>NZ_CP071643.1:5877500-5890740 GCF_051131975.1 Pseudomonas sp. Z3-8 | reverse complement strand
AGTCGCACGCCTGCGTCGCCATACCGATTTGCCGATCAGCATCGGTTTCGGCATCCGCACGCCGGAGCAGGCGGCGGCCATCGCACGACTGGCTGATGGGGTGGTGGTTGGTTCGGCGCTGATCGACCATATCGCCAGCGCCGATACGCCGGAGCAAGCGATTGATGGGGTGTTGAGCCTATGTGCTGCCTTGGCTGATGGCGTGCGCAAAGCGCGTGTCGACTGATTTGGATCAGCATCAAAAAGGGGTTCAGAACTGGGTTCTGAACCCCTTTTCGTTACTGCTTCAGGAGTGTTTCGTCAGGGTAACTCCAACCCGCCTCCGGCCTTGTGCAGCTTGCGCAAATGCTCGCCGATCACTTTCACATTGGCCTCGCTTGCAGCAATTTCAGCGGCGCGGCTCGGTTCCAGCAACGCCCGGACTTCCTTGTCCAGATCACCTGTCAGTGTTTGCAGCTGTTTCTGACGCAAGCTGCTTTCGGATTCCAGGCGCTGCCACTCGCTGGGTTGCGGTAACCCGTAGCCGCCGGTGCCTAGCAGTTCAGCCGGACGGCTCAGGAAGCCGCTGTTGGCTAGAATCTGTTGCAACGTCGCGTTAGCCCGTTCCATGCCGCCGTTCTGCAGTTCACGGGCTCCGAGGTAGCGTTGTTTGACTTCATCCTGCGCCAACAACAATTGTCGACGATAGCTGGCCTGTTCCAGCAGCAACAATGCTGCGCTGGTGCGCAGGTCGGCCTGTTCGAACCAGACGCGGCGTTCGGCGGCATCCAGGGCCAGCCAGTCCTCCACCGTTTGTTGCTTGATAGGCAGATGTTTCTTCAGCACATCGAACATCGCCTGGTACCGATCACGGAATGAGTCGAAGCGGTAGCCCAGGCGCAAGGCTTCCTTGGGATCATCCAGCACGCTGGTATCCGCCAGGCCCCGGCCCTTGAGCACTTCCAGCAGGCCGTTGGGCATGATGCTGTCCAGGCCCTTGAGCTGTTCGTTGTTGCTGCCGCTGCGCAGTAGCTTCAAGCTTTCCACGGCGCAGTTATTGGACAGGAAGTAATAACTGCCGTCGTAGCTCCAATGCATTTCTGCGGCGTGTTCGACCGTTTCCTCTATCTCAGTGCGCGACAGGTTCAGCGGTACAGACGCCAGGCTGCGCAATTCGGTCTTGGTGTATTCATCGATCACTTGGGCGAGCGGTAGCACGAACAGGCGCGACGGGTATTTGCCCACCAGTCCGTCCCAACTCGACAACTGCACGTCGCCCACAAAAGCGCGGTACGACAGCACCAGGTGTTGGTCCAGGTCAAGGCGGCAGTCCGGGCCACGCGGCCGGTCCGGTGCGCAAATCACCAGCCGGAGCATGCTGTGGCCCCAGCGGCTGACCCAGTTCTGGTTCGCTTCGGCCAACAGGTAGTCAATGGCATAGACCCGTTCCGGATCGACCTGGCCCAGTGGCGTCTTGGCGAAGTCGTTGCCAGCATTGAGGAAGGCGAACGATTTTGCGCAGGTATCCTTGGCGGCGGGGGCCCAACCAAAGTGTTCCTGATAATAGCGATACAGCGCGGGACGTCGGCAGGCATAGCTGGAGTCCAGGAGAAAGTACTCCATGTTGACCGCGACGAACTCCTTGGGGCTGCTCGTCTCGTAAAGGTCCGGGCTGCGGACGACTTGACGATTGTGCTGCTCCCGTTCACCGCGACGGCCGACGTATTGCGGCCAGCCCGCCAGGTCGAGCAAGCGAGGATCGTCGCTCAGTGTAAAGCGGCGATCGTTCTGGCCTCGGCACTCATCAGGCAAGCCAATCAACCCGGCGCTGCTGTTGCGCCGAGTGCAACGCTGGATCAGCGCACGCTCGGCATCCGGCCATAGACGCGAGCGGTCATAAATGTGGGTCAGTTCGTGCAGGACCGTGGCGAGCATTTCCCGCCGTACCGTGCCGTGGGGGCGTTGGGTCTTCTGTGTGGCGGCGCTGCCGTCAGTGAGGCTACCGAGCAGGTTTCGGTTCAGGTCCAGCTGTGACACCAGCGAGGCCTGGCCGTAGGCGTTGGCGGGCATTTGGTCGGTCCAGCCAACATCGATGCGGCGGTCCAGTCGCTCGATGAAGCGTGGCGGCAACGCCTGCATGGCTTCATCGAGCAGTGCCTGGCTGGCCTGCTGCTGTGCCGGCGTCAAGCCGTCGGCATTAAGGTGTAGCTGCAGGCCGGCCTGGGCGGTGCTGCCGATAAGCAGCACGACCCCGGCCGTCAGCCAGGCGGCGAGCCGCCTCACAATGCGAGGATGGCTTCGGCGAGAACCTGGTCACTGGCGTCGCGCGCTTCCGGCACGCGTGTACGCAAGGTATCGAAGGCGGCCTCGAGATGAGCGCCACGAATTTCGCCATTGCTGGCGACGAAGCTGGCCGCGTCGTCGTGGGCTTCGCGAACGATCTTCGAATCACGGATGGATGTGGTGGTGTCGGAAGTGAAATCGATCGTGCGCTGGGAAGCGCGAACGATGATATTACTGGTGGCTACCAGGGTATGTGCCTGGGCTACATCGGCCAACACCAGCAGGCCTAGGGCGGCAGCAATCAGCGGGCTACGCATGGAACGACTCCGGAAAATGAAGATAATTATTGGACGAGAATTGCCTGTGCCAGTTCAAGGTCGGTGGCGTGAAGTTTTGGCTGGGTTCGGCGCATGTAGTCCAGGGCCGATTCCAACCGTGCACCTCTCAGCTGTCCGTCGCTGGCAACGAATACCGCAGCGTCATCGCGGGCGGCGACGATAAGTTTATTGTCGAAGGGCGCAGAGGTCACCAAGGAGGTCGCGTAGCCGCTAACCACCACTTGCTGGGTGGTCACATCGAAGGCGTGGGCCGGAACAGACCAGCAAAAAGCCACTAGGCAAGACGTGATAAATGGATTTGGATAAAAACGCATGGTACTCGACGGTTGATGGCGAGCCGGAAGGCTAGCGCAAACCTGCGGGCCAGAGCCAGTGCTGAAACATCGGAACACCATTGCGCGCCCGATGTTTCATGTTGCCTCAGATCACCAGAATGGCCTGGGCCAGTTGCGCGTCGGTGGCGTCGATCTGGGGGGCCTGCTGGCGAATATGGTTCAGCGCACTTTCCAGTTTCACACCACGGATTGCGCCTTCGCTGGCCACGAAGCTGGCGGCGTCATCTCGGGCGGCCTGGACGATCTTATTGTCCCGCAGTGATGAGGTTGCATCGGAGGTGACGTCGGACGTGGCCTTGAGCGCGCCGACAATGGAGTCTGTGGTAACGATGAAGCTGCTGGCGTTGGAGTAGGCGGACACGGCCAGCAGGGCAACGGCGCTGAGCAGGCGAAGACGGATCATGGTGAACTCCTTGGGAATTGAGGTTATGCGGGTGCAGGTAGCTGGAAGAAGAGACGCAGGCTCGACTCGCTTCGCCACGTTCGTATCGATATTAGGACAGAACGCGTTGGCTGACAGCCTGGAATTACCCCGTTATACCGCTTGCGACTCGCGCCGGCTGCGTTATAGATAAACTGTACCTAACAGTAGGTACAATTCTATAACTGTTATGGTCTGGCGGATTTACCGGAATCTGCCCCGTAAACGACAAGACCCGTCGAGGTTTCCCGCGACGGGTCTTGTTTGTTCAATTCGGTGCTGGCGGTGGACCCGGTGGGTCAGGGCCAGCGACGCTGAGTTAGCGCCAGAACGGCTTGCTCAGCTCTTCGTAACGTTGGGCTTCGCTGATACCGGCGTCAGCCAGCAGGCGCGAATCCAGACGAGCCAGTTGATGGCGGCTGGCAATGCGACGCTGCCACAACATCAGGTTGGCGATAACGCGAAGAGGCAGGGAAGCCTGGTTTTTTTCAGCTTTGTCTTCGAAAAACAGCTCGGAACTGAGTGTACGTTCCATGGTTGACATCCTTCCGCTTGTGGCGGGATTAGGTAGTGGTTTAACTGGTGCCCATGATCTGCTCGTTTGGCCAGCGACTGTAGATACAGTTCATTTGTATTGTGCGAGACCAGTTAACTGTTAAATCGTGGTGTACTGGTCGATAACGAGGCAACTGTACTTGTAAGCACTACTATGGTGCATTTCTGCTACGCATCTGTGGTTTTGTGAGAAAAGACTGTAGGCAATAACCGGTACAGCAGTACAGTTTATGTCGGGTTTCGCGCGAACGGTGGGCTCCAATCAAAACTGTATTTGCGTCAGCTGTATTCCAGCTGTATCAGACCGCCAACATGCGTCCGGTCTCTTCGAGGTTCAGGTGCCAACTCAGTGCATCGCGCAGGATGTGCGGCGTATGCCCACCCAAAGCGCACGCGGCGTTGAAATACTCGTTCAAGGCCTGGCGGTAGGAAGGGTGCACGCAATTGTCGATGATCACGCGTGCCCGCTCCCGTGGCGCCAGGCCCCGCAGGTCGGCCAGGCCGATCTCGGTCACCAGGATGTCGACGTCGTGTTCGGTATGGTCCACATGGCTGACCATCGGTACGACACTGGAAATGGCACCGCCCTTGGCGATCGACTTGGTGACGAAAATCGCCAGGTGAGCATTGCGGGCGAAGTCCCCCGAGCCGCCGATGCCGTTCATCATCTGCGTGCCGCATACATGGGTTGAGTTCACATTGCCGTATAGGTCGAACTCCAGCGCGGTATTGATACCAATGATGCCCAGGCGGCGCACAACCTCCGGATGGTTGGAGATTTCCTGCGGACGCAGGACCAGTTTGTCCTTATACCGTTCCAGGTTTCCGAACACGTCGGCATTGCGTCGACCCGACAGCGTGATCGAGCTGCCGGAGGCGAAACTCAGCTTGCCGGCGTCAATCAAGTCAAATGTCGAGTCCTGCAAAACCTCGGAGTACATGGTCAAGTCCGAGAACGGCGAATCAATCAGGCCGCACATCACGGCGTTGGCGATGTTGCCAATCCCTGCTTGCAGCGGCCCGAGCTTGTTGGTCATGCGCCCAGCCGAAACCTCCTGTTTGAAGAAGTCGATCAGGTGATCGGCGATGGCCTGGGTGTCGATGTCTGGCGGGGCGACGGTAGAAGGCGAGTCCCCTTGGTTGGTTATGACTATGGCGGCAATCTTTTCCGGCGGTATCGGGATCGCGGTGCTGCCTATATGGTCGTCGACTTTCACCAAGGGAATCGGCGTGCGAGTGGGGCGATAGGTCGGGATATAAATGTCGTGCAATCCCTCTAGATTCGGGTTGTGAGCCAGGTTGATCTCGATGATCACTTGCCGGGCGAAGATGGCGAAGCTGGCTGAATTACCCACCGACGTGGTCGGTACGATATGTCCTTGCTCGGTGATGGCCACTGCTTCGATCACGGCAATATCGGGCAATTTGAGTTGGCCGTTGCGCAGTTGCTCGACGGTTTCCGAGAGATGCTGGTCGATGAACATCACCTCGCCTGCGTTGATTGCCTTACGCAATGTGCTGTCGACCTGGAACGGCATGCGTCGCGCGAGCACACCGGCCTCGGTGAGCTCCTTGTCGAGGTCGTTGCCCAGGCTCGCACCGGTCATCAAGCTGATTTTAAGCGGGGTGACCTTGGCACGCTCAGCCAGGGCGTGGGGCACTGCCTTGGCTTCTCCGGCGCGGGTAAAGCCACTCATGCCAACGGTCATGCCGTCCTCGATCAACAAGGCGGCTTCGGCAGCGCTCATTACTTTATTCAACAACGAAGGCAGGCGGATGCGATCACGGTACATGGAGGGTCGTCTCGGGCTGGAAGCTGGATGCGCAGTCTAGAGAATTTGCGCTTTGCCCGACCCGCTACAAAAGTCGCATTTAAGGCGTCTATTACGGGGGTTTCAGGCAAAACATCGTTACCGGATCGGTAATGCTTTGCCTTGATATAAATCAAAACGCCCCGACAAGGCGGGGCGTTTTTGGCGAAACGGGAGAGTTATTCCACCGCTTTGACCATGTCCTCGATCACCTTTTTGGCGTCACCGAACACCATCATGGTCTTGTCGAGGTAGAACAGCTCGTTGTCCAGGCCGGCATAGCCGCTGGCCATCGAGCGCTTGTTGACGATGATGGTCTTGGCCTTGAAGGCTTCGAGGATCGGCATGCCGGCAATCGGCGACTTTGGATCGTTCTTCGCCGCCGGGTTGACCACGTCGTTGGCGCCCAGCACCAGCACCACGTCGGCCTGGCCGAACTCGGAGTTGATGTCTTCCATTTCGAACACCTGGTCGTAAGGTACTTCGGCCTCGGCCAGCAGGACGTTCATGTGCCCGGGCATGCGACCGGCCACCGGGTGGATCGCATATTTGACGGTCACGCCGTGGTGGGTCAGCTTTTCGGTCAGCTCTTTCAGCGCGTGCTGCGCCCGGGCAACCGCCAAGCCGTAGCCCGGAACGATGATCACCGTGTCGGCGTTGGTCAGCAGGAAGGTCGCATCGTCAGCCGAGCCGGATTTCACCGGGCGGGCTTCTTTGGAGCCTGCCGGGCCAGCTGCATCTGCCGTGTTGCCGAAGCCGCCGAGCAGCACGTTGAAGAACGAACGGTTCATCGCCTTGCACATGATGTACGAGAGAATCGCACCGCTCGAACCCACCAACGAACCGGCAATGATCAGCATCGAGTTGTTCAGCGAAAAGCCGATACCCGCTGCGGCCCAACCAGAATAGCTGTTGAGCATCGAGACCACCACCGGCATGTCCGCGCCGCCGATCGGGATGATGATCAGCACGCCCAGGACAAAAGCCAGGGCCAGCATCAAGGCGAACGCGCCGAGGTTGCCGGTGAACATGAAGGCCAGGCCCAGGCCCAGCGTCGCCAGGCCCAGAATCAGGTTGAGCTTGTGCTGGCCACCAAACTGTACCGGTGCGCCCTGGAACAGGCGGAACTTGTACTTGCCCGAGAGCTTGCCGAATGCGATCACCGAACCGGAGAAGGTGATTGCACCAATGGCTGCGCCGAGGAACAGCTCCAGGCGGTTACCGGCCGGAATCGAATCCCCCAGTTGCTTGACGATGCCCAAGGACTGCGGCTCGACGACCGCCGCGATGGCAATGAACACCGCCGCCAGGCCGATCATGCTGTGCATGAACGCCACCAGCTCCGGCATCTTGGTCATCTCGACGCGCTTGGCCATGATCGAACCGGCGGTGCCGCCGACCAGCAGGCCGACGATGACGTAGCCGATGCCGGCGGTCGCTAGCTCAGCGCCCAGCTTATAGATGAGGCCCACGGTGGTGATCACCGCCAGCGCCATGCCGAGCATGCCAAACAGGTTGCCTCGGCGAGAGGTGGTAGGGTGCGACAGGCCTTTGAGGGCCTGGATGAAGCAGATAGACGCGATCAGGTAGAGCGTCGTTACCAGGTTCATGCTCATTACTTGGGCGCCTCTTCTTTTACGGCTTTCGGGGCTTTTTTCTTGAACATTTCAAGCATGCGGCGCGTCACCAGGAAGCCACCGAACACGTTCACGGCGGCCAGGGCCACGGCAAGGGTGCCCATGGTCTTGCCCAGAGGTGTTACGGTCAGCGCGGCGGCGAGCATGGCGCCGACGATAACGATCGCCGAAATGGCGTTGGTCACCGCCATTAATGGCGTGTGCAAAGCAGGTGTAACGTTCCAGACCACGTGGTAACCGACGTAAATCGCCAGCACAAAGATGATCAGGTTGTAGATACCGGGGGAGATAAGCTCTTCCATTGTCTGAATCCCTGCTTAGGCGTTTTTGCGGATGACTTGGCCGTCGCGGCACATCAGGCACGCGGCGACGATGTCGTCTTCCAGGTTCACGTCGAACTGACCTTCCTTGGTGAAGACCAGCTTCAGGAAGTCCAGCAGGTTTCGGGCGTACAGCGCCGAAGCGTCAGCCGCGACTTCACCGGCCAGGTTGGTCGGACCGCAAATGGTCACGCCATTCTCGATCACCACCTGATCGGCCACGGTCAGCGGACAGTTACCGCCCTGTGCTGCTGCGAGGTCGATGACCACCGAGCCCGGTTTCATCTGCGCGACGGTTTCGGCGCTCAGCAAAGTCGGTGCCTTGCGGCCCGGAATCAATGCGGTGGTGATGACGATGTCCGCCTGCTTGGCGCGCTCGTGCACGGCTTGGGCCTGGCGCTGCATCCAGCTGGCGGGCATGGGCCGGGCGTAACCACCGACGCCGATGGCGCATTCACGCTCTTCGTCGGTCTCGTAAGGCACGTCGACGAACTTGGCGCCAAGGGATTCGATTTGCTCTTTCACTGCGGGACGCACATCCGATGCCTCGATCACAGCGCCCAGGCGCTTGGCCGTGGCAATCGCCTGGAGTCCGGCCACGCCCGCGCCGAGAATCAGCACGCGCGCCGCTTTCACGGTGCCTGCGGCGGTCATCAGCATCGGCATGAAGCGCGGATAGTAATGGGCGGCCAGTAACACGGCTTTATAGCCGGCGATATTCGCTTGAGACGAGAGCACGTCCAGGCTTTGAGCGCGGGAGGTACGCGGCGCGGCCTCAAGGGCGAATGCGGTGATGCCGCGTTCGGCCAGCTTGGCGATGGTTTCGTTGTTGAACGGGTTGAGCATGCCCACCAGAACGGTGCCGCTCTTGATCAGCGTCAGCTCGCTATCGCTGGGGGCGACCACCTTGAGGATCAGTTCGGCCCCGAATGCATCACTGGCGCTGCCAATGGTTGCGCCCGCTGCCTCATAGGCACTGTCGATAACGCTGGCCTTGATGCCGGCGCCGCTTTCAACAGTGACTTTATGGCCTTGGCCGACCAGCTTCTTGATGGTTTCCGGGGTAGCAGCAACCCGTGTTTCACCCGTCTGGGTTTCGAGAGGAACACCAATGTGCACGTCAAATCTCCTGCGTGATCTTATTGAGTAAACCCAGGCACTTCGGATGGTGCGACTGGGGCGGCCGATCAGCACGATCCCGCCTGACCAGGCGGGGCGCGGCATTTTGCAGGCGAATATTCAGCCCTTCAAGGGATTATGACGTGTGACGTAAATATAACTACAAGTCACCCTGTGACCGAATGTCGCAACTGGCGAGGTAAAGGTCGCTGAACCCAGACAAATCAAGGGATAACGGTGATTATGATTCTTTTTGCATCGGTCAGATGAATGGAGCGATATGACTCGCTCGATATGGCTTAAAGCCACGTGTTTCAACGGTTCTAGAACGTTTGTACCGATATGATCACAGTTTGGTTAAATGCGACAAATAGTTATATCTGTAGTGCTTAATATAGTATTACTACTTATTTACGTGTCCAGTTTTTCCTTATTTTTCAAGACCATAATCTCTAGCTTCGGTGACCAGCCAATCGCGAAATGCCCGAAGCGAGGCCGATTCCACCTTCCGTTCCGGGATCATCAGGTAGTACGCCTTGAGGCTCGACAGGGCATTGGGGTTGGCAATGACCAGGCGCTTCTCCGCCAGTTCGCGCTGGATCAGGAAGGGCGGGATCAAGGCGACACCCATATCGTGCATGGCGGCTTGGGCAAGCATGGAGAATAGTTCATAGCGCGGACCTGTCAGGTCGCGCGCGATATTGAGGTCTTGTGAGTTGAACCACTGGCGCCACGCGTATGGGCGGGTTGTCTGCTGGAGCAGGGGGAGCTCGGCGATTGCCTCCGGCGTCAGAGTTTTGCGGTTGCCCAGTAAGGAGGGGCTGCATACCGGCAACGGCTTTTCCCCCATCAATTTGTGAGATTCGGTGCCGGACCAGTCCGCGTCGCCGAAGTAGATGGCTGCATCGAAATCCGTATCGGCGAACAGGAAAGGGCGCGTGCGGTTGGTGAGATTGACCGTCACCTCAGGGTGCTGCCGCTGGAAATCCTTGAGGCGTGGCAGCAGCCATTGAGTGCCGAAGGTGGGCACGACGGCGAGTTCGATAACGTTCGCGCCGGTGTGCCCCATCACTGAAAGGGTATCGCGCTCGACGGCATCCAGTTGCGTGGCGATTCGACGGCTATATGAAAGCCCCGCTTCAGTCAGCTTGACGCCGCGTCTCGAGCGTCGGAAAAGCTCCACACCAAGGAAGTCCTCCAGGCTCGCAATTTGTCGGCAGATAGCGCCTTGGGTGAGAGAGAGCTCCAGTGCCGCCTTGGTGAAGCTTTCGTGGCGTGCGGCAGCCTCGAAGCTGATCAGGGCGGCGGTGCTTGGGATTTTACGACGCATATACGCAAGCCTCACTCGTTATCCGCACAACAGCGGTCTATGGCGTTTACGGAGTGAGAAATTAGCACAACAACATGCCGAATCCTCGTTTGCTCTCGTGGGAAACCGGGCCTAGGATCAGTCCACGATTTTCCATTTGATTGGCGAGGACTTTTTCATGGCCGGTAAAGCGAGCTTCAGCTGGATCGATCCCTTGTTGCTGGACCAGCAACTCACTGAAGAAGAACGCATGATTCGCGACACTGCCGAGCAATTCGCTCAGCAAAAGCTGGCGCCGCGCGTACTGGAGGCGTTCCGTCATGAAAAGACTGACCCGGCGATCTTTCGTGAAATGGGCGAAGTGGGCCTCCTGGGCGCCACCATTCCCGAGCAATACGGCGGCAGCGGCCTGAATTACGTCAGCTACGGCCTCATCGCCAGGGAAGTGGAGCGTGTGGACTCCGGCTACCGGTCGATGATGAGCGTGCAGTCCTCACTGGTCATGGTGCCGATCAACGAATTCGGCACCGAGGCGCAGAAACAGAAGTATCTGCCGAAGCTGGCTTCAGGCGAATGGATAGGCTGCTTCGGCCTGACCGAGCCGAACCATGGTTCCGACCCGGGCGCGATGATCACTCGGGCGCGCAAGGTTGAAGGCGGCTACAGCTTGACCGGCAGCAAGATGTGGATCACCAACAGTCCGATCGCGGATGTGTTTGTCGTTTGGGCGAAGGACGACGCCGGCGATATCCGAGGCTTCGTGCTGGAGAAGGGCTGGAAGGGCCTGACTGCTCCGGCGATTCACGGCAAGGTCGGGCTGCGTGCTTCGATTACCGGCGAGATCGTCATGGACAGCGTATTCGTGCCGGAAGAAAACATCTTCCCGGACGTGCGTGGCTTGAAAGGGCCGTTCACCTGTCTGAACTCGGCGCGCTACGGCATTTCCTGGGGCGCCCTCGGGGCTGCCGAGTTCTGCTGGCACACTGCTCGTCAATACACGCTCGACCGGCAGCAGTTCGGTCGCCCGTTGGCTGCCAATCAATTGATCCAGAAGAAACTGGCCGATATGCAGACTGAAATCACCCTCGCGCTTCAAGGATGTCTGCGTCTTGGGCGTATGAAAGATGAAGGCACGGCTGCGGTAGAGATTACTTCGATCATGAAGCGCAACTCTTGCGGTAAGTCCCTGGATATCGCACGAATGGCGCGGGACATGCTGGGCGGCAATGGCATCTCCGACGAGTTCGGCATTGCTCGTCATTTGGTGAACCTTGAGGTGGTGAACACCTACGAGGGTACGCACGATGTTCATGCGTTGATCCTTGGTCGCGCGCAAACCGGCATTCAAGCGTTCTATTAATAGGGGAACGGTCATGGGCGCGCTTTCGCATCTGCGGGTGTTGGATTTATCGAGGGTTCTGGCTGGGCCTTGGGCCGGGCAGATCCTCGCGGACCTGGGGGCGGACGTCATAAAGGTCGAGCGTCCGGGTAATGGTGACGATACGCGTGCCTGGGGGCCGCCCTTTCTGAAAGACGCTTATGGCGAGAATACGACCGAGGCGGCTTATTACCTGTCGGCCAATCGCAACAAGCAATCGGTCACGATTGATTTCACGCGCCCCGAAGGGCAAAAGCTGATCCGGGAACTGGCGGCCAAGTCCGACATCCTGATCGAGAACTTCAAGGTGGGTGGCCTTGCGGCCTATGGTCTGGATTACGACTCGCTAAAAGCAATCAACCCGGAACTGATCTATTGCTCAATCACCGGGTTTGGCCAAACGGGCCCTTACGCCAAGCGTGCCGGTTACGACTTCATGATCCAAGGGTTGGGCGGCTTGATGAGTCTGACTGGCCGGCCGGAAGGGGATGAGGGGGCAGGGCCGGTGAAGGTCGGTGTTGCGCTGACCGATATTCTTACCGGCCTGTATTCGACCGTTGCCATTCTGGCCGCGTTGGCTCATCGCGATCATTCGGGCGGCGGGCAACATATCGATATGGCATTGCTGGATGTCCAGGTGGCTTGTCTGGCCAACCAGGCGATGAATTACCTGACTACTGGCAGCGCGCCGAAGCGGCTGGGCAATGCGCATCCGAATATCGTCCCTTATCAGGATTTTCCTACGGCTGACGGTGACTTCATCCTTACGGTGGGTAATGACGGCCAGTTCCGGAAGTTTGCCGAGGTCGCCGGTCAGCCGCAGTGGGTCGATGACCCGAGGTTCGCGACAAACAAGATGCGTGTGGCGAACCGGGCGGCGTTGATTCCGATGATTCGCCAGGCGACGGTGTTCAAGACGACTGCCGAATGGGTCGTACAGTTGGAACAGGCCGGTGTGCCGTGTGGACCAATCAATGATCTGGCTCAGGTGTTTGCCGATCCTCAGGTGCAGGCTCGGGGACTGGCAATCGAGTTGCCTCATGCGTTGGCGGGTAAGGTGCCACAGGTAGCAAGCCCGATTCGCTTGTCCGAAACTCCGATCGAATACAGGAGCGCGCCGCCATTATTGGGCGAGCATACGCTGGAGGTGCTGCAGCGGGTGTTGGGGCTGGACGCGGGGACGGTCACGGCTCTGAGGGGCTCCGGGGTTCTTTAGCTTCCTCTCTTCTATATAGCAGGAGTGGCGACTTCAAGTGTTCGGGCAACTCATTGAAAGAAAAGCGAAATAAAGGGTTGACGGCAAATTCTGGATGTCTATAATTCGCTCCACTTCCGGCGCAGTCGAAACGGAAAACTCCTTGAGTTTCAATGAGTTAAGTAGGTTTCGAAAGCGTGCGGCTTCAGATCATCGAAGCACGGAAGGAGTGGGTAGGCCGGTTTGATGGGTTCTGCCGACGGTTCGATCCTCTCGGTCGAAAGCGGTAAAAAAGAGGTGTTGACAGCAGCGACTAACGCTGTAGAATTCGCCTCCCGCTAACGAGAGATCGGAAGCGCAAGTGGTTGAAGTTGTTAAGGATTTCCAAGCGAAACTTTGAAAGCTTCTTAGAATAACCGCTTGACAGATACACGGGGCGCTGTAGAATGCGCGCCTCGGTTGAGACGAAAGGCTCAACCCACCGCTCTTTAACAACTGAATCAAGCAATTCGTGTGGGTGCTTGTGGAGTCAGACTGCTAGTCAACAGATTATCAGCATC
>NZ_CP071643.1:5280000-5875000 GCF_051131975.1 Pseudomonas sp. Z3-8 | reverse complement strand
CTTTGTCTGAATATGGGGGGACCATCCTCCAAGGCTAAATACTACTGACTGACCGATAGTGAACTAGTACCGTGAGGGAAAGGCGAAAAGAACCCCGGAGAGGGGAGTGAAATAGATCCTGAAACCGTATGCGTACAAGCAGTGGGAGCCCACTTTGTTGGGTGACTGCGTACCTTTTGTATAATGGGTCAGCGACTTATTTTCAGTGGCGAGCTTAACCGAATAGGGGAGGCGTAGCGAAAGCGAGTCTTAATAGGGCGTCTAGTCGCTGGGAATAGACCCGAAACCGGGCGATCTATCCATGGGCAGGTTGAAGGTTAGGTAACACTGACTGGAGGACCGAACCGACTACCGTTGAAAAGTTAGCGGATGACCTGTGGATCGGAGTGAAAGGCTAATCAAGCTCGGAGATAGCTGGTTCTCCTCGAAAGCTATTTAGGTAGCGCCTCATGTATCACTGTAGGGGGTAGAGCACTGTTTCGGCTAGGGGGTCATCCCGACTTACCAAACCGATGCAAACTCCGAATACCTACAAGTGCCGAGCATGGGAGACACACGGCGGGTGCTAACGTCCGTCGTGAAAAGGGAAACAACCCAGACCGTCAGCTAAGGTCCCAAAGTTATGGTTAAGTGGGAAACGATGTGGGAAGGCTTAGACAGCTAGGAGGTTGGCTTAGAAGCAGCCACCCTTTAAAGAAAGCGTAATAGCTCACTAGTCGAGTCGGCCTGCGCGGAAGATGTAACGGGGCTCAAACCATACACCGAAGCTACGGGTATCACGCAAGTGATGCGGTAGAGGAGCGTTCTGTAAGCCTGTGAAGGTGAGTTGAGAAGCTTGCTGGAGGTATCAGAAGTGCGAATGCTGACATGAGTAACGACAATGGGTGTGAAAAACACCCACGCCGAAAGACCAAGGTTTCCTGCGCAACGTTAATCGACGCAGGGTTAGTCGGTCCCTAAGGCGAGGCTGAAAAGCGTAGTCGATGGAAAACAGGTTAATATTCCTGTACTTCTGGTTATTGCGATGGAGGGACGGAGAAGGCTAGGCCAGCTTGGCGTTGGTTGTCCAAGTTTAAGGTGGTAGGCTGAGATCTTAGGTAAATCCGGGATCTTAAGGCCGAGAGCTGATGACGAGTTACCCTTTGGGTGACGAAGTGGTTGATGCCATGCTTCCAAGAAAAGCTTCTAAGCTTCAGGTAACCAGGAACCGTACCCCAAACCGACACAGGTGGTTGGGTAGAGAATACCAAGGCGCTTGAGAGAACTCGGGTGAAGGAACTAGGCAAAATGGCACCGTAACTTCGGGAGAAGGTGCGCCGGTGAGGGTGAAGCACTTGCTGCGTAAGCCCACGCCGGTCGAAGATACCAGGCCGCTGCGACTGTTTATTAAAAACACAGCACTCTGCAAACACGAAAGTGGACGTATAGGGTGTGACGCCTGCCCGGTGCCGGAAGGTTAATTGATGGGGTTAGCTAACGCGAAGCTCTTGATCGAAGCCCCGGTAAACGGCGGCCGTAACTATAACGGTCCTAAGGTAGCGAAATTCCTTGTCGGGTAAGTTCCGACCTGCACGAATGGCGTAACGATGGCGGCGCTGTCTCCACCCGAGACTCAGTGAAATTGAAATCGCTGTGAAGATGCAGTGTATCCGCGGCTAGACGGAAAGACCCCGTGAACCTTTACTATAGCTTTGCACTGGACTTTGAATTTGCTTGTGTAGGATAGGTGGGAGGCTTTGAAGCGTGGACGCCAGTCTGCGTGGAGCCATCCTTGAAATACCACCCTGGCAACTTTGAGGTTCTAACTCAGGTCCGTTATCCGGATCGAGGACAGTGTATGGTGGGTAGTTTGACTGGGGCGGTCTCCTCCTAAAGAGTAACGGAGGAGTACGAAGGTGCGCTCAGACCGGTCGGAAATCGGTCGTAGAGTATAAAGGCAAAAGCGCGCTTGACTGCGAGACAGACACGTCGAGCAGGTACGAAAGTAGGTCTTAGTGATCCGGTGGTTCTGTATGGAAGGGCCATCGCTCAACGGATAAAAGGTACTCCGGGGATAACAGGCTGATACCGCCCAAGAGTTCATATCGACGGCGGTGTTTGGCACCTCGATGTCGGCTCATCACATCCTGGGGCTGAAGCCGGTCCCAAGGGTATGGCTGTTCGCCATTTAAAGTGGTACGCGAGCTGGGTTTAGAACGTCGTGAGACAGTTCGGTCCCTATCTGCCGTGGACGTTTGAGATTTGAGAGGGGCTGCTCCTAGTACGAGAGGACCGGAGTGGACGAACCTCTGGTGTTCCGGTTGTCACGCCAGTGGCATTGCCGGGTAGCTATGTTCGGAAAAGATAACCGCTGAAAGCATCTAAGCGGGAAACTTGCCTCAAGATGAGATCTCACTGGGACCTTGAGTCCCCTGAAGGGCCGTCGAAGACTACGACGTTGATAGGCAGGGTGTGTAAGCGCTGTGAGGCGTTGAGCTAACCTGTACTAATTGCCCGTGAGGCTTGACCATATAACACCCAAGCAATCTGTAGACTCGAAAGAGGCCAGATTGCGGTGTGTGAAGACGCAATGAACCGAAAGTTCGAGTCAAAACCCACAAACTATCGCATACCCATTCGCTGGAACGTGACCGCAAGGCACGCGCTGGCTACCGAATTTCTTGACGACCATAGAGCATTGGAACCACCTGATCCCATCCCGAACTCAGAAGTGAAACGATGCATCGCCGATGGTAGTGTGGGGTTTCCCCATGTGAGAGTAGGTCATCGTCAAGATTAAATTCCGAAACCCCTATCTGCTGACGCAGGTAGGGGTTTTGTTTTAGTAGAAGTCTTCGATTTTCACCGACACGTTGTTCCTGAACGGGTTGGTTACCGAATTTCTTGACGACCATAGAGCATCGGAACCACCTGATCCCATCCCGAACTCAGAAGTGAAACGATGCATCGCCGATGGTAGTGTGGGGTTTCCCCATGTGAGAGTAGGTCATCGTCAAGATTGAATTCCAGAACCCCTGTCTGCCAATGCAGACAGGGGTTTTGTCGTTTTCGGAGCCGATAATCGGATCGCCGTCCTAATTGACGCCACCCCCCGGCAAACCCCCAGGCCGTTGCTATGCTTTGGTTGTCGGGCGTTGGCAGCAACAGCCCGCGACGTGACTGGTCATGGGGATTCCAATAATGAAAAACCCTTATGCTCCCGGCTTCTGGTGCGCTGTCGCGGCCTTGGTGCTGCTATCGGCCACCTACTTCTATGGCGTCATGCTGACTCACCATATCGACAAGGCACTGATTTTCCTGGATAGCGCGGCTGCGCTGATCGCTGTCATTTCTGTCGCAATCGTCGCCTGGGCTTCTCTCCAAGGCCAGCGCATCAAGAAGAAGCAGCTTGTGCAAGGCAAGACACTGGTCTTGATCTGGGATACCAAGGTTGCGCTGCGCCGGGTTGAAACGGTATTCGACCGTTATTTCTGGGGCAGCTATTGGCAGCCTGGACGCACGTTTCAAGAAGTCATGGGTGAGCTCACCGGCACTCCGCTGGAGAAAAGCCTCGAGGCACTGAAAACTCAATGCGCCGCCCTGGACAAGCAAGTCGCGCAAGACGACTGGCATTGGCTCAACAATGCCCGCGAGCTGTGCGATGTGGCCAACGCGATGGCTCGGGAGCGCTATCAATTGGACTTCTACGATGGGCGTGACGATTCATCGGGTGCGGCAGTAATCAATCGAGATTTCGAAGTGTTGGTCTACACCTGGACAGCACGCCTCAAGACCTTCGATCATCAACTTGACGAGATCGAAGTCGAATATTCGTAGACCATTTCTCAAGAACACGCTTTTTCCCCTTTAAACATTGGGCTTGCTGACTTGCCTGATGCTAATCTCCCCATCACTTTTATCGCGTCGTACCACAGCCCTTTGCGGGTCAAGGAAGACGACTCTTTTCAACCATGGAACACGATCGGATCACTCATGAACAAATCAGCAAGCGTACTTCTGGGAATCGTTGTGGTTGTTGGTGCAATCAGTGCGGGTGGCGCCTGGTATACCGGCACCAAGCTTGAAGGCGTACTGCAAACCGCTATTGCCGACAGCAATAAGCAACTGCAAACGGCTTTGGCGGGTTCCAATGGCACCGCTTCGATTGAACTGGTCTCCCTGGACCGTGGCACCTTCAGCAGTACCGCCCGTTATCGTCTCAAGGGTGAAGGCGAAATGTTCGGCGGCGAGCCGGTCGAGCTGCTGTTCGTCGACAACATCGAACACGGTCCACTGCCATTCTCGCGCCTGATGACGCTCAAATGGTTGCCGGTCATGGCCATCAGCCACACCGAACTGGAGCGGACTCCGCTGACCGAAAAATGGTTCGTTGCCGCCAAGGATAAATCGCCTCTCAAAGGCGTCTTCAATCTCGGTTACGATCAATCCACCAACGGCACGTTCGAATTGCTGCCTCTGGATACCAAGCTGGATGAGCAATCCCAGCTGATCTTCTCCGGCCTGAAAATCGATGTGGCCGCCAGCGCCCAGGCTGAGAAGATCAAGGCCGACGGCTACATGGACAGCTTCAAGTTGACCACCGTCGCCGAAGATCAGACGCCGGTTCAGGTAGAGTTCAGTGGCCTGACATTGGCCAGCAACCTGACCAAGAGCACCTATGGCTACTACAAGGGCGACAACACCCTGCTGCTGAGCAACAGCAAGACCACCTTCGGCGAGCCGAAATCGGTATTGGGCCTGAAAAACTTCGAGATGAAGAACAACAGCTCCGAGAACGGCACCAGTGCTTCGGGACGCGCTGATTACAAGATCGGCGAGTTGTCGTTCAATGACAAGGTCATCGGTTCTGCACAGATGGCGGTCAGCCTGAAGAACCTGGACATCCCTGCCACCATGTCGCTGATGCAGGTCTACCAGGCCAAGCTGCAACCCTACGAAAAGGCAGCTGCCGAGGCCGCTGAAGCGGGCGAGCCGGCTCCAGAGCTGAACCTCACCGAGGCAGAAGAAGCGCAGGTCAAAGCTGACCTGGAAAAACTCCTGGCTGGCGCCCCGCAAGTGGCCCTGGAGAACCTCTCGTTCAATACCGCTAACGGCGAAAGCCGCGCGAGCCTGGTTGTCGATCTGGCCAAGCCGCAGTCCATGGACCTGCCACCCGATGAGCTGGGCCGCCAGTTGCTCGCTCTGCTGGACTTCAAGGTGAAGGTTTCCAAGCCAATGCTGGTGGATCTCCTGACCGTGCAAGCGCAGATGGAAGGCCAGACCGACGCAAAACTGATCGCCGACCAGGCGACTGCCACCAGCGATATGTTCAGCGCCATGGCGGTAGGCACGGAGCTGGCGAAGCTTGAAGGCAATGATGTGGTTACCAATCTGCACTACGCCAACAATCAGGTCGACTTCAACGGCCAGAAGATGACCGTCGAACAGTTCACCGCGTTTGTGATGAACAAGCTGGGCGGCGGTGTCGCCATTCAGTAACTGGTCCCACGCAACATCCGAAGACCGGTCCGTGCCCTGTGCACGGGCCGGTTTTTTTTGTCCGTTGAAAATGCCGCGCTGAAATCTGCATGGATTCTGAAGAATTATGGCGATCTGGAAGATGACCCGCCACGGAGTGCAAAAATAGGCCCGTTAGAGCTTGGCTGGGTTCCTTTGATCCGGCCTTCTGTTTGATGGGCAAGGGGGCACTGCGACCCGGCTGGCCATGTAAGGATGCTGACGAATGCCTGTGGGTCCTCTTATTCAACTCGGTTTGCGCCCGTTGTTTCGCGTCGCGCTGTGCAGCCAATTGTGCTGGTCGGTGGCGGCGTTTGCCGATACCGCTTATGACCAGATGGTGCTCGACGCCCGCGCGGGGCATTACACGCCCGCGTTGTCCGTATTGCGCCAGGTGCCGGTTGGCCAGGCCAGCACCGCACAGATCAGTGACCATCTGCAGATCGCCAGTTGGGCCGGTCTTGATGCCGAGGTGGTGAAAGTCTACGAAACCCAGGGCCGCTACCGCGACCTTCCAGTTCAGGCGCTGACCGCAGCTGCTCGCTCCTATCGCAACCTCAAGCGCTGGGATCCGGCGGTCGAGTTGTATCGCCGGGCGTTGGCGATAGATCCGCAGAACCCCGATCTGCAACTAGGCCTGGCCTTGACCCAGGCCGATGCCGGCAAGCCAGATGAAGCCGTCAACCGCGCCAGGGCCCTCGTTGCCGCCAAGCCAGAAGATCCGATGCGCCGGTTGGCCTTGGGTTATGCGCTGACGCGTACGGACAATCCCCACGAAGCGCTTTTCGAATACGACCAGGCGTTCACCCGTGCCGGCAGCAACAAGCCTGAAGTCGCCCGCGAGTACGTCTACGCCCTGCAACGCGCCCGTTTGCCTGAGCCGGCCCTGCGCCTGGCCCGGCTTCAGCCCGGCCTGATCGATCGTGGCGTGCAGCGCAGGCTCGAAGGCGATGTGGCGGCCGAGCGGGTGCGCCTGGCGGATATGGCCAGTCGCAGCGAAACAGAACGTTTTGTCATTGCCGATCGCGCGCTGGCGGACTACGACAAACTGCTCGCCACCTGGACTCCGGTGGCCGAGGCCCACGATGATGTCTTGCGCTGGCGGATCGACCGCATGGGCGCCCTCAACGCCCGGGCTCGCCGGGCCGAGGTGATCGCCGAGTACCAGAAGCTGGTCGCTGAAGGGGTCAGCATTCCAACCTACGCGCTGCGCTGGGTGGCGTCTTCCTATCTGGAGCAACGTGAACCGGAGATCGCCGTCGATCTGTACCGCCGCGTGCTGATTGCACCGGATGCAGATCCTGCGGACCGCTTCGAAGACAGCACTGCGCTCTACTACGCCTTGCTGGAAAGCGAAAAATCCGAGGAGGCCCGCGCACTGGCCGAAGACCTGGCGAAAGCACAGCCGGCCCGCGTGGAGCTCAAGGGGCTGCCGATCGGCAATCCCAACGACGAGTGGATGGACGCGCAGCTCCTGGCCGCTCAAGCAGGTACCTACGGCGCCGATCTGCCTACCGCCGAGGCGCGCCTGGACGCTCTGGTCTACCACGGGCCCGGCAATATCGGCTTGCGCCTGGCCCAGGCCGATTTGTACCAGGCACGTGAATGGCCGCGACGTTCGGAAAGCCTGCTCAAGGAAGTCGAGGCCACGACGCCGCGCAATCGCGACTTGGAAGTCGCCCAGGCCCGCGCCGCCATGGATCTGCAGGAATGGCGGCAAATGGATGCGCTTACCGATGACGTCGTCGCCCGCTATCCCGAGAACGCTCACGTCAAGCGCCTGCAACGCCAGCGTGACGTCCATGACATGGCTGAACTGCGCATCGAGGCCTACACCGGCAAGAGCTACGGTGGCGGCAATGGCGACGCTGGCGCGGTGACCGGCAGCCGCGATTTTGGTATCGAGACCTTGCTCTACAGCCCGCCCATCGATGAAGACTGGCGGCTGTTCGGCGGTGCCGGTTACGCAACCGGCGACTTCGAGGAAGGCACCGGCCACCATCGCTGGCAGCGTCTGGGAGTGGAGCGGCGTACCCGCGACATGACCCTGGAGGCGGAAGTCTCCAACCATTCGTATGGTTCCGGTGACAAACAGGGCGCGCGAGTAGCCGTGGCCCGGGACATCAATGATCACTGGCAGTACGGTGGCAGCCTGGATTACCTCTCGGCCAACACTCCGTTGCGGGCTCTCAACAGCGGGATTCGCGCCAATGGTGGAAGCGGTTTCGTCCGCTGGCGGGCCAATGAAAGCCGCGAGTGGCGGCTGGCTGTCAGCCCGTCCCACTTCAGCGATGGCAACAACCGCCTCGAGACCTTGCTGACCGGCCGCGAGGGCATCTACAGCGCTCCGAGGCTACAAGTGGAGCTGGGCCTGGAAGTCGGTGCCAGTCGCAACAGCGGCTCGAATGAAGTGCCGTACTTCAATCCGAAATCGGACTTCAGCGTCATGCCGACCGTGAGCGCCAATCACGTGTTGTATCGCCGCTACGAAACCACCTGGAGCCAGCAGTTCCAGGCGGGTGCCGGCACCTACAGCCAGAGTGACTACAGCACCGGTGCCATGGGGTTGCTTAGCTACGGCCAGCGTCTGCTCTGGAACGATGTGCTTGAAGCCGGGGCCGCGCTGAGCTGGCTCAACCGCCCCTACGACGGCGATCGTGAAAGCGATCTGCGCCTGCTTGTCGACCTCACCTACCGCTTCTAGAAGAGTTTGAAAATGCCTGTCATTTCGCGATTCATCCTTCTGCTGGGAGTCTTGCTGATCAGCGCTTGTGCCCAGCAAGCCCCGGCGTTTGCCCCGCCTGCGCAACGGCCGGTGATGGCCAACGATGCGCCGTGGCCGAAAAACCACGTGCTTGGTATTGCCTACCACGACGTCGAAGACCGCGACCCCGACCAAGCCTTGGTGGCCGTGCGCACCGAGCGCCTGATCGAGCAATTGGCCTGGCTGCGGGAAAACAATTATCAGCCGGTCACGATCGACCAGATCATCGCTGCCCGCAACGGCGGCCCCGAACTGCCACCGCGCGCGGTACTGCTGAGTTTCGACGACGGCTACTCAAGCTTTTACACCCGCGTCATGCCCATTCTGCGCGCCTATAACTGGCCGGCCATCCTTGCTCCGGTCGGCAGTTGGATCGACACGCCGCTGAATCAACCGGTGGATTTTGCCGGCGTGCCACGCAAGCGTTCCGAGTTCCTGACCTGGGAGCAGATTCGCGAGGTGTCGAAATCGGGCCTGGTGGAAATCGCCGCCCACACCGATGCCAATCACAAAGGCGTACTCGCCAACCCGCAAGGCAACCAGCAGCCGGCGGCGACCACGCGGCGCTACGATCCGGCTACCGGTCGCTATGAAGCGGAAGCCGATTTCCAGGCGCGTCTGCGCAAGGATGTGGCAGCCATTTCCGAGAAGATCCGCAAAGTCACCGGCTACAGTCCGCGCGTCTGGGTCTGGCCATACGGCGAGGCGGACGGCACTGCGTTGCAGGTGATTGGCAGCCAGGGCTACCAGATGGCGCTGACCCTGGAAGACGGTCTCGACAGCCTCGATAACCTGATGAGCGGCCCGCGTTTTCTGGTGGCTTCCGATCCGGACGGTGCTCACTTCGCCGAAAGCATCGTCTCGGTGCAGACCATGGACCCGATGCGGGTGGTCCACGTCGATCTGGATTACGTCTACGATCCGGACCCTGTGCAGCAGGAGGTCAACGTCGGCAAGCTGGTCCAGCGTATCTACGATCTGGGCGCGAACACCGTCTTCCTGCAAGCTTTTGCCGACCCGAAGGGCGATGGCCTGGTCCATTCGCTGTACTTCCCCAATCGGCATCTGCCGGTACGCGCCGATCTGTTCGATCGGGTCGCATGGCAATTGCGCACCCGGGCCAACGTGAAGGTGTATGCCTGGATGCCGGTGCTCAGTTTTGCCCTGGACCCGAAGTTGCCGCGTGTACAGCGCTGGGATCCTGAAACCGGCAAGATTGGCGTCGCCCCGGACCAGTACGTACGCCTGTCGCCCTTCGACCCGAACGTGCGCAAGGTCATCGGCGAAATCTACGAAGACCTGGCGCGGATGAGTTCGGTGGACGGCGTTCTGTACCATGACGACGCGGTGTTCTCCGACTTCGAGGATGCCGGCCCAGCCGCGATGAAAGTCTATGCGGCCAACGGCTTGCCGACCTCCATCGCCGCTCTGCGCGACGACCCGGCGGCCATGCAGCGCTGGACCCGTTTCAAGAGCCGCTACCTGATCGACTTCACCGCCGAACTCACGGCCAAGGTCCGGGCAATTCGTGGTCCGGAGGTGCGCACGGCGCGCAATATCTTTGCCGAGCCGATGCTCAACCCGCAGAGCGAGGCCTGGTTCGCCCAGAACCTCGATGACTTCCTCGGCGCCTACGATTGGACGGCTCCGATGGCCATGCCGTTGATGGAAAAGCAGACCCGCGAGCAATCCGGGCCCTGGCTCGAACGGCTGGTGGAAACCGTCAAGGCTCGCCCCGGTGCACTCAAGCGCACCGTATTCGAACTGCAAGCGCGCGACTGGCACAGCCAGCCGGTGGCCGACATCGAAGGCGAACAACTGGCCGACTGGATGGGGCGCCTCAAGCGCCAGGGCGTGACCAGTTTCGGCTACTACCCGGACAACTTCATCGAAGACCAGCCTGCCGTGAAAGCCGTGCGGCCTGCGCTCTCCAACAAGTGGAATCCTTGACATGCTCGACAGACTGCTCGCCGTCCTGGTGTTGGCGATCGTCCTTGGGGTGCCCCTCGGCCTGATCTTCCTGGTCACTGGGCAATTCCTGATGGACTTCGTGTTCTTCTATCCGCTGTTCATGTCCGGGCTGTGGATCGCCGGCGGCCTGTATTTCTGGCTGCACTGGGAGCGCCACTGGCCGTGGAAAGACGACACCTTGCCGCCGCCCCTGGCCGGCGAACCGCTGATCAGCATCCTGATCCCGTGCTTCAACGAAGGCGACAATGTTGCCGACACGATTCACGCAGCGCTGGGCCAGCACTATCCGAACATCGAGGTGATCGCCATCAACGACGGCTCCAAGGACAACACCGCCGAGGTGCTGGACCGACTGGCCGCCGAAGACCCGCGCTTGCGTGTGCTGCACCTGGCGGAAAACCAGGGCAAGGCCGTAGCCCTGCGCATGGGCGCCATCGCTGCACGCAGCGAATACCTGGTGTGCATTGACGGCGACGCGCTGCTGGCACCGAATACCTGCGCCTACCTGGTGGCGCCGATGCTCGACAACGCCCGCCTCGGCGCGGTGACAGGCAACCCGCGCATTCGCACCCGTTCAACATTGGTGGGTCGGGTCCAGGTCGGTGAGTTTTCCTCGATCATCGGCTTGATCAAGCGTACCCAGCGGGTCTTCGGACGGATCTTCACCGTGTCCGGCGTGATCGTCGCCTTCCGTCGCACAGCGCTGCACCGGGTCGGCTACTGGAGCCCGGACATGATCACCGAGGACATCGACATCAGCTGGAAGCTGCAACTGGACCACTGGAGCATTTTCTACGAACCCCGTGCGTTGTGCTGGATCCTCATGCCCGAAACCCTGCGCGGCCTGTGGCGGCAACGGCTGCGCTGGGCCCAGGGCGGTGCCGAAGTGCTGTTCAAGAACATCCGCGGCATCTGGCAATACCGCCACCGTTACCTGTGGCCGCTGCTGTTCGAATACTGCCTGTCCACCGGTTGGGCGTTCACCTTCCTGCTGTCGGTGATCTTCTGGGGTGCCGGCAAATTCATCGAGATGCCCGCCGCCATCGCGGTGGACCACCTCATGCCGCCGGCCTTCACCGGGCTGTTGCTGGCGGTGGTGTGCCTGATGCAGTTCGCGGTGAGCATCCTGATCGACCGTCGCTACGAAAAAGGCCTGTGGCACATCATGTTCTGGGTGGTCTGGTACCCGTTGGTGTTCTGGTTGATCAGCCTGTTCACCACCCTGGTGAGCTTCCCCAAGGTGCTGTTCGGGCAGCATCAGAAACGTGCGCGCTGGGTTAGCCCGGATCGCGGGATCAAGCCGTTCGATGACGAAGAAGAGGAAGTGATCCGATGAAAATTATCAGGACCCGGCAGCGGCCTTTTCTGGTGGTCATCGATGTGCTCTTTACCGTGCTGGCGTGGGTTGGGCTGTTGTATCTGCTGGTCAATGGGCTCTGGCCGTTGTTCGACAGCCATGCCGGGCCGCGCCTGGGTGGTTCGCTGTTCGATACCCTGGGAACCTTGCAGATCTATGGCTGGATCGCGCTGGTCAACGCAATCATCCTGATCACCTGGGCGCGTTATCAACAGCGCAAAAGCCGCAGCTTCGCCCAGCGTCGGCTGCCGAGGCCTGCGGTGGATGACCAAGGTCTGAGCGCAAGTTTCAAGCTGACTGACGAACGACTGGAAACGTTGCGCCAGCCTGGCTCCAAAATCATCCATAACAACCCCGATGGCGACATCAGCCACGTAGTGCCGCACTTCCATCTGCTGAGCCCGGACTTGCAACCGCCGCCCCTGGCACCGCTGGACCGGCCGCAGGTGATTCATCTGCCGGCTGATCATTCTGCGTAGCAACGCAAGACACCTGTGGGAGCGAGCCTGCTCGCGATAGCGGAGTACCAGGCAGCACTGATGCCGACTGATAGGACGCCATCGCGAGCAGGCTCGCTCCCACAGGTTTGTGTTGTGTCTGGAGCAAGCTACACCGAAAAATCCCGGACCAGCCGCCAGGCCTCATCCACCGGCAGCGGTTGCTTCATGCGCTGGGCCAGCGCCGCCATGGCCCGGCCTTCATCGCAGGCCACGACGGCGGCAACGAGACCGTCCTTGCCGAGCAGAGCGATGAACGGAGGATGCTCAGGCATGCCCTTGAATTGCACCTCGTCCCATTCCTCGGCATGACCGAGGTAGTCGTAGCGTTTGCCGAAGTGGTACGTCCAGAAGAACGGCACATCCAGGTAGTGTTCCTCACCGCCGAGCATGTTCGTTGCGGCGATGCGTGCCTGTTGCTGGGCCAGGCGCCAATGTTCAATGCGCCGGGGTTGGCCGTTGAGGGGAAAGGTGGCGATATCGCCAACGGCCCAGACGCCATCGGCGACGCGCATGCCGTCGTCAGCGATCAGTGATTGATCTTTTTCCCGTGGCAGATCGGCGAACGGCTCGGTCGCCGGGCGCACGCCCACACCGATGATGACCAGGTCCGCTGCGAAACGCTGACCGTTATCCAGCACCACGGCTTCAACCTTTTCCGCACCTTCGATCCGCGCCGCTTCGCCCTCGCTGTGATAGACCACACCATTGGCCCGGTGTCGGGCCAGGATCGCCTTGCCGATGCTGTCGCCAAACTGCGCGGCGAACGGGACCGGGTGGCGGGCCAGGACGGTCACGCTCAGTTCACGTTTGCGCAGGGACGAGGCGACTTCCATGGCGATGAAGCTGTCGCCGATAATCACCGCTCGCTGCCCCGGCTGGGCACGGTCGAGGATCTGCCGGGTATCGGCCAAAGAGCGCAGGGTGAACACATTGGGCAAGTCGAGGCCGGGTATGTCTGGCGTCCTGGGCACTCCACCGGTGGCGATGAGCAGTGCGTCATAGTCCAGGCGTTGACCGTCGGCGAGATGAATCTGGCGCGCGCTGATGTCGAGACCGGCCACTTCGCCGTTGCGCCTTTCGATGCGTTGCCGGGTGAAGTAGGTTTCATCGCGCAAGGCCGGCGTCTTTTCTGCGGCCATGTCACCGGCCAACACGTATTTGCTTAGTACGGTGCGGTCATAACCGGCCTCGGCTTCGCGGTCGATCATCTGGATCCGGCCACCGAAACCCTTCTCGCGCAGCGCCGCCGCGCAAGCCGTGCCGGCCGCTCCGGCGCCGACGATGACGAAGGTGCGCGGGTCATCGGCGGGAGGGATTTTTTCGGCTGGCAGTGGTTGCTCATCGACCCATACTTCATCGCCCCGCAGCTCGACGTGATAACGCTGCAGGCTGTCGAGGGCCGGCGGCTCGCACAGGGCGCCGTCTTCGGCACGGAACGCGGCCTTGTGCCACGGGCAGATCAGCCTGCCGTGACACACCGCGCCCTCGGCCAGCGGCGCCCCGGCATGCGGGCATTTGCCTTGGAAAGCTCGGACCTGTCCGCCAGCCCGCAGCAGCAGGACGGGCGTTTCGTTGAGGGTCACTTCGAGGCCGCGGTCCTCTCGCACATCAGCGAGGCGGGCGACTTGATGCATGGGCATGGTCGTTCTCCGACAGGCGTTTCCCGTTCGAGTCAGGGGAGTGCAACGAGGTTCAGCATAATTGTCACTGCAACCGGGCCGGCGCTGCGGCTATAGTTCGCAGGCCGTCCATGGCCTGAATCGAATTAAGGTGCCCGGTATGACTCGATTGACCTCCCTTTCCTCCTGGCTCGCGGCCGTCACCCTCGTGCTGTGCGCGCAAGGGGTTGTCCAGGCCGAAGAGCGTTTCACCCTGAGCATTCCCGGTGTGTCGGACGACCGCCTCTTCACTGCCGCCGCCGCGAGCGACGCGAACACCTGCGGCGGCAAGAATATTTCTCCGGCGCTGAGCTGGAACGCCGGCCCGCCTGGCACCCTCAGCTATGCCATCGTCATGCTCGATCCCGATGGCCAGCGCGGGCAGGGCGTCGACCACTGGGTCCATTACGGGATCAAGGCCAGCACCCGACAGATCCCGGCGGGCGCGGGTACCAAATCCACCCTGGAAGGCATGAGCGGCATCAACAGCAAGGACACTCACGGCTACATCGGTCCGTGCCCACCCGTTGGCGACAGCGCTCATCACTACCTGATCCAGATATTCGCCCTGGACCTGCCACCCGACGCATTGCCCGCCGGTCTCACACGCGCCCAGTTGATGGAAAAACTCAAAGGCCACGTACTGCGCAACAGCAGCGTGGTGCGCCGCTACCACCGCTGACCGGCTGGCCCAATCGTCACGTAAGTTGGCATCGAGCGCCAAAAGCGAGCACTATCGGCGCCTGTTCACTCATACCGGAGGATGGCGATGACGCAGCAAACCGACGGCATCGCCCGCCTCAAGAACTGCCCCACCAAGGGCGACGAAATACGCCGGGCCATCGCCCAGAGCCGCAAGGATTTTCTGCCCGCTGACGAGGCCGTAGACGCCGAGCCAGGCCAACCGTCGGCGCAGCCCGTGGACAAGGGTCCCGCTGCCTGATCCGACGCCTTCTTCCAACCATTTTTCCAAACATGCCTATGACTGCCACCCATCATTTGCCAGGCGCGCGGTTCAGCCGCTCCGACTACAAGACCCTGGGCCTCGCCGCCCTCGGCGGCGCGCTGGAAATCTACGACTTCATCATTTTCGTTTTTTTCGCCCTGACCCTCAGCCAACTGTTCTTCCCGCCGGAAATGCCCGAGTGGCTGCGCCTGCTACAGAGCTTCGGGATTTTTGCCACCGGCTATCTGGCGCGTCCCCTGGGCGGGATACTCATGGCGCACTTTGCCGATCGCCTGGGCCGCAAGCGTGTCTTCAGCCTGAGCATCCTGATGATGGCGTTGCCGTGTCTGCTCATTGGTGTACTGCCGACCTATGCGCAAATCGGCTATTTCGCCCCGTTGCTGTTGTTGGCGCTGCGCATCCTGCAAGGCGCGGCGGTGGGCGGGGAGGTGCCGAGTGCCTGGGTATTCGTGGCCGAACACGCGCCGTTGCGGCATCGCGGCTATGCCTTGGGCTTTCTCCAGGCGGGCTTGACCTTCGGCTACTTGCTCGGCGCCTTGACCGCCACGGCGCTGGCGCGGATCTTCACCCCGACCGAAATCCTCGACTACGCGTGGCGCTTGCCGTTCCTGCTGGGCGGGATATTCGGCGTGATCGGCGTCTGGCTGCGCCGCTGGCTGAGCGAAACGCCGATTTTCTTGGCCCTGCAAGCCAATCGCGAAGGCGCGACGGAGCTGCCGCTGCGCACGGTTTTTCGCGACCATCGGCATGCCTTGCTGCCCGCCGCCATTCTTACCTGCGTACTGACTTCCGCCGTGGTGGTCTTTGTGGTCATCACCCCCACAGTGATGCAGAAAAGCTTCGGCCTGACCCCCAGCCACACGTTTGCCCTGAGCAGCCTCGGCATCGTTTTCCTGAACATCGGCTGCGTCCTGGCCGGCCTCGTCGTCGACCGCATCGGCGCCTGGCGCACCGTCATGCTCTATAGCCTGCTGTTGCCGCTGGGCATCGCCGTGCTCTATGCCAGCCTGATCAGCGGCAGCGACTGGCTGGGCCTGGCCTACGCCGTGGCCGGCCTGGGTTGCGGCGTGGTCGGCGCGGTGCCTTCGGTGATGGTCAGCCTGTTCCCGCCGAAGATTCGCGTGTCCGGTATCTCCTTCACCTACAACATCGCTTATGCACTCTGGGCCAGCATGACGCCGTTGTTGTTGATTGCGCTGGTGCCGTGGAGCCCGTGGGTTTGCGTGGCGTATTGCGTGGTGATGGGCGCGGTGGGAGTAGGGGCGGCGGCTTATTTTCCGAGGCGGCAGGCAAAGATCCTGCGGCCCTCTCTGGCCTGTGAGTCTTGATCCTGCGCCGCGTAAAAGGAAAAACCGCTTGAGAATCCCACCGTCGTCCTTAAAATGGCGCCACCATTTTGGCATCACTTCTTTTCAGGGACGAATCTCATGCGCGTTTTTGCCACCTTCCTCGCCATCTTGCTTATGGCGGGCTGCGCGTCCAAGCCGGACTACTACATTTCTCCTGCGCCGGTGGCGATTCCCCAAACCGCCACATACTGGATCGACACGTTCAACGTAGAGGTCGCCGGCAAGAACGAACGTTTCCTGCCCGACGAAAAAGTCCGTGACAAGCTGCACACCGACCTGATCGTGCGCTTGCTCGACGGCAATCGCTACGCCTCCAGCAAGGAAAGCGCTGACTACCTGCTGGATATCAACGCCGTCTACGCCCGCCGTATCCAGGACACCCAAGGTGGTTTGATGAACAGTATCGTTGCCGACGGTACGTACCTTGCCAGTGTCGACTTCAGCTACCGGGTCCAGGTAAAGAAGGCCGGCGCCGAGGTGCTGCATTTCGCCCAGGCTCGCGAGGGGCTGATGCCGGCCGGCGCGATCGGGCAATTTCACGCCATGAAAGGCATCGCTGGAGCCCTCACGAAACGGGGCAATTCCGATGTGGAGGAGTACTACACCAGCCAGCTGAGCCGTTTCATCGCCGATGACCTGCGGGCCATTCCGTCTCGCTGATGCTATCTGCCGACGCTGACAGGACAAGTGCATGAAAAATTTTCTGGTCGTTAACCCGAACCTCTGATCTCTTGCGTCTGACCTTGCGTACGGATCATCCATTCACGAGGTTCAGCCCATGTCCCGTCCGCTTTCGTATATGCGTCCCGCCACCCAGGGCTTTGCCGTCACGCTGCTGGTGGCGTTGGCCGGTTGTGGGTTGTCTTCGTCCCGTGAGGCTGCCAAGCCGGCCGAACCGGTGGCGGCGGCGCCCATCGTCGCGCCGCAAGGGGAGATCGCCTACGTGCGCCAGACTATGGCCAAGCGCATGGCCGCGCCGGCATCAATGCCTGCGCCGATGGGCGATGTTGCCTCCAATGATTACCGCAGCGAGCCGCGCGAACAGTACGAGAAGCTGCCGGAAAATCCTGTCCACAGCGTCGCCGAGACACCGGTCTCGACCTTCAGCGTGGATGTCGATACCGGCAGCTATGCCAACGTGCGACGTTTCCTCAACCAGGGCAGCCTGCCGCCTGAGGGCGCTGTGCGGTTGGAGGAAATGATCAACTACTTTCCTTACCATTACGCGTTGCCCACCGACGGATCGCCCTTTGGCGTGACCACCGAAATCGCGCCATCGCCCTGGAACCCCCGCACCCGGTTGTTGCGTGTCGGGATCAAGGCCAGCGACCGCGCCGTCTCAGACCTGGCCCCGGCCAACCTGGTGTTTCTGGTGGATGTGTCCGGCTCGATGAACCGTCGCGAAGGCCTGCCGCTGGTCAAGAGCACGCTGAAATTGCTGGTGGACCAATTGCGCGATCAGGACCGGGTGTCCCTGGTGGTCTATGCCGGTGAATCCCGGGTCGTGCTCAAGCCCACCTCGGGTAGCGACAAGGTGAAGATCCGCAACGCCATCGATCAACTGAACGCCGGTGGATCGACCGCCGGTGCCTCGGGCATCGAACTGGCCTACCAGATGGCTCGGGAGAGCTTTATCGACAAAGGCATCAACCGCATCCTGCTGGCCACCGATGGTGACTTCAACGTCGGCATCAGTGATTTCGACAGCCTCAAGCAGATGGCCGTGGATCAGCGCAAAAGCGGCGTCTCCCTGACCACACTGGGCTTCGGTGTGGATAACTACAACGAACACCTGATGGAGCAACTGGCTGACGCCGGTGACGGTAACTACGCGTACATCGACAACCTGCTCGAAGCGCGCAAGGTCCTGGTGGACCAGCTCAGCTCCACCCTGGCGGTGGTAGCGCGAGACGTGAAGTTGCAGGTGGAGTTCAACCCCGCCCAGGTCAGCGAATATCGACTGCTGGGTTATGAGAACCGCGCATTGAAGCGTGAGGATTTCAGCAACGACAAGGTCGACGCAGGCGAGATCGGCGCTGGGCATACAGTGACCGCGCTGTATGAAATTGTCCCGAAAGGAGAGCAGGGCTGGTTGGAGCCGCTGCGTTATGGGAACGCGCCCAACTCGGACGGCAAGTCCGGCGAACTGGCGATGTTGCGCGTACGCTACAAGCCGGCGGAAGGCGGTAGCAGCCGGTTGATCGAACATCCCATTGCCGTTTCACCGCGCAATGACAAAACCAGCGACGACCTGCGCTTCTCGGCCGCCGTGGCGGCCTTCGCCCAACAGCTCAAGGGCGATGGACGCTACACTGGACAGATGACCTTGAAGGATACCGCGCAGTTGGCGCGCTCGGCGCGCGGTGACGATCCGTTCGGGCTGCGTGCCGAGTTCGTGCAACTGGTGGAGCTGGCCCAGAGCCTCGAACCTGCGGCCAAACGCTGATCCTGAGCACAATCAGGATCAGATGTGGGAGCGAGCCTGCTCGCGATGGCGGTGTATCAGTCACATCAATGCCAACTGAACCGACGTCATCGCGAGCAAGCTCGCTCCCACAGGGTTCCCATGTCGTCGCCAGGACTGTGTTGCAATGACAAAGGAGTTCGTCATCGAAATGCCCGCTGCGCTTGATTCTCCCAGCGACGAATCGCTGCTGGCCCGCTATCGCGAAGGCGACGGGGCTTGTTTCGAAGCCCTGTACGCCCGCCATCGGCAAGGGCTTTATCGTTTTCTCGTGTCCTTGAGCAACAAGGCCGAACTGGCCGAGGAAATTTTCCAGGACACCTGGCTCAGCCTGATTCGCAGCACCACCCAGCCACAAGGCCGGGCGAGTTTTCGTACATGGTTGTTCCAGATTGCCCGTAACCGCTTGATCGACCACTGGCGCAAGCACGGCGTCCACAACCCGCTGCACGACAGTTACGACGAGCAGCTTCATGTCCAGCCCGACGACACCGGCAACCCTGAGCAACAGTTGAGCCTGAGTCGCGACCAGGCTCGTCTCGACGCCGCGTTGCAGGCGTTGCCCGAGGATCAGCGGGAAGTGTTCCTGCTGCGCCTGCACGGTGATCTCGAACTGCCACAGATCGCTGCCCTGACCGGCGTTCCGCTGGAAACGGTCAAGAGCCGCTTGCGTTACGCCCAACAGAAGCTGCATCGCCTGTTGGCCGAGGAGGTACCCGCATGATCGACCCCAAACAGACGCCGGATACCATCGACGAAACGCTGGTCGAACATTTCCGCCAACACGCCAGCGGCGAGCCGCCGGCCTCCATGGACGCCTTCATCCTGGCCACCGCCCGCCGTGAAGCCCCGACGCCGGCGCCGAGCCTGTGGCAGCGCTGGCTGCAGGCTTGTCAGCGACCACGGTGGCAAATGGCGTTCGCCACGGTTGCCGGTGTGGCGCTGATGATCGGCCTGGTGCTGCGTACGCCGACCGAGGAGCAACTGGCTTCACCCGCCTCGATGGAGTTTTCCGCCGATCGGCAACAGCCTTCGGTTGCCGCTGCCCCGCCGCCAGCCATGCCCGCCCCCGCACCGATCACTCGCATGGCGCCCCAGGGCGAACTGGCCCGAGCCCCGGCCAGCCCGGTGCAGGCGTTGGCGGATAAACCTGCGGCGAAAATGAGCAAAGCCGCGCCCGCCGCAATGCCAACACTGGAGCAGGAGCTGCTGGAAGTGCTGCGATTGCGCGAGGCGGGTGACAGCAAGGCGGCTGATGAGAGGCTGCTGGCGTTGCACAAGCGCTTTCCCAAGGAAGACTTGCCGGCGCGGTTGGAAATATTGCGTAAGCGATGACCGAGCGCCCGTGGCGAGGGAGCTTGCTCCCGCTGGGCTGCGCAGCAGCCCCAAAACTACCCAGTTCAGAATCGGGTAAGGACAGCGCCACAAAAAAGCCCCAATCCGTGAGGACTGGGGCTTTTGATTTTTCATGTCTGGTGCACCAGGCGGGATTCGAACCCACGACCCCTGCCTTCGGAGGGCAGTACTCTATCCAGCTGAGCTACTGGTGCAACGCGGGCGCCATGATACTCATAAGCATGGCGGGCGTCCATGCTGCTGATTTGCCGTTTGTTTTCGCCTCGCTCGGCGGCTGTTGGCTACGCTGATCAGAAAAAACAGGCAAATGCAGCTTTTTCGTTCTTTTTTTCGAACAGGCTATTGTCCTTCAACCCCATCGGCCCTAGGATTCGTTTGAGATTTCAAACGCTCTTGTCTGGGTGCTGAACCGCACGTCTGTGCTTATGTGCGTTATTTCTGTGCTTCAGCCCGGTGGATGATTTCCCTGACGGCAGCCCATGAGGCGCCTTTCTACAACTCTAATTCGCTCCGCGTGCGCGCGGTGCTGTTAAGGAAAGCCGACATGCAGCTTAAAGACACCCAGTTGTTCCGCCAGCAAGCCTTTATCGATGGCGCTTGGGTCGATGCGGACAATGGTCAGACGATCAAGGTCACCAACCCGGCGACGGGCGAAGTATTGGGCACAGTGCCGAAGATGGGCGCTGCCGAAACCCGTCGCGCGATCGAAGCCGCCGACAAGGCGCTGCCGGCCTGGCGTGCGTTGACCGCCAAGGAACGCGCCAACAAGCTGCGTCGCTGGTATGAATTGCTGATCGAAAACCAGGACGACCTTGGTCGCCTGATGACCCTGGAGCAGGGCAAGCCGCTGGCCGAAGCCAAGGGCGAAATCGTCTATGCCGCTTCCTTTATCGAATGGTTCGCCGAAGAAGCCAAGCGCATCTACGGTGATGTGATTCCCGGCCACCAGCCGGACAAGCGCCTGATCGTGATCAAGCAGCCGATTGGCGTGACCGCCGCCATCACGCCGTGGAACTTCCCGGCCGCGATGATCACCCGCAAGGCCGGCCCGGCCCTGGCCGCCGGTTGCACCATGGTCATCAAGCCGGCTTCGCAGACGCCGTTCTCGGCCCTGGCCCTGGTAGAGCTGGCGCACCGTGCCGGCATCCCGCAAGGCGTGTTGAGCGTGGTCACTGGCAGTGCCGGCGACATCGGTGGCGAGCTGACCAGCAACCCGATCGTGCGCAAGCTGTCCTTCACCGGTTCGACCGAGATCGGTCGCCAGTTGATGGCCGAATGCGCCAAGGACATCAAGAAGGTTTCCCTGGAGCTGGGCGGCAACGCGCCCTTCATCGTGTTCGACGACGCCGACCTGGATAAGGCCGTCGAAGGTGCGATCATTTCCAAATACCGCAACAACGGCCAGACCTGCGTCTGCGCCAACCGCCTGTACGTCCAGGATTCGGTATACGACGCCTTCGCCGAAAAACTCAAGGCAGCGGTGGCCAAGCTCAAGATCGGCAACGGTCTGGAAGACGGCATCACTACCGGTCCGTTGATCGACGAAAAAGCCGTTGCCAAGGTTCAGGAACACATCGCCGATGCGGTCAGCAAAGGCGCGACCGTACTGTCCGGCGGCAAGCCGATGGAAGGCAATTTCTTCGAGCCGACCATCCTGACCAACGTGCCGAAAAATGCCGCCGTGGCGAAGGAAGAAACCTTCGGCCCATTGGCGCCGCTGTTCCGCTTCAAAGACGAAGCCGAAGTGATCGCGATGTCCAACGACACCGAGTTCGGCCTGGCTTCGTATTTTTATGCCCGCGACCTGGGCCGTGTGTTCCGTGTGGCCGAAGCCCTGGAATACGGCATGGTCGGCGTCAACACCGGTTTGATCTCCAACGAAGTCGCGCCGTTCGGCGGCATCAAGGCTTCGGGCCTGGGCCGTGAGGGCTCCAAGTACGGCATCGAGGACTACCTGGAAATCAAATACCTCTGCCTGGGTATCTGATCTGCTACAAGCGCAAAGGGCACGAGAGCGCTGTCCCTTTGCGCGTTTCACCCCGTTCTGTTTCTTGTGGCCGGAACGCTGCGGCAGTCGATCATCGCATGCTGTCGCAGTTGCCTCCCCGCCATGTATTCCTTGAGCCACGCCGACCGATGAGCGGCGAATGAGGACATTTTTAATGAGCAAGACCAACGCAGACCTGATGGCCCGCCGTACCGCCGCTGTTCCCCGCGGTGTCGGCCAGATTCACCCGATCTTTGCCGAATCGGCGAAGAACGCCACGGTTACCGATGTTGAAGGTCGTGAATTCATCGACTTCGCCGGTGGTATCGCCGTACTGAACACCGGCCACGTGCACCCGAAGATCATCGCCGCCGTTACCGAACAGCTGAACAAGCTGACCCACACTTGCTTCCAGGTCCTGGCCTACGAGCCGTACGTGGAACTGTGCGAAAAAATCAACGCCAAGGTCCCGGGTGATTTCGCCAAGAAAACCCTGCTGGTGACCACCGGTTCCGAAGCGGTGGAAAACGCCGTGAAGATCGCCCGCGCCGCCACCGGCCGTGCCGGTGTGATCGCCTTCACCGGCGCTTACCACGGTCGTACCATGATGACCCTGGGCCTGACCGGTAAGGTCGTGCCTTACTCGGCCGGCATGGGCCTGATGCCTGGCGGCATTTTCCGCGCGCTGTACCCGAACGAGCTGCATGGCGTGAGCGTCGACGACTCCATCGCCAGCATCGAACGCATCTTCAAGAACGACGCCGAGCCACGCGACATCGCCGCCATCATCATCGAGCCGGTCCAGGGCGAGGGTGGCTTCTATGTGGCGCCGAAAGCCTTCATGCAGCGCCTGCGCGCCTTATGCGACCAGCACGGCATCCTGCTGATTGCCGACGAAGTGCAGACCGGCGCCGGTCGTACCGGTACGTTCTTCGCCATGGAGCAGATGGGCGTCGCCGCCGACCTGACCACCTTTGCCAAATCCATTGCTGGCGGTTTCCCGCTCGCCGGTGTGTGCGGCAAGGCCGAATACATGGATGCCATCGCACCGGGCGGCCTCGGCGGCACCTACGCCGGCAGCCCGATTGCCTGCGCCGCTGCGCTGGCGGTGATGGACGTGTTCGAAGAAGAACACCTGCTGGATCGCTGCAAGGCCGTGGGCGAGCGCCTGGTGACTGGCCTCAAGGCTATCCAGAAGAAGTACCCTGTCATCGGTGAAGTCCGTGCCCTGGGCGCCATGATCGCCGTGGAGCTGTTTGAAGATGGCGACACCCACAAGCCGAACGCTGCCGCCGTTGCGCAAGTGGTGGCCAAGGCGCGCGACAAGGGCTTGATCCTGCTGTCCTGCGGCACCTATGGCAACGTCCTGCGCGTGCTGGTGCCGCTGACTTCGCCGGACGAGCAACTGGACAAAGGCCTGGCAATCATCGAAGAGTGTTTCTCCGAGCTTTGATATTTACGAGTTCTGATCCTTACGAGCTCTGAGCTTTGTGCTGATCCACAAAAAACCCGCTTCGGCGGGTTTTTTCATATTCGGCTACAGATCCACGGTGGTTTCGACCTGTCTGGAATGGCCGTTATTGTCTAAGGTGCATGTATTGCAAGGGAGCGATGCGGCATGACTGCTGTGGATTTACCCGCTGTACCGCGTGTGTTGATTGCCGAGGCCGATCCGGCGTCCAGAGAGCTGCTTGAACAGGTGCTGTCCGGAGTGCGTTGCGATGCGCGGATAGACACTTGTGGCGAGGGACGGCAGGCCTTGGAGCTGCTGGCGCATAATTCTTACGACCTGGTGATCGCCGATTGGGAACTGCCGGGTGTCGATGGCCTGAGCATCTTGCGCAGCTTGCGCCAACACCATCGCACGCCCATGTTGCCGTTCATCCTGGTGAGCCGGCGCAACGACAGCGCCAGCGTGCGCGAGGTCTTGCCCCTGGCGCCGACGGCCTATCTGACCAAGCCCTTGAACCGGGAAAACCTGACCCAGCGTCTGCAAGGGTTACTTCTCCATAGCGAGGACACATCCAACGCCGCGCCAATTCCAGGACCGGGCCTTACATTGGCAACGTTTCTGGAGCGTCGACGAGACATGGCCGAAGGCGCGCCGTTGATGACCGATGTGCAGGTCGCGATCAAACGCAGCCTCAATCCTGGTGGACTGGATCTGAAACTGCTGGAAGAAGAGCTCCGTACTGACCCGCAGATCACCGCCGTGCTGATTGCCGCGGCCAACAGCGCCGCGCAACATCAGGGCGGCGGTCCGGTGCAGACCGTGGCCCAGGCGCTGCATCAGCTAGGCACCGGGCAAAGCATGAACCTGATCCTGGGCTTGACCCTCAAGCGCTGTGCCCGGTTGAACGTGCCTTGGCTGGCGGACTATGCCGAACGTTATTGGGAGTTGTCGCTGCACACCGCCGAGTACGCTCGGACGATGGCGCGCATGCTTGATCTGGAACAGGAGCGCTGTTATTGCGCCGGCCTGTTGCATCGCTTGGGCGACCTGGCACTGCTGCGCTGCATGGAAGAGTGGAAGCAGGCCGGCGGCGAGTTGGACGAGCCGGAGGAAATCGGCGATTCGCTCGAACAGTTCGGCGCCGGTTTTGGCTCGGCGCTGCGTACACGCTGGCGCTTGCCGCTGGAGCTGCGCGAATTGATCGCGGCGGTCTACGGTCTCGGTGGCGGGGTTTATTCCCGCGAGGCGCTGGTGATGAACATGGCGGCGCAGATGGCGCATTTACCCGCGCACGAAGGGCTTGAAGAACTGGCCCGGGGACGCACGGCGCGCTTGCTGAAGATCGGGCTGCCAGAGTTGATGCGGTTGCGCCGCCAGTAAATTCGCCACTGATCACAGTTGATTGAGGGTGAGACACTCAAGCCGCGATGATGCGGTTCTTGCCCTGGCGCTTGGCCTCGTACATCGCCGCGTCAGCACGGGCGAACAGGTTGTCGAGGGTCTGGTCTTCGGCGCTGATCCCGGTCAGGCCCTGGCTGACGGTGATGCCGAAGTTATGCTCCCCGCAGCGAAACGCCAGGCGCTGGATTTCCCGCTGCAAGCGCTCGGCGACCTGCAATGCCATGTCCGGGGCACAGCCGGGGAAAACAGCGGCAAACTCTTCACCACCAATCCGACCGAAGAGGTCACCGCGCCTGAGCACGCTCCGCCCGCTCTCGGCGATCTTTTGCAATACCGTATCGCCTTCCTGGTGGCCGTAAGTGTCGTTGATCAGTTTGAAGTCATCGATGTCCAGCAACAGGAATGCCATCGGCGTGCCTTGCAGCCTTGCCTGCTCGAACTCCCGATGGGCGCACTCGAAGAAATGACGGCGGTTGCTGCTCTGGGTGAGCACGTCGGTGGTCGCCAGTCGCTGCAGTTCGCTTTCGAGCAGCTTCTTTTCGGTGATGTCTTCGGCGATGCCGACCACAATCACCGGTTGGCCCGGATCGGCCTGACGGTTGATGAAGCATTTGTCGCTGAGCCAGCGGATCTGGCCGTCGGCGGCGATGATGCGGTATTCCCGATCTTCCACGGCGCCTTTGACCAACACTTCGGCCAGGCTGCGCTCGGCGTAATCCAGATCATCCGGATAGATTGCGTCACGCCATTCGTTGTAGTCAGCCAGCACGAGGCCGGCCGGGCGGCCGAAAATCCGCTCGTAGGCGGGGCTGACATACAGCACTTGCCGGGTTTCCCAATTGAATGCCCAGAGCACCGCGTTGACGCTGACCAGCAACGAACTGAACAACTGCTCCCGCTCGCTCAGACGCGCCACTTCCCCTTGGGCGTGCATCAGCGCCATGAGTGTCTGGGCCGCTTCTGGCCAATGTGGCTGGGATGAATCCTGTAGGTTCTTGTCGACCATCGGCACAAATCTCAAGGAACGTGCATTGCTATGGATTTGCACGCGCTCACTCCAAAGCCCGCCAGGATGGCGAAGTGCTCTTGAGATAGGGGATTGTGGGCGAAGTTCCTTTTCAGGCGACGAAGGGCGGGAGCTTTCGTTCGAACATGTGGGATGAACTTGTGGCGAGGGAGCTTGCTCCCGCTCGGCTGCGAAGCAGGCGTGAGCCGGCGGGAACGGTGGGCCTGATGGTCCGGTTTCGGCGGGTTCTGGGGCCGCTTTGCGGCCCAGCGGGAGCAAGCTCCCTCGCCACAAGGGGTCAGGCGGTGGCCGGCCGCAAGGAATAAGTCTTGAGCTGGTCGGCAAAATCGCGCAGTGACTGGATGCCGCTGGCCTCGGCTTCGTGGACCCATTCCTTGATAGCCGCGAGCATGTCGTGGCCGTTGCTGCTGGTCTTGACCCAGATCTGCTGCAAGGCCAGGCGCTTCTCGTAGATCACCTTCAGCGCCTGGCTGTGTTCCAGCATGTTCTGGATGCGCACATGATGGCGCTCGTCCAGCAGGCTGGTTTCACGCGACAAAAGGCGTTTGGCCCGATGAAACTGATGGCGGACCGAGTGATCGACTTTTTCCAGCTCCTGCTTGACCAGGGGCGCGATGACCAGCCTGCGGTACTGGGCCATGATCTGGAAACGGTTGTTGAGGATCGCCATGGCGGTGTCCATGTCCAGGTGGCCCTTGCCTTCGACCCGGTGGGCGATCGGCGCGACCCGCTGGACCTTGGCCAGGCGCAGGAAACTGAAGACCTTGATCCAGGCCCAGCCCAGGTCGAATTCCCATTTGCGCACCGACAGCTTGGCCGAATTGGGATAGGTGTGGTGGTTGTTGTGCAGTTCTTCGCCACCAATGAGGATGCCCCAAGGCACCAGGTTGGTGGCCGCGTCACGGCATTCGAAATTGCGGTAGCCCACGGCATGCCCCAGGCCATTGACCACGCCAGCGGCCCAGACCGGGATCCACATCATCTGGATGGCCCAGATAGTGATGCCGATGGTGCCGAACAGCAGCAGGTCGATGACGCCCATGATCGCCACGCCCAGTAGGGGGAAGCGGCTGTACAGGTTGCGTTCGATCCAATCCTCGGGGCAGTTCTTGCCGTAGATGCGCAAGGTTTCCGGATTTTCCGCTTCGGCGCGGTACAACTCGGCGCCCTTGCGCAGCACGGTAGACAGGCCTTTGATCACCGGGCTGTGGGGATCGTCCTCGGTTTCGCATTTGGCGTGGTGCTTGCGGTGGATGGCGGTCCACTCGCGGGTATTCTGCGCCGTGGTCAGCCACAGCCAGAAGCGGAAGAAATGTTTGAGACCGGCGTTGAGTTCCAGGGAACGGTGAGCCGAATACCGGTGCAGGTAGACCGTGACGCTGATGATCGTCACGTGAGTCATCAGCAGGGTGACTGCCACCAGCGACCAGGCCGACAAGCCAAGAAAACCTTCGTACCACATAGGCTGTAGGGCCCTCGATAAAGATGAAAACTGCCGTTGCATTATCCCTGGCCCCGGCGATAAAACCAGTCGGCCTTTCAGATAAGAGTGGCAGAATGTTTCTTCCTCTATAATCCCCTCACATTACAGGGACATGGATGACCGCATGACCGTCTATCACCGCGCTGCCATGCGTGGGGCACTGCTTTATCTGGTGCTGTCAGTCGCCTGGCTGCAGCTGGTTGGTTATTTATTGAGCAGTTTCTTCGATCATTCGGCCGATCGGCTGCGTTGGCAACTGATCAACGGTTATGCCTGGGTACTCGTCAGTGCCGGATTGATTTTCATTGCACGGATGCGGATAGCACGCTTTTTCGAGAAAGCCGAAGGTAATGTCGACCGTGAACGGTTACGCCAGGCCGCCGCGGTGTTCGACTGCACCCGCGAAGGCGTCCTGGTCACGGACCGCCATGGTTTGATCGTGCATGTGAACCGGGCATTCATGGCAATCACCGGCTATGCCCGCGACGAAGTGTTGGGCCGGCAACCGAATCTGTTCAAGTCCGGCCGGCATGGCCCGGCTTTCTATCGAGAGATGTTTGCGGCGCTGTCCAGCCGCGGCGAATGGAGTGGCGAAATCTGGAACCGCCGCAAGAGCGGTGAAATCTACCCGCAATGGCAGACTATCCGCGCCGTCGTCGATGACTCCGGCGAAGTCAGCCAATACGTCGCGGTGTTTTCCGACATCAGTGCGATCAAGGACTCGGAGCATGAGCTGGCGCACCTGGCCCATCATGATCCGCTGACTGGCCTGCCCAATCGCCTGCTGTTTTCCGATCGCGCCGAGCAGGCGGTGGCTTCGGCGCAACTGCACAAGCGTGGGTGCGCGTTGCTGCTGCTGGACCTGGATCATTTCAAGAACATCAACGACAGCCTCGGGCACAACGTCGGTGACGAGCTGCTTAAAGGCGTTGCCGAACGCTTCCTCGGGCTGTTTGCGCCCGGTATCACCCTGGCGCGGCTAGGCGGTGACGAATTCGCGGTGCTGGTGGAAAACTGCTCGCAGCCGGGTCAGGCCGCGGCTTTGGCCCGGCGTATCCTCGATGCCTTGAAAGCACCGTTGCAGCTCGGCGAGCAATCGCTGTTTATCAACGCCAGCATCGGCATCAGCCTGTTTCCCGGTGACGCCCTCAGCGCCGGGCAACTGCTGCGCAACGCCGACTCGGCACTGTTCAAGGCCAAGAACAGCGGACGTGACGGCTACGCGTTATATACCGAGGAACTCACTGCCCATGCCCAGCAAAGGGTCGAGATCGCCTTCGAACTGCGTCGCGCGCTCCAGCAGCAGGAGCTACGGGTGCATTACCAACCGGTGCACGACCTGGCCACCAGCCGGTTGATCGGCGTCGAGGCGCTGGTGCGCTGGGAACATCCCGTGCGTGGTCTGGTTTCGCCGGCGGAGTTCATTCCCGTCGCCGAGCGCACGGGGTTGATCGCTCAGATCGATGCCTGGGTCATGGACCAGGCTTGTCGGCAAATGTGTCTTTGGCGACAGGCCGGTGTGGTTTTGTCATTCGTTGCGGTCAACGTCTCCAGCCGTTTGTTTGCTCGCCGCGAATTGTATGAGCAGGTCGCCCGCGTACTTCACGACACGGGCCTCGATCCGGCCTTCCTGGAGCTGGAGGTGACCGAAAGTGCGGTCATGGATGATCCGGAGGTGGCGCTGGAACAAATGCACCGTCTGCGGGAGTTGGGCGTGCGGTTGGCCATTGATGATTTCGGCACAGGTTATTCGTCGCTGCTGCGGCTCAAGCGTCTACCGGTGCAGAAACTCAAGATCGACCAGGGTTTTGTCGCCGGGCTGCCCTGGGATGAAGACGACGCGGCGATCGTCCGGGTAATCATCGCCCTGGCCCGCAGCATGGGCATGCAGGTGCACGCAGAAGGTATCGAGCAGCGAGAGCAGGCGGCGTTTTTGCTTGAACAGGCGTGTGAGCTGGGGCAGGGATATTGGTTTGGACGGCCGGTGGCGGCGCAGCAGCTGGATTGGGATCGGGCGCCGACGATCGCCTGATAGCGGAATTACAATTTGGTTATATAAAAATTCTTAAATAGTCTTTTTAAGAATATCTGCACTTATCTAATATTGCTCCCACGCCGCAAGCAGTGCCGCCCACTGCCAGGCATTCATTCCAAGGAGCAGCAGCATGAGCGCATCCCTACGTAGCGTTGACGGCCAGGACGAAGCAACCATCTTGCGCGAGATCCAGAGTGCATTGCGTGACCTGCGCTTTGGCGCGGTGGAGATTACCGTGCACAACGCCCAGGTGGTCCAGATCGAGCGCAAGGAAAAATTCCGCTTGCAACAACCGAGTCATAAACCGAGCTGAAGGATCACAGCCTGCGCCAGCCCCTGCCGGGGGGCTTGATGCAGGAGCTGCCGCAGGCTGCGATTCCGGTTACCGGACAAACGATTTCCAGAAGCCATAAAAACCAGAATTCCAGGAGCTTTCACCATGTCGTCGATTCGCCGTTATGCCTTGGCCGCCCTGGCCAGCGCTGTTTTTGCAAGTTCCGCGGTTGCCAAGGACTACGAGTTGCTCAACGTGTCCTACGACCCGACCCGCGAGCTGTATCAGGACTACAACGCCGAATTCGCCAGCTTCTGGAAAAAAGCCCATCCGGACGACACCGTGAAAATCCAGCAGTCCCATGGTGGTTCGGGCAAGCAAGGCCGAGCAGTAATTGACGGCCTGCGTGCCGACGTCGTGACCCTGGCCCTGGCCGGCGACATCGACGAAATCGCCAAATTGGGCAAGTCGCTGCCGGCGGACTGGCAAAAACGCCTGCCGGATGCCAGCACGCCTTACACCTCGACCATTGTGTTCCTGGTGCGCAAGGGCAATCCGAAGGGCATCAAGGACTGGGGCGACCTGATCAAGGATGACGTCTCGGTCATTACGCCAAACCCGAAGACCTCCGGCGGTGCCCGCTGGAATTTCCTCGCCGCCTGGGCCTACGGCCTGAAAGCCAACGGTGGCGACGAAGCCAAGGCCAAGGAATACGTGCAGGCGCTGTTCAAGCACGTGCCGATCCTCGACACCGGTGCCCGTGGCTCGACCATCACGTTCGTCAACAACGGTCAGGGAGACGTGTTGCTGGCCTGGGAAAACGAAGCGTTTCTGGCGCTGAAAGAGGACGGTGGCGCGGACAAGTTCGACATCGTCGTGCCGTCGCTGTCGATCCTCGCCGAACCACCGGTGGCGGTGGTGGACAAGAACGCCGAGAAAAAGGGTAATGCCGAGATCGCCGAAGCGTACCTCAAGCACCTGTACAGCCCGGCCGGCCAGGAAATCGCAGCGAAAAACTTCTATCGTCCGCGTGACAAGGACGTGGCCGCCAAATACGCCCGGCAGTTCCCGAAACTTGAGCTGGTGACCATCGACAAGGACTTCGGCGGCTGGAAAACGGCACAGCCTAAATTCTTCAACGATGGCGGTGTGTTCGACCAGATCTATCAGGCGCAGTAAGCTGCAATAGAGCGCAATTCATGTGGGAGCGAGCCTGCTCGCGAAGGCGGTTGCACAGTCAATATTCATGTTGCCTGAGACACCGCTTTCGCGAGCAGGCTCGCTCCCACAGGCTGCGCCCGCTAACAGGCTGGCTTTGCTAACGGGTCCCGATTTAACGTCGGGCCAGTTTTAACCAAGGACCTTTATGTCGCGTCGCATATCCCCCGTCATACCCGGCTTCGGGCTGACGCTGGGCTACACCCTGGTGTACCTCAGTCTGATTGTGCTCATACCCCTGGCGGCGATGTTCGTACATGCCGCCCAACTCACCTGGGAACAGTTCTGGGCGATCATTTCGGCGCCGCGGGTGCTGGCAGCCTTGAAGCTCAGTTTCGGCACCGCGCTGTACGCTGCGATCATCAATGGCGTGATTGGCACGTTGCTGGCCTGGGTGCTGGTGCGCTACACCTTCCCGGGGCGCAAGATCATCGACGCGATGATCGATTTGCCGTTCGCCTTGCCCACCGCCGTGGCCGGTATCGCCCTGACCGCGCTGTACGCGCCGACCGGTCTGGTCGGCCAGTTCGCCACCGACCTGGGTTTCAAGATTGCCTACACCCCGCTGGGCATCACCCTCGCGCTGACCTTTGTGACGCTGCCGTTCGTGGTGCGCACGGTGCAGCCGGTGCTCGCCGACATTCCCCGTGAAGTCGAAGAAGCCGCCGCGTGCCTCGGTGCCAAGCCATGGCAGGTGTTCCGCCATATCCTCGTTCCGGCATTGTTGCCGGCCTGGTTGACCGGCTTCGCCCTGGCGTTTGCCCGGGGCGTGGGCGAGTACGGTTCGGTGATTTTCATCGCCGGCAACATGCCGATGAAAACCGAGATCCTGCCGCTGCTGATCATGGTCAAGCTCGACCAATACGACTACACCGGCGCCACCTCCATCGGCGTGCTGATGCTGGTGGTTTCCTTCGTCCTGCTGCTGCTGATCAACTTGTTGCAGCGGCGCATCGAAACCCCATAAGGAGGCGCGAACCATGTCCCAATCGTCTATTGCCGCCGCCTCCACCAACGCTGCCCGCCGCGGCAGCGCGGTTTCGCGGCGCATCCTGATCGGCCTCGGCTGGCTGGTTTTTGCACTGTTTCTGCTGTTGCCGCTGTTCATCGTGGTGTCCCAAGGCCTGAAGTCGGGCCTGGGTACTTTCTTCGCGGCGATCTTCGAGCCCGATGCGTTGTCGGCGCTCAAGCTCACGGTGATTGCGGTACTGATTTCGGTGCCGTTGAACCTGGTGTTCGGCGTCAGCGCCGCATGGTGTGTGAGCAAGTATTCTTTCCGTGGCAAAAGCATGCTGGTGACGCTGATCGACTTGCCGTTCTCGGTGTCGCCGGTGATCGCTGGCCTGGTCTACGTGTTGATGTTTGGTGCCCAGGGCCTGTTCGGGCCATGGCTGTCGGATCACGACATCCAGATCGTATTCGCGCTGCCGGGCATCGTCCTGGCGACGATCTTCGTCACCGTGCCGTTCGTGGCCCGTGAACTGATCCCGCTGATGCAGGAGCAGGGCACCCAGGAAGAAGAAGCCGCGCGCCTGCTGGGCGCCAACGGCTGGCAGATGTTCTGGCATGTGACTGTGCCGAACATCAAGTGGGGTCTGATCTATGGCGTGGTGCTGTGTACCGCCCGGGCCATGGGCGAGTTCGGCGCGGTGTCGGTGGTATCCGGGCACATTCGCGGGGTCACCAACACCCTGCCGCTGCACGTCGAGATCCTCTACAACGAATACAACCATGTGGCCGCGTTCGCCGTGGCGAGCCTGTTGCTGATCCTGGCGCTCTTCATCCTGCTGCTCAAGCAGTGGAGCGAAAACCGAATCAACCGCCTGCGCGCCAGCGCCGCGGAGGAATAAGTCATGTCGATCGAAGTCCGTAACGTCAGCAAGAATTTCAACGCCTTCAAGGCCCTCGACGATATCAGCCTGGACATCCAGAGCGGCGAGCTGGTGGCGCTGCTCGGCCCGTCGGGCTGTGGCAAGACGACCCTGCTGCGGATCATCGCCGGCCTCGAGACGCCGGACCAGGGCAACATCGTGTTCCATGGTGAAGACGTATCCGGCCACGACGTGCGTGATCGCAACGTCGGTTTTGTGTTCCAGCACTACGCCCTGTTCCGCCACATGACGGTGTTCGACAACGTCGCTTTCGGCTTGCGCATGAAGCCCAAGAACCAGCGCCCGAACGAAAGCCAGATCGCGACCAAGGTTCATGAGCTGCTGAACATGGTGCAGCTCGACTGGCTCGCCGACCGTTATCCGGAGCAGTTGTCCGGCGGCCAGCGCCAGCGTATCGCCCTGGCCCGCGCCTTGGCGGTAGAACCCAAGGTGTTGCTGCTGGACGAACCGTTCGGCGCCCTCGACGCCAAGGTCCGCAAGGAATTGCGCCGCTGGCTGGCGCGGCTGCACGAGGACATCAACCTGACCTCGGTATTCGTGACCCACGACCAGGAAGAGGCCATGGAAGTCGCCGACCGGATCGTGGTGATGAATAAGGGCGTGATCGAGCAGATCGGCTCACCGGGCGATGTGTACGAGAACCCGGCCAGCGATTTTGTCTATCACTTCCTGGGCGACTCGAACCGTCTGCATCTCGGGGAGGACCGGCATGTGCTGTTCCGTCCGCATGAAGTGTCGCTGTCGCGCTCGGAACTGGAGGACCACCACCCCGCCGAAGTGCGCGACATTCGCCCGCTCGGCGCGACCACGCGGGTGACGTTGAAGGTCGAAGGCCAGAGCGAACTGATCGAGGCCGAAGTGGTGAAGGACCATGACAGCCTGGTTGGGTTGGCGAAGGGCGAGACGCTGTTCTTCAAGCCGAAGGTCTGGCAGAAGGTTTCAAACTTTTAAAAGCTTCGCGAGCAGGGCTCGCTCCCACAAGGGATTTGTGTACGACGCCAATCCAATGTGGGAGCGAGCCTGCTCGCGAAGGCGGCCTCAGGCTGCGGCCCGCTTCTGATTGACCCTTACCGGCCCGGCCTGCGCCTCGATCTGTTGTTTGAGGTCATGGCGCATGCCCAGCAGGAATCCCGCCTCGACCACGACGAACAACGGCCCGACAATCAACCCGGTCAGATCATCGACGAACGCCGGTTTGCGCCCTTCGTAATAATGGCCGACGAACTGGATCACCCAGCCCACCACAAACATGCCCAGGCCGCCGGCCAGCCATATCGCGGTGTTTTGCGCGGCGAGCACCTGGCCCAGCCAGACGGCAAGCCCCAGCAGCACGGTCATCAGCACACCCAGGCGCAATTCCAGGCGCAGGTAGAACCAGGCACTGGCCACTGCAACCAGCAGCGCGGGCGAAATCAAAATCGCGCCAACCGGCCATCCCGGCCGTGACAACAGCACGGCGACGGCAACGAAAATCAGCGGAATACCGATGAAGTGGCTGGCGATGTTGCGTGGGTCGCGGTGATAGGCCGCGTATTGACTGAGATGACCGACGAGGCTTTTCATTGTTGTTCCTCCTGAGGTGATGCCCGCATGATGCCCAGGTTCCACCAGGCGCTCTGTCAGCTAGCCGACACTTGTCCCGGAGTTTCCATGAATACTCATCCCTGGCACGCGCACTTGATGACCGGCCACTGGTACAGCCATCTGCCCGCCGAGTTACAGAATAGTCTGCTGGAGATGTCGCGGCTGCGTCGCCTGTCGCCCGGTCAGCGGTTGTTCAAGCGCGGCGATCCGCCGTGTGGCGTGTACGCGGTGCTCGAAGGGGCGGTGCGGATCGGCGCCGTCAGTGAGCAGGGCAAGGAAGCGCTGCTGAGCGTCGTGGAGCCACCCTATTGGTTCGGCGAAATCAGCCTGTTCGATGGCCAGCCACGTACCCATGACGCACAGGGGGTCGGGCAATGCACGTTGCTGCATGTACCTCAGGCCTGGCTGTTGGCTTTTCTCGAAGAACAACCGGGTTATTGGCGGCAGCTGGCCTTGTTGATGAGCCACAAGTTGCGCCTGACCTTCGTCAACCTCGAACACCTGAGCCTGATGCCTGCTCCGGCCCGCGTGGTCCATCGCTTGCTGATGATTGCCGAAGGCTACGGTGAAATCGAACCGGCACGCCGGGTTCTGCAACTGCCCCAGGACCAACTGGCATTGATGCTTTCCCTGTCGCGCCAAACCACCAACCAGATTCTCAAGGATCTGCAGGGGCAGGGCATTCTTCAGCTTGGTTACGGCGAGATCGAAATCCTCGATATCGAGGGGTTGCGGCGGCTGGCTTCTACCTGAAGCCGACCACTTCTACGGATCGTGATTGCGCTACACTCGGCTAAATTGAATTAAATATAGTGCATTTTGTTACTCTTATTATTTTTGCACTGTATACGATGCGGAGTTGGCGTATGGAAACCCTCGGTGCGTTGATCAGGCGATTGCGCAAGGAACACCGTCTTTCCCAGCAGGCATTGGCTGCGCAGTACGGCATGAGCCGCGCGACGATTTCGGGGATTGAAAACAATACTATTGCTGAAGTCGGCATTCGTAAGGTCGAAGCTATTCTCAATGGTTTCGGCTATCAGTTGACAGCGATTGCCCGTCCGGCGAAGCGCCCGACGCTCGACACACTGAAAAAGGACTCTTTCCATGACTGATGAACAAGGTCTGGACAGGTTGCAAGTCACCGTCAGCGAAGCGGCTATCGGCGTCCTCGGGCGAGGCCAACAGCGCAGCGATTCAGTGTTCACTTATGCGCCTGACGCGGATGAGGAACATTCGGTTTCGCTGACCATGCCAGCGCGTCTTGAAAGCTATAGCTGGGAGCCCGGCGTACCACCGATCTTTGAAATGAACCTGCCGGAAGGCGCCTTGCGTGACGAGCTGGTGCGCCGTTTCAGTAAAGCGGTGCGGGGCTTTGACGACTTCGCCATGCTTGCCATCGTGGGACCTCATCAGCTGGGCCGGGTGGGTATTGGTCGTTTGCATACCGAGGCCGGGCCGCCCGAAACCAGTTTGGCGGACTTGTTGGTGCATGACGGGGCCGAGGGGCTGTTCGAGGATTTGCTGGACACCTACGGGCAATATTCGGGTGTTTCTGGAGTACAACCCAAAGTGTTGGTACGCGACAGCGCATCCGCTGTTGATCGCTTGACTCATCGGGGTGCTACACATCTGGTCAAGGCGTTTCGCTCGGACGAGTTCCCCGAGTTGGCCGCCAATGAATTCTTTTGCATGCGGGCCGCGTTGCATGCGGGGCTTGAAGTGCCGGAATTCGAGTTGAGCGAGCGCGGAAAATTTTTGATCGTCAGGCGTTTTGATCTGCCACGCACTGGCGAATATCTGGGCTTTGAGGATTTTTGTGTGCTCAACGGCTCGCCATCGAAAGCCAAGTATGACGGTTCGTATGAAGGCGCGGCCCGGCAGATCAAGGCGTTTGTTTCGCCTCATATGCTCAATCAGGCGCTGGAGTCCTTGTTTAAAATCGTGGCCCTCTCGGCCGGATTGAAGAATGGTGATGCGCACCTGAAAAATTTCGGGGTGCTTTATAACCACTGTGGCGCGGATGCGTCTATCCGGCTCGCACCCGCCTACGACCTCGTCAGCACAGCGGTTTATATTCGTAACGACAACATGGCGCTCTTGTTAGGCGGTTCCAAAGCCTGGCCGAAATATAAAATGCTGATGGGGTTTGGCCGCTCGGCCTGCAATCTGACGGAGAGGCGCTGCAAGGATTTGTTGGAGCAGGTTATTCATGGGATGGACCTTGCGCTGGCCGAGATGCGTCGCTACATGGACGCTAATCAAACGTTCAGAGCAACTGGCGAAGCAATGGTCGAGGCGTGGAAGGCGGGGCTTGCACGCAGCCTCAAAGCTGACAACGACTGACCTAGCCATCGCAAACAGGCTCGCTCCCACAGGTTCTGTGGGCGCCGCAGATCAAATGTGGGAGCGAGCTTGCTCGCGATGAGGCCGGCCCAGGTACTGTAGATCCCTAACGCAAGCCATCCCGAAACTGCCCCGGCGTCATCCCGGTCCAGCGCTTGAACGCGCGGCTGAAGCTGCTGGTATCAGCAAAGCCCAGCAGATAACTGACCTCGCTCAATGAGCATTGCGGATCGCGCAGGTGTAGCAGCGCCAGGTTTTCCCGGCATTCATTGAGCAGCGCGTCGAAGCGGCAACCTTCGTCGGCCAGATGGCGCTGCAGACTGCGCAGACTCAGGTGCATGGCCTGGGCGATGCGTTCGGCGCTGGGTTCGCCTTCGGGCAGTTGTGCTTCGATGGCGGCGCGGACCTTGCGCTCCCAGGTCAACGGCTGGAGCTGGGCTAGGGTGCGCTTGAGCACGGTTTCGTTGTGTTCGGCCAGCTCCGGGTTGGCGTCGTCCAGGTGACTGTCGAAATCGGCGAGGCTGAACTCCAGGCAATCGTGTTCGGCATCGAAGTGCACCGGTGAACGGAACACTTTGTGCCAAGGGGCGGGGTCTGCCGGCTCCGGTCGCCGCAGATAAACCGCCAGCGGGGCGTAATCGCGGCCGAGGCGGTTACGACAGGTGCGCACGTAAATCGCGGCGAACGCGTCGATGGCTTCCAGGGCCGGCGCCGGACGTCCCGCCGGTACGTCGAGACTGAAGCGGTAGCGATCCTCGCCACGGCTCAGTTGCAGGGTCAGCGCATCGCTGACCACCGGGTGATAGCGCACGATCCGCTCGAACACTTCCCGCAGGCTGCCGCTGGCTACCAGGGCATAACCCAGCGCATGAAAGGTGGTGGGGCTGACAAAGCGCGACACCCGCAGGCCGATCGCCGGATCACCGCTGGCCTGCACCGCGAGCGCCCACAGGCGCGTGGTGGCCGAGAGCGGATAACGGGCGTTCGGGTCGTCCATCCATTGTGGGTCCAGGCCCGCCTCCAGGCACAAGGCATGGCTGTCCAGGCCCAGTGCATCGAGCTGTTTGCGCAGGGCGCGGGTCCAGCTGGCGAGGGAGGTTGGTTCCGTCATGGCAATTGGCGCTTGCGGTCAACAGGTTGGCGTCTGCGGCTATCACCCCGTGAGGCAAGGCCCGGCAGGATTAGCTCATCGATAACAGAGGATTAAGCCATGCACGGCACTTGCGCAAGCCCCGAGCGATTGAATGCACAGCAGCGCTCCGCCCATATTCGCCAGGTGGTCCTGGCCCGGGGCGAAGAATTGCGCGAGCGCTATCCGATCCTGCGGCATCAGGATGCGCTGGGCGCGGGCATCCTGGCGTTCGCCCTGGCGGGGATGACCGGCTCGGCGCTGCTCTACATCAACGGCTATCTGGCCGGCTGGGCGTGCCTGCTGCTCAACGCCTTTTTTGCGTCCCTGACCCACGAGCTGGAACACGACCTGATCCACAGTATGTATTTTCGCAAGCAGCGCGTGCCGCACAACCTGATGATGGGCCTGGTCTGGCTGGCGCGGCCGAGCACCATCAATCCGTGGATTCGCCGCCACCTGCACCTCAATCATCACAAGGTTTCCGGCAGCGAGGCGGACCTGGAGGAGCGCGCGATCACCAACGGCGAGCCGTGGGGATTGGCGCGCTTGCTGATGGTTGGCGACAACGTGATGTCGGCGTTCATTCGCCTGCTGCGAGCCAGGACCTGGGCGCACAAGCGCAGCATCCTCAGGCGCACGCTGAAGGTGTATTTCCCGTTGGCGCTGTTGCATTGGGGCGCGTGGTACGTGTTCCTCGGTTTCCATGGCGCCAACGCGGTTGCCGGGCTGCTCGGCACTTCCATCGACTGGTCGACCAGCACTCTGGCGACCCTGCACGTCATCGACATCGCGGCGGTGGTGATCATCGGCCCGAATGTGCTGCGCACCTTTTGCCTGCACTTCATCAGCTCGAACATGCATTACTACGGCGACATCGAGCCAGGCAACGTCATCCAGCAGACCCAGGTGTTGAACCCTTGGTGGCTGTGGCCGTTGCAGGCGTTCTGCTTCAATTTCGGCAGCAGCCACGGCATCCATCATTTCGTGGTGAAGGAGCCGTTCTACATTCGCCAGATGACGGTGCCGGTGGCGCACAAGGTGATGCGGGAGATGGGCGTACGCTTCAATGATTTCGGCACGTTTGGGCGGGCGAATCGGTTTGCAGCCGAGGAAGGGGTAGCTAGGGAAGAAGCGAAGGCGATCCAGGCTTAGGAACAAGAACATGCCTTTGTGGCGAGGGAGCTTGCTCCCGCTGGGCTGCGCAGCAGCCCCAAGATCTTGCGGTCGCTACGCACTGGAGCGCCAGCCCGGCCGAGCGGGAGCAAGCTCACTCGCCACAGAAGTGAATCAAAGCAGAAAACGGGTCAGAACTGATAACTCACCGTAGCCGCCACGTTGCGCTCCTCGCCCATGTAGCAATAGCTCAGGCTGGCGCATGACGCGATGTAGGTCTCGTTGGTGAGGTTGTTCGCGTTCAGGCGAACATCCACGCCCTTCAAGCCAACCTTGCCCAGGTCATACCCCACCGAGGCATCGAACAGCGTGTACGACGGCACCTTCATGGTGTTTTCCGCGTCGGCCCAGCTGTAGCCGACATACCGCACGCCGCCGCCCAGCCGCAGGCCATCGAGCGTGCCGCTGTCGAATTTATAGTCAGCCCACACCGATGCCATGTGGCGCGGGGCCTGGGTCGGAGAGTTGCCTTTGTTTTCGATGATGTCGGTGGGCGTGCTCAGGGTGCTGACCATCGATTTCGAGTATTCGATGTCGGTGAAGGTGTAGCTGCCCAGCACCTTGAACTGCTCGGTCAACTGCATGTGCGCTTCCAGTTCCAGGCCCTGGGAACGAACTGCGCCAACGGCGCGGTAGAAGTTTTCCTGGGGCAGCTTGGTCGCCAGGTTCTCCTGGTCGATGCGGAACAGCGAGGCAGTGTACAAGTCGTCGGTGCCCGGCGGCTGGTATTTCAGGCCCAGTTCCCACTGCTTGCCATCGGTAGGCGGTAGCGGATTGCCGGCGCTGTCGGCGTAGGAGTTGGGGTTGAACGACTCGGAGTAGCTGATGTACGGCGCCAGGCCGTTGTCGAACAGGTACAGCGCCCCGACGCGGCCGGTGAGTTTGGTGCGCTTGTCGTTGATCTCGGTGCCTTCCGGGCGCCCGAATTCGGCGATGCGGTTCTCGTCCGAGGTCTCGACCCAGTCCTGGCGCAGGCCCAGGGAGAAGCGCCACTTGTCCATTTCGATCAGGTCTTGCAGGTAGACGCCGGTCTGCTCCAGGCGCCGCAGGTAGCTGGTGGGGCTGAAGTAGCTGATCGCCGAGTTGCCATAGACCGGGTCGAAGGCGTTGATCGGCGCGAGGCTGCCGCTGGTCCAGTCGACCACGGTCTTGCGCCGCTGGTAGTCGGCGCCCATCAGCACGGTGTGTTTGGTGGCGCCGGTGAAGAATTCCGCCTGGAGCATGTTATCGACGATGAAGGCGTGGAGCTTTTCTTCAGCGCCGGTGTAATAGCGGTTCAGCTCGTTGCTGGTCGGCGTGGTCCAGTCGTAGGCATAGACCTGGTCATTGCTGACGTCCGAATCCAGGTAGCGGAAATTCTGTCGGGCGGTGAAGACGTCGTTGAAGCGGTGTTCGAACTGATAGCCGAACGACTGCTGGTCACGTTCGTAGCCGTCGACGCCAGGCTCGCCTTCGAAGAAGTTCTCCGAAATCCGCCGGCCGTTGCGCTTGTGCAAGGTGCCGTTCGCCGGCATGCCGCCGTGGTAGCCGCCGTCGGGGTCATGCTGCAGGTAGGCTTGCAACGTCAGCGAGGTGTCTTCGCTAAAGTCGATGCTCACTGTTGGCGCGAGGGCGAAGCGCTTTTCCTTGTTGTGGTCGAATTGCGTGTCGGACGTATCGGCCAGACCGACCAGGCGGTAGGCGATGCGCTTGTCGTCATCCACCGGGCCGCTGAAGTCGAAACCCATGCCGCGTTGGCCTTGGGTACCGACCGTGGCCTGGATCTGGTGATAGGCCTCGTACAGCGGTTTCTTGCTGGTGAGCGCCACCAGGCCACCCGGCGAGCTGCGGCCATAGAGCACGGAGGACGGGCCCTTGAGGATGTCGACCCGTTCGAGGAAATACGGATCGACCTGAATCGAGCTGTAGGTGCCGCTGTCACCCATCGACTTCAGACCGTCCAGGTAGATGTTGTCCACCGAGCCATCGTTGAAGCCGCGCATCGCCACGTAGTCGTAGCGGTGGGTCGCGCCATAGGGGTTGGTCAGCACGCCAGGGGTGTAGCGCATGGCCTGGGACACGGTTTGCGCGCCCTGGTCGTCCATTTGCTCGCGCGTGACCACCGATACGCTTTGCGACGTTTCCCGCAGGGCGGTACTGGTCTTGGTCGCCACCTGGCTGTGGGTGGCGTTGTAGCCTTCCATGCTGCCCAGAGCGTTACCCAGGGCGAAGCCTTTGACGTCGGTGGTCGGCAACGCCAACGTGCTTTCGGGGGCCACGGTTTGCAGCACATAGCTGCCGCTATCCTGGCTGACGGCAACCAGCCCGGAGCCGCTGAGCAACTGCTGCAGGGCCTGGTCCGCCGAATATTCGCCTTTCAGGCCCGGGGACTGGACGCCGCCGGTTTGTCCAGGGGTACTTGCCAAGGTGATACCGGCCTGGCGGGCGAACTGGTTGAGCACCTCGCTCAACGGGCCGGCGGCTATGTTGTAGCTCTGGCGGCCGGCGATCGCGCCATCCTGCGCCGCGACAGCGGACATCGGTAGGGCGCCGACACCGAGCGCGGTGCTCAACAGCGCGGCGCGGATGGCCTGGCGCAGCAGGCCGGTGGGCGAGGAACAGCCGAGGGAAGTCTTGAGAGTCACGCGCTCAGTCATTGTAGGTTTCCGTTGGAGTCGCTGGAGGCAGATAAGCGTTGCTTACTGTCCTAGCCGGACGCCCGCGCAAAACCCGCCAAAAAAAAATCAGGCCGTACGCTCCACCGTGATCCACCAGCGGGTTCGGTAGTGTATTTGCACGGGGAGCGTGTGCGGCAGGACGGCCAGCAGCTTGTCGGTGTCTGCCAGACGGAAGACCCCTGACAAGCGCAAATCGGCGATCGAGGCGGCGCATTTCAGGTAGCCCCGACGGTAACGTCCCACTTCGTTGAGGAAGTCTTCCAGGCGCATGTTGCGCGTGACGATCAAGCCGTCCGCCCAGGCGCCGGCGTCCATGTCCAGGGGGGGCGCGAGCGTCGCGGTGGATGCGCTGATCAGGTAGCTTTGGCCAGCTTCCACCTGGATCGGGGCGCCGTCGCTGCCGACATGCGAGCGGATGGCGACGTGTCCGCTGGTGACACTCAGGCGCGTGCAGTCGTTGTCCTGGCGCACGACGAAGCGGCCCTCCAGCCCCTCGAACAAGCCGTGTCGGCTTTTTACCAATAATGGGCGTCCGGGATCGCCGCCGCAGGTGAGCATGATTTCGCCGCGCGTCAACGTGATCAGGCGTTGTGAAGCCGTGAAGTCGAGGTCGGCCGCGCTGTTGGTATTGAGCTCCAGTCGCGTGCCGTCTGGCAGTTGGAAGCCACGTCGTTCGCCGGTGGCGGTCGCAAAATCGGCGCTCCACGGCTGCCAGCCCAGGTCCTTGCCCAGCCAGGCGGCGCAGCCCATCACCGCCACGCCTGACAACAGCTTCAGGGCCTGGCGCCGGCCGAGGCGCTGGGCGCTGGTCTCCAGGGTTTCGAGGGCAGTCCGGGCGCCAGGTACCGCCCGCAGGCTGGAAGTCAGTTCGCTGTGCAGCGATTGCACCCGTTGCCAAGCCAGTTCGTGGTCATGGTGAGCGATGCGCCAGGCCTCGCACTGTTGGCGCAGGGCCGGGTTGGCGGCATGATTGCGCAGGCGCAGCAACCAATGGATCGCTTGCTTGACCACCTGCTGTGATGGGCCCCGGCCAGAAGGCTGGTCCATCGGTTCAATCTTCATAGCGCAGCATATAGCAGTGATACAACGCGTCGGCAACGTAGCGTTCCACCGAGCGCAGGGAAATGCCCATCTGTTCGGCAATCTGCTTGTAGGTCAGGCCTTCGCACTGGGCCAGCAGGAACGCCTTGCGCACGTTGGGCTTGAGGCCTTCGAGCATCCGGGCGATGGCCTCCAGCAGCTCCAGGATCAATGCCTGGGCTTCGGCGCCGGGCGTTTGCGCTTCCGGCAGGTGCGCGATGGTCTCAAGGTAGGCGCGTTCGATTTCCGCTCGGCGCCAATGGTCAATCACCAAGCCCTGGGCGATGGTGCGCAGGAAGGCGCGTGGCGCCTTGAGTTCCAGGCGTTCGGTGCGTTGCAGCAGGCGCACGAAGGTGTCCTGGGCCAGGTCCGCTGCATCGGCGGCATTGCCCAATCGGTTGCGCAGCCATGTGTGGAGCCAGCCGTGATGGCTGCTGTAGAGCGCCTGTACTGCAAACTGGGGGGATGACATGAACGCGACGGCCTGGAGTCACAAATGATAATAGGTCGCATTGTCATCAGCGCGAGTCAATTTTGCAACCACCATTCATTCGCCTGCGGGCGTCACGGGACGCCGATCAAGCCGTTCCGTCGGACAATCGAACAGCGGCCTAATTTTTTGTAGGCATTGGCCGACAGAGTGATATAGGTGCACCAAAATGGAGCGGATCCAATATCGCGCCCACCGGTTACATGGCAGTTGCACTCCACTTCCTGCATAAGAAGCCCACCCATGAATCTCAAGTTCAGTCACAAAATCCTCCTGGCCGCCTCTGGTGTGGTGGTCCTGGCTTTTGCCCTGTTCACCCTCTACAACGATTACCTGCAGCGCAACACCATCGGTCGAAGCCTGGAATCGTCCATCGAGCAATCCGGCGACCTGACAGCCAGCAGCGTCCAGAACTGGATGAGCGGTCGTGTGCTGGTGTTGGAGAACCTGGCGCAGAACATCGCACACCAGGGCGCGGGGGCCGATTTGCCGGGGCTCGTCGACCAGCCGGCCTTGACCTCGAATTTCCAGTTCACCTACGTCGGCCAGAACACCGGCGTTTTCACTCAGCGGCCTGACGCCAAGATGCCCGACGGCTACGACCCGCGCCAGCGCCCTTGGTACAAGCAGGCGGTCGCCGCGGATAAAACCATGTTGACCCCGCCCTACATGGCGGCCGTCGGCGGGCTGGTGGTAACCATTGCCCTGCCGGTCAAGCACAACGGCGAACTGCTCGGTGTGGTGGGTGGCGACCTGAGCCTGGAAACCTTGGTGAAGATCATCAACTCGGTGGATTTCGGCGGCATCGGCCATGCGTTCCTGGTCAGCGGCGACGGTCAGGTGATCGTCAGCCCGGACAAAGACCATGTGATGAAAAACCTCAAGGACATCTACCCAGGCACGCCGGTGCGCATCGGCAAAGGTATCCAGGAAGTCGAGTTGAACGGGGAGGACCGCATCCTTTCGTTTACCCCGGTGGCAGGCTTGCCGAACGCCGAGTGGTATATCGGACTGTCGATCGACAAAGCCAAGGCCTACGCGCCACTGAGCCATTTCCGTACGTCTGCATTGATTGCGATGTTCGTCGCGGTGGCGGCGATTGCGTTGCTGCTGAGCCTGCTGATTCAGGTGTTGATGCGTCCGTTGACCACCATGGGCCGCGCCATGCAGGACATTGCCCAGGGCGAAGGCGACCTGACCCGCCGTCTCGTCGTGCAGGGCAAGGATGAGTTCGCTGTGCTGGGTGGCTCGTTCAACCAGTTCGTGGAGCGCATCCATGCATCGATTGCTGAAGTGTCTTCGGCCACGCGGCAGGTGCACGATTTGTCGCAGCGGGTGATGACGTCGTCCAACGCCTCGCTTGTCGGCTCGGATGAACAGAGCGCCCGCACCAACAGCGTGGCCGCCGCGATCAACCAGCTGGGCGCCGCGACCCAGGAAATCGCCCGCAATGCCGCCGATGCTTCGCAACAGGCCAGCGGCGCCAGCGAGCAGGCCGATGACGGGCGCCAGGTGGTGGAAAAAACCATCCAGGCGATGACCGCGCTGTCGCAAAAGATCAGCCTGTCGTGCACCCAGATCGAAACCCTGAACGCCAGCACCGACAACATCGGGCACATCCTCGATGTGATCAAGGGCATCTCTCAGCAAACCAACCTGCTGGCGTTGAACGCCGCCATCGAAGCGGCCCGTGCCGGTGAAGCCGGGCGTGGCTTTGCGGTGGTGGCCGATGAGGTGCGCAACCTGGCGCACCGCACGCAGGAGTCGGCCGAGGAGATCCACAAGATGATCACTTCGTTGCAGGTCGGTTCTCGTGAAGCGGTGACCACCATGAACGCCAGCCAGGCTTCCAGCGAAGAAAGCGTGGAAGTGGCCAACCAGGCCGGCCTGCGCCTGGTCAGCGTGACCCAGCGTATCGGTGAGATCGACGGCATGAACCAGTCGGTGGCCGCCGCGACCGAAGAACAGACCGCCGTGGTGGAAACCCTCAACATGGATGTCAGCCACATCAACCTGCTGAACCAGCAGAGCGTCGCCAACCTCAACGAAACGCTGAAGGATTGCGATGCCTTGTCCCAACAGGCCAACCGGTTGAAGCAACTGGTGGACAGCTTCAAGATCTGATCCAGCCGAACCAGCGCCATCGCGAGCAGGCTCGCTCCCACATTGGTCTTGGGTGTACTTGAAACCCAGGACCACCGCCGGTCTCCTGTGGAAGCGAGCTTGCTCGCGATGGCGATGCATGGTTCTCCATGGATTTCCTCGTGGCGAGGGAGCTTGCTCCCGCTGGCCTGCGAAGCGGGCCCTGGCATTTCTCCAGGCGGACCGCAGCAGCCGGTTTGGCGACTGCTGCGCAGCCGAGCGGGAGCAAGCTCCCTCGCCAGGGGGGTTTTGGGTTGTCCATGGGGGCGGTGTCCGGGCTGACGCTTTCGCGAGCAGGCTCGCTCCCACAAGGGAGTAGTGGTCAGGTGAACATCTTCACCACGTTCTCCATCGCTTCATCGGCGAACCCTTGCAGGAAATCCCTGAAGCCCGACGGGGCATGGGCGTCGGTGTGGTCGGCAATGATGGTCCAGGTGGCGCGGCAGCGGTTGTCCGCCAGGGGCTCCACGCGCATGGCCGCCCAGAGGTTGTCGATGCCCAGGGTGTTGTAGATCAGCGTCCAGGTCATGTGCATGGCCTGGTCGTCACGGCTGTTGAGTTGTTCCACCACCAGGTTCTGTCCGTCGACGAAGAATTTCTTGCGCAGGGATCTCACCCCTTCGCCTGTCATCTCGATGCGCGCAAGCGCGGGAATAAAGCGGTTGAACCCGCCAAAGTCGCCCACTACTTCCCAGACTCGCGCCGCGTCAGCGGACACTTGCACCGAGGTTTCAACGTGGCAGGCTTGAGGATTCTTGATCAGTGTGTCGGGTTGAAATGTCGTCATGGTCTTGCTCCTTGCTTTGGGGTGGGATGGTTCAGATGAAATCAATGGCCTTGAGGTAGTCCGCGCCACGGCGTAGCAGGGCCGGGGACTTTTCCGGGTAGTGCGCGCCCATCTGCCGCACGCCGGACCGGGCGTTGTCATGACGGATCAGCGAGATGTCGCCGATGTCCTCCTCGAAGCCGTTCAGATAGAAGCCCAGCACGCCGAACAACGCGTTGTCGGCATCGACCCGCGCCAATTGCCGTTGCCAGTCGGCGACGCTCACGAGGGAAAACGCCCGGCCGCTGTCACGGAACGACGCCACGTAGGCGTCCCAGCTCAGCGGTTCGGGGTTGTGCAGATTGAACACGGCCTGGTTCGGTTGGTAGCGGCTGGCGTGGAAGGCGATGAAACGGGCCAGGAAGTCCACCGGCATCAGGTCGAAGTTGAGCGACAGGGCCGGCACCTGGCCGAGCTGGATCGAGCCCTTGAGCATCAGCATCAACCGGTTCTTGTGGGGTTGGCAGACCCCCGTCTGGCTGTTGAAGCTGATGTTACCGGGGCGGAACAGGTTCACCCGCACGCCAAGGTCACGGGCCCGCTGCAGGATCCGCTCGCCGACCCATTTGGACAGGTTGTAGCCGTTCTTGATGTAGATCGGCGGTGTCTGCGCCGCTGGTTGCTCCAACACCTGGCCATCGGCGTCCAGGGCGCTGGAAGCCGAAAGCGTCGAGACGAAGTTGAAGATCTTCTTGCGCCGGCCTTCGCACAGGCGCAGGCATTCGAAGATCGGCTCGACGTTGTCCCGCGCCAGGGACTCGTAGTCGAGCACGTGGTTGACGTGGGCCGCATTGTGCACCAGCGCGCCGAAGGTGCTGTCGATGCGTTGGTAGATGTCGTCCGGCAAACCCAGTTGCGGTTGGGTGATGTCGGCGGCGTAGACGCTGACGCGACTCAGGTCCAGGTGCTCCAGGCGATTGTCCCGCAGCGCCTGGGCGAACCGCTCGGCCGCGCTTTGCCCGCCGGACTCACGCACCAGGCACGCAACCTCGGTGGCGCCCCACGCCAGCAACGCCTCGACGATGTGTACGCCGAGAAAGCTGTTGGCACCGGTCACCAACACTTTGTGCACGTCACCGCTCTGGCTGATGGGCAGTGGATCAAGGTTGAGCTCCGCCTCGGCGTCGATGAAAGCCTGCGGGCTCAGCGTTGACGTATCGCTCTGTTCGGAGTCGTCGAGCAGCTTCGCCAGGGTGATCAGCGTCGGCGCTTCGATGAAGCGATTGATCGACAGGCTACGGCCGAACGACTGGCGGATGCTCAGCAGCAATTGCGACAACAGAATCGAATGCCCACCGAGGTTGAAGAAGCTCTCGTCGGTGGTGATGTCCTCGGCCGGCAGTTCCAGCAGCTCGGCCCAAAGCGCTCGCAGCTGGTTTTCCAAGGCGTTCTGCGGCTGGCGTCCCTGGCCTCCGGCCTGGACCGGCACCGCCGAGGCAAGCAACGCCCGGCGATCAACCTTGCCGTTGCTGGTGTAAGGCAGGCTGGGCAGCTCGATGTAGGCCGTCGGGTGCATGTAGCTGGGCAACCTTTCCTGCACATGTTCGCGCAATGCCTGAAGAGCCTCGCCGGGAAGTTCTTGCACAGGGTTCACCAGGAACGCCAGGATCCGCCGTCGTTCATCCACCCCCACCGCCACCTGACGAAACAGCTGGCTGTCGCGCAGGCAATGTTCGATCTCCTCGGGCTCGACCCGAAAGCCACGGATCTTCACCTGGTTATCGCGACGTCCACACAGCTCGATCCCAGCGTCCGTCCACTGGCCGATATCACCGGTGCGATAGGCCCGCAGCGTCTGCCCGGTGGGCAGCGTCAGGTTGAGGTAGCGCTCGGCGGTCAATTCCGGGGCGTTCAGGTACCCCAGGCCGACACCCGGCCCGGCAATGTAAAGCTCACCGGGCGTGCCGTCGGGCACCGGTTGCCGTTGCTCGTCCAGAATCAGCAACCGGGCATTGGCTATGGGCCTGCCAAGGTTGCGGTTGTTGTCGCCGCTGCCGAACTGCCGCGTGGTCGCCAGCACCGTGGTTTCGGTCGGGCCATAGATATTGTGGAAGCAGCACTGTGGCGCCAGTTGCTCGATCACATACGGCTCGCAGACATCCCCTCCGGTGACCAGGTGTTCCAGCCCCAGCGGCGCGTCCAGCGGCAGTACGCTCAACAGTGCCGGTGGCAGGAAGGCGTGGCTGACGCGCTGTGCGCGAATCAACGCGACCAGTTGCTGCGGGTCGCGGCGCTGGTCTTCGCTGGGCACGACCAACAGTCCGCCCTGGATGAACGTCGGCAGGATGTCCAGCAGCGACGCGTCGAAGTTAATGGTGGAGAACTGCAGTGCGCGACTGTCGTGCTTCAACTCGACATGGTCGCAGTACCACGCGCAGAAATGGCTGAGGTTGCGCTGGCTGAGCAACACGCCTTTGGGCTGGCCGGTGGTACCGGAGGTGTAGATCGCCACGGCCGGCTCGTCGATGCCTGCCACGCGCCGGATTGTCGAGAGCGGGATGGCCGGTTTCGAAGTGGGCAGTCGATGGACGTTCAGCCTGGGTACCGCGCAATCGTCCAGATCGCTTTGCACGTCATGCAGCAGCAGATCGGCCCGGGCATTTTCCAAGATGAAGCGCCGCCGCTGCGCCGGGTGTTGCGGGTCCAGCGGCAGGTACACCGCTCCGCATCCCAGCACCGCCAGGATCGCTGCATACAGCGGCGCGGATTTGGGCAGGCACACGCCGATTATCCTCGGGCGGTCAGTCGCGCCCGGCAGGATTTCCAGCATCGATTGTTGCAACCTGAGCGTCAGGTCGCGCAAGGATCGGTAGTCGATGAGCTGACCGTCGACCCACAGGGCCGGTTGCGTCGGCTGATCAAGCATGCGTTGTTCGATGCTGTTCATCACCGGCACTTGGGCGGCGGCCAGGAGCCAGGGCACCGGGGCGCGGTTGAGGTGATGTTCGAAAGCCAGCGGCTCCAGCGCATCGAGCCCGTGCAGGAGCTCGTCTGCAACGTCGGTTTCCAGCGTCGGCCAGGTGTCGAAGCGGGTCTCGTCCCTCGAGAGCTGGCTGACCAGCCGGGCGCCGTGCTCGACCACCGCCGCCATTGCGCAGAGGCGCAATGACTGGCCGTTGCCCCGGCTTGGCGGGGCAACCACGGCCTCGGATAACAGGCGCTGTGCAGCGTCGCGGAAAACCACCACCGGTTGCGGCAATGCCTGGCCTGGCAAGGCCTGGAGCGCCACGCGCACATGAAGGCGAAAGCGCGCTTGCGTGGCACACGGCAGCGTACCGTCATCGATCGACAGGTCGACCGCGCCGTGGGCGGTTGGCGATCGAAAATCCCTGACCGAATGACCGTGAAGTTCAAGTTCCCGGGCCAGTTCGGCCATGGCCTGGCTGGTGCCGGATAGCGCAATTTCGAGGCGTTTCATCGAAAGCTCCTCATGGTGTCAGGTAGTCGGCCAGGGCATCGCGCACGCACGGTGAAGCGAGCATCGAGCTGGTGCGAAAAAAACGTGTGATGTTGCCCACCAGCGGGTGAAAGCGATTGATCGGGTACGCCAACGCACTGGCCTCATCCCGCAGCGACTGACGTACCGATTCATCGACGGGCAGATGGGTGATCAGCTCGAAATCGAACTGTTGTTGCAGGTCGCTCGCCAGGTACTCGGCAATGAAGCCGGGCATCAGTTGCGCGATGGCTTGGCGGTCTTCTTCCGGTGCGGTGCGCCAGTAAATCTGCACCAGCCGTGTCCAGAAACCGGAGTGTCGGCCCTCATCCTGCAAGTGGTCCGCCATCAGACCCTTGATCGAGGCCTTGACCGAATCATCCCGGGCAAAGGCCGCCACTTCGTTGGTCACCGTGTTCTCGGCAATGGCGATGCAGATCAGCTCCACGGCACTGAGCAAATGCTCCGGTGCGCGCGCCAGCGTGGCCGGGACCGCGCGGCTGAGTTCGATCTGGTCGGGCAGCGGGATCGGCTCGATGCCGGTCATGTCGATGGTCTGTTGCATGAAGTCCATGGCCACCAGCGCGTGATAGTCCTCATCCACCACCACAGTCATCGCGTCGTAGCGACAGGCGAACGGAAACTCGATGCCGAAGCGGTTCTTGGCGATGCGCCGTGCGGTGTGGTCCACCAGCTCAGTCTCGAAAATCACCACGTCATTGATGAATTTGTAGAGGCTCTGCACCAGGACAAAATCGCGCAACTGCGGGCAGTGGCTGAGAAAGGTCTGGCTGTGCACAAGAGGCTGACGGCTCATGGGGAAGATCAGCTTGTCGTCATCCTCGACCCGGCGCCGTGGTCGGGTACGGATGGTGGCGCGGCTTTCCCAGGTGTCGGCGAAGGACTGGTATGAAATGGCGTTCATGGCGTCACCTGCGCAACCGGCAGGGCCATGCTCTGGCGCAAGCCATCCCACAACGCCGCGCGGCTGTGGACGGCGGCGAGGGCGGCGGCAAGGACTTCGCGCTCGCGCTGGGGGTCGCCATCGATCAGCCTTGCCAGGAGTTTTTCCGCCGCCGGGCCGTGGTCTTCGGAGTCCACTTCGATATGCCGTTGCAGGTAATAACGAAACGTCGGTGCCTGGTCCAGGCCGATGCCCCAGGCATCCAGCATGCGCTGGAACATCTGCGGGATGACGCTTTCGCGACCGTGCACGAACGCGGCGGCCACGCTGTGGGCCGGGGCGTGCAAGGCAGTGTGCAAGGTCTGGCGTACGAAGCGCGCCGCGGCCGGGTCTACCTCGACGCTGTCCAGCGCGGTCTCGGGGCTGACGCCTTCCTGTTGCAGGGCAATGAATTGCTCAATGGCTCGGGTATCCGCGCCGACCTCGCGCATGGCGTCCAGGTACAGCTCGAAATGGCTGCAATAGCCCGCTCCGGGACGGTCATCGGATTCTTCCCCCAAGACGATTTCATTGATCAGCCGTGCTGCGTGCGGGTCGGCCGGAGGTAGCCACGGCAACTGGATACAGGTCAGCTCGCGCTGCAGGCGCTTGGTCAGGGACATGAAATCCCACACGGCAAAAACATGACTTTCCATAAAACGGCGCAACAGGTCGATTGAGGTTATTTCAGAAAAAACCGGGTGTTCACCAAGTTCGAGTTTCTTCAGGAATAGTTGTTCTTTGGTTGACTGCATTGGAACGTCCTCATCAATGATTTTTGTCCGGAAGTTGCTTCGCCAGTTTTTTCGGTGCGAGCGAGCACGTGAACCGGAGTCCATGTTTTCTTGATACAGATATTTTATCGTTGCTCAGGGCTGAAAGGCCCGCTGGAGGCCTGTCCGCCATGAGTTTTGGGGCCGAAGGCAACTCGACGTAAAAAAGTTAGTGCATGTAACAAAGGCTCTGCAAGTTATTTTTTATATATTTAATTTGGCGTATTTCTTGGGCGTGAAGAGGGCTGTTAAAACTTTTCATGTAAGTTTTATTGGGTCGAAGTTGCTCCTTCCGATTTATAACTATCAGAATCGAATGGTACGAGTGAATGCCTCACCCGGAGCACTTCAGAGAACGGGAATTAAGTAAGTGATGTTTTGTGGGCGGGAGACCGACCAGACTTGCGGGTCATCTCGCCGTTCGGACGACGCTCCTTGCGTGATGGCTTCGATTCGCCTGGGCCACAGCCAGGCGCTGACTTCTTCAGGTCTTTTTTGAATCGATAAACGCAAGAGTGAGCCCAAATGGATGGCAGTTCCATCGGACTGACGTCGCGATGGAACGCGGGCGCAGTCAGACCGCGCCGGGCAGGGCCATGGGGGGTGTGGGAAGGATGTGTAAGAAAGTGCTACGCCGGCCGCGTCGCCGGCGCAGAGATGGGGTTGCGCTTATTGGTTGAGGTATCGGCGCATGGTGACGGAGGCTTTTTCCAAGTGCTGCTCCAGCAAGGCGACCGCTGTGTCGACATCCTTCGCCTCCGCGGCTGTGAGCATCGCGCGGTGGTCGTCCTGGGTCAGCTTGCCCAGGCCCATCGATGACATGTGAAAACGTAGGAAACGCTCTTCCTCATTGAGCTCGTGCTCGACCAGGTCAAGCAGCTTGGCGTTGGGTGCCCTGTGGTAAAGCGACATATGAAACAGCCGATTGAGCTTGGCGATCTCGGCGTAGTCGGTTTGCGCCTCGAGTTGCTCGATGTACTGGGCGGCCATCGTCAGGTCGTTATCGTTGAGCAGCGGAACGGACAGGCGCAGGGCGAAGCTTTCCAGGACCGAACGCAAGGCATAGGTCTCGATCGCATTGCTGGTGATCAGCGGAGCCACCACGGCGCCCTTGTGCTGTACCACGTTGAGCAATGACTGCGCCTCGAGCTGGCGTAATGCCTCGCGTACCGGCATGCGGCTGACGCCGAACAGGTCGGCCAGTTCCTGTTGGCGTAGCGCGGTGCCACTGGGCAGGCGCCCATCGAGAATGGCTTCGCGCAGCGAGCTTTCGATCACGGCGCGGGCCTGGGATGCGGGAATGGGGCCGTTGACCTGGATAGTGCTTAACGGGTTGGGCTTCTTTGTCACGACAACACCCTGACTGGTAGTAACGAAATTGGATCCAAGCCAACATTAGTTACAGATTGCCAAGCCGTCAAAGTCTCGCGGCGCCGGTTCCTGAACTAAAGTTTAGACTGCTTGCGGTGATTGCATCCTGCCATTGTCTTTTGCCCGGCCAGGCTTCACCATCCAACGAATTTTCCAACGGCCCTTCTCGGACGTATTTCCCTTGGCTGCACCTTTTCCTGTCCTCAGGTCCATGCGTTGGCTGTGTTCGGCATTGTTGCTGGCCGGCCTGCTGCTGGGCGGCCTGCGGGCCGATTGGGACTTTGCGCAGATCAGCCGCCGGGCGCAAGCGTTATATGGGCCTTTGGGCGAAGGGCAGCAACGGATCGACGCGTGGCAGCAACTGTTGGCGACCCAGAAGCAGATTCCGGAACTGGAACAACTCAAGGTAGTGAACCTGTTTTTCAACAAGCAGGTGCGCTACGTCGAAGACATCGACCTGTGGCGTGAGGTTGATTACTGGGAAACCCCTATCCAGGCCTTATGGAAGGGCGCAGGTGATTGCGAGGACTACGCCATCGCCAAGTATTTCAGCCTGCGCCGGCTCGGGGTGTCCAGTGACAAGCTGCGCATCACCTACGTCAAGGCCTTGCGGCAGAACCGGGCGCACATGGTGCTGACCTACTACGCCACCCCCGATGCCATGCCCCTGGTACTCGACAGCCTGATCGACGGTATCCAGCCGGCCAGCCAGCGAACCGACCTGCTGCCGGTCTACTCTTTCAATGCCGAAGGGCTGTGGCTGCCGGGCGCCAAGGGCAACAAAAAAGTGGGTGACACCAAGCGCCTGTCCCGCTGGCAGGATGTGTTGAAAAAAATGCAGGCCGAAGGTTTTCCGGTCGAGACGACTAACTAGGAGCGCGCGCTCAGATGTCCTTGTTCAAACAGCTGTTGATCGCTATCTGTCTGTTCCTGGTGGTTGCCTTCAGCGGCAGCTTCATGGTCAGCCTGGAAAGCTCGCGGACCCAGTACGTCAATCAATTGCGCTCGCACGCGCAGGATGCGGCCACGGCGCTGGCCTTGTCGCTGACGCCGAATATCGACGACCCGGCAATGGTCGAGCTGATGGTCAGCTCGATCTTCGACAGTGGCTACTACGCGAGTATCCGCGTGGTCGACGTGAAGAACGACAGCACCATCGTCGAACGCACCGGCATTCCGGACGCCGGCAACGTGCCGCAGTGGTTCATCAAGCTCATTGGCCTGGAGCCGGCCGGCGGCGATGCGCTCGTCAGTCGGGGCTGGGAGCAGGCAGCACGGGTCGAAGTGGTCAGCCACCCTATGTTCGCCCTCGCCAAGCTGTGGCAGAGCGCGCTGGGCAGCCTGGGTTGGCTGTTGCTGTGCGGCGCTGTGAGCGCGGTGTTGGGGGCCTTGCTGCTGCGCCGTCAGCTCAAGCCACTGGATTACATGGTGCATCAGTCCCATGCCATCGCCCGTCGGGAGTTCCTCAGCTTGCCGGAGCTGCCGCGCACCCCTGAGCTTCGCCGGGTGGTGCAGGCGATGAACCAGATGGTCGAAAAGCTCAAGGCGCTGTTCCAGGAGCAGGCCGAGCGCAGCGAGAAGCTGCGGGTCGAGTCCTATCAGGACAACCTCACGGGTCTGGCCAACCGACGTTACTTTGAAATGCAGCTGCATGCCCGGGTGAGCAATCCCGAGCAGGCCAGTTCCGGTTATCTGCTGTTGTTGCGGGTCAGGGACCTGGCCGGGTTGAACCAGCGGCTGGGCGGGCAGCGCACCGATCAGTTGCTCAAGGCCGTGGGCGAGCAATTGCTGCGTGAATGCGCGCGTTATCCGGAAACCCATAACCTGGTGACGCGCATCCGCGGCGGAGAGTTCGCCGTGTTGGCGCCCGGGCTGGTGCGCGAGGAAGCCTTGCAACTGGCGCAGAATCTCGAAGGCGCGTTGGCGAGCCTGCACGCCACCGGCGCGACGGACGTTGCATCGGTGGCCTCCATCGGGCTGGCGCCATTCGTCCACGGCGACTCGCCGCAAGCGGTGCTCCAGCTCGGCGACCAGGCGCTGGCCCAGGCCGAAACCCAGGGTGAACCGGGCTGGGCCTGCCTGGATCACAGCGCGTCGGCCAGCGTTGGCGATGATCACCATGCCTGGCACAACCTGCTTGACCAGGCGCTGAGCAACCAGCGCTTCGAGCTGTATTTCCAGCCGGTGGTGGCCGCCCAGGACACCCAGGTGGTGCTGCATTACAAAGTGCTTTCGCGGCTGCTCGACGATCAGGGCCAGAGCATCCCCGCCGGGCGTTTCCTGCCATGGCTGGAGCGCTTCGGCTGGACTGCGCGCCTGGACCGCCTGATGCTCGAACAGGTGCTCAAGCAAATGGCCGGGCACGAGCAATCCCTGGCGCTCAACCTGTCCTCTGCCACGCTGGCCGACCCGCAGGCGTTGAACAAGGTCTTTGAAATCCTGCGGGCTCACGGCAATCTCGGGGCGCGCCTGACCCTGGAGATCGGTGAGGAGCAATTACCTGAGCAAGCGGTGCTGGAGCAGTTGACCCGGCAGTTGCGCGAGCTCGGTTTCTCCCTGAGCCTGCAGCGTTTCGGCGGACGGTTCAGCATGATCGGCAACTTGTCGCGGCTGGGGCTGGCGTATCTGAAAATCGACGGCAGTTATATTCGCGCCATTGACCAGGAGAGCGACAAGCGCCTGTTCATCGAAGCCATCCAGCGCGCCGCCCACAGCATCGACCTGCCGCTGATTGCCGAGCGGGTTGAGACGGAAGGCGAACTGGCAGTGATTCGCGAGATGGGGTTGTTTGGGGTGCAAGGGCAGTTGGTGGGCGAGCCTAAGCGTTGGGGATGAGTGCTGCGTTGTCTTTCAGTGAGCCTTCGCGAGCAGGCTCGCTCCCACATGGATCTGGTGACCGAACTACCTGCGGTGACACCCATCCACTGTGGGAGCGAGCCTGCTCGCGAAGGCGACAGCCCGGACACCGCACAACCCGTGGCGAGGGAGCTTGCTCCCGCTCGGCTGCGCAGCAGCCGCCAAACCGGACAACGCGATCCGCCTGGAGAAATGCAGGGGCCTGCTTCGCAGGCCAGCGGGAGCAAGCTCCCTCGCCACGGTCAGCGGTGAATCAGATCAACCCCTTCTCATCGTCATCGATCAACCGACTCAACCCGCCCAGCGCTTCCCGTGCCTGGTTGCGGTCCATCAGCTTGGCCTGGGCCGCTGGCGGCAGGTCGGTGACGCGGATGACGCCTTTGCTGGTGAGTACCTGGATCAGGTCGTCGAGTACCCGGATCATCTCCAGGTCGCTCTGCTTGAGTTGCTTGAGGCTGTTCTCTACCGCCTGGTTGGCGAACCAGTCCTGGATCTCATGGTTGTCGGCCGGCAAGGTCTCGGTGGCCTCGGCATAAGCGGCGGCTTCGACGCGCACCAGCAGGCCTTGCGCATCGCGTTGCACATAAAACATCGGGCATCCCTCATGTATGAAGCGGCGTCATGCAGGGCAGCATAGGCCAACTGTGGGGAGTATGAACACTTATCCCGTGGCGAGGGAGCAGCTCCCTCGCCACGGTGTCCGTGTCAGGTTCAGCTGTTGTTGTGATCGATCTTGATGGTCGGGTCACTGCCGGCGATGAGCGAGTTCAGGTTGATGTTCGACCAGTTGTTGCCTTCCAGCTTGATCGTCACGTCCGGCGTCGCCGCAGTGTTGGCCGCGTTGAATTGACCGGTAGTGCTGACTTGCAGGGAAGACACGCCATCGACCGTGCTGATCTTCAGGAAGTGGTCGATGGTGCTGCCGGTTTCGCCCTGCAACAGGTCCCGCAGGTCGATCCGGTCACCTTCGGCGGCCTTGAAGTCCTTGATCACGTCAGTGCCGGTGTCGCCGGATTTCCAGACGAAGGTATCGCCGCCCAGGCCACCGATGAGCGTGTCGTTGCCCTTGCCGCCGAGCAGGATGTCATTGCCCTTGCCGCCGTCGAGCAAATCGTTGCCGCCCTGGCCGAAGAGAATGTCGTTGCCGGCGCCGCCCAACAGGGTGTCGTTGCCATCGTGGGCACCGGACACACCGAACGCAGTGTAGTGCTCGGTGATGTACTGGTGCACGTTCGCAGTGGTGACCTTGCTGGCGTCCACGCCGCTTTGCTGGGCCACGAACGACTGGATCGCCTGATAACCCTCGCCGGCGACACCATTGAAGCTCACCAGGTCGCCGAACAGGATGTCGTTGCCGTCGCCGCCATTGACCGTGTCGGCACCTGGCAACGTCGCTTCGGTGTGACCGATGATCGAGTTGGCCAGGTCCTTGGGGTCGATGTTGGTTTGCGGCTTGCCATCGGAGTCGTACGGCTTGAGGTCGTCCAGGGTCACGCCGTTGTTCAGGCCGATGGCTTCAACGTTGCTCAAGCCTTTGAGCAGGGTGAAGCTGGCCGTTGAGCCGGCTGCTGCCGAGGCGTCGCCCCACCCGCCGCCGTCCAGGTAGGAGAACTCGAACGTGCCGTTGCCCTCGGCATGCACCGTGCCGACGTAACTCTCATTCCAGTTGTTCTTGCCGCTCTTGGTCGACAGGTACATGTCGCCATTTTCTTCGATGACGAATTTGTGTGTGCTGTCGATCGTCTGGGTGTAGTACTTGCCAACGGTGTAGTTGGCCGCGCTCAGGACGTCGTCGAGCTTGACGGTGCCGTACAACACTGGGTTCGTCTCTTCGCCGGACTGGTAGCGCGTCGGCTCACCGTCGGTGATGAAGTACGTCAGGTTCTTCGCACCGGTATTACTCAGGGCTTGGGTGCTGTTGAAGAAGTTTGCGGTGGTCTTGAACACGTCTTCATAGTTGGTATTACCGCCGGACACCATCGAGTCGAGCACGCTCTTGAGCAGTGTCAGCGCGTTCGGATCGTTGAGGTTGACCGCAACGTTCTTGTTGACCTGGTTGTCGAAGTCCGCCAGGAAGATGTTCACCGTCCCGGAGTTGCTGCCCAGGCTCTGCTTGAGCGTGTTGAACACCTGGGTCAGCGAGTTCTTCGCGGCTGTAACGGACGACGAACTCATGCTGCCGGAGCTGTCGACCATGAACGCGATGTTGTAGTTGACGCCCGGTACCACGGTCAGGCCGCCGATGTCGGCGATCACGATGTCGTTGCCGTCGGTACCGGTGACATTGTCGCTGCCGGAGGTGGCGGTGACAGCGTTATAGGTCGCCGGGTAAACGGTGACCGGGATTTGCGCGGTCGTCACTGCCGACCCGCCGAGGGATTCGGTGGAGGTCGACGTTACGGTCAGGTTGATCTGGCCGCTGAAGTAGGTCGGTGGCGTCAGGTTGAGGCTGCCCAGGTTCCAGCCGGTGAGCGAAGCTTCGCCGTTGGCGCCCACGGTTGCGGTGTGTCCCGCGCCATCGCTCAGCACACTGCCTTCGGGCATGCCGCCGATTTTCACGCTCAGGCTTTCGGAGCCATCGGTGTCGGTCAGGGCGGTGGTGATTTTCGACAGCTTCACGCTGCCGCCTTCGGCGCCTTCGTTGAGCTTGTAGCCGTCGTAGTAGCCTTCGCCATTGGTGCCGTGCAGGTCGGAAACGGAAACCCCGGCATTCACCAGGTCAGCCACGCCGGTATACAGCGGTACGCCTGCGCTGCTCAGGTCCACCGGCGTGCTGCCGTTGACCGACAGGTTCACGTCATAACTGCCTGGGCCGGTCTGGTTGTGGTGGTAGATGTCCAGGGTGTAGTAGCCGCTGGTGGTCGGCGTGAACGAACCGTTCAACTGGCCGCCCGCACCCCAAGTGATGGCCGCGGCGGTCTTGCCGCCGATGGTCACCAGCAAACTGTCGTCGCCGGTGCCGCTGAAGGTGTAGGTCTTGCCGGCTTCCAGGAAGATCAGGCCCGAGGTCTTCGACGCGGTGCCCGGATTCACGTTGCCGTCGTTCTGAACGTTGCTCACATTGGTGCTGCTGTTCGGCGTGCCGGCGGCGTCGATCACTGACTTGAGCGTGCCGGACGGCGCGCCATTGCCATCGGTGCCCAGGCCCGACAGGCCGGTCCAGACTTCCTTGATCAGGCCGGTAGAGGTCACGTTGTTGCCGGCGACGTTGAGGGTCGGCGCATCGGCGGTTGGCGTGATGTCGATCTTCACGGTGCCGGTGTTACCCAGGGTCTGGCCGTCGGTTGGCTGGAACTTGATCTGCGCGTAGTCAGCCTGCTTGTTGCCCACGCCGCTGCCGCCGTAGCCATCGGCCCCGGATTCGTTGGCATCGGGTGTGAAGCGCAGCTTGCCGGCGTCGATGTCGGCCTTGGTGAAGGTCTGGTTGTTGGCCACGTCCTTCCAGGTTGCGCCGTCCAGGTACTGCAACTTGCCGTCACCCGGCAGCCCGGTGATTTTCACACCCTGGCTGGTGGCGGCGCTGTCCACGTCGCTGATGCCGAACGTCGACCAGCCGAGGACCAGTGAAGTGTCTTCGGTACCGGTCACCGCGCCACCGGTGGCTACGGGTGCGTCGTTGACTCCGACCACGTTCACGGTGGTGGTGGCGGTGTTGGAGTAGCTCGTGCCGTCGGTCACTGTCACGGTGATGACGCGCGGTACGGTGCTCGGATCTTCGCTGTTGTTGATGAAGCTGATGTTCTTGATCTGCTGCATGTAGTCGGCCAACGTCGCATTGCCCGTCAGCGTCAGGACGATTTTGCCGTCGGTGCTATTGGCGTTGATGCTGATGCCGTTGACGCTATTGCCCAGGTTCAGATGATCGCCAGGCTGACGGTTGGTCAGCACGATGGTGGCGCCGGTCAGCAGGGTGCTGTCCGGGTCGGTGATTTTCAGGTCGGTGTCGCCAATCGACACGCCCGGGCCGGTGGTGCCTTCGGTAAAGGTCACTTGGTAATCGGCGCCGGTCTTGCCGCTGGAATTGTTGGCGTCCAGGTCGAGTACCGGCGGTGCATCGTTGTCGATGATCGAAGTGCTGACGCTGCCATTGGTGCCGCTGACCGCCAGGTTCTCGAAGTTGCCTCCGGTGGCCGAGTCGATCTTGACTACGAAGTTTTCGGTGCCTTCGGTGATCTTGTCGTCCAGCGTCGCCACGTTGAAAGTCGCGCTGGTGGCGTTGGCCGGGATCTTCACGGTGTAGACGCCGGTGAAGTCCGAGCCATCGGCGGCGGTACCGCTGTAGACGATCTTGACCGTTACCTCGGTTTGCGCCGGGTTCGTCAGGTTGACCGTATACGTGGCGGCCTGGCCTTCGGTGACCGAAGTGCTGCCGGTGATGCTGACGGTGGTGTTGTCAGGCGTGTCGGTCACGGCGGTCACGGCTGGCGTGGTGCTCGGCACCAGGTGCTCGAAATTACCCCCGGTGGCCGTCTTGATCGTTGCTTCGACGTTGCCGGCGTCTTTGTAGACGTCGTCCTTTGGCGCATCGACGGTTACGGTGCCGGTCTTGGCGCCGGCGGCGATGTTGATCACCGCGCCGTTGCTCAGGGTCACGGTCACTGGCGAACCAGCGGCGTTGGTGAGGGTCGCCGTATAGGTGATCTGGCCGCCCTCGGCGACCGAGTTGGTGGCGCTCAGGCTCAGGCCGGTGGTGTCCTGGACATCGGTGACGATGGTGCCGGCAGGCTTGCCGTCGATTTCGAGGTTTTCGTAGTTGCCGCCTTTGGCTTCGTCGATCTTGACGCTGAGGTTGCTGCCACCTGCCAATGCATCGTTAGGCGCGGTGAAGTTCACCGAGCCGGAGCTTGCGCCGACTGGGATGGTGATGCTTTGACCGTTGCTCAAGTTCACTACGAGCGGAGCGCCGGTGACCGGGGCGTTTACCGAGGCGGTGTAAACCACGGTGCCGCCTTCGCCAACAGTCGAAGTCGCGGTGAGCGAAACGGTGCTGGTGTTCAGAGTATCGGTGATGTCGGTCACGGCTGGCGTGGTGCTCGGCACCAGGTTTTCGAAGTTGCCACCGACAGCTTTATCGATGCTGACTTCAACTTTGCCGGCGTCTTTGTAGACGTCGTCTTTCGGCGCGTCGACGGTCACGGTGCCGGTCTTGGCACCGGCGGCGATGTTGATGACCGCGCCGTTGCTCAGGGTCACGGTCACTGGCGAACCGGCGGCGTTGGTCAAGGTCGCGGTGTAAACAATCGAACCGCCCTCGGCGACGGTGTCGGTCGCGGACAGGGTCAGATCGGTAGTGTCCTGGGTATCAGTTACTGCGGTGTCCGCAGGCTTGCCGTCGATTTCCAGGTTTTCGTAGTTGCCGCCTTTGGCGTCGTCGATCTTGACGCTCAGGTTGCTACCGCCAGCCAACGCATCATTAGGTGCGGTGAAGTTCACCGAGCCAGAGCTTGCGCCAACTGGGATGGTGATGCTTTGACCATTCGACAGCGTGACGACCAGCGGAGCGCCGGTGACTGGAGCGTTCACCGAAGCGGTGTAAACCACAGTGCCGCCTTCGCCAACCGTCGAAGTCGCGGTGAGCGACACGGTGCTGGTGTCGAGGGTATCGGTCACGTCGGTGACGACTGGTGCAGTGTTCGGCACCAGGTTCTCAAAGTTACCGCCAACTGCCGTGTCGATGCTGACTTCGACCTTGCCGGCATCCTTGTAGACATCGTCTTTCGGCGCGTCGACGGTTACGGTGCCGGTCTTGGCGCCGGCGGCGATGTTGATCACCGCGCCGTTGCTCAGGGTGATGGTGACAGGCGAGCCGGCAGCGTTAGTCAGGGTAGCGGTGTAAACAATCGAACCGCCTTCAGCGACAGTATCAGTGGCGGACAGGGTCAGACCGGTAGTGTCCTGGGTATCGGTCACTGCGGTGTCCGCAGGCTTGCCGTCGATTTCCAGATTTTCGTAGTTGCCACCCTTGGCGTCGTCGATCTTGACGCTCAGGTTGCTGCCGCCCGCCAACGCATCGTTAGGCGCGGTGAAGTTCACCGAGCCGGAGCTTGCGCCGACTGGGATGGTGATGCTTTGACCGTTGCTCAAGGTCACTACGAGCGGAGCGCCGGTGACTGGAGCGTTCACCGAAGCGGTGTAGACCACGGTGTCGCCTTCGCCAACAGTCGAAGTCGCGGTGAGCGAAACGGTGCTGGTGTTCAGAGTATCGGTGACGTCGGTCACGGCTGGCGTGGTGCTCGGCACCAGGTTTTCGAAGTTGCCACCGACAGCCTTGTCGATGCTGACTTCGACTTTGCCGGCGTCTTTGTAGACGTCATCTTTCGGTGCGTCGACAGTTACGGTCCCAGTGGTAGCACCAGCCGCGATATTGATCACGGCGCCGTTGCTCAAGGTGATGGTCACCGGCGAGCCCGCTGCGTTGCTCAGGGTCGCGGTGTAAACAATCGAACCGCCTTCAGCTACGGTGTCGGTCGCGGAAAGGGTCAAGCCCGTGGCATCAGTCGAATCGGTGACCGCGGTATCCGCAGGCTTGCCGTCGATTTCCAGATTTTCGTAATTGCCGCCCTTGGCGTCGTCGATCTTGACGCTGAGGTTGCTGCCACCCGCCAATGCATCGTTAGGTGCGGTGAAATTCACCGAGCCGGAGCTCGAACCAACCGGAATGGTGATGGACTGGCCGTTGCTCAAGGTCACTACGAGCGGAGCGCCGGTGACTGGAGCATTCACCGAAGCGGTGTAAACCACGACGCCGCCTTCGCCAACAGTCGAAGTCGCGGTGAGCGAAACGGTGCTGGTGTCGAGGGTGTCGGTGACGTCGGTCACGGCTGGAGCAGTGTTAGGCACCAGGTTTTCAAAGTTACCGCCAACTGCCGTGTCGATGCTGACTTCAACCTTGCCAGCGTCTTTGTAGACGTCATCTTTCGGCGCGTCGACAGTCACGGTGCCAGTGGTAGCGCCGGCGGCGATGTTTATGACCGCGCCGTTGCTCAGGGTAATGGTGACAGGCGAGCCGGCCGCATTGGACAGGGTCGCGGTGTAAACAATCGAGCCGCCTTCGGTAACGGTGTCGGTCGCGGACAGGGTCAGGCCCGTGGCATCAGTCGAATCGGTGACTGCGGTGTCCGCAGGCTTGCCGTCGATTTCCAGGTTTTCGTAGTTGCCGCCTTTCGCGTCGTCGATCTTGACGCTGAGGTTGCTACCGCCCGCCAACGCATCGTTAGGCGCGGTGAAGTTCACTGAGCCGGAGCTTGCGCCAACTGGGATGGTGATGGATTGGCCGTTGCTCAAGGTCACTACGAGCGGAGCGTCGGTGACCGGGGCGTTTACGGACGCGGTGTAAACCACAGTGCCGCCTTCGCCCACGGAAGGGGAAGCGGTCAAGCTGACAGTCGAAGTGTCGAGCGTATCGGTGACGTCGGTCACGGCTGGCGTGGTGCTTGGCACCAGGTTTTCAAAGTTGCCGCCGACGGCCTTGTCGATGCTGACTTCAACCTTGCCAGCGTCTTTGTAGACGTCGTCTTTCGGTGCGTCGACAGTTACGGTCCCAGTGGTAGCACCGGCCGCGATGTTGATCACCGCGCCGTTGCTCAGGGTGATGGTGACAGGCGAACCGGCGGCGTTGCTCAAGGTCGCGGTGTAAACAATCGAACCGCCTTCAGCGACAGTATCAGTCGCGGAAAGGGTCAAGCCCGTGGCATCAGTCGAATCGGTGACTGCGGTGTCCGCAGGCTTGCCGTCGATTTCCAGGTTTTCGTAGTTGCCGCCCTTAGCGTCGTCAATTTTGACGCTGAGGTTGCTGCCGCCCGCCAATGCATCGTTAGGTGCGGTGAAATTCACCGAGCCAGAGCTTGCGCCGACCGGAATGGTGATGGACTGGCCGTTGCTCAAGGTGACGACCAATGGGGCGCCGGTGACCGGAGCATTCACCGAAGCGGTGTAAACCATAGTGCCGCCTTCGCCAACCGTCGAAGTCGCGGTGAGCGACACAGTGCTAGTGTCGAGGGTGTCGGTGACGTCGGTCACCGCTGGTGCAGTGTTAGGCACCAGGTTTTCAAAGTTGCCGCCAACTGCCGTGTCGATGCTGACTTCAACCTTGCCAGCGTCTTTGTAGACGTCGTCTTTCGGTGCATCGACGGTCACGGTGCCGGTCTTGGCGCCGGCGGCGATGTTGATCACCGCGCCGTTGCTCAGGGTGATGGTGACAGGCGAACCGGCGGCGTTGGTGAGGGTCGCGGTGTAAACAATCGAACCGCCCTCGGCGACGGTGTCGGTCGCGGACAGGGTCAGGCCCGTGGCATCAGTCGAATCGGTGACTGCGGTATCCGCAGGCTTGCCGTCGATTTCCAGGTTTTCGTAGTTGCCGCCTTTCGCGTCGTCGATCTTGACGCTCAGGTTGCTACCGCCCGCCAACGCATCGTTTGGTGCGGTGAAATTCACCGAGCCAGAGCTTGCGCCGACCGGAATGGTGATGGACTGGCCGTTGCTCAAGGTGACGACCAATGGGGCGCCGGTGACCGGAGCATTCACCGAAGCGGTGTAAACCATAGTGCCGCCTTCGCCAACCGTCGAAGTCGCGGTGAGCGACACAGTGCTAATGTCGAGGGTGTCGGTGACGTCGGTCACCGCTGGTGCAGTGTTAGGCACCAGGTTTTCAAAGTTGCCGCCAACTGCCGTGTCGATGCTGACTTCAACCTTGCCAGCGTCTTTGTAGACGTCGTCTTTCGGTGCATCGACGGTCACGGTGCCAGTGGTGGCGCCGGCGGCGATGTTGATCACGGCGCCGTTGCTCAGGGTGATGGTCACCGGCGAGCCGGCAGCGTTAGTCAGGGTCGCGGTGTAAACAATCGAACCACCTTCAGCTACGGTGTCGGTCGCGGACAGCGTCAGACCGGTAGTGTCCTGGGTATCGGTCACTGCGGTGTCCGCAGGCTTGCCGTCGATTTCCAGATTTTCGTAGTTGCCGCCTTTCGCGTCGTCGATCTTGACGCTCAGGTTGCTACCGCCCGCCAACGCATCGTTTGGTGCGGTGAAATTCACCGAGCCAGAGCTTGCGCCGACCGGAATGGTGATGGACTGGCCGTTGCTCAAGGTGACGACCAATGGGGCGCCGGTGACTGGAGCGTTCACCGAAGCGGTGTAAACCACAGTGCCGCCTTCGCCAACCGTCGAAGTCGCGGTGAGCGAAACGGTGCTGGTGTCGAGGGTATCGGTCACGTCGGTGACGACTGGTGCAGTGTTAGGCACCAGGTTTTCGAAGTTGCCACCGGTAGCTTTATCGATGCTGACTTCAACTTTGCCGGCGTCTTTGTAGACGTCATCTTTCGGTGCATCGACGGTCACGGTGCCAGTGGTGGCGCCGGCCGCGATGTTGATCACCGCGCCGTTGCTCAGGGTGATGGTCACCGGCGAGCCCGCTGCGTTGGTCAGGGTCGCGGTGTAAACGATGGCCCCGCCTTCGGCTACGGTGTCGGTTGCAGACAGCGTCAGACCGGTAGTGTCTTGGGTATCAGTTACTGCAGTATCCGCAGGCTTACCGTCAATTTCCAGGTTTTCGTAGTTGCCGCCTTTCGCGTCGTCGATCTTGACGCTGAGGTTGCTACCGCCCGCCAACGCATCGTTTGGTGCGATGAAATTCACCGAGCCAGAGCTTGCGCCGACCGGAATGGTGATGGACTGGCCGTTGCTCAAGGTGACGACCAATGGGGCGCCGGTGACCGGAGCATTCACCGAAGCGGTGTAAACCACAGTGCCGCCTTCGCCCACGGAAGGGGAAGCGGTCAAGCTGACAGTCGAAGCGTCGAGCGTGTCGGTGACGTCGGTCACCGCTGGTGCAGTGTTAGGCACCAGGTTTTCGAAGTTGCCACCGGTAGCTTTATCGATGCTGACTTCAACTTTGCCGGCGTCTTTGTAGACGTCGTCTTTCGGCGCGTCGACGGTCACGGTGCCGGTCTTGGCACCGGCGGCGATGTTGATGACCGCGCCGTTGCTCAGGGTCACGGTCACTGGCGAACCGGCGGCGTTGGTCAAGGTCGCGGTGTAAACAATCGAACCGCCCTCGGCGACGGTGTCGGTCGCGGACAGGGTCAGATCGGTAGTGTCCTGGGTATCAGTTACTGCGGTGTCCGCAGGCTTGCCGTCGATTTCCAGGTTTTCGTAGTTGCCGCCTTTGGCGTCGTCGATCTTGACGCTCAGGTTGCTACCGCCAGCCAACGCATCATTAGGTGCGGTGAAGTTCACCGAGCCGGAGCTTGCGCCGACCGGAATGGTGATGGACTGGCCGTTGCTCAAGGTGACGACCAATGGGGCGCCGGTGACTGGAGCGTTCACCGAAGCGGTGTAAACCACAACGCCGCCTTCGCCAACAGTCGAAGTCGCGGTGAGCGAAACGGTGCTGGTGTCGAGGGTATCGGTCACGTCCGTCACGACTGGTGCAGTGTTAGGCACCAGGTTCTCAAAGTTACCGCCAACTGCCGTGTCGATGCTGACTTCAACCTTGCCGGCATCCTTGTAGACATCGTCTTTCGGCGCGTCGACAGTGACGGTGCCAGTGGTAGCGCCGGCGGCGATATTGATCACGGCGCCGTTGCTCAAAGTAATGGTGACAGGCGAGCCCGCTGCGTTGGTCAGGGTCGCGGTGTAAACAATCGAACCACCTTCGGCGACGGTGTCGGTTGCGGACAAGGCCAAGCCAGTAGCATCAGCCGAATCAGTGATCGTAGTAACCGCAGGCGTCGTGCTCGGTACCAGGTTTTCGAAGTTGCCGCCGGTTGCGCCGGTGATCGTGGTGCTGACGGTACTGCCGTTGTTGTAGACGTCGTTGGCCGGGGTATCCACGGCAACGGTGCCGGTGGTCTGGCCAGCGGCAATGGTAATGACCGAGCCATTGCTCAACGTCACGGTCACCGGCGTCTGAGCAGGATTTGTCAGCGTTGCGGTGTAAGTGATCTGACCGCCTTCGGTGATGGTTTCGCTGGCGCTGAGCGTCAGGCCAGTCGTATCAGCCGAGTCAGAGATCGTGGTGACCGCAGGCGTCGTGCTCGGCACCAGGTTTTCGAAGTTGCCGCCGGTTGCGCCGGTGATCGTGGTGCTGACGGTACTGCCATTGTTGTAGACGTCGTTGGCCGGGGTATCCACGGCAACGGTGCCGGTGGTCTGGCCAGCGGCAATGGTAATGACCGAGCCATTGCTCAACGTCACGGTCACCGGCGTCTGGGCCGGATTTGTCAACGTGGCGGTGTAGGTGATCTGGCCACCTTCGGTGATGGTTTCGCTGGCGCTGAGCGTCAGGCCAGTCGTATCAGCCGAGTCAGAGATCGTGGTGACCGCAGGCGTAGGGCTGGGCACCAGATTCTCGAAGTTACCGCCGGTTGCGCCAGTAATCGTAGTACTGACAGTGCTGCCATTGTTGTAGACGTCGTTAGCCGGGGTATTGACAGCCACGGTACCGGTGGTCTGGCCGGCGGCGATAGTGATCACCGAGCCATTGCTCAAGGTCACGGTCACCGGCGTCTGGGCCGGATTGGTCAACGTGGCGGTGTAGGTGATCTGGCCGCCTTCGGTGATGGTTTCGCTGGCGCTGAGCGTCAGGCCAGTCGTATCGGCCGAATCAGTGATCGTAGTAACCGCAGGCGTAGTACTCGGCACCAGATTTTCGAAGTTACCGCCAGTGGCGCCGGTAATCGTAGTGCTGACGGTGCTGCCGTTGTTATAGGCGTCGTTAGCCGGAGTATCGACAGCCACGGTACCGGTGGTTTGTCCGGCGGCGATGGTAATGACCGAGCCATTGCTCAATGTCACGGTCACCGGCGTCTGAGCCGGGTTGGTCAGCGTCGCGGTGTAGGTGATCTGGCCGCCTTCGGTGACAGTATTGCCGGCACTCAGGGTGACGGTGGTGGTGTCGACGGTATCGGTGATCTGCGTCACGGCTGGCGTGGTCGGCAGGGTCACGGCGATGCCGGTGCCGCCAGTGGTGCCGGTGACGGTCACGCTGACTTGGCTGGGGTCGTTGTAGACCGTGTCGTTCGGTGCCAGGGGCACGTTGACGCTACCGGTCAGTTGCCCGGCCGGAATCACGATCACCGCGCCGTTGGACAGGGTTACGGTCAGGTTGGTTTGCGGCGCCTGGGTCACGGTCGCGGTGTAGACCAGCACGCCCCCGGCCTCGGTCAGGGTCGGGGTGGCGCTCAAGGTCATCGTCGCATTGAGCACGGCGTTGGCGGTGGTATCGGCGTTGTCGTCGCCACCCAGGATGTTGTCATCGGTTGCCGCGGCCGCAGCGAGGCCTTCGGTCGGGAAGCCGATGGTGGGGTCGACGCTGCCGGCCGTGGCATCCAGCACGACGAAGCTATGACCGCCGCCCACGGCTCCGCCTGTACCGGCAGCGGTGGCGCCGGCCGCGGTGGCTTCCAGGGCGGTGGTCGGGTCGACACCGGCGGCGATGGCTTGCTGCAGCTCTTCTACTGAAGGCGCGGCTTGGGCAGTGGCCTGTTCGAGGTCGGTGGAAGAGTCCGGCGCGCTGGCGCTCCACTGGGTATCGCGGCCCAGGTCGAGCGTGCGGCCGTCAGCCAGTTCCAACGTGACGGCGCCGGCAGGGCCGGTGTCCAACTGGTCGCCTACGTTAAGGCGATCGCCTTCAATGAGTACGCGCCGAATGCCCTCGGGGGAAACGACGAAAACCTGACCAACAATGCTTTTGACAACGGCAATAACACTGCTCATTGAAGACTCTCCGGGTACCACGTTCAGTAGACTTCCATGGACCCGACAGCCTCGTTGGCCATAGCGGTCTGGACGTTCATGCGCACAAAGGGATAATGTTTTGACGCTGGAAATATGACGATATTTTGACAGCTAGTTCGGCTTATTTTGTTTCTGCCAAACTATTGACCTTATGCTGGCCATCCTAAACAATCGCCCCTGTAATGTCACATTGATATTTAAGCGGCGACCTGTTCTTTCGGTGCGTGTTCCTGCCCCTGTTTTGAACTTTCCGACATACGGTCATTCCGGTTGCCATCATCCGATGCAGCGACACGTTTCGCTGTGATTCAAGACAAGAGTTTCGGGAATTTTCCAACCATGCGTTCGCACCTGTTCAAGGCTTTACCCTTCGCCCTGGCCGCCAGTTTCGTACAAGCACAAACCTTGCCGCAGGCCATGCAACAAGCATTGGATGTTCATCCGGAAATTCAGGCAGGCGTGAACAGCCGCCTGGCGGCGGACTATCAGCTGAAGGCGGCCAAGGGCGGCTACCTGCCTAGAGTGGACCTCGCAGCCGGTTACGGCCGTGAAGGCACCGACAGCGTGACGACCCGTTCGGGCAGTAATAATCATTGGGAAACCCTGAACCGCAGCGAATCGAGCCTACGCCTGTCGCAAATGGTTTTTGACGGTTTTGCGACGTCCAGCGAAGTCGGGCGTCAACAAGCCAACGTCAGTGCTCGCGCCTATTCCTTGCTTGATGCCTCCGAGCGCACCGGGCTGACCGTCGCCCAGGTGTACCTGGACGTACTGACCCGCCGTGAGTTCGTGCGCCTGGCCGAGGAAAACCTCAAGAGTCACGAGCGCATCTTCGATCAGATCAAGCTGCGCACTTCCCGGGGCGTAGGCAGCGGGGCCGACCTGGACCAGGCTGAGGCGCGCATGGCCCAGGCCCGCAACAACCTGATCACCGAGCAGACCAACCTGGCCGATGCCGAGACCAACTACCTCAGCGCCGTCGGACAATTGCCTGACCAACTGGAGCGCCCCGCCGACTTTCTGGCGCTGCTGCCGGCCAACCTGACCGAAGCCCGTTCCCAGATGCTGGAAAACAGCCCGGTGCTGCGTTCGGCCGAAGCCGACATCGCCGCCGCCGAGAAGCAGTACGAGGCCGCCAAGTCGAGCTTCTACCCTCGCTTCGACGCGGAGCTGGGCCGCACCGCCGACAACGACCTGGACGGCCAGAACGGCCACAACAATGAATGGCAGGCCATGCTGCGCATGCGCTTCAACCTGTACGCCGGTGGCAGCAACAAGGCTGACCTGGAATCCAAGTCCTACCTGTCCAACCAGGCGCTGGATATCCGCAACAACGCGCTGCGCCAATTGAACGAAGAGCTGGGCCTGGCGTGGAACGCCCTGAACAACGCCAACGCCCAGGTGCCGATTGCCCAGCAGTACGTGGATCGCAGCGCCAACGTGCGCACCGCCTACCAGAAGCAATTCAGTCTCGGCGAGCGGACCCTGCTCGACTTGCTCGACAGCGAAAACGAGCTGTTCAGCGCCTCCCGCCGTCTGGCGGAAATCAAGAACGTGCAGCTGTTCAGCCAGTATCGGATCAAGGCGACCATGGGCCAGTTGCTGAAAAGCCAAGGCGTGGTCGCGCCGTTGGCATCCGTTGTGCAGAACGACGTGAAACCCAGGGTCCAGTTGCCTGGGATGAATTAAGCCATCCATCCGTTTTTCAGCGAAAGAGTGCCGAGCGTGGAATCAGAAGTCAGTCCAGTCGAACTAGTTCACGACCCGCGCACGCTGCACGATGACCCGCTGCTGGATGGTTTGCTGGCGCTCTGCATGCTGCACCAGAAACCTGCCAGTGCGGCGATGCTGACCACCGGCCTGCCGCTGCCCAAGCAACGCTTGAGCGTCGACTTATTGTCGCGCGCGGCGGCCCGTGCCGGTCTGCAAGGCCGGGTGTTGCAACGCAAGCTCGAACAGATCCCGGCCATCGCCATGCCGGCTCTGCTACTGCTGAAAGAAGGCCGCAGCGCCGTGCTGCTGGGCTGGGCCGGTGACGACCAGGCGCGCTTGCTGCTTAGCGAAAGCGATGGCGGAGAGGTCACCGTCAGCCGCGAGCTGCTGGCCGATGACTACAGCGGCAAGGTTTTCTTCGCCCAACCGCAGCATAAATTTGACGTTAACCACGGCACGCTGATCCCTCGGGCGCGTTCCTGGTTTCGCGACACTCTCAAACGCTCCCGCTGGTTGTACGCCGATGCCATCGCGGCCAGTCTGCTGATCAACATCATCGCCATGGCCGCGCCGCTGTTCGTGATGAACGTCTACGACCGCGTGGTGCCGAACCAGGCCGAATCAACCCTGTGGGTACTGGCTGTCGGCATTACCGGCGCCTACATTTTCGACTTGATCCTGAAGATGTTGCGCAGCCTGTGCCTGGACCTGGCGGGCAAGAAAACCGACCTGATCATTTCTGCGACGCTGTTCGAGCGCATCGTCGGCATGGCGATGAAATATCGCCCGGCGCGGGTCGGCAGCTTTGCCCAGAACATCCACGAATTCCAGAGCCTGCGGGACTTCCTCGCCTCGCTGACCCTGACCAGCCTGATCGACTTGCCGTTCACGCTGCTGATCTTCATGGTCATCGCGATCCTGGGCGGGCACCTGGTGTGGATTCCGGTGCTGGCGTTCCCGATCGCCTTGCTGATTGGCTATGCCTTGCAGAAGCCGTTGGTAGCGACCATGGAACGAACCATGGCCCTGGGCGCCGAGCGCCAGTCCAGCCTGATCGAAACCCTGGCCGGCCTGGATGCGGTGAAGGTCAACAACGCCGAAAGTGAACGGCAGTACCAATGGGAACAGACCATCGGCACCCTCAGCCGCCTCGAGCTGCGCGTGAAGATGCTGTCCGGCCTGGCGATGAATATCACCTTGCTGATCCAGCAACTGGCCGGGGTGATCATGATCGTCTTCGGCGTCTACCAGATCATCGCCGGCAACCTGAGCATGGGTGGGCTGATCGCCTGCTACATGCTCAGCGGCCGCGCACTGAGCCCATTGGCCTCGTTGTCGGGCCTGCTGACCCGCTATCAGCAAGCGCGGGTGACGATGACTTCCGTCGACCAGATGATGGAGCTGCCCCAGGAACGCAATTTCGACGAGCGCCCGCTCAGCCGCAAAGTCCTGCAGGGCGCCATTGAATGCCGCCAGTTGAACTTTACCTATCCGAACCAGCAGAACGCCGCGCTGAAGAACATCAACCTGGTGATCAAGCCGGGCGAAAAAATCGGCATCATCGGCCGCAGCGGTTCGGGCAAAAGCTCTCTGGCAAAATTGCTGGTGGGGCTTTACCAGCCGGATGACGGCGCGTTGCTGGTGGATGGCGTGGACATCCGCCAGATCGACGTCAGCGAGCTGCGCTACAACATCGGCTACGTGCCCCAGGACATCCAGCTGCTGTCCGGAACCCTGCGCGACAACCTCACTTCAGGTGCCCGCTACGTCGAGGATGAATTGGTGCTTCAGGCCGCGGAGCTGGCAGGCGTACACGAGTTCGCCCGCTTGCATCCGCAAGGCTATGAACTGCAAGTCGGTGAGCGCGGGCAGAACCTGTCCGGCGGCCAGCGCCAGAACGTCGCCCTGGCTCGCGCGTTGCTGCTCAATCCGCCGATCCTGCTCCTGGACGAACCTACCAGCGCGATGGACAACACCGGTGAAGAGCGCTTGAAACAGCGCCTGGCTGCTGTGGTGGAAAACAAGACCGTGTTGCTGGTGACGCACCGGGCATCCTTGCTGTCGCTGGTGGACCGCCTGCTGGTGATCGACCGTGGACAGATTCTCGCCGACGGCCCGAAAGCCGCCGTCATGGAAGCGTTGAAGAAGGGGCAGATCAGTGTTGCTTAAATCCGGTTTCAAGGGCGCTGTGGGCCGTTACTTCAAAGGTTCCGACTCGCTGCATGGCCAACCGCTGCCCGAAGTCAACAAGGCGCTGATCGAAGACGCCCCCCGCGTGGTGCGCCTGACAATCTGGGGCATCATCGGTTTTTTCGTGTTCCTGGTGCTGTGGGCCAACTTCGCCGAGATCGACGAAGTGACCAAGGGCGATGGCAAGGCGATCCCCTCGTCCAAGATTCAGAAAATCCAGAACCTGGAAGGCGGTATCGTCGCCGAACTGTTTGTAAAGGAAGGGCAGATCGTTGACGCCGGTGCGTCGTTGATTCGCCTGGACGACACGCGCTTTGTCTCCAACGTCGGCGAAACCGAGGCGGATCGCCTGTCCATGCTGTTGCGGGTCGAGCGCCTGAGTGCCGAGGTCGATGACCGACCGCTGAATTTTCCGGCCGATGTACTCAAGGCGGTGCCGGGCCAGGCTGCCAGCGAAGAATCGCTGTATATCAGCCGCCGCCAGCAGCTGCATGATGAAATCGGCGGCTTGCAGGAGCAGTTGATCCAGCGTCAGCAGGAATTGCGCGAGTTCGTCTCCAAGCAGGCGCAATACCGCTCCGGCCTGGCGCTGCAGCGCCAGGAAATCAACATGTCCGAGCCGTTGGTTGCCCAGGGCGCGGTATCGCCGGTGGAAGTGCTGCGGCTCAAGCGTGCCGAAGTCGAGACCCGCGGGCAACTGGACGCGACGACGCTGGCAATCCCTCGCGCCGAGTCGGCGATCAAGGAAGTACAGCGCAAGATCGACGAGACTCGCGGCAAGTTCCGCAGCGAGGCACTGACCCAGCTCAATGAGGCGCGCACCGACCTGAACAAGGCCCAAGCCACCGGCAAGGCCCTGGAGGACCGGGTGAGCCGTACCCTGGTAACATCGCCGGTGCGCGGCATCGTCAACAAACTGCTGGTCAACACCATCGGCGGGGTAATCCAGCCCGGCAGCGACCTGGTGGAAATCGTGCCCCTGGACGACACCATTCTGGTGGAAGCGAAAATCCGTCCCCAGGACATCGCCTTCCTGCACCCCGGCCAGGACGCCACGGTGAAATTCACCGCCTACGACTACACCATCTACGGTGGGATGAAAGCCAAGCTGGAACAGATCGGCGCCGACACCATCACTGATGAAGACAAGAAAACCACCTACTACATCATCAAGTTGCGCACCGAACGCAGCCACCTGGGCACGCCTGAAAAGCCCTTGCTGATCATTCCCGGGATGGTGGCGTCGGTAGATATCATCACCGGCAAGAAGACCGTGCTGAGCTACCTGCTCAAGCCCATCATCAAGGCCCGGGCCGAGGCGTTGCACGAGCGGTAAATTGATCGAGCTGTGACGGTGCTTTTGTGGCGAGGGAGCTTGCTCCCGCTGGGTCGCGCAGCGGCCCCAAAAAAAGCGATGAGCGCTGCGCACTCAAGCGGGAGCAAGCTCCCTCGCCACGGGTGTCGTTTCCAGGCCGTTGGTTCGGCCATATGGTTATGCGTTTTTAATATTTAAACTCACGCTCTTATATCTTTAAAGTCATCCCCCTGCGTACCTGCCGACCAATCGGCGCGCCGCACGACACAAACCGACACGGTGACCCCGTGAGTTTTTGATCGACTGCGCGCCCATTCAAGCGCGCCGTGCGTGGGAGTGATGCATGCCAGCCGTCTCTTTTTCTCCAGACTCAAATGCCGCGAACATCGCGCCGCAATCATTCGAACTACGCCCATTCAGCGGTGCCGTAGGTGCCGAGATCGTCGGGCTGGACCTGTCCCGGCCGATCAACGATCAGGATTTCGCGCGCATCCACCGCGCACACCTGGACTATCACGTCGTGGTGTTCCGCGATCAGCGCATCACCCCCGAGCAACACATCGCTTTCAGCCGCCGTTTTGGCGTGCTGCAAATCCATGTCCTCAAGCAATTCCTGCTGGCCGGGCATCCGGAAATTCTCATCGTCTCCAACATCATCGAGAACGGCCAGTCCATCGGTCTGGGAGACGCCGGCAAGTTCTGGCATTCGGACCTTTCCTATAAGGAACTGCCGAGCCTCGGCTCGATGCTCCACGCCCAGGAGCTGCCGAGCGAGGGCGGCGATACGCTGTTCGCCGACATGCACAAGGCCTGGGACGGTTTGCCCGAAACACTGCGTAAAGCGATCGAGGGCCGTTCGGCGGCGCATTCCTACACGGCGCGTTACAGCGAGACCAAATTCGAAGGCAACTGGCGCCCGACGCTGACGCCTGAACAGTTGGCTCAGGTCGCCGAAGTCGTGCATCCGATCGTCCGCACCCACCCGGAAACCGGGCGCCAGGCGCTGTTCGTCAGCGAAGGCTTCACCACCCGCATCGTCGGCCTGCCGGAGGATGAAAGCAAAGCCATCCTGGCCGAGCTGTATGCCCACAGCGTGCTGCCCCAGAACATCTATCGCCATCAATGGCAGCCCCACGACCTGGTGTTCTGGGACAACCGCTCGCTGATTCACCTCGCCGCCGGTTGCCCTAGCCATCTGCGCCGAAAGCTGTATCGCACCACTATCCAGGGCGACGCCCCTTTCTGATCGGCTGCGCAGCGCGCAAAGAGCCCGGAGAAACACCATGTCCAAACGCATTGCTTTTGCACCGCTGGCTGCGGCTATCGGCCTGGGGTTCAGCTTGCTCGCTGGCAGCCTGGTCGCGCCGGCCAGCGCCCAGGCCGAAGGTGAGATTCGCATCGCCGAGCAGTTCGGCATCGTCTACCTGCTGCTGAACGTGGTCCGTGACCAGCAATTGATCGAGAAGCACGGCAAGGAGGAGGGCATCGACATCAAGGTCGACTGGACCCAGCTGTCCGGCGGCGCGGCGGTCAACGATGCGTTGCTGTCGGGCTCCATCGACATTGCCGGGGCGGGTGTCGGGCCCTTGCTGACGGTCTGGGACCGCACCCGTGGCAAGCAGAACGTCAAGGCCGTGGCCTCCCTCGGCAACTTTCCCTATTACCTGTTGAGCAACAACCCGAACGTCAAGACCATCGCCGACTTCACCGAGAAGGACCGCATCGCGGTGCCGGCGGTGGGCGTGTCGGTGCAGTCGCGTTTCCTGCAGTACGCCGCTGCGAAGCAGTGGGGCGACAAGGAGTTCAATCGTCTCGACAAGTACACCCTGGCCGTCCCGCACCCGGACGCCACGGCCGCGTTGATTGCCGGCGGCACCGAGTTGACCGGGCACTTTTCCAACCCGCCGTTCCAGGACCAGGCCCTGCAAAATCCCAATGTCCACGTGGTACTCAATTCCTATGATGTGCTCGGGCCGAATTCGCCCACGGTGCTGTTCGCCACCGAGAAATTCCGCGATGAAAACCCAAAAACCTACAAGGCCTTCGTCGAAGCGCTGACCGAAGCGGCCGAGTTCGCCCAGAAAGACAAAGGCGCGGCGGCGGACACCTACCTGCGCGTAAGCAAGGCCAAGATCGACCGGGCGACTCTGCTGAAGATCATCGAAAACCCGCAGATCGAATTTACCGTCACGCCAAAAAACACCTACCCGCTCGCCGAATTCCTCTACCGCGTCGGCGCCATCAAGAACAAGCCGGCCTCCTGGGAAGACTACTTCTTCCAGGACGCCAAACCGCTGCAGGGGAGCTGATTGTCATGAACGTGCCATTGCCAGGCCACGCGGCCAGCAACGCCACCCGCACCGACACCGCGCTGTTGTCGGTGGATAACGTCAGCCTGGAATACCGCACCCCGCAAAGAGTGGTGCGGGCCACCCATCAGGTGAGTTTCGAGGTCGATCCGGCGGACCGCTTTGTATTGCTCGGCCCGTCCGGATGCGGCAAGTCCACGTTGCTCAAGGCCATTGGTGGTTTCATATCGCCGTGCGAAGGCGAGATTCGTCTGCAAGGCCAAGCCGTCAGCGCGCCGGGGCCGGACCGGATTGTGGTGTTCCAGGAGTTCGATCAACTGCCGCCGTGGAAAACCGTCAAGCAGAACGTGATGTTCGCGCTGCTGGCGTCGGGCACGCTCAAACGTCGCGAGGCCGAGGAGCGGGCGCTGCACTACCTCGATAAAGTCGGGTTGGCAGCGTTTGCCGATGCTTATCCGCATACCTTGTCTGGTGGAATGAAGGCACGCGTCGCGATTGCCCGAGCGCTGGCGATGCAACCGAAGATCCTGCTGATGGACGAGCCCTTTGCGGCGCTGGATGCGCTGACCCGCCGCAAGATGCAAGAGGAATTGCTGCTGCTCTGGGAGGAGGTGCGCTTCACGCTGTTGTTCGTTACCCATTCCATCGAAGAAGCGCTGGTGGTGGGCAATCGCATCCTGCTGCTGTCACCGCATCCGGGGCGGGTCCGGGCGGAAATCCACAGCCATCAATATGATTTGCACAGCCTTGGCGGCGTCGGGTTCCAGCACACGGCGCGGCGGATTCATTCGCTGCTGTTCGAACAAGGCCAGGCGCCGGATGCTGAACGCGAGCTGGGTTTTGCCGACATTCGTATCGCGTACTGAGGGGAGCCTTTCATGAGCCAGTTATCGCCTGCGCGCGAAGAATACGAAGTCGATCTGCAACCGCTGACCCACGTACCACTGGAGCGGGAATTGCCCCTGGGCCAGCGCCTTTGGCAGCAGGGTTGGTTGCGTAAATGTTTGATCCTGTTGGTGCTGGCGCTGGTGTGGGAGGGCGTGGCGCGTTACCAGAACAACGACCTGTTGCTGCCGAGCTTTTTGCAGACTGCCAGCGCGCTACATGACGGTTTGCTCAGTGGCGAGTTGCTGGGCAAGGTGTGGATTTCCCTGGTGGTGCTGCTCAAGGGTTATTTGCTCGGCATCGTCCTGGCGTTTGGCTTGACCACCCTGGCGGTGTCGACGCAGTTGGGGCGTGACCTGCTCAGCACCCTGACGTCGATGTTCAACCCGTTGCCGGCCATCGCGCTGTTGCCGTTGGCGCTGCTGTGGTTCGGCCTGGGGCAGAACAGCTTGATTTTTGTATTGGTGCATTCGGTGCTGTGGGCGCTGGCATTGAACATGTATGCGGGGTTTCTCGGCGTGTCGGAAACGCTGCGCATGGCCGGGCGCAACTACGGGCTCAAGGGCCTGCGCTTTGTGCTGTTCATCCTGATTCCGGCGGCGCTGCCGTCGATCCTCGCCGGGCTGAAAATCGGCTGGGCCTTCGCCTGGCGCACCCTGATCGCCGCCGAACTGGTATTCGGCGCCACCAGCGGCAAGGGCGGCCTGGGCTGGTACATCTTCCAGAACCGCAACGAGCTGTACACCGACAAAGTCTTTGCAGGGCTGGCGGTGGTGATCCTCATCGGGCTGCTGGTAGAGAACCTGGTATTCGACAGCCTGGAGCGGGTGACGGTGAAGCGTTGGGGGATGCAAAGGTAAGCCATTCATGAGCATCCGTGGCGAGGGGGGGTGTCTGGGCTGACGCCATCGCGAGCAAGCTCGCTCCCACAGGTTGGACGGTGTTGATCATATATTTGAATTCGACACAAAACCCTGTGGGAGCGAGCTTGCTCGCGAAGGCGGTCTTCAATTCACCACAGGCCTTTAAACCTGACGCTTGAATTCCAGCCGTTCCATTTCCCCGCCAACTGATGAAGAGTGACCTCAAGCCAATCTCTGTGGCGAGGGAGCTTGCTCCCGCTCGGCTGCGCAGCAGTCGCAAAACCAGGCGATGCGGTTTGCCTGAAAGAATGCTGGGGGCCTGCTGCGCAGGCCAGCGGGAGCAAGCTCCCTCGCCACGGGTTTTGGGTGTCTGGGAGGGCGCCATCGCGAGCAGGCTCGCTCCCACAGGTGGTTGGGGTTGTTGCAAACATCTCAGCCAGCACAGGTCCATGTGGGAGCGAGCTTGCTCGCGAAGGCGGTCTTCAATCCACCACAGGCCTTTCAACCTGACGCTTGAATTCCAGCCGATCCATTTCCTGCCAACTGATGAAGAGTGACCTCAAGCCAATCTCTGTGGCGAGGGAGCTTGCTCCCGCTCGGCTGCGCAGCAGTCGCAAAACCAGGCGATGCGGTTTGCCTGAAAGAATGCTGGGGGCCTGCTGCGCAGGCCAGCGGGAGCAAGCTCCCTCGCCACGGGTTATGGGGTGTCTGGGCTGACGCCATCGCGAGCAAGCTCGCTCCCACAGGTGGTTGGGGTTGTTGCAGATATCTCAGCCAGCACAGGTCCATGTGGGAGCGAGCCTGCTCGCGATGGTGGTCTTCAATCCACCACAGGCCTTTCAGCCTGACGCTTGAATTCCAGCCGATCCATTTCCCGCAAACTGATGAATAGTGTCCTCAAGCCGATCTCTGTGGCGAGGGAGCTTGCTCCCGCTCGGCTGCGCAGCAGTCGCAAAACCAGGCGATGCGGTTTGCCTGAAAGAATGCTGGGGGCCTGCTGCGCAGGCCAGCGGGAGCAAGCTCCCTCGCCACGGTTATGGGGTGTCTGGGCTGACGCCATCGCGAGCAGGCTCGCTCCCACAGGTGGTTGGGGTTGTTGCAGATATCTCAGCCAGCACAGGTCCAATGTGGGAGCGAGCCTGCTCGCGAAGGCGGTCTTCGATTCACCACAGGCCTTTCAACCTGACGCTTGAATTCCAGCCGATCCATCTCCCCGCCAACTGACTCCAGACAGTGGATTTTATTTATCGCTGCCCGGCTTGTTAGCCAAGTAAAGCCCCTTCCTTTTCCATTAGACTTGCCGCCTCCAAGCAAGCCTTCAGGACACGGAATGCCAGTCCCTCCCAGCCCCCTTCGCAAAGCCCTGGTCGTTTGGCTGTACGCTGCGGCCCTGATGCATCTGCTCGCCGGTCTTACGCTGACCTGGGCCGCTCACTCCGGCTTGCTCGATGATTACCTGAACACCATCGAGCAGGCGTTCTGGGGTGCGGACATCGTGCCAGTTACCGTCCGCACGCAACAGGTCTGGTGGCTGGCGCTGTTCGGCGCCACGTTGCAAAGCTATGCGTTATATATGCTCGCGCTGGTCCATCTCGGCGATCGCCTGAAAAGTGCCATGCCCTGGGGCTGGCTGATCGTCGGCATTCTGCTCTGGGCGCCTCAGGACATGCTGGTTTCCGCCCAGGCGCGGGTCTGGTCGCACCTGTGGTTCGACAGCTTTGCATTACTTGTTTTACTGCCGCCGCTGTTCTGGCTTTATCGCCATGATCGCCGCCCCGCCCTGACCGACAACACATCGAGTGAGTCGAACCATGCCTGATTTTTCGCCGCTGGACTGGGCCATTGCCCTGCTGATTGCCCAGGCCATCCTCGGTGCGCTGGATACCCTGTATCACCATGAACTCACCGTTGCCTTGCCCTATCGCCACAGTGCGCGGCTGGAACTCTCCATCCACTCCCTGCGCTCGTGTTTCTACGGGATCCTGTTCCTGGGTATCGCGCATCTGGCCTTCGAAGGGACATGGGCGATCGTCATCGCGCTGCTGTTCGCCCTGGAGATCGGCCTGACGCTGTGGGATTTCGTGGTCGAGGACCGTAGCCGCAAACTGCCGCCCATCGAGCGCATCATGCACACCGTGCTGGCGGTCAACGGTGGGGCCTTCTTCGCGCTGTACGGCGTGCAACTGGCGCAGTGGGCGAGCCTGCCGACCGGCCTGAGCACGATCGACCTGGGCTGGCGCGGCTGGCTGCTGACGTTGTTTGCCATCGGCGTCACCGCCTCGGGCATTCGCGACGGCTTGGCCGCCTTGCGCATGCAGCGCCAGGGCAAGCCGGGCAACCCGTTTGCCGGTGGTGCCTACAAGCGCGTGCTGGTCACGGGAGGCACCGGGTTTATCGGCGAGACCCTGGTCAATCAGTTGCTCGATGCCGGGCACACGGTCAGCGTGTTGGCCCGCGATCCATTGAGGGCGGCCTATCTGTTTGACGGCCGCGCCCGCTGCGTGCGTTCGCTGGGCAAGCTGGGCCATGACGAAACCTTCGATGTACTGATCAACCTGGCGGGCGCGCCGGTGGCCGGACCGCGCTGGAGTCCGAGGCGCCAGGCGCAACTCATCGCCAGCCGGGTCGATACCACCGAAGCCTTGATGACATGGTTGAAGAACGCCCGGAACAAACCGGCGTTGTGGATTCAAGCGTCGGCCATCGGTTTTTATGGCGTGCGCGACGCCAGCGAAAGCCTCGATGAAAGCGCCAGCCAGGGCGATGGTTTCATGGCCGAACTCTGTTCGCGTTGGGAAGCCTCAGCGCGGCCCGCAACCGAGTTGGGCGTGCGACAGGTGGTGATGCGCCTGGGCGTGGTGTTCGGTCCGGGCGGTGCGTTGCTGCCGTTGCTGATTCCGTTTCGCCTGGGGTTCGGTGGGCGGATGGGCGATGGTCGGCAAATCATGAGTTGGGTGCACCGCGACGACGTGATCCAGGTGATTGCCCGTGCCTTCGAAGACGAAAGCCTGAGCGGCACCTACAACCTGGTAGCGCCGGAAACGGTCAGTCAGGCTTTATTCGCCGAACGTGTCGGCCAGGCGCTCAAGCGCCCGGTGTGGTTCCACATCCCGGCCGCGCCGGTGCGCGCCCTGGCCGGCGAGATGGCCCAGCTGTTTTTCGACGGCCAGCGCGTGGTGCCCAATCGTCTCGTTCAGGCCGGGTATACGTTCCGTTACCCCACACTCGACGCTGCCCTGCGCGACCTGGCCTGAGGACTGTCCATGAGCAAGCCGAGGATGTACCTGCTGGCCGGCAACGGTAGCGCTGCCGATTGGTGGGACGACGCGTTGCCGCACTTCAAACGCTACGACGTGGTGCCGCTGGAGCTGCCCGGTTTCGGCGACAATCCTCAGGCTCCTTGTGAAGACCTGGCGGCCTACGCACAGGCGTTGCTCGCGGCAACGGTAAAGGGCAGCGCGATCATGGCGGTCGGGGTGAACGCTTTGCTGGTGCTGCACGCCTTGCAACGCCGGCCCGGGCACTTTTGCCGCAGCGTATTGCTGGCGCCGGTGGGCGCGTTCTTGTGGCAGCGACGATTGCCGGCGCTGATGTCGCCGCTGCCGATTCGCAAGACCATTCATTGGCTGCTGGCGAACAAGCCAAGGCTGTTCGCCCACAAATTCTCCCGCCAGCAATGGACGCCCGCGCAGTACCAGCGCATGGGCGCCGGCTATGCCCGCTGCCGGGCCTTTGTCCCGCATTGGGATCTGGTGCGCGCCGACACCGCGTTGCCGTTGCTGGAGTGGATCAGCGACCCGGTCGAACTGGTATGGGGCGATCAGGACAAGATGCTCGGCATCGCCCAGGCAGCGGCATGGTCAGCCATTCTCGCCCGCGCCGACTTGACCATCAGCTTGAAGCCCGGTTGGGGCCACTACCCGTGGATCGACTCACCGGCTGAATTCGCCGCCTGGCTGGAGTCCGGCGAGCGCGGGTTCGTCGCGCACACCAAAGGCGGCCGCTTGCGCCTGGCGGAGCTGGCCGGGCAGCCGGTGCCAGCGGCACTGTCACTCAGCGATTGTCATGATCCACGCTTGCCAGGATTTTTGTGCAGCCAGCCGGATGCTGCCTGGGCCGTGCGTTCCTCCAGTTACGGGGAGGATCAGGCCGATGCGGCCAATGCGGGCTTGAGCACCACCTACTTGCGCGAGCCGACACACAATGTGCCGACACGCATTGCCGAGCTGAGCGCGGCGGGTGTCGAGGAAGTGGTGGTGCAGCGTTTCATCACCCCACGGCTGTCCGGGATCGCCTTTGTGCGTCACCTTTCGGTTGAGCTGGAATGGGTCGACGGCCATCTGGAGTCGTTGGCCGATGGCAAGGTGAGCCCTGAGCGAGCGATCATTTCCCGTCTCGGCGAGTCTTGGAACAGCGGCACATTCACGCCGGCCCATGGCCTGACCGCCGAAGCGCTGTGGCAGTTTCTCCAAGGCGTGCTGCGGGTCTTCCACTACGTGCCCGGCGATGTTGAATGGGCCTGGGACGGCACGCAACTCTGGTTGCTGCAATACCGGCCGATCAGCGACTACGGCTGGCGCCGTCACCTGACCGCCGCCAACATCGCCGAGATCCTGCCGCCACAACCCAGCGTTCTGGTGGAGTACGCCCAGCGTCGCGCGGCGGCAAGCATTCCGGCGATCATGGCGCGTTGGGATTCACGGATTTTGCAGGACAACGAGCCTTTCACCGCGGTGTTTGGTGGCGCCTCGTATATCAACAACGACCTGTTTCTCGCCCGGCTGTCCGACTGGGGCATCAGCGCCAGCAGCTATGCCGGCGAGGTCGGTGGGGCAACGCCGCACCTGCCTTGGCGGCCGCTGCGCCTGCTGCGGTCGCTGCCGTTATTTTTGCGCATGCAGCGTATCGCTCGCGGACATCTGCTTACGTTGGAAAACGGTTTGCGCCGTTTCGACCGAGAGCTGCACGAACTGACCGGACAAGGCGCTGACGGCCAGCAACTGGCCGACTGGTTTACCCGCTTCTACGTATTCGTGGTGCAGGGTAACCTGTGCATCGCCAGCGCCTTGGCCAGCAGTGGCGGCGACTGGCTGGGACGACCGCCGACCGCCTATGACAATCTCGAACACAGCCCTCATCGCTTGCCTTGGGAAACCGATCCGGCAACGCCGCGCCCGGCGCCGACCGATCTGCCGTTGCAACCCTTCCCGCAATGGCCGTTAGCGATTCGCCTGGCCCATGACGCCGGCCTGCCAGGGCTGCGCGGCTACTACTTGCAGGTGCGCGAATGGTATCGCGACAACCTGATGCGGATCTTTTTCCGCCTGCACCACGCCATGCCGAGCGCCGACCGCGAGCATTGGTTCGCGCCGCACCGGGACATCCGCAGCCGCGACGGCAGCTTCTGGCAGGACGGCCGTGAAGGCACCGAGCAGGCGAGCGGATTCCTGATCTACCCGGGCCAGGCCCAGGGCATCCTCGGCGAGGACATCCTGTTGGAAGACACCCTGGACCCTGGCCGCCACGCTCACTATCAAGGCGCCCGCGCCGTGATCGCACGCATGGGCGGCCGCCTGTCCCATGGCTCGACGCTGCTGCGTGAACTGCGCAAACCGTCGGCGGTACTGCCTCAAGTTGACGTGGGATGGTTGGGGCGTGAGGTGGTGTATTGCGATGGGGAGTTGAGGCTGGTGGAGTAGGAGGGTCTAGACTGAGGAACATCAGCCAGCCATCCGTTCATGCTCAGGAGTCCCGCATGGAATCCCCAGTCCATACGCTGCCCGCGTTATTCAAACAACTCGGTCTGCCCGACGACGCCGTCAGCATCGATCAGTTCATCGCCAGCCACTCGCCGCTCAAGCCCGAGCTGCACCTGTCCGATGCGTTCTTCTGGAGCGAGGGCCAGCGGCAGTTGCTGCGCGACGAAATCCTTGAAGATGCCGACTGGGCAGTGGTGGTAGATCAACTCGACGTGCTGTTGCGAAAGGGACGGGGCGAGTGACTCGCGGTAAAGAAACTGTGACGAACTGTGGGAGCGAGCCTGCTCGCGAAAGCGGTATGTCTGCCGTATCTATGCTGATTAGTGGTTCCATTCGCGAGCAGGCTCGCTCCCACTGAGATGATCTGATTATTCGATTTTAGTATTACCAAATAGCTTCTTATTCCTTAAATAATATAACTCTCCTCCTTATACTCGTCCGGGAACAGACACGCAGGAGAGCACCCATGCGCAACGAATCGATTCGCTACCTGATTGTGCCGGGCTGGCAAGGATCGCCGGAAAATCATTGGCAAACTCACTGGCAGAACAGTCTGCCCAACAGTGCCCGGGTCGAGCAGGCTGACTGGCTGACGCCACGGCGTGAAGATTGGGTCGCCGCGCTGGCCGAAGCCATCGCCAGCGACAGCACACCGGTGATCCTGATCGCCCATAGCCTGGGTTGCATCACGGTGGCCCATTGGGCCGCCACCGCGCCGGTGCCATTCCTGCGGCAGGTGCGTGGCGCGTTGCTGGTGGCTCCGGCGGATGTCGAGCGCCCCGCCTGTGCCCCGGCGCTACGCAACTTCGCGCCGATTCCCACGGACCTGTTGCCGTTTCCCAGCCAAGTGGTCAGTTCCGACAACGACGCGGCGGTCAGTGCCGCGCGCGCCATGGAGCTGGCGCGGAGTTGGGGGGCCGAGGCCGGGATCCTGGCCGGGGCGGGGCACATCAATGTGAAGTCCGGCCACCAGCGCTGGGAGCAGGGTTTCGCTTATCTCTATCGTTTGCAAAACCGCATGGAGCATCACGCCCTGCGTCGCGCCTGAATTTTAATGCCCTCCGTCTCGCCGGCGGTTTGGGGCGGGAGCCTGCCATGAGCCTGCATGAAACCTTCGGTCAGCCCTTGCTGACCTTTCCCGACTCGGAAAAAAGCCCCCTGAGCATCCGTGCCAAGGCACTGGTGTTCGTCGACCCGCGTTCGCGGCAGTTGCGCCAGGAGCTGGAACAACTGGCGCCACGGGCGATTTCGGTGCTGATTCGCGGCGAAACCGGCACCGGCAAGGAGCTGCTGGCCCGGCATATCCATCGCGAGAGCAATCGCGGTGGGCTGTTTGTTTCGGTCAATTGCGGCGCTATCAGCCCGACCTATGCCGACGCCGAATTGTTCGGTTATTCCGCCGGCAGTTATAGCGGTTCGGCCAGCAGTCGGGCCGGGTGGTTCGGCTCGGCCAACGGCGGCACGCTCTACCTGGATGAGATCGGAGACCTGCCGCTGCCGATCCAGATCAAGTTGCTGGCGGCGCTGGAAAACCATGAGGTCACACGTGTCGGCGCCCAACAACCGAGCCCGGTGGACGTGCGCCTGGTAGCGGCCACCAGCATCGATCTGGCGCAAGCGGTGGCCGCTGGAAAATTTCATGACCGGCTTTATCACTACCTGAGCGAGGGGCAGCTCGAGTTACCCGCCTTGCGCGAGAGGGTGGGCGATATCCTGTCCCTGGCCGAATATTTCCTGGGCATCTACAGCCAGCGCCTTGGCCTGGCCGTGCCGCTGATCAGTGAACCGGCGCAACGGGCGCTTGAACGCCACAGCTGGCCGGGCAACACCCGCGAGTTGGAGAACGTTATCCATTTTGCATTGCTGGTGAGCGCCGGCGATGAGATTTTGCCGGAGCATCTGAATTTGCCGTCCCAGTTTTCAGCCCTGGAACTGGTCGAGTGGCAGGTGGAGCAGGTTATTGCACAGGGCTCGCAAGCTGAGCGCACCGCCCTCAAGGCGCTGCTCGATCGACTGGACCAAACGCTATAGATCAGGACGCCCACCTGTGGCGAGGGAGCTTGCTCCCGCTGGGCCGAGCAGCGGACCCAAGATTTGCGATTGCTGCGCAACCGAGCGGGAGCAAGCTCCCTCACCACAAGAGCGGTTTCCTTATATGAGCAAAATGAATATGAACTTGAATAAAAGATATTGTTAAGGCATAAAAAATATCGGTATCTTCCGCATCACGCCAGCGATAGCACTTCGCTGGCACATCCACATTTGGCCGTCGTCCATGACGACAGTGATATTCGATAAGGACACTGCATGAAAAAGGTTCTGTTGTTCACCGCATTGGCGGCAGCCCTGACCTCGGGCCTGGCCCAGGCGGCGGAAAAACTGGTCGTGGCTGCCACACCGGTACCCCACGCAGAAATCCTCGAGCTGATCAAGCCGGCCCTGGCCAAAGAAGGCGTTGATCTGCAGATCAAGGTGTTCACCGACTACGTACAACCCAACGTACAGGTTGACCAGAAGCGCCTTGACGCCAACTACTTCCAGACCCTGCCTTACCTCAAGAGCTTCAACGAAGGCAAAGGCACCAACCTGGTGACGGTGATCGGCGTCCACGTCGAACCGTTTGGCGGCTACTCGAAAAAAGTAAAAAGCCTGGCTGAGCTGAAAGACGGCGCGACCATCGCCATCCCTAACGAAGGCAGCAACAGCGGTCGTGCCCTGATCCTGTTGCAGAAGGCTGGCCTGATCAAACTCAAGGACCCGAAAAACGCCCTGGCAACGCCGAAAGACATCGCCGAGAACCCAAAGAACTTCAAGTTCAAGGAACTGGAATCGGCCATGCTGCCGCGTGTGCTGGATCAGGTCGACCTGGACATGATCAACACCAACTACGCCCTGGAAGCAGGTCTCAACCCGGCCAAGGATGCCTTGGTGATCGAAGGTTCGGATTCGCCTTACGTGAACTTCCTGGTGGCTCGTCCGGACAACAAGGACAGCGCGGCCATCCAGAAACTGGCCAAGGCGCTGACCAGCCCGGAAGTGAAGGCATTCATCGAGAAGAAATACAGCGGCGCGGTACTGCCGGCGTTCTGATTGGCGCGGAAGACCTTAACGCAGTTACAAACGCCGACGGCTGATACAGCGTCGGCGTTTTTGTGCTCAACATATCGTGTAGCGGCACGGCTTACCCGTGGCGAGGGAGCTTGCTCCCGCTCGGCTGCGCAGCAGTCGCAAAACCGGCTGATGCGGTCTACCTCAAGAACAGAGGGGCCTGCTCCGCAGGCCAGCGGGAGCAAGCTCCCTCGCCACGGATGAAGCAACACCGACCACTGTGGGAGCGAGCCTGCTCGCGAAAGCGGTTTGTCAGTCACTAATTATTCAGGCCAATGCCACGCCGGCTCATCCAGCATCCGCTGTCCGACGATTGCGGTCTGTCCCAAGTCTTTTTCCAGCACGATGCAATTGCAGTTTTCATCCTGCTCCAGCGCGGCGATCAGGCGTGTGGCATGGGACACGACCCAGACCTGGCAATTGGCCGAAGCGCGGATGATCAAGCGTGCCAAGGCCGGCAACAGATCGGGGTGCAGGCTGGTTTCCGGTTCGTTGAGCACCATCAGCGAGGGCGGGCGCGGCGTGAGCAGTGCGGCTACCAGCAGCAGGTAGCGCAGGGTTCCGTCGGACAGCTCGGCGGCCGACAACGGTCGCAGCAGGCCGTGTTGCTGGAAGGCGATGGCGAAACGTCCGCCCTGCAGTTTGTCAATGTGCAGTTGAGCGCCAGGAAACGCATCGCCAATGGCGGCGTGCAGGGCTTCGAAGTCGCCTATCTCCAGAATCGTTTGCAGCGCTGCAGCCAGGTCGCGTCCGTCGTGGTGCAACACTGGGGTGCGAGTGCCCAGTTGCGGCTGGCGCACCGGGGCGTCCGCATCGCTGCGAAAGTGGTCGTAGAAGCGCCAGCGACGAATGAACTCGCGCATCTGCAGGACCTCCGGCGAAGCGCGCAGGCTGCCGACCTGATCGAACAGGCTATCGAAGGTCGGGGTGTGTTGGGCCAATACGTCCCACGAACGGCTTTCACGGGCGCGGATCATCGGCCCGTTGCGGTCCACCAGCAAGCTGGCAGGCCTGTAAACCGGTCCGGCCCAGATGCATTCGCGCTTGATTTCAGGGTCCAGTGAAAACGCCGAACGACTGGGTTCCGGCAGGCCCAGGGCGATCGAATAGCTGAAATTTTCCCCGGCAAATCCGAGGCGCAGGCGCATGCTGCCCTGACGCACGATGCCCTGCACAGGTACATCGCCGTTACGCATGCGACGGCTTATCTCTTCCGGGCCGGCCCAGAAGGTCGAGCCCAGCCCACCTTCACGGGCCAGGGCATTGACCACGCCACCTTGCGCCGTCTCTGCCAGCAGGCGCAGGGCGCGATACAGATTCGATTTGCCACTGCCGTTGGGCCCGGTGATCAGGTTCAGCCTGCCCAGCGGGATGACCAGTTTGTTGATGGACCGGTAGTTGGCCACCGCCAGGGTCGTGAGCATGCGAATTCCCTTCGTACATGGATGTCACAGACGAGTCTGCCCGATTCCTGTGCATTCGGTGAACCCTGTTCTAAGCTCACAGTCGTATCGTCACTGGTACGTCCGTACAACGCAAAGGAGTCTGCATGGCTGGTCCTGGAATCAAATTGATTGTTGGCTTGGGCGTGTGTGCGGTGTTGGCGGGGTGCGGTGACAAGAAGCCCGAGGAAAAAGCCTTGCCACGGGTTTTCGTGCAGCAGGCCATACCTTCCGAATACGCCGCCTCGGTGACGCTTACCGGCGATGTCCAGGCTCGCGTGCAGGCTGACCTGTCGTTTCGTGTCGGCGGCAAGATCATCGAGCGCAAAGTCGACGTCGGCGACCGGGTCTCGGCCCGGCAAGTGTTGGCCCGGCTCGATCCGCGGGACCTGCAGACCAACGTCGACTCCGCCGAGGCCCAGGTGGCCGCCGAACAGGCGCGGGTCAAGCAGAGTGCGGCGGCATTTGTGCGCCAGCAGAAGCTCTTGCCCAAGGGCTACACCAGCCAAAGCGAATACGACGCGGCCCAGGCGCAACTGCGCAGCAGCCAGAGCGCGCTGACGGCGGCCCAGGCACAACTGGCCAATGCCCGCGAACAGCTGAGCTACACCGCACTGATCGCCGAGGCGCCGGGCATCATCACGGCGCGCCAGGCCGAAGTGGGCCAGGTGGTCCAGGCCACGGAGCCGATCTTCAGCCTGGCCCGGGACGGTGAGCGCGACGCGGTGTTCAACATCTACGAGTCGCTGCTGAGCGAACCGCCATCGGCGCCGGACATTGTCATCAGCCTGCTCGACAACCCTGCCATCAAGACCACCGGTACGGTGCGCGAGATCACCCCGGCGGTGTCCGCCGAGACCGGCACCGTGCAGGTCAAGGTCACGCTCAATGACTTGCCCGAAGGCATGCGCCTGGGTTCGGTGGTTAGCGCCACCGCCAAATCCGCAGGAAAAACCGCCGTGGAGCTGCCCTGGTCGGCACTGACCAAGAATCTCAGTGATCCGGCCGTGTGGCTGGTGGACGGCGAAGGCAAGGCGCAGTTGCACAACGTCACCGTCAGCCGCTACCTGACCGGCAAGGTCATCGTCAGCGACGGGCTCAAGGGCGGCGAAAAAGTCATCATTGCCGGCGGGCAGTTGCTTCATCCGGGCATGCGCGTCGAGATCGCTGAAAACAGCTATGAGAAAAACCCGTCAGGAGCCCAGCCATGAAGCGCCTGTGGATGGTCGCGGCCGGCCTGCTGCTGGCCGCCTGCTCGAAAGAAGAAGCACCGCCGGAGCCGGTGCGGCCGGTGTTGTCCATTGAGGTCCGGGCCTTGGACCAGCAGGCTCTGGGACGCTTCGCCGGGAATATCCAGGCGCGCTACGAAACCAACGTGGGTTTTCGTGTGCCCGGGCGCATCGCCAGTCGCAACGTCGATGTTGGCGCGGAAGTGAAGAAGGGCGACCTGCTCGCAACCCTCGACCCCACCGACCAGCAGAACCAGTTGCGCGCCGCCCAGGGCGACCTGGCGCGGATCGAGGCGCAGTACATCAATGCCCAGGCCAATGCCCGTCGTCAGCAGCAATTGTTCGACCGTGGCGTCGGTGCCCAGGCACAACTGGACATCGCCCAGACGGACCTGAAAACCACCGCTGCCTCCCTGGAACAGGCCAAGGCCACGGTGGAACAGGCCCGCGACCAGCTCAACTATAGCGAACTGCGTACCGACCATGACGCGGTCGTCACCGCCTGGACGGCCGAGGCGGGGCAGGTGGTGACCGCCGGCCAGCAAGTAGTGACGCTGGCCCGCCCGGACGTCAAGGAAGCGGTGATCGACTTGCCCGCCGGGCTGGCCGAGCGCCTGCCCGAGGATGTGGTGTTCGAGGTCGCCGCTCAACTCGACCCGGCGACCCGCACCACGGCCATCGTGCGCGAGATCGAGCCTCAGGCGCAAAGCGCCACCCGTACCCGCCGCGCGCGCCTGACCCTGACCGATACCCCGCCGGGCTTTCGCCTGGGCACCGCCATCAGCGTGACTCTGAGCTCGGCCATCGAACCGCGCATCGAGCTGCCGCTCAGCGCGTTGCAGGAAGTCGACGGCAAGGCGCGAATCTGGCTGATCGACCCGCAGAGCCAGACAGTCTCGCCACGAGAAGTACAGATTATCGAGCGATCGGCCGGTTCGGTCCTGGTCGCCAACGGCATCAAGCCTGGCGACCGCGTGGTCAGCGCCGGGGTGAACAGTCTCCAGCCGGGGCAAAAAGTGAAACTCGACGAGGACGCACGATGAAAGGGCCTTTCAACTTATCCGAATGGGCCCTGCGGCATCAGTCTTTCGTGTGGTACCTGATGTTCGTCGCATTGCTGATGGGCGTGTTCTCATACATGAACCTGGGCCGCGAAGAAGACCCGTCGTTCACCATCAAGACCATGGTCATCCAGACCCGCTGGCCCGGCGCGACCCAGGAAGAAACCCTCGACCAGGTCACCGACCGCATCGAGAAAAAACTCGAAGAGCTCGATTCCCTCGATTATGTGAAGAGTTACACCCGGCCGGGGGAGTCGACGGTGTTCGTGTATCTGCGCGATACCACCGGCGCGGAGGAAATCCCGCAGATCTGGTACCAGGTGCGCAAGAAGATTGACGACATCCGCGGCGAATTTCCCCAGGGCCTGCAGGGGCCGGGGTTCAACGACGAGTTCGGCGATGTCTACGGCTCCGTGTACGCCTTCACCGGCGACGGCCTGTCGATGCGTCAGTTGCGCGATTATGTCGAACAGGTGCGCGCCGAGATCCGCGACGTGCCCGGCCTGGGCAAGGTGGAAATGGTCGGCGAGCAGGACGAAGTGCTGTACCTGAATTTTTCCACGCGCAAACTCGCCGCATTGGGCATCGACCAGCGCCAGGTGGTGCAGAGCCTGCAGTCGCAGAACGCCGTGACCCCGGCAGGGGTGATCGACGCCGGGCCGGAGCGGATCTCCGTGCGCACGTCCGGCCAGTTCCAATCGGAAAAGGACCTGGCCAACGTCAACCTGCGACTCAATGATCGTTTCTATCGCCTCGCCGATATCGCCGACATTCGCCGTGGTTACGTCGATCCCGCCACGCCGATGTTCCGCTTCAACGGCACGCCGGCGATCGGTCTTGCCATTGCCATGAAGAAGGGCGGCAACATCCAGGAGTTCGGCAAGGCGCTGCATGCGCGCATGGACGAACTGACCGCGGACCTTCCGGTGGGCGTCGGCGTGCATACGGTGTCGGACCAGGCCGAAGTGGTGGAGGAAGCCGTCGGCGGCTTCACCAGCGCCTTGTTCGAGGCGGTGATCATCGTTCTGGTGGTCAGTTTCGTCAGCCTCGGCATCCGCGCCGGGCTGGTGGTGGCCTGCTCGATCCCGCTGGTGCTGGCGATGGTGTTCGTGTTCATGGAATACAGCGGCATCACCATGCAGCGGATTTCCCTCGGTGCATTGATCATCGCCCTCGGCTTGCTGGTGGACGATGCCATGATCACCGTGGAAATGATGGTCACGCGATTGGAAAAAGGCGATTCCAAGGATCAGGCCGCGACGTTTGCCTATACCTCGACCGCTTTTCCGATGCTCACCGGGACCCTGGTGACCGTGGCCGGTTTTGTGCCCATCGGCCTGAACGCCAGTTCGGCTGGCGAATACACCTTCACGCTGTTCGCGGTGATTGCCGTGGCGATGCTGGTGTCCTGGATCGTCGCGGTGCTGTTCGCCCCGGTGATCGGCGTGCACATTCTCAGTCCCAACGTAAAGCCCCACAGCAACGAGCCGGGACGGGTCGGACGGGCCTTCAACGGTGGCCTGCTGTGGGCGATGCGCAATCGCTGGTGGGCAATCGGCATCACCGTGCTGCTGTTCGCGCTGGCGGTATTCTGCATGCGCTTCGTACAGAACCAGTTCTTCCCGTCCTCGGACCGCCCGGAGATCCTGGTGGACCTCAACCTGCCGCAGAACGCCTCGATGGACGAGACGCGCAAGGCGGTCGATCGCCTGGAGGCGACCCTCAAGGGCGACCCGGACATCGCGCGCTGGAGCACTTACATCGGCGAAGGCGCCATTCGCTTCTACCTGCCGCTGGACCAGCAACTGCAGAACCCGTACTACGCGCAACTGGTGATTGTCAGCAAGGATCTGGAGTCACGCGCGGCCCTCAGCGAACGCCTGCAAAAGCGCCTGCGTGAAGATTTCGTCGGCATCGGCAGCTACGTGCAGGCGCTGGAAATGGGCCCGCCGGTCGGCCGGCCGATCCAGTACCGGGTCAGCGGCAAGGACATCGACCAGGTGCGCAAGCATGCCATCGAGCTTGCCACCGAACTGGACAAGAACTCGCACATTGGCGAGATCATCTACGACTGGAACGAGCCGGGCAAAGTACTGCGCATCGACATCGCCCAGGACAAGGCGCGGCAACTGGGATTGTCTTCGGATGACGTGGCCCGGCTGATGAACAGCATCGTCAGCGGCTCGCCGGTGACCCAGGTCAACGACGATATCTACCTGATCGACGTGGTGGGTCGCGCCGAAGACGCCGAGCGCGGTTCGCCGGAAACCTTGCAGAACCTGCAGATCGTCACACCGGGCGGGACCTCGATTCCGCTGCTGGCCTTTGCCACGGTGCGCTACGAGCTGGAGCAACCACTGGTGTGGCGCCGCGACCGCAAGCCGACCATCACCATCAAGGCTGCCGTGCGCGATGAAATCCAGCCGACGGACCTGGTGCGGCAACTGCAACCGGACATCGACAGGTTCGCCGCCAGATTGCCGGTAGGCTACAAGGTCGCCACCGGCGGCACGGTGGAGGAAAGCAGCAAGGCCCAGGGGCCGATCGCCAGCGTGGTGCCGCTGATGTTGTTCCTGATGGCGACGTTCCTGATGATCCAGTTGCACAGCGTGCAGAAATTGTTCCTGGTGGCCAGTGTCGCGCCCCTGGGCTTGATCGGCGTGGTCCTGGCGCTGGTGCCGACGGGTACGCCCATGGGCTTTGTGGCGATCCTCGGGATCCTTGCGCTGATCGGCATCATCATCCGCAACTCGGTGATCCTGGTGACCCAGATCGACGAATACGAACGTGACGGCTATGAATCCTGGGATGCGGTGGTGGAAGCGACCGAGCACCGGCGCCGGCCGATCCTGTTGACGGCCGCGGCGGCGAGCCTGGGGATGATCCCGATCGCCCGGGAAGTGTTCTGGGGCCCGATGGCCTACGCGATGATCGGCGGGATCATCGTCGCCACGCTGCTGACGCTGCTGTTCCTGCCAGCGCTGTATGTGGCCTGGTACAAGATCCGCGAGCCCAAGCGTGATTGACACGGCAGCCTTCGCTGCCCTTGTGGCGAGGGAGCTTGCTCCCGCTGGGCCGCGAAGCGGCCCCAATAAGGCCTGCTGCGCAGCCCATCGCGAGCAAGCTCGCTCCCACAGGGATCTTTAGTGAACACATATTCTATGAGCAACAAAGAACCACTGTGGGAGCGAGCTTGCTCGCGATAGGGCCCTTCCAGTCACCGTCAATCTTTACTTGCGCAACAACCGCAACCCATTGAACACCACCAGCAAGCTCACCCCCATGTCGGCAAATACCGCCATCCACATGGTGGCGAACCCGGCAAAGGTCACCCCAAGGAAAATCGCCTTGATCACCAACGCCAGGGCGATGTTCTGCTTGAGGATGCTCGACGTCTGCCGCGACAGCCGGATGAACGCGGGAATCTTGCGCAGGTCGTCGTCCATCAGCGCTACGTCAGCGGTCTCGATGGCGGTGTCGGTGCCGGCCGCCGCCATGGCGAAGCCGATTTCCGAGCGGGCCAGGGCCGGGGCGTCATTGATCCCGTCGCCCACCATGCCGACCCGGTGACCCCCGGCGTAGAGCTTCTCGATGATTTGCAGCTTGTCTTCCGGCAACAGGTCGCCATGGGCTCGGTCCATGCCCACCTGTGCGGCTATCGCCTCGGCGGTGTGGGCGTTGTCGCCGGTCAGCATCAGTGTCTTGATGCCCAGGTCATGCAACTGCCGGATCGCTTCGCGGCTGGAGTCCTTGACGGTATCGGCCACAGCAAACAGCGCCAGAGGCTTGGTGGTGTCGAGCAGCAGCACGACGGACTTGCCTTGTTTTTCCAGGGCGAAGAGTTTCGCTTCCAGCTCGGGAGAGCACAGGCCCAGGTCTTCCACGAGGCGATGGTTGCCCAAGTGATAGGTCTGGCCGCCGATGTCACCGCGAACGCCACGCCCGGCAAGCGCCGCGAAGTTATCCACAACCTGCTGCGCCGATTGTTTATCCACAGCCGCATGGGCAATCGCCCGGGATACCGGATGGTCCGACCGCGCCGCGAGGCTGGCGGCCAGGGCCGGTGCGGTGGTTTCCACGCTGGGGTCGAGTGCCAGGTAATCGGTCTGCACCGGTTTGCCGTGGGTGATCGTGCCGGTCTTGTCCAAGGCCAGGTAATCGAGCTTGTGGCCGCCCTCCAGGTACACGCCGCCCTTGACCAGGATGCCTTTGCGCGCCGCTGCCGCCAGGCCGCTGACGATGGTCACGGGGGTGGAAATCACCAGTGCACATGGGCAGGCGACCACCAGCAGGACCAGCGCCCTATAGATCCAGTCGAACCAGACTGCGCCCATGAACAGCGGCGGTATGGCGGCCACAGCCAAGGCCAGGGCAAACACCGCCGGGGTGTAGATTGTCGAGAACCGGTCAACGAAGCGCTGAGTCGGTGCCCGGGCTCCCTGGGCCTGCTCCACGGCATGGATAATCCGCGCCAGGGTGGATTGATCGGCCGCGGCGGTCACGGCGTATTCCAGTTCGCCGGCCTGGTTGATGGTGCCGGCAAACACTTTGTCGCCCACGGTCTTGTCCACCGGCAGGCTTTCCCCGGTGATCGGCGCCTGGTCGATGGTCGAGCGACCTGCGACCACATCGCCATCCAGCCCGACGCGCTCACCGGGGCGAACCCGCACCCGCGCGCCAAGGGCGATGCTCTTCACTTCCTGGACCTGCCAACTGCCATCGGCCTGCTGCACGGTGGCCTGTTCCGGCGCCATCTGCATCAGGCCGCTGATGGCGTTGCGCGCACGGTCGAGGGACTTGGCCTCGATCAGTTCGGCCACGGTGAACAGGAACATCACCATCGCCGCTTCCGGCCATTGGCCAATCAACACCGCGCCGGTCACGGCGATGCTCATCAGGGCGTTGATGTTCAGGTTCAGGTTCTTCAGGGCAATCCAGCCCTTCTTGTAGGTGGCGAGGCCACCGCTGAGGATCGACACCAGCGCCACCAACGCGACGACCCAGTTCGGCGCGGCGTTGGTGAAGTGAATCACCTCGGCGCCCAATGCTGTGACGCCGGACAACGCCAGCGGCCACCATGGTTTGGCTGGGGCGGGCGGGGTGTGAGTCGGTTTGTCCTGGCCAGCCGTCAACGGTTCCGCCTGCATTCCCAAGGACTCGATGGCCTTGATGATCGGCGTGTCGCTGGGCAGGTCATGGGTGACGCCCAGCACACGGTTGATCAGGTTGAATTCCAGTCGCTGCACGCCTTCAAGCTTGCCGAGCTTGTTCTGGATCAGTGTCTGTTCGGTGGGGCAGTCCATGGCTTCGATGCGAAAACTGCTCAGCCGCGCACCGTCCGTCGGCGTTTTGTCGAGCGTGACTACCGCCGGCGCTGCCTTGGATGAGCAGCAGGAGTGCCCGTGCTCATGGCCATGAGCGGGTCGGGGTGTATGGATGGAATCGTTCATCGGGTTACGTCCGTGAAAAGTGCCTGTTGCGCAGTAAAGACCCTGTAGCCACTATAGGGTCAAGCACCTATTTGGAGTTCATCCGATGAAGATTGGCGAACTGGCGAAAATCACCGACTGCCAGGTCGAGACCATCCGCTATTACGAGCGCGAGGGCCTGCTGCCGGAACCGGCCCGCAGTGACGGCAATTACCGCGTCTACACCCAGGCCCATGCCGAGCGGCTGACGTTCATCCGCAACTGCCGGACCCTGGACATGACCCTGGAGGAAATCCGCAGCCTGCTCGCCTTGCGCGACAGCCCCCAGGACCAATGCGAGAGCGTCAACGCACTGATCGACGAACACATCCATCACGTCAAGGCGCGCATCGACGGCCTGCAGGCCTTGCAGGCGCAACTGATCGACCTGCGCCATCGCTGTGGCGAAGGGCCGGATCTTGAGCAGTGCGGGATCTTGCAACGGTTGGAGGTGAGCGGGGCGGTGGCGCCGGAGGTTGAGCATTCACATGTGGGCAGGAGTCATGGGCATTGACCTGACCTGCAGCGCATGCAGATCCAGTGTGGGAGCGAGCTTGCTCGCGACAGCGGTCTATCAGTCAACATCTGTGTTGAATGTGAGGACCTCATCGCGAGCAAGCTCGCTCCCACAGAGGGATGGTGGCGTTTTCTAGACCGCCATCGGCGCGGTCATCGGCGCATGGTGTTGGTAGCCTTCGAGGGAGAAGTCGCTCGGTTCGACCTGCTCCAGCCACTCGGGCTGGTATACGCCGGTCTTGGCAAACTCCGGCACGCGCTCGGAAATCACCAGTCGGGGCATCGGGAACGGCTCGCGCGTGAGCTGTTCATTGAGCATGTCCAAGTGGTTTTCGTAGACGTGGGCATCGCCGATGAAATAGGTGAACCAGCGCGGCGTATAACCGGTCAGGCGACCAATCAGGCTTAGCAGCGCGGCGCCTTCGGTGAGGTTGAACGGCGTGCCCAGGCCCAGGTCGTTGGAGCGGATGTAGAGGGTCAGGGAGATTTCCCGGGTCTCGACATTCGGATGGAACTGATACAGCAGGTGGCACGGTGGCAGGGCCATTTCATCGAGCTGGGCGCAGTTCCAGCCGTGGAACAGGATGCGCCGGCTGCCCGGGTCCTTGATGATGGTGTCGACGCACTGGCGAACCTGATCGATGGCCTTGTACAGCACCACGTAGGCCTGGCCGTTTTCTTCGCCTTCGGCGATCTGCCGATAACCCTGGGCCAGCGTCTGCTCGATGGCGGCAGGGTTGCTCAGCGGGATCTGCTTGTAGGCCGGCCACTTGCGCCATTGCACGCCGTAGATCTCGCCCAGGTCGTCCTCGCCCTGGCGGAACGGGTTGGCCAGCCATTGCGCATTTTCGTTGGCATTCTGGTCCCAGACCTTGCAGCCCAGGGCCCGGAATTCGGCGGCATTGTTCACGCCACGCAAGAAACCGCACATCTCGCCGATGGCCGACTTGAAGGCCATCTTGCGCGTAGTGATGGCGGGAAAGCCTTCCTTCAGGTCATAGCGCAGCATCGCGCCAGGGAAACTGATGGTGTTCACGCCGGTGCGGTTGGCTTGCTTGGTGCCGTTCTTGATGACGTGAGCCACCAGGTCGAGATATTGCTTCATGGGTTACCTGTGTCCTTGAACCCGGGGCCAGCGCCCCGGGGTCCGAATTTTAAACCTTGGCCGCCGCAGCCGGTGCACGGTTATAAGCCAGCCAGATCAGCGCCAGGCCACCGATGATCATCGGCAGGCACAGCACCTGGCCCATGGTCAGCCAGTTCCACGCCAGATAGCCGAGCTGGGCGTCCGGTACGCGGACGAACTCGACGATGAAACGGAAGATCCCGTAGAACAGCGCAAACATGCCCGACACCGCCATGGTCGGCCGCGGCTTGCGCGAGAACAACCAGAGAATCAGGAACAGTGCCACGCCTTCCAGGGCGAACTGGTACAGCTGCGACGGGTGGCGCGGCAATTGGGCCGGGTCGCTGAACGGCGGGAAGACCATCGCCCACGGCACGTCCGTCGGCTTGCCCCACAGCTCGGCGTTGATGAAATTGCCGATGCGCCCGGCGCCCAGGCCGATCGGCACCATCGGCGCGACGAAGTCCATCAGTTCGAAAAACGACTTGTTGTTGCGCTTGCCGAACCACAGCGCCGCCAGCATCACGCCGATGAAGCCCCCATGGAACGACATGCCGCCCTTCCAGACTTCAAAGATCAGCGTCGGGTTGGCCAGGTAGGCGCTCAGGTCGTAGAACAGTACATAACCCAGGCGCCCGCCAACGATCACGCCCATGGACAGCCAGAACACCAGGTCCGAGAGCTTCTCTTTGTTCCAGGTCGGGTCAAACCGGTTGAGCCGGCGCGAGGCCAGCCACCAGGCGCCACCGATACCGATCAGGTACATGAGACCGTACCAGTGGATTTTCAGCGGGCCGATGGCCAGGGCAACCGGATCGATCTGCGGGTAAGGCAGCATTAATATTCCTCGTGAACGTCAAAAATACCCGGGCGAAGCTGCCACCTCGGGATTAAGCCAGGATTGCGTCAGAGCAGGAAACTCAAGCCCACACTGAACAATAAAGCGGCGAACAGCCGCTTGAGCAAGCGCGGCGACAGGCGATGGGCCAGTCGCGCGCCGAAACGGGCGAAAATCATGCTCGTCAGGGCGATGCCCAGCAGTGCCGGCAAATATACAAAACCGAGACTATGAGGCGGCAACAGCGGATCCTGCCACCCCAGAATCATGAAACTTAACGCACTGACCAGGGCGATGGGCAGCCCGCAGGCCGACGAAGTCGCGACCGCTTGTTGCATCGGCACGCTGCGCCAGGTCAGGAACGGTACGGTCAGCGAACCGCCGCCGATACCGAAAATCGCCGAGGCCCAGCCGACAACCGTGCCGGCCAGGCCCAATCCGACCTTGCCCGGCACGGTACGGCTGGCCTTCGGCTTGAAATCCAGCGCCAGTTGCAGGGCAACGAGCATGGCGAATATGCCGATGATTTTTTGCAGGTGCGGGCCGGAGATCGCTTCGGCGGTAATGGCGCCGAAACCGGCACCGATCAGGATCCCGACGGTCATCCAGGTAAAGATCTGCCAGCGCACCGCGCCTTTGCGGTGATGCTCGCGTACGGCATTCACCGAGGTAAAGATGATCGATGCCAGGGACGTACCGACAGCCAGGTGCGTCAACACCTGCGGGTCAAAACCCTGCAAGGTGAAACTGAACACCAGCACCGGGACGATGATCATCCCGCCGCCGACGCCGAATAGCCCGGCGAGTACACCGGCACAGGCGCCAAGCAGCAGATAAAGCAGGAATTCCACCAGCGTCGCCTCGACCATCGCAAACAAGAGCGGCATGGTAACGGATCGAGGGGCCTGGGCTCCACTGAAGGCGATGGATGCGTTGGTGATGTGTGGGTAAAGTAGGCACCACGAAAGCGGAGCTCGGATTTTTCACAGGACAACCTGATGTGCCTGATCGTATTTGCCTGGCGGCCCGGCCACGCCCAGCCGCTGATCGTGGCGGCTAACCGCGACGAGTTCTATGCGCGCCCGACGCTGCCACTGGCGCAGTGGCCTGACGCGCCGCACGTGCATGCCGGTCGCGACCTGGAAGCGGGCGGCACCTGGCTCGGGGTCGGCGCCGGGGGCCGCTTTGCCGCGCTGACCAACATCCGCGATCCTGGCCAGCTCCCGGCGTTCAAGTCTCGCGGCGAGCTGGTGGCGCGGTTCCTGACCGGGAACCTGTCGATCGTCGATTATCTGAGCGAAGTCGTGCCGCGCGCCGGCGAGTATGGTGGCTTCAACCTGCTGCTGGGCGATGGCGCCGAACTGTGGCACTACAACGCGCGCGATACACGCCCGCAGTCGTTGGCCGAAGGGATCTACGGATTGTCCAACGCCGGGTTGAACACGCCCTGGCCGAAATTGCTCAAGGCCCGGACGGCGTTGGGTGAGGTGCTGCATGACCCGCAACCCCAAGCGCTGCTGACGCTATTGAACGATCCGCTACCGGCCCCGGTGGCGGAGCTGCCGGACACCGGCGTGGGACTGTCCACGGAAATGCTGCTGTCGAGCGTGTTCATCGCCAGCCCGGCCTACGGGACGCGGGCGAGCACGGCGCTGGTCGTTAATGCTGACGGGACGCGGCAGATGGTCGAGCGCAGTTTCGGGCCGCATGGGGGGCATTTGGGGGAGGTGGAGCTGCTCGTTTAATGCCGACGATAACCCCGTGGCGAGGGAGCTTGCTCCCGCTGGGCTACGAAGTAGCCCCAAAGCTTTTGGGCGGGCTTCGCCCGCCAACGGGAGCAAGCTCCCTCGCCACAAATGCTCGCCGCGGGATCTAAAGGGTCTTGTTCGAAGCCGGGTTGATCATCCGCGCCAACCCGAGGTTTTTCAGCGCCAACTGCAAGGAGCTATGGATCACCTGCGGATTGTCGATGGTCATCAGCTCCGCCAGCAGCTCCTGGGCCTTGCTGAGGTTGATCTGGCGCAGCATCCATTTCACTTTCGGCAGGTTGGTGGCGTTCATCGACAGGCTGTCGAAGCCCATCGCCATCAGCAGCACCGCCGCCGCCGGGTCGCCAGCCATTTCGCCGCAGATGCTTACCGGCTTGCCCTCGGCATGGGCGTCGCGAACGACGTTCTGCAAGGCTTGCAGCACGGCCGGGTGCAGGTAGTCGTAGAGGTCGGCCACCCGTGGGTTGTTGCGATCCACGGCCAGCAGGTACTGGGTCAGGTCGTTGGAGCCTACCGACAGGAAGTCCACCTGCCGCGCCAGTTCCTTGGTCTGGTACACCGCTGCCGGAATCTCGATCATCACGCCCACCGGCGGCATGGGTACGTCGGTGCCTTCGTCGCGCACCTCGCCCCAGGCCCGGTGGATCAGGTGCAGGGCTTCTTCCAGCTCATGGGTGCCAGAGATCATCGGCAACAGGATGCGCAGGTTGTTCAGGCCTTCGCTGGCCTTGAGCATGGCGCGGGCCTGGACCAGGAAGATTTCCGGATGGTCGAGCGTCACGCGGATCCCGCGCCAGCCGAGGAACGGGTTGTCTTCCTTGATCGGGAAGTAGGACAGCGATTTGTCGCCGCCGATGTCCAGGCTACGCATGGTCACCGGTTGCGGATGAAACGCGGACAATTGCTCGCGGTAGATCGCCAGCTGTTCCTTTTCGCTGGGGAAACGCTGGTTGATCATGAACGGTACTTCGGTGCGGTACAGGCCCACGCCCTCGGCGCCACGCTTCTGCGCCCGGGCCACATCGGCCAACAGGCCGGTGTTGACCCACAGCGGCATGCGATGGCCATCGAGGGTTATGCACGGCAGGTCGCGCAGGGCATCCAGGCCCAGGGAGAGTTGCTTCTCTTCCTCCACCACATCGGCAAACTGCTTGCGCAACACGTCGCTGGGGTTGGTGTAGACCTCGCCGTGGTAGCCGTCGACGATCATCTGGATGCCGTCGACCTTGGAATACGGCAGGTCCACCAGGCCCATGACCGTGGGAATGCCCATGGCCCGGGCCAGGATCGCCACGTGGGAGTTGCCCGAGCCCAGTACCGAGACCAGGCCCGCCAGCTTGCCTTCCGGCACTTCGCCGAGCATCGCCGGGGTCAGCTCTTCGCTCACCAGGATGGTGTTGTCGGGGTAGACCAGGGTCTGCTGACGCTCTTGCTGCAGGTAGGCGAGCAGGCGGCGACCGAGGTCCTTGACGTCGGAGGCGCGCTCGCGCAGGTAGGCGTCGTCCATCAGTTCGAAACGGTTGACGTGGTCGGTCACCACCTGGCGCAACGCGCCCTGGGCCCATTGGCCGGTCTTGATGACCGTGGTCACTTCGCTGCCCAGGGAGGCATCGTCAAGCATCATCAGGTAGACATCGAACAACGCGCGCTCTTCAGGCCGCAGTTGCGTCGCCAGCTTGGCGGACAGGGCGCGCATGTCGGCTCGCACGCCCTCGATGGCGGTCTTGAACAAGCCCAGCTCGGCATTGATGTCGGCGATGGTCTTGTCCGGCACCACGTCGAGGTCGGCGGGCGGCAGCATGACCACCGCGGTGCCCACCGCCGCGCCCGGTGAGCCCGGCACGCCGACGAACTTGGCTTCCTGGATGCCCTTGCCCTGGCGGCCCAGGCCGCTGATCGAGCCGGTGGCCTCGGCGTGGGCGATAACCCCGGCCAGTTGCGCGCTCATGGTCACGAGGAAGGCTTCTTCGCCCTCGTCGAACTGGCGGCGCTCTTTTTGCTGGATGACCAACACGCCGACGACGCGGCGGTGGTGAATGATCGGCGCGCCGAGGAACGATGCGTAGCGCTCTTCACCGGTCTCGGCAAAGTAGCGATAGCGCGGGTGATCGGCGGCGTTTTCCAGGTTCAGCGGTTCTTCCCGGGTACCGACCAGGCCGACCAGGCCTTCGTTGGGCGCCATGCTGACCTTGCCGATGGAGCGCTTGTTCAGGCCCTCGGTCGCCATCAGCACAAAACGGTTGGTCTCGGGGTCCAGCAGGTAGACCGAGCAGACCTGGCTGCCCATGGCCTCTTTGACGCGCAATACAATAATCCCCAACGCCGCCTTGAGATCCTTGGCGGAGTTAACTTCCTGGACGATCTTGCGCAGCGTATTGAGCATGGCTCGGGGTCGAACTCCGTCGTCAGTCGCGCGTCAGCAGGCGCGGGGCAAGCTCTTTGAGAGCGCGTCGATACACCTCGCGCTTGAATGTCACCACCTGGCCCAACGGATACCAATAACTGACCCAGCGCCAGCCATCGAATTCCGGTTTACCGGTCAAATCCATCCGCACCCGCTGCTCGTTGGAGATCAGGCGCAGGAGAAACCATTTCTGCTTCTGGCCGATACACAGCGGTTGGCTGTGCGTGCGGACCAGGCGTTGCGGCAAACGATAGCGCAACCAGCCTCGGGTGCAGGCGAGTATTTCGACATCCTCTCGCTCCAGCCCCACTTCTTCGTTCAACTCGCGGTACAAAGCCTCTTCCGGCGTCTCCTGGGGGTTGATCCCTCCCTGTGGAAACTGCCAGGCGTCTTGATTGATACGGCGAGCCCATAGCACCTGTCCGGCATCATTCGTAAGAATGATCCCCACATTGGGACGGAAACCATCGGGATCGATCACGGCAACAACCTCGCAAACGCATGTCGCCGCATTGTTCCACAAAGGTTGTGAAAGCAGCAACGAGGCTGCCCACCTTATGTGCACTCTTGTGAAAAGTCCGTATTCTGGGCGCCTTTCTCAAGAAATTTCAGCGAGTAACTGCAATGCGGCTGGCTTTATTCGACTTGGACAACACGCTGCTGGGCGGCGACAGCGATCACGCCTGGGGCGATTACCTCTGCGAGCGCGGGTTTCTGGATGCCGTCACCTACAAGGCGCGCAACGATGAGTTTTACCAGGACTACCTGGCCGGTAAGCTGGACAACGCCGCGTACCTGAATTTCTGCCTGGAAATTCTCGGCCGTACCGAGATGGAGGTGCTGGCGCAGTGGCATCTCGAGTACATGCGCGACTGCATCGAGCCGATCGTGCTGCCCCAAGCCATCGAATTGCTGAAGAAACACCGTGATGCCGGCGACAAGCTGGTGATCATCACCGCCACCAACCGCTTCGTCACCGCGCCGATTGCCGAGCGTCTGGGCGTCGAAACCCTGATCGCCACCGAGTGCGAAATGATCGACGGTCGCTACAGTGGGCGCAGCACCGACATCCCCTGTTTCCGCGAGGGCAAGGTGACCCGGCTGAATCGCTGGCTGGAAGAGACCGGGTATTCGCTGGACGACAGCTACTTCTATAGCGACTCGATGAACGACTTGCCGTTGTTGGAAGCAGTGACGCACCCGGTGGCGGTCGATCCGGATCCGAACCTGCGGGCCGAGGCCGAGAAACGCGGCTGGCCGGTGATCAGCCTGCGCGACTGACCTGTCACGCAGGCTTGGCCACCATCAGATAGAAGATCACCATGAACGCGAGGAACGCCGGCCAGCCCAGCGCAAACCACCAGCGCATGTAGGTGCTGGCCTTGAGCGGCATGGGCGTGCCGTCCTGCAAGGCTTGCTCGGCCATTTTGTGCACGCGGATCTGCAACCAGACCACCGGCAGCCAGCAGGTACCCGCCAGGCAATAAAGGCCGATGCTCCACATCAACCAGCTCTGTTGCAGTGGCCAGCCGGCCATATGCATCAGGGCCAGGCCGCTCAGCGGCTGGAACACGGCGGTAGTGGCCGTGAACGCCCAATCGGCGAAGACCAGATGCTTGAAGGTGACGGCAATGACTTCAAGCTTGCCGCTGCGCCAGGCCCGCAGCGCATAGTAGGCGGACCCGGCGCCCAGGCCGAAGAGGATGGTCGAAGACAGGATGTGCAGGGTTTTCAGCAGCAGATAAATGCTCATCGGCGCGGTTCAGTCCAAAGCAGCCATAAAGTCGCGACTATCAGCACCAGGTTCTTGGCGACAGCCGCATAAGGGTCAAACCAATAGTGCGGCAGGATAAAGCTGATGCAAAGCGTGTAGCCGAGCATCAATCCCAACTGCAACCGCAATGCCTGGCGGCGCCAGCGCTTGAATAGCATGCCCACGCCCAGCACGCCGTCACACAGCGCGCCGGCGATTACCGCACGCTTCGCCCAGGTGCCGTGGACACCGGCTTCGGCCATGATACGCAAGCCCCAATCGTAGCCGGGGCCGAGGCAGACGATGGCGGTACCCAGCCAGATGATCGCCAGTACCGCGAGCATCAGCGGGCGGATCGCTCTGAGGCTGCTCTGGGCTGCGCTGGGCCAATCCTGCAAGCGGGTTTGTACGGGGGCGGCGTAATACCCGCAGATTGACGCGAGTGCCGCGGGGTCGGCCAGATTGTCCCGTTGTGCCAAGGCCAGGCTTTGCCTGTTCAACGCCCGCCAGCCGAACCGATCCCCAAGCCGGCTGCCCGGTTCAGTCAACAGCGCAGGGGCCTTGATGTAGCGGGCCGGCGCCCAACCTTGGGCGGCGCGCAGATGATCGATGAGTCGGGCCAGCGTCATCGGCTCCGGTCCTACCAGCGGCAACACGACCGACTCGGTCGGCCATTGCCGCAGCAGGGCGAGCACCGCGCCCACCAGGTCATCGACATGTACGGGCTGGATGCGCGCTTGAAGATTCAGCAAGGGAATCAACGGCCACGGAGAAAGGCCCTCCATCCAGCCGCTGCTCGCGCCGCCTGGTCCCACCACCAACGAGGGCCGCAGCACCACCGATACGCTGTCCAGCACGCAAAGATATTCGTCGGCCAAGCCTTTGCTCGCCAGGAACGGCACGTCCGATTGCGCACTCGCGCCCAGCGCGGAAATCTGCAGGATCCGGACACCGCGGCGCGCGGCCTGGTCGAACAACGCTCGCGCGCCCCGATCCTGGACCAGGCTCAGCGCCTCGGTGTCGACGCTGAGCAGCCCGGCCGCGTTGATCAGCAAATCGACGTCCAGGGGCAAGGCAAAGTGTTCAGGGTCGCCTGCCAGTACACCGAGATCCAGCTGCCGCCATTCAACCCCAGGCCAACCTGGCCCCTGAGGCTCACGGCTGGTTGCGATGATCGAGTGGCCAGCGCTGTGCAACGCTCGCAGCAGACGGCGCCCGATAAAACCGCCGCCTCCCACCAGTAGGATCTTCATGCCCGTCCCTGTCGCTTAAATCGGCTTGGCACCCATCAGCGCGGCGATGGACAGGAAGCCGACGCCACCGATGATCGCCAATGCCAGGGTAAACCTGCTGCCGCCACCGCTGCCCAAGCGCAGACGATTGAGCCTTGCCAGCAGCCAGAAAACGCAGAGCGTCGCCACCGTGTAGATCACGCTGGAACCCAACAGCCAGCTTTGCCCCAACGGCCAGCCCACCAGGTGAACCAGCCACCAGCCGGTGAACGGCATGCTCAGCATGCAGACCAGCATCACGCACCAGGCCAACAGCCAGGGACGCCGCAGCGTGCTGGCCGGTCCCTCGCTGCGTTTACGCCAGGCCAGGACGGCAAGGACTACACCGCAAGCCAGCAGCAGGACCGTGGCCGCGACGTGCAGGACTTTCAAGGTCAGCAGAGTTTCCATGGGATTTCCTTAAGGCCGATGTCCTTCAGCGTAGCCCTTCAACCAAGAAACAGCTGATAGGCCGGGTTATCGCTTTCATCCCAATACGGATAGCCGATTTCTTCCAGGGCGGCCGGTACCAGGTGGCGTTCATCGTGAGGCACTTGCAGCCCGGCGACCACGCGACCATCCGCCGCGCCATGGTTGCGGTAGTGGAACATCGAGATATTCCAGCGCCCGCCCAGCTTGTTGAGGAAGTTGAACAACGCGCCCGGACGCTCCGGGAACTCGAAACGCAGCACCACTTCGTCGATGACGTGGGCGGCGTGCCCGCCGACCATGTGGCGGATGTGCAGCTTGGCCAGCTCGTTGTCGGTCAAGTCCAGCACCGGAAAGCCTTGCTCGGTCAGGCTGGCGATCAACTTGCTGCGCGGATCGTTTTCCGGATGCGTCTGTACGCCGACGAAAATGTGCGCTTCGCTGCCGGTGTTGTAGCGGTAGTTGAATTCGGTGATCTGGCGTTTGCCGATGGCTTCGCAGAAGGCCTTGAAGCTGCCCGGCTGCTCAGGAATGGTCACGGCGATGATCGCCTCGCGCCCTTCGCCCAGCTCGGCGCGCTCGGCCACATGGCGCAAGCGATCGAAGTTGACGTTGGCGCCGGAATCGATGGCCACCAGGGTCTGACCGCTGATGCCCCGCGATTCGACGTACTTCTTGATCCCGGCCACGCCCAAGGCGCCGGCCGGTTCGGTGATCGAGCGGGTATCGTCGTAGATATCCTTTATAGCTGCGCAGATCTCGTCGGTGCTGACGGTGATCACTTCATCCACGTAGTGCTTGCAGATATCAAAGGTGTGCTGGCCGATCTGCGCCACGGCCACGCCGTCGGCGAACAGGCCGACGGTCGGCAATACCACGCGCTCACCGGCGGCCAGGGCCGCTTGCAGGCAATTGGAGTCATCAGGCTCGACGCCGATGATTCTGATCTCGGGGCGCAGGTATTTCACGTAGGCCGCGATCCCGGCAATCAGCCCGCCACCGCCCACCGGGACGAATATCGCATCGAGGCGCCCGGGGTGCTGGCGGAGGATCTCCATCGCCACGGTGCCCTGCCCGGCGATGGTATGAGGGTCGTCATAGGGATGGATATAGACGTAGCCCTTTTCGTCGACCAGCTTCAGCGAATACGCCAGCGCCTCGGGGAACGAGTCGCCATGCAACACCACTTTGCCGCCGCGGGAGCGTACGCCTTCGACCTTGATTTCCGGGGTGGTCTTGGGCATGACGATGGTGGCTTTGACGCCCAGCACCTTGGCTGCCAGCGCCAGGCCCTGGGCGTGGTTGCCGGCCGAGGCCGTGACTACGCCACGGGCGCGCTCTTCGTCGCTGAGTTGGGTCAGCTTGTTGTAGGCCCCGCGAATCTTGAACGAGAACACCGGCTGCAGGTCTTCACGCTTGAGCCAGACGTCATTGCCCAGCCGCTCGGAGAGCTGGCGGGCGGTCTGCAGCGGGGTTTCAACGGCAACGTCATAAACGCGCGAGGTGAGGATCTTCTTGACGTACTGTTCGAGCATCGGAAAGCATCACTGAGCGGGTTGGGCAGGGCCAGGGAGTCTAACCCGGCTTTTGGCCGGGCGACCACACGAATTAAGGCAGCCGGCGCACACAAGTCCCCGTGGCGAGGGAGCTTGCTCCCGCTTGAGTGCGAAGCGCTCATCGCTTTTTCTGGGACCGCTACGCGATCCAGCGGGAGCAAGCTCCCTCGCCACGGTTGCTGCACGGTCCAGCGGGAGGAAGGTCCCTTGGCACACTGGATCTGTGCCAAACAGGCAATGACCAAGGCTGCTCCGACGCCTATAATGCCGGCCTTTCGTTCCCTCTCGGCACCCTCGGAGCCCGCATGACCCAGGATCAACTCAAACAGGCCGTGGCCCAGGCCGCCGTCGACCTCATCCTCCCGAAGCTGGATGACAAGAGCATCGTCGGGGTCGGCACCGGCTCGACCGCCAATTGCTTCATTGACGCGCTGGCGCAGCACAAGGGTGCGTTCGATGGCGCGGTCGCCAGCTCCGAAGCCACCGCCGCGCGCCTCAAGGGCCACGGGATCCCGGTGTACGAGCTCAACACTGTGAGCGACCTGGAGTTCTACATCGACGGCGCCGATGAAAGCGATGCGCACCTGAACCTGATCAAGGGCGGTGGCGCTGCATTGACCCGCGAGAAGATTGTCGCGGCAGTCGCCAAGACCTTCATCTGCATCGCCGACGCCAGCAAGCTGGTGCCGGTACTCGGCGCCTTCCCGCTGCCGGTGGAAGTTATCCCCATGGCCCGCAGCCACGTCGCCCGTCAGTTGGTGAAACTGGGCGGCGATCCGGTGTATCGCGAAGGTGTGCTGACCGACAACGGCAACATCATCCTCGACGTCCACAATCTGCAGATCACCAACCCGGTGGAGCTGGAACGCCAGATCAACGCCATTGTCGGCGTGGTCACCAACGGCCTGTTCGCCGCACGTCCGGCGGATGTGCTGTTGCTGGGGACTGCTGAAGGGGTGAAGACGCTGCGGGCTGAATAACCCGGCGGATAGTTATTGGTTCACACCGGACCCTGTGGGAGCGAGCTTGCTCGCGATGACGAAGGCACATTCGACATCCATGCAAGCTGACCCACCGCTATCGTCGGATCGCCGCCCGGAGCAAGCTCGCTCCCACATGGGGTCTGTGCGAGCTTAAGGCTGCGCCTTCTTGAACACGTAAAACAGATTCGGCTCACTCACCACATACAGGTTGCCATCGTCATCCATGGCCAGGCCTTCAGCCTGGGGGACGGTTTTCTGCAGGCCGTGGCGGCCCTTGCTCAACGACAGCGTGCTCAACGGACGGCCGTTGATATCCAGCTCGATGATCAACCGCGACTCGTCGGACAGCGCCATCAGGTGACCGCTGCGCTCATCGTATTGCAGGCTTGAAAGGTCGCGCACAAAGAGCCCGGCGTCACGCTTGGGATTGTTGACGACGTGCACCGCATAGGATTTTTCCGGGTTGTGGTGGGGAAACCCGTGGACCTCGTAGATCAGCATCGGGTCGCGCTCCTTCGCCACGAATAGCCGCTTGCCCAGGGAGTCGTAGGCCAGCCCTTCGAAACCCTTGTTGCTGCTCATGTGCACCCCGAGCGAGATCTGCTCGGCTTCGGCCGCGTCGAGGAACCGGGTATCGTTGTCCAGATGGATCTTGATCAGCCGTTGTTGGCGCTCATCGGTGATGACATAGATGTTCTCGCTGATGAATTCCACCGCTTCCGAATCACCAAACCCGACCAGGGCTATGCGCCGCAAGATCTTGCCGTCCAGCGACAGCTCGATCAGCTCGGGATTCTTGTTGGTCACGGTGAACAGGGTCTTGCGGATCGGATCGAAGGTCAGCGCCGAAACGTCATCGTCCAACCCTTCGATCACTTGCGCCTCAAGCGCGACCTGGTACTGATCCAGTGCGATTGCCTGCTCGTTGACGGGGTGCCACAGGCTGCTCATGTTGAACCAGGCGCGCTCAAACAGGCGCAGGTACTGGCCCGCCGTGATCAGGGCGATCAGCACGATGACCAGCAACAGCAGGAACAGTGGCTTGGGACGGACAAGTCGACGCATGTAGGAGGGCTCGGATAAAAACAGGTGGTTGGAAATACCACGACTGCCTGAACTGAAGCTTAATGGCCGCGTGCCACGTCCTACACGATGGTCGGAGTTGTCTTACGAAGTCGCGCTGTCAGTGCTGTTTTTCGAAACGGTAGAGCAGGTTCGGTTCACTGACGATGTAGAGGGTGCCGGCTTCATCGACAGTGACGCCTTCGGCGCGAGGGATCGTGTCCTTCAGGCCGTTGAAGCCGCCGAGCAGGGTCATGAAGCTGACCTGATCGCCTGCTTCGTCCAGTTCCAGCAATAAATGGGAGTCGGCCGATAGCACCAGCGTGTGGCCGGTGCGCGGGTCTACGGCCAGGGCGGACAGGTTGCGCAGGTCGAGTTCGTTGCTGACATGGATCTGCTTGTCGCCCTTGAGCAGCTGGCTCCCGTCGCTTTTCCAGGTGAACAATGCCGGTGGGCGCTCTTCGCCAAGGATCAGTTGCTGATTCTTCGGATCCCAGACGATGGCTTCGAATCCCTTGTTCTGGTTCTTCGACGTGCCCAGGTCATATTGGGGGAAGTCCTTGATGTTCAGCTCCCGGGTATTGGCATCAACCTGGACGATCGACAGCGTGTGCTTGCGTTCATCGGTGATGGCCAGCAGGCCGTTTTCCATGAAAGCCACGCCTTCAGGGTTACCCCAGCCCACCAGCGGCATCTTGCGCAATACGTCACCCTGCAGGGTCAGCTCCACCAGGAACGGATTTTTGCCCATCACCGCGAACAGGGTCTTGGTCTGTGGGCTATAGGTCAGGTCGGACGCTTCGTCGTCTTCCATTCCCGGGAGCGCCTTGGCGTCAATGACAGCGTGGTAATCAGGCAGCCAGATGCTTTCCCGACGCTCGGCCTGGCTCTGGAAGCGCTCCGACACCCAAAGCAGGCCGCGGTCATCCCAATGCATGGCGAATGCCAGGCCGTAAGCGCTGGCGCCCGCGATCAGCAGCCAGACATACCAGGGCAGGGCGAAGCGAGAGCGACGGGATGCTTTGGGGGTGGGCAGTGCTTGGGTCTTGGCCATCAGGGGACACGTTCCAGGGAATTCGGCTAGGGGCTGGCTGGCTCAGATGCCGCATTGCCCGGAATTATCCGGATGGCATGTGAAAAAAACGGTAAATGGCCGGATGGCCGCTCAGGCTAACCTGTGGGAGCGAGCTTGCTCGCGATAGCGGTGTGTCCGACATGTTGATGTCGGCTGACATGACGCAATCGCGAGCAAGCTCGCTCCCACAGGATGGACAGATGCAGCCGTTAACGAACACTGCTCTCGAAGCGGCTCGCGCCCGGCAGTTCCAGCACCAGCTCGTCACCGACGTTCAACGGCCCGACGCCGGCCGGCGTGCCGGTCAGGATCACGTCGCCGGCCTGCAGCGAGAAACAGCCGGCCATGTACTGGATCATCGGCACGATGGGGTTGAGCATCAGGCTGCTGTTGCCGTCCTGGCGCACTTCGCCATTGATGACCAGGCGAACGGGGATGTCGGTCAGGTCGGCGAAGGTGTCCTTCGAGACGAACGGGGCGATCACCGCCGCGCCGTCGAAAGACTTGGCGACTTCCCAGGGCAGCCCCTTGCCCTTGAGCTCGGCCTGCTTGTCCCGCAGGGTCAGGTCCAGGGCCGGAGCGAAGCCGGAGATGGCGTCCAGTACTTCCTCAGCGCTGGGCCGGGTGGACAGTGGCTTGCCGATCAGCACGGCGATTTCCGCCTCGTAATGCACCGACCCGCGGTCGGTGGGAATGCTGAAACCGCCTTCCAGCGGTACCACGCAGCTGCCTGGCTTGATGAACAGCAACGGCTCGGTGGGCACCGGATTATCCAGTTCCTTTGCATGCTCGGCATAGTTGCGGCCAATGCACACCACTTTCCCGATCGGGAAATGAATACGCGTACCGTCGACATACTGGTGCTGATAGCTCATAACCGACTCCTGCCTTTGGATTTTCATCAGGTGTTTATAAGGGTCAAACCGCGAAGATCTTGCCCGGGTTCATGATGCCGTTGGGGTCAAAGACTGCCTTTACCGCTTTCATGTACTCGATCTCCACCGGCGAGCGACTGTAGGTCAGATAGTCGCGTTTGGTCATGCCCACGCCGTGCTCGGCGGAAATCGAGCCGTTGTACTTCTCGACGGTCTCGAACACCCATTTGTTCACCGTCGCGCACTTGGCGAAGAATTCATCCTTGCTCAGGTTTTCCGGCTTGAGGATGTTCAGGTGCAGGTTGCCGTCACCGATGTGGCCGAACCAGACGATTTCGAAGTCCGGGTAGTGTTCGCCGACGATTGCATCGATTTCCCGCAGGAATGCCGGAACCTTCGAGACGGTTACCGAGATGTCGTTCTTGTACGGCGTCCAGTGCGAGATAGTTTCGGAGATGTACTCGCGCAATTTCCACAGGTTCTGCAACTGGGTTTCGCTCTGGCTCATCACGCCGTCGAGCACCCAGCCTTGTTCGACACAGTGCTCAAAGGTTTCCAGCGCGTGGTTGGCGACTTCTTCAGTGGTGGCCTCGAATTCCAGCAGGGCGTAGAACGGGCAGTCGGTCTCGAACGGCGCCGGCACGTCGCCGCGACCGAGGACCTTGGCCAGGGCCTTGTCGGAGAAAAATTCGAATGCGGTCAGGTCCAGTTTGCCCTGGAAGGCATGCAGCACCGGCATGATCGAATCGAAATCCGGCGTGCCGAGCACCATCGCGGTGAGGTTTTTCGGCGCCCGATCCAGGCGCATGGTGGCTTCGACCACGAAGCCAAGCGTGCCCTCCGCGCCGATGAACAGCTGGCGCAAATCGTAGCCGGTGGCGTTCTTGATCAGGTCTTTGTTCAGCTCCAGCACGTCGCCCTTGCCGGTGACGACTTTCATGCCCGCCACCCAATTACGCGTCATGCCGTAGCGAATGACTTTGATCCCGCCGGCATTGGTGCCGATATTGCCGCCAATCTGGCTGGAACCGGCCGAAGCAAAATCCACCGGGTAGTACAGGCCATGTTCCTCGGCCTTGTTCTGCAGTTGTTCGGTGACCACGCCCGGCTGGCACACGGCGGTGCGGTCGGTCAGGTTCACGTCGAGAATCTGGTTCATGTAGTCGAAGGACACCACGACTTCGCCATTGGCCGCCACGGCCGCGGCGGACAGCCCGGTACGTCCGCCCGAGGGGACCAGCGCGACCTTATGTGCATTGGCCCAGCGCACGATGGCCTGGACCTGTTCGATGGTCTTGGGAAAGACGATGGCCACCGGCGCCGGAGCGAAATGCTTGGTCCAATCCTTGCCGTAAGCATTCAGGGAGTCGGCATCGGTCAGGACCTTGCCAGGCTCAACCAGGGTCTTCAGCTCATCTATCACGGCAGGATTGGTCATCGACAGAACTCTCGAACAATTCATGGTCATCCTGAGAACGCTTCACGTCGCAGGAATGGGTGTTTGCGGGGGGCATATGCTAGCATACCGACCCCGCAGCGTAGTGCCCAACGGCTGTTCTGCGGCGACGGCTGTCATGCCGGTCGGGCCGGCCCAGGCTGCCCGATTCCCTGCCATTTTTCTCCGGGACACAGGTTTACGCAGATGAGCAAGACTTCTCTCGATAAGAGCAAGATCAAGTTCCTTCTTCTCGAAGGCGTCCACCAATCGGCTGTCGACGTCCTCAAGTCGGCGGGCTACACCAGCATCGAGTACATCACCAGTTCTCTGCCGGAAGCCCAGCTCAAGGAAAAGATCGCCGATGCTCACTTCATCGGTATTCGCTCCCGTACTCAACTGACCGAAGAGATCTTCGACCACGCCAAGAAACTGGTCGCGGTCGGCTGCTTCTGCATCGGCACCAACCAGGTTGACCTCAACGCGGCCCGTGAGCGCGGTATCGCGGTGTTCAACGCGCCGTACTCCAACACCCGTTCTGTTGCCGAGCTGGTGCTGGCCGAGGCGATCCTGCTGCTGCGCGGCATCCCCGAGAAAAACGCTTCCTGCCACCGTGGCGGCTGGATCAAGAGCGCGGCCAACTCCTTCGAAATCCGGGGCAAGAAGCTGGGTATCGTCGGCTACGGCTCGATCGGCACCCAGTTGTCGGTACTTGCCGAAGGCCTTGGCATGCAGGTGTTCTTCTATGACACCGTGACCAAGCTGCCACTGGGCAACGCCACCCAGGTCAACGACCTGCATGAATTGCTGGGCATGTCCGACATCGTCACTCTGCACGTACCGGAAACCCCGGCCACCCAGTGGATGATCGGCGAGAAGGAAATCCGTGCCATCAAGAAAGGCGGGATCCTGATCAACGCCGCGCGTGGCACCGTGGTCAAGCTCGACGCCCTGGCCGAAGCGATCAAGGACAAGCACCTGATCGGCGCTGCCATCGACGTGTTCCCGGTGGAGCCGCGCTCCAACGACGACATCTTCGAGAGCCCGCTGCGTGGCCTGGACAACGTGATCCTGACCCCGCACATCGGCGGTTCCACCGCTGAAGCCCAGGCCAACATCGGTCTGGAAGTGGCGGAGAAACTGGTCAAGTACAGCGACAACGGTACTTCGGTATCGTCGGTGAACTTCCCGGAAGTGGCCTTGCCCGCTCACCCTGGCAAGCACCGCCTGCTGCACATCCACGAGAACATCCCGGGTGTGATGAGCGAGATCAACAAGGTCTTCGCGGAAAACGGCATCAACATTTCCGGCCAGTTCCTGCAGACCAACGAGAAGGTCGGCTACGTCGTGATCGACGTCGATGCCGAATACTCCGACCTGGCGCAGGAGAAGCTGCAGCACATCAACGGCACCATTCGTTGCCGCGTGTTGTTCTAAGCAGGCTGGACTTGCAATAAAAAACGGGAGCCCCGCAGGGGGCTCCCGTTTTTTTATCTGGCACAACCTGGAAACCCTGTGGGAGCGAGCCTGCTCGCGATCGCGGAGTGTCAGAAAAAAATCTATCGACTGAACCACCGCTATCGCGAGCAAGCTCGCTCCCACATTGGGCTGCGTTGTGTCAGTCGATACGGTGTTACTTCACATTCACTGTGATTTTCTCGGACACGATCGACGGGTCGAACGGCATATGGCCGCTGTCGCCCAGGATCAATTGCAAGGTGTGCTTGCCCGGGGCCAGTTTGATGGTGGCCTCGGTTTGTGCCTTGCCGAAGTGCATGTGGTGGGCGTCGGTCGGAATCGGCGCGCCTTCCTTCGGCACGTCGTCGACATCGATCAGCAAATGGTGATGGCCAGTGTTCTTGGTCACATCGCCCGCCGGAGCCAGGGCGATATCCTTGACGCCGAACTTGACCTTGAATTCCTGGCTGACGGTGGCGCCATCTTCCGGGGAAACGATGAACACTTCTGCGCCCTTGGGGGCCGGGGTCGCCGCTGTTGCCAGCATCGAGGTGCCCAACAACAGGCCAGCCAACGCGGCACGAGACATAAAGCTTTTCATTTTTTTCTCCAGTTTTTCGATGAAATCCGCTGAGTCATGACAACTTCATGAACAATCGTTGTCGAAGCCTGCAACAACCATAGCAAAGCGAGCCTGAGACGAGCGTCGCTTGTATAAATTCTAGGAGTGACCATGCGTTTCCTGCCTGGCCTGATCTGCCTGCTACCCCTTTTGAGCCCTTTGGCCCATGCCGAATTGATCGACGATATCAACGACCGGGGCGAGTTGCGCATCGCTCTTGAGGCCAACACGGCGCCCTTCAACTTCAAGGAAGACGGCAAACTCACTGGCTTCGAAGTGGAGCTGGGCGAAATGCTCGCGAACGAACTCGATGTACGGGCCGATTTCGTTGTCACCGATGCCGAGGATTTGCTGGCCGGTGTGGAAACCGGCAAATACGACGTCGCCATCAATCACATAGCACTGACCCCGGAACTGGCGGATCGTTTCGATACCAGTACCCCTTACAGCCAACCGGATGCGCAGTTGCTGGCAAGCAAGGACGAGTCGCAACGTCCGCTGGTCATGGCGCAGTCGTTCCAGGCGCAGGACAAAAAAGGCCCGCCGCCCAGCCTGGTGATTCCGTTCCAGAAGGACAACCCGGCCTTCAAGGCCAGCCTGGACAATGCCCTGGCGCGGATCAAGGAGGATGGGCGGCTGGAGCAGTTGTCGCAGAAGTGGTTGAAACAGCCGGAGTGAAAAAATGGAATCACCCGTGGCGAGGGAGCTTGCTCCCGCTGGGCTGCGAAGCAGTCCTAGTCCGGATCAGGTGATTTCCCGGACAGACCGCATCAGCCGCCTTGCGACGGCTGCGCCGCCGAGCGGGAGCAAGCTCCCTCGCCACGGGGGGCAGCATCCATACGGTCGATTGATCTGTCTTCAAGGCTTACGCCACACACTGGCCAACCAAGGCTGCTGTTCCCGTGGCAGCCCCGCCGGCCGGTAATAATGCTCCAGCTCCACAAAACCTGCGGCGCCCAGCAGCCTGCGCCAGGCGTCGAGGTCGTGGTAGGCGCCGAAGCGCTGACCGTTCCAGCCTTCCTGGTTTTCGCCTCGTGGATTGGAGCTGAACAGAACCCCTCCAGCCTTTAGCGTGGCGTGCAGCTGCCTGAGCACGCGGGGCAGTTCCTGGACTGGAATATGAAACAGCACCGCGTTGGCAAAAATTCCATCAAAGCGTCCATCCGGCAGGTCGAGTTTCAGGAAGTCCTGTTGCCACACCTCGCACCCGCTGTCCTGGCGGGCCATCCGGGCGAACTCTTCGGAACCGTCGAGGCCGACCGCGACATGGCCCATGCCGGTAAACGTACGCAAATCCCGTCCCGGACCGCAGCCGAAGTCGAGGATATGAAACGGCGCCTGGCCCTGGATGTGGCGCAGCAACGCATCGATGTTCTGGCTGACATCATGATCGCGGGTGCCTTCGCGAAAATTCTCGGCCACGGCGTTGTAATGACCCAGGGTCGTGGCGGTGATGACGTGCAGGTCTTCGGCAGTGTGTTTCATGATCGCGGGCTTTGCTGGGGAGTGTCTGACGACTATACCGCAAGCCCGCCGGCCGCCAATCGCGAGCTGGCTCGCTCCCACAATGAGTCGCGCTTCAGCGTTTGTTCAGGCCGCGCGCCAGACGATCGCCCCCCAACTGAATCACCGCGACCAGCGCCACCAGCAGCACGATAACCGTGAGCATGATCTGGCTGTCGAACCGCTGGTAGCCGTAACGGTAGGCGATGTCACCCAGGCCACCGGCGCCGATCGCCCCGGCCATGGCCGAAGAATTGATCATGGTCACCAAAGTGATGGTAAAACCGCCGACGATGCCTGGCAGCGCCTCCGGCAGCAATACGTGCCAGACGATATGCCAGCGCCGGCAACCCATGGCCTGGGCCGCTTCGATCAGGCCGTGGTCGACTTCCCGCAGGCTGACTTCGGCGATGCGGGCAAAAAACGGCGTCGCGGCGATGGTCAGCGGCACCACCGCAGCCCACACGCCGTAGGTCGTGCCGACAATCAGCCGAGTGAACGGAATCAGCGCCACCATCAGGATCAGGAACGGGATCGAGCGAAACAGGTTCACGAACGCGCCCAAGGCACGGTTCAGCGCCGGTGCCTCGTAAATGCCGCCCTTGCCGCTGGTGACCAGGATAACCGCCAGCGGAATGCCCGCCAGCAACGCGATCAATGACGACACACCGACCATGAGGAACGTGTCGATGAAGCCCTGCAATAAGCGATCAAGCCACATAACCCAGTACCTCCACCCGTTGCGCCCATGCACCTGCCCGCTGACGCAACTCCTCGGCGCCCAGTGAGGAGCCGCTCACGGCCAGCAGTAATTGTCCCAGCCCATGTCCCTGGATCCGTTCGATGCCGCCGTGCAACAGTCGCACCCGGCCACCGAGGGCGCCGAACAGGGCTGCGAGGTCCGGTTCATCACGGGCGGTACCGGTGAATTGCAGGCGCAGCACCGTGGCGGCGTCCGTCGAGGCCGGTTGCGGCTGCAAACGGTTCTGCAGTTCTTCAGGCAGCGCGTGCTGCAACGGCGCCAGCAGCGTCCGGCTGACCTCATGTTGCGGGTTGCCGAAGACTTCCCAGACCGGCCCCTGCTCAACGATCCGCCCTTGTTCCAGCACCACTACCCGGTCGCAGACTTCGCGGATCACCGCCATCTCGTGGGTAATAAGCACGATCGTCAGGCCCAGCCGCTGGTTGATCTCCCGCAGCAGGCGGAGGATCGACTGAGTGGTCTCCGGATCCAGCGCCGAAGTGGCCTCGTCACACAACAGGATCTGCGGATCGTGGACCAGCGCCCGGGCGATGCCGACACGCTGCTTCTGCCCGCCTGAGAGTTGTGCCGGATAGGCTTTGTGCTTGCCATCCAGACCCACCAGTTCGAGCAGCTCGCGGACCTTGCGCTGGCGTTGCTCCTTGGGCACCCCGGCGACTTTCAGCGGCAGCTCGACGTTCTGCCAGACGGTCTTGGCCGACATCAGGTTGAAATGCTGGAAGATCATGCCGATGCGCCGGCGCAGCTCGACCAGGCGATCCTCATCGAACTCGCCGATATCCACCTGATCGATCAGCACCCGACCGCTGGTGGGTTGCTCGAGGCGGTTGATGGTACGGATCAGCGATGACTTGCCGGCGCCGCTGCGGCCAATGATGCCGAACACCTCGCCGCGCTGGATCGCCAGGTCGATGCCGTGCAGCGCGTTCACCGGTCCTTGGGCGCCCAGGTAGGTTTTGCCCAGTCCGACAAAACGCACGTGGGCCCGGTTGAGCTGTGGGTGCAGCTCGGTGCTTTCGGCGCTTCGGCGCGTGGGCGTTTGCTGTTCAAGCAAAGCGTTGACGGCATTCATATCAGCTTTCCCAGCCGGCTTGATAGAGCTTGCCATGGGCCTTGTCCAAGGCTGCGCGCACGGCCGGGGAGTGCTGATAGATATCGACGAACTTGATCAGCCGCGGGTCGGTTTTGCTCTTGGGCTGGATGACGAACTGGATGACGTATTCCTTGTGATCGAGGCCGTCGAACAGCAACGCGGACGTCGCGTCGAATGTGTTCGCCAGGCGGATATAGGCCGGGTAGCCCTGCACCAGATCAGCGTCTTCATAGGCGCGCACCAGTTGCACGGCTTCGACCTGCAGGATCTTGATCTTCTTCGGGTTGGCGACAATGTCGTCTTCGGTGGCCTTGTAGCCGACGCCCGGCTTGAGCTGGATCAGCCCGGCCTTGGCCAGCAGTTGCAAGCCGCGACCGCTGTTGATCGGGTCGTTGGCTATGGCGACGCTCGCGCCTTCGGGCAGCTCGTCGAAGCTTTTGTATTTTTTCGAGTAGAGGCCGACGTTGTTGATGATGCCCGGCGCGAACGGCACCAGGTCGAACCCAGCGGCTGCCTTGGCGTTTTCCAGGAAGGGAATGTGCTGGAAATAATTCACGTCAATGTCACCCGAAGCGAGGCTGACGTTAGGCGCGATCCAGTCACTGAATTCCACCAGCTCAACCTTCAGGCCTTGTTTGCCGGCCTCTTCGACAGCGGCCTCCAGAGGAATGGCGAAGGCGGCGGTGGTGCCGATTTTCAACGGGGCGTCGGCGGCGAACAGCGCCGAGCTGAACAGGCCGAGGGCCAGGGCCAGTGCTTTGACTGGCAGGGTCAGGAGTTGCTTGGTCATGTCGGTTGTTCCAGTCATTAATGAGTCATGTGCTTTCGTGGCGAGGGAGCTTGCTCCCGCTGGGCTACGAAGTAGCCCGAGCTTTTTTGGGCGGGCTTCGCCCACCAGCGGGAGCAAGCTCCCTCGCCACGGTCATCGCCGGTAGTTCGAGCCAGTGTGTTGGCCGGGTAGTCGCGCTTGCGCGTGAAACAGCTTTTCCCGCAACGTCCCCCCGTCGTATTCGGTCTTGTACGACCCGCGGCGCTGCAGCTCGGGAATCACCAGGTCGATGAAATCCACGTAGCTTTGTGGCGTGACGATGCGGGTCAGGTTGAAGCCGTCGAGGCCGGTCTCGGCGATCCACGATTCCAGCTCGTCGGCGACCTGTTCGGGCGAGCCGACAACGGTGATGTAGCGACCGCCCAAGGCGTGTTGCTCCAGAAGCTTGCGTCGGGTCCAGTCGTTGTTCTGCAAGGTCTTGGTCGCGGACTGGATGGCGTTGCTCTTCACGTACTGGATCGGTTCGTCCAGTTCGTACTCGGAAAAATCGATGCCCGTCGACGCGGAGAAATGCGCCACGCCGGCCTCGGCGCTGGCATACCCCAGGTACTCGGCATGCTTGGCCCAGGCCGCTGCTTCGGTCTCGCCGACAATCACGTTCAAGCCCATGAACACCTTGATGTCCTCGGCATTGCGCCCGGCCGCGACGGCGCTGGCGCGGACCTTGTCCACCTGGGCCCTGGTCGCCGGCTTGTTCTGGCCGCTGATGAACACGCACTCGGCATGGCGCCCGGCGAACAGCAGCCCGCGCTCGGAGCTGCCAGCCTGGAACAGCACCGGTGTGCGTTGGGGCGATGGCTCGCAGAGGTGATAACCCTCGACCTGATAAAACTCGCCCTGGTGCCTGACCTTGTGCACTTTTTCTGGCTGGGCGTAGATCCGTTGCTGGCGATCGTTGAGCACCGCATCGTCTTCCCAGCTGCCCTCCCAGAGTTTGTAGAGCACCTCCAGGTACTCGTCGGCCTGGTCATAACGGCGGTCGTGCTCGACCTGCGCGCCAAGGCCCATGGCTTTCGCGGCGCTGTCCAGGTAGCCGGTGACAATGTTCCAGCCAACCCGGCCGCGGCTCAGGTGATCCAGCGTGCTCATGCGTCGGGCGAACAGGTACGGCGGTTCATAGGTGAGGTTGGCGGTGAGGCCGAAGCCGAGGTTGCGGGTGACGGCAGCCATTGCCGAGACCAGCAGCAATGGGTCGTTGACCGGCAGCTGGATCGACTCTTTCAGCGTGACCTCCACCGATTGCTGGTAAACGTCATAGACCCCGACGATATCGGCAATGAACAACCCGTCGAACAGACCGCGCTCCAGCAGCTGGGCCAGCCCGGTCCAGTATTCGAGCGTGTTGTACTGGGTCGAGATGTCCTGCGGATGCGTCCACAAGCCGTGGTTGATATGGCCGATGCAGTTCATGTTGAACGCGTTGAGGAGGATTTTTTTCTTGTCGAGGGCCATCAGATGGTCCCTCGTAATGGTGGTTTTTCGTCGTTGAGGTAGAAATTGCCGACCGCGTGATATTTCCAGCGCACCGGGTCATGCAGCGTATGCACCCGGGCGTTGCGCCAGTGACGATCCAGGCCATGTTCGGCCAGGGTCGCCTGGCTGCCGGCCAGTTCGAACAGCGTGCTGCCGGCGGCCAGGGAGATTTCGGTGCTGATGGCCCGGGCTTCGGCCACGGCAATCGAGGCCGCCGCCACCGTTTCGGCGTTGCTGTCGGCCTGGGCGCGGTCGAGGAATTCGCCTGCGCGTTCCAGCAAGGCTTCGGCGGCGTGCAGGCGAATGTTCAAATGGCCGAAGCTCTTGAGCGTATGCGGATCCTGGGTGGCGACATCGCTGGTGGCGTCGATCCACGGTCGGGTTTTGCTGCGGACAAAATGCAACGCATCTTCATAGGCGGCGCGGGCAATGCCGGTGTCGATGGCGGCATGGAGAATCTGCGCCAACGGGCCCACCGGAGTAGGGCGCTCGAAGGCGCTCTGGAACGGCACGATGTCTTCGGCAGCGACATGCACCGCTTCGAACACCACCGAGCCGCTGCCCGTGGTGCGCTGGCCGAAACCGCTCCAGTCGTCGATAACCGTCAGGCCCTGGCTGTTGCGCGGAACGAACGCCAACTGCTGCACGCCGTTCTCGTCCACCACCGAAGTAGGGATGCGCTGGGCATAGATCGCCCCGGTGGCGTAAAACTTGCGGCCGTTGATGCGGTACCCGTCGCCATCGCGAAGCAGTTGGGTGGTGCGCTCGTGAGCAGTCTTGGTCCCCAGCTCCGCCAGGGCATTGCCGAACCGCTGACCGGCCAGTACTTCGCCGTACAACCGTTGCTTCTGGGCTTCGCTACCGTTTACCCGCAGCACTTCCAGGGCGTAGTAATGGTTCTGGGGGATTTGCCCGAGCGATCCATCGGCCTGGGCGATCAGCGCCACGACCTTCGCCAGCGTGACGTTGGAAACGCCGGCGCCGCCGTAGGCCTTGGGCACGCTGATGCCCCACAGGCCGGAGCGGGTGAAGGCTTCCAGCTCCGGGTGCGGCAGGCGCCGTTCGCGATCGCGCAGGGCGCTGTCGCGCTTGAAGTCATCGGCCAGGTCGCTGGCGACAATCAGGGCTTGTTCATCGCTGGTGATCACCGCGACGTGTTGGGAAAGCGTCATGTGCTGCTCCAGTGGTCGGGTCGTCAGATCCAGGAATGTCGGGCGGGCAAGGTCCCGTTCAGGTGGTAATCGCCGATTGCGTGGTATTTCCAGCGCACCGGGTCGTGCAGGGTGTGGACCCGCGCGTTGCGCCAGTGGCGGTCGAGGTTGAACTCGGCAAGGGTGGCGCGGCTGCCGGCCAGCTCGAAGAGTTTTTCGCTGGCTTGCAGGGCGATTTCGGTGGTCAGCACCTTGGCTTCGGCGACGGCTATCGAAGCGCGGGCGGCGGACTGTGCAGTGATCGGCGCGGCGTTGACCTGGTCCAGTACGTGCCCCGCCTTGCGCAACAGAGCCTCGGCGGCATGCAGTTCGATTTTCAGCTTGCCGACGTCGGCGATTACGTACAGATCGTCGCTGGCCCGCTCGACCTTGGCATCGATCCAGGGCCGGGCGCGTTCGCGAACGAAGGCGATCGCGTCGTCGATGGCGCCGCGGGCGATTCCCAGGTCAATCGCCGCCTGGATCAGCTGCGAGAAGGCGCCTTGCACGTTTGGCGCTTCGTTGATGCGCCAGTTGTCCAGGACCAGTTCGGCGTCGACCCGCACATTGTTCAGCAGCACGGTGCCGCTGGCCGTGGTGCGCTGGCCGAAGCCCGACCAGTCGTCGACGATGCGCAGGCCCGGGGTGCCGCGCCGGACGAACGCCAGCACCTGGCGACCTTCGTCGTTCAATGCCTTCACGGCAACCCAATGGGCGAACAGGGCGCCGGTGGAGTAGAACTTCTGTCCATTGATGACGAAGCCATCGCCATCGGCGGTGATCCGCGCCTTGAGGTCCAGGGTGTTGCGGGTGCCGCGCTCCGGCCCGGCATTGCCGATGCGCCAGCCTTCGAGCACGCTCTGGAGGAGAGTTTTCTTTTGCCGTTCGGTGCCCGTGGCGAGAATCAGCTGGAGCACGCCGAACTGGTTCTGCGGGATCTGCCCGAGGGCCGGATCGGCTGCGGAAATGATCGCGAACACTTCGGCGATGGTAACTGAAGAGACTTGCGGCCCGCCGTATTCACGAGGAACGGCAATGCTGCCAAGCCCGCTGCGGGTGAATTGCTCGATTTCCGCCCAGGGCAGCTTGCGCTGTTGATCGCGGCGCGCGGCCTGCTGGCGAGCAACCTGTGCGAGTTCATGCGCGGCCTTGATTGCCTCGGCATCGGTGCGCAGCACCTGTGCCGGCAATAACAATGGAGCCACATCCAGGTCGCTATGGACCTTTGCTTGCGCCAGATCGGACATTACAGCCACTCCGTGGCTGCGTGCAGTGCCTTGGCGCCCTGCACTGGGGCGTTTGTGTTCCGTACCATACCCACCTCACATCTCAAGAAAACACCGCGATGAATGCGGTGGCGAAAATCAAGAATGTCCGGTGGTCCGGTCGATATACCCTAAACGCGTATAAAATGTTTTTGAACTATCTTTTAGGAATATCGATAGGCTGGATTTAAATTCAAGGAGCCCGCATGGGCGAAACGGCTCTTGTGGTGAGGGAGCAGATCCCTGCCACAAAAACCGATTATTTTTGCCAAGGCATTTCAACGACCATCAACAACGCTTTTGGCGGGGCTCTTCAGATTCGCATTCGCGCAACCGATCTTCAATGTCCGCGGCGGTGCCCAATGGGAGGTGTTGCCTACACGATCAAGGATGCAATAGGTCACTTCCAGGCGCAGGTCTTCGCCGGCTTCGGTGATTATTTCCGGTGGCACCCAGACATGGATCGGCTGGCCCACCTCGCAAGGTTTGATCCGGGGCAAGTCCATGCGTACATCGCCCCAGCGCACGGTGATCGCATCGTCGGCGGCCATGTTCAGGTAGGGCTCGATGGTCAGCGGTACGCCACGCTTGATCTGATTCGGATTGACGCCCTGGCGACGGATGGCCTGGGGGATACGCACCGGTGCCAGGCTCTGGTTTTCATCGCCGATCAAGGTCGAGGGCCGACCTCCGGGGCAATCGAGTTTGACTTGCACCTGTTGCGGAGCCGACAGCGCCGGCCCACGCCCAACCCGCATGACGCGATAATGGATGCATGACGTCCCGTTGACGACGAAGCTTTCCGGTATCCGCAGCGTGATGCCGCCATGGGTATCCGCCTCGGCTACCTGGCGGGAGCCGACGTAGCAGTTATCCCAGAACAGTTCGATCAGATCGCCCGCATCCATGCCGGAATAAGGTGTGATGAGCACTTCCAGCCGAGCGGCGCTGGTGACGTTGATACCGGTATGCAGGGCATTGGCCAGCGCGGGCGCGGCCAGTTCGAGGATCGGTGACGTACATGTCATGGTGTTCTCCTTGGTGTCCATATCGAGCTGTTTCATAAAGGTCAAAGGCACGGATAAACGCGGCATTGTTTATTGCGTTGCAATAAAATCATGAACTTTCAGTGCAGGGCTGGGGAATTAAAATAATGCGCGTCGCCTGTTGGCTTCTAGATAAGGGTTGGGCAGTTACAGTGTCAATAGAAGGGCGGGATTAATGCTTGATTGGCCAACTCTTCAGAAGTTTCCTACGCGATTCAGTTAGTAATACTTGCTGTCAGACGCCACTTTCCTTGTCCCGGCGTCTGTCGTATTGCTTGCGGTAGCTGAAGGCGCGAGACAACGGGCGAGGCGGCCGACATAAGTGTTACGCCAGGTATACGCATGTCGCGCGGACAAGTTTCTCAACTTAGGGCGGGGCTGTAAGTTGTTTTGTAGCGGTCAAGAGTATGACATCCGAGTTATCCACTTCCTTCCATGGAAGTGTGCCGGATAACTTATTGCGCGGCGTGTGCGGAGAGGAACTTACTGAGGAATTGTCGAGTACGCTCTTCTTTAGGGGCCGCGAACAAAGCCTTGGCTTCCCCTTGCTCGACGATCACACCTTTATCGAAAAACACCACGCGATTGGCCACGTCCCGGGCGAAGCCCATTTCGTGGGTGACGATCACCATGGTGCGCTTTTCTTCGGCCAGGCCGCGAATGGTCGCCAGTACCTCGCCCACCAGTTCGGGGTCGAGGGCCGAGGTCGGCTCGTCGAACAGGATCACCGCCGGCTCCATCGCCAGCGCCCGGGCAATTGCCACGCGCTGCTGCTGGCCGCCGGACAGGCGCCGTGGGTAGGCGTCTTCCTTGCCGGCCAGCCCGACCTTGGCCAGGAGCTTGCGCCCCAGGGCTTCGGCTTCGGCACGGGGAATTTTTTTCACCACCTGGGGACCTTCGGTGACATTTTCCAATGCGGTGCGATGGGGAAACAGGTTGAAATTCTGGAATACGAACCCTACCTGCTGACGCAAACGCCTGACCAGGCCCTGTTGCTGGTTCAGCGGGCGGCTGCCATCGATCTCGATGTCGCCGACCTTGATCCGGCCACTGCTGGGTTCTTCGAGAAAGTTCAGGCAGCGCAGGAAGGTGGTCTTGCCCGAGCCGCTGGGGCCGATGATCGCTACCACTTCGCCTTCTTCGATCTTCAGGTCGATGCCGTTGAGCACTACCTGACCCTTGAACTGCTTTGTCAGTTTTTCCACGACAATCATCGGTCAGGACTCCTGGTCATGCCGATTGACCCGGGCTTCCAAGACGTTCTGCAAGTGCGAAAGCACGGTGGCAAGAACCCAATAGATCAGCGCGGCGGCAAGGTACATGGTGAAGATTTCGAAGGTTCTGGCGGTGATCAGCTGCGCCTGGCGGAACAGCTCCGGTACCTGGATGGTCGCCGCCAATGCAGTGTCCTTGACCAGGGATATGAAGCTGTTGCCCAACGGTGGCAGGGCTGTGCGTGCGGCTTGCGGCAGGATGGCCCGACGCAGGATCTGCGCGCGGGTCATGCCGATACTGGCCGCCGCTTCCCACTGACCGCGTTCGATGGAGCTGATCGCGGCCCGCAGGATTTCGCAGGCGTAGGCCGCCATGTTCAGCGAAAAACCGATCAGTGCCGCCGGCAGTGGGTCCAGCTCGATGCCCAGTTGCGGCAAGCCGTAATAGATCACGAACAACTGCACCAGCAACGGCGTGCCGCGAAAGAACGACACGTAGATGCGGGCAATCCAGTTCACCGGTTTGAAGCGCGACAAACGCATCAGCGCCAGGCCAAACCCGAGCAGCAAGCCGAAGAACATGCCGCCCAGGCTGAGTATGACCGTGTAATACGCGCCCTTGAGCAAAAAGGGCGCGGAGTCCAGCGCGAGTTGAAGAGCTGCTTCCATTATTGAGTGACGTCAGCGCTGAAGTATTTTTCCGAGAGCTTTTTCAGCGTGCCGTCGGCGCGCAGTTTTTCAATGGCCTTGTTCACGGCTGCCAGCAGCTCGGGCTCGCCTTTGCGCAGGGCAATGCCAGACTCCTGGCGAGAAAAGGCTTCGCTGGTGACGGTGGTGTCCTTGGCTTTCTTGGCGTATTCCAGCGCGGCCAGGCGGTCAATCAGAATGGTATCGATGCGGCCGACACGCAGGTCCTGGAACTTGGTTGGATCATCGTCGTAGGTCTTGACCTGGGCGCCCGGCACTTCTGCCTTGACCCACTGCTCATAGTTGGTGCCCAGGCCCACGCCGACTTTTTTGCCGTCCAGGTCAGCGGCCTTCTTGATGTTCAGTTCGTCGGCTTTTTTGGTCAGTACCAGCGCCTGGATCCCGGAAACAGTGTACGGCTCGGAGAAGTCGTACTTTTTCTTGCGCTCTTCGGAGATGGTCACCTGGTTCACCACGGCGTCAAGACGCTTGGATTCCAGGGCGGCGAGGATACCGGCCCATGGGGTCGTCTGCAGCTTGACCTTGACCCCCAACTCCTTGGCCAGGGCTTCGGAAAATTCCACTTCGAAGCCAGTCAGTTTGCCGCTGTCATCAACAAAACTGAACGGTGGATAAGTGCCTTCCAGGCCGATCTTGATCTCACCAGCGTCCTTGATTTTTTGCAGCTGCTCACCGGCAACCGCTTGCCCCATCAGCCCGGCGCTCAATGCCAGGCCCAGCGAACCCACCAGCAGGTTGCGACGTAATGCGGAAAAATTCATGACAAGCCCCTGTATTTTTATGATGACGTTTATCTGGAAGAGAAAGGCGTAGCCGCGATCCGAAAGAATTGCCACATCCTGCCCTAAAAGCAGGCTTTGCGTCTCGTGGCAAATACGCCTGCGGCGCGACTATAGGTTGGGTCGTATAGATTGGAAAATAATATTAAATCACGACCATATTCCAATATGTAATCCACATCTTGTGGGAGCGAGCCTGCTCGCTCCACAGCGACATTTACCGAGCCTGGAACACCGAGTCATAGGCAAACAGCGCCGGTGCACCGCCGGTATGCAGGAAGATGATCGGGCCGTTTTCAAAGCGGTCGCGACCGATGCCGTCGAGCAGTCCGGCCATGGCCTTGCCGGTATAGACCGGATCGAGCAGCAGGCCTTCCTGGCTCGCCAGCAACTTGACCGCCGCCAGCGTACCGGCGTTGGGCTCGCCGTAGCGGGGGGCGAAGTACTCGTCCCAGAGGTTCACCTTGAAGGCCGGCGGCAGGGCCATTTCCAGCAACTGCGCCGTACGTTCGGCAAGCCCCTGGACTTTCGGAAACTGGTCTTCCTCGCTGCGTGAAACCGTCACGCCAATCACGGGAAGGTCCGGCAGGGTTTCGCTCAGTGCCAGCGCCAGGCCGCCATGCGTGCCGGCACTGCCCGAGGCCAGCACCACGGAGGCGAATTCAAGCCCGGTGTCCTTGATCTGTTCGGCCAACTCCAGGCCCGCGCGCACATAGCCCAAGGCACCCAGGGCATTCGACCCGCCAATCGGCACCAGGTAAGGTTTTTTCCCGTTGCTACGCAGGCGGCCGGCAAGGGCCTGCAACTGTTCGTCGGCGTTGTCCAGGTTTTCAACAAGTTCGACCTTGGCGTCGAACAGCTCCAGCAACAGCCGATTACCGTTGCCCAGGTAATTGCTTTCCTCGGTACCGATGGGGTTTTCCAGCAACGCCACACAACCCAGGCCCAGCTTCGCGGCCAGGGCAGCGGTCTGACGGACATGGTTGGACTGGATCGCGCCGGCAGTGACGAGCGTGTCGGCGCCTTGGGCCAGGGCGTCGGCGGCAAGGTATTCAAGCTTGCGCAACTTATTGCCGCCCAGTGCCAGAGGCGTCAGGTCGTCGCGCTTGACGTAGATGTCGCGGCCGAGCCAGGCGGAGAGACGGTCGAGTTTTTCCAGAGGCGTCGGATGGCTGAGCAGGTCGAGACGATGGAAGCGAGACAACTGTTCTTTGATCATGAGTCCGTACTGGCTGTAGGCGATATCCGGACTATAGGCAGCTGAGTATTCACGGGCAACCGGCATGTGGGCGTGAGGGCACGGATAACGATAAACCGCTGGGGGAGCGAGCCTGCTCGCGAAAGCGGCGGACCAGCCAATGAAGATGTCGATTGTCAGCATGTCATCGCGAGCAAGCTCGCTCCCACAGGGGTTGGCTACGTTTGAACGAAATCACTTCAGGCAACGTCATACCCACCCATGGGCTAGTGTAGGAAACGTGCCATTGAGCCCTGCGATTAGTCCTTGGCAGCCTATTCATGTTTAACTTGAACGTTCATTCAAGTTAAACCATTGGTTTGCTGCCCGCTCACAACAGGAGGCTTGCCTTTGCCGAGTCCGTTTGCGCACGTCATGATTTCGCTTTGCGAGGTGCTCCATCGATGAGTACTTCGTCCCTCCCATCCAGCGGCCTGGTCCGCATGAATCCGCCGGTGTTTTATTTCGCCGCGACCTTCATCCTGCTGTTCGGCCTGGTCGTCATTGCCGTGCCGGAGCAGGCCGGCGCCTGGTTGCTGGCCGCGCAGAACTGGGCGGCCAATACGGTCGGCTGGTATTACATGCTGGCGATGACCCTGTATCTGGTCTTCGTGGTGGTCACCGCCTTGTCCGGCTACGGCAAGATCAAGCTCGGTGCCGACCACGACGAGCCCGAGTTCAGCTACCTGTCCTGGGCCGGCATGTTGTTTGCCGCCGGGATCAGCATCACCTTGTTTTTCTTCTGCGTTTCCGAGCCCCTGACCCATCTGGTCCAGCCGCCCCAGGGCGAAGCCGGCACCGCCGATGCGGCGCGCCAGGCGATGCAGATCCTGTTCCTGCACTGGGGTTTGCACGGCTGGGGTGTGTTCGCTTTTGTTGGGATGGCCCTGGCGTACTTCGCCTACCGGCATAACCTGCCGCTGGCCTTGCGGTCGGCGTTGTACCCGCTGATCGGCAAGCGCATCAACGGGCCGATCGGTTATGCGGTGGACGGTTTCGGCATCATCGCGACCGTGTTCGGCCTTGGCGCGGATATGGGCTTTGGCGTGCTGCACCTCAATTCCGGTCTGGATTACCTCTTCGGCATTGCTCACACCCAGTGGATCCAGGTCGGGCTGATCGTGCTGATGATGGGCGCGGCAATCATTGTCGCCGTGGCTGGCGTCGACAAGGGCGTGCGCGTCATGTCCGATATCAACATGCTGCTGGCGTGCGCGCTGTTGCTGTTTGTGCTGTTCGCCGGACCGACCCAGCATCTGCTCAATACGCTTATCCAGAATCTCGGCGATTACCTCGGCGCCCTGCCGATGAAGAGTTTCGACCTGTATGCCTACAACGAGCCCAGCGACTGGCTGGGCGGTTGGACAGTGTTCTATTGGGCATGGTGGATCGCGTGGTCACCGTTCGTGGGGCTGTTTATCGCACGGATATCCCGTGGCCGGACGATTCGTGAATTCGTGTTCGGCGTGCTGCTGATCCCCTTGGGTTTCACCCTGGCGTGGATGTCGATTTTCGGTAACAGCGCCATCGATCAGGTCCTGAACCATGGCATGAGTGCCCTGGGCATGTCGGCCCTGGACAACCCGTCGATGAGCCTTTACCTGCTGCTGGAAACCTACCCGTGGAGCAAGACGGTAATTGCGGTCACGGTGTTCATCAGCTTCGTGTTTTTTGTCACGTCCGCTGACTCCGGCACCGTGGTGCTGTCGACATTGTCGGCCAAGGGCGGCAGCCCCGATGAGGACGGGCCGAAATGGCTGCGGGTGTTCTGGGGCGCGATGACTGCCCTGGTGACCAGTGCCTTGCTGTTCTCCGGCAGCATCGATGCCTTGAAGTCGGCTGTGGTGCTGACGTCCTTGCCGTTCTCGCTGATTCTGCTGCTGATGATGTGGGGCCTGCACAAGGCGTTCTACCTGGAGTCGCAGAAGCAGATCGCGCAGTTGCATTCCCTCGCGCCGGTGTCGGGCTCCCGGCGAGGCACTGGCGGTTGGCGTCAGCGCTTGAGCCAGGCGGTGCATTTTCCTTCCCGCGACGAGGTGTATCGCTTCCTCGATACCACGGTGCGCCCGGCCATCGAGGAGGTGAAGGCGGTATTCGCCGAAAAGGGCCTGACAGTGATGACCCAGCCAGACCCGGCCAACGACAGCGTCAGCCTGGAAATCGGCCACGGCGAACAGCATCCGTTCATCTACCAGGTGCAGATGCGGGGTTACTTCACGCCGTCCTTCGCCCGGGGTGGCATGGGCTCCAAACAGATCAACAATCGTCGCTACTACCGCGCCGAAGTACACCTGAGCGAGGGCAGCCAGGACTACGACCTGGTGGGATATTCCAAGGAGCAGGTCATCAATGACATCCTCGACCAGTACGAGCGGCACATGCAGTTTCTGCATCTGGTGCGCTGAAAAAAAATTGGCATCGCACCGACGCCATCGCGAGCAAGCTCGCTCCCACAGGGTAATGGGATAACCTTTGTGGGAGCGAGCTTGCTCGCGATGGCGGTTTCAGTGGCTGCGCAAAGCCAAGCCTCAGACCAGCCCTCCGTTAGCCCGCAGAATCTGGCCGTTCACCCAACCAGCGGCCGGGCTTACCAGGAATGACACGATGCTGGCGATGTCTTCCGGCTGGCCGAGGCGTTCCAGGGGCGGCATCTTGGCATAGTGCTGGACCTGCTCTTCGCTTTTGCCCTGCATGAACAGCTCGGTGGCGACCGGCCCCGGGGCCACGGCGTTGACGGTGATCTGGCGACCGCGCAGCTCCTTGGCAAATACTTGGGTCAGGGATTCCACCGCGGCCTTGCTGGCGATGTACACCGAGTAGCCCGGCAGGTTCATGCCCACGGTACTGCTGGAAAAATTCACGATGCGGCCGCCATCGTTCAGCCGGGTCGCGGCCTCGCGCAAGGTGTTGAAGGTGCCACGGGTGTTGATGGCGAACGTGCGGTCGAATAGCTCGTCGCTGTGCTGCGCCAACGGCATGACCTGGAGGATGCCGGCGTTGTTGATCAACACATCGACCCTGCCCAGTTGCGCTTCGACTTCATCGAACATCCGGCTGACGTCGGCGGCAACCGACACGTCGGCCTTCACCGCTATGGCCGGGTGCCCGGCCTGACGCAACTGCACCGCCAACTGCGAGGCCTCGGTGGCGCTGCTGGCGAAGTTGATGGCGACGGCAAACCCGTCGCTCGCCAATTGCCTGGCTATCTGCGCGCCGATCCCACGGGAGGCACCGGTGACGATGGCGACTTTGGCGTTTTGAGCAGTCATGGCAAGGATCTCCTTGAGATTTGTGATGGGTTGAAGCCAGATTCACATGTTTACGTGCAGCGATAAATGCAGGAGAGTTGCCTTGACTGTTCAACATTTCTCAACAATCAGGGCTTCAGATGGACCAGGTCAAGGCGATGAAGGTGTTTGTCCGTATCTACGAGCGCAGCAGCTTCACCCTGGCTGCCGAAGACCTGAACATGCCCCGGGCCACGCTGACCCACACGCTCAATCAATTCGAAGCCTGGCTGGGTGTTCGTCTGCTGGAGCGCAGCACACGCAGGGTGCGTCCGACCCTCGATGGCGAGGCCTACTACCCGCGTTGCGTGCAATTGCTGGCGGAACTCGAAGAAGCCGAGCTGGCGTTTCGCGGCGTGGCGCCCAAAGGCAAGTTGAGGGTGGACCTGCATGGAACCCAGGCGCGGTATTTCGTGATCCCCGCGTTGCCGCAATTCATGGCCCGTTACCCGGATATCGAATTGTTCATCAGTGAAGCGGACCGCTTCGTCGACCTGATCGCCGAGGGCGTCGATTGCGTCGTGCGCTCCGGTACGTTGGCGGATTCGTCGTTGATTGGCCGGCGTGTCGCCAATCTTCGCCAGATCACCTGTGCCAGCCCCGCTTACCTGCGCCAATACGGTGAACCGAAAAGCCTGGAGGATCTCAAGCAGCACAAAGCGGTGAACTACGTCTCGCGCACCACCGCCAAGCTTTATCCATTCGAACTCATGGTCGACGGCGAGCTCAAGGAGGTTTCGATCGGGGGCACGTTGTCGGTGTCCGGGGCAGAAATCTATGCGGCGTCGGCGATCGCCGGCATGGGCCTGATCCAATGCCCGTATTACCGAATGGAGGAGCCGATCCGCCAAGGCCTGATCCGCGAAGTGCTCGCCGCGACACCTCCGCCGTCCATGCCGGTGTCGGTGGTTTATCCACACAACCGACACATGTCACCGCGGGTACGGGTGTTTGTGGATTGGGTGGCGGAGGTGTTTGCGCAGGCGCGATGACTGGATTGTGGTAACGGTGCATCAGTTGGAGAGTTGAGCTAATATCTTTCAGGGTGTGTATTGTGTGTATCAAAACCCTCTTTCACAGCTAGAGTTTTCCGGCAGAGCTGTCGAATAAGGCATAGGTGATGCGAAGTCGGGAAATGATCAGGAAGATCGAAGAGGATGGTTGGTATCTGGTGGCGGTCAAGGGTAGTCATCATCAGTATAAACACGCTTTCAAGGCTGGGAGGGTGACGATCAAGCACCCTGACGCCGATCTGCCCAGAGGCACGATCAATAGCATTTTGAAACAGGCGGGCCTGAAATGAAGGTCATGACCGATTACGAAATCCCCGATGGGGATGCATTATTATCAGACCGGTTGCTGCGGTTGCCGGGTCTGAAGGAAGGATTCGTCCACATGAAATTTCCGGTCGTTCTGCACAAGGATGCCGATTCCGAATACGGCGTGACGGTCCCGGATGTGCCGGGTTGTTTTTCCGCAGGCAGTACGGTGAGCCAGGCATTCGAAAATGTGAGAGAAGCACTCTCGTTGCACTATGAAGGCCTGATAGCCGACGGCGAACCGCTGCCAAAGATCCATGAAATTGACGATCATCTCGACGATCCGCAATACGCCGGGGGGATATGGGGCGTGGTTGAGTTTGATGTCACGCCCTATTTCGGAAAGTCGGTGCGGTTCAACGCCACACTGCCCGAGCAATTGCTTGAGCGTATCGATCAAACCGTGCGACGAGACCAGCGTTACAGCTCGCGTTCGGGTTTTCTGGCAGCAGCGGCCTTGCGCGAACTTTCGACCTGACTGGTGCGTCTGTGAAATGTTAGCTTCTGCCACCAGCCGTCCGAACAGAGAGCTTTTTCGATGACCTACACCGCTGCGCAAAACCGCTACGAATCCATCCCTTACCGCCGCGTCGGGCGCAGTGGGCTGGTACTGCCGGCCTTGTCACTCGGCTTGTGGCACAACTTCGGCGACAGCACGCCGATCGACACTCAGCGGGCCTTGTTGCGCACGGCATTCGACCTGGGTATCAACCACTTCGACCTGGCCAACAACTACGGCCCGCCCTACGGCAGCGCCGAAATCAATTTCGGCCGGTTGCTGCGGGAAGATTTCCAGCAATACCGCGATGAACTGATCATCTCCAGCAAGGCCGGCTGGGACATGTGGCCAGGCCCTTATGGCCAGGGCGGCGGTTCGCGCAAATACGTGCTGGCCAGCCTTGACCAGAGCCTTCAGCGCCTCGGTCTGGATTACGTGGACATCTTCTACTCCCACCGTTTCGATCCCGACACGCCACTGGAAGAAACCGCCAGCGCCCTGGCCACCGCCGTGCAGCAGGGCAAGGCCCTGTACATTGGCATTTCTTCCTATTCGGGGGTGAAGACCCGGGAAATGGCGGCGCTGCTTCAGGAATGGAAAGTGCCGCTGTTGATCCATCAGCCGGCCTACAACCTGCTCAACCGTTGGGTCGAGAAGGACTTGCTGGACGCCACCGAGGAACTGGGCACCGGCGTGATCGCCTTCACACCGCTGGCGCAGGGCCTGCTGACCGACAAATACCTCAAGGGCATTCCCGCCGATGCGCGGGTCAATCGCCCGGGCGGCGGTTCGTTGCAGGCCTCGCATCTGTCAGATGAAAACATCGCCCACGTACGCGCCCTCAACGAGATCGCCCAGCGTCGCGGCCAGAGCCTGGCGCAAATGGCCCTGGCCTGGACATTGCGCGATCCGCGGGTCACCTCGGCCCTGATCGGCGCCAGCCGACCGGAGCAGATCGTCGAGAACGTCGGGGCGCTGCAAAATCTCGAGTTCAGCGCCGAAGAACTGGCCGAGATCGACCGGTTTGCCCAAGAGGGCGGGATCAACCTGTGGGAGAAACCTTCTACAGCTGAGTAATTCCAGCCGGTTTATCAGGTTGAACGCAGGACCCGTGGCGAGGGAGCTTGCTCCCGCTGGGTCGCGAAGCGGCCCCCAGTTCATGTTGCTTGCGCATGATGAACTGATCCGAGATTTTGGGACTGCTACGCAGCCCAGCGGGAGCAAGCTCCCTCGCCACGGGGATATGGGTCGTTTGGAAGATTCAGGCAGGGCTCACCTGAAAAACGGCACATCCCCCAGCACCGTCGCCCGGTGCATCACCCGCCGGTTGGGACGGTAGTCGTCCACGGCGAAATGCTGGGTCACGCGGTTGTCCCAGAACGCCACGTCATTGGCCTGCCAGCGCCAGCGAACGGTGAACTCCGGACGCGTCGCATGGGCAAACAGCAATTTCAGGATCGCCTCGCTTTCGGTTTCCGACAGCTCGTTGACGCGCGTAGTGAAGCCTTCGTTGACGAACAGTGCGCGGCGGCCGCTCACCGGATGAGTGCGAATCACCGGATGCGACAGCGGTGGATTCTTGCGCCGTGCTTCTTCCCAACGTAGCCGATCTTCCGCCGTGTTGCCAAAGCGTTCCAGCGGGAACGAACGGGTAAAGTCGTGGGTCGCCGTCAGGCCCTCCAACAGGCTTTTCAACGGTGCCGACAAGGCTTCGTAGGCCGCGATGCCGCTGGCCCACAACGTATCGCCGCCGAATGCCGGCAGCAGCTTGGCGCTGAGTACCGCGCCCATGGCCGGGGTCGGCAGGAAGGTCACGTCGGTGTGCCACACCGCGTTGTCGCGCACATCGGTGACGGCGGTGTCGAGCACCAGCACTTCGGGCTGCTCCGGCACGTTGGGGTAGATCGGGTGAATGTGCAGGTCGCCAAAGTACGCGGCGAAACGGGCCTGTTGTGCGGGTTCGATCGGCTGGTCGCGGAAGAACAGCAACTGATATTCGAGCAGTGCCTGCTCGATGATGTCACGGTCTTCCGGGGCCAGTGGCTGGCTGATATCGATCCCGCTGATCTGCGCGCCGAGGGCAACGCTCAGAGGGGTAACGGTCGGACGGCTCATCGTCGTTCTCTCGGATCGGCGCCGAATGGTCGGCGTGGTCAATAAAGGTTCAGTGGGCCTGGCCGTGCCACGGCACCAGTTTGCGTTGCAGGGCGCGCAGGCCCATTTCCATGGCAAAGGCGATCAGCGCAATCACCAGGATTCCCAGCACCACGACATCGGTGACCAGGAACTGCGCTGCCGACTGCACCATGAACCCCAGGCCGCTGGTGGCCGCGATCAGTTCGGCGGCGACCAGCGTCGACCAGCCCACGCCCAGGCCGATGCGGATACCGGTGAGGATGTCGGGCAGGGCGCTGGGTACGATCACATGGCGAATCAGTTGCGCGCGCGTGGCCCCCAGCGATTGGGCAGCGCGCAGTTTCGCCGGGTCGACGGTGCGCACGCCGGTTGCAGTGGCGATGGCGATCGGGGCGAAAATCGCCAGGTAGATCAGCAGGACTTTCGACAGCTCACCGATGCCGCACCAGATCACGATCAGCGGCAGGTAAGCCAGGGGTGGAATCGGCCGGTAGAACTCGATCAGCGGATCGAGCACGCCGCGGGCAATACGGTTGGCACCGATGGCGATACCCACCGGCACCGCCGTCAACACCGCGAACAGCAGGCCCAGGCCAATCCGCCCGAGGCTTGCGCCGAGGTGCTGCCAGAGCGTGGAGTCCATGTAGCCGCTGGTAGCCAGCAGCCAGCCTTTTTGCAGCACGGCGGAGGGCGGCGGCAGGAAGAGCGGTTCGATCAGGCCGCTGGCGGTTACGGCCCACCAGAGCAACAGCAGCGCCACCAGCGTCACGCCGCTGATCCATCGCGTGCTCAGGGTACGGCGCGCGAGGACTGGAGGGCGGGCGGCCACGGCGTCGCTGGCCACGGCTGGAACTTCATAGCTGCTCATGCGCGCTCCTGTTGCCGAGTAGCGCTGCGTTGGGAGAACACTTTCGCCAGCACATGCTCGCGGGTTTCGATGAAGCGCGGGTCGGACTTGATCGACCGCGCCGATTCCCCCGCGCCGTAGCGGCGCCCGAAATCCAGGCTGAGGCGCTCGACGATTTGCCCCGGATCGGGGGCCAGCAGGATTAGGTCGGTGGCAAGGAATACCGCTTCTTCAATGTCATGGGTAATCAGGAACACCGGCTTGGCGGTACGTTGCCAGACTTGCAGCAGCAGTTCCTGCATCTGTTCACGGGTGAACGCGTCCAGGGCGCCGAAAGGTTCGTCCATCAGCAATACCCGTGGATCAGCCGCCAGCGCGCGTGCCAGCCCGACGCGTTGCTTCTGGCCGCCCGACAGCTGCCAGACACGGCGCTTTTCGAAACCGGCCAGGTCCACCAGGGCGAGCATTTCCCGAGCGCGAGCCTCGCGCTTCTCCCTGGCAACACCCGCCAGCTCCAGGCCGAATCCGACGTTCGCCAACACGTCTTGCCAGGGCAACAGCGCATCGTCCTGGAACACTACGCCGCGCTCGGCACCCGGGCCCCTGACGGGAATGCCGTCCAGGGTGATCTGGCCGGCGCTGGGTTCCACAAACCCGGCAATCAGGTTGAGCAGCGAAGTCTTGCCACTGCCGGAGGGGCCGAGGGCAACCAGCAACTGCTGCGGGCCCAAGGTCAACGAAATATCCGCCAGTACCGGTTTCGTTGCGCCGGGGTACTGTGCGCTGATGCGCTCCAGCTGTAGCAAGGCCATCTCGACGTCTCCTGTCTTGATCAGCGGGTGATGTATTTGGCGCTGACGTATGGCGTGTAGTCCGGCAGCACGGCTTCAACCTTTCCTTGCTCCTTGAGGAACGCGGCGGTGTTGGTGATGGCCTGGGTGGTTGGGGCACCGAGGCTGACCACCTGGTCGGCGGCCAACGGGAATACGTTGCCTTGCAACAGCAACGGAATGTCGCTGGCCTTGGCGCCGGAGAGTTTTACCAGCTTGTCGATGTTCGATGCGTCGGCCAGCCAGGCTTGCGGGTCCTTGCGGTACTGGGCGTAGGCGTCCAGGGTGACCTTGGCGAAAGCCGTGACGATCTCGGGATGCTTCTGGGCAAAATCCTTGCGCACGATCCAGGCGTCGAAGGTTGGCGCGCCGAACTGGGCCAGTTCAGCGGAGGTGATCAGCACCTTGCCGTTTTCCTTGGCCACGCCCAGGGCCGGGTCCCAGACGTAGGTGGCGTCGATATCGCCGCGCTTCCAGGCGGCGATGATGGCCGGTGGCGCCAGGTTGAGCACGGTGACTTTCGACGGGTCGATGTTCCAGTGTTTCAGCGCGGCGAGCAGGCTGTAATGGCCGGTGGAAACAAACGGCACGGCGATTTTCTTGCCGATCAGGTCCTGCGGAGTCTTGATGCCGGATCCATCACGGGCGACCAAGGCTTCGGCGGCGCCGATCTGGGTGGCGATGAGGAAGGTTTCCACCGGAACCTTGCGGGTGATGGCGGCGGTCAGCGGGCTGGAACCCAGATAGCCGATCTGCACATCGCCCGAAGCAATGGCTGCGATGATATCGGCACCGTTGTCGAATTTTCGCCAGTTGATCTTGGCCTGGGTGGCTTTCTCATAAGCGCCGTCGGCCTGGGCGACTTTGGCCGGGTCGACGGTGGTCTGATAGGCCACGGTCAGGTCGGCCGCGTGGGCGAAAAGGCTCGCCGCGGCCAGGGAAGCGGCCGCGAGAAGGCGAAGGGGGAAACGCAAAGACATGGGGAAGCTCCTCAACAGGCCGCCGGAGAGTCGGCGTTGGAGGAGACTAAATGATCTAAGAATAAGTAAATAAATAACTTTTTCGAATTAGCTTATCTGCGAACACATCTATCCAGAATGGCTGATAACCCCGTGGCGAGGGAGCTTGCTCCCGCTCGGCTGCGTAGCGGCCGCAAGATGGGCCTGCTGCGCAGACCAGCGGGAGCAAGCTCCCTCGCCACGGAAGCGTCCTCGTCAAGAGGAGCTCAGTTACTGATCGCCAGAATGCTCGCCTGATACGAACCCACGAACACGTCGAAATCCCCCACCTCGTTCTGCTCCAGCTCGGTTTGCTGGACCAAGGACTGGCGAGCGGTTTCTTCGAACGCGACTTGCTCTTCGGTCGACAACGGTTCGGCGCGGAAGAACTCGGCGTGGGCCTTGCTCTGGCGCAGGGAGAACTGGGCGAAGCTTTCCTGGTGCTCGGCCATGGCGGCCAAGACCTTGGCGGATGGCGTCAGCGACGGGTCGCGGACTTTTGCCTGTTGCGCGTCGAGAGCCTGGCGATGGGCATCACCGCCTTGGCTCTGGTCAAGCAGGGCGGCCAGCGGAGCAATCTTTTCCAGCAACTCCATGGCCCAGGTTTGCATGTCCACCGATTGACCCTGGCGCTGCAATTGCAGGCCAGGCTTGCGGCCTTCCTTGACCACGGTCAGGAAGTTGCTCGTGGCGTTGCTGCACTCGTTATTTTCCAGTTGCGGGCTGTCGTTGAGGCCGCAGTACAGCAGGAACGCATCGAGGAAGCGCGACTCGGTCAGGTCGATGCCCATCGGCAGGAACGGGTTGATGTCCAGGCAGCGCACTTCGACGTACTGGATCCCACGTGCCATCAGCGCCTGGATCGGCCGCTCGCCGGTGTAGGTCACGCGCTTGGGGCGGATGTTGGAGTAGTACTCGTTTTCGATCTGCAGGATGTTGGTATTGAGCTGCACCCATTCGCCGTTCTGGTGAGTACCGACGTCGACATAAGGCGCATAGGGCGTTGCCACGGCTTTGCGCAGGCTGTCGGTGTAGCTCGCCAGGTCGTTATAGCAAGGTGTCAGGCCGGCTTGGGCGTTGCTCTGGTAACCCAGGTCGCTCATGCGCAGACTGGTGGCGTAGGGCAGGTACAAGGTGTCCGGGTCCAGTTGTTCCAACTGGTGCGGACGGCCGCGAAGGAAACCGACATCCAGGGCCGGCGAGGCGCCGAACAGGTACATCAGCAACCAGCTGTAGCGGCGGAAATTACGGATCAGCGCGATGTAGGCCGAGGACTGGAAGTCGCGGTCGCTCACGTCGCTGGCTTCGTCCTGGCGCAGCAGGGGCCAGAGCTTTTCCGGGAGGGAGAAATTGTAGTGGATCCCGGCGATGCATTGCATGGTCTTGCCGTAGCGCAGGGCCAGGCCCTTGCGGTAGACATACTTGAGTCGACCGATATTCGAGGTGCCGTAGTAGGCGATCGGAATGTCTTCCTCGGCCGGCAGCGGACACGGCATCGAAGGGCTCCACAGGTACTCGTCGCCGAGCTTGCTGTAGACAAACCGGTGGATCCTGTCGAGGCTGTGCAGGGTGTCGGCCGGGTTGGCCAGGGCCGGGGTGATGAACTCCAGCAGCGACTCGGAATAGTCAGTAGTGATCTGTTCGTTGGTCAGCGCCGAGCCCAGGGATTCGGGATGCGGGGTCTGCGCCAGGCGCCCGTCGCCCGTGACGCGCAGGCATTCACGTTCGATACCGTGCAGGCACTGCTCGAGCAGGGAGAGGTTGGCGCGCTCGCCGAGCAGGGCCAGGCGGCGGTTTAAAAGGTCGCTCAAGTTGAATTCCTTCACGCGTCAGTCGCCCCAATATGGGGGTGGGCAAGACGGTCTACAAGGGTGAAGTTGAAACTGGCGTTTTCGCCTGGTTTTTGTGCTGCCAAAGACAGATCGTCGCAGCCCCTGTGGGAGCGAGCCTGCTCGCGATGGCGGTATGTCCGTCAATTTTATATTGACTGGTCCATCGCTATCGCGAGCAGGCTCTCTCCCACAATAGAGGTCGGCACGGCATTCATGGCGTTGAAATTACCCTAAATCGATGACAGCGAGCTATAGGACAGCGAACGTGCCTTGCGCTTTTGCGACCAGCTTGTCGCCCTGCATCACCTCGGCCTCGACCACCAGCGTGCGCCGGCCCGGGTGGATGACCCGGGCGGTGCACAGCACTTCGCCGTCGGACACGGCGCGAATGTAGTTGATCTTGCACTCGATGGTTGCGCTCTGCTGGTCGAAGCCATGGACGCTGGAGCAGGCCAGCCCCATGGCAATGTCCACCAGGCTGAACAGCGCCCCGCCGTGCAGCTTGCCCCCGCGGTTGCGCAATGGCGGCTCAAGGCTCAGGGCGACTTGCGCCACCCCGTCCCCGAGGCTCTGCAGACGGCAGCCGAGCAGCTTGAAAAACGCGCTCTCCACCAACCCGGCCGGCGCCTCCATCAGCGTTTCTTCAGCTGCTTGGCGTTGGCGAACAGCGAGGCCATGGCGTTATTCGCCGGGGCCGCGGTGGCAGTTTCCTTACGCGGCGCGGTGTTCTGCGACTGGCGTGGCGCGGCGCCTGGACGGGCACCGCGGGCGCCGTCGATTTTCTCGCCCGGCGTGTCGCTCATGCGCATCGACAGGCCCACGCGTTTACGCGGGATGTCGACTTCCATGACCTTCACTTTCACCACGTCACCGGCCTTCACGGCTTCGCGCGGGTCCTTGATGAATTTCTCCGACAAGGCGGAAATATGCACCAGGCCGTCCTGGTGCACGCCGATGTCGACGAACGCGCCGAAGTTGGTGACGTTGGTCACCACGCCTTCGAGGATCATGCCCGGTTGCAGGTCCTTGAGGTCTTCGACGCCTTCCTGGAATTCAGCGGTCTTGAACTCCGGACGTGGGTCGCGGCCCGGTTTCTCCAGCTCTTGGAGGATGTCAGTCACGGTGGGCAGGCCGAAGGTTTCGTCAGTGAATTTCTTCGGGTCCAGGCGCTTGAGAAACGCCGCGTCGCCGATCAGCGAGCGAATGTCGCGGTCGGTCTGGGCGGCGATGCGTTGCACCAGTGGATAGGCTTCCGGGTGAACTGCCGAGGAGTCGAGCGGGTTGTCACCATTCATGACGCGCAGGAAGCCGGCGGCCTGTTCGAAGGTTTTTTCGCCCAGGCGCGGGACTTTTTTCAATGCGGCGCGGGTCTTGAACGCGCCGTGTTCGTCGCGGTGGGTGACGATGTTCTGCGCCAGCGTGGCGTTCAGGCCGGAGATGCGCGCCAGCAATGCTACCGAAGCGGTGTTCACGTCCACGCCCACGGCGTTCACGCAGTCCTCCACCACGGCGTCCAGGCCACGGGCCAGCTTCAATTGCGATACGTCATGCTGGTACTGGCCGACACCGATGGATTTCGGGTCGATCTTCACCAGTTCCGCCAGTGGGTCCTGCAGGCGACGGGCGATGGACACCGCGCCACGGATCGACACGTCCAGGTCCGGGAATTCCTTCGAGGCCAGTTCCGACGCCGAATAAACCGAAGCGCCGGCCTCGGAGACCATGACCTTGGTCATTTTCATGGCCGGGTATTTCTTGATCAGCTCGGCGGCCAACTTGTCGGTCTCACGGCTGGCGGTGCCGTTGCCGATGGCGATCAGGTCCACCGAGTGCTTGGCGCACAGGGCGGCAAGGATAGCGATGGTCTGGTCCCACTTGTTATGCGGCACATGCGGGTAGACCGTGGCGTGGTCCAGCAGCTTGCCGGTGGAATCGACCACGGCCACCTTGCAGCCAGTGCGCAGGCCCGGGTCCAGGCCCAGCGTGGCACGCGGCCCGGCCGGTGCGGCCAGCAGCAGGTCGTGCAGGTTGTGGGCGAACACGTTGATCGCCTCGGTCTCGGCGTTGTCGCGCAGTTCGCCCAGCAGGTCGGTTTCCAGGTGGGTGTAGAGCTTGACCTTCCAGGTCCAGCGCACCACTTCGGCCAGCCACTTGTCGGCGGCGCGGTTCTGGTTCTGGATGCCGAACTGCTGGCCGATCATGCCTTCGCACGGGTGCATGGTGCCGGGCAATTCTTCGCCGACTTTCAACGATGAGCTGAGGATGCCTTCGTTGCGACCGCGAAAAATTGCCAGGGCCCGGTGCGACGGTACGCTCTTGAGGGGCTCGTCGTGTTCGAAGTAATCGCGGAACTTGGCGCCTTCCTCTTCTTTGCCGGCGATGACGCGAGCACTCAGGATCGCCTCCTGCTTGAGGTAGTTGCGCAGTTTTTCCAGCAGGTTCGCGTCTTCGGCGAAGCGCTCCATGAGGATGTACTTGGCGCCTTCCAGCGCAGCCTTGATGTCCGCCACGCCTTTTTCGGCATCGACGAAACGCGCGGCTTCGGCTTCCGGCGCCAACGTGGGGTCGTTGAACAAGCCGTCGGCCAGTTCGCCGAGGCCGGCTTCCAGGGCAATCTGGCCCTTGGTGCGGCGTTTCTGCTTGTAGGGCAGGTACAAGTCTTCCAGGCGGGTCTTGGTATCGGCCAGCTTGATGTCGCGTTCCAGTTGCGGGGTCAGCTTGCCCTGCTCCTGGATGCTCGCCAGGATGCTGATGCGCCGTTCGTCGAGTTCTCGCAGGTAGCGCAGGCGCTCTTCCAGATGACGCAGCTGGGTGTCATCGAGGCTGCCGGTCACTTCCTTCCGGTACCGGGCGATGAAAGGCACCGTGGAACCTTCATCGAGTAGCGCGACGGCCGCTTCGACCTGTTGCGGGCGTACGCCGAGTTCCTCGGCGATGCGGCTGTTGATGCTGTCCATAAAACCACCTGACAAATTGTGAAATCAGGCCCGCCGCCACAATAACAGGGCGCGGCGAGGCTGGTTGAGCGGCCTGGCTTGCGTCGCTGCCGGGGGCAGGGGACGGCCAGTGACCCGCTGAATTCAAAAAGTGCTGCCTGGCCAGGGAGAACGGTGCGCCGGTATAACGATCCGGCATCCCCTGGCGCAAAAGGCCGCGCATTATAACCAGCGTTCCGCTGTTCGGGGGGGGTCGTGACCTGCGGGATGGATGGGTGAGCTACTGAAGATAGAGGAAAAATCTGCTAACAATGCACTCGGTGCGTATAACGGCAGCTAAGCCATAATGCGCGCCAAGATCAAAGGAGCTTCCTATGAGCAGCACCGCACAAACTGCTGAAGGCGAAAAAATTCTGATTGTTGACGACGATCCGGGGCTGAGCAGCCTGCTGGAGCGCTTTTTCGTCAGCAAGGGCTATCGCGCCCGCACCGTACCGAACACCGAGCAAATGGACCGGCTGCTGGCCCGTGAGGTTTTCAATCTGGTGGTCCTCGACCTGATGTTGCCTGGCGAGGACGGGTTGACCGCTTGCCGTCGTCTGCGGGGCGCGAACAACCAGATCCCGATCATCATGCTCACTGCCAAGGGCGACGAGCTGAGCCGTATCAAGGGGCTGGAACTGGGCGCCGACGATTACCTGGCCAAGCCGTTCAACCCGGACGAGCTGATGGCCCGGGTCAAGGCTGTCCTGCGTCGCCAGTCGGCGCCGGTGCCGGGTGCACCGGGCAGCGAAGACGAGAGCGTGACCTTCGGCGACTATGAACTGTCGCTGGCCACTCGCGAGCTCAAGCGCGGCGATGAGATCCACATGCTCACCACTGGCGAGTTCGCCGTGCTCAAGGCCCTGGTGATGAACGCCCGCCAGCCGCTGACCCGGGACAAGCTGATGAACCTGGCCCGTGGCCGCGAATGGGATGCGCTGGAGCGCTCCATCGACGTGCAGATTTCCCGTTTGCGCCGGATGATCGAACCCGATCCTTCCAAGCCGCGTTATATCCAGACGGTCTGGGGCGTTGGCTACGTGTTCGTGCCGGATGGCGCTGCCGGCAAGTGATCGGCGATTTGTAGGAGCGCGGCCTGGCGGGTGAAAATCTTTCCAGGCGACTCGCGGTCCGTCATTGTGCGAGCATCGCTCGCTCCTGCAAGTATGTAGCGGTTACTCATGAAGACCCCCGTCTGGTTCCCCCAGAGCTTTTTCTCCCGCACCCTCTGGCTGGTGCTGATCGTCGTGCTGTTTTCCAAGGCGCTGACGCTGGTTTACCTGCTGATGAACGAAGACGTGCTGGTGGACCGCCAATACAGTCACGGCGTTGCCTTGACCCTGCGCGCCTATTGGGCAGCGGACGAAACCAATCGAGTCAAAATCGCCGAGGCGGCGACTTTGATCCGGGTGGTCGGTGCCGGCGTGCCTGAAGGTGAGCAGCATTGGCCATACAGCGAGATCTACCAGCGGCAGATGCAGGCCGAACTGGGCGCCGATACCGAAGTGCGGCTGCGCATGCATTCGCCGCCGGCCTTGTGGGTGCGTGCGCCGAGCCTTGGCGATGGGTGGCTGAAGGTTCCGCTGTACCCCCATCCGCTGCGCGGCCAGAAAATCTGGAACGTGCTGGGCTGGTTCCTGGCGATCGGCCTGTTGTCGACGGCTTCGGCGTGGATTTTCGTCAGCCAGCTCAACCAGCCACTCAAGCGCCTGGTCTATGCAGCCCGGCAACTGGGCCAGGGCCGCAGCGTGCGGTTGCCCGTCAGCGATACGCCCAGCGAGATGACCGAGGTGTACCGCGCCTTCAACCAGATGGCCGAGGATGTCGAGCAGGCCGGACGCGAACGTGAGCTGATGCTCGCCGGCGTCTCCCATGACCTGCGCACGCCGCTGACGCGGTTGCGGCTGTCGCTGGAATTGATGGGCGAGCACACCGACCTGACCGACGAAATGGTCCGCGATATCGAAGACATGGACGCGATTCTCGATCAGTTCCTGGCGTTCATTCGCGACGGTCGTGACGAATCGGTAGAGGAGGTGGACCTCAGCGAGCTGGTACGGGAGGTGGCTGCGCCCTACAACCAGAACGAAGAGAAGGTCCACTTGCGCCTGGAGCCCATCCAGCCGTTTCCGCTACGCCGCGTGTCGATGAAGCGCCTGTTGAACAACCTGATCGGTAACGCCCTCAACCATGCCGGCACGGGCGTTGAAGTCGCCGCCTATGTTTCTGGCGACACCAGCGCGCCTTATGTCGTTCTGAGCGTCATGGACCGCGGCGCCGGCATCGACCCAGCGGAGCTGGAAGCCATTTTCAACCCCTTCACCCGCGGTGATCGGGCTCGGGGAGGGAAGGGTACCGGGCTGGGCCTGGCCATCGTCAAGCGCATCGCCTCGATGCATGGCGGCAACGTCGAACTGCGCAATCGAGCTGGCGGCGGATTGGAGGCCCGGGTGCGGTTGCCGTTGGGCTTGATGCTGCCGCGGGATGCGGTGTAGCGATTTTCCTCAGGTAAAACTCAGGACTTGTGGGAGCGAGCCTGCTCGCGATTGCGGTCAGTCAGCAAAGTTGACGCTGGCTGATACACCGCATCGCGAGCAAGCTCGCTCCCACAGGGCTTTGTGTTGATTCAACCCTTGCCCTTGGTCCGGGTCATGTTCGGCCCGCCATTTTTTTCCAGGTGTTCGATGATGATCCCCGCCACGTTCTTGCTGGTGGTGGTCTCGATTCCTTCCAGGCCTGGCGAAGAATTGACCTCCATCACCAGCGGTCCGTGATTGGAGCGCAGGATATCCACGCCGGCCACCGCCAATCCCATGACCTTGGCCGCGCGCAGGGCTGTCATGCGTTCTTCCGGGGTGATCTTGATCAAGCTCGCGCTGCCGCCGCGATGCAGGTTGGAGCGAAACTCACCGGGTTTGGCCTGGCGTTTCATCGAGGCGATCACTTTATCGCCGACCACGAAGCAACGAATGTCCGCGCCACCGGCTTCCTTGATGTATTCCTGGACCATGATGTTCTGCTTGAGGCCCATGAACGCCTCGATCACCGATTCCGCCGCGGTTGCGGTCTCGCACAGCACGACACCGATCCCCTGGGTGCCCTCAAGCACCTTGATCACCAGCGGCGCGCCGTTGACCATCGCGATCAGGTCGGGAATGTCATCAGGAGAGTGGGCGAACCCGGTTACCGGCAAGCCGATGCCGCGTCGGGAGAGCAATTGCAATGAGCGCAGCTTGTCTCGGGAGCGAGCGATAGCGACAGACTCATTGAGCGGGAACACCCCCATCATCTCGAACTGGCGCAGCACTGCGCAGCCATAAAAAGTCACCGATGCGCCGATACGCGGGATCACCGCATCAAACCCTTCCAGCGGTTTGCCGCGGTAGTGGATCTGCGGCTTGTGGCTGGCGATGTTCATGTAGGCGCGCAGGGTATCGATCACCACCATTTCATGGCCACGTTCCGTCCCTGCTTCAACCAGGCGACGAGTGGAATACAGGCGCGGATTGCGCGACAGCACAGCGATCTTCATGCAACACCTGTGGCAGAGGTAGTGGACACCGGAAATACCGGTTTGTCTTGAACGTATTTGATGCCTGGATTGACGACCAGCTGGCCGTCGATCAAGGCTTTGGAACCCAACAACAGGCGATACCGCATGGATTTACGACAGGCCAGGGTGAACTCCACCCGCCAGAACCGATCACCCAGCGCCAGCGTGGTGCTGATCACGTAGCGGACCTGGGCGTGGCCGTTGGAGCTCTTGATGGTTTTGCGCGCCACCAGCGGGGCTTCGCAGCGGCGGTGGCGCAGTTGCACCACCGTCCCCAGGTGTGCGGTGAAACGCACCCACTTCTCGCCGTCGCGCTCGAATGGCTCGATATCGGTGGCGTGCAGGCTGGAGGTGCTGGCGCCGGTGTCGATTTTTGCCCGCAGGCCTGCCACTCCCAGATCCGGGAGCGCCACCCATTCGCGCAGACCGACGACGGTCAGATGGTCAAAAGTCTTCAATAAAAACAACCTGAAATTGGCGCATCGGATAGCGGGCTCCGCAATCGCGGTATTCACGCAGAATAATCACAAAATGGCGACAGTTATCTACGTACTTGTTTACAGGTGTAACCGATACCGGCGCATGCCAATGCAAGCGAGCGGTTCGGCGGGCATTCTATCCGTCGGAGCGGATTCGTGCGCCCGACAAAAACGGTAGTACAGTTCTGGCTATTGGTTGAAAAGAGGAATTGCAGTGACACAAAAAAGCGAAGAGGACGACAAGGTCCGTCTCGATAAATGGTTGTGGGCAGCGCGATTTTATAAGACCCGTGCCCTGGCCAAGGCCGCCATCGAAAGCGGCAAGGTTCACCATCGCGGTGAACGTTGCAAGCCTGGCAAAGAGCCACGTATCGGCGACGAGTACGTCATTCGCGCCGGGTTCGATGAAAAAACCGTGGTGGTCGAAGCCCTGTCGATTGTGCGGCGCGGCGCGCCAGAAGCGCAGACACTCTATCGCGAGACCGACGCCAGCATCGCCAAGCGCGAAGCTGCGGCCGCACAACGCAAGGCCGGGGCCCTGGGCGTCAGCACCGATGGCAAGCCGAGCAAGAAGCAGCGTCGCGACCTGTTCAGGTTTCATGGCAGCAATAGCGAATAAACCATCGGCACATCTAGCCCGTGGCGAGGGAGCTTGCTCCCGCTGGGCTGCGCAGCGGCCCCAGAATCTTGCGGTCGCTACGCAACCGAGCGGGAGCAAGCTCCCTCGCCACAACAGCGCTGCACGTGCAGATAGATGCTCAGTCTTCCCACCAGGCAAAGTCATGCCTTGCTTGGAACCCACCCTGAATGCCCATAAAATGCCTGTCATCATTTGTCATCACCGCAGATACCAGACCCTATGACTGATTTACCGGATACCGACTACACCCAGCGTTTCATCTTCGATGACAACGACGCCCGTGGCGAGATGGTGGCGTTGGAGCGTAGCTATGCCGAAGTCCTTGCCAAGCACCCCTATCCGGAGCCGGTCGCGCAACTGCTAGGCGAACTGATGGCGGCGGCGGCATTGCTAGTGGGCACCTTGAAGTTCGATGGCTTGCTGATTCTCCAGGCGCGCTCCGACGGTCCGGTCCCCTTGCTGATGATCGAATGCTCCAGCGAGCGTGAGATTCGTGGCCTGGCCCGGTACCACGCCGAGCAGATCGGCGCCGACGCGACGCTGGCCGACATGATGCCCAACGGCGTGCTGGCCCTGACGGTCGATCCAAGTCATGGCAAGCGTTATCAGGGCATTGTCGATCTCGACGGCGCGACGCTGGCCGAATGCTTCACCAATTACTTCGTGATGTCCCAGCAGACCAACACCCGCTTCTGGCTGTACGCCGACGGGCGGCGCGCTCGTGGCCTGCTGTTGCAACAATTGCCCGCCGATCGCATTCGCGATTCGGAAGAGCGTGACGCCAGCTGGCAGCACGTCACTGCTCTGGCCAGCACCTTGAGCGCCGACGAGTTGCTGGGCCTGGACAACGAAACCATCCTGCATCGCCTCTACCACGAAGAGCAGGTGCGCCTGTTCGAGGGTCAGCCGTTGCGCTTCCAATGCAGTTGCTCCCGTGAACGATCCGGCAATGCGCTGGTCAGTCTGGGTCTGGAAGATGCGCAGCAACTGGTGATCGAGCATGGCGGCGCCATCGAGATCGATTGCCAGTTTTGCAATGAGCGTTACCTGTTCGACGCGGCGGACATCGCACAATTGTTCGCCGGTGCGGGTGTCGACACACCGTCAGATACTCGTCACTAAAACGGTTCAGCGCAGGTAAATCTCCTGGCAAACGCCGGATTTACGCCGTACTGACGGGAGGGCCCTACTCTTTTTGGGCTTTTCTGGCATAATCCGGCCCACTTTTTTCGGGTAGTAGTGCGCGACTTCCTACTACAAAACGTTTGGAGCACTCGGCCACGGGCCGACGGGGAATCTCATGACGCAAGCCAATAACGCCGTGTATACCGATCTGAGTGTCGATGATCTGGTCAAAGAAGCCCTGAATCGCGGTGAAGGCGAGCTTGCCGATACTGGCGCGCTGGTTGTTCGTACCGGTCATCGTACCGGTCGCTCGCCAGTCGACCGTTTCATCGTGGAAGAGCCGACTACCCAGGACGCCATCGCCTGGGGGCCGATCAACCGCAAGTTCCCGGCCGACAAGTTCGATGCCCTGTGGAACCGCGTCGAGGCCTACCTGGGTGAGCGCGAGCGTTTTGTTTCCCACGTGCATGTAGGTTCCGATCCTGCGCACTACCTGCCGGTCAAGATGACCACCGAGACGGCCTGGCACAACCTGTTCGGTCGTTGCCTGTTCATCAATCCCGAGCAGTACAACGCCGGCGGCAAGGACGAGTGGCAGATCCTCAATGCGCCGAACTTCGTCTGCGAGCCTGAGCGCGACGGCACCAATTCCGACGGCACCGTAATCATCAACTTTGCTGCCAAGAAAGTGCTGATCGCTGGCATGCGCTACGCCGGCGAAATGAAAAAAGCCCTGTTCTCCGTGCAGAACTTCCTGCTCCCAGCGGTCGACGTGCTGCCGATGCACTGCGCCGCCAACATGGGCGAAGAAGGCGACGTGACCTTGTTCTTCGGTCTGTCGGGCACTGGCAAGACCACCCTGTCCGCCGACGAAAGCCGTTACCTGATCGGTGACGACGAGCACGGCTGGGGCGTGGGTGTGGTCTTCAACATCGAAGGCGGCTGCTACGCCAAGTGCATCGACCTGTCCGAGAAGAACGAGCCGGTCATCTGGAAAGCCATCCAGCACGGCGCCGTCCTGGAAAACGTGGTCCTGGACCCGGTCACCAAGAAAGCCGACTACGCCGACGACAGCCTGACCCAGAACAGCCGAGCCGCCTATCCGCGCGAGCTGATCGAAAAACGCGCGCCGAAAAACCTCGGTGGCGAGCCAAACGCCGTGATCTTCCTGACCTGCGACCTGACCGGCGTGCTGCCACCGGTGTCGATCCTCAGCGAAGAACAAGCCGCCTACCACTTCCTGTCCGGCTACACCGCACTGGTGGGTTCGACCGAAATGGGCTCGGGCAGCGGCATCAAGTCGACCTTCTCCACCTGCTTCGGCGCGCCGTTCTTCCCGCGCCCGGCCGGTGAATATGCAGAGCTGCTGATCAAGCGTATCCGTGGTTTCGGTTCCAAGGTCTACCTGGTCAACACCGGCTGGACTGGCGGCGGCTACGGCGTCGGCAAACGCTTCAACATCCCGACCACCCGTGCGGTGATCGCGGCGATCCAGAGCGGCGCGCTGATCGGTGCTGAAACCGAACACCTGGATATCATCAACCTGGACGTGCCGCTGGCTGTCCCAGGCGTTGAAACCGGCCTGCTGAACCCGCGCAACACCTGGGCCGACAAGGCTGCCTACGACGAAGCCGCCAAGGCACTGGCCGGTCTGTTCATCGAGAACTTCAAGAAGTTCGACGTGAGCGACGCGATCAAGGCGGCGGGTCCGCAGCTGTAAGGCTTGGTGATTGAATGAAAAAGCCGCCCTTTGAGGGCGGCTTTTTTGTGGGCGACTATTTTTTCTCCGCTTCTTGCGTATCCCATCGTTGCGCCTTGATCGCTTTGTAAAGCATGCCGATGGTCAGCGGCAGCTTGTCTCCCCGGCCCTTGGCCCTGCGTTTTTGAAACACATCAAAGCCTTCCGGTTGGAAGTAACGATAGGCGTCGTAGTCGACAAGGTCGATGACGAACCGCTCCTCCAGCGCTTCCATCAGGTGCCGGGCATCCGCGCCATCGCAGCCCAGATCGAAATTGACCGCAGTGTCCAGGCGAATGGTCTTGAGTTCCGGCAGGCCGAGTTCTTCGTGGAGTAATTCCATGAGCTGACGCATGGCGAGGTCGTCAGGAAAATCTAGGGCGAGGTGCATGTTAGAGAGTCCGAAAGACAAGTGAAGAGGCGTGTCTGACCCGGGAAGTTTAGTGCATTAAAAAATAGAAAGATCCCACGGCGGTTTCGGAAACGTCCTGTACGCGCTGCTTTTTGCTGCCGGGTAAGGTTCGTCGCGCCCTGTCAGTGAGGCAGCGGCGAGCGAACAAGGACGAAGCATGACGAAAGGAAAAGCCGGTGTCCCGCAGGTCCAGCGCTTGGCGTCGCTGGCCTTACGTGAAGATCTTGATCTGTACCTGACATCAGACGAATAACCCGCACACCTGTGAGCTGCATCCATCCGCTGAATACCCGGCATCACACGAATAAATTTCAAAAATATCTGCCGGCTGACTAAGGTGAACGCTGTCTTTGGATCACCAACAAGAGAGCAGACATGAGCCAGACATCCTTTGATATCCAGCGCGCCGCGGTGGTCGGGGCGGGCACCATGGGGCGAGGCATCGTGATGTGCCTGGCCAATGCCGGCGTTACGGTGCAGTGGGTCGACAATAATCCGCAAATGCTTGAGCAGGCGCTGGCGGCGGTGGCCGACACCTATGCCCATAACGTGCGCCAGGGACGTATCGACCAAGGCGAAGCCGATGCGCGCATCGCCCGAATAGCTCGGGCGGACGACTACGCGGCAATCCGCAACGTGGATCTGGTCATCGAAGCGGTCTACGAGAACCTTGAACTCAAGCAGAAGATCTTTCGCGAGCTGGACGGCATGCTCAAGCCCGAGGCAATCCTGGCAAGCAACACCTCGGCGCTGGACATCGATGCGATTGCCGCCGCCACGCGCCGGCCGGCTCAAGTGCTGGGCCTGCATTTCTTCAGTCCGGCGCACATCATGAAATTGCTCGAAATCGTTCGTGGCGCGCAAACCTCCAGGGCGGCGCTGGATGCCGCCCTGGCGCTGGGCAAACGCATGGGCAAGGTGAGCGTGGTATCGGGCAATTGCCACGGGTTTATCGGCAACCGGATGCTTCATCCCTATGTGCTGGAGGCGCGTAAGATGCTGCTGGAGGGAGCGTTTCCCCATCAGGTCGATGCCGCGCTGCAAGGTTTCGGCTTTGCCATGGGGCCGTTCCGCATGTATGACGTGGTTGGGATCGACCTGGAATGGCGCGCGCGCGAGCTGGCGGGTAAAGGTCAGGATGCGCCCGAAGTGCAAGTGGACAACCGCCTGTGCGAGATGGGGCGGTTCGGCCAGAAGAGTGGTAACGGGTACTACCACTATGAGCCGGGCAGCCGACAGGCTGAGCAGGATGTCGAGGTCGACGCGCTGGTGCTGCGGGTCAGTGAGGAGCTAGGGTTTCAGCGCCGCGAAATAGCTGCCGAGGAGATTCTGGAGCGCTGCTTGCTGGCATTGGTCAACGAAGGTGCGAAGATCCTCCAGGAGGGCATTGCCGAGTCTTCCCGCGACATCGACCTGGTTTATCTCAATGGCTATGGCTTCCCGGCGGACAAGGGCGGTCCGATGGCCTGGGCGGATCAGCAGGGCCTCGAAGACATCCACGCACGGTTGCTGGAGCTCGAGACGAAGCAGGGGGACCAATGGAAGCCTGCCCGTCTGATTGGCGAGCTGGCTGCGCAAGGCAAGAGCTTCTCGCAGCGATAGTATCTGCACCCTGCACAACGCCTCAGATAGCCTGACCAAGGACAAGTGATGCCCCAACGCGCCGAGTATCTGCATTTCCAGCCAGTGACCACACGCTGGCATGACAACGATGTGTACGGTCACGTCAATAACGTCACCTACTACAGCTTTTTCGATACAGCGGTGAATACCTATCTGATCGAGACCGGCGGCCTGGATATCCATGACGGGGAGGTGGTGGGCTTCGTCGTGAGTTCAGCCTGCGATTATTTTGCCTCGATCGCTTTCCCGGACCGGATCGAAATCGGCCTGCGAGTCGGGAAGCTGGGCAATAGTTCGGTGCAATATGAGCTGGCGGTGTTCAAGGCGGGTGAGGAGGAGGCCTGTGCGGCGGGGCGTTTCGTGCATGTGTTCGTAGATCGGACGTCGAATCGGCCAGTGACGATTCCGGATCAGCTACGCGGGGCGTTGGAGCGATTGGTGGCCTGAAAACAAAATCGCAGCCTTCGGTCAGTCTCTGCGAGAAGGGCCGAAGGCTGCGATCATTCAACGGTCTGGATCAAGCCAGCCGTCAATCGTCGTGATAGCGATGTTTGTGCTTATGCTTGCGATGGCCGTAGGCATGGCCGCGACCCGGGTGGCCGTCACGGTAGTAGCGGCGATCACCACGGCGACCTTCATAACGGTCGTCATCGTCGTCCTTGCCCATGTAGTTACCCAGTGCGCCACCGGCGCCACCGCCCGCTGCGGCACCGATCAGGCTACCCGTGCTGCCGCCCACGCTGCGGCCAACCACGTTGCCGCCGGCTGCGCCCAGCGCGCCGCCAATAGCCGCTTCGCCGCGGCTGCGTTTATCGGCACCGACCGCACTGCCACCTGCGCCGCCCAGGGCCGCGCCGATAGTGGAACCGGTGTTGCCGCCCAGGGACTGGCCGACGACCGAACCCAAAACCCCGCCCAATGCGCCGCCTACACCTGCTTCGGCGGTACCGCCGGCAGATGCGACGCCACTGATCAGGCCAAGGGACAACAAGAGAATGGAGGAGAACTTCATAGAGGAGCCTCAAAGGGATGACGGCGCGATCCTGAGGCTGGCTTCGCTTGGTTACAATCGAAATCCGACGAGTAACACGACTTGTGCACAATTCTCTAAGTTACTGTTTTTTGGGCGGAACTTAACGTTATTTCGCCGGTCTTTAGCTACTTCGGACAGGCCGTTTTTTTGAAAAACGGCCTTTTTTGTGCCCGTTGGAAAAGTGCCCGAGGGGCCAGAAGCGCCCCTCGGAATTGCTTCAGGCCGACTTGGCCATGATCAACCCGTTCGCGCTTGCGGCTTCGAGACGGATAGCCACGAACTTCGAGGTCGGGGTGTGGCTGCCGTCGCCGGTGCTTTCCAGCGGCACCAGCGGGTTCACTTCAGGGTAATAGGCGGCAGCCTGTCCGGCCGGGATATCAAAGGCCAACAGGGTAAAGCCCTTGACCCGGCGCTCGCGGCCGTCATCCCAGAGCGAGACGATGTCTGCCTTCTGCCCTGGCTTGAAGCCCAGGCGGATGATGTCCGCTTCGTTGACGAACAACACGTCACGTTGGCCCTTCACGCCACGATAGCGATCATCGAGGCCATAAATCGTGGTGTTGTACTGGTCATGCGAGCGCATGGATTGCAGGATCAGGTCCGGCAACTGGCCTGTAGCCCGGGTGCGTTCGTGGATCAGGTCGGTCGGCAACAGGTTGGGCTTGAAGTTGGCGCGGCCCGAAGGCGTGTTCCAGCGACGTGCCCCCGCGCTGTTACCCAGGTAGAAGCCGCCGGGGTTCTTGAGTTTTTCGTTGAAATCCTTGAAACCAGGGATGGTCTCGGCGATCAGGTCGCGGATGCGGCTGTAATCGGCCACCAGCCAGTTCCAATCCACCGGGCGGCTGCCCAGGGTGGCGGCGGCGATGCCGGCAATGATCCACGGCTCGGAGCGCATCTGGTCCGACAGTGGCTGCAATTGGCCGTTCGAGGCGTGGACCATGCTGAAGGAGTCCTCCACGGTCACCGCCTGCGGGCCATCGGCTTGCAGGTCGATGTCAGTCCGGCCCAGGCAGGGCAGGATCAGCGCTTCCTTGCCATGGGCCAGGTGGCTGCGGTTGAGCTTGGTGCTGATCTGTACCGTCAGGTCGCAATTGCCAAGGGCCTGGAAGGTCCGGTGGCTGTCTGGCGTAGCCTGGGCGAAGTTGCCGCCCAGAGCGATGAACACCTTGGCCCGGCCCTCGGCCATGGCGTGGATCGCCTCGACCACGTTGTGGCCGTTTTCACGCGGTACCTTGAACTGGAAGCGCCGTTCCAGAGCGTCGAGGAATGCAACGGGCGGGCGCTCGTTGATTCCCATGGTCCGGTCGCCCTGCACGTTGCTGTGGCCACGCACCGGGCACAGGCCGGCGCCTGGCTTGCCAATGTTGCCGCGCAGCATCATCAGGTTGGCGATTTCCTGGATCGTCGCCACCGAATGGCGGTGCTGGGTGATACCCATCGCCCAGCACATGATCACGTTCTTGGCCTTGGCATACATACGCGCCGCTTGTTCGATTTCGGCGAGCGTCAACCCGGATTGCTCGGCGATCTGCTCCCAAGGGGTGTCGTCGACCATCGCCAGGTAATCCAGGACGTTGGCGCTGTGCTCGTTGAGGAACGCATGATCGAACACCGCAGGGGCGCCGCTGTTCTGCGCGTCACGTTCCCATTGCAGCAGGAACTTCGCCATGCCCCGCAGCACGGCCATGTCGCCGCCCAGAGCTGGGCGGAAATACGCGGTGTTGGTGGGTTTGTCGCCGTTGGTAAGCATTTCCAGCGGGTGTTGCGGATGTTGGAAACGCTCCAGGCCACGCTCTTTCAGCGGGTTGATACACACCACCTGGGCGCCGCGCTTCACGGCTTCGCGCAGCGGTTCGAGCATCCGCGGGTGGTTGGTGCCGGGGTTCTGGCCCCAGACGAAAATCGCATCGGCATGCTCGAAGTCGTCAAAGGTTACCGTGCCCTTGCCCACCCCGACACTTTGAGACAGGGCCACGCCGCTGGCCTCATGGCACATGTTCGAGCAGTCGGGGAAATTGTTGGTGCCGTAGGCGCGCACGAATAGCTGGTATAGATATGCCGCTTCATTGCTCGCGCGGCCCGAGGTATAGAATTCGGCCTGGCTCGGGCTGGACAGCCCTTGCAAGTGTTTGCCGATCATAGCGAACGCGGCTTCCCAGCTGATGGGCTTGTAGCGGTCGGTTTGCGCGTCGTAGCTCATCGGCTCCGTCAGGCGGCCCTGGTATTCGAGCCAGTAGTCGCTCTGCTCCAGCAACGAGGTCACGCTGTGCTTGGCGAAAAAAGCCGCGTCGACACGACGCTTGGTCGCTTCCCAGTTCACCGCCTTGGCGCCGTTCTCGCAGAACTTGACCATGCCGCTTTCCGGCGAGTCACCCCAGGCGCAGCCAGGGCAGTCGAAACCGCCGTTCTGGTTGGTCTTGAGCATCATGCGAATGTTTTTCAGCGCGTTATCGCTGGTCAGCCAGGCCTGGGCGACGCTGATCAGCGCGCCCCAACCACCGGCCGGGCCCTTGTAAGGCTTGTAGCGCGGTGCGGGTTTCTGGTTGGCTTGTTGATGATTGCTCACGCTTGATTCTCCATCGCAGGGCTGTAGACCCGCGGCGCACTTTTTTGCGGCAGGTGGATGAGGTTGAGGTTGTGTTGGCGAGCCCACTGCACGGCGAGGCCCGTGGGCGACGACAGGCTGACCAGCGTCTGGATGCCCGCACGCAATACTTTTTGAATCAATTCCAGGCTGCAGCGGCTGGTGACGATCGCCAGGCCCCCGGCTATCGGGATCTGCTGTCGGATCAGCGCACCGATCAATTTGTCGAGGGCGTTGTGGCGACCGATGTCTTCGCGGCCCAGCAGCAGTTCACCCTGGTCATTCATGAACAGCGCCGCGTGTACCGCGCCGCAGTGCTGGCCCAGGGGTTGGAACTGGCCGATGCGCTGGCGCAGGCCGTCAAGCCATTGCGCCGGTGGCAGCGGTGCGCCCGGCAGCGTCTTGAGGTTGGGCAGCGCCTGCTCCACCGCCTCCACCCCGCACAGCCCGCAACCGCTGGTGCCGGCCAGTTGCCGGCGTTGTTGCTTGAGGTTCCAGAAGGCGCGGTTGGCAATGGTGACCTGGGCATATTGCGCGGAACCGGCTCCGCTCAGTTGCAGGTCGTAGATATCCGCCGGGTCTTCGATGATGCCGCTGCCGAGGCTGAAGCCGACGATAAAATCTTCCAGGTCAGTGGGCGTGACCAACATTACCGCTTGGCTGATGCCGTTATAGGCAATCGCCAACGCCACTTCCTCGGCCAGCGCGGCGCTGTCCGATTGCGAGTGGTCCAGGTTGCAGTAGCGATAGCTCTGGCTGGCGGCTGGCTTGGAGGCTTCCAAGGCAGGCGCAGGACAGACCGGAGGCTTGTCGTTCATGGGCATCACTGAGAGTAGGAATAGTCCTAAGACTAAATGCGGCAATCTGCCACGTCTAATCGCTATTACTGATCCTTCAATAGATGACGTCGATCAAGGAGTGATTACTGATTGCTGATAAAGGGCGAAACAGGCCTCCGCCAATGCCGAGCGTGGGGCACCGCGCCGCATGATCAGCCCCAGCGGAACCAGCGTCTGGGCGCTGTCGATGGGCTGGATTCGCAGGTCTTCGGTGAGCTTCAGCCCGCTTTCCAGCGGTACCACGGCGCAACACAGTCCGCCGTGCACAGCTTGTAGCAATTGGTGCACCGCGTCGGTTTGCAGCAGCGGTTGGGGTGTCAGCCCCCGGCTGTGGAAGTGATGGTCGATGGATTGGCGAAAATGCATGCCGCTGGTGAGCATACCCAGGGGCAGCTCCACCAGCGCTTCCCAGCTCAGCGGTTCTTCGCCAAAAAAGAAAAACCGTTGATCGTATAGCAGGCCCATGCGGGTATGGGCGAAGGGCAGGGCTTCAAAACGCTCGTTGTCCAGACGTTCCAGGTAGGAAATGCCCAAGTCGATCCGGTTGTTCGCCAATTGTTCGAGAATGCGTTCGGAGCTCAGGGACGACAATTCGAAACGCAGGCTGGGATGGTCGGTGTGCAGGCGCTGCATCATCGCCAGCGGGTCGAAATCCGACAGCGGAACCACGCCCAGGCGCAGCGTGCCCACCAGGTTGCCGCGACAGGCCGCCGCTTCGGCCTGTAGTCCGTCGTAGGCCGCCAACACCGTGCGCGCCCAGGCCAGCACCCGCTCACCCGGTGCGGTAAAACCCTCGAAGCGCTGGCCGCGATTGACCAGTGGCAAACCCAGCTCCTCCTCCAGGCTGCGCAGGCGCATCGACAAGGTGGGCTGGGTGATGTGACAGCGGGCGGCAGCCTGGCCGAAGTGGCGGGTTTCTTCGAGCGCGATAAGAAATTTCAGCTGCTTGATGTCCATCTTCGCTCCTGGGCGCGGGAAGATTCGGATTCTAGCGCCTTGACGGTGGCGAGGTCATTGGTCGGTTGGGAAACGGGGTCGGTTGGCTTGGTCTAGTCTTTTGCGTCTGGATACCTGAACCCATGGAGTGAATACGATGAGTCTTTTCAGTTTCTTGAAAGATGCCGGTGAAAAAATCCTCGATGCGCTGACGCCCGACAAGGCAGAAGCCAACAGCGAAGCGTTGACCAAGCATGTACAGGAGGCCCTGACAGGGATCGATACTTCAAAGATTCAGGTCAAGGTCGAAGGTGAGAAAGTCATCGCCACGGGTGAAGCCGCAACTCAGGAAGAGAAGGAAAAGATTCTCCTGGCGCTGGGCAACGTGGCCGGTATCAGCGGTGTCGATGACCAGATCACCGTGACCGGCCCGGTCGCGACGCAGGCCAAATTCGTCACCGTGGAAAAAGGCGACACCTTGAGCGCCATTTCCAAGCGGGTTTACGGCGACCCGAACAAGTACAACAAGATTTTCGAAGCCAACAAACCGATGCTCAAGCACCCGGACAAGATCTACCCAGGGCAGTCACTGCGTATTCCTGAATAGGATTTGAGCCCGGCGGTGTCCTTATCGCGAGCAGGCTCGCTCTCACAGAGATTACTGGTTCGCCGCGAGCCAAGGTGGGAGCGAGCCTGCACGCGATGAGGACGGTGGGTGCGGTTCAAAGCCCGGCAATCAAATCCCGATAATCTCTGACGGCATCGAACTCCCCCGTATCCTTCGGCCCCTTGCGACTGTCCGGCTCGCTGACCGCCAGCAAATGTGCGATGCCAAAATCCCGGGCGCTGCGCAATACCGGCAGGGTATCGTCGATGAACAGGCTGCGGGCCGGGTCGAAGTCAAGGTCGGCTTGCAGTGCGTCCCAGAACTGCGGGCTTTCCTTGGGAAAACCGTAGTCGTGGGAGCTGATCAAACGCTCGAAATACCGAGCCAGTTCGATGCGTTCCAGCTTCAGGGACAACGAGTCGCGATGGGCGTTGGTGATCATCACGACCCGTTTGCCGGCCTGCTGGATGGCTGCCAGAAACGTATCGGCGTCCGGGCGCAGGGCGATCAGGTGGGCGGTTTCCAGCTTCAGTTCGCGCACCGGCAGCTTCAGCTCGGCACTCCAGAAATCCAGGCAGTACCACTGCAACTGGCCGGCGTTGCGCTCGAACAGCGGCTGCAGTTCCATCTCCGCCATGGCCCGGCTGACGCCATGCAGTTCGGCATAGCGCTGGGGCAGGTGCTCCAGCCAGAAGTGATTGTCGTAATGCAGGTCCAGCAGGGTGCCGTCCATGTCCAGCAGAACCGTATCGATCTCGTGCCAGGGCAACAACGCCATAAAAAACTTCTCCAGCGGTAATCAGATATCCGACGCAAACAATCAGGATAGGCCGGGTATAGTAGCCTGCTATCGCTCAGGGAGCCGTTTATGCGCCAGACACCCACCATACTCGACCGACGGATCGTCGCCACCAGCCGCCTGTTTTGCGTGGAAGAACTGAAACTGCGCTTTTCCAACGGTGTGGAACGCACCTACGAACGCCTGGCGGGCAAGGGCGCAGGTTACGGTGCGGTGATGATCGTGGCGATGCTCGACGCCGACCATGCGGTGCTGGTGGAAGAGTATTGCGGCGGTACCGAGGCCTACGAATGGTCTCTGCCCAAGGGCCTGATCGAGCCAGGTGAAGATGTGCTGGCGGCGGCCGAGCGCGAGCTCAAGGAGGAAGCCGGTTTTGGCGCCCGTCAACTGGAACACCTGACTGAGTTGTCATTGTCTCCCGGCTACATGAGCCAGAAGATCCAGGTGGTGCTGGCGACCGATCTATACGAGGAGCGTCTGGAAGGCGACGAGCCCGAGCCAATGCGTGTGGACAAGGTCAACCTGGGCGAGCTGTCGGCCCTGGCGCAGAACCCTCAATTCACCGAGGGCCGGGCGTTGGCGGCGTTGTACCTGGCCCGCGATCTGCTGACTCAGCGCGGAGCCTACCTGCCATGAATTTTCCGCATCCCCTGATGGCCCCGGTTATCGAGCTGGCGCTCACGGCTGGCGACGCGATCCTGCCCTTCTGGCGGGCCGATGTGGAGGTCGTGCGCAAGGCCGACGAATCGCCGGTGACCGCCGCCGACATGGCAGCTCATCATGTGATCGTGGCCGGGCTCAAAGCCCTGGCGCCGGATATCCCGATCCTTTCCGAAGAGGATGCCGATATTGCGCAAAGCGTCCGCGCCGGCTGGCAACGCTGGTGGCTGGTGGATCCGCTGGACGGCACCAAGGAATTCATTTCCGGCAGCGAGGAATTTACCGTAAATATCGCCCTGATCGAGGGCGGGCGAGTGGTGTTCGGTGTAGTGTCGATGCCCACCAACGGTCGTTATTATGCCGGCGGTGCAGGCCTGGGTGCCTGGCGCGGCGACAGGAATGCCGAGCCTGGGGCCATTGTGGTGCGTAACGTGCTGGCGCGCGGTGAAACCTTTACGGTGGTCGCGAGCCGCCGTCATACCAGCCCGGAGCAGGAACGCCTGTTGGGCGGTTTGAGCGAAAGCCTGGGGGCGCTGCAATTGACCAATATCGGCAGTTCGCTGAAGTTCTGCCTTTTGGCTGAAGGTGCGGCGGATTGCTACCCGCGTCTGGCGCCGACGTCGCAGTGGGACACCGCCGCTGCCCAGGGCGTGCTGGAGGGCGCGGGTGGCGAGGTACTTGACCTGCAGGGCCAGCCGTTCTGCTATCCGGCACGCGAGTCGTTATTGAATACGTCTTTCCTGGCGCTTCCGGCGAAAGCGCCGTGGCGTGGGAAGTTGCTGGAGCTGGCTCGTTCTTAAAATCTGATCTTTTAGCCCAGAAGCTTTTGTGGCGAGGGAGCTTGCTCCCGCTGGGCCGGTCCGACGCTTCGGGCGAAGCGGCCCCAAAGCGTCTGCTGCGCAGCCGAGCGGGAGCAAGCTCCCTCGTCACGGGGTCTATGCGCCAATCAGCGATGCAGCACGTACTGCCCTTCAAACTGCACCGCCACGTCCTCGCTATCCACATTTACCACCTGCGTCTGCAAGGCCAGCCTTGCCCGTCCGTAGCGACGATAAGTGGCCAGGAAGCGCGTCCAGGTCTTTTCATCGGGCGCCTCACAGATGACGGTCGCGTCGCGGGTAACCGGTTGCGGATAACTGATCTGCCCTTCCTGGATCACAATGTGCCCGTCTTCGATGCCTTCCTCGCGCAGCGCCAGGTGCAGCCAGCCCCAGCCACCGAGCACGGCGCCGCAATACAGGCTGCCGCCGAACATGGTGCTCTTGTGGTTGACATTGGCTGCGATCGGCAGGAACAAGCGTAGCTGCCGGGCTTGCCAGCCGAGCACCTTCAGTCCCATGTCCTGCGTCAGCGGGATGTCCCGGTGCAGGATCGTTTCCAGGTAGTGGCTGTCGCGGTTCATACAGGCCCTCTTGGCTGAAAGTGAAAGGGTGGAGCTCAATCCGACTCTTCGGTCGGGCCATGGCTGCTGTCGCCGAAGTTCAGCCCGTGTTTGCGCAACTTGTCGTGCAGCGTCTTGCGCGGAATGCCCAAGGCTTCGGCGAGGCTGCGTACGGAGCTGTGGGAACGGGCCAGTTCGGCAGCGATCAGGGTTTTTTCAAAGTTCTCCACCTGCTCGCTCAGGCCGCCGCTGATCACATCCACCGCAGCGGGGCTGCTGTCCGGCGCGCTGCTGTCCAGTGCCAGTTCCAGGCCCAGGGCAAAACGTTCGGCGGCGTTCTGCAATTCGCGCACGTTACCCGGCCAGCTGTGGCGTAACAGCAGCGCCCGGTGGGGCGGCAGCAGTTCGTGCGGCGGCAGGCCATGGCGGGTGCTGGCTTCGTTGGCAAAGTGCTGGAACAGCATCAGCACATCTTCGCCGCGTTCGCGCAACGGCGGAATACGCAGCGGCGCGACGTTCAGACGGTAATACAGGTCGGCGCGAAAACGGCCCTGGTCGGCGGCCTGGCGCAGGTCTTCCTTGGTGGCGGCGATGACGCGGATATCCAGCGGGATCTGCTGGTTGCCCCCCAGCCGTTCCACTACGCGCTCTTGCAGCAGGCGCAGCAGTTTGACCTGTACGTCCATACTCATGCTTTCGATTTCATCGAGGAACAATGTGCCGCCATTGGCGAATTCGAACTTGCCGATGCGGCGTTTTTGCGCGCCGGTGAAGGCGCCGGGCTCGTGGCCGAACAGTTCGCTTTCCACCACTGACTCAGCCAGGGCGCCGGCGTTGATCGCCACGAAGGGCCCGTTGCGCCGGCTTGAGAGGTCGTGCAGTGCGCGGGCGACCACTTCCTTGCCGGCCCCGGTTTCACCGAGGATCAACACGTCGGCGCGGGTCGCCGCCAAGGCGCCGATCTGCTCGCGCAGGCGCAGCATGGGCGCCGATTGGCCAACCAGGCGGGCGCTGAGTTCATGCCGGTCACTAAGGGCCAGGCGCAGGCTGCGGTTGTCCAGGACCAGGCGACGCAAGGCCAGGGCTCGGCGAACGCTGTCGAGCAGATGATCGCTGGCGAAGGGCTTCTCCAGGAAGTCATAGGCCCCGGCGCGCATTGCCTGGACCGCCAGCGGTACATCGCCGTGGCCGGTAATCAACAGGACCGGCAGCTCCGGATCCTGTGCGTGCAGCTGGTTCAGCAGTTCAAGGCCGTCCATGCCGGGCATGCGAATGTCGCTGACAACCACGCCGGGCCAGTCTCGCGGCAATTGCCCGGCCAAGCCATTGGCCTCGCCCAGGGGGAGGATCTTCAGGCCGGCCAGGTCGAGGGTCTGGCTCAAGGCCTGACGCAGGTGGGGATCGTCGTCGATCAGCACCACCTCAATCTGGTTATCGATGGTCATACACTACGGTCCTCGGACGGTTGCAGGCTCACCCCGGGCGCGCCCGCGCGCAGCTTCAGGGTAATCAGGGCGCCGCCTTCCTTGTGATTGGCGAACAACAGCTCGCCGCCGAAGGCGCGCATCAGGGTGTCGCAGATCGCCAGCCCCAGGCCAAGACCCTGGGTGCGGGTCTTGGTGGTATAGAAAGGCTCGCCGGCCCGGCCCAGGGCTTCCATGCAGAACCCCGGGCCGTTATCGCGTATGTACAGGTTGACGCCGGTTTCCGTTGCCTGGGCACTGAGCCAGAGTCTGCGCGGCGGGCCCTTTTCGGTCAGGGCATCAAGGGCGTTTGCCAGCAGGTTGCCCAGCACCTGGCGCAAGCGTGTTTCGCCGGCCTCGACCCACAAGGTGGCGGCCGGCAGGTCACGGATCAGTTCCACTTCCATGCTGCGCCGACGTTTGGCGAGCAGCGCCAAGGCATCGTCCAACGCCGGTTGCAGGGCGACGCTTTCCGGCGCGTGGCGGTCGCGGCGGGCAAAAGCGCGCAAATGGGCGATGATCGAGGCCATGCGCCCGGTCAGTTCGCTGATCAGCTTGAGATTGCCCCGGGCGTCGTCGGTGCGCTGATGGTCGAGCAGGATCTCGGCGTTTTCCGCGTAGCTTCGAATGGCCGCCAGCGGCTGGTTGAGTTCATGGCTGATGCTCGCCGACATGGTGCCAAGGGCCGACAGCTTGCCGGCCTGCACCAGGTCGTCCTGGGCGCGGACCAGCTCCTGCTGGGCCTGCTCGCGCTCCAGCACTTCCTGGCGCAGGCGCCGGTTGAGGCCTTCCAGGTCACTGGTGCGTTCCGCCACCCGACCTTCCAGCTCATGCCGGGCCTTGGCTTCGAAGGCGATCCGTTCCAGGTAATGGCGCCGGCGCTGCATCATCAACCCGAGCAGCAACATCAAGACCAGCAACGCCGAGCCACCAATGACCACCACCGTGCGCACCGGACGATCGATCAGCGTTCGCGGGGCCAGGATGCTCACGTTCCAGCCAGTCTCTTCGATGACCTGGGTCTGGGTCAGCCAGGCATTGGCGTCCAGATGAAGCGGCTTCGGATCGCGGGTCGGGTAGGGTTGGACCGCGCTGATTGCCTTGCTCTCTTCGGTGCTCAAAGGGCGGGTTGCGCGAAACCGCCACTCCTGGCGTGAAGTCAGGATTACCACGCCATTATGGTCGGTCACCAGCAATTGCTCAGGGGTCTTGCCCCACAGGCTTTCGGTGTGGTCCAGGTCGACCTTGACCACCAGTACGCCAATGACTTTTTCGCGATCACGTACGGCGGCGGCAAAGAAGTAACCGCGCTTGCCCGACGTGGTGCCCAGGCCGAAGAAGCGTCCAAGACGCCCGGCCATGGCTTCGATGTAGTACGGGCGGAAAGCAAAATTGCGCCCGACGAAACTGTCGTGCTTATCCCAGTTCGATGCCGCCAGGGTCTTGCCAGTGGTGTCCATCAAGTACATGACTTCAGCGCCAGTCTGGGCGCTGATGTTCTTCAGCAATCGATTGGCATTGCCCTGGGTAACGCCATCATCCGGCGCAGACAGGACTGCGCGCAGGGGCGGCAGCTCGCCAAGAATCTGCGGCAGCACTTCATAGCGGTGCAGGGTGCCCAACAGGTTGGCGACGTAGAGATCGAGCGTCTGGCGATTCTGCCCGGCCAGCTCGCTGCGGTAGTAACGCTCCGCCAGGTGCTCCAGCGGCCACAGCAACGGCGCCAGGCACAGGGCCAGCAGTGCCAGGCTGCGCCAACGGGGTCTGCGGGGGAGAGTGGAATTCATGAGCATGATGCGCCTGTGGGGACAGGCGCATTATGCCTAGGACGCACGCCAGCGTCTTCGATCAGGCGAAGACGTCCGCATGCTCCAGGGTCGAAGCCGCCAGGTCCTTGCCGGACAGTTGCGGCTGGATATCTCCCAATTGCCAGTCGATGTTCAGTGTGGGGTCGTTCCACAACAGGCTGCGTTCGGATGTCGGGTCGTAGTAGTTGGTGGTCTTGTAGAGGAATTCCGCGAATTCACTCAAGACCACAAAGCCGTGGGCGAACCCTGGTGGCACCCAGAGTTGACGGTGATTGTCGGCGCTGAGGCGTACCGCAACCCATTTTCCGAAATTCGGCGAGCTGCGGCGGATGTCCACGGCCACATCAAGCACTTCACCGGCGGTGACACGCACGAGTTTGCCCTGGGTGTTCTGCAATTGGTAATGCAGGCCGCGCAGCACGCCTTTCAGCGAGCGGGAATGGTTGTCCTGCACGAATTGAGTGTCGATGCCGGTCGCGTCCTTGAATGCCTTGGCGTTGAAGCTTTCATAAAAAAAACCGCGCTCGTCACCAAATACCTTGGGTTCGATGATCAGGACACCGGGCAGATCGGTGGCGATTACATTCATTGGGTGTCTCCATGGGAATGGCAGCAGCAAGGATGTCCATTCTTGCCCAAAGCAGTGGTCGGCGCGAGCCCCGAGTCAAAGAGGGGGTTGCTTATCCAACGACTCGGTGGCGAGATAGGCATCCAGACAAAACCACCCCAGGGGTCGTTGTATGCCACTCGCCACGTTGGTTCACCGTGCCAGTTTGCCAAGCCCACAGATCAGCGCCGAACAGGCACTGGTACTGCTGCGCTCGAATTACGGACTCAGCGGTGACCTGCGACCCCTTGGCAGTCATCAGGACCTCAACTACCGCGTTGACAGCGAACGCGGGCGGTTCGTGCTGAAAATCTGCCATGGCGACTACGCCGTCCAAGAGCTCCAGGCCCAACATGCCGCGCTCAAGCAGTTGGCCGGGCACGGCGCGGTGAAGGTGCCGCGGGTGATCGAGGCCGCCAATGGCCAGGACCTGCTGACGCTTGAAGTCGACGGGCAAGCGATACACATGCGCGTGCTCGAGTACATCGACGGCCAGTCCCTCACCCAACTCAAGCACCTCACGCCTGACCTGGTGACTGGGCTGGGCCGCCTGTGCGCCGACATGGACCTGGCCTTGGCCACGTTCGACCACCCGGGCCTGGAGCGAACCCTGCAATGGGACGCGCGCCACGCGCCAGCCTTGATCGATCACCTGTTGCCTGTCATCGACGATGACCAGCGGCGTCAGTTGATCGCCGACGTCGCACAGCAGGCCGAACGGCGCTTGCAGCCGCTCAAGGCCAGCCTGCCGATGCAGGCGATCCACATGGACATCACCGATGACAACGTGGTCTGGCAACGCGATGCGCAGCGCCAATGGCAACTGCAGGGCGTCATCGATTTCGGCGACCTGATTCGCACCTGGCGTGTCACCGATCTGTCGGTCACCTGCGCGGCGCTGTTACATCATGCCGATGCAGATCCGTTTTTCATCCTGCCGGCGATCAAGGCCTATCACGCGGTCAATTCCTTGCAGCGTGAAGAGCTCCAGGCGCTTTGGCCGTTGATCGTGGCCCGCGCCGCTGTGCTGGTACTTAGCGGAGAGCAACAGGTCGCTGTCGATCCGGATAACCAATATGCTCGCGACAATCTCAGGCATGAATGGGAAATCTTCAACGTCGCCCATTCCGTGCCGCTTGAGTTGATGGAAGCGGCGATCCTTGCCGCCGTGGGCCATAGCCTGCCGCCCCTTGGCAATGAGGGTTTCGCACCGCTGTTGCCGACTTTGGTGGGGCGTGATTTCGCCCTGATCGACCTGGGTGTGCTCAGCCCGCACTTCGAGGCGGGCAATTGGGAGCAGCCGGGGATCGATCAGCGCCTGCTGAGCGAAGCGGCCGCCGTGCATGGCTTGGCAGCCAGCCGTTACGGGCAGTATCGGTTGTCCCGCACCCGGCCGGACAGTGCCGAAGAGCCCGATACTTATCCGCTCCATGTGGAACTGCACATTCCTCACGGTACGCCGCTGGAATCGCCCTTCGCCGGGGTGTTGCACAGGGATGTTGACGGCTTGCTTCGGCTCGATGGCCCGCAACTGAGCGTGCGTTTGTGGGGCGTTTCCTCGCCGCTGCAATCCGGGGCCGCGCTGGCAAAGGGTCAGGTAGTGGGCGAGGTGGCTGGCCCGTTGCTGGTCCAGCTGTGCCGGGGCGCGAATCTGGCCCCGCCGTTGTTCTGCGCACCGTCCCGGGCGCAGGCCTGGCAAGCGCTCTGCCCATCACCCGCGGTGCTGTTGGGGCTGGCTTGCGATGCCGAGCCGGAAATCGATCCGCAGGCGCTGCTGGCCCGTCGCGATGCCAGTTTTGCCCGTTCGCAGAAGCACTACTACGTCGACCCGCCGCGCATCGAGCGTGGCTGGCGCAACCACCTGATCGACATGCAGGGCCGCTCGTACCTCGACATGCTCAACAATGTCGCGGTGCTGGGCCATGGCCATCCGCGCATGGCGGCGGTCGCGGCCAGGCAGTGGTCGCTGCTTAACACCAACTCGCGTTTCCACTACGCGGCGATCGCCGAGTTTTCCGAACGCCTGCTGGCGCTGGCGCCGTCGAACATGGACCGGGTGTTCCTGGTCAACAGCGGCACCGAAGCCAACGACCTGGCTATCCGCCTGGCCTGGGCCTACAGCGGCGGACGCGACATGCTCAGCGTGCTGGAGGCCTATCACGGCTGGTCGGTGGCGGCCGATGCGGTCTCGACGTCCATCGCCGACAATCCCCAGGCCCTCAGCAGCCGTCCGGACTGGGTGCACCCGGTGACGGCGCCGAACACCTATCGTGGTGAATTCCGCGGTATCGACAGTGCGCCGGACTACGTGCGCAGCGTCGAGCACAACCTGGCAAAAATCGCCGAACAAAAACGTCAGCTCGCCGGCTTCATCTGCGAGCCGGTATATGGCAATGCCGGCGGCATCGCGCTGCCACCGGGGTACCTGAAACAGGTCTATGCCTTGGTGCGCGAGCGCGGTGGTGTCTGTATCGCCGACGAGGTGCAAGTCGGCTACGGGCGCATGGGCGAGTTTTTCTGGGGCTTCGAGGAGCAAGGCGTGGTGCCGGACATCATCACCATGGCCAAGGGCATGGGCAACGGTCAGCCGCTGGGGGCCGTCATCACCCGCCGGGAAATCGCCGAGGCGCTGGAAGCCGAGGGGTATTTTTTCTCTTCCGCCGGCGGCAGCCCGGTCAGTTGCCAGATCGGCATGGCCGTGCTGGACGTCATGGAGGAAGAAAACCTGTGGGAAAACGCCCGGATCGTTGGCGGACATTTCAAGGCCCGCCTGGAAGCGCTGATCGACCAGTATCCATTGGTCGGAGCGGTGCATGGCTCCGGGTTCTACCTGGGCGTGGAGCTGATCCGCAATCGCGACACCCTCGAACCGGCCACCGAGGAAACCACCGCGCTGTGCAATCGCCTGCGGGAGTTGGGCATCTTCATGCAGCCGACTGGTGATTACCTGAACATCCTCAAGATCAAGCCACCGATGGTCACCAGTCGCCAGAGCGTGGACTTCTTCGTCGACATGCTGGCAAAAGCGCTGGAGGAGGGGTTGTAGTTTATCCGGCACAGCACGCTGTTTTTTCCTGTGGGGGCGAGCCTGCTCGCGAAAGCGGTGGATCAGTCAACGTAAATGTTGAATGTTCCCCCCTCTTCGCGAGCAGGCTCGCTCCCACAGGTTTATTGGGTGTTAATTCGATTTTTGTCGGTGTTTTGAAGGCAAATTACCGGCTTTATGGTTTTTAATGCTTCAAATACCGATTTTTATCGGCTATAAAGGCGCTACTGTCCATCGCCTGGGAGATGATTCATGAGCCGTATCGTTACCGTAGCCGCCACGCAAATGGCCTGTTCCTGGGATCTCGAAGCGAACATCGAGACCGCCGAAAAGCTGGTCCGCCAGGCCGCTGCACAAGGCGCGCAGGTCATCCTTATCCAAGAATTGTTCGAGACGCCGTACTTCTGCCAGAAGCCGAACCCGGATTATTTGCAGTTGGCGACTCCGGTCGACGAGAACGTCGCCATCAAGCACTTCCAGAAAATTGCCGAAGAACTGCAGGTTGTGCTGCCGATCAGTTTTTTTGAACGGGCCGGGCATGCGCGTTTCAACAGCATTGCGATCATCGACGCCGACGGTCGCAACCTGGGCATCTACCGCAAGAGCCACATCCCGGACGGTCCTGGCTACCATGAGAAGTATTATTTCAACCCTGGCGATACCGGCTTCAAGGTGTGGAATACCCGCTATGCGAAAATCGGCGTAGGCATCTGCTGGGACCAATGGTTTCCGGAGTGCGCCCGCAGCATGGCGTTGCAAGGTGCGGAAATTCTGTTTTACCCGACCGCCATCGGCAGCGAACCGCACGACAAGACCATTTCATCGCGCGATCATTGGCAGCGTGTACAACAGGGCCATGCCGGCGCCAACCTGATGCCGCTGGTCGCCAGCAATCGCATCGGCAACGAAGAGCAGGATGGCTATGACATCACGTTCTACGGCTCCTCGTTCATCGCCAATCAGTTCGGTGAAAAAGTCCAGGAATTGAACGAGACCGAAGAAGGCGTGCTGGTACACAGCTTCGACCTCGACGAACTGGAACACATTCGCAGTGCCTGGGGCACTTTCCGTGATCGGCGCCCGAACCTGTACGGCGCGATCAAAACCCTCGACGGCTCACTGGAGTCCTGAATCATGACAACTTTGCACAGCACTCCGCGCGCGGACGGTTTTTACATGCCTGCCGAGTGGGCGCCCCAGACCCAGGTCTGGATGATCTGGCCCGAGCGCCCGGATAACTGGCGCCTGGGCGGCAAGCCCGCGCAGGCCGCCCATGTGGCGGTTGCCAAGGCCATCGCCCGTTTCGAGCCGGTCACCGTGGCGGTATCCGCCGCCCAATACGAAAACGCTCGGGCGCGGCTCGATGTGCCGAATATCCGCCTGGTGGAAATGTCCAGCGACGACGCCTGGGTCCGGGACACAGGCCCGACGTTCGTGATCAACAACAACGGCGAAGTGCGCGGTGTCGATTGGGACTTCAATTCCTGGGGCGGCTTCGAGGGTGGCTTGTATTCCCCATGGAACCGGGACTCGCTGGTGGCCGGCAAGATTCTCGAAATCGAGCGCAGCCCGCGCTACCGCACCGAGGGCTTCGTCCTCGAAGGTGGTTCGATTCATGTCGATGGCGAAGGCACCTTGATCACCACCGAGGAATGCCTGCTCAACCACAATCGCAACCCGCACCTGAACCGCCAGGAAATCGAGGCGGTGCTCAGTGCCCAATTGGCGGTGGACAAGATCATCTGGCTGCCCGATGGCCTGTTCAATGACGAAACCGACGGCCATGTGGATAACTTCTGCTGCTACGTACGCCCTGGTGAAGTGCTGCTGGCCTGGACCGACGACCCGCAGGACCCGAACTATGCCCGCTGCCACGCGGCGATGGATGTGCTGCAAAACAGCACCGACGCCAAGGGCCGCTCGTTCACGGTGCATAAAATGCCGATTCCCGGGCCGCTGTACGCCACCGAAGAAGAATGCGCCGGCGTGGACGTGGTGCACGGCTCACAGGAGCGCAAACCTGGCGAGCGTCTGGCCGGCTCTTATGTGAACTTCCTGATCGTCAATGGCGGCATCATCGCCCCGAGTTTCGACGATCCACTGGACAGCACGGCCAGGCAAATCCTGCAGGACCTCTTTCCCCAGCACGAAGTCATCATGGTGCCTGGGCGAGAGCTGTTACTGGGGGGCGGAAATATCCATTGTCTTACCCAACAGCAACCTGCCGCGCACACAAAATGAGTGGGGATGTAACAGCTCGGTGACGGGAGTCGCAGCAGCTCTATACCGGTGCTTTTGGATCCATCCTGGCAAGCCCGCGCTCCCATTGGGGCGCGGGCTTTTTTGTGCGCGGTTCGTCGGCGAGCCGTTTACCTTGGCATAGCTCTTGTATCGACATCCGTGCAGTTCTGGGGAGTGGAGCTGCGTTGTATTGTCACAAACCTTGGATAAATTGGCCGCTCATCAACCAGGAGAGGGCGCTGGAATGAATATGATAAGCGAGCGCACATGCCATCCCTTGGCCGTAAATGGTGAGTCGCTTCAAGCGTTGGCGCAGTGGTTGAAGTCCAATGGCACGCGTCAGATCAGAGAACCTGATCCGCGCCGGATGATCATCGAGCGCTACCCCGTTGGCCTGTTCAGCGAGGCGGAGCTGGAAGCGTTGTGGGATGTCATGCAGGGATAGAATTCGAAGGATTGATAAAAAGCGCTGGCCGAAAGGCTGGCGCTTTTTTTATGGGTGTGCTTTTTCACCTGATTTACCGAAGATTCACGAAATTGACACGGACTTCAGGGCGCGACTAGGATTCGCCCCACGCCTGTGGCCAACAGCCATGACTCTTAAATAATAAAAAGGCCCGACACGATCATTCCGTGGCCGGGCCTTTTCATTATTTCCAGGAGCAAGAGTCCGAAAAAGAGCGCAAAAAAGCGCCATTTCGGTTGCCGGTTACGGTGCGTATCAACCCGTACAAGGAAAATAATCATGTTGAACAAACGCTTTACTTTGCTAGCACTGGGGATTTTGAGCACAACACACGCCATGGCCAGCGATCAGTCCGAGTCCAAGGGGTTCGTCGAAGACAGCAGCCTGAAAGTCCTGTTGCGCAACGCCTACATCAACCGCGACTACAAGGATGGCAACAAAGACAAGGCCGAATGGGGCCAGGCCGCCATCGGTACGTTCTCGTCCGGCTTCACCCAAGGCACCGTGGGCGTAGGCGTGGATGCGTTCGGCTTGTATGCACTGCGTCTGGACGGCGGCAAGGGGCGCACCGGTGCACAAGGCATCGATTTCTTCAAGAAAGGCGACAGCGGCAACGCGGCCGATGATCTCTCCAAATTCGGCGCCGCGGTGAAATTCCGTGTCTCCAACACAGTGCTGGCCTACGGCGACCAGATGCCGGCCCTGCCGGTGTTGAACTACGACAATTCGCGCCTGCTGCCAGAAAGCTACACCGGCACGCTGATCACCTCCAAGGAGATCAAAGGGCTCGAACTGAACGCCGGCCGTTTCACCGCCGAGTCCCGTAAAAGCGCTGAAGGCCGTGACAGCGGTGGCTTGAAATCGATCAACGTACTGGGCGGCAGCTACCAGTTCACCGAGCAATTCAAGGCTTCGCTCTACGCCTCCGATGTCGAAGACGTATTGAAGAAGCAATACGTGAACGCCAATTACGTGTTCCCGTTGGCCAAGGACCAATCCCTGACCCTGGACTTCAACGGCTATCGCACCAAGCTGGACGACAGCTATGTTCGCGAAAACGGCGTCACTGGTGACGACAACAAAATCTGGAGCCTGGCGGCAACTTTCGCCACCGGCCCGCACAGCTTCACGCTCGCCCACCAGCGCAGCACCGGCGACAGCAACCTGGGCTACGCCTACGGCGGCTATCAACGTGATCAGAATCGTGTCGGCGACGGTGGTAACACCATCTATCTGGCGAACTCCTACTGGTCCGACTTCAACGCCGAAGACGAACGCAGTTGGCAGCTGGGCTACGGCCTGGACTTCACCACCTTCGGTGTACCGGGCCTGACCTACAACGTGGCCTATGTGCGTGGCGACAACATCACCACATCCACCAGCGAAGGCGGCACCGAACGCGAGATCTTCAACCAGTTCAAATACGTGGTCCAGAGCGGCCCGGCCAAGGACCTGAGCGTACGCTTGCGCAGCTCGGTCCTGCGCGTGTCGCAGAAATCCAGTGAATACAACGTCAGCGGTAATGAGCTGCGGGTGTTTGTGGATTATCCGATCAACGTTTTTTGATGATTCACGCTGTCTGAAACGCGTCTCGACCGGGTTCGGGACGCGCCTCGCCTGATGAAGAATGCCGTTGTCTCCCGGCGAGAGGACGGCTTTCTTCCCATACCCTTTCGACAGCATCAGCCTTGTTCCAGGATAAGGTCCTCGAGCAGCGCATCGCGCAGGTTTTCCGAAGCATCCACCCGGCTGACGAAACGGGAAATTTTCTGCTTCAGATTGTTTTCTGACCAAGCGGCGTGAACACCTGGATGCTCTTCTTCCAGCCATTGCAGCAGAAGGCCGACGTGCATGGACCCGTTCTCGTCCGGCAACCTGTCGAGCATCTCCTGCGGAATGTCCCACCATGGCCAGTCCCTGACAGCCGGAACTCTCCTTGGACCGATCTCCAAGGCCTTGCCGTTTATCAGGTATCGATCGAACGTCGGCAACACCTGCCCGGCCGCCGCGCCGAGCTTTTCAAGCAGCGGATAAATGAACCGCCCATCCCAGAACCGGAAAAACACCGGGTTCCCGTCCGGCATCCGCACTTGCGTCAAGCTGCGCAGATGCGTCAGTACCTCGCCGGGTTCGCAGTGGGACACGGCCAGCCAGCCCCAATCGAGGGCATCGTTCCCAGCGATCCACGTCAGGAACGCCGAGTCGGGTTCGAGCTTGGTGACATAGGGCATCACCGCTTGCCAGGCGGCGTAGGGGGTGTCGCTCCAGATGGGCAGCAATGGATGAGCGAGAACTGAAGTGCGAAGGGCTTGCAACGCACCGGCTTCGCTCGCTGCGCTGATGATCAGGTACAGGTGTTCGTTTTCCTGCAACGGCTGTTGCGCCAGCCATGTCCTGGGATCGAGGGGCGTGAACGCCGATGGCGCCATGAGGCTCTCCTTGCCGAAAGGTGGTGTCGGAACCGGGATTTGTCCCGGGGCCCCACGTCTATCAAGGAATGAGCCAGGTAATTGGGAACGCCCGCGAGCCGGCGGGTCCAGGGTTTTTCAGGAATGCTTCAGGCGGGCTGGGCCGGTTTTTTCACAGAAAAATGCCTAACAGGTGGCGTGGTGCTGCGTCGGTTTTTGCGCATTCAGGGCAGCGGCAATGTTTTTACCAGCGCTTGCTTTAAAAAGGACCTCTTGAGCGTGATCTCCATGGCAAAAAGTCGCACTAACGAAGTTTTTTGCACCGTTTCAAGCGCGGCTTGAAATGCCTCAAATACTTTCTCATGGACGGAAATCCTGCACCTAATAGATTAGTCCGCTCATTGCAGTGGAGACCTGAGAAAAATGATCGTACTGAACAGGGAAGTGGGCGAAGCGCTAAGGCGTGACAAATACGTCAACGTCCGCGGTGGTGACTTCAATCTCTACGGTCATTTCGGCGACTTTGTCCGGCTGACCAAAAGCTGGGAAAACATGGAGCCCGACAGCTATTACGGTCAGGCCGAGTCCGGCATGCGTTTCCGTCGCTATAGCGATTTCGAATACAACCCCGCAACCCGTGAGCTCAAGCAACTCGAGCACCGGGCCTATGTCCAGTCCAAGGCCAACAACAGCTATGTCGGCGGGCTGGAGCGGCACTTCCAGGATTTCTCCAACGAAGTGATCAATTCGCCGGTCATGCGCAGCCTGATCGACACGGACTTCGAGGTGTACAAGAACGTCCTTCCGCAGGAATTGCACGATGAGATCTGGCAGTGCCAGATCCACCAGATCCGCATCGAGATCAAGCCGGGCAAGCAATTGGAAATCACCCCCGAGGGCATCCATTGCGATGGGTATCCGTTCAGCGGCGTGCACTTCTGGGGCCGCAACAATGTGGCGGGCGCTGAAAGCCGTCTCTACAGTCCCCAGGAAGAGCAACTGGCGGCGACCACCTACGAGGACATCCTCGACACGACGTTCTTCCTTGATCGCGACATGCGCCATTACGTGACCCCTGCCCGCAACACCCATAGCCATGAAATGGCCTTCAGGCAGATTCTGGCGATTTCCTTTTCGCGGCCCGGGACCGCTTTCGACATTGTTCGCTGAACAGCTCGAACCCATGGATGAGTCGGCGCAGCAGGTCCTGCTGCGCCGGGCCATGGTCAGGGACGCCGAACGACTGGAGCAGTTTTTTCGCGGTTTTGCCGAAGTGTCATTCTGCGAATGGCAGGATGCCCGGTTCCTGCGCGGGGTGTTGCTGCAGGAAACCACCACTGCCTACCTGGCCTTCGATGCGACGGGTGACGTCGTCGGCGCGGTCATCGGCGGTATGCTTGGCACTCGCGGCACCATCAATCACCTGGCCGTCAGCCCAAGGCATCGCACTCAAGGCCTGGGCCAGCGGCTGGTGGAGGCGGCATCGGCCGACATGAAGCGGGTCGGCGTGCTGCGCATGTTTCTGTTCGTCGACGAAGCCAATCTGGCCGGCAAGCGTTTCTGGGCGGCCCAAGGGTTTTGCGAACCCCGGGGTGAAATCACTTTCGAGAGGGATTTATGAACAAGACTTCCAGCCAGCCGCTGGCGGTCGAACCACAAGCCTCGCGAACCTTTGCTGAAGCCAGTCCGGTGGTAGCGGGTTATTTCACGGTTTCGTTTGTGTTCGGTCTGATGGCGGTCAACGCCGGCTTGCCTTTGTGGCTGCCAGTTGCGATGTGCCTGTTCGTGTACGCGGGAGCTTCACAATTCGCCGCGCTGGCGTTGATTTCCAGCGGGGCCTCCTTGACCACCATCGTGCTGACGACATTCCTGATCAATGCCCGTCACATGCTGATGTCTGTCTATATGGCCAAGGCTTTGCGAGCACTGGGGCTTAGCCGCTTCGAGCGCTGGTGCTACGCGTCGGGGCTCACCGATGAATCGTTCGCTTTCCACAGCGTCAAGCTTGGCAGCGGGGCGCCGGTAAGCGTGCGCTACCTGATCGGTTTCAACCTCTTCTGCCACACGTCTTGGGTGCTGGGCGGTTTGCTGGGTGCTGTCTGTGCGCAATACGCCGCGCACCTGATCAAGTATCAGCTCGATTACGCCCTGACCGCGATGATGCTCTATGTGCTGGTTTCGCTGTGCAACACCCGTAACAAACTGATCGCGGCGCTGGCGGCCGTGGCCTGCATGGGCGCGCTGAGCCTGCTGGGCAGTTCGCCGTTCAACGTATTCATTGCCACGTTTTTTGGCTGCGGGGTGGGCGTATGCCTGACCAAACGTTCCTGATCCTGGTTGTGGTCCTGATGATGGCCGTGACCTTCCTGCCCCGGGCCTTGCCGCTGCAGGTCAACGCCGAAAACTGGCCACCCTTCGTTGCCCGTGCACTGGAATACCTGCCGGTGGCGATCGTCGCTGCGATCACCCTGACGCCGTTGTTGATCAAGGACCAGCAGATACAGCTCGACCGTCCAGAGTTCTACGCCGCGATTCCGACCCTGCTATGTGCGTATTTCAGCCGCAACCTGTTTCTCAGTGTGGCGGTGGGCACGGCGGCGTATATCGCGCTCGGTTCTTTCCTGTAGCGTCAGGTCCACCACATCATGCAGCGCCTGGTCGGAAAGCTCAGGGTTGTTTACCGCCAGGCGTACCTCCAGGAAGTCCTCGAAATCCGGGAAGATAGCCAAGCCGTTGCGCAGCGCCGCGTCCCGGGAGACAAGGCCCAAACCGTCGAGCTGGGTAATCAACGACAGCGTCAGGGTTTCGCTGCAGGAATAGACCATTCGCTGGCTCGGCCCGTATTCACCGAGACCGGCATCGAGGAAGCGCAGGAAACTGCGCGAATAAGGACATTCCTCGGCCGGACGCACCTGGAACCGGTCACCCAGCAGGCCAAGGGAATCATCTTCTTCGCCACAATGAGCGCCGACCACGCGTACCTGGACATCCGGCATCGGAATGCTGGTAAATCCGCTCGGCTGTCCGACCAGGATCGCCAGGTCAAAATGCTCGTTCTTGAGCTTGCTCAGGTTCTCCATCGATTCGGCGTAGCTGAACTCCAACTGATACTGGGGGAAAACGGCGATCAGGCGTTCGATCATCCGTCGATTGAATTCCGCCGGCAGCGTCGTGTTGAGCGCTACCTTGAGGGTACGTCGCCTGGGCGCCTTGAGCGCCGCGACTTTTTCCTCCAGCTGCCGGGTGGCCGCGAGGACCTGGTCCATGAAGGGCGTCAGTTCCGAGCCCTGGCTGGTCAATGCGAGGCCTTTGTTCGAGCGGCGGAACAACCGAAACCCGAATTGTTCCTCGACCTTGTTCAGTTGTGCCGCCAATGCCTGCACCGTCAGGCACGACTGCTCCGCCGCAGCCGACAACGAGCCGGTCTGCACGATGCGCATGAGGTTGCGTAAGGTTCTGCTATCCATGAGGTAATGCCCTCTGCTTAAGTGGGCTCGCTGTTATTTGGCACCTGGCCAGGGTCTGGCGGTGCGATGCTGGCTATCATCAAGCACCTTGCCACGGTTGTCGCGGTTTTGTGGCGAAAAGCTCCGGCAGGCGATGATTGGAGCTTATGCGCGATTCTGATTTTTTGCTGGTGCTGTGTATAGGCCGAAACATCTGCGGGTAAATCCAGACTTCCTGGTCTTTAATCTATTCGCTTGCGAATTAAAACTTAATTTTTATCCGTTTATGTATTAGTCTTTACGCAACAGTCCGTAATACAGGAGCCCAAACCTCATGGCGACTTCCTCCATCACGCTCAACGCACAGCAACAATTGGATTCCCCGGACGCGGGTCGAATCGCGTTGAAGTTCTTCTTCAACCTCATGGAGTTGTGGGGCTGCAGCGTCGAGCAGCAGCGCACGCTGTTGGGCAAGGTAGGGAACACGACTTTCTACAAGTACAAACAATTACCCGACAACGTAAGGCTGCCGCGCGATACCCTCGAGCGAATCTCTTACCTCATGGGTATTCATAAAGCCCTGAGCATCATCTTCAGCAACAGCCGGGACCGCGTGTATCAATGGGTCAGCAGTCCCAATAACGCGGCGCCATTTAACGGCCAGTCGGCGCTTTCCTACATGCTGACCGGGCGAGTGGTGGACATCGCCGATGTGCGGCGATACCTCGACGGAGTGCGCGGCTGATGACGCCACCACTGGCGGACCCGCAATGGAAACGGGCCTATCGGATCGTCAACAGCAGCTTTCCGCCGATCACGCTGTTCGAAGACGTGCTTGATCCCGAAGACCTGCCCACCGCCTACGCCCTCGAAGCGCTGACCAATGACCGGCTCATGGAAGAGGCCGGCGTGCTGTCCCGGGTACGCCCCGAAGACCGGGTTTCCGGCCCGGGCTCGTCGCCGGTGATGGCGGCATTCACCCACATCGGCAAGCGCAGCCGCTTCAGCGACGGCACATTCGGCGTCTACTACGCTGCCAGCAGCCAGGAAGCCGCGATTGCCGAGACCTGCTACCACCAGGCACGCTTCCTTGGCGCGACCAACGAGCCCGACCTGGAGTTGACCATGCGCACCTACGTCAACAAGATCGTCAAACCCCTGCACGACATTCGCCACGACTATCCCCATCTGCACAACCCGGACCCTGACGCCTACGGCCCGTCCCAGGTATTTGCCCGGGAGCTGCGGGAAACCTTGTCGTGGGGATTGCTGTACAACAGCGTCCGCTTGCCCGGTCACGAATGCGTGGCCGCGTTTCGCCCGCCGGCGGTGTCGATTCCGGTGCAGGGCAAGCACATTCGTTACGTGTGGAGTGCGCAGAAACGGGAGATTTCGTTTGTATTCGAGGTGAGTCAGGTGTGAACAAGGAGCTGCCGTGCGCTAGCGGGCAAGCTCCTTTAGTCCAATTACATGTGGACGTGGTTGATCAAATCTTGAACTGTTGCACCGAAGCCTGCATCGAGCCCGCGGCGTCGTTCAGATGGTCAGCCGTTTTTGTCAGATCGTGAATCGAGCGGGTGTTTTCCCGAGACTGCTCGGCTATTGCTTCTACCCGCTGGGCCATTTCGTCACTGGCTTTTGATTGTTCGGCAATGGTCTGGGAGATTTCCTCCACCACTTCGGCGGCATGCCGTGCGCCCGTGCGGATTTCGCTGATCGACACGCCGGCCTGCTGGGCCAGGTTGACGCCTTCGTCCACGCGGCTGACGCAGGCCTGCATGTTCGCCACCGCATCCCGGGCGCTGGACTGGATGCGCTCGATCATCGCGGTGATCTCCTGGGTGGACTGAGTGGTGCGCGCCGCCAGGTTGCGCACCTCATCGGCCACCACCGCAAAACCGCGGCCCGCCTCGCCGGCTCGAGCAGCTTCGATAGCGGCGTTGAGGGCCAGCAGATTGGTCTGTTCGGCGATGCTCTTGATCACTTGGATGATCGAATGGATATCCTCGGACGACGCATCCAGGGCGGTGATCTTGCTGGAAGACTGGTTGACCACCTCGGCGATCCGGTTCATGCCTTCCACCACCCCCAGAATCACTTGCCCACCGCTGCTCGCCAGTTGTTCGGACTGCGCCGAAATCGTCCGCGCGCTGTCGGCGTGCTGATGGATCTGGCTGATGTTCGCCATCATCTGCTCCATGCTCGCCGCCATGCTGGTAGCGCTCTGGGCTTGCTGGTCGGCGCTGGACACAATCTGCCGCGCCGTATCGCCCAGATTGCGGGACGTGCCATGCAACTCATCGCTCTGGCTACGGATCGTCGCGATCATCTGCCGCAAGTTGGCCTGCATCTGTTCGATCACCGCCTGTAACTGGCCCAGCTCATCATCGCCATGAGGGCCCATCGAGCGCTGCAAATCGCCTTGAGAAATCGCCTGGGTATTGATGATGATCTTGTTCAGCGGCGTGAGCACCGCCTTGAGCAGGCTCCATGACAGCAATGCAAGCGCCACGCAGGTGGCCAGCAAGGTAATGATCAACCAGCGCTCCGAGGTATGGATGCTGTGGTCCTGATGTTCGCGAGAAACTTGCGCCTGGCTTTCGATCAATTCGCTGACCGCTTCGTTACGCTCTTCCAGCGCCGAAAATGCTTTATCGAACTCAGTACGCAACGCCCGGCCATCCTGAGCCCCGCTCAACGCCTTGCCAATCACTTGCTTCGCCGAGGCGATATAGGCCTCGGCCTGAGGCTTCAGCTCGGCAATGGTTTGTGAAATCGTACCCGGCAACCGAGCTTCGGCGTTCTCCGCGATAACCTTGCGCATCCGCTGCGAATGCTCGTCGAACGCCTCGGTGACTTCCTTCGCGCCCTCGGCATCTCCCGGTGCAACCAGCAAGGCAGCCAACACATCGCCACGAATGGCGTCGTGCATCATGTCCGCCTCCATGTGCTTGCGCATCGCCGAAATACTGGTCTCGTTCTGCGCCAGGGCCTCGGTCATGGCGTGGTAACCCCACAGCCCGATACCACCCAGCAACAGCGCAAAAAACAGGCTGACCAACCCCGAACCTACAACCTTGGTGCGGATTTTCATCGCTTGTTGCTCCTGGAGCGGGGGATTTCGGGCAAGTGTAGATGAGCGCTCGCCGAGCCTTGGAAAGGCATGCTCTTGATTGAGGCTATCGGCGGCGAAAATAAATAGATGAATGCTCCACTAATCTCGTGGCGAGGGAGCTTGCTCCCGCTGGGCTGCGAAGCGGCCCCTCTTTGCACAGACGAAACCCAATGCTGCCCCGCACACGGAGCAGCATCGCGTCACTGCCCCTTATGCGGGATTACTCCCCGGCGCCTCCAGCACCTTTACTACGTCGTCGATAACGGCTTTGCTCATCTCCTGCAAATAACACGACGCCCAAGCATAACGATCCGTACCCCGAACCATCGCCGCATCATCGGCCAGACGCATGGCAATGTGGAGAAGATCGGATGCATGGGAGAGGGCTTCGCCGATGGGAATGCCGCTGTTGACGCGGAACAGGGGGCGGTCGGAGTGGTAGGAGAAGGGGGTTAGGCCTGGGGTTTTGAGGTCTTTGGGATTGGTCATTGCGCGCCTCCGATCGCCAATTGGCGGCGGGTGGCTGGCAAAGTGATAAAGCGAGACTGCAGCAGATCCATGGCGTGCATCGATAGACTCCCATATCAGTTGAGAGCTGCCACGTTCGTTCTCAGGCGAATGGGTGGCAGCTGTGCGCAGGCTGAGAAACCGGAGATACAGGAACCCGGCAGACCCGAAGGTCTCCCACGCACAGCCGCCATTGCACGGATTGCGGACATAAAAAAACGCCGCAAAACGTGATTCGGGCGCTGTAGCGCCTGCATCTTACCCGGGTTCTCAGGCCCGGTCGCTGAATTGGCAGCGACGGTTGGAGAGTAGCGGGCGATTGGGTAGGGTGCAATCGTGGCGCTATGCTGGCGGGTGAGGTTTAGGTAATTTTATGGTGCAGTCGAAAGATACTCATCATAGGTAATCGTGAAAGCAGTGCTTGCTGATGTCGTCGCAGCTCTCCAATCAAGCGTAGAAAGCGTGCCGGCCCGAAACTTCATCATTGAGGTAGTCATGACCGAAATAACTCTAAACCTGCCGGAACATCCTTCGAGCTCTCCTGCTGACCTGCCTAGGATGGACGGAGTTGACAATCACATCCTTCGCGACTGTACCGAGCATGAGAAGGCTTTGGCCGCACAGATTGAAATGGCCGTAGACGAGGCCGATCGAGGGAGATTCGCCTCCGCTGATCTGGTTGCTGCGATGCGCGCCCGGCGCTGGGGGACGATGTAGCTTGAGCGAGTGGTTTGAGAGGAAGTGTGTCGGGGCTCAAGCGCAGTCTCTTCTACCGCTAGAAACAACAAAGCCCTCGCATTTCTGCGAGGGCTTCGTTTTGTATGGTGCGGCACCAGGAGTCGAAAGACTTTATATCTATATGATTTATAATTTATTTATTGTTAGGGTTATGCGCTTCTATCTCTAAAACTATCCTCGGGCACTCGCCCGATTGTCTTCCACTAGGAACGTAGTAGGTTCTGCATCAGAGCCAAACCACCAAATGATCACGGAGATGATAGTGAGCCCGAAAAAAACTCTGCCTGGCAAAGTGAAAATGCCTGGACGCGATTTACGTAAAGCGCAGCTCGTTTAGCTGGCTTCAACTTTATCGCTTTCCGCCTCGTCAAAATTTGGATTTCTGTATCCGGGCGCAAACATTGAGCTCTCCACCCCGTACAAAGCCAAGGGATCGCTAAGCCATAGGCGGTAGGCCTTGTCTTTGATGCTGTGGTCAGGCGAGGAGTCCACGTGGTACTGCTGCAAGACGTACCCAGCCATGGCCGCACGAACTCGAAGCCTTAGGACACCGTCAGGCATGTCGTAGTCGCACATCATGATCTGTGCACAATCCTTATCAGGATGAGGGACAAGAGGGAGGTCGAGCATTCGATTCCACTGGTCATCGTTCTTCTGGTTCTCTTTGGCGAGTGGCTTTTCTCCCAGTTGAACTTGAGCAGATCCGATTCGAGCTAGAACAAAGTCCACAAACTTTCCGCGCTTACGATCGTACGCGCGGACGTGCCAGCGCAAGCCGTCGCAACTGATAGCGAACGGCACAATTTCCCGTTCAGATTTTCCCGAGCCCGAGGTGTAGCTGATTTTCACCACTTGGTTGAGGCTGATTGCGCGCGAGATTGGCGCCAAAACCTCTACTTTCGGCTTGCTGAGCAGCAAAACCGATTCATTTAGGATGAATGGCTTCTCTCCATCCAGACCGTATCCGTACCCATGGGAGAGAGCCGTGAGCACGCGCTCAGGCGAATGCGCGACTAGAGGCGAGAACGTCTCGCGCATCACGTAGTGCTTGGTCACAGTGTCGAGCTCAGTGTTCTGAGGAGCAATCTCTCGATACTGCGCGAAATCACGGGTGGCAGCTGCCGCGCCCACCCCGAACCTATCCATGAGGTCAGTGCGTGAAACGGTCCCCGTGAAATACAGTCGGAAATCTATGTACACCAGACGCTCCCGTTGCGCCTGGCTATATTCGCTCAAATCAATCATTTGCTCTCCGTCTTGCCTTCTTACGGTATTGCCTTCTTACCTGCCTTGCGGAATGCCCCCAACGTCTGGTCGAGCGCATCTGAGATCCCACGATAGCACATGAGAGTGCTTGACGTAATCAAAATGACGATGATACATTTCGCTTATGGCTTGTTCTTATGCTCATCTGTAGCACCTTAGGCGCTTCAAAAAGATGGCTCGGATGAAATGTCAGAACGCCAGAAACACAAAAGCCGGTCAAGGTACGAACTTGACCGGCCTTCGGAAAAAGACGTCTGAATCGGCTCCAGGTGTCTCTCGCGCTTTGTGGAAAAAGCTTGTGGATGGTAGCCCCTATGGGGTCCTTTCGCAAGGGAGCGAGTTCTGTGTTTGAGCCATCTCGAAGGAGGCATTCCATGTCCCAGCTTGAGATGTTCGAAAAACCCGATGGGGAAGGCGAGGTTATCTACCGGATGACCATCACCACCAAGTCGGGGAAGGTGATTCGACGTGCTAACGGGCAACCGTTCCGTATCGTCATTCGCCCAAAAGCGACCAATTGATAATCGCTTAAACAGAGCCCAGGACACATTTTGTGTCCTGAAGGCCACTCGCTTCGTATATGAAAGGGTTACGACATGTCTAGATGTACAGCACCAATACGCGGACATAGCTCAGCTGCAGCGGCAGCGGCCTGCCCTGCGTGCCGCTACCGCAGCAGCTCTCGCTCCTACACCCCATCATTTGGTAGCAGTGGGAGTAGCTATAGCAGCTATAGCAATAGTGGCGGGGCTGGCAGATCGGGCGGTGGTTCAAGGCCACGCTGGTCCAAAGCTGGTTCGTCCGTGTCATACACATTGGATCAAGTGCAATCACTTCAGCCAATTCGCCAGACCATTGAGACGCGAGCAGCGGCGCAACCTGACCTGCGTGACGTATTTCTGTGCCACGCGTGGGACGATCGGCAAGGGGCGGCCAAAGAGCTGCACGAGCTTCTAGTAGCTGCTGGTGTCAAGGTTTGGTTTAGCGAGAAGGATCTTGGGCTCGGTGTTCCGATGATGCGCGCCATCGACAAAGGCTTAGCAAATTCGCGAATTGGACTCGTGCTGGTGACTCCCGCGCTGTTGGCTCGCCTCCCCAAAGAAAGCGTTGCCGACAAAGAGCTTTCCACGCTCTTGGCGAGTAACCAACTAGTTCCCATCGTGCATAACACTACATACGACGCACTTCGCAATGTCAGCCCGTTACTCGCCTCCCGAAGCGGCCTGGACACCGCTGAAGATTCGATGTCGGTGATAGCTGAAAAGATTGCCGAGTTGGTCGCGTTCTAGATTTGGCAATCAGTTGGTTCGTTATCCTGCTGCGCTTGCGTGAAAGAGTTCTTCGTTTTATTCGAATAGACTGACCGCTGGAGAAACTGTTAGCGCAAGAGTTGGAGCCTGTTTCCGATCCCTATCTGCTCTCTGTAAAGAGCAGATAGGGGTCGGTTGGCAGCGTAGGGCTCGGGTGTAGCAGCTTTGGCTCGATAATTGCCATTGGTAATTGGCCGCAGGTTGTCATTGAATATCTATAGAGTGTTAGGTGAATCGATATAATTGGCCCGGTGTCGTGGGATTATATCGCCTAAGGATTAGTTATGATAAAGCCACCGTTCAAAATTCTTAAGTCTCATCTTGTAGACGCATTCTTTATTACGCCTGATAAGTTGTATCGCGAATTCGAAGTGCCTCTAGAGGAGGTGGATAGATTCAGAAGCGGGCGAATCTATTTTCTCGTAAAACGACGTAAAGTGCGATTTTCCAGTGCCTCGCTGAGCAAAAAGTGCCAGATCGTGTTTAAGTATGCCTCACAGGGCATGCTGTCGCGCCCTCACAAGGTCGACATTGCTCAACTGATGCACGGCGCGCCGGCTATCAATAAAAAATTCTTTCCGACACCGGCCCATCTGCAATCAATGATTCAATATGTAGAGTCCGCAGATGAGTATGAGCGCCTGTTGAAGCGAGAGCCCATGGTTGCAGCCGTCATGCCGGGAAGCGGGGAGAAGGAGCGTGCGGATCGGGCAATCGCCTACCATTTTCTGACACCTGTGGACCCGATGCCCAAGGATGAAAATAGGCATATCATCTTTGCTCATCAACTGCTGCGTGTTACCGATGACCTTCCGGAAAAGTACGAAGTTATGTATATCGGCAAGGCCATGGAGCTGTCTGACCGAATGGACGGGCACAAGCGTGTGCAGCAAGCCCAAGCAGAATGCGAGGACAATGCGGAAATCTATCTGTACTTCTTCACGCCACAGTTCGAGGCGATGGCGTCTCGCGACGGCATGGTCATCAAACAACCTAAAGACTATATGACCTTAGGGGAAGAAAATCTTGTGCTCGCCGCCGAGGCCGGTTTGATCAATTACTTCAAACCTGAATTGAATGTTCAGAATAAAACAACGGAGTTGCGTAAAAGCAAGACCATGGCTCGCGTGAAGAGTTTGAAATACACTCATTTTATTTCGGAGTGTAATTTTGATGAGCATGACTATGCGTTCGAATCGTCGAAAGTCAAGAAGAGTGGCGTGCACGAGAGGATTTATTCACTTTGACGCAGAGCAGGCATTTCCTACTCATGTTGACGTCTGCTTTGAGCCGGTTGCTGTCGGTCGTGACTATCTGAATCACATCCCAGTTTGAGATTGAAAGCCCATGACGTTTCTAGGCGCCGAGCGAGCAGTCGGATAGTAAGCAGATAGTAGTATCGTGTCGTCTCGTCATGGCTGGCGAGACAATGCTCTATGAACCTGTGAAAAAGGGGACTGATTTATTTTCGAAAAATAAATCTGTCCCCTTTTTTCTTAGTCCCCTTTTTTCTCGCAGGCTGAAGCGATTCGCAAGATCTGCGACCGCTACCGCGTGACCTATATCTACATCGACGTCACGGGGTTCGGTGGGTGTACCAGCGTGAAACAGTTCCGGCCCGATGCCCGAGGCTTCAGCTACAGCGTTGAGGTCAAAACTCAGTTGTGCAAGAAGATATCCTCTGCCCGGCGAAGGGCAGAGGAGGGGGGCCTAATTGTTTGGGATCACGCTCATCAAGAGGGACACGAAGTACTCAGAGGTGAATTCCGATTCGATGACCGTGCCGTCCTGGGAATAGGCTTGCCACCTGTTTTGTTTCGGTAGGATCAAGAGTTCTTGTTGCAACCCACTGGTGCGAAACCCGAACTCATTGTTCCGTGTAAAGGTAGGTATGAACTCGATGCGGTGATCTGTTACAGGGAATATAATTTTCTGCGTATCGAAGCCAATAGATTCGTCGCCGAACCTAGCAGTGATCTGAACAGGCTCATGAAATGGCGCGACAACGTTGTAAACGTATCGATTGGTCATCTGAAAAAATTCTTTAACGGAGGTTCTCAGCTGCTCCAGCTCAAATTTGATGCGCTGATCCTTCTGTTCCTGTCTCTGCCTGTAAGCGTCGAGAGCGGATTTCAGTTTTTCCGGCGTGTTCATTTTCTGCTCCATGATTATTTCCACCATGAGATTCACGAGGGGTCGCTTATCGGAGGTGGCACGGAGATAGTAATACGTGAATCGAAAGGGACTGGAAACTGAAACGCTGCGAACGTAACGCTGAAGGATGACGGATTTTACGTCGAATTTTATGTATTCCAGAAGCAACAAGGCCCCGCATCGCTGCGAGGCCTTATTTTGTATGGTGCCGGCACCAGGAGTCGAACCCGGGACCTACTGATTACAAGTCAGTTGCTCTACCAACTGAGCTATACCGGCGTGTGGGCGACGATTATAGCGATTGGGCGGGTTCTGTAAACCCCTGAATTCTGACTATTTTTATGCAGGCCGTGGCTCGGTGGCGCGGCGTCGCCTTTGTGCGGGCATCAATCGACGCACGGCCAGCGAAAATGCTGCCCTGACGGCGTTAAAACCAACCGTTATGTCGGTTTGTTTTGGCGCTTATGCACAATGGGAAGGAAGCGCCGAACGGAATCTTTCCTTTTTGTGACACTTTTCTCGTTTGCGCGCAAATCCCTGTTTTCATGGTTTTTTATCCATATGAACAAAAAATGAACAGCTTGGAGACGCTCAGAAAATCACGACTTACTTGGATCCAGGCATATTTCATCAACAGAGTTATCCACAGGCTGTCGCGTGTGGCTGACGCTCTGCCAGCAGTAATAGATTTCTTGGCGTAAGAGGTGCTTCGCAGAAGATGCCAAGGCGCACTTCGTAACCCTTTTGGCTAAGGAAAAGTGCCCGGTCCAGCACCAGCCAAAGCTCCAACGGCCGTCGGAAAAGGCCTCGCACCAATTCCAGGTTGCGCACCTCGGCCAGGCGTAGATAACCCGCAGCCTCCAGTTGCTCCCAATCGGGGAAACCGACTGTGGATAAATTCTTCAGGGCCGCCAGGTCGGTGCAGTAGCGGGCGAACGGTTTTTCCAGCCAGGCGCTCGGTAATGACGGTGTGGGCAGATAGTCGTCGCTGCGGCGGATTTGCCTTTGCAGCAGGTCGAAGGCCAGGCGTCGGGCCATGGATTTGTCCCGTTGTCGTCGGACGCGCGCGCCGGCGGTGACGGTTTCGCTCAGTGGCAGGCCGAGGTCGTCCAGCGACAGTTGCAGGCGGGATTGGCTGGCCGCATCGGACAGCGGTTGATACCGCGCCGTGCTGATGCGGTTGTAGCAGCACGGTGCGATAGCCATTTGTGCGCAGCCGGCGGCACTCGCTAGGTGCATGAGCCGCACATGCAGGTCGCCGCAGGCGTGGAGGGCTATCGGGGTGTGTTCCGGTTGGATCGTCTGGGCCGCGTCCGTCGCCATTACATCTTGCTGCAAGTGAAGAGCGGGCAGGTTGTGGTGCTTGCTCAGTTGCTGGCCGGCGGCGACCAGCATGGGGTCGTATTCCAGGCAGGTCAGTTGCTGATCGTCGTGCAGTAGCCGTCGACCCAGGTGGCCTTTGCCGGCGCACCAGTCGAGCCAGCGGGTCGGTTTGGTGGTGAAGTTCAGGCGGCTGGCGAAGGCTTCGATCTGCTGCCATTTGCGCCCGGGTACGTCGACGTTGAGGCGATGAGTTGGTGCTTTCAGCAGGCTGGCGGGCAGCTCGGCGACAACGCTCAATGCGCGGGCGGTAGCGGCCCATTGCGCAAACGGCGCGGGCGCGTCTTCAATCAACCACGGCTGGTGATGGTCGTTTTCCGCCGCTTGCAGCGAACGCTGGCGTAGCCATTGGGCCAGTTCGGGGTGGGAAGTTTCCCAAGGTAGCTGCAGAAGAGTGAAAGGGCGGGGCTTCCATAGCGCCTGGTGCTCTGTGAGAAAAGCATCCAGAGCCATGAAACGGGCGAGCAACGCTTCGCCCGTCAACACCTCGCTCTCAGCGCCCTTGGCAGGCATCGACGCGCAACCAGCGTTCCAGTTGCTTGAAGCCTTGTACCAGGACGAAGGACATCAGCAGGTAGAACATGCCGGCCGCGAAGAAGATCTCTACCGGCAGGTAGGTCCGGGCGATGATCGTACGGGCCATGCCGGTAAGTTCCAGCAGGGTCACGGTGCTCGCGAGGGCACTGGCCTTGAGCATCAGGATCACTTCGTTGCTGTAGGCCGGCAGGCCGATGCGCGCGGCGCGGGGCAGCATGATGTACAGCAGCGCCTTGGGGCGAGACATGCCCAGGGCCCGCGCGGCTTCAATTTCGCCACGGGGAATGGCCTGGATCGCGCCGCGCAGGATCTCGGCGATGTAGGCGGCGGTGTGCAGGGTCATGGTGGCGGTGGCGCACCAGAACGGGTCCCGCAGATAAGGCCACAAGGCGCTGCTGCGCACGGCGTCGAACTGCGCCAGGCCGTAATACACCAGGAACAGCTGAACCAGCAGCGGAGTGCCGCGGAAAAAGAAGATGTAGGCGTAGGGCAACGCCCGCACGTACCACAGGCGCGATGAACGGGCGATGCCCAGCGGAATCGCCAGCAACAGGCCGGCGATCACGGCGATGGCCACCAGCTCCAGGGTCAGTGTCGCGCCCTGGGCCAGTTTCGGCAGCCACTTGATGATGACTTCCCAGTTCATTGGGTGCTCCTGGTGAAACCACGGGCCGCGCGTTGTTCAAGCAGGTGCATGCCGATCATGGCGAGTACTGTCAGCCCCAAGTACATGAGCGCGGCGACCAGATAGAAGGTGAACGGCTGTTTGGAAATGGTTACGCCGATTTGCGCGTGTCGCATGATTTCTTCCAGGCCGATCACCGAGACCAGCGCGGTGTCCTTCATCAGGATCATGAACAGGTTGCCCAGGCCGGGCAGGGCGATGCGCCACATTTGCGGCATGATCAATCGGGTAAAGATCCGCCATTTCGACAGGCCCAAAGCGACGCCGGCTTCACGGTGGCCCTTGGGGATCGCCAGGATTGCGCCGCGAAACACTTCAGTAGCGTAGGCGCCAAAGCACAGGCCGAGTGCGATGACGCCGGCGGCGAAGGCGTTGAGAGCAAGGTCGGGATTGCCGAAGTACTCACCCAAGGCGCGCATCAGGTTAACGGTGCCGAAATAGATCAACAGCACCCAGAGCAGTTCCGGGATGCCGCGAACCAGCGTTGAATAAGTGCCACCAAGCCATTGCAACGGCTTGTATGACGAGGTCTTGGCCAGGGCACCGAGCAGGCCGAGTACCAGCCCCAGGCATAAGGCAGAAAGGGCCAACTGGACGGTCATCAGCGCGCCGGCGGCTAGCGCCGGGCCGAATCCGTAGAGGTCAATCATCATGGGTATGTGTTCATATCGCGGCAGGCTTTGCTAAGGACCGGCGCCGTACAACAGCGGCGCCGGTCAGGCACGTCAGGATCAATAGATGCTGAACGGGAAGTACTTGTCGTTGATCTTTTTATAGGTGCCGTCGGCAACGATCTCTTTTAATGCGGCGTTCAGCTTGTTGCGCAATTCATTGTCACCCTTGCGCACGGCGATGGCGATTTTGTCGCCCTCTACCACCGCGTCACCTTTGAATTCGTAAGCCCGGCCAGCTTCGGTTTTCAGCCAGTCGTAGTTCGCGTATTTGTCTGCCAGGATCCCGTCGAGACGACCGGAGGTCAGGTCCAGGTAGGCGTTTTCCTGGGTGTCGTAGAGTTTCAGTTCGACACCTTCCATGTTTTCTTCCATCCAGGTGCCGGCGAGCGTGGAGCGCTGTGTCCCGATGACCTTACCCTGAAGAGACTCTTTATCGATTTTGAAATCGACGTTTTTCGGTGCGATGAATTGCAGTTTGTTGGTGTAGTACGGGTCGGTGAAATCTACGGCTACTTTGCGCTCTTCGTTGATCGACAGCGAGGAGATCAGGAAATCGAACTTCTTGGCGTTCAGGGCCGGGATGATGCCGTCCCAATCGGAAGTGACCACTTCGCACTCGACTTTCATCTTGGCGCACAGGGCGTCGCCGATGTCTTTGTCGAAACCCACGACCTGGCCGCTGGCGTCCTTGTTATTGAACGGAGGGTAGGCTGCTTCGATGCCCATTTTCAGTTTGCCGTCCGCCATGGCGTTGGCCGAAAGGACCAGGCTGGCCGCAGCGGCCAAGAGTATTTTCCTGTAGGTCTGCATAGGTACTGCTCCGTTAGCGGTTGCTGGACATGAATTGTTTGCAGCGCGCCGAAAGCGGGCTTTCGAAAACCTGCTGTGGCGTCCCTTGTTCTTCGACCAGGCCCTGATGAAGAAATACCACTTCGCTGGAAACCTGGCGGGCAAAGCCCATTTCGTGGGTAACCAGCAGCATGGTGCGGCCTTCCTCGGCCAGGGCGCGGATCACACTAAGTACTTCCTGGACCATTTCCGGGTCAAGGGCAGAGGTGGGTTCGTCGAACAGAATCACCTTGGGCTGCATCGCCAGCGTGCGGGCAATGGCGGCGCGTTGCTGCTGGCCGCCGGACAATTCGGCCGGGTAGGCGTGGCGCTTGTCGGCGATGCCGACCTTGGCCAGCAGGGCTTCGGCGATATCGACGGCTTCGGCCTTGCTCTGGCCGAGCACCCGGCGCGGAGCCTCGATGATGTTGTCGAGCACGCTCATGTGCGGCCAGAGGTTGAAGTTCTGGAAGACAAAACCGATCTCGCTGCGTATGCGGTTGATCTGTTTGCCGTCGGCGGCTACCAGTTCGCCGTTTTTCGCCGCCTTGAGCTTGAGCTCTTCGCCAGCCACCAGGATCTGCCCCTGGTTGGGGTTCTCCAGCAGGTTGATACAACGCAGGAACGTGGACTTGCCGGATCCGGAAGAGCCGAGGATCGAGATCACGTCGCCGTCGCGAGCGGTCAGCGAGACGCCCTTGAGCACCTCCAGCTGGCCGTAGCGTTTGTGCAGGTTGCGGATTTCAAGCGCGGGCGTGGCCTGGGCCATGTGCGTTCCTCATGATATGTGCTCCCTTGCTGTCGGCAGCCTTCCTGGCGAGGCGGCCAAGCTAGCATGCGTCCGGATGGCCGCCAACAGCGCTACGACCGGTAAACCGGCGACTTGCGGCAGCTTGTCGCATCGGCGCAGCAGACTGTCGCGCCGTCAACAACCGAACGGCTGTTTGAACCTGCCTGTCAGCGAATTGCCTGGGGAGTCGCGTAAAAAAAGGCGCGATGGTGCCAGCTTTGGGCGGGGGTGGGAAGGGTTAACCGGATGAGCGTGCCTATTCCAATTGGCATTCGAACCAACTCCCAATCGATCTAAACATCGGTGTTCATAAATCGATCAAACGATGGCGTCCAAAATCAGGAGTGGTTGCCATGAACTCGCTATCTCGTCTCGTCGCTTTAGGCGCGCTGCTGTTCCCCATCTTCCTCAACGCCACCAACCTGGCGCCCATCGACAACACAGGCGTCCAGATCCAGCCCATGCAGCAGAACGGGATTACCTATCTGTCCGGCGGCATCGGCGAAGACGAAGCCCGGGCCATCGGGCAGGCCCAGGGTTACAACCTGCACATGACTTTTGCGATCGGTCCGGAGAACAAATACGTTCCGGATGTGGACGTGACTGTGCTGAACGCATCAGGACAAACATTACTGACGCTCAGCGATGCGGGCCCGCTGGTGTATGTGCAACTGCCGCCGGGCAAGTACAGCGTGGTGGCGACGCGCAACGGGGAGGAGCGCCGCGACACCGCCGATTTGGGCAGCGGAGCCGCGCGCAAGCTGGTGTTCCACTGGAACAGCAGCGAGTAGCCTGCCCGCTTATTCGCCGGCGGACTCTTCCATCGACTGGCGATAACGGTCCAGCGCCTCGCTGAAGTCCTTGATGAACTCCGGCGTGCTGAGCCAGCGCTGGGCCGCCTCGCGGTCCATGTCATCGACCCACATGCGGTAGTCCACCAGCATGTCGGCAGCCAGGTTGGTGGCGGCCATGCTCTCGTTTTCGGCGTTCTTCAGATCCAGCAGGCCTGGGCGCTCGATGATCATTTCGCTGACGTTGGCCAGCAATGTGTCGAGCATTTCGCTGCGGCTGACGGCCTCGGCGTCGCGCAGCTTGACGAACAACTCCTGTACGTAAACCGGTGGCTGGGCGGTTGCATGGGCTGGATCGCCATACATCGGGATGGATTTTCGCCCGGTCATGCGGATCTGCTTGGCTTTGTCTTTGGCACGCTTGGCGCGTTTTTGCTGTTTGTTCAGTGAGGCCATTGGGCTTCGGTTTCCAATTCGTTAGGGGGCGGTACCCGGCTCAGTCGATTTTCGGCACGGTAAAGCGAAATTCGCTGCCCTGGCCTGGCTGGCTTTCGGCGTGCAGTTTACCGCCATGAGCCTGGACAATCCCCTTGGATATATACAACCCAAGTCCGGTGCCATTCGGGTTGCCTTCCTTGGTTGTCCAGTAGCGGTCAAAAACATGCGGCAGCTGTTCAGGGGCGATGCCTTCGCCGGTATCGCGGACGCTGAACACGATCTCATCGCCCACCGACATCGCGCTGATGCCCACGGTCCCTTGCTGCGGCGTGAATTTGATGGCATTGCCGATCAGGTTGGACAGCACTTGGAACAGCCGCTCGGGATCTGCGTTGATCTTGAGGTTGGGCTCGGCATGGAAAGAAATATCGATTGCCTTGGCGGAGGCCAGCGGCGTGAGCAGCGAACAGGCGTCTTCGAAGATCTGGCTGACGTCCATCGGCTGAGGGTTGATAGTGTAGCGCCCGGCGTCGATGCGCGAGGTGTCGAGCAGGTCTTCCAGCAGTGCATTCATGCGACTGGCGGCTTGTTGCATGGTGTCGATGGCCGAGGCAATTCGCTTCGAGCTGTGTGAGCCGTCGGAGCTGAAGGCCTTTTGCATCATGCCGCAGAGCATGGAAATGACCGTCATCGGGTTGCGCAAATCATGGGACACGACTGCCACCAGTTCATCGCGTGCTTGCACCGCCTGGCGCTCCTTGCGCACCTGTCGGGCCAGATCATTTTCCAGGGCCGAGCGGCGCAGGTCGTTGGCGGCGAACAAGTCGCCATGGCCCCACTTGGCGCTGATACCGTCCATCTCGACTTTCCAGATTTCAAACGAGGTGCGCGGCCGCAGGCGCAATCCGGTCTCGCTGTCTTCCAGGTCGAGGGGTTTTTGCGGGTCGCCGCTCCAATTGATGGTTTGCTTCACTTCGGGACGGAACCACAGCACGCCGTTTTCCACAGGCTTGGGCAGATGAATCGCCAGCACCCCGCTCGCTACATCCTGAAAAGCCTTGGCCGGGGCGAAAACGCTGCCCAGGTTATGGTGAGAGAAAACCGGCTGACCTGTTGCCAATATCCACTTGTGCAATTCGCGGATTTGCTCCGGTTCGGGGCACTGACCGTGGCGATGCAGTTTGTTGTCCTCGAAGATCGCAACGCCGCTGGCCCCGGTGAGGTCCATCAGACGTTGTGGCTCGCGGCACAGGCCATCGAAGACGTTTTCGCTGGATTCGGCCATGACGGCGGCAAGCGCCTGTAGGTCCTCCAGCTTGGCGTCCCGTTGCCGAGTCAGTTCAAGGGTTTCCATGGCGCTGATCTGCAGTGACAGGATCTGGCCGATGGTCTGGCAGGCCATGCGCATTTCATGGGGCACGAGCAGCGGCTGGCGATTGCCGCAGCTGATCAAGCCCCACAGCTGTTCGCCTTTCATCAACGAGATGCTCATCGACGACAGCACGCCCATGTTCTTCATGTATTGACGGTGGATCGGCGAGACGCTGCGCAGCGTGGAAAAACTCAGATCCAGCGGCGCCTGGGTATCGGGACGCAGCTCGGGCACCAGGGGTATCGGCATATAGTCGGCGTTGGGGATGATGCGCAACCAGTTGGTGCGATACAGCTCACGGGCCTGCTCGGGAATATCCGAGGCTGGAAAAAACAGTCCCTTGTAAAGCTCCATCGATGGCGCGCTGGCTTCGGCGATGACCTGCCCGTGACCTTCTTCCTCAAAGCGATAGATCAGCACGCGGTCGTAGCCGGTCATGGCTTGGATTTCCCGCACGCTGATTTCGTACAGCGTCTGAAGGTCTTTTGCGCTTTGCAGGCGCTGGAGCATGCGGCCCAGGTTGGCCTCGCCGCTGACGCCTTCGGGGCGATAGTCGCTCAGGTGTTGTTCCAGCTCGATGATCAGGGCGCCCTGATGGCGATGCACCAAGGCGTCAAAACGCTGCTGGTTCACGACGATGGCTACGGGCGCGTTGTCGCTTCCCGGGGCCGCGTGACAGGCAATTAGGATGGCTTGCGCCTGCTCCAGTCCCACCAGTGCATCAAGCGTCTGGTCCAGCAATCTGTTGGGATCTTGTCCCATCAGCTGCAATACGTTGGCGCTGACCTGACGGATCAGAAAGTCGGGCTCGGACAGCATCAGCAGCACGCCATGAGGTTGGATGGCACCGGGGAAGCGAATCGGTTCGTCTGCGCAATTAGCCAGCAGTTCTTCGAAGGCTTCCTGGTTTTCCGGGTTCATAGCAGTACCTTTTGGCTGTCCAGCCAGTGTTCAAAATGAGTAAACGTCGCCTTGGCGGCACGTGTGACTTCGAGCGTCTGGGGTTCGCCAAGGTTCCTGTCGTCCAGGTATTGGAGGAAATCCTTCCAGCGGCAGCCGGTGAGTTCACCGTACACGTTGAGAAAGGCAGCGCCACTGGAGGCATCCAGGCCAAGCTGCTCCGCCACCCTGCGTCGCAGAATCTGTCCGCCGAGGGTCGCTCCTTCCAGCACGTAGGAGACGCCGAGGGCGGCCGCGCGGGAGTCGATCTGCGGCAGTTGCTGGCAAACGGGCAGCGCCTCGATAGCGGCGGCATCCATGCCCAGCGCCGTGAGATCGGCCCGCAATACCGGAAGCTTGATGCGCAGGGATTGGTCCAACCCGGACGGAATCAATGCCAATACCTGAAGCCGTTGTTCCAATGGCTGGTAAAAACCGTAATAGGCCGCCATCAGGCGTCGGTATAGATCCAGATCCAGCCGTTCCGAGAAAAATGGCAGGCGTTTTTCCAAGGCGACATGCAACTCGGCGGTTTCAGTCCGCAATGCCTGGATCAAAGAGGGGTGGGTTGCGGCCGGTGACATGCAGAATGAAGCTCGTTGGCTGGAGCGTTGCTGAAAAAAACGCATCAATATTACATGGGTTTTTTGAGTATGCGTTTATCGATAACGGCTTCATTTCTTCAGGTCGCTGCGTCCGGGGGGGACTCCTCAAGTCGCGCCCGTTCGCAATCCAGCGCCTTGCGCAGTTCTTCTTCGGTGGGGAGCACCAGTTGATACTGGCTGGCGAACAGCTGTTCATGGCCTTGCAACACGGAATAACGCACCACCGACTCGTCTTTTTGTGCACAAAGAATGATGCCGACGGTGGGTTTATCATCAGGGCCGCGCCTGAGCTCATCGTAGAGTCGCACATACATATCCATCTGGCCGATGTCCTGGTGGCTCAGCTCGCCTCGCTTGAGATCGACGATCACAAAGCATTTGAGCAGATAGTTGTAGAAAACCAGGTCGAGGTAGAAATCCTTGCTTTCGGTGCTGATGCGCTGCTGGCGTGCGATGAAAGCGAAGCCTTTACCCAGTTCGAGCAGGAAGCCCTGCAGCTGGTTGATCAGGGCTTGTTCGAGATCGGTTTCCAGCAGCCTGCCGGTGTTTGGCATTCCAAGAAACTCAAGGACTACCGGATCCCTGACAATGTCCCTGGGCCCGAACGCTAGTTGCTCAAGATGGGTTGCTGCTTCCTGCTCTACCGCAGGTCGATCGCGGCTTGCCAGGAGGCGTTCGTAATAGAACGTGCCGATCTGGCGCTCCAAGGCGCGGGTGGACCAATTCTGGGTGGCGGCTTCGTTCATGTACCAATGTCGAGTGTTGTCGTGTCCTACCCGCAGAAGCGTGCGGTAATGGGTCCAGCTCAATTCGGTACGCACTGCGTTCCAAATTGAAAACTTCAGATAAAAATCCCGCATATGCCGCAGGTTACGTTCATCAAACCCTTTCCCAAACCGCGCCGTCAGCACCTTCGCCAACGAGGCTAGCAACCTTGCGCCATAAGCCGCGCGTTCGGCGCCTCCTTGCTCGAACTCGATGATGTGCCGGCCGATCTGCCAGCAGGTCTGTACCTGGAGAGTGTCAACGGCACGCAACACCTTCTGGCGTGCCTGGCGAATCAGCTCGCCTAGTTCGTTGATCAAGGGCGCGAGCTGTGGATCGTCTTGGGGCAGTATCGGCTTCATCGAAGTGTCCAGCCATTGGAAGGGGCGGACCAGAAGAATGCTCCCATGAAAGCTTCGATGATGTCAGACGGAGCTGATTGCTTTGGAGGAAAAATAGCTGATTGATGCAGGACGGGTATGACGCAGCCCACGCTGGTGGAGCTTGGTCTGTAGGAGCCGTCCCACCAGCGTATGATCCATCGTCAGTCGCTGACTGAAGTCAGCCTTGGCCTTGCGTCAGCGCCTGGGATGCGGCCACATAATCAGCCTGGAATTGCTTGCTTTCCACCCAATCCAGGGCAGTCTGCTCATCGACGCCCGTGGTCAGGCGACGGTATTCGATCAAGGCGGTGATGATGAAGTCGGTCGCTTCTTCTTCACCTTCCTGTTCCAGCACGAGCGCCAGCAGTGGATGGCCCAGGAACGCTTCGCACATGGCTTTCTGACTGACCTTCTCGGCGGCGCTCATGATGCGGAACAGGTCCGACAGGTCCACGGTTTCCAGGTCGATGCGCTCGTCGTTCGGGTCCAGGAAGTCGTTCGGCGCAGCGGCACGCTGGATGCGATTCTTCTTGGCTTTCTCCTTGGCGCGCTGGCTGCGTTTTTGCTGTTTGTTCGCCGATGACATGGTCGGATTCCTGATGAATAAGGCCATCTATCCTACAGCTTCGACGCGAACGCTTCGAATCTCAATCCACCACGAACAGCGTCGCCCCTGATGGAGTGGAGGAGCGATGAGGCTCGGCCTGGTCGGCCACCTGGTAGCTCATGCCGGGCTTGAGCAGGAATTGCCGGCCGTCTTCGAGCTCGGTGTTCAGCTCGCCTTTGAGACAAAGCAGGATATGGCCCTTGGTGCACCAATGGTCGGCCAGGTAGCCGGCCGTGTATTCCACCATCCGTACCCGAACGCTGCCGAAATGCTGCGTGCGCCAGTAAGCGGTTCCGGTAATGCCTTTGTGTTCGGTGGGTTCGATGGTGGACCAGTCGGTGGTGCCGAAGGGGATGCCGGTGATATCCATGTCGACTCGCATGCAGGAGGAGGGGAGCGGACGAATGTAGCTGAGTCGACAGGATGCAGGAAGGAAATCCCGGACAATAAAAAACCCCGATCAATTTCTTGATCGGGGTTTTCGGTATTTGGTGCCCAGAGACGGAATCGAACCGCCGACACGGGGATTTTCAATCCCCTGCTCTACCGACTGAGCTATCTGGGCAACGGGGCGCATTAAACGGGTTTTTCAGGGGGGCGTCAAGCAAGTTATCAAAAAATATTTAACTATTACCGTCGCTTACGATTCGCCCCCGCTCCGGGCAGCTTATTCGGAGGGCGGCACGTAGCCCTCGGCCTTGGCGTAATCTTCGCCGGAAAAGAACTTGTCCATCTCCCCTTGAAGATATTTGCGATCTTCGGCATTCATCATGTTCAGGCGTTTTTCGTTGATCAGCAGCGTCTGGTGTTTTTGCCAGTCGCCCCAGGCCTTGGCTGATACGTTGTCGTAGATGTCCTGGCCCTTGGCGCCGGGAAACGGTGCGCGCTCCAGGCCTTCCAGCTGTTCTTTGTACTTGCGGCACATGATGGTGCGGGTCATTGCAACTCTCCTGCGTTCAATACAGCGGCCGCGCGTTCGAGCAATGTCTTGACCGGGGCGGCTAGGCCCAGGCGCGGCGGGGTGGCGAGGTTATACCAGAGCCAGTCGGCCTCGGCCACGTGATGGCCGGTTTCGCGGACCCGGACCAGCCAGGGTTCGATTGCCAACTGGAAGTGGCTGAAAGTGTGTACCAGGCTTGGCATTGCCTGTTGCTGACCCAGCTCCAGCGAATGTTGCAGGGCCAGGTGTTGCAGGTCGTCGAGGTCGTCGAGTTCCGGCAGGCTCCACAGACCGCCCCACAAACCGGTGGATGGGCGGCGGTAAAGCAAGATGGCGCCTTCGCGGTTAGCCAGCATGGGCATCAAGGTGCGTTTCTTGGGCACTTCCTTGCGCGGCTTGGGAATCGGATAGCGGGTTTCCAGGCCCAGCATGTGGGCTTCGCAGCCTTTTTCCAGCGGGCAGAGCAGGCAACTGGGTCTGCTGCGGGTACAGAGCGTGGCGCCCAGGTCCATCATCGCCTGGGTATAGGCGTTGACCCGATCCTGAGGGGTAAAGCGTTCGGCAGTGGCCCAGAGCTGTTTCGCAACCTTTGGCTCGCCTGGGTAGCCTTCCTGGGCAGTAAAGCGCGCCAGCACCCGCTTGACGTTTCCATCGAGAATCGGCGCCCGCAGGCCCATGCTGATGCTGGCAATCGCGCCAGCGGTGGATAGGCCGATTCCCGGCAGTTCCGTGAGCTTCTCCACATCCCGGGGAAATTCGCCGCCATATTGCTCGACGACGATTTTCGCGGTTTTCTGCAGATTACGAGCGCGGGTGTAGTAGCCCAACCCGGTCCACAGGTGCAGCACTTCATCCTCCGGCGCGGCGGCCAGGGCCTGGACGGTAGGCAGGGCGGCCATGAACCGGTCGAAGTAATTGAGCACCGTGCTGACCTGGGTCTGCTGCAGCATGATCTCCGAGACCCATACCCGATACGGGGAGATGTCTTGCTGCCAGGGCAGGTCATGGCGCCCGTGGCGGTCGAACCAATCCAATACGGCGCTGGAAAACTGCTCGGATGTCATCGCTTGAACAGCCCCTTCAGCGCATCTTTGAGCTCGGGGCTGACCTTGTCGCCGAGCTTCTCGTCGATCTTGTCGCCGAGGCGGTCGCCGGCTAGTTTCGCCGCAACCTTGCCCAGCCCGTCGTTGTCCAGGCGGCAGGCTTTCGCGCCCAGCTCCAGCGGGCCTCGGCAGCGTAACGGCCACTCGACATCGACATAACGCTCGTTGACCTGGCAGGCCGGGTCGGGCATGTCGCTCTTGTCGCCTTCAACGATGACGCCGACGCGGTAGTCCATGCCCAATACCCGCAGGTCGATGTCACCGTTGCCATTGACCGTCATGCCGGGGATGCGCACTTTGAGGTCCGGATTGCTGGCCACGCCATTATGGAAGGTAAGGTTGCCGTCGAGTTGCTGGAAAGGTGTGTCCTTGCCGCGCGGTTCACCGCTGAGACTCTTGCGGTTCAGCGTGGCGATGCCTTTGCACAGCTGCTGTTCGAGGTTGGCATTGAGCAGCACGCCATCATTGATGACGAACCCGGCATTGCCGTTCAGGCTGTCGATCAGGGCCTTCTGGCTGTTGCCACCGGCGGTGACGGCGCTGTTGAGCGTCACCAGGCCTTTGACGGGCGGATTCTTACCCTGGCTTTCGATGATCTTGTCGGCCGGCACCCGGTTGATGCGGGTTTGCAGGCTCAACTGCGGCATGGGCTGGCGCACGTCCAGCGTGCCCTTGGCTTCGAAGTTGCCGTTATACAAATCGCCCCGCAGGTTTTCCAGCGTCAACAGGCCGTCGAGCCCGGTGGCTTTCAGCGCGGCATTCTGGATGGGCAGCTTGTCGAGGGTCAGTTGGCCGAAGCTCAGGTCGGCATCGATATCGAGCTTGCTCAGGCGCTCCACCGGAAACAATCGATCGTTGCTCCACGCACCCTGGGTCGGGGCGCTTGGTAGCGGTGTGCTGCCGGCACCAGCCATGGCGCTGGCCTCGGTGTTGCTGACTTCGGCCTCGCGGGCAGCCTTGGCGCTGTTGGCTTCGGCGGACTTTGGCGGCAGGTAGCGATCAACATTGAAGGTGTCGGCCTTGAGCTGGGCACGCAGTGACTGCTTGGCGATATCTTCCACGGCGATGCGACCACTGAAATTGCTCTCATCGATTTTCAGGTTGATGTCGTTGAGCTCGACGCTGGTCGGTGTGGCTGCAATGCGGCTCGCCAGCTCGACCTTGCTCAGGCTGCCATCGGCCATCGCCGGCAGTTTCTGGCCGATGCTGTCGATGAAGCTGGCCAGGTCGAATGAAGCAATCGACACGCCGCCATTCAGCTGCGGCGTTTTGTCGAGATCGTTGACCTTCAGCTCGCCCAGTGCGCGAAGCTGGTTCAAGGAAAGCTTGATACCGGTCCATTCGGCAACGTTGGCTGCCTTGTCGAGGAACAGTTGCCCTTGCGCCGCAAAGCTCACGGTCTTGCCTTGCAACGGATCGCCGGTGGCTTCACCGGACAGCTTCAGGTCTTCGAATTTGTAGCGTTGCAGTGCGCGTTCGAAGCGCAGCTCGCCAGTCACCTCGGTGCGCACCCGAACAGCCGGCTGGTTGCTGGACAGGAAAGCCGTGAGGGTAACCGGGATATTGGTGGAATCGTGGATCGGGCCGGTGCTCAACTGGATGCTTTCAGCGGTAAACAGCTTGCCGGTCTGCTCGTCGCTGTATTCGACCCGGGCGTTGTTCACGGTCAGGCTGTCGATGTCCAGGCGAGTGGGTTGGGCCGGTTTCTCTGTCGGAGCGTTGGCCGGCGGGGCGGACTGTTCGGTTGGCGCCGGCCCCTTCGTAGCGGTCGTGGAGGCGGGCGCCTTGCCGATGTCTTCCCAGTTGCCATGACCGTTGTTGTCGCGGTTGAGCCGCAGGTTCAGGCCTTCGACCCGTACGTCGCTCATCTGCACTTCGCGGCGCAACAGCGGCATAACCCGGACTGAAAGCCCAAGCATCTGCAGGTCGGCAAAGGGTTGGGTCGGATTGGCCAGGGTCGCAACGCTGGCTTCGTGCAATTCAAGACCCAGCCATGGAAACAGGCTCCAGCCGATATCGCCATTGAGGGTCAGCTCGATGTGGGCCTTGTCGCGGGCTATCTGGCGGATCTCTTCCTTATAGTCGTTGGGATCGAAGAGGTGGGTCAGGGCAAAGCCCAGGGCCACAATGATCAGCAACAGCCCGAGAAGTACCAGACCCAGGATTTTGCCGAACGCTTTCATGGGCGAATCCTTGTAGGTTGAGTTCAAATTTTACCGGAGAGTATAACGTCCCGGGTTGGTGGAGCGTTGGGTCATCGTTTTTCGATCCTCCACTGGTGGAACGGCAGGCGCGGTTCACCGTGGCGAGGGAGCTTGCTCCCGCTGGACTGCGAAGCAGTCCCAAACCAGGCGAATCAGGACGCCTGGCACACCGTGGAGACAGCTTTAGGGGGCGCTGCGCTCCCCAGCGGGAGCAAGCTCCCTCGCCACGGGATACGTCCGGTCACCGTCAGCTTTCATTCAGCGGTATCTTCAGCTTTGCCGCCAAGGCCTGCACCTCCAGATGCCCGGCCGGTGCCTCGAGCCGGAGCTCGGAGTCTTCCTGTCGAGCCATCCTCCGTGCTTCGCTCACCAAGCGCTCAGCTACGCCACGGCGGCGGGTAACCTTTCTTACGCACAGGTGAGACAAGTACCAAGCGTCCTGGTGCCGTTGCAGGCGTGCGGCGCCGAGCAATCGGTCGTTGAACCGTGCCGCGATCAGCGTCCCTTCCGTCAGGCAACTGTTGACCAACTGCCCGGCATCGCTGAACGGCTCGAACAGCCAGGCCGGGGCGTCCTGGTAGATTTTCTGCAGGTCCTGATGATCCTGATGAGTGGCTTCATTCAGACGCTCGACAACGATGGGCATGGAAATTCCTGAAAAATAAACGAATAACGCCCTACAGAAAGTGAGAAGAGGCGCGATAAGACGAATGACAGAAAAAAGGTGATAGCACTTTGGTTTTTCTGTCACGAGCAAATGGTAACCTTTGTCAGTTCGCCCGTCCTTCTGCGACGTGATGTCGCACCAAAATGGAGCTTCACCGCAAAATACAGTCATGCCTGCGTGCAAATGAAGACTGAGGGTGATGCGTGGCTGGCGAACCTATTCCAATAACTGGGGGATATACAATGAGCACGAGCATTACGGCGGACGGCGTTGCCGACCAGCCTGCGTTCCTCTCCAAGGAACGCATTATCGCCAAGCCCGGCTTCAACCGCTGGCTGGTGCCACCGGCCGCGCTGGCCATTCACCTGTGCATCGGCATGGCCTACGGCTTTTCGGTGTTCTGGTTGCCGCTGTCCAAGGCCTTGGGCATCACCAAGCCGGTAGCCTGCGCGCCGGACATGAGCTTCATCTCGCAAGTCTTTTCGTCCCAATGTGACTGGCCGATCTCGATGCTCGGCTGGATCTACACCCTGTTCTTCATTTTCCTGGGGTGCTCGGCAGCCATCTGGGGCGGCTGGCTGGAACATGCCGGTCCGCGCAAGGCAGGCGTGGTATCGGCCCTGTGCTGGTGCGGTGGCCTGCTGATTTCGGCGCTGGGTATCTATACCCATCAGATCTGGCTGATGTGGGTCGGCTCCGGTGTCATCGGTGGTATCGGCCTGGGCCTGGGCTACATCTCCCCGGTCTCGACGCTGATCAAGTGGTTCCCGGACAAGCGCGGCATGGCGACCGGCATGGCGATCATGGGCTTTGGCGGTGGCGCGATGGTGGGTGCCCCGTTGGCTGCAGCGCTGATGAGCCATTTCGCTACGCCAACCGACGTGGGCGTATGGCAGAGCTTCCTGGTGATGGCCGCGATCTACTTCGTGTTCATGATCGGTGGCGCCCTGTCGTATCGCGTTCCGCCGACCGGCTGGAAGCCTGAGGGCTGGAACCCTGCACCGAAAAAAGCCGCGAACGCAATGATCACCCATCGCCACGTTCACGTGAACGTTGCCTGGAAAACCCCGCAGTTCCGTCTGGTCTGGCTGGTGCTGTGCCTGAACGTATCCGCCGGTATCGGCATCCTGGGCATGGCTTCGCCACTGCTGCAGGAAGTGTTCGGCGGCAAATTGCTCGGTAACGACCTGCCGTTCGGTCAGCTGGACGCCGCGCAACTGGGCCAGATCGCTGCCATTGCAGCCGGTTTCACCGGTCTGCTGAGCCTGTTCAACATCGGTGGCCGGTTCTTCTGGGCCTCCTTCTCGGACTACCTGGGTCGCAAAAACACCTACTTCGTGTTCTTTGCACTGGGTGTGGCCTTGTATGCCCTGATCCCGAGCCTGGGCCACCTGGGCAGCGTCGCGCTGTTCGTGGCGGCGTTCTGCATCATCCTGTCGATGTACGGCGGCGGTTTCGCCACCGTGCCGGCCTACCTGGCGGACCTGTTCGGTACACAAATGGTCGGTGCGATCCACGGTCGCCTGTTGACCGCCTGGGCGGCAGCCGGCGTACTGGGCCCGGTACTGGTGAACTACCTGCGTGAATATCAACTGAGCATCGGCGTTGAACGCGCCGCGGCCTATGACATCACCCTGTACATCCTCGCCGGCCTGCTGGTGCTGGGCTTCCTGTGCAACCTGATGGTTCGCCCGGTCGCCGACAAGTACTTCATGACCGACGCCGAACTGGCCGCAGAGCAAGCGCTGGGCCACGACAAGGGCGCCGACAGCACCACTTCCCTGGAGTGGAAAGCCGCACCAGGCACCAAGCCCCTGGCGATCGCCGCCTGGCTGGTGGTGGGCATTCCGCTGGCGTGGGGTGTGTGGGTGACCCTGCAGAAGACGGCGGTGTTGTTCCGCTAAGCGACAATCCAAAACAGGCCCGAATCCATTGGAAACGGGCCAACCCTGTGGGAGCGAGCCTGCTCGCGATGGGGGCGTGTCAGTCGACATGAATGTCTTCTGACGCACCGCTTTCGCGAGCAGGCTCGCTCCCACATTTGTTTTTATGAGTCCTGGAAGACTTGTATGGACATGTCTAACGCCGCCGCATCGGTTTCAGCCCGTCAGCGGTGTCACCTCTTTTGTTTCTGTTTGCCGCTCGCGCCCCTATAATGGCTGCCTTTTTCGCCCAATGATTTTGCGGAGCTGGTGATGGCCGAACGTAAGGCGTCTGTCGAGCGCGACACTCTGGAAACCCAGATCAAAGCCTCGATCAACCTGGATGGCACCGGAAAGGCCCGGTTTGATATCGGCGTGCCTTTTCTTGAGCACATGCTCGACCAGATCGCCCGTCACGGGCTGATCGACCTGGACATCGTCAGCAAGGGCGACCTGCATATCGACGACCATCACACCGTCGAAGATGTCGGTATCACGCTGGGCCAGGCTTTCACCAAAGCCATCGGCGACAAGAAGGGCATCCGTCGCTACGGCCATGCCTACGTGCCGCTCGATGAAGCGCTGTCGCGCGTGGTCATCGATTTTTCCGGCCGCCCTGGCCTGCAGATGCATGTGCCGTACACCCGCGCCACCGTCGGCGGCTTCGACGTCGACCTGTTCCAGGAGTTCTTCCAGGGCTTCGTCAACCACGCCAACGTGACCCTGCACATTGACAACCTGCGTGGGCACAACACCCACCACCAGATCGAAACCGTGTTCAAGGCGTTCGGCCGCGCGCTGCGCATGGCTGTCGAGCTCGATGACCGCATGGCCGGCCAGATGCCTTCCACCAAAGGCGTCCTGTAATGCAGACGGTTGCGGTTATCGATTACGGCATGGGCAACCTGCACTCGGTGGCCAAGGCCCTCGAGCACGTAGGCGCCGGCAAGGTATTGATCACCAGCGATGCCGACGTGATTCGCGAAGCCGACCGGGTGGTGTTTCCCGGTGTCGGCGCGATTCGCGACTGCATGGCCGAGATTCGGCGCCTGGGCTTCGACAAGCTGGTGCACGAAGTCAGCCAGGATCGCCCGTTCCTCGGCATCTGCGTGGGCATGCAGGCGTTGCTCGATCGCAGTGAAGAGAACGACGGGGTCGATTGCATCTCGCTGTTCCCGGGCCAGGTCAAGTTCTTTGGCAAGGACCTGCATGAAGACGGCGAGCACTTGAAAGTGCCGCACATGGGCTGGAACGAAGTGCGGCAAACGGTGGACCACCCGCTGTGGCACGATATTCCGGACCTCGCGCGTTTCTACTTCGTGCACAGCTACTACATCGCCGCCGGCAATGCCCGGCAGGTGGTGGGCAGCGGGCATTATGGTGTCGATTTCTCCGCGGCCCTGGCCGATGGCTCGCGCTTCGCCGTGCAGTTTCACCCGGAGAAGAGCCATACCCATGGCCTGCAACTGCTGCAGAACTTCGCGGCGTGGGACGGGCGCTGGTAATGGCCCGCAAGAAACCGCCGATCCTCACCCTCACGCCAGAGCAGGAAAGTGAGGCGAACCGCAAGATCCAGCGGTTCATGGAGGAGCGTTTCGAGCTGGACCTTGGCTCGTTCGAAGCGGCGGAAATTCTTGATCTGTTTACCCGCGAAATTGCTCCGCACTATTACAACAGGGCGATTTTCGATGTGCAGGCGCACCTTAAGGAAAGGTTCGAAAGCATCGAAAGCGACTTGTGGGCACTCGAAAAAAGCAGTTGAAAGCTTCAAGCTTCAAGCTGCAAGAGAGAAACATACACGCATGCTTGCAGCTTGTGGCTCGCAGCTTGTGGCTCTTTTGACGAAGGAAAAAGCATGCTGATTATCCCCGCTATCGATCTCAAGGACGGCGCTTGTGTCCGTCTGCGCCAGGGCCGCATGGAAGACTCCACGGTGTTTTCCGACGACCCGGTGAGCATGGCCGCCAAGTGGGTGGAGGGCGGTTGCCGTCGCCTGCATCTGGTTGACCTGAACGGTGCGTTCGAAGGCCAGCCGGTCAACGGTGAAGTGGTCACGGCCATCGCCAAACGGTACCCGAACCTGCCGATCCAGATCGGTGGCGGCATTCGTTCGCTGGAGACCATCGAGCACTACGTCAAGGCCGGCGTAAGCTACGTGATCATCGGCACCAAGGCCGTCAAGGAGCCCGAATTCGTCGCCGAAGCCTGCCGTGCCTTTCCGGGCAAGGTCATCGTTGGCCTCGACGCCAAGGACGGGTTTGTCGCCACCGACGGCTGGGCTGAAGTGAGTACCGTGCAAGTGATCGACCTGGCCAAGCGTTTCGAAGCCGACGGCGTGTCCGCCATCGTCTACACCGACATTGCCAAGGACGGCATGATGCAGGGCTGCAACGTTCCGTTCACCGCTGCCCTGGCCGCCGCCACGAAGATCCCGGTGATCGCCTCCGGCGGCATCCACAACCTGGGCGACATCAAGGCACTGCTCGACGCCAGGGCGCCGGGCATCATCGGTGCAATCACAGGCCGCGCGATTTATGAGGGCACGCTGGATGTTGCCGAGGCTCAACAATTTTGTGATGGCTACGCGGCCAGCTCCAAGCTGTAAGCCGCGAGCTGCAAGCTAAAGCACGACCGCGATCTGCTTGGCTTGCAGCTTATAACTTGAAGCTTGCAACTCTTAATCGGAGATTAAGCCCATGGCGCTGGCCAAACGCATCATCCCTTGCCTGGACGTGGATAACGGCCGGGTGGTCAAGGGCGTCAAGTTCGAGAACATCCGTGACGCTGGCGACCCGGTGGAAATCGCCCGTCGTTATGACGAGCAGGGTGCGGACGAGATTACTTTCCTGGATATCACGGCCAGCGTCGACGGCCGCGATACCACGCTGCACACTGTCGAGCGCATGGCCAGCCAGGTGTTCATCCCGCTGACCGTGGGCGGTGGCGTGCGCAGCGTTCAGGACATCCGCAACCTGCTCAATGCCGGCGCGGACAAGGTGTCCATCAACACCGCGGCGGTGTTCAACCCGGAATTCGTTGGCGAGGCGGCCGAGCATTTCGGCTCGCAGTGCATCGTCGTGGCGATCGACGCGAAGAAGGTCTCCCGCCCGGGCGAAACCCCGCGCTGGGAAATCTTCACCCATGGCGGGCGCAAGCCGACCGGGCTGGACGCCGTTGAGTGGGCAAAAAAGATGGAAGGCCTGGGCGCCGGAGAAATCCTGCTGACCAGCATGGACCAGGACGGCATGAAGAACGGCTTCGATCTCGGCGTCACCCGTGCCATCAGCGATGCCTTGGGCATTCCGGTGATTGCTTCCGGTGGTGTAGGCAACCTGCAGCACTTGGCCGATGGCATTCTGGAAGGCCACGCCAGCGCGGTATTGGCGGCGAGCATTTTCCACTTTGGCGAATACACCGTGCCGGAAGCCAAGGCCTACATGGCCCAGCGCGGTATCTGCGTCAGATAAGCCGAGAGTCCGGCAGGCGAGCCGAGGGCGAATCAGGGCGAGTCCTGGATATCCTTGAGCGGGGTAGGGTTCAGGATGTCCATTCTTGGCTCGGATGCTTGTCTGGATATGTCATAGGCAATGGTGCAGAGCTTTCCAGGCAAATCCGAATTTTCCAGCCACGCGTATATGTATTCGCTAGTGCTGTAATCGGTTTTGTCTGAACAGTCAGTCGTCCCTGTCGGGCCGAACTTGTAGGCGTAGGTTCGATGTGGCAGTTCATTCGCAGTTGTCGACACTTGCACGCCTGTAGTGAAACTCAGCTCAGGCTGAGCTGTTGGAGCGTTGTCCAGAATTTCGACTGGAAGGGACAGCACGTTGTTGATGAGCCCCTCTGAGGGTCGTTGATCAGCGGAGTCGACACCCAGGATGCACAGGAAGTACATGCCCACCTGGTCGCCTATCTCTGTGTTTATGAAAGCATCCTGCGCACTTATTACTCCGCTGTACTCTGGCGGCTTTTCGCAATCCATTGCGGTTCGAACGGTTTTATGACGGTAGAACGGCGTGTTGATCGAGAAGTGGTAGTTCCAGGTCGGGATCTCTGCAGTGCCGTCGTCTTTTTTCCCAATTCTTAGGTATCTTTGCGGGCTGTCCGCTCCGGCGCTGACGGAAAAGACCGGATAGAGCGGGCAAGACGAAGTCGCGTTTTGAATGAGGAGGCCCCCTACAAAGCAGCGGCTGAGAAAGCCCGTAGGATTCCCATAAATATCGTCCGGTATGGCTTTATAGCTGTCGCCAACTGGAGTGCAAGGAGCGTGCTGCTCGCAGGGGTGGGCTTGGACGGTCAGGTTGCCAGTGCCTATCACGCCGATGATCTTATTGGTACGGCGGTCCAGTAGCGGGCTGCCGGAGCCACCACCTTTCATATCCTTGCAGCGGGTCATCAGCGTCTTACGCCAGACCCAGCGTGCCTCCACGATCTCCTGGGCCGGTTGCAAGGTACAGGCAGCCAGCCGCAGCGTGATCTGATCATGGATTGGCGCGCCTACGATCAGGACATCCATCCCGTCGACGGGGCGCTCAGTGGCCAAGCCCAATGGCTGTATCCCGTCCTTGAGCAAGGTTTGCAGGCTGACGTCCAGTTCAATGATTGCCATGTCTACGCCCTGGATGCTTCTCCACGCGATTTTTTTCATCGGGTAAGTCAGGTAGGGGGCGGTATCGGCGAAGTAGTTGAACTGCATGAGGCCGAGGATTGGCTTGTTGGTAACGATGTTTGCGTTGGTCAGCTCGGTGCAATGTCCCGAGGTCAACACGTAGGCGGGCGTGGGCATTGTCCCGGAAGGGTCATGGGTATCGAGAAGTGTCGCAGTACAATCCCCGTTCATCGTAGAGAAGCGTCCAATACCCTGCCAATGGTCATGTGAGCCATCTTTGTTGTTCAGGATTTTTGAGGCGGCGAAGTTCTGAACCCCTTCGCCATAGTCTTTTCCTTGCGCAACGCTTAGTGCGCTGGACAGGCAAAGCAAACCGCTCAGTAACAAGTAGATCGTTTTCATGAGTTATGCCTTTGATTAATGGGAACCGGTCTTGACCCGGTCTCGCTAATTAATCAGCCATCGGCGTGATGGATGGCGGTAACTAATTACCTCAGCCAGTGTTGCGTTTGCGCGCATCCTGTCTGGTTAGGTATTCGAGTGAAACGACAGTGGACATGCCGACAGGCCCAAGGCACTCTGGAATGCGCCATGGATCCGGGTAATCAGATATGTTCAAACGTGTTCTTGTTGTTTTCACCAGCACTTTCCTGCTGTTCATGAGCGTGGCGCAGGCCGGGGACAGCCGCGATGCCGGTCTGGTATTGCTGACGGAGAACTTTCCGCCCTACAACATGGCGAAGAACGGCAAGAACTTCGCCCAGGACGAAAACATCCATGGCATTGCGGTGGACATCGTCCGCGAGATATTCAAACGCGCCGATATTTCCTACAGCCTGACGCTGCGTTTTCCCTGGGAACGAATCTACAAGCTTGCCTTGGAAAAACCCGGTTATGGGGTGTTTGTAACGGCTCGGCTGCCTGAGCGCGAAAAGCTCTTCAAATGGGTTGGCCCCATCGGCCCGGACGATTGGATCATGCTCGCCAAGGCCGACAGCAAGATTGCCCTCGACTCGTTGGAGCAGGCACGTCAGTACAGGATTGGCGCCTACAAGGGCGATGCAATTGCCGAAACATTGGCCAAACAGGGGCTCAAGCCCATTGTCGTGTTGCGCGATCAGGACAACGCCAGGAAACTCGTCAACGGCCAGATAGACCTATGGGCCACCGGCGACCCGGCAGGGCGTTATCTGGCGCGTCAGGAGGGGGTGAGCGATCTCAAGACCGTACTGCGATTCAACAGTGCCGAGCTCTACCTGGCCTTGAACAAGGACGTGCCAGACGAGGTAGTGGCCCGGCTGCAAAAGGCTCTGGATGAGCTGCGCAAGGAAGGCGAAGTGGACGCGATCATGGCGCGCTATCTCTGAGACGCCAAGCCTAACGATAAACCCCATCCTTCCCGTGCCCGGCCATCGCTCGGTTGCTGCGCAGGCTGATCATCGACTTGATGTCGATCCACTCGATGCCCTGGGCCTTGAGGTTGGGCAGTTCGCGCTCGAGCACGGCGAGGGTCTGCGGATAGGGATGGCCGATCATCACGGCCGAGCCCTGCCGCCGAGCCAGATCGATGGCGACCTGAAGCTGGCCGGCGATAGCCGCTTCGGTGCGCTCGTCATCAAGAAATACATCCCGCGACACGCTGGCGAGGCCGATCTTTTGTGCTTCGGCAGCGGCGACCGTCTGCGCGCTGGTGCGGCTGTCGACGAAAAACTTGTGACGCTGTTGCAGATTCGCCATCAGCCATGCCATCGCCTGGGGTTGCGCGGTCATGCGGCTGCCCATGTGGTTGTTGATACCGCTGGTGTAGGGCACCGCGGCAAACGCGGCGTCCAGGCGCTTGCCCAATTCTTCGATGGACAGTTCCGGATGCCAGGCGAACGGCCCGGTGGCCGGATCCATGGGCATGTGCAGCATGACGAGTTTGCCGGCGCGATGAGCCTCGCGGGCGATTTCGGCGGCGTGGGGAGTGTCGGGCATGATGGCCGCGGTGACCGGACCGGACAGGGCCAGGACACGGCGATCCCGGGGCAGATTCTGCCCCAGGTCATCGATGATCAGGCTCAGGTAAGCCTTCTGCGGCGGGGATTGTATGGCGGGAGCCGCGTTGACGGCTCCCGCCAGCAGGCACAGCAGGACGAAAATGAAACGCAGGCCCATCTCAGCGGCCGGACGTGATGTTCAACCCTTTGAGCAGGCTCAAGGCCTGGACCAACTGATAGTCGTCATCCTGCGGCATCGGCTTGGCCTTGGCGCCGGAGCCGGTCGGTTTGTCCGCGCCGCCGTTGCCATTGCCCAAGTGACCCTGCAGGTCGGCTTCCTTGAAGTACTCGCTGTCCGCCTCGCTGGTGATCTTGGCCTTGCGCACCTCGATGTCCGGGACAATGCCCTGGGCCTGGATGGAGCGGCCGTTGGGCGTGAAGTACAGCGCGGTGGTGATCTTCAGGGCGCGGTCGTTGTTCAGCGGCAACACGGTCTGCACCGAGCCCTTGCCGAAACTGGTGGTGCCCATGACAACGCCACGTTTCTGGTCTTGCAGAGCACCGGCGACAATCTCCGACGCCGAAGCGCTGCCGCCATTGATCAGCACGACCAGTGGCACGGCTTCGCTGAGGTCGTTGCCGGTGGCCGAGAAGCGCAATTCGGAATTGGCGATGCGGCCCTTGGTGTAGACGATCAGGCCCTTGGTGATGAAATGGTCCACCACTTCCACGGCCGATTGCAGGACGCCGCCGGGGTTGTTGCGCAAGTCCAGGACCAGGCCGTTGAGTTTCTTGCCGTTGTCCTTGCGCATCTTGGCCAGGGCCTTGGCGACTTCCTCGCCGGTCTTGACCTGGAACTGGGTGATGCGGATGTAGCCGTAGCCGGACTCCAGCAATTGGCTCTTCACGCTCTTGACCTGGATGACCGCCCGGGTCAGGGTCACGTCGAATGGCGTGCCGCCGTCGCGCACCAGGGTCAGGGTGATTTTTTCGCCGATCTTGCCGCGCATCTTGTCCACGGCTTCGGTCATGCTCTGGCCGCGGGTCGGCTGGCCGTTGATCTTGACGATGAAGTCACCGGCCTGGATGCCAGCCTTGGAGGCGGGCGTATCGTCGATCGGCGAGACCACCTTGACGAAACCGTCTTCGCTGCCGACCTCGATGCCCAGGCCGCCGAATTCTCCGCTGGTGCTTTCCTGCAACTCGGCAAAATCCTCAGGGCCCAGGTAGGCCGAATGCGGGTCAAGGTTGCTGAGCATGCCTTTGATGGCGTTCTCCAGCAGCATCTTGTCGTCCACCGGTTCCACGTACGCGGCTTTGATCCGGTCCATGACTTCGGCAAAGGTGCGCAGTTCATCCAACGGCAGCGGGGCCTTGGTGGTGGCGGCCGTAGCGGCGGTCGACGCCGGCGCGGGTTGCGCGGCGAAAGCCAGGGGCGCGCCGATCACGAGGGCGATCGTCAGGGCCAGCGAGGTGAGGCGGGACAAATGCAGCATGTCGAACGAACTCCTGAGTTGGATGGGCGCGCTTATCCTTGCGCACGACACCATTGTGCCGGGTCACTGGGGCGACCCTGCTGGCGAATAGCAAAATACAGTGCTGGCGTGTCCTGCCCGCCACTGTTGCCGACCGTGGAGATGGACTCGCCGGCCTTGACCACATCACCCGCCGATTTGAGCAGCGTCTGGTTGTGGCCGTAAAGGCTCAGGTATCCGTTGCCGTGATCGAGGATCACCAGCAGGCCGGCACCGCGCAGCCAGTCGGCAAACACCACGCGCCCGCCATGTACGGCGTGCACCTGGCTGCCGGCGGAAGCGCTGATCATCACGCCGTCCCACTTGGTGCGGGTATCGTCGCCACGGGTTTCACCGAAGCGTGCAAGTAATCGACCATTGACCGGCCATGGAAGTTTGCCCCGGGCTGAAGCAAAAGCGCCGCCGAAGGTTTCGCCATCGCTGGAAACCACTGCGCCGGGGCTGGATTTAGCCGGCTTGCGCGGGGCTTCGCCGGCATCGGCGTCGGCCTGGGCTTCACGCAAACGCTTTTTTTCGGCTTCCTGCTGGGCGATCAGCGCTTTCTGCCGCGCTTCTTCCGCCTCCCGAGCCTGGCGAGCCAGGGTTTCCTCGATGGTTTTCAAGACATTTGCCAGTTCGGCCTGGTCCTGTTCGCGGGCCTTGAGTTTGCTGTCGCGAGCCTTCACGTCGTCATTGAGCTTGGCCAGGGCCACCTGGCGCTCCTTGCGAACCTTCTCGAGTTCTTCACGCTGGGTGTCGAGGCTGCTTTTCTGCACGAGCAACTGGGCTTGCTGCAGCTCGATGTCTTTCTCGACATTGGCCAGCTGGCGCAGGGTTTCATTGAAGCTCTTGAGCTGCTCCAGGCGGGCCTGGCTCAGGTAGTCGTAATAGGTGAGGGTGCGGGCGAATTTCTCGGGATTCTGCTGGTTGAGCAGCAGTTTGAGGTATTCCTGGCGGCCGTTCTGGTAGGCCGCCCGAGCCTGGATGGCGATCAGCTTTTGCTGTTCAGTGCGCGCGCTCTGGAGTTTTTTTTTCTCTCCATCGAGGCGCTGCAACTCGGATTCGCTTTTCTTCAGCTCTTTCTGCAGGGCGTCGACCTGCTTCTCCAGCTTGCCCATCTCGGTTTCGGTGCCGCGCAGGTCTTTCTGCACGCTGGATTTTTCTTCCTGCAACTTGTTCAGCAGCTTCTTCAGCTCGGCAATGTCCTGGCGCGTGGCTTCCAACTGTTGTTGGGTTTGCGCGCGCTCGTCCGCGAAGGCCGGTTGGAGCAGGCAGGTCAGAGCAAGGGCTATCAGGACGCGGAGCATAGAGGCGGGTGGCACCAGGGAAAGGGACGGCCTAGTATGCCCGCCCCACGCTGCAAAAAAAACGCCCATTTGGGGCTGTGTGATAACTGGCCGAAAAAACACCAGAAAGCCATGTGGGAGCGAGCTTGCTCGCGATAGCGGTGTATCAGCCAACATCAAGGTCGACTGATCCGGCGCCATCGCGAGCAAGCTCGCTCCCACAGGAGATGCGTGTTGGGTCAGACCAGGATCGACGTCCCGGTCATCTCCGCCGGCTGTTCCATGCCCAGCAGCATCAGCATGGTCGGTGCGACGTCGGCCAATACGCCGCCGTCGCGGACCTTGAAGTCACGCTTGCCGACATAAATGAATGGCACCGGCTCAGTGGTGTGGGCCGTATGGGCCTGGCCGGTGGACTCGTCGGACATTTGCTCGACGTTGCCGTGGTCGGCGGTGATCAGCGCTTCGCCGCCGACTTTTTCCAGCGCCTCGACGATGCGGCCGACGCAGGTGTCCAGGCATTCAACCGCCTTGACCGCTGCGTCGAACACGCCGCTGTGACCGACCATGTCACCGTTGGCGTAGTTGACCACGATCACGTCGTAACGCTGGTTCTCGATGGCGTCGACGATGCGGTCGGTCACTTCCGGCGCGCTCATTTCCGGTTGCAGATCGTAGGTGGCTACCTTCGGCGACGGGATCAGGATGCGCTCTTCGCCCGGGAAGGGCTCTTCGCGGCCGCCGGAGAAGAAGAACGTCACATGGGCGTACTTCTCGGTTTCCGCGATGCGCAGCTGGGTCTTGCCGTTTTTCGCCAGGTAGTCACCCAGCACGTTTTCCAGGCTGCCGGCGGCGAAGGCCGATGGCGCGGGAATGCTGGCGGCGTATTGGGTCAGCATCACGAAACCGGCCAGCTTCGGCTGGCGGGTGCGCGCGAATTCCTTGAAATCGTCTTCGACGAATACGCGAGTCAGTTCGCGGGCACGGTCGGCGCGGAAATTCATGAACACCACGGCGTCGCCGTCTTCGACTTTTACCGGCTCGCCGATGGTTGTGGCCTTGACGAACTCGTCGCTTTCACCACGTTCGTAGGCAGCTTGCAGGCCTTCTTGCGCGGTGGCGGCGTGGAATTCGGCATTGCCGTCGACGATCAGGTTGTAGGCCTGGGCGACGCGGTCCCAGCGGTTGTCACGGTCCATGGCGAAGTAACGGCCGATCAGGCTGGCGATCCGGCCCTTGCCGAGGGTCTTGAACGTGTCGTCCAGCAATTTGATCGACGATTCGGCGCTCTTCGGCGGCGTGTCGCGGCCATCCAGGAAGGCGTGAAGGTAGATGTTTTCAGCGCCGCGCCTGGCGGCCAGCTCGGCCATGGCGATCAGGTGGTCCTGATGGCTGTGCACGCCACCGTCGGACAGCAGGCCCATGAAGTGCACGGCCTTGCCGGCAGCCACGGCTTTATCCACGGCAGCGCAGATGGTCGGGTTTTCGAAAAATTCGCCGTCGCGGATCGATTTGGTTACGCGGGTGAAGTCCTGATACACCACGCGGCCGGCGCCGAGGTTCATGTGGCCGACTTCGGAGTTGCCCATCTGTCCATCGGGCAGGCCGACGTCCATGCCGCTGCCGGAGATCAAGCCGTTCGGCACGGTGGCCCACAGGCGATCCAGCACAGGCTTCCTGGCCGCGTAGACGGCGTTGGATTCGTGGCTGTCACTGTGACCGAAGCCGTCCAGAATCATCAGGACCAAAGGTTTAGGCGTGGTAGTCATGGAATCCACTCGTGGCTGGTTAAAAGAAGACGATGGAAAAGGGACGGGCAGTTTAAAGGTAAGTTCCGGTGCCGTCACCGCCGGGCGGGGTTTGGCCGGCCTTGCGTGCTGTGTATACTGGCCGACATTTTAACGCCCTGGAACCTCCTTCGATGGTTGCTCACCTGATTGAATTTGCCACTAACCACTACATTCTCGTCGGTATCTTCGTCGTACTGCTGGCGTTGCTGGTTGCCCACACGATGCAGGGCGGCGGACGCAGCCTGAGCACCGGTGAGCTGACCGCGCTGGTCAACAAGGACGCCGGCGTAGTGGTCGACATCCGTCCGACCAAGGATTACGCCGCCGGTCACATCGTCGGCGCGCTGAATATTCCTCAGGACAAACTGATCGCTCGTGTGGCCGAACTGGAAAAACACAAGGCCAAGACGCTGATCCTGGTCGACGCCCAAGGCCAGCAGGCCGGTACCCTTGCCCGCGAACTGATGAAGTCCGGCTTCACCGCCGCCAAACTGTCTGGTGGCGTTGCGAGCTGGAAAGCCGACAATCTGCCCCTGGTGAAGTGACATGCCCCACGTAGTTGTCTATTCCAGCGATTACTGCCCCTATTGCTCCCGAGCCAAGATGCTGCTCAAGAACAAGGGCGTAGCCTTCGAAGAGATCAAGGTCGACGGCAAGCCGCAACTGCGCGCCGAAATGACCCAGAAGGCCCGGCGTACCTCCGTGCCGCAGATCTGGATCGGCGACACCCACGTGGGCGGTTGCGACGACCTGTTCGCCCTGGAGCGCGCCGGCAAGCTCGACGCGCTGCTCAAGGCCTGAATTCCCAATTAATAGAACCTGAAAGTAAGAAGGATCTGCGATGACTGACCAACAGAACACAGCTGCCACTGAAGAAGAAGCCGCACCGCAATTCTCCTTGCAGCGCATTTACGTTCGCGACCTGTCCTTCGAAGCCCCGAAAAGCCCGGCGATCTTTCGCCAGCAGTGGGAGCCGAGCGTGGCCCTGGACTTGAACACCCGCCAGAAAGCCCTGGAAGAAGATTTCCACGAAGTGGTGCTGACGCTGTCGGTGACCGTGAAGAATGGCGACGAAGTCGCGTTCATCGCCGAAGTCCAGCAGGCCGGTATCTTCCTGATCAAGAATCTCGATGCCGCTTCGATGAGCCACACCCTGGGCGCGTTCTGCCCGAACATTCTGTTCCCGTACGCTCGCGAAACCCTGGACAGCCTGGTGACCCGCGGCTCGTTCCCGGCCCTGATGCTGGCCCCGGTGAACTTCGATGCCCTGTACGCGCAAGAGCTGCAGCGCATGCAACAAGAAGGCGGCGCGACCGTCCAGTAAGCGGCGCTTTCAGCCAGGCAAAAATCCTGTGGGAGCGAGCTTGCTCGCGATAGCGGTGTATCAGTCAACATCAAGGTCGACTGACCCAGTGCCATCGCGAGCAAGCTCGCTCCCACAGGTGTTTCTGGTTGACAGCAAGTGCTCAGGCGAAGCCGTTCTGCCGCCACGCCTCATAAACCGCCACCGCCACGGTGTTTGACAGGTTCAGGCTGCGGCAGCCCTCACGCATCGGCAAGCGCAAGCGTTGGTCCGCCGGTAGTGCTTCGAGCACTTCGGCCGGCAGGCCACGGCTTTCCGGGCCGAACAGGAATGCATCGCCGGCGACGAAGCTGGCGTCATGAAACGGCCGCGAGCCCTTGGTGGTGAAGGCGAACAGGCGCGGATGCCCCAGGCTTTCCAGGCAACTGGCCAAGTCGGCGTGCCGCTGCAAGGTGGCATACTCGTGGTAGTCGAGGCCGGCGCGGCGCAGGCGCTTGTCGTCCATTTCGAAGCCCAGCGGTTCGATCAGGTGCAGGTGGCAGCCGCTGTTGGCGCACAGCCTGATGACGTTGCCGGTATTGGGTGGTATTTCCGGTTGAAAAAGGATGACGTGAAACATGCACGGCTCCGCAAATAAAGATGAGCGGCATTCTACGCCGCAAACCGATCGACGTTCGAAGCTATTGCCTCGGGTGATGGGCTCTCTGGCGATCGTCGGCATGATGGTCGGGCTGATGATCGGCCGCCTGACGACGCCCGATCCGAGCGAGCTGCAACAGGTCGAGGTCACCCAGGGAGGGTTGGTGGCCTGGTTCAACAACGAACCGGAGCTCCATGGGGAAATCATCGACGGCACTGTGGCGCTGTTGTTTCAGGCGCAAGGTCGGCCGCAGAAAGGCCAGCTCAAGCTCAACGGCAAGGACGTGAATTGGCGGGTGCGGTTGAGTGACAAGGGGCTGTTGCTGACTTTGGTGGCGGCGCGTCCGTTGCGAGGGGAGTGGACCGGCAGCGAGGTCGATGACCGCTGGCGGCTGGAGATCCGTCTCCAGGAGCAATAAAAGAGGGAATCCCCGGCCTGCCTGTACCAAGGTCCCCAAAACGGGAGGGCTTGCCGTGAAGGCGCAGCCCGGGTGTAAAGAAGGGAAACCTTGACCTGCCTGTATCAAGGCCCCCAAAACAGTGGGCTCGATGAGCCCGGTGTAAAAGAGGGGAATCCCCGGCCTGCCTGTACCAAGGTCCCCGAAACTGGGTAGTGATTGGGTTATTGCAGGGGGCGTGCCAGTTTTAAATGGCTTGTCACAAAAAACTGCTGAAGATGCGAAAAGCCCCGTATTACGGGGCTTTTGCTTTTGCGGCGGCTGGTTTTTTCGAAGCGGTTCGATGGGTTCGGGCCTGTGGTGCATGAGCAATTGCGGTTCGCCGTGCATTGAAGCGGTGCACAAAGATATTAAAAGCATCGCGAGCAAGCTCGCTCCCACAGGGTTCAGTGGTGTTCACGCGCTCGCGAACACTGAAAATCCATTGTGGGAGCGAGCTTGCTCGCGATTGGCCTTCAAATTCAGCGAAGGGGTTAAAGGCTGATCAGCCCTCATCCCCCTCATCATCATCCCCACCATCAACCTTCATCCCCAATTCCTTGATCTTGCGGGTCAAGGTATTGCGGCCCCAGCCCAGCAGCACGGCGGCGTCGCGGCGGCGGCCGGCGGTGTGCTTGAGGGCCGTTTCGATCATGATGCGCTCGAAGGCCGGGACGGCGCTGTCGAGCAGGCTCGATTGACCGCGGGCCAGGGCCTGGTCGGCCCATTGGCGCAGGGCCTGTTCCCAGTTGGTCACCGGCGCCGAATCCTGTGGCAGGCTCAACAGTTCCGGTGGCAAGTCGCTGATGTGCACTTCGCGACCCGACGCCATCACCGTGATCCAGCGGCAGGTGTTCTCCAGCTGGCGCACGTTGCCGGGCCACGGCAGGTTCTTGAGGTATTCCTCGGTCTCGCTCTTGAGCAGCTTGGGCTCCACCGCCAGCTCCTGGGCCGCACGGCCGAGGAAGTGCCGGGCCAGGGTCGGGATGTCCTCGCGACGGTCCGCCAGGCGCGGGATGTGGATGCGAATCACGTTCAGGCGATGGAACAGGTCTTCGCGGAACTTGCCGGCGTGGACCAGGGTTTCCAGGTTCTGGTGGGTCGCGGCGATGATCCGGACATCGACCTTGACCGGCGTATGCCCGCCGACTCGATAGAACTCGCCGTCGGCCAGTACCCGCAGCAGCCGGGTCTGGGTGTCAGCCGGCATGTCGCCGATTTCATCCAGGAACAACGTACCGCCATCGGCTTGTTCGAAGCGGCCCCGGCGCAGGTTGGCCGCGCCGGTGAACGCGCCTTTTTCATGGCCGAACAGCTCGGACTCCATCAGGTCCTTGGGAATCGCCGCCATGTTCAGCGCAATGAACGGCGACGCCGCACGCGGGCTGTGGCGGTGCAGGGCGTGGGCAACCAATTCCTTGCCGGTACCCGATTCACCGTTGATCAGCACGGTGATGTTGGAATGGCTCAGTCGACCGATGGCGCGAAACACTTCCTGCATCGCCGGCGCTTCGCCGATGATTTCCGGGGTGCGGGCCAGGGCCGGGACTTCCTCCAGGCCTTGTTGCTCCTGGGCGTGCTGGTTGGCGCGCTTGACCAGGGACACGGCTTCGTCGACGTCGAACGGCTTGGGCAGGTATTCGAACGCACCGCCCTGGTAAGACGCGACGGCGCTGTCCAGGTCGGAATGAGCGGTCATGATGATCACTGGCAGCCGCGGATGTTGCTCGCGAATCCGCGCCAGCAAGTCCAGGCCACTGGCGCCGGGCATGCGGATATCTGAAATGATGACGTCCGGCTGCTGACGGGCCAGGCGGCTCATCACCCCGTCGGCGCTGTCGAAGCTCTGGGTGGTCATGCCTTCCTGTTGCAAGGCTTTTTCCAGGACCCAGCGGATAGAACGGTCGTCATCGACGATCCACACGGTTTCACTACGGCTCATGTCGATGTGGCTCCTTGTTCCAGTGGCAGGAAGATCGAGAAAGTGGTGTGGCCGGGGTGGCTCTCACATTCGATCAAGCCCTGATGCTGACTGATGATGTTCTGGGTGATGGACAGGCCGAGCCCGGTACCGTCCGGGCGGCCGCTGACCATGGGGAAGAAGATGGTTTCCTGCAGTTCCGCAGGGATGCCCGGGCCGTTGTCGATGATTTCGATCTTGGTCACGAGGCGATGGCGCACATGACCGATGGTGAACTGGCGCATGGCGCGGGTGCGCAGGCTGATGCGACCCATGCGCAGCTCGTTCTGGCTGCTGATGGCCTGCATGGCGTTGCGCACGATGTTCAGCACCGCCTGGATCATCTGCTCGCGGTCGATCAGCACGTCGGGAATGCTCGGGTCGTAGTCGCGCACCAGGGTGATGCAACCCTGGCTCTCCGCCTCCACCAGGCTGCTGACGCGCTCCAGTACTTCATGAACGTTACACAGCGCCAGTGAGGGCAGCTTGTTCGAGCCAAGCATGCGGTCCACCAGGTTTCGCAGACGATCGGCTTCTTCGATGATGACGTTGGTGTAGTCCTTGAGGCTTTCTTCCGGCAGTTCCCTGGCGAGCAACTGCGCCGCGCCACGAATGCCACCCAGGGGATTCTTGATCTCATGGGCCAGGCCGCGCACCAGCATCTTGCTGGTTTCCTGCTTGGACAATTGCGCCTCCTCCTTGGTGATGCGCAGCAGGCGATCACGGGGATGGACTTCCAGAAGCAGGAGGGTGGCATTGTTGTTGAGGATCGGCGTTACCGCGTAGTCGACCGTCAGGGTCTGGCCGGTCAGGGCGGTGAGCATCGCTTCGCGCTTGGTGAACGGGTGTGCCTGTTCGACGGCCTGGCGCAGGGAGTTCAGCGCTTCGGCGGATTCGGTAAACAGTTCGCTGATGAACTGCCCATGGCTGCGCTGGCCGCTGACGGCCAGGAGCATCTCTGCCGCCGGGTTCATGTACTCCAGACGCAGTTCGGCGTCGAGCAGGATGGTCGCGGTGGTGAGATTGTCGAGCAGCAAACGGTGTAGTGCGTCGCTAATGGTCATCAGGACCTCTTTTAAAGCGTAGCGATCAAGGGCAAGCCCCCAAATCGCGCGCGCGATTCATGCGCTGATACCAGCAAAATGCAAAAACCAAACCAAGGCTCCGAAAAGAAGCGTTTCAGGCGTCAAATAGCCTTTTCTCGCCCATCTGTGTGGCGTTCTGCCAGTTTTCGCGGGTAGTTTCGAACCAAAATGGGTTGGAATCTGGGTAGAGGTGCAGAGCTGTGCACTGATATGGTGCGCCATTCTGAATGGCATTAGAAGAAGGGCAGGATGCTGCTTTTTTCCTCCTCGGGCTTGTCCGCCAGGGGGCATTCGGGGCGCTGGCCGTAGTCGGCGATAGCACAGGGTTTGACGCGGCGCTTTTGCGCCAGGGACATGCGCTGCATGTGGAAGGGCTGGTTGGCGGTGCGCTCGACGATTCGCGCTTGCTCGTCGAGGATCTCCACCGCCAGGTGATGGGTGCCGCGATCAATGTTCTTCAGCGCAAACACTGGGCTGGGTCCCGGCTCGCCAGTGGGCTTGCCGTCCAGCAGCAGGCGGTAGCGGTGACCTTTCTGCAAACCGGGCTCACTGGTGGCGGTGACGATCAGTTCCCCCGCGGTACTGCGTATCGTCGCATCTGGCTCGGGGATCAGCAGCCGGAGCATCTCATATCGGAACAAGGGCTCGGCGGGTGGCTTTTCGGCGGTCGTCGTCGGCGCAGTCCCGGAGGGCGTGGCCGGCATCCGGTTGCCGGGCGGTAGCGGCACTTTCTTCGCGTTGCCGGGGCGTGGCTGGTCGGTGAAGACGCGATTGCCCTGGGCGTCGATGTAGGTGTAGACCTGCGCCAGGCTCGGTAGCGCCACCAGCAGCAGGCCGAGGGCGAGCAGCCAGCGGATCATGGCAGGTGAATCCGCTGGACAGTGAAGGTAACGGTTTCGCTTTGTTGCACGAGACGTTCCCCGTTGATGACCTGGACTGCCAGGCTGTGTTCGCCGCGGTCGATGTTCACCAGTTGCAGGCGCGGCACGTTACTCGGCTGCCCGTACGGCTGGCCGTCCAGCAATAGCCTGAACAGATGCGGGCCTTGCAGGCGCGGCTGCGCCCGGACGCCAACGGTGAAGGTGCCGTTATTGGCGCGCAGGGCTTCCTCGGTGGGGATGTCGGTCAGTTCCAGGATGTCATAGGCGTTACGCGGCGCGTCGCTGCCTTGCGCGGCCGCAGGTGCTTCGCGGCTGGCCGGTGTCTGGGATTCCACGCTGTTGAGCGGCGGCAATTCCACGGGCTGGGCCGGTACGCCGTCGGGCGGCTGATTGCTGTAGGCGGTGTTGCCGTCGGCGTCGGTGTATTTGTAGATCTGCGCGGTAGCAGGCAATACCAACAGCGATAAGAGGATGATTGAAAAAACACGACCCATGGAAAATCGACCGAAAACGAAAGGTGATGGGTGCAGCATAGGCCAGGGCGGATGGTTGGCCCAAGTTGTTGTGCTGCTCCCACAGGGGATTTGCTGTGAGCACACATCTTGAGCCTGATGCAAAACCATTGTGGGAGCGAGCTTGCTCGCGATGGCGGTGTGTCAGGCAGTGAGGTGTTGGATAGCTTGGCCTCATCGCGAGCAAGCTCGCTCCCACAGGGGGAAGGGGGGCTCAGGATTTCGGGGAGATACACAGTCCGCCGGTTGCTCGGATCAAGGCAAGCCTGCGTATTGGGTGTTGTTTGTTGTGGTGGGTGGCGCGAGCCAGCCATTGCGGGCACTGCGGGTCGGTGCGGTAGGGGGCGAAGTCGGCCAGTTGCTGCAACAGACGTTTCTGCAGTCGATCGAGTTTGGGGCGGATCTCGCCCACCAGGTCCGGGCGTGGCAGGTCCGGGGCCTTGCCGTCCAGGGCCCAGTCGGACAGGTTGATGTATTGCACCAGTTTGTTGGCTTCAATCTGGGCGGCGAAAAACGCTTCCACGGTTTCACCGGTCAGTTTGTAGGCCGGCGCCTGGGCGACGGCGGCGGCAATGACTTCACGCTCGCGCTGGCGATCCTCCACCGGTTTGCCGCTGTCCCATTTGCTCAACGCCACCTGATCGGCAATGGCCAGGCGTTCACCGATGGCGTTCAGCAGCGGAGTAAGGGCGTCGGGGGCGTTGCCCGCTTCGGCGCTGGTGGCCAGCAGTGCGGCGGACAGGGCAAGGCAGAGCTTGAGGCGCGGAGTCATGGGCAGTCTCGTCTTTATGGAGGAGCGACGAGGCATCATGCCTGTAACCGGTGCCCATGAAAAAGGCCTCCCGAAGGAGGCCTCTTTTATTTCACGCCGTACGTGACGGCGCTACCGGATCAGCAGCTGTAGTACAGCTCATATTCCAGTGGGTGTACGAAGGTGCGAACCTTGATCTCTTCTTCGCTTTTCAGCGCGATGTAAGCGTCGATGAAGTCATCGCTGAATACGCCGCCCTTGGTCAGGAACGCACGGCCCTTGTCCAGCTCTTCCAGGGCTTCTTTCAGGCTACCGCAAACCTGTGGGATTTCCTTGGCCTCTTCAGGCGGCAGGTCATACAGGTTCTTGTCGGCGGCATCGCCAGGGTGGATCTTGTTCTGGATACCGTCCAGGCCGGCCATCATCAGTGCTGCGAAGGCCAGGTATGGGTTGGCAGCCGGATCCGGGAAGCGCGCTTCGATACGACGGGCTTTAGGGCTGTTCACGTAAGGAATACGGATCGAGGCGGAACGGTTGCGAGCCGAGTAGGCCAGCATGACCGGTGCTTCGAAGCCTGGAACCAGACGCTTGTAAGAGTTGGTCGACGGGTTGGTGAAGCCGTTCAGGGCCTTACCGTGCTTGATGATGCCGCCGATGAAGTACAGGGCGGTGTCCGACAGACCGGCATAACCTTCGCCAGCGAAGGTGTTCTTGCCGTCCTTGGAGATCGACATGTGCACGTGCATGCCCGAACCGTTGTCGCCGTACAGAGGCTTCGGCATGAAGGTCGCGGTGCGGCCGTAGGCGTCGGCAACGTTGTGCACGCAGTACTTCAGGGTCTGGACTTCGTCAGCCTTCTTGACCAGCGTGTTGAACTTCACGCCGATTTCGTTCTGGCCGGCAGTCGCCACTTCGTGGTGGTGAACTTCGACGGTCTGGCCCATTTCTTCCAGCGCGTTGCACATGGAAGTACGGATTTCGTGGTCGAAATCGAACGGCGGAACCGGGAAGTAGCCGCCTTTGACGCCTGGACGGTGGCCTTTGTTGCCGCCTTCCACGTCCTGGTCGGACATCCAAGAACCCTGTTCGGAGAAGATCTTGAACATGGAACCGGAGATGTCGGATTTGAACTTGACCGAGTCGAAGATGAAGAATTCAGGCTCAGGACCGAAGAAAGCGGTGTCGCCGATACCGGTGGACTTCAGGTATTCCTCGGCGCGGTGGGCGATGGCGCGCGGGTCGCGGTCATAGCCTTGCATGGTCGAAGGTTCGATGATGTCGCAAACCAGGATCAGGGTCGGCTCTTCGGTGAACGGATCGAGGACCGCGGTTTCGTCGTCCGGCATCAGGATCATGTCGGAGGCTTCGATGCCTTTCCAGCCGGAGATGGAGGAACCGTCGAACATCTTGCCGATTTCAAAGAATTCGTCGTCCAGCGCATCACGGGCCGGCATGGTCACGTGATGTTGAGTGCCCTTGGTGTCAGTGAAGCGCAGATCAATCCACTTGACGTCATGATCTTTGATGAGTTGAACCGACTTCGACATATGTCCTCCGGGTGGCTTCGGGCGGTAATGGTGTGCCCTTAGATATGGGTGATGCCGGCGCGAATACTCTGCCAAGGCAACCTGCCTCACAAGGGAGCAATTTGCATGCCAGTGCCCCAGCATGGGTTTTTTGCACCAAATCCTCGCTTTTGAAAGGGGCCGGACGCGGATTGTCGGACAATTGCGCACCGCAATGTGGCGTCCTTTGTTGATTGTGACCTGTTTTGGTGCGGCCAAAACCAAATGCAGATTAACTGGTTAAACCTTGAGCAATTTCCGCTATAATCCGCGCCCCCCTTTTTCGGCTGGCCGTTCGCGCGCTGTTTTCATGAAACTAATCGTAAAAGTCTTCCCCGAGATCACCATCAAGAGCCGCCCGGTACGGATGCGTTTCATCCGCCAGCTGGCCAAGAACATCCGTGCCGTGCTCCGTGACCTGGACCCGGCCGTGGTGGTGAATGGCGTGTGGGACAACCTCGAACTGGAAACCCGCGTCAGCGAACCCAAGGCCTTGAAGGAAATGACCGAGCGCCTGAGCTGCATGCCGGGCATCGCGCATTTCCTTCAGGTCGACGAATATCCGCTGGGGGACTTCGACGATATCCTCGCCAAGTGCATGCTCCATTATGGTGACGCCCTGGCCGGCAAGATCTTCTCGGTACGCTGCAAGCGCGCCGGCAAGCATCCGTTCAGCTCGATGGACGTCGAACGTTATGTCGGCAGCCAGTTGCGCCGGCAGTGCGGCGCGGCCGGTATTTCCCTGAAAGACCCTGAAGTTGAAGTGCGCATCGAGATTCGCGACCAGCGGTTGTTCGTGATCCACAGCCAGCACGACAGCATCGGCGGTTATCCGCTGGGTTCGCTGGAGCAGACGCTGGTATTGATGTCCGGTGGATTCGACTCCACCGTCGCCGCTTACCAGATCATGCGTCGCGGCTTGATGAGCCATTTCTGCTTCTTCAACCTCGGCGGGCGCGCCCACGAACTGGGCGTCATGGAAGTGGCGCACTTCATCTGGAAGAAGTACGGCAGCTCCCAGCGCGTGTTATTTGTGAGCGTGCCGTTCGAGGAAGTCCTGGGCGAGATTCTCGGCAAAGTCGATAACAGTCATATGGGCGTCATTTTGAAGCGTATGATGTTGCGTGCCGCGACGAGCATCGCCGACCGCCTGCACATCGACGCGCTGGTCACCGGCGAGGCGATTTCCCAGGTTTCGAGCCAGACGCTGCCGAACCTGTCGGTGATCGACTGTGTGACCGAAAAACTCGTGCTGCGGCCACTGATCGCCAGCCACAAGCAGGACATCATCGACACGGCCACGGAGATCGGCACCGCCGATTTTGCCCGGCACATGCCGGAGTACTGCGGGGTCATCTCGGTCAATCCGAAGACGGCGGCCAAGCGCGGGCGCGTGGAGCACGAAGAGAAAGAATTCGACATGGCGGTCCTCGAGCGCGCGATCGAGAACGCCAGGCTGGTACCGATCGATCGGGTCATCGACGAATTGGGCCAGGACATTCAGATTGAAGAAGTCGGCGAAGCGCTGGCCGGTCAGATCATCATCGACATCCGTCACCCGGACGATGCTGAAGACGACCCGCTGAGCGTCGCCGGCGTCGAGGTACAAACGATGCCGTTCTATGCAGTGAACGCGCGTTTCAAGGAACTGGACCCTACTCGCCAGTACCTGCTGTATTGCGACAAAGGCGTGATGAGTCGCCTGCATGCCCATCATTTGCTCAGTGAGGGGCATGCCAATGTGCGCGTTTATCGACCGAGCTAAGTGCCCGGGGCTGTTTGCCTGTGGCCTGCGTCACCGGCCCCCCGACGCCGCCGACACGCTGTAACTGTCGGACTCTACTGTAAATCGCTGCCACGACCTGTCAGCACACCGAATCCTCTGATCGAGATACACAAGTGATCGAAAATCTACGCAACATCGCCATCATTGCTCACGTTGACCATGGTAAGACCACCCTGGTAGACAAACTCTTGCGTCAATCCGGCACCCTGGAGCGCAACGAGCTCAACGACGAGCGCGTGATGGACTCCAACGACCAGGAAAAAGAGCGCGGTATTACCATCCTGGCGAAAAACACCGCCATCAACTGGAACGGCTACCACATCAACATCGTGGACACCCCGGGCCACGCCGACTTCGGTGGTGAAGTAGAGCGTGTGATGTCGATGGTCGACTCCGTGCTGCTGCTGGTCGATGCCCAGGACGGCCCTATGCCGCAAACCCGTTTCGTGACCAAGAAGGCCTTCGAAGCCGGCCTGCGTCCGATCGTGTGCATCAACAAGGTTGACCGTCCAGGCGCGCGTCCGGACTGGGTTCTGGACCAGATCTTCGACCTGTTCGACAACCTGGGCGCCACCGAAGAACAGCTGGACTTCAAAGTCGTCTACGCCTCGGCCCTGAACGGTATTGCCGGTCTGGACCACACCGAAATGGCTGACGACATGACCCCGCTGTACCAGTCGATCGTCGACAACGTACCCGCGCCGAAAGTCGACCGTGACGGCCCGTTCCAGATGCAGATCTCGGCACTGGACTACAACAGCTTCCTGGGTGTGATCGGTGTTGGCCGTATCGCTCGTGGTCGCGTCAAGCCGAACACCCCGGTCGTGGCTATCGGTGCCGACGGCAAGAAGCGCAACGGTCGTATCCTCAAGCTGATGGGTCACCACGGTCTGCACCGTGTAGACGTTGAAGAAGCAGCTGCCGGCGACATCGTCTGCATCAGCGGCATGGACTCGCTGTTCATCTCCGACACCCTGTGCCACCCGGACACCGTTGAAGCGATGAAGCCGTTGACCGTCGACGAGCCAACCGTTTCCATGACCTTCCAGGTAAACGACTCGCCATTCTGCGGTAAAGAAGGCAAGTTCGTGACTTCCCGTAACATCAAGGAACGTCTGGACAAAGAGCTGCTCTACAACGTTGCACTGCGCGTTGAAGAAGGCGACTCGGCTGACAAGTTCAAGGTCTCGGGCCGTGGCGAACTGCATCTCTCGGTTCTGATCGAAACCATGCGTCGCGAAGGCTTCGAAATGGCTGTAGGCCGTCCGGAAGTGATCATCCGTCTGGTTGACGGCGTGAAGCACGAACCGTTCGAAAACGTCACCATCGACCTGCCGGAAGAATCCCAGGGCAAGGTGATGGAAGAGATGGGCCTGCGTAAGGGCGACCTGACCAACATGGTGCCGGATGGCAAGGGCCGTGTACGTCTGGAATACAACATCCCTGCTCGTGGTCTGATCGGTTTCCGTAACCAGTTCCTGACCCTGACCAACGGTGCTGGCATCCTGACTTCGATCTTCGACCGTTACGACGTGATGAAGTCCGGCGACATGTCCGGCCGTCAGAACGGTGTTCTGGTTTCGGTTGAAACCGGCAAGGCACTGACCTACTCCCTGGAAACCCTCCAGGCGCGTGGCAAGCTGTTCGTTGAACACGGCCAGGAAATCTACGGTGGCCAGATCGTTGGTCTGAACAGCCGTGACAACGACCTGGGCGTGAACCCTACCAAGGGCAAGAAGCTCGACAACATGCGTGCTTCGGGTAAAGACGAAACCATCGCACTGGTTCCACCTGTTCGCTTCACCCTGGAACAGGCTCTGGAATTCATCCAGGACGACGAGCTGTGTGAAGTGACGCCTAAGTCGATCCGCCTGCGCAAGAAGATCCTGGACGAAAGCGAGCGTACCCGCGCCGCCAAGAAAGCCAAGAACTGATTTAGCCCAGGCTGAATGAAAAACGCCCCCGGTTGTAAGACCGGGGGCGTTTTTTTGTGCCTGGAAATTGTGCAGTGCCTGTTGGGGCCTCATCGCGAGCAAGCTCGCTCCCACAGTGGATTTATGTCGGGCACAAAATATGTATCCGCTGAAAATCAACTGTGGGAGCGAGCTTGCTCGCGATGGCGACGGTTCAGGCGCCGCTAAACCATCAGTCGATCAAAATCGATCCAGCGTCCGCGGATTACGCTCGCGCTCCACTTCCTTGGGCTTGTAGGCGCAATACCCCGGCCGTGGCCCGACCCGTGGATGATTGCGGCAGGTGTCCGGGCGCTTTTCGTAAATGGTGCACAGCCGGCTCTTGCGATCCAGATACAGACAATCGTTGTTGCTCATGCGCTGGAGCGTGAAGATTTCCGATTTCTGGTTGTAGCGTTCGACGATCCCTTCCTTTTGCAGGCGCTTGGCGATGTTTTTCGGCGGGTCGCCCAGCTCGAACTCATCGACGATGCCGATGCGGATCAGGTCCTTGATCTTGACCTCCACCGGCAGCGTGCAGCAGCTCGACACGCAGGAACCGCACATCGGGGCGGAATACTTCGCCCAGGTATCGAGTCGGTCGATCTCCGCGGCGGCGATCAGGTTGGGCTTCATCATCACGGTTTACCAGCATGCATCAGGGCGCGCGATCATACCGGGACTGGTGAAATTTTGAACGACCATCTGCCGGTTTTTTTTACCTCGCGGCAAAACCCCGCCTGGACCGGCACGGCCCCTGCATTCACTCGGCTATCTGGCAATTCTCTGGCGGCGATTCTCCGACACCTGGGAAAAACCACCGAACCAAGAGCCCGTACCGTCTGTCAGACCGTCTAGGCTCAGACATTTCCATGCTCGTTCGAGGTCTCATCAATGACTCAAGAACCACTTGTTCGCGAAGCCGAGGTTGCGGCTTTTCGCGACGCCGTGTTGACCAAACTCACTTATGCCGTCGGCAAGGACCCCGATCATGCGTTTGATCACGATTGGTTCGAAGCCATCGCCCTCGCTGCCCGCGACCATATGGTCGAACACTGGATGGACCATACGCGGCAGATCTACCGAAAGGGCCAGAAGCGCGTCTACTACCTCTCCCTGGAGTTTCTCATCGGCCGGCTGCTGTACGACAGCCTGAGCAACCTCGGCTTGCTGGACACCGCCCGCGAAGCCTTGACCGAGCTGGGTGTGGACCTTGAGCGCATCCGTCTGCTGGAGCCCGACGCGGCCTTGGGCAACGGCGGTCTCGGCCGTCTGGCGGCGTGCTTCATGGAAAGCATGTCGACCCTCGGTATCGCCGGCCATGGTTATGGCATTCGTTACGAGCACGGCCTGTTCCGCCAGGCGATTGTCGACGGCTGGCAACAGGAGCAGACCGAACACTGGCTGGACTTCGGCAACCCGTGGGAATTCGAGCGGCCGGAGGTCGTCTACCCGATCGGCTTCGGCGGCAGCGTCGAAACGGTCACCGACGACACCGGCAAGACCCGGCAGGTCTGGTCTCCGGCCGAAACCGTGCGGGCGATTGCCTATGACACGCCGGTCGTCGGCTGGCGTGGTGCCAGCGTCAATACCCTGCGGCTGTGGCGCGCCCGAGCCGTGGAAGACCTGCATCTGGAGCGCTTCAACGCTGGCGACCACCTCGGCGCCGTAGCGGAAGTGGCCCGCGCCGAGAGTATTTCGCGCGTGCTGTATCCCGCCGACAGCACCGAAGCCGGCCAGGAACTGCGCCTGCGCCAGGAATATTTTTTCGTCGCTGCTTCGCTGCAGGATTTGCTGCGCCGCCATCGCAACATGCACACCTCGGTACTGACCCTGGGCGATCACGCGGCGATCCAGCTCAACGACACCCACCCGTCGATTGCCGTGGCTGAGCTGATGCGCCAGCTGGTGGACGTCTACGACGTGGCGTGGGACGCGGCCTGGCAGATCACCCAGGACACGCTCTCCTACACCAACCACACGCTGCTGCCTGAAGCCCTGGAAACCTGGCCGGTGGGGCTGATGGAGCGCATGTTGCCGCGGCACATGCAGATCATCTACCTGATCAATGCCCAGCATATCGATTCGCTGCGGGCCAAGGGCGTGCACGATTTCGACGTGTTGCGCTCGGTGTCGCTGATCGAAGAAGACAACGGTCGCCGGGTGCGCATGGGTAACCTCGCGTTCCTCGGTTCCCACAGCGTCAACGGCGTGTCCGGGCTGCACACGCAACTGATGCGCAGCACCGTATTTTCTGAGCTGCACAAGCTTTATCCGGACCGGATCAACAACAAGACCAACGGCATCACTTTCCGCCGCTGGCTGTTCCAGGCCAACGCCGAACTGACCTCGATGATGGTCGACGCCCTCGGCCCGAGCGTGCTCGACAACCCCGAGGAGCGGCTGATCGAACTGGAGCCGTTCGCCGACAAACCGGCGTTCCGCAAGCAATTCGCCGAGCAGCGCCTGCACAGCAAGAAAGCCCTGGCCTACCTGATCCACGAGCGGCTGGGCATTGCCGTCAACCCGGCGGCGATGTTCGACGTGCAGGTCAAGCGGATCCACGAGTACAAACGCCAGTTGCTCAACCTGATGCACACCGTGGCGCTGTACCAGGCGATCCGCGCCGAGCCTGAGGTGGATTGGGTGCCGCGGGTGAAGATCTTCGCTGGTAAGGCCGCTGCCAGTTATCACCAGGCCAAGCTGATCATCAAGCTGACCAACGACATTGCCCGGGTGGTCAACAACGACCCGACCGTGCGCGGCTTGCTCAAAGTGGTGTTCCTGCCCAACTACAACGTCAGCCTGGCCGAAAGCATCATTCCGGCGGCGGACCTGTCGGAGCAGATTTCCACGGCCGGTTTCGAGGCCTCGGGTACCAGCAACATGAAGTTCGGCCTCAACGGCGCGCTGACCATCGGCACCATGGACGGCGCCAACGTGGAAATGCATGACCGCGTCGGTGGCGAGCACATGTTCATCTTCGGCCTGACCGCCGAGCAGGTGGAAGCGCGCAAGCGCAACGGCGAATTCAGTGCCGCGCCGGACATCGCCGCATCCCATCGCCTCAACGATGTGCTGCAAGCGATTCGTGGCGGGGTGTTCTCGCCTGACGATCCGATGCGCTACACCGGGCTGGTGGACTCGCTGGTGGATTACGACCGCTTCCTTGTCTGCGCCGATTTCGACGCCTACTGGAACGCCCAGGCCAAAGTCGAGGAGAGGTGGCACGATCCCAAGCAATGGTGGCGCTCGGCGGTGCTCAACACCGCGCGCATGGGCTGGTTCTCCTCGGACCGGACCATTCGCGAATATGCCACCGATATCTGGAAGGCCCTGGACTGACTGTTGCAAGAAATGTGAGCGAAGCCCAACGGCGGTAGGGCTTCGTCGATATACTAAGCGTCAGTTTCGCCGGGCAGTGTGGCCGGACCAGTACTGGAAATGCCAGGAATCCAATGTGGGAGCGAGCTTGCTCGCGATAGCGGTGTATCAGGCGACATTCATATTGCCCGACACGCCGCCATCGCGAGCAAGCTCGCTCCCACAGGGTTTCGGGGTTTTCCACTAGACTGAGCCAGACCCCACATCACCCCGGTCATGCCCGCAACGGGCCGCTTAGGGATATCGACCATATGCAATGGATTTTGACACTGTTGGGCCTGGCACTCGGCTGGGTGGTGGAAGAGTCGTTTGCCGACGCGCTGATCGGTGCGCTGGTGGGGCTTGGCATCGCCCAGTCGTTTCGACTGGGACGCCTGGGTATCCAGGCCGCCAAGCAACAGATCCTGCTGCAAGAAGCCCAACGCAGCTTGCTCACGCTGGAAGCGCGTCTGGCGGTGCTCGAACGCGGCAACGTGGCCGAACCGAGTGAACCGGCTCCAGCGCCGGAAATCGTCGTTGCCCAAGCGGCGAAGCCCGAGGCGCGCACCGAGCCGGAGCTCATCTGGCAACTGCCGCCAGAACTCGAACCAATCCCCGCGATGGCCACCCAGGCCAGCCAGCCGTTACCCGATGACGTTTGGAAACCCGCGCCCGAAACATCCAGTCGGCGCGCAACCCGCGACTTCGAACCTCTGCCCCTGGAACCGAGGACTACCGAGCCGGCGGCGCCTCGCGGTCCGAATCTGATCGATCGTGCCTGGACGGGCGCGCGCAACTGGCTGTTTGGCGGCAACACCGTGCTGCGGGTCGGCGTGGTGCTGTTGTTCCTCGGCCTGGCCTTCCTGTTGCGCTACGCCACCGAAGGCATGGTAGTGCCGATCGAGTTGCGTTACGCCGGCGTCGCGGCCAGCGCCTTGGGCCTGTTGGGCCTGGGCTGGTGGTTGCGCCATCGCAACAGCAACTATGCGTTGATGTTGCAAGGGACGGGGATCGCGGTGCTGTACCTGACCGTGTTCGCCGCCATGCGCCTGCACCCGCTGCTCGATTCCAAGGCTGCCCTGGGCCTGTTGGTTGCAGTCACGGTGTTTTCCGCGATCCTGGCCGTTACCCAGAATGCCCTGGGGCTGGCGGCAGCTGCCGCACTGGGCGGCTTCGCCGCGCCGATCCTGACCTCCACCGGCAGCGGCAACCATGTCGCGCTGTTCAGCTATTTCATCCTGCTCAATACCGGCATCTTCGCGATTGCCTGGTTCCGCGCCTGGCGCCTGCTCAACCTGATCGGCTTTGTCGGCACTTTCGGCATCGGTTTCGCCTGGGGCCTGCGTTCCTATACGCCGGAGCTGCTCTGGAGCACTGAGCCGTTCCTCATCGTGTTCTTCCTGATGTACCTGGCGATCGGGTTGCTGTTCACCCGGCGCAAGCTGCTGGAAATGAGCGATGCGCCTGAAGATGACAGCCGTCAAGCGCTGCTGCGCTGGTCGGCGCGCAAGGGCGACTACGTGGACGGCAGCATGCTGTTCGGTCCGCCGCTGGTGGGCTTCGGCTTGCAGTTCGCGTTGGTGCAGCATCTGGAATTCGCCGCCGCCTTCAGCGCCCTGGCCCTGGGCATGATCTACATGGGGCTGGCCCGCGTATTGATGGGCGGGCGCGCTGTATTGCTGGCCGAAACCTGCCTCGCCCTGGGCGTGATTTTTACCAGCCTGGCGATTCCCCTTGGCCTCGACGCCCGTTGGACTGCCGCAGCGTGGGCGGTGGAAGGCGCCGGGATCTTCTGGCTCGGCCTGCGTCAGCAGCGACCTTTTGCGCGAATCTTTGCCCTGTTGCTGCAATTGGGGGCGGCGCTGGCCTTCGTCAGCGAACTGCATAGCGGCGAAGGTAGCCTGCTGGAAGGTTCGTGGCTGGGCGCGTTGATGCTCGGTGGTGCCTTGCTGTTCAGCTTCTACCAACTGCGCAAGGCCGAGCCCGGGCACGCCGCAAGTTGGGAACTGCGCGGGCAACCCGTGCTGGCGGTGCTGGGGCTTGGCTTCCTCTACCTGCTGGCTCCATTGTTTTTGTTTACGCATGGCACTGCCATCGCCTGGGCGTTGGCCGGGCTGGTGACGCTGTTCGTCGGCCTGCGCCTGCAATCACGCAGCTTCCTGTTTACCGCGTTTGCCGTGCAACTGCTCGGCGGTGCGCTGTTCCTGCTGCGTCTGCAAGGCGCCGAAGGCGATTCGGCTGCGGTGTTCAACGCTGGTTGGAGCGGTCTGCTCAGCGCCTCGTTGATCGGCCTGGCATTGATCGGCGGCATGCTCCTGGCGGCGCGCGACGACATGGTGCGCAACGATGTGCGCTTGCTGCGCGGCTTGTCGGTGGTGTTGCTGGCCGGGTTGGTGTTGATCAATCTCGCGGTGCTGTTCGTGTTGCCCTGGCAAACGGCGAGCGGCGTGTGGGCGGCCAGTGGTCTGTTGATCATCTGGCTGAGCCTGTACCTGAAACAGCGCGTGAGCTTTGTCTTTGGCCTGCTGCTGCAAGTGATTGGCGGTGCGGCTTTCCTGATGGCCGGGCCGGCGCTGCTGGGCTCGCTTGATGCCGAGGACCTGCGTCCCTTGGCCCACAGCGGATTCTGGACACCGCTGGTGCTGGGGCTGGCTGCGCTGGTGGGCGCATGGCGTCTGCAAAAGGCGCACGCGGCGCGGGAACTCGATGCCTTGAGTTTGCAGCGCCTGTCCCAGCTGCTGCTGATCTGGGGCGCCGGTTGGTGGGCGCTGGCGTGGGCCAGCGAAGTGCTGCGCTTTGCCCCGCAGAACCTGCAGGGCAGTTTGTTGTTGATTGTCGCGGCCGCCAGTGTGGCGGTGTGGACCGTTGCGGCGCTGCGCTTGAAGTGGGCGGCAATGGGATTGCTGTGCACCTTGTTGATTCCAGCAGCAGGCTGTGTGCTGGTGGCGATCGGGCACAGCCGTTATCACCCGGCGGCGGATTTCGGCTGGCTGGCTTGGCTGGCGGTATTTGCCGTGCATTTCCTGTCGCTCAAGCGCCTGGCCGCGACGCTGCCGGCCCAGGCGCGCAGCACCGCCCATGTGCTCGGTTGCTGGTTATTGATGGCCGTGCTGATGCTGGAGTTGCGTTACGGCCTGCTGTTGCTGTCCGAGCAGTACAATGCCTGGCGGTGGTTGGCCTGGGCGATCTTGCCGGGCCTCTACCTGGTGCTGATGGCCACGCCGCGTACCTTGCCGTGGCCGGTCTCGGCCCAACCGCGCGAATACCGCGTCTACGCGGCGGCGCCCATGGCACTGTTGATGCTCGGTTGGTTCTGGCTGACCAACACGTTCAGTGATGGCAACTCGGAGCCGCTGCCTTATGTGCCGTTGCTCAATCCGTTGGAACTGGGTCTGCTGTTCGCCTTGTTCGGTATCTATGTGTGGGCCCGCAATGCCGTGGAGCAAACGACGAACCGCTGGAGTCGGATCGGACAGGTCGCTCAGTTGATCGCCGGTGTGTCGCTGTTCGCGTTCTTCACCGCCTTGGTGATGCGCACTGCGCACCAGTGGATGGATGTCCCGTTCGAGCTGGATGCATTGCTTGAATCGATGTTCGTGCAGGCCGGATTGTCCATTGTCTGGACCCTGATCGCCCTGGGCCTGATGATTGGCGGACACCTGCGGCATCGTCGCGAGGTGTGGCTGATCGGCGCGGCGTTGATTGCGGTGGTGGTGGCCAAGTTGTTCTTTGTCGAATTGAGTAACCGTGGTGGTCTGGCGCGGATCGTGTCGTTTATCGGCGTGGGCGTGTTGCTGTTGGTGGTCGGCTACTTTGCGCCGCTGCCGCCCAAACGCCCGGAGCCGGCCGTGGATGCCGAGCCGCCGATGCCTGTCAGTGAGGGAGTGTCATCTTGAGTCGCAAGTTGAGTCGAATCGGGCTGGGCGTGGTGGGATTGTGGGTGGCCATGTCGGCCGCGGCACAGGAACAACCGCAAGACTTCGCCCATCAGGTGCCGTTGGCCTTGAGCGGGGAGGGGCCGTGGTATCGCCTGGCGTTGCCGCTGGACGTGCAGTTGCAGGCGCGCCAGACCGACCTGAGCGACTTGCGGGTCTTCAACGCGGCGGGCCAGGCCCAGGCCTACGCATTGGTTCGCGAGTCGGCGCAGAGCCGGGAAAGTCGCACGCTCACCGATGTGAAATGGTTCCCGCTGTACAACGCCGCCGATGACAGCGAGCGTGCGCCCAGCGTGCGTGTGCAATCGAACGCCAACGGCACGCTGGTGGAAGTCCAGCCGTCCAGTCGGCTCGAGGCGGGCGAGGAAGAGTTGCGCGGCTGGTTGCTGGACGCCAGCGCTATCAAGGCGCCGTTGCAGCAACTGATCCTCGACTGGACCAGCGAGCGCGATGGCTTCCAGCGTTTCACCATCGAAGCCAGCGACGACTTGCAGCACTGGCAGCCGTGGGGCGAAGGCCAGATCGCGCGGCTGACGTTTGCCGATGAACGGGTCGAGCAGCATGAGGTGAGCTTGCCGGGGCAGTCGGCGCGCTACTTGCGACTGCTGTGGGATTCGCCGTCCTCGGCGCCCGTATTGACCTCGGCCCAGCTGCAAAGCGCCAGCCGCGAAAGCCTGCCACTGCCGTTGGTCTGGTCGCAGCCGCTGGCCGGTGGCACGACCAAGGCCGGCGAATACACCTGGCAGTTACCCATGGGGTTGAACGTCGAACAGGTGCAGATCGAGTTGAGCCAGGCCAACACCCTGGCGCCGGCGACCCTGGCCGGTCGCCGCGAAAGCAGCCAACCCTGGCAGCTGATGGGCAGCGGTCTGCTCTATCGCCTGACCCAGAATGGCCAGGACGTGTTGCAAAACCAGCTGCAGCTGTCCGGCCAGACCGTTCAACAACTGAAGCTGACGGTGGACGAGCGCGGCGGCGGTCTGGGCGCCGAGGCCCCGGCCCTGCGCTTTGCCGTGCGTCCGACCCAGGTGGTGTTCCTGGCGCGCGGCGAGGGCCCCTGGCGCCTGGCGCTGGGCAGCTCGACAGTCAAGGCGGCCAGTTTGCCGTTGACCACGCTGGTGCCCGACTACAAACCTTCGCGGCTGGCGACGTTGGGTACGGCAACGGTGAACGGCACGGCCACGTCGACCCCGAGAGTCGAAACCACGCCTGCGCCCGTCGAGACCAACTGGAAAAAAATCGGCTTGTGGGCGGTCTTGCTGCTGAGTGTGCTGTTCCTCGCAGCGATGGCGTTCAGCCTGTTGCGCAAGCCACCGGTCAAGAACTGAGGTGTGTTCATCGCGAGCAAGCTCGCTCCCACGATAAACCGCGTTCGTCGGAACAACTCGGTCAACTGTGGGAGCGAGCCTGCTCGAGATGACGTCCTGCAATCAACAGAAATACCCAAGCGAACCGACACCCCGTGAACTCAATCCTCCATATCCCGTCTCATAGGAGGAATTAACTCCCGACTCGCGCTAAACTGCGCGGGTTTTCCGCCCCCTATTCTTCGGAGCCGTCCATGTCCCGCGTTACCTTGAGTCGCTATTTGATTGAGCAGACCCGCAGCAACAATACCCCTGCCGATCTGCGCTTTTTGATCGAAGTGGTGGCGCGTGCGTGCAAGGAAATCAGCCACGCCGTCTCCAAGGGCGCGCTGGGTGGTGTCCTGGGCAGCATGGGCACCGAGAACGTGCAGGGCGAAGTGCAGAAGAAGCTCGACGTACTGTCCAACGAAATCCTGCTCGAAGCCAACGAGTGGGGCGGTCACCTGGCCGGCATGGCGTCCGAGGAAATGGACAATGCCTACCAGATCCCGGGCAAGTATCCCAAGGGCGCCTACCTGCTGGTGTTCGACCCGTTGGACGGCTCGTCGAACATCGACATCAACGCGCCGGTCGGCACCATCTTCTCGGTACTGCGTTGCCCGAACGAGTACCTGAGCCAGAACGAAGCGCTGAACGAAAAGGCCTTCCTGCAGCCAGGCACCGAACAGGTCGCCGCCGGCTATGCCATCTACGGGCCTCAGACCATGCTGGTACTGACCCTGGGCGACGGCGTGAAAGGCTTCACCCTGGATCGCGAGATGGGCAGTTTTGTCCTGACCCACGAAGACATCACCATTCCTGAGACCACCCAGGAGTTCGCCATCAACATGTCCAACCAGCGTCACTGGGAAGCCCCGGTACAACGCTACGTCAGCGAGTTGCTGGCCGGCGAAGAAGGCCCGCTGAAGAAGAACTACAACATGCGCTGGGTCGCCGCGATGGTTGCCGATGTGCACCGCATCCTGACCCGTGGCGGCTTGTTCATGTACCCGCGCGACAGCCGCGAGCCCTCCAAGCCAGGCAAGCTGCGCCTGATGTACGAAGCCAACCCGATGTCGTTCCTGGTGGAGCAGGCCGGTGGCGCTTCCACCGATGGCCACCAGCGCATTCTCGACATCAAGCCTGAAGGCCTGCACCAGCGCGTGGCCGTGTTCCTCGGCTCGAAGGAAGAAGTGGCCCGCGCCACGGCTTACCACAAGGAGTAAACCATGGCCGAGCCCTGGCAGCCGTTGCTCGATTGGTGGTTTGGCACAGCCGAAAAACCAGATGAGATCGCGGCTGACAAGGGCAAGCTATGGTTCGGCAAAGGCCATGATCGCCAGGCGCAAGAGCGCTTCGGTGATCAGGTCGAGCAGGCACTGGCCGGCGGATTGACCGATTGGGCGCAACGCCCGGAAGGTTGGCTGGCCTTGGTGCTGCTACTGGATCAACTTCCCCGGATGATCTATCGCAACACCCCCGAAGGTTTTTCCGGCGATCTGCGTGCCCAAGCGCTGGTAGCACAGGGACTGGCGGCGGGTTTCGACCGGCAACTCAAGCCCATCCAGCGCGTATTCATTTATCTAGTGCTCGAACATTGCGAAAACCTCGCGGTACAGAACGAAGCCGTGTCGCGGTTCATCGAGTTGGTTCGAGAACAGCCCGAGGCGCAGCGTGCGGTGTTTGAGGACAACCTGGATTATGCCGAACGGCATCAGAAGATCATTGCGCGGTTTGGCCGCTTCCCTCATCGCAATGCGGTGTTGGGGCGAGAGTCTACGGCTGAGGAGCTGGAATTCCTGAAGAGGCCTGGGTCCAGATTCTAAATTGTGTTGTGGCCGCTATTGCCATCGCGAGCAAGCTCGCTCCCACAGTCGATCGCGTTTCTCTGATAGAACTCGGTCAACTGTGGGAGCGAGCCTGCTCGCGATGGGTCTTGAGAGCGCTAGATCCGGAAACTGCCCACCAACTGCTTCAACCGCGCCGCCTGCTGTTCCAGGTCGGAACAGGCACGCAAGGTGGCCTGCAGGTTTTCCACGCCTTCCTGGTTTAGCGTGTTGATCTCGTTGATGTCGACGTTGATCGATTCCACCACGGCGGTCTGTTCTTCGGTGGCGGTCGCCACGGACTGGTTCATGCCGTCGATTTCGCCGATGCGCTGGGTCACGCTGCCCAGGCGTTCGCCCGCCTGGTTGGCGATGCCGACGCTGCTTTCGCTCTGGCGCTGGCTGTCGGTCATGGTCAGTACCGCTTCCCGCGCGCCGACCTGCAACTCTTCGATCATCTTCTGCACTTGCTGCGCCGAATCCTGGGTACGGTGGGCCAGGTTGCGCACTTCATCGGCAACCACCGCGAAACCGCGACCGGCTTCACCGGCGCGGGCGGCTTCGATGGCAGCGTTCAAGGCGAGCAGGTTGGTCTGCTGGGAAATGCTGGTGATCACTTCCAGGATCTGGCCGATGTTCACCGTGTTGCTGTTCAGGGTTTCGATGTTGCCGCACGAATCGCTGATCTTGGCCGACAGCTGCTGCATGGCGGTGATGGTTTTATCCACCACTTGCTGACCGTCTTCGGCCAGGTTGCGGGCTTCACTGGAATGCTGCGAGGCGAGGGCGGCGTTCTGGGCGATCTCCTGGGCGGCGGCGCCGAGCTGGTTGATGGCCGCGGCCACGCTGCTGGTCCGCGAGGCCTGCTGGTCGGAGTTGTACATCGACGAGTTGGACGCGCTGACCACCCGCAGGGCGACTTCGTTGACCTGGCCGGTCGCCGATGCCACTTCGCGGATCGAGGTATGGATACGCTCGACGAAGCGGTTGAACGAGGTACCCAGCGCGCCGAATTCGTCCTGGCCATGAATGGTCAGGCGGCGGGTCAGGTCGCCTTCGCCTTCGGCGATATCGTGCATGGCGCGGCCCATGGTCAGCAGCGGTTGCATCAGCACCCGGATCAGCATGCCCAGGAGGGCAATGATGAACACCACGGCAATGACCATGGCGATCAGCGCCGAGGTGCGAAACTCACTGAGCATCGCCAGGGCGGTGTCTTTATCGAGCACCAGCGCCACGTACCAGTTGGCACCGGGTACGCCATTGACCTGGGTAAAGGAGATGAATTGAGTCTTGCCGTCGAGCTCGACTTCCTTCAGGCCCGGGCCGATTTGCGGTGCGCCGTTGGGGTAGGCCTCGGCAAGCGTCTTGAGGACACGCTTGCTGTCGGGGTGGATCAGGATCTTGCCGTCGGCGCTGACGATGAACGCATGACCATGGCCGCCGAAGTTCAGCGAGTTGATGATGGCGCTGACGCTCGACAGATCGATATCTGCGCCAGCCACGCCGATCATCTGGTTCTGACGCTGTACCGGCGTAGCAACGGTGATCACCAGCTTGCCCGACGAGGCCGCGATGTAGGGCTCGGTGACGATGGTCTGCTGGGCGCTATTGGCGGCCTTGTACCAGCCACGGGCGCGCGGGTCATAGTCGGCGGCACGATTACCGGCCGGTATCGAGAACATCACACCGTCGGTACCGCCGAAATAGCTGAGCTGGAAACTGCCGGTGTAGGCGGGCAGGCCCACGGCGCGCTTCAGGCTCTCGGCACTGTTTCCGTCGATGGCTATTTGCTGGGCCAGCGATTGCAGCAATTGGATTCGGCCTTCGACCCATGTCTGGATATTGCGACTGGTCAGGTTGCCGAGTTCCTGCATGGACGTTTCGGTGCTGGTGTTGAGACTTTGTCGTTGACGATAGTCGTTGAACAGGATGAAACAGGCGAATGCGACGGCCACCACAAGGGCGGCAGCCAGCAGGATTTTGTGGCTGAATTTCATGTTTCTGGTCATTAAGAACGCTACCGCGTAGGGACGGGTCAGGAAGGGCTGCCAATTTGCCATAGTGCAAGATTTTGCGCTGTTACTTTTTATCGGCGCAAAAGCCCGTCCCATCAGGCGTGGAGGGGTCGCTCCCGACGAAAGGCACGACCGCGTCACAAACCGGTTGATTTCCGATGAAACACCGCTGCACAGCCAATAAATACCAGGGGCACGAGGGAACCAGACAGGGGTTTTCTCTTCTAAGGATCAGGTTGGCACCCTGCCACCTCCCTTCTGCTCCAGGAGTTACACCATGTCGCTGCGATCCATCGCCCTGCTGTTTGTGTGCGTCGTCTTGACCGCATGCAGCAAGGTCAACCAGGAAAACTATTCGAAGCTGTCGGCTGGCATGCCCAAGGCCGAAGTCGAAACGTTACTGGGGAAACCGACTGATTGTTCGGGCGCGCTCGGCATGTCCAGCTGCACCTGGGGCGACCAGAAAGGCTTTATCAGCGTGCAGTATGCCGGTGACAAAGTGTTGATGTTTTCCGGCCAAGGCCTGAAGTAACCTGAAGTAAACCGGGGCCAAGCGCCCACGGGAGAAAAAAATAATGATGCGGTTAGTTTTTGTGCTTCTGGCTGGCCTGGTATTGGCCGGCTGTGCCTCTTCTGGCGTAGACCCGTTGGCGCCCAAGACAGTCAACAGCGTCAATCTCAAGCGGTACCAAGGGACCTGGTACGAACTGGCCCGCCTGCCGATGTACTTCCAGCGCAACTGCGCGCAATCCGAAGCGCATTACACCCTCAAGCCTGACGGCAACATGGACGTGTTCAACCGCTGCCTGACTTCCGACTGGAAATGGGAAGAGGCCAGGGGCACGGCTTACCCGCAAGTGCCGGGTAAAACCGACAAACTCTGGGTCGAATTCGATACCTGGTTCTCGCGGATCCTGCCGGGCGTGGCAAAAGGGGAGTATTGGGTGTTGTACGTCAGCGATGACTACAAGACCGCCATCGTCGGCGACCCGAGCCGGCGCTACATGTGGTTGCTGTCCCGCACGCCTACGGTGAAGGTGGATGTGCGTGAAGAACTGCTGAGCAAGGCCCGCCAGCAGGGCTATGACACGACGCGGTTGGTCTGGCGCGCATCGGACCGGCAGATGGCGAAGACTTCGGACTGACTCCGTAACATCTGTGGGAGCGAGCCTGCTCGCGAAGAGGGCTTCACATTCAACACATAAGTTGATTGATGGTCCGCCTTCGCGAGCAGGCTCGCTCCCACATTGTTGTTATGAGGATCAGCCCAGCAGCTCGCGCAACACCTGGGTGAACGCCCGTGCGCTTTCCTCTTCGCCGGCATGGCGCCCATCGCGCACCACCCACTTGCCACCCACCATCACATCCCGCACCTGGCGATCGCCACCGGCGAACAGCCAACGATTGAGAATACCGTCGCCGTTGGCCGTGGCCAGGTACGGATCGTTGCCATCCAGCATCAGCCAATCGGCGCGCTTCCCTACTGCGAAAGCACCGATGGGTTGTCCCAGGGCCTGGGCGCCACCGTCCAGCGCGGCGTCATACAGCGTGCGCCCGACCATCGGTTGGTCTGTTCGATACAACCGGTTGCGCCGCTGGTCTCGCAAACGCTGGCCGTATTCCAGCCAACGCAACTCTTCCACCACACTCAACGACACATGGCTGTCGGAACCGATGCCCATCCGCCCACCTTGGGCGAGGAAGTCCACGGCCGGGAAAATCCCGTCGCCAAGATTGGCTTCAGTGGTCAGGCACAACCCGGCAATCGCCCGGCTCCTGGCCATGAGGCTGACTTCCTGGGGGTTGGCGTGCGTTGCGTGAACCAGGCACCAGCGCTGGTCGACTTCGGTATTTTCGTACAGCCACTCCAGCGGCCGCGCGCCACTCCAGCTCAGGCAATCGTCGACTTCCTTTTGCTGCTCGGCGATGTGGATGTGCACCGGGCAATGCTGATCGCTGGCGGCCAGTACGTCCTTGATCTGTCCGGGCGTCACGGCGCGCAAGGAGTGGAAACACAAGCCCAGCGCCTGATTGGCTTGCCCGGCCAGGACGGGTTGCAAGCGCTCCTGAAGCTTCAGGTAGTTTTCGGTGCTGTTGATGAACCGGCGCTGCCCCTCGTTGGGCGCCTGGCCGCCGAAGCCGGAATGGCTGTAGAGCACCGGCAGCAACGTCAGGCCGATGCCGGCGGCGCTGGCGGCGTGGCTGATGCGCAGCGCCAGTTCGGCCGGGTCAGCGTAGGGCGCACCGTCGACGTCATGGTGCACGTAATGGAACTCGGCGACCGAGGTGTAGCCGGCCTTGAGCATTTCGATGTACAGCTGGCGGGCGATAATGCCGAGTTGCCCGGGGCTGATTTTCCCGACGAGGCGGTACATCAGGTCACGCCATGTCCAGAAGCTGTCGTTGGGGTTGCCGGCCACCTCCGCCAGTCCGGCCATGGCCCGCTGGAAAGCATGGGAATGCAGGTTCGGCATGCCTGGCAAGAGCGGGCCGTCCAGTCGTTCGGCGCCGTCTGCGTGGGCGTCGGCCTGGATGTGGGTCAGGATGCCGTTGGCATCGACCTCAAGACGTACATCATTGGCCCATCCACTAGGCAGCAGCGCGCGTTCGGCAAAGAAGGCGGACATGGTTGACCCTCATCTCTGAAATTTGTATATACATATACAGACGTTTGCCTGGCCGGTAAACTCCGGCAAGCTAGCCACCTAATTTGCAGAACAGGGAACCGCCGTGCCGACTCCGCCTGCCAAACCGCCGCTGGCCGCAACCATGGGTGACAGTCCGGCGCCCTTGTACGCCCGCGTCAAACAGATGATCACCCAGCAGATCGACAGTGGAAACTGGCCGCCGCACTACCGCGTGCCGTCGGAAAGCGAACTGGTCAGTCAGTTGGGCTTCAGCCGCATGACCATCAACCGTGCCCTGCGGGAGATGACCGCCGATGGCCTGTTGGTGCGCATGCAGGGTGTCGGCACGTTCGTCGCCGAGCCCAAGAGCCAGTCCGCGCTGTTCGAAGTGCACAACATCGCTGATGAAATCGCCTCCCGGGGTCATCGTCATACCTGCAAGGTCATTACCCTGGAAGAGGAGGCCGCCGGCTCCGAACGTGCCCTGGCCCTGGATATGCGCGAAGGCCAGAAGGTCTTTCACTCGTTGATCGTGCATTTCGAGAACGACATCCCCGTGCAAATCGAGGACCGTTTCGTCAACGCGCTGGTGGCGCCCGAGTATCTCAAGCAAGACTTCACCCTCCAGACGCCCTACGCCTATCTGAATCAGGTCGCGCCGCTGACCGAAGGCGAGCACGTGGTGGAAGCCATCCTGGCCGAGCCGAGCGAATGCAAGTTGCTGCAGATCGAAAGGGGCGAGCCGTGCCTGTTGATTCGTCGCCGCACCTGGTCGGGGCGCCAGCCGGTGACCGCCGCACGCCTGATTCATCCAGGCTCGCGCCACAGTCTGGAAGGACGTTTCCACAAATGAGCCAGTTGAAGGTTTTACGCGCCGCGGATTACCCGCGCATGCCTTGGAAGAACGGTGGCGGCAGCACGGAAGAAATCACCCGCGATGCCGGCGCCGGCCTGGAAGGTTTCGGCTGGCGCCTGTCGATTGCCGATATTGGTGAGTCCGGTGGTTTCTCCACCTTCGCGGGCTACGAGCGGATCATCACGGTCTTGCAGGGTGATGGGATGACGCTTAACGTCGATGGCCACGCCACGCGGCCTCTGCATCCGCTGGACCCGTTTGCGTTCAGCGGTGAGAGCCACGTGCAATGCACATTGCTGGGCGGGCCGATTCGTGACTTCAACCTGATCTACGCGCCACAGCGTTACCGTGCACGATTGCAATGGTTGGGCGGCCAGCAGCGGTTTTTCAGCGAGGCGGGGACGGTGTTGGTGTTCAGTGCGGCTCCGGGGTTGGCTATCAAGATCGGGGAGTCCACCGTTGACTTGGGGCTTTACGATTGCCTGCAACTGAGCGGTAACACCGCACTGGTGGATGTCTCCATTCACGGTCAATGCTGCGTGATTGAGCTGACGGCCCACTAAAAATCCGGCGAAAACGCTGTTGTGGCGAGCGAGCTTGCTCCCGCTGGGGCGCGCAGCGGCCCTGTTTTTTAGGTCTGCTTCACCCGAGGCGTCGGACCGGCCCAGCGGGAGCAAGCTCCCTCGCCACAAAAGCTCACCTAATTGTTCCCTCCATGCGCACCAACTTGTTACCGAACGCCCCAGCGTGGCGCAATACCACGCTTTTGTGTGTCTCCGACTTCCCCCTCCAAAACCCTTCTGAAAAATTTCATGCAGCTCGGCAGCCCTTCAATCACAGGGCTTTGAGCTCTATCCCAAACCGTCCCTGAACATCGGCTCCAACAAGTTGGCCGCTTGATTGCATATGCTTGTACATACAAGTAAAGACGTATGCGTATGAGTCGCCTGCATTCAACGCAACGTTCGCTGAATCGCTGCCCACTGCCCGGGCTGGTCTGGATTGATCGCTGAGGAGTTTTTGCTGTGACCGACGCTACCCGCAAACCTGAAAAATACCGTGACGTTGAAATCCGCGCGCCTCGCGGTAACACGCTGACCGCCAAGAGCTGGCTGACTGAAGCGCCGCTGCGGATGTTGATGAACAACCTCGACCCGGAAGTGGCCGAGAACCCAAAGGAGCTGGTGGTCTACGGTGGCATCGGTCGCGCGGCGCGCAACTGGGAATGCTACGACAAGATTGTCGAAAGCCTGACCAACCTGAATGACGACGAAACCCTGCTGGTGCAATCCGGCAAGCCGGTGGGCGTATTCAAGACCCACAGCAACGCTCCTCGCGTACTGATCGCCAACTCCAACCTGGTGCCGCACTGGGCCAGCTGGGAGCATTTCAACGAACTCGACGCCAAGGGCCTGGCCATGTACGGCCAGATGACCGCCGGCAGCTGGATCTACATCGGCAGCCAGGGCATCGTCCAAGGCACTTATGAAACCTTCGTCGAGGCTGGTCGCCAGCATTACGATTCCAACCTCAAGGGCCGTTGGGTCCTGACCGCAGGCCTGGGTGGCATGGGCGGTGCGCAACCCTTGGCCGCGACCTTGGCCGGTGCGTGCTCGCTGAACATCGAATGCCAGCAGGTCAGCATCGATTTCCGTCTGAAAACCCGCTACGTTGACGAGCAAGCCAAAGACCTCGACGACGCCTTGGCGCGCATTGAGAAATACACCGCCGAAGGCAAGGCGATTTCCATCGCGTTGTGTGGGAACGCCGCCGAAATACTCCCTGAAATGGTCCGTCGTGGTGTGCGCCCGGACATGGTCACCGACCAGACCAGCGCCCACGACCCGCTCAACGGTTACCTGCCGGCCGGCTGGACCTGGGACGAATACCGCGCCCGCGCCAAGACCGAACCTGCTGCCGTGGTGAAGGCCGCCAAGCAATCGATGGCCGTGCATGTCAAAGCCATGCTGGCCTTTCAGAAAATGGGCGTGCCGACCTTCGACTACGGTAACAACATCCGCCAGATGGCCCAGGAAGAGGGCGTCGAGAATGCCTTCGACTTCCCGGGCTTCGTTCCGGCGTATATCCGTCCGCTGTTTTGCCGTGGCATCGGCCCGTTCCGCTGGGCCGCGCTGTCGGGTGACCCGCAGGACATCTACAAGACCGACGCCAAGGTCAAGGAACTGATCGCCGACGACGCTCACCTGCACAACTGGCTGGACATGGCCCGCGAGCGCATCAGCTTCCAGGGCTTGCCGGCACGTATCTGCTGGGTTGGCCTGGGCCAGCGCGCCAAGTTGGGCCTGGCCTTCAACGAGATGGTGCGCAGCGGTGAGTTGTCGGCGCCGATCGTGATCGGTCGCGACCACCTCGACTCCGGCTCCGTCGCCAGCCCGAACCGTGAAACCGAATCCATGCAGGACGGCTCCGACGCCGTTTCCGACTGGCCGCTGCTCAATGCCTTGCTCAACACCGCCAGTGGCGCGACCTGGGTGTCGCTGCACCACGGTGGTGGCGTCGGCATGGGTTTCTCCCAGCACTCGGGCATGGTGATCGTCTGCGACGGCACCGACGAAGCGGCCGAGCGTATCGCCCGCGTCCTGCACAACGATCCGGGCACTGGCGTCATGCGTCACGCCGACGCCGGTTACCAGATTGCCATTGATTGCGCGAAGGAGCAGGGGCTGAACCTGCCGATGATTACCGGTAAATAATCCCGGATCCCCTGTGGGAGCGAGCTTGCTCGCGATGAGGCCGGCACATTCAGCTCATGTGGTGGCTGATAGACCGCCATCGCGAGCAAGCTCGCTCCCACAGGGACGCGGCGCAAACGAATTCCAGAACAATCCACAGAGGTTGAACCATGGCTGTCACCAGCACACGCGATAGCAGCAAGCCGTTGATCGAGAAACGTTCGATCGACTACATCCCGGAAGCGGAGAGACACGGTCGGTTGTTGAGCCAGTTCACCCTCTGGATGGGGGCCAACCTGCAGATCACGGCAATCGTCACCGGCGCGTTGGCGGTGGTGCTTGGCGGTGATGTGTTCTGGTCGTTGATCGGTCTGCTGATCGGCCAGGTGCTCGGCGGTGGCGTCATGGCCTTGCATGCCGCGCAAGGGCCCAAGCTGGGCCTGCCGCAGATGATCTCCAGCCGGGTGCAGTTCGGTGTGTATGGCGCGGCCATCCCGATCGTGCTGGTGTGCCTGATGTACCTGGGTTTCACCGCCACGGGAACCGTGCTTTCCGGCCAGGCGCTGGGCCAGTTGTTTGGCGTCAGTGACAGTCTCGGCATCCTTATTTTCGCCAGTGTCATCGTGCTGGTGACGGTGCTCGGTTACCGGGTGATCCACTTCATTGGCCGGGTCGCCAGCGTCATTGGTGTGATTGCCTTTGTCTACCTGTTCGCTCGCCTGATCAGCCAGACGGACGTGGGCGCACTCCTGCAAATTCGCCATTTCAGTTGGAGCAGTTTTCTGCTGGCGGTGTCGCTCGCGGCCTCCTGGCAGATCGCCTTCGGCCCCTACGTGGCGGACTATTCGCGTTACCTGCCGAGCAAGACGTCTTCGGTGAAAACCTTTTTTGCCGCCGGCGCGGGTTCAGTCATTGGCGCACAAGTGGCGATGATCCTCGGCGTGTTTGCCGCCGCCTCGGCCAACGGGCAGTTCGCCGGTCACGAAGTGGCCTACATCGTAGGCCTGGGAGGCACCGGCGCCACCGCTGCGCTGCTGTACTTCAGCATCGCCTTTGGCAAGGTCACCATCTCCACGCTGAACTCCTACGGCAGCTTCATGTGCATCGCGACGATCATCAGCGGTTTCCGCGGGCACCTGAACGTAACGCGGTTGCAGCGTCTGGTCTTCGTGCTGGTCATCGTCGGCGCCGCGACCCTGATCGCGCTGCTCGGCCAGCACTCGTTCCTCGGTGCGTTCAAGTCTTTCATCCTGTTCTTGCTCGCATTCTTCACGCCGTGGAGCGCGATCAACCTGGTGGACTACTACTGCATCACGCGCGAGCGCTATGACGTGCCGGCACTGAACGACCCGAACGGTCGCTACGGTCGTTGGAACGCCCTCGGCATCAGCGTCTACGTCTTCGGTGTATTGGTTCAGTTGCCGTTCATCGCCACCAAGTTCTATACCGGCCCGTTGGTGAAAGCCATGGGTGGTGTGGATATCTCGTGGATCATCGGTCTGGTGGTTCCGGCGGCGCTGTATTACCTCATCGCCAGAAAGTGGCACAGCGCAGTACCCGATCAATTGATCCTGCCGGTCGAGCAGGACGCGGTTGACGCACAACCGAGCAGGGCGGGCCGCATCCAAGCGGTCTGATGGGACGTTGACAGGGCTGGAAGCCTCTTGACTGCCGTAAGCCAATCCAACTGATTAGGAGCGTCACACAATGAAATCGAACAAGACCCTGCTGACCGCATTGCTTGCCATGGGCCTGCTGGCCAGCGCTGGCGCCACGCAAGCGGCCGGCTGGTGCGAGTCGGGCAAACCGGTGAAGTTCGCCGGCCTGAACTGGGAAAGCGGCATGCTGCTGACCGACGTGATGCAAGTGGTGCTGGAAAAAGGCTACGGTTGCAAGACCGACAGCCTGCCAGGCAATTCCATCACCATGGAGAACGCCCTGAGCAGCAACGACATCCAGGTGTTCGCCGAAGAGTGGGTCGGCCGCAGTGAGGTATGGAACAAGGCCGAGAAGGCCGGCAAGGTGGTGGGCGTCGGTGCGCCGGTGGTCGGCGCGATCGAAGGCTGGTACGTGCCGCGCTACGTGATCGAAGGTGATGCCAAGCGCAAGCTCGAAGCCAAGGCCCCGGGCCTGAAGAATATCGCCGACCTGGGCCAGTACGCCGCCGTGTTCAAGGATCAGGAGGAGCCATCCAAGGGCCGCTTCTACAACTGCCCGGCCGGTTGGACCTGCGAGCTGGACAACAGCGAAATGCTGAAGAGCTACGGCCTGGAAAAAACCTACACCAACTTCCGCCCAGGCACCGGCCCGGCGCTGGATGCGGCAGTGCTGTCGAGCTACAAGCGTGGCGAGCCGATCCTGTTCTACTACTGGTCGCCAACACCGCTGATGGGCCAGGTCGACCTGGTGAAGCTCGAAGAAAAACCGGGCGTGGATAAAAGCGTGAGCATCAAGGTCGGCCTGTCCAAGACCTTCCATGACGAAGCCCCGGAATTGGTGGCAGTGCTGGAAAAGGTCAACCTGCCGATCGACATCCTGAACCAGAACCTCGGGCGCATGGCCAAAGAGCGGATCGAGTCGCCGAAACTGGCGAAGATCTTCCTGAAGGAACATCCTGAAGTCTGGCATGCCTGGGTCAGCGAAGACGCTGCCAAGAAAATCGACGCGGCTCTGTAGGTCGAATATTTCCCGGCCAACCGTGGGGCTGGCCGGGACGTTCACCGCATCCACCTGATCGAGAGTCTCTTATGTTTCCCGAAAGCTTTACCTTCTCCATCGCCGACTGGGTCAACGGTTGGGTCGACTCCCTGGTGACCAATTATGGCGATGTGTTCCGGCATATCTCCGACACGTTGCTGTGGGCCATCGTCAACCTTGAAGGTCTGCTGCGCATGGCCCCCTGGTGGCTGATGCTGGCGATCGTCGGCGGTGTCGCCTGGCATGCCACCCGCAAGGTCGTGGCGACAGCGGTAATCGTCGGCCTGCTGTTCCTGGTGGGCGCGGTGGGCCTGTGGGACAAACTGATGCAGACCCTCGCGCTGATGCTGGTCGCGACGCTGATTTCGGTGCTGATCGGGATTCCGCTGGGCATTCTCTCGGCGCGCAGCAATCGCCTGCGTTCGGTGCTGATGCCCCTGCTGGACATCATGCAGACCATGCCAAGCTTCGTGTACCTGATTCCGGTGTTGATGCTGTTCGGCCTGGGCAAGGTCCCGGCGATCTTCGCCACGGTGATCTACGCCGCGCCGCCATTGATCCGCCTGACCGACCTGGGCATCCGCCAGGTTGACGGCGAAGTCATGGAAGCCATCAACGCCTTTGGCGCCAACCGCTGGCAGCAGCTGTTCGGCGTGCAACTGCCCCTGGCCCTGCCGAGCATCATGGCCGGGATCAACCAGACCACCATGATGGCCCTGTCGATGGTGGTCATCGCCTCGATGATCGGCGCCCGTGGCCTGGGTGAAGACGTACTGGTCGGCATCCAGACCCTCAACGTCGGGCGCGGCCTCGAAGCCGGGCTCGCCATCGTGATTCTCGCCGTGGTCATCGACCGCATTACCCAGGCCTATGGTCGCCCTCGGCATGAGGTGAGCAAATGAGCAACGCAGCCGTCAGCAAGATCGAAGTCAGGAACGTCTTCAAGATTTTCGGCAACCGGTCCAAGGAGGCCCTGGAGCTGATCCGCCAGAACAGGACCAAGGACCAGGTGCTGGCCGAAACCGGCTGCGTGGTCGGCGTGAACGACCTGTCGCTGAGCATCGGCACCGGTGAGATTTTCGTGATCATGGGCCTGTCCGGTTCCGGCAAGTCCACTTTGGTTCGCCACTTCAACCGGTTGATCGACCCTACCAGCGGCGCGATCCTGGTGGACGGCGAAGACATCCTGCAACTGGACATGGATGCCTTGCGTGAGTTTCGTCGACGCAAGATCAGCATGGTGTTCCAGAGCTTCGGCCTGCTGCCCCACAAGAGCGTGCTGGACAACGTCGCCTACGGCTTGAAAGTGCGCGGCGAAAGCAAGCAGGTCTGCGCCGAACGGGCGTTGCACTGGATCAGCACCGTGGGCCTGAAGGGCTACGAGAACAAATACCCGCACCAGCTCTCCGGCGGCATGCGCCAGCGCGTCGGCCTGGCCCGGGCGTTGGCGGCGGATACCGACATCATCCTGATGGACGAGGCGTTCAGCGCCCTCGATCCGCTGATCCGCGCGGAAATGCAGGACCAGTTGCTGGAACTGCAAAAGACTCTGCACAAGACCATCGTTTTCATCACCCACGACCTCGACGAGGCCGTACGCATCGGCAACCGCATCGCGATTCTCAAGGACGGCAAGCTGATCCAGGTCGGCACGCCACGGGAGATCCTGCATTCGCCGGCGGATGAGTATGTTGACCGGTTTGTGCAGCGCAGGGCGGCGGTGGTTTGAGGTTGTGGTGGTCGGCGCGCTTTTGTGGCGAGGGAGCTTGCTCCCGCTCGGGCGCGCAGCGGCCGCTTCTTTTGGGCCTGCTGCGCAGTCCAGCGGGAGCAAGCTCCCTCGCCACAAAGGCAGTGCCTTTAGCCAGGTGTGTTGCTGAAAAGAATTTCCCATGAGGTTGAAGATGTCCCAGGCTCAAAAAATCATCATCACCGACGCCCCGCTGCGCTGGCAGGACGTGGTCGCCGTCGCCCGCTTCGGCGCTGTGCTGGAGCTATCGGCCCAGGCCTGGGCGCGCATCGACAATGCCCAGGCCATCGTCCAGCGCATCGTCGCCAGCGGCGAACGGGCCTATGGCGTCAACACCGGGCTGGGCGCCTTGTGCAATGTCTCGCTCAAGGACGAACAGCTCAGCCAATTGTCGCGCAACACCTTGCTCAGCCATGCCTGTGGCGTCGGCCCCGCGCTGTCCGATGAGCAGACCCGGGCGATCCTCTGCGCGGCCATTCTCAACTACAGCCAAGGCAAATCCGGCATCCATCGCCGGGTGGTCGAGGCCTTGCTGGCGCTGCTCAATCGCGGCATCACGCCGCAAGTGCCGTCCCAGGGTTCGGTGGGCTATCTGACCCACATGGCCCACATCAGCATCGCGCTGCTGGGCGTCGGCGAGGTCAGCTATCGCGGACAGGTCGTCTCGGCGCAGCAGGCGCTGGCCGCTGAAGGTCTGCAACCGGTGCAGTTGGGGGCCAAGGACGGTTTGTGCCTGGTCAACGGCACGCCGTGCATGACCGGACTCAGTTGCCTGGCCCTGGCCGATGCGACGCGCCTGGTGCAGTGGGCCGATGTGATCGGTGCCATGAGCTTCGAGGCGCAGCGCGGGCAGATCGCCGCGTTCGATGCCGAGATCATCGCGCTCAAGCCGCACCCCGGCATGCAGCAGGTGGGCAGTAACTTGCGGGCGCTGCTCGATGGCAGCGAAGTTATCGCTTCGAGCCTGGGCATCCGCACCCAGGACGCCTTGAGCATCCGCTCGATTCCGCAAGTGCATGGCGCCGCTCGTGATCAGTTGGAGCATGCCCGGCAGCAGATCGAAACCGAACTCAATGCCGCTACCGATAACCCTCTGCTGCTGGGGACGCCGGACAGTTTCCGGGTCGTGTCCCAGGCCAACCCTCATGGCCAGTCGGTGGCGCTGGCGGCTGACCTGTTGGCGATCGCCATGGCGGAAATCGGCTCCATCGCCGAGCGTCGCCTCGACCGTTTGATCAACCCGCACGTCAGTGGGCTGCCGGCCTTCCTGGTGGCCAATCCCGGGGTGAATTCGGGGATGATGATCGTGCAATACGTCGCCGCGTCACTGTGCGCGGAGAACAAGCAACTGGCGCAACCGGCGGTGCTCGACAATTTCGTCACCTCCGGGTTGCAGGAAGACCATTTGAGCATGGGCACCAACGCGGCCCTGAAGCTGCACCGGGCGCTGGAAAACTGTACGCAGATCCTCGCCATCGAATACCTGTTGGCGGCCCAGGCCTTTGAGTTTCTCAAGGCGCAGCGTTTTGGCGCTGGCACCGACACCGCCTGGAAGCTGCTGCGCGAGCGCGTCCCGGCCTACGACCAGGATCGCTGGCTGGCGCCGGACATCGCCAGCGCCGCCGGGCTGCTCAGAGATCCGAATGTGCTGCACCACGTTCTACCGAATTTGAATTGATCAAAAAAAACGCCAGCGTGCCAAGGCACCTATAGCCCACAAGGCATCGCCCAAAAGGCGAAGGTGACGGATAACGGAACATTCCGGAGCGACTGGCGGGTAAAAACAAAACTCTCAAAAGGAGCAATACATGACTGCCTTGAACCTGATTCCCGGCCAATTGAGCCTGGCTCAATTGCGTGACATCTATCAGCAACCGGTGACGCTCAGCCTCGACGCCAGCGCATCGGCGCAGATCGAAGCCAGCGTTGCCTGCGTGGAGCAGATCCTCGCCGAGAATCGCACCGCCTACGGCATCAACACCGGTTTCGGCCTGTTGGCCTCGACCCGCATCGCCAGCGAAGACCTGGAAAACCTGCAGCGCTCTTTGGTGCTGTCCCATGCCGCCGGAGTCGGCGAGCCGATCAGCGATGCGCTGGTGCGGTTGATCATGGTGCTCAAGGTCAACAGCCTGAGCCGGGGTTTCTCCGGCATTCGCCGGCAGGTGATCGATGCGCTGATCGCACTGATCAACGCCGAGGTCTACCCGCACATTCCGCTGAAAGGTTCGGTGGGCGCATCCGGTGACCTGGCGCCTCTGGCCCACATGTCGCTGGTGCTGCTGGGCGAGGGCAAGGCCCGTTATAAAGGCGAATGGCTGCCGGCTGTCGACGCCCTGAAAGTCGCCGGCCTCGCGCCGCTGACCCTGGCCGCCAAGGAAGGTCTGGCGTTGCTCAATGGCACCCAGGTGTCCACCGCGTTTGCCTTGCGCGGACTGTTCGAAGGCGAAGACCTGTTTGCCGCTGCCCTGGCCCTGGGCAGCCTCACGGTGGAAGCGGTGCTTGGCTCACGCTCGCCATTCGATGCGCGCATCCATGCGGCTCGCGGCCAGAAAGGCCAGATCGATGCCGCCGCGGCCTATCGCGACCTGTTGGGCGAGCGCAGCGAAGTGTCGGATTCGCACCAGAACTGCGACAAGGTCCAGGACCCGTACTCGCTGCGTTGCCAGCCGCAAGTAATGGGCGCCTGCCTGACCCAGTTCCGCCAGGCCGCCGAGGTGCTGGTGATCGAAGCCAACGCTGTGTCGGATAACCCGCTGGTGTTCGCCACCGAGGGCGACGTGATCTCCGGCGGTAACTTCCACGCCGAACCGGTGGCGATGGCCGCCGATAACATGGCCCTGGCGATCGCCGAGATCGGCTCCCTGAGCGAGCGGCGCATTTCGTTGATGATGGACAAGCACATGTCGCAGCTGCCGCCGTTCCTGGTGGCCAATGGCGGGGTCAACTCCGGCTTCATGATCGCTCAGGTTACCGCTGCGGCCCTGGCCAGTGAAAACAAGGCGCTGTCCCATCCTCATTCGGTGGACAGCCTGCCGACCTCGGCGAACCAGGAAGACCACGTCTCCATGGCCCCGGCCGCCGGCAAGCGCTTGTGGGAAATGGCCGAGAACACCCGTGGGATTCTCGCGGTGGAATGGCTGGCGGCGTGCCAGGGGCTGGATTTGCGCGGTGGTTTGAAAACCTCGGCCAAACTGGAACAGGCCCGGGCGTTGCTGCGTGCAGAGGTGCCTTTTTATGAGAAGGACCGCTTCTTTGCGCCGGACATCAATGCGGCCAGTGAGCTGTTGGCGAGTCGGTGTCTGAACGAGCTGGTCACGGCGCAGTTGTTGCCGAGCCTGTAAGGGCCTCATCGCGAGCAAGCTCGCTCCCACAGGGGGGCGGTGCCGAACGCCGATCTGGGGTACACCCCTGATCCCTGTGGGAGCGAGCTTGCTCGCGATTCGATTTTGAATAATTCGAGGAGACTCGGGATGAAAACCCTCTGGCAGAACTGCCACGCCGCCACCATGGCCCAGGGCGCCTACTCGATTATCGAAGACGCCGCCATTGTTACTCAGGGCGAGCACATCCAATGGATCGGCCCCCGTGCCGAATTGCCGGTGGGCGACTACCCGGCAATCAACGACCTGAAGGGCGCCTGGGTCACCCCGGGGCTGATCGATTGCCACACCCACGCGGTGTTCGGCGGCAACCGCAGCGGTGAATTCGAACAGCGCCTGCAAGGCGTCAGCTACGCCGACATCGCCGCGGCCGGCGGTGGCATCGCCAGCACCGTGCGCGCGACCCGCGCCGCCAGCGAGGACGAGCTGTTCGCCAGCGCCGCAAAACGCCTGAAAAGCCTGATGCGCGACGGCGTGACCACGGTGGAAATCAAATCCGGCTACGGCCTCGACCTGCCCAGCGAACGCAAAATGCTGCGGGTCATCCGCCGCCTTGGCGCCGAACTGCCGGTCAGTGTGCGCAGCACCTGCCTGGCGGCCCACGCCTTGCCGCCGGAATACAAGGACCGCGCCGACGACTACATCGAACACATCTGCGCCGAAATGCTCCCGGCGTTGGCCGCCGAGGGGCTGGTGGACGCGGTGGATGCGTTCTGCGAGTACCTGGCGTTTTCTCCCGAGCAGGTCGAACGGGTGTTCTTGACCGCGCAGCGATTGGGCCTGCCGGTAAAGCTGCACGCCGAGCAACTGTCGTCGTTGCATGGTTCCAGCCTGGCGGCGCGGTATCAGGCGCTGTCGGCCGATCACCTGGAATTCATGACCGAGGATGACGCCAAGGCCATGGCCGAGTCTGGCACCGTAGCGGTGCTGCTGCCGGGGGCATTTTATTTCCTGCGTGAAACCCAGTTGCCGCCCATGGATGCCCTGCGCAAGCACGGCGTGAAAATCGCCGTCGCCAGTGACCTCAACCCCGGCACCTCGCCCGCGCTGTCGTTGCGCCTGATGTTGAACATGGCCTGCACCTGCCTGCGCCTGACCCCGGAAGAAGCACTGGCGGGAGCAACTATTCATGCTGCGCAGGCCTTGGGCATGGCCGAGACCCACGGCTCGCTGGAAGCCGGCAAGGTGGCAGACTTTGTCGCCTGGCACATCGATCGCCCAGCCGATCTGTCGTACTGGCTCGGCGGCGATCTGGAAAAACGCGTCGTGCGCCACGGCGTGGAAATCGATTGAGGAGAACGGTTGTGGAGAAGGTCCTGAATTTCAAGCAAGGGCGCGTGCCGCTGTTGATCAGCATGCCTCACGCCGGCCTGCGCCTGACGCCGGCGGTAGAGGCCGGGTTGATCCCCGAGGCCCAGAGCCTGCCGGACACCGATTGGCATATTCCGCGGCTGTATGATTTCGCCGAAGACCTGGGCGCCAGCACCCTGGCGGCTGAATACTCGCGGTTCGTCGTGGACCTGAACCGTCCTTCCGATGACAAGCCGATGTACGTCGGTGCCACCACCGGTCTGTACCCGGCGACGCTGTTCGATGGCGTGCCGTTGTTTCGCGAAGGCCTGGTGCCGTCGGCTGATGAGCGTGCCACGTACCTGCAGCAGATCTGGATGCCCTACCACCAGGCCCTGCAACAGGAACTGGCGCGGCTCAAGGCCGAGTTCGGCTATGCCTTGCTGTTCGATGCCCACTCGATCCGTTCGGTGATCCCGCACCTGTTCGACGGCAAGCTGCCGGACTTCAATCTCGGCACGTTCAACGGCGCCAGTTGCGATCCGACGCTGGCCAGCCAGCTCGAAGCCATCTGCGCTCGCCACGGCCAGTTCACCCATGTGCTCAACGGACGCTTCAAGGGCGGACACATCACCCGGCACTACGGCAACCCGGCCGAGGACATCCACGCGGTGCAACTGGAACTGTGCCAGAGCACCTACATGGAAGAGTTCGAGCCATTCAACTACCGCCCGGACCTGGCGGCGCCGACCCAGGTGGTGCTCTGGGAGTTGCTGGAAGGTTTCCTGGCGTGGGGACAAAAGGCCTACAAACGCTAATTCGAGGTGAGGCGGCTGTTGTGGCGAGGGAGCTTGCTCCCGCTGGGTGGCGAAGCCGCCCTCGCTTTTTTGCGGTCGCTACGCAACCGAGCGGGAGCAAGCTCCCTCGCCACAAGAGCATCCATGCTGCTCAAGCTGTCGCCACCGTGCAAAACCGCGTCGCCACAGTTCATCTTCAGCCCCTCGACGCTGCGTAATGTTCCAGGCACGGTGCACCAAGACACCGGCCTACAATAATCCGCTGCCGCACGAGACCTTTCCGATGAAAAGACTGTTCAAACGCTGTCTGTCGATCCTCTGCGGTACCGTCCTGTTGAGCTCCGGCGCGATGGCTGCCGAGGCAGCGTCCTGCCAGACCGTGCGCATGGGCGTGGTCAACTGGACCGACGTGATCGCCACCAGTGGCATGGCTGACGTGCTGCTCACCGGCCTGGGCTACGAAAGCAAGCAGACCAGCGCCGTCCAGCAGATCATCTTCGCCGGCATCCGCGACAAGCGGCTCGACATTTTCCTCGGCTACTGGAAACCGGCGATGGACAAGAACATCGCCCCGTTCCTGGCGGCCAATCAAGTGAAAGTATTGGACAAACCAAGCCTGTCCGACGCCCAGGCGACCCTGGCCGTTCCCGACTACGTGGCGGCGGCGGGGCTCAAGACGTTCGCCGACATCGCCCGGTTCAAGGACCAGTTGGGGGCGAAAATCTACGGCATCGAGCCGGGCAGCGGCGCCAACACCACCATCAAGACCATGATCGAGACCAACCACTTCGGTCTCAAGGATTTCAAGCTGATCGAGTCCGGCGAGGCCGGGATGCTGGCGGCGGTGCAGCGGGCAGTCAATCGCAAGGAATTCGTGGTCTTTGTCGGCTGGACCCCGCACCCGATGAACATCAACATGAACATCGCTTACCTGACCGGCAGCGAAGATGTCTATGGCCCCAACGAAGGCGCCGCGACGGTCTCCATCGTCACCGCGCCGGACTACGCACAGCGGTGTCCGAACGTGCAGCGGCTGCTGGAGAACCTCACGTTTACCGCCGCGCAGGAGAGCCAGTTGATGGTGCCGATCATGGAACGCAAGACGCCCCAGGACGTCGCGCGGCAATGGTTGCGCGAGCACCCGGAGGACCTGCAGCGCTGGCTCGCCGGCGTGACCAGCTTCGATGGCAAGGATGGCATCGCGGCGGTGCAGGCCAGTCTCAAGAACTGACCCAGTCTTGCGGGCACTGATAACCCCCGTGGCGAGGGAGCTTGCTCCCGCTCGGTTGCGCAGCAGCCGCCAGGAAGCGAGGACTGCTGCGCAGCCCAGCGGGAGCAAGCTCCCTCGCCACAAAAGCTTTCGGGCTAAACCGTAGCGTCCACGGCGAACCACAATGGCCTACCCACTCTCCCAGGCAATGTCCGCCTTCATCGACAAGACCCTGAGCTTCACCAGCCCGGATGACAGCCTCGCCGGCTCGCGCCAGGCTTACAGCCGGATGTGCCGGGCATTCACCCCGCCGCGCCCATCAACGCTTGCGGTCGAGGATCTGCACCTGGCTGGCGTCGCTGTCCGGGCCTATCACCTGCGTACTTCGCCGCCGCTCGCCGGGTGGCCGTGCATTCTTTATCTGCACGGTGGCGGTTGGGTGGTAGGGGACCTGGATTCCCATGATTTCATTTGCATGGAACTGGCCGCGGCCCTCGGCGTGCTGGTGGTGGCGGTGGATTACCGGCTTGCCCCCGAGCATCCGTTTCCCGCTGGGTTCGAAGATTGCCTCACCGTGTGGCGCCACCTGGGGGACCTGCCGTTTGCCATCAACCCACGGCGCCGGGCCGTGGTGGGCGACAGCGCTGGCGGCAACCTCGCCGCTGCGGTGTGCCTGGCCTTGCGCGATGCAGGGCAGCCTCTGCCCCGGTCGCAGGTGCTGATCTACCCGGCGCTTGGTGGTCCCGAGCATTTACCGTCGCGCACCGAATGTTTCGACGCGCCGCTCTTGAGCCGCAGTGACCTGCAACGCTATGACGCGTGGTACCTGCGTGGTACCCAGCCCTCAGCCTACGCCGCGCCATTGCTCGCCGAGGATTTCAGCGGCCTGCCCGCGACGCTGGTTGCCGTGGCGCAATGGGATCCGCTGCGCGACGATGGCCTCCTCTATAACGAGCGCCTGAGCGCCGCAGGGGTAGCCTCTGAGTTGTACAACGGCGAGGGTCTGGTCCACGGTTGCCTGCGCGCGCGGGGCCAGGTGCCGGAGGTCGATCAGCTATATCGCAGGCTACTGGCCTACCTGGCCGACACGCTTTGACTGCCGCAGGGCATGCTCATTAAGGTAATTCGGGTTTATGATGCCGGACGGCAGACTAAATAGAAGTCCCCACACGGATGACTCGACCCCTTACGGAGCGCGCAATGCAGACTTTGTACCCGCAGATCAAACCCCATGCCCGGCACGATCTGGCTGTCGATGACACCCACACGCTCTATGTCGATGAAAGCGGCTCGCCGGAAGGCCTGCCTGTCGTGTTCATCCACGGTGGCCCGGGGGCGGGTTGCGATGCGCAAAGCCGTCGCTACTTCGATCCGAATCTGTACCGCATCGTTACGTTCGATCAACGCGGCTGCGGCCGTTCCACGCCTCACGCGAGCCTGGAAAACAACACCACCTGGGACCTCGTCGAAGACCTGGAGCGCATCCGCAAGCATCTGGGCATCGAAAAGTGGGTGCTGTTCGGCGGCTCCTGGGGCTCGACCCTGGCCCTGGCCTACGCCCAGACTCATCCGGAGCGGGTACATGGCCTGATCTTGCGTGGGATCTTTCTCTGCCGTCCGCAGGAAATCGAATGGTTCTACCAGGCCGGGGCCAGTCGCCTGTTTCCCGATTACTGGCAGGATTACATCGCGCCGATCCCCCTGGATGAGCGCGACGATCTGCTCAGCGCGTTCCACAAACGCCTGACCGGCAACGACCAGATCGCCCAGATGCACGCGGCCAAGGCCTGGTCCACTTGGGAGGGCCGCACCGCAACCCTGCGCCCGAACCCGCTGGTGGTCGATCGTTTCTCCGAGCCGCAGCGAGCGCTGTCGATCGCCCGGATCGAATGCCACTACTTCACCAACAACGCCTTTCTCGAACCCAACCAGTTGATTCGCGACATGGGCAAGATCGCCCATTTGCCGGGCGTCATCGTGCACGGTCGCTACGACGTGATCTGCCCGTTGGACAATGCCTGGGAGCTGCACCAGAACTGGCCCAACAGCGAGTTGCAGGTGATCCGTGACGCCGGCCACGCCGCTTCGGAACCAGGGATTACCGACGCGTTGGTGCGCGCCGCCGCGCAAATGGCCCGCCGGCTGCTCGACCTGCCACCTGAAGAAGCATGAAGGGGTTGCTGCAGAGGGTTCGTGGCGCCCGGGTCGAAGTCGCGGGCGAGATTGTCGGGGCGGTGGACCATGGCTTGCTGGTGCTGGTAGCCGTCGAGCCTGGGGATACCCGGGCCAGTGCCGACAAATTCCTGCACAAGCTGCTTAACTATCGGGTGTTCAGCGACGCCGACGGCAAGATGAACCTGTCCCTGGCGGACGTCGCGGGTGGTTTGCTGCTGGTCTCGCAGTTCACCCTGGCGGCGGACACCAAAAGCGGTCTGCGCCCGAGCTTTTCAACCGCCGCGCCGCCCGCCCTTGGCGAAGAATTGTTCAACTATCTCCTGACCCAGGCGAAACAGGTGCATGGCACCGTGGCATCAGGTAGATTCGGCGCCGACATGCAAGTGCATCTGGTCAATGATGGCCCGGTAACCTTTCTGTTACAGGCCTGAAAGCGTTTGAAACATCTTTTCGGTCCGGTTTCGAGTCAAAACAGGGAGTTTTCTCGATAAATACTTTGCTAGCCCTGATGCGTTGTCACGCGGCCTACTAGATAATCGCGCGCTACGGGGGATCGGCGTTCGCCGGTCCATTTGACTTAGGTAGAGACTTGTCCTGAACCGTTTGGGGAATCATTTTGTCCCATCGGAGTCGGAACAATGCTCGCCAACTTGGCAAGAGTGGTCCGCAGGAGCGGTTTTTCAGCGCCGTTACCGTGCAGATACTTTATCTGGCCGTTGGTTTTTTGATCTGTTTTCGGCGAGGGTTGCTCGTGATTGTTAGTCCCTGTAATGCACCAAAAATGACTGCCAAACGGTTTAGAAACGCTCTGGTAGCGGGCTCGGCCCTGCTGTGCCTGTTTGGCGCGGGCCAACTGTGGGCATTCAGCCTGGATGATGTATCGGCGAAGGCACAAGAACTGGCCGGGCAGAAATTCGAAGCCCCGCGCAGCAACCTGCCGAACGAATTCCGCGAAATGAAATTCGCCGATTATCAGAAAATCCGTTTCCGCACCGAAAAAGCTGAATGGGCCGACCAGAAGACACCGTTCAGGCTGTCCTTCTATCACCAGGGCATGCATTTCGACACACCGGTGAAGATCAATGAAATCACCGCGACCACCGTCGAAGAGATCAAATACGACCCGACACGCTTCGATTTCGGTGATGTGAAGTTCGATCCGAAGGCCACCGAACAATTGGGCTACGCGGGTTTCCGCGTGTTGTACCCGATCAACAAGGCCGACAAGCAAGACGAAATCATGACCATGCTCGGCGCCAGCTACTTCCGCGTCATCGGCAAGGGCCAGGTTTATGGCTTGTCCGCTCGCGGCATGGCGATCGATACTGCATTGCCATCGGGTGAGGAGTTCCCGCGTTTTCGTGAGTTCTGGATCCAGCGTCCGAAGCCGACCGACAAGCACCTGGTGATCTTCGCCTTGCTCGATTCGCCACGGGCCACCGGCGCTTATCGCCTGACCGTGCGCCCGGGCACCGATACCGTCGTTGACGTCAAATCGCGTGTTTTCCTGCGTGATCGCGTCAACAAGCTGGGCATCGCCCCGTTGACCAGCATGTTCCTGTTCGGCGCGAATCAGCCGTCCAAGGTCTTGAACTACCGTCGCGAGCTCCACGACTCCAGCGGCCTGTCCATCCATGCCGGCAACGGCGAGTGGATCTGGCGCCCGCTGAACAACCCGAAACACCTGGCCGTGAGCAACTTCTCGGTAGAAAACCCGCGTGGTTTTGGCCTGCTGCAACGTGGTCGTGACTTCAGCCACTACGAAGACCTGGACGACCGCTACGAAAAACGTCCAAGCGCCTGGATCGAACCGAAAGGCGACTGGGGCAAGGGTACCGTAGACCTCGTCGAGATCCCGACCGCCGACGAAACCAACGACAATATCGTTGCGTTCTGGAGCCCGGAAAAACTGCCTGAGCCAGGCCAGCCACTGGACTTCGCCTATCGCCTGCACTGGACACTTGATGAAGCCAGCCTGCACTCGCCAGACAGCGCCTGGGTCAAGCAGACCCTGCGTTCCACGGGTGACGTGAAGCAGTCCAACCTGATTCGCCAGCCGGATGGTAGCGTGGCCTACCTGGTCGATTTCGAAGGCCCGTCCCTGCAAGCCCTGCCTGAAGACGCCGAGGTGCGTAGCCAGGTGAGCGTGGGTGACAACGGCGAAATCGTCGAGAACAGCGTGCGCTACAACCCTGAAACCAAGGGCTGGCGCCTGACGTTGCGCCTGAAGATCAAGGATCCGGGCAAGGCGACCGAGATGCGTGCCGCGTTGGTCCGGCCGCTGGTTCCTGTAGAGCTGCCGGCTACCTCGCATTCCGTGACCACGCTGGCCAAGGCCGATAAGGTCGCCAAGCAGCAGAGCGAGAAAGAGAAAGCCAACGAACAGGCCGGCCAGCAGCAGGAAGCCAAGGCCGTCAAGGCGTCCACCGCCGCCGCCGAGCCGACCCCAACCCCGCAGGAACCGGAGCAGACTGAACAAGTCCTGACCGAGACCTGGAGCTATCAGTTGCCTGCCGATGAGTAATACTTCCGTACAGCCAGTGTCTCTGAGCGAGTATCTGGCCCATTTGCCGATGACCGACGAGCAGCGCGCCGAACTGGCGGGCTGCAAGTCCTTCAGCGAATTGCATGAACGCCTGGCTTCGTCGACGTTCGATGCGCCCGACGAGGCAGCCCAAGCCTCGGTGGGCCGTCGCCTGGCGCTCAGCACTGCCGAGGAACTCGAGGACGCCGAAATGCTGGCCCTCGATTCCAGTGGCCGTGTATGCCTGAAGGCTACTCCGCCGATTCGCCGGACCAAGGTCGTGCCGGAGCCATGGCGCACCAACATCCTGGTACGCGCCTGGCGCCGCCTGACCGGTCGCACCAACCCGCCGAAGCCGCCCAAGGACGAGCGCGTCTTGCCGCATGCGCGCTGGCGTACCGTGGGTTCGATCCGCCGCTACATCCTGTTGATCCTGATGCTCGGCCAGACCATCGTGGCCGGCTGGTACATGAAAGGCATCATGCCGTACCAGGGCTGGTCGCTTGTGGACCTGGATGAAGTGCTGCATCAGCCGCTGCTGCAGACGGCCACGCAAGTGCTGCCATACGCGCTGCAAACCAGCATTCTGATTCTGTTCGGGATCCTGTTCTGCTGGGTCTCGGCCGGTTTCTGGACCGCGCTGATGGGATTCCTCGAACTGCTTACCGGGCATGACAAGTACCGCATCTCCGGTGCCAGCGCCGGTAACGAGCCAATTCCCAAGGATGCCCGCACCGCCCTGGTGATGCCGATCTGTAACGAGGACGTGCCACGGGTATTCGCCGGTCTGCGCGCCACGTTCGAGTCGGTTGCGGCCACGGGTGACCTGGACCGCTTCGACTTCTTCGTGCTCAGCGACAGTAACGAAACCGATATCTGCGTCGCCGAGCAGCAGGCCTGGCTGGATGTCTGCCGTGAAACCGGGGGCTTCGGCAAGATCTTCTATCGTCGCCGCCGTCGCCGCGTGAAACGCAAGAGCGGCAACCTCGACGACTTCTGTCGTCGCTGGGGCAGCGACTACAAGTACATGGTCGTGCTCGATGCCGACAGTGTCATGAGCGGCGAATGCCTGACCAGCCTGGTGCGCCTGATGGAAGCCACGCCGGACGCAGGCATCATCCAGACCGCACCGCGTGCCTCGGGCATGGACACGCTGTATGCGCGCATGCAGCAGTTCGCCACACGGGTCTACGGTCCGCTGTTCACCGCCGGCCTGCACTTCTGGCAACTGGGCGAGTCGCACTACTGGGGCCACAACGCGATCATCCGCATGAAGCCGTTTATCGACCACTGCGCCCTGGCGCCGTTGCCCGGTAAAGGTGCCTTCTCCGGTGCGATCCTCTCCCACGACTTTGTCGAAGCCGCGCTGATGCGCCGTGCCGGCTGGGGCGTGTGGATTGCCTATGACCTGCCGGGCAGCTACGAAGAGCTGCCACCGAACCTGCTGGACGAACTCAAGCGTGACCGTCGCTGGTGCCACGGCAACCTGATGAACTTCCGGCTGTTCCTGGTCAAGGGCATGCACCCGGTGCACCGTGCGGTGTTCCTAACCGGCGTGATGTCCTACCTGTCGGCACCGCTGTGGTTCTTCTTCCTGGTGCTGTCCACCGCGCTGCTGGCGGTGAACACGCTGATGGAACCGCAGTACTTCCTCGAGCCGCGCCAGTTGTATCCGCTGTGGCCACAATGGCATCCGGAAAAAGCCATCGCGCTGTTCTCGACCACCATCGTGCTGCTGTTCCTGCCCAAGCTCTTGAGCATCGTGTTGATCTGGGCGAAAGGCGCGAAGGAGTTCGGCGGCAAGTTCAAGGTCACGATGTCGATGCTGCTGGAAATGCTGTTCTCCATGCTGTTGGCGCCGGTGCGCATGATCTTCCATACCCGTTTCGTGCTGGCCGCCTTCCTGGGCTGGGCCGCGACCTGGAACTCGCCCAAGCGTGACGATGACTCCACGCCTTGGAGCGAAGCCATCAAGCGCCACGGCCCGCAGACCCTGCTGGGCTTCTTCTGGGCCTTGCTGGTGATCTGGCTGAACCCGAGCTTCCTGTGGTGGCTCGTGCCGATTGTCGGCTCGCTGATGTTGTCGATCCCGGTTTCGGTGATCTCCAGCCGCGTGGGCCTGGGCTTGAAGTCCCGTGATGAAAGCCTGTTCCTGATTCCCGAGGAATACGCGCCGCCACAGGAACTGCTGTCGACTGACCAGTACACCCATGAAAACCGTTGGCACGCGCTGAACGACGGCTTCATCCGGGCAGTGGTCGATCCGCGACAGAACGCCCTGGCGTACGCATTGGCTACCTCCCGTCACGGCAAGGCCGAGCCGATCGAATGGCTGCGCGTCGAGCGCGTCCGTCATGCCTTGAAGGTCGGCCCGGCCGGGCTCAACAACGCCGAGCGATTGGCGCTGCTGAGCGATCCGGTGGCCCTGTCCCGCCTGCACGAGCAGGTCTGGAGCGAGGCGCATCCCGAGTGGCTGGCGGCGTGGCGTGAATCGGTCAAGGCCGATCCACATGCACCGTTGCTGCCGCTTCAACCGGTGGGCGCACAGCCTCAACTGGCCTGATACACAAAAAGCCCCGCTTCTGAAAAGAAGCGGGGCTTTTTGTTGGGCGCATTTTTATCGATGGTTCGCTCTTGTGGCGAGGGAGCTTGCTCCCGCTGGGGCGGTCCGACGTTTCGGGCGTAGCCGGCCCATGTTTTATGGTGAGGTCAGTGCTGCGGATTGACGCTATCCAACACTCGATTCGCCAACAAACCGCTCAGCTCGATCAGTTGCTGAATGCCAAGGGCAATGTGTCGCCGCGAGCCTTGCAGGTCGAATGCAAGGTCGCTGATCATGGCGTCGGCCGAGGCCAGGGTTTCGCTGAGGTTGGCGAGCAGGCTTTCGGTGTCGATACCGTCTACGACGGTGAAGAGCTGGCTCGAGGGATTGTCGTTGGGGTGGGTTTCTGGTTCTGGTGGGTTCGGTGTGGCTTTGAACATGGTTGACGCTCCTAGGGTGATGGAGCCGCCAGATATCGCTGCTAAACGAGGAGGGTGGCGACTGTACGCGGGTTAGCAGACCGGGACCCTAGAACCCGGCAGACCCGAAGGTCTCCCACGCACAACCGCCATGACATTAATGTGCAGGCGCTGAAGCCTGCTCACGCATGAGGGAGCGTACGTCTAGGGTTATCCAGGCTGCTAAACCCGATCGCTGAGCTGTCAGCGACCTGCAAACGTTAGAGCCCAGGGCCAAGGCGCACAAGCCGGCGGATTCTGGCGTAGTTGTAGGCAAAGGCGCAAGACGTCGTAGCCTTGGGATGACGGACTGTGGGAGTTGGGGGTTTTGAGTGTATATCCGTTATTTAGGTAACGGCTGCTTAGGGTTTCGCCCTTACGGCGACTCACTTTTTTTCAGACGCCAAAAAAAGTAAGCAAAAAAGGCTTTGCCCCACCACTCGGCACCTCGCCCAGGCTCGGTGTGCCCTCACTCCGGCATTGCTCCGTGGGCCCGCCGCGAAGGGCCGTCCCTGGCCCAGCGCGGCTATCCCGGCATCCATGCCGGGATGCCCACTGCGCAATGCCTGCGTTCGGCCAGCGTGGTTAACGGGGCGCCTCAGATCAAGATCAAGATCAAAAGCAAGGCGGCCTGGCAGCCGACCTTATTCTCACGGCGGTACGCTGATTCCAATGTGGGAGCGAGCTTGCTCGCGATGGCGGCCTTGCAGCCGGCCAGGGGTTTGTTGGCCGGGTACATATCCTTTGCTGCGGTAATGGCTGCTTAGGGTTTCGCCCTTACGGCGGCTCACTTTTTTCAAACGCTAAAAAAGTAACCAAAAGGCTTTGCGGTATGAGTCAACCACATAGGTTACAAATCAGTTCACTCACATAGGTAACAGTTTTTAACTGGCAGGGTCGGTTTTCGGATGACCATGCCATGCCGAGGCGGCCTTATAGCCGACCTGTTTCTTTGGCTTTATTCCAATCCCATTGTGGGAGCGAGCCTGCTCGCGAAGAGGCCGCCAGATCCGACATCTTCATCAACCGTGGCACCGCCTTCGCGAGCAGGCTCGCTCCCACAGGTGTTTTGTGTCGTCTACAAAATATTGGTTGAACGCAGAGGCATTGTGGGAGCGAGCCTGCTCGCGAAGAGGCCGCCAGATCCGACACCTTCATCGAATGTGGCACCGCCATCGCGAGCAAGCTCCCTCGCCACGGTGTCAGTTGTGCGCAAGCATCAAACCCTGAACCGCCCCACCAATGTCTGCAAATGAACCCCCAGCCGCGCCAGTTCGGCACTGGAGGCGGCAGTCTCTTCACTGGACGAAGCCGTCTGCTCTGACACATCTCGCACATTCAACACGCTACGGTTGATCTCCTCCGCCACCGCACTCTGCTGCTCGGCCGCCGCTGCGATCTGCTGGTTCATCGACTGGATCGCCGACACCGTGCGAGTGATGTTTTCCAGCGAGCCGCCGGCGCGGCGGGTCAGTTCGACGCTGCTGTCGGTCAGGCTGCGGCTGTTGTCCATGATGGTCGCGACCTGTTCGGTACCCGCTTGCAGGCCGACGATCAACTCTTCGATTTCCTCGGTGGACTTCTGGGTGCGCTGGGCCAGGCTGCGAACTTCGTCGGCCACCACGGCGAAGCCGCGCCCGGCTTCACCGGCTCGGGCTGCCTCGATGGCCGCGTTGAGGGCCAGCAGGTTGGTTTGCTGGGCCACGGACTTGATCACGTCCAGGACGCTGCCGATCTTGTCGCTTTCGCGCTTCAAGTCACCCATGGCGGCGGTGGAGTTGCCCACTTCTCGCGCCAGGCGCTCGATCTGGGCGATGGCTTCGCCGACGACCTTGTCACCTTCGCGGGCCTGTTGGTCGGCGGCGACGGCGGCTTCGGAGGCTTCCTCGGCGTTGCGCGCCACTTCCTGCACGGTGGCGGTCATCTCGTGCATGGCGGTGGCGACCTGATCGGTCTCGATCTTTTGGCTGTTGACCCCGGCGCTGGTCTGTTCGGTCACCGCCGAGAGTTGTTCAGCAGCGCTGGCGATCTGGGTAACGCCTTCACCGATGCCGCCGATCAACTGCCGCAAGCCAACGGTCATGCGTTGCATGGCGCGTTGCAATTGACCGAGTTCGTCACGGCGTTCGGACGTCAGGTTGTGGGTAAGATCGCCCGCGGCGACGCGTTCTGCCACCTTCAGGGTCTCATCCAGCGGGCCGACGATCTGCCGGGTGATGAGCAAGGCGGCGATCACACCGAACAGCAGCGCCAGTGCGGCGGCTGCGATCAGAACGGTCTTGGCCTGGGCGGTGTCGTGGTCGCGCACGGCCGTCTGGGACGCGGTGAGCTTCTGGCTGGAGTCGATCAGGACCCGGCCTTGCTCGCTCATACGCTGCAGAGCGGCACCGTTATCAAGCTGGGAGTCACGGAACTGGCTGACTGCCGCCCGGTAGATGTTCATCGAGTCGCTGGCCTGCTGGAGTCTGTCGGCGTGTTCCTCAGGCAACTGGGCTGGCAAGCGTGCCAGCAGTTTCAGGACATCGGTAATTGCATCGATGGCCGGCTGTTGGGCCTCGCTTTTGCCGCTGTAGGTGTAACCGCGAACCTGATAGCGTGCCTGTTGAATCGCCTTGCTCAAGGTCACCACGCTGTTGAACTGGGTGATGTCGCCGCCCTGTAGCAGCGCTTTCTCCACTTCGGCGACGCGGGCCACGGTGTTATCGGCACTGGCGCCCAGCTTGCCGCGGGCATCTTCGCGGCTGACGGTGGCGCTGGTCATCTGGGCGAAGGCGCTTTTGTATTCGGCGACGGCGGCCAGTTGCTTGTCGATCAATGCCACGTCGTCAGGCTGTTCGATCATCTCGCGAGCTGTCTTCAACCCGGCTTCGAGCTTGCCGAGCAGGTCGTTGACCTGTTGCGGGCCTTTTTCGCCGCGCGTGGTGTTGTAGTCGATGCTGGCGAGGTCCAGGTCCTTGCTCAGGTCGTTCAGGCTGGCAATGAACCCCAGCTTGTCGCCCCGGCTGATGACATTGCCCAGGCCGGACCAGCCGGTGAACGCGATCATCAGGGTGAGGAACAGCACCAGGCCGAAGCCGAAGCCAAGTTTGCGATTAACGCTTACGTTTCCCAGACCCTGGGCAAGCCACCGGAACATGCTGATACTCCCTTGGAGCGTTGAATTGGTTTTATGGGGACTGTATCGGCGGCTTTGGCAGGAGCTGTAGAAAATAGACGCGGCGGGTCTTTTTCGTGGCGAGGGAGCTTGCTCCCGCTTGGTCGCGAAGCGACCACCCGGGGCAGGAATTTACGACTGCTTCGCAGCCGAGCGGGAGCAAGCTCCCTCGCCACGGGAAAGCAAACAGGTTCTTAGAACAGCCGTGCAAGCAGGGCCGTGACCGCGGTCTCGACCCGCAGGATCCGTTCGCCGAGCTGCACCGGTTGCAGGCCGGCCTTGCCCAGCAGGTCGATTTCGTAGGGGATCCAGCCGCCTTCCGGGCCGATGGCCAAGGTCACCGGCTCTGTCAGCGCGCGCGGGCAGGGCGGGTGATTGCCAGGATGGCCGACCAGCCCGAGGGTGCCTTCGACGATGGCGGGCAGGCGATCTTCGACGAAGGGCTTGAAGCGTTTTTCAATGATGATTTCCGGCAGCACGCTGTCCCGAGCCTGCTCCAGACCCAGAATAAGTTGCTCGCGAATCGCCTCGGGTTCCAGGAAGGGCGTCTGCCAAAAGCTTTTTTCCACACGATAACTATTTACCAGCACCACCCGCGGCACGCCCATGGTGGCGACGGTCTGGAACACCCGCCGGAGCATCTTCGGACGCGGCAATGCCAGCACCAGGGTCAGCGGCAACTTGGCCGGCGGCGGCTGGTCGAGGGTCACTTGCAGTTCGGCTTCGCGAGCTTCCAGGCGCAACACCTGGGCGGTGCCCATCAGGCCGCCGATACGGCCGACCCGCAAGCTGTCGCCGACGGCGCTGCGGTGGACTTCCTGCATGTGTGTCAGGCGGCGATCGCTCAGGATGACGCGGTCCGGCTCGATGAAATCGGCCTCTTCGAGCAGCAGCAGGTTCACGCTTGGGTCGCTGGGGGCTGGTCGTTGTGGTCGTCGACCGGCTGGTCCTCGGGTTCTTCTTCGCGGCGTTTGCGCACCAGCCCGCCGAACAGGATGCCGATCTCGAACAGCAGCCACATCGGCACGGCCAGCAAGGTCTGGGAGAAAATATCCGGCGGCGTGAGAATCATGCCGACCACGAAGCAACCGATGATCACGTACGGACGGATCTTCTTCAGATAGGCGACGTCGACCACACCGATCCACACCAGCAATACCACCGCCACGGGAATCTCGAACGCCACGCCAAAGGCGAAGAACAGCGTCATGACGAAATCCAGGTAGCTGGTAATGTCGGTCATCATTTCCACGCCGGCCGGGGTGGCGGCGGCGAAGAACTTGAAGATCAGCGGGAATACGAAGAAGTAGGCGAAGGCCATGCCGGTATAGAACAGCAGGATGCTCGACACTAGCAGCGGCACGGCGATGCGTTTTTCATGCTTGTACAGGCCCGGGGCGATGAAGCCCCAGATCTGATGCAGGATCACCGGGATCGCCAGGAACAGCGAGACCATCATCGTCAGTTTCAACGGCGTCAGGAACGGCGACGAGACATCGGTGGCGATCATCGTCGCGCCTACCGGCAGGTACTCGCGCAGCGGCGTGGAGACGAAGGTGTAGATCTGCTGGGTGAAGGCAAACAGCCCGGCAAAGATGATGAACACCGCCGCGACGCAGCGCAGCAGGCGGGTGCGCAACTCGGTGAGGTGCGATACCAGCGGCATCGGCTGGTCGTTTTCAGGGATATCGCTCATGGGGCTCGCGGCGGCAGAGTGGAGTCGTTGGGAGTCGGGGGCGTCGCAGTCACCGGATCAACCGGTTTGGCCGGTTCAACGACCACTGGCGCAGCTTCGACCGCCGGGACCTGGGGAGCAATTGTCGGCTCGGCCACGGGCTGGACCGGCGTCGGCTCCTGCTGGGTCGGCGAGAAGATCTTCCGTGCTTCCTGTTCCAGGGACAGGATGTGTTCGTTGTGCAGTTGCCGACGGATGTCGTCGGCACCGATTTCACGTTCAACTTCCTGTTTGATCGCATTGAAGCTGCGCTTCAGGCGCCCGATCCACAGACCGGCGGTGCGCGCAGCGCCCGGCAGGCGTTCGGGGCCCAATACCAACAGGGCGACGAGGCCGACGAGCAGCAGTTCAGTGAAGCTGATCCCAAACATTAGTCAGTGCTCACGAGTCTTTGCGGATTGGCTCTTCGACTTTCTGGGCCTGCACGTCGATGGTGTTCGGCGCATTCACAGGCTGCGTGGCTTGTGGGTGTACCGGTTGGGCCGGCTGTGCCGGTTGCGCCGGGGTGGCCTGTGGGTCGGCCGGTTTTTCGTCATCGTTCATGGCCTTGCGAAAGCCCTTGATCGACTCACCGACGTCGGTGCCGAGGTTTTTCAGTTTCTTGGTGCCGAACACCAGCACCACGACCACCAGAATGACGACCCAGTGTTTCCAGTCAAAAATACCCATGTGGCTGTTCCTCTCAAAAGTTGATCAGGCGGACGGGCGCGAGGCTTTCTCGACGTGCCCGGACAGACCGAAGCGACGGTCCAGTTCATCCAGTACGGCCTGCGGATGCTGTCCCAGTTGGGCGAGCATGACGAGGCTGTGGAACCACAGGTCGGCGGTCTCGTAGATCACGTCGCTGCAGTCGCCGCTGATGGCGGCGTCCTTGGCGGCAATGATGGTTTCGACCGACTCTTCGCCGACCTTTTCCAGAATCTTGTTCAAACCCTTGTGGTACAGGCTGGCGACATAGGAGCTGTCGGCCGCGGCGCCCTTGCGCTCTTCCAGCACCTGGGCCAGGCGGGTCAGGGTGTCACTCATGGTTGTGTCCTGAATAGATGGCGTGCGGGTCCTTGAGTACCGGGTCGACGGTTTTCCAGTCGCCGTTCTCGAAGACACGGTAGAAGCAGCTTTGACGGCCGGTATGGCAGGCGATTTCACCGACCTGTTCGACCATCAGGATAATGACGTCGCCGTCGCAGTCCAGGCGCATCTCGTGCAGGTGTTGCACGTGCCCGGACTCTTCACCCTTGCGCCACAGCTTGCCACGGGAACGTGACCAATAGATGGCGCGATTCTCGGCAGCGGTCAGGGCCAACGCCTCGCGGTTCATCCAGGCCATCATCAGCACGCGCCCGGTCTTGTGATCCTGGGCGATCGCCGGCACCAGGCCGTCGGCGTCCCATTTGATCTCGTCCTGCCAGTTTTTCATCTTCGGTCCTGACGGCAGCTTCAAGCTTCAAGCTGCAAGTAAAAGCGATTCTGTGTAGGGGTTGAGTGATAGGTCCAACCGTTTGAGCTCGCGGCTTGCAGCTTATCGCTTGCAGCTGTTTCGTGCTATCGACGAACGACCAGATACAAACCGACGGCCACCATGATCCCGGCGGGCCAATGGCCCAGTTCGCTCAACGGGCCACCGGCGGCCAGCACGGCGCCGCCACCCAGGTGAGCCGCGCCAAGCAGGCGCAGGAACCAGTCGTCGCGCCGCTGTTTCCAGGGTGGAGCAGGGTCATGGGCATGGGGCTGGGACATGCGTTCGAGCAGATCGCGGGTCATGTTGGCCAAATGCGGAATCTGCTCGAACTGGCTCTGGACGTTGCCCAGCAAGGTCTTCGGGCTGACGCGCTCGCGCATCCAGCGTTCGAGGAAGGGCTGGGCGGTGTTCCACAAATCCAGGTCCGGGTACAGCTGGCGACCGAGGCCTTCGATGTTCAACAGGGTTTTTTGCAGCAACACCAACTGCGGCTGGACCTCCATGTTGAAGCGGCGCGCAGTCTGGAACAGGCGCATCAGCACCTGGCCGAATGAAATATCTTTTAACGGTTTTTCGAAGATCGGTTCGCACACGGTGCGGATCGCCGCTTCGAATTCGTTGAGCTTGGTCTCGGCCGGCACCCAGCCCGAATCGATGTGCAACTGCGCGACGCGGCGGTAGTCACGCTTGAAGAAGGCGAACAGGTTGCGCGCCAGGTAATCCTGGTCCTCGGGGGTGAGGCTGCCGACGATGCCGCAGTCGATGGCGATGTACTGCGGGCTCCACGGTTGCACGGTGCTGACGAAGATGTTGCCCGGGTGCATGTCGGCGTGGAAGAAGCTGTCGCGAAACACCTGGGTGAAGAAAATCTCCACGCCGCGCTCGGCAAGCAGTTTCATGTCGGTGCGCTGGTCGGCGAGGGTTGCCAGGTCGGTCACCTGGATCCCGTAGATGCGCTCCATCACCAGCACTTTCGGCCGGCACCAGTCCCAATAGACTTGCGGCACGTACAGCAGCGGCGAGCCCTCGAAATTGCGCCGCAGCTGGCTGGCGTTGGCGGCCTCGCGCAGCAGGTCGAGCTCATCGAAGATGGTTTTTTCATAGTCCTGGACCACATCCACCGGGTGCAGCAGGCGTGCATCGGCTGACACCCGCTCGGCGGCGCGGGCAAGGATGAACAGCCAGGCCAGGTCCTGGGCAATGATCGGCTTGAGGCCCGGGCGGATCACCTTGACCACCACTTCTTCACCCGTCTTGAGCTGGGCGGCGTGGACCTGGGCGACCGACGCCGAGGCCAGCGGCTCGACGTCGAAACGGCTGAAGACTTCGCTGATCTTCTTGCCCAGCTGCGCCTCGATCAGCGCTACCGACAGTTTCGAGTCGAAGGGCGGCACGCGATCCTGCAGCAGCATCAGTTCGTCGGCGATGTCTTCTGGGAGCAGGTCGCGACGGGTCGAGAGGATCTGCCCGAACTTGATGAAGATCGGCCCCAGGTCCTGCAAGGCCAGGCGCAGGCGTGCGCCGCGGCTCAAGTCCAGCGTTCGACGGGGGAACCAGCGCCACGGCAGCACAAAGCGCAGTGCCAGGAGAAACCAGGGCAGCGGCAGGGCGAACAGCAGGTCATCGAGGCGGTAGCGGATCACGACGCGCTGGATGCGCAACAGACGGCGGACGGCAAGCAGCTTCATGCGTTATCGCTTGGGTTCAAGGGATCGGGAAAGGCGCTCGAAACGCGCCTCGAGACGTTCCAGATCGAGCTTGATCTGGTCCAGTTCGGCAAAACGGGCCTGGGCTTCGCGTTGGCCTACGAGCGTACGCGATTCCTCGGCCAGGTATTCACTCAGATTCTGTCCCAGGCTGGCGAAGCCCTGGCGGTACCAGCGGGAGCGGCTGCGCAGATGGCCACTGAGCAATTGGGTGGCGACCGGGCCGATCCAGCGGGACACTTCGTATTCCCAGTCCAGTTCCAGGTCCTGGACAATCGCCGCCAGCTCCAGCAGCACGCCGCTATCGCCGTCGAGCTCGACGTCGGGGCTGTGCAGCACCGCGGTCTTGTTCTTGCTCAGGGCCAACTCCAGCAGGCTCGACGCCGGGGCGCGCAGCGTGCAGTCGGCCTCGGCCTCCCAATGGGCGGCGAGCATCAGGCCTTCGTCGCTGGGCAGGATGAACAGCTGCAACGCCGGGCTGCGGCAGTCGACGGCAATCACCTTACCGCTCAAGTGTGCCAGGCGCATCGGCGCCGTGCTGTCCAGGCGCAGGACCCGGTTGATACCGAGTTCTACACTGGCGAGCAGCCCGGTGAGCAACATCAGGGCTTGATACCGCGGTGCAGGGCGACGATGCCGGACGTCATGTTGTGGTAGGTCACCCGATCGAAACCGGCTTCGACCATCATTGACTTCAGCGTTTCCTGGTCGGGGTGCATGCGGATCGATTCGGCCAGGTAACGATAACTTTCCGCGTCGTTGGTGATCAGCTTGCCCATCAAGGGCATGAAGGCGAACGAGTAGGCGTCATAAGCCTTGGACATCAGCGCATTGGTTGGCTTGGAAAACTCCAGTACCAACAGCCGGCCACCGGGCTTGAGCACGCGCAACATCGAGCGCAGGGCATCTTCCTTGTGGGTGACGTTGCGCAGGCCGAAGGCGATGGTCACGCAGTCGAAATGGTTGTCGGGGAACGGCAACTTCTCGGCGTCGGCCTGGACGAACTCGACGTTGCCGGCCACGCCCAGGTCGAGCAGGCGGTCACGGCCGACCTTGAGCATGGATTCGTTGATGTCGGCGAGCACCACATGGCCGGTGGGGCCGACGATGTGGGAGAACTTCTTGGTCAGGTCACCGGTACCGCCGGCAATGTCCAGCACGCGGTTGCCGCTGCGCACGCCCGACAGCTCGATCGCGAAACGCTTCCAGAGGCGATGCATGCCGCCCGAGAGCAGGTCGTTCATCAAGTCGTACTTGGCGGCCACCGAGTGGAAAACCTCGGCGACTTTCTCCGCTTTCTGGCTTTCCGGCACGTTCTTGAAGCCGAAGTGTGTGGTGGGTTCGGCATCGCTGCCTTTGCGCTGATCAGTCATATCGCGGTCACCAAAAAAGAATGCGGGACATTCTAATCCCGGTGGAGGGCTTTGTCTTGGCAAGGCTGCAGGTAAGATGAGCCACCGCCCGGACGTTTTGACGCAGGCAGGGTCGCAAACGTTCAGGCAAGTCTCGATCAAGCAGGAGTTAACAGATGGCCCGTATTACTGTTGAGCGTGCCCATGACCTGGGCAAGGAAGCGGCCCGCGAAAAGGCCGACAAGCTGGCCCGGAAACTGTCCGACAGCTATGGCCTGGAGCCCAAGTGGGAGGGCGACACGCTGAAGCTCAAGCGTTCCGGGGTCAAGGGTGAAGTGCATGTGGGCGAGGATTCGATCCGCGTCGAAGTGGAGCTGGGCATGTTGATGTCGGCCATGAGCGGGACAATCAAGACGGAAATCGAAAAGGCGCTGGACAAGGCGTTGGCTTGATTGATTGGAAGGGTGGGTGGAATGCAGATTTAACTTCACCACCTAACTTACTGTGGGAGCGAGCTTGCTCGCGATGGCGGCATGTCAGCCAACCTTGATGCGACTGACACAATGCAAATCGCGAGCAAGCTCGCTCCCACAGGTGCGTGCCAATGGCTTCGGATTTTATGTCAGTTGTTAGGGTGCCCTTTCTAATTATTCTCACTACTTTGTGCCTGAGCCCGACCGTGTGCGGGCAGTTGCTCAAACCTGTCTTCGAGTGAGGTGCACCATGGCCAAAGTTATTCTGAAGAAAAAAACCGACGTTGAATCTTCCACGCTGGGCGACGTGAAAACGTACGCGCGCAAGATCTGGCTGGCGGGCCTGGGCGCTTATATCAAGGTCGGTCAGGAGGGCAGCGACTACTTCAAGGGGCTGGTCAAGGCCGGTGAAGTTGTTGAAACCAAAGGCAAAAAGAACATTGCCGGGAAACTTGAAGCGGCGAACAGCGAACTGATCGAAGCCAAGACCGACGTCAATACTTTCAAGGCTCGGGTTGAAGTTCAACTCGACAAAGTCGAGAAGGTATTCGACGCGCGTGTTGCAAGTGCCTTGAATCGTATCGGCATTCCGTCTAAACATGACGTTGAGACACTCTCTGCTAAGCTCGATGAGCTGACGGCATTGCTCGAACGTGTCGCGCGTAAACATTAAGGAGAACGGGATGGCTGGCAAGAAAATCACCGAAAAAGAAGGCAGCTCGTGGGCCGGGAAGATTGAAAAGTACTCCCGCAAAATCTGGCTTGCTGGTTTAGGCGTGTACTCGAAGATCGACACTGACGGCAGCAAACTCTTCGAGTCCCTGGTCAAGGACGGCGAGAAGGCCGAAAAACTCACCAAGACGGCGGTCGGCAAACAAGTCGATGCCGCCAAGGATTCTGCCGAGTCCACCAAGTCGCGCATGGGCGGCGTGAAGGATCGTGCACTGGGCAAGTGGGATGAGCTGGAAGGGGCTTTTGACAAGCGTCTGAACAGTGCAATTTCCCGCCTGGGCGTGCCGAGCCGCAATGAAGTCAAGGAACTGCACAGCAAGGTCGACACCCTGACCAGGCAGATCGAAAAACTCACCGGGGCCAAGGTCACGCCGGTCGCGACCAAGCCTGCTGCAACCAGGACGGCGGCGGCCAAGCCTGCAGCGAAGACGGCAGCCAAGCCACTGGTCAAGGCGGCGGCAAAAACCGTCGCCAAGCCTGCGGCCAAAGCAGTGGCCAAGCCAGTAGCCAAAACCGCAGCGGCCAAGCCTGCAGCCAAGGCGGCGGCCAAACCCGTCGCGGCAAAAACTGCAGCCAAACCTGCCGCCAAGCCTGCGGCCAAGACGGCGGCGGCTAAACCAGCTGCGGCCAAACCGGCTGCCAAGCCAGCGGCAAAAGCCGAAGCAAAACCGGCCGCGGCGAAAAAGCCCGCAGTGAAAAAACCGTCCGCGCCAAAAGCAGCCGCACCCAAGGCGCCGGCCGCGGCCGCCAAACCGGCCACCCCGACGAGCACGGCAAACTCTGCCTCGGCTCCAACCCCGGTAGCCACTCCGAATCCAGCGCCGGCTCCGTCGACGCCTACCAGCCAGTCCTGATTTTCCGGGACGTGCAAAAACGCCCGGCCTGTGAAGGTCGGGCGTTTTTTTTGCGGTAGACCCAAATTGTGTGCGAGTCGGGTGGGAGCGAGCCTGCTCGCGAAAGCGCCGGGTCAGTCGATATCTCTTCTACTGACACTCCGTCTTCGCGAGCAGGCTCGCTCCCACATGGGGCTGCCGCAGTTGGCCGTTAGTCGTGCTCTTCCAGATACCGCAACGCCATCTGCTCGGTCGCGACCTTGATCGCCGGCGGCAAGTGCGGCGCCACCAGCATCATGATCTGATAGACCACCAGGCGAACCTCGCCCTCGCGATCGAGGATCCGCTGATAATCCAGCGAAAACAGCAACGTCAGGGTGATCTGCTCCACCAGTTGCCCGAGTGCCTGGGTGTCGCTCACCAGCAGGCCCTGGGCCTTGAGCTGCGCCAGCAATGAGGCCAGGGTCCGTTTCAACGCGTTGAGCAACTGGCGGATACCCTTGGCCAGTTTCGGCAGGCGCCCCGCCAGGTTCGAGAGGTCCTGGAAGAGGAACCGGTATTGGGCCAGGCGCTCGACGATCAAATGCAGGAACAACCAGTAGTCCTCCGGCGCCAGTTGCGCGTCGGCGGGCGGATCCAGCAGCGGTGCGAGCTCGGCCTGGAATCGCTCGAACAATCCGAGTATCAGCGGTTCCTTGCCATGGAAGTGGTAGTAAAGGTTGCCGGGGCTGATGCCCAGCTCGTTGGCGACTTCGAGGGTGGAAACATTCGGCTCGCCCTTCTCGTTGAATAATTGCAGGGCACACTCGAGGATTCGGTCGCGGGTTTTCATCCGGTCTTCTTGGTCGGTGGAGTCTTTCCACGGCCCGCAGTGCGACCGTGGGACGAGGCGTTCAGCGTACCCGTACGTAATTCCCGGGTGCCGCTTCCAGGGCCGGGTATTTCGCGTTGCCCAGCGTCATCAGCGTTTCGTGTTGGGCGCCGGAGCGCTCCTGGATCCAACCCAGCCATTGGGTCCACCAACTGCCCTCGATGTGCTTGGCGTCGTAGTACCAGGCGCGCGGGTCGCTGCTCAGTTTCGGATTTTCAATGTAGTTGGCCTTGGGGTTGCCTGGCGGGTTGAGGATGCTCTGGACGTGTCCGCTGTTGGACAGCACGAAACGTCGTTCGCCGCCCAGCAGCAACGTCGAACGGTACACCGCATCCCACGGCGTGATGTGGTCGTTGATGCCGGCCACGCTGAAGCTGTCCACGGTGACTTTCTGCAAGTCGATAGGCGTGCCGCACACTTCCAGGGCGCCCGGCCGTGTCAGCGGGTTGTGCTTGAAAAAATCCAGCAGGTCGCCGTGATAGGCCGCTGGAAGGCGCGTGCAGTCGTTGTTCCAGTAGAGAATGTCGAACGCCGGCGGCTCCTTGCCCAGCAGGTAGTTGTTGACGAAGTAGGTCCAGATCAAGTCGTTGGGCCGCATCCAGGCGAAGACCCGAGCCATGTCGCGGCCATCGAGAATGCCTTTCTGATAGGAGCGGCGCTTGGCGGCTTCGAGGGTCTGTTCATCGATGAACAGCGTGGCCGGGCTCTCGACCTCGCTGTCCAGCAAGCTCACCAGGTAGGTGGCGCTGGCCACCCGGCGCAGTTGGCGCTTGGCTTGCAGATGGCCCTGCAGGGCGGCGATGGTCATGCCGCCGGCGCAGGCGCCCATGAGGTTGACTTCGCGGGCGCCGGTGATCGCCCGGCAGACGTTCATGGCTTCTTCCGTCGCCTCGACATAACTGGACAGGCCCCATTCCCGATGGCGCACGTCCGGGTTTCGCCAGCTGATGATGAACACCTGCAAGCCGTTTTTCAGAGCGTACTGGACGAAGCTGTTGGAAGGGCTCAGGTCGAAGATGTAGAACTTGTTGATCTGCGGCGGCACGATCAGCAGCGGCGTGGCGTATTGCTTTTCGCTCATCGGCTTGTACTGGATCAGTTCCAGCAGCTCGTTGCGAAACACCACTGCGCCGGGCGTACTCGCCAGGGTCTTGCCGACTTCAAAGGCGTGTGGCGTGACTTGCCGGGGCAACCCGTCGTTGTGCAGCAGGTCGTCGACCAGATGGCTGATCCCGCGAATCAGGCTGCTGCCTCCGGAATTGAACAGCTCCTTGATTGCCAGCGGATTAAGCAGGGTATTGGACGGCGATACCGCGTCGTTGAGCAGGGAAAAGGCAAAATGCGCACGGGCCTGATCATCCGGGCTCATGCCGCCCTCATCGATCCACTGGCGGACTTCTTTCTGCCAGCTCAGGTAGGCCTGCAGGCTGCGGCGATAAAACGGGTTGAGCTGCCAGGTGGGGTCGGCGAAGCGTTTGTCGTCGGGGTTGGTCGGGTGCAGGGTTTCCCCCAGCAGGACGCGCCCCAGCTGGCCGCCGAGCCTCAACGCGTGACGGGCACTGTGGACCGGGTTGCGCAGACCATGGGCGGCAACGTTGCGCAGGGTCGACAGCAGGTCCCTGCCGCGCAGGCCGGTGACCGCACTCTGTGCGTTGATGAAGCTGGCAGGGGCGGGCATGGAACCCTTCGCCGGTTTGTCGCGCATGAGTCAACTCCTTCATCATCAGGCTGAAAACAAACACACCGAACCAGACAACATAGTCGCTGTTTCGGGTAGTTGCGCGATCCGGCGTCCTGCCAGGCGCAAATGGGCGGTGTCAGCCGCCACCCAGCGGCGCGGGATGCGGGTGCATGACCGCGCGCTGACGTTCTTCCTCGAGGAACTTCATGATGATCGGCGCCACGGCCTCGGCCCGGGTGATCAGGAACAGGTGGCCGTCATCGATGATGTGCAACTGCGAATTGGGGATGCGCCAGGCCAGCATGCGCATGTTGATCAGGGGGATCAGCGGGTCGTCATCCCCGGCCAGGATCAAGGTCGGCTGGTGGATCTTGTGCAGCCAATGGATGCTGGTCCAGCCGAGGCCCGCGAACAGTTGCCAGTAATAACCGAGCTTGCCCGCCGAACGCACCTTGGCCGCGTGACGAGCCGCCAGGCTTGGGTCGCGGCGGAACGAGCCGCCGTAGATCAGCGGCGCGATGCGCATCACATGGGACGGCTGCACGTAGCGTCGGGGACTGGCCATCATCCACAGCACCTTCGGCTTGCCCGGCACCATCACCGCGCCAGCGGCCGTGGCGGCGAGCACCAGCTTCTTGCAGCGCTCCGGATAATCATGGGCGAACTGCTGGGCCAGGGCGCCGCCCCAGGACACACCGATCACGTTGACCTGCCCATAGTCGAGGTAATCGAGCATCCGCGCGGTAAGCTTGGCCAGGCCCGGAAAACGATACGGCCGGCTCGGCGTCGACGAACCGCCGACCCCGGGCACATCGAAGGCGATCACTTCCAGGTCCGGGTCCAGGGCCTCGATGAACGGGAAGACCAGCTCCAGGTTGGCGCCGATGCCGTTGAAAATCAGCAGCGGCGTCAAGTGAGGCTTGCCGGGACGTACAGCGGTGCGCAAGGTCTGGCCATCCAGATCGACGGTACGGAAAATGTACGGTTGCGGCATGCTTCAAGCCCTGTGGGTTGGGTCGCGGTCTTTCATTTTTCCCGGATCTCCTGTGGGAGCGAGCCTGCTCGCGATTGCGGTCTGTCAGCACAGACAAAGTTTGACTGTGCCGCCGCCATCGCGAGCAAGCTCGCTCCCACATTGGATCTGCTGTGAACCTGAGTCTGTGTTCACCAACGCTGTGGGCCTTGCATTCAGTGTCGGCTGCCGGGGGGCATTCGTGAGCAAACCCAGTCCTGCAGCGGACGAACAGCATTCTTTACCGCTCATGCACATAAGTGCCCGGCGCCGCTTCCCCGGCCACATACGTCTTGTTGCCCAGCACGGTAGGGGCCTTCTTCAGCTTGCCCGAGCGTTCAGCCTGCCAGGCTTGCCAGTGCAGCCACCAGGAGTCGGTGTGCTTGGTGGAGTTTTCCATCCAGTCCTCGGCCTTGGCCGGCATGTCTTCACTGGTCATGTAGCGTGACTTGGGATTGCCCGGCGGGTTGAGAATGCTCTGGATGTGACCGCTGCTCGACAGCACGAATTCAACCTTGCCGCCGAACAGCTGCGCCGATTTGTAGCAGGACTTCCACGGGGTGATGTGGTCGTTGGTGCCGGCCAGGGAAAAGATATCGGCGCTGACCTGCTTGAGGTCGATCGGCGTGCCGCACACTTCCAGTGCGTTGGGACGGATCAGCGGGTTGTTCTTGAACATCTCGATGAGGTCGCCATGGAACGCCGCCGGGAGTCGCGTGGTGTCGTTGTTCCAGAACAGGATGTCGAACACCGGCGGCTCGTTGCCCAGCAGGTAGTTGTTCACCCAGTAGTTCCAGATCAGGTCATTGGGCCGCATCCAGGCGAACACCTTGGCCATGTCGCGGCCTTCCAGCACGCCGGCCTGGTAGGAATGGCGCTTGGCCGTTTCCAGGGTCTGCTCGTCGACGAACAGCGCCACGTCGGTGTCCAGGGTGGTGTCCAAAACACTCACCAGCAGGGTCAGGGCATTGACCTTTTTCTCCCCCAGCGCGGCGTAATGGCCGAGCAGGGCGGTGCAGGTGATGCCGCCCGAGCAGGCGCCCAGCATGTTTACGTCCTTGCTGCCGGTGATGGCCGTGACCACGTCCACCGCTTCCTTGAGCGCTTCGATGTAGGTCGACAGGCCCCACTCGCGCTGCGCCTTGGTGGGGTTGCGCCAGCTGATGATGAAGGTCTGCACGTTGCTGCGCAGGCAGAAGCGCGCCAGGCTCTTGTCCGGGCTCAGGTCGAATACGTAGAACTTGTTGATTTGCGGCGGCACCACCAGCAACGGTCGCTCATGGACCTGCTCGGTGATGGGGCGGTACTGGATCAGCTCCAGCACGTCATTGCGAAAGACTACCGCGCCTTCGGTCACGCCCAGGCTCTTGCCGACTTCGAATGCGCCCATGTCGACCTGGCTCGGCATCCCGCCGTTGTGCACCAGGTCCTTGGCCAGGTGGGACAGGCCATCGAGCAGGCTCTTGCCACCGGTTTCGAAGAAGCGCTTGACCGCCGCCGGGTTGGCCGCCGAGTTGGTCGGGGCCATGGCTTCGGTCATCAGGTTGATCACGAAGTGCCCACGGCTGATGTCCTGGGGCGAAAGGCTGCTGTCGTCGATCCAGGCGTGCAGCTCCTTGCGCCACGCCAGATAGGTTTGCAGATAACGTCTGTAGAGCGGGTTCTGGCTCCACGCCGGGTCGTTGAAACGACGGTCATCACTGGCGGGCTGCAACTCGGATTTGCCGAACAGGACTTTCCTCAGTTCAGCGCCGAAATGGGCGACGTGCTTGACGCTGTGCAGCGGTTGTTTGATGGTCTGGGTCAGCACCATCCGGGCAGAGGCCAGCAGGTCTTTCCTGCGCAAGCCGACGACGGGATTCAAGCCCAGGGTGTTTTCCGAAGCTTGGTACTTCAACTCATCGTTGTTCTTGTTGCTCATCTACGACGCTCCATTGTCCTTCAGACGAGTACCGGGGACCGTGCCAGAAGCGCAAGGCCAATACCAGGTACGCTGCTCGGGGTGACCATTAATTCCGCATCGAGGGCAATGAGGAAACGTGTGCCAGGAACTCGCCGGTTCCTTTGCAGGGAACTTGCCAGCTCCATTGGTTACCCGAGTTTAATTTTTTTCGCAAGCAGGCCAGTCATTGACCTTGCCGCGCAGGCATTCAAGCAGATGAGTCTAGAAAATTCGCCCTAATGCGCCAGCCCTTGAGCTAGAGCATCAGCTTGACGACGGACGCATTCGGGTCGCGGGTTTTTCCGGCCGCCTTGAGTTTGGCGAGATAATCGTTCCACAGGTCTTCCTGGCGCACCGCCAGCTGGTACAGATAGTCCCAGGTGAACAATCCGCTGTCATGGCCATCGTCGAAGGTCAGTTTCAGTGCGTATTGGCCGGCCGGTTCGACCTTGGTCAGGCCGACGCCGAGCTTGCCGTATTGCAGGATAGGTTTGCCGTGGCCCTGGACCTCGGCCGAAGGCGAGTGCACCCGCAGGAATTCCGCGGGCAGGTGATACTCCTCGTCCGGCGCGTATTTCAGCGTCAGGGTCTTGGAGGCTTTGTGCAGGTTGATGGCGGTGGGGAGTCTGGTCATGGCCTGTGATCCGTCTCTGAAGGACGCGTTGATCTCCAAAACGACGCGGTCCATGTGGGAGCGAGCTTGCTCGCGATAGCGGTTTGACAGTCAACACAAGGGTTGAATGTTATGCCGCCATCGCGAGCAAGCTCGCTCCCACAGGTTCCGGGGAAACCTGTCGGTGGCCTACAGGATATACCGCGACAGGTCTTCGTTCTGCGCCAGCTCGCCCAGGTGGCTGTTGACGTATTCGGCGTCGATGATGATCGGCGCTTCGTTGTGGGCGCTGGCCAGGTCGCCGGCGCTGAACGAGACTTCCTCGAGCAGGCGTTCAAGCAGCGTGTGCAGGCGCCGGGCACCGATGTTCTCGGTCTTCTCGTTGACCTGCCAGGCGATCTGCGCCAGGCGCTTGATGCCTTCCGGCGCGAACTCGATGTTCAGGCCTTCGGTCTTGAGCAGCGCGCAGTATTGTTCGGTCAGCGACGCATGGGGCTCGCTCAGGATGCGCTCGAAGTCTTCCGGCGACAGCGCCTTGAGTTCGACCCGGATCGGCAAGCGGCCTTGCAGCTCAGGCACCAGGTCGCTCGGCTTGCTCAGGTGGAACGCACCGGAGGCAATGAACAGGATGTGGTCGGTCTTGACCATGCCCAGCTTGGTGTTCACCGTGCAGCCTTCGATCAACGGCAGCAGGTCGCGTTGCACGCCTTCGCGGGAAACGTCGGCGCCGCCGACATTGCCGCGCTTGGCGACCTTGTCGATTTCGTCGATGAACACGATGCCGTGCTGCTCGACCGCTTCCAGGGCCTTGGCCTTCAGTTCCTCTTCGTTGACCAGGCGACTGGCCTCTTCATCGCGCACCAGCTTCAACGCTTCCTTGACCTTGAGCTTGCGGCTTTTCTTCTTGCCCTTGCCCATGTTGGCGAACAGGCTCTGCAACTGGTTGGTCATTTCTTCCATGCCTGGCGGCGCGGAAATGTCGACGCCGGCCATTTCGGCCACTTCGATCTCGATCTCCTTGTCGTCCAGCTGGCCTTCGCGCAGGCGTTTGCGGAACAGTTGGCGGGTATTGGAGTCCTGGGTCGTAGCGGCGTCGGCGTTGAAGCCCATGCGCGCCGGCGGCAGCAGGGCATCGAGAATGCGCTCTTCAGCGGCGTCTTCGGCCCGATGGCGAACCTTGGTGATTTCCTGTTCGCGCAGCAGCTTGATCGCCGCATCGGCCAGGTCACGAATGATCGACTCGACGTCGCGGCCCACGTAGCCGACTTCGGTGAACTTGGTGGCTTCGACCTTGATGAATGGCGCGTTGGCGAGCTTGGCCAGGCGCCGGGCGATCTCGGTCTTGCCGACACCGGTCGGGCCGATCATCAGGATGTTCTTGGGGGTCACTTCGACGCGCAGTTCTTCCGGCAGTTGCATCCGGCGCCAGCGGTTACGCAGGGCGATGGCGACGGCGCGCTTGGCATCGTCCTGGCCGATGATGTGGCGATTGAGTTCGTGGACGATTTCGCGGGGAGTCATGGACATAATAATTGGCGGTCCTCAAGCGGGAGTCTGGGCCTGGAAGGGCTTACTCCGCGAGGTCCTGCTCCTCAATGGTCTGGGTGTGGTTGGTGAAGACGCAGATGTCGCCGGCGATGCCCAGGGCAGTCTCGACGATCTCGCGAGCCGACAGGTCGGTCTTTTTCAGCAGGGCGCTGGCGGCAGCCTGGGCGTAGGCGCCACCGGAGCCCATGGCGATCAGGCCGTCTTCCGGTTCAACCACGTCGCCGTTGCCGGTAATGATCAAGGAAGCATCCTTGTTGGCCACCGCAAGCATGGCTTCGAGGCGGCTCAGGGAACGGTCGGTGCGCCACTCCTTGGCCAGCTCGACGGCCGCGCGGACAAGGTGACCCTGATGTTTTTCAAGTTGGCCTTCAAAACGTTCGAACAGGGTGAAGGCGTCGGCGGTGGCCCCGGCGAAACCGGCGATGACCTGGCCGTGATACAGGCGGCGGACTTTCTTCGCGTTGCCTTTCATCACGGTGTTGCCCAATGAAACCTGGCCGTCGCCGCCCATGACGACTTTGCCGTGACGGCGGACTGAAACGATGGTGGTCAAGGGAAGAGTCTCCACGCAGCGGGGCGAAAATGCCCGGATGGAACTCATATGGGGGTGGCGTGGGGTTTTTCAACTGCGGGGCGGGGGAGGGGATGAGTGGCGTCCCGAGGGCCAATCAAGTTTGTGGCAAAGGCATTCACTGTGGCGAGGGAGCTTGCTCCCGCTGGAGCGCGCAGCGGTCCCAAGCTTTTGGGGCTGCTACGCCCGAGGCGTCGGACCGACCCAGCGGGAGCAAGCTCCCTCGCCACGAAAAGCCCCGCTGCCACAAATGCTTTCGTCAGAATCAGCGGCTCTGGCGTTGTTGTAACAACAGGTTGCTGAAACCGCTGCCGGCTAGTTGTTTCTGGGCCTTGGTCAGTTCTTCGCGGTTGCTGAACGGTCCGACCAGTACGCGATACCAGGTTTCGTCCTTCACGGTTCCGGACTCCACCGACACCGACTGGCCCAGCAGAATGATCTGCGCCCGGACCTTGTCGGCGTCGGCTTCCTTGCGGAACGAGCCGGCCTGCAGGAAGAATTTTGTCACCGGCGCGGCCTTCTGCACCGGCGGGGCCGGTGGCGGCGTAATGCCGGCCAGGGCGGCCTGGGCGCGGGCGGTGTCGATCTTCGCCGCTTCGGCTGGGGTCACTGGCGTGGTCGGCACCTGCGGCGTCGGCAGGGTTTTCTCCGGCACCGCATCGGGCGGCACGATGACCTCCGATTCCGGCAGCAAGGTGTAGAAGTCGTATTTCGGCTTCACCGGTTGTGTCGGGCTCGGCGGGGTCTTGTTGGCCTCGGCGATCCGCGTGGCTTTCTGCTGCTCTTGCCGAACACGCTTGACGTCGTCGCCCTGGCCCGGTTCCAGCTTCATCAGGAATACGATGAATGCGCCGACAGTCAGGCCGATCGCCATCCACAACCAGCCCGGAATCGGCTGTTTGGCCGGAGGCTGGTAACGACTGGCGCCGCGTTTGGGTGCAGGTTTTTTCTTGGCGGCCAAGTTACATGCGCTCCAGCGTTTCCAGGCCCAGCAGTTCCAGGCCTTGCTTGAGCGTGCGCCCGGTCAGCGCGGCAAGGCGCAGGCGGCTCTGCATTTGTGCCGGGGTCTCGGCGTTGAGGATCGGGCAATTCTCGTAGAAGCTGGAAAACAGCCCGGCGACGTCGTACAGGTAGGCGCACAAGGTGTGCGGCGTGCCCTTGTCGGCCACGTTGTTCAGGACTTCACCGAACTGCGCCAGCCTGGCCGCCAGCTCCTGCTCGTGGGCGGCTTCGAGAACGATCTGGCCCTCGATTTCGTCGAAGCCCTTGCCGAGTTTGCGGAACACGCCCGCCACGCGGGTGTAGGCGTACAGCAGGTACGGTGCGGTGTTGCCTTCGAAGTTGAGCATCAGGTCGAAGTTGAAGCTGTAGTCGCTGGTGCGGTGCTTCGACAGGTCGGCGTATTTCACTGCGTCGATGCCGACCACCTTGGCGATCTTGCGCAGTTCGTCTTCGGCCAGCTCCGGGTTCTTGCCCTTGACCAGGGTGTACGCACGGTCCTGGGCTTCGGTGAGCAGGTCGATCAGCTTCACCGTGCCGCCATCGCGGGTCTTGAACGGGCGACCATCGGCGCCGTTCATGGTGCCGAACCCCATGTGTTCCATTTCCATCGGATGGGTCACGAAACCGGCCAGGCGGGCCACTTCGAACACTTGCTGGAAGTGCAGGGCCTGGCGCTGGTCGACGAAATACAGGACCCGATCGGCCTTCAGCACGCCGTTGCGATAACGCACGGCCGCCAGGTCAGTGGTGGCGTAGAGGTAGCCACCGTCAGCCTTGACGATGATCACCGGCAGCGGCTCGCCATCGGCGGTCTTGAACTGGTCGAGGAATACGCACTGGGCGCCGTTGCTTTCCACCAGCATGCCTTTGGCCCGGAGGTCGTTGACCACGTTGATCAGGTCGTCGTTGTAGGCGCTTTCGCCCATCACGTCGGCCATGCTCAGCTTGACGTTCAGCAGCTCGTAGATCTTCTGGCAGTGGGACAGCGAGATGTCCTTGAACTTTGTCCACAGCGCCAGGCACTCGGCATCGCCGGCCTGCAGCTTGACCACCAGGCCACGGGCGCGGTCGGCGAACTCGGGCGACTCGTCGAAGCGTTGCTTGGCGGCGCGGTAGAAGTTTTCCAAGTCCGAGAGCTCGTCGCTGGTGATCGGGTTTTCCTGCAGGTAGGCCATCAGCATGCCGAACTGGGTGCCCCAGTCGCCGACGTGGTTCTGGCGGATCACCGTGTCACCGAGAAACTCCAGGACGCGCGCCACGCCATCGCCAATGATGGTCGAGCGCAGGTGGCCGACGTGCATTTCCTTGGCGAGGTTGGGGGCCGACAGGTCAACCACGGTGCGCTGCAACGGGCCGGCCTTGCGTACGCCGAGGCGCTCGTCGGCCAGGGCCGCGTCCAGCCGCGAGGCCAGCGCCTGGGTATTCTGGAAGAAGTTGATGAACCCGGGGCCGGCAATTTCGGCCTTGGTGACGTTTTCGTCGGCCGGCAATGCGGCGATAATCTTCTCCGCCAGGTCGCGAGGTTTCATGCCGGCCGGTTTGGCGAGCATCATCGCGATGTTGCTGGCGAAGTCACCGTGGGTCTTGTCGCGGGTGTTCTCGACCTGAATCGCCGGCGACAGGCCTTCTGGCAGCACACCTTCAGTGACGAGTTGGGTGATGGCTTGCTGGATAAGCTGGCGAATGGTGTCTTTCATGGTCTTCTCTTTCAACCGCAGGCGCGGCGGCGCTTCGATGCGCTGGTGGAAAAACTGGGCATTATCCGTGGCGCGGGCGAGCTTGCCAACTGTAGCGGGTCGAGCGGGTATGTGCGGCGACTATTCTTGCTGGCCTGGATGTACGCAATCCCCTGTGGGAGCGAGCTTGCTCGCGATAGCGGTCTGGCATTCAATATTCATGCAAGCTGATCCGCCGCCATCGCGAGCAAGCTCGCTCCCACAAGGGCCAGGTTAGCGATCCATTAATACAAATCCACCGGATCCACATCCAGCGACCAGCGCACCGCCCGCCCGCTGGGCAGTTGTTCCAGTACCAGCAACCAGGCGCTCAGCAACCGATGCAGCGGTGCGCGGGCATTGGCCTGTAATAAAAGCTGTGCGCGATAACGTCCCGCCCGCCGTTCCATCGGAGCCGGCACCGGGCCCAATAGTTCGATCCCGCTGAGGCTCTGTTCCGCCAGCAGGCGCTCGGCCTCGCTGCACGCTTCGTCCAGGAAGCCTTCGGCCTGTCCTGGCTTGTGGGCCTCGGCCCGCAGCAGCGCCAGATGGGCGAACGGCGGCAGCCCGGCGGCGCGACGTTCGCTCAAGGCCTGCTCGGCGAAGGCGAAGTAGCCCTGCTCGGTCAGCTGGATCAGCAGCGGGTGGTCGGCCAGGTGGGTCTGGATAATCACTTTGCCCGGTTCCTCGGCCCGTCCGGCGCGGCCCGCGACCTGGACGATCAACTGCGCCATGCGCTCGCTCGCGCGGAAGTCACCGGAAAACAACCCACCGTCGGCATCCAGGATCGATACCAGCGTCACGCGCGGGAAGTGATGCCCCTTGGCGAGCATCTGCGTGCCTACCAGGATGCACGGCTGGCCTTTCTGGATCGTGGCGAACAGCTGATTCATCGCATCCTTGCGCGAGGTGCTGTCGCGATCCACCCGCAGCACCGGGTAATCGGGAAACAGGATGCCCAGGCGCTCTTCGGCGCGCTCGGTGCCGGCGCCTACCGGGCGCAGGTCCACTTTCCCGCACTGCGGGCAGTGCCTCGGCACCCGCTCGGAATGTCCGCAATGGTGGCAGCGCAGTTCGCCGTAGCGCTGATGCACGGTCATTCGCGCGTCGCAGCGTTCGCAGCCGGACATCCAGCCGCAGTCATGGCACAGCAGGGTCGGGGCGAACCCTCGGCGGTTGAGAAACACCAGCACCTGCTGCCCAGCGGCCAGGGTCTGGCCGATGGCTTGCTGCATCGGTCCGGAAATGCCGCTGTCCAGCGGGCGGCTTTTCACATCCAGGCGCAGGAAGCGCGGCTGCTTGGCGCCGCCGGCCCGCTCGTTGAGGCGCAGCAGGCCGTAGCGACCGGTGTAGGCGTTGTGCAGGCTTTCCAGGGAGGGCGTAGCCGAGCCGAGCACGATCGGGATGTTTTCCTGGCGAGCCCGCACCAGCGCCAGGTCACGGGCGTGGTAGCGCAGGCCTTCCTGCTGTTTATAGGAGCCGTCGTGTTCTTCATCGATGATGATCAATCCGGGGTTTTTCATCGGCGTGAACAGCGCCGAGCGGGTGCCGATGATGATGTCTGCCTCGCCGTCGCGCGCGGCGAGCCAGGCTTCCAGGCGCTCGCGGTCGTTGACCGCCGAATGCACCAGGGCGATGCGCGCATTGAAGCGCTGCTCGAAGCGCGCCAGGGTCTGTGGGCCCAGGTTGATTTCCGGAATCAGCACCAAAGCCTGCTTGCCGGCTTCGAGGGTCTGACGGATCAGTTGCAGGTAGACCTCGGTCTTGCCGCTGCCGGTGACGCCCGCCAGCAGAAAGGCGTGATAACTGTCGAAACCCGCGCGAATCGCCTCGCAAGCGGTCCGCTGTTCGGCGTTGAGCGGCAGTTCCGGCTGGGCCAGCCAGTGTTCGTGGCGGGCGTCGGGGGCGTGCCGGCGGACTTCTACCTGGACGAGATTCTTGGCCAGCAGCAGGTCAAGGCTGTCCTTGCTGAGCATCAACTTGCTCAACAGCTGGTGCGCTACCCCATGGGGATGCTGGGCCAGGGTCGCCAGGGCCTCGCGTTGGCGCGGTGCGCGGGCGATGCGCGGGTCATCCAGCGAGGCGCCCGGCGTCACCGACCAGAATCGCTCCTGGCGTGCCTCGGCCGGTTCGCCCTGGCGCAACAGCACCGGTAACGCCCAGCTCAGGGTGTCGCCCAGGCTGTGCTGATAATACTGTGCGGTCCACAGGCACAGTTTGAACAGCGCCGCGGGCAGCGGTGGCGTGGCGTCGAGCAGCGCCAGGGCCGGTTTGAGCTTGTCGACCGGCACTTCGCTGTGATCGGTGACTTCCACCAGGATCCCGATCATTTCCCGCCGGCCGAACGGCACCCGCAGGCGCATGCCCGGCTGCAACTGGGCGCGTGTTACCCCGGCTGGGGCACGGTAGTCGAACAGACGTCGCAGGGGCGATGGCAGGGCGAGGCGCAGGATGGCGTCGGGCACGCGGGAGGGTCTCGATAGACAAGCAAATTCAGAAAACCTGGCGCGATCCTTGTGGGAGCGAGCCTGCTCGCGAAAGCGGAGCGTCAAGCAATACTCATGCGACGGGTCCACCGCCTTCGCGAGCAGGCTCGCTCCCACAGAGGAGCTGGCGCATGAGGCGGGGAGCCTAGCAGACGGTTGGTACAAGTTGTAGCTTGCGTGATTAATCTTGTCTGGTAGAATCCGCGGCCTAATTACGTGCGGTATTCAACAATAGTGTTGGGTGGCGGCACGCTAGCCTGAGGAAAACACCATGAAAACCGATATCCATCCGGACTACCCAGTTGTGGCCGTAACCTGCAGCTGCGGCAACAAGTTCGAAACGCGTTCGACCTACGGCAAAGCCCTGGCGATCGACGTTTGCAACGAATGCCACCCGTTCTACACCGGTAAGCAAAAGACTCTGGATACCGGCGGCCGTGTTCAGAAGTTCGCCGATCGTTTCGGTGCTTTCGGCAAAGTTACTCCAAAAGCCTGAGGCTGATCATCTTGGAAAGTCGTTCCGGCTATTCCAGGCTGATGAAAAAGGCGTCCCTAGCGGGCGCCTTTTTTGTGTCCGCGATTTGGCTCTCTGGTGCCCAGGCGGCGTGCCCGTCCCCGGTTGGACTGCCCGACGTGGCCGTGCAACGGGTAGTCGATGGCGACACCTTGTACCTCAGCGACGGTCGTCGCATCCGCATGATCGGTCTCAACAGTCCGGAACTGGGAAAGCGCGGGCGTGCTGACGAGCCGTTTGCCGTGGTGGCGCGCCAGCGGCTCGAGGCGCTGGTGGCTGCCAGCGCCGGTCGGGTCAGGGTGTCGCCTGGCAAGGACGACCGGGACGACTACGGGCGCACGCTGGCCCATGTCTATGACCAGCAAGGTCGCAACCTGGAAGAGCAGTTGATTGCCGAGGGGCTGGGTTACCTGGTTGCGGTTGCGCCGAATGTCGATCTGGTCGAATGCCAGCAGGCGGCGGAGCGCAAGGCGCGGCAAGCCGGCCTGGGGCTGTGGAAGAAGTCACCCGTCGTGCGCGCGGAGCAGATCAAGGCCCCCGGTTTTGCGCTGGTCAGCGGCCGCGTAGACAGTGTGCAACGCAATCGCGGCGGGATCTGGATCGAGCTGCAAGGCTCGGTTGTCCTGCATATTGCCGCCAATTTGCAGCGAAGCTTTGACGCTTCGATGCTCAAGGGCCTGGAAGGCCGGACCATCGAGGCCCGTGGTTGGGTTGTCGATCGCTCTCGGCGCGGTGCGGCCAGGCCCGGGCAGGCGCGGTGGATGTTGCCTCTGACTGATCCGGCAATGTTGCAGGCAGTGCTCAGGCGGAAATAATTGTAGACATTTTTTGACGTTATTGTATCCATGAAGCCCTTGTGTTTCCTGGCTCTTGGCCCAAAGTCGTAGGGCAGGGCGCTTGACAGCAGTGACTGGTCAGTCTTGTAGGGACTTTGCGAGGCGCGTATCCTCGGCGGTCCGTCTGTCCAACACAGTAAAAAGCGGAATGCCCACATGTCTGATCTGAAAACTGCCGCTCTCGAATATCACGCTAATCCTCGTCCAGGAAAGCTGAGTGTCGAGCTCACCAAGGCCACCGCCACTGCCCGCGACCTGTCGCTGGCCTACAGCCCCGGCGTAGCCGAGCCAGTACGCGAGATCGCTCGCGACCCTGAGCTGGCCTACAAATACACCGGCAAGGGCAACCTGGTTGCAGTCATTTCCGATGGCACCGCGATTCTCGGCCTGGGTAACCTCGGCCCACTGGCCTCCAAGCCGGTCATGGAAGGCAAGGGCGTGCTGTTCAAGCGCTTCGCCGGTATCGACGTGTTCGACATCGAAGTCGATTCCGAAAGCCCGCAGGCCTTCATCGACACCGTCAAGCGCATCTCCATCACCTTCGGCGGCATCAACCTGGAAGACATCAAGGCACCTGAGTGCTTCGAGATCGAGCGCGCCCTGATCGAACAGTGCGACATTCCGGTTTTCCACGATGACCAGCACGGCACCGCGATCGTGACCGCAGCCGGCATGATCAATGCCCTGGAAATCGCCGGCAAGACCCTGCCGGAAGCCAAGATCGTCTGCCTGGGCGCGGGTGCCGCGGCCATCTCCTGCATGAAGTTGCTGGTGAGCATGGGCGCCAGGATTGAAAACATCTTCATGGTCGACCGTACCGGCGTGATCCACTCCGGCCGTGACGACCTGAACCAGTACAAGGCCGTGTTTGCCCACGCGACCGACAAGCGCTCCCTGGCGGACGCGCTGGACGGTGCAGACGTGTTCGTCGGCCTGTCGGGGCCGAACCTGCTGAGCCCGGAAAACCTGCTGCGCATGGCGCCGAACCCAATCGTGTTCGCCTGCTCGAACCCGGACCCGGAAATCTCCCCGGAACTGGCTCACGCCACCCGCAGCGACGTGATCATGGCCACCGGCCGTTCGGACTATCCGAACCAGGTCAACAACGTACTGGGCTTCCCGTTCATCTTCCGTGGTGCCCTGGACGTTCGCGCCAAGCGCATCAACGAAGAAATGAAAGTTGCCGCCGCCAACGCCCTGCGCGAACTGGCCAAGCTGCCGGTGCCTCAGGATGTGTGTGACGCCTACGGCGGCATCAAGCTGGAATTCGGTCGTGAGTACATCATTCCGAAGCCAATGGATGCGCGCCTGATCACCCTGATCTCCGACGCCGTGGCCAAGGCCGCGATCGAGACTGGCGTGGCCACCCTGCCGTATCCGAAGAACTACCCGCTCAAGAGCGTGGATGACGTGTTCAACGGCTAAGCCGTTGTAGCGCTTCAATAAAAAGCCCCGGCTCGTGTGAGCCGGGGCTTTTTATTGGGATAGGAATAACCCCTTCGAGAAAACCACAGAACCCGTGGCGAGGGAGCTTGCTCCCGCTGGGCTGCGAAGCAGCCCCAAAAGAGGCGGTCGCTGCGCAACCGAGCGGGAGCAAGCTCCCTCGCCACAGGTTATCTACACAATGTCCGATTGAAAAAAAGCCCCGCGCTTCTCTCGAAGGCGGGGCTTTTCGGTGGCGTCCGGTCAGAACAGATCGATCGGCGCTGCCTCATCCGCCGGCAGCGGGCTACCCGGCGCTACACCGTTGCCCAGCTCATTGACCGACGGCGGCGTGTCTTCGCTCTTGAACAGCTCGAAGTACGCGCCAGGCGTGCCTGGGGTGGCTGCGCGACCGCTGACCGGGTCGACCCGCAGGCTGAGGATGCCTTCCGGTTCTGGCTGGGTGTGGGGTGGCCGGTCCTTGAGGGCGGCGCCCATGTAGGTCATCCAGATCGGCAGCGCCACGGTACCGCCGAATTCGCGACGACCCAGGCTCTCGGGCTGGTCGAAACCGGTCCAGACGGTGGTCACGTAATCGCCGTTGTAGCCCGAGAACCACGCATCCTTCGATTCGTTGGTGGTACCGGTCTTGCCGGCCAGGTCGGTGCGACCCAGTGCCAGTGCGCGCCGGCCGGTGCCGAGCTTGATCACATCCTGCAGCATGCTGTTGAGGATGTAGGTGGTACGGCCGTCAACGATGCGTTCGGCGATTGCCGGCGCTTGCGGTACGCCAGGGGCGGTGGTGGCTTCGCCGCCAGTTGCGTTGACTGTGAAGGTCTCGGCGGCGGGGGCGGCGACGCCGTCGCTGGCCTGCTCGCCTGTCGGTACTCGTGGCGGGTTGGCGACAAACAGCGTTTCGCCGTTGCGGCTTTCGATCCTGTCGATGATGTACGGAGTGATCTTGTAGCCGCCGTTGGCAAAGGTGCTCCAACCCGTGGCGATTTCCATTGGCGTCAGGGTCGCGGTGCCCAGTGCCAGGGACAGGTTGCGCGGCAGGTCCTGCTTGTTGAAGCCGAACTTGCTGATGTAGTCGATGGTGCGGTCCACGCCCAGCGCTTGCAGCAGGCGGATCGAGACAAGGTTGCGGGACTTGTAGAGTGCTTCGCGCAGGCGAATCGGGCCGAGGAAGGTATTGGTGTCGTTCTTCGGTCGCCAGACCTTGTCGAGGTACTCGTCGACAAACACGATCGGCGCATCGTTGACCAGGCTGGCGGCGGTGTAGCCGTTATCCAGCGCAGCGCTGTAGACGAACGGCTTGAAGCTCGAGCCCGGTTGACGCTTGGCCTGCAAGGCGCGGTTGTAATTGCTCTGCTCGAAGGCGAAGCCACCCACCAGCGAGCGGATCGCGCCATTCTGCGGATCCAGCGACACCAGCGCGCCTTGGGCGGCAGGTATCTGACTGAACTTGAGGGAGTTGTCCGGCTGGCGCTGTACGCGGATCAGGTCGCCGACCTGAGCGACGTCCGACGGCTGCCGCGGGTTGGCGCCCATGCTGTTGGTATTGAGGAACGGACGGGCCCATTTCATGGTGTCCCAGGCCACGTGCTCTTCGGACTCGCCATTGCGGGTCAGGACCTTGATGCCGTCCTTGTCCACCTGAGTGACGATCGCCGGCTCCAGGCTGCTGATGGTGCGCTGCTTGGTCAGCTCCAGGGCCCAGGCTTCCTTGGTCTTGCCTGGCAGGCGCGATTCCGGCCCACGGTAGCCGTGGCGCTGGTCGTAGGTCATCAGGCCTTCATGAAGCGCGGTATTGGCCATTTCCTGCAGGTTGCTCGGCACCGTGGTGGTGACCCGGAAACCTTCGGTGTAGGCGTCGCTGCCATAGCGCCCGACCATCTCGGCCCGGGCCATTTCGGCGATGTACGGGGCGTTCACTTCCGGCGTCGGCACGTGATAGCTGGCGTTGAGCGGCTCATTGATTGCGGCGGTGTAGTCGGCTTCGCTGATCTTGCCGAGCTTGTACATGCGCCCCAGGATCCAGTCGCGACGCTCCTTGCTGCGTGCCGGGTTGGCCAACGGATTGAAACGCGACGGTGCCTTGGGCAGGCCGGCGATCATCGCCATCTGCGCCAGGCTCACATCGCGGATCGACTTGCCGTAATACACCTGCGCCGCCGCTTCGATGCCGTAGGCGCGGTTGCCCAGGTAAATCTTGTTCACGTACAGCTCGAGGATTTCATCCTTGGTCAGTTGCCGCTCGATCTGCAGGGCCAGGAGGATCTCGGTGGTCTTGCGCGAGAAGCTGCGCTCGCTGGTCAGGAAGAAGTTCTTGGCGACCTGCATGGTGATGGTGCTGCCGCCGGACTGGATGTGGCCACTCTTGACCAGCTGGCTGGCGGCGCGCATCAGGCTACCGGGATCGACGCCATAGTGGTTGGCGAAGTTGTCGTCTTCAGCACTTAGTAACGCATTGATGAAATTGGGCGGAATGTCGGCGAAACGGATGGGTGTGCGGCGCATTTCGCCAAATTCGGCGATCAATTTATTGTCGCTGCTGTAGACCCGCAGAGGAATCTGCAACTGAATACTTCTCAGCGCCTCCACGGACGGCAATCCCGGACTAAGGTAAAGAAAGGCACCACTCAGACCCAGGAGCAGTCCGCAGAAAACCGCGACGATGGACCATCCGAAAAATTTCAGCAGACGAATCAAGGCTTTTGGATATCCAGGCAAAGAATGAAAAAGGCGCCAGGTTCAGGGAAGGACCCATGCCAGCAACAAAGCGAAAAAAAACGCTGGGCATTATAAGCATTTTTTTTCGTCGGAAACGCCATCCGGACGTCCGTCGGACCGGGGGGATTGAACGCAATTCATATTAGAGAGTCCGTAACTCACGGATAGTCATAGGGAATTGGTAGTGCTACGACTCTTCAATAAAAAAGCCCACACACTTCTGGGGATCGACATCAGCTCGACGTCGGTGAAGCTGCTCGAATTGAGCCGTCAGGGCGATCGTCTGCGTGTCGAGTCCTACGCTGTCGAGCCGTTGCCAGCCAATGCCGTGGTGGAAAAGAACATCGCCGAGCTGGAAGGGGTGGGCCAGGCGCTTTCACGAGTGCTGGCCAAGGCCAGGACACCCTTGCGCAACGTGGCGGTGGCCGTGGCGGGGTCGGCGGTTATCACCAAGACCATCGAGATGGATGCCGGGCTGTCCGATGACGACATGGAGAACCAGCTCAAGATCGAGGCCGACCAGTACATTCCTTATCCACTGGACGAAGTGGCGATCGATTTCGAGGTGGTCGGCGTATCGCCTCGCAGCGCCGAGCGTGTCGAGGTGCTGCTGGCGGCTTGTCGCAAAGAGAATGTCGAGGTGCGCGAGGCGGCGCTGGCGCTTGCCGGGCTGACGGCCCGGGTGGTCGACGTGGAAGCGTACGCGCTGGAGCGTGCGTTCGGCCTGCTCGCCACTCAGCTGGCGGCATCCCAGGAACGCTTGACCGTGGCGGTGATCGACATCGGAGCCACGATGACTACGCTCAGCGTGTTGCACAACGGGCGCATCATTTATACCCGCGAGCAGTTGTTCGGTGGGCGCCAGCTTACCGAGGAAATCCAGCGCCGTTATGGCCTGACGCCGGAGCAGGCCGGCCTGGCAAAAAAGCAGGGCGGCCTGCCGGACGACTATCTCGGCGAAGTGCTGCAACCGTTTCGTGAAGCGCTGGTGCAGCAAGTGTCGCGTTCCCTGCAGTTTTTCTTCGCTTCAGGTCAGTACAGCGCAGTGGACCACATCCTGCTGGCGGGAGGCACGGCCTCGGTCGCAGGCCTCGACCGTTTGATCGAGCAGCGCCTGGGCACACCTACCCAGGTGGCCAACCCGTTTACCAACATGGCCTTGAGCAGCAAGGTCAATGCCGGTGCCCTGGCCAGTGATGCGCCAGCCCTGATGATTGCCTGCGGGCTGGCCCTCAGGAGTTTCGACTGATGGCGCGGATCAACCTGCTTCCCTGGCGCGAAGAACTGCGCGAAGAGCGGCGCAAGCGCTTCTTGCTGGCATTGGTGGGGGCGCTGGTCGGTGCGGTGGGGTTAACGCTGCTGGCGGCACAGTACCTGAGCAACGAGATCGACTACCAAATGGCGCGCAACGCCCATCTGACCGGGGAAATCGCCGTGCTGGACGAGCGCATCAAGCAGATCAGCGAGCTGAAGGCCCGGCGCCAGCAACTGTTGGAGCGCATGCGGATCATCCAGGATTTGCAGGGCAACCGGCCGGTCAGTGCGCGCATTTTCGATCAACTGGCGCGGACCCTGCCGGACGGGGTGTTTTTCACTGAAGTGAAAATGGAAGAGGGCACGCTCTCCATCAAAGGGGCCGCGACGTCAAACAACCGGGTCTCGGACCTGATGCGCAACCTCGACTCGTCGGAGCTGTTCGATGCGCCCAGCCTGACGGAGGTCAAGGCCACCACGGCGGGCCAGCTCGACCAGGCCAATGTCTTCCAGCTGACGGTTCGCCAGACCCGTCCGGCCGATGCGGAGGACGCCCAATGAAGCCGGCGGAGTGGTTCGACGCGCTGCGCAAGATCGATCTCAGTGACCTGGACACCAACAACGTCGGTTCATGGCCGACGCCGGTCAAGTGGCTGGCCGGCATCATGCTAGTGATCCTGGTGCTCGGCCTGGGCTACAACTTTGCCCTCAGTGACCTGGAAAACCAGCTGCAGCAGGTCCGTGAGGAGGAGAACACCCTCAAGGCGCAATTCGCCGGCAAGGCGCACATGGCGGCGAACCTGGAGCGCTACACCGAGCAGATGAAGCAGATGGAAACTTCTTTTGGCGTGCTGTTGCGGCAATTGCCCAGTGACACCGAAGTGCCGGGCCTGCTTGAGGACATCACGCGCACCGGCCTGGGCAGCGGCCTGGAGTTCGAGGAGATCAAGTTGCTGCCGGAGGTCACCCAGCCGTTCTACATCGAGTTGCCGATCCAGATCACTGTGACCGGCGGCTACCATGACCTGGCGACCTTCGTCAGTGGCGTAGCCGGGTTGCCCCGGATCGTCACCCTGCACGATTTCGAGATCGCGCCGATGGAGCCGGAGGTGGGGACGAAGCTGCGCATGAACATCCAGGCCAAGACCTACCGGTACAACGAGCAGGAGGCGCAGCCATGACGCCGGTCTGCCGCCTGGGTCTGCTGGTCGGGCTGGTTGCGCTGGCCGGGTGCAACAACGACAACGGTTTCAGTGACCTGGATGCCTACATGAACGAGATGCGCCTGCGCCCGCCCGGCAAGATCGAGCCAATGCCGACGTTCAGGCCTCACGAAACCTTTACCTACAGCGCGGCCAACCTGCGCAGCCCTTTTTCCCGGCAGGTTCCAGTCGATCAGGCTGGTCGACAGCAGGGCTCGCGCAACGTCCGCCCCGACCCGAACCGAGTCAAGCAATACCTGGAAGGCTTCAACATCGAGCAATTCGAGATGGTCGGTACGATCTCCAATGCCAGTGGCTCTTTTGCGCTGTTGCGTGGCGCGGGGGGGATACACCGGCTGAAGGTCGGAGATTACCTGGGGCGTAACGACGGGCGGATCATCGCTATCAGCGCCACCCAGGTTGAAGTGGTCGAAATCGTTCCCGATGGCCAGGGCGCCTGGCTGGAGCGGCCGCGGACCATTCCCTTGAAAGAGCACTCAATAGTGGAACTCCAACAATGAACAGGATTTTTTCAGCCCTCGGTATTTCGCTATGGATAGCGTTGTTGTCGCCGGTGGTTCATGGCGCCAGCCTGAAAGCGCTGGACGTGGCGGCGTTACCGGGGGACCGGGTCGAGTTGAAGTTGACCTTCGACGGGCCGCCGCCCAAGCCACGTGGTTATACCACCGAGCAACCGGCCCGGATTGCGCTTGATCTGCAGGGGGTGACCAGCCAACTGGCCAGCAAGAGCCGCGACCTGGGCAGCGGCAATGCCCGCAGCGCCACCGTGGTCGAGGCGGGGGATCGGACCCGGCTGATTATCGGCCTTACGCAATTGGCGCCCTATGACACGCGCGTGGAGGGCAACAACCTGTTTGTGGTGGTTGGCAAGGGCGCGACCCCGAGGAGCCCAACCCAACCCGCTCGTCCGGCAGCCCCCGTCCCTGCGCCTGCCAGGGCTCGCGCCCCGGCGGGCAAAGCCATTCGCGGGGTGGATTTCCAGCGCGGGACCCAGGGCGAAGGCAATGTGGTGATCGATTTGTCCGATCCGTCGATCGCCCCGGACATCCAGGAGCGCGAAGGCAAGATCATCCTCGATTTCGCCAGGACCCAGTTGCCCGAGCCGCTGAGGGTGCGCCTGGACGTCAAGGATTTCGCCACCCCGGTGCAGTTCATCAATGCCAGCGCCGGCTCCGATCGCGCCACCATCAGCATCGAACCCAGCGGAACCTTCGATTACTCGACCTACCAGACCGACAACAAGCTGACCGTCAGTGTCCGGCCGATGACCGTCGAGGACCTGCAAAAACGCGATACCGATCGAGCCGCCTATAACGGCGAAAAACTGTCCCTGAACTTCCAGGACATCGAGGTGCGTTCGGTGCTGCAGCTGATTGCCGATTTCACCAACCTCAACCTGGTGGCCAGCGATACGGTGCAGGGCGGTATCACCCTGCGGTTGCAGAACGTGCCGTGGGATCAGGCGCTGGACCTGGTGCTCAAGACCAAGGGGCTCGACAAGCGCAAAGTGGGTAACGTGCTGCTGGTGGCACCGGCCGACGAGATCGCCGCTCGCGAACGCCAGGAGCTGGAATCGCAGAAGCAGATTGCCGACCTCGCCCCGTTGCGCCGCGAACTGCTGCAGGTCAACTACGCGAAGGCGGCGGACATCGCCAAGCTCTTCCAGTCGGTGACCAGTGCCGAGGCCAAGGCCGATGAGCGCGGCACGATCACGGTGGATGAGCGGACCAACAACATCATCGCCTACCAGACCCAGGACCGGCTCGACGAACTGCGGCGGATCGTGGCGCAGCTGGATATCCCGGTGCGCCAGGTGATGATCGAGGCGCGTATCGTCGAGGCCAACGTCGACTACGACAAAAGCCTGGGCGTGCGCTGGGGGGGCTCGATACAGAACAAGGGCAACTGGAACTCTTCCGGGGTGACCACCGGTGATTCCACCACCATCGGTACGCCGGGCAGCACCAGCACCAACCAGCCATTCGTCGACCTCGGCGCCTCAGGCAACACCTCGGGGATCGGTATCGCGTTCATCACCGACAACGTACTGCTCGACCTTGAGCTGACGGCCATGGAGAAGACCGGCAACGGTGAGATCGTCTCACAGCCCAAAGTGGTGACCTCCGACAAGGAGACGGCAAAAATCCTCAAGGGCACGGAGATTCCCTACCAGGAGGCGAGCTCCAGCGGCGCCACCTCGGTGTCGTTCAAGGAGGCCTCGTTGTCGCTTGAGGTCACGCCGCAGATAACCCCGGACAACCGCATCATCATGGAGGTCAAGGTCACCAAGGATGAGCCGGACTACCTGAACAAGGTCCAGGATGTACCGCCGATCAAGAAAAACGAGGTCAACGCCAAGGTGCTGGTCAATGACGGCGAGACCATTGTGATTGGGGGCGTTTTCTCAAATACTCAGAGCAAGGTTGTAGATAAGGTGCCATTTCTTGGCGATGTGCCGTATCTTGGCCGCCTTTTCCGGCGTGATGTGGTTTCGGAGAAAAAATCCGAGCTGCTGGTATTTCTCACTCCGCGTATCATGAACAACCAGGCGATTGCTGTGAGTCGTTGATTCTGTGCGAAATTTGATTCTTGTTGGGCCGATGGGGGCTGGAAAAAGCACCATCGGTCGTTTGCTGGCCAAAGAGCTGCGCCTGCCATTCAAAGATTCCGACAAGGAAATTGAATTGCGCACGGGCGCCAATATCCCATGGATCTTCGATAAGGAAGGCGAACCGGGCTTTCGCGACCGCGAGCAGGCGATGATTGCCGAGCTGTGCGGTTTCGAAGGCGTGGTGCTGGCCACCGGTGGCGGCGCGGTCATGCGCGAGGCCAATCGTCGGGCGCTGCATGCCGGCGGACGGGTGGTCTACCTGCACGCGTCAGTCGAACAGCAGGTGGGTCGCACCGCCCGTGATCGCAACCGGCCGTTGTTGCGCACCGCCGACCCGGCCAAGACGCTGCGGGACCTGCTGGAATTGCGTGATCCGCTGTATCGGGAAATTGCCGACCTGGTCATCGAAACCGACGAACGGCCGCCACGGATGGTGGTGCTGGAAATTCTCGATCGCCTTCAGCAACTGCCACCCCGTTAATGCGCCGAGCGAAATGCGCTATCCTCGACGTCCCGTTTTGGCTCGACTGGGTTGTGGCGGATGGCCATTAACTGAGACACCGTGGACTTCGTTAATTGCAGGTAGGGATGCCTGATTTCATCTTCACTGTGGGGACACATGCAGACACTTAAGGTCGACCTGGGCGAGCGCAGCTACCCGATTCATATTGGCGAAGGCTTGCTCGACCAGCCCGAACTGCTGGCGCCGCATATCGCCGGACGGCAAGTCGCAATCATCACCAACGAAACCGTCGCTCCTTTATATCTGGAACGCTTGACTCGCAGCCTGTCGGCTTTTTCCGTCATTTCCGTCGTACTGCCCGACGGTGAAGCGTTCAAGAACTGGGAAACCCTGCAATTGATCTTCGACGGCCTGCTGACTGCACGTCATGATCGTCGCACCACGGTGGTCGCCCTGGGCGGCGGCGTGATCGGCGACATGGCCGGGTTCGCTGCGGCGTGCTATCAACGCGGTGTGGATTTCATCCAGATTCCTACCACGCTGCTATCGCAGGTCGATTCGTCCGTGGGCGGAAAGACCGGCATCAACCATCCGCTGGGCAAGAACATGGTGGGCGCGTTCTATCAGCCCAACGTGGTGCTTATCGACACCGCCTCCCTCAAGACGTTGCCGGCCCGTGAACTGTCCGCAGGCCTGGCTGAAGTGATCAAGTACGGGCTGATCTGCGACGAGCCGTTCCTGGGCTGGCTCGAAGAAAACGTCGACCGCCTGCGTGCGCTGGATCAGCAGGCCCTGACTTACGCGATCGAGCGCTCTTGCGCAGCCAAGGCTGCCGTGGTCGGCGCCGATGAGCGCGAATCGGGTGTGCGTGCCACGCTCAACCTCGGCCATACCTTCGGTCATGCCATCGAAACCCATATGGGCTATGGCGTCTGGCTGCACGGTGAGGCCGTTGCCGCAGGGACGGTCATGGCCTTGGAAATGTCCGCGCGCCTGGGTTGGATCAGCCAGCAGGAACGCGATCGTGGTATTCGCCTGTTTCAACGTGCCGGGTTGCCGGTGGTTCCGCCGGAAGAAATGACCGAGGCGGATTTTCTTGAACACATGGCAATCGACAAAAAAGTGATCGACGGTCGTCTGCGTCTGGTGCTGCTGCGCCGCATGGGCGAAGCGGTAGTGACCGACGATTATCCGAAAGAGGTTCTACAGGCCACGCTGGGAGCGGATTACCGCGCCCTGGCTCAGCTTAAAGGTTAATAAGATTCCGATGACTAGTCTGCATGCCGACGAGGCGTTCCTCGGCCATTTCCAATTGAGTCATGACCCTTTCGCTCCGCGGGTCCCGGGCTTCAAGTTTTTCCCTGCCCAACGCAAGCCAGTGCTGGGCCAGTTGCACCATCTGGCCCGCTACAGCCAATTGCTGCTGGTGGTCACCGGACCCCAGGGCAGTGGCAAGACCTTGCTGCGCCAGGCCCTGGTGGCCAGTACCAACAAGCAGTCGGTGCAAAGCGTGGTGGTATCGGCCCGTGGTGCGGGTGATGCCGCGGGTGTGCTGCGCCAGGTGGCCCAGGCTCTGAATGTCGCCCAGGCGGAAATCGGCGCGATTCTCGACCAGATCGTACAATTGGCGCTCACCGGACAGGAAGTCTACCTGCTGGTGGACGATGCCGAACAACTCGACGAATCGGCCCTGGAGGCACTGCTGGCCCTGGCTGCCGGCGCGCCGGAAGGCCGTCCTCATGTGTTCCTGTTCGGTGAGTCGTCGCTGATCGCCGAGCTGGACCAGTTGGAGCTCGAGGAAGAGCGTTTCCACGTTATCGAACTCGCGCCCTACACCGAGGAAGAAACCCGTGAATACCTGGCCCAGCGGCTGGAGGGGGCTGGCCGGGGTATCGAACTTTTCACCGCGGATCAGATCTCTGAGATTCACGAAAGCTCCGACGGCTGGCCTGGCAACATCAACCAGGTGGCCCGAGATGCTCTGATCGAAATCATGATCGCCAGCCGCTCAGCGGTGAAGCGTCCAAGTATGGGGTTCAACATGCCGAAGAAACACGTATTGGCGATTTCCGCCGTTGTCGTGGTTGCGGTGGCCGCCGCCTGGCTGATGCCAGGTCGCAACAAGGCACCGACCACCGGCGCACCTGCCAACGAACAGGCACAGCTGCCTCTCGGTCAGGGCACGCCGCAACCCAACGGTGGTGCGCCGGCGGTGGAGTTTGCCGGCAATACCCAGCCGATGCCGCTGCCGCTGGTCGGCCAGTCGCAACCGGTCATGCGCGGTCCCTTGGCAGAGGCCGCGGGGGGCATCACCGAAGGCGATGATGGCGCGCCGCCGCCGATCGATGACAGCAGCGACGTGCCGCCAACCGTGACCACCACGGCACCACCTGCGGGCGTGCCGGCCGGTCCGGCACCGACGCCGACACCTGCCCCGGCCGCCAAACCGACCCCTGCGCCAACCCAGGTCGCCACCGCCAAGCCGGCCCCGACCCCGGCCGCCCCAGCGGCCAAGCCAGCACCGGCGCCTGCGGCCAAGCCTGCCGCCGCCCCGGCCAAAGCCACGGGCGGTAGCTGGTACGCAGGTCAGGCACCGGGCAACTACGTGGTGCAGATCCTCGGCACCAGCTCCGAAGCCACTGCGCAGAACTTCGTCAAGGAGCAGGGCGGCGAGTACCGTTATTTCAAGAAAGTGCTCAACGGCAAGCCGCTTTATGTCATCACCTACGGCAGCTTTGCCAATCGTGACGCAGCCGTTTCCGCCATCAAGGCCTTGCCAGCGAAGGTTCAGGCTGGTAAACCTTGGCCTCGCACTGTCGCCAGCGTCCAACAGGAACTGGCAGCAACTCGCTGATGATTCGGCGGCCTTACCCAGGCCGCCTCTCCCGGCAACCTCAAAATTTCCGCAAGGGCGGGCGACCTTTCAGGCCGCGCGCCTTGTGGTGTCTGCGTCACAGTAGCGTTTGAGTCGTAGCGGTCGAACCCAAAAAAGTTTTGACTAGCACAGCATATAGCTTTAAACCTTTCACAAATGCGACATGGATTTGCGACAGTTCGTCGTCAAATTTGTGAGCCTCTGTGTCGGTGTGTACAATGACCTCCCTTTTGCCCCCGCAAAGCTGGCGTACGTTCGGCGCGGCACGCAACTGGCTGAATTGAAAAGAAATTTGCCTCGCTAAGAGGCAGCCTGGTGAGAAAGTGTCTATGAAAGCAGGTCTGTACCAACCAGATGAATTCAAGGATAACTGCGGTTTCGGCCTGATAGCCCATATGCAGGGCGAGCCCAGTCATACCCTTTTGCAAACGGCCATTGAGGCCCTGACCTGCATGACCCACCGTGGTGGGATCAACGCCGATGGCAAGACCGGCGACGGCTGTGGCTTGCTGATTCAAAAGCCTGACGAGTTCCTGCGTGCCATCGCCCAGGAAACGTTTGGCGTGACCCTGCCCAAGCAGTACGCCGTGGGCATGGTGTTTTTCAACCAGGACCCGGTAAAGGCACAAGCCGCTCGCGAGAACATGAACCGCGAGATCCTCGCCGCCGGCCTGCAACTGGTCGGTTGGCGCAAAGTGCCGATCGACACCAGCGTCCTCGGCCGCCTGGCCCTTGAGCGCCTGCCGTTGATCGAGCAAGTGTTCATTGCCGGTGAAGGTTTGAGCGACCAGGAAATGTCGATCAAGCTGTTCAGCTCCCGTCGTCGTTCGTCCGTGGCCAACGCCGCTGACACCGACCACTACATCTGCAGCTTTTCCCACAAGACCATCATCTACAAAGGCCTGATGATGCCGGCGGACCTCACCGCCTTTTATCCGGACCTGAGCGATGAGCGCCTGAAAACCGCGATCTGCGTATTCCACCAGCGCTTCTCCACCAACACCCTGCCGAAATGGCCGCTGGCCCAGCCCTTCCGTTTCCTCGCCCACAACGGCGAGATCAACACCATCACCGGCAACCGCAACTGGGCCCTGGCCCGTCGCACCAAGTTCGCCAATGACCTGATGCCGGACCTCGAAGAGCTCGGCCCGCTGGTCAACCGCGTGGGCTCTGACTCCTCGAGCATGGACAACATGCTCGAACTGATGGTGACCGGCGGCATCGACCTGTTCCGTGGCGTGCGCATGCTTGTTCCGCCAGCCTGGCAGAACGTCGAAACCATGGACCCGGACCTGCGCGCCTTCTACGAATACAACTCCATGCACATGGAGCCGTGGGACGGCCCGGCCGGTATCGTCATGACCGACGGTCGCTACGCGGTGTGCCTGCTCGACCGTAACGGCCTGCGTCCGGCGCGCTGGGTCACCACCACCAATGGTTTCATCACCCTGGCGTCGGAAATCGGCGTGTGGAACTACCAGCCCGAAGACGTCATCGCCAAGGGCCGCGTGGGCCCTGGGCAGATTTTCGCCGTGGACACCGAGACCGGGCAGATCCTCGACACCGACGCGATCGACAACCGTCTCAAGTCCCGTCATCCGTACAAGCAATGGCTGCGCAAGAATGCCTTGCGCATCCAGGCGACCATGGAAGACAACGACCACGGCTCGGCTTTCTACGACGTCGACCAGCTCAAGCAGTACATGAAGATGTACCAGGTGACGTTCGAAGAGCGTGATCAGGTGTTGCGTCCGTTGGGTGAGCAGGGCTACGAAGCGGTCGGCTCCATGGGCGATGACACGCCGATGGCCGTGCTGTCCCAGCGCGTGCGCACGCCATATGACTATTTCCGCCAGCAGTTCGCCCAGGTGACGAACCCGCCGATCGACCCGCTGCGCGAAGCGATCGTGATGTCCCTGGAAATCTGCCTCGGTGCCGAGCGCAACATTTTCCAGGAGTCGCCGGAACACGCTTCGCGGGTGATCCTCAGCTCGCCGGTCATCTCCCCGGCCAAGTGGCGCTCGCTGACCAACCTTGATCGCCCGGGCTTCGAACGTCAGGTCATCGACCTGAACTACGACGAAAGCGTCGGCCTGGAAGCGGCGATCCGCAACGTCGCCGATCAGGCTGAAGAAGCCGCGCGTGCCGGTCGTACCCAGATCGTCCTGACCGACCGTCATATCGCGCCCGGCAAGCTGCCGATCCACGCCTCGCTGGCCACCGGCGCGGTGCACCATCGCCTGACCGAAAAAGGCCTGCGCTGCGATTCCAACATCCTCGTGGAAACCGCCACGGCTCGCGACCCGCATCACTTTGCGGTGCTGATCGGCTTTGGCGCCTCGGCGGTGTACCCGTTCCTGGCCTACGAAGTGCTGGGCGACCTGATCCGTACCGGTGAAGTGCTGGGCGACCTCTACGAGGTGTTCAAGAACTACCGCAAAGGCATCACCAAGGGCCTGCTCAAGATCCTCTCGAAGATGGGTATCTCGACTATCGCCTCGTACCGTGGCGCGCAGTTGTTCGAGGCTATCGGCCTGTCCGAAGAAGTCTGCGAGCTGAGCTTCCGTGGTGTCCCGAGTCGCATCAAGGGCGCCCGTTTCGTCGACATCGAAGCCGAGCAGAAAGCCCTGGCCGCCGAAGCCTGGAGCCCGCGCAAGCCGATCCAGCAGGGCGGCCTGCTGAAGTTCGTCCACGGTGGCGAATACCACGCCTACAACCCGGACGTGGTCAACACCCTGCAAGCCGCCGTACAACAGGGCGACTACGGCAAGTTCAAGGAGTACACGGCGCTGGTGGATAACCGCCCGGTGTCGATGATCCGCGACCTGCTCAAGGTCAAGACCCTCGATACGCCGCTGGATATCAGCGAAGTGGAGCCGCTGGAGTCGGTACTCAAGCGTTTCGACTCCGCCGGCATCTCCTTGGGCGCCTTGTCTCCGGAAGCCCACGAAGCCCTGGCCGAAGCCATGAACCGCCTCGGTGCGCGTTCGAACTCCGGCGAAGGCGGCGAAGACCCGGCGCGCTACGGCACCATCAAGAGTTCGAAAATCAAGCAGGTAGCCACTGGCCGCTTCGGTGTGACCCCGGAATACCTGGTCAACGCTGAAGTGCTGCAGATCAAGGTTGCCCAGGGCGCCAAGCCCGGCGAAGGGGGCCAGTTGCCTGGCGGCAAGGTCAACGGCCTGATCGCCAAGCTGCGCTACGCGGTGCCCGGCGTGACGCTGATTTCGCCGCCGCCGCACCACGACATCTACTCGATCGAAGACTTGTCGCAACTGATCTTCGACCTCAAGCAGGTGAACCCGAAGGCGCTGGTCTCGGTAAAACTGGTGGCGGAAGCCGGCGTCGGCACGATTGCCGCCGGCGTGGCAAAAGCCTATGCCGACCTGATCACCATCTCCGGCTACGACGGCGGCACCGGTGCCTCGCCGCTGACCTCGATCAAGTACGCTGGCGCGCCGTGGGAACTGGGCCTGGCCGAAACCCACCAGACCCTGCGCGGCAACGACCTGCGCGGCAAGGTGCGGGTGCAGACCGACGGGGGCCTGAAGACCGGCCTCGACGTGATCAAGGCCGCCATTCTCGGTGCCGAGAGCTTCGGCTTCGGTACCGCGCCGATGATCGCCCTGGGCTGCAAATACCTGCGCATCTGCCATCTGAACAACTGCGCCACCGGCGTGGCGACCCAGAACGAGAAGTTGCGCAAGGATCACTACATCGGCACCGTCGACATGGTGGTGAACTTCTTCACCTACGTGGCCGAAGAGACCCGTGAGTGGCTGGCCAAGCTGGGCGTACGCTCGCTGGAAGAGCTGATCGGCCGCACCGATCTGCTCGAAGTGCTCGAAGGCCAGACCGCCAAGCAGCATCACCTGGACCTGACCCCGTTGCTGGGCAGCGACCTGATCCCGGCGGACAAGCCACAATTCTGCCAGGTCGATCGCAACCCGCCGTTCGACAAGGGCGAGCTGGCCGAGAAGATGGTAGACATGGCCGCTTCGGCGATCAATGACCTGAGCGGTGCTCAGTTCGAGCTGAATATCTGCAACTGCGACCGCTCCATCGGCGCGCGGATTTCCGGCGAGATCGCCCGCAAACACGGCAACCAGGGCATGGCTCACGCGCCGATCACGTTCCGCTTCAAGGGCACGGCCGGGCAAAGCTTCGGCGTCTGGAACGCCGGCGGCCTGAACATGTACCTGGAAGGTGACGCGAACGACTACGTGGGCAAGGGCATGACCGGCGGCAAACTGGTCATCGTTCCGCCCAAGGGCAGTGTCTACCGGACCCAGGACAGTGCGATCATCGGCAACACCTGCCTTTACGGCGCCACGGGCGGCAAGCTGTTCGCCGCCGGCACCGCGGGTGAGCGTTTCGCCGTGCGTAACTCCGGCGCCCACACCGTGGTGGAAGGCACCGGCGATCACTGCTGCGAGTACATGACCGGTGGTTTCGTCTGCGTACTGGGCAAGACCGGTTACAACTTCGGCTCAGGCATGACCGGCGGTTTCGCCTATGTGCTCGACCAGGACAACAGCTTCGTCGACCGGGTCAACCACGAACTGGTGGAAATCCAGCGGATCAGCGGCGAGGCGATGGAAGCCTACCGCAGCCACCTGCAACGCGTGCTGAACGAATACGTCGAGGAAACCGACAGTGAGTGGGGTCGTGAACTCGCCGAGAACCTCGATGACTATGTACGTCGTTTCTGGCTGGTCAAGCCGAAAGCGGCCAACCTGAAGTCGTTGCTTTCCAGCACCCGTGCCAACCCGCAGTGATATGCGCCTGAAGAGTTTGATGAGGTTTTAACAATGGCTGAACGTCTGAATAACGACTTCCAGTTCATCGATGTCGGGCGCAAGGATCCGAAGAAGAAACTGTTGCGTCAACGCAAGAAAGAGTTCGTGGAAATCTACGAGCCCTTCAAACCCCAGCAGTCGGCCGACCAGGCCCACCGCTGCCTGGGTTGCGGTAACCCGTACTGCGAATGGAAGTGCCCGGTGCACAACTTCATTCCCAACTGGCTGAAGCTGGTGGCCGAGGGCAACATCCTCCAGGCCGCCGAACTGTCCCACCAGACCAACACCTTGCCGGAAGTCTGCGGCCGGGTGTGCCCGCAGGATCGCCTGTGCGAGGGTGCCTGCACCCTCAACGACGGTTTTGGCGCGGTGACCATCGGTTCGGTGGAGAAGTACATCACCGACACCGCGTTCGCCATGGGCTGGCGCCCGGACATGTCCAAGGTCAAGCCGACCGGCAAGCGTGTCGCGATCATCGGCGCCGGTCCGGCGGGCCTGGGCTGTGCCGACGTATTGGTGCGCGGTGGCGTGACTCCGGTGGTGTTCGACAAGAACCCGGAAATCGGTGGCCTGCTGACCTTCGGCATTCCCGAGTTCAAGCTGGAAAAGAGCGTGTTGAGCAATCGTCGCGAAGTCTTCACCGGCATGGGCATCGAGTTCCGCCTGAACACCGAGGTGGGCAAGGACGTCACCATGGAGCAACTGCTTGAGGAATACGACGCGGTTTTCATGGGCATGGGCACCTACACCTACATGAAGGGCGGGTTTGCCGGCGAGGACCTGCCAGGCGTCTACGACGCGCTGGACTTCCTGATCGCCAACGTCAACCGCAACCTGGGCTTTGAAAAGTCGCCGGAAGATTTCGTCGACATGAAAGGCAAGAAAGTCGTGGTACTCGGTGGTGGCGACACGGCGATGGACTGCAACCGCACCTCGATTCGCCAGGGCGCCAAGTCGGTGACCTGCGCCTATCGTCGTGACGAAGCGAACATGCCGGGCTCGCGCAAAGAGGTGAAGAACGCCAAGGAAGAGGGCGTGAAATTCCTCTACAACCGCCAGCCGATCGCGATTGTCGGGGAAGACAAGGTCGAAGGCGTGAAGGTAGTCGAGACCCGTCTTGGCGAACCGGATGCCCGTGGCCGCCGCAGCCCCGAGCCGATCCCCGGTTCCGAAGAGATCATCCCGGCCGACGCCGTGGTCATCGCCTTCGGCTTCCGTCCAAGTCCGGCGCCGTGGTTCGAGCAGTTCAGCATCCAGACCGACAGCCAGGGCCGCGTCGTTGCCCCGGAACAAGGCCAGTACAAGCACCAGACCAGCAACCCGAAGATCTTCGCCGGTGGCGACATGGTCCGCGGTTCGGACCTGGTGGTGACGGCGATCTTCGAAGGCCGCAATGCGGCGGAAGGGATTCTGGATTACTTGCAGGTCTGACCCGCCTCCAGGCCTCAAATGCAGTAACCCTTGTGGGAGCGAGCCTGCTCGCGAAAGCGGCCTGTCAGCTAACTTCAATGTTGGATGTGCCGGCCTCTTCGCGAGCAGGCTCGCTCCCACAGTTGTTTTGTGGTGTTAGACGACTGTGTTCCACCGCGACAAATTGCCCCGATAGATAAAAGGCACGGCTCTTGCCGTGCCTTTTGCGTCGCGCTCTGAGAAAATGCCCGCACTTTTTTTCCGGATGCCGACATGACTGCCCTGAAGAACGACCGTTTCCTTCGCGCCCTGCTCAAGCAACCTGTAGACGTCACCCCGGTGTGGATGATGCGCCAGGCCGGTCGCTATCTGCCGGAGTACCGCGCCAGCCGCGCCAAGGCCGGCGACTTCATGAGCCTGTGCATGAACCCGCAGTTCGCCTGTGAAGTCACGATGCAGCCGCTGGACCGCTACCCGCAGCTGGACGCGGCGATTCTGTTCTCCGACATCCTCACTATCCCTGACGCCATGGGCCAGGGCTTGTACTTCGAGACTGGCGAAGGCCCGCGCTTCAGGAAAGTCGTCAGCAGCCTGGCCGACATCGAGGCGTTGCCGATTCCCGATCCGCAGAAAGACCTCGGCTATGTCATGGACGCCGTCAGCACCATTCGCCGCGAACTGAACGGCCGCGTGCCGCTGATCGGTTTCTCCGGCAGCCCATGGACGCTCGCGACCTATATGGTCGAAGGTGGCTCGTCGAAAGACTTCCGCAAGACCAAGGCCATGCTCTACGACAACCCCGAGGCCATGCATTTGCTGCTGGACAAGCTGGCGCAGTCGGTCACGTCCTACCTCAACGGCCAGATCCTGGCCGGTGCGCAAGCGGTGCAGATCTTCGACACCTGGGGCGGCAACCTGTCGGCGGCGGCGTACCAGGAGTTTTCCCTGGCCTACATGCGCAAGATCGTCAGCGGCCTGATTCGCGAACACGAAGGTCGCAAAGTCCCGGTGATCCTTTTCACCAAGAACGGCGGGCTGTGGCTGGAAAGCATCGCCGATGCCGGCGCCGACGCCCTGGGCCTGGACTGGACCTGTGACATCGGCAATGCCCGCGAGCGCGTCGGTAACAGAGTCGCGCTGCAAGGCAACATGGATCCGACCGTGCTGTATGCCAAGCCAGAAGCCATCCGTGCCGAAGTCGGGCGCATCCTCGCCAGTTATGGCAAGGGCAGCGGGCACGTGTTCAATCTCGGTCACGGGATCACCCCGGAAGTCGACCCGGAACACGCCGGGGCCTTCCTGCGGGCGGTGCATGAGTTGTCGGCGCAATATCACGGGTAATTATCGCGGCATCCTGAAACCTGTCCGGACTTGTGCCGGGCAGGTTTTTTATGCCGATTGTGTTTAAGTTTCCTCACAACTTTTTCAAAGGTTAAGGGTTTCTATTTTTTAACGAAGTTCAAACAAGGAAAAATCCTTTAGCTAGTGCAGATTTTTCCTACAGAGAAAACGTCAATGTCTCTGTAAGGTTTCGCCTCCCGTGATAGGACGCGTAGAACAATCTACGCGACTCCAAGAACGACTTGATTGTCGTTCTTCTTGACGAGTGGTCTGAAACTTTATGAAAACCAGAATTTTAAAGGGAAGCGCGATCGCAGGATTTGATTCTTCGTTGCCCTTGTTTCCCGAATGCCCGCAGAAAAGCCCTCCGAGCTATTCCAAACCGCGGATACTACTGCACTGGATATCGGCCTTCATTATCCTGTGGACGCTGGTATCCGGTTTTTATGTGGCCTATGTCCCGGTGCCCGTCTTGATCAAACAATGGGTTGGGTCGCTTAATGTTTCACTTACAACGGTATTGATTCCGTTGTTTACCTGGCGACTCTGGTTGTTTTTCTCCAACCTTGAAATCCGGGCTGCGGCATCGTCCATCAATAAAAGCCTGGCGCTGGCGGTACATGCAGTGATCTACCTGGTCACCAGCGTCGTGCTGGTCACCGGCGTGCTGATGATGACAACGCCGATCAGCCTGTTCGGGCTCGTCCAGATCCCCCAGCCGCTGGATTACGAGCGACTGAACGACCTGGCGTTTACCCTCCACATTCTGTCCTGCCTGGCGCTTGCGCTGCTCGTCGCATTGCATATTTGCGCAGTGGTCTGGCATGAGTCTTCTGGCCGCAGGGTGCTACGGCGGATGACATTCAAGAAATCTGTAGGCGTGCTCATTCAGTGAGCGCAGGTGGTATTGCGTCAGTGAAGCTAGCCCTGGACGTTGCCGGGGAGCGGCGGCAGCTTCGCCAGTTTCACGGCTACCAGCAATGCCACCAAGAGCAGTGCGCCGATGAACAACCCGGTTCCGTTCCATCCTCCCAGGTGCCACGCGACCCCGCCTGCCGTACCGGCAATACTCGAACCGGCGTAATAGCTGAACAGGTACAACGACGAAGCCTGCCCCTTGGCCTTGAGGGCGCGGCGGCCGATCCAGCTGCTGGCCACCGAGTGCGCGCCGAAGAAGCCGAAGGTGAACACCAGCATGCCGATGATCACCAGCCAGAGCGGCGTGAACAGCGTCAACAGCAGGCCCGCCAGCATCAACGCGATGGTCGCCCAGAGCATTTTCCGCCGACCGAGCTTGTCAGCCATGGCCCCGACCTTGGCCGAACTGTAGATGCCGGACAGGTACACGACCGACAGCAACCCGACGAATGCCTGGTCCATATGGTAAGGCGCGGCCAGCAGGCGGTAGCCGATGTAGTTGAACAGCGTGACGAACGCCCCCATCAGTACGAAGGCTTCAAGAAACAGCAGGGGTAGCCCGGCGTCGCGAAAGTGCAGGGTGAAACCGTCCAGCAGGCTGCGTGGATGCAACGAGCGTGGGCGGAAGTTGCGCGATTCGGGAAGGATCCGCCAGAACACCGCCGCCGCAACCAGGGCCAGGCCACCGATCACCAGCATCGCGGTATGCCAGCTGACAAAGTCGATCAATACGCCGGTGATCAGCCGCCCGCACATGCCGCCGATGGCGTTGCCGGCGATGTACAGCCCCATCGCCAGCCCGATGTGCCTGGGATGGATTTCTTCGCTCAGGTAGGTCATCGCCACGGCCGCCAATCCGCTTAACGACAGCCCCACCAAGGCGCGCAAGACCAGCACGCCTTGCCAGGTGGGCATCATCGCGCTGGCGATCGTGCAAAGCGCCGCTGCGAACAGCGCAGCGACCATCACCGATTTGCGGCCGATGCGGTCGGAAATCGGACCGGTGATCAACAGGCCGACGGCAAGCAGGCCGGTCGCCACCGACAGGATCAAGCTGCTCTGGGCGGCGTTGATGGAAAATTCCGCCGACAGCAGCGGCATCATCGGTTGCACGCAATACAACAGCGCGAAGGTTGCAAAACCGCCGCAAAACAACGCCAGCACCGTACGCATGAACAACGGCGTGCCTTTTTCGATATAGATATCTTTCAGCTCGGCAGCGGCATCATCCTGGGGGCGCGGCGGGATTTCATGGGCCAGTGGAGCGGCAGCGGTTTTCACGATGGACCTCGGAGGGGAGCACGGCCTGGCAGGCAATGAAAAAAGCATATAGCCGGCTAATGTTTCTATCCAATATATTGTTCGACCTGTTTAAGACGTTGTAAGACTTATTGAGTAAGGTCCATGGAACTGCGTCATCTGCGTTACTTCATCGCCGTCGCCGAAGAGCTGCACTTCGGCCGCGCCGCCTTGGTGCTTGGGATCTCCCAGCCGCCACTGAGCCAACAGATCCAGGCGCTGGAGCAAGAGATTGGTGCACGCCTGTTCGAGCGCACCAACCGTCGCGTCGAACTGAGCGAGGCCGGAAGGCTGTTTCTCGAAGAGGCGCGCCGGGTCCTGGCCCAGGTCGACAAGGCTGCCGACGTAGCCCGCCGCGCCCAGTTGGGGGAATTGGGCGAGCTGAAAATCGGCTTCACCTCCTCAGCCCCCTTCAATTCCACCATTCCCCAGGCGATCTTCACCTTTCGCCAGCGCTTTCCCGCAGTCCACCTGAACCTGCGGGAAATGAGCAGCACCCAAGTGGCCGATGCGTTGCTCGACGAGGCCATCGACGTGGGCATCATGCGTCCGCTGCCACTTCCCGACGCCTTGAGCGAAATCGAACTCAGCCGCGAACCCTTGGTGGCTGTGCTCAGCTCCAAGCACGCGTTAGCCCAGGGCAGTGACGAAGGCCTGTTTCTCGCTTCGCTGGCCGAGGAACCGTTCGTGTTTTTCCCCCGCAGCTACGGCAGCGGTCTCTACGCCCAACTCCTGACGCTGGCCCGCGATGCCGGTTTCAGCCCGCACTTCGCCCAGGAAGCGGGCGAAGCCATGACCATCATCGGCCTGGTAGCGGCGGGGCTGGGCGTCTCGGTCTTGCCGGCGTCTTACCAGCGCATGCGTATCGACGGCGTGGTCTACCGGTCATTGCTCGACCCGGCGGCGGTCTCGGCGGTGTGGCTGGTCCAGCGCAAGGACCAGCGTTCGCCGATGGCAAAGGCGTTTGTGGCGCTGTTGACGGGCGCTCCGCAGTGATCCGGCTCTCAAGCCCCGCGCAAAAAGCCGGGCTGTGGGTAAAGGGCGCAGAGTAGCGCCTTTTACATTGGCGCCGCGTCTGGTTCGCCTCAATCTCCCCAGACGATTGCCTGTCGATTGGTGTGGTAGCTATAGAATCCCTGGAGCTCCCAAGTGTCCCCCTTGCGTTCAAACGCGGCGCGCCATGCGCCTCTGCCGCTACCAGGGTCCAACTGGGCCATGTCATACCAATAGAACTGGTTGATGCGCTTTGTGGTTGTTCTGCCGGTGCGGATGTCATCCATTATTTCGTTGATTTTTGCTCTGGCTGGTTCAGGGAAATTGTCATAGGAGAGTTGTGTTTCAGCCAGCGGGCCAATTTTCACCGTGAATCTATCTGTTCCGACAGGTACTTCAGGTTCTACGGGGGCTTGGATTTCGGCAGGCGTCGGGTGGGGTATCTTTTTTGAAGGGAGCCTCGTAACGATCTCTATCTCCGGTGCTGCGAAATATTTAAGACTTGACTCAAAGCTTTGGATTTCCTGCGCATTGATCAGGAAATTTTTCTTCTGGGATTTGCCCTTGTTGTAAACAAGATAACTCAAACGGTTGCTTCTGATTTCTGTCAGCAATCCAGGCGTATCGGTGGCTTTCATTCCATCCCTGATATGTTCGCGTATGATCTTCGCATATTCATTGGCGCCTTCGGGCGTATCAATGTATTTATCTGCCGCTGGGATATCCCCATTAAATTTCGCTCTCAGGGCATTCCTGGCTTGTTCCTCAGCTGTCTTATTCCTCTCCGAAACACGGTCCTGTATACCTTTCAGCGCGTTCATTTTTTGTCCTGCCGCGATCACGATAAATTTCGCGCCGGTCAAGCGATCCGATATCACCGAGAAAATTGTCTTGAACTTTATGTCGGTGGGATGGAGCTCCTTACGAAACCGTAGCAAGGAATCGAATATTTTTATTTTTTGCGAGGTGCTCAATTCGGTGCCCGTTATGTTTTGTTCGAAGTGGCGGGCGAAAGAGTCCACTGCCTTCCACGCTGAAAGTTTGTCGCGCAGGGCTAGTAGTGCGTTTTTGTGCGGTGCGGAAGGTATCGTGCCCTGATTCAGGTCATGGAGGAGAGAGCGATAGGCGGTGATGTGGCTGACGCCAACATCGTCCATGCTCTCCCTGAGGATGCGCTCCGTCAGTTCGGTAGGCATGGAATGGGCCGTATCCCTCCTGTCCCTGTACATGTCCGAGGTGGGGTTGGGGTGGCCCGCCAAGGCGCCTTCCACAAGAGCGTTGTGAGGAGTGTCCGGTGTTTTCAGCAGGCTTAGGATGGGACCTCCTCCGCGTAGTCGATCCCGTTCCTTGGCCTGCCACTGTCCGTCCACCCATTTCACGTTTCGCTGGTCTGCGCGGTTGGCCGGTGCATAGACAATCCTTTCACCGCCTTGCATCGCTGTTTTGTAGTAATCCCTGCCTTGCTTCAGATAACCCTGCCCGCCTGCATCCCTGAACAGGTCTCGGCCCTCAGGTATCAGCCCTTTTCCGTCCATCCCTTTCAGGCGTAACGGTTTTAGCTCCGAGGCCGGCATGGGCGGCAGTGTCGACAGGGGGCGGGTCTTGCGCCGCCGTTTGCTGGCGCGACTCATGATCAGGTCTTCGCCACCCTCCGCCAGCACGTCTCGCAGCCCACTGATGAAATCACCTGCCCATTGGTCGAGGCTGCCGTTTTCATCCTTTATGGCCGCCACCGCAGCGCCCCCGGCCATCACCGGCAGGATCGCGCGTCCCAACATTCCACCCAGCCGGCTCGCGGGAAACATCGACAGCATGCCCGTCAACAAGGAGATGCCTTCGCGGCGTCCCTCCTGGGCCGCTGTGCTGTCGCGTTCGGCGTTGGATACCGTCAGCGCATCCACAGCCTTGAGTGCGTGGGATACCTGCGTTTCATGCAGCGCTTCGAGTAGATGTGTGCCCACGACAGGAAAAGAGGCGCCTGAGGAAAAGCTGTCGACCGCCTTGGACTTGATAAACGAGAGAATGGATTGCGTGACATGCTTGATTTTTTCGTTCGTCGTGAGATTCGGATCGGTCGGCGCCATGCTGGCGACCTGAGCGGCCTGTTCCGCCAGCGGCAATCTGGAAATCAGCCAGTGGGTCATTTCTGGCGTACGGGTAAGCGCTCTCGCTACGGCTCGCGTCAAGTCCCGGCTTGCCCCGGCATGTACCTCGCGGAACACCTTGCCGTCCGGTGCCTGCGGGGTGTACAGCGTCAGTGACGGTCGGCTCGCCGGTGTCTTGACGCCGAACGCCAGCACATCGTTGAGTACGCTGTCGCCCCATTGAATTTGACACACCTGCGTTTCATGACCGTTGATCTTGCGGCGTCCCGCAGGCGTGGGGCTGTCGAGCACCGCTAATACCAGATTCAGCCCGGTATTGTGCCGATCGTAGGTCAGGTCGCCCGAGATATGGGCAGTCCACACCTGGGTCCGGAGCGCCTTGCCTTTCAAGGCCATCCAGTCGGCCTTCCGCTCGTTGGCCTTGAGCTGTAAAGCGGCGGGCAGGCGGGCGCCCACGTCAGCGCTGGCGATGAGATCCTTGATCTGGGCAAAGCTGAGCGGCCCGGCTTCACTGTGATGAAGGGCGTCGCGTTCATCGGGCATCAGGTTGGACATCGCCCATTTCGCCAGCGAGCGGCGGTCTTCGAAAAAACTCTTCACGGGGTCCAATACGATCCCGGACTCAAACGGCGATGTACCGTGTGGGGTGCGCGGATCGACTATCTGCTTTCGGATGCTCAAAAATATCTGGTCAGGGTCCGCAACCAGGTTTTTTTCGCGAATGAGACGGGCAAGCTCGGTGCGGGTCCAGTTCTCGATGGCTTCAGAAGTTGCCAGGGCCACCGGATCAGGCGGCAACAAGATCATGTCCTCCACGGTTTGCCGCCAGTCCTGCGTCGCCGCCCACCAGGCCAGGCGATCAGCACCGCTGACGTACCGGTAGCCGTGCAGCCAGTCATTGAGTTTTATCCGGGCACAGCGCAATTGGTAGGCGTCCATGGTCCACGTCAGGTCCAGGCTCTCTCCGAGGCCAACTGCCTGGTCGAGACGTTGCACCCATGTATCGAGCGGTTCTTGCGCCGCGTATTGCAGCACCTCCAGCACTGCCTGTTTCTGCTCCTCTCGCAGAGCGTTGGCCTGGCGGACGACGAAATTTTCCGGCAGGGGGGCAAGATGTACCTCCCCCTGTGCTTCACCGTTTTGCTGAAGGAGAGCAGTCAGCGCGACCAGGCTGTCGACGGCCTCCAGGGGCTCTCCCGGGCGCCACAGCGCAGCTGCGGCCAAGTCATCGCTGCCCGGTTGCGTCAGTATCACTGCATCGCGTACCGGTAGGCTGCCTTCCCATTCCGGCGGGGTGTATTGCACGGCGTATACACCCGGACGAATGCGTTCGAGCATTTCCTCTCGCGATGCTGCGTCCGGCGCCGATAGCGCGTAGTCCGTTATCGCCTTGTGCAACCGTGGGGTGAGTGTTGCGTCCAGCAGATGCAAATCCGCTTGCGTCATCAGTTGCCCACCGAGTTCATCCGCGAGCCAGTCGATGACATTGCGACCCGCACTGAAATCGGCCGGTTGTTCCCAAAACCTGTCCAATGCCTGCTTCAATTGCGATTCATACGCAATCGGGGCCGAGCCGAGCATCCGCTCGATGGCCGTCTTCGCGTCAGTGCTGTTAAGCCCGGCCGGTACTGTCGCGGTGGTGTCCGGCTCATGGACGATATCAACTTCCCCAAGATCCAGAAAAAGCTCACGAAGATTGGCCCGCCCGGTGGCCGCACGCCAGAAAAGTGCGTTGAGGGTCATGGCCGGCCCTTGTCGGGGCCGTACCCACAGGTCTTGCACGCTGAAGGTCTCGGCCAGGGTAGGGAAAGTGCTGGCGAACCAGTCGTTCAGATGTTGTTTCGCGATGGCCGACGGCACTGGAACGGCGTCGTTCAAGCGAATCATCCGTTGCTGGGCGACATCCAGCTGATGAATCAGCGAGGCACTTGGGTCCGGGGCGCTGTCGGCCTGTTCTGACTCGTCTGCAACTGGAGCAACCAGGCTGTCGACGGGATGCCCGAGGAACCCTTCCAGCGACTGGGTTAACCGACGGGTATCACCGTGGGTAAAAAATGCCTCTCGAAAAGCGCGGCCAGTTTCGCTATCGAACTCGCCGTTGGCCACAAACTGCCCATAGGCGGTCCTCGCGAGCTCATTCGCCCAGAAATAGGCGTAGGTCGCGGCCGCATAACGCGAAGCGTTGGTCACCCAACTGTTGAATGGGCGCGCGCCGACAGGCCATTGCAACTGTCCGACCTCAGTATTCAACGCGTCAAATATTTCTTGAGTGCTGCGCCCGTCGCCAGAGGTCCGGTGCACTTCGAGATCAAACAATACCTGGAGAAAATCATTTGCCGCAGCCCAACTGGTTTGCGTGCTGGTAGCCGTCAGCAGCCGATCCGCTTGTTCGGCAGGTAGTGGCTCGCCTGTTTGGTAATGGCTTGATACCCAGACCAGGAATTGTCGGGAAAAACTCCACTGCTCAAATACCTGGGCGGCAAACTCGGTTGCATCGAGGGCGAGGCCGTTCAATCCGGAAATATCCCGGTGCTGTGCGCGCGTCAAGAGTAGTTGCAGGCAGTGGCCGAGCTCATGCAGGAGGGTTTTTAGTTGTTCATGATCGAGCAAGGAGGGCATCTCTCCGACGCCCGGTGTGAGGTTGCCCTGCAGCACGGCGATGGGTAGCCGGGGCCGCCCTTCGGCGGTCACTCTGCGATTACGAAGTGTGCGCATCTGGCCCAGCACGCCGCTTGGTTCATGTCGATAAGGATCGACGTAAAGATAACCGATGGCCTGCCCATGCTCCTTGAGCTCGAAAAGGCGAACATCGTCATGCCAGGTATCAAAATGCGGGCGCTCGAGCAGTTCGACGCCAAACAGTTGCTGGATGAATTGACAGAGGCGGTTCAGCACGCCTTCCAATGGAAAGTACTCGCGCAGTTGCTGCTGCGAAGCGCCCTCCTGTCGGCGTATTTTTTCGGCCAGGTATTCATAGTCCCAAGGTTGCGGCTCAGCGATACCGTGCTGTAACGCCAATGCCTTGAGTTCCTCTGCTTCAGACGCAAAGAGGCTTCGATACCCATCAAGCGAGTCACGTAGGAACGCCAACACTTGATCGGTGGACTGCGCCATCTGCCGGTCAACGACCAACTCAGCGAAATTCCCATACCCGAGTATTCCGGCTTTTTCGTGACGAGCCTCCAGCAGTGCCCTAAGCACATCATCGTTGCCCGGCTGCGCGGCGAACGGTTCCTGGCCCGTCGCCCGCGCGTGGTAGGCGAGCCACATTGCTTGGCGCAGGGGACGATGTTCGGCATGGAGCATCACCATGCGGTACTGCTCATCGTCCAGGCGGACCTGCCAGCCCTGAAGGTTTTTCGCCCGGGCGTCGTTCGCCATCGATTGCTTCAGCGAATCGGGCACACCGGCCAGTAGCGATTCGTCCTCGATGTGCTTGCTCCAGGCTTCGCCGGCCTGTTCCACCCGCAACAGGAACTCACGTTCAAGTCGGCTGATGTAGACATTCAACTCGGCCAGGCGTTGTTGTGGGGCTTGTGCAAGGTGAATCCCGGCTAACCGGAACTCCTCCAGTATTTTGTCCAGCACTCTGCGCCGAGGACTGTCGAACAGCCTCGCCATCCGGCTATCGGCAAGCCTTCGGTACAGCTGGAACAGTTCCTTGTTTCCCCAGAGCAATGCCTTGAAGTCCGTGGCGAGCTCGATGCAGCGTGTCACTGCATCCCTCCATTCCTGCTGAGCGTTCACTGAGCCGAGGATGTCGATCACTTCCATAGTGCCCTCGAGCCGTGCCTTGACGGCATCCATCGCCAGCACCAAGTCATCCCAGGTGGGTAAAAGTGTTTGGCTGGCAATGATTTCGGCAATGGTCAAGTGGCTTTCGGCAATTATCTTTTCAATGGCCGGTACCAAATGTCTGACGCGAATGGTTGAGAAGGGCGGCAGATCATAGGTAGACAGCAAGGGATTGTTCGGCGGCATGGTCGCTTCCTGAGGAGTTTTCGGAAGCAAACGCTATGGGAGGCGCGGCAGGAGGGGGCGGTACATGATTACCGCACGCCGGAGGGGGAAGGCGTGTATGGGGCCTGGCCGATGGCGCTCAACTGCTGGTCGAGCGGGCGTGGGCTATCTGGAAGCCTCACGAGCAGGCTCACTGGATCACCTCGCAACCCAGCACAGCAAGACGCCGACCGCCAAGGCTTAACCCATTCCCAGATGGAGTTCGAAGGGCTTCAGGGCTGCTGCGCAGCCCGGCGGGAGCAAGCTCCCTCGCCACGGGAAAGCACTGAGATCAATTGCACGGATGGCGTTGACGATGACTGCTTCAACGCCAGCGCCGGAAAATCAGCGAGGTGTTGACCCCGCCGAAGGCGAAGTTGTTGTTCATCACGTACTCGTTGCTCATGCTGCGGAACTCGTTGCGCAGGTAATCGAGACGGCCGCATTCGGGGTCGACCTCGTCGAGGTTGAAGGTGTGCACGTAGCGGTCGCGGTTGAGCATTTCGATGCTGAACCAGGATTCCAGGGCTCCGCAGGCGCCCAGGGTGTGGCCGAGGAAGCTTTTTTGCGAACTGATGGGCATGTGTTCGCCAAACAGGCTGCTGGTGGCCAGGGTTTCGGCAATGTCGCCCTGCTCGGTGGCGGTGCCGTGGCCGTTGACGTAGCCAATGGCGGACGGCTCCAGGCCAGCATCTTCCAAGGCCAGTTCCATGGCGCGCCGCATGGTGCTCAATTCGGGACGGGTGGCGTGCTGGCCGTCGGCATTGCTGCCGAAGCCGACGATCTCGGCGTGGATCCGCGCGCCACGAGCCAGCGCGTGCTCAAGTTCTTCGAGCACCAGCATTCCGGCGCCCTCGCCGATCACCAAGCCATCGCGGCCCTTGTCGTAGGGTCGCGGGCTGGTTTGTGGGGCATCGTTTTTCAGGCTGGTGGCGTAGAGCGCATCGAAGACCATTGCTTCGGTCGGGCACAGTTCCTCGGCGCCGCCGGCGAGCATCAACGGCAGGCGGCCGAACTTGATCGCCTCGTAGGCATAGCCGATGCCATGGCTGCCGCTGGTGCAGGCGCTGGACGTGGGAATCAGGCGCCCGGTCAGCCCGAAGAAAATGCTGATATTGGCCGCCGTGGTGTGCGGCATCATCCGCACGTAGGAGTTGGCGTTCAAACCTTCGGCGACGCTGTTGAGCAGCATGTTGCCGAAGGCCTTGATCTCATCGGTGCTTCCCGTGGAGGAGCCGCACGACACACCCATGCGTCCATCCTTGATCGACGGGTCGTCCAACAGTCCGGCGTCGGCCAGGGCTTGTTCCGCCGAGCCCACCGCCAGGCGGGAAACCCGGCCCATGCTGCGCAGTTGCTTGCGGGTCCAGTGGGCCGGGACCTGAAAGTCGTCCACGGGCCCGGCCAGGCGGGTGTTCAATTCGCTGAAGCGGTCCCACTCGTGCATGCGCCGGATGCCGCTGCGGTTGGCGGCGAAGTTGGCCGCGATGGTCTCCCAATCGCTGCCCAGGGAGGTGATGCCGGCCATGCCGGTGACGACGACGCGCTTCATCAGCACAGGCCTCCGTTGACGGCCAGGACCTGCCGGGTGATATAGCCGGCTTCGGCGGACATCAGGAAATTCACCGCGCTGGCCACTTCTTCAGGCGTGCCCATGCGCTGGGCTGGGATCATTTTCATCAGTTCTTCCACGGGGACGTTTTCATCGAGCATGGCGGTATCGATCAACCCCGGCGCGACGCAGTTGACGGTGATCTTGCGCTTGCCCAGCTCGATTGCCAACGCCTTGGCCGCACCGATCAGGCCCGCCTTCGAGGCGCTGTAGTTGACCTGGCCACGGTTGCCGATCAGGCCGGACACCGATGTGATGCAAACGATTCGTCCGGCGGCGCGGCGGCGAATCATCGGCATCATCACCGGGTGGAGCACGTTGTAGAAACCGTCGAGATTGGTGCGCATCACGCTGTCCCAGTCGTCCTCGCTCAGGGCGGGGAACGCGCCGTCGCGGGTCAGGCCGGCGTTGAGCACCACGCCGTAGTAGGCGCCGTGGGTTTCCACGTCGGCCTCGAGGATGGTCTTGCAGGCGGCGCGATCGGAGACGTCGAATTGCAGCACCCGGGCATTGCGGCCCAAGGCCTGGATTTGCACCTGGACGGCTTCGGCCTCGGCGCGACCGCTGCGGCAGTGCAAGACGATGTCGTGGCCGGCCTGGGCCAGGCGCAGGGCGATGGCGCGGCCGATGCCACGGCTGGAGCCGGTGACCAGTACGGATTCAGTCATGGCTGGTTTCCTGTTGCGGACGGTTCATTGAGGTACTGGGCGGCATGGGGCGGGCGGAACACGTTCAACCGTGCGCTGGCATGGATGCCCGGCGCGCGGATGTGGCATTCGAACACACCCATGCCGTTGTCGTCTTCCAGCGATCGGATGCCGTGCAAGATCAGCTCGGTGCCGAGGGGGAAATATTCGACGTTGCATTCGAACTTGCGGGTACCGAGCAAAAAGCCCAGCTCCACGGCATCGCCGCGTTGGCGTGCGTGGCAACCGGCAAACGCCGCGACGCTCTGGGCCATCAGCTCGATGCCGACCCAGGCCGGCAGCGCGCCGTCGTCGCGGTTGAACAGACCGCCGGGCCTGACGGTGGCGAGGGTGTGGATCTGCTCGTCATCAAAGGACAGGATCCGGTCGATGAGAATCATGTCGCCGGCGTGGGGCAGCAGTTCGGCGAGCGGCCAGTCAATCATTGCGCGTCTCCGATAATCAGGCTGACGTTGTTGCCGCCGAAAGCAAACGAGTTGCTCATCAGGCGACGGGGCAGGTCCGGATGCAAGCGGGTGTCGGACGTTACCCAGTCCAATGCCGGCAACTCGGGGTCGGCCTGGCCGTCCCAGACGTGCGGCGGCAGGGCCTGTGCGGTATTTTCACCGGACAGGGCCAACCAGCAGAACGCAGCCTCCAATGCACCCGCCGCGCCGAGGGTGTGGCCGGTCATCGGCTTGGTCGACGAGCAGGACACGCCCGCCGGGAACAGGCCGGCCACCGCGTGGCTTTCCATGGCGTCGTTATGTTGCGTGGCGGTGCCATGCAGGTTCAGGTAGTCGATCTGGCTGGCGTCCAGGCCGGCGCAGCGCAAGGCTTTTTCCATGGCCTGGCGGGCACCCCGGCCGCTGGGTTCCGGCGCAGAGATGTGGTGCGCATCGGAACTGGCGCCGTCGCCGAGCAGGGCAATCGAGTGCCCATCCGACGGCGTCTTGCTCATGAGAAACAGCACCGCCGCTTCGCCGATGTTGATGCCGCTGCGGTTCACCGAGAACGGATTGCAGCGCTCGCCGGAGACCGCTTCCAGTGCTGAAAAGCCGTTGAGGGTCAGCTTGCACAAACTGTCCACGCCACCGCAAAGCACCGCGTCGCACAATCCCAGGTCGAGCAGGCGGCGAGCGCTCATCAGGGCCCGAGCGCTGGAGGTGCAAGCGGTCGAGATCACGTAGGACGGGCCGCTCAGGCCAAGCCAGTCGGAGAGAAAGTTGGCGGGCGCGCTGAGTTCCTGCTGCTGGTAGTCGTAACCTTCGGGGAATCGTTGTTCGCGCAGATAGTGGGCAATGCCCTGGCTGGCCTCGTCGATGCCCGAAGTGCTGGTCCCCAGCACGATGCCGATGCGCGCACGACCGTAAGCCTGGATGGCCTGATCGATCTCGGGACGAATCTGCAACCCTGCTTCGAGCAGCAGCTGATTGTTGCGGCTGCGTTGCGCCGCCATGGATTCAGGGATAGCGGCGAGCTCTCCGGTTACGCAAGCCACCGGCAATGCCCGTTCGGCCACCCAGCCGGCTTCGACGCGCACGCCTGAGCAGTCGCCGGCAAACAGGTTGCGGGCAACGTTTTGTTTGCCTCGACCCAGGGCGCAAACCACGCCCAAGGCGTTCAAATAAGCGGTCATCGTGCGCTCTCGCTCAACGGTGTAATGCGATAATTCGGCCCCTGCGGCAGGCTCAATTGAAAATCCAGCGGTTGCCTGTAGCGCACCTGCCAGCGGGTATCGAGCGTTCGTCGGGCGTCTTGCTGCCGGGCGGCCGGGTAACGGCCGGCCAGTTCCGCCTCGGGGGTCAGGGCAAACAGCAGGGCGGCGAACAATTCCCGGGCTTCGGCATTGGGCGGCAGCAGGCCGTCGGCTTGCCATTGGCTGTCGACCAGGCGCTGGCGAGCGACGGGAATGCCCAGCGGATCCATCATCGACCAGCGGATGCCGGCGCTTTCGCGCTGGATCACCAGCAGCCAATCCTGGCGCTGGCCGTCCAGTTGCCGTTCGACGTGCAATTGCAGCGGCAGCGCCAGGGTCGGCATGCGCTCGGGCAGTGGTGCCTGGCTGGCGCAGGCGCTGAGCAGCAATAGAAAACCTGCAAGCAGACCACGGATCATCCGGCGACCCCTTCGAGCGGCTTGCGGGCCACCACGTTGACCAGGGTTTCCTCGCGCTCGCCAAACGGCCTGGGCCGGCGCAGGCCCCAGCGTTCCAGCAGGCCGAAGTCCCTGGCGCGGCTCCACCACAGGTACGGATAGGAGATGTTGCAGTCTTCGAAGCGGAACCCTTGATTGGCGATCATCGCTAGGTATTGCGCCGCGCTTTTCTGCACCTGCATCGGGTGGCGGAACAGCCAGCGGATCACCCAGGTATCGATGTAGGCCTTGGTGGATTCGGCAAACAGGAGGTAGCCGCCGGGCTTGAGCACGCGATAGAACTCGGCGAGGGCTTTTTCCTGTTCCACCAGGTGATGGAAGGTCTGGTGGCAGAACAGCAAATCGACGCTGGCATCGGGCACCGCCAATGTCGCGCAGTCGCTGCCGATCAGCTCCACGGCCATGCCCTGGCGAGCCGCTTCCTCGTCGCTCAGATTCAGGCTGTGAGGGTCGGCGTCGACGCCAATCAGGCGTTGCGGCGCGAACACCTGGCGCAGATACCGGAACGATTTGCCCTGGCCGCAACCGGCATCCAGCAGCACCGGATTTGCCGGCGGCGAGGAGCTGAACAGGCTGCGCAGATCGTCGATGGCCACGCGCAGCACATGGTGCTGCCAGGTGTGGCTGCGCAGGAACCAGAAACCGAAGCGGGTTTCTTCGACGTAGTTGTCGCTCAGGTAGCTCATGGTTGCTTGCTCATGGCGCCGGGCTCGCGCAGATTTCCGAAAGCATGCGCAAGCGCCGTTTGGGTTCGCTGACGAACGGGTTGCGCTGGTCCCAGGCATAGCCGGCGAGGATCGCGCTGATCATGCGGCGAATGTCGGCGGAGCCTTCGCTGTAGAAAATCACATCCTGGAAAGTACCGGCGTACCAGCCCTCGACGTAGCAGCGGAAGGTATCGACGCCGCGCTTGAGCGGTTCGGCGAACTCGCTCTGCCAATCCACCTGTTCACCTTGCAACTGACGATGCAGCACGCCGGCGGCCATGCTTGCCGAGCGCATGGCGATGGTCACGCCGGAAGAAAACACTGGGTCGAGGAATTCCGCGGCGTTGCCCAGCAGGGCGAAGCCAGGGCCGTGGAGAGTCTTGACGTTGGCCGAGTAGCCGCCGATGGTCCGTGCCGGCGTGTCCCACACGGCATTGCCCAGTACGCTGGCCAGGCTTGGGGTTTCGTTGATAAAGCCGCGCAGGCAGGCATCGAGGTCGTCGGTGCGGCCTTCGAAATGCTCCGCCGCGGCGACCACGCCGACCGAGCAACGACCGCCGCTGAACGGAATGGTCCAGAACCACACGTCACGCTGGGTCGGATGGGTGGTGATGAGGATTTTCTCTCGATCAAATGCCGGGCTGTCGATGCGGTCTTCGATGTGGGTGAACACCGCCTGGCGCGGCGGGAAGTTCGACGGCGCCTCAAGGTCCAGCAGGCGCGGCAGGACCCGGCCGTAGCCGCTGGCGTCAAGGACGAAGTCTGCCTCGACGCGGTACTCGCTGCCGTCTTCGCGCTGCACGCCCAGTTGCGGTTTGACCAGGCTGAAATCGGCGCTGGCGATGGCCTGGCCGTAGCGGATTTCCACGCCTTGCAGCGCCGCCTGATCGGCCAGCAACTTGTCGAAGTCGGCGCGCTGGACCTGGAACGTGGTGGGCTTGCCTTCGCTGAAGGTGTCGCCGAAATCGAAGGCGCTGTAGCGCTCGCCCCAGGCGAATGCCGCGCCATTCTTGCGCTGGAACCCGGCGGCGTTAACCGCCTCGAGCATGCCGGCTTCTTCGACGAAATCCAGGCAATGGGACAGCAGGCTTTCGCCAATGGAGAACCGTGGGAAATGCTGGCGCTCGATGACCAGCACATCGTGGCCCTTGCGCTTGAGCAGTGCGGCGGCGATGGCGCCGGAAGGGCCTGCGCCGATGATGACGACCTGTCGACGTTCCATTTCAACTGTTGACACGGGGGCTCCTCGCCGGGACGGCAATCGAGGGAATACGGTGAAAGCCGGCCAGGGCCGGCAGCAATGTGGCGAACAACCCCATCAGCATCAGTGCGAAATACAGCGCCGGGCTGATGAGTTGTTGTTGCAGCAACAGATTGAGAAAGACGATTTCACTCAAGCCGCGAATATTCAGCAGGATGCTTTCCCGAAAGCGGCTGGCACCGGCGAACGAGGCTCCGGCCCAACCCAGCCCCAGCCAGTTGCCCAGCAGTTTGCTGGCAATCGGCAACAGCAGCAACGCCGCCAGCTGGACCCAGCCGAGGCTGTCCAGGGCGCTGTGCACATTGATCTGCACAATGCCGAACGTCAGGATCAAGGGAATGGCCAGGTAGGTCTGCAACCTGTGCATCCACTCCGCGCCGAGCGGCAATACCAGCGGCACTTTGAGCGCCGCCATGCACAGCAGATAGCCGATGCCGGTGATCAGCGCGTTGAGCCGGTAATGCTCGGCCACCACCAGCAGGGCAAAGAACAGGCCACTGTGCAGCAAGGGTTGGCGCAGGCCCGCCAGGCGCAGCAGCAACGGCACGCCGGCGGCGGCCAGCGGCAGCAGCAGACTGGCCAGGTGCAGGCTGCCCTGGGCCAGGGCGAACAGGCTCCAGCAGATCAGGTCGATCAGGATCGCGGTCTGCACCAGGCGGCGGGTCGCGTCGGGCGGGTAGGCGATGTGGCGCAGATACAGATACAGCACAGGTATCGCCGTGATCGCGAATAGCAGCCCCACCGCCAGCGAGCTGATCCACGGTTGCGGCGGCAGCAGCCAGAACGCGGTCGCCAGGCCGCAGGCAAACGGCACGCCAAAGCTCGGCAAGGCGATTTTCACGCTCTGGCGGTCGAGGCGCAGGTCGATCACATCGCTGAGGATATGCCCGAGCAAGAGGGCGAACGCCAGGCTGTAGAGGTTCTTCAACCACACCGGCGAGACCAGTTGCGCACCGCTGAGGTGCCAGCCCGGTTCGATCCAGAAATACATCAGCAAGGGCAGGCCGAACGTCGCCAGCAGCAACTGGCTGACGATCGGGATCAGTCCGCAGCGCCGCCCGACAATCGTCGCCACGGCAAACAGCGCCAGGGCCATCAACCAGAACAGCGGGGTCATCATTGCACCGGCTCCGTAGCGGCATTCGCATGGGCCTGCTGCCCGGCCCACGGCGCCAGCATGAAGCTGAACGCCAGCCCCAGGCTCACCGCGAGACCGAAGTTGCTCACGGCCGGCGTGCTGGACAACGCCAGCAGGCCGAACGACAGCCAGGTGGTGATCGCCGCCAGCAGCGTGCCCAGCAGGCTCACGGCGGCCCCACCGATCCGTTCACGCATGAGGATGGCGTAGTCGACCCCGATGGCCGTCACCAGCAACAGGCCGAACAGACTGAACAGCGTCAACGGTTGCCCCAGCCAACCGAGGCTCGCCAGGCTGCACAGCGCGGCCAGGAGCGGCAGGGCGACGACGCGCAAAGCCCCGCCGACGCCGAACGGCCAGATCAGCACCAGCACGATCAGCACGCAGGACGCCAGCTTCAGTTCGGCGGCGCTGACCTGCGTGGCGGCGAAGACGCGGTTGAGGTCGCCGAGGCGATCCACCAATTGCACGCCGGGCAGATCCACCGCCTGCACGCGGAGCAACGCGGCATCGTTCAAGCCTTGCAGGCTGACCACCGCCGCCACGCCTTGGCCCGTCGGACCGAGCCAGAGCATGCGGTAGGGTTCGGCCAGCGGCCCGCTCAATGCGGCATCGATGTCGGCGGTTGGCAAGGCCTGCAACTGCTTCAACTCCGCTTGCAGCGCGGCGAGCGGCACGCCCAAGTCCAGCAGCGGTTGCCAGAACGCCGGCAACCGCGCCAGGGCCGCGCGGAGTTTTTCCTGTTCGGCGGGTGGGCTGACCAGTTGATTGAGGGACAGGTAGCCCTGGAGTTTTTCCAGGCCGATCAACTGGTCGAGCCGCTCGTTGAGGGCGGTCTGGCGTTCGAGCAACTGCGCTTGATCATCGGCACGGATCAGGAAGAACTGGCTGGTCGGCTGGAAGCCGGTGATGCGCGCGACATCGCGGGCTTCGTCGGTCAGGTGCTGGGGCGTGCCGATCCACTGGCGGATGTCGTTCTTGCTGGTCAGTTGCCAGAGACCGCCACCACAGAAGGCCAGCAACAAGGCCAGCAGAATCGGCGTGCGCACCCGCGCCAGCAGCACTTCGCGACACCTGAGCAGGTTATCGCAGAGGCGTAGCGGCCATTGCGCCGGGCGCAGGTCGGCGTGCTTGAGCAGGGCCGGCAACAGGCAGACCGCCGACAGATAGGCGCCGACCAGGCCGGCGGCAGAGAAGATAGCAATCTGGGTCAAGGCCGGGAAGGGCGTCCAGGCCAGCGCCAGATAGCCGATGCAAGTGGTTGCCAGGCTCAGGCTCAGGCCCGGCAGGGTCAGGCGCAGGGCCAGCCAGCTGCGCCATGGCTTGAGGCTCCAGCTTTTGGACAGGTAGTGCAGCGGGTAATCCACCGCCACGCCGATCAGGCTCGAACCCAGGACCAGGGTCATCACATGCATGCGCCCGAACAGCGCCACGCACGCCACTGCGCCGAACAATATGCCGACCAGCACCGGCACGAACGCCAGCCACACGGCAAAGCGTCGGAACGCCAGCAACAGTAGCAGCAGGATGCCGACCGTCGCGCCGCCGCCGACCCAGGTGATCTCGCGCGAAGCCTGTCGCTGGCCACTGGCGGCATACAACAGGCCGCTGGCCGCCAGCAATTGGCCCTGGGCCTGGCTGGCTTGATCACGGCTGCGTTGCAGCAGATCGGCGACTTGCAGCGGCAGGTGCATGTCGAAGGCGTTACCCTGGGTACGTGCCCGCAGCATTACCCAATGCTTGCCATCGGCTTCGGCGACCAGCGCGCCGCTGCCCATTTCCAGTTGTATGGCGCCGCGTTGTGGCTGGCTATTCTGGATGCGCCCGGTCAGGCCGAGCCAGTCGTCCTGGCTGGGCACCAGGCTGAAGCCGCTGAACGGGTCGAACAGGGCCTGTACCCGCTGCTGGATAAACGCCTGGGGCTGCTCGATCAACTGTTGCCGGTCGACTGCCGAGAGCATCGCCAAGCGGCCATCCAGCAACTGCGAACGAAGCGCCGGCAAGTCGGCCTGGAGCGTCCATTGGACCTTGTCGAACAGCCCGCTGGCCTGCCATTGCTCGCCGAGGGCTTGCGCCAGGGCGATGGCCTGCTGGCGATCGGCGTGGCCGACCAGCACCAGGATCTCGCGATTGAGCGGTTCCTGCATGCGCTGTTCAGCGACAAGCTCCAAGGCGTCCGGGGATGTGCCCGGGACCAGTTCCATGAGGTTGGCCGACAGCGGCGCACCGTTGCGCCATTGCCAACCGGCGAGCGCGAGCACCGCCAGCAGCAGGACCAGGAACAGCCTCGGTAGCCTGCGTTCACTCGGCAAAGTCATGTTGCTCCGCTTCGCTCAAGGGTTGCGCGCCGGTAGCGTCTTGCATCCGCAGTACAGTGCTGTCGCCCTGGGTTTCCAGCAGTTCGATGCGCTGGACCAGTTCGCCGCCGTCGATATTGATCTGCTTGAAGACTTGTTTGAGCAGCACCGAGCGTGGGGTCAGGGTGAGTTTCCACTGCTGCGGCTGGCCCGACAGGCTCAGCTCGAAATCCCGCTGCAAGCCGCTGCTGTCGCCCTGCAACACCGCCAGGAACAGGCGGTTCTGCTCGGCGCCGGCGCTCTTGTTCGGCAGCATCTGCCAGGCGTTGCCATCGCGCCGGGCGATACCTTTGGCCGTGATCCGGTAGTCCTGTTGCAGCGGCGTTTGCAGCAGCCACAGCAGGCCGTGGTTTTTCGCCAGCACGAAACGGCCCTTGCTGATCAGCGGCTGGGGCAGGGCGCGCAGATGTTTTTCCTGGATGAACTGGCCGTGGATCACCTCCGGGCGCGCCAGTTGCTCGCTCAATTGCTGCAGGTCGAACGCCTGGGCCAGCGGCGGCAAGCCACACAGGAGCAGCCAGATGAACAGGCGTTTCATGACAGTTTCCTCTCGACGGCTTCGACAAATACCCGAGGCGAGGCCAGCAGCATTTCACGGCTGGCCATGTCCACGGCGACCTGCACCGAACTTGCCCGGGTCAGGCGTTCGTCGGTGGCGGCGTCGCTGATCAGGTAATTGATCTTCAGCCGGTTTTCCCACTCCACCAGGCTGGCGCGCACGGTCAGGGTCTGGCCGAACACCGCGCTGCGCACATAGCGTAACTGCAAGTCGATGATCGGCCAGGCATGGCCGGACTCGAGCATGTCGTTGTAGTTGTGGCCGATCAGGTCGAGCAAGGCGCAGCGGGCCACTTCGAGGTATTTGACGTAGTGGCCGTGCCAGACCACGTTCATCGAGTCGACGTCGAAAAACGGCACCACGATCCGGGTGTCAACGTGCAGAACGCCCTGGCTACGCATGCAGCCTCCAGTGTTGCTCGGCGATGCGTTGCAGGCACAAGCGCAATTCGCCTTCCAGGGCGCGATCTTCGATGACCGGCGGGAAGTCTTCGGCCAGTTGCCGGTGCATGGCGGCCAGCGCTGGCGGCAACGGTCGCGCGTCGTCGACACGGCTGCGCAGCCACACGCCTTGGTTGGCCGCCAGCAAGGTCGCGGCGGCCACCTGTTCGGTCAGCTCCAGCACACGGATCGCGTCCCGGGCGGCGATGGTGCCCATGCTGACCTTGTCCTGGTTGTGGCATTCGGTGGAGCGCGAGAACACGCTGGCCGGCATGGTGTTCTTCAAGGCTTCGGCGGTCCAGGCGCTGGTGCCGATCTGCACGGCCTTGAAGCCATGGTTGAGCATCGCCCGCTCGGCGCTGGCGCCGGACAGGTTGCTCGGCAGGCCATGGTTGTAGCGCTCGTCCACCAGCAGTGCGAGCTGGCGGTCGAGCAGGTCGGCGACGTTGGCCACCAGGTTTTTCAGACTGTCCATGGCAAAGGCGATGTGCCCGCCGTAGAAATGCCCGCCATGCAGCACGCGCTCGGCTTCGGCATCGATGATCGGGTTGTCGTTGGCGCTGTTGAGCTCGGTTTCGATGAACGAACGCAGCCAGCCCAGGCTGTCCGCCAACACCCCTAGTACGTGGGGGGCGCAGCGCAGGGAGTAGCGATCCTGCAGGCGATGCAGCGGCGCTGTCGGTGCGTCGATGGCCAGGTCCTTGCGCAGCCACGCGGCGACCTGCATCTGGCCCGGGTGTGGCTTGGCGGCGAACAGGCGCTCGTCGAAATGCTCCGGGTTGCCTTGCAGGGCGACGACATTCAGCGCGGTGATCCGGGTCGCCAGTTGCAACAGGTAATCGGCGCGGGCGAAGGCCAGGCAGGCGAGGCCGGTCATCACTGCGGTGCCGTTCATCAGCGCCAGGGCTTCCTTGGGCCGCAGCACCAGCGGCGTCCAGCCCAGCTCGCGGTGCACGTCGGCGGCCAGCCGCTTTTCGCCACGGAATAGCACTTCGCGCTCGCCGGACAGCGTGGCGGCGACGTAGGACAGCGGCGTCAAATCGCCGCTGGCGCCCACCGAGCCTTCTTCCGGAATCAGCGGCAGGATGTCGTGTTCGAGAAAGGCCTGGAGTCGCTCCAGCAGCTCCACTCGCACCCCCGATACGCCGTGGCACAGCGACTGCAAACGCGCCGCCAGCACGGCGCGGGTAGCCTGGGCATCGAGCAGCTTGCCCAGCCCGCAGCCGTGGAAGGTGTACAAGTGTCGCGGCAAGGCTTCGACATGGTGCAACGGCACGGCCACCACGCAAGAGTCGCCGTAGCCGGTGGTCACGCCATAGATGACGCCTTCCTTGTCCAGCAACGAGTCGAGGAATTGCGCACCCTTGGCAATGCGCTGGCGGAACGCCGGGTCCGCCTGCAGTTGCGTCGGCGCCTGACGGTTGGCCAGGGCCAGCACGTCTTCGATGCGCAAGGCGTGTTCGCCGAAGGTTACCGGCTCAGGAATGGGCTTGGTCATCGGTCTTCCAGAAAGGGTAAAAGTTGAACCACTGTTGTGGCGCCTGGAGGCAATATTGCGCCAGACGGGCGGCGTACAGGCCGGCCCAATGGGCGATCACCTGTTCGCGCTCGTTGCGTTTCCAAACCACGGCATCGACGAACGGTTCGAGGGTGACGCGATAACGTCCCTCGTGCTTGAGGCACATCAGCAGGTTGACCGGGCATTTCAACAGACCGGCCAGCAGCCAGGGCCCTTGCGGGAAGGCGGCCGGGTGCCCCATGAAATCCACCGTCACGCTGCGCCCGCCATGCAGCGGCACGCGGTCGCCGGCGATCGCCAGCCATTCGCCGCGCTCCAGGCGTTCGCTCAGTTGCAGCATGATCAGCGGGTCCAGCTCGCTGACCTGGATCAACCGCAGGTGCGTGGCGCCGGCTTCGCCGAGCAAGCGATTGAACTGCTCGGCGTGCTTGGTGTGCACCAGCACGTTCATGGTGACTTTCTCGCCCAGTTCGGCCAGGGCCCGGCACATTTCCAGATTGCCCAGGTGCGCGCCCACCAGCATTTGCCCACGGCTGTCGCGCAGGTGATTGCGCAGCAGTGCCGGGTCGACGATTTCGATCTGCTCGATGCTCAGTTTGCCGTTCCAGACGTCGAGTTTGTCCAGCAGCGAGTCGGCAAAAGCCATGAACTGTCCGAACACTCGCCGGTGCGTCGGGCGCAGCTCGGGCTGGCGGCTCCAGTCGGCGAGCCGCTGCTGGTATTGCCGCGCCGCTTGCCGGGCACTGCGGCCGAAAACGAAGAAATACAGGACGATGCCGTACAGCACCGGCGTGAGAAGCCTTCGGCCAAGGACCTTCGCAGCAAACGCGGTGAGTTTCATCAGCCAGAAACTGCCGCGTTCCTGGCGGTCTGCCCAGTGCTGTTTGTCTGTGCTCATGCTCGCCACCGCCGCCAGAGAATCACCGGCAAGCGCATCAGCATGCCGAAGAACAACCGAGTATGCATGCGTGAAATCAGCACGTTGTCGTGGAACAGGCGAAAGTGCGAAACCCCGTCCAAAGGGTAGTGCACGCGGGTGCGCAACCAGTGCATTGGCTGGTTGCGCCAGGACAGGCGCACCAGGATGTCCGAATCGAAGTCCATGCGCTTGCCGATGTTCGCCGAGTCGATCAGTGCGAGGGTGGGGGCCAGGGGATAGACCCGGAAGCCGCACATCGAATCGCGGATCTGCAGGGACAGGCTGTTGATCCAGACCATCACGTGAGTCAGGTAGCGCGCGTACAGACGGCCCTTCGGCACGCTGGCGTCGTACAGCGGATAGCCGCAGATCAGCGCGTCCGGGTGGGCGCGGGATTGCTCGATGAAGGTGCGCACGTCGCCAAGGTCGTGTTGCCCGTCGGCGTCGACCTGCAAGGCGTGGCTGAAGCCCAGGCGCGAAGCCTCCCGCAGGCCGGTCATCACCGCGCCGCCCTTGCCTTGGTTCACCGCCAGCCGGACCAGGTGAACCCGCTCATGCCCGGCCAGTTGCTCCAGCACAGCTGCGCAGGCCGGGCTGCTGGCATCGTCCACCAGCACGCAGGGCAAACCGTTGCCGAGCAACGTCTGGACCACCGTCGCGATGGCGGTTTCGTGGTTGTAGACCGGGATGACGGCGCAGGGGTTATGCATGCGGTATGTCTCGGCGGCTGAGGAGCATTTTGTGGCGAGGGAGCTTGCTCCCGCTGGGCTGCGAAGCAGCCCCTGATTTTTCAAGAGCGAGCGCTTCGCACTCGAGCGGGAGCAAGCTCCCTCGCCACAGGACAGCGGTGCGGTTAGTCATCGGCCACCCCCAGAACAATCCGCCCACTGGAGCACGCCGCGGTGTCATTGCGATAGGTGAAATACAACTTGCCGCGCTCGCGATCGAAGCGCAGGTGTAGCTGGATTTCATCGCCGGGGCGCACCAGTTGCTGGAATTTCAGCACTTCCATGCCGACGAACCGTGGCGGCAACTCCATCAGTTGGCGGCCCAGGTTCAAGGCCCAGTCCACCTGCACCACGCCGGGCAGGACCGGCGCGGTGGGGAAGTGACCGCTGAAGTACGCCAAGTCTGGCGGCACGGCCAGACGCAGGTTCCATTCGCCGTCGGTCTCGCCTTGGTCGAGCACTTCAGGCGCCTTCGGACGTGGCGCCATCAACAAAGTTTCGACCTCGGCCTGGGCCAGTTTGCCCTGGGCGTTGAATGGCAGTTGCCGCAGCCAGCGCCAGCGTCGTGGCAGGGCCAGGGTTTCGCAATGTCCGCTCAGGTGCTGTCGCAGGGCCTCGGTCATGGCTCGTCGGCCCAGGTTGCGCAAGGCATGCAGGCCGGTTTCGCTGAGCACCAGCAGTGCGCCGAGAGAAGCACGATTTTCCTGGACCACCCCCAGCCGCGCTTCGCTGACCCAGTCGTGGGCCGTCAGCGCCTGCTCCAGCATCGGCAACGAGATACGTTTTTCTTCAAGCTTGACGATGTGATCCAGGCGGCCGAGCAATTCGAAGCGCCCGTCCTCAGTGATACGCGCCGCGTCGGCGGTGTGCTCGACATGGCCGCTTGGGAGATAAGGAGAAGCAATCAGCAGGGCGCCGTCACTGTCCTGGCCCAGTTCGACGCCGGCAAAGGGTTGCCAGAGGTCGCCGCCCTGACGCCAGGCGATACCGCCGGTTTCCGAACTGCCGAACACTTCCGTTGGCCATTGTCCCAGGCGTTGCCGAAGGCTGCGGGCTGCTTCGGCCGGCAGTGCGCCGCCGGAGGAGAACACCCGGCGCACGCTGCTCAAGGCCGGCCAATCGAGATTGTCGCCCATGCGCTTGAGCAGCGCCGGGCTGGCGACCCAGGCAAATGCCGGATGCTCGCGACTGGCGCGCTGAAGGTCTTCCGGGAAAGCCAACTGCCGGCGCACAGAGGTGCGTCCGGCGCATAACGGCCACAGCACCCGGAACAGCAGACCGTAGATATGCTGGGTGGCGACGCTGCCGATCATGCAGGCCTGCGGACCGAGGTCGGCGCCCCACAATTGCTCCAGCGCCTGGACTTCATTGCTCAGCTGGCGCAGGGTTTTCTCGATGCGCTTGGGCTCGCCACTGGAGCCGGAGGTGCACAGGGTCAACCAGCACTGATCGAGGTCCAGTTCGGCAGCCTCCAGCGGCGCCTGGCGGATCTCGTCGAGTCGGGCGTCTACGGGCAGGTCGGTCAGCCACAAGTCGACGTCGGCCGACCAGCGCTGACGGGTTTGCGCTTGCAGGTCGGCGGGTAGCAGCACATGCGCCCCGGCGCGCCAGGCGCCGAGCAGGGCTACCGCGAGGTCGGCGGCATCTTCGAAATGCACGGCCACGCGCCGGATGCCCCGGGCTTGCAGGCCCGCGGCCAGGCACAGCGCGTCGTCGCGCAGTTGCGCGTGATTTATAGCCGGGGCGACTGCAACAACGCGGTCCGGCTGGGCCTTGAGCAGCATCTGCTCAAGTGTTATCCAATTCATGGGCGGCCTCTTACCCGTTGTCGTATGAGCCATTCAATGGCAAACATCAGGCCCATCAGTCCGTAGGAAATCAGGCCGGCGTACAACATCCACCAGCTCAGCGGCGCCCAAAGCGTCAGGACCGCAGCAAGCACACCGTTACACAGGAAAAACACACTCCAGGCCACTGTCACCTGGCGGGTATAGATCACCGCCCTGGCCGGCAATTGCGGTTCCCGCAGGCGGGCCAGGCGTTCAACCATCGGCGGGCCATATTTCAGGCTCAGGGTGAACAGCCCGAGCATGAACGCGCTGATCAGCACCGGATACCAGCGCAGCAGGAGCGGGCTGTCGAACACCGCGAGCAATACACAAAAGGTAATCGCCGAGGCCGCCATCCAGCGATTGCCGGGGTTGCCTTTGCCGAGCAACGCCCGGGCCAGCCACAGGCCACCCAATAACAGCCCGAACTGCCATGGAGCAAAGTGCTCCATGCCGAAATACACCGCGAAGGGGTACAGCAGGCCCGCCAGCAGCAGGCCGAGGCCAATCAGCCGGCTCATGCGGCCGGTTGGACCAGTCGATAGACCGCCTCGACCACGTCGTTGACGGTGCGCACCGACTTGAATTCTTCGGCGGCAATCTTCTTGCCGGTCTGGCGCTTGATGTGGTCGATCAGGTCGACCGCATCGATGCTGTCGATTTCCAGATCCTGGTACAGGTTGGCTTCCAGCGTCACGCGATCGGGCTCCAGCTCGAAGAGCTCGACCAGGGCAGCACGCAGAATGTTGAAAATGTCGTCGCGAGTTTGCATGGTCCGGTCTCAGGGGCGTTTTGCAGTGACGAAGGCCGCAAGGCTTGCCACATTGCTGAAATGGTTACGGGTGTCCTTGGCGTCGGCGTCGATCTTGATGCCGTACTGCTTCTGAATCGCCAGGCCGAGCTCCAGGGCATCCACCGAATCCAGGCCCAGGCCTTCGCCGAACAGGGTCTGGTCGTCGCCGATGTCCTCGACGGCGATGTCTTCCAGGCCAAGGGCGTCGATGATCAGCTGTTTGATGTCACGGTGCAGATCGCTCATCTTCGGCGAGCTCCTTGATGTAATAGTGATGCAGAAAATCGTTGAGCCGGCGCGAAGCCTGCGGCGGGGGGCCAAGCGCGGTGAAGGCTTGTGGGTCTATATCGGCCCCAACGCGAAAACTGAAGTGCACGCGCCGCTGGGGGATGCGATACCAGGGTTCGGCCTTGGTCAGGGTGGTGGGGCTGACCTTGATCGTCACGGGTGTGAGGATCTTCGCGCCCCGCAGGGCGATGGCCGCGGCCCCGCGATGAAAGGCCGGGGCCTGGCCTGGCTGGGTGCGCGTACCTTCGGGAAAGACGATCAGGCACTGGCCGTCTTGCAGCGCGTCACTGGCAGCATCGAGCATGTCCATGCTGCCATCGTTGCTGATGTATTGAGTGGAGCGCAGCGGGCCACGGGTGAAGGGGTTGGTCCAGAGACTCTGCTTGACCACGCAGTTGGCGTCGCGCACCAGCCCGATCAGGAACACCACGTCGATCAGCGAGGGGTGGTTGGCGATGATCATCTGCCCGGGCCGGCCGAGTTTCTCCGCGCCGTCGATTCGATAGGTGAGCACGCCGGTACGGGCCATGAACCGGATGAAGAACCAGAACAGACGTCCAACCGTGCGGCGTGCCCGTTGCCGATGGGCCGTGGGATCGCCGGGTAACGCACTGAGCAACGGGAACACCACCAATCGCAGGCACAGCCCGCCCAGCCCGAAGAGGGCGAAGCTTGCAGCGGTCGCGAGCAGGCGCCAATAGTAGGCGTCGCGATGTTTACCGGTCACCGGTTGCGTTGCCAGGTCCATAGACGATTCTTCCAGGCATGTTGGCAGGTGGTGTCGTTTTCCAGCAGCTTACGCAGCAGATCCAGGGCATGGGGCCAGTCGCTGCCGGGCATGGGTGCCGGCGGGCTGGATAATTCAAGTTGCCAGTCGTCGCCCGAAGTCAGCAGGAGCCCCAGTGCGTAGGGAAACGGCACGTCGTTGACCCACGGCGCGTACACCTGCGGTGGTTGCTCTTCAGTGATCACCAGCAGTACCGCCGGCGCACCCTCGTTCAGCAGTGCGGCGGCCTCCAGCATGCCGTGCTCCAGGCCGTCGCCGGTAGCGGCGAGGGCGGTCATCTCGCTGGTTTCGCCGCGCATGATCGACCACAGGCCGATGACGGCGTTATGCACCGACAGGCTGAACTGTGTCGGTGATAAAGGCTGATCGGCTGCCAGGTCTTTGAGAATCTCAAAAGTGCGCGGGGTTTCGCCGTGACGGGAAATAAAGACCAACGGCAGGTCCGGTCGACCTTCGGCCAGTGGCCAGGCGACGCTGAACGCCATGCGCGCCAGGCGGCTGAGTCGGCGGCGCTGCATGGCAGGCAGGAAAGACACGTCAGGGGCCGCATCGCTGATGGGCGGCACAGCCGGTTGTCGGCTCCATGCCTGCCAATCGTCCACGCTTTCGAGCCCAGGGGCCCATGCGCGCCATTGGGCGATGTTGAAATTGATCACAGACTCATCCCACCCCTGCGGGCTTTTTCTTGTCACGGTTCAGTGGCTTGACCCGCGTCCAACCCTGCATGGCCTTGCGACCCAAGTGGCGCGCATTATCCCGGTGCGGTTGGCTTGTAGCAAATGCTGGTTACATTTTGTCCAGGGAAATCCGTCGGCTGGTCAGGCCCGATTCGGGCATGGCCATTATTGCGGTTGTGTCGAGGCTGTCTGTCGGACGCTTCTGTCACTTGGTCGGGGTATTGACGCTCGGTTGTCCGAAAAAGCCACCGACACTGTAATCCGTCCATGACCGAGGTAGCGAAGCGGCGCCTTGGCCAACTACACTCGGGAATCTTTGATACACGGAGGTTTTGTCATGCGGCGTGTGGTGTTCAATCAGAAAGGTGGCGTGGGCAAGTCCAGCATCGCCTGCAATCTGGCGGCGGTCAGCGCCAGTGAGGGTTATCGCACGCTGCTGGTGGACCTGGATGCCCAGGCCAACTCCACTCAATACCTGACTGGCCTGACGGGCGAGGACATTCCCATGGGAATCGCCGACTTCTTCAAGCAGACCCTGTCGTCGGGGCCCTTCTCGAAGAAGAGCAAGGTCGATATCTACGAGACGCCGTTTGACAACCTGCATGTCATCACTGCCACGGCGGAATTGACGGATCTGCAGCCCAAGCTTGAGGCGAAACACAAGATCAACAAGCTGCGCAAGCTGCTCGAAGAGCTCGACGAGGACTACGACCGGATCTACCTGGATACTCCGCCAGCCCTCAATTTCTATGCGGTTTCCGCGCTGATCGCGGCGGATCGGGTACTGATCCCTTTCGATTGCGACAGCTTCTCCCGCCAGGCGCTGTATGGCCTGATGGCGGAAATCGAAGAGCTGAAGGACGACCATAACGAAGGCCTGGAAGTCGAAGGCATCGTCGTCAACCAGTTCCAGGCCCGCGCCAGCCTGCCGCAGCAGATCCTTGACGAATTGATAGCCGAAGGCCTGCCGGTGTTACCGGTGTACCTGAGCAGTTCGGTGCGCATGCGTGAGTCGCACCAGGCGAGCCTGCCGCTGATCCACCTGGACCCGCGGCATAAGCTGACCCAGCAGTTTGTGGAATTGCATAATCTGCTGGAAAACGCCTGATTTACAGGCATAAACCAAATCCACCTGTGGGAGCGAGCCTGCTCGCGATAGCATTCTGGCAGGCGATGAAGTAACAACTGTCACACCGCCATCGCGAGCAAGCTCGCTCCCACATGGGGTTTGAATCAAATACCCTGGCCGCGCAACCAACTCATCAGCTGTGGCAAAGGAAACGCCCCGCTCTGCCTGGCAACCTCCCGGCCATCCTTGAACAGAATCAGGCTGGGAATCGAGCGAATCCCCAGCTGGGCCGACAGTTGTTGATTGGCCTCGCTGTCGAGCTTGGCCAGTCGGCATTTACCCGCCAACTGCGCGGCGGCCTGTTCGAACACCGGCGCAAAGGACTTGCACGGACCACACCAGTGCGCCCAGACATCCACCAATAACGGCAGGTCGCCCTTGATCTGGCTGGCGTAGTCGCCTTGCTTGAGTTCGAACGGTTTGCTCAATAACACCTGGGCCTTGCAACGTCCGCACTTGGGCTGGTCGCCCAGGCGTTCGGCGGGGATGCGATTGAGGCCGTTGCAATGAGGGCAGGGGATCAGCATCGGGTCGGTCTCCTGAAAATTGTTGGCACAACACTATACGCAAATCACAAAAAAACCTGTGGGAGCGAGCCTGCTCGCGAAGGCGGAGGATCAGTCAAGAATAATCGACTGTCGGACCGCTTTCGCGAGCAGGCTCGCTCCCACAGGGTATATCGGTGTGGCCGTTACTTCGCGTTGGTCAGCGTGTTGTAGCTGGTCATGAGGTTGCGATAGTCCGGGATGTGGTTGGAGAACAGGGTCGCCAGACCTTCCACATCGTTGCGCCAGTCGCGGTGCAGTTCGCAGGCCAGGCCGAACCACGTCATCAATTGCGCGCCCGAGGAGGACATGCGGTCCCACGCCGATTGGCGGGTCAGTTCATTGAACGTACCGGACGCATCGGTCACTACGAACACCTCGAAACCTTCGGCCAGGGCCGACAGGGCCGGGAAGGCTACGCAGACTTCAGTCACGACACCGGCGATGATCAATTGCTTCTTGCCGGTGGCCTTGATCGCCTTGACGAAATCTTCGTTGTCCCAGGCGTTGATCTGGCCAGGACGAGCAATGTAAGGCGCGTCCGGGAACAGCGTCTTGAGTTCTGGCATCAGCGGGCCGTTGGGGCCGGTTTCGAAGCTGGTGGTGAGGATGGTCGGCAGTTGGAAGTACTTGGCCAGGTCAGCCAGGGCCAGCACGTTGTTCTTGAAACGGTCCGGGTCGATGTCGCGCACCAGCGACAGCAGGCCAGCCTGGTGGTCCACCAGCAGAACGGCGGCGTTATCTTTGTCGAGACGGTTGTAGGAAGTAGTCATGGCGTAGTCCTCTAAGTTTTGGTGGCCGAACGTTTCGGCGTGAGTAAGGGTTTCTAGATGTCGGTAAATCGGTGATCCATCTGGCCGAAGCGCCGGCTTCAATCCGTGTTGCGTTTCGATGGGTAAAGATTAAAACCGACACCTTTGTCGCGCCAGACTGCAAAAATCAGCCTTAGCGTTCTATTTGAGGAACGATGCGCTGCGCCATTCATCAGATGAGCCGCACCCTGAGCCCGCCAGACCCTCAAAACACCACAACGTAATTTTTGCGAACCCGGAGGTCCCATGAGCAATCCTCAAGACCCAACCCTTCCCCAGACGCTGGACAACCCCAACGACGACGGCTTCGTGCTTGGCACCGCCGGCCGCGACGAAGACCCGAACGCCGCCACGGCCTATGCGACCGATGACCGCCATGATCGCGATGAGCTGACCCCGGAAGACGCCCGCGGCATGCCGGGGTATCCCGACGAAAAAAAACCGGCGGAACCGGCGGCGGAAGAAGCGGAATCGGGAATCGAGACGCCTGAGCAGGGGAACGATAAGGCGGGGTGAGCGGGTAGTCTGGAGGTCGGCGGTTGATTGAAGATCGCCATCGCGAGCAGGCTCGCTCCCACAGGAGTTTGGTGTTGTGGTCTATATCGCGATCACATCGCTCCCAATGTGGGAGCGAGCCAGCTCGCGAACTCTCTCTCCCGGACAATCTGAACCCGTGGCGAGGGAGCTTGCTCCCGCTCGGCGGCGTAGCCGTCGTTGTTTACCTGGACGACTGCGTCGGTCTTTCAGGACTGCTTCGCAGCCCAGCGGGAGCAAGCTCCCTCGCCACGGGGGCCATGTGTCTGGCAGGTCGTTACGACGAGCAGCTGATCTCCAGGTGCTTGCCCCATTCCGGCGGCCTTTCGGCGTAGCTGTCCATGCCCGGTTGTTCCTCGAACGGACGGGACAGTACGCCGTGGAGGCGGCGGACTTCTTCGTAGTCGCCTGATTCGGCGGCGTCGATGGCTTTCTGCGCCAGGTAGTTGCGTAATACATACAACGGATTGACCGCGTGCATGCGGGCTCTGCGCTGGGCTTGATCGACAACGCCCTCGCGATTGACCCGAGCGAGGTAAAGCTCGCCCCAGGCATCGAAACCCTTGAGATCGACAAAGTCATCGCGCAAGCGGGCGACGGCCTGTTCGGGCGCCTGTTCGCCCAGGCGACGGAAAAACAGGCTGTAGTCGACGCCGCTGTTCTGCATCAGTTGCAGCAGGCGCTCCACCAGTTTCTGGTCATCGTCCTCGGCGCGGGTCAGGCCGAGGCGGCGGCGCATCAGGTCCAGGTAGTGGGCCTGGTACAGCGGCAGATACAGACCCAGGGTCTCGCGCAGGGCGTCGACGCTGATGAAGGGGGTCAGGGCCTGGGCCAGGGCGCTGAGGTTCCACTGGCCGATGGGCACCTGGTTGCTGAATGAATAGCGGCCCTGGTCGTCGGAGTGGTTGCAGATGAAGTTGGCGTCGAAGTCATCGAGGAAGGCGAAAGGGCCGAAGTCGAAGGTGATACCCAATATCGACATGTTGTCGGTATTCATTACCCCGTGACAGAAGCCGTAGGCCTGCCATTTGGCAATCAACTCGGCGTTGCGTTCGACAATCTCCCGATACATCGCCAGGTACGGTTCCGGCTGCTCCCGGCATTCAGGGAAATGCAGGTTCAGCACGTGCTCGGCCAGGGCCGCGTGCAACTCCGGTTTCTTGGTGTAGTAGAAGTATTCGAAATGTCCGAAGCGCACATGGCTCGGCGCCAGGCGCAGCACCATGGCGGCGCGCTCCTGCTTTTCGCGCCATACCGGGGTGTCGGAGCCGATCACACACAGCGCGCGCGTGGTCGGGATGCCTAACGCATGCAAGGCTTCGGAGGCGAGGAATTCGCGGATCGAGGAGCGCAGTACCGCCCGGCCATCGCCCATCCGCGAAAACGGCGTCTGGCCGGCGCCCTTGAGGTGCAGGTCCCAATGCTCGCCGGCCTCGTTGTACACCTCGCCCAGCAGCAGCCCGCGGCCGTCACCCAATTGCGGATTGTAGTGGCCGAACTGATGCCCGGAATACACCATGGCCCGAGGCTCGGTTTCGGCCCAGAGTTTGTGGCCGCCGAAAATTTCGGCAAACAGTGGCGTCTGTGCTTCGGCCGGATCCAGGTCAAGCAGCGCCATCGCGGCCGGGCTGGCAACCACCAGGCGCGGATTGTCGATGGGCTCCGGCAGCACGTGGGCCGAGAAACCGTCGCCCAGGCGGGCGAAGCGGTTATCCAAAGTCAGCGTTTCCAGTGTTTTCATGGCCATCTCCGACGGGGCGCCCGCAGGCATCCCGCGATCAGTCGAGTGTCTGTTGCGGTGGCTCCGGAACGGGCTTGATGCTGGCTACGGTCGAGGGCACAGGCCCGAGGGTCTTGTGGTCGGGCTCGGCGGGCACCAGTTTGTATTCCTGGCCTTGCAGGTTCTTCAGATAGATCTCCATCTGACGGAACGAGATGTTGATATGTTCCTTCTTGAATTCCCGGTTGATGAACCGGTTGATCTCGTCCAGCACCGGGTTGCGGTCGCCGAGGTCGCGCACGTGCATGCGTAACTCGTGGTCCAGGGTGCTCTCACCGAAGTTCAGGAAGTACACGATCGGCTCCGGCTCCTTCAACACACGCGGGTTGTCGCGGGCAGCCTTGAGCAGCAGTTCGCGAACCCGATCCAGGTCCGAGCCGTAGTCCACGCCGAGTTTCAGGGTTACCCGGGTCACGGTGTCGGTCAGCGACCAGTTGATCAATTGTCCGGTGATGAAGGTCTTGTTCGGGACGATGATGTCCTTGCGATCGAAGTCGGTGATGGTGGTCGCGCGAATGCGGATCTTGCTGACCGTGCCCGACAGGTTGCCGATGGTGATGGTGTCGCCGATCCGTACCGGGCGCTCGAACAGGATCATGATGCCGGAGATGAAGTTGGCGAAAATCTCCTGCATGCCGAAGCCCAGGCCCACCGACAGCGCGGCCACCAGCCATTGCAGCTTGTCCCAGCTCACGCCCAGTGTGGACAACGTCGTGACAAAGCCGACGCCGGCGATGACATAGGACAGCAACGTGGTGGTGGCGTAGGCGCTGCCCTGGGCCAGGTTCAGCTTCGACAGCACGAACACTTCCAGCAGGCCAGGCAGGTTGCGGGCCAGGGCGAAGGTGATACCGATGATGATCAGCGCGCCAAGCATGTCGCCGATGCTGATGGGCACCATGCTCATGTTCACGCCGGTGCCGCTGGTGTATTCGTATAGGGTGATGTTGTCCAGGTAGGAGAACACGCTGATCAGGTCTGACCAGACCCAGTACAGCGCGGCCATGAAACCGCCCAGCAGGGCCAGGCGGATCAGGCGCAGGGACTGTTCGTTGACCTTCTCGATGTCCAGGGTCGGCTCCTCGACCACCGTTTCACCGTCGCCGACCTCCTTGGCCGCCTGACGCTTGGCCAGGGCGCGCTGGTAGGCCAGTCGCCGGGCCGCGACCGACAGGCCGCGCACGAATGTGGCTTCGATTACCAGCCAGAACATCAGCAGGTACAGGGTATTGATCAAGCGATCGCTGAGTTTCAACGCGGTGTAGTAGTAGCCGAAGCAGACAGCGACGAACAATGCGATCGGCAGCGCGGTGAACAGCACGCCGACGGCCTTGCGAAACAGCGAGGCGTTGGTGTGCGTCGGGCTGCTGAGCAGCAGTCGGCTGAGCAGCCAGGCCATCGAGGCGTAGCAGGTCAACACCACCGGCATGCCGAGTACGTCGTCGGCCAGGGCCGACGGCTGCAACTCCGCCACGGCAACCACCGCCACCAGGGCCAGCACCACCAGGCCAAGTCGACGGATCCAGGCCTGGAGGAATTCCACCTGGGGTTTTTCCCAGCGGAAATGCAGCTCGGCGACGCCTCCGGGAGAGAGAATTCGATAGGCGGTATAGAACACCAGCCAGGCTTGGCCGATCTGCAGTAGCGCGGCGCCGAGGTTAGTGTTCTGGCCGCGGGCGTCGATCTGCAAGGCATAGCCGCACAGCGCGAGTGCCAGGGCCACCGGCATCGCCAGCAGAATGTTGATCAGGATCGCCTGGGGGGTGTGCCACTGGCTGTCGCGCTTGAAGTGGCCGACATCCTGGTGAACCTTGTTCAAGCGCGCATAAAGATTCTTGCGTCGCCACAGCAGCGCACCGATCAGCAGGGCCAGGGGCAGGAACAGCAGCGGCCGCTGGGTCAGGCCGTCAGCCAGCTCACTGAGGCTCGACGCCCAGGGCAGCGAGTCGACCTGCTTCTCCAGGCGGGCCGGCACGCCACGCATCCATTCGAAATCCAGCGGTTTGTTGCTGGGAATCCAGAACATCTGCTCTTCGAGCGTTGCCCGCAGGTTCTGGGCGGTACTGAGCAGTTGCTTCTGGTTGAGCTGCAAGGTGATGGATTCGTTGAGCACCGCGCTCAACTCACGGTTCAGCCGTTCCAACAGGTCGACCCGAGTCAGCGCCAGCTCCAGCAGCGTCTTGCGCAGTTGCGGCGTGACTTGCTCCGACGGCTGGGACGCCAGCAGGCTGTCGACATAGGCGCCGGGATTGTTCAACAGCTCGCGTTGCTGGCTGACCTCGAACTGGTACAGGCGGATGTCGGCGATCTGGTCGGCGAGGTTCTGGTCCAGTTTCAGGTGTGGCAGGGTCTGGCGCTGCTTGTAGAGAATCTTGGAGAGCAGCAGGCTGCCCTTGAGCACGCTGATCTGCTCATCCAGGGCGGCGTCGGTCTGGGTGACGCTATCGAGCAACTGCTTGGTTTGCAGGTTCTGCTGGGTGACCTCGTTGAGCCGATCGGTGCTTTTGAGCAGGTAATCGGAGAGCTTCAGGTTGGCCGAACTTTCGGTCGCCAGCAGGCTGCTGCCGCCGGCCTTCTGCGCTTCGATGGATTGCTGGGTCACCGTTTCCTGGGACTGGGCCAGGCGCTTCTGGTTGATCAGGTTCTGCAGATCCTGGATCTCTCGCTCCATGCGGTCGATCTTTTCCGACAGCAAATCATGCTGGCTGTTGCCCAGGTCTTGCAGCTGGCTGTTGCCGGCCAGCTCCTGGCGGCGCAATGGAATCAGCGCATTGAGGGCCGCCAGTTCAGCGTTGAGCTGGTCGCGCTGTTCGGCGCTGAGGGCCTTGCCGGCGTCGCGGCCGGCCTTGAGGAGGGTGTTGATCTGCTGGATGCGGGTCTGGCTGGCGGAGATTTCCGCCTGGGCGCGCTCGGGGCGGGTCTGGGCGGTGATCACCAGGCTGTTGGCGTCGGCCAGGGCCTTTTGCAGGTCGCTCTGCTGGGTGGAGCGCTCCGTCAGCATCTGTTCGAGCTGAGGGATGGGCAGGTTAGCGTAGCGCTGCGCCACCGGCACCACATTGGTGCCCTTGAGCCGCGCCAGCTCGCGCTGGTTCTCGATGTTCTGCTTGGGGGCGTTGGCCAGTTGCTGCTTGAGGGCTTGCAGCTTCTGTTCGTAGTCGGCCTTGTTGCTGAGCTGGGTCAGGGTGTTCTGCAACACGGCCTGCAAGGCTTTCTGGTCGGCCTCCGGCAGTTTGCGGTCGGCGATCTTGTCCAGGCTGGCCTGGACCGAGGCGCTGGTAGGCGGTTCGGCGGCGTGCACCGTGCAGATGGAAAGACTCAGGCCGAGCAGGGCAATGGCGAAAAAGGAGCGCAGGGTAGGCATAAAGACCGGTCAAGCAAGTGAGAGTGGGAGCAGTTTAGAGGAACAAGCCGGGGCCCGGGCGACTTCCTTCGGGGAATCTGACGCCCACTTTGCCGATCTTGTTCCCGTCCATGGCCGCGACCGTCCATAGGGTACTGTTCCACTCCACCTGGTCGCCGACCACCGGAGCCCCCCCGACTTTCTGGGCAATGAAGCGGCCCAGGGACATGTCCGGATCGATGCCGTCGAGCTGCAGCCCGTACAGCGCCGCGACCGCGGCCAGCTGGGCGTCTCCTTCGAGTACGAAGTCGCCGAAAAAGCGCAGATCGAGGCCCCGTTGCGGCGCTTGGCTGAACAGTTTTCCCAGGGCTGGCAGGTCGTGTTCATGGCCGATTACACACAGCAGATCACCGACTTCCAGGACCGTACTACCCGACGGATGGAGTAGTTGCTGGCCACGAAACAAGGCCGCAATACGGGTTCCGTCAGGCATTTTCAGATCCCGAAGCGGCGAGCCGATGCACCACTTTTCCGCACCGAGGCGATAGATGAACAGCTCCCACTCGCTGGTGACGTGAACCTCCAGCGCTGCCCGGGAAATCGGCAGAGGTTCTGGCGGGACGGTCACGTGCAGAAGCTTGGCGACCCACGGCAGGCTTGTGCCTTGCACCAGCAGCGACACCAGCACGATAAAGAATGCCAGGTTGAAATAGAGCTGTGCGTGAGGCAAACCGGCCATCAGCGGGAACACCGCGAGGATGATCGGTACCGCGCCACGCAGGCCGACCCAGGAGATGAACACCTTCTCGCGACCGTGGAAAGCCTTGAACGGCAGCAGGCCGACCATCACCGACAGCGGGCGCGCGAAGAGGATCATCCACAGGGCCAGGCCCAGGGCGGGAAGGGCGATCGGCAGCAGGTCATGGGGCGTGACCAGCAGGCCCAACACCAGGAACATGCCGATCTGCGCCAGCCAGGCCATGCCATCGAGCATATGCAGGATGCCGTGGCGACTGCGTATCGGGCGGTTGCCGATTACCAGGCCACACAGGTACACGGCCAGGAAGCCGCTGCCGTGCAGGGCGTTGGTCAGGGCAAACACGGCCAGGCCGCCGCTGATCACCAGGATCGGGTAGAGGCCGTTGGCGAGGTTGATGCGGTTGACCAGTTGCAGCATCAGCCAGCCGCCACCCAGGCCGATCACGGCGCCGATACCGAACTCGCGCATCAGATGGCCCAACAGGCTCCACTGCAGGCCAGTTTCGCCGCTGGCGAGCATGCCGATCAGGGTAACGGTAAGAAACACCGCCATCGGGTCGTTGCTGCCGGACTCGATTTCCAGAGTGGCGCTGACCCGTTCGTTGAGGCCTTTGCCGCCCAACAGCGAAAACACCGCCGCAGCGTCGGTGGAGCCGACGATCGCACCGATCAGCAGGCCCTGGATCAGGTTCAGGTCGAATAGCCACGCCGCCGCCAGGCCGGTCAGCCCGGTGGTGATCAGCACGCCGACGGTGGCCAGCGACAACGCCGGCCACAATGCCACGCGAAAGCTTGAGACTCGCGTGCGCAAGCCGCCGTCGAGCAGGATGACCGCCAACGCGAGGTTGCCGACCAGGTAGGCCGTGGCGTAGTTGTCAAACAGAATACCGGCACCGTCCACGCCGGCGACCATGCCCACGGCGAGGATGATCACCAGGATCGGGATGCCCAGGCGCGACGAAAGAGAACTGACCAGAATGCTCGCACTCACCAGCAACGCGCCGATCAAGAACAGGCTGTTGATGGTCGTCGCAGTCAAAGGCAGTACTCCGGAATCTTGAGGGGGCAGGCGCAAACTGACCATGCAGTCTGCGTGCCAGCGATTCTAACCTGTTGAAATGTGATGCTGTCAAAAAAGGTTGGGATCGGCGTATGTGCACCGGATCCAGAGAGGGAAACACCGTGGCGAGGGAGCTTGCTCCCGCTCGGCTGCGAAGCAGTCGTCGCTTTTAAAGACGGGGCCGCTGCGCAGTCCAGCGGGAGCAAGCTCGCTCACCACAAAAGCGTGGGTCGCGCACAGTCTGTGAGCGACCCACGGGCGGTCAGAGGCTGAACCGCCCGACCATGCTGTTCAGGTCCACGGCCAGGCGCGACAGTTCGGCGCTGGCGGCGGTGGTCTGGTTGGCGCCGGTGGCCGATTGCACCGACAGGTCGCGGATGTTCACCAGGTTGCGGTCGACTTCACGGGCCACCTGGGCCTGCTCCTCGGCGGCGCTGGCGATCACCAGGTTGCGTTCGTTGATCTCGACGATGGCGGTGTTGATGGTGTCCAGGGACATCCCGGCGCCGCGGGCGATGTTCAATGTCGACTCGGCGCGCTCGGTACTGTTGCGCATCGAATCCACGGCCTGTTCGGTGCCGCTCTGGATGCTGCCGATCATGCGCTCGATCTCGCTGGTCGACTGCTGGGTGCGATGGGCGAGGGCGCGTACTTCATCGGCTACCACCGCAAAACCACGACCGGCTTCACCGGCGCGGGCCGCTTCAATGGCGGCGTTCAGTGCCAGCAGGTTGGTCTGGTCGGCCAGGCCACGGATCACGTCGAGCACTTTGCCGATATCGCGGGACTCATCGGCCAGGTTGCCGATCAGCGTGGCGGTGCTCTGTACGTCGGCGCTCATGCGTTCGATGGCGCTGACGGTTTCCTGCACCAGGTCGCGACCGTCACCCGCCGAAGTGGTGGCGTTCTTCGACGCTTCGGAAGTGCTGACCGCGTTGCGGGCCACCTCTTCCACGGCGCTGGTCATCTCGTTGACCGCCGTGGCGGCCTGTTCGATTTCGTTGTTCTGCTGGGTCAGGCCACGGGCACTTTCGTCGGTGACGCTGTTGAGCTCTTCGGCGGCGGAGGCCAGTTGGGTGGCCGAGCCGGAGATCCGCTGCAGCGTGTCGCGCAGTTTCTCCTGCATGGTCGCCATTGCTCGCAACAAACGGCCGGCTTCGTCGCTGCCATCCACGACGATCGGCCGGGTCAGGTTGCCCTTGGCGATTTCTTCGGCGGCATCCAGGGCGTTGGCGATTGGCTTGGTGATGCTGTTGGTCAGCAGCCAGGCGAACAGCAAAGTCAGGCCGGTGGCGATGACCAGTAGGGTAACGACCCAGTTGAACGCGGTTGAGGCCTGTTGCGCAGCACTTTGATTGAAGGCTTCTGCCTGCTTGTTGTTAATGTCAGTCAGGCGAGCCAGGACCGCGTTGACAGCTTCCGAATTGGTTTGCAGATCGTTACCGAGCAAGGTCCGCAGTTCATCGACCTGGTTATTGCGCGAAAGGGTCTTCATGCGCTCTTCAAGCTGACGATACTGATTCAGCAACTGCACGTACTGGTCATAGGCGGCCCGTTCTTCCGGAGCGCTGATGAGCTTTTCATAAGCGCTTTGGGCCGTGCGGATCTGCTGGTTGCGTTGCTCGAACAACTCGAAGGTTTTTTGCTGGGTGTCCGGTTCGCGGTTGGTCAGCAAGCGATAGGACAGCACGCGCAGGCGCAGGGTCAGTTGGGTGAATTCGTTCAGGGCCTTGATGCTCGGCACGCTGTTTACGACGATGTTTTCGCCGGACGTGCGGATCTTGCTCATCTGGCTCAAGGCAAATACGCCCAATGCCAGCATCAGGGCGCCGATCAGGGCAAACCCCAGGAACGCCCGCGGCGCGATGTTCATATTACGTAGGGACATGGAAGTTACCGTGAAAAAGCGCGTCCGTGCGGAGCTGTGACTGGTTTCCAGGCTTATCGGTCTGGCGACTGAAGTCTTGAGGGCGCTGCGTGCTTTTGTCGCACGCCATCGGGGTTGGCGCGACGAAGGGTCGGAACCAGATTTCCCCATCACAGTCTTTACAGCTCGCGAGCGGGATACCGCTGCCTTCTGAGTCGTGGCGCCGACGGTGAGTTTTCTTTATCGTACGCGCCCCCTTGAAAAGCCTGGAATTCAATATGTTGGAAACATCCCTCAGCCAGCTGGAGCAACTGGTCAACGACCTGGTGCAGCAGAACCGCCACCTGACCGGCCTGAATGAAAGCCTGAGCGCCGAACTGGCCAAGGCCAAGGATGAAAACGAAAGCCTGCAGCTGAACCTGATGGAACAGGAAGAATTGCACGGCACCACCGCCGCACGGATCCAGGCCCTGATCGAGCGCGCCAGCACCGCAACGGTCGGCGCATGAAGCAGGGTGCCGATGGGGTGACGGTCGTCTCGATTCTCGGAGAGGAATACTCGATCAAGGCGCCGGCCGGGCAGGAGCAGGCGCTGCTGGACGCCGCTTCGATGCTCAAGGCGGCCCTGGCCGATACCAAGCGCAAGTTCCCGACGTTGATCGGCGACCGCCTGCTGGTGCTGGCGGCCATGAATCTATGTTCGCAACAGATTGAAATGCAAAAGCAGCACCGCGCGGAGCTCGACCGCTACGAGGAGCAGGTCAGCGCCACGGTCGAGGTTATTGCCAAGACGATCCAGCAGGCTTGAACCTTTAGCGAATGTTGGCTGTGGTGCCCGTGTGGGAGCGAGCCTGCTCGCGAAAGCGTCGGATCAGGCAATTCAGCTTTAACTGACAGACCGCTTTCGCGAGCAGGCTCGCTCCCACAGTAGATCTATGGTGAACGCAGATGTTGCGTTCACTTGAGCCCCCTGTGGGAGCGAGCCTGCTCGCGAATGGATTTCAGCCGCGCAGCAAGCTCCGGCTCAAAACCATTCATCCCGCATCCCCAGGCACGTATCATCCCGCGCTTCAAGCAACGCCAGTTCATGCTGGCAACCCGGTACTTCCCAGGTCAGGAAATAGCGCGCCGCTTGCAGCTTGCCCCTGTAGAAGTCCACATCCGCCGCATTGCCCCTGGCCAGCCCTTCCTCGGCGCGAATCGCCTGTTCCAGCCAGCGCCAGCCAATCACCATATGGCCAAACACCTTCAGGTACAGCGCCGAATTGGCGAGGCTGCTGTTGACCTTGCCCTGGGCGAGGTCCGTCAGCAGCCCGAGGGTGACCGATTGCAGGCGCGCCACCAGGGCTTCCAGCGGCTGGCGCAGGGGCGTCAACGAATCGTACGCCTGGGCGCGCTCGCTGGTATCGGCCACCAGACGGATCAGTTGCTTGAGACCGGCCCCGCCGTTCTGTGCCAGTTTGCGTCCCAGCAGATCCAGGGACTGGATGCCATGGGTACCTTCGTGGATCGGGTTCAGGCGGTTGTCGCGGTAATACTGCTCCACCGGATATTCACGGGTGTAACCATGGCCGCCGAGAATCTGGATCGCCAGTTCGTTGGCTTTCAGGCAGAACTCCGAGGGCCAGGATTTGACGATGGGGGTCAGCAGGTCCAGCAACTCATGGGCGCGGCGGCGCTCGGCTTCGCTCTCAAGCGTAGTGGTGTCGTCGAACAGCCGCGCCGCGTACAGGCCCAGGTCGAACGAACCTTCCACGTAGGCTTTCTGGGTCAACAGCATGCGGCGTACGTCGGCGTGCTGGATGATCGGTACAGGCGCGGTGCCTGGATCCTTGCTGTCGGGTACCCGGCCCTGCGGGCGTTCGCGGGCGTATTCAAGGGAATACAGGTAACCGGCGTAGCCCAGCATGACGGCGCCCATGCCGACGCCGATCCGCGCCTCATTCATCATCTGGAACATGTAACTCAGACCGTGGTGCGGTTTGCCGACGAGGTAACCGACACACTCACCGTTATCACCGAAGTTCAGCGCCGTAGACGTAGTGCCGCGCCAGCCCATCTTGTGAAACAGCCCGGCCAGCAGCACGTCGTTGCGCTTGCCCAGGCTGCCATCTTCGTTCACCAGGAACTTGGGCACGATAAACAGCGAGATGCCCTTCACGCCCGGCGGCGCGTCCGGCAGTTTGGCCAGGACCATGTGAACGATGTTTTCCGACAGCGGATGGTCGCCACCGGAAATGAAGATCTTGTTGCCCTTGAGTCGATAAGTGCCGTCGGACGCCGGTTCCGCGCGCGTACGAATATCCGCCAGCGAAGAACCCGCGTGAGGTTCGGTCAGGGCCATGGTGCCGAAGAAACGGCCGTCGATCATCGGTCGCAGGAAGCGCTGCTTCTGCTCATCGCTACCAAAGCTTTCGATCAGGTTCGCCGCGCCCATGGTCAGGAACGGGTAAGAAGTCGAAGCGGCATTGGCCGACTGGAAGTGCGCGAAGCACGCCTGGGACAGTAGCGTCGGCAGTTGCATGCCGCCGGCGTCGAAACTGCGGGCGGCGTTGAGAAAGCCCGCCTCCAGGAACGCATCCACCGCAGGTTTCACTTCCGGGATCAGGATGGCCTGGCCATCTTCATAGCGCGGTTCGTTTTCGTCGTTCTTGCGGTTGTGCGGCGCGAAATATTTTTCGGCAATGCTGCGGGCCGTACCGATGGCCGCGTCGAAGGTTTCGCGATTGTGCTCGGCAAACCGTTCGCGCTGGGTCAGGCCTTCGGCATCAAGGACTTCATACAGCTCGAAAGCCAGATTGCGGGAACTGAGCAGCGTCTCGGACATGGCGGCCTACCTTTTCTTGGAATGGGCCGAGTCTAGGCGTGCTGATAAAGGCTGAACAGGATGATTGATGACAGTGATGCAGAGGCGGGGGCGACACTAATCAAAATGTGGGAGCAAGCCTGCTCGCGTAAGCGGTGAGTCAGCAACATTGAGGTCGACTGATACGCCGTCTTCGCGAGCAGGCTCGCTCCCACATTGGGTTTCGATTGCCAGGCACCTATTGCGGGTGCCTGGCCTACAGGGTTTTAGCCGATCGTCATCAGACTGGCGTTACCACCCGCCGCGGCGGTGTTGACGCTCAGCGCGCGTTCGATCACCAGGCGTTCCAGGGCGATATTGGTTTCGCCCTGGGACAAGCCATGCACCCCGACGATCGCCCCGGCGCGCTTGGCCACTTGCTGGCACACGCCGCGCAACTGGTCCGAGTCGCCGTGGTGCAGGACCGCGTCGAACAACACGTCGTCCTTGGTCCAATCGGCAACCCGCTGGATGCGCGCCTGAATGTCCTTCGGCAAGCGTGCGAACAACGCCTTGCTGGTGTCGGTTTCCGGCCACACGGCCGAGCCGCCTACGGCGAATACGGCCGCCAGTTGCGTCAGCAGGTCGCCTTCCACGTCCGCCAGGCACAACACGTGCTCGCGGGGCAGGATGGCGTAGCTGTTGCGTTCGCCGGTCGGGCCGGTCAGCTGGCGGGTGATGCCGCTTTGCGACTGGGCGGCGAACTGCACGCACAGGGCGCTAAGTTCGGCGAGCTTGTGGCTGTCGGCCCAGGCTTGCAGGGCGGTCAGCGGTTTGCTCATGGCGTCGCGCAAGCGCAGGTCCGGTGCCGACAGGGCATCGCCACGTACGAAGGACTGCTGGATCGCATCGGTAGGACGAGTCGACAACAAGCGGTACAGGTACAGCGGGCCGCCGGCCTTCGGACCGGTGCCCGACAGGCCTTCGCCGCCGAATGGCTGCACGCCGACCACGGCACCGACGATGTTGCGGTTTACATAGACGTTACCGGCATGGACGTTGTCGATCACCTTGGCGATGGTTTCATCGATGCGCGTGTGCACGCCCAGGGTCAGGCCGTAGCCGGAGGCGTTGATCTGACCGATCAACTGGTCCAGCTCCTTGCGCTTGTAGCGCACCACGTGCAGCACCGGGCCGAAGATCTCGCGTTGCAGCTCGTCGAAGCTTTCCAGCTCGATCAGGGTCGGCATCACGAAGGTGCCGCGCTTGCACTCGTCGCTGTCGGCGATTGCCATCTGATACACGGTGCGACCTTTGTCGCGCATGGCCTGGATGTGTTTCTCGATGCCGGCCTTGGCTTCGGCGTCGATCACCGGGCCGATGTCCACCGACAGGCGCTCGGGGTTGCCGAGGCGCGATTCGGCCATGGCGCCCTTGAGCATTTCGATGACGCGGTCGGCGGAATCTTCCTGCAGGCACAGAACACGCAGGGCCGAGCAACGCTGGCCGGCGCTGTCGAAAGCCGAGGACACCACGTCGATGACCACTTGTTCAGTCAGGGCCGAAGAGTCGACGATCATCGCGTTCTGGCCGCCGGTTTCGGCGATCAGCGGGATCGGCCGGCCCTGGTTGTCCAGGCGTCCGGCGATATTGCGTTGCAGCAGGCGCGCGACTTCGGTTGAACCGGTGAACATCACGCCTTTGACCCGATCGTCACCCACCAGGCGTGCACCAACGGTTTCGCCACGGCCTGGCAGCAATTGCAGGACGCCTTCCGGAATGCCGGCTTCAAGCATCAGGCGCACTGCCTGGGCAGCCACCAGAGGCGTCTGCTCGGCGGGCTTGGCCAGTACCGGGTTGCCGGCGGCCAGTGCGGCGGCGACCTGGCCGCTGAAAATCGCCAGCGGGAAGTTCCACGGGCTGATGCAGACCACCGGGCCCAATGGACGGTGGGCATCGTTGGTGAAATCGTTGCGCGCCTGCACCGCGTAGTAGCGCAGGAAGTCCACGGCCTCGCGTACCTCGGCGATGGCGTTGGCGAAGGTCTTGCCGGCTTCGCGGGCCAGCAGGCCCATCAGCGGCTGGATCTCGCCTTCCATCAGGTCGGCGGCGCGCTCCAGGATCGCGGCGCGTTCGGCCGGTGGCGTGGCTTGCCAGATCGGCGCGGCGTTGAGGGCGCACTGGATGGCGTTGTCGACATCGGCGACGGTAGCCTCCTGCACGTGGCCCACCACGTCACGGTGATCGGCCGGGTTCAGCACCGGTGCCGGGGCTTCTTCACTGGCGGCGCAGCCGAGCATCGGCGCAGCTTTCCAGTCGTTGTGGGCGGTGGCCAGCAAAGCGCAGGACAACGAGGCCAGGCGATGTTCGTTGGCCAGGTCGATGCCACTGGAGTTGGCGCGTTCGCTGCCATACAGATCGCGTGGCAACGGAATGCGCGGGTGCGGCAGGCCGAAACCGCCTTCCAGCGTCGCCATCTGCTCGATGCTCGCCACTGGATCGGCGACCAGTTCCTGGATGGAAATCGACTGGTCGGCGATGCGGTTGACGAACGAAGTGTTCGCGCCGTTTTCCAGCAAGCGACGCACCAGGTAGGCCAGCAGCGTTTCGTGGGTGCCGACCGGCGCGTACACGCGGCACGGACGGTTCAGCTTGCCTTCGGAAACCTTGCCTACAACCTGTTCGTACAGCGGTTCGCCCATGCCGTGCAGGCACTGAAATTCATACTGGCCCGGGTAATAGTTCTGACCGGCGATGTGGTAAATCGCCGACAAAGTGTGGGCGTTGTGCGTGGCGAATTGCGGATAGATGACTTCCGGCACCGACAGCAGCTTGCGGGCGCAGGCGATGTAGGAAACGTCGGTGTACACCTTGCGGGTGTACACCGGATAGCCTTCCAGGCCTTCGACCTGGGCGCGCTTGATCTCGCTGTCCCAGTAGGCGCCTTTCACCAGGCGGATCATCAGGCGGTGACGGCTGCGACGAGCCAGGTCGATCACATAGTCGATGACGTACGGGCAACGCTTCTGGTAGGCCTGGATCACGAAGCCGATGCCGTTCCAGCCGGTCAGCTGCGGCTCGAAGCACAGGCGCTCGAGCAGGTCCAGGGACAGTTCGAGGCGGTCGGCCTCTTCGGCGTCGATGTTCAGGCCGATGTCGTATTGCTTGGCGAGCAGGGTCAGCGACAGCAGGCGCGGGTACAGCTCGTCCATGACGCGCTCGTACTGGGCGCGGCTGTAACGCGGATGCAGGGCCGAAAGCTTGATGGAAATGCCCGGGCCTTCGTAAATCCCACGACCGTGAGAGGCTTTGCCGATCGAATGGATGGCTTGTTCGTACGAGGCCAGGTACTTCTGGGCGTCATGTTCGGTGAGCGCGGCTTCACCGAGCATGTCGTAGGAATAACGGAAACCCTTGGCTTCGAACTTGCTGGCGTTGGCCAGGGCTTCGGCGATGGTTTCGCCGGTGACGAACTGCTCGCCCATCAGGCGCATGGCCATGTCGACGCCCTTGCGGATCATCGGCTCGCCGCTCTTGCCAATGATGCGGCTCAGCGACGAAGTCAGGCCGGCTTCATTATGAGTGGCGACCAACTTGCCGGTCAGCAGCAGGCCCCAGGTGGCGGCGTTGACGAACAGCGACGGACTGTTGCCCAGGTGCGGCTGCCAGTTGCCGGTGCTGATCTTGTCGCGAATCAGTGCGTCGCGGGTGCCTTTGTCCGGGATGCGCAGCAGCGCCTCCGCCAGGCACATCAGCGCTACGCCTTCCTGGGACGACAGGGAAAATTCCTGCAGCAAGCCCTGAACGATACCGGCACGACCGCCGGCACTCTTCTGGTTACGCAGTTTTTCAGCAATGGAAGCCGCCAGCTTGTTGGTGGCTTCGGCCATCTCAGCCGGCAGGCGGGCCTGCTCGATCAGCATCGGTACCACTTCCGGCTCAGGGCGACGGTAGGCGGCGGTGATGGAGGCGCGCAGGACCGATTGCGGCAGAATGCTTTCGGCGAACTCCAGGAAGCACTGGTGAGCGTGATCGGGCTGGACTTCACCGGCATCATCGCTATCGGCGCGGGTCGAACCGTTCAGCTCGGTCAGGGTTGCACCACCCTCAAGTTTTTCCAGGTAATTGAAAATTGCCTGCTTGATCAGCCAGTGCGGCGTGCGATCAATCGAGGTTGCGGCCGCCTTCAGGCGTTCGCGGGTCGGGTCGTCGAGTTTGACCCCAAGGGTGGTGGTAGCCATATTTTTATCCTCATGTTTACCACGTATGGCGTGGCATCAGCTGGCGGCAAGATTAGCTGCGAGCCGATAGAGGTGCAACCGGGTGCAACCTATTTTTTGTCGAAATATTGAGCAGCTCATCAGGTTGCATTGGACCCTAAACAGGTCCTGCACTTTATTGGTGCGCGGGAAAGTCGAAAAGCAATCTCATTTGCACCAATAGCGTGCGGAAAGTCGCCTTGCGTACGAATATTCCGACTAGGTGCAACTTATTTGAACGAAACTGGTTGCACCTTATTTGATTTGTTGAATAGCATTCGCGGCCAAGGTGCAACCGGCTTCGCGCCGAGCTGCATCGGCTGGTGGCTTTCCTGGGGAAACATCAGTCATAAATTCGCGGGTCCACAAAACGTCGGTACAACGTCTGCGTTGTCCGGGTTTTCAACTGCCACCGCACCATAAAAACAAAGCCAGGGCGTACTCATGAGTTTCAGCAATCCTACCCTGATCACTTTCGTGATCTATATCGCAGCCATGGTCCTGATCGGCCTGATGGCTTATCGCTCCACCAACAACCTTTCCGACTACATCCTGGGCGGTCGCAGCCTGGGCAGTGTCGTGACAGCGCTCTCTGCCGGTGCCTCCGACATGAGCGGCTGGCTGTTGATGGGTTTGCCCGGCGCCATCTATATGTCCGGCCTGTCGGAAAGCTGGATCGCCATTGGCCTGATCATCGGTGCCTACCTGAACTGGCTGTTCGTCGCTGGTCGCCTGCGGGTCCAGACCGAGCACAACGGTGATGCGCTGACGCTGCCGGATTATTTCTCCAGCCGTTTCGAGGATACCAGCGGCTTGCTGCGGATCATCTCCGCGGTGGTGATCCTGGTGTTCTTCACCATCTATTGCGCTTCCGGCATCGTGGCCGGTGCCCGTCTGTTCGAAAGCACCTTCGGCATGTCCTACGAGACTGCCTTGTGGGCCGGCGCTGCCGCGACCATTGCCTACACCTTCATTGGTGGTTTCCTGGCCGTGAGCTGGACCGACACCGTACAAGCGACCCTGATGATCTTCGCGTTGATCCTCACGCCGATCATCGTGCTGCTGGCCACCGGCGGCGTCGATACCACTTTCCTGGCTATCGAAGCGAAAGACCCTACGTCGTTCGACATGCTGAAAAATACCACCTTCATCGGCATCATCTCGCTGATGGGCTGGGGCCTGGGCTACTTCGGCCAGCCGCATATCCTGGCGCGCTTCATGGCGGCGGATTCGGTCAAGTCGATTGCCAAGGCGCGTCGTATTTCCATGGCCTGGATGATCCTGTGCCTGGGCGGCACCGTTGCCGTCGGTTTCTTCGGTATCGCCTACTTCTCGGCGCACCCTGAAGTGGCCGGTCCGGTAACCGAAAACCCTGAGCGTGTGTTCATCGAACTGGCGAAACTGCTGTTCAATCCATGGGTTGCCGGTGTCCTGCTGTCGGCCATCCTGGCGGCGGTCATGAGCACTTTGAGCTGCCAACTGCTGGTGTGCTCCAGTTCCCTGACCGAAGACTTCTACAAGACGTTCCTGCGCAAGAGCGCTTCCCAGCTGGAACTGGTCTGGGTAGGTCGTTTCATGGTGCTGCTGGTAGCGGTCATCGCCATCGCCCTGGCCGCCAACCCGGAAAACCGTGTACTGGGCCTGGTGAGCTACGCCTGGGCCGGTTTCGGTGCGGCATTCGGTCCTGTGGTACTGATTTCGGTGATCTGGAAAGACATGACCCGTAACGGCGCGCTGGCCGGGATCCTGGTGGGTGCGATCACCGTAATCGTCTGGAAGCATTTCGAGCTGCTGGGGCTTTACGAAATCATCCCTGGCTTCATCTTTGCCAGCCTGGCGATCTACGTGGTCAGCAAGATGGGTTCGCCAACCGCCGGCATGCTGCAGCGCTTCGAAGCGGCCGAGAAGGATTTCCGCTTGAATCAATAAGCCACTCGGCGAGGCCGTCATGGCTCGTCTGAAGGTTTGAAAAACGGCTCGTCTCTCATGGAGGCGGGCCGTTTTTTTTGGCGGCGCCCCGGCCCGATTGTTGGAGAGACTCCGCCGTTACCTCACTTTGCCTGCCAGGCTCTGCCAAACCGCGATGTCAGGCGATACGTTTGTTTTGTGCAACTTTTGCCCCGTCGTCTGTAAGGCAAATCTGTTTTTTCCGCTGATCGGTCCAATCCGCCATGGCTCATGCAGAATCGTTTGCCTCCCTTTCGCAGAGGCACATCGGATGTTCGCGCCTGCCAACTCGCCACGTTTTACGCTGACATTCGACAGCGGCCCGAATGAATTGCAGGTCCTTGAGTTCAAGGGCACGGAAGCCGTCAGCCAACCCTATCGCTTTGATCTGGAGCTCGTCAGCGAGCGGCCCGACCTGGTGCTTGAAGATCTGTTGCATCGTCAGGCTTATCTGCGCTTCGGTCACCAAGGTGGCGGGATACACGGCCAGGTCTATAGCGTCGCCCAAGGCGATTCGGGCGAGCGGCTGAGCCGTTATCAGGTCAGCCTTGTGCCTCGCCTGGCTTACTTGCGCCATCGCATCAACCAGCGGATTTTCCAGCACTTGAGCGTGCCGGAAATCATCTCCCGCGTATTGAAGGACCACGGTATCCTCGCCGATGCCTGCCAGTTCAGTCTTGGCGGGCAATATCCCGAGCGTGAATATTGCGTGCAGTACCACGAAAGCGATCTGGTTTTTATCGAACGGATTTGCACCGAAGTCGGCATCCACTATCACTTCCGACACAGCCCTGACGGCCACCTGCTGATATTTGGCGACGACCAGACGGTGTTCCTGCGCCTGCCCGAGTCCACTTTGTATCTGCCCGGCAGCGGCATGGCTGCCGCCGAGCCGGCTATCAAGCGCCTGGCCGTGCGGTTGCAGACCCACACCAACGCCGTGATGTTGCGCGACTACGATTTTCGCAAGCCGGGCCTCTCGTTGCAGGCGGACATCGACAATCAGCAACTTCCCGTTCTGGAGAGTTATCTCTACCCCGGCCAGTTCACCGACCGCGACGATGGCCAGCATCTGGCCCAGCATGCTCTCGAACGGCAGGCGGGCGATGGGTGCCTGGCGGAGGGTGGCAGCGATGACAGCGCCTTTGCCAGCGGACATTTCATGTGTATCAAGGAGCATCCCCGGGCGCAATGGAACGACCTCTGGTTGCTGACGCAGGTTGACCACCATGGCCGCCAGCCGCAGGTGCTGGAAGAAAACGCTTCTGTCGGCGCGGATGAGTTCCAAGGCTACTGCAATAGCTTCCTCGCCACGCCGTGGGGAGTGTTCTTTCGACCGCCGTTGCAGCACAGGAAGCCGTCCGTCAACGGCTACCAGCCCGCGGTGGTGACCGGCCCGGCGGACAGCGAGATCCATTGCGACGCGTTCGGGCGGGTCAAGGTGCAACTGGTCTGGGATCGCGACGGTAAGCGTGACGAGCATTCCAGTTGCTGGCTGAGGGTGGCGAGCGGCTGGGCACACGATCACTACGGCGGCGTGATGATTCCCCGAGTCGGCATGGAAGTGCTGGTGGGGTTCATGGAGGGCGACGTGGACAAGCCGCTGGTGGTGGGCTGTCTGCCGAACGGCGCCAACCCGGTACCGCTGGACCTGCCGGCGGACAAGACCCGCAGCATATTGCGCAGCCAGAGCAGTCCCGGTGGCGGTGGCTACAACGAGTTGCGCATCGAGGACCGCAAGGGTGCCGAGGAAATCTACCTGAGGGCCCAGCGCAACTGGACGCAGCACGTGTTGCACGACCAGCGCGTGCAGGTCGATCACGAGCGCAGCATCGTGGTCTCCGGCTTGTCGCGGCATGAACTGCAGGATGACGAGCAGCGCATCACCGCAGGTCGGCGTCAGGTCGAGGTCCGCCAGGATGATCACCTGCTGGTCGCGGGCGATCGGCATATCCGCGTGGCCAACCAGGCCATCAGCGCCGTGGGAGGCTTTCATGTCAGTGCCGGCCGGCAGATCGTGCTGGAGGGTGGCGCCAGCGCGACCATCCAGGCCGGTGGGCACTGGATCAATATCGGTCCGGGCGGAATCTTCAGCAGCGTGCCGATCCAGGTCGGTGGCGCGCCGATGGCAGTCATGGGGGCCGAAGCCATTGCGCCCGGCGCGGCGGAAAAACTCGCCGCCGCGCCGGCCTCGCCCCTTAGCCATGCGCAAATCGTCAGCCTGAAAAGCCCCGCGCCGTTCTGCGAGGAATGCGAGCGCTGCAAGGAGGGCGCCTGCGATCTGTTGGCGTGTTGAGGCTCGTTGTAAGGGGCTGCTGCGCAGCCCAGCGGGAGCAAGCTCTCTCGCCACGGGTCTGTTCGTCCGCTCGGCTGCGAACCCCTGACGTTCGGCACGCTTCAAGGTAAACTCGTCGGCCTTCGCAGGAGCCGCCATGAATTATCGCCATGCCTTCCACGCCGGCAATCACGCCGATGTGTTCAAACACCTGACCTTGACTCGCCTCATTGCCCTGATGTCGCGCAAGGAGCAGCCCTTCGCTTACCTGGATACCCACGCGGGCATCGGGCTGTACGACTTGCAGGGCGACCAGGCCAATCGCACCGGCGAATACCTGGAAGGCATCGCGCGGTTGTGGGGCCAGGATGACCTGCCGCCGCTGACCGCCGAGTATATGAATGTGCTGCACGAGATGAACCCGGACGGCCAGTTGCGTTATTACCCGGGCTCACCGGAACTGGCGCGGCGCCTGACCCGGGCGCAGGACCGGGTGCTGCTCAACGAGAAACATCCCGAAGACGGCGTTCTGCTCAAGGACAACATGAAGGGTGACCGTCGCGTGGCGGTGCACCTGGGCGAAGGCTGGCATGTGCCGCGGGCTCTGCTGCCGGTGAGCGAGAAGCGCGGGCTGATGCTCATCGATCCGCCCTTTGAACAGCTCGACGAGATGCAGCGCTGCGCCGCTTCGCTCAAGGAAGCCATCGGCCGGATGCGCCAGACGGTTGCGGCAATCTGGTACCCGGTGAAGGACCAGCGCATGTTGCGTCGCTTCTATCAGGACCTGGCCGGCACCGGCGCGCCGAAGCTGTTGCGGGTGGAATTGCTGGTGCATCCGCTGGCCACGCCGAACAGCCTGAACGGCTCCGGCCTGGCCATTGCCAATCCGCCTTGGGGGCTTGAGGAAGAACTCCGGGAATTGCTGCCGTGGTTGTCCAGGAAGCTCGGGCAGACCCAGGGTGGTTGGCAGATGGATTGGTTGATTGCTGAAGCTTGAGGTGTTGGTGACGTCTGTAAGGACGCCATCGCGAGCAGGCTCGCTCCCACAATGAAACCGGGTACCCCCGCGAGAATCAGGCCGCCTTGCTTTTGATCTTGATCTTGATCTTGATCTGAGGCGCCCCGTTAACCACGCTGGCCGAACGCAGGCATTGTGGAGTGGGCATCCCGGCATGGATGCCGGGATAGCCGCGCTGGGCCAGGGACGGCCCTTCGCGGCGGGCCCACGGAGCAATGCCGGAGTGAGGGGACACCGAGCCTTGGCGAGGTGCCGAGTGGTGGGGCAGAAGCGTTTTGGTTACTTTTGCGCTTCTCAAAAGTGACCCGCTGTAAAAGCGGAACCATAAGCCGCCGTTACCGCAGCAACGGATATGTACCCGGTCAACAAACCCCCTGGCCGACTGTCAGGCCGCATTCACGAGCAAGCTCGCTCCCCCAGGGCTTGGGGTGTACTCACTATATGGGTTCGACCCCGGCCATTGTGGGAGCGAGCTTGCTCGCGATGCTTTTCAGGGCCTGACGATCAGATCGGGCAAGTCACGCCCGTACCGCCAATCCCGCAATAACCTTCAGGGTTTTTCGCCAGGTATTGCTGGTGATACGCCTCGGCAAAGTAGAAGGTCGGCGCTTCGTCGATTTCGGTGGTGATTTCTCCCAGCCCGGCCTTGGTCAGTTCAGCCTGGAATAGTTCCTTGCTCTTTTTCGCCGCTTCCAGCTGCTCGGGCGTGGTGCAGTAGACCACCGAGCGGTACTGGGTGCCGATGTCGTTGCCCTGGCGCATGCCCTGGGTCGGGTTGTGCAGTTCCCAGAACATCGCCAGCAGTTCGTTGTAGCTGACTTTCGCCGGCTCGTAGACCACCAGCACCACTTCGCTGTGGCCGGTCAGGCCCGAGCAGACCTCTTCGTAAGTCGGGTTTGGCGTAAAGCCGCCCGCGTAACCCACCGCCGTGCTGACCACGCCTTCACGTTGCCAGAACTTGCGCTCCGCACCCCAGAAGCAACCCAGGCCGAAGATCGCGAAGTCCACGTCCATGGCAAACGGGCCCAGCAGCGGCGCGTCATGGACGAAGTGTTTTTCTGGCACGGTCATCGGGGTTTCACGGCCAGGCAGAGCTTGTTCTTGAGTAGGAAGCACGTTTTTGTTCACCAGGATTTCCGAGCGCAAGACCATCATCAGTCCTCTCAGTCAGATTGAATTGAGCGAAATAGACCGTCAGTGTGCCTCAGAAAAGCCGCTGCTCGCTATAAGCGGCTGTCAGACAAGAGGGCCGCGCGGGTAGCGCTTGAGCTTCTCGACAAGCTCTGCACCGGGAATCGGCCGGTCGAACAGGTAGCCCTGGCCGACGTCGCAGCGGTGGCGACGCAGGAACGCCAGCTGCTGGGCGGTCTCGATGCCTTCGGCGACGACCTTGAGTTTCAGGTTGTGGGCCATGGCGATCACGGCGGAGGTGATTTCCATGTCGTCCTGGTTGTCCGGGATCTCATGGATGAAGCTGCGATCGATCTTGATGATGTCGATCGGGAATTTCTTCAGATAGCTCAGGGATGAATAACCGGTACCGAAATCGTCCATGGCCAGGGTCAGGCCCAGGCGCTTGAGCTGGTCGAGTTGCAGGTGCGTGTCTTCGGTGGCTTCGAGCAGCAAGCCTTCGGTCAGCTCCAGTTCCAGCAAGCGGGCGGGCAGTTGCTCTTCCTTGAGGATGCTGGCGATCGAGGCCACCAGGTCCGGGTCGGAGAACTGCTTGGGCGATAGGTTGATCGCCACCTGCAGGTTGCCCAGGCCGGCTGCGGTCAATTGCTTGCTCATGCGGCAAGCCTGGCGGGCGATCCATTTGCCGATGGGGATGATCAGGCCGGTTTCCTCGGCCACGCTGATGAACTGGTCCGGACGGATCATGCCTTTTTCCGGGTGGTTCCAGCGCAGCAGCGCCTCCATGCCCAGCAGGCGACCGCTGCGCAGGCACAGCTTGGGCTGATAGAAAACGTCCAGTTCATTCTGGGTCAGGGCGCGGCGCAGGTTGTTTTCCACGAACAGCTTGTAGCTGGCCTCGGCGTTCAGCGCCTCGGTGAACACCTGGACCTGATGCTTGCCGTTGGCCTTGGCCTTGTGCAGGGCGAGGCCGGCGTTGCGCATCAGCGTCTGCGGGTCACGCCCATGCAACGGTGCGCAGGCCAGGCCGACCGAACCGGTCACGCTGATCAACTGGTTGTCGACGAACATCGGCTTGTCGAGCGTCATCAGCAATTGGCTGGCGATCTGCTGGCCGGCTTCCAGGCCGGTGTCATCCAGCAGCACGGCGAACTCGTTACTGGCGAACCGCGCCAGGCTGCCGCTTGGGCTCAGGCTGTTGCGCAGGCGTCGGGCCAGGCTGATCAGCAGCTTGTCGCCGGTCTGGTGGCCGAGGCTGTCGTTGATGCGCTTGAAGTTGTCGATGTCCACCAGCAACAGGCTGATGGGCGAGTCGCTGTCCCGGGCGAAGCGTTCATCGAGATTGCGAATGAACGCCGGGCGGTTGCCCAGGTTGGTCAGGTTGTCGGTGTAGGCCAGGCGTTCGATGCGCTGCTGGGCCAGTTTGGTCTGGGTGATGTCTTCGTAGATGCCGATGTAGTGGGTCAGTTCGCGGTTGTCGCCATAGACCTTGGAAATCGACAGCTGGCCCCAGTAGGGCTCGAGATTTTTGCGCCGGCTCTTGAATTCCCCCTGCCAGCTGTTGCTCTGGGCCAGGGCCGACGGCGCGTCGAAGAGCAGTTCGCTGAGATTCTCCAGGGCCGGCAGCTCGGACAGGCGCTGACCATGGACTTCTTCAGTGGTGTACTGAGTGATGGCGGTGAAGCTCGGGTTGACGTATTCCACCACGCCGTCGCAGTTGACCAGCAGGAACGCGTTTGCGCTCTGTTCCACCGCACGCTGGAACAAGTGCAGGGCACTGGTGGCGGTGCGCCGGTTGTGGTTGTTGATGACCTGGGCGAACTGGTCCGCCAGTTCGCCGGCAAAGGCGATTTCATCCGATTGCCAGGCGCGGGTGGCGCCTACTTGCTCCAGGCACAGGACGCCTACCACCTGGCCGTCGATACGGATACTGGCGTCGAGAATCGCGTTGACGTCGCGGATGCGCAGGTTCTCGGCCATCTCGCGGGTGCGCGGGTCGCGCATCGCGTTGTGAGCGTCAATGGCGCGGCAGGTCTGCAGCGCTTCCATGTAGGTTGGAAACTCGCTGGCGTTGATTACTTCCGGCAGGAAATAGTCCTGGGAGGCGCGGTTATAGGCCGAGATCGGCAGCAGCTTGCCGTCCTCCAGATTCCAGATGCTGGCGCTGTCGATCTGGTAGATATCGCAGGCGCTGCGGGTAATCAGCTCGGCGGCTTCCTGCAAGGAATTGTTGGCGCTATAGCGCTGGCGGGTCAGCAGCAGGATCAGGTCTTGTTGGGCGCGCACCCGGTCCAGGTGCTGGAGCTGCTCCTGCTGGGCGCGCTGGTTCAGTTCCAGGGCGATCTGCAGGCGCGAGTTCTGGGTTTCCAGATCGAGCGCCGGCACGGAGGGCTCGGTTGGCACCAGGCTGTCCACCACTAACAGATAGCCGCGCAGCAAATGGCGGTTGTGCTGTTTGTAGGTTTCACCCGTTTCCAGGAGGTTCAACGGGCCCCTGGCGGTGTGCAGCGTGTAGCGGATCTGGTAATGAGGGGCCTGGGTCAACTGCTGCTGGATCGCGTCGTGCAGCTGGTAGCGTGCTTCCGGCTCCATGAGGCTGGCATAGGGTGAACTCACCAGCGAGCACAGCTCGACGGCCGGCAGGCCAAAGTAACGTTCGCAGTTGGGATCGAGAAACAGTAGCGCCCAGCTTGCTTCATTCAGCCGTTCGAAACGCAGCATACCGAGCCGCGAGGGCACCGGTAACTGCGTCACTACCTCGGCCGCCATACGGCTGGCGGCATCGGGTTGGCTTTTCATGAGGGAAACTCGCTTCGAAGATGCTGATCGCGCCGGGCTGACGCCCTCGTTATTACGGATTGCCGCAAGGTTGCATCATTGCGGCACTGGCTGACAAGAGACATGAAGGCCAAGTGCTATAAACCTTTTATCGGCCGATCAGCGGATTTCTCCAGTGGCCAGCCGATCAGAGGCATTCGTGGTGCCACCGCAGGTCAGCGCAACGGTATATCGACGACCTCCAAGGGGTCGCCGTCACGGTCATGAAAGGTCACTTGAATGCTCTGGGTCGTTACTCGCAGCTGAGCGAAATTGTCCTGGCTGATGACCTTGCTGGTCAGTTCATATCGATACTCCCCGCCCGCTGCCTTGGCCATGGGCTCGCCGATGATGAAACTCGAGGCTGTGGCATAGGGCAGCAGCAGGCTGTTGCACAGCGGCGAGGAAACGATGGTGTGGACTGCGAAATCAGGATCCTGGTTATGAACCAGGCGGCTGGTCAGGGAGCCGTGCACGTCGCCGGACACAAAAATCACGTTTTTGATCCGGTGCGTGCGGATGGCTTCGATCAGGCGCAGGCGTTGGTTCGGGAAAGCTTGCCAGGCGTCTCCGTCGTCCAGTTTGCGATCGGGATAGAACATGACGCTGGTTACGACAAGCTTGACCCGGGCAGTGCTACCGATGAGCCATTCGAGCAGCGCCTGCTCCTGTTCCTGATCAAGGATGCGCCGGTCAGCCGCCGACAGGTTGCGTCGGGTCCGGCTGTCGGTGACGAACCATTGGATATCGCCGTGAGCGAACAGGTACCAGAATCGTCGCGGCGGTCGGCCTGGGCTTGCGTCGTCCAGGTCTTCGCCAGCCGGGCCATGGCTGGCCTGATACAGCGCATAGGCATCCAGGGCGTTGGCGTATAGACGCTCATCGTCCGGTTCTTTATTGGCGGGCCAGTTGTCCTCTATTTCATGGTCATCGAGGATCATGTAGGTCGGTACGCTGGACATCAAGCGCCTGATGTGCGGCTGGGAGAAGGCCGTGCGGTACTTGAACAGAATGTCCCGGGCGCTGCGGTCCGGGGCGACCTTGTTCAGGTCATCGAGGTAGACCTGGTCACCCGCCATCAACACGGCACTGATCGGCGGATCAGCCCGCTTCACGAGGTGGCTGATGCTCGCGAAGATGCGGTCACCGAGCCCGGGCAGCAACGGCACGTCGCCGGCGATCTGCAGATAACGACAGGAGCCCACGATATAGCTGCGCGCAGCGTTATCCGTGCCGGACGGCGTGCGCAAGTGGTAAACCTCCCCAGGCCATGGCAATGGCAGCTGCTGCACGGTCGCCGTGGTATGGGTCGGGCGCAGGGGGCTGAACCAGCCCGCCTGGTATTCGTAGGCGGTATCGGCGCGAAGACCCTTGAGCACGATGACAGCGGTCATGTCGCGGTAAGCCTTCAATTGCACGAACTGGCCTTGCGACCAGCGGGTGTCACCTTGGCGCCTGTGGCGAATCCCGGCGAAGACCCTGTTGTTGGCGTGGTCGCCGCGCAGGAATATCCGGGCGTGATGGGGCGTGGTGTGGCCGACGATAGGGCCGACGGTAGGTTTGAACATATTCGAATCCATTCGAAGTTTTGATGGGGCACGCATCAAGATGCCTTGGCGGTTCGATGCTAAGGCCCTGCGCGCGGAAAATGTTGATGGGGAAGGGGGCGCAGGTTGTGGGGAATAAGCAGCAGAGGGCGTAGTCATTCAATGCTTGGGGGGTAGGAAGATTGCCGCGATGCCTGACATTCCGCCATCGCGAGCAGGCTCGCTTGTATGGTAGGACTTGAAGGGAGGAGGAGGGACTAGGCTCGATTCTGACTGTTAGCCGCAGTACAGACCGTGGGAGATTTCACCCCTCCTCCTTTCACCCAAGCGCCGATAAAGAATGCATCTGGCCTAGACCGACGATAGGAACAAGCCTGCGCCTCTGGGTGAACCCTTCAAGTGTTCAAACCTTAGCCCGGAGGATTTTCAATGGCAATGCCCGTCGCCACCGCCCAGCCGATCGTAGGTGTGGATGTCGCCAAAGATGAGTTGGTGATTTATCACGCCCAATCCGATCGACTCGAAACGATCCCCAACACCAAAGCTGATATCAAGAAGTGGCTCAAGGCATTACCTGCGCCAATGGATGTCGCCATCGAAGCCACGAATATCTATCACCAGGACTTCGCCGATCTGGCTTATGCGCATGGCTGTGTGATTTATATGATCGGCGGTTACGAACTCAGTCATTACCGCAAAGGTGTGAAAATGCGCGCTAAAACCGATGCGCTGGATGCTCGGTTGTTGGCTCGCTACTTGAACAACGAAGGCCACCAGTTGCACCCTTGGTCCCCGCCATCGCCCCTGTATTGCAGGCTTATAAGCCTTTTCCGGCGGCGGGCAGCCTTGGTTCAGGCGCGTGTCAGCCTCAAGCAAAGCTGGTCAAACGAACCGTTGCTCAAAACGGCCTTTGAGAACCAGATAAAGGCCATGCAAAGACTCGAAATTTTGCTTGAGAAAACAATCCAGACGCAGTTGGATGCAGCCGGTTTGGGCAGTCAGCTCAAGCGCTGCATGAAAGTCGAAGGCATCGGTCTGTTAAGCGGTGCCCGTTTGCTCACGTCGTTCCAGCGTGGAGATTTCAGAAATGCCGATGCCTTCATCGCTTTTCTGGGTCTGGACCTGCGCATATCGGACTCGGGAAAAAAGAAGGGACGCCGCTGCCTGTCTAAGCGAGGTGATCCGGAGGCACGCCGATTGATGCACAACGCCGCGATGTCGGCGAGTCGCACGGCGGCGTGGAAGGGATTTTACGAGGGTTTGAGGTCCCGAGGGCTCAGCACAACCGAGGCATTGGTAGCGCTGGCCCGCAAGCTTGCCCGAGTGGTATTCGCTCTGTTGAAGAACCAGAGCGAATACTTACCAAAAGGCATTTAGGGGCTAGTCCTGCACCATAGAATCTCCCACAGGGCAGTCTTTCAGACCGTGCAGCCACACGGATCCATTGTGGGAGCGAGCCTGCTCGCGATGGGGATGGCAACTGCCTGACTTGAATCGCAGACAAAAAAAGCCCCGCCAGACGGGCGGGGTTGAGGTACGAGCGTGGCGCTCGGAAAACGAATCCCGAAGGACCCTCCGTGAGGAGGGCCATTCAGTGTTACAGCAGGATGGTGCGGATGTCGCCCAGCAGGTCGCTCAAGCGCTTGGTGAAGCGTGCAGCGGCCGCACCATTGATCACACGGTGATCGTAGGACAGCGACAGCGGCAGCATCAGCTTGGGCTGGAAGGCTTTACCGTCCCAGACCGGCTGGATGGTGGCCTTGGAAACACCCAGGATCGCCACTTCCGGCGCGTTGACGATCGGCGTGAAGCCGGTGCCGCCAATGTGACCGAGGCTGGAGATGGTGAAGCAGGCGCCCTGCATGTCGTCGGCGGTGAGCTTCTTGTTCCGGGCTTTTTCGGCCAGGGCAGCGGCTTCGCCAGCCAGTTGCAGCAGGCTCTTCTGGTCGACGTTACGGATGACCGGTACCAGCAGGCCTTCCGGGGTGTCGACGGCAAAGCCGATGTGCACGTACTTCTTGCGGATCACAGCCTTGCCGCTTGGGGCCAGGGAGCTGTTGAAGTCCGGCAGTTCCTTGAGCAGGTGCGCGCAAGCCTTGAGCAGCAGCGGCAACACGGTCAGCTTCACGCCGGCCTTTTCGGCCACGGCTTTCTGTGCGACGCGGAAGGCTTCCAGTTCGGTGATGTCAGCCTGGTCGAACTGAGTCACGTGTGGAATGTTCAGCCAGCTGCGATGCAGGCTCGACGCGCCGATCTGCATCAGGCGGGTCATCGCGACTTCTTCGGTTTCACCGAAGCGGCTGAAGTCCACCGCCGGAATCGGCGGGATACCCGCGCCGCCAGTGGCGCCTTCGGCCGGTGCGTTCTTGGCCTTCTGCATCATGGCCTTGACGTAGGCCTGCACGTCTTCCTTCAGCACGCGGCCGTGAGGACCGCTTGGACCGACGGCCGACAGCTCGACGCCGAATTCACGGGCCAGCTGACGCACGGCTGGGCCGGCGTGCACCTTGGCACCGCTTGGCGCAGGCGCAGCGGCGACAGGGGCAGGAGCTGCTTCGGCCTTGGCGGCAGGCGCCGGAGCCGGGGCCGACTCAGCCTTGGCAGCAGGCGCAGCAGCCGGGGCAGGCGCGGCAGGTGCCGAGGCACCGGCCACTTTCAGCTTGAGGATCAAGTCACCGGTGCCGACTTCGTCGTCCAGCTTGACCTCGACGCTTTCCACCACGCCGGCAGCCGGCGAAGGGATCTCCATGCTGGCCTTGTCGGATTCCAGGGTGATCAGCGACTGGTCGGCTTCGACGGTGTCGCCGGCCTTGACCAGCACTTCGATGATCTTGGCCTTGCCCGAGGAACCGATGTCCGGGACATGAATGTCCTGGACAGAGGCCGCGGCAGGTGCAGTCGCAGTCGCCGGAGCGGCTTCTGCAGCCGGTGCGGCGGCAGGCTTTTCAGCCGCTGCCGGCGCAGCAGCGGGCGCTGGCGCTTCAGGCGCCGCAGCGGCGCCCTCGACTTCCAGCTCCAGCAGTTCGTCGCCTTCTTTCAGGCGATCGCCCAGCTTCACTTTCAGGCTCTTGATGACACCGGCCTTCGGCGCGGGCACTTCCATGCTGGCCTTGTCCGATTCAAGCGTCAGGATGCTCTGGTCGGCTTCGATGCGGTCGCCGACCTTCACAAACAGTTCAATTACTTCACCTTCACCGCTGCCGATGTCAGGTACGCGAATGAGTTCGCTCACGAAAATTCTCCTCAGCAGTCCAGTGGGTTGCGTTTTTCCGGATCGATGCCGAACTTGACGATGGCCTCGGCCACCACCTTGGGTTCGATATCGCCGCGGTCAGCCAATGCTTCCAGGGCTGCCAACACAACGAACTTACGGTCGACTTCGAAGAAGTGACGCAGCTTCTTGCGGCTGTCGCTACGGCCGAAACCGTCGGTGCCCAGCACCTTGAACTCCTTGGAAGGAACCCACTGGCGGATCTGTTCGGCGAACAGCTTCATGTAGTCGGTAGAGGCGATGACCGGACCTTTGCGACCGTTCAGGCATTCTTCGACGTAGCTCAGTTTCGGCTTCTGGCCAGGGTGCAGGCGGTTGCTGCGCTCTACAGCGAGGCCGTCGCGACGCAATTCGTTGAAGCTGGTGACGCTCCAGACGTCGGCGCCGACGTTGAATTCTTCGCGCAGGATCTTCGCCGCTTCACGCACTTCGCGCAGGATGGTGCCGGAGCCCATCAGCTGGACGTGGTGCGCCGCTTCCCGAGTGTCTTCCTCGAGCAGGTACATACCCTTGACGATACCTGCCTCGACACCGGCCGGCATGGCTGGCTGCTGGTAGGACTCGTTCATCACGGTGATGTAGTAGAAGACGTCCTGTTGCTCTTCGGTCATCTTCTTCATGCCGTCCTGGATGATCACCGCCAGCTCGTAGCCGTAGGTCGGATCATAGGTGCGGCAGTTCGGGATGGTCCCGGCCAGCATGTGGCTGTGGCCGTCTTCGTGTTGCAGGCCTTCGCCGTTCAGCGTGGTCCGGCCGGCGGTACCGCCGATCAGGAAGCCACGGGTGCGGCTGTCGCCGGCGGCCCAGGCCAGGTCGCCGATACGCTGGAAGCCGAACATCGAATAGAAGATGTAGAACGGCAGCATCGGCTGGTTGTGGCTGGAGTACGAAGTACCGGCGGCAATGAACGAGCTCATGGCGCCCGCTTCGTTGATGCCTTCTTCGAGGATCTGGCCCTTCTTGTCTTCGCGGTAGAACATCACCTGGTCTTTATCGACTGGCTCGTAGAGCTGGCCGACGGACGAGTAGATGCCCAACTGGCGGAACATGCCTTCCATACCGAAGGTACGGGCTTCGTCCGGGATGATCGGGACGATGCGCTGGCCGATCTCCTTGTCCTTGACCAGCTGCGCGAGGATCCGCACGAAGGCCATGGTGGTGGAGATTTCACGGTCGCCCGAGCCGTCCAGGATTGCCTTGAGGGTTTCCAGTGGCGGGGTCGGGATGCTGAAGCTCTTGGCGCGGCGCTGCGGCACGAAACCGCCCAGGGCGGCGCGGCGCTCGGCCAGGTAACGGGCCTCGGCGCTACCTTCTTCGGGCTTGAAGAACGGCAGGTTTTCCAGCTCGCTGTCCTTGACCGGAATGTCGAAGCGGTCGCGGAACAGCTTCAGGCTGTCGACATCGACCTTCTTGGTGTTGTGCGCGGTGTTCTTCGCTTCGCCGGCACCGGTGCCATAACCCTTGATGGTCTTGGCCAGGATGACGGTCGGCTGCTCTTTGTGGTTGACCGCCTGGTGGTAAGCCGCATAGACCTTGTACGGGTCATGGCCGCCACGGTTGAGCTTCCAGATCTCGTCGTCGGACAGGTCGGCGACCATCGCCTTGAGTTCAGGCGAATTGAAGAAGTGCTCGCGGACGAACGCGCCGTCCTTGGCCTTGTAGTTCTGGTACTCGCCGTCGATGACTTCGTCCATGCGACGCTGCAGGATGCCGTCGACGTCTTTGGCCAGCAGTGGGTCCCAGAAACGGCCCCAGATGACTTTGTTGACGTTCCACTGGGCGCCACGGAACACGCCTTCGAGTTCCTGGATGATCTTGGCGTTGCCGCGAACCGGGCCGTCGAGGCGCTGCAGGTTGCAGTTGATGACGAAGATCAGGTTGTCGAGCTTCTCGCGGCCGGCCAGGGAGATTGCGCCCAGGGATTCCGGCTCGTCGCACTCGCCGTCGCCCATGAAACACCAGACTTTCTGCTTGCCTGGCTGGATGAAGCCACGAGCTTCCAGGTACTTCATGAAGCGTGCCTGGTAGATCGCCTGGATCGGGCCCAGGCCCATGGATACGGTCGGGAACTGCCAGAAGTCCGGCATCAGCCAAGGGTGCGGGTACGAGGACAGGCCGTTGCCGTCCACTTCCTGGCGGAAATTGTTCATCTGGTCTTCGGTGATGCGGCCTTCCATGAACGCACGGGCGTAGACGCCGGGCGATGCGTGACCCTGGAAGTAGATCAGGTCGCCGCCGTGTTCGTCGGTCGGGGCCTGGAAGAAGTAGTTGAAGCCGATGTCATACAGTGTCGCGCTGGAGGCGAAGCTGGAGATGTGACCGCCCAGGTCAGAATCTTTCAGGTTGGTCCGCACGACCATGGCCAACGCGTTCCAACGCACCAGCGAGCGAATGCGGCGTTCCATGAACAGGTCGCCAGGCATGCGTGCTTCGTGGGTAACGGGGATCGTGTTGCGGTACGGCGTGGTGATGGCGTAGGGCAGTTGCGAACCGCTGCGGGTTGCGAGTTCGCCCATACGGGTCATCAGGTAATGAGCACGGTCTTCGCCTTCTTTGTCGAGAACCGATTCCAGGGCGTCCAGCCATTCCTGGGTTTCGACGGGATCGAGGTCTTGCATGGCTTGCTCCAGGGCGGAAAGGCTACCAGAATCGGTTGCCTGAGTTTGCGACTGGCCTTGTGGGCAGACGATATAAATTCTTGGATTGCCGAAGGTTGTTTCGGCGGCGTGTAGTTTTACTACAAATCGTTGGCCGTTTCAGCCTTTCGAATGTATAGACGAGTAGTAAAACTACACATGAGCGGCTTATGGCCCCTCGTTTCGTTGTGAGAATAATCGTTACTGTTGGTCTTTAGCCAACTCGAACAGGTAAAAACTTGATGCCGGCTGCCAATAAAATCAGAAAATCAGCTATTTATCATCTTTGTTCGACAGTCGATCAGGTAGTGGCTTTGCAAAAAACACTACATCCAGCCTTTCCCGCGCCGATCAAGGATAGACCATGAGCCTGCCCTCGCTTGCCGAAATTCCGGCAATTCTCCAGTCATTGGTCAGTCGCGCCGAGCAGTCGTTCCGCGCGGCGGTTGCTTCGCTGGACGACGATCACGGGCTGTCCGCCTGGACGCCGCAGCGTTGGGCCGAGTTCAACCGCGTCGCCGCTGCCAGTGACTTTGTCATCGAACAAAGTGTACGGGATCCTGCGATGTTGCTGGAGCTGGTGCGCAGCGGTGAGCTGGACCGCAGCCTGGCGGCGGGCGAAATGTGCGGGCAGATCGCCGCTGCCGTACGAGCCGCCGAGAGCGAGGACGAACTGGGTCGCGTGCTGCGTCGCCAGCGCACCCGCCAGCAGGTGCGGATCATCTGGCGCGACCTGACCCGCCAGGCCGATCTGGTACAGACCTGTCGTGATCTCTCGGACATGGCCGACACCTGCATCGACCAGGCGTATCAGTGGTTGTACCAGCGCCTGAGCCAGCAATTCGGCACCCCCACCGGCCGGCGCAGTGGCGAGCCGCAGCAGATGGTCATCCTGGGCATGGGCAAGCTGGGGGCGGTGGAACTGAACCTGTCGTCGGACATCGACCTGATCTTCGCCTACCCCGAAGGCGGCGAAACCGTTGGCGCAAAGCGGCCGCTGGATAACCAGGAGTTTTTCATCCGCGTCGGCCAGCGCCTGATCAAGGCCCTCGACCCGATGACCGTCGACGGCTTCGTGTTTCGCGTCGACATGCGCTTGCGCCCTTACGGCTCGGCCGGTGCGCTGGTATTGAGCTTCAATGCCCTGGAACAGTATTACCAGGATCAGGGGCGCGACTGGGAACGCTACGCCATGATCAAGGCGCGGGTGGTGGCCGGCGACCAGGTGGCCGGCGCGCAATTGCTCGACATGCTGCGCCCGTTCGTCTATCGCCGTTACCTGGATTTCTCTGCCATCGAAGCGCTGCGCACCATGAAGCAGTTGATCCAGCAGGAGGTGCGGCGCAAAGGCATGGCTGACAACATCAAGCTGGGCTCGGGCGGCATTCGCGAGGTGGAGTTCATTGCCCAGGCGTTCCAGCTGATCCACGGCGGTCGTGACCTGAGCTTGCAGCAACGGCCATTGTTGAAGGTGTTGGGAACCCTGGAAGGCCAGGGCTATCTGCCGGCCAAGGTCATTGATGAATTGCGCCAGGGGTATGAATTCCTGCGATATACCGAGCACGCGATCCAGGCCATTGCCGATCGCCAGACCCAGATGCTGCCGGATAACCCGCAAGACCAGGCGCGCATTGCGTTCATGCTGGGCTTCGTCGATTGGGCGGCGTTCCACGAGCGGTTGATGTACTGGCGCGGCCGGGTGGCGTGGCATTTTGGCCAGGTCATCGCGGACCCGGATGAGGACGAGGGCGGCGAAGGCGAAGTGGTGGTTGGCGGCGAATGGTTGCCATTGTGGGAAGACAGCCAGGACGAGGAAGCGGCGTGTCGTCAGTTGGAGGAGGCCGGTTTTGCCGACGCACCCAAAGCGCTCAAGGCCCTTGCTGTCTTGCGTGCCAGCCCGCAGCTGCGCGCCATGCAGCGCCTGGGGCGCGAGCGCCTGGACGCATTCATCCCGCGCCTGCTCGCCCAGGCGGTGGAGCATGCCGACCCGGACCTGGTGCTCGAACGGGTATTGCCGCTGGTGGAGGCCGTCGCCCGCCGTTCGGCCTATCTGGTGCTGTTGACCGAGAACCCCGGCGCCCTGCGGCGTTTGTTGACGCTGTGCGCGGCGAGTCCGTGGATCGCCGAGCAGATCACCCGTTTCCCGCTGTTGCTCGATGAATTGCTCAATGAAGGCCGTTTGTTCAAGCCGCCCCTGGCGCCTGAGCTCGCGGCGGAGTTGCGCGAGCGTCTGACACGAATTCCCGAGGACGATCTTGAGCAGCAGATGGAAGCCTTGCGGCATTTCAAACTGGCGCACCGCTTGCGGGTGGCCGCCTCGGAAATCGCCGGCAGCCTGCCGCTGATGAAAGTCAGCGATTACCTGACCTGGCTGGCCGAAGCGATTCTCGAACAGGTGCTGGCCCTGGCCTGGCGCCAGACGACGGCCAAGCATGGGGTGCCACTGCGCACCGACGGCAGCCTGTGCGATCCAGGCTTCATTATTGTCGGTTATGGAAAAGTCGGGGGGCTGGAACTGGGGCATGGTTCCGACCTGGACCTGGTGTTTATCCACGACGGTGACCCGCAGGCCGAAACCGACGGTCCGAAACCCATCGATGGCGCGCAGTTTTTCACCCGGCTTGGTCAGCGGATCATTCATTTGCTGACGGCCCAGACCAACTCCGGGCAGCTTTATGAGGTGGACATGCGCCTGCGACCTTCCGGGGCCTCGGGCTTGCTGGTCAGTTCCCTGGGGGCGTTTGCCCGTTACCAGGAAAACGAAGCCTGGACCTGGGAACATCAGGCGCTGGTACGTGCCCGGGTGCTGGTGGGCAGCCAGGATGTGGGCCAGGCGTTTGAAAAAGTCCGCGTTCAGGTACTGGGACGTTCGCGTGACTTGCCGACTTTGCGCCAGGAGGTCAGCGAGATGCGCGCCAAGATGCGCGATAATCTCGGCAGCAAGGCCACCGCCGCCGGAACCGCGCCAAATGCCTTCGAAGCCACGGCACCCTTCGATCTCAAGCAGGATGCCGGAGGTATCGTCGATATTGAATTTATGGTGCAATACGCGGCCCTGGCGTGGTCCGAGGAACATCCATCGCTGGTCCGCTATACCGACAACATCCGCATCCTGGACGGGTTGCAGGAGGTCGGGTTGCTGCCCGCCGAGGACGCCACGCTGTTGCGCGAAGCCTACAAGGCCTACCGCTCCGCCGCCCACCGCCAGGCTTTGCAGAAAGACGCCGGGGTGATCGCAGGCGATCAGTTCGTCGAGGAGCGTCGACAAGTGATGCGGATCTGGCGGGAATTGGGGCTGAGCTGAAGGTAGATGAGCTGAAGATATAAATGTGGGAGCGAGCCTGCTCGCGATGGCGGAGTGTCAGGCGCCATGGATGCTGGAAGTGCCGGCCTCTTCGCGAGCAGGCTCGCTCCCACATTGGATTTGTGGTGCTGCGCAGTAATTGAAACTTGTGCAGGACCCCTGTGGGAGCGAGCCTGCTCGCGATGGCGGAGTGTCAGGCGCCATGGATGCTGGAGGTGCCGGCCTCTTCGCGAGCAGGCTCGCTCCCACACTGGATTTGTGGTGCTGCGCAGTAATTGAAACTTGTGCAGGACCCTGTGGGAGCGAGCCTGCTCGCGAAGGCGGAGTATCAGGCGCCATGGATATTGGATGTGCCGGCCTCTTCGCGAGCAGGCTCGCTCCCACAATGGATGTGTGGTGCTGCGCAGTAATTGAAACTTGTGCAGGACCCTGTGGGAGCGAGCCTGCTCGCGAAGGCGGAGTGTCAGGCGACATTGATATTGATGTGCCGGCCTCTTCGCGAGCAGGCTCGCTCCCACACTGGATTTGTGGTGCTGCGCAGTAATTGAAACTTGTGCAGGACCCTGTGGGAGCGAGCTTGCTCGCGATGGCGGAGTGTCAGGCGACATTGATATTGATGTGCCGGCCTCTTCGCGAGCAGGCTCGCTCCCACAACAGATCGGTGGTGTGTTGTAGATTAGGGCAACAGGCAGCGACCTAAGCCACAGTGATTCTCGAGGCGGGGAGGCGTAGGCCTCCCCGTAGCGTTTTTGGAAAGCTCATGAATATTCTGATCGTTGGACCCAGTTGGGTCGGTGACATGGTGATGGCGCAGACACTGTTCCAGTGCCTCAAACAGCGTCATCCGCAGTGCGAAATCGATGTCCTGGCCCCCGAGTGGAGCCGGCCGATTCTTGAGCGCATGCCGCAAGTGCGCAAGGCCTTGAGCTTCCCGCTCGGTCATGGCGTGCTTGAGCTGGCTACCCGCCGGCGCATCGGCAAATCCCTGGTCGGTCAGTACGACCAGGCGATCCTGCTGCCCAATTCGCTGAAATCGGCGTTGGTGCCGTTTTTCGCCGGCATCCCCAAGCGCACCGGTTGGCGTGGCGAATTTCGCTATGGCTTGCTCAACGATGTGCGCACGCTGGATAAAGATCGTTATCCGCTGATGATCGAGCGCTTCATGGCCCTGGCCTACGAGCCGGGCGCCGAGTTGCCCAAGCCTTATCCGCGACCGAGCCTGCAGATCGACCCGGTCACGCGCGAAACGGCCCTGGCCAAGTTCGGCCTGACCCTGGACCGGCCGGTATTGGCGCTGTGCCCGGGTGCCGAATTTGGTGAGTCCAAGCGCTGGCCGGCCGAGCATTACGCCCAGGTGGCCGAGGCGAAGATTCGCGAAGGCTGGCAAGTCTGGCTGTTCGGTTCGAAAAACGATCACTCCGTGGGCGAGGACATCCGCTCGCGGCTGATCCCCGGCCTGCGGGAGGAATCGACCAATCTTAGCGGCGACACGTCCCTGGCCGAGGCCATTGATCTGTTGTCCTGCGCTGATTCCGTGGTGTCCAACGACTCCGGCCTGATGCACGTCGCGGCGGCGTTGAACCGCCCTCTGGTGGCGGTCTACGGTTCCACCTCGCCGGGCTTCACGCCGCCGTTGGCCGACAAAGTCGAAGTCGTGCGCCTGGGCATCGAATGCAGCCCTTGCTTCGATCGCACCTGCCGCTTCGGCCACTACAATTGCCTGCGCCAGCTCATGCCGCCGTCGGTGAACGAGGCCCTGGAGCGATTGCAGGGCTCACCCGTGGAGGTCCGGTAACTTGCGGGTATTGCTGATCAAGACCTCCTCCCTGGGGGATGTGGTCCACACCTTGCCGGCGCTGACCGATGCGGCGCGGGCGATTCCCGGCATCCGCTTCGACTGGGTGGTGGAAGAGGGGTTCGCCGAAATCCCTACCTGGCACCCCGCGGTGGGCAAAGTGATCCCGGTGGCGATCCGGCGCTGGCGCAAGAATATCTGGCAAACCATCAAGAGCGGCGAGTGGCGGCGATTCAAGCAGAGCATGCGGGCCGAGAAGTATGACTTGGTGATTGATGCCCAAGGCTTGCTGAAAAGCGCTTGGCTGACTCGCTACGTCAAGGCCCCGGTGGCTGGCCTGGATAAGGATTCGGCGCGCGAACCCCTGGCGACGCGGTTTTACTCCCGGCGCCTGGCGGTGGCCCGTGGTCAGCATGCGGTCGAGCGCGTGCGCCAGCTGTTTGCCGTGGCGCTGGGCTACGACTTGCCGCAGACCCAGGGCAACTATGGCCTCGACATCGACCGCCTGGTGGAACTGCCGCGCCCCTATCCCTATGTGGTTTTCCTGCATGGCACGACCTGGGACTCCAAGCACTGGCCCGAGCTTTACTGGCGCCAGCTCACCGAGCGCATGGGCCAGTACGGCGTGGTAGTGAAACTGCCGTGGGGCAACCCTGCCGAAAAGGCCCGCGCCGAGCGCATCGCCAGCGGGCTGCGCAACGCGCTGGTACTGCCGAAACTGAACCTTGGCGGCATGGGCAAGGTGCTCGCCGGTGCCCAGGCCTGCGTGGCCGTGGACACTGGCCTCGGACACCTGGCCGCGGCCCTGGACGTGCCGACCGTTTCGCTGCTCGGCCCGACCAACCCGGTACTGACCGGTGCCTACGGTAAAGGGCAGATTCACCTCGCCAGTGATTTCCCCTGCGCGCCCTGCATGCAGAAACAGTGTACTTATCCACCGACCGCCGAAGATGCCCGTCGGTTTGACCTTAAACGCGAGCAGCCCCTGTGCTTCACGCGTGTAAACCCCGAGCGTGTTGCCAGCCACCTGAGCACGTTATTGGCTGAGGAGCCGCGCTGATGCAATTGGCTTTTGTCCTTTACAAATACTTTCCTTTCGGTGGCCTGCAGCGTGACTTCATGCGCATCGCCCTGGAATGCCAGCGCCGTGGCCACCAGATCCGCGTCTACACGCTGATCTGGGAGGGCGACGTGCCGCCCGGCTTCGAGGTCCTGGTGGCGCCGGTCAAGGCGCTGTTCAATCACCGTCGCAACGAGAAACTCAGCGCCTGGATGGAGGCCGACCTGGCCCAGCGCCCGGTGGATCGTCTGATCGGTTTCAACAAGATGCCAGGCCTGGACGTGTATTACGCCGCCGACGGCTGCTTCGAAGACAAGGCACAGAATCTGCGCAATTCGCTGTACCGGCGCTGGGGCCGCTACCGGCATTTCGCCGAATACGAACGGGCGGTGTTCGCCAAGGATGCCAAGACCGAAGTCCTGATGATTTCCGAAGTCCAGCAGCCGCTGTTCATCAAGCACTACGACACGCCGCTGGAACGCTTCCATCTGCTGCCGCCCGGCATCGCCCAGGACCGTCGCCGGCCCGCTGATGCCGACGAGATCCGCGCCGCGTTCCGGGCCGAATTCCAGTTGGCCGACGATGACCTGCTACTGGTGCAGATCGGCTCCGGCTTCAAGACCAAGGGTGTGGATCGCAGCCTCAAGGCCCTGGCCGCGCTGCCGGCCGAATTGAGAAAACGCACCCGGCTGTTTGTAATCGGCCAGGACGACCCCAAGGTATTCCAACTGCAGAGTGCCGCGCTAGGTCTGGGCGACAATGTGCGGTTCCTCAAGGGCCGCAGCGATATCCCACGTTTCCTTCTGGGCGCCGACCTGTTGATCCACCCGGCCTACAACGAAAACACCGGCACGGTACTGCTCGAAGCGCTGGTGGCCGGGTTGCCGGTGTTGGTCAGCGCGGTGTGCGGGTACGCCCATTACATCGCCGAGGCCGACAGCGGCCTGGTACTGGATGAGCCGTTCGAGCAGACGCAACTGACCGAATACCTGGGGCGGATGCTCGGTGATTCCGAGGCAAGGGCGGCCTGGAGCCGCAACGGTCTGGCCTTCGCCGAGACGGCCGACCTCTACAGCATGCCGCAGCACGCGGCCGATGTGATATTGGCGGAGCACGCTTGATGAAATTGATGCTGGCCGAACCGTTCAAGAGCCTTTGGGCCGGACGCGATGCGTTCACCGAGGTCGAGGCGCTCAAGGGCGAGGTCTACCGTGAACTCGAAGCCCGGCGCACCTTGCGTACCGAGGTGGACGGTCGCGGCTTTTTCGTGAAGATCCACCGTGGCATCGGCTGGGGCGAGATTTTCAAGAACCTGCTGACCGCCAAGCTGCCGGTACTTGGCGCGGGACAGGAATGGAAAGCCATCCAGCGTCTGCAGGAAGTCGGCGTGCCGACCATGACGGCCGTCGCGTATGGCGAGAAGGGCAGCAACCCGGCCGACCAGCATTCGTTCATCGTCACCGAAGAACTGGCGCCCACCATCAGCCTTGAAGATTACAGCATCGACTGGGTCAGGCAGCCGCCGCAGCCCAGGCTCAAGCGGGCACTGATCGCTGAAGTGGCGCGCATGACCGGCATGATGCACCGCGCCGGGGTCAACCACCGCGACTGCTACATCTGCCATTTCCTGCTGCATACCGACACACCGGTGACGGCCGACGGTTTCAAGCTCTCGGTGATCGATCTGCACCGCGCCCAGACCCGCCCGGCCATCACCACGCGCTGGCGCAACAAAGACCTGGCCGCGCTGTATTTTTCGGCGCTGGACATCGGCCTGACGCGCCGCGACAAGCTGCGTTTCCTCAAAGGATATTTCCAGCAGCCGTTGCGCCAGGTACTGGCTGAAGAAGCGTCGCTGCTGGCCTGGCTCGAAGGCAAGGCCAGCAAGCTGTATGCGCGCAAGCAGCGGTATGGGGACGCGCTCTGATGTCAGGCTGGACACTGGAACCGGCCTACGCCGAACTGGCGGCGGATTTCGGTAGCCTGGACGCGGTGTTCGCCCTTCAGGGCGAGCGTCTGACGCGCGACCCGCTGTCGGAGGTGATTCGTGTGCAGCGCAACGGCGTCAATTATTACGTCAAGCGCTACACCGGCGCCGGCAAGGGCTTGCGGCGTTACCTGGGCAGGCCGCGGGTCAAGTCCGAATGGCAGAACCTCAAGCGCTTCGCCAAATGGGGGATCCCGACCGCGCAAATCATTGCCTGGGGACTGGAGCGCAACGGCGCGGCCTTCGCCCGTGGTGCGATGATCACCCGCGAATTGCCTCGCACCGAAGACCTCTCGGCCCTGGCCGAACGTCGCGACCCCAGGCTGGCGGACCGCGCCTGGGTCGACGGTGTGAGCCGGCAGTTGGCGGGTTACACGCGGACCATGCATGAGCAGCGCTTTACCCATAACGATTTGAAGTGGCGCAACCTGCTGATCGACGATCAGTCGCGGTTGTTCCTGATCGATTGTCCGAACGGTGATTTCTGGCGCGGCTTCTGGCTCAAGTACCGGATCATCAAGGACCTGGCGTGCCTGGACAAGGTCGCCAAATATCACCTGTCGGCCACCCAGCGCCTACGTTTTTATCTGCAATATCGGCAGCGCGACCGGCTGGATGCCTTGGACAAGAAGCGTATCCGGCATGTGGTGAAATTTTTCGAGGGGCGTGAATGACTGATTTTCTGGCCGATGAAGACCGCGCGTTGCTGCAACGCCATGGCCTGGACAGCTTCGAGGCCTTGTGGGCACGGCAACTGGAAGCGGTGGACGAACCCAACACCTCGGGGGAAGGCTGGAGCAGCGTGTTCCGCCTGGAACTGGAAGGGCAGGGGTACTACCTCAAGCGTCAGAGCAATTACCTGACCCGAACCTTGTCGCATCCGTTTGGCGAGCCGAGTTTTTCCCGGGAGTTTCGTAATATCAGCCGTTATCGGCAACTGCGCATCCCCGCGCTGCAGGCCGTGTTCTACGGCCAGCGCAAGGTGAACGGCGAGGCCCGTGCGGTTCTGCTGACGCGTGCGCTGGACGGCTGGGATGACCTCGATTCGTTGCTGCAGCGCTGGTCGACGCTGAGTGGCGCGCAGCGCAAGGGCATCCTGCAGGCCTGCGGGCACCTGGCGCGGCGCCTGCACGATGCCCATCAGATGCATGGTTGTTTTTATCCCAAGCACATTTTCCTGCAAGCCGGCGACAGCGGCTACCAGGCGCAGTTGATCGACCTGGAGAAGACCCGGCCGCTGCTGTTCGGCCAACGTGACCGGATCAAGGACCTGGAACCGCTGTTGCGCCGGGCAGGTGCCTGGAAGGGTGACGACGTGCGCCAGTTGCTGGCTACTTATCTGGAGCAGCCGCTGGACAGCGCTCTGGTCGACAGCTGGATGACACGCGTGGCCGCCCGCCGTACCGACAAGGAGGCGCGTTGATGCTTTTGTCCGAACTGAAAAACGCCGGCCGTAGCCCTGGCCTGCCCTTGAGCCTGGAGCTGGCGGACGCCGCCGGACCGGCGCAATTGCAATTGCTGACGCTTCTGCGCGTATTGCCGGGGCAGCGTTACGTGGGCGCGGGTGTCTGGCGCGGTCGCCCGGTACTGGCGAAATTGTTGGTTGGCGCCAAGGCGGCTCGTCACTTCCAGCGTGAGCTGCAAGGCGTGCGTCTGCTGGCGGAGCAGGGCCTGACCACACCGCTGTTGCTAGTGGACGGTTTGAAGGACGGCGAGGGTGGCTGGCTGCTGTTCGAATTGCTCGAAGGAGCCCAAAGCCTGGGCGACGCCTGGAGGCAAGTCGAGCAATTGCCGCCGTTGGCCGATGAGCAGGCCGCAGTGCTGGCGGAGGCCCTGGGTGCCATTGCACAACTGCACGCCAAGGGCCTGTGGCAAGAGGATCTGCACCTGGACAACCTGCTGCGCCACGATGGGAAACTCTACCTGATCGATGGCGCCGGTATTCGGGTCGAAACCGCAGGGCAGCCGTTGTCGCGGCAAAAAGTGCTGGAGAATCTCGGTGTGTTTTTCGCCCAGTTGCCCAAGTCCCTGGCGCCGTTCACCGAAGAGTTGCTGGTGCATTATCTGCTTGGCAATGCCGAACATGCGTTGCCGATGGAGGCGTTGCAAAAACAGATCGACAAGGTGCATTCCTGGCGCCTGAAGGATTTCCTCGAAAAGGTCGGGCGAGAATGCAGCCTGTTCAGCGTCAAGCGTGGGGCCTTCGGCCTGCGGGCTATCCGCCGTGATGAAGAGGCCGCGATAGCGCCCGTGCTTGAGCAGGCCGATGCCCTGCTTGACCAGGGACATCTGTTCAAAACCGGCGGCGCGGCGAGTGTCGGCAGGGTGGTGGCGGACGGCCGTACGCTGATCATCAAGCGCTACAACATCAAGGGCTTCGCCCATTGGCTCAAGCGCTTCTGGCGTCCGAGCCGTGCCTGGCATGCCTGGCGCGAGGGTCATCGCCTGGCCTTCCTCGGCATTGCCACGCCCAAGCCGCTGGCGCTGCTGGAAAAGCGTTTCCTGTGGCTGCGCCGTGGTGCGTATCTGGTCACCGAGTACTTGCCGGGCCCGGACATCATCGAGCGCTTTGCCCCATACGTGGAGACCGGTGAAGCGCCCGAAACAGAATTGCTGGCGCTTGATCGCTTGTTCGCCGACCTCATCCGCGAACGGATCAGCCATGGCGACTTCAAGGGCCACAACCTGTTCTGGCAACAGGACCGCTGGGCGTTGATCGACCTCGACTCCATGTGCCAACACCGCACCCAGGCCAGCTTCGCCCAGGCCTACGCCCGGGATCGCGCGCGGTTCATGCGCAACTGGCCGCAGGATAGCGCGTTGTATCGGGTGATTGATGAGCGCTTGCCAAAGGATGTCGAAAACACCCTCTCGGCCTTGTGACCGATCACCGCGGCGAGGGAGCTTGCTCCCGCTGGGCTGCGCAGCGGCCCCAAACCCATTCAATGCGGTGTGCCAGGAAAACACAGTTGCCAAGTTTACGACTGCTGCGCAGCCGAGCGGGAGCAAGCTCCCTCGCCACGGATCGGGTAAATCCTGGGGTTAGGTGTAGATTCGTTGCCGCCTTCGCGAGCAGGCTCGCTCCCACGGGTGTTCAGGTCCTTCAGGTAAGCTTCGTCACTTGCTCGCCGCTAGAGGTTTGCCGGCGCTTTTAAGCTATAATCCCGCCCTTTAGCTGCCCAGCGCCCTTGGCGCGCGGCGCATCAATTCTTCGCGGCGCTTGTCGCCCGTATGCAGACATAAGAGGCTAGACCCCTGTGGCATTGACGATTCTTGGCCTGTCCGGCGCCCTTAGCCATGATCCTTCCGCAGCGCTGTACATTGACGGCAAGCTGATCGCGGCGGCCGAGGAAGAGCGCTTCGTACGCGATAAACATGCAAAGAACCGCATGCCCTACGAGTCGGCAAAGTTCTGCCTGGAGCAGGCCGGCATCAAGCCGTCCGATGTAGATGTGGTGGCGATCCCGTTCGCCCCGATCAGCCTGTTCGGCGAAGCGCGCTGGCACTACGCCAAGCGTTACTGGTACGCCCCGGATCGCGCCCTTGATGCGATCCTGATGGGCAACCGTCGCTACAAGCGTTATCGCCGCAAGATCGTCTGGTGCCTGGAGCAACTGGGCTTCGATCCGAAAAAAATCAAGATCGAACCGGTCGAACACCACTTGGCTCATGCCTCCAGCGCCTACCACTGCTCGGGTTTCCAGGAAAAAACCGCGATCCTGGGTATCGATGGCAAGGGTGAATACGCCACGACGTTCTTTGGCTACGGCGAAAACGGCAAGATCCACAAGATCAAGGAATTCTACGATCCGGACTCCCTGGGTGGTCTGTATGGCGCGATCACCGAGTTCCTCGGCTTTGAAATGCTCGACGGCGAATTCAAGGTCATGGGCATGGCGCCGTATGGCGATGCCAGCAAGTACGATTTCTCGCGCCTGGCCTCGTTCGAAAACGGCGAACTGGTGATCAACACCGACTACGCCAACGTGATCGGCCTGCGTCGCTATAAAGAGAAAGGCAAGGGCTTCTACTTCTCGCCGAAGCTGATCGAATGGCTCGGCCCGAAGCGTGAAGGCGACATCGCCGACGAGCCGTACATCCACTACGCCGCCAGCATGCAGGCGCTGTTCGAGAAGCTCGCGCTGCAGATGATCGACCACTACCTGGGCGACGTGCTCAAGGAAACCGGCAAGCTGGCCTTCGCCGGCGGCTGCGCACTGAACGTCAAGCTCAACCAGAAAATCATCGCCCGTGACGACGTCAAGGAACTGTTCGTGCAGCCGGCCTCCGGCGACGCCGGCACCGCGGTAGGCGCGGCGGCTTATGTGTCCCATGCCCGTGGCGTGCCGGTGGAGAAGATGGAACACGTCTATCTCGGCCCGGCCTACAGCAACGAAGACGTGATCGCCGCGTGCGCCCGCCATCCGAGCAAGCCGGTATGGCGCAAGATCGACAACACCCCCGAGCGCATCGCCAGGATCATGGTCGACGGCAACCCGGTGGCCTGGTTCCAGGGGCGCATGGAGTTCGGCCCGCGTGCCTTGGGCGGTCGTTCGATCATCGGTTGCCCGAGCGCCAGTGGTGTGGCCGACCGCATCAACGAGCAGATCAAGTTCCGCGAGCGCTGGAGGCCTTTCTGCCCGTCGATGCTCGACACTGTTGCCCCACAGATGATCAAGGTCGATCACCCGGCGCCATTCATGACCTTTACCTTCGAAGTGGCCGAGGAATGGAAGACCCGCGTGCCGGAAGTGGTCCATGAAGACGGCACTTCCCGGGCCCAGGTGCTCAAGCGTGAATACAACCCGCGCTACTACGACATGATGAAGGCGCTGGAAGTCCTGACCGGCAATGGCGTGTCGCTGAACACTTCGCTCAACCGTCGTGGCGAGCCGATGATCTGCTCGCCGACCGACGCGCTGAACATGTTCTTCGGCTCCGACCTGCAGTACCTGATCATGGAAGACATTCTGGTCGTCAAGGACGGTGTGGACGCTTATGACTGAGGTGCTGATCAGTGTCGTCATCCCGGCCTACAACTACGCCGAGACCTTGCCGCGCGCGGTGAACTCGGTCATCGCGCAGTTGGGCGAAGCCCAGGCCGAGCTGTTGGTGATCGACGATGGTTCCACTGATGCAACACCGCAGGTCCTGGCGCAATTGCAGGCCGAACATGCCGGGCTCTTCCGGGCCCTGCGCAAACCCAATGGTGGTTTGTCGTCGGTACGCAATCGCGGGATCGAAGAGGCTCGGGGGCAATACCTGATCTTCCTGGATGCCGATGACGAGATGGCGCCGGGTGCGCTTGCCGCCGTGACCCGGCATGTTGCCAGTCATCCTGAAACTCGCCTGATCATCGGCGGCCACTGGTCGGTGTTTCCTGACGGGCGACGCGTTCAGCATGCGGTAAAGCCGCTGCCGGCCACGCCGCGTGAGCGCGTTCGGGGCTACCTGCTGGACAAGACGGTGACCCTGTCCAACGGCGCCTGTGCCATGCACCGCGAGGTGTTCGGGCCGGGTAACTATCCCGAGCATCTGCGTAACGTCGAAGACATTCCGGTGTTTGCCCAGGTACTGGCGCGCTTTCCATGCACCGTGCTCGATCAGCCGCTGGCGCTGATCTACAAGCATGGCGACAGCATGCGGCATGACCTCAGGCAAAGCCTGGCGGCGGGCGTGGGCATGGTCGACGAGGTGTTTTCCCCGGCGCGCATGCCGCAGGCGTTGCAAGATTTGCGCAAGGCCTTCATGGCCCAGCGTTGCCTGTCGTTGTTCCGCGATTGCTACAGCGCCGGTGACTATGCCAATGCCAAGGCTTTTTATGCCCAGGCCGTGCGTACCGATGTTCGCTCGATCACGCGCTGGTCCTATACGCGCAAGGCTATCCGGTTGTTGTTCAAGTGAACGCCACAAGGTCTGACGACAGCATGTTCCAGGCCGACGGAAGCTGGGCTCGAAAGGCTCGTGAACTGGACCGCTACCGCTGGAAACTGCTGCGCGAGCGTCACGGTCGCCTGGGCAGCCTGTTGCGCCTGGTTCGTGACGTGGTGGTGGATGTAACGATTGGTTTGCGCGCCAAGGCGTGCTTGAAGCATTCGACCGACGCGGTACCTTGCGAGGTGCTGCTGCTGCATTCAGCGCCCAAGTCCATGGCGTTGCAGCGCAAGAACATCCTGATCGATGCCCTGCGCAAGCGCGGTCATCACCTGACGGAAGCTGCGCTGCGCGCTCCCGCCGATGCCTGTGCCCAGCGCATGCTGGCGCCGCCGCCACAGTCCGTGCCGCTGCGTTACCTGGTCTATGCCGCCCACGCCCAATGGCTGGTGATGACCTATCAGCCCAAAGTACTGATCAACGAGCGCAATGGCAGTCTCCACGCTCCGTTCCTGCGCCTGGCGCTGGCTGCGCGTGGGGCCCGCCTGCTGCACCTGGCGCATGCCACGACACTGGAGTCGTCCCGCCGGCTGGGAATGAACGACTACGATTATTACGGCGTCTTCGGCCGCAGTTCGCTGGAAGCACTGCAAGAGCGGACGCTGCGGTTCGGTGAGTCGACGGTGGTGCTGGTGGGTTCCTATCTCGCCGACGAAACCTATGACCTGCCCGTCGCTGATCCAACTATCAAAACGCTGCTGGTGCTGGGGGTAGGGCCTGATCGGGAGAAAGAAGCCGGCTACCAGGACACTTACCAGTTGCTGCGCGATTGGGCCGGGCGCAACCCGGATTATCGCGTGCTGTTCAAGCGCCATCCGCGCAGCAAGGCGCAGTTCTGGCGCGACGCGGCGACGCGGTTCGCCAACATCGAGTTGCTGGATGTGGAGTGCTCGCTGGCACAGGCGCTCGCCCAGGCCAGCGCGGTCATCAATATCATGTCCAACGCCGGCATCGAGGCAGGGCTGGCGGGGCGTCCGGTAATTCACGTGAATGCCGGCCGCGATGTGGATATCTTTTCCCACGCGTTGTTCTTCGGGCCGCAAGTGCGCGATGAACAGGCGTTTTCCCAGCAGTTGCGCGCGCTTGAGCAGGACTATCCGCAGTGCGTGGCCAAGGCTCGGGGCTTCGCCGACTACCATCTGGTGCACGGCTCCAGAGGGTTGGCAAAAACCGTCGAGCTGGTCAATGACTTGCTGCGCGGCAGAGACCCGGCAGAAAATTTCGAAACCTATAGGCTGCCTGCCGTCGGCTGACGTCGTAGCCTGCCGCTCAAATGCCGAGCGCGAGCCTCAGTTCCCGCTCGTTGCACACCTTCTGATGACTGAGATAATGCTCCAGGAACTGGTTGTCCTGGAGCAGCCATTCGCGGTCCTGACGATAGCGCAACATGTGTTTGAAATTGCGCAGGCGCAGCCCTTTGCGCAGCGGCTTGCGATACGCCTTCAAGTCGGCGACATCGATCAGTCCCAAGGTGTTTTCAGGCGTCAGCACCACGTTGCCCAGGTGCGCGGAGCGAAAATAGATGCCGTTCTGGTGCAGGCGAGCGATGAACTCACCCAGTCGTGACCGAAGGTCGATAGAGGTGTCCGCGCCGAGCAATTGACGAAGGGTGCTGCCGGGCAGCGGGTCGTAATGCACGGCATCACGCTCGATGGCGGGAATGCGGTAGACCTGGCGAATGCGCGGGCATTCGATGCCGCGCGCGTGCAAGGTCTGGCAGTTGTCGGCAAAGCGCTTGGCATACGGTGACCAGAGCGCGGAGGTCAGCAGGCGTTTGCGGCGAAACAGCTTGAGCATCGAGCCATCGGCCAGGCGCAGCACCTTATCCCCTTGGCGATCGGCCTCAAGGACATCGGCACCTTCGCGCAGGCTGAGGTAAACAGTAGGGTCGAGCGTTTGCATCGAGGCTCCAAGGCTTGGCCCGCTGGGAGGGGCAGCCGGGTATGTTAGCGCAGTGTGCAGGCGGCAAAAACCGCTGTGGTATAGTCGCGTCAATTTTTCCCAGGGTGTTCGCCCTGTTTGCGGGCCTGCCTGGCGCCGTCTTTCTGGACATTCCATGACAAAAACGCTGTTCATTTCCCTGGCCAAGCACCAAGGCCTTTATTTCAACCGCTTGCTCAACGAAACCGAGCTGCAGGGTAAGGTCGTTTCTCCTCAACAAATGCCTTGGCCCGGGTTCCGACGGATCTCCAAGGTTGTTTCGCGCATCGATTGGCCGAGTCTGATCGAGGAAAAGTGCGCGGAACGTCGGGTCAAGAACAAGAACAATGGCGCGCTGTATCGCCTGTTGCTGCGCCTCGAACTTCTCTGGATGGCCCTGCGCGCCCAGGCCTTGCTTGACCGGGAACGCCCCGATGCGTTGGCGTTCTGGAACGGTTCCCATCGTTACTGCCGGTTGCTCACGGCGCTGGCACCGAGTGGCTGCAAGACGTTCTTTTTCGAGAACGGCCTGTTGCCCGACACCACCACCGTGGACCCGCGCGGGGTGAACTACCTGAACGCGGTTCCTCGCGATGCCGGTTTCTACCTCGACTACCCGTATCCGGTGCCGGAAAACCAGGCTGCACCGGTGCTGATTCCCCGTGCGCCACGCAGCGCCGGCCCGGCGCCGATCGAGCTGCCGGCGCAGTTCGTGTTCATTCCGTTCCAAGACGATCGTGACAGCCAGGTCCGGCTATTCTCGCCCTGGATCAGGAACATGCGCGATATGTTTGCCTTGGGCGAGCGACTCGCCGAGGAGACGGGCCTGACGGTGGTGTTCAAGGAGCACCCGTCCAGCCGCGAGACGTACCCCGAGCTGCACGAGCGGACCCATGAGCGCCTGCTCTTCGCCAACGGCAATGCCACGCAGCAGTTGATCGAGGCCAGTCAGTTCGTGATCACGATCAATTCGACCGTGGGCCTGGAGAGCTTGTTGTTGGGCAAGCCGGTGCTGACCCTGGGCCAGGCGTTTTTTAATATCGACGGGCTGGTGATGCACGCCGACGATGCCGATCAGGTCGTGTCATTGGCTCGTGCATTCCCGCAATGGCCGCTCGATGAGCGCTTGCGCCGCAACTTCTTCCATTACCTTTCCGAGTGCTATTGCATCAAGGGTGCCTGGAAGAATGCCGATCAGTCTCAGTTGCAACGGGTCGCCGACAGGCTGTTGGGTAAAGACCAATGCCCATCTGCCTGAGGCGGCTGGTCGATAGAGACAATCTGACGATATGGGCATCCATCGGCTTCCTTGTGCTGTTGTGTGGAGCATGGGTGTTGCCCAGCAACAAGCTGTACCACCAGTTGCTGATTTTCCTGTTGTGGTTGCCCGCTTTGTTGGGGCTGCTGCATCGGGATTTTCGCTCGATGCTCAAGTTGCCCGAATGCGCACTTTTCGCCGTGCTAGTGGCCTGGACGCTGGCAGTGCTGATGGTCGAGGGCGGCGATAACGCCTTGGGCAAGAGCAAGGTGGTTCTCTACGTGACGCTGACCCTGGCAGGCGTGCTGCTGGCTGCGCAGAATCACCACTGGCGGCTGGAGTCCATGGTGCTGGGGGCGTCGATTCTCGGCGGGTTATTCGCAGCCGCGTCCTGGGTGTATTTCTACGGGCTCAGTGCCCGGCCTTTGAGCGACCGGTTGATTGCCATCGGCCTGTGGGATACGCCGATCATGGCTGCCCATGCGGTGGGGAGCCTGGCGATCATGGGCGTTTTCACCTGGCGATCCAGGCATCTGAAACCGGCTTCGATGGCGCTGCTGATGGTCGCGGCGCTGGGCTACCTGTTATTTCTGGGTTCCAACCAGACCCGTGGGGTGTGGATCGGGCTGGGCGCCTGTCTGCTGGTGATGGCCATGGCGCGACCTTCACGCCTGGGCGGCGCGCTGGTTGCCCTGGTCGTGGCGGGGGTGGCCCTGGTTGCCGCATTCGAGCCGGAAATCCTGCTGCAGCGGGGCCTGTCTTATCGTCCCCAACTGTGGCAGGGCGGTGTTCAATTGATGCTCGATCACTGGACGATGGGCGTGGGGTTCCATTCCTACCTAATTCCCATCCCTGAAATTGGCCAGGCTTTCAAGCATCCGCACAATCTGTTCCTGGATACCGGTGTGCGCCTTGGCGTGCCAGGCCTGCTGCTGTTTGGCGGGCTGTGGCTGGTCGCAGGCTGGAGAGGCTGGATGTGCCGCGCGCAACCGCTGGGCCAGGTGTTGTTGGCGCTCTGGGTCTTCGCATCGGTTTCCTTGATGACCGACGGCATTGGCTTGTGGCTCAAACCCAATGCGGACTGGTTGGTCACCTGGCTGCCCATTGCGTTGAGCATCGTGCTGGCTGCCCGAGGTCGCGCTGCAGGGACTTCCTCCTGACTGAACCGATGTAATTGGTTCGCTGTTACAATCCGCAGCTTGTCTGTCTTTTCAAACGTGCGAGGCGCACCGAATGGCCAATTCCGACCAGCAATCGAGCATGAAGATTTACTTGCGATTGCTGAAATACGTTCTCCCGTATTGGGGCGCTTTCGCCGTCAGTATCGTTGGCTTCGTGTTGTTTGCATCCAGCCAGCCGATGCTGGCGGACATGCTCAAGCATTTTCTCGACGCGCTGCAAAAGCCCAATGACACCCGCTTCATGGGGGTCTCGCTGGTGCTCGGGGTGCCGCTGCTGATCGTGCTGATCGCGGTTTACCAGGGGATCGGTTCGTTCCTGGGCAACTACTACCTGGCCAAGGTCGCCCGGGGCGTCGTCCATGACTTGCGTTGCGCGCTGTTCGACAACCTGTTGACCTTGCCCAACCGTTATTTCGACAACCATAACTCCGGCCACCTGATTTCCCGTATCACCTACAACGTGACCATGGTCACCGGCGCCGCCACCGATGCCATCAAGGTTGTCATCCGGGAAGGCCTGACCGTGGTGTTCCTGTTCGGCTACCTGCTTTACAGCAACTGGAAAATGACCCTGGTATTGCTGGCGATCCTGCCGGTCATTGCCGTGCTGGTGAGTAGCGCCAGCAAGAAATTCCGTAAGCAGAGCAAGAAGATCCAGGTGGCGATGGGCGATGTGACCCACGTGGCGTCGGAAACCATCCAGGGCTACCGCGTGGTACGCAGCTTCGGCGGCGAACACTACGAAATCGAGCGGTTTCACAAGGCCAGCGCCGACAACATGAACCGCAGCCTGGGCATGACGCGGACCCAGTCGATCTACACGCCGATGCTGCAACTGGTGATCTATATCGGCATGGCCGTGTTGATGTACCTGGTGCTTTACCTGCGTGGCGACGCCTCGGCAGGGGAACTGGTCGCCTACATCACCGCCGCCGGTCTGCTACCCAAGCCTATCCGCCAGTTGTCGGAAGTCAGCGCCACGATCCAGAAAGGACTGGCCGCGGCGGAAAGCATTTTCGAGCAGCTCGACGAAGAGCCCGAAATCGATACCGGCACCCAGGAAATGGTCCGGGTCAACGGTCGCCTGGAAGTGCGCAACCTGAGCTTCCAATACCCGGGTACGGAAAAGCTGGTGCTCGACGATATCTCCTTCACCGCCGAAGAGGGCCAGATGATCGCCCTGGTAGGGCGCTCGGGCAGCGGCAAGTCGACCCTTGCCAACCTCATCCCACGGTTCTATCACCACGACAAGGGCCAGATATTGCTCGACGGCGTGGATGTCGAGCAGTACCGGTTGACCAACCTGCGTCGGCACATCGCCCTGGTGAACCAGCAGGTCACGCTGTTCAACGACAGTGTCACCAACAACATCGCCTATGGCGATCTTGCCGGCGCACCGTTTGAAGACGTCCGCAGGGCTGCCGAAGATGCCTACGCGGCTGAGTTCATCGAGCAGATGCCCCAGGGTTACGACACCCTGGTGGGCGAGAATGGCGTGCTGCTGTCCGGCGGCCAGCGCCAGCGCCTGGCGATTGCCCGGGCGTTGCTCAAGAACGCTCCGCTGCTGATCCTCGATGAAGCTACCTCGGCGCTGGACACCGAGTCCGAGCGGCACATCCAGGCAGCCCTCGACCAGGTAATGAAAGGGCGCACCACGTTGGTCATCGCCCACCGGTTGTCGACGATCGAGAAAGCCGATCTCATCCTGCTGATGGACAAAGGTCGTATTGTCGAGCGCGGTACCCACGCCGAGTTGCTGGCGCTGAATGGCTTCTACGCACGCTTGCACGAGAAGGACTTCGTCGAGGCTGCCGATGAGGTGGCGAAGGAGACCTTCGTTTGATCCTGAGTTACTGGCGGGCCTGGCGCGAAAACGGTTGGACCCCCATAGACGCCGTGGCTTATGCCCAGGCCTGGCATCAATTCGGTGGCAGCGTGGCGACACACCCTGATGTGGTCGAGCGCCTGGCCGGGCTGGTGGGCATTCCGGTGCGCTACCTGGGCTGGCTCGTTGACGGCCAGCTGTGTGCCGCCGTGCCTACCTGGGGCCGGCATGTGGCGCTGTCCAAGGATGTGCTCAAGCGTGAAGGCAAGCGTGGCATGCTCGACCTCGGCAATGCCGAGGTCATCCTGCCCGTCAGCCAAGGCGCCCAGGTTCGCCTGCGGCACCGCATGCGGTATGTGTCCGAACTGAATGCACCGCACATCATCGGTCTCGCCGAACAACCCGAAGGCCTGGCGCTGGCGCGTGAGCCCGAGGACTACAGCAAGAAGTTTCGCTACAACCAGCGCCGCGAGCAGCGTCTGCTGGAAGACGCCGGTGGCAGTATCCGGCCAATGCTCGACCTGAGCCCCGGCGAGCAGGCTGCGGTGTATGCGGACCTGTTCCAGCGTCGCTGGAACTTCGAAGCCCCCGGCAAGACCCATCTGGCCGAGGTGTTCAGCCTGATGCGCGAATTCATGACCGGCTCGCTGATCTATTTGAATGACGAACCGGTGGCGATCCAGATTCTGTATCGGGTCGAGGCGCCCGGCTGGTTCAGCCTGGAATATATCAATGGCGGGGTCGACCCGCAGAGCCGCGATTTCAGCCCGGGCAGCGTACTCAGCTTCGTCAACACCCAGGCACAATGGGAGCACGCCCGGGCGGCGGGCAAACCGTTGCGCTACTCGTTCGGCCGCGCCGATCGCGAATACAAGGATCGCTGGTGCAACCGGGTTCCGGTCTACCAGGTTTGAGCGAGGACACGCAGCTGATGAACGAGGGAACAGCACCGTGAGCGCACGCAAGCAGCAACTGCTCAAACGCCATCGTCAACGCAAGCGCCTGGTTCTGGCCGGCGCGCTGCTGGCGGCGCTGGTGCTCGGCTTCACGGTCTCGTGGTGGTCGTTGCCGGTGTTTCTCCTGTTGGGCTGGGTGGCTCATGAAGCGTGGTTCTCCGACCATCTGTTCTATGCTCCGAGCGATGATTATCGCTATGACTTTCCGCCAGGCACCCCGCAATTTCCCGTCACGCTGAGCGGCGGACGCCTGCAGGTCGCGGGTGAGTTCGATGCCCGGCAGACGCTGATCCTCCAGGTGCGGGTAAAAAGTCATGGGCTGGGGCGCTTCCTCGACCCGCGGGTGTGGATCGGTGAGGATCGCCAGGATCTTGAACGGGGCGTCTGTGGCGAGCGCTTCCTCAATTTGTCCGGGCAAGAGGCGGCGCTGTCGGCCGGAACCCTGGCCTTGCGCGGACGTTTTTGCAGCCTGGCTCCCCAGGCTATGTTGCATGTACTGAGCAACCCGGATTTCGCCCGGCAGCGCCTGCTGATCGTCGCGCCCCATGCCGATGACGCCGAACTCGCGGCGTTCGGGCTGTACAGCCGTGCCAGCGAGGTTGCGATCGTTACGCTGACCCAGGGTGAAATCGAGGCCGAGCGTTATCGCGACATGGGCCTGGATCCCGCCGAGGCCGCTCGTCTCAAGGGTCGCCTGCGCAGTTGGGACAGCCTGGCCGTGCCATTGTGGGGGGGCGTGGCGCAACAGCAGTGCGTGCAGCTGGGTTACTACTGCCTGCAATTGGAGGCCATGGCCAAGACGCCGGACCAGGCCTTTGGCTCGCGGGAGTCGGGCGAGAGCGATATCCGCCAGGTTCGTCGGTTCAATGCCTTGAACCTGCCGGGTGACGCGGATGGCCTGCCGACGTGGCGCAACCTGGTGGCCGACCTTGCGCGGCTGCTCGAACATCACCGGCCCGAGGTGGTGCTGACGCCGCACCCCGAGCTGGACCCCCACAGCGATCATGTCGCCAGTAGCCGGGCGCTGATGGAGGCGATCGAACTCAGCACCTGGCGGCCACAGACATTGCTGCTCTATGCCAATCACCTGCACGACAACGACCGCTGGCCGATGGGCCCGGCGGGCCATGGCATTGCGCTGCCTCCGGCCATCGAACCGTTGCCGGCCGATGGGTTGTGGAGCCCGTCGCTGGACGCTTCCACCCGCATGGACAAGGCCATGGCGCTGGGCATGCAGCATGACTTGCAGGGCCGACCTCCATTCAAGCGACGGCTGCGCCGTATCATCCAACGACTGCTGGCCGGGCGCCGCTGGCCCAGCACCGGAGAAGACGAATTTTTCCGCAAGGCGGTTCGGCGCCACGAGCTTTTCTGGGTCCGGCGGCTGAATGGGACGCCGCCGGAGGACGACCAGGCCCGTCGACCTTGAACCGTCGGGGTGCCTCGGCCAGCCCGTGCATCTCATCCGATAACCGCCATGGACGAGCCTTCCCCAACCCTGTGCTAATATCGCGCCCCTGTTCATTTTGTATGTGGGATGCTCCATGAAGTTGTCCATGCCGCGATTCGATCAAGCCCCTGTATTGGTGGTCGGCGATGTCATGCTCGACCGCTATTGGCATGGCGGTACATCACGGATTTCCCCCGAGGCACCGGTGCCGGTGGTCAGGGTCGAGCATATCGAGGATCGGCCAGGTGGCGCCGCCAACGTCGCCCTGAACATTGCCGCGCTCGGCGCACCGGCGTCCCTGGTCGGCGTGACCGGCGACGACGAAGCCGCCGACAGCCTGGCCAACAGCCTCAAGGGCGCGGGCGTGCGGGCGATATTCCAGCGCATTGCGCACCAGCCGACGATCGTCAAGTTGCGGGTCATCAGCCGCCATCAACAACTGTTGCGGATCGACTTCGAAGAACCGTTTGCCACCGATCCCCTGGCCCTTGGCGCCGAGGTCGATCAACTGCTCGAAGGTATCAAGGTGCTGGTGTTGTCGGACTACGGCAAGGGCGCCTTGAAAAATCACCAGACGCTGATCCAGGCGGCTCGTGCCCGGGGTATTCCGGTGTTGGCCGACCCCAAGGGCAAGGATTTTTCCATCTACCGTGGCGCGAGCCTGATCACCCCGAACCTCAGCGAATTCGAGACCATCGTCGGTGGCTGCGCCGACGAGCACGAGCTGGTGAGCAAAGGCGCACAGCTGATGCACGACCTGGAGCTCGGTGCGCTGCTGGTCACCCGGGGCGAACATGGCATGACCTTGTTGCGTCCCGATCATCCGGCGCTGCACCTGCCGGCCCGTGCCCGTGAGGTATTCGACGTGACGGGTGCCGGCGATACGGTGATTTCCACACTGGCGGCAGCCATCGCCGCTGGCGAGGAACTGCCCCACGCGGTGGCCCTGGCGAACCTGGCGGCCGGTATCGTGGTTGGCAAACTGGGTACGGCGGCTATCAGCGCTCCGGAGCTGCGTCGCGCCATCCAGCGTGAAGAGGGTTCCGAGCGTGGCGTGCTCGGGCTGGAGCAGTTGCTGCTGGCCGTCGACGACGCCCGCGCGCACAACGAAACAATCGTGTTCACCAACGGTTGCTTTGACATCCTCCATGCCGGCCATGTGACGTACCTCGAACAGGCCAGAGCCCAAGGCGATCGCCTGATCGTCGCGGTCAACGACGATGCCTCCGTGAGCCGTCTCAAAGGGCCGGGCCGGCCGATCAACAGCGTTGACCGCCGCATGGCGGTGCTGGCCGGCCTTGGCGCGGTGGACTGGGTGATCAGCTTCAGCGAAGGCACGCCGGAAAACCTGCTGCGTCAGGTCAAGCCGGACGTGCTGGTCAAGGGCGGTGACTATGGCATCGACCAGGTCGTCGGCGCCGATATCGTCGCGGCTTATGGCGGCACCGTGAAGGTGCTGGGGCTGGTGGAGAACAGCTCGACGACGGCGATTGTGGAGAAGATCCGCAATAACTGAGCCTTTGCCGTCGAGCTAGCCCCGTGGCTGGGGAGCTTTTGTGGCGAGGGAGCTTGCTCCCGCTTGGGTGCGCAGCGCCCATGAAAAATGGGGGGCGCTGTGCAACCCAGCGGGAGCAAGCTCCCTCGCCACAAGAGCATTTTCAGATCACTTTGACTAACGCACCACCTTGCGTGGCACGATCTTCTTGAGCAACTGCCGGGCCTTGCCCTTCAATCGGGTCAGCCCGGATTCTTTTCCTGGTGGCGTCAGCCCTTGCTGGCGCAGCCAGTCCTTCCAGCGAATCCGCTCCTCGCGCACCAGCCAGCCGTCCTGCCGGGCGAAGCTCTCCGCCAGATACAAGCCTCGGGTGCTGGCCGGGTATAACTGGTCCTTCTTCAACGTATACAGCTCGGGCAAGGGTTGCCCGTCCTGCAGCGGCATCAGGTAGAGATCGGGCCGCTTGCGGTCCAGGCGCGCGACCAGTTGGTCGCCCTCCAGGCGTTCATCGACATGGAACAGGCTCAGGGACTTGGCTTCCTTGGGCACATCCAGGCGCAAGTCGTAGATCAACTGCAGCGATGCCGTGGGCAAATGGACGTAGGCCCTTGGGCGTTCGATCAGTTGCAGGTTGGCGCAGCGCACCGGGCGAGCCGAGCCCGATAGCGGGGCCAGCCGAAACGGCAAGGCCTCACGGTAATGCAGGGCGCTTGAATAGGGCGCCGGCAACCACGTGTCGTTGAAACGTCCGCCGAGCCAGCCTTCAGGGGTTTCCAGCAGGCATTCTTCGGCAATTTCGTTGATCGCGGTGAGCAGCGGCAGATTCAGTTCATGGGCCGGGACGTAGCCGGAAATCAGCTTGAGCACTACATCGCCGCGATCCTGTCGGCGTTGACGCACGAGCACCCAATAATCGCGGTTCTGCCAATGCAGCGTCAGGCGCACCGAGACGCCCAGGTTCGCCAGTTCCACGGAAAAACGCTCGGCATCGTCGACTGTCACGGGGCGGCGCCGCTGCAAGGTCTGGGCGAAATTCAGCGGCATGCCCACGCTCTGGTATGTCAGGCCTTCGGGCGTTGCTTCGACAGCGAGGGGCAGGGTCTTGAAGTTGCTCGGGTTTTTTCTGATGAGCGTACGCGGCATATCGGCTCCTTGCTTAAGACCGCGTAGGCGGCGTCAGTTTTTACGCAGGACCTTGGCTACGGTCGAGACGTTATGGGCGAGGTGCAGCGGATTGATGGTGCCGACAATAGCACTGGCAACCCCGGGATGCTCAAACAACAGTTCGAAGCTGGTGCGAACCGGGTCTTCGCCGGGGTTCAGGCAGACGTGACCGCTGGCCAGGGCTTTTTTTACCAGGATCGCCTTGCCGTGCTCGCTTGCGTAGTCAATGACCGCCTTTTCGCTTCGTTCGTTCAGATTGTAGGTGACCATCGCACAATCACCTTGCTCCAGGGCTTTCAAGCCACCGTCGACGGTCTTGCCGGAGAAACCGAAGCCACCGATCTTGCCCTCGCGCTTGAGGGCCGCCAGCGTCGGGTAGACCTCGTTGTCGTTGAGGATCGCCAGGTCGTTGCCGTCCGAGTGCACCAGTATCAGGTCGATATACTCGGTTTCCAGGCGTTTGAGACTGCGCTCCACCGAAAACCGCGTATGGGCGGCGCTGAAGTCGTGGCGCGACTGGCCATCACTGAATTCTTCACCGACCTTGCTGACGATCACCCAGTCGTGACGCTGGCCGCGCAGCAGTGGGCCGAGGCGTTCTTCGCTGTGCCCATAAGCCGGCGCGGTGTCGATCAGGTTGATGCCCAGCTCGCGGGCCAGCTTGAGCAGCATGCGCGCTTCGCTGTCATCCGGGATGCGAAAACCGTTGGGGTACTTGACGCCCTGGTCGCGGCCAAGCTTGACCGTGCCCAGGCCCAGGGGAGAAACCAGCGGGCCGTTATGGCCCAGCGGGCGATGCAGGTCGTGCAGGGTCGGTAGGCTCATGGCAGCAATTGCTCCCAGGCGGGGACGCCCATGGGCGGTTTCGGCAGGGCCGGCAGCGGGGCGGGGTGGCTGGGCTGGATGCCGTCGCGTTGCAGCGCGGTGATGACCCGGTCGGAAAAATCCGGGGCCAGTGCCAGCTTGGTCGGCCAACCCACCAGCAGGCGTCCCTGCTCGGCGACAAAGGCATTGTCCGGACGGGTCAGGCCCGATTGCAGCGGTTCGGCGCGCGCGACCCGCAGCGTGGCCCATTGCGCCGTACTGAGGTCGATCCACGGCAGCAACTGGCTGATTTCTTTCTGGGCGACGGCAATCTGCGCGGCGGGTTCGCGGGCGACGGCATCGCCCTCGGCGAGGTCGCCACCCAGGTACCAGACCCACTGGCCGTCGGCTGCCGGGTGGGTGGTCACGGTGACGCGCGGCTTTGGTCCGCCGCCCAGGCAGTGCGCATACAACGGCTTGAGGCTCGGCCCCTTGACCAGCACCATGTGCAGCGGCCGGGTCTGCATGGCCGGCTGATCCAGGCCAAGGGCCTTGAGCAAGTCGGCAGTGCCTCCGCCAGCACTGAGGACAATGCGTTGGGCGCGGATCTCGCGGTCGTCGACCTTCAGCCCGACCAGCTCGCCCTGTTCGTGCAAGGGTTCGATGCGCTGCCCGGCCAGCAGGCTGTCGCCGGCCAGGTCCGCCAGGCGGGCAATCAGGCTGGGAACGTCCACCACCAGCTCGGCCAGGCGGTAAACCTTGCCCTTGAAGCGCTTGTCCTGCAGGGCCGGCGGCAGTTGCTCGCCTTTGACCTGGTCGACGCGACCGCGCACGGCCTTGCTGGCGAAGAAACTGGTCAGGTTGCCGGCCAGGGTGCCGGGAGACCAGAGGTAATGAGCGTCAGACAACATGCGTACGCCGGACAGGTCCAGCTCACCGTCGCCCTTCAGGGCTTCGCGCCAGCGGCGCGGCATGTCGGCGATGGCTTCCGAGGCGCCGGTCAGAGCTCCGTGCAGCGCGTATTTGGCGCCCCCATGGATAATGCCCTGGGATTTGACACTCTGCCCGCCACCGAGGCTGGCGCTTTCCACCAGCACGGTTGAAAACCCCTGGCGGCGCAAGCGCGCGTTCAGCCAGAGGCCGGCGACTCCGGCGCCGACAATCAGGATGTCGGTGGAAATAACGGATGGCATGCAGCGACCTCAGTGTTCAAGACGAGGGCGCAGTATACAGACTCGGTGCGGGTGGAATTTGCTGATGGTCAACGTGACAAGTTGCGAAAGGCGTTTGTGGCGAGGGAGCTTGCTCCCGCTGGGCTGCGTAGCGGCCCTAAAGGCTTGGGACCGCTGCGCGATCCAGCGGGAGCAAGCTCCCTCGCCACGATGCATTCCAGTCCATAAACAATGTGTTTCAGTGCCCGGCGGTTTTGGAAAACAACTGAATCACCACCACCCCCAGCACGATCAACGCCATCCCCAGCATCGCCGGTACGTCGAGTTTCTGGCCGTAGATGAACAGCGCCGCCACGCTGACCATGACGATGCCCATCCCGGCCCAGACCGCGTAGGCCACGCCTACCGGTACGGTGCGCACCACCAGCGTCAGCATCCAGAACGCAATGCCGTAACCGGCGACGACCAGCAGCAGGGGCAGCGGTGTGCTCAAGCCTTTGACCGCTTTCATCGAAACGGTGGCGATCACTTCGGCGCAGATGGCGATGGCCAGGTAGTAATAGGCGTTCATGGGCAGATCCTCATTGGCGGTTGCGTGTTTCGATGGGGCCATTCTAGGGAACGAACAGATGCGGTAAAGTCATTACCTATCTGTAATGGAGATAGGTCGTGCCATGAATGTTCAATGGAATCTGGAGCAGTTGCGGCTGTTTGTCGGTGTGGCCGAGAAACGCTCGTTTTCCGCCGTGGCTCGGGACCAGCGCAAGGCGCAATCGGCCATTAGCAGCGCGATTGCCCTGCTCGAAGCCGACCTTGGCGTGAACCTGTTCGAGCGCAGCAGCGGTCGCCAGCCCCGGCTCACCGATGCGGGCGAGACGCTGCTGGAAGAGGCGCGGGAAGTGTTGCGCCAATGCGAGCGGCTCAACGGTCGAGCCCTGGCCTTGATGCGAGGGCAGGAGGCTTCGCTGCGCCTGGCCCAGGATGAAGCCATGCCCTATCAACCGGTAATCGACAGCCTGGTGGCGCTGGCCGAGCAGTTTCCAACGCTCGAAGTGCAGCTTGCCAGCGCCGCCCAGGGCGACGTGGCGCGCAAACTGGTGGAACGTCGCGCCGATCTTGGCTTGCTGTTCTATCACGACCAGATCCCGGAGGCGCTGGAGCGGCGCGTGCTGGGCAGCGTCGAGATGGTCACGGTGTGTGGCCGGGGCCATCCACTGGCGCACCATGGTTATGTGTCGTGCCGGGAAATGGCCCGGCACCGGCAGTTGCTGATGGCGACCCAGACCAGCGTCTACCCCGGCAGCGAGCAGGCCAGCCCGCAGGTCTGGCGCGCCGACAGCTTCTATGTGCTCGCCGAATGGCTCAGAAGTGGCCTGGGCTGGGCCTGGCTCCCTCGCCACGTTGTGCAATACCCGGCCTATCTGGGAGAGATGGTCGAGCTGAGCAGCGAATGGACCCCGCCGGCTCTGGTGGTGGAGCTGGTCTGGCGTCGCGATGAACCGCTGGGCCCGGCCGCGCGCTGGCTGGCGGAACGTTTTGCCGTGCAGTTGCAGGCGATCGGCTGAAAAACCGATAAACTCCGCCGCCATGAACAGAACTCTCTATAGCGCATTGTTTTATCTGGGGCTGCCGCTGGTGGCGATTCGGCTGTGGTTGCGGGCGCGCAAGGCCCCGGCGTATGCCCGCCGCATCGGCGAGCGGTTTGCGTGGGGCTTGCCGGCACTGGTTCCGGGCGGCATCTGGGTCCACGCGGTGTCGGTGGGCGAGAGCATTGCCGCCGCGCCGATGATCCGCGCCTTGCTGCAACGTTATCCACAGCTGCCGATCACGGTGACGTGCATGACGCCCACCGGTTCGGAGCGGATCAAGGCGTTGTTCGCCGAGGAGCCGCGCGTCCAGCACTGCTATCTGCCTTATGACCTGCCTTGCGCGGCCAGGCGTTTTCTCGACCAGGTCCGGCCGAAACTGGCGGTGATCATGGAAACCGAGCTATGGCCCAATCACATCCATCAGTGCGCCAGGCGCGGTATCCCGGTGGCGTTGGCCAATGCCCGGCTGTCGGAGCGTTCGGCGCGCGGTTATGCGCGCTTCCCCAGTCTCACCCGGCCAATGCTCGGCGAAATGAGCCTGTTTGCCGTGCAGACCGAAGCCGAGGCCGAGCGGTTTCGCCAACTCGGTGCCCGAGCCGAAACCGTCGAGGTTACGGGCTCGATCAAGTTCGACCTGACCATCGACCCGCAACTGCTCGAAACCGCCAGCGCCTTGCGCCGCCAATGGCAAGCAGTGGAACGCCCGGTGTGGATCGCCGCCAGCACCCATGAGGGTGAGGATGAAGTGGTGCTGGCAGCCCACCAACGGCTGCTCGCCAGTTATCCCGATGCGTTGTTGATCCTGGTGCCGCGGCATCCGGAACGCTTCGATTCGGTGGCGCAGTTGTGTGAGCGTGAAGGTTTCGCCACGGTTCGGCGTTCCAGTGCGCAACCGGCCACCGCACAGGCATCGGTGCTGCTGGGCGACACCATGGGCGAGCTGCTGTTTCTCTACGCGCTGGCCGATAGCGCTTTTGTCGGCGGCAGCCTGGTGCCAAACGGCGGGCACAACCTGCTCGAACCGGCGGCGCTGGCAAAACCGGTCCTCAGTGGCCCACACCTGTTCAACTTCCTCGAAATCGCCGCGCAATTACGGGCGGCCGGGGCGTTGCAGGAAGTCGAAGATGCCGAAAGCCTGGCCCTGGCTGTACAGCGCCTGTTCGAACTGCCCCGCGATGCCCAGCGCATGGCCGAGGCGGGGTTGAAGGTGATGCGCAGCAACCAGGGCGCGTTGCAGCGATTGCTGGACGGGTTGGGGCGGTTGCTCGATTGAGCCTTTGTGGCGAGGGAGCTTGCTCCCGCTCGGCTGCGAAGCAGTCGTAAAATCGGCACTACCGTTCTGGCTGGCGGAACGCGGTGACTGGCCTTGGGCCTGCTTGGCAGGCCAGCGGGAGCAAGCTCCCTCGCCACAGGGGGATTGCTTGCAGGTGTGCTACTGCGCCGGCCGCGAGCGCAACTGCTCTGCTGCCGCCTGTGCCAGGTCCGGCGGCAGGAAGTCCTTGTCCGGGTTGTAGTCGGGCTTGAGGTAGCGGGACAGGGCCTGCAGGTCTTCCGGGCTCAACGTCCCGGCGGCCTGCTTGAGGCGCAGGTTGTCGAGGATGTAGTCGTACCGGGCATTGTTGTAATCGCGCACCGAAGTGTACAGCTGGCGCTGGGCGTCGAGCACATCGACGATGTTGCGGGTGCCCACCTGATAGCCGATTTCCGTGGCGTCCACCGCGCTCTGGTTGGAAATGATCGACTGGCGCCGGGCCTGGACCTGTTCCACATCGGTGTTCACCGCGCGGTGCAGGTTGCGGGTGTTCTCCACCACCTGCCGACGCAGGCCTTCGCGCTGCTGCTCGGTCTGGGTGAGTTGCGAGTAGGACTCGCGCACCTGGGAGCTGGTCAGCCCGCCGCTGTAGATCGGAATACTCAATTGCAGGCCGATGGTGCGTTGCTCCGCGTCGCCACCGTAGCGCTGGCCGGTGGGGCTCGGGTTGGTAAAGCCGAGGCCGTCGTTGTCACCTTTGCGGTACTGGGCGATTGCATCGAGGGTTGGCGCGTGGCCGGCCTTGCGCTGGCGCAAGGTGTCTTCGGCGGCGTCGACGGCGTAGTTGCTGGCCAGCAGGTTGAGGTTCTGCTTGGCGGCAGTGTCTACCCAGGCCTTGGCGTCGTTGGGCGCCGGCGGCAGGATCGGCAGGGTGTGGACGACGCCCTGGATCGCATTGTATTGGCGATTGGTCAGGGTGATCAGCGCTTCGAAGGCATCTTCGACCTGGCGCTGCGCGATGATCCGGTTGGCCCGGGCGGTATCGTAGCTGGCCTGGGATTGCAGCACGTCGGTCTTGTCCGACAGGCCGACGTCGAAGCGTTCGTTGGACTGGTCGAGCTGGCGCTTGAACGCGGCTTCCTCGGCCTTGGTCGAGGCCAGGTTGTCCTGGCTGCGCAGCACATTGAAATAAGCTTCGGCGCTTTGCAGGATCAGGTTCTGCTCGGTGGCCGACAACTGCAGCGACGCTTGTTCATTGACCGATTTGGCGGCCTGCAACTGGAACCAGCGGTCGGCGCGGAAAATCGGCTGGGACAAGGTGGCCTGGTACACCGTCGAGCTGCGGGTGGCGGTCATCGCCGGCTGGTCGAGCTCGGTGCGGGTGTTGTTCAGGTCGGCTCCGGCCGAAAGATTGGGCAACAGCCCGGCGCGGGCCTGGGGCACCACTTCTTTCTGCGCGCCGTATTGGGCGCGGGCGGCGGCCAGGTCGGCGTTGTTGTCCACCGCTTCCTGGTACACGCTGACCAGGTCGGTTCGGGTGGATAACGGGGCTTCGGCGGCCCAGGCCATTCCATTGGTCGCACAAGACACGGCAAGGGCCAGTGAGAGTTTGCGCAGCATGAGGCGATCCCTACGTTCAAGATTGAATGCGCATAACAGGCGCGCGGCGTAGCGAGTGTAGTTGCGCCTACGCACGGCAACAATCCTGTATATGCGCCATTCATCACGGCTTTTGCCCTGGCGATGGCGTTCTGCGCCGGTTGTGTCTAGACTGGCCGGGTTCTTGTCGGGGTGCCTTGCTATGAGGCTGAGATCGAATAATTTCGGATCCCGTTGAACCTGATCAGGTTAGCGCCTGCGTAGGGAACAAGATTTCTCGTCACCCGGCGAGTCCTCTTGTGCTTCGTCCGGGATGTTGTTCGACAATCGACTTTCGATCTTCGAACAGGCTCGAGCAGCAAGCACAGCGTTCGCACTTTCGTGCAGGGACGCGTCCATTCGCCACAGGTTCGCTCCGACAAAAATCCACTGCCTGGATGTGTGTCTGGAGAGCCCGTGATGACGACAAAATCAAAAAACGCGACCAACCTCAGTGAATCGGCCCAGGTCGATCAGCAATCGGTCCAACCGTTTACCCGCTCGCAAAAAATCTACGTCCAGGGCAGTCGCCCGGATATCCGCGTGCCGATGCGCGAAATCAGCCTCGACGTGACACCCACCGACTTCGGCGGCGAAATCAACGCGCCAGTGGTGGTGTATGACACCTCGGGGCCCTACACCGACCCGAACGTGGCCATTGATGTGCGCAAGGGCCTGGCCGATGTGCGCTCGCCGTGGATCGAAGCCCGTGGCGACACCGAGCGTCTCGCCGGCCTGAGTTCCAATTTCGGCCAGGAACGCCTGGCCGATCCCGAGCTGACCAAGCTGCGCTTCGCCCATGTAAACAACCCGCGTCGCGCCAAGCCGGGCGCCAACGTCAGCCAGATGCACTACGCGCGCCAAGGCATCATCACCGCTGAGATGGAATACGTCGCCATCCGCGAAAACATGAAGCTGGAAGTGGCCCGCGCCGCCGGCCTGCTGGACCAGCAACATGCTGGTCACAGCTTCGGCGCCAGCGTGCCGAAAGTCATCACCCCGGAATTCGTCCGTGACGAAATCGCCCGTGGCCGCGCGATCATCCCGGCCAACATCAACCACACCGAACTGGAACCGATGATCATCGGCCGTAACTTCCTGGTGAAGATCAACGGCAACATCGGCAACAGCGCGCTGGGTTCGTCCATCGAAGAAGAAGTGGCGAAGCTGACATGGGGCATCCGCTGGGGTTCGGACACGGTCATGGACCTGTCCACCGGCAAGCACATCCATGAAACCCGCGAGTGGATCATCCGCAACTCGCCGGTGCCGATCGGTACCGTGCCGATCTACCAGGCCCTGGAAAAAGTCGGCGGCGTGGCCGAAGACCTGACCTGGGAGCTGTTTCGCGACACGCTGATCGAACAGGCCGAGCAGGGCGTCGACTACTTCACCATCCATGCCGGCGTGTTGCTGCGTTATGTGCCGATGACCGCCAAGCGCGTCACCGGTATCGTCAGCCGTGGCGGTTCGATCATGGCCAAGTGGTGCCTGGCGCACCACAAGGAGAACTTCCTCTACACCCACTTCGAAGACATCTGCGAAATCATGAAGGCCTACGACGTCAGCTTCTCGCTGGGCGACGGCCTGCGTCCGGGCTCGATTGCCGACGCCAACGACGAAGCGCAGTTCGGCGAGCTGGAAACCCTCGGCGAGCTGACCAAGATCGCCTGGAAGCATGACGTGCAGTGCATGATCGAAGGCCCCGGCCACGTGCCGATGCAGTTGATCAAGGAGAACATGGACAAGCAGCTGGAATGCTGTGACGAGGCGCCGTTCTACACCCTCGGCCCGCTGACCACCGACATTGCGCCGGGCTACGATCACATCACCTCCGGCATCGGCGCGGCGATGATCGGCTGGTTCGGGTGCGCGATGCTCTGCTACGTCACGCCGAAGGAACACCTCGGCTTGCCGAACAAGGATGACGTCAAGACCGGGATCATCACCTACAAGATCGCCGCCCATGCGGCCGACCTTGCCAAGGGCCACCCGGGCGCGCAGATCCGTGACAACGCCTTGAGCAAGGCGCGGTTCGAGTTCCGCTGGGAAGACCAGTTCAACCTCGGCCTCGACCCGGACACCGCCCGCTCGTACCACGACGAAACCCTGCCGAAGGACTCGGCCAAGGTCGCGCATTTCTGTTCGATGTGCGGGCCGAAATTCTGCTCGATGAAAATCACCCAGGAAGTGCGTGAGTACGCGGCCAACCAGCGCATTGAAGCGGTGGATGTCGAGGTCGCCCAAGGCCTGGCGGAGCAGGCGGAGCGGTTCAAGAAGGAAGGTAGTCAGCTTTACAAGAAAGTGTGATCTGAGCTGAGGGCGGTGGTGTTTTCACTGCCCTCATCGCGAGCAAGCTCGCTCCCACAGGGGATCTACTGTGAACACAAAATTTGTGTACACCTGTGATCCCTTGTGGGAGCGAGCTTGCTCGCGATAGCGGCCAAAAAAACAACAAATATCCTCCTGAGAAAACAACCCTTGAACATCCAACCCAGCACCTATTCCCCAGACACCGCCGTGCCCCTGGACAAACGCGTCTTCGGCGCCCGCGATCTGTTTTCCCTGTGGTTCTCCCTGGGCATCGGCCTGATGGTCTTGCAGGTCGGCGCCTTGCTCGCGCCGGGCCTGGGCTTGAGCGGTTCGTTGCTGGCGATTTTCCTCGGCACGCTGGTGGGTGTCCTGCTGTTGGCGGCGGTCGGGGTGATTGGCAGCGACACCGGCCTGTCGGCGATGGCCGCGCTCAAGCTCAGCCTTGGTGGCAAGGGCGCGAGCGTGCCAGCGCTGTTGAACCTGCTGCAATTGATCGGCTGGGGCTCGTTCGAAATCATCGTCATGCGCGATGCCGCCAGCCTGCTCGGCGCGCGGGCCTTCAGCGAAGGCAGCCTGGGCTCCAATCCATTGTTGTGGACGCTGTTCTTCGGCGCGTTGGCGACCCTGCTCGCGGTGAGCGGGCCGCTGACCTTCGTACGCAAAATCCTGCGCAAATGGGGCATCTGGTTGCTGCTGGCGGCGTGCATCTGGCTGACCTGGAACCTGTTCGCCAAGGCCGATCTGCCGGCGCTGTGGGCCCAGGCCGGCGACGGTTCGATGTCGCTGGCGGTGGGTTTTGACATCGCCATCGCCATGCCGCTGTCCTGGTTGCCGCTGATCGCCGACTACTCGCGTTTCGGCAAACGCGCCAGAAACGTCTTCGGCGGCACGGCCGTGGGCTTCTTCGTCGGTAACTTCTGGTTGATGAGCCTCGGCGTGGCCTACACCCTGGCGTTCGCGCCGAGCGGTGAAGTCAACGCGTTGCTGCTGGCCCTGGCCGGTGCCGGGTTGGGTATTCCGCTGTTGCTCATTCTTCTGGACGAGTCGGAAAACGCTTTCGCCGACATCCACTCGGCGGCGGTGTCGACGAGCATGTTGTCGGGGCTGAAGGTCGAGCACCTGGCCTTGGCGATTGGTGTCATCTGCACCGTGATCGCCTGCTTCGCGCCGCTGGCGCAGTACCAGAACTTCCTGTTGCTGATCGGCTCGGTGTTCGCGCCGCTGTTCGGCGTGGTGCTGGTGGATCACTTCATCCTGCGCAAGCGCAGCAGCCAGGTGCGCTCGGTCGCGTTGCGCTGGCCGGCGTTGTTGGCCTGGCTGGGCGGGGTGAGTACCTACCACCTGCTGGCCAACTTCTATCCGGACATCGGCGCTACCCTGCCGTCGCTGATCCTGGCGGGGGTGCTGCAATTGTTGCTGGGCCGGGCTTTCAGCTACGGCCGGGAAACAGCTCGGGCTTGAGGATGCCGTTGAGGCGTGGGTAGGCGATCTTCAGTTCTATGTGGCCCAAGGCGTACGGCGCGATGGTGCTCACTTCGTATTTGAGGATCACCCCACCGTAGGTCAGCGCGATGTGCGGGGTTTTCTGGAAAGACCACTGCTTCAGGAATTCGGGCTCCTGATCCAGCTTGGTGCTGATCAGCCAGCTGTTGTGGGCCACTTGCGCGGCTTTCCAGAAGGCTTCTTCCTGGCCCGGCAGCAGCATGTCCGACAGCGTCAGCACTTTTTGCTGCTGGCGCGAATAATTGATGAAACCGCGACCAGGGGTGCCGTGAGCGCCGCCGGTATCCAGATAGCTGGACAGTTCGATGATCACCAGGCCGTCATGTTGCTCACGTACCTTGGCCTGCAGATAGCTGCTGTTGCGCGGCGCTGCGCTGCGCAGAAACTGCTCGCGATAGGCGGCCAGCGTCGGCGCCAACGGGGCGTCCGGGGTGGTGCGGGTCATTTGCAGCAGACGTTTTTCGATGATGCCATCCAGCGCGGGCTCGGTAGGGAAATGCAGGGTGTCGATGTTGACCAACGGGCAATCGGCGCTGGCGCAGCCAGGCTGCAATTGCTCCGACGCATCGCGAGTGGTCTCCAGCGGGGCGCGGTAATTGGGTTGGAACAGGCTCTGGCAAGCACCCAGGATCAGGGCAATGGCGGCCAGCGAAGCAATCTTGAAAAGCGACATGGGCGTCCTTCGTGAAACAGGGAAAGGCAAAAAGTTACCCGCTTCGACTGTCGGCAGGGCAATCAGTTCGCCACTAAGCTCATTAGAGTTCTTTCACCTTCTGCCGTCCATCCCGATCAGTGGAAAGGGGCTGCATCAAACGGTACGGGCGCGTTAGGATGGCGCGAAGCCGAGGTTGGAACCTCGCATCGATCCGCTGTAAACGAGGACTGTCATGACTGATTTCACCAATGCCACACCGAGCGCCGTGGACATCGTCAAGCGCGAGAGCTGCTTTCAAGGTTTCTACAAACTCGATCGCATACACCTGCGTCACGAGTTGTTCGCCGGTGGCATGAGCCGTGAAATCAGCCGTGAGCTGTTCGTTCGCCACGATGCGGTGTGTGTGTTGCCCTACGACCCGCAGCGCGATGAAGTGGTACTCATCGAACAGTTTCGTGTGGGCGCCATGGGCAAGACGAGCAACCCGTGGCTGGTGGAACTGGTGGCGGGCCTGATCGACAAGGACGAGCAACCGGAAGAAGTTGCTCATCGCGAGGCGCAGGAGGAAGCTGGGCTTGTTTTCGCTGCGCTCTGGCCGATGACCAAATATTTCCCGTCGCCGGGCGGCAGCGATGAATTCGTGCATCTTTACCTGGGGCGTTGTGACAGCGCGGGGGCAAGTGGGCTGCATGGCCTGGAGGAGGAGGGCGAAGATATCCGGGTAAAAGTCTGGCCTTTCGAAGACGCCCTGCAAGCGGTGCGCGACGGACGTATCTGCAACGCGGCCAGCATCATTGCCTTGCAATGGCTGGCCTTGAATCGAGATGAAGTGAGGGGGCTATGGTCCTGAACAAGCTGCGCGATCGTTATCGCGTCGACCTGGTGGGGTTGCAGGCTGCCTGCGAGGCCAACTACGCCCGCCTGATGCGCTTGTTACCGGACATGCGCAACGACCCGGCACCGCGCCGCATCGCCGTGACCCACGGCGACCAGATGCTCGGCGTACTGGCCCTGGAAGTACTGCAGACCTGTCCATACACCACCACATTGCAGGTGCGCCAGGAGCACAGCCTGCCCTGGCTGCCGGTGCCGCAGCTGGAAGTGCAGGTCTATCACGATGCACGCATGGCCGAAGTGGTCAGTGCCGAACATGCACGACGCTTTCGCGGCATCTATCCTTACCCCAATGCGTCAATGCACCAGCCGGACGAAAAGGCCCAGTTGAACCTGTTCCTGGGCGAGTGGCTGAGTCATTGCCTAGCGCTGGGCCACGAGTTCGAAGTCGTACGGTAGTTGTGAACCGGTTCCGGTTCGCGGGTTTCCCCTTTCGATCGTCCCCCAGCATAATTGCCGCTCATGCAACGGCGTGATTGCGCCTGGGAGAAAGCGATTTGCCGAGCGTATCCAGCTTGACCACTGCCGACGCGGCGCTGCTGGTCCAACTGTCTGACAGCCATTTGTTCGCCGAGGCCGATGCTTCGTTGCTGGGTATGAACACCCGTGACAGCTTGCGGGCGGTGGTTGACCTCGTACTCCGGCAGCAACCGGATATCGACCTGATGCTCGCCACGGGCGATTTGTCCCAGGACGGTACGCTGCAATCCTACGAGGCATTTCGGCAACTGACTGCGCGTATCGATGCGCCGGCGCGGTGGATTCCGGGCAATCATGATGAGCCGCAGGTGATGCTTGAGGCGGCGGTGCAGAGCACGTTGCTCGATCCGGTGGTGGACATCGGCAATTGGCGAGTCACTCTGTTGGATTCAGCCGTGCCAGGTTCTGTGCCGGGTTTTTTGGCCGAGGAGCAGTTGATTCTGTTGGCCAATGCCTTGAGCGAGGCGCCGGAGCGGTATCATCTGGTGTGTCTGCATCATCATCCGGTGTCGATTGGTTGTGCGTGGATGGAGCCGATCGGGTTGCGCAATCCGGAGGCGCTGTTTGCGGTGTTGGATCGGTTTCCGCAGGTGCGGGCGGTGTTGTGGGGGCATGTGCATCAGGAAACAGACCGGGTGCGCGAGGGGGTTCGTTTGTTGGCTTCGCCTTCGACCTGTATCCAGTTTGAGCCGGGGAGTGAGGATTTTGCGGTGGGCTCGCAGGCGCCAGGGTATCGGTGGTTGCGGTTGTTGCCGGATGGGCGATTGGAGACGGGGGTTGAGCGGTTGGTTGGGTTTGCGTTTACGCCTGACTACGGATCCAACGGCTATTGAGTTCGATCTAGCTGGACTGACCTCAAACTGTGGGAGCGAGCTTGCTCGCGATGGCGGCCTTGCAGCCGGCCAGGGGTTTGTTGACCGGGTATATATCCATTGCTGCGGTAACGGCTGCTTGGGGTTCCGCCCTTACGGCGGGTCACTTTTTTCAGACGCCAAAAAAGTAACCAAAAAGGCTTTGCCCCACCACTCGGTGCCTCGCCAAGGCTCGGCATGCCCTCACTCCGGCATTGCTCCGTGGGCCCGCCGCGAAGGGCCGTCCCTGGCCCAGCGCGGCTATCCCGGCATCCATGCCGGGATGCCCACTGCGCAACGCCTGCGTTCGGCCAGCGTGGTTAACGGGGCGCCCAAGATCAAGATCAAGATCTAAGCGAGGCGGCCTGGCAGCCGGCCTTATTCTCACGAGGTACGCCGGTTTCAATGTGGGAGCGAGCCTGCTCACGAATGCGGCTTTTCAACCGGCTTATCTTTACCGGGCGTACTCCGATTCTATTGTGGGAGCGAGCTTGCTCGCGATGGCGGCCTGACAGTCGGCCAGGGTTTCGTTGACTGGGTACATATCCATTGCTGCGGTAACGGCGGCTTAGGGTTCCGCCCTTACGGCGGGTCACTTTTTTCAGACGCCAAAAAAGTAACCCAAAACGCTTGCCCCACCACTCGGCACCTCGCCAAGGCTCGGCATGCCCTCACTCCGGCATTGCTCCGTGGGCCCGCCGCGAAGGGCCATCCATGGCCCAGCGCGGCTAACCCGGCATCCATGCCGGGTTGCCCACTGCGCAATGCCTGCGTTCGGCCAGCGTGGTTAACGGGGCGCCCAAGACCAAGATCAAGATCTAAGCGAGGCGGTCTGACAGCCGACCTTATTCTCGCGGGGGTACGCCGGTTTCAATGTGGGAGCGAGCCTGCTCGCGAAGGCGGCGGCACATTCAATGCTGATGCAAGCTGACCCACCGCTTTCGCGAGCAGGCTCGCTCCCACAGGGATTTTTGCTTTGTCGGAAAAATCATAATGGCCACGGATTCGTGTGGCAGCGAGCTTGCTCGCGATGGCGGGCGGCAGCCTGCCAGGGTTGTGGGAGCGGTCGGAAGACCTTTCTGACGCAAGCGGATTTTTCCGACGAGTGCTGGCGGTTGCCGGTGGGGAAGGGGTGTCGCTAGTCTTTTTCCCGTCGCTGCAAATTCAGCGACCGGGCTTGGAAACCCGATAAGTAAACTGCACGAAAGCGTTCTTCATAACGTATGCTTCGGTCGTTTTTTGACCATTCTTGTGTTATGGCGGCTGTGCGCGGGAGACCTTCGGGTCTGCCGGGCTCGTTTACCTCGGTTTTCCAACCTGCGTACGGCTGCCACCCCCTCGCTTGGAAACGAACGTGGCAGCTCCACCTGTAGACGAGAGTTACCCTCATGCCCAAGATTACCCCCAACCCCCCAGAAACAATCGTTGAGCCGAGGCAATGAAGTTTTACGGCTGACAAAGCCCCCCGTGGCGAGGGAGCTTGCTCCCGCTGGCCTGCGAAGCAGGCCCAAGACCAGGCACCGTGTTCTACCAGTCGGCACGGGCGTTGCTGCTCCAGGGGCTACGGCGTAGCCCAGCGGGAGCAAGCTCCTTCGCCACGAAGACGGAGGGGTATTCGAAACCGCCCAAACTTCCACAAACTCCCTGTAAACTCCGGCCTTTGCCCAGCACCCAGGGAGTTGCCCATGTCGGGTTCGATCCTTTATATCCATGGCTTCAACAGCGCCCCGGCGTCGACCAAGGCCTGTCAACTGACCGAAGTGATGACGCGCCTCGGGCTGGGCGACCAGTTGCGGGTGCCGGCCTTGCATCACCATCCGCGCGAGGCGATTGCTCAGTTGGAGCAGGCGATCACAGAACTGGGGCGGCCGCTGCTGGTCGGCAGCTCGCTCGGCGGCTACTATGCGACTCACTTGGCCGAGCGCCACGGCCTCAAGGCCTTGTTGGTCAATCCGGCGGTCAGCCCGCATCGGATGTTCGACGGTTATCTGGGCACGCAGAAGAATTTGTACACCGACGAGACCTGGGAATTGACCCACGACCACGTGACGGCCCTGGCCGAGCTGGAAGTGCCGGCCCCCCGGGATCCGCAGCGGTTTCAGGTATGGTTGCAAACCGGTGACGAAACGCTGGATTATCGCCACGCCCAGCAGTATTACCGTGCCTGCGCGTTGCGTATCCAGGCCGGCGGCGACCACAGTTTCCAAGGGTTTGCCCAGCAGTTGCCGGCGCTGTTGAGTTTTGCCGGCATTGGCGCCGATTTGTATCAGGCGATCGACTTCACCTCGCTGTGAACCATTGCCTCTATTTCACTGAACACTGACGACGAGACCCCATGGCCACTCCCAGCGCTAGCTCCTATAACGCAGACGCCATCGAAGTCCTCTCGGGCCTCGACCCGGTGCGCAAGCGCCCCGGCATGTACACCGACACCAGTCGGCCGAATCACCTCGCCCAGGAAGTCATCGACAACAGCGTCGACGAAGCCTTGGCCGGGCACGCGAAATCGGTGCAGGTTATCCTGCACGCCGATCATTCATTGGAAGTCAGCGATGACGGCCGTGGCATGCCAGTGGACATTCACCCTGAAGAGGGTGTGTCGGGTGTCGAGCTGATCCTCACCAAGCTCCACGCCGGCGGCAAGTTTTCCAACAAGAACTACCAGTTCTCCGGCGGCCTGCACGGGGTGGGTATCTCCGTGGTCAACGCCTTGTCGACCCAGGTGCGGGTGCGGGTCAAGCGTGACGGCAACGAATACCAGATGACCTTTGCTGACGGCTACAAAGCCACCGAGCTGGAAGTGGTCGGCACCGTCGGCAAGCGCAACACCGGCACCAGCGTGTATTTCGCGCCGGACCCGAAGTACTTCGATTCACCGAAGTTTTCCGTCACTCGCCTCAAGCACGTCCTCAAGGCCAAGGCGGTGTTGTGCCCGGGGCTGCTGGTGAGTTTCGAGGACAAGGCCACCGGCGAGAAAGTCGAATGGCATTACGAGGACGGCCTGCGCTCGTACCTGGTCGATGCGGTCAACGGTTTCGAACGCCTGCCCAACGAGCCGTTCTGCGGCAGCCTGGCCGGTAACAAGGAAGCCGTGGACTGGGCGCTGCTGTGGCTGCCCGAGGGCGGCGAAAGCGTCCAGGAAAGCTACGTCAACCTGATCCCCACCGCCCAGGGCGGCACCCACGTCAACGGCTTGCGCCAGGGCCTGCTCGATGCGATGCGCGAGTTCTGTGAATTCCGTAACCTGCTGCCTCGTGGCGTCAAGCTGGCGCCGGAAGACGTCTGGGAGCGCATCGCTTTCGTATTGTCGATGAAGATGCAAGAGCCGCAATTCTCCGGCCAGACCAAGGAGCGCCTGTCGTCCCGCGAGGCGGCGGCGTTTGTCTCCGGGGTGGTCAAGGATGCGTTCAGCCTGTGGCTCAATGCCAATCCGGAAACCGGCCTGGCCCTCGCCGAACTGGCGATCAACAACGCCGGCCGTCGCCTCAAGGCAAGCAAGAAGGTCGAGCGCAAGCGCATCACCCAGGGGCCGGCACTGCCGGGCAAGCTCGCCGATTGTGCCGGGCAGGACCCGATGCGCTCCGAGCTGTTCCTGGTGGAAGGTGACTCCGCCGGCGGCTCGGCCAAGCAGGCGCGGGACAAGGAGTTCCAGGCGATCCTGCCGCTGCGGGGCAAGATCCTCAACACTTGGGAGGTCGACGGCAGCGAAGTGCTGGCCAGTCAGGAGGTGCATAACATCGCGGTGGCCATCGGCGTCGATCCGGGCGCCGAGGACATGAGCCAGCTGCGTTACGGCAAGATCTGCATCCTCGCCGACGCCGACTCCGACGGCTTGCACATCGCTACCTTGCTCTGCGCCTTGTTCGTCCAGCATTTCCGCCCGCTGGTGGATGCCGGTCACGTCTATGTGGCGATGCCGCCGTTGTACCGTATCGACCTGGGCAAGGAGATCTACTACGCCCTGGATGAAGCCGAGCGCGACGGCATCCTTGATCGGCTGGTGGCCGAGAAAAAACGCGGCAAGCCGCAGGTCACCCGATTCAAAGGCCTGGGCGAGATGAACCCGCCGCAGTTGCGCGAAACCACCATGGACCCGAACACCCGTCGGCTGGTGCAGTTGACCCTGGATGATTTCGAAGCGACGTCGGAAATGATGGACATGTTGCTGGCGAAAAAACGCGCCGGCGACCGCAAGAACTGGCTTGAATCCAAGGGTGATCTGGCCGAGGTCCTGGCCTGATGCGCAACGGTTTCGCCCTGGCGTTGTTGCTGTGGGCGGGGGTGGTAGTCGCAGGGCCGGTGCCGGAACTGAAGTTGCTGTCCGAGCATGTCGTCGATGGCATGCGCGGCGGCAATCTGTCCGGACTGGCCCTGTGTGGCAACGAGATGTGGACGGTATCCGATCGCGACGATGACCGGATTTATCGGCTCCAACCCTCCGATGCCCGGGCCTGGCAGGCCGAGGCTGTCGGTATCGAGGTGCCGGCCGTGCCGGAGAATGATCTGCCGTGGGGCTTGCAGTCGCGGACCTGGGCGGCATCGTTCGTGCGCGGGGGCGAACTGGACTACGAAGGCATCAGTTGCGACAGCGCCGGTCAGCGTTATGTGGTCAGTGAGTCCCACGCCGCCGTGCTGAGAATATCGCCGGCAGGCGAAGCGTCCTGGCTGAAAATCAGCCCGACCATGCTCCGCCAGGCCCGGGGCAGCGGCATGCTGCTGCATTTTAATGCCCTGTTCGAAGGCGTGGCGGTCAACCCGGCTGGCGATCAGCTATGGCTGGCCGCCGAACGGGAGCGTCGTGGCCTGGTGTTGCTCAAGCGCCAGCAAACGGTGTGGGACTGCGACGGCAATTGCGTATTGTTGAGCGAAGCGGGGCAGGAGATGCAGCCGGCGCAGTTTCCCAAGGCCAAGGCGGTTTCCCGGGATTTCGCCGATCTGTCGTTGTTCAACGGCAAGCTGTTCACCCTGGAGCGAAACGCCTATCAGATCTGCCGGCGTGACCCGCAGACCGCCAAGGTCGAGCGCTGCTGGTCGTTTGCGGCCGAGGCATTGCAGGATAATCGCCGTTATCCACAGCCCTTCGGCCTGGTCGAAGCGCTCGTCGTCGACGCCGACGGCGCCTGGATCGGCGTGGACAACAACGACGGTGCGCGGGCTGACGGCGAGCAGCGGCCGGTTATCTGGCGCTTCGCCGCGCCCGAGGGTGGTTGGGGTGCCGCGCCATGAGCCAGCAACCACCGGGCAAGCGCGCCGGCCGGGTACTGATGATCCTGGCCTGGTGCGCGGCACTGTTTCTGGCAACGCGGTTTTTTGCCCAGTGGGAGCAGCGAGAGCTCAACCCCAATGCCGAGGTGCATTCGCAGAAGGGCGAAGGTTTTATCGAGGTAAAGCTGATCGGCAACCGGCAGGGACATTTTGTCGCCAGCGGCCAGATCAACGGCCAGCCGGTGGATTTCATGCTCGATACCGGGGCCACCGACGTGGCGATCCCGCAGGAATTGGCCGAGCGCCTCAAGCTGGAAAAAGGTCTTGGCGTGAGGTTGAGCACCGCCAATGGTTTGAGCGAAGGCTACCGCACCCGTATCGACCGGCTGCAATTGGGTGACATCGTGTTGCGCGATGTCCGTGCCCTGGTGGCGCCAGGCCTGGAAGGCACGCAAGTGCTGCTGGGCATGAGCGCCCTGAACAAACTTGAATTTACCCAGCGCGACGGCACCATGCTGCTGCGCCAGACAACGAACTGATGAGGCCCGCATGAGCGACATTCTTGCAGACAGCTTGGACGGCGTAGAGCGCCGATCGCTGGCTGACTTCACCGAAAATGCCTACCTCAATTACTCCATGTACGTGATCATGGACCGCGCCTTGCCGCATATTGGCGACGGTCTGAAGCCGGTCCAACGGCGGATCATCTATGCCATGAGTGAGCTGGGGCTGGACGCTGATTCCAAGCACAAGAAGTCGGCGCGTACCGTTGGTGACGTGCTCGGCAAGTTTCATCCCCACGGAGACTCGGCCTGCTATGAAGCCATGGTGCTGATGGCCCAGCCGTTCAGCTATCGCTACACGCTGGTGGACGGCCAGGGTAACTGGGGTGCGCCGGACGATCCCAAGTCCTTCGCGGCCATGCGGTACACCGAGGCGCGCCTGTCACGCTATTCCGAAGTGCTGCTCAGCGAGCTGGGCCAAGGCACCGCGGACTGGGGACCGAACTTTGACGGCACCCTCGATGAGCCCTTGGTTTTGCCGGCACGTTTGCCGAACATCCTGCTCAATGGCACCACCGGCATTGCCGTGGGCATGGCCACCGACGTGCCGCCGCACAACCTGCGAGAAGTCGCCACAGCGTGCGTGCGCTTGTTGGACGAGCCGAAAGCCACGGTGGAACAGCTCTGCGAACATATCCAGGGCCCGGACTATCCGACCGAAGCGGAAATCATCACGCCGCGTGCCGATCTGCTGAAAATCTATGAGACCGGTCGCGGTTCGGTGCGCATGCGCGCCGTCTATCACGTTGAAGACGGTGACATTATCGTCACCGCGCTGCCGCATCAGGTTTCCGGGGCTAAAGTCCTCGAGCAGATTGCCGCGATGATGCAGGCAAAACCGTCGAAAGCGCCGCAGGTTGCTGACTTGCGCGACGAATCCGACCACGAGAATCCCTGCCGCATCGTGATCATTCCGGTGAACAGCCGGGTCGATCACGACGCTCTGATGCAGCACTTGTTCGCCAGCACCGATCTGGAATCCAGCTATCGGGTGAACATCAACATCATCGGCCTGGACGGCAAGCCGCAGCTGAAAAACCTGCGGGCATTGCTCGTGGAATGGCTCGAGTTCCGGGTCAAGACGGTGCGTCGGCGCCTGCAATTCCGCCTGGACAAGGTCGAGCGTCGCCTGCATCTGTTGGACGGCTTGCTGATTGCCTACCTCAACCTCGATGAAGTGATCCACATCATCCGCACCGAGGAGCATCCCAAGGCCAGCCTGATCGAGCGCTTCGCCCTCAGTGAAATCCAGGCCGACTACATCCTCGACACGCGCCTGCGCCAACTGGCCCGCCTGGAAGAAATGAAGCTGCGTGCCGAGCAGGATGAATTGCTCAAGGAACAGGCCAAGCTGCAAGCCTTGCTGGGCAGCGAAGCCAAACTGAAGAAACTGGTACGCACCGAGTTGCTCAAGGACGCCGAAACCTACGGCGATGACCGTCGTTCACCGATTGTCGAGCGTGCCGAGGCCAAGGCCTTGAGCGAGCACGACCTGTTGCCGAACGAGAAAGTCACCGTTGTACTGTCGGAAAAAGGCTGGGTGCGCTCCGCCAAGGGCCATGACATCGACGCTGCCGGGCTTTCCTACAAGGCCGGGGACGGCTTCAAGGCCTTGGCGCCGGGGCGCTCGAACCAGTTCGCGGTGTTCATCGACTCCACCGGGCGCAGCTATTCGGTGCCGGCCCACACCTTGCCATCGGCGCGTGGCCAGGGTGAACCGCTGACCGGACGATTAACACCTCCGCCGGGTGCAACTTTTGAATGTGTGCTGATGCCTGATGATGACGGGCTGTACGTTATCGCGTCGGACGCCGGCTACGGGTTTGTCGTCAAGGGTGAAGACCTGCAAGCCAAGAACAAGGCGGGCAAGGCGTTGTTGAGCCTGCCGAACAATGCCAAGGTCATTGCCCCGCGCCCGGTCAGCGATCGCGATAACAACTGGCTGGCTTCGGTGACAACCGAAGGTCGGTTGCTGGTGTTCAAGATCAGCGACCTGCCACAGCTTGGGAAAGGCAAAGGCAACAAGATCATCGGGATTCCTGGCGAACGGGTGGCGAGTCGCGAGGAATTTGTCACGGATATTGCAGTGTTACCTGAAGGTGCCACGCTTGTGCTGCAGGCTGGAAAGCGTACGCTTTCACTGAAAGCGGACGATCTTGAGCATTACAAAGGTGAACGCGGTCGGCGGGGCAACAAGCTTCCAAGGGGTTTTCAACGGGTGGATGCACTGCTCGTCGAAAACCTCAATTGACCGTGCTAGAGGGCTCGGTCTGCGATTAAAAGCCGCAGATCGGAACTTTGGCGCTGGAGTCGGAACGCATATTCACGGATGATAGGCCCTTTCAAGCGCCGGCGTGGCCGAGCGTTCTTCATAATGACCGAGTATTTTCACTGTGGTAAGCCTTGTGGCTGCCACCTGGACGGAACGATGACTGCTCTGCGCCTACCTATTTTGTGGCTCGCCGGCCTGCTTGGCCTGGCGGGCTGCAGCATGCACCAGCCGGTGTCGCTGTATCAGCTGGACAGCGGTACCCCGGCCCAGCCTGCGCAAAGCACAGGCATGGCGGTTTTGCTGGGCCCTGTATTGATTGCCGACTACCTGCAACGCGAAACTCTCCTGCAACGCCAACCGGACGGCAGCCTGCAAGCCGCCACGGACGGTCGTTGGGCCGGCAGCCTGTCCTCGGACATCGACCAGCTGCTGCTGCGCCAGGTCGCCGGTCACCTGGACAGTCAGCGCGTGGTGCTGGCGCCGGCTACCCAAGGCTTCACCCCGGATGTGCAGGTCCTGCTGTCGATTACCCGCCTGGACTCGGGTGAATCCCAACCGGCGGTACTCGATGCTCAATGGCGGTTGATTGACCGTCGCGGCAAGGTGCGTGAGAACCGCATCGTTCATCTTCAAGAGCAACACGCCGGCACCACGGCGGCGCAGGTTCAGGCCCAGGGTGTGCTGCTGCAACGACTGGCCGAACAGCTGTCCGTCTCGCTCAAGCCGCTGGCCAACCAGCCTCCTATCGCTGAAGTTCCACGCAAGCCCGCTCCCGCCCCGGCCAAGCCGGCAGGAAAGGAAAAGGACAAGATTCCGATGGCCCTGCCGATTCGGACGGACATGGAAGTGTTCCGGTTCTGACGGTTGGTATGGATGCAAGACAAAGCCCGCGTTGATGCGGGCTTTGTTGTTTCTGCTCTTTGGATTTGTGGCGCCTTTCCCGGCCCTTTCGCGAGCAGGCTCGCTCCCACAGGGGGAGGGCGGCAAGCCACAGATCCGGTGGGAGCGAGCCTGCTCGCGAAGAGGCCATCGAAGCCAACAAAAAAGCCCGCGGACAATCACTCATCTGCGGGCTTCGTTATTCCAGGCAACGGGACTCAGGCCTGGCGCTCATGCATCCGCGCCAGTTGCCGTTCCAGCATCGACGGATAAGGCTCCATCAGTCGTTCCACACAGCAGGCGCCCTCGGGGCTGGCGATCGGACGGATGCGTGCGCGTTGGCGGATCAGCGCGTCGTCATTGATCTTGCGTTCCACCAGCAACAGGTTGCGGCTGTGTTGGGAAAGGGCGAGGGCGTCCTGGGCGGTTTCGGTCAGCAGCAGGTCGATCTGGCTCAGGCCGAACAAGCCATCGCCCAAGGTCAGCCCCAGTTGCAATTGCAGGGTGATGCCGCTGTCGGCGACCTCGATCTGCAATTGATGACCCAGCGCCCGCAGCAATTCGCCGCAGCAGATGGCGTTGGTCAGGTAGTCGTCGCCGCTGTCCTCGGTGTGGAACAGCATCAGCGTGCTGCCGTCGTTCAGGGTGTGCAGTTCGCCCTGATAAAGCGATGCGGCCTGGTCGAGGCAGTCGCGATAGCGTTCGAGCAGCTCTTTCAGGCGGGCCTGGGGCAGGCGCCGCAGTTGGTCCTGGGCGCCCAGTTGCACGGCCAGTACGGCGCTGTGCTGAGGCTGGTTCGAGGCGACAGGGCGGGCGAGCGGTTGTGGTTCGCCGACAATGGAATCGTCGCGCAAATCGGCAAAGGCCTCGTCGTCATCGTCGTCTTCGACAGTGCGCACCACATGTCGCGGCGCGGGGCGAGCAGCGGGCAGCGGCGCGCTTTCGTCGAACCCCGGGTCGCGCAGGTTGCGCACTTCGAAGCCCGGCTCCGCATCGTCCTCGTCAACGTAGTCGATGTCTTCAGGTTCCGGCACGGGTTCCGGCTCCGGCGCGAAGCTGGCGTGCAGCTGCCGGGCCAGGTCGCCGATTTCATCCTGGCGCTGGGTGGCTGGCGTGTGTTCGTCGATGTCTCGCAGCCAGACGCGCAACTGCAACAGCGGCGTGGATATATGCCGCCCCAGGCGCAAGCTCAACGCCAGGGCCAATGCCAGCAGGATCGCGCTGAGGATGCCCATGCTTTGCAGGCTGATGGTCATGGGTTGCTGGAACTGGTCCATGTCCAGGCTGATGCGCAGTTGGCCGGCGGTCACGTCCTGGAAGGTAATCTTGCTCTGGTACATGCCGCCGGTTTCGCCGAGCAAGCCTGGCTTGGGACGCTGGCCGGCCTCGGCGAGGATGCGGTTGTCCACGCTGTAGATGGCGGCGTGGGCCACCAGCTTGTTCTTGGTCAGGTTGTTGAGCAGCACATTGAGGCTGAGGATGTCGTTGGACACCAGCAGCTCGGTGGCGGACGTGGCGGTCTGGGTGGTCAGGCTTTCGCCCAGGGCATCCGCCTGCTCGTGCATGGCCTGCTTGAATTGCAGGCCCATCACGCAGGCATAGATGACCAGGGCCAAGGCGACCAGGATCACGTTATGGCTGGCAATGCGCAATGCGATCGGCACGCGGCGATGGCGCAATGCACGGAAGATCAGCAGGAAGAAGTTGTCGGTTTTGACTGGCGTGGGCCGGTTCACTGAGCTCGGCTCTTTGTCCGTGAAATTGACACGCAGTATAGCGACAGCCCCATGACCGGCAAAGCACTGGCGGTGCCCGATGGTCACTGAATGTGGGTAGAATGCGGTTTTTTTCCACCTGCGGGGGTGCGCCTTGCGCGAAATCGTCCTGATAAACATCACTGGCAGCGACCGTCCGGGTCTGACTGCAGCCATTACCGGTGTTCTGGCCCAGGGTGGTGTGAACATTCTCGACATCGGTCAGGCGGTGATCCACGACACGCTGTCGTTTGGCATCCTGGTTGAAATCCCGGACGCCGAACACAGCAAATCGGTGCTCAAGGACATCCTGTTCACCGCATACAAGCTTGATCAGCAGGTGCGTTTCACCCCGGTGTCAGAGGAAGATTACCAACAGTGGGTGGCTGGCCAGGGCAAGAAACGCCATATCGTGACGCTGTTGACCCGCAAGGTGACCGCCGAGCAATTGCAGCGTGTCAGTTCGATCACTGCCCAATACGGCTTGAACATCGACCATATCGACCGACTGTCCGGGCGCATGCCGCTGGATACTCCGGCCGATCAAGGCAAGGGCTGCATCGAATTTTCCGTACGCGGCGAACCCGCCGATCCCCAGGCTTTGCGCGCCGAGTTCCTCAGCGTGGCGCAGGAGCTGAACGTTGACATCGCCTTCCAGGAGGATTCGCTGTTTCGCCGCAACCGTCGCCTGGCGGTGTTCGACATGGACTCGACGTTGATCGAAGCCGAGGTCATCGATGAGTTGGCCAAGGCTGCCGGCGTCGGCGACAAGGTGTCGGCGATTACCGAGCGGGCGATGGCCGGCGAGCTGGATTTCCGCGCCAGCTTCAAGGAGCGCCTGGCGTTGCTCAAAGGCCTGGATGTCAGTGTGCTCGACTCGATCGGTGCCTCGTTGCGCCTGACCGAAGGCGCCGAAACCTTGTTCGCCGAGCTCAAGCGCCTGGGTTACAAGACCGCCATCCTGTCCGGCGGCTTCACTTATTTTGCCAAACAGTTACAGGCCAGACTCGGCATCGACTACGTGTTCGCCAACGAACTGGAAGTAGTGGATGGCAAGGTCACCGGCGTGGCTGTCGAGCCGATCGTCGATGCCCAGCGCAAGGCGGACTTGCTGCGTGAGCTGGCCGCGAAAGCAGGCCTTCGCCTGGAGCAGACCATCGCGGTCGGTGACGGCGCCAACGACTTGCCGATGCTTGCGATCGCCGGGCTGGGCGTGGCGTTCCGGGCCAAACCGCTGGTCAAGCAATCAGCCAGGCAGGCCATTTCGACCTTGGGGCTGGATGGGGTGCTGTACTTGCTGGGCTTCAGGGATCGCGACGGGCAGGTTTGAGCCCGGCATCGATTTCCCAGGCATACGCTCTTGTGGCGAGGGAGCTTGCTCCCGCTCGGCTGTGAAGCAGTCGTAATCCAGGCGACGCGTTATTTCAGATACATCGTGTCGCTCGGTTTGGGGCCGCTGCGCAGCCCAGCGGGAGCAAGCTCCCTCGCCACGGGAGCTGGTCGCTTTCTAGAGTGACTTCCACAGCGAATCAAAATCGCCTTCCTGGTCACTGCCATCCCCGCCGGTGCCTGCGTCTTCGGGGTGATAAGCGAACTGATTGAAGCTGTGGGTGCTGGTCACGCGCCGATCCAGCGAGGCCCGTCTTTCCTGTCCGTTGGTATTGATCAACACTCGCTGGCCTTCCTGGAAGGGCAGGCGCGGAGCGATCATCGTGGGCGGCAGGTCGATCGCGCTGATTTCCGGCAGCAGCAACCCCCGCAGGTAGTGGCCTTGCTCGTTCTGCTCGCGCGCCAATTGCACGCCGCAAGGCTGGGCATGGGGAGCTACCAGTTCAATGCCCATTTGCATCGCACCATTGCGCACCTGCCGGATCCAGCGGACCACGGCGATACTCCAGGCCTGGTCGCTGGTGTCACGAATCCCGACCATCTCCCCGGCCTGCAATTGCTCCGGCACTTCCTTCGGCCAGCCGAGGCAGTACCCACCCGGGCTGTGATTGATGATCGGCAGCTCAAAGGTCGGGAAATGATGCTGGTTGTCGGAACTGGCGCCGTCGTCATCGGCCGGGTTGACCGGATACTCGATTTCCTCGTAGGGCAAGAGGTCGCTGTCGCCGGCTGGCGCGGCGTCGAACGCCTGGTTCCAGGTGTCGTTGGTTTTGGTCGGCGAGGCCTCGAATCGGGCCTTGCGCAGGGCCGGGTTCTTCAGGATTTCGCTGAAGGATCGTTCGCCCCCAAGGTAATAGTGCAGCGCGCTCATGCCCACGCACAGGGTCAGCGTGCCGTTGCCTTCGGTGCGTTGGAAGCTGCGTTCGGCGGCTTCGCCCCAGGCCGCTTGCAGATGATGCAAGGTGTCGGCACTCATGCCGGCAGGTACCGCCAGGGACGAGTCGCCAGGTTGCGCCAGGTGAGCGCTGATGGCACGCACCAGGGGCTGGGGATCGAACCCCTGTAGGCTCGGTTGCTGTTCGGCGCGAAATTTGGAACGATAGCGCGGCCCTACATCCAGTTGCGGTGCGACGGCAAACAGGCTGCCGGCGGTGACGGCCGGGTCGAGCTTGACGCTCTGGCTCCACGGCTCCAGCACTTCGGCCAGCCGGGCGATCTGGCTCTGGCGTAACTGGTTGCTGCGCGACGCGCCCAGCAGCAGGGCGACGACGTAGGTCTGCTCGGCATTCAATTGAGGGACCTGGCTGGCCAGCTCATCGCCAACGCTGAGGTGCTGCAATCGGTGCTGACAGGCGATCCGGTACAGCTGGTGCAAATCGAGCCATAAACCTTCAGGCACGGGGCTGTATAGCTGGCTGGCTCGCAACAGCGTGCCGTCGAGGGCATGTATCGCCCGTTGCAGCGCTGTCGCCAGCAGGCGCGCCCGGTCCTTGGTGAATTTTGGCGAGATACGCGCAACGATTTGTTTGTATCCCATCGCCAAATGAGTCTGCAGGGCCTGGCTCAGGTTGACGATCTTGCGCGAGCGCTCATCCAGCACGATGGCCTGTTGCAGGAAGTGTCGCTCCAGGTGCTTGCAGACGTAATAAACCTCGGGCCGCAGCAGTTCGAGCAGCTGCAAGCGATTTTCACTCGGGGTGAGCAACTGGTTCAGTTCACCGAGGGCCTGGTACAGCAGGCGCGCGGTTTCACCGATGTTGGCCTTGGGCAGGTTGCCGATCCAGCGCTTGAGGTCGCGTGGCGTGGCATCGCAGAAGGACAGGCGCGACTGGGTCGGTGTCGAGACGCGCAGTAACTGGAGAGGGCTGGTCTCGTTCATGCCGTGGATGGGCTCCGGCGGGAAATGAAGGGAATGTTCCAACTCTAGCAGGTGTGGGCAAAAGATCATGCTGCGGCGACACCTGGCGCCATGCGGCGTACAAGACCGCCGCAGGGCCGGTCGGCCACGCTAGCTTTGCAGGCGGCCCATTGACTGGGGGTCGTAGGCTTTCATTTCGCCGACGCTGCGGGTGATGTACAAGTGGTTGGCCGGGATACTTTTGTTGACGAAGGCGCCAGCGCCGACGATCACGTTGTCGCCCAGCTCCAGGTCGTCTGAAATGATGCAGGCATGGGCGTGTACCCTGACGCCGTCACCGATACGCAAGAGCGCAGTTTCGCTTTGGCCCTTGATGCCCAGCGTGCAGTTCTGCCAGATCCTGAAGTCTTTGCCGATAACGGCGTGCGAGGTGATGACGATTCCATTCGGGTGCGCGATCCACAGCCCTTCTCCGATGGTGGCGCCGAGCATGATTTCCACATTGAACTGGCGACTGATTCGCTCGTTCAGCAGCTTGCCGCGCCGTCTCCAGAACTTGCTGTCCTGCTGATGCATGGCGTAGGCCAGGCGAAACCAGAACAGGTAGCGGTACCGGTTGATGCGCTGGCACTTCTGGTAAAGCCGGCGCCATCTGAACGGTTTGTCCAGGCCACCAAGGATTTCGATATGCCAGTAGCGTTTGGCTGACCGGAAAATATCAATGAGCATCGACAGCCTCTTTGCAAGGTGCAGGGCCTGGTAGGAAACGCTGGGAAAGAATGATCCCGACAGGGAGCCAGAAGACGATCCAATAGACCCCAGGCCTGTTGAATACCGTGTGGTAGTCGAACATGGCCGTTACAAGGCCAAAGATGAGCAGCGGCAAGCCGACCGACCCCAAGGGATGAGACCAGGTCTTTCTGTCGATCGAGTACCTGAACACATGAGTAACAGCCAATAACAGCAACGTTGCGCCTATGACTCCGAATTCGTAAAAGAACTGAAGAAACAGATTGTGGACCTGGTTGAAGCACTGCGCCTCGAGGATGCAGATATCAAAGTTGCTCCCCGCACCGGCCCCGAATAGCCAGAACTCTTGGATGCGGCTCAGCCAGCCGGCCCAAATCAGGTCGCGTAGGCTGAATCCACGACTTTGCTGGTCGATAATGACCGGCCATAACCATGCAATTGCCACCAGAAATAGAGCGCCTGTGAGATATAGCCATTTTCGCGTTCGTGGTGTGTGGTGGAGAACAATGCTGGTGCAGACAGCCAGGCCATACCCAAGCCAGACGGCCCTTGAAAGGGTGCAGAACAGGTACAGCGACAGGCCTGCCACGCATGCCATGTAAAAAACTCTGAGCCATGGCCCGCAGGGTTTGGTCAGCAAGAGGTGGAACCCGTAGATGCCAAAAAAGCCGTAGTACAGCGCAGCGATGATCGGGTTCTTGAAATTCGCGTAGTCGCCATACCCCAGGTTGAATAAGCGTCCACCCATGAAAAAGATGTTCTGGTCTTGCTGTACGAAATGAATCAGCAGGCCTGCGATTGCAAAGAGTCCTGCCACGGCGAAGGCAAACGTGAGGCTTTTTTCAAGCAGCCCCTCTCGAGCCAGTATATGCACAGTGCCGAGGTACAAGGTCACGTACAGCACGGTTTTGAACTGCGAGAAGGCGGACGTCGTCGAGCCGGAGTTCAGGAGCGCGATCAGCAATGAGAAAGCCAGCATCAGCAGGACCGGCCAATAGCACTTCTGCACCAGGCTTTGGCGCAGGCGTGCGTCGACAATGCACAAAAGCAATGCAGGCAGGAACAGGCTCAGGTTGGAAATTGTCGTGTAGGTGCTGCCGTCGGTGATGAAAAGTAGCCCTGTCAGGTGTACGGTGAATCCGATCATCAGAACTAGCACGGTGTATCTGGTAAAAACCGAACGTGTCATACCTATTCCAGGGGCAGTGAATGGGAGCCAGGGCTGAGGTCCAAGGCGTGGGGGAAGACCGCCGGCGATGGCAGCGACCCAAGTCGCTGCCTCGGTGATCAAGCCTTGGGTAATGCCAGTCCTTGACCCATCTGCACCGGCGAGCCGGCTACCAGGTCTTCGGCCCACTTCACTTGATCCGGCCCGAACAGCACGATAGCGGTCGAACCCAGTTTGAAGCGGCCCAGCTCGGCGCCTTTTTCCAGATGAATCGGCGCACGGGCGGCTTCGTCATAACGGAAGGTCTTGAGTTCGCGCTTGGGCGGTGTCACCAGGCCGGCCCAGACCGTCTCGATGGACGCCACGATCATTGCACCCACCAGCACCACGGCCATCGGCCCGCGTTCGGTGTCGAAAATGCACGCTACGCGTTCGTTGCGGGCGAACAGCTCCGGAACGTTCTCGGCAGTGGTCTGGTTGACCGAGAAAATGCGCCCCGGGATGTAGACCATTTCCCGCAGCGTGCCGGCCAACGGCATGTGCACGCGGTGGTAATCCTTGGGCGACAGGTAAATCGTTGCGAAGTCGCCGCCCATGAATGGCGCCGCGTTGGCCGCATCGCCGCCGAGCAGTTCCAGCACGCTGAAGCTGTGGCCCTTGGCCTGGAACACGCGGCCATGCTCGATCGGGCCGAGCTGGCTGACGGCGCCGTCGGCGGGGCTGAGAATCGCGCCTGGGGTTTGATCCAGGGGGCGGGCACCGTCTTTCAGCGCGCGGGTGAAGAAAGCGTTGAAGTGCTCGTAGGCGCTCAGGTCTTCCACCAGGGCCTGGGACATATCCACCTGGTAGCGCTTGGCGAACCAGGCCGTAAAGGCGTTCTTGAACCAGCGCACGCGGCATTCGGCGATGCAGCCGGCGAGGCGCGACAGCAAGTGGTGCGGCAGCAGGTATTGGGAAAGGATGAACAAGCGGTTCTTCATTAAATGTCCTTAGGAATCTTCAAAGCTCGATCGGGGTGTCAGGGTGGTTGCCCCATTCGCCCCAGGAACCGGCGTAGCCTTTGACTCGCGGATAACCGAGCGCCTTGGCCACCAGATAGGTGAAGCCAGAGCGGTGGTGAGTCTGGCAGTGGGTAATGATTTCCTTGTCGGGCGTGATGCCCAGCTGTTCGAGGATCTGGGGCATGTCCTTGCGAATGCGCAGGTTGCGCGTCGGGTCCATGCCGGCGGTCCATTCGAAGTTCACCGCGCCGGGAATGTGGCCGCCTCTGGCCGCGACGACTTTTTCGCCGGAGTACTCCAGCGGGCCGCGTGCATCCCAGATCGCCAGGTCGGCAGCGCCGAGGCGGCCTTGCAGGTATTCGCGGGTGGCAGTGGGTTCGTCGTGCAGCTCAAGGCTCACCGGGCCTGCGCCGGGCGCGGGCATTTCAGTGGACACCGGCAGGCCCTCATCCAGCCAGGACAGCAAGCCACCGTCGAGGTAGTGATAATTCGAATGACCGATCACGTCCAACAGCCAGATGAAGCGCCCGGCCCAACCACCGCCTTCATCGTCATACACCACGTAGACGGCGTTGGGGTTGTGTCCGAGTTCGCCGAACAGCGCCTCAAGGTCGGCTTTTGCCGGCAACAGGCCTGGGGCCGGAGGCTGACCCAGTTGCGTGCGCTTGGGATCGACGAAACGCGCGCCGGGGATGTGCCCGCTGCTGTAGCGGGCCGCGCTGGTGAGGTCCACCAGAATCAGCTCGGCAGCATCGAGGCGCGGCAGCAGTTCGCTCGGTTCGATTACCAGCGGCAAGCCAGAGAAGTCAGGCATGTGAGGTCTCCTGGGGCGCAAAGGGAAAGGATTGTAGCAAGTTCAGCGGCCGCGGTTGGTGAAGCTGTGCAGGGCGCGCTCAATGCACTGCACGGTTTTACCGAACGCTTGTACCGTCACATCCGAAAATGGTCCGCCGCCCTGGTCCACCACCACCAGCATAATTACTCGACCGTTACAGGTCAGAGAGCGCAGCAGCAGGTGCTCGCCGCGAAACAGGCTGCGCAGGCCCGCTGGCAGCAATGCCGAATATTGGGCGTTGTTTTGCGGGGTCAGGCGAACCTGGGCCTGCTGGGCAAGTAATCGTTGCAAGATTTTGCTTAGGCTGATGGAGAAGCTCATGGCCGCCGCTTCCTTGGGCAAACCGGCAGTCTGATGCACGCGTACGCTGGTCTGGCTGCGGTCGGCCATCAAGATCATGACCCGGCGCATGCCACATGCCGCTAGCGCATCCCGTGCGGAGGTGGTCAGGTGCATGGCGTTGCGGAACGGGCTCGGCTCCACCAGCAACGCGGCGCATTGTTTGCGCCATTGGCTCAGGTCCTGGGCGCTGGGCGGGGCGGCGGGCAGCAAACCTGGGTGGACCCGCTTGCTGCCCGGCGGCCAGATCAGCGCCACGGCGGGATGCCAGAGGTCCGGCATGGCGTGCTGGCGCGCGCTGTTGGCGGCCTGTTGATGAAGCTGTTGCTGAATGTCGTCCATCGGCATCTGCAGATACAGGCTGGTCAGGTATTGCCAGCGGGCGCTGTGCGGGCTGTCCCAGGCCTGCTGTGCCGAAAGTGCCAGGCCGTTGGCCAGCAGCACGGTGTTGGCGGGCTGATTGAGCCAGCGCCGCAGGGTCGGGTCGTCGTCCAGGCGATTCTGTTGGCGCAGCGGATGCTCACTGTCGCGCGCAATGCGCAGCACTTTGACCAGTTCGCGACGCTCGTTGAGCAGCAGGCGATAGCCCTGCGCTACCCAGACCGGCAGGCGCCAGGTCTCCACCAATGCCAGGCAGATTTTCAGCAGGCTGACGCCGAACAGTTCACGCTCCACTTCGCCGGCTGGCTGGCCTTTATGAACGACGCGCAGCTCCCATTCCCCGAGCAATCGTGGATGAGTAAGGGCCAGCGGCCAGAGCGGTGACAGGAACAGCAGGCTGCCCCAATGGATGTCTTGCCACAGCCGCGCCAGGCGGCTGGCAAAAAAACCGTTGGCCTGTTGCGTGGCGTGCTGGCTGATCAATTGCAACTGGCGCAGGGCCAAGGGAATCTGCTGCCCCGGCAGTGAGGGCAGGCGAGCAAGCAGTTCTTCGGTGCGCTTGAGGCCGAGGCGGTTGATGGCCACCTCAAGGTTTTCCGCCGGTTCCGCCAGGGTGCCGTGCGTGTGGTGGTTGGCTTCGCGGATGACGCTCAGGGCCAGCGCGGGGCTGTCCTGCATCAATTCGGCGATGTCACGCAACGAGCGGCGACTGTCGCCAATCGCCTTGCAGACCAGGTCGTGGCTGGCCTGGGGTACCGGCAGGTGCACGCCCTCGAGCAGCTTTACCCAGCCTTCGAGGGTGGTCGGTCTTGGAGTTGGGACGTTCGTTTCGTTAGCCATGGTTGGACGTGATCATCGCATGGGGTATCTACGCCCGGAACGGGGCAAAATTGGCTTTTCGCCGGAACTGGCTATAGTCTGGCGCAGTTTTGCCGATAAGTAGAAGAAGAGATTTTTCAGCTTCCGAATATGACCTTGAACCCGACTTAAATAAGTACTTTCTATCTATGGCTAAAATTATCGGCATCATCGTCGTGTTCGCGAGCGTGCTCGGCGGATACGTGCTCTCCCATGGCAAGATTGCCGCCCTGGTCCAGCCTTTCGAGGTGTTGATCATCGGCGGTGCTGCCCTTGGTGCATTCCTGCAGGCCAACCCTGGCTATATGACAATGCATGTGCTCAAGAAATCCTTGAGCATGTTCGGCTCGCGTTTCAGCCACACCTTCTATCTCGAGGTGCTGGGGCTGGTCTACGAGATCCTCAACAAAAGCCGCCGCGAAGGCATGATGGCGATCGAGGGTGACATCGAAGACGCCGCCGCCAGCCCGATCTTCGCCAAGTACCCCTCGGTGCTGAAAGACGAGCGCATGACGGCGTTCATCTGTGATTACCTGCGCATCATGTCGTCCGGCAACATGGCCCCCCATGAGCTTGAAGGTTTGTTCGACATGGAGCTGTACAGCCTCAAGGAAGACCTTGAGCACCCGTCCCATGCAGTCAACGGCATCGCCGACGGCATGCCCGGTTTCGGTATCGTTGCGGCGGTATTGGGCATCGTGGTGACCATGGCATCCCTGGGTGAAGGCGATCAGGCGTCCATCGGTCTGCACGTGGGCGCGGCATTGGTGGGTACTTTCTTCGGTATTCTGGCGGCGTACGGTTTCTTCGGCCCGCTGGCCCATTCCCTGGCGCATGACGCCAAGGAAGAACTCAACGTCTATGAGGCCATCAAGGCTTCCCTGGTGGCTTCGGCCTCGGGCATGCCGCCGTCGCTGGCGGTGGAGTTCGGTCGCAAGGTCCTGTACCCGGCGCACCGTCCAAGCTTCGCCGAGCTGGAACAAGCGGTTCGCGGTCGCTAAGCCATGGAAAATAACCAGCCCATTATAGTCAAGCGCGTCAAGCGCATTGCCGGCGGGCACCATGGCGGCGCCTGGAAGATTGCCTTCGCCGACTTCGCCACGGCGATGATGGCGTTCTTCCTGGTGCTGTGGCTGCTGTCCACCGCGACCCCGGAACAGAAAATCGCAATCGCCGGTTACTTCAAGGATCCGATCGGTTTTTCCGAGAGCGGCACGCCGTACATCATCGACCTGGGCGGCTCGCCGGTCCTGGCGCCGGAAAATACCCTCAACCCCGAGGTCAAATCCCAGCCTCAGCCTGACAAGGCGACGGTCGACGCCAATGAGGCCGAAGGCGTGGCCGAGCAGGTCGAGCGCGAACGCCTTGAACTGCTCCTGCAGGAATTGCAGAACAAGGTTGAAGAGAACCCGGAACTGCAGAAATTCAAGGACCAGATCCTTTTCGAGATCACACCGAACGGCCTGCGCATCCAGATCATGGACGCCGATAACCGTCCGATGTTCGACTCTGGCAGTGCGCGCCTGAAGCCGTATTTCGAAGACATCCTGCTGGCCATGGCCGATACCATCAAAGCGGTGCCGAACAAGATCAGCATCAGTGGCCACACCGATGCCAAGCCTTACGTCGGCAAAGGCGACTTCGGTAACTGGGAACTGTCGGCCAACCGGGCCAACGCGGCACGGCGTGCTCTGGTAGCGGGCAGCTATCCGGATGAGCAAGTGGCGCGGGTTGTCGGTTATGCGTCTTCGGCACTGTTCGATCGCAAGGATCCGTTCAACCCGGTCAACCGCCGCATCGACATCGTGGTGTTGACCAAGAAAGCCCAGAAAGCCATCGAAGGTTCGCAGACCGACGATCCGGCGCCAGACCCGGCCCCGGGCGAGGGCGCGCCGGGTGAAGTGCCTGCATCGCCCGCCACGCCTGGCGCGGCCGCCGATCCGAACGCGCTGCCGGCGGACCAGCAACCAGTGCCGGCCCATGAGTTGCGCGAGCGCCTGAACCTGTTCGACGACGCCGCGCCGAAACCGGCGGAGCCGCCAGCGCAGTGACCCAATAAAAAAGCCGACATCGTTGTCGGCTTTTTCATGAGCACTGTTCACTAGAGACGTGCTCGCTTTTTGTGGCGAGGGAGCTTGCTCCCGCTCGGCTGCGCAGCAGTCGCAAACCGGACAATTGAGTCTTCCTGGAAAACTGCTGGGGCCTGCTTCGCAGGCCAGCGGGAGCAAGCTCCCTCGCCACAGAATGATCGAGCCTACATTGCGTGCAGGTCAGTAACTGCTTTCCGGCAAGCTCGCAATGATCGAACGGTAGCTGTTCATCCGTTGTTGATGCACGCGGCCTTCTTCCAGCGCCTTGAGCAAGGCGCAGCCGGGTTCGCGGTCGTGCTTGCAGTCGCGGAATCGGCAGGTGCCGATCAGGTCGTTGAACTCGATGAATCCGGCTTCGACATCGGCCCGGCTGACGTGGCCCAGGCCAAACTCGCGGATGCCCGGCGAGTCGATCAGCTCACCGCCGCCGGGAAAGTGGAACAGTCGCGCGGTGGTAGTGGTATGGGTGCCTTGGCCGGACAGCTCGGACAACGGCCCGACGCGGGTCTCGACTTCCGGCAGCAGGCTGTTGACCAGCGACGACTTGCCGACGCCGGACTGGCCGACAAACACGCTGATGCGCCCATCGAGTTGCTGCTGCAATTGCTCCATACCGTTGCCGTGATGGGCCGAGACTTCCAGCACCGGGTAACCCAGATCCCGATAGACCGACAGCAGGGCGTTCAGCGCCGGGGCGTTGTGTTCGTCGATCAGGTCGAATTTGTTGAGCAACAGCAACGGGCGGATGCCGGCGTGTTCGGCCGCCACCAGGTAACGGTCGATCAGGTTGGCGTGGGGCTCGGGCAGCGGGGCGAAGACAATGACGATCATGTCGACGTTGGCCGCCACCGGCTTGAGCTGGCCCCGGCTGTCCGGGCGGCACAGCTCGGTGTGGCGCGGCAGTTGCGCGACGATCACGCCGATGCCCTGGTTGCCGGCACGCCAGACCACCTGGTCGCCGGTCACCAGCGCCGGCAGGTTAGCCCGCAAATGGCAACGGAATACCTGGCCGGCCAGCTCGCCTTCCTGGGCCTCGACCTCGACCTGGACGCCGAAATGCGCGATCACCAGTCCGGTCTGCTCAGGGCCCAGGTCTCCACCCTCCAGGGCCTCGACGGCACTGGATTCACGTTTGGCTGCGCGGGCGGCGCGCTCGCCCTGGATCTTTTCGATGCGCCAGTTCTGACGACGATTGAGTTGGCGTTTGGCCATGGGTGTTCCGTATGAAGAAATGCAGCGAATAGGGTAAAACGGCGGCGAGTTTAGCACGCCCGACCGGTTGCCTAGTCTAAACTGCGCAGCTAAGCCGAGGAGCTCCCCCATGCAAAACCCGCAGAACCTGATCTGGATCGACCTGGAAATGACCGGTCTGAACCCTGACACCGACGTCATCATCGAAATGGCCACCATCGTCACCGACAGCGATCTCAACACCCTGGCCGAGGGCCCGGTGATTGCGATCCACCACAGTGATGAGGTGCTGGCCGGCATGGACGAGTGGAACACCCGCCAGCACGGCGGCTCGGGTCTGACCCAACGGGTGCGCGAGAGCAGGATCAGCATGGCCGAGGCCGAAGCCCAGACCATCGCTTTCCTGGAACAATGGGTGCCAAGGGGCAAGTCGCCGATCTGTGGCAACAGCATCTGCCAGGACCGTCGCTTCCTTTATACCCACATGAAATCCCTGGAAAGCTATTTCCATTACCGCAACCTGGATGTCTCCACGCTCAAGGAGCTGGCCGCACGCTGGGCGCCAGAAGTGCGTGACAGTTTCCAGAAGGGCAGCACCCACCTGGCCCTGGACGACATCCGCGAATCCATCGCCGAGTTGCAGCATTATCGCAAGCACTTCATCAAGTTCTGATTCAAGCGCCGAGCGCTCTTGTGGCGAGGGAGCTTGCTCCCGCTGGCCTGCGAAGCAGGCCCCAGCAGTTTTCCAGGAAGACTCAATTGTCCGGCTTGCGACTGCTGCGCAGCCGAGCGGGAGCAAGCTCCCTCGCCACAGGGGATCCTCTTAGCCAGGGTCGGCGCCGCGCCCCCTTTTGGTGCCTGCCCAAACTGGCTAGACTGCGCGCCTTCCCGCAAGGACTGCCACCATGTTGCTGATGCTGTATCTGATCGCCATTACCGCCGAAGCCATGACCGGCGCCTTGTCTGCCGGGCGGCGTGGCATGGACTGGTTCGGCGTGGTGCTGATCGCCTGTATCACGGCGCTGGGTGGCGGCTCGGTGCGCGACGTGCTGCTGGGGCATTACCCGCTGACCTGGGTCAAGCATCCGGAATACCTGGTGCTGACGACCGCGGCGGCCATGTTGACGGTATTCCTGGCGCGCTGGATGCGTCACCTGCGCTCGCTGTTCCTGGTGCTCGATGCCGTTGGGCTGGTGGCGTTTACCTTGATCGGCTGCATGACCGCGCTGGAAATGGGCCATGGCATGTTGGTGGCCTCGGTCAGTGGGGTGATTACCGGGGTTTTTGGCGGCATTCTGCGGGATATCTTCTGTAACGATATCCCGCTGATTTTCCGTCGCGAACTCTATGCCAGCGTCTCCTTCGCTGCCGCGTGGTGCTACCTGCTGTGTGTCTACCTGCAATTGCCCAGCGAGCAGGCGATCCTGATCACCCTGTTTGGTGGTTTCCTGCTGCGGCTCCTGGCGATCCGGTTTCACTGGGAAATGCCCAAGTTCGTCTATAACGACGAAGTCTGACGTTCGGCATGTTGGCGCAGCGCCCATTGCACATGTTCCTGGACCAGGGCTGACGGATAATCCTGTCGCGCCTTCAACGCCTCCAGCACGGGAATGGTCGTCGGCGCATTGCCAAGCCCCACCGCCAGGTTACGCAGCCAGCGCTCATAACCGGCGCGGCGTAATGGCGAACCTTCGGTGCTGCTGAGAAACCTGTCCTCATCCCACATGAACAGCTCGGCCAGTTCGGCATTGTCCAGGTTGTGGCGTGGCTTGAAGTCACCTTCCGCGGAGGGCCGGGCGAAGCGATTCCACGGGCAGACAATCTGGCAGTCATCGCAACCGAACACCCTATTGCCGATCAGCGGCCGCAGTTCCTCGGGGATAGCGTTTTTCAGTTCGATCGTGAGGTAGGAGATGCAACGCCGGGCATCCAATACGTAGGGACCAACGAAGGCGTTGGTCGGGCAGATGTCCAGGCAGGCGGTGCATTTTCCGCAATGCTCGGTGCCGTGGGGCGGGTCCACCGGCAGCGGCAGGTCGACGAACAGCTCGCTGAGGAAAAAATAGCTGCCGGCCTTGCGGTTCAACACCAGGGTGTTTTTGCCGATCCATCCCAGCCCGGCCTGTTCGGCAATGGCTTTTTCCAGCACCGGTGCGCTGTCGACAAACGCGCGATAGCCGAAGGGGCCGATGGCTGCCTGGATTTTTTCTGCCAATTGCTGCACGCGTTTACGGATCAATTTGTGGTAATCGCGGCCCAACGCATAACGCGAGACGTAGGCTTTTTCCGGTTCGCCAAGCAATTGCGCCATTCGGGTGTCGCCCGGCAGGTAGTCCATGCGCAGGGACACCACCCGCAGCGTGCCCGGAACCAGTTCTTCCGGGTGCGAGCGTTTGCTGCCGTGGGCGCCCATGTAATCCATTTCGCCGTGGTAGCCGGCTCCGAGCCAGCGTTGCAAGTGCTGCTCATGCTCGCCAAGGTCCAGGCCGCTGATGCCGACTTGCTGGAAACCCAGCTCGCGGCCCCAGTCCTTGATGGATTGGGCGAGGGCGGGGAGGTCTGTGGGAATGGCAGGCATGAGGCGAGAGAAACCGGAGCTGAGATGCGTATAATTCTGCCAGACATCGGAGCCCGAAGACGCATGCCGCAGACTAAAGATGAATTTCCCGACGCGCTGTACAGTGCCGCGCAAGTCCGGGCCCTCGACGCACAACTGATCGCGGCGGGCACCAGCGGCTTCGAATTGATGCAGCGCGCCGCCCGCGCCACCTGGCGAGCGATCGTCCGGCGCTGGCCTGAGGCCGGCGAGTTGACCGTATTCGCCGGCCATGGCAACAACGCCGGCGATGGCTACTTGGTGGCGACTCTGGCCCGGCGTGCCGGCTGGGCGGTCCGGGTACTGGCGGTAGGCGAGCCCCGGCGGTTGCTGGGTGATGCCGCCAATGCCCATGCCGAAGCCGTGGCGGTCGGTGTGCCGGTGGAACCTTGGTCGGATGATTGCGAATTGCGCGGTGTTCTGCTCGACGCGTTGCTCGGCACCGGGGCGAGCGGTGACGTTCGAGAACCGTATGTCCGGGCAATCGACACCATCAATGTCAGCGGGTTACCGGTCGCGGCGGTGGATATCCCTTCCGGGTTGTGTGCCGACACCGGTCGGGTGCTGGGTACCGCAGTGACGGCGGACCTGACCGTGACCTTCATTGGCCTGAAGCTCGGTCTGTTCACCGGCGATGCGGCGGATCGGGTGGGAGAGTTGGTATTCAACGACCTGCACGCGGACCCGGACCTCGTTGACGCGGCGCCGGCCGATGCTCGATTGCTCTTGCCGCATAATTTGCCGCGTCTGCCGCCCCGTGCGCCTTCAGCCCACAAGGGCAGGTTTGGTCATGTGCTGTTGATTGGCGGCGACCGCGGTTTTGGCGGCGCCATCCAGATGAGCGCCGAAAGCGCCTTGCGCAGCGGTGCGGGGATGGTTTCGATGGCGACCCGCAGCGAGCATGTGGCCGCCGCGCTGGTGCGTTTGCCCGAGGTGATGGTGCAAGGCACCCATTCGGCTAACCAGTTGATGGGGCTGCTCAAACAGGCCAGCGTGCTGGTGGTGGGGCCGGGCCTGGGCCAGGCCGCTTGGGGGCGCAGCCTGTTGTCGGCGGCGGCCAATGCGTCGCTGCCGCAGGTGTGGGATGCCGATGCGCTGAATTTGTTGAGCCATGGCGTGGTCAGTCTGCCGGAACAGTGCATCATCACCCCGCATCCAGGCGAGGCCGCGCGACTGCTGGGGATTTCCACCGTGCAGGTGCAGGCCGATCGTCCAGCGGCGGCCCACGCATTGAGCAAAAAATACCGAGCCAGCGTGATTCTCAAAGGCGCCGGTAGCCTGATCGCCAGCCCGGACGGGCGCCTGGCGGTTTGCGGTCAGGGTCATCCGGCGATGGCCACCGCTGGCCTGGGGGATGTACTCGCTGGCGTGGCCGGCGCTTTGCTGGCCCAGGGAATGGAAGGATTCGAAGCCGCGTGCCTGGCCGTCTGGCTGCATGCCAATGCCGGGGTGCAGGTCGGTCGCTCGGGCCGCGGATTGGCCGCGACCGATCTGATTCCGGCCATTCGTCAGTTGTTGGAGGAGCATTCACCGTGTCTGAAGTAACCCTGTACGTGGCGGACGAACAAGCCATGACACAATTTGGCACCCGCATCGCGCAGATCACCGCAGGCCATGGTCTGATTTTTCTCGAAGGTGACCTCGGCGCGGGGAAAACCACCCTGTCCCGTGGCATCATTCGCGGCCTCGGGCATGTCGGCTCGGTCAAGAGCCCCACGTTCACGTTGGTCGAGCCCTACGAGATCGGTGATACCCGCGCCTTCCATTTCGACCTGTATCGACTGGTCGATCCTGAGGAGCTGGAGTTTCTCGGGATCCGTGATTATTTCGAAGATGACGCCTTGTGCCTGATCGAATGGCCTCAGAAGGGTGCAGGCTTTTTGCCAAAGCCCGACCTGACCATTACCATTGGCGCGCAGAACGGCGGGCGTTCGCTGAAACTGACGCCGCAAGGCTCGCGTGGCGAGTCGTGGTGTGCCGCTCTGGCACTGGAAAACTAATTGATGATGGGGTTTGGTATGCGCTTTCGCGCGGTGGTTGCTGTCGTAGGACTGTTGCTTACGGCACTGGCCGTCGATGCTGTGGCTGAGACAAAGGTTAACAGTGTTCGCCTCTGGCGGGCGCCGGACAACACCCGGCTGGTGTTCGACCTGACAGGCCCGGTGCAGCACAGCGTGTTCACCCTCGCGGCCCCGGATCGCCTAGTGATCGACATCAACGGTGCATCCCTGGGCGCGCCGCTGAACGTGCCCACGGCCAACACGCCGATTACCGCGATGCGTTCGGCCCAGCGCACGCCCACCGACCTGCGAGTGGTCATCGACCTGAAACAGGCCGTGACCCCGAAGAGTTTCACCCTCGCACCCAATGCCCAGTACGGTAACCGGTTGGTGGTGGATCTGTTCGATAACCCGGCCGACGCCGCGCCTGCGCCACCGCCCCCGACCAAGGTCGCGACGGTGCCTGCCGTTCCGGTCACACCCACCGAGCCTGCGCTCAAGCTGCCACCGGCGCCGGCCGGCAAACGCGACATCATCGTGGTCATCGATGCCGGCCACGGTGGCGAAGACCCTGGCGCCTCGGGCTCGCGCGGTCAGCGTGAGAAAGACGTGGTGCTGGCCATCGCCCGGGAGTTGCAGCGCCAGGTCAACGGCATGAAGGGCTTTCGCGCTGAGCTGACCCGCACCGGCGACTACTTCATTCCGTTGCGTGGCCGCACCGAGATCGCCCGCAAGAAAGGTGCGGACCTGTTCGTCTCGATCCACGCCGACGCCGCGCCTTCGAAGGCTGCGTTCGGCGCCTCGGTATTCGCCTTGTCCGATCGTGGCGCCACCTCCGAGACCGCGCGCTGGCTGGCCGACAGTGAAAACCGTTCCGACCTGATCGGCGGTGCCGGCAACGTCAGCCTCGACGACAAGGACCGGATGCTCGCCGGCGTGTTGCTGGATCTGTCGATGACCGCCTCGTTGACGTCCAGCCTCAACGTTGGGCAAAAGGTCCTGAGCAACATCGGCCGCGTTACCCCGTTGCACAAGCAACGCGTCGAACAGGCCGGATTCATGGTGCTCAAGTCGCCGGACATCCCGTCGATCCTCGTGGAAACCGGGTTTATCTCCAACGCCAACGAAGCCTCGAAACTGTCCTCTGCGAGCCATCAGCAGGCCCTGGCCCGTTCCATCAGCAGTGGTGTGCGGCAGTTCTTCCAGCAGAACCCGCCGCCGGGCACCTACATCGCCTGGCTGCGCGACTCGGGCAAGATTGCCCAGGGACCACGGGATCATCGCGTCAGTCCTGGCGAAACCCTGGCGATGATCGCGGTGCGCTACCAGGTGTCGCCCGCTACCTTGCGCAGCGCCAATAACCTGCAGAGTGACGAGCTGAAGATCGGCCAGACCCTGACCATTCCCGGCAACGAAGTGGCGGTCAAGCAATGACGGATGAAGTGATTGGCGGCAACGCTCGCATCGAACTGCTCAGCCCGCGGCTGGCGAACCAGATCGCTGCCGGTGAGGTGGTCGAGCGCCCGGCGTCGGTCATCAAGGAACTGCTGGAAAACAGCCTCGACTCCGGGGCCAAGCGCATCGACGTCGATGTCGAGCAGGGCGGCGTCAAACTGTTGCGGGTGCGCGATGACGGTCGCGGCATTCCCGCCGACGACCTGCCGCTGGCGCTGGCTCGCCACGCCACCAGCAAGATTCGCGACCTGGAAGACCTTGAGCGGGTCATGAGCCTGGGGTTTCGTGGCGAGGCGCTGGCGTCCATCAGCTCGGTGTCGCGCCTGACGCTGACGTCCCGCACCCGCGATGCCGACCAGGCCTGGCAGGTCGAGACCGAAGGCCGCGACATGGCTTCTCGCGTCCAGCCCGCCGCCCATCCGGTGGGCACATCGGTAGAAGTGCGCGACCTGTTCTTCAATACCCCGGCCCGGCGCAAGTTCCTCAAGGCCGAGAAGACCGAGTTCGATCATTTGCAGGAAGTCATCAAGCGCCTGGCCCTGGCGCGTTTTGACGTGGCGTTCCATTTGCGCCACAACGGCAAGACCATCCTCAGTCTGCACGAGGCCCACGATGATGCGGCCCGTGCCCGACGCGTGGGCTCGGTGTGCGGTGCGGGTTTCCTCGAGCAGGCATTGCCCATCGAGGTGGAGCGCAATGGCCTGCACCTGTGGGGCTGGGTCGGCTTGCCGACGTTCTCCCGCAGCCAGGCGGATTTGCAGTATTTCTATGTGAATGGCCGCGCGGTGCGCGACAAGCTCGTGGCCCACGCGGTGCGCCAGGCGTATCGCGATGTGCTGTTCAACGGTCGGCATCCGACCTTCGTGCTGTTTTTCGAGGTCGACCCTTCGGTGGTGGACGTCAACGTGCACCCGACCAAGCACGAAGTGCGGTTCCGTGACGGTCGCATGGTCCATGACTTCCTCTATGGCACTTTGCATCGCGCCCTGGGCGATGTGCGTCCCGAAGATCAATTGGCGGCCCCGGCGGCGGTGGCCGGCATGGTCCGGCCAAGCGGACTGGAAGCTGGCGAATTCGGTCCCCAGGGCGAAATGCGCCTGGCGGCCAACGCGCTGCTTGAGCAACCCCAGCCCCAGCCGGTCTATAACACGGCCGGCAACGGTGCCGGCAGCGGCTATCAATACCAATACACGCCGCGTCCTCAGTCGAATGTGCCGGCGGCGGAGGCCCAGGCTGCCTATCGCGAATTTTTCAAGCCGCTGCCGGAGACCGGTGCGGCGGCATTGCCTGATGGCCAGGGCGATATCCCGCCGCTAGGCTATGCCCTGGCGCAGCTCAAAGGTATCTACATCCTCTCGGAAAATGCCCAGGGCCTGGTCCTGGTGGACATGCACGCCGCCCACGAGCGGATCATGTACGAACGATTGAAGATCGCCATGGCCAGCGAAGGCTTGAGCGGGCAACCGCTGCTGGTGCCCGAATCCCTGGCCGTCAGCCAGCGCGAAGCCGATTGCGCCGAAGAACATGTGAGCTGGTTCCAGCGCCTGGGCTTCGAGTTGCAGCGCCTGGGCCCGGAGACCCTGGCGATCCGGCAAATCCCGGCCTTGTTGAAACAGGCCGAGGCCAATCGCCTGGTCAGCGACGTGCTGGCGGACCTGATGGAGTACGGCACCAGTGACCGGATCCAGGCGCACCTGAACGAACTGCTCGGCACCATGGCCTGCCACGGCGCAATCCGCGCCAACCGGCGCCTGGCCCTGCCGGAAATGAACGGTCTGCTGCGGGACATGGAAAACACCGAACGCAGCGGTCAATGCAACCATGGCCGGCCGACCTGGACCCAATTGGGCCTGGACGACCTGGACAAACTGTTCCTGCGCGGTCGCTGATGAGCCAGCTCCCTCCGGCGATCTTCCTGATGGGGCCGACGGCCGCCGGCAAGACCGACCTGGCCATCGAACTGACCAAGGTGCTGCCCTGCGAGTTGATCAGCGTCGACTCGGCCCTGGTCTATCGGGGCATGGACATCGGCACCGCCAAGCCATCGAAGGAACTGCTGGCTGAATATCCGCACCGCCTGATCGATATCCTCGACCCGGCCGACGCCTACTCGGCAGCCGATTTCCGGCGTGATGCGCTCCAGGCCATGGCCGAGATCACCGCGCGGGGCAAGATTCCGCTGCTGGTGGGCGGCACCATGCTCTATTACAAGGCCTTGGTCGACGGGCTGGCGGACATGCCGGCGGCCGATCCCGAGGTGCGCGCGCAGATCGAAGAAGAGGCTGCGCGCCTTGGCTGGCAAGCGCTTCACGAGCAATTGGCGGTGATCGATCCCGATTCGGCGGCGCGTATTCACCCCAACGACCCGCAGCGGCTCAGCCGAGCGCTGGAGGTTTATCGGGTCAGCGGCCAGAGCATGACGGCCCTGCGCCAGCGACAATCTGCGCAAAGTACTGAAGCAGCCGCTTCGGGACTGCAACAATTGCCCTATACTGTCGCGAATCTGGCCATCGCTCCGGCGAACCGGCAAGTGTTGCATCAGCGTATTGAACAAAGATTCACATTGATGTTGGAACAGGGGTTCATAGACGAGGTCGTAGCCCTGCGTGAGCGAAGTGACCTGCATGCCGGGTTGCCGTCTATACGTGCGGTAGGTTATCGACAAGTCTGGGATTACCTGGACGGCAAGCTGACGTCAGCCGAGATGCGCGAGCGTGGGATTATCGCCACGCGCCAATTGGCGAAGCGCCAGTTCACCTGGTTGCGCAGCTGGACTGACTTGCATTGGCTCGACAGCCTTGATTGCGACAATCTGCCACGCGCCTTGAAATACCTTGGGACCATCTCCATATTGAGCTGAGTCCTTGCAATTGCCGTCTATCCTTGGGGGTGTGACGGCCCAAGCCATCTGATTCCGATTTTTATAATTGATCCTTAAAGGAGTGCGGCACATGTCAAAAGGGCATTCGCTACAAGACCCTTACTTGAACACTTTACGTAAAGAAAAAGTTGGGGTGTCCATCTATCTGGTCAACGGGATCAAACTGCAAGGCACGATCGAGTCTTTCGACCAGTTCGTCATCCTGCTGAAAAACACCGTCAGCCAGATGGTCTACAAACACGCTATCTCGACAGTGGTGCCGGTTCGCCCAATTCGTCTGCCTAGCGCAACCGAATCCGAAGGCGCTGACGCTGAGCCGGGTAACGCTTGATAGGAGCCTCCTTTGTTCTTTGAGCGCCACGGTGGTGGTGAGCGGACTATTCTCGTTCACTTGGAAGGACAGGACCCTGAGGCGCGCGAAGATCCGCAGGAGTTTCAGGAATTGGCAATTTCGGCCGGCGCCGAGACCGTCGCGTTTTTCAACGTGCCGCGTCATCGGCCAACCGCCAAATTCCTGATCGGCAGTGGCAAGGTCGAGGAGTTGCGCGACCTGGTCAAGGCCGAGCACATCGATCTGGTGATTTTCAATCACATCCTTACGCCCAGTCAGGAACGTAACCTCGAACGTGTCTTCGAGTGTCGCGTGATCGACCGCACCGGGCTGATTCTCGATATCTTTGCCCAACGCGCGCGTACCCATGAAGGCAAGCTCCAGGTCGAACTGGCCCAGCTTGAGCACATGAGCACACGGCTGGTTCGCGGCTGGACTCACCTCGAGCGCCAGAAAGGCGGTATCGGCCTGCGTGGCCCGGGTGAAACCCAGCTGGAAACCGACCGGCGCCTGCTGCGGGTTCGCCTGCGCCAGATCAAGGGGCGGCTGGAGAAGGTCCGCAGCCAGCGCGAGCAGTCGCGACGCGGCCGCAAGCGGGCGGACATCCCGACGGTTTCACTGGTGGGGTATACCAACGCCGGCAAATCGACGCTGTTCAATCACGTTACCCAGTCCGACGTCTACGCGGCCGACCAGTTGTTCGCCACGCTCGACCCGACCCTGCGCCGGCTCGACCTGGACGACCTCGGGCCGATCGTGCTGGCCGACACCGTGGGCTTCATCCGGCACCTGCCGCATAAACTGGTCGAGGCTTTCCGGGCTACGCTCGAAGAGTCGAGCAACTCCGACCTGCTGCTGCATGTGATCGATGCTGCCGAGCCGGACCGGATGCTGCAGATCGAGCAGGTCATGGTGGTGCTGGGCGAGATCGGGGCGCAGGACTTGCCGATCCTCGAGGTATACAACAAACTCGATTTGCTCGAGGGCGTGGAACCGCAGATCCAGCGCGATGCCGACGGCAAGCCGCAGCGGGTCTGGCTGTCGGCGCGTGATGGCAGCGGCCTGGACCTGCTCAAGCAGGCCGTGGCGGAGCTGCTGGGCGACGACCTGTTTGTCGGCACCCTGAAGCTGCCACAGCGTTTTGCCCGGCTGCGTGCCCAGTTCTTCGAGCTGGGGGCGGTGCAGAAAGAAGAACACGACGAAGAAGGTGTCTGCCTGCTGGCCGTTCGCCTGCCTCGGTCGGAACTGAACCGGCTGGTCAGTCGTGAAGGGCTGCAACCGATGGAATTCATCGAGCAACACACTTTGCAATAAAAGCCTGAGAAAGCTGTGTCAGGCATTCTGTAGCATTGGCCGGCGCGCAGTGGGTGCGTCTTTGCTTTATCAGATGGAGAGCGCTATGGCTTGGAATGAGCCGGGTGGCAACTCGAACAACCAGGATCCCTGGGGCGGCAAGCGTCGTAACAACGGCGACCGCAAGGGACCACCGGATCTCGACGAGGCCTTCCGCAAGCTGCAGGAAAGCCTGAACGGTTTGTTCGGTGGTGGTAAGAAACGCGGTGACGATGGCGGCAGCCGTCCGGGCAGAGGCGGTGGTTTCGGCCTGCTCGGCATCGGTCTTGTCGTGCTTGCGGCTGTCTGGCTGTACAGCGCGGTTTATGTCGTGGACGAGCAGGAGCAAGCCGTGGTGCTGCGCTTCGGCAAGTACTACGAAACCGTCGGCCCGGGCCTGAACATCTATTTCCCGCCGATCGACCAGAAGTACATGGAGAACGTCACGCGTGAGCGTGCCTACACCAAGCAGGGCCAGATGCTCACCGAGGACGAGAACATCGTCGAAGTGCCGCTGACCGTGCAGTACAAGATCACCAACCTGCAGGACTTCGTGCTGAACGTCGACCAGCCGGAAATCAGCCTGCAGCACGCGACTGAGAGTGCCTTGCGCCATGTGGTGGGCTCCACCGCCATGGATCAGGTGCTGACCGAAGGTCGCGAGCTGATGGCCAGCGAAATCAAGGAGCGTCTGCAACGCTTCCTCGACACCTATCGCACCGGTATCACCGTGACCCAGGTCAACGTGCAGAGCGCAGCGGCACCGCGTGAAGTCCAGGAAGCCTTCGACGACGTGATCCGTGCCCGTGAAGACGAGCAGCGTTCGCGCAACCAGGCCGAAACCTACGCCAACGGCGTCGTGCCGGAAGCCCGTGGCCAGGCCCAGCGCATCATCGAGGATGCCAACGGCTATCGCGACGAAGTGGTTTCCCGCGCCAAGGGTGAGGCTGATCGCTTCACCAAGCTGGTGGCCGAGTATCGCAAGGCTCCTGAAGTGACCCGCCAGCGTCTGTACCTGGACACCATGCAGGAAGTCTTCAGCAACACCAGCAAGGTCCTCGTGACCGGCAACAAGAACGGCCAGAGCAATCTGCTGTACCTGCCGCTGGACAAGATGGTCGAGAGCGGTCGCAACACCGGCACGCCGTCAACCGGCGCGGCGGCAGCCGCCAGCAATGAAGCCAATGCCCGCGCGGCGGCGGACCTGCAGCAACAGCAAGCACGTACCAGGGAGAGTCGCTGATGAGCAATAAATCGCTGATCGCCCTTATTGTCGGTGTCGTCGTGGCGATCGCTGCCTGGAACTGCTTCTACATCGTGGCTCAGACCGAGCGTGCGGTGTTGCTGCAGTTCGGTCGCGTGGTCCAGGCTGATGTCCAGCCGGGGCTGCATGTGAAAGTGCCGTACGTCAACAAGGTGCGCAAGTTCGACGCCCGCCTGATGACGCTGGACGCGCCGACGCAGCGCTTCCTGACGCTGGAAAAGAAAGCCGTGATGGTGGATGCCTACGCCAAATGGCGCGTGAAGGATGCCGAGCGCTTCTACACCGCGACGTCCGGCCTCAAGCAGATCGCCGACGAGCGTCTGTCCCGTCGCCTGGAATCGGGTCTGCGTGACCAGTTCGGTAAGCGTACCCTGCATGAAGTGGTCTCCGGTGAGCGCGATGCGCTCATGTCCGACATCACCCGTTCGCTGAACACGATGGCGGAAAAAGAGTTGGGTATCGAAGTGGTCGATGTCCGCGTCAAGGCCATCGACCTGCCGAAGGAAGTGAACCGCAGCGTGTTCGAGCGCATGAGCACCGAGCGTGAGCGTGAAGCCCGCGAGCACCGTGCCAAGGGTAACGAGCTGGCTGAAGGCATCCGTGCCGACGCCGATCGCCAACGCCGTGTGCTGCTGGCCGAAGCCTATCGCGAATCGGAAGAAGTCCGTGGTGATGGCGATGCCCAGGCCGCTGCGATCTACGCCAAGGCCTACGGCCAGGACCAGGAGTTCTACGCGTTCTATCGTAGCCTGCGCGCCTACCGTGAAAGCTTCGCGAACAAGTCCGACGTTCTGGTCCTGGACCCAAGCAGCGACTTTTTCCACTACCTGGAAAAGGCCAAGCCTTGATGCGACGTTGACCTGAAGCACTCCGCCCGGCGGCTAAAACGTCGGGCGGGGTGATCCTTTGGGAAAACGTGTGTATGATGCGGCAGCCGGGAAATTCCCGGCTTTTTTGCGTCTGCACGTTCGATTGTGGTGTTGGTTGCTGGCGTCGGGTGAAATGACCCGACAGGTTTTTCGAGGAAAGTGCTTGGCGAGGCCGATTCAAGGCCATTCGTCACGTCGCCCTTGCGCGTGGTTTGCGGTTTTTCGCATGGCGCGGGCATTTTCTGCTTCACTCAAGGCCAGCCCGAAAGTTGGCCGCCCGGATCATAGGGGAATGGCGTAATGGCAACGGTAGACCGCTGGCTGCTGCCAGATGGCATCGAAGAAGTACTGCCACCGGAGGCCGCGCGTATCGAAGTAGCGCGTCGGCAGGTGTTGGATCTGTTCCAGAGCTGGGGTTACGAGTTTGTCGTGACCCCGCATATCGAGTACCTGGAATCCCTGCTGACCGGCGCGGGCCAGGACCTGGATCTGCGCACCTTCAAGGTCATCGATCCGCAGTCGGGTCGGCAGATGGGCTTTCGGGCCGACATCACGCCACAAGTGGCGCGCATCGATGCCCACACCCTGCGTCGTGAAGGTCCGAGCCGCCTGTGCTATGCCGGCAGTGTCCTGCATGCCTTGCCGCGTGCCTTGTCGTCTTCGCGCAGCCCGATCCAGCTGGGCGCCGAGCTGTACGGCGACGCGAGCCCGAGCAGCGACGTGGAAGTCATCAGTCTGATGCTGGCCATGCTGCAACTGGCTGACGTGCCGGATGTCCACATGGACCTGGGCCATGTCGGCATCTACCGCGGCCTGGCACGTGCGGCCGGCCTGTCCGGCGAAGTGGAACAGCAGTTGTTCGATGCGTTGCAGCGCAAGGCCATCGACGAAGTCATCAGCCTGACCGAAGGCCTGCCGACACAATTGTCTGGCATGCTGCGGGCATTGGTGGATCTGTGTGGCGGCCGTGAGGTGCTGGGCGCCGCTCGCGAGCGTCTGGCCGGTGCGCCGGCGCCTGTGCTGGCGGCCCTTGATGACTTGTTGGCGATTGCCGAGCGTCTGTCGGTGCGTTTCCCGGAGCTGCCGCTGTATTTCGACCTGGGTGAACTGCGCGGTTATCACTACCACACCGGCGTGGTGTTCGCCGTATTCGTACCGGGCGTCGGCCAGTCCATCGCCCAGGGCGGTCGCTACGACGACATCGGCGCCGATTTCGGTCGTGCCCGTCCGGCGACCGGCTTCTCTACCGATTTGAAAACCCTGGTGACCCTGGGGCGTGCTGAGGTCGAGTTACCGTCTGGCGGTATCTGGATGCCTGACAGTACGGATGCGGCACTCTGGCAGATGGTCTGCCAGTTGCGCAGTGAGGGTCAGCGTGTCGTCCAGGCATTGCCTGGGCAACCTTTGGCCGCCGCCCGTGAAGCGGACTGCGACCGGCAATTGATTCAGCAGAACGGGCTTTGGCAAGTATTGCCGCTGGCTTCTTGAGTTTTCCTGCCGGCCATCGCCGGCACCAAGTTTGCGCGAATGAGGACAAGTGTTATGGGTAAGAATGTCGTAGTCCTGGGCACCCAATGGGGTGATGAGGGCAAAGGCAAGATCGTTGATCTGCTGACCGAACATGCTGCCGCCGTAGTGCGCTACCAGGGTGGCCACAACGCAGGTCACACCTTGGTGATCGACGGTGAGAAAACCGTTCTGCACCTGATCCCCTCGGGTGTGCTGCGCGAAGGCGTGCAGTGCCTGATCGGCAACGGCGTGGTGGTTGCCCCCGACGCCCTGCTGCGGGAAATCATCAAGCTGGAAGAGAAGGGTGTACCGGTGCGCGAACGCCTGCGCATCAGCCCGTCCTGCCCGCTGATCCTGTCCTATCACGTTGCGCTGGACCAGGCCCGTGAAAAGGCCCGTGGCGAGCTGAAGATCGGCACCACCGGTCGCGGCATCGGCCCGGCCTATGAAGACAAGGTCGCCCGTCGCGGCCTGCGCATCGGCGACCTGTTCCACCGCGAACGTTTCGCCGCCAAGCTGGGCGAGTTGCTGGACTACCACAACTTTGTCCTGGTCAATTATTACAAAGAGCCGGCCATCGACTTCCAGAAAACCCTGGACGAGTGCATGGAATACGCCGAGCTGCTCAAGCCGATGATGCTCGACGTCACCGCCGAGTTGCACGAGCTGCGCCGCGCCGGTAAGGACATCATGTTCGAAGGCGCCCAGGGTTCGCTGCTGGACATCGACCACGGCACCTACCCGTACGTCACCAGCTCCAACACCACCGCTGGCGGCATCGCCACCGGTTCGGGTTTTGGCCCGATGTACCTGGACTACATCCTCGGCATCACCAAGGCCTACACCACCCGCGTCGGTTCGGGCCCGTTCCCGACCGAGCTGTTCGACGACGTCGGTGCCTTCCTGGCCAAGCGCGGCCACGAGTTCGGTGCCACCACCGGTCGTGCCCGTCGTTGCGGCTGGTTCGATGCCGTCATCCTGCGTCGCGCCATTGACGTCAACAGCATCTCGGGCCTGTGCCTGACCAAGCTGGACGTGCTGGACGGCCTGGAAACCATCAACATCTGCGTGGGCTACAAGAACCAGGACGGCGCCGTCATCGACGCACCGACCGATGCAGACAGCTACATTGGCCTGGAGCCGGTGTACGAGCAGATGCCAGGCTGGACCGAATCGACCGTGGGCGCCAAGACCCTGGAAGAACTGCCCGTGGCGGCCCGCAACTACATCAAGCGCGTCGAAGAGCTGGTCGGTGCGCCGATCGACATTATTTCGACGGGGCCGGACCGCAACGAAACCATCGTTCTGCGTCATCCTTTCGCCTGATAAGTCGTTGATGTAACTCACAAAGGACCCTCGTTTGGGTCCTTTGTCGTCTCTGTCTGTCAGACGGCACGACCTTTGCTACGCACCCTTGATAATAAGTACTTCTTGTGAAGTGCCATCAATTTACTGGCGTTAGTAGAGGGATTCCCCTGTGTCGGCCGTTCTCTCACTGTTACAAAGCCGTTTGCTGCGGCCTGTTTTCGTTACGCTCGGTATCGCCCTTTTGGTGCAGGTACTGGTCGCCGTTGCGCTGACCCGAAGCACGGTCACTGCGCTGGAGGCCGACCTGAACGCGCGCCTGGGGGCTGACAGCCAGAAACTCGCCGGTGAGCTGGAGCAGGCCGGGCGTGAAGTCACCTCGAGCCTCGATAGCCTTTCCGCCAGCACCCGCCAACGGTTGAACGCCGGTTTGTCCTCGCGGCTGAAGGAGGAACAGGCCCATCTGCGTGCGACTCTGGAAAAAGACCTGAGGGATTCCGCCAATGATATGGCGCAGCTTTTGGCCTCGGTCGCGCCTCGCGCCATGTGGGACAGCGACGTGCCGACCCTTTCCGAATTCGCCCGCCGCGCCCAGCGCAATCCCAACGTGTTGTTCGTCATCTATGACGACGCTGCCGGCGAACACCTGACTCGTTATCTGAACCGGGAAAACCCGATCAACAAGGCCCTGCTGGAAAAAGGCAAGGGCGAGCGGGCACTGGACAAGGTGCTGGACGCGGCGAAGAACGACCCGTCGGTCTATTACCTCGAAGCGTCGATCAACCCCAACGGTGTGGAAATTGGCAAAGTGCTGATGGGCGTTTCTACCGCCTCGGTAGAAACCGATCTGAAAGCGCTGGATCAGCGCTTCTCGGCCTTGATCGCCAGCAGTGACCAATTGGTCGGTGACAGCCTCAAGGGCGCAGCCGCGGACAGCGCCACCGCGATGCGTGGCCGCCTGGGCTCGGCGCAGGCAACCGCCACGCAAATGCAGACCAATACCGCCGCCACCGTGCAGGAAGCTGCGGGGACTTTGCGCTGGCGCATCGGTCTGGGCCTGGCGCTGGTCGGGTTCGGCGTGCTGGCATTGCTGGCCGTGGTGCTGGGGCGGCGGGTGGTCAATCGCTTGAAGCTGTTGATCGCAGCGATGAACGACCTGGCGGCGGGCGAGGGCGATCTGACCAAGCGTGTACAGATCAGCAGCAAGGATGAAATTGGCGACATGGCTTCGGCGGTCAATCGTTTTGTCGACAAGTTGCAACCTATCGTGCGTGAAGCGGGCGACGTGGCCCAGCGCACCGGCCAGGAAATCGGTGCGATGACCCTGCGCAACTCCGGCGCCGACGCGGCGGCCGGCATGCAGCGCGACGAAGTGGCCGAGAGCCTGCGGGCGTTGTCGCAGATGGCTGACGAGGCGCAATCGGAAAGCCAGGCGATGCAGGCGGCCCTGCAGCAGGTGGTAGAGATTCGACAGGCCACCGATGAAACGACCCGCACCGCGGCCAAGGTCGGCGGCTTGATCGAAGCGCTGGCCGGACAGGTCGACACCGGGGCGAAGGTCATCGAGCGGCTGGCCCAGCAGAGCGAGCAGATCGAAGTGGTCTTGACGGTTATCCATGGCATCGCCGAGCAAACCAACCTGCTGGCGTTGAACGCGGCCATCGAAGCGGCGCGGGCAGGCGAAACCGGGCGCGGATTTGCGGTGGTGGCGGACGAGGTGCGGGCACTGGCGAGCAAGACCCAGAGTTCGACCGGTGACATCCAGGCGCATATCGTCGCCTTACAACAAGGTGCGCGCGAAGCGGTGGCTGCGATTGGCCAGGCTGGACGACAAGCGAACGAGGGTCTGGCGGTGCTGCGAGACAGCGCGCGGCTGCAACAATCAGTGCAGGCTTCGGTCGAGCAGGTCCACGCGGCCATCGGCCTGGCGACCCAGGCAGCAGCGCATCAGGCCCAGGGCGCCCAAGCGGTGCGCGGACGGGTGGAAACCATCCACGCCCAGGCCGAAAAAGCCGCCCAGGCGGTGGTCGAGACCACTGCCAGCGGCAAGGTGTTGGACAGTCTGGCGGCGCAGTTGAAGGCGAGCCTGGGGCAGTTCAGGGCCTGATCGAGATTGCGGCTGGCCCTTCGCGAGCAGGCTCGCTCCCACAGGGGTTCTGGCGTCTACAAGACCTGGTACCTGTGGGAGCGCGCCTGCTCGCGAAAGTGATTTCAGCGGCTCAGATACATCCGCGTCGTCAGTAAATAGACCGGCAACCCCGACACCAGGATAAGCAGCGCCGCGTAAGGCGCCGCTGCCGCAAACTCGACGTTCGAGGTATGTGCCCAGACCGCTGTCGCCAGGGTGTTGAGCCCGGTCGGGCTGAGCAGCAAAGTAGCAGTCAGTTCTTTCATCGCGTCCAGGAAAACCAGCGCAAATGCCGCCCCCAGCGCCGGGAAGATAATCGGCAAGGTCACCCGGCAAAACGCACTGAAAGAAGAAGCCCCCAGCGTGCGAGCCGCCTCTTCCAGCTGCGGCGCGGCCTTGTTCAGCGCCGTACGCACCGGCGCCTGGGCCAGCGGCAGGAACAGCAGCGCGTAGGCAATCAGCAGCAAGCCCGAGGTCTGATAGAGCGCCGGCACATAGTGCAGCGCGAAATACACCAGGCTCAGGGCAATCACCAGGCCTGGCAGTGCATGCAGCAAATACGGCAGGCGTTCTGCCCATAGCGCCAGGCGCCCCTTGTGACGCACCACCAGCAGGCCGACCGGCACCGCGAGTACAAGGCACAGCGCGGCGCCGCCCAGTGACAGCGCCAGGGATGACAGCAGGGCTTCGCCGATCTCGCCCACCGGGAAGGCGGCGGAAGTGCCCACCGCCAGCCAATACACCAGCATCCCCAGCGGAATACCGCTGCCAATAACCGTCAATGCCGCGCAATACAGCTGGCCGAGGAGCGCCCAGGGGCCGAGTCGTACCTGTTCCGCGCGGCGTGCCGCGCCTTGTCCGGTGCGTACGTGGCGGCCCTTGCCGCGCACGCGCAATTCCAGCCACAACAGTGCCAGGCAAAGCACCAACAGCACCGCCGACAGCATGGCGGCATTGGCGTTGCTGAACTCCAGCTCGAATTGTTGATAGATCGCGGTGGTAAATGTTTGCAGTCCGATGATCGACAACGCGCCGAACTCCACCAGCATGTGCAAGGCAATCAATAGTGAGCCGGCCAGCAGCGAAGGCCAGAGCAATGGCAGGGTGACGCGAAAAAACACGCCCCTGCGATTTTGCCCCAGGGTTCGTGCGGACTCCTCAAGAGAGGGATCGAGATTGCGTAGCGTTGCCGCCACCGGCAGGAAAATCAGCGGATATTTGGACAGCGTCATGACCAGGATGGCCCCGCCCAGTCCTTCGAATTGCGCGCTGAGCGATACCCAGGTGAAGCTGCTGACAAACGCCGGCACTGCGAATGGCAGGCAGAGGATCACGCCCCAGACCCTGCGTCCCGGCAGATTGGTGCGCTCCAAAAGCCAGGCCAGGGACAGGCCGATCACGCCACAGGCCAGCGTGACACCGATCATCAGCGCCAAGGTGTTGCGCAGCAGGCCGAATACATAAGGCCGCCAGAGCAAGTGCAATGCTTCTGTCCAGCCGGCCTGCCAGGCCTTCGCGATGACATACAAGAGCGGCAACGCGCTCAGCAGCACCAGCAGCAGAACCGGGAGCAGCAGACCGATCGAGGGGCGCTTGCGCCGGGGGATATAGCTCCCCGCGACACGGGGTGCGTTCAGCGACGGTGTCATCAGTTCAGGCCGACTTCACGTTCCAGCTCCAGGGCTTCTTCAGCATTGCCGAGGTCGGCCGGGGTGACCTTTGGCGGTTCAAGTTCACTGAACGGCTTGAGGCCACGGTCCGACACCATGCCTTTGTGCAGCGGGTACTCGGCGGACGTCTGGGTAATCACGCGCTGGCCTTCTTCACTGGCCATGTAGGCGAGCAGTTGTTGGGCTTCCTTGGGGTGCTTGCTGGATTTCAGCGCGGCGGCGCTGGACACGGTCACCAGGCCACCGGCATCGCCTCCGGTGAAATAGTGCAGCCTGGAGTCGAGCTGGCCTTTCTCTCGCTGCAGCGCGAACCAGTAGTAATTATTCACCAGGACCGTTGCCACTTCGCCGTTTTCCACGGCCTTGAGGGCAACCATGTTGTTGCTGTAGACCTTGCCGAACGCGCGCAGCCCGGTGAGCCATTCCTCGGCGGCGTCCATCCCGTGCAACTTGATGATGGCGACGGCTTGCTCCTGGAACGCGCCGCTGGTTGGTACAAAGCCGACCTTGCCCTGCCATTGCGGCTGGGCGAAATCGAGGACGGTTTTCGGCAGGTCTTTCTCGTCGATCAGTTTGGGGTTGTAGGCAACCACACGTACGCGGGCGGTCACGCCCATCCAGGTGCCATTGCTCGCAACATAATCCTTGGGTAGTACGTTGAGCGTGGCGTCGTCGATCTTCGCCAGCAGCCCTTGCTCGCCGAGCTTGTTCAAGGGCGGCGACTCTTCGGTGTAGATCACGTCCGCAGGAGAGCGCTCGCCTTCTTCGACAATCTGGCTGGCAAGCTGGTTGCTGCTGCCCTTGCGCACGTTGACGTGGATGCCGGTCTTGGCCTCGAAGGCCTTGGCCAGTTCATCGCCAACTTCTTTGTGCTGGCCGTTGTAGAGAGTCAGTTCCACCTTGTCGGCGGCTTGGGTGAGGGGCGTTGCGAGGGTCAGGCCGAGCAGGGTGCAGGTCAGGGCGCGGCGCAGGGTGGTTCGAAACATCATTCGCGGGGGTTCCTCACTGTCGTGTAGCAAAAACTTGTAACAATGATAAACGATATTGTTTCTCATGTGCGTCTTGACGATAAGTGGGGAGTTTGCGTGGCGAGGGAGCTTGTCCCCGCTGGGCTCCGCAGCAGCACCCAGGCGTCTGATGAATTGATGGGGAGGGTTATGCCCTCCAGCGGGAGCAAGCTCCCTCGCCACAGGGCCTCTAGCCCGGAAATGCAAAAACCCGCTTTCGCGGGTTTTTGTGAGGTTCAAGGTACGTAAACCTTGAAGCTTGAATTGGTGCCCAGAAGAAGACTCGAACTTCCACGACCTTGCGGTCACCAGCACCTGAAGCTGGCGTGTCTACCAATTTCACCATCTGGGCAGTATCTTCAGCGTTGCCGCTGTTGATGTCGCGCACTATACGGAGCGCATTTTGATCTGTAAACCCCTGTTTTTGTTTTGGTAATTGCCAAAACGAAACGGCGGGGGCAAAAATGCAAAAACCCGCTTTCGCGGGTTTCTGTAAAAGCTCGCAGACATTATCTGCTGCTTGAAATTGGTGCCCAGAAGAAGACTCGAACTTCCACGACCTTGCGGTCACCAGCACCTGAAGCTGGCGTGTCTACCAATTTCACCATCTGGGCAATATCGACAACGTGTGTGCGTCGTCGATGGCGCGCACTATACGGAGCGTGTTTTTAACTGTAAACCCCTCGGTGCAAAAAAAAGCTAAATTTCACGAGCGGTGCAATCACAGGCTTTAAAGGCGTGTCAAAAGGCTTTAGAAAAGGCATCTGACGCTTGAAATTTCCCGTTTCATTACGCCTATGCCAAACTAACCCGCATATAGACAAGGTGAAAACTCTCTAATGGCCGATTGGCAGTCCCTCGATCCCGAGGCCGCTCGTGAAGCGGAAAAATATGAAAACCCTATTCCTAGCCGCGAACTGATCCTGGCGCATCTCGCCGATCGGGGTTCGCCTGCTAGCCGTGAGCAGTTGGTCGAAGAATTCGGTCTGACCACCGAGGACCAGCTCGAGGCCCTGCGCCGCCGTCTGCGCGCCATGGAGCGCGACGCTCAACTGATCTATACCCGCCGTGGCACTTATGCGCCGGTCGACAAGCTCGATCTGATCCTGGGTCGTATTGCCGGGCACCGCGACGGCTTTGGCTTCCTGATTCCGGATGACGGCAGTGACGACCTGTTCATGAGCCCGGCGCAGATGCGCCTGGTGTTCGACGGCGACCGCGCCCTGGCCCGTGTCTCCGGCCTGGATCGCCGTGGGCGTCGTGAGGGTGTGATCGTCGAAGTGGTGTCTCGTGCCCACGAGACCATTGTCGGTCGTTATTTCGAAGAGGGCGGCATCGGTTTTGTCGTCGCCGACAACCCGAAGATCCAGCAGGAAGTGCTGGTGACGCCGGGCCGCAACGCCAACGCCCAGGTCGGTCAGTTCGTCGAGGTGAAGATCACCCACTGGCCAACCCCGCGCTTCCAGCCGCAAGGCGACGTGGTGGAAGTGGTCGGCAACTACATGGCCCCGGGCATGGAAATCGACGTTGCCCTGCGCACCTATGATATCCCCCACGTCTGGCCTGAGGCGGTGCTCAAGGAAGCTGGCAAGCTCAAGCCGGAAGTCGAAGAGAAGGACAAAGAGAAGCGCATCGATCTGCGCCATCTGCCGTTCGTCACTATTGACGGCGAAGACGCCCGGGACTTCGACGACGCGGTCTACTGCGAAGCCAAGCCAGGCAAGTTGCGCTTGTTCTCCGGCGGCTGGAAGTTGTACGTGGCGATTGCTGACGTCTCCAGCTACGTGAAGCTCGGCTCGGCACTGGATGCCGAGGCCCAGGTGCGCGGCAACTCGGTGTATTTCCCCGAGCGCGTCGTGCCGATGCTGCCCGAGCAGTTGTCCAACGGCCTGTGTTCGCTCAATCCCCAAGTCGATCGCCTGGCCATGGTTTGCGAGATGGATATCTCCAAATCCGGCGAGATGACCAACTACTGCTTCTATGAAGCGGTGATCCATTCCCATGCCCGCCTGACCTACAACAAGGTCAGTGCGATGCTGGAAACGCCGAAACTCGCCGAATCGCGCAAGCTGCGCGGCGAGTACACCGACGTGGTGCCGCACCTCAAGCAGCTCTACGCGCTGTACAAGGTATTGCTGGCGGCGCGTCACGTGCGGGGCGCGATCGATTTCGAAACCCAGGAAACCCGGATCATCTTCGGTACCGAGCGCAAGATCGCCGAGATCCGTCCGACGATTCGCAACGACGCCCACAAGCTGATCGAGGAATGCATGCTGGCGGCCAACGTGGCCACCGCCGAATTCCTGAAAAAGCATGAAATTCCTGCGCTGTACCGCGTCCACGACGGTCCGCCACCAGAGCGTCTGGAAAAATTGCGGGCATTCCTGGGCGAGCTTGGCCTGTCGTTGCACAAGGGCAAGGAAGGTCCGTCGCCGAAGGATTACCAAGCCTTGCTGGCAAGCATCAAGGATCGTCCGGACTTCCACCTGATCCAGACCGTGATGCTGCGTTCGCTGAGCCAGGCGGTGTACAGCGCCGACAACCAGGGCCACTTCGGCCTGAATTACGAAGCCTACACCCACTTCACTTCGCCGATCCGTCGCTACCCCGACCTGCTCACGCACCGGGCGATTCGCAGCGTGATCCACTCGAAGATGGACACCCCGCACGTCAAGCGTGCCGGTGCGATGACCATCCCCAAGGCGCGTATCTACCCGTACGACGAGGCGGCCCTGGAGCAGCTCGGCGAGCAATGCTCGATGAGCGAGCGGCGTGCCGACGAAGCGACCCGCGACGTGGTGAACTGGCTCAAGTGCGAGTACATGAAGGATCGCGTGGGTGAGTCTTTCCCGGGCGTGATCACCGCCGTGACCGGTTTCGGCCTGTTCGTCGAGCTGACCGACATCTACGTCGAAGGCCTGGTGCATGTCACCGCGCTGCCGGGCGACTACTACCACTTCGATCCTGTGCATCACCGCCTGGCGGGCGAGCGCACCGGTCGCAGCTTCCGTCTTGGCGATACCGTTGAAGTGCGGGTGATGCGCGTCGATCTGGACGAGCGAAAGATCGACTTCGAGATGGCCGAAAAAACCATCAGCGCGCCGATCGGTCGCAAGAAGCGCGGCACCGAAACGGCTGCGCCAGCAACCAAGACCGCCGCCGAGCCTGCCCCGGCCAAGTCGGGGCGCCGCGGTTCGGCCAAGGAGAAGGCCGTCGAGGCCTATCGCCCGAGCGATGCGGCGGCGAAAAATGCCGAGTTGCGCAAAAGCCGTGAAATGAAACAGGCGTTGCTGGCCGAAGCCAAGAACGGTGGTAAAGCGGCGTCTGGGGGAAAGACCGGAAGGTCGACCCCGGACAAGGCGACCAGCAAGCCGAGCAAGCACCGTAAAGGTCCGCCGAAAGCGGGCTCGTCCCCAGCCAAAAGTGGCGGGACGCGTAAACCCAAGGGCAAGTCATGAGTCAGCTGGAAAAAATCTACGGTGTGCATGCCGTGGAGGCGCTGTTGCGTCACCACCCCAAGCGGGTCAAGCAGATCTGGTTGGCGGAAGGACGCAGCGATCCGCGTGTCCAGACGTTGATCGAGCTGGCGGGCGAGAATCGCGTGGCGGTCGGCCAGGCCGAGCGGCGTGAGATGGACGCCTGGGTTGAAGGCGTGCACCAGGGTGTCGTGGCCGAAGTCAGCCCGAGCCAGGTCTGGGGCGAGGCGATGCTCGACGAGCTGCTCGATCGCACCGAGGGCGCACCCTTGCTGCTGGTGCTGGACGGCGTGACCGACCCGCACAACCTCGGCGCCTGCCTGCGTTCGGCGGATGCCGCCGGGGCGTTGGCGGTGATCGTGCCAAAAGACAAGTCGGCCACCCTGACCCCGGTAGTGCGTAAAGTCGCCTGCGGCGCGGCGGAAGTGATCCCGCTGGTGGCCGTGACCAACCTGGCGCGCACCCTGGAGAAACTCCAGCAGCGCGGCTTGTGGGTCGTCGGCACGGCGGGCGAGGCCGAGGTCAGCATCTATGACCAGGACCTGACCGGCCCGACCATCCTGATCATGGGCGCCGAAGGCAAGGGGATGCGCCGCCTGACCCGCGAGCATTGCGACTACCTGGTCAAGCTGCCGATGGCCGGCAGTGTCAGCAGTCTCAACGTCTCGGTTGCCACCGGCGTGTGCCTGTTCGAAGCCCAGCGCCAGCGTGGGGCCAAGGCTGCCGCCAAAAAGCCCTGATCCAGACGCGGTCAGAATGTGGGAGCGAGCTTGCTCGCGATGAGGGCCTGCCAGTGATGGAAATGTCGCCTGGCACGCCGCTATCGCGAGCAAGCTCGCTCCCACAGTGTTTTGTGTAGGGCAAGGAACGGCGCTGTTCAAATAATCGCCAATTGCCTTGCGCCGCCCTCGACCCTTCTCTACAATTGCGCCCCTTGCTGTGATGGCAGGCACTTATGTGTCTAGCGTCCTCAAGTCCATAAGTGTCATTCACTCCTTGTCTGACCGTTTTTGAGCGGCAGGCTACAACCCGTAAGGAGCATTCATGCGTCATTACGAAATCATCTTTTTGGTCCACCCGGATCAAAGCGAGCAAGTCGGCGGCATGGTTGAGCGTTACACCAAGCTGATCGAAGAAGACGGCGGCAAAATCCACCGTCTGGAAGATTGGGGCCGTCGTCAACTGGCCTACGCAATCAACAATGTTCACAAGGCTCACTACGTGATGCTGAACGTTGAGTGCACCGGCAAGGCCCTGGCCGAGCTGGAAGACAACTTCCGCTACAACGATGCAGTGATCCGTAACCTGGTCATCCGTCGCGAAGAAGCCGTCACCGGCCAATCCGAGATGCTCAAGGCTGAAGAAAACCGCAGTGAGCGCCGTGAGCGTCGCGACCGTCCTGAGCACTCTGACAGCGCCGATGGCGATGACAGCGATAGCGACAGCGACAACAGCGATAACGCTGACGAGTAATCCACGGACCTTTTAAGGAGCCAATCACATGGCACGTTTCTTCCGTCGTCGTAAATTCTGCCGCTTCACCGCTGAAGACGTGAAAGAGATCGATTACAAAGATCTCAACACTCTGAAAGCCTACGTATCCGAGACCGGCAAAATCGTTCCAAGCCGTATCACCGGTACCAAAGCACGTTATCAGCGTCAGCTGGCCACCGCTATCAAGCGCGCCCGCTTCCTGGCCCTGCTGGCCTACACCGACAGCCACGGCCGCTGAGACCGGGCAGTCGATACGTAGCAAAGGATTGAATGCATGCGCGCCTTAGCTGAGTTCATCATGCGCGGTCGTATGCAGGCCACTCTCGTAGTGGCTGGATGCGCGGCATTGCCGTTGTTGTATTGGTTGGGTGCTGCCGCGGTGAGTCTCGTACTCCTGCGGCGCGGATTGAGGGACGCCCTTGGCGTTCTTGCTCTGGGACTGCTGCCGGCCTTGCTCTGGTGGTTGTATTCCGCTGACCCGCGGGCACTGATGGTGCTGCTGGGGTCTTCGGCGCTGGCGTTGGTGTTGCGCGCCAGCGAATCCTGGAACCGCGTGCTGCTGGTCAGCATAGCGATGGGAGTGGTGTTTTCAGTGGTGCTCGGGGTGGCTTTCGCACCCCAGATCGAGATGCTCTCGCAGGCTTTGATAAAAATCCTGCCCGAAGCCCTCGGTGATCTCTACCAACAGATGTCGGCAGAGGAGCAGGCGCGTTTCGCGTCCCTGATCGCACCGGTCCTGACCGGCCTGATTGCGGCCTTGTTGCAAATCGTCAGTGTGCTGAGCCTGATTATCGGGCGCTACTGGCAAGCGTTGTTGTACAACCCGGGTGGTTTTGGTCGCGAATTTCGCGCCATTCGTTTCCCGCTCGGGCTGGCGATGTTACTGCTGGCGGGCATGCTCCTGGGGCCGAATTTCGGTCCGCAGATGGCCATGCTCACGCCGTTGTGCAGTGTACCGCTGGTGTTTGCCGCCCTGGCCCTGATTCACGGGCTTGTGGCGCAAAAGCGACTGGCCAGGTTCTGGCTGGTCGGGTTGTACGTCACGTTGTTGCTGTTCATGCAGCTGATCTATCCGTTGCTGGTGGTCCTGGCCATCGTCGACAGCCTGATTGATTTTCGCGGTCGTATGGCGCCGAAAGACGCCGACAACGCGAACGGTGAAGGTTAAAAGTTAGAGGATTTTCACATGCAACTGATCCTTCTGGAAAAAATCGCCAACCTGGGCAACCTGGGCGACAAAGTAAACGTTAAGGCCGGTTACGGCCGTAACTACCTGCTGCCTTTCGGCAAAGCCACCGCTGCGACCGCTGCCAACCTGGCTGCGTTCGAAGAGCGTCGCGCTGAGCTGGAAAAAGCCGCCGCAGACCGTAAGGCATCGGCTGAAAGCCGTGCTGCCCAACTGGCCGAGCTGGAAGTGACCATCACTGCCACCGCTGGCGACGAAGGCAAGCTGTTCGGTTCGATCGGTACTCACGACATCGCTGACGCACTGACCGCCTCCGGCGTTGAAGTTGCGAAAAGCGAAGTTCGTCTGCCGAACGGCACTATCCGCAACGTAGGTGAATTCGACGTAGCCGTGCACCTGCACGCCGAAGTTGAAGCCACCGTACGCGTTGTCGTGGTAGCAGCCTAAGCAACACCTGTCGGTTGGCACCCTCGGGCGCCAACCGGTAACATCGGGCACGATCCTGTCTACAGGTCGTGCCCTTTGTCTTTCTGCAAGTCCTGATTTCCATACCCCCTGCTTTACCTGAAGAATCAAGTGGCCATGAACGAAATCACCGCTCCCGAGCAATACGATCTGCAAACCGCTGCCTTGAAGGTGCCTCCGCATTCCATCGAGGCCGAACAGGCCGTACTCGGTGGCCTGATGCTGGACAACAACGCCTGGGAACGTGTGCTCGATCAAGTTTCCGACGGCGATTTCTATCGGCATGACCACCGCCTGATTTTCCGCGCGATCGCCAGGCTCGCCGATCAGAACATGCCGATCGACGTCGTCACCCTGGCCGAGCAATTGGACAAGGAAGGGCAGACGTCCCAGGTCGGCGGCCTCGGTTACCTGGGCGAACTGGCAAAAAACACCCCGTCGGTCGCCAACATCAAGGCTTATGCCCAGATCGTTCGTGAGCGGGCAACCTTGCGTCAGTTGATCGGCATCAGCACTGAAATCGCCGACAGCGCGTTCAACCCGGAAGGCCGAACCGCCGCCGAAATTCTTGACGAAGCCGAGCGGCAGATTTTCCAGATCGCCGAGGCCCGGCCGAAAACCGGCGGCCCGGTGAGCGTCAATGACTTGCTGACCAAGGCCATCGATCGCATCGACACCTTGTTCAACACGGACAACGCCATTACCGGCCTGTCCACCGGCTATACCGACCTGGACGAGAAGACCAGCGGCTTGCAACCGTCCGACCTGATCATCGTCGCCGGCCGTCCGTCCATGGGTAAGACCACCTTTGCGATGAACCTGGTGGAAAACGCCGTGCTGCGCAGCGACAAGGCGGTGCTGGTGTACTCCCTCGAGATGCCAGGCGAATCGCTGATCATGCGTATGCTGTCGTCCCTGGGTCGTATCGACCAGACCAAGGTCCGTTCCGGCCAGCTGGAAGACGACGACTGGCCGCGCCTGACCTCGGCGGTCAACCTGCTCAACGACCGCAAGCTGTTCATCGACGATACCGCCGGTATCAGCCCGTCGGAAATGCGCGCCCGAACCCGTCGCCTGGTGCGTGAGCACGGTGATATCGCGCTGATCATGATCGACTACCTGCAACTGATGCAGATCCCCGGTTCCAGCGGCGACAACCGGACCAACGAGATCTCCGAGATCTCTCGTTCCCTCAAGGCCCTGGCCAAGGAATTCAACTGCCCAGTCGTTGCCCTTTCGCAGTTGAACCGTTCCCTGGAACAGCGCCCCAACAAGCGTCCGGTGAACTCCGACTTGCGGGAATCCGGAGCGATCGAGCAGGACGCCGACGTCATCATGTTCGTCTACCGCGACGAGGTGTATCACCCCGAGACGGAACACAAGGGCATTGCCGAAATCATCATCGGCAAGCAGCGGAACGGCCCGATCGGCTTTATCCGCCTGGCGTTTATCGGCAAGTACACGCGCTTCGAAAACCTGGCGCCGGGTAGCTACAATTTTGATGACGACGAATAATCAGGGCTTGGCCCCGGCCTCAAACAGTGCCTGGATCATTGTTTCGTCGTATTGATAGTTCCAGCGCAACTCGGTATTTGCCGGAATGTCCTCGTTGGCGAAGAGCACCGTTAGCGTTACGCATTCCCGTGGCTGCTCGCCTTTTTGGACATAGGCTTTGAAAAATGCCGATTCGACGTTATAGCCTGCGGCCGCTTGCCTCACGGGTATGCCCTCTTCGTATTCGAAAATGGTATTGATCCGAGACAGGATATTGTCCCCTGAAAACACCACATCGCTTCTGATTGGGCGGGGCGATGCTTCGTTACTCGAGCCGGGCTGGTCGATCGGGCTGATGTCGTTCAGATAAGGATCCTGGCGATGCGCGGCAACAGTGATGGGAACAAGCTCGCCACCGTAGACCCCGAGTATTTCGCCTTTTTTGAGCGGCTGCTTATTCACCACGGCCGATTGGCCGATCAGAACTCTTTCTTCCGGGAATTTCTGGTGCGCAGCGGTGAAGGTGACCACTTCAAGTTTCTCGTCATACAACCGCGCCACTTTCTCGTAGCCTTCCCATTGAATATAAGGCAGAACCAGTTCCTTGCTGAAGGTTCTACCGGAGGTGGGAGAGGTGCCTAGGCTTTGTAGGCTTCTGATTCGCAAGGGCAGCCCGTCCGTATCTCTGAGTGGATACCGGCCATTATTCGCGCGAACATAGATTCGCCGATAATTCTCGCTGTGCTGGTAAGACTTATCGGAGCGCATGTGGCTCAGTTCGTTCGCCGTATAAGGTGTCGGCTCGAGGTCGTCATTGGCTGTTTCGTAGTCCGAGGAGGATTCGGCCGACTCGAACTCGTCGCTGGATTCTGGGTTCGTCATCGGGAGTGGGGAGGGCGCTCCTCCGAGGAGCTTGCCTTTGGTTTCGTCGAGGCTCCAGCCACCTGTGGCGTCTTTTCGAATGTAGGGCCTGTAAGCCCTGAAGGGGCTGCGAGCGTCGAGCAGCAGGATGCCAAGGCTATCCATCTTGACCTGGAAGTATTGCTCTTTGTCTCGGACGTAATAGCGGGGGAAACCGTCAGCAAAAGGTTTTGACTGATAAAGGCCATCGCTGCGCAATGTCAGTTCGGGAGGCGGATTGGGTACTGCGAAAAGCGGATCCAGAGGCTGTGTTGTCATCTCTGACGTCAGTACACCCGAGGTCTTGAGTCGGACAGCGGATGGACGTGTAGCCATCAGTTTCAAGTTTGCCTGCCGGATGGCCTGTTTGAGAGTGGGAGCACCTGCTTGACTGAGAACAGTGCGGCGCTCGGAATCCGACAGGACCTTCTCAAGGCTGCTGAACAGATCCGTGGGCGCATGAAGCTGTTTGCCCGTGGCGTCATGGGGGGTGTACAAGCCATTGTGGCGTGTCAGCAGGTAACGGGTGCCGGCGGACTCGCTGCCATTGCTGCCGAGCAGTAGACCGTCGGTGCTATGGTCACGTATTTCTATGCGGCGCGAGGCCGGCCAGCCAGGTAGCTGGTCCAGTGTGTCAATGATCAGCAATAGCCCTTCATCGTTGCTCACTGAGTCCAGGTAGATGTTTTCGCGTGCTCGAGTGATCTGGATATTTTCAATGTATCGTCTGGCTTCCCAGTGTTGTTCGACGGTCAGGCTTTTCTCGCGCTGTATCCGCAGTCGTTGTTTCGGGCTAAGGACTGCGGCCATTTCCTCAAGATGGCTTTTCGGCAATTCAGGCACGACTCGGTGAATGTCTTGTTGAATCGGGTCTTGGATTTTTTCGCCAAATTCGAAAAGTCGTGCAAACAGAAGTTGTTTATTTTTCTGTGCGTGGTTGTGCAGCGTCATAGCCAGATTTTCGACCTTGGTGAGATCGTCAATGTAGGGTTTCTGCAGGATGGCGTTGAATTCCAGCTGTGGCATTTGCATCTCTAAGGCATGCAGCAGCTCTCCGTTCCTGAATCGCGACTCCGGCACCCGAATTTCAGCGGGCCCGTTACCGTGTGAGAGCAAGACTCCTTGCTGGTCGTCAATGATCGATAGTGTTCGGTTTTTCGGCCAATTAGGCAGTGAGCATACCGAGTAAAACTGAAGGAAAGGGCTGTGTGAGGTGATGCTCGCGCCTTTGGCCCGATCGATGGAAAAGTCGTTGATTTCCTGCTCAAGATTGAAGCGTTTAACTGTATCGCGCAGCAGAGGCGGGGGGCGTGACCCGTCCTGATGGACTTGACGCAGGGTTGTGTTCTCGGTTCCGCCGAGCAGCAGAATAGATTCGACCGCCGTAGGCTTGATGCTGGCGGCGTCAGGTCCCAATCGTTTGATCAGCTTGAAGTCGTCCCAATCCTCGGTGCTTTCATGCAAGTGACGCCAGCCGCCGACGCCATTACCCAATATAGGGGGGGTGTAGGCATCCGGGTCGGTTGGATGAAGCAGTTGCCATTGCTGGTCCTGCGGGTCACGTTGTATGGCGTGGACCGCGTCATCGAGCTTCAGATAATGCCGTTGTTCATGCTGATAAATGCCTTGGGCATCGGCGGGAAGTGCTTCGGGTAATGTCGTGGGGTGGCGGTAGGCTGCAAGGTCGGAGTGCCAGAGGCGCCATCCCTTGTTGCGTATCTGGACTTTCACCAGGTTGGCGGTGAAGCCGCTGCCCTTGATCGCCCCGGCAGTTGCCACGGCCAAAGCGGCGTTATCCACGATGTCCAGCAGATCATTCAACGCCCGCTCGCTGTCGCCCCGGCTCCAGGCGGCAAAACCGTCAAAGACGGTTTCGGTCAGTTGGGCTGCGCTGACCACCAGCAGCACTTCTCCAATAATTGGAACGAACGAGGCCGCAAAGAACAGCGCTGACTTGCCCAGGTCGGCGTAGTACTGAAGACGTTTTTGTCGGCTCAGGATATCGATGTCGGCAGTGGGGACGGCGACGACGCGAGCATCGTTCTGGATCTGTGTGATCCGTTGCATGCCCATTGCGTAGAATACGTCTCCCTGGATCGGGGCCAGGGCAATCGGCTCTTTCAGCGTGGCCTTCAAGACTTCCAAGCGCCGGTTGGGATAGACCCAACGGGTTTGGGTAGGCAGGACGGTCAGTAATGTATCCCTGTGCCGCAAGGGGACGAGACGCTCGAAAAAAACCGAGTAGCCTGGGGTGCTCAAGCGCTCGGCCAGGCTGTGGCTCAGGTCGTCCATGGACCAATGGCTACGAAACGGCGAAATCGGGTCCTGCGGGGTGTACAGGATGATCGGTCTGTCGCCATGGTTCAGTTGGATCACCAAGACGCTGGGAATGACGACGTTGGCGATGGTCAGGTGGCTGCACGACAGTTCACGGTGGGTGGTGTCGCGTTGCAGGCTACGTAATCGCAGATAGGCCGTGTGTTTCAGTCTGCCTCGAAGATGCGCGAAGAGCAGGGCGGCTCCGAAGCAACTTTGCTCATGCCAGCGGAATATCCCGAGCACTTGCGAAGCGGTACGTCTGGCGCCTGGTATGGCCGTTGGTTGAAGTACCTCGTTGACGTGCTTGAGGTACTGACCACCGATATCCAGCTGACGGCAAACCCCAGCGAACCGGGTCGGGGCAATGGACGTCAAGACCCTCCCGGCCTGGCTGACGTTATAGAGGCCGGAACCTTGTTCCATTCCTCCATTCGCCGCTTCCGAGGCTTCGAAGTTCTGCAGGGCTGCCTCGAGCAAAGTATGTTCGGTGGTCTTGTAGTGGGTCTTGATCAGACCCAGCAGGTGACTATTCTTCCATTCACGTACAAGAAGGGCGTTTTCGTCCTTCAAGAACCCGGAAAAATGCTTCCGGATTGCTTCTTGTACCAAAGGTCGAGCAAAGACTTCGGGGCTCTTCAGTTCGTCGAGAAGTCCCTTCACGTCATGCCGGGCTTGATTGCTACTGATAAGGTGTTGGCGCAACTCCCTGAGCGTTGCTGCTGGTGCTGTTTTGATCCAGGAAGGCAGTTGTGTCCTGATGAAAGCCTCATGTGGGTGAACAGGGGCCGGTGAAGGTGGTATTTCTTGCGGCTGGGAACGGTGTTTACTCATTGGAAGACCATTGGAGTGGTGTGGTTGGTCTATCCAAGTTATCCCGCCGGTTGTCTCGACGAGCGGTAACTATCTAACGCCTGCACCCTCCACAGATGGAGTATTGGGGAGCGCCGGAGCTGGTAGAGGCAAAAGCCGACCACTGTCGTCGGAATTGGTTGTTTTTTGTGCTATATTCCGCGCCCGCGATTTTTCATCTTCTATACCGGTCATCGACATGCAAGCAGCCAAGCCGTTATTTGACTATCCCAAGTACTGGGCCGAATGTTTCGGACCGGCGCCGTTCCTGCCGATGAGCAGGGAGGAGATGGATCAGCTCGGCTGGGATTCGTGCGACATCATCATCGTGACCGGCGATGCCTACGTCGATCATCCGTCGTTCGGCATGGCGATCATTGGCCGCCTGCTGGAAGCCCAAGGCTTTCGCGTTGGCATCATTGCCCAGCCGAACTGGCAGTCCAAAGACGACTTCATGAAGCTCGGCGAGCCCAACCTGTTCTTCGGCGTCGCGGCCGGCAACATGGACTCGATGATCAACCGCTACACCGCCGACAAGAAAATCCGTTCCGATGACGCCTACACCCCAGGCGGCTTGGCGGGCAAGCGGCCGGACCGTGCGAGCCTGGTCTACAGCCAGCGCTGCAAGGAAGCCTACAAGCACGTGCCCATCGTACTCGGCGGTATCGAAGCGTCCCTGCGCCGCATCGCCCATTACGATTACTGGCAGGACCGGGTGCGCAATTCGATCCTGATCGACGCCTGCGCCGACATCCTGCTCTACGGCAACGCCGAGCGGGCGATTGTCGAAGTGGCCCAGCGCCTGTCCTACGGCCACAAGATCGAAGACATCACCGACGTGCGCGGCACCGCGTTCATCCGTCGCGACACGCCGCAAGGCTGGTACGAAGTCGATTCCACGCGCATCGACCGTCCGGGCAAGATCGACAAGATCATCAACCCGTACGTGAATACCCAGGATACGCAAGCCTGCGCCATCGAGCAGGAGAAGGGGCCGGTCGACGACCCGAGCGAAGCCAAGGTCGTACAGATCCTGGCGAGCCCGAAGATGACCCGCGACAAGACCGTGATCCGCCTGCCGTCGGTGGAAAAGGTCCGTGGCGACGCGGTGCTCTACGCCCACGCCAACCGCGTGTTGCACCTGGAAACCAACCCGGGCAACGCCCGTGCCCTGGTGCAGAAGCACGGCGACGTCGACGTCTGGTTCAACCCGCCGCCCATTCCGATGACCACTGAAGAAATGGACTACGTGTTTGGCATGCCTTACGCGCGCGTCCCGCATCCGGCGTACGGCAAGGAAAAAATCCCTGCCTACGACATGATCCGTTTCTCGGTGAACATCATGCGCGGCTGCTTTGGCGGCTGCACCTTCTGCTCGATCACCGAGCATGAAGGTCGAATCATCCAGAACCGCTCGGAAGAGTCGATCATTCGTGAGATCGAAGAGATCCGCGACAAGGTCCCTGGTTTCACCGGGGTCATTTCCGACCTCGGCGGCCCGACCGCGAACATGTACCGCATCGCCTGCAAGAGCCCGGAAATCGAATCCGCGTGCCGCAAGCCGTCCTGCGTGTTCCCAGGCATCTGCCCGAACCTCAATACCGACCACTCGTCGCTGATCCAGCTGTACCGCAGCGCCCGGGCGTTGCCTGGGGTGAAGAAGATCCTCATTGCCTCCGGCCTGCGTTACGACCTGGCGGTCGAGTCGCCGGAGTACGTCAAGGAGCTGGTGACCCACCACGTCGGCGGTTACCTGAAGATCGCCCCGGAGCACACCGAGGAAGGTCCGCTCAACCAGATGATGAAGCCGGGCATCGGCAGCTATGACAAATTCAAGCGGATGTTCGAGAAGTACACCAAGGAAGCCGGGAAAGAGCAGTACCTGATTCCGTACTTCATCGCGGCTCACCCGGGCACTACCGACGAAGACATGATGAACCTGGCGCTGTGGCTCAAGGGCAACGGCTTCCGGGCCGACCAGGTGCAGGCGTTCTATCCGTCGCCGATGGCCACGGCCACCGCGATGTACCACTCGGGCAAGAACCCGCTGCGCAAGGTCACCTACAAGAGCGACGCGGTGACTATCGTCAAGAGCGAAGAGCAGCGCCGCCTGCACAAGGCATTCCTGCGTTATCACGACCCGAAAGGCTGGCCGATGCTGCGCGAAGCGCTGACCCGCATGGGCCGCGCCGACCTGATCGGGCCGGGCAAGAACCAGTTGATCCCGCTGCACCAGCCGGCGACCGACAGCTACCAGAGCGCTCGTCGCAAGAACTCGACGCCGGCTGGCAGCCATAAGGTGGGCAAGGAAACCACCAAGATCCTGACCCAGCACACCGGTTTGCCACCGCGCGCGAGCGACGGCGGTAACGCCTGGGACAAACGCGAGCAAGCCAAGGCCGCTGCGTTCGCCCGTAATCAGAAGGCTGCCAAGGAGCGCAAGGATGCGGCCAAGGGCAAGGGACCGAAGCCTGCGCGCAAGCCGGTTGTGCCGCGCTGATCGCCCCGCCCGGTTGCAAAACGCCAGCCTGAGTGCTGGCGTTTTGCTTTCTAGCGGCAGTGCTGGCAGTTTGTTATCGTGGCGCCCGCCAACGGCGTAACGGCGGATAACATAGCTTTTGTGGCGAGGGAGCTTGCTCCCGCTGGGCTGCGAAGCGGCCCCAAACAATCCCATGCAATGTTCCCAGGCAGACCGTGCCGGCCGGTTTACGACGGCTTCGCCGCCGAGCGGGAGCAAGCTCCCTCGCCACAGGTGTTCGATGTGGATAAAGGCCCACTTTCCGATTCTCAAGGACGATTCATATGAGTACCCCTTTGCCGGGCATCGGCATGGATAACAGCATTTCCCAGCGAATGGCTCGCCAGCGCATCGAAAGCCAGATCAACCTGCCACGATTGTTCGCCGCCATTGACGCCGATCCCGGCATCGTCGGTGCCGGGGTGGTGTATATCGATGCTGAGTTCAATGTAGTGACCCTGCGTGAGTTCAAGCCGATCTGCAGCATCAAGCCCAAGCGGATTATCTTGCGTGAGGCGCAAAAGTACATTGCGCCGGCTCAGTTTGCTCAGCAGGTGCAGGACAATCCTCGTGAATCTCGATTGGTTGGCGAAGCGATCAATACCTCGTTGTCGTGCGCTGGGGCCGTTATCGGTTGGGTAGTGGTACTCAGCGGTTCCGTTGCTATTCCATTCTCTGCGGGGGCCAGCACTGCAATCGCTGTTCTGGGTTACACCGCCGCTGCGGCCAGCACGGCGCAGTGTTTTACCAGCGGTTATCGCATGCGCAATGAAATGGTTAACCCCGCCCGAAATGATCAGCTCGATAGTGAAGAGTGGTACCAGTACACCATGATCGCATTGGACGCTGCGTCGTTGGTTGGGGTTGGAGCATCGTCGCTGACGACGCTCAAACTGGTCAGATTGAACAAAGCTGCGACGGGCAAAAGTGTGCGGGAAGTACTTCGGGGATTGAATCGTCAGGAGCGAGCCAAACTCACCAAAGAATTGCTGAGTATCAATGACCCGCGCTTGACCTCCAAATTGCTCAAATTGAAACAATTGTCTGGCGAGCTACCCAAGCGTTTTACGTCCACTCAAATCAAGCATGCCACGGTCACGCAGATTCGGGATGCTTTGGGAGCTGCCATCGGCTTCACCGGAAGCGCGATTTCAGGGAATGTCCGGACTATTGCTGTAGGGCTGTATGAGGAGATTGAGGAGTGAGTGTCCAGCCCAGCATCCGCCAATTTCTATCGCAATATTTTCCGGTCTTCATGGGCGCGATATTCGCATCGATTTTTTCTTTGGTTTTTGCTGTTCCACTGTTTTTTGATAGCTATTTTGGGACGCTATCAATGGCGGATAACGTGAAGTGGTCTTTCTGGGGGGCATCACGCTTACGCTTGTTGTGGTGCATTGCAACTTCATGATTGCGCGCGGACGTCCATTCTGGGTATGGCCGTTGGTAGGGGTGTCTGGGTTGTGTTTTTTATGTGTATTACCCACTATCGAATATCGACCTGATTCGCTGATCTACAGTTTGAGTTTATTTTTTCCATTGGTTGCTCTGTTGCTGCTCAACAGCAAACGCCACCGGGAAATGCGCCGCAAGCTCGTCGAGATCCGCCACCAGCGCGAACGCATCATCCAATCCGCCAAGGCCTCGCGTCCGCGCCGTTGAGTCGATTCGCTACCGCCCGCGCCGCATTTATGTGCGGCCGTTGCAGATCAATACAGGCATCGCGCGGTTTTAGTGCTCTACTGCCCTGAGTAGACGTAGAAAGTGTCCGACCTGCCTGTGTGGCATAAGTCTTGCGCCGCTTTCGATAACGCCCAGGCTCCGCAGGAGGCACGCCGTGTCGATCCATGTCGCTTTGCACCATGTCACACATTATCGCTACGAGCGCGCTGTCGAACTCGGTCCGCAGATCGTGCGCCTGCGCCCGGCCGCCCATAGCCGTACGCGCATTCTTTCGTATGCGCTGAAAGTCTCGCCCGATCAGCACTTCATCAACTGGCAACAAGACCCTCAGGGCAATTACCTGGCGCGGCTGGTGTTCCCGGAAAAGACCGATGAGCTGCGGGTCGAGGTCGATCTGGTCGCCGAGATGGCGGTGTTCAATCCATTCGACTTTTTCCTTGAACCCTACGCCGAGAAGATTCCGTTTGCCTATGCAGCCGACGAAAAACACGAGCTGATGCCCTATCTGGAAAAGCTGCCGCTGACGCCGAGATTCAAGGCTTATCTGGACGGCATCGACCGCACGCCGCTGCCGGCGGTGGACTTCCTGGTGGCATTGAACCAGCGCCTGAGCGAAGACATCAGTTACCTGATCCGCATGGAGCCCGGCGTGCAGACGCCGGAGCACACCCTGGAGCATGCGTCCGGTTCCTGCCGGGATTCGGCCTGGCTGCTGGTGCAACTGTTGCGTCATCTGGGCCTGGCGGCGCGGTTTGTCTCCGGTTACCTGATCCAACTGACTGCCGATGTGAAAAGCCTCGACGGCCCGTCCGGTACGGAAGTGGACTTCACCGACCTGCACGCCTGGTGCGAGGTGTACCTGCCCGGCGCCGGCTGGATCGGCCTGGACGCCACGTCCGGGTTGTTCGCCGGTGAAGGTCATATCCCCTTGGCGTGTAGTCCCGATCCGTCCTCGGCAGCGCCGATCAGCGGCCTGGTGGAACCTTGCGAGTGCCAGTTCAGCCACGAAATGTCCGTCGAGCGAATCTGGGAGGCGCCACGGGTCACCAAGCCATACACCGAAGAGCAATGGCAGGCGATCCAGGCGTTGGGCCGGCAGATCGACAGCGACCTGCTGGAGGGCGACGTCCGCCTGACCATGGGCGGCGAGCCGACCTTCGTTTCCATCGACGATCCGGACGGCGCCGAGTGGAATACCGCAGCGCTCGGCCCGGACAAGCGTCGCCTCTCCGCCGAGTTGTTCCAGCGCATGCGCAAGCACTACGCGCCCGAGGGGCTGGTGCACTTCGGCCAGGGCAAGTGGTACCCCGGCGAGCAACTGCCGCGGTGGTCGCTCAACTGTTATTGGCGGCGTGACGGCGTGCCGATCTGGCGCGACAACGTGCTGATCGCCGACGAACAGCAGGACTACGGCGCCGATGGCGAGCTGGCCGGGCGCTTCCTGGCGAGTGTCGCCGAACGCCTGAATATTCCTGCGCGGTTCGTCTTCGCGGCCTACGAAGATAATTTCCATTACCTCTGGCGCGAGGGCAACTTGCCTTCGAACGTGACAGCCGAGGACCCTCGGCTCGAGGATCCCCTGGAGCGGGCGCGGTTGCGCAAGGTCTTCAGCCAGGGCCTGGACAAAGTGGTCGGCCAGGTCCTGCCGCTGGCGCGCACCGCCAAGGGCGATCAATGGCAAAGCGGCCGCTGGTATTTGCGCGACAACCATTGTCGGCTGGTGCCGGGCGATTCGCCGCTGGGCTATCGTTTGCCGCTGGCGTCGCAGCCATGGGTGACGGCAGCCGAGTATCCCTTCATCCATCCCACCGACCCGAACCAGGACTTGCCCGAGTTGCCTGGCACAGAGCAACTCGCCCATCACGGCGAGCCGGCCCTGGAACAGGAGCGCGCGCCGAAGGTCGACGAATCGGCCGATTGGCTGACGCGCACCGCGTTCTGTGCCGAGGCCAGGGAAGGGCGGCTCTATCTGTTCATGCCGCCGCTGGAGCGGGTCGAGGACTACCTGGAACTGGTCAGCGCCATTGAGGCGACAGCCGAGGAACTGAGCTGTCCCGTGCTGCTGGAAGGCTACGAGCCGCCGAGCGATCCGCGCCTGAGCAATTTTCGCATCACGCCTGACCCGGGCGTCATCGAGGTCAACGTGCAACCGTCGGCGACCTGGGATGAGCTGGTCGAGCGCACCGAGTTCCTTTACGAGCAGGCGCGGCTGAACCGGCTGACCACCGAAAAATTCATGATTGACGGTCGACACACCGGCACCGGTGGCGGTAACCATTTCGTCCTGGGCGGCGCGACGCCGGCTGACTCGCCCTTCCTGCGTCGTCCCGACTTGCTGCGCAGCCTGATCAGCTACTGGCATAACCATCCGTCGTTGTCCTACCTGTTTTCCGGACTGTTCATCGGCCCGACGTCCCAGGCGCCCCGCGTGGACGAGGCGCGCAACGACGCGTTATATGAACTGGAGATCGCCTTCGCGCAAATGCCCGAGCCTGGCGAAGCATGCCCGCCCTGGCTGGTGGATCGATTGCTGCGCAACCTGTTGATCGACGTGACCGGCAATACCCACCGCGCCGAGTTCTGCATCGACAAGCTCTATTCACCGGACGGCGCCACCGGGCGTCTCGGCTTGCTGGAGCTGCGCGCTTTCGAAATGCCGCCTCACGCCCGTATGAGCCTGGCCCAGCAGTTGCTGCTGCGGGCGCTGGTGGCGAGGTTCTGGCGTGAACCCTACGCGCCGGCGAAACTGGCGCGCTGGGGTACTGAGCTGCACGATCGCTTCTTGCTTCCGCATTTCATCGAGCAGGATTTTGCCGATGTCATCGACGATCTCAATGTCGCCGGTTATCCGCTGCGGGCCGAGTGGTTCGCCGCGCACCTGGAGTTCCGCTTTCCCAAGGTCGGCGATTACGCGGTCAATGGTATCGAGCTGCAGTTGCGTCAGGCGCTGGAGCCCTGGCATGTGCTGGGAGAGGAGGGCACGGCGGGCGGCACCGTACGCTACGTGGACTCGTCCCTGGAGCGCTTGCAGGTCAAGCTCAGCGGCCTGGCGCCACAACGTTATCTGCTGACTTGCAACGGCGTACCGGTGCCCTTGCAACCCACCGGTCGAGTCGGTGAGTTCGTCGCCGGGGTACGTTTCCGCGCCTGGCAACCGGCCAACTGCCTGCAACCGACCATCCCGGTCCATGCACCGCTGGTATTCGATGTGCTCGACACCTGGATGCAACGTTCGCTGGGCGGCTGCCAGTACCACGTGGCGCATCCGGGCGGGCGCAACTATGACAGCCTGCCGGTCAACGCCAACGAAGCGGAGAGCCGGCGGATGGCGCGTTTCTTCCGGATCGGACACACGCCTGGGAAACTTCCGATACCGAACCTGGCAACGGATGACGAGTTTCCACTCACCCTCGATCTGCGACGCTTCCAAGGGGCATTGAAACGATAGATTTACCTTGTGGCGAGGGAGCTTGCTCCCGCCGGGCTGCGCAGCGGCCCCAGGATTTTACGGTCGCTGCGCAACCGAGCGGGAGCAAGCTCCCTCGCCACGATGATTGCCCTGAGGCCTCTTGCCGGATTCAGCTCAAACATACCTATCCGGGTGTCATCTGCCTGCGCTAGTCTCACCTTTCATTGCCGTCCTGCCGAGCTTTCCATGCCTGACCTGCTTGACCGTTACCCGTTGACGACGGGCACCTATCACGAATTGCTGGATGACAGCGGTGCGGTGCGTGCGCATTGGCGGCGGCTGTTCGACCAATTGCAGCGCAGCACGCCGGCTCAGTTGATCCAGCGCCAGGCATTGCTCGCCCGGCAGATCCAGGAAAATGGCGTCACCTATAATGTCTATGCAGACCCCAAGGGAGCTGATCGGCCTTGGGAGCTGGACCTGTTGCCCCATGTCATCGACGCTCGGGAGTGGACGCAACTGTCGGCCGGCATTGCCCAGCGGGCACGCTTGCTTAATGCCGTGCTGGCCGACCTGTACGGGCCGCAGCGGCTGATCAGCGAGGGGCTGTTGCCGGCGGAGCTGGTGTTTGGGCACAACAATTTCCTTTGGCCCTGCCAGGGCATCACACCGCCAGACGGCAACTTCCTGCACTTGTATGCCGTGGATCTGGCGCGCGCGCCCGACGGCCGCTGGTGGGTGACTGCGGATCGGACCCAGGCGCCCTCGGGCGCCGGTTATGCGTTGGAAAATCGCACCATCGTGTCGCGGGCCTTCCCCGACCTTTATCGCGACCTCAAGGTGCAGCACCTGTCCGGTTTCTTCCGCACGTTGCAAGAGACCCTGGCGCGACAGGCTCCCAGCAACGGCGAGCCGCCGTTGGTGGTACTGCTGACGCCTGGTCGGTTCAACGAAAGCTACTTCGAACACCTCTACCTGGCGCGCCAGCTCGGCTATCCGCTGGTGGAAGGCGGCGACCTGACCGTCCGCGACGCGACGGTCTATCTGAAGACTCTCAGCGGGCTGCGTCGGGTCCACGCGATCATGCGTCGGCTCGACGATGATTTCTGCGACCCGCTGGAGTTGCGCACCGATTCGGCCCTGGGCGTGCCCGGATTGCTGGAGGCGGTGCGTCAGGGGCGGGTGCTGGTGGCCAATGCGCTGGGTAGCGGAGTCCTGGAGTCTCCCGGGCTCTTGGGATTCCTGCCGAAAATAAGTCAGTTTCTTTTCGGTGAAGAGCTGATGCTGCCCTCCATCGCCACGTGGTGGTGCGGAGAGCCGCCGGTGCTGGCCCAGGCCCTGGAGAAACTGCCGCAGTTGTTGATCAAGCCGGCGTTTCCGTCCCAGAGCTTCACGCCGGTATTTGGTCGTGACCTGGACGAAGACCAGCGCGCTCAATTGGCCGCACGCATGCAGGCGCGGCCCTATGCCTATGTTGCTCAGGAACTGGCGCAACTGTCCCAGGCGCCGGTATGGCAGGCCGAAGACGGCCAGATCCAGCCCCGAGCCATTGGCATGCGGGTTTATGCGGTGTCCGGGAAAGACGATTATCGAGTGCTGCCGGGAGGCCTGACGCGCGTGGCCGCCGAGGCTGATGCCGAAGTGGTGTCGATGCAGCGCGGAGGCGCCAGCAAGGACACCTGGGTACTTGGCGAGCAGGCGCCCGGCGGTGAGCAATGGAAGGCCCAGCGAACCGTGGGCGTGCATGATCTGGTGCGCCGCGATCCCTATCTGCCGTCTCGTGTGGTGGAAAACCTGTTCTGGTTTGGCCGCTACTGCGAACGTTGCGACGACAGCGCCCGTCTGCTGCGGATCATGCTGGCGCGCTATGTCGACGGCGATGATCCGCAGGCCTTGCAATCGGCGGTTACCCTGGGCGAGAGCCTGATGTTGATGCCGGAGGAGGGCGAGTTGCCCGAGCGCCTGCTAGCGGCCATGCTCGGGGATGACTGGTCGTTCAGCCTGCGCTCCAATCTGCAGCGCTTGCAGTGGGCGGCCTCGCAGGTCCGTGGCAAGCTGTCCCGGGAGAACTGGCAGGCACTGGTGGAACTGCAACGCGAAGCCGTGGAGCTGGAAACCAGCGAGCCGGACTTCGGTGAGCTGCTGGATTTTCTCAATCGACTGGTGATGTCCCTGGCCGCGTTGTCCGGGTTCGCCCTGGACGACATGACCCGCGACGAGGGCTGGCGTTTCCTGATGATCGGCCGGCGCCTGGAGCGTCTGCAATTTCTCAGCAGCAGCCTGGCGGCATTCCTGCGCGGCGAGGCGGTTTTCGATCAGGCCGGGCTGGAATGGTTGCTGGAGTTGGGCAACAGCAGCATCACCTACCGTTCGCGATACCTGGCGGTGGCGCAGCTGATCCCGGTGCTCGATCTTCTGTTGCTGGACGAACAGAACCCTCACGCAGTGCTCTTCCAGTTGAAACTGGTGGCGCGCACCGTCAAGCGTCTGAACGACGATTTTGGCGCGCCGAGAGAAACCGCCCTGCCGGAACTGGTGGCGCGACTGTCGCGCTTTGACTTGCGCTGCCTGGAGAGTCTTTTGTTTGGCGAAGCCAGCCTGCGCGCGGCGCTCGACGGTCTGGCCGATCTGCTGCAGGAAGTCGCCGATGTCAGCGGGCAGGTGTCCGATCGCCTGGCCTTGCGCCATTTCGCCCATGTTGACGACGTCAGCCAGCGCACGGTATCCGTCTGATGAATGCCCGTTACCAGATCCTTCACGACACCCACTATCATTACGACAGCCCGGTGTCCCTCGCCCAGCAACTGGCGCATCTATGGCCGCGGCCCTGTGAATGGCAGCGCTGTACCGAACGACAACTGACCATCAGCCCGGAGCCCACGACCCGTCGCGATGAACAGGATGTGTTCGGCAATCCGCTGACCCGCCTGGCCTTCGAGCGGCCCCACGATGAGCTGTTGGTCAATGCCCGCCTGAGCGTCGAGGTGCTGGCGCGCCCGCCACTGGATTTCGGTTCATCGCCCGCCTGGGAATCCACTCGTCATGCATTGACCTACAGCGGCCGGCCGCTGACGGCGCAGTTGCTGGATGCGTGCCGCTATCGTTTCGAGTCACCCTATGTGCACCTCAAGCGCAGCTTCGTCGAGTTTTCCGAAAGTTGTTTCCCGGTTGGTCGTCCGTTGATGCTCGGCGTCCAGGCGCTGATGGAAAAAATCTTCGAGGAGTTCACTTTCGACGCGGAGGCCACCCAGGTCGCGACACCGCTGGTGGAAGTGCTGGAGCGACGCCGGGGCGTCTGCCAGGATTTTGCCCACTTGATGCTGGCCTGCGTACGTTCTCGCGGATTGGCGGCGCGTTACGTCAGCGGCTATCTGTTGACCCAGCCACCCCCCGGCCAGGCTCGATTGATTGGTGCCGATGCGTCTCACGCCTGGATTTCGGTGTTTTGCCCGGTGCTGGGATGGGTGGATTTCGATCCGACCAACAACGTGCAACCGTCCTTGGAGCACATCACCCTGGCCTGGGGCCGGGATTTTTCCGATGTATCGCCTTTGCGCGGGGTGATCCTGGGGGGCGGTGCCCATGACCCGGAGGTACGGGTGACGGTGATGCCGTTGGAGTCGTGAGTGTAGTTGGACCAATGTGGGAGCGAGCTTGCTCGCGATAGCGCTGGTTCAGTCAGCCTCGATGTGACTGATACGCCGCTATCGAGCAAGCTCGCTCCCACAGGGTTTGTATTGAATTAAGAGGAAAATGCATGTTCCCGGTTTCCATCAAAGGCGTACTGCAATCTCCCGACGGCCTGGTTGTGCTGATGCTCAACGAACGGGACGAATGGGAGTTGCCCGGTGGGCGGATCGAGCTGGGCGAAACGCCGCCGCAGTGCCTGGCACGGGAAATCGCCGAGGAGCTGGCGGTCGAGGTCAGCGTGGGCGAACCGCTGGATTCGTATCTGTTCGAGGTGATTCCCGGCAAGCACGTGTTCATCTCCACTTACCGCTGCCAGTTGCTGGGCGGTTTCGTGCCGACGATCAGTCATGAGCACAAGGAGATCGGGCTGTTCGAGCCAAGCCAGTTGCCAGCGAACCTACCTGCGGGTTATCGCTTGTCGATTATCAACGCGCTGGGGTTGTGAGGGCCGGCAGCGAGGCTGCCGGCCCTGGACACAAAACCGTGGGGCCGGATCGGATCATCGGGCCCTGGAGGAGTCAGGCGTCGGGGGCCTGGTCTTTCGGTGCATCTGCATCATCGTCTGCCGCTACTTCACCTTCAGCATCGGGGTTCAGTGCTGCTTCATCGGCGGTGGCTTTCTTGCGCTGGAGCTTTTCCTCTTTCTTCTGCTCCTTGGCCAGGTCTCTCTGACGTTTGGCGAAGGAATAATTGGGTTTGGCCATGGGCGATCCTCTGGGGTCGAAGGTGAGGTTGAGCGGCGCGTATTCTGCCCTGTATCGGGGTCGAGCCGTTAGCTGGGTTTTTGCTCGGCCCATTTCGGCGGCACCGAGGGTTGCCATTCATCCAGCGCATCGAGCAGGTCATGGGCCGAGTCGCTCACTTGCAGCATGTCACGATGCGGCGCGCGGACGAAGCCTTCACCGACGATGTGATCGAGAAAACCGGTGAGTTTGCTGTAGAAACCGTTCACTTCCAGCAGCCCCAGCGGTTTAGCGTGGTAGCCGAGCTGGCCCCAGGTCCACACTTCGAAAAGTTCTTCCAGGGTGCCGAGGCCGCCGGGAAGGGCGATGAAGGCGTCGCTGAGTTCAGCCATGCGGGCCTTGCGCGCATGCATGCCGTCCACCACTTCCAGGCGTGTCAGGCCGCTGTGGCCGATCTCCTTGTCTTTCAGGCTTTGCGGGATGATGCCAATCACTTCGCCGCCAGCCGCGAGGGCTGCATCAGCGACGATTCCCATCAGGCCGACCGCGCCGCCGCCGTAGACCAGGGTCAGTTTTCGCTCCGCCAGTGCCTGCCCCAGGGCCTGAGCCGCTTCGCGATAGGCCGGATGGCTGCCGGTGCTGGCGCCGCAAAATACACAAACAGACGATATGGACATGCTTTACTCCGTGATCGCTAACCGGTCCAGAGTAAAGCCTGCCCCTTGTTGCGCAAAGAATTAAACCTCGCGCCGGGGTTTTTCGTAGGTGCCGCTGGCGCCGCAAGCGTAGGCGGCGAGCAGGCTGCATAACAGGCTGTTGAGGTTCATGACGGTTGCTCCAGAGGTGATGGAGCCGATCGTAACGGGCGAGTCATACTTGTGGCTGGTTGATTCTGTCCATCAGGCTGATAGTCTTAAGTTGTATACAATCTTTGACACAGGTCATAGGAACTTGCTGGAAAATCAGGCAGTCTTCCCCTTTGACGGATTTTTGTTAACCATGCCTTGGAGATTCATGATGTTCGCCAAACTTGTAGCAGTATCCCTGTTGACACTGGCCAGCAGCCAACTGATGGCAGCGGAGTGCAAGACCACCATTGATTCCACCGACCAGATGTCCTTCAATACCAAGGCCATCGAAATCGACAAGAGCTGCAAGACCTTCACCGTTGAGCTGACTCATTCCGGCAACCTGCCAAAAAACGTCATGGGTCATAACTGGGTGCTGAGCAAAGAGGCTGACATGCAGCCGATCGCAACGGACGGTCTGGCCGCTGGCATTGACAAGGATTACCTGAAGGAAGGTGATGCTCGCATCATCGCCCACACCAAAATCATCGGCGCCAAGGAAACCGACTCGGTGACCTTTGATGTTTCGAAATTGAGTGCTTCCGAGAAGTACGGTTTCTTCTGCTCGTTCCCGGGCCACATCTCGATGATGAAAGGCACGGTTACCCTGAAATAATCAATTTCAGACAAAAAAAGCGCCCCATGCAGGGCGCTTTTTTCATGTCCGGCAAACAATCGAGCCCCTTGTGGGAGCGAGCCTGCTCGCGAAAGCGGTGTATCAGTCAGCGTCGGCGTAACTGATGCGGCGCCATCGCGAGCAAGCTCGCTCCCACATTTGGGCGTCGTCCGACACAGATTCTGCATTCGCCAAAGCCCCCTGTGGGAGCGAGCTTGCTCGCGATGGCGTCAGGTCATACACCGCTGAAGTTACGGCGCGTACGGCATCACTCGCTTGTGCTCGGTCTTGCGGTAGGTTTCGCAAATGATCCTGGCCGCCTCTTCGCGAATCGGTTGGCCATGCAGGAAGGCGTCGATCTCGCCGTAGGTCACGCCATGGGCGGCTTCATCCGGCTTGCCTGGCGACAGGTCTTCCAGGTCAGCGGTGGGGACTTTTTCCACCAGCGACTCCGGCGCGCCGAAATCCCGGGCGATGGCCCGGACCTGGCTTTTCACCAGGCCGCTCAGCGGGGCCAGGTCACAGGCGCCGTCACCGAACTTGGTGAAGAAGCCCATGACCGCTTCGGCCGCGTGATCGGTGCCGATCACCAGGCCTTGCTCCGCGCCGGCGATGGTGTATTGCGCCACCATGCGCATCCGCGCCTTGGTATTGCCCAACACGAAATCCCGCGAACCCGGCGCCTTGCCTTCGAATGCCAGGACTTCCTTCGCCAATGCCTTGACCGCCGGACCGATGTTGACGGTATGGCGCTCGTCCGGCTCGATGAAGTCGACGCAGGCCTGGGCTTCGTGCTCATCGAACTGGGTTTCGTACGGCAGGCGCACGGCGATGAAGCGGTACGCCGAATTGCCGGTTTTTTCCCGCAGCTCGCGCACGGCACGTTGGGCCAGCAGGCCGGCGGTCAACGAGTCGACCCCACCGCTGATACCCAGCACCAGGCTCTTGAGACCCGAGTTGACGAGGCAGTCCTGAATGAAGCTCACCCGGCGCGCGATTTCGGCCTTGAGGGCGGCGTCATCGGCGAACGGTGGCTGGACCTTGAGCTGTTCAGCAATCTCACGCTGTACGGCTTGCATGAATTCACTCCTTGCTTGATGTGCCAGAAAGGGCGGCAGGTACTTGGAAAACATGTCGCATATAGGCGACGAAATTCGGGTCCTTGCAGTGGGTCTTGCCGGGCTCGTCGGAAATCTTGGCCACGGGTTGCCCGTCACAGCTGATCATTTTAAGCACGATGCTCATCGGCTCCACGCCTGGAATGTCGCAGGTCAGGTTGGTCCCGATACCGAAGCTCACATTAATGCGACCACGCAAGGCGCGGAAAATATCCAGGCATTTGGGCAATGTCAGGCTGTCGGAGAACACCAGGGTCTTGCTCATCGGGTCGATGCCCAGTTTGTGGTAGTGGGCAATGGCCTTTTCAGCCCAGATGACCGGATCCCCCGAATCATGGCGCAAACCGTCGAACAGCTTGGCGAAGAACAGATCGAAGTCCTTGAGGAACGCATCCATGGTGATGCAGTCGGTCAGCGCGATGCCCAGCAGGCCTCGGTACTCACGAACCCAGCAGTCGAGCGCGGCGATCTGGCTGTCGATCAGTCGCGGGCCCAGCTGCTGGTGGGCCATGATCCATTCGTGAGCCATGGTGCCCAAGGGCTTCATGTCCAGCTCTCGGGACAGGTGCACATTGCTGGTGCCGACGAAGCGGCCGGGGAAGTCGTGCTTGAGCACGTTCACCACTTCTTCCTGGACACGGTAGGAAAACCGGCGGCGAGTACCGAAGTCGGCCACTTGCAGTTCGGACAATTCGTCGGCACTGGCGTTGGCCGTCAGCCAGTCGAACTTGCGATAAAGCTGCTCTCGCGCCTGTTCCAGGACGACTTCACGGTAGCGATAACGGTTGCGCACCTCGCTGACGATGGCCAGCAGCGGTACTTCGAACAGGATGACGTGCAGCCAGGGCCCGCGCAGACGGATAAACAGCTCGCCGTTATCGATGCCGGTGTGCACATAGCGCAGGTTGAAGCGAAACAAGCCCAGGAAGCGCAGGAAGTCCGGCTTGAGGAAGCTGATGCGCTCGAGGAAACCCAGCTGGTCGGCGCTCAGGCTCAACTCGGCGAGGCGTTCGATCTGAAAACGAATTTCCGCGAGGTAAGGGCGCAGGTCTTCGCTGTTGCGGCAACGAAACTCCCATTCCACCTCGACGTTGGGGTAGTTGTGCAGCACCGCCTGCATCATCGTCAGCTTGTAGAAGTCGGTGTCGAGCAGGTTCTGCACGATGCGATCGGCAAACACGCTCTCGCTCATAATGGGAATCTCCAGACGGGTGCTGCGGCGTGCGGCAGTTCGTGTTGAAAGGTCTAGTGGCGCATAACCGTGATGGTTATTGCCAGTATTTTTTAGCGTCCGCAGATCTTTTGTGGTGAGGGAGCTTGCTCCCGCTCGGCTGCGAAGCAGACGCAGAATTTTTCATCTGACAGATTTTTAGGGCCGCTGCGCAGCCCAGCGGGAGCAAGCTCCCTCGCCATGGGGGGCAACTGTCGCTATGGCGGCGCATCAGGGCTATCGATCTGCTCCAGCATCCATTCCACGAACATCCGCACCTTGGGCACCTCCGCCGAATGTTCCGGGTACGCCAGGTAATAGGCATTAGTGTTGGGCATTGCATGTTGCCAGGGAATGACCAGTTTGCCGTCGGCCAGTTCTTCTTCCACAAGGAATCTGGGCAGCAGTGCAACGCCGCAGCCGACCTGCGCGGCGCGGATGCACATGTAAAAAGTTTCGAAGCGCGGCCCGTGGTAGCTGTGTTCGGTGTGGTAGCCCTGGTCATCGAACCAGTCGTGCCAGGCCTGGGGGCGCGAGGCGTTTTGCAGCAGGACCAGATCGGCCAGTTGCGTCGGGTCGGTAAAAGGCTCGTCCGGCAAGCTGCCCGGGGCGCAGACCGGCACCAGTTCTTCGCCGAACAGCTTCAGGGATTCGGTGCCCGGCCGCGATCCCTGGCCAAAATAGAACGCCAGGTCACTGCGTCCCTGCTGCAGGTCGTCGGCCTCCTGCTCGCTGCACAGGTCCAGATGAATGCTGGGATGGCGCAGGCGCCAGCCCTTGAGGCGTGGGACCAGCCAGCGGGCGCCAAACGTCGGCGGCGTGGAGACTCGTAGTACTTCGGTATCGCCTCCGTAGGAGCGCAAGTAATGGGTCGACATCTCGACTTGGGTGAGGATTTTTCGTACCTCTCCCAAGTACAAATCGCCAGCGGGTGTCAGTTGCAAGCGTCGGCGCACGCGACGAAACAGCAGGTGCTGCAGCAACTCTTCCAGTTGCGCGACCTGTTTGCTGACGGCGCTCTGGGTCAGGTTCAATTCTTCGGCGGCGCGGGTGAAGCTCAGGTGACGGGTCACCGCTTCGAAGCACTGCAGCGCCGTGATCGACGGCAAATAACGTTTATTGAGCATGACGGGGCCTTGGTTCTGGTCGCTCTGCTTGTCCTGTAATCAGGTCAGCATGAATAAACGGAATGATATCTCGCTTAAAGGTCGTTTGTTGGCAAGTCTCGGGCCAGCTACAACTACAGGTCTGATCAGCCGTGATTGCCCGGCTGCCACATCTTTGTCTTTCGCATGAGGAATTACCCATGGTTGCTGCATTGCTTGATCGTCTGGGCGTCAACCCGGCCCTGTACCAGAACGGCAAACAGCCCGTGCATTCGCCCGTCGACGGCAGTCGCATCGGCGCGGTGAACTGGGAAGGCGCCGCTGAAGTCGAGCAACAGGTCAGCCGTGCCGAACATGCCTTCGATTTGTGGCGCAAGGTGCCGGCGCCCCGTCGCGGCGAACTGGTGCGTCAGTTTGGCGACCTGCTGCGTGAATACAAGGCCGACCTCGGCGAACTGGTGTCGTGGGAAGCCGGCAAGATCACCCAGGAAGGCCTGGGTGAAGTGCAGGAGATGATCGACATCTGTGATTTCGCCGTCGGTCTGTCCCGCCAGTTGTATGGCCTGACCATCGCCTCCGAGCGACCGGGCCATCACATGCGGGAAACCTGGCACCCGCTGGGGGTGGTCGGGGTGATCAGCGCCTTCAACTTCCCGGTGGCGGTGTGGGCCTGGAACACCACGCTGGCCTTGGTGTGCGGCAATTCGGTGATCTGGAAACCGTCGGAGAAAACCCCGCTGACTGCCCTGGCCTGCCAGGCATTGTTCGAGCGCGTACTGGAGAATTTCAGTGATGCGCCGCCGTACCTGAGCCAAGTGATCATCGGTGGCCGCGATGCCGGCGAAGCCTTGGTGGATGACCCGCGCGTGGCGTTGATCAGCGCCACCGGCAGCACCCGGATGGGGCGCGAAGTCGCACCGAAAGTCGCGGCGCGTTTTGCCCGCAGCATCCTCGAACTGGGTGGCAACAACGCCATGATCCTGGCCCCGAGCGCCGACCTGGACATGGCCGTGCGGGCGATCCTGTTCAGCGCCGTCGGAACCGCCGGCCAGCGCTGCACCACCCTGCGCCGTTTGATCGCCCATGACTCGGTGAAGGAGGAGATCGTCACCCGCCTCAAGGCCGCCTACTCGAAAGTGCGCATCGGTCATCCGCTGGAAGGCAACCTGGTAGGGCCGCTGATCGACAAGCAGAGCTTCGACAACATGCAGGATGCGCTGGAACAGGCGCTGAGCGAAGGCGGTCGGGTGTTTGGCGGCAAGCGCCAGCTCGAAGACCAGTTCCCGAACGCTTACTACGTTTCGCCGGCCATCGTCGAAATGCCGGAGCAAAGCGACGTGGTGCGCCACGAAACGTTCGCGCCGATCCTCTACGTGGTCGGTTACAAGGATTTTGCTGAAGCGCTGGATTTGAACAATTCCGTGCCCCAAGGCTTGTCGTCGTGCATCTTCACCACCGACGTGCGTGAGGCCGAGCAGTTCATGTCGGCGGTGGGCAGCGATTGCGGCATCGCCAACGTCAACATCGGCCCGAGCGGCGCGGAGATCGGCGGTGCCTTTGGTGGCGAAAAGGAAACCGGCGGCGGTCGCGAGTCCGGCTCCGATGCATGGCGCGGCTATATGCGTCGTCAGACCAATACTGTGAATTATTCGCTGGAACTGCCTTTGGCCCAGGGGATTACTTTCGACTGAGAACCGGTCAGCGAAAGCTCTCTGTGGAAATAGTCCCCCTGTGGGAGCGAGCCTGCTCGCGAAAGCGCCGGATCAGCCAATATGAAGGTTGGTAGATGAACCGCTTCGCGAGCAGGCTCGCTCCCACATTGAATTCTGTGTTTGTTAGGTTTCTGTTGGAGTCTGGCAATGCCGTTACGCGAAGAATGTCTGTGGGAAAAGCTGACGCCACAACGGCCCGAAAACACCATGCTCACAGGCGAGGTCACGGTAGATGTCTGTGTGATCGGCGCCGGTTTCACCGGTCTGTCAGCGGCGGTGCACTTGCTCGAGCAGGGCAAACGCGTGGCAGTGCTGGAGGCCCATCGGGCCGGACATGGCGGCTCGGGGCGTAACGTCGGGCTGGTGAACGCCGGCCTGTGGATCCCGCCGGATGATATCGAGGCCGGTTTTGGCGAGGCGGTGGGCAGCCAGCTCAACCGCATGCTCGGGGCCGCGCCGGCCTTGGTATTCAGCCTCGTCGACAAATACAACATCGATTGCCAGCTGCGCCGCGAAGGCACCCTGCATATGGCCCACAACGCCCGGGGCGAGGCGGACCTGCGCAGCCGCGAAGAACAATGGAAACGCCGTGGCGCGCCAGTGGAACTGCTGACCGGCCAAGCCTGTGCCGAGGCTACCGGCACCGACAGGATCGCCGCGGCATTGCTCGATCGCCGCGCCGGCACGCTCAACCCGATGGCCTACACCAGCGGGCTGGCCAAGGCCGCCAAGGACCTTGGCGGCCAGTTGTTCGATCATTCGAAGGTCACGCGCCTGGAACGCCAAGGCCAGCGCTGGTCAGTGCAGACTGCCCAGGGCTCGGTGCTGGCCGAGCAAGTCGTGATCGCGTCCAACGCCTATACCGAAGGCGACTGGACCGAACTGCGGCGCAATTTCTTTCCCGGATATTACTATCAGGTCGCTTCGGTCCCACTGACCGACGCGGCCGCCCACCGCATTCTGCCGGGCGGGCAAGGTTCCTGGGATACTCGCCAGGTATTGAGCAGCATTCGCCGGGACAAGGACGGGCGCTTGCTGCTCGGCAGCCTGGGCAATGGCAACCGTAAGCCAACCTGGTTTCTCAAGGCCTGGGCGGACCGGGTGCAGCAGCATTATTTCCCTTACCTCAAACCCGTGGAGTGGGAGTGCACCTGGACCGGTTGCATTGCGTTCACGCCCGATCATCTGATGCGCCTGTTCGAGCCGGCGCCAGGCCTGGTGGCAGTCACCGGCTACAACGGTCGAGGCGTGACCACCGGCACCGTGGTCGGCAAGGCATTCGCCGATTATCTGTGCCACGGCGATGCCAAGGCATTGCCGATCCCTTTCGCGCCCATGGAACCCTTGGCCGGCGTGGGCCTGCGCAGTTGCCTGTATGAGGCGGGCTTTTCCCTGTATCACGCGGGCCAGTGCCTGCGGATCGTCATCTGATTGTTGAAAAGTGTTACGAGCAGCGGCGTTTTTCAACACAGCGGCTAGCCTGTTATGGTGCGGGCTGTAGCAGCCGCGCACCGGCAGTGTGCAGTTAGGTGACGCAGGTTGTTACACAGTGGTTGCACGCCGTTTCGTATGGCGGTTGCAATGATGGCTCATGGAGGGTTCCACCTACTTGTAAAAACGGTTGCACCTCGTCCGGTTTAGACGGTTGCACGCCCTGTGAAAAAGGGCCCGAAACAGTCGAAATAACAATAAAGCAGCGACTTTTTTAAGAATAAAAAACCGATGGCACGGCCCTTGCTCTTAGCTTTTCAGTGAAGTGAAGTCGCAGTGCCAACTAAAAAAAACCTTGGAGCACCACCTCATGTCCCAGACGTTTTACAAGAAAGGCTTTCTGGCCCTCGCAGTGGCAGCTGCGCTGGGTGTTTCTGCGTTTGCCCAGGCTGATGTGAAATTTGGTGTGGCGGGGCCGATGACCGGCGCCAACGCCGCGTTTGGCGAGCAGTACATGAAAGGTGCGCAGGCCGCGGCCGATGTCATCAACAAGGCAGGTGGCGTCAATGGCGAGAAAATCGTTCTGGTCGCCGGTGACGATGCCTGCGAACCGAAGCAGGCCGTGGCCGTGGCCAACCGACTGGTTGACCAGGACAAAGTGATCGGCGTGGTCGGGCACTTCTGCTCGTCCAACACCATCCCGGCCTCCGAGGTCTATGACGAAGCAGGCATCATTGCCATCACCCCAGGCTCGACCAACCCGGCCGTTACCGAACGTGGCCTGAGCGCGATGTTCCGCATGTGCGGTCGTGACGACCAGCAAGGCATCGTGGCTGGCGACTACATCGTCGACGTGCTCAAGGGCAAGAAAGTCGTCGTCCTGCACGACAAGGACACCTACGGCCAAGGCCTGGCGGATGCTACCAAGGCACAACTGGCCAAGCGTGGCGTGACCCCTGTGTTGTACGAAGGCCTGACCCGTGGCGAAAAAGACTTCAGCGCCGTGGTGACCAAGATCCGTTCGGCCGGTGCCGACGTGGTCTACTTCGGCGGCCTGCACCCGGAAGCCGGCCCGCTGGTTCGCCAGCTGCGTGAGCAAGGCCTCAAGGACGTCAAGTTCATGTCCGACGATGGCATCGTCACCGATGAACTGGTCACTACCGCTGGTGGCGCGCAATACGTCGACGGCGTGTACATGACCTTCGGCGCCGACCCGCGCCTGCTGCCGGACAGCAAGGCCGTGGTGGACGCTTTCCGTGCCCAGGGCGTCGAGCCTGAGGGCTACACCCTGTACGCCTATGCCTCGGTGCAGGCACTGGCCGCCGGTTTCAATGGTGCCAAGTCCAACAAGGGCGAAGACGCCGCCAAGTGGCTGAAAGCCAACCCGGTGAAAACCGTCATGGGCGAAAAAGCCTGGGACTCCAAGGGAGACCTGAAAGTCTCCGACTATGTGGTCTACCAGTGGGACAAGGACGGCAAATACCACCAGTTGGAAAAACAGAAGTAAGGGCTGAAGCGACCGTCCAGACCCTTCTGGAAGCCGGCCAAACTCCGGTTTCCAGAAGGTGCGCGCTGGTCGCGCCTGACATTGCTCCGACGTAAATCTGTATTTTCCTTAGAAGAGCCGCACGCCCTGGGTGTGCAGGTTCTCACTGCGTGAGATTGCGTTATGGATGGTATTTTCCTGCAGCAACTGATCAATGGCCTGACCCTCGGGTCGGTCTATGGTCTGATCGCCATCGGCTACACAATGGTCTATGGCATCATCGGCATGATCAACTTCGCCCACGGCGAGGTTTACATGATTTCCGCTTACCTCGCGGCAATCAGTCTGGCTCTGCTGGCTTACTTCGGTATCGAATCCTTTCCGCTGATGATCCTTGGCACTCTGGTGTTCACGATCGTGGTCACCGGGGTATACGGCTGGGTCATCGAACGCGTCGCCTACAAACCCCTGCGCAACTCCACCCGACTGGCACCGCTGATCAGCGCCATCGGCATCTCGCTGATCCTGCAGAACTACGCGCAGATCAGCCAGGGCGCCCGCCAACAGGGTGTGCCGACACTGCTCGAAGGCGCCATGCGCGTCGATATCGGTACCGGCTTCGTGCAGCTCACCTACACCAAGATATTCATCCTGATTGCCGCATTCGCCGGCATGGCGCTGCTGACCTACATCATCAAATACACCAAGCTCGGCCGCATGTGCCGTGCCACCCAGCAAGACCGCAAGATGGCCTCCATCCTTGGCATCAACACCGACCGGGTGATTTCCTACGTGTTCATCATCGGTGCGGCTATGGCGGCCCTGGCCGGTGTGCTGATTACCATGAACTACGGCACCTTCGACTTCTATGCCGGCTTCATCATCGGCATCAAGGCGTTCACCGCGGCGGTACTCGGCGGCATCGGCTCCCTGCCTGGGGCAATGCTCGGCGGGATCATCCTCGGGATCTCCGAGTCGCTGTTCGCCGGTCTGATCAACTCCGACTACAAAGACGTGTTCAGTTTCTCGCTGCTGGTGCTGATTCTGATTTTCCGTCCCCAAGGCCTGTTGGGTCGCCCACTCGTGGCGAAGGTATAAGTATGTCTGCTGCCAATAAACCGCTTGATATCAAAAAGAGCGTCATCGACGCGATCCTGGCCGGCCTGATCTCGCTGATCGTATTCGGGCCGATCGTCGGCGTAGTGCTCGACGGCTACAGCTTCAACCTGCAACCGGCCCGCGTCGGCTGGCTGGTGGCGATCGTGATGGTCGGGCGCTTTGCCCTGAGCCTGTTCCTGCAAACCCCGAAGGGGCTGAAGATCCTCCAGGGGTTCGAGAGCACCGGTTCCGGCGTGCATGTGCTGCCACCCGACTACAAATCGCGGCTGCGCTGGATCATCCCGGCCCTGATCGTGATTGCCATCGTGTTCCCGTTCTTCGCTAACAAGTACGTGCTTACCGTAGTGATCCTCGGGCTGATCTACGTGCTGCTGGGCCTGGGCCTGAACATTGTGGTCGGCCTGGCCGGGTTGCTCGATCTGGGTTACGTGGCGTTCTACGCCATCGGCGCCTACGGCCTGGCGCTGGGTTACCAATACTTGGGGCTGGGTTTCTGGACCGTGCTGCCGCTGGCGGCCATCGCAGCGGCGATGGCGGGGTGTATTTTAGGATTCCCCGTGTTACGAATGCACGGTGACTACCTGGCCATCGTGACCCTGGGTTTCGGCGAGATCATCCGGCTGGTGCTGAACAACTGGTTGTCGTTCACTGGCGGGCCGAATGGCATGCCGGTTCCTGCGCCAACCTTCCTGGGCCTGGAGTTCGGCAGGCGAGCGAAGGACGGCGGGGTGCCGTTCCATGAGTTCTTCGGCATCGACTACAACCCCAACATCAAATTCCTGTTCATCTACATCGTGTTGTTCATCACCGTACTGCTGGTGCTCTACGTCAAGCATCGCCTGACCCGCATGCCGGTCGGCCGCGCTTGGGAGGCCCTGCGCGAGGACGAGATCGCCTGTCGCTCCATGGGCTTGAACCATGTGCTGGTCAAGCTTTCCGCGTTCACTATCGGTGCTTCCACCGCTGGCCTGGCAGGTGTGTTCTTCGCCAGTTACCAGGGTTTCGTCAATCCGTCCTCGTTCACCTTCTTCGAGTCGGCGTTGATCCTGGCAATCGTGGTGCTGGGTGGCATGGGCTCGACGGTTGGCGTGGTGATCGCGGCATTCGTGCTCACCGTGGCGCCGGAGCTGTTGCGCAGTTTCTCCGAGTACCGCGTGCTGCTGTTCGGCGTGTTGATGGTATTGATGATGATCTGGCGCCCACGCGGCCTGATCCGCATCAGCCGTACCGGTGTGACGCCGCGCAAGGGGGTAGCGCCATGAGCGAAGTCGTACTCAAAGTCGAAAACCTGATGATGCAGTTCGGTGGCATCAAGGCCCTCAGCGACGTCAGCCTGCAAGTCAAGCGCAACTCGATCTTCGCCCTGATCGGCCCCAACGGCGCGGGCAAGACCACGGTGTTCAACTGCCTGACCGGTTTCTACAAGGCTTCGGGCGGCAAGATCGAACTCAACGTGCGTGGCGAGCAGACCAACGTGATCAAGTTGTTGGGCGAAGCGTTCCGCCCGACGGACTTTGTCTCGCCAAAGTCTTTCGCCAGCCGGCTGTACTACAAGATGTTCGGCGGCACCCACCTGGTAAACCGCGCCGGCCTGGCGCGAACGTTCCAGAACATTCGCCTGTTCAAGGAAATGTCGGTGCTGGAAAACCTGCTGGTGGCCCAGCACATGTGGGTCAATCGCAGCCTGGTGGCGGGCATCCTAAATACCAAGGGGTATCGCCAGGCTGAAAGCGATGCCCTGGACCACGCTTTCTACTGGCTGGAAGTTGTGGACCTGGTGGACTGTGCCAACCGCCTGGCTGGTGAGCTTTCCTACGGCCAGCAGCGCCGCCTGGAAATCGCTCGGGCGATGTGCACGCGTCCGCAGATCATCTGCCTCGACGAACCGGCCGCCGGCCTCAATCCCCAGGAAACCGAAGCGCTGAGCGCGATGATCCGGCTGCTGCGCGACGAGCACGATCTGACCGTGGTGCTGATCGAACACGACATGGGCATGGTGATGAGTATTTCCGATCACATCGTAGTGCTGGACCATGGCAACGTGATTGCCGAGGGCGGTCCCGAGGCGATTCGCAACGATCCGAAGGTGATCGCGGCTTATCTGGGCGCCGATGAAGAGGAATTGGTATGAGTGGGCCTATCCTCGAACTCAAGGAGCTGGACGTGTTCTACGGGCCGATCCAGGCCCTGAAGAAAGTCTCGATGCACATCGGCGAAGGCGAAACCGTGAGCCTGATCGGCTCCAACGGTGCCGGCAAGTCCACGCTGCTGATGTCGATCTTCGGCCAGCCCCGCGCTGCGGGTGGGCAGATCATCTACCAGGGCGTGGACATCACCCACAAGTCGTCGCACTACATCGCCTCTAACGGCATCGCTCAATCGCCGGAAGGGCGCCGGGTGTTCCCCGACATGACCGTTGAGGAAAACCTGCTGATGGGCACCATTCCTATCGGTGACAAATACGCCAGCGAAGACATGCAGCGCATGTTCGAGCTGTTCCCGCGGCTCAAGGAGCGCCGCAACCAGCGAGCCATGACCATGTCCGGCGGCGAGCAGCAAATGCTCGCCATCGCCCGGGCCTTGATGAGCCGGCCGAAATTGTTGCTGCTCGACGAGCCGAGCCTGGGGCTGGCGCCGATCGTGGTGAAGCAGATCTTCGCCACCCTGCGGGAGCTGGCGTCCACCGGCATGACTATCTTCCTGGTGGAGCAGAACGCCAACCACGCGCTCAAGCTGTCGGACCGGGCCTACGTGATGGTCAACGGAGAAATCCGCCTGACCGGCAGCGGCAAGGAACTGCTCGCCAACGAAGAGGTGCGCAACGCGTATCTTGGCGGGCATTGAGGCGGCAGCTGCAATGAAAAAAACCGGCGAGTGATCGCCGGTTTTTTTATCTCTCCAAACCACCATCGTCTCCTGTGGGAGCGAGCCTGCTCGCGAATGCGCCGGATCAGTTGTCGCTCATGTATTTGACTCGCCGCCTTCGCGAGCAGGCTCGCTCCCACAGGGGGATATATACAGTTTTCAGAATTGTGGACAACAATCTCGAAGCCCTGCGAAACCGCGACATAAAGTCGCCGCAAACAGTTGTTTTGTCACGGTTTTGACTTGTCCCCGTTTGCTGTTGAACTGGCTGTGGGTAACGTGGGTGTACTTGGCTGGAGCCCTTTGATTACGAGGCTTTCAGCGAGGTGAGCGTTTTTTGATCAGGCAGTTTTGGTCATTCGGAAGTGGCAGTTGTCAACAGTTTTTTGAGCGTCATAGGCGTTCGGAAAACGGTGAGCAAGCCTGTGGATAAGTCTGTGACTAAACTCTGGAAAGACCGCGCTGAGCAGCGTCGTTGCTGGCTTGGCGCCATCGTCTATCTAGACTCGGCTTATAGCAGATAACTTCTGCTGCACAAGCTCAGTTGGCGGGTCAAGCGAAAAAAATTTCCAAATGTCCCGCAAAGCCTTATACACAGCGGCTTCCGGTGTTCGTACTTGCCCCCGATTATTGTGGACGTGCCTGTGGATAAGATGCGCGCAACCCGCTGCAGCCCTTGTTTGGCAAGGCCTGGGCTCGATTGGTTGTTTTATGACCAGCCGTGCAGGCAAAAACGCGTCCTCAAGCCTTGCCCACGGCGTGTCAGGGCGGGCATGCTGTGGGCCGATTTCCATTAATGGTTTGAAGCCCAAGCAAGGAGAACACGATGTCCGACACCCTGTTTATCACCGGCGCTACGTCCGGTTTTGGTGAAGCCTGTGCCCGTCGTTTTGCCGAGGCCGGTTGGAAACTGGTGCTGACCGGTCGTCGTGAAGAGCGCCTCAGCGCCCTCTGTGCCGAGTTATCGAAGCAGACCGAGGTCCATGGTCTGGTTCTGGACGTGCGTGATCGCAAGGCAATGGAAGAGGCCATCGCCAGCCTGCCGCCTTCGTTCGCCAAATTGCGTGGGCTGATCAATAACGCCGGCCTAGCCCTGGGCGTCGACCCCGCGCCCAAGTGCGACCTCGATGACTGGGACACCATGGTCGACACCAATGTCAAGGGCCTGATCTACAGCACTCGCCTGCTGTTGCCGCGGCTGATTGCCCATGGCCGTGGCGCCGGGATCGTCAACCTGGGCTCCATCGCCGGCAACTACCCATATCCGGGCAGTCACGTGTATGGCGCGAGCAAGGCTTTCGTCAAACAGTTCTCGCTGAACCTGCGCTGTGACCTGCAGGGCACCGGCGTGCGGGTGAGCAATATCGAGCCGGGGCTGTGCGAGAGCGAATTTTCCCTGGTGCGCTTCGGTGGTGACCAGGAGCGCTACAACGCGACTTACGCTGGCGCCGAGCCGATCCAGCCGCAGGACATCGCCGACACCATTTTCTGGGTGCTCAACACCCCGGCGCACATCAACATCAACAGCCTGGAGCTGATGCCGGTGAGCCAGACCTGGGCCGGCTTCGCCATCGAGCGCAACAAGGCCTGACGGGGTTCTGGAGATGAGCTTTTGTGGCGAGGGAGCTTGCTCCCGCTGGGCCGCGTAGCGGCCCAAAAAAGCTCACGACTGCTTCGCAGCCGAGCGGGAGCAAGCTCCCTCGCCACAGGGGGGATCAGGCCAGATATTCGGCCAGCCCGCGATAGCAGGTCAGCAGGTGATAAGGCGTAGTGGACGGCATGTCCCGGCGGCTGACATTGCCGTTGGCATCAAGGCATTCGTTCCAGCCCAGGGGGTGCAGGAAATGTTGCTGCAACGCCCGTAGCTGGCGCAGCAACGTCCCTTCGCTGCCAGGGCGCAACGTGAGTGCCCGCAGGTATTCCGCCTGGGCCCAGATGCGTGGGGTTGCATCGCGCGGAGCCGTCTGCGGTTCCAGGCCCAGCATGGCGCAAACGCCAGCGGTATCCGGATCGACGCCTTGTTGTTCGGTATCGCCGAAGCTGCGTTCCAGGGCCAGGTGCAGTTTGCCGCCACGCAACAAGGGCGATGAGGCCAGCAGGAAATACCACTCGAACTGATGCCCCGGCTCGAACCAGTTATCCACAGCCTTGAGCGGTTTCTCCATCATGACTTGTCGTTGCGGATCAACGAAGCACTTGAACATTCCCTCGCACAGGCTCAGCAACGCTTGGCGAACAGCGGCATCGTCGCGAACCGCAAGGGTCGCGAGAAAAGCTTCCGCCAGATGCATCAGCGGGTTCTGCAGCGGGCCGGTCTCGGCTGTCGACCAGTCGCGGCCGAGGCTGGCTTCGTAGAGACCGTCGCCAGTGGCGAAGCGTCGCGCGATGATTTCCAGGGCCGCGTTGAGCACCGACTCCACCAGCGGTTCGCGAACCTTGCCCCAGTAGTGGGCGCAGGCGAACAGGATGAAGGCGTGGGTGTACAGATCCTTGCCGGTATCCAGCGGTATCCCCTGCTGGTCGATGCTGTAGAACCAGCCGCCATGTTCGGCATCGTGGAAGTGCCGTTGCAGCGAGCGAAACAGCGCGGCGGCCCGTTCCTCGGCCTGCGGCACTTCGCCGATCAGGCTGGCGAATACATACAACTGCCGCGCACAGGCCATGGCGCGATAACGCTGGGGCGGCAGCGGCTTGTGCTGGGTATCCAGGGACTCGTAGGGCAACGCCAGCTCGGCATTCCAGCCCGGACCTTGCCACATTGGCACGATCACATCGTGAAACTGCTGATGCACCGTGGCGAACAGCGTGGTCAATTCGGGTAGAAGGGCGGAGCGGGAGGCTTCAGGCATTGGCGGACGTCGTCACGGCGGGGGCGTTTGCGCGACATGGTAGCAGAGTGGCAGGTTCTGGGATGCGGTGCCTGTCAGGCCGCTTTCGCGAGCAGGCTCGCTCCCACATGGACGGTGGACGCCAATCCATGTGGGAGCGAGCCTGCTCGCGAAGAGGTTTTGAATAAAACAGAAAAGGTCAGCTGGCCAACAACCAGACCCCAGCCGCCGCCGAAGCAGCCCCGGCCAACCTGATCACCGGCGCCGCCGCGCGTGGCAACACACGAACCAGCGCGAAGCCCGCGCCATGCAGCGCCGCCGTTGCGGCGACGAACCCCACCGCATAGGCCCACGGACTCGACATGTCCGGCAGCTCCAAGCCATGGGCCACGGCATGGAACAGCGCAAATATCGCCGTCGCACCGACTGCCAGGCTTAGCGGCGGACGCACCGCCAGGGCCACCGCCAGGCCAAGAGCGAGCACCGAGGCGGCGATGCCGCTTTCCAGCGCAGGCAGGTCCAGGCCTTCGAAGCCCAGCAAACCACCGAGCAGCATCGTCCCGACGAAAGTGCATGGCAATGCCCAGCGCGCGGCGCCTTGTTGTTGGGCCGCCCACAAGCCGACCGCCAACATCGCGAGCAGATGGTCGAGCCCGCCGATGGGGTGGCCCAGGCCGGCGATCAGGCCGTTATCGCCGTGACCGGGATGGGCGAAGGCCAGAGCTGGGGTCAGCAGCAAGGCGAGGGTTCCGAGGATACGTTTGAATGTCATGGATAAGCTTCCTTGTTCGAATGGGGAAAGTCACGCCGCGCTCAGCAGGCCCTGACGCTCGATGAAGGCGATGATGTCGTCCAGGCCCTGGCCAGTCTTCTGGTTGCTGAACACGAAGGGCTTGCCGTTGCGCATCCGCTGGGTATCGCTGTTCATCATTTCCAGGGAGGCACCCACCAATGGCGCCAGGTCGATCTTGTTGATCACCAGCAGGTCGGATTTGCAGATGCCCGGCCCGCCCTTGCGCGGCAGCTTGTCGCCAGCCGACACGTCGATCACGTAAATGGTCAGGTCCGATAGCTCGGGGCTGAAGGTCGCGGACAGGTTGTCGCCACCGGACTCGACCAGGATCAGGTCGAGGCCCGGGAACCGCCGGTTCAACTGGTCCACCGCTTCAAGGTTGATCGAGGCGTCTTCGCGAATCGCCGTGTGCGGGCACCCACCGGTTTCCACGCCGATGATCCGCTCCGGCGCCAGGGCTTCGTTGCGCACCAGGAAATCAGCGTCTTCACGGGTGTAGATATCGTTGGTGACCACGGCCAGGTTGTAGCGCTCGCGCAAGGCCAGGCAGAGAGCCAGGGTCAGTGCAGTCTTGCCGGAGCCTACCGGGCCGCCAATACCGACGCGCAAAGGTTGTGTATTCATGTATCTCTCCTAGGAACGGAACAGGCGGCTGTACTGGCGCTCATGGGCCATGCACGCCAGGGACAGGCCAAACGCGGCGCTGCCGTAATGGTCGGGGTCGATGGTCGAGGCGATCTGCTGGGCCTGTTGCAGCAATGGCAGCAGCTCGCTGGTCAACCTCTGCGCGGCTTGCTGGCCCAAGGGTAGGGTTTTCATCAGCACCGCCAGTTGGTTTTCCAGCCAGCTCCACAACCAGGCGGCGAGGGCATCCTCTGGCTTGATATCCCAGGCACGGGCCGCCAGGGCCCAGCCCAACGCCAGGTGCGGTTCGCTACGCTGTTCAAGGAAGCTGCGCGCGGCGCTGTCGAGCTCCGGCAGGCCCGCCAGCAATTGTTGCAACGAGTAGCCCATCTGCCGGCTCTCCTGGTACAGCTCGCGGGTTTCCCGACTGGCACGGTGTTGTTCACAAAGTTCCAGCAGCGCGTGCCAATCGTCGGCAGCGGCCGCCCTGCAATGAGCCAGCAGCAAGGGCGCTTCGAAACGCGCCAGGTTCAGTAGCATCTGATCGCTGATCCAGCGGCGCGCGTCGTCCGGCGTCTTGACCAGGCCGTTGTCCACAGCCATTTCCAGGCCCTGGGAGTAGCTGTAGCCGCCAATCGGCAGTTGCGGACTGGCCAGGCGCAGCAGTGCCCAGGCCGGGTTCATGAACGCACGCCGAACTGGTGCAGGCGCGGTGCGTAATTGAAATCTTCGTCGCCGTGCCGGGAATGATGATGGCCGCCGCCATAAGCGCCGTGTTCCGGCTGGAACGGCGCTTCAATGGATTCGGCGCTGGCGCCCAGTTGCTCAAGCATCGCCTTGAGCACGTAATCGTCCAGCAGGCGCAGCCAGCCATCGCCCACCTGCAGGGCAACGTGGCGATTGCCCAAGTGGTAGGCAGCACGGGTCAGTTCGAACGCATTGGCGCAGGTAACGTGGAGCAATTGTTCAGGGCGGGCGCAGACACGCACGATGCGCCCATCTTCGGCCTGAAGGCATTCACCGTCGTACAGCGGCGGCTGGCCTCGCTCCAAGAACAATCCCACGTCTTCACCCTCGGCACTGAAACAGCGCAGACGGCTTTTGCTGCGGGCGTCAAAGGTCAGGTGCAGCTCGGCGTCCCAGCGCGGTTGAGTGTCGATTCTGCGGTGGATAACCAGCATCGGAGTGCTTCCAGCAATAAACGGTGCTGTGTTTAGAGCAAGGGGCTTGCCAATCGAAGGGGATGTAGGAAATGGCGGGGATGGCGTTCCTGGATGGGGCGGGCTTCGTGCCGTTATGGTGCGCCTGGCGAAATCGTGCACCACTTCGAATCACGCACAAAATATTGTGGGAGCGAGCCTGCTCGCGAAGCGGTGCGTCAGGAAAATCAATGTTGGCTGACCCGGCGCTTTCGCGAGCAGGCTCGCTCCCACATGGAGGGTTGGGGGGGCAGGCAGTTACTCGGTGCTACCCAACCCGTGCCAATGCTTGAGGCCGATGAAGATGAACCGTAGTTGCTGGGTAATCTTCGCCTGGGGGGTGAGATGTTCGGGAAGCGCTTTGGCGGGCGGGTCGATGATGTCCGGCAGGGTGGCGAAGACACTCTTGACGACGAGGTCGGCCATCACGCTCAGTCCCGCAAGGTCCAGGTGTTGCAACTTGGGCATCAATGCCAGGTCGGCAGCCAGGTCCGAGCTGATGTCTTCGCGCAGCTTCGCGATGGCCTGGCGTACTGGCAGGGAGCCGCCGTACTGCTCGCGGGCCAGGAAGAGAAACTGCGATCGGTTGGCATGCACCACGTCGAGAAAAATCCGCACAGACGCATCGATGATGCCGCCCATGACAAATTCGTTGTGGCGCACCAGCCGGATGGTTTCGCGAAACGTCTGCCCGACTTCGCTGACGAGCGCCAGGCCAAGCTGGTCCATGTCGTCGAAATGTCGATAGAACCCGGTGGGTACGATGCCGGCTGTCTTGGCGACTTCGCGCAGGCTCAGGCTGCCGAATCCCCTGCCGCACTCCATCAAATGGCGCGCTGCATCCATCAGGGCATTTCGGGTCTGTTGTTTCTGTTCGGCGCGGGGAAGCATTGCAGGGCTGACTTCCAGGTCATGGGAGCGATGCACTCTAGCAAATCGTCTTTGGCGGCGTCGAACGGTAGGGACGGATCAGTCGGGAAACGAGGGGCTTGAAAAGTCAAAAGCCCGATTCAGGGAATCGGGCTTTTTTACGGGCCACCATGGGCTCAGCTCACTGCACTGTTGCGTTCGATTACGCGGTCACCACCGCCTTCGGCAAGGGTCTGGCCTTGTGGAGTGCGATCGGAACCGTCAGCGGCCAGGGTTTCGCCCAGTGGGGTACGGTCGGAACCGTCCGCGGCCAGGGTTTCGCCCAGTGGGGTGCGGTCGGAGCCGTCGGCCGCCAGGGTCTGGCCTTGTGGGGTGCGGTCGGAGCCGTCAGCCGCCAGGGTCTGGCCTTGTGGAGTGCGGTCGGAACCGTCAGCCGCCAGAGTCTGGCCTTGTGGAGTGCGGTCGGAGCCGTCAGCCGCCAGGGTCTGGCCTTGTGGGGTGCGGTCGGAACCACCTTCGACCAGGCCTTTCTCTTCCAGGCGGTCACGGCCACCTTCGGCTACGGTCTGGCTATAGACAGAATGGCTGTCCTTGACTTGCGGCGTGGCCTGTTCGGAAGCTGGCAAGGCGAAAGCGGTAGAGGCCAGCAGGGAAAGGGAAAGACTCATCAGTAGTTGGCGTTTCATGATCGTTGCTCCTCGAGAGGGCTGAAAAGTGGGTACGAGGGCAATGCTACTCTCGATAAGTCGATATAAAAGTTCATAAACACAATGGTAATAATCAACGGAATTGATTGTTCTGCGGGAAGGCTCTAGAACGGGCCTTTCAGAGGGGCGGTTTTGCCCTGGAGTGGGTAGTTTGTACCCACTCGCGCCCCGCAAAAGTGCGGGCGCGGTAACAGGTAGCTGTCGAAACGGTCAGGTTCCGAGGCGTTTTTTCGTGCCGGTCGTCGCGCTTGGTGGTAAACCTGTCGGCCGTTTCGGCAGTCCAATCGTTTATCGGCAGTGAGCCAGTAGCGGTTCGCCTTGCCTCAGGCGTCGCGGTCCGCACGCCAAATTGTCAGGAGCCTTGTGCATGACGCGCACCTCAAAAATTTTCGCCTGGGGCTTTGCCTGCCTCATCGCACTGCTGGCCGCGCTTGTGCTGGTCATCGCTTTCTTCGACTGGAACCGCCTCAAGCCCACGCTCAACGCGAAGGTTTCCGAGGAGTTGCATCGTCCATTCGCAATCAATGGCAACCTGGCGGTGATCTGGCAGCGCGAACCGCAGGAAGGCGGCTGGCGCGCCTTTGTGCCATGGCCACATGTCGTGGCCGAAGATTTGAGCCTGGGAAACCCAGACTGGTCGAAAATCCCGCAAATGGTCACGCTCAAGCGCGTCGAGCTACGTATTTCGCCCTTGGCCCTGTTGGCCCGGCGGGTGGCGATCCCGCGCATCGACCTGACCGAACCCAACGCCAGCCTGCAGCGCCTGGCTGATGGGCGCGCCAACTGGACCTTCCAGTTCGATCCGAAGGACCCGGACGCCGAACCGTCCAGTTGGTCGGTCGATATCGGTGCCATCGGCTTTGACAAGGGGCATGTCACGCTGGATGACCAGACGCTCAAGACCAGGCTCGAGGTGTTGATCGACCCGTTGGGCAAACCCATTCCGTTCAGCGATATCGTCGGTGAGAAGACTGCGAACAAAGCCCGGGAACAAGGTGCGGCACCACAGGACTACGCCTTTGCTTTCAAGGCTGACGGGCAGTATCAGGGACAGAACCTGAGCGGTTCCGGCAAGGTCGGTGGCTTGCTGGCCTTGCAGGATGCATCGCAACCCTTTCCCCTGCAGGCCCAGGCGAAGATTGCCGACACCCGCATCGAGCTGGCCGGCACCCTTACCGACCCGAAGAACCTTGGTGCCCTGGACCTGCGTCTGAAACTGGCCGGTAAAAGCCTGGCCAATCTTTACCCGTTGACTGGCGTGACGCTGCCGGATTCGCCGCCCTATGCCACCGATGGTCGCCTGATCGCCAAGCTTCACGAACCGGAGGGGGCGCAGTTCCGCTACGAGGCGTTCAACGGCAAGATTGGCGAAAGCGATATTCATGGCGACCTGGCTTATGTTTCCAGCCAGCCGAGACCGAAACTCACTGGCGCGCTGGTATCCGATCAGCTGTTGTTCAGCGACCTGGCGCCGCTTATCGGCGCCGACTCCAACACGCAACAGAAGGCTCGCGGCGGTGCCAGCAAACAACCGACCGACAAGCTCTTGCCGGTGGAAGAATTCCGCACTGAGCGCTGGAGCGTAATGGATGCCGACGTGGAGTTCACCGGCAAGCGCATCGTCCACAGCGAGCAGTTGCCCTTCACCGACCTCTACACTCATTTGCTGCTGAACAATGGCCAGTTGAGTCTTGAACCCTTGCGCTTTGGCGTGGCCGGTGGCCGTCTCGATGCGCAGATTCGCCTCAATGGACAGACTCGGCCCCTCGAAGGCCAGGCGAAACTGACCGCGCGAGGCTTCAAGCTCAAGCAGCTTTTCCCGGGTTTCGAACCGATGAAAACCAGTTTCGGCGAGCTCAATGGCGATGCCGATCTGTCCGGCCGAGGTAATTCGGTAGCGGCGTTGCTGGGCACCGCCAATGGCAACTTGAAGATGCTCATCAACGACGGTGCTATCAGTCGGGAGTTGATGGAGCTGGCAGGATTGAACGTTGGCAACTATGTGGTAGGAAAAATCTTCGGCGACAAGGAAGTGAAGATCAATTGCGCGGCGGCTGATTTCGGCATCAAGACCGGTCTGGCGACCACTCGCCTGTTTGTATTCGATACCGAGAACGCGATCATCTATATCGATGGCACGGCGAATATGGCCACTGAACAACTGGACCTGACTGTTACGCCGGAGTCCAAGGGCTGGCGATTGATTTCCCTGCGTTCGCCGCTGTACGTACGAGGCACCTTCGCCAAGCCCGCCGCCGGGGTGAAGGCCGTGCCGCTGATGTTGCGTGGGGCCGGAATGGTCGCGCTGGGTGTCATCGCCGCGCCGGCGGCGGGGTTGCTCGCGTTGGTCGCTCCCAGCGGCGGTGAGCCCAACCAATGTGCACCGTTGCTCGAACAGATGAAGGCCGGCAAGGCGCCGAAGACGGTAAAGGACTGATCGCGTTTGCGAAGTGGGCGGATGTTTGCCGGGTAGCAGAAAGTTAATGGACTGTCTGTTCTATTAGTTTCTGAGTGGGTGAGTGTTATTGGTCGAATTGTAACGCCGTCTTGGTTTTTAACGAATCGGACAGGGTTGCATGCGGCCGCTTGGATGGTGGTAATAAGCGGTCATGGATGAACTGTGGAAAGTCCGGGCTTATGTGATTAAGTTGGCGCTTGCCGTCATGCGGCTGAATAAGAAACAACAATCACTTATTAAAAGGAATATCATGAGTATTTTATTGCCCAGCATCGACGAGAGTATGCGCTTTTTTGAAACGGTAAGGCTTGCGCCCGTCAGTGTTGCTGATTTCTCTGCAGGTGCACCAAAGAGTTCCCGTTTAACGGCTATGGCTGAAAAGTCGGAGAGTCAGTCAGTTGCCCAGGCAGACGTATTATTAGCCAACGAGAATCCTGCCATTATCGGCTTTGCCGATAATTTGGACGGAGATACAAAACACGCGGCGGCGGACAGTGTTCACTTTGCTGAACGTGTTGCCACTTTCAAATTTGACAAGAACAAGCAGCCCCTCGAGTGGCACGCACTGTACAGTGATGCAATGAGGCATTGCGGATGGACGATGACCAGCAACAAGTATCAGGAGTTTACAACTTCACATACAAGTCTGACGATGGATTCCATCGTTCTGGAAATTGTCCAGGCGGTGGCAGGCCGAAACGCTCCGGCGATGCTTGATTTATTGTTCGGCGTCTTTGATCGGCTGCGATCCGACGAGAAGCTGGTAAATCTTTTTGATAGCACCAGTAAAAAAGGTGCGGATAAGGACTTCAGAATCGTGCCCTGCATCCAATCCCCAGGGGGAACTCCAATAACGGCTTTCCTGGCGGTCGACTGCACTCTCTCTTCAAGCCAAGGTGGGGCTTGGTTCTGGAAATGGAAAGTGTCGCGGCTTCGAATGAAGCGCGTGGCTACGATGGCCGAGCTCAATATGCGCATACATGATCGGAACAGGGACATGATCTACCAGAAACTGGATAAGAGCTCTGACGATTTTTTCAACAGTATCGAGTTATAAGCGCTCACCGGGTTGTTCGAATGAGCAACCCATCTTGGAAGGTGGTCTGTCATGTTGAATGAGGAAATGCTGCTGTTTCCGGAAGGGCTGTTGTCTATTTCGGAAGGCGTGCCGAAGGAGTGGCGGCAGAAACTTAAATATTCGTTGCTCTATTCGCATCTGCACGCTCGCTCGACCGGTGACAAGTTTGATGCCTTGGCGAAGTGGCGCGCAGGTTATTCTCGCGCCATGGAAAATCTGGAATGGACAACCCTGGCGAATAAAGCGTCCAGTTTCGAGCCGAAGAACGGGGTTGTCATTGTGCTGAGCGACTTGCTCGGGGAAAAATTGATATCAGATGTCAAGCTGCAGGCGCAGCTTGATCGGCTGATAGCCAGTGTTGAGGAAGCGCTGGGTTCAGAGGCGTTGGGTGCTGCAATCAGGGAGCAGTTGCTTTCACCTGCTCAGGCGAAGGACAAGTCCGATACGACTGTTTTCGTGCATGTCAGCCTGATAGACGTGGGCCCCGTTGTTTATACGGTATCTGTGAGGTTTCGGACTTCGCAACGTATTGATGAGCTTTTTTTCAAGCAGCGTTTCACGGGCAAGCATGTAGTGGGACAGGTCAGTGTGAATGTTTCCACAAGGCAACTCAGCACAGCCCGTTACGAAAGAAATGGTATTGAACAAAAGGTGCGGCGCGGCCTACCGACCAACGCGGACTCATTGCTCGTCGAGCTTTCTTCGGCAGGCTGTCCAGAGCCTCATGCTCTGCCAGCATGATCGCTCTGGCTCTGGGCGACCCGATCCTGAAACAGTTTTAACGAACTCGTCAGTGCGTGCCCGGACTGCCGCGCCTCTTCCTCCAGCCATTTGAAAAACGCTCGTACTGGCGGATGGCGTTCCCGGCCCGGAACGCATAAGGCGCTGTAGCCCGCGCCATTGACTTGGACGTGCGGGTGGTAAGCGACCAGTAGGCCGCTGGCGACGCTCTCGGAGGCCAGCACGTTGCTCGCCAGGACCAGGCCTTGCCCGGCAATTGCCGCTTGCAGGGCGTAATGCTCCTCGTCGTATTCGCGTATGCAGGGCTGACGGGTCATCCAGGTTTCTCCCGCCCGCGCGCACCAGGCTTCCCAGCCATGGGCATAAAGCTTGGTGTTGTGCCACCGTACACTGATCAACGTCGTCGGTTGTCGGGTCGCCAGAGCGGCTATTTGCTCCGGTGACCCGTATACACCGAAGTACTCATCGAACAGGCACATGCCATATAGGTTCGGGTAGTTCTCCAGGCTATAGCGCACCACCATGTCCACGCTGGCGTCCTGGTGCAGGTCGATCACTTCGCAGTGCGTGTCCAGGCGGACATTGATGGTGGGATGGCGCGCGTAGAACCGACCCAGGCGCGGCACCAGCCAAAGCGCCGCGAACGCTGCGGTGGTGGAAATCGTCAGATGCGCGGTGCTGCGTTGCGGGCGCAGGGTATCGACGCTTTGCGCCACTTCCAGCAAGGCACCGTGCAGGCTGTGGAACAAGCGTTGGCCACCTTCGGTCAGCCTCACCTGGCGAGGCAGGCGCTCAAAGAGTTGCACACCCAGCCAGGTTTCCAGTGAGCGGATCTGGTGGGAAATCGCCGTGGGCGTTACCGACAGCTCAGCCGCCGCGGCCTTGAAACTGAGCAATCGTGCCGCGGATTCGAAGGCACGCAACGCGTTGAGTGGCAGGGCAGCAAACATCTGGAATCTCCAATAGATGAGAACAGTTCATCCCGGTCAACTAACGCTCATTTGAGCTGATGCAGGCTTTGGCTTCAGTCTGAGAGCCATACATGGTTTCCAGTGTAGTCACAGTCCAGGAGTTTCAGATGAGCAATATTCTTGTGGTACATGGCAGCCCTCGCGGCGAGCGTTCCCATTCCCGACGTTTGACGGAGGCTTTCATAGCGGCTTGGCAGGCCGCCAATCCACCTACCCAACCGACCCGCCGCGAGGTCGGCCGGACCGTTATTCCTCCGGTCAACGAAGCCTTCATCGCCGCGGCGTTCCACCCCGAGCCTCAGGCAAGGCCGTTGACCATGCAGGCCGACCTGGCCTTGAGCGATGCGTTGGTGGCGGAGCTGCAGGACCATGACCGGCTGGTGATTTCCGCACCCATGCATAATTTCGGCGTGCCCAGCGGCGTGAAGGCCTGGATCGACCAGATCGTGCGCATTGGCGTGACGTTCAACCACAGCCTGGATAACGGTGTCTCGCAATATGAGCCGTTGGTGCTGGGCAAAAAGGCCCTGATCGTGACCAGCCGTGGCGATTTCGGCTTCGGCCCCGGAGGCTCGCTGGAATCCATGAACCACGCCGATACGCTGCTGCGCACGGTCCTGGAGTTTATCGGCATCAGCGACGTGACGGTGGTGGCCGCTGAAGGAGAGGAGTCGGCCGAGCACAGCTTCGCGCGGTCCTACGCCGAGGCCGAGCGGCGCTTGCTGGCGCTGGCACGAACATTCTGAACGGGGCTCGATCGGTTCATCGGGGGCTGGCGTCGGCGCCTTCGATTGACGACGCGGGCCGAAGTGGCGGGTGTGTCATAGACTGGTCATCATCGGTACCGATGCTGACCACCTCTTGATCACAAGGACGTCGCCATGTCGCAACGCTGCGCCACTCGCTACCCGCTGGTGCTGGTCCCGGGCATGCTTGGGTTCATTCGCCTGGTGTTGTATCCGTATTGGTATGGCATCGTCGAGGCGTTGCGCCGGGGTGGAGCCGTGGTGGTCGCGGTGAAGGTTTCGCCATTGCATTCGTCCGAAGTTCGCGGCGAGCAATTGCTGGCACGGATCGAGGAGATTCTCAGGGAAACCGGCGCGCAAAAGGTCAACCTGATCGGCCACAGCCAGGGCGCTCTCACTGCCCGCTACGCAGCCGCCCTGCGCCCGGATCTGGTCGCCTCGGTCACATCGGTGGCCGGCACCAACCACGGGTCCGAACTGGCCGATTACCTGCAAGACCATTATCCGGCCGACAGCGCCAAAGGGCGGTTGCTCAGCGCTTTTCTGCGGCTGATCAACGCGTTGATGAGCCTGCTCGACACCGGTTATCACGGGCCGAAATTGCCGGTGGACATCCGCGCCTCCCACGCCTCGCTGACGACTGCCGGCGTGGCGTTGTTCAACGAGCGTTATCCACAAGGCCTGCCGCAGACCTGGGGCGGGCAGGGGCCGGAAGAAGTCAATGGGGTGCGTTATTACTCGTGGTCCGGGACTCTGCAGCCGGGCAAGACCGACAGGGGCCGCAACCTGTTCGACGGCACCAATCGCAGCTGCCGGCTGTTCGCGCGCACCTTCGTGCGCGAAGCCGGGCAGTGCGACGGCATGGTCGGGCGCTACAGCTCGCACCTGGGCACGGTGATTCGTGATGATTATCCGCTGGACCATTTCGACGTGGTCAATCAGTCGCTGGGACTGGTGGGCAGGGGAGCGGAGCCGATCCGGCTGTTTGTCGAGCATGCGCAGCGGTTGAAGGATGCCGGGGTGTAGCGCATCAGTTGGACCGCGTTATCGTTCTTCGCGAGCAGGCTCGCTCCCACAGTGGCTCTGCGCCGTGCCCCTTTTGGGAGCGAGCCTGCTCGCGAAAGCGGTAGATCAAGCAATGAAGATCTGGCGATGAGGTGTAACAGGCTTTGTCTACACTGCACTTCATCGCCGTCCTTCTCGGGCGGCAACCAGGAGAAACACCATGAAGATGCTGCGTGTCCCTTTGTTGATGATCGGCCTGCTGCTGTGTTCCCAGGGCTTCGCCGCCACCGCCCAACAGACCAAGATGACCACCTGCAACGCCGACGCCACCGCCAAGGCCCTCAAGGGTGACGAACGCAAGGCTTTCATGAGCAACTGCCTGAAGGCCACTCCGGCCGCCGCTGAACCCAGTACACCGCAGGAACGCATGAAGACCTGCAACGCCACCGCGACGACCCAGGCCTTGAAGGGCGATGCGCGCAAGGCGTTCATGAGTGATTGCCTGAAGAAAAAGTAAGCGTTGAATCTGAGGAGGCTTCATCGCGATCAGGCTCGCTCCCACAGTGGCTTTGCAGTGCTCGGTCTGATGTGGGAGCGAGCCTGCTCGCGAAGAGGCCGGTGCGAGAAACAAAAAAACGCCTGAACCAGGACCCAGGTCGGCCGATACAATCCCTAGTGCTGCCAGCGGAACGCTGGCAGACTGCCGATCCTTTCATGTCGTTTTTTTGTCCTGGGGCTGTATGCCAACGTTTTCTCAGCGTCATATGTTGTTGGTGATCAGTTGGGTGATCATTTTTGGTGGGTTGTTGCTGGTGTTGCCGCTGCGCCTGTTGCCGAGCCTGTTGGCCGGGCTGCTGGTGTTCGAGCTGGTCAACATGCTCACCCCGCAGTTGCAACGACTGATCGAAGGCCGGCGTGCCCGCTGGCTGGCGGTAGCATTGTTGGGCACGCTGGTGGTCAGTGTGCTGAGCCTGATTTTCGCCGGGGCCTTCAGTTTCCTGCTGCACGAAGCGGAGAACCCGGGCGCATCCCTGGATAAATTCATGGGCGTGGTCGACCGCGCCCGTGGGCAATTGCCGCCGTTCATCGACGCCTACCTGCCGGCCAGCGCCGCCGAGTTCCGGGTGGCGATCGGCGACTGGGTGAGCAAGCACCTGAGCGACCTGCAGCTGGTGGGCAAGGACGCGGCGCACATGTTCGTGACGTTGCTGATCGGCATGGTCCTGGGCGCCATCATCGCCTTGCAGCGCATCCCCGACCTGACCAAGCGCAAGCCCCTGGCCGCCGCGCTGTTCGACCGCCTGAACCTGCTGGTGAAGGCGTTTCGCAACATCGTTTTTGCCCAGATCAAGATTTCCCTGCTTAACACCTTCTTTACCGGGATTTTCCTGGCGGTGGTGCTGCCGCTGTTCGGCATTCAACTGCCGTTGACCAAGACCCTGATCGTGATGACGTTCCTGCTGGGGCTGTTGCCGGTGATCGGCAACCTGATGTCGAACACCCTGATCACCATTGTCGCCCTGTCGCTGTCGATCTGGGTGGCCGTGGCGGCGCTGGGTTACCTGATCGTGATCCACAAGCTCGAATACTTCCTCAACGCCCGCATCGTCGGCGGGCAGATCAGTGCCAAGTCGTGGGAACTGCTCATGGCAATGCTGGTGTTCGAAGCCGCGTTCGGCCTGCCGGGTGTGGTGGCGGGGCCGATCTACTATGCGTATCTCAAGAGCGAGTTGAAGCAGGTGGGGATGGTTTGATCCAAAGGATGTGCTGTCTGATCTGGCGCCATCGCGAGCAAGCTCGCTCCCACAGTTAACCGGGTTTTTTCAGGAGGATGCGGTCAAGTGTGGGAGCGAGCTTGCTCGCGATTCAGGCGCCTCGGTCCTGGATCAGACCTGGCTGCCATACCGCTTCATCGCCTCGATCGCCAACCCGCTGCCAATACTGCCGAAGATATTACCTTCCACATGGCGCGCCTGGGGCAGCATCGCCGCGACGCTATTGCGCAGCGCCGGAATGCCGCTGGAGCCGCCGGTGAAAAACACCGTGTCGACTTGATCAACCCGCACGTTGGCATCGTTGAGCAGTTGCGTGACGCTGTTGCGCACTCGCTCCAGCAGGCCGTCGATCGCCGATTCGAACAAGGCGCGGCTCAGGTCCACGCTCAGGCCCGGCTCGATCCGGTCCAGGGCCACGTGGCGCTGGTCGGCGTGGGTCAGCTGAATCTTGGTTTCCTCCACTTCCATCGCCAGCCAATGCCCGGCACGCTGTTCGATCAGCTTGAACAGCCGGTCGATGCCGCCGGTGTCTTCGATGTCGTAGCGCATGCTGCCCAGGGCCAGCGTGGACTTTTGCGAATACACCGCGTTGATGGTGTGCCAGGTCGCCAGGTTCATGTGATGGCTGGTGGGCATGTAGGCGCCGCTTTTCATCCGGCTGCCGTAGCCGAACAGCGGCATCAGGCCTTGCAGGCTGAGCTGCTTGTCGAAATCGGTGCCGCCGATGTGCACGCCGCCGGTGGCGAGGATGTCGGCGTGACGGTTGTCGTGCATGCGGCGCTCGGGAGACAGGCGCACCAGGGAGAAGTCCGAAGTACCGCCGCCGATGTCGACGATCAGCACCAGCTCTTCTTTTTCGATGGTCGATTCATAATCGAACGCCGCCGCAATGGGTTCGTACTGGAAGGAGACTTCCTTGAAACCGATGGCCCGCGCCACGTCCACCAAAGTGTTCTCGGCTTCCTGATCGGCCATTTCATCGTCATCAACGAAAAACACCGGACGCCCCAGCACCACTTCTTCGAATTCCCGCCCGGCGGTGGCTTCGGCACGCTTCTTCAACTGACCGATGAACAACCCCAGCAGATCCTTGAACGGCATCGCCGTGCCGAGCACGCTGGTATCGTGCTTGATCAGCTTGGAACCCAGCAGGCTCTTTAGCGAGCGCATCAGCCGGCCTTCGTAGCCTTCCAGGTATTCGTGCAGTGCCAGGCGACCGTAGACCGGGCGACGTTCCTCAAGATTGAAAAAGACCACCGAGGGCAAGGTGATCTTGTCATCCTCCAGCGCGATCAACGTTTCCATGCCAGGACGCAGCCAGCCGACGGTGGAGTTGGACGTGCCGAAGTCGATACCGCAGGCACGCGCCGGGGATGGGTTTTTCATGTCTTTCAGTTCCGGTCGTAAAAACGGCCGCGCAGTGTATGCCAGTGCGGCGCGGATTCGAAGGCCGGTTGTCCACTAATTCGCAAACCCCGGCCTTGAAAGACCGCGTCGGCCCCCCAAACTTGCTGGCATGGGTCTGGTGGCACAGGGCGGTACAAGATCCGCCGCCAGCTGCCGATAAACTTCTGATGCACCGTCCGGTCACAATCTTGAGGCCGGTCAACCCGCTGTCCGGTCATCCGGGCATGCCGTGCGTGGCGGTGCGACATCGATAACGGATGGTGATGCTTAGATGGATTTCAAAGACTATTACAAGATCCTGGGTGTGGAGCCGACGGCCGACGACGCCACGATCAAGGCCGCCTATCGCAAACTGGCGCGCAAGTACCACCCGGATGTAAGCAAAGAGAAAGACGCCGAGACCAAGTTCAAGGATGTCTCCGAGGCGTATGAAGCGCTAAAGAGTGCGGACAAACGCGCTGAATACGATGACTTGCGCCGCTATGGCCAGCACGGCCAGCCGTTCCAGGGGCCGCCGGGGTGGCAGAGCCGTGGTGGTTTTGGCGGGCAGGACACTGGCGATTTCTCGGATTTCTTCAGTTCGATCTTTGGCAATCGCGGGCCGGGTTTCGGTGGCGGACAATCGGGTCGCAGCGCCGGCCGTCGGGGGCAAGACGTGGAAATGGAATTACCGATCTTCCTGGAAGAGACCCTGTCGAACGAATCGAAGAAGGTCAGCTTCCAGGTGCCGCAGTACAACGCCGCGGGCCAGCATGTGAGCAATACCAGCAGAAGCCTGAACGTGAAGATCCCGCTGGGAGTGACCGATGGCGAGCGCATCCGCCTCAAGGGCCAGGGCGCGCCCGGCATCGGTGGCGGCGCCAATGGCGACTTGTACCTGACCATTCGTTTCGCCCCGCACCCCAAGTTCGATGTCGAAGGCCAGGACCTGATCATCACTTTGCCCCTGGCGCCGTGGGAACTGGCGTTGGGCACCGAGGTGGCGGTGCCGACCCTCACCGGCAAGATCAACCTCAAGGTGCCGGCCGGCAGCCAGAACGGCCAGCGCATGCGCGCCAAGGGCCACGGCCTGCGCAACAAGGCCGGCGAGCGCGGTTACCTGTTCGTGCAGCTCAAGGCCGTGATGCCCAAGGCCAGCGACGAATCGGTCAAGGCGCTGTGGGCGGAGTTGGCGAAGAAAGCCGCATTTGATCCGCGGGAGAACTTCTGAACCGAGGATCATGGCTAGACTCGACAGTTGAAGCATTGGGAGAAGCAGACCATGAGCAACCCGATCATTGAACTGAACCTGATGGAATTCTGTGAGGCCGCTGCGTTGGCCGATGTCCATGTGATCGAAATTATCGAGCATGGCATTCTCGAACCTCACGGCACGGCCCCCACGGACTGGCGTTTCACTGATTACGAACTGGTCCTGGCCCGGCGTGCAGCGAAGCTGCGCCGCGAGTTGGAGCTGGAATGGGAGGGCGTCGCCCTGGCGCTGGACCTGCTGGAAGAGGTGCAGCAGCTGCGCAGCGAAAACCGCATGCTCAAGCAGCGGCTGGGGCGGCTGGTCGAATGAGGCAGGCTGGACATAAAACCCTGTGGCGAGGGAGCTTGCTCCCGCTCGGTTGCGCAGCAAACGCCAAAAAGCGAGGGCTGCTTCGCACCCCAGCGGGAGCAAGCTCCCTCGCCACGGAGTTTGCGTTCGGCCAGTTATCCACTCAAAACAGAAAATACCGCTGCGCCATCGGCAGCACATCAGCCGGTTCACACCACAACAGCACGCCATCGGCCTTGACCTGATAGGTTTGCGGGTCGACGTCGATGCTCGGCAGGTAGTCGTTGTGGATCAGGTCGGTCTTCTGCACATCGCGACAACCTTTCACCACGGCGATCCGTTTCTTCAAGCCCAATTGCTCCGGCAGGCCCGCCTCGGCGGCGGCCTGGCTGATGAAGGTCAGGCTGGTGGCGTGTCGTGAGCCGCCGTAGCTGGCGAACATCGGCCGGTAGTGCACCGGTTGCGGTGTCGGAATCGAGGCGTTGGCATCGCCCATCAGGCTGGCGGCAATCGCCCCGCCCTTGAGAATCAAGGTCGGTTTGACGCCGAAGAACGCCGGGCGCCACAACACCAGGTCGGCCCATTTGCCGACTTCGATGGAGCCCACCTCATGGCTGATGCCATGGGTGATCGCCGGGTTGATGGTGTACTTGGCGATGTAGCGCTTGATGCGGAAATTGTCGTTATCGGCGCCATCGCCGGGCAGGGCGCCGCGCTGCTTTTTCATCTTGTCGGCGGTTTGCCAGGTGCGGGTGATGACCTCGCCGACGCGACCCATGGCCTGGCTGTCGGAGCTGATCATCGAGAACGCGCCGAGGTCATGGAGGATGTCTTCGGCAGCGATGGTTTCACGGCGGATGCGGCTTTCGGCGAAGGCCACGTCTTCGGCGATGCTCGGGTCCAGGTGGTGGCAGACCATCAGCATGTCGAGATGCTCGTCGATGGTGTTGCGGGTGAATGGCCGGGTCGGGTTGGTGGAGCTGGGCAACACGTTAGGAAAACCGCAGGCCTTGATGATGTCCGGTGCATGACCGCCACCGGCACCTTCGGTGTGGTAGGTGTGGATGGTGCGGCCCTTGAACGCCGCCAGGGTGGTTTCGACGAAGCCGGATTCGTTGAGGGTGTCGGTGTGGATCGCCACCTGCACATCGTACTGGTCGGCCACGCTCAGGCAGTTGTCGATGGCCGCCGGCGTGGTACCCCAGTCTTCATGCAGCTTCAGGCCGATGGCCCCGGCCTTGACCTGCTCGACCAGCGGCTCCGGCAGGCTGGCGTTGCCCTTGCCGGTGAAACCGATGTTCATCGGGAACGCGTCGGCGGCCTGGAGCATGCGCGCCAGGTGCCACGGCCCGGAGGTGCAGGTGGTGGCGTTGGTCCCGGTAGCCGGGCCCGTGCCGCCGCCGATCATGGTGGTGACACCGCTCATCAGCGCTTCTTCGATCTGTTGCGGGCAGATGAAGTGGATGTGGGTGTCGATGCCGCCGGCGGTGAGGATCATGCCTTCGCCGGCGATCACTTCGGTGCTCGCCCCGATGGCGATGGTCACGTCGGGCTGGATGTCCGGGTTGCCGGCCTTGCCGATCGCCGCGATGCGCCCGTCCTTGAGGCCGACATCGGCCTTGACGATGCCCCAGTGGTCAATGATCAGTGCGTTGGTGATCAACGTGTCGACCACCTCGGCGGCCAGCAGTTGGCTCTGGCCCATGCCATCGCGAATCACCTTGCCGCCGCCGAACTTCACTTCTTCGCCGTAGGTGGTGAAGTCCTTTTCCACTTCGATCCACAACTCGGTATCGGCCAGGCGAACCTTGTCGCCGACGGTGGGGCCGAACATGTCGGCGTAGGCTTGTCTCGAAATCTTCATGTGCTCGCCTTGAGGTTCTTAAGTCGTATGCAGTCCATTGTGGCGAGGGAGCTTGCTCCCGCTGGGCTACGTAGTGGCCCTCGCTTTTTTGCGGTTGCTGCGCAACCGAGCGGGAGCAAGCTCCCTCGCCACAAAGGCGCTTCAGTCCAGGTCGCCCATGACCCGCCCGGCGAACCCGAACACCCGCCGGTGCCCGGCCAGGTCCACCAGTTCCACCTCGCGGCTCTGGCCCGGTTCGAAGCGCACCGCCGTGCCGGCCGGGATGTTCAGGCGCATGCCTCGGCTGGCGGCGCGGTCGAAGGCCAGGGCGTCGTTGGTTTCGAAAAAATGAAAGTGCGAGCCGACCTGGATCGGCCGGTCGCCGCTGTTGGCGACGTTCAGCTTGAGGGTACGGCGGCCGACGTTGAGCTCGATGTCGCCGGGCTGGACCTGGTACTGGCCTGGAATCATTGCGGTTGCCCCAAAGTCTTGTAGTAGATGGCGGTCGGGCTGTAGGTCCCGTCCGGGCTCTGGCAGTAGTCGGGCAGTTCGCCGACGCGGGTGTAGCCCATGGCGCGGTAGAACGCCTCGGCCTCGGAACCGGCCTCGGTGTCGAGGTACAGCAGGCCGCGCTTGTGCTGGCGCGCACCGAGCTCCAAGGCATTCATCAACTGCTGGCCGAGGCCGCGGCGGCGGGCATCGCCGCGCACCAGCAGCTTTTGCACTTCGGCGCGGTTGAGGCCGTTGGGCTTCTGGCACAGCGCGAGCTGGACGCTGGCTTGCACCTGCTCGTCCTTGACCACCACCCACAGCAGCAGATGGCCCTGGTTGAGGCTGGCCTGGACCTCGTCGAAATAGGCGCGGGCCTGGACGGCATCGAGGTCAGCCATGAACCCCACGCTGGCGCCATAACCCACGGCGTCAAGCAGCAGATCAATCAAGCCCTGGCGGTAATGCGCGAAGCTTTCAGCGTGGACTCGGCGCAACTGGGCGGCGTTCATCGGTATCACTCCTTGTCGATGGTGGGCGGTAGCGCCCCGGGATTGAGGACCAACTGCATGAAGGTCAGGTCCAGCCAGCGACCAAACTTGGTGCCCACCTGGGGCATCTGCCCGGTGATGGCAAAACCGGCCCGCTCGTGCAGTCGAATCGACGCCGAGTTGCCGCTCTCGATGGCCGCAACCATCACGTGTTTGCCGCAGGCCCTGGCGCGCTCGATCAGCGCACTCATCAGCAACGGGCCGAGCCCATTGCCACGTTGATCGCTGCGTACGTACACCGAATGTTCCACGGTGTGGCGGAAACCGTCGAACGGCCGCCAGTCGCCGAATGAAGCGTAGCCGAGCACGTTATCTTCGGCGTCGCTGATCACCAGCACCGGATAACCCTGGGTTTGCCGGGCGCTGAACCAGGCCTGGCGATTGCCCAGGTCCACAGCCTGTTCGTTCCAGATCGCCGTGGTGTTGAGGACCGCATCGTTGTAGATGTCACGGATCGCCGGCAGGTCGGCAGGGCGGGCGTCACGAATCTGATAAGTCATGCCGCGACCTCAGGCGATGGGCTGGTGGACGGTGACCAGTTTGGTGCCGTCGGGGAATGTCGCCTCGACCTGGATCTCGGGGATCATTTGCGGAATGCCTTCCATCACCTGCTCGCGGCTCAGCAGCGTTGTGCCGTAGTGCATCAGCTCGGCCACGGTCTGGCCGTCACGAGCACCTTCCAGCAGCGCGGCGGAAATGTAGGCCATGGCTTCCGGATAGTTGAGCTTCAGGCCACGAGCCAGGCGCCGCTCGGCGACGAGGCCGGCGGTGAAGATCAGCAGCTTGTCTTTTTCGCGTGGGGTCAGGTCCATGTGCAGTCCAGTAAGGGCAGAAAAAATTTTGCGGTAGACACATTCCACTGTGGGAGCGAGCCTGCTCGCGAAAGCGGTGTGTCAGTCAACAATCATGTTGGATGTTCTATTGCTTTCGCGAGCAGGCTCGCTCCCACAGATGAAATAACTAAGTACTCCAGATTCTCGGTGGCATGGCTTCTCGTCCGAGCAAAGCGGGCCTGAGCAAGCGCCACAGTTCAATCAACCACCCGCGCGCCAGTAATGCCTCGCTCGCCAGGCAGCGGGCGACGACCAGGCCGGGCAACTGGGTCAGGTCGCCGCGCACGGCATGGCCGAGGGATCGGCAGCGCTCCAGCAGCTCGCTGTCGATCTCGCCGGTTACCAGCAACGTCGCAAACACCGGATCACCGCCCAGCCCGATGGGGGAATCGAGCAAGCCGTCACCGCCGACAATGCGCTGGCGTTCATGCCACAGCAACTGGCCGTCGCGGCGAATGTCCAGCCGCGATTGAAAGTGGCCGAGATCGAAGCGTTCGCCGCTGGCCGGTCGGCCGAGGGCAACCATATCCCAGTAGAACAGCCGGGCGTCGCCCTGCAGATCGATGCAGGTGCTGAGTTCGGCCTGTGCCGCGCTGAAGACGATGGTTTCCTGAGGCAGCCATTCCAGGGTCGCACCGCCAGCCACGCTCAGTTTCAGTTGCTGGTACGCCGGGCCGGCCGCGCGGTACCACTTGGCCGCGCCGGGGCTGGTCAGTTGCGCCCAGGCACCGGGGCCGACGTGAGCCGAGATGTCCAGCCGATCACCGCCGGCAATCCCGCCGGGCGGGTGGACGATGATGTGCTGGCAGACTTCGGGACCTTCGGCGTACAGGTGTTTCTGCACCCGCAGTGGACCTTTGTGGCGACGCTGGACCGGACGCGTGCAGTCGCCGAATCGGGCATAGGCCAAGTCCAGCTCGGCGTGCCAGCTGGGGGTGAAGAGGGCGGAGGGCGATACAGGTAGATTCATGATTTTCTGATTATCGTCGGGACGCCAAGACTAGATCGTTACCAGCCCGCGCACACCCTCGGCTTGCATATTTTCGCCGCGGCCTTGCTGGACGATCTCGCCCCGGGACATCACCAGGTACTGATCGGCCAGCTCGGCGGCGAAGTCATAGAACTGCTCCACCAGCAAGATCGCCATGTCGCCCCGGGCCGCGAGTTGCCTGATTACCGCGCCAATCTCCTTGATCACCGACGGCTGGATGCCTTCGGTGGGCTCGTCGAGAATCAGCAGGCGCGGACGGCTGGCCAGGGCCCGGCCAATGGCGAGCTGCTGTTGCTGACCACCAGACAGGTCACCGCCGCGGCGTTGTTTCATCTGTAGCAGCACCGGGAACAGTTCATAGATGAAGGCCGGCACTTCCTTGGCCTCGGAACCCGGGAAGCGCGAAAGCCCCATCAGCAGGTTTTCTTCCACCGTCAGCCGAGCGAAAATTTCCCGGCCCTGGGGCACATAGGCGATGCCGGCATGTACCCGCTGGTGCGGCTTGAAGCCGGTGATGGCCTTGCCTTCCCAACTCACCACGCCTTCCTTGGCCGGCAGCAGGCCCATCAGGCATTTGAGCAGGGTGGTCTTGCCCACACCGTTGCGGCCCAGCAGGCACGTCACCTCGCCGACCTTCACGTCGAACGACAGGCCCCGCAGGATGTGGCTACCGCCGTAGTACTGGTGCAGCTTGTCGACTTGCAGCATTGTTTGAATCCCCTTATGCCCCTTGTGGGAGCGAGCCTGCTCGCGAAAGCGATGTGTCAGTCGATATTCATTGTTGAATGTTCCGTTGCTTCGCGAGCAGGCTCGCTCCCACAGGAAAACTACTTCTATCGCCTCATCGACCGAGATACACCTCGATCACCCGCTCATCGGCCTGCACCTGCTCCAGCGACCCTTCGGCCAACACGCTGCCCTGGTGCAGCACGGTGACGTGATCGGCGATCGCGCCGACGAAGCCCATATCGTGTTCCACCACCATCAGCGAATGTTTGCCGGCCAGGGATTTGAACAGCTCGGCGGTGAAGTCGGTCTCGGCGTCGGTCATGCCCGCCACCGGCTCGTCGAGCAGCAGCAGTTGCGGGTCCTGGACCAGCAGCATGCCAATCTCCAGAAATTGCTTCTGCCCGTGAGACAGCAACCCGGCGGCGCGATTGACCGAGGCGGTGAGGCGGATGGTTTCAAGCACTTCGCCGATACGGTCATGTTGTTCGCCGGTCAGTTTCGCCCGCAGGCTGGCCCATACCGATTTGTCGGTCTTGAGCGCCAGTTCCAGATTCTCGAACACGCTCAAGGCTTCGAACACCGTCGGCTTCTGGAACTTGCGGCCGATACCGGCCTGGGCAATCTGCACTTCGCTCATGCTGGTCAGGTCCAGGGTTTCGCCAAACCAGGCCTTGCCGTGGCTGGGTCGGGTCTTGCCGGTAATGACGTCCATCAAGGTGGTCTTGCCGGCACCGTTGGGGCCGATGATGCAGCGCAATTCGCCGACGCCGATGTACAGGTTCAGATCGTTGAGCGCCTTGAAACCGTCGAAGCTGACGCTGATGTCTTCCAGGGTCAGGATGGTGCCGTGGCGGGTGTTCAGGCCCACGCCAGCGGCGTGGCCGAGGCCGATCGCATCGCGGCTGCTGCCTTGGTCCCGATTGGCATCGACAGGGGGCTCGATAATCGGTTCGAGCATGAAGTCCGCCGTGGGTGTGATTCGCATCATTCGCCCCTTTTCTTCAGCAAGCCGATCACGCCCTTGGGCAGATACAGCGTCACGACAATGAACAACGCGCCGAGGAAGAACAGCCAGTACTCAGGAAACGCCACGGTGAACCAGCTCTTCATGCCATTGACCACGCCAGCGCCCAGCAGCGGTCCGATCAGCGTGCCGCGCCCGCCAAGGGCCACCCACACGGCAGCTTCGATTGAATTGGTCGGCGACATTTCGCTGGGGTTGATGATGCCCACCTGCGGCACGTACAGCGCCCCCGCCAGGCCGCACAACACTGCGCTCAACACCCAGACGAACAGCTTGAAACCACGGGGATCGTAGCCGCAGAACATCAGGCGATTTTCCGCATCGCGCAGGGCCGTCAGCACCCGTCCGAACTTGCTGCGGGCCAGGCGCCAACCGATGAACAGGCTCGCCACCAGCAACAGCACCGTGGCAAAAAACAGCACCGCGCGGGTGCCCGGCTCGGTGATGCCAAAGCCCAGGATCGAACGGAAATTGGTGAAGCCGTTGTTGCCGCCAAAACCCGTCTCGTTGCGGAAAAACAGCAGCATCCCGGCGAAGGTAAGGGCCTGGGTCATGATCGAGAAATACACGCCCTTGATCCGCGAGCGGAACGCGAAGAAGCCGAAAACCAGTGCCAGCAAACCGGGTGCCAGCACCACCAGGCACAGCGCCCAGAGGAAACTGTCGGTGCCGGCCCAGTACCAGGGCAGTTCGGTCCACGACAAAAACGTCATGAATGCCGGAAGGCCGTCACCGGCGGCCTGGCGCATCAGGTACATGCCCATGGCGTAGCCGCCCAGGGCGAAGAACAGGCCGTGACCGAGGGAGAGCAGGCCGGCGTAGCCCCAGACCAGGTCCAGCGCCAGGGCGACGATGGCATAGCAGAGGATCTTGCCCACCAGGGTCAGCGTGTACGCCGAGATGTGCAGCGGATTGTCCGCCGCCAGCAACGACAGCAACGGCAGGCTCAGCAGCACGGCGAGAATCAGCGCGCCAACGGCAACGGTGAGTTTGGGACCGGCCTTTTGTGTGGCCGTGAGCATCAGGGGCTGGTTCATCAGTCGATTACCCGTCCTTTGAGCGCGAAGAGGCCTTGCGGACGCTTCTGGATGAACAGAATGATCAGCGCAAGGATCAGGATCTTGCCGAGCACGGCGCCGATCTGCGGTTCGAGGATCTTGTTGGCGATGCCCAGGCCGAACGCGGCGAATACGCTGCCGGCCAGTTGGCCGACGCCGCCAAGTACTACCACCAGGAACGAGTCGATGATGTAGCTCTGGCCCAGGTCCGGGCCGACGTTGCCGATCTGGCTCAAAGCCACGCCGCCGAGCCCGGCGATGCCCGAGCCGAGGCCGAAAGCGAGCATGTCGACCCGCCCGGTGGGCACGCCGCAGCAGGCGGCCATGTTGCGGTTCTGGGTCACGGCGCGCACGTTCAGGCCCAGGCGCGTCTTGTTCAGCAACAGCCAGGTCAGGACCACCACGAACAGCGCGAAGGCGATGATCACGATGCGGTTGTACGGCAGCACCAGGTTCGGCAGCACCTGGATCCCACCCGAGAGCCAGGCCGGGTTGGCGACTTCGACGTTCTGCGCGCCGAACACCAGGCGCACCAGCTGAATCAGCATCAGGCTGATGCCCCAGGTGGCGAGCAGGGTTTCCAGCGGGCGCCCGTAGAGGTGGCGGATCACCGTGCGCTCCAGTGCCATGCCGATGGCCGCGGTGATGAAAAACGCCACCGGCAGGGCGATCAGCGGGTAGAACTCGATGGCGTTCGGGGCGAAGCGCTGGAACAGCATCTGCACCACATACGTGGAGTAGGCGCCGAGCATCAGCATCTCGCCGTGGGCCATGTTGATCACCCCGAGCAGGCCAAAGGTGATTGCCAGGCCGAGGGCGGCGAGCAGCAGGATCGAGCCCAGGGACATGCCGCTGAAGGCCTGGCCCAGCAGCTCGCCGATGAGCAGTTTGCGCTTGACCTGGCCGAGGCTGGTTTCAGCGGCGGTGCGCACGGCGGCATCGGTTTCGACGCCGGGTTCGAGCAGGGCTTCCAGGCGGGTGCGGGCCAGCGGGTCGCCGGTTTCCCCCAACAGGCGGACGGCGGCCAGGCGCACGGAAGGGTTGGCATCGACCAGTTGCAGGTTCGCCAGGGCCAGGCTCAGGGCGGCATGCACGTCTTCGTCCTGCTCACCGGCCAGTTGCCGATCAAGAAACGCCAGTTGCGCGGGGCGGGCACTTTTTTGCAACTGCTGCGCGGCAGTCAGGCGTACGCGGGCGTCCACGGCGAGTAGCTGGTGGCTGGCGAGAGCGGTTTCGATCAGCCCTCGCAAACGGTTGTTCAGGCGCAGGGTCTTTGGCTGGCCGTCGATGGTCAATTGGCCTTGCTGCAGGGCATTGATCAATTCGACGCGCGCGGGGTCGGGCTGCGCGGCCCAGGCTTCCAGGAGCTTGGCCTGCTGGGTCGGGTTGGCGGCGACGAAGTCTTCGGCTTCGCCGGCGTTGGCGCCCAGCGGCAACAGCAGCACCAGGGCGAGGATGAGGCGGTAAAGGGCGGTGGGCATAAGCTAGGCCTTGCGCAAACTTCTTTCTCTGTGGGAGCGAGCCTGCTCGCGAATGCGGTGGGTCAGCCTGGATGAATATCGCTGATACACAGCATTCGCGAGCAGGCTCGCTCCCACAAGGGTTGTGTGTCGGTCCGGGAATTCGGCCCGACACCCATGGGCTCAGTTGCTCTTCACCGCATAGTCAGGCTTCTTGTCGTTGCCGGCGATGAACGGGCTCCACGGCTGGGCGCGGATCGGCCCTTCGGTCTGCCAGACCACGTTGAACTGACCGTCGGCCTGGATCTCGCCGATCATCACCGGCTTGTGCAGGTGATGGTTGGTCTTGTCCATGGTCAGGGTGTAACCCGACGGCGCGGCGAAGGTCTGGCCGGCCAGGGCTTCGCGGACTTTGTCGACATCGGTGGACTTGGCTTTTTCCACCGCTTGCGCCCACATGTGGATGCCGACGTAGGTGGCTTCCATCGGGTCGTTGGTTACCGCTTTGTCGGCGCCCGGCAGGTTCTTGGCCTTGGCGTAGGCCTTCCAGGAATCGACGAATTTCTTGTTCGCCGGGTTATCCACGGATTCGAAGTAGTTCCACGCCGCCAGGTTACCCACCAGCGGTTTGGTGTCGATGCCGCGCAGTTCCTCTTCGCCCACCGAGAAGGCCACGACCGGTACATCGGTGGCTTTCAGGCCCTGGTTCGCCAGCTCTTTATAAAACGGTACGTTGGAATCGCCATTGACCGTGGAGATGACGGCGGTCTTGCCGCCGGCCGAGAATTTCTTGATGTTGGCAACGATGGTCTGGTAATCGCTGTGGCCGAACGGGGTGTAGACCTCTTCGATATCCTTGTCCGCCACGCCTTTGGAGTGCAGGAACGAACGCAGGATCTTGTTGGTGGTGCGCGGATAGACGTAGTCGGTGCCCAGCAGGAAGTAGCGCTTGGCGCTGCCGCCTTCTTCGCTCATCAGGTATTCCACCGCCGGGATCGCCTGCTGGTTTGGCGCTGCGCCGGTGTAGAAAACGTTCGGCGACATTTCTTCGCCTTCGTACTGCACCGGATAGAACAGCAGGCCGTTGAGTTCTTCGAACACCGGCAACACGGATTTGCGCGACACCGAGGTCCAGCAGCCGAACACCACGGCGACCTTGTCCTGAGTCAGCAACTGGCGGCCCTTTTCAGCGAACAGCGGCCAGTTCGATGCCGGGTCCACGACCACCGCTTCAAGCTTCTTGCCGTTCACTCCACCCTTGGCGTTGATCTCGTCGATGGTCATCAACGCCATGTCCTTGAGGGACGTTTCGGAGATCGCCATGGTCCCGGACAACGAATGCAGGATGCCGACCTTGATGGTCTCGGCGGCCTGGACGGTCCAGGCCATGCCCATCGCGGCAATGCTTGCCGAGAGTGTAAAAGCCTTGATCAAGCTATGACGCTTCATTGTGCGATCTCCGTGGTCTTTATGTTTTTCTGGATGGCAGATGCAAACGCTGAAAGCGCTTTTGCAAGGGGTGTGCCCGGTCGGGGAAAGGCTTTGAAATGCGGGGCCGGCGGCAAGAGAGGGAAGTGACGATGCACCATCAGCGACCACATCGCTGATGCTGGTGCAGGATGGCGCTCCGCATTGGGGCGCGGATGAGGTTGACCCAAGGTGAAATTATCGCCCGCCCGACTATGCTGACTCTTCTGCCGTTGCGAAGTAGGGAAAGCCGTTTGAACGACTCTGGCGCTGCAAGCTATTTTCTTCTCGACGAGACGGCAGCATTCGCCGTGTTGCCTGAAGTCAAACCGGCCGAGCATCCGCAATGGATGCACGTGACGCATTTGCGAGAAGCGAGATATTCGCTGATTCTCACCGCCGGGGAACATCTGCGAAGTAGCCAGCTGGATGTGTTTTCCGATTCCAGACTCTACATTCGTTTTTCGGCAGCGCTGCCAGGCATCAGTGTCGACGGGCTCACGTGTTCAGTTGTTTTTGTCGATGATCCAGGTCAAACCGAATTTCCACTCGGAATGTTTCATATTTGCGGAGGATCTACGCCGTCGGAATGGCGGTCGGTCGATCTGGATCTGGCTTGGTTGGCGGGGAAACGTGGCCGTCTCTTGGTAACGTGCGGGCCAGGGGCAAAAAATGACCCTACAGCCGACTGGTTGGCGATAGCTGACTTGTGCGTTGCCAGGGAAGGAGTGATGAAGCTTCTCCTGGCGAAAACACACCATCAGATGCGCGTGAAAAACGAGATAGCACACTTCAGTAGCGTCTACCGGAACGAGTTTTACTCGAACGTTCAGGAGCGACAGAGTGAAGCGGCCATGGGCGTAGCTCGCAACGTTCGCCGATTGAATGGCCTGGCTCCGGCGCAAGGGCAGGGTGCCCAGTCCGAGATGGTGATTCCGGAACCGTTTGAAGGAGAGGTCGCCTACTCCTATGCCATTCGTATGCTGAGGGCGAACGTCCCGCAAACGCCGCCCGACTTTCAAGCAAGGCTACGTCGGAAAGTCAGGGATCACGGTGCAATAAAAGTCCTGTCGATCTGCAGCGGTGCCGCGCGGATAGAAGCTGGTCTGTCGGCCGCTGTTCCGGAAGGCGTGGAATGGTCACTGCTGGATATCAATGAAGACCTGCTTCACATCGCGGCGAAGCAGTTTTCTTCAGGGGTCGGCCTCGATCTGATCGTGGCCGATGCGAATAACCTGGTGCCTACCGGTGAGCAGTGGGACGTTATTATCTGCGTCTCGGCATTGCACCATTTGATCGAGCTGGAAAAAGTGATGCTCTTTATCTCCCATAGTTTGAAAAACGATGGCGAGTTCTGGAGTGTGGGTGAGGCCGTGGGGCGCAATGGCAATCGCTTGTGGCCTGAGGCAATAATTGCGGCCGATGCAGCGTTCTCGGCATTGCCGGCACGCTACCGGCTAAACGCCGATACCCAGGTTGTCGATGCTGTCATTCCAGACAAGGACCACTCGATCGGGTGCTTCGAGGGTATTCGAAGTGAGGAAATTACCGCGCTCCTCGAACGTTGGCTCAAGCCGGTAGATGTTTACCGAACCAACTGCTTCCTCTGGCGAATGGTCAATCTCGCCTACAGTGGAAATTTTAATCTTGCAAAAGCCGAGGACCGGGCGTTGGTCATTGATATGGTTCGAGCGGAGCTGGAGCATTTTCGAAATGGCGGCCTTGGTACCGAGCTATTCGGCGTGTACAAGAAGAAGCATCTTTTCAGCGACGGCGCATCAGACCCATAAAGAACAGCCCACCGATAGCGGCTGTAGCGACTCCGATCGGCAAATCCTCCGGCGCGATCAGCGTGCGAGCCGCCACGTCCACCCAAACCAGGAACAGGCTGCCCAGCAGCACGCAGGCCGGCAACAGCCGACGATGCTCGGCGCCCACCAGGCGGCGGGCGATGTGGGGCACCATCAGCCCGACAAAACCGATCGAGCCGCTGATGGACACCAGTACGCCGGTCATCAAGGACGCGATCAGGAAAATCCATAGCCGCACCTTCGCCGCGTTCAGCCCCAGGGTCACGGCGGTCTGCTCCCCGGCCATCAGCGCGTTCAACGGCCGGGCCATGCCCAGCAGCAACACCAGCCCCAGCAATACACTGGCGGCTGGCACCGCGAGCAGTTCCCAGCGTGCCAGGCCCAGGCCGCCGAGCATCCAGAACATCACCGCCGAACTGGCGCGATGGTCTCCGAGAAACAGCAGCAGGTTGGCCGCCGCCATCATCACGAATGACACCGCTACGCCGCAGAGCAGCAGGCGATCACTCTCCAGGCGGCCCTGGCGGGCAGCGATGGCCAACACCAGCAACATACTCAACAGCGCGCCGATGAAGGCGGCCAGCGGCAGGGTCAGCAGGCCGATGATCTCGCCGACGTGCAACACCACGATGACCGCTCCGAGGGTGGCGCCGGAGGTGACGCCGAGCAGGTGCGGATCGGCCAGCGGGTTGCGTGTCACCGCTTGCAGCACCGCGCCGATCAACGCCAACCCTGCGCCTACCAGCGCCCCGAGCAGCAGGCGCGGGACGCGGATCAGCCAGACGATATGCTCCTGGCCGGCTGTCCAATGCACCTCGCCGACACCGAAAGCCTTGTGCAGCAGCAGGTCCCAGACCACGGCCACCGGTACTCGCGCGGGCCCGAAACCCAGCGACACCACGCACGACACCAGGAGCAGCGCGCCGAGCAGTAGCAGCAGTGCACCATAGCGACGATCGTTCATTGGCCGTGCAAACCCCGCGCCAGGGTTTGCACCGCCAGCACGTTATCGATACCTGGCGTGGCCTGCACGTAAGGGATCACGACGAAGCGCCGGTGCTTGATCGCATCGACTGATTGCAGGGCCGGGTTGCTCAACAGGAATTGCTGTTTCTGCTCGGCACTGACTTCGCCGTAATCGACGATCACGATGACTTGGGGGTTACGCTCCACCACGTTTTCCCAATTGACGCGGGTCCAACTGGCGTCCACGTCATCCAGAATGTTGCGCCCGCCGGCTGCGTCGATCAGGGCCTGGGGCATGCCCAGGCGGCCGGAGGTCATGGCCCGGTCTTCGCCGCTGTCATACAGGAACACTCGCGGTTGTCGGGTTGGCAGGTGCTTGCGCACTTCGGCGACCTGGGCCTGCATCGTGGCGATCAGCGCGTTGGCGCGATCCTGCACGTCGAAGATTTTCCCAAGGTTGCGCAGGTCGTTGTAGGTGTCCTCCAGCGAGGCCGCCGGGCGTTTCATCACGAACGCGCAGGACTCGGTCAGTTCGTAGACGTTGATGCCCAGCGGTTGCAGGGTCTGCGGAGTCAGGTCGCCGCCGACGCGCATGCCGTAGTCCCAACCGGCGAAGAAAAAATCGACGTTGGCGTCGAGCAGGGTTTCCACCGAGGGATATTTGGCGGCCAGTTCCGGCAGGCCATCGAGGATCTTGGCCATGTCCGGCGTCACCGATTTCCAGCCGCTGATGCCGCTGTAGCCAACCATGCGTGGTTTTAGTCCCAGGGCCAGCATCATCTGGGTCATGTTGATGTCATGGCTGACGGCGTGCCGAGGGGCCTCGTTGAACATCACCTGGCGGTTGCAGCTCTGGATCGTCAACGGGTAGCGGCTGGTCTCGGCCTGGACATGCAAACTTGCCAGCAATAACGGAAGCAACAGCAGGGGACGCAGGATCATGGTCGGGTTATCCAGGTGATTCGTGGGTAGTCGGCCAGCGGGTGTTCGTCCACCAGGGCCGCGACGCCGAACACTTCGCGCAACAGGTCTACAGTGAGGACGTCCCTGGGCGTGCCGCTGGCGACGATGCGCCCGTGTTCGATCACGTACAGGCGGTCGCAGAACGCGGCGGCAAGGTTCAGGTCATGAATGCTGGCGAGGGTGCCGATGCCCAGGCCCTTGATCAGTTGCAGCAACTGCAATTGATAGCGCGGGTCGAGGTGATTGGTCGGTTCGTCGAGGATCAGCAACTGCGGCTGCTGGGCCAGGGCGCGTGCGAGGATCACCCGTTGCTTCTCACCGCCCGAGAGCGTGGCGAATGCATGGTCGCCAAAGCCTGCAAGCCCGGCCGACTCCAATGCCTGGAGCACCAGTCGGCGATCTTCCTGATTGTCACCATCGAACAGACCCTTGTGCGGCGTGCGCCCCATCGCGACCACCTCATCCACCGTCAGGCCGAAGGCGTCGGGAAACTCTTGCAGCACCACGGCGATGCGTTGGGCGCACCAGCGCGAGGGCTGTTTCCAGACGTTGTGGTGTTCGAGTCTGACCTCGCCGCTTTCTGGCCGGCTGAAGCGGTAGGCGCAGCGCAACAGGCTGGTCTTGCCGCTGCCGTTGGGCCCGATCAACCCGACAAACTCCCCGGCCGCCACCTGCAACGTGGCATCACGCAGTTGGAACTGGTGATGGCAGTGGCCATGGCCCAGCGGGGTCCAGGCGAGGTGGGAGAGGGTTAGCGAGGTCATGCATTTACTCGAATCATGGGCGGCGCGCGGGTCTTGGGAGCGAGCTTGCTCGCGATAGCGGTGGTTCAGCTTGCATCATTGTTGAAGTACTGCCGCCATCGCGAGCAAGCTCGCTCCCACAGGGATGGTGTTTAGGTTTGGAAGGCGGGCGCGATTGTAGAGGCTTCGCGCCGCTTTCCGTCAACGCGCAATTCTCAGCTTGAAGATGAAGCGGCTTCAGGCTGGCGATTGAACCGTGTAACAAGTCGGTCCAACAGCCACACCACCACCAGCGACGCCCCCACCAACGGGAACACCACCGCCAGGGCCAACATGATGAACACACCGGTCTTCCACGTCGGCAGGTCGTGGCGCAGTGGCGGCACGCCGAACTTGCCCTGGGGCCGGCGTTTCCACCAGATCACCATTCCGCTCACGGCGCTGAGCAGGATCATCAGGCAGATCAGCAGGACGATGATCTGGTTCACCGGACCGAACATCTTGCCTTCGTGCAGCATCACCCCGGTCTCGGTGGCGCGGGCAACGACGTTGTAGTGCTCCCAACGCACGTCGGCCAGGACTTTGCCGGTGTACTGGTCCACGTGCAAGGTCGCGTCGTTGCGCGGGTCATCGGCAAACACGGCGATGGTGAATACGCCCGAGGCGGTCGTTGGCAGGGTGATGCTGTAGCCGGGCTCGACCTTGCGCTCGGTGGCGATGTCTTGCACCGCTTGCAGGCTGACGGTGGGTGCGGCGGGGCCTTCGTGCATGCCGCCATGGGCCATGTGTTCGGCGTGGTCGCCGGACATCGGCATTGGCGTGTTCTCCACCGCCCAGGGCACGGTCTGGCGATGGGCGTTGTTGAGGCTGCCGGCCTCGATGTCGGACTTCGGTACGTCGTTCCACATCGCCGCCGGGAAACGGTTCCAGAGGTCGGCGTACTGCTTGCCCCAGAAGCCGGTCCAGGTCATGCCGCTGAGCAGCATCACCAGCAGGAACGCCGCGCCCCAGAAACCGACAACGATGTGCAAGTCGCGCCAGAACACCCGACCGCGAGCACCCCAGCGCGGCCACAGCACGCCGGCCGAGGACTGCCCACGCGGCCACCACAGGTACAGTCCGGAAACCACCAGCACCACGCCCCAGCCGGCAGCCATTTCCACCAGCCGGTCACCGACGGTGCCGATCAGCAATTCACCGTGAATCGCCCGGGCCATAGCTTGCAGGTTGTCTTTCGCGTCCTGCTCGCCGAGCACGTCGCCGTGGTACGGGTCGATGAACACATTCAGCTCCCGACCCTTGTCGATCACCACGAATTGCGCGCTGCGCTCGGCGTTGATCGGCGGCAGGTACTGTTTGACCTGGCCTTCGGGGTAAGCCTGGCGGACCTGCTTGAGCAGGTCGTCCGCCGCCAGGCTGTGATGCCCGGCCGGTACGTTCAGCAGGTTGCCGTACATCAACGGATCGAGTTGCGGCTTGAACAGGTAGATGATCCCGGTCAGGGCCAGCATCACCATGAACGGCGCCACGAACAGCCCGGCATAAAAATGCCAGCGCCAGGCCAGGTTGTAGAAATTGGGTTTCGGTTGGCTCATTGCAAAGCGCTCCGCAGGGCAAATTCGGTTGTCATGTTGTGCGGCTGCCGGGCAGCCGATAGCAGGTGAGCCTTGACTAAGCACAGACCCCGTGGCGAGGGAGCTTGCTCCCGCTGGGCTGCGCAGCGGCCCTTGGCTTTTGCGGTTGCTACGCAACCGAGCGGGAGCAAGCTCCCTCGCCACAAGGTCAGGTGTCAGGTCTTGCCTGCGTTGTCAGGCACTCATCCGTGTTCAGGGCAGCGTTGGGCTGTCCTTTGCGACCGGGTGAGCAGGTGCGGGCTTACGCGTCGAGTGGCGGTGCGCGGGTGCGGGCGCCCGGAAAGAACGCCGGTCGGGCATGACCCAGGCGCGGGGAAGGGCTGGTGAAGGTGTGTCTGGGAGGGGTGTCGAAGACGGCGAATGTGTGGCCGCCAGGCAGCGCCGGGCAATTGAACAGCAGGCTGCAATAACCGCATTTTTCCCATAACGCGTGGTGTTCGCTCTGGGGCGCGCAGTGCTCGGCCGCCGGCGCTTCATGCACCGGCATGTCCATGCTCATCTCCATTTCCATGCTCACGGACACAGGCATGGACATGCGCTGATCCATCGGCATCGACTGGGAAACCAGTGGTCCGATAAAGATCATCAGCATGGCGAACAGGCTGATCCAGCTGCCGCGTGTCAGGCTCATGGGCTGACGGCGGTGCCTGGACGGGCTGGCGCGACGAGGTTGCATAGGCGGCTACGTCTACTGGGCGTGCTGGTGTGTCTTGGCGCCGTCGGGTGCTTTTTTCTGCACCGCGACATCCACCGTCACGTCCCCGGCCTTTTCGAAATGCAGGGTCATGGGGAAACGTTTGCCGTCGCTGAGCAAGCTGCGGTCCTTCAGGTCCAGCAACATCACGTGATAGGCCATCGGCGCGAAGGTGACGGTCGCACCGGGGGCGATGGCGACGACGGGCACCGGTTGCATTTTCATCAGGTCGTTTTGCATCACATGTTCATGGAGCTCGGCCTTGCCGGCAATCGGCGAGTCGACGCCGAGCAGTTTGTCGGCGGTGGCGCCGCCGTTGTGAATCACGAAGTACGCGGCCACGGTTGGCGCGTTGGGCGGCAACTCCTGGGACCACGGGTGGGCGATCTCAAGCTCGGCGGCCTTGTACTGGTGCGCCTGGGCGAGGCCAGCCGGGAGCAGCAGGGCGGCCAGCAGGATGAGTCTGTTCAACATGGCAATTCTCCGGAACGATTCAGGACGCAGTTTCATGCGGGAAGAATCAGGCCAGAGGCGAAGCACGGGGGTTGAGGCTGGGCCATTGCTGGCGCGGGGTCGGGCTGTCGAGCTTTGCGTGGGCCGTACCGCGATCGGCCCGTTGTGCGTCCAGATACAACTGCGGGGCGTGCCCGGCAAGCGCCATCAGCGGCGCCGGGCCTGAGCAGCACCAGCAATGTTGCATCGTCGAGTGATTGTCTTTCTGTGGCGTGCCTTGTTCCAGCTTGCCCAGGGAAACCGCCAGCATCTTCGTGCCGCTGGACGAGCAGAAACTGCCCCACAGCATTTGTTCCGCTGGCGTACTGGCGGCTGCACCGGCGCTATTGGAAAGCGGCATGGCAAGCATGTTGAACAGCACTGCGAAGCAGGCGATCCAGGCAAATGCAAGCCGTTGTCGGGACATGGGGCAATCCGCTCGGTTGGGCGATCAGGTGGCGGTATTTAGCCTGATCGGTGTCCAGAAGTAAAAAGGCCACGTGCGGTGTAGGGTCGCAGGGCTGGTGTTAACAGTAGCAATGGATCTTCAAATGGTCGTCGCACGTAACTTCAAGCCCAGAGCTTTCATGACTTTGATGATAGTTGTGAATTCTGGATTGCCCGCACTGCCCAGGGCTTTATAAAGACTCTCTCGCCCGAGCCCGGCATCACGGGCGATCTGCGTCATGCCTTTTGCCCTGGCGATATCGTTGAGAGCTGCGCGAACCAGTGCGCCGTCACCGCTATCTTCTTCAAAACAGGCATCCAGATAAGCAGCCATCTCCTCCGGTGTCTTGAGGTAGCTGGCTGCATCGAAACGTGTAAATTCTGCGGTCATGATTCACTCCTCGTCACTCATGGCTTGCGCTATTTGAACAGCGCGTTTGATGTCCCGTTTCTGAGTTGATTTGTCACCTCCCGCAAGCAGCAGGTAAAGCACGGAGTCTCGACGGGCAAAATACACTCGATAACCTGGGCCCGAGTGAATGCGCATCTCATACACTGCGTTGCCGACTGGTTCGCAATCACCAAGATTGCCATGCTCAGCAGATCGAATCCTGGCAATGATGCGAGCTTTCCCTGTGACGTCTCTCAAACCGTCAAGCCAGCTTGAGAAGATCCGGGACTGTACAAATTCGATCATTGGATCGTATTCCTTGGGATACGCTGTGGCAAGCAGCGCTTTTCCAGGCGCGAGACGGATCGCTCATGCTTGTTGACTGCCAGACGCTGAGGTGGGTATCAAGGAGCGGAACTATAGAATTGAATGTCTTGGACGAAACAGCCGGCTGCGTCTGGAAAACTTGTCAGAAATGTCTCGCTGATCTGCTGAATTCAAAAGCCGTTGGGTACGGATAAAGCGTCCAGCACGTCATTGACCGCTGCAAACTCCCGATCCACCCCCGCCAACACCGGTCGCTTCAACACCAGCACTGGCACCCCCCGCTCCCGGGCCACCTCCAGCTTCGGCTCGGTGGCCGTGCTGCCGCTGTTCTTGCTGACCAGCACATCGATTCGTCGCCGTTCGAACAGTTCGCGTTCACCGTCAATGTGAAACGGCCCACGGGCGCCGATGACTTCGCAGCGTTCGTTGCCGGGGTAAACGTCCAGTGCTCGCAGCGTCCAGAACTGTTCGGCGGGGATTTCCTGCAGATGCTGCAGCGGCTCCCGGCCGAGGGTGAACAAGGGGCGGCGGAAAGGCTGCAAGGCCTGGATCAGTTCGGCCCAGTCGGCCACTTCGCGCCAGTCATCGCCGGCCCGTGGGCGCCAGGCCGGACGGCGCAGGGCCCAGCAGGGGATGGCGCAGGCGCGGGCGGCACGGGCGGCGTTGTAGCTGATTTGCGCGGCGTAGGGGTGGGTTGCGTCCAATAGCAGGTCGATGCCCTCGGCGCGGATGAATTGCGCCAGGCCTTCGGCGCCGCCGTAGCCGCCGACACGTACCTGGCAGGTCAGGTCGGTGGGGACGCGACCGATGCCCGCCAAGCTGTAGATGTGCTCGGGGCCGAGCGTGCGAGCGATGGCCAGGGCCTCGGTGACGCCACCGAGGAGCAGGATGCGTTTCATTTAAAGGCTCCAGCGTGGCCGACGATTGCGCCCTGACGGTCGATGGCGAAGACTTCGACCTGGACCTGGGCCGGGACCACGCTGCGAGCGAAGGCCAGGGCGTGCTCGCACACGGCATCACCGAGGGCGATGCCGACGGCGCTGGCCATCGCGAGGGCTTGCTGGCTGGTGTTGGCTTGACGAATGTCGTGCTGCAACTTCTCATCGGCCCCGATTGCCGCCGCCCATTTGGCCAGTTGTGGCAGGTCGATGCTTGAATGGCGGCTGTGCAGGTCCATATGCCCGGCGGCGAGTTTGCTGATCTTGCCGAAGCCGCCGCAAAGACTGAGCTTTTCCACCGGCACCTTGCGCACATGCTTGAGCACGGCGCCGACAAAGTCGCCCATTTCGATCAAGGCGATTTCCGGCAGGTTGTAGACCCGGCGCATGGTGTCTTCGCTGGCATTGCCGGTGCACGCGGCGATATGCAGGTAGCCGTTGGTTTTCGCCACGTCGACGCCCTGGTGGATCGACGCTATGTAGGCTGCGCAGGAAAACGGCCGGACGATGCCGCTGGTGCCGAGGATCGACAGACCGCCGAGGATGCCGAGTCGCGGATTCATGGTTTTCAGCGCCAGGGCTTCGCCGCCCTCGACATTGACCGTGACTTCGAACCCCCCGGCATAACCGCTTTCCTCGGCCAGGCGACCCAGGTGATCGTTGATCATTTTGCGCGGCACCGGGTTGATCGCCGGCTCACCGACAGCCAGGACCAGTCCCGGTCGCGTCACCGTGCCGACGCCACGACCGGCAACAAAACGCACGCCAGGTTCGGCAATCAGGCGCACCTGGGAAAACAACAGCGCGCCATGAGTCACGTCCGGGTCATCTCCAGCGTCCTTGATCGTTCCGGCCTCGGCACCTTGTTGGGTCAGCCGGCAGAACTCCAGGCGCATCTGCACCTGCTTGCCCTTGGGCAGGACGATTTCCACGGCATCGGCCTCGGTGCCGCACAGCAGCAGTCGCGCCGCCGCCAGGCTGGTGGCCGTGGCGCAACTGCCGGTGGTCAGGCCGCTGCGCAGGGGGGCGGGTTGCTCGGCGGTTTCGTCACGCATCGAGAGGTTTCGTCAGGTCCAGCAAGGTGATTGGCAAGGCTTGGCGCCAGGTATCGAATGCGCCCAAAGGCTGGGCCTGGGCGACATGGATGCGGGTCAGCTCACCGCCGTGGCGTTCGCGCCAGCTCATCAGTGTCATCTCGCTTTGCAGGGCCACGGCATTGGCGACGAGCCGACCGCCAGGCTTGAGCCGGGCCCAACAGGCATCAAGCACGCCTTCGCGGGTGACGCCGCCACCGATGAACACCGCGTCCGGACGCTCCAGGTTCTCCAGCGCCTGCGGGGCGCTGCCGCGAATCAACTGGAGGCCGGGCACGCCAAGGGTGTCGCGGTTGCGTTCGATCAAGGCTTGGCGGCCTTCGTCGGCTTCGATGGCCAGGGCTCGGCAACTGGGGTGGGCGCGCATCCATTCGATGCCGATCGAGCCGCTGCCGGCGCCGACGTCCCAGAGCAGCTCGCCGGGAGTCGGGGCGAGGCGAGCCAGGGTGACGGCACGCACGTCGCGCTTGGTCAGCTGGCCGTCATGCTCGAAAGCGCTGTCCGGCAGGCCGGCCAGGCGTGACAGGCGCTGCGTCGACGGATCGGCCCGGCATTCGATGGCGATCAGGTTCAGATCGGCGACCGCCTCATCGGACCAGTGCGCAGCGCAACCGTCGATCCGTCGTTCTGCCGCACCGCCCAAATGCTCCAGCACGGTCATGGCACTCGGGCCGAATCCGCGCTCGCGCAGCAGTGTTGCCACGGCGCCGGGGCTGTGGCGGTCGTTACTCAGCAGCAACAGCCTGACGCCACTGGACAAGTGCGCATTGAGCGCCGCCAGGGGGCGGGCCACCAGCGACAGCGTGACTGCGTCCTGCAACGGCCAGCCCATGCGCGCCGCCGCCAGCGAGCAGGAGGATGGCGCGGGGATGACCTGCATTTCCTCGGCCGGCAGCTGTTTCGCCAGGCTGGCGCCGACGCCATAGAACATCGGATCGCCACTGGCCAGCACGCACACCGGCTCGCCCCGTCGAGCCAGCAGCGGTTCCAGGGAGAACGGGCTGGGCCACAGCACCCGCTCGCCGCGGATACACAGCGGCAGCAGTTCCAACTGACGGGCGCTGCCCAGTATCCGCGACGCCCGCAGCAATGCATGGCGGGCCGTTCGGCCCAGGCCCTTGAAGCCCTCTTCACCGATGCCCACTACGGTCAGCCAGGGGGTCATCTCTGTTCCTCGAATAAATGGGTTGATCGCCAGGGTTGTTGCCGCCGCGAACCGGGTCGCCATCATACCGTGCCTCGACGGATCTGACGTGAACCATCCCTTGTGGGAGCGAGCTTGCTCGCGATGACGGCGTTACATTCAACATTATCTTTCCAGACAGACCGCTATCGCGAGCAAGCTCGCTCCCACAGGGGATTTGCGGTGAGCATGGGATTTATGTGCCCACCATCAGCAATCCGACCGGCAAGCTTTTCATGACCATAGGCAAAGCAGGCATAATGGCGGCCCTCGCCGCTGCGGCGTTTCCTATTTACCGGTTCTGCCTTGAACGAACGTCCATCTTCCAACGTCATTCGCCCCTCGGGTTGTCCGGGGTTGCTGCGTGTCGTCCAGGCACTGGACGGAGGAATCTGCCGAATCAAGCTCGATGGCGGCGTCATCCACGCGGATCAGGCCGAAACCGTCGCGTGGGTGGCCGAGCAGTTCGCCGGGGGCGTGATCGAGGCCACTAACCGCGGCAACTTGCAGATCCGCGGTATCGGCCCTGAGCCGGATGCATTGATCGAGCCGTTGCTGGCCGCCGGGCTTGGCCCGCGCAAGGCGGCCGGCGATGACGTGCGCAACCTGATGCTCAGCCCCTCGGCGGGGCTCGACCGGCAGATGCTGTTCGACACCCGTCCGCTGGCCGCGCAGATCCTCTTCACCCTGCAAACCCATGAACGCTTCCACGAACTCTCGGCCAAGTTCGCCGTGCAGTTGGACGGTGGCGAAGCCTTGGCGATGCTCGAGCATCACCATGACCTGTGGCTATCGGCGCTTGTCCAGCACGGCGAGCCCTGGCTTGCCTTTGGCTTGGCCGGTTCGCCATTGGACACGCCGGCGGGCAAGGTGCCCCTGGCCCAAGGGCATGCCCTGGTGGTAGCGGTGCTGGAGCTGTTTCTCGAACTGGCCCGCCCGGACCAGAACCGCATGCGCCAACTGCTGGCTGAATGTGCCGTGGATGAATTCATGACCCGGTTGGCCGGCCGCGTGCCGCTGCAACCTTGCCTTGACTGGCGGCGGAGTGCGTCGCCCGGCGGCCTGCACATCGGTATTCATTCCCAGCACGACGAACGGGTCTATGTCGGCGCGGCGGCGCCCCTCGGCCGGCTTGATACGGTCATGCTGCGCGGCGCGGCGCAGTTGGCGCGGGAGAAGGGCGACGGCAATCTTCGTTTCACTCCCTGGCAAAGCCTGTTGCTGCCCAACGTGCGCCGCGAAAATGCGGATGCCGTGTTGACCCAGCTCGACGCGCTGGGCCTGTTGTGTTCGCTCGATCACTCCCTGGCGCAACTCATCGCCTGCACCGGCTCCAGTGGCTGTGGCAAAGGCCTGGCCGACACCAAGGGCGATGCCCGCCAGTTGGCGGATCTGCTGCAACGCCCGGGCCAGGCTTTGAGCATTCATCTGTCCGGCTGCCAGCGATCGTGCGCGGCGGCCCACATCGCCCCGGCGACGTTGCTGGCGGTCGCCCCCGGTCGTTACGACCTCTATTTTCGTGATGCCGCGTTGCCGGGTTTCGGCGCGCTGCAAGCACACAATCTGACAATCGAAGCGCTCGGCCACTGGCTCGACGCTCATCCCCGGAGCTCCCTTGATGCTTGATTACATCCGCGACGGTCAGGAGATCTATCGCAACTCCTTCGCGATCATCCGCGCCGAGGCCAATCTGGCGCGCATTCCTGCCGATCTGGAAAAACTCGCGGTGCGGGTGATCCACGCCTGCGGCATGGTCGAGGCGGTCGATGGCCTGCAGTTTTCCGCAGGTGCAGGCGCGGCGGGGCGCCAGGCACTGGCGGCCGGTGCGCCGATCCTGTGTGATGCGCGGATGGTGTCCGAGGGCGTGACCCGGGCGCGCCTGCCGGCCAACAATCCGGTGATCTGCACCTTGCGCGACGACAGCGTGCCAGCGCTGGCCCGCGAGCTGGGCAACACTCGCTCGGCGGCCGCGCTGGAGCTGTGGCGTCCACACCTGGAAGGTAGCGTCGTGGTCATCGGCAACGCACCGACCGCGCTGTTCTATCTGCTGGAAATGCTCGATGCCGGCGCGCCGAAGCCGGCCCTGATCCTTGGCTTCCCGGTGGGTTTTGTTGGCGCCGCCGAGTCCAAGGCCGCGCTGGCGGCCGACAGCCGAGGCGTGCCGTTCGTGATCATGCAAGGCCGCCTGGGCGGCAGCGCCATGGCCGCCGCCGCCGTCAATGCCCTCGCCACGGAGGTTGAATGATGCAGCAGCCTGGACGCTTGATCGGCCTCGGCGTAGGGCCGGGTGACCCGGAACTGATCACGGTCAAGGCCCTGCGCCTGCTGCGGGAATCGCCGGTGGTGGCGTACTTCGTCGCCAAGGGCAAGAAAGGCAACGCCTTCGGCATCATCGAGGCCCATCTGCAGGACGCGCAGACCCTGCTGCCACTGGTCTACCCGGTCACTACCGAAGTGCTGCCGGCGCCGTTGTCCTATGAAGAGGTAATCGCCGACTTCTATGACACCGCCGCCGAGCAACTCGCCGTGCACCTGGATGCCGGTCGCGACGTGGCGGTAATCTGCGAGGGCGATCCGTTTTTCTACGGCTCCTACATGTACCTGCACGACCGCCTGGCCGAGCGCTACGAGGCCGAGGTCATTCCCGGCGTGTGTTCGATGCTCGGTGGTGCCTCGGTGCTGGGAGCCCCGCTGGTCTATCGCAACCAGAGCCTGTCGGTGCTCTCCGGCGTCCTGCCCCACGACGATCTCAAGCGTCGGCTGGCCGATGCCGATGCGGCGGTGATCATGAAGCTGGGGCGCAATTTTCCCAAGGTTCGGCAGGTGCTTGAGGAACTGGGCATGGACGGGCGGGCGCTGTACGTCGAGCGCGCGACCATGGCCAACCAGAAAATCGTGCCGCTGGATGAAGTCGAGCCGATGTCTTCGCCGTACTTCTCGCTGATCATCGTCCCGGGCGAGCGGTGGCAGGGATGAGGAAGGCTGCGGCAATTGTCATCCTCGGTCCGGGCAGCCTCGCGACGGCCCGGCGTATCCAGCAGTGCTATCCCGAAGCGCTGATCCATGGCCTCGTCGGGCGGGTCGAGGGCGATCGGCAATACCTTGAGTTCGGCACCACATTGCGCGAACTCTATCGACAGGACACGCCGATCATTGCGCTGTGCGCGGCGGGCATCGTCATTCGCACCCTCGCGCCGCTGTTGCTGGAAAAGGGCGTCGAGCCGCCGGTGCTGGCGGTGGCCGAGGATGGCAGCGCCGTGGTGCCGCTGCTGGGCGGTCTGGGCGGCGTGAATGTCATGGCCCGGGAAATCGCGACAGCGCTGCAAGTCGCCCCGGCGATCACCACCAGCGGCGAGTTGCGTTTTGGCACCTGCCTGCTCAATCCACCGAGCGGCTACAGCCTCGGCGACCTGGAGCAGGGCAAGCGCTTCGTGTCCGACCTGCTCGCCGGCGAGCCGGTGCGGGTCGAAGGCGCGGCGCCGTGGCTGGACCAGGCGCAGTTGCCTCAGGATGCGCAGGCACGGTTGGCGATACGCATCGACAGCGCCGCGGGTGTACCCGCGCCGGACGAATTGCGGATCTATCCGCGCAACGTGGTGGTCGCGGTGAGTGCCGGCACGCCGGACGTGTCGATTGCGGTCAGCGACGCGCTGCACCGAGCCGGCCTCGCCGTGCAATCGCTGGCGTGCCTGCTGGCGGCGGACAGCGACATGGCCCGCGTCGAGTTGCACCACGCGGCGCTGGCGCTGGGCGTGCCGCTGCGCTTCGCGCGGGCCAGCGATGACATCGAGCAATGGTTGGGTGATGCGTTGGGCCTGCCGGTTTCGTTGCAACCAATGGGCGGCGTGGCCATCGCCGTGGCTGAGCGGCCCGTCGACCCGCTGCAGCTTGGCCGTGCGCGCGGACGTCTGGCGGTGATCGGCCTTGGCCCTGGAGCGGCAGAGTTGATGGTCCCGGCCGTGCGTGCCGAACTCGACCGCGCCAACGATGTGCTCGGTTATGAGACTTACGTGCGCATGGCCGAGCCTTTGCGGGCCGACCAGGTGCAGCATTGCACCGACAACCGCGAAGAAATGCAGCGTGCCCGACATGCCTTCGAACTGGCGGCTCAGGGCCGGTCGGTGGTTGTGGTGTCATCCGGCGACCCTGGCGTATTCGCCATGGCTGCCGCTGTACTGGAAGCGCTGCATGAGTCGACTGATGCCGACTGGCATAACGTCGACCTGCAAATCCTGCCAGGCGTCTCGGCCTCCCTGGCCACGGCGGCCCAGGCCGGCGCGCCGCTGGGTCATGATTTCTGCGTGATGTCGTTGTCGGATAATCTCAAGCCGTGGTCGATCATCGAGAAACGCCTGGACCTGGCGGCCGAGGCAGACCTGGCCCTGGCGTTCTACAACCCGATCTCCCGCTCCCGTCCGTGGCAACTGGGGCGGGCGCTGGAAATCGTCGCACAACACCGCGCGGCGGATACTCCAGTAGTGCTGGGACGTGACATCGGCCGACCGGGCCAGACCCTGCGCGTCACCACGCTAGGGCAACTGGCCCCGGACCAGGTGGACATGCGCACCATGGTGCTGATCGGTTCCTCCACCACCTGCGTATTTCCGCGCGTCGAAGGTGGCGACTGGGTGTATACGCCGCGTTGGTACGGCGATAAGCCAGGGGCATGAGTGAGTGCCATGGTGCCCAAGTGACTCAACTGTTCATGGGGCGGTTCTGGCTGAGGTCGAATCGCTCCATGCGTTTTTTTTCCAATCGCCTGTTTATCAATACTCGCTGCCCGTCGAGTATCGTCTTGTTCAACCTCAGGTAGGCTTTTCGCTGGACTATCCTGGCTGAGTGTTTTTCCCAAGTCCAGAACAGGAAGTTGGTTCTCTTCATGTAGGCGTTCAGCTCAAGTTTGAAGACGGCAATATTGAGAAGGCCTCGCGCGTCGTAGCGGGCCGGAACAACTTGGAAGCTATCCCCTGAAGCGCTCTCCCGGTCAAAAGAGACGAGCGCCGGACTGTTGGTTTTCAAACTGTCGAGCGTGTCGATCATGGCATTTCCTTGCCGCGTATCGCTCATCGCGCTTGCGCTCTCGACCAGGAAGTCCGCCACAGAGCCCGTAAGGACATGTTGTGTGCGGGTAAATATCGCGTCCGCATAGATTGACCATCCAATAGCCCTTAACACACCGATGTATCTTTCAAGCCATCGTTCTGTGTCGTAATAACGATTGTACCTTTCGTCAGCAATGAGAATCGCGAAGTTGTCGCAATCTGCAATGTCGTCGTGCTCTGACAGGGGAAGCGTCTCGATGTATGAAAACAGGCTGGGGCCCGTTATCAGTCCGGTAAGTGTTTTGTTGGTCACGTGTTTCATCCGTAAAGTTTAATGGGTTGCTGTATGAATACAGCAACCGATGCGGACTTCAAGTGGGCCGGACAGTCGTTTGGAGACCAAATGTTTTCAGCCCGTCGGCAAGCGCCGAACATGTTGTAATCGTTTGTGGTTTGTTGTTGGTTTGGAAAGTAACTAGATTTTAGGCTTGTCCGCAGGAGCGGCCATTAACATAACCAAGGAAGAAGGTATGAAACTGTTCGAAAGTAATGTCAGTATCGAAAAAAGTATTGAATCCATTGTTGCGCGTATCGACAGGCGCAAGACCTCGGTAACAGCCCGGGTCCGTGTGCGCAGGTCCGTCGCGCAGTCGCAGGACAACCCCACCAAGGAACTGGATGCGCTGATGCTGGGCGATGCGCTGGTGGGTTATGGCAATAACATGTCGCTCGGCAACATGGCGATCATGGAAAACCTGATGACCATGGCAATCATGGAGGCCAATTACGAGGTTCCCGCCGGCAAGAATTCTCGCGAGTGGTATGAGGCGTTCATCAAATGCCTGGTGGACCTCGGGTGTTTCGTGCCGGACAGTGGCTACACCCGTTACTCCGAGAATTCCGTGCAGGTGGACCTGGACCTGGTGATCAAGGATATCGTCAAAGGGATCATTGATGGCGTGAAGGCCAGTTTCCCGGCAGCGACGGTGCTGGGCTCCGTGGTGACCACCACGATCGATGGCCTGAAGCAGGACGAGAAAACCATCAAACTCTTCCAGAGCCAGGCCAAGACCTTCGATGGCGCGCGCCTCTCCTTTATCCCATGTGAGCAACTGGCCAACGGAATCCTGATTGCTTCTGCGGCGTCTATAAAGCAATCCGGCTCTTCAAACAATGGCGGTGTTCTTTTCGTGAACTGGCGGGCCTCGGCGCGGGAATTTTTCCGTGGCAAGTCGTTCGTGACCTTCAACCCGGCCCGCTATGAAGCGTTCAGGGAGCAGATCGAGGAGTACCTGGGTGAGCATCGCAAAGAGGTATTGAGCGCAAGGTTCAGCCGGCGCAAGCGCGGATAAACGGCTATGGGGCCAGATACCCTTTTACTCCAGTAAAAATGATCTGCGCCGCCAGCGCGCAGACAAACAGCCCCATCAGGCGGCTGACGATCTGCAGGCCCTGGTCGCCGAGGATCCGTTCGATGCGGCTGGACAGGTAAAGCACGACGCCAACGGTGAAGCTGGCCAGGGCGATGCTGATGATCGCCATGAGCTTGTCGTCCCAGTGCGGCTGGCTTACGCCCATCACCAGCAGGGCACCGATGGTGCCGGGGCCGACAGTCAACGGAATGGTCAGCGGGACGATGGTCACGTCCTGCTGGACATTGTCGGTCTGTACCGCCGATTTGCCCTGGGCCATGCCCAGCGCCGAAATGAACAGCACGCTGCCGGCGCCGATACGGAATGCATCCACGGTGATGCCGAACACGCTGAAGATGACCCGCCCGAACAGATAGAGCAATACGCTGGATACCAGCGTCGCGGTCGCGACCTTCCAGGCCAGCCGACGTTGCTCCTTGCGCGAATAGCCGCGGGTGAGGCTGATAAAACACGACAGCACGAAGAACGGGCTATAAAGCACCAGCATTTTCAGGTAAACGCTGAACAGCACATGGAGCATGGTAGAGGCTCAAGGCGGAGGAGGACGACGGGAGTCTATCAGGGGTTTTGGTGCCTGTCGGCTCAGGACGTCTGCGCCGTACGGTTCTGTTGGTCGCGCTGGGCCACCCAATGCTCGATCAGCTCGCGCAACTGCGACAGCTCCACCGGCTTGGCCATATGTCCGTCCATCCCGGCCTGGCGCGCGCGTTCCTTGTGTTCGGCCAGGATGTGCGCCGTCAGCGCGACCACCGGGGTGCGGGTCCGTTGGTTGCCGACTTCCCAGGCGCGTAACTGCTGGGTGGCGGAGAAACCGTCGAGTATCGGCATCTCGCAATCCATCAGGACCAGGTCGTAGCGCTGCTCCTTCATGGCCTTGAGGGCTTCTTCGCCATTGCTGGCGGTATCGGGTTGCAGGTTGAGCTTGCCAAGCATGCCGCGGATGACTTTGGTGGAGATGCTGTTGTCTTCGGCTACCAGAATACGAAAGTCGCTGGGCACTTTCACCGGCAGGAGAGGGCCGGCATTCACCGGTGCAGTCGGGGCCTGGCCTTTGTTGCGCTGGTTGAGTTCGTCCGCCAGGGTGGTCTTGAGCGTATAACCGGCGACAGGTTTGGCGAGGATGCGCTTGACGCCACTGTTGCGCGCCACGATCTTGCTCGGCGCGTTGCTGATGCCGGTGAGCATGATCAACAGGATGTCGTGGTTCAGGCTCGGGTCTTCCTTGATCTTGGCCGCCAATTGCGTGCCGGTCATGCCGGGCATGTTCTGGTCCAGCAGCACCACGTCGAAATAATCGCGCAGGTGCGCCTTGGTGCGCAGCAGCGCCAGGGCTTCCTTGCCCGATGGCACCGCGCTGACGTTCAGGCCCCAGGCGCTGCATTGTTGCACCAGTACTTTGCGGCAGGTGTCGTTGTCGTCGACGACCAATACCCGCGCCCCTTGCAGCGGGCTGTCGAGATCGGAAGTCGGGTGTTCGAGACGGTCGGGGTCCAGAGGCAAGGTCAGCCACAAGGTGCTGCCCTGGCTGCTTCCACTCTTGATGCCGAACTCGCCATGCATCAGCATGATCAACTGGCGGGCGATGACCAGGCCCAGGTTGCCCCCCAGCCGCGTGGCGGAGAGAAAATTCTTGCTGTGCAGCTCGGCGTGCATCAGCGTGTCGCGCTCCTCGGCGTCCATGGGCGAACCACTGTCCTGCACCGCGATACGCAGGCGTGGCTGGTTGCTGCGTTCATCAAGGGCGACGACGATCAGCACTTCGCCCTCGTCGGTTTTCTTCAGGGCATTTTCCAGCAGGCTCAGCAGGGCCTGGCGAAGCCGCGTCGGATCACCACTGATGACGCGTGGCACCTGGGGCTGGATAAAACTGATCAGCTCGACATTCTGCTGTTCAGCCTTGGCGCGGAAGATACTCAAGCAGTCCTCGATCAGCGCATTCAGGTCGAATTGCACATCGTCCAGCTCGATCTGGCCCGATTCGAGACGGGATATATCGAGAATTTCGTTGATCAGTGTGAGCAGTTCGTTGCCGGCGCTGTGGATCGTCTGCACGTAGTCACGCTGCTTGACCGACAATGGCGTGCCCAGCAGCAACTCGGTCATGCCCAGCACGCCGTTCATGGGGGTGCGGATCTCATGGCTGATCTTGGCCAGGAACTCGGCCTTGGCGTTGATCTCGGCGTTGCTTGCCGCCAGGTCGCGGCTGATGCTGAAGCGGCTCTCGTTGATCGACCGCTGGCGTTCGCCCAGCGCGACGCTCATCAACAGGCCGCTGATGCAGATGAAGACCAGCAGCGTGACGATCAGGCCTTGCGGCGCGACTTCCGTCAGCCCTTGCAAGGCCGGGAGGATGATCAGCGTGCCGAGGTTGAACACCACCATGGCGGCGACGAACAGGCGTGCCGGGCGGTAGCCTTTCTGCCAGTGCCAGGCGCTGACGAACAACATGCTCAGCCCGGCCAGCGCCACCAGTGCATAGGTGATGATGTTGAGCGGCAGCGTGTTGACGAACAACAGCAGCAGGCTGCATAGCACGATGAAGACAATTTCCCCCACCAGCAGCCGGTTCAGCGGATGCTCGCCCAGCGGCGCGAAGAAACGAAAAGCGAACATCAAGCCGCAGGGCGCGGTCAGCAACAGCGCCAGGTACGCTCCCGGCGTCTGGATCGCCGGCCAGTCAGGCAGCCAGGCCCCGGCCAGGTTCAGCAACAGGATCAGGCTGAGCATCAGCAACCCTTCACAGGCTGCCAGCCACAGGCAACTGCGCGAGCGGGTATAGGCGTAACGGGTGAGGTTGTGCAGGATCAACATGGCGATGCAGCCGAACAGCAGGCCGTAGATCAGCGTCTGGTTCTGGTTGGCCGCCGCCGTTATGGCTGGTTGCAATGTGACGTAGGGGCGCAGTTCGTACCGTGAGGCCAATCGCAGGTAAACGTCGAGGGGCTTGTCGCTGCGCGGCAGTGCCAGCATGAGATCACTGCTGGGAGCGGACTGTCCGGTATCTGGCGAGGCATTGCCACTGATCTGTTGATCAATCAGCGTATCGCCGTCCAGCACATAAAGATTCAGGCGCGACAGGTCTGGGGCAAAGATGCGCAGAATCTGTTCATGCCGGTCAGGCGCCAGCCGGAAACGCAGCCATAATGCTCCGCCGGGTTCGGCCGCCTTGAGGTGGTCCAGGTCTATCGGGCTGAATTGATTGGTGTAGCGGGCAGAGCGGATGTCGCTGAGCTTCAGGTTACCCTGTTCGTCGAGCAATATCGCCCAACCACTGCCTGGCGCGGCCTGGGCCGGGTACATGCAGAGCAGCGTCAGCAGGGTAACGGTGAAGCCTATGGCAATCCTGAGCCAGCGCACGGCGAAATCCCTTCATAGGTTGATGCCAGATTATAACTATGCGCGGCGCCCCGGCAGCCAGGCAAGGGCCATGGGCCTCTGCCTGGCTGAACGGCCGGGTTATTCCTGGTTTTCGCCACGCTCACGGGCAATGGCTCGGTAGCCAATGTCGTTGCGGTAGAAACAACCTTCCCAATCAATCTGCGCGGCAAGCCGGTAGGCCTGCTGCTGGGCCGCATCGACACTGGCGCCCATGGCCGTGGCGCAAAGCACGCGACCACCGGCGGTGACCACCTGTCCATCCTTCAATGCCGTGCCAGCGTGGAACACCTTGCCTTCCAATTGCGCGGCGGCGTCCAGGCCCTTGATGGCGCTGCCCTTGGCATAGTCGCCTGGATATCCACCCGCCGCCAACACTACGCCAACGCTTGGACGCGGATCCCATTGGGCTTCAACCTTGTCCAGCGCCTGGGCCAGGGCCGCTTCGACCAGCAGCACCAGGCTCGATTGCAGGCGCAGCATCACCGGCTGGGTCTCAGGATCGCCGAAACGGCAGTTGAATTCGATGACTTTCGGGTTACCTGCCTTGTCGATCATCAGGCCGGCGTAGAGGAAACCGGTGTAGACGTTGCCTTCCTCGGTCATGCCGCGCACGGTCGGCCAGATCACCTGGTCCATCACGCGCTGGTGTACCTCGGCGGTGACTACCGGAGCGGGGGAGTAGGCGCCCATGCCGCCGGTGTTCGGGCCGCTGTCGCCGTCGCCGACACGTTTGTGGTCCTGGCTGGTGGCCATCGGCAAGACATTCTTGCCGTCGACCATGACGATGAAACTGGCTTCCTCGCCATCGAGGAATTCTTCGATGACAACCCTCGATCCGGCGTCACCAAAGGCGTTGCCGGCGAGCATGTCACGCACGGCATCTTCGGCTTCGGCCAGGGTCATGGCAACGATCACGCCTTTGCCGGCGGCCAGGCCGTCGGCCTTGATCACGATCGGTGCGCCTTTTTCGCGCAGGTAAGCCAGTGCCGGTTCGATTTCGGTGAAGTTCTGGTAGTCGGCGGTCGGGATCTTGTGACGCGCCAGGAAATCCTTGGTAAACGCTTTCGAACCTTCCAGCTGTGCGGCCCCGGCGGTCGGGCCGAAGCAGTCCAGGCCGCGAGAGCGGAACAGGTCGACCACGCCAGCGACCAGCGGCACTTCCGGGCCGACGATAGTCAGCGAGACATTCTTCTCGGCGAAGTCGGCCAGTTGTTCCAGGGCCAGCACGTCGATGGCAACGTTTTCGCACTTGGCTTCGATGGCGGTGCCGGCATTGCCCGGTGCGACAAAGACCTTCTGCACGCGCGGATCCTGAGCCACTTTCCAGGCCAGGGCATGTTCGCGGCCACCGCTGCCAATGATCAAAACATTCATTTCAAAAACCTCAAATTCTGTAAGGCGCCGCTGGGGCGCTTTATGTGGGAGCGAGCCTGCTCGCGAAAGCGGTGTGTCAGCCAACATCAACGTCGCTGGCAGATTGCATTCGCGAGCAGGCTCGCTCCCACATTTCGATCAGGTTGGATCAGTGACGGAAGTGGCGCATGCCCGTGAAGACCATCGCGATTCCGGCTTCATCAGCCGCGGCAATCACTTCAGCGTCACGCATCGAACCACCCGGCTGGATCACCGCCGTGATGCCGACCTTGGCTGCGTTGTCGATGCCATCGCGGAACGGGAAGAACGCATCGGAGGCCATGACGGCGCCCTGTACTTGCAAACCGGCGTGCTCAGCCTTGATCGCAGCAATGCGAGCCGAGTTGACGCGGCTCATCTGGCCGGCGCCGACACCGATGGTCTGGCGGTTCTTGGCGTAGACGATGGCGTTGGACTTGACGTACTTGGCGACTTTCCAGGCGAAGATCAGATCGTTGATTTCATGCTCGCTCGGCGCGCGCTGGGTCACGACCTTGAGGTCCTCGCTGCCGATCATGCCGATATCGCGGCTCTGGACCAGCAGGCCGCCATTGACGCGCTTGTAGTCCCAGGCCGGCGCACGGTCGGCCGACCACTGACCGCAGGCCAGCAGGCGCACGTTGGCCTTGGCGGCAACAATGGCGCGGGCTTCTTCGCTGACGGAAGGGGCAATGATCACTTCGACGAACTGGCGCTCGACGATGGCCTTGGCGGTCTCGGCGTCCAGCTCGCGGTTAAAGGCGATGATGCCGCCGAAGGCCGACTCGGTATCGGTGGCGTAGGCCAGTTCGTAGGCCTGGCGGATGCCGCCCTCGGCGTCCGGGCTTACCGCGACGCCGCATGGGTTGGCGTGCTTGACGATCACGCAGGCTGGCTTGACGAAGCTTTTCACACATTCCAGCGCGGCGTCGGTGTCGGCCACGTTGTTGAACGACAGTTCCTTGCCCTGCAATTGGGTCGCGGTGGCAATGCCGACTTCGGCTGGCTTGGCTTCCACGTAGAACGCCGCGCTCTGGTGCGGGTTCTCGCCGTAGCGCATTTCCTGGGCCTTGATGAACTGGGTGTTGAAGGTGCGCGGGAATTCGCTGCGGCCTTCGGTGCTCAGGGTCTCGGCCGCCTGGTTCACGGTGCCCATGTAGTTGGCGATCATGCCGTCGTAGGCGGCGGTGTGTTCGAAGGCCTTGAGCATCAGATCGAAGCGCTGGGCGTACGTCAGGCCACCGGCCTTGAGGTTTTCCAGGACGCCGGCGTAGTCGCTGGCATTGACGACAATGGCCACGTCCTTATGGTTCTTGGCCGCCGAGCGGACCATGGTCGGGCCACCGATGTCGATGTTCTCGATGGCGGTCGGCAGGTCGCAGCCGGGCTTGTTGATGGTTGCTTCGAACGGGTAGAGGTTGACCGCCACCAGATCAATCGGATTGATGCCGTGTTCGTTCATGATGGCGTCATCAATGCCGCGACGACCGAGGATCCCGCCGTGGATCTTCGGGTGCAGGGTCTTGACCCGACCGTCCATCATTTCCGCGAAGCCGGTGTAGTCCGCAACTTCCACTGCGGCGACGCCGTTGTCCTGCAGCAACTTGAAGGTCCCGCCGGTCGAGAGGATCTCGACGCCCAGCTGTTGCAGCTCGCGGGCGAATTCAAGGATCCCGGTCTTGTCGGAGACGCTGATCAAGGCGCGGCGGATCGGCAGGCGGGTGGTCTGGTCGGTCATTTCAATTTCCATCAAAAGCAAGGGAAGTCAGCAAAAAAGGCGACCGTTTTTTACGCGGGCGCCTTTCTGGTTTGATTGAATGCTTACAGCAGATCGTACTGCTTGAGTTTCTTGCGCAGGGTGCCGCGATTCAGGCCCAGCAGCTCACTGGCCTTGGTCTGGTTGCCCTTGACGTAGTTCATCACGCTCTCGAGCAGCGGCGCCTCGACTTCGGAAAGCACCAGGTTGTACACATCCGTGACGGCAGCGCCCTCAAGGTGGGCGAAATAATTGTGCAGCGCCTTCTCGACGCTCCCGCGAAGGGTCTGGCCTTCTTCGCTGGGCGTGTTGAGGTGCTGTTTCAAATTCACGTTGTCGCTCACGGGTGTTATTCCACTCACTAAAGTCTCGGTCATCATCGTCATGCGGCCACCCCTTCGTCCCCTGTCAGGCTCTTGTAACGTTCGGCGAAAAACGCCTGAACGTCGGCGCATTGTGCTTGCGTACCATCCAAACGATTGAAACGGGCGCGAAACTCCCTGGCGCCCGGCAGGGTTGCGAGATACCAGCCCACATGCTTGCGAGCGATGCGTACGCCCATGACTTCGCCATAGAAGGCGTGCAGCGCGGCCAGATGCTCTAGCAGAATACGTTCCACCTCGGACAATTGCGGCGCAGCGAGCTTTTCACCGGTGCGCAGGAAATGTTCGATCTCACGAAAAATCCATGGCCGCCCCTGGGCGGCCCGGCCGATCAACAGGCCGTCGGCACCGGTCGCGTCCAGCACGTACCGGGCCTTTTCGGGCGAATCGACATCGCCGTTGGCAAACACCGGAATGGACACCGCCTGCTTGATCGCGGCAATGGTGTCGTACTCGGCTTCGCCGGTGTACAGGTCGGCACGGGTGCGGCCATGCACCGCCAGCGCCGTGATACCTGCCTGTTCGGCGATCTTTGCCACCGTCAGGCCGTTCTTGTTGTCCCGGTCCCAGCCGGTGCGGATCTTCAGGGTCACCGGCACATCGACTGCGGCGACAACCGCCTGCAGGATCTCGGTGACCAGGGCTTCATCCTTCAACAGCGCCGAGCCTGCGGCCTTGTTACAGACCTTCTTCGCCGGGCAGCCCATGTTGATGTCAATGATCTGCGCCCCCAGCTCGACGTTTGCCCGGGCCGCCTCCGCCAGCATCTGTGCGTCACCACCGGCGATCTGTACCGAGCGGGGCTCGGGATCGCCTTCGTGAATCATGCGCAGACGCGATTTGCGGGTGTTCCACAGACTCATGTCGCTGGTGACCATTTCCGAGACCACGAGACCGGCGCCCAATCGTTTGCACAACTGACGAAAGGGCTGATCGGTAACGCCCGCCATTGGGGCGAGGACCAGACCGTTCTGCAATGTATATGGGCCGATGCGTACCGCCGACATAGGACTTCCCTGAAGTGGGGCCGGATCATGAGACTTCGAAAAAGGGTTGGCATGATACCCGCTCTCGATGACTGGATAAAGGTCGAATTGGATAAAATCTGAACAGCTATTCTGTTATCGCCAGCGGTTTGGTCTGGGTGGGTCGAGTCAGAAAGCTGCCGTCAATCAATCGGCCCTGACGGCTTCATTCGGGTGAATGAAAGCTCAGGCTGTAGTTCACCGCTTTCGGCCCCGGATCGAGGATATCCAGGGCGATATGGATCGGCGTCTGCGGCGGCATTTCCCCCCGGCCTTCGAGATCGCCGCCCAGGTACTCGCCTGGCTTGAAGCGACGGCTGGCGATCAGGTGACCGTTGAGGTCGGCAAAACGCAACTCCAGCAGCGGGAATGGCTGGGAGAAGGGCGCACGATTGTAGATGATCGCATCCACCACCAGGGCGCCGCTGAATTCCGGATGGCTGCGCACCACCAGGTTGCTGCTCTTGATCTTGGCGATATCGACCTTGGACGGGACATCGCAGCCGATGACCGGGCAGATTTGCAGGAACCACGGACGGTACTGGTCCTGGCGGGCCAGTTCTTCGAAATGGTAGGCGATGTACTGGCCGGCCAGCGCTGCCGCGCCGAGCAATATCAACAGGCTCCAGAGCAGGCGACGGCCCCAGGGCGAGCGGCGTTTGCGCCAGTCCAGTTGCAACGGATCGTCGTCCAGGTCCTGCAGGGCTTCGGCGCGTATCCCCGGCTCATGGCGCTCGCGCTTCTTGCGCGGTGTTGCCGCAGGCTCCGGTTCGTCATCCAGGTCATCGGTAGCGGACAGGCGCTCAAGGTGTTCGTGCGGCTCGTCGTCCGGCGTGAGGCTGAGCGGGGCGACGGGTTCGTCGTCCGGCTCCAGGGGCTCAAGGGCCAGGGACAAGGAAGGTTCGGTCCGTGGCGGCCGGGCGGGCTCATGAGGCTCGAACGGCTCGACCGGCATTTGCAGAGCGCCTTCGGCGCGCTCGTCGGGGGCTTCGCTATAGAGGCTGTCGGACCAGGTTTCCTGTTCCTGCGGAAGCTGCTCGCGCTGGGCGCTCAGGTTGTCTTCGCGACGCCGGCCGCAGCTGTCCGGGGCGCGCTTTTCGAGGCGCTCCAGACGCGCCAGCTCCTTGTCCAGGTCATCAAGGTCGAGCTCGGCGGCACTCCATTGTTTCTGGCTGATGGCGCGGGGCGGCGGTGTATCGACGGCTGGCGCGGCGAGCGGCGCGAGTGGGGGCGCAACGGTCTTGGCCGTGCGCTGCTCGAGCAATTGTCGCGCGGCGTTGAACACCTGCAGGCACGAGCCGCAGCGAACCACCCCGCGTGCCACGCTCAATTGAGCATGGCTGACACGAAAACTGGTGTGGCAATGCGGGCACTGGGTGACGAAGCTGTCGGTCATGCGGCAATCCGGTCGATACAGGCGGCCATTCTAGCGCCGACGTCCAGTGATGCGCACCCAGCCATCGCGATTGGCAATCGGGTCCAGGTCGAAATTCCCGGCATAGGCGGCGGCGACTTCTTCGCCCTGTTCCGCCAGGATGCCCGACAGCGCCAGGCGTCCGCCCGGCTTGACCAGGCTGGACAGCTGCGGTGCCAGCGACACCAGCGGGCCGGCGAGGATGTTGGCCACCAGTACGTCGGCCTGTACTTGGGGCAGGTCTTGGGGCAGATACAGCGGGAAAAGTGCCTCGGCAATGTTGTTGCGTCCGGCGTTGTCGCGGGACGCTTCCAGGGCCTGGACATCGATGTCGGTGCCGACCGCTTCCTTGGCGCCCAGCAGCAGCGCGGCAATGGCCAGGATCCCCGAACCGCAGCCGAAGTCCAGTACGTGGCAGTTCTTCAGGTCCTGGCCGTCGAGCCACTCCAGGCACAGCGCGGTAGTCGGGTGCGTGCCGGTGCCGAACGCCAGGCCCGGGTCCAGCAGCAGGTTGACCGCGTCCGGCTCCGGTGCGGCATGCCAGCTCGGCACGATCCACAAGCGCTGGCCGAAGCGCATCGGCTGGAAGTTATCCATCCAGCTGCGTTCCCAATCCTGGTCCTCGATCACTTCGCTGTGGTGCTCGGGTAGCGGGCCGCCGGTCAGCAGCTCCAGGTGAGCAAGCACGCTGGTGGCTTCGGTGCCACCCTCGAACAGGGCCAGCAGATGGGTGTGAGACCACAGCGGGGTGGTGTTGAGTTCCGGCTCGAAGATCGGCTGGTCTTCGGCATCCATGAAGGTGACCGAAACGGCGCCAACTTCAAGAAAGGCGTCTTCATAGGTTTCGGCTTGTTCCGGGCTGATGGCCAGACGTACTTGCAGCCAAGGCATGGCGGGCACCTTTGGAAAATGATGATTGCAGCCTAGCGGCCAGCGAAGCGCGCAAGTTTACGCGAGCGCAAAGCTTTTGTGGGAGGGTTTGCGAAACCTGCAGGAACGACAAAGCCGCCCGAAGGCGGCTTTGTCTGGTGCGGGTTGAAGCTTAGTGCTTCTCGCCAGCCAGCTTGTGCTCGAGGTAGTGAATGTTCACGCCCCCTTTGCAGAAACCTTCGTCGCGGGTGAGGTCGCGGTGCAGCGGGATGTTGGTCTTGATCCCGTCCACCACAATCTCGTCCAGCGCATTGCGCATGCGCGCCATGGCTTCGTCGCGGGTTGCCCCGTAAGTGATCAGCTTGCCGATCAACGAGTCGTAGTTCGGCGGAACGGCATAACCGCTGTACAGGTGCGAATCGACGCGAACGCCGTTGCCGCCGGGGGCATGGAAATGCTTGACCGTGCCAGGGCTTGGCATGAAGGTTTTCGGGTCTTCGGCGTTGATCCGGCATTCCAGCGCGTGACCGCGGATGACCACGTCATCCTGAGTGAACGACAGTTTGTTGCCAGCGGCGATGCTGAGCATCTCCTTGACGATGTCGATACCGGTGACCATTTCCGAAACCGGATGCTCCACCTGAACGCGGGTGTTCATTTCGATGAAGTAGAAACGACCGTTCTCATACAGGAACTCGAAAGTACCCGCGCCGCGGTAACCGATATCGATGCAGGCCTTGACGCAGCGGGCCAGGACTTCCTGGCGAGCCTGCTCGTCGATGCCTGGTGCCGGCGCTTCTTCGAGGACCTTCTGATGACGACGCTGCAGCGAGCAATCGCGGTCGCCAAGATGAATCGCCTGGCCTTGGCCGTCGGACAGTACCTGGACCTCGACGTGACGTGGGTTGGTGAGGAATTTTTCCAGATAGACCATCGGGTTGCCGAACGCCGCGCCTGCTTCGGAGCGGGTCAGTTTTGCCGAGGAAATCAGGTCTTCTTCCTTGTGCACCACACGCATGCCGCGACCACCACCGCCGCCAGCGGCCTTGATGATCACCGGATAGCCGACTTCGCGACCGATGCGCAGAGCGGTTTCTTCGTCTTCAGGCAGCGGGCCGTCGGAGCCCGGAACGGTTGGCACGCCGGCAGCGATCATGGCGTGCTTGGCCGAAACCTTGTCGCCCATCAGGCGAATGGTTTCGGCTTTCGGGCCGATGAAGGCAAAACCGGAGTTTTCCACCTGTTCGGCGAAGTCGGCGTTTTCCGCGAGGAAACCGTAGCCAGGGTGAATGGCGGTAGCGCCGGTCACTTCGGCGGCGGCGATGATCGCCGGGATGTGCAGGTAGGAGTGCGCAGCCGACGCCGGACCGATGCAGACGGATTCATCCGCCAGGCCCAGGTGCATCAGTTCTTTGTCGGCCTTGGAGTAAACGGCGACGGTCTTGATGCCCATCTCTTTGCAGGCACGCAGAATCCGCAGGGCGATCTCACCGCGGTTAGCGATCAGAACTTTTTCCAACTTCGCAGTCATCAAAGGCTCTCCGCGGTTCAAACGATGGTGAACAGCGGTTGGTCGTACTCAACCGGCTGGCCGTCTTCGACGAGGATGGACTCGATCACACCGCTGGTTTCAGCTTCGATGTGGTTCATCATCTTCATGGCTTCGACGATGCACAGGGTGTCGCCTTTCTTCACGGTCTGGCCAACTTCAACGAAGGACGGCGAGCTCGGGGAAGACTTGCGATAGAACGTGCCCACCATCGGCGAGCGAGCAACAGTGCCGTTCAGCGTCGGCGCGGCCGGTGCGGCAGGTGCAGCGGCGGCAACTGGCGCAGCTGCCGGAGCAGGTGCAGCGGCTGGCGCTTGCATCGGTGCCGGTGCATAGAACTGCTGGGCCGGGGTCTTGCTGTGGCGGCTGATGCGTACGGACTCTTCGCCTTCCTTGATCTCGAGCTCGTCGATGCCGGACTCTTCCAGCAATTCGATCAGTTTCTTAACTTTACGGATATCCATGAATCATCAACTCCCAAGGGTCGGTCAGGGGCGTTTAACGCTTGTTGTTCAAGCTGTTGCCTGTTTTTCAAGCTGCTCTAGAGCGGCCTCCAGGGCCAGTCGGTAACCGCTGGCGCCAAGGCCGCAGATCACGCCTACTGCTACATCGGAGAAGTAGGAGTGATGGCGGAAAGGTTCGCGTTTGTGCACGTTGGACAAATGCACTTCGATGAATGGGATGCTCACTGCCAGCAGCGCGTCACGTAATGCGACGCTTGTATGTGTAAAAGCCGCGGGATTGATCAGAATGAAGTCCACGCCTTCGCCGCGCGCGGCATGGATGCGGTCGATCAATTCATATTCGGCATTGCTTTGCAGGTAGAGCAAATGATGGCCGGCGCTACGGGCCCGTTGCTCCAGGTCCTGGTTGATCTGGGCCAGTGTCACGGCGCCATAGACGCCCGGTTCACGGGTGCCCAGCAGGTTCAGGTTGGGTCCGTGCAGGACCAGAAGGGTCGCCATCTGCTGTTCCTTGTTGTCTGTGAGCAGGTGTCAGAACCCGGAGACTATGCCGCAAAGTCTTTGTGACTGTCCAGTTCCCGGCAATAGCCGGCACGTTGACCGATGTTTGCGCGAAGTTTGTGACCATGCCCCCGGGTTCGGTCACTCGCAGCCATGAGCCCGCAGCTGAACCCTGTGGGAGTAATACTCTTAAGGCAATCGAACCATCCGTGGCGAGGGAGCTTGCTCCCGCTCGGCTGCGCAGCAGTCGTAACCGGCGGGCGTGGTGTGCCTGATGCTCCGCACATGGCAGGTTTTGGGGCCGCTTCGCGACCCAGCGGGAGCAAGCTCCCTCGCCACAGGGTCAGTGGGCTTCTGAAATCACACCCGGAACGCCTGCACCGCCGTGTGCAACCGCCCGCCCAGGAGCAGCAGGTTGTCGCCCTGTTCCCGGCCCTGGCCGATGCGCTGCAGGTTATCCCCGCCCAGTTGGTGGATCCGCTCGCTGTGATCGCGGATTTCGCTGACGGCGCCGCTTTGCTGGGCGGTGACATCGGCGATGCGCACCGCCGTATCGGCGATGGTCTGGATCGCCTCGACGATTTTATCCAATGCACCATCGGCCGCCTGGGCCTGGCTGGCGGTGGCTTCGGCGTGTTCGACCTGGGCGCGCATGCCTTCCACGGACTGGCGTGCAGCCTGCTGCAAACGGGCAATCAGCGCCTGGATCTCGGCCGTGGCGCCTGCGGTGCGTTGAGCCAGGGAGCGGACCTCCTCGGCCACAACCGCAAAGCCGCGGCCCATTTCTCCGGCGCGGGCGGCTTCGATGGCGGCGTTGAGGGCCAACAGGTTGGTCTGGTCGGCAATCGAGCGGATGACGGTCAGCACGCCGCCGATGGTCGCCGACTCCTCAGCCAGTTGTTCGATCATTTGCGCATTGCCCTGCACTTCGCCGACGAGCGAGTGCAAGCCGGCGAGGCTCATGCCGATCACTTTCTGGCCTTGCTCCACGGCATGGCCCGCACTGCGACTGGCATCCGCGGCCTGGCTGGCATCGCCGGCCACTTGCTGGATGGTCGCTTCGAGCTCACTGAGGGAGTCGCGGATCAATGCCGTGTCACCGGCCTGGTCTTCGGCACCGCTATGCAATTCGCCACTGAGCTCGGCCAGGGTCCGGCTGCTGCCGGCCACCTGTTCGGCGTTCAGGCGGATGGTACCGACCAGATCCACCAGATAGGCGCGCAGGCGATTGAGCGAGGCTTCGATGTCCTGCAGTTCACGGTTGCTGGCGCCGACACGGATATCGCCACTGAAATCGCCTTCGGCCCAAGTGGAAAGGGCTGGCGCCAGGCGGGTCAAGGTCCGGGCCAGGCGTCGCTGCAACGTATCGATAAGAAGGGCGATCAGCAGAATCAGACCGATCATCACCCCTTGGATGACCCGTACTTCGCCCTGGATCTGACCATGTTGGGCACGGACCGCAGGCTCCATGGCGTCGATTGCCTGTTGCACATCGGTGGTTTTCAAGTGTGTGGCATCGGCCAGCTCGGTGCGTTTCTGGATCAGTTCGCGCGTGCGCGCCAGTTCCGCGGGATAACGCCCGAGCAGGCTGTTGAGTTCGCGCTTGAGGGCAATCCCGGCGTCTTCGGCGGCGGCCTTTTCCTCGGTTTCCAGACCCATCAACGCGGCGAAGTCATCGCTGCCCGATTCGTTGCTGGCGGTGACGCCGAGCAGCGGCAGACTGTCCAGTTGCTGGGCCTGGGTGCGGACGTTGGCCAGTTCCCGTTCGACATCGGCGGCCAGCTCACTGCGGCCGCTGCTGACCAGTTTGTCTCGGGCGAGGGACAACCGGCCCAAATGCTGTGAGGCAGCAAACAGCGGCGGCAGATAAGCCGGCGCGCCGTTGGCGTACTGGGCAAGTTGGTCCAGGCTGGCGCTCAGCTCACGTTCAGCCTGCAACAACAGGGCCTGTGGATCAGCCGCCAGTTTGCCGGCGGCCAGCAGGTCGGTCTTGCTGAAACCGTCAAGGTTCGACAGGCTCGGGCTTAGCGTCCTGGCCAGGTCCGGCGGGAACTGGTCCAGATCTTTTTGCAGGGTTTCCAGGGCCTGGGTGGCTGCGCTGAGGCGCAAGGCGTCGCCGCTGGCCAGGTAATCTTCGATGTTGCGCGCCACTTCGCCCTGGAACTGCCGCGACAGGCCCAGGTAGCGTTCCATCAGCAGATAAGGACGCTCCAAGGCAATCTGCGACCACCACAGGGTGGCGCCGAGGCCAAGGCATACGGCAACTAAAAGAACAGTGTTTAGGTTGGTCAGCAGCTTCAGGCGCATCAAGGGTCTACCGGGGGCAGAATCGTAAGTGCCTGAAGTTATTGCGTTTGCGTTACACGTTTATGACCGAATCAGTCGATTCCGATGAAAAAGTGGCACTTTGCTTTGATTGCCTGGCGCTCTGCACCCGATTGCGCCCGGCGTGCTTGGCACGGTACAGCGCCTCATCCGCCTGGCTGGCCATCATCAGGCTGTCGGACTCTTCGCTCATCTCCACCACCCCGGCGCTGAAGGTGCACCACAAGTCCTGAGGTTGGGCCGGGTAGTGAATCTCGGCAAAGCGCTGGCGGATTTCGTCCAGCACTGTACAGGCGGCATCAATGTCGGTGTCGGGCATGACGATGGCGAACTCTTCGCCGCCGTACCGGCCGATGAAATCGGTCTTGCGCAAGCGTTGCTTGAGAAACAGCGCCAGGCTCTTGATCACCCGGTCGCCCATGGGGTGGCCGTGGCTGTCGTTGACCCGTTTGAAATGGTCGATATCGAGCATGGCGAAGCTCAAGGGCTTGCCCTCACGGCGGGCGCGGAAGCTGCAGTCTTCGAGCAATTGCAGGATATGGGTGTGGTTGTACAGGCCGGTGAGGCTGTCGCGCACCATCCGCGCCTTGAGATTGCGGGCCCGGGCAGCGCGGTTGCGCACGGTGGTGATCAGGTGCCTGGGCTTGATCGGTTTGGTCAGAAAGTCATCGCCGCCCTCGCTCATGGCGTCGAGTTGTTTGTCCAGGTCGTCTTCGGCGGACAGGTAAATGATCGGCACGCTGACGTAGCGGTCGTTGTGGCGGATCACCTTGGCCAGTTCCGTACCGGTGCAGGCGGGCATGTACATGTCGAGGATGATCAGGTCGGGCTGGAAGTCCGCCAGCTCGGCCATGGCCTGGATCGGCTCGATCAGCGTGCGCGTGACAATGCCGGCGCTGTTGAGCAGGCGTTCGGTGTGCAGGGCCTGGGCGCGGGAGTCATCGATGATCAACACTTTGTAGGGTTCGTACTGGGCGACGCAGGTCAGCACTTCGATTTTTTCCAGCAGGCTCGAGGCCTCCAGCGTGCCGGTGAGAAACTCCTGCCCGCCGGCGCGCACGGCGGCCAGCCGCGTTGGTGTATCGGTTTCCAGCAAACTGAAAAACAATAGCGGCAGTGGTTGATCCAGGCCTTCCTGGGCTTGGGCCGCCAGCTTCAGGCCCACGCCCGGGCCGCTGAAATCCACGTCCATGACAATGGCCGCAGGCAGGCGCTCGACCATCGCGGCCCGGAATGCAGCGACGCTGTCCAGGGACTGGGCGCTGAGGCCGAAGAATTCCAGTTGCTTGGCCAGCCGTTCGGCACGGTCATGGTCTTGCAGCAATATGTAGATGGGCTTGCGCAGCGGTGGCAGGAAGGTCTGCTCGAGCTGGTCGCCATGGCGCAAGCCGGTGCGGGACAGGCGTTGCATCAAACGATTGATTTCGGTGATCAGCTGGCTGCTCAGGCGCCCGCGATTGGCATCTACCGCTTGCAACGACTGGCCGATACCTTGGGCAAGCTGGCAATGCTCAGGTTGCTCGAAGCGCTCGGCAAAGCGCAGCAGGCGCAGATTGGCTTCACTGAGCTCCGACAGGTCGGTGCTGGACCATTCGCTGCGTTGCAGGCGCTGCCATATCTCCAGGATCTGGCGAGCCTGATGAATTACCCGCTGGGCAAAGTGGTGCTTGAGGCGCTCGCGGCTGGGGTCTTCTGGCTCGGTCATATCCTGACTACTAGTTAGGGGGCATGCTGAGATCGACTGGTGGCTCTATGCTAGCACCTCTTTTCCCTTACATGAGTGTTCTACATCAATAATCTGCCAGGAGGCGCCATTCAGTTTCTGACCTGTCGGTCTGGAATTGCCTTTGCGGACGTAGTGAAGGCCCGGTAAATAAAGGTCTTCAGGAGTTTCCAATAGCCGATCCAAGCTATTTCGGTACGGCACAACGACGCGGCTTCGGGATGTTGCCTGCGCTTTTCTCCGACGTCGTTTCTTCGATTTTCCAGCCGATGAGGTTCAGGGATTCCCCTAGGCGGGTCTTTGTCTCGTGGCGGTAATTCTCGGATAAGCCCAACGACGGATGCCGGCCAAGGCACGTTGATGTAAGGTTGTGGTCGAACCGTGAACTCAAGTGATTGAAGGGACATCGCCATGCTGGACTGGAAGAACCGCGCGGGCAGCGCGCCTGAACGCGCCGCCGAACCGAAATCGGACACCCGCAGCTATCTGGGTGGGCTGTTTTTCAGTCGGGCGCTGGCCACGCTCATTGGCCTGTACCTGCTGGTGACTATTGCTGTCGGCTGGTATTGGAGCCAGGAGCCCGAGTTGTTTCCGGTACAGCAGAACGCCCAGGCAGCGGCCGAGAAGGATGGCCGGCAGATGGTGGTCGGCTACACCACCGTGGAAACCCTCAAGACCGTCGCCGGAACCTTGCTGACCAAGCAGGGCGGCTACATTTCCAACGACCGCTTCCCGCCAGGCCTGTGGATGGACAACATGCCCAGTTGGGAATACGGCGTGCTGGTGCAGGTCCGCGACCTGAGCCGTGCCCTGCGCAAGGACTTCGCCCGTTCCCAGTCGCAGTCCGCCGAAGACGCCGACCTGGCCAAGGCCGAGCCGCGCTTCAACTTCGACAACCGCAGTTGGGTGCTGCCGTCCAGCGAATCGGAATACCAGGAAGGCATCAATTCCTTGAGCCGTTATCAGGCGCGCCTGTCCGATCCAAGTCAGAAAAGCGCGTTGTTCTACGCCCGCGCCGACAACCTGAACAACTGGCTGGGGGATGTCGGTACGCGCCTGGGGTCGCTGTCCCAGCGCCTGTCCGCCAGCGTCGGCCGGGTCAAGCTCAACACCTCGCTGAAGACCGAGGTCCCGGCGCCAGGCCAGGTGCCGCAGGTTGACGAAGAGGTGGTCGAGACACCTTGGCTGCAAATCGACAACGTGTTCTACGAGGCTCGTGGCCAAGCCTGGGCGCTGTCTCACTTGTTGCGCGCCATCGAGGTGGATTTCGCAGACGTGCTGGCGAAGAAGAACGCGACGGTCAGCGTGCGGCAGATCATTCGAGAACTGGAGGCTTCACAGGAGCCGATCTGGAGCCCGATGATTCTCAACGGCAGCGGCTTCGGGGTGTTGGCGAACCACTCGCTGGTCATGGCCAACTATATTTCTCGCGCCAATGCGGCGGTGATTGACCTGCGACAATTGCTCAACCAGGGCTGAAGGATGGACGAAAGCACCCGGGAGGACGCTCACCGAGTGGCCTCGGATGCCGAGCTGATCGCTTGGGTCGACGAAGATGACAATCTGCTCGGCAGCCTGGTGCGCTCGGATCTGCGCGAGCGAGGCCTGATCGGACGCGGCACCTATATCATGCTGTTCAATTCGGCGGGCGAGCTGTGCGTTCATCGAAGGACTTTGAGCAAGGCCATCTACCCCGGCTACTGGGATGTCGCGGCAGGGGGAATGGTGCAGGCCCAAGAGACGTACGCCGAGTCGGCGGCGCGCGAGCTGGCCGAAGAATTAGGCGTGAGCGGCGTCGAATTGGTCGCCCACGATCATTTCTATTTTGAGGACGCTGGCAGTCGCCTGTGGTGCGCGGCGTTTTCCGCCGTGTGGGACGGGCCGTTGGTCCTGCAACCGGAAGAAGTCCTGGAAGCGCGCTTTTTGCCCGTCGAGCAGGTGCTCGATGAAATCCGCCACAAACCGTATTGCCCGGACTCCCTGGCGGCGCTTGGGCGCTATTTGCGCGCCCGTGAGCGCGGTGTCGCAAAGAAGCTGTAAATTGGCGCTGATTGGCCCTTAGCAAGTGGGCTTTTTGTCGTTACACTGCGCGACTTTTCAAGCTTGGCCGACTTCGTTCGGTCCAGCTGCGCTGCCCCTGCCTGAGTGGGGCTTCGCGGTCGAGGCACTTTCGCCCCTCGACCAGTCTTTGTCCTCCGAAGAGGATTGCCGGTGGCCAAAAAAGCCGCATCCTTCGCCGCCCTGGGCGGCCTGGTATTTTCTACCGACGCCGGTCGTCATTGCCCTGATTGCCGCCAGCCGGTGGATGCCTGCATCTGCAAACAGACCGCCATACCCGCCGGGGACGGCATTGCTCGCGTACGCCGCGAAAGCAAAGGCCGAGGTGGCAAGACGGTGACCACAATCACCGGCGTGCCGCTGGCCGAGGACGCGCTCAAAGATCTCGCAACGACGCTGAAAAAGCGCTGTGGTACCGGCGGCGCGTTGAAGGACGGCGTCATCGAGATCCAGGGCGATCACGTCGAGCTCTTGCTGGCGGAACTCACCCGACACGGTTTCAAGGCAAAGAAGTCCGGCGGCTAGCAGCTTCTGTGAAACCCACCCTGGCTTGATCCGAACCCCGGTTCGCGATCGCCCACATGGTTTTCACAGAGCCTGTTCTGAACGGGGTTCTAAACTCAGCGCTGCGGGCAGGGTCTACCTGCTTACAGGCAAATCGTCATTTCCATTCTCTAGACTGCGCCAGCCTCCGACCGGATGGTGCATTTTGACTTCTTTATAGGGGACTTCGATGTCCGTACGACGCACACGCAAAGACGATGGCAGCCAATGGACAGTTGCGGACAGCCGCAGCGTTTACGGGATCCGCCATTGGGGGGCCGGGTATTTCGCGATCAATGAAGCCGGTCGCGTCGAAGTCCGTCCGAACGGCCCCGACAGTTCGCCGATCGATTTGTACGAGCAAGTCGACCAGTTGCGCCAGAGTGGCCTTTCGTTGCCGCTGTTGGTGCGCTTCCCCGATATCCTGCAAGATCGAGTGCGTCAGCTCACCGGCGCGTTCGACAGCAACATTGCACGCCTGGAATACCAGAGCCAGTACACCGCGCTTTACCCGATCAAGGTAAACCAGCAGGAGGCGGTGATCGAAAACATCATCGCCACCCAGAATGTCTCCATCGGCCTGGAAGCCGGTTCCAAGCCCGAGTTGCTGGCGGTGCTGGCCCTGGCGCCAAAGGGCGGGACCATCGTCTGCAATGGCTACAAGGACCGCGAGTTCATCCGCCTGGCGCTGATGGGCCAGAAGCTGGGCCACAATGTCTTCATCGTAATCGAGAAAGAGTCCGAGGTCGGCCTGGTGATCGAAGAGGCTGCGTCGCTCAAGGTCAAGCCGCAGGTCGGTCTGCGGGTGCGCCTGTCGTCCCTGGCATCGAGCAAATGGGCCGATACCGGTGGCGAAAAATCCAAGTTCGGCTTGTCCGCAGCGCAGCTGTTGTCGGTGGTCGAGCGCTTCCGCGGCGCCGGCCTCGACCAGGGCATCCGCCTGCTGCACTTCCACATGGGCTCGCAGATCGCCAACCTGGCGGACTACCAGCATGGTTTCAAGGAAGCGATCCGTTACTACGGTGAGCTGCGCAACCTCGGCCTGCCAGTGGATCACATCGATGTCGGCGGCGGTCTGGGCGTGGACTACGACGGTACGCATTCGCGCAACGCCAGCTCGATCAACTACGACATGGACGATTACGCCGGGGTCGTGGTGGGGATGCTCAAGGAGTTCTGCGATGCGCAGAGCCTGCCGCACCCGCACATCTTTTCCGAGAGCGGCCGCTCGTTGACCGCCCACCACGCGATGCTGGTGGTCCAGGTCACCGACGTCGAGAAGCACCATGACGATGTGCCGGTGATCGAAAACAAGGAAAGCCTGCCGGAAACCGTGCAATGGCTGGTGGACCTGCTGGGCCCGACCGATATCGAGATGGTCACCGAGACCTACTGGCGTGCCACCCACTACATGAGCGACGTGGCTGCGCAGTACGCCGATGGCAAGCTGACCCTGGCGGAAAAAGCCCTGGCCGAGCAGTGCTACTTCGCCGTGTGCCGTCGTCTGCACAACTCGCTGAAGGCCCGTCAGCGCTCGCACCGTCAAGTGCTCGATGAGCTCAACGACAAGCTGGCCGACAAGTACATCTGCAACTTCTCGGTGTTCCAGAGCTTGCCGGACACCTGGGCGATCGGCCAGGTGTTGCCGATCCTGCCGTTGCATCGTCTCGATGAAGAGCCACTGCGCCGCGCCGTGCTGCAAGACCTGACCTGCGATTCCGACGGCAAGATCAAGCAATACGTCGATGAGCAGAGCATCGAGACCAGCCTGCCGGTCCATTCGCTCAATCCGGGCGAAGACTATCTGCTGGGCATTTTCCTGGTGGGTGCCTACCAGGAAATCCTCGGTGACATGCACAACCTGTTTGGTGACACCGATTCGGTGAACATCTACCAGAACGCCGACGGCAGCGTGTACCACGCCGGTATCGAAACCCACGACACCATCGAGGACATGTTGCGCTACGTGCACCTGTCGCCGGAGGAACTGATGACTCACTACCGTGACAAGTGCGCCAGCGCCCGGATCACGGCGGCCGAACGCACCCAGTTCCTGGATGCCCTGCGTCTCGGGTTGACTCGTTCCTCCTACCTGTCTTCCTGACAGGGCAATAGCGCCAAGCGCAACGCCCTCCGGGGCTGTCAGAAAATACGCCGCATGCCGCGGGTATTTTCGGACAGTTCCGGAGGGCGTTTTGATTTGCGCTGTGGAAATTTCCTCACACGGGGGCAGCTAATCGGAAAGGTCCTTATTTCGTGTAGTCCCGTTCCTTACTTGTACTTGGCCCCTCTACTCGACCCGGGCTCTCGGCCAGAATGCCCGGTCGCCCCCTCCTGTAGAGAAACGCCGATGTCCTGTCCAGCCCGCGAGTCATCATTTCGTCTGGAGATAGCCGGTCTGCCCGAGTCCTTTGTTGTCGTGGCCTTCACCGGCAATGAAAACATCAGCGAACCTTTCCTGTTCGAGGTGGAACTGGTGACCAGTGACACGCCGCTGGACCTGGCGGGCCTGCTGTACCGCAGCGTCTGGTTGAGTTTCGGGAGCTGCGGCCGGGGCATTCACGGACAACTCCACGAAGTTGTGCAGCACCGTCATGGAGGTAATTGCCATGTGCGCATCGAGCCGAAGCTTGCATACCTGGCGCAGCGCTTCAGCCAGCGGGTGTTCAGTGGCCGCTCGGTACCGCAGATCATTCGCCAGGTCTTGAGCGGGCACGGCATCGGCGGGCGCGGGCTGTGCCTGGACTTGAGCGGTGGTTTTCCGACGCGGGATGTCTGTAGCCAATACCGGGAGTCCGACCTGCAATTTTTGCAGAGAATATGCGCCCAGGCTGGTATCCGGTTCCATTTCGAGCATGCCCGGGATGGGCACTGCCTGGTTTTCTCCGATGCGCCGGGCAGAGTCTTTTCCGCTGACGAGGTTATCTACGGCGGTGACGGCCAGGCTGACGCCGTGCACGCCTTCAGCGCTCAGGTTGGCTTCGAGGGTATCGGCATACAGGCCGCCGAGGGCCAGAGCGATCTGATGCACTTGCACAGCGGGCAGACCCTGACCCTGACCGCTCACCCTTTCAAGGACTGGAACCGGCGCTGGTTATTGACCAGGGTCGAACATCGTGGCCACTCAGGTCGATATGCCAACCGGTTCCGGGCCATTCCCTTCGCGCTGTCGTTTGTGGCAGACAAGGTGCCTGCGAAGCCGGTCATGGTGAGCCGGCAACGCGGATGGGTGGTAAACGTGGATGAGCCTGCGGACCAGATGCCTGGGCGAGTGGCGGTGCAGTTCGACTGGGTCTATCAAGGGGAAGGGGCCAGCGCCAGCCATTGCTGGCTGCCGTTGGCGCCTGAGCTGGCGGCCTGCGCAGGCGATCGGATTCGTGAGGGCACCGAGGTCCTGGTGAGCTTTATCGAGGGTGACCCGGATCGCCCGCTTATCTGTGCCTTTCTCGGCCCACTGCCCCTCATTGGCACACAGCCAGCGCCAGCCAGTGCGAGCTTGTCGGAAACACCCGGGACGCCTGGAGTCGATGACCACCTGTTGTCTGCAGTGCGCGGTGGCGAGCCGCTGTTCCTGCTGTGCCTGTTGCCCGGCGGAGGGGCGTTCAACCCCTGCGCCCGTGCGGTGTGCATCTGCCGCCTGGTGACGCAACGTGGTGCGGGCGCAGCGCCATGAACGCTGCCGCCATGCCTGGCGCCACGCCGCAATGGCTGCTGCTCGACGTGCCGAACGTTCCCGCAGCCGCGCAGCGCCTGCAAGAGCAATTTGTCGAGGCTCGACGCTTTTTTCTGTTCGAAGACACCGATCTCCACGAACTGAGAGACGATGGCCCGCTATTGGTTGATCTGCACCGATCGCCAGCGTTGGCCAGTCTGTGCCAGCTGGATAGTCAATCCTGGCCGGGGCTGCTGATAGTGAGCGCAGCGCCTGCCGAAGTATTGCTGGCGCATTTGCGGCGCATGCTGACGGTCACGCTGGGCCTGCACCACAAGGCTTTGTTGAGTTATTACAACCCGCACACCGCGAGTTACTTTTTTGATGGTTGCGACCCTCGGGAACTCAGTTGCTGGCTGGGGCCGATCAGCATTCTGCGCTGGTTCGGAGGCACCTGGGCTGATCGGACCATGGGCTCGGAGGGCTGGCAACAGCTCGCCAATCCTGGCTTGTCGGTGCCGGCGCTGGAGAACGAGCCGGGCCTCAGTGACAGGCAACAAAGCCAGTTGCAGGCGTGTGTATTGGAGCGTCATGTCTGGCGTTGGTCCTGCTCCATCGGGCATGACTACTGGTCGCTCTGGGAATATATGCAGCAAGGGTTGGCGCTGGGGTTCAGCGAACAGAGCGCCCTCGACGGCTGGTTGTGGCTACGCTTGCAATACCCTGATGCTCAGCCAGCGCCGGAGCTGGCTGGCGGCTCGCAACACGAACGTCTGGAGCAGTTGCGGCGGCTATGGCAAGGCAACCAGGATTGAAGGCCTCACCGGGCATTGCCACCGAGCCAGCTGTCGTGTTGTTGCAAACGCCAGGCGAAGATACCGAGCGTCAGGCTGCGCAAGGCCATGAACAGCAGGAAAGTGATCCACAGGCCGTGATTGCCCAATCCTTGCAGGACCCAGGCGAACGGCAACGTCAGTAGCAGGGTCAGGAGCATGCCGTTGCGCATTTCCCGGGCGCGGGTGGCGCCGATGAACAGGCCATCGAGCAGATAGCTCGATACCGCAATCAACGGTAACGCCGCCAGATAAGGCAGGTAATGGTAAGCGGTGTTCCGCACTTCGGTGATGTCGGTCTGCATGTCGATGAACAAATGCCCAGCAAGCAGGAACAGCAGGGCAAACCCCAGGCTGGCAATCAGTGACCAGCCGCTGGCAACGACCAGCGCGCGGCGCAGGGCCAGGCGGTCGCGAGCCCCAATAGCGTGGCCGCACAGTGCTTCCACGGCGTGGGCCAGGCCGTCCAGGGCGTGGGCCGTCAGCAGCAGGCCGTTGAGCAGCAGGGCATTGGCCGCCACGGTCGCATCGCCCAGGCGCGCGCCTTGCACCGTGATCAGGAAAAACACTGATTGCAGCACCAGGCTGCGGATGAAAATGTCCCGGTTCACCGCCAGCAACGGTCGCCAGCTCTGCCACAAGCCCAGCGCCGCCCAGGCTATTTGCCCAGGCCAGTTGCGCAGGGTGTTGCGCGCCAGGGCCAGGCCTACCAGCGCGCCCGTCCATTCGGCGATGACCGACGCCCGGGCCGAACCGGTCACGCCCCAGTCCAGGCCGATCACGAACCAGAGGTTCAAGGCGATGTTCACCAGGTTGGTCACCAGCAGGATCGCCAGCGGCGCGCGGGCGTTCTGGGCGCCGAGGAACCAGCCGACCAGCGCATAGCTGGCCAGCGCCGCCGGCAAGCCGAAAAGGCGAATGTGGAAGAAATCGCGGGTCAACTGGTTGAGTTCGGCGGACGGTTGCATGAAGTGCAGCGCCACGTCGCTCAAGGGAATGCCGACGGCACCGAGCAGCACCGCCAGCCCCATCGCCAGCAGCAGGCCCTGCAACAACACCTGGCGCAACGCCGCGCCGTCGGCACGCCCGGCCGCCTGGGCGGCGAACCCGGTGGTGCCCATGCGCAGGAAACCCATGGCCCATGCCAGCACCGTATACAGACTCGCCCCGACCGCCACTGCGCCTAACTGATGGGCATGGGGCAAGTGGCCGATGACGGTGCTGTCCACCAGCGCCACCAGCGGCACGGAAATGTTCGAGAGAATCATCGGCGCAGCCAGCGCCCAGACCCGGCGATGAGTAAGGCGGTCGCGCCAGTCGGTAATCAGCTTGGGCATGCGGGCTCCTTGAAAGGAGCGCGATTGTAGCGGGTTATTGCAGCGTTTCATTCATCTGTGCGGCAGGCTTTTGTGGCGAGGGAGCTTGCTCCCGCTCGGCGGCGAAGCCGTCGCAAGACTGGGGGCGCGGTGTTTCTGGAGAACCGCGTCAGCCCGGTTTGGGACTGCTGCGCAGTCCAGCGGGAGCAAGCTCCCTCGCCACAGGGTGTCCAAGTTGGGGTCTCAGTGAATAATCCAGCTCAACAGCCACAACCCCAGCACCAGCCAGATGATGCCCATGACGATCGACGCCCGCATGAAGGCGCGGATCGCCGAATACAACAGCATCAGCCCGAGGATCAGCGCAATGATGCTGATGATTGAAGTATCCATTCCCAGCGTCCGGGACAGGCCTTCGACAAAATTGCCGCCGGCATTGGCCAGGGTGTTGAACAGGCCACTGAGCAGATCGACGATAAAACGGATCACCGAACCGAGCGCCTGACCGAGCCATTCGAAAAAGCTTTCTACCTGCATGTGTGCGTCCTGATGAGAGGGAATCCACGTTGAGCCTTTTGGCCCTGAATGTAGGAGCGGTCCGGGCCGGGATCGTTCGATTATGGGGCAAACCGGCGCTTTGTATCGAGCCTCTTGCCTTACCTCGTCATCCCCTCGAAGCTATGCGCATCCAGGAGAGCCCGATGAACCTTGTTGAACTGACCGAACGCCTGCATGCCATCCGTGATCGTAACGATTGGCGGCAATTTCACAGCCCGAAAAACCTGACCATGGCCGCCAGCGTCGAAATGGCTGAATTGGTGGAGATTTTCCAGTGGTTGACCGAGGAGCAGTCACGCCAGTTGCCCGCGGAAAAACTTGCCCACGCCGGGCAGGAAATCGGTGACATCGTCTTGTACCTGTTGCTGCTGTGCAGCGAGCTGGGCCTGGACATGGACGCCGTGGTGCGCAGCAAGTTGGCCGACAGCGAACGGCGGTTCGGCCAATGAGCGATCGCCATTTCGATCAACTCGCCACGCGTTTTGCCGAAAAAATCTACGGAGGAGCCAAGGGGGCTATTCGGCTGGCCGTGCTTCAGGCCGATCTCCTCGAAGCGTTGCCGGATCGCCCCTTGCGAGTGCTGGATATTGGCGCGGGGCTGGGCCACATGTCGCTGTGGCTGGCCGAGCGCGGGCATCAAGTCACCCTGGCCGAACCGGCCGAGCCGATGCTCGAAGGCGCTCGCCAACGCTTTGCCGAGGCGGGCCAGGCCGCAACGTTCATCCAGGCGCCGTGGCAGGATCTGCTCGGCCAGCTCACCGAACCTTACGATCTGGTGCTGTGCCACGCGGTGCTCGAATGGCTGGCCGAGCCCCATGCGATCCTGCCGGTGCTGCATCAGTTGACGGTGCCTGGCGGCTGGTTGTCCCTGGCGTTCTACAACCGCGATGCGCTGGTCTATCGCAACCTGCTCAAGGGGCACTTTCGTAAACTGCGTAAAAACGACATGGCCGGCGAGAAACAGAGCCTGACCCCTCAGCAACCGCTTGATCCACGAGAATTGGCGGCGCAACTTGAAGGCCTGTGGCAGGTCGAAACCCAGAGTGGGGTGCGGGTTTTTCACGACTACATGCCGGTGGAGTTCCAGGGCCGTGCAGAGCTTGCGCAACTGCTGGAGATGGAACTGGCCCACCGTCGCCATCCGGCCTTTGCCGGCTTGGGACGTTACCTGCACTGGGTTTGCCGTCCCCTCTGATCCGCGAAGCAATCGGAGAGCGAAATGAAAGGTCGTTCAGGGTTAATGGTGTTGTGCCTGGGGCTGGCGGCCTGCCAGGGCAGCAACCCTTATGTCGCGACATCCAGGCCGCTGCCGCCAGCACCACCCGAGGCCGCCACGGTATTCGATCGCAGCGCCTATCCCGCACCGCCCCGGGATTACGGGCGCTATCGCAGCTGGGCCTGGCTCAACGGCCGACTGCCACCGGGCACGGCCTGGGCGGACTCGGCGCAGGTGGCCGAAGCGGTGAGCAATGCCCTGGACCAGCGCGGCCTGCGCCCGCTGCATGACAATCGGCCGGCGGACCTCTTCGTCAGTGCCGACCTGCGCCTGGAGACCCGCGTACGCCAGGTTCGCGACGATTATGATTCAGGCTACTACGGCGGTTACAACCGATACGGGCCGGGTTATGGCATGTACAACAGCGTCCCCGTGGTACGCACTTACCGGGAGCAGGTCGTGGTGGTTCGGGTTGATCTGTTCGATGCCCGCAACAACCAACCGGTTTGGAGTGCCAGCGCCGAGACCAGCCAGCGAGGCAGTCAGAGCGAACGTAGCGATGCCATTCGTGAGGCGGTGGAGAAGGCTCTTTCGGCTTATCCTCCCAGTTGATTACGCAACGGAGAAAAACCATGTTTCGCCGTATCGCCCCATTTGCCCTGGCCTTGTTGCTGGGCGCCTGTACGTCCAATCAGGTCAATCATGACTTCGACACCACCCGCGATTTCGCGGCCTACCGCAGCTGGAGTTGGAAAGAGCCGGCGTTGCAGTATCGGCCGGATGACCCGCGCATCAAGAGCGACCTGACCGAACAGCGGATCCGCCAGGCCATTGCCGATCAGCTTGATCAGCGCGGCTTGCGCCCGGCTCCGTCCGGTACCCGCAGCGATGTGCAGGTCCAGGCCTACCTGATCGTCGAGGACCGTCAGCAACAGGTGACGACAAACTACGGCGGTGGCTGGGGCGGCCCCTGGAATGGCTATTGGGGCGGGCCGATGTATAACGAAACCCGCAACGTCAGCTACAAAGTCGCCACGGTGCAGATCGACCTGCTCGACGGCAAGGACGGCAAGCTGGTGTGGCGCGGTAGCGATGAGCAACTGCTCAGCGAGTCGCCCAACCCTACGGAGCGCAGCACGAAGGTGCGCGAGACGGTGGGACGGATCCTGTCGAATTATCCCCCACGTTGATTGAGTATTTCCTGTGGGAGCGAGCTTGCTCGCGATGGCGGTGGGTCAGTTTGCATACTCGTTGAATATGCAATTGTCATCGCGAGCAAGCTCGCTCCCACAGGATTGATAGGGACACTTTCAGGCAACCGGCTGCCAACTGCCGAGCATGTGTTCCAGTTCTCCAGCCCCCACCAGCCGCAGTTTTCCACTGGACCCCGCGGCGCTCGCCAGCAGCGTCACCTCGCTGGGCAGGCGCACCGGTTTCCTGAAGTTCATTTCGATCTCGATGTTGGCCTCGGGCAAATGGTCGTCCAGCGCCGCTAACGTCCGGGCCTTGTTCCACAGGCCGTGGGCGATGGCGGTGGGGAAGCCGAACAGCCGAGCGCTGGCGGCGCTCAGGTGGATCGGATTGTAGTCGCCGGACACCTTGGCGTATTGCCGGCCAATGTCCGCAGGTGCTGTCCAGTGTCCCACTTCCGTCAACTCAAGGGCGGCAATCGCCGGCTCCTCCACCAGCGCCCCATCAAGCTGGACGCCTTTGCACAGCATTTGGCTTTCGGCCTGCCACAGCGGTCCCAACTGATCTTCAATGCGGGTCACGAGATCGAACACCGCGCCCTTGGCGTGCGGCTGGAGATTCTCGACATTGACGCTGGCGCGCACCTGGCTGACCCCGCCCATGGGGCGCAGTATGCGGATGCGGTTGCTGAGGTGGATCAACCCCAGCAGCGGGAACGGAAAATTCCGATCCGTCAGTAGCTGCATTTGCAGGGCGAACGCCAGCACATGGGGATAGGTCGGTGGCAGCAGACCGTTTTCGGTAAAGCCGCAGACCTTGCGATAGGCCGCCAGGCGCTGCTGATCAACCTGGATCACTTGGCGCAGCCCAACGTCCGGCAGGGTAGTGCCGGTGATCTTGCGGCGTGTCGCGGCCTTGGCGTACAGCCCGGACATCGACGGCGCGGCGTGTATCTCATGCCATTGGATCGTCATGATCAGGCCCCCAGCAGGCTTTGCCCACACACGCGCAGCGCCTGTCCGGTCACGGCACCGGTGCCCGGTTGCGCGAGCCAGGCCACGGCTTCGGCGACATCCTGGGGCAGGCCGCCCTGGCCCAGCGAGCTCATGCGTCGCCCGGCTTCGCGCAGGGCGAAAGGAATATCTGCGGTCATGCGGGTCTCGATGAAGCCTGGCGCCACGGCGTTGATGCTGATGCCTCGGGCCTGCAGGGTTGGCGCCCAGGCTTGAGCCAGGCCGATCAGCCCGGCCTTGCTCGCGGCGTAGTTGGTCTGGCCGCGATTGCCGGCGATGCCACTGATGGATGCCAGCAGGATGACCCGGCCGTTATCGCGCAGGGTGCCGCTGTCGAGCAGGGCCTTGGTCAGCAGTTGCGGCGCATTGAGGTTGACTGCCAGCACCGCGTCCCAGAATTCCGGGGTCATGTTGGCGAGGGTCTTGTCCCGGGTGATGCCAGCGTTATGTACAACGATGTCGACGCCGTCGGGCAGGTGTTCAATCAACTGCGTGGCTGCGTCTTCTGCGCAGATGTCCAGCGTCAGGCTGCGCCCGCTCAGGCGAGCGGCCAAGGCATCGAGGTCGGCCTTGGCTGGCGGTACGTCCAGCAGGATCACATCGGCGCCATCGCGGGCCAGTGTTTCGGCAATGGAAGCGCCGATGCCACGGGCAGCGCCGGTAACCAATGCCTTGAGCCCCGTCAACGGACGGGTCCAGTCCTGGACCTGGGTTGCACAGGCCTTGAGACGAATCACTTGCCCCGAAACGTAGGCACTCTTGGGCGACAGGAAAAACCGCAGCGCACCTTCCAGCTGGGTTTCGGCGCCTTCGCCGACGTACAGCAACTGCAGCGTCCCGCCATGGCGCAGCTCCTTGGCCAAGGACCGGCTGAAACCCTCCAAAGCCCGCTGGGCGCTGGCGGCGAACGGGTCGTCGAGGTTTTCCGGAGCGCGGCCGAGGATGACGACATGAGCGCTGTGGTCGAGATTTTTCATCAGCGGCTGGAAAAACTCGCGCAACTGCTTGAGCTGGTCGACCTGCGCCAGGTGGCTGGCGTCGTACACCACAGCCTTGATCTTCGGGCCGTGCCCGGGGATCCATTCGGTGGCGAGCGTCGGTTCGCCACCGTAGATGAAAATGGCGTCGGTCAGGCGCTTGGCGAATGTGCCGACCTGTTCGGTCAGCGGCCCGCCGCCCAACAGCAAGGCCCCCTCGATTGGCCGCAGGCGCCCGGCTTGCCAACGCTCCAGGCGTACCGGCGATGGCAAGCCGAGAGCGCCAACCAGACGCAGGCCAATGGGCGAATTGGCAAAGTCTATGTAACGGTCTGACATGGAACACACTCCGGCTGATGAGGTTCCAAGTGTGGACCATGTTTGGCAATCAGTCGTTCGATCGGCGGGATAAAGCCTAAGCTGTGTTCCAGGGCACCGCCTTCACATGGGAACAGGCCTGCTCCCATGGGTGATAGGTCAACGCTGACGGCACATTTGGACATACAACGGGGAGTTCTACATGGCACAGCTACGCCGCGTCGCGATCATCGGCGGTAACCGCATTCCTTTCGCCCGCTCCAACGGGCCCTATGCCACCGCCAGCAACCAGGCGATGCTGACCGCTGCGCTTGAGGGCTTGATCGAGCGCTACAACCTGCACGGCGTGCATATCGGGGAGATGGCCGCGGGGGCGGTGCTGAAGTTTTCCCGGGACATGAACCTGACCCGCGAGTGCGTGCTCGGCTCGCGGCTGTCGCCCAGCACACCCGCCTATGATGTGCAGCAGGCCTGCGGCACGGGGCTTGAGACGGTGCTACTGGTGGCCAACAAAATCGCCCTCGGGCAGATCGACAGCGCAATTGCCGGCGGCGTGGACACCACCTCCGACGCACCGATCGGCGTCAATGAAGGGCTGCGCAGGATCCTCCTGCAAGCCAATCGCGCGAAAACCACCGCCGACAAAATCAAGACGTTCCTGCAATTGCGCCCCCAACACCTGGTACCTGACCTGCCGCGCATCAACGAGCCGCGCACTGGCCTGAGCATGGGCGAGCACTGCGAATTGATGGCCCAAACCTGGCAGATCCCCCGACAAGAGCAGGATCAGTTGGCCTTGGAGAGTCATCAAAAAATGGCCGCCGCTTACGCCGAAGGCTGGCACAACGACCTGATGACGCCGTTTCTCGGCCTGACCCGCGACAACAACCTGCGCCCGGACCTGACCCTGGAGAAACTCGCTTCCCTCAAGCCAGCCTTCGAAAAAACCGCCAAGGGCACGCTGACGGCGGGCAACTCCACCCCACTGACCGATGGCGCCTCGCTGGTGTTGTTGGCGAGCGAGGAATGGGCCAAGGCCCGTGGGCTGCCGATCCTGGCCTACCTGCGCGACGGCGAGACGGCGGCGGTGGATTTCGTCAACGGCGCCGAAGGTCTGCTGATGGCGCCGGTCTATGCCGTGCCGAGGCTGTTGGCGCGCAACGGCCTGACCTTGCAGGACTTCGACTATTACGAGATTCACGAGGCGTTCGCCGCCCAGGTGCTGTGCACCTTGAAAGCCTGGGAAGACGCGGATTACTGCAAGGCCCGCCTGGGCCTTGATGCGCCGCTGGGTACTCTCGACCGCAGCCGGCTGAACGTGAAGGGCAGCTCACTGGCCGCCGGACATCCATTTGCTGCAACTGGCGGGCGTATTGTCGCCAACCTGGCCAAGCTGCTGGACGCGGCAGGGAAGGGCCGGGGGCTGATTTCCATCTGCGCAGCCGCCGGCCAAGGGGTGACGGCCATTATCGAGCGCTGACGATGGCCTCGCTCTTTTGCGATGCCTGCGCCCGTTGCCGGCTTGCATAGCGTTCGGCGAGGACCGAGCAGACGATCAGTTGCAGCGGGTGATAGATCATGATCGGCAGCAGGATCAGCCCGAGGCCGGGGTTGTTGCCGAAAATCAGCGCCGCCATCGGCACTCCGGCGGCGAGGGATTTCTTGCTCGCGCAAAATACCGCGGCGACTTCATCGGCGTTGTTGAAACGCAGGGCGCGAGCGGTGCGGGTAGTCATCCACAGAATGACAGCCAGCAACACCGCACTGCCCAGCACGGCGCTGAGCAGTACGCCATGACCTTGTTGTTGCCAGATCCCGGAAATCATCGAATTGCAGAATGCGGCGTAAACCAGCAGCAGAATGACCAGTTTGTCGATGATGCTGGCATAGCGCTTGTAGCGCGCGAAAAAACTGGCCAGCCAGCGCCGCAAAAACTGCCCGAGCACCAGCGGCAACAGCAACATCATGCACAGGTCGAGCAGCGTCGAGCCCAGGTCGATGCCACCGGCACCGTTGCCGACCACCAGACTGACCAGCAGCGGCGTCAGGAGAACCCCCAGCACGCTGGACAAGCTGGCGTTGAGAATCGCCGCGGGTACGTTGCCGCCGGCGCTGCCGGTCAGGGCCACCGAGGACGAAATGGTCGAAGGCAACGCGCACAGGTAAAAGAACCCCAGCATCAACAAGGACGGCACATGGCTGCCCAGGGTCCAGTTGCCGAGTAGCCAGATCAATGGAAATACCCCGAAGGTGAAGCCTTGCACCATCAGGTGCAGCCGGATGTTTTTCAGGCCATGGCGGATCTGCTCGCCGGACAGATTGACGCCGTGGAGGAAAAACACCACGAAGATGCCAATGTTGACCACCCATTCGGCATGCATGGCGCCGCCGGTAGCGCCGAAGCGTGGGAAGAAATACGCCAGCAGCGTGGCGAGCAACATGCCGCACAGGAACCAGTCGGTCGCCATGCGCTTGAGGTGTCTGAGGATGTGCATAGGGCACCGCAGATTGTAAGAAGAGTTGTCTTAGCCTAACGTCGGTCTACCCAGTCGTCTTGCGACATAAGGCCAATCAATGCCGACTAACGGACACCAACAGCTCGAACGACGTATTCCGGACCTGACGGAGCTGCCTCGGCCGCTTTATGCCCGGGTCGAAAGTCTGAATGCCGGTTCGTGGACCCAGGCTCATCGCCACGATTGGGTGCAATTCTCCTACGCGATCAGTGGCGTGCTCGGCGTCCATACGGCCGAAGGCAGCTTCTTCGCGCCACCGCAATGGGGCATCTGGATCCCGGCCGACCTGGAGCATCAGGTCGTGACGTCCATGCGCGCGGAAATGCGCAGTCTTTACGTCCATCGCCAGGCGTGCCCGTGGGCCGAAGATCGTTGCCGGGTGCTCGAAGTTACACCGCTGGCGCGGGAGCTGATCAAAGTGTTCTGCCAGTTTCCCGCCGCTTACCCACAGGGCGAGACCCAGGAAACACGCTTGGTCCAAGTGCTGCTGGACCAATTGGCGGCGCTGCCGGAAGTGGGCTTTTCCCTGCCATTGCCCCGTCATGCTCGTTTGCTGGAACTGTGCAACGAATTGATCGAGCAACCCGAAGGCAGCGTGACCCTGCAAGCCTGGGCCGAGCGCCTGGGCACGTCGGAAAAAACCTTGATGCGCCTGTTCCAGCGTGAAACCGGCTTGAGCTTCCGTGCGTGGCGCCAGCGCATGCGCCTGTTGTCTTCCCTGGAATCGCTGGAACAGGGCGATAGCGTGACCAGCGCCGCCTTGTCCTGTGGGTATGATTCGACGTCCGCTTTCATTGCGGCATTCAAGGGACTGTTCGGTTTTACGCCGGGGGAACTGTTCAAGCGCTGACTCGTTTGGCTCTTGTCGCAACCGCTTGCCATTCACTGAGCAACCCCACGCCCGGTCTCGACTATGATTTGGCTCGGTTGTCCGACCCGGCACAGTGTGTGCATTCAGGGTTCATAGGTCGGACCCCCTCCCCGTGGAGGGAGGATTGCCGTATAACGACCTGTCATTCGCGTGTTTGGTAATAAAGGACCCAGAATAAAAGCTGATGAAGACTCCAAAACGCATTGAACCCCTGATCGAGGACGGTCTGGTCGACGAGGTGCTGCGCCCACTCATGAGTGGTAAAGAAGCAGCTGTTTATGTGGTGCGCTGCGGCAATGAGCTACGTTGCGCCAAAGTCTACAAGGAGGCGAACAAGCGAAGTTTTCGCCAGGCGGCCGAATACCAGGAAGGCCGCAAGGTGCGCAACAGCCGTCAGGCCCGGGCCATGGCTAAAGGCTCGAAGTTTGGCCGCAAGGAAACCGAAGACGCCTGGCAGAACGCTGAAGTGGCCGCGCTGTTCCGGCTGGCCAGCGCCGGCGTGCGGGTTCCGAAGCCGTATGACTTCCTCGAGGGCGTGCTGCTGATGGAATTGGTGGCCGACGAATACGGCGATGCGGCGCCGCGTCTCAACGACGTGGTGCTGGAGCCGGATCAGGCCCGCGAGTATCACGCTTTTCTGATTTCCCAGATCGTGTTGATGCTGTGTACCGGTCTGGTGCACGGCGACCTGTCGGAGTTCAACGTGCTGCTGACGCCGACGGGGCCGGTCATCATTGATCTGCCGCAAGCGGTGGACGCTGCCGGGAACAACCACGCCTTCAGCATGCTGGAGCGGGACGTCGGCAACATGGCGTCCTACTTCGGTCGGTTTGCCCCGGAGCTGAAACGCACCAAATACGCCAAGGAAATGTGGGCCCTGTATGAAGCAGGCACCCTGCACCCGGCGAGCGTGCTGACCGGTGAGTTCGACGAGCCGGAAGAACTGGCGGATGTCGGCGGGATCATGCGCGAAATCGAGGCCGCGCGCCTGGATGAAGAGCGCCGCCAGGCCGTACGCGCCGCCGACGATGCGCCACCCGGCAAGACCGAAGAGCCGCCTCCGCCGTGGATGCAGTGATCGGTTGACCTGAAACCCGGCCATGGCCGGGTTTTTAGCGTGCTTCAGAAACGCTTTTGTGGGAGCGAGCCTGCTCGCGAAAGCGGTGGATCAGCTTGCATCAATGCATTGGCCGCCGTCTTCGCGAGCAGGCTCGCTCCCACAGGGAGACAGCCGCTTTTTAGCACCCCGACGCCAATTTCCTGAGGATCGGGCAGTCCGGGCGATGATCGCCCTGGCAGTGCTCCACCAGATCCTGGAGCGTGTCGCGCAGTTCGGCCAGTTCGCGGATTTTCTGGTTCAGTTCGTCGATATGCTGCCGGGCCAGGGCCTTTACGTCGGCGCTGGCACGTTGACGGTCCTGCCATAAGGTCAGCAATTTGCCGACCTCTTCCAGGGAAAACCCCAGATCCCGGGAGCGCTTGATGAATGCCAATGTGTGCAAGTCATCGGCACCATAGATCCGATAACCACTCTCCGTGCGATGGGCTGCCCTGAGCAGGCCGATGGATTCGTAGTACCTGATCATCTTTGCGCTGAGGCCGCTCTGGCGGGCTGCCTGGCCAATGTTCATCGCTTGTCCTCCAGATGCGCGGGTGTCCAGAACTTCAACAACAATGCATTGCTCACCACGCTGACGCTCGACAGCGCCATGGCTGCGCCGGCCAACACCGGGTTGAGCAAACCGAACGCCGCCAGCGGAATGCCGATCAGGTTATAGACGAACGCCCAGAACAGATTCTGACGGATTTTTGCGTAGGTCTTGCGGCTGATGTCCAGCGCCGCCGGTACCAGGCGCGGATCGCCGCGCATCAGGGTGATGCCGGCGGCCTGCATCGCCACGTCGGTGCCGCCGCCCATGGCAATGCCGATGTCCGCGGCGGCCAGGGCCGGAGCGTCGTTGATGCCATCGCCGACCATCGCCACCACCGAGGCGGCTTTCAGTTGTTGAACGATGGCGGACTTGTCGCCCGGCAACACTTCGGCGTGGACGTTGGCGATTCCCAATGCCTGGGCAACGACCCGAGCGCTGCCCCGGTTGTCGCCCGTGAGCAGGTGGCTGGCGATCTGACGTTGCTTCAAGGCCTCGACCGCCGCCAGAGCGCCGGGCTTGAGGGTATCGCCGAAGGCGAACAGGCCCAGGACCCGAGGCGTTGCGCCTTGCTCGACGAGCCAGGACAGGGTTCGGCCTTCGGTTTCCCAGGCTTGCGCCGACTCGGCCAGCGAACCGGGGTTCAGGCCCAGCTCTTCCAGCAGACGACGATTTCCCAAGGCCAGGCGGCGCCCGTCGAGGCTACCGGCGATACCGCGTCCGGTCAGGGACTGGCTATCGCTGGCATCCGCTACGCTCAGGCCGCGTTCGGCGCAGGCGTCGAGCACCGCTTTGGCCAGCGGGTGTTCGCTGCCGCGCTGCAAGGCGCCGGCCATGTTCAGCAGTGCGTCTTCATCACCGTCAAGCGCAGCCAGATGGGCGATGCGTGGCGTGCCGGACGTCAGTGTGCCGGTCTTGTCGAACACCACCGTGCCGACTTCATGGGCACGCTCCAGCGCCTCGGCATCCTTGATCAGAATGCCGTGGCGGGCGGCCACGCCAGTGCCGGCCATGATTGCCGTCGGCGTCGCCAGGCCCAGGGCACAGGGGCAGGCGATCACCAGCACGGCGACGGCGTTGATCAGCGCCGTCTCCAGCGGCGCACCGTAGAGCCACCAGCCAAGCAACGTTGCGAGTGCCAGGATCAATACGACCGGCACGAAAACCTGGCTGACTTTGTCCACCAGCTTCTGAATCGGCGCCTTGGCGGCCTGGGCGTCTTCCACCAGGCGAATGATGCGTGCCAGCACGGTCTCGGCCCCCAGGGCCCGGGTGCGCACCAGGAGGCGCCCTTCGCCATTGATCGCGCCGCCAGTGACCTGATCACCGGGCTGCTTCGGCACGGGCAGGCTTTCGCCGCTGATCAACGCCTCGTCGGCATGACTCTGGCCCTCGAGCACTTCACCGTCCACCGGGAAGCGCTCGCCGGGCTTGACCAGCACCAGATCATTCAAGCGCAGGGCACTGATAGCGACGTCCCGTTCCTGACCGTCGATCAGTTGGATGGCCCGCTCCGGTCGCAAGGCTTCAAGGGCGCGGATGGCGCTGGCGGTCTGTCGTTTGGCGCGGCTTTCCAGGTACTTGCCCAGCAGCACCAAGGCAATCACCACGGCCGATGCCTCGAAATACAGGTGCGGCATGCTCCCCGGTCGGGCCATCGCCCACTCATAGAGGCTCAAGCCATAGCCGGCGCTGGTGCCCAGGGCAACGAGCAGGTCCATGTTTCCGGCGCCGGCGCGGACGGCTTTGAACGCCGCGACGTAAAACCGCGCACCGAAGATGAATTGCACCGGCGTCGCCAGCGCGAATTGCGCCCAGGCCGGCAGCATCCAATGCACGCCGAACGGCTGCAACAGCATCGGCAATACCAGCGGGATCGACAGCAGAATCGCCAGCACCAGGGCTACGCGCTCGCGGCTCAGCTGATCGGTTCGGGTTTTTCGAGGCTGTTCGACTTGCCAGACACTGGCGTCGTAACCGGCGCGTTTAACCGCGTCGATCAGGCTTTGCGGATCAACCTGCCCGAGCAATTCGAGGTGTGCTCGTTCATTGGCGAGATTGACACTGGCCCGGTTCACCCCGGCAACTTTCCCCAGCGCCCGTTCGACCCGGCCAACGCAAGAGGCGCAGGTCATGCCCTCGATACCCAACTCCAGGGTCTGGACGGGAACGCTGTAACCTGCCTGCTCGACTGCCTGCATCAACGCCGGCAGGCTTCCCTGCGGGGCCTGGATCCGCGCCTGTTCCGTTGCCAGGTTGACGCTGACGGCGCTAGCGCCGGCGACCTTGCTCAAGGCTCGCTCGACTCGCCCGGCACAGCTTGCGCAGGTCATGCCGGAAATCGGCAGATCGAAAGTGGTGGACTCGGACATCGGACAGGCTCCCTGTAGTGAGTGACTACAGGATCAACCTTGCCACGCGGGCAAGGTCAAGCACCAGTTCAAAAGCTTGGGTGGACCGTTGTGGGAGCGAGCCTGCTCGCGAAGAGGTCGGTAAGGCCAATATCTTCATCGGCTATCGCACCGCTTTCGCGAGCAGGCTCGCTCCCACAAGGACTCGCGAGGTCAGTAACCGAGATCAGCCTGCTTGAGGTACATGCCCTCATGTGTCATGGCGATGCGGTACTTCAGGATGTCGCCGGCCTTGAGCGTGATGTTCTGCGAACCGGGGGCAAGCATGCCTGGGTTGCAACCCGGCGCCTGGCCTGGCAGCAATTTCAGGCGCAAGGAGAACTGCCCCGGCGGCAAATTGAATGAAGTGCTCTGCTCCTGGAACAGCCTGGCCGCGAGCTGGTCCTGAATGTAGATGCCGATTTCGCAGCTGGTCGACACTTCCAGGCGCTCGCGGGAAATGATCAGCACACCGAAATCTTCGCCGGCGGCCGATGCCTGGGGCACCAATGCAGAAAAACCGAGCATGCAAAACAGGCTGAACGCTGACCAGCGCATGGCTGAACCTCCGGTATTAAATCCTTGATGTGTGCAGCTTGGCCGAGCGCGCAGCCGATTGCCAGCCCGGCAGTTTCCGTCAGAACTTGACCTTGCCATGATGGCAAGCCTGAAACTGCGCACAACCTCAAACCAAGGAGTCATTTTCATGCAGATTTTCAATGTTCAAGGCATGTCCTGCGGTCATTGCGTAAAGGCCGTCACCCAGGCTCTTCAAGCCAAGGACCCGGACGCCGAGGTAAAGGTGGATCTGGGCGCCAAGACTGTTGAGGTCCAAAGCAAGTTGTCGTCCGATACCGTAATCGAGGCAATCAGGGAAGAGGGTTACGAAGCCAGTCTTGCTTGAAACTTTTCAATCGTTAGCGAGCTATCGGAATGTTCAAGAGCGCCAAGCCCGGCTAGACTGTCGGGCTGCCGACTGACGCCTGAGCTGGACGCCCGATGAACCTCCGTACCATTCTGATTCTTGGCGCCTTGAGCGCTTTTGGTCCCTTGGCGATCGATTTCTATCTGCCGGCCTTCCCGGCAATGGCGATCGCCTTTGGCACCGATGAAAACCATGTCCAGCTGACCCTGGCCGCCTACTTCCTCGGGCTGTCCCTCGGGCAACTGGCCTACGGGCCGGTGGCGGATCGCTTTGGACGACGTATCCCGCTGCTGACAGGCGTCGGCCTGTTCACCGTGGCATCGCTGGCCTGTGCCTATGCGCCCAGTCTCGAATGGCTGATTGGCGCTCGCTTCGTCCAGGCGTTGGGCGGCTGTGCCGGGATGGTGATCTCCCGGGCGGTAGTCAGCGACAAATGCGACGCGGTGGGCTCGGCCAAGGTGTTCTCGCAACTGATGCTGGTGATGGGCCTGGCGCCGATCCTCGCGCCGATGCTCGGCGGCTTGCTGGTGAACCTGTACGGTTGGCAATCGATTTTCATCGGCCTGACCTTGTTCAGCGCGCTCGCGGCGACGGCCGTCGCGTTGTGGCTCCCGGAGAGCCTGCCGGCCCATGTACCTCGGCAACCGTTATCGGGCGCGTTGCGTCAGTACGGTCGGCTTCTCACAGACTCGATCTTCCTGGGGCATGCCCTGACGGGCGGCATCGCGATTGCCGGGATGTTTGCCTACATCGCCGGTTCGCCATTTGTCTTCATCAAGCTTTACGGCGTACCGGCCGAACACTTCGGCTGGTTGTTCGGTACCAACGCGGCGGGTTTCATCCTGGTGGCCCAGGTCAATGCCCGCTTGTTGTCCAGGCGAGGCCCGGCATTTTTGCTGGCTCGCGCCGTCTGGGTCTACTGGATAGCCGGGCTCAGTTTACTGGCTGTCAGCGCCTTGCAGCCGGAGCGTTTGTGGCCGTTACTGATCCCATTGTTCATCTGCATAGCCAGCCTTGGCTGCATCCTTCCCAATGCATCGGCCTGCGCCATGAACGGGCAGGGGGCCCGGGCCGGTAGCGCTTCGGCGATGCTGGGGTGCCTGCAGTTTTCCGTAGCCGCCGGGGCCGCCGCACTGGTGGCGGCGCTGCATGACGGCACGGCGGTGCCGATGGCGATGGTAATCAGCCTGTGCGGACTATTGGTGGTGGGTGCCGCGATGCTGACCCGTCGGCTGCAGAACGCCCGGGCGCTCGCTCAGGCGGGCCAGCAGAACTGAGTCAGCTGGCGGCACGCTGCTGATGTTCGGGAAATTGATGCGGTGCATGGATGCGCGCTTGCAAGGTCGCGGCGAAAGCCTGGGCCTCGGCTTCTGAGCGAAAGGTCACGACGTGCTGGTCAAGACGCACTTGCCATTGGGATTTTGCCACCTCTTTTATCAGGATCTTCATTGCTGGCCTCCTCACGTAAAAGATTGCGTTGCAAAGGCCTCGAGTGTAGACCCGAATGCCAGCGCAATTGTGACGACGGTCAATTGTCGGACTAACGGTGCAGTTGCCCCACAGGATTGTTTGCAGGGCAACAGCCCGCTGCAGTCAGAATCCCTCTAGCACGATCTTGCCCTTGGACTTGCCGCTTTCCAGCAACGCGTGAGCCCGGCGCAGGTTCTCGGCATTGATGGTGCCAAAATGTTCGCCCACCGTGGTCTTCAACGTGCCGGCATCGATCAGTCGGGCCACGCGGTTGAGCAGCTTGTGTTGTTCAAGCATGTCGGCGGTCTCGAACAGTGAACGGGTGTACATGAACTCCCAATGCAACGACAAGCTCTTGCGCTTGAGCTTGGTCACGTCCAGCGATTTGGGATCATCGATCAGTGCCAGTTTGCCTTGGGGCGCCAGGGCTTCGACCAGTTGGTCGAGGTGCTGATCGGTCTGCGTCAGGCTGGCAACGTGGGTCACTTGGGCCTGGCCCGCCTCCTTCAGTGCTTCGCTCAGCGGCTGGCTGTGATCCACGACAAGGTGGGCGCCAAGGCCTTGCACCCATTCCTGGGTCTGCGGCCGGGAAGCGCTGCCGATGACGTTCAGTCCGGTGAGTTGGCGGGCCAGTTGCGTCAGGATCGAACCCACACCCCCGGCGGCGCCGACAATCAGCAGGCTCTGGCCCAGATCGCTCTGGCCTTCCTTGATCTGCAATCGATCAAAGAGCAATTCCCAGGCGGTGATAGCGGTCAGCGGCAATGCGGCCGCTTCGGCGAAACCGAGGGTTGTCGGCATATTACCGACGATGCGCTCATCGACAACGTGCAACTCGCTGTTGCCTCCGGCCCGGGCGATCGAACCGGCGTAGAACACCTTGTCTCCGGCCTTGAACAGCGTGACTTCGCTGCCTACGGCCTTGACCACGCCGGCCACGTCCCAACCCAGCACCTTGGCCGCGCCTGCTTCGGGCTGGACGTTCTGGCGGACCTTGGTGTCGACGGGGTTGACTGAAATGGCCTTGACCTCCACCAGCAGGTCGCGGGGGCCGGCGACCGGTTCGGGCAACTCGATGTCTTGCAGCGACTGCGGGTGGGTGATAGGCAGCGATTGGTAATACGCGATGGCTTTCATACAGCAGCTCCGTAAGGGGGTTCGATGAAGCCCATGTTTGGCTATTCAGGCGCGAGATTAAAGCAGCTGGAGCGACAGGCTCTTTCAATGATTTTTTGATAATGACCATAGTCGCGGATAAATAGAGACTTTTCCCTCACGAACAATCGCCTCCAAAGGTTTCCGGAGGACAGGCAACCGCGATCCGCACGCTTATACTAGCGGCCGCCTGTATCGGCATGGCATCGAGCACGGCTGCAACCGGCCAGGAACCGGCCGGCACCTCATTACGGCTCAGTAGGCCCAGAGCAGTAGACGAACGATTCAACAGGGAGTGAATACATGGAACATGCACCTTGCATCAGCCAGATCGCCACGCTGCTGGCCGACCCCAAGCGCAGCGCAATGATGTGGGCGTTGATGGACGGTACGGCCCGGCAAGCTGAAGAGTTGGCCTTGCTGGCCGGGCTTTCGCCGTCCTCGGCCAATGCCCATCTGGGACGTCTGTCTGCCGGTGGCCTGGTGAAGGTCGAGATCCGTGGCCGCAAGCGGTTTTTTCGCCTGGCGGCACCCGAGATCGGCGCTGCCGTCGATGCATTGGCGAGCGCAACCCTGGCCAGCACGCCGCGACAGGTTCCGGAAGTCTTCAAGCGCAGCCTCATGCCTAACAGGACGCCGACGGCACCCGCTTCGTTGATGCGGGCCAGGCTTTGCGATGACCACCTGGGTGGCACACTGGCAGCGGACCTGTATCAGCGGCTGCTGGAAGCCGGATGGCTCGAACAGCTTGAGCATCGGGTGGTCGTCACGCATAAAGGTGCCAGCCAACTGGCTGGGCGAGGTCTGTTCATCCAGGCACTGGCTTATCGCGAGACGCGTATGGCCTGCGCCTGCCCCGACTGGAGCGAACGTCGTCCACATCTGGGAGGGGCGCTGGGGGCGGCACTGCTGCAATTGTTCATGCAGTCCGGCTGGCTCAGCCTGCCCAACGACTCCAGGGCGTTGCAGGTAACCGCGCTCGGTCAACAGGAAATCCATCGATTCGCCAGGCAAGAGGTTCTGGAAATGGCGCTCTAGAGCGGTACACAGGTCGTTATCAGCAATAGCCGCCCGTGAGGTTCGCGCACACTCGGTCCGAGGTTCTATCGGATGGGGGGAACGCAATAATGGACACTCACGTTTACAGTGCAGCGGAACGTCTTGAGCGGTTGCCCATGAGCGGCTATCACCGGGTCATCTTCATTATTATCGCGCTGGCTTTTTTCTTTGATTCCATGGATCTGGCCATGATGACGTTCCTGCTGGGCTCGATCAGAACCGAGTTCGGCTTGAGCGCCGCCCAGGCCGGTTTGTTGGCCAGTTCAAGCTTTTTCGGCATGGTGCTGGGCGCCTCGTTGTCGGGACTGCTTGCCGATCGCTTCGGACGCAAACCGGTGTTCCAGTGGAGCATCGTCTTGTGGGGGCTCGCCAGTTACCTGTGTTCCACCGCCCAAGACGTGGAGATGCTGACGCTGTTTCGCATCCTGTTGGGCGTCGGCATGGGCATGGAGTTTCCGATTGCCCAATCGATGCTCTCGGAGCTGATCCCGGCGAGGCAGCGCGGACGCTACATCGCCTTGATGGATGGCTTCTGGCCGCTGGGCTTCGTGGCGGCGGGGGTGCTGTCGTATTTCCTGCTGCCGCTGATCGGCTGGCGGGACATTTTCCTAGTGTTGGCGGTGCCGGCGGTGTTCGTCCTGGTGATCCGCTTCTTCATCCCCGAGTCGCCACGTTGGCTGGAACAGGCGGGGCGGGGCGCCGAGGCGGATGCCGTGCTCAAGCGGATCGAGGACAAGGTCCGGGCCTCGCTGGGTCGCCAGGACCTGCCCGAACCGATTCGCCTGCCGACACTGGCGACGGCGCCCGGCAATTTCTTTTCGGCTCTGGCGCAGATCTGGTCACCGCTGTACCGCCAGCGCACGATGGTGATCTGGAGCGTCTGGTTTTTTGCCTTGCTTGGGTTCTACGGGCTGACGTCCTGGCTCAGCGCGCTGCTGCAGCAGTCGGGGTTTGCGGTGACCCAGTCGGTTTATTACACGGTGCTGATTTCCCTCGGCGGGATTCCCGGTTTCCTGATGGCGGCCTGGCTGGTGGAGCGGTGGGGGCGTAAACCGGTGTGTGTCATCACGCTGCTGGGCGGCGGGGTCATGGCATTTCTTTATGGCCAAAGCGCGGTGTTTGGCGGGAATGTCACGCTGCTGATCAGCTCCGGGCTGCTGATGCAATTTTTTCTGTTCGGCATGTGGGCAGTGCTCTACACCTACACCCCGGAACTGTATCCCACCTCGGCGCGAGCCACGGGGTCGGGCTTTGCCTCGGCGGTCGGTCGCATCGGTTCGCTGCTTGGACCGCTGGTGACCGGCTTGGTCTTTCCGATCACCGGGCAGGGCGGAGTGTTCGCCCTTGGCGCCCTGTGTTTTGCCGTGGCGGCGGGCGTGGTCTGGTTGTTTGGAATGGAGACGCGGGGCAAGACGCTGGAGGAGTTGAGCGAGGGTACGGTCGCTGACTAAACACAAGCCCCTGTGGGAGCGAGCTTGCTCGCTCCCACAGGGGCTGAACGCCAGTCTTAAGGTTTCACCAACCGCGCATCCAGGCTGTTCTGCGCCAACCGCCTGGCCTGGTCCTGGGTCATGCCCAGATGCGTGTGCAATGCGTGGAAGTTCTCGGTGACGTAGCCGCCGAAGTACGCCGGGTCATCGGAGTTCACCGTCACCTTCACGCCGCGTTCGAGCATGTCGAGGATGTTGTGCTGCGACATATCATCGAACACGCACAGCTTGGTGTTGGACAACGGGCAAACCGTCAAGGGGATCTGTTCGTCGATGATCCGCTGCATCAACCGCTCGTCTTCGATGGCTCGCACGCCGTGGTCGATGCGCTGGATTTTCAGCAGATCCAAGGCTTCCCAGATGTACTCGGGAGGGCCTTCTTCGCCAGCATGGGCGACGGTCAGGAAGCCTTCATTGCGCGCCCTGTCGAACACCCGCTGGAACTTGCTCGGCGGGTGGCCCATCTCCGAGCTGTCCAGGCCGACGGCCACGAACGCGTCGCGGAAGGGCAGCGCCTGGTCGAGGGTTTTTTCCGCCTGCTCTTCGCTCAGGTGACGCAGGAAGCTCAGGATCAGGCCGCTGGTGATGCCCAGTTGTTGCTCACCGTCCTTGAGGGCGGCGGCAATACCGTTGAGCACCACTTCGAATGGAATGCCCCGGTCGGTGTGGGTCTGCGGATCGAAGAACGGTTCGGTGTGAATCACGTTCTGTGCCTTGCAGCGCAGCAGGTAGGCCCAGGTCAGGTCGTAGAAATCCTGGGAAGTGCGCAGCACGTCGGCGCCCTGGTAATACAGGTCGAGAAACTCCTGCAGATTGTTGAAGGCATAGGCCTGGCGCAGGGTGTCCACGTCGCTCCACGGCAGGGCGATCTTGTTGCGTTCGGCCAGGGCAAACAGCAGCTCGGGCTCCAGCGAGCCTTCTAGGTGCAGGTGCAGTTCAGCCTTGGGCAAGGCGTTAAGCCAGTCGTACATGTTTTTTTCTCATCAGCGAATCAATGGCGGGCATTCTACAGGGGTGGACGCCGATGTCTGGTAAAACCTGACCGGCTGATCCACTAACCGCGCAAGCCTGAACGACAGCTACGGCACATCCGAAGGAAACGTTCCCGTCACGTCACAGTCTAGTAGCTCATGACCCGTCCATGGCGATAGGCCCACAATGCTGACGTTGATCAAGCAAGAAAAATTGCTGCTGCTGGCCCTGCTTGCCGCTTTTGTCGCCTACCCGCTGGAGCATTGGCTGCTGGGCAGCGGGCAGGTCGTGGCGTTGGGTGGCGGCCTGGTGCTGATCGGTTTCATTGTAGCCGCCTCCATGCGCGTGGCCCATCACGCCGAGTTGCTGGCGGAAAAGGTCGGTGATCCTTACGGCACGATGATCCTGACTTTGTCGGCGGTGCTGGTGGAAGTGGTGATCCTGGCGATCATGATGAGTAACGAGGCGTCGCCGACCCTGGTACGGGACACCATCTATTCGGCGGTGATGCTCGATATCAACGGCATTCTCGGGCTGGCGGCGCTGATGGGTGGGCTCAAGCACGGCGAGCAGGTCTATAACGACGATTCGGCGCGTACCTACAGCGTGATGATCCTCACCGCCATGGGCGTGTCGATGGTGGTGCCGGAGTTTATTCCGCAGGAAAACTGGAAGCATTATTCGGCATTCACCATCGGCGCGATGATCGTCTTGTATACGTTGTTTCTGCGCATGCAGGTGGGGCCACACAGCTATTTCTTCAGCTACAGCTACCCGGAAAAACGCCGCAGGAAGGAACCGGTGGAAGCCGAGCCGAAACCCATCAGCCTGGCGTTCTCCATCGGCGCACTGGTGTTCGGCGTGGTGGTCATCGGTGCGCTGGCCGAAGTCATGTCCAAGGCTATCGACCTCGGGCTGGAAGGCTCCGGCGCGCCGCCGGTGGTCACGGCAATTCTGGTGGCGGTCATCTCCGCTGCGCCGGAAATTCTCACCGCCCTGCGCGCAGCCTTGGCCAATCGCATGCAGTCGGTGGTGAACATCGCCTTGGGCGCGTCGCTGTCCACCGTGATCCTGACGGTGCCGGTGATGGAAGCCATGGCCCTCTACACCGGCCAGCCTTTCCAGATGGCGATGACCCCGGTGCAGACGGTGATGATCTTCATCACCCTGATCGTCAGCGCCATCAACCTCAATGATGGCGAAACCAACGCCATCGAGGGTATGACCCACTTTGTATTGTTTGCCACGTTTATCATGTTGTCGTTGCTCGGTCTTTAAGCCTGTCACAGCCCTGTGAGAGCGAGCCTGCTCGCGATGAGGCCAGGTCAGTCAATATCAATGCCGGATATGAAACCGCTATCGTGAGCAGGCTCGTTCCCGCAGGTTTTCTGGTCGGGTCAGGTACCCGCGATCAGCTCCCGCGCCGCCTGGCTGTGGTCGGCAATCAAGCCCTTCAGGTCCAGCCCTTCGACCTGTCCATCGATCACTCTCCACTGACCCGCGACCATCACCCGGTCCGCCCGATCAGCGCCGCACAGCAGCAGGGCCGAGATCGGATCGTGGCTGCCGGAAAAGCGCAACTCATCAAGCTTGAACATCGCCAGGTCGGCTTGTTTGCCCTCTGCCAGTTCGCCGATGTCGCTGCGTCCCAGCAATTGGGCCGAGCCTCGGGTCGCCCAGCCCAGCACCTTTTCCGGCGTGATCGCTTGCGCGCCATAGCGCAAGCGCTGGATGTATAGCGCCTGACGGGTTTCCAGCAGCATGTTCGACGCATCGTTGGACGCCGAGCCGTCCACCCCAAGGCCCAATGGCGCGCCGGCTGCGGTCAGTTCAAGCGTCGGACAAATGCCCGAGGCCAGGCGCATGTTCGAACTGGGGCAATGGCAGATGCCGGTTCCGGCGGCGCCGAGACGGGTGATTTCGTCAGGATTGAAATGAATGCCGTGGGCTAGCCAGGTACGTGGGCCCAGCCAGCCGACGCTGTCGAGGTAGTCCACGGTGCGCAGGCCGAAGCGCTGCCGGCAGAAGTCCTCCTCGTCGAGGGTTTCGGCCAGGTGGGTATGCAGGCGTACGTCGAGCTTTTCCGCGAGCTCGGCGCTGGCGTGCATGATCTCGGGCGTGACCGAAAACGGCGAGCAAGGCGCCAGGGCAATCTGGATTTTCGCGCCGGCACCGCGCTCATGGTATCGAGCGATCAGTCGCTGGCTGTCGTCGAGAATCACCTGGCCCTGCTGCACGGTCTGCTGCGGCGGCAAGCCACCGTCGGCCTCGCCCAGGCTCATGGAACCACGGGTCAGCATTGCGCGCATGCCCAGCTCACCGACGCATTGCACCTGCACATCGATGGCGTTTTCCAGGCCTTCGGGAAACAGGTAGTGGTGATCGGCCGCCGTGGTGCAACCCGACAACAGCAGTTCGGCCAACGCGACTTTGCTCGCCAGCGCGAGTTTTTCCGGAGTCAGCCGCGCCCACACCGGATAGAGGGTCTTCAGCCATGGGAACAACGGCTCGCTTACGACGGGTGCCCAGGCGCGGGTCAGGGTCTGGTAGAAGTGATGATGGGTGTTGATCAGCCCCGGCAGGATCACGTGTTCTCGAGCATCGAACACGGTGTCACAAGGCTGTGCGGGCTGTTGCCCGGCGCTGAGCAGCTCAACGATCACACCGTCCTGCAGGACGAGACCGCCACGGGCATCGAGGCCGTTGGCCGTGAAAATGGCGAGGGGATTTTTTAACCAGGTACGGGTCGCAGGCATGGTGGCCGGCTCCTCTGAAAGTGGGTTCAGGTTAGCCAGCTCAGTGATGCCCTGTCTGCTGATCCAGGGGCGCCTTGGAGGGCGCGGTTCGGAGTGTACTCAGGTTGCCGGACACATTTCCAGTGCCCGACAAAAGTCCTGCAGGATGGATGCTCCAGGGGTATCGGGGTGATTACCAGGCAATCGTCTCGCCTTTATAATTGACGAAGTGATGCCCACCCTTGCCGGCAAAGGCATTGACTTGATCGATCAGCCCACGGGTGCTGGTCTCGACATCGATGGCCGCGCCTTCGCCGCCCATGTCGGTCTTTACCCAGCCCGGGTGCAGCGACAGCACGGTCAATGCGTGCTCGCCCAGCTGACTGACAAAACTGTTGGTCATGGAGTTGAGCGCGGCTTTGCTGGCCTTGTACAGCGCCAGTTCGGGGGCGTCGGGCATGGTCACGCTGCCCAGCACCGAGCTCATGAAGGCCAGCACGCCGCTGCCGTCGCGGATCTGCCCGACGAAGCGTTGGGCGAGGTTGATCGGTGCCACGGCATTGGTGAAGAACAGCTGACCGACCTCAGCCAGCGTTGCGCCGCCCGGGCTCTGGTTGTCGGGGCCTTTGACGCCGGCATTGACGAACAACAGGTCGAAGGTCTGGTCCCTGAGCTGCTGGCTCAAGGCGATGACCGCTTGCTGGTCGTCCATATCGAGCTTTTCGATTCGCACCGGGCCCAGCGCCTTCAAGGCCTCGGCGTTCTGTGGGTTACGTACCGTGGCGGTCACGTTCCAGCCATCACCCAGAAGCGTCTTCACCAAGCCGAGGCCCAGTCCCCGAGAGGCGCCGATGATCAATGCGGTTTTTGCCGAATTCATGAATGCTTCCTTGAAAGAAAAGTCACGGAGTTAATGGACAACATTGCCCGGGCGGTTGTTTCAGCTTGCGGCACAACGTGTCGGGAGCGGTCATGCGGTTTCGATCAGGTTCAGGTCCTTATTATGTCTGGTTAAAAAATGATCAGACGGCTGCAAGCCATGCTGTTCTTGGGGCGGCTGGAGCCATGAACGGGTTATCCACAGGTTGCTCCACAGTTATTGTGCGCAAGCCTGAAACTCGGGCATAAGCCCTGTGCGGCTTTCTTCTAAAGGCGATAAAGCATCGCAACTATTTGTTTTTTTGACGGATTCGCCGGATCGGCGAATTTTTGTATGAAAAATGAACAATGCTCGAAAACCCGCATGACAGAAGGGTTACAGCTGGATGCGCCCAGGTTATCCACAGGCAGGTGCACAGCGCATGTGGGCAAACCTGTGCCTTTTTTTCATGAGGCTGCCGGGCGCTCAAGTCGTATCTGTCCGCGACTCAAGTCGGCCAGTCGCGTTTGCAGGCTCTCGATGTGTTCTTCACCGACTGCCAATTGAAGTTCCACGCCGTTGGCGGTGAAATCCTCGGCGAGGACCAGACCGCCGCATTCGGCTATCCGTAGTTTCACCAGGGCCAGCTCGGCGAAACCGCACAGGCAACGCAGCGCTACGCGGCTGATCAACTCAACCTTCTCGGCAGTTTGCAGGCATTTGTTCGCACCGCCGCCATAGGCGCGGGCCAAACCGCCGGTACCCAGCTGGATTCCGCCGTACCAGCGTATGACCAGCACCACGACCTGATCGCAATCCTGGGCCTGGATGGCCGCGAGGATCGGGCGTCCGGCGGTGCCGCCCGGCTCGCCATCGTCGCTGCTGCGATATTGGTCGCCCAGTTTCCATGCCCAGCAATTATGCGTGGCGTTCAGGTCGCTGTGCCGCTCTATAAAGGCCTGGGCCTCGGCGGGGCTGGTGATGGGGGCGGCGAAGGTGATGAAACGGCTTTTGCGGATTTCTTCACGGTATTCGCAAAAGCCGGCAAGGGTATAAGGCATGGAGTCCTAGAGGTCTGGTGTCAGGCCGCAGCCTTTGAGAATGATGCGGATGAGATTGTCGCCGGCGTCGATCATGTCTTGCCTGGTCAATTTGCTACGCCCGGTCACGCGGCAGATCTGAGTGGCGAAATCGGCGTAATGCTGGGTGCTGCCCCACAGCAGAAAAATCAGGTGAACCGGATCGACCGGGTCCATTTTGCCCGCATCGATCCAGGCCTGGAACACGGCCGCGCGGCCCTTGAACCAGGCGCGATAATCCTGGTTGAAATACTCGCTCAGGCATTCGCCGCCGCTGATCACTTCCATGGCGAAAATGCGCGATGCCTGGGGCTGGCGCCGTGAGAATTCCATCTTGGCGCGAATGTAGCGGGTCAAAGCCTGCGCTGGATCATCCTCGGCGGTCAGGGAGTTGAAAGTGCTGTCCCACAACTCGATGATGTTGCTCAGCACGGCGACGTAGAGCCCGAGCTTGTTGGTGAAATAGTAATGCAGGTTCGCCTTGGGCAATCCGGCCTTCAAGGCGATGGCGTTCATGCTGGTGCCCTTGAAGCCGTGCCGGGCGAACTCATCCTCGGCGGCCCTGAGGATGGTTTCCTCGTTTTTTTGACGAATACGGCCGGTAGGCTTGCCACCATGGGCAGGAACTTCAAAGGTCATGGACGTTTCCGGGCTGGGTCTGTGGGGGCGGGCAAGTGCGTTCATAGCGCACCGGCGCGGATCCGACAAGTGCTGCTGCCATAAAAGCTGTGTACTGCAAAAATGTCAGCGGGTTGCCGCCAGGTTTTCGAGAAAACTTTCCAGCACCAGGTGCGGGCGGCGACCCTTGCGTGTGACCGACGCCAGGCTCAGATCATAAAAACGTGCCAAGGGCTTGAGGGCTCGCAGCCGTCCTTGCTGAACCCATAGATTGGCGTAGTGATCTGGCAGATAACCAATGTAACGTCCGGTGAGGATCAGGAACGCCATGCCTTCGCGATCCGAGGCGCTGGCGGTGCAGTTGAGTGCCTGGTAGTGAGCCTGGATCTCGGCGGGCAGGCGAAAGGTTGGCGCGATGGCGTCCTGGCTGTTGAGCCGAGCGTCTTCAAGCTGTTGGTCGTCCACATAAAACAGCGGATGACCTACTGCGCAGTACAGCAGCGAGCGTTCACTGTAGAGCGGTTGATATTCGAGTCCGGAAAGGGCGCTGGCCTGGGGCACTACGCCGACATGCAGGCGCCCGTCGAGCACGCCTTGTTCGACTTCGTTGGGAGCGATCATGCGAATCTGGATCTGCACGTCCGGCCCGCGTTCTTTCAACTGGGCCAAGGCATGCGTGATCCGCATATGGGGCAGGGTGACAAGATTGTCCGTCAGGCCGATGGTCAACTCACCGCGCAAATGCTGGTGCAGGCCGTTGACCTCGGTGCGAAAGCTCTCCAGCGCGCTCAATAACTGCAATGCCGATAGGTAGACTTCCCGCCCTTCCTCCGTCAGTGAAAAGCCCGCGCGCCCACGCTGGCACAGACGCAGGCCAAGACGCTGCTCCAGATCGTTCATCTGCTGGCTGATGGCAGAGCGGCCAATGCCAAGCACGGTTTCCGCTGCCGAAAACCCGCCGCATTCCACCACGCTGCGGAAAATGCGCAGCAAGCGGATATCGAAGTCGCTGACTTGGGCCAGTGGATCGGGACGACGAGCGCTCATAGTTTAGTGGTCCGCTGACTGAAGGTTAGAAAAGCTGGGTTTCACCGACTTTATCGTCGTGGCAACGTAGCCGCAAGAACGCCTTGGCTTCATGCCGCTCATACCCTGCGAGGTTTTGTCGATGAACATGCCCGAACACGCTGTCGGTTCCCTGGCCAGCCAGCTCAAGCTGGATGCCCACTGGATGCCCTACACGGCCAATCGTAATTTCCAACGCGATCCCCGCTTGATCGTCGCCGCCGAGGGTAGCTGGCTGACGGATGACAAGGGGCGCAAGGTCTACGATTCGTTGTCGGGCTTGTGGACCTGTGGCGCCGGGCACACTCGCAAGGAAATCCAGGAGGCGGTCGCCAGGCAATTGGGCACCCTCGATTATTCCCCGGGATTCCAGTACGGCCATCCGCTGTCGTTCCAACTGGCGGAAAAAATCACCAGCCTGACCCCGGGCAACCTCAACCATGTGTTCTTCACCGACTCCGGTTCCGAGTGCGCCGATACCGCAGTGAAGATGGTCCGTGCCTACTGGCGCCTCAAGGGACAGGCCACCAAGACCAAGATGATCGGCCGTGCCCGTGGTTATCACGGCGTGAACATCGCCGGCACCAGCCTGGGCGGCGTCAGTGGTAACCGTAAGTTGTTCGGCCAGGCCATGATGGACGTTGATCATCTGCCCCACACCTTGCTGGCCAGCAATGCCTATTCCCGTGGCATGCCGAAGGAAGGTGGCATCGCCTTGGCCGATGAGCTGCTGAAATTGATCGAGCTGCACGACGCTTCCAACATTGCGGCCGTATTTGTCGAGCCGATGGCCGGATCCGCCGGGGTCCTGGTCCCGCCTGAGGGATATCTCAAGCGTCTGCGGCAGATCTGCGACCAGCACAACATCCTGCTGGTGTTTGACGAGGTCATTACCGGTTTCGGTCGCACCGGTTCGATGTTCGGCGCGGATAGCTTTGGCGTGGTTCCGGACCTGATGTGTATCGCCAAGCAGGTCACCAACGGCGCCATCCCCATGGGGGCGGTGATTGCCAGTTCGGAAATCTACCAGACGTTCATGAACCAGCCGACGCCCGAATATGCGGTGGAGTTTCCCCACGGCTATACCTATTCGGCGCACCCGGTGGCCTGTGCGGCTGGCCTTGCGGCACTGGATCTGTTGCAGAAGGAAAACCTGGTGCAAAGCGTGGCCGAGGTCGCGCCGCATTTCGAGAGTGCCTTGCATGGTTTGAAAGGCTCGAAGAACGTCATCGACATTCGCAACTTCGGCCTGGCCGGGGCGATCCAGATTGCCCCGCGCGACGGCGACGCCATCGTGCGTCCGTTCGAGGCCGGGATGGCCCTGTGGAAAGCCGGTTTCTATGTGCGATTCGGCGGCGATACCCTGCAGTTCGGACCAACGTTCAACAGCAAGCCGCAGGATCTGGATCGTCTGTTCGATGCGGTCGGTGACGTGCTGAATAAAATCGACTGATTTCTTTCTTACATAGAGACGCTCGTTCAAGAGCGTCTGGCGAGCGAATTGTCTGGAGTCCCCATGAGCCTCATCCCGCATCTGATCAATGGCGAATTGCTGAGCGACAGCGCACGCACGGCCGACGTCTTCAACCCATCCACCGGGCAAGCAATCCACAAGGTCCCGCTGGCGGATCGCGCAACTGTCCAGCAGGCCATCGATGCCGGCAAGGCGGCTTTCCCGGCCTGGCGCAACACGCCGCCGGCCAAGCGTGCCCAGGTGATGTTTCGTTTCAAGCAGTTGCTGGAGCAGAACGAGTCGCGCATTGCCCAATTGATCAGCGAAGAACATGGCAAGACCCTCGAAGACGCCGCCGGTGAGCTCAAGCGCGGCATCGAAAACGTCGAGTTTGCCTGTGCAGCGCCGGAAATCCTGAAGGGCGAATACAGCCGTAACGTAGGACCGAACATCGACGCCTGGTCAGACTTTCAACCTTTAGGCGTGGTGGCGGGCATCACCCCGTTCAATTTCCCGGCGATGGTGCCGCTGTGGATGTATCCGCTGGCAATCGTCTGCGGTAACTGCTTCATCCTCAAGCCATCCGAGCGTGACCCGAGTTCGACGCTGCTGATCGCCCAGTTGCTGCTGGAAGCAGGTCTACCCAAGGGGGTGTTGAGCGTGGTCCATGGCGACAAGGCAGCCGTGGATGCACTGATCGAAGCGCCGGAAGTGAAGGCGCTGAGCTTTGTTGGCTCGACGCCGATTGCCGAGTACATCTATGCCGAAGGTACTCGTCGCGGCAAACGCGTTCAGGCGCTAGGCGGTGCCAAGAACCATGCGGTGTTGATGCCGGATGCCGACCTGGACAATGCCGTCAGCGCGCTGATGGGCGCAGCTTACGGTTCATGCGGTGAGCGTTGCATGGCGATTTCGGTGGCGGTGTGTGTCGGCGATCAGGTGGCGGATGCGCTGGTGGCCAAGTTGGTGCCGCAGATCCAGGCACTGAAGATCGGTGCCGGTACGTCTTGCGGTCTGGACATGGGGCCGTTGGTGACCGGCCAGCATCGGGACAAAGTCAGCGGCTATATAGAAGAGGGTGCGGCAGCAGGCGCCTCGCTGATTGTCGATGGTCGCGGCTTGAGTGTGTCTGGGCATGAAGAAGGGTTTTTCCTGGGCGGTTGCCTGTTTGATCGCGTAACGCCCGAGATGCGTATCTATAAGGAGGAAATCTTCGGGCCGGTGCTGTGTATCGTCCGGGTCAATAGCCTGGAAGAGGCGATGCAACTGATCAATGATCACGAATATGGCAACGGTACTTGTATCTTTACCCGGGATGGGGAGGCGGCACGGTTGTTCTGCGATGAGATCGAAGTCGGGATGGTCGGTGTAAACGTTCCATTGCCAGTGCCTGTTGCCTATCACAGCTTTGGCGGTTGGAAGCGTTCATTGTTTGGCGACCTGCATGCCTACGGTCCGGACGGGGTGCGTTTTTATACCCGTCGCAAGGCCATTACCCAGCGCTGGCCGCAGCGTGCCAGCCACGAGG
>NZ_CP071643.1:1102500-5275000 GCF_051131975.1 Pseudomonas sp. Z3-8 | reverse complement strand
GGTCGTAGAGTATAAAGGCAAAAGCGCGCTTGACTGCGAGACAGACACGTCGAGCAGGTACGAAAGTAGGTCTTAGTGATCCGGTGGTTCTGTATGGAAGGGCCATCGCTCAACGGATAAAAGGTACTCCGGGGATAACAGGCTGATACCGCCCAAGAGTTCATATCGACGGCGGTGTTTGGCACCTCGATGTCGGCTCATCACATCCTGGGGCTGAAGCCGGTCCCAAGGGTATGGCTGTTCGCCATTTAAAGTGGTACGCGAGCTGGGTTTAGAACGTCGTGAGACAGTTCGGTCCCTATCTGCCGTGGACGTTTGAGATTTGAGAGGGGCTGCTCCTAGTACGAGAGGACCGGAGTGGACGAACCTCTGGTGTTCCGGTTGTCACGCCAGTGGCATTGCCGGGTAGCTATGTTCGGAAAAGATAACCGCTGAAAGCATCTAAGCGGGAAACTTGCCTCAAGATGAGATCTCACTGGGACCTTGAGTCCCCTGAAGGGCCGTCGAAGACTACGACGTTGATAGGCAGGGTGTGTAAGCGCTGTGAGGCGTTGAGCTAACCTGTACTAATTGCCCGTGAGGCTTGACCATATAACACCCAAGCAATCTGTAGACTCGAAAGAGGCCAGATTGCGGTGTGTGAAGACGAGATGAACCGAAAGTTCGAGTCAAAACCCACAAACTATCGCATACCCATTCGCTGGAACGTGACCGCAAGGCACGCGCTGGCTACCGAATTTCTTGACGACCATAGAGCATTGGAACCACCTGATCCCATCCCGAACTCAGAAGTGAAACGATGCATCGCCGATGGTAGTGTGGGGTTTCCCCATGTGAGAGTAGGTCATCGTCAAGATTAAATTCCGAAACCCCTATCTGCTGACGCAGGTAGGGGTTTTGTTTTGCCCGCAAGAAAATTCTTACGACAAGTGCAGAAAGCTCCCGGCTGTCACGGCCCCCCGACAATGCTAAGGTTCCGCCCTGGCTTTTGCATTTTTCAAGGACGCCTTTATGCCGGACGCTAAGTCCCTCAGCCCTGCTTTCATGGTGGTCCACGGGAACCGCCTTGATGAGCTGCGCAGCCTGGTGATAAGCCTCATGCGGCGCTATCCGCTGGCCCCTCTTGAAAATGAAATCGCGCTCGTACAAAGCAACGGCATTGCCCAATGGCTGAAGCTGGCACTGGCTGAGGATCCCCTTGACGACGACATGGGCGGCTGCGGCATCGCGGCTGCGATTGATGTGCAGCTGCCCGGCAGTTTCATGTGGCAGCTCTATCGAATGGTGCTCGGGCGTGACGAGATTCCAGCCAAGTCCTTGCTGGACAAGGCCCCGCTTACATGGCGGCTGATGCGCCTCCTGCCGCAATTGATTGAACAGCCCCATTTCGAGCCCCTGCGGCGTTTTCTGACCCATGACACGGACTTGCGCAAGCGGTACCAGTTGTCCGAGCGCCTTGCAGATTTGTTCGACCAATATCAGGTGTACCGAGCCGACTGGCTCGAAGACTGGGCCCAAGGGCGCCATCAGACCCGCAACGTCCGGGGTGAAATCAAGCCGCTCGCGCCGGCGAATTGCTGGCAAGCGGAATTGTGGCGGGCGTTATTGCTGGATGTGGGAGAGCAAGGCATGGCTCAAAGCCGTGCGGGTGTTCATCAGCGCTACATCGAGCGCATCAATAGTCTGGAAGCCGCTCCAAAAGGTCTGCCTGCACGGGTAATAGTCTTCGGTATTTCCTCACTGCCCGCCCAAGCGCTCGAAGCCCTGGCCGGTCTGTCACGGTTCAGTCAGGTTCTGCTGTGCGTCCATAACCCATGCCGTCACCATTGGGCAGATATCGTGGCCGACAAGGATCTGCTTCGCCACCAATACAAGCGGCAGGCACGCAAGAGCGGCATGCCGGACGTCCTGGACCCGCAAACCTTGCATCAGCATGCTCATCCGTTGCTGGCTGCCTGGGGGAAACAGGGTCGCGACTATATCAACTTGCTCGACAGCTATGACGAGCCAAATACCTATCGCTCGGTATTTCGCGAAGGGCGGATCGACCTGTTCAGCGAAGGCAATCCCACTACGCTCCTCAGCCAGTTGCAGGATGACATTCTTGAGCTGCGGCCACTGAGCGAAACTCGGGAAAAATGGCCCGCGGTCGATACCTCGCGAGACGGATCGATTCGTTTTCATATCGCCCACAGCGCCCAGCGTGAAGTCGAGATTCTTCATGATCAGTTGCTTGCCCATTTCAGCAATGACCCGGCTTTACGCCCTCGGGATATCATCGTCATGGTCCCCGACATCGACAGTTATGCGCCGCATATTCGCGCGGTATTCGGCCAACTCGACCGGGTCGATCCCCGCTTCATCCCATTCACACTGACGGACCAAGGTCAGCGTGGACGCGATCCGCTGCTGATTGCCGTCGAGCATTTGCTGAAACTCCCCGATAGCCGTTTTCCCGTCAGCGAAATCCTTGATTTGCTGGACGTCCCGGCATTGCGCGAACGATTTGGAATTGAGGAGGCCGATTTACCGACACTGCACCGTTGGATCGAGGGCGCAGGCATCCGTTGGGGGATAAGCGCCGAGCACCGAGCCGGGCTGGGCTTGCCTGCGGAGTTGGAGCAGAACAGTTGGCGTTTCGGCCTGCGTCGCATGTTGTTGGGGTATGCCGTTGGTGATTCGCAAGCCTATGAAGGCATAGAACCCTATGACGAAATCGGTGGTCTGGATGCCGCATTGATCGGTCCGTTGGTTGCATTGCTCGATGCCTTGGAGGTTGCTTACCAGGCGCTCAGTCAACCCGCCTCACCTCAGGACTGGGGGACGCGCCTGCATGACCTGATGCAGTTGTTCTTTCTGGCGAGCAACGAGCATGACGATTATCTGCTGGCCCAGCTCGAGGATTTGCGTGAAAACTGGTTAGAAACCTGCGAGTCGGTCGGCCTGCACGACGAGCTGCCGTTGACGGTTGTCAGAGAGGCCTGGCTGGCGGGGCTGGATCAAGGGCGACTGTCCCAGCGCTTCCTCGCCGGAGCGGTCAATTTTTGTACCTTGATGCCGATGAGGGCGATCCCCTTCAAGCTGGTCTGCCTGTTGGGCATGAACGATGGTGATTATCCACGGGCCCAGCCGCCATTGGATTTCGATCTCATGGGCAGTGATTATCGACCGGGGGATCGCTCTCGACGCGAGGACGATCGCTACCTGCTGTTGGAGGCGCTGCTTTCTGCGCGGGAAAAACTCTACATCAGTTGGGTCGGGCGCAGCATCCGCGACAACAGCGAGCGGCCTGCCTCAGTCCTGGTCGGACAATTGCGCGATCATCTGGCAAGTGGCTGGCAGTCGGCGGATGTCCATGGCGACCTTCTTGAAGCGCTGACCCAGGAGCACCCCCTGCAACCGTTCAGCGCTCGTTATTTCTACCAGGGCGATGAGCTGTTCAGCTATGCCAGCGAATGGCGAGGACTTCATGAGGATCATGAGCACGCTGGCAAGCCTGGGGCCCTGGAGCCCTACGTTCAGGAGGAACCCCTGGGGCTTGGTCAGTTGCAGGACTTCCTGCGTAATCCTGTCCGGCACTTTTTCAGCCAGCGACTCAAGGTGTTCTTCGAGCCTCTCGAAGCCCCATTGGCGGACGACGAACCTTTCATCCTGGATGCCCTGCAGCGCTATAGCCTGAGCGACAGCCTGCTCGAGGCTGCCCTTGTTCGCCTTGACCAAGCGGACCTTGCATTGGAGGCTCACGCCAGGAGGCTTCAGAACAGCGGCCTGTTACCCATGGCTGGCTTTGGCCAATGTATGCAGCGTGAATTGATCGAGCCGCTGCCTGATCTACTGCAACGCTACCAGCAACTTCTTGCGCTATGGCCGACTCCGCTGACCAGTGCCGTGCCCGTCAGCCTGCAATTACACGGTGTGAACATTGAAGGTTGGCTCAGCGGCCTGCACCAGCGCTCCGATGGTGCGGTCCTCGCCATCACTGCCATTCCCAACAGTATCGGTTCTACCAGGACCCGGAAATGGCACCGCTTGATACGACCCTGGGTGAACCATCTCGTGGCTTGCGCCAACGGTCTGTCGATGACGACGGCATTGGTCGCCAGCGATGACAGCTTGCTGCTGAATCCTTTTGACGAGTCGGTAGCCCGCAAGCTGCTCGGCGATTTGTTGCAAGCCTGGCAGGCTGGCATGCGCCAACCGCTGCCAATCGCAGTGAAGACCGCCTTCGCCTGGCTCGGCCAGAGTGATCTGGACAAAGCCGAATCGGCCGCTCGAAAAGCCTACGAAGGCGATGGGCTGACGTCTGAAGGCGAGCGGCGCGAAAGCCCCGCCCTGGCTCGGCAATATGCCGACTTCGATGCGCTTATCGCTGACGAAACATTCCCCGACTGGTGTGACGCGCTCTATCGACCGCTTCTGGAAGCACCGTGGCGTTCGTTGGCGGGTGAGGAAGCGCATTCATGAGTCGACAAACACCCTTGGCGCTGGCTTTCCCACTACGCGGCAGTCAATTGATCGAAGCCAGCGCAGGAACTGGCAAGACCTTTACCATCTCGGCGTTGTACTTGCGCCTGGTGCTGGGACATGGCGGCTCGACGGCCGGCTTTGGCCGTGAGCTGCTTCCTCCGCAGATACTGGTGGTGACTTTCACCGACGCTGCCACCAAGGAATTGCGCGAACGCATCCGCACCCGCCTCGCGGAAGCGGCGCGTTTTTTTCGTGACGAGATTCCCGCTCCCGACGCGTTGATAAACGCACTGCGTGATGAGTTTGATAAAGGGCAATGGCCTGGCTGTGCGAATCGGCTGGATATCGCCGCACAATGGATGGATGAAGCCGCCGTTTCGACGATCCACAGCTGGTGCCAGCGGATGCTTCGTGAGCATGCCTTTGACAGTGGCAGCCTGTTCACCCAGACCCTGGAAACCGACCACAGCGAATTGCTCGGCGAGGTGCTGCGCGATTATTGGCGATTGTTCTGCTACTCGATGGAGGGTGAGGCACTGGATTGGGTGCGAGCGCACTGGGGCGGTCCTGCTGCTTTGTTGCCACGGGTGAGGGGGTTGTTTGCCAACTCGCGAGGTGGTGACGATGGACTTGAACCGGCTGAACTCATCGCCGCGTCCCTGCGTGAGCGCAGCGCAGCCTTGCTCGATCTCAAGGCGCCCTGGCGGCAGTGGGCGGTGGAGTTGCTGGAGATCTGCCAGCAAGGCGTAGCCAATAAAACCGTCGACGGGCGGAAGATGCAGGCTCGTTACTTCGAGCCATGGTTTCAGAAGCTATCTGCATGGGTTGAAGACGAGAGCTTGGAGCTGCTCGACATCGGCACCGGCTTCACGCGCTTGACGCCCGAAGGCATGGCCGAGGCCTGGAAGGGCGACGTGCCCAACCACCCAGGGCTGGACGCCATGGCGGGCCTGAAGGCCGGCCTGGATGCCTTGCCCACTCCTGACGCTGCGGTGCTGCAGCATGCTGCACAGTGGGTCGGGGCGCGCTTCGAGGCGGAGAAGCGGCGCCGGGCGGAAATGGGATTTGACGACATGCTGCTGCGCCTGGACGCAGCTTTGCAGGCTGAAGGTGGGGAGCGCCTGGCGAGCCTGATTCGCGAGCAGTTTCCGGTTGCGCTAATTGACGAGTTCCAGGACACCGACCCGGTCCAGTACCGCATCTTCGAGAGTATCTATCGCATTGGCGACAACGATCCTGAAACGGGGCTGTTCCTGATCGGGGATCCGAAACAGGCTATTTATGCGTTTCGCGGCGCCGACATCTACACCTATCTGCGCGCCCGCCAAGCCACTGCCGGCAGGTTGCATACGCTGGGGACCAATTTCCGTTCCAGTCATGCCATGGTCGGCGCCGTGAACCATATTTTTCAATACGCCGAATCGCGGCTGAATGGGCGCGGGGCTTTTCTGTTCCGCGAGCCATCGGGTGAGAATCCGGTGCCATTCCTGCCGGTCGACTCCCAGGGCCGCAAGGAGTCCTTGCAGCTTGCGGGGCGGACGGTCGCGGCTTTGAATATCTGGCATCTGGCCTCGGACCAGCCGCTCTCCGGAGCGGTGTATCGACAGCAAATGGCCGTGGCCTGCGCCAGTGAAATCACGGCGCTGCTCAATGGCGGCCAGTCAGGGCACGATGGTTTCGTTGGTGATGGGCAAATGTTACGGGGGCTTCGACCGGCGGATATCGCCATCCTGGTGCGTGATGGCAAGGAAGCGCAGGCCGTGCGAAACGAGTTGTCGGCACGGGGTGTGCGCAGCGTTTATCTATCCGATAAGGACTCGGTCTTCGCCTCGCAGGAAGCAAGGGATTTGCTGGCCTGGCTCAAGGCTTGCGCCGAGCCGGACGTCGAGCGGCCGCTGCGAGCTGCGCTGGCCAGCGTCACCCTGAATCTGCCGCTTGCAGAACTGGAGCGCCTCAACCAGGACGAGTTGGCCTGGGAACGCCGAGTCATGCAGTTCCGTAGCTATCGGATGGTCTGGCGCACCCAGGGCGTGCTGCCCATGCTGAGGCGCCTGCTGCATGACTTCAAGCTGCCCCAGGCCTTGATGATGCGTGGCGATGGCGAGCGGGTGCTGACTAACCTGTTGCATCTGTGCGAGCTGTTGCAGCAGGCCGCCGTCGAGCTGGATGGCGAGCAGGCCTTGATTCGCTATCTGTCCGAACACCTTGCATTGACCGGGCAGGCGGGAGAGGAACAGATCCTGCGCCTGGAAAGCGACGAGCAACTGGTCAAGGTGGTCACGATCCATAAATCCAAGGGGCTTGAGTATCCGTTGGTCTTCCTGCCGTTCATATGCTCGACGAAACCGGTGGACGGCAGCCGATTGCCGTTGCATTACCACGATGAAGCCGGTCATGCGCAGATCAGTCTTACGCCCAGCCCCGAGTTGATCGCCAAGGCCGACGACGAGCGCCTGGCCGAGGATCTTCGGCTTCTATACGTGGCGCTTACCCGCGCGCAGCATGCCTGCTGGTTAGGTGTGGCCGATCTCAAGCGAGGCAGTAACAGTCGCTCGATCCTGCATCTGTCTGCGCTGGGGTATCTGTTGGGCGGTGGTGCGCCGTTGACCGAGTCGGTGGCGTTGAGACGTTGGCTGGAAGATCTGCAGCAGGGTAGCGACGCGGTGAGCTGCCAGGATATGCCGGAGGCCAACGATCAGCACTATCGACCCCCACGTAACGATGCGGTGTTGCTTGAACCCTTGCTTCCGGTACGTAAAGCCAGCGAGAACTGGTGGATCGCTTCGTACAGCGCGCTGCGCTTTGGAGAAAGTCTCAGCGCCGGCACCGATTCCGCGCCGGAAAACCCGCAGGCGCAGAAAATGTTCGATGACGAACGGCTTGATCCCGACGCTCCCAGGGAAGTCCTTGCCGTCGGTGGTGATATCCATCGGTTCCCGCGCGGTCCCAACCCCGGTACGTTTCTCCATGGTCTCTTGGAATGGGCTGCCGGAGAAGGATTTACCGCCTCGCCAATGGCCATCGAAGATGCCATCGCGCGACGTTGCAACCGCCGCGGCTGGAAAGGCTGGATCAACACCCTTGGAGATTGGTTGCAGCACCTGGTCACGACGCCCTTGCAGATCGGTGGCGGACAGCCTCCGGTGGTACTGGCTCAGTTGAGCCAATTTCAGGTCGAGATGGAGTTCTGGTTCTCCAGTCACAAGGTTGATGTGCTCAAGCTTGATGAGCTGGTTTGCCAGTCAACCCACGGTGGCGCGGCTCGTGTCGCCGCAGAACCGGCACTGCTCAACGGAATGTTCAAGGGCTTCATCGACCTGACCTTCGAGCATGACGGCCGGTATTACGTGGCTGACTACAAATCCAACTGGCTGGGCGCCGATGACATGGCCTACACCGCTCAAGCCATGGAGCAATCGATTCTGGATAATCGTTACGACCTGCAATACACGCTGTACCTGTTGGCCCTGCATCGCCAGCTCAAGGCGCGCCTGCCAGACTATGACTACGACCGGCATGTCGGTGGCGCGTTGTATCTTTTCCTGCGCGGCACACGTTCAGCCAGCCAGGGCGTGTTTTTCACCAAGCCCCCTCGGGCATTGATCGAACAGCTTGACCGCCTGTTCCAGGGAGCACCCGCGCCCAAGGCCGAGCCGGCATGGGTGCAAGGAGAATTGTTATGAGTCGCTCCTTTGCCGACCTGCTGCCTCAATCGCTCGACGACGAAGGGCTGGTCGACCTGGCGCCCCTGAGTCGTGCCGAGGACCTGCTGCTGTTGCTCACGCGCTGGGTGGAACGTGGCTGGTTGCGGGCCCTGGACAAGGCATTCGTGGTGTTCCTGCATGAATTGTCGCCTGGCGATGATCCGCTGGTATTGCTGGCGGCTGCGCTGACCAGCCACCAACTGGGCCATGGGCATGTTTGCCTGGACCTGTTCGAGACACTCAAGGAACCTGATTTCGCCCTGTCACTGCCCCCCGAGGGCGACCTGCAGACAGGCGTGATGCTGTTGCCTTCGCAGATCCTGAGAACGCTGGACGGTGCCCATTGGTGCAAGGTCCTGGCGTCCAGCAGCCTCGTGGCCCTGGCGGTCGATGACAGCGAAGAGGCGCAGCAACGGCCACTGGTATTGTCCGGCAAACGGCTTTACCTGCGTCGTTACTGGGGCTATGAACGACGGATCGACGCGGCGTTGCGTCAACGCCTGGCCGAACAGGAAAGCGCCCCTGATGACCTGCGCGAGCGGCTGGACGGACTGTTCGGGCCGGCCAGCACGACCGGCCCGATCGACTGGCAGAAGCTGGCTTGCGCGCTGGCGACGCGGAGCGCGTTCAGCATCGTTACCGGCGGCCCGGGCACGGGTAAGACCACCACGGTCGTGCGCTTGCTTGCCTTGCTGCAGGCACCTGCCGTCGAGGCGGGGAAACCGCTGCGGATTCGCCTGGCCGCACCCACCGGCAAAGCCGCTGCGCGGCTGACCGAGTCGATCAGCCAGCAAGTTCGGACGCTTGATGTGATCGATGCCGTACGCGAGAGGATTCCCTGCGATGTCACCACGGTGCATCGCCTGCTCGGCAGTCGTCCCGGCACCCGACATTTTCGCCACCATCGTGGCAATCGATTGCCGTTGGATGTGCTGGTGGTCGATGAGGCGTCCATGATCGATCTGGAAATGATGGCCAATCTGCTGGACGCGCTGCCGTCCCATGCGCGGTTGATTCTGTTGGGCGACAAGGACCAGCTGGCTTCTGTGGAGGCCGGCGCGGTACTGGGGGATCTGTGTCGGGACGCCGAGGACGGCTGGTATAGCCCACAGACGCGCGCCTGGCTCGAGTCCGTCAGCGGCGAGAGCCTGGCGGCGAGCGATCTGAAACAGGATCTCGACGACAGTCACCCCCTCGCGCAGCAAGTGGTGATGCTCAGGCATTCCCGACGCTTTGGCGAAGGCAGCGGTATCGGCCAACTGGCCCGACGGGTCAATCGACAGCAACCTGAAGAAGCTCGTCAATTGCTGGAGGAGGGCCAATATGCCGACCTGTTCTCCCTGGCGCTGAAGAGCCAGCACGACGGGACGCTCGAGCGCTGGTTGCTCGATGGTCGACCCGGTGGTCCGCAGGGCTATCGGCATTATCTGAGCCTGCTGCGACAGCGACGTCCGCACATTTCTCGCCCGCTGGAGGACAGTTGCTGGACTGATTGGGCGCGTGAGGTCTTGTCGGCCTTTGACGAGTTCCAATTGCTCTGTGCCGTACGCAAGGGGCCGTGGGGCGTCGAGGGCCTGAACCCGAGAATCACCGCCGCGCTGCTCAAGGCTCGCCTGATCGATAGCGATCACCAGTGGTACGAGGGGCGTCCGGTACTGATGACTCGCAACGACTACGGGCTGGGATTGATGAACGGCGATATCGGGATCGCTCTCAAGTTGCCCGAGCGTGACGGTCCTGACGCTGGCAAGCAGGTCCTGCGGGTCGCCTTTCCTCGTAACGATGGCCGGGGTGGTGTGCGTTTCGTCCTGCCCAGCCGCCTGAATGACGTGGAAACCGTTTACGCCATGACGGTGCACAAGTCCCAGGGGTCGGAATTCACTCACACGGCCCTGATTCTTCCGGATGCCCTGAACCCCGTTTTGACCAAGGAACTGGTGTATACCGCCATTACCCGAGGCAAGCAGTGGTTCAGCCTGATAGAGCCGCGCACGGGAATATTCGAAGAAGCAGTTCGGCGCAAGGTCAAGCGGTTGAGCGGGTTGATGCTGGAATTGGATGGAAACGACTGAAGCTCGGGTTTGCCTGTTTGTTCAAAGGTTGTGATTAGTCTGTTTTCTGACGGAAATTTGCGTAGGACTCTGTCTCGCTGGCTTTTTGACACTGTGCTATCGTTTCGCACTTATCCACACCAAGAGATTCTCCATGGAAGCGGCGGTTCGGGGGGCGGCGCGCGGAAACGGCCGGAGGCATTATGTGCTCGCCGGTCTGCTGTGCTTGCTGTCGCCTGCAATTGCCGCCCAAGAGCCGACCTCTACCACTCGGGCCGAACAGCGGGCCGAAGCGGTCACCCAGGTCGTGTTGGGGATCCTCAGCTACGCTCGCTGGCCTGTTGAACCGACGCAATTGCAGCTGTGCATCGTCGGTCCGACCCAATACACCGACGACCTGGTCAAAGGCACCGCCCAGGCCACCGGCAGGCCTGTGACGGTACAGCGCTTGCTGGCCGACCATCCCGGCATCGCGAGCGATTGCAATGCCGTCTACATCGGCAGGCTGACCAACGACGAACGCTCCCGATTGTTTGAGTCCCTGATCGGCAAGCCGGTGTTGAGCATCAGCGAAGGCGGCGACCAATGCACCGTGGGCAGCCTGTTCTGCCTGCGGGTCGGAGATGAACAGGTGTCGTTCGAGGTCAACCTCGACTCGGTGGCACGCAGCGGTGTACGCATCCATCCGAGCGTCCTCCAGCTGTCACGCCGTAGGCCCGCCGCGCCATGAATTCGTCCAGATCACGAATTCGTCCCACGTTGGGCTCGGTCATCGGTCGCGGTCACCTGATCGTTGCGCTGGTGGCGATCACCATGGCCAGCGTCTCCCTGACCTTGCTGGGCGTGCTTGCCTTACGGGTCTATGCCGATCACAACTTGCATCTGATTGCCCGTTCGATCAGCTACACCGTGGAGGCGGCCGTGGTTTTCGATGACGCTGCGGCGGCCACCGAAGCGCTGGCCCTTATTGCTTCCACTGAAGAAGTCGCCGATGCCCAGGTCTTCAATGAAAGTGGCCGTCTGTTGGCTCATTGGCGGCGACCGGAAACCGGTCTCCTGTCGGAACTGGAAATGCACATCGCCAAGGCATTCCTGGAAAAGCCCATCAGCCTGCCAATCATCCACCAGGAACAGAACATAGGCAGGATCCTGCTGGCAGGACACGGCGGTAGCTTGTTGCGCTTTCTGCTCAGCGGCCTGGCCGGGATCATTCTGTGCACGGCGGTCAGTGCCTGGGTCGCCCTGTATCTGGCGCGCCGTCAGTTGCGGGCGATTACCGGACCTTTGCGTAGCCTGGCTGAAGTGGCCCACGCCGCCCGTTGCGAGCGTGCCCTGGATCGCCGAGTGCCACCGGCCGATATCGCTGAACTGGATAATCTGGGCAACGACTTCAACGCACTGCTTGCCGAGCTGGAATCCTGGCAGACCCATCTGCAAAGTGAAAACGAGACCCTGGCTCACCAGGCCAGCCACGACAGCCTGACCGGGCTGCCGAACCGGGCCTTTTTCGAAGGTCGGCTGATCCGTGCCTTGCGCAATGCCAACAAGCTCGACGAGCAAGTGGCCGTCCTCTACCTGGACAGTGATCGCTTCAAGGGCATCAACGACAACTTTGGTCATGCCGCCGGTGACGCGGTGTTGACCGCCGTGGCGACCCGGGTCCGGGCGCAGTTGCGTGAGGATGACCTGGTCGCGCGCCTGGGCGGTGACGAGTTTGCCGTGCTGCTGGCGCCGTTGCACAAGACCGAGGATGCCGAACGGATCGCTGAAAAAATCATCGCCAGCATGGAGATGCCGATTCAATTGCCCGGCAATGCCTCGGTCCTGACGTCCCTCAGCATTGGCATCGCCGTTTACCCCGATCATGGCGCCACGCCCGGCGCCTTGCTCAGCGCCGCTGATGCGGCGATGTACCAGGCCAAACGCCTCGCCCGAGGCGGCCAACACACGGCGGGGTCGGAGCACCCGGTCGCGGATCTTCAAACCAGGAGCTGATTTGCATGTTTTCCAATTCGCGTTTTTCTCTGCTGCGTTATGCAGCATTTTTGTTCATCGCCATTTTTGCCCTCAGCGGATGCCAGACGACGCCGCAAAAAGGACTGAGCCCAGCGCAGATCGCTGTTCTCAAGGAGCAGGGGTTCAAATTAACGGACGATGGCTGGGCCTTCGGACTTTCGGGCAAAGTGCTGTTTGGCAGTGACGTGGAAAGCCTCAACCCGGCCAGCACCGAGATCGTCGAGCGGATCGGCAAGGCACTGCTGGGTGCGGGAATCGAGCGGGTACGTATCGACGGCCACACCGATGCATCGGGCTCCCAGGCCTATAACGAACAACTGTCGATACGTCGGGCCGAAAGCGTTGGCAAAGTCTTGAGAGGCGTGGGCATGCGCGAAGAAAACGTCCAACTGCGTGGCCTGGGCAGCAGCCAACCCGTCGCCCCCAACGACACCGCCAGCGGGCGCACCGAAAATCGTCGCGTTGCCATCGTGGTCATCGCCGACTAATCGGCAAACACCATCTCCCGGCTGTCACCCATGAGTAGTGGCTGGTTCTGTTCGGTGACTTCCCGGATGTAATCCCACAACAACGTGATCCGCTTGAGCTTGCGCAGGTCTTCCCGGCAGTACATCCAGAACTGCCGGGTGACCGTGATCTCCTCCGGCAGCACCGGCAGCAGGCGTGGGTCTTGGGCGGCCAAAAAGCATGGCAGGATCGCCAGTGACCGGCCTTGTTGCGCCGCCACGAATTGCGCGATCACGCTGGTGCTGCGCAAATGAGCGTGGGCGCCGGGCAATACGTTGGCCAGGTAGAGCAGCTCGGAACTGAACGCCAGGTCATCCACGTAGCTGATGAACGAGTGCTTGTTCAGGTCTGCCGGGCGGTGGATCGGTGGGTGATTGTCCAGGTATTGCCGGGTTGCATAAAGCTGCAACCGATAGTCGCAGAGTTTGCAGCACACGTACGGTCCGTGTTCCGGGCGCTCGAGGGCGATGACGATATCGGCTTCGCGCTTGGAGAGGCTGATGAAGTGCGGCAGCGGCAGGATGTCCACCGAGATCGCCGGGTAGGCGTCGACGAAGTGGCTCAACTGCGGGGTGATGAAAAAGCTGCCGAAGCCTTCGGTGCAGCCCATGCGCACATGCCCGGACAGCGCGACGCCTGAGCCTGAAACCTGTTCGCAAGCCATGTGCAGCGTGCTTTCGATCGACTCGGCATAGCCCAGCAAACGTTGGCCTTCAGCCGTCAGGACAAAACCGTTGGTCCGGGATTTTTCGAACAGCAGCGTCCCCAAGGAAGCTTCCAGCGAGCTGATGCGTCGCGACACCGTGGTGTAGTCGACGGCCAGACGCTTGGCGGCCGTGCTGGCCTTGCGGGTGCGGGCCACTTCGAGGAAAAACTTGAGGTCGTCCCAATTCAGCGACCCTAAGGAGGTGATGTTTTTTTGCATGATGGACCGGTTTTTATGTGCGTTCTTATTAGAAGTTTGCACATCTATACTCCAAAAACCGTCTCATCACCAAGGTGACTCTTCACCTTGGTCGGTGCTGAACCAGCGCATCCCTATAAGAACAATCCCGGAGGCCAGCATGAACGTTTCCCTTACGCCCAGCGACACAGCCCTGCAAACCGTCAGATTGCTGATCGATGGCGAGTGGGTCGAGTCCCAATCCAGCGAGTGGCACGACATCGTCAACCCGGCCACCCAACAAGTGCTGGCGAAGGTACCGTTTGCCACGGCCTCGGAAGTCGATGCCGCCATCGCTGCTGCCCAGCGTGCTTTCCAGACCTGGAAATTGACGCCGATCGGTGCGCGGATGCGCATCATGCTCAAGCTCCAGGCGTTGATCCGCGAGCATTCCAAGCGCATCGCCGCGGTGCTCAGCGCCGAACAAGGCAAGACCATCGCCGACGCCGAAGGCGATATTTTCCGCGGCCTGGAAGTGGTCGAGCACGCCTGCTCCATCGGCACCCTGCAAATGGGCGAGTTTGCCGAGAACGTCGCCGGTGGTGTGGATACCTATACTTTGCGTCAGCCGATTGGTGTGTGCGCGGGCATTACCCCGTTCAATTTCCCGGCGATGATCCCGCTGTGGATGTTCCCGATGGCCATCGCCTGCGGCAATACGTTCGTGCTCAAGCCGTCGGAGCAGGATCCGCTGTCGACCATGCTGCTGGTGGAGCTGGCCATCGAGGCCGGTGTGCCGCCGGGCGTGCTGAACGTGGTGCACGGCGGCAAGGATGTGGTGGATGCGCTTTGCACTCACAAGGACATCAAGGCCGTTTCCTTCGTCGGCTCAACGGCGGTCGGCACCCATGTGTATGACCTGGCGGGTCGCCATGGCAAACGCGTGCAATCGATGATGGGCGCAAAGAACCACGCCGTGGTGCTGCCCGACGCCAATCGCGAGCAAACCCTGAACGCCTTGGTCGGTGCCGGTTTCGGCGCGGCGGGCCAGCGTTGCATGGCGACTTCGGTGGTAGTGATGGTGGGCGCGGCCAGGCAATGGTTGCCGGAGCTGAAGGCGCTGGCGCAGAAACTCAAGGTCAATGCCGGCAGCGAGCCGGGCACGGATGTCGGCCCGGTGATTTCCAAGCGAGCCAAGGCGCGCATCCTTGAACTGATCGAGAGCGGCGTGCAGCAAGGCGCAAAACTTGAACTGGATGGCCGCGACATCAGCGTGCCGGGCTTCGAGCAGGGCAACTTCGTCGGTCCGACCCTGTTTTCCGGCGTAACCACCGACATGCGCATCTACACCGAGGAAATTTTCGGCCCGGTGCTGGTGGTGCTGGAGGTCGATACCCTCGATCAAGCCATCGCCCTGGTCAACGCCAATCCGTTTGGCAACGGCACCGGCCTGTTCACCCAGAGCGGTGCGGCGGCGCGCAAATTCCAGAGCGAAATCGACGTCGGCCAAGTCGGTATCAACATCCCGATCCCGGTGCCGGTGCCGTTTTTCAGCTTCACTGGCTCCCGCGGCTCGAAACTCGGCGACCTCGGCCCTTACGGCAAACAAGTGGTGCAGTTCTACACTCAGACCAAGACCGTCACCGCGCGCTGGTTCGACGATGACAGTGTCAACGACGGTGTGAACACCACCATCAACTTGCGTTAAGGAGCCGGACATGAACATCGCATTTATCGGCCTCGGCAACATGGGCGCCCCGATGGCGCGCAACCTGCTCAAAGCCGGCCATTCGCTGAACCTGTTCGACCTGAACCAGACGGTGCTGGCCGAACTGGCGGCGCTCGGCGGCACCATCAGCGCCTCGCCTCGCGATGCGGCCCAGGGCGCGGCGCTGGTGATCACCATGCTGCCGGCCGCTGCCCATGTGCGCAGTGTCTGGCTGGGCGAAGACGGCGTGCTGGCAGGTATCGCCGCCGGCACGCCGGCGGTGGATTGCAGCACCATCGATCCACAAACCGCCCGTGACGTGGCGGCTGCCGCTGCCAGGCAGGGAGTGGCAATGGCCGATGCGCCTGTCTCGGGCGGCACCGGCGGCGCGGCGGCGGGCACCCTGACCTTCATGGTCGGCGCCACGCCTGAGCTGTTCGCCACCTTGCAACCGGTACTGGCGCAAATGGGCCGCAACATCGTGCATTGCGGCGAAGTCGGCACCGGGCAGATCGCCAAGATCTGCAACAACCTGCTCTTGGGGATTTCCATGGTCGGCGTCAGCGAGGCCATGGCCTTGGGCGATGCCCTGGGGATCGACACCCAGGTGCTGGCCGGCATCATCAACAGTTCGACCGGTCGATGCTGGAGTTCCGATACCTACAACCCATGGCCCGGCGTGATCGAAACGGCCCCGGCGGCGCGTGGATATACCGGCGGGTTTGGCGCGGACCTGATGCTCAAGGATTTGGGCCTGGCCACCGAAGCCGCGCGGCAGGCCCGTCAGCCGGTGATACTGGGGGCGGTGGCGCAGCAGTTGTACCAGGCGATGAGCCAGCGGGGCGAGGGCGGCAAGGATTTCTCGGCGATTGTGAACAGCTATCGCAAGCCGCAGTGAACCTGTGATATCGAGAGGCTTTTGTGGCGAGGGACCTTGCTCCCGCTTGGGTGCGAAGCGCCCATGAAAATTGGGTTGCTGCGCAACCCAGCGGGAGCAAGCTCCCTCGCCACAGGTGGTCCCTCGGCTTTTTTGTTTCAGGCAAACACGAAATATTTACGCACGGTCTCGACCACTTCCCACGTGCCTTTCATGCCTGGTTCGACGACAAAAATATCACCGGCGCGCAGATGAATCGGCGCCATGCCGTCCGGGGTGATCACGCAGTAGCCTTCCTGGAAATGGCAATACTCCCACTTCACGTAGTCCACCCGCCACTTGCCGGGCGTGCAGATCCAGGTGCCCATGATCTTGCTGCCGTCTTCGCTGGTGTAAGCGTTGAGGTTGACGGTGTGCGGGTCGCCTTCGAGTTTTTCCCATTTGCAGGCATCGAGTACAGGCAGCGGATGAGTATCGCGCAGGATGGTGATGGGGGCGGTCATGTGAGCTCCGAAGGGGCAGGAAAGAACCTGCACCCTAGCGTGGAGAAGGACCAGGCAGATGCCTGAACTCGACACCGGGCTGCCCAGAAGCGCGCATCAATCGGCCAGATGCCGGGCCAGGGCCTTGGCGTAGGCCGGCAGACGCTCGAAATTCCGTGCGCAAAGCAACAGGGCCCGGTGCGCCCAGGCCTCCTGCAGCGGCACGTAGTGATATGAGGATTGGGATGGACGGCGTTCGATAGCGGCCTTCGGCACGACGGCAATACCCGCGCCATGGGCAACCATGCGGATCACCCCGTCAAAGCCCTCGGCGCGAATGCGGATCTGCATGCGCATTCCGGTGTGCAGCGCCTGTTCCTCCAGGTAAATCGCCAGCGCGCTGGTGGCGTTCAGGCCGACATAGTCGTGGTTAAGGGTCTCGCTGAAACTCGGCGTGCGGCCGTCAGCCAAGGGATGCCCCGACGGTAGGACCAAAACCAGCGGATCGTCACGAAAAGGCCAAGTCTGAAGGCCAGCGGTGTCCACCGCGTCGGAAACGATACCCAGGTCTGCGGCGCCCTGGCGCAACGCGTGGGTGATCCGTGAGCTGGGCAATTCCTGCTGGTCGATGTCCAGGTTGGGGTGGCTGTTGAGGAAACTGGCGAGTAATTCGGGCAGGTATTCGGTCATCGCGCTGGTGTTGCACAGCAGCCGCACCTGGCCTTTGACGCCTTTGGCGTATTCGGCCAGGTCCTGTTGCAGATGTTCGGCGTGCTGCAGCAAGACCCGGGCATGCTGGGCCAAGGCTTTGCCGGCCGGCGTCGGAGTGACGCCGCGCCGCCCGCGTTCGAGCAGGTCGATGCCCAGGGACGCCTCCATGGCGCGAACCCGGGCGCTTGCCGCTGCCAGGGACAGATGGCTGCGAGCGGCGCCGGCGGTGATGTTGCCGGTGTCGAGGATGTTCAGGTAGAGGCGCAGGTCGGTGAGGTCGAAGTGCATGGGATGCTCTTGGGGGCTGCGGTGTCTGGTTTATTGCTTTCGCGAGCAGGCTCGCTCCCACACGGTTTGCAATTCAACTGTGGGAGCGAGCCTGCTCGCGAAAGCGGCAATGTAATTTTTTTGCCTATCGCCAGACAAGAGGCACTCTCAGTATATGGCACATTTTCAAACCCGGGCATGGGCTTCAGGATAACCCCATGAACACACTTATCGCTTTCTACCAAAACCTCGGCCTGGCCCTTTCTTTATTGGTCATTGGCACCTTTTTGCTGGCCGGCGCAGTCAAGGGGGTGATTGGCCTTGGCCTGCCGACCATTTCAATGGGACTTCTCGGCCTGGCTATGGCTCCGGCACAGGCTGCGGCACTGTTGCTGATTCCAGCCACGCTGACCAATGTCTGGCAACTGGCATCTGGCGGGCATCTGCAAGCATTGATCCGGCGCTTGTGGCCGCTGCTGCTGGCGATTTTCATCGGCACCGGCCTTGGCACGTTGTGGATCGGCAATGTGGGCGGCGCCTGGGCAGTACGGGCGCTCGGCGCGGCGCTGGTGTTGTATGCGCTGAGCGGGTTGTTGCTGCCGACGTTGCGAGTGAGCGCCCGGGATGAACACTGGCTCGCGCCACTCTGTGGCGTGTTGACCGGTGTGATCACCTCGGCCACAGGCGTGTTCGTCATCCCGGCGGTGCCTTATCTGCAAGCGCTGGGCTTGAGCAAGGATGAGTTGGTGCAGGCCCTCGGCCTGTCATTCACCGTCTCGACACTAGCGTTGGCGGCCGGCCTGCTGTGGCGCGGTGTGCTGGGGGGCGGTGAACTGAGCGCTTCGCTGCTGGCGCTGGTGCCGGCGCTGCTGGGGATGTGGCTGGGGCAATGGTTGCGCCAGCGGATCAGCGCCGTGCTGTTCAAGCGGGTGTTTTTCATTGGCCTTGGCGCGCTCGGCGGCCATTTGTTGATCAACGGCTAGCCGAGGATCGACTGAGCATGTCGACGCGGCGGATCTCGAAGTCGCGTTCCAGATAGTCCATGCGCTGCTCGAAGAACTGCTTCATGTGCGGCAGGTTCGAATGCACTTCCAGGTCCGCCTGGGATGCCCAGATCTCATAGAAGATAAACAGGGTCGGGTCCTGCTGGTCGCGCAGCATGTGATATTCAATGCAGCCAGGCTCGGCACGACTTGGTTCGACATAGGCGAGAAACAGCGTTTCGAAGGCTTCGGCTTTTTCCGGGCGGGTCTTGGCGTGCAGGATGAAACCGTGCAATTCACTCATCAGGTGGGCTCCTGGTAAAAGGGTCCGGCGAATTTTACGGCAACAATCAAGCTGTGATTCGTGCGTTTAGGTCAAAACAGTTTTGTCGTTTCGCTGCTTATTCCGCGCGAAGCTCATCGGTACTCTGCCGCCATCATTTTCAATCTTCCCTTCGGCGGCCGTTCAACGGCGTACGTCGTGGAACCTGATGAGGCTCCTGATGAAAAAAGTCCTGTTGCTCAATGGCGGTAAACAATTCGCTCACTCCGACGGTCGCTATAACGCAACCCTGCACGACACCGCGCTCAGCGTGCTCGACCGTGGCGGCCTGGATGTAAAAACCACGTTCATCGACGGCGGCTACGACATCAAGGAAGAGGTCGCGAAATTCCTTTGGGCCGACGTGATCATTTACCAGATGCCCGGCTGGTGGATGGGTGCTCCCTGGACGGTAAAAAAATACATCGACGAGGTCTTCACCGAAGGCCACGGCAGCCTCTATGCCAGCGACGGCCGCACCCGTTCCGATGCTTCGCAGAAATATGGCAGCGGTGGCCTGGTGCAGGGCAAGCAGTACATGCTGTCGCTGACCTGGAACGCCCCGCAGCAAGCCTTCGACGACCCGACTGATTTCTTCGAAGCCAAGGGCGTGGACGCGGTGTATTTCCCGTTCCACAAGGCCAACCAGTTTCTCGGCATGAGCGGTCTGCCAACGTTTCTCTGCGTGGACGTGATGAAGCGTCCGAACGTCGAAGAAGATGTGGCGCGGTATGAGCGGCATTTGATTGAGGTGTTCGGTCTTTCTCGGTAATCGGGCTAGTATCCGGCTGACTTGAAGCGAAGGTGTCGTGGCGAGGGAGCTTGCTCCCGCTGAGGTGCGAAGCGCCTCCAAAAAGCGGTCGCTACGCGCCCAGCGGGAGCAAGCTCCCTCGCCACAAAGGCGATCGTTACATCGGTATATGCATTCCACGAGAGGATGTCTGTGAAAGCCAGATCCGACGAGTTGCAGATTTTTGTCTGCGTGATCGAGTGCGGATCGATTTCCGCCGCCGCCGAGCAGGTCGGGCAGACGCCGTCGGCGGTCAGCCGCACGTTGTCGCGCCTGGAGGCCAAGCTCGACACCACGCTGATCAACCGCACCACGCGGCGCATGGACCTGACTGAAGAAGGCAGGTACTTCTTCGAGCAGGCCAAGGGCATTCTCGACCAGATGGACGAGCTGGAAGAGCGCCTGTCTTCCCGCCAGAAGAACCCCGCCGGGCGCTTGCGGATCAATGCCGCATCGCCGTTCATGCTGCACGCGATCGTTCCTCATATCGAAGAATTCCGCACGCTCTACCCGGACATTCAGCTCGAACTCAACAGCAACGACTTGATCATCGATCTGCTCGAGCAAAGCACAGACGTCGCCATCCGCATCGGCACCCTGACCGACTCGACGCTTCATGCACGGTCGCTGGGATGCAGTCCGTTGCACATCCTCGCCAGCCCGGCCTACCTCAAGCGCCATAGCACACCTTCAAGCGTGGCCGAGTTGGCGGAGCATTCGCTGCTGGGGTTTGCCCAGAACGACGGGCTCAACCAGTGGCCGCTGCGCCACATCCACGGTGATCGCTGGCCGATCCAGCCGGCCATCAGCGCGTCCAGCGGCGAAACGGTGCGTCACCTGGCGCTGCAAGGGCAGGGCATCGCTTGCCTGTCGGATTTCATGACGCGCGACGATATCAGCGCCGGCCGCCTCAAGGTGCTGCTGGCCGGTGCCAACAGCGGCTACCGCCAGCCGATCAACGCGGTGTACTACCGCAACTCTCAACTGGCGCTGAGGATCCAGTGCTTCCTGGACTTTATCCAAGGCAAGCTCGCCGGGTACGCCTCGCGGGAATTCAAGGGCTGATTCGTGACTTCAAGGCAAGAGTGATTTGGGCAACGTGGACTGTTTCGGCAAGGAACGCTCCTCGATACTCGTCCCATCACTTATTTCGCCAAGGAGTTATTCCATGAAAGTATTTGTTACCGGCGCTGCCGGCTTCATCGGCGGTTCCATTGCTACCGGTCTCGTGCGGGCCGGCTATCAGGTCACTGGCCTGGTGCGCAACGCCGAACAAGCCGACGAGTTGAGCGCGCTGGGCATCACGCCGGTTATCGGCACCCTTGAAGACAGCGCGCTGCTGATCAAACAGGCACGAGCCGCTGATGCGGTGATCAACGCCGCCAGCAGCGATCATCGTGGCGCGGCCGAAGCGTTGGTCGAAGCGCTCAAGGGCTCGAACAAGGTGTTGCTGCATACCAGCGGTTCGAGCATCGTCGGCGACGCATCGGGCGGTCGTGCCAGCGATGACATCTACTACGAAGACTCCCTGCCGCAACCTACCGCCGACAAGGCGCCCCGTGTCGCGATCGACAACCTGATTCTCGACGCGGCAAAGCATGGCGTGAATTCGGCGGTGATCTGCAACACGCTGATCTATGGCCACAGCCTGGGCGTCAAGCGTGACAGCGTGCAACTGCCGCGCCTGCTCAAGCAGGCACGCAAAAGCGGCGTGGTGCGGCATGTCGGACCGGGGCAGAACATCTGGTCCAATGTGCACATCGAGGACGTGGTCGAGTTGTACACCCTGGCCCTGACCCGCAACCAGCCTGGCACCTTCTATTTTGTCGAAAGCGGTGAAGCTTCGTTCATCGGGATGACCACCGCGATGGCTCAGGCGCTGAACCAGGGCGAACCGCAGGATTGGCCGCTGGCGGATGCCGAAGCCGAGTGGGGTTATGAAATGGCCAATTACGGCCTGGGTTCCAACAGCCGCGTACGCGGCAAGAATGCCCGCGAGCTGTTGGGGTGGACACCGAAGCGCACGTCGGTGGTGGCTTGGATTCTTGATGAGATGGTGTGAGTTACATCAGAGCTGGTGAGATCCATAAGTAAAACCCAGGACCTGTGGGAGCGAGCCTGCTCGCGAATGCGGAAGACCACGCAACATGTGCTTCGACTGACCGGCCGCCTTCGCGAGCAGGCTCGCTCCCACAGGGTCTTGTGTTGGCATTCGTCAGTCGTGATGCACACCCGCGCGCTTGAGCATCTGCTTGCAACGCTCGGACAGATGAAACACCCGCAGATGCTTGCCCGCCTTGCTGTAGCGCTCGCGCAGGGTCATCAACGCAGCGATGGCCGAGTAGTCGACGAAGCTCAAGTGGCGGCAGTCCAGGGTCACCAGGTCGGGGTCGTTGGCCGTGTCGAACTGGTTGAGGAACGGCGTGGTCGAGGCGAAGAACAACGTGCCGTGCAGCCGATAAAGCTTGCTGCCATCGGCTTCCAGGTGCGTGTCGGCGTACAACTCCCGGGCCTGTTGCCAGGCGAAGTTGAGTGCCGCGATGATAATCCCGCAGAGCACCGCGACGGCCAGGTCGGTAAACACGGTGATGACGGTGACCGCGATGATCACCAGTACATCATTGGCCGGCACCTTGTTGATGACCCGCAACGAGGCCCAGGCAAAGGTCTGCTGAGCGACCACGAACATCACGCCCACCAGCGCGGCCAGCGGGATGCGTTCGATCAATGGCGACAGGAACAGCACGAACAGCAACACCATCACCCCAGCCACTACTCCGGACAAGCGGCCGCGCCCGCCGGAGCTTAGGTTGATCACCGTCTGGCCGATCATGGCGCAACCGCCCATGCCGCCTAACAGGCCGGACGCCATGTTTGCCGCGCCCAATGCCACGCACTCACGGTCCGGATAACCACGGCTCTCAGTGATTTCGTCGGTGAGGTTGAGGGTCAGCAGCGTTTCCAGCAGGCCGACCATCGCCATGACCACCGCATAGGGCGCGATTATCAGCAGGGTTTCCAGGTTCCAGGGGATATCCGGCAGGGTAAGGACCGGCAAGCCACCGGCGATGTGGGCCATGTCGCCCAGCGTCCGGGTCGGCAGGCCAAGCAAGTAGACCGCCAGGCCAATCCCGAGGATTGCCACCAGGGCCGGCGGTACGCTACGGGTCAGGCGCGGGAGCAGATAGACGATGGCCATGGTCAACGCCACGAGGCCGGCCATCAGGTACAGCGGGGCGCCGCTCAGCCAGGTTCCGTCGCTCTTGAAGTGCTCCAGTTGCGCCAACGCGATGACGATCGCCAGGCCGTTGACGAAACCGAGCATCACCGGGTGCGGCACCATCCGCACCAGCTTGCCCAGCCGCAGCAGCCCGAACGCCATCATGATCAATCCGCCCAGCAGCACCGTGGCCAGCAGGTACTGCACGCCGTGTTGCACCACCAGCGCGACGATCACCACCGCCATCGATCCCGCCGCCCCCGACACCATGCCCGGCCGCCCGCCGAACAGGGCGGTCAACGTGCAGATGATGAAGGCGCCATACAGACCCATCAGCGGATTCAGATGCGCAACCAGGGCGAAGGCAATGCATTCCGGGAGCAAGGCGAAAGAGGTGGTGAGGCCGGCGAGGGCGTCGGCGCGAAGACGAGCTGGTTTCATGGTTTACCTGATTGGGCGCCGGTGAAGCGTCGGCTGCCGAAGACGTGGTGCGAAAAGCAGGGGGAATGGTACGGAATCGAGGACCTTGGGGCCAGCGATTGGCTTTCCGGGGGCCTGCTTTGCAGGCCAGCGGGAGCAAGCTCCCTCGCCACGAAGGGCCTGTCTGGCGATGAAAATTCGGCTGTGGATTTTCATCGGCGCCTTGTCTCGATGTCCCTGCGCGACATTTTTTGTCTGTGGGCGAAAATTATTTTCAACGGGTTTGTAGATTTATTCTCGAAATGATTTATGAGTTTCATAAACAACGACGTGACCCCATTCGAGGAGTAACGCATGGCCCCTGATTTCGGTTATTGGCTGTTGGTCTACGCGGCGATCGCGATCATTGCGCTGATTGTCCTGATCGCGCGCTACCGTCTCAACCCGTTCATCGTGATTACCCTGGTTTCCATCGGCCTGGCGCTGCTGGCCGGGATGCCAGCGTCCAGCGTCGTGGGCGCCTACGAGGCGGGTGTGGGTAAAACGCTGGGGCACATTGCGCTGGTAGTGGCCTTGGGCACGATGCTCGGCAAGATGATGGCCGAGTCCGGCGGCGCGGAGCGGATGGCGCAGACGCTGATCGAGCGCTTCGGCGAGCGCAACGCTCATTGGGCGATGGTGTGTATTGCGTTCCTGGTGGGGTTGCCGTTGTTTTTCGAGGTCGGCTTTGTGCTGCTGGTGCCTATCGCATTCACGATTGCCCGGCGTGTCGGCGTGTCGATCCTGATGGTCGGCTTGCCGATGGTGGCCGGGTTGTCGGTGGTCCACGCCCTGGTGCCACCGCATCCTGCGGCGATGCTGGCGGTGCAGGCATTCCAGGCTTCGGTGGGGCAGACCCTGCTGTATGCGATCCTGATCGGCATTCCCACCGCAATCATCGCCGGTCCCCTGTACGCCAGATTCATCGTGCCACGCATTCAGCTGCCGGCCGAGAACCCATTGGAGCGGCAATTTCTCGACCGCGAACCACGTGCCAACCTGCCGGGGTTCGGTATCACGTTGGGGACGATCCTGTTGCCGGTGGTCCTGATGTTGATCGGTGGCTGGGCCAACCTGATTTCCACGCCGGGCAGCGGTTTCAATCAGTTCCTGTTGTTTATCGGCAACTCGGTGATCGCCTTGCTCCTGGCGACCATTCTCAGCTTCTGGACCCTCGGCCTGGCCCAAGGCTTCAACCGTGAATCGATCCTCAAATTCACCAACGAGTGCCTGGCGCCGACGGCCAGCATCACTTTGCTGGTGGGCGCCGGCGGTGGTTTGAACCGGATTCTGGTGGACGCTGGCGTGACCCAGCAAATCGTGGGGCTGGCCCAGGAGTTCCAGTTGTCGCCGTTGGTCATGGGCTGGCTGTTCGCCGCGTTGATGCGCGTCGCCACCGGTTCGGCGACGGTGGCAATGACCACGGCCTCGGGCATTGTCGCGCCCGTGGCGATCGGCCTCGGTTATCCCCATCCTGAGCTGTTGGTGCTGGCGACTGGCGCCGGGTCGGTGATCTTTTCCCACGTCAACGACGGCGGCTTCTGGTTGATCAAGGAATACTTCAATATGACCGTCACCCAAACCTTCAAGACCTGGACCGTGCTCGAAACGCTGATCTCCCTGGTCGCGTTCGGCCTGACCCTCGGGCTTGCGCGCGTGCTCTGACCGCGCTCCAACAGAGGTGCCGTCATGGACATCCTTTACCAGATCCGCTCCCGTCAGGATTTCTTCAGTGCAGGCGAAGGAAGAATCGCCCGACTGATGCTCGACGACGTAGGATTTGCCGCTTCCGCCAGCCTGGATGAACTGGCCCAACGCGCCGAAGTCAGCAGTGCCACGCTGTCGCGGTTTGCCCGGACTGTCGGTTGCCGCGATTTGCGCGATCTGCGCCTGCAACTGGCCCAGGCCAGTGGCGTCGGTAGCCGTTTCCTCGACCCCACGGGCGCGCCCGAGCAGTCGGCGTTTTATGGGCAGATCGTCGGCGATATCGAATCGACGCTGCGCCAGCACCTGTCGGCATTCGAAGAGTCACGCTTCGCCGACGCGGTTCGGATGATCGGCAAGGCGCGGATGATCCATGCGTTCGGGCTCGGCGGGTGGTCGGCGCTGTGCGGCGAAGAGTTGCAGGTGCGGCTGGTGCGTTTCGGCTACCCGATCGCCGCCTGCCGCGACCCGCTGATGATGCGTATCACGGCCACTTCGCTGAGCGATCAGCATCTGGTGATTGCCTGTTCATTGACTGGTATCACCCCGGAGCTGCTCGGCGCGGTCGAACTGGCGCGCAGCTACGGTGCAGCGATCCTGGCGATCACCCGCACCGACTCGCCGCTGGCCCACCTGGCGGATGTGGTGCTGCCCCTGCAAGGCGCCGAAACCTCCTTCATCTTCAAACCCACGGCGGCGCGCTACGGCATGCTGTTGGCGATCGATGTGCTCGCCACCGAGTTGGCGCTGGCCCATCCGCAAGACAATCAAGAGCGCCTGCGGCGGGTCAAGCTCGCCCTGGACGATTACCGAGGCGGCGAGGACGACCTGCCGCTGGGAGACTGACATGCACTACGACACGCTCATTCGCAACGCGCTGATCATCGACGGCAGCGACAAGCCCGGCTACAGCGCCGACGTGGCGATACGCGCCGGTCGTATCGAGCACATCGGCGACCTCGGCGCCGCCCGGGCGGCTGAAGAAGTCGACGCCGCCGGCCGGGTATTGGCGCCGGGATTCATCGACGTGCATACCCACGACGACACGGTGGTCATACGCCAACCGCAGATGCTGCCCAAACTCAGCCAGGGCGTGACCACGGTCATCGTCGGCAATTGCGGCATCAGCGCTGCGCCCGTCAGCCTGCGGGGCGATCCACCGGACCCGATGAACCTCCTCGGTACTGCCCAGGCGTTCGCCTACCCACGTTTCGCTGATTATCGTGCGGCGGTGGAAGCTGCCACGCCGGCGGTCAATGTCGCGGCACTGGTCGGGCACACGGCGCTGCGCAGCAACCACCTGGACGATCTGCTGCGCACCGCCAGCGCCGGAGAAATCGCCGCCATGCGTCAGCAACTGCGCGAAAGCCTGGAGGACGGTGCGCTGGGTTTATCCACCGGGCTGGCCTACGCCAACGCGTTCTGTGCGTCGACCGATGAAGTCATGCAACTGAGCGAAGAGTTGGCAGCGTTCGGCGCGGTCTACACCACCCACTTGCGCAGCGAATTTGAACCGGTGCTGGAAGCGATGGACGAGGCCTTCCAGATCGGCCGTCATGCCCGGAGCCCGGTAATCATTTCCCACCTCAAATGTGCGGGGGCCGGTAATTGGGGGCGTAGCCCACAGGTGCTCGCGGCGTTGGAAAGTGCCGCCAGAAGCCATCCCGTCGGTTGCGACTGTTATCCCTACGCGGCGAGCTCTTCGACGCTGGACCTCAAGCAAGTGACCGATGCCCATCGCATCACCATCACCTGGTCGACGCCGCACCCGCACGTGAGCGGACGGGACTTGATCGACATCGCCGCCGAATGGGGCATCCCATTGCTGGAAGCCGCGCGCCGCCTGCAGCCGGCCGGCGCGGTGTACTACGGCATGGACGAAAGCGACGTAAGACGCATCCTCGCGCACCCGTTGTCGATGGTCGGCTCCGACGGTTTGCCCGAGGACCCGTTTCCCCATCCTCGGTTGTGGGGCGCTTTCCCACGGGTGCTGGGACATTTCAGTCGAGATATCGGGCTTTTTCCGTTACACACCGCCGTGCACAAGATGACCGGCCTTTCGGCTGCACGCTTCGGCCTGAAGGAACGGGGTGAAATCCGCGAAGGATATTGGGCCGACCTGGTGTTGTTCAATCCGCAAACCGTCCGCGACGTCGCCGATTTCAACCAGCCGCAACGGGCTGCCGAGGGCATCGATGGCGTATGGATCAACGGCGTCCTGAGTTATCGCGATGGCCAGGCAAACGGCTGCCGGGCAGGTCGATTCCTGGCGCGGGAAGGCAATCTTCGCCAGGGATTTCGGACTTTTAAAGGTGTGTAAGCGGCTGATATAACGTTAATTGACGCCACAATAATGGCACTACGACACTAAAGAAGCCGGCTTATAGGCCGAAGCATTGGGGTCAACCCATCTAAACTGGGTCATTTCAGCCAGGGAGCAACCCATGAGCTTCGGTAAGACCACCCCGATCCTGCGGATTTTCGATGAAACCAAGGCCTTGGCGTTCTATGTCGATTTCCTGGGCTTTACCGTCGACTGGCAACATCGCTTTGGTGACGACTATCCGCTGTACCTGCAAGTGTCGCGCGGTGATTGCGTGCTGCACCTGTCCGAACACCACGGCGATTGCACACCGGGTTCGGCGCTGCGGATCGAGACCGATGAGCTGGAAGCGTTCCAGCAACAGTTGATGGCCAAGCAATACCGCTACGCCCACCCACAAATCCAGGCCATGCCATGGGGTAGCCAGGACATGACCATCAGTGATCCGTTCGGGAATCGGCTGGTGTTTACCAATGCGATCAGTGTGTAACAGGCAGGGTCGAACAGTGCAACGGCATGTTAGTCTCGTTTCCCCAATGCGAAGGCGAAGGAGAACGCGCGCATGACTGATCATCGCCCAGATTCTCAAGAGTCGTATGACTTGAAGACTGATGCCGAGCGTTCCAAGAGGAACGTTTGCCCAACTCCCGACAAAGAGCCGGAAGCTATAGATATGGTTTCGGGATTGGGGACCCGAATTCACCGTCGGTTCCAAGACATCGGCGGAGTTGAGCTGGATTTACCCACTCGATAATTCAACACCGCACCAATGCTGGTGCGTGAAGTGTCCGCCCGCCTCCTGAAAGAAGCGGGCAAACGCGTTTCGTCAAACCCTGAAATGACTGACCATCTGCTGCAATTGACTGCCCAGCCGCGCCAGTTCAACGCTGGACGCCGCGGTTTCTTCGCTGGCGGCGGCGGTCTGTTCGGACACGTCGCGCACGTTGATGATGCTGCGGCTGATCTCTTCGGCCACGGCGCTTTGCTGCTCGGCGGCGGCGGCGATCTGCTGGTTCATCGATTGGATGTTCGACACCGTACGGGTGATGTTCTCCAGTGATACGCCGGCCTTGCGGGTCAGGGCCACGCTGCTGTCGGTGAGGTTGCGGCTGTTGTTCATCACGGCGGCCACTTGCTGGGTGCCGTTCTGCAGGCCGGCCACCAGGCCTTCGATTTCCTCGGTGGATTTCTGGGTGCGCTGGGCCAGGCCACGGACTTCGTCGGCGACGACCGCAAAGCCACGACCGGCTTCACCGGCGCGGGCGGCTTCGATGGCGGCGTTGAGCGCCAGCAGGTTGGTCTGTTCGGCCACGGCCTTGATCACGTCCATCACTGCGCCAATCTTGTCGCTTTCCTGTTGCAGCACGCTCATGGCGTCGGTGGAACGCACCACTTCACTGGCCAGGCGTTCGATCTGGGCAATGGCTTCGCTGACCACCTGGTCGCCGGCACGGGCTTCGCCGTCGGCGGCGGCCGCTGCCTGGGAGGCTTCTTCGGCGTTGCGGGCAACTTCCTGCACCGTGGCGGTCATTTCGTGCATGGCGGTTGCGACCTGGTCGGTCTCGACTTTTTGGCTGTTGACCCCAGCACTGGTCTGTTCGGTGACCGCCGACAATTCTTCGGCGGCGCTGGCGATCTGAGTCACGCCATCACGGATGCCGCTGATGAGGTCGCGCAGCGTCACGCCCATGCGCGCAATGCCCTGTTGCAGTACGCCCAGCTCATCGCGACGGGTGACGATCACATCCTGAGACAGGTCGCCACTGGCGATGCGTTCGACCACGGTCAGGGTTTCGCGCAGCGGACGGGTGATCTGGCGGGTGATGATGACGGCGGCAATGATGCCGACCAACAACGCCAGCAACGTGCTGACCAGTTGCAACGTACGCGCCTGGGCGCTTTCGGCGTCGCGACGGTCGAGCTGGATCTGGTACAGCTGTTCGCTCAGGGAAACGATGGTCGCGCCCTGGTCGGTCATTTCCTTGCGCGCCTGCACCACGTCGGCCGTGGCCGATTTGAAGGCCTGCACGGCGCTGCGGTATTGCACCAGGGTGGTTTCCAGCTGACGCAGTTCGTCCTGATGGACGCTGGCAAAATATTCGTTCAGCGGCTTGAGCGAAGCAATCGCCGCGTCCAGTTGGGCGAAGGCCTTGCGTTCGGTATCGGCGTTGGGGTTGGCGGTGTAGCCGCGCACTTCATAGCGCGCGAGCATGAACGCCTGCTTGGCTTCAGTGATGGCCTGGAACTGGGCGAAGCGTTCATCGTTGAGGGCCATTTGCTTGACATCGGCGTCGATGGCCTCGATCAGCTTGTAGGCCGTTTCGGCGTTTGCCCCCATGACATCACGAGCGCTGTTGCCGGTGCGGTAAGCGCTGCGCATTTTGTTCAGCGACACCTGATAGGCGCTGATGGTCGCGCTCTGCTCTCTGAGCAGCTTGACGTTTTCCGGGCTCTTGAAGCTGTTGAGCAGCGCGTTCTGTTGCGCGACGAAACCGTCGAGGGTGGTTTGCACATTCTGTGCAGCGGTTTCGTCACCGTTGGCCAGCATGTATTGCAGGCGAGTCACGCGCAGTTTGGTCAGGCCGGCGTTGAGCTGGGTGATGTCGCTCATCCAGTTGCTGCGGTCGATCAGGCCGCCAAGGCTGGTCCAGCTGGTCAGGGCCAGCAGGCAGGTCAGGACCAGCACCAGGCCGAAGCCCAGGCCCAATTTCATGTTGACGCTAATGTTGCCAAACCAGCTATTCATCAAATTCCTCCAGGAACGTTGTGCTGCTTATCGTCGGTTGGCTGGAAGATTGTTGTTGTTAAGAGCCAGCAAAAACGTGTAACGGAGCTTTATCGGCGGAAACGGAGGGATCTGTAAGATTTTTTTCCACATCGGGAAAGGCAGGGGGCACAGCGGGCGACTCGGCCTGAAATTCAGGCAAAAAAAAGCCCGCGGGAGAGCGGGCTAAAACCTTAGTTTCTTGAATGAGCGAGGCGATGTTAGCGAATCCCGCGAGGACGTGGGGTGAAGAAAAGTTCATGCAGGGGCTGGCCTCATCGATTGGCTGATCGGCCGTCTGACGCGGGCCTTTCAGTTCAATAACGCATGCTCGGCACGTACCGAATTCATGAACGCCTGCATCGCCGACGACTGAATGCGATGGCGGCGGGTGATCAATCCGTACGGTGGCAACCGGGCTTCGAACTTGATCGGCAACACGGCGAGCAAGTCACGACCTGGATAATCCTCGACGACCGATATCGGGGTGACGCCGAGCATGTCGGTCTGCTGGACCAATGAGAGCAAGGTCATGATCGAGGTGGTTTCGACGATGCTGCTGGGGATATCGACCCGGGCGTTGTGAAACACCTGGTTGATGATTGCGCGCATCGGGCTCGGGTGTTGTTGCAACACCCAGGTCATGCTCTGTAGCTCGGCCCAGCCCAGTCGGGTCGCCTGCGCCAGTGGATTCTGCGCGCCACAAATGACACACAGCGCTTCTTCCCCGAGGCTATCGAAGAGCAACTCTTCGGCGCGGGCTCCGGCGGGAATACGGCCCAGGACAATGTCCAGTTGATCCTGCAACAGCGCTTGTACCAGCACGTCGCTGGTGTCGACCTGGATGCTCATGGACAAGCGGGGATGGCTTTGTTTCAGGGTCGCGATGGTGCGCGTCAGCAGTCCCGAAGCCAGTGCCGGAATGGCGCCGACTGCCACCCGGCCGAGGTTGCCGGATTCGAGTGCCACCAGTTCTTCGCGCATGCCGCTGAGCTCGGCGAAGACCATACGTGCGTAGTAAATGACGGTTTCCCCGAATGGGGTGGAGCGCATGCCACGGGGCAGGCGTTCGAACAGCTCGACGCCGAGCAAGTCCTCGGCTTCGTGCAGCATTTTGGTGGCAGCCGGTTGGGTCATGCCGATGTGGTCGGCTGCGCGGCGCAGAGAACCTAATTCCTGCAATGCCAGCATCAGCCGCAGTTGGCGCAGACGCAGTCGACTATGGATGACATTGGCAACAGGAATTCGGGTCATGGGCGGTGCTCGCTGGAAAGTCCGTGGCAAGCCTGACAATAAATGCCAGGCGTTACCAGCAGTGCCGAGTCACAGCAATGATTTCGCCTCGGCGACGTGGGGTTTACGCAGGCCCACCAGCAGGCCCAGTGCCTTGGAGATCAGCGGCCAGAACAGCATCAGCAGCGCGGCGGTGGTCAGGCTGCCCACCAATGGGTTGGACCAGAAAATTCCCAGGTGTCCGTCAGAAAACAGCATCGACTGACGGAATGCGTCTTCGGCCTTGTCCCCCAGGACGGCTGCCAGCACCAGCGGCGCAATCGGATAGCCGAGTTTCTTGAACAGGTAACCCAGCGCACCGAAGCCCAGCATCAGTACCACGTCGAAGAACGAGTTGTGCACCGAGTACGCACCGATGGCGCAGACCATGATGATGATCGGCGCGATGATCGAGAACGGAATGCGCAGGATCGACGCGAACAGCGGCACGGTGGCCAACACCACGATCAGGCTGACCACATTGCCCAGGTACATGCTGGCGATCAGGCCCCAGACAAAGTCGTGTTGCTCGACGAACAGCGTCGGCCCAGGGTGCAATCCCCAGATCATCAAGCCACCGAGCATCACCGCTGCCGTGGCGGAACCCGGAATGCCCAGCGTCAGCATCGGCAGCAGCGCGCTGGTACCGGCAGCGTGGTCGGCGGTTTCCGGGGCGATCACCCCTTCGATCTCGCCTTTGCCGAAGTTGTCGCGGTTTTTCGAGAAACGTCGCGCCAGGCTGTAGCTCATGAACGATGCCGCCGTCGGGCCGCCGGGGGTGATGCCCATCCAGCAACCGACCAGTGTGCTGCGCACGATCGTCCACCAGTAACGCGGCAGTCTGGCCCAGGTGCGCAAGATCACCATCGGTGTGATGCGCGCATGTTCGCCACGAAACACCAGGCCTTCCTCGACCGTGCAGAGGATTTCGCCGATGCCGAACAGGCCGATCACCGCCACTTCAAAACTGATCCCGGTCATCAGGATCGGCTGGTCGAACGTCAGGCGCAGGTTGCCGGAAACCGTGTCCATGCCGACTGCCGCCATGGCGAAGCCAATCATCATCGCGACCACGGTTTTTAATGGCGGGTTCTTGCTCATGCCGATGAAGGTGCAGAACGCCAACAGGTACACCGCGAAGAACTCCGGCGAGCTGAAGGACATGGCGAACGCTGCGATTTTTGTCGACAGGAACGTCAGCAACAACACCCCGCACAACGCACCGATCAGCGCCGAGCTGAACGCGGCGGTCAACGCCTCGGCAGCCCGGCCTTCACGGGCCATCGGGTAACCATCGAAGGTGGTCGCCACCGATGAAGGCTCGCCAGGAATGTTGAACAGGATCGAGGTGATCGAGCCGCCAAACAGCGCGCCCCAATACATGCACGACAGCAGGATGATCGCCGACACCGGCGACATGGTGAAGGTCAAGGGCAGCAACAGCGCCACGCCATTGGGCGCGCCGAGACCGGGCAACACACCGACCAGGATGCCCAGCAGAACGCCGATCACCATCAGACCGATGTGGCCCGGGGTCAGGATCAGGTTCATGCCCTGCAACAGGGAATCGAACTCGCTCATTTGAAGGTTCTCCCGGCCAGGGCAATCCAGTCGCCTATTGGGCCGGCATCCAGCGGGACCTTGAACCACAGCGCGAAAATCAGGTAGCTGGCGAGCGCCGCACCGAGGGCAACCGCACCGATCATCCACTTGCCGTAAGGCTTGGCGCGGACCTTGTCGCGCCACATGAACCAGGCAATGAAGCAGGCCGACGCGAGGTAGATGCCGGTGAAGGGCATCGCACCGACGAACAGGGCAATGGGCAGGAAAACCGATAGCACTTGCTTGAACGCACTGCGGGTGAGGAATGCAACACTCAGGGCCTGCCAGCGCACCACCGTCAGCACGCCGTTGGCGACGCTCGCCGCACTCAGTATCAGGCCGATATAGAACGGGAAGTAACCCGGTTCAGGGCCGGCATCGCCCCAGCCGATGCCTTGTTCGACACTGCCGAACATCACCACGGCACCGAGCAGGGTAGTAAACAGCGTCAGGCCGAGCTCGACCCAACGGGTACCGACCAGCGCCGGTGAATCCGAAGAATGGGACATCAAACACCTCCAGTAGGTGACGACCGCCCTAGGGCGAGCGGCCCTGGCAACTTCAGTTTTTCAGCCAGCCGGCTTCCTTGAACACCGGGGTGACGCGGGCGACGTCCTTTTCGATGTAGGCGGTCAGGGGCTCGCCTTCGAGGAAAGTCGGCACCAGCGCGTTCTGTTTGACGTAGGCCTTGAACTCATCGGTCTGCGTGACTTTGCGCATCAGCTCGACATAAAAGGCCCGTTGTTCGGCACTGACATCGCCGGGCATGAACACCGTACGCGGGAAGCGGTACTGATCGATGCCCAGGCCCTGTTCGTGGCAGGTTGGAACATCGGCCCAACTTTTGTTCCCGGCGACTTTCTCGGTGTAGCTCATGCGCTCCTTGCTGAATACGCAGAGCGGTTCGACTTGATCACCGCGCCATTGGCTGATGCTTTCACTGGGGTTGTTGACGTTGGCCGCGATGTGTTTGCCGGCCAGTTGGGTCGCGGCTTCACTGCCGCTCTTGAACGGGATGTACACCAGTTTGCTGTTGTTGGTCTGGTTGAGCAGCAGGGTGAGGGTCTGGTCGACGTCCTTGGACTGGCTGCCCCCCATGCGCAGCTTCGCCGGGTCGGTCTTGGCCGCTTCGTAGAAACCTTTCGCATCTTTCCACGGCGCGCCCTTGTAGCTCCAGAGGATAAAGTCATCTTCGGCCACGGCGGCAATCGGGGTCAGTTCCTGCCATTGGTAGCCGAGCTTGGAAACCAGCGGCAACAGGTAAACGTTATTGGTGGCGATCACCAGTTTCTCTGCATCGCCCTTGTTCATCTTCATGTCGAGGAAGGCCTCGGCACCATTGCCGCCACCCTTGTTGAGGACAATGGTGTTGACGTCGAGCAGCTTATGGGTGGTGATGATCGACTGGATCAGGCGACCGAGCTGGTCGGTTCCGCCACCCGGGCCGCCGGCGACGACGATTTCGACATTCTTGTCCGGTTGCCAGGCGGCGTGAGCAAGGGCGGGAAGGACGCCGACGGCAATCAGGGCGCCGCCTAGAAGAAGACGCGATGTGCGACGGACGAATGCATTTCGCATGATGGGCCTCGTTTTTGTCGTTGTTATGAGTGACTTGTCTGCGCGATGAAGCCGCAAGCCTGGCCTGAGTGTGGAAAGGTGCCGGCGCCGCGTCTAGTCAAAACAATACATACACCGATAGCCTGGGGTTATAGCTCGCGAGAAGGAGCGGTGAACATCGTTCAGAGTCGAGGGCTGGGGCTTTTTTTGAAACAAGCAGAAATAGAACCCGAAGGCTGAAAGCGCGCGGTGCCATAACCCGAAGCTATCACCTGATTTCAAGTTTTGATTAGACGGTTATCGCCAGGCCTCCGATAGTGCTCGGCAACGTCTTCAGGCCGACGGCATTTCACAACAATAACAAACGGGGTACATGCCATGGCTCAGGACGAGAGCTTTGCGTCATGACCGGGCATGGCATGGACCCTTGAGGAGTGAAGCATGAAAAAAACCACTATCGCCATGGTCCTGGGTGACCCGGCCGGCATTGGCCCGGAATTGATTGCACGCTTGCTTGCCGAGCCCGAGGTACGCAGCAAGGCCAATGTCATTCTGATTGCCGACGAAGCGGAAATGCGTCGCGGCATGCGCATCGCCGGCAGCGAGTTTCCTTATCGCCGGGTGGAGACCCTGGATGTGTTGGAGTTCGTCGATGACACGCCACTGTTCCATGACTTTCGCGGCGATACGGTCGGCGAGTTCCCCCGTAGCGAGGCCAGCGTGATTGGCGGTCGCTACAGCCTCGACACTCTGGAAAAGGCCCTGCGCCTGACCGAAGCCGGGACCACCGACGCGATCCTGTTCGGGCCGCTGAACAAGACCTCGCTGCACATGGCGGGCATGGCCCACAGCGATGAACTGCACTGGTTTGCCGAGTTGCTGGATTTCCACGGACCGTTCTGCGAATTCAACGTGCTCGACAATCTTTGGACTTCACGCGTGACCTCCCATGTGGCCCTGTCCGCGGTGCCGGGCCTGCTCAGCGAGCAACGGGTGGTGGAAGCGATTCAACTGATCGACACCGCCCTCAAGCGCAATGGTCTGGAGCAACCGCGAATCGGTGTTTGCGGCTTGAACCCGCACAACGGCGACAACGGTTCGTTCGGTCGCGAGGAGCTGGATATCATCGGTCCGGCCGTACGTTCGGCGCGGGCGCTGGGCATCGCGGCGCAAGGGCCGTATCCGGCAGACACGATCTTTCTCAAGGTCCAGGGCGATGCCAATGCCTTCGACGCTGTCGTGACCATGTATCACGACCAAGGCCAGATCGCGATCAAGTTGATGGGTTTCTCCCGTGGCGTGACGGTGCAGGGCGGCTTGCCGATCCCGATCACCACCCCGGCCCACGGCACCGCTTTTGATATCGCCGGGCAGGGCAAGGCCAACCTCGGCGCTACGCGTCAGGCCTTCGAAATCGCATGCCGGATGGGGCGCAACCGGCACTGATCCTGAAAGCAATGCGGCCCGTTGTGGGAGCGAGCCTGCTCGCGATTACGGTAGTACAGACACATTTTCAGTGGCTGATACACCGCTTTCGCGAGCAGGCTCGCTCCCACATTTGTTTGTGTATGGCTGATAACCCGATCTGCGCTCTTACTCGGATGTGCTATCACCTCAGGCTATCGGCGGATACGCATAAGTGATTATCCGCAGTCCTCGGACGCTGGCTAAAGTCGGCCCATCGGATGCCGGAGCCCCTTCCGAAAAGGCTCTGCGCACACGACTGACAATGACAAGACGCCGCAGCCCAAGGAACTGTATTTCATGAAAATCAAAGCGATCCGTACCCGCGTTTTCGAGTGGAAGGGCAAAGTCGTCCCGCCCCAGGCGCACTTCTGCACCAACGCCAGCGACATCCTGTTCGAGCGCGGCGACGCGATGGGCTCCTTCCGTTTCCACGGCTGGCTGGTGGTGGAAGTCGAGACCGACAACGGCTTCGTCGGTATCGGCAACTGCGCCTTGGCACCGCGTGTGGCCAAGGAAATCATCGACACCTACCTGGCACCGATCGCCATTGGCGAAGATCCTTTCGACAACGAATACATCTGGCAGAAAATGTACCGTCAGAGCCACGCCTGGGGCCGAAAAGGCATCGGCATGGCGGCGATCTCGGCGATCGACATCGCGATCTGGGACATCATGGGCAAAGCGGTCAACAAGCCGGTGTTCAAGTTGCTCGGCGGTCGCACCAAGGAAAAGATCTGGACTTACGCTTCCAAGCTCTACGCCAACGACAACCTCGATCTGTTTCTCGAAGAGGCCCAGGGCTATCTCAACCAGGGTTTCACCGCGCTGAAGATGCGCTTTGGCTACGGTCCGAAAGACGGTCCGGCGGGGATGCGCCGCAACATCGAACAAGTGCGCGCCCTGCGGGAACTGGCCGGCCCTGACGTCGATATCATGCTCGAATGCTACATGGGCTGGACCCTGGAATACGCGAGGCGCATGTTGCCGAAGCTGGCCGAGTTCGAACCGCGCTGGCTGGAAGAACCGGTGATCGCCGACGACATCGAAGGCTACATCGAACTGAAGAAGATGGGGATCATGCCGATCTCCGGAGGCGAGCACGAGTTCACCTCCTACGGCTTCAAAGACCTTTTGGAACGCCGCGCCGTCGACGTCATCCAGTACGACACCAACCGCGTCGGCGGCATCACTGCCGCGCGCAAGATCAACGCCATGGCCGAAGCCTGGTCGGTGCCGGTCATTCCCCATGCCGGGCAGATGCACAACTACCACTTGACGATGTCCACCACCGCCTCGCCGATGGCCGAGTTTTTCCCGGTGTTCGACGTCGAGGTTGGCAACGAACTCTTCTACTACGTGTTCAAGGGCGAGCCGCAACCGGTCAACGGGTACATCCAGCTCGACGACAACACGCCGGGCCTGGGCCTGGAAATATCCGATGAATACCTGAGCGACTTCAACATCATCGAGTGACCTGGACGCGCCGCAAACGAGCGGCGCCTACCCTGACTATCTGGAGGCCACCATGCGCCTGATTCAATTTGAAAACTCCGCCGGAGAGCGCCAGGTCGGCGTCGTCGATGGGGCACTTGTTCAAGTGCTCAAAGGAACCCGCAATACCCGTGAACTGGCGCTTGCAGCGATCCGCGGCAATCGCAGCCTGCATGAAGAAGTCGCTTCGCGCGGCACCGAGCCGGGCCCGGATTACGCAGCGCTGTTGCACCAAGGCAAAGTCCTGCCGCCGCTGGATCACGAAGACCCAGCCCACTGCCTGATCAGCGGCACCGGCCTGACACATCTGGGCAGCGCCTCGGCGCGGGACAAGATGCACCAGCATGACGGTGAGGTCGAGGCCGGCATGACCGACACCATGCGCATTTTCAAATGGGGGATCGAGGGCGGCAAGCCCGCGCCGGGGCAGGTCGGTGCGCAACCGGAATGGTTCTACAAGGGCGACGGCAGCATCGTCGTGCGCCCCGGCGCGGACTTCCCGGTACCTCCGTTTGCCGAAGATGCCGGCGAAGAGCCGGAGCTGACCGGCCTCTATGTGATTGGCGACGATGGCCTGCCGTATCGCATCGGTTATGCCTTGGGTAACGAGTTCTCCGACCACGTCATGGAGCGGCGCAATTACCTGTACCTCGCCCACTCGAAACTGCGCAGTTGCTCCTACGGCCCGGAGCTGCGCGTCGGTGAGTTGCCCAAGCATCTGGTCGGCACCAGTCGCATCGAGCGCAATGGCGAAACCCTCTGGGAGAAGGCTTTTCTCAGCGGCGAGGACAACATGTGCCACAGCCTGGCCAACCTGGAATTTCACCACTTCAAGTACGCGCAGTTCTTGCGGCCGGGTGATGTCCATGTGCATTACTTCGGCACCGCTACCCTGTCGTTCGCCGACGGTGTGAAGACACAGCCGGGGGATCGCTTTCGGATCAGCCTCGATGAGTTCGGTGCGCCGCTGGTCAACGGTATCGGCGAGAGTGCCCAGCCGCTGCCCATCGGCCAGGTGCGTGCGCTCTAAGCCTTCAACAGGAAAATGCCCTCATGACATTGCCACAGGGATACAACTACATCGGCGGCCGTCGCAGCGCCAACGGCACCCTGCAACTGCAAAGCTTCGATGCGAGCACCGGCGAGCCCTTGCCCGGCACCTTCTTCCAGGCATCCGAAGCCGAAGTGGATGCCGCCGCCAAGGCCGCCGCTGCGGTTTACCCGAATTACCGCAACCTGAGCGCGGAAAAACGCGCTTCGTTTCTCGATGCAATCGCCGAGGAAATCGACGCGCTGGGCGATGACTTCATCGCTACCGTGTGCCGCGAAACCGCATTGCCTGCCGGGCGCATTCAAGGGGAGCGCGGTCGCACCAGCAGCCAGTTGCGTCTGTTTGCCAGCGTGCTGCGTCGTGGCGACTTCTACGGTGCGCGGATTGACCGCGCGTTGCCCGATCGCCAGCCACTGCCACGTCCGGATCTGCGTCAATACCGCATCGCCCTGGGGCCGGTGGCGGTGTTTGGCGCCAGCAACTTTCCGCTGGCCTTTTCCACGGCTGGCGGTGACACCGTTTCGGCGCTGGCAGCGGGGTGCCCGGTGGTGTTCAAGGCCCACAGTGGCCACATGGCGACTGCCGAGTGGGTGGCGGACGCGGTCATCCGTGCCGCTGAACGGACTGAAATGCCGGCCGGCGTGTTCAACATGATTTATGGCGGGGGTGTCGGTGAATGGCTGGTCAAGCATCCGGCCATTCAGGCGGTGGGCTTCACCGGTTCGCTTAAGGGCGGCAACGCCTTGAGCCACATGGCCGCCACCCGGCCACAGCCGATTCCGGTGTTCGCGGAAATGTCGAGCATCAATCCGGTGTTCCTGCTGCCCGAAGCGTTGGCGGTACGCGGCGAGCAGATCGCGGCGCAGTTGGCCGGTTCGGTGACGTTGGGGTGCGGTCAGTTCTGTACGAATCCGGGCCTGGTCATTGGCCTGCGCTCGCCGCAGTTCAGCCTGTTTCTGGAACGCTTCTGCGCGAGCATGAACCAGCAACCGCCACAAACCATGCTCAACTCGAGCACCCTGGCCAGTTACAGCCGCGGTCTCGGTGAACTGCACGAACATCCGGGCCTGACGCACCTGGCGGGCAAGCCGCAACAGGGCGACCAGGCACAGCCGCAGGTGTTCAAGGCCGACGTCAGCCTGTTGCTCAAGGGCGATGCATTGCTTCAGGAGGAAGTGTTCGGGCCGACCACCATCGTCATCGAAGTGGAGAGTCGGACACAGTTGGCGGCGGCGCTGCACGGCCTGCGCGGACAATTGACGGCCACGTTGATCGGCGAGGCTGATGAATTACTGGAGTACCGTTGGCTGACAGAAGTACTGCAGGAAAAAGTCGGGCGGATCCTGCTCAACGGTTATCCGACCGGGGTGGAGGTGTGCGAGGCGATGGTGCACGGCGGACCGTATCCGGCGACATCCGATTCACGAGGAACATCAGTGGGCACGTTGGCTATCGATCGTTTCTTGCGGCCGGTGTGTTTCCAAAATTACCCGGATGCGTTGTTGCCCCAGGCATTGCAGGACGGCAATCCGCTAGGGATTCGGCGGCTGGTGGACGGGGAGGTAACTGATCGAGCGCTGTGAGCGGCGCGATCGTTGAATCCGAAGTTTTTTTTCACATCGCTTTCACTGCCTGCCTACGTCGGCCTCTCTACTGTCGCGCCATCGAATCACTGGGTGGATGCCGTCGGGGCGGCTTGATGTGGAACTGAGACTGAGTCTTTTCGGCCTGACGCGCTTGATCGACAGGCGCCGTTTTGCCCGTTACCAAAACACCGTGGTCGTGCTCGCCTCGGCGCTGCTGGCTGTCCCGTTGGTCCTGTGGCTACTCAGCCCGGCAGCGGTGCCGGACCTGGCCCATGGCAACGTCGCCGGCGCCCGGGCCCTGGCCAATGGCTGGGCCAAGGGCGAAATGATCGTGCTGGTGCGCCATGTCGAGCGCTGCGACCACTCCAAGGCTGCTTGCCTGGGTGACCGCGAAGGCATCACCGACCGCGCCCGTGCCGTTGCGGTGGGGCTCGGGGCCCGGTTCGAACAACTGGGCCTGGACCACGTCGACCTTTACAACAGTCCACGGGTGCGCACCGCGCAGACGGCGGGCTACATGTTCAACAAGGTGAGCGCCGGTGACGATTGGCTGTTCGACTGCCGCCATGACCTGCTGCGCAATGCCCTGGCCCACAAAGTGGCCGGTCGCAACCTGATCCTGGTCACCCACAGCGAATGCATGCAGGCGATGGAAACCGCGCTTCTGCGCCCGACCTCGACGTTCGGCTACGGCGCTTCGCTGTTTGTTTCCATCGCCCAGCCACAAGCGCCACGGTTGCTCGGTTTTATCGAAGCCCCTGACTGGCGCTCGGTGACATTCCAGTAATTCTTCCCACGACCAGGACCGCTCATGCTGACGTCTGCCCGCGCCCGTTTCTACGGGCTCAACCTCGGAATTCCCTTGGCCTGTGCCGCCGTGGTGTTCCTGCTGTTCGATATGACCCGCATCGACATTGCCATCAGCAATCTTTTCTACGACCCGTTGCATCAGGTCTTTCCGTTGGGGCATGTGCGGCTGTTCGAGCAAATCACTCACAAATGGGCCAGGGCCATTCCGAACTGGACGGGGGAGGCGGCCATAATCGGCGCCGTGCTGTCGTTTTTCTGGCCGCTCCTCACACCGGAAAAACGCCCTGGGCTACTTCGCGTACTGGACAGGACCCGACTGGCGAAACCGCTACGTTTTGCCTACAAACACCGGCGCGATTTCCTCTACGTTGTTTTCGCCTTTTCGCTCAGTACCGGGGTTATCCATTACCTCAAGGGCCATACCAGCGTGTACTGCCCGGTGGAAACCACGCAATACGCCGGCAAGATCGAGCACAAGGAATGGTTCCAGAATTTCGACCTGCTGAAAGTGGCCGGTGACGGCCGTTGCTGGCCGGGTGGTCACGCGTCCGGCGGCTTCACCCTGCTGGCGCTGTACTTCGTCGCCCGTCGTTATCGCTGGCGTCATTCCAAAGCGGTGATGTATGGGGCGTTGGCCTTGGGGTTCGTCTATGGCACGACGCGGGTCCTGCAGGGTTGGCACTACATGTCCCATACCTTCTGGGCGGGGATCTTTGTCTGGTTGAGCTGTTGGTTGATGGCGCTGCTGTTTTATGGACGAGGCGCCTTGGAGCAGCCGCTGTCGAATCGACAGCGCACGGTGCCGCCCGTCGTGCCGGCGTTGGGCAACGCGCCTTCCTCCGCCTGAACGGCAGGCCTGGAAATTGCGGATAGCGCGAATCAACCAAGCCATTCGGACGCGTCCTGTGAGATGCGTCTCTTTTCTACGCAGAAAGTTTTCCCTCTCCTGAACTGACGGCGATATGCGCGGTCTGGTATGCGCGCAACGCTGTGCCTGCATCCGGTTGGCCTGCTCGCACGCTTGCTGTCATTTCTGTATCGAGGGATCGAACATGTCCGTAATTGCCTTAGGGACGAGGCTTGTCGCTGCGTCGCTATATTTTCTAGCGATGAACATCGCCATTGCCGCGCCCACCCCCGGCGATACGGACCTGATCCGCGAACGCCAGGACCGCCTGCTCGAAGAACAGCGCCGGCGCCTTGAAGAACTCAAAGACCTGCCGGGCAAATCCGCCGCGCCCCAGGCCCCCACCACGCCGGCCGACAGCCGTTGCTTTCCGATCAAGACCATCGAGCTCAAGGGCGCCGATGCCTTGTCCGAACGTGAGCGTCAACGTCTGCTCAAGCCTTACATCGGTCAATGCCTGGGCGTGCCGCAGCTTAACCAGCTGCTCAAAGCCATCACCGACCATTACCTGGAAAAAGGCCTGGTCACCAGTCGCGCCTATTTGCCACAACAGGACTTGTCCAGCGGACATCTGCAAGTGCTGGTGGTCGAGGGACGGCTGGAAGGGCTGAAGGGGGAAGAGGGCAGTGGCTTGTCCGAACGGGAATTGGCCATGAGCTTTCCCGGCAAGCCGGGCGAGTTGCTCAATCTGCAGGAAATCGAGCAGATGGTCGATCAACTGAACCGCTTGCCGTCCAATAACGTGGCGATGGAACTGACGCCGGGGCAGAACATCGGCGGCAGCGAAGTGCTGGTCAGGAACACCCCGCAGAAACCCTGGCGCGCCGGCCTGTCACGGCATAACGATGGGCAGAAGACCACCGGCGAGCAGCAATGGGGCGCTTCCCTGGACTGGGACAACCCCTTGGGCCTGGCTGACCAACTGGCTCTGCGTGGCGGCCACGACGCCCTCAGCGATCATCAGAAGACCTCGCGCAACGGCATGCTTTATTACAACCTGCCGTTTGGCTGGTGGAACCTGACCTACAGCTATAGCCAAAGCGAGTACAGGGCGCTGGGCCAGGCCAATGGCTTCAATTTCAAGCAGAGCGGCGACAGCCAGAATCATCAGTTGCGGCTGGAGCGGGTGATCCACCGCGATGCCCTGAGCAAGACCTCCCTCAACACCGGGCTGGCCTACCTGCGCACCAACAATTTCGTCGAAGACAGCAAACTCGCCGAAAGCAGCAATCGCATCAGCGAGGCGCAATTGGGTATCAATCACGGGCGGCGGATCGGCACTGCTTTTGTCAACCTCGACCTGGGCATGCAGGATGGTATCGGTGCCCTCGACGCCCAGGGCGATCACGACCCCGGGCCTGGCCTGCCGGATGCGCGTTATCGCAAATACACCGCCACCCTCAGCTACCTGCAACCCTTTGTACTGGGCGGCGAGTCTTTCAGTTTCAGCAGCCTGATGACCGGTCAGCGCAGTGAAGACGCCCTGTTCAGCCCGCAGCGCATGAGCCTGGGCGGGTTGTCGTCGATTCGGGGCTACAAGGACCAGACACTGTCCGGCGACAGCGGCGGCTACTGGCGCAACGACCTGCGCTGGAGCCGGCCGGTGACGCTGCAATGGCTGCGTCCGGTGTTCGCCGAGTACGGCACCAGTCTGGGTTATGACCAAGGCGTGATCCGCGGCAACCGCTACAGCGGTGACGAGCACGGGCGCATGTCAAGCAACTCGTTGGAGCTGTTCGCCCGGGGTGAGCATCTGAACGCCAGCGTCACTTTTGCCCATTCCCTGGAACGCCCGGACGCCCTGACCGAGCGCGAAGCGCCGATCTATTTCCGCGTGGATTTTTCTATTTAACGCCGCTGCAACGAGACCTTGATCATGGACGACCGCCAATACGCCTTCCTGGCCCGCCAGCCTTCCGCTGCCCTGAAAACCCGTGACGCCTTCTGGGGCATGCCCAAGCGTGGGCTGGCGTTCCTGTTGATCAATGTCATGTTCTGGCAGCCGCTGTGGGCCCAGGCCGAGGGCATCGTCGTCAGCGCTCCGGGCACCAGTCTCGGCCAGGCCGGCAATGGCGTGCCGATCGTCAACATCGCCAAACCCAATGGCAGTGGCCTGTCTCATAACCAGTTCAAGGATTACAACGTCGGCAGCAACGGCGTGATCCTCAACAACGCCACCAAACCCGCCCAATCCACGCAGTTGGGCGGGGTCATCCTCGGCAACCCGAACCTCCAGGGCACGGCCGCCAAAACCATCCTCAACGAGGTCAACGGCGGCAGCCCCAGCCAGTTGCGCGGCTACACCGAAGTGGCGGGGCAGTCGGCTCACGTCATCGTCGCCAACCCTTATGGCATCACCTGTAACGGCTGCGGTTTCATCAATACGCCGAAGGCGACCCTGACCACGGGCAAACCGATCATCGAAAACGGCCAGGTGGGCCGCTATCAGGTGGACCAGGGCAGCGTCGCCATTGAGGGCGCGGGCCTAAATGCCAACAACGTCGACCGCTTCGAAATCATCACCCGCAGCGCCAGAATCAATGCCGAGATCCAGGCGAAGAATCTGACCATCGTTGCCGGGCGCAACGACGTCAACGCCGACACGCTCGACGCTACCGCTCGCGCCGACGACGGCAGCACCCAACCGGAGCTGGCAATCGATTCCTCGGCCCTGGGCGGCATGTACGCCGGCACGATCAAACTGGTGGGCACCGAGGCCGGCGTCGGTGTGAAGCTGGACGGCAAAATGGTTGCCAGTGGTGGTGATATCCAGCTTGATGCCAATGGCCGTCTGAGCCTGGCCGAGACAGCGGCGACCGGGGCTGTCGATATCCACGCCAAAAGCCTGGAAACCCGTGGCCAGGTGTACGCCGGCACTCGACTCGAGGCCAACACCCAGGGTGACCTGACCAGCCAGAAAAACCTGGTGGCGCGCGACAGCATCCGCCTGGACAGCGGTGGCACGTTGACCAACAACGGTATTGTCGAGGCCGGGGTCAACGCCGATAACAGCCGAAATACCGGGGGCGATGTCACCCTTACGGCAAGGCAACTGAACAACGCCGGCAAGACGGTCATCGCCAGTCGCGACCTGACCGTCACGACCACCGCGGCGCTGAACAACCAGGGCGGCACGCTTAGTGGCGGGCGCAAGACCACGATCACCGCCGACGTTGTGGATAACCGCAACAAAGGCCGGATCCTCGGCAATAGCGAACTGCAGTTGAACGCCAATCGGGTCCTGAATGCCCAGGGCGGGTTGATCAACAGCCAAGGGACTCTGATCGCCCATCTGGGCCATCTGGACAACAACTCGGGCGAACTCTCCAGCCTGAACAGCGCGACCCTGATCCTCGGCAGCCTGGACAACCTGACCGGCCTGGTGATGGCCGGCAGAAACCTCGACATCACCAACACGGGCGCGATCAACAACCAGGGCGGCGAGCTGTCCAGCCAAGGCGCCATGAGTGTGCGCACCGGCAGCCTGAGCAACCGCGACAAGGGCACCGTCGCCGCCAACGACACGTTGTCGGTCACGGCGACAGGCCAGGTGGACAACGCCCAGGGCGGGCTGATCGCCAGCCGTACCGCCGGCATCGAACTGGATGCCGGGCGCCTGGACAACGCCAAGGGCACGCTGCAAGGCCAAGGGCTGGTGACCGTGGATGTGGCGGGCGACATCGATAACCAGGGCGGCAGCATCATCGCTCGGGACGCCGACCTGAATGTCTTCGCAAACAATCTGGACAACCGTGGCGGCGTACTGTCCAGCGTCAAGGCCGCGCTCCAGGCGCGGGCCACAGGTGTGCTGAGAAACGGTTATGACGCGAACCGTCAGGGCGGCACGATCCAGGCACAGGGGCTGTATATCAAGGCCTTGGCCGGGCTGTTCAACGACGGTGGGCGCATCGCCGCACAAGCGGGCGATGTGGTAATCGATAACGCCGGTGTGGATGTCGACAACCGCAACGGCGGGATCTACGCCGTTGGCAACCTCCGAGTCATTGGCCGCGCACTGGACAACAGCAGCGGCGGACAGGTCAGCGCCAATCGCATCGACCTCGATCTCTCGGGGGCTCTGAACAATAACGCCGGCATTATTGAAAGCCAGGACAGCCTGGATATCCTGGCCGCCAGCCTGAGCAACCAGAAGGGCCAACTGCGCACCTTGGGCAAGGCCAGCACGACGGTATTCCAGATTGGCGGCCTGTTCGACAACAGCGACGGCACTTTGGAAACCGCCAGCCAGGATGTGGGCCTGGACACCGGCAGCCTGCATAACGTGGGTGGCGAGTTGTTGCACACGGGCCTGGGATTGTTCGGCATCAGCCAGGCCAACCTGGGGCAGGCCGGCGGTCGCCTGGTGACTTACGGCAATCTGACCGTGAAGGCTGATCGCTGGACCAACAGCACCGCGATTCAGGCCGGGAAACTGGTCGTTGAAGTCGACCAATTCACTCAGACCGCCACGGGCCAGTTGCTCAGTACGGATAGCATGGTGGGCCGTGGCACCGACTGGCGCGTCGACGGCCTGGTCGGCAGCGATGGCGCCATCGACCTGCAACTGACCGGCGAATATGCCGGTAATGGCCGCCTGAGCAGTCTCGGCAGCTTGGGGCTCAAGGCCGCGCTGATCAATCTGGAGGCGGGCGGCAGTATTGCCGGCGGCGACAGCACAACCGTCGTGGTCGATGGCGTTCTCAACAGCTACGGTCGGCTGACCTCGGCGGCGGACATGAGCGTCACTGCCGCCACCATCAACAACTACGGCACGTTGGGCAGTGCTGACGGACTCGGCGTATCGACCGGCGACCTGCTCAACGAGCACGGATTGATTTTCAGCGGCGCCGATACCCGCCTGCGGGTAAACAGCCTGACCAACCGTTACGCCGACATCTACAGCCTGGGCAACCTGAGCATCGATCGCGACGGCCTCGGCACCCGCGCCCGCAGCATCCTCAACAGTTCCGGTACGTTGCAAAGCGACGGCAGCATGCGCCTGGCGGCCAGCACCATCGACAACGTCCGCGAGGTATTGACCTCCCATGACGCCGGCATCTACACCGCCTCCATCAGGGAAGTGGCCTGCCTCGAAGGCGTCAACGCCGGTGACTGCAGCGGCGGCAAGGAAAACCACGTCTGGCAGATCGTCCAGCGTGACAAGTTCGAAGTCACCGCGGCCAGCGCCGCTTCCAGCATCACCACCGGCGGCAATCTGGATATCCAGGGCGACAGCCTGACCAATCGGAGCAGCAGCATTGGCGTCGGCGGGGCACTGACCGCCAACCTCGTCAGCCTGGACAACATCGGTATCGAGACCGGTGAGATCGAAACCTCGCGCACCTTTATGTCCGAACGTACGCGCAGTCCGGGTGGCTGGCGCGCCGCCGCGAATGATTTCACCAACAGGTACTGGTTGCAGAGCCCGGGGTACAACGTCAACGACCTGGGCGGCCTTGAAGCGGCGATGAGTCGTTTCATCGGCATGACCGAGCGTGAGCTGCCCCAGTTCCGCACCCAGACCAGTACCACCGATAACCAGACCTATGCCGCGATCATCCAGGCCGGTGGTGCCGTTGATGTTCGCACCCAGGGCAACGCCGACAACAGTGTCGTGCGCGGGGGCTACAACTACGTCGGTGCCGGGCCGCGTACCGATACCCAGGCGGACACTGCATTCTCGACCCGCATCAACGTCAATCGGCAGCTGCCGCCGGACCTGACCCAGCAGCAGGTCGATCCGCTCACCTTGCCGGGCTTCGATTTGCCCACCGGGCAAAACGGACTGTTCCGCATGAGCGGCGACGGCTCGGCCACGCCGACCCAAGGCGCGGGGCTGACCCAAGTGCGTGGCCTGCCGGACCGTTCGTTCCAGGCCAACCCGCAAAAATACCTGATCGAGACCAACCCGGCGCTGACCGACCTGCGCCGGTTCATGAGCTCGGACTACCTGCTGACAAATCTGGGCTACGACCCGGACACCGCCGCCAAGCGCCTGGGCGACGGTTTCTACGAGCAACGCCTGATCCAGCAAGCCGTGATCGCCCGCACCGGCCAGCGCTTCCTCGACGGCCAGACCTCCGATGACGGCATGTTCAAGTACCTGATGAACAACGCCATCGCCAGCAAGGACGCGCTCAAATTGTCGTTGGGCGTGAGCCTCACCGCCGAACAGATCGCGGCCCTGACCCATGACATCGTCTGGATGGAAACCCGGACGGTGAACAACCAGCAGGTGTTGGTGCCGGTGCTGTATCTGGCCCAGGCCAACCATCGGCTGGCGGCCAGTGGTGCGTTGATCCAGGGCTCCGATGTAAGCCTGATCGCTGGTAAGAACCTGAGTAACTCCGGGACTTTGCGCGCCTCAAGCAACCTGAGAGTCGCGGCCGGCGACAACCTGGTCAACAGCGGTTTGCTGGAAGCGGGAAGTCGCCTCGAGGCGCTGGCCGGCAAGGACCTCACTAACAGGGCCGGCGGCATCATTACCGGGCGGGACGTCAGTGTCGTTGCCCTCACGGGCGACGTGATCAACGAACGTACCGTCACCACTCACGAAAGCAGCAGCGGCTACCGCACCGAACGCACCGACTTCATCGACAGCGCGGCCCGCATCGAAGCGGGAAACAACCTGACCATCAGTGCCGGGCGTGACATCAACAACGTCGGCGCAGTGCTGAAAAGCGGGACCGACACCACGCTCAATGCCTCGCGCGATGTCAATCTCGTCGCCGCCGAACGCATCACCAGCGGCACTCGCGGCCGGCATCGTGACCAGGACATCAAGCAATACGGCTCCAGCCTCGACAGCGGCCGCGACCTGACCGCCAACGCCGGCCGCAACCTCCTCGTCGTCGCCAGCCAGATCGACGCCAAGCGCGACGTCACCCTCGCCGCCAAAGAAAACCTGACCATCGCCTCGGCTGCGGATGAACAGCACTCTTACGGCAAGAGCAAGAAGGTCACCAGCCAAGAGGATCATGTCAACCAAGTAGCTTCGACGGTCAAGGCGGGGCGCAACGTTGCCGTGAGTGCGGGGCAGGACCTGGCGCTGATTTCCAGCAAGGTCAACGCTGCTAACGAGGCCTATTTCGTGGCGGGTGGCAGGCTTGAGCTGCTGGCTGCGCAAAACAGCCACTATTCGCTGTACGACATGAAGAAAAAAGGCGGGTGGGGGAGTAAGAAAACTCAGCGGGATGAGGTGACCAAGGTTACGCATGTGGGCAGCCAGATCACCACGGGCGGTGACCTGGTATTGCTCAGCGGGAGTGACCAGCGTTATCAGGCGGCCAAGCTGAACAGTGGCAATGACCTGACGTTACAGAGCGGCGGTTCGATTACCTTCGAGGGCGTCAAGGACCTGAGCCAGGAAAGCCATACAAAGAGCGATTCAAGTCTGGCTTGGAACTCGATGAAGGGGAAAGGCCACACCGACGAAACCTTGATTCAAAGCCAATTGCAGGCTCAGGGGAATGTGGCCATCAAAGCGGCCGATGGCTTGAAAATCGATATCAAGCACATCAACGAGAAAACCGTCAGCCAGACCATCGATGTCATGGTCAAGGCTGATCCCAAGTTGGCGTGGCTCAAGGAGGCCGAGCAGCGAGGGGATGTGGATTGGCGGCTGATAAAGGAAACCCACGAGTCGTTTAAATACAGCCATTCGAGCCTGGGCCAGGGCGCGATGCTGGCGATCATTATCATCGTTACCGTGCTGACGGCGGGTACTGCAACCGCCGCTACAGTCGGCGCCAGTGCTGGCAGCGCTGCTGCTGGGGCGGCAACTGCCGCAGGTGCGTCAGCTGCCACGGCTGCGACTGTAGGCGCTGCTGCATCGGCCGCCGCAACGGCGAGCTTTTCGGCAGCAGTCGCGCAAACGGCGGTCAGTACGATCAACAACAAGGGTGATCTGGGGGCGACCTTCAAGGACGTCTTTTCGTCAGACAACCTGAAAAACTACGTAATCGCCGGGATCACGGCCGGTTTTACCAAGGGCGTCATCGACCCCGCGCTCGGCGGCAATACGGTGCCGTTCAATAACCTCACGAAGGGTTTTGATTTAAATACGCTTCAAGGCGTGGGTGGCTTTGCGCTGCATGCCGGGGCTCAGGGTGTTGCGGGAGGCATCATCAAGACCGCCATCAATGGCGGTAGCCTCGGTCGGAACCTCAGTGATGGGTTGGTCTATCAGGCAAGTACCATCGCAGCGGCCACAACGTTCAATTTTGTCGGTGGTTATGCCCAGGACCATTGGCAAACCGCGAAGAATGCGGGCGATACCACAGGCATGACCATGTGGGCCGAAGGCGGCGTCGCTCGTACTGCCATGCACGCATTGGCGGGAGGAGCGATCTCCAGCGCTACCGGTGGCGACTTCAAGACCGGCGCCATCGCGGCGGGTGCCAGCCAGGCCATGGCTGGAGAACTTAATTCGATTTTCGATACGCAGCCTGATCTGCGACAAGCGGTTTCTCAGGTTGTCGGTTTGACGGCCGCTGGTCTTGCTGGCGGTGATGTCGAGAAAGCCTCTTGGGTCGCGTTGATGGCTGACGAATACAATCGTCAGCTTCACCAGAAAGAGACCGTTGCACTTGAGAAACTGCAAAAGGAAACACCTGAAAAATCTTATGAATTGAAAGCGGCTGCGTGTGCTCTGGTTCATTGTTCCGCCTCGGTTCCGGTGGACGATCCAAACTACCAGGCGGTCAAAGCGCTTGAGGCGGACGGCAAGGGATTCTCAGGTGCGCAAGGCGCGCTGATTGCAACCGGTGCCTATGACGAATATTCGAAGTGGGACCAGGCCAATGATGACCTGCTGGTAAACGATAAGGAGCTCAGACAGTCGTCCCAGGCAAGCCGCGCGGTACTCGGCGCAATAGGGGCCGCGGCAGGATTCGGCGGCGCGATACTTTCCACGCCCGCTTGTATCACCGGAGCCGGTTGCGCTATACCTGCGTTCTCCGGTCTGGGCGGCGCAGCGTCGTTTGTCGATGGGTGGCAGGCCACCGGGCAGCTGTTCGCTCCTTACGATTACACGCAAGGAAGCAAGGTACTCGCGTCCTTCGACAGCGCAACCTATCCAGGCGACGTAAACCCCCTCCGCGACTATGGAACCGAGGCCGCCAAGGCCGCGATGGAAATAGCGTTGCTCAAGGGCGCAGGGAAATACCTTGATGGGAGTGGGGCTTCGGTACTGGTTTCGGGGGTTAAAGGGGGTGGAGCAAAAGTAACGGCGGGGTCAGTAGAAAAGCAAGCGACGCCTAGTTTTCCCAATCAGTTTCCAGACCACCCAACAGGTGTTCCAACACTTATCTCAGATACAAAGTTGACTCAAGGCGCAGGAAAGTACAATTATATTGTTCTTGAAGATGGTCAGTTAGTAATAGGACGAAAATTTAATGATGTAGGTGGTGGTCATATCGATCTCGCGAATGGTAAGCCGGTTATTGCTGCGGGAGAGGTAAAAATTGTGAACGGCAATGTTAAATATATTGATAACACATCAGGGCACTATGAACCCTCTGGTCCCGCTGCTCAAGCCGCAGCAGAAAATGCATTTTCTAAAAAAGGGCTTGATGTGGGAGGTAAGTACATAGAAAAAGTATGGGTGTCTGATCCTGCTGACACCAGAAAGGGTGCCTGGGTGCCTAAATGAATGAAGTCATTAAACAGTTTGATATTCTTTGTGATGTGGCTGCGGCCGCCTTTGGTGAAGAACTAGAGATTTCCTACGAGACGTCTTTGCTAAATATTTTGGAATTTGTTAAAAGAAATCCGGAGTATAAAGAAGATTTCATAGAGAGATTTAAGTTGATTTTAATGTCTGGGGGCTCGCCATTTGAAGTTGTGGCATTTTGCATGCGTGAGCTTCAATGGTACGAAATTAAAGAATTTGTAATTTCAAAGATGAATCCTTCGGAGGATCCTCGTAGTGAGGCCCTGCGAAGCACATTAACCGCCTATGATGAATTTTGGCCTGATGCGGATCTTTATCGCTACTATGGCGCAGACTAGTTGGTGCAGGCGAAAAGCGGGATGGTTGTGGAAATCAGCGCTGAGGTTGATGGCTTTAAAACGTTGTCGGCGGATTTTCCAGTTTCATGTTGTATAAGCTTAAGTATGGTAAAGGTCTAGCCGACTGGCGCGCAGATAACTAAGCGTCGAAAGACCCTAATAAGCTTGAGTGAGGGACAGACCACATTCCTACCCAATTTCTGCGATAAAAACGTGGTCTGCCGCTTTTTCAGGCCTTGGTCGACTGAGTGAAGGCCCAAGCAAACACGATAACGGCAATGACGGGTCTGATCAGATCCGTCGCTGGCGCCTGACCGGTAAACACCCCGAGGCCGAAAAATACGAAGGCCGCCAGAGCTGCGAGAACACCCAGTGCTGAAATCCAGCGGAAATATCGTGGGAACATCACATCAATCCTTTACAAAAAATTACTACAGACCAGGTTTTATGAGTAAGAGGCAACGGCTTCTTCGATAAAACAGGATGTGTCTTCGTTATCCTATGTATCTTTTTTTTCGGGTCAGATTTCAATTCGTACCCACAGGCACGCTCACCTCTTTGCGCTCACCCGTCGCGGAAATTTCATACACCTTCATGATGTAGTTATCCGCGATCACCGTTTCAACGAGATAGTTCTTTTGCGGTCGTGGTGTGAATACCAGCGGAGCAGGCTGTGGTGTTATGCCGTAGCCGAACAACGTATGCATGGGTATGCCATTGAGGGTAGCGATCTGCCTTTTCACCGACGCACTCACTTTCAGGGGCTTTTCGGCCTCTACCAGCGTATCGATGCTGTCCGTGCCACCTGCCATTTTTTTCAGGTAACCCGGTATGCGCTTGAAGTAGCCTGCATCGTAGACAGGCTCGCCAGCGGAAGACATGGCGTACTCGACCGCGTTGGCAGGACCCAGCGAATAGCTGACGGGGTGATCACCCGCGCCGCCGAGGGTGCGGAAGGTAAGGCTTGCATGATGCTCATCCGCCGCCAGTGGAACTACTGGCATGGAAGAGGGTTGAACGCTCGCTTGGCGGCTGCCACAACCGGTCATTGCAAAAGCGAGAGTCACTGCTAATGGAACAGCAAGATATGTTTTCATTCGATCCATGAACTGAATGGGAGATTTCAGGGCTTGTGAAGCGGGCCCAGTATACCCGCGGAAGCCTCGGCTGAGGCATGTGAGTCTAGGGTAGGGCGCTGGCGGCGATGCCTCTGACGCGCTGATAGGAATAGGCAATGCCCCAAGGCAAACCGGCATAGGAGGGGGATTTTTCGCTCGCTACCATGGCTACCTGTTCATCCATTGAAGTTCACCATGCCCAGTCGCAAAACCCTATTCATCACCGGCGTGAGCAGTGGCCTGGGCAACGCCCTGGCGCAGGAGGCACTTGCAGCGGGCCACCGCGTCATCGGCACCGTGCGCAATGAGGCGGCGTTGCAGGCCTTCGAGTCGCTGTCGACGGAGCGTGCCCATGGCGTCATCCTGGACGTCACCGAGTTCGACCGGATCGACAGCGTCGTGGCGGCGACGGAGGCAGCCCACGGCCCGGTCGATGTGCTGGTCAATAATGCCGGCTATGGCCACGAAGGCATCTTCGAAGAGTCGCCACTGGAGGAAATGCGTCGTCAGTTCGACGTCAACGTGTTTGGCGCGGTGGCGGTGACCAAGGCCTTCGTGCCGTATTTTCGCCAGCGCCGTGCCGGTCATATCCTCAATATCACTTCCATGGGCGGCACGATTACCATGCCGGGCATCTCCTATTACTGCGCGAGCAAGTTTGCCCTCGAAGGTCTCTCCGATACGCTGAGCAAGGAGCTGCTACCGTTCAACATCTTCGTGACGGCCGTCGCGCCCGGCTCGTTTCGCACCGACTGGGCCGGCCGTTCGATGCAGCGCACGGCGCGGAGCATTGCCGACTACGACGCCAGTTTCGATCCGATACGTAAAGCGCGCGTGGAGAAAAGCGGCAAACAACTGGGCGACCCGCGGAAAGCGGCGCAGGCCATGCTGCAGATCATTGCCAGCCCGACGCCACCCGCGCATTTGCTGTTGGGCAGTGATGCGCTGAAGCTGGTGCGGGAGAAGCTGAGTCGTGCCGCCAGTGAGATTGATCAATGGGAAGCGCTGACCCGTTCGACTGACAGTTGAACGGCCCGCAAAAGGGGACGTCGATGACTCAGGCCGCTGCGCGCATGGTGCAGTTGATGGAACAGCTCGCACCGGTGGAAGGCTACAACCTCAGCGCGCTGGACGACGTCCGCTTCCTGCGTTCGAACCGCCCCCTGACGCGCACGCCGGTGCTGTATGAACCCGGCATCGTGATCCTCTGCCAGGGGCGCAAGCGCGGTTATCTGGGCGATGACGTCATATGTCTATGACGCCCAGCATTACTTGGTGGTGTCTGTCCCCGTTCCATTCACCATGGAGACCGACGCCAGCGCCTCGGAACCCATGCTGGCGGTCTACATGCGCCTCGACTTGCAACTGGCCAGCGAACTCATGTTGCGAGTGGACGAAACCCACGGCCCCAGCGACGCCCAGCCCAAAGGCATGTACGCCTCGCCCATGGATGAGCCGCTGCGCGCCTCGACGCTGCGCTTCCTGGAGGCGATGAGCCGCTGCGCGCCTCGACGCTGCGCTTCCTGGAGGCGATGAGCCGTCCGGGCGAGGCGCAAATATTGGGCCCGTCTCTGATGAGGGAAATCTACTATCGAATCCTGACCGGCGAACAGGGCGGCTCGATGCGCGCCGCCCTCAGTCGGCGGGGACATTTCGGCAAGATCACCCGGGCGATACGCAAGGTCCACAGTTGCTATCACGAGCATCTGGACGTCGAAACCCTGGCCCAGGAAGCCGGCATGAGCGTCCCCAACTTTCACCTGCATTTTCGCAACGTGACGGGCGCATCACCCATGCAGTACCTGAAGTCGACCCGCCTGCACCAGGCGCGATTATTGATGCTGCGCAACACCATGAATGCCTCGACGGCGGCGTTCAGTGTCGGCTATGAAAGCGCCTCGCAGTTCAGCCGCGCGTTCAAGCGGATGTTTGGCCGGACGCCGCAGGCCGAGGTGGAATGGATGAGAGCGACTTACGCGTTGCCGGAGGGGGTGGCGGCGTCGGGGTATGTTTCTTCGCATTAGGGGTAGGGTGGTGGTTGTGGCAGGGGGCAATCCTCGGGACGCAAAGAGTACTTGCGATAATTGCCCAGTCCCATGTTGATGCGATTCTGGTTACCGGGTCGCGGTAGTTGAAGTTCCACAGCATCGAGCCACTGCTCCTGACTCGGAGCTAAAGGCCGTCACCATCGCTGAGCACGTAATCTTTATCTTTTGCCTTGACCGTCTTGAGCTGGCGGTCGGATAGGCGATGGGCTTGCGCAGGCATGAGAGCTACCTCTGACACCGTTTTGGAATACCAAAACGAGCGGAACTCAAAATTCGTCTACGGAAGCCAATGGCCCTGAAACCCTTGATTTCAGGGGATTTCAGGCACAAAAAAAGACGTCCGTGGACGTCTTTAGATGATGAAGTGGTGGAGCCGGGGGGATTTGAACCCCCGTCCGCCAGTACTCCGCTGTCGGTACTACATGCGTAGCCGTGTCTATTGAGTTAACCCTCAGCGACCCGACGGGCAGGGTGCATTGGGCGAGTTGTGTAAGTTTTAGCCGCTTCGTCCACAACGTACTGCACGGCGATTCCGTTCTATATGACAATCACTTTGGGTTTACGGACATCCCCTGGTGATTGCTGGACCCGAAGGTACCAGAAGGGAAGGGCTAAGGCTGCTTACGCAGCGAGAGCGTATTCCCCGTAGGTTTCGTCATTGGCAACTATAGGAAGTTGCAACAGTGGATTTACGAGTTCTGTTACCAACTCGGCATGCACCTAAAGTTTCGCAACCGGCGTCGAATCCTAAACGGCCCCGAACCTGGCGCTCTGTGAATCTGTAGAGCGACAGGCCTGCGTAGTGTACGCCAAAACGCATCAGGGGCCAACCCGAAGGTTGGCCCACTGCATTCAGGAGTTTTTACCGTCTTTGTTGGTCTTCTGCATCTCTTGGATGGTCTGGGTGGTTTCAGAGATGCATTTCTCGGTGCCTTCCTTGGTTTTCAAGGCTTGATGGGCCTTCGCTTGCTGAAGGCTCGCCTCGATCTGGCTTTGCGAATCCGAGCCTTGGTACTGGGTCTTGGCATTCTCAATGGTTTTGATGTTGGTGGCGCAGAGACTGTCCGAATCGCCGGCAGCAAACGAGGGTGATGCCAGCATCGAAGCAGTGACAAACAGACCTAACAGCACAGAGCGTTTCATATGTCTCTCCTTGACCCAAGGGCAGCATTTGCTGGCCATCAGGGCGGCTACCTGTTGAGGAAGTCCCGCGTTTGCGGGACCTGATCAATGGACTGCCGTTGTTCGTCAGGGTTCTATTTTTTTCACATCGCCCTGGCCCGTGTCACTCGGTCGACCAGATAAACCAGCCCGTGGTAATCAATCGCACCGTGTTGCGTAAGACCGATCTCACAGGTCCGGCTGGTGGAGATTCCTTCGCTGCAATGCTCTACCGCGCCCTTCAGCGTGCGCAACGAATGGGCGTTCAGTTCCGGCGTGGTGAAGCCTTTGTCCCCGGCAAATCCGCAGCAATGGATGCCTTCCGGGATGACCACGTTTTTGCTGCACCTGCGCGCCAGATCAATCAACGCCTGGCTTTCGCCAAGGTGCTGCGTGCTGCAGGTGACGTGCACCGCAATGGGCGCCTCTTGAGGCGTGAAGTCGAGGCGATCCATCAGGTGCGTGCGAATGAAACGCACCGGGTCGTAAAGGTCCAGACGTACCTCACCCAGGTCTTGAACCAGGCGCAGGGTGCATGGGCTGGTGTCGCAGTAGATCGGGTCGAGCCCGCCACGGCTGGCGTGCAGCAGCGCGCCGATCAGCTCCTGGCGCTTGTGCTCGGCCTGTTCGGCGTAGCCTTTGGATGCAAAGGGCTGGCCGCAGCAGAGGCTGTCTACGTTGTCCGGGAAAACGACTTGGTAACCGGCTTTTTCCAGCAGCCCGCGGGTCTTGTCGTGTAACGACATCTGTTCTTTGTCCCCTGCCGCCGGGCCCATGACCCGCGACACGCAGGCCGCCAGATAAACCACCCTCGGGCGTTCGTCCGACAAGCTGGGGCTGAACCGAATCGCCCTCTCCGGCTGCGGCATGGCGTTGGTCCACTGCGGGACCTGCCCTTTGGACAGCCGCGTCAGCCCGGCGGACAAGCGTGCCAGGCGCGGCGTTCCCAACATCATTCGCGCACCGTTGGCGACGTGCAGGGTAAAGCGCGCCCCTTGCAGCGCAGTGGCGAAATTGCCCGCAAGCCAATCGGCGGTTTTCGTACGCGTCGCAGTGCGGCTGCGGAGTTTTTTCACCAGCTCGCCAGTATTGATGCCTACAGGACAACGTTGAGCGCACAGCCCGGTGGCGGCACAGGTGTCGATGCCCTGGTATTGATAGGCCGTTTCCAGCTCGGAGGTATCGATACCGGCGCGCTTTTTCGCTTGAATGTCGCGCCAGATCACGATGCGCTGGCGCGGGCTCAAGGTCAGGTCCTTGGAGGGACACACCGGCTCGCAGAAGCCGCACTCGATGCACTTGTCGACTATTTCATCGGCCGCCGGCAATGGCTTGAGGTGCTTGAGGTGGATCTGCGGGTCCTCGCTGAGCACCACGTCCGGGTTGAGGATGCCGTTGGGGTCGAGCAAGCGCTTGAGCTGCCACATCAATTGATACGCATCAGTGCCCCATTCCAGCTCGACGAACGGTGCCATGTTGCGGCCGGTGCCGTGTTCGGCTTTCAGCGAGCCGCCGAATTCCACCGCCACCAGTTGCGCTACGTCATCCATGAACGCCTGGTAGCGTGCGACTTCTTCAGTGCTGTTGAAGCCTTGGGTGAAGACAAAGTGCAGATTGCCTTCCAGTGCGTGTCCGAAAAGGATCGCTTCGTCGTAGTGATGTTTGTCGAACAGCGCGATCAGGCGATTCACGCCGGCGGCCAGTTGCTCGACCGGGAAGGTCACGTCTTCGATGATGACCGTGGTTCCGGTCTTGCGTACCGCGCCTACGGCGGGGAAGGTGTCTTTGCGGATGGCCCACAGGCGGGCGTTTTCTCGCGGGTCCTCGGTGAAGTCGACTTGCCTTTCCACCGGGAAAGCCGCCAGGGAAGCCATGATCCGGGCCAGTTGTTCCTGTAGTAACGATGACGAAGCGGCGCGGGATTCGATCAGCAAGGCGCAGGCATTGTTCGACAGGTGCTGTACGAAATCCGGCATGCCCGGCTTGTCCTGCACCGAGCGCAGGCTGCGGCGGTCCAGCAGCTCAACGGCGGAGACCGGCTGGCTTTTCAGTACGGTCACGGCGTTGCAGCAGGTCTCCACATCCGGAAACACGATCAGTGCCGAGGCCTTGTTCGGGTGGTCGATGACGGTGTTGTAGGTCACCGCGCTGATGAATCCCAGGGTGCCTTCAGAGCCCACCAGCAGATGGCTGAGGATATCCACCGGCTCGTCGAAATCCACCAGGGCATTGAGCGACAGGCCGGTGGTATTTTTCAGACGGTATTTGTGGCGAATTCGGTCGGCGAGCTCCGTGTTGGCGCGTGTCTCATGGCCAAGGGTTGCCAGTCGCTCCAGCAGTTCGCCGTGGCTCGCCCTGAATGCCGCCACGCTGGCGGCGTCTTCGGTGTCCAGGCGCGTGCCATCGGCGAGTACCAGGCGAATGCCGGCCAGGGTGTGATAGGTGTTCTGCGCCGTGCCGCAGCACATGCCGCTGGCGTTGTTGGCGACGATGCCGCCAATCTTGCAGGCGTTGATCGACGCCGGATCCGGGCCGATCTTGCGCCCGAAAGGGGCCAGCCAGGCGTTGGCCTGGGCGCCGATCACGCCCGGTTGCAAACGGATCTGTGTGCCTTGCTCGCGAATTTCCCGGCCGTTCCAGTTGTCCCCAAGCACGATCAGCACTGAGTCGCTGATGGCTTGGCCGGACAGGCTGGTGCCGGCCGCACGGAAGGTCACCGGAACCCGGTCGCGCTGGGCCAGTTGCAGCAGGGCGATGATTTCGTCTTCGCTTTCGACGCGTACCACCAGTTTCGGAATCAGCCGATAAAAGCTCGCATCGGTGCCGAAGGCCAGGGTCGACAACGGGTCGTCGAAGCGTCGTTTTTGCGGGATCAGTTGGTGTACGTCGCGCAGGAAAGGGGCCGGAAGCGTCATTGGTCCTCCAGAATCAACACCACCAGATCCTTTGGGCCATGGGCGCCGTAGGCCAGGACTTGCTCGATATCGGCGGTCTTTGACGGGCCCGACACCAGCAGGGCGTTGGTCGGCATGCCTTGGGCCCATTCGAATTCCTGCTGCACTTCATAGAAGTTGTCACGGATCTCGCTGGCCTTGAGCAAGGCGAAGTGCACCGGCGGGACGAGGCTCATCAGGCGCGGTTCCTCCCGCGTAGGCCAGAGAATCAGGCTGCCGGTCGCGGCGATCGCGCCGAGGGTTCCGGTCAGGCTGGCAGGCGTATCGTTGAACAGCTCGGCTTTCCATTCCTCGATGGGGCGGTCGTAGGCCTTGAGGACAGGAAAGTCAGGGTTATCCGCCCAGAGCTGTAGGATTTTTCGCCCATGGGGCGTTGTCGGAGCGATAAGCAAACTCGGCAGTTGCCGGTCGCGCAGCAATTGCGCCAGCAGCGTCGGCCAGGCTTCGCCGGACGTCAGGTGAATTTCGGTGTGCACCGCTTCCATCAGCTTGCGCAATTGTGGAATGCGTTCCTCGGGCGCGTAGCGGTAGGTCTGTGTCACCAGTTCGACATCGTAGTTGTCGGCAACGGGCGTGGTGCCGGTCAGGCTTTTACGCAGCTTGGCGAGGATATTTTCCTTGGCAGTCATCGGCGGTCTCCCTGCGGGGTCAGGTGGTCGCGGGCCAGGTCATGCAACGAGCGGGCGGCGGGTTTCGGGGCGCTGTGGTTCTGGGTCCAGGGGCCGACATTCTGCGGTGTCAGGCCGCGCAGGCGCGTGGCGAGGAAAGCGAACAGCCGGTACAGCCGTGGCGAGCTGTTGAGCCGGGCCCAGGCATTCCAGATGAAGCGCTCTTTGGCCGAGTATTTACTGCCTTGGCCGCGCATGACCGGGTTGGGGCTATCCGGCGCCTTGACGTTTTCTTCTCGCAGCCGTCGCAGCAGGGCCGGGATCGGAATCTTCACCGGACACACTTCGCCGCAGGCACCGCACAGCGAAGACGCGCTCGGGTGATCCGGCACTTTGGCCAGGCCGACCATGTGCGGCGTGATGATTTTTCCAATAGGTCCCGGGTAAACCTCGCCGTAGGCATGACCACCAATTCGCGTGTAGACCGGGCAATGGTTCATACAGGCGCCGCAGCGAATGCAGTTCAGGGTCTGGCGCAGCTCACTGTCGGCAAATGCCTGGCTGCGACCGTTGTCGAGCAGGACCAGGTGAACTTCCTGCGGCCCGTCCAGTTCGTTTGCCTTGCGCGGGCCGGAGATCATGTTGACGTAGGTGGTGATCGGCTGGCCCAGCGCCGAGCGGGTCAGCAGCGAGAGCAGCGGCACGACGTCCCGCAGGTTCTCCACGACTTTTTCAATGCCGGTCACCGCAATGTGCACCGGCGGCACCGTGGTCGACATCCGCCCGTTGCCTTCGTTTTCCACCAGCAGCAGCGTGCCGGTTTCGGCGACGGCGAAGTTGACGCCGGAAACGCCGACGTCGGCTTCGAAGAATTTCTGCCGCAAGACCTTGCGACCGATCTGAATGAGTTGGTCGACGTCCTTGGTGTACTCCACGCCAAGTTTGTCGTGGAACAAGGACGCGACCTGACCGGCATTCTTGTGGATTGCCGGCATGATTATGTGTGAAGGCTTCTCGTGGTCGAGCTGGACGATGTACTCCCCCATATCGGATTCGAGACATTCAATGTCCCGAGCCTCGAGGAAATGGTTCATCTCCATCTCTTCGCTGACCATCGATTTGCCCTTGATCACTTGCCGCGCCTCGTGAGCGCGGATGATCGAGAGGACGATGCCATTGGCCTCGTCCACCGTTTCCGCCCAGTGCACGTTCACACCGTTGCGGGTCAGGTTGGCTTCAAGTTGCTCGAGCAGGTCGGGCAGCTTGGATAACGCGCGGGCGCGGACAGCATTGCCCAGCACCCGCAGGTGTTCTCTTTCGTGGGCATCGCTGAAGGACGTTGCCCGTTTTGTCATCAGTGAATCCATCGCGCTGCGAAAGTTGTTTCGCAGTTGCGTGTCGTCCAACGCCTTGTGGGCTCGGGCGCGAAAATCTTCCTGCACTGCAACGGTCGGAATCAGCGTCGGCGTGCTCATGCGACACCTCCGGTACGCTGCCAGAGGAAGCTCGCCAGATGCTGGCCGCGTAGCGCTTCGCGCTGTTTTTCCAGCGCGCCGTTGATGTTCATCAGGCAACCGCAGTCGGCGCTGATCACCTGATGCGCGCCGGATTCCTTCAGCGCGCGGGTCTTGTCGGCCACCATCGCGCCGGAAATATCCGGCATGCGAACGCTGAACGTCCCACCAAAACCGCAGCATTCACTTTCGTGACTGTGGTCGACCCGTTCCACGTTGCGCAGCTGTGCCAACAACGCACGGCCATGCAGGTGCGTATTCATTTCCCGTCGTGCCGAGCAGGACGTATGCAGCGCGACCTTTACCGGCGTGCCACCGTCGTTCAATTGCACCTTGCACACGAACAGCAGGAACTCGGCCAGCTCATAGGTCCTGGCCGCCAGGGCCTGGACCTGTTTGAGCGTTTGCGGTTCGTCCTTGAACAGGTCGGCGTAATGTTCACGCAGCATGCCGGCACACGAGCCCGACGGCACGACCACCGGATAATCCCCGGCAAACAGGGCCAGTTGCGCTCGCGCCACCGTCCGCGCCTGCTCGGTATACCCCGACGTGTAGGCCGGTTGCCCGCAGCACGTCTGGCCTTGCGGGTAGTCGACCTGGATGCCTTCGCGCTCAAGCAGATGAATCGCGTCCATCCCGGCTTCGGGGTAGAACAGATCCACCACGCAGGTTCCGAACAGATAGACCCGTCGGGGTTTCTCGCTGGGATACTGGCGCGGCTCAGGCAATGGCGGGGCGACTCGGGTCGCGTTCGGCACGGCGTTGTAAAAAAGCTCGCTCATCAGGCGTGTCTCCGGGTGGTCCCGGTTATCCGTCTGCTGAGGCTGCTGAATATAGAGAGGAAATCTTTCAGCAGCCTTGCAGACCCGGTGGTGAATAGCGGACGCCGAATCACGTTTCAGCGTCGGGTTTTTTAATGTTTCGTGTATTACTCAGTGAACCAGCATGCCGGTGAACCAGTAGGCCTGGGCCAACGTGATCAAGCCGACGATCGTTGCAAAGAATAGGCTGTGTTTCAGGGTGAAACGGAACAGATCCGATTCCTTGCCCACCAGGCCGGTTGCCGCGCAGGCTACGGCGATCGATTGCGGCGAAATCATTTTGCCGGTGACGCCGCCACTGGTATTGGCTGCCACGAGCAATGTGTCGTTGACACCGATCTGGTGCGCGGTTGTCGCTTGCAGCGAGCCGAACAGCGCATTGGACGAGGTATCGGAGCCGGTCAGGAATACGCCCAGCCAGCCGAGGAATGGCGAGAAGAACGGGAACGCGGCGCCAGTTCCGGCCAATACCAGGGCCATGGTTGATGACATGCCCGAGAAGTTGGTGACGAAGGCGAATGCCAGCACCATGCCGATGGACAGGATAGGCCAGCGCAGTTCGTAGAAGGTCTCTTTCAAAGTGGTAAGACCAGTTCTGAAGTTGATCTTCAAGACGATCATCGAGATGAGTGCCGAGAAGAAAATCGCCGTGCCGGTGGCCGAAATCGGATCGAGCTTGAACACCGCCGGAATCGCCGTGGGGTTGATCACGATAGGGGCGACCTTGATGACCAGTTGATCCAGGTGCGGGATCGCGAAGTTGAATACCCAGCCATACATCGAGCCACCGGCGGCGAACATCGCCTTGAAGGGTTTCAGGGTCCAGATGGTCACCAGCACGGTCAGGATCAGGAACGGTGACCAGGCCTTGACGATTTCCCCCAGGCTGTAGGGCGAAGCCACGGTACTGCGCGGCTGGCCGAAACCGCCGACGCTGGCGGTGATCGCTGCGCTGGAGGTTGCGCCGGCAATCTGGGCACCGGCGGTACGCTTGGGCTGCCAGATTTTCAGGAACAGCGTCAGGGATACCAGGCTGGCCAGGGCCGACGTGATGTCCGGCAGTTCCGGGCCGATGAAGTTCGAAGTGAAGTACTGGGTGATGGCGAAACTCAAGCCCGCCACCAGGGCAGCCGGCCAGGTTTCCCGCACACCGCGCAGGCCATCCATCATGAACACCAGCCAGAACGGCACGAACAGCGACAGCAATGGCAACTGGCGACCGGTCATGGCGCCGATCTTGAAGGCGTCGATTCCGGTGACCTGGCCCGCAACGATAATCGGAATGCCCAGTGCGCCGAAGGCTACCGGAGCGGTGTTGGCGATCAGGCACAGGCCGGCGGCGTAGAGCGGGTTGAAACCCAGGCCGACCAGCAGCGCGGCGGTAATCGCGACGGGAGCGCCGAAACCGGCGGCACCTTCCAGGAATGCGCCGAAGCAGAAGCCGATCAGCAACACTTGCAGGCGTTGGTCATCGGTAATCGACAGCACCGAGCTGCGGATGATTTCGAACTGGCCGCTCTTGACGGTCAGTTTGTAGAGAAACACCGCGGCGACGATGATCCAGGCAATCGGCCAAAGACCATAGGCAAAGCCATAGCCGGCGGCGGCAAACGCCATGTCGGCCGGCATCTGGAAAGCGAAGATCGCGACGGCAATCGCCAAGGCCAGGGTGATGCTGCCCGCCACGTGCCCCTTGAGGCGAAACACCGCCAGGGCGAGGAAGAAAAACACGATGGGAATGACGGCCGCGAGTGCGGACAAGCCTAGGCTGCCGAGCGGGCTGTAAAGCTGTTGCCAGGTTTGCATATTGGGTGAGCCCCTAATTGTTGTTGGTCAGGCACTGGTCAGCGGTTTTGGATAATTGGTAATACCAATTTACAAGCGCTGTCGGCTAGGGTAAAAGCCTTGGTCGTCGTGTGTCAATTTGCCGCTTTGAAACTTTCGTCGAATAAGCGGTGCAGATGACATCTGATCTGCTGGCATTAATATTTTTTGTTGGGTGTGGACGAGGCCCGGATGGGCCAGAATAGAGAGCCCGGCGAGCCGTCGGGACCGTGGAGAATCGAGTTATGGGGTTTGATCAGATTCGTCAGCGCCGTTTGTCTGACGATATTGTCGAGCGGCTGGAAGGCATGATCCTCGAGGGCACGTTGAAGTCCGGCGAGCGATTGCCGGCCGAACGGACCCTGGCCGAGCAGTTCGGTGTGTCACGCCCTTCGTTGCGTGAGGCAATCCAGAAGCTGACGGCCAAGGGTTTGCTGATCAGTCGTCAGGGCGGCGGCAACTATGTGGTGGAGTCGCTGGGCTCGACGTTCAGTGATCCGCTGCTGCAGCTCCTGGAAAGCAATCCCGAAGCACAGCGTGATCTATTGGAGTTCCGGCATACCTTGGAGGCGTCCTGCGCTTATTACGCAGCATTGCGGGCTACCGAGGTCGATCGCGAGCGGCTGACAGCGGCGTTCGATGAGTTGCAGGATTGTTACTCGCGTCACGAACAGGTGAGTCGGGCGGAGGAGGGCGCGGCGGATGCGCGCTTTCATCTGGCGATCGCCGAGGCCAGTCATAACGCGGTTTTGCTGCACACCATTCGCGGCTTGTTCGACCTGCTCAAGCGCAACGTGGTGACCAATATCGGCGGCATGTACAAACAGCGCAGCGAGACCCGCGACATGCTGATCAGTCAGCACCGGGAGTTGTATCAAGCCATCATGGATGGTCACGCCGAGCTGGCACGGGAGGTTTCCAGCCGACATATCCTGTATGTGCAGGAGGTGCTGGAAGAGGTGCGTCAGGAAGTGCAGCGGGTTGCCCGGGCGGAGCGGCGCAAGGGGATGTAGCCCTGTTGCGGATCGTGTGGGAGCGAGCTTGCTCGCGATGGCGGTCTGTCTGACACATCAATGCAAGATATGCCGATGCCATCGCGAGCAAGCTCGCTCCCACAGTGGCTCGCGGTCGGGCTAGTCTTCCTTGCCCTTGTTACGCACCGCGCGCTGCAACTCGCGCCCGGCATCGCGTTCGCGCTCGGTGTCGCGCTTGTCGTATTCCTTCTTGCCCTTGCCCAGTGCTATTTCGCACTTGATCAAATGCTTGCTCCAGTACAGCGAGGTACAGACGCAGGCATAACCCTTCTGCTGCACGGAGGCGAAGAGCTTCTCCAGCTCCCGCTTGTTGAGCAGCAGTTTGCGCGAGCGCACAGGATCGGCAATGACATGGGTGCTGGCGGTGGTCAGCGGCGTGATGTGGCTGCCCAGCAGCCAGGCTTCGCCGTCCTTGAGCAGGACGTAACTGTCGACCAGTTGCGCCTTGCCGGCACGCAAGCTTTTTACTTCCCAGCCGGCCAGGACCATGCCAGCCTCGAAACGCTGTTCGATGAAGTAATCGTGTCGCGCCTTTTTGTTTTGCGCGATGGTCCCTGTGGGGTGTTTCTTCTGTTTAGCCATAGGGGCGGCATTATAGGCAGTTGCGTGCGTGTCGGCTACGGTGAAGCAGCATGCTTGAGCAGGTTGAATGAATCCCGGACAATGCGGCCTCTTTTTTGAACGCTTGGGCGTGATCACGATGTCGACAGACAAGGTTTCTGTCCACGGCAGTTGGGCTAGCCGCTGGGTCTTCATATTCGCTGCGACCGGTTCGGCCGTAGGGCTGGGTAGTATCTGGAAGTTTCCGTACATGGTCGGCGTCTACGGCGGCGGTGCCTTCGTATTGATGTTCCTGGCATGCATCGCCCTGATCGGTGCGCCGGTCATGTTGGCCGAAACACTTATCGGTCGTCGCGCCCGGCAAAGCCCGGCCAATGCCTTGAAGGTGCTGGCGACGGAGGCGGGCCATTCGGCCAGGTGGTCGTGGGGCGCGTTCGCCGGAATGGTCACGGCACTGTTGATTCTTTCTTTCTACAGTGTGGTTGGCGGCTGGTCCCTGGATTACATCATCGATATGGGGCGGGGAGATTTCCAGGGGGCGACGCCCGATCAGGTCGGCGCCTACTTCGGCAACGTGATCGCCGACCCTTGGAGGCTGACACTTTGGCACACGCTTTTTATGGTGCTCTCGGCCGTAGTGATCGCCCGAGGCGTGGTCGCCGGGCTTGAGCGCAGCCTGCGGATCATGATGCCGCTGCTGTTCGTGATGATCCTGGTGCTGCTGGGCTACAGCATGACCACCGGACATTTCATGGAGGGCGTGCATTTCATGTTCGACTTCCAGCCGGAGAAAGTCATGGACGGGCTGCTGCCGGCCATGGGGCATGCGTTTTTCTCCCTGAGCGTTGGCGTCGGTTCGATCATGATCTACGGCGCCTACATGCCCAAGAATGCCTCGCTGACCAGGACTGTCTTCGGGGTTGCGTTGCTGGATACCTTCGTGTCGCTGCTGGCGGGGGTGGCATTGTTCCCGATTGTCTTCGCCGCAGGCCTGAACCCCAGTGAAGGGCCTGGGCTGATGTTCGTCAGCCTGCCTTTCGCCTTCGGCAGCATGCCGTTCGGCCAGGTCATGGGCGTGGTGTTTTTTGTCCTGGTGGCAGTCGCTGCCTGGAGTTCGGCCATTTCCTTGCTCGAACCGATGGTCGCTTACCTGGTTGAACGTACCCGCCTGAGCCGCGCCTGGGTCACTTTCTGGCTGGCCTTCACCTGCTGGTTCGTGGGATTGGGTACGGTGTTTTCCTTCAATATATGGAAGCAGGCAAAGTTTTTCGTGAACGAAGGCGGTCTGTTCCACCTCTATCAGTGGGGAGCGACCGGAGGGCTGGATTTCTTCGGAGTGATTGATTTCTTCACGTCGCGGATCATGCTGCCTTTGGGTGGATTGTGTTTCGTGGTGTTTGCAGGGTGGATCATGGGGCGTGACGCGGTGCGTGATGAACTGTCGCTGCGCAGCCCGGTGGTGTTCGCCTTGAGTCTGTTCTTGATGCGCTATGTGGCGCCCATCGGCATCCTGGTAGTGTTTGCCGCCCAGCTGTGGAAGTGACGCTTACATGACGACACATATTCAACGCTCGGCCTTGCTGCCCTACCCGGCGCAGGCGCTGTACGATCTGGTCAACGATGTGGCGAGTTATCCGGAGTTCTTGCCCTGGTGCTCGTCCGCCGAGGTGCTTGAAAGCTCCGATACCCACATGCGCGCCAGTCTCAATGTGGCCAAGGGCGGATTGAGCCAGCACTTTGTCACGCGTAACACCTTGGTGCCGGGGCAGTCGATCGAAATGAACCTCGAAGAGGGGCCGTTCAATCAGCTCCATGGTGTCTGGGTGTTCAAGCCGCTCGGGGAAAAGGCCTGCAAGATCAGCCTGGATCTCTCGTTCGACTACGCGGGACCAATCGTGCGGGCGACCTTGGGGCCGCTGTTCAACCAGGCGGCCAATACGCTGGTCGATGCGTTCTGCCAACGCGCCAAACAGAACGCCGAGCTCAAGCGTTGATCGAAATCGAAGTGGTGCATGCCAGCGTCGACCGCCAGGTCTTGCGCACGTTTGCAGTGCCCGAAGGTACCAGCGTTCGCGCTGCGCTGTTGGCGTCGGGTATTGCCGAGGACTTTCCGGAGCTGGACTTGAGCGCGTGTCCGATCGGTATTTTTGGCAAGGTGGTCGCCGATCCGGATCAGCAAGCGGTGCAAGCTTGTGATCGGCTCGAAATCTATCGACCGTTGCTGGCTGATCCGAAAGAAATTCGTCGTCTGCGAGCGGCCAAGGCAGCCCAGGCACGTCAGGCAGATCAGTAAGCAACGCCCTAATTGCAGGCATTAAAAAACCCGGCATGCCGGGTTTTTTGTTGTCGCAATTTATTGCGGCGAGGTGTCCAGAGGCTCGGGCGTCGGGACAGGTACGGTCTCGACGTTGTCCACATCCTTCTGGATCTGATCCAGCAACGAACCTGGCTTGGCCGGTTTTTCCGGTTTCGGCTGTTCGGCATTCTGGGTCGGGTCGGTGACGGTCGTACCGCTGTCCTTGCCCATGATGGCCTCATCGCGGCTCACACCAGGCATGAAATCACCCGACAGGCTGACAAGTTGGTCATTGGCATTGAAGATAACGCTGATGCGTTCCTGTTGCCGTTCACCACCGCCTGGCTGCAGGCTGTACAGGTAATCCCAGCGATCGGCATGGAACGTGTCGGTCAGCAGGGGGTTGCCCATGATAAACCGTACTTGCCGACGGGTCATTCCCGGGCGTAACTGGTCTATCATGTCCTGCGTGACGACATTGCCCTGCTGGATGTCGATTTTGTAAACCCCGGGGAATGAACAACCGGCGAGTGCGAGCAGTCCCACGAAGGTGAAACTGGTTAGCAAGAGCTTGGTGTTTTGCATCGGTGGGCGACTTCCACTATCTTGGCTGGGACAACGTAAACGCCGATCATACCCGCATTAAGAGAAGCTGCGAAGCAGCATCGCGAGAAAGCTGACCATGGTTGAAAATAGCGAACTACGCAAAGCCGGCCTCAAAGTGACCCTGCCAAGGGTCAAGATTCTGCAAATGCTCGATTCCGCCGAGCAACGCCACATGAGTGCCGAAGACGTCTACAAGGCGCTCATGGAAGCTGGCGAGGACGTCGGTCTGGCCACGGTTTACCGTGTATTGACCCAATTCGAGGCGGCGGGACTGGTGGCTCGTCATAATTTTGATGGCGGTCATGCTGTCTTCGAATTGGCGGATGGAGAGCACCATGACCACATGGTGGATGTAGAGACTCGCGAGGTAATCGAGTTCGTCAGTCCTGAAATCGAGAAGCTGCAAAAGGCGATTGCTGACGAGTATGGCTTCGATTTGATCGATCACCATCTCGTCTTGCATGTCCGCAAGCGCAAGTAAGTTCGTCACGTAGGCGAAAGCCCGCAAAACGAAAGAAGGCGACCCTCGGGTCGCCTTCTTGCTTTACAGCGCTTTCAGCTTTTTGCCGCAACCACCATTTTTTTGGCATGGGCCAGGGATTCCTTGGTCAGGTCGATGCCTCCCAGCATCCGCGCCACTTCTTCCACGCGCTCGTTCTTGTCGAGCTTGGAGACGGCGGTGCGAGTAGCGTCTTCGCCACGCACCTTATGCACGAACAAATGTTGATGGCCCTGGGCTGCGACCTGAGGCAGGTGAGTCACCGTCAATACCTGCCCGCGCTCACCCAGCCTGCGCAGCAATTGACCGACGATCTCCGCTGTCGGACCGCCAATGCCCACGTCGACTTCGTCAAAGACCAATGTCGGTACACGGGATGTCTGCGCCGTGATGACCTGGATGGCCAGGCTGATGCGCGACAACTCACCGCCGGACGCCACTTTTGCCAGCGCCTTGAGCGGTTGCCCGGGGTTGGCACTGACCAGTAGCTCCACTTGTTCCAAGCCATTGGGTTGAAGCTCGTCGCCGGCGTTGGGGTGCAGTTCGATGGTAAATCGGCCGCCTGGCATGCCAAGACGCTGGATTTCCTGCTCCACGGCACCGGCCAGGCCGGTGGCGGCCTTGCGGCGCAGTTCGCTGAGTTCCCTGGCCTTTTCCTGGTAATGCCGCGCGTAGGAAGCCAGTTCATCTGCGAGTCGCTCGATGGATTCATCGTTGGCGTTCAGGGTCTCCAGTTCTTCCAGCAGCCGTTGCTGCAGTTCGACGACTTCGGTTGGCTGGACGCGGTGCTTGCGTGCAAGCGTATAGATAGTGTCCAGGCGTTCTTCCAGGTATTGCAGGCGCGCGGGGTCGGCATCGAAATGATCCAGGAACCGGTTCAGTTCCCCAACGGCTTCCTCGACCTGGATCTGTGCGCTAGTCAGCAGGTTGCCGGCCTCGCTCAGGGCGCCTACCGAATTGCTGACGCTGGAGAGCCGGTTCAGGCTCGCCGTCAATGCGCTGAGCACATTGCCCGAGTCGCTTTCGCTGCATTGTTCGACTACCTGGCGGCAGACGCCCAGCAGTGCTTCGGCGTTGGTCAGGTTCTTGTGTTCCTGCTCCAGTTCCTCCAGTTCGTTTTCACCCAGGGCCAGGTTCTCCAGCTCTTCGAGCTGGTAGCTCAAGAGCTGGTGGCGGGCGCGTTGTTCGTCGCCGGAATTGGCGAGTCGGTCCAGCTCCTGCCGTGTCTGGCGCCAGCGTTGGGCTGCCAGGTGAACCTGGCGGGCCAGGTCGGTGGCTCCGGCGTATTCGTCGAGCAGGCGGCGATGGGTATCGGTCTTGAGCAGGGACTGGTGTTCATGCTGGCTGTGAATATCGATCAGCAGTTCGCCGAGCGCTTTCAGATCACCCAGCGGGCAAGGGGCGCCATTGATATAGCCGCGGGAGCGACCTTCGGCGGTGATGACCCGGCGCAGGATGCATAGGCCGTCGGTGTCCAGGTCCCGTTCGGCCAGCCACGCACTGGCTTCGGGAATGTCGACCAGGTCGAAAGTTGCCAGGATGTCGGCCTTGTCTGCGCCGGGGCGCACCACGCCGCTGTCGGCACGATCACCCAGGGTCAGCCCGAGGGCATCGAGCATGATCGATTTGCCAGCGCCGGTTTCACCGGTAATCACGCTCATGCCCCGGTCGAGTTCGAGGTCGAGATGTTCGACGATGGCGTAGTTGTGTACGGACAGGTGCACCAGCATAAGGCCGCTCCCAGGCATTAGGTCTGGTTATTTATACAGTGTTTTGTCGCGAACTGACAATGCCTGGCCTTAGCTCGATTTGCTTGGATTGCGTGATTTTTTAGCGCGGCTGGGAATGATATGCAGCTGTTTTTTGTAAGGTTAATTCGTCGCGCGGCCCTTGAAGCTGAAAAACGTGGCCCCATATACCGGGGCAGAAGCGCGAGTCGAGCTCGCGGACGAAGTTGAAAGGAGAAATCTATGGCTGACGAACAGACGCAGGATACGCAAAATCTAGACGCCAATCAGGCTCCCCAGGATTCGGGCGAAGACCTGTCGGCTCGTGTACAAGTGCTCGAAGAGCAACTGGCCGGTGCTCAGGATCAGGCGTTGCGCGTAGCAGCCGACCTGCAGAATGTCCGCCGCCGCGCCGAGCAAGACGTGGAAAAGGCCCACAAATTCGCCCTGGAGCGTTTCGCCGGCGACCTGCTGCCGATCATCGACAGCCTGGAGCGCGGCCTGGAGCTGTCCAACCCGGACGACGAGAACATCCGTCCGATGCGTGAAGGCATCGAGCTGACGCTGAAAATGTTCCAGGACACCCTCAAGCGTTATCAGCTCGAAGCGATCGATCCCCACGGTGAACCCTTCAACGCCGAGCACCACCAGGCCATGGCGATGCAGGAAAGTGCCGACGTCGAGCCGAACAGCGTGCTGAAAGTATTCCAGAAGGGCTACCTGCTCAACGGCCGCTTGCTGCGCCCGGCCATGGTTGTGGTCAGCAAGGCGCCAGCGCCGGTTTCGCCTTCTATCGATGAGCAGGCTTGAAATCGGGCGCAACGGCCCCATTAAGAAGTCAAGCGTTTAAGTACTACCGCAGTTAGCCACCACTGCTGCGGCAAAAAAATTCAAGTTCCGGGAGAGTTAACATGGGCAAGATTATCGGTATCGACCTGGGGACCACCAACTCGTGCGTCTCCGTGCTGGAAAACGGCAAGGCTAAAGTCATCGAGAATGCTGAAGGCGCGCGTACCACGCCGTCGATCATCGCTTACGCCAACGATGGCGAGATCCTGGTGGGCCAGTCCGCCAAGCGTCAGGCTGTGACCAATCCGCATAACACCCTGTACGCGGTGAAGCGTCTGATCGGTCGCAAGTTCGACGAAGAAGTCGTGCAGAAAGACATCAAGATGGTGCCGTACAAAATCGCCAAGGCTGACAACGGCGACGCATGGGTTGAAGTGAACGGCCAGAAAATGGCGCCGCCACAGATCTCGGCTGAAATCCTGAAGAAAATGAAGAAAACCGCCGAAGACTACCTCGGCGAGCCAGTGACTGAAGCGGTCATTACCGTTCCTGCGTACTTCAACGACAGCCAGCGCCAGGCGACCAAAGACGCCGGCCGCATCGCTGGCCTGGACGTGAAACGTATCATCAACGAACCAACCGCAGCCGCTCTGGCCTACGGTATGGACAAGGCCAAAGGCGATCACACCGTGATCGTTTATGACCTGGGTGGCGGTACTTTCGACGTTTCCGTGATTGAAATTGCCGAAGTCGACGGCGAGCACCAGTTCGAAGTATTGGCAACCAACGGCGATACATTCCTCGGTGGTGAAGACTTCGACATCCGCCTGATCGATTACCTCGTCGATGAGTTCAAGAAAGAAAGCGGCATGAACCTCAAGGGTGACCCGCTGGCCATGCAGCGTCTGAAAGAGGCCGCTGAGAAAGCCAAGATCGAACTGTCCTCGAGCCAGTCGACCGACGTGAACCTGCCGTACATCACCGCAGACGCTACCGGTCCGAAGCACCTGAACGTGAAAATCTCCCGCGCCAAGCTCGAAGCGCTGGTAGAAGACCTGGTTCAGCGCACCATCGAACCTTGCCGCATTGCGATGAAGGACGCCGGTATCGACGTTGGCTCGATCAACGACGTGATCCTGGTCGGCGGCCAGACCCGTATGCCGCTGGTTCAGAAGCTGGTAACCGATTTCTTCGGCAAGGAAGCACGCAAGGACGTGAACCCGGACGAAGCCGTTGCCATGGGTGCTGCCATCCAGGGTGCCGTTCTGGCCGGCGACGTGAAAGACGTTCTGCTGCTCGACGTCAGCCCGCTGACCCTGGGTATCGAAACCATGGGCGGCGTGATGACCGCGCTGATCGAGAAAAACACCACGATTCCTACCAAGAAATCCCAGGTGTTCTCGACGGCCGACGACAACCAGAGCGCCGTGACCATCCACGTGCTGCAAGGTGAGCGTAAGCAAGCGGCCCAGAACAAGTCGTTGGGCAAGTTCGACCTGGCCGAGATTCCACCGGCTCCACGCGGTGTGCCACAAATCGAAGTGACCTTTGACATCGACGCCAACGGCATCCTGCACGTCGGCGCGAAAGACAAGGCCACCGGCAAGACCCAGTCGATCGTGATCAAGGCCAACTCCGGCCTGTCCGAGGAAGAAATTCAGCAGATGGTTCGCGACGCTGAAGTCAACGCCGAGGAAGACCGCAAGTTCGAAGAGCTGGCCAGCGCTCGTAACCAGGGCGACGCCTTGGTTCACTCGACCCGCAAGATGGTTGCCGATGCCGGCGACAAAGTGACTGCTGAAGAGAAGGCCGCGATCGAAGCCGCCGTGGTTGCCCTTGAAGCTGCCGTCAAAGGCGACGACAAGGCTGCCATCGAAGCGAAGATCGAAGAGCTGTCGAAAGTCTCCGCGCCAGTGGCCCAGAAGATGTATGCCGAGCAGGCCCAGCCAGCTGAAGGTGCTGCGCAGCAAGGCGAATCGGCCGAGAAAGCCGATGACGTGGTCGACGCTGAGTTCGAAGAAGTAAAAGACAACAAGTAATCGCTTGTTGGTCGGCCGGTTGACTGCGTTTGTGCGGTGGCTGGTAGGATGTCGCCGCGCGGGAGCTTGCTCCCGCGTTGGCGTGTCTGGAGTCAGTGAATTTTTACAGCATGCGACAGCGTTCGGGTGCTGGCGGTGTGTTCGGGAATGCTCCTGCTTTCCGGGCGATATGCGCCGAGACCAGGATCGTTGAATCGACGTGAGTTGGGTCCGGGCCTGTATTGGGGCTCAACGAGTTTGGCAAGGTTCAGGAGAGGTTTGCCGGACGTCCTATAAGAGTGCAAAGACTAATGGCGAAGCGTGATTTTTACGAAGTATTGGGTGTCGAGCGGGGAGCCAGCGAGGCAGAGCTGAAAAAGGCTTACCGTCGCCTGGCGATGAAGCACCACCCAGACCGTAATCCCGGCGATAAAGCGTCGGAAGAGATGTTCAAGGAAGCCAACGAAGCTTACGAAGTTCTGTCCGATTCCAGCAAGCGCGCGGCCTACGACCAATACGGGCATGCCGGCGTCGACCCGAGCATGGGTGGCGGCGGTGCCGGTTTCGGCGGCCAGAACTTCTCCGATATCTTCGGCGATGTGTTCAGTGATTTTTTTGGCGGCGGCCGCGGCGGCGCCCGTGGTGGTGCCCAGCGTGGCAGCGATTTGCGCTACACGCTGGAGCTGAACCTGGAAGAAGCGGTGCGCGGTACTACCGTGAATATCCGGGTGCCGACGCTGGTCAATTGCAAGCCGTGCGACGGTTCGGGCGCCAAGAAGGGCTCCTCGCCGGTCACCTGCCCGACTTGCGGCGGCATCGGCCAGGTTCGCATGCAGCAGGGCTTTTTCTCGGTCCAGCAGACCTGCCCGCGTTGCCATGGCCAAGGCAAGATCATTTCCGATCCGTGCGACTCCTGCCACGGCGAAGGGCGTGTCGAAGAGTACAAGACGCTGTCGGTCAAAGTACCGGCCGGTGTCGACACCGGTGACCGCATTCGTCTGTCCGGCGAAGGCGAAGCGGGTGCCCAGGGCGGCCCGACCGGCGATCTGTATGTAGTGATCAACGTGCGCGAGCACGCGATCTTCCAGCGTGATGGCAAGCATCTGTTCTGCGAAGTGCCGATCAGTTTTGTTGATGCGGCCTTGGGCGGTGAGCTTGAAATCCCGACCCTTGATGGTCGCGTCAAACTGAAGATTCCCGAAGGGACGCAAACCGGCAAGCAGTTCCGCATTCGCGGCAAGGGCGTGGCTCCGGTGCGTGGCGGCGGTGCGGGCGACTTGATGTGCCGCGTCGCGGTAGAGACACCGGTCAACCTGAGCCGGCGCCAGCGGGAGCTGCTCGAAGAGTTCCGCAGTTCCCTGGCGGATGACAACAGCCACTCGCCGAAAACCACCGGTTGGTTCGAAGGTGTGAAGCGCTTCTTCGGCGATCTGTAAGGAGTGGGCATGCGACGTATAGCTGTGATGGGCGCCGCGGGGCGTATGGGCAAGGCGCTGGTCGAGGCGGTGCAGCAGCGCTCGCCGCTCTCTGGTCTGACGGCTGCCATCGTCCGGCCCGACAGTACGCTGGTGGGCGCCGATGCTGGCGAGCTGGCCTCGATCGGACGTATCGGCGTGCCAATGTCCGGTGGGTTGGAAAAGGTACTCGATGAGTTTGACGTCCTGATCGACTTCACCCTGCCAGAAGTCATGCTGAAAAACCTCGCCACCTGCCGCAAGGCTGGCAAGGCCATGGTCATCGGCACGACCGGCCTGGATACCGCGCAGAAGCAATTGTTGGCCGATGCCGGCAAGGACATACCGATCGTGTTCGCGGCGAACTTCAGCGTGGGCGTGAATCTCTCGCTCAAGCTGCTGGACCTGACGGCGCGGGTGTTGGGTGATGATGCGGATATCGAAATCATCGAGGCGCATCACCGTCACAAGATCGATGCGCCTTCGGGAACAGCCTTGCGCATGGGCGAGGTGATTGCCGATGCGCTGGGTCGTGATTTGCAGGAAGTGGCTGTGTATGGGCGCCAGGGGCACACCGGTGCGCGTGAGCGAGACACCATCGGTTTCGCGACCGTACGTGGTGGCGACGTGGTAGGTGATCACACCGTGCTGTTCGCCACCGAGGGTGAGCGCCTGGAGATTACGCACAAGGCGTCGAGTCGGATGACTTTCGCCAAGGGCGCCGTGCGTGCCGCGCTGTGGCTGGATGGTCGCGACCCCGGCTTGTACGACATGCAGGACGTTCTCGACCTGCGTTGATGCCTTCAAGGCGGGGTTCAGGTTACACTGAGCCCCGTTTTACACCGCTTCGCGACGGCCTGTCGCATTCCCCTGCCTTTAAGGCTCATTAGCGGTGGACCAAAAAAGCCTTTTTCTGTAAGCTACAGCTTTAGTGTGTCCACTAAAAGCGCGCAGAATAATTCAGTGAACAAGCGGGGTGACGTGTCCATACGTCACTCCGCTTTTTTACAACCTGCGATCGCCCTTTCAGGCTTTATTTACGGGAGGTCTTCTTGACTAAGCCAGCCATACTCGCCCTTGCTGATGGCAGCATTTTTCGCGGCGAAGCCATTGGAGCCGACGGTCAGACCGTTGGTGAGGTGGTGTTTAACACCGCAATGACCGGCTATCAGGAAATTCTTACCGATCCTTCCTACGCCCAGCAAATCGTTACCCTGACTTACCCGCACATCGGCAACACCGGCACCACGCCGGAAGATGCCGAGTCCGATCGTGTCTGGTCCGCTGGCCTGGTCATCCGCGACCTGCCGCTGGTAGCGAGCAACTGGCGTAACAAGATGTCCCTGTCCGACTACCTGAAAGCCAACAACGTCGTGGCGATCGCCGGTATCGACACCCGCCGCCTGACCCGCATCCTGCGGGAAAAAGGCGCGCAGAACGGCTGCATCATGGCCGGTGACAATATTTCCGACGAGGCCGCCATTGCCGCTGCCCAGGGTTTCCCAGGCCTCAAGGGCATGGATCTGGCGAAAGTCGTCAGCACTCAGAAACAGTACGAATGGCGCTCCTCGGTCTGGGATTTGAAAACCGATAGCCACGCGACGATCGAGGCTTCCGAACTGCCGTATCACGTGGTCGCTTACGATTACGGCGTCAAGCTGAACATCCTGCGCATGCTGGTCGCGCGCGGTTGCCGCGTTACCGTAGTGCCGGCCCAGACCCCGGCGGCTGACGTCCTGGCCCTCAAGCCCGACGGCGTGTTCCTGTCCAACGGCCCGGGTGACCCGGAGCCATGCGACTACGCGATCCAGGCGATCAAGGACGTGCTGGAAACCGAGATACCGGTATTCGGTATCTGCCTGGGGCACCAGTTGCTGGCCCTGGCTTCGGGCGCCAAGACCCTGAAAATGGGCCATGGCCACCACGGTGCCAACCACCCGGTCCAGGACCTGGATACCGGTGTCGTCATGATCACCAGTCAGAACCACGGTTTTGCGGTTGACGAGGCGACCCTGCCGGCCAACGTACGGGCCATCCACAAGTCGCTGTTCGACGGCACGCTGCAAGGCATCGAGCGCACCGACAAGAGCGCGTTCAGCTTCCAGGGCCACCCTGAAGCGAGCCCGGGCCCGAACGATGTGGCGCCGCTGTTCGATCGCTTCATCAATGAGATGGCCAAGCGACGCTGACCGCGTGAAATCCGAGGGCGGCCCCGGAAACGGTGGCCCCCGCGGGCGCTTCAAAGATTGTTCGACGGCCTAGCCGACTGACCTGCGGATTTGAGTGACAAACCCATGCCAAAACGTACAGACATAAAAAGCATCCTGATTCTCGGCGCTGGCCCGATCGTGATCGGCCAGGCCTGCGAATTCGACTACTCCGGCGCCCAGGCTTGCAAGGCCCTGCGCGAAGAGGGTTATCGCGTCATCCTGGTGAACTCCAACCCGGCCACCATCATGACCGACCCGGCCATGGCTGACGCCACCTACATCGAGCCGATCAAGTGGCAGACCGTTGCCAAGATCATCGAGAAGGAACGTCCGGACGCGCTGCTGCCGACCATGGGTGGCCAGACCGCACTGAACTGCGCTCTGGACCTGGAGCGCGAAGGCGTCCTGGAGAAGTTCGGTGTGGAAATGATCGGCGCCAATGCCGACACCATCGACAAGGCCGAAGATCGTTCGCGCTTCGACAAGGCGATGAAATCCATCGGCCTGGACTGCCCGCGCTCGGGCATCGCCCACAGCATGGAAGAAGCCAACGCCGTGCTGGAACGCCTCGGCTTCCCGTGCATCATCCGTCCGTCCTTCACCATGGGCGGCACGGGTGGTGGCATCGCCTACAACCGTGAAGAATTCGAAGAAATCTGCGCCCGTGGCCTGGACCTGTCGCCAACCAAGGAACTGCTGATCGACGAGTCCCTGATCGGTTGGAAAGAATACGAAATGGAAGTTGTCCGCGACAAAAAGGACAACTGCATCATCGTTTGCTCCATCGAGAACTTCGATCCGATGGGCGTGCACACCGGCGACTCGATTACCGTTGCACCGGCCCAGACCCTGACCGACAAGGAATACCAGATCCTGCGTAACGCCTCCCTGGCGGTACTGCGTGAGATCGGCGTGGAAACCGGTGGCTCCAACGTCCAGTTCGGCATCTGCCCGAACACTGGCCGCATGGTGGTCATCGAGATGAACCCGCGCGTGTCCCGTTCGTCGGCCCTGGCCTCGAAAGCCACCGGCTTCCCGATCGCCAAGGTCGCCGCCAAGCTGGCCGTCGGCTACACCCTGGACGAACTGTCGAACGACATCACCGGCGGCAAGACCCCGGCGTCCTTCGAGCCGTCCATCGACTACGTGGTGACCAAGCTGCCGCGTTTCGCCTTCGAAAAATTCGCCAAGGCTGACGCTCGCCTGACCACCCAGATGAAGTCGGTGGGTGAAGTCATGGCCATCGGCCGGACTTTCCAGGAATCCCTGCAAAAAGCCCTTCGTGGCCTGGAAGTGGGTGTCTGCGGCCTTGATCCGAAGCTGGACCTGAGCAAGCCGGAAAGCATGAGCGAGCTCAAGCGCGAGCTGACCGTGCCGGGCGCCGAGCGTATCTGGTACGTGGCGGATGCCTTCCGCGCCGGCATGACTGTCGAGCAGATTTTCGACATGAACATGATCGACCCTTGGTTCCTGGTGCAGATCGAAGATCTGATCAAGGAAGAAGAGAAGGTCAAGACCATGGGCATGTCCAGCATCGATCGCAACACGATGCTGGGTCTCAAGCGCAAGGGCTTCTCCGACATGCGCCTGGCCAAGCTGCTGGGTGTGACCGAAAAGAGCCTACGCACTCACCGCCACAAGCTGGAAGTCTTCCCGGTCTACAAGCGCGTCGACACCTGCGCGGCCGAGTTCGCCACCGACACTGCCTACCTGTACTCCACGTACGAAGAAGAGTGCGAAGCCGCGCCTTCGACCCGGGACAAGATCATGATCCTGGGCGGCGGTCCGAACCGGATCGGCCAGGGCATCGAGTTCGACTACTGCTGCGTCCACGCGGCACTGGCGCTGCGCGATGATGGTTACGAAACCATCATGGTCAACTGCAACCCGGAGACCGTTTCCACCGACTACGACACCTCTGATCGCCTGTACTTCGAGCCAGTGACCCTGGAAGACGTGCTGGAAATCGTCCGTGTCGAGAAGCCAAAAGGCGTGATCGTCCAGTACGGCGGGCAGACCCCTCTGAAACTGGCCCGCGCCCTCGAAGCCGCAGGCGTGCCGATCATCGGCACCAGCCCGGATGCCATCGACCGCGCCGAAGACCGCGAGCGCTTCCAGCAGATGGTCGAGCGCCTGAACCTGCGCCAGCCACCAAACGCCACCGTGCGCAGCGAAGACGAAGCGATTCGTGCGGCGGCGAAGATCGGTTATCCGCTGGTGGTGCGCCCGTCCTACGTGCTGGGCGGCCGTGCGATGGAAATCGTTTACCAGGAAGACGAACTCAAGCGCTACCTGCGCGAAGCGGTCCAGGTGTCCAATGACAGCCCGGTTCTGCTCGACCACTTCCTCAACTGCGCCATCGAAATGGATGTGGACGCGGTCTGCGACGGCAAGGATGTCGTGATCGGCGCAATCATGCAGCACATCGAGCAGGCAGGCGTTCACTCCGGTGACTCCGCCTGTTCGTTGCCGCCATACTCGTTGCCGGCCCACATCCAGGACGAGATGCGTGAACAGGTCAAGAAAATGGCCCTGGAGCTCGGGGTTGTCGGCCTGATGAACGTGCAGCTGGCGCTTCAAGGCGAAGACATCTATGTCATCGAAGTCAACCCGCGCGCCTCTCGGACCGTACCGTTCGTGTCCAAGTGCATCGGTGTTTCCCTGGCGATGATCGCTGCTCGCGTGATGGCCGGTAAAACCTTGGCGGAGCTGAACTTCACCAAGGAAATCATCCCGAACTTCTACAGCGTGAAAGAGGCGGTGTTCCCATTCGCCAAATTCCCTGGCGTAGACCCGATTCTCGGCCCGGAAATGAAATCCACCGGTGAAGTGATGGGCGTTGGCGACACCTTCGGCGAGGCCTTTGCCAAGGCCCAGATGGGCGCCAGCGAAGTCCTTCCAACGGGCGGCACGGCGTTCATCAGCGTGCGTGATGACGACAAGCCACTGGTTGCGGGCGTGGCCCGTGATCTGATCAACTTGGGATTCGAAGTGGTCGCCACTGCCGGTACCGCCAAGCTGATCGAGGCGGCGGGCCTGAAAGTGCGCCGCGTGAACAAGGTGACCGAGGGTCGTCCGCACGTGGTCGACATGATCAAGAATGACGAAGTCACGCTGATCATCAACACCACCGAAGGTCGTCAATCGATCGCCGATTCCTATTCCATTCGTCGCAATGCGCTGCAGCATAAGATCTACTGCACCACGACTATTGCTGCCGGCGAAGCGATCTGCGAAGCGCTCAAGTTCGGACCCGAGAAGACCGTACGTCGCTTGCAGGATCTACATGCAGGATTGAAGGCATGAGCATAACCAAGTACCCGATGACTGTTCAGGGCGCGAAGGCCCTGGAGGAAGAGCACGCTTTCCTGACCAAGGTCGAGCGTCCGCGCTTGAGCCAGGCGATCGGCGAAGCCCGTGAACTGGGCGACCTGAAGGAAAACGCCGAATACCACGCTGCCCGAGAGGAGCAGGGCATGGTCGAGGCGCGTGTCCGTGACATCGAAGGCCGCATGCAGAATGCGGTGATCATCGATGTCACGACGATTCCGCATACCGGCAAGGTCATTTTTGGCACTACGGTGGAGATCGCCAACGTCGAGACCGACGAAAGCGTGACTTACCAGATCGTTGGCGAGGACGAGGCAGACATCAAGCTCGGCAAGATTTCCGTCGGTTCACCCATTGCTCGCGCCTTGATTGCCAAGGAAGAGGGTGATGTGGTGGCGGTGAAGACGCCGGGTGGTGTCATCGAGTATGAGATTGTCGAAGTCCGTCATATCTGAACGAAGGCGCCCGCTGCGTGCGGGTGCCATGATCTGGCAGCTCACCCAGATGTTATGGGTGGGCGGCGTCTGGTTGCTGCACGTCGGTCTGCTGCCGGTGCTGGGTCGGATTGGCCTGGCACCGCTGCTCATCAATGAAATCGCGGGTATGCTGACGGCGCTGCTGGTGGGCTTTTCAGCAGTGTGCGTGATATTCCAGGCTTTGGTGCTGGTTCAGGCCGAGGGTCTTGGCAGTCTATGGCGCGACATTCGCGGGCAATTGCTGCTCATGGCCTTGTACGCTTGCGGGATGTTCCTGGCGGTGCGTCTCGGCTGGCCGGACGCGAGCCAATGGCAGGTATTCAGCTATCTGGTGCTGGGTTTTTCCGGCCTGGTGCTGGTGTTGCAGCCGGTTCCCGGATGGAGCGGCAGGGTGCGCGAAGCACACCCTTGACCGTTTGCATCATTTGAAGCGGTGAACGTTCGACAGTTGCTTGTTGACGCTGAAGTTCTTGCGATAAATCAGCGCCATCTTGCCGATGACCTGGACCAGGTCAGCCTTGCCGACCTTGCACAGCTCGGCAACGGCAGCCAGGCGGGCTTCGCGGTCGAGGATGTTGAGCTTGATCTTGATCAGCTCGTGATCGCCGAGGGCGCGTTCCAGTTCAGCGAGGACACCTTCAGTCAAACCGTTGTCAGCCACAGTCAAAACCGGTTTCAGATGGTGGCCGATGGATTTGTATTGTTTCTTCTGCTCTTGAGTGAGCGGCATAATCTGACCCCTGCGTCTGATCTTGTAAAAAGCGGCGGCCAGTTTACCCGAGCGAGTCCGGGACCGCCCACTTAATCACGACCCGATTTATTTTCAGAGGTGGCCCGTGGCCCGTTCCAAGACTAGCCAGAACTGGCTCAGAGAGCATTTCAACGATCCGTACGTCAAAATGGCGCAAAAAGACGGTTATCGCTCGCGCGCCAGCTATAAATTGCTGGAGATCCAGGAGAAGGATCGCCTGATTCGTCCTGGCATGACCGTGATCGACCTCGGCGCAGCGCCGGGTGGCTGGTCGCAGGTGACCAGTCGTCTGATTGGCGGCCAGGGGCGATTGATCGCTTCGGACATCCTGGAAATGGACAGCATCCCTGACGTGACCTTTATCCAGGGTGATTTCACCGAGGACGCCGTATTGGCGCAAATCCTCGAGGCCGTCGGAAATACGCAAGTCGACCTTGTGATTTCCGATATGGCCCCCAATATGAGTGGATTGGCGGCTGTCGACATGCCTCGTGCAATGTTCCTCAGCGAGCTGGCCCTGGATCTGGCGGGGCGGGTTCTGCGTCCGGGTGGTGATTTTCTGATCAAGGTCTTCCAGGGTGAAGGCTTCGATGAATACCACAAGGGCATGCGCAAATTGTTCGACAAGGTGCAGATGCGCAAGCCTTTGTCGTCCCGCGACCGCTCTCGCGAGCAGTATCTGCTGGCGCGAGGGTTTCGCGGAATCGAAGGCGCTTCCAGTGATGAGCGGCTTTGAAACAGGCCGATAGTTTTTTTGTATCGCATTGCGGGCGTCGCGTAACGAAAATTGCGCGAGTCAAAGTTTCACAAAGGGTTACAGACGGCGCCTGCCAGAGTCGCAGGTAATGTAGTAAGTTAGGCCGGTGAATATCATGCGAAGCGCGCGCCAGTAGCGGAGCTTGCTTCAGAGGGTAGTTAATTGAACGATATGGCAAAGAATCTGATCCTGTGGTTGATCATCGCCGCGGTCCTTGTGACTGTGATGAACAACTTCTCCAGCCCTAACGAGCCGCAGACCCTCAACTATTCCGATTTCCTCCAGCAGGTCAAGGAAGGCAAGGTCGAGCGCGTAGCCGTTGATGGTTATGTGATTACCGGCAAGCGCAGCGATGGCGACAGCTTCAAGACCATTCGTCCGGCGATCCAGGATAATGGTCTGATCGGCGACCTGGTGGACAATCACGTCGTGATCGAAGGCAAGCAGCCTGAGCAGCAAAGTATCTGGACCCAGCTCCTGGTCGCGAGCTTCCCGATCCTGGTGATCATCGCGGTGTTCATGTTCTTCATGCGCCAGATGCAAGGCGGGGCCGGAGGGAAGGGCGGGCCGATGAGTTTCGGCAAGAGCAAGGCCCGACTATTGTCCGAAGATCAGGTCAAGACCACCCTGGCTGACGTCGCCGGTTGCGATGAAGCCAAGGAAGAAGTCGGCGAGCTGGTTGAATTCCTGCGCGATCCGGGCAAGTTCCAGCGCCTGGGCGGGCGTATTCCCCGCGGCGTACTGATGGTGGGACCACCTGGTACCGGTAAAACCTTGCTGGCCAAGGCAATCGCTGGCGAAGCCAAGGTTCCGTTCTTCACCATTTCCGGTTCCGACTTCGTCGAGATGTTCGTCGGCGTCGGTGCGAGCCGTGTTCGCGACATGTTCGAGCAGGCGAAGAAGCACGCACCGTGCATTATCTTCATCGACGAGATCGACGCCGTTGGTCGCCACCGTGGCGCCGGCATGGGCGGCGGTCACGATGAGCGCGAGCAGACCCTCAACCAGTTGCTGGTCGAGATGGACGGTTTCGAGATGAATGACGGCATCATCGTGATCGCCGCCACCAACCGTCCGGACGTGCTCGACCCTGCGCTGCTGCGTCCAGGTCGTTTTGACCGCCAGGTCGTGGTGGGGCTGCCGGACATTCGTGGTCGCGAGCAGATCCTGAAGGTTCACATGCGCAAGGTGCCAATGGGGGATGACGTTGCTCCGGCGGTCATCGCTCGCGGCACACCGGGTTTCTCCGGTGCTGACCTGGCGAACCTGGTAAACGAAGCGTCGCTGTTTGCTGCTCGTTCCGGCAAGCGTGTCGTGGAGATGAAGGAATTCGAACTCGCCAAGGACAAGATCATGATGGGCGCCGAGCGCAAATCCATGGTCATGTCGGAAAAGGAAAAGCAGAACACCGCTTACCACGAGGCAGGACATGCCATCGTCGGTCGTGTCGTGCCTGAGCATGATCCGGTGTACAAGGTTTCCATCATTCCGCGCGGTCGTGCACTGGGTGTGACGATGTTCCTGCCGGAAGAGGACCGCTACAGCCTGTCCAAGCGCGCGCTGATCAGCCAGATCTGTTCGCTGTACGGTGGCCGTATCGCCGAGGAAATGACGTTGGGCTTCGACGGCGTGACGACGGGTGCCTCCAACGACATCATGCGCGCAAGCCAGATTGCACGGAACATGGTTACCAAGTGGGGCTTGTCCGAAAAGCTTGGTCCGTTGATGTATGCCGAGGAAGAGGGCGAAGTATTCCTGGGTCGTGGCGGCGGGGGCCAGCATGCAAGCTTCTCTGGTGAGACAGCCAAGTTGATCGACTCGGAAGTTCGCAGCATCATTGACCAGTGCTACGGCACGGCCAAGCAGATCCTCACGGACAACCGCGACAAACTGGACGCGATGGCCGACGCATTGATGAAGTATGAAACCATCGATGCCGAGCAGATCGACGACATCATGGCTGGCCGCACGCCTCGTGAGCCTCGTGACTGGTCTGGTGGTGGCACGGGTACCTCCGGTACTCCGCCAGCGGTACAGGGTGAGCGTCCCGAGACGCCCATCGGTGGTCCGGCCGCCGACGTCTAAGGCTTGAAATGACTTCTGTTCAGTCCTCTAACCGGTTGCCTTGCGGCAACCGGTTTCTTGATTTGGCCCGTGCGCACGTCATGGGCATTCTTAATGTCACTCCCGATTCCTTTTCCGATGGCGGAAGATTCTGCCAGCTCGACGCTGCATTGCGGCATGCCGAGGCCATGGTGGCAGCGGGCGCAACGCTGATCGATGTTGGCGGTGAATCGACCCGTCCCGGTGCGCGGGCGGTGTCCCCTACCGAAGAGCTGGAGCGAGTGGCGCCGATTGTCGAGCGTATACACCGCGAGCTTGATGTCATCATCTCGGTTGATACGTCCACGCCTGCGGTCATGCGCGAGGCAGCGCGACTGGGGGCGGGGCTGATCAACGATGTCCGGTCCTTGCGGCGCGACGGTGCTCTGGACGCCGCGGCGGCAACCGGGTTGCCGGTGTGCCTGATGCATATGCTCGGCGAGCCGGGGACCATGCAGGACGATCCGCACTATGATGATGTGACCAGGGAAGTGGCCAGGTTCCTCGCGGAGCGCCTGGACCAGTGTGCTGCCGTGGGCATCCCTGCCGAGCGGGTCATCCTTGATCCCGGGTTCGGCTTTGCCAAGACCCTGGCTCACAACCTGAGCCTGTTCAAACATATGGAAGCCTTGCATGCCCTGGGGCGCCCCCTGTTGGTTGGCGTCTCGCGAAAGAGCATGATAGGCAATGCCTTGGGCCGCCCGGTGGGAGAGCGCCTGTATGGCGGTCTCGCCCTGGCTGCATTGGCCCTTACCAAAGGTGCGCGCATTTTGCGCGTGCATGATGTAGCCGAAACGATGGATGTCGTGCGGATGATCGACGCTGTGGATTCAGCCGAATAAGAATGACGGAGCACTTATGAGCAAGAAATATTTTGGCACCGACGGTATTCGTGGTCGGGTCGGCGAATACCCTATTACCCCTGATTTCATGCTCAAGCTCGGCTGGGCCGCCGGCATGGCGTTCCGCAAGATGGGCGCGTGCAAGGTGCTGGTCGGCAAAGACACGCGGATTTCCGGCTACATGTTCGAATCGGCTCTCGAGGCCGGCCTTACGTCGGCGGGCGCCGATGTGATGTTGCTGGGGCCGATGCCGACGCCGGCCATTGCCTACCTGACCCGTACATTCCAGGCCCAGGCGGGCATTGTGATCAGTGCTTCGCACAATCCTCATGACGACAACGGCATCAAGTTTTTCTCTGGCAAGGGCACCAAGCTGCCGGATGAAATCGAGCTGATGATCGAAGAGCTGCTGGATGCGCCGATGACGGTGGTCGAGTCGAGCAAGATCGGCAAGGTGTCGCGGATCAACGATGCATCAGGTCGTTATATAGAGTTCTGCAAAGGCAGTGTTCCGACCGGTACGAGCTTTTCCGGTCTGAAAATCGTTGTCGATTGCGCGCATGGCGCAACCTATAAGGTCGCGCCCAGCGTTTTTCGCGAATTGGGCGCCGATGTGGTGGTGCTCTCTGCCCAACCCAACGGGCTGAACATCAACCACAATTGCGGCTCGACCCATACCGAGGCATTGCAGGCTGCGGTCCTGGCCGAGCATGCCGATCTAGGGATTGCTTTCGACGGCGACGGTGACCGGGTATTGATGGTCGACCATACCGGTACGGTCGTTGATGGCGATGAGCTGTTATTCATCATCGCGCGCGATCTGCATGGTCGCGGCAAGCTGCAGGGCGGCGTGGTCGGTACGTTGATGAGCAACCTCGGGCTTGAATTGGCCTTGGCGGACCTGGATATCCCGTTCGTACGGGCCAATGTCGGCGATCGCTACGTGATCTCTGAATTGCTGGAGCGCAACTGGGTGATCGGTGGCGAGAACTCCGGCCACATCGTCTGTTTTGACCATACCACCACTGGTGATGCGATCATCGCTGCCCTGCAAGTGTTGATGGCGCTCAAGGCGCGTAACGAGGGGCTTGCGCAGTCGCGCCAGGCGTTGCGTAAATGTCCGCAAGTGTTGATCAATGTGCGTTTCGGCGGAGGTGTCAATCCTCTCGAGCACACGACGGTCAAGCAGGCTAGCGAGCGCGTAACGCAAGCAATGGCTGGCCGTGGCCGGGTGTTGTTGCGCAAGTCTGGCACGGAGCCTTTGGTGCGTGTCATGGTCGAAGGCGAGGATGAAGCACAGGTCCGCGGTTATGCCGAAGAGCTGGCGAAGCTGGTTACTGAAGTTTCTGCCTGAATTCGGCTTGCCAGTCATGAATCGGTTGGGTAACATCTGCGCCCACTTTGACCGACGAGGTACAGCATGCGTCGCCCTATGGTAGCTGGTAACTGGAAGATGCACGGTACCCGCGCCAGCGTCGCTGAGCTGATCAAGGGCCTTCGTAACCTGGCCTTGCCAAGCGGTGTTGATGTAGCGGTGTTCCCGCCTTGCCTGTATATCAACCAAGTGGTTGATGGCTTGAAAGGCAAGTCGATTTCGGTGGGTGCACAAAACTCTGCAGTGGAATCCATGCAGGGTGCGTTAACCGGTGAAATCGCGCCGAGTCAGCTGGTGGATGCAGGATGTTCACTGGTCCTGGTCGGTCATTCCGAGCGTCGCCTGATCATGGGCGAGCAGGACAAGACCCTGATTCGCAAATTTGCCGCGGCACAGGCTTGTGGTCTGATCCCGGTGTTGTGCGTAGGGGAGACCCTCGAACAGCGTGAGGCAGGCAAGACTCTCGAAGTTGTTGCTCGCCAGTTGGGCAGCATCATCGAGGACCTGGGTGTCGGTGCGTTTGCAAAGGCAGTCATCGCTTACGAGCCGGTCTGGGCCATTGGCACCGGGCTGACTGCTTCGCCTCAACAAGCGCAGGATGTGCACGCCGCCATCCGCGCGCAGTTGGCGCAAGAAAATTCTGAAGTGGCACGAGGTGTGCGGCTTCTATACGGCGGCAGCGTGAAGGCGGCCAATGCGGTCGAACTGTTCGGCATGCCGGATATCGATGGGGGGCTCATTGGTGGAGCGTCCCTGAATGCAGATGAGTTCGGTGCGATCTGTCGCGCCGCGGGAAACTGAAAAAATGCTGGAAACAGTCGTAGTCGTTTTTCATCTGCTGGGCGCACTGGGTGTAGTTGCTCTCGTATTGCTGCAGCAGGGTAAAGGTGCGGATGCTGGTGCGTCTTTCGGTGCAGGTGCTTCAAATACTGTATTCGGAAGCCAAGGTTCCTCTACCTTTCTTAGTAAGTTTACTGCTATACTCGCCGCCGGTTTCTTCATAACCAGCTTGGGGTTAGGTTACTTTGCTAAAGAGAAGGCTCATGAGCTGACTCAAGTAGGTTTGCCAAACCCAGCGGTGTTGGAAGCGCCAAAGCAACAACCGGCTTCTGATGATGTCCCGGTGCTTCAAGAGCAAAAGTCGGCCAATCCGGCGACTGACGTACCTCCAGCTCAAGAGCAGAAGTAAGAAGGTTTCAAACGCTGTATTGCCGAGGTGGTGGAATTGGTAGACACGCAACCTTGAGGTGGTTGTGCCCATAGGGTGTAGGGGTTCGAGTCCCCTTCTCGGTACCAATTATCAGGAGAGCCCGCAATTGCGGGCTTTCTTGTAGGTGGAAGCGTTACATTGACCCTGTAAGGGATCGGTCGTATACTTCCGCCCCAGCTTTGTCGCGGGATGGAGCAGCCTGGTAGCTCGTCGGGCTCATAACCCGAAGGTCGTCGGTTCAAATCCGGCTCCCGCAACCAGTTTCAGGGCCCCTTCCAAGGGGCTTTTTGTTAGCTGGACATTTACAACGCCGCTGTTCGACGGCGTTTCAGGGATGGGCGATTCGCCCATTTTTTTTTATTTGCATGGCATGCACATACATGCACGAGGGGGTTCAGGTGTCGAGCAAGCTAGAACAGTTGCAGGCCTTGTTGGCCCCGGTGGTCGTGGCCCTTGGCTATGAATGCTGGGGTATTGAGTTTTCGGCTCAAGGTCGCCACTCACTGTTGCGCGTTTATATCGATAAGGAAGGCGGCGTGTTGGTGGATGATTGCGCCATCGTCAGCCGTCAGATCAGTGGTGTGCTGGATGTTGAAGATCCCATCACCTCCGAATACACCCTTGAAGTTTCCTCGCCTGGCATGGAACGCCCTCTGTTCACTCTTGAACAGTTCGCTTTGTTTGCCGGTGAACAAGTGAAGATAAAGCTGCGCTCGCCCTTTGAAGGCCGACGCAACTTCCAAGGCCTTCTGCGCGGTGTGGAAGAACAGGATGTCGTGGTGCAGGTAGATGACCATGAGTTCCTGTTGCCGATCGATATGATCGACAAGGCCAACATTATTCCCAGTTTTGACTGATACGTGCCAGATACTGCGGATCCCGCGGATCCAATGGCTTGCGAAAGGCGAGGCGTACGATGAGCAAAGAAGTACTGCTGGTTGTTGAGTCGGTATCCAATGAAAAGGGCGTACCGGCTAACGTTATTTTTGAAGCACTCGAGCTGGCCCTGGCCACTGCTACCAAGAAGCGCTTCGAAGACGAAGTTGATTTGCGTGTGGAGATCAATCGCCACACCGGTGCCTACGAGACTTTCCGTCGCTGGACGGTAGTCGAGGAGGCCGACCTGGATGATCCGGCTATCGAAACCTGGCCGAGCAAGGTTGCAGAAACGCATCCTGGCGCCAAGGTGGGTGATGTCGTCGAAGAAAAGATCGAGTCCATCGAATTTGGCCGCATTGCTGCACAGACTGCCAAGCAGGTCATTGTGCAGAAAGTTCGCGAAGCCGAGCGCGCGCAAGTCGTCGATGCCTATCGCGAGCGCCTGGGAGAGATCATCTCCGGCACCGTTAAAAAAGTCACCCGCGACAACGTGATCGTTGATCTGGGCAACAATGCCGAAGCATTGCTGGCTCGTGAAGACATTATTTCTCGCGAAACTTTCCGGGTGGGCGTGCGGTTGCGTGCGCTGCTCAAGGAAATCCGCACCGAGAACCGCGGCCCGCAGTTGATCCTGTCGCGTACCGCGCCGGAAATGCTGATCGAGTTGTTCCGCATCGAAGTGCCGGAAATTGCTGAAGGCCTGATCGAAGTCATGGCCGCCTCCCGTGATCCGGGTTCGCGGGCCAAGATCGCGGTCCGCTCCAAGGACAAGCGCATCGACCCGCAAGGTGCCTGCATCGGCATGCGTGGTTCGCGCGTCCAGGCCGTATCCGGCGAGTTGGGCGGCGAGCGTGTGGATATCGTCCTGTGGGACGATAACCCGGCTCAGTTCGTGATCAATGCCATGTCGCCCGCTGAAGTGGCGGCAATTATCGTCGACGAGGATGCCCATGCCATGGACATCGCCGTTGGCGCAGACAATCTCGCTCAGGCCATCGGTCGCGGTGGTCAGAACGTGCGTCTGGCTAGCCAATTGACTGGCTGGACCCTGAACGTGATGACCGAATCGGACATCCAGGCCAAGCAGCAAGCTGAAACCGGCGACATCCTGCGCAACTTCATCGAAGAGCTTGAAGTCGATGAAGAGCTGGCGCAGGTGCTGGTGGATGAGGGCTTTACCAGCCTGGAAGAGATTGCCTACGTACCGGTGGAGGAAATGCTCAACATCGACGGCTTTGACGAGGACATCGTCAACGAGCTTCGCGCTCGTGCCAAGGATCGCTTGTTGACCAAAGCCATCGCTACTGAGGAAAAGCTGGCAGACGCCCATCCGGCCGAAGACCTGCTCTCGCTTGAGGGCATGGACAAGGATTTGGCGATGGAACTGGCGGTGCGCGGCGTAATTACCCGCGAAGACCTGGCCGAGCAGTCTATTGACGATCTGCTCGACATCGACGGCATTGACGATGATCGTGCCGGCAAGTTGATCATGGCCGCCCGAGCCCACTGGTTCGAGTAATTAGGCGCGGCCTGAGGAGAGAAGTGCATGACGCAAGTCACGGTGAAACAACTGGCCGATGAGGTCAAAACACCGGTAGAGCGCCTGTTGCAGCAGATGCGTGAGGCAGGTCTGCCGCACACCGCCGCCGAGGAACATGTGACCGACAGTGAGAAGCAGTCCCTGCTCACTCACTTGAAGAGCAGTCACAAGGCGAAAGTGGAAGAACCGCGCAAGATCACTCTGCAGCGTAAAACCACCAGCACCCTGCGTGTTGCCGGTAGCAAAAGCATCAGCGTTGAAGTACGCAAGAAAAAAGTCTTCGTACAGCGCAGCCCGGAAGAAATCGAAGCCGAGCGCAAACGCGAAATGGAAGAACGTCGCGCGGCAGAAAATGCTGCACGTCAGAAGGCTGAAGAAGAAGCCAAGCGTCGCGCCGAAGAAGAAGCGCGTCGCCAGCCTGCTGCTGCGCAATCTGCTCCAGCCGAAGTGGTCGAGACGCCTGCGGCGGCAGCTGAGCCAGTGCGTGAAAGCGCTCCTGTCCTGGCAGCTGCCCCGGCGCCGGCGGACACACGCAAGCGCGACGAACAGCGTCGTCCGGACAAACCACGTGCCGACGACAGCCGTCGTGGCAGTGGCGATGGCGAGCGCAAAAACGCTCCTCATCGTGCTTCGGTCAAGGAAAAGGCGCCTGCGCCGCGTGTTGCGCCACGTACCACCGACGAAGAAAGCGATGGCTTCCGTCGCGGCGGTCGCGGCAAGGCCAAGCTGAAGAAACGCAACGCCCACGGTTTCCAGAGCCCTACCGGCCCTGTCGTGCGTGAAGTGAAGATTGGCGAGACCATCACTGTGGGCGATCTGGCCCAGCAGATGTCGGTCAAGGCTGCTGAAATCATCAAGTTCATGTTCAAGCTGGGCACGCCAGCCACCATCAACCAGGTACTGGACCAGGAAACTGCCCAACTGGTTGCCGAAGAGCTGGGCCACAAAGTGACCCTGGTCAGCGACACCGCCTTGGAAGATTCCCTGGCCGAGTCCCTGAAGTTTGAAGGTGAAGCGGTTTCCCGTGCGCCGGTCGTGACCGTCATGGGTCACGTTGACCACGGTAAAACCTCGCTGCTCGACTACATCCGTCGTGCCAAGGTAGCCGCTGGCGAAGCGGGTGGTATCACCCAGCACATCGGTGCCTACCACGTTGAAACTGACCGCGGCATGGTGACGTTCCTCGATACCCCGGGCCACGCCGCGTTTACCGCGATGCGTGCTCGTGGTGCCAAGGCGACCGACATCGTGATCCTGGTGGTTGCAGCGGACGACGGCGTGATGCCGCAAACCATCGAAGCCGTTCAGCATGCCAAGGCTGCTGGCGTGCCGCTGGTGGTTGCGGTGAACAAGATCGACAAGCCGGGCGCCGATCTCGATCGCATCCGTAGCGAACTGTCGGTTCACGGCGTGACTTCCGAAGAATGGGGTGGCGACACTCCTTTCGTTCCGGTCTCGGCGAAGATGGGTACCGGCGTTGACGAACTGCTCGAAGCCGTTCTGTTGCAAGCCGAAGTTCTGGAATTGACCGCTACACCTTCGGCTCCTGGCCGTGGCGTGGTCGTTGAATCGCGTCTCGACAAGGGCCGTGGTCCGGTCGCGACTGTCCTGGTTCAGGACGGTACCCTGCGTCAGGGCGACATGGTGCTGGTCGGTTCGAACTATGGCCGCGTGCGCGCCATGCTCGACGAGAACGGCAAGCCAATCAAGGAAGCCGGTCCGGCTATCCCGGTCGAGATCCTCGGCCTGGACGGTACCCCGGATGCTGGCGACGAGATGAGCGTTGTGGCTGACGAGAAGAAGGCCCGTGAAGTGGCTCTGTTCCGTCAAGGCAAGTTCCGCGAAGTCAAACTGGCTCGCGCTCACGCCGGCAAGCTGGAAAATATCTTCGAGAACATGGGCCAGGAAGAGAAGAAGACGCTCAACATCGTCCTCAAATCCGACGTCCGTGGTTCGCTCGAAGCGTTGAACGGCGCCTTGAATGGCCTGGGTAACGACGAAGTGCAAGTGCGCGTTGTCGGTGGCGGTGTCGGTGGTATCACCGAATCCGACGCCAACCTGGCACTCGCTTCCAACGCTGTACTGTTCGGCTTCAACGTGCGTGCCGATGCCGGCGCGCGCAAGATCGTCGAGCAGGAAGGCCTGGATATGCGTTACTACAACGTGATCTACGACATCATCGAAGACGTCAAGAAAGCCTTGACCGGTATGCTCGGCAGCGACGTTCGCGAGAACATCCTGGGCGTGGCCGAAGTGCGCGATGTGTTCCGTTCGCCGAAGTTCGGCGCGATCGCCGGTTGCATGGTGATCGAAGGTGTCGTTCACCGTAACCGTCCGATCCGCGTATTGCGTGAAGACATCGTGATCTTCGAAGGCGAGCTGGAATCCCTGCGCCGCTTCAAGGATGACGCTTCCGAAGTACGTGCCGGCATGGAATGCGGTATCGGCGTCAAGAGCTACAACGACGTCAAGGTCGGCGACAAGATCGAAGTCTTCGAGAAGGTCCAGGTTGCTCGCAGCCTCTGACTCGCGTACTTCAAGAGCCGTACCGGGCAGTCGCATGAATATGCGCTGCCTGGCTGGCGGACTCTAAACGCAACGCCCGGTCTGGCTTTTGCCAGGCCGGGCGTTTGCCGCTTTCAGACCTCACGGGTTTGACCGTGGGGCAGTAACAGGTAACAAGACATGGCAAAAGAATATAGCCGTACCCAACGAATCGGCGATCAGATGCAGCGCGAGCTGGCCCAACTGATCCGTCGCGAAGTCAAAGACCCGCGCGTCGGCCTGGTGACCATTACCGCTGTTGAAGTCAGCCGTGACGTCGGTCACGCCAAGATCTTCATCACGGTGATGGGTCAGGACAGCGCCGAAGAAATCGCCCAGAGCATCAAGGTGCTCAACTCGGCAGCCGGTTTCCTGCGCATGCAACTGGCACGGGAGATGAAGCTGCGCAGCGTTCCACAGCTGCACTTCCACTACGACGAAAGCGTCGTGCGGGGTGCGCATCTGTCGGCGCTGATCGAGCGTGCCGTGGCTGAAGACAGTCAGCATCCGGCTGCCGCTGAACCCGAAGACACCAAGGAGTAATCGGTGGCTCAGGTCAAACGTATCCGTCGTAACGTCAGCGGCATCATCCTGCTCGACAAGCCGTTGGGATTTACCTCCAACGCGGCGTTGCAGAAGGTTCGCTGGCTGCTCAATGCTGAAAAGGCCGGGCACACTGGCAGCCTCGATCCACTGGCTACCGGCGTGCTGCCGCTGTGCTTCGGCGAGGCGACCAAGTTCTCCCAATACCTGCTCGATTCCGACAAGGGTTATGAAACCTTGGCGCAACTGGGCAAGACCACTACCACGGCGGACGCCGAAGGTGAGGTTTTGCTGGAGCGCCCGGTGACCGTTGGTCAGGCGGATGTCGAAGCGGTATTGCCGAAATTTCGCGGGCAAATCAGTCAGATACCGCCGATGTACTCCGCTTTGAAGCGCGATGGACAGCCGTTGTATAAACTGGCCCGTGCAGGCGAAGTAGTGGAGCGCGAACCGCGTTCTGTTACTATTGCGCGCTTGGAATTGCTGGCCTTTGACGGTAATACTGCGCGGCTCGCCGTGGATTGCAGCAAAGGCACCTATATCCGTACCCTGGTGGAGGATATTGGCGAGCAGCTCGGCTGTGGCGCATACGTGGCAGAATTGCGACGGACCCAGGCCGGGCCTTTCACGTTGGCCCAGACGGTCACGCTGGAAGAGCTTGAAGCGGTGCATGCCGAAGGCGGCAACGAAGCGGTCGACCGTTTCCTGATGCCATCGGACAGCGGCCTGCTGGATTGGCCGCTCTTGCAGTTCTCGGAACACAGCGCGTTCTACTGGCTCAACGGCCAGCCGGTACGCGCCCCGGATGCGCCGAAGTTCGGCATGGTCCGGGTACAGGATCACAACGGTCGCTTCATCGGTATCGGTGAAGTGAGCGAAGACGGGCGTATTGCGCCGCGTCGACTGATTCGGTCGGAATGACCGGAACCAGCCTGCGTAACAGCGGGTTGGCGAGTGTGGCTGTTAACAGGCACGGTCACTACTCATTTATAGATACAGGGATTTGTCCCTGGCCTGTTGAAGCTGTTTCCTCGGAACAGTTTCCTGACTAAAAGGATTGCCTCATGGCTCTCGACGTTCAAGAAAAAGCTCAAATCGTTGCTGACTACCAGCAAGCTGTTGGTGACACTGGTTCGCCAGAAGTGCAAGTTGCACTGCTGACCGCCAACATCAACAAACTGCAAGGTCACTTCAAGGCCAACGGTAAGGATCACCACTCCCGTCGTGGTCTGATCCGCATGGTAAACCAGCGTCGCAAGCTGCTGGACTACCTGAAAGGCAAGGACGTGAGCCGTTACAGCGCTCTGATCGCTCGCCTGGGTCTGCGTCGCTAATCAGCGATTGCGCTAGAGGTTGGTGGTCTGTCGTACGTCAGTGGGTTTCCCGCTGGCGCATGGCAGGCTCCCAGCCTCAAGTTTTATCTGGATACACGTTTTACCCTGGACAGGCGTCGGGCCGATTCCCGTCATTGCCCAAGAATTTCGCAAGAAGACAAGTTCCCCAAGAGCCACAAAGAAGGTAGGACACCGTGAACCCGGTAATCAAAAAATTCCAGTTCGGTCAGTCGACCGTTACCCTCGAGACTGGCCGTATCGCCCGTCAGGCCTCCGGCGCAGTGCTGGTCACCGTTGACGACGACGTCAGCGTATTGGTGACCGTAGTGGGTGCCAAGCAAGCCGATCCAGGCAAGGGCTTCTTCCCACTGTCTGTGCACTACCAGGAAAAGACCTACGCCGCGGGCAAGATCCCTGGCGGTTTCTTCAAGCGTGAAGGCCGTCCTTCCGAGAAAGAAACCCTGACTTCCCGACTGATCGACCGTCCGATCCGTCCGCTTTTCCCTGAAGGTTTCATGAACGAAGTGCAGGTTGTCTGCACCGTCGTTTCCACCAGCAAGAAGACCGATCCGGACATCGCTGCGATGATCGGTACCTCGGCTGCGCTGGCGATCTCCGGCATTCCTTTCGATGGCCCGATCGGCGCTGCCCGCGTTGCGTTCCACGAAAGCACCGGCTACCTGCTGAACCCGACCTACGAGCAACAGAAGGCATCGAGCCTGGACATGGTCGTGGCCGGTACTTCCGAAGCCGTGCTGATGGTTGAATCCGAAGCCAAGGAACTGACCGAAGACCAGATGCTGGGCGCCGTCCTGTTTGCCCACGACGAGTTCCAGGTGGTCATCAACGCCGTTAAGGAACTGGCTGCCGAAGCCGCCAAGCCAACCTGGACCTGGGCTCCTCAGCCAGAAGCCACCGAGCTGCTCGGCGCGATCCGTGCCGAGTTCGGCGAAGCGATCTCCCAGGCCTACACCATCACCATCAAGGCCGACCGCTATGCGCGTCTGGGCGAGCTGCGTGACCAGGTCGTTGCCAAGTTCTCCGGCGAAGAAGGCCAGCCATCGGCCAGCGACGTCAAGGCGGCTTTCGGTGAAATCGAATACCGCACCGTTCGCGAAAACATCGTCAACGGCAAGCCGCGTATCGACGGTCGCGACACTCGCACCGTGCGTCCGCTGAACATCGAAGTCGGCGTCCTGCCAAAGACCCACGGTTCGGCACTGTTCACCCGTGGTGAAACCCAGGCGCTGGTCGTTGCGACACTGGGCACCGCCCGTGACGCGCAACTGCTCGACACCCTGGAAGGCGAGAAGAAAGACCCGTTCATGCTGCACTACAACTTCCCTCCGTTCTCGGTGGGCGAGTGTGGTCGCATGGGTGGCGCCGGTCGTCGCGAAATCGGTCACGGCCGTCTGGCCCGTCGTTCGGTCCAGGCCATGCTGCCAGCCGCTGACGTGTTCCCGTACACCATTCGCGTGGTATCGGAAATCACCGAGTCCAACGGTTCGAGCTCGATGGCTTCGGTCTGCGGCGCTTCCCTGGCTCTGATGGACGCTGGTGTGCCGATGAAGGCGCCGGTGGCCGGTATCGCCATGGGTCTGGTCAAGGAAGGCGAGAAATTCGCCGTCCTGACCGACATCCTGGGTGACGAAGACCACCTGGGCGACATGGACTTCAAAGTGGCCGGTACCGCCAAGGGCGTCACCGCGCTGCAGATGGACATCAAGATCAAGGGCATCACCGAAGAGATCATGGAAATCGCCCTGGGCCAAGCCCTGGAAGCGCGCCTGAACATTCTCAGTCAGATGAACCAGATCATCGGTCAGTCCCGTACCGAACTGTCGGAAAATGCTCCGACCATGATCGCGATGAAAATCGACACCGACAAAATCCGTGATGTCATCGGTAAAGGCGGCGCGACTATCCGTGCGATCTGTGAAGAAACCAAGGCTTCGATCGACATCGAAGACGACGGTTCGATCAAGATCTTCGGCGAAACCAAGGAAGCGGCAGAAGCAGCACGCCAGCGCGTCCTGGGCATCACCGCAGAGGCCGAGATCGGCAAGATCTACGTCGGCAAGGTTGAACGCATCGTCGACTTCGGCGCGTTCGTCAACATCCTGCCGGGCAAGGACGGTCTGGTTCACATCTCCATGCTGAGCGATGCTCGCGTCGAGAAAGTGACCGACATCCTGAAAGAAGGCCAGGAAGTGGAAGTGCTGGTACTGGACGTGGACAACCGCGGCCGTATCAAGCTGTCCATCAAGGACGTCGCAGCAGCCAAGGCATCGGGCGTTTAATCACTCCCTCGCTTGACCGCTGAACAAGCAAACGCCCCGACTGGTTCGGGGCGTTTTGCTGTGTGCTGAAAATCCCTTCAGGACAGGTTGCCTGTCCCCCGGGGACGATGCTAGGTTTAGCCACCGCCCGTGTAGCTCAGTCGGTAGAGCAGCGCACTCGTAACGCGAAGGTCGCAGGTTCGATTCCTGTCTCGGGCACCAACCCCCCCCCTGGTTATTTCACCTTCCTGCTCAGCTCCTCGACCGTGCGTTTGAGCTGTGTCATTTCGTTGTCCTGATCGCTGAGCTCCCGTTTCAGGGACGAAATTTCGCTGCTGCTCGAACTCGAACTGGAACCGCTGTTGCGCTTGAGTTCTTCCACTTGCTTGCCAAGGTCGTTCAGATCGCGTTCCTGTTCCTTGATGATGCGCTTGAGATCGTCTATCTCCTTGCTGCTGGAGGTGGAGCTGGAGCCACTGTTGCGTTTGAGTTCTTCGATTTGTCGGGCCTGCTCGCCCAGGGTGCGCTTCTGACTGTCCAGCTCGGCGGTGTTGTCCTTGACTGCTTCTGGTAGTTTTTCCAGATCACCCACGCTGATATTGGTCTTGACCAGAATATCCTTGTCGAATGAGTTGCGAAGCAGCGGGATAGTGTCAGACGGCAGAGGGGTGCCGGAGGAAACTTCGATTGCCGCTTGAACGGCACCGATCAAGGTCAGGCTGCCGAGCAGGAGGGACGTGGTTGCAAACCGGGTCGACGAACGTTTCGCAAGACTGCGCATCATTGGGTTCCTGAAGAAGTGCTGATATGGCACATCGCTATGACTGGTTGCCATGACAAATGTTCCTGGGCACCTTGCCGTCAGGCATGAGATTTTTTCTGCGGTGGATGTAAAGAGCCGTGTAAATCGTTGCCAAAACATCCTATATTCGTCACCTGCATGAGCATCGCCCAGCAGTTTTCAGATGATCCACGAATGGTTCTGAAGGCCAGGAAAACCGAGCTTCCAACGGCTTCCTGCGTCAGAGAGATCCTTGATGATCCAGATCCATCTTCCATTCCCAGATCAGCGAGAACGCCATGACCGCTAAAGAATTGTCCCAAGAAGCCAGACACGAAGAAGCCCTGGAAAAGTACCTCGAAGAAACGCCGCAGTTGCGCGATGAGATCAAGGACTTGTCCGCCGATGATCAGAAAGACCAGGTCCAGTGGGCATTCGAGGATGAGGCTGAAGCCCAGGGCCTGCAGCCTTGGGAGCTGACACTCAAGTACACCAGTACGCCGGAAGAGTTCGAGGCGCAGCGCCTTATCTTGCACAAGGAGGCGGCCGAGGTGTTGGGTGTGGATTGGGATGAGTACTGCGAGATGAATAATCTTGTAGTTTAAAAGCAGCTACAAGCCACAAGTCCCAAGCTGCAAGACAAGCGCCGAACCGCTTGAAGCTTGCAGCTTGGGGCTCGCAGCTCCTTAGAGACTAAGCCGCATCGACAGGTCCACGGCTTTCACGTCCTTGGTCATCGCACCGATGGAGATATAGTCCACTCCGGTCTCGGCGATCGGGCGCAACGTGCTTTCGTTGATGCCGCCGCTGGCTTCCAGTTTCGCCTTGCCGCCGTTCAGGCGCACGGCTTCGCGCATGTCGTCCAGGCTCAGCTCGTCGAGCATGATGATGTCGGCATCGGCCGCCAGCGCTTCTTTCAATTCCGCCAGGCTTTCCACTTCGATTTCCACCGGCTTGCCCGGGGCGATCTTGTGGGCGGCGCTGATAGCCTGGGCAATGCCACCGCAGGCGGCGATATGGTTTTCTTTGATCAGGAAGGCGTCGTAGAGGCCGATGCGATGGTTATGGCAGCCGCCGCAGGTCACCGCGTACTTCTGGGCCAGGCGCAGCCCGGGCAGGGTCTTGCGGGTATCCAGCAACTTGACCTGGGTGTCGGCAACAAAGTCCGCGAGGTAGCGGGCCCGGGTGGCAACGCCCGAGAGCATCTGCAGGAAGTTCAGCGCGCTGCGTTCGCCCGTCAGCAGTGAGCGAGCCGGGCCTTCGAGGTGGAACAGCGCCTGGTCGGGGCTTGCCCGGTCGCCGTCGCGCACTTGCCAATGCACCGCGACGCGGGGATCCAGTTGTCTGAACACCGCATCGACCCAGGCCGTGCCGCTGATGATCGCGGCTTCGCGGGTGATGATGGTGGCCTTGGCCAGGCGTTCGGCGGGGATCAGTTGTGCGGTGATGTCGCCGCTGCCGATGTCTTCGAGCAACGCACGGCGCACGTTGGCTTCGATTTCGGCGGTCAGATCGGCGAGGCGTAGATTCGGCATGACGGGCTCCACAAACAAAGTGGCCGGATTATAGGGCCAGGCTGCAGGCGAACCCAAGGCGCCACTTGCGCGCACCCGAATGAAACCTGCATTTGGTCGCATGGGCGCAACATTTTCCCGATTGTCCTGTCACTTGTTCCGAGTATTTCGAGCTGGTTCACAAGTGTCCACTGGTGCGCCAGGGTTCTTTTACCCGATAATCCGCCTTTCGATTGACGCCATGACTTTGACGTCGCGAACCGAAGAATACCCTTTCAGGAGGCCAGGATGCACAACGACGGGAATGTAGTGCCTTTGCACAAGGCGTCTACCGATCAGGCGAGTCGCTCGCCGCTCGCCCGCCTGCCTGTGATTCTGCTTCAGGTTCGCGACAAGGCTGCGCAGCAGTTGCGCCTTGGCTTGCAGGAATTGTTCGATAACGCTGACGATACCTTGTTCGAAATGGCCGATCGGGCGCGGAACGATGTGGAGCAGAACCTCTACTTCGAAGCCATGCGAGACCTGCGGCTGAAGCGCAAGAGCATCGAACGTGAATTCCTCGAGCAGTTTTTCGAGGCGTTCGTCAATCTTGCCCAGTACGATCTGACCCAGGCTACCCTCGCGCCCGTATTGGGCGCCATACCGGCCCATCCCAACCATGATGACCTCGAACGCCGGCTGGCGGTGGAAACCATGGTCACCCGGGTGCTCAGTCGCGATGGCCTGTCTCTCGATCAACTCACGGCGCGCCTCGGCGCGTTACTGTCGCGGCCCCTGGCGAACCAGCACAACCCCTTGAGCCCGGCCCTGCTGTGTGAGAATTTTCTCCAGGCCGGGCGTAACCTGGGCGTAGGCATCAAGGTCAAGCTGATCCTGCTCAAGCTCTTCGAGCGGTATGTGCTCAGCGAATGCGATAACCTTTATTCCGAGGCCAATCAGCTATTGGCGGCAACCGGGATCTTGCCGGATTTGAAGGTTTCTCCGTCGCGGCGGGCCTCGGACCGTGTCGAAGAGCCTGCTCGACCCAGCACTGCCGGGCCTGCCAGGCCAAGGGTCGACGATGTCGATGACAGCGTGCACGAAGTCTTCGCCACTTTGCAGAAGTTGTTGGTCCAGGTGCGCGGCAGTGTCGCGCCGACCCTTGAGCCCAGTGCACCGGCCCAGCCAATCACGACCCGTGACCTTTTGCGCTTGTTGTCTCATTTGCAGCAATACGTGCCGGCCCCCTCGGTTCAGGATGACTTCGACCTGCGCAGCCAGCTTGAACAGCTGTTGACCCGGGTCAGCGTCAAGAGCGGCAAATCCCGCGTGGTCGAAGGCGCGGACGAAGACGTGATCAACCTGATCGCGATGATGTTCGAATTCATCCTTGATGACCGTAACCTGCCGGACTCCCTCAAGGCCTTGATCGGCCGGCTGCAGATCCCGATGCTCAAGGTCGCGGTGCAGGACAAGAGTTTTTTCAGTCGCAATAATCATCCGGCGCGCCGGCTGCTCAATGAAATCGCAGCGGCGGCGATGGGTTGGGGTGATTGCGATGATCCTCAGCGCGACAGCCTCTACCTGCGCATCGAGCAGGTGGTGCAGCGCCTGTTGAACGACTTCGTCGACGATCCGGCGATATTTTCCGAAGTGCTGGCCGATTTCCTGGCGTTCACCAGCGACGAGCGCCGCCGTTGTGAATTGCTTGAGCAGCGCATCCGTGACGCCGAAGAGGGAAGGGCAAAGGCCGACCTGGCTCGTCAGCGGGTCGAAGGGGCACTGAACCAGGTCATGTTGGGCAAAATCCTGCCCCAGGCCGTAGTGGATTTTGTGCAGCAGGCCTGGAGCCAGGTGCTGCTGCTGACCGGCTTCAAGCATGGCGAGCATTCAGCCGAATGGCGGGCCGACGTGCTGACCCTGGAACAATTGGTCTGGAGTGTCCAGCATCACGAAGAGGCCGATGCGGGCCTGCGTTTGCTGGCGATGGTGCCGGAGCTGCTCAAGGCCCTGCGCGAGGGGCTGAGTCGCTCGGCGTTCGATCCGTTCGCCACCAGCGAATTTTTCAGCGAGCTGGAACTGCTTCATGTCCAGGCCCTGCAGCGGCTGGGCCAGGCAACGGAGGCTGGCGAGCCGGTGGATCTGCCGGTCATGGTCGAAGTGGCGGAACCCATCGTCCTTCGCACTGCGCCACAGACGCCCGCGCAGGAGCCGACCGTGCGTTTGCCGGCTGATGATGCAGTCCTGCTTCAGGTCGATCAATTGCGCCTGGGATGCTGGGTAGAGTTCCAGGAAGACGAAGACAACAGCCTGCGTTGCAAGCTGGCGGCGATCATCCAGGCCACCGGCAAGTTCGTTTTCGTCAACCGCACCGGCCTCAAGGTCCTGGAGCACAGCCGCACCAGCCTCGCCCTGGAGTTCCGCCGGGGAGCGGCACGTCTGCTGGACGACACGCTGCTGTTCGACCGGGCACTGGAGTCTGTTCTCGGCAACCTGCGCCAGCTCAATCGCGGCAAGTGATCGCGCAGCCGACGTAGATCGCGGCATACTGGCGGCAATCACCGTCGTCATCGAAGGAACCCGTATGCAGCTGGACCCCGTGAGCGGTTGGTGCGATGGCGTGCGTCATTGCCCTTCGCCCAATTTTAATGCGCGCCCCGAAGGCGAGATCTCTCTGCTGGTGATCCACAACATCAGCCTGCCGCCGGCACAGTTCGCGACTGGCAAGGTGCAGGAATTTTTCCAGAATCGTCTGGATGTCACGGAACATCCCTACTTTGCCGGTATTGCCGACCTGCGCGTTTCTGCGCATTTTCTGATCGAACGTGACGGCGCGGTGACGCAGTTTGTCTCTTGTCTGGAGCGTGCGTGGCACGCGGGGGTTTCGTGCTTCGAAGGGCGGGAGACGTGTAACGATTTTTCCATAGGCATCGAGCTTGAAGGCACCGATGATCTGCCGTTCACCGACGCGCAATATGTCGCCCTGGTGGACCTGACCCGGCAGTTGCGCGCGGCGTTTACGGCGATCACGGTACAGCGCATCTGTGGGCACAGCGACATTGCCCCGGGGCGCAAGACCGATCCGGGACCGGCATTCGACTGGGCGCGCTATCGCGCGGCCCTGACAGAAGGGGAAGGACAATGAGTTTTCTGGTGTTGCTGCTGGCAGTCTGGATCGAGAAATTCTCGGCCCTGCGCCAGCGGGTCCAGCGTGACGGCGGTTGGCTGGGCGAGCTGAACAAGCTCGAAGCGAGCCCACGCTGGGTCAATCGGCCCTGGCTGGTGCTGATGGTGATGGTGCTGTTGCCGGTGGCGCTGTTGGCGTTGCTGCTGTGGGTACTGGAGCCGGTGGCCTATGGTCTGCTGGCACTGCCGGTGCACCTGTTGGTGGTGATCTACAGCCTGGGGCGCGGCGATCTGTTGGCTGAACTCGGGCCGTTTCGCGACGCTTGGCGCCGTGAAGATTTGCAGGCAGCGAATCATGTGGCCAAGCGCGACCTGAACATCGATGCCGATGGCGGCGAGCAGTTGCTGGAGCGGGTCCAGGGGCACTTGCTGTGGCAGGCGTACCAGAGTTTTTTTGCAGTCATCTTCTGGTATTTCCTGCTGGGCCCGGTGGCTGCCCTGAGCTATCGATTGCTCGCCCTGGCCGCCGAACACAGCCACAACCCCGGCGTGGCCGAGCGTGCGGCGCAGCTGCGCCACGCGTTCGATTGGGTCCCGGTGCGGTTGCTGGCGGCGAGCTTCGCCCTGGTGGGCAACTTCGTGGCGGTCAGCCGGGTGATGCTGCACGAACTGCTGAACTGGAACATCAGCGCGGCCGACCTGATCAACAAGGTAGGCCTGGTGGCCGGCGAGATCCCGACCCCCGTCGCCGGGCCGGACGGCATCAACAGCCTGGATCGGCTGTGGGAACTGCTGTTGCGCGCGGCGGTACTCTGGTATGCCGGGTTTGCGTTGTGGACGGTGTTGGCCTGATAGAACGGATCTTGTGGCCAACAGCTTTTGTGGCGAGGGAGCTTGCTCCCGCTCGGCTGCGCAGCAGCCGCAACCCGGCCAAAGAAATCTGCTTGAAAAAACCCAGGGGCCTGCTTTGCAGGCCAGCGGGAGCAAGCTCCCTCGCCACGGTGGGCTGCGCTCATTCCTCTCGTTAACCTTAAGTTACAAATCTCCCCGCCGATTTAAGCTATACAGAAGCAGCGTCCGCATAGTGGCCTTCTGCTGCCTGCCCGCGCGCCTATAAAAATAATAATTATCGGGAGACTTCCTTGTGAAGAGTTTGCTCTGGCCCGCCGTCGCCCTGATGAACCGCCTGAGCTTCGGCATGAAGTTCAGCCTGATCAGTGTGCTGTTCCTGCTGCCGATGCTGGTGACCAACTTCTTTCTGGTACGTGATTCCTACCGGGAGTTTCAGGGCACCCAAGTCGAGTTGCAAAGCCTCGACTTGCTGGGCAGCAGCCTGGCTCTGCGCCGCGACCTGGAGACCTTGAACAACCTGGTGCAGATCAATGCCAGCCTGGGCCAGTCCGGCAAGGCGGGCGACGTGGAAAGCCGGATCGGCACCCTGGAGCAACAGATTCTCGCGCGCCTGCAAGGCATGCAGGCGATGGCCGCAGAGCCTGAGCACGTCAGCGCCTTCGATGCCAAGCGCGACGAAATGATTGCCGCCTTCAAGGCCCAGCAGGCCGAAAGCTCACTGCAAAGCAAAAGCGCGTTGATCGGCAGGTTGCTCAACAACGCGCAGATATTTGGCCAGGTCATTGCCAGCCAGGCGGGCCTGAGCCGCGACAACCAGGGCGACATCCGCCAACTCAGCGAGCTGATGGTCGGCGTGACCCCCAAGGTCACCCAGATCCTGGGCGAAGGGCGTGCGCTGGGGGCTTCGTCGTTGGGCTTGGGGTTCCTCAATTCTGCTTCGAGCACCCGGTTTGACGAGTTGCTGGTACAGGTCGAAAAACTCCAGGGCGAATATGATCTGAAATTGCAGGACGCCCTTGGCTCCAGCAAGGCGGCCGGGCAGGCGCTTGCCGAGCAGGCTGGCGTCAGCAAGAATTCCCTCAAACAGGCCGCCGAACTGATCGAGGAACAGGTGGTGATGGCTGATACGCTCGACGCCCCCTGGTCGGCGTTTTACCAGCAGGTCAGCGGCCTGATGGAACAGACCTATCGGCTGAACGAAGTGACACTGGGTTTTCTCGGTGTCCAGTTGCAGCACCGCCTGGAGCAGAACCGCAGCCACATGGTGCTGCAAGCGGTGGCATTGGCGGTGGTGTTCCTGTTGATTTTTTACCTGTACGCCGGTTTCTACGCCTCGACTCGCACCACGCTCAAGCACTTGGGCGCAATGATGGACAAGGTCGCGGCCGGCGACATGACAGTCAATTTCGTGGCTCGCAGCAAGGATGAGTTGGGCGAGCTGGGTGAAGTGTTCAACGGCACCGTGGCGAAAATCCATGACTTGATCGAGCAGGTCGGTCGCACGGTTGCCGAGGTCGAGCGCCAGGCCGGTCAGGTGCAAGCCGTGTCTGCCCAGAGCAACCAGGCCGTGGCCGGGCAGCGCAGCCAGATCGAGCTGGTCGCCACGGCGATGAACCAGATGTCGGCCACTGCCCAGGAAGTCGCCAGCAGTGCTGCGGCGGCGGTCAGCAGCGCCCATAGCGTGAATGATGAAACCCTTAGCGGACGCGGCCTGGTTGAATCACAGCAAAGCAGCATCGCCCGGCTGGCCAGTGAAATCGATCAGTCGGTGCAAGTGATCAATCAACTGGCCACCGACAGCCAGGCCATCAGCCGTGTACTGGATGTGATCAAGAGCATCGCCGAGCAGACCAACCTGCTGGCGCTCAATGCCGCGATCGAAGCGGCCCGGGCCGGCGAGCAGGGGCGTGGGTTCGCGGTGGTGGCCGATGAGGTCCGGACCCTCGCCAAGCGAACCCAGCAATCGACCGAGGAAATCGAGGCGATGATCAGCCGGCTGCACAACGGCGTGGGTGCCGCCGTCAAGGCCATGGGCAGCAGTCATGAAATGGCCAGCGGCACCGTTGGCCAATCGGAAAGGGTCCAGCAGGCCCTGGAAAATATCCTCGGCGCCGTAGGCATGATCGTCGACCAGAACCAGCAGATCGCCGCGGCCGCAGAGCAACAGACGGCGGTCGCCCATGACATCGACCAGAACATCGTCGAGATCAACCGCGCCGGCGAACGCACCGCCGAAGGCGCGCACCAGACCGAAGACGCCAGCCGCGAGCTGTCCGCGCAGGTGGTGCAGCTCAAGCAGTTGATCAATGCATTTCGGGTTTGATTCCTGTGTCTACACCGTTCCAATGTGGGAGCGAGCCTGCTCGCGAATGCGCTGTATCAGTCGCGCATAGGGTGTCTGATACACGGTATTCGCGAGCAGGCTCGCTCCCACAGGTTGTCACCAATTGAACAGTTGGCGGGCGTTGGCCGTGCTGGCCTCGGCCAGTCGCTCCGGGCTGATTCCCATGATCTGCGCCAACGCCGCGCAAATCGCCGGCAAATGCGCCGGGCTGTTGCGCTGGCCGGGGAACATCGCCGGGGCCATGTCTGGTGAATCGGTCTCCAGTACCACCGCCTCCAGCGGCAGCTTTGGCAGCACCCGGTGCATGCGCAAAGCCTGCGGCCATGTCGCGGCGCCGCCGAGGCCGAGCTTGTAACCGAGCCTGAGGTATTCGCGGGCCTCTTCGAAGCTGCCGGCGAAGGCGTGGATGATGCCGGTGCGGGCGGGGCGGATACGCTTCAGGGTCGCGATCACCGCGGCGTGGCTGCGGCGCACATGGATCAGTGCCGGCAGTTCGAACTCCACGGCCAGGCCCAGTTGTGCCTCGAACAATGCTTGCTGGCGATCACGGTCCAGGGTCTCGATGTAATAGTCCAGGCCGATCTCCCCCACCGCACACAACTGCCGATGCCCGGCCAGGCGGGCCAGCCAGTCATGCAATTGCTGAAGATCTTCGCCACGATGCTGGTCGAGGTACACCGGGTGCAGGCCCAGCGCGGCATGCAGGTCGGGGTCGCTTTGCACGAGGTCCCAGACCCGTTGCCAGTTGTCCCGAGATACCCCCAGCAAGACCATTTGCCGAACGCCCAGGGCGCGGCTTTCGGCCAGCAGCGCCGAGCGATCCGCGTCGAAATCCGGGAAGTCCAGGTGGGTGTGGGTGTCGATCAGCTCCATGGTTCGATCCGGGAAAATCCTCAGCTTTGGTGGATACGCTGTTTGAACGTGCGGGCAATCGCCTGGACACCAGGCTGGTAGTCATCGTTCTCGATGGCTGCCAGCGCCAGTTCCAGCGCCTTGGCGGCGATCAGTTGATGCTGTTGGGACATGGCATTGACCGGCAGCGGCAGGAAATCCAGCAGTTGCGTGTCACCAAACGTGCCCAGGCGCAGCGGCCGCGACTTGAGCGGAAAATCATGCAGGGCGTCGAACACGCCTTGCAGCAGTACATAGGACGTGGTGATCAGCGCATCGGGCAAATGCCCCAGGCGCGCGAGCATCTCGTCCATCAGTTGGCGACCGCATTCACGGCTGAACGACTCGCCGTGTTCGATCAACACCTGGCCGTCGAACCCGGCCAGCGCCTCGCGGAACCCCGCGGCCCGCTCCTGGCTGATGCTCAGTTCGGGACGGGCACTGATCAGTGCGATCTGCCGCGGGTGGGTGTCCAGCAGGCTGCGGGTCAGTTGCAGGCTGGCCTGGCGGTCATCGCTGATCACCGAGCAGAAGTGTGCCGGTTCCATCACCCGGTCGATGGCGATGATCGGGATACCCTTGGCCTGGAGCTGACGGTAACTGTCGTCCTCGGCCGGCAGGCAACTGGCGACGATCAGCGCATCGCAGCGCCGGGCGCGGAACAGTTGCAGCAATTGGCGCTCGCTGTCAGGCGCGTCGTCGGAACTGGCTATCAACAGTTGATAGCCCCGGGCGCGGGCGCCTTGCTCCAGGAGTTTGGCAATACGGGCATAGCTGGGGTTTTCCAGGTCCGGCAGGATGAAACCCAACGTCCGCGTATGCCGGCTGCGCAGCCCGGCGGCCTGGGGGTTAGGCGTGAAGCCATGTTCTTCGACCACCGCCCGCACCCGTTCGACGGTCGCGTTGCTGATGCGTTGCTGTTCGGCCTTGCCGTTGATGACGTAGCTGGCGGTGGTGACGGACACACCGGCAAGCTGGGCGATATCACTGAGTTTCAACCCGGTTTTCCTTGTTTTTTCGAGTGTGCCGCGACATTGAAGGTCCATCCTACCCGATTCGGCACGATGGTCACCCCCGAGGCGCTTTCGACAAGTTGCACTTCAAGGATGAGAGATTATCGAGTAACGTGCCAATCTTTCTAGATTAAACGTTTCAGCAAGCGTATTTTCAGGCTCTCGGGATTTTCTGGCCGCACTGCCGCGATACCGCCGGAAGCTGTCCCACACGCTAAGCTGATTCATTCAAAACAATACCTGGCGCCCACCGGACGCCAAAAAGGAGAAAGCATGCTCGAGCTCACTCTAGAGCAGATATCCATGGCCCAGGTGGCTGTGGATAAAGACGCCGCGCTGCAATTGCTCGCCGACAAACTGGTGGCCGATGGCCTGGTCGCCGAAGGTTACCTCGCCGGTTTACAAGCCCGCGAGGCCCAGGGCTCGACCTTTCTTGGCCAAGGTATTGCCATTCCCCACGGTACCCCGCAGACCCGCGACCTGGTGTATGCCACCGGCGTGCGCTTGCTGCAATTCCCGGACGGCGTGGATTGGGGCGATGGCCAGATCGTTTACCTGGCGATTGGCATCGCGGCCAAATCCGACGAGCACCTGCGCCTGTTGCAACTGCTGACCCGCGCCCTCGGCGAGACGGACCTGGGTCAGGCCCTGCGCCGCGCCGGGTCTGCCGAGGCGCTGTTGAAACTGCTGCAAGGCGCGCCGCAGGAACTGGCGCTGGATGCGCAGATGATTGGCCTCGGCGTGTCGGCCGACGATTTCGAAGAACTGGTGTGGCGCGGCGCTCGTCTGTTGCGCCAGGCCGACTGCGTGAGCAACGGCTTCGCCGGTGTGTTGCAGCAGGTCGAGGCGCTGCCGTTGGGCGACGGCCTGTGGTGGCTGCACAGTGAACAGACCGTCAAGCGCCCTGGCCTGGCTTTCGTCACGCCGGACAAACCCATCCGCTACCTCGGCCAGCCCCTGAGCGGACTGTTCTGCCTGGCGAGCCTCGGCGAGGCCCATCAGGCCTTGCTGGAAAGACTCTGCGCGCTGCTGATCGAAGGTCGCGGCCACGAACTGGGCCGCGCCACCAGCAGTCGCAAGGTCCTCGAAGTGCTGGGCGGCGAGCTGCCCGCCGACTGGCCCAGCGCCCGCATCGGCCTGGCCAATGCCCACGGCCTGCATGCGCGTCCGGCGAAAATCCTCGCGCAATTGGCGAAAAACTTCGAAGGCGAGATCCGCGTGCGCATCGTCGACGGCCAGGACAGCGCCGTGTCGGCCAAGAGCCTGAGCAAACTGTTGAGCCTGGGTGCCCGTCGCGGCCAGGTCCTGGAGTTCATCGCCGAGCCGAGCATTGCCGCCGATGCGCTGCCGGCCTTGCTGGCCGCCGTCGAAGAGGGGCTCGGCGAAGAGGTCGAACCGCTGCCGCCACCGAGCGCGCCACGGGAAACCACCATCGCCGAAGTCGCCAGCGTGATGCTGGCGCCCGAATCCGGCAGCCTGCTCCAGGCGGTCGCCGCCGCACCGGGCATCGCCATCGGCCCGGCGCATGTTCAAGTGCTGCAAGACATCGACTATCCGTTGCGCGGCGAGTCACCGGCCATCGAGCGCGAGCGCCTGCAAAAGGCGTTGAGCCAGGTGCGCCGCGACATCGAAGGCTTGATCGAGCGCGCGAAGGCCAAGGCCATCCGCGAAATTTTCATCACTCATCAGGAAATGCTCGACGACCCGGAGCTGACCGACGAGGTCGACACCCGCTTGAAGCTGGGCGAGAGCGCGCAAGCGGCGTGGATGGGCGTGATCGAAGCCGCCGCGAAAGAACAGGAAGCCCTGCAGGATGCCTTGCTTGCCGAACGTGCCGCCGACTTGCGGGACGTCGGCCGGCGGGTGCTGGCGCAACTGTGTGGCGTGGAAACGCCGGCTGAGCCGGATCAACCGTACATCCTGGTGATGGACGAAGTCGGCCCCTCCGACGTGGCCCGCCTGGATCCAGCTCGGGTGGCGGGGATCCTGACCGCCCGGGGCGGCGCCACCGCCCACAGCGCGATTGTTGCCCGTGCCCTGGGCATTCCCGCCCTGGTCGGTGCCGGGGCAGCGGTGTTGCTGCTGGCGCCGGGCACCTCCTTGCTGCTGGACGGCCAGCGCGGTCGGCTGCATGTCGACCCGGACGCTGCCACATTGCAACGCGCCGCCGAAGAGCGCGACACCCGCGAGCAGCGCCTCAAGGCCGCCGCCGAGCAGCGTCACCAACCGGCGCTGACCCGCGACGGTCACGCCGTGGAAGTGTTCGCCAACATCGGCGAAAGCGCCGGCGTCACCAGCGCGGTGGAGCAGGGCGCGGAGGGCATCGGCCTGCTGCGCACCGAATTGATTTTCATGGCTCACAACGAGGCCCCGGACGAAGCGACCCAGGAAGCCGAATACCGCAAGGTGCTCGATGGCCTAGCCGGTCGGCCGCTGGTGGTGCGCACCCTTGATGTGGGCGGCGACAAACCGCTGCCGTACTGGCCGATCGCGAAGGAAGAAAACCCCTTCCTCGGGGTGCGCGGCATCCGCCTGACCTTGCAGCGTCCGCAGGTGATGGAAGCGCAGTTGCGCGCCTTGTTGCGCTCGGCGGACAACCGTCCGCTGCGGATCATGTTCCCCATGGTTGGCAGCGTCGACGAGTGGCGCCAGGCCCGCGACATGACCGAGCGCCTGCGCCGGGAAATCCCGGTGGCGGACCTGCAACTGGGAATCATGATCGAAGTGCCGTCCGCCGCGTTGCTCGCGCCGGTGCTCGCCAAGGAGGTCGACTTCTTCAGCGTCGGCACCAATGACCTGACCCAATACACCCTGGCGATCGACCGGGGCCACCCGACTCTGTCGGCCCAGGCCGATGGCCTGCATCCAGCGGTATTGCAGTTGATCGACATCACCGTGCGCGCGGCCCATGCCCATGGCAAATGGGTCGGCGTGTGCGGCGAGCTGGCGGCTGATCCGCTGGCGGTGCCGGTGCTGGTGGGCCTGGGTGTCGACGAATTGAGCGTTTCGGCCCGCAGCATCGCCGAGGTCAAGGCGCGGGTTCGCGAATTGAGCCTGGCGCAAGTACAAACCCTGGCCCAAGAGGCCTTGGCCGTGGGCAGCGCCGACGACGTGCGCGCATTAGTGGAGGCGCTGTAATGGCGAAGATTCTTACCCTTACCCTCAACCCGGCGCTCGACCTCACGGTGGAGTTGGCGCGCCTGGAACCGGGCCAGGTCAACCGCAGCGATGCCATGCACGCCCACGCCGCCGGTAAAGGCGTGAACGTCGCCCAGGTGTTGGCCGATCTCGGCCATACGCTGACGGTCAGTGGATTTCTGGGCGAGGACAACGCCCAGGTGTTCGAGACGCTGTTCGCTCAGCGTGGCTTCGTCGACGCGTTCATCCGCGTGCCCGGCGAAACCCGCAGCAACATCAAGCTGGCCGAGCAGGACGGCCGCATCACCGATCTCAACGGCCCGGGCCCAATGGTCGACGAAGCCGCGCAGCAGGCGTTGCTGGCGCGCCTTGAGCAAATCGCCCCCGGCCATGATGTAGTGGTCGTGGCGGGCAGCTTGCCCCGTGGCGTCAGTGCGCAATGGCTGCAGGCGCTGATCATGCGCCTGAAACAACTTGGCCTGAACGTGGCCCTCGATACCAGCGGCGAAGCCTTGCGCGTCGCCCTGGCGGCGGGGCCGTGGCTGATCAAGCCGAACACCGAAGAGCTGGCCGATGCGCTGGGCTGCGCCGTGGTCAGCGAATTGGCCCAGGCGCAAGCGGCGCAGCGCCTGCATGCCGAGGGTATCGAGCACGTGGTGATTTCCCATGGCGCCGACGGCGTGAACTGGTTCAGCGTCGGTTCGGCGCTGCATGCTTCGCCGCCCAAGGTGACGGTTGCCAGTACCGTGGGCGCCGGTGATTCGCTGCTGGCCGGCATGCTGCACGGCTTGCTCGGTGCGTACACGCCGGAGCAGACCCTGCGCAGCGCCACGGCCATCGCCGCCATGGCGGTCACGCAGATCGGTTTTGGCATCCACGACACCGCGTTGCTGGCGTCGCTTGAACAGGGCGTGCGCGTGCGCCCCCTGACAGAACAATAAGAGGGTTCGCAAGATGAAATTAGCCATTGTGACGGCCTGCCCGAACGGCATGGTCACCAGTGTGTTGTGCGCCCGTCTGCTGGACGCGGCGGCCCAGCGCCAGGGCTGGAGCACCAGCGTTGAAGTGCATGACCCGGCGCACCCCGAGCGCCAGTTGTCGGCCGCCACGCTTGAGGCGGCCGAGTGGGTGCTGCTGGTTGCCAGCGGCCCGGTGGACCTGTCGCGATTTGTCGGCAAGCGGGTATTTCGCAGCACTCCGGCCCAGGCCCTGCAAGACGTTGATACGGTGCTGCGGCGTGGCGCCGAGGAAGCCGCGGTACTGGCCGAGGCCGACGTGCTCGCCGAAGCACCGCAGGCCTCCACCGAACGCGCCCCGCGCCTGGTGGCCATCACCGCGTGCCCGACCGGCGTTGCCCACACCTTCATGGCCGCCGAAGCCTTGCAGCAGGCAGCGGCGCGCTTGGGCTACGACTTGCAGATCGAAACCCAGGGCTCGGTGGGCGCGCGTAATCCGCTAAGTCCCGAGGCGATTGCCGAGGCCGACGTGGTGCTGCTGGCGACCGACATTGAAGTCGCCACCGAGCGTTTCGCCGGCAAGAAAATCTACCGCTGCGGCACCGGCATCGCGTTGAAGCAGGCCGAAGCCACGCTGAACAAGGCCTTGGCCGAAGGTCGGCAGGAAAGCGTCGCCAGCGAGGCTTCCGGCGGTCCGGCGAAGGCGGAAAAAAGCGGCGTCTACAAACACTTGCTGACCGGTGTTTCGTTCATGCTGCCGATGGTGGTGGCGGGTGGTTTGTTGATTGCCCTGTCGTTTGCCTTTGGGATCAAAGCATTCGAGGTGCAAGGCTCACTCGCTGCCGCGCTGAAAACTGTCGGTGACCACGCTTTCCAATTGATGGTGCCGTTACTCGCGGGATACATCGCTTACTCCATCTCCGACCGTCCAGGCCTGGCTCCCGGCATGATCGGTGGCCTGTTGGCGAGCTCTTTGGGAGCGGGTTTCATCGGTGGGATCGTGGCGGGTTTCCTGGCGGGCTACTGCGTAAAAGCGATCAGTTGGCTTGTACGTTTACCCCAGAGCCTTGAAGCATTGAAGCCGATTCTGATCATTCCCTTGTTGGCCAGCCTGGTGACGGGGCTGGTGATGATCTATGTGGTAGGACCGCCTGTAGCTCAATTGCTCAATGGATTGACCGACTTCCTGAGCAACATGGGCACAGCCAATGCAGTTATGTTGGGGGTTCTGCTCGGCGGGATGATGTGTGTAGATCTGGGCGGGCCGATCAACAAGGCGGCCTATTCCTTTTCGGTCGGGCTCCTGGCCTCGCAGAGCGGCGCACCGATTGCGGCGGCCATGGCCGCTGGGATGGTGCCTCCGATTGGGTTGGGTATTGCGACCTTCCTGGCTCGCAGTAAATTTGCACAGGTCGAGCGAGAGGCGGGCAAAGCGGCCATGATCCTCGGCATGTGTTTCATCTCCGAAGGTGCGATTCCGTTCGCCGCCAAGGACCCATTGCGAGTAATTCCCTCGAGTATCGTCGGGGGAGCGCTTGCCGGCGCACTGTCGATGTATTTCGGCTGCAAACTCGCCGCTCCCCACGGAGGCCTGTTCGTGTTGTTGATCCCCAACGCCATCAATCATGCGTTGCTGTACCTGCTGGCAATCGTCGCGGGCAGCCTGCTGACGGCGGTGACCTATGCGCTGCTCAAGCGGCCTGAGGCGGTGGAGATGGCGCTGGAGCCGGCGAAGGCCTGACCCAACCCTGTTGTTTCCTGTGGGAGCGAGCTTGCTCGCGATAGCGGTGTATCAGTCGACATTTTAGTTGCCTGACACCCTGCCATCGCGAGCAAGCTCGCTCCCACAGTTGATCTTGGGGCGTCCTGAGTCCCTGTCACACCCACTTCACACAGACATGCTTAAGTTTTCCCATTTCAAGGGAGAACACCATGAGCGAATTCGACCTGGGCCGTCGCCGTGTAATGCAAGCCGTTGGTGCCGGTTTGCTGCTGCCGGGGCTGGCGCCGGCGGTGATTGCTTCGGTCAAGGATCGGCCGGTGCTGACCGAAGGCGTGCAGTCGGGCGACTTGCAGGGCGACCGGGCGATGATCTGGAGTCGCAGCGACCGCCCGGCGCGGATGGTAGTGGAGTGGGACACCCGCGGCCAGTTTTCCAATCCTCGGCGCTTTGTCTCGGCGCTGGCCGACAGCCGCAGCGATTTCACCGCCCGGGTCGAACTCACCGGCCTGCCGCCCGACCAGGCGATTTTCTACCGCGTGCATTTCGAAGACGCCCGCAGCGGTGTCGCCAGCGAGCCCTGGCTCGGCCATTTGCGCAGCGTGCCGCAGTTCAAGCGCAACATCCGGTTTGTCTGGAGCGGCGATACCGTCGGCCAGGGATTTGGCATCAACCCGGACATTGGCGGCATGCGCATCTACGAAGCCATGCGCCTGCGCCTGCCGGACTTTTTTATCCACAGCGGTGACACCATCTACGCCGACGGCCCGGTGCCGGCGCAGGTCACCACCGAGGGCGGCCGCATCTGGCGCAACCTGACCACCGAAGCCAAGAGCAAGGTTGCCGAGACCCTGGACGAATATCGCGGCAACTACCGCTACAACCTGATGGATGAAAACGTTCGTCGTTTCAATGCCGAGGTGCCGCAGATCTGGCAATGGGACGACCACGAGGTGGTCAACAACTGGTCGCCGGGCAAGCAACTGGACGAGCGCTACCAGACCAAGGATATCCACAGCCTGGTAGGCCGTGCGCGACAGGCCTGGCTGGAATATGCGCCGATGCGCCTGCAGAAGGCCGACCATGGTGGACGGATCTATCGCAAGCTCGGCTACGGACCGATGCTCGATGTGTTCGTGCTGGACATGCGCAGCTACCGCGAAGCCAATGACGCCAACCTCGGCGCGGCGAAACCGTTCCTGGGGCGTGAGCAACTGAACTGGCTCAAGCGCGAACTGAAGCAATCCCGGGCGCAATGGAAGGTCATTGCCGCCGACATGCCCATTGGCCTCGGCGTGCCCGACGGCGAAGTCAGCCCCGGTGTGCCGCGCTGGGAAGCGGTCGCCAACGGTGACCCGGGCGAGGCTCAGGGGCGTGAAGTGGAAATTGCCGAACTGCTCGGTTATCTGCGCAAGCATCAGGTGCGCAACTACGTCTGGCTGACTGCCGATGTGCACTATTGCGCCGCCCACCATTATCATCCTGAACAGGCCGCGTTCCAGGACTTCGAACCGTTCTGGGAGTTTGTCGCCGGGCCGCTGAACGCCGGCAGCTTCGGGCCCAATGCCCTGGACAAGACCTTCGGTCCCGAAGTGGTATTCCAGAAAGCGCCCCCTGCGCAGAACACCTCGCCGTTTGCCGGTTATCAGTTCTTTGGCGAGGTGAACATCGACGGGCAGAGCGGGGAGATGAGCGTGGTGTTGCGCGATCTTGAGGGCGTGGCGGTGTTCGAGAAGAAGTTGCAGCCGGTTTAATCCAAAGCTCACCACAAAACCAATGTGGGAGCGAGCTTGCTCGCGATGGCGGTATGTCTGTCAATAAAATGCTGACTGACAATCCGCTATCGCGAGCAAGCTCGCTCCCACAGGGTTTTAGGGTGGATTCAAAATAAGCGTTCGTCAGTAAACATCCCGCCGATACCGGCCCTGCTCGATCAGCTTTTCCACTTCCTCGCGGCCCAGCACCAGGTTGAGCACGTGGTCCACGCCTGACGCCATCCCCTGCAAGCTGCCGCAGACATAGATCACCGCGCCGTCGGCCAGCCATTGCTTGAGCAACGCGGCCGATTCCAGCAGGCGGTCCTGGACGTAGATTTTCTTTTCTTGATCCCGGGAGAACGCCAGGTCCAGGCGTTCCAGGTCGCCGGAGGTCACCCATTCCTGCAGTTCGTCGCGGCAATGAAAATCATGCTCGCGGTTGCGCTCGCCAAACAGCAGCCAGTTGCGCTGCATGCCCTGGGCAACGCGGGCCTTGAGCAAACTGCGCAAGCCGGCCAGGCCGGTGCCGTTGCCCAGCAGAATCATCGGCACGCCCTGGGGCGGCAAATGGAAGCTGCTGTTGCGACGGACCCGCAGGCTGATGGGACTGCCCAGCGGCGCGTGCTCGGTCAGCCAGCCGGAACCGATGCCCAGGCTGCCATCGGCGTGACGTTCCTGGCGTACGATCAGTTCCAGTACACCGTCGGCGGGGATCGAGGCGATGGAATATTCACGCATCCCCAGCGGTGCCAACGCCTCCACCAGCGCCTGGGCGTGCAGACCCACCAGGTGGGCGCGGTTTTCCGGCAGCTGACGCGTGGCGAGGGCTTGTTCGAGCGTCTGCTGCAAACCATCGACCTGCACCCGAGCGATACCGGCGATACCCAGGCCATCGAGGAAGTGTTCGATAGCCCACGGGTCATTGCGCGGCAGGATTTCCACCAGGTCACCGGCCAGCCAACTGCTCGGACCGGGGGCGCCGAGGCCGAGCAGGTACACGCCCGAACCGCTGCTGTCGGGGTTGAGCAGCGTGCGCTGGCTCAAGGTCCAGTGTTCAAAGCTCGGCGCTTGCCACGCATCCGCCGGAGGCTGGCCGGTCAGCTCGGCCAGTTGCTGTTGCCAGTGCCGCAAGGCGTACGGGTCGCCGCTGTCCACTTCCACCGGCGCGAACAGCGTCTTGCCGCCGTGCTCCGCCAGCCAGTTGTGCAGACGGCGGGCGAAACCGCAGAAATTGTCATATTGCCGGTCACCGAGGCCGAGGACCGAGTATTGCAGGCTTTCCAGGCTCATCGCCCGGCCGAGCACCTTGCGCTCGAAACCGCGAGCGCTGTCCGGTCCTTCACCGTCGCCAAAGGTGCTGACGACAAACAAGGCGCGGGTGGCGCTGTTCAAGTCCTTTTCGCTGACGCCGGCCAACGGCTGGACCTTCACCGGTAGCCCGGCGGCCTGGAGCTGGCCGGCGGTCTGCCAGGCCAGTTGCTCGGCAAAACCGCTCTGGCTGGCAAAGCCGATCAGCCACGCCGGGGCATCGCCAGGGTTGCCTGCAAGCGCCTGGCGAGCCTGGCGGACCTGACGTTTTTTGCGTCGGCGGTCCAGGTAGAGCAGCCAGCCGGTGATGAAAAACAGCGGCATGGCCAACGCGGCGGCGGTCACCAGGATCCGCCCGACCAGGCCGAAGTAACTGCCGACATGCAGGGCATAGATGCTGGTGAGCAATTGCGCCTTGAGGCTCTTGTCGGTGTAGCGGCTGTGACGGCTGATGACGCCGGTGCTCGGGTCGAGCATCAGTTGGTTCAGGGCGCGGTCATGGGGGGCGTCCTTGAGCAGGTAGAACACGGTCGCCGGTTGCCCGGCCACCGGCGGCATGCGCACGTTGTAGGCGGACAGACCAGGACCGGCGGCGCTGTATATGCTGCTCCACATGGCCCGGTAATCGGCGATCGGCGCCGGCCCGCTCGGTGCCGGGCCACGGGTGCGCACGCGCTCATCCTTGGGCGAATCGGAAAGCAGGCGGGTCAGGCCTTTGTTGTACCACTCATAGGACCAGGTCAGCCCGGTCAGGGCGGCCAACAGATAGAACAGCAAGCACCAGGTGCCCGCGACGGAGTGCAGGTCCCAATTGAAGCTGCGGCCCTTTTTTGCCCAGTCGAGGGTCAGCCAGGCGCGCCAGTTTTTCCACTGGCGTGGCCAGCGCAGGTAGAGGCCGGACAAGCAGAAGAACACCAGGATCAGCGTGCAGGCGCCGGTGATCTGCCGGCCTACGTCGTCCAGGGTCAGGACGCGGTGCAGCCTGAGCATCAGGCCGAAGAAATCCTGGCCCACCACGTCACCCAGGAACTGCGCGTTATAGGGGTTGAAGTAGCGCATCGGCCCGCGTTTCTCTCCGGGCGGGGCGGTGAAGATCGCCCGCGCGGCGTTGCCGCTGTCGGTCTCGACCCAGAGCATGGCGACGGTCTTGCCGGAGGCGGCTTCGATCTGTTCCACCAGTTCGGCGGGCGGCAGGACGCCGGCCGGTTGTTTTTCAACCGTCAGCACCTCGGGGTTCAATGCCCGCAGAATCTCGTCCTGGAAAGACACCACCGCACCGGTAACGCCCATCAACGCCAGGACCAGCCCGGCACTGATGCCGAAAAACCAGTGCAACTGGAACAGGGTTTTCTTCAACACGTCGCCCGCCTTGTTCATTCAGTACTGTTTGTCACGGCGTGCATTATGCCGTGTGTTATCGAGAAGCATTCATAAACACACATAAAAGCCCCATTCATTTGCATGAACGGGGCTTTTGCCCGGTGCCGGTCAGTAATGGGGCGGTGGCTGGATCCTGTGGGAGCGAGCCTGCTCGCGAAGACGTCGTGTCAGTCAGGCATATGCCAATTGACACTCCGCTTTCGCGAGCAGGCTCGCTCCCACCGGTTCACTCCCCGCCATCGGCGTCGGGTTCTTTCAACCGGTCAGAAGTGGAAATTGGTACTCAACAACGCCGTGCGCCCGGCCGCCTGGTTGGCGAAGTGGGTCGAGAATGCCTTGTCGTAGTAAGTCTCGTCGGTCAGGTTCTGCACGTTGAGTTGCAGGTCCAGGTGCTTGCTGACCTTGTAGCTGGCCATGGCGTCATAACGCACATAAGAGTCGACCATGGTGGTGTTCGCCACGCTGCCGAACACATCATCCACATAAAAGGCCCCGCCACCGATGGTCAGCTTTGGCGTGAGCGCGTAGGTGGTCCAGACGCTGGCGCTGTTTTTCGGCGTGTTCGGCAACTCGTTGCCATCGCTGGTGCTCATCGGCCCGCCATCGACCTGCTCACTGTCCAGGTAACTGTAGCCGGCGAACACCTGCCATTTCTCGGTGAGCTTGCCGCTGGCCGACAGCTCCAGGCCGTCGACGCGAGTCTTGCCGGCGTTTTCATAGGTCGTGGTGTCGACCTGCACCCGGGCGTTTTCCTTCTCGGTGCGGAAAATCGCCGCGGTCAGCGAAAGCCGGCTGTCGAGCAAGTCCCACTTGGTGCCGATCTCGTAGTTCTTGGTGGTTTCCGGCTCCATGTCACTGGCGAGCAGGTTGCCACTGCGGTCTGGCGTCCCACCGAGCGGATTGCCCTCGATGCCTTCGCCAACCATGCTGCCGGGCGGCGTGGCCGAGGTCGCGTAGGACGCATAGATGCTGCCGTTGTCGGCTGGTTTCCAGACCAGGCCGAACTGGCCGGTGACGAATTCGCTGGTGTCGTCACCCTTGGACGTGGTGGTACCGGCGGCGTCGTAAGTCTTGTATTTCGTGTCGAAGTGGTCGTAGCGCAAACCCATGTTCACCAGCCACTGCGGTGACAGTTCCAGCGTGTCGAACACGTAGAGCGCGCGGGTGACGCTGGTGGTGTCGGTGCCGGCGTAATTGCGCGAAATCGCGCCGTTCCAGGGATCGTTCGGGTTCGGGTTGGACAGCGACGTGCAGTTGTAGCCGCTCGGCGCGCCGACCAGGGCCGGCGTGCAGTTGGTGTTCGCGGCGGTGGTGCCCGGTACGGTGTCGGTGTTGACGTTGTACGAAGTCTTCTCGCCGGTCTCGCGGCTCAGCTCGATGCCGGTGGAGAAACTGTTCTTGAAGCCGGCCACATAAAAATCACCGGACAGATCAGTCTGGTTAGTGGTGGTGTCGACGTTGCTGACGCGGCTGTTGACGCGGCGCCAGACTGTACCGTTGTTGACGTTGCCCTTGCTGTCGTCGGGTTGGGTGAGGATGTAGTCCTGCATGCTGGAGCCGTGGCGCAGGGTGTTCTTGACGGTCAGCGCATCGCTCAGGTCATGCTCGATGGCGATGGTCGCGGTGTCGACGCGGGTCTTGCGGAAGTCGCGGTCGGTGAGGCCATAGAAGTTGCTGTTGTCGCCGCCGGCATAGGGCTTGTCCGGGTTGGCTTTGGTGCGGTCGGCGGTGCGGCCCGAGGCGGGAACCCTGTAGGGAATGCCCGAATCCGGCAGGTCGTTGCTTTCCAGGTGATAGTAGTCGAGGTTGACCCGGGTGTCGGTGCCCAGGCCGAACGCCAGCGACGGCGCGACGCCCCAGCGATCGTAGTTGACCTGGTCACGACCGGCGACGTTGCTTTCGTGGCTCATCAGGTTGAGCCGGCCGGCGGCGCTGTCGCTGAACTGGTAATTGCCGTCGAGGGTGTAGCGCTGGGTCTGGTCCGAACCCCAGGTGAAGCCGCCGTCGAACGAGTCGCCCAAGTGGGCTTTCTTGCTCACCAGGTTGATGGTGCCGCCGGCGGCGCCGCGGCCGCCGATGGCCGAGTTCGGGCCCTTGCTGACCTCGATGGACTCCACCGCAAAGATCTCCCGGCTTTGCGAACCGGTATCACGCACGTTATCCAGATAAGTGTCGCCCTGGGCATCGAAGCCACGGATGAAAGGTCGGTCGCCCTGGGGGTTGCCGCCTTCGCCGGCGCCAAAAGTGATGCCCGGCACGGTACGCAGGGCGTCCTGCATGTTGAGGGCGCCGGTGTCCTTGAGCACCTGCTGGGGAATGACCGTCACCGAGCGCGGCGTGTCGACCAGCGGCGCGGTGTATTTCGAGGACGAGGCTTTTTCGACCTGGTAGGACGTCGTGTCCTGGGCCTCGCCCGTAATGCTGGTAGCGTCCAGGGAGATGGCGTTGCGCGGGGCTTTTTCGTCGATCTTTTCCGCCGCTTGGGCCATCTGCGCGATTGACGTCGCACCGAGGGCGACGCCGATGGCGGAGGCCAGCAGACGAGGTGAATTAACCGGTAATTGTGATTGTTGACGCGACATGAACAGTGCCTTCCCCAAGGTTGAGGCGGCGGAATATAGGGTAAACAGTTTTATGTATCAATTGCGAAACATTGCTATTTGTGAGGAATTTACATTCTTTACATTTTGCCTTTACGGTTTCTGCCCAGTGGTGCGTTGGCGGGGGTTGTGCACAGTCAATAAGAATCACTAACATTGGCGCCCCGCGTTATCCACAGGTCTCGAATGCCATGTTGCTGCACATTCCCGGTGTGTTTTCTCCTGAAGAAGTGCAGCGTATACGCGAGGCCCTGGAGCAGGCCGAATGGGCAGATGGCAAGGTCACGGCCGGTTATCAATCGGCCAAGGCCAAGCACAACCTGCAACTGCCCGAGGGGCATCCCCTGGCCAAGGAAATCGGCGCGGCCATGCTGGATCGGTTGTGGAAAAACCCTTTGTTCATGTCGGCGGCGCTTCCACACAAAGTCTTCCCGCCGCTGGTGAATTGCTACACCGCTGGCGGCAGTTTCGATTTCCATATCGACAATGCCGTACGCCAGCCCAAGGGCAGTGCCGAGCGGGTGCGCACCGACCTGTCGGCCACGCTGTTCTTCAGCGACCCGGAGGACTACGACGGCGGCGAGCTGGAAATACAGGACACCTACGGCACCCAACGGGTCAAATTGCCGGCCGGGGACATGGTGTTGTATCCGGGCACCAGCCTGCACAAGGTCAACGCGGTTACCCGTGGCGCACGCTATGCCTCGTTCTTCTGGACCCAGAGCCTGGTGCGCGAAGACAGCCAGCGCGCGCTGCTGTTCGAGATGGACGGTGCGATCCGGGAACTGACCCGGGACGTGCCCGAGCATCCGTCGTTGATTCGCCTGACCGGCACCTACCACAACCTATTGCGTCGCTGGGTCGAGGTGTAGGTGGCGGATTTTCGTCTGCGCCGCGAGGAAGTGCTCGACGGCGAGGCCCTCAAGGCCATGCTCGAGGACAGCCCGGCGCGGGCGGCCCAGGCGATTTTGATCGCAGCGGGCGAAGGGCTGCTTGAGGCCCAGGCGCTGCTGGGGCAGATCCTGCTCGAAGGGCGCGGTATCGAACAGGACAAAACCCTGGCCCGGCGCTGGTTCGAAATCGCCGCCCAACGCGGGCACCTGATGGCGCGCAACATGCTGGGGCGATGCCATGAGCATGGCTGGGGCTGTGTCGCCGATCCTTCGGTCGCGGCCGGACATTATCGCCAGGCAGCCGAGGCAGGACTGGATTGGGCGATGTACAACCTGGCCAACCTGCTGGCGACTGGGCGCGGCGTTTCTGAGAATCAGCCGCAGGCATTGGTCCTTTATTGGCGCGCGGCCGAGCTGGGGCACGCCAAATCTATGAATCTGTTGGGGCGGTATCTGGAAGAGGGGCGTTTCTGCCCGGCGGACCCGGTGGCGGCGGCCCAGTGGTATCGACGTTCGGCCGAAGGCGGGGATTTTCGGGGGCAGTTCAGCCATGGCTGCGTATTGATTGCCGATGCCCGTATCGAAGAGGGCTTGGTGTGGTTGCGCCGGGCGTTGGCCGGAGGGAATCTGAATTTTCTTAGTGTCGCCGTGCAAACCTTGCAGACGGCGCGGCTGACTGCGTTGTCTCCACTGATCGAGGCCTATCAGGCGCGAATCCAGCAGATGCAAAAAAGCCCGTGAGCCAGTCACGGGCTTTTGGGTCAGGCAAGCGCGTTTTTACACGTAGAACGACTTCAGCGGCGGAAAGCCATTGAACTCCACAGCGCTGTAGCTGGTGGTGTAGGCACCGGTCGACAGCCAGTACAAACGATCGCCAATCGCCAGGTTCAGCGGCAAACCGTATTTGTAGTTCTCGTACATGATGTCGGCGCTGTCGCAGGTCGGGCCGGCGATGACCACTTCTTCCATCTCGCCTTTCTTCTCGGTCCAGATCGGGAACTTGATGGCTTCGTCCATGGTTTCGATCAGGCCGGAGAATTTGCCCACGTCGGTGTACACCCAACGCTCGACGGCGGTACGCGACTTGCGCGCCACCAGCACCACTTCGCTGACCAGGATGCCGGCGTTGGCGATCAACGAACGGCCCGGTTCGAGGATGATTTCCGGCAGTTCGTCGCCGAAGTCTTCCTTGAGGAAGCGGATGATTTCCTCGGCGTAGGTTTCCAGGCTGTTGGTACGGGTGATGTAGTTGGCCGGGAAGCCACCGCCCATGTTGATCAGCTTCAAGACGATGCCGTCTTCTTCTTTCAAACGCTCGAAAATCACCTTGACCTTGGCGATGGCCGCGTCCCAGACGCTGATGTCGCGCTGTTGCGAGCCGACGTGGAACGAGATGCCGTACGGCACCAGGCCCAGGTCGCGGGCGAGGATCAGCAGGTCCATGGCCATGTCGGTCTGGCAGCCGAACTTGCGCGACAGTGGCCAGTCAGCCGTGGTCGAACCTTCGGTGAGGATGCGCACATAGACTTTCGAACCCGGCGCGGCCTTGGCGATGTTGCGCAGGTCGGCTTCGGAGTCGGTGGCGTAGAGGCGCACGCCCTTCTCGTAGAAGTAGCGGATGTCCTTGGATTTCTTGATGGTGTTGCCGTAGCTGATCTGGTCCGGGCCGACGCCACGGCTCATCACCTTGTCCAGCTCATAGATCGAGGCGATGTCGAAGTTCGAGCCTTTATCCTTGAGCAGATCGATGATTTCCACCGCCGGGTTGGCCTTGACGGCGTAGTAGACCTTGGCGAATTCGAAACCGGCGCGCAGGTCGTCATAGGCCTTCGAGATCATCGCGGTGTCGATCACCACGAACGGGGTTTCCTGCTTGTCGGCGAACGCCTTCATTTTCTGAAAGGTTTCGCGCGCAAAATAATCTTCGACCTGGATCGACATACTTGGGACTCCTACTGGCAAACATCAGGATCAATGGGTTTGAGGGCAGCAACCCCCGCGAACGTCCTCCGTATCCCCACTTTGGTTCGCCTACTTCCCAAGGCATTGCCGCCGAAAGCAAAAAGGCCATCCAAGTCGTTTGAGAGCTACTGCGCTTGGCAATACTGCGTTGGGAAGAGGCTCGGAATGCTCATTTACAATCAGTAAACTCCGCTTCCTCGCCTCTTCCCGCCTTGTCTTGCCTGCGCTCGCTACGCTCTCAAACGACTTGGAACATGATTCCCTTGGCCTTGCTGTCTCGTCGTCAGTACTTGAGCCGGATGGATCGTTTCCAGCATGGACGTTCGGCGCGAACTTTAGGGCGTGAGGGGCCTGAGATCAACTAAAAATGTCGCGTTTTTGCACGTCTCCGTCGTGCGGCGCGCGACAGCTCATGATGTAACCGACCGGTGTGACAGGTTGATGTTCCCTCGGATCGGTATTCGAGCCTGTTGGATGTCACGTTTGCACTTGTGGCGAGGGAGCTTGCTCCCGCTTGGGTGCGAAGCGCCCATCGCTTTTTTTGGGGCCGCTTCGCGACCCAGCGGGAGCAAGCTCCCTCGCCACAAAAGCCAGCTACAAAGGCACTCTTTCCCCGCCTAGATGGACGCGGTCTCAGCCGGCGAGACGATGCTGGTCTTGCCGCCACGGGACTTGCCGGAGCTCAGGTATTCGGCAATCGATTCCTGGGTCACTTCCCCAAGGAAGACCCGCTCGGCATCCATCACCGGCAGCCACGAACGGTTGAACTCATACATACGCGACAACAGGATCCGCAGGTGTTCGTCGTAGGCCGCGGTGGCGTTGAATTCCCGCAGGAACTGCCCGCAAGTGCCGGTCTGGCGGTACAGGTCGCGACGGCGCACATACCCCAGCGCCTTGTTCTCGGCGCAGGTAACCACCACGTAGCGCCGGTCGTGTTCGTCCATCAACTCCAGCGCCTCGGCCACCGGTGTTTCGGGGCTGACCGACGGGGCGTTGTCCGCCGCGTCTTCGGCCTTGACCAGCAACAGGCGCTTGAGGGTGCTGTCCTGGCCGACAAAGTTGCTGACGAATTCATCGGCCGGGTGGGCGAGGAGCGTGTCCGGGTGATCGCACTGGACCAGTTTGCCGGCGCGGAAGATCGCGATCTTGTCGCCCAGCTTGATGGCTTCGTCGATGTCGTGGCTGACCATGATCACGGTCTTGTTCAGCGCCCGTTGCATCTCGAAGAACTCGTTCTGGATCATCTCGCGGTTGATCGGATCGACCGCGCCGAAAGGTTCGTCCATCAGCAGCAACGGCGCATCGGCGGCCAGGGCGCGGATCACGCCGATCCGCTGCTGCTGGCCGCCCGACAGTTCACGGGGGTAGCGATGCAGGTACTGCTTGGGTTCGAGCTTGATCATGCTCATCAACTCGCGGGCGCGGTCGTGGCATTTCTGCTTGTCCCAGCCGAGCAGGCGCGGCACCACGGTGATGTTCTCCTCGATGGTCATGTTCGGGAACAGGCCGATCTGCTGGATCACGTAGCCGATGTTGCGGCGCAGGGTCACCTCGTCGAGGCCGGTGGTGTCTTCTCCGTTGATCAATACCTTGCCCGAGGTCGGCGGTATCAGGCGGTTGATCATCTTCAGCGTGGTGCTTTTGCCACAGCCCGACGGCCCGAGGAACACGCAGATCTCGCCTTCGTTGACGGTCAGGTTCACCGAGTCCACGGCTTTGACATCCTTGCCGTTGCTCTTGAAGGTTTTGCTGAGGTTTTGAAGTTCGATCATTTTAATAGTCCTTTCGGGGTCAGCGAGCGTTGCAGCCATTGCAGAAGCAGGTCAGCGAAGATGGCCAGGAGGCTGACCAGCACGGCGCCGACGATCAGCATCGACATGTCGCTGCGGCTGATGGAAGCGAGGATGAGCACGCCCAGGCCACCGGCGCCGATGGTGGCGGCGATGGTCATGACGCCGATGTTCATGACCACGGCGGTGCGTACGCCGGCGAGGATCACCGGCACGGCAATCGGCAATTCGACCATGCGCAGGCGCTGGCCGAAGGTCATGCCGATGCCGCGGGCGGCTTCACGAATGCCCGGTTCGACGCCGGTCAAGGCCAGGTACGTGTTGCGCATGATCGGCAGCAGCGAATAAAGGAACACCGCGGTGATCGCCGGCATCGGACCCAGGCCCTGGCCGAACTTGGAATAGAACGGCAGCAGCAGGCCGAACAGGGCAATCGACGGAATGGTCAACAGTACCGTGGCGCTGGCTTGCAACGGGCCGGCGAGCGCCGGGAAGCGGGTCATGAAAATGCCCAGCGGCACGCCGACGATTATCGCCAGGGTCACGGCGATGCCCACCAGGGTGATGTGCTGCCAGGTCAGGTGCAGCACCAGCGGCCAGTCCAGATGGGAAAAGGCGTCAAGAAAATCCATGGCTTTTCCTCCAGGTCATTGGGTTGAGAGCAGGGAATGCTGGCGCAGGAAATCGGCGGCAACGGCGGAAGGGCTTTCATGATCGACATCCACACGGGCGTTGAGCTGGCGCATGGTTTCGTCGTCGAACAATTCGGCCAGTGGCTTGAGCTGCGCGGCCAGTTGCGGATGGGCGTCGAGGAAGGCCTGGCGCACCACTGGCGCGGCGGTGTAGTCGGGGAAATAGTGCTTGTCGTCTTCCAGCAGCTTCAGCTTGAACGCGTTCAGTCGGCCGTCGGTGGTGTACACCAGTCCGGCGAACACCTGGCTGTTGCGCAGGGCGGTGTAGACCAGGCCGGCGTCCATCTGCCGGATATTCTTGCGGGTCAGGTTCATGCCGTAGCGCTCGACCATGCCGGCCAGGCCGTCGGAACGGTTGGCGAACTCGGTGTCCAGCGCGACCAGGTGATTTTCCTCGGCCTCGGCCTGCAGCACCGTATTCAATTGGCTGATGGAATTGATCTGCGGGTACTTCTTCGCGACTTTGTCCGGCAGGGCCAAGGCGTAGGTGTTGCTGAATTTCGACGGCGCGAGCCAGACCAGGCCTTTTTTCGCGTCGAGTTCTTTCACCCGGGCGTAGGACTGAGCGCTGTCGAGTTTTTCCGTGACATGGTTGTAGGAAACCAGCGACACGCCGGTGTATTCCCAGAGCAAATCCAACTGCCCGGTTTCATGGGCGCTGCGGGCCAGGTTGCTGCCCAGCCCGCCAGTGACCTGAGCGTCGTAGCCCTTGTCGCGCAGGTATTGCGCGGTGATCTCGGCCAGCAGGGTCTGCTCGGTGAACACCCGGGCACCGAGGCGGATCAGCGGTTTTTCAGCGGCTTGGGCGAATCCCGCGAACAGCAGCAGGCAGCCCAGGATCAAGCTCAACTTCTTCATAACGATTCCTTTATCCAGCCAGGCTCAGGACGGTCGCAGACCGCGTTCCAGCCAGAGGCGGCTGGCCAGGGTTACCAGGCCGTCGAGCAGCAATGCCAGCAAGGCGGTGCAGGCCGCGCCGAGCAGCAATTGCGGCTGATTGTTCAAGGCAATGCCCGGGAAGATCAGGCTGCCAAGGCTGTTGGCGCCGATCAGGAACGCCAGCGGTGCGGTGCCGACGTTGATCGCCAGGGCTACGCGCACGCCACCGACGATGATCGGCACGGCGTTGGGCAGTTCGACTTTCCACAACACCTGGCGCGGGGTCATGCCGATGCCGACGGCAGCTTCCTTGAGCGAGCCCTGGACATTTTTCAGGCCTTCATAGGTGTTGCGCACGATGGGCAACAGCGAGGCGAGGAACAGGGCGAAGATCGCCGGCCCGCTGCCGATGCCCAGGATACCCAGGGCAATGGCCAGCACGGCCAGGGGCGGCACGGTATTGCCGATGTTGAACACTTGCATGAAGCGTTCGGCGCGCCCGACCATGCCGGGGCGGCTGAGGGCGATGCCGGCGGGAATGCCGACGATCAGGGCCGCCAACATGGAAGCCAGTACAAGCATCAGGTGCGCTTGCAGGTAGAACAGCAGGTCGTCGCGGTAACGGTGGATCGTATCGATGCCGATCCAGTGGACCAACAGGGCCAGGAGGGCGACGACGACCGCCCCCCCGATAAGCCCTTTGCCATAGCGGATAGCCACAGGCGGACTCCTTTGTCTTTTTTTGTCGGCGCACGCTTTCCCGGGCGGCGGACCTTCATTGGTTGCCGGGAAAACGTTCGCGAGAAGCAGCTCTTTTCGATGCCGTCAAAACGGCTGTCGAAGCGAGCCATGAGCGCAGCCTCGTCAGGCTAACTTGCTGATTTTTCAGACCCTGACGGTTGCTCGTATCAGGGTGGTGGACGCCTCCACGCGGCAAAAGGTTCCCATGTGCGGCAGCATCTGGCCACCCTTGATGTGCTCAACGGTTCGGTTCCTGGCACAAGTTGAGCTATAATCGCCGCCCTTTTTTGAATCACCTGCCAGGCGATTTCCCATGACCAAACAGGCCGCCGAAGTCGCGAAACGCCGCACTTTCGCCATTATTTCCCACCCCGATGCCGGTAAGACCACCATCACCGAAAAGCTCTTGCTGATGGGCAAGGCGATTGCGGTGGCAGGCACGGTGAAATCCCGCAAGTCCGACCGCCATGCCACCTCCGACTGGATGGAGATGGAAAAGCAGCGGGGTATCTCCATTACCACGTCGGTCATGCAATTCCCGTATCGCGATCACATGATCAACCTGCTCGATACCCCGGGCCACGAAGACTTCTCCGAAGACACCTACCGTACCCTGACCGCGGTGGACTCGGCCTTGATGGTCCTCGACGGCGGTAAGGGCGTCGAGCCTCGGACCATCGCGCTGATGGACGTCTGCCGTCTGCGGGACACGCCGATTGTCAGCTTCATCAACAAGCTCGACCGCGACATTCGCGACCCGATCGAACTGCTCGACGAAATCGAAGCGGTCCTGAAGATCAAGGCCGCGCCGATCACCTGGCCGATCGGTTGCTACCGCGACTTCAAGGGCGTTTACCACCTGGCCGACGACTACATCATCGTCTACACCGCCGGCCACGGTCATGAGCGCACCGAAACCAAGATCATCGAGAAGCTCGACTCCGACGAGGCCCGCGCGCACCTGGGCGACGAATACGAACGCTTTGTCGAGCAGCTAGAGCTGGTGCAGGGCGCCTGCCATGAATTCAACCAGCAGGAATTTCTCGACGGCCAGCTGACTCCGGTGTTCTTCGGTACCGCCCTGGGCAACTTCGGCGTCGACCATGTGCTCGACGCCGTTGTCGACTGGGCTCCGCGCCCGCTGCCGCGCGTTGCCAACGAGCGCACCGTGGAGCCGGTGGAAGAGAAATTCGCAGGCTTCGTGTTCAAGATCCAGGCGAACATGGACCCCAAGCATCGCGACCGCATCGCCTTCATGCGCATTTGCTCCGGCAAGTACGAGAAGGGCATGAAGATGCGCCACGTGCGCACCGGCAAGGACGTGCGCATCGGCGACGCCTTGACCTTCTTCTCCTCGGAACGCGAGCAACTGGAAGAGGCCTTCGCCGGCGACATCATCGGCCTGCACAACCACGGCACCATCCAGATCGGCGACACCTTCACCGAAGGCGAAGCCCTGGGTTTTACCGGCATCCCGCATTTCGCCCCGGAACTGTTCCGCCGCGTACGCCTGAAGGATCCGCTCAAGTCCAAGCAACTGCGCCAGGGCCTCCAGCAGTTGGCCGAAGAGGGTGCCACCCAGGTGTTCTTCCCGGAGCGCAGCAACGACATCATCCTCGGCGCCGTCGGTGTGCTGCAGTTCGACGTCGTCGCCAGCCGCCTGAAAGAGGAATACAAGGTTGAATGCTCCTACGAGCCGATCACCGTGTATTCCGCCCGCTGGATTGAATGCGAAGACAAGAAAAAACTCGAGGAATTTTCCAACAAGGCCGTGGAAAACCTCGCGCTGGACGGCGGCGGCCACCTGACCTACCTGGCGCCAACACGGGTCAACCTCGCGCTGATGGAAGAGCGCTGGCCAGATGTGAAATTCCGCGCGACGCGTGAGCATCACTAAGCCCCAGGCGTCTAAACCGAAAACCTGTGGGAGCGAGCCTGCTGGCGAAAGCGGAGTGTCAGCCATATCCATTTTGGATGTGCCGCCGTCATCGCGAGCAAGCTCGCTCCCACATTGTTCTGTGGCAGTCTTCAATCTCCCGGCCACCCCTAGTCCCTGTGGGAGCGAGCCTGCTCGCGAAAGCGGTGGGTCAGCCTGCCTGGATGCCGGATGTGCGGGCATCTTCGCGAGCAGGCTCGCTCCCACATTAGTCCTGCGACAGTCTTCAATCTCCCGGCCACCCATAATCCCTGTGGGAGCGAGCCTGCTCGCGAAGGCGGTGGGTCAGCTTGCATGGATGCTGTGGTGTTAGTGGGTTTGGGAATAAACCTTATTCGAAACCGATCTTTAGTCGAGCGGCATTTCTGGCTGTTCCGTGGCGTCCTATCTGATGAACCGGTCTGTTCGGAACAATATTTCCTGAGCACCGTCGGCCCCGGCTTTATCCGGTAAAGAAGGAATTGGCTATGAATAAGCTGCTGCGCATGATGTTTTTTCTAAAGGTGTTGGTGATGCTGTCCCTCGGTTCCACCGCAGCGTGGGCCGAATGCGATGAGCACGAGAAGCACGCGTCGAGTGGCTCGGTGGTTCAAGGCGAGTTGATGCTTGCCGCGACCGATGCGGACGCAGGCGATCCGGACGATGGCGAGGATGATGATGGTTCGCCAATCGACACGCCGGATGGCGATGAGGATGAAGAGGGCGATAGCCAGACGTAGGTTTGTGGCCTACAGAAACCCCCTCCAGCCCCAACTGATACTCAGTCGGGGCTGGAGGGGTTTTTTATGTCGGGTGCATGACCCAAGGCAAAGGATGGTCCCGTGGCGAGGGAGCTTGCTCCCGCTGGCCCGGTCCGACGCTTCGGGCGCAGCAGGCCCAAAAAAGAGGGTCCGCTTCGCGGCCCAGCGGGAGCAAGCTCCCTCGCCACAAGTGCTTTTCTGCCTTACGTGCTTTGCTGCTTTTTAGCCTTACGCCGCGCCGTCAAGGAACCGCTCGGCGTAGTGACACGCCACCAATCGGTTATCCAACGGGCGAAGGGCCGGCTCTTCGGTCTTGCAACGCTCGGTCGCGTACGGGCAGCGCTTGTGGAAGGCGCAGCCGGACGGTGGGTTAAGCGGGTTGGGCAGTTCGCCGACGATCTTGATCTTCGGCTTGTTCGGGTCCGGGTGGATGGTCGGGGTGGCCGACAGCAGCGCCTGGGTGTAGGGGTGCAGTGGGCGGCTGTAGATGGACTCGTTGGGGCCCATTTCCACCGGGCGGCCGAGGTACATCACCATCACGTCGTCAGCGACGTGCTGCACCACCGCCAGGTTGTGGGAAATGAACACATAGGCGGTGTTGAATTCCTGCTGCAGGTCCATGAACAGGTTCAGCACCTGCGCCTGGATCGACACGTCCAGCGCCGACGTCGGTTCGTCCGCCACCAGCACCTTGGGTTGCAGCATCATGGCGCGGGCTAGGGCGATGCGCTGGCGCTGGCCGCCGGAGAACATATGCGGGTAGCGCTGGTAATGCTCGGGGCGCAGGCCCACCTGCTTCATCATCGCCTGGACTTTGTCGCGACGCTCGGTGGCCGAGAGGTTGGTGTTGATGAGCAACGGCTCGGCCAGTTGATCACCGATTTTCTGCCGCGGGTTGAGGGACGCATAAGGACTCTGGAAGACCATCTGCACGTCTTTGCGCAGTTGCTTGCGCTCGGCCTTGTTGGCGCCGGCCACTTCCTGCCCGGCGATTTTCAAGGAACCGGCGGAAGGCTCTTCGATCAGCGTCAGGGCTCGGGCGAGGGTGGATTTGCCGCATCCGGATTCACCGACCACGGCCAGGGTCTTGCCGGCTTCCAGTTCGAACGACACACCGTTGAGGGCGCGCACGGTCGCATGGCCCTTGAACATGCCACGGGACACTTCGTAATGACGGGTCAGGTCACGGGCGGTAAGTACGACGGCCATCACGCCACCTCCTGGTTCAACGGGTAGAAGCAGCGGGCGAGGCTGTTGGATTTCGGATCGAGCGCAGGGCGCTCCTGGCGGCAGTTGTCGCGCACGTACGGGCAGCGCGGCGACAGCAGGCAGCCTTGCGGGCGGTCGTAGCGACCGGGCACGATGCCCGGCAACGTCGCCAGGCGCTCGGCGCCCATGCTGTGCTCCGGAATCGCCGCCAGCAGTGCTTCGCTGTACGGGTGGGCCGGGATGTCGAACAGCTGCGGCACCTTGCCCACTTCCACGGCCTGGCCGGCGTACATCACGCACACGCGCTGGGCAGTTTCAGCCACGACGGCGAGGTCATGGGTGATCAGCACCAGGCCCATGTCCTGCTCTTTCTGCAGGGCCAGCAGCAGATCCATGATTTGCGCCTGGATGGTCACGTCCAGAGCGGTGGTCGGTTCGTCGGCGATCAGCAGTTTCGGCTCGCCGGCAATCGCCATGGCAATCGCCACGCGCTGGCTCATGCCGCCGGACAGTTGATGCGGGTAGGCGTCCATGCGGCTGGCGGCGCCAGGGATCTCGACTTTTTCCAGCAGTTCGATGGCGCGTTTGCGCGCGGCCTTGCCGGACATCTTCAGGTGCAGGCGCAGCACTTCTTCGATCTGGAAACCCACGGTGTAGCTGGGGTTGAGCGCGGTCATCGGGTCCTGGAAAACCATCGCCAGGTCCTTGCCGACGATCTGCCGGCGCTGGCGGTTGCTCAGCTTGAGCATGTTCTTGCCGTCGAAGTTAAGCGCGTCGGCGGTGACGATGCCGGGGTGCTCGATCAGGCCCATCAGCGCCATCATGGTCACGGATTTACCCGAGCCCGATTCGCCGACGATCGCCAGCACCTCGCCTTTATCCACGCTCAGGTCCAGGCCGTCGACCACCGGCACGGCGGTGGCGTCGCCGAAGCGGACGTTGAGATTCTTGATTTCTAGCAATGACATGGGAATCTCCTCAGGCGGCATTCTTGAGTTTCGGGTCCAGCGCATCGCGCAGACCGTCGCCCATCAGGTTGATTGCCAGCACGCTGAGCAAAATGGTCAGGCCGGGCAGGCTCACGACCCACCAGGCGCGTTCGATGTAGTCGCGGGCCGAGGCCAGCATCGTGCCCCACTCAGGGGTTGGTGGCTGCACGCCAAGGCCGAGGAAGCCCAGGGCGGCGGCGTCGAGGATCGCCGAGGAAAAGCTCAGGGTCGCCTGGACGATCAGCGGTGCCATGCAGTTGGGCAGCACGGTGATGAACATCAGGCGCGGCAGGCCGGCACCGGCCAGGCGGGCGGCGGTCACGTAGTCGCGGTTCAGCTCGCCCATCACGGCGGCGCGGGTCAGGCGCACGTAGGACGGCAACGAGACGATGGCGATGGCGATCACGGTGTTGATCAGGCCTGGGCCGAGGATGGCGACGATCGCCACGGCCAGCAGCAGCGAGGGCAGGGCGAGCATGATGTCCATCAGGCGCATGATGGTCGGGCCGAGGATACGTGGGAAGAACCCGGCGAACAGCCCCAGCAGGATGCCTGGGATCAGCGACATCACCACCGACGACAGGCCGATCAGCATCGACAGCCGCGAGCCCTCGATCAGGCGCGAGAGCAAATCGCGGCCCAGTTCGTCGGTGCCCAGCAGGAACTGCATCTGCCCGCCTTCGAGCCACGCCGGCGGCGTTAGCAGGAAGTCACGGTATTGCTCGCTCGGGTCATGCGGCGCGACCCATGGGGCGAAGAGTGCGCAGAACACGATCAGGATCATGAACATCAGCCCGGCGACGGCGCCCTTGTTGCGGGAAAACGCTTGCCAGAATTCTTTGTACGGGGACGGGTACAGCAGGCTTTGATCGACTGCTACCGAGGTAGTTGGAGTACTCATGGTTTTGATCTCAGCGCTGGTGACGGATACGTGGGTTGGCAAAGCCGTAGAGGATGTCCACGACGAAGTTGACCAGAATCACGATGCAGGCGATCAGCAGAATGCCGTTTTGCACCACAGGATAATCCCGCGCGGCAATGGCTTCGATCAGCCACTTGCCGATGCCCGGCCAGGAGAAGATCGTTTCGGTCAGGACCGCGCCGGCCAGCAGTGTGCCGACTTGCAAGCCGATCACGGTCAGTACCGGGATCAGCGCGTTGCGCAGGCCGTGCACGAACACTACGCGCGACGGCGACAGGCCTTTGGCCTTGGCTGTGCGGATGTAGTCCTCACGCAGTACTTCGAGCATCGATGAGCGGGTCATCCGCGCGATGACTGCCAGTGGAATAGTGCCCAAAACGATTGCAGGCAGGATCAGGTGATGCAGGTAGTCGAGTACCGCACCGGGCTCATCGCTGAGGATAGTGTCGATCAGCATGAACTTTGTCGGGCGTGCGACATCGATGAGCAGGTCGTTTTGACCGGATACCGGCGTCCAGCCCAAGCTGACCGAGAAGAACATGATCAGAATCAGCCCCCACCAGAAGATCGGCATCGAATACCCCGCCAGGGAGATGCCCATCACCCCATGGTCGAACAGGGATCCTCGCTTGAGTGCCGCGATCACCCCGGCCAGCAGGCCGAGGATACCGGCGAACAGCAGCGCGGCCATGGACAGCTCGAACGTCGCTGGAAACAGGGTGCAGAACTCGCTCCATACGCTTTCACGGGTACGCAGCGATTCGCCAAGATCGCCCTGGGCCAGTTTACCGATGTAGTCCAAGTACTGGGCATACAGCGGTTTGTTCAGGCCAAGGCGTTCCATTGCCTGAGCATGCATTTCGGGATCGACCCGACGTTCGCCCATCATCACTTCCACGGGGTCGCCGGGGATCATGCGAATCAACGCGAAGGTCAGCAAGGTGATGCCGAAGAACGTGGGAATCAGTAATCCCAGTCGGCGGGCAATAAAACTAAACATCTTCAGGTGTACCTCATCAGCCGGTTAGGCGTGCCCGGCAATCCTTTGGTGGAGGTTGCCGGGCGTTTTCTTATCTACTTCACCTGGGTGGTGGCGAAGTTGTTAGTGGTGAGCGGGCTAATCACATAACCCTCTACGTTCTTGCGCATTGCCGTGAACATGCGGGTGTGGGCCATGCTGATCCATGGCTGGTCCTGGTTGAAAATCACCTGGGCCTGCTCATAGAGCCTCGCGCGCTCCTCGGGGTTCACTGTGGCGCGTGCCTGGTCGAGCAGCGCCTGGAATTTCTCGTTGCACCAGCGCGCGTAGTTTTCGCCGTTCTTGGCGGCTTCGCAACTGAGCATAGGCGTCAGGAAATTATCCGGGTCGCCGTTATCGCCCGCCCATCCGGCGGAAACCATGTCGTGCTCGCCGTTTTTTCGCGCGTTTGAGCATTTCGCCCCATTCCATCACGCGGATATCGACCTTGATCCCGACTTTCGCCAGGTCGGCCTGCATCATTTGCGCGCCGAGCATCGGGTTGGGGTTGGTCGGACCGCCGCCGTTGCGGGTGAACAGGGTAAACACGGTGCCTTCCGGCACGCCGGCTTCCTTGAGCAACTGGCGCGCCTTGTCGAGGTCGCGGGTCGGGTTCTTCAGGTCGTGGTTGTAACCCAGCAGCGTCGGCGGGTAAGGGTTGACCGCGGCGGTGGCGTTGCCCTTGCCGAACAGCGCGTTGACGTAGGCTTCCTTGTCGAAGGCCAGGTCGATGGCTTTGCGCACCCGCACGTCGCTCATGTATTTGTGGCTGGTGTTCAGGGCGGTGTAGGAAACGGTCATCGCATCCAGCTCGGTGACCTTCAGGTTCGGGTCTTTCTTGATGCTGGGGATATCGTCCGGTTTCGGGTACAGCGCGATCTGGCACTCATTGGTCTTGAGTTTTTGCATGCGCACATTGTTATCGGTGGCGATCGCCAGCACCAGCGCATCGGCCGGCGGCTTGCCCCGGAAGTAGTCCGGGTTGGCCTTGAAGCGGACCTGGGCGTCTTTGTTGTAGCGCTGGAAGATGAACGGCCCGGTGCCGATCGGCTTGCTGTTCAGCTCCCCGGCCTTGCCTGCCTTGAGCAATTGGTCGGCGTATTCGGCCGGGTAGATCGAGGAGAACGCCATGGCGATGTCGGCCAGGAACGGTGCTTCGCGGCGGGTCAGGGTGAACTTGACCGTGTGCTCGTCGACCTTTTCGACGTTCTTGAGCAGTTCCTTGAAACCCATGCTTTCAAAGTACGGGAAACCCACGCTCGACAGTTTGTGCCACGGGTGATTCGGGTCCAGCTGGCGCTGGAAACTCCAGACCACGTCGTCGGCGTTCATGTCGCGGGTCGGCTTGAAGTAATCGGTGGTGTGGAACTTGACGCCTTTGCGCAGGTGGAAGGTATACGTCAGGCCGTCGTCGCTGATGTCCCAGGACTCGGCCAGGGCAGGAATCACTTCGGTGGTGCCGGGCTTGAAGTCGGCCAGGCGGTTGAAGATCGTTTCGGCCACGGCGTCGGCGGTGACTGCAGTCGTGTACTGGACCATGTCGAAGCCTTCCGGACTGGCTTCTGTGCAAACCACCAGGGGTTTGGCCGTGGCGCCAACGGCAACACTCAGCAGTGCGGCGGCAATGGCGGCGCGTAGGGGGTTCATGTTCATCGTCAATCCTCTGCAATCGGTTGAACGGCAAAAAACCGAACGGTCAACCTTGTGGGTCGACCGTCGGTGGAAAGGTTAGAGAATGTTGAACGGGATGGTGGTGACCAGGCGGAATTCGTTGATGCTGCCGTCAGATTGGTTTTCGCTGGCGCGGTGTGCGGTGTAGGTCGCACGGATCGCGGTTGCTTTCAGAGGGCCACTCTGTACGGCATAGGATGCGCCGATGCCGTATTCGTAATGGTGTTCGCCGTCCTGAGTCTGGATACCATCGTAGCCTTTGCCAACCACGCCGTTGTTTCCGCTGTAGTGGGTACCGTCGATGCCCCAGCCACGTGCCTGGTAAATATTGAATTTCAGGCCTGGAACGCCATATTCAGCCATGTTCAGGCCATAGGCGACCTGGAAGGATTTTTCGTTCGGGCCGTTGAAGTCCGACAACAGGGAGTTGGCCAGGTAGATGCCGTTGGTTTCGTTCAGGTAGTCGAAATACTCGTTACCGTTCACTTGCTGGTAGGAAAGAGTAAGCGTGTGCGCCTGATGCGTCAGGCCGAACGACAACGAATAGGTGTCATTGTCGATGTCGCCGATCAGCGCTTTGCCTTCTTCCTGGGTTTTGTAATAGTTCAGCCCGGTAGTCAGGCTCAGCACGGAGCTGTCGCCAAGTACATGGCTGGCGCCGAAATAATATTGGTTCCAAAGATCTTCGGCCTTGGTGGCCCAGAGACTGGTGGTCAGGCTGGCGAGCGGCGTGTAGGTGATACCGGCTGTGTGGATGTGGTCGGATTCTTGACGACCGTTGGCGTACTCGGCGCGGAATTTGCGCAGACTTTGTTCCGAACGCGGGGACACGCGATCGAACGTTGCTGCGTCGAAAGTCAGGTTTTCCAGCTCCGCGACATTCAAGCTCACCCCTTGAAAGCTCGAAGGCAAGGCACGGTTACCGATCGTGTCGACTTGTGGGCTGCTGTAGCTTTGGCGACCGGCTGTCAGGGTGCTGTTGGAGAAGCGCGCCTTGACGTTAGCCAAGCCCAGTTTGCTCCACTGGCCCACTGCGTCACCGCCTTTTTCGGTCAGGGTACGGTTATTGCCTGAAGCAACGCCCGTTTTTGGCGCTCCGCCATTGCCCGCCGCCATGTTCTCGCGATCGCGTTCCAGCGCAATGGCGTTATAGGCAGCGATTTCAGTGCTGAACCCGACGGTCCCTTCGGTAAAGCCCGAGGTGTAATTGACGATGGTGCCCTGAACCCAGTTGATACGACGGTCGGTTTCGGCCAGAGCGCCATTTTTGTTGTAGACGAACTTCCCGCCACGCTTGAGCTGCTCGTTCGCATACCAGTTACGCGTGGACCCTGTCACCGATTGCCCTTCCAAGAAGCCGGTAGCTTCGCTTTGGGCTTTTTTTTCTTTGATGGAGACAGGGCTGACAGCCTGGCTTTGAGGATCTGCGTAAGCCGTGGCCGTAACGCTGCTGATGGCCAGGGCCAGTATCGCGGTGCTGCTCAGTTTCATGGGTAACGCTCCTTTTTCTTTCTTTTTTATGCCGTTCTTTTTCGGTGATACGGCTATTGGTTTACAACTCATTTGCAGCTTGCAAACGTTTGCCAGGCGCTTGATCGGCGAATTAAGGCAAAACGCTGGCGGAGGGCTTCCAAAGGAAGCCCTCGCTGCATGGCTAAACGGTTATGGGTTCAGGCTGACGCCCGAGAAGACGTTGCGACCGAAGGGGCTGACCTTGAACCCTTCGACTTTGGCACTCAGCGGCTGATTGACCGTCGAGTGGGCGATAGGCGTGATCGGCACTTGCTGCTTGAGCAACTGCTGGGCCTGTTTATAAAGCACGGTGCGCTGCTCGCGGTCGGTGACGATCTTGGCCTGCTTGATCAGCTTGTCGTAGTCCTGGTCACACCATTGGGAGTAGTTGTTGCCGCCAATGGCGTCGCAGCTGTACAGCGTACCCATCCAGTTGTCCGGGTCCCCATTGTCGCCGGTCCAGCCGATCAGGTTGATGTCGTGCTCGCCGTTCTTGGTGCGCTTGATGTACTCGCCCCATTCGTAGGTGACGATCTTCACCTTCAAACCGATCTTCGCCCAGTCGGACTGGAGCATCTCGGCCATCAGCTTGGCGTTGGGGTTGTACGGGCGTTGCACGGGCATGGCCCAGAGGGTGATTTCGGTGCCTTCCTTGACCCCGGCGGCCTTGAGCAGCTCCTTGGCTTTTTCCGGGTCGTAGGGGGCGTCCTTGATGGTGTCGTCGTAGGACCATTGGGTTGGCGGCATCGAGTTTTGCGCCAGTTGTCCCGCGCCCTGGTACACGGCGTTGAGAATGCCCTGCTTGTTCACTGCCATGTCCAGCGCCCGGCGTACTTCGACCTGGTCGAAGGGTTTGTGGCGAACGTTATAGGCGATATAGCCAAGGTTGAAACCGGGCTTCTCGATCAGTTGCAGCTTGGGATCGTTCTTCAGCGCCGGCACATCGGCCGGGCGTGGATGCAGGGTAATCTGGCATTCGTTGGCCTTGAGCTTCTGCACCCGCACCGACGCATCGGTGTTGATCGAGAAGATCAGGTTGTCCAGCTTGACCCGCTCAGGCGCCCAGTACTGCTTGTTGGCGACGTAGCGGATGTTGGAGTCTTTCTGGTAACTCTTGAACTCGAAAGCCCCGGTGCCGATCGGCTTCTGGTTGATGTCGCTCGGCTTGCCGCTAGTGAGCAGCTTGTCGGCGTACTCGGCCGAAAGGATCGAGGCGAAGCTCATGGCGATGTTCTGGATGAATGCCGCGTCCACGCTGTTGAGCGTCATGACCACCGTCAGCGGTCCTGTCGCTTCGACCTTGGCGATGTTTTTGTTCAGGCTCATGCCGTTGAAGTACGGGAACTCGGTGGGGTAGGCCTTGCGAAACGGATGCTGCGGATCAAGCATGCGGTTGAAGGTGAACAGCACATCGTCGGCGTTGAAATCCCGGGTCGGCGTGAAGTAGTCGGTGGTGTGGAATTTCACCCCTTCGCGCAGGTGGAAGGTGTATTTCAGGCCGTCTTCGGAAATGTCCCAGCTCGTCGCCAGGCCCGGCACGACATTGGTCGCGCCTTTTTCAAACTCGGCCAGACGGTTGTACAGCGGTTCGGCAGCATCGTTGTCGGTCGCGGTGGTGTATTGCGCGGTGTCGAAACCGGCGGGGCTGCCTTCGGAACAGAACACCAGGCTGCCGCCGGCGGCCTGGGCCGCGGATGTAGCGGCCAGCAGGCCGGTGCCCAGCAATGCGGATAAAACCAAGGTATGGCGCATGACGCTCCCTCTCTCGTTCGGGGTGTTTGACAGTGAACCGGTGTCCTTCCAGGAACGGGGCCGGGGCACTGGGCTCATTCCAATGCGTGAACAGCGCTGCCGCAGGATTGGCAAAACCTCCAGCCCCGACGGTATGAGTCGTGGGCCAGGCGGTATATGCGTAATGCCTGAAAGACTTGTGAAAAGGCGACACGTCCTAAACCAGCTGCTGTGGTACGCAGTGCTTTTGGATGTAGGCAATTTCCTAGGTCTTGGTCTCGGCAGATAAAGCTACGGTGCGTCGTGGGAGCGAGCCCTGCTCGCGATGGCGTTGATGTAGATCGCCATCGCGCTCAAAAAGGGGCTGCTAAGCAGCCCAGCGGGAGCAAGCTCCCTCGCCACAGGTCACTTATTTGCTGACGCTGACGCCGTAGAAGGAGTTCAAGCCAAAGGGGCTGATCTTGAAGTCCTGCACGTTGGCGCGCATGGGTTGATACACCGTCGAGTGAGCGATAGGTGTCATCGGCACGGCGTCCTTGAGGACGTGTTGCGCCTGTTTGTAGAGGTCGGTGCGCTTGGCCTGGTCGGTGGTGCGCTTGGCTTCCTTGACGAGGCCGTCGAACTTCTTGTCGCACCATTTGGAGAAGTTGTTGCCTTGCAGCGAGTCGCAGCCAAACAACACGTTGAGCCAGTTGTCCGGGTCACCGTTATCACCGCTCCAGCCGATGATCATGGCCTGGTTCTCGCCGCCCTTGGAGCGCTTGATGTACTCGCCCCACTCATAGCTGGTGATCTTGACCTTCAGGCCGATCTTGGACCAGTCGTTCTGCAGCATTTCCGCCATCAGTTTGGCGTTCGGGTTGTACGGACGCTGAACCGGCATGGCCCACAGAACGATCTCTGTGCCTTCCTTGACGCCGGCTTCCTTGAGCAGAGCCTTGGCTTTTTCAGGGTCGTATTTGGCATCTTTGATGGTGGTGTCGTAGGACCACTGGGTCGGAGGCATGGCGTTGACCGCCAGTTGTCCCGCACCTTGGTACACCGAGTCGATGATCTGTTGCTTGTTTACAGCCATGTCCAAGGCTTGACGAACGCGCAGGTCAGCCAACGGGTTGGGCTTGTCGTCGCCTTTGACTTTTTCCATCACGTTGTAAGCTACATAACCCAGGTTGAAACCCGCCTGGTCAGGCATCTTCAGCGCTTTGTCGTCCTTGAGGGCCTTGAGGTCGGCCGGGCGTGGGAAGAGGGTGATCTGGCACTCGTTCTTCTTCAGCTTCTGGATACGCACCGACGGGTCGGTGGTGATGGCGAAGATCAGGTTGTCGATCTTCACGTCTTCAGGCTTCCAGTAGTCCTTGTTGCCGGTGTAACGGATGTTGGAGTCTTTCTGGTAGCTCTTGAACACGAACGGGCCGGTGCCGATCGGCTTCTGGTTGATGTCGGCAGGCTTGCCGTCCTTGAGCAGTTGGCCGGCGTATTCGGCGGACTGGATCGAGGCGAAGCTCATGGCCAGGTTCTGGATGAACGCGGCGTCGACATCCTTGAGGGTGAACTTGACGGTGTGGTCGTCGACTTTATCGACCTTGGTGATGTTGGTGTCCATCCCCATATCGGTGAAGTACGGGAATTCGGTCGGGTACGCCTTACGGAACGGATCGTCCTTGTTGATCATGCGGTTGAACGTGAACAGCACGTCATCGGCATTAAATTCACGGGTCGGCTTGAAATACGGGGTGGTATGGAACTTGACGCCTTCACGCAGGTGGAACGTGTAGGTCAGGCCGTCTTCGGAAATGTCCCACTTGGTGGCCAGGCCAGGAATCACGGCGGTACCGCCGCGCTCAAACTGGGTCAGGCGGTTGAACATGGTTTCTGCAGAGGCATCGAAGTCGGTTCCGGTGGTGTACTGACCAGGGTCAAAACCGGCCGGGCTGCCTTCGGAGCAGAACACCAGGTTAGTCGCGGCGGAAGCGAAAGGAGCGCTGGCTAACAAGCCTGCGCCGACTAAAAACGGAATGACCGCGTGTTTAAGCATGTTGGCCTCATGATTTGTTGTCATTTTTGGATTTGAGGGCGACCTCGTGAGTCGTCCTGCGGATACTTATGCAGGCCCCATACCCAATGCAAGATCCAGAGCGGTTTCAAGTCTGAAACAGTGGCACGTACGTACCTTAATGTCGCATCTTTATAACTTTTGACGCATTTGAACGTTTGCGCAGGTTTTTTTGGGGCAAGCGGCGCTCCGTGCCGGTGCGTTGTGAGGTTGCAACGCACCGGCCTGGGGCGGGTTTTACTTGTTCAAACCCACGCCGTAGAAGGGTGTAAGCCCGAACGGGCTGAGCTTGAAATCCACCACTTCCTTGCGTATCGGCTGGAACACCGTCGAGTTGGCGATGGGCGTGATGGGCACCTGCTGCTTGAGGATTTTCTGCGCCTGGCGGTACAGGTCGATGCGTTGCTGGCGGTCGGTCGAGACCTTGGCCTGCTGGATCAGCCGGTCGTAGGCCGGGTCGCACCACTTGGCGTAGTTGCTGCCCTTGACCGCCGCGCAGCTGTAGAGCACGCCGAGCCAGTTGTCTGGATCGCCGTTGTCGCCGGTCCAGCCGTAGATCATCGCGTCGTGTTCGCCATTCTTGGCGCGCTTGATGTACTCGCCCCATTCGTAGCTGACAATGTTGGCCTTGATGCCAACTTTGGCCCAGTCCTGCTGGATCATTTGCGCAGACATTCGCGCATTGGGGTTGGAGGCGCGCTGCACCGTCATTGCCCATAAATCGATGGTTGTACCGGGCGCAACCCCGACTTCCTTGAGGAGTGCCTTGGCCTTGGTTACGTCATGGGGCGCATCCTGGATCGCCGGGTCGAACGACCATTGAGCCGGGGGCAAGGCGTTCTGGGCCAACTGCCCGGCGCCCTGATACACGGCCTTGATGATCGCCGGCTTGTCGATGGCCATGTCCAGTGCCTGACGGACCTTGAGCTGGTCCAGCGGCGGATGCGTCACGTTATAGGCGAGGAAACCCAGGTTGAAACCGGGCTGCCTGAGCACGCGCAGGTTCGGGTCCTGCTCCATCACTTCGATGTCGGCCGGGCGCGGATAACCGCTGACCTGGCATTCGCCGCGCTTGAGCTTTTGCAGGCGCACGGCGGCGTCCGGCGTGATGGAAAAAATCAGGTTGTCGAGCTTCACGTCCTCGGGTTTCCAGTACGCCGTATTGGCGGCGTAGCGAATCTGCGAATCCTTCTGATAGCGCTTGAACACAAACGGCCCGGTGCCGACGGGCTTCTGGTTGAGGTCGCCGGCCTTGCCTTCCTTTAATAGCTGCGCTGCGTACTCGGCGGACTGCACCGAGGCAAAACTCATCGCCAGGTTTTGCACGAATGCCGCGTCGACGTTGTTCAGGCTGAAGCGCACGGTGTGCTCGTCGATCTTTTCGACGCTTTTGATCGTGGTGTTCAGGCCCATGTCGGTGAAATACGGCGACTCGGTGGGGTAGGCCTGGCGGAACGGGTGTTGCGGATCGAGCAGGCGCTGGAACGTGAACAGCACGTCATCGGCGTTGAAGTCGCGGCTCGGGGTGAAATAGTCGGTGGTATGAAACTTCGCACCCTCGCGCAGGTGGAAGGTGTAGGCCAGGCCATCGGCGGATACGTCCCAGCTTGACGCCAATCCGGGCTCGACTTCGGTGCCGCCGCGCTTGAACTGGGTGAGGCGGTTGAAGACGGTTTCGGCCGAAGCATCGAAGTCGGTGCCGCTGGTGTATTGGCTGGGATCGAAGCCGGCGGGGCTGGCTTCGGAGCAGTAGACCAGGGTGGTCGCGGCCTGGGCCAGCGGGGCGCCGCTCAGCAGGGCAAGCGTAAGCAAGAGGGGTTTGAAGGTGGTTCTGTCCATGAAATCCCTTAGGTCTTGATGAGGGTTTTTCTGAAGGGTAGCGGGTGGGGCGGGCGCGTAGGAAATATCTAAAAGTGAGGACGACCCGTGGGTTTGGGCATACCGCGCTTTTCATCAATATTTAATTGACGCCGGAATAATGGCTATCTAGTATCGCGCCACTATTTTGATATTGCTTTTTCGGGGCGGGGACGATGCGCGTCTTCCCGCCTCGGGACGAAGTCATGTTCGGCTCTGCCGCGACCGACTTCGGCATGGATGACCTTTAATTGCTCTGCAACGAGACCTGATCATGGACGACCGCCAACACGCCTTCCTGGCCCGCCAACCTTCTGCTGCCCTGAAAAACCGCGAGCGGTTTCTCGGCATGCCCAAGCGCGGCCTGGCGTTCCTGTTGGCCAACGTCATGTTCTGGCAACCGATGTGGGCCCAGGCCGAAGGCATCGTGGTCAGCGCCCCGGGCACCGGCCTGGATCGGGCCGGCAATGGCGTGCCCATCGTCAACATCGCCAAGCCGAATGCCAACGGTCTGTCCCACAACCAGTTCAAGGACTACAACGTCGGCAGCAACGGCGTAATCCTCAACAACGCCACCTCGCGCACCCAGACCACGCAACTGGGCGGGATCATCCTCGGCAACCCGAACCTCCAGGGCGCGGCTGCCACGACGATCCTCAACGAAGTCAACGGCGGCAGCCCCAGCCAGTTGCGCGGCTACACCGAAGTGGCCGGGCAGTCGGCCCATGTCATCGTTGCCAACCCGTATGGCATCAGTTGCAACGGCTGCGGCTTTATCAACAGCCCGAAAGTGACCCTGAGCACCGGCAAACCAATCGTCGAAAACGGTCGGCTGGATCGTTATCAAGTGGACCAGGGCAGCGTCGCCATCGAAGGCGCGGGCCTCAACGCCAGCAATGTCGATCACTTCGAAATCATCACCCGCAGCGCCAAGATCAACGCCGAGATCCAGGCGAAGAACCTGACGATTGTCGCCGGGCGCAACGACGTCAACGCCGACACCCTCAACGCCACCGCCCGCGCCGATGACGGCAGTGTGAAGCCGGAACTGGCGATCGACTCCTCGGCGCTGGGCGGGATGTATGCCGGCGCGATCAAGCTGGTCGGCACCGAGGCCGGCGTCGGGGTGAAGCTGGACGGCAAGTTGATTGCCAGCGGCGGTGATATCCAGCTTGATGCCAATGGACATTTGAGCATGGTCGATACCTCGGCCAGCGGGGCGGTCAACGTCAAGGCTGCGAGTCTTGACGCGAAGGGCCCGGTTTACGCCGGCACGACGTTGAATGCGCAGACCCAGGGCGACCTGAGCAACCGGCAAACCCTCGCCGCGCGGGACAGCATCACGTTGAATGCCGGTGGGCAGCTAACCAACAACGGCATTATCGAAGCTGGAGTTAACGCGGATAACACGCGCAATGCTTCGGGAGATGTGAGCCTTACAGCGCAGAACCTGAACAACAACGGCAAGAGCATCGTCGCCAGCCGTAACCTCACCGCCAACGTTGCGCAAACCCTGAACAACCAGGGCGGCACCCTGAGCGCCGGGCAAACCGCCACGGTAAAAGCCGGGACGCTGGACAACCAGAACAAGGGGCGCGTGCTGAGCAGCGGCGCGCTGGGCGTTACTGCCGACAAACTCCTCAACACCCAAGGCACCGTCAGCAGCAACGGCAACCTGACGGCCAATGTCGGGCAGTTGAATAACCACGACGGCGAAGTCTCCAGCGCCGCCGCCACTCAAGTCATCGGCACTGCGCTGGACAACAGCGATGGCCTGCTCACCGGCGACGTGGCGCTGAACATCGGGTTGATCGGTGCCCTGAACAACCAGAACGGCGTGTTGGGTTCCGGCAAGCACCTAAGCGTTACCGCCACCAGCCTGGACAACACCCTCGACGGTAGCCTGGTCAGCGATGGCAGTCTGAGCGTGCGCATCAGCGGCCTGCTCGACAACCGACAAGGCAGCCTCGGCGCCAAGGGCATGACCGATGTCCAGGCAGACAGCCTGGACAATCGCGCCGGCAAGGTCCAATCCGTGAAGGACCTGGAACTGACGGTCGCCAAGCTCGATAACCGCGGGCAAGGCTTGCTCAGCAGCCAGGCGGGGCTGCGTGTCGATGGCTCGCAATTGGATAATCGCGCCGGCCTGCTCAGTGCCGTCGGCCCTGTGCATTTGCAGGTGACTGACGTCGACAACAGCGGCGGACGAATCTCCAGCAAAACCGACCTCACCGCCGACGTCTCGCACCTGAACAACCAGGGCGGCGAACTGGTCGCCCAAGGTGTGCTCACCGTTAGCGGCCAGGACCTGGATAACCGCGGCGGATTGGTTGGCGCGACCAACGCACTGAAACTCGACATCGACACGCTGGACAATCGAAACGGCGAAATCTCCAGTACCGCCGATATCAACATCACCGGCCAGCGCCTGGACAACAGCGACAACGGTAAGGTCCTCGCCGGCACTGATCTGGGCCTGAAAGTCGCGGCCATCATCAACCAGACCAAAGGCCTGCTGTTCAGTACGGGCGTCACCACTGTCGAGGGCAAAAGCCTGGACAACAGCGGCGCCAATCTGGTTGCCCGCCAGGGTTTGGATATTCGCCTGGACAATGCGTTGATCAACGTCGGCGGCGCCATCACCACCGAAGCCGGCCTGACCGTCAACAGCCAAAGCCTGGATAACCACGTCGACGGCCTGCTCAGCGCCAAAGGCGCCACCCACGTGACCACTGGCACGTTCGACAACACCGCCGGCGGTTATCTGGTCAGTGGCGACACCCTTGATCTCACCGCCAACCAAGTCAACAACGGCGCCGCCAGTCGCATCGCCAGCGACAAGGCGCTGACCGCCAGCGTCACCGGCCTGGATCAGCAGGGCGGCGAACTGTTCAGCAAAACAGCCTTGACCCTGGACCTCAACAATGGCCAGTTGAACAACCTCAAGGGCGTGATCAACGCGCCGCTCCTGGTGCTGAAAAACCTCAAGGACGTGGACAACCGTGGCGGCGAGATTTCCAGTGCCCAGGCGTTCACCCTGGCGGCACGCAACCTGGACAACCGTGACGGTAAGCTGATCAGCAACCAGGCGCTGACCCTGCGTATCGACCAAGCGTTTAACAACATCAAGGGGCTGCTTTCCGCGCAATCCATCGACACCCAAAGCGCCAGCCTGGACAACACCGATGGCCTGATCAGCAGTCGTGGCGCCCTGGTCATGACCGTGGACGGTCAACTGACCAATCGGGACGCCGCGATCATTGCCGACCGTGACCTGCACATCGAGGCCACCCACCTCGACAACGGCGCCGGCCAGATCGCCGGCAAAACCAATGTCACGGCCACTATCGACAGTGTGAACAACCAGGGCGGCCAGATAATCGCCCTCGGCGGATTGACGCTGACCGGCGCCTCGCTGGACAACCGCGCCGCAGGGCTGGTCGGAGCGACCGACACGCTGACGTTGAACGTCGGTTCGATCGACAACCGTGGCGGCGAACTGTCCGGCCACGCCGACGTTGCTTTGACAGGCGACGCGCTGAACAACAGCAACGGCGGCCAAGTCATCGCCAACGGCGCGTTGGCCCTGAAGGTGAAGGAAGTGCTCAACCGCACCAAGGGCCTGCTGTCCGGCAAGACCGGTCTGACCTTGAGCGGCGAGACGCTGGATAACAGCGGCGGCGCGCTACTGACCCAAAAGAACCTCACCGCGCACCTCGACGGCGACCTGAACAACGCCAAGGGCACGTTGAGCGCCGAAGGCGAGCTTGAAGTCACCGCCGCCAGCCTCACCAACACCCTGGGCAGCGTTTCCAGTGCCGGAGCGTTGGCACTCACCCTCGACAACGCCGTGCTGAACCAGGGCGGCGAAATCGTCACCGATGCCGGCCTCACCCTCAAAAGCTTGAGCCTGGACAACCGCAGCCAAGGCAGCATCAGCGCCAAGCAGGCGGTGCTCGTCGAGACCGGGGCGTTTGACAACAGCCAGGCCGGACGCCTGAGCAGCGGCGCCAACCTTGACCTGACCACGAAGCAGTTGACCAACCAGGACGGCGGCCGCATCGCCAGCAGCGGTGCGATGACCGCCAGCGTCACGGGCCTCGACCAGCAGGGCGGGCAGCTTTTCAGCAACACGTCGCTGAGCCTTGATCTGAACCAAGGGCAACTGAACAACCAGAGTGGCTTGATCAACGCCCCCTTGCTGATGCTGAAAAACCTCAAGGGCGTCAACAACGCCGGCGGCGAAATCTCCAGCGCCCAGGCGTTCACCCTGGCCGCGCAAAAGCTCAACAACGACAATGGCAAGTTGCTGAGCAACCAGGCCCTGACCCTGCGCATCGATAACGCGCTGACCAACCTCAAGGGCCTGATCGCCGCCGCCGCGCTGGACGTCGAGGCCGCGAGCCTGGACAACAGCGCCGGCACCCTGACCAGTCGCGCCAACCTCGACCTGAAACTGGCCGGCCCGCTGATCAACCAGAATCAAGGCCTGATCAACGCCGCCGACGCCTTGACCGTCAGCACCGGCAACTTGAACAACCACCAGGGTTCGTTGCTGGGCAGCGCCATTGCCATCGACTTCGGTGCCGCCACCGGTGACCTGAACAACAACGCCGGCCTGATCACCACCGCCGGTATACTGAGCCTCAAGCACCTGCGGGACCTGGACAACCAGGGCGGCGAAATCTCCAGCAGCCAGCCCCTCGACCTGACGGCTCGCGATTTCAACAACAGCGCCGGCAAACTCATCAGCAACGGTTTACTGACCGTAAAGGCCCGCGACGTCATCAGTCAGGGCGGCCTGATGTCCGGTTTCAAAGGCATCGACCTGAGCGCCGCGAGCCTGGACAACCGCAACGCCGGCACGCTGTCGAGCCGCGACGAAGACGTCAGCGTGACCCTGAGCGGCGCGCTGCTCAACGGTGCTGACGGTGCGTTGGCCGGCAAGAAAAAACTCACCGTCACCGCGGCCAGCGTCGACAACCGCGGCGGGATTCTGTCCAGCGGCGCCGACCAGACCTTGACCGTCACCGGCGGTTTGCTGAACAACGCCCAAGGCGGCTTGGTCGACAGCGGCGCGACCCTGGTCATCAACGCCATGACCCTGGGCAACGCCGGCGGCACCGTCAACGCGCAAAACGCACTGACCTTCACCGGCACCACCCTGGACAACACCGGCGGCAAGCTGATCGGCAACTCTGCCGTGACCCTGGACCTGCTCGGCGCCCTGACCAACACCAACGGCAAACTCGCCAGCGCCGGCCCGCTGCGGGTCGAGCGCGCCACGCAGCTCGACAACCAGGGCGGCCAGATCGCCAGCCAAAGCTTGCTGACCTTGCTCATTGGTGGCCTGGACAACCGCAATCGCGGCACCGTCGCGGCCAATGACGCACTCGTCCTGACCGCCTCCGGCGCGGTGCAGAACGGTGGCGATGGCCTGATCTACAGCCAGAACGGCGCCGTGCGAATCGACGCCAATAGCCTCGCCAACGGCAAGGGCACCGTGCAGAGCCAGGGCAACCTGACCCTGGTCGTCGACCAAGACATCGACAACCAGAGCGGCCGCATCCAGGCCAAGGCCGGTGACCTGACCGTTGAAGCGCGCAACCTCGACAACCGCGGCGGCGTGCTCGCCAGCCTGCAAGGACTGCTGAAGACCGACCTGACCGGCGTGTTGAAAAACGGCTACGACCTGAACAACAACCGCCAGGGCGGCATCACCCAGGCGCAGCGCTTGAACCTGATCGCATTGGGCGGCCTGGACAACTACGGCGGACGCATCTCGGCGCAAACCGGCGATGCCGTCATCACCACCGGCAACCTCGACAACCGCAACGGCGGCCTCTACGCCAAAGGCAAAGTGAACGTTACCGCCAACAATTTCGACAACAGCGGCGACAACGACGGCCAGATCGCCGGCAGCCAGATCGACCTGAACCTGACCGGCGCCTTGAACAACCGCCTGGGTATCATCGAAAGCGACAGCACGCTGATGATCAAGGCCGCGAGCCTGGATAACCAGACGGGGCAGATCCGTGCCTTGGGTACGGGGGGCAAGACCAATTTCCAGATCGGCGGGTTGTTCGATAACCGCAGTGGTGTGTTGGAAAGTGCCAACACTGACCTGACCCTTGGCGCCTCCAGTTTCCTCAATACCGGCGGCAGCTTGCTGCACGTTGGCACCGGCACGTTCGATATCTCCACCGCCAATGTCACCGGAGCCGGCGGTACGGTCGTGACGCGTGGCGGCCTGACTATCAGCACCGACACTTGGACCAACAGCGGGGTCATCCAGGCCGGACGCCTGAACGTCAACGTCAACCATTTCACCCAGACTGCCGGTGGCCAGTTGCTGGCTTCCGACAGCTTCATCGGCAGCGGCGTCAATTGGTTCAACGAAGGCCTTGTTGCCAGTAATGGCAGCCTGAAAATCGACCTGGGTGGTGCCTATTGGGGGGCCGGTCGTCTCAATAGCCTGGGGACGCTTGGCCTCAGCGCGGCCCAGGTGAGCCTCAACAGCGTCAGCTCCAGCATAACGGGCGGCGGCGATACCACCATTGGCGTTAATGGTCAGCTCGATAATGCCGGTCGCTTGACCTCGGCGGCGCGCCTGACGATTGGCGCCACGGGGATCAACAACTTTGGGACGTTGGGTGGTGGTCAAGCTTTGACCGTCACGACCGGCGCGCTGGCCAACCACCAAGGGCTGATTTTCAGCGGCGGCGACATGGGCCTGCGGGTCGATACGCTGAACAACCTCGATGCCAACATTTACAGCCTGGGAAATCTCAGTATTGACCGTAACGGCCTGGGCGCGCTGGCGAGCAGTATCGTCAACAGCTCCAGCTCGATTCAAAGCGACGGCAGCATGAGCCTGGCCGCCAGCACGATTCAGAACATCCGCACGCTGCTGACCATGGGCAGCAGTGGAATCTATACCGCCAAAATCTACGAAATCGCCTGCATCGAGGGGTACAACGCCGGTGACTGCAGCGGCAAGCAGAACCATGTATGGGAGCTGCTGCAACGCGAGAAAACCGAAGTGACCGCTGCCACCGCGGCCTCCAGCATCACGGCGGGTGGAAACCTGAGCCTGAGCGGCGGCGATCTGCTGAACCAGAGCAGCACTATCGCCAGCGGCGGCAACCTGACGGCCTCGCTGGTTAACTTGACCAACAACGGCGTCGAAACCGGCGAGACCGAAACGACGCGGGTGTTCCGTTCCGAGCGGACCCGAAATGCGGGTGGGTGGTACAACGCGGCCAGTAACTTCACCAATAAATATTGGTTTGAAAGTGCCGGTTACGATGTCAACAGCCTGAGCGGCTTGGAAGCGGGTATTGCCAACTTCATTGGCATGACCGAAATGGAGTACACGAGTTTAGGCACCACCCGGAAACTCGCCGGCGGTGACCAGAGCTACGCAGCCGTGATCCAGGCCGGTGGCGCCGTCAATATTAATGCGCAAAACAACATCGACAACAGCGTTGTGCGGCCTGGTTACAGCTACGTCGGCAGCGGTCCACGGACCAATACCGGGGCAGCCGGCAGCCCGTACTCCACGCGCATCACACTTAATCAACAACTACCGCCCAATCTGGCGCAACAACAAGTCAATCCGGTAGCCCTGCCTGGTTTCAGCCTGCCCACTGGCCAGAACGGCCTGTTCCGCCTGAGCGGGCAGCGCGGTGGTGCACCAGCCATCAGCGGCCCGCAAAGCTGGACACTGGGTAACGCAAGCCTGACTCCGGTTCAGCGCCAACAGGGCCTGCCTGCCGTCCAGGCCAGGGACCTGCAAGCAGGCAACGTCCCTCAAGCCAGCGCCAGCAACCTTGACCTGAGCATCGCAGCGCGCCAGGCAACCGCCATCGGCGACCAGGCCAGCAGTTTCGACACCAATACGGCCGGCGCCCCTGCGTCCGGCGCCGTGCCTGGCCGCACCACCGCGTTTACGGTCAACCGCGTCCAGGGCCTGCCTACGCACACCGTTCCGGCCAACCCGCATAAGTACTTGATCGAAACCAACCCGGTGCTCACCGACCTCAAGCAATTCATGAGCTCGGACTATCTGCTGGCAAACCTCGGCTACGACCCGGACCAGAGCGCCAAGCGCCTGGGTGACGGGTTGTATGAGCAGACCCTGATCCAGCAAGCCGTGGTCGCCCGCACCGGCCAGCGTTTCATCGACGGCCAGACCTCCAACGAGGACATGTTCAAGTACCTGATGAACAACGCCATCGCCAGCAAGCAGACGCTCAACCTGGCCCTGGGCGTCAGCCTCACCTCCGAGCAAGTCGCGGCGCTGACCCACGACATCGTCTGGATGGAAAACGTCGAGATCAACGGTGAACAAGTTCTGGTCCCCGTCCTGTACCTGGCTAACGCCAACAACCGCCTGGCGGCCAACGGCGCGCTGATCCAGGGCAGCGACGTCACTCTGATCGCCGGCAAGGACCTGAATAACGCCGGGACCCTGCGTGCCAGCAACAACCTGTTCGCGACCGCCACCAACGACCTGGTCAACAGCGGTCTGGTGGAAGCGGGCAATCGCCTCGACCTGCTGGCGGGCAACAACCTCGTCAACAAGGCCGGCGGCATCATTGCCGGACGCGAGGTCACGCTCACCGCCACCCGGGGCGACGTGATCAACGAGCGCACCGTCACCACCCACGAAAGCGACAGCGGTTACCGTCGCGAACGCACCGATTTCATCGACAGCGCCTCACGTATCGAAGCCGCGAATAACCTGACCATCAGCGCCGGACGTGACATCAACAACGTTGGCGGCGTGCTCAAAAGCGGAGCCGACACCACCCTCAACGCCACCCGCGACGTCAACCTTGCCTCCGCCGAGCGCATCACCAGCGGCAATCGTGGCACGCATCGCAACGAAACCATCACCCAGTACGGCTCCAGCCTCGACATAGGTCGCGACCTGACCGCCAACGCCGGCCGCGACCTCACCGCTGTAGCCAGCCAGATCGACGCCAAGCGCGACATCACCATGAGCGCCATCGGCGACCTGACCTTGGCGTCTGCGGCGGATGAGCAGCATTCATATGGCAAGAGCAAGAAGGTCACGGCTCAGGAAGACCATGTGAGCCAAGTCTCCACCAGCGTGACGGCGGGTGGGAACGTGACGCTGAGTGCCGGGAAAGATCTGGGGTTGATCGCCAGTCGGGTGAGCGCTGGGGATGAAGCGTATCTGGTCGCCGGTGCGAACCTGGTGCTGCAATCGGCTGAGGATTCAGACTACAGCTTCTATAGCAAGACCAAGAAGTCTTCTTCCGGGAAGAAGTTTCGGTTGGATGAGACCAGTAGTGTCACCAACGTTGCCAGCTCGGTTACCTCCGGAGGCAACAACGTCCTGACCGCCGGCAACGACCTGCTGATCAAAGGCAGCAACGTCATTTCCGAAAAAGGCAGCGTCGGCCTGGGGGCTGGCAACGATGTGGAAATTCTTGCCGTTACCGACTCCGAGAGCGCTCGCCACGAGCGCAGCAAAAGCAAAAGCAGTTGGGGCGGTTTGAAGTCGAGCAAGGTCCAGGACAAGTTGGCCGAAACTCAGACAACCGCCGTCGGTAGCCTGATCTCGGGCGACACCATCGCCGTCAGCGCCAAACGCGATGCCACTGTCACTGGCTCTGCGCTGGTCAGCACCAATGACCTGGCGGTACGCGCGGGCCGCGACCTGACCATCGATGCGGCAGAAAACACTTTCTCCCGCACCCAAATGCACAAGGAGAAAAATCGCGACCTGACGGGCGTGTTAACAGGCAACAATTTGGGCCTCGACGACATTACCGGCAACCAGCACCTGTCGATCAGCAACCAGAAACACAACGGCACCGCGTCGCAGACCACCCTGACCGGCAGCACCATCGGCTCCAGCAAAGGCAACGTCAGCCTCATTGCCGGTGGCGACCTCAACGTCATCGCCAGTGACTTGGTCAGCACCAAGAACATGAGCCTTCGCGGTTCGAACGTCACCATCGCCGCAGGCATGGAAACGGCGAAGCAAAGTACTGCCGATAAATCCAGCAGCCTGGCCGTGGGGCGTGTCGTCGGTGGGGCGATCATCGACACGGTCAATACCATTCGCTCGTCGGTCGAAGCCGCGAAGGATGCCGATGACCCTCGGCTCAAGGCCGTGAAGCTCGCGCAAGCGGCGCTGGCGGCTTACAACCTTGGCGGGATGGCTTCGGAGGCCAACGATCAAAAAAACGGTTTCGCCGATAAACAGGGCGGTACCGCGAGCAACGGCTCGTTGATCAAAATCGGTACCGAGCTCGCCAGTACCCACAGCAAAAGTACCAGCGATTACGCCAGCCAAACCGCCAAACAAAGCACCCTTAACGCGGGCGCCACGTTATCCATCATCGCTAAAGGCAATGCGGCGGAAAACGACGGCGATCTACACGTCATCGGCAGCAGCATCAAAGCGGCCAATACTTCTCTGCTCGCCAGCAACGACATCATCCTGGAAAGCGCACAGAACACGGCGGATTGGTCCAACCGTAACAGCAACAACAAGACCGCTATCGGCGCGAGCTTCAACATCGGCCAGCAAAACGGCTTCACCCTGGACCTTGGCGCGCAACTCGCAAAAGGCATGGGCAACGGCAGTTCTGTCACGCAGGTCAACACGACGGTCGATACCGGTTCGTTGCTGTTGCGCAGCGGTGGCGACACCACACTGGCGGGCGCTCAGGTCCGCGCTGATGAAATCAACGCGCTGATCGATGGCAACCTCAACATCATTTCCCGTCAGGACACCCAGGAACAGAAAAGCAAGCAAAGCAGCGGCGGTTTTGGTGCGAGCATCTGCATTCCACCGTTCTGCTACGGCACACCTGTAGCCGCCTCGGCCAACCTGGCCGCCGGCAACATGAACAGCGAATACAAGGCCGTCACGGACCAGACCGGCCTGTTCGCGGGAACGGGTGGCTACACCGTTGACGTGGGCAAGACCACCACGCTTGAAGGCGGGGTGATTGCCAGTGATGCCTCGGCGGATAAAAACACGCTGATCACCGACCGACTCATCGCGCGCGACATCAAGAACGTCAGTGAAATCGAGGCTCAGTCCGCAGGTATCAGCATCTCGGGCAGTTACGGTGGCGCTGGGGCGAGCGCCTCGGTGGGGGGCTTGTACGGCATTGCCCTAAGCGAATCCGACAAGAGCCATACACGTAGCGCGGTGAGTGAAGGCACGATCATCGTCCGCAATCCGGAGGGGGCACAGGACACGGTTGGCCTGAATCGCGATACGAAGAATGCCAACGAGCTTTTGGACAAGCCTGATGAAGAGGCGATGAACGAGCGTATCGAGCTGGTGAAGAGCTCGGTGGAGTTGGTGAAGGGGATTGGGGACGCGGTTGCGGCGGCCAAGATCAAGGAGGCTCAGAATCCCGAGAGCGACGCGTCAAAAGTTGCTGTCGAGAAACTCAAGGATCAAGGGATTTTCAATCCGACAGAAGAGCAGATCAGCCAGCAGGTTCAACGTGACTATGGAATGGGCAGCAGCTTCCAGAAAGCGTCCCAGGCCATCGCTGCGATTGTACAAGGCGTTCTTGGGGGAAATATCACGGGAGCGTTGAGTGGCGCGGCGGCGCCCTACATTGCCCAAGAGATCAGAGACGCTACCGAAGGTGATCCGACTGCAAACTTGATGGCTCATGCGGTGCTGGGCGCATTGGTTGCCAGGGCCAGCGGTAACTCAGCCCTTGCTGGAGCAGTAGGGGCGGTCGCGGCGGAAGAGGCGGCCCGGATCATCAAGGAGCAGTTGTACGGCGCTGTGAGCAACGACCAGCTCACGCCGGAGCAGAAGCAAACCATATCCAGCCTTGCCACGTTGGTTGCAGGTATCGGTGGAGCATCTGCCGGGACAAGTTCGCTTGACGCGGTGACTGCGGCGCTGGTTGGGAAGAACGCGGTAGAAAACAACCAACTGAGCTTCCAGGATGTAAATAATTTCGCACAAGAAATCATAAAGGCTAACAAGGAAGGGAAGTCCACCGAACCCATTTGGGAAAAATACAAGGCGTTGAGCGCCAAGCAACGTGCGGAGATGTTGGCTTCAAATTGTGGGGCGAGTTGCTCAATTTATTATCAAGCTGAAATGGATGGCGGTATCGTTGCTGCGGATGGGCTCAGTAGCCTGACGTGGTTCTTTGACCTGTCGCCCGAAGATGCGCAGCGGATACGTCAGTTTGTCACCGAGGAAAATCAGGGTGACATGGCGCTGCTCTATAACTCCTTGCCAGCCTGGGAAAAGGTTGCCCTGGTGGCGAAGGATACCGCCGAGGCGTTGGGTGCGGGTGGCTTGGCATCTAGGGGCAAGACGTCTGTTGCGGCGGTGGTTGCCAAAAATACGGGTAAAACCAACGGAACTGGCGCAAGGTTCGCCGATCAAGCCAAGCTTGACGACCATTTTGCACGTCATGGCAGTGACTTCGGCGCCAAAAGCGCTATCGAATACCAAGCGCAGGCTGACAGGTTTTTGACCACTCCGAAGGCCGCCAGCGTTCTAGAGAAAACTAGGGCAAATGGAGATGTCGTGCGATATAACCCTGGTACTGATGAGTTTGGTGTCGTTTCGAGCAGCGGAAGCATTCGCACCTACTATAAGCCTGATCCTGCGGTGCATGGTAAAGGCTCAAATTTGGATTACTTTAATGGTCAATGAAAATCACGATTATGTTTGCCCTGTTTGTGGGTACGACCGTCTTGATGAGCCGGCTTACGATAGCTTCGGCTGTGCCACGTACAATATTTGTCCGTGCTGTGGCACAGAGTTTGGATACGATGACTCGACAGTAGCGCATGCAGAGCTACGCAAAAAATGGATTTCTGAGGGTAAATTGTGGTGGAGTAAGCATCAATCGAAACCTAATGATTGGGATCCGGTAAGGCAGTTAAAAAAACTAGCCTCGTAATTGGCGAGAATTAGAAGAGAGAAAATAAAAACGAATAAAAACGGTACGGATTTATTTCGCGGGGGAGCCAAGGGTAGCCATCACCTCAAAAAGGGGACGGATTTATTTTAAAGCAGTGTCCCGTCCTGAATAAGGTTTACACCTTCTGATCTGCTTTTCAGGAGGACGTAATGGAATCAGTAAAAAGGCGCAGTCAGCGAGACTACACGCTGACCTTCAAATTGTCGGTCGTCGATCAGGTCGAAAAAGGCGAGCTGAGTTATAAAGAGGCTCAGGAGCGCTACGGGATTCAATAGAGAAAAGGGGACAAGAAAAGGGGACAGATTTGTTTTCTGCCACAAAGGGGACTGCCACAAAGAAAAAGGGGACAGGTTTATTTTCTTTCGGAAAAAAAGGGACAGATTCATTTTCTGAGCCTGTCATGACGGGGAATGATCAGGCCCTGATTGATTATGTAGGGGCAGAAGCTGATCGGAAAATAAATCTGTCCTCTTTTTTTCGCCCTTTTTTCCTCCCTTTTTTCCTCCCTTTTTTCAAAGTAAAAAATATTCTATATCATAGACAGGAAGTAAGGTGTTTGTGGACGGTTCTTGGTTTGATGAGTTTATAAAGCCTAGGCTAGGTGGGTATTCATTTGAGTGCTCAATATTTGTTAATGGTGACTTTGGTGATCTTGAGAGGATAGAGCTGGAAGGTTTAGATAAATTAGGAGCGGTGGAGTTTTGGTCCAAAGGTTGGGTGGGGTTAGATGTGTATGACTGTGCTTGTGATGGGCAGATTATGAATGTATTGCTTTCGCCTGAGGAGAAGGACTCCGTTTTGCAAGAGTTTGAAAGATTTATTGGTGTGTTAATGCAGAGTGGTTAGGGAGTAAGGCAATCGCCACATTGACTCTGATGGTGATTAATGATGTTGGACCAAAAAGGGGACGGATTTATTTCTTGCAAAAAGGGGACGGATTTATTTCTAGCGTAAGAGAGACCAAGTGAGCCTGTGATGATATTGAGAAAAGGGGACAGATTTGTTTTCTGAGCCTGTGATGATGCGGAGTGGTCAGGCCCTGGTTTGATCGTGTAGCGGCAAAGCTGATCGGAAAATAAATCTGTCCCCTTTTTTTCTTTTTTTTCGCTTTTTTTTCGTTTTTAACCGGCAGGGTCGATTTTCGAGGATCTGACCATGCCATGGCGAGAGCTGAAACCTATGGACCTGAAACTGCTATTCATCGCGGACTACATCAAAGGCCCGCCCAGCTTCAGTGCGCTTTGCCAGGCTTACGAGATCAGGAGAAAAGGGACGAGGAAAAAAGGGGACAGATTTGTTTTCTGAGCCTGTAATGATGCGGAGTGGTCAGGCCCTGGTTTGATCGTGTAGAGGCAAAGCTGATCGGAAAATAAATCTGTCCCCTTTTTGTCCTTTTTTGTCCCCTTTTTTCTCTTTTTTCTCAAATTTGGACTTTAATGGTCACTGAGAATCACGATTATGTTTGCCCTGTTTGTGGGTACGACCGTCTTGATGAGCCGGCTTACGATAGCTTCGGCTGTGCCACGTACAATATTTGTCCGTGCTGTGGCACAGAGTTTGGATACGATGACTCGACAGTAGCGCATGCAGAGCTACGCAAAAAATGGATTTCTGAGGGTAGATTGTGGTGGAGTAAACACCAATTGAAACCTAATGATTGGGATCCGGTAAGGCAGTTAAAAAAACTACTCTCGTAATTGGCGAAAATTAGAAAAGAGAAAAATAAAACGAATAAAAAACGGTACGGATTTATCGCGGGGGGACAAAAGACAGTTCTCACCTAACATATCGCGTATGGGGCGAAGCCAAGAGCTTATTGAGAAATAAATCCGTCCCTTTTTATGAAATTAATGTTCGGAATGGAATTATCAATACGGTTTTCCCAAAGTGATGGAGAGGCTATGGTCAATAACAGTTTAATTGAGCGATTTATTGCTCAAGAGTTGAGCCCTCATGTTCGTAAGGTTTTAAGTGAGGCCCTTCAGCAAAGAGCTGATTCCGATAAGGTTTTAGCTAGGCAGTGTGAGTTTAATTGTTTTGATGTTGAATTTGATTTTTTAAAAGAAATGGTTGTTGTTCAAGATATTCTCGACTCAGGGGAAGAGAGTAGCGTGGAACTGCCGATCGCAGATTTTGTTATTCTCTGTAGTTTGAATGATCGTTAATGGGGTGGTGGGGACGGACCATTTGGCCGAAATGTGGGTTTCTCAGGGGCAGACCACGTTTCCAAAGGCAATACTTTTAATTCAACCAAAGAGGGGACGGATTTATTTCTAGCGAGAAAAGGGTACAGATTTGTTTTCTGAGCCTGTGATGATGCGGAGTGGTCAGGCCCTGGTTTGATCGTGTAGAGCAAAGCTGATCGGAAAATAAATCTGTCCCCTTTTTCGTCCCCTTTTTCAAGGCCCGCTAAATCTGACGAGATTCCATAATGAAAATTAACACAATTCATCCCATGATCGGCTTGGTTCGTTATGACTCTTGGAAGTCGGAGTGGGCGAAAAAAGACGAGATTGATGAATTTTCCTATATAAGTAATAAGTGCAATCCTGAGGATGTATTGCTATCGTGCAAGCTTTTTTTTCCTGATTTTATTGTTGATGGGGGTGGGGTTTTTTTAGAAAGTAAATATGATGGTGGTGTTGTTGAATCTTGGCTAGAGCAATTCGATGGCGATCTGCAAGCGACTGAAAGAATGATTAACCACACGCATATTTATGATGTCTTTGAAGGATGTTCTGAGGACGTCGATGATAGGGTGTTCGAACAGTTGGCAGAGGTTATTGCATTATCGTGGCGGTTGGTTTTGAGAGAAAAATTTGCTGATAAGGACTTTAGTGTGGTGGTTTCTAACTCGGATCAGGACTATGGTCCGGTGGTTACATTTTTTCAGGTAATTTAACGGTGTAAAAGGCATTCTTACACTTAGAGACTTTCCAGAGGTCGCTGGCAAAATCAGCCAGAAACAGCTTCGGCATATGAAAAAAGGGACGAAAAAGGGGACTGGGGTAAAAGACCAAAAAGGGGACGGATTTGAATGGCACTTACTTAACCTTCTTCGGCGGTCCATTTTTCCTGATCTCGTCCCTTGCTGATCGATGTGTTTTTGCCTGCTAAGGCATGAACGGTACGATTCGATGGTGTGAAATGCAAAAAAACTGGAACGGTTCGTCGGTCAGCTATGAGTCATCTAATTCATACGCATGGAGTGTTTATGTATAAGTTTCCACTGATAGTCTTAACTCTGGTCCTGACGTTACCCGGCTGTAAATCCAACGTCAGAGATTCCTCCCCCACGCTGCTCAACAATGGCATCCAGTTCCAGCAAAACAAAGTGACCGTCGATGCGCAGCACGCCAAGGTCATCTTGAAAGCGTCCGGGGCTACTTATCCGGTGGAGTTTTCCATCAGGCGTGCGGCGGATCCTGATCAGCGTTTGGATGTGCAGGGAACCGTGGTGGATACCGGTCGGGGCAAGGTGTTTGGCTGGATTGCCAAGGTCAACGAGACGGTGCACAGCGCAACCTTGAAGCACTTTCCGCAATTGGAGGTGGAGGCTGATGTTGATCAGCCCTTCGAGGTGTCAGGCTTCGCCAGTGGCGGGAGCATCGGTAATGGTTACCGTTGTGGTCCGGTCCGAAGCACTTTTACGCCGCAGCGAAGCAAGGTTTATCTGGTGGAATTCCAGTTTGTGGGCAACCGGTGCGAGCAGCATGTGTTTGATGTCACGCAGCCACAGGAGCGGGTTCCTGTGGCGAGCTTGCCTTAGCTCGGAGCGAGTGGGATGGGTGGCTTGATGTTGTCATGTCGTACTGAGGTGTCTGGTTTGGGGCTGCTGTGCAGCCCAGCGGGAGCAAGCTCCCTCGCCACGGGGACGCGGTGGTCAGCCGGTGATACTGGCTGGCCACCGCCAATCACTACTGCATCAACACCTCAACCACCCCATCCGCGGTCATCGTCACTTTGCTGGTGCCCGCTTCCACCTCAGGCGTCACCGACTCGGCATCCATCGACGCCGCTTTCATCATCATTTGCGGGCGCATGTACGGTTGTGGATAACCGTTGGTGTTGAAGTTCAGATTGACGATCTTGTAGCCCTTGCCGCCCAGGGCTTCGGTGGCGAGTTGGGCGCGGGCCTTGAAGGCGTTGACGGCGTCCTTGAGCAGGGCGTCTTCGCTGGTCTGGCGGGTGGCGGTGGCGATGGCGAAGTCCATGCCGGCCATTTTCATGTCGCCCAGCAGTTCGCCGGTGAGTTTGGACAGGGCGGCGAAGTCGGCGCTTTCCAGGCGTAATTCGGCGCGTTCGCGCCAGCCGGTGATTTTCCCGCCTTTGTTGTCATAGACCGGGTAGCTGTTGCGGCTGCCCTGGCGCAGGTTGATGTCCTTGACTTGCTTGGCCTGGCCGATGGCTTTGTTCAGCGTGGTGCTGACGGCGGCGGCGAGTTTGGCCGGGTCGGTGTTCTGTTCCTCGGTGTAGAGGGTGACGATCATCAGGTCGCGGGCCACTTCCTGGCTGGCTTCGGCGTGCAGGGAAATCTGGTTGTAGTGCAGCTCATCGGCGGCCAGGGCCGGCAGGCTGGCGACGGCGCCGAGGCTGAGGGCGAGCAGGGCGGCGGGGCGACTGAACGTGTGCATGAAAGCTCCTTGGGATGATGCGCAGGGGTAGGTTCCGAGCCTGCGTGAACGATAAGACTCTAGCTTTTATGGGCGGGTTCGCACAGTTACAACTTCTATACAGATGATGCCCGGCGAAGGGCTTTTGTGGCGAGGGAGCTTGCTCCTGCTGGACCGGTCCGACGTTTCGGGCGAAGCAGGCCCAACCGATGGCGACTGCTGCGCAGCCGAGCGGGAGCAAGCTCCCTCGCCACAGAGGGGATATGTAGCCTTCAAGGCTGTGGCGCTTTGCCGCATCTTCGCCTCTGCCTGCCGCGCCTTGGTTATACTCCGTGCGATCCGCCTGGAGCGCTCATCAGGAGAGCTCATGCTCGCCCCTTTGCAAATGACTTCCGCTTCGCGCCAGAACCTCTGGCGTCTGACGTTCATCCGCATTCTGGTCCTCGCGGCCCAGGCCGGCTCCGTGGGGCTTGCCTATTGGTTCGACCTGCTGCCGCTGCCCTGGCTGCAACTGGCGATTACCCTGGCGTGCTCCAGCGTACTCTGCGCACTGACGGCGATTCGCCTGCGCACTTCCTGGCCAGTGACCGAGCTCGAATACGCCGTGCAACTGGCCTGCGACCTGTTTATCCACAGTGCGCTACTGTATTTCTCCGGCGGGTCGACCAATCCCTTCGTGTCGTATTACCTGGTGCCGCTGACGATTGCTGCGGTCACGCTGCCGTGGCGTTTTTCGCTGATCCTGTCCGGCATCGCCCTGGCGCTGTACACCTTGTTGCTGGCGCGATTCTATCCGCTGGAAACCTTCCCTATCGCCCGGGAAAACCTGCAGATCTACGGCATGTGGCTGAGTTTTGCCTTGGCCGCCGCGGTCATCACGTTTTTTGCCGCGCGCATGGCCGAAGAGCTGCGTCGCCAGGAAGAGCTGCGGGCGATTCGCCGCGAAGAAGGCCTGCGCGACGAGCAACTGCTGGCCGTGGCGACCCAGGCCGCCGGCGCCGCCCATGAATTGGGCACGCCGCTGGCGACCATGAGCGTGCTGCTCAAGGAAATGCGCCAGGACCATCATGATCCGGCGTTGCAGGAAGACCTCGGCGTGCTGCAGGACCAGGTCCAGCTGTGCAAGGAAACCCTGCAATACCTGGTGCGTGCCGCCGAGGCGAACCGCCGGCTGGCCATCGAAATGCAGGACGTCACCGACTGGCTCGACGAGGCGCTGAATCGCTGGCACCTGATGCGCCCCGAAGCCAGTTATCGCTTCCAGTGCCTGGGCCAGGGCACGGTGCCGCGCATGGCGCCGCCGCCGGACCTGACCCAGGCCTTGCTGAACCTGCTGAACAACGCCGCCGACGCCTGTCCGGAAGGCCTGGAAGTGGTGCTGGACTGGAACGCCTATGAACTGACGATCTGCATTCGCGACCACGGCGCCGGTGTGCCGCTGGCGATTGCCGAGCAGATCGGCAAACCGTTTTACACCACCAAGGGCAAGGGTTTCGGCCTCGGCCTGTTTTTGAGCAAGGCCAGCGTGACACGCGCCGGCGGCTCGGTGAAACTCTACCCCCATGAGGAGGGCGGCACGCTCACCGAGCTGCGCCTGCCCCATGCCGACCGAGGAGACGAATATGAGTGACGAGATCCAAGTCGACGGCGAAGAACTGCCGCACCTGTTGCTGGTGGACGACGACGCCACCTTCACCCGCGTCATGGCCCGGGCCATGTCCCGACGCGGTTTTCGCGTCAGCACCGCCGGCTCCGCCGAAGAGGGCCTGACCATCGCCCAGGCCGACCTGCCCGACTACGCCGCCCTCGACCTGAAGATGGATGGCGACTCAGGGCTGGTGCTGCTGCCCAAGCTGCTGGAACTCGACCCGGAAATGCGCGTGGTGATTCTCACCGGTTATTCGAGCATCGCCACGGCGGTCGAAGCGATCAAGCGCGGCGCCTGCAATTACCTGTGCAAACCGGCCGACGCCGACGACGTGCTGGCCGCGCTGTTGTCCGAGCACGCCGACCTGGACACGCTGGTGCCGGAAAACCCGATGTCGGTGGACCGCCTGCAGTGGGAACACATTCAGCGGGTGCTGACTGAGCACGAAGGCAACATCTCCGCCACCGCCCGCGCCCTGGGCATGCACCGGCGGACCTTGCAGCGCAAATTGCAGAAGCGTCCGGTACGTCGCTGAACCTGCGCTGAACGAATGCTGTCCCCCTCGCGACACATCGGGCCGTTGCTTTATGATCGGCCCGAGTTTTCCCCTTATCGAGCCTTAACCATGAATCAGAACGCTGAATATTCCGCGGTCAATGACGCGGTGCGCGGCCAGTTTTTCCGCCGTGTCTGGCAAATGACCACGCCATACTGGCGCAGTGAGGAGAAGGGCAAGGCCTGGACGCTGTTGATCGCCGTGATTGCGCTGTCGCTGTTTAGCGTGGCGATTTCGGTGTGGCTGAACAATTGGTACAAGGATTTTTATAACGCCCTGCAGGAAAAGAACAGTGAGGCGTTCTGGAAGTTGATCCTGTATTTCGGCGGCATCGCCACGGTGGCGATCCTCGGCGCCGTGTATCGTCTGTACCTCACCCAGATGCTCACGATTCGCTGGCGGGCCTGGCTCACCGAGCAGCATTTTGCCCGTTGGCTGAACGACAAGAATTATTACCGGCTGGAGCAGGGCGGCTACACCGACAACCCTGACCAGCGGATTTCCGAAGACCTCAACAGCTTCACTTCCACCACGTTGAGCCTGGGCTTGGGGCTGCTGCGTACCGTGGTCAGCCTGGTGTCGTTCTCGATCATTCTGTGGGGCGTGTCGGGCAGCATCGAAGTGTTCGGCTACACGATTCCTGGCTATATGTTCTGGTGCGCGCTGCTGTATGCGGCGGTGGGCAGCTGGCTGACGCATTTGATCGGGCGACGCCTGATCGGCCTGAACAACAACCAGCAGCGCTTCGAAGCCGACCTGCGTTTCTCCATGGTGCGGGTGCGGGAAAACGCCGAGAGCATTGCGCTGTATAACGGCGAACCCAACGAGAACCGCCGCCTGAGCGAGCGTTTCGGCCTGGTGTGGCACAACTTCTGGGACATCATGCGCGTGTCCAAGCGCCTGACGTTCTTTACCTCTGGGTATGGGCAGATCGCGATCATCTTTCCGTTTATCGTCGCTGCGCCGCGTTATTTTTCCGGGAAGATCCAGCTGGGCGAGCTCATGCAGATCAACTCGGCGTTCGGCAATGTGCAGGACAATTTCAGCTGGTTCATCGATGCTTACGCCTCGCTCGCCGCCTGGCGCGCCACTTGTGACCGTCTGCTGAGTTTCCGCCAGGCCATGAGCGACAACGAAGACCGGGTACCGGCCATCGATGTGCAGAACCAGGGCAACGAACTGAAAGTCCGCAACCTCGGGCTGGACCTGAGCGACGGACGCCATTTGCTGACCCGCGCCGAATTGAGTGTCGAACCGGGCGAGCGGGTGATGCTCAGCGGTCGTTCCGGCAGTGGCAAGTCCACCTTGCTGCGGGCGATGGGACATTTGTGGCCCGCCGGGCACGGCAGCATCCTGCTGCCTGCGGCGCGTTACCTGTTCCTGCCGCAAAAGCCTTACCTGCCGATTGGCAGCCTGCGCGAGGTATTGAGTTATCCACAAGCGGGCGATATCTACCCCAACGAACGTTATGCACAGGTGCTGGAAACCTGTCGCCTGCCGCATCTGATTTCGCGGCTGGACGAAAGCAACCATTGGCAACGCATGCTCTCGCCGGGCGAACAGCAGCGCCTGGCCTTCGCCCGGGCATTGCTATACGCGCCACTGTGGCTGTACATGGACGAAGCGACTTCGGCGATGGATGAAGAAGACGAGGCAACGCTGTACCAGGCGTTGCTCGACCAGCTGCCAGGCCTGAGCATCATCAGCGTCGGCCATCGAAGCAGTTTGAAACGTTTCCATGCACGACATGTGCGCATCGAGGATGGCCAACTGGTGGAGCAGTTTGTAACCGCCTGAACACCATAGAACCTGTGGGAGCGAGCTTGCTCGCGATTGCGGTTTGTCAGTTGATATTGCATGGCTGACCCACCGCTATCGCGAGCAAGCTCGCTCCCACAAGGGTTTGCGGTGGAGCCGGGCCTCTGTGTCCATAGTTGCACAATGTAGGAGCGAGCTTGTTCGCGATGAAAGCTACTCGGTTTCTGCACCAACGGTGATCGTACAACCACGTTGCGCTATGATGCGTATTCAGCCGCTTGTCAAAATAGAGATACACCATGGAAAACCCGCTCAACGTCCCACGTCTTCCCCGCAAGCGCCGCAGCCTGGCGCAGGAGCTGGTGACGGTGCTGTCCGAGCAGATTCGCGACGGCCTGCTCAAGCGTGGCGATAAATTGCCCACCGAGTCGGCGATCATGGAGGCCCATGGCGTCAGCCGTACCGTGGTGCGCGAGGCGATCTCCCGTTTGCAGGCGGCAGGGCAAGTGGAAACCCGCCACGGTATCGGCACCTTCGTGCTCGACACGCCGAGCCCGAGCGGCTTTCGCATCGACCCGGCGACGGTGGTCACCTTGCGTGACGTGCTGGCGATCCTGGAGTTGCGCATCAGCCTGGAGGTGGAGTCGGCCGGGCTGGCGGCGCAGCGGCGTAGCGACGAACAATTGGCAGCGATGCGCGCGGCGCTCGACGCCCTGAATGAAAGCGCGGCCCACGCCAGCGACGCGGTGGCCTCGGACTTCGCTTTCCATCTGGAAATCGCCCTGTCCACTGGCAACCGCTATTTCACCGACATCATGACCCACCTGGGCACCAGCATCATCCCGCGCACCCGGCTGAACTCGGCGCGCCTGGCCCATGACGACCAGCAGCACTACATGGATCGCCTGAGCCGCGAGCACGAAGAAATCTACGAAGCCATCGCCCGCCAGGATTCCGATGCGGCCCGCGCGGCCATGCGCCTGCACCTGACCAATAGCCGCGAGCGGCTGCGCCAGGCCCATGAAGAGGCGCAAGCGCAAGGCTGAGATATCCGCTGCTTTCGTGGTGAGGGAGCTTGCTCCCGCTGGGCTGCGCAGCGGCCCCTCTCCAAATGAGCGCTTCGCACTCAAGCGGGAGCAAGCTCCTTCGCCACGGAAGGTCCTGTGTTGAGTTCTGTTCAGCAGATGAACCAACCGCAACGGAAGGACGGTTACGGCTCGATCTTCAACTTCACCGGGTCTGAATAAAGGTCCTGGCCAGACTCGCTGGAAAACCAGTACTGCAATTCAACTTCTTTTCCCTGATACGTTTCCAGCACGCTCTTGGGCACGGTCACCCGTAATCCCGTCAATTTAATCGGCCCTTGGTCGGGGTCGTCCCATCTGCCCGCAGGCACTTCTTCTCCTTTCCACCCAGGGATGTCACCGGCGCGAAGCGTCGGAAAAACCAACCAGAGGGCGGAAATCTTGTCGGCATCAGGGATCAAGACGTTAAGGGTATCTCCTAAAGCTGCCAAACTGATCGAGAGAATGGGGGGGGCGAATGCAGTCATAGTCCAACTCCTTGTAAGCCTGCCGCGAGGGTGTTTCGGGCGGCCCACGTCAAAATATTGTAGGCGCGAAGAGCAGTGCCAAGGCGTGCCCTACCACCAGGCGGACACTTCTCCCAAAAAAGGATTTCAGCGCTGCCATGGCGTAGTGGTGAGCTCCTTTGCCTAGTCGACAATCGGAGCGAGAACCACCGGGGACTCAACCCTCGCTATTGAGCATTTGACCTTCGCGGTCTTGCCATTGTGGTCATCGAACTGAGCGTGTTCGACCCGGAACTTCAGTTCAGGCTTGGATGGGACTGTCCAGGACCAGCCCGTATTTTCCTGAGGGTTGAAATAGGCAGTTACTGCTGTTCCCTCAGGTATCCCGCTGGTGTCCACGTGGATATCTATCCCGGCGATGTTTCTTCAAGGAAATTTCGTTGTTGGGCAGAGCAACGCCCGTGGTGTCCGTAAGGGTCGGTGCAGCAGGAATTTTTGACGACATGATCAATCTTCCTTTCCATGAGGCGCATTGGTGCGCACGTCAAACCTACGAGCCACTGCACGGACGCACAACTGTCAGATCTGATAGTGGTAACGAGCGCCCAGGTATGCCGCGCGCTGTCCTGAACCGTCAGCAGAAGAGGTCGCGCTCGTCCACAACGCCACCCACCGACGAAATTCAGTTGACGTTCGGATTTTAAGTTGTACGATGACCTACAACTTCTCACGAAGCTGAACCGCTTTCCTACAACACAACATTTGCGTCCAGGGTGTTCGAATAATGAATCCACAAGAACTGAAGTCCATCCTCTCGTCTGGCCTGCTGTCGTTCCCGGTCACCGATTTCACTGCCAATGGCGATTTCAATCGCGACAGCTACATCAAGCGCCTCGAGTGGCTGGCCCCGTATGGCGCCTCTGCATTGTTCGCAGCGGGCGGCACCGGTGAATTTTTCTCCCTGGCCGCCAGTGAGTATTCGCAAGTCATCAAGACCGCCGTCGATACCTGCGCCACCAGCGTGCCAATCCTCGCCGGTGTCGGCGGTGCGACCCGCCAGGCCATCGAATACGCTCAAGAAGCCGAGCGCCTGGGTGCCAAGGGCCTGCTGCTGCTGCCGCACTACCTGACCGAAGCCAGCCAGGACGGCGTTGCCGCCCACGTTGAAGCCGTGTGCAAATCGGTGAAGATCGGCGTGGTGGTCTACAACCGTAACGTCTGCCGCCTGAACGCCACCCAGCTGGAGCAGCTGGCCGAGCGTTGCCCGAACCTGATCGGCTACAAGGACGGCCTGGGCGACATCGAATTGATGGTGTCGATCCGTCGTCGCCTCGGTGATCGTTTCAGCTACCTGGGCGGCTTGCCGACCGCCGAAGTCTACGCCGCGGCCTACAAGGCCCTGGGCGTACCGGTCTACTCCTCGGCGGTGTTCAACTTCATCCCGAAAACCGCGATGGACTTCTACCACGCCATTGCCCGCGAAGATCACGAAACCGTCGGCAAGATCATCGACGATTTCTTCCTGCCGTACCTGGACATCCGCAACCGCAAGGCCGGTTACGCGGTGAGCATCGTCAAGGCCGGTGCGAAAATCGTTGGCTACGACGCGGGCCCTGTGCGCACGCCGCTGACCGACCTGCTGCCAGAAGAATACGAAGCCCTGGCCGCGCTGATCGACAAGCAAGGCAAGCAGTAACAGACCCGACAAAGCCGCTGAGCAATCAGCGGCTTTTTGCGTAAGGCTTATTGTAAGGAGAGCACTCGTGGCAGATTCAAAGCGTTTCGATAACTACATCAACGGTCAGTGGGTAGCCGGTGCCGACTATTGCACCAACATCAACCCGTCTGACTTGTCCGATGTCATCGGTGAATACGCCAAGGCTGACGCCGCTCAAGTCAACGCCGCCATCGACGCTGCTCGTGCTGCGTTCCCGGCCTGGTCGACCTCGGGTATCCAGGCCCGTCACGACGCGTTGGATAAAGTCGGCAGTGAAATTCTCGCCCGCCGCGAAGAACTCGGCCAATTGCTGGCCCGGGAAGAGGGCAAGACCCTGCCCGAAGCCATTGGCGAAGTGACCCGCGCCGGCAATATTTTCAAATTCTTCGCCGGCGAGTGCCTGCGCCTGTCGGGCGATTACGTGCCGTCGGTGCGTCCAGGCGTCAACGTTGAAGTCACCCGTGAAGCCCTTGGTGTGGTTGGCCTGATCACCCCGTGGAACTTCCCGATCGCGATCCCCGCGTGGAAAATCGCCCCGGCCCTGGCCTACGGCAACTGCGTGGTGATCAAGCCCGCCGAGCTGGTGCCGGGCTGTGCCTGGGCCTTGGCCGAAATCATTTCCCGCGCCGGTTTCCCGGCCGGTGCGTTCAACCTGGTCATGGGCAGCGGCCGCGTGGTCGGTGAAGTCCTGGTCAACAGCCCCAAAGTCGACGGCATCAGCTTCACCGGTTCCGTGGGCGTGGGCCGGCAGATCGCGGTCAACTGCGTGTCGCGCCAGGCCAAGGTGCAGTTGGAAATGGGCGGCAAGAACCCGCAGATCATCCTCGACGACGCCGACCTCAAGCAGGCCGTCGAGCTGGCAGTGCAGAGCGCGTTCTACTCCACCGGCCAGCGTTGCACCGCGTCGAGCCGCCTGATCGTCACCGCCGGTATCCACGACAAGTTCGTCGCGGCGATGGCCGAGCGCATGCAGTCGATCAAGGTCGGTCATGCCTTGAAAGCCGGCACCGATATCGGCCCTGTGGTCTCCGAGGCCCAGCTCAACCAGGACTTGAAGTACATCGACATCGGCCAGAGCGAAGGTGCGCGGTTGGTCAGCGGTGGTGGTGTGGTGACCTGCGACACCGAAGGTTACTTCCTGGCGCCGACACTGTTCGCCGACAGTGAAGCCTCGATGCGCATCAGCCGTGAAGAGATCTTCGGCCCGGTCGCCAACGTCGTGCGCGTGGCTGACTACGAGGCGGCGCTGGCGATGGCCAACGACACCGAGTTCGGTCTGTCGGCCGGTATCGCCACCACCTCGTTGAAGTACGCCAACCACTTCAAGCGCCATTCCCAGGCGGGCATGGTAATGGTCAACCTGCCGACCGCTGGCGTGGATTACCACGTACCGTTCGGCGGACGCAAAGGATCGTCCTATGGTTCGCGCGAGCAAGGCCGCTACGCGCAAGAGTTCTACACCGTGGTGAAGACCTCCTACATCGGCTCGTAATACGCAACATCGGTTGGTGCCGGGCTCCGGCGCCGACCGTACAATTTGATTTCCCGCATAAAAATAAATAGTGGAAGTAGATTACATGCAAGAGACCAAGCCGACGCACGTCCGCTATTTGATCCTGCTCATGCTGTTTTTGGTGACAACGATCAACTATGCCGACCGTGCCACCATCGCCATCGCTGGTTCCAGCCTGCAAAAAGACCTCGGCATCGATGCCGTCACCCTCGGTTATATCTTCTCCGCCTTCGGCTGGGCCTACGTGGCCGGGCAGATTCCTGGCGGGTGGCTGCTCGACCGTTTCGGTTCGAAAAAAATCTATGCCCTGAGCATTTTCACCTGGTCGCTGTTCACCGTGCTGCAAGGCTATGTCGGTGAATTCGGCATGTCCACGGCCGTGGTTGCGCTGTTCATGCTGCGCTTTCTGGTCGGGCTGGCCGAAGCGCCTTCCTTCCCGGGCAACGCCCGTATCGTCGCGGCCTGGTTCCCCACCGCGGAACGCGGCACCGCCTCGGCGATCTTCAACTCGGCGCAGTATTTCGCCACCGTACTGTTCGCACCGCTGATGGGCTGGATCGTCTACCGCTTCGGCTGGCAGCACGTGTTCATCGTGATGGGCGTGATCGGTATCGTGTTCTCGCTGGTCTGGCTGAAAGTGATCTACAGCCCGCGCCAGCACCCGATGATCAACGAGGCCGAGTTCAATCACATCGCGTCCAACGGCGCGATGGTCGACATGGACCAGGACAAGGGCAAGGAAAAGAAAGCCGATGGTCCGAAGTGGGATTACATCCGCCAACTGCTGACCAACCGCATGATGCTCGGCGTGTACCTGGGCCAATACTGCATCAACGGCATCACCTACTTCTTCCTCACCTGGTTCCCGGTGTACCTGGTGCAGGAACGCGGCATGACCATCCTCAAGGCCGGTTTCATCGCGTCCTTGCCGGCCATCTGCGGCTTTATCGGCGGCGTGCTTGGCGGGGTGATTTCCGACTACCTGCTGCGCAAGGGCCACTCGCTGACCTTCGCCCGCAAGGCGCCGATCATCGCAGGCCTGCTGGTGTCCAGCAGCATCGTGGCGTGCAACTACGTGGACATCGAATGGATGGTGGTGGGCTTCATGGCCCTGGCCTTCTTCGGTAAAGGCGTCGGTGCATTGGGCTGGGCCGTGGTCTCCGACACTTCGCCAAAACAGATCGCCGGCTTGAGCGGTGGCCTGTTCAACACGTTCGGCAACCTGGCGTCGATTACCACGCCAATCGTCATCGGCTACATCATCAGCTCCACCGGTTCGTTCAAGTGGGCGCTAGTGTTTGTCGGTTGCAACGCGCTGATGGCGGTGTTCAGCTACCTAGTCATCGTGGGCCCGATCAAGCGTGTCGTGCTCAAGGAACCAACGGCCAGGGATGTCGACATTTCCAGCCTGTCTGAAGCCAAATCCTGAGGAGCGGCGTCGATGAATCTGATTGAACATGCCGATTCGCCCCGTTACATCCGCCTGCATGAGCGGGACAACGTAGTGATCGTCGTCAACGACCAAGGCGTACCGGCCGGGACCGAATTCCCGGACGGCCTGGTCACCGTCGACTTCGTGCCGCAAAGCCACAAAGTCACCCTGGAGGATATTCCCGAGGGCGGCGAGGTGATTCGCTACGGCCAGGTCATTGGCTACGCGCTGCAGCCGATCCCGCGTGGCAGCTGGGTCAAGGAAGACCAGTTGCGCATGCCTACCGCGCCACCGCTGGACAGCCTGCCGCTGTCCACCGATGTGCCGGCCGCCGATGCGCCGCTTGAGGGCTACACCTTCGAGGGTTATCGCAACGCCGACGGTACCGTCGGCACGCGCAACATCCTGGGTATCACCACCACGGTGCAGTGTGTGACCGGCGTGCTGGACCATGCGGTCAAGCGCATCAAGGATGAGCTGCTGCCCAAGTACCCGAACGTCGATGACGTGGTGGCGCTGACCCACAGCTACGGCTGTGGCGTGGCGATCACCGCCACCGATGCCTATATCCCGATTCGCACCGTGCGCAACCTGGCGCGCAACCCGAACCTGGGCGGCGAGGCGCTGGTGATCAGCCTGGGCTGCGAGAAATTGCAGGCCGGGCAGGTCATGCACGAGGGCGACAGTTCGGTGGATCTCAGCGAGCCATGGTTGTATCGCTTGCAGGACTCCAGCCACGGTTTCACCGAAATGATCGAGCAGATCATGGAGCTGGCCGAGACCCGCCTGAAAAAGCTCGACCAGCGCCGTCGCGAAACCGTGCCGGCCTCGGAGCTGATCCTGGGCATGCAATGCGGCGGCAGCGATGCGTTTTCTGGCATCACCGCGAACCCGGCCCTGGGCTACGCCTCGGATTTGCTGCTGCGGGCCGGTGCGACGGTGATGTTTTCCGAAGTCACCGAAGTGCGCGATGCGATCTATCTGCTGACGTCCCGGGCGCAAACCCGTGAGGTCGCCGAGGAGCTGGTGCGCGAGATGGACTGGTACGACCGCTATCTGGCCAAGGGCGAAGCCGATCGCAGCGCCAACACCACGCCGGGCAACAAGAAGGGCGGGCTGTCGAACATCGTCGAAAAATCCCTGGGCTCGATCGTCAAGTCCGGCAGCAGCGCGATCAACGGCGTGCTCGGCCCGGGCGAGCGCTTCAAGCAGAAGGGCCTGATCTTCTGCGCCACGCCGGCCAGTGATTTTGTCTGCGGTACGCTGCAACTGGCGGCGGGGATGAACCTGCATGTGTTCACCACCGGACGCGGTACGCCGTACGGTTTGGCGATGGTGCCGGTGGTGAAGGTCTCGACCCGCACCGAACTCGCTCAACGCTGGCCCGACCTGATTGATGTCGACGCCGGCCGGATCGCTACCGGGCGTGCAAGCATCGAAGAGTTGGGCTGGGAGCTGTTCCACTACTACCTGGATGTGGCCAGCGGCAAGAAACAGACCTGGGCCGAACGGCACAAGCTGTACAACGACATCACCCTGTTCAACCCCGCGCCGATTACCTGATGGTCTCCTGATCGCTGGAGATCCAGTGTGGGAGCGAGCTTGCTCGCGACGACGACGGTACATTCACCATTGATGCAAGCTGACCCGGCGCTATCGCGAGCAGGGCTCGCTCCCACAGGGGATTTGGCGGATGTGGATTCTGTGACCGCCGCAGATCCAGTGTGGGAGCGAGCTTGCTCGCGATGGCGGCGGTACATTCAGCATTGATGCAAGCTGACCTGGCGCCTTCGCGAGCAAGCTCGCTCCCACAGGGATATGTGGTGAGTGTGGATTTGTGTCCGATCCAGTACAAATGTGGGAGCGAGCCTGCTCGCGAAGAGGCTCGACCAGACGCCAACGCCGTGAGTGGCTATCATTAGCCACCTAACGACACCCTCCTCAAGGTCCCCCGGCATGCTGGCAATTTTCCTCGAAACCCTGAACATCACCGCGCCGGTGTTTGCCATGCTGTTTCTGGGGACGCTGCTCAAGCGTATCAATTGGATCAACGACAACTTCATCTACATCGCCTCGTCGCTGGTGTTCAACGTCACCATGCCGGCGCTGTTGTTCCTCGGCATCCTCCATGCCGACCTGCATGCGGCATTGCAGCCCGACCTGCTGATCTATTTCTCGATTGCCACCCTGGCGAGTTTTGCCATGGCCTGGGGCTGGGCGATCTGGCGGTGTCCGCGTGAAGATCGCGGTATCTACACTCAGGGCGCGTTTCGTGGCAACAACGGGGTAATCGGCCTGGCGCTGGCGGCAAGCATGTACGGTGACTACGGCATTTCCCTCGGCGCGATTCTCGCGGCGCTGGTGATCCTGTTCTACAACACCTTGTCGACCATCGTGTTGGCGGTCTACAGCCCGGTGATCAAGTCCGACCCATGGAGTATCTGCAAAAGCGTGGTCAGCAACCCGCTGATCATCAGCGTGCTCGCCGCCGCGCCGTTCGCCTATTGGCAAATCGGCCTGCCGAACTGGTTCGAGACCTCGGCCAGGTACTTGTCGCAAATGACCTTACCCCTGGCGTTGATCTGCATCGGCGGCACGCTGTCGCTGGCGGCCTTGCGCAAAAGCGGCAAGATGGCCCTGAGTTCGAGCCTGGTGAAAATGGTCGGCCTGCCCCTGGTGACCACGTTGGGCGCCTGGCTATGGGGCTTTCGCGGCGCCGAGTTGGGGATCCTGTTCCTGTACTTCGGCAGCCCCACCGCCGCCGCCAGCTTCGTCATGGCCCGCGCCGCGAATGGCAACCATGAGTTGGCGGCGGCAATCATCGTCATCACTACGCTGATGGCGGCGATTACCACCAACGTGGGGATTTTTGTGCTGCAGTGGGGTGGGTGGATCTAGCCGCGGATTTGCAGTGCCCTTTCGATCCATTCGCGAGCAGGCTCGCTCCCACAGGTGACTGCGATACCCTCTGGCCCTTGTGGGAGCGAGCCCGCTCGCGAAGGCAATCCCACAGTCACTCAGGCTTCTGATAACTATCGATCACTTCCTGCGCCGCCCGAAACGCATCGATCGCCGCAGGCACGCCCGCGTAAACCGCGCAATGCAGCAGTGCCTCACGAATCTCCTCTACCGTGCAGCCGTTGTTCAGCGCACCGCGCACGTGGCCTTTGAGTTCCTGCGGGCATTTGAGGGCGGTGAGGGCGGCGAGGGTGATCAGGCTGCGGGTTTTCAGCGGCAGGCCTTCGCGGCTCCAGACACTTCCCCAGGCGTGCTCGTTGACGAAATCCTGCAGCGGCTGGGTAAATTCGGTGGCGTTGCCCAGGGCGCGATCGACGAAGGCGTCGCCCATCACCTGGCGACGCATGTCAAGGCCGGTCTTCGGAGTGTCGGTCATGGCAAATCCCTCTTGTGGTGTTGGCGGCGCCAGGCGCGCACGGAAGTGAACAGTAAGAACGCCAGCAGCGCCGGCAGCACGTAGAACAGCATCAGCCGTTCCAGTTGGCCGGCCAGGGGCATGCCGGTGGTGAACGACACCACGTGCAGCCCGTAAGCCAGGTACAAGGCCAGCAACAGCAGCCCTTCGGCGCGGGTGACGCGGTAGCCGGAATAGAATACCGGCAGGCACAGCACCGCCACGCCGAGCATTACCGGCAGGTCGAAGTCCAGGGCATTGGGCGAGACCGAGAGCGGCGAAGGGGCGGCGAGGGCGGTCACGCCGAGTACGCCCAGCAGGTTGAACAGGTTGCTGCCGATCACGTTGCCCACCGCAATGTCCCGCTGGCCACGCAGTGCGGCGATCAGCGAGGTGGCGAGCTCCGGCAGCGACGTACTGACGGCAACGATGGTCAGGCCGATAATGCGCTCCGACAGTCCCAGGTCCGTCGCCACTTCCACTGCGGCGCCCAGTAACAGGTGCCCGGCGAAAACCAGCATGGCCAGGCCCGACGCGATCATTACCAGGCTTTTGGGCCAGGCCATGTCGACCACTTCGCCCAGCGGATGCGGTCGTCCCGAATGCCGGGACTGGCGCAGCAGCAGCGCCAGGTACACCGCCAGGGCTATCAGCAGCAGCGCTCCGTCCAGTCGGCTCAGCTCTTCGTTCCAGGCCAGTACGAAAACCAGCAGGCACGCGCCGATCATCAGCGGGATGTCCAGGCGCACCAGTTGTCGCGAGACGCGCAACGGAATGATCAGCGCCGACAGGCCCAGAGTCACGAGGAGGTTGAAAATCGTGCTGCCGATGACACTGCCCACGGCGATGTCGGCGTTTTGCGCCAGGGTCGCCTGCAGGCTGACGGCCATCTGTGGCGCGCTGCTGCCGAAAGCGACGACGGTCAGGCCGATGATCAATGGACGCACCTGCAAGCGCGCCGCCAGGCCGACAGCGGCACGCACCAGCAGCTCGGCGCCGGCGATCAGCAACAGCAAGGCGCCGAGCAATTCGATCAGGCTGAGCAGGGATAAAGCGTTGATCAGGGAAATGGCCGAACTCCGTCTGTCAGTCGTCGAGGGCTTGTACGCGCACCCGCGCGGTACCGCTACGCAGCATGCCCAACTGTTCGGCAGCGGCGCGCGATACATCGATCAGTCGGCCGCGTGAATACGGACCACGGTCGTTGATGCGGACCACGACGCTGTCGTTGTTTTTCAAGTTGGTGATTTTCACCCGGGTGCCGAACGGCAACTGGCGATGAGCGGCGGTCAGGCCGTGCTGGTCGAAACGTTCGCCGCTGGCGGTGCGTTTACCGTGATGCCGGGAACCGTAATAGGAGGCGACGCCGGTCTGGTCGTAGCCGTGTGGATCGACCGTCCCGCTCTGGCTGGCACAGCCGGCCAGCAGGGACAGCAGGGCGCAGGCGCCGAGGAGACGCTTCATGTAGGGGGTTCCAAATACAAATGTGGGAGCGAGCTTGCTCGCGATGGGGCCATCGCAGTCAATATCAAGGTTGACTGTGATGCCGCTATCGCGAGCAAGCTCGCTCCCACAGGGGGTTGAGCCAGATTGGAGGACTGGCTCCATGGCCATCAGCCTTCGAGCTTGCTTTTTAGCAGTTCGTTGACCTGTTGCGGGTTGGCCTTGCCCTTGGAGGCTTTCATGGCCTGGCCGACGAAGAAGCCGAACATCTTGCCGCGCTTGGCTTCGTCCGCCGCGCGGTACTGTTCGACCTGCTCGGCATTGGCCGCGAGCATTTCATCGAGCACGGCGCTGATCGCACCGGTGTCGGTGACCTGTTTCAAGCCGCGCTTCTCGATGATCTCGTCAGCGCTGCCTTCGCCATTGGCCATGGCTTCGAAGACCATCTTGGCGATCTTGCCGGAAATGGTGTTGTCCTTGATCCGCAACAGCATGCTGCCCAGTTGCTCGGCCGAGACCGGCGACTCGTCGATTTCCAGGCCCTGCTTGTTCAACAGGCTGCCCAGTTCGACCATCACCCAGTTGGCCGCCAGCTTGGCGTCGCCGCCGATGCTCACGACTTTCTCGAAGTAATCGGCCTGTTCGCGGCTGGTGGCCAGGACGTTGGCGTCATAGCTCGACAGCCCGAACTGCGCCTGGAAGCGCTCGCGCTTTTGCGGCGGCAGTTCCGGCAGGGTGGCGCGCACTTCGTCGAGGAAAGAGTTCTCGATGACCACTGGCAGCAGGTCCGGATCGGGGAAATAACGGTAGTCGTTGGCTTCCTCCTTGCTGCGCATCGGACGAGTCTCGTCCTTGTTCGGATCGTACAGGCGAGTCTGCTGGATGACCTTGCCGCCATCCTCGATCAGTTCGATCTGGCGTTGGATCTCGCTGTTGATCGCCTTCTCGATGAAGCGGAACGAGTTGACGTTCTTGATCTCGCAGCGCGTGCCGAACTCGGTTTGGCCCTTGGGTCGGATCGACACGTTGCAGTCGCAGCGCAGCGAGCCTTCGGCCATGTTGCCGTCGCAGATGCCCAGGTAGCGCACCAGCGCGTGGATCGCCTTGACGTAGGCCACGGCTTCCTTGGCGCTGCGCATGTCCGGCTCGGAGACGATTTCCAGCAGCGGCGTGCCGGCACGGTTCAGGTCGATGCCGGTGGCGCCGTTGAATTCTTCGTGCAGGCTCTTGCCGGCGTCTTCTTCCAGGTGCGCACGGGTGATGCCGACGCGCTTGACCGTGCCGTCTTCCAGCGCGATGTCCAGATGGCCCTTGCCGACGATCGGCAATTCCATCTGGCTGATCTGGTAGCCCTTGGGCAGGTCCGGGTAGAAGTAGTTCTTGCGGGCGAACACGTTGTGCTGGCCGATCTCGGCGTCGATCGCCAGGCCGAACATCACCGCCATGCGCACCGCTTCGGCGTTGAGCACCGGCAATACGCCGGGCATGCCCAGGTCTACCAGGCTGGCCTGGGTGTTGGGCTCGGAACCGAAGGTGGTCGAGCTACCGGAAAAGATTTTCGATCGGGTGGTGAGCTGGGTATGAATCTCCAGCCCGATCACGACTTCCCATTGCATGTGTTTCTCCTCAGAAGCCGGTTGGGGTGCGGGTGTGCCAGTCGCTGTTCAGCTGATACTGGTGCGCCACGTTGAGCAGGCGGCCTTCCTGGAAATACGGCGCGAGCAGTTGCACGCCCACCGGCAGGCCATCGACGAAGCCGGCCGGCATGGACAGGCCCGGCAAGCCGGCGAGGTTGGCGGTGATGGTGTAGACGTCTTCCAGGTACTCGGCGACCGGGTCGCTGTTCTTGGCGCCGAGCTTCCAGGCCGGGTTCGGCGTGGTCGGGCCGAGGATGATGTCGACCTCGTTGAAGGCGGCCATGAAGTCGTTTTTCACCAGGCGGCGGATTTTCTGCGCCTTGAGGTAGTAGGCGTCGTAGTAGCCGGCGGACAACGCGTAGGCGCCGACCATGATCCGGCGCTGCACTTCGGCGCCGAAGCCTTCGCCACGGGAGCGCTTGTACAGGTCGATCAGGTTCTGCGGGTTTTCGCAGCGATAGCCGAAGCGCACGCCGTCGAAGCGCGACAGGTTCGAGGAGGCTTCCGCCGGGGCGATCACGTAATACGCCGGAATCGCGTGCTGCATGTTCGGCAGGCTGATTTCCTTGATCACCGCGCCGAGCTTTTCCAGCGCCTTGACGCTGTTGTGAACCAGTTCGGCGATGCGCGGATCGAGGCCGGCACCGAAGTATTCCTTCGGCACGCCGATCCGCAGGCCTTGCAGCGAGCCGTTGAGGCTGGCGCTGTAGTCCGGCACCGGTTCATCGATGCTGGTGGAATCGTTCGGGTCGAACCCGGCCATGCCTTGCAGCAGGATTGCGCAGTCTTCGGCGGTGCGTGCCAGCGGGCCACCCTGGTCGAGGCTGGAGGCGTAGGCGATCATGCCCCAGCGCGAGACGCGGCCGTAGGTCGGCTTGAGCCCGGTCAGGTTGGTGAACGCCGCCGGCTGGCGAATCGAGCCGCCGGTGTCGGTGGCGGTGGCCGCCGGCAGCAGGCGCGCGGCCACGGCGGCAGCGGAACCACCGGACGAACCGCCCGGTACGTGTTCCAGGTTCCAGGGATTTTTCACCGCGCCGTAGTAGCTGGATTCGTTGGCCGAACCCATGGCGAATTCGTCCATGTTGGTCTTGCCCAGCGTCACGGCGCCAGCGGCGGCCAGCTTGGCGACCACGGTGGCGTCGTACGGGGCCTTGAAGTTGTCAAGCATCTTCGAGCCGCAACTGGTGCGGATGCCCTGGGTGCAGAACAGGTCCTTGTGGGCGATCGGCGCGCCGAGCAGGGCGCCGCTCTCACCGTTGGCGCGACGGGCGTCGGCGGCCTTGGCCTGGCTCAGGGCCAGTTCTTCGGTGAGGCTGATGAAGCTGTTGAGCTGCGGGTCGAGCTGGGCAATGCGCGCCAGCAGGGCCTTGGTCAGCTCTTCGGAGGAAAATTTCTTGTCGGCGAGTCCGCGGGCGATCTCGGCCAGGGTCATGTGATGCATGAGAGGCTCTTTCCCTTTAGTCGATGACTTTCGGAACCAGGTACAGGCCGTTTTCGACCGCCGGTGCGATGGACTGGTAGGCCTCGCGGTTATCGGACTCGGTGACGACGTCGGCGCGCAGGCGCTGGCTGGCTTCCAGTGGGTGGGCCAGCGGCTCGATACCGTCGGTGTCGACCGCCTGCATCTCGTCGACCAGCCCTAGAATGCTGTTCAGGGCAGAAGTAATGTGTGGAAGATCGGCTTCATTGAGGCCCAGACAGGCCAGATGAGCGATTTTTTCCACGTCGGAGCGTTCAAGCGCCATGGGATTCTCCAGTGGAAAACAAAACGGACGCAGTCTGTCCGTGTGTTAGATTGTCGGAACACTACCGCATTTCTACGGCCCTACGGCCGCGATCTCGGGGTTTGGTGCACAGAAAAGCGGCCAATTTAACATATTGGCGCCTTGCCCAAAATCCCTGTCGTTGTTAGAGTTTGCCGCACTTTTTTACCCACGCGTTGCCTAGGGTCCCTTTCCCATGTTCAAGAAACTGCGTGGCATGTTTTCCAGCGATCTTTCCATCGACCTGGGCACTGCCAACACCCTTATTTACGTGCGCGAGCGCGGTATCGTCCTGAATGAACCCTCGGTCGTGGCCATCCGCACCCACGGTAACCAGAAAAGTGTCGTGGCTGTCGGTACGGAAGCCAAGCGCATGCTGGGCCGCACACCGGGCAACATTGCAGCCATTCGCCCGATGAAGGATGGCGTGATCGCCGACTTCAGCGTCTGCGAAAAGATGCTGCAGTATTTCATCAACAAGGTTCACGAAAACAGTTTCCTGCAGCCCAGCCCTCGCGTGCTGATCTGCGTACCCTGCAAATCCACCCAGGTGGAGCGTCGCGCCATCCGCGAATCGGCCCTCGGTGCCGGTGCCCGTGAAGTGTTCCTGATCGAAGAGCCGATGGCCGCTGCCATCGGTGCCGGCCTGCCGGTGGAAGAAGCCCGCGGTTCGATGGTCGTCGATATCGGTGGCGGTACCACTGAAATCGCCTTGATCTCCCTGAATGGCGTGGTCTATGCCGAGTCCGTGCGTGTCGGCGGCGACCGTTTCGACGAAGCGATCATCACCTACGTGCGCCGCAACTACGGCAGCCTGATCGGCGAATCCACCGCCGAGCGCATCAAGCAGGAAATCGGCACCGCCTACCCGGGCGGCGAAGTGCGTGAAGTCGACGTGCGCGGCCGTAACCTGGCCGAAGGCGTTCCTCGCGCCTTCACCCTCAACTCCAACGAAGTGCTCGAGGCGCTGCAAGAGTCGCTGGCGACTATCGTGCAGGCGGTCAAGAGCGCCCTGGAGCAGTCGCCGCCGGAACTGGCGTCGGACATCGCCGAGCGCGGCCTGGTGCTGACCGGTGGTGGTGCGCTGCTGCGTGACCTCGACAAGCTGCTGGCCCAGGAAACCGGCCTGCCGGTGATCGTCGCCGAAGACCCGCTGACGTGCGTTGCCCGCGGCGGTGGCCGTGCGCTGGAAATGATGGACAAGCACACCATGGACCTGCTCTCCAGCGAATAAGCTGGCGGGATCGTCTATGTTGTTCGCTTCCGGGCAGCACTTTGCAGTGCTGCCCGTTGGCGTTTATCTTCTGTCATTCGTATCCAGGCCGGTTGATGCCGTATGAATAAAGACAACATTTGCCTGGGAGGAGCGGCCTATTAAACCGCTTTTTGCCAAGGGCCCCTCATTGGGCGTACGCCTGCTGGTGTTGGCCGTGCTATCGGTCGCGCTGATGGTGGTCGATGCCCGCTTCACGCTGCTCAAGCCGGTGCGCAGCCAGATGTCGCTGGTGTTGATGGAGTCCTACTGGATCACCGACCTGCCGCAGCGGCTGTGGCAGGGTGTGGCCAGCCAGTTCGGCAGCCGCACCGAACTGGTCGCCGAAAACGAAAAACTCAAGACCGAAAACCTGCTGTTGCAGGGGCGCATGCAGAAACTCGCGGCCCTCACCGAGCAGAACGTGCGGCTGCGCGAGTTGCTCAACTCCTCGGCGCTCGTCAATGAAAAGGTCGAGGTCGCCGAGTTGATCGGCATGGACCCCAACCCCTTCACGCACCGGATCATCATCAACAAGGGTGAGCGCGACGGCGTGGTCCTCGGCCAGCCGGTGCTCGATGCCCGTGGCCTGATGGGGCAGGTGGTCGAGCTGATGCCCTACACCTCCCGCGTGCTGCTGTTGACCGACACTACCCACAGCATTCCGGTACAGGTCAATCGCAACGGCTTGCGGGCGATTGCCAGTGGCACCGGCAACCCCGAGCGCCTGGAGCTGCGGCATGTGGCCGACACCGCCGACATCAAGGAAGGCGACTTGCTGGTCAGCTCGGGTCTTGGCCAGCGATTCCCGGCGGGGTATCCGGTGGCGACGGTCAAGGAAGTCATCCACGATTCCGGTCAGCCATTCGCCATTGTCCGGGCGGTGCCCACGGCCGCGCTGAACCGTAGCCGTTACCTGCTGCTGGTATTCAGCGATAACCGCACGCCTGAAGAGCGCGCCAATGACGCCGCCGTGGCCCAGGAAGTCCAGGATCGGCAAGGTGGCGAATCGACGGTGCCTGCTGCGCCTGCACCCGCACCCGCGGCGGTCCCGGCCACGGTGCCAAAACCCCAAGTGGCGGCACCCGCCACGGCAACCACCCCGCCGGCCGCACCCGCTGCGACGCCTGCCCGGCCGACCGCCCATGCGACGACATCCCAACCTGCACGGCCCGCGGCCAAGCCACCGGCCTCGACACCCGCCGCTACACCGGCGACCAGGGGAGCACGAGAAGAATGAGCAGTACTCGATCCGGTAACGGCTGGATGGTCTGGCTGACCTTCGCCATCGGCCTGTTGCTCAGTGTGTCGCCGCTGCCGCAGTTCATGGAGATCTTGCGTCCGTTGTGGCTGGCCTTGCTGCTGGCCTTCTGGGCACTGGCTTTGCCGCACAGGGTCGGCATGGTTACCGCCTGGTGCCTGGGTCTGACCGAAGATGTGCTTTATGGCACGTTGCTGGGGCAGAACGCGCTTATCCTGACCTTGATCACTTTCCTGGTGCTGTCGCTGCAACAGCGCCTGCGGATGTTTCCCATGTGGCAGCAGAGCCTGGTGATCCTGGTGATCTTCGGGCTGGCGCAACTGGTGCAATTGTGGCTCAGCGCACTGACCGGCAATCGTCAGCCGACGCTGGCGCTGGTCTTGCCGGCCCTGGTCAGTGCGTTGCTCTGGCCTTGGGTCAGCTTCGGTTTGCGTGGCTTGCGCCTGCGTTTCAAGATCAACTGATGCGGTCGGGGTCTCTACACTTTTTTGAATACCTACATCCCAGTGGCGAGGGAGCTTGCTCCCGCTGGGCTGCGTAGCGGCCCCATTTTTACGGTTGCTGCGCAACCGAGCGGGAGCAAGCTCCCTCGCCACAAAAGCCGGCGCGTACAAGGGAGATGTCTTGATGAAACCGCTTTACCTTGCCTCGGGCTCGCCGCGTCGGCGTGAATTGCTCACGCAGATCGGCGTTCCCTTTACTGCGATCAGCGCGGACATCGACGAAACTCCCCTCGACCACGAAACCCCATCGGCCTATGTCGAGCGCCTGGCGCGGGGCAAGGCCCAGGCTGGGCTGCACTCGTTGCAGAACGGCACCGATTGCTGTGTGCTGGGTGCCGATACCGCGGTGGTAGTGGATGGCCGGATTCTCGGCAAGCCTCAAGACCAGGCCGATGCCAAGTCAATGCTGCTGAGCCTGTCCGGTCGCGACCATGAGGTATTGACCGCGATTGCCGTGCTCGATGGCCAGCGTTGCGAATCCCGGGTGGTTCGCAGTCGGGTGCGCTTTCGCCCGGTCACGGAGCAGGAAGCGATTGCCTATTGGGCCAGCGGCGAACCCCGGGACAAGGCGGGCGGCTATGGTATCCAAGGGCTGGGCGCGGTGTTCATCGCCGACCTTAAAGGCAGTTATTCGGCCGTGGTCGGCCTGCCACTATGCGAAACCTTCGAGCTGCTCGGCCATTTCGGCATACCCTGTTGGCAAACCTTGAGCGCGCGCTGAGCGCCGTCTGACCAGATGCGGCCATAATCGTGAATATGCCTGAACGAGACCCTGCCATGAGTGAAGAGATCCTGATCAACATCACGCCGATGGAATCGCGCGTGGCGGTGGTTGAAAACGGCGTCCTGCAAGAGGTCCATGTCGAGCGTACGCAAAAACGCGGGATCGTCGGCAATATCTACAAGGGCAAGGTGGTACGGGTGCTGCCGGGCATGCAGGCGGCCTTCGTCGATATCGGCCTGGACCGCGCGGCGTTCATCCACGCCTCGGAAATTTCGATGCGCGAAGGGCCGGCGGTAGAGAGCATCAGCGCCTTGGTCCATGAAGGCCAGAGCCTGGTGGTGCAGGTCACCAAGGACCCCATCGGCTCGAAGGGCGCGCGCCTGACCACCCAGTTGTCGATTCCGTCGCGCTATCTTGTGTACATGCCGCGCACCGCCCACGTTGGCATCTCCCTGAAGATCGAGGACGAAGCCGAACGCGAGCGTCTGAAGAAGGTTGTCAGCGACTGCGTTGAGAAAGAAGGCATCAAGGAGGCCGGCGGTTTCATCCTGCGCACGGCCGCCGAGGGCGCCGGGGCCGATGAAATCCTCATGGATATCCGCTACCTGCGCAGGCTCTGGGACCAGATCGCCGAGCAGATCAAGACCATCGCCACGCCGAGTGTGATCTACGAGGACCTGGGCCTGGCGCTGCGGACCCTGCGGGACCTGGTCAGCCCGAAGATCGAGAAAATCCGTATCGATTCCCGGGAAACCTTCCAGAAAACCACCCAATTCGTCGCCGAGCTGATGCCGGAAATCGCCGACCGCCTGGAGCACTACCCTGGCGAGCGGCCGATTTTCGATCTGTACGGCGTCGAAGATGAAATCCAGCGAGCCCTTGAACGCAAGGTGCCGCTCAAATCCGGCGGTTACCTGGTGGTCGATCCGGCCGAGGCGATGAGCACCATCGACGTCAATACCGGTGCATTCGTCGGCCATCGCAACCTTGAGGAAACCATCTTCAAGACCAATCTTGAAGCGGCCACGGCCATCGCCCGGCAACTGCGCCTGCGTAACCTGGGCGGGATCATCATCATCGACTTCATCGACATGGAAGACGAAGAGCACCAGCGCCAGGTGCTGCGGACCCTGGAAAAACAGCTCGAACGCGACCACGCCAAGACCAACATCATCGGCATTACCGAACTGGGCCTGGTGCAGATGACTCGCAAGCGCACCCGCGAGAGCCTTGAGCAGGTGCTGTGCGAGCCGTGCAGCAGTTGCCAGGGCCGGGGCAAGCTGAAGACTCCAGAAACCGTGTGTTACGAAATCTTCCGGGAAATCCTCCGGGAGGCGCGCGCCTACCAGGCCACCGGCTATAGAGTGTTGGCGAACCAGAAGGTGGTGGATCGCCTGCTGGATGAGGAGTCCGGCAACGTCGCGGAACTGGAGGCCTTTATCGGGCGCACGATTCGCTTCCAAGTGGAAACCATGTATTCCCAGGAACAGTACGACGTGGTGTTGCTCTGAAGCGGCGCGCGCAGCGCCAGGGCCGCGAATATGAATGCCTTTGCCAGGGGAGCCCGCTGACATGGAGCGTCTGACACGCCTTATGGGGACGCTGACTCGCTGGGGGCTGGGCCTGTGTGCGCTGCTGCTGATACTGCTGGCCTTGTATGTCAGCCTCGGCCGGGAGTTGATCCCGCTGGTGGCCGAGTATCGCGCCGAAGTCGAGAGCCGGGCCAGCGAAGCGTTGGGCATTCCCGTGCACGTTGGTAGCCTCGAAGGCAGTTGGAGCGCCCTGGCGCCCGTCCTGGCGGCGCGCGACGTGGTAGTCGGCGAGGGGCCCAACGCCTTGCACCTGGATCAGGTACGTGCCGTGCCTGCGGTGTGGGACAGCCTGCTGGCGCGCCAGGTGCGCATCGCTCATCTGGAAGTCAGCGGCCTGAAGGTCAGCCTGAAAGAGGGCGCTGACGGCAAATGGTCCCTTGAAGGCCTGCCGGTGAAGGATGATCAGCCGCTCGATCCGCAGCAGTTGCTTGAGCGCATGCAGATGATTTCAAAACTGTCGGTGCTCGACAGTCAGGTCACCTTGCAACCGCTGGACCATCCGCCCCTGAGCCTGACCTATGTTGGTCTGAGCTTGCGCACCGGTCCGGCTCGCCAGCGCCTGGACGCACGTCTTACCCTGCCTGACGGCCAGCCCGTGGCGCTCAACCTGCGCACCCGTATCCGCGCCAGCGATTGGCGAAATGGCGAGGCCGACGCGTACCTGAGCCTGCCGCAAAGCGACTGGTCGAAATGGCTGCCGAAACGCCTGACCCGGCAGTGGGATTTTGCCGAGATCAAGGCCGGTGGGGAATTCTGGCTCAGTTGGGGCGAGGGCACGGTGCAAAGCGCGGCCGTGCGGTTGAACGCGCCACAGATCAAGGGCGCCTATGCCGATCGCAAGCCCGTGCAGATCCACAACCTGGCTCTCAACGGATATTTCCAGCGCAGCAGCCAGGGGTTCACCGCGACCTTCGACTCGCTGGCGATGAACCTGGGTGAGACGCGCTGGGAAACACGCCTGCAATTGCAACAGAACGGCGCCACCGAGAAGGTCGAGGAGCGTTGGCACGTGCAGGCCGATCGCCTTGACCTGACGCCGCTCACGCCGTTGCTCAATGCCTTGGCGCCATTGCCCGAAGGTGTCGCCACGGCGGTCGACCGGCTCAAGGTGACCGGTGGCCTGCGCAACGTGTTGCTGGATTACCGGCCACAGAACACCGGCGATCAGAAAATCAGCTTCGCCACCAATCTGGACACGGTCGGGTTCGACGCCTATCGCGGCGCCCCGGCGGCGCGCAACGTCTCCGGCAGCCTCAGCGGTGACCTCGGCGGCGGTGAGCTGCGCATGGACAGCAAGGATTTTTCCCTGCACCTGGACCCGATTTTCGCCAAGCCGTGGCAATACTTGCAGGCCAATGCCCGGCTGACCTGGAAGCTCGACAAGCAGGGATTCACCCTGATCGCACCGTACTTGAAGGTGCTGGGAGAGGAAGGGCGGATTGCCGGCGACTTCCTGATCCGCCTGCATTTCGACCACAGCCAGGAAGACTACATGGACCTGCGGGTCGGCCTGGTGGACGGTGACGGGCGCTACACCGCCAAGTACCTGCCGGCCGTCCTCAGTCCGGCGCTGGATGAATGGTTGCGCACCGCCATTGTCAAGGGCGCGGTGGACGAGGGTTTTTTCCAGTACCAGGGCTCGCTGAACAAAGGTGCCGAGGACGCGTCTCGCAGCATCAGCCTGTTTTTCAAGGTGCATGACGCCGAGCTGGCGTTCCAGCCGGGCTGGCCTTCGGTCAGCAAGGTCAGCGGCGACGTCTTTGTCGAGGACAGCGGCGTGCGTATCTATGCCAGCCAGGGGCAACTGCTGGACACCCAGGTCAAGGATGTAGCGGTAACCATTCCCCATGCGCCGGCCGGGCAGAATGTCCATCTGTTGTTGGACGGCGGCTTTGCCGGGGTATTGGGCGACGGGCTGAAAATCCTCCAGACCGCACCCATCGGCACGGCCGAGACCTTCGCCGGTTGGGAAGGCGAGGGCGATCTGCAAGGTAAGGTGAAGCTGGATATCCCGCTGGCCAAAGGTGAACAGCCGAAGATCCTGGTGGATTTCAGTACCGACAAGGCCAGGCTCAAGCTCAGCGAGCCGGCGCTGGAGCTTACCCAGCTCAAGGGCGATTTCCGTTTCGACAGCGCCAAGGGGCTCAGTGGCAAGAACATCGCGGCCCGGGCATTCGACCGGCCGGTAAGCGCGCAGATTTTTGCCGAAGGCCGTGCCGGTGCGCTCGACACACGGGTGGTAGCGTCCGGGCGGGTCGAGGTCAAGAAGCTTACGGATTGGTTGAGCGTGACCCAGCCATTGCCCATCTCCGGCGTGGTTCCCTATCAGTTGCAAGTGACGCTCAACGGTGCCGACAGCCAATTGTCGGTCAGCTCCGATCTCAAGGGCGTGGCGGTGGATCTGCCGGCGCCCTTCGGCATGGCTGCGGATGTCGGGCGCGACACAGTGTTCCGTATGACGTTGCAAGGGGCGGAGCGGCGCTACTGGGTCGACTACGGGGACGTGGCCAGTTTCACTTACGCCGCGCCGAGCGGAAAAATCGCTGACGGGCGTGGCGAATTGCTGCTGGGCGCCGGCGAGGCGGTTCTGCCTGGCGCCAAGGGGCTGCGGCTGCGCGGCACATTGTCGGAGCTGGACGTGAGCCCCTGGCAGGATCTGTTGGGCAAATATGCCGGCAAGGACCCGGGCGGCAGTGCCCGGCAGGTGCTCAACAGTGCCGATCTCAAGGTTGGCAAGCTCACCGCGATGGGCACGACGCTTGACCAGGCCTCGGTACAGTTGGACCGCAAGGCCGATGCCTGGGCCCTGCGGCTCGATAGCCAGCAGGCCAAGGGCAGCGTCAACCTGCCGGATGCGAAGGCCGCGCCAATCGGGATCCGCCTCGACTATGTGCGCCTGCCGGCTGCGGACCCGACGGTCCAGGCCGACGAAAACGCCCCGGACCCGCTGGCCTCGGTCGACCCGAGCAAAATCCCGGCGATGGATATCGCCATCGACCAGTTGTTCCAGGGGCCGGATCTCATTGGTGCCTGGTCGCTGAAAGTCCGGCCGACGGGCAAGGGCATCGCGCTGAATGACCTGGACATGGGCCTCAAGGGCATGGTCCTGCATGGCAATGGCGCCTGGGAGGGCCTGCCCGGTTCCACCAGCAGTTGGTACAAAGGCCGGATCAAGGGCAAGAACCTTGCCGATGTGCTCAAGGGTTGGGGGTTTGCGCCTAGCGTGACAAGCCAGGAATTCCATCTGGACGTCGACGGACGCTGGCCCGGTTCACCTGCATGGGTCGCCACCAAGCGTTTCTCCGGCAGCCTCGATGCGTCACTCAACAAGGGTCAGTTCGTCGAAGTCGAAGGCAGCGCCCAGGCCTTGCGGGTTTTCGGCCTGTTGAACTTCAACTCCATCGGCCGGCGCTTGCGCCTGGATTTCTCCGATCTGTTCGGCAAGGGGCTGAGCTACGATCGGGTCAAGGGCCTGCTGGTGGCGAGCAGCGGTGTGTACGTGACTCGCGAGCCGATCACCCTGACCGGACCTTCGAGCAACCTGGAACTCAACGGAACGCTGGACATGGTGGCCGACCGGGTCGATGCCAAACTGCTGGTAACCTTGCCCGTCACCAATAACCTGCCGATCGCCGCGTTGATCGTCGGCGCACCGGCGGTGGGTGGGGCGCTGTTTCTGATCGACAAGCTGATCGGCGACCGCGTCGCGCGTTTTGCCAGCGTAAGATACGACGTCAAAGGGCCGTGGAAAGAGCCGAAGATCACTTTCGACAAGCCGTTTTGACAGAAAATGCGAAGCCCCCTTGTGGGAGCGAGCTTGCTCGCGATAGCGCCGGGTCAGCAAAGGAAGAGGTGACTGATGCACCGCTATCGCGAGCAAGCTCGCTCCCACAGGGGCAATGAGGCATAAGAAAAATAAGGAGGCACCATGCCAATCGCCGTGATTCAAATGGTCAGCCAGAGCGATGTGCTCGCCAACCTGGCCCGTGCCCGGGTGTTGCTGGAGCAGGCCGCGGCGGGTGGCGCACGGCTGGCGGTGCTGCCGGAAAACTTCGCGGCCATGGGCCGGCGGGACGTTGCCGATATCGCGCGGGCCGAAGCCTTTGGTCAGGGTCCGATCCTGCCGTGGTTGAAACAGGTCGCGCGCGACCTCAGGTTATGGATTGTGGCCGGCACGTTGCCGTTGCCGCCGGTGGGCCAGCCCGAGGCCAAGGCCCATGCATGTTCGTTGCTGGTGGACGACCAGGGCGAGATCGTCGCGCGTTATGACAAGCTGCACCTGTTCGACGTGGACGTGGCGGACAATCGCGGTCGTTACCGCGAATCCGATGACTATGCTTATGGCGGCAACGTGGTGGTTGCCGACACACCGGTGGGCCGGGTTGGCCTGACGGTCTGCTACGACTTGCGTTTTCCCGAGCTCTACAGCGAGTTGCGGGCGGCCGGGGCCGAGCTGATTACCGCGCCTTCGGCGTTTACCGCGGTGACCGGCGCTGCGCATTGGGACGTACTGATTCGCGCCCGGGCCATCGAAACCCAGTGCTACGTGCTGGCGGCCGCCCAGGGTGGGTTGCATCCGGGGCCCCGGGAAACCTTTGGCCATGCCGCGATAGTCGACCCGTGGGGGCGTGTGCTCGCGCAACAGGATCAAGGCGAGGCCGTGCTGCTGGCCGAGCGCGACGACAGTGAACAGGCGTCCATCCGGGCGCGCATGCCGGTGGCGAGCCATCGGCGCTTTTTCTCGCAGGGCGCCCGACAGCGACCTGTCCAAGACGACGAATTCAAGGCGTAAAACATATGAGCGGGTTGTTGTCCTCAGTCAGTGAACACCTTTTAGCCCCCGGCGGCGTGACCCTCGAAAGCCTGCAAGGCGTGCTGGGCGACCTGGCCGGTCCGGGCATCGATGCGGCCGACCTGTATTTCCAGGGACAGATTTCCGAGTCCTGGTCGCTGGAAGACGGCATCGTCAAGGAAGGCAGTTTCAACCTCGACCAGGGTGTGGGCGTGCGTGCCCAATCCGGCGAAAAGACCGGGTTTGCCTACAGCAACGCCATCACCCTTGAGGCCCTCGGCGCCGCGGCTCGTGCGGCTCGCTCGATTTCCCGGGCCGGGCAGAATGGCACGGTCCAGGCGTTCAGCAGCCAGGACGTGGCCCAGCTGTATGCGCCGGACAACCCACTGGAAGTCATGAGTCGCGCCGAAAAGGTCGAGCTGCTCAAGCGCATTGACGTCGCCACGCGTGCCCTCGACCCGCGTATCCAGCAGGTGTCGGTGAGCATGGCCGGGGTCTGGGAGCGGATTCTGGTGGCCTCCACCGACGGTGGCCTGGCGGCGGATGTGCGGCCGCTGGTGCGTTTCAACGTCAGCGTGATCGTCGAGCAGAACGGTCGCCGTGAGCGCGGTGGCCACGGTGGGGGTGGTCGTACCGACTATCGTTATTTCCTCAGCGAAGACCGCGCCATGGGCTATGCCCGCGAAGCGCTGCGCCAGGCGCTGGTGAACCTTGAGGCCATCCCGGCCCCGGCCGGCACGTTGCCAGTGGTGCTTGGGTCCGGCTGGTCCGGCGTGCTGCTGCACGAAGCCGTGGGCCACGGCCTGGAAGGTGACTTCAACCGCAAGGGCAGTTCGGCCTACAGCGGCCGCATGGGCGAGATGGTCGCCTCGAAACTCTGCACCATTGTCGATGACGGCACGCTCGCCGGGCGTCGTGGTTCGCTGAGCGTCGACGACGAAGGCACCCCGACCGAATGCACCACGCTGATCGAGAACGGCGTGCTCAAGGGTTACATGCAGGACAAGCTCAATGCCCGCTTGATGGGCGTGGCCCGCACCGGCAACGGTCGCCGCGAGTCTTACGCGCACCTGCCCATGCCGCGCATGACCAACACCTACATGCTCGGCGGCCAGAGTGATCCGGCGGAAATCATCGCGTCGGTGAAGAAGGGCATCTACTGCGCCAATCTCGGCGGCGGCCAGGTGGACATCACCAGCGGCAAGTTCGTGTTTTCCACCAGCGAGGCCTACCTGATCGAAGACGGCAAGATTACTGCGCCGGTCAAGGGTGCGACGTTGATCGGCAACGGGCCGGAGGCGATGAGCAAAGTTTCCATGGTCGGTAACGACCTGGCGCTGGACAGCGGCGTGGGCACGTGTGGCAAGGATGGGCAGTCAGTGCCGGTGGGTGTCGGTCAGCCGACCCTGAAGATCGATGCGATTACCGTGGGTGGCACGGGCGCATAAAAATATTCAGGGATGTGCGCACGTCATCGTGGCGAGGGAGCTTGCTCCCGCCGGGCTACGCAGTAGCCCCAATGCGGTTGCTACGCAACCGAGCGGGAGCAAGCTCCCTCGCCACGGTAACTGCCGCCTCTTGCAGAGGAGTCGAGCTGTTACGATCAGCGCAGGCCGCGTTGAGTCTCGTCCAGCTCACGGATGTACTTGAAGATTTTACGGCTCGACGCCGGCGGCTTGTTCTGCGCCAGTTCGTGCTGGGCCTGACGGATCAGCGAGCGCAGTTGCTGGCGATCGGCCTCCGGGTAGTCGATGACGAATTTTTCCAGAGTGCCGTCATCGCCTGCGATCAGGCGATCACGCCAGCGTTCCAGGTTGTGGAAACGCTCGTTGTACTGCCGGGTGGAGGCATCGAGCTGGTCGAGCAGAACCAGGATGGCGTCAGTGTCCTGGTCGCGCATCAGCTTGCCGATGAATTGCAGGTGCCGTTTACGCGCGATATTCGCGGTGTGCTTGGGCGCATCGGCCAGGGCCCGGCGCAAGGCGTCGGTCAAGGGCAGTTTGGCCAGCAAGTCAGGCTTGAGTGTTGTCAGGCGCTCGCCGAGGTCAACCAGAGCATGCAGCTCGCGTTTGACCTGGGATTTGCTTTTTTCACCCTCGTAGAGGGAGTCGTCGTAAGAATCAACCATGGTGGCAGTCCGCAAAGAAACGCCGCCATGATAACCAGTCGGGGGCCGCTTGTCCGGCCCGGTCGCTCGATGGCCATTACCGAAAGCAGAATTTGAGTGGAGAACACCATGAGTGCAGTTCAAAGCGTCGGCCCGCAAGCGTTGCCGGCACTGCAGGAACAGGTCGAGCAGATCCTCGCCGAAGCCAGGCGACAGGGCGCCAGTGCGTGCGAAGTGGCGGTGTCGCTGGAGCAGGGGCTGTCGACGTCGGTGCGCCAACGCGAAGTGGAGACCGTCGAATTCAATCGCGACCAAGGCTTTGGCATCACCCTTTACGTGGGGCAGCGCAAGGGGTCGGCCAGCACCTCGGCCAGCGGCCCTGACGCCATTCGCGAAACAGTCGCCGCTGCACTGGCGATTGCCCAGCATACGTCCGAAGACGAAGCCTCCGGCCTGGCCGATGCCGCGCTGATGTGCAAGGAGCTCAAGGACTTCGATCTGTTCCACGCCTGGGACATCACGCCCGAGCAGGCCATCGAGCAGGCACTGCGCTGCGAAGCGGCGGCATTCGACGCCGACAGCCGGATCAAGAATGCCGACGGCACTACGCTCAATACCCACCAAGGGTGCCGCGTTTATGGCAACAGCCATGGTTTCATCGGCGGGTACGCATCGACGCGTCACAGCCTCAGCTGCGTGATGATCGCCGAGGCCAATGGGCAGATGCAGCGCGACTACTGGTACGACGTGAGTCGCCAGGGCACATTGCTGGCGGACCCGGTGAGCATCGGCCAGAAGGCTGCGCAACGGGCCGCCAGTCGCCTGGGCGCGCGGCCTGTGCCGACCTGTGAGGTGCCGGTGCTGTTCTCCGCCGAGTTGGCCGGTGGCTTGTTCGGCAGCTTCCTGTCAGCGGTGTCCGGCGGCAACCTGTACCGCAAATCCTCGTTCCTCGAAGGCGCGCTGGGCCAGAAACTGTTTCCGGAGTGGATGACCATCGACGAGCGTCCGCACCTGATGCAGGCCATGGGCAGTTCGGCTTTCGACGGGGATGGCCTGGCCACCTATGCCAAGCCGTTCGTGGAAAACGGCGAGCTGGTTTCGTACATCCTCGGCACCTATTCGGGTCGCAAATTGGGCATGCCGAGCACCGCTAACGCCGGTGGCGTGCACAACCTGTTCGTCACTCATGGCGAGGAAGACCAGGCTGCGCTGCTGCGGCGCATGGGGCGTGGGTTGTTGGTCACCGAGCTGATGGGCCACGGCTTGAACATGGTGACAGGCGATTATTCCCGTGGCGCGGCGGGGTTCTGGGTCGAAAATGGCGAGATCCAATTCCCGGTCCAGGAAGTCACCATTGCCGGCAACATGCGCGACATGTTCAAGCAGATCGTGGCGGTGGGCAGCGACTTGGAGCTGCGCAGCAACATCCGCACCGGCTCGGTGCTGATCGAGCGAATGATGGTGGCGGGTAGCTGAAACTCATCGCTTCAAAAAAGGCGCGTCATCCGTTGGGATGACGCGCCTTTTTTGTGCCCGCAGAAACCCGCGAAAAGAGAGCTTTTGTGGCGAGGGAGCTTGCTCCCGCTCGGTTGCGCAGCGACCGCAAAATCCTGGGGCCGCTGCGCGACCCAGCGGGAGCAAGCTCCCTCGCCACGATGGTGAGTGCTATCTTGTTGTTGTGTTGGTTCTTATTATCATCTAATAATGAATCTCATTCGCCGATTGAGCCCCGGTCATGAGTCTTGCCCTGCACGAACAACCCTACCTTGAAAACTGGCGCTGGATGAGTCGCCAGATCCGCTGTGCGATGAGCCCGGACGAGCCGCGGCTGATCGAACACTACCTGGCCGAGGGGCGCTACCTGGCCTGCTGCACCGCCACCTCGCCGTGGATGATTGGCGAAACTGCCTTCCGGCTGTTGCTCGACACCGCTTCGGATGTCGCGCTGCCCTGGCACTGGCGCAACCTCTGCCTGGATCAAGCCTGGCGCCCTTTGCGTGAACTTGAGCGGCAGGCGCTTTGCCGCTGCCGCCTCAAGCGTTGGCAAAGCCATGCCTGGGCGCTGGCTAGCTGCGCGCTGGAGCCGTCGATTTCCCTTATTGAACTGGAGCAAGGATTTCCCGATGAGTAATACCCGTATCGAACGCGACAGCATGGGTGAACTTCAGGTCCCCGTGGACGCACTCTATGGCGCGCAGACCCAGCGCGCGGTGGATAATTTTCCGGTCAGCGGCCAGCGCATGCCGGCGCAGTTCATTCGTGCCCTGATCCTGGCCAAGGCCGCCGCCGCACGCGCCAATGTCGAGTTGGAGCAAATCAGCGTCGCCCAGGGCAAAGCCATCGTCGATGCGGCCCAGGGCCTGCTCGAAGGCGACTTCATGGCGCATTTCCCGGTGGATATCTTCCAGACCGGCTCCGGCACCAGTTCCAACATGAACGCCAACGAAGTGATTGCCACGCTTGCCAGTCGCTTGCTGGGAGAGGTGGTCAACCCGAACGACCACGTCAATTGTGGCCAGAGCAGCAACGACATCATCCCCACCAGTATTCATGTCAGCGCCGCGCTGGCCCTGCACGAGCAATTGCTGCCGGCGCTGTTGCACCTGGTCCAGGTGATCGAACGCAAGGCCGAAGAAGTCCACCCCTTCATAAAGACTGGCCGCACCCACCTGATGGATGCCATGCCGGTGCGCTTGAGCCAGGTGCTCGACGGTTGGGCGCAACAGATCAAGGCCAACATCGGCCACTTTCAGGATCTGTTGCCGAGCCTGCAATCCCTGGCCCAGGGCGGTACGGCGGTTGGCACTGGCGTCAATGCCCATCCACGCTTCGCCGAATTGTTCAGCCAGCAACTGACGCAACTGACCCAGGTGCAATTCACCCCGGGCAAGAACCTGTTCGCGCTGATCGGCTCCCAGGACACTGCCGTGGCGGTTTCCGGGCAGCTCAAGACCACTGCCGTGTCGCTGATGAAAATCGCCAACGACCTGCGCTGGATGAACTCAGGGCCGCTGGCCGGGCTGGGCGAGATCGAGCTCGAAGGCCTGCAGCCGGGCTCCTCGATCATGCCCGGCAAGGTCAACCCGGTCATCCCCGAAGCCACCGCCATGGTCGCGGCCCAGGTCATCGGCAACGACACGGTGATTACCATCGCCGGCCAGTCGGGCAATTTCGAACTCAACGTGATGCTGCCGATCATCGCCCAGAACCTGCTGAGCAGCATCGCCCTGATGTCCACCGCCAGCCGATTGCTGGCGGACAAGGCCATCGCCACGTTCAAGGTCAACGAAGCCAGGCTCAAGGAAGCGCTGTCGCGCAATCCTATCCTGGTCACGGCACTGAATCCGATCATTGGTTACCAGAAGGCCGCTGAAATAGCCAAGAAGGCTTATCAGCAGGGTCGCCCGGTGATCGATGTCGCCTTGGAACACACCGACCTGTCGCGCGCCGAACTGGAGATCCTGCTGGACCCGGAAAAGCTCACCGCCGGTGGTGTGTAACCCCGACACTTGTGTGGAGGACTCATCATGGAGCATTGGAAACGTACGATCGAACGGGCCAATCACCATTTCCTGCAGGGTGAGTGGGTGGATGCCCGCGAAGCCTACCTGCAGGCCCTGGCCCTGGCGCAGGTGTTGTTCGAGCGTTGGGCGGATGCCGACGAAGCCGTGGCCGCCTGTGTCGTGTCGCATCACAACCTGGCGGATCTGCACTTGCGCCTGAACCAGCCGGAGGAGAGCGCCGAGTACCTCTGCGCGATTCACCAACGGTTATTGCAGACCATGCAGGACGAACGCCTGGCGCCGGCCCTGCGTGCCGCCGCGATGCGCCAAAGCGACAGGACCTACGTCGAACTGCTGAATTTCATCAGCGAGCATGGCGAGTACCCACGCACTCAGCGCCTGCTGCACAACGCTGCTGTTTCGTCCCGGCACAGCCAAATCCCTCATCATTACGGAGTCCACTGAGATGGCTTTCACCTTGCCTGCATTGCCTTACGCCTACGATGCCCTGGAACCGCACATCGATGCGCAGACCATGGAGATTCACTACACCAAGCATCACCAGACTTATATCAACAACCTCAACGCGGCGGTGGATGGCACTGAATATGCCGATTGGCCCATAGAAAAACTGGTGGCCAGCGTGGAGCAATTACCGCAGGCGCTACGAGCCGCGGTGATCAACCAGGGCGGTGGTCATGCGAACCACTCGCTGTTCTGGGAAGTGATGACGCCCCACGGTGGCGGCCAGCCGGACGGTGCGCTGGCAGCGGCGATAGACGCGCAGTTGGGCGGTCTCGATCAGTTCAAGGAAGCCTTCACGAAAGCGGCACTGACCCGCTTCGGCAGCGGCTGGGCCTGGTTGAGTGTGACCCCGCAAAAGACTCTGGTGGTGGAAAGCAGCGGCAACCAGGACAGTCCGCTGATGGGCGGCAACACGCCGATCCTGGGCCTGGACGTCTGGGAGCATGCCTATTACCTGCTGTATCAAAACCGCCGTCCGGAATACATCAACGCGTTCTACAACGTGATCAATTGGCCAGAAGTCGCCCGGCGCTATCAGGCTGCGCTTGCTTAATGTTCTTATAAACAACCCAAGGCTGACTATGGACACTGAAACTCTGGCGATAGGCGGCGGGCGAATGTTCCGCTATGCCTTGGGCTCGCTGTTGCTGTTGGCCGGCATGACATTATTGGTGGCCCAAGGGCTGGCGTGGCTGGACCTTGAGCCAAAAATGTTGCGTGCGCTCCAGGGCGGTGGGCTTTGCGCCTTGGGTACGGCGTTGGGCGCGGTGCCGGTGCTGGTGATACGGCGCATGCCTCAAGCCATGAGCGATTCACTGCTGGGCTTCGGGGCGGGGGTGATGCTCGCCGCCACCGCGTTTTCGCTCATCGTGCCGGGCATTGCCGCAGCCGAGCAGTTGGGCTTCACGCCTTGGGCGGCCAGCGGGCTCATCTGTTTCGGCATCCTGTCGGGTGCGTTCGGACTGTACCTGGTGGACCGCAAGGTCTCTGCCAGCCCTGAAAGACTGGTTGCGACCCCAGGACGACCGGTTATTGCGCCGCGGATCTGGTTGTTCGTGTTCGCCATCATCGCCCACAACATCCCGGAAGGCATGGCGGTGGGCGTTTCGGCGGGCGGCGGCATGGCGGATGCCGATAGCCTGGCGATGGGCATCGCTTTGCAGGATGTGCCGGAAGGGCTGGTGATTGCGCTGGTGCTGGCCGCGGCGGGGATGTCGCGGGTCAAGGCGTTCCTGATTGGCGCAGCGTCAGGGCTGGTCGAGCCGGTGTTCGCATTGCTCTGTGCCTGGCTGGTGACGTTGGCCGAGGTGCTGTTGCCGTTGGGGTTGGCGCTGGCCGCCGGAGCGATGCTGTTGGTGGTGACCCATGAGGTGATTCCAGAATCGCGCCGCAATGGGCATGAAAAACTGGCGAGCCTGGGGCTTTTGATTGGGTTCTGCTTGATGATGGTGATGGATACGGCGTTGGGGTGATGTGCAAGTGGATGAGCTTTTGTGGTGAGGGAGCTTGCTCCCTCACCACCGGCAAGTCAGCAGTACCTGATTACTCGCCTTCGTCGAAATAGTTGTTGATCAGTGCCACCAGCGCATCCATGGCTTCCTGCGCCTGTTCACCTTCGGTACTCAGGTGGATCCTGGTGCCTTTACCCGCAGCCAGCATCATCATCGCCATGATGCTCTTACCGTCGACTGTCGCCTCCGGCGTGCGCCCGACCCTGATCGTGGTTTCTGGAAACTTGCCCGCGACACCTACGAATTTCGCCGATGCACGGGCATGCAAACCCAGCTTGTTGATGATTTCAATTTCCCGAGCAGGCATCGCGATGTGAATCCTTTAGCTGAGGTCGCGGTGGCGAACCTGGACATTCTTCAAGGTTTGTTGCAGGAGCTGACCCAGGCGTTCGGTCAGGTACACGGAACGGTGATGACCGCCAGTGCAGCCAACGGCAATCGTGACATAGGCACGGTTGTTGGCGGCAAAACGCGGCAGCCATTTGAGTAGATAGCTGGAGATGTCCTGGTACATTTCCTCGACATCCGGCTGGGCAGCCAGGTAGTCGATCACCGGCTGGTCGAGCCCGGACTGCTCGCGCAGTTCAGGTTTCCAGTAAGGATTGGGCAGGCAGCGGACATCAAACACCAGGTCGGCATCCACGGGCATGCCACGCTTGAAGCCGAACGACTCCACCAGGAAGGCCGTACCGGGTTCCGGCTGGTTCAGCAGGCGCAACTTGATGGTGTCGCGCAACTGGTACAGATTCAGGTGGGTAGTGTTGACCTTCAGGTCCGCCAGGTCGGCAATCGGCCCCAGCAGTTGGCTCTCGTCATGGATCGCTTCAGCCAGGGAGCGGCTGGCGTTGCTCAACGGGTGGCGTCGACGGGTTTCCGAAAAGCGCTTAAGCAGGGTTTCTTCGTCTGCGTCCAGGTACAACACGTCGCACTGGATGTGCCGGCTGCGCACTTCCTCAAGCAACGCCGGGAAGCGCGACAAATGGCTCGGCAGGTTGCGGGCGTCGATGGACACGGCGACCAGCGGTTGCGCCAGCTCGGTATGGATCAGGGCGCGCTCGGCCAGTTCCGGAAGCAGGCCGGCCGGCAAATTGTCGATGCAATAGTAGCCGCTGTCCTCAAGGACGTTGAGGGCCGTGCTTTTACCGGAGCCGGAGCGGCCACTGACGATGATCATGCGCATGTTTAATGGCCGTTCTGCTCGTCCAGGACTACCTGATACAAGGCTTCGTTGCTCGGGGCGCTGCGCAGTTTTTCGCGTACTTCCTTGCGGTCGAGCATGCTGGCGATCTGGCGCAGCAGCTCGAGGTGCGCATCGGTCGCCGCTTCCGGGACCAGCAATACGAACAGCAGGTCGACCGGGGCGCCGTCGATGGCGTCGAAATCGATGGGGGCTTCAAGGTGTAGCAGCGCACTGATCGGCGCGGAACAACCCTTGAGGCGGCAATGGGGAATGGCGATGCCGTTGCCAAAACCGGTGGAACCGAGTTTTTCACGGGCAACCAACGCCTCGAAAACGTCCTGCATTTCCAGATCCGGCACTTCGCGGTGGATCAGGTTGGCGATTTGTTCGAGGGCTTTCTTTTTACTGCCACCCGGCGCGTTCACCTGGGAACGGCCGGGGGTCAGGATGGATTCTAGTCGGATCATGGATTGGGGGGGTTAACGACCGGTTGCGCCCTGGAGGAGGCTCTGGGTCTTTTCCTTATGCTTTTTGAGTTGGCGATCCAGCTTGTCGGTCAGCAGGTCAATCGCGGCATACATGTCTGAATGCTCTGCGTTGGCAACTACTTCTCCGCCGGGAATATGCAGCGTGGCTTCGATTTTCTGCAGCAGCTTCTCGACGTTCATCGTGACTTGCACGTTGGTGATCTTGTCGAAATGCCTTTCCAATCGGTCGAGTTTTTCGCCGATGTAGGTGCGCAGGGGTTCGGTCACTTCCAGTTGGTGTCCACTGATGTTGACTTGCATACAGCTTCTCCTTCGTTGCCAGTGCATAAAGCGGCAGGTAGAAATACCTGCCACTGGAACGCTGTGGCGTGGCCTGTTACATCAACCGCTTGCGTTCGCTCGAAGGCGCGATTCCCAGGGATTCGCGGTATTTGGCGACGGTACGGCGGGCCACCTGAATGCCTTGTGCCTCCAGTAAACCAGCGATCTTGCTGTCACTCAACGGCTTTTTCTGATTTTCCGCAGCGACCAGTTTTTTAATGATCGCGCGGATGGCCGTGGACGAGCATTCACCGCCTTCGGAGGTACTGACGTGGCTGGAGAAAAAGTATTTCAATTCATAGATGCCCCTTGGGGTATGCATGAATTTCTGGGTAGTCACCCTCGAAATCGTCGACTCGTGCATGCCCACCGCCTCGGCGATGTCATGCAAGACCAACGGTTTCATCGCTTCGTCACCGTACTCCAGGAAGCCGCGCTGATGCTCGACGATCTGGGTGGCGACTTTCATCAGGGTTTCGTTGCGGCTTTGCAGGCTCTTGATGAACCAGCGCGCCTCCTGCAACTGATTGCGCATGAAGGTATTGTCGGCGCTGGTGTCGGCACGCTTCACAAAACCGGCGTATTGGGCATTGACCCGCAGCTTGGGTACCGATTCCTGGTTCAGCTCCACCAGCCAGCGATCGTTGTGCTTGCGTACGATCACATCGGGGACGACATACTCGGGCTCGGTGGATTCGATTTGCGAGCCGGGGCGCGGATTCAGGCTTTGCACCAGTTCGATGACCTGGCGCAGCTCATCTTCCTTGAGCTTCATCCGACGCATCAACTGGCTGTAGTCGCGGCCGCCCAGCAGGTCGATGTAGTCGGTGACCAGGCGCTTGGCTTCGGCCAGCCATGGCGTCTTGGCGGGCAGCTGGCGCAATTGCAGCAGCAGGCATTCGCCCAGGTTGCGAGCGCCAATGCCGGCGGGTTCGAATTGCTGGATGCGATGCAGGACAGCTTCGATCTCGTCCAGCTCGATATCGAGCTCCGGGTCAAAGGCTTGGAGGATTTCCTCGAGGGTCTCGTCCAGGTAGCCCTGGTTGTTGATGCAATCGATCAACGTCACCGCGATCAGACGGTCGGTATCCGACATCGGCGCCAGGTTCAGTTGCCACAGCAGATGGCTTTGCAGGCTTTCGCCAGCAGAGGTGCGAGTGGTGAAGTCCCACTCGTCGTCGTCACCGCCTGGCAGGCTGCTGGCGCTGGTCTGGTAGACGTCTTCCCACGCCGTGTCCACGGGCAGGTCATTGGGAATGCGTTCGCTCCATTCGCCATCGTCGAGGTTATCTACCGTCGGGGCGGCTTCCTGATAGGACGGTTCCGGGACCTCCGGGGTGGTTTTCTGCTCGACGTTGTCGGCCAGTGGGTCGGTATTGTCGAAGTCGTCGCCTTCTTCCTGGCGTTCGAGCATCGGATTGGACTCCAGCGCCTCCTGGATTTCCTGTTGCAGGTCCAGGGTCGACAATTGGAGTAGGCGGATAGCCTGTTGCAGCTGCGGTGTCATCGTCAGCTGCTGGCCCATTCTCAAGACTAGCGATGGTTTCATGGCTGGGGCTTAACACCTTATTCGCCGGCGCACATGCGCCATCCACTACAGGGCGCCGAAGCGCCAAACTTAAGCAAATTATATGCCTGAAACTGAAGTGTTTGCCTAGGGGGCTATCTCAATTAATTGAGGGCGCCCGGGCATCCGCCAGGCCACCTTTGGCTTAAAGGCGGAACTCATGGCCCAGGTATACTTCCTTGACCAGTTCGTTGGCCAGGATGGTGGCGGAGTCGCCCTCGGCGATCAGCTGGCCATCGTTGACGATGTAGGCGGTTTCACAGATATCCAGCGTCTCGCGCACGTTGTGGTCGGTGATCAGCACACCGATTCCCTTGGCCTTGAGGTGATGGATGATCTGCTTGATGTCGCCCACCGAAATCGGGTCCACGCCGGCAAACGGCTCATCCAGCAGAATGAATTTCGGCGCGGTGGCCAGGGCGCGGGCGATCTCCACGCGGCGACGTTCGCCACCGGAAAGGCTCATGCCCAGGTTGTCGCGAATGTGGCTGATATGGAACTCCTGCAGTAGGCTTTCCAGCTCCTGGCGACGGCCGGCCTTGTCGAGCTCCTGGCGGGTTTCCAGGATCGCCATGATATTGTCGGCTACCGACAACTTGCGGAAGATCGACGCCTCTTGTGGCAGGTAGCCAATGCCAGCCTTTGCCCGGCCATGCATCGGCCGGTGGCTGACGTCCAGATCATCGATCAGCACTCGACCCTGGTCGGCCTGCACCAGGCCGACAATCATGTAGAAACAGGTGGTCTTGCCCGCGCCATTGGGGCCGAGCAAGCCTACGATCTGGCCGCTTTCGATGGACAGGCTGACGTCACGCACGACTTGGCGGTTCTTGTAGCTCTTGGCCAGATGCTGAGCTTTCAGAGTTGCCATTACTGGGCCTTCTGCTCGTCGGTTTTCTTTTTCGGCTGGATCACCATGTCGATGCGCGGGCGCGATTCGGTGACCTTGCTGCCAGTGGCGCGACCAGCGCTGGCGAGTTTCTTGTTGGTGTCGTAGACGATTTTCTCGCCTTGGGTCACGTTGTTGTCCTTGTCGACAACCTTGGCGCGGTCGATCAATACGACGCGGTCCTGGGAGGCGTGGTACTGGATGGTGACGCCATAACCCTGGACCGGCTTGGTGTCGCCCGCGGTCTGCATTTGCTCGAAGTAGGCCAGGTTGCCTACCGAGGTGACCACGTCGATGTCGCCGGACTGGGTGCGGGTGATGGTCACGGTATTGCCGGTGACCTTCATCGAACCCTGGGTGATGATCACGTCACCTTTATAGGTGGCGACGCCGTTCTTGTCGTCCAGTTGCGCGTCGTCGGCCTGGATGCGGATAGGCTGGTCGCGGTCGGTGGGGAGGGCCCAGGCGCTCGCGCTTCCCAGTGCTGCGCCCAGACTGAGCAAAATAGGGAGGGTTTTAGCGAGCTTCATACTGTCCTCTTACGTTCGATAGCAGGTGTATCCTGCTTTCCTTCAAATAGGCCTTCATTCCCGTGCCGGTCGACACGCCGCCGGCGCCGTCGATTCTAACGGGTTGCTCGGTCTGCGCATATTGGCGCTGCGGGAAGACTGTCATACGGGTACTGGTAATGATGGTCGTACGGTTCTTCTCATCGGTTCGGGCCACGCGTACCGAGTCGATCAGTTCCACCTCGGTGCCGCCGGGATTGACCTCGGCACGCTCGCTTTGTACGTGCCACGGAAACTCCGTGCCGCGGAACATGTTCAGGTCCGGCTTGGTGACCAGCGTGATGTCGCTGGCCTTCACGTGATCGACCTTGTCCGACGTCATCTCATACTGCAGCTTGCCGTCAGGCAGGTACTGCAAGGTGTGCGTGTTGGTCGCGTACCAGTCGATATCGTTTTCCGGCGCCTGGACCGCAGGCTGGTCGAGGAAGCGTTCCGGGCTGATGTTCCAGTAGCCCACCGCCGCGAAGATGGCGGCGATACAGCCGAACACCAGGATGGTGCGAATTTTCTTGCTTAGCATAGGTGGCTCACAGGTACGCGGCGTTGGCCGCTTCGAGGTGGCCCTGGGCACGCAGGATCAGTTCACAGAATTCGCGGGCCGCGCCTTCGCCGCCCCTCGCCGTGGTGACGCCATGGGCGTGCTCGCGTACGAAGGCAGCCGCGTTGGCCACTGCCATGCCCAGGCCGACACGGCGGATCACCGGAAGGTCTGGCAGATCGTCACCGAGGTAGGCGACCTGCTCATAGCTTAGATTGAGTTGGCCGAGGAGTTCATCCAGCACCACCAATTTGTCTTCGCGCCCCTGATAAAGGTGCGGGATGCCGAGGTTCTTCGCGCGCCGTTCGACCACCGGGGTCTTGCGACCGCTGATGATAGCGGTCTGCACGCCGGTGGCCATCAGCATCTTGATGCCCTGGCCATCAAGGGTGTTGAACGTCTTGAATTCGCTGCCGTCTTCGAGGAAATACAGGCGGCCATCGGTCAGCACACCATCCACGTCGAACACTGCCAGTTTGATTGCTTTGCCGCGTTGCAACAGGTCTGTGCTCATTTACATGACTCCCGCACGCAGCAAGTCGTGCATATTCAGGGCGCCCACCGGGCGGTCTTCGTCGTCGACCACCACCAGGGCGCTGATCTTGTGGTCTTCCATGATCTTCAAGGCTTCGGCGGCCAGCATCTCGGCCCGGGCCGTCTTGCCGTGGGGGGTCATGACCTCATCGATGGTCGTGCTGTGGATATCGATGGTGCGATCCAGGGTGCGACGCAGATCGCCGTCGGTGAAGATCCCGGCGAGCTTGCCGTCCGCCTCCAGGATAACGGTCATGCCCAGCCCCTTGCGGGTCATTTCCATGAGGGCGTCCTTGAGCAGCGTGCCACGTTGTATCTGCGGCAATGCCTCCCCCGCGTGCATCACGTTCTCGACCTTGAGCAGCAGCCGGCGGCCCAGGGCGCCACCGGGGTGGGAGAAAGCGAAATCCTCGGCGGTAAAGCCCCTGGCTTCCAGCAAGGCCACGGCCAGGGCGTCGCCCATGACCAGCGCCGCCGTGGTGGAAGAAGTGGGGGCCAGGTTCAGCGGGCAGGCTTCGTGTTCGACATGCACGTTGAGGTTCACCTCGGCGGCCTTGGCCAGCGGCGAGTCGGGATTGCCGGTGAGACTGATCAACTGGATACCCAGGCGCTTGATCAACGGCAGCAGGGTAACGATTTCATTGGTGGAGCCGGAGTTCGACAATGCCAGGATGATGTCGTCCCGAGTGATCATGCCCATGTCACCGTGGCTGGCTTCGGCAGGATGGACAAAAAACGCCGGGGTGCCGGTGCTGGCCAGGGTCGCGGCAATCTTGTTGCCGATGTGCCCGGATTTGCCCATGCCTACCACCACCACGCGGCCCTTGCTGGACAGAATCATCTCGCACGCGCGTACGAAATCAGCATCGATATGGGCCAGCAAACCTTGCACGGCTTCGAGTTCGAGGCGCAGGGTACGTTGTGCCGATTGAATCAGTTCGCTGGATTGGCTCATGTCAGAAATCGTATAGCCCGATGAAAAGGCGGCGATTATACCGGCAATGAACGATTCCCTCACGTTAGTTCGTCATGCTTTGTTCAGGCAGCCCCAACGCTTGACATGAAATGTGACGTTTTACCTCAAGCAAGGCTTAACGGGCGGGCGCCGGCCTTGGGCGCTTGGCCGTTGCAGTGATATAGTTCGCCGCCGGTTCGTGTGCCCGGCGTTACCGGCGTTTGTCGGCTGGCCGGGACATCCGAATATGAGGCTGCATCGCAAGGAGTTTAGATGAGTGCCGACAACGCCTACGCGGTCGAGCTGAAGGGGCTGTCCTTCAAGCGAGGGACGCGCAGCATTTTTAATGACATCGATATTCGCATCCCACGCGGCAAGGTGACCGGCATCATGGGGCCTTCCGGCTGCGGCAAGACCACGCTGCTGCGCCTGATGGGGGCACAATTGCGCCCCAGCGCCGGCGAAGTCTGGGTCAATGGCCAGAATCTTCCGCAATTGTCGCGCAGCGATCTGTTCGATGCGCGCAAGCATATGGGCGTGCTGTTCCAGAGCGGTGCGCTGTTTACCGATCTCGACGTGTTCGAAAACGTGGCGTTTCCCCTGCGGGTCCATACGGAACTGCCGGAAGAGATGATCCGCGATATTGTCCTGCTCAAATTGCAGGCAGTCGGGCTGCGCGGTGCCCTGGAACTGATGCCGGACGAACTGTCCGGTGGCATGAAGCGTCGGGTCGCGTTGGCTCGGGCGATTGCCCTCGATCCGCAGATCCTCATGTACGACGAGCCCTTCGTCGGGCAGGACCCTATCGCCATGGGCGTGCTGGTGCGCCTGATCCGCTTGCTCAACGATGCGCTGGGCATCACCAGTATCGTGGTGTCCCACGACCTGGCCGAAACCGCGAGCATCGCTGACTACATCTATGTGGTCGGCGATGGCCAGGTGCTGGGGCAGGGCACGCCCCAGGAGTTGAAGGATTCGGACAACCCGCGTATTCGCCAATTCATGAAAGGTGATCCGGACGGCCCGGTGGCGTTCCATTTTCCGGCCACGGATTACCGTACCGATCTGCTGGGGAAGCGCTGATGCGCAAGAAGTCATTAATAGAAAGAGTCCGCCTGTTCGGTCGCTCCGGCATCGACGTGGTGGCAGTGCTGGGGCGTTCCTCGCTGTTCCTGATGCATGCCTTGCTCGGTCGCAACTCGACCGGCGGCGGTTTTGGCCTGCTGGTCAAGCAACTGCATTCGGTGGGGGTGATGTCCCTGGTGATCATCGTCGTCTCGGGGATTTTCATCGGCATGGTCCTGGCGCTCCAGGGCTTCAGCATATTGTCCAGCTACGGTTCGGAGCAGGCGGTCGGGCAGATGGTTGCGCTGACCTTGCTGCGTGAGCTCGGCCCCGTGGTCACGGCACTGCTGTTTGCCGGGCGCGCCGGTTCAGCGTTGACGGCCGAGATCGGTAACATGAAGTCCACCGAACAGCTGTCCAGCCTGGAAATGATCGGGGTCGACCCGCTCAAGTACATCATTGCCCCGCGCTTGTGGGCCGGCTTCATTTCCCTGCCGGTGCTGGCAATGATCTTCAGCGTCGTGGGGATCTGGGGCGGCTCATGGGTTGCCGTCGATTGGCTGGGGGTCTATGAAGGCTCCTATTGGGCCAACATGCAGAACAGCGTCGATTTTCTCGACGATGTGCTCAACGGTGTGATCAAGAGTGCCGTATTCGCTTTCGTGGTGACCTGGATCGCCGTGTTTCAAGGTTATGACTGTGAGCCCACGTCAGAGGGGATCAGCCGTGCCACAACCAAGACCGTGGTATACGCCTCGTTGGCCGTCCTGGGCCTTGACTTTATTCTGACCGCCTTGATGTTTGGAGATTTCTGATGCAAAACCGCACCCTGGAAATCGGTGTCGGCCTTTTCCTGCTGGCTGGCATCCTGGCTTTGCTGTTGCTGGCCCTGCGGGTCAGTGGACTGGCGCCGACCGCAAGCACCGATACTTATAAACTTTATGCTTATTTTGACAATATCGCCGGTTTGACGGTCAGAGCCAAGGTGACCATGGCCGGTGTGACCATCGGCAAGGTCACGGCAATCGATCTGGATCGCGACAGTTTCACCGGTCGGGTGACGCTGCAGCTGGAAAAGCGCGTGGATAACCTGCCGACTGACTCCACTGCATCTATCCTCACGGCTGGGCTGTTGGGTGAGAAATACATCGGTATCAGCGTGGGCGGGGAAGACACCCTGCTCAAGGATGGCGGGACCATTCACGACACGCAGTCGTCGCTGGTGCTTGAGGACCTGATCGGTAAATTCCTGCTCAATACCGTTAGCAAAGACGCCAAATGAGGAGCTTTTGAATGATCTCTATCCTGCGACGCAGCCTGCTGGTCCTGCTGGCGGCGCTGCCGCTGATGGGCAACGCCGTGGCGGCGCCTTCGGCGCACGACATCATCAAGACGACCACCGACCAACTGTTGGCCGATCTGTCGGCGAATAAGGAAAAGTACAAGCAGGACCCGAGCGCATTCTACGAGTCCTTGAATCGTATCGTCGGGCCGGTGGTGGATGCCGACGGTATTTCCAAGAGCATCATGACCGTCAAGTATTCGCGCAAGGCTACGCCCGCGCAGATGACCCGCTTCCAGGAAAACTTCAAGCGCAGCCTGTTCCAGTTCTATGGCAACGCCTTGCTCGAGTACAACAACCAGGGGATCACGGTCGACCCGGCCAAGGATGAGTCAGGCGAGCGCACCAGCGTCGGCATGACGGTCAAGGGCAACAATGGCGCCGTTTACCCGGTTTCCTACACGCTCGAGAAAATCAACGGCGAGTGGAAAGTACGCAACGTGATCATCAACGGCATCAACATCGGCAAGTTGTTCCGTGACCAGTTCGCCGATGCGATGCAGCGTAATGGCAATGACCTGGACAAGACCATCAACGGTTGGGCCGGTGAAGTCGCCAAGGCCAAGGAAGTTGCCGAAGACGCCCAAGAGAAGCAGCAACAATGAATGAGCCGGTGAGTGAATCGGCCATTCGCCTGAGCGAGGCCGGCGAGCTGCTGCTCAGCGGCGTGCTGGATTACCGTACCGGCCCTGGTTTGCGCAAGCGGGGCCAGGCGCTGATCAAGTCCGCGAGGGCCGCTGAACTGGTAATCGACTGTTCGGGTGTGCAGAAGTCCAGCAGCGTCGGCCTGTCGCTGCTGCTGTGCTTCATGCGCGACGCCAGGGCCGCCGGCAAGACGTGGAGCATCCGCGGGATGCCCGAAGACATGCGCGAAATAGCCCAGGTCAGCGAATTGACCGAGCTGTTGACGCATCCCTGACCCACATCGCTGGAAGCGCCCCCTGTCAGAGTCCTGCTTCGCGGGGTTCGCAGGCGCGGGGCTTTTTTGTATGATGTGCGACCCGTGCGCACAGGGCGCCGATTGAGGTTGAGCATGCAGGCTGTAGAAGTGAAGAGCTTTCTTGAAGGAAAGCTGCCTGATACGCAGGTAGAAGTTGAAGGCGAAGGCTGCAACTTCCAGTTGAACGTGATCAGCGATGAACTGGCGGCGTTGAGCCCAGTGAAGCGTCAGCAGAGCATCTATGCCCATTTGAACCCATGGATCGCCGATGGCAGCATCCACGCGGTCACGATGAAATTTTTCAGCCGCGCGGCCTGGGCCGAGCGCACCTGAGCCCAAGGGCCTCGAGATTCTTATGGATAAACTGATTATTACCGGCGGCGTTCGTCTTGATGGCGAAATCCGTATTTCCGGGGCAAAGAACTCCGCCCTGCCGATCCTGGCCGCGACGCTGCTGTGCGATGGCCCGGTGACCGTGGCCAACCTGCCGCACCTGCACGACATCACCACGATGATCGAGCTGTTCGGTCGCATGGGCATTGAGCCTGTAATCGACGAGAAGCTCAGCGTCGAAATCGACCCGCGCACCATCAAGACCCTGATCGCGCCGTACGAACTGGTGAAGACCATGCGTGCGTCGATCCTGGTACTCGGCCCGATGGTCGCTCGTTTCGGTGAAGCCGAAGTCGCCTTGCCTGGCGGTTGCGCCATCGGTTCGCGTCCGGTGGACCTGCACATCCGTGGCCTCGAAGCCATGGGCGCGGTGATCGACGTCGAAGGCGGCTACATCAAGGCCAAGGCGCCTGAAGGCGGCCTGCGTGGCGCGCATTTCTTCTTCGACACCGTCAGCGTGACCGGTACCGAAAACATCATGATGGCCGCCGCCCTTGCCAAGGGCCGCAGCGTGCTGCAAAACGCTGCCCGCGAGCCTGAAGTCGTCGACCTGGCGAACTTCCTGATCGCCATGGGCGCCAGGATCAGCGGCGCCGGCACCGACACCATCACCATCGATGGCGTCGAGCGCCTGCACTCGGCCACCTATAAAGTGATGCCGGACCGTATCGAAACCGGCACCTACCTGGTAGCCGCCGCCGTCACCGGTGGTCGCGTCAAGGTCAAGGACACCGATCCGACCATCCTCGAGGCCGTCCTGGAAAAACTCAAGGAAGCCGGTGCCGAAGTCACCTGCGGTGAGGACTGGATCGAAGTGAACATGCACGGCAAGCGGCCGAAAGCCGTCAACGTGCGGACCGCTCCATACCCGGCGTTCCCGACTGACATGCAGGCGCAGTTCATCTCCCTCAACGCCATTGCCGAAGGCACGGGCGCGGTGATCGAGACGATCTTCGAAAACCGTTTCATGCACGTCTACGAGCTGCACCGCATGGGCGCCAGGATCCAGGTCGAAGGCAACACGGCCATCGTCACCGGGACCGAAAAACTGAAAGGCGCGCCTGTCATGGCGACCGACCTGCGGGCTTCGGCCAGCCTGGTCATCTCTGCACTGGTTGCCGAAGGCGACACGCTGATCGACCGCATCTACCACATCGACCGTGGCTACGAGTGCATCGAAGAGAAGCTGCAGATGCTCGGCGCCAAGATCCGTCGCGTACCGGGCTAGTACCGGCTGAACGGGCACAAGGAGGTGCCCTCTGATTTCGTTTCACATCGAGGGTGGTTGCACCCTCGATGTCTGTCTGGCGCCGCTTGCGACCAGGCATGAGTACCTTGATAAGGACTGACGTTTCCCATGTTGACCATCGCACTGTCCAAGGGCCGCATCCTTGACGACACCCTGCCGCTTCTGGCCGAAGCGGGCATCGTGCCGACCGAGAATCCGGACAAGAGCCGCAAGCTGATCATTCCTACGACCCAGGCCGATGTGCGCTTGTTGATCGTGCGCGCCACCGATGTGCCGACCTATGTGGAACATGGCGCCGCTGATCTGGGCGTAGCCGGCAAGGACGTGCTGATGGAGTATGGCGGCCAGGGCCTTTACGAGCCGCTGGACCTGCGGATCGCCCGTTGCAAGCTGATGACCGCCGGCAAGGTCGGTGCCCCCGAGCCCAAGGGCCGCCTGCGGGTGGCGACCAAGTTCGTCAACATTGCCAAGCGTTACTACGCCGAACAAGGCCGTCAGGTCGACATCATCAAGCTCTACGGTTCGATGGAGCTGGCGCCGCTGATCGGCCTGGCGGACAAGATCATCGACGTCGTCGACACCGGCAATACGTTACGGGCCAATGGTCTTGAGCCGCAGGATTTCATCGCCGACGTCACCTCCCGGCTGGTCGTCAACAAGGCTTCGATGAAAATGCAGCACGCCCGCATCCAGGCTTTGATCGATACCCTGCGCAAGGCAGTGGAATCGCGACACCGCGGCTGATTCACCTGCGCGACTTCTGCGTCGCGCCCGTCTATCCGCGTCATAGCCAATTTTCTCAGGTGCCCACGCGAATGGACTGGTAGCTTAGGGCGCCTGAGCATTTGCCATTAATGAGGCCCTCGCCATGACCGCTCCCACCTCGATTCGCCGACTCAACGCTGCCGACCCGGATTTCGCACATCATCTGGATCATCTGCTGAGCTGGGAGAGTGTGTCCGACGACTCGGTCAATCAGCGTGTGCTCGACATTATCAAAGCCGTACGCGAGCGTGGTGATGCCGCACTGGTGGAGTTCACCCAGAAGTTCGACGGCCTGCAAGTCGCCTCGATGGCCGACCTGATCCTGCCGCGCGAGCGCCTGGAGCTTGCCCTGACCCGAATCACCGTGCCCCAGCGCGAAGCCTTGGAAAAAGCTGCGTCCCGCGTGCGCAGCTATCACGAAAGACAGAAGCAGGATTCCTGGAGCTACACCGAAGCCGATGGCACGGTGCTTGGCCAGAAGGTCACGCCGCTGGACCGCGCCGGCCTGTATGTGCCGGGTGGCAAGGCCTCCTATCCGTCTTCGGTGTTGATGAACGCGATTCCGGCCAAGGTGGCTGGCGTGACCGAAGTGGTCATGGTCGTCCCGACCCCGCGCGGGGAAATCAACGAACTGGTGTTGGCGGCCGCCTGCATCGCCGGCGTCGACCGAGTGTTCACCATCGGCGGTGCGCAGGCCGTGGCTGCGTTGGCCTATGGCACCGAAAGCGTGCCGCGGGTCGACAAGGTGGTCGGGCCGGGCAATATCTATGTCGCCACCGCCAAGCGCCACGTATTTGGCCAGGTCGGCATCGACATGATCGCCGGCCCTTCGGAGATCCTCGTGGTCTGCGACGGCCAGACCGACCCGGACTGGATCGCCATGGACCTGTTCTCACAGGCCGAGCACGACGAAGATGCCCAGGCCATCCTGGTCAGTCCGGATGCCGGGTTCCTCGACAAGGTCGCTGCCAGTATCGTTAAGCTGCTGCCGACCATGGACCGCGCCGAGATCATCAACACCTCGATCAATGGCCGTGGAGCGCTGATCAAGGTCGAAGACATGGAGCAGGCCATCGAGGTCGCCAACCGCATCGCGCCGGAACACCTGGAGTTGTCGGTGGCCGACCCGCAAGCCTGGCTGCCGAAGATTCGCCATGCCGGTGCGATCTTCATGGGCCGTCACACGTCCGAGGCATTGGGTGATTATTGCGCGGGCCCCAACCACGTGCTGCCGACCTCCGGCACCGCGCGTTTCTCGTCGCCGCTGGGCGTTTACGATTTCCAGAAACGTTCGTCGATCATCTTCTGCTCCGAGCAGGGCGCGTCCGAACTGGGCAAGACCGCTTCGGTGCTGGCCCGCGGCGAATCGCTGAGCGCCCACGCCCGTAGCGCCGAGTACCGCATTCTTGACGAGCCATCCATTGAAGGGCAGGGGAACTGAAATGAGTAAATTCTGGAGCCCGTTCGTCAAGAACCTGGTGCCCTACGTGCCGGGTGAACAGCCGAAGCTGACCCGGCTGGTCAAGCTCAACACCAACGAAAATCCCTACGGCCCATCGCCCAAGGCCTTGGCCGCGATGCAGACCGAGCTGAACGACAATCTGCGCCTGTATCCGGACCCCAACAGTGATTTGCTGAAAAGCGCCGTGGCCCGGTATTACGCAGTGCAGACCAACCAGGTGTTCCTGGGCAACGGTTCGGATGAAGTGCTGGCGCACATTTTCCACGGCTTGTTGCAGCACGATCAGCCGTTGTTGTTCCCGGACATCAGCTACAGCTTCTATCCGGTTTATTGCGGGCTGTACGGTATCCAGTTCGATGCGGTGCCGCTGGATGAGCAATTCCGGATCGACCCGGCCGACTACGCCAAGCCTAATGGCGGGATCATTTTCCCCAACCCGAATGCGCCGACCGGCTGCCTGCTGGCGCTGGAAGCGGTCGAGCAGATCCTCAAGGCCAGCCCGGATTCGGTGGTGGTGGTCGACGAGGCCTATATCGATTTCGGCGGCGAGACGGCCATCAGTCTGCTGGATCGTTATCCGAACCTGCTGGTGACACAAACCCTGTCCAAGTCACGCTCGCTGGCGGGGCTGCGCGTGGGCCTGGCGGTGGGCCATCCGGACTTGATCGAAGCGTTGGAGCGGATCAAGAACAGCTTCAACTCCTACCCGCTGGATCGCCTGGCGAATGTCGGCGGCGCGGCAGCGTTCGATGATCGCGAGTATTTTGACCAGACCTGCCGGTCGGTCATCGAGCACCGCGAATGGGTAGTTGGGCAGCTTGAAGCCAAGGGTTTTGAAGTACTGCCGTCGGCGGCCAACTTCATCTTCGCCCGTCACCCCCGACATGACGCGGCGGGGCTGGCGGCGAAACTGCGCGAGCAGGGCGTGATCGTGCGGCATTTCAAGCAGGCGCGCATCGCCCAGTTCCTGCGGATCAGCATCGGCACACCGGAGCAGAACCAGGCACTGATCGAGGCTATGGGCGAGCTCTAACCTTCAACACGGCCCTGTGGGAGCGAGCCTGCTCGCGAAGGCGTCGGCTCAGCTCCCGCAGTTTTCGAGCCTCACTCGTGATGCGGCTCACCCAGGAATGTCAGCGAAGTAAACACCCCGCGCGTCGCCACGTCCTTGTTGTCCTTGAGCGGGATTTCCATGCTTGCGGCGATCACGTTCAAACCTTCATTGCGCACCAGCACCTTGGCCCGGCCTTCGGCGTCGGTTTCAGTGCTCACGGTGTTCGGTGCGCTGCGGTAGTCGCCGACCAGCTTCACGCCGGCCGCCGGTTTGCCATCGAGCAGCACCCGCACCGGCAACGATTGGCCGGGGCCGACGGTCAGCGGGTCGACTTCCGGCAGGATCACGAACTTGATCGGTTCGAGCTTCGGCAGCTTGGCGCCCGGCTCGTAGATCGCCAGGCTGTATTTAAAAGTCTGGGTTGATTCAATCGCCCCAGGCACTTTGCTGCGGCCTTCGTTGATCCATTTCTTGTCGGCGGTCTGCGACCACATGCCGTTGTCCAGGGCGACCGCTAGCACGGCCGGCGGCTTGAGCGGCTGCAGGCGCGCGTGGTCCGACAAACGCTCCACCGTGACCGGGATCATCTTGCCGCCGAGGTCGTAGGCCCAGGCACCACTGATTTTCTGCGCCTTGAAGGCGTTGTCTTCGGCGCCGTGGCCGTAGATCACCTCGATATTGCCGCGGCGTTGTTCGGTCCACAGGCCATGGGCCGAGGCGTCGATAGCCAGGAGCATACCGAGCAGGGCAAAGGTCTTGGGGTATTTCATGCTGATTTTCCTTTTTATAGATCGAGGGTGAGGCTGACAGTGAAGTTGCGCGGATCGCCGGGGGTGACCCAGTAATTGCTGTAGGAGCGTTCGTAGTATTTTTCGTCGAGGACGTTGTTCAGGTTCAGGCCGACGGTCACGTTGTCACTGGCCTTGTAATGGGCCAGCAGATCCACGGTGTGGTAGGCCGGCAGTTCGAAGTCCTTGCCGGCCTCGCCCGAGCGATCACCGACATAAGTGAATGCCGCGCCAACGTCCGAGCCGCGCAGGTGGCCGTTCTGGAATTGGTAGACCCCCAGCAGGCTGCCGCTGCGCTTGGCGACGCCGAGGATCCGGCTGCCCTCGGGAATCTGCTCGTCGCCCTTGGTCACTTCGGCATCGATGTAGGCGAAGGCGCCAATTACCCGCACGGCGTCGGTCACCTGGCCGGTGACCTGGAGGTCGATGCCCTGGCTGCGGGCCTTGCCCACGGCGCGGCTGAAGTCGGTTCCGGCGACTTGGGTCAGGACGTTTTCCTTCTCTATATGAAAAGCCGCCAAGGTGGTGCTCAGGCGATCGTCGAACAGCTCACTCTTGATTCCGAGTTCATAACCGACACCTTCCTCCGGGTCGAAGGTCTTGCCACTGGCATCCAGGCCGTTATTGGGCTTGAACGAAGTGGAGGCGTTGGCGAACAGCCCGACTTCAGGCGTCAATTGATACAGCAGCCCCGCGCGTTGCGTCAGGGCGTCATGGCGCTGGCGACTGGTGACGTCGTTGACATGGTTGTCGATGCTTTGCTCGAAGTGCTCGTAACGCGCGCCAAGCAGGCCGCGCAGTTTGTCGGTGAAGACAATTTGGTCTTGCAGGTTCAGGGCCCTGCTTTCGACATGCTCGAAGAAGTCCGTGCCGGAGCGCGTACCGTTGGGTTTCGGCTGGCCGTAGATCGGGTTGTAAATGTCGATGGGATAAGCGCTGCCAGCAATGGTCGTCACGCGCTCGTTCTTGCGGTAGTCCTCGTATTCCGTGCCGATCAGCAGTTCATGTTGCCAGGGGCCGAGGTCGAACTGGCCGCGCAGTTCCAACTGGGTGATGCTGTCGTGCCAATCGTTGTCGCGCTCGCGGTAGCGACGGTTCACGGTGTGGCCGTCGGCGTTCAGGGCGCGCGCCTCTGAGGCGAAGCCCCAGAGTTCACCCTGCTTGTAATGGCTGGCCAGACGCAGTTGCCAGGTATCGTTGAGCTGATGCTCAAGGGCGGCCTGGAGCATGTTGTTGTGATTATCGATGTCGCCGTCGTTGGGTTCGCCGAGGAAAGTCGAGCGTGAGACGCCACCCCAGCGATTATTCGGAGCGACGATGCCGCGATCGAACGTCGAGCTGTGGCGCACGACTTCGCTTTCCACCAGCAGTCGAGTGTCCGGGCTCAGTTGCCAACTGATGGACGGGGCCACGAAGACGCGCTTGCTGTCGACGTGATCACGGAAGCTGTGGTTGTCCTCCACCGCCAGGTTTACTCGCGAAAGCAGGTTGCCTTCGGCGTCCAGTGGCGTATTGACGTCCATCGCGGTGCGATAGCGGTCCCAGCTGCCTGCGCTGGTCTGCAGTGTGGTGAAGGCTTCGGGTTGGGGTTTCTTGGTGACAATATTAACCGTCCCGCCAGGGTCTCCCCGACCATAAAGGCCGGCCGCCGGGCCCTTCAGAACTTCGATGCGTTCGATATTGGCGGCGTCCGGGGTGCTTGGGTAACCGCGGTTGGCGCTGAAGCCATCCTTGTAGAATTCCGACGTGGTGAAGCCGCGCACGCTGTATTCATAAAGCGTCAGGCCGCCGAAATTGTTCTGCTTCGATACGCCACCGGCATATTCCAGCGCCCGTTCGACGCTGGTGCTGCCCAGGTCCTTGAGCACGCTGGCAGGAATCACGCTGATGGATTGGGGTACGTCACGCAGGGCGGTGTCGGTTTTGGTCGCGCTGGCGGAGCGGGTGGCGCGATAACCTGAAACGGGGCCGGTAGGGGATTCGTACTCGGACGTGACGTTGATGGCGTCCAGTTCCAGGGGCTGGCTTTCTTCGGCGAAGGCGGGATCACCGAGCAGGCCCAGGGCGAGGCTGGCAGCGGAAATCCGTTTGAAGGATGACATGTTATGTTGTTCCAATTTTTAGTATTGAAACAATATAACACTACTAATGAGAATTTATGCTATTTCTGGCTCCTGCGATTCGCGGATAGTTTTTGTGGCGAGGGAGCTTGCTCCCACTGGGTCGGTCCGACGCTTCGGGCGAAGCGGCCCCAGCAGGATCGGATGCGGTCGGTCTGATAGTTTTGAGGTGACAGGTTTTAGGGCCGCTGCGCGACCCAGCGGGAGCAAGCTCCCTCGCCACGGGGGGATGCAGTTTTACTCTTCTTCCTTGAGCACCACGGGTGCCGGCGGTGGACGCAGGCCGATTTCGGCGGTGAGCTTGAGCTCCTTGCCGTTGCGCATCACCTGGATGGTGACCTTGTCGGTGGGCTTGATCCGCGCCACCTGGTTCATCGAGCGGCGGCCGTCGCCGGCCGGTTCGCCATCGATGCTGAGGATCACGTCGCCCAATTGCAGGCCGGCTTTCTGGGCCGGACCGTCGCGGAAAATCCCCGCCACGACGATGCCGGGGCGCCCGGACAAGCCAAAGGACTCCGCCAGTTCCTGGGTCAGCGGCTGGACTTCAATGCCCAGCCAGCCGCGAATCACCTGGCCGTGCTCGATGATCGACTTCATCACCTCCATGGCCAGCTTCACCGGAATGGCAAAGCCAATGCCCTGGCTGCCACCGGACTTGGAGAAGATCGCCGTATTGATCCCGGTGAGATTGCCATTGGCATCCACCAGCGCACCGCCGGAGTTGCCGGGGTTGATCGCGGCGTCGGTCTGGATGAAATCCTCGTAGTTGTTCAGGCCCAACTGGTTGCGACCGGTGGCGCTGATGATGCCCATGGTCACGGTCTGGCCGACGCCGAACGGGTTGCCGATCGCCAGGGCCACGTCGCCGATACGGATGCTGTCGGAGCGGCCGATGGTGATTGCCGGCAGGTTTTTCAAATCGATTTTCAGCACGGCCAGATCGGTTTCCGGGTCGCTGCCGATCACCCGCGCCAGGGTTTCACGACCGTCCTTGAGTGCCACCACGATCTGGTCGGCACCACTGGTGACGTGGTTGTTGGTCAGGATGTAGCCTTCCGGGCTCATGATGACGCCCGAGCCCAGGCTTGATTCCATGCGCTTCTGCTTGGGGGAATTGTCACCAAAGAAGCGTCGGAATTGCGGGTCCTCGAACAGCGGGTGACCGGACTTGTTGACGACCTTGGTGGTGTACAGGTTGACCACCGCCGGCGCGGCGAGGGTCACCGCATCCGCATAGGACACGGGGCCCTGCTGCGGAGCCTTGGCCTGCGGTGCCTGTTGCAGATTGACGTCGAGGCTTGGCAAGCCGACCCATTCCGGGTAGCGCTGGATAATCAGTAGTGCGACAAGTACGCCGGCCAACAGCGGCCAGCCGGAAAAACGCAGCGCCTTGAGCATTAAGCACGTCCTACAAAGGTTGCAGGCGGAATGGGACCGCCCATAATGTCGCGCATTATACGAGGCCGCGCACGCCTCTGAACGGGATATTTAGGAGTCTTTTTATGGCCGTAGCCCTGAGCACCCTGGTTGAAGAAGCGGACCGGTACCTGGCAAGCAGCCGGGTCGCCGATTACTGCCCCAATGGCTTGCAGGTCGAGGGCGCGCCGCAGGTGATGCGCATCGTCAGCGGCGTGACCGCCAGCCAGGCACTGCTCGACGCCGCCGTGGAGGCCAGCGCCGACCTGGTGCTGGTGCATCATGGTTATTTCTGGAAGGGTGAGAACCCGTGCATCACCGGCATGAAGCAGCGGCGCCTGAAAACGCTGCTCAAGCACGAAATCAGTCTCCTGGCTTACCACTTGCCGCTGGATCTGCACCCCGAGGTAGGCAATAACGTGCAACTGGCCCGGCAGCTGGACATCACCGTCGAGGGGCCGCTGGATCCGGAGAACCCGAAAATCGTCGGCCTGGTCGGCTCCTTGTCCGAGCCGATGACGCCCCGGGATTTCGCCCGCAAGGTCCAGGAAGTGATGGGGCGCGAGCCGTTGTTGATCGAAGGCGAGCAGATGATCCGCCGGGTGGGCTGGTGCACCGGCGGCGGCCAGGGCTACATTGATCAGGCGGTACTCGCCGGGGTTGACCTGTATCTCAGCGGCGAAGCGTCGGAGCAGACCTTCCACAGCGCCCGGGAGAACGGCATCAGCTTCATCGCCGCCGGGCATCATGCGACCGAGCGCTACGGCGTCCAGGCGCTGGGTGACTATCTGGCGCGACGCTTCGCGCTGGAGCACATCTTCATCGATTGCCCGAATCCTATCTGACTGTTTATATCCCTGTGGGGAGTTGTAGCCCCTGTGGGAGCGAGCTTGCTCGCGATAGCGGCGGATCAGTCGACATTAATGTAGCTGACACTCCGTCATCGCGAGCAAGCTCGCTCCCACAGAAAAGCATGTGCGGGGCCCGAACCACTGGGCATATCCATATGCTGTTTCGATCTAGTTGGCGCCCTGATTAGAAGAGGTCGCTGTGCTAGGATTCCCCGCTCGAACACGGCCCGCTGGCCGTTCATAAGAAAGCTTTCGTGAGTAGCCATGGTCGACAAACTGACGCATCTGAAACAGCTGGAGGCGGAAAGCATCCACATCATCCGCGAGGTGGCCGCCGAGTTCGATAACCCGGTGATGCTGTACTCCATCGGTAAAGACTCCGCCGTGATGCTGCACCTGGCACGCAAGGCGTTTTTCCCCGGCAAGCTGCCGTTTCCGGTGATGCACGTCGACACCCGCTGGAAATTCCAGGAGATGTACAAGTTCCGCGACAAGATGGTCGAAGAACTGGGCCTGGACCTGATCACCCACATCAACCCGGACGGCGTCGCGCAGAACATCAACCCGTTCACCCACGGTAGCGCCAAGCACACCGACATCATGAAGACCGAGGGCCTGAAGCAGGCGCTCGACAAGCATGGTTTCGACGCTGCATTCGGCGGCGCCCGTCGCGATGAAGAGAAGTCCCGCGCCAAGGAGCGCGTCTACTCGTTCCGCGACAGCAAGCACCGCTGGGACCCGAAGAACCAGCGCCCCGAGCTGTGGAACGTCTATAACGGCAAGGTCAACAAGGGCGAGTCGATCCGCGTCTTCCCGCTGTCGAACTGGACCGAGCTGGACATCTGGCAGTACATCTACCTCGAAGGCATCCCGATCGTGCCGTTGTACTTTGCCGCCGAGCGTGAAGTGATCGAGAAGAACGGCACGCTGATCATGATCGACGACGAGCGCATCCTCGAGCACCTGTCCGACGAAGACAAGGCGCGCATCGTCAAGAAGAAAGTGCGTTTCCGTACCCTTGGCTGCTACCCGTTGACGGGCGCGGTGGAGTCCGAGGCCGAAAGCCTGACGGACATCATTCAGGAAATGCTCCTGACGCGAACTTCCGAGCGCCAGGGCCGGGTCATCGACCACGATGGCGCAGGCTCGATGGAAGACAAGAAACGTCAGGGTTATTTCTAAGGGGTTGTCATGTCGCACGCATCTGATTTGATCAGCGAGGACATCCTCGCCTACCTGGGCCAGCACGAACGTAAAGAGCTGCTGCGCTTTTTGACCTGCGGTAACGTCGACGACGGCAAGAGCACCCTGATCGGGCGCCTGCTGCACGACTCGAAGATGATCTACGAAGATCATCTGGAAGCGATCACTCGCGATTCGAAGAAAGTCGGCACCACCGGTGACGACATCGACCTGGCGTTGCTGGTCGACGGCCTGCAGGCCGAGCGCGAGCAAGGCATCACCATTGATGTCGCCTACCGCTATTTCTCCACCGCCAAGCGCAAATTCATCATCGCCGACACGCCCGGCCATGAGCAGTACACCCGCAACATGGCCACCGGTGCCTCCACCTGTGACCTGGCGATCATCCTGGTGGACGCCCGCTACGGCGTGCAGACCCAGACCCGTCGCCACAGCTTCATCGCCTCGTTGCTGGGCATCAAGCACATCGTCGTGGCCATCAACAAGATGGACCTCAAGGACTTCGACCAGGGCGTATTCGAGTCGATCAAGGCCGACTACCTGAAGTTCGCCGAAGGCTTGAAGATGAAGCCCACCAGCATGCACTTCGTGCCGATGTCGGCGCTCAAGGGCGACAACGTGGTGAACAGGTCCGAGCGTTCGCCGTGGTACACCGGCCAGTCGCTGATGGAAATTCTCGAGACCGTGGAAGTGGCGGGCGACCGCAACTTCACCGACCTGCGTTTCCCGGTGCAGTACGTCAACCGTCCGAACCTGAACTTCCGCGGTTTCGCCGGCACCCTCGCCAGCGGCATCGTGCACAAGGGCGACGAAGTGGTAGTGCTGCCGTCGGGCAAGAGCAGCCGCGTGAAATCCATCGTCACCTTCGAGGGCGAGCTGGAACACGCCGGCCCAGGCCAGGCTGTGACGTTGACCATGGAAGACGAGATCGATATCTCCCGTGGCGACCTGCTGGTACACGCCGACAACGTTCCGCCGGTGACCGACAGCTTCGAAGCGATGCTGGTGTGGATGGCCGAAGAGCCGATGCTGCCGGGCAAGAAGTACGACATCAAGCGCGCCACCAGTTACGTGCCCGGCTCGATTGCCAGCATCGTCAACAAGGTCGATGTGAACACCCTTGAAGAAGGCCCGGCCAGCGCGTTGCAGCTCAACGAAATCGGCAAGGTGAAGATCGCCCTGGATGCGCCGATCGCCCTGGACGGTTACGAGAGCAACCGCACCACGGGCGCCTTCATCATCATCGACCGCCTGACCAACGGCACCGTCGGCGCCGGCATGATCGTCGCCCAGCCGCTGGCCCACGGCAGCAGCACGCACCATGGCAAACTGGCCCATGTGTCGGTGGAAGAACGCACCCAGCGCTTCGGCCAGCAGCCGGCCACCGTGCTGTTCAGCGGCCTGTCGGGCGCGGGCAAGAGCACGCTGGCCTATGCGGTAGAACGCAAGCTGTTCGACATGGGCCGCGCGGTGTTCGTACTCGATGGTCAGAATCTGCGCCACGACCTGAATAAAGGCTTGCCGCAGGACCGTGCCGGGCGCACCGAGAACTGGCGTCGTGCGGCTCACGTCGCCCGTCAGTTCAACGAAGCGGGCCTGTTGACCCTGGCCGCGTTCGTTGCACCGAGTGCCGAAGGGCGCGAGCAGGCCAAGGACCTGATCGGCCGCGAGCGCCTGCTGACAGTCTACGTCCAGGCCTCGCCGACGGTGTGCGCCCAGCGTGATCCGCAAGGGCTGTACGCCGCCGCCGGCGACAACATCCCGGGCGAGTCCTTCCCGTATGACGTGCCGCTGGATGCTGATCTTGTGATCGACACCCAGTCGCTGACCCTGGAAGAGAGCGTCAAGCAGGTGCTGGATCTGCTGCGCAAGCGTGGGGCGATCTAAGGATCAGCGCTGTAAATGAAAAGCCCGCAGATGAGTGATCATCCGCGGGCTTTTTTGTTGTCTGGAAAATTGCTATCGCGAGCAAGCTCGCTCCCACAGTAGATTCGTGGCGCTCACACATACCCTGTGGGAGCGAGCTTGCTCGCGATGAGGCTTGTACAGTCACCTCAAGACTTGGCGGGATGCTCGCGATGCATCTGCTCAAGCAACGCATCCTTGTCCTGCCACAACTGGTTGATCCAGCCCTGGAATTCCAGGCGATACTCCCCATCCTGGTCGTAGCTTTTGCCGATGAACTGCGGTGGGATCTTCAGCTCCTGGAAATGCACCACCACCTCGCCAACGTTGCCGCAGAGCAAATCCCAATAGCCCGGACGACCGCCCGGATAATGGATCGTCACGTTGATGATCGACTCCAGTTGCTCGCCCATCGCATCAAGCACAAACGCGATGCCGCCGGCCTTGGGCTTGAGCAGGTAGCGAAACGGTGATTGTTGCTGGGCATGCTTACCCTCGGTGAAGCGCGTGCCTTCGACGAAATTGAAGATGCCCACGGGGTTGTTGCGAAATTTCGCGCAGGTCTTGCGGGTGGTTTCCAGGTCCTTGCCTTTCTTCTCCGGATGCTTTTCCAGGTACGTCTTGGAGTAACGCTTCATGAACGGAAACCCCAGCGCCCACCAGGCCAGGCCGATCACCGGCACCCAGATCAGCTCCTGCTTGAGAAAGAACTTCAATGGGCGGATGCGTCGGTTCAGCACGTATTGCAGCACCATGATGTCGACCCAGCTCTGGTGGTTGCTGGTGATCAGGTACGAGTGCTGGTAGTCCAGGCCTTCCAGGCCGCTGAGGTGCCAGCGGGTAGGGCGTACCAGGTTCATCGAGGCCTTGTTGTTACTGATCCAGGCTTCATGGATGTGGCTCATCAGCCAGTCGGTGAAACGCTGGGCGGCGGGGAAGGGCAACAACAGCTTGAAGATCGCCACGACGAACAGCGGCGTACAGCAGGCGATGGTGTTCAGCGCCAACAGCAGCGAGGCAATGACGCCGCGCACGGGGGCAGGCAGGAAATCCAGCATTTAAATGTCCAGAGGTCGGTTGGCGGCTTGGATCGCTGTCAGGGCGATGGTGTACACGATGTCATCGACCTGGGCGCCGCGCGGCAGGTCGTTCACCGGTTTGCGCAGGCCTTGCAGCATCGGCCCGAGGCTGACGCAGTCGGCGCTGCGCTGCACGGCCTTGTGGGTGGTGTTGCCGGTGTTCAAATCCGGGAAAATGAACACCGTGGCGCGGCCGGCTACCTGGCTGTTGGGCGCCAATTGCCGGGCCACGGCCTCGTTGGCGGCGGCGTCGTATTGCAACGGCCCGTCGATCAGCAAGCCATGTTGTGCCTCGTGGGCCAGCAGGGTGGCTTCGCGGACCTTCTCCACTTCTTCACCGCTGGCCGATTCGCCGCTGGAATAGCTGAGCATCGCCACCCGTGGCGTGATGCCGAACGCTGCGGCTGAATCGGCGCTTTGCAGAGCGATTTCGGCCAGCTCCGCTGCACTGGGGTGCGGGTTCATCACGCAGTCGCCGTAGACCAGCACTTCCTCGGGAAACAGCATGAAAAATACCGAGGACACCAGCGAACAGCCGGGTGCGGTCTTGATCAGTTGCAACGCCGGGCGAATGGTATTGGCGGTGGAGTGGATGACCCCCGAGACAAGCCCGTCGACTTCATCCAGCGCCAGCATCATGGTGCCGATCACCACGGTGTCTTCCAGTTGCTGCTCGGCCATCGGTGCGTTCAGACTCTTGCTTTTGCGCAGCCGCACCATGGGTTCCACGTAGCGCTCGCGGATCGTATCCGGGTCAAGTATCTCCAACCCTGGCGGCAATTCGATGCCTTGGGCGCGGGCCACCGCTTCAACGTCGGCCGGCTTGGCCAGCAACACGCAACGGGCGATGCCCCGAGCCTGGCAAATCGCAGCCGCCTGCACGGTCAGCGGTTCGCTGCCTTCGGGCAAGACGATACGCTTGTTGGCCGCTTGGGCGCGCTGGATCAGTTGGTAGCGGAACACCGCCGGCGACAGGCGCATTTCCCGTGGCGTGCCGCAGCGTTGGTGCAGCCAGTTGGCGTCGAGGTGACTGGCAACAAAATCGGTGATGATCTCCGCGCGTTCGCGGTCATCGATGGGGATTTCCTTGTTCAGGCTGTTGAGCAGGTTGGCGGTGTCGTAGGAGCCGGTGCTCACCGACAGCACCGGCAACCCCGCCTGCAAGGCGCCTCGGCACAAGTCCATGATGCGCGGGTCGGGCAGGGTGTCGCTGGTCAGCAGCAGGCCGGCCAGCGGCACGCCGTTGATCGCGGCCAGGCTCACGGCCAGGATGATGTCATCGCGATCGCCCGGGGTGACCACCAGTACGCCGGGCTTGAGCAGCTCCACCGTGTTGCGCATGGTGCGGGCGCAGATGATGATGTTGCTCATGCGCCGGGTTTCGTAGTCGCCGGCGTTGAGCACCTGCGCGCCCATCAGGTCGGCCACGTCGCGGGTGCGCGGGGCGTTGAGTTCGGGGCGAAAAGGGATGCAGCCGAGCAGGCGGAAGTCGCCGCTGCGCAGCAGGGGCGAGTGCTCCTTGAGCCGTGCTGAAAACGCTTCCATGCTTTCGTCGGTGCGCACCTTGTTGAGTATCACGCCGAGGACCTTCGGATCTTTCGGCCCGCCGAACAGTTGCGCCTGCAACTCGACACGACCGGACAGTTCGGTCAGCACTTCGTTTTCCGGCGCCGAGACCAGGATCACCTCGGCGTCCAGACTCTTGGCCAGGTGCAGATTGACCCGGGCGGCGTAGCTGGCGCTGCGGGTCGGGACCATGCCCTCGACAACCAGCACGTCCTTGCCGATCGCGGCCTGTTGATACAGGGTGATGATTTCTTCCAGCAACTCATCGAGCTGGCCATCGCCGAGCATGCGCTCCACATGGGCCAGGCCCAGTGGTTGCGGCGGCTTGAGGCCGTGGGTACGGGCCACCAGCTCGGTGGAGCGTTCCGGGCCGGTATCGCCAGGGTGGGGCTGGGCGATGGGTTTGAAAAAGCCGACTTTCAGCCCGGCCCGTTCGAGGGTACGCACCAGCCCGAGGCTGATGGAGGTCAGACCCACACCAAAGTCGGTGGGCGCGATAAAAAAAGTTTGCATGCGGATTCTCTAGAGGGCCATGGCAAGGCTGCAGCCTATGACTGGCTGTCTACCGTCAATTCAGTCGCCAAGGTTAGCGCTAACCGGGCCTTGAGCGCACCAGCCGCAATCAAAGGGCTGGCCTATTTTTTCAGTACGTTGCGCCGGGTCCAGCACCCAGGCCCGGGATTGCCACGGTGGCTGGTGGCGCAGGTGCTGGGTGTGGCCGCAGGACAGCTCGGCCACCCAGTGCCCGTCCTCATCCTGATGGAAACCGGTGACCGTTGGTCTGTTCGAGCTAGCCCGTTTGTCCGGGTTCCGTTCGCTTTCGGGCAAATCCTTGTTTAGACTTGTCCGTTCTTCATTCTTATGCAAAAGGTCTCGCCCCATGCTGATCGCCGCCAATAAGGCTGTCTCCATCGACTATACCCTGACCAACGACGCTGGTGAGGTCATCGACAGCTCCGCCGGCGGCGCTCCGCTGGTCTACCTGCATGGCGCAGGCAACATCATCCCGGGCCTGGAAAAAGCCCTGGAAGGCAAAACCACCGGTGACGAGCTGAAAGTGGCCGTTGAGCCGGAAGACGCTTATGGCGAATATTCCGCCGAGCTGGTCAGCACCCTGAGCCGCAGCATGTTCGAAGGCGTGGATGAGCTGGAAGTGGGCATGCAGTTCCACGCTTCGGCGCCTGATGGCCAGATGCAGATCGTCACTATCCGTGACCTCGACGGCGACGACGTGACTGTCGACGGCAACCACCCGTTGGCCGGTCAGCGCTTGAACTTCCAGGTCAAGATCGTCGACATCCGTGATGCCAGCCAGGAAGAAATCGCCCATGGCCACGTCCATGGTGAAGGCGGCCATCAGCACTGATTTCTGCGCTACGCTCAAGTTGACTGGAGAGGCGCCCTATGGCGCCTTTTTAGTCGCTTGCTGTTAGCATCGCCCATGGCTGTTTCGAAAAGATCCGCAAACCCTGGAGTTCGTCATGAGTGCTTTCCACGACCTTAAACTGCAAGCCCTGGATGGTCAGGAGCTTCCCCTCGCGCCATTCAAGGGCCAAGTCGTGCTGGTGGTCAACGTCGCCTCCAAATGTGGCCTGACGCCTCAGTACGCGGCGCTGGAAAATCTTTATCAGCAATACAAGGACCAGGGGTTCAGCGTGCTGGGCCTGCCCTGTAATCAGTTCGCCGGCCAGGAGCCGGGAACCGAGCAGGAGATCCAGGAATTCTGCAGCCTCAATTACGGCGTGACGTTCCCGCTGTCGAGCAAACTGGAAGTGAACGGCCACGACCGTCACCAGCTGTACCGTCTGTTGGCGGGTGAAGGTGCCGAGTTTCCCGGGGACATCACCTGGAACTTCGAAAAATTCCTGCTCGGCAAGGACGGTCGGGTGTTGGCGCGTTTCTCGCCGCGCACGCCGCCGGATGATCCTTCGGTCATCCAGGCAATTGAAAAAGCGCTGGCTTGAAGCTCAGCTTGTGATTGCTCCGTGGCGAGGGAGCTTGCTCCCGCTCGGTTGCGTAGCGACCGCCAGAAGCCAGGGCCGCTTCGCAGCCCAGCGGGAGCAAGCTCCCTCGCCACGGGATGCTTGAGCCCTACCTCAGCGCGGCCTTTTGATCCTTAATCACTCCAATCAATAGTGCTTCCCAGCGCTGTGCATGCCCCATATTATCGTCGTCATATCCGATCTGTGACCTCGTTTTCATGGAGTGCCCCATGCCTGTAAAAGCCCTGTTCAAACCCTTTCATCTCGGCGCGCTGGAACTGCCGACCCGGGTCGTGATGGCGCCGATGACGCGCTCCTTTTCGCCTGGCGGAGTGCCGAACTCCAAGGTGATCGAGTATTACCGTCGTCGCGCGGCGGCCGGGGTCGGCCTGATCATCACCGAGGGCACCACGGTCGGCCATCAGGCGTCCAATGGCTATCCGAACGTACCGCACTTCTATGGCGACGCCGCGCTGGCCGGCTGGAAAAAAGTGGTCGATGCCGTGCACGCCGAAGGCGGCAAGATTGTTCCGCAACTGTGGCATGTGGGCAACGTGCGGCGCCTCGGCACCGAGCCGGATGGCGCCGTGCCGGGCTACGGCCCGACTGAAAAACTCAAGGACGGCCAGGTCGTGGTCCATGGCATGACCCAGACGGACATCGACGAGGTCATTGCGGCATTCGCCCAAGCGGCAAAAGACGCCCAGAGCATCGGCATGGACGGGGTGGAAATCCACGGTGCCCACGGCTACCTGGTGGACCAGTTTTTCTGGGAAGGCATTAACCAGCGCACCGACGGTTATGGCGGCAGTCTGGCCAACCGTTCGCGCTTCGCGATCGAGCTGATTCGCGCGGTGCGTGCTGCGGTAGGTGAGGGCTTCCCGATCATTTTCCGTTTTTCCCAATGGAAACAGCAGGACTACACCGCGCGCCTGGTGCAGACGCCCGAAGCGCTGGGAGAATTTCTCAAGCCCCTGGCGGATGCCGGCGTGGATATCTTCCACTGTTCTACGCGTCGCTTCTGGGAGCCGGAATTCGAAGGCTCCGACCTGAACCTGGCCGGCTGGACCCGCAAGCTCACGGGCAAGCCCACCATTACCGTCGGCAGCGTCGGCCTTGATGGTGAGTTCCTGCAATTTATGGTGAACACCGACAAGGTTGCGCAACCGGCCAGCCTGGAAAATCTGCTCGAGCGCCTGAATAAGGAGGAGTTCGATCTGGTGGCGGTGGGGCGCGCGCTGCTGGTGGATCCGGACTGGGCGCAAAAAGTGCGTGAAGGGCGCGAACAGGAGATCCTGCCGTTCAGCCGCGAGGCGTTGATGACGTTGGTCTGAGTGGCGCCTGCCTTCGCGAGCAGGCTCGCTCCCACATCCGATCTGGTTTGGCCGAGATCCGAGGTGGGAGCGAGCCTGCTCGCGAAGGCGATATCAACATCACCGAAGCTCAACGCACCGTCGGCGCCGCAGGCAGCACCTGCTCACCCACACAAACCCCGCGTAACTGCGCCTCGAACTGCTCGATCACCGATGCCCAGCCCTGGCGACTGGCATGCTGGCGCGCATTGAGCCGCACACAACGCAAGGCCTCGCGCTCTTCCAGCAGCCAGCGGGCCGCGTCGCAAAAGGCTTCTTCATCCCCTGGCATCGCCAGCACACCGTTGTAGCCGTGACGGATGTGCTGCGCCGCCGCAGCCTGATCGTAGGCCACCACGCCCAGCCCCGAGGCAAGTGCTTCGAGCACGACGTTGCCGAAGGTTTCGGTCAGGCTCGGAAAGACAAACACATCCCCGGACGCATAATGCGCAGCCAGCGCTTCGCCACGCTGTGCGCCGCAAAAGATCGCCTCGGGCAATAGCTGTTCGAGGGCGGGCCGCTGCGGGCCGTCACCGATTATCACCAGTCTGATTCGCCGTGCCGGGAAGGCGCTGCTCAGCATGTCGAAACTGCGCTTGAGCAGCCCGAGGTTTTTCTCCGGCGCCAGGCGTCCGACGTGGATGACGGCAATATCCTCCTCGCCCAGGCCCCATGTTTCACGAAGGTCTATGGAGCGTTTGGCTGGATGGAACAATTGGCTGTCCACGCCGCGGGACAGCAACGCCACGCGTTCGAAATGCCGGCGTTCCAGTTCCAGGCGCTGGCTGAGGCTGGGCACCAGCGTCAGGCTGGAGCGGTTGTGGAACCAACGCAGGTAATGGGTCAGCCCGCGGCTTAGCAAGCCGAGGCCATATTGCTGGGTGTACTGCTGGAAATTGGTATGGAAGCCGCTGACCACCGAAATCCCCAGGCGCCGCGCTGCTCGTAGCGCGGACAAGCCCAGCGGGCCTTCCGTGGCGATATACAGCACGTCCGGGCGATGACGTTTCCAGCGCCTGAGCAACTTGTGCATCGACGCCTGCCCCCATTGCAGCCCCGGATACCCTGGCAAAGGCCAGCCCCGGCATAGCAGTAACTGCTCGTCACTGGCCAGGCCGTGGTCCCCGGCCTGGCGGGGGCGGATCAGTTCCACCCGGTGCCCGCGGGCACGCAAGCCGTCGTAGAGACGACCCAGGGTGTTGGCTACGCCATTGATTTCCGGCGCAAAGGTTTCGGTGACGAGGGTAACGTGCAAGAGTGTGGTCATGACCCCAGTGTCGACCGGGGCCATTTCGTCATTGTGACGCCAGGATGATGGATTTGTGACGGCTCAGCCCTGACGGGCCAAAGCGGTCTCGGCACCTTGTTCGCGCACCCAGAACAGCGTCGCCCCGGCCACCGCCGCCGGCATCATCAAAATGTTCACGAAGGGGATCAACAGCACCAGGTAGACGCTGCCGCCAAAACCCAGGCTCTGCCAGCGTTTTTCCCGCAGCCAGGCGAGCATTTCGTTCCAGCCCAGCTTATGGTTGTCCGCCGGGTAGTCGATGTACTGGATCGCCATCATCCAGATGCCGAACAGCAGCCACAGCGGTGCGGCGACGATATTGATCACCGGGATGAATGACAGCACGAACAACCCCAGGGCCCGGGGCAGAAAATAGCCGAGCTTGCGCGCCTCCCGGGCCAGGGTACGCGGGATCATCGCAACCAGCTCGCCCCAACTGAACGCGGGGAAATCATCGGTGCCGCGAACCACTACCTCGACTTTCTCGGCGAGAAAGCCATTGAAGGGCGCCGCAATGATATTGGCGAGCATGGTGAAGCTGAAAAACACCATCAGTACGACAAGGACGACGAACAATGGCCAGAGCACGTAACTGAGAAAGCTCAGCCAATCCGGCAACGACGGCATCAGCGTGTCGACCCACAGGCTGAATTGATGACCAGCGAGGTAGATCAGTCCAACGAATAACACCAGATTGATCGCCAGCGGCAACAAGACAAACAGGCGCAGGCTTGGGCTCAGGACCAGTTTGAGTCCTTCTCGCAAATATTGCGGGCCGGACAGGACAGGGGCGGCGGGCATAGGTGGCTCCGAGGGTAGGTGGACGCGCCGACCTTACCGGCTTTGCCCGACGCGCGAAAGCCACGACACTGTGTGTAACAAAGGTTTAGCGCAGGATCGCACCTATCGGAAGCGCTGCCGCGGATAGAGCTCACCTATGAGCTGGATTGTTAAACCATATTTCCTTAATCTTCGCTCCCTCGATACGCTGCACCCATTCTTTTACAGGACTGTCGAAACCAAGCCTTCCCCAAGTGCGTCAACGGTCCTTTTTTATTCGCGCCGCTCACCCGGCGTTCCGGCCCGCAAGGTCCGGTCAACAGGAGCAGGTCATGTCTGAAGTCCGTCATTCGCGAGTGATTATCCTTGGTTCCGGCCCTGCCGGTTACAGCGCTGCGGTTTATGCGGCCCGTGCCAACCTAAAGCCGCTGCTGATCACCGGCATGCAGGCCGGCGGTCAGTTGACCACCACCACTGAAGTCGACAACTGGCCGGGTGATGTCCATGGCCTGACCGGTCCGGCCTTGATGGAACGCATGAAGGAACACGCCGAGCGCTTCGAGACCGAGATCGTTTTCGACCACATCAACGCCGTGGATTTCGCCGCCAAGCCCTACACCCTGACCGGCGACAGCGCGACCTACACCTGTGACGCCCTGATCATTGCCACCGGCGCCAGCGCCCGCTACCTGGGCCTGCCATCGGAAGAAGCTTTCATGGGCAAAGGCGTGTCCGCCTGCGCCACCTGCGATGGTTTCTTCTACCGCAACAAGCCGGTCGCCGTGGTCGGTGGCGGCAACACCGCTGTTGAAGAAGCGTTGTACCTGGCCAACATCGCCAGCACGGTCACGCTGATCCACCGTCGCGAAACCTTCCGCGCCGAGAAGATCCTGATCGACAAGCTCAACGCCCGCGTCGCCGAAGGCAAGATCATCCTCAAGCTCAACGCGACCCTGGACGAAGTGCTGGGCGACAACATGGGCGTGACCGGTGCCCGCCTGAAGAACAACGACGGCAGCTTTGACGAGATCAAGGTCGACGGCGTCTTCATCGCCATCGGCCACACGCCGAACACCTCGTTGTTCGAAGGCCAGCTGGAGCTCAAGGACGGTTACCTGGTGGTCAAGGGCGGTCGCGACGGCAACGCCACGGCCACCAGCGTCGAAGGTATCTTCGCGGCCGGCGACGTGGCCGACCACGTCTACCGCCAGGCGATCACCTCGGCCGGCGCCGGTTGCATGGCGGCCCTGGACACCGAGCGTTACCTGGATGGCTTGCAGAACGTTTCGTTCTGATCCATCGGGCAATAAAAAACCGGCTTCGGCCGGTTTTTTATCGGAGAGGATTCAACGCAACTACTGTGAATAACTTCTGTGGGAACGAGCCTGCTCGCGATGGCGTCAGACCAGCCAGAATCGATGCTGACTGTTATACCGCCATCGCGAGCAGGCTCGCTCCCAAAAGGTTTGGTGTTGGTCTGTTCAGCCCAGTTTTGTCAGGCACGCCTCGAGAATATCCAATCCCTCTTCCAGCACCGCCGGCTCGGTCGTCAACGGCGCCAGCAGCCGAATGATGTGCCGGGATTTGCCGCTGGGCATCAGCAGCAAGCCCGAATCCCGTGCCGCCGCCAACAATTGCGTCAGTTGCGCCGACGCCGGGGTGCCATCGGCGTGGGCCAGTTCGATGCCGCGCATGGCGCCGACGCCGGTCAACCGCCCCAGATAGGGGGACAGCCCGCGACGGCGCCAGGATTCGTAGCGGCTTACTATGGCCTCTTCCTGTCGCGCGCCCCAGGCCCGCAGGTTCGCGTCGGTCATCTCGTCCAGGGTCGCCAGCGCGGCGGCGCAGGCGATAGGGTTGCCCGAGTAGGTTCCGCCGAGGCCGCCCTTGGGCAGGTTGTCCATCAGGGCTTTGCGTCCCATCACCGCCCCCAGCGGGACACCGCCAGCGATGCTCTTGCCCAGCAGGATCAGGTCCGGTTCGATGCCCAGCCGCGAAAACGCAAAACGTTGGCCGGTACGGCCGAAACCGGACTGGATCTCATCGATGACCAACACGATGCCCTTGTCGTCACAAAACTGGCGCAGCGCCTGGGCGAAGGCTATGTCCATCGTCAGGAAACCGGCTTCGCCCTGCACCGGCTCGACGATGAAACAGGCTACGTCGTTTACGTCGATCTCGACGCTGAACAGCCGATCCATGGCTTTGAGGGCTTCGGCACAGGTCACGCCGTTGTCCTGGCTGGGATAGGGCAGGTGATAGACCGGTCCGGGCAGGACACCGACTTTCTGTTTGTAAGGCGCAACCTTGCCGTTGAGGTTGAGGGTGGCCAGGGTCCGGCCGTGGAAACCGCCATCAAATGCGATCATGGCGGTGCGCCCCGTGGCGCCGCGGACGATTTTCAAGGCGTTCTCCGCTGCCTCGGCGCCGCTGTTGGTAAGCATGCCGCTAAGCGGATAGTCCACCGGGATGAATCTTGCCAGGCGCTCCATCAATTCGAGATAAGGCCGGTGCGGCGCGGCATTGAACGCATAGTGAGTCAACCGGGTGGCTTGCTCGCGAATCGCCTCGACGACACGCGGATGACAGTGGCCGAGATTCAGCACGCCGATGCCGCCGACAAAATCAATGTAGCGCTTGCCATCCGTGTCCCAGACTTCGGCATTTTTTCCATGGTCGAGGCTGATGGGGTGAACGAAGGAAATCGATTGGCTGATGCTTTCGCGGCTCATGGATGACGGCTCGGAGAAAGAAATATTGCCTTTATCTAAGCCGCGGGGAGAGGTGCCCGGCAAACGAAATAAAGTTGCCGGGTCAATCATAAAAGTCGGGATGTGGTTAGTGCGAAGCGTGCCAGAACCGCTTTTGTGGCGAGGGAGCTTGCTCCCGCTGGACTGCGAAGCAGTCCCAAATCAGCAAGTGCGGTGTATCAGTTGCAGCGAGGCGGGGCCAGGGGGCTACTTCGTAGCCCAGCGGGAGCAAGCTCCCTCGCCACGAGAGCTGTTTTCCAGAGTCTTTGAATCAGCGCCGTTGCAGCGGCTGCGCCTCGAACTTCACGCCGGCGAGACCATGGACCATCAACGCGCGGATATTGCCGTGATCGCTGCCCTCGGGCGTGGCCAGCACCGAACGGTAATGCTCGCCAAACGCCAGGAGTGCTTCTTCATCGCTCAAGCCTTCAAGCAACGCCAGACCCAGGGTCTTGCACGAACCTTCGTTCTGCCCGGCGGCGTTCTCGACGCCACCGTTGTTGAAAGCCCGGGGCTGGTAGTCGTAGCCAGCGGCGACAAAGGCCAGGGTATCGGCGAAAACATGTTCGCCACTGTTGAGGCTGGCGCGGAAGGTGTTCAGGTCAGGCATCGGGAGTTCCTTTGGCAAACGCCGCTTGCTGTTCGGCGCTGGCTTCTTTCTGGTATTGAGCTTTCCATTCGGCATAGGGGATGCCGTAGACGACTTCGCGGGCATCGTCGAGGCTGACCTCGATCTGACGCTCATCGGCGGCAGCCTTGTACCACTTCGACAGGCAGTTGCGGCAGAAACCGGCGAGGTTCATCAGGTCGATGTTCTGCACATCCTTGCGGCTGTCCAGATGGGCAACCAGCCGGCGGAAGGCGGCGGCTTCGAGTTCGAGGCGTTGTTGATCGTTCATGAGGATCTCTGCGAGACAGCTTCAAGGGGCAAGCTTCAAGCTGCAAGTGGGTTTGCGATGTTCAGGCTCGAAGCTTACAGCTTGAGGCTTGCAGCTGCTACGAAGTAGCCCGACTTGCCGCGAGGGTAATCGACACTGACTCGGCGAAGCGCAAGGCGTGCGGCTTGTCGACTTCGACCTCGGCGTACAGCACCGACTCGTTGGCCATGACCAGGTCGAGCAGTTCCTGGGTCAGGCGTTCGAGCAAGGCGAATCGGTTGCCCTCCACATGGGCGATGATTGCCTTGGTGATGGTGCGGTAGTTCAGGGCGTGGTCGATGTCATTGTCGCGCACTGCCTCTTGGGCTGCGTAGAGGATGGTCAGGTTGATCAACACATCCTGCTTGTTGAGGATCTCGTCCTCGTTGATGCCAATGAACGTACGCAGGCGCAGGTCCTTGACCTTGATGCGCGCCATGGCGGGCTGAAGTTGTGGCATTTATTGGCTCCGTCGAATCAATTGCAGGAACTCCTGGCGCGTGGTGCTGGACTCGCGAAAGGCGCCGAGCATCACCGAGGTGTTCATCGTCGAGTTCTGTTTTTCGACACCGCGCATCATCATGCACATGTGCTGGGCTTCTATCACCACCGCAACGCCGGCGGCCTGGGTGACCTGCTGCACCGCGTCAGCGATTTGCCGGGTGAGGTTTTCCTGGATCTGCAGGCGACGGGCGAACATATCCACCAGCCGGGCGATCTTCGACAGCCCCAGGACCTTGCCCGTAGGAATATAAGCCACATGGGCCTTGCCGATGAAGGGCAGCAGGTGATGTTCGCACAATGAATAGAGTTCGATGTCGGCAACGATCACCATTTCATCGCTGTCGGAGGCGAACAGGGCGCCGTTGACGATCTGTTCGATGCTCTGTTCATAGCCATGGCAAAGGTACTGCATGGCCTTCGCGGCCCGCACCGGTGTATCAAGCAGGCCTTCGCGTTCCGGGTCTTCGCCCAGGCCGATCAGGATCTCGCGGTAATGCTCGGGCGACAGGGCCATTGCGCTTCCTCGGTACAGGATTATTTGATGTGCCGCCCACCGTTGACGGTCAGGGTCGTGCCGGTGACGTAGGGGTTGTCCAGCAGATAACGCAGGCTCTGGTAGATCACTTCACTGCCCGGCTCGAAACCCAGCGCGGATTTGGCCAGAGCCTTGGCCCGATAGGCTGCATCGTCGTCGGGATTGAACAGTAGCAGGGCCGGGGCGATACCGTTGACCTTGATGGCGGGTGCGTATTTCGCCGCGAAAGAAAGCGTGAGGCTTTCCAGGCCAGCCTTGGTGGCGCAATAGGCGATGTGCTTGCTGCTGCCCTTGCGCGTCACGTCATCACTGATGTGCACGATATCCGCCGGCACCGAGCGCCGCAGCAGCTCGGCGCACTGCAGGTTGATCAGGTAAGGCGCGAGCATGTGCACGCCAAACATCGCGCCGAAGGCGGCCGCCTCATCGCCTGGGGTTTCGGCAAGCCAGGCCGAGGCGTTATGCACAATGGCGCGTAGCTGGTCGGTGTGCTGCTTGAGTTGTTCGATGAAGGCGAGGATTCCCGCTTCACTGGAAAAGTCGGCAAACAGCATCGTGGCCCCTGAGTCCCGTAGCGTCTGCACGCCCGGGCGTTCGGTGCGATAGGTGGCGATGACCGGTTGCCCGTCTTCCAGCAACCGACGGGCGCAGTGCAGGCCGACACGCTGGGCTGCGCCGGTGATGAGGATCGGAGCGGTAGGCATGGAGCGGCTCGGTTTGCGGCGGAAAAGCAAAACTATAACAGTGCCGGATGCCGTGTACCTATTGGCAACCGATCCAGTGAATGCATTGCCAATTTCACTGTGGGAGCGAGCCTGCTCGCGAAGGCGTTGGTCCAGCTGGATTCAATTTGGCTGGCACGCCGCTTTCGCGAGCAGGCTCGCTCCCACAGGGACACCTCTTGAAGCTGATGGCATGCTGTATCAATGATTCTGCGTCGCCGGCACTGGTCGTTGTGGTGCGCCAGCGAGCCAGTTCGCCAGCAAGTGGGTCGATAAGGGGATAAACAGATAAACCATCAACGGCGTCAGGATGAGCGTGCTGATCAGCACCCGGCTCAACATGCCCAGTTCACCCAGTAATGGCCCCAGCAGGAAATTGAACAACAACGAAACCGGAAAAAACGCCAGCCAGATAGCCACCGCCTGTTTCCAGCGCGGCGGGCGCTGGTTGACGGCGCCGAACCAACCGTCGATGCCCCGCACTCGATGTTCGGAGGGATGGGCAAACAGCTCGCTGCCGCGTCCCAGCCAAGCCGTGCGCGAGGCCGAATGTTCCCATGCATGCAGGGTCTGCTCATCGGCGAAACGGAAGATGATCTGGAATTCGTCGTCTTCGGGCGGCGGCGCAAGTACGCCTGAGCCCAGGTAGCCGGGGAAGTCGGTCGCCAGTTGCTCGCCTTCGCGCAACCAGGCGATCAGGTCCTGATAGCGGCCATTGGCGACGCGGCGGGCAACCATCAACGTGACGGGTGAGGCAGACATTTTGTATCTCCATGTTACGGCTGCGGCACTCCGGGTAGGAGATTCGCTTGAAGAACGGCCCCAGGGTAAGGGGCGGCGTTCGATGCCTGAAGGCAAGCAAGGATTATTCCTTGTAGCGCAAAAAACAACAAATTCGAATATGGTTCGCCATCTCCCTTGTAAAGACATCCCCGGTGAGGAGTAAACTGGGTTCCAATTGGAGCCGGGTAAGCCTTCGGAATGAGCGTGATCATCGAAGAGAACCTTGCGTTTCAGGCCGCCATGGCTTTGAAAAGCGAGGAGTTGTTTCCCATCCGCGAAGTGGCGCGGGTGACTGGCGTGAATCCGGTGACCTTGCGCGCGTGGGAGCGGCGCTACGGCCTCATCCAGCCCACACGCACCGAAAGCGGGCACCGCCTGTATTCATTGAGCGATATCGAAAAGGTTCGCAGCATTCTCGCCTGGATCGAACGCGGGGTAGCGGTGAGCAAGGTGGGAAAGATTCTCGCCAGGACCGAGTCGGTGCAGCCAGCCTCCAGGTTCATTTCGCCCGATCTGGTGCGCGCCGATTACGCCCAGTGGCAACAGCTCGTGGCTGACGCAGTCGGCAACTTTGACGATGTGGAGCTGGATCGGGTCTATGGACAGATTTTTTCCAGCTATACGGCACCGGTCGTCTTCCAGGACATCCTTATGCCGCTCTGGCGAGCATTGCTCCAACGCCAGCATGAGTTCGGGCAGACCAGTGAGTGGCTGTTTTTCGACGGTTTCTTGCGCTCGCGTGTCATGCAACGCCTCTTGCTGAAGCGCGACACTTCGTCGCGCCGGGTCCTGGTCAGCGCCATAGCCGGCCAATGCCGGGAATTGGAGTTGCTGGTCACGACGCTGTTCATCTCCAAGGCCGAGGTGGGTGTCAGGGTCATGACTGTCGGCCAACCCTTTGACGAATTGACCCTCATTTGCCAGAAGATCAAGCCTTTGGCGCTCGTGCTGGTTTCCAATCATGCGCCGGCCGCGGAGCTGCCCAAGCGGCTGAACAGGCTGGCGATGAGCCTCGATTGCCCGGTCATGCTCGCCGGTGATGCATCAGACCTGGCGCAGGAAAGCCTGGCGGGCTCTTCAATTGCCTGCCTGGGAAATGAAGGCATGCTGATGCGCCAGCGCTTGCGTCAATTTCTGGCGGGCAACCTGGACACTTGAATGGCTTGCTAGGGTTTGTACGAAAAGTCGCGCAGGCACTTTTCGTACAAAGCCTAGAGGTGCATCGCCGGATGGGTCAGACGATGTTGCTGGAGGATGTACTGACGCAGGCGCTCGGTTTCGTCCTGGTCATGCTGATTCAGATGGTAGGCATACAGGCCCTGATCGGTTTCCCGTTCGAACGTACCGCGAAGCGAAATTCTCTCGTAGCCTGAAGGGCTGAACCACAACGCGAACTGTTTTGGCGGTTTGGTGCGGTTGCGAATTTCCAGCAGAACGCCCTTGCAAGAGACCTCATGCACCCATAAAGGACCTGGCTGACCCTTGGCATTTTCCAGCGCAACCGGTGCCTCGAGCGTCAGGCGCCATGGGCGCACCTTAGGTCCGTCCTCATAGATACTCGGCACACCCAGGCGCAGGTGCATGGCATGGAATTCGTCTTCCACCAGATGCAACGGAAAGGTCATCTGCTGGTTTTCGAAATTGGCTTGTAACGTGACCTGCTCGTTTGCCGCCAGGCGCGTCAAAAGATCACGGATCTGCGACCCACCGTTTACCAGCAAGCTCGACGTGACATCCCGCTCGTTCAACTGCGGGCTGTGCTGCATGGTCCGGATGAAATCCAGCTCATCCTGGGTAAGAAGGGCGTCGCGCTGCATACGGTGCTCGAAAAATATGTACGAGTTCACGGTGATTGTAGTGACTGACCATTAATTCGCCGTTTTGTTTGCGCCGTTCGTCGCATCCAGGCGCGCAATCGTCTCCCGTGCTTCAGCCAACTCCTTTTCGAGCTGGGCGATTCGCTGTTGAGCCTTCATCTGGATTGTCACGTCCTTCTGCACACCGACGAAATAAGTGTGCCCGTCAGACTGGTTTTTCACGGTCGACACCGACAACTCATTCCAGAACAGCGTGCCGTCCTTGCGATAGTTGCGAAGGACCTGTCGGCATGATCCGCCTTGCTTCAAGGCCATGCGGATATGCGCCAGGGCCGGTTGATCGCGATCGCCGGACTGCAGGAAACGGCAGTCCTGGTAGAGGATCTCGTCGCGGCTGTAGCCGGTCAGCCGTTCAAACGCCGGGTTTACATAAATCAGGATATTGTCTTCGTCGCCTTCCTTTTCGGCGATGACGATCCCGTCGTTCGAAGCGCTGATCACCAACTGCATCAAGTGAGCATTAATCATGAAGCCTCCAGCAATGGTCATCCCTGCGTGCGCTGCATTCTAGAAGAACCCTGGGAGATGTCCACTTGCCATTATCGGTTGTTGAGAATCAATCCCGGCATCACTGTTCAGCCTGCTAACATTGCGGCTCTTTATTCCGCTTCAGGATCAGATTGATGAAAGTCGCCATCCTTTCCGGCTCCGTATACGGCACTGCCGAAGAAGTCGCCCGGCATGCCGCCAAATTGCTTGATGACGCCGGTTTCCAGACATTCCACAATCCGCGGGCAACCCTGGCGGATATCCAGGCGTTTGGCCCGCAGGCGTTGCTGGCCATAACGTCCACTACCGGCATGGGTGAGCTGCCGGACAACCTGATGCCATTGTATTCGACGATTCGCGACCAATTGCCCGCGTCGTTTTGCGGCCTGCCCGGTGCGGTGATCGGCCTCGGGGATGCCAGCTATGGCGATACGTTCTGCGGTGGTGGCGAGCAGATGCGCGAATTGTTCGCCGAGCTGGGCGTCCACGAGGTGCTGGCCATGTTACGCCTGGACGCCAGTGAGAGTGTGACGCCGGAAAGCGATGCCGAGCCCTGGCTGGGCGAATTGATCGCTGCATTGCGCCATTGATGGAGGAGCGGCCGGCACTGATCGCGGATGTTCGCCTGATGACCCGCTCGGTCAGTAAGCTGGCTGCCAATGCAACTACCGGCCCTGGCGGAGCTGACTAGACTGGTTTTCTGTTCATGGAGGTTGGATACGCCTCCACCATAACAAGAAGCCAGAGGTCATAACCGTGAGCGTGACGCCCATTCAATCGACACCCGGCATCAAGGACCAGGTCAGCGCCGCGGAATGGCAAACCCGCGTCGATCTTGCCGCCTGTTACAGGCTGGTCGCGCTGCACGGCTGGGACGACCTGATCTTTACCCATATCTCCGCCAAGGTCCCCGGCACCGAAGATTTCCTGATCAACCCGTTCGGGTTGATGTTCCATGAAATCACCGCGTCGAGCCTGGTCAAGGTCGACCAGGCCGGCAACAAGCTGATGCCCAGCCCCTATGAGATAAACCCGGCGGGTTACACCATTCACAGTGCGGTGCACGAGGTGCGGCACGATGTGATGTGTGTGTTGCACACCCACACGGCCGCCGGTGTCGCGGTATCGGCGCAAAAACAGGGCGTGCTGCCGATCAGCCAGCAATCGCTGTTCGTGCTGTCGAGCCTGGCGTATCACCCTTACGAAGGGGTCGCCCTCAATCCTGAAGAGAAGGCCCGCCTGCAAGCGGACCTGGGCGACAGTAATTTCCTGATGCTTCACAACCACGGCCTGCTGACCTGTGGCGGCACCATCGCCGATACCTTCCTGATGATGTTCATTTTCCAGCGAGCCTGTGACATCCAGGTTCTGGCGCAGACCGGCGGCGCCGAGTTGATCGCCATCGAGCCTCAGGTGCTGGCCGGTGCCCGGGCGATGGTTGCCGGGGTGACCCGAAGCGCCCAAGGCATGGGGGGCGCGCTGGCCTGGCCGGCATTGCTGCGCAAACTCGATCAGCAAGATCCGGGTTATAAAAGCTGATGCCCATGGTCCAGATTCCGCTGCGTATCTGGCGCCAGCGCGGACAGACCTTCATGTTTCGGGGTCACGCTATCCGCTATTGGGTGGCGGGCCACGGCGAGCCTCTGCTGTTGATCCACGGGTTCCCGACCGCCAGTTGGGACTGGCATTACCTGTGGCAGCCGCTGGCACAGCGTTACCGGGTGATCGCCTGCGACATGCTCGGTTTCGGTGACTCCGATAAACCCGTGGATCACGCCTATAGCCTGTTGGAGCAGGCCGATCTGCAGCAAGCGTTGCTGACGCATTTGAATGTGACGCAGGGAGTTCATGTGCTGGCCCACGATTATGGCGACAGCGTGGCCCAGGAGTTGATTGCCCGGCACAGCGAGGCGCGCGCCGACGTCGCCAGTTGTGTCTTTCTCAATGGTGGACTGTTCCCCGAGACCCATCGTCCGGTGCTGATGCAAAAGTTGCTGCTCAGCCCCTTGGGGTGGCTGATAGGCCGGGCCTTCTCCAGGGACGGGCTGGTGAAGAGTTTCCAACGGATTTTCGGCCCCAGGACCTGCCCGACCGAAAGCGAGATGGATGATTACTGGAGCCTCGTCGAAACCCATCACGGGCCCCGGATCATGCACAAACTCATCGCCTATATTCCCGAACGACGGGTGCAACGCGACCGTTGGGTGCAGGCGATGCAGCGCGACGAAGTGCCGTTGCGGGTCATCGACGGGGCAATCGATCCGATTTCCGGTGCGCACATGGTGGCGCGTTACCGAGCCTTGATTCCGAACGCCGACACGGTGCTGTTGCCTGACATTGGCCACTATCCACACACCGAGGCACCTGTTCAGGTACTCAAGCATTACCTGGCATTTCGCGAAATCATCGCGGCGCCGATCAGGCAAATGGCCTGTTCATGACCGATTGCCTGGCATCATCCCCTCACCTTATCGCCCACCATTCACTCTGAGCCCAGTTGATTGTGGCCTGCCGACTTGTGCCGGACACTCGTGCCAATGTCCTATCGGCCTGCTGGAGTTCTGCCCATGAGTGAATCTGTGCGCTTCGAAGATAAAGTCGTGATCGTCACGGGAGCCGGCGGCGGCCTTGGCCGCGCTCATGCGCTGCTGTTTGCCCGGCAGGGCGCACGCGTGCTGGTGAACGATCTCGGCGGCTCAGCGCAGGGGGAGGGCGCCAACGCCTCGGCAGCGGATCGGGTGGTGGCTGAAATCCGTGCCGCCGGTGGTATTGCCGAAGCCAATCATGACTCGGTCACTGACGGCGACAAGCTTGTGCAAAACGCCCTCGACGCGTTCGGCAGGGTGGATGTGGTCGTCAATAATGCCGGTATCCTGCGCGACAAGACCTTCCATAAGATGGACGATGCCGACTGGGACCTGGTTTACCGTGTCCATGTCGAAGGTGCCTATAAAGTCACCCGCGCCGCCTGGCCGCACCTGCGCGAGCAGAACTACGGACGAGTGATCTTCACCGCCTCCACGTCCGGCATCTATGGCAACTTCGGCCAGTCCAACTACGGCATGGCCAAGCTTGGCCTGTACGGCCTCACTCGCACCCTGGCTATCGAAGGTCGCAAGAACAACATCCTCGTCAACGCCATCGCCCCCACCGGCGGCACCCGTATGACCGAAGGCCTGATCCCGCCGCAGGTATTCGAACAACTCAAACCTGAACTCGTCAGCCCGCTGGTCGTGTACCTGGCCAGCGAAGCCTGCCAGGAAACTTCCGGATTGTTCGAAGTAGGCGGCGGCTGGATGGGCAAGGTGCGCTGGGAGCGCAGCCTCGGTGCCGGCTTTGATCCGCGCGAGGGGTTTTCACCCGAGGACGTCGCCGCTCACTGGCAGCAGATTTGCGACTTCGAAAACGCAGTCCACCCGAACGACAACCTGGAAGCTTTGAAAGAGATGATGGCGAACCTGCAGCGTCACGCCATTTGAATCGGGTCCCTGGGCACGTTATCGCCAAGCGCGGCACCGCGCTCAGGGGAAGTACTTCTGCACCAGGGCCGCGAGATTCGCAGCGGTCTCCATGTCCATCACACCGTCATGTTTCGCCGGGCGAAAATGCAGCTGGAAGGCGCGGACCAGGCGTTGGAACCCGGTACTTGTTGACGCAGCCGAGGTGTCATAACCGTATCGTTTGAACCACCCGATCAGTTGTTCGCGAGGGGGAATTCCATCGGCTTGGTATGCCTGTATAAAAGTTTCTTGCGGGGCGTCATCAAACCAGGCGCCAATACCCTTGAGATACAACGCATGCCACGGAAACATCGGGCCAGGATCACTCTTGCGCCCGGCGGCGATATCCGAGTGCCCCACCACGTTTACCGGACTGATTTCCGGATAGCGTTTGAGGATATCCGTTGCCAGGTATTCGATCGCCTCGATTTGCTGGGGCGCATAAGGCGGAAAGGTAAATTGCCCTTGGTTGTCCGTCGCCAGGTTGACGATTTCGACGCCGAGCGAAGTGTCGTTCAGGTTGCTGCGATTACCCCAACTGCTCACCCCGGCATGCCAGGCCCGCTGGCGCTCGTCCACCAGATTGAAAATCTGCGGCTCCTCGAAGCCCGCCTTCAAATAGGTAGGGTCGGCAAAATCCGGGATGAGGTAATGAGCACTCACGGACGGGCCGGTCAAAGCGTTTATCGAAGAGGCGAAGTTGCCCGCGGTGTAATGGAAAACTAGAAAGCGAACGCGACTGTTGTAGCCTTTTTTTGAACGATGGGTTGTGTTGTTTATTAGCATTATCAAATAACTCACTGGTTAATAATCGAAGCGAAGCGCTGCGATTGAATTTCAGCGTAACAGTGGATATTTGAGGCGTACGTAGTTGGCTTCTGGCTTTGTTGTAGGAAGAGACGGCAAAAAATAGTGTCGTTAAAGTTTCATCGGTAAATATTGCTCAAGTTATGTAGGAAACAAGAAAGTCCCCCCGCGGAAATAACCCGGAAATAAAAAAGGCCGCTGCAAAACGCAGCGGCCTAAACGTGACGTTGTAAAGGAGCTACAAATCAACGTCAGTGGACACGGGGACGATGGATTGATGCGCAATCCATCCGAATGACGGTGCGCCAGGCGCGAGGGACGCCTGGCGGCTTGCGCTTGCAGGCCCGTTGTCCTGCAAGCCCGGCCAGCATAGGGATTGGACGTTTTCGGAAACAGCCCGGATCCCGACATGCACTGTTGCAGTGCATGCAACAGTGCAAAAGCAGCGATGAAAATGCACGCCGTTGATAACCTCTCATCCAGTCCATTCATGCACCACGCAAAGGCCCGGCCCGCAAGGGCTGTCATCCCTTGGAGGTACATCGCGAATACCCCCTTGGTGCGCTTATCGCCCATGACGTGGGGCAGTAGGGTGGAGGCTCTGTCACTCACCGGGGAAGACGCATGACAACAATAACAATGCGCGCCATCTTCAAGCCGCAGGCGCTGGCCGTCGCGGTGGCCTTGGGTTGCTGTGCCCAGGCGCAGGCCGTTTCATTCAACATTGGCGAAATCGAGGGGCAGTTCGACTCCTCGCTGTCGGTTGGCGCGAGCTGGGGCATGCGCGATGCCGACAGGGATCTGGTCGGCACCGTCAATGGCGGTACGGGCCAGTCTTCCACCGGTGACGACGGCCGATTGAATTTCAGGAAAGGCGAGACCTTCTCGAAAATCTTCAAGGGCCTCCATGACCTCGAACTCAAGTACGGCGACACCGGCGTGTTTGTCCGTGGCAAGTATTGGTACGACTTCGAGCTCAAGGACGAAAACCGCGAGTTCAAGGACATCAGCGACAGTAACCGCAAGGAGGGCGCCAAGTCGTCGGGGGCGCAGATCCTCGATGCCTTCGTCTATCACAATTATTCCATCGCCGATCTGCCGGGCACGGTACGCGCCGGCAAGCAGGTGGTCAGTTGGGGCGAAAGTACCTTCATCGGCAACTCCATCAACAGCATCAACCCGGTGGACGTGTCCGCGTTCCGTCGCCCGGGTGCGGAGATCAAGGAAGGCCTGATCCCGGTCAACATGCTGTTCGCCTCCCAGGGCTTGACCGACAAGCTCACCGTCGAAGGTTTCTACCAACTGGAGTGGGACCAGACGGTTGTGGACAACTGCGGCACTTTCTTTGGTAACGATGTGGTCGCCGACGGTTGCACCGATGGCTATACCGTAGGCAGCCCGGCGATTGCACCTTTCGTGCCGTTGACCAACGCGTTCGGCCAGGGCATCCAGGTGACCAGCGAAGGCGTGGTCATTCCCCGTGGCGGTGACCGCGATGCGCGGGACTCCGGCCAGTGGGGCACGGCGTTGCGCTGGCTCGGCGATGACACCGAGTACGGCCTGTACTTCATGAATTACCACAGCCGCACGCCGACCGTTGGCACCACTACGGCGGGGCTCTCTACGCTGGCTGCGCTGCCGGGGATGGTCGCGACTGCAAACGCCATCGCCCCTGGCAGCGGCGCGGGCCTGGCGCAAAGCGTGATGTTGGGGCGCGGTGGGTATTACCTCGAATACCCTGAAGACATCCGCCTGTACGGCGCCAGTTTCTCCACCACGTTGCCGACTGGCACGGCGTGGACCGGCGAAATCAGTTACCGCCCCAATGCACCGGTACAGGTCAATACCAACGACCTGACCCTGGCCTTGGTGAACCCGATCGCCGGAGGCGCCGCGTCACCGATCGCCACTTCGCCGGGCGCGGACAACACTGGTTACCGCCGCAAGGAAGTGACCCAGGTCCAGAGCACCCTGACGCACTTCTTCGACCAGGTGCTGGGCGCCGATCGCCTGACCGTGGTCGGTGAGGCCGCGGTCGTCCACGTCGGCGGTCTCGAATCGAAGGACGAGCTGCGTTATGGACGCGATTCGGTCTACGGCCAGTACGGCTTCAACGGCGACACCGACGGTTTTGTCACCTCGACCTCCTGGGGTTATCGCGCCCGGGCGATTCTCGACTATTCCAACGTTATCGGCGGGGTGAACTTCAAGCCCAACCTGTCCTGGTCCCATGACGTGGCCGGCTATGGACCCAACGGTTTGTTCAACGAAGGCGCCAAGGCGGTCAGCGTGGGCGTCGATGCCGATTACCGCAACACGTACACCGCCAGCCTGAGCTACACCGATTTCTTCGGCGGCGATTACAACGTTCTCGAAGACCGCGACTTCCTCGCGCTGAGCTTCGGCGTGAACTTCTGATCTGGCTGACAAGGAAAACCCAATGCGCAAGATGATCCTGCAATGCGGTGCCCTGGCCCTGAGCCTGCTGGCCGCGAACGTAATGGCGGCGGTCTCGCCGGAGGAAGCGAACAAACTGGGCACCAGCCTCACCCCGCTGGGCGCGGAAAAGGCTGGCAACGCCGATGGCTCGATCCCGGCCTGGACCGGCGGTATCCCGAAGAACGCCGGTGCCGTGGACAGCAAAGGCTTCCTCGCCGACCCGTTCGCCAGTGAAAAACCGCTGTTCACCATCACCGCCGCGACCGTGGATAAGTACAAGGACAAACTCTCCGAAGGCCAGGTCGCGATGTTCAAGCGCTACCCGGAAACCTACCGGATCCCGGTCTACCCGACCCACCGCAGCGTTGGCCTGCCGCCGGAGATCTATGAGGCGGCCAAACGTAGCGCACTGAACGTGAACGCCATCAACGACGGCAACGGCCTGGCCAACTTCACTGGCAACCGCTACTACGCGTTCCCGATTCCCAAGACCGGCGTGGAGGTGCTGTGGAACCACATCACCCGCTACCACGGCGGCAACCTGCGGCGCGTCATCACCCAGGCCACACCGCAGACCAACGGCAGCTTCACGCCGATCCGCTTCGAAGAAGAGATCGCCGTGCCGTTCCTGATCAAGGACGCCGATCCGGAAAAAGCCAGCAACGTACTGACTTATTTCAAGCAAGAGGTGACGGCCCCGGCGCGCCTGGCCGGTAACGTGTTGCTGGTGCATGAAACGCTCGACCAGGTGACGGAGCCGCGTCTGGCATGGATCTACAACGCCGGCCAGCGTCGCGTGCGTCGTGCCCCACAAGTGGCCTATGACGGCCCGGGCACCGCTGCCGACGGCTTGCGTACTTCCGACAACTTCGACCTGTTTTCCGGCGCCCCGGATCGCTACGACTGGAAGCTGGTAGGCAAGAAGGAAATGTACATCCCGTACAACAGCTACAAACTCGATTCACCGAGCCTCAAATACGATGACGTGATCAAGGCCGGGCACATCAACCAGGACCTGACGCGCTACGAGCTGCACCGGGTTTGGGAAGTAGTGGGTACGGTCAAGCCCAGCGAGCGGCACATCTACGCCAAGCGCCACATGTATATCGATGAGGACAGCTGGCAAGCGGCACTGGTGGACCACTATGACGGGCGCGGCCAGTTGTGGCGCGTGGCCGAAGGGCATGCCCAGTTCTATTACGACCATCAGAACCCGGGCTACACACTCGAAGCGCTCTACGACATCATCGCTGGCCGCTACATTGCCCTGGGGATGAAAAACGAAGAGAAGCACGCCTACGTCTATGGGTTCGAGGCTCGGGCAGCCGACTACACGCCGGCAGCGTTGCGGTCGAGCGGGGTTCGCTAGATCGTCTTGGCAGAATACCCGTGGCGAGGGAGCTTGCTCCCGCTGGGCCGCGAAGCGGCCCCAAAGCCCTCCAGACCCTGAGCAAAACCAATGACCGACAGCTGAGCTGCCGGTCATTTTTTTATGAGCAGCAATCAGCGCGCTGAATATTTCTCCTAAGGTGCTCGACACAGGTCTAGGGTGATGGAACAACAATAAAAGGGACCTTGCACAATGACCGCCATGACCCCGTGTCCGGACCGTCCCGGGCTGCTGCCGCGCCTGTCTTCGACGCATGTGCCACGCCGGTCCTTGAGCGAGTCGTTGCTGGCTTCCGAGGCGCGGGTAAAGCTGCTTTACGCACCGGCGGGCAGCGGCAAGAGCGCGTTGTTCGCTGAATGTTTCCTGCAAGCGCCCCCGGGCTGCCGGCTGCATTGGCTGCCGCTGGGGGGCGCGGCGATGGATGTCGCGCAATTCTGTGAGTGCCTGGCCCAGGCCCTCGGATTGCCGGTGGTCGATGAGGCGAGCCTGTTGGCTCACCTGGCACGGTTGCAAACCCCGACATGGTTGTTTCTGGATGATTATTGTCGGGTGCCCAATCCGGCACTCGACCAATTGCTCGACCGCTTGCTGAACACCAGCAGTCCGGCGCTGCATCTGTGGCTCAATGGCCGTCGCCGCCCGCACTGCAATTGGCCGCGCTTGTTGCTGGACGACGAGCTGCACGAGTTCGACGCGCAAGCCCTGGTTTTTACCGCCGAGGATGTTCAGCAATTGCTCGGGCATTTGCCCGGCCCACTGGCAGCACGCACCGCCCGCGAGGTGGTTCAGCGCAGTGGTGGCTGGTGTGCCGGGGTGCGCTTCGCCTTGCTCGAACGTTGCGAGTGGGCGCGGAGCAACGCTTCGTCGGGGCGTGCCGGGACTTTGCCCGACTACCTCGAATATGAATTGTTTGGCGCCTTGTCCCCGGAGCTGGCGCAGGCCTGGCGCGTGCTGGCGCATTTGCCGCGCTTCAATGCCCGGCTTTGCGAGCATCTGTTCGGCGATACGGTGGGGGCCGAATGCCTTCCCTTGCTGCTGGACCTGGGATGCTTCATCGAGCCGTGGGCGCAGTCTTCGGAATGGATGCAGATTTTCCCTCCGCTGGCCCGCCTCGTGCGTGACGAGCCCTGGCCCCAGGCGCGCTCCTGGCACCGGCGGGCCTGCCAATGGTTCGCCGCCGAGCAGGATTGGCCGATGGCATTCGAACAGGCCATGCAAGCGGGGGAGTTCGAGACGGCCGTGAGTGTCCTCCAGCATCTGAATTTCGAGCATGTCTTGCAGGGCAACAACGTCCAGCTGTTATTGAGCCTGCATGACCAGCAGGACGAGGCGTTGTCCCTCGATACGCCGCAATCGGTGGGGCTGGTTACCGCAGCCTTGCTCTGCGCCGGACGTTTCGCCGAGGCCGAGCGGTGCATCGAGCAATTGGGCAGGTTCGCGCCACAGCCGCTCGCCTGCCGGCAGCGAGAACTGATTGCCCGCTGGCAAGTCTTGCGTGGTTGGCTGCTGCATCTGGACGGCGAGGGCGAACCGGCGCGTGAGCATTTCCTTCAGGCCGAAGCCGGCCTCGAACCGCACGCCTGGGCCCTCAAGGTGCTGTGCCTGATCGGCCAGACGCAGCAGGCACTGCTCAAAGGTGAGCTGGCGTCCGCGCAATGGATCAACCGTCAGGCGCTGTGCCTGGCCCGGGCTCATGGCTCGCTGGTGTTCGAAGGATTGCTGGAACTGGATCACGCCCAAGTGCTTGAGCAACGCGGCGCGCCCCATCGGGCGGATCATTTGTTGAGCGCCGTCCAGGTGCTGCTCGACAGGCCAGGCCAGGATTTTTCCGCGTTGCTGGGACGTATCGCCCTGCGACGTGGGCGCCTGGCGTTACGCATGGGATCTGACGAGCAGGCTGCCGAACACTTTCAGGCCGGCCTGGAGGCGGGCCTGCGCAGCCAGGACAAACAAGTGCTCTACGGCTTTCTCGGCAAGGCTTGCCTGGCGGCCAACCGGGGTGACTATGGCGAAGCCTTCATGCAGCTGCGCGACGCCGAGCGGATCATGCAGCAGCGACACATCCCCGACACGGTCTATCGCGGCGTGCTGCTGCAAACCAGCTGTCAATTCTGGTTGCAGCAAGGGCGCCCGGAACTTGCCCATGAAGTCTTGACCCGGGTCTTGCGGCATTTCCACGGGCCGCAGGCCAAGCAGGCGCCGCCAGCCACCCTGGAACTGATTCCGCGCCTCGAGTATCTGCTGGTGCTGGCCGAGGTCTACCTGCATCGGGCGCATGAGCCGCAGGCTCGCCTGCAGGCGATGATCGCCCAGGCACGACAGCGCGAAATGCACGCATTGGAAACGGAGTTGCAGTTGGCGCTGGCGGAGGTCGTCTGGTTGTCCGCCGATCGCACCTCTCTTGGCTCGATCGCGCCGGAGGCGCTCAAGCAAGTGGCCTGTTGGCGGGCGCAGCAAGCCTTGGGTGAGCTGCGTATGCGCCAGCCTGAACTGGTGCACTGGATGCAATCTCAGGAGCGGATCGAGCTGCCGGGACGCGCGGTGGAAGAAACGCTGCTCAGCCAGCGCGAACTGGAAGTACTGGAACTCATTGCCCAGGGCCATTCAAACCAGCAGATCGCCGAGCGCCTGTTCATCTCGCTGCATACGGTGAAAACCCATGCGCGGCGGATCCATAGCAAGCTGGGCGTACAGCGGCGGACACAAGCGGTCGCAAAAGCGAAAAACATGGGCGTGATGAGTTAGCGAATATCTTGCTGGGCTCATGACCCTGAGTCATACCCCATTCGCCGGCTCACGGCCCGGGTCGCGGTCAACAGGCGCTGCGCCGCCGGGCCGTTTTCGTCGGCGTGGAACAGCGATGTCGGACCCACAATGGTCATGACTGCTGCCACCTGGCCCATGGCGTTGAAAACCGGTGCGGACAAGGCATCAATGCCGGGCATCAACAAGCCATGCACATGGTGCAGGCCGCGACTGCGGATCTGCCCCTGCAAGGCGGCATAGACATTGTCATCGGCCAAGGCGTGGTCAGTGGCGTCGCGCACCTCCTGTTCGCGCAGCTCGATGGTTTCGCGCTCCGGCAGGTAGGCACTGAAAACCAATCCCGTGGATGAGCTGAGCAACGGCAGGACCGAGCCCAGTTGCGTCACCACGGTCACGGCCCGCACGGCGGGTTCGATCCGCACGACGGTCGCGCCGTGATTGCCCCACACCGCGAGAAAACAGGTTTCGTTCAAGTCGTCGCGCAGTTCGGCCAAGGGCAGGGCGGCCACTTGCAGCACATCCATGCCGTTGAGCGCCGCCAGCCCTACGCGCAAGGCTTCGCGGCCCAGACCGTAGTGGTTGGTTGCGCTGTTCTGTTCGGCGAAGCCACTCGCGATCAAGGCTTGCAGGTAACGATGAACCTTGCTGGCCGGCATCTGCACATGTTCGGCCAGGCGTGACAGCGAGGTGGAAGGGGACAACTCGGCCAAGGCCTTGAGGATGTCGGTGCCGACCTCAGCGGAGCGGACTTTCTGTTTACCGTTGCTGGGCGGGTTTTCCATGGAGGTTCTGGTCCGGAAGCGAATGGGCGTCTTTATAGCTTGACGGTGGTCGCCGAGCAAATTACGTTATGCGTAATCAAATTACGATAAAAATAACCCGGTGCGCCCAGGCTCCTCCACAGAGCGACGGGACGCATCCAGTCCTGTATTCAGGAGGCTCCATGAACCTCGATTCCACGGCGTCGGACCTGGCTTACCAGTCTGGCTTCGGTAACGAATTCGCCAGCGAGGCGCTGCCCGGCGCACTGCCCGTTGGCCAGAACTCTCCGCAGAAGGCCCCGTACGGCCTGTACGCCGAACTGTTTTCCGGCACCGCCTTCACCATGGCCCGCAGCGAAGCGCGGCGAACCTGGATGTACCGCATCCGTCCTTCGGCCAACCACCCGGCCTTCGCCAGGTTGGAACGGCAATTGGCCGCAGGCCCGCTGGGTGAGGTGACACCCAATCGCCTGCGCTGGAGCCCGTTGCAGATCCCTGCGGAGCCCACCGATCTGATCGACGGCCTGGTCCAGATGGCGGCCAATGCCGGTGCGGACAAACCCGCCGGTATCAGCATCTATCACTACTGCGCCAACCGCTCGATGGAGCGGGTGTTCTTCAGTGCCGATGGTGAGTGGCTGATCGTGCCGCAACTGGGGCGGCTGCGCATCGCCACTGAGCTAGGTGTGCTGGAAGTGGCTCCGCTGGAAATCGCTGTACTGCCTCGGGGGCTGAAATTTCGCGTCGAACTGCTCGATGCGCAAGCCCGCGGCTACATCGCCGAGAACCACGGTGCGCCGTTGCGCCTGCCAGACCTCGGGCCGATCGGCAGCAATGGCCTGGCCAATCCAAGGGATTTCCTGGCCCCGGTCGCCCATTACGAAAACCTCGTGCAACCGACCACGCTGGTACAGAAGTTCCTCGGTGAACTGTGGGCCTGCGAGCTGGACCATTCGCCGTTCGACGTGGTGGCCTGGCACGGCAACAATGTGCCATACAAATACGATCTGCGGCGATTCAACACGATCGGCACGGTCAGCTTCGACCACCCCGATCCGTCGATTTTCACCGTGTTGACTTCGCCGACCAGTGTCCATGGCCTGGCGAATCTCGATTTCGTGATTTTCCCGCCGCGCTGGATGGTTGCGCAAAACACCTTCCGTCCGCCGTGGTTCCATCGCAACCTGATGAATGAATTCATGGGCCTGATCCAGGGTGCCTACGATGCCAAGGCCGAGGGCTTCCTGCCGGGCGGCGCGTCGCTGCACAGCTGCATGAGCGCCCACGGCCCGGATGGCGAGACCTGCACCAAGGCGATCAATGCCGAGCTCAAGCCAACAAAAATCGACAACACCATGGCCTTCATGTTCGAGACCAGCCAAGTGCTGCGTCCCAGCCGTTTCGCCCTGGACTGCGCACAATTGCAAACTGACTACGACGCCTGCTGGGCCTCGCTGCCGGTCACTTTCGACCCGACCCGGAGATAACCCATGACCCAAGTTTCCCCTACCCTCAGCTGGGTTGTTTGCGCTAATGGTCATCCCGACTTCCCGCTGCAGAACCTGCCGCTGGGCATCTTCAGTGTCGCTGGCGAAGCTCCCCGTAGCGGCGTGGCGATTGGTGAGCGGATCTTCGATCTGCAGGCCGCGTTGCAGGCGGGCCTGTTTGACGGCAAGGCGGCTGAAGCCGTCGAGGCCATGCAGGGCGGCCAGTTGAACGCCTTTTTCGACCTCGGCCGCGAAGCCCGGGTTGCCCTGCGCGAAAGATTGCTCGAACTGTTGCGCGAGGACAGCCCCCAGCGGGACGCGATCCAGGCCCAGGGCGCGCGGTTGCTGCCGCTGGCGGCGGACTGCCAGATGCACCTGCCGGCGAAAATCAATGACTACACCGACTTCTACGTAGGCATTGAGCACGCGCAGAATGTCGGCAAGCTGTTTCGGCCGGACAATCCGCTGCTCCCCAACTACAAATACGTTCCCATCGGTTATCACGGTCGCGCTTCGACGGTTCGCCCGTCCGGTACCGATGTGCGCCGTCCGCAAGGCCAGACGCTGCCGCCCGGCCAGGCCGAACCGATCTTCGGCCCGTGCGCGCGGCTGGATTATGAGCTGGAGCTGGGTATCTGGATCGGCAAGGGCAACGCCCTGGGCGAGCCCATTGCCATCGGCGATGCGGCCGAGCACATCGGCGGTTTCTGCTTGCTCAACGATTGGTCGGCCCGGGATATCCAGGCCTGGGAATACCAGCCGCTGGGGCCTTTCCTGTCGAAAAGTTTCCTCACCAGCGTATCGCCGTGGGTGGTGACGGCCGAGGCTCTTGAGCCGTTCCGTCGCCCGCAGCCGGCACGCCCGGAAGGCGACCCCCAGCCGCTGCCGTATCTGCTGGACAAGCGTGACCAGGCTGGCGGAGCCTTTGATATCGAACTGGAAGTCCTGCTGCTGACCGAATCCATGCGCGAGCAGGGCCTGGCGCCTCATCGCCTGACCTTGAGCAACACCCGGTACATGTATTGGACCGTGGCGCAAATGGTCGCGCACCACAGCGTCAACGGTTGCCAATTACAGGCCGGCGATCTGTTTGGCTCGGGCACATTGTCAGGGCCTGAAAATGGTCAGTTCGGCAGCCTGCTGGAAATCACCGAGGGCGGTAAAAAGCCGATCGAACTGGCGTCCGGCGAAATCCGCAAATTTCTCGAAGACGGTGACGAAATCATCCTGCGCGCCCGTTGCGGCCGCGAAGGTGCCGCCTCCATCGGTTTCGGCGAATGCCGCGGCAAAGTCTTGCCGGCGCATTGAGGGGGCGGCATGGAGCTTTACACCTACTACCGTTCCACGTCGTCTTACCGGGTGCGCATCGCGCTGGCGCTCAAGGGCCTGGATTACCGGGCCCTGCCGGTCAACCTGATCGCGCCGCCCGGGGGCGAACATCGCCAGCCGGCCTACCTGGGGATCAATCCCCAGGGGCGGGTACCCGCGCTGCGTACCGATGAGGGCGCTTTGCTGGTCCAGTCTCCGGCGATCATCGAGTACCTGGAGGAACGTTATCCACAGGTGCCGTTGCTCAGCCGTGACCCCGTGCTTCGCGCACATGAGCGTGGCGTGGCCGCACTGATCGGCTGCGACATCCATCCACTGCACAATGTCAGCGTGCTCAACAAGCTCAGGCAGTGGGGCCACGACGAAGCGCAGGTGACGGAGTGGATCGGGCACTGGATCAGCCAGGGGCTGGCCGCAGTGGAGCAGTTGATTGGCGAAGACGGCTATTGTTTCGGCGCGGCGCCAGGCCTGGCGGACGTTTACCTGATCCCGCAGCTGTATGCGGCCGAGCGCTTCAATGTGTCGTTGCAAGAGTATCCACGAATCCGCCGGGTGGCGGCGTTGGCGGCAGCCCATGCGGCGTTCCAGCAAGCGCATCCGGCGAGTCAGCCTGATACTCCCTGAGTCGCCCCTGTGGGAGCGAGCCTGCTCGCGAAGGCGGTGGGTCAGACGCTCTGATAGTGAGGCCGCCTGCTTCATCGCGAGCAGGCTCGCTCCCACAGGGTGTGTAATGGGCCGCCGGGGCTCAATGCACAATCGTATTCGGTGGCAGATGCCCCAATCGCTCGGTCAGCCGGATCCGCTGGATCGGGTCATCACTGAGCATCAATGCATGTTCGAGATCGAAACGCTCGGCGTTGGGGCAATCGAGTCGCTGGTAGAGGCTGGCGCGGGCCAGGTAGTCGGCGGCGCTGGCGTTACCCAGTTCCAGCACCCGTTCGGCATCGACCAGCGCGGCGATGTAGTCGTCGTTGGCCAGATGCAGTTGCCTGAGATTACGCGACAGCCGCTGGAGCATCTGCATCGGCTCGGCGCAGACCATGTGCTCGGCCTTGAGCGGCAGGTTGGCGCCGTATTGGCGATGCAGCAAGTCCCGGCAGTCATTGGGGTACAAGCGGCGACCGCCGCAGGGGTCGAGCAGGTGGTCCGCGCCAGGTACGCGCAGCAGGAAATGGCCGGGGAAATTGACGCCGGTCATCGGGATTTCCAGGCCCTTGGCCAGTTCCAAGGCTATCAGGCCCAAGGCCAGCGGTTGCCCTCGCTTGCGGACCAGGACCTTGTCCAGCAGCGCCGCGCCAGGCCGTAGCGGCGTAGCGTCGTCCTGGGCGAAACCCAGATCATTGAGGCGTCGAAGCAGGGGCTGGCCCAATTCGCTGACAGGCATCATAGGCAGGCCGTGGCTGACTTTCTGCTGCAGCTCCCTGAAATCCTTCAATAACGCTGGCACGTCCACTTCACGATCATGCTCGGCGGCGATCCACAGGGCTGCTTCGAGCAGTGCGGGTGGCGAGCGGTGCAGACAGTCAAAAAAGGCTTGGCGCGGTTTCATCACAGTCTCCGGACTATGCCTCGTTTTAGCTCTGCCACGAGGTTTCGTCCAGTCTCGCAAAGAGGGGGTAGCCGGTTATGCCGAAAAGACTGACGATCATGCGGCGTTATTCCGGCGTGCTCCTGCAATTTTCAATTGCGCGCCTATACTGGCGAGACAGACAAAAAAGTGATTCGGGAGCCTGTCGATGTTTGCTCTCATGCAAAGCTCCCGCCTTGAATCGCTGCACTTGAGCGTAGACCCGGCAACCGGGTTGAAGGCGGTGATTGCCATTCATTGCAGCCGTCCTGGGCCTGCACTGGGTGGCTGTCGTTATCTTTCCTACCCCGACGACGAAAGTGCCGTGGCCGACGCCGTGCGCCTGGCCCAGGGCATGAGCTACAAGGCCGCGCTGGCCGGCCTGCCCGTGGGCGGGGGCGTGGCGGTCATCATGCGTCCGGCACACGTCGAGAGCCGTGCGGCGCTGTTCGAAGCCTTCGGCCGCTGCATCGAGCAACTGGATGGTCGCTACATTACCGCCATCGACAGTGGCACATCGGTGGCGGACATGGACTGTATCGCCCAGCAGACTCGTCATGTCACCAGCACCACTGCCGCGGGAGACCCGGCGCCCCATGCGGCCATGGGGGTGTTCGCCGGGATCCGCGCCACGGCCATGGCTCGCCTGGGCAGCGACAACCTGGAAAGCCTGCGGGTGGCCATCCAGGGCTTGGGCAATGTCGGTTATGCGCTGGCTGAGCAACTGCATGCGGCGGGCGCCGAACTGCTGGTCAGCGATATCGACCCCGGTAAAGTGCAACTGGCGATGGAGCAACTGGGCGCCCATCCCATCGCCAACGACGCACTGCTCAGTACTCCATGCGACATCCTGGCTCCCTGCGGCCTCGGCGGGGTACTCAACAGCCAGAGCGTGGCGCAACTGCGCTGCTCGGCCGTTGCCGGCTCGGCGCATAATCAGTTGAGCAACCTGCAAGTCGCCGACCAGTTGGAAAGACGCGGGATCCTCTATGCACCGGACTACGTGATCAATTCCGGCGGCCTGATCTATGTTGCCTTGAAACACCGCGGCGAAGAGCTGCCGACCATCACGGCGCATCTCGCCAAGATCGGTGCCCGGCTCACGGAAGTCTTCGCCCATGCCCAGGCCGAAAAACGCTCACCGGCCAGGGTGGCTGACGAGCTCGCGGAGCGTCTGTTGTACCGATAAAAAAAGATCGCAGCCTTCGGCAGCTCCTACACCGTGTCGGAGCTGCCGAAGGCTGCGATCTTTTTGATCATTCGTCCGACGGATTGAGCAGTTCGGACAACGCGTCTGGCTGGCTCTTGAATGCCTTGGCGAACACATCGCGATTCTTCGCCATGTAGATGCCGGCTTCCTCCACCTGTTGTTCGCTCAGCGATGGAACGGCTTTTTGCAACACTTCGGCGAGCAATTCAGCGAGTTCCAGCATTTTGTCATGACGGTCAGCTTCGGCTTTATCCATGAACAATCGCTCCAGATCTCGGCTGCTGCGGTATACCACTTCGACGGCCATTCACCACCTCACATGCCTTCACATTGGTTTTGTCTGTGACTACTGTATTTATATACAGGCCAAAGGATAAGCGAATCCTGACGCTTTGAATAGTGGCTTTTTAATGTAGACCGGTTTCGAAGTTTGTCGCCCAAGACAAACGTGCCCGCGACGGGACCGCTGATGTCGCCAACGTGTCGAATGCCAGCCCGGTGCCATCTCACTGCGGTCGCTGGCCTTTTTTCTGCATGCAGAACAACCGTCACGTCCAACCCGCATCATCCGGTCGAGTCGACCTAAGGAAACTACATCGTGAAAATCAACTGGGCCGAGAACCTGCGCCAGAATGTCCACCAACTGGCTGAATCCCTGGGCAACCTGTTCGTCGAGACCTTCCACTACCTGGCGTTGTTCGCCATCGGTGCGGTGACGGCATGGGCCGCCGTGATGGAGTTCCTGCAGATGATCGAGGAGGGTCATATCAAGATCGATGACATCCTCCTGCTGTTCATCTACCTGGAGTTGGGGGCGATGGTCGGGATTTACTTCAAGACCAATCACATGCCGGTGCGATTTCTCATCTACGTGGCGATCACCGCGTTGACGCGCCTGCTGATTTCCAACGTCTCGCATCACAGCCCGCCGGACCTGGGCATCATCTACTTGTGCGGCGGCATCCTGCTGCTGGCGTTCGCGATCCTGGTGGTGCGCTACGCGTCGTCGCAGTTTCCCTCGGTGAAGATCGAACACCCGCACCGTAAGGTCGGCGCGGGTTCGAGCGAGCATGCCGAAGTGGAGAAGGGCGAAATCTAGAGACCGGCGGCGCTGGACGCCTGGCCCTGTGCCTGCGGTGGCGGCACCTTGATGTTGTCGCCGCCGGTCATGGCTTCGAGGATGGCCACGGCGCTGTGGCCCTGCTCGATGGCAATGCCGAATTGAATGCTCTGCACCAGGCGCTTGAGCCGTTCCGGGTCGTTGCGTTGCTGCGTGCTGATCATGCGCTTGGCAACGACGCGCCCGGCCTTGGACAAGGTCAGCATGATGCTGCCGTCCAGGCCCTGGATGCTCAGGTTGATCTGGTATTGCGGCGCGAAGGCGTCCGTAATGATCTGAAAAGGGTTGTCCATGATGCGTCACCGCCTGATTGAACGTGCAGTTGTTGACCGGCCATGATCGGGATTAGTTCGCAACACCGGACCACCGGCCATTCCATGATCGTATCCATCGCCAGATTCCCGGGGCGGGCAGGCGGCTGACCCACTGATCGCAGCCCGCGGCGCCTCCTGCAAGGGAGGTAGCAAGGGGCATGCCGGAAAAACTGTCGGACAATGATCACGGCGCCTGGACGCGCAATGCTCTGGAATGCGGTTATGGCGGCAGCCCGTTTCGGGGCACTGGCGGGACGATGTTCGCTGACGGTGCAGGGCACGCAGGCGGATTGGAATGAACAAGCGGGGCGAGACAACTCCCGACATTAACAGCGCTGTTGCTCGTTGTCCGGCTTTATTTGCAAATGAATATTTATCTTTTTTCGGGGGTTGAATTGTTCTTCCGCCAGCCCGACTCTGTACTCAAGGGGCCGTTGCGCTAACGTCGATTGGCCCCTGGCGAGCTAGCCGAAATAAGGGATGAACTATGCAAATCCAAGTCAACAGCGATAACCATATTCAAAGCAGCATCCGACTGGAGGAGTGGGTACGTACTACCATTGAAAGCACGCTCGAACGTTACGAAGAAGACCTGACACGGATCGAGGTTCATTTGGGGGATGAGAACGGCGACAAGCCCGGTCCCCACGATTTGCGTTGCCAACTTGAGGCTCGGCCAAAAGGCCACCAGCCAATTTCCGTAACGCACAAGGCCGAGTCGCTGGAGCTTGCAATCGAAGGCGCAGCCACCAAGCTGGAACATAAACTGGAGCATCTGTTCGGCAAACTGCGCGGCAAGCGCGCCGCCACCACCGGCCAGACCGAGTCGATTGCACTGGCTGATGCCATGCTGGAAGAAGAATTCCTCGAGAACGAACGGGCTGCGCTTAACGGCTGAACCCGGTCACTGAAATTACCCACCAAACAGACGGGCCTGCAATTGCAGGCCCGTCTTGTTCCAGCTATTCACCGCGGCCCCGAATCAGAACGCCACGGACGTTTGCACATACAACGTGCGCGGTTCCCCTACGTACTTGCCCCGATTGTTGTCGTCAAACGAGCGGGTGAAGTATTGGGTATTGAAGATGTTCTTCACGCCCACCGCGACGTTCAGGTCCGACAGTTGCGGGCCGAAGTCATAAGCGGCGCGGCTGCTGAACAGCATGTAGCCAGGGATATTGCCGGTGCTGCCATCGGCGCTTTCCGCGCGGGTATTGGCGTTGTCGGCAAACTGCGCGCTCTGGTAGGTGCTGTCCAGGTTCAGCTTCCACGGCCCATCCGTGTAACCCACGCCCAGCGTACCTTTGTGCCTGGAGGAGAAGGGCACGCGGTTGCCCTTGTTCGGTCCGTCTTCGCGGATGGTGGCGTCGACGTAGGCGTAAGTGGCGTACACGTCAAAACCGGCCAGCGCCGGGCTCAGGCCGTCGAGGGCATAATTGATGCTGGTTTCGATGCCCTGGTGGCGGGTCTCGCCCCGGGCGATCACCGAGTCGTTGGTCTGATTGCTTTCGTACTGGTTGTCGAAGTTGATCAGGAAGGCGCCGATCTCTGCCCGCAGGTTGCCATTGTCATAACGGGTGCCAAGCTCCCAGGTGCGGGCCTTCTCCGGCTTCACTTCACCGCTGCTGACGCGGTTGGGCATCTGGCTGTACTGCACGCTGCCGAACGAGCCTTCGGTGTTGGCATACAGATTCCATTCGTCGGTCAGGTGGTACAGCACATTCAGCGCTGGCAGGGCGGTGTTGTAGTCGCCCTTGTACTTCACGTTGGTCAGGTTGTTGGTTTGTTGCGATTCGATCATTTCGTAGCGAATACCGGGCGTGATCGTCCATTTGCCGATATCGATCCGGTCATCGATGAAAAATGCATTGGCTTCGGTTCCGCCGCGGGTATCGCGGTCGTTGCGGCTGGAGGTGGTCGGCAGCTCGTTGCTGGCGATCGGTGTGCGATAACGCAGTTCATGACCGGCTTCGTTGATATAGCGATAGCCGACGCCGACCTCGTGGCTGGTCGGGCCGAGATCGAAGCCTTGGGCGAGACGGGTTTCCAGGCCGCGTACCCAATATTCACGAGGCGACAGGGACAGGAAGGAGCCCTGGTCCAGATAGCCGCTGCGCAAGGTCTTGGTGAAAAACGTGTTGGCGGTGAATTCTCGCCGGTCCTGCTGGTAGCGGTAGCCGAAATTGACCAGGGTACGACGACCCCAGAACCGGTCTTTCTGGCGGGTGGACTGATACGGGTCGGCGTTGTAGTCGGCCACATTCAGGCCGCCGGGCATGTCGGCCTCGCCTTCGTAATACTGGGCCATGGCGTTGAAGCTGTTGGCCTCGTCCAGTTGATAGTTGCCCTTGAGGATCAGATCGTCGATCTGCGTGTCGCTGTGCTCACGCCAGTCGCCGCCGCGGGTGCCGGAATACAACAGGGCGCCGCCCAGGCCGTTATCGGCGGTGCCGCCGGCCAGCAGATTGGCGGACGTCTTGAAGCCATCGTGGCTGGAGGACGGGCTCGTCTCGGTCTGGAAACCGCCTTTGACGGTCGGTGCATCGGGTATTGCCCGGGTCACGAAGTTGACCACGCCGCCGACGTTTTGCGGGCCGTAGCGCACCGCGCCGCCCCCGCGCACGACATCCACCGCGTCCAAGTTGCCCATGCTCACGGGGGCAAAGGACAGCTGCGGTTGGCCATACGGCGCGAAAGGCACTGGAACGCCATCCATCAGTACCGTCGAGCGGGAAGCCAGGCGCGGATTGAGGCCACGGATACCGAAATTCAGCGCCATGTCATGGCTACCGGTGCCGTTGTTTTCCGGTGCGTTGACGCCGGGAATGCGATTGAGCACGTCCCGGGCCTGGGTCGCGCCCTGGCGTTCGAATTGTTCGCGGCGGATAACGTCCCGAGCGCCCGGGTGTTCGAAGACGTTGGTCGGCGCTGCGTCGCCGAGCCAGTCACCGACCACGGTCGTGGTGCCGATGTCCAGTGCAGTGCTGCTGACCGGTTGCAGGCTGAAAGCATTGTCCCCCTCGGGCCGGGCTTGCAGGCCTGTGCCTTCAAGCAGCGCGTTCAAGCCTTGCTCGGGGCTGTAGCTGCCTTCCAGGCCGCGACTCTGCAGGCCGCCGGTCAGTTGCGAGCCGAAGGAAATCAACACGCCGGCTTCGCGGCCGAATTGATTGAGAGCGTTTTCCAGCGACGACGGCGCAATGTGATAGGCCTTGGCCTCTGCAGCCAGCACGGCGGGCAGTGCAACGAAACTCAAGCTGGCCCCCAGGAACAGTTGACGCGCGGCGCGAGCGAGCGGGGTGAGACGGGTGGGTTGCTGCGGCATGGATGGGAATCCCGAGAAGGTTATATCGAAGTGGCTTTCCTTCTCTGTCACCCGAGGTGTGGAAAACGGCTCACTGGCAAATCATTTTTTTGGGTGGGCCGCCATGGGCTCAAGCGCGAGCTTCGACCGTGACCCAATAGCGGGTGAAACGCCGCACTTTTACCGGCAGGCTGATTTCCAGCAGATCAAGGATTCGCTCGCCGTTGTCCAGCGGATAAGTTCCGGAGACCAGAAGGTTGGCGACCGCCTCGTCGCAGTGCAGCTGGCCGCGTCGGTAGCGGCCCAGTTCCTCAAGGAAATCCGCCAGGCGCATGTGCGCGGCGACCAGCATGCCCTCCGTCCAGGCACCGCTGTTGGCGTCAAGCGCCGTGGCGGGACCGGTGCCGTTGATGCCAAGGGACGCTTGTCGGGAATCCCCCAGCAGAAAAGCCGGGCCGTGCCTGCCGCGAATGCCCACCTGGCCGGCAAACACTGCGACTTGGGTGTGGTCTGCATACTCACGCACGTTGAAACGGGCGTCGTGGCTTTCCAGCAGGCCATGGGCGGTCAGCACCTGCAGGGGGCGTGGGTCCTGGGCTGCGGTCAATAGCAGTTCCCCTTCCAGCAGGCGGATCAGGCGGCGCTGAGCGTCGAAGCGAATATCGACCGCGCTGCCGCTGTTGAGCTGCAGCTGGCTGCCGTCATCCAGCGCCAGGCGACGCCGCTCGCCCACCGGGCTGCGGTAATCGGCGAGCAATGGCGGCAACAACTGGCGTTCACGCAGGCCCCAGGTCGCGGCCGAGCCGGCACCCAGCAGCAGCAACATCTTGAGGGCCCGGCGCCGCGTTGCCGACTTCGGTGTGTTGAGCGTCGCATGGGCCAACGGAGAAGACACATTGCGCAGCCGCTGGTTGACCCGCTGGATATGCTCCCAGGCGCGGCGATGTTCGCTGTGTGCATTGAGCCACTGTTCCCAGGCTTGCTGCTGGCGCGTATCGAGTGGCCCCTGCTGCATTTCCAGCAGCCAATGCACCGCCTGCTCGGCGACTTGCGCGCTGACGTTCGGCGCGCTGGGCATCGGCGGGTTCACAGGGCGAAGTAGCAGCGCATCGCTGCCTTGTTCAGGTGGCGCTTGACCGTCGCCAGGGAAATACCCAGTTCACGGGCGATTTCGTTGTAGGTCAGGCCATCGATCTGCGCCAGCAGGAACGCCTTTTTGACCGCACGTGGCAGACCATCGAGCAATTGGTCCAGCTCCAGCAGGGTCTGCAGGATAATCGCCCGCTCCTCTTCCGACGGCGCCACTTGCTCCGGCATCTGGGCGAGGGTGTCGAGGTAGGCGCGTTCCAGGTCCTGGCGGCGGTAATGGTTGAACAATACGCGCTTGGCGATGGTGGTGAGAAATGCACGGGGCTCCAGGACCGGCTGCGGATCGCGCGCGGTCAGCACGCGCATGAACGTGTCCTGGGCCAGATCGGCGGCACTGTCGGGACACCCGAGTTTTCTTCGCAACCAGCCGTTGAGCCAACTGTGGTGGGCGTTGTAGAGCACTTCGACGGTGTGTGCAGGCGGCAACGAGGAACATCCCGACAGCGGTAAGCTGTGCTAGAGAACAAGAATTGTTCGCATTGTAGAGTCGCGCAGAGGGAAACGGCAATCGGGATGAGTGTTTCGTTTCGGTTATGGACCGGATCGGGCTTTCGCGAGCAGGCTCGCTCGCACATGGATGCGCTAGGGCAAAAACGCCTGCCGATACTCCCCGGGAGCTGCCCCCAAGGCCTGGCGAAAGCGGTTGGTAAAATGGCTGGCGCTGGCAAATCCGCAGGCCAGAGCCACCTCGCCCAACGGTTGTAAGGTATGGCGCAGTAAGTGCCGCGCCCGGGCGAGACGCCGCGCCAGGACGTACTGGTGCGGTGGCAGGCCGAAGGTTTCGCGGAACATCCGGGCGAAATGGTATTCGGACAGGGCACACAGCGCCGCGAGTTGACCAAGGCTGATGGCTTCGGCCAATTGAGCGTCGATGTAATCCACCAGCAAGCGTCGCTGGTGCGCGGCCAACCCACCCTTCAGGCGCAGGCCCTGGCGCTGGCCAACCTGATTGAGCAGCAGGTGGCTGAGCAGCTCATGGGCCAGGCTGGTGCCGAGCAGGCGCTCAGCCGGCTCGGCCCAGTCCAGCTCGATCAACTGTCGAAAGCGCTGTGCCTGCCGCGGGTCATCGAGAAAGGTTGCCTCGTGCAATTGCACTTGTCGCGGTTCGCGATCCAGCAGCGTGACGCAACCCAGGGCGAATTGCTCGGGGCTGAAATACAGGTGGGCGAGGCGAATGTCGCCGTTGATGACCCAGGCCGATTCATGCCCGGCCGGCAATACGCAGAGTTTGCCGGGCGCCCCCGTGGTGTCGGGACGCTCGCGGCGAAAAGTGCCGGTGCCGCCGGCGATGTAGCACGACAGCGTATGGTGGGTTGGCGCCTCGTAGTCACGGGCGTCGTGATGGTTGCTCCACAAAGCCGCCGCCATGCCGTCACCGAGCTCGGCGCTGTGCTCCAGGCGAGCATTGGGCGAGCTATTGAGGGCTTGGAAGACTTGCAGGGTTTGCAGACTGGTCATGATCGGTTTCTCCAGCTCGAATCCTACTCCCTCGAGGCGCCCATGCCAGCCTGTCCCTGATAAAAACCGCAAGTTTACGCAAGCGTCGGGCAGGTATCGGCGTGAGACTGGCCGTCATTGCCAGGAGTCGTCGCCATGAACCTTTCGTTGTACCTGCTTACCGTGCTCATCTGGGGGACCACCTGGATCGCCCTGAAACTGCAGTTGGGCGTCGTCGCCATTCCGGTGTCGATTGTCTATCGCTTCGGCCTCGCCGCGCTGATCCTGTTCGTGATGCTCCTGCTCAGCCGACGCCTGCAGGTCATGAACCGGCGCGGTCATTTGATCTGCGTCGCCCAGGGCCTGTGCCTGTTCTGCATCAACTTCATGTGTTTCCTGACCGCCAGCCAATGGATTCCCAGCGGCCTGATCGCCGTGGTGTTTTCCACCGCGACGCTCTGGAACGCCTTGAATGCGCGGGTGTTCTTCGGTCAGCGGATCGCCCGCAACGTCTTGCTCGGCGGTGCCCTTGGGCTGCTCGGGCTGGCGTTGTTGTTCTGGCCGGAGCTGGCCGGGCACCGCGCAAGTCCGCAAACGCTGCTCGGGTTGGCGCTGGCGCTGTTGGGCACCTTATGTTTCTCGGCGGGCAACATGCTGTCGAGCCTGCAACAGAAGGCCGGCCTCAAGCCGTTGACCACCAACGCCTGGGGCATGGCCTACGGGGCCGCGATGCTGTCGGTGTGGTGCTTGTTCCAGGGCATTCCGTTCGAGATTGAATGGAATACGCGCTACGTCGGCTCGCTGTTGTACCTGGTGATTCCGGGTTCGGTCATCGGCTTTACCGCGTACCTGACGCTGGTAGGGCGCATGGGGCCGGAGCGGGCGGCGTATTGCACCGTGCTGTTCCCGGTGGTGGCCTTAAATGTCTCGGCTGTTGTCGAGGGTTATCAGTGGACGGCACCGGCGCTGGTCGGACTGGTGCTGGTGATGCTGGGCAACGTGTTGGTGTTTCGCAAGCCGCCACCCGTGACCGTGAAAGTCGCGCTGGCTCGTTAAGCCACAACCTCTGAGGTGTGGCGAGGGAGCTTGCTCCCGCTGGGTTGCGAAGCAACCCCAAGGCGTATCTGCCACCGCGCTACATCAGATAAACCGCAAGGGGCTGCTGTGCAGCCCAGCGGGAGCAAGCTCCCTCGCCACGGTGAGTACTCGGCCCGCTTATTTCCAGACTTGCGGGTTGACCAGGTTCTTCGGTCGTTCGCCCAGCAGGGCGCTGCGCAGGTTTTCCACGGCCAGATTGGCCATGGCCTCACGGGTTTCATGGGTAGCCGAACCGATATGCGGCAAGGTGACGGCATTTTTCAACTGGAACAGCGGCGACTCGGCCAGCGGTTCCTTTTCGTAGACATCCAGCCCGGCGCCGCGGATGCGGTTGTTCTGCAAGGCTTCGATCAACGCTGGCTCATCCACCACCGGACCGCGGGAAATGTTCACCAGGATGGCGCTCGGTTTCATCAGGGACAGCTCGCGCTGGCCGATCAGGTGGCGGGTTTTCTCGCTCAACGGCACCACCAGGCAGACGAAGTCCGCTTCGGCCAGCAACTGGTCCAGTTCGCGGAACTGTGCGCCCAACTGGTTTTCCAGCTCGGGCTTGCGACTGTTGCCGCTGTAGAGGATCGGCATGTTGAACCCCAGCCGACCACGCCGGGCAACAGCCGCGCCGATGTTGCCCATGCCGATGATGCCCAGGGTCTTGCCATGTACATCGCTGCCGAACAGCTGTGGCCCGACAGACGCCTGCCACTGTCCAGCCTTGGTCCAGGCGTCCAGTTCGGCGACACGCCGGGCACTGCTCATCACCAGGGCGAACGCCAGGTCGGCGGTGCTTTCGGTGAGCACGTCGGGAGTGTTGGTGAGCATGATCCCGCGTTCATTGAAGTACGCCAGGTCGTAATTGTCATAGCCCACCGACACGCTGGAGACCACTTGCAGCTTCGTGGCGTGCTGCAGTTGCTCGCGGCCGAGCTTGCGGCCAACGCCAATCAGCCCATGGACATGGGGCAAGGCTTCGTTGAACTGCGCATTGATGTCGCCGTTCGACGGGTTGGGCACGATCACGTCGAAGTCCTGGCGCAGGCGCTCGATCATGGGGGGCGTGATACGGCTGAAGGCGAGTACGGTTTTTTTCATCGTGCAAGGCTCATCTGCGGAGAATACCAAGCACGCTAACATTCCTGGCGCGGGTTAGGCGAGAGGAGAGGATCTAATCGTAACGCCGCCAGTCCTTTGTGGGAGCGAGCTTGCTCGCGATAGCAGTGTGTCAGGCACCGATAGGCTGGCACGTATATCGCCATCGCGAGCAAGCTCGCTCCCACAGGGGAATTGAGTAAATTCAGGCGGCCCGCAGCGAAATAAACGCGTAGTTGACCGGCTCCTCGGTGACAACACTTGCGCCGCTGTCGGTGACCTGGCGAGCAATATCATCACCGGACAAGTGGAACTGCCATTCGCCCGCCTCTTGGTCCATTGGCTGCGCGCGAGCCTGATCGATGGCGGCGGCAAACGCCGCCATGTTCGGCAGGTACGCGGTAAATCCGTCGCCCTTCAGCGCGGTGGTATGGATGCCCAGGGACACGCAAATGCGTTCCTTGATGGCGATCTCTTCACGGTCGGCCTGGCGGGAGCGCTCGATCAACCGGGCCAGTTCCTGATCTACCAACTGACCGCCGACGATCAACTGCGGCCCCGTTTCCCACGACTCAGGTGGACAATCCTTGGCGGCGGTATCGAGAGGAATGTGCGGGTTGATTTCCATGGGATAGATGCGGCACACCAAGGGACGACGCTCATAGATGCGGCACAGGTTGTCGGCGTCCAGATTATGGCAAGGACCGGGATTATAGGCGGCGAAGGTGATCGCCACGCGGGCCTCGCTGACGCCGCTGCGCACTACTGCCGAGCGCCGTTCGGCGTGCTCGCGTTGCGCCACCGGCAGGCCGAGGCCATTGGGCAGGAAGGCCTCGACCAGGACAATCACCTGGCCGCCATCATTCGCCCACATCCTGGCTTCATCGAGCGTCAGGGGAACGTGATGGCCCGTGCAGCATTTACCGCACCCTACGCAGGAAAACGTTGTGTTCATTGATTGACCGAAGGCAATTGGCTAAAGCGGCGACAGAAAAACGCCGTGATAAGCCATGCAAAGCAATTTATGCGCCATTCATCGGGAGGTTTCGGTCGGGCGGATCGAGTCCCATTCGGTCACGAACGCGCTCTTGGTTTTCTTGCGGTAGAGGCACAGCTCGGTGCCGGTCGCGCCTTTCATGTGCTTTTGCGGATATTGGCCTTGCAGCAACAGCGCCGTGTAGCCGACCCGGTCGTCGAATTGCGCGGGGCTGCCGACCGGTTCGGCATTTTTCAAACCGCTGGCCTTGATGCAACTGGCGAGGACTTTCTTGTCATAGGCAGCCCAGGCATCGGAGCTGGAGGCATAGGCCTGGGCAGCCAGGGCGCTGAGAGCAAAAAAAATCAGGCAGGGTACTTTCATCGGCAAGATCCTTGTTCTGGGAGGCCAGCGCAGGAGTATGCCTGAGGTTGGGAAGGTATCGAGGCCGCGAACTCGCAGCCTCGTGCACTCGGCGCACCGTCGGAATGCGGGCGGGTTCAGCGACCTTGTTCGGCGACGGCCTTGGCCGCCGTGATCAGGCACTTGGTCAGTTCCGGCGAGGAGAACTTGGTCAGTACCCCGTTGGCGCCCGCCAGCCGCGCTTTCTCACTGTTCATCGCGCTGTCGAGCGAGGTGTGCAACAACACATAGAGGTGAGCGAAGTCGGGTGTTTCCCGCAGGGTCCGGGTGAGGGCGTAACCGTCCATCTCGGACATTTCGATGTCGGAAACGATCAGGTTGATCTCCTGCGCCGTGCCTTGCAGCTCAAGCAGGCAGTCGATGGCTTCCTTGGCGCTGCGGGCGGTGTGGCATTGCAGGCCCAGGTTGCGCAGGGTATGCACCGATTGCTGGAGCGCCACCTGGCTGTCATCGACCACCAGGATTCGGGCGTTGCCGAGGACTTCGGCGTCTTCCATGCTCAGTTCGGTGGGCGCCGTCTCGATTTGCGCCGGGGCGATGCCGTGGATGACTTTTTCGATGTCCAGCACCTGCACCAGCGTGCCGTCCACCGAAGTCACGCCAGTGATGAACGCACGCACACCGCCGGAGCCGTAGGGCGGCGGCTTGATGTCGGTAGTCAGGCAATGCACGATCTTGCTCACCGCCTGCACGTGCAGGCCCTGCTTGGAGCGGCTGACGTCGGTGACGATCAGGCACCCGCCGTCCGGGTCTTCCAGCGGCCGCTCGCCAATGGCGCGGCTGAGGTCGATCACCGACAACGACGTTCCGCGCAACGTGGCGATGCCTTTTACGTGTGGGTGCGACTCCGGCAGTTTGGTCAGCGGCGGGCAGGGAATGATTTCGCTGACCTTGAGCAGGTTGATTGCCATCAGCTTGCCGCTGCGCAAGGTAAACAGCAGAAGCGAAAGGGAATCTGCGCGGGCTTTGTTGGAAGACATAAAAACCTTCTGTGGAAAAAGGTGGGGCGAGCATGAAGATCGCCAAGACAGCTTTTGATAACGGGTTATCGACTTGTCGGGGGCAGGCTTTAGGGCGAAAAACTGTCAATGGCGAGGATCGCTGCAGCACTGTCCACATAACGCTGCTTTTGTGGCGAGGGAGCTTGCTCCCGCTCGGCCGCGCAGCGGTCGCAAAATTCGAAACCGCGCTGCAGGTGAGGGCTGCTTCGCAACCCAGCGGGAGCAAGCTCCCTCGCCACAGAATCTCCTCGGCAAACTATTTGAGGCCCAGCCGCCTGGCCATCCGCCCCAGGTTGGCCCGATCCAGGCCCAGTTCCCGGGCAGCGCTGGCCCAGTTGTGCTGATGGCGTTCCAGGCAGCCGCTGATCATTTGCCGTTGATAATTTTCCGTGGCCTGGCGCAAGTCACCGGAAACCTTCACCGTGGAGGCTGGCGCGGGGCTGTTGTTCGGAGCATTTTCCGGGAGTACATGAGGCAGATCCAGATCATCGGCGCTCAAGCTGAGAATCTTCGGCCGAACCGGATGCTTGCCCAATGCCTTCAACGCGCTGCGACCGATCAGGTGTTCCAGTTCGCGCACGTTGCCCGGCCAATCGTAGGCCAGCAACGCAGCCTGGGCGTCGCTGGTCAGGCGCAGGCTGCCAAGGCCCATGCGCGAGCGGTTCTGTTCCAGGAAGAAGCCGGCGAGCAGCAGCACATCGCGCCCGCGATCACGCAGCGCAGGCACTTGCAGCGGGTAGACACTCAACCGGTGGTAGAAGTCGGCCCGATAACGGCCATTGCGCACTTCCTCGGCGAGGTCGCGGTTGGTCGCCGCAATCAGGCGCACATCGACGCGGTGCTCCTTGTCCGAGCCCAGGCGTTGCAGCTGGCCGCTTTGCAACACGCGAAGCAATTTGGCCTGGACGGTCAGGGACAGTTCGCCCACCTCGTCGAGGAACAGCGTGCCGCCATCCGCCAGCTCGAATTTGCCGCGCCGGTCATGGGTGGCACCGGTGAACGCGCCTCGAACATGGCCGAAGAGTTCACTTTCCACCAGCGTGTCAGGCAGCGCCGCGCAATTGAGGCTGATCAGCGGCTGGTCGGCACGGTGGGAGGCGGCGTGAATGGCCTGGGCGACCAATTCCTTGCCGACGCCGGTTTCGCCAGTGATCAGTACCGTCAGGTCACTGCCCCCGACCAGCTTGATCTCTTCCACCAGGCGTTTATGGGGCTTGCTCTGGCCGACCATGTCGCGCTGCTGCTGGCCGCTGGCCTGACGGTAGACCTCGGCGCGGCGATGCTCGTCCTCGGCCCTCAACGCAAGGCGCTCGATACGTTCGGCGGCGCTGACAGTGGCGGCGGCGAGGCTGGCGAAGGCTTGCAGGGCGCTCAGGTCAATAGGTTCGAAGCGTTCCGGGTCCAGCGAGTCCAGGGTCAGCAAGCCCCAGGGCTGCTCATCGACAAACAGCGGGCAACCCATGCAATCGTGAACCTCCAGATGTTCATCCAGCCCTTCCACCAATCCGTCGTACGGATCGGGCAGGTCACTGTCGGTGGCGAAGCGAGTGGGCTGCGGATTGGCCAGCAAAGCTTCGAAACGCGGATGCTCGCTGACCCGGAATCGCCGGCCCAGGGTGTCGGTGCTCAAGCCATCCACGGCCAGCGGGACGAGGCAGTCGCCGTCCAGGCGCAACAGCGCAGCGGCATCGCAAGGCAACAGGCTGCGCAGGGCTCCGAGCAGGCGCCGATAGCGCTCGCCTTCAGGCAGTTCGCGGGACAGGTCGGCTACTAGCGGCAATAGCGAGGTCAGCAAGGAAGTTGCGGTCATAATGACTCCATCTAGTCATAAGGACTATAAGTGCTGTCTTATCGATATGACTACATCGTCTTCAACTGCCTGAAATACAAGGTCAAAATTTGTGGCATGAAAACTGATAGGCATAGGTAACTGTTATTTGTACCACGCGAGGAGTCACCCATGCTGAGTCGAGAACAACGCGCCATCATCCGTTCCACTGTCCCCTTGCTTGAGAGCGGTGGGGAAGCGCTGATCACTCACTTCTACCGCATGATGCTGTCCGAATACCCGCAAGTGCGCCCGCTGTTCAACCAGGCTCACCAGGCCAGCGGCGACCAGCCGCGTGCGCTGGCTAACGGTGTATTGATGTATGCGCGGCACATCGATCAACTCGACCAGTTGGGCGACCTGGTGGCGAAGATCGTCAACAAGCACGTGGCCTTGCAGATCCAGCCACAGCATTACCCGATCGTCGGCTCCTGCTTGCTGCGGGCAATCGCCGAGGTACTGGGCGAAGAGATCGCTACACCTGAAGTGATTTCGGCGTGGGGCGCGGCCTATAACCAGTTGGCCGATATCCTGATCGGCGCCGAAACCAGCTTGTATGACCGCAAAGCCGCGGCACCCGGCGGCTGGCGCGGTGAACGTGAGTTCATCCTGAAGGCCAAGGTGCAGGAAAGCGCGGAAATCACTTCGTTCTACTTCGAACCGGCGGACAAGGGGCCTATCCTGCAAGCCGAGCCCGGCCAGTACATCGGTATGAAGCTGGTGCTGGACGGTGAAGAAGTGCGCCGCAACTATTCGTTGTCGGCCTTGGCGAACAATGGCCAGTACCGCATCAGCGTCAAGCGCGAGGCGGGCGGACGGGTATCCAATTACCTGCACGACCATTTCCAGGTCGGCAGCAGCATCCAGCTGTTTCCGCCATCGGGAGATTTTTACCTCACCGCCAGCGACAAGCCGCTGGTGCTGATCAGTGGCGGCGTCGGCATCACTCCGACCCTGGCGATGTTGCAAGCGGCGCTGCAAACCGAGCGCCCGGTGCATTTCATTCACTGCGCGCGCAATGGCCAGGTCCATGCCTTTCGCGAGTGGATCGACGACCTGGCCAAGCGGCACCCGCAACTCAAGCGTTTCTACTGTTATGACGAGCACGACGGCGCTGGGCCGGCGGCTGACAAGGTAGGGCTGTTGAGTGAGGAGCAACTGGCGCAGTGGTTGCCCGAGCAGCGAGACCTGGACGCGTACTTCCTTGGGCCGAAGGGGTTCATGGCGGCCATCAAGCGTCATCTCAAAGCCTTGGGCGTACCGCCGGGACAAAGCCGTTATGAATTCTTCGGGCCGGCGGCTGCTTTGGAATAAATGCCAGGGCAATCCGGGTGACCGGGTTGCCTTCTTCGCGAGCAGGCTCGCTCCCACAGAGGATCTGCGTATCCGGAACACGCATGCACGACGCATGATCTGTGGGAGCGAGCCTGCTCGCGAAAGGGGCGGCATGACCGGCGCTGCGCTGGAATTAATCCCCGCTTAACCTCTTTCCTGTCTATTCCCTCCATATTGCCGACTGCGCTCGTTCACGATCTGCGTGTAGACTTCGGCGATCCGAAAGCGCGCCGGTCGCCGCAAGGCCGCGCGTCGATCCATGCCTATCAAAGGGAAAAGCAATGAGTGAGGAAATGCTGCGGCTGGGCCGTGAGCGGCGCTATCTGGTGCTGCTGGGGTTGATCTGCCTGGGACTGATCGGCGGTGCTTTATATATGCAGGTGGTGCTTGGTGAAGCGCCATGCCCGCTGTGCATCCTGCAGCGCTATGCGTTGTTGCTGATTGCCATCTTCGCTTTTATCGGCGCGGCCATGCGTACGCGCCGCAGCCTGACGGTCTTCGAAGGCCTTGTCGTGCTTTGCGCGCTGGCAGGGGCGGGTGTGGCCGGGCACCATGTGTACACTCAGTTTTTCCCCGCGGTCAGTTGCGGCGTAGATGTGTTGCAGCCAATTGTCGATAGCCTGCCGCTGGCGAAGATCTTCCCGCTGGGCTTCCAGGTCGATGGTTTCTGTTCCACCCCGTACCCGCCGATCCTCGGCCTGTCACTGGCGCAATGGGCACTGGTGGCGTTTGTCCTCACCGTCGTGCTGGTGCCATTGCTGGTGTCGCGCAATCGCAAGACGCTGCGCTGAAGTATCGTGGAAAAACGCCCCGGCTCTTCTTCGGAACCGGGGCGTTTTACGTTTCAGGGTCGATGAGGCACCGTCTTGATCAGAGGCAGGAACACCCTGCGACAGTGTGCGACATGTTGTCACATATCTGCTGTCTCGCTGCCGTCCGAGGGCCGAATTGCCGCCTCATTCTGCAACAAAAAAACCGCCTGATCACCCTTCGCTTTCAATTGGGAGCCGCTCTGCAGCAGGCATTTTTAACAGCGCAGCGGGTTGCCTTCAAGGCCCCGTAAAATGGGCGCCTAAAGCGGGTCAAAGCTCGCCGTAAATTGCTGGAGCTGTCTAAATCGGGCGTAGTAGCCTTACGTTTTTTGGGGTTCTTGTTGAGAATTAATTTCGATAACATGCTGGCCCGTTGCAATATCGGCGGCAGATTATTGCCGGATCGGAGAAAAATTATTTCGGGTTAAGACATGGTCTCGAACGCCGCAGCTCACTACAATCGCCCGCACCGATTTTCCGACCCGGCTCAGGCTTGAGCACGAGAGTGGTCGAAGGGCGCCAGCGCCCCATGCGACCCCAGGTGTCGGTGCCTCCAACTACCCGCACCAAACGGAATTGGGCTTGAACAGGCCTTTGACCAACGAATAAGAACTCACTGCTGGCCCAGGATGTGTCGAACAGCGTCTGACGTTCGACGGGCAGCCCTTATTCAATCCAAGAAAATGCCAACCCTTGGCAGGGTGAAGTGTTGGCGATCAAAACCCAACTGCATTGCGCAAGCTGCTTTAGAGGTCGTGAGATGAGTAAAAACAGGTACCCCCGATTACTAGGCTTGTTGCCGCTGCTCGGCACGTTGCTGCTGGGAGGCTGCAACATGACCCTGCTCGATCCCAAGGGCCAGGTCGGCCTGGATGAGCGAAACCTGATCATCACCGCCACGCTGCTGATGTTGCTGGTCGTCGTGCCGGTTATCGTCATGACGTTCCTGTTCGCCTGGAAATATCGCGCGTCCAACACCAGTGCCACCTACACGCCGAAATGGTCCCACTCGACCAAGATCGAAATCGCGGTGTGGACCATTCCGGTACTGATCATCATTGCCCTGGGTTACATCACCTACAAGTCGACCCACGCCCTGGACCCGTACCGTCCGCTGGATTCCGACGTCAAGCCGATCACCATCGAAGTGGTCTCGATGGATTGGAAGTGGCTGTTCATCTATCCGGAACAAGGCATTGCCACGGTTAACAAGATCGTGTTCCCGGCCCACACGCCGATCAACTTCAAGGTCACCTCCGACACCGTGATGAACTCGTTCTTCATCCCGGGCCTGGGCGGCCAGATCTACGCGATGGCCGGCATGCAGACCAAGCTGCACCTGATCGCCAACCAGAACACCGAACTTGAAGGTATCTCCGCCAACTACAGCGGCGCGGGTTTCACCGGCATGAAGTTCAAAGCGACCGCCACCACCCAGGAAGAGTTCGACGCCTGGGTAAACGAAGTGAAGAAGGCACCTAAACAGCTTGAAAAAGCTGAATACGAAGCCCTTTCCAAGCCGAGCCAGAACAACCCTGTCGAACTCTACTCATCGGTCACGCCGAACCTGTTCCAGACCATCATCGATAAGTATGAAGGGATGAATCCGGGCAAGCCGATGCATCACGAGAAGAAAGACAAGGAAGTGGCCCACAACATGGAAGGGATGGACATGAGCTCGCATTCAGCTGCCGGGGCAGAGGAGTAAACGATGTTTGGTAAATTAAGTTGGGAAGCGATCCCGTTCCACGAGCCGATTGTCATGGTGACCCTCGCCATCATCGCGCTCGGTGGTCTGGCGTTGTTCGCGGGTATCACTTATTTCAAGAAGTGGACTTACCTGTGGACTGAATGGTTGACCTCGGTCGACCACAAGAAGATCGGCGTGATGTACATCATCGTCGCCATGGTCATGCTGCTGCGCGGTTTTGCCGACGCGATCATGATGCGTACCCAGTTGGCCATGGCCACCGAGGGCTCGCCCGGCTACCTGCCGCCTGAACACTATGACCAGATCTTCACCGCCCACGGTGTGATCATGATCATCTTCATGGCGATGCCATTCTTCACCGGCCTGATGAACCTTGCAGTGCCGCTGCAGATCGGCGCGCGTGACGTTGCCTATCCATTCCTGAACTCCCTGAGCTTCTGGCTGCTGGTGTCCGGCGTGGTGCTGATCAACGTTTCCCTGGGTGTTGGCGAATTCGCCAAGACCGGTTGGGTTGCCTATCCGCCGTTGTCGGGGCTGCAATACAGTCCGGGCGTGGGGGTGGATTACTACATCTGGGCGCTACAGCTATCCGGGTTGGGGACAACGCTGACGGGGGTCAACTTCCTGGCCACCGTGTTGAAGATGCGTACCCCTGGCATGAAGCTGATGGACATGCCGATCTTCACCTGGACCTGCACCTGGGCCAACGTGCTGATCGTCGCTTCGTTCCCGATCCTCACCGCTACCCTGGCACTGCTGACGCTTGACCGCTACATGGATTTCCACATTTTCACCAATGAACTGGGTGGCAATCCGATGATGTACGTCAACCTGTTCTGGGCCTGGGGTCACCCTGAGGTGTACATCCTGATCCTGCCGGCGTTCGGTATTTTCTCCGAAGTCATCTCGACCTTCTCCGGCAAGAAACTGTTTGGCCACCACTCGATGATCTACGCTTCCGGCGCGATCTCGGTACTGGGCTTCATGGTCTGGCTGCACCACTTCTTCACCATGGGTTCGGGTGCCAGCGTCAACGCCTTCTTCGGCCTGGCGACGATGCTGATCTCGATTCCGACGGGTGTGAAGCTGTTCAACTGGCTGTTCACCATCTACCAGGGCCGCCTGCGTTTCACCAGCCACGTGCTGTGGACCCTGGGCTTCATGGTGACCTTCGCCATCGGCGGCATGACCGGCGTACTGCTGGCCATCCCGGGTGCGGACTTCGTGTTGCACAACAGCCTGTTCGTGATCGCGCACTTCCATAACGTGATCATCGGCGGCGCCGTGTTCGGCTACATCGCGGGCTTTGCGTTCTACTTCCCGAAAGCGTTCGGCTTCAAGCTGCACGAAGGTTGGGGCAAGGCAGCGTTCTGGTTCTGGATCTCGGGCTTCTTCGTCGCGTTCATGCCGCTCTATGCACTGGGCTTCATGGGCATGACCCGTCGCCTGAACGCCACCACCAACCCTGAGTGGGTGCCGTACCTGTACGTTGCCATGTTCGGTGCGGTGATGATCGCTGTCGGTATCGCCTGCCAGCTGATCCAGCTGTACGTCAGTGTGCGTGACCGCAAGAAGCCGGAAAACATGTGCGAACACGGTGACCCGTGGAATGCCCATACCCTGGAATGGTCGACTTCTTCGCCACCACCGTTCTACAACTTCGCCGTGCTGCCGAAAGCGGAAACCATCGACCCGTTCACCGAAGCCAAGGAAAACGGTACCGCGTACCAGACTCCGGCCAGGTACGCGCCGATCCACATGCCCAACAACACCGCTACCGGTGTGGTCATGGGGGCTCTGTTGACCGTGTTCGGTTTCGCGATGATCTGGCACATCTGGTGGCTGGCCATCGCCAGCCTGGTCGGCACCGTGGTGTATTTCACCATCCATGCCGCCCGTGATGATCAGGGCTACATGGTGCCGGTGGATGTCATCGAGCGCATCGAAGCCGAGCAGCACAAGCGTCTGGTCGCGGCCGGGAAAGTCCCAGCCTCCGCCACCCGTGTTGAAACCTCGTTGGAACAGGCTTAAACCATGTCGAACTTAGTGACCAATGTTGGACACGCCCATGGTCATGACCATGGGCACGATGACCATCACCACGACTCGGGCGAGATGACCGTATTCGGTTTCTGGCTCTACCTGATGACCGACTGCATTCTGTTTGCGTCGATCTTCGCGGTATATGCGGTGCTGGTTAACAACGTCGCCGGTGGCCCGTCGGGCCACGACATCTTCGAACTGCCTTATGTACTGGGCGAAACGGCGCTGCTGCTGTTCAGTTCGATCACCTACGGCTTCGCCATGCTGGCGTTGTTCAAGGGTAAGAAAACCCAGGTACTGGGCTGGTTGGCAATGACCTTCCTGCTGGGCGCCGGCTTTATCGCCATGGAGATCAACGAGTTCCACATCCTGATCGCCGAAGGCTACGGCCCTAGCCGCAGCGGCTTCCTGTCCGGGTTCTTCACCCTGGTCGGCACCCACGGTCTGCACGTGACCAGCGGTCTGATCTGGATGGCGATCATGATGTACCAGGTCCAGAAAAACGGCCTGACCGCCACCAACAAGACGCGCCTGAGCTGCCTGAGCCTGTTCTGGCACTTCCTGGACGTGGTGTGGATCTGCGTATTCACCGTTGTTTATCTGATGGGGACCCTGTAAATGGCTAACGCACATTCCCATGATGGCCATGACGCCGGCCACGGCAGCGTCAAGTCCTACGCCATCGGTTTCATCCTGTCGGTGATCCTGACCGTCATTCCGTTCGGCCTGGTGATGTATCCAACGCTGCCGAAGAGCCTGACGCTCTGGATCATTCTGATCTTCGCCGTGGTCCAAGTATTGGTCCACCTGGTGTACTTCCTGCACCTGGACCGCTCGGCCGCCCAGCGTAACAACGTCATTGCGTTTGTCTTCGCTGCGCTGGTGATCGTACTGCTGGTCGGCTTGTCGTTGTGGATCATGTTCAGCATCCACTCCAACATGATGGCGCACTGAGGAAAGTCCGGATGTCACTGAAGCACTTTATCCAAATCACCAAGCCGGGGATCATTTTCGGTAACGTGCTTTCTGTGGCGGGCGGGTTTTTCCTGGCCTCGAAAGGGCATGTCGATCTGGCCATCTTCCTGGCAGCGATGATCGGCACTTCCCTGGTGGTGGCGTCCGGTTGCGTGTTCAACAACTGCATCGACCGCGACATCGACATCAAGATGGAACGCACCAAGAATCGGGCGCTGGTCCAAGGCCTGATTCCGGTGCAACTGGCCCTGGCATTCGCCACGGTGCTGGGCGTGGCCGGCGTGGCGCTGTTGTACTGGGTGGCCAATCCGTTGGCGGCGTTGTTCGCGGTGATCGGTTTTGTCATCTACGTCGGTCTCTACAGCCTGTACCTCAAGCGCAAGTCGGTCCACGGCACGCTGGTGGGCAGCCTGTCGGGGGCGATGCCGCCGGTGATCGGTTATGTCGCGGTCAGCAACAGCTTCGACATGGCTGCGCTGACGCTGCTGGTGATGTTCAGCCTGTGGCAGATGCCGCATTCCTATGCCATCGCGATCTTCCGCTTCAACGACTACCTGGCAGCCTCGATCCCGGTGTTGCCGGTCAAGCGTGGTATCCAGGTGGCCAAGAAGCACATCCTGCTCTACATCCTGGCCTTCCTCGTGGCGACCTTGATGCTGACGTTCAGCGGTTACGCCGGCATGAGCTACCTCGCCGTCGCCGCCGCCATGGGCATGTACTGGCTGTACATGGCCTGGACCGGTTACAAGGCGGTGGATGACACGGTCTGGGCACGCAAGCTGTTCGTGTTCTCGATCTTCACCATCACCGCGCTGAGCGTCATGATGTCCCTGGACTTCAAAGTGCCAAGTGAGCTGCTGCTGACGTACGCGCCTTAAGCTTCAGACGCTGCACAAAAAGCCCCGCCTTCGAGAGAAGCGCGGGGCTTTTTCATAGGCGGAACTTCGGACCCTGTGGGAGCGAGCTTGCTCGCGATAGCGGTGGGTCAGCTTGCCTGGATGCTGAATGTGCCGACGTCATCGCGAGCAAGCTCGCTCCCACAAGGATTGCGGAGTGCTCGTTAATGCTCTATGAATGCTGGTCAATTTGATAATAGCGATTTATGACGAGCAAGGACGAGTTGGAAAACCTGACCTCCGAGCAAGAGAAGACGCTCAAGCGAGCCATGGAAGCAGAGTTGAAAGTACGAGGTACCTTATGAAAAAACGCGATCTGTTTGCCGAGATGATGCAAGGCGTCGAAGAGATGGCCGCTCACCGCGAGGGCAAGATTACCCTTCGCCAGATAAAACGCCCAGGCGGCTTTGTTGATCAAGCTGGTCGAGAAGTTTCCGGACATGGTCGAACGGCTTGGCGCTGTTTGAAAAGCTGATAGCCATGAAAAAGCCCCGCCTTCGAGAGAAATGCGGGGCTTTTTCATAGGTAATATTCAGGGCCTTGTTGACCTTCCTGTGGGAGCGAGCCTGCTCGCGAAGCGGTGGGTCAGTTGAGCTGAGGCTGACTGACACGGCGCATTCGCGAGCAGGCTCGCTCCCACAAGGGCCCGGATTCGGGGGTTATTGCTGGGCGATGCTGTAGCCGTCGAAGGCTTTTTGCTGCTGCAAGGCGGTGATAATGCTTTTGCGGGTGACCGGCTGTTCGGTGCCGTCGTTGTCCAGGAAGGTTTCGCTTTCCAGCTCGGCTTCGTCGCCTTCGCCGATGAAGTTGAAGCCGAGGAATTCGAAGGCCTCGCGGTCGACGTTCGGCTTGGAGCGTGGTGTGCGCAAGGGCAGGGTGACGCTGATGCCGTCCTTGCTGATGACAAACACCTCGGCTTCCTTCTTGGCGCGCGCGGCCTTGCCCTTGCCGCCGCTCGGGTTGCTCATGGCCTGATGGGTCTGGTTCAGCACCTTCAGGGCCAGGCCGTAGACCAGTTCCTGGAAGGCCGGGTCATCCTTGTAGCTGGAAAGGATACGGCTGATCGGGAAGCGGCTGCTGAGGTCTTCCAGCGCGGCGAAATCGGCGGCTTCGGCGTCCTTGAGCTGCTTGAGCTGGCCCATCAGTGCGTAGGCCTTGTCGTCGTCGAACGCATCGTGAGCCTGGCGAATGGCGGTGCGCAGTTCGCGGATCTGGTCGCTTTCGCGGTTCGACTGGAAGGCATCGAGGACCATTTCGCTGATGCTTTTGGCCTGGGGCAGATGCTGTGAAAGATTGATGGAGTTTTCGTATTCCGCTTTGGACGACAGGGAGACTACAGATTCAGCGGTATTGGAATCGGACATTGAAATTTCACTACTTCTGTTAGCGGGATATGGCGAGAAAACGCACGGGGCTTTTTTCGGTCGCCTAATCTATTGGACCCGGGCGGTGTTGTCACGGTCGGACCGGCCACCGGTGACTATTTCAATCGCCCAGCAGCTCCAGCAATCGCAACGCATCGGGCGTCGCGGCGCCGCTGGCGGTGTTGTCGAAGATGCACCAGGTCGGCGTGTCCGGGGCGGCCTTCAGTAGGACTGTCAGTCGCTGCAGCCAGGCGTCTTCGTAGGCGGAGTAATAAATGCGCGGCGAGCCATGCAGCCGGTAATAACGCACGCCCGCCCAGCCCGCCGGTTGATCGCCGCCCGGCACAGGCGACGGGTCGGCGGCGACGCGGGCGATGCGCTCTTTCTCAAGCAATGCCATGGCCTGTGGCGCGAGCCAGCTCGGGTGCCGGGGTTCGAGTACCGCGTGGCCTTGATAACGGTCACGCAAGGCTTTGAAAAAGTCCTCGGCCTGGGCGTTATCGAAGGCCAGCGACGGCGGCAACTGGATCAACAGGCAACCAAGTTTCTCCCTCAATTGCGAGCATTGCCCGAGGAACTCATCCACCAGCCCCTCGCAATCATGCAAGCGCCGCTCATGGGTGATCTGCTTGGGCATCTTGACTGAGAAGCGAAAGCCCGTCGGCACACTGTCGGCCCATTTTGCATAGGTGGCGGGACGGTGCGGGCGGTAGAACGAACTGTTGATTTCCACCGCCGGGAAGCGGGCGCTGTAGCGCTGCAAATGGGTGCCTTCAAGGGGAAAAGCGGGCCATTGCTCCCTTGGCAGTGACCAGCCCGCGCAGCCCACCAGCACGGGCGAAGAGGAGAGGAGTCGAGTCGGCAATGGCGAGGACCTGATTGCGGGAGTTACAGCCTATGACCACCGTAGCGGCCTGAGAATCCAATCGGACATTGCCCGTTCAATCACAAATCACATTCTTGCCGGCCATCTTGGAGCGATACAGTGCCTGGTCAGCCCGATCCAGTAGCGCCGCTTGCGGTTCGTCTTCGCGGCGTTGCACCACGCCAAAACTCATGGTGATCTGGAAATCGCCCACCGGCAGCAGGTCGGACAAGCCGCGGCGAATGGTTTCGGCCAACAGGACTGCGTCGGCCTTGGATGTGTTGGGCAAGATCATGATGAATTCATCGCCGCCCCAGCGCACCAGCAGGTCGCCGTCGCGCTCGCAGCGCTTGACCGCCTGTACCACTTGCACCAGCGCTGCATCGCCGAAGGCATGGCCGTAGCGATCGTTGATGTCCTTGAAGTCGTCGACGTCCATGGCAATCAGCGACAACGGCTCGCGAAAGCGCTGCGCACGTTCGCAGGCCAATGGCAGCGCCTGCTCCAGGCGATAGCGGTTGGCGACCAGCGTAAGGGCGTCGGTTTCGGCGAGCCTGCGGTTTTCCTCGAGCTGGATTTGCAACTGTTCGTTGACCCGGGACAGTTCGTGGGTGCGTTCTTCGATGATGGCTTCGAGGGACTTGTTGCGCCGTTCAAGTTGTTCGAACAGACGCTTCTTGTCATCGATGCTGCGATGGGCACCGATCATGCGGGCGACGCTGCCATCGGGGTTGCGGGCGATCACGTAGCCGCGGTCTTCGATCCAGATATAGGAGCCGTCATAGGCGCGGCAGCGGTATTCGGCCTGGTACTTAGGGGCGCGTTGTTTGAGGTAATCGTCGAATAGCGCCATCACATGGGGATAATCTTCCGGGTGGATCACACTCTCCCAGGTCAGCACGGTATTGCTCAGGGAGTGAGGCGTGTAGCCGAGCATCGTGTACCAGCCGGGATTTCGATAGACGAAGCCGGTGTTGGCGTTCCAGTCCCAGATGCCATCGCTGACCAGTTCCATGATGGTGTGCAGCACGTTTTCGTCCAGATCGGACAAATCGAACCGCAGCAAATCGATCTTCGAGGCGTCGTCCATCATCGTTCCCTCAATCAGCCCTGATATCAAAATGCTTTCCAGGGATTAAGAGTAGCCGATGGGGCGGGGCGCCACTAGCGGGGGCAATCTTCCTCGCCACGGAGAATTTATTACTTCAGGGTTTGCTCCATTTTTGCAGCGCAAACTCGACGAAACTGCGCAGCTTCGGCAAACGATAGCGATCCTGGGCGTACATCAGGCTCATCGGCCGGTGGGGCAGTTGATAATTCTGCAACAGCGCCACCAAGTGTCCATCCTCCAGATCCTGCGCCACCAGCGCGTCCGGCAGCATCACCACGCCCATGCCGGCCAGGGCGGCGCGGTGCAGGCCCGACGAGCTGTTGATCAGCATCGGCCCGCGCACCGGCACTTTGATTTCCCCGTCCGGCCCGTTGATGGGCCAGTGCTCCTGGGCGAAACGCCATTCGTCTCCGGCGGAATAGGCAAACGACAGGCAGTCATGCTGTTGCAGGTCTTCGGGCTTTTGCGGCGTGCCGCGTCGTGCCAGGTAGGCCTTAGAGGCGCAGACGGTCAGGGTGTAGTCCATCAGGGGACGAACGATCAGCTTCGGGTCGGGACTGCCCAGGCGAATGGCGACGTCGAAGCCGTGGTCGAGCAGGTCCAGACGCTGGTTGGTCAAGACAACGTCGAGCTTGACCTGGGGATAACGCTGGCTGTACTCGGCCAGCGCCGGGGCGAGGCGCTCCGTGCCGAAGGTCAGCGGCGCGGTGATACGCAAGGTGCCGCTGGGGTCGCCTTGGGTCTGCTCGGCCAGGCGTTCGGAATCGGCAACCAGCCCGATCACTTCCAGGCAGCGTTGATAGTAGGCCGAGCCGAATTCAGTCAAGCGCTGACGACGCGTCGTACGGTTGATCAGGCGCACACCCAGGCGTTGCTCCAGCGCCCGGAGGTGATTGCCGACCATGGTCGTGGACATTTCGCACGCCTGGGCCGCTGCGGTCAGGCTGCCGGTTTCCACTACTTTCACGTAAACGGTCATTGCCTGGAACAGGTCCATTATCAAGCTCTGCTTTTAAATGAATGAAGTAAAGCGAGGTTTATCCAACGAGAGTGGTTAACCATACTGGAAAAAACCACCCGATGGAGCTAGATGTCATGACTGCCGCCTGCCTGATGAGCACTTACCAACCCTTGGCGCTGAACTTCACCCATGGCTTGGGTACGCGCCTGTGGGATCAGGATGGTCGCGAATACCTTGATGCGGTGGCGGGCGTAGCAGTGACCAACGTGGGTCATTCCCATCCGCGGTTGGTGGCAGCCATCAGTGAACAGGCCGGCCTGCTGCTGCACACGTCCAACCTGTACAGCATCGACTGGCAGCAGCGGTTGGCCCACAGACTCACCCAGCTCTCGGGGATGGAACGGGCGTTTTTCAACAACTCCGGCGCCGAGGCGAATGAAACCGCATTGAAGCTGGCCCGCCTGCATGGCTGGCACAAAGGCGTCGAACAGCCCTTGGTCGTGGTGATGGACAATGCTTTCCATGGGCGCACCCTGGGCACGATGTCCGCCAGCGACGGACCCTCGGTGCGGCTCGGCTTCAATCGGTTGCCGGGGGACTTCATCAAGGTGCCGTTCGGCGATCTCGGCGCATTGGAAAAAGTCCAGCAAGTCCACGGCGAGCGCATCGTTGCGATCCTGGTCGAGCCGATCCAGGGCGAAAGTGGCGTACAACTCGCGCCACCGGGTTACCTGAAGGCTTTGCGGGAGTTGTGCAGCCGGCGCGCCTGGTTATTGATGCTCGACGAGATCCAGACCGGCATCGGCCGCACCGGGCAGTGGTTCGCGTTCCAGCACGAGGGCATCGTCCCGGACGTGATGACCCTCGCCAAAGGCCTCGGCAACGGCGTGCCCATCGGTGCCTGCCTGGCGCGCGGCAAGGCCGCCGGACTGTTCACCCCCGGCAGCCACGGCAGCACGTTCGGCGGCAATCCTCTGGCCTGTCGGGTCGGCTGCACCGTGCTGGACATCATCGAGGAGCAAGGCCTGCTGGAGAACGCCAGACGTCAGGGCGAGCAATTGCTCAGCCGGTTGCGGGCTGAGTTGGCGGACAACCCGAACGTGCTTCAGATACGTGGCCAAGGCTTGATGATCGGCATAGAGCTCAAGCAACCGGTGCGCGACCTGACCCTCTGTGCCGCCCGGGATCATGGTTTGCTGATCAACGTCACCCGGGGCAAGACCATTCGCCTATTGCCGCCGCTGACGATCGACGGGCGGGAAGTCGAGATGATCGTCAGAGGGGTGAGCCGCTGCCTGGCGCAGGCGTGAGGCTACCTCGTCCGGGCCGATGACTTGTGGTGATCGGTCCGGGCGAAGCGCAGCGCGACGGGACGGAATTTTTGACGATTGTCGCGTTCCAACGCCAGCCAGAGTCGATTGCCTACACTTTGGCACTCAGACTGAAAAACCAGGAGCATCTTCATGTTCACCTCGCGTCGCTTGATCGTTGTCGCTACTGCCGTGGCCCTGTTGTCCGGCTGTGCGTCGCCCAACCCCTATGACAACCAGGGCCAGGCCTCTACCGAATCTTCGGGCATGAGCAAAACCGCCAAGTATGGCGGCCTCGGCGCCCTGGCCGGGGCATTGGCCGGTGCGGCCATCGGCCACGATAATCGGGGCAAGGGTGCGTTGATCGGCGCGGCGGTGGTGGGGGCCTCCGCGGCCGGCTACGGTTACTACGCGGACCAGCAGGAAAAGAAATTGCGCGCCAGCATGGCCAATACCGGCGTTGAGGTGCAGCGCCAGGGCGACCAGATCAAGCTGATCATGCCGGGCAACATCACCTTCGCCACCGATTCGGCGAACATCGCATCGAGCTTCTACCAGCCGCTGAACAACCTGGCCAACTCCCTCAAGGAATTCAACCAGAACCAGATCGAGATTGTCGGCTACACCGACAGCACCGGCAGCCGCCAGCACAACATGGACCTGTCCCAGCGCCGTGCCCAGAGCGTGGCGACCTACCTGACGTCCCAGGGCGTGAGCGGTGCCAACCTCTCGGCCCGTGGCGCCGGCCCGGACAACCCGGTGGCAAGCAACGCCGACGTCAACGGCCGTGCGCAAAACCGTCGCGTCGAGGTCAACCTCAAGGCTATTCCTGGCCAGCAGTACCAGGCGCCGCAGCAGCAGGGGCAGACTTACCAGCAATACCCATGACCGCTGGACGGTGATGAAAACGGGGGCCATGGAAACATGGCCCTTTTTTTACGGCTGTCGCCTGGGCCTTCGTGGCGAGGGAGCTTGCTCCCGCTGGGCTGCGAAGCGGCCCCAAAACCAGGCAGCTCGGTGTGCCAGGAAAATCGAGTTCGCTGCTATAAGGGCCGCTTCGCGACCCAGCGGGAGCAAGCTCCCTCGCCACAGGTGATCAAAATTGAATAGGAGAAATTGGTAGCAATAAAAAGCCCGCCCGATCATGCGATCGGGCGGGCTTTTTGGTGTTGCTGGAAATTACTTCTTCAAACCGTAATGCTCATCCAGCATCCCCGGGGAGTTCGGGGCCTTGGGGGCGTAGTCCCGTGGCGGTTCCTGGATCCCTTTGGGCGGGGTCAGGCGCTCCCGTGGCGTCTGCGCCGTGTCGGCTTGCAGGGCGGCCAGCAGGCGCTGGCGCGTCTGCTCGTCCAGGGCCAGGCGGTTGGCGCCCTCGGACAGATGATCCTGGACTTCCTGGTAGCTCTGGGTGAGCTTTTTCACCAGGGAAGCGGTGCTGTTGAAGTGGGTTACCACTTCATTCTGGTAACTGTCGAAACGTTCCTGGATGTCGTCGAGCTGACGTTGGGTGCTGTTGGGCACCGCGTTAGGCAGCAGTCGGGCAATCAGGAAACCAATGGCGACACCGGCAACCAGGGCAAGAGTCGGCAACAGCCAAACTAAGAGCGAGTGTTCCACGAGTCCTTCCTCTATAAACGGCTTTGCTTTACGTTAACGGCTCGGACCTGCGCTGTATACCGCGAAGAACATCGCAATCATGCCAGGCACAGACTTTTAGCTAGACGAGTCGACCCTATTCGGGGTCACGGAGTTCTTTCCCTTGCTTATGCGCGAAACCCCTGTAGTCATCGATGGCCCGGTCGGCCAACTGGAAGCCTTGTACCTGGACAGCGAAGCGCCCCGTGGCCTGGCGCTGATCTGCCACCCCAACCCGGTACAGGGCGGGACCATGCTCAACAAAGTGGTCTCGACCCTGCAGCGTACCGCCCGCGACGCTGGCCTGGTTACGTTGCGTTTCAATTATCGCGGCGTCGGCGCCAGTGCCGGTAGCCATGACATGGGCACCGGCGAAGTGGACGATGCCCAGGCCGCGGCCGCCTGGTTGCTGGAAAAATACCCGCAACTGCCCCTGACCCTGTTTGGTTTTTCCTTCGGCGGCTTCGTCGCCGCCACCCTTGGCGGACGCCTGGAAGCCCAAGGCCAGGCGCTCAAGCACCTGTTCATGGTTGCTCCGGCGGTGATGCGCCTGGATGCGCAAGCGCCCCTGCCGACCAGCGGCGAATTGACCGTGATCCAGCCGGAAACGGACGAAGTGGTCGATCCCCAACTTGTCTACACATGGTCCGACGCGCTCCAGCGCCCCCATGAGCTGCTGAAAGTGGCAGAATGCGGACACTTTTTTCATGGCAAGCTGACTGATCTCAAGGATCTGCTCCTGCCGCGCCTCTCGAATTGACAGCAGTCTGACAAGCGATAACCCATGACGACTCGTACCCGTATCCTGACCGGCATCACCACCACCGGCACCCCGCACCTGGGCAACTATGCCGGCGCCATCCGTCCGGCGATCCTCGCCAGCCGCGAAAGCAATGCCGATTCGTTCTATTTCCTGGCCGATTACCACGCCCTGATCAAATGTGATGACCCGCTGCGCATCCAGCGCTCGCGCCTGGAAATCGCCGCGACCTGGCTGGCCGGTGGCCTGGATGTGGACCGCGTGACGTTCTATCGCCAGTCCGATATCCCCGAAATCCCGGAACTGACCTGGCTGCTGACGTGCGTCGCCGCCAAGGGCCTGCTCAACCGCGCCCACGCCTACAAGGCGTCGGTGGACAAAAACGTCGAGACCGGCGAAGACCCGGATGCCGGCGTGACCATGGGCCTCTACAGCTACCCGATCCTCATGGCGGCCGACATCCTGATGTTCAACGCCCACAAGGTGCCGGTCGGTCGCGACCAGATCCAGCACGTGGAAATGGCGCGGGACATCGGTCAGCGCTTCAACCACCTGTTCGGCAAGGGCAGGGAGTTCTTCACCATGCCCGAGGCGCTGATCGAGGAAAGCGTCGCCACGCTGCCGGGCCTCGATGGTCGCAAGATGTCCAAGAGCTACGACAACACCATTCCGTTGTTCAGCAGCGCCAAGGACATGAAGGACGCGATCTCGCGGATCGTCACCGACTCGCGCGCGCCGGGCGAAGCCAAGGACCCGGACAACTCGCACCTGTTCACGCTGTTCCAGGCCTTCGCCACTGCCGAGCAGTCCGCCGCGTTCCGTAGCGAACTGTTGCAAGGCCTGGGTTGGGGCGAGGCGAAGAATCGTCTGTTCCAACTGCTCGACGACCAATTGGGTGAGGCGCGCGAGCGGTACCACCAGTTGATCGAACGCCCGGCGGACCTTGAAGACATCCTGCAACTGGGCGCGAAAAAAGCCCGGGCCGTAGCAACGCCGTTCCTCAATGAACTGCGCGAGGCAGTTGGCCTGCGGTCCTTCGTCAGCCAGGTGCAAGTGGCAACGCAGACCAAAAAGAAAGCGGCCAAGGCTGCGCGCTTCGTCAGCTTCCGCGACGATGACGGCAGTTTCCGCTTCCGCCTGCTTTCTGCCGATGGCGAGCAGTTGTTGCTTTCGAACAACTTCGCCGACGGCAAGACCGCTGGCCAGGTGACCAAGCAATTGCAATCCGGCCAGCCCTTGGACGTGCGCAGCGATGAACTGAATTTCAGCGTCTGGCTCGACGGCGAATGCGTGGCCCACAGCCCGGTCTTTGCCGACAGTAGCGCCCGAGACGCGGCCATCGATGCGTTGCGCGTGGCACTGACGCCTGCCCAGGATTGATTGAAGGCGTTCCCGACCATCGGCCCGAATAAGGGCCGATTGCCATTCCTCTGGGCCATCGCTACAGTGACGGCCCGTTTTTGTTGCCTTGCTAACGAATATGACGCCCCTAGAACGATATCAAGCTGATCTGAAACGCCCGGAATTCTTCCACGACGCAGCCCAGGAAACGGCCGTGCGGCATTTGCAGCGCCTGTACGACGACTTGGTTGCCGCGTCGAACAACAAGCCGGGCTTGTTGGGCAAACTGTTCGGCAAAAAAGACCAGACACCGGTCAAGGGCCTGTACTTCTGGGGTGGCGTCGGCCGTGGCAAGACTTACCTGGTGGACACCTTCTTCGAAGCGTTGCCCTTCAAGGAAAAGACCCGGACGCACTTTCACCGCTTCATGAAGCGTGTGCACGAGGAAATGAAGACCCTGGGTGGCGAAAAGAACCCGCTGACCCTCATCGCCAAGCGCTTCGCCGCCGAGACGCGGGTGATCTGCTTCGATGAGTTTTTCGTTTCAGACATCACCGACGCCATGATCCTTGGCACGCTGATGGAAGAACTGTTCAAGAACGGCGTGACCCTGGTCGCCACCTCGAACATCGTCCCCGACGGCCTGTACAAGGACGGTCTGCAACGGGCGCGCTTCCTGCCGGCGATCAAGCTGATCAAGGAGCACACCGAAATCGTCAACGTCGACAGCGGCGTGGACTATCGCCTGCGTCACCTCGAACAAGCGGAGCTGTTCCATTTCCCGCTGGATGCCGCCGCTGAAGAAAGCCTGCGCAAGAGCTTCCGCGCCTTGACGCCGGAATGCACCCAGGCAGTGGAAAACGATGTGCTGATCATCGAAAACCGGGAAATCCGTGCGATCCGCACCTGCGACGACGTGGCCTGGTTCGACTTCCGTGAACTGTGCGATGGCCCCCGCAGCCAGAACGACTACATCGAGCTGGGCAAGATCTTCCACGCCGTGCTGCTCAGCGGCGTCGAGCAGATGAGCGTCACCACCGATGACATCGCCCGCCGTTTCATCAACATGGTCGACGAATTCTACGACCGCAACGTGAAGCTGATCATCTCGGCTGAAGTCGAGCTCAAGGACCTCTATACCGGCGGTCGCCTGAACTTCGAATTCCAGCGGACCCTCAGTCGCCTGCTGGAGATGCAATCCCACGAATTCCTGTCGCGGGCGCATAAGCCGTAGGGCGTTCGGAGCACAAAAGAAGGCCTGCGATTGCAGGCCTTTTTATTTGCTGATTCCCCACCGGACCCTGTGGGAGCGAGCTTGCTCGCGATAGCGTCCTGCCAGCCAATATCCATGCTGCTGAACCACCGCCATCGCGAGCAAGCTCGCTCCCACACTGGATTTTTGCCATGTACTTGGCTCACGCCGCCTGCTGGAATTGCTGCCGGTACTGGTTCGGTGACAGGTCGGTGTGCTGCCGGAACAGTCGTGCGAAAAAGCTCGCGTCGTCGTAGCCGACTTCATAGCTGATCGTCTTGATGCTCTTGCGGCTGCCGGACAGCAGGCCCTTGGCGGTTTCTATCCGCAGGCGTTGCAGGTAGTGCAAGGGCTTGTCGCCGGTGGCGGTCTGGAAGCGGCGCATGAAATTGCGGATGCTCATGCCGTGCTCCCGGGCGACGTCCTCGAAGCGGAACTTGTCGGCGAAATGCTCCTCCAGCCATTGCTGGATCTGCAGGATGATCACGTCCTGATGCAGTTTCTGCCCGCCAAAGCCGATGCGTCCCGGCGAATAGTTGCGTTGCACTTCATACAGAATGTCCCGCGCCACGGCTTGGGCGACGTTGGCGCCGCAGAAGCGTTCGATCAAGTAGATGTAAAGGTCGCAGGCCGAGGTGGTGCCACCGGCGCAGAACAGATTGTCGGCGTCGGTCAGGTGCTTGTCCTGGTTCAGGTGCACCTGAGGGAAACGCTCCTTGAAGGCATTGAAGAAGCGCCAGTAGGTGGTGGCTTCCTTGCCATCGAGCAGCCCGGCCTCGGCCAGCCAGAATACTCCGGTGGCTTCGCCGCAGAGCACCGCGCCGCGAGCGTGTTGTTCGCGCAGCCAGGGCAGGACCTGGGGATAACGTTGGCAGAGCGTGGCAAAGTCATCCCAGAATGCCGGCAGGATGATCACATCGGTATTTTCGAGGCCACCGTCCACCGGCATGAGCACATCGCTGAAGCTGTTGACTGGCTTGCCGTCAGGGCTGACCAGCCGGGTTTCGAACGCTGGGGTCAGGCCGTGGCCAAGCTGTTTGCCGTAGCGCAGGCTGGCCAGGTGGAAAAAATCCTTGGCTTGCATGAGGGTGGAAGCGAAAACCCGGTCGACTGCCAGGATGCTGACGCGCCGCAAGGGCGTGGAGGCGTGCATGGACATAACTCATCTTTATTTTTATAGGGGAAAGTGGTCACCAGACGGCTGGATCGTCTTATTTTTTGTCGGATGTGTCCAGTGTCCTGTCGTACGCCGCAGGCTTAGGCTCTGTCGGATAACCACGTCCAACAATAACCAAAGGTGCGCCATGATCCCCAGAACCCTGTTCAGTCCCGAACACGAGTTGTTTCGCGACACCGTACGAACCTTCCTTGAAAAAGAAGCCGTGCCGTACCACAGCCAGTGGGAGAAACAGGGGCACATCGATCGCCAGCTCTGGAACAAGGCCGGGGAGGCGGGGATGTTGTGCTCGCATCTGCCGGAGGCCTACGGCGGGCTGGAAGCGGATTTTCTCTACAGCACGGTGGTGATCGAGGAAATCGGCCGCCTGGGGCTGACCGGGATCGGTTTCTCGTTGCACTCCGATATCGTCGCGCCTTACATCCTGCATTACGGCAGCGAAGCGTTGAAGCATAAATACCTGCCGAAACTGGTGTCCGGCGAAATGGTCACGGCCATCGCCATGACCGAGCCGGGCGCCGGTTCCGACCTGCAAGGCGTGAAGACTACGGCAGTACTCGACGGTGATGAATACGTGATCAACGGCTCCAAGACGTTCATTACCAATGGCTTCCTGGCCGAGCTGGTTATTGTCGTCGCCAAGACCGACCCGAAGGCGGGGGCCAAAGGCACCAGCCTGTTCCTGGTGGAGGCGGGCACGCCGGGCTTTGAAAAAGGCAAGCGCCTGGAAAAAGTCGGAATGAAGGCCCAAGACACGTCTGAGCTGTTCTTCCAGGATGTCCGCGTGCCGAAGGAAAATCTGCTGGGCCAGGCCGGAATGGGCTTCGCCTACCTGATGCAGGAACTGCCTCAGGAGCGCCTGACCGTCGCCATCGGTGGCCTGGCCTCGGCCGAGGCGGCGCTGCAATGGACGCTGGATTACACCCGGGACCGCAAGGCGTTCGGCAAATCCATCGCGGATTTCCAGAACACCCGCTTCAAACTGGCGGAAATGGCCACCGAGATCCAGATCGGCCGGGTCTTTGTCGACCGCTGCCTGGAGCTTCATCTGCAGGGCAAGCTCGATGTACCGACGGCGGCGATGGCCAAGTACTGGGGCACCGACCTGCAATGCAAGGTGCTCGACGAATGCGTGCAGCTGCATGGCGGCTACGGTTTCATGTGGGAATATCCGGTCGCCCGGGCGTGGGCTGATGCGCGGGTGCAGCGGATCTATGCGGGGACCAACGAAATCATGAAGGAGATTATTGCGCGGTCGCTTTGATTATTGCGTTGGATGTCAGATCGCTTTCGCGAGCAGGCTCGCTCCCACATGGGTTTTGTGTCGATCGCAATGTAGCGGTCAGACAAAAAGCCAGTGTGGGAGCGAGCCTGCTCGCGAAGGGGCCTATGAATCAATCAAGGCGCCGGATTCGGCTGGTCCTTGTGAATCGCCTCGATTCCCGCCAGCACTTCATCCGACAGCTTCAGGTCGAAGCTGGCGATGTTGCTGTCCAGTTGCTCCAGCGTGGTGGCGCCGATGATGTTGCTGGTCACGAACGGCTGCTGGGTAACAAATGCCAGGGCCATTTGCGCCGGGTCCAGGCCGTGTTCGCGGGCCAGTGCCACATAGCGGCTGCAGGCGGCTTCCGATTGCGGGTTGAAGTAACGCATGAAGCGGCTGTACAGCGTCAGGCGGCCCTTGGCGGGCCGTGCGCCGTTTTCGTATTTGCCCGACAGGAAACCGAACGCCAGGGGCGAATAGGCCAGCAGGCCGCATTGCTCGCGAATGGCGATTTCCGCCAGGCCGATTTCGAAGCTGCGGTTGAGCAGGTTGTACGGGTTCTGGATCGACACCGCGCGAGGCCAACCGCGGGCTTCGGCCAGGGCGAGGAATTTCATGGTGCCCCACGGCGTCTCGTTGGACAGGCCTATATGGCGGATCTTGCCGGCGCGGACCTGCTCGTCCATGGCTTCGAGGGTTTCCTCCAGAGGGGTGAAATCTTCGTCGGCCTTGTGCGTGTAGCCCAATTGGCCAAAGAAATTGGTGCTGCGCTCCGGCCAGTGCAGTTGGTACAGGTCGATCCAGTCGGTCTGCAGGCGCTTGAGGCTGGCGTCCAGCGCTTCGACGATGTGGCGGCGGTTGTGCTTGAGATTCTTGTCGCGGATATAGTCGATGGTATTGCCCGGGCCGGCGATCTTGCTGGCCAGGATCCAGTCGGCGCGGTCGCCACGGCTCTTGAAATAATTACCGATATAACGCTCGGTGGTGGCGTAGGTCTCGGCCTTCGGCGGCACGGGGTACATCTCGGCGGTGTCGAGGAAATTGATCCCGGCACCCTTGGCGCGTTCAATCTGGGCGAACGCCTCTGCTTCGCTGTTCTGCTCGCCCCAGGTCATGGTTCCGAGGCACAGGGCGCTGACATTCAGATCGGTACGGCCTAGCTTGCGATAGTCCATCAGGGACTCCTTGGGCAAAACAATCATAAAAGCAGGTTGAAATATTTTTCGCAATCTGCATAATTGCGCACCTCTTTCTGCAGTGGAAGTGATGCGCCGCCGCCGAAGAATCTTGCCGTTGAACGGACGCGCCGACCCGAGCCCCCGAAAGCGTCTGTATCCGGCTGCCTTTGACTTGTCAAAGTACGCACTATTCAGTAAGATCCGCCGTCTAATTTACAGGGCGGCCCCTGAGGCTATAAAGAATGAAAACTTTTACTGCTAAACCGGAAACAGTAAAGCGCGACTGGTTTGTCGTCGACGCTGCTGGTCAGACCCTGGGTCGTCTGGCCACCGAAATCGCGAGCCGTCTGCGTGGCAAGCACAAGCCTGAGTACACCCCTCACGTTGACACCGGCGACTACATCGTCGTGATCAATGCCGAGCAAGTACGTGTTACTGGCGCTAAAACCACTGACAAAATGTACTACTCCCACTCCGGTTTTCCTGGCGGCATCAAGTCGATCAACTTCGAAAAGCTGATCGCCAAAGCCCCTGAGCGCGTGATCGAGACCGCGGTTAAAGGCATGCTGCCTAAAAACCCACTGGGTCGCGACATGTATCGTAAGCTGAAGGTTTATGCGGGCGCTGCTCACCCTCATACTGCTCAGCAGCCCCAAGAACTGAAGTTTTAACGGAATAGTTCATTATGTCGGCGACTCAAAATTACGGCACTGGCCGTCGCAAGACTGCAACCGCACGCGTTTTCCTGCGTCCGGGTACTGGCAACATCTCCATCAACAACCGCTCCCTGGATAACTTCTTCGGCCGCGAAACTGCCCGCATGGTAGTTCGTCAGCCGCTGGAACTGACCGAGACCGTCGAGAAGTTCGACATCTACGTCACCGTTATCGGTGGTGGTGTAAGTGGCCAGGCTGGCGCAATCCGCCACGGCATCACTCGCGCCCTGATGGATTACGACGAAACTCTGCGCAGCGCCCTGCGTAAAGCTGGCTTCGTAACTCGCGATGCTCGCGAAGTAGAACGTAAGAAAGTCGGTCTGCGTAAAGCGCGTAAGCGTCCGCAGTACTCGAAGCGTTAATTTCGCTTCCGCGTTCAAAAGGCGCCCAGTTCCTCACGGAGCTGGGCGTTTTTTTTATGCTCGAAATAATTGCTCTGTGACAACTTGCCACATTCGTAGAGCCCCTATACTACAAGGCCTGGCGGTTTGGCCGCTGGGTAATTACCTTGTCAGAATTGGGGGTTTTCATTACCATTCGGCAAAATTTTTATAAGTTCAGATTTTTACTTAGTAGACGCCTGATTTAACAGGCCACAAAGCTGATGGGAGAGGACTGAATGAGCAATGACGGCGTGAATGCAGGCCGGCGTCGCTTCCTGGTAGCAGCCACATCCGTGGTGGGTGCTGCAGGAGCGGTGGGGGCTGCGGTCCCGTTCGTGGGGTCATGGTTTCCCAGTGCCAAGGCGAAAGCCGCAGGCGCACCGGTGAAAGTGAATGTCAGCAAGATCGAGCCAGGCCAGCAGATGATTGCTGAGTGGCGCGGCCAGCCGGTATTCATCGTCCGCCGTACAGAGGAGATCCTGGGGAATCTGAAAAAGATCGAGGGCCAGCTGTCCGATCCCTCTTCCAAGAACTCGGTCCAACCGGAGTACGTCAACCCTGAAACCCGTTCGATCAAGCCGGAAGTGCTGCTGCTGATCGGGATTTGCACTCACCTGGGTTGCTCGCCAACGTTCCGTCCCGAAGTGGCGCCTGCCGACCTGGGCAAAGACTGGGTCGGTGGTTATTTCTGCCCATGCCACGGCTCCCACTATGACCTGGCCGGTCGCGTCTACAAATCGCAGCCTGCACCTCTGAACCTGCCAGTTCCCCCGCATTCCTATGAGTCGGACGACATCATTGTCGTTGGCGTCGATACGGAGAAAGCGTGATGAGCAAATTAATGGACTGGTTTGATGCGCGCTTTCCCGCGACCAAGATGTGGGAAGACCATCTCAGCAAGTATTACGCGCCGAAGAATTTCAACTTCTTCTACTTTTTTGGCTCCCTGGCATTGCTCGTCCTGGTCAACCAGATCGTTACCGGTGTCTGGCTGACCATGAGCTACACCCCGTCGGCGGAGGAAGCGTTTGCCTCCGTCGAGTACATCATGCGTGATGTCGAGTACGGCTCGATTCTGCGTCTGCTGCACTCCACCGGCGCCTCGGCGTTTTTCATCGTGGTCTATCTGCACATGTTCCGTGGCCTGCTCTACGGTTCGTACCAGAAGCCGCGTGAGCTGGTGTGGGTGTTCGGCATGCTGATCTACCTCGCGCTGATGGCCGAAGCCTTCATGGGTTATCTGCTGCCGTGGGGCCAGATGTCCTACTGGGGCGCCCAGGTGATCATCTCGCTGTTCGGTGCGATCCCGGTCATCGGCGATGACCTGACCCAGTGGATCCGTGGTGACTACCTGATCTCGGGCATTACCCTGAACCGCTTCTTCGCCTTGCACGTCGTGGCCTTGCCGATCGTGATCCTCGGCCTGGTGGTGCTGCACATCCTGGCGTTGCACGAAGTCGGCTCGAACAACCCCGATGGCGTGGACATCAAGAAACACAAGGACGAGAACGGCGTGCCGCTGGATGGCATCGCCTTCCACCCGTACTACACCGTGAAAGACATCGTCGGCGTGGTGGTCTTCCTGTTCATCTTCTGTTCGATCGTGTTCTTCTTCCCGGAAATGGGCGGCTACTTCCTCGAGAAGCCGAACTTCGAACAGGCCAACGCCTTCAAGACCCCTGAGCACATTGCCCCTGTCTGGTACTTCACCCCGTTCTACGCGATCCTGCGGGCGGTTCCCGACAAGCTGCTGGGCGTAATTGCCATGGGTGCCGCGATTGCCGTGCTGTTCGTCCTGCCCTGGCTGGACCGCAGCCCCGTCAAGTCGATGCGCTACAAGGGCTGGCTGAGCAAGATCTGGCTCTGGGTGTTCTGCATCTCGTTCGTGATCCTCGGCGTGCTGGGTGTGCTGGCACCGACACCGGGCCGGACGCTGCTATCGCAGGTCTGCACCTTCCTGTACTTCGCCTACTTCATTCTGATGCCGTTCTACACCAGGCTCGAGAAGACCAAACCGGTTCCGGAAAGGGTGACTGGCTGATGAAAAAGCTATTTTCTGTACTGATCCTTGCTGCGTTGCCTGTCCTGTCCTTTGCGTCCACATCGAGTGGTCCGGAGCTGGAAAAAGTCGACATCGACGTTTCCGACAAAGCGGCCATGCAGGACGGCGCCCGTACTTTCGCCAACTATTGCATGGGCTGCCACAGCGCCAAGTTCCAACGCTACGAGCGCGTGGCCGATGATCTGGGTATTCCCCATGAGTTGATGCTTGAAAAACTGGTGTTCACCGGCGCCAAGCTGGGCGACCACATGAACATCGGCATGCAGCCGGCGGATGCCAAGACCTGGTTCGGCGCGGCGCCGCCCGACCTGACCCTGGTGGCGCGCGTGCGTGGTACCGACTGGCTCTATGGCTATCTGCGTTCGTTCTATGAAGACCCTGCGCGCCCCTGGGGTGTGAACAACAAGGTCTTCCCGAACGTCGGCATGCCGAACGTTCTGGTCGGCCTGCAGGGGCGTCAGGTGATAGGCTGCAAGCAGGTTCAGATCGTCGAGGACGGCAAGAAGCAATATGATCCGCTGACCGGCACCGCTTTGACCCATGAGGCCTGCGACCAGCTGACCATCGTGCCGAACTCCGGCAGCCTGACCCCGGAGCAGTTCGACGAGAAGGTCAAGAACCTGGTGACCTTCCTGGCCTACTCGGCCAACCCGGTGAAGCTGGAACATCAGCGCATCGGTACGTATGTATTGCTGTACCTGGCGTTCTTCTTCGTATTCGCTTATCTGCTCAAGCGTGAATACTGGAAAGACGTGCATTGATAAAGCTGTAAGCCGTTGCTGTTAATCGTGCGCGCCCAAGGGCGTCTCTGAAGGTGTAACGAGCCTGGTCGGCCAGGTGGTTACGGGAGACGCCCTCTGGGCGCGCTCGTTTTTCCGTTTTTCGATAATTTCAACAAGCGAGGAGGATCGCCATGGGCGTGACCAATCGGTTGGCCTGTTACTCCGACCCCGCCGACCACTATTCCCACCGGGTACGTATCGTACTGGCCGAGAAGGGTGTCAGCGCCGAGATCATTTACGTCGAAGCGGGCCGTCAGCCGCCGAAGCTGATCGAGGTGAACCCTTACGGCAGCCTGCCCACGCTGGTCGATCGTGACCTGGCACTGTGGGAGTCGACCGTGGTGATGGAATACCTGGATGAGCGTTATCCGCATCCGCCTTTGCTGCCGGTGTACCCGGTCGCGCGTGCCAACAGTCGTTTGCTGATCCATCGCATCCAGCGTGACTGGTGCGGGCTGGTGGACCTGATCCTGGATTCCAGGACCAAGGAGCCGGCGCGTGTCGTGGCGCGCAAGGAATTGCGCGAAAGCCTGACCGGCGTGTCGCCGCTGTTTGTCGACAAGCCGTTTTTCCTCAGTGAGGAACAAAGTCTGGTGGATTGCTGCCTATTGCCCATACTCTGGCGTTTGCCGATCCTGGGTATCGAACTGCCACGGCCCGCCAAGCCGTTGCTTGATTATATGGAGCGCCAATTTGCGCGTGAGGCTTTCCAGGCGAGTCTGTCTGGTGTCGAACGTGACATGCGCTAAGGCTTAGGGAGCCGCTATGAACTCCAGTCGACCTTATCTGGTCCGCGCGCTCTACGAGTGGATTGTGGACAACGATTGCACCCCGCACATGCTGGTCAATGCCGAGTATCCGTCGGTACAGGTGCCGCAGGGTTTTGCCAATGACGGGCAAATTGTCTTGAACGTATCGCCGGCCGCTGTGCGTCATTTGCACATGGACAACGATGCGGTCAGTTTCGAGGGGCGCTTCGGTGGGGTGCCGCATACGCTGTACGTGCCGATTGCCTCCATCCTGGGGATCTATGCCCGGGAAAATGGCCAGGGAATGGTATTCGAGCTGGAAGTGCCGTTGGACGGTGAGGAAGAGTTCGAGGCGGATGAGGACCTGCCGCCCGACGATGAGCCGCCGCGGCCTAGTGGGCGGCCTAGTTTGAAAGTGGTGAAGTGATTCGGGTCTGTGTGAAAGGCCGGTTACTTGGTTGAGAAAATGCCCGTGTCGTGAGATGCGGGCATCTTTTTGAGTGCCCCACCAATCGGTACCCATGTGCATCACAGATATCCCGTGGGAGCGAGCCTGCTCGCGAAGAGGCCACCACATCCGACATTTTGATCGGCTGATACTCTGCCTTCGCGAGCGGGCTCGCTCCCACAGAGAAAATGCAAAACCCACCGAAACCAGGTCGGCTTTAAGGAATATCCCGTAAAAAAAACGGCGCCTCTCCATCGCGGAGCAGACGCCGTTTTTCTTGAGCGAATGAGCGCTGGATATCAGTCGATGTACTCAAACAACTTCACAATCTTCTGCACCCCAGACACACCCTGAACCAGATTGGTCGCCTGAGCGGCCTCCTGTTTGGTCAGCAACCCCAGCAGATAGACAATCCCGTTCTCTGTCACAACCTTAATGCGCGAACCAGGAATGCTGGCGTCGGTGAGCATCTGCGTCTTGATCTTGGTGGTCAGCCAGGCGTCGTTCTGGCGGGCCAGCAGTGAGGAGGGCTGGAGGACCTGCAGCTCGTTGTGCACGGTCTTGACCCGCTGCACCGCGCTGGCTTCCTGTTCGGCCTTGGCCTTGAGGTCGGCGCGGGGTGTCTGGCCGGCCAGCAGCACAACGCCGTTGAAGCTGGTGACGACGATGTGCGAATTGTTGTCCAGGTCCGGGTCGGCCTTGGCAATGTTCACGCCCACTTTGGTTTCGATCAACGAGTCGTCGATCTTGCTGCCGAAGGTGCGGGTGCCGCGGTCGTCTTCAATCGGCTTTTCCCGGCTGGCGTTAACCACCGATGTGCAGCCGCTGATGCCGAGGCACAGGGTCAGGGCCAAAAGGCCTAGGCGATTAGGGGTCATTCTTCACTCCCGAACAGTTGGCTGTCGATCAAGTCGCAAAGGCAGTGGATCGCCAGCAGGTGGACTTCCTGAATACGTGCGGTGACATTGGCCGGTACGCGGATCTCGACGTCTTCAGGCAACAGCAGTGAAGCCATGCCGCCGCCGTCGCGACCGGTCAATGCTACGACAATCATTTCGCGATCATGTGCGGCCTGGATCGCTTGAATAATATTCGCCGAGTTGCCACTGGTGGAGATCGCCAGGAGCACATCGCCAGGCTGGCCGAGGGCGCGGATCTGTTTGGAGAACACTTCGTTGTAGCTGTAGTCGTTGGCGATTGAAGTAATCGTCGAGCTATCGGTCGTTAGTGCGATGGCCGGCAGGCTCGGACGTTCGCGCTCGAAGCGGTTGAGCAGTTCCGAAGAAAAGTGCTGGGCGTCGCCGGCCGAACCGCCATTGCCGCACGAAAGCATCTTGCCCTCGTTGAGCAAGGCATTGACCATCACTTGGCTGGCTTGCTCGATGTGCGGTGCAAGTACGTCCATCGCCTGTTGCTTGGTGTCGATACTGGCCTGAAAAAGCTGGCGGATTCGCGATTGCATGTCCATCTGTGTGACCTTAAGTAGCGCGACTTATCGGCACAAATGTGCGGCGCGCAAAGCAAAGAGCAAAAAAGTTGAGTGAAGGTGTCCGGCTCGGCTGCGCTCAACTGTCGAAGGCGTTTTGCAGCCAATTCAGTTGGTCGACGTTGCTATCGATGGCAACCACGTCGAAGCGACAAGGATGATCGGCCCAGCGAGACTCGCGTTGCAGGAAATACTGCGCCGCGAAAACCAGCTTCTGGCGCTTGCGCTGGTCAATGCTGTCGAGCGCGCCACCCCATTGGGTATTTTTTCTGTAGCGGACTTCGACGAATACTACTGTATCGCCGTCAAGCATGACCAGATCCAGCTCGCCGCGTTTGCACAGCCAGTTTTGCGCCAGCAGTCGCAGGCCGTGTTGCTCAAGATGCGCGAGGGCGAGGCCCTCGGCATCCCTGCCGCTTTGCTGGCGCGATCGGTCGGGCATCAGCGCGGAGTGTCCGGCAGGCGCTGGACCTGGCCGTTGACGAACTGCGCCCAAGGGAGTTGACGTTGCACGCGCTGGGTCGGGGAGACAGCCAGGCTGCCCGACAGGCCTTCGATGCGGCTGTCCGGCAGGGCCTTGAGCTGGCCGAGGCGCGGAGCCAGGCGATAGGCGTCAGCGCCCATCGCGTACAGCCGGCCCAGGCTGCCGGCCGCCTGGGGCCACTGCGCGGTGACCTGCTGGCGCAGCGGATCGTTCGCGTCTAGCAGCCATGGGGTTTCGCAGAAGCGAACGCCGTTCATGTCGTTGTACTGGTTCTGGTCGCCGCTGACGCTGAACACCGAGGAGGTCGCGTAGACCGGCACGTCGCCGGCGTACTGGAAGTTCAGGGTCGGCTTGATCTGCTGGGCCTGCTGCGGGGTCGACGCGAGGAAAATGAACTCGATATCCTGGCGACGCGATGGCTGCGCCGCGACCGCGGTGCCTACCGTGCTTTGCAGGCTCTTGGCGCGACCTTCGCTCTGGCGCAGCTGGAACATGTCGGCGATCTGCTGGGCCAGTTGCACCGGCTGGTCGACACGCTCGATTGCCATGATGGTCCCGCCATTGGTCTGCCAATCCTGACTGAAGGCTTTCAATACGCGATCGCCCCATTCGCCTTTCGGCACCATCACGGCTGCGCGATGCAGGCCGTCGGCGCGGGCGCGCCGGGAGACTTCGCGGGCTTCGTCTTCAGGCGCCAGGCCGAACTGGAACAGTTGCGGCGGGCCTTGTTCGCCTTCGCTGTAGTTCAACGCCAGGGTGGTGATCGGCAATTGCGGGCGTGTGCTGATCTGTTTGACCAATGGTTTTTCCAGCGGGCCGACCACCAGCTGTACGCCGTCGGCCTGGGCCTTGCGATAGAAGTCGTCCATCGAGGTCAGGCTGGCGCTGTCATAGAACTGGATGCTCGGCGGCTTCTGCCCGGCCTGTTGGGCTTGGTAATGCGCGGCCATGAAGCCTTCGCGCAGTGCTTTTGCGACCGCGGCCAGCGGGCCATTCTGCGGTAGCAACACGGCGATCTTGCCCAGTGGCTGGCTTGCCAGCTCCTTGAGCTTGACCAGTGGCGTCGGCAACTGGAGTGCGGCCGGGTGTTTCGGGTTCTGTTCGCGCCAGCTGTCGATGGCGGCTTGCTGCTGCTCCAGGGTGCCGGCGGTTTTCACGGCTTTGGCCAGGCTCAGCCAGCCACCAAGATCGTCGGTAGTGGTCGGTTGCAGTTGATCAGTGGGCAGCGAGGCGATCAGTGTCCAGATGGCTTCGTGATTTTTTGCCTTTGCTTCGTCTTCAAGCAGCGGAGCAATGAAGATCCGTTCGCGGGCAGCGGCCAGGGTCTGGCCATCGGCCTCCAGGGCGCGAGCGCGGACGGTACCGGTGCGGACTTGCTGCTCCACGGGCATTTCGCTCAGGTGCTGCAGGCTCGGATGGCTCAGCGAAGTCAGCGCGGCCTTGGGCTGGTTGCGCGTCATCGCCAGTTCGGCCGACAGCGTGTTGGCGAAAATCTGCTGGCCGGGCTTGAGCTGCTCCATCGGCACTTGTTGCAGGATCTGTGCGGACTGGCCGGCATTGCCCTGGCGGTAGGCCAGGTCGGCGGCGCTCAAGCGCAGCAGGGCGGCCTGTTCCGGGGTTTTACTCTGGGCGGCCTGTTCGAGCAATTGCTCGATACTGGCGTCCGGGGTCCGTGGAAGTTCGCCAAGGCTGGACGAGGGCGAGCTGACGCAAGCCGCCAGGAGGGCAGCGAGGCAGAGGGCGGAGAGCAGCCGCAGGCAAGCGATCATGTAAGTGTTCCTGATACGAGATCAAATTAGCGTCGAATTGTACCCAAGCACTGGCCGGGGCGCGATGTTAGTGGTGTGAATCGATCAATTTAGGTATTTCAAAGCGTGCATTGCAGCACAAAGCTGCTGCTCACTCGAGTGTCTGACCTGTGGCGAGGGAGCAAGGGTTAATGTGAGCGGCTGAGAATGGCGGCACACGCTACAATGCCCACTTTCATGATCATGAGGTGTGCGCTTTGACTGCTCCAGGTGCTTTGAATTCCGCTGCCGGCTCGCTTTACGTGGTGGCGACGCCCATCGGCAACCTGGACGATATCAGCGCCCGCGCGCTGAAGATCCTTGGCGAGGTCGCCCTTATCGCCGCCGAAGACACGCGTCACTCCCAGCGTCTGCTGCAGCACTTCGGTATTTCCACGCCATTGGCAGCTTGCCATGAACATAACGAACGGGACGAAGGCAGTCGTTTCATTACCCGTCTGCTGGCCGGCGACAATGTGGCGCTGATTTCCGATGCCGGCACGCCGCTGATTTCCGATCCGGGTTACCACCTGGTGCGCCAGGCCCGCGCTGCCGGTATCAATGTAGTGCCGGTGCCAGGTGCCTGCGCATTGATCGCGGCGTTGTCGGCGGCCGGCTTGCCATCGGACCGGTTTATCTTCGAAGGTTTCCTGCCGGCCAAGGCGGTGGGGCGGCGAGGGCGCCTGGAAGCTATAAAGGAGGAACCTCGAACGCTGATCTTTTATGAGGCGCCGCACCGTATCCTCGAATGTCTCCAGGACATGGAGCTGGTGTTCGGTCCCGAGCGCCAGGCATTGCTGGCTCGGGAACTGACGAAAACCTTCGAGACCTTGAAGGGGCTGCCTCTGGCGCAGTTGCGTGCGTTTGTCGAGAGTGACAGCAATCAGCAGCGTGGCGAGTGTGTGGTGCTGGTCGCGGGCTGGACACCGCCCCAGGACGAAGACGCGGTCAGCGGCGAAGCAATGCGCATCCTTGATCTGTTGCTGGAGGAAATGCCCCTCAAGCGAGCGGCGGCCCTCGCCGCGCAGATCACCGGCGAGCGCAAGAATGTGCTGTATCAGGCTGCGCTGGATAAACAGAAGGCCCAATGAAACCGGCGCGCCAAGCTGGCCAAGGGCTTTTAGCGCTTGTTCTTCGGGCGCGCTACCGTTAACCTTCGCGGCGGAGAGTCGATCGGACAGTCGCTGCCCTCTATGAAAATTAGGGGGGGGAGGAAAGTCCGGGCTCCATAGGGCGAAGTGCCAGGTAATGCCTGGGAGGCGCGAGCCTACGGAAAGTGCCACAGAAAATAACCGCCTAAGCGCTTCGGCGCCGGTAAGGGTGAAAAGGTGCGGTAAGAGCGCACCGCACGACTGGCAACAGTTCGTGGCTAGGTAAACCCCACTTGGAGCAAGACCAAATAGGGTCCCAAGGCGTGGCCCGCGCTGGGACCGGGTAGGTTGCTAAAGGTGTCCAGTGATGGCCATCGTAGACGAATGACTGTTCAAGACAGAACCCGGCTTACAGATCGACTCTCCACCTTTTCCCACCCTGCCGGAATCAATGGCAGAAGCAGTTCCTAAGATCAAAAAAATCTTACTCTTAATAAATCACTTTAACTTCTGCGTGCAGCCCCCTGTGTGCCTTCGAGTTAAAGCGAATTTTCCTACGTCAGTTTCTTGTTACCCCTCCTGAAACGCTCCTAAATCTCCGATCTATAAGGCTTTTCCTTCGTTCCGTGCCTTGACGGTGCGGTGGGCGCATTCCTATAGTGTGCGCAAGTGGCGGAAAGTGGCATGAAGTGGGTTTTTTTGAAGGTAAAACGCCAAAAAGTGGAGAAACGCTGACGTGTTTCGCGGAGCTAACGCTATCAGTCTCGATGCAAAAGGCCGTCTCGCCATGCCGAGCCGGTATCGTGACGAGCTCGTTTCGCGAAGTTCAGGGCAGTTAATCGTCACGATCGACGCCGTTGATCCATGTCTATGCGTTTACCCTCTCGATGAGTGGGAAATCATCGAAACCAAACTGCGCGCACTGCCTTCGCTGCGGGAAGAGAACCGTCGCCTGCAACGCTTGCTGATCGGTAATGCCGTCGACCTCGAACTCGACGGCAGCGGTCGTTTCCTGGTGCCGCCGCGTCTGCGCGAGTACGCCAGGCTGGACAAGCGCGCGATGCTGGTGGGCCAACTGAACAAGTTCCAGCTATGGGACGAAGATGCCTGGAATGCGGTTTCTGCCGCCGACCTTGCTGCTATTCAACAACCGGGCGCCATGCCTGATGAACTGCGTGATTTGATCCTGTGACTACTGATAGCGGCTTTAACCACATCACCGTACTGCTTGACGAAGCCGTCGAGGCTCTCGCCGTACGTCCTGATGGCTGCTATCTGGACGGCACGTTCGGGCGTGGCGGGCATAGCCGGCTGATTCTCAGCCAGCTTGGTCCGGACGGTCGGCTGCTGGGGTTCGACAAGGATCCTCAAGCGATTGCCACCGGGCAAGCGCTAGCGGCCGAAGACGGCCGCTTTGTCGTTGTGCAGCGCAGCTTTGCGGAGCTCGGTTCGGAAGTCGCCCAGCGCGGCCTGGCAGGCAAGGTCAGTGGCGTGTTGCTTGACCTGGGCGTGTCCTCGCCGCAGCTGGACGACCCGGAACGCGGCTTCAGTTTTCTCAACGACGGTCCGCTGGACATGCGCATGGATCCGTCCCGTGGCATCAGCGCGGCTGAGTTCGTCAATACCGCGTCCGTAGAAGAAATCGCCCGCGTGTTCAAGGAATACGGCGAGGAACGTTTTTCCGGGCGCATGGCGCGCGCGGTGGTCGAGCGTCGCGACATCAAGCCGTTCGAGCGTACCGGTGATCTGGCCGAAGTGCTGAAGGTTGCCAACCCTGCCTGGGAAAAAGGCAAGAACCCGGCGACCCGGGCTTTCCAAGGGCTGCGTATCCACGTCAACAACGAATTGGGCGATCTTGAGGCCGGTCTCGAAGCCGCTCTCGAGGCGCTGGAAATCGGTGGGCGCCTGGTGGTGATCAGCTTCCATTCCCTGGAAGACCGTATCGTCAAGCTGTTCATGCGCAAGCTCACCAAAGGCGAAGCCGATAACCTGCCGCGCAATCTGCCGGTGCGTTTCGAGGCCTTCGTACCGAAAATCAAGATTCATGGCAAAGCGCAGTTCGCCTCCGAGGCCGAGCTCAAGGCCAACCCTCGCGCCCGTAGTGCCGTCATGCGTGTCGCGGAGAAGTTGCGGTGAGCAAGCTCTTCGCCAAGCCCCTGCCAGGCGGCAGCTTTTTCATGCTGCTGCTGTTTATTGGCGTGCTCGTGTCGGCCATTGCCGTGTCTTACAGCGCGCATTGGAACCGGCAGTTGCTCAACACCCTTTACAACGAGCTCAGCGTGCGCGACAAGGCGCAGGCCGAGTGGGGGCGGTTGATCCTGGAGCAAAGTACCTGGACCGCCCACAGCCGTATCGAAGTCCTGGCGACCGAACAACTGAAGATGCGCATCCCCGGTGCGGCCGAAGTGCAAATGGTGGCGCCATGATGAAGCTCGAAGGGGCGCTGTTCCCGTGGCGGTTCCGCCTGGTCCTGGGTTTGCTCGGGATCATGGTCGCGGCCATCTCGTGGCGCATCATCGACTTGCAAGTAGTCGACCGTGACTTCCTCAAGGAGCAGGGCGACGCCCGTAGCGTGCGTCATATCCCGATCCCGGCTCACCGTGGCCTGATCACCGACCGCAATGGCGAGCCGCTGGCTGTCAGTACCCCGGTGACCACCTTGTGGGCGAACGCCAAGGAAATGCAGCAGGCCAAGGAGAAGTGGCCGGCGCTGGCTGCCGCCCTCGGCCAGGACCCCAAGGCTCTGACCGAACGCCTCGAAGCCCAGGCCAACAAGGAATTCATCTATCTGGTGCGCGGGCTGACGCCCGAGCAAGGCCAGAGCGTGCTCGACCTGAAAGTGCCGGGCGTCTACGGCATCGAAGAGTTTCGGCGTTTTTATCCGGCCGGTGAGGTCACCGCCCATATGGTCGGGTTTACCGACATCGATGACCGGGGACGGGAAGGGGTCGAGCTGGCCTACGACGAATGGCTCGCCGGTGTCGCCGGCAAGCGCCAGGTCATCAAGGATCGGCGCGGCAGGCTGATCAAGGATGTCCAGGTCACCAAAAACGCCAAGGCCGGCAAGCCCTTGGCGTTGTCCATTGACCTGCGCCTGCAATACCTGGCCAACCGCGAGCTGCGCAACGCCATCGTCGAGAACGGTGCCAAGGCCGGCAGCCTGGTGATCATGGACGTGAAGACCGGCGAGATCCTCGCCATGGTCAACCAGCCGACCTACAACCCGAACAACCGTCGCAACCTGCAGCCGGCAATGATGCGCAACCGCGCGATGATCGACGTGTTCGAACCCGGTTCGACGATGAAGGCCGTGTCCATGGCCGCCGCCCTGGAAACCGGGCGCTGGAAGCCGAGCGACACCGTCGAGGTCTATCCGGGCACGTTGCAGATCGGCAAGTACACCATTCGTGACGTATCCAAGACCGAAGGACCGGTGCTCGACCTGACCGGCATCCTGATCAACTCCAGTAACGTCGGCATGAGCAAGATCGCCTTCGATATCGGTGGCGAGGCGATTTATCGCCTGGCCCAGAAGATCGGCCTTGGCCAGGACACGGGCCTGGGCTTCCCAGGCGAGCGCGTCGGCAACCTGCCCAACTATCGTGAATGGCGCAAGGCGGAAACAGCCACTCTGTCCTACGGCTACGGTGTTTCCGTGACGGCGATCCAGCTCGTCCACGCGTTTTCCGCGCTGGCCAACAATGGCCGTATTGCCCCGCTGACGCTGATCAAGACCGACAAGGCGCCGCAAACCACCCAGGTAATCCCTGAGGACGTCGCCAAGACCATGCAGGGCATGCTGCAACAGGTGATCGAGGCGCCGCGCGGTGTCTATCGCGCTCAGGTTCCGGCCTATCACGTTGCCGGCAAGTCCGGTACGGCGCGCAAGACTTCCGTGGGCACCAAAGGTTATGCCGAGAATTCCTATCGTTCGCTGTTCGCCGGCTTCGGGCCGATGAGCGACCCGCGCTATGCCATCGTGGTGGTCATCGACGAACCGAGCAAGGCCGGTTATTTCGGCGGCCTGGTATCGGCGCCGGTGTTCAGCAAAGTGATGTCCGGCACCCTGCGCCTGATGAATATCACCCCGGATAACCTGCCGCCGACCCAGCAGGCGAGTACCGCCCCGGTCGTCCCCCTGAAAGCCGACGGAGGGCGTGGCTGATGTCCCTGAGCCTGAACAAGATTTTTGCCCACGCCGGGCATGACCTGCTGATTCGCGAGCTGGCCCTCGACAGCCGCGACGTGCGCGCCGGAGACCTGTTCCTGGCGGTGCCGGGTGGCCGTTTTGATGGTCGGGACCACATCGCCGACGCCTTGAAGCGCGGCGCGGCGGCGGTGGCTTATGAAGTGAACGGCGCAACCGTGCTGCCGATCACCGATGTTCCGCTGATTCCGGTCAAGGGACTGGCGGCGCAGCTGTCGGACATCGCCGGGCGTTTTTATGGCGAACCGAGCCGTCACCTGAACCTGATCGGCGTGACCGGCACGAACGGCAAGACCAGCGTTACCCAGTTGGTGGCGCAGGCGCTGGATCTGCTCGGCCAGCATTGCGGCATCGTCGGAACGCTGGGCAACGGTTTCCATGGCGCGCTGCAAAGCGGCCTGCACACCACGCCGAACCCGATTGCCGTGCAGGCGACCCTGGCCGACCTGAAGAAGGCCGGCGCCAAGGCCGTGGCGATGGAAGTCTCTTCCCATGGCCTCGATCAGGGTCGCGTCACTGCACTGGCATTCGACGTCGCGGTGCTGACCAACCTGTCCCGGGATCACCTGGACTACCACGGCTCCATGCAAGCCTACGGCGAGGCCAAGGCCAGGCTGTTCGCCTGGAACGACCTGAAGTGCCGGGTCATCAACATTGATGACGAGTTCGGCCGCCAGCTGGCCGCCGAGCAACGCGAGTCCCGGTTGATCACCTACAGCCAGGAAGACCCCAGCGCCTACCTTTATATCCGTCAGGCGCAGTTCGATGACGAAGGCGTGCGCGCCACGCTGGTCACGCCCCAGGGCGAACACCACTTGCGCAGCACCTTGCTGGGGCGTTTCAACCTGAGCAACGTGTTGGCCGCCATTGGCGCCTTGCTCGGGCTGGACTATGCCCTGGACGAAATTCTCAAGGTGCTGCCGAAACTCGAAGGCCCGGCCGGCCGCATGCAGCGCCTGGGCGGCGGAACCCAGCCGCTGGTGGTGGTCGACTATGCGCATACCCCCGATGCACTGGAAAAAGTCCTCACGGCCCTGCGCCCGCACGCCAAGGGCAAGTTGCTCTGTCTGTTCGGCTGCGGCGGCGATCGTGATCGCGGCAAGCGCCCATTGATGGCCGAGGTCGTGGAACGACTGGCCGATGGCGTGCTGGTCACCGATGACAATCCGCGCAGTGAAGATCCAGCGCGCATTTTCGACGACATCCGCGCCGGTTTCTCGGAGGTCGACAACGTCACCTTCGTGGCCGGGCGTGGCCAGGCCATTGCCCAATTGATCGCCAGCGCTTCGGCGGACGATGTCATCGTCCTGGCCGGCAAGGGGCACGAGGACTACCAGGAGATAAACGGCGTGCGCCAGGCCTTTTCCGATCTGGTGGAAGCCGATCACGCCCTGACCGCATGGGAGGTGGCCCATGCTTAAGGCCTTGAAGCTCAGCGAGCTGACCAACGCTTTGAATGCGCGCCTGATCGCCGCGGACGCCTCGTTCGACGGCGTCAGCATCGACAGCCGCGCGATCGCGCCGGGGCAGTTGTTCGTCGCCCTGGCCGGACCACGTTTCGACGGTCACGATTACCTCAACGAGGTGGCAGCCAAAGGCGCGGTCGCGGCACTGGTCGAGCGGGAAGTAAGCAACAGCACGCTGCCGCAGTTGCTGGTCAGTGACACTCGCCAGGCCCTGGGCCAGCTCGGTGCGCTGAATCGCGCGGCGTTTGCCAATCCGGTCGCGGCCATCACCGGCTCCAGCGGCAAGACCACGGTCAAGGAAATGCTCGCGAGCATCCTGCGCACGCGCGGTCCGGTCCTGGCGACCCGTGGCAACCTGAACAATGACCTCGGCGTGCCTTTGACCCTGTTGGAACTGGCGCCGGAGCACAGCGCCGCGGTCATCGAGCTCGGCGCTTCGCGGCTCGGCGAGATTGCCTACACGGTCGGCATGACCAAGCCTCACGTGGCGGTGCTCAACAACGCCGGGACCGCCCATGTCGGCGAGTTCGGCGGCCCCGAGAAAATTGTCGAGGCCAAGGGCGAGATCATCGAAGGGCTGGCTGACGATGGCGTCGCCGTGCTCAATCTCGACGATAAAGCTTTCGAAATCTGGAAGACCCGGGCCGGGGAGCGCAAGGTGCTGACCTTCGCCCTGAGCAACCTGGCGGCGAATTTCTACGCCAGCGACCTGGATCGCGACGCCCGTGGTTGCCCGGCTTTCAACCTGCACAGCCCTGATGGCGCGGAGCGCGTGCAGTTGAACCTGCTTGGCACGCATAACGTTGCCAATGCCCTGGCCGCCGCGGCCGCCGCTCATGCGCTGGGTATTTCGCTGCCGGGCATTGTCGCCGGGTTGAACGCCGTACAGCCGGTGAAGGGCCGTAGCGTCGCGCAGTTGGCGAGCAACGGCATGCGGGTAATCGACGACACCTACAACGCCAACCCGACGTCCATGTGCGCTGCTGTGGATATCCTTGCCGGTTTCTCCGGTCGCACCGTGCTGGTGCTCGGGGATATCGGTGAATTGGGCGAGTGGGCGCAGCAAGGCCATCACGATGTTGGTGCCTACGCGCGCGGCAAGGTCGATGCGCTGTACGCCGTCGGCCCGATGATGGCCCACGCCGTGGCGGCGTTTGGCGAGCACGCACAGCATTTCACCACGCAGGCCGAGCTGATCCAGGCCCTGGGCGCCGAGCAAGACCCGAACACCACCCTATTGATCAAGGGCTCACGCAGTGCGGCGATGGAAAACATCGTTGCGGCTTTGTGCGGCACCCGTATGGAGAAACATTAATGCTGCTGCTGCTAGCGGAGTACCTGCAACAGTTCCACAAAGGCTTCGCGGTCTTCCAGTACCTGACCCTGCGCGGGATCCTGGGTGTGCTGACCGCGTTGTCGTTGTCGCTGTTCCTGGGCCCGTGGATGATCCGCACCCTGCAGAGCCTGCAGATCGGCCAGTCGGTTCGTAACGACGGCCCGCAGTCGCATCTGTCCAAATCCGGCACCCCGACCATGGGCGGCGCGCTGATCCTGTCGTCCATCGGTATCAGCACCTTGCTCTGGGCCGACCTGGCGAACCGTTACGTCTGGGTCGTGCTGCTGGTGACGCTGTTTTTCGGCGCCATTGGCTGGGTCGACGACTACCGCAAGGTCATCGAGAAGAACTCCCGTGGGCTGCCAAGCCGCTGGAAATATTTCTGGCAGTCGGTGTTCGGCCTCGGCGCGGCGATCTTCCTTTATATGACCGCCGCCTCGCCGGTGGAAACCACTCTGATCCTGCCGATGCTCAAGGACTACAGCATCCCGCTGGGCGCAGGTTTCATCGTGCTGACCTACCTGGTGATCGTCGGTTCGAGCAACGCGGTCAACCTCACCGACGGCCTCGACGGCCTGGCGATCATGCCGACGGTGATGGTCGGTGGTGCGCTGGGAATCTTCTGCTACCTGTCGGGTAACGTGAAATTCGCTGAATACCTGCTGATTCCTTATGTGCCGGGGGCGGGCGAGCTGATCGTATTCTGCGGCGCGCTGATCGGTGCCGGCCTGGGCTTTCTCTGGTTCAACACCTACCCGGCGCAAGTCTTCATGGGCGACGTCGGTGCGCTGGCGCTGGGCGCGGCCCTGGGCACCATCGCCGTCATCGTTCGCCAGGAAATCGTCCTGTTCATCATGGGCGGCGTGTTCGTGATGGAGACCCTGTCAGTCGTCATTCAGGTTGCTTCCTTTAAATTGACCGGCCGCCGGGTATTTCGCATGGCGCCGATACACCACCACTTTGAACTCAAGGGCTGGCCCGAGCCGCGCGTGATCGTCCGTTTCTGGATCATCACCGTGATTCTCGTGCTGATCGGCCTTGCCACCCTGAAGCTGAGGTAGAACGAGTGTCCCTGATCGCTTCTGACCACTTCCGCATCGTTGTCGGCCTCGGCAAGAGCGGCATGTCCCTGGTTCGCTTCCTGGCGAACCGGGGTGTGTCGTTTGCCGTCGCCGATACGCGGGAAAATCCGCCTGAGCTGGCCACGCTGCGTCGTGACTATCCCCAGGTGGATGTGCGTTGTGGCGAGCTGGACGTCGAGTTCCTGTGCCGCGCCGACGAACTCTACGTGAGCCCCGGCCTGGCCCTGGCGACCCCGGCCCTGCAGGCTGCCGCCGCCCGTGGCGTGAAATTGTCCGGCGATATCGAGCTGTTCGCGCGCAACGCCAAGGCGCCGATTGTCGCCATCAGCGGTTCCAATGCGAAAAGCACCGTCACCACGCTGGTCGGTGAAATGGCCGCGGCCGCCGGCAAGCGTGTCGCCGTAGGCGGTAACCTCGGCACCCCGGCGCTGGATCTGCTCAGCGACGAGGTCGAGCTGTACGTCATGGAACTGTCGAGCTTCCAGCTCGAGACCACCGATCACCTAGGCGCTGAAGTGGCCACCGTGCTGAACATCAGCGAAGACCACATGGACCGCTACAGCGGCCTGCCGGCCTATCACCTGGCCAAGCACCGGATTTTCCGTGGTGCCCGGCAAGTGGTGTTCAACCGCCAGGACGCCTTGACCCGTCCGCTGATGAGCGAAGGGCTGCCATGCTGGACTTTCGGCCTCGGCGCTCCAGATTTCAAAGGCTTCGGTTTGCGCGAAGAGAACGGCGAGAAGTATCTGGCCTTCGAATTCCAGAACCTGATGCCGGTGCGCGAACTGAAGATTCGCGGCGCCCATAACCAGGCCAATGCCTTGGCCGCGCTCGCCCTCGGGCATGCCGTCGGGCTGCCGTTCGACGCCATGCTTTCGGCGCTGCGCAGCTTTGCCGGGCTCGAGCACCGCTGCCAGTGGGTGCGCGACCTGGATGGCGTGGCCTGGTACAACGATTCCAAGGCCACCAATGTTGGCGCCGCCCTGGCTGCCATCGAAGGCCTCGGCGCGGACATCCAGGGCAAGCTCGTGCTGATCGCCGGTGGCGACGGCAAGGGTGCCGATTTTAAAGACCTGCGCGATCCGGTGGCGGCCAACTGTCGTGCCGTGGTGCTGATGGGCCGCGATCGCGAACTGATCGCCCAGGCCCTCGGCGATGCCGTGCCGCAGGTTCGCGTCGCTTCGCTGGACGAAGCCGTGCAGCAATGCCGTGCCCTCGCGCAACCGGGCGATGCCGTGCTGTTGTCGCCGGCCTGCGCCAGTTTCGACATGTTCAAGAATTACGAAGAGCGCGGGCAACTGTTCGCCCGGGCTGCGGAGGACTTGGCATGAGCCTGATGAACATCATCAAGCCGTACCCGTCGCCGCTGATTACCGGTCGCGGTATCGACCTGGACTTCCCGATGCTCGCCGGCTGCCTGGCGCTGCTCGGCCTGGGCCTGGTGATGATCACCTCCGCCTCGTCGGAAGTGGCCGCCGTGCAATCGGGCAACACCCTCTACCACATGATCCGCCACCTGATTTACCTGGTGATCGGCCTGGGCGCGTGCATTGTCACCATGATGGTGCCGATCGCCACCTGGCAACGCCTGGGCTGGCTGATGTTGCTGGGTGCCTTCGGCCTGCTGGTGATGGTGCTGGTGCCGGGTATCGGCCGCGAGGTCAACGGCTCCATGCGCTGGATTGGCTTCAGCTTCTTCAACGTGCAGCCTTCGGAAATCGCCAAGGTCTTTGTGGTGATCTACCTCGCCGGGTACCTGGTGCGTCGTCAGAAAGAAGTGCGCGAGAGCTGGATGGGCTTCTTCAAGCCGTTCATCGTGCTGCTGCCGATGGCCGGCCTGCTGCTGATGGAGCCGGACTTCGGCGCGACGGTGGTGATGATGGGCGCGGCGGCCGCAATGCTGTTCCTCGGCGGTGTCGGGCTGTTCCGCTTCACCCTGATGGTAGCGCTGGCGTTCGCGGCAGTGACCGTCCTGGTGCAGGCCCAGCCGTACCGGATGGCGCGCCTGATCACCTTTACCGATCCGTGGGCCGACCAGTTCGGTTCCGGCTACCAGTTGACCCAGGCGTTGATCGCCTTCGGTCGCGGCGAGTGGCTGGGCGTGGGCCTGGGCAACAGTGTGCAAAAGCAGTTCTACCTGCCGGAAGCTCACACTGACTTCGTGTTCTCGGTTCTCGCCGAGGAGCTGGGGGTAGTGGGTTCCCTGTGCACCGTCGCGCTGTTCGTCTTCGTTTGTGTGCGCGGCATGTACATCGGCTTGTGGGCCGAGAAGGCCAAGCAGTTCTTTGCCGCGTACGTGGCGTACGGCCTGTCGTTCCTCTGGATCGGCCAGTTCCTGATCAACATCGGGGTGAACGTCGGTCTGCTGCCTACCAAGGGCCTGACGCTGCCGTTCCTCAGTTATGGCGGCAGCTCCCTGGTGATCTGCTGTGCCTGCCTCGGCTTGTTGCTGCGCATCGAGTGGGAAAGTCGAACCCACCTGGGCAGTGAAGAAATGGAATTCCATGAAAGCGACTTCGCCGAGGAGCCGACTCATGGGCGCTAACGTGCTGATCATGGCGGGCGGAACCGGCGGGCATGTATTCCCGGCGCTGGCCTGTGCCCGGGAGTTCCAGGCGCGCGGCTACACCGTGCACTGGCTCGGCACGCCCCGGGGCATCGAGAATGAACTGGTACCCGCCGCCGGCCTCGAGCTGCATCGGATCAACGCCAGTGGCCTGCGGGGCAAAGGCAAGCTGTCGCTGCTCAAGGCACCGCTGATGCTGCTCAAGTCGATCTGGCAGGCGCGGGCGGTCATCCGTCGGCTGCGGCCGGTGTGTGTCGTCGGCTTCGGCGGTTATGTGACCGGTCCTGGCGGCGTCGCGGCAAAACTGGCCGGTGTACCGGTGATCGTTCATGAGCAGAACGCGGTCGCTGGTACCGCCAATCGGTTACTGGTGCCGTTGGCCGCTCGAGTGTGTGAAGCCTTCCCCGACACCTTTACCCTGTCGGGCAGCCGTCGCACCACCGGTAACCCGGTGCGCACGGAGCTGTTCCTCGATACACCGCGCCCGGCCCTGGCCGGACGCAAGGCGCGTTTGCTGATCCTGGGTGGAAGTCTGGGAGCGGAACCGTTGAACAAACTGCTGCCCGAAGCCTTGTCCCAGGTCGCCGCCGAATTGCGCCCTGAAGTGTTTCACCAGGCTGGCAAAAACCACGATGAAGTGACCGCCGAGCGCTATCGCGCCGTTGGCGTCGAGGCGCAAGTGCAGCCTTTCATCAAAGACATGGCCCAAGCCTATGGCTGGGCCGACCTGGTGGTCTGCCGCGCAGGCGCGCTGACCGTCAGTGAACTGGCTGCCGCCGGTCTGCCCTCGATGCTGGTGCCTTTGCCCCACGCCATCGACGATCACCAGACCCGCAACGCCGATTATTTGGCCCGCGAAGGCGCTGCCTTCCTGATGCCACAAAGAACGACTGGCGCCGCGGATCTAGCCGCGCGCCTGACAGAGGTCTTGATGCAGCCGCAAACACTCGAAGACATGGCCCGCGCCGCGCGCCGCCTGGCCAAACCCGATGCCACGGCCCAAGTGGTCGATACCTGCCTGGAGGTGGCCCATGGTTGAGAATCGTAAAGCCATGCCGCAGCCGGAAATGCGCCGCATCCGCCGCATCCACTTCGTCGGGATCGGCGGCGTGGGCATGTGCGGGATCGCCGAGGTGTTGCTGAACCTGGGTTACCAGGTCTCGGGTTCCGACCTGAAGGCTTCGCCGGTCACTGAGCGCCTGGAATCCTTCGGTGCACAGATTTTCATCGGCCATCGTGCCGAGAACGCCGCCAACGCCGATGTGCTGGTGGTCTCCAGCGCCGTGAACACTTCCAACCCGGAAGTCGCCACCGCCCTGGAGCGTCGCATCCCCGTGGTGCCGCGCGCCGAGATGCTCGCCGAGCTGATGCGCTATCGCCACGGCATCGCCGTCGCCGGTACTCACGGCAAGACCACCACCACCAGCCTGATCGCCTCGGTGTTCGCTGCCGGTGGCCTGGACCCGACGTTCGTGATCGGTGGGCGCCTGAACGCCGCGGGCACCAACGCCCAACTGGGCACCAGCCGCTACCTGATCGCCGAAGCCGACGAGAGCGATGCAAGTTTCCTGCACCTGCAACCGCTGGTGGCCGTGGTCACCAACATCGACGCCGACCACATGGCGACCTACGACGGTGACTTCAACAAACTGAAGAAAACCTTCGTCGAATTCCTCCACAACCTGCCGTTCTACGGTCTGGCGGTGGTGTGCCTGGACGATCCTGTGGTGCGCGAAATCCTGCCGCTGATCAAGCGTCCGACCGTGACCTACGGCTTTGGCGAAGACGCCGACGTGCGCGCCATCAACGTGCGCCAGCAGGGCATGCAGACGTTCTTCACCGTGCTGCGTCCTGATCGCGAGCCGTTGGACGTGTCGGTGAACATGCCCGGCAACCACAACGTGCTCAACTCGCTGGCGACCATCTGCATCGCCACCGACGAAGGCGTCAGCGATGAAGCCATCGTCCAGGGCCTGTCGGGGTTCCAGGGCGTGGGTCGACGCTTCCAGGTCTACGGCGAGCTGCCGGTGGACGGCGGCAACGTGATGCTGGTGGACGACTACGGCCATCACCCGACCGAAGTCGCGGCGGTGATCAAGGCCGTGCGCGGTGGCTGGCCGGAGCGTCGGCTGGTGATGGTCTACCAGCCGCACCGCTACAGCCGCACCCGCGACCTGTACGACGATTTCGTCCAGGTGCTGGCCGACGCCAACGTGCTGCTGTTGATGGAAGTCTACCCGGCCGGCGAAGAGCCGATCCCGGGCGCCGACAGCCGTCAGCTGTGCCACAGCATCCGCCAGCGCGGCCAGTTGGACCCGATCTACATCGACCGCGGCGTGGACCTCGCGCCGCTGGTCAAGCCGCTGCTGCGCGCCGGCGACATCCTGCTCTGCCAGGGCGCCGGTGATATCGGTGGCCTGGCCCCGAAACTGTTGAAAAGTCCGTTATTCGCCGGAGCCACCGTGGCCTCCAGCGAGGGGAAACTGAAATGACTGCTGCCTACGCCAACCTGGTCTCGACCCTTGATCCGAAAGCCTTCGGCCGCGTGGCCGTGCTGTTCGGTGGCAAGAGCGCCGAGCGCGAGGTCTCTCTCAAGTCCGGCAACGCCGTGCTGCAAGCCCTGCAAAGCGCCGGCGTCGACGCATTCGGCATCGACGTGGGCGACGACTTCCTGCAGCGCCTGCTGAGCGAAAAGATCGATCGCGCCTTCATCATCCTTCATGGCCGTGGCGGCGAAGACGGCAGCATGCAGGGCTTGCTCGAATGCCTGGGCATCCCCTACACCGGCAGTGGCATCCTGGCTTCCGCCCTGGCGATGGACAAGTTGCGCACCAAACAGGTCTGGCACAGCCTCGGCATCCCGACGCCGCGTCACGCGGTGCTGGCGTCCGAGGCCGATTGTATTTCGGCGGCGACGGAACTGGGCTTCCCTTTGATCGTCAAACCGGCCCATGAAGGTTCAAGTATCGGCATGGCGAAAGTGAATTCGCTGCCTGAGTTGACCGCAGCCTGGAAGGACGCCAGTTCCTACGATTCGCAAGTGTTGGTCGAGCAATGGATCACCGGTCCCGAGTTCACCATCGCCACCCTGCGTGACCAGGTGTTGCCCCCGATTGCGCTGGGCACGCCCCACACGTTCTACGACTACGACGCCAAGTACATCGCCAATGACACCCAGTACCGCATTCCCTGCGGGCTGGACGCTGCCAAGGAAAAACAATTGATGGACCTCACGGCCAAGGCCTGTGAGGCGCTGGGTATCGCCGGTTGGGCGCGGGCGGACGTGATGCAGGACGCCGATGGGCAGTTCTGGTTCCTGGAAGTCAACACCGCCCCCGGCATGACCGATCACAGCCTGGTCCCGATGGCGGCTCGCGCTGCCGGCCTGGATTTCCAGCAACTGGTGCTGTCGATCCTGGCCGCCAGTGTCGGCAATCAAGAGTCCAGGGGTTAAGCCATGCAAGGCGCATCGCTTCGTCATCAGCCATCCGCACCCGGTCGCAAGCCGGTGCCGCGGGGTGCCAGCCGAATGGTGGCCAAAGAGCCGATGTCGGCGCGCTTGCCGAAAGCCAATTTTGGCTTTCTCAAGAGCCTGTTCTGGCCGGTGATGCTGGTGGTATTGGGGTTCGGCACGTATGAAGGCGCGCAGCGGCTGCTGCCTTATGCCGATCGGCCGATCGCCCGGATCAACGTCCAGGGTGACCTGAGCTACATCAGCCAGCAGGCGGTGCAGCAGCGGATCGCTCCGTTCGTCGCGTCGAGCTTTTTCACCATCGACCTGGCGGGCATGCGCACCGAGCTGGAGCAGATGCCCTGGATCGCCCACGCCGAAGTGCGGCGGGTATGGCCGGACCAGGTGTCGATTCGTCTGGAAGAGCAGTTGCCGGTGGCCCGTTGGGGCGACGAGTCGCTGTTGAACAATCAGGGCCAGGCGTTTACGCCACGGGAACTGGCCAATTATGAACATTTGCCACAACTGTTCGGTCCACAGCGGGCCCAGCAGCAAGTGATGCAGCAATACCAGGTGTTGAGTCAGATGTTGCGCCCACTGGGCTTCTCCATCGCGCGCCTGGAATTGCGTGAGCGCGGCAGCTGGTTCCTGACCACTGGCGCGGGCAGCTCGGGGCCGGGCATCGAGCTGTTGCTCGGGCGCGGCAACCTGGTGGAAAAGATGCGCCGCTTCATTGCCATCTATGACAAGACGCTCAAAGAACAGATTACGAACATTGCGCGCATCGATCTGCGCTACGCCAACGGCCTCGCTGTTGGCTGGCGGGAACCTGTAGCGCCGACGACGGCCGAACCCGCCGTCGCGAAGAATTAAGAAGAGGCAGGACCCATGGCAAACGTGCAAAGCGGAAAAATGATCGTCGGTCTGGATATCGGCACTTCCAAGGTGGTAGCGCTGGTAGGCGAGGTCGCGGACGACGGCACGCTGGTCATCGTCGGGATCGGTACACACCCGTCCCGTGGCTTGAAGAAAGGCGTGGTGGTGAACATCGAGTCCACCGTCCAATCGATCCAGCGCGCCATCGAAGAAGCGCAGCTGATGGCCGGTTGCCGGATCCACTCGGCGTTCGTCGGTGTCGCGGGCAATCACATCCGCAGCCTGAACTCCCACGGCATCGTGGCGATTCGGGACCGTGAAGTCAGCTCCGCCGACCTTGAGCGCGTACTCGACGCGGCACAGGCCGTGGCGATTCCGGCCGATCAGCGGGTGCTGCACACCCTGCCGCAGGATTACGTGATCGATAACCAGGAAGGCGTACGCGAGCCTCTGGGTATGTCCGGCGTACGCCTGGAAGCCAAGGTCCACGTGGTCACCTGCGCCGTGAACGCCGCGCAGAACATCGAGAAGTGTGTGCGTCGCTGCGGCCTGGAAATCGACGACATCATCCTCGAGCAACTGGCTTCGGCCTACTCGGTGCTGACCGACGACGAGAAAGAACTCGGCGTGTGCCTGGTCGACATCGGCGGTGGCACCACCGACATCGCGATCTTCACCGAAGGCGCCATCCGCCACACGGCAGTGATCCCGATTGCCGGCGACCAGGTGACCAACGACATCGCCATGGCGCTGCGCACCCCGACCCAGTACGCCGAGGAAATCAAGATCCGTTACGCCTGCGCCCTGGCCAAGCTGGCCGGTGCCGGTGAAACCATCAAGGTGCCGAGCGTCGGCGACCGTCCGCCGCGCGAATTGTCGCGCCAGGCCCTGGCCGAAGTGGTCGAGCCGCGCTACGACGAACTGTTCACGCTGATCCAGGCCGAACTGCGCCGCAGCGGCTACGAAGACCTGATCCCGGCCGGCATCGTGCTGACCGGCGGTACGTCGAAGATGGAAGGCGCGGTCGAGCTGGCCGAAGAGATTTTCCACATGCCGGTGCGCCTGGGCGTGCCCCATGGCGTCAAGGGCCTGGATGACGTGGTGCGCAACCCGATCTATTCGACTGGTGTGGGCCTGTTGATGTACGGCCTGCAAAAGCAGTCCGACGGGATCTCGTTCTCAGGCATCGGCAGCCGTGACAGCTATAGCAGCGAAGAGCCCAAGGCACCGCTGTTCGAGCGGCTCCAGGCTTGGGTGAAGGGCAATTTCTAAACGATTTCAGATTCAGGCGTCGGGTTTCAGGCCCGGCGTTGCAAGACGGCAACAAACGCAGTAGGCGAAAAAACTAGAGAATGAAAGGAGAGGGAAAATGTTCGAACTCGTAGACAACATCCCCGCCAGCCCGGTTATCAAGGTAATCGGTGTCGGCGGTGGCGGCGGCAACGCTGTCAACCACATGGTCAAGAGCAACATCGAAGGCGTTGAGTTCATCTGCGCCAACACCGATGCTCAGGCGCTGAAAAACATCGGCGCCCGGACCATCCTCCAACTCGGTACCGGCGTGACCAAGGGCCTGGGTGCCGGCGCGAATCCCGAGGTTGGCCGTCAGGCTGCCCTGGAAGATCGCGAGCGCATCGCTGAAGTCCTGGCTGGCACCAACATGGTGTTCATCACCACTGGCATGGGCGGCGGTACCGGTACCGGTGCAGCGCCGATCATTGCCGAAGTGGCCAAGGAAATGGGCATCCTCACCGTTGCGGTGGTGACCCGTCCGTTCCCGTTCGAAGGCCGCAAGCGCATGCAGATCGCCGATGAAGGCATCCGCGCGCTGAGCGAAAGCGTCGACTCGTTGATCACCATCCCCAACGAGAAGCTGCTGACCATCCTCGGTAAGGACGCCAGCCTGCTGTCGGCTTTCGCCAAGGCCGATGACGTACTGGCCGGTGCCGTTCGCGGTATCTCCGACATCATCAAGCGTCCGGGCATGATCAACGTCGACTTTGCCGACGTACGCACCGTGATGTCCGAAATGGGCATGGCGATGATGGGCACCGGCTGCGCCAGCGGTCCGAACCGTGCACGTGAAGCCACCGAAGCGGCCATCCGCAACCCGCTGCTCGAAGATGTGAACCTGCAGGGCGCCCGCGGCATCCTGGTAAACATCACCGCCGGTCCGGACTTGTCCTTGGGCGAGTACTCCGACGTGGGCAGTATCATCGAGGCGTTCGCTTCCGACCACGCGATGGTCAAGGTCGGCACCGTTATCGATCCGGACATGCGTGACGAACTGCACGTGACCGTGGTTGCCACTGGCCTGGGCGCGAAAATCGAGAAACCGATGAAGGTGATCGACAACACCGTGCAGACCGCCATGGCTTCGCAGCCACAGCAGCAAGCTGCCGCTCGTCAGGAAGCTCCCGCGGTGAACTACCGTGACCTGGACCGTCCGACCGTCATGCGCAACCAGGCCCAGGCCGGTGCTGCGACTGCCGCGAAGATGAATCCGCAAGACGATCTGGATTACCTGGACATCCCGGCATTCCTGCGTCGTCAGGCCGATTGATGGAATGTATCAGGGGTATACGGGTGATTGGTGTTCAGCAAAGGTCTGGTCTGCTATCATCGCCAGCCTTTGTTGATACCAGTTCGCAATTTGCGCTGAAGCGGCCCATGCCATGATTAAACAACGCACCCTGAAGAATATTATCCGTGCCACAGGTGTCGGCCTGCACTCCGGCGAGAAGGTCTATCTGACCCTCAAGCCCGCGCCTGTCGACACCGGCATTGTGTTTTGTCGTGCCGACCTCGACCCTGTGGTGCAGATTCCTGCTCGCGCGGAAAACGTTGGTGAAACCACTATGTCGACCACGCTGGTCAACGGTGACACCAAAGTGGACACGGTGGAGCATTTGCTCTCGGCCATGGCTGGCCTGGGCATCGATAACGCCTACGTCGAGCTCTCCGCGTCCGAAGTCCCGATCATGGATGGCAGCGCCGGACCTTTCGTATTCCTGATTCAATCGGCTGGCCTGGAAGAGCAGGACGCGGCCAAGAAGTTCATCCGCATCCTGCGGGAAGTGACAGTGGAAGACGGCGACAAGCGCGCCACTTTTGTCCCTTTCGAAGGTTTCAAGGTGAGCTTCGAGATCGATTTCGATCACCCGGTTTTCCGTGACCGCACCCAGAGCGCAAGCGTGGATTTTTCCAGCACTTCGTTCGTTAAAGAAGTCAGCCGCGCCCGTACCTTTGGTTTCATGAGTGATATCGAGTACCTGCGCAAGCACAACCTCGCACTCGGTGGCAGTGTGGAAAACGCGATCGTGGTCGATTCCGATGGCGTGTTGAACGAAGACGGCCTTCGTTATGAAGACGAATTCGTCAAACACAAGATCCTCGATGCAATCGGCGACCTCTACCTGCTGGGCAACAGCCTGATTGGTGAGTTCAAGGGCTTCAAGTCCGGCCACGCACTGAACAACCAGCTGCTGCGCAAGTTGATTGAGCAGAAAGACGCTTGGGAAGTCGTGACGTTCGAAGACGCCAGCACCGCACCAATCTCTTACATGCGCCCTGTAGCGGCCGTGTAAGCAAAAAACCTCTCTAGTTTTTTAAGGGCTGCCTTCGGGTGGCCTTTTTTTATGGCTGGGTTTTATGTCGGCTGCGAAAGGCTTTTGTGGCGAGGGAGCAAGCTCCCTCGCCACAAAAGCAGGAGCAAGGCTTACATCGCACAAACAACTCGATTACGCCCGCTGGCCTTGGCCTGGTAGAGCGCCTTGTCGGCGGCGAGCAGCAACGCCTCAAGTTCGTTGTAAGGCCCGTTCGCCCACGTAGCGATGCCGATACTGACTGTCATGGTCAATTCACCGGGCAGTTGCTCAACGGCTTCGCGAATGTTTTGCGCCATGGTGAACGCTCCTGCGGTCGTCGTCTCCGGCAGCACCACCGAGAACTCTTCACCGCCATAACGCGCCGCCAGGTCGGCCGGTCGGCGCACGTACCCGCCGATCAGTTGCGCCAGGGTTCGTAACGCCTCGTCACCGCGCTGGTGGCCCAGGCGATCATTGAGCGCCTTGAAGTGGTCGGCATCGATCATCAGGATCGACAACGGTTGACCGGAGCGCTGGGCGCGCAGCCACTCCAGTTGCAGCGTCTGGTCCAGCGTCCGGCGGTTGGCCAGGCCTGTCAGCGGGTCGACGGATGCCAGCAGGGCCAGTTCCCGTTCAGCGGTGTGCCGGCGTCTTAATTCCCGACGCAGCAGCCAGGTGAGCCAGAGCAAGCTGAAGCACAGCGCGCCCGTGGCGCCACTGACCAGCAGCGCCGTGCGTTGCCATGACGCGAAAACCTCTTGGGAAGAGAGCGCGACCACGACGACCAGCGGCAGATTACCTACCTGGGAAAAGGTGTACAGCCGCTGCTTCTGATCCACGCTGGACACGCTGGTAAAACTGCCATCGCCTTCGCGCAGGATCCGCACGAAGTTCGGTCGGCTGCTGAAATCCTTGCCGATCATGTCTTCGGCCAGAGGCGGCTCCTGAGCCAACAGGATCCCGTCGCGGCTGACCAGGTTGACCGTGCCGCCATGGCCGATGTTCAAGCTCTTGAAGAGCTGGCTGAAGTAGCCCAGGCGCATTGCAGCCTCGGCCACACCCATGAACTCTCCCCGGTCGTCGTTCAAGCGGTAGCTGAAGCTGATGCGCCAATCATGCGGACTGCTCCGGGCCCGGAACGGACGGCTGATCTTCATGCCCGGGCCCGGATCCTTCAGATGGGACTGGAAATATTCCCGATCGGCGTAATTGCCCTTGCGCGGTTCGACCGAAGCGGAATCGGCGACCACGTCGCCGCGCTTGTCGAGCAGCAATATGTCGCCTTTATAAGGGGCTGCGGTGGCGCGGTCGAACAGGGCGAGGTGGCGGATCGTTGGCGAAACGTCCTGGAGATCCTGGCGTTTCGCTGCGGCAATCAGGCCTTGCAGCGAAAGATCGTAGAGTTCGACATTGCGCAGTACGTCGGCGTCGATCAACTGCACAATGTTGCTCGCCGCGCGCGTCGCTGCCTGCTGCGCGCTGGCGTGTTCCCGGATCAGCAGGAACGTCACGATAGCTACGATGGCGATGACAACCAGCGAGCTGGCCAAAACGAGTACCCGTTCCGAACGTATCGAAAGCGGGATGTTGCCGGGTGTTGCACTGCTCGTGCTCATGATTCCGATCTGCATTGTCATGTGGCTGGGATCCTTCCCATAGGCTGCTCATCTTTAACAACGGATGACTGGCATCAGACAATGCTGGCCTTTTGCAAGATTGTGCTTGTGACACTGGAATTGAGCAATCCACATCGTGGCTTATTGCATGGACATCGAGGTTGGATGGACTGCCGACTTCGCGAGCAGGCTCGCTCCCCCAGTGTTGTCCTTGGGCGGGCTTGCTCCTCAGGCCGGCAAGCGGATCCCGAAGGTATTGGCACCACGGTCGCTGCGCACGAATACATCGCCGCCGTGCATGAGCGCAATCGCCTTGACGATGGCCAGGCCCAGGCCGTGGTTGGCGCCACTGTTGCTGCGGGAGACGTCGACCCGGTAGAAGCGCTCGAACAGGCGCGGCAGGTGTTCGCCGGCGATAGGCTCGCCGGGATTGGTGACGCCCAGGGTGACCTGGTCGCCGGTGGCTTCGATGTCCACGTCGATCACCTGGCCGGGCGCGGTGTGCTGGACGGCGTTGCTCAGCAGATTGATCAAGGCCCGGCGCAGGTGGGCGATCTCGATACTGGCCTGGGCATCGCCGCTGACGCGAACCTGGACCTGGGCGTCTTCGAGGATGAAGTCCAGATAATCAAGGGTGGTTGCCACCTCATCGGCCAGGGAGGTCGTGGTCAGCTTGGTGGCCTTGCTGCCCTGGTCGGCGCTGGCCAGGAACAACATGTCGTTGATGATCGAGCGCAGTCGCTCCAGCTCTTCGAGGTTCGATTGCAGCACTTCGAAGTAATGCTCTGCCGAGCGCCCACGGGTCAACGCCACCTGCGTCTGGCCGATCAGGTTGGTCAGTGGCGAGCGCAGTTCATGGGCCACGTCGGCATTGAATGACTCCAGCCTTGAATACGCCTGCTCGACGCGGTCCAGGGTTGCGTTGAAGGAACTGACGAACTGATTGAGTTCCGGTGGCAGCGGCGACAATTGCAAGCGCCCGGTGAGCCGGGGCGGGGCCAGGCGCCGGGCTTCGTCCGACAACTTGATGAGTGGCTTGAGGCCGATGCGCGCCACCCAGTAGCCCAGCAACGAGGCCAGCAGCACGCCGACGATCGCCAGGCTCACCAGCGCGACCAGCAAACGATGCTGAGTCTGGTAGAAGGTCTCGGTGTCGATACCGATCATGAACCGTAGCGGCGGCCGCTGGTCCTTGGCCGGGAACTGGCTCACCAGCACTTTCATCGGGTAATGCTGCGTCGCCAGCTTCAGGTCACGTTTGCCCAATGGACCTGCGGCGAAGGCACGGATCTGTGCATCGGGGTTACCGTATTCAAAGCGCGGGTCATCGCTGACGATCCAGAAGTGGATGCGTTTGTCCTCTTCGCCGAGCAAGCGCAGCTTGTTGTTGATCTTGACCCAGTGCTCCGGCGTGCCATAGCGGCCGACGGTGGACTCCAGCACGCTGTAGCGGGCGTCGAGCTCCGCCTCCGGCAACAGGCCGAGACCTTTTTCGACCTGCTGGTACAAGCCGCCGCCAATCAACAGGAACACCAGCGCCGCCACCAGCGTGAACATGCCGCTCAGGCGCAGGGCGATGCTGTTACTCACCGCGATTCTCCAACACATAACCCATCCCTCGGATGGTATGCAGAAGCTTGTGCTCGAAAGGCCCGTCGAGCTTGGCCCGCAGGCGTTTGATCGCCACTTCGACGACGTTGGCGTCGCTGTCGAAATTGATGTCCCAGACCATTTCGGCAATCGCGGTTTTCGAAAGGATCTCGCCTTGGCGGCGAGCCAGCACGCTGAGCAGCGAAAACTCCTTGGCGGTCAGGTCCAGGCGCTGCCCGGCGCGGCTGGCCTTGCGGCTGATCAGGTCGATCCACAGGTCGGCGATGCTCACCTGCACCGGTTCATGGCCGCTGCTGCGGCGGGTCAGGGCTTGCAGGCGGGCCACTAGCTCCAGGAACGAAAACGGCTTGCCCAGATAATCGTCGGCGCCATCGCGCAGGCCCTTGATGCGATCTTCGACCCGTTCGCGGGCGGTGAGCATGATGACCGGCGTCTGCTTGCGGGCGCGCAGGGCCCGCAGCACGCCAAAGCCGTCGAGGCCCGGCAGCATGACGTCGAGCACGATCACCGCATAGTCGCTTTCCAGGGCCAGGTGCAGCCCTTCGACGCCGTCCCCTGCCACGTCCACGGTGTAACCCTGTTCGGTCAGGCCGCGGTGCAGGTAGTCGGCGGTTTTTTCTTCGTCTTCGATGATCAGAACGCGCATGGCCCGGCCTCAGTCTGCATTTGCCAGCGCCGCCGTCGGCGCAGAACCGGGTCGAGGCGCGGGCCGATGAAACAATCGCTCCAGCCACAAGTATATGACCGGGGTGGTGAACAGCGTCAGTGCCTGGCTCACCAGCAGGCCACCGACCACCGCGATGCCCAGTGTTTGGCGCAACTCCGCGCCGGGGCCATAGCCGAGCATCAGCGGCAGGGCGCCGAGCAGGGCGGCCAGGGTCGTCATCATGATCGGACGGAACCTCGTCAGGCAGGCCTGGAAAATCGCTTCCTGCGGCGCCATCCCGCCGTTGCGCTGGGCATCGAGGGCGAAGTCGATCATCAGGATGCCGTTCTTCTTGACGATGCCGATCAGCAGCACCAGGCCGATCAGCGCCATGATCGAGAAGTCCTGGCCCAACAGCCAGAGCATGATCAACGCGCCGAGGCCGGCCGAGGGCAATGTGGAGATGATCGTCAACGGATGGACGAAACTCTCGTAGAGCACGCCGAGGATGATGTACACCGCCACCAACGCGGCGAGGATCAGCCACGGCTGGCTTTTCAGCGAACTCTGGAACGCCTGGGCCGCGCCCTGGAAGCTGCCGGTGATGGCGGCGGGCATGCCGATCTCGTTCTTGGCCTGGTCGAGCAGGCGCACGGCATCCCCCAGCGCCACGCCCGGTGCGAGGTTGAACGACAGGTTGGCGGCCGGGAACATGCCGTCGTGGGCAATCGACAGCGGGCCGTTGGTCGGTGCGTCGAAGCGGGCGAGGGCCGAGAGCGGGACCATTTCCCCGCTCAGCGGCGAGCGCAGATAGAAATACGCAAGGCTTTCGGCCTTGCCGCGTTGCTGGGTGTCGAGTTCCAGGATGACGTTGTACTGGTTGGTCTCGGTCTGGAATTCATTGATCTGCCGCTGGCCGAAAGCGTCGTAGAGCGCCTGGTCGACATCGCTGGCGGTGAGCCCGAAACGCGCCGCCGCGCTGCGGTCGATGTTGATGTGGGTGATGCTGCCGCCCAATTGCAAGTCGTTGGAAATGTCGCGAAATGCCGGAATGCTGCGCAGCTTGTCGGTTAGTTTCTGCGTCCAGGCGTTGAGGGTCGGCCCGTCATTGCTCTTGAGCACGTATTGATACTGCGCGCGGCTCGGGCCGGAGCTGAGGTTGATGTCCTGTCCGGCCCGCAGGTACAGCACAACGCCGGGAATCTTCAGCAACTTGGGGCGGATCCGGTCGATGAAGCCGCTGGCCGATACATCGCGCTCGCCCCGAGGCTTGAGGGCGATCCAGAAACGGCCGTTGGCGATGGTCTGGTTGTTGCCCGAGACGCCGACGGAGTGCGAGAAGGTCTGCACTGCCGGGTCGGCGGCGACGATCTCGGCCAGGGCCTTGTGCTTGGCCACCATGTCCGGGAACGAGATGTCGGCGGCCGCCTCGCTGGTGCCCAGCACCAGGCCGGTGTCCTGGACCGGGAAGAAACCCTTGGGGATGAACACGTAGCCCACGACCGCGAGGGCGAGGGTCAGGCCGAACACGCCGATCATCAGTTTCTGGTGGGCCAGGGCCCGGCGCAGGCCGCGTTCGTACCAGCCGAGCAAGCGCTCGCCGAAACCCGGCCTGGCCTGCGCGTGATGTTTCGGGGCGCGCATGAACAAGGCGGCCAAGGTCGGCGCCAGGGTCAGGGACACCACGACGGAAATCAGGATGGTCGAAGTGGCGGTCAGGGCAAATTCCTTGAACAACCGCCCGACCACGCCGCCCATGAACAGCAGCGGAATGAACGCCGCCACCAGCGAGAAACTGATGGACACCACCGTGAAGCCGATTTCCCCGGCGCCCTTGATCGCCGCCTCGCGCATGCCATCGCCGGCTTCCAGGTGCCGGTGGATGTTCTCCACCACCACGATGGCGTCGTCCACCACGAACCCCACCGAGATGACGATCGCCACCAGGGTCAGGTTGTTGAGGCTGAAACCCATCACATACATCAGCGCGAAACTGGCGGTCAGCGACACCCCGAGCACTGCCGAGACGATCAATGTCGCCGAGAGCTGGCGCAGGAACAGCGCCATCACCGCCACCACCAGCAGCACCGCGATCAGCAGGGTGATTTCCACTTCATGCAGCGAAGCGCGAATGGTCTGGGTGCGATCGATCATCACCTTGACCTGTATGGCGGCCGGCAGCATGGCTTCCAGGGTTGGCAGCGCCGCCTGGATGCGGTCGACCGTCTCGACGATGTTCGCCCCCGGCTGGCGGAAGATCACCAGGTTGACGCCGGGCTGGTCGTCGGACCAGGCCTGCACGTAGGCGTTTTCCGAACCGTTGACGACTTTGGCGATGTCCTTGAGATGGACCGGTGCGCCGTCCCGGTAGGAAACGATCAGCTCGCCGTATTCCTCCGGCTTGAACAGCTGGTCGTTGGTGGACAAGGTGGAAATACTCGACTCGCCATACAGCGCGCCCTTGGCCAGGTTGAGGCTGGCCTGCTGCAGGGACTGGCGAATATCGGCGAGGGTCAGGCCGATGGCGGCAAGCCGGTCGGCCGAGGCCTGGACCCGGATCGCCGGCCGCTGCTGGCCGGTGATATAGATCTGTCCAACACCGTCGATCTGGCTGATCTGGCGGGCGAGCAGCGTCTCGACGTAATCACTCAGTTCGGTGCCTGGCATCAGGTCGGAGCTGATGCTGAGAATCAGCACCGGGCTGTCGGCCGGGTTGACCTTGCGCCAGGTCGGCAGGTTCGGCATGTCATTGGGCAGCTTGCCGGCGGCGGTGTTGATCGCCGCCTGCACTTCCTGGGCGGCGGTGTCGATGCTCTTGTCGAGACTGAATTGCAGGGTCAGGTTGGTCGAGCCCAACGCACTGCTTGAGGTCATCTGGGTAATGCCGGGAATGGCGCTGAATTGCACCTCCAGTGGGGTCGCCACGGACGATGCCATGGTTTCGGGACTGGCGCCGGGCAGTTGGGCGTTGACCTGGATGGTCGGGAATTCCGCCTCGGGCAGAGGCGCGACGGGCAGGCGGGGAAAGGCGATCAACCCCAGCAACACCAGGGCGAACGTCAGCAGCACCGTGGCGATGGGGTGGTCGATACACCACGCCGATATCGAGCCGCGGCCCTTCATGGCTGCGCCTGCCCGGTCTTGGCGAGGGCGGGCGGATCGCTGAGCACCTGGACACTGGCGCCGGGCTTGAGGCGTGACTGGCCGTCACTCACCAGCTGATCGCCGGCGTTCACGCCTTTGATGATGTGCCTGTCGCTGTCCTGGTAAACCATTTGCACCGGCACGCTTTCGACCTTGTCACCCTTGACCCGATAGACGAAATGTTGCTCCAGCCCGCGTTGGACCACGGTGGGCGGCACTACCAGGGCGCCCTTGTCGATGGCGGTCTGGATTTTCAGCGTCACCAGTTGCCCCGGCCACAGCCGTTGCGCGGCGTTATTAAATTCGGCCTTGGCCCGCAGGGTTCCGGTGTTGGTGTTGATCTGGTTGTCGATGAGGCTGAGCCGTCCCTCGCCGAGCAATTCCCCGGTCGCGCCGTCGGCCCCGATGTAGGCCTTGACCAAGGCCTGGTCCGGGGCGGCGATCAATCGCTGCAGGGTCGGCAGCATTTGCTGGGGCAAGGAAAACTCTACGGCGATCGGGTCGATCTGGGTCACCGTGAACAGGCCTTCGGTGTCGCTGGTGCGCAGGAAGTTGCCTTCATCCACATTGCGAATGCCGACGCGACCGCTCACCGGTGAGCGGATCTGCGTGTAGGACAGCTGCACCTGCGCCGAATCGATGGCCGCCTGGTTGCCCTGGGCAGTGGCCTTGAGCTGGTTGACCAGCGCCTGTTGCTGGTCGTAGGTCTGCTTCGATACGCCGTCATCGACGCTCAGCAGCTTGTAGCGCTTGAGGTTGACCTGGGCCACGGCCAGTTGCGCCTGGCTCTCGCTGAGCTGGGCGCGGGCCTGGTCGAGGCTGGCGCGGATCGAACGATCATCGATGGTCGCCAGCAGGTCCCCCTTCTTGACCAGTTGCCCTTCCTTGACCAGCAGCCTGGTGAGGATGCCGTCGATCTGCGGACGGATCACCACGCTGTGCATCGACAAGACCGTGCCGATGCCGCTGGCGAAGCGCGGCACATCCTGCTCGACAACGCTTATCACCTTCACTGGCACGGCGGTGGAAGCACTGGGTTTGCTGGCGACGGGCTTCATGATGAACCAGAGGGCGAGGGCGGCCAGGGCGATCAGTAACGCGACGAGCAGGACGGTTTTTTTCTGGATAGGCATGAACGTGAAACGCCGGTTCGGGACGGAGGATTTCCTGGCTTTCTTATATAGCGTTGTGAGCCCGTCAGGAAGGTGACCGCTAGCTGTCAGGGCTGTCAGTTTTGTCTTGGTTTCCCGTCAGACGGAACTCCACCGCGGCATCTGCTCCGTGGCACCGCGATTTCGCGCAGGTATACTGCTGCGTTTCGCGGCTCGGCTACCGAGCCACGCATACTCAATTGTGGCGAGGGAGCTTGCTCCCGCTTGAGTGCGAAGCGCTCACAGAAATGGGGCCGCTTCGCAGCCCAGCGGGAGCAAGCTCCCTCGCCACGGTTTGTTGTCCCACTCAAGTGAATAACTCAAATGACTTCCCCAATACCATCGCCCGCAGACGAACGCTTGCCAGGCGAATCGTCTGGCCAGACGGACAGCGATGTTTCCAGCGCCGACGATGACAAGGCGCCGATTCCAGCCTTCAAGTTCCCGTTCAAACCTGGTGAACTGGCAGCGGCCAAAGGCGCTGGCCAGCAACCGTGGTACAAGAATGGCGCGAAGAATGGCCATACCAAGACCCCCGGCGCCGCGCCTCCCGGCACGCGCCGTTCGATGGGCAAACGCTGATTCCCCCAGCGCGGTCGCGGATTCAGTTCGCGACCCGTGCTCCCGTCAGGCTTCCACTCAATTCATAGGCCGTCAGTTCGGCCTGGTGCGCCGCGAGGATTTCCGGCAACGAGCCTCGCAGGTATTCGACCCACGTCTTGATCTTCGCATCCAGGTACTGGCGCGAAGGGTAAATGGCGTAAAGGTTCAGTTCCTGGGAACGGTAGTTGGGCATGACCCGCACCAGCGTGCCGTTGCGCAAGCCTTCGATGGCGGCGTACACCGGCAGCACGCCCACGCCCATGCCGCTGGTGATCGCGGTTTTCATCGCATCGGCGGAATTCACCAGGAACGGTGAGCTGTTGATGGTGACCATCTCCTGGCCTTCCGGGCCGTCGAACACCCATTTCTCCAGCGGAATGACCGGGCTGACCAGGCGCAGGCAGGCGTGGTTCAGCAGGTCGCTGGGTTTCTGCGGGCAGCCGCTGGCCTTCACGTAGGCGGGCGACGCGCAGACGATGCTGTAGGTGATTCCCAGGCGCTGGGACACGAAGCCGGAGTCCGGCAACTCGCTGGCGAGTACGATCGAGACGTCGTAGCCCTCGTCGAGGATGTCCGGCACCCGGTTGGCCAGGGTCAGGTCGAAGGTCACGTCCGGGTGCGTCTTGCGATAACGGGCGATGGCATCGATGACGAAATGCTGGCCGATGCCGGTCATGGTGTGGACTTTCAATTGTCCGGCCGGGCGCGCATGGGCATCGCTGGCCTCGGCTTCCGCCTCTTCGACATACGCCAGGATCTGCTCGCACCGCAGCAGGTAGCGTTTGCCGGCTTCGGTCAGGGCGATGCGGCGAGTGGTGCGGTTGAGCAGACGGGTTTGCAGATGCGCTTCCAGGTTGGAAACCGCACGCGAGACGTTGGCCGTGGTGGTGTCGAGTTGCGCGGCGGCGGCAGTGAAGCTGCCGGCTTCGGCAACACAGCTGAACGCACGCATGTTTTGCAAAGTGTCCATGGAGGGCTCTCTTGGGAGGTGCCAAATTGTGACATGAAGTTACAGAGATGCGGGACCCCGACTAATGGATTATCACGATAACGGTAACAAAGATTCGCAGAAAGGTCGGCTTATCGCCGTTGGGGGTGATGCCTAGAATTGCCGCCAGTCCTGGATCCTGTGGGAGCGAGCCCGCTCGCGAAACAGGCATCACAGTTGTTCTCGGTGTGCCTGCGCGGCCGCTTTCGCGAGCAGGCTCGCTCCCACAGGCGTGTTCCAGGGCGAAATTCTTATCGTCTCCTCTTGCCTCTCCATCTCAGGAATATTGCGCCCGTGCCGCGTTGCATCAGCAGAGAGCTGAAGACTCTCAGTGTTTGGGTTTTGACGCTGACCCTCAGCGGTTGTATCGGGACGGGAGGGATCGCGCCGCAAGGCGAGCTCTTGTTGGCCGACCAGTTGGCGACCGATGCGGCGATACGCAAGGCCGCCCGCGATGCTCACTGGCCGACCCGTCAGTGGTGGAAAGCCTATGGTGACCCGCAACTGGACGGCTGGATTGACCTGGCCGTGCGGGACAGCCCGAGCCTGGCCATGGCCGTCGCCCGGGTGCGCCAGGCCAAGGCCATGGCGGGTGTCGCCGAGGCCGCCGAGTCGCTGCAGATCAATGGCGAGTCGGCCCTCAAGCGCCACAACTGGCCCACCGATCAGTTTTATGGCCCCGGCGAACTGGCCAACACCACCACGTGGGACAACAACGCCGCCCTGGGCCTGAGCTATGCGTTGGACCTGTGGGGCCGCGAGCGCAGCGCCAGCGAGCGGGCCGTCGACCTGGCCCATGCCAGCGTCGCCGAGGCGCGGCAGGCGCAGCTGGAATTGCAGGACAATATCGTGCGCGCCTACATCCGGTTTTCGCTGCATTACGCCCAGCGCGACATCGTCGCCGCGACCCTCCATCAGCAAGAGCAGATCGTCGAACTGGCGCAGAAGCGCCTGGACGGTGGCATCGGCACCCATTTCGAAGTCAGCCAGGCCCAGGCGCCATTGCCGGAAACCCATCGTCAGCTCGATGCGCTCGACGAAGCTATTGCCCTGAGCCGCAATCAACTGGCGGCGCTGGCCGGCAAGGGCCCGGGCGACGGCGCGCGCCTGCAACGGCCGAGCCTGGCGCTGGGGGCTGCGTTGAAACTGCCATCGGCATTGCCCGCCGAACTGCTCGGCCAGCGCCCGGATGTGGTTGCCGCGCGCTGGCAAGTGGCAGCCCAGGCCCGTGGGGTCGAGGTGGCGCGCGCGGGTTTTTACCCCAACGTCGACTTGGTCGGTAGCCTGGGTTACATGGCTACTGGCGGTGGGGCGCTGGAGTTCCTGACCGGCAAGAAGCTCACCTACAACGTCGGCCCGGCCATCTCGCTGCCGATCTTCGATGGCGGACGCCTGCGTGGCGAGTTGGGCGAGGCTGCGGCGGGTTATGACATCGCCGTGGCGCGCTACAACCAGACGCTGGTGAATGCCCTCAAGAGCATTTCCGATCAGTTGATTCGCCGTGAGTCGATGGACAAGCAACAGGCCTTCGCCGCCGAATCGGTGGCCGCCGCCCAGCGCACCTACGACATTGCGCTGGTGGCGTTCCAGCGCGGGCTCACCGACTACCTCAACGTGCTGAACGCCCAGAGCTTGTTGTTCAAGCAACAACAGGTGCAACAGCAGGTAAACGCCGCGCGGTTGAGCGCCCAAGCCGATTTGGTCACCGCATTGGGCGGCGGGCTGGAGGCCGGCAGCGACATGCCTGTGGCAGGCGCTCCCATGTTGCGAGGGAGCTTGCTCCCGCTGGGCTGCGAAGCAGCCCCAGGTTCTTCAGATGGGTGCTGCGCACCCGAGCGGGAGCAAGCTCCCTCGCCACGATGCTGAGCAGGCCTTTCATGACGTATTTACTTCGGCTTCATCGCCTCGAATGGCGCCGTGGCTTTTTCGACTGGGCCCGCAGCGATGGGGTGACCTGGGTCTACATCTTCAAGGTATTGCTCGCCGCGTTCCTGACCCTGTGGCTGGCGATGCGCCTGGAGTTGCCGCAACCGCGTACGGCGATGATCACCGTGTTCATCGTCATGCAGCCCCAGAGTGGCCAGGTCTTCGCCAAGAGTTTCTATCGCCTGCTCGGTACCTTGGCCGGCTCGACGGTGATGGTGGCGCTGATCGCCCTGTTCGCTCAGAACACCGAGTTGTTTCTCGGCTGCCTAGCGATATGGGTCGGCATCTGTTCGGCCGGAGCAGCGCGTTATCGCAACTTTCGCGCCTACGGTTTTGTGCTGGCCGGGTACACCGCGGCGATGATCGGCCTGCCGGCCCTGGCCCATCCGGAAGGGGCTTTCATGGCGACGGTGTGGCGGGTGCTGGAAATTTCCCTGGGGATTCTCTGCGCCACCGCGATCAGCGCTGCAATCCTGCCGCAAACCGCGAGCGCGGCCATGCGCAACGCGCTCTACCAGCGCTTCGGCGTGTTCGCCCTGTTCGTCACCGATGGCTTGCGCGGACGCAGCCAACCCGAGGCATTCGAGGCACGCAACGTCGCTTTCATCGCCGAGGCGGTGGGCCTGGAAAGCCTGCGCAGCGTGACCGTGTTCGAAGACCCCGCACATGCGCCGGCGCAACGGCCGACTCAGTCGCCTGAACAGCGAATTCATGGGCGTTACCACGCGCTTCAACGCCTTGCATCAGTTGCTTGAACGCTTGCGCAATGGCGCGGCGGATGCGGTGGTGGATGCGATCAAACCCGGCTTGCAAACCCTGGCAGAATTGCTCGACGGCTTCAGCGCGCGGGCCTTGACCGACGCCGATGCGACGCGCCTGGCAGCGGCGCTGGCGGCCTACAAGGCCGACTTGCCAGCCCGGGTGCGCCAGCTGCGGGGACAATTTCAAGAGACGGATCCCAGTGAGGCGCAGCAGCTGGATTTCCATACTGCATACGAATTGCTGTATCGCTTCGTCGAAGACCTGCATGGCTACGCCCAGACCCACGCGTCACTGGCCGATCACCGCCACGAACGTGAGCGCTGGGACGAACCCTTCGTGTCGCAGACCAATGGCCTGGCCGCCGCGGCTGCCGGTTTTCGTGCTGCCTTCATCCTGGTGGTGCTGGGCAGCTATTGGGTCGCCACGGCCTGGCCGAGCGGTGCGACCATGACGATGATCGCCGCCGCCACCGTGGGCTTGTCGGCCGCCACGCCGAACCCCAAGCGCATGGCGTTCCAGATGGCCTGCGGCACGTTGTTCGGGGCGTTGATCGGGTTCGTCGAGATGTTCTTCATCTTCCCGTTGATCGACGGCTTCCCCTTGCTCTGCGTGATGTTGGCGCCCGTGATCATGCTGGGCGCGTTTCTCAGCTCACGTGCGCAATACGCCGGCGTCGGGCTGGGCCTGCTGATTTTTTTCAGCACCGGCTCGGTGCCGGACAACCTGACGGTCTACAACCCCTACGCCTTCATCAACGACTACCTCGCGATGATCCTCGGCATGCTGGTGTGTGCGGCTGCCGGGGCGATCATCCTGCCGCCCAACAGCCGCTGGATGTGGCGCCGGCTGGAACAAGACTTGCGCGAACAAGTGGTGTTCGCCATCAGCGGCAAGCTCAAGGGCCTCGCGTCGGGATTCGAGAGCCGTACCCGCGATCTGCTGCACCAGGCCTACGGGCTGGCGGCGGGCCAGCCCCGGGTGCAACGGGACTTGCTGCGCTGGATGTTCGTGGTGCTGGAAGTCGGCCACGCGATCATCGAGTTGCGCAAGGAACAGGCGACGCTGCCGGTGCATCCGGCCTATGCCGAAAGCCAGCCATGGCGCCAGGCGATCCGGGTGATGGGGCGGGCGCTGGTGCGGCTGTTCCGCCAGCCCGGCCAGAACAATCTGGAGCGCGCCCTGGTCGCGGTGGACCAGGCCATCAGCCGGGTCCAGGCTACCGACGAACCTTTCGCCCCGCATTTCGACACCTCCGCCCTGCGCCGGGTAAAGAGCTACCTGCACTTCATCCGCACCTCCCTGCTGGACCCGCAATCACCCTTGGCGGCTTATGCCGCGTTGCTGCCCCAGGAACCTGAACATGCTCCGTGAGATCGCCTTCCACGGCGTATACATGCCGACCATGACCCTGATGTTTTTCATCGCCGCCGGCCTCGCCTGGGCTTTGGATCGTTTTCTGTCGGGGCTGGATCTGTACCGTTTTTTCTGGCATCCGGCGCTGTTGCGCCTGAGCCTGTTCACTTGCCTGTTCGGCGCGCTGGCGCTGACGGTCTACCGTTGAGATCGATGCGATGAAGAAATTTTTCAGCCTGCTGGCGACGCTGTTGGTGCTGGCGCTTGCGCTGTGGATCGGCCGGACATTGTGGGTGCATTACATGAACACCCCATGGACCCGCGATGGCCGGGTCCGGGCCGACATCATCAATGTCGCCGCCGACGTCAGCGGCGAAGTGATCGAGGTGCCGGTGCGCGACAACCAGTTGGTCAAGAAGGGTGACTTGCTGATGCGCATCGACCCCGAGCATTACCGCATTGCGCTCAAGCAGGCGCGTTCGCTGGTGGCGTCCCGCAAGGCCACTTGGGAGATGCGCAAGGTCAACGCTCATCGGCGCGCCGACCTGGACAGCCTGGTGATTTCCCGGGAAAACCGTGACGACGCCAGCAATATCGCCGACTCGGCCCTGGCTGATTACCAGCACGCCCAGGCGCAGCTGGAGGCGGCCGAGCTGAACCTGGCTCGCACCGAGGTCCGTGCGGCGGTGGACGGCTACGTCACCAACCTCAATGTGCACCGTGGCGACTATGCGCGCATCGGCGAGGCGAAGATGGCCGTGGTGGACATGAATTCGTTCTGGGTCTATGGCTTCTTCGAGGAAACCAAGTTGCCCAAGGTGCGGGTCGGCGATACCGCGCAGTTGCAGTTGATGAGTGGCGAACTGCTCAAGGGGCACGTGGAAAGTATCTCCCGGGGCATCTACGACCGCGACAACCCCGAGAGCCGTGAACTGATTGCCGACGTGAACCCGACCTTCAACTGGGTGCGCCTGGCCCAGCGGGTGCCGGTGCGTATACATCTGGATGAAGTACCGGATGGCGTGCTGCTGGCGGCGGGGATGACGTGCACGGTGGTGGTAGAGCCCCACGACAAGCGCTGAGCCCCTGTGGGAGCGAGCCTGCTCGCGATAGCGGTGGTTCAGCCAACATCAATATTGAATGTGAGACCGTATTCGCGAGCAGGCTCGCTCCCACACTGGATCTTCGGCGGGCATGAATGTTGTGTTCAGCCAAAGTCCCCTGTGGGAGATTCTATGGTGCAGGACTAGCCCCTAAATGCCTTTTGGTAAGTATTCGCTCTGGTTCTTCAACAGAGCGAATACCACTCGGGCAAGCTTGCGGGCCAGCGCTACCAATGCCTCGGTTGTGCTGAGCCCTCGGGACCTCAAACCCTCGTAAAATCCCTTCCACGCCGCCGTGCGACTCGCCGACATCGCGGCGTTGTGCATCAATCGGCGTGCCTCCGGATCACCTCGCTTAGACAGGCAGCGGCGTCCCTTCTTTTTTCCCGAGTCCGATATGCGCAGGTCCAGACCCAGAAAAGCGATGAAGGCATCGGCATTTCTGAAATCTCCACGCTGGAACGACGTGAGCAAACGGGCACCGCTTAACAGACCGATGCCTTCGACTTTCATGCAGCGCTTGAGCTGACTGCCCAAACCGGCTGCATCCAACTGCGTCTGGATTGTTTTCTCAAGCAAAATTTCGAGTCTTTGCATGGCCTTTATCTGGTTCTCAAAGGCCGTTTTGAGCAACGGTTCGTTTGACCAGCTTTGCTTGAGGCTGACACGCGCCTGAACCAAGGCTGCCCGCCGCCGGAAAAGGCTTATAAGCCTGCAATACAGGGGCGATGGCGGGGACCAAGGGTGCAACTGGTGGCCTTCGTTGTTCAAGTAGCGAGCCAACAACCGAGCATCCAGCGCATCGGTTTTAGCGCGCATTTTCACACCTTTGCGGTAATGACTGAGTTCGTAACCGCCGATCATATAAATCACACAGCCATGCGCATAAGCCAGATCGGCGAAGTCCTGGTGATAGATATTCGTGGCTTCGATGGCGACATCCATTGGCGCAGGTAATGCCTTGAGCCACTTCTTGATATCAGCTTTGGTGTTGGGGATCGTTTCGAGTCGATCGGATTGGGCGTGATAAATCACCAACTCATCTTTGGCGACATCCACACCTACGATCGGCTGGGCGGTGGCGACGGGCATTGCCATTGAAAATCCTCCGGGCTAAGGTTTGAACACTTGAAGGGTTCACCCAGAGGCGCAGGCTTGTTCCTATCGTCGGTCTAGGCCAGATGCATTCTTTATCGGCGCTTGGGTGAAAGGAGGAGGGGTGAAATCTCCCACGGTCTGTACTGCGGCTAACAGTCAGAATCGAGCCTAGTCCCTCCTCCTCCCTTCAAGTCCTACCATACAAGCGAGCCTGCTCGCGAAAGCGGTGAGTCAGCTGCATGGACGGTGACTGACACGCCGTCATCGCGAGCAAGCTCGCTCCCACATTGGTTCTTCGGCGGGCATGAATGTTGTGTTCAGCCAAAGTCCCCTGTGGGAGCGAGCCTGCTCGCGAAAGCGGTGAGTCAGCTGCATGGACGGTGACTGACACGCCGTCATCGCGAGCAAGCTCGCTCCCACATTGGTTCTTCGGCGGGCATGAATGTTGTGTTCAGCCAAAGTCCCCTGTGGGAGCGAGCTTGCTCGCGATAGCGGTGGTTCAGCTGCATGGACGGTGACTGACACGCCGTCATCGCGAGCAAGCTCGCTCCCACATTGGTTCTTCGGCGGGCATGAATGTTGTGTTCACCCAAAGCCCCTGTGGGAGCGAGCTTGCTCGCGATAGCGGTGGTTCAGCCAACATCAATATTGAATGTGAGACCGTATTCGCGAGCAGGCTCGCTCCCACTTTTTTACCGGTTGCTCTTGGATTTTTGTTCACCCGTGGCGAGGGAGCTTGCTCCCGCTGGGCGGCGAAGCCGCCCCAAACCAGCCACTGCGGTGCGTCAGGTAAACCGCATCAGCCGGATTGCGACTGCTGCGCAGCCGAGCGGGAGCAAGCTCCCTCGCCACAACAGCAAAGCTTGCAAGCCTTGATAGTTACAACGACCGACCCAACCCGAACCGCTTCATCAAGCCTTTCTCCAGCAACCCCTTGGGCAACAGACCGGCCATCAACGGCAAGGACCGGCTGCCGTTGCCCAGACGCAACAAGCGCGGCGGTTTGGGTTGTTGCACGGCTTTGAGCAGTGCGGCGGCGAATTCGGCGGTGGGGGTGGGGTTGTCCTGGGAGGCCTTGGCGCGGGCGCGGATACCGTCACGCAGGGGCCACCAGGGCGATTGTTCGCTGATCAACTGCTCGGCTTCATGGCCGGCATTTTTCGCGAAGCTGGAGGCAATGGCACCGGGCTGGACCTCCATCACGCGGATCCCGAACGGCGCCAGTTCCATGCGCAGCGCATCACTCAAGGCATGCACGGCAGCCTTGGAGGCGCAGTACGCCCCGGCAAATGGCGTGACCAGCACACCGGAAACACTGCCGATGTTCACCACCAGCCCCTTCGCCCGGCGCAGCACCGGAAAGAGCGCGCGGGTCACGCCGACGATGGCGAACACGTTGGTTTCGAACTGACGCTGCATGGCCGGCACGCCGCCATCCAGCAACGGACCCATGGCGCCATAACCGGCGTTGTTGACCAGCAGATCGAGGCCGCCATGTTCCTGGTTGATTCGCTCGCCGAGCTGTTCCAGCGCCTGAGCGTCATTGACGTCCAGTTGTACCGCGGTGAACCCGGCGGCGCGCAACTGCGCCACATCGTCATCCTTGCGCGCGCTGGCCCAGACCTGGTAACCGGCGGCCTTGAAAGCCTCGGCGAGGGCGCGGCCGATGCCGCTGGAACAACCGGTGATCAACGCAACGGGCATGGCGCTTTCCTTGTGCAAAAAATGGGAGGGTCAGTTGGAGAAACTACCTTGCAGTCGCTCGGCACGAAACTCCAGGGTTTGCGGGCGGTAGCCGGGGCGCAGTGGCGGTATCGGCAGGCAATCCTGCCAGTCGGCGCCGGGTTGCAATTCGCCGGGGCCGCGGTAGCGCGGTGAGCTGTACTGGTTGTCCGCCAGGTTGATGGTATCGCCGGGGGCATAGGCTGCGATTCGCCAGCGCAGTTTGGTCAGGGGCACGTCGTTGCCGTTACGCATTTTCAGCAGCAGTGGGCGATCGGCGGGGCACTGGTCAGGAGCGAACGTGACGCGCAGGTCCAGACGTGCCAGTTGCCGGGTTTCCCGGTTCTCTTCCCAGAGTACCCATGCCGCCACCAGCCCCAACCCGACAAACGCCGCCAGGGACACCGGCAATGCCTTGGCCGGGTAGCGCAACAGCAGGATGAGCCAGGTGATGACCAGCAAGACGCCGATAAACATGGTTGAAGCCTCCGTGACCGTCGGCACATCCTACCGAAGGGGGCGGGCCATGGGTATTGCTCCCTGGATGGGTCACCGAACGCCCAGGAAAAAGCCCCCGCCCAACCCGCTGCGGATAGGGGACGCAGTGGGCTGGACGGGGGCTTCTTGTACGACTGATCTTTTGTTGCCGATCGTTACTACTGATCGTTGCTACTGGTTGTTGCTACTAGTTGTTACTGGGCGATGGTTTTCACCGACACGCCGCGTTCGATCGGGGTGGAGCGACCGTAGATGTCTTCGAAGCGCTCGATGTCGTCTTCGCCCAGGTAGCTACCGGACTGCACTTCGATGATTTCCAGCGGGATCTTGCCCGGGTTGCGCAGGCGGTGGACCGACGCGATCGGGATGTAGGTCGACTGGTTTTCGCAGAGCAGGAACACATTCTCGTCGCAGGTCACTTCGGCGGTGCCGCTGACCACGATCCAGTGTTCGGCGCGGTGGTGGTGCATCTGCAGCGACAGGCACGCGCCCGGCTTGACCGAGATGTGCTTGACCTGGAAACGACCGCCCATGTCCACCGAGTCGTAGGAACCCCATGGACGATAGACTTCGCAGTGGTTCTGGGTTTCGGTGCGGCCCTGGGCATTGAGGGTGTTGACCATCTGCTTCACGCCTTGGACCTTGTCCTTGTGGGCGATCATCATGGCGTCCTTGGTTTCGACCACGACGATGTTGTCCAGGCCGATCACCGACACCAGCTTGCCGTTGCCGTGGATCATGCAGTTGCGGCTGTCCTGGACCACGACGTCGCCCTTGGTGACGTTGCCGTTGGCGTCCTTCGGATTGACTTCCCACAGCGACGACCAGCAGCCGACATCGCTCCAGCCGGCCGACAGCGGCACTACGCAGGCGCGTTGGGTTTTTTCCATCACGGCGTAGTCGATGGAGTTGTCCGGGCAGCAGGCGAAAGTGGCTTCGTCAAAAGTGATGGTGTCGGCGGTCTGCTCGCTGCGCTCCAGGGTCAGCAGGCAGGTGTCGTAGATGTCCGGATCGTGCTTTTTCAGCTCTTCGAGGAAGCGGCTGGCGCGGAACAGGAACATGCCGCTGTTCCAGAAGTAACCGCCGGCATCGACGAACTCAGTGGCGCGCTTGACGTCGGGTTTTTCGACGAAGTGCGAAACGCGGCTGACGCCTTCAGGCAGCAGGGCATCGTTGGTCGACTTGATGTAGCCATAACCGGTTTCCGGCTTGGTCGCCGGTACGCCGAACAGCACCATTTCGCCACGCTCGGCGGCCACGGTGGCCAGCGCCAGGGCGCGTTGCAGGGCCTTCTGGTCTTCGACGACGTGGTCGGCCGGTAGCACGAGCATCAGTTCGTCGCGGCCTTCATTGACCAGCATCATCGCAGTCAGGGCCACGGCCGGTGCGGTGTTGCGACCGAACGGTTCCATCAGGATGCGCTGGGCTTCCAGGTTGCGGGCCGACAGCTGCTCGTTGACGATGAAACGGTGGTCCTTGTTGCAGACCACGATCGGCGTGTCCATGCCTTCGAACACCAGGCGCTCGAGGGTCTGCTGGAACAGGGTGTGTTCGCCGGTCAGGGCCAGGAACTGTTTAGGGAATTGCTTGCGCGAAAGCGGCCAAAGACGTGAGCCGCTACCACCTGACAAGATCACCGGAATCATGTGTGTTACTCCTACAAAATCGAAATGGTTTCAGAGCTACTGCGTTCTGTCGTTTCACTCTCTTGTTGTTGTTCCGTGCCTGAATGACGCCTCGGTTCAAAGTGGGAGCAGGTTGGCTCCCACAGGCAGGGCGTCAGTCAGGAAAACTCATCAGCGGGTCGACACCGGGCGTTTCACCCAGACTGGCGACAGGCTGCTGCCGGAGCCGGTTACGTACAACACGGCCGCTTCGCCACGCTCCAGGGCAACAGGCTTGACGTCGCCGACTTTCTTGTCGCCTTCGTACAGTGCCAGGCTCACTTTCACCGGGTTGATTTCACGTTCGCCACGGCTCTTGGCCGCTACGTTCGGAACCACTTCGGTCTTGCCATCAGCGGTCTTGAGGGTCAGCGGCTTGTCGCTGAGGTTTTGCACGCGGACCAGGGATTTCTGCTTGTTCTTGAACGGTGGCTCTTCGATCAGTTGTGGCTGGCCGCTGGCGTTATTGACCAGGGTGTAATAGTGATCGGAGGCCAGTTTAACCGGTACGGTCTGGCTGCCCACCTTGGCGCTGTAGTCGCCGCCAGGCATGAAGCTGAAGTCGCTGCTGGCCAGCGGGGCCACGTCGCTGATATTGGTGCTGCCGACGGTGGCGCTGACTTCGGCGTTGCTGGCGTTGTAGATCCGCACGAAGCTCGAACCTTTTGGCGCGACCGGGCCGTACAGGGCCGAGTCACCGGCAAACGCTGAGAAGGACAGGGCACTCATGCTGGCGACCAGGGCAACGGCCTTGAAGGAGCGAGCAGCGAGACGGCGAGGAGTAGTGTTGAAAGTCATGGTGGACCTCTCTTTCAGTTTTGCGCCCGGTCGGGCGTCTCGGATTGTGTGTTTGCAGCTACGTTCTGTTGGCGGGCGCCGGCTTGTTTGAGCTCGGCGACCCATTGCGGATCGGCGTCGCCGATCTCGTTGTTCACGGGCAGATAACGTTCAGGAAACTCCCAGATCAGCACTTGTGGCGGGCTGTTCTTGAAGGCGTCGCTCTTGAGGTAGCTGAGCATCGGCAGAATCGGGCCATGGCCGTCTTCGGCGTAGTTGACGACGTCGCTGTGCAGGGCTTGCTTGAGTGCACCGACGAAGTTCCAGTTCGGGTTGGCGCTGTAGCTGGTACCGATCAGGGCCACGGGCACCTGGGCATCGGCGAACAGTGCGTCTTCGCTGGCCGGCTGGTCGTCGGCTTCGCGGGTGTTGCGCTTGACCAGCGGTTCCTGGGCTGGCATCAGGTTTTCGAACAGCGGGTCCAGCGGCAGGAACTGACGCAGGTCGCCCTTGTGGATGATTTTTTCCGCAGGCTCTGTGACGAAACGCTGTGGCTCACCGTTCAGTGGTGTGCGTTCGGCAATCGCTTTGGCCAGATGTTCCGCAGCGATTTGCGCGCCTTCCGGAGTCCAGTGGGTGTCGGTGCGCAGGAACACTTGCTGACCGCTTTGCTTGGCCTGTTGCAGCGGGGCGAGCAAGTCAGGGGCAAGGATCTTGTCCGCCGCGACACGGGCGTGGAAATCCTGGTACAGGTTGGCGTGAATGCTCGAAGGCTTCACTTCACCCAGGTGCTCCGGATACAGCCGCGCCTTGGCCGGCACGATGGCCATGACCAGGGTAATGCCTTGCTCCTTGAGCTTCTGGCGCACGCCTTCGATCAGCGCGTAGTTGCCTTGCAGGTTCTGGTCTTCGTTGACGATCGGGTTGAATTCCTCGTCGCTGAACAGCCACTGATCGCGGCCCAGGACCACGCCTTTGCGGCCCTCGTTGAACAGCTTGTAGTCCAGCGCCGCCCAGATGTTGGTGCCCAGGCGTTTGATCGGGAATTCTTCGTCGTAATGCGTTTCCACGGCCTTGGCCCAGCGACCGTTGAGCACGGTCGCATCGGGGTTGGTGCTGAAGCCGAGGAAGCTGCGCATCGACCAGATACCCAGCGCTGTCAGTATCAGCATGAACAGTGCGACATAGAAGATGCGTAATGAGCGGGTCATGTCCGGATCCCTCAGAACTGGAAGTAAAGGAACGGCGAGAAGCTTTGCGCCGACAGTTTGAGAATCGAGGCGATGAACAACACCAATACCAGGGTGCGCATCACGTAGCGCGACCAGTCCACGGTCCAGTAGGCCGGTTGCACCTGGGCTTCGACGCCGACGGTGTAGCCTGGTTCATGGATGGTCGACGGGTTGTCGCCCGGTACGGCTTTGATCAGTCCCGGTTGCGCGGTGGCAGGCCCATTGGCTTCGGTGCTTTCTTCAGGCTTGGCCTTGACCGGCGGACGATTGGTGTAGAAGTCGCGCAGGCCGAAGAAGGCGAGGGTGATGTAGGCCACCGCCAACGTGGCGATCTGCAGGCCGGTGAGGTTGGCGCGGGTCAGTTCCGACAGCGACCAGTCACCGAAGCTGAACATCGCGCTGTACATGCGACCGGCGACGTGCAGGTTTTCGGCACGGAAGATCACCCAGCCCATCACCACCAGCAGGAAGGTCAATGCCCAGCGGATCGGGTTGATGCTGCGTGGCGTGGTGTTGATGCCCACCGCTTTTTCGATGGCCAGCCACATGCCGTGCCAGGCACCCCAGATCACGTAGGTGATGTTCGCACCGTGCCACAGACCACCGAGCAGCATGGTCAGGAACAGGTTGCGATAGGTCATCAGCGTGCCTTTGCGGTTACCGCCCAGGGTGATGTAGAGGTAGTCGCGCAGCCAGGTCGACAGGCTGATGTGCCAGCGCCGCCAGAACTCGGTGATCGACTGGCTGATGTAGGGCTGCTTGAAGTTTTCCATGAAACGGAAACCCATCATCAGGCCCAGGCCGATGGCCATGTCGCTGTAGCCGGAGAAGTCGAAGTACAACTGCGCGGTGTACGCCAGGGCGCCAAGCCAGGCGTCGCCCGTGGTCGGGTTCTCCAAGGCGAAGCAATGGTCGGCCACCACCGCCAGGGTGTCGGCGATGAACACTTTCTTGATGAAGCCCTGCATGAAGCGCGTGCAGCCTTCGGAGAACTTGTCCAGCGTGTGGGTGCGGTTGTTGAACTGGTCGGCCAGGTCACGGAAACGCAGCACGGGGCCGGCGATCAGGTGCGGGAAGATTGCCACGAATGCCGCGAAGTCGATCAGGTTGCGAGTGGCCGGTGTGTCACCGCGATACACGTCGATGATGTAGCTGATGGACTCGAAGATGTAGAACGAGATACCGATCGGCAACAGTACATGGGTCAGGATGAACGGGTTCAGCCCGAAGCTGGTGATGATCGCGTTGAGGCTGTCGACACCGAAATTGGCGTACTTGAAATAGCCCAGGATGGCCAGGTCCACGCCCACACCGAGCAGCAGCCAACGTTGGGCCGGCTTGGTGCGCACGCCGGCGGCGCCGACTTTCAGGCCGATCCAGTAGTTCCACAGGGTGACGCCGGCGAACAGGGCGAGGAAGTCCACCCGCCACCAGGCATAGAACACGTAGCTGGCGATCAGCAGCAGCAGGTTGCGATAGCGTTGCCCGCTCAGGTAGTACAAGCCGAGAAAGATCGGCAGGAACAGGAACAGGAACACATTGGATGAAAATACCATCCCGATCTCTCCATGTTGAATCAACAGTCAAGGGCCAGAGCCCCCCCAAACCCCCCCACGAAAACCGGGGGGCTATTACATTCGAAACACACCACTTCCCTTGTGGGAGCGAGCTTGCTCGCGATGACGGTGTATCAGTCGACATCAAGGCGAATGTCAGACCGCTATCGCGAGCAAGCTCGCTCCCACAGGGTTCCCCTGCCAGGCAGAGAGAAAGGTGTCAGCTTCCTTTTTCGCCTTTCTCCCGCGAAGGGTCATACACCCGGGTCAGGTCGCCGCCGAGCCGGAAGGTCTTGAACGGTTGCATTTCATGCTTGCGTTCCAGCACGTCCTCGGAGCAGGTGTAGAGGCTGCAGAACGGTTCGAGCCAGGCGAATTTCGAATCGATCTTCAGATCCTTCATGTCCTGCTCGTCGCCGTTCTTCTCTTCGAAGATGTCCGGGTCTTCCACCCCGGCCAGCACCCGGTCGCCCAGTCGCTTGAGGGCGCCATTGTTTTCCTGGCGCAGGTCCACGCCGTTGACCTGGGCAAAACTGGCGATCATCGCCAGCGGCGGCAGGGCATAGTTGTGGTAGGACAGGGCGCGTTGCTTGCGCTTGAGCTCGTTGGGCAAGAAGCCTTCGGCGTCTACCTGGTTGACGCCGACCTTGTATTCCTTGACGGCCCAGTCGAACAGGTCACGACGGTTGGTCGCCACGGCGGTCGCCATCACTGACCAGGCGGCCCAGTACGAGTGGTTGTTGGTCTTGTCCAGCGGCAGGTTGTCCCAGTCGCTGACGACCTGGTCGGCCATCTTGCTGAACCAGCTCTCGATCAGTTGCGCCTGTTCCTGGTGGTTCGCCAGCGGGCGCGACTCGGAGAACTTCAGGCGCACATAGGCCGAAGCCATGCTGCCCAGCGCCCATTTGCGCATGGACTTGCCGGTGTGGTTGAAGTCCTTGGACATCAACGCATCGGCCTTGGCCCAGGCGGTCAGCCAGTTCAGGGTGCATTCCAGCTGCTCGGGGCGGCCGTCGCGCATGAACTGCATGACCTGCTTGCTGATGCCGCGCTCGATCTTGGTGATGTCGGCAGTGCTGTCGCGGAAGGCTTTTTCCGATTGCACGTTCAGCGTGGCGCGAGCCTTGTCGGAGCCCTCGTACTTGCTGCGAAACTGCAGCGAGCCGGTGTAAGGCGTCGGCACGGCTTCGCAGCCCTGGCCGCCGGAGCCTTCCTTGACCTTTTCAATCGGTGCGAAGTAGCCCTGCGGCGGGCGCAGTGGAGCCGCGGCCTGCGTGGCCCCGGCGAACATCGCCAGGGTCAGCAGCGATGGCGCCAACAGCGTTTTCAACGTTCGGGTGCGCATGGTTCTGGTCATGAGACGAGACCTCATTGTCCGATTTGAGCCGTTTGTTGCTCGGCTTGCGGAGATGCATTGCGTTTGCAGACTTTCGCTTCCACTTGCAGTGGCTCTTTACCGGCTTCAGGACCCTGGACCTCTAGAGCCAGGAGGTTCTGCGAGGCCCAGTCTTCGTCGGTGCGCAGTTGGAAGGCGAAACGCCCGTCGGTTTCGGAGGTGTTCGGTTTTTCGATCTTGATGTCCTCGTGGCGCCCATTCATGTACCAGAGGGTGGCTTGCAAGGTTTTCACCGAGGTGTCGGCGAAGCGGATGTCGATCTGGTGACTGCCGTTACGCAGGTCCATATTCTTGCTGTTGACCATCAATTCGTTCTTGCCCGGCTTGAGCTTGGCCTTGCTGCTCATCAGCGCCGGCTTGCCTTCGCAACCGTTGTTGTCCAGCAACGCCATCATCTGGCGGTAGATGGTTTCCTGGTCCAGGCGATACAGCGGCGAGAATTCCCAGATGAGAATCTTTGGCGGATTCTTCTGGAACTCTTCGCTGCCCAGGTACTGGATCATCGCGCCCTCGAAACCGCCGCCCGGGAAGGCCACGTTGAGAATGTCGGCGCCGATGGCTTCTTGCAGGAAACCGGCGAAGTTGTAGTTCTTGCCGCTGTGGCTGGTGCCCACGAGGGTGATCTGCGGATTGCCGGAATCACCGAACAGGTCGCCGTCGCCAGCCTCGCCCTTGGGCTCGGTGGTGAACTGGTCCATGTACTGGATCGCGTAGCTGGTGCCGCAGAGTTGCCCGGCCATGTTGTGCAGGGTGCCGGTCTTGCCCATGCGGCCAGACTTCTTGGTCTCGAATTCCTGCTTGGGAATGTCAGCGAAAGCCGGGATCTGCTTGACCTTCTCGGCCACGATCTTCGCCGTGCGCTGGGCGCCGTACGGGGTCCAGTGCTGGTCGCCACGGAAGTAGAAGTCGTGGGCCGGCAGGGTTTCGGGCAGGTTTTCGTTGGTCAGTGGCGACAGGTCCGGCACCACGTAACCCATCTGCGCGAAACGGCCGAGCATGGTTTTATAGTTGGCCAAGGCCTTTTCATAGTCGAAGGATGCCTTTTCCTGCGGGTTGAGCTTGTTGCGGTTCACCAGGCCACGGGTCGGCTGGTAGACGATTACCAGCTCGACGCCTTTTTTCTTGAACGCATCGTGCAGTTGCTGCATGCGCTTGTAACCGGCCGGTGTGGTATTGAACTCGGTACGCAGGTCTTCCTGGGTACGGAACAGCCAGTCGCCCTGGGCCTGCACCAGCGTGGTGAAGTTCTGCTGGTAGCGCGTGGTGTAGTTCTTCGCGTCATGGGCAGCCGGGCACAGGTTGCAGCAGGGTTCGGCGGTAAAGGTCGGTGCTTTGGCTTCATCGGCGCGCGCGCCGCTTGCGGCGGCGAGAATGCCGGCAGTCAGGGCGGACAGGCCCAGAAGTTTGATCATCTGTGGGTTCATAAAGGTCATTCCTCAGTCCCGCATTTCGGTCTGGCGTTCGACAGGGTCGATCAGCACGGCTTTTTGCTGGCGCACCAGCAGGTCGAGGATTTCGTCCTGGCGTTCGCCCAGGATCCCCGTGAAGCTGATGCCGCTGGATTTGGTCGGCGCAAGCATGGACACGCGGTACAGCTCGACGCTCAACGGCGAGTCGATGGACAGCGGGCCGCTGCCATTGCCGGCCAGTTCACCGCCGACCACGATCAGCGACACTTCGGTATCGAACGGGTCGAGCTTGATGTCCCGGTCGGTGTCGGAGAGGTCCTTGATGTGGCCGTAGAGGCCGGTCAAGCCGTTGGCCATGGACAGGTTTTCGTACAGGCGGATGTTCACGCTGTTACGAATCCGGATGCCGTGGCGCTGGTTGCTGATCACCTTGTTGCCCCACAACAGGTTGTCACCACTCTCATAAAGCGTGATGCCGTCGGTGTGGTTCTTGTAGATCTCGTTGTAGGCGATCACGTTGTTCACGCTGTTACGGTCGATCACCAGGCCCGAGAGTTTGTTGTCGTAGCTGCGGTTGTTGAAAATGAAGCTGTCGTTGACCTCACGGGAAATAATGATCCCGTGCTTTTTCTTGGTCCCATAGACGGTGTTGTCGGCAATGATCAGCCGATGGGAACGGTCGTGGGGGTCGATGCCGTAGACGATGTTGTCTTTGTAGGTGTTGCTCTTGACCACGAAGTCGTTGGTTTCGTAGCAGTAGAAGCCGTACCACATGTCCGAGAACTCGGAACCGATGATCCAACCGGTCGGTTCCTTGCGTTTGAGGACCTTGGCCATGTTCGGCGTGTACTGGGAAATACTGACGCCGTACGACTTACTGTTGGCGTAGCCGAAGCTGGCCATCTTGGTGTTGACGATGTAGGTCTCGGTGCCGCCCCAGGACAGCAGGAACGGCCGGAACTCGTTGGCCGAACGGAACGTCGCGGGGCCGTTGTCCTTTTCACGCCAGCCGGTGACCTTGGTGTCGCGGATGAACATCCGGCCATCGTTGACCAGGAACGAGCCACCCTCTTGGGACAGGCGCAGTTCCTGGGTCTGCTTGTCGATCTCCAGGATGCCTTTTTCGCCCACGACAATCGGAATCCGCGCCAGGAAGACGCCTGGCGAAGTTTCCTTGAGGTACTGCTTGGGCACCTTCTTGACCAGATCCTTGAGGTTCATGTAGCCGTCGTCGATGAAGATGGCCTGCGGGATGCCGTGCTGGCGCACCACCCACTCGGCCATCTTGTTGTCGCCGCCGATGAAGTCCTTCAAGGCGTTTTCCTGCATCATCCGCCGCACGCTGACCTTGCCGGGCTTGCTGCGCACGATCTTGGCCGCGACCGCTTCGGCGGTGTAGCCGGAGAGGTCGGGCAGGGTCGGTGCGGCCAGTTCCAGCGGTGCGGTTGGCGCGCTGCTGACGGTGTAGGTCTTGGCTTGCTGCAGTTCCTTGACCACGTTGCCCGGCTTGACCACCGGTTCAACGTTGGCGAACGCCGACGAGCCGGCCAGCAGCATGGCTGCGGCCAACAGGCTGATCGAACCTTTCATCGCCTGGCTGTTCCTGAGGTAGTGGTTCATATCGGGCACTCCCATGGCCGTTCGCATCAGAAGCGCCAGATCACGTCGACAAAGGCGCGATGCATGTACGAATCGACCTCTTTGCCGTAGGCGTCGCCTGGCTTGAACACGCCGCCACGAAAGCGCACCAGCGCCGACGGCTCATCAATCGATTGACTCAGCGCAGCCGGCAGCAGGCCTTGCTTGAAGTACTTGGTGACGACCAGGTCGACTTCCTGGCCCAGGTCCTTGTTGCCGTCGCGCAGCGGCAGGGACGAGGTGGACAGGATCGCGCCGGTCACGTCATCGGTGTTGTTTTCCACGGCGTTGATGCCGTTGCTGCCCACTGCCTTGTTGCCGTCCACGCGCCAGAACTTGTGGTACACCAGGCTGGCGTCGTATTCGTCACGCAGCTGCCAGGAACCGAACAGGCTGGCGCTCTGGGTGTTGGCCATCTCGCCACGGAACGCCTCGCCGAAACGATGCACGCGCGAGCGGGTGCCGGTGAAGTTCGAGCGGTTGCTTTGCAGGCCGTTCTGTTCGTAGTCCTCGCTGGCGCGGGCATAGGCCGCACCAACTTGCCATTGCGGGTCGAGGCGCAGGCGGATACCCAGGTCGGTGGCCCAGCCGTCGACGTCGTCGCTGCGCTTGAGCTGCGCGGGGCGGGTGCCGTCGGCGTTGAGCGGGTTGACGGTGTCGCGGTCGCCGGTCATGCCGGTGACGCTTGCCCAGTAGTTGACGGTATTGGTGTTGCGCCAGTTGTAGGCGTCGCTGTTGGCTTCCAGGCCGAGCCAGGTCAGATCACCGTTCTGGGTCTTGTCCAGAGTGTCGGTGGCCTGGCCCGGGACCGGGTAGTCGAGGCTGCCGCTGTCATGGCTGTGGTGGGCACGGATCCCGGCCCATTGGCCTGGCATCCACTGATAGCCGACGTCACCGTAGACATGCATACGGTCCTTGTCCTGGGGCGACAGCTCCTTGAGGTCGGTGCGGTATTCGCTGAACCGCTCGGCGACGCCCAGGTTGGCGCGCAGCAGCGTGGTGTCGAAGGTCCAGTTCAGGGCTTCGATGTTGGTGTCGCGCCATTGCCCGTCGTCATTGCGCAGGCGTTGGCGGCCGAACTTCAACTGCTCGCCCGGATAAGGGGTCAGGCCCCGGTAGCCAATCCAGAATTCGCGCATGGCCAGGTAGCTTTTCTTGGCCTCGCGGTCGCCGCTGTCGGTTTGCTGGGTCGCGTCGTCCGACTGTTGCAGGGTGTCGGTCTCGATGATGTCGGTGGACGTCACGGCCTGGGCCATGGCATAGGCACTCCACGCACCGCTTTCGCCGTAGACCCAAGGGCGCAGGTCGAGGCCGATGCCGTTGACGTCGCCACCACGCTGGGTGCCGAGGTCGCGGTCATCTTCGGACTGGCCGGTGATCTTCACTTCCAGGCCGAAATTCTTGCTATCGGTCAGGGCCGCCAGGGTCGGGCAGGACCACAGCAGGGCAAACGACAGGCCAATACCAGCCTGTACAAAAGGATTGAGCTTCAAAAGCTTCATAGAGGTTCCTCGCCGTCATCTTCTTTTAGGGCTTGCAGTTCCAGCGTATCGGGGCTCATGGCGCCGCGAATGGCCTGCTCTTGTTGTAGCAGGCGTTGCGCTTGTGCAAGTTGTTCCGGCGGTAATTGTTCTTCGAGGGTCTGGGCAAGCTCGATGGCTTGCGGGGTGTTTTGCGCCTTGGCCAACTGGCTGAACACATAAGCGTTGACCGGGTTGGGCTTGGTGCCCTTGCCTTGGGAAAACAGCTGGGCAATGGCGTAGTCGGCGCTGTTCTGGCCGTTGCGGGCGGCCTTGAGCAGGTGATCCAGGGCCTTTTGCGAGTACACCTGGCCCAGGTAGCCGCGACGGTAGATCTGGCCGAGGTAGTAATCGGCGGCCACTTCACGGCCCACGGCTTTCTGGAAATGCGCCTCGGCGACCTTGGCGTCGGCGGGTACCCACTTGCCTTCGTAGTACAGCTTGCCCAGCAACAGCTCGGCGCGCGGCTGGTCGGCGGCGCGGCCGTTTTCCAGGTACTGCATCATCTTGTCGACGTCGCCCAACTCAGGGAAATCGTAGAGCAGCTGCGCCAGGCTGACCCAGGAAGCGGGGTTGCCGGGCGCGATGCCTTCGAGCAGCGACTGAGCGGTTTTCTCGTCGGTCTTGCCCAGGCTGGAATCGGCCAGGACACGCGCGACACTGTCCACGCGCTGGGCGGAGACGACGCCACGGGCGTGACCGGCCTGCATCTGCTTGATCAGCTCGGCCTGCTGTTCCGGCTGGCCGCGTTTCTGATAGACCGTGGCCAGTTCGACGTAGCAGATGTCGGTGGTCGCCAAGGCGGCCTTGCAGACTCTTTCCACTTCGTCCAGATGCTGGTCGTACGTACCCTGGGTGCGATAGAGGAGGATCTGCGCCAGGCCCGCTTCCGGATAACCGGCGCTGCGCCATTGGCTGATCTGTTGCTGCGCGTTGACGTTCGGGAAGCTGTGGGGATATTGCAGGTACAGCATCGCCAGTGGGATCAGCGTATTGCCTTCACCGTTGGCAAAGGCTTTTTTCAACAGGCCTTCGGCTTCGTGCTTTTCAGCTTCGGTGGAACCGGGCTTGGCCACCAGCAGGCGACCCAGGCGAGCCTGGGCGCGCGGCGAGATGTCGGCGGCGGCGCGGTAGGTCGCCTCGGCCTTTCTCATCTGCTCGGGGTCGCGGCTGTCTACCTGGATATCGGCCAGGCCCACCTGGGCCTCGCTGTAGCCCAGGTCTGCCAGTTGCTGATAGTTCTGCTGCGCCAACGCCGTGTCGCCGCGCTTGAGGGCTTCGTTGGCCAGGCGCTGGTCGGGCAGGCCGGCGCAACCGGCCAGGCTCACGGCCAGTGCCAAGGCGCAGAGGGTCCCCACTTGGAAACGGGCTTGCGGCGCATCATCCTGACCGCGTTGATCCTTTCGCGAGCTGGCTCGCTCCCACAAGCTCTGTGGGGTGTTAAGGATTTTTATAATGGTCACGGGCATTTCCTCGACTTAAAGACCGACGGCCATGGCTTTGTCGATCAGCCAGTTCAAGTTCGGGCCACGGTCGCTGACGACTTCTACCGGACGACCGGCCAGCGCGCTGTCCAGGGCTTCGTCAGGCTGGATCAGCACACGGATATCGGAAGACAGGTCGGCGCTTTTCAGGCTGGTGCTGCTGACGATCTTGCCGGTGCGGGTGGCGTCTTCGCCGGCTACCTGGAAGCTGACCGGGGTGCCTGGACGCACGTCGCCGAACTGGCGATAGGAGAAACGCGCCTCGACGTTGGCTTCGGCGCCGCGAGGAACCAGTTGGAAGATCACGTCACCCTTGCTGGCGTACTGGCCGTTGGAAACCAGTTGCTGGGCCACGATGCAATCGCATGGCGAGGTCAGGGTGCCGGTCATTTGCTTGCCGAACAGTTCCTCGACCTTGGCTGGCTGCAGCTGGTTGTCGTCCAGGTGACCCTTGAGCACGTCGAGCATGCTGGTGCTGAAGGTCGCCAGCGGGGCGCCTTTGGCGGCCAGGCCGTCGGCCTTGACCAGGCTTTGCACGGTGCCGTCGCGCGGCATGGTGATGGCCATGCCCGGTACGTTGACGATGCCGGCCTGGGCGTGGCTGACGAAGTACATGCCGTACACCGACTTGAAGATGAAACCGAATGCCGCCAGGCCGACAATGAAGATGCCCAGGCTGAAGGTCACGGCGCGCAGGCGACCGAAGGCGCTCATGCCACCGTTTTCATCTTTCTGCTTGCGAGCCTTGGTGAAGTTGTCGCGTTGCAGGGTCGCCAGCACATCACCGACGCCGACGATGTCGCCGGCCAGGTGCGAGGTGATGATATGGCGCAGTGTCGAGATGTCCCGCGGCTCCAGGTTCTGGAACTGGCAACCGGCGCGGCCGGTCTGGCGGTCGTAGGAACGGATCTGCAATTCGACGTCCATGGCCAGGCCGAGGTTGTCGATCACGAACTGCAGGCGCGCCTTGTAGGTCTCGCCAACCTTGAGCGGCAGTTGGCCGGCGTTGAAGCACAACCCACCGGCGGACAGGTCGAGGACCTTGACTTCCATCGGCGTACGGTCGGGGCCGAAGAAGCGCAACTTGGCCGGGATTTTGACCCGGGCGTGTTGGCGTTGGGCTTCGGATTCATGCACTACGTTGACATTCACGGCGGTGTTCATAGGGGCGATTTCCTAGTTAATTCATTCAAGTCCGGTCAGACCATCGTCAGCAGCACGGCGACAAAGATGCTGCCGGCGGAGAAGGTCATGGTCCGAGACGACCAAGTGTTGAACCAACGTTGAAAGCTGGCGAGATCACGGGTCAGGTGGGTGGGCTGGCGAGTCCAGGATTGTTGATCGAGGCGGAAGAACACGTAGATCTTCACCAGCGCGCCGACGATCTGGTTGTAATAGAGAATCGCCGGGTAGGCCGGGCCGATCCGGTGTCCGGAGCACGACAGCAGCAGGGTCAGGAGCAACCGCGTGATGCCGATCCACAGCAGGTACACCAGGATGAACGCGGTGCCGTACTTGACACTGGCGATGATCGCCACGGTCAGGCCCAGCAGCGAGGTCCACATCGACACGCGCTGATCGAACAGCACTACCGAGGTGAACAGGCCCAGACGTTTCATGCCCAGGCCCAATGCCCGGGAGTTCTGCCGCAGGTTGTTCCCGTACCAGCGGAACATCAGTTTGCGGCTCGCCTTGATGAAGCTTTTTTCCGGCGGGTGCTCAACCGTGTTGATGGCGGCGTCCGGCACGTAGAACGTGTCGTAGCCCAGGCGCATCAGGCTGAACCAGCTCGACTTGTCATCGCCGGTGAGGAATTTGAAGCGGCCCAGGCGCCAGTGTTGCAGCGAGTCGCTTTCGACGTCGGCGATGAAGTCCGGGTTGGTCACCACGGTGGCGCGGAACACCGACATTCGCCCGGTCATGGTCAACACGCGCTTGGACAGGGCCATGGAGCACATGTTGATGTGACGCTGGGCGAAACGCAGCTTGTGCCACTCGCTCATGATGTAGCCGCCGCGCACTTCGCAGAACTCGTTGGTGGTCAGGCCGCCGACGTTGCCGAACAGCTGGAACCACGGCACGGTCTTGCGCACGACGCCTTCGGCCAGGACGGTATCGCCGTCGATCACGGCCACGACGGCGCGGTCGTCCGGCAGGTGACGGGAGATGGCACGGAAACCGAAGGCCAGGCCGTCACGCTTGCCGGTACCGGGAATGCGCACGAAGTCCAGCTTGACGTGCTCTGGCGGGTTCATGCGGGCCCAGAGGCTCTTGACCAGCAGTTCGTCGGACATTTCCACGATGGAGCAGACCACGGTGGTCGGCAGCCCGCAGTCGATGGCTTCGCGGATGACCGAGCTGTAAACCTGGGCGGTGGTCAGCGCATCGATGCGGAAGCTGGTGACCATCAGGTAGACGTGGGACGGATCCGCCGCCTTGCCCAGCTTGCGCACTTTGCGGCGCAGGTGTGGGTAGACGATGTACAGGAAAATCATGCCGCGCACGAAATGCGTCGCGCCCATGGAATAACGCCAGATGCCCACGGCGCCGATCAGGAAGATGAAATCCTTCGATTCGGAGTCGAACGTGGACGTGGGCAGCGCCGTGGCGATGCCCATCAATAAACTCAAGTAAAACAGCCAACCGGCGGCCTGAAGCAGGCCGTGCTTTAGCCTGTGCATAATCTGCATCCGTCTCTATCTCGGGCGGGCCTTGTGGGCGGCCCGATGGGTTAAGGCAGGCGAAAGGCCGGCCGAGGCATGCCCCGGCCGGCTAACAGACTTACCAGCAGATGCCTTCGGTCCGGCCACTCGGGGAGGTGGCCTTGGACATGAAGCCAACCAGGTCGATGACCTGCTTGCCTTCCGGTACGTTCTCGGTCAGCGCGCGGAACTTCTCGTCGCGGTTACCAAGGATGATGATGTCGGAGTTGTCGATCACCGCGTCGAAGTCGGAATTGAGCAAGGACGAGACGTGAGGAATCTTCGACTCGATGTAATCCTTGTTCGCACCGTGGACGCGTGCGTATTCGACGTTGCTGTCGTAGATCTTCAGGTCGAAACCCTTGCCGATCAGCATTTCCGCCAGTTCCACCAGTGGGCTTTCACGCAGGTCGTCGGTGCCGGCCTTGAAGCTCAGGCCCAGCAGGGCGACTTTGCGCTTGTCGTGGCTGGAGACGATGTCGAAGGCGTTCTGCACCTGGGATTCGTTGCTGCGCATCAGCGAGTTGAGCAGCGGCGCTTCCACGTCCAGCGAGCCTGCACGGTAGGTCAGGGCGCGCACGTCTTTTGGCAGGCACGAGCCGCCGAAAGCGAAGCCTGGACGCATGTAGTACTGGGACAGGTTCAGGACCTTGTCCTGGCAGACTACGTCCATCACTTCACGACCATCGACGCCGACGGCCTTGGCGATGTTGCCGATCTCGTTGGCGAAGGTCACCTTGGTGGCGTGCCAGACGTTGCAGGTGTACTTGATCATCTCGGCGACGGCGATGTCCTTGCGGATGACCGGTGCGTCGAGTTCTTCGTACAGCGATTGCAGGACGTCGCCCGAGGCTTTGTCGAACTCGCCGATGACGGTCATTGGCGGCTGGTCGTAGTCCTTGATCGCGGTGCTTTCACGCAGGAACTCAGGGTTGACCGCGACGCCGAAATCGACGCCGGCTTTCTTGCCGGAGCAATCTTCGAGGATCGGGATGACCACATTGGCCACGGTGCCCGGCAGTACGGTACTGCGAACCACGATGGTGTGACGGGTGGTCTTGTCACGCAGGACAAAACCGATCTCGCGGCACACGGCTTCGATGTAGTTCAGTTCCAGGTCGCCGTTCTTTTTGCTCGGTGTACCGACGCAAATCATCGACAGGTCAGTATCACGAATAGCTTCGGCGAAGTTGGTAGTACCGCGCAGGCGACCTGTTTGAATGCCTTGCGCCAATAGCTCGCCCAGGCCCGGTTCAACGATCGGCGATTTACCGGCGTTGATCATGTCGATCTTGTCTTTGGCGACATCTACGCCAACTACATCATGGCCCCGTGCAGACAGGCAACCGGCACATACTGCACCGACGTAACCCAAACCAAATATGCTAATGCGCATCGCATTTACCTCTGTTTTCACGCCATCAAATGGCCGGAGTTAATAAGTGTTCAGCGGTCATCGCGCACTCGGAAGTGTGGAATGCAGGCGCCACAGTGCCGTGTGCAGGCATACTAAGTTCCGAGTGTCTAAATAAATGCACTCAAGTTGTGCGCAAAGCGGCCTAGTTGTTATGACCTGCCCTGTTATGCAGCCAGTCCTCGTTGGCGGGACGTTCGTGCAACGGTCGTTCACTTTCCGATTTCTGGCAAAAAGCCCACAAAATCAGAAGCTTGTGTGCTCGGGTGAGCACGTTATAGGGGCGCAGCCTTGGCCTTGTAGGGGATACAAATGGTGCTTTATCTCCCGTCCTTTTAAGGGTGGATCCAATTAGACGACCGTTTCGCTAAGTTGTCGTGACAACTCGGTTACTTCGGACGACGTGCCACGTAAGTTATCTCGTACACGCTCGGCGAGAATCGTTACGGGTGGTATGAGCCGTGCAATTTCACATAGTTCCGATCCGCTCATCGCCATTTTCGAAATTTTTCGAAATATCTGCCTAGATGGCACTGCTCTCAAATTGATAGCACGCGCGCTTTTGGCCTTTAGTTTCGGGGAGTTGGCGGGGGTAGATAGTTTTGTGCCACTACTGATGAAAAATTTCCGTGCCACTACGGAAAAATCTGACATTTGTCGAGTGAAAGAAAAGTTAGAGCAGGGGGTGTTTGTTTTGTTGACGCCAAGAAAGTGTCAAGTGCGGTGGGGAAGTGGGATGACATATAGCGGGATGATCGAGGCCCCTTATCGGGGCCCGAAACAGGTATTGCGTTATTGCGGGGCGTGGTCGCGCAAAAAGACCAACTTGTTCGGGGAGGATTGTTCGGGGTTGTAACGATAGCCCTGTACATCGAAGTGTCTGAGTTGCACGGGATCGTTGATGCGCTGCTCGATGACAAACCGGCTCATCAAGCCCCGGGCTTTCTTGGCGTAGAAACTGATGATCTTGTATTGGCCGTTCTTCAGATCCTTGAACTCGGCATCAATGACGCGGGCTTTCAGTGCGCTACGCTTGACCGCCGAGAAATATTCATTGGAAGCCAGGTTCAACAGTACGTCGTCGCCCTGATCGGCCAAGGCTTCGTTCAGCCATTCGCTGATGCGGGTGCCCCAAAATGCATAAAGGTCCTTGCCCCGGGCATTGGCCAGCTTTGTGCCCATCTCCAGGCGATAAGGTTGCATCAAGTCCAGCGGACGCAGCAGACCGTAGAGGCCGGAGAGCATGCGCAGGTGCTGTTGGGCGTAGTCGAAATCGGCTTCACCGAGGCTTTGCGCGTCGAGGCCGGTGTACACATCGCCCTTGAACGCCAGCAACGCCTGTTTGGCATTGGCCGGGGTAAACGCCGGGTTCCAGCTGCCGAATCGCGCGGCATTGAGGCCGCCGATCTTGTCGGAGACGTGCATCAACTCGCTGATCTGCGCCGGCGAGAATTCGCGCAATTGTTCAATCAGCTCTTGGGAGTGATCCAGGTACTGCGGCTGGGTAAAACGCTCGGTGGCCGGCGGTGTTTCGTAATCGAGGGTCTTGGCGGGGGAAATCACCATCAGCATGCAAACGTCTCCTTTAAGGGTGCGGCGATTCTAGGGGGTTGTCCGGGTGGACTCCAGCTATTGAGGTGATAGGGGATGGGTGGTGGGCGGATTGATTGCAGAGAAGCCCTTGTGGCGAGGGAGCTTGCTCCCGCTCGGTTGCGCAGCGACCGTAAGATCTGGGGCCGCTGCGCCCGAAGCGTCGGACCGACCCAGCGGGAGCAAGCTCCCTCGCCACAGAAGCTCCCTCGCCAGTTTGCCAATGGGTACTGCCTCTCGATCAGCTATCATCCCGCGCGGGTTTCGTTATGGAGCATCCCTTTTGCGTATCGTCCTTTTACTGTCGGCCTGGTTGTTGAGCCTCGGCGCTTTCGCTGCGCCCAACGACGTCGCTACCCTGGACCGCAGCACCTGGCCTGAACAGCTCACCAGCCCGACGCTGTTCGATGTGGCTTCGCGGGCCGAGGTCCTGATGTTCGCCCGGGTATTGCTGGATGCCGATGCCATGGACGAAATAGCCCTCAAGCAATACCTGGGGCTGCGCTCGGTCAATATGGCCGCGGTGAACGCCTTGCGCGCAAGGCTATGGCAGCGCCTGCTTTCGAGCTACAACTTCGCCCAGCGCAGTTGCACGCTGGATGCCTCCTTCTGCTACCTCGTCGAGGACATGGCGACCCTGCGCGAAGAAGCGGCCCGGTTCCGGCTCGACGACAATTCCTATTACATCAAGTGGGCCGAGCCGAGCCGGATCTTTCATACGCAGTACCGCGACGAGCTGCTGCGCAAGGCTGCTCTGTTTCCCCAGGTCAGCAGCGAAGTAGAGCGTTTCGGCGATTACGAGCGCAACGGTGAGCAGATGAATGATCGACTGTTCTTGCTGACCTTCGACAGCGCTGCCAACGTCGCGCCGGACCACACGCCATGGCTGACCGAGTACCTGCGCAAGTCGAACATGAACGGCACGTTTTTTGTGCTGGGCAAGGACATCCAGGCGCGCCTGACAGACGGCTCGGCAAATGATCTCCAGACTCTGTTTGCTGGGCAATGCGTCGGGGTGCAGGGCTGGGAGTTCCGCTCCCACAGCCATTGGCAGGACTGGCAGGACTCGGTACGGCGCAGCGTTGACCTCGTCAAGGGCCGGCTGCCGGAGAATTACGTGCCCTTGTTCCGTCCGCCACAGGGCCAGCGTCGAGGCGATGCCCAGGCATTTTTCAGGAACCAGGGCCTGCAAGTGGCGCTATGGGATATCGATCCCCAGGACAGCACCAACCGCCTCAAGCCCGAGCAGAGTGCCCAGCGCGCGCTGACGCTGATGCTGTTGTGGCGCCACGGGGTCATCAACTTCAACGCCAAGCAGGACGCGGTGAAAACGGCGCTGCCCTGGCTCGTTACGCAAACGGCGCAAAGCGGGATCGGCTGGGAGGAGTGTCAGGACGCGTTTCGCTGAAAAAAAGGCAAAAGTCCCGTAAACATTGGGCGGGGCGGGAATCGGGTCGCGCATTCAGGGCGACCGGACTTCCGACTTTAACGGCGTCGGGGCAGTACGCCAAGGGTTATTCGTCACTCTGAAAAATAAACTTCAAAAAAGCGTCAAAGTGCTTTTTCCTGTCATCGTTTTTGGAGTATCAAGAAGTCAGACCGCCGAAACCTGCAACACAGGTGGCGTCTTCCAAGACCCAGATTGTGTGCAGTTCACCCGAAATCCTCGCGGGTGAATTCGGTGGCTACCTCGAGGCGCAGCACTGTCACGGTATTGCGTCGAATGGCCCCCACAAAGGTGACCGAGTATGGATGACCACGGACGTAGCCCTTCCTCCAACCAGCCAATCCTGTATGTACTCGATACCAACGTATTGATCCACGATCCAAACGCGCTGCTGAATTTCGAAGAACACCATGTTGCCCTGCCGATGACCGTCCTTGAAGAGCTGGACAAGCTCAAGAGTGGCCATCACAGCGTAGCGGCCGAATGTCGACAGGCGATCCGCCTGATCGACAAGACCCTGGGCGATGCCTCTCCAGAAGACGTTGAACTGGGGGTGCCGATCCAGCGCGGCAAGAGCGGTCCCAAGGGCCTACTCTCGATCCTGATGAGCAAACGCACCGAACCCAACCTGGTGCTGCCTGAACACCTGAACGACAACATCATCATCAACCAGTTGATCGACCTGCACGCGCGCAACAAGGATCAAGCCGTGGTGCTGGTGACCAAAGACATCAACATGCGCCTCAAGGCCCGCGCCTGCGGGATCGCGGCGGAGGACTACAGCACCGACCAACTGGTCGACGACGTATCGCTGTTGCCTAACGGCTACCACACCATGACCGGCTCCTTCTGGGACCGCGTGAGCAAGGTCGAGACCCGCCAGGACCATGGGCGCACCTGGCACCAGGTGCAACTGATCGACAACCTGCCGGCGGTGCACATCAACGAATTCATTATCGATGAACAAGGATTCGTCGGCTGGATCAAGGAAATCCAGGTCGACAAGCTGCTGATCCTCGACCTGCACCAGGAACCCCTGCTGCATCAGGAGGCGTGGGGCCTCAAGCCTCGCGACATCTACCAGAGCCTGGCGCTGTTCGCCTTGCTCGACCCGGACATCCACCTGGTCAACCTGTCCGGCGCCGCCGGTTCCGGCAAGACCATCCTGGCCCTCGCCGCCGCCATCGAACAGACCATGGTCAGCAAGCGCTACCGGCGCATCATCGCCACTCGCAGCGTGCAGGGCCTGGACCAGGAAATCGGCTTCCTGCCCGGTACCGAAGCGGAAAAAATGGAGCCGTGGCTGGGTGCAATTACCGACAACCTCGAAGCCTTGCACATGGATGACGAGAGCACCCATGGCAGCGTCGACTACATCCTCAGCAAAGTGCCGTTGCAGTTCAAATCCCTCAACTACATCCGAGGCCGCAGCTTCCAGCAGAGCCTGATCCTGATCGACGAATGCCAGAACCTGACCCCACACCAGATGAAAACCATCATCACCCGTGCCGGCGCCGGTTCCAAAGTGGTGTGCCTGGGTAACCTGGCGCAGATCGACACCCCTTACCTGTCCGCGACCAGCTCCGGGCTGACCTACCTGACCGAACGCTTCAAGGACTTCCCCAACGGCGTCCACATCACCCTGCAGGGCGTACCGCGCTCGATCCTGGCCGAATACGCCGAATCTCATCTGTAACCCCAGCGAACCGGGCGGCTATCAAGGTCGCCCGGTTTTTTATGACTGGACGAAAACCCTGTGGGAGCGAGCTTGCTCGCGATGACGGAGTGTCAGATAAAAATAGGTGTCTGACACGCCGCCATCGCGAGCAAGCTCGCTCCCACAAGGGATTTGCGGTAATAGATCCAAGCAGGTACGACAATCAACCCTGCCGGAATTTGACTCACAGGTTTACAATCGACGCTCCTGATCAGGAGTTACCCTGTGCTGACCCATCTCGATTCCCAAGGTCGCGCCAACATGGTCGACGTGACCGACAAGGCCGTGACGTTCCGCGAAGCCAGCGCCGAAGCCTTTGTGCGCATGCTGCCCGATACCCTGCAAATGATCGTCAGCGGCGGTCATCCCAAGGGCGATGTGTTCGCCGTCGCGCGCATTGCCGGTATCCAGGCGGCAAAAAAAACCAGTGACCTGATCCCGCTCTGCCATCCGCTCATGCTCACCAGCGTCAAGGTCGAACTGGCCGCCGAAGGCGAGGATCGCGTGCGCATCGTGGCCCGCTGCAAGCTGTCGGGACAGACCGGTGTCGAGATGGAGGCGCTCACCGCCGCCAGCGTCGCCGCGCTCACCATCTACGACATGTGCAAGGCCGTGGACCGGGGCATGACCATCGAGGGCGTGCGTGTGCTGGAAAAACTCGGCGGCAAGAGCGGCCACTTCCAGGCGGATGCGTCATGAACATCACCGTGAAGTTCTTTGCCCGTTATCGCGAAGCGCTCGGCGTGGATTCGCTGAAAGTGGAGGGCGTTTTCGCCACGGTTGACGATGTACGCGCATTGCTCGCTCAGCGTGACGGAGCCGAAGTGCTGCGAGAGCAGAACCTGATGTGCGCCCGCAACGAAGACCTGTGCCAGCTCGACGAACCGCTGGCGGACGGCGACGAAGTGGCCTTCTTCCCCACCGTGACCGGAGGCTGAGCCATGGCGATTCGGGTGCAGGCCGAGCCGTTCGACCCGGGGGCCGAGGTCAATGCGATGCAGGCAGCAAATGTCGGCATCGGCGCAGTGGTGAGTTTTGTCGGCTACGTGCGCGACTTCAACGACGGCCTCGATGTGTCCGGGATGTTCCTCGAGCATTATCCGGGCATGACCGAAAAAGCCCTGGGCAAGATCGCCACCGAAGCCGAGCAGCGCTGGCCGCTGCTCAAGCTGGAGGTGCTGCACCGCATCGGCGCCCTGGAACCGGGTGAGCCGATCGTTTTTGTCGGCGCCGCCAGCGCCCATCGCCAGGCGGCATTTGAGGCCTGCGCCTTTGTCATGGACTACCTGAAGACCCGCGCACCGTTCTGGAAAAAGGAAAATACCGCCGACGGCCCGCGTTGGGTCGAGGGGCGGGACAGTGATCATGCGGCGGCGGATCGCTGGAAGCGGTAGGCAACCTGTTGAACTGCCAGGGTATCCAAGACAAAAAAAAGCGCAGCCTGGTTGGGCTGCGCTTTCGGTACTGTGAAGACGGTTAAGGTCGCTTGCGCTCGACCGGCCGCAACAGATGAGTCGGCGGCATCTCGCAACTGATCTTGCGGCCCAGCAGTGCCTCGATCGAGGGTAACTGGTAGGAATCATCCTCGCCGGCGAAGCTGATCGAAACCCCGGCGGCCCCGGCACGACCGGTGCGGCCGATACGGTGCACGTAGTCGTCCGGCACTTCCGGCAGGGTGAAGTTGATCACGTGGCTGATGCCGTCGATGTGAATGCCGCGACCGGCCACGTCGGTGGCGACCAGCACGCGGATCTTGCCTTCGCGGAAACCTTCGAGTGTCTTGATGCGCTTGTGCTGCGGCACGTCGCCCGACAGTTGCGCGGCGTTGACGCCATCGCGCACCAGGCGTTCTTCGATGCGCCGCACTTCGTCCTTGCGGTTGGCGAAGACCATCACCCGCTCCCAACCGTTGTCATTGACCAGGTTGTAGAGCAGTTTGTATTTGTCGGCACCGGCGACCGCATAGATGTGCTGTTCGACATTTTCGCTGGCGACGTTTTCGGCTTCGATCTCGACGATTGCAGGATCGGTGGTCCATTGCTTGGCCAGGTTCATCACGTCTTCGGTGAAGGTGGCGGAGAACAGCAATGTCTGGCGTTCGTTTTTCGGCGGGGTCTGGCGAATGATCTGGCGTACCTGGGGGATGAAGCCCATGTCGAGCATTCGGTCGGCCTCGTCGAGCACCATCACTTCGACCATGTCCAGGTGCACGTCGCCGCGCTGGTTGAAGTCCAGCAGGCGGCCCGGCGTCGCCACGAGGATGTCGCAGTGACGGGCCTCGAGGTGCTTGAGCTGCTTGTCGAAATCCATGCCGCCGACGAACGTCATCACGTTCAGGCCGGTGTACTTGGTCAGGTCGGCGGCATCCTTGGCGATCTGCACCACCAGCTCACGGGTTGGCGCGATGATCAGCGCCCGCGGCTCGCCCATGTAGCGTTCCTTGGGGGGCGGGGTCTGGAGCAACTGGGTGATGATCGAAATCAGGAACGCGGCGGTCTTGCCGGTGCCGGTCTGGGCACGACCGATAGCGTCCTTGCCGGCGAGGGTATAGCCCAGCACTTGCGCCTGGATCGGCGTGCAGTACGGGAAGCCCAGGTCCTGGATGGCATGCATCAGCTCGGGGGCGAGCTTGAAATCGTGGAAGCGGGTCTTGCCTTCCTGGGGTTCTACGACGAAGTCTTCGAGCTTCCAGGCAACGACCGGCGGTTTGGGTGCGCGCTCGCGACGTGGCTTGGGGGCTTCGCTGCGTGGTTTTTCCGGCTCGGATGCCACCACAGGTTGCGCGACGGATGCGGTCGACGGCGATAGTTTTGCGTCCGCAACGGGGGCGGTCCGACGTGGTTGGTGCGCATCGGTGCGGCTCGCGCCGTGGACGGGGGCGCTGGCTTCAGGCGCGAGTTGCTCGGCCTCGCTTTTACCGAACATCTTCTTGAGTGCTTTGAGCACGGTCATCTCATCGGTTGGTTAAGGAATGTACGCCGGCCAGTGTAATGCAAGAAACGGGCGCGGCGTAGTGTGATCATCAAAGCGCTGGCGTGGCTATCTGCCTCTTAGCGCAAGCGTTCCGCCAGCCAGGTACCGATGTCGCGAATCTCCTCGGGTAACACTTCGTGGCCCATTGGGTATTCTTGCCATGTCACGGTGACACCATGCTGCTTCAGATACTCTTTCGCGGTCCGGCCCATCGGGTTGAGTACCACTTCGTCGTACTGTCCGTGCAGCGCCAGTACCGGAATGCGTTGCTGGCTGGCCGACAACTGCAGTTCTTCGCCGAAAGTTGGCGCATAAGTGGACAGCGCAATCACGCCGCCCAGCGGTCCCTGCCACTTGACGAATGCCGTGTGATAAACCACTGCTCCGCCTTGGGAAAAACCTGCCAGGAAAATCCGCGAGGCGTCTATTCCGCTGGCTCGCTGGTTTTCCATCAGGCTGATGACCCGTTGCGCCGAGGCTTCCAGTTGTTGCTCGTCGATCGCCCGCGCTGGGCTCAAGGCACGAATGTCATACCAGCTGGGCATGGCGTAGCCACCATTGATGGTCACCGGTTGCGTCGGTGCCTGGGGCAATACGAAGCGTGTGGTCAGCAGGCTTTGCTGCAGCATTTCGGCGACCGGCATGAAGTCGTAGCGATCGGCGCCCAGGCCGTGCAGCCAGATAACGCACGCATCGGCAATGCCGGAGGGCTCGAGAATCAAGGGGTCGGTCATGGTGTGCTCCAAAAATGTGCGGGTGCGCTCAATCAGTGCCTGATTGCAGTGCGCGCCTGGTGCCTCAGTTAATTAGATGTCGCAATGCTACAAGTTTTTGTCTTGACGTCGCCAGTAACGGACAAGCGCAGCGGTGTGGTACGGGCTTTGCTATTGGTTTAGCCGAGTGATGATTCTTACGCAGCGCGGTAACACTATCAGCTCGACGCGACGCATGGGATATCAGAAATCCGGTGATGGATGTTCGCCAATAGCCGCTACGGGCTTCGCGAACGTGAAGGGCTACAGCCCGTTCGGCCGATTGGTGAGAAGTGAGTAAGGCGCCGTTTATAGCCGCTCTCATTTATTAGACTCATAGCGAAGGCCCAGACGTCGGTTGACCCTAAAAAAAGCCAACAAGGGTCGGCAATGCCTCAAAAGGGTGCGACAGGGTCCCAGCTCCGACACAACAAGAGCAAAACTGGAGGTTTGAATGAAGTTACTGAAATCCACCCTGGCAGTCGTGACTGCAGCAGCAGTTCTCGGTGTCAGCGGGTTCGCTCAGGCGGGTGCAACCCTGGATGCCGTGCAGAAGAAAGGCTTTGTACAGTGCGGTGTGAGCGATGGTTTGCCGGGTTTCTCGGTACCTGATGCCTCCGGCAAGATCCTCGGCATCGACGCTGACTTCTGCCGCGCCGTGGCCGCCGCCGTATTTGGCGACGCCAACAAGGTGAAATTCAGCCAGCTGAACGCCAAAGAGCGTTTCACCGCGCTGCAGTCTGGCGAAATCGATATCCTGTCGCGCAACACCACCATGACCAGTTCCCGCGACGCCGGCATGGGCCTGGTGTTCCCTGGCTTCATTACCTACTACGACGGCATCGGCTTCCTGGTAAACAACAAGCTGGGCGTCAAGAGCGCCAAGGAACTGGACGGCGCGACCATCTGCATCCAGGCCGGTACCACCACTGAGCTGAACGTTTCCGACTACTTCCGCGGTAACGGCCTGAAGTACACCCCCATCACTTTCGACACCTCCGATGAAAGCGCCAAGTCGCTGGAATCCGGTCGCTGCGACGTGCTGACCTCCGACAAGTCCCAGCTGTTCGCCCAGCGCAGCAAGCTGGCTTCGCCGAAGGACTACGTAGTTCTGCCGGAAACCATTTCCAAGGAGCCACTGGGCCCAGTCGTGCGTAATGGCGATGAAGAATGGTCGAAAATCGTCCGCTGGACTGGCTACGCCTTGCTCAACTCCGAAGAAGCCGGCATCACTTCGAAGAACGTCGAAGCTGAAGCCAAAGCCACCAAGAACCCGGACGTTGCCCGTATGCTGGGTGCTGATGGCGAATACGGCAAAGACCTGAAACTGCCGAAAGACTGGGTTGTTCAGATCGTCAAGCAAGTCGGCAACTACGGCGAAATCTTCGAGCGCAACCTCGGCAAGAGCACCCCGCTGGAAATCGATCGTGGCCTGAACGCTCTGTGGAACGCAGGCGGCATTCAATACGCACCACCAGTGCGCTGATGGTTCTATCACCCGGTGGGCCAACCACCGGGTGATGTTCTGTTCCATTCCTTGCGGGGCACTTCATGCAAAATTCAATCGGCGCACCTAAGCAGAGGCTCAGCCTCAGCGATCCACGAGTGCGTGCGTGGGTATTTCAGATCGTCACCATCGTGGCGGTCATTTCTTTGGGCTGGTTTCTGTTCGACAACACGCAGACCAACCTTGAGCACCGGGGTATTACCTCCGGTTTCAGCTTCCTGGAGCGCAGTGCCGGTTTCGGCATCGCTCAAACCCTGATCGACTACACCGAGGCGGACAGCTATGCCCGCGTCTTCGTCATCGGGCTGCTCAACACGCTGCTGGTGACCTTCATTGGTGTCATCCTGGCGACAATCCTCGGTTTCATCGTCGGCGTAGCCCGCCTGTCGAAGAACTGGATCATCGCCAAGGTGGCGACGGTGTATGTGGAGGTCTTTCGCAACATCCCGCCGCTGCTGCAGATCCTATTCTGGTACTTCGCGGTGTTCCTGACCATGCCGGGGCCGCGTAACAGCCATAACTTCGGCGACACCTTCTTTGTCAGCAGCCGTGGCCTGAACATGCCGGCGGCGCTGATGGCTGAAGGGTTCTGGCCGTTTGTGGTCAGTGTCGTGCTGGCGATTGTCGCCATCGTGCTGATGACCCGCTGGGCCAACAAGCGTTTCGAAGCGACCGGCGAGCCGTTCCATAAATTCTGGGTCGGCCTGGCGCTGTTCCTGGTGATCCCGGCGTTGTGCGCACTGATCTTCGGTGCGCCCGTGCACTGGGAAATGCCGCAGCTCAAGGGGTTCAACTTTGTCGGTGGCTGGGTACTGATCCCGGAACTGCTGGCCTTGACCCTGGCGCTGACGGTGTACACCGCGGCGTTCATCGCCGAGATCGTGCGTTCGGGCATCAAGTCGGTCAGCCATGGCCAGACCGAGGCGGCTCACTCGCTGGGCCTGCGCAACGGTCCGACCCTACGCAAGGTGATCATCCCGCAAGCCCTGCGCGTGATCATCCCGCCACTGACCAGCCAGTACCTGAACCTGGCGAAGAACTCTTCGCTGGCGGCCGGTATCGGTTATCCGGAAATGGTTTCGCTGTTTGCCGGCACGGTGTTGAACCAGACCGGGCAGGCCATTGAAGTCATTGCCATCACCATGAGCGTGTACCTGGCGATCAGTATCAGCATTTCCCTGCTGATGAACTGGTACAACAAGCGCATTGCGCTGATCGAGCGGTGAGGAAACGCGCATGACATCCCATACTTTCAAACCTGATATGCCGCCACCGAGCAAAGTGTTCGGGCCGATGGCATGGATGCGCGCAAACATGTTCTCCAGCTGGCTCAATACGCTGCTGACCCTGTTTGCGTTCTATCTGATCTACCTGGTGGTTCCACCGATTCTCAGCTGGGCGATTCTCGATGCCAACTGGGTCGGCACCACTCAAGCCGATTGCACCAAGGAGGGCGCCTGCTGGGTGTTCATCCAGCAGCGTTTTGGCCAGTTCATGTACGGCTATTATCCAGCGGATCTGCGCTGGCGCGTGGACCTGACCGTGTGGCTGGCCGTGATCGGCGTGGCGCCGCTGTTCATCTCGCGTTTCCCGCGCAAGGCGATCTACGGCCTGAGCTTCCTGGTGCTGTACCCGATCATTGCCTGGTGCCTGTTGCACGGCGGCGTGTTCGGCCTGGCGACCGTGGCGACCAGCCAATGGGGCGGCCTGATGCTGACCCTGGTGATCGCCACCGTCGGTATTGCCGGCGCTTTGCCGTTGGGCATCGTCCTGGCGCTGGGGCGTCGTTCGAACATGCCGGCGATTCGCGTGGTCTGCGTGACCTTCATCGAGTTCTGGCGCGGCGTGCCGTTGATCACGGTGCTGTTCATGTCCTCGGTGATGCTGCCATTGTTTCTGCCTGAGGGCATGAACTTCGACAAGCTGCTGCGGGCATTGATCGGCGTGATCCTGTTCCAGTCGGCCTACGTGGCCGAAGTGGTGCGTGGCGGTCTGCAAGCGATTCCGAAGGGGCAATACGAAGCGGCCGCGGCGATGGGCCTGGGCTACTGGCGCAGCATGGGCCTGGTTATCCTTCCGCAGGCGCTGAAGATGGTGATCCCGGGGATCGTCAACACCTTCATTGCGCTGTTCAAGGACACCAGCCTGGTGATCATCATCGGTCTGTTCGACCTGCTCAACAGCGTGAAACAAGCTGCCGCCGACCCGAAATGGCTGGGCATGGCCACTGAAGGCTATGTGTTTGCCGCCCTGGTGTTCTGGATTTTCTGTTTTGGTATGTCCCGCTATTCCATGCATTTGGAACGCAAGCTGGACACTGGCCACAAGCGTTAGGAGTTGACTCATGAGTGAAGCGATCAAACAGCCTGTGAGCCCTGAAGGCATTATTCAGATGCAGGGCGTGAACAAGTGGTACGGCCAGTTCCATGTGTTGAAAGACATCAACCTGAACGTCAAGCAGGGCGAGCGTATCGTCCTGTGCGGCCCTTCGGGTTCCGGCAAGTCCACCACCATCCGCTGCCTCAATCGCCTGGAAGAACACCAGCAGGGCCGCATTGTGGTCGACGGTGTCGAGCTGACCAACGACCTCAAGCAGATCGAAGCGATCCGCCGCGAAGTCGGCATGGTGTTCCAGCACTTCAACCTGTTCCCGCACCTGACCATCCTGCAGAACTGCACTCTGGCGCCGATGTGGGTGCGCAAGATGCCCAAGCGCAAGGCCGAGGAAATCGCCATGCATTATCTGGAGCGCGTACGCATTCCGGAACAGGCGCACAAGTACCCGGGCCAGCTTTCTGGCGGTCAGCAGCAGCGCGTGGCGATTGCCCGCGCCCTGTGCATGAAACCGAAAATCATGCTGTTCGACGAACCGACCTCTGCCCTCGACCCGGAAATGGTGAAAGAGGTTCTGGACACCATGATCGGCCTGGCCGAAGACGGCATGACCATGCTGTGCGTGACCCACGAGATGGGTTTCGCCCGCACCGTGGCCAACCGCGTGATCTTCATGGACAAAGGTGAAATCGTTGAACAGGCTGCGCCGAATGACTTCTTCGACAACCCGCAGAATGACCGTACGAAGTTGTTCCTGAGCCAGATCCTGCATTGATCCGATCTTAGGCGGTGAAAATAGACCCGGACTTGTCCGGGTTTGTTTTTTTTCGGGTCAGAGATCCGCCGTGTCATGTTCCGGATGACGACCCGACAACAGTTGCTGCAAATGGGCTTCGTCGTTCAGCGAGTGGACTTCAGCCATCAGGTGCGGATGCCGATCAAGCAGGCGCATCAGCACGATTAACGACTGAGCCGGGGTAACTTCGCCGCGTTCATAACGGGAAAACGCGTTATGCCCGCCTCCGGATAGCAGCTTCACCGCGTCTTTTTGCGTGAGGTGCAGTTTGCGGCGGATGCGTTTGATTTCCGCACCTGTCGCCAGCGCGTAATCTTCCAGCAATTGGTCGCTGGCCCTGGAGTAACGTTCGGCGCTGTCGGTGTCGTGATCGAATTCGATTTCACCGCAGATCCGGCATTCCCATCCGGCAATATCGTGTACTTGCCGAGTCACCTGCCGGTAGTCGACCGTAAAGCTACGGCCTTTGAAGTGATGCATCGCGTCGATGCTGCCGCAGCTGACACATTGCTGGGGTTTCATTGATTTTTCTCCTTGAAGGAGACCACCGGATGCCCACCGCCGGGGCGGTAAGTTACCTTGATGTAAATCTCCCGATCCTGAAATGTCGTGTGATAGACGTCTTGCCAGATTCGGTGGTCGGCATACGTGGTCATCGATTTATGCAGCATCCTGTATTCCAGCAGGTGAACGATCCGCAGCATCTGAGCGAGACTCAACATCATCCTCTTGTCCACCTTCGCGGGCGTTCAATGTGAACGCCTTGCTTCCCAACCTGTGAACCTCGGCCTTGACCACTGCCAGGTCGTAATGGGGTGTGCTCTTTTCCATAAGAAGCCGTTTGCCTTGTCCCAATGATTACCCATAAAGGGTAAATCTGACTAATCGAAAATTCGGATTCTTTGCCTCCAATAAAACGTAGGCGATTGCCGTCCTACGCGAAGCTGACTAACATGTCAGAAAATTCATCCCATGATTGGATGAAAGGCGAGTCCCATGTCAGAAATGTCCCCGCTAATAAAGCGCTCCCTGGTCGATCAAGCCTTGGAGCAACTGCGCCAACGCATCAGCGACGGCGTGTGGGCTGTCGGCCAGCGCCTGCCTACCGAGCCGGAATTGGTCGCCGAGCTAGGCATCAGCCGAAACACGGTGCGCGAAGCCATGCGCGTGTTGGCGTTTTCCGGATTGATCGAGATTCGTCAGGGCGACGGCAGTTACGTGCGTGCGGTCGTCGACCCGCTGGACACGCTCAAGGCGCTCTCCCGTTGTTCGTTGGAGCAGGCCCGGGAAACCCGGCACATCCTTGAAGTCGAGGCCATCGGCCTGGCGGCGCTACGGCGCACCGAGGACGATCTGCTTGCCTTGCGCCAGGCGCTGAAAACCAGCGGCGAGCATTATCACGGCGACCTGGAGCACTACATCGCCTGCGACCTAGTGTTCCATCGCCGGCTGGTGGACGCCGCGCACAACCCGGCCCTGAGCGAGCTGTATCGCTATTTCTCCAGCGTGATCGGCGCTCAATTGCGCCAAAGCCTCAATATCATTCCCCGCCATCAACACGTGTTCGACCTGCACATCGAAATCCTCGAAGCCGTCGAACGCCAGGATCCGGAGCGGGCCAAGGCCCTCTGCCGGCAGTTGATCAATGAACCCTGAACCCGAGCTTTCCATGTCCCGCGATCCGCTTGACCGCACTACCGCAACGCCGAACAAACGCGGCGCCGAACTCGAAGAATTGCTGATCGACGCCGAGGCGGACGACGAGCAGGCCCAGCAGAGCCAGCCGCTGATGCGTCGGCCCTGGTTGTTGTTGCTAGGCCTGATCCTGGTCGCGTTGAACCTGCGCCCGGCCTTGTCGAGCATGGCGCCGCTGCTCAGCGAAGTGTCGAAGAGCCTCGGCCTGTCGGCCGCCCAGGCCGGTCTGCTGACAACCCTGCCAGTGCTCTGCCTGGGCCTGTTCGCGCCATTGGCGCCAGTGCTGGCGCGCCGCTTCGGCGCTGAACGAGTGGTGCTCGGGATCCTGCTGACGCTGGCTGGCGGCATCATCCTGCGCAGCTCGTTCGGCCAGTTCGGCCTGTTCGCGGGCAGCATCCTCGCTGGCGCCAGCATCGGTGTGATCGGCGTGTTGCTGCCGGGCATCGTCAAGCGCGACTTCGCCAGGCAGGCCGGCACCATGACCGGTGTCTACACCATGGCGCTGTGCCTGGGTGCGGCGATGGCGGCGGGCGCGACGGTGCCATTGAGCGAGCACCTGGGCCATGACTGGGCCCTGGGCTTGGGCTTCTGGATGCTGCCGGCCCTGCTGGCCGCAGTGTTCTGGCTGCCGCAAGTGGGCCAGAAACACGGGGCGCATCAAGTGGCGTATCGTGTCCGCGGGCTGCTGCGTGATCCCCTGGCCTGGCAGGTGACCTTGTACATGGGGCTGCAATCGTCCCTGGCCTACATCGTGTTCGGCTGGTTGCCGTCGATCCTCATCGGTCGCGGGCTGACCCCGACCCAGGCGGGGCTGGTGCTGTCCGGCTCGGTAATCGTGCAACTGGTCAGCTCTCTCGCGGCGCCCTGGCTGGCAACGCGCGGCAAAGACCAGCGCCTGGCGATCGTGATCGTCATGCTGATGGTGCTCGGCGGGCTGTTCGGCTGCCTCTACGCGCCCATCGAAGGGTTGTGGGGCTGGGCGATCCTGTTGGGCCTGGGGCAGGGCGCGACGTTCGCCCTGGCTCTGACGCTGATCGTGCTGCGCTCGCGCGACGCCCATGTGGCCGCCAACCTCTCCGGCATGGCCCAGGGTTTTGGTTATACGCTGGCGTCACTGGGGCCGTTCGCGGTCGGCGTGGTACATGACTTGACCGGTGGCTGGAATGCCTTGGGCTGGATCTTTGGCCTGGTTGGCCTGGGCGCGATCATCGCCGGCCTCGGCGCCGGCCGGGCGTTGTATGTCGGTGTCGTCAGCGAAAGAGTCGGGGAGCTTCGCTGATATCATTTTCAAAGCGAATGACGATAGTGTTCCACGCGACGGCAGACTATCGTGCAGGCCTACTGAAACGATTTTCGGAGTCCGTCCATGAGCGATGCCCACACAGCCCTGATCACCCGGTTCTACCAGGCGTTCCAGCGCCTCGATGCCGAGGCCATGAGCGCCTGCTACACCGACGACGTGGTGTTCAGTGATCCGGCCTTCGGCGAACTGCGTGGGCGCGATGCCGGCGACATGTGGCGCATGCTCACCACGCGGGCCAAGGATTTTTCCCTGACGTTCGATAACGTGCGCAGCGACGAACGTTCCGGCGGCGCCCATTGGGTGGCGACTTATCTGTTCAGCCAGACCGGCAATACAGTGGTCAACGACATCCAGGCGCGCTTCGTGTTTCGTGACGGCAAGATCTGCGAGCACCACGATCATTTCGACCTGTGGCGCTGGTCGCGCCAGGCCTTGGGCACCAAAGGCCTGCTGTTGGGCTGGACACCGCTGGTGCGCAACGCCGTCCGCGCCCAGGCGCTCAAGGGCCTGCGGGCGTTCCAGGCCAGTCGCTGATAAGATCGCGGCTTGTTACCATCGCGGCTGTTGAATATTTCCGTGACCACCGTTGAATCACCCCCCGACCTCGCTGCCCCCGCCCCGCCCGAACCGGCCAAGCCCTGGTTCGTCTATCTGGTGCGCGCCGCCAACGGCTCGCTGTACTGCGGCATCAGCGATGACCCGGTGCGGCGTTTCGCCAAGCACCAGAGCGGCAAGGGCGCACGTTTCTTTCTCTCCAGCCCGGCGGTCGCGCTGGTCTATACCGAGGTCTGCCGTGACAAGGGCGAGGCGTTGCGGCAGGAGCGGTTGATCAAGAAGCTCAAGAAAAGCGCCAAGGAATGCTTGGTGGCCAGTGCGCTGTCGCTTCATCAGCCTGGCTGATAGGCCTTCATCAGGCCGGTAGGCTGGTCCCGTCAGGCGCGCTAAGCTGCAAGACTTCATCCCAGCAGTGGCGAATCTCATGTCTGAACTGATCCTCCATCATTACCCAACCTCCCCATTCGCAGAAAAAGCCCGCCTGCTGCTGGGTTTCAAAGGCCTGTCCTGGCGTTCGGTAGGTATCCCGCCAATGATGCCCAAGCCGGACCTGACGGCCTTGACCGGCGGTTACCGCAAGACGCCGGTGTTGCAGATCGGCGCGGACATCTACTGCGACACGGCGTTGATAGCTCGGCGACTTGAGCAGCAGAAAGCCTCCCCGGCGCTGTTTCCCGAGGGCCGGGAAATGATCGCTCCGTCCTTTGCCGCATGGGCGGATTCGGTGGTGTTTCAGCATGCGGTAAGCCTGGTGTTCCAACCGGAATCGGTGGCGGTGCGTTTTGCCAAGTTGCCGCCCGAGGCGATCAAGGCGTTTATCAGCGACCGTGCCGGGCTGTTCAGTGGCGGCACGGTCACGCGTCTGTCCGCCGAGCAGGCCAAGCACCAGTGGCCTGTGATCATGGCGCGCCTGGAGCAGCAGTTGCAGCGTGAAGAGGGCGACTTCCTGCTGGGCGATCCGTCGATTGCCGACTTTGCCATGGCCCACCCGCTGTGGTTTCTCAAGGGCACGCCTGTCACTTCACCTTTGGTGGACGCTCATCCGGCGGTATCGGCGTGGCTGGCGCGGGTGTTGGGTTTCGGCCATGGCGCGTCGAGCCAGATGAGTTCCGAAGAGGCCTTGGAGGTGGCTCGCAATGCGACGCCGGCAGCGCTGCCGGATGAGTCATTCGAGGAGCCGAACGGGTTTGTGGCGGGGCAGCGGGTGAGCATTGCGGCGACTGATTACGGTGTCGATCCGGTGGTTGGGGAGTTGTTGTTTGCCGGTAGCGAAGAATTGATTCTGCGTCGTCAGGACGTGCGTGGCGGGGTGGTGCATGTGCACTTTCCGCGGTTCGGGTTTCGCATCGAGGCGGTCTGATTTTTGCTGAGGTGGTGACTGGTCTAACGCCATCGCGAGCAAGCTCGCTCCCACATGGATCTGTGGTGGGTATTGGATTGTTTGCCGCAATCACTGTGGGAGCGAGCCTGCTCGCGAAGGGGGGGGGCGGGCCGACATCACTGTTGGCCCGGCAGATTTATATCGCGGCCAACGCCTTGAGAATATTCTCCGGCTCATACCCACGAATCAACGTGCCATTCACATCCAGGATCGGAATCCCCCGGCCGCCCAGCGCCTCGTAGGCTTTGCGAGCTTCGGCGTCCTTCTCGATATCGAACTCGCGAAACAGCACGCCTTTCTCGTCCAGGAACCGTCGGGTTGCCTTGCAGTACCCGCACCAGTCGGTGGCGTACAGCACGACGCGGGCGTTGCTGCGGACCTGTTCCGAAACCATTTGTGACGGATTGAGCACCCGCTCGATCTTGCCCCAGTTCTGGTACGCGACCACCACCAGCAGAACCAGCAGGCACTTTTTCAGTACCCGGGTGAGCATCAGTTACGCCGCTTGAGCTGATCGGTCAGCGAGGTCGGTAAACCCTTGATGATCAGCGTGCCGGCCTCTTCGTCGTATTCGATCTTCGAGCCCAGCAGATGCGCTTCGAAGCTGATGGACAAGCCTTCGGCGCGGCCGGTGAAGCGGCGGAACTGATTGAGGGTGCGTTTATCCGCCGGTATCTCCGGCGACAGGCCGTAGTCCTTGTTGCGGATGTGATCGTAGAACGCTTTCGGGCGCTCGTCGTCGATCAGCTCCGAGAGCTCTTCCAGGCCCATCGGCTCGCCGAGCTTGGCCTGGCTGCTGGCGTAGTCCACCAGGGTCTTGGTTTTCTCCCGGGCGTCATCTTCGGGCAGGTCTTCGCTTTCGACGAAGTCGCTGAAAGCCTTGAGCAGGGTGCGGGTTTCGCCGGGGCCGTCGACGCCTTCCTGACATCCGATGAAGTCGCGAAAGTACTCCGAAACCTTCTTGCCGTTCTTGCCCTTGATGAACGAGATGTACTGTCTGGACTGTTTGTTGTTCTGCCATTCCGACACGTTGATCCGTGCCGCCAGGTGCAACTGGCCCAGGTCCAGGTGGCGCGACGGGGTCACGTCCAGCTCGTCAGTCACGGCCACGCCTTCGCTGTGGTGCAGCAGGGCGATCGCCAGGTAGTCGGTCATGCCTTGCTGGTAATGAGCGAACAGCACGTGGCCGCCCACCGACAGGTTGGATTCTTCCATCAGCTTTTGCAGGTGTTCCACCGCCACGCGACTGAACGCAGTGAAGTCCTTGCCGCCGTCGAGGTATTCCTTCAACCAGCCACTGAACGGATGCGCCCCGGATTCGGCATGGAAGAAGCCCCAGGCCTTGCCTTGCTTGGCGTTGTAGCTCTCGTTGAGGTCGGCGAGCATGTTCTCGATTGCCGTGGACTCCGCCAGTTCGGAATCGCGGGCATGGAGCACAGCGGGCGTGCCGTCGGGTTTTTTGTCGATCAGGTGGACGATGCAATGACGGATCGGCATGGATTTCTCGGCTGATGAAAGAGAGGAGGGCGCGCTCCCCGAAAAAGGGCCCAGTGTACCGCAATCACTGGTTTTGGGACGTGGTGAAGGCCCTTTCAGACCGGTCTGACACCCAACGAGCATTTTTTTACCGATTTAGCGCAATAAAGCTGACCAAATGGGTAGGTAGAGGCGGATATTTCACAGGCGTTGTGCTAGTTTTGCCCGGTCTTACGCGAAGTCACTGCGTTAAGCGTGCATTCAGCATTTGTCAGGTCGAACCAAACCCGGATTTCGGCATCTATTACCCCGATCCGTCGTGGTGATGACCGAGGGAGGCTGATCAGATAGATCGGCTCGATGGCTGACACTGCACTCTGCAATCCATATGAATTTGATAGGGAAGGAACACTACATGGCTCTTACTAAAGACCAACTGATCGCTGATTTGGCTGAATCTGTAGACGCACCAAAAGCTACCGTGCGTGCGCTGCTGGACCAACTGGGCCAAGTGGTTGCCGATCAGCTGGAAAACGGCGGCGAACTGACCTTGCCAGGTGTTGGCAAGCTGAAAGTCACCGAGCGTCCTGCCCGTACCGGTCGCAACCCTTCGACTGGCGCAGCCATCGAAATCCCGGCCAAGAAAGTGATCAAGCTGGTTGTGGCCAAAGGCCTGACCGACGCGGTCAACAAGTAAGATCGTTTTATGAAAAACCGTGCCGCGGAGCGATCCGGGCACGGTTTTTTGTTGCCTTGAAAAAGTGGCCAGTGGTGAGTAATGCTGCTCACTCAAGAAAAACGACGTACCTGTGGCGAGGGAGCTTGCTCCCGCTCGGCTGCGAAGCAGTCGTATTCCGGCGGGTACGGTGTGTTTGATGCTGCGTATTCGGCAGGTTTTGGGGCCGCTACGCAGCCCAGCGGGAGCAAGCTCCCTCGCCACGGGAATGTCGATACCTTAAGTGAACCGCATCAGGCTGTGTTGAGGGAGGTTCAGTCCTTGCGAGCCCAGCGCGCCTGGCGCCAGGCTTGTTGCTGCGCCTGGTCCTGAAAGGTCCAGGCCACGAACCGACTCTGCTTCTGCCCCTGGGACATTTCCACCACCTGGCTGTGCAGCGCTCCGGCCTTCTTCAGCGCGGCTTGAATTGCCGGCAGGTTCGACGCCTTCGATACCAGCGTGCTGAACCACAGCACTTGTCCGGCGACCTGGGCGCTCTCACTGATCAACTGCGTGACGAAGCGCGCCTCGCCACCCTCGCACCACAGCTCCGCCGCCTGGCCGCCGAAATTCAACACCGGCAACTTGCGCTTCGGATCCGCCTTGCCCAGTGCCCGCCATTTTCGCTGGCTGCCCTTGGTGGCTTCCTCCAGGGAGGCGTGGAACGGCGGGTTGCACATCGTCAGGTCGAACCGTTCGGTACTTTCCAGAAGCCCCGACAGGATGTGCTTGCGGTTGGGTTGCTGGCGCAGCTGGATGGCTTTGTTCAGGCCGTTGGACTGGACGATGGCCATGGCCGACGCGATTGCCGTCGGGTCGATTTCCGAGCCCAGGAAGTGCCAGCGGTAATCGCTGTAGCCGATCAGCGGATAAACGCAGTTGGCGCCGGTGCCAACGTCCAGCACCTTGACCGCCGCGCCGCGAGGAATTTCGCCTTCATTGTGGCTGGCGAGCAGGTCGGCGAGAAAATGCACGTAGTCGGCGCGCCCCGGCACGGGAGGGCACAGGTAGTCAGCGGGAATATCCCAATAGGCGATGCCATAAAAGGACTTGAGCAGCGCCCGGTTGAACACTCGCACCGCCTCGGGGCTGGCAAAGTCGATGCTTTCCTTGCCGTAGGGATTGATGATCACGAACTTCGCCAGTTCCGGTGTGCTCTTGATCAGCGCCGGAAAGTCATAGTGGCCCTGATGGCGATTGCGCGGATGCAGGCTGGCCTTCTCCCGCGGCGCTTTGGCCTCGGCGACGGGCTTGGGCTTCTGGCGGGGAGGGCGGGGAGGGCGAGGAGCGGTCATGGCAGGTCGATTCAGGGCTGGCTCAAAAAGTGGCGGGCATTGTCCCACATTCGGCGTTGATGGCTGCGCGAATTAAATGTGGAGGCGAGCTTGTGTGGGAGCGAGCTTGCTCGCGATGGCTGTGTATCAGCTGGCATATAAATTGGCTGACCTGCCGCTATCGCGAGCAAGCTCGCTCCCACAGGTTCTCTATTGTCTGAAGGATGGAGCAGGCAGAAAAAAGGAGGCCACCTGGGCCTCCCTTTTCAATCACGAACCACCGTTACAGGCTGGCAATCCGCGCGTGCTGCTCGGCCAGCTTGCCCAGGGCCTGTTCGGCCTCGGCCAGTTTGGCCCGCTCCTTCTCGATGACTTCGGCCGGTGCCTTGTCGACGAAGCCGGCATTCGACAGCTTGCCGCCGACGCGCTGGACTTCGCCCTTCAGACGCAGGATTTCCTTGTCCAGGCGCGCCAGTTCGGCGGCCTTGTCGATCAGGCCGGCCATTGGCACCAGCACTTCCATCTCGCCAACCAGGGCGGTGGCTGACAGCGGTGCTTCTTCGCCCGTAGCCAGTACCGTCACCGATTCGAGTTTCGCCAGCTTCTTGAGCAGCGCTTCGTTCTCGTTGAGACGGCGCAGGTCTTCGGCGTTGGCGTTTTTCAGGAACAGGGTCAGCGGTTTGCCTGGGCCGATGTTCATTTCGGCGCGGATGTTGCGCAGGCCGAGCATGAAGGTCTTCAGCCACTCGATGTCGTCTTCGGCTGCCGGATCGATGCGGCTTTCGTTGGCCACCGGCCACGGTTGCAGCATGATCGTCTTGCCCTGGGCACCGGCCAGCGGTGCGACGCGCTGCCAGATTTCCTCGGTGATGAACGGCATGAACGGATGCGCCAGGCGCAGGGCCACTTCCAGTACGCGAACCAGGGTGCGACGGGTGCCGCGCTGGCGCTCGACCGGTGCGTTTTCGTCCCACAGTACCGGCTTGGACAGTTCCAGGTACCAGTCGCAATACTGGTTCCAGATGAACTCGTACAGCGCTTGTGCGGCCAGGTCGAAACGGAACTGGTCGAGCTGGCGGGTCACCTCGGCTTCGGTGCGTTGCAACTGCGAAATGATCCAGCGATCAGCCAGGCTCAGCTCGTAGGCTTCGCCGTTCTGGCCGCAGTCTTCGCCCTTGTCCAGCACGTAGCGCGCGGCGTTCCAGATCTTGTTGCAGAAGTTGCGATAGCCTTCGACGCGGCCCATGTCGAACTTGATGTCGCGACCGGTGGATGCCAGCGAGCAGAAGGTAAACCGCAAAGCGTCGGTGCCGTAGCTGGCGATGCCCTCGGCGAATTCTTCGCGGGTGGCCTTCTCGATCTTCTTCGCCAGTTTCGGCTGCATCAGGCCCGAGGTGCGTTTCTGCACCAGGGTTTCCAGGTCAATGCCGTCGATGATGTCCAGCGGGTCGAGGACGTTGCCCTTGGACTTGGACATCTTCTGGCCCTGGCCGTCGCGCACCAGGCCATGGACGTAGACAGTCTTGAACGGTACTTGCGGCGTGCCGTCCTCGTTTTTCACCAAGTGCATGGTCAGCATGATCATCCGGGCGACCCAGAAGAAAATGATGTCGAAGCCGGTGACGAGCACGTCGGTGGAGTGGAATTTCTTCAGGAACTCGGTCTGTTGCGGCCAGCCCAGGGTCGAGAACGTCCACAGGCCCGAACTGAACCAGGTGTCGAGAACGTCGTTGTCCTGCGCCAGCGCTACGTCCGGGCCAAGGTTGTGCTTGGCGCGGACTTCGGCTTCATCGCGACCGACGTAGACCTTGCCCGACTCGTCGTACCAGGCCGGGATGCGGTGGCCCCACCACAGCTGGCGGCTGATGCACCAATCCTGGATGTCGCGCATCCACGAGAAGTACATGTTTTCGTATTGCTTGGGCACGAACTGGATGCGGCCGTCTTCCACGGCGGCAATCGCCGGCTCGGCCAGCGGCTTGGTCGACACGTACCACTGGTCGGTCAGCCACGGCTCGATGATGGTGCCAGAGCGATCGCCTTTCGGGACTTTCAGCCCATGGTCGTCAACGCTGACCAGTAGGCCGGCGGCGTCGAATGCGGCAACGATCTGCTTGCGCGCTTCAAAACGGTCCAGGCCGGCGTATTCGGCCGGGATCTGGCCGTCGACGCTTTCGTTCAGCGTGCCGTCGAGGTTGAATGCCTGGGCGGCCGGCAAGACATTCGCGTTCTTGTCGAAGATGTTCAACAGCGGCAGGTTGTGGCGCTTGCCGACTTCGTAGTCGTTGAAATCGTGGGCCGGGGTGATTTTCACGCAACCGGTGCCGAATTCAGGATCGCAATAGTCGTCGCCGATGATCGGGATGCGACGGCCAACCAGCGGCAGCTCGACGAACTGGCCGATCAGCGCCTGGTAGCGCTCGTCGTTCGGGTTCACCGCTACGGCGGAGTCGCCCAGCATGGTTTCCGGACGCGTGGTGGCGACGATCAGGTAATCCTTGCCTTCGGCGGTCTTGGCGCCGTCGGCCAGCGGGTACTTCAGGTTCCACAGGAAACCTTTCTCGTCGTGGTTCTCCACTTCGAGGTCGGAAATCGCCGTGTGCAACTTGGTGTCCCAGTTGACCAGGCGCTTGCCGCGATAGATCAGCCCGTCTTCATGCAGGCGCACGAAGGCTTCCTTGACCGCTTCGGACAGGCCGTCGTCCATGGTGAAGCGCTCGCGGCTCCAGTCGACGGACGAGCCGAGGCGACGAATCTGACGGCTGATGTTGCCGCCGGATTCGTCTTTCCATTCCCAGACTTTCTCGAGGAATTTCTCGCGACCCAGGTCATGGCGATTCTGGCCTTGGGCTTCGAGGCGACGTTCCACCAGCATTTGCGTGGCGATACCGGCGTGGTCGGTGCCCGGCTGCCACAAGGTGTTGCGGCCTTGCATGCGACGGAAACGGATCAGGGCGTCCATGATCGCGTTGTTGAAGCCATGGCCCATGTGCAGGCTGCCGGTGACGTTCGGCGGCGGGATCATGATGGTGTAGGAATCGCCCGCGCCTTGCGGAGCGAAATAATTCTCGGACTCCCAGGTGTTGTACCAGGAAGTTTCAATGGCGTGCGGCTGGTAGGTCTTATCCATGCGCGGCGGGACCCTATTGGCATTTATTCAGGAAAAGCCGGGAAGTATAGCGGGCGGGGCGGGTGCAAGCCACAGGCTGCGAGCTGGAAGCTTGGCAGAAGGCTTGTGGGCGCAACCGAACAATGTGGGAGCGAGCTTGCTCGCGATAGCGGTAGATCGGCAACATTGATGTTGACTGACACACCGCTATCGCGAGCAAGCTCGCTCCCACAAGGTGTTCGGTGATCAGTAGATCCGGGATTACTCGTACTGGCTCAACAACCGCTCCATACGCGCATCCAGCCGGCGTTTGATCTCGGTTTCGATGTGCGGGGCGAAATCGTCGATCACGTCTTGCAGGATCAGTTGGGCGGCGGCGCGCAATTCCTGGTCCAGATGCAACAGGGCGTCGGGGCCTTTTGGTTCGGCCTTCGGGGCTGGCTTGGGTTCGGGCTGGCCGGTGATCGGTTCGAACAGCAGCGGAATCTGCTCGTCATGCACGGCTTCGTGTTCCACCGTGTCGGTCAACAGCGGTGGCTGCAGGGTGTCGTCACCGAGCAGTTGGCGGATCGACTCGAGGTCATCCAGCAGGTGAGCAGGTTTTTGCGGCGGTTTTGGAGTGTCCATCGTAGGCTCAGAGTCGCTGTAAACGGTGGTCTTGCAGAGCATAGCCCTGTTCGCGGTAGAAACGGAAACTCTCCCGCGCGGCTTGCCGGATGGCCGGGTCTTCAACCACGACTTCCGCCACGCGGGCGAAACGCTGGGCAAACGCCGGCACTTTCAGGTCGAGATTGACCAGCAGGTCCTGATGCTGACCGCAGTCTTCCCCCAGCCCGAGCACGATCAGCCCTTCGGGTTCGCTTTCGGCCGGACCGTGGGGCACGAAACTCTCGCCCTTGAACGCCCACAGTCGCGCGTCCAGGTCTTCGCGCTGAGCGGCATCGCTGCAATGCAGATAGATGCGATGGCCCATGCGCCAGGCTTTCTCGGTGAGCTTGCAGGCGAAATCCAGTCGCGCCGAGGGATCGGCGCTGGGCAGGATGTAGAAGTCGACTTTGGTCATTGCGTTCCTTGAATCGCCGAGGCGTCACCCGAGGGCGACGCACCGGCGATCATCGGTGTCAGGCCTTGGCGCGGTCCAGCAGGTACTGGGTCAACAGGGGTACCGGACGGCCAGTGGCGCCCTTGTCCTTGCCGCCGCTGGTCCAGGCCGTGCCGGCGATGTCCAGGTGCGCCCAGTTCAGGTTCTTGGTGAAGCGCGACAGGAAGCACGCTGCGGTGATGGTCCCGGCTTTCGGGCCGCCGATGTTGGCGATGTCGGCGAACGGGCTGTCCAGCTGTTCCTGGTACTCATCGAACAGCGGCAACTGCCAGGCGCGATCGTCGGCCTGCTGGCCGGCGCTGAGCAGTTGGCTGATCAGCTCGTCATTGTTGCCCAGCAGGCCCGAGGTATGGGCGCCCAGGGCGACGACGCAGGCGCCAGTCAGCGTGGCGATGTCGATCACCGCTTGCGGCTTGAAGCGTTCGGAATAGGTGAGGGCGTCGCACAGCACCAGACGGCCTTCGGCATCGGTGTTGAGGATTTCCACGGTCTGGCCGCTCATGGTGGTGACGATGTCGCCCGGGCGCGAAGCCGTGCCGCTGGGCATGTTCTCGGCGCAGGCGAGGATGCAGACCAGGTTGATCGGCAATTGCAGCTCGAGCACGGCGCGCAGGGTGCCGAACACGCTGGCGGCGCCGCCCATGTCGTATTTCATTTCATCCATGCCGGCGCCGGGCTTGAGGCTGATGCCGCCGGTGTCGAAAGTGATGCCCTTGCCCACCAGGGCGTACGGCTTCTCGGATTTCTTGCCGCCGTTGTATTGCATCACGATCAGGCGTGGCGGCTGGGCGCTGCCCTGGCCGACGGCATAGAACGAACCCATGCCCAGGTCCTTGATTTTTTTCTCGTCGAAGACCTCGACCTTCAGACCCTTGAATTCCTTGCCCAGTGCCTTGGCCTGTTCACCCATGAAGGTCGGGTGGCAGATGTTCGGCGGCAGGTTGCCCAGGTCGCGGGTGAAGGCCATGCCGTTGGCGATCGCGGTGGCGTGGGTCACGGCGCGCTGGACTTCGGCCTGGGCGGCCTTGATGGTCAGCAGGGTGATTTTTTTAAGTGCACGGGGTTCGGCTTTCTGGCTCTTGAACTGATCGAACTGGTATTCGCCATCCACCAGGGTCTCGGCCAGCAGGCGATTCTTGCCGTAGCTGTCGCGGCCTTTTACAACCAGTTCGTCCAAGGCCAGCACGGCGTCGCCACCGCCCAGGTTTTTCAGGGTGCCCAAGACGCCGGCAATGATCTTGCGAAACGGACGGTCGCCCAGTTCAGCGTCCTTGCCAACGCCCACCAGCAACACGCGCTCGGCCTTGAGGTTGGGGAGGCTGTGCAGCAGCAGGCTCTGGCCGACCTTGCCGGCCAGGTCGCCGCGCTTGAGTACGGCGCTGATGGCGCCGCCGCTCAAGGCGTCGAGCTGGGTGGCGACGACGCCGAGCTGGCGGTTCTCACCAACGGCAACCACCAGCGTGGCAGTCTTCAACGTTTCTGGGCTGACGCTTTTTACAACCAGTTCCATGTCCGGATCCTTGAGTCAATGGTCAAGAGGCCAGGCGCCGCGACGACAGTGGCGCGCTGAACAGCTGTCTTCTATATAAAAGAAGCGCCGGAGCTTGCCGGCGACAAAGGCCGCAGTTTGAACCCCGGCGCCCGAAGCTGACAACCCTCGCAACGGTTAACTTTTTTGGCTGGGGAGCGTCTGCTTAAAGCATGCGCAGTGACAGGCGCCTCCAATCACAGGATAATGCGGCTCTTTTTTCGGCTGCTCGCAGTATGCGTCGGCTCGATACGTTTCTTGTTTGGCCGCCTAGCCTGACAATCGTGGAGTGTCTGGTTTGATCGTCTTCCGTTATCTATCCCGCGAAGTCCTGCTGACCCTGAGCGCGGTCAGTGCCGTGCTGCTGGTCATCATCATGAGCGGGCGCTTCATCAAGTACCTTGCCCAGGCGGCTTCGGGCGCCCTCGATCCGGGCTCGCTGTTCCTGATCATGGGGTTCCGCCTGCCGGGCTTCCTGCAACTGATCCTGCCGCTGGGATTGTTCCTCGGGATCCTGCTGGCCTACGGTCGCCTGTACCTGGACAGTGAAATGACCGTGCTGTCGGCCACCGGCATGAGCCAGCAGCGTCTGTTTCGCATCACTCTGTTCCCGGCCACATTGGTGGCGCTGGTGGTGGCCTGGCTGAGCCTGAGCCTGTCGCCCCAGGGCGCCAACCAGTTCCAGCTGCTGATCAACCAGCAGGACGCCATGACCGAATTCGACACCCTGGTGCCGGGGCGCTTCCAGGCCCTGCGTGACGGGACGCGTGTCACCTACACCGAACAATTGTCGGACGACCGGGTCAACCTCGGCGGCGTCTTCATCACCCAGAAAAATATCTCATCGGACACCAAGAAGGACCGCGGGATTTCCGTGCTGGTGGCTGAAAAGGGCCGCCAGGAAATCAACCCCGACGGCAACCGCTACCTGATCCTGGAAAACGGCTATCGCTACGATGGCACCCCGGGGCAGGCCGATTATCGGGCGATCAAGTACGACACCTACGGTGTGCTGCTGCCCAAGCCCGATGTCAGCGATGAAGTCACCGACCGCGATGCCATGCCTACCGCCAGCCTGCTGGGCAGTGACGACATCCGCGCCCGTACCGAACTGCAATGGCGCCTGTCGCTGCCGTTGCTGGTGTTCATCGTGACCCTCATGGCGGTCCCGCTGTCGCGGGTCAATCCGCGCCAGGGTCGTTTCCTCAAGCTGCTGCCGGCGATTCTTTTGTATATGGCCTACCTGACCATCCTGATTTCCGCCCGCAGTGCCCTGGAGAAAGGCAAGATCCCGCCGGCCCTGGGCCTGTGGTGGGTGCATTCGATCTTCCTGGTCATTGGCCTGGGCTTGCTCTATTGGGAGCCGTTGCGCTTGAAGCTGGCCAGTCGTCGCAGCGCGCTGGAGGTGGCCCGTGGTTAAACTCGACCGCTATATCGGCAGCAGCGTGTTCATGGCGATCCTCGCGGTGCTGGGGATTATTCTTGGCCTGGCGACCCTGTTCGCGTTCATCGACGAGATGGGCGATGTCAGCGATACCTATACATTGCTGGACGTGGCGAGCTACGTGTTGCTGACGGCACCACGGCGCCTGTACGACATGTTGCCGATGGCTGCGCTGATCGGTTGCCTGATCGGCCTGGGGAGCCTGGCGAGCAACAGCGAACTGACCATCATGCGCGCCGCCGGCGTCTCCATCGGCCGCATCGTGTGGGCGGTGATGAAACCGATGCTGGTGCTGATGCTGGTCGGGCTGCTGGTCGGCGAGTACGTCGCGCCGGCCACCGAGAACACCGCCCAGGCCAATCGCTCCCTGGCCCAGGGCGGCGGTGATGCCCAAAGCGCCAAGCATGGCTTGTGGCACCGCCAGGGTGACGAGTTCATCCACATCAACTCGGTCCAGCCTAACGGCACGCTGTACGGCGTGACCCGGTATCGCTTCGACGACGAGCGGCACCTGCTGTCGTCGAGCTTCGCCAAACGCGCCAATTTCGCCGAGGATCACTGGCAACTGACCGACGTCACCACCACCTTGTTCCATGACAAGCGCACCGAGGTGGTCGCCGCTCCGCAGGAACGTTGGGACGTGCAGATCAGCCCGCAGTTGCTCAGCACCGTCGTGATGGCGCCGGAGTCGCTTTCGATCACCGGTTTGTGGGGTTACATCCACTATCTGGCGGACCAGGGCCTGAACAATGGCCGATACTGGCTGGCATTTTGGGTCAAAGTGTTGCAGCCGCTGGTCACTGCCGCCCTGGTGTTGATGGCGATTTCCTTCATCTTTGGTCCGCTGCGCTCGGTGACCCTCGGCCAGCGCGTCTTCACCGGTGTGCTGGTGGGCTTCACCTTCCGTATCGCCCAGGACCTGCTGGGGCCATCGAGCCTGGTGTTCGGTTTCTCGCCGCTGCTCGCGGTGCTGGTGCCGGCCACGGTCTGCGCGCTGGCCGGGCTCTGGCTGCTGCGCCGGGCGGGTTGATCCATTTTATTGTGGCGGGGGGAGCTTCTGTGGCGAGGGAGCTTGCTCCCGCTGGACTGCGCAGCAGTCCCCTGCAGCCTGCCCCACACATCGCCGTGGCGCATAATCGAGGGGCCGCTTCGCAGCCCAGCGGGAGCAAGCTCCCTCGCCACACGTGACGCTTGCACGATGGATCAGGTACAATTCCCGGCTATTTTTCGGCGGGCCTTGCCTGCAGCCTTTTTGAGTGTTGATCCGTGAGTGATTTGAGTCATATCCGCAATTTCTCCATCATCGCCCACATTGACCATGGCAAGTCGACGCTGGCTGATCGCTTCATCCAGATGTGCGGCGGTCTGGCCGAGCGTGAAATGGAAGCCCAGGTCCTGGACTCCATGGACCTCGAGCGTGAGCGCGGGATCACCATCAAGGCCCATAGCGTTACCCTCTATTACAAGGCTCGCGACGGCGTCACCTACCAGCTCAACTTCATCGACACCCCCGGCCACGTCGACTTCACCTATGAAGTCAGCCGGTCGCTGGCGGCCTGCGAAGGCGCGCTGTTGGTTGTCGATGCCGGCCAGGGCGTCGAGGCCCAGTCGGTCGCCAACTGCTACACGGCCATCGAGCAGGGCCTGGAAGTCATGCCGGTGCTGAACAAGATCGACCTGCCCCAGGCCGATCCGGACCGCGTGAAAGAAGAAATCGAGAAAATCATCGGCATCGACGCCACCGACGCGGTCACTTGCAGCGCCAAGACCGGCCTGGGCGTGGATGAAGTGCTCGAGCGCCTGGTCACTACCATTCCGGCGCCGACCGGCAATATCGAAGATCCGCTGCAAGCGTTGATCATCGACTCGTGGTTCGACAACTACCTGGGCGTGGTCTCCCTGGTTCGCGTGCGCCATGGCCGCGTGAAGAAGGGCGACAAGATCCTGGTCAAGTCCACCGGCAAGATCCACCTGGTGGACAGCGTCGGTGTGTTCAACCCGAAACACACGGCCACCGTCGACCTGAAGGCTGGCGAAGTCGGTTTTATCATCGCCGGCATCAAGGACATCCATGGTGCACCGGTCGGCGACACCCTGACCTTGAGCTCGACCCCCGACGTCGACGTGCTGCCGGGCTTCAAGCGCATCCAGCCGCAGGTTTATGCGGGCCTGTTCCCGGTCAGCTCCGACGACTTCGAGGATTTCCGCGAAGCGCTGCAGAAGCTGACCCTGAACGACTCGTCCCTGCAGTACACCCCGGAAAGCTCCGACGCCCTGGGCTTCGGCTTCCGCTGCGGGTTCCTCGGCATGCTGCACATGGAAATCATCCAGGAGCGCCTGGAGCGCGAATACGACCTGGACCTGATCACCACGGCGCCGACGGTGATCTTCGAGCTGCTGCTCAAGAACGGCGAGACCATCTACGTCGACAACCCGTCCAAGCTGCCGGACCTGTCGGCCATCGAGGACATGCGCGAGCCAATCGTGCGGGCGAATATCCTTGTGCCTCAGGAACACCTGGGCAACGTCATTACCCTGTGCATCGAGAAGCGTGGCGTGCAACACGACATGCTGTTCCTCGGCACGCAGGTCCAGGTGACCTACGACTTGCCGATGAACGAAGTGGTGCTGGACTTCTTCGACCGCCTGAAATCCACCAGCCGCGGCTATGCTTCGCTGGACTATCATTTCGATCGTTACCAATCGGCTAATCTGGTGAAGCTGGATGTGTTGATCAACGGCGAGAAAGTCGATGCCCTGGCATTGATCGTGCACCGTGACAACGCGCACTACAAAGGTCGCGCGTTGACCGAGAAGATGAAGGAGCTGATTCCGCGGCAGATGTTCGACGTGGCAATCCAGGCCGCCATTGGCGGGCAGATTGTGGCGCGCACAACCGTCAAGGCACTCAGAAAGAACGTATTGGCCAAATGCTACGGCGGCGACGTCAGCCGTAAGCGCAAGCTGTTGGAAAAGCAGAAGGCCGGTAAAAAACGCATGAAGCAGGTCGGTAACGTGGAAATTCCACAGGAAGCCTTCCTTGCGGTGCTCAGGTTGGATAGTTAGGTCCTATGTCGCTAAATTTCCCGCTGTTGCTGGTGATCGCCGTGTTCGTCTGCGGCCTGTTGGCGTTGCTTGATCTGTTGTTCCTGGCGCCTCGGCGTCGGGCCGCCATTGCCTCATATCAGGGCAGCGTCAGCCAGCCTGATGGTGTGGTCATCGAAAAGCTCAACAAGGAACCGCTGCTGGTCGAATACGGCAAGTCGTTCTTCCCGGTGCTGTTCATCGTCCTCGTGCTGCGCTCGTTTCTTGTGGAGCCGTTCCAGATCCCGTCCGGCTCGATGAAGCCGACCCTGGACGTGGGCGACTTCATCCTGGTGAACAAGTTTTCCTACGGGATCCGGCTGCCGGTGATCGACAAGAAAGTCATCGAGATCGGCGACCCGCAACGGGGTGATGTCATGGTGTTCCGCTTCCCGAGCGACCCGAACGTCAACTACATCAAGCGTGTGGTCGGCCTGCCGGGCGACAGGATTCGCTACACCGCCGACAAGCGTCTGTTCGTCAACGGCGAACTGGTGGCTGAGCAGTTGATCGGCTCCGAACCGGGCACGCTGGGCAGCGCCGAGCTCTACAAGGAAAAACTCGGCGAGGCGGAACACCTGATCCGCAAGGAAATGAGCCGCTACCGCGCCACGCCGGACCATTCGTGGACCGTGCCGGCCGGGCACTATTTCATGATGGGCGACAACCGCGACAATTCCAACGACAGCCGCTACTGGGATGATCCGAACATTCCCAGGGACATGCTGGGCATGGTCCCCGACCGCAACATCGTCGGCAAGGCCTTTGCGGTCTGGATGAGCTGGCCGGAACCCAAACTCAGTCACCTGCCGAATTTCTCGCGGGTTGGCCTGATCAAGTAATCACACACGGCGCTGTTGAACACAGCGCCGAATGCATTTCTGGAGCCTGCACAAGGCTGCCCGAAGGCATGAAGCCAACGATAGTCAGGACGTCATTTTTGAACACAGCGTTAATTGTCCCAAGCCAACGGCGCTCAGCCGCCGTGGCGGTGGAATCCAGCCACGAACTCAGCGTGGGTAAACCGTGAGCGTTTCTCTAAGCCGTCTCGAGCGTCAGCTCGGCTACACTTTCAAGGATCAGGAGCTGATGCTCCTGGCCCTGACTCACCGCAGTTTTGCCGGGCGCAACAACGAACGCCTGGAATTCCTCGGCGATGCCATCCTCAACTTCGTGGCCGGCGAGGCGTTGTTCGAACGCTTCCCCCTGGCGCGGGAAGGCCAGTTGTCGCGTTTGCGTGCACGGTTGGTAAAAGGTGAGACCCTGGCGGTACTGGCCCGTGGTTTTGACCTGGGCGATTACCTGCGCCTGGGCTCCGGCGAGTTGAAAAGTGGCGGTTTTCGTCGCGAATCGATCCTGGCCGATGCCCTGGAAGCGCTGATTGGCGCGATCTATCTGGATTCCGGCATGGAAATGGCCCGCGAGCGCGTGCTGGCCTGGCTGACTTCCGAGATCGACAGCCTGACGCTGGTGGACACCAACAAGGATCCCAAGACGCGCTTGCAGGAATTCCTGCAGTCGCGCAGCTGCGAACTGCCGCGCTACGAAGTGGTGGATATCCAGGGTGAGCCACATTGCCGAACCTTCTTCGTCGAATGCGAAGTGGTCCTATTGAATGAAAAAAGCCGAGGCCAGGGCGTCAGCCGTCGTATTGCCGAACAGGTAGCGGCCGCTGCAGCACTGATCGCCCTGGGCGTGGAGAATGGCAATGACTGATACAACCGTCACCCGCTGCGGCTATGTCGCCATCGTTGGCCGGCCGAACGTGGGCAAGTCGACGTTGCTCAACCACATCCTCGGCCAGAAGCTGGCTATCACGTCGCGCAAGCCGCAGACCACTCGCCACAACATGCTCGGCATCAAGACCGAAGGCGCCGTCCAGGCGATCTACGTCGACACGCCCGGCATGCACAAGGGTGGCGAGAAGGCCTTGAACCGCTACATGAACAAGACGGCCTCGGCGGCGTTGAAGGACGTTGACGTGGTGATCTTCGTGGTCGACCGCACCAAGTGGACCGAAGAAGACCAGATGGTCCTCGAGCGTGTCCAGTACGTGACCGGTCCGTTGATCGTTGCGCTGAACAAGACCGACCGCATCGAAGACAAAGCCGAGCTGATGCCGCACCTGAGCTGGTTGCAGGAGCAGTTGCCGAATGCCCAGATCATCCCGATTTCAGCCCAGCACGGTCACAACCTCGACGCGCTGGAGCGGGTAATCGCCGAGCACCTGCCGGAAAACGATCACTTCTTCCCCGAAGACCAGATCACCGACCGCAGCAGCCGTTTCCTCGCCGCCGAACTGGTGCGCGAGAAAATCATGCGCCAGATGGGTGCCGAGCTGCCGTACCAGATCACGGTGGAAATCGAAGAGTTCAAGCAGCAGGGCAAGACCCTGCACATCCATGCCTTGATCCTCGTCGAGCGTGACGGCCAGAAAAAAATCATCATTGGCGACAAGGGTGAGCGCATCAAGCGCATCGGCACCGAGGCGCGCAAGGACATGGAGCTGCTGTTCGACTCCAAGATCATGCTCAACCTGTGGGTCAAGGTGAAGGGTGGCTGGTCCGACGACGAGCGGGCGCTGCGCTCGCTGGGTTACGGCGACCTCTGATTATCTGACTGGATATACCGAGAACCATTGTGGGAGCGAGCTTGCTCGCGATGAGGGGCTGATATTCAACATCTGTGTTGACTGACAGACCGCTATCGCGAGCAAGCTCGCTCCCACATTGGTTTCGGGGTCTTTATAAAATTTTGCTCGCTCATTGAGAACTGCGACTTCCATGTCTCAACCTATCGCTCAATCCGCCTACGTCCTGCATTCCCGCGCCTACCGCGAAAGCAGCGCCCTGGTGGACTTCCTCACGCCTCAAGGGCGGCTGCGGGCGGTGTTGCGGGGGGCTCGGGGCAAGGCCGGGACGCTGGCGCGGCCGTTCGTGCCGCTGGAAGTCGAGTTTCGCGGCCGGGGTGAGTTGAAGAATGTCGGGCGCATGGAAAGCAATGGCGTCGCCTCCTGGCTCAATGGCGAAGCGCTGTTCAGTGGCCTGTACCTCAACGAATTGCTGATCCGCCTGCTGCCCGCCGAAGATCCCCATCCCGCCGTGTTCGACCATTACACCGCCACGTTGCTGGCCCTGGCCGAGGGTCGACCCTTGGAGCCATTGCTGCGCTCTTTCGAATGGCGTCTGCTGGATGACCTGGGCTACGGTTTTGCCCTGGACGCCGACCTGCACGGTGATCCTATTGCGGCTGACGGTCTGTATCGCCTGCAAGTGGATGCAGGCCTGGAGCGGGTCTACCTGCTGCAACCGGGACTGTTCAACGGCGTCGAGTTGCTGGCCATGGCCGAAGCCGACTGGACAGCGCCTGGCGCGCTGGCGGCGGCCAAGCGTCTGATGCGCCAGGCCCTGGCGGTTCATTTGGGCGGCCGGCCGCTGGTCAGTCGCGAGTTGTTTCGCAAGCCCTGATCTCCCCGTATGCTGTGGGCCGAATCTCTGTCCATTCAGGAGCGCTTTTCGTGAGCACCAGCAATCGCATTCTTCTCGGCGTGAACATCGACCATGTCGCCACTCTGCGCCAGGCCCGTGGTACGCGTTACCCGGACCCGGTCAAGGCCGCGCTGGACGCCGAAGAGGCGGGCGCCGATGGCATCACCGTGCACTTGCGCGAAGACCGTCGGCACATCCAGGAACGCGACGTTCTGCTGCTCAAGGATGTACTGCAGACTCGCATGAATTTCGAAATGGGCGTGACCGAGGAAATGATGGCGTTCGCCGAACGCATCCGTCCGGCGCACATCTGCCTGGTTCCGGAGACGCGCCAGGAATTGACCACCGAAGGCGGCCTGGATGTAGCGGGGCAGGAGTCGCGGATCAGCCTGGCGGTGGAGCGCCTGTCGAAGATCGGCGCCGAGGTCTCGCTGTTCATCGATGCCGATGAACGGCAGATCGAAGCTTCCAAACGAGTCGGTGCGCCGGCCATCGAGCTGCACACCGGCCGTTACGCCGACGCCGAGACACCTACGGACGTGGCCGATGAGCTGCAGCGGGTCGCCGACGGCGTCAGCTTCGGCCTGGCCCAGGGGCTGATCGTCAATGCCGGCCATGGTCTGCATTACCACAACGTTGAAGCCGTCGCGGCCATCAAGGGCATCAACGAGCTGAACATCGGCCACGCGCTGGTAGCCCATGCGTTGTTTGTCGGGTTCAAGTCGGCTGTGTCGGAGATGAAAGCGTTGATCCTGGCGGCTGCCCGACCCTGATCCCACCGAGTAAGCACCCCAATCAAAACTGTGGGAGCGAGCTTGCTCGCGATGAGGGCCTGATATTCAACATGAATGTTGACTGACAGACCGCTATCGCGAGCAAGCTCGCTCCCACAGGGGCGCTGGGAGGACATAAAACTTGTGGATAAACCAGGCAAGACTGTGGGGAAGGCAGCTGTCAGAGCTGTGGAGATTCCTGGTTAGGCTTGCTCTTGTCCACGCCCGGTACATGCAGGTTGCCTTCGGCCACCTGGTCGCCTTCGAGCTGTGGCTGCGTCACCCATGTGAGAATGTCGTAGTAGCGACGGATGTTCGCCACGAAATGCACCGGTTCGCCGCCCCGGGCGTAGCCGTAGCGGGTCTTGCTGTACCACTGTTTCTGGGACAGGCGCGGCAGGATCTTCTTCACGTCGAGCCACTTGTTCGGGTTCAGTCCTTCCTTGGCGGCGAGCTTGCGCGCATCGTCCAAGTGACCACTGCCCACGTTGTAGGCGGCGAGGGCGAACCAGGTGCGGTCCGGCTCCTCGATGCTCTCGTCCAGCTGCTCCTTCATATAGGCCAGGTACTTGGCGCCGCCCATGATGCTCTGCTTCGGATCGAGGCGGTTGGACACACCCATGGCCTGGGCGGTGTTCTGGGTCAGCATCATCAGGCCGCGCACGCCGGTCTTGGAGGTGACCGTTGGTTGCCACAGCGATTCCTGGTAGCCGATGGCAGCCAGCAGGCGCCAGTCGACCTTTTCCTTCTTGGCGTAGGTCTTGAAGTGTTGCTCGTATTTGGGCAGGCGTTGCTGCAGATGCTGGGCGAAGGTGGTCGCGCCCATGTAGCCGAGGACGTCGACGTGCCCGTAATAGCGGTCCTTGAGGCGTTGCAGCGTGCCGTTCTTCTGCACCTTGTCGAGGTAGGCGTTGATTTCGTTGAGCAGGCTGTTGTCTTCGCCGGGGCCCACCGCCCAGCTCTGGCTGCGGGCATCGCCGAGGTCGAACGCCACGCGCACGTTAGGGAAGTACACCTGGTTCATCGCCACTTCGTTGGAATCCACCAGCGTCAGGTCGATCTGGCCTTCATCGACCATGCGCAGCAGGTCGACGACTTCAACCGCGTCGGATTCCTCGTATTCGATTCCCGGATACTGCTGTTTCAACTGCGCCAGCTGCTCCGCGTGGGAGCTGCCCTTGAGCACCATGATCTTCTTGCCCGCCAGGGCGGCCGCGTCGGTGGGGCGGGACTGGCCGTTGCGGTAGATGACCTGCGGGGTAACCTCCAGGTAGGCGTGGGAGAACCGTACCTGTTTCTTGCGCTGTTCGCTGCTGACCAGGCCCGCCGCGGCCAGCACCGGGCCATTGGGCTTGCCGACCTGGCTGAACAGGTCGTCGAGGTTGTCAGCGGTCTCGATCTTCAGCTCGACCCCCAAATCCTCGGCGAAGCGCTTCACCAGCTCGTATTCGAAGCCGGTTTCACCATTGCGATCCTGGAAGTAGGTGGCGGGGCTGTTCCGGGTAACCACCCGCAGCACGCCATCCTCCTTTACGCGCTCCAGTGTGTTGGGTTTCTCAACACAACCACTGAGCACCAGGAAGAGTCCGGTTGCGATCAGCCATCTGGCGTACCGCGGACGCAAAGCCGTTGGGGAAAACATCTGCGCAGTATACGCAAACGGCCTCGACCGCCATATATCGACAGCAAAAGGCCAGTCTGCTAGAAGTTGCAAAACGTGTCCGCAACGCAGGCGGGCCGGCGTGCGGCGGCGGTTGCGCCGGAAAAAAATAACTCCGCTGAATTATCCCAATGACGCCTGGCTGCAGCCGTCGGCGGGATGACCGACGTCCGGCTGGCATCACACGTAGCGTTTCGGGTGCCGTCGCCAGCGGTTTAGGCTAGAATGCACGGCCTCAAAGCACACCCCTTCCCGAGGCTGTCCCGAAGATGTTGATCCTGCGCGGCGCTCCTGCCCTTTCTGCCTTTCGCCACAGCAAACTTCTTGAGCAACTGAGCCAGAAAGTACCGGCTGTCAGCGGCTTGTATGCTGAATTCGCTCACTTCGCCGAAGTCACCGGCGGTTTGACCGGCGACGAACAGCAGGTGCTCGCGCGCCTTCTGAAGTACGGTCCCAGCGTTCCCGTCCAGGAACCGACCGGTCGTCTGTTTTTGGTATTGCCGCGTTTCGGCACCATTTCGCCGTGGTCGAGCAAGGCCAGCGATATTGCGCGCAATTGCGGCCTGGCGAAAATCCAGCGTCTGGAGCGCGGCATTGCTTTTTATGTCGCCGGTGAGTTCAGCGAGGCCGAGGCCCAACTGATTGCCGATGGCCTGCATGACCGCATGACCCAGCTCGTTCTGGGCAACCTGGAGCAGGCCGCCGGCCTGTTCAGCCACGCCGAACCCAAGCCGCTGACCGCTATCGACGTGCTGGGCGGTGGCCGCGCCGCGCTGGAAAAAGCCAACGCCGAGCTGGGCCTGGCCCTGGCCGAAGACGAGATCGATTACCTGGTCGACGCCTTCCAGGGCTTGCAGCGCAACCCGCACGACATCGAACTGATGATGTTCGCCCAGGCCAACTCCGAGCACTGCCGCCACAAGATCTTCAACGCCAGTTGGGACATTGACGGCCAGAGCCAGGAAAAAAGCCTGTTCGGCATGATCAAGAACACCTACCAGATGCACAACGAAGGTGTACTGTCGGCCTACAAGGACAACGCGGCGGTGATCGTCGGCAACGTTGCCGGCCGCTTCTACCCGAACCCTGAGACCCGCCAGTACGGTGCGGTCCAGGAGCCGGTGCACATCCTGATGAAGGTCGAGACCCACAACCACCCGACCGCCATCGCCCCGTTCCCGGGCGCGTCCACCGGTTCCGGTGGCGAGATCCGCGACGAAGGCGCTACCGGCCGTGGCGCCAAGCCCAAGGCCGGCCTGACCGGCTTCACCGTGTCGAACCTGCAGATCCCGGGCTTTGAACAGCCGTGGGAAAAGCCTTACGGCAAACCTGAGCGCATCGTCAACGCCCTCGACATCATGATCGAAGGCCCGCTCGGCGGGGCGGCATTCAACAACGAATTCGGCCGTCCGGCCCTGACCGGTTACTTCCGTACTTTCGAGCAGTCCATCAACACCCCGCGCGGTGAAGAGGTTCGTGGCTATCACAAGCCGATCATGCTCGCCGGCGGCATGGGCAACATCCGCGCCGAACACGTACAGAAGGGCGAGATCCTGGTCGGCTCCAAGCTGATCGTCCTCGGCGGCCCGGCCATGCTGATCGGCCTGGGCGGCGGCGCCGCTTCCTCCATGGCCACCGGGACCAGCTCGGCGGACCTGGACTTCGCCTCGGTCCAGCGCGAAAACCCGGAAATGGAACGCCGCTGCCAGGAAGTCATCGACCGTTGCTGGCAGCTGGGCGAGCAGAACCCCATCAGCTTCATCCATGACGTCGGCGCGGGCGGCCTGTCCAATGCCTTCCCGGAGCTGGTCAACGACGGCGGTCGTGGTGGTCGCTTCGAATTGCGCAACATTCCGAACGACGAGCCGGGCATGGCCCCGCACGAAATCTGGAGCAACGAATCCCAGGAACGTTACGTCCTGGCGGTCGGCCCGGCCGACTTCGAGCGCTTCAAGGCGATCTGCGAGCGTGAGCGCTGCCCGTTCGCGGTCGTCGGCGAAGCCACCGCCGAGCCGCAACTGACCGTCACCGACAGTCATTTCGGCAACAGCCCGGTGGACATGCCGCTGGAAGTGCTGCTGGGCAAAGCCCCGCGCATGCACCGTTCGGCCGTCCGCGAAGCCGAGCTGGGGGATGATTTCGATCCGTCCACCCTCGACATCGCCGACTCCATCGAGCGCGTCCTGCATCACCCGGCCGTGGCGAGCAAGAGCTTCCTGATCACCATTGGCGATCGCAGCATCACCGGCCTCGTGGCGCGCGACCAGATGGTCGGCCCATGGCAGGTGCCGGTGGCCGACGTGGCCGTGACCGCCACCAGCTTCGACGTCTACACCGGCGAAGCCATGGCCATGGGCGAACGTACCCCGCTGGCGCTGCTGGACGCTCCGGCGTCGGGCCGCATGGCGATCGGCGAGACCCTGACCAACATCGCGGCCTCGCGCATCGGCAAGATCTCCGACATCAAGCTGTCGGCCAACTGGATGTCCGCCGCCGGTCACCCGGGTGAAGACGCCCGCCTGTACGACACCGTCAAGGCTGTCGGCATGGAGCTGTGCCCTGAGCTGGGCATCACCATTCCGGTGGGCAAGGACTCCATGTCCATGGCCACCCGCTGGAACGATGAAGGCGTGGACAAGAGCGTGACCTCGCCGCTGTCGCTGATCGTGACCGGTTTCGCCCCGGTCACCGACATCCGCCAGACCCTGACCCCGCAACTGCGCATGGACAAGGGCACCACCGACCTGATCCTGATCGACCTGGGCCGTGGCCAGAACCGCATGGGCGCCTCGATCCTGGCCCAGGTGCATGGCAAGCTCGGCTCGCAAGCGCCGGACGTCGACGATGCCGAGGACTTGAAGGCGTTCTTCGCCGTGATCCAGGGCCTCAACGCCGACGGTCATCTGCTGGCCTACCATGACCGTTCCGATGGTGGCTTGCTGACCACCGTGATGGAAATGGCCTTCGCCGGCCACTGCGGCCTGAACCTGACCCTGGACAGCGTGGCCGAATCGGCCAGCGAAATCCCGGCCATCCTGTTCAACGAGGAACTCGGTGCGGTGATCCAGGTTCGCCAGGACGCCACCCCGGATATCCTCGCCCAGTTCAGCGCCGCCGGCCTGGCCGAGTGCGTCTCGGTGATCGGCCAGCCGATCAACAACGCCCACATCAACATCACCTTCAATCGCGACACCGTCTTCGAAGGCCAGCGCCGCCTGTTGCAGCGCCAGTGGGCCGAGACCAGCTACCAGATCCAGCGCCTGCGCGACAACGCCGACTGCGCCGAGCAGGAATTCGACGCGATCCTGGAAGAAGACAACCCGGGCCTGAGCGCCAAGCTCAGCTACGACGTGAACGACAACGTGGCCGCGCCTTACATCAAGAAAGGCGTTCGCCCGCAAGTGGCGGTCCTGCGCGAGCAGGGCGTCAACGGCCAGGTGGAAATGGCCGCGGCGTTCGACCGCGCCGGGTTCAACGCGATCGACGTACACATGAGCGACATCCTCGCCGGCCGTGTCGACCTGAACGACTTCAAGGGCATGGTCGCTTGCGGCGGCTTCTCCTACGGCGACGTGCTGGGTGCCGGTGAAGGCTGGGCCAAGTCGGCGCTGTTCAACAGCCGCGCCCGCGACGCGTTCCAGGGCTTCTTCGAGCGCACCGACAGCTTCACCCTCGGCGTGTGCAACGGTTGCCAGATGATGTCCAACCTGCACGAGCTGATCCCGGGCAGCGAGTTCTGGCCGCACTTCGTGCGCAACCGCTCCGAGCAGTTCGAAGCGCGCGTGGCGATGGTCCAGGTGCAGGAGTCGAACTCGATCTTCCTGCAGGGCATGGCCGGTTCGCGCATGCCGATCGCCATTGCCCACGGCGAAGGCCATGCGGAATTCGAAAGCGAAGAAGCATTGCTTGAAGCCGATCTGTCCGGTTGTGTGTCGCTGCGTTTTGTCGACAACCATGGCAAGGTCACCGAAACCTACCCGGCCAACCCGAACGGCTCGCCACGCGGGATCACCGGCCTGACCAGCCGCGACGGCCGCGTCACGATCATGATGCCGCACCCGGAGCGAGTGTTCCGCGCGGTGCAGAACTCGTGGCGTTCGGACGACTGGAACGAAGACGCGCCATGGATGCGCATGTTCCGCAACGCGCGCGTCTGGGTGAACTGAGGCGGTGTACAAGCTCTGCTTCTTCGTCCCGGCCAGCCATGTGGACGTGGTCAAAAGCGCTGTATTCGCCGCCGGTGGCGGGCGGATCGGCGACTATGACCACTGCGCCTGGCAAGTACTGGGCCTGGGCCAGTTTCGCCCCTTGGACGGCAGCCAGCCGTTTATTGGCGAGGCGGGGCAGGTCGAGCAGGTCGAGGAATGGAAGGTGGAGCTGGTAGTGGCCGACGGGTTGATCCGGCCCGTGGTGGAGGCGCTGAAACAGAGCCACCCCTACGAGACACCGGCGTATGAAGTATGGCGTTTGGAGGATCTCTGATCGTCTCTCGCTGAAATGAAAAAAACCCGCTGACTGATTCAGCGGGTTTTTTTATTGCCTGCGATTCTGTGTACGCGAATCCCGTGGCGAGGGCGCTTGCTCCCGCTCGGCTGCGTAGCAGTCGCAAAAACCGGGGCCGCTGCGCGACCCAGCGGGAGCAAGCTCCCTCGCCACGGGTATTTTGTGCATCAGATATTTAACGTTGCTTGTGCCGGCCCCATCGCGAGCAAGCTCGCTCCCACAGGGTAGGGTGTGAATCACATCTGCACATCAAAAGAATCCACTGTGGGAGCGAGCTTGCTCGCGATGGCGTACTTCCAGGCAATAAAAGATCAGGCTTTGACATCCGCCTTACGACTCACGATCACCGCCTCCAACGCCCGCCACACCCCCGGCGCTTTCTCTCCCAGCAACAAGTGCCAAACGCCATCCTCCAGCGCGCTGACCCCCTGGCAGCCAAGCGCTTTTAGCTGGCTTTCCGACAATCCCTTACCATCGGCCAGTTGCACCCGCAAACGGCTCATCGCCACGCAATCGAGTTGCACCACGTTGTGATTGCCGCCCAAGGCATCCAGCCATTTCTGTGCTTCGACAGCGCCGGCCTGTGGTGACGGTTCAACGCTATCCAGTACAGCGACAGAGGCCGTCTGTTCGGAGGAGGGCAAGGCCTGGCGAATTTCATCGGCGATGCTGTCAGCCATCGGCCCGACCACCACCTGCAAGCTACCGCCATAGCCCGGGCGAACCACGGCCATGGCGCCGAGGGCCTTGAGCTGGGCGTCGGACGCCTTGTTGCGGTCCACCATGTCCAGGCGCAGGCGAGTAGTACAGGCGCCGACGGTGATCAGGTTGTCGGCACCGCCCAGCGCCTGGATGTAGGCTGCGGCTCGCTGGTTTTCGGCGATGACCGGTTTGTCGCCCGCCGGCACCTCTTCACGCCCCGGGGTCTTGAGGTCGAAGCGGCGGATGCAGAAGTCGAACACCAGGTAATAGATCAGCGCGTACGCCAGGCCCACCGGGACGACCAGCCAGCCGTTGGTGGATTTGCCCCAGCCCAGCACCATGTCGATGAAACCACCCGAAAAGGTGAAGCCCAGGTGAATGTCCAACAGGTTGGTCACCGCCATCGACAGGCCGGTGAGCAGCGCGTGGACCAGGTACAACAGCGGCGCAAGGAACATGAAGGCAAATTCGATCGGCTCGGTGACGCCGGTCAGGAACGAGGTCAGCGCCATCGACAGCAGGATCCCGCCCATTACCTTGCGCCTCTGGGGCAGGGCGTTGCGGTACATCGCCAGGCATGCGGCGGGCAGACCGAAGAGCATCACCGGGAACATGCCGGTCATGAACTGGCCGCCCTTGGGGTCGCCGGCGAAATAGCGGGTCAGGTCACCGGTGACCACCGCGCCGGTCGCCGGGTCGGTGAAGCTGCCGAAGATGAACCAGGCCATGTTGTTGAGGATGTGGTGCAGGCCGGTGACGATCAGCAGCCGATTGAACACGCCGAACACGAACGCGCCGAAGCTGCCGCTGGCCATCAGCAGTTCGCCGAAGCCGTTGATGCCATGCTGGATCGGCGGCCAGATCAGGCCGAACACGACGCCCAGGCCCACGGCGCTGAAACCGGTGACAATCGGCACGAAACGCCGACCACCAAAAAACGCCAGGTACTCCGGCAGCTTGATGTCCTTGAAGCGGTTGTACAGCGCGCCAGCCAGCAGGCCACTGATGATCCCGGCGAGCATGCCCATGTTGATGGTCGCGTCGAGTACCTTCAGCGTCGCGATCATGACCAGGTAGCCGATCGCCCCGGCCAGCCCGGCGGTGCCGTTGTTGTCCCGGGCGAAGCCCACGGCAATGCCGATGGCGAAAATCAGTGCCAGGTTGGCGAAGATCGCCTGGCCGGCGTCGTGAATGATGGCGATATTCAACAGGTCCGTGTCACCCAGGCGCAACAGCAGGCCGGCAATCGGCAGGATCGCGATCGGCAGCATCAGCGCCCGGCCGAGGCGTTGCAGCCCTTCGATGAAATGCTGGTACATGGCGTCTCTCCTTTTTGTTGTTATTCGACGTGGCTCAGCCCAGAGGCCAGTGTTGGTGACAGGCCTGGCGCACGGCGGCGGCGCTCGGCAGATTGAGCAAATCGGTACTGATGCGGCGGCATTGGGCAGCGTCGAGGTGGCGCACGCGGTCCTTGATTTCACCAATCTGTGGCGGGCTGACCGATAGCTCCCGCACGCCCAGCCCGATCAACACCGGTGTCGCCAGGGGATCGGAAGCCAGGGCGCCACACACGCCGACCCAGCGTCCATGCCTGGCCGCGCCGGCGCAGGTCTGGGCGATCAGCCGCAACAGCGCCGGGTGCAGGGCATCGACCCGGGCGGCGAGGCCGGCGTGGTCGCGGTCCATGGCGAGGGTGTACTGGGAGAGATCGTTTGTGCCGATGGACAGGAAGTCCGCGTGCTCGGCCAGTTGCTCGGCGAGCAGGGCGGCGGCCGGCACTTCGATCATCACCCCCAGATGCGGACGCTCGCCCAGGCCCAGCTCGGTGCCCAAGGCATCAAGGCGCTGGCGGATGTGCAGCAGTTCGTCGACTTCGGTGACCATTGGCAACAGGATCCGGCAGCGATTCAACGGACGGGTCTGCAGCAGGGCGCGCAATTGTTGATCGAGCAATTCCGGGCGCACCTGGGCCAGGCGTATGCCGCGCAGGCCGAGCACCGGGTTGGCTTCGGCCGGCAGCGGCAGGTAATCCAGCTGCTTGTCGCCGCCGACATCGATGGTGCGGATGATCACCGGCCTGTCGCCCATGGCATCGAGCACGGCTTGATAGGCCTGGCGTTGCTCGCTTTCGTCGGGGGCCGTGTGACGGTCGACAAAAAGAAATTCGGTGCGCAACAAACCGACGCCATCGGCACCGTTGGCGAAGGCCTCGCCCGCTTCGGCGCTGGAAGCGACGTTGGCGGCGATTTCGACATCGACCCCATCAACGGTTCGCGCCGGCGTGTGGGCGAGGGACTGATGCCAGGTGCGCAGGGCGGCGCGTTGGGCTTGGGCTTGGCGGACCTGCGTCAGGCGCTCGGCGCTGGGCGTGAGTTCGAGGCGGTCATTGCCAGCGTCCAGCACCACCGTTCGCCCCGGCGCCTGTTCGAGCAGCGCCTCGCCCAACGCCACCAGGCAGGGCAGGCCTTTGCCCCGGGCCAGGATCGCTACGTGGGACGTCGCGCCGCCTTCGGCCATGCATACGCCCGCCACGCCTTGGGCGCCGAGTTGCAGCAGGTCCGAGGGGGTCAGCTCCTGCGCGGCGACAATCGCGCCCACCGGCACGTCGAATTGCCACGCTTCACCCAGCAAGACCCGCAAGACCCGCTGGCGCAAGTCGTGCAAATCATTGGCGCGCTCGGCCAACAACGTGCTGCCCAATTGCCGCAGCACCTGGCACTGCACGTCGATGGAGCGGCTCCAGGCGTGGGCCGCCGCGCAACCCTGATCAATGGAAAGGTAAGCGGCGTCCAGCAGGACCGGGTCTTCCAACAGCGCCAGATGAGCGCTGAAGATCGCCTGCTCCTCCGCGTGGTGCCGGGCCTTGGCGTTTTCCAACGTAACACCGATGTCGCGGCTGACCTGCTCCAGGGCTTGGCGCAGCCGTTGTCGTTGTTCTTCAACGTCGTGACCACCGGGGTCCTCGGGCAATTGAATGCCCTCCAATCGAACCAGCGGGCCGGTGACCAGGCCGGGTGCGGCGCAGACACCGTGCAGCACGCCATCTTCGGCGGCATGGCTCGGCGCCTGGACCCGTGGCGTGTCGGCGTGAACCTCTTCGGCCAAGGCTGTGGATAACGTCTTCAACAACGCTTGCAACGCCGCTTCGGCATCACTGCCGCGGCAACTGACATGGACTTCGGCCTGCTCGGTGATTGCCAGGCCCATCATGCCCATCACGCTGTCACATGGCGCCGAGCGGTCGCCGAAATGCAGGTGCGAGCGGCTTTTGAAGCGTTGCGCAGTCTGGCGAACCAGGGCGGCGGGGCGGGCGTGCAGGCCGCCTCGGTGGACGATGCGGACCTGGCCGGACACTTCGATACCGACCTGCGGTTCGTCGCTGCGGGTTTCGCCCGCCGCCCGGGCGACGATGTGCAGCAAGGGCTCGCCGACCTTGACCGCCTTGAGGGTGATGGGCCGTGCCTGGAAGCGCTCGCCATTGGTAATGATCAGCAGGCTCACCAGGCTTTTGCAGCGCAGTGCCACGCGGTCCAGGTCGTAGCGCAGCAACGCTTGTCCGTTGCTGACCCGGGCGCCTTGCTTGACCAGCATCGAGAACCCGTCGCCCTGCAACTCGACGGTGTCCAGCCCCAGGTGCAGCAGCAGTTCGGCGCCGTTGTCGGCCCGCAGGGTCACGGCGTGGCCGGTGCGAGCGACGTGGATCACCTCGCCGTCACAGGGCGCGTAGAGCGTGTCGTTCAGTGGGTCGATGGCAATCCCGTCGCCCATCGCGCCGCTGGCGAACACCGCGTCCGGGACGTTGGCGAGGGTGAGCAGCGGACCGCTGAGCGGGGCGCTGAGGGTCAGCTCTTTATTGTTATTGGGCATGGGCTCGCTCTCTTTGAAATCGGGTTGGCCTTGCGTTAAAAGACGCCGTCGGCTCAGTGGGTTCGGGTGACCTTGCTCAGGTGCCGTGGCTGGTCCGGATCCATGCCTCGGGCCACGGCCAGCCGGGCGGCCATGCCATAAAAGCTCTGGATCGCCAGGATCGGGTCCAGGGCCGGGTGTTCGGCGCGGGACAGCGTCAGGTCGCGTTCGGCAATGTCATCGGGGGCGGCCAGCAATACCCGCGCGCCGCGTTGGCGCATGTCGGCGGCCAGGCTCAACACGCCGGCCTGCTCGGCACCCCGCGGAGCGAAGACCAGCAGCGGATAGTGTTCGTCGATCAGCGCCATCGGCCCGTGACGGACTTCGGCGCTGCTGAAGGCCTCGGCTTGAATCGCCGAGGTTTCCTTGAATTTGAGCGCCGCTTCCTGGGCGATGGCGAACCCGGCGCCACGGCCGATCACCATCAACCGCGTACAGTCGCGCAGGGCCTCGACGGCCGGGCTCCAATCCTGGCGCGCGGCGTCGCGCAAGCCTTCGGGCAACGCGCGGCCAGCCTCCAGTAACTCGGAATCGTCCTTCCAGTGCGCCACCAGCCGCGTGCTGGCGCTGAGGGTGGCGATGAAACTCTTGGTCGCGGCGACGCTGTTTTCGACGCCGGCGCACAGCGGCACGCTGAATTCACAGGCAGCCTCCAGCGGCGAATCCTCGGCGTTGACCATCGCCACGCTCAGCGCGCCACGCTTGCGCAACAGACGCAGGCTGTTCACCAGGTCGGGGCTCTGCCCGGACTGGGAAAAGGCAAAGGCCACCTGGCCGCTGACCTTGAGCGGCGCCTGTTGCAGGGTTACCACCGACATGGGCAACGACGCCACCGGCAAGCCGAGGTGCTGCATGGTCAGGTAGGCGAAGTAACTGGCGGCATGATCGGAGCTGCCCCGGGCGACGGTCATCGCCACTTGCGGCGGCTGGCGGCGCAGGCGTCCGGCGATTTCCTGCAGGGCCGGATCCAGCCGCTGCAACTGGCGCTCGACGGCATCGGACGAGGCGAGGGCCTCTTCAAGCATTCTGGAAGACAATGGCTTCTCCTTCGACCATCACGTCGGTCAGGTTCAGGGAACGGTCAAGGCGCACACAGTCGGCCCAGGCACCGCGGTGCAGGCGTCCGCGTTCGGGCAGGCCGAGGTAATCGGCGGGAAATTGCGACAGGCGTTGCGAGGCTTCGGCGATGGGCAGGCCGATCTTCACCAGGTTGCGCAGGGCCTGGTCCATGGTCAGAGTGCTGCCGGCCAGCGTGCCGTCGGCCAGCCGCACGCCGCCCAGGCATTTGGTCACGGTGTGGCTGCCCAGCTTGTATTCGCCGTCGGGCATGCCGGCGGCGGCCGTCGAGTCGGTGACGCAATACAGGCACGGAATCGAACGCAGGGCCACGCGCATGGCGCCGGGGTGTACGTGCAGCAGATCCGGGATCAATTCGGCATATTGCGCATGGGCCAACGCCGCGCCGACGATGCCCGGTTCGCGGTGATGCAACGGGCTCATGGCGTTATACAAATGGGTAAAACTGCTGGCCCCGGCGGCCAGCGCCGCGACACCTTCTTCGTAGCTGCCCAGGGTATGGCCGATCTGCATGCGCACGCCGCGGGCGCTGAGGGCGCGGATCAAGGCATCGTGCCCGGCGATTTCCGGCGCGATGGTGATCACCCGGATCGGCGCCAGGGCGAGATAAGCCTCCACTTCCGCCATCAACGCGGTGTGGGCGAAATTCGGTTGGGCGCCGAGTTTCCCGGGGTTGATATATGGCCCTTCCAGATGCACGCCGAGCACCCGCGCGCTGCCGCCGGGCCGCTGTTCGCAGTATTCGCCGAGGGCCTTGAGCACCCCGGCGATTTCTTCGCTCGGTGCCGTCATGGTGGTGGCGAGCAGCGACGTGGTGCCGAAGCGCACGTGGGTTCGGGCGATCGTCTCGAACGCCGTCGCGCCCTCCATGATGTCCTTGCCGCCACCGCCGTGCACATGCAGGTCGATGAAGCCGGGCAGCAGATAGGGCAGGTCGTTGCTCGCCGGGTCGCAGGGCTGGCCTTCGATGGCCGCGACCTTGCCGTGTTCGTGGAACAGGCGGCCGCGTATCCAGCCGTTGGCGGTGAGGATGTTGTCTTCGGACATGGGAATTCTCTGGTCTCTAGCGCCGCAGCTCGGCGACAAAGTCGTAGTAGTCGTTGCGGCAATAGGTGTCGGTGACTTCGATGGGCGTGTTGTCTTCCAGGTAGCCGACCCGCGTCATCAGCAACATCGCGGTGCCGGGGGCGATGCCCACCAGGGCGGCGAATTCATCCGAAGCGTTGATCGCCTGGATGTGTTGCAGCGCGCGAACGACCGGTTTGCCAATGCCATCGAGGAACTCGTACAGCGAATCGCCCACCGCCTGTGGCTTGGGAATGATCGATGCCGGCAGCGTGCTCATTTCAATCGCCATGACCGTGTCATCGGCCTTGCGCAGGCGCTTGAGCCGCGCGACTTTGTCGGTGGGCGACAGGCCCAGGCGGATCAGTTCTTCGTGGGTCGGCGGGGTGATCTCGCGCTCCAGCCATTGCGAACCGGGCACGAAGCCCTTGAGCCGGAGCATCTCGCTGAAGCCGCTGAGGCGTGACAGCGGTTGTTCCAGGCGCGGGGTGATGAACGTGCCCGAACCCTGGTTGCGGCGGATCAGGCCTTGTTCGAACAGCACTTCCAGTGCTTTGCGGGCGGTAACCCGGGAGATGCCCAGTTGTTCGCTGAGGCTGCGCTCGGACGGCATTGCCTGCTCGGCTTTCCATTGGCCGGCGTGGATGGCGGCTTCCAGGTTGCGGGCCAGTTGCAGGTAGAGCGGGGTGGGTTGGGTGTCGTCAGGGCGCAGGGTCTGGATGTCGTTCATGGGGGTGTCCGATGCGGTTTTTTTGGGCGTTGTCGCTCGGTAAGTTAGGGTGGAAGCTAATACCACTTAAATACCATGTCAACGTGGGATCTGGTTAGTTCCGGCGTATTTCGAGGGGGTTGGCTTTAAGTGGTATTAGCGGGTGGGGGAGGGGGTGTGAGTGTACGGCGTTGGGTGGTGGTTTCAGGAGGGCAGTGGTATGCATGGGTTGTAAATTATGGGATTCGATATTTATTTTTTGTGACGACTGGCGGGGGGATATCCGTTGCTGCGGTAATGGCCACTTATGGTTCCGCTTTTACAGCGGGTCACTTTTGGAAGAGCGCCAAAAGTAACCAAAAGCGCTTTGCCCCACCACTCGGCACCTCGCCTGGGCTCGGTGTGCCCTCACTCCGGCATTGCTCCGTGGGCCCGCCGCGAAGGGCCGTCCCTGGCCCAGCGCGGCTATCCCGGCATCCATGCCGGGATGCCCACTCCACAATACCTGCGTTCGGCCATCGTGGTTAACGGGGCGCTGAGATCAAAGTCAAAAGCACGGCAAGAGCAAGAGCAAGAGCAAGAACCGGCCTGTCTTTGGCGGTCGTACTTCGATCCATCTGTGGGAGCGAGCCTGCTCGCGAAGGCGGAGTGTCTGTTGATGAGGATGCTGGATGTGCCGGCCCCTTCGCGGGCAAGCCCGCTCCCACAGGGGCTGCGGTGTGCGCAAGTTTTGTAGCTGCTGAAGATCGAATGTGGGAGCGAGCCTGCTCGCGAAGGCGGAGTGTCAATCGATGAAGGATGCTGGCTGTACTGGCCTCTTCGCTAGCACCATTACCGGCCGTTATCGCAGCAACGGATATGTACCCAATTCAACTCCTAAAAAGACTACCCGGCGTTTTGTGGGAAACATCCCGGATTAGATGGTTGGTCTGTCAGACGCCCCGAAATTTCCGACATGTTTTTAAGGTTGTCCCTCGGAAGTCAGGGTTCTAGTCTTTGGGCGTCGCTGCCAATTTAGCGACCGGACGTGAGAATCCGAGCATCTCTAGGCGCACAGGCGCCCACCATATAAAGTGCAGGCGCATTTCGCCTATGCATCATGTTATGGCGGCTGTGCGCGGGCACGCTTCTGCGTGGCCGGGTTCCTAGAGTCCGGATTCTCACCCCGCGTACGGCTGCCACCCCCCAGTCCGTGAGAAGACTCGGTGGTAGCTCCATCTCTAGGAGCAAGACCATGATCAAAGAAACCCCAAACCCGCCGAACCCCGCCGATCGCGCTATGGACCAGAATCCCAAGCCCGACGACAGCGATTCAGACCCCCAATCCTCGACCGAACTGTTCAACGTGGCGGACAGCATCGACACCGAAACCCTGCTAGCCAACCTCAGCGAAACCCTGGCCTCGGCCAATGCAATGCTCAGCGACCTGGCATTCAATCTGGAAGGCTCACGACGGCACGTAGCGTTGGGAGTGGTGCAGATGATTGAGCTGGGGGAGTTGCTGACAAACAAGGCCTTGGATCGGGTCGAGCTTCGGACTTGATGCCATAAGGAATGGCCTCTTCGTCGGATCGCCGCCCGGAGCAGGCTCGCTCCCACAGGAGGAGTGCGGTCCCACCAAAACCAGGTCGGCTTCAGGCCGCCTCGTGGCGGACGTTGATTTCGGCGCCCCGTTAACCACGCTGGCCGAACGCAGGCATTGTGGAGTGGGCATCGGATGCCGGGATAGCCGCGCTGGGCCAGGGACGGCCCTTCGCGGCGGGCCACGGAGCAATGCCGGAGTGAGGGGACACCGAGCCTTGGCGAGGTGCCGAGTGGTGGGGCAGAAGCGTTTTGGTTACTATTGCGCTTCTCAAAAGTGACCCGCTGTAAAAGCGGAACCATTACTGGCCGTGACCGCAGCAAAGGATATGTACCCCCATTCAACTCCAAAAAACTACCAGAACTCTGTGGGAAACATCCCTGATCAGATGGTTGGTCTGTCAGACGCCCCGAAATTTCCGACATGTTTTTAAGGTTGTCCCTCGGAAGTGAGAATTCTAGTTTCAGGAGTCGCGTTTAGTTAGTGTGCAGAGATTATGAATCCCGTTAACGGTTACGTCCTTTCAAGCGCCTTGGATGTGCTAGTCAAAAGCCCGCTAATTCATGCTGATGACGCTGCGCTAGTGAGCGCGGCTACAGCGGTCTGGTATTCCAATTTGGATCTGACGAGCACAACCCAAGCTTTTCTCGGCCGGCATACCGAAGAAATAGAAATTCGTCGTGCCGGTTATTTGCTGGAACGATTTACTCGTTTTTCATGCGTAACGGACGCTCGTGCATCTGATGTTTTTAAAGCCCTTGAAGTTTTTTGGCTTTCGACGCCGAAGCAAGCTGTAACTTCGAAGAGTCAAGTTGCGCTTCGAAAACGGCGGGATGAACTGGCTCTTTCCTGGGGGTTGAGTGAGGGGCTTGGCTTGAAAATACAAACCTTGTTGCCCTACCAGACCCGACACTATGAAGCTCAGCAGCGTGCAACCATTCTTTAATCTTGTGTTCTTGCAGGGCTCTGTGGGCGAGCCCGCTCGCGAAGGCGATGTCACAGCCGATGAAGAAGTTGGCAGTGCCGGCCTCTTCGCGAGCAGGCTCGCTCCCACAGGAGAAGTGCGGTCCCACCAAAACCAGGTCGGCTTCAGGCCGCCTCGCGGTGGACGTTGATTTCGGGCGCCCCGTTAACCACGATGGCCGAACGCAGGCATTGTGGAGTGGGCATCCCGGCATGGATGCCGGGATAGCCGCGCTGGGCCAGGGACGGCCCTTCGCGGCGGGCCCACGGAGCAATGCCGGAGTGAGGGCATGCCGAGCCCAGGCGAGGCACCGAGTGGTGGGGCAAAGGCGTTTTGCTTACTTTTGCGCCTCTTAAAAGTGAGCCGCTGTAAAAGCGGAACCATTACTGGCCGTGACCGCAGCAATGGATATGTACTCAATTCAACTCCCAAAAAGACTAGCCGGAATTTTGTGGGAAACATCCCGGATCAGGTGGGTGGTCTGTCAGACAACCCGAAATTTCCGACATGTTTTTAAGGTTGTCCCTCGGAAGTCAGGCAGCTAGCCTCAGGGTGTCGCTGCCAATTCAGCGACTCGGATTTGACCGTCCGAATTAATAAGGCGCGTCAGCGCTCCAAGGCCTATTTCAGGCGTTTTTCTTTCGTCTGAGGTATCGTGTCGCGGCGGCTGTGCGTGGGACGTCTGCGGACGTGCCGGTTTGCCTTATTCCCGGTCGGTCAACCCGCGTACAGCTGCCACTTTTTTGTTTGACCGCGAAAGGTGGTGGCTCCATCAAAAATAAGGAGCTGCGAATGATCAAAGAAACCCCAAACCCGCCAAACCCCGCCCACCGCGCTATGGACCAGAATCCCAAGCCCGACGACAGCGACTCAGAACCCCAACCCTCGACCCAACTGTTCAACGTGACGGACTGCATCGACACGGAAACCCTGCTAGCCAACCTCAGCGAAACCCTGGCCTCGGCCAATGCAATGCTCAGCGACTTGGCATTCAATCTCGACGGCTCACGACGGCACGTGGCATTGGGAGTGGTGCAGATGATAGAGCTAGGGGAGTTGCTGACGAACAAGGCCTTGGATCGGGTCGAGCTTCGAACTTGATGCCATAAGGAATGGCCTCATCCCTTGCACGATGCGGGAACGCCAGGCCCCCTGTGGCGAGGGAGCTTGCTCCCGCTGGGTTGCGAAGCGACCCTGAAACCTGACAGCGCGGTGTGTCAGGCGGATTGAGTTGTCTGCGTTGGGGCTGCTGCGCAGCCCAGCGGGAGCAAGCTCCCTCGCCACAAAGGCTCCTTGCGCAGTTACGGGCGAATCTCGATCATCGTCCCATCCGGCACCAGGTTCCACACCTCACGCATATCCACATTGCGCATGGCGATGCAGCCATCGGTCCAGTCCAGCGTATGGAACAACTGCTCAGGGTTCTCCTCCGAATCCGGCGTGCCGTGGATCATGATCATTCCCCCCGGCTCCACGCCTTCGCGGCGGGCGCGGGCGGCGTCGCTGATGTTGGGGTAGGAAATGTGCATCGACAGGTAGAAGCGCTCGCTGGTCTTGCGCCAGTCCAGCCAGTAGAAACCCTCGGGGGTGCGCTTGTCGCCTTCGATCAGCTTGGGGCCTTTCTTGGCACCCTTGCCCAGGGAGATGCGATAGGTCTTCAGCGGCTTGCCGTCGTTGATCAATTGCAATTGATGGGCGGACTTCAGCACCAGGACTTTTTCAATGACCTTGCCGTTATAGGTTCCCACGGCGGCGGCTTGGGACACAGCGGTGAACGACAGGCAGAACAGGACAAGCAACCAGCGCATTAAAACGATATCCCTAGAGGTGTCGCGACTATATTGATGTTCAGGTATTGGCAGGCTGGGCCAGCGGCGGTATCGACTCGGATCGTACCGGGTAATCCTCGGCCTGTCGGTCCGCGTAAAAGTATTCCAGGGTACGGCCCACCGTGCGGAAAGCCAGTTCGTCCCACGGAATCTCGGTTTCTTCGAACAGCTTCACTTCCAGGCTCTCGGGCCCGGCGGCAAAATCCATGTCGACCAGCTCTGCGCGGAAGAATACATGCACCTGGCTGATGTGCGGTACGTCGATCAGCGTATAGATGCTCAGGTTTCGTACCCGGGCGCAGGCTTCCTCGGCGGTTTCACGGACGGCGGCCTGCTCGACGGTCTCGCCGTTTTCCATGAAGCCCGCCGGCAACGTCCAATAACCGCGGCGCGGCTCGATGGCGCGGCGGCATAAAAGGACTTTGCTACCCCAGGTCGGTACACATCCGGCAACGATATTGGGGTTCTGATAATGGATGGTGTGGCAGGTGTCGCAGACGAAGCGCAGGCGCGAGTCGCCCTCGGGTATGCGCTGGGTCACCGGGTTACCGCACTGGCTGCAGAATTTCATGCTTGGATTCCTGGAGGCTGCGCCTATCTTGGCGTGTGCGGGCGGGTATCGGCAAGTTGTCGTTTCGCGACATGACGTGGTCCCGGGGCTTGGGCCGCCTGGCTGATTGGTGCATGATGCTAGGCAGCGAATAAATCGAGAAGTCTCATGCTGGACGAGCTACTGCATCGAGTAAGCAACCATACGCCGCGCGATCTGGAGACCGATCGGCGTTTCCCTGAAGCGGCGGTGCTGGTGCCGATCACCCGCAGCGACGAGCCGGAACTGGTCCTGACTTTGCGCGCCAGCGGGCTCTCGACCCACGGCGGCGAAGTGGCTTTCCCCGGCGGGCGCCGCGACCCGGAAGACCCGGACCTGATCTTCACTGCCTTGCGCGAAGCCGAAGAGGAAATCGGCCTGCCGCCTGGCCTGGTGGAAGTGATCGGCCCTCTCAGCCCGCTGATTTCCCTGCATGGCATCAAGGTCACCCCCTATGTCGGGGTGATTCCCGATTACGTCGAGTACCAGGCCAACGACGCCGAGATCGCCGCGGTCTTCAGCGTGCCGCTGGAGTTTTTCCGCAAGGACCCGCGCGAGCACACCCACCGCATCGATTACCAGGGGCGCAGCTGGTACGTGCCCAGTTATCGCTTCGGCGAATACAAGATCTGGGGCCTGACGGCGATCATGATCGTCGAGCTGGTCAACCTGCTGTACGACGCGGGTATCGACCTGCACACACCGCCCAACAGTTTCATCAATACCTGACGCCCCGAGGACTCCCATGAAATACCGCCTGGGCGATGCCCGTGTCGAAACCCACCCACAGAGCTGGGTTGCGCCCAACGCCACGCTGATGGGCAAGGTCCGCCTCGAAGAAGGCGCCAATGTCTGGTTCAACGCCGTGTTGCGCGGCGACAACGAACTGATCCTGATCGGCAAGAACAGCAACGTGCAGGACGGCACGGTGATGCACACCGACATGGGCTTCCCGCTGACCATCGGCACCGGCGTGACCATCGGCCACAACGCGATGCTCCACGGCTGCACGGTGGGGGACTACAGCCTGATCGGCATTAACGCGGTGATCCTCAATGGCGCGAAGATCGGCAGGAATTGCATCATCGGCGCCAACTCGCTGATTGGCGAAGGCAAGGAGATTCCCGACGGTTCGCTGGTGATGGGCTCGCCGGGCAAGGTCGTGCGCGAGCTGACCGAGGCCCAGAAGAAGATGCTCGAAGCCAGCGCGGCGCACTATGTGCACAACTCGCAGCGTTATGCCCGCGACTTGGTCGAGCAAGAACAATGAACCCGGCTGAACGTCCGGTTCCCTCGCCCTGCGTGAACATCTGCGCGCTGGATGATGACGACATCTGCACCGGCTGCCAGCGCACCGTGGCGGAAATCACCCGCTGGAGCCGGATGGACAATGAAGAGCGGCGCGGCGTCCTGGCGTTGTGTCACGAACGGGCCAAGGCCAGTGGGTTGGTTTGGATGTTGCCGGCAAAACCCTGACGTTCCCCTGTGGCGAGGGCGCAAGCTCCCTCGCCACAAAAGCATTCACAACGCTTTAGCTGCCCGCCGCCCCAGCCACCGATCCAATCCCACCACCCCCAGCGCGATCCCGACAAACCCCGCCAATATCCCCCCGGCGTTGATCAGTACCTGTGGATAACCCAGAGTCGCAACGTCAATGAAAGGGTAAGGGTAAGCCGCCAGCAGATTGCCACGCAGCAGGATATAACCGAAGTACACCAAGGGATAAAGCATCCACAGCCCGATGTGGCGCAGGCGCAAGCTGCCCTTGGGCACGCAGAACCACCAGTAGCCGATGAACAGCACGGGCATCACGTCATGCAACAGTTCGTCGGCGATGAACTGCCAGCCTTCGGGTTGCCAGAGATGGCGCAGCAGCAGGCTGTAGGCCAGGCCGACCAGGGCAATGCTCACGGCGATGCCGCTGCATACCGCTGGCCCGAGGAACCAGCGCCGCGCCGCTGAATCACGGTGGGTCAGTTCGAAGCTCAGCACCACGGCCACCAGCGTGTTGGTCAGCACCGTGAAAAAACTGAAGCAATTCACCAGCCCGCCCAGCAGGCTCGCGCCCAATTCCCAGCGTCCCAGCAAGATCAGATACAACTGGATGCTCAGTCCCGCCCAGCCAAGCAGTGCCGCCATCGACACGAAACCGCGCCGCAGGGGAATTCCAACGCCCACGACTCAGACCGGCCGTTTCGTGCGCATCAGCTTGATGTACAGGCGCTCGACTTTTTCCCGCGCCCACGGCGTCTTGCGCAGGAAGGTCAGGCTCGACTTGATGCTGGGGTCGCTCTTGAAACAGCGGATATCGATACGTTCGGCCAGGCCCGACCACTCGTAGTGTTGCACCAGGGCATTGAGGATCTGCTCCAGCGTCACGCCGTGCAATGGATTGTCGTTGTGTTCGGTCATGAAGCCTGTACACCAGGTAAGTGATATGCCGCGCACCTTAGCCGAGGTACCGTTCGGGTGGAAGCGCCGCGCTTTGAAAGCAGTGGCCGCGTCGTTGAAGCCCGTTTGACTGTTACCGAATCCGAAAGGATCCATGTTGGTAAAAGCGCTTTCTCTATTTGTAACAGAACATTATCCTTGCGCAGCCAGCTGAAACGCTTCTCCTGCCGAGCCAGAGCCTTTGCGTTTGTTCAATCCTTAAAAAAGGATCAAGAAACCCCTCTTTATCTTTGATGTTCAGACTCTGTCAGACAGCGCTGTCCGGCTTCGCTGCCAGGCGGACGACACGCCGATTGGCGGGAGCCAGTCGTCGTTCTGATGGCCAACGCAAGCCCAGCGGCAGCGCGTCGACCGATCACTTTTTTACTGAACCATGCCTGCGCGAGATCGTCATCTAAAGTGACTGCTTGCGCGGGACTCTTTAAAACGTCACGGAGATACACACTATGAGCACTGAGGGTGCTTTGAGTCGAAGCCGTCTGCTACCGAGCCTGCTCGGCATTCTGCTTCTATTGATGGGCCTGGCCCTGTTGGCCGGGGGAATCAAGCTGAGCACGCTCGGCGGCTCGCTGTATTACCTGCTGGCCGGTATCGGCCTGGCGCTCACCGGCGTCCTGCTGATCCTGGCCCGCCGTGCGGCGTTGTGGCTGTACGCGCTGGTGCTGTTCGCCAGTACCGTGTGGGCCCTGTGGGAAGTGGGCCTGGACTGGTGGCAACTGGTGCCGCGCCTGGCGATGCTGTTTGCCCTGGGCATCGTCTTGCTGCTGCCATGGTTCCGCCGCCCGTTGCTGACTGCCGACGCGTCGCCGATGGGCACCCGCGCATTGGGCGCTGCGGTGATCATCGCCGGTATCGCCGCGCTCGCCAGCCAGTTCACCAACCCGGGTGAAATCAAGGGCCAACTGGACCGCGACAGCGTGCCGGGCATGGCCAACACCGCACCGGCGATGCCGGACGGGGACTGGAACTCCTACGGCCGCAGCGCCCACGGCGACCGTTATTCGCCGCTGGCGCAGATCACCCCGCAGAACGTCGGCCAGTTGAAGGAAGCCTGGACGTTCCGCACCGGTGACCTGCCAGGGCCGAACGACCCGGGCGAGACTACCGCTGAAAACACCCCGCTCAAGGCCAACGGCATGCTCTACGTGTGCACGCCGCACAGCCAGGTGATTGCACTGGAGCCTGAAACCGGCAAGGAAATCTGGCGTTTCGATCCGAAGCTTTCCACGCAGAACGCGGAAAACTTCAAGGGTTGGGCCCACATGACCTGCCGCGGTGTGAGCTATCACGATGACGCCGTGTACGCCTCGGCCGAGCAGAGCCCGACCGGCACCGCCAGCACCACGCCGGCCAGCACCGTGTGCCCACGGCGGATCTTCCTGCCAACCGCCGACACCCGCCTGATCGCCCTCAACGCCGACACCGGCAAGATGTGCGAAGACTTCGGCGACAAGGGCCAGGTCGACCTGACCGCCAACATCGGTGGTTTCACCGCTGGCGGTTACTACTCCACCTCGCCACCGGCGGTCACCCAGAACCTGGTCGTGATCGGCGGCCACGTCACCGATAACGTTTCCACTGACGAGCCAAGCGGTGTAATCCGTGCCTACGACGTGCACACCGGCAAGCTGGTATGGAACTGGGACAGTGGCAACCCGGACGACACCACGCCGATTGCCGAAGGCCAGACCTACACCCGCAACTCGCCAAACATGTGGTCGATGTTCAGCGTCGACGAAAAACTCGGCATGCTCTACCTGCCGATGGGCAACCAGACGCCCGACCAGTTCGGTGGTTTCCGCACGCCCGAGTCGGAAAAATACGCTGCTGGCCTGACCGCGCTGGACATCGCCACCGGCAAGGTGCGCTGGTACTTCCAGTTCACTCACCACGACCTGTGGGACATGGACGTCGGCGGCCAGCCGACCCTGATGGACCTCAAGACTGCTGATGGCGTGAAACCGGCCGTGCTGGCTTCGACCAAGCAGGGCAGCATCTACGTGCTGGACCGCAGCAACGGCCAGCCGATCGTGCCAATCAAGGAGATCCCGGTGCCGCAAGGCGCGGTGGAAGGCGACTTCACTTCGCCGACCCAACCGATGTCCGACCTGAACTTCGTGCCGCCGGTCCTTAAGGAGCGCGACATGTGGGGCGTGACCCCGTTCGACCAGATGCTGTGCCGGATCGACTTCAAGTCGCTGCGCTACGAGGGCATGTTCACACCGCCGTCGTTGCAGGGCTCGATCGTCTATCCAGGCAACTTCGGTGTGTTCGACTGGGGCGGTATCTCGGTGGATCCGGTGCGCCAGATCGCTTTCGTCAACCCGAGCTACATGGCGTTCAAGTCGAAACTGGTGCCGGCGGCGGAAGTGGCCGGTGGCCCGGGCCGCAAGAGCGAAACCGAAGGCGTGCAGCCGAACAAGGGCGCGCCGTACGGCGTAATCCTCGAGGCGCTGCTTTCGCCAATGGGCCTGCCTTGCCAGGCACCGGCCTGGGGTTATGTGGCGGCCGTCGACCTGACCAACAACAAAACCCTGTGGAAGCACAAGAACGGCACCGTGCGCGACAGCTCGCCGGTTCCGATCCCGCTGAGCATGGGCGTTCCGAGCCTGGGCGGCACGTTCACCACCGCCAGTGGCCTGGCGTTCCTGAGCGGCACGCTGGACCAGTACCTGCGCGCCTATGACGTGAAGAACGGCAAACAGCTGTGGGAAGGCCGCCTGCCCGCCGGCGCCCAGACCACGCCGATGACCTACACCGGCAAGGACGGCAAGCAATACGTGCTGGTCGTAGCCGGCGGCCATGGCTCGCTGGGGACCAAGCAGGGTGATTATGTGATCGCCTACAAGCTGGCGGATTAAGCAGAACCGCGCCCAAGAAAAAGGCGACACCCTTGCGGGTGTCGCCTTTTTTTGTACCGGAGTCTGAACATAGCCGCTTTTGTGGCGAGGGAGCTTGCTCCCGCTGGGTTGCGAAGCAGCCCCCGCTTTTGCCAGCCATCACACCATAGGGGATGCTGACGCATCCAGCGGGAGCAAGCTCCCTCGCCACGGGGTTTTATGTACGAGGTTTCAGAGTTCGATCTTGACCGCCTGCGAAGCCCGGGTTGCCTTGGCGCGGGCGGCTTCGATGGATTCGTCGCGGGCCAGGGCTACGCCCAGGCGGCGCTGGCCGTTGACTTCCGGCTTGCCGAACAGCCGCAGGGCGGTGTCCGGTTCGCTCAGGGCGGCGCCGAGGTTGGCGAAGGCGGTCTGCGTCGACTGGCCTTCCACCAGAATCACCGCCGAAGCCGATGGGCCGAACTGGCGGATCAGCGGAATTGGCAGACCCAGAATGGCGCGGGCGTGCAGGGCGAATTGCGACAGGTCCTGAGAGATCAGCGTCACCAGGCCGGTGTCGTGCGGGCGCGGCGAGACTTCGCTGAACCACACCTGGTCACCCTTGATGAACAGTTCGACGCCAAACAGTCCACGACCACCCAAGGCCTCGGTCACTGCCTTGGCGACGCGCTCGGATTCGGCCAGGGCCACCGGGCTCATGGCCTGTGGCTGCCAGGATTCCTGATAGTCGCCCTTTTCCTGACGGTGACCGACCGGTGCGCAGAACGTGGTGCCGCCGACGTGGCGCACGGTAAGCAGGGTGATTTCGTAGTCGAAGTCAATGAAACCTTCGATGATCACCCGGCCCTTGCCGGCGCGGCCACCTTCCTGGGCGTAGTCCCAGGCTTTCTGCACGTCATCGGCACTGCGCAGCAGGCTCTGGCCCTTGCCCGAGGAACTCATCACCGGCTTGACCACGCAAGGGAAACCCAGGGTCTCGACGGCCTTGCGGTAGTCTTCCACGGTGTCGGCGAAGAAGTACGGCGAGGTCGGCAGGCCGAGTTCTTCGGCGGCCAGGCGGCGGATGCCTTCGCGGTTCATGGTCAGTTGCGCGGCGCGGGCGGTAGGGATCACGGTGAAGCCTTCGGCTTCCAGTTCCACCAGGGTCGCGGTAGCGATGGCTTCGATTTCCGGCACGATGTAGTGCGGCTTCTCGGCCTCGATCACTGCGCGCAGGGCCGCGCCGTCGAGCATGTTGATCACGTGGCTGCGGTGGGCCACTTGCATGGCCGGCGCGTTGGCGTAGCGATCCACGGCAATCACTTCAACGCCCAGGCGCTGCAGTTCGATTACCACTTCCTTGCCCAGCTCACCGCTGCCACACAACAAAACGCGGGTCGCGGTGGGCGACAATGGGGTTCCGATACGGGTCATCTGAAGGTCCTCAAACAGGAGCGGATCATCGGGGCGCGCGCCGGGCGAGCTTCCCATGGGGAGAAAGCGCGGCATTTTACATGAACCGCGTCAGCCGGCGACGGCCTGTTTGCGCAGACGCCAGGCCATGATCAGCCAGACGGCCGTGACCCCGGCGAATTTCGACAGCAGGGCGGTGATGACCACGCCTGGCGTGAGGGCGTCGATCAGGCCGAAAAAGATGAAGGTATCCAGCGGAATACTCAGGGCCGAGCTGATCCACAATCGATCGTGCAATGGGCGCTTGGTGACGCTGAACACCAGCCAGTCGATGCATTCGGACACAGCGAATGCCGTGGCGCTGGCCAGGGCGATGGTTGGGTCGGAGGTGACGTAGGACAGCACCAGCGCCACCAGCATCGCCGCAATGGCACCATGGCCGAAGCGGGTCTGCACCATGTCGCGCAGGACGAACACCAGGCCACCCCAGGCTGACCAGATAATGTCCAGGTGCGGCGCGGCGGAGAACGCGAAGTTGATCAGCACGACGCTGCCGATGTAGGCGATCAGGAAAAGCATGGGACGGGGTACCTGGTGGGTTGGAATGTCGGGTAATGATTCCGTGGCGAGGGAGCTTGCTCCCGCTGGGCTGCGAAGCAGCCCCCAAAGCAGTCACCTCGATTTATCTGATCCACCGAATTGTCAGGTTTTAGGTCTGCTGCGCAGCCCAGCGGGAGCAAGCACCCTCGCCACGGAGGTTGTGTTCAGTCAGTGGGTAAAGGTTACTTCAGCACCGCCAGACCCTCAATCTTCCTCATTGTCATCAAGCTTCCAATACCCCACCGCCTTGATGAAATCCTGGTCCAGCCCTTTCTCCTCCAGCAACACTTTGCGAATCTGCCGCGACACTTTGCTCTCGGTCGCGACCCAGGCGTACAGCTTGCCACCAGGCATTTCCAACTGCTGGACGGTGCGAAGCAGGCTGTCGCGGTGGCCTTCGCGCAGTACCCAGATCACTTGCACCTGGGCCGGGCTGTGAAGGATCTGCTGTTCGGCGCCGTTTTCCACTTCCACCACCACCAGTGCCCGCCGGTTGGGGGCCAGGCCTTCGAGACGTCGGGCGATGGCGGGCAGGGCGGTTTCGTCGCCGATCAGTAAGTAGCTGTCGAAAATATCCGGCACGATCATCGAGCCCCGTGGCCCGGCGATGTTCAGGTACTGCCCGGGCGCCGCCTGGGCCGCCCAGGTTGAAGCGGGGCCGTCGCCGTGGAGGACGAAATCGATCTCCAGCTCCAGGACGTCCAGGTCGTAGCGGCGCGGGGTGTAGTCGCGCATCTCGGGCATCGGGCCCTGGGCCTTGCCGGCGCCGGGGTTGAAGTTTTCCAGGGCGGCGTGTTCTTCGGCGTTCTGCGGGAACAGCAACTTCACGTGATCGTCCGTGCCGAGGCTGACGAACCCGGCCAGTTCCGGTCCGCCGACGGTGATGCGGCGCATGCGTGGTGTCAGGTCTTGCACCCGCAGCACTTGCAGGCGGCGGCGTTTGATTTCGTGGCTGACGCGGTGGATGGTGTCTGGATCGACTTCAGTCATGCTTTTACTCCGAAACAGTTGGACGGCGAGGGCCGTCGACAATGGCTTTGGCGGTGTCGTTGAGCAGGTCGCGTACCCGCAGGATCTCTTCCGGGCTCCAGCGACCATGGTGCATCTGCAAGGCGTGGCGCAGGTTGTGGACCGCCTCGTGGATTTCCGGCGGCCGATCCTGGCCGCGCAGCGAACGCTTGCTGACTTCGATGCGCATCCGTACGCCGTCCAGCGCCACGGCCTGGTCTTCAAGGGATAGACGTCCGGCATCGGTGACGCTGTAGCGTTTTTTTCCGCCATCGGCATCGCCGCTGACCATTTCGCTTTCTTCGAGGAAGGTCAGGGTCGGATAGATCACGCCGGGACTGGGGCTGTAGGCGCCGTCGAACATGCTTTCGATCCGGCGGATCAGGTCATAGCCGTGGCAGGGTTGTTCTGCAATCAGTGCCAACAACAGCAGTTTCAGGTCGCCCGCGGCGAAAACACGCGGCCCGCGACCGCCGCGCTCACGGCTTGCCGCACGTTTGTCGAAGCCGTCGTGAGCGACATGTTCGCGGTGAGGGTGGGAATGCGGGCCTCTCATCGGTCTGTCCTCAGAAATTCTTAAGATAGAACTTAAGATATATCTTTAGACGATGCACGCCTGTTTTTTATAAATCCGACGAGCAGCCGGATTCGCCCGACGGCGCAGCGTTGAGCGCGATGGGTTATCAGAAGCTGAAATGGCGGGTGCTCAGCGGCTCGTCACCAATGGCTGACATTGGGTGTGGCTGCCCGGTTGCAAATAGGCCGAGAGAAACGGCGCCATGCCCTTGAGCACCTGTACCGGCAAGGCCGAGGTGAACTTGAAGTTCTGTGCCGAGGCGCCCGGTACGAAGGCGGTCAGGGTGCCGAAATGGCTGTCGCCGATGTAGAACACGAACGTGGCGGTGCGGTTGATCGATTTGGAACTGATCACCCGTCCGCCTGAGCCGACGGCTTCGATGCGGTTGTCGCCGGTGCCGGTCTTGCCGCCCATGGCCAGCGGCGTGCCGTCGGCCAGTTTGAAACTGCCCGCGACACGTTTCGCGGTGCCGGCGTCCACCACTTGCGACAGGGCGCCGCGCAAGGCCCGGGCCACTTCCACCGGCATCACCCGCTTGCCGTTGTCCGGATCGCTGACCAGCCGCGTTTCGTAAGGCGTGTCGACGGCAAACTGCAGGCTGTCGACACGCAGCGCCGGTTGGCGGATGCCGTCGTTGAGAATGGTCCCTACCAGTTCCGCGAGGGCGGCGGGGCGGTCGCCGGAGCTGCCGATCGCAGTGGCTAGCGACGGCACCAGATGGTCGAACGGATAACCGACTTGCTGCCAGCGCTGATGGATATCCAGGAAGGCTTCGACCTCCAGCATGGTGCGGATGCGGCTGTCGCGGGCGCTCTTGTGCCGGCTCTTGAACAGCCAGCTGTAGACCTCCTGGCGCTCGAACTGGCTGGCCTTGACGATCTGGTTGAACTTGGCGTCGGGGTTGTTGAGCAGGTAGCCCACCAACCACAGGTCCAGTGGATGGACCTTGGCGATGAAGCCTTGGTCCGGCAGGTCATAGGCGCCGGGGCCGTAGCTTTGGTAGAGCCGCTGCAGACGCTCGTCGGTGAGCTTTTCGGCGCTCTTGGCGTTTTTCAGATGGGCACGTACGAAGCGGTTGAAACTCTCCTGGCTGTCGTTGGGAAAGAAATAGCGGTGCACGGCGGCGAGGCGGATCGCGGTGGGACGCATGCCGTCGAGGAAGGTTTCGAGGCGCTGGGCGGTGTCCTTTTTCTGGTATTTCTTCCAGAACCTGAGCAGGAACGAGGTGCCTTCGCGATCGGCGAACTGGGCCAGGTATTCCTGGCGGCGCGGGTCCTTGTCATCCTTGAGCAGTTCGGAGCTGTTGTTGGGACCGGCATAGGTGGCGTAGCGCACCAGGTCGCGCATCAGGCGAATGAACGGCAGGTTGATCGATTCGCGCAGGGCGTCGCGCAGGGTCGGCAGGCGACCGTCGTCTTCCCTGCGAAAGTTATGAAAGGTGTGCAGCCCGCCGCCGGTGAAAAATGCCTCGCCGGGGCTGGCAGAGTAGGTGCGGTCGAGTGCCGCTTCGAGCATTTTCGGCAGGCTGCGGTCGGTGTTTTCAATCAGGTAGTCCACCGCCCAGCGCGAGAGGCGGTCCTGGTCGGCGATCTCGGTTTTCTTCAGTTGCGCCGGGGTCTGTTGGGCGTAGCGCTCGTGCAATTCGGCGATGATCTGCAGGTAGGTGGTCAGCACCCGCAACTTGGCGGTGGAGCCCAGTTCCAGCTTGCTGCCCTCGTTGATGTCGAAGGGCTGGTCGGTGCTGTCGGTCTGTACCCGCACACGCGAACCGTCCGGCGTCAGTTCCAGCAGGGTAAAGCTGTAGCGCACCTGCGTGGTGCTGGTGGGGGTCAGCAGGCGCTCTCCCATCAGGCCGATCTCGGCGGCGAACGCCGGGTCGGCCAATCGCTTGAGGTACTCGGTAGCCTGGGCCTGCAATTCGCTTTGCAAGGTGCTGGTGGCCGACAGGTCGAGGCGATCAAGGTCGTACAGCGGACGATTGAGCAGCGTGGCGAGACGACTGCGGGCGGCGCTGATGCCCTTGTTGGTTTCGTTGGGCTGGATCGTCGGCTGCTGCACCCAGTCGCGATAACTGACTTTACTCGCCAGGGCGGCCTCGGCCAGGGCCGCATCGATCACGCCATTCTGCGCCAGCAGCCGGATGTGGCTGTCAGTCAGGCGAGCGAGTTCATCGTGACCCTTCGATAGGTAATGGGAAGGCCGCCGCTGGGCGATCATCAGCGAGAGCATTTCCCGCAGGGCCAGGCCTTTCTGCGCCAGGCTCTCGGGGTCGGTGGCGGTGCTGAACAGGCGCTCGTTGGCCTTGTTGAAATCGGCGCCGTACCAGACCCTCAGTCCTTCCGCCATGCCATGGACTTCGCCATGACCCGGAACAGCGGAAAGCGGCACGCTGTTGAGGTAGTCGCGGATGACCCGCTGGCGGGCCTCGAGGGTTTGCGGGCCGGCCTGGTAGGCGCGCACGCTGGCGGAAATCATCTGGCGGATCTTCTCCGCCCCCGACACGGTCAGGCCCTCGGGGGAGTGCCGGTATTTCTCCAACTGCGTCGCCAATGTGCTGCCGCCCGCCGACTGGCCGGGCAAGCTCAGCAACTTGGCCACTTGCGACCAGGCCGCCATGCCGAAACGCGGCCAGTCCACCGCCGGGTTAGCCAGCGGCTGCTTGGGATCGAGCAGGAAGCGGTTCTCGATAAACAGCAGGCTCTGCACCACGAGCGGTGGGATGGCGTCGAAACTGGCGTACAGCTGTTGCGGGTATTTGAACTGATACACCGGCGCGGCGCGGCAATCGGTGATGGTCAGTCCGGCCTGGATCTTTTCCGCGTAGGGCACGAACAGGCCTTTATCGACATAGTCCATCAGCTCTGGGGAGAAACGGGCCTGGGCCTGGATCACATAGTCGCGCTTGATCAGTCGTGGCAGGAACTCCCCCAGCGAGCTGTAGCCCAATCGCCGGTCGAACGGACCTGCGCCAGGGTAGACGATGGCGTCGCTGGGCCCCGGTTGCACCGAATAGGTCAAGGACGCGGCGTACTTGCTGATCTCCCGGGCCTGGAACCGGGACGTGCGCATCTCCTTGGCCACGGCAAGGCCGACCACCACGACGATAATCAGCAACAACAACCAGAACGCCCGCCAGCCATGCCGTGCGCGGCGTTTTTTTTGGGGTAAAGGCGCTTCTTCCATACGTTCAGTCGGGACCACAGGTTTATTCGAATCGGTTTGCCACAAAGCGCCCATAGTCGACTGATCCATTCACGCAGATTGATCGGACTTGCTTGAAGCTTAGACGGTGGTTGGCGTGGGGGGAGGGAAATTGTGGGCATCCATAGGTGAAGCCTCCCCTATGAGGTTTGTAATTATTGCAACGGTCATGTCTGTGGCGAGGGGATTTATCCCCGTTGGGCTGCGAAGCAGCCCCAATGCCAACAACGCTGTTGTACAGGCGTACCAAGTTGCAGTTAGGGGGACTGCTTCGCAGTCCAGCGGGGATAAATCCCCTCGCCACAAGTCCTACGCAAGTATCGGAATATTCGCTCGACCTTTGCCGGGGCGACAAAGCAGCGGCGTGGCTACGCTGGATTCAAACCCTTCAAAAGGAAGCAAGGAATGCATCCGCGCCCCAACTCACATCGCTTGCGCAGAGGTCGTTATTCAGAGCTTGGGCGTGCTTATCTGGTGACTGCTGTGGTTCACAAACGCCAGCCGGTTTTTTCCGATTGGAGGCTTGGACGCCTGTTGGTTGCCGAATTCAAGCATGCTCATGATTCCGGCCAGGTGAATTCTTTGGCCTGGGTGGTGATGCCGGACCATTTCCATTGGCTGCTGCAAATCATGGATAGTCAGCTAAGTCGTATCATCGGCGCTACCAAGGCTCGATGCACCCACAGTGTCAATAACACGATCGGAGCCACTGGTCCGCTGTGGCAAAGCGGCTTTCATGATCGTGCGATTCGAGATGACGTGGAGTTGTTGCCGTTTGCTCGCTACATCATTGCGAATCCGCTTCGTGCCGGGCTGGTGAGTCGAATTGGCGATCACCCGCTGTGGGACGCTGCATGGCTTTGAGAAGAACTTATGGCGAGTAGATTATCTGTGGCGAGCGGATTTATCCCCGTTGGGCCGCGAAGCAGCCCCAATGCCTACGGCTCTTTTTACAGTTATTCCGAGTTGCGGTTAGGGGGACTGCTACGCAGTCCAGCGGGGATAAATCCCCTCGCCACAAGTATTCCTTCTCAAGGGAGCGCAGCCTGAAAGTCTTGTATTAGAGCCATCGACCTCTACCAGCGCATGACCCTGCACCATCACTGTGCAATACTTGCCGAGTTCCGTGAACCGCTGTAACTGCAGATAATGCCTCTCCTTAAAGACGGTTTTTACTGCGGCATATCCCTGAATTTTCCAGGTTTTACAGTGAAACTCTCTGTTCTCTGCTTTTTATACTGCACGACCCGCTGATCTTGAGGACTTGTCCTACAGGACGGTCTGCCCACGAGGCAGGCCCGGTTTCGGCAAGGTTGCAGGCTTATCCGCCTGTGGCCTTGGAGACTCGGTGGTTAATCCAATAACAAGACGAGGTTGTATCCCTATGCCAGTCGGCAATCCTCTGCCCCATGGCGAGACCGCTCAGGGTGGTCCGCTCAAACGTGAGCTCGGCGAGCGGCATATCCGCTTGATGGCGCTCGGCGCCTGCATCGGTGTCGGGCTGTTCCTCGGTTCGGCCAAGGCCATCGAAATGGCCGGCCCGGCGATCATGCTGTCCTACATCATTGGTGGCCTGGCGATCCTGGTGATCATGCGCGCCCTCGGCGAGATGGCCGTACATAACCCAGTGGCCGGTTCGTTCAGCCGTTATGCCCAGGATTACCTCGGCCCGCTGGCAGGCTTCCTGACCGGTTGGAACTACTGGTTCCTCTGGCTGGTGACCTGTGTGGCGGAGATCACCGCGGTGGCGGTGTATATGGGCATCTGGTTCCCCGACGTGCCCCGCTGGATCTGGGCGTTGGCCGCACTGGTCAGCATGGGCTCGATCAACCTGATCGCGGTCAAGGCCTTTGGTGAGTTCGAGTTCTGGTTCGCCCTGATCAAGATCGTGACGATCATCGCCATGGTCATCGGCGGCGTCGGCATCATCGCCTTCGGGTTCGGCAACGATGGCGTGGCCCTGGGCATTTCCAACCTGTGGACCCACGGCGGCTTCATGCCCAACGGCGTGTCCGGCGTGCTGATGTCTCTGCAAATGGTGATGTTCGCCTACCTGGGCGTCGAGATGATCGGCCTGACCGCCGGTGAAGCGCGCAACCCGCAGAAAACCATCCCCAACGCCATCGGTTCGGTGTTCTGGCGGATCCTGCTGTTCTACGTTGGTGCGTTGTTCGTGATCCTGTCGATCTACCCGTGGAACGAAATCGGCACCCAGGGCAGCCCGTTCGTGATGACCTTCGAGCGCCTGGGCATCAAAACCGCCGCCGGCGTCATCAACTTCGTGGTGATCACCGCTGCCTTGTCGTCCTGCAACGGCGGGATCTTCAGCACCGGTCGCATGCTTTACAGCCTGGCGCAGAACAGCCAGGCCCCGGCCGGTTTCGCCAAGACCTCGAGCAACGGCGTGCCGCGCCGTGCGTTGCTGTTATCGATCGCCGCGCTGCTGCTGGGCGTGCTGCTCAATTACCTGGTACCGGAGAAAGTCTTCGTCTGGGTTACGTCCATCGCCACCTTCGGCGCGATCTGGACCTGGGTAATGATCCTGCTGGCCCAGCTGAAATTCCGCAAAGGCCTGAGCGCGTCCGAGCGTGCGGCGTTGAAGTATCGCATGTGGTTGTACCCGGTCAGCTCGTACCTGGCGCTGGCATTCCTGGTGCTGGTGGTGGGCCTGATGGCGTACTTCCCCGACACGCGTGTGGCGCTGTATATCGGCCCGGCGTTCCTGGTGCTGCTGACGGTGTTGTTCTACACGTTCAAGTTGCAGCCGAAGGAACAGGTACAGGGTTCGATGCGTTCCGCATCGTAAGCCCGGCACTGTCGAAGAAAGCCCCGGCCGAATGACCGTAATGCGCTTCACCTGAGAAAAATGATGTACCTGTGGCGAGGGAGCTTGCTCCCGCTCGGCTGCGAAGCAGTCGTAAATCGGCGGGTGCGGTGTGTCTGATGCTCCGCATGTGTCAGGTTTTGGGGCCGCTTCGCGGCCCAGCGGGAGCAAGCTCCCTCGCCACGGGTTCGTCGATTGCCTTGAGGAACCTGACCCCCGCCTCGCGGCAACTGCCGAAGCGTTTTCCTGAACTGTCTCGCTCCTGTTATTTCTAACGCAAGACCGCGTGTTTAAGGCGTTGGACGTCATGTCCGGCGGCACTGACCGTTGGAGGGAGCATGAAAGCGATATGGAATGGTTTTTTCAGCTATTCACTCGTCGGATTGGCCAACACGCTGATCCACTGGCAGGTGTTCTTTGTGTTGCGCGTGGCGTTCGACCTCGATCAGTCAACGAGTAACTTCATCGCTTTTTGCCTCGCCGCGACATTTTCCTTTTATGCCAATGCGCTTTATACCTTCGAGGCCAAGCTCTCGGTGCCGGGTTATATGCTGTTCCTGTGCGTGATGGGCGCCCTTAGTTTCATCGTCGGGCATCTCGGGGATCGCTGGCAGTTGCATGGCCTGCTGACCGTCGCGGCGTTCTCGCTGTTGAGCCTGGTGCTCGGTTTTCTGTTTTCCCGGTTTGTCGTGTTTCGCGGACCTCGTCCATGAAGATTTCGCTGATCGTTCCGGTGTACAACGAAGAGCAGGCGATCAGCCTGTTCTACCAAAGTGTCCGCGAGCATCCGCAGCTCCAGGACCATAGCGTCGAGATTGTTTTCATCAACGATGGCAGCAGCGACCAGACTGCCGCACTGGCGCGTGAGATAGCGTTGGCGGACAGCCAGGTTGTGTTGATCGACTTCTCGCGTAATTTTGGCAAGGAGCCGGCCTTGTTTGCCGGGATCGAACACGCCAGCGGTGATGTGGTGATCCCGATGGACGTGGATCTGCAGGATCCCATCGACGTCATCCCCCGGATGATCGAGCAATGGCACAAAGGCGCCGAAGTGGTGCTGGCCAAGCGTCGCAATCGTTCATCCGACAGTTACCTGAAGCGGCGCGGGGCGGCGCTGTTCTACCGCCTGCTCAATCGGATTGCCTACCCGCACATTGAACAGAACGTGGGCGACTTTCGCCTGATGGACCGCAAGGTCGTGGAGGTCATCAAGACCCTTCCCGAATATCAGTTGTTCATGAAAGGCGTTCTGTCGTGGGCCGGTTTCAACACCGTCATCATCGAATACGACCGCGCCGGCCGCGCCGCTGGCAACAGCAAGTTCAACGGCTGGAAGTTGTGGAACCTGGCACTCGAAGGCATCACTTCGTTCAGCACCGTGCCTTTACGGTTGTGGACTTACGTCGGCAGTTGCATTTCGTTGGTTTCGTTGCTGTATGCCGCCTATCTGATTATGGACAAGTGGATCTTCGGAAACGATCTGCCCGGTTATCCATCGCTGATGACCGCGATCCTGTTCCTGGGCGGCGTGCAACTGATCGGGATTGGCGTGTTGGGTGAATACATCGGGCGCATTTATCTGGAGACGAAACATCGGCCTCGGTATGTCATCAAGGAAATGATCCAGGGCGGACGACCCAAGATGCGAGATGAACCGTGAGCCAGTCCCTGTGGGCCAGGGTAATGACGCCACGGGAGGTGCTGCTGTTTTTCCTGGCGGCCAGTTTTCTTCATGTCTTTCCCCTGGTTCAGGCTGATTATTTCTACAACGACGATAACTGGCGGGCGCTGGTGGCGGGCGAGGGCTGGCGCGAGGAAGGGCGGGTTGTCATCGAGCTGTTCTACAACGCCCTTTCGTTTGGTTCGAAGGCGCCGGATCTGTTTCCCTTGCCATTATTCATCGCCACCGCGGGCATCTCGTTTGCGCTGAGGTCGCTGACGTTTTTTTATTTCAAACGGCCGACGTTTGTTCATTGCCTGGTCGTCCTGCCGATCTGGTACAACCCGTTCTTCTTGCAGAATCTGTCCTACCACTACGACGGGCCGGCGATGGCATTGGGACTGGTGGCGCTTGTTTACGCCGTCATCCGGTCCAACGACAGGGCCTGGCGAGACGTATGGATACCGGCATTGTTACTGGCCGTGGCCCTCGCGATCTATCAAGTGCTCATCGGTTTTTTTATTGCGATGTGCTGTGTCGAAGTGATCAGGCGGGTGTGGGAGGGCGAGCCGTCGGAGCAAGTACTGCGGTTCATTGCGCGCAGGCTTCTGGTCATTGTCGGCGGCGTGTTGGTCTATTACGTCACGGCTTATCAACTGATGACCGGAGCGCGTCAGGCGTTGCTGCCGCTGCAAGCCAGCAGTCTGATGGAAATGGGCAACCGGCTTTTTTTTCTTGCGCATCTGTTGGTTGAAGGGGCCCGACCTTGGGTCTGGAGCGGTGCGTTGCTCATGCTGGTCGGGTTCGCATGGGCAGGCATCGGATTGTTCCGGCGCCCAGAACTGCTTTGGCGAAAAGCACTACTGTTGCTCGTTTATCTATTGACCCTCCCAGTGCTCTTGTTCTGCATCCCTGGCATCACGCTGTTATTTGCCGAGTTCAACTACGGTGCCAGGACATTGGTGGCTTTTTCGGCGTTGTTATTGCTGACGTTCTTTCTGAGCCTGCAAATACTCACCCGTGTCCATGCAGGACTGGGACTGGTCTTGTTGATTCCGTTGTTGGCGATGTTGTCATTCTCCTTCGGACACGGCCGTGCCCTGTCGCTGCAAAAGGAACAGGAAGCCGTGGTGCTGGCTTCGCTGGCTTATGACATCAACCATTCGCCGCTGCGCGATAAAAGCCGTCTCTACATGGTCCCGGAACTGAAAGCCAACTGGCTCCCGGCCGCCAGCGGATTGTTCGCGGCGATGCCGGCTCAACGGTATGTGCTGGGCGTGGGCTACGTATTACTGCCGGAAAGCTTGCCGCGAGCGGGCATCACCAACGTGTATCTCGCCAAGGATGCAGAAGTGGTTGCCTCGATCCGGCGCGGGGATTTCCTGCCGGTGGTGTCTACTGGGTTTTATGACCTGTTTGTCATCAATGACAGCGGCTATATCTTCATGAAAAAACCGCAGGGTGATCCTGATGTGGCGCCCAAGTTGTGTTTGATGGTTGATATCGAGCGGTGTCGCTGAACGGCCGCATAGCAAGCACAGCGCATCACCCCGTGGCGAGGGAGCTTGCTCCCGCTCGGCTGCGCAGCAGTCGTAACCGGATTTTGCGCGGTCTGACTGCTGTAGCGCGGTGCCTGTCTTGGGGCCGCTGCGCAGCCCAGCGGGAGCAAGCTCCCTCGCCACAAGAGCGAATGCGAAGTTACGCTGCCGCTATTTCCTGGGGCTCGAAACTGTCTGCCCGCGCCAACTGCCACATCCGTGAGTAGAACTCGCCGTTCACTTCCCCGGTCAGCAGTTGCCCGGGTTTGAGGAAGACGTGCAGTTGGGAGAACAGCTTGATCTCGGTGGCCGACATGCGCCGCACCAGATGCTTGGGTTGCAGTTGCGAAGGGTGGTCGAGGCCGGCGGCGGCGAGCATTTCGGCCAGGGCCTTGAGGGTGTTGCGGTGGAAGTTGTAGACCCGCTGGGCTTTGTCCGGGACGACCAGGGCGCGCTGGCGCAGGGTGTCCTGGGTGGCGACGCCGGTGGGGCATTTGTTGGTGTGGCAGCTTTGCGACTGGATGCAGCCGATGGCGAACATGAAGCCGCGTGCGGCGTTGGCCCAGTCGGCGCCGATGGCCAGGACACTGGCGATGTCGAAGGCACTGACAATCTTGCCGCTGGCGCCGAGCTTGATCTTGTCCCGCAGGTTCAGGCCCACCAAGGTGTTGTGCACAAACAGCAGGCCTTCGCGCAGCGGCACGCCGATGTGGTCGGTGAACTCAACCGGCGCGGCGCCGGTGCCGCCTTCCTTGCCGTCGACCACGATGAAGTCGGGCAGGATTCCGGTTTTCAGCATGGCCTTGGCGATGCCCATGAATTCCCACGGATGCCCCAGGCAGAACTTGAAGCCCACCGGTTTGCCGCCTGACAGTTCGCGCAGTTGCTGGATGAATTGCATCAATTCAATCGGCGTGGAAAACGCGCTATGGCAGGACGGCGACACGCAATCCTCGCCCATGAGGATGCCCCGGGTCTCGGCAATTTCCCGGGTGACCTTGTGCTTGGGCAGAATCCCGCCGTGGCCCGGCTTGGCGCCTTGACTCATCTTGATTTCGATCATCCGTACCTGAGGGTTCTGCGCCTGGATTGCGAAGCGCTCCGGGTCGAAGCGCCCGTCGGAGGTGCGGCAACCGAAGTAACCGCTGCCCAATTCCCAGGTCAGGTCGCCGCCGTGTTCGCGGTGGTAAGGGCTGATGCTGCCTTCGCCGGTGTCATGGGCGAAATTGCCGAACTTCGCGCCCTGGTTCAACGCCCGGATGGCGTTGGCACTCAGGGAGCCGAAGCTCATGGCCGAGATGTTGAACACCGACGCCGAGTACGGCTGGGTGCATTGCGGGCCGCCGACCGTGACGCGAAAGCCGCTGGGGTCGCTCAACGGGGCCGGGCGCATGGAGTGGCCGATGAATTCGAAGCCGGTCTGGTAAACGTCGATCAAGGTGCCGAACGGTTTGTCGGCGCTTTCGTTCTTGGCCCGCGAGTACACCAGCGAGCGCTGGGCGCGGGAAAAGGGCAGGGCGTCGCTGTCGGACTCGAGCAGGTATTGGCGGATCTCCGGGCGGATGCCTTCGACCAGGTAGCGGATGTTGCCCAGGATCGGATAGTTGCGCCGTACCGCGTGACGGCTTTGCAGCAGGTCGAACACCCCCAGCAGGCTCAGCAGCCCGGTCAACAGCACGATCGGCCATAGCCAGTCGTGTTGCAGGAACGGCAGGCTGGCGAGGGTGAAGATCACACAGCCGGCGAAGAAGGCGTAGCGGCTCAGCAGCGATAGGCTCATGCGGGTTCCTTGGGGGAGAGCGATTGGCGAGACATTAGCGTGGAATGCAACCCCGTGGCGAGGGAGCTTGCTCCCGCTCGGCTGCGCAGCAGTCGTAAAACCGGATCCTACGCAACGACTGGATTACTGCGACGGGCCATTTGGGGCTGCTGCGCAGCCCAGCGGGAGCAAGCTCCCTCGCCACAAAAGCCCTCTCGCTGAAATTAGAACTGCGGTCGCTCACCCCGCGAGCTTCATCTGCCGTACCGGCAGCTCCACCCGGAACGTCGTCCCGACGCCGACTTCGCTGCGCACGGTAATCTCGCCGTGGTGTTTTTTCACGATGCCGTAGGACAGTGACAGCCCGAGCCCCGTGCCCTGGCCGATGGGTTTGGTGGTGAAGAACGGGTCGAAGATTTTCTGCAGGGTTTCCGGCGGGATGCCCGAGCCATTGTCGGCGACTTCGATCCAGACGTTGTCGCCCTCGACCCCGTTGCGCAGGGTGATGGTGCCGCGCTCGGGGCCGATGGCCTGGGCGGCGTTGACGATCAGGTTCATGATCACCTGGTTGATCTGCGACGGCAGGCATTCGACTTCCGGCAGGGGGCTGTATTGCTTGACCACGTCGGCCTTGTATTTGATTTCGTTGGCGACGATGTTCAATGTCGAATCCATGCCCTGCTGCAGATTTGCCATCTGCCATTCCTGGCTGGAGTCGACGCGGGAGAAGTCCTTGAGGTCCTTGACGATCTGACCGACGCGAGCGATGCCGTCCTTGGATTCCTTGATCAGTACTGGAATGTCCTCCACCAGGAAGTCGAGTTCCACCTGTTCGCGCAGGCGCTTGAGTTCCGTCAGCAGCTCCGGCGAGGCAATGGCTTGTTCGGCACTGCCGTAGGCGTGGAGCATTTCTTCGAGCTTGCCGAAGTACCCACCGAGGGCGCCGAGATTGGAGGAAATGAAGCCGATCGGGTTGTTGATTTCGTGGGCCACACCAGCCGCCAGCTGACCCAGCGAAGCGAGCTTTTCCGACTGCACGAGCTGGCTTTCAAGCATCTTGCGTTCGTCGATTTCCATCTGCAGCAATTCGCTGGCCTGCTTGAACGCCAGGGTGCGTTGCTCCACCAGGTCTTCGAGCTTGTTCATTTTCAAACGGGCACGAGAAGTCATTTCCCATTTGGTGGTGAGGGTATTGGCCATCTGCTGGACTTCGATGTTGTCGAAGGGCTTTTTCAATATGAGCAGGCGGTCGTGGCCGTTCAGGCGATCGAGCAATTCGTCCCAGGAATAATCCGAATACGCGGTGCAGACAACCACCTGCAATTGCGGGTCGACTTTCCACAGCTCTTCGATGGTCTTGGCGCCGTCCCAGCCTTCGGGCATGCGCATGTCGACGAAGGCCAGGGCATAGGGAAGCTCCTTGGCCAACGCCCGTTGCAATTTGGCCAGGCCTTCCTGGCCACCGTAGGCCGAATCGAGTTCGAACACGGTGGCGGCGGGTTTCGGGGCCTCGCCGAACAGCGCGCTTTCCATGTCCTGCAGGTCGCTGTCGCTTTCGTCCTCCGGGGTCAGGATCTTGCGGAAATCGTCGTGGATGGCGGGCGTGTCATCAATCAAGAGGATGCGCCGGTTGCTCAGGCTGTTCATGGCTCACCTTCTGCGAGTTTCAGGGGCAGCTGCAATACAAACGTCGCCCCGGTACCAGGCCCCTCGCTGTGTGCGGTGAGGTGGCCGTTCATTTCAATCGCTGCCAGTGCGCAACTGTGCAGGCCGAACCCGTGGCCGTCCTTACGGGTGGTAAAACCGTGGGCGAAGATGCGTGTCATGTTCTCTTCCGGGATGCCTTCGCCTTCGTCCTTCACGCTGATCTGCAGGGTCTCATCGTCTACGACGGTGGCCTTGAGCGTCATGTTCCGTGCATGGTTGGAAACCCCGGCCATGGCGTATTTGGCATTGCTGATCAGGTTGATCAGGATCAGCAACAAGCGGTGTTTGTCGCCCATGATCCGCGGCACTTCGCCGTAGTCCTTGATGACCGTTACATGGTGGCGGGTCAGGGCTCCCGAGTTCATGCGCAGGGCGTCTTCGAGCAGTTCGCTGACCACCAGGGGTTCCATCAGGCTGTTGGCGCCGGCATAGGATTGCTGCGTGGAGACGATGTCCTTGATGTGGTCCACGCTCTTGCTCAGTTGCGCGAGTTCGTCGGTCAGGCCTTGTTGTTCCACCGCGATGGCTTCCACCAACTGGTTGAGGTAGCCGGGCAGCAGCTTGCCTTTTTCGTCCTCGGTGAGGAAATGCCCCAGGTCGTGGTTGTGCTCGTTGATCAGGTTCATCGCCTTGCCCAGCCCCAGGGCCTTGCTGCTGCGCAGCTTGCGGCTGACCAGGTCGGCAGAGATGTTCACGCTGTTGAGCACGTTGCCGACGTTGTGCAATACGTTGGTGGCGATCTCCGCCATGCCGGCCTGGCGGGCGGTGTCCATCAGTTCGCTCTGGGTGTCCTTGAGCTGGCGGGTGCGCTCTTCGACCCGTTGTTCGAGTTCGTCGTTGGCGGTTTGCAGCGCACTGTTGACCCGCTTGATCTCGCCGAAACTGCGCACCAGCCTAACCGCCAGCCAGATCAGGATCAGCACCAGGAAGGTTGCGAATACCAGCAACAGGATGTGGTTGCGCTGATGTTTGGTGGCGGCTTTTTCCTGGTCCTTTTCCAGCAGACTGGTGATGGTGTCCAGGCGGGCGGCCAGGGGGACGGCCTCGAAATCGCGCAGTAGCTGGTTGACCAGTGGTTGCTCGCGCAGGATCAGCGCAATGTGCCTGCGCAGGATTTCCACGGAGCTGACGAGCCCGTCCGGCAAGCGCTCCTTGTTGATATCCAGCTGGTTGAGGCCCATCAGGATTTCGGCAGCCTGATCCTGCGTGGTGATCTGCGCGAACTCCAGCGTGGCGAGCAGCAGGTCGTAGGTATCGATGGTGGCGCTCTGCAGCCGAAGCTTGTCGTTATCGGACAGCAGGGAGAACTGGCGCTGGATATCGTCTTCGGCGGTGGGCAGGAAAGCCAGGGAGTTGCGCAGCACCGCGTTATGGGACTTGAACTGTTCCACCAGGCGGGTTTTTTCCTTGAGCGCCTTGAGGTACTCGTCGCGCTGGGTCGACCAGAGCTCGGGCGCATGGCGGCCAGGCTCCGCCTCGATGGCGTCGAGGCGCTGCCACAGGCGCGTCATTTCATTGAGCGGCGAGACCAGCGGGTCGTAGTTGTGGCTCAGGGCGATTCGCGACTTGAGCACTTCGTTGTCCCAGATCCCGTCCTGCTGCTTGAGCAGGCGGATCAAGTCGCGCGATTCGATGTGCGAGGCGGCTTGCTGGGCGCCTGATTCGATGTACATGAACAACAGGATCGAAGCCAGCAAGACGCCGATGAAAGCCAGGCCGAGGCGGCGGGAGAGACTGTTCATAGCGGCTTGCCCTCCCATTCGCCAGTGAGGGTCTTGAGGAATTCGACGATCAGTTCGGTATCGTTTTTCAGCGGCTCACGGCCCAGCTGGTACTTGAACATGACTTCCACCGCGCGCTCCAGGGTCGGCGCGGAGCCGCCATGGAAATACGGCGCGGTGACGGCCACGTTGCGCAGGCTCGGCACCTTGAACACCTGGCGGTCGGCTTCGTCGCCGGTGATGTTGAAGCGGCCGTTGTCGGCCCGGGTGGGGTTGCCCCGGTCCTGGATGTAGTCCCCCATCACGCCGAACTTCTGGAACATGTTGCCGCCGATGTTCACGCCCTGATGGCAGGCGATGCAGCCGTATTCCTTGAAGCGCTGGTAACCGAATTTTTCCCGGGGGGTGAGAATGTCGGTGTTGCCCAGCAGGTATTGGTCAAAGCGCGAATTCGGCGTCAGCAGGGTGCGCTCGTAATCGGCGAGAGCGCCCTGGATGTTGGGCTGGGTCACGCCGCCGGGGTAGGCGTCGGCAAAATCCCTGGCGTAGCCCGGATCGTCGGCGATGCGCTTGACCACCGTTTTCCAGTCGCTGCCCATCTCCCCGGGGCTCGTCACGACGATGTGCACCTGTTCTTCCAGGGTATCGACGCGACCGTCCCAGAACTGATGGAAGTTCAGGCTGGCGTTGAACACGGTGGGGGTATTGACCTCCACCGGCTTGCCGTCGAAGCCCAGGGAAAACTGCTTGTCATCGGCGCCGCCCTTGTCCAGGCGATGGCAGCTGGCGCAGGACAGTGTGTTGTTGACCGACAGCCGTGGGTCGTTGAACAGCCGCTGGCCCAACTGGACCCGCTTGGGGTCCAGGGCCGGCGCGGCGGGCAGGGGTTTGAGCGGTTCGTCCAATGGTTCTGCGTGACTGGTCACGCTGTATCCCAGAAGCAGGCAGAGAGCCAGAATCAGTCCGTGTGACGCCATGGGATGCTTTCCTTGAAACTTCGGTTTATGGACTCAATTGCTCATGAAAACGGATTCGTTTTTTTTCCCCATGCCGCCACCCACTGGGCAAATGCCTGCGGCTCCACGGCCTTGCTGAAGTAATAGCCCTGGGCTTCCTCGCACTGGTGCGCCTTGAGGAAGGCCAGTTGCTCGCGGGTTTCCACACCCTCGGCAATGATGTGCAGGTTCAAGCTCTTGCCCAGGCTGATAATGGTGCTCACCAGTTTCGCGTCGTTGCTGTCGATGCTCAGGTCGCCGACGAACGACTGGTCGATCTTCAACACGTCCACCGGAAATTTCTGCAAGTAACTCAGGCTCGAATAGCCGGTGCCGAAGTCATCGATGGCCAACCGTACCCCCAGCTGCTTGATGGCCTTGAGGGTGGCCACGGTGGTATCGATGTTCTGCATGAGCACGCTTTCGGTAATCTCCAGTTCCAACTGTGTCGGGTCCAGGCCGGTTTCCTTGAGGGTGCGCGCAATGCCTTCGACGAAACCGCGCTGGCGAAAATCGATCGCCGAGACATTCACCGACAGGTACAGCGGCCGCATGCCCTCGGCTTGCCAGCGACAGGCCTGTTGGCAGGCTTCCTGGAGCACCCACTGGCTCAGCGGTACGATCAGCCCGCTGTCTTCGGCCACCGGGATGAAATCCGACGGAAAGACGAGCCCCTGGTCGGGCCGGTTCCAGCGCACCAGCGCCTCGACACCGACCACCGCGCCGCTCGTCAGATCGAGCTTGGGTTGGTAATGCAGCACGAATTCCTTGCGTTGCAGCGCCAGGCGCAAACCTGATTCGATAGTCTGCTGCTGTCGTGCCCGGCGGTTCATGTCCTCGGTGAAAAAACGGTAGTCGTTGGGGCCGGTCTCCTTGACGTTGCGCATTGCCGTCTCGGCTTTCTTGATCAGCGCCACGGCGTCGAAACCGTCATTGGGGTACACGCTGATGCCCAGGCTTGCCGTCACCGTCAGGTCATGGCCGTCGATGGGGTGTGGAGAGTTGATCGCCGCGAGCAGTTTTTCCGCCACGCCCTTGATCAATTGCGGATCGGCGACGTCGCCGAGGATCACCACGAACTCATCGGAGCCGTAGCGAAACACCGAGTCGGATTCACGCACCACGGTGGCCAGGGTGCGTGCCACCCGCTTGAGCATTTCATCGCCCACCGGATGGCCCAGCGCATTGTTGATGCGCTTGAAGCGGTCGAGGCCGATGAACATCACCGCCAGCTGCCGGTCATGCCGGCGGCACTGGGCCAGGGCCTGGGTCAGGCGGTCGCCGAGCAGCATGCTGTTGGGCAGTTCGGTGAGGACGTCGTATTGCAGCAGGTGAGAAACCTTGAGCAGTTCCTGGACCCGCTCTTCGATCGTGCGCTCCAGGCTGCGCATTTTCCGCGCTGCGTCTTGCGCCAGTTGCCATTTCCAGGTCATGGCGCTGGCCATCTGGCGGATTTCCAGAGTGTCGAAAGGTTTCTTGAGAATCAGCAACTGGTCGTCGAATTCGATGCGTTCGGACATGGTTTCCCAGGAATAGTCCGAATACGCGGTGCACAGGGCAATTTGCAGCCGCGGGTCGGCTTTCCACAGCTGTTCGATGGTTTGCAGGCCGTCCCAGCCCGGCGGCATGCGCATGTCAGCGAATACCAGCGCATACGGCTGGCCCTCGGCCTGGGCGCGCTTGACCAGTTCTAGCGCTTCCTCGCCCTGATAGGCCGAGTCGATCTGAAATTGCAACCGATTAACCTGCGGCGTGCCGAACAGCAGGCTCTCGGTGTCGTCCAGCGAATCGTCATTGCCGGCGCTGGGGCTGAGGATCTTGCGAAAATCCTGGTGGATGGCGGGCGTGTCGTCCACCACCAGGATTCGCCGGTTGGCAGGTACCGACATGGGGTTCATGGGTTGCTCTCCGATAGCTGGCTGGCCGGCCGGGTCCAGTGGTCCGCCACCGGCACGATGGTGCCGGCCTTGAGCAGTGCGGCAGCCTGGTCGCTGTCGACCACGGTACTGAAGTAATGCCCCTGGGCCTGCATCGAGCCGCCGCTGGACATCAGGGTGGTGCGTTGTTCCTGGGTCTCGACGCCTTCGGCAATGATGCCGATGCCGACGTCCCGGGCAAAGTTGATGATCGCCCGCAGGGTCGTGGCGTTCTCCGGATCGGCGTTGGCGCTGTCGAGGAATCGCTGGGCGAGCTTGAGATGGTTGACGCGGTAGGTCTTCAGATAATCGAACGAGGAATACTCGGTGCCGAAGTCATCGATGGCGACCTGTACGCCGAGTTCGCACAGCCGTGGCAGCACGTCGTTGTGGGTCCATTTGGTCTGGGCCAGGGTCGCCTCGGTGACATCGAAGCGCAGGTCCCAGGGCGCCAGCTCCCAGCGCGCGGTGGTGCGCAGCACGTCGTAGATCAGTTCCGGGCCGGTCTTGAGCTGGGTCAGGGACAGGTCGATGGCGATCACTGGCGGCGCCATGCCCTGATCGCGCCATTGGCGCATCTGCTGGCACGCCTGGTCCAGGACCCAGTGACCGAGGCCGATGATGATCCCGGTTTTCTCGGCGGCAGGCATGAACGCCGCCGGCTCCAGCCAACCGCGCTCGGGGTGGTTCCAGCGCACCTGCACGCCCATGCCGAGGATCTTGCCGGTGCCGAGATCGACTTCCGGCAGGTAATGCAAATGCAGTTCGTTGTTCTCGATGGCCTGGCGCAGGTCATTGGCCAGGGCGACCCGGTCGGTGACTTCCTGATTGATCTCTTCGTTGTGGAAGTGATACTGGTTGCGGCCCTTCTCTTTCGAGCGGTACAGCGCCATGTCGGACTGCGCCATCAGGCTGTCGGCACTCAGGCTTTGTGGCGTGTACAGGCTGATGCCGATGCTCACCGAGATGCGCACGTCGTTGCCGTCCAGGGAGTAGGGCGCTACCAACGCGTCACGGATTTTGCCGGCCAGCGCGGCGCAGTGCGTCGCTTCGTGGACATCCAGTTGCAGGATGGCGAATTCATCGCCGCCCAGGCGCGCCACCACGTCGTTTTCCCGAGTACAGCCCTTGAGGCGCGCCGCGACTTCCTGCAACAGCAGGTCACCGATGGGGTGCCCGAGGGTGTCGTTGATGCGCTTGAAATGGTCCAGGTCCAGGTAGAACATCGCAAACGGCGCCGCCCCCCGGCGCGCGGCGGCGAACGCCTGGTGCAGGCGCTCGATCATGGTGGCGCGGTTGGCGAGCGCGGTCAGGCCGTCGGTGCGGGCGAGCAGGGCGATCTTTTCCTCGGCCACTTTGCGCTCGGTGATGTCGAGGATGATGCCCTCGACTTCCAGCAGCAGGCCTTGTTCATTGCGCACTGGAATGTAGCGGTTCTCCACCCAGCGAAAGGTGTCGTCTCCGGTGCGCATGCGAAACTCGATGGACGCCCCGGCCGTGTCGCGGTCCAGGACGCGGACCATGGCCTCCTGGACCTTGCCCTGATCGTCGGGGTGGATCAGGGTTTGCGCCCAGTCCGGCGAACGGATCAGTTGCGCCGCGACATGGCCGAACTTGGTGATGTTGTGCGAGATGTACATCAGCGGGAACGGCGGCTCGCCACGCAGGCGATAAAGGATGGTCGGGCTGTTCTGCACGATGATGTTGGCGTCGGCCAGTTCCCGGGTGCGTTCCTCCACCGCCCGTTCGAGCATGTCCATTTTCAGCGCCGCGTCTTCGGTCATCTGCCATTTGACGGTGAGGGTGCTTGCCATCTGGCGGATCTCGATGGCGTCGAAGGGTTTCTTCAGGATCAGCAGGCGATCACCCAATTCCAGGCGATCGGCGATGTCCTCCCAGGAGTAATCCGAATAAGCGGTGCACAGCGCCACTTGCAGCTTGGGATCGACGCGCCACAGCCGCTCGATGGTTTCAAGACCGTCCCAGCCTGGCGGCATGCGCATGTCGATAAAGGCCATGGCGAAGGGTTTACCCCGGGCCAGGGCCGTTTCTACCTTGCTCAAGGCCTCCATGCCCTGGAATGCCGACTCCAGCTCGAAACTCTGGGCGGCGATCACCACCGGTGCGCCGAACAAGGCTTCTTCGGCGCTGCTCAGGCTGTCTTCGAGGATCACATGGGGGGCGAGGATCTTTCGAAAATCCTCATGAATCGTTGGCGTGTCGTCGACGATCAGGATCCGCCGATTGGATCTATCCATCGGCAGGCTCATGGCCGTGCACCGTTGAGATGCTGACTATGGAACCGTGGGAACATCTGATATCCCTTTCGCTGGCATGAGTATTCGGCCTGTACTTGGCCCTTCATGAGGTACAGCATAGTCGGCTCAAGGAAACCGCGCGGTGCATGGTGGCGAATTGTGTCTAAATATCCGCTATCTACTAGCCTGTCTTTCAGGGGTAAGGTAGAACGGTGATCGTCAATAGGAGGGGGTGCCAATGGAAGATCAGTCGTCGAACGTTCCTGCTGCGAAGCCGACGGTGTTGCTGGTGGATGACGAAGAGTCGATTCTCAACAGCCTGCGTCGGCTGTTGCGCAGCCAGCCGTATGAAATCCTGCTGGCCGACAGCGGTGCGAAGGCCTTGGAAATCCTCAAGGAGCGGCCGGTCGACCTGGTGATGACCGACGCCCGGATGCCGAACATGGACGGCGCCACGCTGCTGGCGGAAATCCGCAAGCTGTATCCATCGACCTTGCGCATCCTGCTCACCGGCTACGCCGACGTGGACATGATGACCAAGGCCATCAACGAGGGGCAGCTCTATCGCTACCTCAGCAAACCCTGGAATGACGAGGAACTGGTGCAGGCCCTGCGCCAGGCCTTGGCCCACCAGCATTCGGAAAGCGAGCGTCAGCGCCTCGAAGCGTTGAACCGCGAGCAGAACCAGCAACTCAAGACCCTCAACGCCACGCTGGAAAAACGCGTGGCGTCGCGCACCGCCGAGCTGCAGCAGACCGCCGACATGCTCGACCTGGCCTACGAAGAGCTCAAGCGCAGCTACGTGACCGGCACCGAGGTGTTCTCGCTGATCGCCAACCTGCGCCTGCCCAAGGCCAAGCAGACCAACCGGCAGATCATCGAGTTGATCCGGGTCTACAGCCGGCTCAACTTTCTCGATGAGTCCACCGACCGCGACCTGACCATGGCCGCCGCCCTCTACAACATCGGCAAGCTGAGCTGGACCGATAACATGATGGTCACGCCCGCCGACATGCTGCACCACAGCGAACTGGAGCTGTACCGCGCCTATCCGAAGCAGAGTGAATCGCTGCTGATGACCCTCGACCCGATGAAGGACGCGGCGCGCATCATTCTCCATCATCAGGAGCGCTGGGATGGCAGTGGTTTCCCCGATCACCTCAAGGGCGAGGCGATTCCGTTCGGTTCGCGACTGTTGAAACTGGCGGTGGATTTCATCGAATTGCAGCGCGGGTTGATCCTGGAGCGGCAGATGAACAGCGATGAAGCGCTGGTCTACATCCGCAAATACGCCGGCAAACTGTACGACCCGGACATGGTCGAGGACTTCATCAAGGCCTGCGCCGAGTACCTGGAAGACGTGACCTTGTCCGACCCGACGGTGAAGGTCGTGACCACCCGCGAGCTGGCGGCCGGCATGGTCCTGGCCCGCAACCTCAATGCCGACAACGGCATGCTGTTGCTCAATGCCGGCAAGGTCATGAGTGCTCCGCTGATCGAAAAACTCATCGCCTTCGAGGCGATGGAAGGGGCGCGGTACAGCGTGTTCGTCAAGATCCCCGAGGAGGAAGCGGATCCTGCGGCGCCGAAGCCGATTTTGGGGTGAAACCGCTCCAGCTACCACTGCGGTTCCTTGTGGGAGCGAGCCTGCTCGCGAAAGCGTACTGTCAGTTAAAAAAAATCTGACTGACACTCAGTCTTCGCGAGCAGGCTCGCTCCCACAGGGGAATTGTGTTGGGTTGGAGGGGGAGGCCAGGCTTTGCTCCCACCGCCTGCCCCTGTAATCTGCCCCGGCATTTTCTGCCCGAGGCCTTTTTGATCATGACCATTGCTCTCATCCGTATCGCCGCCGCCCTGCTCATCGGCCCTGACGGCCGGACCCTGCTGGTACGCAAGCGCGGCACCCAGGCCTTCATGCAACCGGGTGGCAAGATCGAAGCCCGTGAGCAACCGGTCCAGGCCCTGGCTCGGGAGCTGGAGGAGGAACTCGGCCTGAGGATCGATCCGGCGCAGGCTCGTCACCTTGGACAGTTCAGCGCGCCGGCCGCCAACGAGCCGGGTTTTACCGTGCAGGCCGAAGTGTTTTTGCTGGACATCGATGCTCAGGTTTCTCCCGCCGCCGAGATCGAGGAAGTGCGTTGGATCGATCCGGCCGGCACCGGCGATTTGTTGCTGGCGCCGTTGACAGGCGAGGTGATCCTGCCGTTTTATCGAGCCACTTGTCTCGCAACCTGCTGATTCAAGACTCAAGGACTGACGCCATGATTCCATTGCCGGACCTGCTGATTTTCGCCGCCGCCGCGTTGTTGATGGTGCTCACGCCCGGCCCGAACATGATCTACCTGATTTCCCGTTCGATCTGTCAGGGCCGCAAGGCCGGCGTCACCTCCTTGCTTGGCGTGGTGGCGGGCTTCTTCGTGCACATGTTCGCCGCGGCGGCGGGGCTGACCGCGGTGTTCCTGGCAGTGCCGATGGCTTATGAAATCCTCAAGTGGGCCGGTGCGCTTTATCTGCTCTGGCTGGCCTGGCAAGCGGTGAAGCCGGGGGCTCGCTCGCCTTTTCAGGCCCAGCAGTTGCCGGCGGACTCGACCCGCAAGCTGATCACCATGGGTTTTCTCACCAGTGCCTTGAACCCGAAGATCGCGGTGTTCTACCTGTCGGTGTTTCCGCAGTTCATCAGCCCGGAGCATGGCTCGCTGTTCACCCAGAGCATCATCCTCGGGCTGACTCAGATCAGCGTGAGCTTCAGCGTCAACCTGCTGATCGCGCTGTTCGCCGCCGGCATCGCCTCGTGGTTTGTCCACAACCCGACCTGGCTGGCGGCGCAGCGCTATTTCATGGGGGTTGTACTCGGCGCACTGGCGCTGCGACTGATGCTTGAGCAACGGCGTTCGGCGTGAACATCCGACGGCTGAAGGTGGCTGATGCCCAGGGCTATCGGGAGTTGATGCTCCAGGCCTATGAGCTGCATCCAGAGGCTTTCACCTCCAGCGCCAGTGAGCGGGCGACGCTGCCCATCAACTGGTGGGAATCGCGCCTCACCAGCCGGCTCGATGTGATCCTCGGGGCATTCGTGGAGGACGAACTGGTGGGTATCGTCGGCCTGTCCCTGGAGCCTCGGTTGAAGGCCCGGCACAAGGCGACCCTGTTCGGCATGTACGTCGCCGCAGCCCATCGCCAAGGGGGGCTTGGCCAGCAACTGGTCCAGGCGGCCCTCGCCGAAGCCCGTCGTCACGCCTTTCTGCGGCTGGTGCAACTGACCGTCACCGCCGGCAACGACCCGGCCGTCAAACTCTACCAGCGCAGCGGCTTCGTTTTGTACGGGCTCGAACCGATGGCGATTCGCGTGGGCGATGTGTATTTCGACAAGATCCACATGTGGCTTGAACTCTGATCTCACCGAAGATTGGAGTGATGGAGCTTTTGTGGCGAGGGAGCTTGCTCCCGCTGGGCCGGCTGGCGCTCCAGGGCGTAGCAGACCTTTCTTGTGGCCGCTTCGCGCCCAAGCGGGAGCAAGCTCCCTCGCCAAAAAAGCGGTCAGCGCACGGCGCTGACGCCGTCGAGTGTCGAGAACGATGTGTCCTTGGCCGTCAGCAAAAAATCGCGCATGTACGGCGCGTCGAGCATGTCGGTGCGCACCGCCGCGTAGAGCGTGGCGAACAGACCTTTCTCCCCCAGCCGCTTGGCCTTCACGTAGCCCCGTGAGCTGTATTCATGCAGTGCCCAGTGAGGCATGCCGCAGACGCCCCGGCCGCTGGCAACCAGTTGCATCATCATTACCGTCAGCTCGGAGGTGCGAACCTGGGCCGGTTCGATGTCGGCCGGCTCCAGGAAACGGGTGAAGATGTCCAGCCGATCGCGCTCCACCGGGTAGGTGATCAGGGTTTCGCTGACCAGGTCTTCGGGCACGATGTACGGTTTGCCCGCCAGTCGATGCTGGTTCGCCACCGCGAGCATCGCCTCGTAGGTGAACAGCGGCACATAGGTGATGCCCGCCAGCTCCAGCGGGTCGGAAGTGACCACTAGGTCGAGGTCGCCCCGGGCCAGGGCCGGCAGCGGGGCGAAGGCGAAGCCCGAGGCCAGGTCCAGCTCGACTTCCGGCCAGGCATCGCGGAACTGGTCGATGGTCGGCATCAGCCATTGGAAGCAGCTGTGGCACTCGATGGCCATGTGCAGACGCCCGGCGGTGCCGCCGGCCAGCCGCGCGATGTCCCGCTCGGCGCTGCGCAGCAATGGCAGGGCGGCATCCGCCAGTTGCAACAGGCGCAGGCCGGCGCTGGTGAACCGGACCGGTTTGGTCTTGCGCACGAACAGCTGCATGCCCAGGCGCTCCTCCAGTTCCTTGAACTGGTGGGACAGCGCGGACTGGGTCAGGTGCAGCCGCTCGGCGGCCTCCACCAGGCTGTCGGCTTCGCGCAGGGCGTGCAGGGTCTTCAGGTGACGGAGTTCAAGCACCGGATGGCTCCATGAGTAAATCTTGTGATAAATACGAAAAGGTTGAGTTTGTCTCATGTGGGGCCGGCTGTCGACAATGACCCAAAATCTACCTGTCGTCACGGTGCTTCAGACGGACCCAAAGGGCTGCTACGCACTGGAGCGCCAGCCGGCCCAGCGGGAGCAAGCTCCCTCGCCACGGAGAATCGGGGATTCAGATAACCACTCGGCAATCTTCATCAAACTGTCACGCAACTGTGGCAGCGCGCTTGAACAAACTTCATCAGACTTGCGCTCTATTGGGGTTCTGCGTTCTGGTGTTTGTTCATGCGTGTATTCATTTTTCTGGCCGCATTGTTGTGCGGCCTGCCGTCGTTGGCGGCTTCTCGTTGTGATGTCAATGTCGCGACCCAACGGGTCGACCTGGACCAGGTAAGCCTGGCGTACCAGAGCATCGGCCGTGCTTCGGATCCCGCGCTGCTGCTGGTGATGGGGCTGGGCGGTCAGTTGATCCATTGGCCGGACGAAGTGGTGGTGGCGCTGTGCGAACAGGGTTTCCGGGTGATTCGCTACGACAACCGGGATGTGGGTCTGTCCGCCTGGCGCCAGGCCCCAGGCACTGCCAACCTGACCTTCGAAGCCTTGCGCTACAAGCTTGGCTTGCCGGTGGCCGCGCCTTATACCTTGACCGACATGGCCGCCGATGGCCTGGGCTTGATGGATGCCTTGCAGGTGCAAAGCTTCCATGTACTGGGCGTGAGCATGGGCGGGATGATCGCCCAGCACATGGCGGCGATGGCGCCGCAACGGGTCGAGAGCCTGACCCTGATCATGACCAGTTCCGGCGCCGCAGGCTTGCCGGCGCCCAGTGAAACGCTGGTGCAGTTGCTGTCACGGCGCAGCGCGCCGAATCGTGAAGTGGCGCTTGAGCAACAGGCCGACCTGCTCGCCGCGCTGGGCAGCCCGATGGTGGTCGATGACCGGCAGGCCTTGCTGCATCAAGCCGCCGTGGCTTACGACCGGGCCTTCAACCCCGAAGGTGTGAAGCGTCAAATCATGGCAATCCTGGCCGAGCCGAGCCGGGTGGCGCTGCTCAATCAATTGCAGGTGCCGACGCTGGTGGTCCATGGCACCGCCGATCCGTTGCTGCCGGTGATGCATGGTGTGCACCTGGCGGCGCACATCCGTGGCAGTCAATTGAAACTGATCCCAGGCCTTGCCCATCGCTTTCAAGAAGCCTTCAAGGAACCCTTGCTGGGCGCGGTGTTGCCCTACTTGCAGCAGCACCGCGAAGACACCTCGCACTGGGCGCAGGTCGAGCCGGCGCAGGCGCCTAATCTGCTTTGATCTTCAAGACTCGCACGATCCCCTGTGGTGAGGGAGCAAGCTCCCTCACCACAGGGACGGCTACCGTGCGCGAGCCTGCTCCACCAGCCATTCCATCAGTTCCTGCAACTGGCCAGACACCTGGGCTTTGCGCGGATGCACCAGGTGATAACCCAGCCCGGTCCTGACCTTCATTTCGAACGGCGCCACCAGCCTGCCGGCGCTGAGGTCGTCGCCGATCAGCGACCAGTCGCCAATCGCCACGCCCGTACCCTGGGACGCCATGGACATCGCCAAGTCCAGGGTTTCGAAATGCTGGCCCTTGCTGACGTTGTTCAGGTGGACGCCGGCCTCGGCGAGCCAGGCGTTCCAGTCGCGCTCGTCGGTGGTGGGGTGCAGCAGCAAGTGCTGTTGCAGGTCGGCGGGCGAGCGCAACGGTGCGGGGCCTTCCAGCAGCGGCGGGGAGCAGACCGGCGTCAGTTGTTCATCGAACAGGTGCAGGCAGGCCAACGAGGCATCGGGCGGCGGGCCGTAGACGACCGCCGCGTCGAAGGTTTCCCGTTGGAAATTCACGCCGTGCCGGATCGTGGTGGTCAGCTCCACCGGCACGTCTGGCCGTTCCTTTTGCCATTGCAACAGGCGCGGCAGCAACCAGCGCATCACGCAGGTCGGCGCCTTGAGTTGCAGGGCCTGGCGTTTCTCGCCGATCTGCTCCAGCGCCTCGCCGATCAGGCCGAACACCTGCTGCACCCGCGGCAGCCACGCCTGGCCTTCGGCGGTCAGGCTCAGGCCACGCGCCTGGCGGTGAAACAGCGGGTAACCCAGGTGCGCTTCCAGCCCGGCAATTTGTCGGCTCACCGCACCTTGAGTGATATGCAACAATTCCGCGGCCCGCGTGAAGTTGCAACATTGGGCGGTGATCAGGAAGGTGTGCAGCGCCGGCAGCGGAGGAAGTCGTTTCATTGAGGCCGAGCCATGACTTGAAGACATGGCTAGTATGACTTTTTATCGATTGTTGTCGCTATGGCCCGACCGTTCCAATAACGCCATTCCCGAAGAAAAAGGCGATGGCAATGGCGACGTGCGGCGAAGTATTGGTCAAGTTACTCGAAGCTTATGGTGTGGAGCAGGTGTTTGGCATTCCTGGCGTGCACACCGTCGAGTTGTATCGCGGGCTGGCCCGTTCGAGCATCCGTCATGTGACGCCGCGTCACGAGCAAGGCGCCGGGTTCATGGCCGACGGTTATGCGCGGGTCAGCGGCAAGCCGGGGGTGTGTTTCATCATCACCGGGCCGGGCATGACCAACATCGCCACCGCCATGGGCCAGGCTTATGCCGACTCGATCCCGATGCTGGTGATCTCCAGCGTGCAGTCACGCAGCCAGTTGGGCGGCGGCCGCGGCAAGTTGCATGAGCTGCCGAACCAGAGTGCGCTGGTGGGCGGCGTGGCGGCGTTTTCCCATACGTTGATGTCGGCTGCCGAGTTGCCCGGCGTATTGGCCCGCGCCTTTGCGGTGTTCCAGGCCGGGCGCCCACGGCCGGTGCACATCGAAATCCCGCTGGACGTGCTGGTCGAGGACGCCGATGCGCTGTTGTGCAGGGCACCGGTCCGGGTCAGCCGCGCCGGGGCTGCGCCAGACGCCGTGGAGCAGATGGCGGCATTGCTGGCGACGGCCAGACGGCCACTGATTCTTGCCGGCGGGGGCGCCATCGATGCAGCAGCTGAATTGACCGAACTGGCCGAACGCCTCGGTGCACCGGTGGCGTTGACCATCAATGCCAAGGGCTTGCTGGCGTCCCGGCACCCGTTGCTGATCGGCTCTACCCAGAGCCTGGTCGCGACCCGGGCCTTGGTGGCCGAGGCCGATGTGGTGCTGGCCATCGGTACCGAACTGGCCGAGACCGACTATGACGTGACCTTCGCCGGCGGCTTCGAGATTCCCGGTGCGCTGCTGCGCGTCGACATCGACCCCGACCAGACCGTGCGCAATTACCCACCGAAACTGGCGCTGGTGGCCGATGCGCGAAGTGCTGCTCGCGGCTTGCTCGACGCGCCGAGCCTGCAAGCGCCCGATGCACGCCAGGACGACTGGGGAGTGGCGCGTGTAGCGCGGCTGTGGGCTGAACTCGACCGACTATGGGATGAACCGACTCGCGCCCAGACCGTGTTCCTCGACAGTGTTTTGCAGACGCTGCCCGAGGCGGTTTTTGTCGGCGATTCCACCCAGCCGGTGTACACCGGCAACCTCACCTTCAATCTCGAACAGCCGCGCCGCTGGTTCAACTCCTCGACCGGCTACGGCACCCTCGGCTACGCATTGCCGGCGGCGATCGGCGCCTGGCTTGGCGGTGTCGATAACGCCCATGGCCGCCCGCCGGTGGTGTGCCTGATCGGCGATGGCGGCCTGCAATTCAGCCTGCCGGAACTGGCCAGCGCCGTGGAAGCGCGGGTACCGGTGATCGTATTGCTGTGGAATAACCAGGGCTACGAAGAGATCAGGAAATACATGGTCAACCGTGCCATCGAACCGGTGGGCGTGGACATCTACACGCCGGATTTCATCGGCGTCGCCAAGGCGTTGGGCTGTGATGCCGAGGCGGTTGAGGATGTGCCGTCATTGCGGGTGGCGTTGCTTGCTGCATGTGAGCGGCGGGGGCCGACGTTGATCGAGATTGATCAGGACCTTTGGGCGGCGAAGTATTGAGGTGCCTTTACTGGCCCCATCGCGAGCAAGCTCGCTCCCACATGGGAATCTCTGTTGGCTATAAATGTTGCGTTCACCGCCGATCCCTGTGGGAGCGAGCTTGCTCGCGATGAGGCCGGCCCAGTCAGCACAAAGTACAGATCAAACGGTCATCCGCAACCGCGCCAGGTCCCTCAGCGGCGGCGCGCCGAACAGCCGGCTGTATTCGCGGCTGAACTGCGACGGGCTTTCATAACCCACGCGATACCCTGCCGCCGAGGCTTCCAGCCCTTCGGCCAGCATCAGGCGACGGGCTTCCTGCAGGCGCAATTGCTTCTGGTACTGCAACGGGCTCATGGCGGTCATTGCCTTGAAACGATGGTGCAGAGTCGAGACGCTGAGGTTGACTTCCCGGGCCAGGTCGTCGATGCGCAGCGGCTGTTCGAAATGGCCGTTGAGCCATTTGATCGCTTGGCTGATGCGATGGCTCTGGCTGTTGGCAATGGCGATTTCATACAGCCGGTAGCCTTGCGGGCTGCGCAGCAGGCGATAGAGGATTTCCCGGCGCACCAGTGGCGCGAGCATGGCGATGTCTTTCGGGCTGTCCAGCAACCGTGCCAGGCGCAGCACCGCATCGAGCATCGGCGTGTCCAGGCGTTCGACATACAGGCCGCGACCGGCGGGGCGGGTCGGTACGCCCAACGGACCGGCGTCGGCGATCAGCGCGGTGATTTCCGCCGGGTCGATGTCCAGGCGCAGCGCCAGGATCGGTTGTTCGGGCGACACGTCGGCGATGCACCCGCTCAATGGCATCGAGACCGAGACCACCAGATAGTGCAACGGGTCGTAGTTGAACAGTTCGTCTGCCAGGCGCACTTGCTTGCTGCCCTGGGCCATGATGCACAGCGCCGGTTGGGCCAGCACCGGGGCAAATCTATGCGGCTGGCTGTGGCGCGACAGGTGCAGCGAACCGATGGCGGTGGCGTAGCTGCCGTCCTCGCTGGTATTGCGTTCGATGATCGATGCCAGCTCGGCGCGCTGTTGTTCCAGGTAAGTGTCCAGCGGGACGTGGGCGTGATCGAGTGGCGACATGCCGAAATCCTCGGATGATAGGGATGCGATGGACGCAGCTTAAATTTGTGCAAGGCGCAGCGGTAGCAACATCCTGTTGAAAGCTTGCCTGATCCTGCACGGCCTGTCGGATCGGGACGGTGCAACCTGCTCGAAACTTGCTTGAAACCTTTTGTTTCAAGTTGCGCTGTTTGTGTCGGTTCCAAGCCAGGCCGGCGGCATCTGCGGGCAGGATCGTGCAATGTGTCGGCAGGAATCGACTAACGAAGCTGGCGTCAGGGCGCTTAACCTTTGATCCTGTCGCAGCCCGTCCCCGGCTGCACAATGGATCACCTGGGAGGGTTGAACATGACTACACAGATCCCCGTCAGTCACATGGCTTTTGTGCGGGCACGAGCCGGCTGCAGTCAGCAATTGGGTGCGCGCCTGAGTACCTTGATCACCCCGTCGCGGCAAGCTCCCGGTTGCCTGCACTTCGCCTTGCAGCAATCGCAATGCGACGCCGACCTGTGGCTGGTGTCCGGGCTGTGGACCCACCAGCAGGCGATGGAGGCCTACTTCAATTCCCCGGCAATGGCGATCTTCGCCGAGCTGGTACAGGATCTGGTGGTGAGCAGCCTGGATTTCCATACCTTTCGCGAGGTGTCTGCCGCCAAGGCGACCGAAGGGTGTATGGCGAAGGTACACAAACTGGCCGGTTGAAGGTTTAATGACGGTCATTCCAACCGCCAGGATGCGCATTATGGCACGCAAAGCCTTTGAAACTTTTGAAGCTGTTTCCGCTGTTGTTCCCAAGGAGGGTGGCGGCTATTACGCAGCCATCGCCACCAAGGCCATCGGCAGTCCCGACAAGCCGCGTTTCAACAAAGTGCTCGAAGAGCAGACGTTCGAGACTGCTTTCAAAGCCGATGAAGCGGCTGCCCAGCAGTTGACTCACCTGCAGGGTGTCGATGGCGAAGGCGGCCTGATCTGGTAATCGGCATTTCTAGGTTGTCTTCGTGGCGAGGGGATTTACTTCGGGCGATGCATCCTGAACAACGCTTCCGGCCCCAGCTGGAAGTAATCCGCCGGTCCGCCGCCACGCAAAATCGGCTCGGCGGCGGCAGTGTCGTATACCCCATCCTTCAACAGCCATTTGGCGATATGCACGGCGACGACTTCGCCGAGGATCAGCCAGCTCGGTACAAGCGCCTTGTCGGCACGTTGCAGCTGAATGATCTGAGTGACCTTGCATTCGAAGGACACCGGGCTCTCCGCCACGCGTGGTACCTGAATTACCCGCGACGGGGCGGTCGTCAGACCTGCCAGTTCGAACTCATCGACCTCTGGCGCGACCATCGCGCAGCTCTGGTTCATCTGCTCGGCCAGCGGGCGGGTGGCGAGGTTCCAGGCGAACTCCCCGGTCTGCTCGATATTGTTCAGGCTGTCTTTGCGCCCGACACTTGAGAAACCGATGATCGGCGGAACGTAGTTAAAGGCGTTGAAGAAACTGTAAGGCGCCAGGTTCAGGCGACCTTCGCCGTCCTGGGAAGAAATCCAGCCAATGGGCCGTGGACCGACGATCGCGTTGAACGGATCGTGGGGCAGGCCGTGACCGTTGGCGGGTTCGTAGTAATGGATATCGTCGGGCATGGAGATGTGAAGGTCCGGTGCTTAAAAAGGAATCCGACGATAGTGCAGCGATCAGCCCGTTTTGTCAGCACCCCGAAAAACATGTGGGAGCGAGCTTGCTCGCGATGGCGGCGCATCAGATAAAAATTTCTGTCTGACACACTGTCATCGCGAGCAAGCTCGCTCCCACAGGGTTTAGTTATATAGGGAATCAATTGGTGGACGCCGCATCGGCGCGGTCGGAGCCCTGTGTTGCGACGGTCGGCTCGGTGGCGCGATTTTCATCTTGTCTGGCAACAGAGGCCGAGCCGCTGCGGTCATGGGTGCCGGCGATAAAAGCGGCGGTGCCGGTGCGGTCGAAGCCGTCGTCGGCAAAGGCGCTGGTGGCCAATAAGGAGAGGGTCAGGGCGAAAATGAGTTGGGTTTTCATGGTCATGCTCCAATCAATGTTTTGATGGAGATGAGAATGAAGTGCGGTCATTAAGTGAGAATTAATCTCGAAAACCTGGAACGAAAAAGGGGCGAACCCGGTGAGGTCAGCCCCTTCTGTTGCTACGCCTTGACTATCAGTCCGTCACGATCCGCGAGTGCTTGCGGGTGTCTTTCATGGTGATGTAGACCAGCAGCGATACCGCGATGCAGCCTGTCACGTACCAGTAATAGCCGGTTTCCATGCCGATGCTCTTGAACCACAGCGCGATGTATTCGGCGGTGCCGCCGAAGATCGATACGGTCAGGGCGTACGGCAGGCCGACGCCGAGGGCGCGGATCTCGGTAGGGAACAGCTCGGCTTTCACCACCGCGTTGATCGAGGTGTAGCCGCTGACGATGATCAGCGCGGCCATGATCAGGAAGAACGCGCCCCACCAGGTCTGGATGGTGTGCAGGGTGGTGAGGATCGGCACCGTGAACAACGTGCCCAGGATGCCGAAGGCAATCAGGATCGGCCGGCGACCGATCTTGTCCGACAGCCCACCGATGATCGGTTGCAGGCACATGAACAGGAACAGCGTGGCGGCGGAAATGGTGGTGGAGTCGGAGATGCTCATGCCGACGGTGTTCACCAGGTACTTCTGCATGTAGGTGGTGTAGGTGTAGAACGCCAGCGTACCGCCCATGGTCAGGCCGACCACCGTCAGCAGCTCCTTGGGATGACGCATCAAGGTGCGCATCGCGCTTTCCTTGGCTTTTTCCTTCTTGGTGAACGACTCGGTTTCTTCCATGCCGCGACGCAGGTACAGCGCCACGACTGCGCACAGCGCGCCGATGGCGAACGGGATGCGCCAGCCCCAGGCGTAGAGTTGCTCGGTGGTGAGGACCTGCTGCAGCACGATCAGCACGCCGAGGGCGATGAGCTGGCCGGAGATCAGGGTCACGTACTGGAAGCTGGAGAAGAAGCCACGTCGTTCCTTGGTCGCCATCTCGCTCAGGTAGGTAGCCGACGTGCCGTATTCGCCACCCACCGACAAGCCTTGGAGCAAGCGGGCGAAGACCAGCAGGATCGGCGCGCCGACGCCGATGGTTTCGTAGCTCGGGCTCAGGGCGATGATCAGCGAGCCGAAGCACATCAGGTACACCGAGGCCATCAACGCGCGTTTACGGCCGGCGCGGTCGGCGTACAGGCCCATCAGCCAGCCGCCGATCGGGCGCATCAGGAAGCCGACGGCGAAGATCGCGGCAGTGTTGAGCAGTTGGGCGGTGGTGTCGCCCTTGGGGAAGAAGGCTTTGGCGAAGTACAACGAGAAAGCGGCATAGACGTACCAGTCGTACCACTCGACCATGTTGCCGACCGAGCCGCTGAAGATCGATTTGATCCGGCTGGCGGTGGTTCTTTCACGGGCGGGCACGGCAGCCGACCCAATGGGCAGGGCGTTGGAGTTATCCATTGAAGGATCCTTCGTTTAATTGTTTTTGTGGAGCGCGTGTGAACGCAGCCTGCCAGGGTTATAGCAGGACCTGTGCCAGGTGGCGGAGGGCCGGTTTAGAGGGGGTTATGGCGGCATATAAGCGGAAATCCGCTTATTGTGGCTAGGGGGTTGGGCGGAAATCCGCTTATCAAGTGATGTATCGGGTGGCCTCTTCGCGAGCAGGCTCGCTCCCACATGGGTTCAGTATTCGCAGGACCCTGTGGGAGCGAGCCTGCTCGCGAAGAGGGCAGAGCAGGCAGCGGAAAAAATCAGCGCTCCTGCAAAAACATCTCCCGATTTAATCCATGCCGCTGCATCTTTTCATTGAAGGTACGGCGCGGCAGTTGCAGCTCTTCGAGCACGGCTTTCACGTCGCCCTTGTGTCGCGCGAGGGCGGCGCGCAGGCATTGCGCTTCGAAGGCTTCCTGCCGGGCCGCCAGGGATTGGCCGGGCGCCGCATCCTCGACGGGCAGTTGATCCAGGCCCAGCACCTGGCGTTCGGCGACGTTGGCCAGTTCGCGCACGTTGCCCGGCCAGTCATGGCTGAGCAAATGGCTCAGTTGCGGGCCGCTCAGCGGCGTTGCCGGGCGGCCCAGGCGTTCGGCGGCGCTGTGGGCGAAATGCTCGAACAGCAAGGGGATGTCTTCGCGTCGTTCCCGCAGCGGCGGCAGGCGCAGTTCGGCGATATTCAGCCGATAGGCCAGGTCTTCGCGGAACCGCCCGGCACGGGCTTCGTCCAACAGGTCCGGCTTGGTCGCGGCAATGATGCGCAGGTCCACCGGGATGCTCTGGTTGGAGCCCAGGCGCTCGAGTTTCTTTTCCTGCAGAACCCGCAGCAACTTGGCCTGTTGCGCCAGGGGCATGCTTTCGATTTCATCAAGAAACAGCGTGCCGCCACCGGCATATTCGAGCTTGCCGATGCGTTTGCCCTGGGCGCCGGTGAACGCGCCGCTTTCATGGCCGAACAGTTCGGCCTCGAACAGCGGCTCGGGAATGGCCGCACAGTTCAGCGCCACGAAAGGCTTGCTCGCCCTTGGGCCGAAATCATGCAGGCAGCGGGCGACCAGTTCCTTGCCACTGCCGGTTTCGCCGCGAATCAACACGTTGACTGGCAGGGTCGCCAGGTCCAGCACCTGGCGGCGCAGGTTCTGCAAAGGCCGGGAGACGCCCAGCAGCGTGGTGTCCAGCCGGGCCTTGGCGTCGGCCTGCTCGTGCAGTCGTCGGTTCTCCAGCACCAGGAAACGTTTATCGAGGGCGCGACGCAGGCTGCCCAGCAGGGCTTCAGGGCTGAAGGGTTTTTCCAGGAAGTCGTAGGCCCCGTCGCGCATGGCTTCCACCGCCATCGGTACATCGCCGTGACCGGTCAACAGGATCACCGGCAGGTCGGGGTCGCGCTTGCGTACTTCGGCCAACAGTTCCAGGCCGGTGAGCCCAGGCATGCGCACGTCACTCAGGATCACCCCGGCAAAATTCTCCGGCAACTGCCCCAGGCAGTCTTCGGCGCGGCTGAACAACTGCACGCGGAACCCGGACAGGCTCAGCCACTGCTCCACGGCACTGCGGATACTGCTCTCGTCATCGACGACTATGACCGAATCAAGCATGCAACGGCGCCTCCGGATCGATGGGCAAGGTGACGCAGAATACCGCGCCGTTTTCGTGATTGCCCGCTATCAGCCGCCCGCCGGATTCATGAATGATCGCAAACGACACCGCCAGGCCCAGGCCCAGGCCATCGCCGACGGCCTTGGTGGTGAAAAAGGGGTCGAACACCTGGGCCAGATGCTCTTCGGCAATCCCGCCGCCGCTGTCTTTCACCGTCAGGCACCACAGTTGCTCATCGGCCTGCAGGCGCACTTCCAGGCGCTTGATCGGTTGGTCGACCATCGCGTCGAGCGCGTTGCGCAGCAGGTTGATCAGCACCTGTTCGAGGCGGATCGCGTCGCCGCGAACCCAGGCCGGGCGGGCCAAGTGCAACACCGTGCTGACGTGTTCATCGCGCAGGCGTGTCTCCAGCAATTGCAGGGCCTGGTCGACCACCGCTGCCAGGTCCAGGCGCTCACGCAGGCCGCTCGGGCTTTTGCGGGCAAAGGTTTTGAGGTGGCCGGTGAGGGCCGCCATGCGTGTGAGCATGTCATCCACCGGTTTGAGCGCCTTGTAGGCGTCCTCCACCCGACCATGGTCGAGCAACAGGCGCAGGGTCGCCAGCTGCATGCGCTGGGCGGTCAGCGGCTGGTTGATCTCGTGGGCCAGTGCTGCCGACATCTGCCCCAGGGCCGCGAGCTTGGCCGATTGCACCAGGCCGTCCTGGGCAGTGCGCAGTTCACGCGTGCGTTCCTCCACCAGCCGTTCGAGTTCCTCGCGGCTGCGTTGACGCAGTCTTGCCAGGCGCCAGCGCTGGTTGAGAAACAGCAACAGGAACACCAGCGCCAGCCACAACCCGGCGGCGGCGAGCCCGGCGTTGCGCAGGTCTTCAAAGGCGATCTGCGGCCTGCGCAACAAATGCAAGGTCCAGCCTTCGCCGGTCAACGGCAGGGATTCCCAGAGATAGTCCGCCGCGCCATCGGGCGCTTCGACCCGGGCCAGATGGCTGTTGTCGTCGAAGCGTCGCAGCGGATCGAAGGCCAGGGGCTGCAGCGGTTGCTTGTCGTATTGACGGGTAGCCTTGAGTTCGGCGCGGTCGCTGTCGGCCAGTGGGCGCAGGTGGCGATAACGCCAGCCCGGGCGGTTGGCGATGAAAATGATGCCGCGCGCATCGCTGACCAGCAAGGTATCGCTGCCCTGGCGCCACTCGCGCTCCAGCTCCGGGAACTCCAGCTTCACGACCATGGCGCCAAGGAACTCGCCGTTGTCGCCGGTTACCGCGCTGGACAGGAAATAGCCGGGGATGCCACTGGTCACGCCCACGGCATAAAACCGCCCGGTGCCTTGGGTGCGGGTCTGGATGAAATAGGGGCGAAAACCATAATTGTGACCGACATAGCTGCTCGGCAGCCGCCAGTTGCTGGCCGCTACGGCCAGGCCGGTATGGTCCAGCAATTCCAGGGTGGAGGACTGCGCGGCGCCGTTGATCTTTTCCAGCTTGCGATTCAGTTCATCCTGTTGCGCCGCACTGACCGGGCCCTTCAGGGCATCGCGCAGTTGTGGGTCCAGCGCCAGCACGGAGGGCAGGGCACGGTAGCGTTCAATCAGGGTATGAAGGGAGTTGGCGTACAGCGCCAGTTGCTGGCTGGCACGGCTGGCGTCCTCTTCCAGGGCCGCGCGTTCGGCGTGACGCACGGCGAGGGTGGCGGCGATGGCAGCGCCAGTGAGAATCAGCAGGGTGTACAGCGACAGGCGCAAGGTACGGGTAGTCGGCATGCTGGCGTAAACCAGTGGAAAGTCGGGCGGGCAAGATAGCATGCTGGATCGGCTTCGGGCCTGCACCACCGCCATCGCGAGCAAGCTCGCTCCCACACTGGGTCTGCGGTCATCACTGTATTTCGATTCACACCCTATCCCTTGTGGGAGCGAGCCTGCTCGCGAAAGCGGTGGAACACTCTGCATTGATGTCGACTGACAAAGCGCTTTCGCGAGCAGGCTCGCTCCCACAGGTTTTGATTGTGGTATTTACAAAAAAGGCCGGTGGGCTTGTCGCTCACCGGCCTTCCTCACAGCGGCTGGAACGCTTGTTACTGCACTTCGACCGCCAGGCTTTCGCTGATCTTCTGCTGCCAGATCGCCGGACCGGTGATGTGCACCGACTCGCCTTTGCTGTCGACCGCAACGGTCACCGGCATGTCCTTGACCTCGAACTCGTAGATCGCTTCCATCCCCAGTTCGGCGAAGGCCAGGACCTTGGATTTCTTGATCGCCTGGGCCACCAGGTAAGCGGCACCGCCGACGGCCATCAGGTAGACCGCCTTGTTGTCCTTGATCGCTTCGATGGCGGTCGGGCCGCGCTCGGATTTGCCGATCATGCCCAACAGGCCGGTCTGCTCGAGGATCTGGCGGGTGAACTTGTCCATTCGCGTGGCGGTGGTCGGACCGGCCGGGCCAACCACTTCGTCGCCGACCGGGTCGACCGGGCCAACGTAGTAGATGAAGCGGCCCTTGAGGTCCACCGGCAGGGTTTCACCCTTGTTCAGCATCTCGACCATGCGCTTGTGCGCCGCGTCGCGACCGGTGAGCATCTTGCCGTTGAGCAATACCGTTTCGCCCGGCTTCCAGCTCTGCACTTCTTCCGGGGTCAGGGTGTCGAGGTTCACGCGCCGCGCCGACGGACCGGCTTCCCAGACGATTTCCGGGTAGGCGTCCAGCGGTGGCGCTTCCAGCGAGGCCGGGCCGCTGCCGTTGAGCACGAAGTGGGCATGACGGGTGGCGGCGCAGTTGGGGATCATGCACACCGGCAGGGAAGCGGCGTGGGTCGGGTAATCCATGATCTTCACGTCGAGCACGGTCGTCAGGCCGCCCAGGCCCTGGGCGCCGATGCCCAGTTGGTTGACCTTCTCGAACAGCTCCAGGCGCATCTCTTCGATACGGTTCTGCGGGCCGCGGGCCTTGAGCTCGTGGATGTCGATGGATTCCATCAACACTTCCTTGGCCATCACCGCGGCTTTCTCGGCGGTGCCACCGATGCCGATGCCGAGCATGCCCGGTGGGCACCAGCCGGCGCCCATGGTCGGAACGGTCTTGAGTACCCAGTCGACGATGGAGTCGGACGGGTTGAGCATGGCCATCTTCGACTTGTTCTCGGAGCCGCCGCCCTTGGCCGCCACGTCCACTTCCACGGTGTTGCCCGGGACGATGGAGTAGTGGATGACCGCCGGGGTGTTGTCCTTGGTGTTCTTGCGCGCGCCTGCCGGGTCGGCGAGGATCGATGCGCGCAGGACGTTTTCCGGCAGGTTGTAGGCGCGACGCACGCCCTCGTTGATCATGTCGTCCAGGCCCATGGTCGCGCCATCCCAACGCACGTCCATGCCCACGCGCACGAACACGGTCACGATGCCGGTGTCCTGGCAGATCGGCCGATGGCCGGTGGCGCACATGCGCGAGTTGATCAGGATCTGCGCCATGGAATCACGGGCCGCCGGCGATTCTTCGCGCAGGTAGGCCTCGTGCATCGCCTGGATGAAATCCACGGGGTGGTAATAGGAAATGAACTGCAAGGCGTCGGCGACGCTCTGTATCAGGTCATCTTGCTTGATCACGGTCATGAGTCGCGCTCCTCTCTAAAGACGGGAACATTCTATAAGGCAGCTTCGAGCTGCAAGCTTCAAGCGGCAAGCTGAAGCAGTATGCGTACTGCTCTGAACTTGCCGCTTGGAGCTAGCGGCTTGCAGCTGACCTCAGGTCAAGGCACGCCGGGCATGCTGGCGCGACGCTAAAAAGGCGCGGCAGTATATCGCAGGCACGCAGCCTGTGGGAGCGAGCTTGCTCGCGATGGCGACCTGCGGGTTGAAGGGCTGGAATGCACCCCGTGGCGAGGGAGCTTGCTCCCGCTCGGTTGCGCAGCGACCGCAAAATCTTGGGGCCGCTACGCCCGAAGCGTCGGACCGGCCCAGCGGGAGCAAGCTCCCTCGCCACGGGGGGCAGCGTCGGGGTTGGCAGATGCGTCAATCTGGGCCATTGCTTTGACGCCATTTTTCTGCGCCAGAATTGAATGGTCATTTGCCGAACACGCCACTAAAGTGGCGTCTGGCCTGTAGCGTAGGACGCCTCTGTCAGTCTCCTTTCCCATGGTGAGTCACCGATTGACCCATAACGCCATCCAACGTCTTTTGCTTAAACGCTTTGCCCTCGCAGCCACGACTTATGCGCTGGCACTGGTATTGTTGTGGCTGGCGTTTTTCAGTGGTCATTACCTCGACACATTGCGTGGCGTCATTGTTGGCAGCCTGTTGGTCGTGCTGTGCCAGGCCGGTCTGTTCACGCTGTTCATCACCGACCGCAACCTGCGATTCGCCGACCCCAGCCTCACGGAAATACAGGTCTGGATCGGCCTGGGCTGGCAGACCTGGATGATGGCGCACCTGGACCAGGCCCGGGGCGTGTTCCTGGTGTTCTATGTGCTGATCCTGCTGTTCGGGCTGTTTCACCTGTCCCGCCGGGCCTTTGTGCGTTGCGCGACGCTGGTGTTTATCAGCTTCACCGGGATCACGCTCTGGGACGGTTATTTCTTTCGCCTGCCCGATCCGACGCTGGCCGGTCTGCAGGTATGCGTACTGTTCATCGTGCTGGTGTGGCTGGTGTTGTACGCCCGCTACGTCCAGACCTCGCGCCAACGCATGCGCCAGCGTCGGTTTGCCTTGCAGGCGCACCAGGACACATTGCGCGGCATGATGCGCCAGCTCGAAGACCTGGTGGCCACCGATGAACTGACCGGCCTGTTCAACCGCCGGCACTTCCTGCGCCTGGCCGGCCGCGAGCTCAATACCCTCAGGCCCGGCGTCGCCCATGGCCTGGCCTTGATCGACCTCGACCATTTCAAACGCATCAACGACCTGCATGGCCATGCCGCGGGCGACCAGGTGTTGCAGGCTTTCGCCGCTGTCGCCACGGCGTGCCTGCGCGAGGGCGATGTGCTGGCCCGTTACGGTGGCGAGGAGTTTGTCATGCTGCTCCCCGCTTGCGATCCCGCGCGCCTGACGGCCTGTTGCGAGCGACTCCGGCTGGCGTTCACCGAGGTTCGATTGGTCGATCTGCCGGTGGGCAACCTCAGTTTGTCGGTGGGGATGACCATGCTGGAAATCGGCGATGACCTGGACAGCGCCTTGCAGCGCGCCGACCAGGCCTTGTACCGTGCCAAGCGGGACGGTCGCAACCGTTGCGCCGCCGCCTGGGAGAACGTCGATGCCTGAACTGAAAGTCGCCGACCGGCAATGGACGGTGGCGGCTGGCGGCAACCTGCTGGACGCGCTTAACCACGGCGGCGTGCCGGTGCCCTATAGCTGCCGTGCCGGCAGTTGCCATGCCTGCCTGGTGCAATGTGTGAAGGGGGATGTGCGTGACAGCCGTCCCGACGCCCTGAGCCCGGCGCAGCGAGATAACGGCTGGCGCCTGGCATGCCAGTGCCAGGTAATCGAAGACGTGCAGATCCACACCTTTGATCCGCAGCGCGACGGCCAGGCCGCCGCGGTGGACGCGGTGGATTGGCTGGGGGCTGACGTGCTACGCCTGCGCATCAGCCCGCAACGACCACTGCGTTATCGAGCCGGGCAACATCTGGTGTTGTGGGTCGGTGACGTGGCCCGGCCGTACTCCCTGGCGAGCCTGCCCGAAGATGATCGTTTCCTGGAGTTTCACCTCGATTGTCGCGAGCCCGGCCAATTCGTCGACGCGGCGCGACAACTGAGCACCGGAGACCCGATCCGCCTCGGCGAACTGCGCGGCGGCGCGCTGCATTACGACGCCGACTGGCACGATCGGCCGCTCTGGCTGCTGGCCGCTGGCACCGGCCTGGCACCGCTGTTCGGCATCCTCCGTGAAGCCCTGCGTCAGCAGCACCAAGGCACGATTCGGCTGATTCACGTGGCCCATGATGAGGCCGGGCATTACCTGGACAAACCTCTGAAGGCACTGGCGGCCAAACACTCCAACCTGAACGTCGAGCTATTGACCGCAGCCGAGGCGCCAGCGGCGCTCGCGCAACTGCACCTGGCTTCACGCCAGACCCAGGCCCTGGTGTGCGGTCATCCGGACCGGGTCGAGGCGTTTGCCAAGCGTTTGTACCTGGCGGGGCTGCCGCGTAATCAGTTGCTGGCGGATGTGTTTCTGACCCGGGAGGATGGCGGCTGACAGACCGCCTTCGCGAGCAGGCTCGCTCCCACAGTGGGATTTGCGGCGTGCGCAAGCCCCTGTGGGAGCGAGCCTGCTCGCGAAGGCCTCAGCCCAGACATTACATCCCCAAAGCCAGAAACCAAAAAGCCCCGCCATTCACATGGCGGGGCTTTTGTTTTCAGCAACCGGTCATCAAACCATCGGGTCGCCGACGTGCAGGATCTTCATCCCATTGGTGCCGCCGATGGTGTGGTAGCTGTCGCCCTTGGTCAGGATGACCCAGTCGCCGGTCTGCACCACGCCACGCTTGACCAATTCATCCACCGCCGCCTGGCTGACTTCGCCCGGTTGCAGGGCAGCCGGGTCGAACGGCACGGTGTAGACGCCACGGAACATGGCGGCACGGGCCTGGGTTTCGCGGTGCGGGGAGAGAACGCATAGATCGGCACGGAGGAGCGGATGCGCGACATGATCAACGGCGTGTAGCCACTTTCGGTCAGGGCGATGATCGCCTTTACGCCCGGGAAGTGGTTGGCGGTGTACATGGTCGCCAGGGCGATGCTCTCGTCGCAGCGCTCGAAGGTCTTGCCGATGCGGTGGCTGGAGGTCTTGCCGGTCGGGTGCTTTTCAGCGCCGATGCAGATACGTGCCATGGCCTGCACCGCTTCGAGCGGGTAGAGGCCGGCGGCGCTTTCGGCCGAGAGCATCACGGCGTCGGTGTAGTCGAGCACGGCGTTGGCTACGTCGGACACTTCGGCGCGGGTCGGCATCGGGTTCTGGATCATCGACTCCATCATCTGGGTCGCAACGATCACCGCTTTGTTGTGGCGGCGTGCGTGCAGGATGATCTTCTTCTGGATGCCTACCAGTTCGGCATCGCCGATTTCCACGCCGAGGTCGCCACGGGCCACCATCACGGCGTCGGACGCCTTGATCAGGCCATCGAGGGTTTCATCGTCGGCCACGGCTTCGGCGCGTTCGATCTTGGCTACCAGCCAGGCGGTACCGCCGGCCTCGTCGCGCAATTGACGGGCATATTCCATGTCCGCCGCGTCGCGCGGGAAGGACACCGCCAGGTAGTCGACTTCCATTTCCGCGGCCAGCTTGATATCGGCCTTGTCTTTATCGGTCAGGGCCGGAGCGGTCAGGCCGCCGCCGCGACGGTTGATACCCTTGTGGTCCGACAGCGGGCCGCCGATGGTCACGACGCAGTTCAGTTCGGTGGCGGTGGCGGTCTCGACGCGCATCACCACGCGGCCGTCGTCGAGCAGCAGCTCGTCGCCCACGCCGCAGTCCTTGACCAGGTCCGGGTAGTCGATACCGACGACTTGCTGGTTACCCTCGGTCAATGGATGGCTGGTGGAAAAGGTGAACTTGTCACCGATCTTCAGCTCGATGCGCTTGTTGGCGAATTTGGCAATGCGGATCTTCGGGCCTTGCAGGTCACCCAGCAGGGCGACGAAGCGGCCATGCTTGGCGGCCAGGTCGCGCACCAGCTTGGCACGAGCCTTGTGCTCGTCGGGGGTGCCGTGGGAGAAGTTCAGGCGGGCAACGTCCAGGCCAGCCAGAATCAGCTGTTCGAGAACTTCCGGCGAGTTACTGGCCGGGCCAAGGGTAGCGACGATTTTGGTGCGACGGACGGACATGCAGGACTCCTCAAGTTCAAGCGCCAGCGAAGGCTACTATGGTCTTTGGGTGTAGTCATTGTTCATGTGCACTACTTATTCGTTTCTTTTTCGAAATGAACATTCCTGAAAATTTCTGCGCCGTTAATTCCTAAAGCCGAACATCGCTTTTGTGGCGAGGGAGCTTGCTCCCGCTCGGTTGCGTAGCGACCGCAAAATCTTGGGGCCGCTGCGCCCGAAGCGTCGGACCGGCCCAGCGGGAGCAAGCTCCCTCGCCACAAGAACTGGTCGATTGAAGATTTTTCGCGCCAGGTCGATAAAGAGCTCAAGACAGGAGAACCTCCCCATGCGATTCGTGCTTTTTATTGCCTTGGCCCTGAGCATCACGGGCTGCACCCGTTGGTCGATGAACCACCACATGAACCTGGCCTACAAGGCCTACGAGCGCGGCAATTGCGAGCAAGTGATGCTTGAACTGTCCAAGGTCGACCGCGCCAGCCGTGCCCGCCGTTACATGCAGCCGGAAGTCTCGATGATGCGTGGTCAATGCCTGGAGCGGCAAAAGCTGTTCGTCGATGCGGCGCAGACGTACCAGTTCATCCTTACGCAATACCCGAACAGCGAGTATGCCTATCGTGCCCGCGCCCGGCTCGAAACCTTGCAGAGCCTTGGGCATTACCCCACCCGTAGCACCTCGGCCATCCGCCCGACGGCGTTCTGAGCGACCTTGCATCCAAGCCCTCGGCCAAGCGCCGTCGCGGCATCATGATGGGGATCGCATCCGGACTGGCCGTCACCGGAACCTGCGCTATAGTTGTACACATGGCTATTAGAGCTTGAGCTCTAATAGCCATTGTGACGCCTGTAGCCGATGATCCTGGACGCTTGCTGGCGTCTGGCACGGGGATCAGGGAGAGCGGGCTCGCTTGGGTTCGTTCCGAAGTGTTCGATTGGGCCGTGAGCGTCCATTAAAAAAGCGATACAGAACATGTACAAAGAGCGCCGTATTGAACGGCATCAGCTGGCTTGTTTTCTTGAGGTATTCAACGGCCTCAACGACAAACCGATCGGTTTTCTGGGCAACGTCTCTGAAAGTGGCCTGATGTTGATCAGTCAATTGCCGTTGATGATTGGCGCAAGCTTTGATCTGTACCTGAAAATCCCCGCCGACGACGGATCACAGCAAGAGATCCGGTTGAAGGCCAAGTGCCTGTGGTGTCATGAAGACGTGACGCCGCAGCATTTCGATGCCGGTTTCAGCCTGCAATGGGCGCCGCCGGAGTACGGGTCGCTGGTTAGCGCGTTGCAGCAATATTTCTGTTTTTATCCGTTGCCCGCCTCGGCTTGAGTAACCGACTCCTGCGCAGGGTCTATGCGGTTCCGGCTTTTTTCCATGCCAGGTATTGGCTCACCAGATCCGCCCCTAGCTCGCCGGGGCGCGAATCCAGGGTCGGGATGCCATGGGCCGCCAACCGCAGATGGAGTCCGGCGCGGGTGTTCATGTAATCCACCGTCCCGCAATAGGCCAAGGCTTCGGGCTGGGTTTGTACCGGCGCCTGGCGCAACCGGTCGAGTGCCTCTTCGCGCAGGCTGGCGACCAGCACCCGGTGCTGCTGGCCCAGGCGCTTGACGGCAGCCAGCAGTTCCTCGTCGTCCTCATCCCGCAGGTTGGTCACCAACACCACCAGGGCCCGGCGTTTTTGCCGGGCCAGCAGTTGATTGACCGCGGCCTGGTAATCGGCGGGATGCTGGCTGCTGTCCAGGTCATAGACGGCGTTGAGCAAGACGTTGAGCTGGCCGCTGCCTTTGACCGGCGCGAGGTAGCGAGGTCGCTCACCGGCGAAGGTATACAGGCCGACGGCGTCGCCCTGGCGCAACGCGGTATAGCTGAGCAACAGGCAGGCATTGAGAGCGTGATCGAAGTGCGCCAGCTCGTCGTCCTGGCTGCGCATGCGCCGGCCGCAGTCGAGCATGAAGATAATCTGTTGGTCGCGTTCGTCTTCGTACTCACGGGCGATCGGCGTACGGTGGCGGGCGGTGGCCTTCCAGTCGATCTGGCGCAGGCTGTCGCCCTCGCGGAACTCGCGCAACTGATGAAATTCCTGGCCCTGGCCACGGCGCTGCCGCTGGCGTATGCCGAGCTGGCTCAGCCAGTTGTCGACGGCCAATAGCTGGCCGTCATAGAGCCTGGCGAAATCCGGGTAGACGCGAGTGTTGTCGAGCGCCTCCAACAGGCGTTTGCCGGACCACAACCCCAGCGGGCTGGGCAGGCTGATCTCGCAGTGGCTGAAAATGAAATGACCGCGCTTGAGCGGGCGCAAGCGGTAGCCGAGCTGGCTGCGTTGGCCGGGTTGAAGTTCGACCGACAAGGGCAGGTCGTCGAAGTCGAGGCCATCGGGTACGTGATCGAACACCTGGACCGGCATCGGCTGGGCAAAATCATGGCTGATCTGCAGGCGCACTTCGCCCCATCGGCCCAGTGCCAGGCTGCCCGGCATGTGTCGCTGTACGCGGGGCGAGGGCAGGCGCCGCAGCCGCACGGCATCGAGCAGCGCCAAGGCCAGCAAGGCCAGCAGCATCCCCCAGTTGATCGACAGGAGTGTCGACGGCACCGCGATGCCCAGCGCTCGCAATGTGCCTAGCACGATCCCGACAGCCAGCAGGATCGCGAGCCAGATGAGCAACAGGCGCGAGGGTTTCATGGGCGCATCCTTGCCGCGCGATTTTTCACAGCCGCGGCGCCGAGACTTGATCGAGCAACTGCCCCAGCACCTGGTCCACCGAGAGCCCCTCGATGTCCAGCTCCGGCGCCAGCCTTACGCGATGGCGCAGCACGGCCAGGGCGCAGCCCTTGATGTCGTCCGGAACCACGAATTCGCCACCGCGCAGCAGCGCCCGGGCCCTTGCGCAGCGTACCAGCGCGATCGAGGCGCGCGGCCCGGCGCCCAGCGTCAGCCCCGGCCAGCTGCGAGTGGCGCGGGCCAGGCGGACGGCGTAGTCGAGCACCTGATCGTCCATCGGCAGGTCACTGGCGATGCGCTGCAACGCCTGCACATCCTTGGCTTGCAGCACCGTGCGCAACGGTTGCACGTCAAGCATGTCGGCCCGGGTCGAGCGGCTGACCTGGCGGACCATGTCCAGTTCCTGGTCGGCATCGGGATAGTCCATGCGGACCTTGAGCATGAAGCGGTCGAGCTCGGCTTCCGGCAGCGGGTAAGTGCCTTCCTGTTCGATGGGGTTCTGGGTCGCCAGCACCATGAACGGTTGGGCGATCGGCAGGGCGCGGCCTTCCAGGGTGACCTGGCGTTCCTGCATGGCCTCGAGCAGCGCCGCCTGGGTTTTTGCCGGCGCGCGGTTGATCTCGTCGGCCAGCAGGAGGTTGGTGAAAACCGGACCCTTGCGCAACTTGAACTGCTCGGTCTGCAAGTCGTACACCGCATGGCCGGTGACGTCGCTGGGCATCAGGTCGGGCGTGAACTGGATGCGCGCGAACTCGCCACTGAAACAGCGCGCGAGCGCGCGCACCAGCAACGTCTTGCCCAACCCGGGAACGCCTTCGAGCAGCACATGCCCGCCAGCGATCAACGCCGTGAGCACATCGTCGACCACCGCAGCCTGGCCGACCACCGCCTTGTGCAGTTCGGTACGGATCGCCTGGGCCAACTGGCTGGCGCGCTGGCGCTGTTGGGCGGCATGGGCCTGGCCGTCGACAGGTTCGTTCTGTTCAGTCGTCAATTCTGGCGTTCTCTTAACTGTTGAGTTTGATTAGCGCTGGATAACTTGCGCAGGTGAAAACAGTCCGCTTGCATACCACGGCAACTCCCCTCCCACCTGACAGCCGAGTCGTCGGCATGACTCAGCCCATCTGGATATGCAGGTTCGGAAAGATCAGTCCGGCGAAGCGTGCGGGCAAGCCCGCTTCCACCGTGCGAGACCTGGGCGTACTACTGACCACTATTCCCGCTTCGATCAAGTGGCTCAGTTCTTCCGTTGCGAGTCGATCCTTCAATCCTGTAAATACCTTGAATTCCGCACGCGGCATCGCACCTTGGGTGAGAAGCGCCAACACAGCACCGGCACTGGCGGGTCTGATCCCTGCACGGCGAAGGCCAGCATCCGTCGAAAACACATGGAAGATCTGCTCGCGTAGCCTGGCTGGGTTGAGTGAGGTTGTCATGTATTCAATCTGGTCGCGACAGACATCGAGCATGAACTCGATGAAGTTAAAGTAATGGCGCTGTGAGAGTTGACCTCGCCCGTCACAGTCGCCTTCTCGAGTTCGATCAGCCAAAGCCAGGAAACGATAGTATTCATCCTGCCTTCGGGCCAAGCCACGCGACAGTGACCAAAGAAACGGTTTTAGCCCGAGGTGGACAAGCTGCAGGTGGGTGAGCATCCGGATCACTCGACCATTGCCATCAAGGAAGGGGTGGACAAGCGCCACACGGTGATGACCCGCCAGGGCGGCGATCAATTGGCGTCGGGGGTCGTTTATACGTCCATAGTGCAGTTGCAGATGCTCAAGCATGGGCAATACCGCAGTAGCAGCTGGGGCGACATGTGCGCCGACCTGGACCTGTTCATTCGCTTCGGCCCGCAGCTTTCCTGGTTCCATCATCCGACCGTCGCTCAGGATCAGCTCCTGCGTTGAGGCGTCTTTGAACAGTCGACGGTGAATGGTCGCGATCAACTGGGGATCGAACAAGGCAGAGAAACTGTCCGCCGGGCGCATGCGAAGCAATCGCTCCATCACCTCCTGCTGTGTCATGTGTTGCACGGCAAGCTGTTTGAGCTCCTTTCGCTGGCGTTTCGGCGTGGTGCGAGCGACCTGGAGATCAGCGATCTCGGTTCGATGCCCCTCGATCAGATTCGAATAGTAGGTATTGGTGATGCGCAACAGGCTCGCCAGTTGCTTCGATGTCTCATCGGCGAGCCGCCCGGCAAGAAACTCTGCTTTGCGCGGCAACTGATCCGCGGCCTGAATGATCGAGGTGGGAAGATTTTCCGGCAGTACTGGATCCAGGTACGTTTTCGAGGTAATCATCGTTTTGCTTCCAGCGAGCGGAAACGGCTGTTTGTTAGGCAACTTTGCGGAAATTCCTGCGGAAAGTAAAATGGCGATAATGCCCGCAGTTGCTATGGCTAGTGACAGGGTACGATAGGTTATATAGAGCTTTTTTGCGGATTTTTTTCGGAATCTATAAGGCATTCCTGAGAGTTTGCAAAAGGGCAACCTGGCGGCAGAACTCAGTGCTGGACATGCGCTGCGCCGGCCGGGGGCTGAGGGCCTGGCTGATGGTTCGCGTGGGTTGGCGGGTCAGGCGTGCAAGCACTTGCCATTGTTCGGCGACGACCAGCCGTTCGAAACCTGGATGAAGCTGGCGCGCCCGGCGCAACACGTCATGCTGCAAATTCTGCAACAGGTGTTGCCGGCCGTGGTGGCGCAGCTGGAACGCGGCGCTGGCCTGCAGGTGTTCCAGTAACTGCCGTCGCGCCTTGGGTGCGGGTTGTTGCAACGGGCCATGCCGCACCGCCGAGCGCCAGAACCACAGCCCGATCAGGACCAGCAGCGCCACCAGGGCCTGGGGGAAATAGCGCAGCAGCAGGGTCAGCAGGTTGTCGTGCTCGATGTCGAACAGCAGCGTGACATTCGTGTCGGCATTCAGGTACCAGAGCAGCCAGGCGTTGTCGTATTGGTCGATCTGGTCGTTCTTCCACAGCTCGGCGTCTGTGAGCACAGTGATGGTGCCGAGGCCGTGGTTCAGTTGCATCATGTGAGTTGCCTGTTCGCTGTTGGCCCAGGCCTGGGCGAGGTTCTGCGGGTCTTCGAGATGAAAGTCGGTGTCGAAGGCGACATAGGCCGGCGCTTCTTCATCTTCCAGATAAAGCTTGGTCAGTTCGGGGTAGCGATCCTTGATGAGTTCGGCGTCGGATTCCTCGAGGTCCTTGCTGAGGAGTTGGCGCAGACCCACGCGGTCCAGCAACAAATCGCCGCTGCTGCTGGTGCTGTCATCCCACAAGGCCTCGGCGACGAACAGCAGCCGTCCGCCGGCCCGGGTCCAGTTCATCAACTGGTCGGCCTCCCGTGGCGTCATGTCGCTGCGCTCGCCCAGCAACAGCAGGCTGCGCTGGTGGGGTTCGAGGCCGGGCAGGACGTCCAGGCTGTTGGCGTGATCGACTTCTACCCCATGCCGACGCAGGAAATGTTCCGCCGCCAGGTAGGGATTGGCCTGGGCTTCGGGGGATGGGCCGTGATCAATGGTTTCCTGGTAGGGCACGGCTTTCGTGGACAAGTAGAAGCCCACTGCACAAACCAACGCCGCAACCAGCGCCGCGACCAGCCATCCGGCGCGGCGGCTCATCGGGAAACTCCCGGACCGAACAGGCCGCGCCAGCCATCGCACAGCTCCCGTTGCAGATGCAGCGCTGGTGGACGGTGCCCGTAGGCGATGTTTTGCCAGTGCTGGGTCAGGTTTTTGCTGAAGACCAGCAGGTCCTGCTGCTGAAGCTGTTCGACACGTTGCAATACCTGGCCTTCGGTGTCGGCGGGTTTCAGGGGGATGGCGAATTCATGGTGCAACCGGCTGAGCAAGGCTCGATAGAGCAAGCCCAACGCCTCGCGGGGCGCGGTGGACCATAGCTGTTCGGCACGGGTCGCCACATCCTCCGGCAGGCTCTCTTCGCGGATATCCAGGCCGAACATCTGTGTCGGCGCAGGAGGTTTCGAAGGTATGCGCTGTGCTGGCCTACGGTTCGCCAGGGCCTTGAGACTATGGCGGTAATGCCAGGCCAGCCAGGCGATGGACGTCAACAGGGCCGCCCAGAGCAGCACCTGGATCAGCGCGGCAATACCCTCGAAGCGTTTTTTCGACAGCCATTCGAACAGCGACTTGAGCCAGCCCGGCGCTCCATCGGTTTCAGCTGGCTCGGCTGATTCGGCTGGTTTTTCGGCTTCTTCGCCGAAACGATAGCGGGTGATCGTTTCCGGATTCTTGAATGGCGGCGCTTCGAGAATCGCTTCAATGCTTTCCCGAGAGGCCTCGCTGGTCAGCGGCTGGTTGAGCAAGCGCGGGCTGTCGGGACCGTTGTCGTCCTGCGCGGCCCAGGCAGGTGGCGCCAACGGCAGCAGCGTCATTGCCAGCAGCAACAGCGCCGGGGCCAAGCCGGCCAGGCGCTGGCGCAGGCGCCGGAATACCAGTTCGATGTCCCAGGCCTCGAGAATCGTGCGGCGGTTCAGGTAGAGGCTGAAGCCACAGGCGACGTAAACCGGTTCCCAGAAGATCAGCAGCAGTGGATACAGGAAGTTGACCAGGTGTTCGAGCCACAGCCAGTCGTGCTCGGCCACGGCGATCAGGGTCTGCCAGTCCCATTCCAGCTCGACCTGTTGCGGTATGAACAGATAGAACAGCGCCATCAGGCCGAACCACAGCGCGGTTTCCAGGTGCACGCCGATGATGGTCAGCCACTGCGCCGCGCCGCCGTTGCGCTGCAGCAGGACGCGCAAGCGTTGCTCGCGCGCCTCGCCGGCCAGGCCTTCGAGTTGCACCACCGGCATCAGGAAGCTGCGGTTCAGGCTCAGCCGTCGCCAGGTCAGGCTGGCCAGCAATTGCGGCTTGAGCAGCGCGGGCCATTGGCGCAACGCCTGCTTCAGCGTAGGCGGCTCGCCAAACAGGGCCTTCGATAAAATGAACAGGGGCAGGCGGTCGAAGGCCGGTTTCAGCCACCAGAACACAATGACTACCAGCGACGGCGAGTCCCACAGCAACAGGGTCAGCAGCGCATACACCGGTAGCGTGACGATGGCCCAACTGGTCATCAGCAGCCGTCGGTGCTGCTGGCTCATCAGCACGCCGAGGTCCATGGCTTCCCAGGTGGTGCGGGGGCGGATGACAACGCTGGCGTCACTCAGGCGCATGGTGGCCTCGTCCGGCAAACAGCAGATACCCGAGCACCAGCAGCCACAACAAGGCGCCGACGATGTATTTGGTGGTGGGTGTCACCGCGCTGGAAGACCAGTAGGCCTCGACGAACGCGGCGATGAGCAGCAACAGCACCACGCCGCCGATGATCAGCACGCTCTTGCCGGCGGCGAGCCGTAACGCTTCGCCTCGGGTGAGACGCCCCGGCGCGATCAGTGCCCAACCGAGCAACAGGCCCGCCGCGCCGGCCAGTACGATGGCGGTGAGTTCGAAGGCGCCGTGGCCGATCACGAATGACCAGAACGTCGATCCCGAACCGATCTGGGTCAGGTGCCCGGCCACCGCGCCGATGGTCAGGCCGTTGAAGAACAGGAAGAATGCGCTGCCCAGGCCAAACAGCAAGCCGCTGGCGAACGTCTGAAAGGCAATGCCGATGTTGTGCATGATGTAATAGCCGAACATGACCCAGTCTTCGCTGGCGGCCCGCTCGATCGAGCGCCCCAGGTGGCCGGCGGCAGGGTCGTACATGCCGCGTATCTGACTGGCTTCTTCGACGCTCAACACGCTGTAGACCAGTTCGGGGAACAGGTAGACCAGCAGCCCGATGCCGACCAGGCTACCAAGGAACATCAAGGCCGCCGCCAGCACGAATCGCCATTGCTCACGAACCAGTCGGGGGAAACCGGCCAGGATGAAGGTCGACAGGCTGGCCGAGAACCGGCCGCGGTCCCGGTAGAGTTGCTGGTGACCACGCAGGGCCAATTGCTGCAACGCGTCTATTAAAAGGCTGCTATAGCCCCTGGCCTGGGCCAGCGTCAGGTGGTGGCAGAGGCGTCGATAGGCATTGGGGAAATCGCTGCTCTGCCCGACGTTGCGGCTGCGCTCCAATTGGTCGAGCTGTTGGGACAGACGGTCCCATTCCTCTTGATGACGTTTTTCGAAAAGGCTTTGTTTCATGTCGGCCCCAGCAGGCCGCGGGCGATGCCATTGAGTTCGGCCACGGCGCCGGAAGGGTGCACCTTCAGCGGCGCGGCCAGGATCGTCGCCAGTTCGGTGACCCTGGCACCGGACAGTTCTGCCTGGCGCTCGGCGAAGCCCAGCACGGCACGCTGCTCGTTGAGGTCGAGGACAAAAGGTGGCCGTATCGGTCGGGCCGATGGCAGGATGGGGCGTTTGATCGCTTGTTCGCGATAAACCACCAGGGTCCCGGCCGCCAGGTCGCCCAGGCGCTTGAACGCTGGATGCTGCAGGCAGGTAATCGCCCCGAACGCATAGCCGAAGGGCAGCATGTCGACGAAGCGCAGCAGGTTGCGGATCAGCGAGGCCGACCAGTCGACAGGCCGGCCGTCATCCTGCACCACGCGCAAACCCATGATCTGCTTGCCGGGGGAACGCCCCTGGTTCAGCACTTCGAACAGCACCATGTACCACCAACTGATGACAAACAGCAGGATCGAGCCCAGGCCGACGCCCAGTTCGCCAAAAAACGCCAGGATCAGGAACAGCAGGCCCAAGGCCAGGCCCCGTATGCCGAGGTCGATGGCAAAGGCCAGGGCGCGAGGCATCAACCCCGCCGGGCGCAGCGGCAGGTCGATGCCCTCGGGCGTCTCGACCTGGTAACGCGTGTCCAGTGGCGCGGGCAGCGGCGCGTTCCTTTGCAATGCTGGTGTCTCGAGCATGGGCAACCTGTGAGGGGGCGGTTCGAACGTTCGATCTCGGCCCAGATGCTAGCAGTCTTCGTGCAGGCGCACGATACAACTCTGTGGGTCATTTCACGCTTCATGTAAACAACAGGGATCTTGCGGGAGGGCGCAGGCTTGCGCCTCCCAGGAATTCAAAAGTTACAGCAGCGCTGGCCGCCGGCCGGTTGCAGCGCCTAGACTTCGCCAGTCCTCAGCACAGGAACCACCCGTGACCTCCATTTTCTGGTACGACTACGAAACCACCGGCATCAATCCGCGTTGCGACCGCCCCTTGCAGGTGGCCGGGATACGTACCGATTTCGAACTCAATGAAATCGATGAACCGGTGAACCTGTACTGCCGGCCCAGCGATGACATCCTGCCCCATCCGGCCGCATGCGCGATCACCGGGATCACACCGGCATGCCTGGCGGAAAAAGGCTTGAGCGAGGCCGATTTCATGACCCGCGTCCATGCGCAACTGGCCGCGCCCGGGACCTGTGGCGCCGGCTACAACACGCTGCGCTTCGATGACGAGATGACCCGCTACAGCCTTTACCGGAATTTCTTCGACCCGTACGCACGGGAATGGCAGGGGGGCAACAGTCGCTGGGACCTGATTGACCTGGTGCGGGCCGCCTATGCGTTGCGCCCCGATGGGATTGTCTGGCCGCAGGAGGAGGGGCGCGTCACCCTCAAGCTCGAACGCCTGACCGCCGCCAACGGCATCGACCATGGCCAGGCCCATGATGCGCTGTCGGATGTACGTGCAACGATTGCCCTGGCCCGGTTGATCCGTCAGAAACAACCCCGGCTTTACGACTGGCTGTTCCAGTTGCGCACTAAACAGAAAGTCATGGACCAGGTCCGCCTGCTACAGCCCATGGTGCACATCTCCGGGCGCTTCTCGGCGGCGCGAAACTACATCGGCGTGGTCCTGCCGCTGGCCTGGCATCCGAAGAACCGCAACGCCCTGATCGTCTGCGATCTGCATCTGGATCCTCAAGGGCTGCTGGACCATGACGCCGAAATCCTGCGCCATCGCTTGTATACCCGCCGTGAAGAGTTGTTGGAAGGGGAATTGCCCGTACCCCTCAAGCTTATTCATGTCAACAAGTGCCCGGTGGTCGCGCCGCTGTCAGTCCTGCGCGACGAGGACCAGCAACGCCTGCAACTGGACATGGAGGGTTATCGCCAGCGGGCGCTGCGGCTAAGTGACGCACAGCAAGTCTGGCACGATAAACTCCAGGCGATTTACGGTCGCGAGGATTTCACTGCGAGCGAGGACCCCGAACAACAGTTGTACGCTGGATTCATGGGTGATCGTGATCGGCGTTTGTGCGAACAAGTGCGCCAGGCTGATCCCGACCAGTTGGCGGGGGAACGTTGGCATTTCGATGATGAGCGCCTGCCGGAATTATTATTCCGATACCGGGCCCGTAACTTCCCCGACACCTTGAGCATTGAAGAGCAGGTACGCTGGAAACTATTTTGCCAGCAGCGACTGAAATCGCCGGAGTGGGGGGCGCCTAATACCCTGGAAAGTTTTGATGAGGCGATGACGCAGTGGCTGGCGCTTTCCAGCCCAATGCAGCAAGAGGTGCTGACTCAATGGCAGGGTTATAGCCAGCAATTGCGCAAACGTTTGAGCCTTTGAGTCGCCGCGCTGCCATGTAAGGAAATAAATCAGAAGTGGACAGGCAGAAAAAAACGCCAGCAATCGCTGGCGTTTTTTTCTGCGTCGAGAACGCTTCGAACCGCCGGAGCTTAGCCCAGCAGGGTCGCCCAGCCTTCAACCACGTCGCCGCCCCACTTGGCTTTCCACTCTTTCAGAGTCTTGTGGTTGCCACCTTTGGTTTCGATGACTTCACCGTTGTGCGGGTTCTTGTATTGCTTAACTTTGCGAGCGCGCTTGGTGCCGGTAGTTTTCACAGCGCCACGCGGGGCTTTGCTCGACTTGGACTCTGGATCCAACAGGGCAATGATATCGCGCAGGGACTTGGAGTATTCACCCATCAGCGTGCGCAGTTTGCCTTCGAATTCCAGTTCTTTTTGCAGTTTGTCGTCTTTGGACAGGTCGGCCAGACGTTGTTGCAGTTCTTCAATGGCTTGTTTTGTAGCGTTGTATTCGGTGATCAGGGACATGGGGACTACCTTATGTAGGACGCTGGTGACAAGGAGACAGTGGGGTAATAGTAATCAGACAGTTTCATCAAGTAAACATTTAAGCAGTGTTTATTTAATTAATAGTGCGCTAGCACAGAGTGGGCGCCGTGAAATAAATAATGTGATGCAGTCTTCACATCTGTTCACGATAAAGCTTGCCATGCGGGCATTGGCAGTCCAGGTCAGCCACTGCTGGGCGCGATGTGTGATCGATACTGCAGTTTTGCCGCGCAATGGCTAGAATGGCCGCCTTTGCGAAGTTCTGGAGTTCCCCTAATGCGCACTTTTCGGCTGGTGATCGCTTGCCCGGACCGCGTCGGTATCGTTGCTAAAGTCAGTAACTTTCTGGCGTCCCATAACGGCTGGATCACTGAAGCAAGCCACCATTCGGACAATCAGAGTGGTTGGTTTTTCATGCGTCACGAGATACGCGCCGACTCGCTGCCCTTCGGCATCGAAGCCTTCCGCGAGGCATTCGCCCCGATTGCCGAAGAGTTTTCGATGGACTGGCGTATCACCGATACCGCGCAGAAAAAGCGCGTAGTGCTGATGGCCAGTCGTGAGTCCCACTGCCTGGCTGATCTGTTGCACCGCTGGCACAGCGATGAGCTCGATTGCGACATCGCCTGTGTCATTTCCAACCATGACGACTTACGCAGCATGGTGGAATGGCACGGCATCCCTTATTACCACGTACCGGTCAACCCGCAGGACAAGCACCCGGCGTTCGCCGAGGTCTCGCGGCTGGTCAAGCAGCACGACGCCGAGGTGGTGGTACTGGCCCGCTACATGCAAATCCTGCCGCCGTCACTGTGCAGCGAATACGCGCATAAAGTCATCAACATCCACCACAGTTTCCTGCCGTCGTTCGTTGGTGCCAAGCCTTACCACCAGGCCTCGATGCGCGGAGTGAAGCTGATCGGCGCCACGTGCCACTACGTGACCGAAGAGCTGGACGCCGGCCCGATCATCGAGCAGGACGTGGTGCGTGTCAGCCACAGCGACAGCATTGAAGACATGGTGCGCTTCGGCCGCGACGTGGAAAAAATGGTCCTGGCGCGCGGCTTGCGCTATCACTTGGAAGACCGCGTACTGGTGCACGGCAACAAGACCGTGGTCTTCTGATCTATAGTCTTCTGACTCTATGTGGCAAGGGAGCTTTCTCCCTTGCCACCAACCTCGAGGCATGAATTCCATGACCGATCCCTTGGACAAAGCCACCGCCAGAGCGCCGGCGACCGTGGGCGAGGGTTGCCTGAGTCGCTACGATCCCGAAGCGCTGGGCCCGGAAGACGGCACCGAATTTCCCGACGCCGCCCAGCTGTGGAACGAAATGCACAAACAGCCCCAGGACGACCCCGAGTCCAAGGGCTGACCTCTCAGGCTTGCCGCAGCTTCATCAGCTTCTTGATCAAAGGTCGCCCGACCATCATGAAGAACACCGGTCCTCCGGCCAGCAGATAGAAGTAATACGTCACCGCCCGCCAGATCAGGATCGCTGCCGCCGCGGTGGATTTGCCCACCATCGGCGCCAGCAACGCCGCCGAGGTCAACTCCGCCGCTCCGGCGCCGCCCGGCAACAGGCTGAACTGCCCAGCGCTGAGGGAGAGCATCTGGATCAGGAAACTCCAGGCCCATTGCAGATCCGCGCCGAGTCCTTTTAATGCCAGGTACAGCACGCTATAGCGCAGGACCCAATGCAGGCAGGTCAAGACGAACACCTGGAACAGCGTCTGGCGTGGCAATTTCAGAGTGTCGGTAAATGCCGCGAGGAAGTTCAGGATCTTGCGTCCCCAGCGTCGACGGGTTGCCGGCTTCACTCGCAAATGCCGCAGCAGCCGCGCGCCCAGGAGAATCAGCCGGCGATGGTAGCGGGCCACCAGCACGCAGCAGCAAAGCCCGCCGAACAATGAAACCGCGCTCAGCGCCAGCATCCATTCCATGCGCTGGCTGAGATTCTGGAAAAGTGCATAAAACAGGATGCCCAACAAGGCGCAGAGAAAAAACAGCAGGTCGCTCAACTGATCCATGGCGAACACCGCGCTGCCATGGGCGGGGCGCACGCCGTTGCGCGCGAGCAGCGCCATCAGCGTCAACGGCCCGCCACTGCCGCCGGGCGTCGCGCACATCGCGAACTCGGTGGACATCACTACGCCAATGCTTTTCAACCCGCCTATGCGCCCACGGTGTTCACCCAGCAGCAAGCGCAGGCGCACCGAGTTGAGGCCCCAGCAGAGTACGATCATGCCAAGCATGACCAGCAGCAAGGACAGGGGAAAGCGCTGCAGCCGCGACCACATTTCCCCGCCGCCCACGAGCATCGGGACCAATACTGCAATCAACAGGGCGGCGCCTAACCAGACCAGCCGTTTCATGCGGCACTGCTGACGGGCTGGCGCAGTGACGCCAGCCAGTCGATCTTGGTCATCGGCACGCGTCCGTCTTCAAGCAGGCGCTCCAGGGTTCGCAGCCAGTAGTCGCGGGAAAATCCGTGGCGCATGTCTACCGGGTGCAGGCCCAGGCGAATGACCGGTGCCTGACGCCAGCGCTGTTCACGCCGGTCGCTGATGACTTTCGACAGGCCTCGGCGCCAGGCACTGCGAGCGCTCCAGACCAGCCCCGGGGCGTCGATCGGGGTGAACTCCGGCAAGCGATAAAGGTGCTGGGTGTCGCTGGTATAACTCAACGGCAACTGGCGCAAGGCCTGGCGTGTGCCTTCGCTCATCAGCCAGGCCGGCGCGACGAAGCCTTCCAGCGGCCACTGGTAGCGCTGAAAGATTTCGATGCCGGCGCGAAGGCGGGCGAGGGCCGCTTCCTCGGACAGACCGTAGAACTCCCCTTCATGGGTGTAGACCCGGCGCATGAACCAGTCCTTGGGATGGAGCGCCGGCGGACCGTCATCGCAGTGGTAATAGCCGTGCAGCACCAGTTCATCGCCGCGCTCGACCCGGCTGTCGAGCAAGCGCCGGAAGCCGGGATGTTCGTCGAGCGCGTTGGCGTGATGGAAGTCCGGCACCACCAGCCAGGTCATCGGCACCTGGCCGAGGGCGTCGACGGCTTCGACGAAGGGCTGGTAGTCGGGCCAGGTTTGCGGTGCGACATCGTGCAGCACCAGCAGCAGGCTGGATTGAGCGGTCATCGACATGGGCCTCGACTCAACCATTGGCCAGCAGGGGCATTTCTGCGCCGAGCACGCTGTAATAGTGGCCCAACAGACTGTTGACCACCGAATCCCAGGCGTAATGACGTTCTACATGCCTGCGTGCTTTTGCGCCGCGTTGCTGGCAGCCTTCGGCGAACAGTTGCCGAACGGCATTGGCCATCGCCTGTGGATTGTCAGGCGCGCACAACAGGCCACAGTCCTCGTGGACGATTTCATTGAAGGCGCCTGCCGCGACCGCTACCACCGGGATGCCGCTGGCCATCGCTTCGAGGATTACCAGGCCGAAGGTTTCCTGGTCGCCTGCGTGCAGCAGGGCGTCGGCGCTGGCCATCAGCCGGGCGACTTGCGGAGCCGGGCAGAATTCGTCGATCACCGTGACGTTGTCCGGCACCACGGCAGGCATCGAAGAGCCCACCAGCAGCAGGTGATAGCGTTCGCCCAGGCGTTTCATGCATTTGAGCAGCACCGGCAGGTTTTTTTCCTTGGAACCGCGACCGGCGAAAATCAGCAGGCGCGCATCCTCGGCGATGCCCAGTTCGGCCCGCAGTTCCGGGTCGCGAGCGGCGGGATTGAAGGTCTGCAGGTCTACCCCCAACGGCTGCACGTAGACATTTTTGACCCCAAGCCCGGTGAGTTTGTCGGCCATGACCTGGCTCGGCGCGAGCACCCGGTCGAAGTTGCCGTACAGTTTGCTGACATAGGCTTCGATATTGGGCGTGAACCAGTTGCCCATGCGGTTGCTTACCAGCAACGGCAGGTCGGAGTGATAAAAGCCGATCACGGGCACGTCCAGCTGTCGCCGGGCATCCAGGGCGGCCCAGGCGGTGAGGTAAGGGTCGCCGACCTCGATCAGGTCGGGCTGCAAGTCGCGCAGGACATTACGCCAAGGGGCCAGGCGCAGCGGGAAGCGGTAGCCCTTGCCAAAGGGCAGCGGAGGGGCCGGGACCTTGTAGATCCCATCCTGCTCGCTCAAATGCGCGCCGGGGATCAGAAGGCTATGGCGAATACCCGGCCGATTGCCCAGGCGCCGGTGCTTGGCATCCAGATAAGTGCGTACACCTCCGCTGGCGGGGGCGTAGAACATGGTTATGTCCGCTATATGCACGATGAACATCCCTCCGGTCTGTGTTCTCCCCTTGTTGACCTTGGGTAAGAATAGATGTTCGGTTGGGGTTGGGTGCAGTAAAGGAATGCGTTGTCGGGCACTCTTCGCGAGCAGGCTCGCTCCCACAGGGTTCTATGCTCAACATAGGCCTAAAGTGTGGGAGCGAGCCTGCTCGCGAAGGGGCCAGTGCCGGTTGCAGGCTATTATTCTGCCGCTCGGGCCTTATTGCACTGGGCATGCTTTTATATATGCGCGCAAAATGGCCTCATACCGCAAACCCACAGGTGACCAAATGCCTGATTCATCGCAACTCGTTATCGGGGCCGACCTGGCCGGCCAACCTGTCGCCCAGGCCATGCGCCTGGCCAATCGTCATGGGCTGGTGGCGGGCGCCACCGGCACCGGCAAGACCGTCACCTTGCAGCGCCTGGCCGAGATGTTCAGCGATGCCGGCGTGGCGGTGTTCGCGGCGGACATCAAGGGTGACCTGTGCGGCCTCGGCGCCGCCGGCAATCCTCAAGGCAAGATCGCCGAGCGCATCGCCGGCATGCCCTGGCTCGGCCATGAGCCACAGGCCTATCCGGTGACCTTGTGGGATATCCACGGTCAGTCCGGTCATCCGCTGCGCACCACGTTGAGTGAAATGGGCCCGTTGTTGCTCGGCAGCCTGCTGGAACTGACGGACAGCCAGCAAGCAGCATTATACGCGGCCTTCAAGGTCGCCGACCGCGAGGGCCTGTTGCTGCTCGACCTCAAGGACCTGAAAGCGCTGCTCAATCACCTCAAGGACAACCCTGAATTGCTCGGGGACGACGCGGCCCTGATGACCACCGGTTCCAGCCAGGCCTTGATGCGCCGACTGTCCACCCTGGAACAGCAGGGCGCGGATGCCTTGTTCGGCGAACCGGCGTTGCAGCTTGAAGACATCCTGCAACCGGCCAGTGACGGCCGTGGCCGCATTCATCTGCTGGACGCCAGTCGTCTGGTCCATGAAGCGCCGAAAGTCTACGCCACATTCCTGCTGTGGCTGCTGGCCGAGCTGTTCGAGCAACTGCCCGAGCGCGGCGATGCGGACAAACCCTTGCTGGCGTTGTTTTTCGATGAGGCACATTTGTTGTTCGCCGGCACGCCCAAGGCATTGCAAGAGCGCCTGGAACAAGTGGTGCGGCTGATCCGCTCCAAGGGCGTCGGGGTGTATTTTGTCACCCAGTCGCCGGGCGATCTGCCGGACGACGTGCTCGCGCAGCTGGGGTTGCGCATCCAGCATGGCCTACGGGCGTTCACCGCCAAGGAACAGAAATCCCTGCGGGCGGTGGCTGACGGTTTTCGACCGAATCCGCAATTCGATGCCCTGGCGGTGCTGACCGAGCTGGGCATCGGTGAAGCGCTGGTGGGCACCTTGCAGGAAAAAGGCACGCCGGAAATGGTCCAGCGTGTGCTGGTGGCGCCGCCGCAGTCGCGTATCGGGCCGTTGACCGCGGCTGAGCGTGCCGGGCTGATCGCCAGCTCACCGTTGCAGGGCCGTTATGACAAACCCATCGACCGCGAGTCGGCCTATGAAGTGCTGATGGGGCGCAAGGGGCTGGAGCCGCAGGCCGAAGCCGTGCCAGGCAAACCGGCCGCCGAGGAGCCGAGCTTCACCGAAAAGGCCGGGGAATTCCTCGGCACCGCGGCCGGCCAGGCGCTGAAATCGGCGATGCGCCAGGCGGCCAATCAGTTGGGCCGGCAGTTGGTGCGTGGGTTGATGGGATCGTTGCTGGGGGGCAGCAAGCGGCGTTAGATCGAAGACCGAGTCGCCGCCTTCGCGAGCAGGCTCGCTCCCACAGGAGATCTCCTGCGCGCGCAATCTTGTGCCTCATGCAGATCCATTGTGGGAGCGAGCCTGCTCGCGAAGGCTATTCAACAGCCGAAAAAAATCTCAATCCTTGGGCCGCGCATGCGCCGCCAATCGCTCCAGCGCTGCCCGCAGGTTGGGGTCGCTGATGCCATCGGCCGTGGCCTGGATGGTGGCGGCAGCGTCGGTAGACAGATCCAGCGTATGACCCTTGGCGCCGACTTGCACCGTGGGCGGCTGGACCTTGAACAGGATTCTCGTCAGGTTGGCGAACTCCTCGAATGCCTGCAATTGGCGCAACAGGCGCTTTTGCTGGTAGCGCAGGCGCGTGGCCCAGTGACCATCGGTGACGATCAGCAACAAACTGCCTTCCCGCCAGGACGCCACGTGACAATGCTCGCGCGCAGCGGGCTGTAGCTGGCTGTCGAGCAGGCGTTGCAAGTGCCCCAGGCGTCTGGCGTGGCCGAAGATGGCTTTCAGCGGCTTGGCTTCGCGCAGCAGAACGGCGGGCGCCTTGGCTGGAAGAGGGCGAAAGGCCATGGTTGATTACCGCAAGTGACAAAGGCGCCATGGTAGCAGAAAGCGCCGGATACGCCCGAGCCCTGCCGCCCGGAGGCTTTTACTCGCATAATCAATGAGTAACTTCTGCGTTTTGTGGGTTGAAGTTCGCGCAAAAGCCCTTATTTTAGGGAGGCCCCGTCACAGCGCTGTGCCAGCATCGTGGAATAACGCCACTTTCCTCTCCATCGTTTCCGGGTAGAATGCTCGTTCGCATGCGGCCATGAGGGCTGCACGGGCGACTCATGGGGCCGCCCTCCATCCCTTTAGTGTGGAAGATCCTGCCGATATGTTTGCGCCTTTGTTAAAGAAACTTTTTGGAAGCAAGAACGAGCGTGAAGTCAAACGCATGCTCAAGACGGTACAGATCGTCAATGCCTTCGAAGAGCAAATGGTGGCCCTTTCGGACGATCAGTTACGCGCCAAGACCGCCGAATTCAAGGACCGCATCGCCAAGGGCGAGACCCTTGACCAGATCCTGCCCGAAGCTTTCGCGGTCTGCCGTGAAGCCGGCAAGCGGGTCATGGGCATGCGCCACTTCGACGTCCAGTTGATCGGCGGCATGACCTTGCATGAAGGCAAGATCGCCGAAATGCGCACAGGTGAAGGCAAGACCCTGGTGGCGACCCTGGCGGTATATCTCAACGCACTGTCCGGCAAGGGCGTGCACGTGGTGACGGTCAACGACTACCTGGCCCGCCGCGACGCCAACTGGATGCGCCCGCTCTATGAATTCCTCGGCCTGACGGTCGGCGTGGTCACGCCGTTCCAGCCGCCGGAAGAGAAGCGCGCCGCCTACGCCTCGGACATCACCTACGGCACCAACAACGAATTCGGTTTCGACTACCTGCGCGACAACATGGCGTTCAGCATGGAAGAAAAATTCCAGCGCGAACTCAACTTTGCCGTGATCGACGAAGTCGACTCCATCCTCATCGACGAAGCCCGTACGCCGCTGATCATTTCCGGCCAGGCCGAAGACAGCTCCAAGCTGTACATCGAGATCAACAAGCTGATCCCGCAGCTCCAGCTGCACGTCGAGGAAGTCGAAGGCGAAGTGACCCAGCCCGGCCACTACACCGTCGACGAGAAGACCCGCCAGGTCGAGCTCAACGAATCCGGCCACCAGTTCATCGAAGAGATGTTGACCCGCGTCGGCCTGCTGGCTGAAGGCGAAAGCCTCTACTCGGCCCATAACCTGGGCCTGCTGACCCACGTCTACGCCGGCCTGCGTGCCCACAAGCTGTTCCATCGCAACGTCGAATACATCGTCCAGGACGGCCAGGTCGTACTGGTCGACGAACACACCGGCCGCACCATGCCGGGCCGTCGCCTGTCCGAAGGCCTGCACCAGGCCATCGAAGCGAAGGAAGGCCTGAACATCCAGGCCGAGAGCCAGACCCTGGCCTCGACCACGTTCCAGAATTACTTCCGCCTGTACAACAAACTGTCCGGCATGACCGGTACCGCCGACACCGAAGCGTTCGAATTCCACCAGATCTACGGCCTGCAAGTGGTGGTGATTCCGCCGAACAAGCCGCTGGCGCGCAAGGACTACAACGACCTGGTGTTCCTGACCGCCGAAGAGAAATACGCGGCGATCATCAACGACATCAAGGAAGGCATGGCCCAGGGCCGTCCGATCCTGGTGGGTACCGCGACCATCGAGACCTCCGAGCACATGTCCGCCTTGCTCGCCAAGGAAGGTATCGAGCACAAGGTCCTCAATGCCAAGTTCCACGAGAAGGAAGCCGAGATTATCGCCCAGGCCGGTCGCCCGGGTGCGTTGACCATCGCCACCAACATGGCCGGCCGTGGTACCGACATCCTGCTGGGCGGCAACTGGGAAGTCGAAGTGGCTTCGCTGGAAAACCCGACCCCCGAGCAGATCGCGCAAATCAAGGCCGACTGGCAGAAGCGTCACCAGCAGGTGCTCGAATCCGGTGGCTTGCAGGTGATCGCGTCCGAGCGTCACGAATCGCGCCGTATCGACAACCAGCTGCGTGGCCGTGCCGGTCGCCAGGGCGACGCCGGCTCCAGCCGCTTCTACCTGTCCCTGGAAGACAGCCTGATGCGCATCTTCGCCTCTGACCGGGTGAAGAACTTCATGAAGGCCCTGGGCATGCAGCCGGGCGAGGCGATCGAGCACCGCATGGTGACCAACGCCATCGAGAAGGCTCAGCGCAAGGTCGAGGGCCGCAACTTCGACATCCGCAAGCAGTTGCTGGAGTTCGACGACGTCAACAACGAGCAGCGCAAAGTGATCTATCACATGCGCAACAGCCTGTTGGCCGCCGACGACATTGGCGAAACCATCGCCGATTTCCGCCGCGAAGTGCTCGACGCCACTGTCAGCGCACACATTCCGCCGCAGTCGCTGCCGGAGCAGTGGGACGTTGCTGGTCTGGAAGCCTCCCTGCGCAGTGATTTCGGCGTGTCGTTGCCGATCCAGCAGTGGCTCGACGAGGACGATCACCTCTACGAAGAAACGCTGCGCGAGAAACTTCTGACCGAACTGATCGCCGCGTACAACGAGAAAGAAGACCAGGCCGGCGCCGAAGCGCTGCGCTCATTCGAGAAGCAGATCGTGCTGCGGGTGCTGGACGACCTGTGGAAAGACCATCTGTCGACCATGGATCACCTGCGCCACGGTATCCACTTGCGTGGCTACGCGCAGAAGAATCCGAAGCAGGAATACAAGCGCGAGTCTTACACGCTGTTCTCCGAGCTGCTGGATTCGATCAAGCGCGACTCGATCCGGGTCCTGTCCCACGTTCAGGTTCGCCGCGAAGATCCGGTCGAAGAAGAAGCCCGCCTGCGCCAGGAGGCCGAAGCCCTGGCCGCGCGCATGCAGTTCGAGCACGCCGAAGCTCCGGGCCTGGAAGTGGTCCAGGCGATGGAAGAGGGCGTCGATGTGGACGTGGCCCTGGCCACCGCACCGGTACGCAACGAGCAGAAACTGGGCCGAAACGAGCTGTGCTATTGCGGCTCGGGCAAGAAATACAAGCATTGCCACGGGCAGATCCAATAACCCCCCGTTTCAACGCTGAAGCACCCGCGCCGCGACCGGATTCTATCCGTCGCGGCGTTTTGCCATTTTTAATCGCCGTCTCGATGAGGACGGCGTCGATAGACATCTCATTTAGGAGCGCATTCATGGCTGTTGGTCTTGGTCCGTTGCCAACGTTGCACCCGGTTGCCGGTTTTGAACTTGGTATCGCCTCGGCGGGCATCAAGCGTCCCGGGCGCAAGGATGTGGTGGTCATGCGTTGCGCCGAGGGCTCGACGGTGGCCGGCGTGTTTACGCTCAATGCGTTTTGCGCCGCGCCGGTGATCCTGGCCAAGCAACGCGTGCAAGGGCCGGTGCGTTACCTGCTGACCAACACCGGTAACGCCAACGCCGGCACCGGCGCGCCTGGCCTGGCCGCCGCTGAGCGCACCTGCGCCAGGCTGGCTGAACTGACCGGTGTCGACGCCAGCCAGGTGCTGCCGTACTCCACGGGTGTGATCGGCGAACCGCTGCCGGTCGAAAAAATCGAAGGCGCGCTGCAAGCCGCCCTTGATGACCTCTCGGAAAACAACTGGGCCGCGGCCGCCACCGGCATCATGACCACCGACACCCTGCCCAAGGGCGCGAGCCGCCAGTTCCAGCACGACGGTGTGACCGTGACCGTGACCGGCATCAGCAAAGGCGCCGGCATGATCCGCCCGAACATGGCGACCATGCTCGGCTACATCGCCACCGACGCCAAGGTCTCCCGCCAGGTGCTGCAGGACCTGATGCTCGACGGCGCCAACAAGTCCTTCAATCGCATCACCATCGACGGCGACACCTCGACCAACGACTGCTGCATGCTGATCGCCACCGGCAAGGCCAACCTGCCGGAGATCACCGAAGCCAGCGGTCCGCTGTTCGCGGCGCTGAAACAGGCGGTATTCGAGGTGTGCATGGAAGTGGCCCAGGCCATCGTCCGCGACGGCGAAGGCGCGACCAAGTTCGTTACGGTACAGGTCAACGGTGGTAGTAATCACCAGGAATGCCTGGACGTCGGTTATACCGTGGCGCATTCGCCGCTGATCAAGACCGCACTGTTTGCTTCCGACCCGAACTGGGGTCGTATTCTCGCCGCTGTCGGCCGTGCCGGCGTGCCTGAGCTGGACGTGAGCAAGATCGATGTCTTCCTCGGTGAGGTCTGCATCGCCAGCCAGGGCGCCCGGGCGACGACCTACACCGAGGCGCAGGGCGCGGCGGTGATGCAGCAGGAGGAAATCACCATCCGCATCGAGCTGGGGCGTGGCGATTGCAGCGAAACGATCTGGACCACCGATCTGTCCCACGAGTACGTCAAGATCAACGCTGAGTATCGGACTTAAAACCGAGTCGTTCCATTCGCGAGCAGGCTCGCTCCCACAGGGATTCTGTGAACGCCACAGATTCACTGTGGGAGCGAGCCTGCTCGCGAAGACGGCAGTACAAACACCCCCAGAACCACAAGAAAGGAATCCAAATGAGCCTGCACCTGATCATCGGCGATAAACGAGCTTCTTCCTGGTCCCTGCGGGGCGCGCTGGCCCTGTCGTTGACCGGCGCGAACTACACCGAAGAACTGGTCAGGCTCGGCCAGCCCGATACCCGCGAAAAACTGCTGAAGTATTCGGCCACGGCCAAGGTCCCGCTGCTCAAGACCGAGTTCGGCGTGATCGCCGACTCCCTGGCCATTGCCGAGTACCTGGCCGAGCAGTTTCCCGAGGCCGGTCTCTGGCCCAAGGATGTAGCGGCACGGGCCCAGGCTCGTTCGGCCTGTGCGCAGATGCACAGTGGTTTCTTTGCCATCCGCACCCACATGCCGTTCGACCTGGGCCGCGATGCGCCGTTGTCACCGATTCCGGCGGATGTGCAGGCGGAAATCCAGCGGATGTTGGCGTTGTGGGCAGAGTGCCGCGCGGCGGCTACCGAAGCCGGTCCCTACCTGTTTGGTACCCTGAGCCTGGCTGACGTATTTTTTGCGCCGATTGCCGTGCGCTTGCGCACCTACCAGGTGGAACTGCCGGAAGTCGACGCGGCCTATGTTGAAACCCTTTATCAATGGCCGGCCTTCAAAGCATGGCAACAGGCTGGCCTGGAGGAAATCGCCCGGTGAAACGCGTACATGTAGCGGCGGCAGTCATTCGAGACGCCGCCGGCAAGATCCTGATTGCTCGCCGGGCCGATTCCCAGCACCAGGGCGGTTTGTGGGAATTCCCGGGGGGCAAGGTCGAGGCCAATGAGTCGGTCGAAGCGGCCCTGGCCCGCGAGCTTCTCGAAGAGTTGGGCATTGTCGTCAGCGCTGCCCGGCCACTGATCAAGGTGCGCCACGATTATCCGGACAAGCAGGTGTTGCTGGATGTCTGGGAAGTCTCGGCGTTCAGCGGCGAGCCCCATGGCGCCGAAGGCCAGCCGCTTGCCTGGGTGACGGCCCGTGAATTGACGAACTACGAGTTTCCAGCGGCCAATCAGCCGATCGTCGCGGCGGCCCGTTTGCCGGGCGAGTACCTGATCACCCCTGAAGGCCTTGAAACGCCCGCCTTGCTGCGTGGCATTCAAAAGGCTGTTGTTGGCGGGATCAAGCTGCTGCAACTGCGCGCGCCCAGCGGTTACGACCCGCAATACCGTGACCTGGCAGTGGACGCGGTGGGGCTGTGTGCCGGCAAGGCGCAATTGATGCTCAAGGGCCCGTTCGAATGGCTGGGTGATTTTCCGTCTGCCGGCTGGCATATCACCGCCGCGCAACTGCGCAAGCATGCGGCGGCGGGTCGGCCGTTCGGCACCGATCGCTGGCTGGCGGCCTCGTGCCACAACGCCGAGGAACTCTCCCTGGCTCAGCAGATGGGCGTGGATTTCGTGACGTTGTCACCCGTGCAACCGACCCAGACCCACCCCGATGCGCAGCCATTGGGGTGGGAAGAGGCTGCGCGACTGATCGAGGGGTTCGACAGGCCGGTGTATCTGTTGGGCGGGGTAGGCCCCGATCAGCGGCAGAAAGCCTGGGAGGCCGGGGCGCAAGGGGTGGCGGGGATTCGGGCGTTCTGGCCTGACGCCTGATGCTGCGGTGTGGCTGCTGGCCTCTTCGCGAGCAGGCTCGCTCCCACGGGAGGCTTGAGCGCCGAAAATCCAGTGTGGGAGCGAGCCTGCTCGCGAAGAGGCCCTGATAGACGCCTATGCTTCAACTCCCCGGCTTTGCCGCCGCCTCCCAAAGCACTTCCGCCACACCCTGGCGCCGGGCGATGACCCGCGCCGCCACGAACAGCAGGTCCGACAACCGATTGATATACGCCAGCCCCGGCCCGGCCAGTGGTTCCACCGCGTTCAGTTGCTGGCAACGGCGCTCGGCGCTGCGGGCCAGGCTGCGGCACACATGGGCCTGGGCGATCAGGGTCGAGCCGCCGGGCAGGATGAAATTCTCGAGCGGCCCCAACTCTTCATTCCACACATCGATGGCCGCTTCCAGGCGCGCCACTTCTGCATCGTTCAGGGCCTGATAGGTCGGCATCGCCAGCTCGCCGCCCAGGTCGAACAGCCGATGCTGACAAGGCGTCAGCACCTCGGTTACTTCCTTCAACGCCGGGTACCGTTGCGTTTCGACGGCAAGCCCGGCCAGCAACAAGCCCAGTTGGCTGTTCAGCGTATCCACTTCGCCGATGGCCTCGATTCGCGGATGATCCTTCGCCACCCGGCGACCATCCCCCAGTCCGGTTTCACCTTTGTCCCCGGTGCGGGTGTAAATCTTCGACAGACGAAAACCCATGTTCAGCGCTCCACTTGCTTGTGTTCTTGCGCCACCATCGAAGTGCCCGCCAGCGGCAGGCGTAGGGTGAAGCAAGTGCCTTGGCCCGGCGCTGATTGCACTTCCATCTGGCCCTTGTGGTTGTTGGTGATGATGAAATACGACACCGACAATCCGAGCCCGGTGCCCTGGCCGATCTCCTTGGTGGTGAAGAAAGGCTCGAAGGTACGCTTGCGCACGTTCTCGCTCATGCCGATGCCGTTGTCCTCGACCTGGATTTCCGCCCACGGCGGATTCAGCCGTGTACGCAGGATGATACGGCCGGGCTCGCTGTCGTCCTGGCGTTGATGGATGGCCTGGGCGGCGTTTTTCAGCAGGTTGAGCAATACCTGCTCCAGTTCGTTGGCGGTGCCTGGCACCGGGCCGAGGTTCGGGTCGAACTGGCGGATGATCGCCTGGCCCTTGAAGTCGAAACCGATCGCCAGGTCGAAGTCGTTACCGGCAATTTCCACGGCCTGGTCGATCAGTGCAGGCAGGTCGCAAGGCGCCATCTGCCTTGTGCTGCGGCGGCTGAAGCTGAGCATGTGGGTGACGATTTTCGCTGCCCGGGCGCCGGCCTGCTGGATGCCATCGAGCAACTGCGGGATCTCCCGGCTTTCCAGATAACGGTTGACCACCGGTAAATCGATCCCCAACTGCTCGGCCTGCTCAAGGTTCTTCGGCAATTCCGCAGACAGGCGTCGGCGAATATTCTGCACGTTGTGCAGGATCGCCCCCAGCGGATTGTTGATCTCATGGGCCATGCCCGCCGCGAGGCCGCCTACCGAGAGCATTTTTTCCGATTGCACCATCATTTCCTCCAGCGACAGGCGCTGGGTGATGTCATCGATGCGGATCACCACGCCGCGCCCGGCACCGCCCATCAAAGGATAAAAAGTCAGGGCGTAATGCCGGGCTTCATCGTCCTTGGTCCAGGTGACGCGCTCGATCTTGGCCACTGTGTGTTGTTCCACCGTCTGCTTGAGCTGCGGCAGGTACGGCTTGAGCGGCTCGAAGGCGAGGAAGATCGGCTGGTTCAGCGCCTCGTCCAGCCGGGTGCCGGAAAGGGCGCTGGCCTCCTGGTTCCATTGCGTGACATAGAGCTGCTCGTCGAGGGCGATCAGCGCCGATGGCATGGAGTCGATGATGCTGTTGAGGTAGTTCTGGAAGCCGGTGAGTTTTTTCTCGATCTTGCTGCGGACCTGGACTTCCAGCTCCAGCTTGCGGTTGGTGTGACGGGTTTCTTCCGCCAGGCCCTGGGCCTGGTCGTAGGCGGCCTGGGAATCGTCCCGCGCGCGCTTGAGCTGCTGTTCCCGGGCTTCGATCCGCGAGAGCATGGTGTTGAACGCTTCGGCCAGGCTGCCGATTTCGTCGTGGTTGCCCCGGGCGGCGCGCAGGGAATAGTTTTCTTCGCGGGTGACCTGGCGCGACAACTCTTCGAGTTGATGGATCGGCTGGGTGATCAGCCGCTTGATCTGCTGGGCAATGACCAGCCACAACAGCACGCTGAAAATCAGGATGCCCAGGCTGGCGGTCAGGGTGCCGGTGTAGAACGCAGTGGGCAGTTCGCTGCTGGCCACCAGCAGGAGATGGCCGGGCGCCCTGCCGGGGCGGGGCAGGGTAATGACCTGGTTGCTGCGAAACTCCCCGGCCTGCCAGGCCTGCATGTTACGGAAATGCTCCGGCAACTTGAGCTTCTCGCCCTGTTGCAACTGGGCCAGGCGTACGCCGTCACCGTCATACAGTGCCGCTGCCCGCAGCGGCGCATAGCTGTTGAGTTCATCGAGCAGACGCTTGGCGCTTTGCGGCGATTGCAATGCGTCGGAGATCAGGCTCGGGTTGGCTACCAGTCGACCGATGGTCTGCAAGGCCTGGGGCGCCATGCTTTCCTGGGAAATGTAATAGGCCGCGCTGATGAAGGTCAGGTTGGCCACCAGCAGAACCGTGGTCAACAGTACCAACAGGGCCGCCAGCAGTTTCTGGCCGACCGGGAGATTTTCAAGGCGCTGGCGCAATGGCATCTGACTCGTCGCTGAAAGGGAACACGAGGGCCAGCGTAGCCGCTGCTCAGTCGCTGGGCAATCCGAGGTTGTCCAAGTGGGCAATCAGGCGCTGGCGCATCTGTTCAAGATGCGGCACCGCCACGTCATGGCGCCGCGCGACGGCGCAGGCATGGCCGAGCAGATAGCTGATTTCGGTACGTCGCCGGTTGGCAACGTCCTGGTACATGGAGGAATAGTTGGCGGCTGTGGCCTGGATCACCCGTTCCACCTCCGATTGTAAGTCCTCGGCCGCCGTCGGCTGGCCGCAGCGTTCGAGCAGATCGGCGAGCTCCGCGCACAAGGTCGCCACTTCGCAGCGGTGTTCCTGCAAGCCGCCGTTTTTGCACTGATGCAGTACCGTCAATGGGTTGATTGCACAGTTGAGCGCCAGTTTGCGCCACAGGCGGGTGAGGATGTCGGCGCTCCATTCGTGGGGAATGCCGGCCATGCCCAGGTCATCCAGCCAGACCGGCGCCACCGGCTGGGCGGGGTCGCCCAGCCAGGTGTAGCCGTGGCCGGCGAACACCACGCGCCAGTCACCGTCGCGAAACGCGCCTTCGGTGCTGGAGGCGCTGATACAGCGGGCCTGGGGGACGCGGTTCGCCACGGCGTCCTGGCTGCCGAGGCCGTTCTGCAGCAGGATCAGTTCGCTCTCGCCATCCAGGCGATGGGCGACCGAAGCCACAGCCGCCTCCGCGTCATAGGCCTTGCAGGCCAGCAGCAAGCGTTTTATCGGTTCGAGGCCCTGCGCGGTTTCGCCTGGCACCGGGTAACACTGCGCCTGGCCTTGTTCCACCAGTGTCAGCCCTCCGGCCTCCCGGTAAGCCTGCAGCCGCTGTTCATTGCGCAACACCAGCCTCACCGGCAGGCCGGCCCGGGCCAGGCGCGTCGCCCACAAGGTGCCGAGGCTGCCGGCGCCCAGGACGTGCCAGGTGGTGGACATCAGTTTTTTACTCGGTTTGGCGCAGGCATCTGAGGCGCTCGCGGTAACGACGGGAAAAGACCCGTTATAATGAGCCCGATTTCAACCACAAGCCAAGTGCGCGCCTTTGTCATGAGCGCGCCTTTTTATTTGGAGAACACTACATGCCGTCATTCGACGTGGTATCCGAACTGGACAAGCACGAAGTCACCAACGCCGTTGAAAACGCCGTCAAGGAACTCGACCGTCGGTATGACCTCAAGGGCAAGGGCAGTTTCGAGTTCAAGGAAAAGGACCTGACCGTCAACCTGACCGCCGAGGCCGATTTCCAGCTCGAGGCGATGATCGAGATCCTCAAGCTGGCGCTGGTCAAGCGCAAGATCGACGTGCAATGCCTTGAAGTCAAGGACGCCTATGCCTCCGGCAAGCTGATGAAGCAGGAAGCCGTGCTCAAGGAAGGCATCGACAAGGAACTGGCCAAGAAAATCGTCGCTCATATCAAGGACGCCAAGCTCAAGGTCCAGGCCGCCATCCAGGGCGAGCAGGTGCGCGTCACCGGCAAGAAGCGTGACGACCTGCAAGAAGCCATCGCCGCGCTGCGGGGCAAGGAATTCGGCATGCCGCTGCAGTTCAACAACTTCCGCGACTGACCCCTCGGTTATAGGGAAACACTGTGGCGAGGGAGCTTGCTCCCGCTGGGCTGCGTAGCGGCCCCTTTGGTGGGTGCTGCGCCCCCAAACGGAAGCAAGCCCCCTCGCCACAAATGCCGCGCACAACAGGAACAAAGGAGAATTAGATGGACTTGAACGCTGAAGTAGACCACCTGGTCAAGGCCTCCCAGGCCTGGATACCGATGATCATGGAGTACGGCAGCCGCGTGTTGCTGGCAATTGTCACCCTGGCAATCGGCTGGTGGCTGATCAACAAGGTCACCCAGAAGCTCGGGGCGCTGCTGGCCCTGCGTAACGCCGACCTCGCGCTGCAAGGGTTTATCAGTACCCTGGCAAACATCATTCTGAAGATCCTGCTGATCGTCAGCGTCGCCTCGATGATTGGTGTGGAAACCACGTCCTTCGTCGCGGCCATCGGTGCGGCAGGCCTGGCGATTGGCCTGGCCTTGCAAGGCAGCCTGGCGAACTTCGCCGGCGGCGTGCTGATCCTGCTCTTTCGTCCGTTTCGCATCGGAGACTGGATCGAGGCCCAAGGCGTAGCCGGAACGGTCGACAGCATCCAGATCTTCCACACGGTCCTGCGTACCGGTGACAACAAGACGGTCATCGTGCCCAACGGCAATCTGTCGAACGGCATCATTACCAACACCAATCGCCAGCCGACCCGCAAAGTGGTGTTCGACGTGGGCGTGGATTACCAGGCTGACCTGCAAAAGGCCCGGGAAGTGTTACTGGAATTGGCCAAGGATGAACGGGTGTTGACCGATCCTGCACCTGAGGCGGTGATTTCTACCTTGGGCGACAGCTCGATCACTGTTTCGCTGCGCATCTGGGTGAAGACGGCGGACTACTGGAACGTGATGTTCATGCTCAATGAACAGGCGCGCGACCGCTTGAAAGATGCCGGTATCGATATTCCGTTTCCGCAGCGTGTGATCCGGGTGGTTCAGGAATCTGCATCGGTCTGACCGATTTGATTTGCCGGTCAAGCTTCAGCGCAATAAAAAAGGCCCATCCGAAGATGGGCCTTTTTTTGATTACCGCAAACTGACTTTCGGCAATTACAGAACCGAAATCGGGTAGTCGACGATCAGGCGGAACTCTTTGATGTCGCCTTCAGTTTCGTCGGTGTTGGCGTGGTGCCAGGCTTGACGAACGCGGAAGGAAAGATCTTTGGCCGGGCCAGACTGAACAACGTACTTGGCTTCGAAGTTGGTTTCGTTATGTTTGCCATCTTCACCATAACCCAAAGCGGCGTATGGGCTGCTGGCGTCCACTTTGGTACCGTCGATGTCCCAACCTTTGACGTAACGGGTCATGAAGCTCAGACCAGGAATACCGTACTCAGCCATCTTGATGTCGTAACGGATCTGGGCAGATTTCTCGTTAGGCGCGTTGAAGTCGGAGTATTGGATGGAGTTGGCAAGGAAGATCGAGTCGCCGCCGCGGTTGGTGGAACCGAAATGGCCACCTACACCGATGTAGTCGAACGGTGTATCACCGTTGATTTTCTGGAAGGCAACGGTGACGGTGTGAGCTTTCAGGAACGAGAAAGCAGCTGCCAGGGAGAACGCCGTGTTGCTGATGTCACCAGCTTTGGCGCTGCCGGTGTCGGTGGTACGGTAGATGTTACCGTCCAGGTTCAGCGACTGATCACCGCCCATTGGGATGGTGTAGTTCAGGTTGGCGTAGTACTGGTTCCAGATATCTTCCAGCTGGGCGCCGTACAACGATGCACTCAGGTTTTCGCTGATAGCGTATTTGCCGCCAGCGTAGTCGATGGAGTTGGCTTCCACTCCGGCATAGGTTGCCCACAGGCCGCCGTCACGAGCGTTTTTGTCCTGGCTGGTGGACGAGTAGAAGTGACCTGCTTCAAGGTCAAGGTCTTTGATCTCGCTGCTTTGCAGTTGGAAACCGCTGGCAGTTTGAGGCAGGACGCGGGAACCACCGACGGCGAACACTGGAGCAGTGCTTGGCTGCTGGTCACCGATTTTCAGCTCGGTCTTGGAGACGCGGAACTTGATGGCTGCGCCGGCTTTGCCTTGGCTGTCGTTGACATCACCGTCGCCAGGGACGTCGCGGCTCATGTTGCCAGTGCCGCCGGTACCGTCGCCACCGTCCAGTTTGACAGCCAGGTAACCGAATGCATCAACACCGACGCCTACGGTACCTTGGGTGTAGCCGGAGCTGAGATTGCCCCAGATACCCTGAGTCCAGTCTTTCTGGTCGGTGCTACCGTCTTTGCGGTCACGGTTGAAGTAATAGTTACGCAGCAGCAAATCGAACTTGGCGTCTTCAACAAAGCCTTTGGCTTCAGACTGGTCACTTACGAAAGGTGCGGCCGTAGCCATTTGAGTACTGGCTGCTGCAGCAACGGCCAGTGCGATCATGCTCCACTTCATCACGCGCATCGTGATTTGCTCCTTTGGTTTTAAGAGTACTGCCGTCCCACCTGTTTTTTTATCTGGGCGGCTCTTTCTTTTTGTGTCGGCGCAAACTTATATCACGCCGACATTCTTTGGCGACACTTGCCCATTCAACCTTTCAGCTTCTTTACGACCATGTCGCCAATGGCTCGATCCATGTCGCATTTCAGCTGAACCGAGGCGTCCGAACTGACAACTTCAGAGTTGTTCTATTGGGTTCGCCATCGGTGTAAAGAGTCCCTGATTGCTACGCTTGATGCTCCTGAGGGCAGCCTTGCCACTTTAATTTTCGAGCCTGCAGGTTTCGCTTCCGGCGATACCCTGTAGACGATGTTGGGATGAATGCAACAAGCATGCACAAATCCGGTTTTCTTTTACATTTTTTTCACATTTTAGCTGCGGTTGCGGTGAAACCTCATGAAACCGGGCTCCAAAGGCCTTGTTTTAAATGGGGTTGACTGCTGGACAGCTGCCATGTTTGAAGCGGGTAAACCGCGCCGGACAACCAAAAACGTTACCGGTTCACCCCTTCAGTGGGTAAAACGCGGATGCTTCGTGCACAGAGCGTAGACGCATTGTGCTGTTTTGGTGCAAAAAATCTTCCAGCTGTACGAAAACCGCACAGGGCTTGTGTCTACTCAGCTCGAGGTGCGCCGTTAAAGTACCGGTGCGCGCTATTGGTGCGCAAAGACGGTGCGCAGTGAACGTTCCGGCATTCACAGGTATGCTGGCCCCCTGTGCTCGGGCGGGCCTGCGGGCTGCCAGCTCGATCGCAATCGATTAATGAGCGAGGAGTACGCGCGGTGTTTGCCCTAGATCCACGACTGCAACAAGACACATTGCCTATCGGCGATTTCCCGCTGTGCCGTTTGCTGTTATCCAATGATTCCAATTACCCGTGGTTCATCCTCGTGCCGCGCCGGGAAAATATCAGTGAATTGTTTCAATTGGATGACGCCGATCAACAACAGTTGTGGAAAGAAACCACGGCACTGGCTGAAACCCTCAAGGACTCGTTCGATGCGGACAAATTGAATGTTGCAACCTTGGGTAACGTTGTCAGTCAATTGCACATGCATGTGATCGTGCGCAAGCGAGAGGATGCCGCATGGCCTGCGCCGGTGTGGGGCAAGCATCCGGCACAGCCTTATGATGCCGAGCAGGTCAGCGTCATTCGTGAACGCTTGCGAGCGGTCCTGACCGATGATTTCAAGTTCCTGGAGGGCTGAACCATGAACCTTGAAGAGCGTGTAACCGACCTTGAAAGCCGCCTGGCGTTTCAGGACGACACCATCCAGGCATTAAACGACGTGCTGGTGGAGCAGCAGCGAGTTGTCGAACGTCTGCAGCTGCAGATGGCGGCGTTGCTCAAGCGTCAGGAGGAAATGGCCGGCCAGTTCGAATCCTTTGAAGAAGAAGCGCCGCCACCGCATTACTGACCGGGGCCGAACGGCAGGCAATAAAAAACCGCGAGCAGCCTGGCTGCATCGCGGTTTTTTTACGCCTGGATCAGCGGCGCGGCAGCGCGGCGATCACATCTTCGGCCTGCAGGCCTTTGTCACGGTGCATGACGGAAAACTCCACGCGCTGGCCTTCGACCAGGACGCGATGGCCTTCGCCACGAATGGCCCGGAAATGCACAAAAATGTCATCGCCGGAGTCGCGGGAGATGAAACCGAACCCCTTGGAGGTGTTGAACCACTTCACGGTACCGGTATCACGGTTGGACATGTCGTAGTTCTGCGGCGCGGCGGCCGGCGACGACTTCTTGTAGAAGCTGACGGCCAGGTGCAGCAACACAGCGAGCAACGCGGCGGCCAGGCTGGAAAGAATGGCGGGTTGGCCGCCGATTTCCGGCATGGGCGCCAGCAGGGTCAGTGTTTGCAGGGCGACGGCCAGCACCAGCAGGGCGCTGACAAGGTTTTGCAGTTGATGACGTGGACCTTTGTTCCAGTAAGGGATGACGGGTGCCAGGGTCAGGTTGAGCAGGCCGAAAAAGGCCAGGTACAGCGCGTCGGGATGTTGCAGGTAAGGTGTGGCTTCGGAACCCAGGCTAGGGATGAAGGACAGCAGCAGGGCAGCTGCGCCCATTAGCAAGTGGACGATTTTCAACATTTTGATTGGCTCACGGTTAAGACAGATCACAAGGAAGAGCTGGTCGGGGACGGTTCGCTCCAGAACAATGAGAGGCGTAGGAACACGTACCCGAATCAGCCTATGCGCGACGCCCGGAAAAATAGGCGTAGCGACACACTGCCTATTTAACAGCAAAGCCCCGGCCTTCTCAAACTCGTTACGGGCCCGTGACACGCTGTTCGTCGGCCGAAAAGCGCCGGCGGGGCGCTTGAAGATGGCCGGCAAAGGAGCTTGAATTTTCCCCTGCGCCGGAACCCTCCGCCATCCCGGCTTGTCGGTTCAGGAGGGCTGGCGATTAGTCGCAGGCTACAGATGGCGACACCCGCTAGAGTGCAATGGCCGCTGTCGAATTCATCACCGTCAGGAGATCAAACACATGGCAATTGATATCGGTATCAGCGAAGAAGATCGCAAGTCCATCGTCGACGGGCTTTCGCGCCTGTTGTCGGACACCTACGTGCTTTACCTCAAGACCCATAATTTCCATTGGAACGTCACCGGGCCGATGTTCCGCACCCTGCACTTGATGTTCGAGGAACAGTACAACGAGCTGGCGCTGGCGGTGGACCTGATCGCCGAGCGAATCCGTGCCCTGGGCTTTCCGGCGCCGGGTGCCTACTCCGTGTATGCGCGCCTGTCTTCCATCAAGGAGGAGGAAGGCGTGCCTGGCGCCGAGGACATGATCCGGCAACTGGTCGAAGGCCAGGAGGCGGTGACACGTACCGCCCGCGGCATCTTTCCTTTATTGGACAAGGTCAGCGACGAGCCGACCGCCGACCTGCTGACCCAGCGCATGCAGGTTCATGAAAAAACCGCCTGGATGCTGCGTTCGCTGCTGGACGAGCGGTAATCCGCAATCGGGTGATGGTGCCGCCATTGGCATCATCGCCTGCGGTCCGGGGTAGGACGGAGTCATTCGTCCTCGGGCTACTGTTGTCATCTCCTACGCTGATGGGCAAAAAGTCATCTGGAGCTTGGGCTCGAGTTGAGCTTCCATAGAGCCACAGGCCGCTTGGCCTGACTGAGGCTCGTATGGCAAAGGAGTGTCAACGGTATGATTCAAGGAAAAGCACCCAGGGGCGGTGCAGGCGGGCGTCTCAAGCCCGTCAGCATCGACCCGTTCGTCAGGGGGTTCGATATGCAACTGGCCCGGCCCCTGGCCCGCTCCATCCGGCTTAACGGGTTCGCCACCTGTTTACGCCTTGAGCAAGTCTATTGGGATATTCTCGGCGATATGGCCCAGCTCAACAGTTGCTCCGTCAGTACCTTGCTCTCCCATGTGGATCGGGAGGTGCAGTTGCGTCACGGCGGCGTGCGCAATTTCAGCGGGCTGGTGCGTGTTGTCTGCGTGGTGCACAGCCTGAAGGATATGGGCACCGATCATCGCGAGGCCTAGCCCTCTCACCGCCTGTGCGGTCTTACGGCTGCACAGGCCGCATTTAATGGATATAATCCCGCTCTTTGCCGCAAAGCCCGGGTTTTGCGTGAATAACCTGATTGCCGAGACAACCCCCATGCCGATGTACGACTATCAATGTGCTTCCTGTGGTCATCAGATGGAAGCCATTCAAAAAATCAGCGCGGCACCGCTGGTCGATTGCCCTGCCTGCCAGGCGCCGGAGCTGAAAAAGATGCTGTCCATGCCAGGTTTCCGCCTCGGCGGCACCGGCTGGTATGAAACCGACTTCAAGACCGGTGCCAAGAAGAACCTGGCCGGTGGCGACAAGGCTGACTGAGTTGAACACGCGCGGGTTCTTGCACGGGCAGGGCCTCCAACCGAATTTCGAATTACGAGAAGTGAAACCACTACCATGATGCGCAGCCATTATTGCGGCCAACTGAACGAAAGCCTGGAAGGTCAGGAAGTTACTCTTTGCGGATGGGTTCATCGTCGCCGTGACCATGGCGGGGTGATTTTCCTCGATATCCGTGATCGTGAAGGCCTGGCCCAGGTAGTGTTCGACCCCGACCGCGCGGAAACCTTCGCCACCGCCGACCGCGTGCGCAGCGAATACGTGGTCAAGATCACCGGCAAGGTGCGCCTGCGTCCGGCCGGCGCCGGCAACGCCAACATGGCGTCCGGCATGATCGAAGTGCTCGGCTACGAGCTGGAAGTGCTGAACGAAGCGGAAACCCCGCCGTTCCCACTCAACGAATATTCCGACGTAGGCGAGGAAACCCGCCTGCGCTATCGTTTCATCGACCTGCGTCGCCCGGAAATGGCCGAGAAGCTGCGCCTGCGTTCGCGCATGACCACCAGCATCCGTCGTTACCTGGACGAGAACGGCTTCCTCGACGTCGAGACGCCGATCCTGACCCGTGCCACGCCGGAAGGCGCCCGCGACTACCTGGTGCCGAGCCGTACCCACCCCGGCAGTTTCTTCGCCTTGCCGCAATCGCCACAATTGTTCAAGCAGTTGCTGATGGTGGCCGGGTTCGACCGCTACTACCAGATCGCCAAGTGCTTCCGCGATGAAGACCTGCGTGCCGATCGGCAGCCTGAGTTCACCCAGATCGACATCGAGACCAGCTTCCTCGATGAAAAAGACATCATGGGCCTGACCGAGGGCATGATCCGCAACCTGTTCCGGGAAGTGCTGGGTCTTGAGTTCGGCGAGTTCCCGCACATGACCTTCGAAGAGGCCATGCGTCGCTACGGTTCCGACAAGCCTGACCTGCGCAACCCGCTGGAACTGGTGGACGTCGCGGACCAGCTCAAGGAAGTCGAATTCAAGGTCTTCAGTGGTCCGGCCAACGATCCGAAATGCCGTATCGCCGCCCTGCGTGTTCCAGGCGGCGCCAGCATGCCGCGCAAGCAGATCGACGATTACACCAAGTTCGTCGGCATCTACGGTGCCAAGGGCCTGGCATACATCAAGGTCAACGAGCGCGCCGCCGGTATCGACGGCCTGCAGTCGCCGATCGTCAAGAACATCCCGGAAGCCAACCTCAACGTGATCCTCGATCGCGTGGGCGCGGTCGATGGCGACATCGTGTTCTTTGGCGCCGACAAGGCCAAGATTGTCAGCGAAGCCCTGGGCGCGCTGCGCATCAAGCTGGGTCACGACCTGAAACTGCTGACTTGCGAGTGGGCGCCGATGTGGGTCGTCGACTTCCCGATGTTCGAGGAAAACGACGACGGCAGCTTCTCTGCCTTGCACCACCCGTTCACCGCGCCGAAGTGCTCGCCTGAAGAGTTGGAGGCCAACCCGGCCGGCGCATTGTCCCGTGCCTACGACATGGTCCTCAACGGCACCGAGCTGGGCGGCGGTTCGATCCGTATCCATCGCAAGGAAATGCAACAGGCAGTGTTCCGTCTGCTGGGTATCAGCGAAGCCGAGCAGGAAGAGAAGTTCGGCTTCCTGCTGGACGCTTTGAAGTACGGTGCGCCGCCCCACGGTGGCCTGGCCTTCGGCCTGGATCGCCTGGTGATGCTGATGACCGGCGCCCAGTCGATCCGCGAAGTGATCGCATTCCCGAAAACCCAGAGCGCGGCCGATGTCATGACCCAGGCTCCGGGCGTGGTGGATGCCAAGGCGCTGCGCGAGTTGCATATCCGTTTGCGCGAACAGCCAAAGGCTGAGTAAGGCCGGCACCTGAAGGCGCATCTTCGGATGCGCCTTTTCATTGGGGTCGACATTTCCGATTGCTGGCTGCCGCGCAAGCGGGGCGGGCAATGTTTCAAAGAAAAACCGGAGCGAGTTATGGCAGGTCATTCCAAGTGGGCGAACATCAAGCACCGCAAAGAACGTCAGGATGCCAAGAGGGGCAAGATCTTTACCAAGTGGATCCGTGAGCTGACGGTCGCGGCCCGCCAGGGTGGCGGCGATCCAGGTTCCAATCCGCGCTTGCGCCTCGCCTTGGACAAGGCGCTGGGCGCGAACATGAGCCGCGACATCATCGACCGGGCCATTGCCCGTGGCGCGGGTGCCACCGAGGCCGACAACGTCGAGGAGCTGACCTATGAAGGCTACGGCCCGGGTGGCGTGGCGGTCATGGTCGAGTGCATGACCGACAACCGCAACCGCACCGCTGCGGCCGTGCGCCATGCGTTCAGCAAATGCGGTGGCAACCTGGGGACCGACGGTTCGGTGGCTTATCTGTTCGAGCGCAAGGGGCAGATCAGCTTCGCGCCAGGCATCGATGAAGATGCGCTGACCGAAGCGGCGCTGGAAGCCGATGCCGATGACGTGGTCAGCCACGAAGACGGTTCGTTCGACGTGTTCACCTCGTTCGCCAGCTTCTATGCCGTGCGTAATGCCCTTGAAGCTGCCGGTTTCAAACCGGTCGACGCGGAAATCGTCATGCAGCCGACCACCAGTGCCGAACTCGACCTGGAAGGCGCCGAGAAGGTGCTCAAGCTGATCGACATGCTTGAAGACCTGGACGATGTGCAGAACGTTTATTCCAACGCCGATATTCCGGAGTCGGTGGCTGAGCAACTGGGCTGATGGTCTTTATCGAATAGCATGAGTGCCAGGGTGGGAGCGAGCCTGCTCGCGAATGCGGTGTGTCGGCCGACCTTGATGTCGGATGTGACGGCCTCTTCGCGAGCAGGCTCGCTCCCACAGGTCCAGTTAGCCCCCTTCAAACCGCAGGCGTTATGACTTTAATCCTTGGTATCGACCCCGGTTCGCGCATCACCGGCTACGGCGTGGTTCGCGATACCGGGCGTGGCTGCGTGTACGTTGCTTCCGGCTGTATCCGCACCGGTGCGGGCGAGTTGCACGAGCGCTTGCAGATCGTTTATCGCGGCGTGCGCGAAGTCATCCAGACCTACGGCCCGGTGACCATGGGCATCGAAAAGGTCTTCATGGCCCGCAACGCCGATTCCGCCCTGAAGCTGGGGCAGGCCCGCGGCGCGGCCATTGTGGCCGGCGCCGAGGAAAACCTGGAGATCGCCGAATACACCGCGACCCAGGTCAAGCAGGCCGTGGTAGGCACCGGCGCGGCAAACAAGGAACAGGTGCAGATGATGGTGATGCACCTGTTGAAACTGGTCAGCAAGCCGCAGATCGACGCCTCCGACGCCCTGGCCATCGCCATTTGCCATGCGCATACCCGTTCCAGCCTGCTGCCTCACGGACTGGGAAGCGCACGCAGTCGTGGCGGGCGCCTGCGTCTCTGATAGCATCAGCGCATTCATTCATCAGCCCATGCAAGTTGCGCCTGTGTCGTCGGCCTTCCTGCCTGGGCTGTTATTCGCCAGCCAGCGGGCTGGTCAACGCCCAAGGATCTGAAACGTGATTGGACGCTTGCGCGGCACCCTGGCTGAAAAACAGCCGCCGCACCTGATTCTGGATGTAAACGGCCTCGGTTATGAGCTGGAAGTGCCCATGACCACCCTGTATCGCTTGCCGTCGGTCGGTGAGCCGCTGACGCTGCACACTCATCTGGTCGTGCGTGAAGATGCCCAGTTACTCTATGGTTTCTTCGCCAAGCGCGAGCGGGATTTCTTTCGCGAGCTGATCCGGCTCAATGGCGTCGGCCCGAAGCTGGCGCTGGCCTTGATGTCCAGCCTGGAAGTCGATGAACTGATTCGTTGCGTGCAGTCCCAGGACACCTCGGCCCTGACCAAGGTGCCGGGAGTCGGCAAGAAAACCGCCGAGCGCCTGTTGGTCGAGCTCAAGGATCGCTTCAAGGCCTGGGAAACGGTGCCGGCAATGTTCGCCCTGGTGCCGAACCAGCCGGATGCGCCGATGCCGGCGGTCAGCGCTGAAAACGATGCGGTCACCGCGCTGATTTCCCTGGGCTACAAGCCGCAGGAAGCCAGCAAGGCGATCTCCGCGATCAAGGAAAAAGGCTTGAGTACCGAAGACATGATTCGCCGCGCCCTGAAGGGAATGATTTAAGTGATTGAAGCCGATCGTCTGATCGCCGCCACGGGCGCGCCCCGTGACCGCGAGGAAATCCAGGACCGTGCGATTCGTCCCGTCAGCCTCGCCGATTATATTGGCCAGCCGACCGTGCGCGAGCAGATGGAGCTGTTCATCCAGGCGGCACGCGGGCGCAGCGAGTCGCTCGACCATACACTTATCTTCGGCCCGCCTGGCCTGGGCAAGACCACCCTGGCCAATATCATTGCCCAGGAAATGGGCGTGTCGATCAAGAGCACGTCCGGCCCGGTTCTCGAACGGCCGGGTGACCTGGCGGCGCTGCTGACCAATCTTGAGCCGCACGATGTGCTGTTCATCGACGAAATCCACCGGCTGTCGCCGATCGTCGAGGAAGTGCTATACCCGGCCATGGAAGATTTCCAGCTCGACATCATGATCGGCGAAGGGCCGGCGGCGCGCTCCATCAAGCTGGACCTGCCGCCCTTTACCCTGGTGGGCGCCACCACCCGCGCCGGGATGCTGACCAACCCGCTGCGGGACCGTTTTGGTATCGTCCAGCGTCTGGAGTTCTACAACAACGCTGACCTGGCGACGATTGTCAGCCGTTCGGCGGGCATCCTCGGGTTGCCGCTGGACCTGGACGGCGCTTATGAAATTGCTCGTCGGGCGCGGGGTACGCCGCGGATCGCCAACCGCCTGCTGCGCCGGGTGCGGGATTTTGCCGAAGTCCGGGCCAAGGGCCACATCACCAAGCCGATCGCCGACCTGGCCTTGAACCTGCTGGACATCGACGAGCGCGGCTTCGACCACCAGGACCGGCGCCTGCTGCTGACCATGATCGAGAAATTCGACGGTGGCCCGGTGGGCGTGGACAGCCTGGCGGCCGCCATCAGCGAAGAACGCCACACCATCGAAGACGTGCTGGAACCGTACCTGATCCAGCAGGGCTATATCATGCGCACGCCTCGCGGACGCGTGGTGACCCGTCATGCTTATCTGCACTTCGGCTTAAACATCCCGACACGAATGGGTGAGATGCCGGTGGTAGACGAATTTCTCGATGCGGTGGACGATTGAACCCGCTCTGTATCCCGACTTTTTTCCGCTTCGTGCTGTCCCAGACCACGCCTGGAGCGTCAATGCGTTCAAGAATGAAAAAACAGTTGCCTGGCCGGATTGGCAACCCGAGGAGTAAGCACTAGAGTATGCGCGCGCAAAACGGGCTTGAGTCGTTCGCACATCGCTGTCGCGTTTATTACGAGGACACCGATGCCGGCGGCATCGTTTACTACGTCAATTACCTCAAGTTTATGGAACGGGCTCGAACCGAACGGCTGCGGGAACTGGGTTTTGCCCAATCCGCGCTGGCAGGGGAGGACCTGTTATTCGTCGTGCATTCCAGCGAAGCGCGCTACCACGCGCCGGCGCGACTGGACGACGAGCTGGTGGTGACTGCCGATGTCATCGAATTGAACCGCGTCAGCCTGCGCTTCAAGCAGCAGGTCAGGCGGGCTGCGGATAATGTGCTGCTCTGCGAAGGGCAGTTTTTGGTGGCCTGTGTGCGCACCCATAGTTTGAAACCCCGGGCCATTCCCGAAGCTCTACGCGCGGCCTTTGCCGGCGTGAGCGGCGCGGGTACACACTCAGAGCAGGAGATAAAGCGTGGAAGCTAACGTCGTCGACCATTCCTCCATGTGGAGCCTGGTCAGCAATGCCAGCGTCGTGGTGCAACTGGTAATGCTGATCCTGGTAGCCGCATCGGTGACCTCATGGATCATGATTTTTCAGCGCAGCAACATGCTGCGTGCCGGTCGCCGTGCCCTGGAGAGCTTCGAAGAGCGCTTCTGGTCCGGCATCGACCTGTCCAAACTCTATCGCCAGGCCGGCAGCAATCCGGACCCGGATTCCGGCGTCGAGCAGATCTTCCGTGCAGGCTTCAAGGAATTCTCCCGTCTGCGCCAGCAGCCGGGCGTAGACCCTGAAGCGGTGATGGAAGGTGTGGCCCGCGCCATGCGCGTCGCCATATCCCGCGAGGAAGAAAAACTCGAACAGGGCCTGCCGTACCTGGCTACCGTCGGTTCGGTCAGCCCGTACATCGGCCTGTTCGGCACCGTGTGGGGGATCATGAACTCGTTCCGTGGCCTGGCTTCCGCCCAGCAGGCGACGCTGGCTACCGTCGCCCCGGGTATCGCCGAGGCGCTGATCGCCACCGCCATCGGCCTGTTCGCGGCGATTCCGGCCGTGATCGCCTACAACCGTTTCGCGGCTCGCAGCGAAACGCTGACCAGCCGTTACTACACCTTCGCCGATGAATTCCAGGCGATCCTGCACCGCAAAGTGCACACCAGCGAAGAATAAGCAGGTATTTCCCGATGGCTTTAATCGCTCGAGCCCGAAACAAGCGCAAGCCGGTTGCCGAGATGAACGTGGTGCCTTACATCGACGTGATGCTGGTGCTGCTGGTCATCTTCATGGTGACCGCGCCGATGCTCAATCAGGGCGTGAAGGTCGATCTGCCCAAGGTTTCCAGCGAAGCCTTGCCGCAGGACAACAACACCCAGGTCCTGACCATTTCGATCAAGGCCGACAAGACTTATTACTGGAACCTTGGCAGCGAAGTCGACACCGAGAAGCAGCAGGACCGGGCCATGACCCTGCCGCAGATGACCGATGCGGTGACCAAGATCATCAATGCCGGCAACAGCAACGGCAAGCGCACCCAGGTCTTCATTCGCGGCGACAAGACCGTCGACTACGGTGCCGTGATGGGCGCCATGGGCGGCCTGCAGAAAGCCGGGGTCGGTAATGTTGGCTTGATCACCGAGGCGCCCTGATGCAGCAACAGCGAGAGCCGTCCGCCTCGGAAAGCTACTTCTGGCCTAGTGTCCTGGCAATCGGCCTGCATGTGCTGGTATTCGGCATGCTGTTCGTCAGTTTTGCCATGACACCGGAGCTGCCGCCGGCCAAGCCGATCGTGCAGGCGACCCTGTACCAGCTCAAATCGAAAAGCCAGGCCACCACGCAGACCAACCAGAAGCTTGCCGGCGAGGCGAAGAAATCCGCCGCGCGCCAGACCGAAGTCGAGCAGATGGAGCAGAAGAAGGTCGAGCAGGAAGCGGTGAGAGCAGCGGAACAAAAGAAAGAGGAAGCTGCTCAAAAGGCCGAAGAAGCCAAGAAGGCCGATGAGGCGAAAAAAGCGGACGAGGCCAAAAAGGCCGACGAAGCCAAGAAAGCCGACGAGGCGAAGAAAACCGCCGAAGCGAAAAAGGCAGAAGAGAAACAATTGGCTGATATAGCCAAGAAGAAAGCCGAAGAAGAAGCCAAGAAAGCCGCTGAAGAAGAGGCCAAGAAAGCGGCCGCTGAAGAAGCGAAGAAAAAGATTGTCGAGGACGCGAAGAAAAAAGCGGCCGAAGACGCCAAGAAGAAAGCTGAAGCTGAAGAGGCGAAAAAGAAAGTCGCCGAAGACGCGAAGAAGAAAGCCGCCGCCGACGCCGCCAAGAAGAAGGCCCAGGACGCAGCGCGTAAATCCGCCGAAGAGAAAAAGGCCCAGGCCCTGGCAGATTTGCTTTCCGACACGCCGGAGCGTCAGCAGGCCTTGGCCGACGAGCAGGGCGATGAAGTCGCCGGCAGCTTCGACGATCTGATTCGCGCCCGGGCGGCGGAAGGCTGGGCGCGTCCTCCTTCGGCGCGCAAAGGCATGACGGTAGTATTGCAAATCGGCATGTTGCCCGACGGTACGGTTACCTCGGTCAGCGTGGCCAAGTCCAGTGGCGATGGTCCGTTCGACGCTTCGGCGGTCGCGGCGGTCAAGAACATTGGGCGATTGACGGAAATGCAAGGAATGAAGCCGAGCGATTTTGCTCCCTATCGTTCGTTCAAGATGACATTCACACCTGAGGATCTAGCCTTGTGAGAAACCTTCTTCGATCAATGCTTGTCGTTATCTGCTGCCTGGCAGGGATAGCGGTAGCAGAGGAAAAGAACATCCTGGTCACCAGCGGCAGCGACCGTGCGACCCCGATCGCCGTCGTTCCGTTCGGTTGGCAGGGCGGCAGCGTCCTGCCGGACGACATGGCGGAAATCATCGGCAACGACCTGCGCAACTCGGGCTACTACGCGCCGATTCCCAAGCAGAACATGATCAGCCTGCCAACCCAGGCCAGCGAAGTCATCTACCGCGACTGGAAGGCTCTTGGCGCCCAGTACATCATGGTCGGCAGCATCGTTCCGGCCGGTGGCCGCCTGCAGGTGCAGTACGCCTTGTTCAACGTCGCCACCGAGCAGCAAGTGCTGACCGGCAGCGTGTCGGGCAGCGTTGACCAGTTGCGTGACATGTCCCACTACATCGCCGACCAGTCGTTCGAGAAACTTACCGGCATCAAGGGCGCGTTCTCGACCCGCATGCTCTACGTGACCGCCGAACGCTTCTCCGAGAAAAATACCCGCTACACCCTGCAGCGCTCCGACTATGACGGCGCCCGCGCGGTGACCCTGCTGCAATCGCGCGAGCCGATCCTGTCGCCGCGTTTCGCCCCCGATGGCAAGCGCATCGCCTATGTGTCGTTCGAACAGAAACGCCCGCGCATCTTCGTCCAACACATCGACACCGGTCGCCGCGAGCAGATCACCAACTTCGAAGGCCTGAACGGCGCGCCTGCCTGGTCGCCCGACGGTACGCGGCTGGCGTTCGTGTTGTCCAAGGACGGTAATCCGGACATCTACGTGATGAACCTGGCTTCACGCTCGATCTCCCGCGTGACCAACGGCCCGGGCATCAACACCGAACCGTTCTGGGGCAAGGATGGCTCGACCATCTACTTCACCTCGGACCGTGGCGGCAAGCCGCAGATCTACAAGACCAGCGCCGGTGGCGGTGGTGCCGAGCGCGTGACGTTCGTCGGTAACTACAACGCCAACCCTAAGCTTTCGGCTGACGAAAAGACTCTGGTGATGATCCATCGCCAGGACGGTTTCACCAATTTCAAGGTGGCGGCCCAGGATTTGCAGCGCGGTAGCGTAAAAATCCTCACTGATAGCACTCTGGACGAGTCACCTACTGTTGCGCCCAACGGCACCATGGTAATCTACGCCACCCGCCAGCAGGGCCGGGGAGTCTTGATGCTCGTGTCCATTAATGGACGCGTGAGGCTCCCGCTTCCTACCGCTCAAGGCGAAGTCAGAGAACCGTCCTGGTCCCCTTACCTGAACTGACGCGGCGCAATACGTTTTACTTAACACACTGGGGTTCATTAGGAGTTTCACGATGGAAATGCTGAAGTTTGGTAAATTTGCTGCGCTGGCTCTGGCCATGGCTGTAGCTGTAGGTTGCTCGTCCAAAGGCGGCGACAACGCCGGTGAAGGCGCTGTTGATCCAAACGCTGGTTACGGCGCTAACACTGGTGCAGTTGATGGCTCCCTGAGCGAAGAAGCTGCTCTGCGCGCAATCACCACCTTCTACTTCGAATACGACAGCTCGGACCTGAAGCCAGAAGCCATGCGCGCTCTGGACGTTCACGCCAAAGACCTGAAAGCAAACGGCGCTCGCGTTGTTCTGGAAGGCAACACCGACGAACGTGGTACTCGTGAGTACAACATGGCACTGGGCGAGCGTCGTGCGAAAGCCGTTCAGCGCTACCTGGTACTGCAAGGTGTTTCCCCAGCTCAGCTGGAACTGGTTTCCTACGGCGAAGAGCGTCCAGTTGCTACCGGCAACGACGAGCAGTCCTGGGCTCAAAACCGTCGCGTCGAACTGCGTAAGTAATTCGTCATGCGAACGTGCCGTCGTGCTGTAACTGTTCTGGCTCTCAGCCTCGCGCCGCTTGCGGCGTGGGCTGCGGTTCCTGTGGTCGATAACGATGCCGGCTATAACAATAGCGGGAGCAGTTATCCGCCTGCAGGTTACGGTACGAACGGCGCCTATGCCGGGGGAGGGGTTTCGGCCCCTGTCTCGGCACAGGGCGAGCTGTTCAACCAACTGCAGCAAATGCAGGATCAACTGTCACGCCAGCAAGGCGCGATTGAAGTTCTGCAAAACGAAGTATCGCGCATGAAGCAGGAAAACCTGGAGCGATACCAGGATCTTGATCGGCGCATAGGAACCGGCGTTGCACCTGCCGCGACTCCTGAGAATTCTCCAGCCGGTGGCGACTTGAACGCCCCCGGTGCAGCCGCAGGCGCCGGGGCAAGTGCCCCAGCAGCACCTGCCGCTGGTGGCGAGCCGGCTGACCCGGCGAAGGAAAAGCTCTATTACGATGCTGCCTTCGACCTGATCAAAGCCAAGGATTTCGACAAGGCCAGCCAGGCCTTCGGCGCTTTCCTGCGTAAATACCCCAATAGTCAGTATTCGGGTAATGCCCAATACTGGCTGGGCGAAGTGAACCTGGCCAAGGGCGACCTGCAAGGCGCAGGCCAGGCGTTCGCCAAGGTCTCGCAGCTGTATCCCAAGCATGCCAAAGTGCCGGATTCGCTGTACAAGCTCGCTGATGTCGAGCGCCGCCTCGGTCATACCGACAAGGTAAAAGGCATTCTGCAGCAGGTGGTGGCCCAATATCCGGGTACCTCCGCCGCTCAGTTGGCCCAGCGCGATCTGCAACGCATGTAAGGCCGTTTGACCCGTTTTGAAGAAACCCGCGCCTGTCGCGGGTTTTTTCGTTAGAATTCACGCCCTTTTTCTGAAACACGCTTCCTGGGATCTACGCGTTGGCGGGGTTGCTTGAAGTGCCTGACGGAGGCGGACAGCCTGTTTAGCTGTTACGCCCGTGGCGACTATGCAAGACACATTGAGAATTACCGAAGTTTTTTACTCGTTGCAGGGTGAAACGCGGACGGCCGGGCTGCCCACTGTTTTTGTGCGCCTCACCGGTTGCCCGCTGCGTTGCCAATACTGCGACAGCGCCTACGCCTTCAGCGGCGGTACCTTGCGCACCCTCGATGACCTCGTTGAACAAGTGGCAGGTTTTCGTCCGCGCTATGTTTGCGTCACTGGCGGTGAGCCGTTGGCACAACCCAATGCCATCCCTTTACTCAAGCGACTGTGCGATGTCGGCTATGAGGTCTCGCTGGAGACCAGCGGCGCCTTGGATATCTCGGCCGTCGATTCGCGCGTCAGTCGTGTCGTGGACCTGAAGACCCCGGGTTCGAAGGAGGCGCATCGTAACCGCTACGAGAACATGGAGCTGTTGACGTCCAACGACCAGGTCAAATTTGTTATCTGTTCGCGGGAAGATTACGACTGGGCGGTATCCAAGCTGATCCAGTACGGACTCGATCAGCGCGCCGGCGAGGTATTGTTCTCGCCGAGTCACCACGACCTGAACGCCCGGGATCTGGCCGACTGGGTGGTAGCGGACAACTTGCCGGTGCGCCTGCAATTGCAGCTGCATAAATATCTTTGGAACGACGAGCCGGGGCGCTGACATGACTGAACAATCAACCACTTCTGAAAAACGTGCCGTCATCCTGCTGTCCGGTGGCCTGGACTCGGCGACTGTCGTGGCGATGGCCCGTGCCGAAGGTTATCGCTGCTACACCATGAGCTTCGATTATGGCCAGCGCCACCGTGCCGAACTGCATGCTGCCGAGCGAGTGGCACGAGACCTGGGTGTGATCGAACACAAGGTGATCGGCCTGAACCTCAACGGCATCGGCGGTTCGGCGTTGACCGACAGTTCCATCGACGTGCCCGAAGCACCGAGCGAGGGGATTCCGGTGACCTACGTGCCGGCGCGCAATACCGTGTTCCTGTCCCTGGCGTTGGGCTGGGCCGAAGTACTGGGGGCGCGTGACATCTTCATTGGTGTCAATGCCGTGGATTATTCCGGTTATCCGGATTGCCGCCCGGAGTTCGTCGAAGCCTTCGAGCGTATGGCCAACCTGGCGACCAAGGCCGGTGTAGAAGGGCAAGGCTTCCGTATCCAGGCGCCGCTGCAAAACCTCAGCAAGGCTGACATCATCAAGGCGGGGGTGAAGCTGGGCGTGGACTACGGCCTTACCGTCTCGTGCTATCAGGCCGATGATCAAGGGCGTGCTTGTGGCAAGTGCGACAGCTGCCGTCTGCGTGCTGAAGGCTTCGCGGCAGCCGGCGTGAGCGATCCAACCCCTTATTTTTGATTTATTTCAAATTAAGTGTTGAATAGTCCTTAGAAATCAGTATTATACGCGCCACCACACAGAGGGTCGTTAGCTCAGTTGGTAGAGCAGTTGGCTTTTAACCAATTGGTCGTAGGTTCGAATCCCACACGACCCACCATTTTCTGTAGTTTTAAAAGTCTGGAAGGCCCACGTAAGTGAGGATTTCCGGATTTTTTTTTGCCTGGAATAAAGTATCCCCCGCGCAGAAGCGAGGAGTCAGGTGCTGCGGCTGGACGGTCGCAGAGCGGACGCATGCCAGCTCTGCGACGAGTAGCGCGAGCGATACGCTATGACCTGACCTGGTCTGGCGCTTTCTTCTCGCCCCAAGCGGAGCGATGGATACCTGGAACCAGCACTTCCCAACCTAGCCAACGTCCTGCGTGGATTTGCCATGATGGTACCCGGCAGGACCATTCATTTGGCGCCTTCCTGGCGAATGCCGGCAACAGAGGTTTTCGTACGACTTTGCTGTTGAGCGTGCTGACACAGAACTTCGAGTAGTTTTTCAGCTCCTTGAGTTCAAGCGACAGCATGTCTTTTGGGCACAGCAGCAGTACGTCCCCAAAGGAATACAACTGGAACGCCTCGACTTCTATTTTTTTCGCGGCAACCTGACGTGTTTTCCACAGGGTGGCGCTCAGGTCCTGCAGCTCCATGTCTTCTGGCAACGCATATCGTTCTGCCGTTTTTTGCCGGACTGACAAGCTTTCTGCCGCGATATAGGTAATGTGGCTCAAACTGCCTGGTGAAAGCATTGTGAAGGCGCAGAATGCGAGGATCATTGCCATCAGGCCATTGAAGGTACGCCTGTAGATGTCCCCCTTGAAACAATAAAAGATGATGACTGGCAGCAGGGTGAAGATGAGTGTCAACCAAGACAGACCCGCCACGTAGGGGACGGTGTCCGGCGTTTCCCTCTCCATATACGAACGTATCGTCAACAGGATTGGAAAAGCGGCGAAGATCACAGTGACAAATATGGAGAGCGAGAGCAGGAAGACGAGCCAGAATCCTTTGCGAGCCCATACCCATGACCACAGCCGCTGGCATTCTCCTGTCATCCATAACCACGTTGGCGTCATCCTGTTTTTGAATGCCCGCCACGAATCGGTAAGCCGTTTTGGCAGCCGGGCCTTTGGGGCGCGGGCTACCTTCTGCGGCTTTTGTTTTTTTTGCTTTATCTGCTGATGGTGCGCCAGGCGTTTCAGGCGGGCTCGATCCAGCCTGGCTTGGACAAGGATGCTTTTCCTGATGACTTTTTTGAACGGCGTGAAGGCGTACATGAGAAAGCACGCCACGAAGACGATCACGAATAACGCCGCGAATGTCGCCCATGCGTTTAATGCGGGCAGGAAGAAAGTGGTCAGGATGAATGCGCTAAAACCCACGACCGTGGGAAACGCCAGATAAAAAACGATCTTCGGCTGGTTATCCTTCAGGTTTGAAAACAGCGAAACCGAGCAGCCGAACATCCAGGTTGTTGCTCCGAGGATGAACAGGTACGAAAGCATCAGCAGTAAAACCAGTACGACCCAGACCAACAGTGCGGACTTCACATCGATGGACGGCATGAACAGATCGATTCGTCCAATCGTGCGGGTATAGAGATACAGCGTGATGAACCCTAGCCCTGTTGCGAGCAGGCCTAAGGTGACTGTGATCTGGGTCCAATAGGAAAGAATGCGTCTGACGGTGTGCTTGAGTACTTCAGCGAAGGTTCTGTCAGGTCTGACGGACAAGGCGTAGCTCCCTTACAAGGTAAAATTCCTGGCAGGTATAGTAGCGCCAGGAAGCGAGAGCTAAAGCTTCAACCTGTAAATCTCCTACCTGAAATCGTTAGCGGATGTGCTTTGCGTAATGTTTCGGGTCCAGGCGCAATACCATTACCATCATCAGCGCGATGACCACCACGAGCGACCACCAGGCCCATTCGAAACTCCCCAGCCGGTCGCGGATCATCCCGGCAATCAGCGGCGACAGCCCGGCGATGAGGTAGCCGATGCCCTGCACGAATGCAGTGAGCCCCCCGGCGCGGCGTGGGTTGTCCAGGTGATCGAGGGAGACGATCAGGCTCATGGGGAACAGCCCGCCGATACCCAGCCCCAACAGGCTCGGCCATAACAGGCTGAGGCGCTCCGGATTGAGAATCAGGCCGCAGAAGCCGGCCATGATCATGACCAGCAGAACGATCAGGATTTTACGTTTGTCCTGACTGCGGTTGGCGATCGCCGGAGTGATGAGGCCGGACAACACCTCCATCGTCGTGAGAAATCCCAGCAGCAGGCCGGCGTGCTGTTCGCTCCAGCCTTTTTCCACGTAATACGGTGCCAGCCAGGCCAGTACGCAGGTATAGGAGGCGGTGCCCAAGCCAAAAAAAATCGCCAGCAGCCAGGCCCGGGCGTTGCCGAAAAACGCTTGGTGGCGCTGGGATGCGGCTTGGGGCAGGGGCGTGACGCTCCAGCGTTGGACCCACCAGCAGCCCAAGGCGACCAGCGCCAGCAAGGCCCAGATCGCCAGGCCGATGCGCCAACTGCCGGTCTGCGCCAGGACAAAGGGTGAAAACGAGGCGGCAAGCGCCGCGCCGCCCATGATTGAGGTGACATACAAGCCCATCAGCAGCGAGACGCTGTCGGCGAAGCGCGCCTTGATCAGTGCGGGCATCACGGCCTGGATCAAGGCGATTCCGAGCCCGGCCACCACCGCGCTGGTGACCAACCCGGCGGCGCTGTCCAGATACAAGCGCGATGCCGTGGCGATACCAATGATCAGCAGCGACAGGACGACGGTACGGTGTTCACCGATGCGCAGGGCGATGCGCATGCCCAGGAACATGGCCACGCCCATCGCCATGACAGGCAGCATGGTCAGCAGTGAAGCGCTGCTGAAACTCAGGGGCACCTCGCCGCGAATGGCTGACAGCAGCGGCCCGACCGCGGCCATCGAGGGCCGCAGGTTCAGCGCTACCAGCACGATACTGACCATCAGCCAGACGGCGCGGGTGCTGGTGGTTTGGACGTTTTCCATGATGGGGCCTTGCTAAGACAAAGCACATTTAGGCTACGGCGGCCTGCATTGGGCAAACTGAAAAACGGCGGGACTTATCGAATAATCAAATGCCGCACCCAGTCGCCCTTCGTGGCGAGGGAGCTTGCTCCCGCTGGGCTGCGAAGCAGACCTGAAAAAGAATGGGCGCGATGCATCTGGGGGGACCGAGTGCGGCGGTTTTGGGGCGGCTTCGCCCCCCAGCGGGAGCGAGCTCCCTCGCCACGGGTTCGGTGAGTGCCGTGAGAGGGGCTTTATTCCATCCCTGGGCTTAACGTCCCCAGCCACGCCACCAATCCCAGGATAACCACCGCTACACTAAGCTCCAGCAGCATGCTGCGCCGCAGGGCCCTCACCGCGGCTCGGTGCTCGCCGGTCTGTCGGGCCTGTTCCAGCAGCGGGCCCAGGTGAAAACGGTTCAGCGCGGCGAACCCCAGCATGGCCAGGAACAGGCCGAGTTTCAGCACCAGCAGCTGACCATAGGTGCTGTCGAGTAACCCCGCGACGTTCGGGCCGACGATGAACAGATAATTGGCGACTCCTGTCAGAGCGATGACTGCCACGATCACCGCACCGGCCGTGGCAAATCCGCTCAGGGTCCGGGCCAGTACCGCCAGCTGAGGTTCGGCCTGCCGAAGCAGCAGGGCAAACGCGGCCAAGGCTCCGACCCAGCCACCCGCTGCCCACAGGTGCAGAAAGTCGCTGATGAAATGCCAGCTCCGGCGTGCGCCTTCGTCCATGGCGCCGTGCCCTGCCCAGGCCAGCGTCGCCAGAGCCACGGCTCCGCCCAGCATGGCCAGGACCAGGCTGACGGTTGGCGAGCGGCTATCAAGCGTCACGGCGAAACCGGCCAGTAATAACGCCGCCATGCGCAGCGTCCAGCTCAAACCGACATCGGTTTCCAGCACCATCATTTCGAAGTGCGGCCACAGCTCCGCCCACTCCGAAGCTCCGCTCATGGCCCAGGTCATGCACGCCATGGCACCCAGGGAGAGCAGCATCCCAAGCACGGCCGTAGTCGCCAGCAACGACGCGAAAGGCAACACCGCGCCTGACGCCCGCTCCCGACCTCGCAGGCTGTAAAGGCCAAACGCAGCCAGGCCGAACAGCAACATCAGATCCAGGTAGAGGGCAAAGCGCAGCGCGATGTTGATCGAGTCGCTCGTCAACTCAGTTCACCTTGAACGTGATATTGCCGGTGATCGGGTGCGTGTCTGACGATACCGCGCGCCACTGCACCTGGTAGGTGCCGGCGGTGAGAGGCGCATGGGGAGTAATGACCATGGTTTTCGGATCATCGCTGCCGGATACCTTGGCTGGCACGGGCATTGGTGCGTGCGCCGACATGCCGGGCATCCCGGTCATCATCAGCTTGGCGCCGGAGAATTGGGTCACGAGATTTTCGGAAAAGTGCAGCTCGATCTTCGCTGGCGATGACCCCTCAGCGCCTTCGGCGGGGCTGGAGGACAGCAGTTTCGGATGGGCCTGGGCCAGGCCACTGGCCAACAGGCCGGTGGACAGCGCGGCGGCCATGACAGCGGTTTTGATGAATGACATGCAAGGACTCCTACAGCTTGTTTTTCAGTGATTGATGGAGCAGGGCCAATGCCTCAGAACCGCAGGCGCACACCCACTACCAGGCGTGCCTCGCTGCGGTCTTCACCTTCGTCCCGGGCGAAGTCGGCGGTGTTGCCGTAGACGCGGTTCCAGGTCACGCCAACGTACGGGGCGAACTCACGGCGGATTTCGTAGCGCAGCCGCAGCCCCACTTCGGTGTCGGACAACCCCGAGCCGACGCCCCGATCAGGGTCATTCTTGCCGTAGAAGTTGGCTTCGGCGGTGGGCTGCAGAATCAGCCGATTGGTCAGCAGAATGTCGTAGTCGCCCTCCAGGCGCGCCGCGCTCCGGCCATCTTCACCGATGAAGGCGGTGGCCTCGGCTTCGAAGTTGTACAGCGCCATGCCTTGTAGGCCGAATGCTGCCCAGGTCTGTGAGTCACCTGGCTTGAAGTCCTGGCGCACGCCGGCCACCACATCCCACCAAGGGCTGATGGCATGGCCCCAGAGGGCCTGGAGTTCGGCTTCTTCGGTCTTGCCATGGTTGCGTTCGCCTTCGGAGCGCAGCCACAAGCGGTCGATGTCGCCGCCGATCCAGCCGGAGGCATCCCAGCTAAGGGCGTTGCCGTCATCGGCGTCTTGCCACTCCAGCTGGTCGATAAGGAAGAACGAGTTGATGGCGCTGTCGTGCACCGCGTGGCCACCGTGGTCTTCATAGACGGCGGCGCGGTCAGCGGCGGTCAGTTCGGGGATCGGTGTGCGGCTGCTGGTGGGCGCGGCTTGCATGGAATCCATGCCCTGCATCGAGTCCATGCCTTGCATCTGGCTGTGGTCCATACCCGGCATCCGGCTGTGATCCATGCCTTGCATCGTGTCGCTTGCTGCCCAGGCTGACAGGCTGGTGCCGAGGGCAAGCACAGCCACGGGCAGGGTGGGGGATTTAAACAGGCTGATCATGGTCGGCTCCTCATTCCTGCACCCGGACTTCGCGGAACATGCCCATTTCCATGTGAAACAGCAGGTGGCAGTGATAGGCCCAGCGGCCAAGCGCGTCGGCGGTCACTCGATAGCTGCGCCTGGAACCGGGCGGTACGTCGATGGTGTGCTTGCGCACCATGAACTGGCCGTTTTCGTCTTCCAGGTCGCTCCACATGCCGTGCAGGTGGATGGGGTGGGTCATCATGGTGTCGTTGATCAAGACGATGCGCAGGCGCTCGCCGTACTTGAGCAGCAGCGGCGCGGCGTCGCTGAACTTCACGCCGTTGAACGACCAGACGAATTTTTCCATGTGCCCGGTCAGGTGCAGCTCGATCGTGCGGCCCGGCTCGCGGCCGTCGGGGTCGGCAAAGGTGCTGCGCAGGTCCGCGTAGGTCAGCACTTTGCGGCCATTGTTGCGCAGGCCCATGCCTGGGTCGTCGAGCTTGGGTTTGACGCTCATGGCCTGCATGTCCACCAACGGATTGTCGTTCTCCGTTTCGGGATGGGTTTGCATCCCGCCCATACCTGGCAGGGTGCCGTGGTCCATGCCGGTCATGTCATCCATGCCCTGCATCTGGCTATGGTCCATGCCCTGCATTGATCCGTGATCCATGCCAGCCATGCCCATGTCGTCCATGGTCACCAGTGGCCGAGGGTCCAAGGGCGGTACCGGCGCCGCCAATCCGGCCCGGGTCGCGAGGGTGCCGCGGGCGTAGCCGGTGCGGTCCATGGACTGGGCGAACAGGGTGTAGGCTTGCTGCGTCGGCTCGATGATGACGTCGTAGGTTTCCGCCACGGCGATTCGGAACTCATCGACGCTCACCGGTTTGACGTACTGGCCATCCGAGGCCACGACGGTCATTTTCAGGCCGGGTATGCGCACATCGAAATAGGTCATGGACGAGCCATTGATGAAACGCAAGCGGATGCGTTCACCCGGCTTGAACAGGCCGGTCCAGTTCATGTCCGGTGCCTGGCCGTTCATGAGATAGGTGTAGGTGGCGCCACTGACGTCGGCAAGGTCGGTGGGATTCATCTTCATCTCGGCCCACATCTTGCGATCGGCCACGGTGGCGGCCCAGCCGTTCTTGCCGACATCGTCGATGAAGTCGCCGACCGTGCGTTTGTTGTAGTTGTAGTAGTCCGATTGTTTCTTCAGCTTGCGGATGATCTGGGTGGGGTCCTCATCGCTCCAGTCGGTGAGCATGACCACGTAGTCACGCTCATACTGGAAAGGCTCGGGTTCCCTGGCGTCTATGACCAGCGGGCCATAGACCCCGGATTGCTCCTGGAAGCCGGAATGGCTGTGGTACCAGTAGGTGCCGTTCTGCCGGACCTTGAACTGGTAGACATACAGGCCGCCGGGCTCGATGCCTTTGAAGCTCAGCCCGGGGACGCCGTCCATGTTGGCCGGCAGGAGGATGCCGTGCCAATGGATCGAAGTGCTGTCTTGCAGGCGATTGCGTACGCGCAAGGTCACGGTGTCGCCCTCACGCCAGCGCAGCAACGGCCCGGGAATGCCGCCGTTGATGGTCTGGGCGGTGCGCGGGTTGCCGGTGAAATTGACCGGGCTTTCGCCGATGAACAGGTCGAACTCGGTGCCGCTCAGTACGTTGGGCTGGCCCGGGCTGGTAAGGGCCCAGACGGGCGAGCGCCACAAGCCCAGGCCACCAAGGATGCCGCCGGCAGTCAGGCCCTTGACGAAGGTTCGCCGGGAAGTTTTCGATTGCATGACGTTTGAAAATCCATCGCTCGATTCAAAGCAGGCACAGGAGCTGGCCCCTGTGCGGGTTGAAAAGAAGATGACACAGCCGGACGCGGCGGGTGATTACATTTCAGTCAGCTTGGCACCACGAGGGAACGGGTGCGTTGCAGTGGCGGGGCACAGGTCAGAATGATCTTTTGCAACGGCGGGATATTCTGTAGCCTTGCCGGCTTCATGCTGTCCCGTGCCTGATTGATACCCACTTTCCCGGCGGTACCCGAGTGGTCCGGAGCCGGGTGTATACTCGACTTTCGCGCAAAACGCGCCCATAGGTCTTGCGAACATGACGCAGATTTCCGAACGCCTTCTGGTCCAGGCCCACCTCGATGCCAAGCAGCCCAAGCCGCTGACGGCCGAGCAAGAAGCCTGGTACCGCGCCGCCATCGCCGCCGAGCTCAAGGCTCAGGACGCGGTGCTGGTTGCGCATTTCTACTGTGACCCGATCATCCAGGCCCTGGCCGAGGAGACCGGGGGCTGTGTTTCCGACTCCCTGGAAATGGCCCGCTTCGGCAACGCCCATCCGGCCAAGACCGTGGTGGTGGCCGGGGTCAAGTTCATGGGCGAGACCGCGAAGATCCTCAACCCTGAAAAACGCGTGCTGATGCCGACCCTGGAAGCCACCTGCTCCCTGGACCTGGGCTGCCCGGTGGATGAGTTCTCGGCGTTCTGCGACCAGCATCCGGAGCGCACCGTGGTCGTCTACGCCAACACTTCGGCGGCGGTAAAGGCCCGGGCCGACTGGGTTGTGACGTCCAGCTGCGCACTGGAGATCGTCGAGAGCCTGATGGACAACGGCGAGACGATCATCTGGGGCCCGGACAAGCACCTGGGGACCTACATCCAGCGCAAGACCGGCGCCGATATGCTGCTCTGGGACGGTGCCTGCATCGTCCACGAGGAGTTCAAGTCCAAGCAATTGGAAGACATGAAGGCGCTGTACCCGGACGCCGCGATCCTGGTGCACCCGGAGTCGCCGACCTCGGTGATCGAGCTGGCGGATGCCGTGGGCTCCACCAGTCAGTTGATCGCTGCGGCGCAAAGCTTGCCGAACAAGACGCTGATCGTCGCCACCGACCGCGGCATCTTCTACAAGATGCAGCAGCTGTGCCCCGACAAAGTCTTCATCGAAGCTCCCACGGCCGGCAACGGCGCGGCGTGCCGCAGTTGCGCGCATTGCCCGTGGATGGCGATGAACACCCTGGAGCGCACCCTCCAGGCGTTGAAGGACGGCAGCAACGAGATCTTCGTCGACCCGGCCTTGATCCCCCAGGCGATCCGCCCGCTCAAGCGCATGCTGGACTTCACCCAGGCAGCGCGGATGAAATTGGCGGGGAATGCCTGATTCCGGGAGTCTTGAGACCTCTGAAGGGCTTGAAGCTTTGAGAGGTATTGAGACCTGAGAAACCTTCGTGGCGAGGGAGCTTGCTCCCGCTGGGCTGCGAAGCAGCCCCCTCCTGCCAGCACCGCATATCTTCAGATAAACCAAACAGGCCTTTTACAACTGCTGCGCAGCCGAGCGGGAGCAAGCTCCCTCGCCACGGGACCAGTGGTTGTTCCTTTACTTGGTTTTCTTGGGAATCCGCACCAGTTGCGTATCCGAGTAGATGTCATGCCAGCCGCGCTTGCGCTTGTCGAACAGCGCCCAGATAAAGCCCAGCCCCAGCAACAGCAACGACGCAATCGACACCACGAACCGCAACAGCGCCTGCCACAGGCTGATGGCCGTGCCATCGGCGTTCTGCACGCGAATACACCAGACCTGCATGCCCAGGGTCTGGCCGTTGTGGGTCCAGAACTTGGCGAAGAAACCGAACAGCACGAAGAGCAATACGGTGGACAGCAGCGGGTCACCGTCCAGTGCTCCGGCGTCGGTGAGGGCGCGCATCTTTTCTTCGCCGATGATCGCCATCTGGATCATCTTGTAGACCCCACCGGTCACGATCAGCAGTGCCGTGCACAGCAGGAAGTCATAAAACATCGCTGCCAGGCGACGGCCCAGGCCGACGGGTGGAAAATCGCCCTGGGGAGTGAGCAGGTGTTTCGGCATGACGGCCTCGGCTGAAAAAAGAAGCCATTTTACGGATTTGCGCCCATAAAAAAGCCCCTGATATCAATCAGGGGCTTTTTAGTTTGCGAAAGCCTCAGGCCTCGGCTTGAACCTCGTCAGCCTGCATGCCTTTCTGGCCCTGCACAGCGACGAAAGTGACTTTCTGGCCTTCTTTCAGGCTCTTGAAGCCGTTGCCCTGGATGGCGCGGAAGTGCACGAACAGGTCCGGACCGCTTTCAGGGGTGATGAAACCAAAACCTTTTTCGTCGTTGAACCACTTGACGGTACCGCTCTGACGAGTAGACATTTTCTTAATTTCCTTGACGCTAAATTAATGACAGCCTCTTTCAACGCGAAAGAGTACTGGGGCTGGGTTGCAGGAAAGTAAGATGACGTCGAACGGGATGTAGCTAACTTCGTAGGCTACTGCCCAGGTCACGATCCAAGCGACCCATGCAAACACAGTGACGAAACTCTACGCCAACTTCCAATGAAAAAACAACCCCCCTCAAGGGCCCGGATTTGCTCAGCTTGCTGGCGATTTAGATGTTTCGCTGGAGAAGGCTTATTCGAAAGGCTAGTCCAATAGTTCCTCGACGTTATAAGCCGGTTGAATATCAAACATGCACCTTTTTATGGCGGTTGCGTTACACATTAGTGCACGTTTAACGCAACCGCGTTACTTATAGAAACAGCCAATCAACCACGGTAGTAGCGCTGTGCAACAAATGGCATTTTGCTTACAAGCATAGGCACCTTTTTCCCACGCACAATGGCCCAGACCGGTGTATCCATTGCCACGTAGGCACTGTCCAGATAGCCCATGGCCAACGGACCGCCCAGCGTCGGGCCGAAACCGCCGCTGCATACGGTGCCGATGGTCTCGCCAGCTTCGTTGACGATCTCCGCGCCTTCGCGCACCGGTGTGCGTTCCTGGGGCAGGAGGCCGACGCGTTTGCGGCTGACGCCGCTCTGTTGTTGGGCGAAGATGGTCTCAGCCCCGGGGAACCCACCGGCGCGGGCACCGTCGGCACGGCGTACTTTGGAAATGGCCCAGAGCAGGCTGGCTTCGATCGGCGTGGTTTCGGTGTTCATGTCGTGGCCATAAAGGCACAGGCCGGCTTCCAGGCGCAGGGAGTCGCGGGCACCGAGGCCAATGGCCGCGACTTCCGGTTCGGCCAGCAGGGCGCGGGCGAGTTTCTCTGCGTCGGCGGCCGGCACGGAAATTTCGAAACCGTCTTCGCCGGTGTAGCCCGAACGGCTGACAAAACAATCCACGCCCAGCAGCGTCACGCGCTGGAACTGCATGAAGGTCATTTTCGCCACGTCCGGCGCCCGGCGCGCGAGTACGCTGACGGCGGCCGGGCCTTGCAGGGCGAGCAGGGCGCGGGCTTCGAACAGCGGTTCGATGCTGCACCGGTCGCCGATTTTCGCTTGCAGGTGGGCCAGGTCCTGATGCTTGCAGGCGGCATTGACCACCAGGATCAGTTCGTCATTGCCCAGGTTGGCGACCATCAGGTCGTCAAGGATGCCGCCGTTATCGTTGGTGAACATGGCGTAGCGCTGCATGCCCACCGGCAGGTCGATGATGTCCACCGGCACCAGTGTCTCCAGGGCTTTGGCGGCATCGGCGCCGGTCAGGCGGATCTGGCCCATGTGGGACACATCGAACAGCCCGGCCTGATCACGGGTGTGCTGGTGTTCTTTCATGACGCCCAGCGGGTATTGCACGGGCATGTCGTAGCCGGCAAATGGCACCATGCGCGCGCCCAGCTCAAGGTGCAGAGCGTGCAGCGGGGTTTTCATCAATTGTTCGGTGGACATATCAGCTCCTGGAAAATGAAAGTGGCGCGTATCAGCATTCGATGATGTTGACCGCCAGACCGCCGCGGGCGGTCTCCTTGTATTTGCTTTTCATGTCGGCGCCGGTCTGGCGCATGGTGCGGATGACTTTGTCGAGGGAGACGAAGTGATGCCCGTCGCCGCGCATGGCCATGCGCACCGCGTTGATGGCTTTCACCGAGCCCATGGCGTTGCGTTCGATGCAAGGTACCTGGACGAGGCCACCGATGGGGTCGCAGGTCAGGCCGAGGTTGTGTTCCATGCCGATTTCGGCGGCGTTTTCCACTTGTTGCACGGTGCCGCCCAAAACTTCGCACAGTGCGCCGGCCGCCATGGAACAGGCCACGCCGACTTCGCCCTGGCAGCCGACTTCGGCGCCGGAGATGGAAGCGTTTTCCTTGTAGAGGATGCCGATGGCGGCGGCGGTCAGCAGGAACCGCACCACGCCATCTTCGTTGGCCCCGGGAATGAAGCGCATGTAGTAATGCAGTACGGCCGGAACGATGCCTGCCGCGCCGTTGGTAGGCGCGGTGACAACGCGTCCGCCGTAGGCGTTTTCTTCGTTGACGGCCAAGGCATACAGGTTGACCCAGTCGAGCACGGACAACGGATCACGCAATGCCGCTTCGGGATTCTTGCACAGCTGGCGATGCAGCGCGGCGGCCCGTCGCTTGACCTTCAGCCCGCCCGGCAGTATCCCTTCATTGCGACAGCCGGCCGCCACGCAATCCTGCATGACCTGCCAGATCTTCAGCAGGCCGGCGCGGGTTTCGGCTTCGGGGCGCCAGGCACTTTCGTTGGTCAGCATCACCTGGCTGATGGACAGGCCGTAAGTGGTGCAATGGGCGAGCAGGTCCTTGGCGCTCTTGAACGGGAAGGTCAGGGGCGTTGCATCCTCGACGATACGGTCGGCACCGGCGGCGCCTTCATCGACCACAAAGCCGCCGCCTACTGAGTAGTACTCGCGGCTGCGCACCTGCAGCCCGGCGGCGTCGAAGGCACGGAAGATCATGCCGTTGGGGTGGAAGGCCAACGGTTTGCGAATCATCGCCAGGTGCAGCTTTTCGTTGAATTCGATGGGGTGTTCGCCGAGCAGGTTCAGGCGACCGCTGCTGCGAATCTCCTGGAGCCGGGTAGATACCGTTTCGGTGTCCACGGTATCCGGGTGCTCGCCTTCCAGGCCCAGCAGCACGGCCTTGTCACTGCCATGGCCCTTGCCAGTGGCACCGAGCGAACCATACAGCTCGACTTTGACGCTGGCAGTGGTCTTGAGCAGGTCATCACGGCGCAGCCCTTCGGCGAACCGGGCCGCGGCACGCATCGGGCCAACCGTGTGGGAGCTGGAAGGGCCGATGCCGATCTTGAACAGGTCGAACACGCTTAACGACATGGTGTTTCTCCGGTTTCTTTTTATGGGATCGACGGTTTACAAGGGTTGAAAACAAATTCCCTGTGGGAGCGAGCCTGCTCGCGAAGGCGGCGTGTCAGTTGACATCTGATTGGCTGACATATCGCCTTCGCGAGCAGGCTCGCTCCCACAAGGGAAGTTCGGAGGACGGATGGACCGTCCCCCTTCACAGATCAAGCGTAGCTTTCGATCGACGGGCAGGCGCAAACCAGGTTGCGGTCGCCGAACACGTTGTCGACCCGGCCCACGGGCGGCCAGTACTTGCCTTCGATCAACGACGCCAGCGGGTACACGGCCTGTTCGCGGCTGTAGGGGTGAGTCCACTCGCCGACGAGTTCCGCCGCGGTGTGCGGGGCGTTTTTCAGCGGGTTGTCGTCCTTGTCGAGGCTGCCGTTCTCCACCGCGCGGATTTCTTCGCGGATGCAGATCATGGCGTCGCAGAAGCGGTCCAGTTCTTCCTTGGATTCGCTTTCGGTCGGCTCGATCATCAATGTGCCGGCCACCGGGAACGACATGGTCGGGGCGTGGAAGCCGAAGTCGATCAGGCGCTTGGCGACGTCATCGACGCTGATGCCGCTGCTGTCCTTGAGCGGACGCAAATCGAGGATGCATTCGTGGGCCACCAGACCGTTGCTGCCGGAGTAGAGCACCGGGTAGTGCTCTTCCAGGCGACGGGCGATGTAGTTGGCGTTGAGGATCGCCAGTTGCGAGGCGCGCTTGAGGCCGGCGCCGCCCATCATGCGGATGTACATCCAGGTGATCGGCAAAATGCTCGCACTGCCGAACGGCGCCGCGCACACCGCGCCTTCCTTGCGCTCCATGTTCGCATGGCCGGGCAGGAACGGTGCCAGGTGCGACTTGACGCCGATCGGGCCGACGCCCGGGCCGCCACCGCCGTGAGGGATGCAGAAGGTCTTGTGCAGGTTCAGGTGCGACACGTCCCCGCCGAACTTGCCTGGGGCGCAGAGTCCGACCATGGCGTTCATGTTGGCGCCGTCGATGTATACCTGGCCGCCGTTGTCATGAATGATGCCGCAGATTTCGCGGATGCCTTCCTCGAACACGCCGTGGGTGGACGGGTAGGTGATCATCAGCGCGGCGAGGTGTTCGCGGTGCTCGATGGCCTTGGCGCGCAGGTCTTCGATGTCGACGTTGCCACGGGCATCGCACGCGGTCACGACCACGCGCATGCCGGCCATGTTGGCAGTGGCCGGGTTGGTGCCGTGGGCGGAGGACGGGATCAGGCAGATGTCGCGACGGTCTTCGCCACGGCTCTGGTGGTAGGCGCGGATTGCCAGCAGGCCAGCGTATTCACCCTGGGAACCGGCGTTGGGTTGCAGCGACACCGCGTCATAGCCGGTGGCGGCGCAGAGCATGGCTTCCAGCTCGTCGGTCAATTGCTGGTAGCCGGCGCTCTGCTCGGCCGGGGCGAACGGGTGCAGGGCACCGAATTCGGCCCAGGTCACCGGGATCATTTCGCTGGCGGCGTTGAGTTTCATCGTGCAGGAACCCAGCGGGATCATGGTGCGATCCAGGGCCAGGTCCTTGTCGGCGAGCTTGCGCAGGTAACGCATCAGCTCGGTTTCGGAATGGTAGCGGTTGAACACCGGGTGGCTGAGGATCGCCGATTGGCGCACCAGTTCGGCCGGGATGCGGCTTTGCACGCTGGCGGCGAGGGCGGCAAAGTCCGGCAGGGCCTTGCCGTCGGCCAACAGGCTCCACAATGCCTCGATATCAGCCTGGCTGGTGGTCTCGTCCAGGGACAGGCCCAGGCGTTCTGCATCCACCACGCGCAGGTTGATGCGTTGGGCACGGGCCTTGTCGTGCAGGGCAGCAGTCTGTGCGCCGGTGTGCAGGGTCAGGGTGTCGAAGAAGCTCTCTTGCTCGACGCTCAGGCCCAGCGCGCCCAGGCCCTTGGCGAGGATCGCGGTCAGGTGGTGGATGCGGTTGGCAATCTGCACCAGGCCTTTGGGGCCGTGATACACCGCGTACATGCTGGCGATGTTGGCGAGCAGTACCTGGGCGGTGCAGATGTTGCTGGTGGCTTTCTCGCGGCGGATGTGTTGCTCGCGGGTCTGCATCGCCAGGCGCAGGGCCGGCTTGCCGAAACGGTCTACGGACACGCCGACCAGACGGCCCGGCATGTCGCGCTTGAACGCATCCTTGGTGGAAAAATACGCCGCGTGCGGGCCGCCGAAACCCAGTGGCACGCCAAAGCGCTGGGCGCTGCCGATGGCCACGTCTGCACCGAATTCACCGGGGGCGGTCAGCAGCGTCAGGGCCAGCAGGTCAGCCGCGACGGCCACCAGGGCATTGGCGGCGTGGAAGCGTTCGGTCAGCTCGCTATAGTCGAACAGATCACCGTTGCTGGCCGGGTATTGCAACAGTGCGCCAAAAAAGCCGCTGACGTCGCTCAGTTCGCGTTCATCACCGACCACCACGTCGATACCCAGGGGTTCGGCACGGGTGCGCAGCACGTCGAGGGTCTGCGGGTGGCAATGGCGAGAAGCGAAGAAGGCATTGCTGCCCTTGTTCTTGCTCAGGCGTTTGCAGAAGGTCATGGCTTCGGCAGCGGCGGTGGCTTCGTCGAGCAGCGAGGCGTTGGCGATCGGCAGGCCGGTGAGGTCGCTGATCAGGGTCTGGAAATTCAGCAGCGCTTCGAGACGGCCCTGGGAAATTTCCGGCTGGTACGGCGTGTAGGCGGTGTACCAGGCCGGGTTTTCCAGCAGGTTGCGCAGGATCGGCGCCGGGGTGTGGCAGTTGTAGTAACCCTGGCCGATGTAGGTCTTGAATAGCTGGTTCTTGCCGGCGATGGCCTTGATCGAGGCCAGTGCATCGGCTTCGCTCTGGCCGTCGCCCATGTCCAGCACGCTGGTGCCCTTGATGCTTTCCGGGATGACGCTGGCGCTCAGGGCTTCCAGGGAGTCGAAACCCAGGCGCTCGAGCATGGCTTGCTCGTCGCTGGCCCGAGGGCCGATATGGCGGGCGATGAATTCGTTGGCGGTGCCGAGATTTACGGTCATGTCGTGGCTCCTCAGGCTTCGGCGTTGGCTTTGATCAGGCGATCGTAGGCGTCTTGATCCAACAGCTTAGCCACTGCGTCGGCGTCGGTCGGTTTAAAGCGGAAGAACCAGCCGTCGCCCAGCGGATCTTCGTTGACCAGTTCCGGGCTGTCGCCGAGCTTGTCGTTCACTTCAAGTACTTCCCCATCGAGGGGCATGTACACACCGCTGGCGGCTTTCACCGATTCAACCGTGGAGGCTTCGTCGCCCTTGGCGTAGGACTGCAATTCAGGCAGTTGCACAAAAACCACGTCGCCCAATGCGTTCTGCGCGAAGGCGGTAATGCCTACGGTGACGCTGCCGTCTGCTTCGGTGCGCAGCCATTCGTGATCTTCAGTAAAACGCAACTCGCTCATGGAAACTCCTGGGGCCAGATTTCGTCTGGTGGACGCGAAGAAAGGCGCGGGGCTTGGCCCGGCCGAATGGCTAAAGCCTTAGCAAGAACGTGGCCAATTTACAAAATTCATTATTTATCAATAGGTTGAAAGATCTTCGCGCGGCGATAGTCTTTCGCGCTGTAGCGAAATCGCTACAGCGCCTCGGCCGGATAAAATCGTTATGGGATCAGAGCCTTACGCTGCGCAGGCTGACGACGACTGTAGCGATATCGTTCCGCTGTAGCGCTTTCAGTACAGTGGAGGTCGTTTTTGACGCGATTTCGACCACAGCTCAGAACCTCTGTGGGAGCGGGCTTGCTCGCGAAGACGGTGTGCCAGCCAAGTTGATGTTGACTGACACACCGTCTTCGCGAGCAAGCCCGCTCCCACATGAACCGAGTAAAGCTATGGCTTCCCGGAAATCCCATACTTGCGCAACCGATGGGCAATCGCGGTATGGGAGGTCTGCAGGCGGCTGGCCAACTGGCGGGTGGACGGGTAGTTGGCGTACAAACTTTCAAGCAGGTGCTTCTCGAAGCTTTCCACAGCCTGCTCCAGGCTTTCGACTTCCACATCGCCCTGGCGCGCCACGGAGGTGCCGGCGATGTCGAGGTCGCCGATGTCCACCAGGCTGCTTTCGCAGATGGCGGCGGCGCGGAAGATCACGTTCTGCAGTTGCCGCACATTGCCCGGCCAGCGATTGCCCAGCAATGCCGGATAGGTGCCGGGGGCCAGCCGGCAGACCGGGCGCTGGATCTGCGCGCAGGCCTGCTGCATGAAATAACGCGCCAGCAGCAGGATGTCCTGGCCGCGCTCGCGCAGCGGCGGGACTTCGACGTTGAGCACGTTCAGGCGGTAGAACAAGTCTTCGCGGAACGAGCCTTCGCTGACCATTTTCTCCAGGTTGCGGTGGGTGGCGCTGAGGATTCGCACATTGACCTTGATCTCCCGATCGCCACCCACACGGCGAAAGCTGCCGTCATTGAGGAAACGCAGCAGCTTGGCTTGCAGGTACGGCGACATCTCGCCGATTTCATCGAGAAACACCGTGCCCTGATTCGCCAGTTCCATCAGCCCCGGCTTGCCGCCGCGCTGGGCGCCGGTGAAGGCGCCGGGGGCATAGCCGAACAGTTCGCTTTCGGCGAGGTTCTCCGGCAGCGCGGCGCAGTTCAGGGCCAGGAATGGCGCGCCGTGGCGGGCGCTGATGGCGTGGCAGGCGCGGGCCACCAGTTCCTTGCCGGTACCGGTCTCGCCCTGGATCAGCAGCGGCGCATCCAGGGCCGCGACGCGCTGGGCCCGGGCCTTGAGCGTGCGGATCGCCGGGGATTCGCCCAGCAGCGCGTCGAAACCCTCGGCGTGGTCGTGATGCAGCGCCGACAGGCGTTCGCCGATGCGGTTTGGCTGATAAAGCGTCAGCAGCGCCCCGGCATCGGTGATGGGCGTGGCGTCCAGCAACAAGGTCTGGCCGTTGAGGGTGATTTCCCGCAGCGGCAGGCGAAAACCGTTTTCCAGCAGGGCGTCCAGCAGCGCCGCGTCGCCGAACAGCTCGGCCACGCTTTCCCCGGCCGGTTCCCGACCGTACAAGGCGATCAGCGCGGGGTTGGCGAGCAGCACCTTGCCGGCGCTGTCGAGGGCCAGCACCGGGTCAGTCATGGCGGCGAGCAAGGCATCGAGCTGCAAGTGTCGGCGTTGCCCCGGGAGAATGTCCACCACGGTGACCGCCTGCACGCCGCGCACGCTGAACAGTGCCTCGCGCAGTTCGTCGAGCACCTGCGGGCTGAGGGTCGGGGCATCGATGTAGACGTTGGGCGGCACCATCTCCACCGCATCCAGGTTCAAATTGCGCCCACCGAGCAAAGCCAGGACTTCCTGGGTGATGCCGACGCGGTCGATGAAACTGACGTGGATGCGCATGGGGCGGTTTCGGGTTCTGGATTACGAAGGGTGGCAAGTATGCCTTGGGCCGGGCTGTTGGTGAAATCCCGGTCATGCGTCGATTTCCATTGTGGGAGCGAGCCTGCTCGCGAAAGCAGTATGTCAGCCAGCATTGATGTTGGCTGAGACACCGCTTTCGCGAGCAGGCTCGCTCCCACAGGCTCCCACCGGGCTTATAGCCCGTCATCCCACTCAGGCGTTTCGGGAAACTTCAGCACCAGAAAATCCACCAGGCAACGCAGCGCCGAGGGCATGTGCTTGCGCGATGCATACACTGCGTACATGTTCATCAGCCGCGGTTCGGCGTGGGCCAGCAGGCGCACCAGTTCACCACTGCGCAGATAAGGGCCGGCCTGGTAGCTGGGCAGCATCGCCACGCCAGCGCCGGCGATCGTTGCCTGGAGCAGCGTGCTGGCTTCGTTGGCGCTGATGTTGCCCTGCACCGGAACCGCGATCTGTTCGCCGTCCTGCTCGAAATGCCACAAGCTCTTGCCGACGTAGGAATGGGTCAGGCAGTTGTGTCGGCTCAAGTCCTCCACCTGTTGCGGTGTCGGCTGCTCGCGCAGGTAACGGGGCGAGGCGCAGATCACCGAGCGGCACACCGTGAGGCGCCGGGCGATCAGGTTGGGATCGAGATCGTTGCTCATGCGGATCGCCAGGTCGATGCGCTCATCTACCAGGTTCACCGTGCGATCGAGCATCTGCAGGTCGACGCTTACCCCCGGGTAGCGCTTGACGAACTCGGCCATGGCCGACGCCAGCTGGGACTGGCCGAATGAGGGGCTGGCGGTAATGCGCAGCATGCCCCGGGGCGCGTCTTCCGGCGTGCTCACGGCGGCTTGAATGTCGCCGGACAGCTCAAGCATCTGTCGGCAGCGCGGCAGGATCTCCGAGCCGGCGGCCGTCAGGCTCAGTTTGCGCGTGGTGCGGTGCATCAGCCGGGCGCCGACCCAGTCCTCGAGCTCCGCCAGGTAGCGCGACACCACCGGTCGCGACAGGTCCAGGTGCTCGGCCGCCGCCGATTGGCTGCCCAGGTCCATCACGGTTACGAACACCCGCATAGCTTGTAGACGATCCATGATTTGCCCGATTTCAGAAACAAACTATGTCCCAGCATCGCATTTTTTGTAATGAGTCAGGCAACTAAGCTCTGTCCATTCCCTTGCGGACCCTTGGACGACGGAGCACAACATGACCGGATTCACCCCAATCAAACGCCTGCTGCTGGCGACCGCCGCCTTGGCCTTCACCGCCCAGGCCTGGGCGGGCGACTTGACGCTCGATGTCTATAACCCCGGCGCCGCGGCGATTTTCCCGGTGACTTCGGTTCTGGTCAGCGGCGACAAGGAGGCAATCCTGGTGGACGCCCAGTTTGGCAAGGCCCAGGCCGAGCAGGTCGTGGAGAAAATCCGCGCCAGCGGCAAACGGCTGACCACGATTTACATCAGCCACGGCGATCCGGACTACTATTTCGGCCTCGAGACTCTGACCTCAGCGTTCCCTGAAGCCAAGGTGCTCGCGTCGGCAGCGACCGTCGAGCACATCCAGCACACCGCTGACGGCAAGTTGAAATACTGGGGGCCGATCCTGAAGGCCGATGCACCGGCCAAGACGCTCGTGCCCCAGGTACTCAAGGGCGACAGCCTGACGCTGGAGGGCAAGCGCTTGCAGATCATCGGCCTCGACGGCCCGCAACCGGACCGCAGCTTTGTCTGGATTCCATCGATCAAGGCAGTGGTTGGCGGCGTGGTGGTGGCGGAAAACATTCACGTCTGGATGGCCGATACCCAGACGCCGCAATCCCACAAGGACTGGCTGGCGACGCTGGCGGGCATTGAAAAACTGCAACCGGCCACGGTGATCCCCGGCCATTACCTGGGTGAAAGTGCCCGCTCCCTGGCGCCGGTGCGCTTCACCGCCGACTACATCAAGGCCTTCGACGAGGAGACCGCCAAGGCCAAGGATTCCGCCGCGCTGATCGCCGCGATGAAACTACGCTATCCCAACCTGGGGGAGGACAGTTCGCTGGAACTCAGCGCCAAGGTCGCGAAGGGCGAGATGAAGTGGTGACGCTCAACTTTTGATCGGGGCTTTTGTGGCGAGGGAGCTTGCTCCCGCTGGGCTGCGCAGCAGCCCCAATAGCAACAAATGAGAAGTACCTGACACACCGCATGAGCCGTTTTTGCGACTGCTTCGCAGACGAGCGGGAGCAAGCTCCCTCGCCACGAATGTGTTCATGGCTCCAAGAGGCGTTGAAGTAATCCCTACGAATAACCATAGGAGAACACCATGAGCAAAATCGCAATCATCGGCGCCACCGGCCGGGCCGGCAGCCAGCTGTTGGAAGAGGCCCTGCGACGCGGCCACAGCGTGACGGCCATCGCCCGCAATACGACCAAGATCGGCGAGCGGGCCGGCGTGGTCAGCAAGCAACTGGACGTACTGGACAGCGAGGCGTTGACCGCAGCAGTCGCCGGCCATGACGTGGTAATCAGCGCCGCGCACTTTGCCACCGTGCCGGCCGATAAGGTCATCGCTCCGGTGAAAGCTGCCGGGGTCAAGCGTCTGCTGGTGGTGGGCGGTGCCGGTTCGTTGTTGCTGCCGGATAACAGCCGTGTGATCGACGGCGAGGGCTTCCCGGAGGAATACCTGGCCGAAGCCAGCGCCGGTGCATTGTTCCTCGACGTGTTGCGCAAGGAACAGGACCTGGATTGGACCTTCCTCTCGCCCTCGGCGGAGTTCGTCGAAACCGAGCGCACCGGGCAGTTCCGTGTCGGCAAGGATCACCTGTTGTTCGACCAGGCCGGACGCAGTTGGATCAGCTTTGCCGACTACGCCATTGCGATGATCGATGAAGTCGAAACGCCGCAGTTTTCACGGACGCGGTTTACCGTCGGCTATTGATCGCGGGGATCAGCCGTGAAGCCGCACCCAGACGCTGACCAGCACCGTCGCCGCCATCAGCCAGGCGACGGCTGCTATGGCCAATGAGGCTTCGAGGCGCATGCGGTCGACCATCACGTACAGCGTCGCAAGATAGACGAAGTACGGAATGATCGACCACATGCCGAACACGATGGTGGTCTTCAGGTCGTCCACCGAGCGGCCCTTGCCGACGATGTAGTGGGCGATCAGGGCGAAAGTGGGAAACAGCGGCACCAGCCCGGCAATGTAATAATTCCTGGTCTTGGCGAGCATCGCCAGGATGACCACTACGGCCGCGCCAAGCGCCGCCTTGAAAATCAGATCCACAGGTTCGCGTCCTCGGTCAGTGGCTCAGGCCATATTTTTTGACTTTGTCGAACAGCGTGGTCTTGGCCATGCCCAGTTCCTGGCTGGCCTGGGTCAGGTTGCCGCCGCTGCGTTGCAATGCGTCCACCAACAGGTTGCGCTCGAAGGCTTCCACTGCTTCGGCGAAAGCCAGGCCCTGGCTGCCCGCGCTCGCGCCGGACTTCTTGAAAGCCGGCAGGCCGAGGGCATAACGCTCGGCGACGTTGCGCAGTTCACGTACGTTGCCCGGCCAGTCGTGGCTCATCAGGTTCGACAGGGTCTGGTTGTCTAGCTCCGGCACCGTGCGGTCGAAGCGCAGGGACGATTGCTGGAGGAAATGCTCGAACAGTTGCAGGATGTCCTCGCGCCGTTCGCGCAGGGGCGGCAGTTCCAGGGTGACCACGTTGAGGCGGTAATACAGGTCGCTGCGGAACTGCCCGGTCCGGCCCATTTCGTCGAGGTCGGACTTGGTGGCGGCGATCACGCGACAATCCACGGCCACGCTCTGGTTCGAACCCAGGCGCTCCAGGGTGCGTTCCTGCAACACCCGCAGCAGCTTGATCTGCAAGGGCAGGGGCATGCTTTCCACTTCATCGAGAAACAGCGTGCCGCCATCGGCGTGCTCGATCTTGCCGATCCGGCGTTTGCCCGCACCGGTGAAAGCGTTGGCCTCGTGACCGAAAATCTCGCTTTCGAACAGGTTTTCCGGCAGCCCCCCGCAGTTCAGCGCGACGAACTGTTTGTCGTGGCGTCGGCTGAAATCATGCAGGCAGCGGGCGACCAGCTCCTTGCCGGTACCGGTTTCGCCCTCGATCAATACGTTGGCCGAGGTGTCGGCGACGTTGGCGATCAGCGCTCGCAAATGCTGCATGGCCGGCGAGCGGCCAATGATCCGGCCTTCCAGCGAATCGCGTTCGGCCAGTTTCCTGCGCAGCGTTGAAACTTCCCGGGCCAGGCTGCGTTGCTCCAGGGCGCGGCGGGCGACGTCCACCAGGCGTTCGGGAGAGAAGGGTTTTTCCATGAAGTCATAGGCGCCTTTCTGCATGGCGCCGACGGCCATGGAGATATCGCCGTGGCCGGTGATCAACACCACCGGCAGGCTGCGATCGCGGGCCTTGAGCCGGGTCAGCAGTTCCAGCCCATCGATGCCCGGCAGCCGGATGTCACTGATGACGATGCCGGCAAAATCATCGCCAACCCGTTCCAGGGCCTCTTCGGCGCTGCCCACGCCCACGCAGGGAATGTCTTCCAGGGTCAGGGCCTGTTGGCAGCCCAACAGGACATGGGGGTCGTCTTCGACGATCAGAACGCTCAGGTCGTTGTTCATAGCGGCTCGGCAGGTGAAAGGCTTACCAACGGTAAACTGAGGACAAACGTGGTGCCACCATCGTCCGGGTGCTCGACGCCCAGGTGTCCGCCCGCGGCGGCGCACAGGCTCGCCGAAAGCGTCAGGCCGAGGCCCAGGCCTTGTTCGCCGGGCTTGGTGGTGAAAAAAGGTTCGAACAGATGCTTGCGTGCCTGCGGATCGATGCCGTGGCCGTTATCGCGCACCCGCAGGCGGTATTTGCCATCGCTGATCTCACCGGCGAGCCACAGTTTTGGCTCGGGTTGGACTTGCATCGCGTCCAGGGCGTTGCCAATCAGGTTCACCAGGATCTGCTCCAGGCGTGTCTGGTCGATTTGCAGCTGGACGTCTTCGAAAGCTGTCTGTGTCTGGACGCCAAGTTTTTCCAGACGCGCCCCGAGCAATTGCAGCGCGGCCTCGACGGCCTTGCCCAGGCTGGCCCGGCCTTTGTCGTCACCGCGCCGGGCAAAGGCACGCAGGCTGGCGGTGATCCGGCCCATGCGGTCGATCAGGTCGTTGATGGTCCTGAGGTTGGCGCTGGCAATGTCCAGCTGGCCGCGCTCCAGGAAGCGCACCGTGTTGCCGGACAACGTACGCAACGCAGCCAGCGGCTGGTTGAGTTCATGGGCGATGCTGGTGGACATCTGGCCGATGGCCGCCAGCTTGCCGGCCTGTACCAGTTCGTCCTGGGCGCGGCGCAGGGTCTCTTCCGCTTGCCGGCGTTCGCGGATCTGGCCTTTGAGCCGCTCGTTGCTGGCCCGCAGATCGGTGGTGCGTTCGGTAATCCGACGTTCGAGCTGGTTGTTGGCTTGCTGCAACGCTTCGCGAGCGGCGAGGCGGGTGGCAATCACCTTGCGCCGCTCGTTCCAGGCGATCAGCAGGAAGGCCACCAGGGCAAACGCCACGGCCACCAGAATGCCCTGGTTGATCGCTTGGCGGCGCAGGTCTTCAAGTGGGGTGAGCAAGGTGAAATTCCACGGCGTGTCGCTCAACGGCCGGGTCTGCGAGAGGTAGCTGGTGGCCTGCTGGTCGGCGGCGATTTCGGTATTGGCGGGGAAGGTCAGCTTCTCCATGCCTTCGGCCAGTTGCTCGCGGGCCAGGGGGACCAGCTCGTTCAGCGGGAACCAGTAGTATTGCAGGCTGCGGGCCAGGCGTTCCTTGGTTTCGTCGCTCAGCGGCCGTACGGACTTGAGCCGTCGCGCTGGATCGCTGGAGAGGATGATGATGCCGTTCTCGTCGCTGACGAAGGCTTCCAGGCGTGCTCGCTGCCAGCGTTCCTCCATGGCTTCGAGACGCACCTTGACCACGGCCACGCCGATGATCTTGCCTCTTTCTTCCAGCCCATGGGCCAGGTAGTAGCCCGGCTCGCCGTTGGTGCTGCCGATGCCGTAGAAGCGTCCCGGCTGGCCGCGAACGGCGTTCTGGAAGTAGGCGCGGAATGACAGGTCTTCGCCCAGGTAACTGTCGACGTCGCGCCAGTTGCTGGTGGCCATCACCCGGCCGGTGGTGTCCATGACATAGATGGCCCGGCTACGGCTGCGCCGATTCAGGCCTTCGAGGTACTCGTTGACGGTCTTGCGGTGCTCGGGTGTCGGGTCGTCGAGCAGTTTCGAGACGCTGGATTCAAGCTCCAGCAGGCTGGGCAGATAGGTATATTTGCTGATCTCGCTTTCCACCGCCCGGGCATGCAGTTCCAGCTGGCGCTCGCCATTTTCGGCCAGGCCGCGAATGCCGTAGTGCTCGCTGATCCAGAAGCCGAGGTAACCCAGGCCGATCATCAGGGCAATGACCAGCGGCGGCAGGAACAGGTGGCGGATCAGGCGGGGTTTCACGGCGAGTGATGGCGGCGCGGCGCGATAGAGGGTGGGGTCGCATTTCATCACAGAAGCCTTGGGTCAACCAGTGAGGCGGCGATTGCCCTTCAAACGCGGTCCCGTGGCGAGGGAGCTTGCTCCCGCTCGGCTGCGAAGCAGTCGCAAAACGGCTAATGCGGTATGCCTGATACATCGCATTTGCCGGATTTGGGGCCGCTACGCGACCCAGCGGGAGCAAGCTCCCTCGCCACAAGGGCAAGCGCGTCTAAAGAAGGCGACGCTTAGTGCTGCAGGATTTTCTCAAGGAAATGCTGTGCGCGTTCGGAGCGGGCGCTGATGTCGCCGAAGAACTCTTCCTTCTCGCAATCCTCGATGATCTGGCCCTGGTCCATGAAGATCACCCGGTTCGCCACTTTGCGGGCGAAGCCCATTTCGTGGGTCACGCACATCATGGTCATGCCTTCGTGGGCCAGTTGCACCATCACGTCCAGCACTTCGTTGACCATTTCCGGGTCGAGGGCCGAGGTCGGTTCGTCGAACAGCATCACCACCGGGTCCATCGCCAGCGCACGGGCAATCGCCACGCGCTGTTGCTGGCCGCCGGAAAGCTGGCCCGGGTGCTTGTGGGCATGGGCGGACAGGCCGACGCGCTCAAGCAGTTGCAGGCCTTTTTTGGTGGCTTCTTCCTTGCTGCGGCCCAGCACCTTGATCTGCGCGATGGTCAGGTTTTCGGTGATGGTCAGGTGCGGGAACAATTCGAAGTGCTGGAACACCATGCCCACCCGCGAACGCAGTTTCGGCAGGTTGGTCTTCGGGTCGGCGATGGAGGTGCCATCGACCACGATGTCGCCTTTCTGGAACGGCTCCAGCGCGTTGACGCACTTGATCAGCGTGGACTTGCCCGAACCCGACGGCCCGCACACCACCACAACCTCACCCTTGCTGACCTCGGTGCTGCAATTGGTCAGTACCTGGAAGTCCCCATACCACTTGTTGATGTTCTTGATAGAGATCATACGGCGAACCTTTTTTGCAGACGCTTGACCAGCAGCGAGGCGGCAAAGCTGATTGTGAAGTACACGAGACCTGCGATGATCAGGAACTCATTGGAGCGGCCGATGATGTCGCCATTGGCCCGCGAAGCATTGAGGAAGTCCACCAGGCCGACGGTGTAGACCAGCGAGGTGTCCTGAAACAGGATGATGCTCTGTTGCAGCAACAGCGGGGTCATCTTGCGAAACGCCTGGGGCAGGATGATCAGGCGCATGACCTGGCCATAGTTCATGCCCAGTGCCTGTGCCGCGCCCATCTGGCCCTTGGGGATCGACTGCACGCCGGCCCGGACGATTTCGCAGAAGTAAGCCGCCTCGAACATCATGAACGCCACGACGCAAGAGCCAAACGCGCCGATCGGCGTGTCTTCACCGGTGATCCAGCGCAGCACGAACGGCACCGCCAGGTAGAACCAGGTGATGACCAGCAGCAACGGGATCGAGCGGAAATAGTTGACGTAGGCGCCAGCGATGTTGGAGACCAGCTTGTTGTGGGACAGGCGCATCAGCGCCAGGATCGTCCCCAGGATGATCCCGCCAACGACGCCCAGGGCCATCAGCTTGAGGGTCATCACCATGCCGTTCCACAAACCGGGAATGGCCGGGATGATGCCTGTGAAGTCGAATTCCATTATTTACCCCCCACGGAGATCAGGCCGGGCACCGCGACTTTCTTCTCGACCATGCGCATGAGCAGCATCAGGCTCATGTTCAGGGTGAAGTAGATCAGCGTCGCCAGGGTAAAGGCTTCGAACAGGTTGGCCGAGAACTCGGCGGTCTGCTTGGTCTGCGCGAGCAGCTCCATCAGGCCGATCAGCGAGGCCACGGAGGAGTTCTTGAAGACGTTGAGGAATTCCGAGGTAAGCGGCGGAATGATGATCCGGTAGGCCTGTGGCAGCAGCACGTTCCAGTAGATCTGGGGCAGCTTGAAGCCCATGGCGCGGGCGGCGGCTTCCTGGCCGCGTGGCAGCGCCTGGATGCCGGTGCGCACCTGCTCGCAAACCCGTGCGGCAGTGAACAGGCCCAGGCAGACGACGACGCTCAGGTAGGCCGAGGTGGTCGGGTTGAGGTCCTGCTTGTACCATTCCTGCATGTCGGCGGGCAGCAGATCCGGCACCAGGAAGTACCAGATGAACAGCTGCACCAGCAGCGGCACATTACGAAAGAGTTCCACGTAGCAAGTCGCGATGCCCGACACCAGCCGGTTCGGCACGGTGCGCATCACACCCAGGATCGAGCCCAGCAGCAGGGCAATGATCCAGGCGACGACGGCGATGGCAATGGTCCAGCCCAGGCCGGCCACGTACCAGTCGAGATAGATCTCGCTGCCCACGCCGGTGGACTTGAAGAACACGCCCCAGTCCCAGTTGTAATTCATCAGGGTCTCCCCTCAGATCGATCGATGTACAAATATCTGCAGGGGGAAGTCCTTTCCCGCCCAATCTTGACGATCGGGCACACACTCTCGGCTCGACTCGCCGTTTCGAGTGTTTCCTTTGATTCCAGCAGGGAATGACACACTCCTGGAAGGGCCGGGCCCTTCCAGGAGGTAAGGTTAGTCAGAAATCAGGATTTCTTTTCGTCAGCCGCTTTGTCGGTCGGTTCTGCGATCAGTTTCTTGAGTTCGTCGCTCATCGGGAAATTGAGGTTCAGGCCTTTTGGCGGGATAGGCTGCATGAACCACTTTTCGTAGATCTTGTTGATCTCGCCCGACGCGTAGGTGGCCTTGATCGCGTCATCGACAACCTTTTTGAACGGCTCGTCGCCCTTGCGCACCATGCAGCCGTAGATTTCGTAGGATTGCGGAGTGCCGGTGACGGCCCAGTCATCGGCCTTCTTGGCCTTGGCGGCTTCGCCGGCCAGCAGCGCGTCGTCCATCATGAACGCCACGGCACGACCCGATTCCAGCATCTGGAAGGATTCGCCGTGGTCCTTGGCGGAGATGACGTTCATGCCCATCTGCTTGTCAGCGTTCATGGCCTTGAGCAGGCGCTCGGACGTGGTGCCGGCGGTGGTCACGACGTTCTTGCCCTTGAGGTCGTCGAAATCCTTGTACTTGGAGTCTTTCTTGGACAGCAGCTTGGTGCCGATCTCGAAGATGCCAACGGAGAAGGCGACTTGTTGCTGGCGCTCGACATTGTTGGTGGTGGAGCCGCACTCCAGGTCCACGGTGCCGTTCTGCACCAGCGGGATACGGGTTTGCGAGGTGACCAGGTTGTACTTGACCTGCAGGTTCGGCACATCCAGCTCTTTTTTCAGGGCTTCGACGACTTTCAGCTGGATGTCGTGGGAGTAGCCGACCGGTTTGCCGGAAGCGTCCGCGATGTAGGAAAACGGAATGGAGGCGTCGCGGTGGCCGAGCGTAACGACGCCGGACTCTTTGATCTTTTTCAGTGTGCCGGTCAGTTCGGCGGCGAAGACCGGAGTGCTGATCAGAGCGGCAGCAACGGCTGCGCCCAGGAGATGGGGAACGATGCGCATCGATGTTTCCTCGACATTGTTTTTTTTGTATTCGGCCGGTTCACCGGCCCTGAGTGCTTCGAATGCCTGGAAGCTCCTGTTGTGTTGGCGTACAGGCGTTCGTCTCCAGGAGTGTAGAGCATGACTCGTGCCAGGCCAGTGGCAGTTGGGTAAGACTATGTTTTTAAAGAAATTAATGTTTTGTTTCAGGTTTTTGGCCGGTTGTTTATCCGGTTTGCCGAACTGACCGTCGGGTCGTGTTCGGAAAACCGAATGGCTTGAGAACCCATCGACTCCTGTGGGAGCGAGCCTGCTCGCGAAGGCGGCCTCTCAGTTGCATCAGTTGTGAAACGGATGGCCTCTTCGCGAGCAGGCTCGCTCCCACAGGGGAGTTGCGGTGCATTCCAGGCAATAAAAAGCCCCTGAATCGTAGGATTCAGGGGCTTTCTGGTTTCGCGGGTCGCACTCAGGCCGCTTCGATCTTGCGCCGGTTGTGCTCGACCTTGTCCAGATACGTGCGAAGCTTTTCCTGTTCAGCGGCGGTTGTGAACAAGCCCAGCTTGCTGCGACGCCAGAGAATATCCTCGGCGGCGATGGCCCACTCGTCGCTGCACAGATAGTCGACTTCCCGGGTATAAAGGCCCGCGCCGATGTGCTCGCCCAGGTCGGCAAGGCTGTGGACGCCTTCGAGCATGCGCCAGGTGCGGCTGCCATAGGTAGTGGCCCAGCGGCGGGCGATATCGGTGGGCAGCCAGTCGAACTTGTCGCGGATTGCCGAGCACAGAGCCTGTGGCGTGGTCATGTTCTCGCCGCCGGGCAAGGTCTCCAGGGCCGTCCAGCTCGGGCGCATCTGGGTGAAGTACGGAGCCAGCTGGGCCATCGCCGACTCGGCAAGCTTGCGGTACGTGGTCAGTTTGCCGCCGAACACCGATAACAACGGAGCTTCCTGGCCACACCCCGACAGCGCCAGGGTGTAGTCCCGGGTCACGGCGGAAGGGTTGTCGGATTCGTCGTTGCACAAAGGCCGGACACCGGAATAGCTGTGCAGGATGTCGTCGCGGCTGATCTGTTTCTTGAAGTGCGCATTGACGACCTTCATCAGGTAGTCGGTTTCGCCCTCGGTAATTGCCACCTTGGCCGGATCGCCGGTGTATTCGCGGTCGGTCGTGCCTATCAGGGTGAATTGATTCAGATACGGGATGGTGAAGACGATGCGCTGGTCTTCGTTTTGAAGAATGTGCGCATGCTCGCCTTCGTAGAGTTTTGGCACGATCAGGTGGCTGCCCTGGATCAGACGGATGCCGTAGGGCGATTCCATCTTCAGGTCATCACGAATGAACCTGGCGACCCATGGGCCGGCGGCGTTCACCAGCGATTTGGCCAGGATTGAAAACAGGCTGCCGTCGGCACGTTCCAGGTTCAATTGCCACAGGCCTTTACTGCGTCGAGCGCTGACGCAACGGGTGCGGGTGTGGATATGCGCACCTTTTTCTCGCGCCGACATGGCATTGAGCACCACCAGCCGGGCGTCATCGACCCAGCAATCGGAGTATTCGAAGCCTTTGGTGATCTCGCTTTTTAATGCGCTGTCGGCGCCGAATTTCAGACTCCGGGAGCCGGCGAGCTGCTCGCGCTTGCCCAGGTGATCATAAAGGAACAGGCCGGCGCGGATCATCCAGGCCGGACGCAGGTGCGGGCGATGGGGCAACACGAAGCGCATCTGCTTGACGATATGCGGAGCCTTGGTCAGCAGCACTTCGCGTTCGGCGAGTGCTTCACGTACCAGGCGGAATTCGTAATGTTCGAGATAACGCAGGCCGCCATGGATCAGCTTGCTGCTGGCCGAAGAGGTGTGGCTGGCCAAATCGTCCTTTTCGCAAAGGAACACCGAAAGACCGCGACCGGCAGCATCCGCGGCGATCCCTACACCATTGATACCGCCACCGATGACGGCGACGTCATAGATTTCAGCGAGAGGGGGCATAGGCAAGGTGGAATTGGGCATCGGCTGGCCTCGGGTTCTTTTTTCGAAATATTTGAATTCGAACATAAATGTTCATTTGCGAAAATACTAGCCCATAAGCACAGCAACAGCCAGTCGAATCCGATTGAAAATACTGATCGAAGTACGCTGAAAGGAAAATTTTCGAACAAAAAGGAGTTGAGGAGGGCTTTTGTGGCGAGGGAGCTTGCTCCCGCTGGATGGCGAAGCCGTCCCAAGCAGGCCGGGGTTTTTCTTCAGGCTAGCCCCATCAGGCCGATTTACGACGGCTACGCCGCCGAGCGGGAGCAAGCTCCCTCGCCACAGGGGATCGGGGGTGAAGTCAGACCACTTCCAGGCGAATCTTGTGCTGGCTCAACAACTGCGCCAGGGCCGGCACCGGTTGTTGGTCGGTCACCAGGCAATCTATCAGGCTGATCGGGCCCAGGCGGACCATGGCGTTGCGGCCGAACTTGCTGGAATCCGCCGCCAGCAATACCTGCCGGGCGTTGGCGATGATGGCTTGGGAGACCCGGACCTCCTGGTAGTCAAAATCCAGCAGGCTGCCGTCCTCGTCGATCCCGCTGATGCCCACCAGGGCGAAGTCGACCTTGAACTGACTGATGAAATCGACGCTGGCCTGACCGACCACGCCGCCGTCACGGCGCACGTTGCCGCCGGCGATCAGGACTTCGAAATCATCCTTGGCACTGAGGATCGATGCCACGTGCAGGTTGTTGGTGATGACTTTCAAATGGTTGTGGTTGAGCAGCGCCCGGGCGATGGATTCGGTGGTGGTACCGATATTGATGAACAGCGAGGCGTGGTCGGGAATCTGCGCAGCGATCGCTTCGGCGATGCGTTGCTTCTCATCGCGCATCTGATCGGCGCGCATGGCGTAGGCGGTGTTTTCCACGCTGGAATCGTAAGCGGCGCCGCCATGGTAGCGGCGCAGCAGGTTCACTTCCGCCAGTTGATTGATGTCGCGGCGGATGGTCTGCGGGGTGACGACAAATAGCTGCGCCATTTCCTCGATGCTGACATAGCCGCGTTCGCGGACCAGTTCAAGGATTTGCTGCTGGCGGGGAGGCAGATTCATGGGGCTTCCTTTGGGCTGCCGTACAAAATTTGCCCATGATGCCGCAGGAATCCTTTCCCGACCAGTTTCAGATCCTCATCATCCTCGGCTCAGCTGTCATTCAGCGTCTTCGTGGGGCTCCCAATCGCGCGTGCGGCTGACGGCTTTTTTCCATCCTGCGTAGAGTTTTTCCTTGGCTTGCTCATCCAGCTGCGGTTCGAACTCGCGCTCGATGACCGCTTTGCCACGCAACTCTTCCAGGCTGCCCCAGAAACCGCATGCCAGGCCAGCCAGGTATGCCGCGCCGAGCGCAGTGGTTTCGCGCATTTTCGGGCGTTCGACCTGCGTGCCAAGAATGTCGGCCTGAAATTGCATGAGGAAATTGTTGGCCACGGCGCCACCGTCCACGCGCAAGGACTTGAGGCGTTCGCCGGCATCCTGTTGCATGGCGTCGAGTACGTCGCGGGTCTGGTAGGCGATGGATTCCAGCGCGGCCCGGATGATGTGATCGACACGCACGCCACGGGTCAGGCCGAACAGCGCGCCACGGGCGTAGGGGTCCCAGTACGGTGCGCCGAGGCCGGTGAAGGCTGGCACCAGGTAAACGCCGTTGCTGTCCTTGACCTTGTTGGCGAAGTATTCGGTGTCGAGGGCGTCGTTGATGATTTTCAGTTCATCGCGCAACCACTGGACGGTAGAGCCACCGTTGAACACGGCGCCTTCCAGGGCGTAGGCCACTTCGCCGCGAGGACCGCAGGCGATGGTGGTCAGCATGCCGTGGTTGGATTTGACGGCTTTGTTTCCGGTGTTCATCAGCAGGAAGCAGCCGGTGCCATAGGTATTTTTCGCCTGGCCCGGTTCCACGCACATCTGGCCGAAGAGGGCGGCCTGCTGGTCGCCGGCGATGCCGCCAATAGCGATGCCGCTTTTGGTCCGGCCGTAGATTTCCGAGGATGATTTGACTTCCGGCAGCATCTCGCGAGGGATGTTGAGGATGTCGAGCATCTTCGCGTCCCACTCCAGCGTGTGGATGTTGAAGAGCATGGTGCGAGAGGCGTTGGTGTAGTCGGTGACGTGGACCTTGCCGCCGGTAAATTTCCAGATCAGCCAGCTGTCCACGGTGCCGAACAGCAATTCACCGTTGCGCGCGCGCTCGCGGCTGCCTTCGACGTTGTCGAGGATCCACTTGAGCTTGGTGCCGGAAAAGTAGGGGTCGGTCACCAGGCCAGTGGCTTCACTGATGTACTGCTCATGGCCGTCGCGCTTGAGTTGCTGGCAGATTTCGGTGCTGCGTCGACATTGCCAGACTACAGCGTTGTAAATGGGGCGGCCGGTGGACTTGTCCCAGACCACGGTGGTTTCGCGCTGGTTGGTGATGCCGATTGCGGCGACCTGGTCGTGGTGCAAACCCGCTTGAGCCAAGGCTTCCACCATCACCGCGCTTTGCGTGGCAAAGATTTCCATGGGGTCATGCTCGACCCAGCCCGGTTGCGGATAATGCTGGACGAATTCCCGTTGGGCGGTGCAGACCACGTTGGCGTCACGGTCGAAAATAATGGCGCGTGAGCTGGTCGTACCCTGGTCGAGGGCAATGATGTAGTTTTTGTTCTCTGAGTCAGTCATGTCGATTGCCTTGGGACGTGTGTTTGGGATGAAGCCATGGCGCATGCTTGAAGGGCAGTGGCATGCGCCCATTGTTTCAGGAAGTTCTTGGCTTGCCGTCAATGGCCGGTTCTGCATCCTTTGTAGCAGCCTTGGCACCCGGCAGGTGTCGGGCAATCAATCCGCGATACGCGGCAGCGCCCAGGCACGCACCCACTATCGGCGCGAAAATCGGAACCAGGAAGTAAGGGATGTCACGCCCGCCCGTGAGGGAAATTTCACCCCAGCCAGCGAAGAAAGTCATCAATTTTGGACCGAAGTCCCGCGCCGGGTTCATCGCGAAGCCTGTCAGCGGCCCCATCGAGCTGCCGATCACGGCGATCAGAAGGCCGATCAGCAGCGGCGCAAGCGCACCACGAGGCAGGCCATTGTTGTCATCGGTCAGGGACATGATCACGCCCATCAGGATTGCAGTGATGATCACCTCCACCAGAAAGGCTTGGCCGGTGGAGAGCGCCGGGTGCGGGTAGGTGGAGAATACCGAAGCCAGTTCGAGGCTGGCTTGGGTGCCACGAATCATTTGCCGGGACTGTTCGAAATCGAAGAAAAGATTGCTGTACAGCGTGTAGACCAAGAGCGCGCCACAGAATGCCCCCGCCACCTGGCAGATAATATAGAAGGGCAGTTTGCGTTTTTCGAAATCGGTAAAAATACACAGGGCGATGCTGACGGCGGGGTTGAGGTGGGCGCCGGAAATACCCGCGCTGAGGTAGATGGCCATGCTGACCCCGACACCCCAGATGATGCTGATTTCCCACAACCCGAAACTCGCGCCCGCGACCTTGAGCGCCGCGACGCAACCGGTACCGAAAAAAATCAGCAGGGCGGTACCGAGGAATTCGGCCAGGCATTGGCTGGAAAGGGTGGGCTGTTGTAAAGCGGTAGTCATGCAAACCTCGGTGTTTTTGTTCTTGTCTGGTGCCTTCGATAAACCTTGAAGACACATTCTTCGCCGAGACCAGGATCCCCATCCGGGTCTCGGGTGCAGCTTGAGACAGGTAAATCGGCTTTCAGTTTCGAAAAAATATAGACAAGAAACGCTGGTGTCAAAGGTCGAAAGTGAACCGTCGGTCATATTTGGATTATTCGTCACGTGAATGTTTCGCTGTGCTCCCTGCAGGGAGATCATCCCAGTAGGCTCACGACGCCTTTTCATTGCCGATCGCTTAGAATCTGCGCCACTCTTTTGCTTTTTCCTTGTCAGGAGCCGTCATGACCCCCGCATTGGACCTGCTTAAAAAAGTGCGCGCCGAACATCGCATCCACAGTTACGAACATGACCCGAAGGCTGCCTCCTATGGGCTGGAGGCGGCTGAAAAACTCGGTCTGGATCCGGCGCAGGTGTTCAAGACCCTGTTGGCGGCCAGCGAAAAAGGCGAATTGCTGGTGGCCGTGGTGCCGGTGGCCGGGAGCCTGGATCTGAAAGGCCTGGCTCATGCGGCCGGAGTGAAAAAAGTCGAGATGGCCGATCCGGCCGCCGCGCAGCGTTCGACCGGCTATTTGCTGGGCGGGATCAGCCCGCTGGGTCAGAAAAAGCGTCTTCGCACGTTTATCGACAATTCTGCGCAGCCGTTGGCCAGCATGTTCGTCAGCGCGGGGAGGCGGGGGCTGGAAGTGGAACTGGCGCCTGCGGTACTGGCGGAGCATACCGGAGCGATCTTTGCTGATATCGGGCGTGCCTGAGCCTGTTGGAGGCCGCTGCGCCCAAGCGGGAGCAGGCTCCCTCGCCAGAATGATTTGAATCTTCAAGATCGATTGGGCGTCAGATTTCATGTGCGCTGTAGGGTGAAAATTCTGCTGATCTGTCACTGGCTAAACGATGTCCGGGCAGCTCATGCTCGCGCATCCATAAAAAAGGAGAAGTGCCATGCAGCTCGCGTTTCATCAAGTCGATGCGTTCAGTGACCGGCCGTTTGGCGGTAACCCGGCGATGGTCTATCGGCTCGATGCCTGGCTTGCCGATGAACTGATGCAGAAAATTGCCGCCGAACACAACCTGGCCGAGACCGCTTTTCTGGTACGTGAGAATCAGCGTTGGCACATTCGCTGGTTCACGCCCACCACCGAAGTGCCGCTGTGTGGGCATGCGACATTGGCCAGCGCCCATGTCTTGTTCGAGGTCTACCACGAACCGGCCGAGCGACTCGACTTCATCTGCAAGTCCGGAGCGTTGAGTGTCACTCGTGAAGGCGATCGGTTGTGGTTGGATTTCCCGGCCATCGTGCCGACTGAGTTGGGCGCCTCCCTGGCGGTCCAGAGCGCCTTGGGTGTCGAGGCGGTGGATGTGCTCAGTTGCAACGAATTGTTCGTGGTGCTGGAGTCGGAGCAGGCAGTGCTCGATTGCAAGCCGGACATGGCGGCCCTGGCGAAGCTGCCGTGGCCGGGCGCGATCGTTACCGCACCGGGAAGCAAGCACGATTTTGTCTCGCGCTATTTTGCCCCGGCGATCGGCATCAACGAGGATCCGGTAACCGGATCGACTCATTGCAGCTTGATTCCATACTGGTCCAAACGCCTGAACAAACATGGCCTGACGGCCTATCAATGCTCGGCGAGGGGCGGGGCATTGTTTTGCCGATTGGAAGGTGAGCGGGTGAAGATTGGCGGGGATGCGACGTTGGTGGCTAGTGGTACGCTGACGCTGGGGTGAATCTGCACTCAAGCCAATGGATCAAATGTGGGAGCGAGCCTGCTCGCGATAGCGGTAGCTCAGCTTGCACGATCGCTGGATGTGCCTACGCCATCGCGAGCAGGCTCGCTCCCACAGAGGTTTGCATTCCTTCAGCTATTAGCTGGCGGTGCCATACCGCCGCACACCACTTTCCCCGATCGGCAAATGCGCCGCCGTGCTGCCCGATGCCTGGAACAGCACCAGGTGCTCAGCCGCCACGCGGATACCGACCGTAGCCCCGACCTGATGGTCGGCATGGCTTGGGAAAATCGATTCCAGTTGTGCGCCGGTCGGCAGTTGCAGGCGATACAGGGTTGAAGCACCGAGGAACGTCTTGCCAACGATAGTCGCCGTGAGCGGACTGTCCGGCGCGTGGACGATGTCGTCCGGGCGCAGCAGGACGTCTACGGCGCTGCCGATGGGCCAGGTGTACGCCCGGTTGCCGCGCAGCATGCCCAGTTCGGTCTGCACCGATTCCGGGCTGTCGAGCTGACCGCGGATGAAGTAACCCTGGCCGATGAAACTGGCGACATAGGGCGTCAGAGGTTCGTGATACAGGTTGTAGGGCGTATCCCACTGTTCCAGGCGACCCTCTCTGAACACACCGACATGGTCACTCACCGCAAAGGCTTCTTCCTGGTCATGGGTGACCAGGATTGCGCTGGTGCCGCGGGCCTTGAGAATGTCCCGCACCTCATGGCTGAGCTTGCGTCGCAGCTCGCCGTCGAGGTTGGAGAACGGCTCGTCGAGTAACAGCAGTTGGGGTTCCGGTGCCAGTGCGCGGGCCAGCGCCACGCGCTGTTGCTGGCCTCCCGACAGCTCGTGGGGAAAACGCTTGCCCAGGCTTTTCAGGTTGACCAGCTCCAACAGTTCTTCGACCACGCGATCCTTGTCCGGATGTTTGCGGATGCCGAACGCGATATTTTCGGCGACGCTCAAATGCGGGAACAACGCGTAGTCCTGGAACACCATGCCGATGCGGCGTTTTTCCGGAGCGAGGGTAAACCCCGCGCGGGAAATGGTTTCCCCAGCCAACTGGATCTCGCCTTCATGCACCGGTTCGAAACCGGCGATGGCCCGCAGGGTGGTGGTCTTGCCACACCCGGAAGAGCCGAGCAGACAACCGATGTCACCAGCATTGAGGTGCAGGTTGAGGTTCTGGACGACCCGCTGGTCCTGATAACCGCAGGCCAGATTGTGCAGATTCAATAACAATGGAGCACTCATGCGTGGTGGTACGCCGGCTCGACGAGGAATTCAAGCAGGGCCTTCTGTGCATGGAGACGGTTTTCTGCCTGGTCCCACGCCACCGAGCGGGGATCATCAAGCAGGTCGAGACTGATTTCTTCGCCACGGTGGGCTGGCAGGCAATGCATGAACAGCACCTCGGCATCCGCGAGGTCGAGCAGTGCCCGATTGACCTGGAAGGGCGCAAACAACTCCAGGCGCTTGGCGGTTTCTTCTTCCTGGCCCATGGATGTCCAGACGTCGGTGCTCACCAGGTGCGCGCCGGCGACGGCCTGTTTCGGATCGCGCAGGATTGTCACCCGGTCGCCGGCCCTGGCGACGAATTGCGGGTTGGGTTCGTAGCCTTCAGGGCAGGCGATGCGCAACTGGAAGTCGAACTGGATCGCCGCTTCTATATAGCTGTTGCACATGTTGTTGCCATCGCCGATCCAGGCCACGGTCTTGCCCTGGATCGGGCCGCGATGTTCGAGGAAAGTCTGCATGTCGGCGAGCAACTGGCACGGGTGCAGATCGTCGGACAGGCCATTGATCACCGGCACGCGAGAATGCGCCGCGAACTGGGTCAGCGTGCTGTGGGCAAAAGTCCGGATCATCACCGCATCGAGCATGCTCGACATGACGATGGCGCAATCGCCAATGGGTTCGCCACGGCCCAGCTGGGTGTCACGGGGCGACAGGAAAATCGCCTGGCCGCCGAGCTGGATCATGCCGGCTTCGAAAGAAATGCGCGTGCGCGTGGAGGATTTCTCGAAGATCATCCCCAGCACACGGTTTTTCAAGGGCTCGAACAGTACGCCGCGCTTACGCAGGTCCTTGAGCTCCACGCCTCGACGGATCACGCCGAGCAACTCTTCGGGCGTGAAATCCATCAGGGAGAGAAAGTGCCTTGCGCTCATGATTGACTACCTTTTTGTAACTGACCGCAGATGCTCAAAGCCTTGTTTAATGGAAAAACGGGCGAGACCTGCGGCAAAAGCCGCACGGGGCGACGAAATTAGGGGAAGGCGCGATATTGACATTAAATGTCGCGTCTTACCAATAGGGCTACGGTTTTAGGGGATTTCATCGAGGTCATGGCAGGACTGCGATGACATGTTTGAAGCCGGTTTCCTGACAGCAGCGACCCCATTTGTACACTGGCGCTGCGGCGCTTGGCAAACAAGCCGGACGGGCGCCGGAGGACAAACGGCGTTTATTGGCCAGCGTGCAATTGATTTCGTGTGTCTGTCATCGGATGTGAGATTTCTTAATGCAAGGGCCTGGGTTATAAATGAACCCTTAGACGCAGGAGCCCCGAAATGGATTCGAAAGAGCAACAACTGATGGAACTGCTGGGGCTGACGGCACGCTCCCTGACGCACCTGACCGCTTCGGTGACCTCCATGTCATTCGAATTGTTGCGCAGCGAAGACGAAGTGACCAAGGCTGCCGGCCGCCGCATGATCGACCGCATGGCTACCATCAGCAGCGGCCTCGACGAACATTGGCGATTGATCGGCGAGTTGACCGGAGTGCCCATCGCTCAGGAACAAGTGGAAACCGTCGAGGAAATCCAGCTGCTGGCGCCGCCTCCCGAGCACCCCTGAAATCGGTTGGCCTGATGCCCGGCGATTCACAGGACGAACGTCGCTGGCGCGGTGGAGGATCCCGCGCCATAGTTTTGTTCCCGCGGCCGAAAGTGCCCGCTACGAATAAAACAGAGACTGGCCATGACCAAGACTCTTCATCACCGTGCGTGCCATCTATGTGAGGCCATCTGTGGCCTGACGCTCGAAACCACCGAAACTGAAGGCCAAGGCCTGGCGATCACCTCGATCAAGGGCGATCCGCTGGACAGTTTCAGCCGTGGGCACATCTGTCCCAAGGCCGTCGCCCTGCAAGATATCCAGAATGACCCGGACCGGCTGCGCCAACCCATGCAGCGGGTCGGCGGCGAGTGGCAGCCGATTGCCTGGGATGACGCTTTCGCCCTGGTCGCCGAACGCCTGGCTGCAATCCAGGAGCGCCACGGCCAGAACGCGGTGGGCGTCTACCAGGGCAACCCCAGCGTCCATAACTATGGGTTGATGACCCACAGCAACTATTTCCTCGGCCTGCTGAAGACACGCAGTCGCTTCTCGGCGACGTCAGTGGACCAACTGCCCCATCACCTGACCAGTCACCTGATGTACGGTCACGGCCTGCTGCTGCCGATACCGGACATCGACCATACCGATTTCATGCTGATCCTGGGAGGCAATCCCCTGGCTTCCAACGGCAGCATCATGACCGTGCCGGACGTCGAGAAGCGCCTCAAGGCGATCCAGGCCCGTGGCGGCAAAGTCGTGGTTGTCGATCCACGGCGCAGCGAAACGGCGGCGATTGCCGACCAGCATGTTTTCGTGCGTCCCGGTGGCGATGCCGCGCTGCTGTTTGGCCTGCTCAATACGCTGTTCAGCGAAGGTCTGAGCCGCGACAGCCATTTGCCGGTGGACGGCCTCGAAGAGGTGCGCCAGGCCGTGGCAGGTTTTACCGCCGAGGTGATGAGCCCCCTCTGTGCGGTGCCGGCGCCGCAGATCCGGCAGTTGGCCCGCGACTTTGCCGCTGCGCCCTCAGCGGTCTGCTACGGCAGAATGGGCGTGTCCACCCAGGCGTTCGGCACGTTATGCCACTGGCTGATCCAAGTGATCAACCTAGTCACCGGCAACCTGGATCGGGTGGGCGGGGCATTGTGCACCGAGCCGGCGGTGGACCTGGTGGCGACCACTTCGGGTGGCCATTTCAACCGTTGGCAGAGCCGGGTGTCCGGGCGTCCCGAATACGCCGGCGAGCTGCCCGTGTCGACCTTGGCCGAAGAAATGCTGACCGAGGGCGACGGGCAGATTCGTGCGCTGGTCACCGTGGCCGGCAACCCGGTGCTGTCCACGCCCAACGGGCGGCAGCTCGAACAGGCGCTGGATGGGCTGGAGTTCATGGTCAGCATCGATTTGTACATCAACGAGACCACGCGTTATGCCGATCTGATCCTGCCATCGACTTCGGCTTTGGAAAACGATCACTACGACACCACGTTCAACCTGTTCGCGGTGCGTAACGTCAGCCGTTTCAATCGGGCGATCCTGCCCAAGCCCGAAGGGGCACTGCACGATTGGGAGATTTTTGTCGGCCTGGCCAAGGCCTTCGCCGCGCGGACTGGCAAGGAACTCAAGCCGACCATGCCGCCCGCGCAAATGATTGATTTTGGCCTGCGCGCGGGAAGGTATGGGGATGCCTCGCCACACAAGTTGTCGCTGGCGACGCTGTTCGATCATCCCCACGGCATCGACCTTGGTGCGCTCAAGCCCAACCTGACGACGCGCTTGAAAACCGAAAATGGCCGCGTGCAGGCCGCGCCGGCGGTGATCCTCGCGGATCTGGCGCGCTTTGCCGCGCTGCGAGCGCCGGCATCGGACGAGTTGCTGATGATTGGCCGTCGGCATGTGCGCAGCAACAATTCCTGGATGCATAACTTTCATCGACTGGTGAAGGGCAAGCCGCGCCATCAGTTGCTGATGCATCCTGAAGACCTCGCCAGTCGCGGTTTAGTCGATGGCCAGCGCGTGCAGGTCAGTTCACGGGTGGGCGTGATCGAAGTGGAGGTGCAAGGCAGCCTGGACATGATGAAAGGCGTGGTCAGCCTTCCCCATGGCTGGGGCCACGCCCGACCGGGCGTGCAGATGACCATCGCCAGCGGCCAGCCTGGTTCCAGCGCCAACGACCTGACCGATGAATGTCAGCTCGATGAGTTGTCCGGCAATGCGGCGCTTAATGGGGTTCCGGTGAAAGTGGCGGCTGCGTAGAATTGTCCTTGGGCCGGACCGAGCAGGGTGCTCGGCTTTCCGTTACAATGCGCCACCGTGTCGACATCTGTAGTCGCAAAGTTCAAGCCGAGGTGCTCCGTGGATATCATCGAAACGATCAAAGACCAGATTGCCAACAACACTATCCTGCTTTACATGAAAGGCTCGCCGAATGCCCCTCAGTGCGGCTTCTCGGCCAAGGCTGCTCAGGCGGTGATGGCGTGTGGCGAGAAGTTCGCTTACGTGGACATCCTGCAGAACCCGGAAATCCGCGCCAATCTGCCCAAGTACGCCAACTGGCCAACCTTTCCACAGTTGTGGGTTGGCGGTGAACTGATCGGCGGCAGCGACATCATGACCGAGATGGCCGCGGACGGTTCGCTGCAGTCCACGATCAAGGCAGCTGTAGAAGCGGCAGCGGCGAACAAGACTGAAGCCTGATTCACCCCAAGCCAATGTGGGAGCGAGCCTGCTCGCGATGAGGGCGTGTCAGTCAATTTGATGGTGACTGACACACCGCTATCGCGAGCAGGCTCGCTCCCACAAGGAATCCAGGGGAGCCTGGAATCCAGGCAATAAAAAGCCCCGCCTCTCGAAAGAGGGCGGGGCTTTTTAGTGGCCTGCTACTGGGGAAACTTACTCTTCACCCATCTGCGACTGCAGGTAGTTCTCCAGACCGATCTTGTCGATCAGGCCCAACTGGGTTTCCAGCCAGTCGATGTGCTCTTCTTCGGACTCGAGGATATCCTCGAGCAACTCGCGACTGCCGAAGTCACCGACGGTTTCGCAATGGGCGATGGCGGCTTTCAGGTCGGCGTGGCCGGTGCGTTCGATGCGCAGGTCGCATTCGAGCATTTCCCGGGTGTGTTCGCCGATGTGCAGCTTGCCAAGGTCCTGGACGTTCGGCAGGCCTTCGAGGAACAGGATGCGCTTGATCAGCTTGTCCGCGTGTTTCATCTCGTCGATGGATTCGTGGTACTCGTGCTTGCCCAGCTTGTTCAGGCCCCAATCCTCATACATGCGCGCATGCAGGAAGTATTGATTGATCGCGACCAGCTCATTGGCGAGGATCTTGTTGAGATGCTGGATGACTGTAATGTCGCCTTTCATGGTGAGGGCCTGCCCTGTAATAGCTGTGTATACGGCAGAGTTTGAGCCGCGCAATTACCAGTGTCAAACCTAAGTTATTGAATAATAAATGAAAATTAATCGGAATAAGAATGTTTGTGTTCCGCGTCTGGAAGCTAAGCACTTGATTTCCCGGCATAAAAAAACCGGACATTGAGTCCGGTTCTTCAAAAAGCTGGATTTATGCGGCAGTAAATTCTACCGGATAAGGGATCGAGGCCTGGGCAGTCTGCACTTTGGCCAGGGTTTCACGCACCACTTCCTTGGCAAGGCAGGCACATTTACCGCATTGGCTGGCTACGCCGGTGGCCTGGCGGACTTCCCTATAACTGCAGCAACCTTCATAGATCGCTTCGCGGATCTGTCCGTCGGTGACGCCAGTGCAGAGGCATACATACATAAGTGAGAACCGTCGCTGGTTGTGACTCAATTGAGACGGATCTTAATGTTAACGAGAATGATTGTCAAAGTGGTTTCTGATAGTCCCTGGCTTGAGATGCCTTGGTCTGACGAACGGTTTTTTCCCGGTGGGCCATGAGACGTCGCGGATTTCCGTGATCCCCGAAAAACCGTTGAGGACAGTCCAAACGCGCGGTGTATGATGGTCGGTCCTTGCAAAGCGGGTTCGTGTCACAGGGCTGTCGCCTGAGGGTGGCAGGCTGGCGCGGACCCGGTTTTCACGTTACTACACCAGGAGATATCCAATGAGCGTACTCGTAGGCAAACAAGCCCCTGACTTCACCGTTCCAGCCGTCCTCGGCAACGGCGAAATCGTCGACAGCTTCACCCTGTCCTCGGCCATCAAAGGCAAATACGGCCTGGTGTTCTTCTACCCGCTGGACTTCACCTTCGTCTGCCCGTCCGAGCTGATCGCACTGGATCACCGCATGGACGACTTCAAGGCGCGCAACGTTGAAGTGGTCGCGGTTTCGATCGACTCGCACTTCACCCACAACGCCTGGCGCAACACCCCGATCAACAACGGCGGGATCGGCCCGGTGAAGTACACCATGGCCGCTGACATGAAGCACGAAATCGCCAAGGCCTACGACGTTGAGTCCGAAGGTGGCGTGGCCTTCCGTGGCGCGTTCCTGATCGACGACAAAGGCGTGGTCCGTTCGCAGATCATCAACGACCTGCCGCTGGGCCGTAACATGGAAGAGCTGATCCGTCTGGTCGACGCTCTGCAATTCCACGAAGAGCACGGCGAAGTCTGCCCGGCCAACTGGAAAAAAGGCGACAAGGGCATGACCGCATCGCCTGAAGGCGTAGCGGCTTACCTGGGCGAACACAGCGACAAGCTGTAAGCGCACTCAGGCATAAAAAAACCGGCCCTTGATGGGCCGGTTTTTTTATGGGCGGGTTATAAGCTGCAACGCAGAACCTTTTGCACTGAATACCGTGGCGAGGGAGCAAGCTCCCTCGCCACAAGATCTAAATCCAGTCCTATGTCAGTCGTCGAAATCCTGCCAGCCGCCCATTTCCTTCCAGCGATTGACGATGCCGCAGAACAGCTCGGCAGTCTTCTCGGTGTCATAGCGGGCCGAGTGGGCTTCGCGGCCGTCGAAATCGATGTCGGCGGCCTGGCAGGCCTTGGCCAATACGGTCTGGCCGTACGCCAGGCCGGCCAGGGTCGCCGTATCGAAGCTGGAAAACGGGTGGAATGGGTTGCGCTTCATGTCCAGTCGCGCAACGGCGGCGTTAAGGAAGCCCAGGTCGAAGCTGCTGTTGTGACCGACCAGGATCGCGCGCTTGCAACCGTTGGCCTTCAGGGCCTTGCGCACGCCACGAAAGATATCGGTCAGTGCCGTTTCCTCGCTGACCGCCATGCGCAGCGGGTGGTCGAGCTTGATCCCGGTGAATTCCAGCGCGGCTGCTTCGATGTTGGCGCCTTCGAACGGTTCAACGCGGAAGAAATAAGTGTGGTCCGGGAACACAAAACCTTTTTCGTCCATGCCGATGGTGGTCGCGGCGATTTCCAGCAACGCATCGGTGGCCGAGTTGAAACCGCCGGTTTCTACGTCGACCACGACCGGCAGGTAACCCCGGAAACGGGCTGCCATGGGGTGGCGAGCGCCGCCGGAACCACCGTTGCCGTCCAGTTCGTCGTCGAAATGATCTTCACTCACGCGTTTTCCTCCAGCAGGCGCCAGCGCAGTTTTTCACCGGCGCGCAGCGGGATGACAGTCTGTTCGCCAAACGGCAGGCTGGCGGGGGCAGTCCACTCGTCGCGGACCAGGGTAATGCTATCGGTGTTCACCGGCAGGCCATAGAAACGCGGACCGTGCAGGCTGGCAAAACCTTCGAGCCTGTCCAGCGCGTTGCGCTGCTCGAACGCTTCGGCGTACATCTCGATGGCGGCATAGGCGGTGTAGCAACCGGCGCAACCGCAGGCGGCTTCCTTGGCATGGCGGGCATGGGGCGCCGAGTCCGTGCCGAGGAAAAACTTCGCGCTGCCGCTGGTGGCGGCGTCGAGCAAGGCTTCCTGGTGGGTGTTGCGCTTGAGGATCGGCAGGCAATAGAAGTGCGGCCGGATCCCGCCCACCAGCATGTGGTTGCGGTTGTAAAGCAGGTGATGCGCGGTAATGGTCGCGCCGACGTTGGCCGGGGCCTCGTTGACGAACTGCACGGCATCGCCGGTGGTGATGTGTTCGAACACCACCTTGAGCGTCGGGAAACGCTCCACGACGCGGCGCATGTGCTCGTCGATGAAAATTTTCTCGCGGTCGAACACGTCGACATCGCTGCGGGTGACTTCACCGTGGATCAGCAACGGCATCCCGACTTCGGCCATCGCTTCGAGCGCCGGGAAGATCTTGTCGATGCTGGTGACGCCGGAGTCCGAATTGGTGGTGGCACCGGCCGGGTACAATTTGGCCGCGTGGACGAAGCCGCTGGCCTTGGCCTCGCGGATTTCCTCGGGCTGGGTGCGGTCGGTGAGGTAAAGCACCATCAGCGGTTCGAAGCGGCTGCCGGCCGGGCGTGCGGCCAGGATGCGCTGGCGATAGCCATCGGCCTCGACAGCGTTGCGTACGGGCGGAACCAGGTTAGGCATGATGATGGCGCGCCCGAAGGTGCGCGCGACATCGGCGACGGTATGGGTCAACACAGCACCATCGCGAAGATGAATATGCCAGTCGTCGGGACGCAGCAGGGTCAGGCGGTCGGACATTGGGGGGCTTCCAGGCGGGTCAAACTCTGGGGGAATGCTACCGGAAAAGACCGATGCGGGCACCCGCTATCAAGTTTTGCCACAAGTTACCGATAGCCCCTTCAGGTGTGCCACGAATCCGTGCGGTGTCTCGTACAGGCGTCATGCCCGGTGTTTTTCGATTTCCGTAAGTAAAAAGCCAGTGGAGCCTCCCGTGCGCCAGCGTTATCTAGCCTTGCTCAGCTTGTTTGCCAGCCTTCCTGCGATGGCGCTCACTTTCCAGACTCGTCTGGAGAGCATCGAGTGGACGGTCGAAGGCGACAAGTTCGAGTGCCGGCTGAGCCAGCCGATCGCCGATTTTGGTAGCGGCGAGTTCGTCCGCCGGGCGGGCGAGCAGGCCACGTTCCGACTCAAGGCCTACAACCCGGTGCTGGGTGGCGGTTCCGCGACGCTGCTGGCGGCCGCTGCGCCGTGGCAACCGGGGCGGGGCGATATCAACCTGGGGTCGGTCAGGATCGGCAGCGGCGACGTGTTATTCAACAGCTCCCAAGTCCAGGCGGGACGCCTGATCAGTGGGTTGATGGAAGGGCGCAGCCCCGTGGTCCGGCGTAATGCCGAGGATGGCCGGGTGTCGGAAGTTCGCCTGTTGCCTGTGCGCTTCAACAAGGCCTTCAGCGACTACCAGGGCTGCGTGGCGAAACTGTTGCCGAAGAATTTCGAGCAGATCAAGCAGACCCAGATCGGCTTTCCCGGCGAGGGGGTTGAGCTCGACGCCCAGGCCAAGGCTCAATTGCAGGTCATGCTCGACTTCATCAAGGCTGACCCGAGCGTCAACCATGTCGAACTCGATGGGCATTCCGACAACAGCGGCAACCGCTTGACCAATCGTGAGCTGTCGCGCCGCCGTGCGCTGGCGGTCATGGATTTCTTCAAGGCCAATGGCTTCCAGGAATCGCAGTTCACTGTGCGTTTCCACGGTGAGCGTTATCCGCTCGTGCCTAATAACAACGCTGCCCATCGCGCCAAGAACCGGCGTGTGGTGGTGCAACTGGATCGAGTGGCGGCCACTCAGGCGCCAGCGGCCCAGCCCACCACGCCAACCCCGCCAGCAACGCCAGCTGTGCCTGCGGCGACGCCCGCTGCGGCACCCGGCAAGGCTCCGGCGCCGGTCGCCCCCACCAAGGCCGTGGCGCCCGCAGCGGCGACTGCAAGAACTTCCTGAGGCCATTCTGATCGTCGCGCCATCGACATAATCTGTCGCTTCGTCGTCATAAGCTGTCGCGCCTCTGTAAATTATCCGCGCTGGACGTTAGACTTCCCGGCTTTCCGTACAACCCGTGGAGTGATGGCATGGCGGACGTAAACAAGGTCGTTCTGGCGTATTCCGGCGGCCTGGACACTTCGGTGATCCTCAAGTGGCTGCAGGACACTTATAACTGTGAAGTGGTGACGTTCACCGCTGACCTGGGGCAGGGCGAAGAAGTTGAGCCTGCCCGCGCCAAGGCTCAGGCCATGGGCGTCAAGGAGATTTACATCGATGACCTGCGCGAAGAGTTCGTCCGCGACTTCGTGTTCCCGATGTTCCGCGCCAACACTGTTTACGAAGGCGAGTACCTGCTGGGTACCTCCATCGCCCGTCCGCTGATCGCCAAGCGCCTGATCGAAATCGCCAACGAAACCGGCGCCGACGCCATTTCCCACGGTGCTACCGGCAAGGGCAACGACCAGGTACGTTTCGAGCTGGGCGCCTATGCCCTCAAGCCGGGCGTCAAAGTCATCGCCCCGTGGCGCGAGTGGGACCTGCTGTCCCGTGAAAAACTGATGGACTACGCCGAGAAGCATGCGATCCCGATCGAGCGTCACGGCAAGAAAAAATCCCCGTATTCGATGGATGCCAACCTGCTGCACATCTCCTACGAAGGCGGCGTGCTGGAAGACACCTGGACCGAGCACGAAGAAGACATGTGGCGTTGGACCGTCTCCCCGGAGAAGGCTCCCGATACCCCACAATACCTTGAGCTGACCTATCGCAACGGCGATATCGTTGCCCTCGACGGCGTGGAAATGAGCCCGGCCACCGTCCTCGCGACGCTGAACCGTATCGGCGGCGAACACGGCATCGGTCGCCTGGACATCGTTGAAAACCGCTACGTCGGCATGAAATCCCGTGGCTGCTACGAAACCCCCGGCGGCACCATCATGCTGCGTGCTCACCGGGCGATCGAGTCGATCACCCTGGACCGCGAAGTGGCTCACCTGAAAGACGAGTTGATGCCCAAGTACGCCAGCCTGATCTACACCGGCTACTGGTGGAGCCCGGAGCGTCTGATGCTGCAACAGATGATCGATGCTTCCCAGGCCCACGTGAACGGCGTCGTGCGCCTGAAGCTGTACAAGGGCAACGTGATCGTGACCGGGCGCAAGTCCGACGAGTCGCTATTCGATGCAAACATCGCGACCTTCGAAGAAGACGGTGGCGCCTACAACCAGGCCGACGCGGCCGGCTTCATCAAGCTCAACGCCCTGCGCATGCGCATCGCGGCGAACAAGGGTCGCAAGCTGTTCTGACCCGGCTGCTTAAAAAAAGGCCTGCCTTGCGCAGGCCTTTTTTTTGCGCATTGTCTCGTCCTGAATAATGTTGTTGCCGAGGAATATCATTGATCGCTTTCCCTGGTTTATAACAAAAGTAAATTTTTGAATTGAGTAACGCAAATAGGCTTCGGAATAACGATATTGTGCTGCTTTCTCTTCCTTGGAATTTTTTTCTGCAGGAAGCAGGCGTTTGGGCATGAATAGATCAATTACTTTGTATGAGAAAAGTCCCACGTCTAATAACAAGTCAGGTGTATTTTTTGCCGAAGTCGAGCTGTTATCGGGGAGCCGTGGCGCGTCAGAATCACTCCATCGCTGCGACGGAAAAAATCATGGCGCGTTATGTTACGGGTTATTTGTAGGATTTTTCTGCATTGCTTGTAAGTTTTGTCTTTCGGTGCGAACGGCTTGCTACAGCGGCATCCCACGGGTGAAATGACTACGCTATTGTGCGTGCTCTAAAAATTCGAACAGCTAAGTTGGATTTGCCCATGAATAAAGTGCTGATCGTGGATGATCACCCCGTCATTCGTCTTGCTGTACGTTTGTTAATGGAGCGCCATGGATATGAAGTCATCGCGGAAACAGACAATGGCGTCGATGCGTTACAGCTGGCGCGCGATAAAATGCCCGACATCGTTGTTCTCGATATCGGGATCCCGAAGTTGGACGGACTGGAGGTTATCGCGCGCCTGACCACCAATCCTTCGCCCCTGAAAGTACTGGTGCTCACCTCTCAGTCGCCAGGGCATTTCTCGATGCGATGCATGCAGATGGGAGCGGCCGGTTATGTGTGCAAGCAACAGGACCTGACCGAGTTGTTGAGTGCAATAAAAGCGGTGCTCTCGGGCTACAGTTATTTTCCCAACCAGGCGTTGCATACCGTGCGTTCGAGCCTGGGCAACGCCAGCGAGTCGGATATGGTCGATCGTTTGTCCGGACGAGAGATGATGGTCCTGCAGCAGCTGGCCCGTGGGAGAACCAACAAGGAGATTGCCGACGGGATGTTCCTGAGCAACAAGACAGTGAGTACCTACAAGACCCGACTGTTGTTGAAGCTCAATGCTCGCTCACTGGTCGACCTGATCGAGCTGGCACAGCGTAACGGATTGGTGTAAGTCCACAGCCCCACGTGCTCGGTAAAAGGCCTCCGTCAGGGAGGCTTTTACGAGTCAGAGGTCAAAATCATAGTCGGCCAATTGTTTCTGCAAGCGACGCTCTTCCAGCAGGTTATCGATGGTGCGACGTTTGCTCAGGTTGGTTTTCGCCACTTCCACGACCACAGGTTCCGCATCGTCAGCCTCGACGGCGATGAAATCGTCTTCTACATCCAGTTGTTCTTTGCCAGCGCTCATGGGTTCGACTCCAGGCTAAGACTGCCATTGGCGCTCCTTATAGCGATAAACCTGCGGCGGGTAAAAAAGATTTTTTCAATCGCTCGATCAAAGAAAGCAATAGCGCCTCAATCGTCAGATGTCTTGTGCTTGTATTCGCACAGGTCTTCGATTCGGCAGCTGCCGCAACGGGGCTTTCTCGCCAGGCAGACGTAACGTCCATGGAGGATGAGCCAGTGGTGGGAATCCAGGAGGTATTCCTTGGGGACAAATTTCATCAATTTCTTTTCCACTTCCACGACATTTTTGCCCGGAGCAATTCCGGTACGGTTGCTGACGCGGAAAATGTGCGTGTCGACTGCCATCGTCAGCTGACGAAACGCGGTGTTGAGCACCACGTTGGCGGTCTTGCGGCCGACGCCTGGAAGGGCTTCCAGCTCTTCGCGGGTCTGCGGGATCTCGCCGCCATGACGCTCTATCAGCAGGCGGCAGGTCTCGATGACGTTTTTGGCCTTGCTGTTGAACAGCCCGATGGTCTTGATGTATTCCGACAGCCCTTCGACCCCCAAGGCGTGGATCGCTTGCGGCGTATTGGCCACGGGAAACAGCTTGGCTGTGGCCTTGTTGACGCCGACGTCGGTGGATTGGGCCGACAGAATTACCGCGATCAGCAGCTCGAAGGGCGAGGAGTAGGCCAGTTCGGTTTTCGGCTCCGGGTTGTCTTCATGAAAGCGACGGAATATTTCCAGGCGTTTTGCGGCGTTCATGGGCGCGGCGTTTCCTCTAGGGGTGGATGGGGTTTGCTGGCCGTCCAGGCCTGGTGGGCCGCCAGCAGCAGGCCGAGCAGGATGAACCCGCCCGGAGCCAGCAGGGCCAGTGGGACGCCATTGCCGATCAATTCGCGCAGGGCGCTCAGAATGGCCATCAGGAGGCCAGACTGGCCCGCAAGCCTGAGGCGGTCAGCAACCCGGGATTCGTCCACTGGCGCTTGATCCAGCGCTACGCAGCTCAAGGCGATCCAGCCGAGGTAAAGGCCTGACGATGCATACCACTCCGGCAGCCAGGCCTGCGTGACCAGGCTTGCGCAAGCACTCAAGGCTGCGGCCAGCAGGATAGCGGCAACCAGCCGCTGATAAGTCGTGCAGCGTGGCCCGGCCAGCGTCATGGCCCAGCCATGGCCGAAGCTGATCAAAACCCAGGCCAGCCACACCCCCAGTGCATTCGTCAGCGAGCTGCTTGCACCCACCAAGGGCACGAGCAGCAGGCCACGGGTCAATACCGGCTTATTCATTGGCACTCGCTCCGGACAGGTGGGCCTGGTGCTCATCGAAATAACGCAGCGCATCGTGGATCGCCTGGAGCACCGCGCGCGAGGTCACCGTCGCGCCGGCCAATTGATCGAACTGGCCCTGGTCCTTTTTCAAGGCCCAGCCGTCATCGGTCGGCGCCTGGCGCGACTTTCCGGTGAATGTCCGCAGCCAGGCATTCGGCCAGTCGGCGATTACCGCGCCCAGGCCGGGTGTTTCCGACTGGCGCAGGGTTCTAACGCCAAGCAGGCGGCCGCTGGGATCGATGGCGATCATCAAATCGATGCTGCCCTCATAGCCCAACGCCTGGCTGCGCAACAGCACCGCGCTGGGCTGGCCGTTGCGGGTCGCCAGGTAACCGCCCAGCAACCGGCTGTGGCTCAACTCAACCGGCGTCGTTATGACTGGTTGCGCCAACGGCTGGTTGTCATAACGCTCGGAGGGCAATACCTCGAGCAAGGTCCTGCCGGCCAAGGCTTGCCGTTGGGCTTCGATGCGTCCGGCCAGATTGATCTGCATGAGGTACGTGGCGCCGATGCCGAGGCCGGCCAGGACGATCAGGATCAGCACGCCGCCGGGTCTTTTCATGTCAGCGCTCGCCTTTGTCGTGCCTCGGCGAGACGATCCAGCGCAGGCACGCCGAGGTTCATCAGCAGCACGGCAAACGCCACGCCGTCCGGGTAGCCGCCCCAGGTGCGAATCAGGTAGACCAGCGCGCCCACGCCAGCCCCGAACAACAGTCGGGCGAGCGGGGCCTTGGCGCCTGACACCGGTTCGGTGACGATGAAAAATGCGCCCAGCATGGTTGCCCCGGTCAACAGATGAAACAGCGGCGAGCCATGGGAGTCCGAGCCCGAGCCGTTCCAACACAGCAGGCTCAAGGTGAACAGGCTGGCAAGCATGCCCACCGGCGCGTGCCAACTGAACACGCGCTGTTGCAGCAGGAACAAGCCACCGGCGAGGAAGGCCAGGTTGACCCACTCGACACCGCGCCCACCCCAACGACCGAACGCCGGATTGCTCGCGAACAGTTCGTCGACGGTCAGGCTTGTGTTGATTCGCAGACTGTCCAGCGCCGTGGCGCCGGCCCATCCGTCGGGCGCCTGGGCAATGCCGGCGACTTGTCGCAGACCTTCGAGAAAGTCCATGTCATGGGGCGCGGGCCATTGGCTCAGGTGCTGGGGAAACGCCACCAGCACCAGGGCATACCCGAGCATCGCCGGATTGAAGGGATTGCTGCCGAGCCCGCCCCATAAGTGCTTGCCGAACAGCAAGGCGCAGGCAGCGGCCGTGACGGTCAGCCACCAGGGGCAATACGCCGGCAAGGCCATGGCCAGCAGCGCGGCGCTGACCAGTGCGCTGCCGTCGCTCAGGCCGGGCTTGAGGGGACGTCGTCGCAGACGCAACGCCAGCGCCTCGACAGCCAGCGCGGCGAGGGCCGACAACAGCAGGTTCAGTGCCACGCCCCAGCCATAAAACCAGACCATCGCCAGCACGCCGGGCAGCATCGCCAGCAGCACGCGTCGCATCGCTTGCCGCAGCCGCTCGTCCACCGGATCAGGGCGTAGCATGGGCGTCCACCTGCCGTTGGGCGTCTTCCACTGCTTGTTCCAGTGCCTGCAACTGTTCGGCGGAAGCCGCGGCAGCGCGGGCCTTGCCGAGCTCGGCGCGACGCATCGCCAGCTGGATCTTGGCCCGCTTCAAGTCAGCACTCTGCGCCGATGCCGGGGCGGCGGGCGCCGCGCTGCCTTCCAGTCTGGCCAGGGCCTGCTCTGCCGCTTCGAATTGGCGTTGCAGCACGATCAATTGTGATTGTTGTTCGAGGGTCGGTGGATGGCCGAACGCTTTCAAGGATTTATTCAGCTGTGCCCTGCTCATGGCCAGGTCGACCTTGGCTTTTTTCAGGGCAGCGTCGGCGCTGGCGGTTTTTTGCGCGCGCACTCGTTCCAGCGCAGCCTGCACCGGATCAAGTGGCTGGGCCTGGGCTGGTTGAGCGTTGCGCTGGGTTCGGGCCAGTCGCTCGGCCTGGCGCTGCTCTTCTTCTCGGCGCAGGCGCGCATTGCGCAGCTCGAAGCGGCGGCGGGCGTGATTGCGCTTGGCGGTCCGCGTCTGCTGTTCTTCGATGCTGGAGGCCAGGCCACCGATGACCGGCGTTACGGTTGCCATCGGCAATGGGCGCATCTCGATGCAATCCACCGGACAAGGCGCCACGCAGAGGTCGCAGCCGGTGCACTCATCGATGAGGACGGTGTGCATCAGCTTGGCCGCGCCAACAATCGCGTCCACCGGGCACGCCTGGATGCACTTGGTGCAGCCGATGCATTCGGCTTCGCGGATGTATGCGATCTGCGCCGGGGCCGAGCCACGGCTGGCGTCCAGTTCGAGTACCGGCACGGTCATCAGCTCGGCCAGGGCAGCGATGGTTTCGCGTCCACCGGGGGGGCACTTGTTGATCGGTTCGCCCTGGGCGATGCCTTCGGCGTAAGGCTTGCAGCCGGGATGGCCGCACTTGCCGCATTGGGTCTGCGGTAGCAGGGCATCGATACGTTGAATCAGGTTCATGTCTTGACCAACCCGCGCAATCCGAGAAATGCCACCGCCATCAATCCGACGCTGATCAACTGGATTGGCAGGCCCCGAAAAGGCAAGGGAATATCGTTATCCTGGACTCGCTGGCGCAAGTCCTCGAACAGGCTCAGCACCAGCCAGAAACCCAGCCCGGCGCCCAGGCTGAAGGCCATGGCCTGGCCCAGGCCCTGGTCGTTCCGGCTGTTGAGCAGCGTGACGCCCAGTACGCCGGCATTGCCGAGCAGCAGCGGCCACAAGCCATCGAACGGCTGCGACGGCAGCCAATGCGTCAGCAGGCGCAGCAACGGGCTGATCAGCAGCACGCTCAGGGGCAGCCATACGAACAACCGTAGCGATGTCAGCTGCGCCGGAACCAGCAGCCAGCGGTCGAGCAGATAACCGAGGGCCCCGACAACCAGCATCAGGCAGGCTGTCGCCAGGCCCAGTGCATGTACCCGGCTCCTCCCCTTGGCCGCCAGCAGCGGATCGACGCCCAGCGGCCAGTGCAACACGAGGTTGTTGATCAGGGCAGCGCTGAACAGCGAGAGAAGAATGTCAGTCATGGGCATGGGGCAACAGGGGAGCCGGTTGAAAGATCAGGCATTATCCGGCACGCCGCGAGGGCGGGCCAGATATGAAAATCCCACAGCCGCTCGACAGCGACTGTGGGATCGGTGCAGCGCGCAGTCGCGTTATTTGATCCGCTGACCCGGCTTGGCGCCGCTGTCGGGGCTCAGCAGGTAGATTTCTTCGCCGCCAGGACCGGCCGCCATGACCATGCCTTCGGAAATGCCGAAGCGCATTTTGCGTGGCTTGAGGTTGGCGATCATCATCGTCAGCCGGCCCTCGAGCTTGGCCGGATCCGGGTAGGCGCTCTTGATGCCGGAGAACACGTTGCGCTGCTCATCGCCGATGTCCAGGGTCAGGCGCAACAGTTTGTCGGCGCCTTCCACGGCTTCAGCCTTGACGATCAGCGCCACGCGCAGGTCGATGGCGGCGAAGGCATCGAAATCGATTTCCGGCGACAGCGGGTCCTTGGTCAGCTCGCCGTTGCCAGCAGGGGCACCGGTGTCGGTCTGGCTGGCGGCCAGGTCTTCCTTGGACGCGTCGATCATGGCCTGGACCTTGGCCGGGTCGATGCGGGTCATCAACGGCTTGAACGCGTTCAGTTGATGGTTGCTCAGCAGGGTCTGGTGGTCGTTCCAGGTCAGCGGCGCAACGTTCAGGAACGCTTCGGCATCGGCGGCCAGCAACGGCAGCACCGGCTTGAGGAAAATCACCAACTGGCGGAACAGATTGATGCCCAAGGCGCAGATGGCCTGGACTTCGTCCTGCTTGCCGTCCTGCTTGGCCAGCGACCATGGGGCCTTGTCGGCGATCCAGGCGTTGGCGCGGTCGGCCAGGGCCATGATTTCACGCATGGCGCGGGCAAAGTCGCGGCTCTCGTAGGCCTCGGCGATGCTTGGCGCGGCAGCCAGGAAAGCGTCGGTGAGTTCCGGCGCGGCGTTACCCGCCACCAGCACGCCGGCGTTGCCCTTGTGGATGAACCCGGCGCAACGGCTGGCGATGTTGACGACCTTGCCCACCAGGTCGGAGTTGACCTTCTGCACGAAGTCCTCGAGGTTCAGGTCGAGGTCGTCGACGCCACGGCCGAGCTTGGCCGCGTAGTAGTAGCGCAGGTATTCCGGCGACAGGTGATCCAGGTACGTCCGCGCCTTGATGAAGGTGCCACGGGACTTGGACATCTTCTGGCCGTTGACGGTCAGGTACCCGTGGACGTTGATGCCGGTCGGCTTGCGGAAACCGGCGCCTTCGAGCATGGCGGGCCAGAACAGCGCGTGGAAATTGACGATGTCCTTGCCGATGAAGTGATACACCTCGGCCGTGGAGTCCTTGGCCCAGAACGCGTCGAAGTCCAGCTCCGGGGTGCGATCGCAAAGGTTCTTGAAGCTCGCCATGTAGCCGATGGGCGCGTCCAGCCATACGTAGAAGTACTTGCCGGGCTCGCCAGGAATTTCGAAGCCGAAATACGGCGCATCGCGGGAGATGTCCCATTCCTGCAAACCGGAGTCGAGCCATTCGGCGAGCTTGTTGGCCACCGCGTCGTGCAGCGTGCCGCTGCGGGTCCAGGTCTGCAGCATCTCCTGGAAATCCGGCAGCTTGAAGAAGAAGTGCTGGGAATCCCTGAGTACCGGCGTCGCGCCGGAAATCGCCGATTTCGGGTCTTTCAGGTCGGTCGGTGCGTAGGTGGCGCCGCATTTTTCGCAGTTGTCGCCGTACTGGTCTTCGGTGCCGCATTTCGGGCAGGTGCCCTTGATGAATCGGTCGGCCAGGAACATTTTCTTTTCCGGGTCGAAATATTGGGTGACCGAACGGGTGGCGATATGCCCGGCGTCACGCAGCTTCAGGTAGATCTGGCTCGACAGCTCACGGTTTTCTTCGGCGTGAGTGGAGTGGAAGTTGTCGAAGTCCACCAGGAACTCGGCAAAGTCGGCGCTGTGTTCAGCCTGGACATTGGCGATCAGTTGTTCCGGAGTGATGCCTTCCTTTTCCGCGCGCAACATGATGGCCGAACCGTGGGCGTCGTCGGCGCAGACGTAGATGCACTGGTTGCCGCGATGTTTCTGAAAGCGCGTCCACATATCGGTCTGGATGTATTCCAGCATATGGCCAAGGTGAATCGAACCATTGGCATAGGGCAGGGCGCTGGTGACGAGAATCTTGCGTGGCTCGGACATGGGGCTCGGCTACTTGATGAAACGGAGGTCGGCCACTATAAAGCGCCGGGAAATATTTTTCACCCCGCGGGCCTGTTTCCCGCCGAATCCGTGGCGAGGGAGCTTGCTCCCGCTGGGGGGCGAAGCCGCCCCAAAAATGGTTCTACGCCCTTGCTGCTCGACAGCGTCAGCTTCATTGCGGCTGCTGCGCAGCCGAGCGGGAGCAAGCTCCCTCGCCACAAGAGCGGTCGTCGCTTTTAATCGGGTCGCCACGCGAGAGCGTGCGGCGTAGGATAGCGGCCTGTTTTCAAGTCTTGTTATCGGAGTTGCCCATGAGCGCCGTCAATCGCGCAGCGGTGGAAGCCGTCCTTCGCCAGTACACCGACCCCTACCTGAGCCAGGATCCGGTCAGCGCCGGATGCGTGCGAGCCATCGATATCCAGGGCGATCGTGTCAGCGTCGAACTGGAGATCGGTTATGCCGCCGATCTGTTCAAGAATGGTTGGGCGCAAATGCTGCAGATGGCGGTCGAAGGCCTGGACGGCGTGGTGAGCGCCAAAGTCCAGGTTACCAGCGTGATTTCCGCCCACAAGGCCCAAGCCCAGGTGCCGGGCTTGGCGAACGTCAAGAACGTCATCGCCGTGGCCTCGGGCAAGGGCGGCGTAGGCAAGTCCACCACCGCCGCCAACCTGGCGCTGGCCCTGGCTCGCGAAGGGGCGAAGGTCGGTATCCTCGACGCGGATATCTACGGTCCGAGCCAAGGCATCATGTTCGGCATCGCCGAAGGCACCCGACCGCAGGTCAAGGACCAGAAGTGGTTCGTACCGCTGCAATCCCATGGCGTGGAGGTCATGTCCATGGCCTTCCTCACCGATGACAACACACCAATGGTCTGGCGCGGGCCGATGGTCTCCGGCGCCTTGCTGCAACTGGTCACGCAAACCGCGTGGGGCGACCTGGATTACCTGGTGATCGACATGCCGCCGGGAACTGGCGACATCCAGCTGACCCTCGCGCAGAAAGTCCCGGTGGCCGGCGCGGTGATCGTTACCACGCCCCAGGACCTGGCCCTGCTGGATGCGCGCAAGGGTGTGGAGATGTTCCGCAAGGTGAACATCCCGGTACTGGGCGTGGTGGAAAACATGGCCGTGCACATCTGCTCGAACTGTGGACACGCCGAGCATCTGTTCGGTGAAGGCGGCGGTGAAAAACTGGCGACCCAGTACGGTGTCGAGTTGCTGGCTTCGTTGCCGCTGTCGATGGTGATCCGCGAGCAGGCCGACGGCGGCAAGCCGACCGTCATCGCCGAGCCGGACAGCCAGATCGCCATGGTCTATCAAGAGCTGGCCCGCCACGTGGGCGCGCGGATCGTGTTGCAGGAGGCTGCGTCGCCGGCGATGCCGAACATCACCGTCAGCGACGATTGATAGATTGAATTGAAACCCTATCCACTGTGGGAGCAAGCTCGCTCCCACAGGGGTTATGGGGTGGGTTTAGATCCGCAACCCGCCATCCATCTCCAGGATCCGCCCGGTGTAGTAGTCGTTCTCGAAGATATACGCAGCCGAGTGCGCAATCTCTTCGGGCTTGCCCATGCGCTTGAGCGGAATTCCCGAGGTCATTTTTTCGAGGGCTTCGGGTTTCATGCCCAGGGTCATTTCGGTTTCGATGAAGCCCGGAGCAATCCCCGCCACGCGGATGCCGTAGCGCGCCAGTTCCTTGGCCCAGGTCACGGTAGCGGCCGCGACGCCGGCCTTGGCCGCCGAATAGTTGGTCTGGCCGACGTTGCCAGCCCGGGAGATCGAGGAAATATTGATGATCGCGCCGTTGTTCTTCAGCTCGACCATTTTTGCCGCCACTTCGCGGGTGCACAGGAATACACCGGTGAGGTTGACGTCGATCACCGCCTGCCACTGGGCCAGGCTCATTCTGGTCATTTCACCGTCCTTGACCTTGAGCAGCAGGCCGTCGCGCAGGATACCGGCATTGTTGATCAGCCCGTGGATCGCGCCGAAGTCCTCGGCCACCCGGGCAACCATGTCGATCACCTGATCTTCATTGGCCACGTTGCACAGGTACGCACGCGCCTCGACGCCCTTGGCGGCGCAGGCGGCGACCGCCTGGTCGAGTTTTTCCTGATTGAGGTCCACCAGCGCGAGCTTTGCACCCTTGCCGGCGAAATACTCGGCCATGGAGCGACCCAGGCCCTGGCAACCGCCGGTGATAATGATTACTTTGTCAGTGAGTTGCATTCTCATGTCCAGGTGGCGCAGCGGTGGAGGGGTTGGGCGCGTCTCGATTTGCAGCGCGGCTGCGCGAGCAAACAGGCCCGAAGGTGCGTCAGAACATTACTCCACTCAACCGACCGTTTTCTAGACGAATTTTATTAAAGGAGTCATAAATTGAGCGTTGAAGCTGCCAAGCATGCCCGCGAACTGCTGCTCAAGGAATATCGGGGCATGCTCTCCACCCATTCCAAATCGATGCCCGGCTTTCCGTTCGGCTCCGTTGTGCCGTATTGCCTGGACGCGCAAGGCCTGCCGCTGATACTCATCAGCCGCATCGCCCAGCACACCCACAATCTGCAAAAAGACCCTAAATGCTCAATGCTGGTGGGAGAGCGGGGCGCCGAGGATGTTCAGGCCGTCGGGCGCCTGACCTATCTGGCCGAGGCGCAGAAGCTGGAGGACAGCGCCGCCATCGAGGCCGCCGCCGAGCGTTATTACCGCTATTTCCCCGAATCGCAGAACTACCATAAGGCCCACGATTTCGATTTCTGGGTTCTCCACCCGGTGCGCCATCGTTATATCGGCGGCTTCGGCGCGATTCACTGGATCGACCAGATCACCCTGGCCAATCCCTTTGCCGGCAAAGCCGAGGCGGGCATGGTCGAACACATGAATGCCGACCATGCCAAAGCCATCGCCCACTACGTCGAATTGAGTGGCCTGCCAAAAAACCAACCCGCGCGATTGGTCGGTATCGACAGCGAAGGCATGCACCTGCGCATTGGGCAAGGCCTGCACTGGTTGCCGTTTGCGGGGCCTTGCAATACCCCGACACAAGTGCGCGAAGCCTTGGTTTACCTGGCTCACGCCGAGCAATGGCCAAAAAATGCCGAGGTTGATGCTTGAATTCACGAAAGGGCGACGTCATTTAGGTTTTCATAGCAAGGCATTCTTGCGTTGAGGAACCATTTGATGCGCCCTTTTTTATTGCTCTTTCTGCTGTTCCCGGTGTTGGAGCTGTTCGTATTCGTCAAGGTCAGCGGTGCGATCGGGTTCTTCCCGGCGTTGCTGCTGGTCATTCTCGGCTCGATGCTTGGCGTGTTCGTGCTGCGCATCGCCGGCCTGGCCACGGCACTGCGTGCCCGTGAAAGCCTGACCCGTGGCGAACTGCCCGCCCAGACCATGCTCGAAGGCCTGATGCTCGCGCTGGGTGGTGGTCTGTTGATCCTGCCTGGCTTCATCAGCGACGTGCTGGGCCTGGTCTTGCTGCTGCCCTTCACGCGCCGGTTGCTGTCCAACAAGATGCGCCAGCGCGCCGAAGAACAGGCGATGCGCCAGCGGGCTTTCGCCGATGACCTCCAGCCCCGTGGCGGTCCGACGCCGCGCGAACCCGTGGGCCGTGAGCCCAACGTGATCGAAGGCGAATTCGAACACCGCGACCCCAAGTAGCTTTCAGTGACACGGCAGCCAGCGACACGGCACCTTCGGGTGTCGTGTTCGTTTTAGCGCTCGTTCAGTAAAAAATTTCACCCCCGACCCTTGTAATCGACTTGCACGCCCTTATGTATGGGTCACCGCAAGGTTTCCGGTGGCGACACCGGACAGACTTCCGCGGTTCGCTTGACGAACCGCACCCCGGCACCGCCGGCTTTTGTTAAACCCGCCGGGACTACACCGGCCGATGAAAACCAAAATTAGGAGAGATCGACAATGAAGCTTCGTCCTCTGCATGACCGCGTCGTCATCCGTCGCAGCGAAGAAGAGAAGAAAACCGCTGGCGGTATCGTCCTGCCAGGTTCGGCTGCTGAAAAAGCCAACCACGGTGAAGTTCTCGCTGTAGGTCCGGGCAAGGCTCTGGAAAACGGTGAAGTACGTGCGCTGGCCGTGAAAGTGGGTGACAAGGTTGTGTTCGGCCCTTACTCCGGCAGCAACACTGTGAAAGTCGACGGCGAAGACCTGTTGGTAATGAGCGAGAACGAAATCCTCGCCGTTCTCGAAGGCTGATTTCCCCGCGCATTTTCCCGCTACTACTACAAAGTATTTAAGGAATATCGATCATGGCTGCTAAAGAAGTTAAATTCGGCGATTCCGCCCGCAAGAAAATGCTCGCCGGTGTCAACGTCCTGGCTGACGCAGTAAAAGCGACCCTCGGCCCGAAAGGCCGTAACGTGATCATCGAGAAGAGCTTCGGCGCTCCGACCATCACCAAGGACGGCGTTTCCGTAGCCAAGGAAATCGAGCTGAAAGATCGCTTCGAAAACATGGGCGCGCAGCTGGTCAAGGACGTTGCTTCCCGTGCCAACGACGACGCCGGTGACGGCACCACCACCGCGACCGTACTGGCTCAGTCGATCGTCAACGAAGGCCTGAAAGCCGTCGCTGCCGGCATGAACCCGATGGACCTCAAGCGCGGCATCGACAAGGCGACCATCGCCATCGTCAAGGAACTGAAGGGTCTGGCCAAGCCTTGCGCTGACTCCAAGGCTATCGCCCAGGTAGGTACCATCTCCGCCAACTCCGACAACTCCATCGGCGACATCATTGCCGAAGCCATGGAAAAAGTCGGCAAGGAAGGCGTGATCACCGTTGAAGAAGGCTCGGGCCTGGAAAACGAACTGTCGGTTGTAGAAGGCATGCAGTTCGACCGTGGCTACCTGTCGCCATATTTCGTCAACAAGCCGGACACCATGGTTGCCGAGCTGGACAGCCCGCTGATCCTGCTGGTCGACAAGAAGATCTCCAACATCCGCGAAATGCTGCCAGTGCTGGAAGCCGTTGCCAAAGCCGGCCGCCCTCTGCTGATCGTGGCTGAAGATGTCGAAGGCGAAGCCCTGGCGACCCTGGTCGTGAACAACATGCGTGGCATCGTCAAGGTTGCAGCCGTCAAGGCTCCAGGCTTCGGCGACCGTCGCAAGGCCATGCTGCAGGACATCGCCGTACTGACCGGCGGTACCGTTATCTCCGAAGAGATCGGCCTGAGCCTGGAAAGCACCACCCTGGAGCACCTGGGTAACGCCAAGCGCGTGATCCTGTCCAAGGAAAACACCACCGTGATCGACGGTGCTGGCAACGATGCCGATATCCAGGCTCGTGTCACCCAGATCCGCGCACAAGTGGCCGAGACTTCGTCCGACTACGACCGCGAAAAACTGCAAGAGCGTCTGGCCAAGCTGTCCGGCGGTGTTGCGGTGATCAAGGTTGGCGCCGGTTCCGAAGTTGAAATGAAAGAGAAGAAAGCCCGCGTTGAAGACGCCCTGCACGCAACCCGCGCAGCCGTCGAAGAAGGCGTGGTGCCTGGCGGCGGCGTGGCACTGGTTCGTGCCCTGCAAGCCATCAGCGAGCTGAAAGGCGACAACGATGACCAGAACGTTGGCATCCAGTTGCTGCGTCGCGCTGTTGAAGCACCTCTGCGCCAGATCGTTGCCAACTCCGGCGACGAGCCAAGCGTAGTGGTCGACAAGGTCAAGCAGGGTTCGGGTAACTACGGTTACAACGCTGCCACCGGCGAATACGGCGACATGATCGAAATGGGTATCCTGGACCCGGCCAAAGTGACTCGTTCGGCTCTGCAAGCGGCTTCGTCGATTGCCAGCCTGATGATCACCACCGAGGCGATGATCGCTGAAATCAAGGACGACGCTCCAGCTGGCGGCGGCATGCCAGACATGGGCGGCATGGGTGGCATGGGCGGCATGATGTAAGCCAGCCTTACCCCTGTAGCGAAAAACCCCGCCTGTGAAAGCAGGCGGGGTTTTTTATTGCCCTGGATTCATGAACGACACCAATCCCAATGTGGGAGCGAGCTTGCTCGCGATTACGGTGTGTCAGCTCATATATCCGGCACTGACCCACCGCTATCGCGAGCAAGCTCGCTCCCACATGGGACGTGGTTCAATTCAGGCATTGGCGGGACTGGCGACCGCGACACGCCCAGCCATGGCGGCAGGTCGGTACAGAACGCAGTAATAACACCCGAGGCAAATCAGCCAGCAGAACACCGCCGTCCAGACGTTGTGGGAGAAAAAGTGCGCCCCTTGCATCATGCGTCCCACGGAAAACACCGTGCCCAGGGCAAAGGCGAACAACAGCGCCTGGCGTGCGAGGCGTGGGCGACGGTCACGCAGTACGAAAAACAACGCGAACAGCGTGAAGCCGGTGGCGGCATGCCCGCCGGGCCAGCATCTGCCGGGCTTGTCGGTAGCCGGGCGTGGGCTCAGTAGCTCACTGTAGGTTTCCTTGCCACCGAACTCCTTGAGACTCCATGGGCATTGCACTGCCGTCACTGCCTTCAAAGGCGTGACAAACGCAGTCGCCAATGCCAGCGACAGGACCAGGCAACCCAGCTCACGTTTGTACGGCTTGAGCCGAGCGATAAAAAACGAGGCGACAAACCCCACGACCGCCAGCACGGAAAACCCGATGACCAGTTGTTTGGCCCGGTCATGCAGGATGTCTTCCAGGAAAAAACTGTGTCGACCGATAAACCCACCCGCCGTCGGATCGTAAAACAGCTTGGCCACGTTCATGTCCAGGGTGGTCAGTTCCAGCAACACCAGAATGGCTGCGACCACGGCGGGCAGGCCCAGGGCGACCCATAGATTCAGGGGCCTGGAAGCGGGGCGGATGGCAGTGGAAACCATGGCAGTACCTTTGATGGGAGTTTTCGTGATCAGCGCGTTGCACAGTCTGGTCTGCGTTGCGTTCGGGCGGTGTGAAGGTTGGGTGAAAAACTCGTCAACACCCGCGCAGCCCCGCTGCTGGGGGCTATTGACCTTTGTGGGAGCGAGCCTGCTCGCGAAGGGGCGGCACATTCAACCTGGATGGCGGCTGTTCTACCGCCTTCGCGAGCAGGCTCGCTCCCACAGTGACTCGCGCTGCGTATACAACCCTAGCCGTAAGCCACGCTTGGCCTTAAGCTGCGCGGGCCACGACGATTGCCCCGTGCGCAGAGGAGATGCCCATGCGAATTCTGTTGGTTGAAGACAACCGTGACATCCTGGCCAACCTGGCCGACTACCTGGGCCTCAAGGGCTACACGGTCGATTGCGCACAGGACGGTTTGTCAGGGCTGCACCTGGCCGCGACCGAACACTACGACTTGATTGTGCTGGATATCATGCTGCCGGGCATCGACGGCTATACGCTGTGCAAGCGCCTGCGCGAAGACGCCCGGCGCGATACACCGGTGATCATGCTCACCGCGCGGGACCAGTTGGATGATCGTTTGCAGGGTTTCAAATCCGGGGCGGATGATTACCTGGTCAAGCCCTTTGCCTTGTCGGAGCTGGCGGCGCGGATCGAAGCGGTCATGCGGCGTGCCCAGGGCGGTGGCCGACGCGCGTTGCAAGTCGGCGACCTGAGCTACGACCTCGATACGTTGGAAGTGACCCGGGAAGGCAAACTGCTCAAGCTCAACCCCGTGGGCCTCAAGTTGCTGGCGGTACTGATGCAGAAAAGCCCCCACGTGCTGCGGCGCGAGATCCTTGAGGAAGCCTTGTGGGGCGATGATTGCCCGGATAGCGACAGCCTGCGCAGCCATGTCCACCAATTGCGCCAGGTGATCGACAAACCGTTTGAAAAACCGTTGCTGCACACTGTGCACGGCGTCGGCTATCGGTTGGCCGAGGGCCGAGATGGAGTTTAAGCAAAGCCTTGCGCAACGGATCATCATCGCTTTTGCGCTGATGAGCGCATTGGTGGCGGGAGCGTTTGCACTGGGCATCGTGGCAACGGTCCATCTGGTGGAAGAAAAACTGATTTCCGCCGGGCTCGGAGGCGACCTGCAACGCCTGCTGTTGATGGACAGCGTTTCCGACTGGAGTCATCGTCCGGAACCCGACCAGCTGTTCTATTTCAGCGGCGGCCCGGGGGACTTCGAGTTGCCCAGGGACCTTCGTCACTTGCAACGTGGCTTTCACGAAGTCTTTCGCGAACAGCTGTCCTATCACGCGATGGTAGAGATTGTTGACGGTCGGCATTACGTGCTGTTGCAGGACCAGAGCGATTTCGAGGAGCGCGAGCGGGTGCTGTTTGCCGTGGTGCTGGTGGGCTTCGTCCTCAGTCTGGCGCTCGCGGTGTTCCTGGGCTGGGTCCTGGCACGCCGGGTGATGGCGCCGGTGGTACGTCTGGCCCGGCAGGTACGGCATCGCGACCAGTTGCTCGGGCTCGCTCCGCCATTGGCGCCGGATTATGCCGCTGATGAGGTGGGCGAGCTGGCCGTGGCGTTCGATGCCACGCTGGGCCGGTTGCGCCAGGCCCTGACCCGGGAACGGTTGTTCACCAGCGACGTAAGTCACGAACTGCGCACGCCGTTGATGATCCTCGCCACCTCCTGCGAATTGCTGCTGGAGAATCCGGCGTTGGACCAGCGTGGTCGCACCCAGGTCGAGCGCATCAACCGCGCCAGCGAAGAAATGCGCGAACTGGTGCAGACCTTCCTGATGCTAGCCAGGGCCCAACGCGAGGACAACGGCATGTCGCCTCGCTCGACGCTGGGGCAGGTCGCGGAAAACCTCCTTGGGGTCTGGCGTGCGCCGATCGAATCCAAGGGCCTGACTTTGATTTTCGAACCAGGGCAAACCACCGATACGCAGTACAACGCCACGTTCCTGACTGCCGTCATGGGAAATCTGCTGCGTAACGCCTTGCACTACACCGATCAGGGCTTTATCCGCGTCTCGCTGACCGCCACGGGATTTGTCGTCGAGGACAGCGGCGTAGGCATTCCCGAGGAGAAGCGCGAGGCGATGTTCGAGCCGTTTGTGCGCGGTAACGAAAAGCGTGGCGAGGGACTGGGGCTGGGGCTGTCACTGGTGCAGCGGATCTGCGAGGACCAGGGCTGGACCGTGAGCCTCAGCACGATGGAACCCAACGGATGCCGTTTCGAGGTGGAGTTGAACCCGAAGTCCTGAGATCGGCGGCGAAAAATCTTGAAAACATTCAGCCGTTTACATGACGAAGTTTTCACAAAGGGATGACCTGGCAGCTACAAGCCGATCCCTAAGGTGGCGCCATCAACTCTGGAGGCGCCATCGATGTCCAATCCCATCAAGCTAGCTTTTTCCGCCAAGTACGACGAGCGACATGCCCAGCAGTACCTGCGCAAACACAAGACGGGGCTGAGCCGCCGTCTTTCCCACCATCGGGACGAACAACTGGCCCGGCGCGCCTTGATGCTCGCGGGCGACCCGGGCCTGGTCCTGGACTTGCCGTGCGGAGCCGGACGTTTCTGGCCGCTGCTGGCCGAGAAAGCCGGCCGGGTAATCATCGGCGCGGACAATTCCACCGCCATGCTCCAGACGGCATTGAAGGCACAACCGGCCGATGTCGTAAAACGGGTACAACCTTTGCACACATCTGCGTTCGACATCGCCTTGCCTGATAACGCCGTCGACAGCATTTTTTGCATGCGCCTCTTGCACCACATCGGCGAACCCGCGCACCGACTGGCGATATTGAGGGAATTCGAGCGTGTCACCCGTGACAGCGTAATCGTTTCATTGTGGGTCGACGGCAATTTCAAGGCCTGGAAACGCAAGCGCCTGGAGCGCACCCGTGGGCAGAAAGACTACCAGAACCGATTTGTGTTACCGGTCGCTACAGTCGAAGAAGAGTTTCGGCAGGCCGGGTTTCGCATTGAGGAACAGTTGGATTTCCTGCCGCTCTATGCCATGTGGCGAGTTTATGTATTACGCAAGGGGTAGCAGGCATGGTTGTACAGGTAGCAGGAGCCCAGGCGGCTTTTCGTAGTTGCTTTGACCAGATCTGGAATCAGCGTGGCGAGTGGGTGGAAGCCCCCAATACCCGGCGTGGCGGCGAAAGCGGTGTGCAGCGGATCAGCCATGATGGCGAGCTGTTTTATTCCAAGCGCCAGACCGGACACATTTACCGTAGTCTGCTGCACCCGTTCGGCCGTCCGACGGTGTTGCGTGAAGAGCGAGCGCTGCTGGCCCTGGCGGAACTCGGCGTCACGGTACCCCAGGTGGTCTTTTGCGGCGCGCAGAGAGACCCGGTCCACAAGTGGCGGGCGCTGCTGGTCACCCGCGCTCTGGACGGCTTCGAGGAAATCGGGCATTGGTATGCCGCAGGCGGCCGCGAGCGTCATGGCGAGGCGGTCCATGATCGTCTCCTCCAGGCCCTGGCCGAGAACCTCGCCCGCATGCACAAGGGACGCTGGCAGCACAGTTGCCTCTACATCAAGCATGTATTCGTGCGAGTAACCGGAGAGGGCGAGTCGGCCAAGGCCGAAGTGGCGTTGCTCGATCTTGAGAAATGTCGCCAACGGCTGACCGCACGCGGCGCGGCGTTCCATGACATGAGCCAGCTGCGGCGCCATTCGTCGTTCCAGGATTGCGACTGGGGAAAACTCGTCTATTTTTACGAGGCGGCGTTTGGCAGCGCTATCAAAGGTTTATCCCGATGAAACTAGAAATTGCTAGAGGTTTGTTTTTAGTCGGAGCCCTGGCAGTTGCATCCCTGGCGCTGGTGGTGTGGGAGCAGCCACGCTCGCAGATCCTCAGTGCCTCCACTGTCGGTGCACATTGCCCGGTGCCTCGGGTGGCCAAGGCCAGCGAGGCGATCCAGCCGGACGACGACCTGTTGCTGTTCATGTTCAGTCTGTCCCAGGGCATGCGACCGCAGAGTTGAGCGTCAGGTAGCCCAACACGGCCCCGATATCTGCATGCCTCAGGCTTTGTCCGGCTTGGCCAGCAAGGTGTAGACACACGGCAGCACGAACAACGTGAACAAGGTGCCGATCGACATGCCGGTGGCGATGACCGTGCCGATGTCGAAGCGGCTCACTGCGCCGGCACCGGTGGCCAGGATCAACGGCACCATGCCAAACACCATGGCAGCAGTGGTCATCAGCACCGGACGCAGGCGAATCGATGCGGCCTGTTCCACTGCGTCACGCGGGCTCAAGCCTTGCTCCTTGCGCAGCTGGTTGGCGAATTCGACGATCAGGATGCCGTGCTTGCTGATCAGGCCGATCAGGGTCACCAGCCCCACCTGGGTGTAGATGTTCATGCTCGACCAGCCGAGGAACAGCGGAATCAGTGCGCCGCAAATGGACAACGGCACCGTCACCAGGATCACCAGCGGGTCGCGGAAGCTTTCGAACTGCGCCGCCAGCACCAGGAAAATGATTGCCAGGGCCAGGCCAAAGGTGACCCATAACGCGCTGCCTTCCTGGACGAACTGACGCGAAGCTCCGGCGTAATCAAAGGCGAACCCTGTCGGAGCTTCCTCAAGGGCTATCTGGCGAACCGTCTCGATGGCCTCGCCCATGCTTACCGTGGGAAAGCCCGAGATCGTGACGGCATTGAGCTGCTGGAACTGGTTCAGTTGCCGCGGTCGTGCCTGGTCGCTGACCTTGATCAGCGTCGACAACGGAAGCGACTCGCCCTGGGCGTTCTTTACGTAATAATTGTTCAGCCAGTCCGGATTGTCCCGGAATGGCCGCTCGACCTGGGCGATGACCTTGTAGCTACGCCCCTCCAGCGTGAAGCGGTTGATCTCCGCCTCGCCCAGCAGTGTCGCCAGCGTGCCGCCGAGGTCTTGCATCGAGACGCCCATCTGGGCGGCTTTGGCGCGATCGATGTCCACTACGACTTCAGGCTTGTCGAACGCAAGGTCGATGTCCATGAAGGCGAACTTGCCGGACTCCAGCGCACGCTTCTTGACCCGTTCGGCAATCTGCAGGAGCGTCGTGTAGTCCTTCGGCGAGTTGATGACGAATTCGAAGGGCAAGCCTTCGCCGGTGCCGGGCAGCGAGGGCAGGTTGAAGCCGAAGATCTGCAGGCCGGGCACGCTTTCCAGCCTGGCCTGGACTTCCGGGAGGATTTCCATCTGGGTGCGGCTGCGTTCGTTCCAGGGCTTGAGCAGGAAGCCGCCGATGCCCGACTGTACGCCGTTGTAGCCGTTGATCTGGAACGAAGAGTAGTACTCGGGGAATTCCTTGAAGATCGTGATGAAGTGATCGGTGTAAGCGTTCAGGTAGTCCAGGTTGGTGGTCTTCGGGGCGTTGGCCATCATGAAGATGATGCCCTGGTCCTCGTCAGGCGCCAGTTCGGACTTGGTGAACATGATCAGCACCGGAATCAGCAACAGCACGAGCACGGCGAATACCAGCACCACCGGCCGAGTGTTGAGCGTGCCGTGAAGCATGCGCTGGTAACGGGCCTTCAGGCGCTCGAAGATCACGTCCAGCCGATGGGCCAGCCCCGAGGGGTTCTGGTCATGACGCAGCAGCATCGCGCACATCATTGGGGAGAGGGTCAGGGCGACGATTCCAGAGATCACCACCGCCCCGGCGAGGGTCAGGGCGAACTCCTTGAACAGCGCCCCCGTCAGGCCTTCGAGCAGGCCGATCGGTGCATACACCGCCGCCAGCGTGATGGTCATCGAGACCACCGGCATGGCGATTTCCCGCGCGCCTTCAATCGCGGCGTCGAACGGTGTCTTGCCTTCCTCGATGTGCCGGTGGATGTTTTCCACCACCACGATGGCGTCGTCCACCACCAGGCCGATGGCTAATACCATGGCCAGCAGTGTCAGCAGGTTCATGGAGTAGCCCATCAACTGCATGAAGAACATCACGCCGATCATCGACAGCGGAATGGTCACTACCGGAATGAGCACCGAGCGCAGGGCGCCGAGGAACAGGAACACCACGACGATGACGATCAGCACCGCCTCGAACAGGGTCTTCACCACTTCGTCGATGGAGGCCTGGATGAACAGCGTGGCATCGTAGGCGATCTCGGCCTTGAGGTTGGACGGCAGCTGGGCCTCCATTTCCGGCATGATCTTGCGCACTTCCTTGATGACATCGAGGGGGTTGGCCCCAGGGGTTGCCTTGATCCCGATGTACACCGAAGGGGTACCACCGAAAGAGCTGATGGTGTCGTAGTTTTCGGCGCCCATCTCCACCCGCGCCACGTCCCGCAGCAACACGCGGCTGTCACCGTCAGTCTTGAGCGGGATGCCGGCGAATGCCTCGGCGGATTTGAGTTCGGTGTTGGCGTTGATGCTGGTGACCACGTACTCGCCTTTCACTTCACCAGCAGCGGAGAGAAAGTTGTGCTGGCGCACGGCGTTGGTCACGTCGGCGGCGGTCAGGCCGAAGCCTGCGAGCTTGACCGGGTCCAGCCACAGGCGCATGGCGAATACCTGGTTACCGAGGATCTCCGCTTCAGCCATGCCCGGCAGCGTCGCCAGTTTTGGCTGGATGACGCGCGACAGATAATCGGTGATCTGCGGGTTGTTCAGCTCCTTGCTGAAAAAACTGATGTACATCAACGCCGAGGCATCGGCTGCCTCGCGGCTGAGGACCGGGTCCTCGGCGTCCTGGGGCAGTTGATTCTTCACCTCGTTGGCCTTGGCCAGCAGTTCGGTAAAGAGCCGGTCGCTGTTGGAACCGATGCGCGCGTAGACCGATATGACCGAGAAATTCTGGCGGCTGACCGAGGTCATGTAGTCGATGCCCTCGGCACTGGCCAGGCTTTGCTGCATCGGTTGGGTGATGTAACCCTGGATGGTCTCGGCGTTGGCCCCGGGGTAGGCGGTGGTCACCGTGATCAGGGCATTTTCCATCTGTGGATACTGGCGCAGGGGCAGCTTGCTCCAGGCCTGGAAGCCCAGCAGCACGATCAACAGGCTGACCACGGTGGCAAGCACCGGGCGGCGGATGAACGGATCGGTAAAGGCCATGGGGGTTCCTTGATCAGTCCGCGCGCGGTGGGCTGTTCTGTTCGGTCAGGGTCTTGTCGTCGCTGATGGCGATGGGCGTACCGTTGTCGAGCTTGATCTGGCCGGCAATCACTACTTCTTCGCCGCGCTGCACGCCCTTGGCCACCAGGACCTGCCCGTCACGGCGCTCACCGGTTTCGACAAAACGCCGTTCGGCAATCAGGATCGGCTGGCCCTTGTCATCCTTCTCGACACTGCCATCGGCGGTTTTCTTCTGAGTGACCACGTACATGGAATTGCCATAGAGGGTGTAGGTCACGGCGCTCTCCGGCACGACGATACCGACAGCGACGTCCGGCAGGATGACGTTCAGGTTGGCGAACATGCCGGGCAACAGCTTGCCGTCGGGGTTGGCGAGCGTGGCGCGCACGAGCACATTACGGGTGCTGTCCTCGACCTTGGGGTTGATTGCGCTGATGGTGCCAACGAAGGTCTGGCCGGGATAGGCCGAGACGCTGACGTTGACTGGCTGGGCAACCGCCAGCCGAGGCACCGTCTGTTCAGGAACGTAGAAGTCGACGTACAGGCTGCTGAGGTCCTGCAGGGTCGCGATCACCGTGCCGCTGGCGAGGTAGTCGCCGACATCCACCTGGCGGATGCCGATGGTGCCGCTGAACGGCGCGACGATGTGTTTTTTCGCCAGCGAAGCCTTGAGCTGGTTGACCGTGGCCTGGTTCTTCTTCAATTGGGCCGAAAGCCGGTCGAACTCGCCCTTGGAAATTGCCTGGCTGCCCACCAGTTGTCGGCCACGGCCGAAATCCAGTTGCGACAGGCCAAGGTCGGCCTGGGCAGTTTCCAGCAGGGCGCTTTCGACTTCGCTGTCCAGTTGCAGGATCGGTTACCCGGCCTTGACCTTCTGGCCGGATTCGAACTGGACCTTTTGCACGGTGCCGGCGATTTCCAGGCTCAGGTCGACGCCTTGCAACGCCTTGAGGCTGCCGACAGTGGGCAGGCGGGCTTGCCAGGGCTGTTCGACGGCCTTGGCCACCGCGACGCTGACCGCAGGTTTGGGCGCAGAGAACATCTGGATCTGCTGATAGATGGAATAGGCCTTGTAGCCCGCCAGCGCCAGCACCACCAACAGGACAACACCCAACATGATCAGCATGCGTCGTCGCAGCATGTTCCACTTCCTTGGAAAATAGCCGAGAGAAATACAGACAGGCGGGCACCTTACCTTGAGTGCCCGGAGGATTCCAATCGGTGTTTGTCGGCAATGTGTAAGGTTTTCCCTGCGCCCTCCGCGCTTGCAGCTCAGACCAGATGCAGATGGTTGTCCCAGAGCCCTGCCGGCAGATCCAGCGGCTTAGCAACCAGTTGTGCCTGTCGACAATCGTAGTAGCGGCAACGCCCCTGGCCCGACGTCACGACAAACCCGTCGGCTACCGCGCCGACCCCGGCGCAGTCCGGCAGGGGCGCGTCGAGGCGAACCTCGCCGCTGTCCAGGTCCCAGATGAAAAAGCGGTTGCCCCGTGGCGCCGTCAGGGCCACCAGGCGCAGGTCGCTGTGCACGGCGACGCTGGCGGTGTAATGCCCCATGGCTTGCAACTGGTATTCAGGTACCGGGAACGCCTTGAACGGTTGGCCCGGACGCTTGATCGCGAGCAATTCGGACGATTCGTGGGCCGCTCCCATGAACTGCTGGCCGGTGACGATGGTGCCATCGCTGGCGATGCCCATATGGCGCACGCTGTTCATCTGCTGGGCGAGGGTTTCCTTGCTCAACAGCGTGCCATCGCGGTGCATCAGCACCAGGCTCGGCTCCATGGCGTCGAGGTTCATTTCGACCCGGCTTTCGGCCTCGGTGCGGATGCCGCCGTTGGCCACCACCAGCGTCTCACCGTCGGGCAGCCACGACACTTGGTGAGGGCCGATGCCGTGGGTGGACAGTTCGCCACTGTGCACCAGCCGTTCGCCTTCAAAACGGTACACGCCGAGCAGGCCGCGTCCCGGATCGCTGGTATCGTTTTCTGTGGCGTACAGCCATTCGCCGCTCTTGTGGATCACCGCATGACCGTAGAAATGCCGGTTCGGCAGCGAGGTGATGGTTTGCAGCAGCGTGCCGTCGCGCAGGTCGACCAGATAGCTTTCGGTGCCCGGGCGGCGGGCGACGAACAGGGCGATCGGCAGCGCCGGGTGATTGATGATGTCATGGCAGCGCTGGCCAACCTGGGTGGCGAACACCCGTGTGCCGTCCAGTCGATAGCCGACCGCGTAGTGCTTGCCGTCGGCATCGTCCCGTGCCGACAGCAGTAACGGACTCTTGTCCTTTTGCTTGAACAGCGTCCAGCCGCCCAGGGTGATGGCGCCGAGCAGCAAGCTGCCCAGCGTCAGAGCCTGACGTCGAAACATGATCAGTCACCGTCGTTGGCGTTGAAGCCCAGTTGAATGCCCAGCGCCTTGGCCAGTTCGCCTTCATGCAGGCGATGGACGACGTTGAGGCTGTCGTACAAATCGTTGAGTTGCTGGCGCCCGGCGTCGTCACCGAGCATTTCGGTCAGTGAGCGCTGGCTGCTGGCGAACAGTTTCAACGAGGCGTCGTAGGCGGCGTCGATCTTGTCGGCCAGCGGCTTCTGCTCGCTTGGCAACAAACCTCGCAAGCCTTTGTTGTCGACGCCAACCCACACGGTCCGGGCGGCGCTCAGGCTGGCCTCAAGCCCTTGCAACGACGACTGGCTGCGCCATGCATCGGCCTGGAACGGTTGCGGCACGCCCTTGCTCTGGCGGCCCATCGGCGTGCCGAGTTTTTTCTTCAAGGTGTCCAGGGCGGTCACCTGGACCCGCAGCAGGTCGGCGATCGCTTCATGGGAGTCGGCGTAGCGCTGGTTCGGGAACTTGCTCATCTGGGCGAGCATGCCGTCGTTGGTGTTCCACCGCGACAGGATCTCTTCGGCCAGTTGCTTCTGGCGTTCGCCGATGGCGATCAGCAGCGGGCAGTACTTGGCTTTCTGGGCGCTGTCGGCCATGTCGATCTTTGCGTCGAACAGCAGGTATTCGTAAGCCGAGAGCCCTTGCACGACGACGCTGGACTTGGCCAGGCCGGCGGCGTCGATCTGCGGCTGGCTGTTGACCAGTTGCTCGACCTGGCGGCCGACGAGGTTTTTCTTGTCCGGCCAGAACTGTACCTGCCAGGCGCGGTTGCCCTCCGCCAGCGGCCCGATCAGTAGCGGCTGGAGTTCAGCCCAGGCTTTTTGTGCCTTGAGGAAATCGGCGCGGGCGGTTTCCAGGTTTTCCTTGCCCTGGCAGAACGCCAGGGCGCTGGTCGCCAGTTGGCGGTCGGCCTCGACCCAGCGACTGTAGGTCGGCAGGATCACCTGCTTGGCGATGGCGGCCGAGGTGACCGCTTGCGGGTCCTGGGGCGAGCAGGCACCCAGGGCGATGGCGGCGAGGCTGGTGAACAACAGCTTGGGACGGAACATGTCGGGCTCCCGTTTTTCGGAAAGTGCGTTTAAAGAGAGTTCAGGAAAGCCAACAGCGCAGCGCGCTGCTCGGCGTTGAATGCTAGAACCTGTCGCTGCGCCGCCTGGGCTTCGCCGCCATGCCAGAGCACGGCTTCGAGCAGGTTGCGGGCGCGACCGTCGTGGAGAAACTGGGTGTGGCCGTTGACGGTTTCGGTCAGGCCGATGCCCCACAGCGGCGGGGTCCGCCAGTCGCGGCCGCTGGCCTTGAATTCGCTGCGGTTGTCCGCCAGGCCTTCGCCCATGTCGTGCAACAGCAGGTCGGTGTAGGGACGGATGACCTGGTTCGCCAGCTCGGGTTCGGCGGCATCGGCGGACGTGGTGTACTTGGGGGTGTGGCAGGACTGGCAACCGGCCTGGAAAAACAGGTTCTTGCCCGCCAGCACCTGGGCCGAACCCACCTCGCGGCGGGCCGGCACGGCGAGGTTGCGGCTGTAGAACAGGACCAGCCGCAGAATGTTGTCGCTGACTTCCGGTTCGCCCTCCGGGCCGTTGCCGTTGGGCGCGCGCTGGCAATCGAGCTGGGCCTGGGTGCAGTCGTCGAAGGGCCGCAGGCTGGTCGTCAGGCCCATGTCGCCGGAGAACGCATGGACGTTCTGTTGATTGAGGTTCGGTTGTCCGGCCTTCCAGCCGAAGCGCCCCGGCACGGTTTTTTGCTGGACGTCGTCCCAGACCATGTTCGGGCGACCGGCGATGCCGGTGTTCTCCCGCGCCTGGGACTCGGCATTGGCCAGGATGGCTGCATCGGGGATGGCCTCGAGCAGACCCAGGCCGATCATCGGCGGTGCGACACGGGCCGAAAATCGTGTGTCGGGGTGCATCGGGCCATAGCCCAGCTGGGTGATCTGCAGGCTCGGCTTGCGCAATTCGACGACGGTGCCGTCCTCGAAGCGCACCGGGACGGGAGAGTAATCGACCCTGACCTTGCCTTCCGGCGCGACGCCCGGCACGGACATGTCCTGCAATTGCCCGCCGTAGACCGGCTCCGGTACGACGCCGAGTTGTTCGATGAGCTTGGCGTAGGGCGGCGCATCGGGGATCGACAGGCGTACCAGCATCGACACCGCGCTGCTGGCATCCGGTGCCGGCGGATGGCCGCGACCGTCCTTGATGTGGCAGTTCTGGCAGGCGTTGGTGTTGAACAGGGGGCCGAGGCCGTCCCGGGCGGTAGTGGTCGAGGGCGCGATTACCCAGGGACTGCGGAAAAAACTGTTGCCGACGCTGAAGTCCACGCGCCGCGACGGCGGCAGATTGGCCGAGGGCAGCGAGAAGGCGTTCTGGTCGGCCTTGCGTACTGTCGCGCTGCCGCCGGATCTGGCTTCGCCGGGCTCGGCCTGGGTAAAACGCGGGGCGTCATCGCAGGCCGTCAGGCCCAGGGCCATGAACAGAGCGCACAAGCGAAGAGGCAACGACAGCATTGGAAATCCTGCGGGACGAGTGAAACGCGGGGGCAAAGTCTAACAGGGTGGGGGAGTTTGAATAAGAGGAATTATCGTTTGGTTCGAGGCAGATGCTTCAACCGCGTGGCGGTGGACGGCCTTTTTCGACTATCGCCCCCAAGGGAGCAATAGTCGAGGCACACGCAGCTATCGGGGATTATTCGGCGTTGCACAGCGCCAGGCAGTTATCCAGCATGCGGTTGGAGAAACCCCATTCGTTGTCATACCAGGCCAGTACCTTGAGCAGCTTGCCGCTGGCCTTGGTGTGGTTGGCATCGAAGATCGACGACAGCGGGTTGTGGTTGAAGTCGCTGGAGACCAGCGGCAGGGTGTTGTAGCCAAGGATCTTCGAATGCTGGCTGGCCTGCTTGAGCAGCGCGTTGACCTCATCGGCCGAAGCTTCGCGCTTGAGTTGCACGGTCAGGTCCACCAGCGACACGTTGATCACCGGCACGCGCACGGCCATGCCGGTCAGCTTGCCCGCCAGCTCCGGCAGCACCAGGCCTACCGCTTCGGCGGCGCCGGTCTTGCTCGGGATCATGTTCTGGGTGGCCGAACGGGCGCGGTACGGGTCGCTGTGATAGACGTCGGTCAGGTTCTGGTCGTTGGTGTAGGCATGGATGGTGGTCATCAGGCCGCTTTCGATACCCAGCTCGCGGTGCAGCACCTGGGCCACCGGGGCCAGACAGTTGGTGGTGCACGAAGCGTTGGAAATGATCTGGTGGGACTGGCGCAGGATGTCATGGTTCACGCCATACACCACGGTCGCGTCGGCGCCCTTGGCCGGGGCCGAGATGATCACCTTGCGGGCGCCGGCGCTGATGTGCGCGGCGGCCTTGGCGCGGTCGGTGAACAGGCCGGTGCATTCGAACACGACGTCGATCTTTTCGGCGGCCCAGGGCAGTTCGGCCGGGTTGCGGATGGCACTGACCGCGATGCGGTCGCCATTGACCGTCAGGCTCTCGTGATCGTGCTGCACGTCGGCATCAAAGGTGCCGTGGACGGTGTCGAACTTGAGCAGGTGAGCATTGATCGCGCTGTCACCCAGGTCGTTGATGGCGACGATCTGCAAGTCGCGACGATAGCCTTGGGTATACAGTGCACGGAGGACGTTGCGGCCGATGCGGCCGAAACCATTGATTGCGATTCGAAGAGTCATTAACTGCGCCGCCGTCGGTTTGTTGTTGGAATTACAAGATTATTCGCATAAAAATAGAAAACAAGCCTTTTTAGTGGCAATATTTTGTTTTATCTACAACGAGTGACCTGAATCAACTGGTCCGATTGGTCAAAAACCGTTTGTCGCCCTGTCTTTCCTGCGGTGTGCAACGGGCTTCTAACCAGCATAGACAATCAGGTCGCCACATCCGTTAGCCTGGAGTTCTACACATGCATCCCCGCGTACTTGAGGTCACCGAACGGCTTATCGCCCGCAGTCGCGCTACTCGCGAGGCTTACCTTGCACTGATCCGCGGTGCAGCCAGCGACGGTCCGATGCGCGGCAAGCTGCAATGCGCCAACTTCGCCCATGGCGTTGCCGGTTGCGGCACTGAAGACAAACATCACCTGCGGATGATGAACGCCGCCAACATCGCTATCGTGTCGTCCTATAACGACATGCTCTCGGCCCACCAGCCGTACGAAACCTTCCCGGAACAAATCAAGAAAGCCCTGCGCGAGATCGGCTCGGTCGGCCAGTTCGCCGGCGGTACGCCAGCCATGTGCGATGGTGTGACCCAGGGCGAGGCGGGGATGGAGCTGAGCCTGCCGAGCCGCGAAGTGATCGCGTTGTCCACGGCGGTGGCGTTGTCCCACAACATGTTCGACGGTGCCTTGATGCTGGGCATCTGCGACAAGATCGTCCCGGGGCTGATGATGGGCGCGCTGCGCTTCGGTCATCTGCCGACGATCTTCGTGCCTGGCGGGCCGATGGTCTCGGGCATTTCCAACAAGGAAAAGGCCGATGTGCGCCAGCGCTACGCCGAAGGCAAGGCGACCCGCGAAGAGCTGCTGGAGTCGGAGATGAAGTCCTACCACAGCCCAGGTACCTGCACGTTCTACGGCACCGCCAACACCAACCAGTTGCTGATGGAAGTGATGGGCCTGCACTTGCCGGGCGCCTCGTTCGTCAACCCGAACACGCCGCTGCGCGATGCCCTGACCCGCGAAGCGGCGTTCCAGGTGACGCGCCTGACCATGCAGAGCGGCAACTTCATGCCCATCGGCGAAATCGTCGATGAGCGTTCGCTGGTCAACTCCATCGTTGCGCTGCACGCCACCGGTGGCTCCACCAACCACACCCTGCACATGCCGGCCATCGCCATGGCGGCGGGCATCCAGCTGACCTGGCAGGACATGGCCGACCTCTCCGAAGTGGTGCCGACCCTGAGCCACGTCTACCCGAACGGCAAGGCCGATATCAACCACTTCCAGGCGGCGGGCGGCATGTCGTTCCTGATTCGCGAACTGCTGGAAGCCGGCCTGCTCCACGAAAACGTCAACACCGTGATGGGCCATGGCCTGAGCCGTTACACCCAGGAACCGTTCCTGGAGGACGGCGAACTGGTCTGGCGCGATGGCCCGACCGAAAGTCTCGACGAAAGCATCCTGCGTCCGGTCGCCCGGGCCTTCTCGCCGGAAGGCGGGTTGCGGGTGATGGAAGGCAACCTGGGCCGGGGCGTGATGAAGGTCTCGGCCGTGGCCCTGGAAAACCAGGTCGTCGAAGCCCCGGCCATGGTGTTCCAGGACCAGCAGGACCTGGCCGATGCGTTCAAGGCTGGTCTGCTGGAGAAGGATTTTGTCGCGGTGATGCGCTTCCAGGGCCCGCGCTCCAACGGCATGCCGGAGCTGCACAAGATGACGCCGTTCCTCGGCGTGCTGCAAGATCGCGGCTTCAAGGTGGCGCTGGTCACCGACGGGCGCATGTCCGGCGCATCGGGGAAAATCCCGGCGGCCATCCATGTCAGTCCCGAAGCCTATGTCGGCGGCGCGTTGGCTCGGGTGCGCGAGGGCGATATCATCCGTGTCGATGGCGTCAAAGGCACCTTGGAATTGAAGGTGGACGCCGAGGAATTCGCCGCGCGCGAACCGGCCAAGGGCCTGTTGGGCAACAACATCGGCACCGGTCGCGAGCTGTTCGGTTTCATGCGCATGGCCTTCAGCTCGGCAGAGCAGGGCGCCAGCGCCTTCACTTCTGCCCTGGAGACGCTTAATTGAAACTGGCTTTGGTCGGTGATATCGGTGGGACCAACGCACGTTTCGCGTTGTGGAAGAACCACAACCTGGAAAACATCCAGGTGCTGGCGACGGCGGATTACGCCTGCCCGGAAGATGCCATCAAGGTTTACCTGAGCGGGATGGGCATGGCGCCGGGTTCCATCGGCTCGGTGTGCCTGTCGGTGGCCGGTCCGGTGAGTGGCGATGAGTTTCGCTTCACCAACAATCACTGGCGCTTGAGCAACCTGGCGTTCTGCAAGACTTTGCAGGTGGAGAAGCTGCTGCTGGTCAACGATTTCTCCGCCATGGCCCTGGGCATGACCTGCTTGCGTCCCGATGAATACCGGGTCGTCTGCCAGGGCACGCCGGAGCCGATGCGCCCGGCGGTGGTGATCGGCCCGGGCACGGGGCTGGGCGTCGGTACGCTGCTGGACCTGGGCGAGGGCCGTTTCGCGGCGTTGCCGGGGGAGGGCGGGCATGTCGACCTGCCGATGAGCAGTCCGCGCGAGACCCAGCTCTGGCAGCACATCTACAACGAAATCGGCCACGTCAGCGCCGAAACGGCACTGAGCGGCAGCGGTCTGCCTCGTGTGTACCGGGCGATCTGCGCGGTGGACGGCCATGAGCCGGTGCTTGATACCCCCGAGTCGATCACCGCCGCCGGCCTGGCCGGCGACCCGGTCGCCCTGGAGGTGCTCGAACAATTCTGCCGTTGGCTGGGGCGCGTGGCGGGCAACAATGTGCTCACCGTGGGCGGGCGTGGTGGCGTGTACATCGTCGGCGGCGTGGTCCCGCGCTTTGCCGATTTTTTTGTCGAGAGCGGCTTCGCCAGATGCTTCGCCGACAAGGGCTGCATGAGCGATTATTTCAAAGGCATTCCGGTCTGGCTGGTGACGGCGCCTTATTCCGGCCTGATGGGCGCGGGCGTGGCGTTGGAGCAGTCCTCCGCAGTTTGAGATGCGCCCACTGTGGGAGCGAGCTTGCTCGCGATGACGGCGTGCCAGTCGCCATTTATATTGGCTGATACATCGCTATCGCGAGCAAGCTCGCTCCCACAAGGGGCCATGGTGTTTGCAGATCCCGTCCATCAGGCATAATCGCCCCCAATTCAAACAACAAGGACGAGGCCCCGTGAGTTCAGTGAACAAATCGATTTTGCTGGTCGACGACGACCAGGAGATTCGCGAACTGCTGGACACTTACCTCAGTCGCGCGGGTTTCCAGGTGCGTACCACCCCCGATGGCGCCGGGTTTCGCCAGGCCCTCAACGAGGCCCCGAGCGACCTGGTGATCCTCGACGTGATGCTGCCCGACGAGGACGGCTTCAGCCTTTGCCGCTGGGTTCGCCAGCATCCGCGCCAGGCCCATGTGCCGATCATCATGCTCACCGCCAGTTCCGACGAGGCCGATCGGGTCATCGGCCTGGAGCTGGGTGCGGATGATTACCTGGGCAAGCCGTTCAGTCCTCGCGAATTGCAGGCGCGCATCAAGGCCTTGCTGCGACGGGCGCAGTTCGGCCAGGAGCGATCCGGCGGCGAAGTGCTGGCCTTCGATGAGTGGCGGCTGGACATGGTCAGCCACCGGCTGTTCCATGCCGATGGCGAAGAGGTGATCCTGTCGGGTGCCGATTTTGCCTTGCTCAAGCTGTTCCTCGATCATCCACAGGAAATCCTCGACCGCGACACCATCGGCAACGCCACCCGGGGGCGTGAATTGATGCCACTGGACCGGATTGTCGACATGGCGGTGAGTCGCTTGCGCCAGCGCCTGCGCGATACCGACAAGCCGCCCCGATTGATCCGCACGGTGCGCGGCAGCGGTTATCAGCTGGCGGCCAGTGTGGTTGCCAGCAATGGTCATTGAGGGAATCCGCAAGATTGCCCGACGGGTGCCCGTGCCGCGCTCGTTGCTCGGGCGGATGCTGCTGCTGACGCTGCTGGTGGTGCTGTTCGCCCAGACGCTGTCGAGCCTGATCTGGGTTTCGCAACTGCGCGCCACGCAGCTCGAAGGCCTGGTCACCAGCGCCCGCAGCCTGGCTCACTCGATGACCGCCACCGTGACCTACTTGCGTTCGCTGCCGGTGGCCTATCGGCCGTTGGTGCTGGACCAGTTGCGCAGCATGGGCGGCACGCGGTTTGTCGTTACGCTCAATGACAAGCCGCTGGGCATGGATGTGCTGCCGGTCACGCCGCGCAAACTGGCGGTGCTCAAGGCCGTGGACGATGTGCTGCGCCGCTCCCTGGGCAATAACGCCGACATCTCCGTCAAGTTTGTCAGCCCCGAAGACCTGCGGATCTTCAACGGCGGGCTCAAGCTTGATGAGCTACCCCGTTCGTGGGCTCACTACGCCCTGACGCTCGAGCCGGTGAACCCGCCGGTACTGGTCACGCAGATCCAGATGGCGCCGGGCGAATGGCTGTACATCGCCTCGCTGCTGCCCGAACCCTATACCAGTCTCGAAGAGCAGGACCTGCCCAAGCAGCAGGTGGGCTTCATCGTGCTCACCAGTAGCCTGTTGCTGTTGTTCATCGGCTTGCTGGTGCATTGGCAGAGCCGGCCGCTCAAGCGCTTGGCCCGTGCCGCGCGGGACATGTCCCTGGGCGCTGAAGTGGAGCCCGTGGCCGAGGGCGGCGGCAGCGAAGTGGTGGAGGTGGGGCGTGCGTTCAATGCCATGCGCGAGCGTATCAGCCGCTACCTGACCGAGCGCAGCCAGTTGTTCAGCGCGATTTCCCATGACCTGCGCACGCCGATCACCCGCCTGCGGCTGCGGGTCGAGTTGCTCGAGGATGAAAATCTGCAGGCCAAGTTCGGCCGCGACCTCGACGAGCTGGAGCTGCTGGTCAAGGGCGCGCTGCAATGCGTCAAGGACACCGATATTCACGAGAACATCGAGCCGGTCGACCTCAATCATGTGCTCGATTGCCTGGTGGAGCCTTACCTGGCGCCCCACGGCAACGGCCGGGTGACCCAGGATGGCCGGGCGTTGGCACCGTACCCCGGCAAACCGCTGGCCCTCAAGCGCTGCATCGGCAACCTGATCGACAACGCCTTGAAATACGGGCAGAGGGCCCACTTGCACATCGACGATGATGAAAACGCCTTCATCCTGCACGTTGACGATGAAGGCCCGGGCGTACCGGAACAACGCCTCGAACAGGTCTTCGAACCGCACTTTCGCCTGGCCGGGCAGCAGCAGGGATATGGCCTGGGGCTGGGCATCGCGCGTAACATTGCCCACAGCCATGGCGGCGAGGTGAGCCTGCAGAACCTGCGCGAGGGCGGGTTGCGGGTGACGTTGCAGTTGCCTCGCAGTGTGGATTGATTAGACCGCGTTATCGTTCATCGCGAGCAAGCTCGCTCCCACAGGGGATTTGTGAACGCCGAAGATCCAATGTGGGGGCGAGCTTGCTCGCGATGGCGTCAGTCGTCTCGATACTTCTCTCAGCTGAATGTCACAATGCGGTGACATAACTCGCCCCTTTCGTTACCTGCCACCCATCCCGCCTTGTTTAGACTCCTTGCGTCAAAACAACAAAAAAGGTACCTCGATGGACACCTTCCAACCGGCGTTCAGCAGTTGGCTGAATGCGCCTGCCCATCAGCAGTGGCTCGCCGCCGAAGGTTTGCGGCTGCTGGCGTTCGCCAAGGCTTCGAAGCTGCCGGACGGTTTCGGCAACCTGGACGAGCTGGGTCGCCTGCCGGCCGGTGCGCGGGCCGAGACCATGAACACCGCACGCATGACCCACAGCTTCGCCATGGCCCACATCCAGGGCCTGCCGGGGTTCGCCGAGCTGGTGGATCATGGCGTCCAGGCCCTCGGCGGCTCGCTGCGCGATGCCGAACATGGCGGCTGGTTCGCCATGGCCGATCCCGATGCCAGCGACACCGGCAAGGCGGCTTACCTGCATGCTTTTGTGGCCCTGGCCGCCAGCTCCGCGGTAGTCGCCCAACGCCCCGGCGCCGAGGCATTGCTCAAGGAAGCGGTGCGGGTCATCGACGAGCATTTCTGGTGTGAAGAAGAGGGCGCCCTGCGCGAGTCCTTCAGCCGCGACTGGAGCGAGGAGGAAGCCTATCGCGGCGCCAACAGCAACATGCACGCCACCGAAGCCTTCCTGGCCCTGGCCGACGCCACGGACGACCCGCGCTGGTTGGCCCGCGCGCTGCGTATCGTCGAGCGGGTCATCCATGGTCATGCGGCCGCCAACGACTACATGGTGGTGGAGCATTTTGACCGCGACTGGCGACCGCTGCGCGAGTACAACCAGGACAATCCCGCCGATGGCTTCCGCCCCTACGGCACCACGCCCGGTCATGGTTTCGAATGGGCGCGGCTGCTGCTGCATCTGGAAGCCGCGCGCGTGCAGATCGGCATGCTGACCCCGGGCTGGCTGGCCCAGGATGCGCAGAAACTTTTCGATCAGAATTGCCGCCATGGCTGGGACATCGATGGCGCGCCCGGCATCGTCTACACGCTGGACTGGGACAATCGCGCCGTGGTTCGCCATCGCCTGCACTGGGTGCACGCCGAAGCGGCAGCGGCGGCCAGTGCCTTGCTCAAACGTACCGACGAGGCGCAATACGAAGTCTGGTACCGGCGTTTCTGGGAGTTTTGTGACAAACATTTAATCGACCGCTGCAACGGCAGCTGGCATCACGAGCTGGACCCGCAGAACCGCCCCAGCGCCGACATCTGGCCGGGCAAACCGGACCTTTATCACGCCTGGCAAGCGGTGCTGATACCACGCTTGCCATTGGCGCCGAGCATGGCGTCGGCCTTGGCGCGATTATCCGATCCTGCACCTGTGTAACCATGTCGTGACATACACGCGTCCCTTCGTTACCTGCGAAGGGATTGCCCCTGATTAGAATCCATGCAGCGCAAGCACCAGACTTGCATGCATAACAACAAGAAAGGTACTTCTAGATGAATGCGATTTCTCGCCTCGCTACTGTCATTTCTCTTGCTTCCTTGCTTCCCGTCGCAGCATTCCCCGTCAGCGCCCTGGCCGCCGAATCGAAAGGTTCCGTGGAAGTCGTCCACTGGTGGACGTCGGGTGGTGAAAAAGCCGCGGTCGATGTGCTCAAGGCCCAGGTAGAAAAAGACGGCTTTACCTGGAAGGACGGCGCTGTCGCCGGCGGCGGCGGTTCCACCGCCATGACCGTGCTCAAGAGCCGTGCCGTGGCCGGCAACCCACCGGGCGTCGCCCAGATCAAAGGTCCGGACATCCAGGAATGGGCGTCCACCGGCCTGCTTGATACCGACATCCTGGAAGACGTTGCCAAAGCGGAGAAGTGGGACAGCCTGCTCGACAAGAAAGTCTCCGACACCGTGAAGTACGAAGGTGACTACGTCGCCGTGCCGGTGAACATCCACCGCGTCAACTGGCTGTGGATCAACCCGGAAGTCTTCAAGAAAGCCGGCATCACCAAGAACCCGACCACCCTCGAAGAATTCTACGCTGCCGGTGACAAGCTCAAGGCCGCGGGCTTCATTCCCCTGGCCCACGGCGGCCAGCCATGGCAGGACAGCACCGTGTTCGAAGCGGTGGTGCTCTCGGTCATGGGCGCTGATGGCTACAAGAAAGCCCTGGTCGACCTGGACAACAAGGCGCTGACCGGTCCGGAAATGGTCAAGGCGCTGACCGAGCTGAAAAAGGTCGCGACCTACATGGACGCCGACGGCAAGGGCCAGGACTGGAACCTGGAAGCGGCCAAGGTCATCAACGGCAAGGCCGGCATGCAGATCATGGGTGACTGGGCCAAGAGCGAGTGGACCGCGGCCAAGAAGGTCGCCGGCAAGGACTATGAGTGCGTAGCCTTCCCGGGCACCGACAAGGCGTTCACCTACAACATCGACTCTTTGGCGGTGTTCAAGCAGAAAGACAAGGGCACGGCGGCGGGTCAGCAGGATATCGCCAAGGTCGTGCTGGGCGAGAACTTCCAGAAAGTCTTCAGCATCAACAAAGGCTCGATCCCGGTGCGTAACGACATGCTGGGCGACATGGCCAAGTACGGTTTCGACTCGTGCGCCCAGACCGCCGCCAAGGACTTCCTGGCAGATGCCAAGAGCGGCGGCCTGCAACCAAGCATGGCGCACAACATGGCGACCACGCTGGCGGTGCAGGGCGCGTTCTTCGATGTCGTGACCAACTACATCAACGACCCGAAAGCCGACCCGGCCGATGCTGCCAAGAAATTGGGCGCAGCGGTTCAGTCTGCGAAGTAATTAGCGCCGCGGTCCCTTGTGGGAGCGAGCTTGCTCGCGATAGCGGAGTGTCAGGCAGCAAATGAGTGAACTGACACACTGCCATCGCGAGCAAGCTCGCTCCCACAAAGGGAGGCCCTTGTAACCTAGTTTTTGGATCTTCCCATGAGTTCTGTTGCTGTGTTCAGCAAGGCCTCGCCGTTCGATGCATTGCAGCGCTGGCTACCAAAACTGGTGCTGGCGCCGAGCATGTTCATCGTCCTGGTGGGCTTCTATGGCTACATCTTGTGGACGTTCGTCCTGTCGTTCACCACGTCGACCTTCCTGCCTACTTATAAATGGGCCGGCCTGGCGCAATACGCACGGCTTTGGGACAACGACCGCTGGTGGGTGGCGAGCAAGAACCTGGCAGTCTTTGGTGGCATGTTCATTGGTATCACCCTGGTGATCGGCGTGCTGCTGGCGGTGTTCCTCGACCAGCGTATTCGCCGCGAAGGGTTCATCCGCACCATTTACCTGTACCCGATGGCGCTCTCGATGATCGTCACCGGTACCGCCTGGAAATGGCTGCTCAACCCGGGCATGGGCCTGGATAAATTGTTGCGCGACTGGGGTTGGGAAGGCTTCCGCCTGGACTGGCTGATCGACCCCGATCGCGTGGTGTACTGCCTGGTGATCGCTGCCGTATGGCAGGCCTCGGGTTTCATCATGGCGATGTTCCTGGCCGGCCTGCGGGGCGTTGATCAATCGATCATCCGTGCCGCGCAGATCGATGGCGCGAGCATGCCGCGCATCTACTGGAAAGTGGTGCTGCCAAGCCTGCGTCCAGTGTTCTTCAGTGCCGTGATGATCCTGGCGCATATCGCGATCAAGAGTTTCGACCTGGTGGCGGCGATGACCGCTGGTGGTCCGGGGTATTCCTCCGACCTGCCTGCCATGTTCATGTATTCCTTCACGTTCAGTCGCGGCCAGATGGGCATGGGCTCGGCCAGTGCAATCCTGATGCTCGGTGCGATCCTCGCGATCATCGTGCCTTACCTGTATTCCGAGCTGAGGGCCAAGCGTCATGACTAGTCTCGCTGCGAAACCTTCCATCAGCCTGAGCCGCATCGCGATCTACGCAGTGTTGATTCTTGCGGTACTGCTTTACCTGGTGCCGTTGGTGGTCATGCTGTTGACCAGCTTCAAGACGCCGGAAGACATCAGCACCGGTAACTTGCTGAGCTGGCCGACCGTGGTCAGCGGCATCGGCTGGGTCAAGGCCTGGGCCACGGTCAACGGGTACTTCTGGAACTCGATCAAGATCACCGTGCCGGCCGTACTGATTTCCACCGCCATCGGCGCGTTGAACGGTTATGTGCTGTCGATGTGGCGCTTCCGTGGCTCGCAGTTGTTCTTCGGCCTGTTGCTGTTCGGTTGCTTCCTGCCGTTCCAGACCGTGCTGCTGCCGGCCTCGTTCACCCTCGGCAAGATGGGCCTGGCCAGCACCACCACCGGCCTGGTGTTTGTCCATGTCGTCTACGGCCTGGCGTTCACTACGCTGTTCTTCCGCAATTACTACGTGAGCATCCCCGACGCGCTGGTGAAGGCCGCGCGCCTCGACGGTGCCGGGTTCTTCACGATCTTCCGCCGCATCATCCTGCCGATGTCGACGCCGATCATCATGGTCTGCCTGATCTGGCAGTTCACCCAGATATGGAACGACTTCCTGTTCGGCGTGGTGTTCTCCAGCGGTGACTCCCAGCCCATCACGGTGGCGCTGAACAACCTGGTCAATACCAGCACCGGGGCCAAGGAATATAACGTGGACATGGCGGCGGCGATGATCGCCGGGCTGCCGACCCTGCTGGTCTATGTGATCGCAGGCAAGTATTTCGTGCGCGGCCTCACGGCTGGCGCGGTCAAGGGGTAATCATGGCTACGCTTGAACTTCGCAATGTAAACAAGACCTACGGCGCGGGCCTGCCCGACACCTTGAAAGACATCCAGCTGTCGATCAAGGAAGGTGAATTCCTGATCCTGGTCGGTCCTTCGGGCTGCGGCAAATCGACCCTGATGAACTGCATCGCCGGCCTCGAGACCATCACCGGTGGCGCGATCATGATCGGCGACCAGGACGTCAGCGGCATGAGTCCCAAGGATCGCGACATCGCCATGGTGTTCCAGTCCTATGCGCTGTACCCGACCATGAGCGTGCGCGAGAACATCGAGTTCGGCCTGAAGATTCGCAAGATGAAACAGGCGGACATCAACGAAGAAGTGGCGCGAGTGGCCAAGCTGTTGCAGATCGAGCACTTGCTCAACCGCAAGCCCGGGCAGCTCTCCGGCGGGCAGCAGCAGCGCGTCGCGATGGGCCGGGCCCTGGCGCGGCGGCCGAAGATCTACCTGTTCGACGAGCCGCTGTCCAACCTCGACGCCAAGCTGCGGGTCGAGATGCGCACCGAAATGAAACTGATGCACCAGCGCCTGAAGACCACCACGGTCTACGTGACCCACGACCAGATCGAAGCCATGACCCTGGGCGACAAAGTGGCGGTGATGAAGGACGGGATCATCCAGCAGTTCGGTACGCCGAAGGACATCTACAACAACCCGGCCAACCTGTTCGTGGCGAGTTTCATCGGTTCGCCGCCGATGAACTTCATCCCGCTGCGCCTGCAACGCAAGGACGGTCGCCTGCTGGCCTTGCTCGACAGCGGCCAGGCCCGTTGCGAGTTGCCGCTGGGCATGCAGGACGCCGGTTTGGAGGATCGCGAAGTGATCCTTGGCCTGCGCCCGGAACAGATCGTGCTGGCGGGCAACGAGCCGAACGGCCTGCCGACCATCCGCGCCGAAGTCCAGGTCACCGAGCCTACCGGTCCGGACACCCTGGTGTTCGTCAATCTCAACGACACCAAGGTCTGCTGCCGACTGGCACCGGACGTGGCGCCGTCGCCGGGAGAGACCCTGACGCTGCAATTCGATCCATCTAAAGTGCTGCTGTTCGATGCCAAATCCGGCGAGCGCCTGGGCGTGGCCGCGCAACCGTCGATGGAAGCCCGAGCCGACAACGTGGCGCAGTTCAAAGGCCGCTGATGAACAAATGTGGGGGCAGCAAGCCTGCTTCCACACAAAAGGAGTATGCGATGGGTGGGGACATTCATCGCAATCGTTGTAAACCGCGTTAGATAAAAACAGTTAATAACAATAAAGACGAGGATGTAGGGATGAAGAAGAAGAACAATGCCCAGCTTATCTGCCAGTTGTCAGCCGTTGCGGCGATGATGCTGGCCGGTAGCGCACACGCAGCCGACGCGTTCAGCGCCGACTCGAAGTGGATGACGGGCGACTGGGGCGGTGAACGGACCAAGCTGATCGAGCAAGGTATCGATATCAAGGCGGATTTCGTCGGTGAGATGGGTGCCAACCTCGACGGCGGCTACAACGATGACAAGACCGCGCGCTGGTCCCAGCAGTTTGGCCTGGGCGTAGCTCTTGACCTGGAGAAACTGGCAGGCTGGAACGATACGGAAGCCAAGATTCAATTCACTCGCCGGGACGGTCGCAACATCTCCAACGACCGTATCGGTGATCCACGTGCCGGCACCCTCAGTTCCTCCCAGGAAGTCTGGGGCCGTGGGCAGACTACCCGTCTGACCCAGTTGTGGATCAAGCAGAAGTACTTCGACAGCAAGCTGGATGTCAAAGCCGGTTACTTCGGTGAAGGCGAAGACTTCAACACCTTCCCGTGCGAGTTCCAGAACCTGGCGTTCTGCGGTTCGCAAGCGGGTAACTGGGCAACCGGCATCTGGTACAACTGGCCGATCATGCAGGCGGCAATCCGGGTTAAATACAACCTCACGCCTGAGCTCTATGCGCAAATCGGTGCCTACAACCAGAACCCTTCGCAACTGGAAAACAACAACCGCTACAAGCTCAGCGGCAGCGGCACCAAGGGCACTCTGATTCCGGTCGAGTTGGTCTGGTCGCCGAAGCTCAATAACCTGCCGGGCGAATACCGCGTCGGTTACTACAAGAGCACGGCCAAGGCTGACGATGTGCGTGAAGACATCAACGGCGATGACGCCGCGACCACTGGCAACGCCTATCGTAGCCACAGCAGCAAACATGGCTACTGGCTCGTCGTGCAGCAGCAGCTCACCACTCACAATGGCGATGCTTCCCGCGGCCTGAACATCGCGGCCAACGCTACCGTCCACGACAAGGACACCAACGTCGTCGACAACTACCAGTCGCTGATGTTTGTGTACAAGGGGCCGTTCGATGCGCGTCCGAAGGACGACGTTGGTATCGGTTTCGCCCGTATCCATGTCAACGAGGACGTCAAGAAAAACGCCGAGCTGACCAACGCCGCCAATGGCGTCAGCGACTACGACGATCCACTGTTCGCGCCGTTGCGTAGCACTGAGTACAACTACGAAATCAACTACGGCTTCCATGTCACCAACTGGCTGACCGTGCGTCCGAACCTGCAATACGTGACTCACCCGGGTGGTGTCGATGAAGTCGACAACGCGCTGGTGGCCGGCCTGAAAATTCAGTCGGTGTTCTAACGCTGTTGCGATAAGCTCCTCTCTATGTGCGCATATTTGCGGACGGCCAAGGCTGTCCGCTTTTTTTTGCAAGGTGGCTGGCATTGAACTTGTGGCGAGGGAGCTTGCTCCCGCTGGGTCGCGAAGCGACCCCTGAGCCATTCAACTCGGTGCTTCAGTCAGACCGAATTTGCTTCGTTTACGACTGCTTCGCAGCCGAGCGGGAGCAAGCTCCCTCGCCACAAAGGCAGATGAGCGACTCAATGATTTCCAGGACCGCGACCCATGCATGAGCATCCGCTACAACGCTTTTTCAGATCCTTGCGCGAGCGTCCGGTGTTTGCGTGGGAGCGCTATCAGCAGCGCGATGTGTTGGTGATCGACCACCCGTTGTGCCAGGCGGTGTTCAGTCGCCAGGGCGCGCAGCTGCTGCACTTCCAGCCGCGCGGGCAGAAGCCGTGGTTGTGGTGTGCAGCCAGGTGGCCACAAGTCGGGGCGATTCGCGGCGGGGTACCGGTGTGTTGGCCATGGTATGGCCGTCATCCGAGTGAAAACGCCTGGCCCTCCCATGGTTGGGCGCGGCTGATCGATTGGAAATTGCTCGACAGCAGCAGCGACGAAGAGGGCGTTCACCTGCATTGGCAATTGCAGTTGTGTGACTGGCAGGTGGACCTGCATGCCGACCTGGGTGAGCGCATGGAGCTGCGCTTGAGCACCGAGCATCAGGACAGCCTGCCCTGCCAGTTGAGCCAGGCCTTGCACGCCTATTGGCGCATTGGTGACGTTGGCGAGGTAGCGCTGTCTGGCCTCGACGGCGCCCAGGGTTACGATCAGTTGAACCGGGCGGTTTGCCAGCAGGAAGGCGAGTTGCGGGTGGAGGGTGGCTGCCAGCGAGTGTTCCAGCATGAGGGCGAATTGCAGCTAAAGGATCACGCCTGGCAACGCGAGCTGCGCATCGACACCGGCGACAGCGCCGATACGGTGGTGTGGCATCCCGGCGCACGGCCACTGTTGGGTGTGAGCTGGGATGAAGTGAGTGAGTTCGTCTGCGTCGAAGCGGCCAGCGGCGGTACCGGGAGCCTGTGCCTGGCGCCGGGTGAGCGGGCGCATTTGAGTTTGCAGGCGCGGGTGGGGGCTTAGGTCAGGATCGCTGGTGTGGCGGCTGGCCTCATCGCGAGCAAGCTCGCTCCCACAGGTTTTGTGAACGCCAAAGAACCCCTGTGGGAGCGAGCTTGCTCGCGATGACGGCCTGTCATGCAATAAAGCACTCAAGCCAGGTCAGTTGAACTCATCCCCAACCGGATACCGGCTGGCATTCAGGCTTTCCTTGATCTTGCGCAAATGCGGTTGGAAATCCACGCCCCGGCGCAGGGTCATGCCGGTGGCGAGCACATCGAGCACGGTGAGCTGGATGATCCGCGACGTCATCGGCATGTAGATGTCGGTGTCTTCCGGCAAAGGGATGTTCAGGCTCAAGGTGCTCGCCTTGGCCAGCGGCGAGCCCTCGGCGGTCAGGCCGAGCACCGATGCGCCGTTTTCCCGGGCGATGCGCGCCACTTCCACCAGTTCGCGGGTACGCCCGGTGTAGGAAATGATCACGAACAGCTCGCCGGTATGGGCCACCGAGGCGATCATGCGCTGCATCAGCACATCGGCATGGGCGGTCACCGCCAGGTTGAAGCGGAAAAACTTGTGCTGGGCATCCAGCGCCACGGGGGCCGAGGCGCCGAGGCCGAAGAAGTGGATCTGGCGGGCCTGGATCAGCAGATCCACGGCGCGACTGATCAAATTTGGATCAAGGGCCTGGCAGGCGCTGTCCAATGAAGCGATGGCACTGCCGAAGATTTTGCGGGTATAGGCTTCCGGATTGTCATCGGCCTCGACCGCACGACTGACATAGGCCGCGCCGCTGGCCAGGCTCTGGGCCAGTTGCAGCTTGAGTTCCGGATAGCCGCTAACGCCGAACGAGCGGCAGAAGCGGTTGACGGTCGGTTCGCTGACCGAAGCGGCCTGGGCGAGGGCGGCGATGCTGAAGCGGGTCGCCTGCTGCGGATTGAGCAGGATCACCTCGGCCACCTTGCGTTCGGCCTTGTTCAGGTCTTCCAGGCGACTCTGGATCTGCTCCAGTAGATTTCGCACGCGGTCCATACAAGATTCCTAGAGAAACGGGTCTTTGATACGACCCTTGGCGGTGGCCTATCCTACTGATGGCTCCGACGGACCACCACTCGGAATCGGTATTTTCGAAAAATGTTGTAGTTATTACTACATTTTTCCTTGAGTGATACCTTGAAAAAAGGTATTTGTAGTTTAACTTGATAAAAGAACAAACATCATGCATTCGATTACGGTTGAACCGTGCACCTTTGCCTTGTTCGGCGCGTTGGGCGACCTGGCGTTGCGCAAGCTGTTTCCTGCCCTTTATCAGCTCGACGGTGCCGGCCTGTTGCATGAGGACACGCGAATCTTCGCGCTGGCCCGCGAACCTGGCAGCGAACAGCAACACCTGACGTTCATCGCGACCGAGCTGCGTCGCTATGTGGGCGAAAAAGACCTCGACGAAACCGTGATCGAGCGCTTCCTGGCGCGGCTGACGTATCTGCATGTGGATTTTCTCAAGGCTGACGATTACGTCGCGCTTGCCGAGCAGGTCGGCCAGGCCCAGCAGCAAGTCATCGCCTATTTCGCCACGCCGGCGGCGGTCTACGGCGCGATCTGCGAGAACCTGGCGAAAGTCGGCTTGAGCGAGAACACCCGCGTCGTATTGGAAAAACCCATCGGCTCGGACCTGGAATCGTCGCGCAAGGTCAACGACGCCGTGGCGCAGTTCTTCCCGGAGAACCGCACTTACCGTATCGACCATTACCTGGGCAAGGAAACGGTCCAGAACCTGATCGCGTTGCGTTTCGCCAACAGCCTGTTCGAAACCCAGTGGAACCAGAATTACATCTCCCACGTGGAAATCACCGTGGCCGAGAAGGTCGGCATCGAAGGCCGCTGGGGCTATTTCGACAAGGCCGGCCAACTGCGCGACATGATCCAGAACCACTTGCTCCAGTTGCTGTGCCTGATCGCCATGGACCCGCCGGCCGACCTGTCGGCCGACAGCATCCGTGACGAGAAGGTCAAGGTGCTCAAGGCCCTCGCACCGATCAGCCCGGAAGGCTTGACCACACAAGTGGTGCGCGGCCAGTACATCGCCGGCCACAGTGAAGGCAAGGCCGTCCCCGGCTACCTGGAAGAACCCAATTCCAATACCCAGAGCGACACCGAGACGTTCGTCGCCCTGCGCGCCGACATTCGCAACTGGCGCTGGGCCGGTGTTCCGTTTTACCTGCGTACCGGCAAGCGCATGCCGCAGAAGCTGTCGCAGATCGTGATTCACTTCAAGGAACCGTCCCACTACATCTTCGCCCCCGAGCAGCGTCTGCAGATCAGCAACAAACTGATCATCCGCCTGCAACCGGACGAAGGCATTTCCTTGCGGGTGATGACCAAGGAGCAAGGCCTGGACAAGGGCATGCAATTGCGCAGCGGTCCGCTGCAACTGAACTTCTCCGACACCTATCGCAGCGCGCGGATTCCCGATGCCTACGAGCGGTTGTTGCTGGAGGTCATGAATGGCAATCAGAACCTGTTTGTCCGTAAAGATGAAATCGAAGCCGCGTGGACGTGGTGCGACCAGCTGATTGCCGGCTGGAAGAAGTCCGGTGATGCGCCCAAGCCGTATGCCGCCGGGTCATGGGGGCCGATGAGCTCCATCGCACTGATCACGCGGGATGGGAGGTCATGGTATGGCGATATCTGAATTGAAACTGCCCGAGGGCGTCACGGCCCTTGAGTTCAAGAGCCCGGTGCTGCTGGCGGAAAACCTCGCGCTGAACGTGGCGCAGCAGTTGCGCGCGGCAATCGACACTCGTGGTGCGGCGACTTTGGTGGTGTCTGGCGGTCGCAGCCCGGTGGCATTTTTCCAGAACCTGTCCAAGCAGACGCTGGACTGGTCAAAGGTGGTGGTGAGCCTGGCCGATGAGCGCTGGGTGCCGGTAGAACACGCCGACAGCAATGCCGGTCTGCTCAAGCGTTACCTGCTTCAGGGCGCGGCGGCCAAGGCGCAGTTCCTGAGCCTGTACAGCGCCAGTGCCAACCTGGAGGCTGCGGCCGAACAGGCGGATCGTCTGTTGGCCGAGCTGCCGCCGATTGATGTGCTGGTACTGGGCATGGGGGACGACGGGCATACCGCCTCGCTGTTTCCCGACAGCCCGAACCTGGCCGAGGCCCTGGATGAAAAGGGCGCTCGCCGTTGCTGGCCTATGCTCGCGCCAACCGTCCCGCACCAGCGCCTGACCATGAGCCGCGCGTTGCTGGCTTCGGCCAGGCACAAGGTGCTGTCGATTTCCGGTCAATCGAAGTTGACCACCCTGAACGCCGCGACGGCCGGTGACAACGTCGCCGAAATGCCAATCCGCGCGTTTTTGCAACCTACGTTAGAGATTTACTGGTGCCCATGAACCAAGGATCAGCCGCTATGACAAACCCATCCCCGACCGTTTCCATGGCGGACAAAGTAACGCTGATCGACAGCCTCTGCGCCAAGGCGCGGATCTTGCCGGTGATCACCATTGCCCGTGAGCAGGACATCCTGCCGCTGGCCGATGCCCTGGCCGCCGGTGGCCTGACGGCGCTGGAAGTGACCTTGCGCTCGCAATACGGCCTCAAGGCCATCCAGGTGCTGCGCGAGCAGCGTCCGGAACTGGTGACCGGCGCCGGCACGGTGCTCGATCGCCATATGCTGGCCGCCGCCGAGGCCGCCGGTTCGCAATTCATCGTGACGCCGGGTATTACTCGCGACTTGCTGGAGGCTAGCGTCCAGAGCCCGATTCCGTTGTTGCCGGGAATCAGCAATGCCTCGGGCATCATGGAAGGCTACGGGTTGGGTTATCGCCGCTTCAAGTTGTTCCCGGCGGAAGTCAGCGGTGGCGTGGCTGCCATCAAGGCCCTGGGTGGCCCCTTCGGCGAAGTGAAATTCTGCCCGACTGGCGGCGTCAGTCCGGCCAATATCAAGAGCTACATGGCGTTGAAAAACGTGATGTGCGTGGGCGGCAGCTGGATGCTGGATCCGGAGTGGATCAAGAACGGCGACTGGGCCCGCATCCAGGAATGCACCGCCGAGGCCCTGGCGCTGCTGGACTGATTGTCTTACCGAACTTCGTTGGGTGTTCTACGGCTTTACGGTGCGCTTGGTCGGCGCACCGTTTTTTTTGCCTATTGTTTCACTGCGCATCCCCGTGGCGAGGGAGCTTGCTCCCGCTGGGCTGTGGAACAGCCCCAATCAGCACGAACGAGATTGGCCTGACTCACCGAGGTGATAGTTCAAGGGGCTGCTGCGCAGCCCAGCGGGAGCAAGCTCCCTCGCCACGGGTTATGTGTTGCTCAGGTGGATAAGCGCCTCGGTCAACCGCTCGATATCCCGTGCCAAGGTAATCAACCCAGGCGTGATGCGGATGCACGGGCCGACGCTGGTCTTGCGCACCACGGTAAAAATCCCATGTTCTTTCAGCAGCCGATCGGCCATGACTTGCTGATCGGGCTGGGCGGTGAAGCGCATCGAGGTGATGCCGCAATAGAGCCGCCGGTCGTCCGGAGTCATGACTTCGATGCCGGGCACATCCCGCACCGCGTTCACCCACAGGTCCCGCAAGTAGCAGAGTCGGGCACCTTTGGCCGACGCGCCGCCCAGGGTGCGGTGTTCTTCAAAGACCAATGGCAGCGTCAGCAGGGCAGGGATGTTGGGCGTGCTGTGGGGTGTGCGTGAGCGCACATCGGTGGCGGGGTAATTGGCTTCGTCCATGTCCGGATCGATGTCGGCCAACCGCTCTGGAGCGATATAGAGAAAGCCCAGGGCCAGCGGGCCGCCAATCCACTTCTGCAAGTTGAAACCGGCAAACTGGATACCCAGCTTCTTCAGATTGAACTCGATCTGACCCAGGGCGTGCGCGCCGTCGAGAATGATGTCGACATCGAACTCCCGCGCCGCCTCGGCAATCGCCTTGACCGGCATGACGAGGCCGGTCAGGTGGTTGACGTAAGTCAGCGCCATCAGCTTCAGGCGCGGGTAGCGAATGAAGGTTTCCCGATAGGTGCCCACCAGGCTTTCGAAACTGGCGGGATGCGGGTGCACCAGTTCGATGATCTGCGCCCCTCGCTGGCGAGCCAGCCAGCGCATCGCGCTCTTGACTGACTCGTACTCGACGTCGCTTATCAGCACCTGGTCGCCAGGCTTGAGGCCGTTGTAATTGCGAATCAGCGTCTGCAGGGCGTCCACCGCGCTGGTGGCCAGCGCCACGGTAGAGGAGGGGACGTGAATCAGTTGCGCTACCTGCCGGCGGATGGCCTCGCTGTGCTCCCGGTCGAAATGCTGACGCACGTACACCGAGTTGCTGCGATTGACGAATTCGATGTTGCGCTGGTACTCCTCGACCACGGTACGCGACATCCGCCCGAAGTAGCCGTTTTCCAGGTTGAGCGGGCCCTCGGGCTCGACGTCGTAGCGGTCGACGAAGGTCTGCCAGAAAGCTTCATCATGGGCGCGCAGGGTGTTTTCGGGCATGGGCGGATTCAGTCGGTCAATGGCGTGGTTTGGGCAGGCCGTGTTTGGCGCGCAGCGGATCCAGCAGGTCCGACAGACCGTTGTGGTCGATCTCCTGCATCAGCGCCAGCAAAGCGCCCAATTCTCCGTGGGGAAAACCCTCCCGGGCAAACCAGTTAAGGTACTGGCCCGGCAGGTCGGCGAGGATTCGGCCCTTGTATTTGCCGAAGGGCATCTGGCGCGTCACCAGCAGTTCAAGCTTTTGCGGATTCATGGCGATTTGTCTTGATAGGAACCCTCGGCAAAATACAGGCATTCTGCATGCAGGCCAAATGACAGATCATGCAAATAACGCGGATACAGATTTTTGGGTATTTTGTAAATTATTGAATTTAAAGTATTTTTATTGTTGTTTTTGGCTGGCACGGCCAATGCAATATTCCTTGCAGGTTTTTATTCACCAAGCAAAGGAACTGAAAAATGACTGACATCAATAAAGAATCCATCTCTGTCTTGAACGACCTGATCGAGACCAGCAAGGATGGCCAGGAAGGATTCAAGACCTGCGCTGAAGACATCAAGCATCCAGAACTCAAGGCCCTGTTCGTTAAACGCGCGGCCGATTGCGCAACTGCCGCGGCCGAGCTGCAAGCCGCTGTGCGTTCGTTGGGCGGCGATCCGGAAACCTCCACCAGCGTCGCTGGCGACCTGCACCGTCGTTGGGTAGACGTAAAATCGATGTTTACCGGCAAGGACGAAGAAGCGGTCCTCAACGAAGCCGAACGCGGCGAAGACCATGCACTCAAGGCTTACAAGGAAGCCATTGAGAAGATCAACAAGCACAACCTGGTAGGTATTCGTGACCTGGTTGAGCGTCAGTACCACGGCGTGCAACGCAACCACGACCAGGTCAAGGCGCTGCGTAACCAGGCGCGTGCCAGCTGACACATGCCTGTGACGCAAAAAAACGCCAGCTTGCTGGCGTTTTTTTATGGGCTCGAAACCGCAAGAGTGTTTGTCAGATCCGTCAATAATCTGCTCTGGACTCGAATAGGTAGCTAGCTAATAATTGCGCTGCCCCTCGCGCGATCTATCGTTACTACGTTCGTGACTACGTTCATTACCTCGGCCCCCAGAAGAGTTTTCCGCGTGCCCATTACCTTCCAGGCCTTGTTCGCCCCTGACCGCCTCGCTGTGCAGTTCGCCATCAAAACCGTGCTCGGCGGCGGCCTGGCGTTGTGGCTGGCGTTGCGCTGGGGCCTGGAGCAGCCGTCGTGGGCATTGATGACGGCGTTCATCGTCGCCCAGCCGCTGTCCGGCATGGTGGTACAGAAGGGCCTGGCGCGTTTGGTCGGTACTTTGGTCGGGACGATCATGTCGGTGGTGTTCATGGGATTGTTCGCCCAGGCACCGTGGTTGTTCTTGCTGGCGCTGGCGCTGTGGCTGGGTGTGTGCACGGGCTGTTCGACGCTGTTGCGCAGCGCCTGGTCGTATTCTTTCGTGCTGGCTGGCTACACGGTGGCGATCATTGCCTTGCCGGCCCTTTCCCATCCACTTGGGGTCTTCGACCAGGCCGTGGCGCGGTGTACCGAGATCAGCCTGGGCATTACCTGCGCCACGGCGGCCAGTGCCTTGCTCTGGCCGTTGCGGGTCGAACGACAACTGGCGGATCAGGCCCGTGCCGCCTGGCAGAGCGGCATGCAGGCGGCGCGTGCAACGTTGGCCGGCGATGCCCAGGCGCGCAAAGGCTTGCTCGAAATCCTCGGCAAGATCGTTGCTGTGGATGCCCAGCGCGAACACGCCTGGTTCGAAGGCAGCCTGGGCCGCCAGCGCGCCCGGGCCATCAGCGGCTTGAGCCAGAAACTGCTGATGCTGTTGCGTATTTCCCGTTCGGTGCGTCGGCAGTGGAAACAACTCGAACCTCAGGAGGCCGAAGCGCTCCAGCCGTGGATGGACGAGGTGCAGCAGGCGCTCGCTGCAGACAGCGCGACGCTCCAGGCCCTGCGGCCTCGGGTTCTGGATGCCTCTCATGACCTGCGGATCAGCTCGGCGCAAAGTTACTGCCTGGCTCGTTTCGCCTTGTTGCTCGATACCGCCCTGGCTGCCTGTGCCGCGCTCGCGGCCGTGCAGGAGGGCAGGGCCGCCGCCGATCCGCCGCGCACGCTGGCGCCGCACCGTGATCTGTCCCTGGCCATGGTATTCGGGGCCCGCAGCGCCCTGGCATTCCTGGCAGTAGCCTGTTTCTGGCTGGCGACCGCCTGGCCCGCCGCATCCGGTGCGCTGTTGCTCACGTGCGTGGTGTGCAGCCTGTTTGCCAGCCGCGAAAACGGTGCGCAGATCGGCATGAGTTTCCTGCGGGGTATTTTCCTCGCAGTGCCGACGGCGTTTGTCATTGGCGAGATTTTCCTGCCGCAATGGAGCAGTTTCGCCATGCTGTGCATGGCCATGGGCGTGCCGTTGTTCCTGGGGGCGCTGTGCATGGCCAAGCCGCCGCTCTACGCCACGGCCACCTCGTTCTGCCTGCACTTTGTGGTGCTGGTCTCGCCGCTCAATGCGATGAAGTACGACGTTTCGGCATTTTTCAACAACGCCCAGGCGATGATGATCGGCGTCGGCGCGGCGGTGCTGGCGTTCAAGCTGCTGATCCTGCGCAACCCGGCCTGGCATAGCCGTCGGCTGCTGGCCGCGACGCTGGACGATCTGGTCAGGCTGACCCATCGCAATCTGCGTGGTGCTGAAAGCTGGTTCGGTGGCCGCATGGCTGACCGGCTGCTGCAACTTGCGCGGCATTATCCCGAGCTGCCGGTGCCGGCGCGCAGCCGTTGGGACGACGGCTTGCTGGGCCTGGACGTCGGTGACGAGTTGCTGCATCTGCGCCTGAGCCTGGCCGTCGCCCAGATACCCGACAGCCCGGCCCAGCGCGAATATTTCGAAACCCTGGAGCAGGCGCTGGAACGCGGCCCCGGCGGCGATCAGGCCGAGGCTTTGGCCCAGGCAAGCGACGAATATCTGCGGGTGCTGTCGCAGCAACCGTCCAGCGATGCGCTGAAGCTCGCCCAAGGCGCGGTGGTGCAATTGCAGAACAGCTGGCGCGCCTGGTGCCGCCAGCACGAATCCGAAGAAGGGAAACATAGCCATGGGCTTGCGTGAATGGTCGATTGGCGGGGTGCTGCTCAGCCCGTTCCTGATTTATGTGGTCCTGGCCTTGCTGGCAACCGGGGCGCTGCGCCTGTTGCTCGGCCTGTTGCCGGTCGGGCGCTGGATCTGGCATGAAGCCTTGTTCGACTGCGCCCTGTACGTCTGTGTCCTGACTGTCATTACCCTGGTCCTCGGACCGTTATAAGGAGCTGAACATGCGTACACCCGTACGTGTCGCCGTCACGCTGGGCGTGGTGGCCGTGGCGATCTTCGCCGGGTTTCATCTGTGGCAGTACTACATGCTCACGCCCTGGACCCGGGATGCGCGAATCCGTGCCGACGTGGTGGTGGTCGCCCCTGACGTATCCGGTTGGGTGCGCGAACTCAAGGCCGTGGACAACCAGCAGGTCAAGGTTGGCGACCTGTTGTTGAGCATCGACCGCGAACGCTTCGAGGCCGCGCTGGAAAAGGCTCGCGCGGTGGTCCAGACCCGTCAGCAGCAGCTGAGCCTGCGTGAGCACGAAGCCAGCCGCCGCGCCGCCCTGGGGCCTCAGGCGATCAGCGCCGAGCTGCGGGAAAATGCCCAGATCAACGCCGGCATTGCCCGTGGCGAACTGCGCGAGGCCCAGGCCCAGGCCAAGGTCGCCGAGCTGAACCTGGCCCGCAGCCAGGTCCTGGCGCCACGCAGTGGTCATATCACCAATCTGCGCCTGGCCGAAGGCAACTACGTCAACGCCGGGCAACCGGTGATGGCGCTGATCGATGATTCGACGTTCTACGTGCAGGCCTATTTCGAGGAAACCAAATTGCCGAGGATCCGCGTGGGCGATCCGGTCAAGGTCTGGTTGATGAGCGCCGACCATGCGCTGGACGGCCATGTGGAAAGCATCAGCCGCGGTATCACCGACCGCAACACCAACCCCGATGCGCAATTGCTGGCAGAGGTCGAACCGACCTTCAACTGGGTGCGCCTGGCCCAGCGGATCCCGGTGCGGATCAAGCTCGACAAGGTGCCGGAAGGGGTGAGCCTGAGCGCGGGTATGACGGCGAGTGTGCAGGTGCAAGAGCGGCTGCAATAGCCGTCGCACTGCGGACTCCGTGGCGAGGGAGCTTGCTCCCGCTCGGCTGCGAAGCAGTCGTAAAAAGAACATCACGGTTAATCAGATTAAACGCGGTGGGCTTTTCTCAGGGGCGCTTCGCACCCCAGCGGGAGCAAGCTCCCTCGCCACGGGGAATCATGATCATCAGCCGATGCTGATCGCCGGCAACGTCGGCAACGTAACAGTCTGCTGCTTGCGCGGAGCCAGGATCTCGGCCTCGCCGTCCACCACCAGTTCATCGCGCTGATTGAACACGCGCGTGGCGATGCGCACGCGGAACTTCGGCAGTTTCTCGAGGATTTCCAGGCGCACGGTCAGGGTGTCGCCAATCTTCACCGGTTTCTGAAAGCTCATCTGCTGGCCGATATAGATGGTGCCCGGCCCAGGCAGCTCGCACGCCACCGCCGCGCTGATCAGCGCACCGCTGAACATGCCGTGGGCGATGCGTTCCTTGAACATGCTGGCGGCGGCGAACTCGGCGTCCAGGTGCACCGGGTTGTGATCGCCGGACATGGCGGCGAACAGCTGGATATCGCGCTCTTCGACGGTCTTGCTGTAGCTGGCGGTCTGGCCGACTTCGAGGGCTTCGTAAGGGATATTGGTAACCTGGGTCATGTCTGGATCCTGTAACAGGTAAAGGAAAAACGCTGCAAACCTACTCGCTACGTGGTGGCCGCTGGTGGCTCAGCGCCTGGGCAATCCAGGCCAGCACGTCGGCCGTCACTTCATCGCGGTTGGTTTCATTGAACAGTTCGTGCCGGGCCTGCGGATAGATCGTCAATTGCAGATGTTGATTGCCGGCGTCGCGCAGGGCATCGGCCAGATCTTTCAGACGCTTGCCTTCGCTCACCGGATCACATTCGCCGCCAATCACCAGCAACGGCAGGCCCGGATCGATCTGCGCGAGATTGGACGCTTTGCTGGTCTGCTGCAAGCCGCCGAGGAGGTCGATCCACAGCTGATTGGTACAACGAAAGCCGCACAGCGGGTCCTGGACGTATTTGTTCACTTCGGTCGGGTCGCGACTGAGCCAGTCGAAGGGCGTGCGCGCCGGTTTGAATTTCTTGTTGAAACTGCCGAATGACAGCCACTCGATGAGCGCGCTACGCCCCGTGGCTCCCTGGCGTCGACGTTCGAGGCGGGCGATCAGGCGCGCCGCGCGGTACAGCGCCACGGGCTGGAAATTCGAGCCGCTGAGAATCGCCCCGTGCAGGCTGGCGCTGTGGTGCAGCAGGTAACCCTGGGCGATATAGCTGCCCATGCTATGGCCCAGCAGGAGAATTGGTATTTCTGGATGTTGCTGGCCGATGTGCTGATTGAGGCTCGCGAGATCGCCGACCACCTTGGCCCAGCCGTCCTCGTCGGCAAAATGCCCCAGGACTGTTTCCTCGCCGGTCTTGCCGTGGCCGCGCAGGTCCGGTGCGTAGACACCATAACCTTCATCGCACAACGCCTGGGCCAGGCGCCCATAACGAGCGCTGTGTTCGGCCATGCCGTGGGCCAGCATGAGCACGGCCTGCGGGGCGGTTTCGGGCAACCATTGGTTGACGAAGATGCGCCTGTGATCGGTCGCGGTCAGCCAGAACGTTTGGTGGATCATGGCGGTTCCTTTGCACAAAGTCAGACGCAGCGTCGCTGCATTGTATAGCGCATCCGTCGCGTCTCGCCTGATCAGGTCACGGCAAGGGAGGAAGATTCACACGATCTATGACGCAAGTTGCCATATTTGCCTGATTGGCCATAGCTGCTAGTGTCCGAGGAGCTCCGCTGTGCAAGCGATACGCAAGCGGTCCCGGATACGTTCAGGTAAAGAGGACAAAAACAATGCAGCCTGATTTCTGGAATGACAAACGCCCGACCGGCGTGCCCTCGGACATCGACCTGGGTGCCTACAAGTCGGTTGTCGAGGTGTTCGAGCGTTCCTGCAAGAAATTTGCCGACCGTCCGGCCTACAGCAACATGGGGGTGACCCTCACCTACGCCGAGCTGGAGCGCTACAGCGCGGCCTTTGCCGGTTATCTGCAAGCCAATACCGACCTGGCGCCGGGCGATCGCATCGCCGTGCAGATGCCCAACGTCCTGCAATACCCGATCGCCGTCTTCGGTGCCCTGCGCGCCGGCCTGGTCGTGGTCAATACCAACCCGCTGTACACCCCGCGGGAAATGCGTCATCAGTTCAAGGACTCTGGTGCCCGGGCGCTGGTGTACATGAACCTGTTCGGGCAGAAGGTCCAGGAAGTGCTGCCCGACACCGACCTGCAATTTCTGATCGAAGCGAAGATGGGCGACCTGATGCCCACCGCCAAGGGCTGGCTGGTGAATACGCTGGTCAGCAAGGTCAAGAAAATGGTCCCGGCCTATTCGCTGCCCCAGGCGATTTCCTTCAAGAGCGCCTTGCGCCTCGGGCGAGGCCAGGGCATCAAGCCCCTGAACGTCAGCCTCGATGACATTGCCGTGCTGCAATACACCGGTGGCACCACGGGGCTGGCAAAAGGCGCGATGCTGACCCACGGCAACCTGGTCGCCAACATGCAGCAGGCCCGGGCGTGCCTGGGGCAGATCGGCGATGACGGCCAGCCGCTGTTGCGCGAGGGCCAGGAAGTCATGATCGCGCCGTTGCCGCTTTACCATATCTATGCGTTCACGGCGAACTGCATGTGCATGATGGTCACGGGCAACCACAACGTGTTGATCACCAATCCCCGGGACATCGGTGGCTTCATCAAGGAGCTGAAGAACTGGCGGTTCTCGCTGTTGCTGGGGCTCAACACGCTGTTCGTGGCGCTGATGGACCATCCTGATTTCAAGACGCTGGATTTTTCCAACCTCAAGGTCACCAACTCAGGCGGCACCGCGCTGGTCAAGGCCACGGCCGAACGCTGGAAGCAGCTCACCGGCTGTGGCATCACCGAGGGCTACGGCCTGACGGAAACCTCGCCGGTGGCCAGTGCCAACCCTTACGGCGGCAAGTCGCGCCTGGGTACGGTGGGGCTACCGGTGCCGGGTACGCTGATGAAGGTCATCAACGACGACGGCGTCGAGCTGCCCCTGGGCGAGCGCGGCGAGCTGTGCATCAAGGGCCCGCAGATCATGAAGGGCTACTGGAACAAGCCCGAGGCGACCGCCGAAGTGCTGGACAGCGAAGGCTGGTTCAAGTCCGGCGATATCGCGGTGATCGATCCCGACGGGTTTGTGCGCATCGTCGACCGCAAGAAAGACATGATCATTGTCTCGGGTTTCAATGTGTATCCCAACGAGATCGAGGACGTGGTCATGGCTCACCCGAAAGTCGCCAGTTGCGCGGTCATCGGCGTGCCGGACGAGCGTTCGGGGGAGGCGGTGAAACTGTTCGTGGTGGCCCGTGAGGCGGGCGTCAGCCTTGAAGAACTCAAGGCCTACTGCAAGGAGAACTTCACCGGCTACAAGATCCCCAAGCACATCGTATTGCGTGACTCGCTGCCGATGACGCCGGTGGGCAAGATCCTGCGGCGGGAGCTGCGCGATATCGCCTGAGGCGCTTGCCTCAATGGAAACCCCTGACCCTGTGGGAGCGAGCTTGCTCGCGATAGCGTTAGATCAGTGACAGAGATGTTGGCTGATCCATCGCTATCGCGAGCAAGCTCGCTCCCACAGTTGTTATGTGTGGATGCAATTACGCGGTCTTAGAATTTTTACTCTAAAAATGACCATTAGATTCTCTTGAGTCGGATTTGTGACTATAGGGCCCATTTTTGGCTCTAGTCGACCCTTGGCAAAGCTGCTACTCTCGGCGCGCTTTTGTGACTTCTCGGCCTTGATTCAAGCCAGATTCACCAACAAAACACACACCAATAATAATCGCATCAAATGCGGTGAAGAATTCGCGTTGCTGAGGAGTGGGCTTCCATGATTGAAGACTTTTGGAAGGATAAGTACCCAGCTGGGATTGCTGCCGACATCAATCCAGACGAGTATCCGAATATTCAGGCGGTGTTGAAGCAGTCCTGCCAACGCTTCGCCGACAAGCCGGCATTCAGCAACCTCGGCAAGACGATCACCTACGGTGAACTCTACGAATTGTCCGGTGCCTTTGCCGCGTACCTGCAACAGCATACCGATTTGCAGCCGGGCGATCGAATCGCCGTGCAGCTGCCCAACGTTCTCCAGTATCCGGTGGCCGTTTTCGGCGCGATCCGCGCCGGGCTCATCGTGGTAAACACCAATCCGCTGTACACCGCGCGGGAGATGGAACACCAATTCAACGACTCCGGCGCCAAGGCGCTGGTGTGCCTGGCCAACATGGCGCACCTGGCCGAGAACGTGGTGCCCAGGACCAGCGTCAAGCACGTCATTGTCACCGAAGTCGCCGACCTGCTGCCGCCGCTCAAGCGCCTGCTGATCAACAGCGTGATCAAGTACGTCAAGAAGATGGTCCCGGCTTACCATTTGCCCAAGGCCATCAAGTTCAACGACGTGTTGAGCAAGGGCCACGGCCAACCGGTGAACGAAGCCAACCCCACCAGCGATGACGTGGCCGTTCTGCAATACACCGGTGGCACCACTGGCGTGGCCAAGGGCGCGATGCTGACCCATCGCAACCTGGTGGCGAACATGTTGCAGTGCAAGGCATTGATGGGCTCCAACCTCAATGAAGGCTGCGAAGTGTTGATCACGCCGCTGCCGCTGTACCACATCTATGCGTTCACCTTTCATTGCATGGCGATGATGCTGATCGGCAACCACAACATCCTGATCAGCAACCCGCGCGACTTGTCGGCGATGGTCAAGGAACTGTCGAAGTGGAAGTTCAGCGGTTTTGTCGGCCTCAACACGTTATTCGTGGCCCTGTGCAATAACGAAGCCTTCCGCAAGCTGGACTTCTCGGCACTGAAGGTGACCTTGTCCGGTGGCATGGCGCTGCAACTGGCAGCGGCCGAGCGCTGGAAGGCGGTCACCGGCTGCCCGATCTGCGAAGGCTACGGCATGACCGAGACCAGCCCGGTGGCTACCGTCAACCCGATCCAGCACATCCAGGTCGGCACTATCGGCATTCCGGTGCCATCGACGCTGTGCAAGGTCATCAATGACGCGGGCGTCGAATTGCCACTCGGTGAAATCGGCGAATTGTGTGTGAAAGGTCCGCAAGTGATGAAGGGCTACTGGCAGCGCCAGGAGGCCACCGACGAGATCCTCGACGGTGAAGGCTGGCTCAAGACCGGTGATATCGCGCTGATCCAGCCGGACGGCTACATGCGCATCGTCGATCGCAAGAAGGACATGATCCTGATCTCCGGCTTCAACGTTTACCCCAACGAACTGGAAGACGTACTGGCCACCCTGCCGGGTGTGCTGCAGTGCGCGGCGATCGGTGTACCGGATGAAAAGTCCGGCGAGGCGATCAAGATTTTCATCGTCGTGCGTCCAGGGGCCACGCTCACCAAGGAACAGGTGATGGAGCACATGCGCGCCAACGTCACTGGCTACAAAGTGCCCAAGGCCGTGGAGTTCCGCAATGCATTGCCGACCACCAACGTGGGCAAGATACTGCGGCGCGAGTTGCGTGATGAAGAACTGAAGAAGCTGGGGCTGAAGAAATAAACCCGCCGCCAATGAAAAGCCCCGCTGATGCGGGGCTTTTTGTTACAAGGCTATGGCCTCGCGCGGGGCGGCCGTTGTGGCAATCGGGACTACAACCGAAACTGCGCAAAATCCAGGTTGGTGCCACCCGGCCGCATGTCTTGCAGGTAGGAATCCTTGTCGGCACTCAGTTCCAGGCTCAGGGCCGCCTTGCGTTTGCCCTGGTTGCGTACTTCCAGGCCTTCCAGTTTTTCCCGCAGGAACACCGTCGGCACTTTCAGGTGCAGCAGTTCATCGGTGGCGGGGGTGTGCAGCAGCAGGTGAATCCATTCGTATTGACCAATGGCCAGCCGGGCCACCGGAATGTCGAACCAGAAGATGTTGCGATTGCGGTTCAGTTCGCTGAAATGGCAATTGTTGACGCCCAGGACGGCGCCGCCCAGTTGCTGGTTCCTGCGGGCGATGGCCTGCTTTTTATCGAGTTTCATAACGTTCCTACGGAATTGGAGCTTCAGGTCGCAGCCTGAATACGTGGGGCATTCTCGGGGGTTGATCGGCAAACATAAAGCGCAACCTGCAGTCGCCGACGAAATCAGCCGCAGAAAAAATGAAACTCCCCGCAAACGGCCCCGGTCAACCTTTGTGTAATGACTTTTCTTACGGTTATTCACAGGAGAGACATGATGAGTAGCACGAGCGATAAAGTGAAGGGCGTTGCCAACGAAGCCGTCGGCAACATCAAGCAAGGCGTCGGCAAGGCCACCGATAACGACCGCATGCGCGCCGAGGGCGTGGTCCAGGAGAAAAAGGGTGAAGCCCAGCAAAACGTGGGCAAGGCCAAGGATGCCGTCAAGAAAGGCGTCGACGAGGCGTAACCGATCAGTTGAAACGTGATCGGAACGGTCATCTGCAGGTGGCCGTTTTCATGTCGACTCGAACTAGCACCGGGGGAAATTGTTCCAAAGTCGCCAACAGGTTACTTTGTCTTGCATAACCCGATGAGTCGCCAGGCGACCTTCCTTTTTTGCGGCGAAAGGAGACGCACATGATGTTCCCGGCCTTGAAAGGCTTGCCCCTGCACCGTGTGATGATGCGCACGGTGACCGAATTTCTCGACGACGAGATGTCGACGTACGCCTCCGCACTGGCTTACCAGATGTTGTTTTCGCTGTTCCCCTTCATTCTTTTCCTGATAGCCCTGATCGGTTTTCTGCACCTGCCGGATTTTTTCTCCTGGCTGCGCCTGCAATCGGAACTGGTGCTGCCGCCGCAGGCGCTGGAGCAGGTCAACCCGGTGATCGACCAGCTCCAGCAGTCCAAGGGGGGCCTGCTGTCGGTCGGTATCGTGATTGCGTTGTGGACCGCGTCGGCCGGCGTGCGGCTGATGATGAGCGCCATGAATGCCGCTTATGACGTGGTCGAAGGGCGTCCGGCCTGGAAGCGTTTTCCGCTGTCGATCCTGTACACCGTCGGCATTGCCGGCATGCTCCTGGCCGCCGCGGCGCTGATGGTGCTGGGGCCGCAGGTGATGGGCTGGATTGCCGCCCAGATCGGGCTGGAGGAATTCATTGTCACCGTCTGGACGCTCGCGCGCTGGCCGGTCATCGTGTTTTTGCTGATGGTCGCGGTGGCGCTGATCTATTACGTGATGCCCGACGTCAAACAGGAGTTTCGCTTCATCACGCCGGGCTCGGTATTGGCGGTGGTGGTCTGGATCATCGCGTCCCTGGGCTTCGCGTTCTACGTCAAGACCTTCGCCGACTACAACGCCATGTATGGCAGTATCGGCGCGATCATCGTGCTGTTGCTGTACTTCTATATCTCGGCGGCGGTACTGTTGCTCGGCGCTGAGATGAACGCGGTGATCGAGCACATGTCCGCCGAAGGCAAGGACCATGGCGAAAAGAGCCCCGGCGAGCATGAAAAACAGCATGTATCGGGCCTTGGGCGCGACCATTCCATTCCTCACAATCACACTGACGAAGCCCGACCATGATCCGCGAAATCCTGAAGATGGGCGACGAACGCCTGCTGCGCATCGCACCGCCGGTGCCGCCAGAAATGTTCGACAGTCCCGAGTTGTGGCAATTGATCGATGACATGTTCCAGACCATGGAAAGTGTCGGCGGTGTCGGCCTGGCGGCGCCGCAGATCGGCGTCGACCTGCAACTGGTGATCTTCGGCTTCGAGCACAGCGAGCGTTACCCGGATGCCGAGGCGGTGCCGCAGACCATCCTGATCAACCCGTTGATCACGCCGCTGAGCCCGCTGATGGAAGAGGGCTTCGAGGGCTGCCTGTCGGTGCCGGGGCTGCGCGGTGCAGTGGATCGCTACCAGCACATCCGCTATGAAGGTTTCGACCCGAAGGGCGAGCCGATCGTGCGCACCGCCTCAGGCTTCCACGCGCGGGTAGTCCAGCATGAATGTGATCACCTGATCGGCCGCTTGTACCCATCGCGCATCACCGACTTCAGCAAGTTCGGCTTCACCGAGGTGATGTTTCCGGAGCTGGATCCCTCGGCCGACGATTAGCTGAAGCCTACCCAAAACCCTGTGGGAGCGAGCTTGCTCGCGATTGCGGTGTGTCATCCAAATTGATGCAGCTGACCTGACGCCATCGCGAGCAAGCTCGCTCCCACACTGGGCTGAATGGGTCTTCACGGTCTTGCAGGCACCAACCCCATCGCAATCATCGGCTTGCTCCGCGCATACCGGCTCAGCCGTTCAGCCATCGCATAAGGCAGTTCCGGATCGAAGTCGAACCCGCGTCGCTCATAGAAGCCGCGCAGGTCAGGGTGGCAGAACAGCCACACCGGCGCCTCCACGCCTTTCACCGCCTTTTCTATCAACCGCGCCGCGATGCCTTGCGCGCGGAACGCCGGGTCGACGAACAACCCCGTCAACCAATACCCACCGGACACCGGTCGCAGGCACAGGGCCGCGACGATTTCATCGCGCCGCGCCACCCAGAGTTGCGCGTCGCGCACGGCTTTCATCGAGGATTGGTGGGCACGATAAAATTTGTTCATCAACGGCCAAAGCGATTCTTCGAGCGCTGCATAACGGATTTCGGACATGGCTGGGTCATGGCGAAGAGGGGGAGGCGATTATAAAAGAACGCGGCTGCAGGGATAGGTGTATACCTGAGGTACATCCCGTATGAGTGGAGTGCGTATCATGGCCAAAGGCATGGATTCAAAAAAAGCGGCAAAGAAAAAACCAGCGAAGAGCGCCGATGAAAAACGCGCCGACAAAAAAGCCAAGAAGGTCAATCTGTTCGGTCATTGAAACGCTGTCGACTCGGTTGGTCGCAGGTTTGAGGCGGAGGTTGAAACGCTCCGCTCAAACCCGCTGAGGTGATGTCGAGACGCTGCCAGATTCAGAGAGTGGCGAGGACGGTGCTCTCGGCAGGGTTCGTCGGCATGGTTCGACCGCATCCTGCCGGGGCCGCTCAGGTGCTTTCGCGGACCTTGAGTTCGAACCCCAGGTCCACCACCGGCTGGGCGATGCGGTTGCCAGCCATCAAGGTGAGCATCTGTTCAGCGGCACGGCGGCCGATGGCTTCCCGCGGGGTGCTGATGCTGCTCAAGCGCGGCACCATGTGGGCCGAGGCGGGAAGGTCGTTGAAACCGAGGATCGAAACCTGCTCGGGGATCCTGATACCGCTGCGCAACGCTTCGAGCAGTGCGCCGTGGGCCAGGTCGTCGTTGCCGAAGAAGATCGCATCGACGTCCGGGTGGCTGGCGAGCAACTGCAGGAACAACTCGCCGCCCAGGCCCACCGATGACGGACGCGGCGTGAGTATTTCCAGGTCCGGGTCGTAGAGCCCGGCCTCCTGTAATGCGCGCCGGAAACCTTCGCCGCGCAACAGCGTGCGCTGGTCCAGTTGCGCGCCGATGTAGGCCAGGCGCTTGCGGCCTCGGGAAACCAGGTGTTCGGCAGCGGTTTCGCCGGCCTTGAGCTGGGAGAAGCCCACACAGTTGAGGCCGGCGCCCGGGTCCAGTTCCATCATGTACACGCAGGGAATGTTGCTGGCCTCGATCATCCGTCGAGCGCTTTCGGTGCGGTCGAACCCGGTGAGCAACAATCCTCGCGGCTGATAGGCCATATAGTTGCGCAGCAGGTCCTCTTCTTCATCGCGGGAATAATGGTAATTGCCGATCACCACTTCGAAGCCCTTGGGCCGCAGCACGCGATGAATGGCTTCGAGGGTGTCGATGAACAACAGGTTCGACAACGATGGCACCAGCACCACCACCGAATGGCTCTGGGCCGAAGCCAGGGCGCGGGCGGCGGGGTTGACGACGTAGTTGAGTTCCAGGGCGGCCTGGCGGACCTTGTCCACCAGCTCGACGGCCACGGTGCTGACGCCGCGAAGGGCACGGGAGGCGGTGATCGGGCTGACCCCGGCCAGGCGTGCGACTTCGTTGAGCGTGGGGCGACCGGTGGTGCGAGTATTCTTATCGTTTTTAGGGGCGGTCATCAGGGCGGCTTGCCAAACAAAAATCAAGGCACTAAGGTAGCGCTGTCTCGGCGCGGCTGCAAATGCGTGAGCAGGGTTTGCCTGATCCCCTGTCCGCTGGCGTCGTGGACGTACATGCTGCAACCACAAAAATGACAAGAAGGCGTCGGCAACTTCTGCTTTTGCTGCGGTGTCATAACTGGCAAAGGTAGCGCTGTCTGCGCGCTGAGGTGTTACATGAATAATCCAATCACCGCCCTGGTCATCATGGGCGTTGCCGGTTGCGGCAAAACCTGCGTCAGCCAGGCCCTGTGCCAACTGAGCGGCGCCAGCGCCATTGAAGGCGACACTTTCCACCCCGCGGCCAACATCCAGAAGATGAGCGCCGGTATCCCCCTGAACGACGACGACCGTGCCGGCTGGCTCGACAGCCTGTGCGATGAGTTGCGCCGTGTCGACGCCATGGGCGCGCGCCCGGTGCTGACCTGCTCGGCCCTCAAGCACAGTTATCGCGAGCGCCTGCGCAGCGCCTTGCCGGGCCTGGGCTTCGTATTTCTTGAACTGACCCCGGAAGTAGCCGCTGATCGCGTGTCCCATCGCCCGGGCCATTTCATGCCGTCGACCCTGATCGACAGCCAGTTTGCCACCCTTGAATCTCCTGTCGGCGAGCCCCTGACCCTGGCTCTGGATGCGTCCAGCCACAGCGTTGATGAACTGGCCCGCCAGGCTTACGTCTGGTGGTTGGCCCACGGCCTGAAGCTCGCGAGCTGAAGCGTGAACAATTTGCGTCAGAAAGATAGCGCTGTCCCGACGGCTTGAAAATAACTGCTTCAATAACAACAACAAATCAGGAGACACCTCCCATGTTCGGCATGTCCCACGAGACGTTCCTGCTGCTAGATGCAGTGGTTACGGTGATCGGACTCATCGTCCTCATCACCAAGTTCAAATTCCACCCGTTCATTGCACTGACCATCGCCGCCGCGTTTCTCGGCCTGACGTCGGGCATGCCGACCGGCACCATCATCAAGGCGTTCCAGGACGGCTTTGGTGGCGTGCTCGGTTTTGTCGGCATCATCCTGGCGCTGGGCACGATGCTCGGCAAAATGATGGCCGAGTCGGGCGGCGCCGATCAGATCGCCCAGACCCTGATCCGTGCCTTCGGCAAGGAGAAGGTGCAGTGGGCCATGATGTTCGCCGCGTTCCTGGTGGGCATCCCGCTGTTCTTCGAAATCGGCTTCGTGCTGCTGATCCCGCTGGTGTTCATCGTCGCGCGCCGCACCGGCGTGTCGATCATCAAGATCGGTATCCCGCTGCTCGCCGGTCTTTCCGCCGTCCACGGCCTGGTGCCACCGCACCCGGGTCCGCTGCTGGCGATCGGCATCTTTGGCGCTGACATCGGCAAGACCATTCTTTACGGCCTGATCGTCGCGCTGCCGACCGCCATCATTGCCGGACCGATCTTCGGTACGTTCATCGCCAAGCACATCCCCGGTCATCCAAATCAGGAGCTGGTGGACCAACTGGCCCGCGAGACGAACGCCGCCGAACTGCCAAGCTTCAGCATCACCCTGATCACCGTGCTGTCGCCGGTATTCCTGATGCTGCTCAAGACCTTCGCGGATGTGGCGCTGCCGGACGGCAACCTGTTCCGTGTCTGGATGGACATGATCGGCCACCCGATCTCGGCCTTGCTGCTGGCGTTGCTGTTGTCGCTGTACACCTTTGGCTACAAGCAGGGCATCGGTTCCAGCCAGATGCTGAAGTGGCTGGACGCGAGCCTGGCGCCGACGGCGGCGATCATCCTGATCATCGGTGCCGGCGGCGGTTTCAAGCAGATGCTGGTGACCAGCGGCGTGGGTGACGTGATTGGCCACATGGCCGTGAGCGCGCAGATTTCGCCGATCCTGCTGGCCTGGCTGGTGGCGGCGGTGATCCGGATTGCGACCGGTTCGGCGACCGTGGCGACCATTACCGGTGCCGGGATCGTGGTACCAGTGGTGGGGATGATGCCAGGGGTGAACCGTGAGCTGCTGGTACTGGCGACCGGCGCCGGCTCGCTGATCCTGTCTCACGTCAACGATGCGGGCTTCTGGCTGGTCAAGCAGTACTTCAACATGACCGTGGCCGAGACCTTCAAGACCTGGACCGCGATGGAAACCATCCTGTCGGTGGTGGGGCTGATCTTTATCCTGCTGTTGTCGCTGGTGATCTGAATCTAAGGCAATACCTACTGTGGGAGCGAGCCTGCTCGCGAAGCGATATGACATTCAACATCCGTGTTGACTGTTACATCGTTTTCGCGAGCAGGCTCGCTCCCACATTGGTTTTGGGTCAGGCCTCAGGTTTTTTGATCAACCCATCCGCCCGGAACATCCCGCGGATCCCGCGTACCGCCTGGCGAATCCGGTCCTGGTTCTCGATCAGCGCAAAGCGCACATGATCGTCTCCATATTCCCCGAACCCCACCCCCGGCGAGACGCAGACCTTGGCTTCGGCCAAAAGCTTCTTGGCAAACTCCAGTGAGCCCAGGTGCGCATAGGCCTCGGGAATCTTCGCCCAGACATACATCGATGCCTTGGGATTCTCCACCATCCAGCCCAGTTCATGCAGGCCCTTGACCAGTACGTTGCGGCGCTGGCGGTACTGCTCGGCGATGTCGCGCACGCATTGCTGGTCGCCTTCGAGTGCGGCGATGGCGGCCACTTGCAGCGGGGTGAAGGTGCCGTAGTCGTGGTAACTCTTGATCCGCGCCAGGGCGCTGACCAGTTCCGGGTTACCCACCATGAAGCCGATGCGCCAGCCGGCCATGTTGTAGCTCTTGGACAGGGTGAAGAACTCTACCGCAATGTCTTTCGCGCCCGGCACCTGCATGATCGACGGGGCTTTCCAGCCGTCATAGACGATGTCGGCGTAGGCCAGGTCGTGGATGACCAGTACGTCGTATTGTTTGGCCAGGGCGATGACCCGCTCGAAGAAGTCGAGCTCCACGCACTGGGCGGTGGGGTTGGACGGGAAACCGAGGATCATCATCTTCGGCTTGGGGATCGAACCGCGAATGGCCCGTTCCAGTTCATCGAAGAAATCCACGCCGGGCACCAGCGGCACCGAACGCACCTGGGCGCCGGCGATCACCGCGCCGTAGATGTGGATCGGATAGCTGGGGTTGGGCACCAGCACCGTGTCGCCCTGGTCCAGGGTGGCCAGCATCAGATGTGCCAGGCCTTCCTTGGAGCCAATGGTGACAATGGCTTCGCTTTCCGGGTCGATGTCCACTTCGTAGCGGTCCTTGTACCAGCGCGAGATGGCTCGGCGCAGGCGTGGGATGCCTTTGGAAGTGGAGTAGCCGTGGGTATCTTCGCGCTGGGCGACGGTGACCAGCTTCTCGACAATATGCGGGGGCGTGGCGCCGTCGGGGTTACCCATGCTCAAGTCGATGATGTCTTCGCCGCGCCGACGCGCAGCCATCTTCAGCTCGGCAGTGATATTAAATACGTACGGGGGGAGTCGATCGATGCGCGCAAAGCGGCGCGGCGAACCTTGTTCGGCCATTGTTGCCTCGAGATACGTGAGCGCCCGGAACCGTCCGAGCGACGTCGGCCAATGCGTTGGCCTGCGGCGCAAGATAATCGGGCCAATGGCGGATTGTCCAGTAGCCGCGCCGAACTATTTTCGACGACACTGTCGCCCTGGCTGCGCCACCAGCGGTGGCCGCAGCGGCTTGTCGGACCTGTCTTACCCAATTGTAATGGAATGAATAATGGAATTTTCCAGCGGCTTCCTGCTGAGCCTTTCCTTGTGCCTGGACATCGGCGTGGCCAATATCGCGATGATCACCCTGGCGATGCAGCGCGGCTATTTCCAGGGCTTTGCCCTGGGCCTGGGCACCTGCGTAGGCGACCTGGTCTATGCGGTCCTGGCGCTGGCCGGGATGACTGTCCTGCTGCAATACGAAACGGTGCGGTGGGTGCTGTGGATCGGCGGTTCGGTGCTGTTGCTGTATTTCGCCGCGAAGATGGTTCATTCGGCGATCTTTCACAGTGCGGTGCTGGCCGAGGCCGGCGAAGTCCGGGGCAACTCGTCTCGGCAGGAGTTTTTTCGCGGGATCTTCCTGGCAATGTCGTCCCCCAGCGCCATCCTCTGGTTCGCGGCGGTGGGAGGTACGCTCATTGCCCGCTCAGGGGGTGGCACGGTAGTCAGTTCGGCGCTGTTTTTGAGCGGATTCCTCTGCGCCGGGCTCCTCTGGAGCGCCGGCCTGTGCCTGGCGGCAACCCAGGGCGGAAAATTGTTGGGGGATAAATTGCTGCGTTATTCCTATTGGGCATCGGCGGCGATTTTCTGCTATTTCGCCATCTACGTGATCGTTTCTGGCTACAACGAGTTTGTCGGAACAACCGCCTCGGCTGTCCCGCCTGGACTCTGACAAGCGAAACGGCCTGGCAATCACCGTTTGGGTTCTATACTGCCAAACCCGACTTCAAGTTTTCCGGAGTGTCGAAGCAATGGAATCGCAAAAACGCGTTAATGCATCCGAGCCGCGCTTCGAGCAAGGACGCTTTCAGCTCATCGCCGGTTTCGGCGCGCGTTTTACCCAGGACACCGCCCAGGACATCCCGCTGCTCTGGGAAAAGTTCTTGCCCTGGCTTGGCAAAGTGCCGGGGCAGAAAGACGAAGTGACCTACGGCGTGTGTTGCAACCCGGACGGTACAGGCGGCTTTGAATACATAGCCGGCGTGGAGATCAGCCGACTAGACGACCTTCCGGACCAATACCGCTGGATCGAAATCCAGCCCGGGCCCTACGCCGTATTCGAGCACAAAGGGCCATTGAAGAGCCTTCCGGACACTTTCCAGTACATCTGGAAGGAATGGTTGCCACAATCCGGCCACCAGGCGGCGGATGAGCCTGAGTTCGAGCGCTATAGCGAAGACTTCAACCCGCGGACGGGGGAAGGCAGCCTGGAGATCTGGATACCCCTCAAGCCGAGTTGATCGTCGCGAGCCTGTTATTCAAAGACCAACCCCATCCGCCGTTCATAACCGATTCGGCCCTTGTAGGCCTCGCCGCTGTCGACCCAGCCCAGGCGGGTGTACAGGCTGATGGCCGCGTCGTTGTCTGCATCAACCGAAAGCTCAAGCCCCTTTATTTCCGGCCATACCGCTCGGGCGACGGTGGGTAGCGCTTGCAGGCAGGCCTTGCCGTAGCCTTTGCCCTGGGCGCGGCGGTCGACCTGCAAGGCGTGCAGGGTGGCGCTGTGTTCGTCGGCCCAGGCGGGCAGTACGGGTGGCCGCTTGAGCAGCAGGAACGCGACGGGCACTTCGTCGGCCAGCAGCGCAAAACCCTTTACCCCAGGGGCGGGCCTGGACAGCAGCGTATGTAGCGCACCGTGGATATCGCCGGAAAACCTGATCTGTTCGGGGTGGATTTCGATGGCTTCGACCTGTTGCCGTTGCAGCGCGGTCAGGTCTTCATAGGGTACGAGCTGAGCAGTCACGAAAACGTCCATTGTTGCCGACAGAATGAGGCCTGGATTCTAGCGAAATTTTTTCTTTGGATTATTTTTGTTTGGCTGTCGATTCACTGTTTCTCCAGACGACTAAGGCTGTCTCTAACAAAAAACTGCGGAGAACCACCATGAATACCGAAACCGAAATCCAAGCGTTGATCGACACCTATCGCCAGGCCGTCATGGCCAAGGATGTGGAAAAAGTCATGGCGCTCTATGACGACGATATCGTCTCGTTCGATGCCATCCAGGCCCTGCAATTCAAAGGCAAGACCGCTTACCGCGCGCACTGGGAAGCCTGCATGGAAATGTGCCCTGGCCCGCACAAGTTCGATTTCCATCAGGTCCAGATCACGCCGGCCGAGAACATCGCCTTCGCCCATTGGCTGGCCTATTGCGGCGGCACCAACGACAAAGGCGAAGAGCAGGCATGCTGGATGCGTGTGACAGCTTGCTACAAGCGTACGGCCGGAGCGTGGAAGATCGTCCATGAACATTGGTCGGCGCCATTCGACCCGATGGCGGGTACGGCGATATTCGACTTGCAGCCCTGATCGGCTTCGGTTTCCTCCTGCCACCTTTGTCGATCGGTTCGATCACGGAGCTTTCCATGAAGTATTTATGCCTGGTGTATAGCAACGAACAGGCCCTGCACAACTCTCCCGACAGCCCTGAGGACGCAGAGTGCATGGCTTATGCCGAGTCGATCCAGGGCAGCGGACGCATGGTCGCCGCCGAAGCCCTGGAGTCGGTGCAGACCGCCACCACGGTGCGTATGCGCGGCGGCAAACTGTCGATTACCGACGGCCCGTTCGCCGAAACCAAGGAGCAACTGGCGGGCTTCTACCTGATCGACGCCAAGGACTTGAACGAAGCCATCCAGGTCGCCGGGCATATCCCGGCGGCCCGGGTCGGCTGCGTCGAAGTCCGGCCGGTACGCCAGCTGAATCCCTGAACGACAATCACAACGGGATGATTTCCATGAGCCGTGAACCTGCTTTGTTGTCCATCAGTCCGATCACCCAAGGCCTTCCCGGCTGATGTCGGCCGAAGCGGTCAGGGCACGGGTCGAGCAGGTTTATCGCCAGGATTCGCGGCGAATCCTGGCGACGCTGATTCGCCTGCTGGGAGATTTCGATCTCGCCGAGGAAGCCTTGCACGAGGCGTTCTTCGTCGCGGTCGAGCGCTGGCAGCGCGACGGCGTGCCGGACAATCCCCGGGCCTGGCTGGTGTCGGCCGGGCGTTTCAAGGCGATTGACAGCCTGCGTCGGCGGGCGCGCTTCGCGGCGTCCCAACCGATGCTGATCGCGCAACTCGAAGCGCTTGAACAGGCCGAGTGGAGTGATGAGGACGTGGAAGACGACCGCCTGCGGCTGATTTTCACTTGTTGCCACCCGGCTCTGGCCGCTGATGCCCAGGTACCGTTGACGCTGCGGGAAGTCTGCGACCTGACCACCGAGGAAATCGCTCGTGCGTTTCTTGCCGCGCCGGCAGCCATCGCCCAGCGCATCGTGCGGGCCAAGGCGAAGATTCGTGATGCGAAGATCCCCTATCAGGTGCCGTCCCGCACGGAGCTGCCTGAACGACTCGACAGCGTGCTGCGGGTGATCTACCTGGTATTCAACGAGGGATATTCAGCCTCGATGGGGGCCGAGTTGACCCGTGAAGATCTCACCCGCGAAGCCATACGCCTCGCGCGTTTGCTGCTGGAGTTGCTGCCCGAAGCTGAAGTGATGGGCCTGTTGGCGCTGATGCTGCTGCACGAGTCGCGGCGGCCCGCGCGAATGTCGATGGCCGGCGATCTGGTCTTGCTCGATGAGCAGGACCGGTCGCTATGGGACCAGGCAATGATTGCCGAAGGTTGCGCGATGGTCGAGGCCGCGCTCAACACCCGGCGGTTCGGACCGTATTGCCTGCAAGCCGCGATTGCTGCGGTGCACGCCGAAGCGCCGAGCGCCCGGGAGACCGATTGGCCGCAGATCGTCGGCCTCTACGATGTGCTGTTGCGGGCCGTGCCGTCGCCAGTGATCGAACTCAACCGCGCGGCCGCCCTGGCCAAGCGCGATGGGCCGCAGGAAGGGCTACGCCTGGTTGACGGGATACTGGGCAGGGGCGAGCTGCTTGACTATCACCTGGCCCATTCGGCGCGGGCTGAGTTCTGCCGGCAGTTGGGTCGAGTGGAGGAGGCGAGGGCCGCCTATCGACGGGCGCTTGAATTGACGCAGCAACTGCCGGAGCGGCGGTTCATTGAAGCCAGGCTTGCGGGATTGGACTGATAATCAACCAGACGACGCCCCCTGTGGGAGCGAGCCTGCTCGCGAAAGCGTCAGCATAATCGACATCCGCTGTTGCTTTATCCACCGTCTTCGCGAGCAGGCTCGCTCCCACAGAAATGACCTCACATTATCGAAACACCACAAACCAATGTGGGAGCGAGCTTGCTCGCGATAGCGGTGTATCAGCCACTATTGCTGTCGGCTGGTAGACCCTATCGCGAGCAAGCTCGCTCCCACAGGTGCATCGATGGCTAGTCTGGCGTTGATCAGAACTCGTGATCAGCGTTGTCCGGGTTCAGGTCGCTGATACCCAGCTTGCCCGCAGCGTGTTCGATCGAGCCGGTCTGCTTGACCAAGGCGGCGATGGCGTCACGCACGATCTGGTTGCCCGCGGTGTTACCGGCGGCGATCAGCTGGTCGTAGTGCTCACCCTTGTTGGCGTGATCGACCATGACCTGGATCTTGGCTTCGGTCTCGGCCAGCTCGGCCTTGAGCGTGGTGTCGGCGGCCGGGTCGGCCTTGGCCACCAGGGAGGACAGGCTCGCGCCGGTCATCTTGGTGCCGTCGACGCGGGTGTATTCGCCCAGGTAGACGTTACGCACACCCTTGGCATCGTAGAAATGCGAGTAGTGGGTGTTGTCGCTGAAGCAATCCTGTTCGTCTTCTGGCGAGTTGGCTTCCAGGGAGACCTTCATGCGCTCGCCCGCCAGTTCACCCAGGGACAGGCTGCCCATGCCGAACAGCATCTTGCGCAGACCGGTTTCGGCCGGTTCGGCTTCCAGCGTGGCGCGGTAGTTGTCGGCGACGTTCGGTTTCCAGTTGCCGACCATTTCCTGCAAGTCGTTCACCAGCAGTTGGGTCACGGACTTGAGGTAGGCACGCCGACGGTCGTTGTGGCCGCCAGTGGCGCCGGCGCCTTCCAGGTAGTCCGAAGCCGGACGATTGCCGGCACCCGGGCCGGTGCCGTTGAGGTCCTGGCCCCACAGCAGGAATTCGATGGCGTGGTAGCCGGTGGCAACGTTGGCCTCGGAACCACCCAGCTCGTTCAGGCTGGCGAGTTTTTCCGGGGTGATGTCTTTGACGTCGACCTTGTCTTCGCCGACCTGCACTTCGGTGTTGGCGATGATGTTGGCGGTAGCGCCCGGGTTACCCAGGGCGTGCTCGTAGGATTTGTCGACGTAGTCGATCAGGCCTTCGTCCAGGGGCCATGCGTTCACCTGGCCTTCCCAGTCGTCGATGATGGTGTTGCCGAAACGGAACACTTCGCTCTGCAGGTAAGGTACGCGCGCGGCAACCCAGGCAGCCTTGGCGGCTTTCAGGGTATCGGCGTTCGGCTTGGCGAGGAAGGCGTCGACGGCGGTCTGCAGGGTTTTCGCGGTGGATTCGGCATCGCTGTAGACGGCGTAGACGATGTCGGCGTAGTGCGCGACAACGGCCTTGCCAGCGGCTTCGTCGATCTTGCCAGCGGCTGCGGGGGCAGCCGGAGCCGCAGTGCTGGCGGCCGGCGTTGGCGCTTGCGGCGCGGCCGCCTTGTCTTTGCCTTCGCCGCAACCGGCGAGGGAAATAGCGATGGCCAACAGACTGGCGGTAGCCAGAGGCATACGAATCATGGCGAACATCCTGCTTCGGTGATGAATGGGACAGGCGCGAGGGCGCGCAAAACTGCGACATAATGCGAAAGATTTGCATTATATGTAAAGAGCTGCGGCGGTAATATTTCTAGCGCAGGCAGCCCGCGGAGAAGGGGGGAAACAGTCAGATGATCGAGGCGTTGATGCGCTCGGCTTGCTTCAGATAGTTACCCAGCTCCCGTGCCGGCAACGGTTTGCTGTAGTAGTAGCCCTGACCTTCATGGCAGCCCTCGGCAATGATGTAGGCTTCCTGCTCGATCGTTTCGACGCCTTCGGCTATCACCTGCATGCCCAGGCTCTTGCCGAGCTGGATGATGGCGCGAACGATGGTCGCATCGTCTTCGTCATCGAGCAGGTCCTGGACGAAACTCTTGTCGATCTTGATCTTGTCCAGCGGCAGGCTCTTGAGATAACTCAAGGACGAATAGCCGGTGCCGAAGTCGTCGATGGCGATCAGCGCGCCGGAACGGCGCAGGCTCAACAGATGCTGGGCGGCCGTGGTGATGTCTTCCATCAGGCCGGTTTCAGTGACCTCCAGCTCCAGGCTGCGCGGGGGCAAGCGGTACATCTGCAGGAAATTGCTCACCACTCGGGGCAGTTCGGCGTGGTGCAGTTGCACTGTCGACAGGTTGACGGCCATGCGCAGGTCGACAAAACCCTGGTCGTGCCATTCGCGCAACTGTTTGCAGGCCTGGTCCAGCACCCATTCGCCGATGGCGATGATGGTGCCGTTCTGTTCCGCCAAGGGAATGAACAGGTCGGGCGGTACGAGGCCGTGCTCGGGATGATGCCAGCGGATCAGCGCTTCGGTGCCGACCACCCGCAGGTCGCGGTAGCTGACCTGCGGCTGGTAGACCAGGGTGAACTGGTCGCGAGCCAACGCCTCGCGCAAGTCTTTTTCCAGTTCACGCCGGCGGCGCATTTCGCTGTCGACGCTGGCGATATAGAACTGGTAACGATTGCGCGAGCGCGTCTTGGCCAGGGTCATGGTCTGCTCGGCTTTTTGCAGGAGCTTCTCGGTGCTGTCGCCGTCTTCGGGGAACAGCGTGATACCGATGGTGGCCCGCAGGCGGATCCCCTGGTCGTCGAGGATGAATGGCGCTTCCAGATCGTCGAGGATGCTCTGGGCCAGTTCGGCGGCCTCGTAAGGCTGCTCGATATCGGCTTGCACCAGGGCGAACTGGTCGCCGCCCAGCCGCGCCAGGGCGCCGAGGCGTCCGCTGTGGGCGCGCAGCCGATCGGCCAAGGCCAGCAGCAATTGGTCGCCGGTCTGATAGCTGAACTGTTCGTTGATACCTTTGAAGTCGTCCAGTCCCACACACAACACGGCCACGCGACGTTGCAGGCGCCCGGCGTCCACCAGGATCTTGTCCAGTTGTTGTTGCAGCTGCTGGCGATTGGGCAGGCCGGTGAGGAAGTCGTACTGGGCCATGCGCAGCAGGCTGTTTTCCGCTTCGTGGCGCAAATGTGTGTTGCGCTCGATGGATTCGAGCAACTGGTTCGCGGTGTTGATCCACAGGCCAAGTTCGTTTTGCTCGTGGCCTCGTAGCTGCGGAATCTTGTGCGCGCTGGGGCGATCGGGGTTGATTTCGGTCAGGTGCTGGATGATCCGCGACAACGGTTTGGTCAGCAGCCAGTGATAGACCAGGTACAGCACCAGGCCCATGGCCAGGGCCCGGAGCATTCCGGAAATGAAAATGATCACCGAGCTGACAATGAAGCCCTGGCCATAGGTGGCGGTGTCGAGGGTGATGCTCAGGTCGCCGTAGTATTCACTGTAGGGCCCGCGTCCCACGAGTTGCGTGGTGAAGGTGCGTTCCTGGCCCAGGATCAGGTCGGTCAGCCAGCGGCTTTCGGAATGCTGGAGGGGCCGGGTCTTCTCGGCGAGCATCGTTTCGTGGGGGTGGCCAATGGAGGCCATGCGCACGGCCTCATCCTGGAACAGGCCTTCGATGACCTGCATGCCCATTTCCCGGTCGAGGCTGTAGACCGCCTGGGTGGAAGGGTCGCGGAACATATCGAGGATGCGCTGGGCGTCGTCGGCGACGGCCCGATTGGTTTTGTAGGCATCGAAAACGATCTGGGCGCAGCTCAAGACCACGCCAACGATCAATGCCGAAAGGAGCACGACCCGGAGCAACTTCACAGACAAGCTGTTCTTGAGTTCCAGCTTCAAAGAGGGATTCCTTGTTCCGTGCGGGTAGCGTCAAGTTGCCATGAGTATTGGCAATCCTGTGATGTCAGTCAAAGGGACAATCCAACACAAGGCTTTTCGCCTGAAACCTGGCCGTTATACGGTGTTTGCAGAGTCTTTGCTCTACGACCATTGTTTCGGTTGAGGAGGGCCGCAACTTGAGGCCTGGCGGGATTATTTATCGGATTTCAGACGCGAGGTCATTTGCACGTTGCGAAGCTGTTGTGGGGAGTGAGCTTGCTCGCGATGAGGAAGGTACCGTCAACATCTCGGTGTCTGAACCACCGCTATCGCGAGCAAGCTCGCTCCCACAAAGTAAAACCGAAAAAAAAGCGCTTTCCCGTCTCCGGAAAAGCGCCGTTTTCATTGGCATCACAACTTACGCAGTAAAGGTCTTGCCTTCGAACTGCTCAGCCACGAACTTCCAGTTGACCAGGTTCCAGAACGCTTCGACGTACTTCGGACGAACGTTGCGGTAGTCGATGTAGTAGGCGTGTTCCCAGACGTCGCAGGTCAGCAGCGGAGTGTCGCCGCTGGTCAGCGGGTTGCCGGCGCCGATGGTGCTGGCCAGGGCCAGGGAGCCGTCGGCCTTTTTCACCAGCCAGCCCCAGCCGGAACCGAAGGTGCCGATGGAAGTCTTGCTGAATTCTTCCTTGAACTTGTCGAACGAACCGAAGGCTGCATTGATGGCTTCAGCCAGGGCGCCGGTTGGTTGACCGCCGGCATTTGGCGCCAGGCAGTTCCAGTAGAAAGTGTGGTTCCAGACCTGAGCGGCGTTGTTGAAGATACCGCCCGAGGAAGTCTTGACGATTTCTTCCAGGGTCTTGCCTTCGAACTCGGTGCCAGGCACCAGGTTGTTCAGGTTCACGACATAGGTGTTGTGGTGCTTGTCGTGGTGGTACTCCAGGGTTTCTTTGGAGATGTGCGGCTGCAGTGCATCGTGAGGATAGGGCAGCGGCGGCAATTCGAAAGCCATGGTGATTCTCCTAATCAGGTCAGTTGCGGTGAGCGCAAGGCCGATCACGGGCGGCCAGACTAGCGCCGGGGAGTTTGTACTCTTTGCGGCGCAGGAGTCGGATCATAGCACCGGGGGTGCGGCATAACCACGCAACAACTGTGTGGAATAGAGGTTCCAGAGCGGTTTGGAATATCAGCCCGAGACGATCAATTGCAGCGCCACGGTGAACATCATCAACGCTACCAGCAGGTCCAGGATCCGCCAGGTACTGGGTCGGGCCAGCCAGGGAGCCAACCATGCCGCACCAATGGCCAGGGTCGAAAACCACAGCAGCGAGGCACTGGCCGCCCCCATGACATAGGCGCCGGGCATGCTCTGCTGGGCGCCGAGGGAGCCGATCAGCAACACGGTGTCGAGATAGACGTGGGGGTTGAGCAGCGTGACCGCGAGTGCGCTCAGCAGGACTGTTCCCACTGAGCGCGCGGCCTGTTTTTCATCGCGTTGCAGGCTCTGTTTCGAACAGGCGCGGCGCAGCGCCTGGGTACCGTACCAGAGCAGAAACGCGGCGCCGCCCCAGCGTGCGATCGAAAGCAGCAACGGGCTTTGCGCCAATAGCGTCGCCAGGCCGAACACTCCGGCGGTGACCAGCAACGCATCGCAGATGATGCACAAGGCAGCCACCGGCAAATGGTGCTCGCGGCGCAAGCTCTGGGCGAGCACGAAGGCGTTCTGCGTGCCAATGGCCATGATCAACCCGAGGGCGACCAGCAGCCCGTTTACATAACTTTGCCACATGACGTCAATTCTCCAGCTGGATTTGCAATGCTGGCCATTCTCCGGTCCGGCGCGGTATAAGAAAAACCAATCTTGCTGATTGCTCATTAGGAATTCTGATGTTCGATTACAAACTGCTGTCTGCCCTGGCGGCCATTGTCGAGCAGGCCGGATTCGAGCGTGCCGCCCAGGTGTTGGGACTGTCGCAGTCGGCCATCTCCCAGCGGATCAAGCTTCTGGAAGCGCGTGTCGGCCAGCCCGTACTGGTGCGTGTCACACCGCCGGTGCCCACCGAAATCGGCCGACGCCTGCTCAACCATGTGCAACAGGTTCGTTTGCTTGAGCGTGACCTGCAAAGCCTGGTGCCGGCGCTGGATGAGGCCGGGTTGCCGGAGCGCCTGCGAATTGCCCTGAACGCCGACAGCCTGGCTACCTGGTGGGGCGGTGCGGTGGGGGCGTTCTGTGCCGAGCGGCAGCTCTTGTTGGACCTGGTGGTGGAAGACCAGAACGTCGGCCTCAAGCGCATGCGCGCCGGGGAAGTGGCGGCCTGCGTCTGCGCCAGCGAACGGCCGGTGGCCGGCGCCCGCAGCGTATTGCTGGGGGCGATGCGCTACCGGGCGCTTGCCAGCCCTGCGTTCATCGCCCGGCACTTCCCCGGCGGGGTGCGCGCCGATCAGTTGGCTCGCACGCCGGCCCTGGTATTCGGCCCGGATGATTTCCTGCAACACCGTTACCTGGCTTCCCTCGGTATCGAGGGCGGTTTCGAGCACCATCTGTGCCCGTCGTCCGAAGGTTTCATCCGTCTCGCTGAAGCGGGGCTTGGCTGGGGACTGGTGCCGGAACTGCAAGTGCGCGAGCAACTGGCGCGGGGCGTGCTGGTGGAGTTGTTGCCTGACAAGCCGATTGATGTGCCGCTGTACTGGCATCATTGGCGCAATGGCGGACACTTGCTCGGTCTGTTGACCGAGCAACTGATTCAGGCGTCCCGGCAGTGGCTGGTGCCGTTGGCCTGACTGACAGCGTCAGGATTAGACGAAGTATGCAAAACCCTAGCAATCGGAGCACTACATGAAGATTCTGGTCACCGGCGCAAGCGGCTTCATCGGCGGGCGCTTCGCGCGTTTCGCCCTTGAGCAGGGCCTGGATGTACGGGTCAATGGCCGCCGGGCTGAAAGCGTCGAGCATCTGGTGCGGCGTGGCGCCGAGTTCATCCAGGGCGACCTCAGCGAGCCGATGCTGGCCCTCGATCTGTGTCGCGATATCGATGCCGTGGTGCATTGCGCCGGCTCGGTGGGGCTGTGGGGGCGCTATCAGGACTTTCACCAGGGCAACGTCCAGCTCACCGAAAACATCGTCGAGGCGTGCCTCAAGCAAAAGGTCCGGCGATTGGTGCACCTCTCCTCACCGTCGATCTATTTTGATGGCCGTGACCACTTGGGACTGACCGAAGAGCAGGTGCCCAAACGTTTCAAGCATCCCTACGCCGCCACCAAGTACCTGGCCGAACAGAAGGTCTTCGGCGCCCAGGAGTTCGGCCTGGAGGTGTTGGCGCTGCGGCCGCGCTTCGTCACTGGTGCCGGTGACATGAGCATTTTTCCGCGCTTGCTCAAGATGCAGCGCAAGGGACGACTGGCGATTATCGGCAACGGCTTGAACAAGGTCGATTTCACCAGCATGCAGAACCTCAACGAAGCACTGCTCAGCAGCCTGCTGGCCACCGGTTCGGCCCTGGGCAAGGCTTACAACATCAGTAACGGGGCGCCCGTTCCGTTGTGGGACGTAGTCAATTATGTGATGCGGCAGATGGAAGTCCCACAAGTCAGGCGTTACCGCTCCTACGGGCTGGCCTACAGCGTTGCGGCCATGAACGAAGGGTTCTGCGCATTATGGCCCGGGCGCCCGGAGCCGACGTTGTCGCGCCTTGGCATGCAGGTGATGAACAGAAATTTCACCCTGGACATCGGTCGGGCCCGGCATTATCTCGATTACGATCCGCAAGTCAGCCTGTGGGCTGCGCTCGATGAATTTTGCGCCTGGTGGCGCGTCCAATATGCCCGCTGATCGCCCCGTCATGAACCGAGTGCCCGGTTCGGGGTCAATGGCTGCGGTGGGCGAGGGGGTTATACTCGCCGCATCGAGTCACTACCGATTTCCCAAAGGTTGAACCCATGCCCACGCGTAACGATGCCAACGACGACTTCGACGATGTACCGAGCCTGCGGATGCGGGCGGACATTCCCGATGACGATGACTTCCTGACCAACCGCCAGCCCCACGTGCAAGCGCGTCCGGCACCTGTTGCGGCGGCCAGGGTCAAGGCACCAAGCACCGGGCCGTTGTGGGCATTGGTCGGTGCCTTGCTGTGCGCCTTGGCGTTTCTCGCGTGGTGGAGTTTCCAGCAGATTTCCCTGATGGAGCAGCAACTGGTGGCCACCCAGGAAAGCTTCGCCCGGATCAGTGAGGATGCCGCGGGCCGCCTGCAGGACATCTCCGGCAAAGTGGTTGCCGGGCAGTCCAACGTGATGAGCGACAGTGAAGCCTTGAAATTGCAGATCAAGCAGTTGGACAGCAAGCTGCAGGAGCAGGGCCGGCAATTCGACGGCAAGTTGATGGAGCAGTACAAGCAGCTGCAAGGCGCGTTCGGACCGTCCGCCGACCTGGACAAGCAACTGGCCCAGATGATCGCCCTGGATTCCGAGCAGCAGAACGCCTACACCCAGTTGCAAGCGGCCAACGCCCAGCTCCAGGCCCAGGTCAAGGCGTTGGCGGCCGAGGTTGCAACCTTGAAGAACCAAGGCGAGGGCGGCGCGCTGGATGCCCAGCTCAAGAGCATCGGTGCCGACATCACGGCCTTGAAAAGAGCCAACTCGAACTCGGCCATCGAGCGCCTGGAGCAGGACATGATCGTGCTCAAGAGTCAGCAGGAGAACCGCTCGGGGGGCAATAACGCCGAGTTCGATGCCTTCCGCGGCCAGGTCACGCGCAACATCAATACCCTGCAATCGCAGATCCAGTACCTGCAACAGCAACTGAGCAATCGGGCCCAGTAACGGGCCCTGTGGGAGCGAGCCTGCTCGCTCCCACAGGTATTGCAGTTCGCCTGCAACCATCTCCTGAATACTCCAACATCACCCCACCCCGTCTACGCTCTTGAAACACCAACAAGAACGAGGGGCGTGCCCATGGGGTTTATTCGAAGGCTGGCCTGGCTGGCCGCAATGCTGGCGCTGGGGCTGAACCACGCACAGGCCGCTACGCCGGATGACGGCCAGGCGGCTCGGGCGCTGTTGGAAAGGGCGTTGGCCTACTATCACGATTACGGCGACTATGCGTTCGCCGCCTTCAGCCGCCAGGGCGAATTCGTCGACAAGGACCGCTACGTGTTCGTGGTCGACACCCAGGGAGTAATGCTTGCCAGCGGCGGCCCATCGTCAGCGCTGATCGGGCGAGACGTGTCCGAGGTATTGGGGCCGGATCTGCGCAAGGCGTTCAAGGATGCGTTGAAGACCCCGGAAGCCAGCGGCATCCAGCAGGCCGAGTATCGCTGGCAGAACTGGGCGGACGGCAAGGTCGAGCGCAAGCGTGTGTATTTCCAGCGGGTCGGCGAGCATATCCTCGCGGTTGGCTATTACTTGCCAAGGGCTTCTTCCGAACAGGCCAGGGCGCTACTGGACAAGGCTTCGGCGGACCTGCTGAAGAGTGAGAAAGCGACGCTGACGGCGATCAATTCCCTCAAGGGCGGTTACCTTCAGGATGACCTGTACGTCTTTGTCGTTGATCTCGGTACCCGCCGCTATGTCGGTCATGGCACCAATCTGCGTTTGATCAATACCGATTTTGCCAAGGTCAAGGATCCGGCTGGCAAACCGGTGGGTGAGCCGATCCTGGCAATGATGGGCAAGCAGGATGCGGGGGAATATGAGTATCGCTGGAAGAATCCGGTCACGGGGAAAGTCGAGAACAAGCATGCCTATTTGAAGAAGGCCGGGCATTTGTTGGTGGCTGTGGGGTATTACAGTCCTTGATTTCTGGGTTTCTGGGTCTTGGGTGTATATCCGTTACCGCAGCAACGGATATACACACGACCAAAGCAGTAGGAATCACCCCGCCACCAACACCCGAATCGCCTCCAGCCGCAACGCAGCCTTCTCCAGCATCGCCAACCCTTGCTCACGCTGCTGGCGCAGAGCCTCCAGTTCGCTGTCGCGCACGGTAGGGTTCACCGCTTGCAAAGCGGTCAAACGGGCCAGTTCCTCTTCGGTGTCGGCCGCCAGACGGCGTTGCGCCTCGGCCACGCGTTCGGCGTGACGCGGGGCGATCTTCTCTTCGCCGGCGTTGATCCGTGGCGAGAGCTGGTCGCGCTGGGCCTGGATGAACTTGTTGGCGCTGGCGCGGGGGACGCTTTCGAGCTGGTCGTTAAGGGTTTCGAACGACACCCGGCCCGCCAGGTCGTTGCCGTTGGCATCCAGCAGGCAGCGCAGGGCGGCCGGTGGCAGGTAGCGGCCCAATTGCAGCGAGCGCGGGGCGACCACTTCGCTGACATAGAGCAGTTCCAGCAACACGGTGCCAGGCTTGAGCGCCTTGTTCTTGATCAGCGCCACGGCGGTGTTGCCCATGGAGCCGGACAGCACCAGGTCCATGCCGCCTTGCACCATCGGATGCTCCCAGGTGATGAATTGCATGTCTTCACGAGACAGCGCCTGGTTGCGGTCATAGGTGATGGTCACGCCTTCGTCGTCGCCCAGGGGGAAACTGGCGTCGAGCATTTTTTCGCTCGGCTTGAGGATCAGTGCGTTATCGGAATGGTCCTCGCTGTCGATACCGAAGGCGTCGAACAGGGTTTCCATATAGATCGGCAGGGCGAACTGGTCGTCCTGTTCAAGGATGGCCTCCACCAAAGCGTCGCCTTCGCCCGCACCGCCGGAATTGAGCTCCAGCAGACGGTCACGACCGGTATGCAGCTCGGCCTCCAGGCGTTCGCGTTCGGCGCGCGCCTCGTCGATCAATGCCTGCCACTCGCCGTCGTCGGCTTCTTCCAGCAACGGCAGCAGGCGCGGGCCGAACTGATGTTGCAAGGCGTTGCCGGTCGGGCAGGTGTTGAGGAAAGCATTCAGCGCCTCGTGATACCACTGGAACAGCCGCGCCTGCGGGCTGGTTTCCAGGTACGGCACATGCAGCTCGATAGTGTGTTTCTGGCCGATCCGGTCCAGACGGCCGATCCGCTGTTCCAAAAGGTCCGGGTGCGCCGGCAGGTCGAACAGCACCAGGTGATGGGCGAATTGGAAGTTGCGACCCTCACTACCGATTTCCGAGCAGATCAGCACCTGGGCACCGAACTCTTCGTCGGCAAAGTAGGCCGCCGCGCGGTCGCGCTCAAGGATGTTCATGCCTTCATGGAACACCGTGGCCGGAATGCCGGAGCGCACGCGCAGGGCGTCTTCCAGGTCCATCGCGGTTTCGGCGTGGGCGCAGATCACCAGGACCTTGGTGCGCTTGAGCATCTTCAACTGATCGATCAGCCACTCGACGCGCGGGTCGAATTTCCACCAGCGTTCTTCTTCGCTGGCTTCAGGCTGAGCCTGGAAGCTGACTTCAGGATACAGCTCGGCGTGTTCGCCCAGCGGCAGTTCCAGATATTCGTCAGGGCACGGCAGAGGATAGGCGTGCAGCTTGCGCTCGGGGAAACCCTGGACGGCAGCGCGGGTGTTACGGAACAGCACGCGGCCGGTGCCGTGGCGGTCCAGCAGTTCGCGAACCAGGCGGGCGCTGGCTTCGATATCGCCATCGTTGACGGCGGTCAGCAGCGCTTCGCCTTCATTGCCCAGGAAACCATGGATGGTCTGGTGGGCCTCGGGCGACAAGCGTCCCTTGTCCAGCAGCTCCTGGACGGCTTCGGCCACCGGGCGATAGTTCTCGCTTTCGGCACGGAAGGCCTGCAGATCGTGGAAGCGGTTCGGGTCCAGCAGGCGCAGGCGAGCGAAGTGGCTGTCCTGGCCCAGTTGTTCCGGGGTGGCGGTCAGCAGCAGCACGCCAGGGATGGTCTCGGCCAACTGTTCGACGAGCGCGTATTGCGGGCTGACCTGGTCTTCGTGCCACACCAGGTGGTGCGCTTCGTCGACCACCATCAGGTCCCAGCCGGCGGCGAACAGCGCGTCCTGGGCCTTTTCGTCCTCTACCAGCCATTCCAGCGCGACCAGCGCCAGTTGGGTGTCCTCGAACGGGTTGCTGGCATCACTTTCGATAAAGCGTTCTTCGTCGAACAGCGCGACCTGCAGGTTGAAGCGCCGGCGCATCTCCACCAGCCACTGGTGCTGCAGGTTTTCCGGGACCAGGATCAGGATGCGACTGGCGCGGCCGGAAAGCAGTTGCCGATGGATGATCAAGCCGGCTTCGATGGTCTTGCCCAGGCCCACTTCGTCCGCCAGCAATACCCGTGGCGCAATGCGGTCGGCGACTTCACGGGCAATATGCAACTGGTGAGCGATCGGTTGGGCACGCACGCCACCCAGGCCCCAGAGCGGTGACTGCAGTTGGCGGCTGGTGTGTTCCAGCGTGTGGTAGCGCAGGGAGAACCAGGCCAGCGGATCGATCTGCCCGGCGAACAGGCGATCGCTGGCCAGGCGGAACTGGATGAAGTTCGACAGTTGGGTTTCCGGCAGCGTGACGACTTCGTTCTGCCCGTTGAGGCCGTGGTAGACCAGCAGCCCGTCGACGTCATCGACTTCGCGCACGGTCATTTTCCAGCCTTCGAAGTGAGTGATCACGTCGCCCGGCGAAAACCGCACGCGGGTGAGGGGCGCATTCCGTAGCGCGTACTGGCGAGTGTCGCCAGTGGCCGGGTAGAGCACGGTCAACAAGCGGCCGTCCTGTGCCAGAACGGTGCCCAAACCCAGCTCGGCTTCGCTGTCACTGATCCAGCGTTGCCCCGGTTGATACTGCTGCGCCATGCTGCCTGACTCCCGCCGTGAAAAAGCCGGCTATCTTAACGGAATGACGCGTCAGACCAAAGGATTTACGCACGTAACCAGCGCTCGTGACGGCTTGCCCATCAACGGCCCAACGGAACTTAAGCGTGTTCTGCGATCAAACAAGCTTGTGTCCTCGCTCCGCGTAATGCCAACCAGCTCACAAGTTTCAGACCAGCGGTTCAAGCTGTCCTCGCCGCCGCCGACAACCTGAAGACAGGAGACCTTTATGTTGCCACCCATGCTCCCCTTGAGCGCCGTACCCATCACCGCTCAGCAGGATCCGATCCGCCCGCGACCGGATATTCCTCCCGTGGTCCCGGTACAACAAAGCTCCAACGAAAGCACCATCGACCTGCAAAAGGGTGACCCGGAGGAGGCCGCTCTGTTGCTGCGCGAAGAGCAGCGTCGCCAGCAGGAGCGCAACCGGCGCCGCCGCGAAGCCGACGAGGATCCCGAGGAGCATCTGGCTGTTCCGGGCACGGAGCTGAACGCCGACAACACCGTGCCGGTCGTTCCGCTCGTCGAGGGCGAAGAGCGCCAGGGCCTATGGGTGGATATCCAGATCTGAGGTCTCGTCGACGTCGCTGGCTGGTCAACGCAACCGGTAACCCGCATCATGGGCGCATCCGCCACTCACCGTACGATGTCGACACAGCATGAGCCAAGAAGACAAACTGATTGATCTCGGTGCAGAGCGCGCAAAGCGTGTTCACGACCTCAACGAAAAACGCCTCAATGAAGTCCGCCAGGCCTTCGAGCAGGCCATGCCCTTGGGCAAGCCGAAGAAAAAATCGAAAAACAAACCAAAAAAGCGCTGAACCCCCTCGATCCATTGATATGGATCAGTTATCACCCTTCCTTTGCGCTCCGTCGCGAGCGTTATTGACCCCGGTCAATTTTCCTCCAGGCCTGATTGGTTAACTTGATCCCATCGCAACAGGGGCAAGACCAGGAGGCCAGTCATGTTTATCGATAATGTGGTGTTTGCCGGTGTGTTGACGGTCGGCCTCATGTTCGTGTTTTTTGCAGGGTTTGGATTATTCATCTGGAAAGACGCACACAAGCGCAAAAAGCCGTAGGTCTTTTCCGGCGACAACGAGCACGCAAGGCATTTGGGCGACTTCGGTCGCCCTTTTTTTTTGGAGGCGAATTTTCAGTTCTACACAAAACCACTGTGGGAGCGAGCCTGCTCGCGAAGGCGCAGTATCAGCTATCCACTCAGTGGCTGATACACCGCTTTCGCGAGCAGGCTCGCTCCCACACAAGGATTCAAGTGGAAATAAAAAAGGTGCGAACCGCAAGGAACGCACCTTTTTCACGAGCCGCTGAAACTCAGCTGCCGATGGCCTTCGACGCCAGCCAGAACAGTGCCGCCGACAGGCCCACCGTTGCTGGCAGGGTCAGCACCCAGGCCAGCAGGATAGTCTGGACCGTGCCGCCCTGCAGGCCGCTCTTGTTGGCCACCATCGTGCCCGCCACGCCGGAAGACAGCACATGGGTGGTGGAAACCGGCAGGCTGAAGATATTCGCCGCGCCGATCATGCAGGCCGTGGTGATCTGCGCCGACATGCCTTGGGCGTAGGTCATGCCTTGCTTGCCGATCTTCTCGCCGATGGTCAGTACCACGCGCTTCCAGCCGACCATGGTGCCCAGGCCGAGTGCCAGGGCAACCGCCAGGATTACCCAGAACGGGGCGTATTCGGTGGTCGCGGTCAGGTCCTTGCGCAGCTTGTTCAGGTCGTCTTTTTCACGGGCTGCCAGGCCAGGCAACTTGCCGACTTTTTTCGCCGTATCATCCAGGCAAAGCAGGTAGCGGCGCACTTCGATGCGGCTTTCCGACGGCAGCGAGTGGTAATCCGCCACGCCTTTGAGGGTGTCGAGCAGCGCATTGATGGTCGGTTCGGTCTGCTGCGGGTTGCAGCGGAATTTCTCCGGCAGGTCGCCTTCGACGCTCTTGCCCAAGGCCAGGAACTCACCCAGCGACTCGTTGTTGCGCTTGTAGAACTGGCTAAGGTGCAACGTCGCGTCGCGGGTGCGCTCGATCTGGTAGGTAGTGCTGTTCAGGTCGAGAACGAACTGTGCGGGTACGATACCGATCAGCACCAGCATGATCAGGCCGATGCCTTTCTGGCCATCGTTGGAACCGTGGACGAAGCTGACGGCCATGGCGGAAATCACCAGTACCAGGCGATTCCAGAACGGCGGGTGTTTCTTGTCGTCGATCTTGCGGCGCTGTTCCGGCGTCTTGTGCATCTTCGACAGTGGGCGCCACCATTTCAGGCTGAGCAACACCAGGGCCGCGATCAGGAAGCCGGCCATCGGCGAGAACACCAGGGAGGCGCCGATATCGATCGCTTTCTGCCAGTTCACCCCGTCGGCCAACGGAATATCGTTGATCAGCGCATTGGCCAGGCCCACGCCGAGGATCGAGCCGATCAGCGTATGGGAACTGGACGCCGGGATACCGAAGTACCACGTGCCGAGATTCCAGGTGATGGCCGCCGCGAGCAGCGAGAACACCATGGCCAGGCCGTGTCCGGTGTTCACATTGATCAGCAACTCCACGGGCAGCAGGTGAACGATGGCGTACGCCACCCCCACGCCACCCAGCAGTACGCCGAGGAAATTGAACACACCGGAAAAGAACACCGCCAGGTGAGGCGGCATGGCTTTGGTGTAGATAACAGTGGCAACCGCGTTAGCGGTGTCATGAAAGCCGTTGATGAACTCGAAGGCGAGGACAAAAGCCAGGGCGAGCAAGAGGCTCACGAGCACCCAAGCATCCAGTCCGCTGAATAAATCGATCATGAAGGTTTTCTGACCCGGTCATAAGGGGGCGCGATTATGCCAGAAAACCTCGCTAATCGATGCATCGACTGCTCATCGGTAACATTCTTCAACGAAATAACCGGCAGGAAGCCGTGCGGGCCTGGGTTTTGAATGGGCTGCGCAACCCTTTGATTTCGGGATGAAAATGCCGGCTGGCAAGGTTCTGCGCAGGGCGTGGGGGGGTGGGGCGGGCGCCTGAAATATCTGAAAAAAGAAATTCAGCGGTGAATGTCCGCCGACCGATGGTGGAGAGAATGACGGCCCGCTTTTGGCGGGCCCTCGCTACCGGTGTCCGACCGGGGTGTGGCCGGACACGCTACGGAACTCAAGCCCGGAGAATCATTCTTCCTCGGCCTTGAGTTCTTTTTCCATCTTTTGCAGTTCCTGGCTGAACGCCTGGTCCTGAACAGTGGCGCGTTTGCGCCAGGGTTTGCGTTCCGGTTCAGGTTGCGCGGCGTAGGTGGTGACTTCCCCGCCGTAAACTTCCTTGTAACGTTGTTCCTGGCGCTCAAGTTCCGCGCGCAGTTCGTCTTTCGTCACATCATTACCTAATGAATTGAAATTGATCTGGTGATACGCACTGCATGTACGCGATGCAGACGGCCACGGCACCAGAGCTGATAGCTGACGTAGCATCAGGGTTTCGCATATTGCCGATACGGGAGATGCGGCCAGGCTGCTGACACAACAAAACCATTGTGCTCGCGGAAGGAGTGGATCCATTGGCCGATCCGCCACTGGCGCGCATTATAGCGGTCCGCCGCAATAACACTAGCAAAGTTAAAGTACCGGGTTACCGGTGTGAATCAATATTGCATAAGTGTTGCTAGTTGTGCGGCACGCATCACAAGTGTCGATATCCTGACGTCATTTTCATATGACAAGTTCATTATTCTTTGTCGCTGTTTAAGTTCGTCGTCCAAGGTGCTTGCTGGAAAAACGCAAAAAACAGCAAGACTGGCAGGCGCCTGCTGATTGCGATTATCGACCGCCGGTTCGATAATCGCACGGTGTTGATGGATCGACACTTGTCTGTCCGACGGGCAGCCGCTTGTAATAGCCGTCATTCCGGGAGAACCAGAGATGAACGACCAATTGCGCAACGCCTTCACTTCAGTAGCGCCGCCGATCGTCGCTTCGCCGGCCAAGCGGATCCAGGCCCTGACCGGTGACCCGGACTTCATGACCTCGCTGGCCCGTGGACTGGCGGTGGTCCAGGCATTCCAGGAGCGCAAGCGGCACCTGACCATCGCCCAGATCAGCCACCGCACCGAAATTCCCCGCGCGGCGGTGAGGCGCTGCCTGCACACGTTGATCAAGCTCGGCTACGCCACCACCGACGGACGAACTTATTCGCTGTTGCCCAAAGTGCTGACCCTGGGCCATGCCTATCTGTCATCGACACCGCTGGCGGTTTCTGCCCAACCGTACCTGGACCGCATGAGCGAACAGCTGCACGAGGCCTGCAACATGGCGACGCTGGAAGGCGATGACATCCTTTACATCGCCCGGTCGGCCACGACTCAAAGGCTGATTTCGGTGGACCTGTCCGTCGGTGGCCGCCTGCCAGCCTATTGCACGTCGATGGGCCGGATCCTGCTGGCGGCACTGGATGACGCGTCGCTGCGCGATTATCTCGAGCATGCCGACCTGCAGGCCAAGACCAGCCGCACCCTGCACACGCCCGAGGCGTTGCTCGAATGCTTGCAACAGGTCCGGCAGCAGGGTTGGTGCATTGTCGATCAGGAACTGGAACAGGGCCTGCGCTCGATTGCCGTGCCGGTATACGATGCTTCGGGCCAGGTGGTGGCGGCCCTGAACGTCAGCACCCATGCCGGACGGGTCAGCCGCAACGAGCTGGAGCAGCGCTTTTTGCCTGGCCTGCTCGGGGCCAGCCGGGACCTGAGCGCGCAACTGTTCACTTAAGCTGTTCGATAAACGCACACACTCCGCTTCGGTGAATTGACGGTATTTGCCCGGGCTCATTAATGTCGCGCAGCGTCATCTGGCGTTTCTTGCGTGGAATAAAAATAAAATGAACCAGCCCCAGACCTCCGTAGGCACCTGCCTCGATGTGCAATCCTTCATCAATGCCCAGCCCATTTCTCGTTACCAATGGCGAGTGGTCATTCTCTGTTTCCTGATCGTTTTCCTCGATGGCCTCGACACCGCGGCCATGGGCTTCATCGCCCCGGCGCTTTCCCAGGATTGGGGCATCAATCGGGCCAGTCTTGGCCCGGTGATGAGCGCAGCGCTGATCGGCATGGTATTCGGCGCACTGGGTTCCGGCCCATTGGCTGACCGTTTCGGACGAAAAATCGTATTGGTGGGGGCGGTCGTGTTGTTTGGCGCTTTCAGCCTGGCCTCGGCCTTCTGTACCAACGTCGACCAACTGCTGGTGCTGCGTTTCCTGACCGGCCTGGGATTGGGGGCCGGGATGCCGAATGCCACGACCTTGCTCTCGGAATACACCCCGGAACGCAAGAAGTCCCTGCTGGTCACCAGCATGTTCTGCGGCTTCAACCTGGGTATGGCCGGCGGCGGTTTCATCTCCGCCAAGCTGATACCGGCGTTCGGCTGGCACAGCTTGCTGCTGATCGGTGGCGTGCTGCCGTTGATCCTGGCGGTGGTGCTGGTGTTCTGGCTGCCGGAGTCGGCGCGTTACCTGGTGGTGCGTAACCGTGGCACCGACAAGGTGCGCAAGACCCTGGCGCCGATCGACCCGCCGACCATCGCCCAGGCGGCCAGCTTCAGCGTGCCCGAACAAAAGACCGTAAAAGCGCGCAACGTGCTGGCGGTGATCTTTTCCGGTACCTACAGCGCCGGCACCTTGTTGTTGTGGCTGACGTATTTCATGGGGCTGGTGATTGTCTATCTGCTGACCAGTTGGCTGCCGACGCTGATGCGCGACAGCGGCGCGAGCATGGAGCAGGCGGCGTTCATCGGCGCGCTGTTTCAGTTCGGCGGCGTATTGAGTGCAGTCGGGGTGGGTTGGGCGATGGACCGTTTCAATCCGCACAAGGTCATCGGCATTTTCTACCTGATGGCCGGGGTATTTGCCTACGCGGTAGGGCAGAGCCTGGGCAACATTACCTTGCTCGCCACCCTGGTGCTGGTGGCCGGCATGTGCGTCAACGGCGCGCAATCGGCGATGCCGTCCCTGGCGGCGCGGTTCTACCCAACCCAGGGCCGGGCTACCGGGGTGTCGTGGATGCTGGGCATCGGCCGGTTCGGCGCGATTCTTGGCGCGTGGATGGGCGCGACGTTGTTGGGGTTGGGCTGGAACTTCGAACAGGTCCTGACCGCGCTGGTGATTCCAGCGGCATTGGCGACCGCGGCGGTCGTTATCAAAGGCATGGTCAGCCATGCGGATGCGACCTGAGCCAGCGGCATTTTTGCTCAAATTCCTGTGGGAGCGAGCTTGCTCGCGATAGCGGTGGCTCAGTCAACTTCTATGCAAGTTGACACGACGCCATCGCGAGCAAGCTCGCTCCCACAGGGGACTTTATGAGCTTGAGTAAATCGATAGCTACGCAACAATCTGTTCGATAAACGAACACTCTGTCGATTATCGGATTGTTTGGCGTTTTTCCCCGGCTTAATCTTCAGTCACCCAGGCGCTGGACCTCGCGCCTCTTTTTCATGTCGGTCTACTGGATAACGGGAGCCTGCCCCATGGCTGAAATCCTTTCGCTGCACGACGCGGTGAAGCAGTTCGTCAACGACGGCGATACCGTCGCGCTCGAAGGCTTCACGCACCTGATCCCGACGGCGGCGGGTCATGAAATCATTCGTCAGGGCAAGAAGGACCTGACCCTGGTGCGCATGACGCCTGACTTGATTTACGACCAGTTGATCGGCGCCGGTTGTGCTCGCAAACTGATTTTTTCCTGGGGCGGCAATCCTGGCGTGGGTTCCTTGCACCGGCTGCGCGATGCGGTCGAAAAGCAATGGCCGCATCCGCTGGAAATCGAGGAGCACAGCCACGCCGACCTGGCCAATGCCTACGTTGCCGGCGCCTCCGGCCTGCCGTTCGCAGTACTTCGGGCCTACGCCGGCTCCGACCTGCCGAAGGTCAATCCGCTGATCAAAAGCGTCACCTGTCCCTTCACCGGGGAAGTGCTTGCCGCCGTGCCGTCGGTGCGACCGGACATTACCGTGATCCACGCACAGAAGGCCGACCGCAAGGGCAACGTGTTGCTGTGGGGCATCCTCGGTGTGCAGAAAGAAGCGGCCCTGGCGGCCAAGCGTTGCATCGTCACCGTGGAAGAAATCGTCGACGACCTGAACGCGCCGATGAATGCCTGCGTGCTGCCAACCTGGGCCTTGAGCGCGGTATGTCATGTACCGGGTGGCGCGCATCCGTCCTACGCTCACGGCTACACCGAGCGTGACAATCGTTTCTACCAGGCGTGGGATCCTATCGCCCGGGACCGTGAGACATTTACCGCATGGATTGACGAGTACATCCATGGCACCAGGGACTTCAGTGAATTCCAGGCCCGGCTGGCGGCCGCTTCGCAGGTGAAACCATGACCTATTCCACCAATGAGATGATGACCGTCGCCGCGGCCCGTCGGCTGAAGAACAACGCCGTGTGTTTCGTTGGCATCGGCCTGCCGTCGAAAGCGGCCAACCTGGCGCGGCTGACTTCGTCGCCTGATGTCGTCCTGATCTACGAATCCGGTCCGATCGGCGCCAAGCCCAGCGTATTGCCGCTGTCCATCGGCGACGGTGAACTGGCGGAAACCGCGGACACCGTCGTACCCACCGGTGAGATTTTTCGCTACTGGCTGCAGGGCGGGCGCATCGACGTCGGCTTTCTCGGCGCGGCCCAGGTGGACCGTTTCGGCAACATCAACACCACGGTGGTCGGCGATTATCATCAGCCGAAAGTCCGCTTGCCGGGTGCCGGTGGCGCGCCGGAAATCGCCGGCTCGGCGAAAAGTGTGCTGATCATCCTCAAGCAATCGGCGCGTTCGTTTGTCGACAAGCTGGACTTCATCACCTCGGTCGGTCACGGCGAAGGCGGTGATTCGCGCAAGCGCCTCGGCCTGCCGGGCGCTGGCCCCGTAGGGATCATCACTGACCTGTGCATCATGGAACCGGAAGCCGGCAGCCATGAGTTCGTGGTCACTTCGCTGCACCCCGGGGTGACCCGTGAGCAGGTCATCGCCGCCACCGGCTGGGCGATCCGTTTCGCCGACCAGGTGCAGACCACCGCCGAACCGACCGAGGTCGAGTTGCGTGCATTGCGCGACCTTGAGGCCCGTACCGCTGCGGCCCACGGCCAGACTCCAGGAGAAGCCTGAATGCGCGACGTTTTTATCTGTGATGCGATTCGAACCCCCATCGGCCGGTTCGGCGGCAGCCTGTCCGCAGTGCGTGCCGATGACCTGGCGGCAGTGCCGATCAAGGCGCTGATGGAACGCAACCCATCGGTGGACTGGCGCGCGGTGGACGAAGTGTTCCTGGGCTGCGCCAACCAGGCCGGTGAAGACAACCGCAACGTCGCGCGCATGGCCTTGTTGCTGGCCGGTCTGCCGGAGAGCATCCCCGGCGTGACCGTCAACCGCCTCTGCGCCTCGGGCATGGACGCCATCGGCACGGCGTTCCGCGCCATTGCCAGCGGCGAAATGGAGCTGGCCATCGCCGGCGGCGTCGAATCGATGTCCCGCGCGCCGTTCGTGATGGGCAAGGCCGATGCGGCGTTCTCACGCAACATGAAGCTGGAGGACACGACCATTGGTTGGCGCTTCATCAACCCGCTGATGAAAGCCCAGTACGGCGTTGATGCAATGCCGCAGACCGCTGATAACGTGGCGGATGACTACGCGGTGTCCCGCGCTGATCAAGACGCCTTTGCCGTGCGCAGCCAGCAGCGTGCGGCGGCGGCCCAGGCGGCGGGATTTTTTGCCGAAGAAATCGTGCCGGTTCGCATCGCCCACAAAAAGGGCGAAACGGTGGTCGAGCAGGACGAGCATCCACGCGCCGACACCACGTTGGAAACCTTGGGCCGACTCAAACCGGTCAACGGCCCCGACAAGACCGTGACCGCCGGCAACGCCTCGGGCGTGAATGACGGGGCGGCTGCGCTGATCCTCGCGTCCGCCGAAGCGGTGAAGAAACACGGCCTGACCCCCAGAGCCAGAGTGCTGGGCATGGCCAGCGCCGGCGTCGCGCCACGGGTGATGGGCATCGGCCCGGTGCCGGCGGTGCGCAAACTGACTGAGCGCCTGGGCCTGGCGGTCGCCGATTTTGACGTGATCGAGCTTAACGAAGCCTTTGCCAGCCAGGGCCTGGCGGTGTTGCGCGATCTCGGGCTGGCGGACGATGCACCGCACGTCAATCCGAACGGTGGCGCCATTGCCTTGGGCCATCCACTGGGCATGAGTGGGGCGCGGCTGGTAATGACAGCGCTGCATCATCTGGAAAAGACCGGCGGCAAGAAAGGCCTGGCGACCATGTGCGTCGGCGTCGGCCAAGGTCTGGCACTGGCTATCGAACGCGTCTGACGGGTCGTCCTACCAATAAGAAACCGAGGAATGCTGCATGACTGACAAGCCTGGTTACCGTCGCCCTCAAGCGGGCACTCAGCCGGAGTATCTGCACCCGCCGTACCAGTCCACCAACCTGCGCTCGCCGTCCAAGCCGTTGGTGTACCTGCCCCATTCATTGTCGGAAATCACCGGGCCGACCGTAGGTGCTGATCGTCTTCAGGAGAAGGACCATGACCTGACCGCCCAGCATGCCGGTGAGCCGCTCGGTGAACGGATCATCATTCACGGGCGCGTGCTCGATGAGCACGGCGAGCCGGTGCCGGGCATCCTGATCGAGATCTGGCAGGCCAACGCCGCCGGTCGCTACAACCACGACCGTGACAACCATGACGCGCCGCTGGACCCGAACTTCACCGGCACCGGTCGCACCGTGACCGATGCCGATGGCGGGTATCAGTTCCAGACCATCAAGCCCGGCGCCTATCCGTGGGGCAACCACCACAACGCCTGGCGTCCTGCGCATATCCATTTTTCATTGTTCGGGCCGAGCATCCTGACGCGCCTGGTCACGCAGATGTATTTCCCCGGTGATCCGTTGCTGGAATACGACCCGATCTACAACTGCGTGCCGGACAGCCGTGCCAAGGAACGCTTGATCGCCAGTTTCGACCTGGAAAAAACCATTCCTCACTACGCCCTCGGTTATCGCTGGGACATCGTCTTGCGCGGCCGCGAAGCCACGCCGATGGAGAAATAAGATGACGCTCAACGCCACTACGTCCCACACCGTCGGGCCTTACTACCACATCGGCCTGACGTGGCTGAACCGCGAAGACCTGACCGACGCCCAGACGCTCGGCCAGCGCGTGGCGATCACCGGGCAAGTGATCGACGGCAACGGCCAGTTCGTCAACGACGCCATGCTGGAAGTCTGGCAGGCCAACGCCGCCGGTAAATACGCTCACCCGGAAGACGATCAGGACAAACCGCTGGACCCGCATTTCGACGGTTTCGGCCGGGTGCCAGTGGATGCCGAAGGGCGGTTCCGCTTTACCACCATCAAGCCGGGCACCGTGCCGGGGTTGGGCGGTACGACCCAGGCGCCGCATCTCGTTGTACTGGTGTTCGCCCGCGGGTTGGTCAAGCATCTGTTGACGCGCATCTATTTCGCCGACGAATCCGCCAACGAAGCTGACCCGTTGCTGGCCTGCGTACCCGAGGGGCGTCGCGACACCATCGTGGCCAGGCCCGATGCATCGGGTGTTTACCAGTGGAACGTGATTCTCCAGGGCACGGATGCCGAGACAGTGTTCTTCGATTACTGAGTGAACCCCCGTGGCGAGGGAGCTTGCTCCCGCTGGCTTGCGCAGCAAGCCCATGGCAGGCGACGCGGTGTATCAAAGCAGCGCGGAGCCTGGTTTTGCGACTGCTACGCAGCCGAGCGGGAGCAAGCTCCCTCGCCACGGGAGGCAAGACTGTGGAACGGGAGTGTTACGAAGTATGTCTAGACTTCGTCAGTCCCCAACGAGTGATTAACCCATGACCACCCCAATCAGCCACTACACCGGCGAAGAACGCAGCAAGCGCATCTTCGCCATCGTCGGTGCCTCTTCCGGCAACCTGGTCGAATGGTTCGACTTCTACGTCTATGCGTTCTGCGCGATTTATTTCGCCCCGGCGTTTTTTCCATCGGACAATCCGACGGTGCAACTGGTCAACACGGCGGGGGTATTCGCCGCCGGGTTCCTGATGCGGCCCATTGGCGGCTGGATTTTCGGCCGGGTAGCGGACCGTCACGGGCGCAAGAATTCAATGATGATCTCGGTGATGATGATGTGCTTCGGCTCGTTGCTCATCGCCTGCCTGCCCACCTACAAGGACATCGGCGTCTGGGCGCCGGTGCTGCTGCTGTTCGCTCGCCTGCTGCAAGGCCTGTCGGTGGGCGGCGAGTACGGCACGACCGCGACCTACATGAGCGAAGTCGCCCTCAAGGGGCAACGCGGCTTTTTTGCCTCGTTCCAGTACGTGACGCTGATCGGCGGACAACTTTTGGCAGTGTCGCTGGTGGTGATCCTGCAGCAGTTTCTCAGCGAAGACGAACTGCGCGCTTACGGTTGGCGAATCCCGTTCGTGGTGGGCGCCGCCGCGGCGTTGATTTCCCTGTTCCTGCGCCGGTCCTTGAAGGAAACCACCAGCAAGGAAATGCGCGAAAACAAAGACGCTGGCAGCATCGCCGCGTTGTTTCGCGATCACAAGGCGGCGTTCATCACCGTGCTGGGCTACACCGCCGGCGGTTCGCTGATTTTCTATACCTTCACCACTTACATGCAGAAGTACCTGGTGAACACCGCCGGCCTGCATGCCAAGACCGCCAGTTACATCATGACCGGTGCGCTGTTTCTCTACATGTGCATGCAACCGCTGTTCGGCATGCTCGCAGACAAGATCGGCCGGCGTAACTCCATGCTCTGGTTCGGCGGGCTGGGGGCGTTGTGCACCGTGCCGATCCTGCTGACGCTCAAAAGCACCAGCAACCCGTTCCTGGCGTTTGTCCTGATCACTTTCGCCTTGGCGATCGTCAGCTTCTACACCTCCATCAGCGGTCTGGTGAAAGCCGAAATGTTTCCACCAGAAGTGCGGGCGCTGGGAGTAGGGTTGGCCTATGCGGTGGCGAACGCGATTTTTGGCGGTTCGGCCGAGTACGTTGCCTTGAGCCTGAAAGCCCAGGGCGTGGAAAACGCTTTTTATTGGTATGTCACGGTGATGATGGTCGTTGCGTTCCTGTTCAGCCTGCGGCTGCCAAAACAACCGGCGTATTTACATCACGATCTTTAAGGCATGGTTGATTCATTGTGGCGAGGGGATATCTGGCCATAGAGGCATCCAATTTTCGAAGGACTGTTTATGAGCGAACGACCGGGCAATCAGCTGTTCGATGCCTACTTCACCGCCCGCGACATGCGCGAAGTGTTCTGTGATGCGGGGCGTGTGCAGGCGATGCTCGACTTTGAGGCGGCGCTGGCCCGGGCCGAGGCGCGGGTTGGGCTGATCCCCCAGGAGGCGGTGGCGCCGATCGGGAATGCCTGTCGCGCCCAGCTGTACGACTTTTCAGCGTTGAGCGAAGCGATTGCCAGTGCCGGCAATTCTGCGATCCCGCTGGTCAAGGCGTTGGGCAAGCGCATCGCTGCCGAGAGCGCCGAGGCCGAACGCTACGTGCACTTGGGCGCAACCAGCCAGGACGTGATGGACACTGGCTTGGTCCTGCAACTGCGCCAGGCGCTCGGACTGATCGAAGGTGAACTGGCGCAACTGGCTGTCACCCTGGCTCGACAAGCCGAACGTTACGCCGCCACGCCGCTGGCCGGGCGTACCTGGTTGCAACACGCCACGCCGGTCACCCTGGGGATGAAAATCGCCGGCTGGCTGGGGGCCGTCACGCGCAGTCGCCAGCGCTTGCGGGAACTCAAGCCACGCCTGTTGGTACTGCAATTTGGCGGCGCCTCCGGGACCCTCGCCGCCCTGGGGAAGCAGGCGCTGCCGGTGGCCGAAGCCTTGGCCGCCGAGCTGCAGCTGAACCTGCCGGAGCAGCCTTGGCACACCCAGCGCGATCGCTTGGTGGAGTTCGGCGCGGTGCTGGGCTTGATCGCCGGCAGCCTGGGCAAACTGGGGCGCGACGTCAGCCTGTTGATGCAGACCGAGGCAGGCGAGGCGTTCGAACCTTCGGCACCGGGCAAGGGCGGTTCGTCGACCATGCCCCATAAGCGCAACCCGGTAGGCGCGGCGGTGCTGATCGGCGCTGCGACGCGGGTGCCCGGTTTGTTGTCGACGCTGTTCAGCGCCATGCCCCAGGAACATGAGCGCAGCCTCGGCCTGTGGCACGCCGAATGGGAAACCCTGCCGGACATCTGCTGCCTGGTGTCCGGCGCGCTGCAACAGGCGCGACTGCTGGCCGAAGGGCTGGAAGTGGATACGGCGCGCATGGCCCGTAACCTGGAACTGACCCAAGGGCTGGTGCTGGCCGAAGCCGTCAGCATCGTCCTGGCCCAGCGGGTGGGTCGCGACACCGCGCATCATCTGCTGGAGCAATGCTGCAAGCGCGCGGTGGCCGAACAACGGCATTTGCGCGAGGTGCTGGGGGACGAACCCCAGGTCACCGCGCAGTTATCCGCGACCGAGCTTGATCATCTGCTCGATCCGGCCCACTACCTCGGACAAGCCCAGGCCTGGGTTGCCCGAGCGGTGGCCGAACACCTTGCCTTGAATGCCTGAAAGGAGATTGTTGTGGGATTGGTCAAACTCGCCGAGGGCGATCTGAGCTATTGTTTTGATGAGCGGCGATTGGACGGGCCGCAGGCCGCCCCGGTGCTGGTGCTCTCCAACTCCCTGGGCACCGATTTGCACATGTGGGACGAGCAGGTCGCGGCGTTCAGTGAACACTTTCGGGTCTTGCGTTTCGACACCCGTGGTCACGGCCGGTCGCTGGTCACCGAGGGCCCCTACAGTATCGAACAGCTGGGCCGCGACGTGCTGGCGATGCTTGATGCGCTGGACATCGACAAGGTGCATTTCTGCGGCCTGTCCATGGGTGGCCTGATCGGCCAGTGGCTGGGAATCAACGCCGGCGAGCGCCTGCACAAACTGGTGGTGTGCAATACCGCCGCGAAGATTGGCGACCCTTCGATGTGGAACCCGCGCATCGAAACCGTGCTGCGTGATGGCAAGGCGGCGATGGTGGCGTTGCGTGATGCGTCGATTGCCCGCTGGTTCACGCCGGATTTCGCCAAGGCCCATCCGGCGACGGCGGAAAAAATTACCGACATGCTGGCGGCGACCTCGCCCCAAGGCTATGCAGCCAACTGCGCCGCAGTACGCGATGCCGATTTTCGTGAGCAGCTATCGCTGATCCGTGTGCCATTGCTGGTGATCGCTGGCACCGAAGATGCCGTGACGCCGCCAGCGGGCGGACGTTTTATCCAAGAGCGGGTCGAGGGTGCCGAATACGCCGAGTTTCATGCCGCGCACTTGTCCAATGTCCAGGCCGGCGCCGCGTTCAGCGCGCGGGTACTGGATTTCCTGCTTGATACTGGCCGCGCCTGAGGAGTTTTTAGTGGACGAGAAACAACGTTACGACGAAGGCATGCAAGTACGCCGCGCAGTGCTGGGCGATGCCCACGTCGACCGCAGCCTCAATGCCTTGACCGAATTCAACAGCGAATTCCAGGAGATGATCACCCGCCACGCCTGGGGCGACATCTGGACCCGCCCGGGCCTGCCGCGCCATACCCGCAGCCTGATCACCATCGCCATGCTGATCGGCATGAACCGCAACGAGGAACTCAAGCTGCACCTGCGCGCCGCCGCCAACAACGGGGTGAGCCGCAGCGAGATCAAGGAAGTGATCATGCAGAGCGCCATCTACTGCGGCATCCCGGCGGCCAATGCCACCTTCCACCTGGCTGAATCCGTCTGGGATGACCTGGGCATTGAATCACGAACTTGAGGGATGACTTCATCCCTGTGGGAGCGGGCTTGCTCGCGAAGGCGGTGGTTCAGCCAGCACTCATGTTGGATGTGCCCACGCCTTCGCGAGCAGGCTCGCTCCCACATTGGATCTTCGGTGAGCACAAGTTTTTTGCTCGGCACTGATCCCCTGTGGGAGCGAGCTTGCTCGCGATGGCGGTGGTACAGCCGCCGTCCATGTTTGGCTTTTTACAACAAGCTGATCGGATAGCTGACAATCAACCGGTTCTCATCGAACTCATTGGTATTGAAGTCCCTGCGCATCGTCGAGTTGCGCCACTTCACGTTGAGACTCTTCAGCGCACCGCTCTGCACGGTATAAGCCAGCTCGGTCTCGCGGCCCCATTCCTTACCGTCATCGACGGTGGCGGTGTGCACGTTGTCACCGCTGATATAGCGGTTCATCAGGGTCAGGCCCGGCACGCCGACGGCGGCGAAGTTGAAGTCGTGGCGCAACTGCCAGGATTTTTCCTTGGCGTTGTCATAGCTGGAGTTGTAGCTGTCGTTCGCCAGGGTGCCGCCGCTGGTGCCGTTGACGCGCATCCAGGCATCATCGCCGCCGACTTTCTGCAAGCCGACGTAGAAGGTGTTGCCACCGTATTTGGCCGAGAGCATGGCGAACGCGGTCTTGTTATCCAGGTCGCCGGCCAGGGCGCTGCCGTCTTCCTTGCCGGTGAAGTAGCCCAGGTTGGCGCCCAGGGTCCAGTCGCCCATGGGTTGGCTGTGGGTCAGGTTGAAATATTGCTGCTGGTAGATGTCGGACAGTTCCGCGTACCAGACGCCGACCTGGGTGCGTTTTTCGTTGAAGGCATATTCGCCGCCGCCGAAGTTGAAACGGTCGGAAGTGATGGCACCGCGGCCGTTCATCGACATGTCTTCCATGCTCGCGTCGTTGCGCGGGCTGTTGCCACGGAACTGACCGCCATAGAGGCTCAGGCCGTTGATCTCAGTGGAAGTGACCTGGCCGCCCTGGAAGGTTTGCGGCAGGGAGCGACCGTCGTCGGAACGCAGGATCGGCAGCACCGGCATCCACTCGCCGACTTTCAGCTCGGTCTTCGAGACCTTGGCCTTGAGGGCCACGCCCAAACGACCGAAGTCATCGGCCGGACGACCGTCGTCGTGCACCGGCAGCAACTGGGTACCGGCGGTGCCGCGACCGCCGTCGAGCTTGACCGAGTACAGGCCGAGCACGTCCACGCCGAAACCGACCGTGCCCTGGGTGAAACCGGACTTGGCGTCGAGGATGAAGCTTTGAGTCCATTCCTCGGCTTTGCCTTGGGTGGCGGCGTCATTGGTAAAGTTGCGGTTGAAATAGAAGTTACGCAGGTTCAGCGTGGCCTTGGCGTCCTCGACGAACCCCGATTCCGCTGACAACACCGGCAATGCTACGCCGGACAGCGCGACGGCAATGAGGCTGGGGAAAACTTGCTGTGTGGGTTTCATGGGCGTGTCTCTTGTTTTTCTGTGGACGAAGCGAGTCGTTGCCGCAACCCTTGGGTTGCAGGCGGTACGGTGGGGCTGGACGGTTAAAGTGGCTGAGGATCAGCCGGACGGTGCAGGGCGTAGGAGCATGGCGTCGAACCTGTTGTTATTGGTTTTGTGCGAGCGATGGTGAAGGGCCGCCCGGGATCGGTTCAATTGCGATTTGCGGGTTTCGGGCGATTATCGAACGGCAAAACAAACGCAATTCCCTGTGGGAGCGAGCTTGCTCGCGACGGCGTCGGCACACTCAATATCCCTGCAAGCTGACCCAACGCTTTCGCGAGCAAGCTCGCTCCCACAGGAAGGTGGCGGTGTACGCAGATTTGACGAGCGCAGACGACTCGGGTGGGAGCGAGCCTGCTCGCGAAGACGTTGGCGCATTCAATATCAGTGCAAGCTGATCCATTGCTTTCGCGAGCAGGCTCGCTCCCACATTGGAATATGTGTTGGGCTGGGAATCAGGCGCAAACAAGAAGCCCACCTTTCGGTGGGCTTCATGTTTTCAGCGCATCAAATCAAAACAGCTTCGTCTCCGGCGCTTTCTCCGCGATCGGCTCGCGCTTGCCCGTCTCGGCATTCCAGCCGCCGCCCAGGGCCTTGTACAAATTGACCTCGCTGGTCAGTTGCGCAAGGCGATCGGTGATCAGCGATTGCTGCGCGCTGAACAACTGGCGCTGGGCATCGAGGAAAGTCAGGTTGCTGTCGACGCCGATGCGGTAGCGACGCTCGGCCAGGCGGTAGTAGTCCTGGTTGGCGGCGACGAAGTCGGTCTGTGCCTGCAACTGTTCGTTGTAGGTCTGGCGCGCGGCCAGGCCGTCGGAGACTTCCTGGAACGCGGTCTGGATCGACTGCTCATACTGCGCGACGTTGATGTCTTTCTGGATCTTCGCGTAATCCAGGCTTGCCCGCAGGCTGCCGGCGTTAAAGATCGGCAGGTTGATCTGCGGAGCGAAGGTCCAGGTGCCCGAGCCGCCCTTGAACAGGCCGGACAGGTCCGGGCTGAGGGTGCCGGCATTGGCCGTCAGGCTGATGCTTGGGAAGAACGCGGCCCGCGCGGCGCCGATATTGGCGTTGGCGGCGAGCAGGTTGCGTTCGGCCTGGAGGATGTCCGGGCGCCGTTGCAGCAGGTCCGAGGGCAAGCCGGGTGGCACTTCGCTGAGCAGGTCGGCGCTCAGCGGTTGTGTCTGCAGGTTGGTCGGCAGGCCGGTGCCCAGCAGCAGGGTCAGGCTGTTTTCGTCCTGGGCCACCTGGCGGGTGTAGCGGGCCAGTTGCACGCGGGCGTTTTCCACCGCCGTACGGGCTTGGCTCAAGTCCAGGGCCGAGGCCACGCCGACTTCGGCGCTGCGCGAGGTCAGCTTCAGGCTTTGCTCATAGGTGCCGAGGGTATCCTGGGTCAACTTGAGCAGTTCCTTGTCGGCCTGCCAGGTCAGGTAAGCGTTGGCGACGTTGGCCACCAGGCTGATCTGGGTGCTGCGGCGGGCTTCTTCGGTGGCGAAGTAGCTTTGCAACGCTTGCTCGCTCAGGCTGCGGACGCGACCGAACAGGTCCAGTTCGTAGGCGCTGATCCCCAGCGTCGCCGAGTAGGAGCTGCTGATTGCCGCTTCACCGGTTTGCGAGGCCCGTGCCGGCACCCGCTGGCGGTTGCCGGAGCCGGTGGCCGAGACCGCCGGGAACAGGTCGGCGCGCTGGATGCGGTACTGCGCGGCGTAGGCGTCGATGTTCAGCGCCGCGACGCGCAGGTCGCGGTTGTTTTCCAGGGCGACCTGGATCAGCTGTTGCAGTGCCGGGTCGTGGAAGAACTGTTTCCAGCCCTGCTCGGCGGCGGCCTGGCCGGGTGCTTTGGCCGGCTCATAGGCCGGCCCTTGCGGGTACTGCGCCGCGACCGGTGCTTCGGGCCGCTGATAGTCGGGAATCAGCGAGCATCCGCTGAGCACGACGGCGGCGATGGTCAGGGAAAGTAGCGACTTGCTCATTGGCCAGCCTCTTTAGAAGTTTCAGGAGTGTGGTCCTGGTCGATATTTTTACGCCGACCGATTGACGACACCGTCACGAAGAACAATGGCACCCAGAAGATTGCCAGGATGGTCGCGGTGAGCATACCGCCAATCACGCCGGTACCGATGGCGTGCTGGCTGCCCGAGCCGGCGCCGGTGGAGATGGCCAGCGGGACGACGCCGAGGACGAACGCCAGGGACGTCATGATGATCGGCCGCAGACGCATCCTGCAGGCTTCGATCGCGGCCTCCACCAGAGTCCGGCCCTGTTCATGGAGCTCCTTGGCGAACTCGACAATCAGGATGGCGTTTTTCGCCGCCAGGCCGATGGTCGTCAACAGACCCACCTGGAAGTACACATCGTTGGACAGGCCGCGCAGGCTGGTGGCCAGCAGGGCACCGATGATCCCCAGCGGCACCACGAGCATGACCGCGATCGGAATCGACCAGCTTTCATACAGCGCCGCCAGGCAGAGGAATACCATCAGCAGCGAGAGCGCGTACAGAGCCGGCGCCTGGGAACCCGACAGGCGTTCCTCGTACGACAGGCCGGTCCAGGAGATGCCGACACCCGCCGGCAGCTTCTGCGCAATGGCCTCGACTTCGGCCATCGCTTCACCCGTGGAGTAACCTGGCGCCGGAGCACCGAGGACTTCCATCGCTTCCACGCCGTTGTAACGGGCCAGTTTCGGCGATCCGTAGGTCCACTCGCCCTTGGCGAAGGCGCTGAACGGCACCATGGTCCCGGCGCTGTTGCGCACGTACCATTTGTTCAGGTCCTCCGGGCTCATGCGCGCGTCCGGTCGGCCTTGAACGTAGACGCGTTTCACCCGACCACGGTCGATGAAGTCATTGACATAGTTACTGCCGAGGGCAATCGACAGCGTATTGTTGATATCCGAAAGGGTGATGCCCAGGGCACTGGCCTTCTCGTCATCGATGTCCAACTGGTACTGGGGCTCGTCGTTGAGACCGTTCGGACGCACCTGGGTCAGGACCTTGCTCTGCGAAGCCATGCCCAGGAACTGGTTGCGAGCCTCCATCAGTTTTTCGTGACCGATGCCGGCGCGGTCCTGCAGGAACACGTCGAAACCGGTGGCGTTACCCAGTTCCATCACCGCTGGCGGAGCAAAGGCAAACACCATCGCGTCGCGGAACGTGAAGAAGTGCTGCTGGGCGCGGCCGGCGATCTTGAATACGGTGTTGTCGGCGTTTCGCTCTTCCCACGGCTTGAGCATGATGAACGCCATGCCGGAGCTCTGGCCACGACCGGCGAAGTTGAAGCCGGTCACGGTAAACACCGAGGCCACGCCATCCCCTTCACCGCCGTCCTTGCTCGGACGCAGCAGGAACTCACGCATCTTGTCCACCACCACCTGGGTGCGCTCGGCACTGGAGCCGGCCGGTGTCTGCACTTGGGCAAACAGCACGCCCTGGTCTTCTTCCGGCAGGAACGCGGTGGGGATGCGGGTGAACAGCCAGACCATGCCGACCAGAATGATCACGTAGGCCAGCAGGTACGGGGCCTTGTGCTTGAGCATGTTGCCCACGCCACGCTCGTAGCTGCGGACGCCACGGTCGAAGTTGCGGTTGAACCAGCCGAAGAAACCGCGTTTCGGCGTGCCGTGCTCGCCCTTGGGGATTGGCTTGAGCATGGTGGCGCACAGGGCCGGGGTGAAGATCAGGGCAACCAGCACCGACAGAGCCATGGCCGAGACGATGGTGATGGAGAACTGTTTGTAGATCACGCCGGTGGAACCGCCGAAGAACGCCATCGGCAGGAGTACCGCCGACAGCACCAGGGCGATACCCACCAGGGCGCCCTGGATCTGGCCCATGGATTTCTTGGTCGCTTCCTTGGGCGACAGGCCTTCTTCGCTCATCACCCGTTCGACGTTTTCCACCACCACGATGGCATCGTCCACCAGCAAGCCGATGGCTAACACCATGCCGAACATGGTCAGGGTGTTGATGCTGAAACCGAACGCGGCGAGGATCCCGAAAGTACCCAGCAGTACCACCGGCACCGTCATCGTGGTGATGATGGTGGCGCGGAAGTTCTGCAGGAACAGGAACATCACCAGGAACACCAGCGCGACCGCTTCGATCAGGGTTTCAATCACGCCCTTGATCGATTCGCTCACCACTGGCGTGGTGTCGTAGGGGAACACCACCTCCAGGCCTTGCGGGAAGAATGGCTTGAGATCATCGACGGTCTGGCGCAGGGCCTTGGCCGTGTCGAGGGCGTTGGCGCCCGTCGCCAGGCGCACTGCCAGGCCGGAAGCCGGCGCGCCGTTGAACTGAGCGTTGATGCTGTAGTTTTCGCCGCCGAGGGCCACATCGGCGACATCGCCGACGCGCACTTGCGAGCCGTCCGGGTTGACCTTGAGCAGGATCGCTTTGAACTGCTCGGCGGTCTGCAGGCGGGTCTTGCCGATGATGGTGGCGTTCAATTGCTGGCCGGGCAAGGCAGGCAGGCCGCCGAGCTGGCCGGACGCGACCTGGACGTTCTGCGCGGAAACCGCGTTGCTCACATCCACCGGGGTCAGGTTGAATTTGTTCAACTTGGCCGGGTCAAGCCAGATCCGCATGGCGTACTGGGCACCGAAGACCTGGAAGTCGCCGACGCCCTTGGTGCGCGAGATCGGGTCCTGCATGTTCGACACGATGTAGTTGGACAGGTCCTCACGAGTCATGCTGCCATCGCGCGAGACCACGCCGATCACCATCAGGAAGTTTCTCACCGACTTGGTCACGCGGATGCCCTGTTGCTGCACTTCCTGCGGCAACAGTGGAGTGGCCAGGTTCAGCTTGTTCTGCACCTGGACCTGCGCGGTGTCGGAGTTGGTGCCTTGCTCGAAGGTTGCGGTGATGGTCATGCTGCCGTCGGAGTTACTTTCCGACGACACATAACGCAGGTTGTCGATGCCGTTGAGCTGTTGCTCGATGACCTGCACCACGGTGTCCTGCACGGTTTGTGCGGATGCACCCGGGTAGGTCACCTGGATCGCAATGGCCGGCGGCGCGATGCTCGGGTACTGGTTGATCGGCAACTTGAGGATCGATAGGGCCCCGACCAGCATGATCACCAGGGCAATCACCCAGGCGAAGATCGGACGGTCGATAAAAAATTTCGACATGGTTTACTCCCCTTTGCCGCCGGCGGCTTTGTCAGCTGCCTGAGCGGGGGCCGGGTTCTTTGCGTCGACGTTGGTGGCTTCGGTGGCTTTGACTTCCACCCCTGGCCGTACGTACTGCAACCCTTCGGTGATCAGGCGATCACCGGCCTTGAGGCCGTCTTCGATCAGCCACTGGCTGCCGACGGTACGGCTGGCCTTGAGCTGACGCAGTTCAACCTTGTTGTCCGCGCCCACGACCATCGCAGTCGGCGTGCCCTTGAGGTCGCGGGTCACGCCTTGCTGCGGCGCCAGGATTGCGGCGCTGTTCACGCCGGCCTGCAGCTGCGCGTGGACAAACATGCCCGGCAGCAGCGTGTGCTCAGGGTTGGGGAACACGGCGCGCAAGGTCACGGAACCGGTGGTCTGATCGACCGAGACTTCAGAGAACTCCAGCTTGCCTTCATGAGGGTACTGGCTGCCATCTTCCAGAGTCAGCTTGACCATGGCGGCATTATCGCCAGCCTTTTGCAAGCGACCACTTTCCAGCTCCCGGCGCAGGTTCAGCAGCTCGACGGAACTCTGTGTCACGTCGACGTAGATCGGATCGAGTTGCTGGATGGTCGCCAGGGCGTCGGTCTGGCCATTGCTCACCAGCGCACCCTCGGTGACCGAGGAGCGCCCGATGCGACCGGAAATCGGCGCGTAGACCTTGGTGTAACGCACGTTGATCTGGGCCGTCTGCAGGTTCGCTTCCGACTCAAGGCGGTTGGCCACGGCGGTGTCGTACTCCTGGCGGCTGACGGCCTGCTCGTCGACCAGTTGCTTGTAGCGATCGGCAATCGACTTGGTGGATCGCAGGTTGGCCTCGGCGCTCTTGAGGTTCGCTTCATAGACGGCCGGGTCGATCTGGTACAGCTGCTGGCCGGCCTTGACGTCGGCGCCTTCCTTGAACAGGCGCTTGAGGATGATGCCGTTGACCTGCGGACGCACTTCGGCGACGCGGAACGCACTGGTGCGGCCCGGCAATTCGGAGGTCAGGGTAAAAGGCTGAGTCTTGAGGGTTACGACGCCGACCTGAGGAGGGGGAGGGGCAGGGGCAGCCTCTTCCTTGTTGCATCCGCTGAGCAGCGATGCCAGGGCGATGGCAGTGACCAGAGCGGTAACAGCTGGCTTGAATTGCATGGAAATCCTCGGGTCCAGGCGCGCAACAGGCGCACTCGAAAAGTGGAAGGTTAAAAAATCAGCATTATTCAATTAATAGGTTGCTAAGAAATATACTTACGTACATGGTTGTTTGTAAACAGCCAAATTGCGTACCATCCGTATTTACAAAAGCCTGACAAAGGCCGATGCAGTCCGGGGACGCATTCCGACAGGCACTGCTTCATAGGTTATCCAACCGATCCTTACGCATTGCTTACGCATCCTGATTGAGGTGTTTACTGCCATGGTACGTCGTACCAAAGAAGAAGCCCTGGAGACTCGCAGCCAGATCCTTGAAGCGGCCGAAAAGGCCTTCTTCGAGCGCGGCGTGGCGCGAACCACGCTGGCCGACATCGCGACGCTGGCCGGTGTGACGCGTGGTGCGATCTACTGGCATTTCAGCAACAAGGCGGATTTGCTCCAGGCCATGCTCGATACCTTGCATGAGCCGCTCGATGAGCTGGCCCGCGCCAGCGAAAGCGAGGAGGAACTCGACCCGCTGGGGTGCGTGCGCAAGCTGCTGGTGAGGTTGTTCCAACAAGTGGCCCTGGACCCGAAAACCCGCCGCATTAATGAGATTCTGTTCCATAAGTGCGAATTCACCGATGAAATGTGCGACTTGCGCCAGCAGCGGCGCGAGGTCAGCCTTGACTGTAACGTGCGCATCGCGCTGTCCCTGCGCAATGCAATGAAGCGTGGGCAGATGCCGGATGACCTGGATCCCGAGAGGGCTGCGGTGGCTATCCATGCCTATATCGACGGGATCCTGTATCAGTGGCTGCTGGCGCCGGACAGCTTCGCCCTGGCCGGTGAGGCGGAGCGCTGGGTGGATATCGGGTTGGACATGCTGCGCCTGAGCCCTAACCTGCGCAAATGAAACAAAGTGTGCAATTGCGACCGGTTATGTCAATGGCGTAGGACGTTGCCGCCGTCTCCCGGGCGGTGTCGTATGAATCAAGGCTGCTTTTATATACGCATGGTTGCCGCGATGACAGGTCCAAAAACGGCTAATTTGTAGGAAATTTGTTGGGATCGGATTACAGATCGTTAACATCCGCCGCTTGCAAACAAAAAAGCCCCGGCTCTTTCGAGTCGGGGCTTTTGCTTACACGGCGCCGGTTTACAGCACGGGATAATCGATATAACCCACCGGTCCCTTGCCATAGAAGGTTTCCGGGTGAGGTTCGTTCAGCGGTGCATCGGCTTTCAAGCGTGCCGGCAGGTCCGGGTTGGCAATGAACGGCACGCCGAACGCCACGGCGTCAGCCTTGCCTTCCGCCAGCCAGGCATTGGCACTTTCTTTGGTGAAACGCTCGTTGGCGATGTAAGGGCCGCCGAACGCTTGCTTCAGTTGTGGGCCGATGCTGTCCGCGCCTTCTTTCTCGCGCGAGCAGATGAAGGCGATGCCACGCTTGCCCAGTTCGCGGGCCACATAGCTGAAGGTTTCCAGGCGGTTTTCGTCGCCCATGTCATGGGAATCGGCGCGCGGTGCCAGGTGCACGCCCACGCGGCCGGGGCCCCAGACTTCGATCGCCGCGTCAGTCACTTCCAGCAACAGGCGCGCACGGTTTTCCAGGGAGCCGCCGTAGTTGTCGGTGCGCTGGTTGGTGCTGCTTTGCAGGAACTGGTCGAGCAGGTAGCCGTTGGCGCCATGAATTTCCACGCCATCAAACCCGGCGGCCTTGGCGTTTTCGGCACCCACACGGTAGGCATCGACGATGTCGGCGATTTCCGCGGTTTCCAATGCGCGCGGCGTCGGGTAGTCGGCCAGCGGACGTACCAGGCTCACATGCCCCTTGGGCTGGATGGCGCTCGGAGCCACCGGAAGCTCGCCGTCCAGGTAGGACGGGTGGGAAATCCGGCCGACGTGCCAGAGCTGCAGGAAAATCTTGCCGCCGGCGCCGTGGATGGCTTTGGTCACGTTGGCCCAGCCGCGTACCTGGTCGTTGGACCAGATGCCTGGGGTATCGGGGTAGCCCACGCCCATCGGCGTCACCGAAGTGGCTTCGCTGAGGATCAGCCCGGCGGAGGCGCGTTGCACGTAATACTCGGCCATCAGCGCGTTGGGTACTCGGCCTGCGTCAGCGCGGCAGCGGGTGAGCGGGGCCATGATGATGCGGTTTTTCAGCTCGATGTCGCCGAGTTTGATGGGGTCGAAAATTGTCGCCATGAAATGCAACCTCGCAAGTGAAGGGTTAAAAGTCAGTGAGTGGCAGGGGCCAGGTCGGCATTGCCGCCCTGGCGAAAAGTGATCAGGGTTACCAGCAGCGCCAGCATGGCCAGCGCGCCGGCGGCCAGGGGCACGGCTGTCAGGCCCAGGCCATGGTCGATGACACTGCCGCCGACCCAGGCACCCAAGGCATTGCCAATGTTGAAGGCACCGATGTTCAGGGTGGACACCAGGTTTGGCGCGGCTTTGCCGAAGGTCACCACGTTGACTTGCAGGGCCGGCACGGCGGCAAAGCAGGCGGTGGCCCAGAGGAACAGGGTGATTTCAGTCGGGATCAGCGCCACGCTGGTCCAGCTCAATACCGTGGACACCAGCGCCATGGTCAAAAAGACGCCCATCAGCGTGTTCGCCAGGCTCTTGTCCGCCAGCTTGCCGCCGATGATGTTGCCAAGCGTCAGGCCGAGGCCGATCAGGACCAGGGTCCAGGTCACGCCACGGGGCGAAACGCCGGTGACTTCGCCGAGCAGAGGGGCGACGTAGGTGAACAGCGTGAACACCGAGGCGGAGAACAACGCGGTCATGCTCAGCGATAGCCACAGGCCTGCGCCCTTGAGCGCCACCAGCTCGGCACGCATGTCGAGTTTTTCCTCGTCGCGCTTGGCCGGCAGGAAGCGGATCAGACCGATCAGGGCGATCACACCGATGACCGTCACGGCCCAGAAGGTCGAGCGCCAGCCGGCCTGTTGGCCCAGTGCGGTGCCCAGCGGTACGCCGAGCACGTTGGCCAGGGTCAGGCCGGTGAACATCAGGGCCACGGCCGAAGCGCGCTTGTTCGGCGCCACCAGGCCGGCCGCCACCACCGAGCCGATGCCGAAGAACGCACCGTGACACAGGGCAGTGACGACCCGGGCGAACATCAGTACGTTGTAGTCGCTGGCGACGGCGCAGAGCAGGTTGCCGACTATGAAGATCCCCATCAGCGCCACCAGCGCAGCCTTGCGTGGCAGCCGCGCGGTGGCCATTGCCATGAACGGCGCACCGATGGCCACGCCCAGCGCATAGCCGGTCACCAGCCAGCCGGCGCCGGGAATCGATACGCCGAGGTCCGCCGCCACATCGGGCAACAGGCCCATGATGACGAATTCCGTCGTGCCGATGGCGAAGGCGCTAAGCGCCAGGATCAAGAGTGAAAGGGGCATTTCGAATCCTTGTCAGGTCAGAGCTCTTGGCTCATTTGCTTGAGGAATTGCTGGATCACGTCCTCGTTGCGTTTGAAGAAGTGCCATTGACCGACCTTCTGGCTGGTGATCAACCCCGCCCGCTGCAAAACCGCCAGATGCGCCGATACCGTGGACTGCGAAAGGCCGCAGCGCTGATCGATCTGGCCGGCGCAAATACCGAATTCATGGTTGTGCAACTGTTCGGGGAACTGGACCTTGGGGTCCTTGAGCCAGTTGAGGATGTCTCGCCGTACTGGGTGCGCCAGGGCTTTTATTATTTCGTCGAGGTCGAGGGTCATTGGGGCAGCTCTTATGTATAACGCTATATCGCGATGAGGCGAACCTTAAATCGTTGCTTCGCGATATACCAATATGTATTTGATCTGAGGGACCAACAAATCGCTATATCGGGTTATAACGATATAGGCGTGGCGATGGTAAGCTGCCCGCCATGAACTATCTCGCACACCTGCACCTCGGCGGCCCTGGCCGGGAACAACTGCTCGGCAGCCTCTACGGCGATTTCGTCAAAGGGCCGCTGCAGGGGCAATTCACTCCGCAGATCGAAGCGGCGATCGCCCTGCATCGACGCATCGACATGTACACCGATCGCCATCCGTTGGTGGATGTCGCCTTGTCGCGCTTCTCCACGGTCCGCCGGCGTTATGCCGGGATCGTGCTGGATGTGTTTTTCGACCATTGCCTGGCCCGCGACTGGGCGCAGTACGGCGAAGGGCCGCTGCTGGATTTCACTTCCCGGGTCTACCAGGTGCTCGCCGCCGAAGCGCAACTGCCCGGGCGCCTGGCGCAGATCGCGCCGTTCATGGCGGCGGATGACTGGTTGGGTTCCTATAAGGAATTCGACGTGCTCGGGCAGGTGCTGCGCGGTATTTCCCGGCGCCTGTCGCGGCCCGAGGAACTGGCCGGGGCGATGGCGGAGTTGGTCAGGCTGTATGAGCCGTTGAGCGAGGATTTTCGGTTGTTCTATCCGCAGTTGCAGGATTTTGCGCAGAATCAGATCACACCGCAGGACTAAAATGTGGGAGCGAGCTTGCTCGCGATAGCGGTGTATCAGCCAGCACATCTGCTGAATGTTAAATCGCTATCGCGAGCAAGCTCGCTCCCACAGGGACCTCATGCGGATTCGGATCAAGCCGCAATCGCCGCAGGCCGTACCGGCGCTTGCTGTTTCTCTGGAATCGTTCCGAACAGCGCCTTGTGCACCGCCTGTTGCGCCTGGAACGCCAGGGCCGCGCGTTCCTGGCCGTGGCAGGCGATGGGCTCCAGCAAGTGGATTTCCACGTCGCCCAGGTCATTGGCAAACAGGCGCATCAAATGTGACAGCAGGTCATCATCGCCAATGAAGGGAGCCAACAAGTCGGGTTCGCCGTTACGCAGGTAACGGATCGCCACCGGTTGCAAGGCCACGTCGGCATCGATGGCCGCCGACAGCAGGCGACCATGGAACGTGCGCAGCGAACGTCCGTCGGTGGTCGTGCCCTCAGGGAACATGAGCAGCGGATGCGCTTGCTCCAGATGGCGGCTCATCTGTTTGCGAATCAACTGGCTGTCGCCCGAGCCGCGCCGGATGAACAGGCTGCCGGCCTTGGCCGCCAGCCATCCAGCCACCGGCCAGGTGCGCACTTCGGCCTTGGACAGGAACGACAGCGGCGTGAGCATGCCCAGCAGCGGAATGTCGGTCCAGGACACATGGTTGCTGACCCACAGCATCGGCTGTTTTGGCAGGTGTCCATGAACGGTGACGCGAAAGGGCAGGGCATTGCTCAGTCGCGCCATGAAAAACCGCGACCAGCGCTGGCGGCGCACCATCGAATGGGCCAGCCCCAGGCGTTCCAGCAGCCCGAACACACTGGCCATGGCCAGGCCCAGCGCGACGACCAGCAACACGCGCGCGATTCGCGCGTACACCCGCAGCCGGCTCATCACACCGCCGCCTTGAAGTGACGGGCATAACGCGGGCAGAGTTCGTCGCGCTTGAGCAGGATGAACACGTCGGCGACCTGGAAATCCTCGTCCCAGCACGGCTCGCCGCAAATCTTCGCGCCCAGGCGCATGTACGCCTTGAGCAGCGGTGGCATCTCGGCGATGACGTTGGACGGAACGTCGAGTGCCGGCAAGGGTTTTTTCGGCACGGCTTGCAGGTGTTCGGTGCACAGGTAGCGTTCGCGCAGGCGTTGCATGATTGCCTGGGCCTGGATGCCGCCGTCTTGCATCGGAATGCTCGCGCAACCCATCAGGTAGCTGTAGCCGCCTTCATTGAGGACTTCGGCCAGTTCGCCCCAGAGCACCGCGATGGTACCGCCGTTGCGGTAGGCCGGGTCGACGCAGGTGCGGCCGATTTCCAGGATCGGACCCTGGAGATGGACCAGCCCGTGCAGGCTGAATTCTTCTTCGCTGTAGAACCGGCCCAGACTGCTGGCGGCCTGGTGGTCGAGCAAGCGGGTGGTCGCCACGAGGCGGCCGGTGTTCAGGTCGCGTACGCCGATGTGGGCGCAGTGAACATCATAGTCATCCATGTCCAGACCCAGTTCCGCGCCCTTGAGCTTGGCGTTGAATTCGCCGCTGAAGACGTTGAAGCGCAGGGCCTGTGCTTCTTGCAAGGCCTTGGCGCCAATCAGGCGTTCGGCTTGCAGGCGGCGTTCATTGCCGGTGTCGCTGATGCGGGCGATCTGAGTCATAGCGAATCTCCGTGCGGGCTTTACACCCGTCTTGGGGTGAGCCAATCGACTTTCTTTATGCAGCCATGTTGTGCAAAGTCAGGCTATGTAGCCCCGGTGTCATCGCCATGAAGCTTTGGTGATGCTTATATGACAGCCCACGAGGAACCCCCATGCCTTGGCAAACCCTGATCGAACGCGGCGAGCGGTTGCCTGCCTTCATGGATCTGGCGGAAGGTCACGCGAGCTTGTTGCAACGGCTGGGGCCGGTCACGCCATTCGAGCTGGCCGTGGCCGGCGCAAGGTTGATGGCCACGCCGGGGCTGGCGTTCCTGGTGGGCTACCAGGCGGCCCTGCGGGCGCTCTGGCCAAGCGCGCCGCAGAGCCTCGGCGCCTTGTGCGCCACCGAGCAGCGCAGCCTGCGCCCGGCGGATATGCAGACCCGTCTCAGCGACTTGCGGGTGAATGGACGCAAGGATTTCGTCACCGCGGGCGATGCCGCCGAATGGCTGCTGATCGCGGCCCGAAGCGAAGCGGCCGGCGAAGCACCGCGGCTGAAGCTGGTGGTGGTCTATGGCGGAGAACCTGGAGTGAACCTGGAAAAACTCCCCGCCATCCCCTTGATGCCGGACATCGGCCATGCTCGGGTATTGCTCGATGGCGCGTTGTGCGAAGTGCTGCCAGGTGACGGCTGGGATGCCTACGTCAAACCGTTCCGTACCCTGGAAGACCTTTATGTGCTCAGTGCAATGGCTGCCTGGCTCTATGGTGTGGGCCAGGAGTGCGATTGGCCGCAGGCCTTGCAACTGCGTCTGTTGGCGTTGCTGGCGGGGTGCGCGGAGGTGAGTCGGCAAAACCCGTCCAGTGCGGCCGGGCATGTGCTGCTGGGTGGGCTGTTCGCGCAGTTCAAGGGGCTTGATGCCGAATTGAATGAGGCACTGGCTGCTGGGCCGGCGTCGTGGCGAGAAATGTGGGGGCGCGACAAAGGAGTCATGGACATCGCGGCGGGCGCGCGGGCCAAGCGGTTGGCCAAGGCGTTGGAATCTTTATTGGCTTGACGGGCCTCTTCGCGAGCAAGCTCGCTCCCACATAGGGCTGTGTCGCACATGAGACCCATGTGGGAGCGAGCTTGCTCGCGATGGCGTCCTCCCAGACCCCATCAACTCAAACTGTCATCAAGCCCGGCTAGGCTCTGCAGGTTAAATCCTGCGAGCCCCACGCATGTCCAGACGCTGGCTGTTGCTCCCGCTGTTGCTGTTGACCCTCACAGCCCGCGCTGAAGAGTGGCCGTCAGAACAATGGCCAACCGGCCCGACGCCCACTGGGCCGGCCCTCGAAGCGCTGGAGCAATACGCCTTTACCCAAAGGGATGACAGCACCCGCGAGGGCATCCGCACCGACGCGCTCCTGATCATCCAGGACGGCCGACTGGTCTATGAACGCTACGCCGGACCCACGACCGCCCAGACTCCGCACCTGACCTGGTCCATCAGTAAAAGCCTGCTGGCGACAATCTTCGGCGTGGCCTACGGCGAAAGGCTGTTTGCCCTGGATGATCTTGCTGCCAAGTACTACCCGCCGCTGCAGCGACACCCGGACATGACCCTGGCCGATCTGTTTCATTGGACTTCCGGCCTGGACTGGCAGGAAGACTACGAATACGCGCCACTCAATTCCTCAGTCGTGGCGATGCTCTACACGCGGGGGCGCCACGACATGGCGGCGTTCACTGCCGCGCACGCAAGCTTCGGCCCGCCCGGGCAAGTGTTCCGTTACTCCAGTGGCGACAGCAACCTGCTGGCGGCGGCGCTGAAAACCATCGTCGGCCCGGCACGCTATGCCGACTACCCCTGGACGGCCCTGTTCGAACCGCTGGTCATCCGCCACGCGACCTGGGAAACCGACGCCAGCGGCACGTTTGTCGGGTCGTCCTATGCCTACCTGACGGCGCAGGACCTGGCGCGTGTCGGCTTGTTGATGCAGCGCGATGGCCGCTGGGGCGACCGGCAACTGGTGCCGAAAGACTGGATAGCATTCAATCGCGAGCCTTTCGCCGGTTTCCAGGCGGGCCAGGACGAAGCCGTGCCTGGCGGGCATTGGTGGCTCAATCGCGGTGCCGACGCCACCCTCCGCCCATGGCCTGACGCACCGCCGGATACGTTTGCCGCGCTCGGTCACTGGGGCCAGGCGCTGTATATCATTCCCAGCGCCAGGCTAGTGATCGTGCGCTACGGCGATGACCGCGACGGCAGCTACCGCCACAACGAATTGCTCAAGCGCGCCATGGCGGCCTTCGCCGGGGCGGTGCGACCATGAGACGCAACGTGTTGCTCAGCCTGGCGTCGGTGCTGCTCATTGCCCTGTTCGGTTGGGTCTGGCTGGAACGGGTAGCCCTGCAGGCCTTTCCCGGCATTATCAGCGCGTACACCGCCAAGGAGTATTGCTCGTGCCGCTATGTGATGCGGCAGCCAGCCGAGTATTGCCGGGGCTACGTGAAGCAGTCGGTACCCATCAGCGATTTTTTCGAGACCGTTGAAGCCAGACGCGTCACCGTCAGCGGGTTGGGGCGTAGCCACAGTGCGCGCTGGATCGGCGAGCGGCAGGGGTGCCGGTTGGAGCCCTGAATGCTGATTCAAGGATTGCCTTTGTGGCGAGCCAAGGCAGTTGTCGAAACCGACAGTTTGCAATCGCCCTCGTCCCGGTTAAGGTTCGCCACAGGTTTCTCTGCCCTCCGAGTCTGTATGTTCAAGCGGTTTCTCCCCCACGCTGTCGTCACGTTGCTGCTGGCCTGCGCCGCATTGCCGGCCCAGGCCGATTGGTACCTGGACGGCGAATCGTCGCGGCTTTCGTTTATCAGCAGCAAAAACGGCAATGTGTCCGAGGTCCAGCGCTTTCTGGTGCTTCATGGCCAGGTCCAGCCCAAGGGCCTGGCGCGGCTGGAGGTCGAGCTGGAGTCCATTAACAGCGGCGTCCCGCTGCGGGACGAACGCATGCGCGCCGAGCTGTTCGAGATCAAGCAGTTTGCCGAAGCCACCATCACCGCGCAGCTTGACTTGATGCCGATCCAGGACCTGGCCAACGGCGCACAGTTGGAGCTGCGCCTGCCGGTAACGGTGGACCTGCATGGCAAGCAGCACGAATACAACGTGCAACTGCTGGCGACGCGCCTGGATGAGCGACGCTTCCAGGTCGTGACCCTGGAGCCGGTGGTGCTCAACGCGGCGGATTTCGGCCTGGCGCCGGGCCTGGAAAAGCTGCGCGCACTGGCCGGATTGTCGACTATCAGCCTGTCGGTGCCGGTGAATGCGGTGCTGATCTTCACGGCGCGCTGACATGAGCGGTCCGGTATTCCCTTGGCGCGAAGGCAATCGCTTCGAGTTGCTGATCGACGGTCCGCAGTTCTTTCCGCGCATGCTGGTGGAAATCGCCCGCGCCCAGGAGCAGGTGGAACTGGAGCTGTATCTGGTGGAGGCGGGCGCTTGCGCCGAGGCGATGGTCCAGGCGCTTGTCCAGGCCGCCGAGCGGGGTGTTCGCGTGCGCTGCCTGTTCGACGACTACGGCAGCCTGGCGTTTACCCTGGGCCTGCGCAATCGCCTGGTCGAGGCAGGTGTGGAGCTGCGGTTCTACAATCGCCTGAGCTGGCGTCGCTGGGTGCGCAATCTTTACCGCGACCATCGCAAGCTGCTGCTGGTCGATCAGCGCCTGGCGGTGGTCGGCGGCACCGGGGTCACCGACGAATTCTGGAACCCTTTGGAAGACCAAAGCGACTGGCACGAGGTGATGGTGGAAATCGTCGGCCCGCTGGTGCTCGACTGGCAGCTTCTGTTCGACCGCCAGTGGCTCGCCAACCGCCATCGTCGGGCCTGGAAACCGGCTTCCAATTTCGGCTTGCCGCGCTTGCCCCGTGTTCCGCCGGTGGGCGAGGGTATGGGCCGGGTGGCCTATGCCGACGCCCGCCAGCACCGCGACATCCTGCAATCACTGTCCCGGGCGTTAAACAGCGGCCAGAAACGTATCTGGATGGCCACGCCGTATTTCCTGCCGACCTGGAACGTGCGTCGCTCCTTGCGCAAGGCCGCCGCTCGGGGCGTCGATGTGCGTCTGCTGCTGACCGGCCCGCGCACCGATCACCCCTCCGTGCGCTACGCCGGCCACCGTTATTACCCGCGCCTGCTCAAGGCCGGTGTGAAGATCTATGAATACCAGCCATGTTTCCTGCATTTGAAAATGGTGCTGGTGGACGATTGGGTCAGCATCGGCTCGTGCAATTTCGATCACTGGAACCTGCGCTTCAACCTGGAGGCCAATCTGGAAGCACTGGACTCAGGACTGAGCAAGGCCGTGGCGGCCAGTTTTGAGCGCGATTTCGACCAAAGCCTGCAAGTGAGTCTCGACGCCTGGCAGCGTCGGCCGCTGTGGAAGCGCGTCAAGCAACGGTTGTGGGGATGGGTGGACCGGCTGGTGGTGAATCTGCTGGATCGACGGGGTTAGTCCAGACACCACAGATACAACTGTGGGAGCGAGCCTGCTCGCGAAAGCGGTCCGACAGTCAATGATGCAGTGACTGAAGGATCGCCTTCGCGAGCAGGCTCGCTCCCACAGGGGGATTTTCAGAGCAACTCGAAACTCTGCTGCTTCACGTCCTGGGAATCCAGGCCGATCTGCACGTTGAACTTGCCCGGTTCAGCGGCGTACTTGAGCTGGGCGTTGAAGAACTTCAGGTCGTCTTCGGTGATGGTGAAGTGGATGACTTTCTTCTCGCCGGCCTTGAGCATCACCTTGCGGAAGTTCTTCAGCTCTTTCACCGGACGGATGATCGAGCCGGTCACGTCCTGGATGTACAGCTGCACCACGGTTTCACCGTCACGCTCGCCGGTGTTTTCCAGGGTGATGCTGGCGTCGAGCTTGCCGGTCTTGTTCAGCGTGGTGGACGACAAGGCCATGTCCGACAGGTTGAACGTCGTGTAGCTCAAGCCATAGCCGAACGGGTAGAGCGGGCCGGTGGTGTCGTCGAAGTATTGCGAGGTGTAGTTGCCCGGCTTGCCCGGCGTGAACGGCCGGCCGATGCTCAGGTGATTGTAGTAGGTAGGAATCTGCCCGACCGAGCGTGGGAAGGTGATCGGCAGCTTGCCCGACGGGTTGTAGTCGCCGAACAGCACGTCAGCAATGGCGTTGCCGCCTTCGGTGCCGCTGAACCAGGTTTCCAGGATCGCATCGGCTTGCTGTTGTTCTTCCAGCAGCGACAGCGGACGGCCGTTCATCAGCACCAGCACCAAGGGTTTGCCGGTGGCTTTCAGGGCTTTGATCAGCTCGCGCTGGCTGGCCGGGATGTTCAACTCGGTGCGGCTCGAGGACTCGTGGGACATGCCACGGGACTCGCCCACGGCGGCCACGACCACGTCGGCTTCCTTGGCTGCTTTCACCGCTTCATCGATCAGCAGCTGGGCCGGGCGCGGGTCATCCACCACTTCCGGTGCGTCGAAATTGAGGAAGTTGAGGTAGTCGAGCACCTTCTTGTCGCCGGTGATATTGGCGCCACGGGCGTAGATCAGCTTCGACTCGCCGCCCAGCGCACGGGCCATGCCGTCGTACACGGTGACCGACATGGCCGGGCGACCGGCGGCGGCCCAACTGCCCATCATGTCGATCGGCGCCTTGGCCAGCGGACCGACCAAGGCGATCTTCGCGGTCTTCTTCAAGGGCAGGGTCTGGTTGCGGTTTTCCAGCAGGACCAGGCTGCGGCGCGCCACGTCACGGGCATCGGCGCGATGCATGCGGCTGTCGGCATAGACGTCGGCCGGGTCATCCTCGGCCTTGCCGATGCGCAGGTACGGGTCCTTGAACAGGCCCATGTCGTACTTGGCGGCCAGCACTTCACGCACCGCGTTATCAAGGTCGCTCTGCTCGATTTCGCCAGCCTTGAGCAGCCCTGGCAGCTCTTTGCCATAGAGCGAGTCGTTCATGCTCATGTCGATGCCGGCCTTGATCGCCAGTTTGGCCGCTTCGCGACCGTCCCGGGCGACGCCATGCTTGATCAACTCGAAAATCGCCCCGTGGTCGCTGACGGCCAGGCCCTTGAAGCCCCATTCCTTGCGCAACAAGTCGTGCATCAGCCAGGTGTTGGCGGTGGCCGGCACGCCGTTGATGGAGTTCAGCGCGACCATCACCCCGCCTGCACCGGCGTCGATAGCGGCGCGGTAGGGCGGCAGGTAGTCCTGGTACATTTTCACGGGGCTCATGTCCACGGTGTTGTAGTCCCGGCCGCCTTCCACCGCGCCATACAGGGCGAAGTGCTTGACGCTGGCCATGATGCTGTCGGCGGCGTTGGCGCCGCTGCCCTGGAATGCCTTGACCATCACCCCGGCAATGCGCGACACCAGGTAAGTGTCCTCGCCGAAACCTTCGGAGGTGCGGCCCCAGCGCGGGTCGCGGGAGATATCGACCATCGGCGCAAAGGTGATGTCCAGGCTGTCGGCCGCCGCTTCCTTGGCCGCGATACGGCCGGAGCGGTAGATGGCGTCCATGTCCCAGCTCGAAGCCAGGGCCAGGGGAATCGGGAAAATGGTCCGGTGGCCATGGATCACGTCATAGGCGAAGAACATCGGGATCTTCAACCGGCTGCGCATGGCCGCGTCCTGCATCGGACGGTTTTCGTCGCGGGTAATGGAGTTGAACGTACCACCGATGTTGCCCGCGGCGATTTCCTTGCGAATCATCTCCCGGGGCATTTCCGGGCCGATGCTGATCAGGCGCAGTTGGCCGATCTTTTCCTCGAGGGTCATTTGCTTCATCAGGTTGCTGATGAAAGCGTCCTTGTTCTCTATGGGGGCTGGCAGGTTGTCGGCTAATACAGGTTGAGTGGCCAGGGTGACAAACAGGCCCAGCAGACACAGCTTCTTCATGAATGGTTTTCTCGCAAGCCTAAAGGGCGGTGAACAGGACACGCCGGTCAGCCTGAATGTGAGGAGCGGCTATTGTTGTTCGGGTGTATCCGGATAAATGCAGCACACTTTCGAACCCATGGGGATGAACTAAGTTTCGCACCGGGCATCTTTTAGCCCATCGACCCGATTCAATCCAGTGCGGCGGCGATTATGCCCCAGACGCCGGTAAGATAGGTGGCGGTGTTTTTTTAATGCAATGCAAGGGAGCGCTCGATCCGATGAATCCACGACTGAACCACCTTCGCGGCCTGCAAATGCTGGCCCTGATGCTGTTCACCACGCTGTTGGCCGGTTGCGGCATCAATAACATCCCGACGCTGGACGAGCAGGCCAAGGCGGCCTGGGGCCAGGTGCAGAACCAATACCAACGCCGCGCCGACCTCATCCCTAACCTGGTGGAAACCGTCAAGGGTTATGCCCGGCATGAGCAGGAAACCCTGACCGCAGTCATCGAAGCGCGGGCCAAGGCCACCTCGATCCAGGTCGATGCCAATACCTTGGACAATCCGGAAAAACTCAAGCAGTTCCAACAAGCCCAGGACCAGTTGAGCGGGGCGTTGAGCCGCTTGATGGTGGTGTCCGAGCGCTACCCGGACCTGAAGGCCAACCAGAACTTCCTGGCCTTGCAATCGCAACTCGAAGGCACCGAGAACCGCATTGCCGTGGCGCGTCGCGACTTCATCCTGGCGGTGCAGAAGTACAACACCGAAATACGCACGTTCCCCGGCCGCCTGTGGCACAGCGTGATGTACAGCGACTTGCCGATCCGCGAAACCTTCGAGGCGACCAGCCCGAATGCCGAAAAAGCGCCTGAAGTGAAGTTCTGAAAAAACTGTGTGAGCGAGCTTGCTCGCGATGGCGGCCACACATCCAGCATTGATGCAAACTGATCCACCGCTATCGCGAGCAAGCTCGCTCCCACACAGGAGTTCTGATGCGAGTGTTGAAATTTGGCCTGGTGCTGTTGCTCTGGGTGTTCGCAGTTACGGCCCAGGCCGAATTGAAGTTCCCGGCATTGACCGGGCGGGTGGTGGATACCGCCCAGATGCTGGAGCCCTCGGTGCGCACGCAACTCGATGCGCAGCTCAAGGCCCATGAACAGGCGACCAGTGAGCAGGTGGTTGTCGTCACCCTGCCGGACCTGCAGGGCGCCAGCATCGAAGACTTCGGTTACCAATTAGGCCGCCACTGGGGCATCGGGCAGAAGGATAAAAACAACGGCGCGCTGCTGATCGTCGCCCGCGATGACCGTAAACTGCGGATCGAAGTGGGGTACGGCCTGGAAGATCGGCTGACCGATGCCCAGAGCTCGGTCATCATCAATCAGGTCATCACTCCGGCATTCAAGACGGGAAATTTCAACAAGGGCATCAGCGACGGCGTCGCGGCGATGCTCGTGGTGTTGGGCGGCAGTCCGCTGGATGAGCCGGCCCCTGCGTATGACGCGGGAGGGCAGGGTGAGGGCGACTTCATCGACCGGCATGCGGGGCTGATAATCTTCCTGGCGATGCTGTTCATCCTGACGATAGGCGTTTGCCAGGTGCTTGGTATCCTGCCGAGCAGTGGCGGTTCCGGCGGTGGCAGCTCCAGAAGCGGCGGTGGCGGTTTCGGCGGCGGCGGTGGCGGAGGCTTCAGCGGTGGCGGTGGCAGTTTTGGTGGCGGCGGTTCGTCGGGCGGCTGGTGAGCATAATAATGAGCAGGCATTTTTGACATGGCATTACTGACTGAACACGAACAACGCAAGGTGGCCGAGGCCATTGCCCGGGTCGAGCGCGACACCGATGCCGAACTGGTGACGGTGCTCGCTGCCCGCGCCGACGACTACGCCTACATCCCACTGCTCTGGGCCAGCCTGCTGGCCTTGGTGGTGCCCGGCGTGGCGCATTACCTGACGGGCTGGCTGACCACGCACAGCTTGCTGTTGGTGCAGTGGGGCAGTTTCATCGGGTTGTGCCTGCTGTTTCGCCTGCCTGCTATCACCACGTACCTGATCCCTCGCTCAGTACGTCACTGGCGAGCGTCGAACCTGGCGCGCCGGCAATTTCTCGAGCAGAACCTGCACCATACGGTGGACGGCACAGGCATGCTGATTTTCGTTTGCGAGGCCGAGCGGTATGTGGAAATCCTGGTGGACGAGGGCATTTCCAAGCGACTCGACAATAAGCATTGGGAGGCGATCGTCGCGGCATTTACCCAGCGGGTTCGCCAGGGCCAGACGTTGCAAGGCTTTGTGACGTGCATTGAAGCCTGCGGCGAACTGCTCAAGGCGCATGTGCCGGTGACCCATGCGCGCAATGAGTTGCCGAATCGGTTGGTGGTGCTCGGCTGACACTATTTTCTGCCGGACACCGTTGTGGCGGGAGCGCCTTTGTGGCGAGGGAGCTTGCTCCCGCTGGAGCGCGAAGCGCTCCCCATCGGTCTGAAGGGTTGAGTCAGGCCTGAGATCGGGCGACTGCTTCGCAGCCGAGCGGGAGCAAGCTCCCTCGCCACAGAAGCCTGTTGACCTATGAAGATGGACTATCACTTTTGCACCGTTGGGGAAATTCCCCGTGCCCTGGCCTCCCATCCCCCCTAAAATACCCGCCATTCCCGATCCGCCCGCCCCGAGGCCGCTTTTCCATGTCCGTCACTGCAACTTCCGCCCGTCCCGCGCCGGATCACCACGCCCAGTTCATCGAGCTGTTGCAGGCCAGCCTTGGGCAGAACGCCTTCATCAAGCTGGTGCTGGCCAAATACGTCGGTGACGAAGCCGATCTGCAGCGGCTGATCATCAAGCAACTGACGGTCAAGGATCAGCCGTGCCTGTCCTTCGTCTACCGCTACAAGACGCGCGACATCACCAAGAATTTCCCGCTGGTCGAAGGCGTTGAGACGGTCGCCGCGCTGTTGCCGGCCTCGTTCAAGAATGCACATCTGCTGGCAATCACTGACGAGGCGCAGCTGGAGTACAGCAAGAAGGGCAAGAGCTCGTTGTTCAAGAGCAAGCCCCAGCAGCTGCGGGAAGTGCCGTCCGCGGGGCACAACCGTGAGAAAAACCGCTTCCTCGATCTGAGCCGGCCGTTCCTCGCCGACCTGGGCGTGACTAACCACAAGCACGAGCTGATTCCGGCGATGTCGCGCAAGTGGAAGCAGATCAACAAGTTCATCGAAGTCTTCAGCCACGCGTTGACGTCTTCGCCGCTGGCGCTGGACAAACCGGTGCGGGTCGCGGATTTCGGCTCGGGCAAGGGCTACCTGACGTTCGCCATCCATGATTACTTGCGCAACACCTTGCAGGCCGAGGGGCTGGTGACAGGCGTCGAATTGCGCGAGGACATGGTCAAGTTGTGCAATGAAGCCGCCGCGCGGCTTGAGCACCCGGGCCTGGAGTTCCAGCACGGGGACGTGCGCAGCGTGGCGCCGCGTGAAGTGGACGTGATGATCGCCCTGCATGCCTGCGACATCGCCACCGACTACGCGATCCACATGGGCATCCGTTCGGGTGCCTCGATCATCATGTGTTCGCCGTGCTGTCACAAACAGATCCGCTTGCAGATCCAGAGCCCGGCGCTGCTCAAGCCGATGCTGCAATATGGCCTGCACCTTGGCCAACAGGCGGAAATGGTCACCGATAGCCTGCGGGCGCTGTACCTCGAAGCCTGTGGCTACGAGACCAAGGTGTTCGAGTTCATCTCCCTGGACCACACCAACAAGAACAAGATGATCCTGGCGGTCAAGCGCGCCGAGCCGGTGGATCCTGCCGAACTTCTTGCCAGGATCGAAGAGCTCAAGGCGTTTTACCACATCACCGAACATTGCCTGGAAACGCTGCTGCGGGCTGACGGCTACCTCGCTTGAAACCGCTGCTCGAAATCCTGTGGGAGCGAGCTTGCTCGCGATTGAACGATGACGCGGTATGCCTGAAACACCTTATCGCCTGAATCGCGAGCAAGCTCGCTCCCACAGGGGGCGACCGACACGCCGCTGTGCAGCCCGTCAGCCAGTGGACAGAGTTTCTCCCTGTTCTGTTACAGCGGACTACCTTTAATGCGTTCCCCCCACGCATCCCAAAGGAGCCCATGCCATGGCCGCGAAGAAAATCCTCATGCTGGTCGGCGATTACGTCGAAGATTATGAAGTGATGGTGCCTTTTCAGGCCCTGCAGATGATCGGCCATACAGTGCACGCGGTGTGCCCGGACAAAACCACCGGGCAGACGGTGCGCACCGCGATTCATGATTTCGAAGGCGACCAGACCTACAGCGAGAAGCCAGGGCATCTGTTTGCCATCAACCATGATTTCGCCAGCGTCCAGGCCAGCGACTATGACGCACTGCTGGTGCCGGGCGGTCGTGCGCCGGAATACCTGCGCCTGAATGAAAGCGTCCTGCAACTGGTGCGCGATTTCGACCTGGCGGGCAAGCCGATCGCCGCGGTGTGCCACGGTGCGCAATTGCTGGCGGCGGCAGGCATCCTGGAAGGGCGCGAATGCAGTGCCTATCCGGCCTGTGCTCCGGAGGTGCGCCTGGCCGGCGGGACGTTCATCAATATTCCAGTGACCGAAGCCCATGTCCAAGGCAACCTGGCCACGGCACCGGCGTGGCCCGCCCATCCGAACTGGCTGGCGGGGTTCCTGACGCTGCTGGGCACGGCCATTACCTTGTAGAAGCCAGGGGCTACGCGCCGCACTCGTCCGATAGAGTGAGCTCTTGTGGCGAGGGAGCTTGCTCCCGCTGGAGCGCGAAGCGGTCCCATCGCGTAAATGGCGACCGCTTCGCAGTCGAGCGGGAGCACGCTCCCTCGCCACGGTTCTGCGCCGCCCCGTCGGATTTAGACCTCCACCGGCACCGCCAGCTTCGGATCGCCCAGTGGGTGGGTCTTGGCATCGAAGAAGCGCAGTTGCGTGTCCAGGCCCTCGAACAATCTGGCGTAATGCCGCTTCTGATGTTGGATGAACGCCTGGCTGCGCGGGTAAATCGAGATGGCCACGGTCCTCGGCGCCGCTTGGCGCAGGGCATGGACGATGTGGCTATCCTGCTCGCCCAAGGCATGGCCGAACAGACACAGATTGTCGTCGTGGTGCAGCAACTGGTCGTAGCAGAACGACAGGTAATCGCTGCTGCGGATGGTCTTGAGTTTGTCCTGGCTCGGCCCTTCGCTGACAAAAAGCGGCACGTCGTCGAGGGTCTTGAGGGTGTTGTTGATGGCAAAACTGCCCAACAGCGTGCCTTCGGTGGAAGCGAGCTTGCGTGCCGTGCCGTCCTGGTTGCGCACCAAATGCAGGCCGCCGTGCAGATACAACAGGCGCGGCTTGTCTGTACTGGTCCGACTCGGATCGAAGCTGTGATCGGCACCCAGGAACAGATCGGTCAGGGTCTCGGGCGTATGCTGGATCGCCCAATAGCTGAGCAGATCGTAGTTGGTGGTGAACACTGTGCGGTAGCGGCCCAGCTCCTGATTGAGACTTCCCAGGGTCGAGGGTTGCACCAGTCGCCAGGGGATATGCACCGCGTGCACGGTGTTGATCAAGGCTTCCTTGATTGCGTAATAGCGATTGCGCGGGGCGGCGGAGCTGACGGCCAGGGCCTTGTTGACCCGGCTGGTGGTTTTCAACGCGCCCAATACCTGCTCGAAACTGCGTGTCTGCAAGGCGTCGAAGACGCTCAGTTCCGAAGGGCTCAGTGGTTTTTCCTCGACGGTGCGGGCGTTCTCGAACAACGAGTCATAGCCGAAATCGTCCCACACGGCGCGGCTCGCGCCATTGCCCACCAGCAGGCCGCTGAAAGCGGTGTTGGTGCGCAACGTCTCCCAATTGTCGAGCCGGGCGTCGTATTCCTGGAAATCGGTCATTGCGAAGGTCATCTCAAAACGTGGCAAAGGGCAGGACGCGACTTTATCACGACCCAGTCTTGAGCCAGATCAAGATACGTCGTGACCGGCCGATAACCTTTAAGGCGTTCTGGTCGAGCGGTTTACTGCGGCGGACCGGGCGCCTGGGCTATCCTCACCGGTATCAGGGCGCGCGCTGGCCTGGCGATTTCCCGGTTTGTTCATTGCTGCATTCCCGGATGGCTTCTGTGCCATGGATATTCGAAACTCCACGCCGCTGGCCGGTTACCTTGATCTGCTGATGGATGCCGTGTGCGCCGTCGACGCCCTGGGGCGTTTCGTGTTTGTCAGTGCCGCCAGCGAGCGGATCTTCGGCTACACGCCCAAGGAGCTGATCGGCCGTTCGATGATCGATATGGTCCACCCTGCCGACCGCCAGCGGACCCTTGATGCGGCGCGCGAAGTCATGCGCGGAGAACCCAAGCTCAATTTCGAGAACCGCTATCTGCGCAAGGACGGTGGGGTCGTCCATATCCTCTGGTCGGCGCGCTGGTCCGAGCCTGACCAATTGCGGATCGCCGTGGCGCGGGACATCACCGAGCGCAAGCTGGCGGAGTCTCGGCAGGCCGCGTTGTACGCGATCTCCGAGGCCGCCCATGCGGCTGCCGACCTGCTGGCGTTGTTCAAACGTATCCATTTGATAATCGGCGAGTGGCTGCCAGCACTGAATTTTTCGGTGGCGCTGTATGACGAGCAATGTGCCCAGCTCAACTTTCCCTATCACGTCGACGACCGGGAGCGACAGCCGGAACTGCCGGGTACGACCATCGGACGTTTGTGTGCCGAGGTCATACGCAGCGGTCAGCCGATCCTGCTGACGCCCGGCTCCAGCTCGTTGCCCGTGGAGCTGCACGACCTCGTGGCGAAACCGGACGCGCCGTGCTGGCTGGGGGTGCCACTGAATTCGCAGAGCGGCACGATTGGCGCGTTGATCGTCAAGAGCGCGGCGGATAACGAGCGCTACACCGAGCAGGACAAGGAATTGCTGCAGTATGTTTGCGTGCAGATTGCGATTGCCATCGAGCGCCAGCAACTGCATACCCGGTTGCAGCACATGGCGCAGTACGATCAGCTCACTCAGGTACCCAATCGCGAGCTGCTGCGTGACCGCTTCAAGGCCGCGTTGACCACGGCCCGTGTTGCATCGGGGCGGATGGCATTGCTCTACATCGATCTGGATCGCTTCAAGCAGATCAACGACACCTACGGTCATGCCGTTGGCGACATGCTGCTGCAAGCGGTGGCCAGCCGACTCAAGGGTTGCATACGTGACACCGACACTGTCGCGCGCATCGGTGGCGATGAATTCGTGGTGCTGCTCCATAGCATCCAGAGCGTGGCAGACGCCGACCGGGTGCAGGAGCAGATTCGTCACGCGCTGGCCCAGCCGCTGCGGCTGGACGGTCATTGCCTGAGCATCGAACCGAGCATTGGCGTGGCATGTTTCCCCGAACACGGCACGGAAGACATCACCTTGTTCCGCCACGCCGACGAGGCGATGTACGCAGCCAAACGCCACAATCACCGGGCCTTCGGCATCTGACACCTCACCGTTCGTCGTCGCGCCAGCGCTTTTTCCAAACCTTGAATGCCGACTCCTTTCAAATGAAATACGGGGTAGGCATGCCCATCATTCATGCAATACGGAGGGCTCGAGCATGCGCGGGTCAAGCAACATTTATCCGGGAAACATTGCTCATGATCGAACGAAGGTGTCTGAAGCGGGTCGCAAAAGTGGGAGAACCACCACCGCGAGTGTCGATAAAAGTCCGCTGAAGGCTGAGATCGGCCGCAAGCCGGATCGCACGACTCGCTGAATATTCAACGGTGGTTCTGATTCAGCGGCGGGGAAACCCCGGCGCAATTTTCTATCAGAGGAGGGCGTGACCATGAGCCGGATGGCCACCTTTTTACGCACCACCAGTGTTGTCGTGCTGATGGGCCTGGGTGCCAGCAGTGCCTGGGCCCAGTCACCTGCCGAATTCATCGACGATGCATCCGCCAAAGGCATGGCTGACATCGAAGCCAGCCGTGCCGCACATTCGAAGGCGGAATCAAGGGAGGTCAAGGATTACACCATCATGGTGATCAACGACCGCACTACCGCCAACCAACACCTGGCGAAAATCGCCAAGAAGCTCGACTTGCCCGTCGCGCCCCGGGAAGAAGTCGCGGACAAGGCCAAGACCTTGATGCCGCAAGTGGCCGAGGGCGAGTCGTTCGAGGCGGCATATGCCGCCAGCCAGGTCAAGGCCACTGAGGAAGCCATCGAGCAGATCCAGCAACAGGCCCAGACCACCAACGTGCCGGAGATCAAGGCGTTCGCCGACGAAACCCTGCCCAAATTGCAGACGCATCTCGAGATGGCCAGGGCGCTGCAGGCCAGTCGCTGATTTGCCGCACCTGTTTTTACCTCAGGACCGGGACGCCAGCGTCCCGGCTTGTTTTGCCCGCCGAAAAGGAGAACCTCGATGTCTACACGCCGAGAACCCAACCAATACGCGATGCAGAATCCACTGACCCAATACCCTCGTCCGGAATTCCCCGACCAGCCGCAATCTCCTCCCGGCATTGACCAGGACATGGAACCACAGCCCGATCACGGCGAAAAAACCTATCAAGGCTTCGGTCGCCTGGAGGGGCGCAAGGCGCTGATCACGGGCGGCGATTCGGGGATCGGTCGCGCGGCGGCCATTGCCTATGCCCGCGAAGGCGCCGATGTAGCTATCAACTATCTGCCCAGCGAGGAACGCGACGCGCAGCAAGTCATCGAGCTGATCAAGGCCGAAGGCCGCAAGGCCATTGCGATTCCGGGAGATCTCAAGGACGAAGCGTTCTGCGTCCAAATGGTGAAGATGGCGCAGCAGGAGCTCGATGGCCTGGATATCCTGGTCAACGTCGCCGGTAAGCAGGAAGCGCAAAAGGACATTGCGGACATCACCACCGCGCAATTCGACGACACCATGAAAACCAACATCTACGCGATGTTCTGGATCTGCAAGGCCGCGATACCGCTGATGCCGGCCGGGGCGACGATCATCAATACCGCGTCGATCCAATCCTACGATCCGTCCGCGACGCTGCTCGATTACGCCACCACCAAAGCGGCGATCGTGGCGTTTACCAAGGCGTTGGCCGGACAGGTCATCAGCAAGGGAATCCGGGTCAATGCCGTGGCTCCGGGGCCGATCTGGACAGTGCTGCAACCCAGCGGCGGACAGCCTAGGGAGAAGATCCCTACATTCGGCTCCCAGGTTCCGATGAAGCGTCCGGGGCAGCCAGCGGAATGTGCGCCGCTGTACGTGCTGCTGGCGTCGCAGGAGTCGAGTTATATCACCGGAGAAGTGTTTGGCGTGACGGGTGGGAATCCGTTGCCCTGATGCGCGGCATTCGGATGCGCGAGCGTTGCAACAACGCTCGCGCATCTGCTTTCAGCACTGGTTCAAGTCGACTTTTTTCTCTTCTTCTACACCCTCAAGGCTCTTGGCCTCGTCTTTGCCCATGTCCTGGTAGCGCTTGCGCAACGCTTCCAGCTGCTTGAGGTCCAGCGACTCGAGACCGAGCATTGCGTTCTGCGCGTCCTTGGTCGCGCGCAACAATTCATCGACTTTCAAGTGCAGGATATCGGTATCGCGGTTTTGCGTGTTCTGGATCAGAAACACCATGAGGAAGGTGATGATCGTAGTCGAGGTGTTGATGATCAGTTGCCAGGTGTCATTAAAACCGAAGAACGGTCCGCTGGCGGCCCAGAGCGCCAACAACACAATAGCTCCGAGAAAAGTCTTGGGACTTCCTGCCCATAGGGCCAGTTTTTGAGCAATCTTTGCGAACGTCATTGCTGTGTTTCCTTAGTGGATGCACCTGTCTGGTGTGACAGCAACGCAGCGGCGAAAATTCTACTTACATTTCAATCCGAACCTCCGTCGACGTTCATCGTTCGGGACGAAGACTGGCGCAACCATTTGCTCTGCCTGATGGTCACTCCTTAAAGCCTTCATCGACGGAGTACACCATGAACCTCACCCGCACCTTCTGCCTCGCCTGCTGCCTGTTCGCACTGCAGGGCTGCTTTGACAATTCGGATAACGAGACCAAGGACAACACCGACGGCACCAAGTCTTCGGTGCAGATGCAGGAATCCAAGTCAGAGAGCAAATAAATGACATAGCCCAGGCAAGGCTATGTACAAACCTGTGGGAGCGAGCCTGCTCGCGAAGGCGTCGGATCATCAACCTGGATTGACTGTTCCACCGCTTTCGCGAGCAGGCTCGCTCCCACAGGTTCTTGTGTTTCGGCAGGTATTGCTCAGCGTCCTTGTTGCAAAACCTTGAGTGCCGCCGATGCCAGGAAGCCTGACCGGCTTTTTTCTTCCGGATGATGCAGCACATATTCATCGATACGGTTCAGCAGGTAGCCGGGCAGGGTGATGTTGAGTTTCTGCGCCTTGCCCAGATATCGGGTCACATCAATGTCCACCAATGCCCAAGCGCACCCGGCATATTTCGGATTGGCCGCGTGCAGCGTCACGGTGTTGGCCGGCGGAATGGGCGAACCATCTTCGGCAAGAATTTCAAAGTGCCCTTCGATGGCCTCGCGCGCCATGGCCATGGCATCGTCCAGATCATCGCCTGCGGAAAAACAACCAGGGATATCCGGCACTTCAACGCCCCAGGCGTGGTGCTCATCGCCCATGGAAATCGCAATCGGGTAAAGCATTCAATCGTCCTCCGGGGAAGCTGGGCAACTGGCCGTCTGGAGCAGGGCCTGTTGCAAGATACTGATGGCCGTTTTCTTGAGCAGGTCCTTCTTGGGATGAGGAACCGTAACCAGTCCCGGTTTGGTCGGGTGCTTGAAATGGTGGTGACTGCCTCGGATCCGTACCAGGTACCAACCATCCGCAACAATCTGGCTTATCAGGAATCGGCTGTTCACAACACCTCCGTGGTGTGTGTGGTAGGTACTATACCTACTGGAAAGGAATGATCAACACTATAACCACCGTTAGCGACGACCGGGATCGAGTGGGATCTACGTCCTGAAGTCTAGAAGCGGCGCAGGACAAGGCGACGGAGAGTCGAATTGGGTCTATTTCCAGATGTGAGACGCAAGGAACATTTGGAGGATCGCAACCCGTGGCGAGGGAGCTTGCTCCCGCTGGGCTGCGAAACAGCCCCGGTTTCAGCGATTCGCAGACATATCCACAGGACCTACGACTGCTGCACAAACGTCAGCCGTACCGCAAACCCAATCAGCAGGCTGCCAAACAACCACTGCTGCACACGTTGGGCCGAAGGCGATCGCTGAAGCCAGCGTCCGAGCACGACGCCCACGAGTGCGTAGGCGCTGTCGAACAGCAGGCCGACGCCGACCAGCACCAAACCGAGCATAGCGAATTGCCCCAGCACCGGCCCGCCCTGTGGGTCGATGAACTGCGGTAGCAACACTGAGCAAAACAGCAACGCCTTGGGATTGAGCAGGTTGGTCAGCAGACCGCGTTGTATCGCTTGGTACCACTGTCGCTTTCCGACATCGGCGTCAGCTCCTTCAAAGCTTGGCACCAACGTGGTTCGCAAACACTGGAACCCGATCCACGCCAGATACGCAGCCCCGGCCAGGCGCACCACATCAAAGGTCCAGGGCGCGGTCTTGAATAACACCGAGAGCCCCATTGCCGCCAGCGCGACATGACATGCCCGGGCAATCCCCAAGCCTACCGCCGTCGCCAGCGCCGCAGCCTTGCCCTGACGGGCGCCGGTTTGCAGCACCAGGATCATGTCCGGCCCGGGCAACAGATACGCCACCGTCAACGCCATGAAAAACAACCAGAGCTCTGTCATTGAACGCCCCTCCAATCTGTGAATTGAAGGTGTCAGTCTATGGCCGAAGGGCAGGGCAGGTGGTTGCGTAATCAGCTTCTAAAGCTCTAAGAATTGGCATAGCCTGCCAACTAATCGATCAATTCAATCGGAAAGTGCCAAATTATGAGACTTGATGCCTTCGACCGCAAAATCCTCGCCGCACTGCAACGGGACGGCCGACTGAGCAACGTACAACTGGCCGAGGAAATCGGCCTGTCCCCCTCGCCATGCCTGCGCCGCGTGCGAATGCTCGAGGAAGCGGGAGTGATCCGCGGCTATCAAGCCATCCTGGATCGCGATGAAGTGGGCCTCGGTATGACGATCTTTGTCGGCATCAAGGTCGAACGGCACACCGATGAACGAGCCGAGGCATTTCGCCTGGCGGTGACCGCGCTACCCGAAGTGATCTCGGCATTCCTGGTGTCAGGCGAGTCGGATTTCCTGCTGCAAGTGGTGGTGCCGGACTTGCGGGCCTATGACCGATTTGTCACGGGCAAGCTGCTGAAGCTGCCGGGGGTGAGTGACATTCGCAGTAATTTTGCGATCAACACGGTGAAGGCTCCGGGGGCGTTGCCGTTGGGGCATTTGGCGGGGGAGTGAGGCTGTTGCTGCAATGCCGAAAGCAGCCACTCTTGTGAGCGCTTCGCACTCAAGCGGGAGCAAGCTCCCTCGCCACGGGCGTCACTCGTTCTTGAGATTATGACCTGTCTTTCTTGCAACGGTCCGGTGTCAAGGATGCGCAACGTCTCGCAACAGCCTTCGGATAAAGCCGCTGGCCTGTTCATTCCAGATCATCGCCAACCAAAAAACAGACCAAAAAAAACCGGCCACCAGGAGCCGGTTTTTTTATCCCCCGTCAAAACCATCACGACGCGGGACCAGAATTCGATTGGAGCGGGTGAAGGGAATCGAACCCTCGTTATCAGCTTGGGAAGCTGGAGTAATGCCATTATACGACACCCGCTCAGAGCGGCTGACTTTGTACCAGATGTGGCCTGGGATTTGAAGTTTTTCTTTCCGGACGGCGAGGTCATCCGTCTACGCAAGCCTCAAACCAGAGCGGTCATTCGCGAGCAAGCGCCGTTGCCGGAGACTTGCTCGCGATGACTTTTTCAGATGGCCACTGCATGGTAGTCCTGCACATAGCTGTAGCGCGGTCGGCTGGCGTGGTGGGTTGGCTTGAGGAAACCCAGCAGCGCCTCGCGGCTGTCGCGGCAGGCGGCCTTGTGTTCCATGTCGAGGAAGTGCCCGGTGGCTTGCAGCGTGGTGAAGCTGCTGTGCTGGACATGGTTGGCGAAGAGCCTGGCGTCGGTGGCCGCGGTGTATTCGTCCCATTCGCCATTCAGGAACAGCACCGGCACGTTGATCTTTTTCGCCGCGTTGACATAGCACTGCTGGTCGCTGTGGAGCACGTCGTTGATGTGAAAGTGCATCTGTCCGTATTCATGCTCGGCCAGGTTGCTGACGTGGCGATAGTTGAAGCGCTTGAACAGCGGCGGCAGGTGCTTGCCGATCGTGCTGTTGACCAGGTGTCCGACACGATCGCCGTCCAGGCTGCTCAAGTAGTCCACGCCCCGTTCCAGGTAGTCGCGCATCGGTGCGTTGAGCACCGGTGAGAAAGAACTGATCACGGCTTTTTCGATGCGCCGCGGGCGCTGGGCCAAGGCGGTCAGGGTGGCGGCTCCGCCCCAGGAAAACGACAACACGTGATCGGCGGCGAAGTGGTCGATCAGCTCCAGCAGGATCTGGCCTTCGATTTCCTTCGTCAGCATTTTCTCGTGGCGGTTGTGAGCCTTGGACTTGCCCGCGTAGGGCTGGTCGTACAGCACGACATTAAATTGCGGGTAGAGGTTTTTGGTGGTCTGAGCAAACGACGCGGTGGTGGCCATCGAGCCGTTGACCAGGATGATGGTCTTTTGCGCGGCGTCTGCGCGATAGAACTCCGTGTAAACCCGATACTGACCCTGTATATCCAGCACAGCGATTTCTGGCCTCATGTCATAAGACTCCTGGCAAGCGGGTATGCGCGCAATGAGATTGCACGGGCAATGTGACAGGTAGGCATACGCCTGGAAGATAAGGCCCATGTCGATCCGCGCAAGCCGGTCGACGGGTGTTGTTATGGCGGGCAATTTGCCGGCGAACGAGGCGGAACCTGAGGGTTCCAGCCGGCAAAAAGTTTCTTAGAGGTATGGGGTGACTCGTCGGTCACATTTCGGCCGACGGTTTGATTCAAGCAGGGGGGAGGCCGTTGCGCAAGTGCTCTTTGAAAATTGTCCGACACTTCTGCCCAGCGGTCGTTTGGCTCAGATCAGGCCAACTTCTTCTGGGCTCAAGGCGCGGTATTGGCCCGGCGCGAGATGAGGATCCAGCAGCAGCGGGCCCATGCTTTCACGGTGCAGGCGCAGCACCTTGTTGTTGAAGTGACCAAACATGCGCTTGACCTGATGATAACGGCCTTCAACGATGCTCAAGCGCGCGGACGTCGGCCCCAGTTGGGTCAATTGCGCCGGTTGGGTGGTGAGGTCTTCGAACGCAAAGTACAGGCCTTGGGCAAACGTGAAGGCGTACTCGGCGGTAATGGTTTGCTCGGTCTCGACGTAGTAGACCTTCGGCAGTTTGGTCTGCGGCTGGGTCAGGCGCCGCGACCAGCTGCCGTCGTTGGTGATCAGCATCAACCCGGTGGTGTTGAAGTCCAGGCGACCGGCAATGTGCAAGTCGTCCTTGTCCGGTTCGTCCAGTAGATCGAGGACAGTGCGGTGCTGCGGATCGCAGGTGGCACTGACGCAGCCGGGCGGCTTGTGCAGCATGAAATAGCGCGCCGGTCGGCCTGCTTGCAGCACTTCGTCATCCACCTCGACGCGGCTGAATTCACGCACCTGTGCCTGTGGATCGTTGACGGTCTGGCCGTCGATCCGCACGCGCCGTTCCACCAGCAGCAGACGGACCTGTTGGCGGTTGAAACGCGGCAGGTTACTGAGGAAACGGTCAACGCGCATGGGCAGTTCGGGCAAGGGAGCTGGGGGCGGGCATCTTACGTGATCGATTGAGAATTGGCGCGCAACTGGTCATCGACCCGGGCGCATCGCGGGCACAGGCAGGATTGGTTGCGCAGCTCGGCCGGCAAATTTTCCAGCACCGCCGGGTCGATGCTCACGCCGTAGCACCAGCAGGCACGATCAGCGGTTTTCGGATTGGCCAGGGTGCAGTCGTTGGTGGCGCCACACGCCGGGCAGAGATCGGGTTTATTCATAACTGGAATGAGGCATTTCCACGCAGGTTCGGTTGCTTCCGGTCTGTCGGGCGCGTTGCAGCGCATGATCGGCCCGGGACAGCAGGCTGTGCAAGGTGTCTTTGTCCTGCAAGGTGGTCAGGCCGATGCTGATGGTGATCCGCAATTGCTTGCCGCTGCAAAAGTAGCGCTGTTGCTCGATGCGCTGGCGAATTTTCTCGGCGATTTTCAGAGCGTTCTGTCCATCGGTGTCCTTGAGCAGCAGGACGAAGGCATCGGCGCTCCAGCGGCAGACAATGTCTGAATGGCGCAGTGTATCGGTCAGGTCGCGAGCGAAACCCGTCAGCAACTGATCACTGGCGATGTGGCCGTGGTTGGCGTCCAGTCGCTTGAAGTCATCCACCTCCAGCAACAGCGCGCTCAGTGGCCTGGGCTCGCGTTGGGCTTCGTGCAGGGCCTGTACCGCAAGCAGGTCGAAGCCCCGCCGATTGGGCAGCTCGGTGAGGCCGTCAAGAATCGCTTGGGCATCGATCCGCCGCTGGTAGCTGACCATCAGCCGATGCAGCACCACGAGCGCGGCCACCGTCACCATCAGGCCGATCAGCAGATTGAAATACAGCGTCTTGAGCACGTTGTCCCGCAGCGATGTGTTGGCGGCGTAGTAACCCAGCAGCGACGTCACCAGGAAGCCGGCGCCGAGCAAAATGGCCAGGATGAGCACCGGCGAGCGCTGGGAATACAACGGCGAACGAAGCGACATGGCGATTCCCTTGGAGTGACCCGATGGAATCAGTTTAGTGGCCCTGTAAGAAAAGACATTCGGATTTACAGCTTTGCAAGATCGTGGCGAGGGGATTTAGCGAAACGTCGCGCCGCCCAGCGGGGGATAAATCCCCTCGCCACAGGGTGCTATTTACTGACGGGTACTCAGATAAGCCCGCCATCCGCCCAGATGACTGATGTCCTGCGCGCCGTCCAGACCATACGGCTCGCAAATGAAGCCGCTTTCCCAGCGTCCGTCGGCCAGTTGCACCTTACCCAGCCCCAGCGGTGCCGGGATACCGGTGAGGAACGAACCCAACTCGCTGCTTGGCAATTCCCAGACTTCCACTTCGATCGCCACGCCTCCCTCGCCGACCCGAAGCATGCCAGGGCGCAGTGGCGGGCCGCCGGCCAAGGCGTAGAGGCGATAATTCGCTGAGCTTCGGGTCGCCTCGATCAGGCGGGCGCCACGTTGCTTGAGCTGCCAGTTCAAGGCCAGCCCATCCAGGTGCGCGCCGCACACGACCAACCGTGCCCGATCATGGCGCGCCGGGTTGGCAGGCACTGGCAGATCAGGCGCTTGCTGACGCTGCAAGGCGTCGGCCACGCTCAGCAGGTACTGATCGGTGAAGGCGCGGCCGAACAGCGTCACGCCCCAAGGCAAACCGTTGGCCATGAATGCGCTGGGAACGGCCACGGCGGCGTAGTCCAGCAGATTCATGAAGTTGGTGTAATAACCCAGTTGCGAATTGCGCAGGAGCGGTTCGGCGGCGAGTTCGGCGAGCGTCACCGGGCGCCCGATGGTCGGGGTGAGGACGCAATCGAACGCTTCCATCGCGCGGTCGCATTGGGCCTTCAGCGCCTGCAAACGGTACTGGGCACGGAAGGTTTCCACGCCGGTCACCGTCGGCGCTTGCGCCAGCACGGCGCGGATCACCGGCAGTACCGCGTCGGGTTCGCGCTCCATCAGTTCCCCGGCCACGCTGTAGCGTTCGGCAACCCACGGCCCCTCATAGAGTAGGCGTGCCGCTTGGAGGAAGGGTGACAAGTCCAACTCGACAGCTTCGCCGCCCAGGTGTTCGAGGCGCTCGATGGCATCGGCGAACAGCCGTGGGCCTTCGTCGCAGTCGAAAAATTCCAGGTCTTGCCGGCGGGGCACGCCGAAGCGAAAACATCGTGGCGCGCCGAACGCCGCGCCGTCGTTCCATTGCGGGTTGGGGCGGCTGTATTCGTCGCGCGGGTCGAGACGCGCAGTCAATGCCAGCAGCTGGCTGGCTTCGCGTGCCGTCGCGGTGAATGTGGTCACGCAGTCCAGCGTACGGCAGGCCGGCACCACGCCAGCGGTGGAGATCAGGCCCTTGGTGGCTTTCAACCCCACCAGGTTGTTCAGCGCCGCAGGCACGCGGCCTGAGCCGGCGGTGTCGGTGCCCAGGGCAAAGCTGGCCACGCCCAGGGCCACCGCCAGCGGCGAGCCCGCGCTGGAGCCGCCCGCCGGGTAGTCGGTCAGCACGCTGTTGCGGCAAGCCCCGTAGGGCGTGCGGGTACCGTTGAGGCCAGTGGCGAACTGGTCGAGGTTGGTCTTGCCAACAGGAACCGCACCCAGCGCCAGCAATTGCTCGACGATGCTCGCCGAACGTTGCGGCACGTAGGCAAAGGCCGGGCAGGCGGCGGTGGTGGGAATGCCAGCCAGGTCGATGTTGTCCTTGATCGCGAATGGCACGCCATACAACGGCAGGCTTTCCAGGTCGCGGTTTTCCAGTGTCGAAAGGTAAGGTTCGAGTTCCTCGGGCGAGAGCAGGTGGATGAACAGGTGATAGTCCGGGTTGAGCGCAGCGGCTTTTTCCCGCAGGGCCAACAGCAGCTGACGCGGTGTGGTTTCACCCTTGCGATAGGCGTTGCGCAGGTTGTCCAGGCGCAGAGAGAGGGTCATGGCGTTAATCCTTTGATTGAGTTCAGTCACGTTCCAGCACCACCACGCGTTGCCCGGCGCGCACCGCTGAACCGGGCTGGACGCGCACTTCTCGGACCACGCCGGCGATGGGCGCAAGCACCGGGATTTCCATTTTCATGGACTCCAGAATCACCAGCACGTCACCCGCGGCGACCCGCGCACCCACCTCCACCTGGACCTGCCAGAGGTTGCCGGCGATGTGGCTGTCGACGCTCAGTTGGCCCTCGTCCAGCACTGAATCTTCGCTCGGCGCGGTTGCCGGTTCCTCGCTGTCGAAATGCGCCTGGCCACTGGCGATCCAGCGCTCGCGCTCGGCACGGAAGGCGCCTTGTTGCTGCTCGCGGAACGCGTCGATACTGTCCGCTTCCCGGGCCAGGAAGCGCTGGTAATCAGCGAGGTTGAGTTGGCTGTGTTCGATCGCCAGGTCGAAGCGGCCCAACGGGAAATCCCGACGGATGCGCAGCAGTTCATCGGCGCTGACCGGGTAGAAGCGGATCTGGTCGAAGAAGCGCAGCAGCCAGGGCTTGCCGTCAAATGCGGCGACGTCCCGATAACGATTCCACATCTGCAACGTGCGGCCGACGAACTGATAGCCGCCGGGGCCTTCCATGCCGTACACGCACAGATAGGCGCCGCCGATGCCCACCGAATTTTCCGCGGTCCAGGTGCGCGCCGGGTTGTATTTGGTGGTCACCAGCCGGTGCCGCGGGTCCAGCGGCGTGGCGACCGGCGCCCCGAGGTAGACATCGCCGAGGCCCATCACCAGATAACTGGCATCGAACACCGTGCGTTGCACTTCGTCGAGGTTGGGCAGGTCGTTGATGCGCCGGATGAACTCAAGGTTGCTCGGGCACCAGGGCGCGTCCTTGCGCACGGTGGTCATGTACTTTTCGATCGCCAGCTGGCAGGCCGGATCGTCCCAGGACAGCGGCAGATGGACGATGCGCGACGGCACCTGCAAGTCTTGCGCGGCGCACACGGCGTCCCACTCGCCGGCGACGATGGCCAGCAGATCGGCCAGGGGTAATTGTTCGGGCTGGTAATGCACTTGCAGCGAGCGAATACCCGGCGTCAGGTCGATCACCCCTTGCAGGTGTTTTTGCTCCAGGGCCTGCATCAAGGCGTGAGCGCGAAAACGCAGCACCAGGTCCAGTTCGGGAGCGCCGATTTCAAGCAGCAGATGGGTGTCGCCGGACAGCCGCGCGACCAGGCGGGTATCGTCCTGGCCGATGTCTAAAACCACGGGCGACATAATTCCCTGTGGGAGCGAGCCTGCTCGCGAAGCAGTCAATGCGGTGTCTGATCCGGCCCCTTCGCGAGCAGGCTCGCTCCCACATGGGTCCCATTTCAATGCAAGGGAGCGGGCAATCTTCAGGTCCACCGGCACAAACCGCACCTTGTCCCCCGCCTTGAGCTGTCCCAGTTGCCACAGGTCCGCCTCGATCACCGTCACGGGGCAGACGAAGCCACCCAGGCTCGGGCCGTCGGGGCCGAGGATGACCGGCATGTCGCCGGTGAAGTCCACCGCGCCGATGGCGTACGGGTTGTCATGGATATTGGACGGGTGCAGGCCCGCTTCGCCGCCGTCGGCACGTACCCATTCCGGCTTCGGCCCGATCAGCCGCACGCCGGTTCGGCTGGAGTTGAAATGCACTTCCCACGCGGTGCCGAAGAACGTCTGGATGTAGCGCTCGGTGAAATATTCCGGCGCGCCGTGGGGACCGTAGATCACACGGATCTGCCGCACGGCTGGCAACACCAGGGGCGGCTCTTCGATCGACGGCATGACGACGTGCTCATCCAACGCAGCCAGGTGCAGCACGTCGCCGGTGCACAGTGCTCGACCGCCGTGGCCGCCGAACTGGCCGAGGGTGAAGGTGCTTTTGCTGCCGAGGTAATCCGGTACCTGCAAGCCGCCATGCACACACAGATAACTCCGCGCCCCGGCGCCTGTAATCGTGCCGATGGCGAGGGTGGACCCTGCACCGATCGACAGCGCGGTGTCCATCGGCACCGTTTCGCCGTCCAGCGTCAGGGCGATTTCTGCGCCGGTCACCGCCACTCGCGCAGCGCAGTTGAAGCGCAGCAGCGGCCCGCTCATGGTGATTTCCAAGGCCGCCGCACCTTCCTCGTTGCCCAGCAGGCGATTGCCCAGGCGCAACGAACGGCTGTCCATCGGTCCCGACGGCGGCACGCCCACCGCCCAATAACCGAGGCGACCCGGGTAATCCTGAACGCTGGTTTGAGTGCCGGGGCTGAGCACTTCGACGGTGTTGGCGCGGTAGGCCAGGGTCTCCAGGCAGCGGGTCCAAGGCTGGCCATTGGCGAAGGGCGCGTCGAGCAGGATCTGTTGCAGGTAGACACGGTTGGTTTCCACGCCGTAGAGCAGGCTTTCGTCCAGCGCTTGATGCAGGCCCAGGCGTGCCTGCTCGCGGGTCGGCGCCCAGCGAATGACTTTGGCGATCATCGGATCGAAGTAGGGCGGGATCTGGCAACCGGCCTCGACCCAGGTGTCGATGCGCAGTTCCTTGCCGTTGGCCTGCGCAAATTCCACCGCAGTCAGCAGCCCCGGGCTCGGCTGGAAATCCCGGCCTGGGTCCTCGGCATACAGGCGCGCCTGGATCGCGTGGCCCTCGGCTTTCAGCCCTTGGCTCAGCTCGCTCAGTGGCGGCAGTTCTCCGGCGGCCAATTGCACCATCCAGCGCACCAGGTCGACGCCCCACACCTGCTCGGTGACGCCATGCTCCACTTGCAGGCGCGTGTTCACTTCCAGGAAATAGAAGCGTCCTGCCTCACTGTCATAGACAAACTCCACGGTGCCGGCGCTGCGGTAGTCGACCGCCTGGGCCAGCTTGATCGCGGCCGCGCAAAGCGCGTCGGCCATGCCCTCGGGCAGGTTGGGCGCCGGGGTTTCTTCGATGACTTTCTGGTTGCGCCGCTGCACCGAGCAGTCGCGCACGCCCAAGGCGATCACCTGGCCCTGGCCGTCTCCGAACACTTGAACCTCAAGGTGCCGCGCCCGTTCGATGTACTTCTCGATGAACACGCCAGCGTCGCTGAAATTGTTCTGCCCGAGGCGCTTGACCGCTTCGAAGGACTCGCTCAATTCAGCGGCGCTGCGGCATACGCGCATACCGATTCCGCCGCCGCCCGCCGTGCTTTTCAGCATGACCGGGTAGCCGACCTGCGCGCCGGCCAGTAGCGCCGCATCGAGGCTGTCGAGCAGCTCCGTGCCTTCGAGCAGGGGCACGCCGTGCTGGCGAGCCAGGGCGCGTGCGGTGTGCTTGAGGCCGAACACTCGCAACTGCTCCGGTGTCGGGCCGATGAAGGCAATGTTGGCGGCCTCGCAAGCTTGTGCGAAAGCGGCGTTTTCCGAGAGAAAACCGTAGCCGGGATGGATCGCAGTCGCGCCGCTGTCCCGGGCGATCGCCAGGAGCTTGTCCACCGCCAGGTAGGTGCCCGCCGCCGCGCCTTCGCCCAGGCAGTGGGCTTCGTCGGCCTGGAGGATGTGCAGGCTGGCTTCGTCGGCCTGGGAGTAAACCGCGACGCCTTTGACGTCCAGCTCGCGCAGGGTCCGCAGGATGCGGCAGGCGATGGCGCCACGGTTGGCAATCAGGATTTTTTCGAACATGGCATTTACCCCTCAGGCCGCAATGTCAGCCTGAATCGGGATGCGGGCCGTCCCGCAGTTTTCGATGGCCGACGGGGTCGTCCCCGTGGGCGGATACCTTCGAACACCACACAACCTCTGTGGGAGCGAGCCTGCTCGCGAAAACGGTACATCAGCCGTATGAAGGCTGACTGATCCGACGCCTTCGCGAGCAGGCTCGCTCCCACAGGAGACCAAGGCGTTATTTGATGCACTGCCCCGACCGGCTCTGGCACAACGCGAACAGCCAGCGGCGCAGGCGCATGAGTTTCAGTTCCATATCAGCAGCTCCGCAGGGGTAGGGTTGTAGGCGTTGCACGGGTTGTTCAGTTGCGGGCAGTTGGAAATCAACACGATCACATCGATCTCGGCCCGCAGGTCGACGTATTTGCCCGGCGCCGAGATCCCGTCTTCGAAAGTCAGGCCGCCGTCGGCGGTCACCGGCACGTTCATGAAGAAATTGATGTTCGGTCCGATGTCACCCTTGCCCAGTCGACCGTCGTGGGCGCAGGCCCGCAGGTAGTTGTCGCGGCAGCTGTGCATGTAGCGTTTTTCCAAGGCGTAGCGCACGGTGTTGCTTTCCTGCGCGCAGGCGCCGCCGAGGGTGTCGTGGCGCCCGCAGGTGTCCTCGACGATGGTCAGCATCGGGCGGCCGAGGTTGGAATACAGCACGCTGCCGGTGCCCAGGTAGACGCTGTTCTGCCGGCGCAGTGTGCGTTGCACGTCGTAGCGTTCCTTGGGGTTGGCCAGGCTGTAGAACAACGTATCGACTGCCTGGTTGCCTTCCAGGTCTAGGATGCGCAGGGTCTGGCCGGCCTTGACCTCGGTCAGCCAGGGTTCGCCGGCGGGAATCGTGGAACGGTAGACGGCGGTCTCGGGTTGCTTGTGTGCAGTGGCGATGGCGAGTGACATGGCGACGATCCTCAGGCGAACAGGCGGTCGGTGTTGATGAAGCCGCGCTGGTTTTCCGGGCGCGATTGGCGGCAGTGTTCGGCGACGCTGGGGTTGGCGTTCATCCAGCTGAGTTTGAGCGGCTGCGGCGCGTATAACGGGTTCGGGTCCATCGGATGTTGCAGCGCGGTCAGCACCACCAGAGTGTCCATCGGTGCGTACAGCTCGATGTAGTCACCGGCCGTGGAGTTGCCCTCCACGAAGTGGAAGTGGCCGGCCTCGTCGACATCGACCCGGCTGAACAGGTTGAGGGTCATCAGCAGGTCGGACAGACCCAACCCCCATTTGCCCAGTTCTACCAACAGGTTGTCGGTGCCGTTGCGGAAGAAGCCGTTGCGCAGTTCCTGGTAACGGCCCTGACCATACTTTTCAGCGACTTCCTCGGCGCAGAGCACGCCGCCAAAACTATCGCTCCAGCCACAGGTATCCGCAGTGATTGCCGCCAGTACCCGGCCCATGTCCGAGTACAGGCAATGACCGGCGGTGAGCTTGGCGGTGTGTTGGCATTTCAGACTGTCCGGCAAGTTCAGGCGCTCGGTTTTTTCGTTGGCATTGAGCAAGGTAAGGCTCACGTTGGCACCGCCACGCACATCGGTCAGGCGCAGCAACTGGCCGCGCTTGAGGATGAACGAGCGATGGCCGCCACCGGGCAGCAATTCTTCGGCGAAGGGGGGGAACAGCTGGGTCGAATCGGTCATGGAATTTCTCCTTTCAAGCGATACGCAACGTGCCGGCCAGTTCGGCGGGCAGGGCGTCGACGGCGGCACGGGCGGTGCGGCGGTCGCTGTTCAGTGGGATGTCGTAGGTGATGCGCGCGCCATAGGCGCCAGGGGCATGGGGATCGACACGAACCTTGTCGAACACCAGCAGGCGGGTGCCAAGGCTGAAACCTTCGGACAGGTCATGGGTCACCATGAACACGGTCAGCCGGGTTTCCCGCCAGAGTTCCAGCAGCAGGGCATGCATGTCTTTGCGAATGCCGGGGTCGAGGGCGCCGAAGGGTTCGTCGAGCAACAACACCCGCGGTTTCATGATCAGCGCCTGGGCGATGGCCAGCCGTTGCTGCATGCCGCCGGAGAGCTGCGCGGGGTATTTGTCCAGCGCGTGGCCGAGGCCGACTTTGTCCAGCAGTTGTGCGGCGTCTTCGCGGGCCTGGCGTTTGGCGCCGCCGAACAGACGCCCCAGCAGCGGCGAGCGCGGCAATTCCAGGCCGAGGGCGACGTTGTTCAGTACCGTCAGGTGCGGGAATACCGAGTAACGCTGGAACACCACTCCTCGGCTGGCATCCGGCTCGCCCGCCAAAGGCTCGCCATCCAGCAGGATCTGTCCGCGGCTGGCGCGTTCCTGGCCTAGCAGCAGCCGCAGGAAAGTCGACTTGCCGCAACCCGAGGCACCCACCAGGGTGCAGAACTCACCCTCGGCAACGCTCAGGTTCAAGCGCTCGAGCACCACTTGATCGGCATACTGCTGCCAGACGTTGTTCACGGTAATGAAGCTCATGCCTTCGCCCCCTCGTACCAGGGAAATGCTCGGCGGGTCAGGCGCTTGAGGCCCCAATCCATCAGCCAGGCGAGCAGGGTTATCCACACCACGTAGGGCAGGATCACATCCATCGCCAGGTAACGACGCACGAGGAAAATCCGATAGCCCAGGCCATCGGTGGAAGCGATGGCTTCGGCAGCGATCAGGAACAGCCAGGCCGAACCCAGCATCAGCCGCAGGGAAATCAACAGGCGCGGCAGCAATTGCGGCAGCACCACGCGCAACATCAGGGTCCAGGTCGAGGCACCCAGCGTCTGGGCCTTGATCAATAGCTCAGGCGGAATTTCCCGGGCGCGCTGCTCCAGGTCGCGAGCCAGGCACGGGGTGATGCCGATGACGATCAGCATCACCTTGGACAACTCCCCCAGGCCGAAGACGATGAACAGGATCGGCAGGATCGCCAATGGCGGCACCATCGACACCACGGTGAGCAGGGGCGACAACGGCGCGCCGAACAGCGGCAGTGTGCCGGCGGCGATGCCCAGGCACAGCCCGGCCAGGGCGCTGATGCCCAGGCCGATCGCCAACCGGCGCAGACTCGAAGCGGTGTCCTGCCAGAGCAGGTAATCGCCGCTGCGAGCGTCGGCGGTAAAGGCCAGGCGTTTGACCGCATCGGCCATTTGCACAGCGCTGGGCAGCAGTTTGTCGTTGGGGTTGTCCGTCAGCCGTTCCGCCGAGCCCATGAAGTAGGCAAACAGCACCAGCGCAAATGGCAGGATCACCAGCAACAAGCGGCTGGGGCGATCCGGGTAGCGGTTGATCAGGCGCATGCCAGTCCTCCGGTCCTACAACTTGGCGTCGGCGGCCAGTTGCACGTAGGTGGGGTCGAAGCGCAGCTTGAGGTTGGTTTTGTCGCCCAGGGTCACGCCATTGGCGAACGCCATGCCCACTGCGTCGGCATCCTTGGCGCCTTCACCCAGCAGACCGTGGCGGAACGAGAACTCGGCGACCTTGCGCAGGGTGGCGGGCAGTTGTTCGCTGGTGGCGAAGGCGAGGGCTTCCTTGGGGGTGGCGAACAGCTTGGTGGTGTCCAGTTGCGCCTGGAAACCTTTGAGATCAGTACCCGACGCCTTGGCCATGTGTTCCAGCGCGGCATTGGCGGCTGCGTTCCTGGCGTTCATCAGCGCCACCACTTCGAACCAGGCGCCGGTCAGTGCCTTGCCCAGGGCCGGGTTGTCTTTGAGGGTCTGAGTGTTGACCACCATCATGTCCATGATTTCGCCGGGAATCTGGCTGGAGTTGAATACTTCGCTGACACCCGGCTGGGCCTTGATGTCCGAGAGCATCGGGTTCCATGTCGTGACGGCTTTGACCTGGTCGGTGTTGAAGGCGGCAGAAATATCGGCGTCGGAGGTGTTGACGACTTTCAGGTCTTTCTCGGCGAGGCCGACCGAATCCAGGGCCCGAGCCAAGAGGTAGTGGGACACCGACAATTCCACCAGATTGACGTCCATGCCCTTGAGGTCGGCGACTTTCTTGCCCTCGCCCTTGAGGACGATGCCGTCGTTGCCGTTGGAGAAGTCACTGACGATCAGTGCGGTGCTGTCCACGCCGCCGGCGGCGGGAATGGTCAGGGCATCCATGTTGGTCATGGTGCAGCCATCGAACTGACCGGCGGTGTACTGGTTGATGGATTCGACGTAATCGTTGAGCTGCACGACATCGATGGTGATGCCGTATTTCTTCGCCCATTTGTCGACGATGCCCTGGCTGCCGGCGTATTCCCAGGGCATCCAGCCGGCATAGATGGTCCAGCAGACGCTGAAATGGTCCTTGGGCGCGGCGTGGGATGGGATGCTCGCGAAGGCCGCAAGCGCGGCGAGGAGCAGTGAGGACAGACGAAGCTTGAGCATGGTGGTTCTCCAGTTGATCAAGGGCGGACAGGAGCAACGCGGCACCGCGAACGGTGGCTTGTCTCCCGGGCTTTTGTCCCGCCGTGTAACCTCAACTGGAGGTCGCCAACTCTCGGACCAGCCACTCGCCAGAGGCGAGCCGGAACCCTAGTCAGCCATTGCAAATTGTGGTGCCGCGAACCTGTGATGACTCCTGCACAAGGTTCGTTAAAGCGAGAGCCGTGCCAAGTACGCGCAAGCCCCGGCCCAGAGCGACCGCATGCCAGGAAGGCGCGGACCTCAAGCGAATTCATGCGTTGTTGTGGTGCTGTGGCGCACCGCAATGAAGCAAAAGGCTACATGTTTCGAGTTATTGCAACGTCGCACCAGATTCCGATTTCGCTGTCAGATTAATCGTCAGTCACCCCAATAGATGACTGCCGCCCGTCAGCGTCGCTGATGTGGCCCATCCGCGGTCCAGGAGGCCGCCATGTATCGACGACTGCTGCTCATTGCGTTTCTCGGTTTGACTCTTTCGGCCTGCGTGCCTTATTCCGACGGAGGCTCCAGTTACTACCGTTCCGAGGTTTATACCTCTCCGGCGCCGGTCTATTACAGCGGCGGTGGAAGTTACTACTCGGCACCGCGTGGCTATTACGCACCACCACGGTACTACCAGCCGGCGCCGCGTTATTATTCGGCTCCACGCTACTACCAGCATGGCCCACGCTATTACTCGCCACCGCGAGCGGCGTATCGCCCCTACCCGCATCGGGGCGGTTGGGACGGCCGGGACCGGGGCGGCTGGAATGACGACCGTCGCGGCCGGGGCGGACGTGACCGTGGCCATGATCATCGGGGACGTGGCCATGATGGACGTGGCCATGACGGACGGGGCGGTCATCGCTGACGGATCGGCAGCAAAAAGCGGCGCAATGAGCGCCGCTTTTTTTGTGCCTGCGTAAAGCTAACCCTCTAAACCCTGTGGGAGCGAGCCTGCTCGCGAAGGCGGTATACCCGACACAGCATTACTGTCAGGGCCGACGCCATCGCGAGCAGGCTCGGGTTCCACCAAAGGTATGCCCACCAAAAGCAGGTCCGTTATTCATTGGACAAATCCGCCAACGGATGCCGCCCCTCCCATACCTTATGGAAATGCGCCTCGACCGCCGCTTGCGGCACATGATTGATATCCGGCCAATGCCAGCGCGGCTTGTGGTCCTTGTCGATCAACCGCGCCCGCACGCCTTCGCTGAATTCCGGATGGCGGCAGCAGTTGAGGCTCAAGGTGTATTCCATGCGGAACACACCGGCCAATGACAAAGGGCGGGCGCGGCTGATCTGCTCCCAGACCAGGTGCGCCGTGAGCGGCGAGCCTTCGGTCATGGTCCTGGCTGCCCGGGCGATCAATGGGTCCGGATGATCCACCAGCAGGCTGAGGGCTTTCCAGGCGCAGCGCACGTCGCTGACATCCAGCCACTCATCGATTTGCTGCCGACGCGGTAACCATTGGGCTTCGGGTTGTTGCGGCAGTGCTTCTTGCTGCAGGGCCTTGAGCAGGCTGTTGAGCTGCATCTCGGTCTGTTCCTGCCAGTTAAGCTGCAACAAGCCTTCGATCAGGTCATCCTGCTGCTCATCGAGCAGAAAGCGATCGGCCAGACCCAGATCGATGGCATCCCTGGCGTTCATGTGGGCGCCGGTAAGGCCGAGGAACAGGCCAAGCTTGCCCGGCAGACGCGACAGGAACCAACTGGCGCCGACGTCCGGATACAGGCCGATGCTGATTTCCGGCATCGCCAGTCGACTGCTCGGCGTGACGATTCGCGTGCTGGCGCCTTGCAGCAGGCCCATGCCGCCGCCGAGTACATAGCCATGGCCCCAGCAGATCAACGGTTTCGGATACGTGTGCAGATTGAAGTCCAACCGGTATTCGGCAGCGAAAAACTGCGCCGCCAGCGGCGGCACTTCGCCGGGGTGGGCGCGACACGCTTCGACCAGGCTGCGCACCTCGCCACCGGCGCAGAAGGCCTTGGCACCATTGCCGCGCAACAGCACACAGACAATCTGCGATTCCCGGGCCCAGGCGTCGAGGCGATCGCGCAGGGCGTTGATCATCGGCAGGGAAAGGGCGTTCAAGGATTTTTCGGCATCCAGCGTGGCGACGCCCAGGCGCGCCCCGTTGATGCCGGTCAGTTCTTCGAAGTGCAGATTCATCGTGACCTCGATTGGAAAATTGAATGATCAGTATGACTGCTGTGGGGGAAAGTGCCGGATTGACGTCAGATCAATTGACAAGCCCTGTAGGCTTTCCTAGGGTGCGCCCATTGTTTCTACCGGGTGCACCCATGACCGCTGACGACCGTATCAAACTCGAACCCAGCTGGAAGCAGGCACTGCGTGCCGAGTTCGACCAGCCGTACATGGCGGAGTTGCGCGAGTTCCTGCGCAGTGAATACGCCGCCGGCAAGGAAATCTATCCGCCGGCCCCGCTGATTTTTAATGCGCTCAATTCCACGCCGCTGGACAAGGTCAAGGTGGTGATCCTCGGCCAGGACCCGTACCACGGCCCGGGCCAGGCCCATGGCTTGTGCTTTTCGGTGCAGCCGGGCGTGCCGACGCCGCCGTCGCTGGTGAACATCTACAAGGAATTGAAGCGCGACCTGAACATCGATATCCCCAACCATGGCTATCTGCAGAGCTGGGCCGACCAGGGTGTGTTGTTGCTCAACACGACCTTGACCGTGGAGCGCGCCAATGCCAATGCCCACGCTAAAAAAGGCTGGCAGCACTTTACCGACAAGGTTATCGAAGTGGTCAGCGAACACCAGCCGAACCTGGTATTCCTGCTGTGGGGCGCTCATGCCCAGAGCAAGCAGAAGCTGATCGATGCGACCAAGCATCTGGTGTTGACCTCGGTCCACCCGTCACCGCTGTCAGCCCATCGGGGCTTTATCGGCTGCGGGCATTTCAGCCGGACCAACAAGTTTCTCCAGCAGCATGGCGAGCAGCCGATCGATTGGCGGTTGCCGCCGGTTTAGTGGTCGGCAATAAGGGCCCCTTCGCGAGCAGGCTCGCTCCCACAGGGGTTTGAGGACAAACAAAATCCCATGTGGGAGCGAGCCTGCTCGCGAAGAGGACAACCCGGTCTACAAGTCCGGATCCGGTCTGCGAACCCAATACCTGAACAACGGCTCAGCCAGAAACAGCACGAACAACAGCCGCATCACCTGCAGCGCCGTCACCAACGGCACCGACAGTTGCAGGGTCTCCGCCGTCAAGCTCATTTCGGCGATGCCGCCGGGCATCATGCCCAGGGTCAGCGAGCGCAAGTCCAGGTGGGTCAAGGTGCTCAGGCCCAGGGCCGCAAGCGTGGCGATCAGCATGGTCAGCACTGTGCCAATCAAGGTACGACCCATGAACGACGGTGCGCGGCGGAAGAACTGCCGGTTGAAATGACAGCCCAGGCCGCTGCCGATCAGCCATTGGCCGATCTGGCTGCCGCCGTCGGGCAGGCCGATGTGCAAGTCCCAGCCGATGCTCACCGCCGCGCTGACCAACAAGGGCCCGAACAGCCATGGATTGGGTTGGCGCAAGCGCTCCCAGATCCAGGCGAGCAGGGCACCCGCTGGAAACAGAACCGCCAACCACAACCAATCCACCGCCGTGGCGTGTTGCACCGGCGTGCCGTCACCGAGCAGATACTTGAAGGCAGCCGGCACGCACAACACCACCACTAGCACACGCAGGCTCTGGCCCGCGGCAACATGGCTGAGCATCGCGCCATTGCGGGCGCCGAGGTTGACCATCTCGCCGGAACCGCCCGGCATGCTGGAGAAAAAGGCCGTGGCGCGGTCTTCGCCGGTGCGGCGCATCAGCCAGACACTCACGATGCTGGACACGCTGGTGATCAGCGCGCCGAAGAAGATCAGGCCGAAGTGGCTGAGGACCTGTTCCATCACCACCGGCGTGAAGTGCAGGCCGATACCGATGCCCACCACCCATTGGCCGCATTTGCGGCCGCCGGGGATTTCCATCAGTTGCCAGGGAGTTAGACAGCGCACCAGGATGATCGCCAACAGCGAGCCGACCATCCAGGGCAAGGGCCAGCCGATCAGGCTGGCCAGATAACCGCCGGCCAGACCGACCAGCGGTGTTCCCCACCATTGTCTGAAAGTTGTCGCCTCAGACATTGGCCAGGGCACGACGCTGGGCACTGCGACGACGCCAGATGCGCAGCAGCGGCAGGAACAACATGATTGCCGTCAGGACCCAGCAGCCGAAGGTGATCGGGCTGGACCAGAGGATCTCCAACGCGCCATTGGAAATCGACAATGCACGACGCAGGTTCTGCTCCATCAGACCGCCAAGGATGAAACCCAGCAGCACTGGCGAGAGCGGGAATTCCAGCTTGCGCAGGATGTAGCCGAAGATACCGATGCCGATCATCAGGAACAGGTCGAATGTGGTCGCGTGCACGGCGTAAACGCCGATCCCGGTGATGATCGCGATGACCGGCACCAGCGCCCAGTTCGGCACGGCCAGGATGCGGGTGAAGATACGAATCATCGGGATGTTGAGGATCACCAGCATGACGTTGGCGACGAACAACGAAGCGATCAGGCCCCAGACGATGTCCGGCTGTTGCTGGAACAGCAGCGGGCCGGGCGTGATGTTATAGAGCGACAGCGCGCCGATCATCACCGCCGTGGTGCCTGAACCTGGGACGCCGAGGGTCAGCATTGGCACCAGCGCGCCGCAAGCCGCGCCGCCGATGGCGGTTTCCGGCGCCGCGAGGCCACGCTTGTCGCCCTGGCCGAACGTCCCACTGGCTCCAGCCATGCGTTTTTCGGTCATGTAGGCCACGGCACTGGCCAGGGTTGCGCCAGCGCCAGGCAATACGCCCATGATGAAACCGAGCACGCCGCAGCGGATGTTCACCCAGAACACCGAGGCCGCTTCCTTGAAGTTGAACATCATCCGCCCGGTGGCTTTCACCGCTTCCTGGCCGCGATGGGTTTTTTCCAGCAGCAACAGAATCTCGCTGATGGAGAACAGGCCCAGCACCAGCACGACGAACTGGATGCCATCGGTCAAATGGATGTTGTCACCCGTAAAACGGTACACGCCGCTGTTCGCATCGATGCCGACGCAAGACAGGAACAGCCCGATCAGCGCAGCGATGAAGGTCTTGAGCGGTCGGTCGCCGGCCATGCCGCCGAGGCAGACAATGGCAAACACCATCAGGACGAAATATTCCGCCGGTCCGAAGGCGATCGCCCATTTGGCCAGCAGTGGCGCAAACAACACCATGCCGCAGGTGGCGATGAACGCGCCGATGAACGAACTCCACGCCGACAGCGACAACGCCACCCCGGCCAGGCCTTGGCGGGCCATCGGGTAGCCGTCCAGGGTGGTCATCACGGTGGAGGCTTCGCCGGGGATGTTCAGCAGGATCGAGCTGATGCGTCCGCCGTATTCGCAACCCAGGTACACCGCCGCCAGCAGGATCAGCGCCGACTCCGGCGGCAGTCCCAGGGCAAAGGCAATCGGGATCAGCAGCGCCACGCCGTTGATCGGGCCCAGGCCCGGCAGCAGGCCGACCACGGTACCGATCAGCGTGCCGCTCAACGCGGTGACGAGGTTGTACGGCGTCAGCGCAACACCAAAACCCTGGCCGAGATAATTCAGGGTATCCATATCAATTCTCCAGGACGCCGAGCAGGCCCAGGGGCAGCGGCACGTCCATCAGCTTGTCGAACAACAGATAAAGACCAATGGCCATGAGGCTGATGATCACCACGCTCGGCACCCAGCGGCCGCCGTACAGACGTGCCATCGGCACGCCGATCAGAATGCTGGCGAGGATGAATCCCAAGGGCTCGAAGGTCCCGGCGAATACCAGCAGCAGCGCCACGCAGATACCGATCTTCTGCAGGGTTTCACGGTCCAGGTGCGGATCGTCTTCGCTGTGCACGACGGGCGTGGGACGAAACAGCATGTACAGCAGCGCCAGTCCCATCAGCCCGAGTATCAGCAGGGGAAAGGCACGCGGGCCAACCGGTTCATAGGAAAAGGCTGCCTGATAGGGCCAGGCCATCAGTGCCAGGCCGATGCAGGCCAGCAGCAGCACCGCGGCAATAATACGTTGGATGACGAGCATGACTAACTCCTGGGCGGCGCCGACTGTGCCGGTGCCGCCGCGAGAACAGAGGCGATTACTGGATCAGGCCGAATTCTTTGGCCAGCATCTTGTAGTCGGCTACTTGCTTCTTCACGTAGGCGTCCAGCTCCGGACCGGTCATGGCGAACGGGAACAGTTCCCGTTGGTCGCGCAGCTTGGCGAACTCTTCGGAAGCCAGCAGCTTGTCAAAGGCGTTTTTCCACCATTCGTATTCTGCATCGGTGACTTTCGGGCCCAGGTAGAAGCCACGTACTACCGGCCAACGGATGTCGTAGCCTTGTTCCACGGCGGTCGGGATGTCTTTCATCTCCGGCTCGTCCAGGCGTTTATCAGAGAACACCGCCAGCAAACGCATGTCGCCGCTCTGGATGTGTGGCATGGAGTCGGAGATGTCGGTACTGCCCACCTGGATATGGCCACCGAGCAGGGCGGTCGCGATTTCACCGCCGCCTTCAAGGGCCACGTAGCGCAGTTTGCGCGGGTCGATGCCGGCGGCCTTGGCAATCAAAGCGGTCTGCATCCAGTCCTGGCTGCCGACGGTACCGCCGGAACCGATCACCACCGAGCCCGGATCTTTCTTCAGGGCCTGTACCAGATCGTCGAGGTTTTTGTAGGGCGAATCGCTTTTCACGGCGATGGCGCCATAGCTGGTGCCGACGGCAGCGAGCCAGCGCACATTGGTTTCGTCAAAACGGCCAAATTTGCCTTGCGCCAGGTTCAGCAACGAACCGCTTGACCAGGCCACCAGCGTGCCGGCGTCGGCCGGGCGTTGTGCGACGACTGCGTTGTAGGCCACCGCGCCGACACCGCCGGGCATGTAAGTGACGCGCATTGGCTTGGTCAGCAGTTTTTCGTTGACCAGCGCGCTTTGCGCCAGTTTGCAGGTCAGGTCGAAACCGCCGCCAGGGGCAGCGGGTGCGATGCATTCCGGGCGCTTCGGCTCTTTGGATGGGTCCGCGGCGAGCAATTGCCCGGCGAACATCAGGCATCCGGCGGCCAAGGCTACTTTGCGCAGTGATAGGTTCATTTTTGTCTCCACAGGAGTTGTTGTTGTGTGTTTCAAGTCAGGCTTCGCAGAACATGTACGGTGCAGATCCGCAAACGCGTTTCAAAGACGCGGCAGTTCGGTCTGCGCAGCGGCACAGGCAAGGGTAGTCTGGTTGGGGCAGGAATGGCGGGTGGGCGTTGAAGCCAGAAGCTGTATGGACAGCATGATGAATACTCCGCTTATTGTTTTTATTCGGCGAAAACGCTTCGAGGCGTTTTTCGTTTCGCGATGTGTTTCGCGACCGGCAGTCGAAACTGTCCGTGGAGCGACTCTAGCGGCCCAACCTTTCGCTAACCTTTCAAAAGCTGTCAGGATGATTTTGAGCTTCACAGTGGCGAATGCGGCTGTAAACTCCGCGCCAAAGAATGGCCCCGACCATCCCTGAATCGAGGAAAACTCCATGCGTGTCCTGCTCGTCGAAGACCATCTGCAGCTCGCCGAAAGTGTCGCCCAGGCCCTCAAGAGCACAGGGTTGACGGTGGATGTGCTGCACGACGGGGTGGCCGCCGACCTGGCCTTGAGCAGCGAGGAATACGCGGTGGCGGTCCTTGATGTCGGGCTGCCGCGCATGGACGGCTTCGAGGTGCTGGCGCGCTTGCGGGCGCGGGGCAAGACGCTGCCGGTGCTGATGCTGACCGCTCGCAGCGACGTCAAGGACCGGGTCCATGGCCTGAACCTCGGCGCCGACGATTACCTGGCCAAACCTTTTGAACTCACCGAGCTTGAGGCGCGGGTAAAGGCGCTGCTGCGCCGTAGCGTACTGGGTGGCGAGCGGCAGCAGCGCTGTGGTGGACTGGTCTACGACCTGGACACCCGGCGCTTTACCCTCGACGAGGAACTGATGACCCTGACCTCTCGCGAGCAGGCTGTCCTGGAAGCGTTGATCGCCCGGCCCGGGCGGGTGATGAGCAAAGAACAACTGGCTGCCCAGGTGTTCGGCCTGGACGAAGAGGCCAGCCCCGACGCCATCGAAATCTATGTCCATCGCCTGCGCAAGAAGCTCGACGGCCATGCGGTGGCGATCGTGACGTTCCGCGGCTTGGGCTATCTGTTGGAAAACCGCGATGCATAAGCCCGACAGCCTGCGCTGGCGGCTACTTCGCAACCTTGCTTCGTTGCTCGTGGTACTGATGCTCGCCAGCGGCCTGAGCGCCTACTGGAATGGCCGTGAAGCCGCCGATACGGCCTACGACCGGACGCTGCTGGCGTCGGCCCGAACCATCGCCGCCGGTCTTTCGCAGCGCGACGGTACCCTCAGCGCGGACGTACCTTATGTCGCTCTGGACACCTTCGCCTATGACAGTGCCGGACGTATCTATTATCAAGTCAACGACATCCACCAGAAGCTGATCTCCGGCTACGAGAATCTTCCCGGGCCGCCGCCCGGTACGCCGCGCACCGGCGATTACCCGGCGCTGGCACGTTTCTACAACGCCAGTTACCAAGGGCAGAATGTGCGCGTGGTGAGCCTGCTCAAGGCCGTGAGCGAACCCGAAATGAACGGCATGGCGGAAATCCGCGTGGCCGAAACCGAAGAGGCGCGGGTCAGCATGGCCCGCAGCTTGATGGCCGATACCTTGTTGCGGCTGGGCATGCTGGCGGTGGGCGCGCTGTTGCTGGTGTGGTTCGCGGTCAGCGCGGCGTTGCGCCCGCTGGAACGCTTGCGCACGGCGGTGGAGGAACGCCAGCCGGACGATCTGCGGCCGTTGCCGCTGGTGGAAGTCCAGCACGAATTATGGCCGTTGGTGCGGGCCCTCAATCACTTCACCGAACGGCTGCGCGGCCAGTTCGAACGCCAGGCGCAATTCATTGCCGATGCCGCCCATGAGCTGCGAACACCACTGGCGGCGCTCAAGGCTCGACTGGAGCTGGGCCTGCGCGCCAGCGAACCGTCGACCTGGCGCGAAACCCTGGAAACCGCGGCCCAGGGCACTGATCGCTTGACCCATCTGGCGAATCAACTGCTGTCGCTGGCGCGGGTGGAGAACGGCGCGCGGGCAATTGCCGAAGGCGGCGCACAATTGCTCGACCTGAGCCAGCTCGCCCGAGAACTGGGCATGGCCATGGCGCCACTGGCCCATGCCCGTGGGGTTGCGTTGGCCCTGGAAGCCGATGAACCCGTCTGGTTACGGGGCGAACCGACTTTGCTCAACGAGCTGTTGAGCAACCTGGTGGACAATGCCCTGGCCCATACTCCCTCGGGCGGTAACGTGATCCTGCGGGTCACCGCGCCGGCGGTACTGGAAGTCGAGGATGACGGCCCAGGCATTCCCGAGACTGAGCGGGAACGGGTATTCGAGCGCTTCTATCGGCGCAACCAGCAAGTGGCGGGCTCGGGATTGGGGTTGGCAATTGTCGGAGAAATCTGCCGTGCGCACCTGGCGCAGATCACCCTGCATGATGGGCAGGAGGGCGGGTTGAAGGTGCGGGTGAGTTTTGCTCCTGGCTCAGAATGAGCCCGAGCCGAATGCCACAGGTTGTGACCAACACAAATTCATTTGCCCGGCCTGCTTAATAAAACATCGACCGAGCTTCTTCGATATCCGCGCAGCGGTCCTTGTTGTCCAGGTCGATGCCCAGCTTCCTGATCGCCGGAACCCCGAACGCGTCAATCCTGCTCAGCGGATGGTCGGCATCCTTGTAGCAGTACAGCGCGGCAACCTGCACCAGGTCGACATAATCGAGTTGCTTCGAGTCTCGGGTGAAATCCAGGTACAGCCCCGGCAACTTCACCAACCGTTCCGGAAACTCCCAGACACTGAGCAGCTTGTCGCCCAGCACGGGATGGATCGTCTCGATGACGTGATTGAGGCTGACCGGGTCCGACAGCAATTCATTGTTGTCCTCGGCGTACGTCAGGATCGGCAGCACGCCGATCTGATGGACCAGTCCACCCAGCGCCGCCTGATCGGGCTTGAGATGCGTGTAGCTGCGACATAATGCATAGCTGACGCCGGCGATCTCCAGGCTTTTGCGCCAGACTTCCCGCATCTTTTGCTCAACCACTTCGGAGCGAGCATGGAATATCTGCTCCATGACCAGCCCGATCGCCAGGTTGCTGCTGTAGTTGACCCCCAACCGCGTGATGGCCGTGTGCAGGTCCGTTACTTCCTGGGTGGCACGCAGCAGGGGGCTGTTGACTACTTTTATCAGGCGCGCCGAGAGGGCGGTGTCACGACCAATCACTTTACTCAGGTTGCTGACGCTGATTTCCGGGTCTTCGGCGGCCCGGCGAATCTGCATGGCCACTTCCGGTAATGTTGGCAGGACCAGGTCATCATTATCGATGGCCGCCACCAAATCCCGCTGGACCTTATCCGCCAAATCGCTCATTTCGGTTCTCTAGGGTGTTGCGACAAAATGTTGCGATCAACGCTGGATTTCGCGGTCGCGGTCCAGTTCGTAAGGCAAGTCCAGCAATTGTAGCGCGGGTCCTTCCAAAGCCCCGAGGTGCAAATTGCCATCTTCCGCCGCTTCGGCCTGCAACACCGCCAGCAGTTCAATGTTTTGTTCGGCGCGGGCAGCAATGACCACTTCGCCGATGGAACTGCCGTGAGTGGGGGAGAACAGCGGAGTGCCCGGCTCTGGCAGCTCGCCTGCCCCCAGCTGCAGGCGATACAGCCGGCGCTTGAGCTTGCCGAGGTACTGCATGCGCGCGACGATTTCCTGGCCGGTGTAGCAGCCTTTCTTGAAACTCACGCCGCCTACGGCCTGCAGGTTGAGCATCTGCGGAATGAACAGCTCGCGAGTAGCCGGCATGACCTGGCCAATGCCCGCGCGAACCTGGCCCAGCAGCCAGCGGTTGAGATCGCCTTCGGCCAGTTTCGCGCCCAGGCGAGTGCGCAGCGTATCGGCCTGTTCAGCGCGAGCCCAGAGTTCGGCGCGGCCTGGAGAGACGCGAATGGCGATCAAGGATTCATGGCGAACCACGCTGTCAGTATCGACCGGCAGTTCCAGGCCCAGGTCGGTGAGCGTGGCATCGGCGCCTTCCAGTCCGAAACGAACCCATGCGGCGCTCTCGTCGGTGAGCTTGGATTTGGAGAACACTGCGTATTTTTTCAGGTCCGCCAGTTGCGGTTCGAGCAATTCGCTGGCCATTGCCAGGAGCACGCCGTCGCCTTCAAGCAGGATCCTGAAGCTCGATTGCATCCGGCCCTTCTGGGTGCAACGGGCGCCGAGGCTGGCCCGGCTGTCGCTCAGGTAGTTGAGGTTGCAGGTCAATTGGCCTTGCAGGAATTTGCTTGCGTCCACGCCGCGGACCGCGAGAACGCCTTCGTGGGACAGGGTGCAGAAAAAAGCGGAATCAGCCATGGGTCATCGCAGGGTAAAAAGTCTGGCAGACATCATAAGGGGACGCCCTTGAAATGGGTAGTTCACAAAGGATCGGAGGCGCCCGACCAAAGCCGTCTGTTCCGCTACGGCCGGGTCTGTATACTTGCGCTCTATTTGAGGAGTGCTCCATGGTCGAAGATGTTGAACTGAATCGCCTCTACTGGCACAGCCGCCGCGGCATGCTTGAGCTTGACGTGCTGCTGGTGCCGTTCGTGAAGGAGGTCTACCCACACCTTGATGAAGTCGACCGTGCGTGTTACGTCCGTTTGCTCGAATGCGAGGATCAGGACATGTTCGGCTGGTTCATGGAACGCAGTGAATCCGAGGATCCGGAACTGCAGCGCATGGTCCGGATGATCCTGGACCGTGTCCAGCCCAAGTAGCCGCTTCGAGTGCCGCTGGCGCGCCTCCCGGCAGCTGCTGGCGGCCTATCTACTGGCCCAGGTGTTTGCCTTGGGCTCGTTGTTCCTGTGCTCGATTCCTCCCTGGCTCGCAGTCGTTGCTTCCATGTTGTGCCTGGGCCACGGCGCCTGGGTGCTACCGCGATATTTGTTGCTGAGCCATCGCCAGGCTTTTCGTGGTTTGCGTCGCGATGCCGACGGCTGGCAGCTCTGGAGCGAGGGCGGCGGCTGGCAGGCGGTGCAGTTGCGGCCGGACAGCCTGGCATTGCCGATGATTGTGGTGCTGCGCTTTCGCTTGCGGGGCGAGTGGTGGGTCCGCTCGTTGTGCGTGCCCCGCGACGCGCTGGCGCCGGATGTCCATCGGCGCCTGCGGGTCCGGCTCAGGTTCAGCCGGCGTAGGTGGGCGGCACCAGGATAGTGTCCAATGCCTCGGGCAGCAGGTCCGGGTAGTCGAGGGTGTAGTGCAGTCCTCGGCTTTCCTTGCGCTCCATGGCTGAGCGAATCATCAGTTCCGCCACCTGCGCCAGGTTGCGCAACTCGATCAGGTCGCGGCTGACTTTATAGTTGCTGTAGAACTCATCGATCTCATCGAGCAGCAAACGCACCCGATGCTGGGCCCGTTGCAGGCGCTTGTTGGTGCGTACGATGCCGACGTAGTCCCACATGAAGCGCCGCAGTTCGTCCCAGTTGTGGGCGATGATCACGTCTTCGTCCGAGTCGGTCACCTGGCTGGCATCCCAGGTGGGCAGGGTGGTCGGGATGGCAACCTGCGGCAACTGATCGAGGATGTCCGCCGCCGCCGAGCGGGCATAGACGAAACATTCCAGCAGCGAATTGCTGGCCATGCGATTGGCACCGTGCAATCCGGTGAAGCTGGTTTCGCCAATCGCATACAGGCCGGGTACATCGGTGCGGCCGTGCCGGTCGACCATCACCCCGCCGCAGGTGTAATGCGCCGCTGGCACCACCGGGATCGGCTGCTTGGTGATGTCGATGGAAAATTCCAGGCAGCGTTCATACACCGTGGGGAAATGACTTTTGATGAAGGCTTCGGGTTTGTGGCTGATGTCCAGGTACACGCAGTCGATGCCCAGGCGCTTCATTTCATGGTCGATGGCCCGCGCAACGATGTCCCGTGGGGCCAGTTCGGCGCGAGAATCGAAGCGCTGCATGAAGCGTTCGCCGTTGGGGAGCTTGAGGTGAGCGCCTTCGCCGCGCAGTGCCTCGGTCACCAGGAAGCTCTTGGCCAAGGGGTGATACAGGCAAGTGGGGTGGAACTGGTTGAATTCCAGGTTCGCCACTCGGCAGCCTGAACGCCAGGCCATGGCAATGCCGTCACCGCAGGCACCGTCGGGGTTGCTGGTATAGAGATAGACCTTGGCCGCGCCGCCGGAGGCGAGGATCACGAAGCGCGCCCCGTAGGTGTCGACTTCGCCGGTGCCCCGGTTGAGCACATAGGCCCCCAGGCAGCGGTCACCTTCCAGGCCGAGGCGTTTCTCGGTGATCAGGTCGATCGCGACTCGCTGTTCCAGCAATTCGATGTTCGACCGTTGCCGGGCTTGGGCCAGCAGGGTCTTGAAAATTGCCGCGCCGGTCGCATCGGCTGCATGGATGATCCGCCGGTGGCTGTGGCCACCTTCGCGTGTCAGATGAAATTCAAAGCCGCCATCTTCAGTGCCCGATTGCTCGTCACGGGTGAAAGGCACGCCCTGGTCGATCAGCCATTGGATGGCTTCCCTGCTGTGCTCGACGGTAAAACGCACGGCTTCGCGATTGCACAACCCGCCGCCGGCGTTAAGCGTGTCGTCGACATGGGATTGGATAGTGTCCGCGTCATCCAGCACGGCGGCGACGCCGCCCTGGGCCCAGAACGTCGAGCCGTTGGCCAGGTCGCCTTTGCTCAGCACTGCTATGCGCAGGTTCGCGGGCAATGTCAGCGCAAGGCTCAATCCGGCGGCGCCGCTGCCGATTACCAGAACATCATGTTGAAACTGTTGGCTCATTCGAATGGTTTCCGCTCAAAGCGACCCGGGTCGGGGTGGGTGCCAGGCATCCGGTTCAATGGGGGCAGGCGACCGTGCAGCCCACTAGTATATAGAGGGGGGGATCGGCACAATAGCCGGGCGTTCATGGCAATATGGAACCAGTGCGACAGGGAAGCGACGCGCTTCGTCGGATCAAGGTTTTGCTGAAACGGCGACAACGCAGCCTTTTCGAGGACAGAACGCTGTTTATCTCGTCACGGTTGCTAAATTTTCGTTTCGAAGAGCTACAAATGGTGGGAACTTTTGCCAAGCGCCTAGGTTCAATAGACGGTTGTCTGCAAAAGGGAACAGCGTCGGGTTGGTGCAGGACTTCGATTCGAGTCCCATCCGACAGGCCCGACGACAGATTATTCGCGCGGCCGGGCAATCCCGTGCTGCGTTTTTCGTGCGTGCCGGATCAGAGCACGCCGGAAACTTGCTTGGAAGGGGGAGAACTTTTGCGAAAAGCCCGAGTCTATGGTTGCAAGCTTGGACGATTAGTAATGCAAGCCTCCTTCGAGCTTATCGAGGAGTGTTCATGCTAACCCAGGAAGAGGATCAGCAGCTGGTCGAGCGCGTTCAACGCGGCGACAAGCGAGCTTTCGATCTGCTAGTGCTGAAATACCAGCACAAAATTCTCGGGTTGATCGTGCGTTTTGTGCACGACACCCATGAAGCCCAGGATGTTGCCCAGGAAGCTTTCATCAAGGCGTACAGGGCACTTGGTAATTTTCGCGGGGATAGCGCGTTTTATACGTGGCTTTACCGCATCGCCATCAACACGGCGAAAAACTATCTGGTTTCACGCGGCCGCCGGCCGCCGGATAGCGATGTTAGCTCCGAGGATGCAGAGTTCTATGACGGCGATCACGGCCTCAAGGATCTCGAATCACCGGAACGTGCATTGCTGCGGGATGAGATCGAAGGCACTGTCCATCGAACCATTCAGCAACTGCCTGAAGATTTGCGTACGGCGTTAACTTTACGTGAATTCGACGGTCTGAGTTACGAGGACATTGCCAGTGTCATGCAATGTCCGGTGGGTACCGTGCGCTCCCGGATCTTCCGCGCTCGGGAGGCCATCGATAAAGCCCTGCAACCATTGTTGCAGGAAAACTGAGACAGCGGCGACAGCCAAGAGAGGAACGCCATGAGTCGTGAAGCCCTGCAGGAATCGCTGTCCGCAGTGATGGATAACGAAGCGGACGAATTGGAATTGCGTCGGGTATTGAATGCCTTTGACGATGTTGAAACCCGTGAGACCTGGGCTCGCTACCAGATTGCCCGGGCGGTGATGCACAAGGACTTGTTGCTTCCACGCCTGGATATCGCTGCGGCCGTTTCTGCTGCTCTGGCTGACGAAGCCGTGCCGGCAAAAGCCTCCCGCGGTCCATGGCGCAGCCTGGGTCGCCTGGCAGTTGCTGCCTCGGTTACCGTAGCTGTACTGGCAGGTGTGCGTCTGTACAACCAGGATGAGATTGCCGGCGTGCAAATGGCGCAGCAGTCCAATCAGCCTGGCCTGGCAGCACCACAGGTCAAGGGCCCGGCGGTACTGGCTGGCTACAGCGAAGGTTCGGAAGCTGCCGGTCCGATGGCCAACGGCGTCCTGCAAGGCCAGCCAGGCTGGCATGATCAGCGTTTGCCTAACTACCTGCGTCAGCATGCTCAGCAGGCTGCGCTGAAAGGTACTGAAAGCGCGCTGCCATACGCTCGTGCGGCCAGTCTGGAAAACCGTTAAGGAGGACCATGCGCGCCATACCTCTTTTCTCGCTTCTGGTAGGTGGCTGGTGCGTTGTTCCAGCCTATGCCGGTGAAGCTCAGGACTGGCTCAATCGTCTGAGTCAAGCCGAGCAGCAGCAAAGCTTCCAAGGCACTTTCGTTTACGAGCGTAACGGTAGTTTTTCTACCCATAACATCTGGCATCGCGTCCAGGATGGCAAAGTCCGCGAGCGGCTGCTCCAGCTCGATGGTTCGGCACAGGAGGTCATGCGCATTGATGGAAAAACTCAATGCGTCAGCGGCACCTTGATCGCCGGGCTGGGCAATACGCCAGATGGCACCGCACGTGCGCTCGATCCGCAGAAACTCAAGAATTGGTATGACCTTGCCGTTATTGGCAAGTCGCGCGTGGCTGGGCGTCAGGCTGTCATTGTCGCCCTGACTCCCAAGGATCAGCATCGCTATGGCTTTGAGCTGCATCTCGACAGAGAGACCGGCTTGCCGCTCAAGTCCCTGTTGCTCAGTGACAAAGGCCAGTTGCTCGAACGTTTCCAATTCACTCGCTTGAACATCGGTGAGCCTTCAGACGCTGATCTGCAGGCCAGTGTCGAATGCAAGGCTGTTGCGCAGGGGCCCGGTAAGGCCGCCACGGTGAAAACCGCCTGGCATTCCGACTGGCTTCCGCCCGGCTTTGAATTGACCAGTAGCGCTGCGCACAAGGACCCGGACACCAAGATCCAGGTCAGTAGCTTGATGTATGACGATGGCCTGGCCCGTTTCTCGGTGTTCCTGGAGCCGCTGAACGGTGCAACTGCCACCGACACCCGCACGCAGCTTGGCCCGACCGCAGCGGTATCGCGTCGGCTTACTACACCCCAGGGCGAGATGATGGTGACGGTGGTTGGCGAAATACCTATCGGTACGGCGGAACGGATCGCGTTGTCCATGCGTTCCGACGTCGCGGCAGCCCAATAACACGCTGCCCGGGTGGCTCGATTGCGCAAGAGGCCGGCAAGCGTGCTTGAGCAAAATGCTGAAACTTCCTGTCAGCATTTTCATTTGCAAAATAACCAGTTTTTTTCTATTAGGTCAGAGCCGCTCGGCTCTGGCCTTGTCTGTTTGCGGAACAAAAATACTGGCGTATCGTTCCCAGGTATTTCTGCTCCATATCGCTTAACCATGCTCGTCGTAACGGGAGCCGTATGTCGATACCACGCTTGAAAACCTATCTCTCCATTTTTGCCACCGTGCTGGTGCTCGGTCAGGCCGTTCCCGCTGTGGCGGTCGAGTTGCCGGACTTCACTCAACTGGTCGAACAGGCTTCGCCTGCCGTCGTGAACATCAGTACCACGCAGAAGCTGCCGGAGCGTCGGGTGATGGACCCGCAGATGCCGGACCTGGAAGGCCTGCCGCCTATGCTGCGCGAGTTCTTCGAGCGCGGGATGCCCCAGCCGCGTTCGCCTGGCGGTGGTCGTCAGCGTGAAGCGCAGTCCCTGGGCTCGGGCTTCATTATCTCGCCAGACGGCTACATCCTGACCAACAACCATGTGATTGCCGACGCCGATGAGATCCTCGTGCGCCTGGCAGACCGCAGTGAACTGAAGGCCAAGCTGATTGGTACCGATCCGCGTTCGGACGTGGCCTTGCTGAAAATCGAAGGCAAGGACCTGCCGGTGCTCAAGCTCGGCAAATCGCAGAACCTGAAAGCCGGCCAATGGGTGGTGGCAATCGGTTCGCCGTTCGGCTTCGACCATACCGTGACCCAGGGCATCGTCAGCGCCATTGGGCGTAGCCTGCCAAACGAAAACTACGTGCCATTCATCCAGACCGACGTGCCGATCAACCCGGGCAACTCCGGTGGGCCGCTGTTCAACCTCGACGGCGAAGTGGTGGGTATCAACTCTCAGATCTACACCCGTTCGGGCGGTTTCATGGGGGTGTCCTTCGCTATTCCGATCGACGTGGCCCTGGATGTATCCAACCAACTTAAAAGCGAGGGCAAGGTCAGCCGTGGCTGGCTGGGCGTGGTCATCCAGGAAGTGAACAAGGACCTGGCCGAGTCGTTTGGCCTGGAAAAACCTGCCGGCGCGCTGGTGGCGCAGATCCAGGAAGGTGGTCCGGCCGCCAAGGGCGGCTTGCAAGTGGGCGATGTGATTCTCAGCCTCAATGGGCAGCCGATTGTCATGTCCGCCGACTTGCCGCATCTGGTGGGCGCCCTCAAGGCCGGGGCCAAGGCCAATCTGGAAGTGATTCGCGAAGGCAAGCGCAAGAATGTCGAGTTGACTGTCGGCGCGATCCCGGAAGAAGGCAAGGAACTGGATTCGCTGCCCAAGTCCGGCGTCGAGCGCAGCAGCAATCGCCTGGGTGTCGCGGTGGCCGAGCTGACCGATGAGCAGAAGCGAACCCTGGAATTGCAGGGTGGTGTGGTGATCAAGGAGGTACAGGACGGTCCCGCTGCGTTGATCGGCCTGCAACCTGGCGACATCATTACCCACCTGAACAACCAGGCCATCGGCTCGGCCAAGGAGTTCACCGACATCGCCAAGGCGTTGCCGAAAAATCGTTCGGTGTCGATGCGCGTCCTGCGCCAGGGGCGTGCAAGCTTCATTACCTTCAAGCTGGCTGAATAAACCGGTATTCAGCTGAAAAAAACCGCCTCGATATCGAGGCGGTTTTTTTATGCCTGGTCAATGCTCAGCCCATCATGTCCTTGACCATGCGCTCCTGCTCCATGAGTTCACGCTGGCGGGCGTCGATGCGCGAGGACAAAGGGAAATTGCTCCCGGCGCGTCGTTTGGCAAAGTCCAGTTGCTGGATCGCCTGGCGATAGTCGCCAACCAACGCGAAGTATTCGGCGCGTGCCTGGTGCAAGCCAATGATATTGCCTGACAGGCCACGCGTTTCGGCCACCATGTACCAGATGTCCGGGTCGTCCGGGCGGCTCTTGAGCAGGGTTTCCAGGGCCTTTTCCGCATCGGCGGGGCGATTCTGCTTGAGCAACAGATCGACGCGCACCTGATTGAGCGGGTAGTTGCCCGGATATTGGCTCAGCAGTCGATCCACGCGAGATTGAGCGTCCGCCAGCTTGTTACTGGTGATGTCCAGGTCCACCTGGGCGAGGTTGTAGATGATCTCGTTGGGCGCTTTGGCCAGCAATGGCTTGAGGTTCTCCCTGGCTTCATTCAGTTGGCCGCCCTTGATCTGGGCGATCGCCAGTCCGTAACGGGCCACGTCACTCTTCGGGTTCTCGTCCAGCTGTGCGCGGAAGCGCTTGGCCCCCAGGCCAGGGGTTTCCTCATAGGTCAACTGGACCCGCGCGCGGATCAGTTGGTAACGCATGCTGTCCTCGATTCCGCCCGGCTTGGCCTGTTCGGCGCGGTTGCGGGTGTCGGCGATGCGCGATTCGGTGACCGGGTGAGTCAGCAGGAACTCCGGGGGCTTGGCGTCAAACCGGTACTGGCGCATCAGACGCTCGAACATGGTCGGCATCGACCGTGGATCGTAACCGGCCTTCTCCAGATTCTGGATGCCGATGCGGTCGGCTTCCTGTTCGTTTTGCCGCGAAAAACGCCGTTGCTCCTGGATGGCGGCCGCCTGGGTCCCGGCAATGGCGGCGATCCCGGCGTCACCGCCACCGGCGGCGGCAATCACGATGCCGGCCAGCAGCGCCGCCATCATCGGCACCTGCATGCGCTGTTGGGCTTCGACGCCGCGGGCAAAATGGCGTTGCGACAAGTGCGCCAGTTCGTGGGCCATGACCGAAGCATATTCGCCTTCGGTCTGGGCGTTGAGGAACAGGCCGCCGTTGACCCCGACGATCCCGCCGGGTGCGGCGAAAGCGTTGAGCTGGGGGCTGTTGATCAGGATGAATTCCAGGCGTCGGTCGTTGACCTGGCTGGTCTCCACCAGCTTGTACACGCTGGTTTCGACATAGTCCTTGAGCTGCGGATCGTTGAGTTGCGAGACCTGGCTGCGCAACAAGGCCAGCCAGGCGCGGCCCAGCTGATGCTCCTGTTCCGGCGAGACGATGGCAGAACTGGCATCGCCAAGTGACGGCAGGTCGTCGGCGAAGCCCGGTGAGGCGAGCAGGCAAGCGAGCGTCAGCAGGGTGGGGCGCAGAAATGTCATGCACGAAGCCTTAGTCGACAAAGACCTTACTGTAGCCGGACAGCGGGTCCGGGACCAGATATTCTAGGCCGCTCGACGACCTGTTGCGGAGTGAAACAATGACCGATGCTGTAGCCCACGATGCCGAGCTGGACGCCAGTGGCCTGAACTGTCCGCTGCCGTTGCTCAAGGCCAAGCTGGAACTCAATCGCCTGGCCAGTGGCGCCGTGCTCAAAGTGACGGCCACGGATGCGGGCTCCCAGCGCGACTTTCGCACCTTTGCCCGCTTGGCCGGTCATACGCTGCTGCGCGAAGAAGACGATAACGGCGTCTACCGTTACTGGCTGAAAAAAGCCTGAAAACCGACAGCGTCTCCTAAGGATTTTTAATGTTCAAAGTGTTACGCGACTGGATTCAGCGCTACTTCTCCGATGAGGAAGCGGTGGTCCTGGCAGTGCTGCTGTTCCTGGCGTTTACGGCGGTCCTGACGCTGGGCGGGATGCTCGCGCCGGTGTTGGCGGGAATGGTGCTGGCGTACCTGATGCAGGGGTTGGTCACAGCCTTGGAACGCCTGCGTTTGCCTGGCTCCGTGGCAGTAGGGCTGGTGTTTGCGTTGTTCATGGGGCTGCTTGTGGTGTTCCTCGTGGTCATCGTGCCGTTGCTCTGGCACCAGTTGGTGACTCTGTTCAACGAGCTGCCGGGAATGCTCGCCAAATGGCAATCGCTGTTGTTGCTGCTGCCGGAACGCTACCCGCACCTGGTCTCGGACGAGCAAGTGCTGCAGACCATCGAAGTGGTGCGTGGCGAGATCGGCAAGTTCGGCCAGTGGGCGCTGACGTTTTCGCTGTCCAGCCTGCCGTTGCTGGTGAACATCATGATCTATCTGGTGCTGGTGCCGATCCTGGTGTTTTTCTTTCTCAAGGATCGGGAAATGATCGGGCGCTGGGTCCGAGGCTACCTGCCGCGCGAGCGGGCATTGATTACCCGTGTGGCCCAGGAGATGAACCGGCAGATCGCCAACTACATCCGTGGGAAAGTCATCGAGATTTTCATCTGTGGCGGCGTGACCTACATCGGCTTTGTGGCCCTGGGTCTCAACTATGCCGCGTTGCTCGCGTTGCTGGTGGGCATTTCGGTGGTGGTGCCTTACGTCGGCACTGTGGTCGTGACCGTGCCGGTGGCGCTGATCGCGCTGTTCCAGTGGGGTTGGAGCGACCAGTTCATCTATCTGATGGCGGTGTACGGGATCATCCAGACGCTGGACGGCAATGTGCTGGTGCCGCTGCTGTTCTCCGAGGCAGTGAACCTGCATCCAGTGGCGATTATCTGCGCGGTATTGTTGTTTGGCGGGCTGTGGGGCTTCTGGGGGGTGTTCTTTGCGATTCCCCTGGCGACGTTGTTCAAGGCGGTGCTGGATGCGTGGCCGAGCAAGGAGCCGGTTGTGGCGCCGTTGTTGTAGAAGTCAATCTGACTGGTCGGGAGGCTGATGGCCCCTTCGCGAGCAGGCTCGCTCCCACAGGGGATTGATTAACGCCACAAATCCAGTGTGGGAGCGAGCCTGCTCGCGAATGAGGCCAGTGCAGACAACAAAGAACTTCAGGCTTGGTTGAGCGCCTGAGCCGCCGCCAGCACCGCATCCACATGCCCCGGCACTTTCACGCCACGCCACTCCTGGCGCAGCACGCCATCCTTGTCGATCAGGAAGGTGCTGCGATCAACGCCCAGGTATTCCTTGCCATAAAGCTTCTTCAGCTTGATCACGTCGAACAGTTGGCAGACCGTTTCGTCCTTGTCGCTGATCAGCTCGAAGGGGAACTCCTGCTTGCACTTGAAGTTCTCGTGGGACTTGAGGCTGTCCCGCGACACACCGAATATTTCGGTGTTGGCGCCCTGGAACTGCGCGTATTGGTCGCGAAAACCCTGGCCTTCGGTGGTGCAGCCGGGGGTGCTGTCTTTCGGATAGAAATAAATGACCACCTGTTTGCCTTTCAGGGCGGCGAGGCTGATGGTCTGTCCGCTGGTGGCGGGCGCCTGGAAATCGGTAACCGGCTGGTCGATGGCAACGGCCATGAACGCTTCCTTACATTGGGTTTTGTGGGCGCCACGGTTCGATCAGTGCGTCCAGGTTCATCGCGTCGGCGAAATCCAGGAACTGATCGCGCAGCCAGCTGATCTGGGTGCCGGCCGGCAATGTCACGGTGAACGTGGCGTTGAGCATGGTGCCGCCAGTCTGCGGGGCCTGATAGGTATCGCAGGTCAGGTTTTCCAGCTCGACGTGATGGTCCATGAAGAACTGGCACAGTTCGTTGATGATGTCCGGGCGGTAGGCCGAACTCACATAAGCAACATAGGGCAAGGCCTGGGGACGATTTTCCAGGGCGGCGCTGCGCACTACGTTGACGGTGAAGGCGTGCTTCTTGGCCAGCACCGGCAGGCTGCCCTCCAGGCGCGCCAGGGCGTCCCAGCTGCCGGAAATCTCCAGCACGAGGGCGCTGCATTCGCCGTGACGGGTCAGGCGTGAGGTCACGACGGCGCAGCGATTTTCATGGCTGGCGCGGCACAGGACGTTAGTCAGCTCCATGGGGTTTGCGCCAAGGGCACTGATAACAAGGAATTGTTCGCGGACTGTGGGGGTGGACATGCAGCATTCCTAAAGCGATGAGCGGTCGGTACCTTTGTGCCGCGCGGCACGGTAGCAGCCCTGCGAAAGCGAACGGTTCAAGCCCTCTGCCCGGGTTTCTGCTGCATTGCGGGATCAGCCAATGCTTCAGGACAAACGCAGGATCGGGGCTTGTAGCGACGAAAACGGAGGCTGGGAACCGGCGTGTGAGCTTATCGGTACCGATCAAAGCCTGAAGGGTAGCGAAAACCATCGCCAAGGGGAATGGGAGTTCGCTTGTACAAGCATCTTGGCGCCAGTACCATTACCGCTCTCTTTTTCCGGCAGGAGCGGTTTCATGATTGCGGGCAGTATGGTGGCACTGGTCACACCCATGGATGCACAAGGGCGTCTTGACTGGGCCAGCCTCAGCAAACTCGTGGACTTCCACCTTGAAAACGGCACCCACGCCATCGTTGCCGTCGGTACCACCGGCGAGTCGGCCACCCTTGACGTCAACGAGCACATCGAAGTAATCCGCGCCGTGGTCAAGCAGGTCAATGGCCGCATTCCGGTAATCGCCGGCACCGGCGCCAATTCGACCCGCGAAGCCGTCGAGCTGACCCGCAACGCCAAGGAAGCCGGGGCCGATGCCTGCCTGCTGGTCGTTCCGTACTACAACAGGCCGACCCAGGAAGGCCTGTACCAGCACTTCAAGCACATTGCCGAAGCCGTCGACATCCCGCAGATCCTCTATAACGTTCCCGGCCGCACCTCCTGCGACATGCAGGCCGAGACCGTGATCCGCCTGTCCACCGTGCCGAACATCATCGGCATCAAGGAAGCCACTGGCGACCTGACGCGTGCCAAGGCCATCCTCGATGGCGTGAGCGAGGACTTCATCGTCATGTCCGGCGATGATCCGACCGCTGTCGAGCTGATCCTGATGGGCGGCAAGGGCAATATTTCCGTCACCGCCAACGTCGCGCCACGCGCCATGGCCGACCTGTGCGAGGCCGCGCTCAAGGGCGACGCCGAGACCGCACGGGCAATCAACGAAAAACTGATGCCGCTGCACAAGGACCTGTTCATCGAAGCCAACCCGATCCCGGTGAAGTTCGCCCTGGTCGAAATGGGCCTGATGCACGAAGGCATCCGCCTGCCGCTCACCTGGTTGAGCATTACCTGTCACGAACAGCTGCGGCAGGCCATGCGCCAGTCCGGCGTCCTGGTTTAATTGAGGAACTACACCGCATGAAGCGAATGGCCGGCCTTTCCGCACTTGCCTTGATTATCTCCAGCACCAGTGGCTGTGGATGGATCTGGGGCCCGGATGGTTATTTCCGCGACCGTGGTAGCGATTACCTCGAAGCGCAACAGACTGCACCGATGCAACTGCCACCTGATGTCAGCGTTGCCAAGCGCCTGGATCCGCTGCTGCCGATCCCGCGCAACGTCGCCGACGACAGCGTCAAGGGCGAATACGTTGTACCGCGGCCACAGCCGCTGTCGGCCGTGGCCGATGCCAGCGACTACACCCTGCAGAAGAGCGGTGATTCGAGCTGGGTCATGGGCCAGCATCCACCGGCCGAAGTCTGGCCCGTGGCTATCCAGTTCTTCCAGGACAACGGTTTCCGCCTGGACGAACAGCGCCCGCAGACCGGCGAATTCACCACCACCTGGCAGCGCTCCGATGAACTGTCCGCGGCCATGGCCAAGCGCCTGAGCGCCGCCGGTGTCGCAGCCGACAGCGAAACCCGCGTGCGCGTGCGCATCGAGCCGGGCGTGCAGCGCAACACCAGTGAGATCTACGTGGTCAGCGCCGAGCGTCCCGCCGGCAGCACTGCCGACGTGGCTTTCACCAATCGCTCGGTCAATGGCAGTCTCGACGCCGCGCTGGTCGACGACATGCTCGCCAGCATGAGCCGTAACGCCGAGCAGGGCGGTTCGGTCTCGATGCTCGCGACCCGTGACTACGACACGCCGAGCCGGGTCAGCCTGAGCGAAGACGGCAGCGGCAACCCGGTGCTCAACGTCGGCTCCGACCTCGACCGCGCCTGGTCGAGCGTTGGCCGCGCGCTGGAGCAGGGCGAATGGCGGGTTGAAGACATCAACCGCAGCCTGGGTCTCTACTACATCAACCTCGCTGAAAAAGCCGAGAAGAAAGACGAGAAGCCTGGCTTCTTCAGTAGCTTTTTCGGCAGTGCGCCGGACAAGGAAGAAATCGAAGCCCGCGCCGAGCGTTACCAGGTTCGCCTGAGCAAGGTCGGCGACAACGTCCAGGTCACCGTCGAGAAAAACATCAATACCGTGGCGCCAGCCGATGTGGCTCGCAAGGTATTGGGTGTGATTCAGGACAACCTGGGCTGATCCGATGCGTTTTGCCGTTCTCGGCAGCGGTAGCCAGGGGAACGGCACGCTGATAGCCAGTGCTGGCACCTACGTGCTGGTCGATTGCGGTTTCTCCCTGCGGGAAACCGAGAAGCGTCTGTTGCGCCTGGGTGTGCACCCGGCGCAACTGAGCGCGATACTCGTGACCCACGAACATGCCGACCACGTGCATGGCGTGGGTTTGCTGTCTCGGCGCTACAATCTGCCGGTCTACCTCAGCCGTGGGACGTTCGGTGGCCTGCGCAAGCCCATCGAGCCGGCTGGCTTCGTAGCCGGTGGCGAGCAGTTGCGTATCGGTGCCCTGGACATCAGCGTGGTCAGCGTGGCGCACGACGCCCGCGAGCCGACGCAGTATGTGTTCAGTGATGGCGAGCGGCGCTTCGGATTGCTCACCGACCTGGGCTCGTACTGCGACAGGGTGATGGACAGTTATCGGGACCTCGACGCACTGATGATCGAGTCCAACCACTGCCGCGACATGTTGGCGCGAGGGTACTATCCCTACTTCCTGAAGCAACGGGTAGGCGGGGAACACGGACATCTGAATAACCACCAGGCGGCATTCCTGGTGGCCGAATTGGGCTGGCAAGGCCTGCAACACCTGGTCCTGGCCCATCTGAGCAGCAAGAACAACCTGCCGCAGCTGGCCCGGCAATGTTTCGTCGACACCCTCGGGTGCGACCCGGACTGGCTGCAACTGGCCGATCAAGATTCAGGGCTCGACTGGCGACATATCGCCTAGCCCATCTACTTAGCAAGCGGAGCCCATCATGGAAAAACGTGAAGAACTCTACCGCGGCAAAGCCAAGTCGGTTTACAAGACCGATGACGCTGACCGCTTGATCCTGCTGTTTCGCAACGACACCTCGGCGTTCGACGGCAAGCGCATCGAACAGCTGGATCGCAAGGGCATGGTGAACAACAAGTTCAACGCCTTCATCATGCAAAAGCTCGAAGCCGCCGGCGTGCCGACCCAGTTCGACAAGCTGCTGGGCGACAACGAATGCCTGGTCAAGAAGCTGGACATGGTCCCGGTCGAATGCGTCGTGCGTAACTATGCCGCCGGCAGCCTGGTCAAGCGCCTGGGCGTGGAAGAGGGCATGAAGCTCAACCCTTACACGTTCGAGCTGTTCCTGAAGGACGACGCCAAGGGCGACCCGTTCATCAACGAATCCCACGTCGTGGCATTCGGTTGGGGCACCGCCGAGCAACTGGCGCGCATGAAGGAACTGTCGCTCAAGGTCAACGAAGTGCTGACCAAACTGTTCGACGACGCCGGCCTGCTGCTGGTCGACTTCAAACTCGAATTCGGCGTGTTCAGCGACGGCTCCATCGTCCTGGGTGACGAGTTCAGCCCGGACGGCTGCCGCCTCTGGGACAAGGACACCAAGAAGAAGATGGACAAGGACCGCTTCCGCCAAGGCCTCGGTGACGTGATCGAAGCCTACGAAGAAGTCGCCCAACGCCTGGGTGTTCCGCTGTAATCGACGCAAGCATCTGATAGCACGGAAAAAATTTCGCTCGGGGGTTCGCTTCCGGCAAATGTGCTGGTATGATGCGCGCCACTGGAGAGATGCCGGAGTGGCCGAACGGGACGGATTCGAAATCCGTTGTACTGGCGACAGTACCTAGGGTTCAAATCCCTATCTCTCCGCCATATTAAAAAGCCCCGAACGCTTAAGCGTATCGGGGCTTTTTTGTGTTTGGGGATTTTTAGGCGAATGATCCGGATTCTTTAACCGTATCGAGCTTTTTATCTCCGCCAAGGATGGCCGGAATCTCGCCGCACATTGTGTGGTTATAAAAGTGTGAGGCAATGTTTTTTTCAGTTCTTTGTTTCTACAAAAAGTGCGGCATTTGAACGGCTGGCATCAGGCCTACTTTGTAGTAGTAAGCTTGCCAGTGATTATAAATTTACCGAATACTTTCTGACCATCACGTGCAGCTTGTCGAACGTCGAGAAATGTCAGCTCTTCGTGAGTGGCTTTTCTGCTCATTTTTTCGACTTTTTTTATGGTAGCCATCGGAGCCTCCAGGTATGCGTATTCATGCTGATCAGCTTGTGTGATTAGTTAGGTCAATCGACGAACCCGTGGCGAGGGAGCTTGCTCCCGCTGGGCCGCGAAGCGGCCCCCAAACCCGCCAAATACGTAGTATCAGACACACCGCATCCGCCGGTTTACGACTGCTTCGCAGCCGAGCGGGAGCAAGCTCCCTCGCCACGGGTACATCATTCTTTCTTAGATGATCCACATCACCCGTGAGAGGCCCTTTGAACTAGGCTGGCTCTGCATCCAAGCGTCGCGCTATGACATCGAGTACGTCACAACCATCCCTCAAGAAGATGCAACACAGTTGTGCAAAGTCCTGAAGCACTACTGAGTCACTCGGAATATCCCCTCGCATGGCGAGGCATTTCAAACTCCGTTTGATTGAAGGCCTTCTTACCATTTGTAGTCGAGTCGCCAAACCCAAGCCGCTCTTACGAGCGGCGCTTGGACTATAGGGCCTTTCTGTAATGATCATCAATCAGACGATGCGTAGGACGCTTCCCTGAATTGTGTGAGCGGAAAATGTCAGAAAATTCCCCGACGGTACTGCGTCAAATCCATGCTTTTTATCAAGCTCAACTTCCCTCCGCATCCTCCATAACCACAGCCCTTCACACCAAAACCTTTGTGACAATCAGACTAATGGGCTATAGCTCAAGACATGGCTGCCGATAGGCAGGTATTCCCCCGTGTAAGGAGTGACCCCCATGCCGCGATTTTTTGCCGACCTTGGCTTTCGCTGGAAAATCACTCTGCCGATTGCGTTCCTGGCGGTGCTGCTGGTGCTGATGGGGTGGACGGGCATGCGCGGCATCGGTCAGGTGACCGAGTCCAGTACGCAGTTGACCAAGCGCTATCTGCCGGCCATCAGCCTGTTGCTCAATGCCGACCGCGATCTTTATCAGGCCTTTGTGGCCGAGCGCAGTCTGCTTGATGGTCATGCGGATGAGCATATCCAAGCGCTGAGCGCCAGTCATGGCGAGAATGCCAAGCAGGCCTATGACCGTGTGCAGAAATATGCCGCGATGCAGCCCGGCGCAGAGGCTCAGGCCTTGGTCAGCCAGTTCAATGACAGTTTCGGGAAATGGATGCAGGTTTCGCGGCGGGTCGTCGAGCAGGCGGTAGGCGATCCTCAGGGCGCCAGCGCGCTGAGCTTTGGTGACAGCGAGCGCCTGTTCGAAATCATGCGCGATTCAATCGACAAGCTGGGGGAGCTGGAAGATGCGGCGTCCCATCGCGAGGGCGACGAGGCGATCGCCAACGGCGAGACAGTCGGGTTACACCAAGGCGTGATCCTGCTGGTCGGTCTGCTCGGTTGCATTCTGGTGCTTGTTGTCCTGCCGCTTGTGGTGCTTACCCCTATGCGTCGCTTGTTGCACCGCGTCGAGCAGATTGCCGAGGGCGGCGGTGATTTGAAAGGGCGTCTGGAAGTGCGTTCGGCCGATGAGTTGGGCCAGCTCGGCAGCGCCTTCAACCGCTTTCTCGATAAGCTGCAACCATTGATCGCTGAGGTTGGGCGGGTGACCGGGGAAGTCGACTCCGCCGCGCGCGCCATGGCCACCATGGCTGCGACGAACGACCGATTGATCAGCAGCGAGCATGCAGCGCTCGACCAGGTCAGCACCGCCGCCACTCAGATGAGCGCAGCGGTGCATGAAGTTGCGCATAACGCAGCGAGCGCTTCGGACGCGGCGCAGCAGGCGACGAGCCAGTCCCGCGAAGGAGCCCAAGTGGTCAGCAGTACCGTCGAGTCGATTCGTCAGTTGGCCCAGGAGGTGGAAAGCGCTTCCGGCACCATCGAGGCGCTGGCCCAGGAAACGTCCAGCATTGGTGCCGTGCTCGAAGTGATCCGTGGCATCGCCGAGCAGACCAACCTGCTTGCGTTGAATGCGGCCATCGAAGCCGCGCGGGCCGGTGAGCAGGGCCGTGGTTTTGCCGTGGTCGCCGACGAGGTGAGGGCGTTGGCGGCGCGGACCCAGGATTCGACCAAGGACATCCAGGTTCGCATCGAGCGTTTGCAGAGCGGCGTTGCCAAGGCCGTGCAAGCCATGCAGGTCGGCAGCAACAAGGCACGGGACAGCGTTGAACGCGCTGCGGGCGTCGATCAGGTGCTCAGTGGTACCGGCGGTTCAATACAACGGATTAACGACATGGCCGCGCAGATCGCCAGCGCATGTGAAGAGCAGAGCAGCGTTACCGAGGAAATAGCCCGCAATATTTCCGACATCCGCGACCTGTCCAACGAAGCCGCAGCCAATTCTGCCCAGAGTATGCAGGCCAGCCAGCAGCTGTCGAACCTGTCGAGGAACCTGGCAGAGCTGACCGGTCGTTTCCGGACCTGAGCAGGTTGCGACCGTGTCCACCGCTGAGCTTTTGCAAGCATTGCATCAGGACGGTTTTGTCCTGATGCCCGGTGTGTTGAGCGCCACGCAAATCACCGAAATACGCCAGGCCATCGACCAACTGAAACCCCACCACTGGGACTACAGTGGCGTCATCGATCATTACAAATGCGTCTTCAATCGAGACCCGTTCTGGCTGCCGTATCTGGAGGTGAGCGGGGTGATCGACCTGGCCGAGGCGGCGTTGGGCGAGGATTGCCACATCATTGGGCAGACCGCCTGGCGCTGCCATCCCGGTTTTGTCGGCGCTGGGCTACACCTGGATTACTTGCCGATGCAGCTGCCCCCCAGCCTGTTGGCCGAGCCTTCTTTTGAACTGCCGATGCAGGTTTTCACCGCACAGTTCTACCTTGATGACATCGACGCCGACTTGAGCCCGACGCGGGTCATTCCCGGCAGCCACAAGGCGGGGCGGGCGCCCATGGCCGGCGAAACCCAGTGGCAGGGCCGTTCGGCAAAGCCGGTGCTGTGCCAGGCGGGTGATGTGCTGATATTGCGCAGCGAGTTGTGGCACGCCGGCAGTGACAACCGGACCGCCGACCGCACCCGCTACATGCTCCAGGTGCACTATGGCCGGCGGATGGTCGCGCAGAAGTTTTCACCTTACCTGCACTGGCGGTTCAATCCCGCGGTGCTGGCCGCCGCGACACCTCGCCAACGGCGGCTGCTGGGCGACCATCAGGAGGCGGAATACGATTGAGCCTGGCTCGGTCAGATCCAGATATCATTGATCGCGGTTCGCGCATTCACTTGTTCGCCGGTATTGATGACTCCCCGCGGTTCGATCAGCAACAGCTTCACTTCCTGCGCCGCACTGGGCTTGTGCTCGACCCCTTTCTTGACGACGTACATCTCGCCCGGACCGATCAGCACCGCACCATCGCGAAAGTCGATACGAAGTTCGCCGTCCAGCACGATGAAGGTTTCATCCGTGTCGGCGTGGGTGTGCCAGATGAAATCGCCTTCCAGGCGGACGATCTTGAACTGGTAGTCATTCATTTCAGCCACGACTTTCGGTGCCCACTGATCGTGGAACAGCGTGTACTTCCGCGCGAAGTTGATTGGGGAATATCGAGTCATCCTGGCGTGCTCCTCTGTGGTTGATGAGCCGCACCTTAGCGCTGGGGATAGCTTGGGTATTGGATGATCGTGCAGCTTTTCGCGTTATGCCGTGCGTGCCGCTAGCGCAGCATTTTCAGCCAGCGTGCCGGTGAAATGCCAAAGGCCTGGGTGTGCAGCCGGGTCATGTGGCTCTGGTCGAAAAAGCCGCAGGCCAATGCGGCTTCGCTCAGCGGCATGCCATGCAGCACCAGACGACGGGCTTCATTCAATCGACGCTGGGTGATGTAGCGATAGGGGCTGGTGCCGTACAGGGCGCGAAAGTCCCGGGACAGGCTCCATCGGTCCCGGCCACTGGCCTGCACGAGATCATCCAAGGTAATGGCCTGATCAAGGGCATCATGAATGAACAGGCGCGCGCGCTCCGCTGCCGGGTAGTCAAGCAGTCGGCGTCCGCGTTGGTTACCTGCCGCGTCAGCCAGTGCCTGGGCCACATCGTAGAGGGCATCGTCTTCCTCCAGCGGATCGAGGTGATGCCCGAGGCTGCCCAAGAGCCTGCGAGTCGCAACGTTGAGCCGGGGATCGTTCGACAACCCGCCTTCGATGAAAGGCAATGGCCTGCCCCCCAATACCTGCTGGATCAATGACGGTTCGATGTAGGACATTCGATAATGAAAACCATCGCTTGTCCCCGCCTCGCCGTCATGGACTTCGTCCGGGTGCAGCACGATGGTTCCGCCGGGCTGGCTATGACGTTTGCTCTGCCGGTAGTTGAAGCTCTGGACCCCGGCGAGCGTGAACCCGATGGCATAGGTGTCATGCCGGTGGGTGCTATAGCCGTGCCCACTGAAGTAGGCTTCGATGCGCTCGAGCTTCTTCGATTCAGGCGCGCGCAGCAGCCAGTCGCGACGGTTACCAGGTTGGGTCATGGAAGGTCGGCTCTCGCTTTTGTCTGCATACGATACCTGTCCGGCACGACCCATCACAGCGGCGGCTTGTAGTTCAGGGAAAGCTGCTCATCGAGCAGCTTCGAGTGATACGAATGGACGCCTTCAGATTTCCTTTACAGGCGTCTCGCATTGGGCGGTTTTGATCAATCCGATGACGTGAAGGCAGTCCGCCTTGTTCACGTAGGATTCACCGCTGGCGATGGTTTCGTGGTTGCCGGCTCGCAGGCGCCAGCGCCATTGACCTTGTCCTGTGGTCGGGGTCCCTCGGGTCTGTCGATAGATTTCAAAGTACATCGGTTCGCTCCATGCGATTAACGGATTCAGGACATGCTTGAACATGTCCTGGCAAGCCTAGCCAAGCTGGAATTTTTCGCTAATGGGAATACGTTTCCAATGATTGTGAGATATTTCCGCAAATTGCAGCGCTTGCTTGATCCGACCGGAACCAGGAGCAATGGATGAACCGCAACGAATTGCGCAAGGCCGACATCAACCTGATGGTGGTTTTCGAAACGCTGATGCTGGAGCGTAACGTGACACGGGCGGCGGAAAAGCTGTTCCTCGGCCAGCCAACCATCAGTTCGGCACTGAACCGCTTGCGCACGCTGTTCAACGACCCGTTGTTCATTCGCGTCGGGCATCGCATGGAGCCCACCGCCCGCGCCGAGGAAATCATCCAGCACCTTTCGCCGGCGCTGGATTCGCTGTCGGTGGCCTTGAGCCTGACCCATGATTTCGACCCCTCCAGCAGTGCCATGACGTTTCGCATCGGGCTGTCCGACGATGTCGAGTTCGGCCTCTTGCCGCCGCTGTTGCGCAGCTTGCGGCAGGAGGCGCCGCAGATCGTGTTCGTGGTCCAGCATGTCGATTACTGGCGTATCCCCGATTTGCTGGCCTCGGGCGATATCACTGTCGGCATCAGCCAGACCCGTGGGCTGCCGGCCAATGCCAAGCGCAAGCTGTTGCGACATATCCAGCCCTGCGTGTTGCGCGCCGATGCCTCGGATACCCCGCTGACCCTGGATGAATACTGTTCGCGGCCCCACGTGCTGGTTTCCCATACCGCCAACATCGCCGGGTTTGCTGACGAATGGCTGGCCGAGATCGGTCGCAAGCGCCAGGTAGTGCTGTCGGTGCCGCAGTACAGCGCGCTGCCGGCGCTGCTGGCTGGCACTGACCTGATCGCCAGCCTGCCGGACTACACCGCCACCGCCATGGCCGCTTCCGGCCAGGTGTTCTGCGAACCCTTTCCCTTCCAGACACCGACCCTGGACCTGTCCATGGTCTGGCTGAGCCATGTCGACAATGACCCGGCCGAACGCTGGTTGCGGTCCCGCCTGGAGGCTTTCATGAGCGAGCGCGCCGGCTTGCTGGACGAAACAAAACCTGCCTGAAACTGCAAAGTCGAGGTATGGTTGCGCCGACTGTCATCCCAACATCATCTTTTCGAAACGGAGTCGAACACATGCCTCACTTGCACATGGAGTACACCGCCAACCTGACCGAGCTGAACGCCGACGTCGCGCTGTTGCGCATGAACAACGCGCTGGTGGCATCCGGTCAGTTCGCCGCCGAGTTCGACATCAAGAGCCGGGCCGTGAAAATCGATACGTTTCGCGTCGGCACCGGCATGGGTGAGCGCGGGTTCGTGCATGTGAAGCTGGCCTTGCTGAGCGGTCGTTCGCCGGAAACCAAGAAGCAGCTGGCCGATAGCCTGCTGGCGGTGATCCAGGATCTTGGCCCATGGCCCGTCGGCGTCAGCGTGCAACTGTGCGTGGAAGTCCTCGATATCGACCGCGGCCCCTACGCCAAGGCCGCCATCGGTCTTTGAGGTTCAAGCGAGGTCTTGCCCGGGACAGGCCTTGACGATCTGTTCACGCAGCCAGGCGTTGGCGCTGTCCTGATCGGCCGCAAGGCTCCATTGCATGTCCAGGGTAAATCCCGGCAAGCCCGCCGGCGCCGAGCAGTGCTGGAATGTCGCTGCGCTGGCCAGCAATTGCTGGATGCGACGGGGCAGGGTCAGGAGGAAATCGGTACCGGCGATCATCTTCAACGCCGCGCCGTAACTGTTGGCACGTGCGGCAATCTGCCGTTGCCGAGCCTGCCGCGTCAGCCAGCCATCCACCATGTTGGTGGGCGACGCCCAAGGCGTGGGAAAAACGTGTCGACGCTGTACGAACGCTTCGATGCTCAACGGCGATTCCAGCGGAGCCGACCGTTTGTCTGTCACGCAGACCAGTTCTTCTTCCAGCAGGCGTTGGGTCTTGAGATCGGCATGGCTGCTGTGGAAATGGGGGCCGAAACAGATCACCAGGTCCAGGCTGCCGTCCCGCAAGTCATCAACGGGAATATCGGCCCCGAGCTTGTGCACGTTCACCACGACGGGCAGGTCTGCATGATCGAAGCCTTGCAGCAGTTGTGGCAGGAGCAACTGTTCAAAGTATTCCGGTGCGCAAATCTCGAAGGTCACGGCCTGCCGGGTCGGATCGAAGGCCGGCGTGCCGGCATGGCAGAGGTTGATGCTTTGCAAGATGCTGCGCACATGCTCGTGCATGCCTTCGGCCTTGAAAGTGGGGCGCATGCCGGTCCGGGTGTTGATGAACAGTTCGTCGTCAAAGCAGGCCCGCAGCTTTTTCAGGCTGTAGCTGACCGTTGACTGGCTGACGCAGAGGATTTCCGCCACACCGGTGACGCTGCCTTGCTCGAATACGGCGCTGAACACCATGAGGTCTTGCATATCGAGCTTTCTGAGGGTGTTGCTGTTCAGCATCCGTTCTGTCTCTCGCTGTGCTCCTTGCGCGGGGCGTGCGCAAACAGGTTTTGATCCTAACGGAACGAGCGTGTGCAGAGAATGCCGACCGCTGCTTTTCCCGCTGGCAAGACGGTGTTCAGCCGGCATGGCGAAGACGATTGTTTAGCCGACGCCAACGCAGACTCCATCAAATCCTGGTTTAACGGCTCCTGGCGTCATGGGAGGCTCGTGTCGAATGTTTTTTCCGTGATGCTCCTATGGACGGTTGGCCTGTCGCATTTCAATACCCGCCGTGCCCCGCCATCGTCCTGGTCGGCGCCCAACCGCCTGCCGTGCCTCCAGCATCCTTTGCGCTGCCCTGCGAACTGGCGTTCTGGGCCCTCTGGCATTGTCGCCACGCACGTCCTCCGGATGGCCGTATTTCCTGTTGATTCCTTGAACCGTGCTCGTTGATCGCGAGCACAGGATGACGGTGCCTGATCGCCCGTCCGACACGAAAATACGAGCGTTCCCATGAATCTTGTCGAATCTTCTTTTGCCTCCGTGCAGCAAGCCCAGGCGTTCCTGGCACAAAACCCGGATATCGAGCTGTTCGAATTGTTTATCGTGGATAACAACGGCGTGCCTCGGGGCAAGTGGCTGCATCGGGACGAACTGCTCGCGGTCTACCAGAGTGGCCGGCCGCTGCCGAGTACGATCCTCGGGCTGACGCTCAATGGCGACGATGTTGAGGACTCTGGCCTGGTCTGGGACGTCGGTGATATCGATTGTCGTGCCTACCCCATCAGCGGCAGCTTGCAGCGCATGCCGTGGCGGCGGATTCCTACCGCCGCCGTGCAAGTCGGCATGCATCCCCGGGAGGGTATGCCGGCAGCCGTTGCCGATCCGCGCCATCTGCTCAGTCGGGTGATCGAAGCCTTGCAGGCTGTGGGTTATTACCCGGTGATGGCGGCGGAGCTGGAGTTCTACCTGTTGGATGCGCAGCGGGACAGCGAGGGACGGCCGCAACCGGCGCGGGACGCAGATGGGAGCAGGCCGCGTTCCACCCAGGTCTATGGTTTGCGTGAGCTGGAACAGATCGAGCCCTTCCTTGCTGATCTTTATGCGGCCTGCAAGCTGCAGGGTATCCCGGCCCGTACGGCCATTTCCGAATACGCGCCGGGGCAGGTCGAGATCACCCTTGAACACCGCACCGATGCCCTGCAAGCCATGGATGACGCAGTGCGCTACAAACGGCTGGTCAAGGGCGTGGCGCACCAGCACGGCATGGTGGCCTGTTTCATGGCCAAACCGTTCGATGACCTGGCGGGTTCCGGCATGCACCTGCATGTCAGTCTCGCCGACCGGGAGGGCAATAACCTGTTTGCCAGCGAAGCTGCCGACGGCACGCCGTTGCTGCGTCATGCGGTAGGCGGAATGCTCGCGACCTTGCTCGATTCGCTGCTGTTGTTTTGCCCGAACGCCAATTCCTACCGCCGTTTCCAAAGCCACAGCTACGCGCCGCTGGCTGCGACCTGGGGCGTGGACAACCGCACTGTCAGCTTGAGAGTCCCGGGTGGCCCGGCCTTTTCTCGGCACATCGAACACCGTATCTGTGGTGCCGATGCCAATCCGTACCTGGCCGCAGCGGCGATCCTGGCCGGTATCCATCGTGGCATACGCGAACAGCGCGATCCCGGAGCGCCTGTCGAGGGCAACGGGTACGCCCAGGCGAGCCAATTGTTGCCCACCGACTGGCTGACCACCTTACGTGCCCTTGAATCTTCGACATGGGCGCGGGAAGCGTTGGGGGATGGATTCCTTGGCGTCTACCTGGCGGTCAAGCGCGCCGAATATCGCCAGTTCATGGGCGAAGTCGGCGAGCAGGATTGGCGTTGGTACCTGAACCAGGCCTGAAGTGTTTTGAAGTGGCTGTTGAAAAATTATTTAACAGCAACTTTTTCACGAAAAATTGATGGTGGGCTGCCTAAAGTTTGTGTTGCCGTAGCAAATGAATTTTTCACATTTGCCTACGGCAGGTCTTTTTAAAGAGCAACTTTCAGGAAGTCTCCAACCCTCATGCTGACTATTAAAGCCGTGCGCCCCGAGTGGGTGACGCTGGTCGCCAGTGCCTTTTTGTTAGTGGCCTTCAACGCCATTCTCTGGCAACACCTGCTCGCCATCACGGCGGCGGACGGACACGGTGTGTTGCTGTGCATGGCGTTTGCCGTGATGGTGTTCTGCGCGTTCAATCTGGTGCTGACACTGGTGGCGTTCCGTGCGCTGCTCAAGCCGTTGTTGATGCTGTTGTTCATGATCAGCGCCGGGGTCGCTTATTTCATGGCCCAATACGGTGTTTTGATTGATGCCGGCATGTTGCGTAACTTTGCCGAAACCAATGCCACGGAAGTGCGTGACCTGTTGTCGTTAAAGTTGTTTGGCTACCTTTTGCTGTTAGGTGTACTGCCTGCATGGTTATTGTTCAAGACCCCGATAAGTTATCGTCGCTGGCCCAAGGAGTTGTTGAGCAAGTTGCTCGTCGGCGTCGTCTCGGCTGCGCTGTTGGGCGGGGTTGCCTTGATCAATTACCAAGGGTTGTCTTCGCTGTTTCGCAATCATCACGAGTTGCATCTGATGGTGGTGCCGAGCAACTACATCGGCGCCTCGATCGGCTACTTGCGCGAGCAGGTCGCCTCGGCCAAGCAGCCATTTATTACATTGGGCGAGGATGCGCAGCGCAACCCGGCCTGGCAAACCCATGGGCGCAAATCCCTGACGGTGCTGGTGGTGGGCGAGAGCGCGCGCGCGGAGAACTTCGGCATTCTTGGCTATCACCGCGATACCACGCCGCAGTTGGATAAAGAGGCCGGCTTGATTGCCTTTACCGACGTGCATTCCTGCGGCACCGAGACCGCCGTGTCGGTGCCGTGCATGTTTTCCAACATGGGCCGCAAGAACTACGACGCGAGCAAGGCCAAGAACGAAGAGGGCCTGCTGGATGTGCTCAAGCGCGCCGGACTGGAAGTGATCTGGCGCGACAATCAGTCCGGCTGCAAAGGCACCTGTGATCGGGTTGCGGTGCAGGACGTCAGTAATCTCAAGGACCCGGTCCTGTGTGCCAACAGTGAATGCCGCGATGAGATCCTGCTCCAGGGCCTGCAGCAATTCATCGATACCCTCGACAAGGACACCGTGCTGGTGTTGCACCAGATGGGCAGTCACGGGCCGGAATACTTCAAGCGTTATCCCAAGGAGTACGAGTATTTCACCCCGGTGTGTGAAAGCAACGCGTTGAACAATTGCAGCCGGGAAAGCATCGTCAACGGCTACGACAATACGCTGGTGTACACCGACCATGTGCTGTCGACCCTGATTGACCTGCTGCGGCTAAATCAGGACAAGGTCGACACGGCCATGCTGTACCTGTCAGACCATGGCGAGTCGCTTGGCGAATACAACCTGTTCCTCCATGGCACACCTTATATGCTCGCTCCGGAGCAACAGAAGCATGTGGCGATGCTGGCCTGGTTCTCCGACGGTTATCAGAAAGCCTTCTCGGTCGATACGCATTGCCTGCAACTGAGTCGGGACAAACCCCTCAGCCAGGACAACCTGTTTCATTCGATGCTCGGGCTGCTGGAGGTCAACAGCAAGGTCTACAACCAGGAGCTGGACATGTTTGCCGGTTGTCGCGGCGCAGTCATCGACGGCGTGCTCGCCCGTGAGTAGAAGTTTCCTACACCTTTTTTTCACGCGGCACTGTTTAAGCTGTTGCTCACTTATTTTTACTGAGCTGTGAGTATGCCCGGGCAATCCCCATCCACCGTCGAGCTTGAATTCGCCCGGCAGCACGAGCAGGAGCATGCGCAAACGTGCCGTCAACCGGCGCCTCGGCGGTTGCGCCTGGTGTTCTGGCGTGACGAGCAGTTGGTGCGCAACGCTCTGAAGGCCGCCGGCGAGCCCGGCCTGGTGCTGGATGTGGCGTGCGGGGCGGGGCGCTTCTGGCCGGTGCTGGCCGAACATGCCAACCGGGTGATCCTGGCGGCGGACCCGTCGCCGCAAATGCTTGATCACGCGCTCGCCCACCACGACGAAGCTTTACTTGAGCGGGTCAGGACCTTCCCGAGTTCTGCGTTCACCCTCGGGCTATCCGCGAACGCGGTGGACTGTATTTTTTGTCTGCAACTGTTTCTGCATATCCAGGCCAGCGAGCATCGCCTGGCGTTGCTGCGCGAATTCCATCGGGTCAGCCGCGACACAGTGATCGTGTCGGTCCAGATCGAGGGCCGGCTGAGAACTGGCCAGCCGCCACCCAGGCGCCTGGTCGACCGGGCCCGGGTCGAAGCCGAGTTTATCGAAGCCGGTTTCAGCGTGCAGTGGTATCAGGATTTCCTGCCCGGTTTTGCCCTGAAGCGAGTTTATGTCTTACGTAAGAGCAGTTAACCGCTGATGTAGGACTATTCTTGCGTTTGCGCAGGCGATTTCTCTAAAGCTCTTGCTCCGTAGATGCTCGCAATCGCCGACGGCGATATATACTGCGCGCCATTCTTCAAGGGAGAGCCGTGTGGCCATCGATATTCACTGGATTCGCGACAACGATAGCCTCGGTCGGTTTTGCGCCGAATGGCAACAGTTGCCATTCGTCGCCCTCGACACCGAATTCATGCGGGTCGACACCTTTTATCCCATTGCCGGCTTGCTGCAGATCGGTGACGGTAAAAGCGCCTACCTGATCGACCCATTGACCATCGATGACTGGCAACCCTTGGCTGCGCTGCTGGAGAACCCGGCTGTGCTCAAGGTGTTGCATGCCTGCAGCGAGGATCTGGAAGTCTTGCTGCGCCTGACGGGCAGCCTGCCCGCGCCGCTGTTCGACACCCAGCTGGCCGCCGCTTACCTGAACCTGGGCTTTTCGATGGGTTACTCGCGGCTGGTGCAGGAAGTGCTGGGTATCGAGTTGCCCAAGGGCGAGACCCGTTCCGACTGGTTGCAGCGGCCCCTTTCCGAGACGCAGATTAGCTACGCCGCCGAGGATGCCGTGCACCTGGCGGAAGTTTTCGTCGAGTTGCGCCCGAAGCTTTCCGATGAAAAGTACGCCTGGGTATTGGAGGATGGCGCCGAGCTGGTGGCCAACCTGCGACGTGAAATCGACCCGTATGAGGTCTACCGCGAGGCCAAGCTGGCCTGGAAACTCTCCCGTGCGCAATTGGCCGTACTGCGCGAGCTTTACGCCTGGCGCGAACGCGAGGCGCGAGCCCGTGACCTGCCGCGTAACCGCATTATCCGCGAGCATTCGCTGTGGCCCTTGGCCCGCACGCAACCGGATAACCTCGGCGCGCTGGCAAAAATAGAAGACATGCACCCGCGCACGGTGCGTCAGGACGGCGAATTCCTGCTGGACCTGATCAAGCGTGCCGGCAGCGTGCCGCCCGAACAATGGCCGCCCGCCGTGGCCGAGCCGCTGCCCATCGAGGCCGCGGCGCTGCTCAAGCGCCTCAAGGCGCTGGGCCAGGCTGAAGCCGAGCGCCTGGGCATTGCTCCTGAATTGATGCTTCGCAAGAAAACCCTCGAAGCCCTGATCAAGAGCGGCTATCCCGAGGGACCTTACCAACTGCCCGATTCGCTGCGTGGCTGGCGCCGCGAGTTGATGGGCCAGGCGCTGCTCGACAGCCTGGCCACCGCCGGAGAACAGCCTTGAAACGTATCTGCTCCATCTACCGAAGCTCGAAGAAAAACGAGATGTACCTGTATGTGCTCAAGAGCGAGGCATTGGCCCGTGTGCCTGAGCCATTGATGGCGGCCTTCGGCAAGGCGATCCATGCCTTCGACCTGGTTCTGAGCCCGGAGCGGCAATTGTCCCGCGAAGACATCAACAAGGTGCTTGAGAACCTCGATACCCAGGGTTATCACCTGCAGATGCCACCGGCGGAGGACGAATACATCGAGCATTTGCCCGAAGAGTTGTTGCGCCGCAACGACCCGGTCTGATTGCCTTGGGCGTCCGTCCTGGGGGCTCTCGAAACACTGGAATGATTATCGGGATGGCCGCGAAGATGGAGCAACACTCTGTCGGCGGTCGTTTGCACTGTTTTTGAAAGGTTTGATTCATGCGCGTTCTGATTGCCGAACACGACCACGCGATGTATGCCCAGCTCCTGCGCCAGGCTGCAGCCGATATCGAAATCCTGACCAGCGGCGACTCCGCTGAACTGTCACGCCTGGCCGCCGATTGCCCGGTCTGGCTCGGGCAGCCGGACTTGCTGGCGACCTTGTTGCGTCAGGGCCACAAGCCCCGTTGGCTGCAGTCGACCTGGGCAGGCATCACGCCGCTGCTGGCCGAGGGCCTGGCCCGTGACTACCGCCTGACCCGCGCGGTGGGCATTTTTGGTCAGGTCATGGCCGAATATGTGCTCACCTACATGCTCGGGCATGAGCGCGAAGTCCTGGCGCGCCTGGTCAGCCAGGTGGAGCGCAAATGGGACAATCGCCAGAGCCAGAGCCTGGCGGGCCGCAAGGTATTGATCGTCGGGACCGGCGATATCGGTCGCCGCGTGGCTGAGTTCCTGGTGCCATTTGGCGTGCAGTTGTACGGCATCGCCAGTGAAGCTCGGGAATTGGCGCCGTTTATTGAAGTTGGCGCGTTGCAGGACTTGCCCCGTCTGGTGGGCGAGGTGGACTACGTGATCAACCTGTTGCCGAATACACCGGACACTCACGATATCTACGACGCGGCGTTGTTCAAGCAATTCAAACCCACCGGGCTGTTCATCAATGTCGGCCGTGGCGTGGCCGTGGTCGACGCGGACCTGGTGCAAGCGTTGCAGGACGGGCACCTGGCCGGTGCGGTAATCGACGTGTGCCGCCAGGAGCCGTTGCCACAGCGCCATCCGTTCTGGACCGCCTGGGGATTGTTGCTGACCGGCCACAGCTCCGCACCGACGTCGCCGCCGATGATGGTGCAGTTGTTTCTGGAGAACCTGCGAGCCTATGAGGCCGGCGAAGCGTTGCGCGGGGAAGTGGATTTCAGTCGGGGCTACTGATCCGGGATTCAGCGCGGTCCATTGTGGGAGCGAGCTTGCTCGCGATAGCGGTTTATCAGTCGACATCAATGTTGGCTGACTTGACGCCATCGCGAGCAAGCTCGCTCCCACAGGGGGTGTGTCGAGATCAGAAGGTGAAATCACCCTCGGCCACCAGTTCGCTCAACGGCCGGCGCGGGCTCGGCACTTCGCGGGCCTGGAGGTAGTCGGCCAGCGTCGATTTGTCTCCCAGCTTGCCAATCGCCACGGCCGCGTGCAGGGCGTAGCCGTCGGGGATCTTCAGTTCCTTGCGGGTCAGCTCCTGGTCGAAGCCGGCCATGCCATGGGTGTGCCAGCCGCTGAGGCTCGCTTGCAACGCCAGGTGGCCCCAGGCCGCGCCCGTGTCGAAGGTGTGGCACTGGGCCGGGGTTTCCTCGGTGGCGCCGGGCACCGCGAAGGTGGTTTTCGAGGCGATGATCACCAGCGCCGAGGCGTGTTGGGCCCAGCCACGGTTGAATTCATTGAGCAAGCCCAGGTAACGCTCCCAGTTCGGCGTGTCGCGACGCGCGTAGAGGAAACGCCACGGCTGCGAGTTGTAGGCCGAAGGCGCCCAGCGCGCGGCTTCGAAGAAGCTCAGCAGGGTTTCTTCGCAAATGCTTTCAGCGGTGAAAGCGCGGGGCGACCAGCGTTCGATGAACTGGGGGTGGATGGCGTATTCGGCGATGCGGGGATTGGCACTCATGGGCTTACCTTGGCTGGGATCGGGAACGTGATGAAGCAACCTACGTCCAGACATCCGGGCTGACAAGCCCCTTGTACCGACAGTCGCCAATGCTTGGCCTCAAGAGGCCCCGGCACTAGACTGTCGGCCTTTTCACCACGTGATGTTGATGCTTGAGCCATGGCCGCCAAAGTCGAACCGTTCTGGATACGCAAAACCCTCGATCAGCTCGATTCACAGGAGTGGGAGTCGCTGTGCGACGGCTGTGGCCTGTGCTGCCTGCAAAAGCTCGAAGACGAAGACGACAACAGCGTCTACTACACGCGTATCGCCTGCAAATTGCTCGACCTGAAGACATGTCAGTGCACCGATTACCCCAATCGTCGCGACTTTGTTCCTGATTGCATCCAGCTCACGCCGGGCAAGGCCGATGAGTTCAAATGGTTGCCGCCAACCTGCGGCTATCGCCTGGTCAGCGAGGGCAAGGACCTGCCGCTTTGGCACCATCTGGTCTGCGGCGACCGTGATGCGGTGCACCACGAACGCATTTCCCAATCCGGGCGCATGCTCGCTGAAGGCAGCGTGGCTGAAGAGGATTGGGAAGACCACCTGATTTTCCGCGCCGGCTGAAACACCCGCCATCGCACCCCAGGAGAACCCATGGCTGCAGGATTGAAATGGATGCTGGCGGCCGGGCTGCTGGCAGTGAGCGGACCGCTGTGGGCCGCGCAGAAAGTCGATCTGGATTATCACGTCCACCTGTTGCCGCAGAGCGACCAGGCCGAAGTGCGCCTGACGCTGGCGCGGGGCTCGGCGGTGCGCAGCCTGGATTTCGACCTCGGGGGCGATGGTCGCTACAGTGATTTCAAAGCCGATGGCCAGTGGCAACTGACTCCCGGTCACGAGGCTCGGGGCGTCTGGCGCCCAGCTGCTGACAAGGCGAGCCTGACTTATCACGTCCGCCTCAGCGAGTCGCGCAAAAACGGCTCCTTTGAGACCCGCATGACCCGCGGATGGGCGCTGCTGCGCGGTGATGACCTGGTACCGCCAGCCAGGCTGGATCAGCAGGACGGCACTGAACTGGTTTCACGCCTGGAATTCGAATTGCCGGGTGGCTGGCAAAGCATCGAGACGCCCTGGCCGCGTATCGGCAAGCAGCGTTTTCGCATCGACAACCCTTCGCGCCTGTTCGACCGACCGACGGGCTGGATGCTGGCCGGCAAACTCGGCAGCCGCCGCACGCGCCTGGGCGAGACCGAAGTGACCGTGGCTTCGCCGCGAGGCCAGGGCATGCGGCGGATGGACGTGCTGACGCTGCTGACCTTCGTCTGGCCGCAGGTGCAGGCAATCGTGCCGCGCCATCCGGCCAAGCTGTTGATCGTTGGCGCGGGCGATCCGATGTGGCGTGGCGCCCAGGGCGGCCATGAATCGATTTACCTGCACAGCCGTCCGGCGCTGGTCAGCGAACGGGGCAGCAGCCCGTTATTGCGGGAGTTGGTCCAGGTGCTGGCGCGCATCAACGATCATGATCGCAGCGACTGGATCAGCGAAGGGCTCAACGAGTATTACGCCATCGAATTGCTGCGCCGTGCCGGCGGCATGAGCGACGAGCGTTACCAGGCATTGAATGATCGACTCGCCAGGGAGAGCAAGGGCGTCACCACGTTGCGTGGCGAACAGGTGAGCCCTTCGATGGTGTCCAAGGCGGTGCTGCTGTTGCAGGAGCTGGACCGGGAAATTCGCCTGAAGACCCGCAACAAGCGTTCGCTGGATGATGTGCTGCAAGGGGCGATGCGGTTGGAAACCGTCGACACCGAGGAGTTTGTGCAGCTCAGTGAAAGTGTTCTGGGTGGGGCTTCCACTGTGCTGGATAGCCGGTTACTCCAGTGACACCGCCATCGCGAGCAAGCTCGCTCCCACATTGATCGAGTCGTACACAAATAGTGTGTCCATTGAAGATCCAGTGTGGGAGCGAGCTTGCTCCGGGCGGCGTTCCGACGATGGGGCCATCAGCCTCTACGCATCTGTCCGCTCAGAGCCCAGCCTTCGGCGAAACCAACGAATCATTCCCCGTCACCGTAGCGGTACCGGTCGCCGCCTCGGCATTGGTTTTCATGCGGCTCAGTTCATCGCCGGCCTGCTCGATCCGGGCGCGGGCGTCGTGCAGGTGCTGACGATTTTTTTCCAGCAGGGTCTTGGCCGAACAATGCCCGGTGATGCCGCGGGCCAGGGCCATGCCGCCGATTGCCAGTTGGGCCAGGCCGATCACACCGCCGCGGCGCAAGCCCTTGCCCATCATCAGCACCCCACCGGCCAGTGACCCAATGCGCTCCCAGCCGTGCACATTCTGCGGGCTGCGGGTTTGGAAAGGGGTGGTCTCAACCGGCCCGAACGGATTGTTTTCGCTCATGATCTGTCTCCAGTGTGGGGATGTGTATAAAGCTGACTGCCAGAGCGAATCCGTCGTTCCATGGAATTTCCCGCCGGTCAGCGAAATTGCGGCCCCGAGCGGGTGTTGTTGCCTTTGGCCATGCGGTCGTAGAGCACGACGTTGACTGTAGCGGCCAGGTTCATGCAGCCGTTGGTGGGGATGTAGATCACGTCTTCGCACCAGTCGCGGATGTCCTTGTCCAGGGAACCGTCTTCCGGGCCGAAGATGTACAGGGCCCGGTCCGGATGGGTGTATTCGGGCAAGGGACGGGCGCCGTCCACCAGTTCCACGGCCACCGGCACGCAGCCCAGGGGCAGGATCTTTTTCAGGTCGTCGATGCCGATCAGCGGGATGTCGTAGTGGACTTTTTTGGTGTCGGTAACGAAGTCGGCAGCGCGTTCGTAGCGCTTGCCGGTGTAGAACACCGACGCGACGCCGTAACAGCCAGCGGCACGCATGACCGAACCGACGTTTTCCGGAGACTTGGGGTTGAACAGACCGATGCAGCTGTAGCGTTTGTTGGCCACGGACGGGGGTGCCTTTGGGAAAAGGCACGATTATACGGGGAATGGGTGAGGCTGGTCAGGTTCGAGATGTGTGGTGGGCTGGTTGACCGCCTTCGCGAGCAGGCTCGCTCCCACAGCATTTTGTGAACAGCAAAAATCCGATGTGGGAGCGAGCCTGCTCGCGAAGGCGGCCTTGCGGGCTCACTCGTCTTTTTTCATCAACCCGGCCAGCGCGGCGAAGGGGTTGTGCGTCGCCTTGGCGATCTTCGGCGTGCTCAGGGAGCCGTCGCCGAAGTATTGCTGGTCGGTATAGCGCGAGTGCTCGTTGTCGTGGCAGTACAGGCACAGCAGTTCCCAGTTGGAACCGTCCTGCGGGTTGTTGTCGTGGTTGTGGTCACGGTGATGGACGGTCAGTTCGCTCAGGCGCTTGCCGGAAAACTCACGGGCGCAGCGACCGCAGACGTGGGGGTACATTTTCAGGGCTTTGTCGCGGTAGCCCATTTCCCGGTCGCGCTGGGCGTCGGCGAGGATGCGGTCGAGCTTGGCGGTGTTGGACGGTGGGGTGGACGAACTCATGGGTTCACCTTTGTAAAAAGACTGATGACGGTTGGACAGAGTTTAGCTCAGCCCTTGAGCTTCTCGGCAATCCAGATGGTGTGGCGGGTGCCTTTGTTGCCATGGGCGAACACTTGCACCTCTTCGGCCTTGAAGCCGGCCTTTTTCAGCTTGTCGGAAAACTGCCGGTCAGCGCTGGCCGACCATACCGCCAGCACGCCCTTGGGGCGCAGGGCCTTGGCGCACGCGGCCAGGCCGCCGGCCGAATACAGCCAACTGTTGGCTTTCTGGGTAAGGCCTTCCGGGCCGTTGTCGACATCCAGCATGATCGCGTCGAACCCCTGCGGCTCGGCTTGCAGGACCTTGGCGACGTCTTCCATGCGGATCACGGTGCGCGGGTCCGACAGCGGTCGCCCGGCCTTTTCTCCGAGGGGGCCGCGGTTCCACTCGACCACACCCGGGACCAGCTCGGCCACTACCACTTCGGCGCTTTTGCCCAGGTGTTTGAGGGCGGAGGCGAGGGTGAAGCCCATGCCGAGACCACCGATCAGCACCCGCGAGCCGGGACGGCCGGCGACCTTGCGACAGGGAATCTCGGCCAGGGCATCTTCGGAACCGTGCATGCGGGTATTCATCAACTGTCCGCCGTCACCGCCCTGGATCTTGATGACGAAGTCTTCGCCATACTCGAAAAGGCACAAGGCACCGCCGTTGTCGGGAATGGGCGTGGTGTCGAGCAGAACGAAACGTTTCATGGAAATCTCATGGGAATGGGGCAGACCGGCCCGGTTGGGACTAGCCTGAAAGCAGACAATAGCCACGGAGCCATTGATGAAGTGCACCATTCTAACGGCCATTGCCGTGGCGGCGCTCTCGATAAGTTACGCCCAGGCCCAGCAACCGACGATTCCCGTCAACCCGCCGAGCATTCCCGGGGCGCCGGGCACCGCCACGCCCATGCCGTATCCGCCGGTCACGCCCAACGGCGTGCCCAAGGCTGCCCCACCGGGTGGCGGCCCGCCGCTGTTGCCGCCGATCGAAATGCCCAGGCCGCCGAAGGACCAGCCGATCCCGGGCATGGAACCGAAGCCGGCGAAGGCCAAGTCGCCGGGGGGGTAGATTTTTAACTCGACGCCATAACCTGTGGGAGCGAGCTTGCTCGCGATGGCGGCGGATCGGTCAGAATTAAAGTCGACTGACACACCGCTATCGCGAGCAAGCTCGCTCCCACAGGGGCTCGTGCAAGGTTCAATGGTTCAGCTACACCTGCTGCGACAGCAACTGCCCGTCGGCCATGCGCAGGCGCTTGGACAGGGAGACGGCGAGGGCGCGGATGATCTTGGCGGCGATCTTCGGTGCGTCGTTGAGCATTTTTTCCAGGGAGTCCTTGCCCAGGTTCAACAACTGACATTCGGTGGCGGCGATGCAACTGGCCGAGCGTCGTTCGCCGTCGAGCACGGCCATTTCGCCGAAGGCGCGGCCGCTGCGCAGCGTGGCGATGGTCACGGGCTGGCCGTCGGGGCCGGTTTTCTGCACGGCCACCTGGCCGGTGTGAAGGATGCACATGAAACTGCCGGCATCGCCCTCGCGAAAAATCGCTTCGCCCTGGGCGACGGTACTGATGCTGAAATAGCCCGATGCCGCGGCGAAGTCGACGGGCAGCAGTTGGTCGAAGAGACCACAGTCCATCAGCCAGTCGCGAATTTGGTTGTTCAGTAAGGTCGGTTCTGACATGTCGTCACGGTCTTTTCTTATCGTGTTCTGCGATTTTGGATTGTCTTGAATGTAAGGCGATTCCCTGTGGGAGCGAGCCTGCTCGCGAATTCGGTCTTTCAGCCAACGTTGGGGCAGGCCGATCCACCGTCATCGCGAGCAGGCTCGCTCCCACATTTGATCCAGTCGCGCCAGGTATGGAGCTAAGACCCGGCCATCCCGCAGAGTTCCTCAAGCCACGCCCAAAACCTTCAAGACAAATGCATATTCGAGCGCTACGTCACGCAATCCCTGGTAGCGGCCGCTCATGCCGCCATGGCCAGCGCCCAGTTCGGTCTTGAGTAGCAGCGGGTTTTCGTCAGTCTTGGTCGCGCGCAGTTTCGCCACCCACTTGGCCGCTTCCCAGTACTGCACGCGGCTGTCGTTGTATCCGGCGATCACCAGCATCGCCGGATACGCCTGGGCGCGGACGTTTTCGTACGGCGCGTAGGCCCGGATCCGATCATAGACGTCCGGCTCCTCGGGGTTGCCCCATTCGTCGTATTCGGTCACGGTCAGTGGCAGTTCGGGGTCGAGCATGGTGTTGAGCACGTCGACGAACGGCACCTCGGCGATCGCCACCTTGAACAGCTCCGGGCGTTGGTTGAGGACTGCGCCGATCAGCAGGCCACCGGCGCTGCCGCCGCTGATCGCCAACCGATCGGCCGAGGTGAAGCCCTGGGCGATCAGGTGTTCGGCGCAAGCGATGAAATCACTGAAAGTGTTGTGCTTGTGCTCCTGCTTGCCGGCGCGATACCAGGCCTCGCCCAGTTCGCCGCCGCCGCGCACATGGGCGATGGCAAACGCTACGCCACGATCCAGCAGGCTCAAGCGCGAATGGGAGAACCACGGGTCGAGGCTTTCGCCATAGGCGCCGTAGCCGTACAAGTACAGCGGCACGGGTTTGCCCAAGGCCTCGCGCTTGACCACCAGACTGATGGGTACTTGCGTGCCGTCCGGTGCCGTCGCCCAAAGCCGTTGGCTGACATACGCATCGGCATCAAACGGACCCAGCACCGGGGTTTGCTTGAGTACGACCTGAGCCCCGCTGGCCAGGTCCAGCTGGCGGATCTGCGCCGGACGATTCAGCGCTTCGTAGCGCAGGCGAATGCGCTCGCTGACAAACTCCAGGCTGTTCTGCACGTGCAGGCTGTAGGCCGCGTCCGGCAATTGCACCCGATAGGCCGGTAAACCTTGTGGGTGGACTTCGATGATCGGCAGGCCGCCCTCGCGCAGGCTCAATGTCATGGCGCTGGCGTTCAGGCTCAGGCCGTCAATCATCACCGCGTCACTGTGGGCGATCAGGTTCTGCCAGTCGGCTTCGGCCGGCGCTTCGCCCATATCGGGCGCCTGGTACAGGGCGAAATTGATGCCGTCGCGGTTGCTGCGGATGAACCAGGTCCATTGCCCTTCGAGCAGGCCATGGTCGACATCGTATTCGTGGTTCTCTACCCGTGGCGCGACGCAGGTAAACGGTTGTTGTGGTTGCGCCGAGTCCAGCACCCAGACTTCGCTGGTGGTCTTGCTGCCCAGGGACAGGATCAACTGCCGCTCGGAGCTTGAACGGTAGCAATGCAGGAAAAAGCGCCCGTCCGGCTCATGGAACACTTCTTCGGCGGCGGTGCCGTCCAGGCGATAGCGCAGCAGCTTGTGCGGGCGATGGGTATCGTCAAGTTCGCCGAAGAACAGCGTCAGGCTGTCGTTGGCCCAGGTCATGCTGCCGTCGCAGTTTTCGAAGGACAGTTCGCTGACCTTGTCGTTGGACAACTCCTTGACGAACAGCGTGTAGATCTCATCGCCGCTGGTGTCCAGGCTGTAGGCCAGACGCTGATGGTCGGGGCTGATGCTGAACGCGCCGAGGGAAAAGAAACCGCCGCCGGCCAGCGCGTTCGGGTCCAGCAACAGCTGTTCACGACTTTCATCGACCGTCAGGCTGTCATCGGCCGGACGCGGGCAACGGTAATGGCGAGCGTATTCATCACCCGCCGTGGTGCGGGTGTAATACAGGTAAGGGCCCCAGGGCGAGGGCAGGGAGAGGTCGGTTTCGAGGATTCGTCCCTTGATTTCCTGGAACAGCGTTTCGCGCAGTTCGGCCTGATCGGCGAGCCGGGCTTGCTGGTAGCTGTTTTCAGCCTTCAGGTATTCGAGCACGGCGTCGGTGTCGCGCTCCTGCAGCCAGGCGTAGGGGTCAACACCGGGGGCCTTGCGGGCAATCGGGGCGTCGGGAACGTGGGCGGATAGGGGCATGGAAAAACTCTCAAGCATGATACGAACAGGGACAAGTGGCCGACGGGGTCAGTTCGGTAGCCGGACCGAAAAACTCACCCCGCCGGGCATCCGGCAGATGCCGGGGCAGCCTGACGAGCGAAAAGCCGTTACTATAAGCGCCTCTTTGCCTGCCTTGCCATGGACACCATGACCGAGAACGATTATCTGATTGCCTGGGGTCTCTACGCCTTCGCCGCCCTCGGCTGCCTCCTGGTGTGGATGCGCATGACCCGCTTCATGTGGCGCTGGTTGCGCGAGCCGCTGCGGCTGCTGATGGCGGTGTTGCTGTTCAGCCCGACCATCGTCGACCCGGTGAAGGAAAAGGTCGCCCCGGCGCTGGCCATTGCCGCCCTGGACCTGCTCTTCAAGGTTGGCAACAACGTCTGGCGCGCAGCGTCCGACCTGCTCATGTACGCCATGATCGCCTTCGGCCTCTATCTCGTCCTGGTGCTGATCCGTATCCCTGTCGAACGCGCGGCCAAGGCTCGCCAGGAGCGGGTCGCCGCGGCCAAAGCGGCCGCCGCTGCCGAGCCTGACGACGAGCCTGCGTTCGGCGTGGCCGGTGATGACCGTTATGGTCGCCCACCCGTGCCGAGCAATCCCCAGCGTTCGCGTATCGAACCGCGCCTGTAACCGGGCTGCCCAATCAAACGAGGGTTCGAGCATGTGTGAGTTATTGGGCATGAGCGCCAATGTGCCGACCGATATCGTCTTCAGCTTCACCGGGCTGATGCAGCGCGGCGGCAAGACCGGGCCGCACCGCGACGGCTGGGGCATCGCTTTTTATGAAGGCCGTGGCCTGCGCCTGTTCCAGGACCCGGCCGCCAGCAGCGAGTCGGAAGTGGCGAACCTGGTGCAACGTTATCCGATCAAGAGCGAAGTGGTCATCGGTCACATCCGCCAGGCCAACGTCGGCAAGGTCTGCCTGTCCAACACCCACCCGTTCGTGCGGGAGTTATGGGGGCGCAACTGGTGTTTCGCCCACAACGGCCAGCTCGCCGATTTCCAGCCGGGCGTGAGTTTCTACCGCCCGGTGGGCGATACCGACAGCGAGGCGGCGTTCTGCGACCTGCTCAACCGCGTGCGCCAGGCTTATCCTGAGCCGGTGGAGGTCGAGCAGTTGCTGCCGGCCTTGATCGAGGCTTGCAGCGAATACCGCAGCAAGGGCGTGTTCAATTGCCTGCTCAGCGACGGCGACTGGCTGTTCTGCTATTGCTCGACCAAACTGGCGCAGATCACCCGGCGCGCACCGTTCGGCCCGGCGCGGCTGAAGGATGTGGACGTGATTGTCGACTTCCAGGCCGAAACCACGCCCAACGACGTGGTCACGGTGATTGCCACCGAACCCTTGACCGAAAACGAAACCTGGACCCGCTACGAACCGGGCCAATGGAGCCTGTGGCGACGCGGCGAATGCGTCAGCCACGGCCGGACCGAATAAGGACGTCACGTTATGTTGCTCAGTTATCTACGGTTGGTGTTGTTCGCGGTGGGCCTGCTGGTTGGGGTCCAGGTGCCGGGCTTCGTCAATGATTACGCCAAGCGGGTCGAGGCCCACCTGATCGAGGCGCATACTGGCCTGCAGGGGTTCCAGGGCACCGCCAACCAGTTCTTCAAGGGTGACATGCAGGCCCTGGTGGCGCATTACCGCGCCAGTGAAGACCCGATCTTTCGCAGCGATGCCGACAGCCTGAACACCTTGCTCGTGCGCCAGCAGGCTCTGGACAAGCAGTTCCAGGCAATGCAGGGCCCGTGGTACATCCGCCTGCTGCAGGTGGCCCTGGCCGCCGATCCGGACATCCGCAAGGAAACCTGGAACGGCTACAGCTACCAGATCCTGCTGACCCCCGAGGCGATGATCTGGGGCATCAGCGGCGCGATGTTGCTGTCGTTCGGCCTGGAATGCCTGTTCCGCCTGATCGACTGGGTGGTGCTGGGTGGCAAGCGCCTGCGCCAGAGCCGGCCGATCGAAGAGCGTGACCTGCGCGGACTCTGACTCGATGGTTCAGTGAGCTTCCTGTGGCGAGGGAGCTTGCTCCCGCTAGGCTGCGCAGCGGCCCCAAGATTTTGCGAGCGCTACGCACTCGAGCGGGAGCAAGCTCCCTCGCCACAAAAGCGGTCCGCCTTTCCTGGCGATGTTTTACCCAATCAACTTTTTCTTATGACCCGGCCAAGGTTTTATTCGTTGGACGCGATCAGCCGTGGGCTCAAGAATCGGGGCAACGGTCTCCACGTCAGCGTCGTCGAGACTCACAACAATAAAACCCGTGGAGAACCACCATGAGTGCACCCGACACGCTCGGCGTCCCCCAACCCCAGGCCCGCTCCGGTCCGTTCGATTGGTATCGCAACATCAACCAGCAGGAACGGCGCACCTTCTGGAGCTGCAAGATCGGTTACGCCCTGGACGGCATGGACACCCAGATGCTCAGCTTCGTAGTGCCGACGCTCATCGCGATGTGGGGCATCAGCACGGGTGAAGCGGGGCTGATTCACACCAGCACCTTGATCGCTTCGGCCATCGGCGGCTGGGTGGCGGGCATTCTCTCGGACCGCATCGGTCGGGTGCGCACGTTGCAATTGACGGTATTGTGGTTCGCCTTCTTCACCTTCCTCTGCGGTTTCGCCCAGAACTACGAACAACTGTTGATCGCCCGCACGCTGATGGGCTTCGGCTTCGGCGGCGAGTGGACCGCCGGCGCCGTGTTGATGGGCGAAGTGATTCGCGCCAAGGACCGTGGCAAGGCGGTCGGCATGGTGCAATCGGGCTGGGCCCTGGGCTGGGGCATGACGGCGATTCTGTATGCGCTGCTGTTCTCGGTGCTGCCGCCGGAAGACGCCTGGCGCGCATTGTTCATCCTCGGCATCGTGCCGGCGGTGTTCGTGATCTTCGTTCGCCGGCTGGTCAAGGACCCGGAAGTCTATAACCAGACCAAGGCCCGGCTGACGCCCGAGAACCCAGCGAAGTTCTACGAGATTTTTGCCCCCGGCATTCTGTTCACGACGATTCGAGCCTCGCTGCTGACCACTGGCGCGCTGGGTGGCTACTACGCCATCACCTCCTGGCTGCCGACCTTCCTGAAAAACGAGCGCGGCTTGAGCGTCCTGAGTACCGGCGGCTACCTGGCGATGGTGATCGTCGGCTCTTATGTGGGTTACGTCATCAGCGCTTATTTGTCCGACATCCTCGGGCGCAAGAAAAATTTCGTCCTGTTTGCCGTCGGTTCCTTCACCATCGTGCTGCTGTACACCCAGGTGCCGGTGAGCAACAACGTAATGCTGTGGCTGGGGTTTCCCTTGGGCTTCTTCGCCTCGGGCATGTTCAGCGGCATGGGGTCGTTCCTCACCGAACTGTTCCCCACGCGCATCCGCGGATCGGGGCAGGGCTTCTGCTACAACATTGGCCGCGCGGTGGCGGCGCTGTTTCCGCTGTTGATCGGTATCCTGAGCCAGAAGGTGCCGCTGAGCGTCGGTATCGGAGCCTTCGCGGCGGTGTCCTATGGCGTGGTGATCCTGGCGGCCCTGAGCCTGCCGGAGACTCAGGGCAAGCAGTTGGAAGCCGACTGATTGATAACCTGTGGGGGTGCGATCCCCATGGTCCATAAGAAAGAATCCACAGGAGCGTTCACCGTGAACCGCCTGCTACTGAACTGCGACATTGGCGAAAGCTTCGGCAACTGGACCATGGGTCTGGACGCCGAGGTGATGCCCTTCATAGATTGCGCCAACATCGCCTGCGGCTTTCATGCCGGCGATCCGAGCATCATGCGCAAGACCGTCAGCCTCGCCCTGAGCCACGGCGTACGGATCGGCGCGCACCCGGCCTATCAGGACCTGGCGGGCTTCGGCCGCCGCTCCATGGCCTATGGCGCCCAGGAGCTGCAAGACCTGCTGCACTACCAGATCGGCGCCCTGGACGGTATCTGCCGGGCCCAGGGTGGACAGGTCAGCTACGTCAAACCCCATGGTGCGATGTACAACGACATGATGGCCAACCCGGCGCAACTGCGTGCTGTTATCGAGGCCATCGCCGCGTATGACCGGCAGTTGCCGCTGATGCTGCTGGCGACCCGGGACAACAGCGCCGCCCAGGCCCTGGGCGACGAATACGGTGTGACCCTGTGGTTCGAAGCCTTTGCCGACCGGGCCTATGACAGCGCCGGTCGCCTGGTCTCGCGGCAATTGCCGGGGGCGGTGCATCACGATTCCGAGGTGATCATCGGGCAGGCACTGACCATTGCCCGCGGCGACGCGCTGACGGCCAGCGACGGCAGCGCCTTGAATCTGCACGCCGATACATTGTGCGTGCACGGCGACAACGCCAGCTCCGTGGCGGCCGTGCAGCGTATCCGCGAGGCCCTCGACCGGCAGAGCGCGCCATGAAACCACGCGTGGAAGTGGTGGCGGTGGACTGCCTGATGGTGCGCCTGTTCGACGAAATCGCCGAGGCCAACATGCCGTGGATGCTCGCTGCCAGCGCGCGCCTGCGCGCGGTTTTCGCCGATGATCTGATTGATCTGGTGCCGTCCTACACCACCCTGATGGTGCATTACGATTTGCTCGCCCTGACTCCGACCCAGGCCCGCGAGTTGATCGGCGAAGCGCTGAACAACCTCTCGCCGGATGCCCGGTCCGCCGGGCAATGCCATGTGCTGCCGGTGTGGTACGACCCAAGTGTCGGGCCGGAGCTGGACCTGCTGGCGAGCCGCAGCGGGTTGACGGTGACGCAAGTCATCCAGCGGCACAGTGAGCGGGAATATCAAGTGTTCGCCCTGGGCTTCGCGCCGGGATTCGCTTTCATGGGGCTGGTGGACGAGGAACTGGCCGCACCGCGACTCGACACCCCACGCAAACGGGTCGCGGCGGGCAGCGTCGGAATCGCCGAGCGCCAGACCGCCGCGTATCCGGTGGTATCGCCTGGCGGCTGGAACCTGATCGGCCGCACCCCGACCAAATTGTTCGACCGCGAGCGCGATGGCTACAGCCTGATGCAGCCCGGCGACACGGTGCGTTTTGCCGCTGTCGGTCACGCTGAGTTCATTGCCCTGGGCGGCGACGACACACCGTTGGAGGCACAGGCATGAGCCGTCTGTTGATCGAGGCCAGCACAGCGCTGTGCCTGTTGCAGGACACTGGCCGCTTCGGCGTCAGGCACCTGGGCGTGACCCAGGGCGGCGCGGCGGACTGGCTGTCGATGAGCTGGGCCAATTGGATGCTGGGCAACGCCCCGGACGCGGCGGTGGTGGAAATCACCCTCGGCGGTTTTACCGTGGTGGCCGAGGAGGACTGCGTGCTGGCGCTGGCCGGTGCGGACCTGGGCGCGCGGATAGACGGCCAGGGCGTGGCGTCGTGGCGCTTCTTCAGCCTGCGCCAAGGCCAGGTGTTGGCGTTCACTCAGCCGGTGCTCGGTGCCCGCGCCTACCTGGCGGCTCCCGGTGGTTTTGATGCGCCTGCGGTGCTGGGCAGCCGGGCGACGGTGGTACGCGAGGAACTCGGTGGCCTGGATGGGCGGGGGCGGGCGCTGAGTCGCGGTGACCAGCTGAGTTATTCAGGCTCGGCAACGCCTCGGCCGATGCCGCACAGGCGGATTCCGGACTTTCAGCAGCTGCAGCCGCTGGACCTGATCCTCGGCGCGCAAAATGGCGCGTTCAGCGGACGCAGCCTGTTCGATGCCTTCAATACATCGTGGACGCTGGACAGTCGCGCCGATCGCATGGGCATGCGCTTGCTCGGTCCGGCGCTGGAATACCAAGGCCCGGCGATGATTTCCGAAGGCATTCCGCTCGGCGCCGTGCAGGTGCCGCCGGACGGCCAGCCGATCGTGCTGCTCAATGATCGGCAGACCATCGGCGGTTATCCGCGCCTGGGCGCCTTGACGCCGCTGTCCCTGGCCCGGTTGGCGCAATGCCTGCCAGGGACGCAACTGCGGTTGCGGCCGGTGGTGCAGGAGGTGGCGCATCGGCAGCAGGTGGAGTGTATGCGCAGTTTTCTCGGCCGCTAAAAGCATCGTCGGATCGCCGCCCGGAGCAGGCTCGCTCCCACAGGGGATCTTATGTGTGACGAAGATCCAGTGTGGGAGCGAGCCTGCTCGCGAAGAGGCCCTTACAGGCACCGGAAGACTTTACTTGGAAAGAAACCGCATCCCTTCCTCCAACCCTCGCAACGTCAGCGGATACATCCGGTCCTCCACCAACTCACGGACGATATTGGTCGAGGCGGTGTAACCCCAGGTGTCCTTCGGGTACGGATTGATCCAGATGAGCTTCTTGTACTTCTCCATGAAGCGTTGCATCCACACATAACCGGCTTCTTCGTTCCAGTGCTCGACGCTGCCGCCGGCCTGGGTGATCTCGTAGGGGGCCATGGCCGCGTCGCCGATGAAGATCACTTTGTAGTCGGCGCCGTATTTGTGCAGCAGGTCCTGGGTCGAAGTGCGCTCCGAGGTGCGACGCAGGTTGTTCTTCCACACCGATTCGTAGACGAAGTTGTGGAAGTAGAAATACTCCAGGTGCTTGAACTCGGTCTTGCAGGCCGAGAACAGCTCCTCGCAGATCTTCACATGGGCGTCCATCGAGCCGCCGATGTCGAACAGCAGCAGGAGCTTGACGGTGTTGCGTCGCTCCGGGCGCATCTGGATGTTCAAGAGGCCAGCGTCCCGGGCGGTGTGATCGATGGTGCCGTCGATGTCCAGCTCTTCGGCCGCGCCCTGGCGGGCGAACTTGCGCAGGCGGCGCAGGGCGATCTTGATATTGCGGGTGCCCAGTTCCACCTGGTCGTCGAGGTTCTTGTACTCGCGCTGGTCCCAGACTTTCACAGCCTTGCCCTGGCGCTTGCCGGCGTCGCCGACACGGATGCCTTCGGGGTTGAAGCCGCCGGAACCGAACGGGCTGGTGCCGCCGGTGCCGATCCACTTGTTGCCGCCGGCGTGGCGTTCCTTCTGTTCTTCCAGACGCTTCTTGAACTCTTCGATCAGCTTGTCCAGACCGCCCAGGGACTGGATCTGTGCCCGTTCCTCATCGGTCAGGGAACGCTCGAACTCCTTGCGCAACCAGTCCTCGGGAATCAATGCCTGCAGATGATCATCAAGTTTTTCCAGGCCATTGAAGTAAGCGCCGAACGCGCGGTCGAACTTGTCGAAATGCCGTTCGTCCTTCACCAGGATGGCCCGGGACAGGTAATAGAACTCGTCCATGTCGGCGAAGATCACCCGCTGTTTCAGCGCGTTGATCAGGTCCAGCAGTTCGCGCACCGACACCGGCACCTTGGCGGCGCGCATCTCATTGAACAGGTTAAGCAGCATGGCAATCGCCCTCGCTCTTGTTGGACGAAGAGGATCAGCGAGTGCCGCGACGGCTCATGAACGCCAGGCGCTCAAGCAATTGCACGTCCTGTTCGTTCTTGACCAGGGCGCCGGCCAGCGGCGGGATAGCCTTGGTCGGATCACGCTCGCGCAGCACCGCTTCGCCGATGTTGTCGGCCATCAGCAGCTTGAGCCAGTCCACCAGTTCGGAGGTGGAAGGTTTTTTCTTCAGACCCGGCACCTTGCGCACGTCGAAGAACACGTCCAGCGCTTCGCTGACCAGGTCTTTCTTGATGTCCGGGTAGTGCACGTCGACGATTTTCTGCAGGGTGGCGCGGTCGGGGAAGGCGATGTAATGGAAGAAGCAGCGGCGCAGGAAGGCGTCCGGCAGTTCCTTTTCGTTGTTGGAGGTAATGATGATGATCGGGCGCTGCTTGGCCTTGATGGTTTCGTCCGTCTCGTAGACGTAGAACTCCATCTTGTCGAGTTCCTGCAGCAAATCGTTGGGGAACTCGATGTCGGCCTTGTCGATTTCGTCGATCAGCAGGATGACCCGCTCTTCGGACTCGAACGCTTCCCAGAGCTTGCCCTTTTTCAGGTAGTTGCGCACGTCGTGGACCTTGTCCACGCCCAGCTGTGAATCACGCAGGCGGCTGACCGCATCGTATTCGTACAGGCCTTGGTGGGCCTTGGTCGTGGACTTGATGTGCCAGGTGATCAGGCGCGCGCCGAAGGACTCCGCCAGTTGTTCGGCCAACATGGTCTTGCCGGTGCCCGGTTCGCCCTTGACCAGTAACGGCCGTTCCAGGGTGATGGCGGCGTTCACCGCCAGTTTCAGGTCATCGGTGGCCACGTAGGCGCGGGTGCCTTCGAACTTCATCTGCAAATCCTCGAACGGTGTCGCCGGCCCGGCGAGGCGGGGCGCGCGAAATAAATGTCGTGCCCGACTATAACGCGCGGCCCCGCCGACTGTGAACGCAGACGCTGTATTCAGTCTCTGAATGGGGCGTCACATGTTGACTCAGTCTTGTGGCGAGGGAGCTTGCTCCCGCTCGAGTGCGCAGCGCTCGCAGGCTTTTAAGGCCCGCTTCGCGGCCCAGCGGGAGCAAGCTCCCTCGCCGCTAAAAGCCGCAAATCTCAGTCCTTCGAGGGCGGCGGCTGTTCATAACGGGCATTGAAGGCCTGGACGAAACCGTTGCGCAGAATCTGCAGGAAGGCTTCGAAGGCGCTGATGTTCTGCTGATGCACGTTGCCGCTGAGCTCCACGCGAGTGGCGAACTGGTTCCTGCTCTGGTTTTTCAGGGCGGTTTCGCCCGTGCCGACCAAGGCTTCCCAGACCGAGCGGAAGATGTTCTTGTTCTTGTTTTCGACGTCCTGTTGCCAGTCGAACACGTCCACATCGCGAAGCAGCGGCTTGATGTAACCGCTGAGCCGGGCGTTGTCGGCTTCGGCCTCGACTACAAGGTCGCCGTGGCCGGCGTTGAAGTCGAACTTGCCATAGGCCGCGGCAAAGTCGTTCAGGCGCTTGAGCTCGATGTTGGTGGCGCGCAGGCGGAAATCGAAATCCTCGAAGTCGCTCAATGGGTCGAAGGTTGCCTGGACTTCCAGTGGGGCATGCTCGGCCACCAGGGCCTTGCCTTCGAAACGGGCGTCGCGCTTGCCTTCGGTGTCGACCACATTGGTCAGGTTATAAAAACTGGCGTTGACGTTGGTAGCTCGCAGATTGACCGGTGGTTTGGAGTTGAAGTTGCGAAACGTGGCCTTGCCGTCGCTGATCCGCACCTCGTTCAGGGTGATGGGCATCAGTTTGCTCAATTGTTCACGCCAATTGGTACCCCGGCCGGTCTGGGAGTTCTGCCGGTTGGGCCCGCCGTCAACGAAGTTGACCTCGGGATGGGTGAACTCCACGGCGGCCACCACCGCATGGTCATACCAGAGCGAGTGCCAGCTCACGGACAGGTCGACCAGTGGCGCGTCGACGAATGGCACCGGGATCTTGCCATCGACCTTGACGATTTTCAGGCCATTGATCCGGTAGGCGCCGCGCCAGAGCGCGAGGTCGACATCGCTGACCTGGCCGCGGTAGTCGCCCATGTCCGCCAATTTGTCGTTCAGGTAGTCGCGCACCAGATAAGGCAGCGCGAAATGCACGGCCACCAGCAGTGCAACGATGGCGACGAAGGCCCACAGTGGCCAACTGTATCGACGCTTCATGTCAGTAGTCTCCGTTGTTAAAGCCATTGACTCTCGTAACAACTGGAACGTTCGCTGCAACTGGACGCCCTTTGGCAACAGGCTTACCTTTAAGCGCTAAATTCCCTCTGCATTAAGGACCCGGTCATGAGTCGTATATACGCTGACAACGCCCATTCCATAGGCAATACGCCACTGGTGCAGATCAACCGCATCGCCCCGCGCGGCGTGACCATCCTGGCGAAGATCGAAGGGCGCAACCCGGGTTATTCGGTCAAGTGCCGGATCGGCGCAAACATGATCTGGGACGCTGAAAGCTCAGGTCGTCTCAAGCCCGGCATGACCATCGTCGAGCCAACCTCGGGTAATACCGGCATTGGCCTGGCGTTCGTCGCCGCCGCCCGTGGCTACAAGCTGATGTTGACCATGCCGGCGTCCATGAGCATCGAGCGGCGCAAGGTGCTCAAGGCGCTGGGCGCGGAGCTGGTGCTCACCGAGCCGGCCAAGGGCATGAAGGGCGCCATCGAGAAGGCCGCCGAGATCCTCGCCAGCGACCCGTCGAAATATTTCATGCCGCAGCAGTTCGATAATCCGGCGAACCCGGCGATCCATGAAAAAACCACCGGTCCGGAAATCTGGAACGATACCGATGGCGCGGTGGATGTGCTGGTCGCGGGCGTGGGTACGGGTGGAACCATTACCGGGGTCTCGCGGTATATCAAGAACACTTGTGGCAAACCGATCCTGTCGGTGGCGGTGGAGCCCGAGGCGTCGCCGGTGATTACCCAGGCGATGGCGGGGCAGGAGATCAAGCCGAGCCCGCACAAGATCCAGGGGATCGGTGCGGGTTTTGTGCCGAAGAACCTCGATCTGTCGATTGTCGACCAGGTCGAGCGAGTGACCGATGAGGAGTCCAAGGCCATGGCCCTGCGCCTGATGCAGGAAGAGGGCATCCTTTGCGGCATTTCCTGCGGCGCGGCCATGGCCGTGGCGGTGCGCCTGGCGGAAAAACCGGAAATGCTGGGCAAGACGATCGTGGTGATCCTGCCTGATTCGGGCGAACGGTACCTGTCGAGCATGTTGTTCAGTGACCTGTTTACCGAGCAGGAGACTCAGCAGTAACTGAACGCTGGATTTAGCGGGGGAAGGCTCTTGTGGCGAGGGAGCTTGCTCCCGCTCGACTGCGAAGCAGGCGCCCGGGATTGAGGCGTGCCGCCGATTGCAGGGGCGCGCTTCGCACGCCAGCGGGAGCAAGCTCCCTCGCCACAAAAAACATCGCCATTTGGAGGGCTGGTTGGAAGATCGTTCGATGCGTCAGCCAAGGTTCAGCTGACGCATGTTAACAAGGGCTTTGTTGCGTAATCCTCAACAGTGAATGTCGCGTCTGACGATGTTTCATCTGCATGAGGATATCTAACATGGCCAGCCGCCGCGTCGGGCTGATGGCGCTGTGTAATTCAAACAAGGAGTTGAAAGAAATGAGCGTTTCGTTTGTCGCCAAGGCCTCGGTGTTGCTGCTGTTTGTGGGCAGTACGCTTTTTGTGCATTTGCGTGGCAAGGCGCGGTTACCGGTGTTGCGCCAGTTCGTCAATCACTCGGCGTTGTTCGCCCCTTACAACGCCTTGATGTACCTGTTTTCCAGGGTGCCCTCCAAGCCCTACCTGGATCGCCGCGAGTTCCCTGAGCTGGACGTCCTCAAGGAAAACTGGCAAGTGATCCGCGACGAAGCCATGCACCTGTTCGACGAGGGTTATATCCGCGCCGCCGAGAAAAACAACGACGCCGGTTTCGGTTCGTTCTTCAAGAAAGGCTGGAAGCGCTTCTACCTCAAGTGGTACGACAAACCGCTGCCGTCGGCCGAGTTGTTGTGCCCCCGAACCGTCGAGCTGGTCAGTCGGATTCCCAACGTGCGGGGCGCGATGTTTGCCTTGTTGCCGGGGGGCAGCCACCTCAATCCCCATCGTGACCCATTCGCCGGTTCCCTGCGTTATCACCTGGGGCTGTCCACGCCCAACTCCGATGATTGCCGGATCTTCGTCGACGGGCAGGTCTACGCCTGGCGCGACGGCGAAGATGTGATGTTCGATGAAACGTATGTGCATTGGGTCCGCAATGAAACAGACCAGACGCGCGTGATCCTGTTCTGCGATATCGAGCGTCCCCTTAAAAATCCCTTGATGACTCGTTTCAATCGCGCCATCAGTGCCTTCCTCGGCCGCGCCACCGCGCCGCAAAACCTGGACGACGAGCACGTCGGCGGCATCAACCGCGCCTATGCCTGGAGCAAGACGTTCAGCGACGGCATCAGCGGCCAGGTCAAGCAATTCAAGCGCCGGCATCCCAAGGCCTATCGGGTGATGCGACCGGTGTTGGCGGTGGCTGTGTTGACGGCGCTGGGCTACTGGTTGTTCGTTTAAACATTGCGTTACACATCGGCGCTGGTTATAGTCGGCGCTCGGTCTTCGGACCCATCCCTCAAGAGATCGGCTCATGCCTGCATTCCCATTCACCGCGGTTGTGGTTCCAGCGTTCAACGCTGGCGTCGTGCCGTGCGGGAATCCGCAGCCTGAGCAGATCGGTCAATACCCTCCACCTGTCAGTCGCTCACCGGTATACGCCTGCGTATCACCGCCGGGTGTTGGCGTTCGGGGCTGATCGGCAACGGTTGCCGTCCCCTGTGCCTGCCTGAAAAAAACGACTGGATTTCAGCTTCGGCTGAGTTGGCTTTTTGCCTGACTACAGGTGGTTTTCATGTTTTCCTTTTCCAAGAACGCCTTATTGGCGACGGCTTCCACGAGCCTGTTCGTTTTGTTGTGGAGCAGCGGAGCGATCTTTTCCAAACTGGGCCTGGCCCACGCGTCACCCTTCGCTTTCCTGCTGATCCGTTTTGCGCTTGCGCTGTGCGCGCTGGTGCTGTTGATCCCGCTGTTGAAGTTCAAGCTGCCGAAGGCTGGCAAGCCGATGCTGTACGCGGCGGCGACCGGCCTGGTGTTGTTGGGTGCCTATCAGATTTTCTATCTGCTGGCGCTGCAATTGAACGTTACGCCCGGTGTGATGGCCACGTTGATGGGCGTACAACCGATCCTCACCGTGGTGCTCATGGAGCGCCAGCGTTCCTGGCAACGGATGTTCGGCCTGGCGCTGGGCCTGGTGGGCTTGATCATGGTGGTGTACCAAGGCATTGGCCTGGCCGGCATGTCGTTGACGGGCATGCTGTGCGGGTTGCTGGCGCTGGTGAGCATGACGGCAGGTTCGATCATGCAGAAACGCATCACCGACAATCCCCTCGGTACATTGCCGGTGCAGTACCTGGCCGGGCTCTTGCTGTGCGTGGTGTTCGTGCCGTTTCAACCGTTTCACTTCGAGCACAATGCGGGGTTCATCGTGCCGGTGTTGTGGATGGGGCTGGTGGTGTCGGTGTTGGCGACCTTGTTGCTTTACCGCTTGATCGCCAGGGGCAACCTGGTCAACGTCACCAGCCTGTTCTACCTGGTGCCGGCAGTGACGGCGATCATGGACTACCTGGTGTTCGGCAATCGGCTGGCGTTGTTGAGCCTGCTGGGCATGGTGCTGATCATCGTCGGGTTGGTGTTTGTGTTCCGTAAAGTCCGCTAGAGCTTCGGTAACTGTCATACCGCTATCGCGAGCAAGCTCGCTCCCACAGGGTTATGCGCAGCCCTTTGTGGGAGCGAGCTTGCTCGCGATGGCGGAGTCAATCACACCGATGTGCTACCGGCCAGACACCTCAGCCGGTTTCGCCCCGCCAGGCTTCAACACCAGCCACAACGCCGCCGCAATCAACACCCCGCCATACAAATGCGCCATCCCCAACGGCTCATCCAGCAGTAACGCGCCCCACAGCACGCCGAACGGGGGGATCAAAAAGGTCGTTGTCATGGATTTGACCGGACCGATGGAGCTGAGCAAGCGAAAATACAGGATGTACGCCAGCGCGGTACACACCAGGCCCAGCCCCAGCAACGATAGCCAGACGCTCCAGCCGCCCCAACTGGCCGGCGGTTGGCTGATGACGCTGTAACCGAACAACGGCAGGAGGATAACCGTGGCGCCGAACATACTGCCCAAGGCGGAGAGGCGGCTGTCCAGCCCACCTTGATGGTCGAGCCAACGACGGGTGAGGAAGCCGGCAAAACCATAGCAAGTGGTGGCGAGCAGACAGGCGAGGGCACCCATCAGTAACTGGTGGTCGAATGCCACCGGGCCGGCACCGGTCAGGATGCCAACGCCGAACAGGCCGAGGAACACCCCGCTGACCTTGGCCACGGTGAGCTGCTCGCTGAAAAACAACCCGCCGATCAACACGCCCATCAACGGTGTGGTGGCGTTGAAGATTGCCGAATAACCGGCCGGCAACACCTGGGCTGCAAGGGAATAGAACGTTGCCGGAATGCCCGAGTTGATCAGGCCCAGCACCATCACCGCTTTCAGTTTGCCGCGAAAATTCCAGTCGATACGCATCAGCGCAAGAATGACCAGCAGGCCGACGAAGGCAATGGAAACGCGGAAAAAAGCCGTAGGAATCGTGCCAATCACCGGGGCGATGATGCGCATGAACAAGAAACTGGCCCCCCAGATGGCGGCCAGCGACAGCAAGCGCAGGGTGTCGACGAGATTCACGAGATGCGTCCTTCCTTGATCGGGCCGCAAGTGTCGCCCCGCCAAACACCGATGGCAATGGTTGCGTTGCCGCTCGGTTGGCCTCTAAGCTCAGTCGCCAATAACAAGCATGACCCGCCGAGGTTTTCCCTATGTCGCAGCCATGGCCCGCCACCGATATCGCCCGTTCGATTCTCGACGGCTTCGACGATTACCGTGAGCAATTCCGGCACATCACCGATGGCGCCCGTGCCCGGTTCGAGCAGGCGCAGTGGCAGGAGGCGCAAGCGGCGTCGGCGGCGCGCATCAGCTTGTATGAAGAAAAAGTCTTCGAAACCGTGGCCAGGCTGCGCAACACCTTCGATGCCGAGGCCCTGATGGATGTCGGTTGCTGGCCGCTGGTGAAAAGCGCCTATATCAGCCTGATCGACCTGCGGTTTGACGATGAGCTGTCGGAGACCTGGTACAACTCGATCTTCTGCGGCCTGTTCAGCCATGACCTGATCAGCGACGGCACCATGTTCATCCACACCACCCGGCCGAGCCTGCGCCGTGCCCGTGCGGCCCAGACCCGGACCTACAAACCCCAGGGGCAACTGGACAGGATGCTGGCGGCGATTTTCGCCGACTATCGCTTCAGCGAGGACTACGCTGACCTGCCCGGCGACCTGCAACGCCTCGAAAGCCAACTGCGCGAGAACCTGCCGGATTGGGTCTGCAAGGATCCGGAACTGACGGTGGAGTTGTTCTCCTCGGTGCTCTACCGCAACAAGGGCGCCTACCTGGTGGGGCGCATCTACACCCGTGACGACCAATGGCCGCTGGTGATCCCGCTGCTGCATCGCGAGGGGCGCGGCATCCAGATCGACGCGCTGATTACCGACGAGGCGCAGGTGTCGATCATTTTCTCGTTCACGCGTTCGTATTTCATGGTCGATGTGCCGGTGCCCGCGGAATTCATCGGTTTCCTCAAGCGCATCCTTCCGGGCAAGCACATCGCCGAGTTGTACACGTCCATCGGTTTCTACAAGCACGGCAAATCGGAGTTCTACCGGGCGCTGATCAACCACCTGGCGAATACCGACGACCAGTTCATCATGGCCCCGGGCGTGCGCGGCATGGTCATGAGCGTGTTTACCCTGCCGGGCTTCAACACGGTCTTCAAAATCATCAAGGACCGCTTCTCGCCGTCGAAAAACGTCGACCGGGCCACAGTGATCGAGAAGTATCGACTGGTGAAAAGCGTCGACCGGGTCGGGCGCATGGCCGACACCCAGGAGTTCGCCGACTTCCGGTTTCCCTTGAGCAAATTCGAACCGGCCTGCCTGGAGGAGCTGCTGGAGATGGCGCCGTCCACGGTGTCGGTGGACGGCGACACGGTGCTGATTCGCCACTGCTGGACCGAACGCCGGATGACGCCGCTGAACCTCTATCTGGAAAACGCCAACGAGGCCCAGGTACGCGAGGCGCTGGAGGATTATGGCCTGGCGATCAAGCAACTGGCGGCGGCCAATATCTTCCCCGGCGACATGCTGCTGAAGAATTTCGGCGTGACCCGCCATGGCCGCGTGGTGTTCTACGACTACGATGAAATCTGCTTCCTGACCGAAGCCAATTTTCGCCACATCCCGCAGCCGCGTACACCGGAAGACGAGATGGCCTCCGAGCCCTGGTATTCCATCGGGCCGCTGGACGTCTTCCCCGAAGAGTTCCCGCCGTTCCTGTTTGCCGATGCAGGGCAGCGCAAGCTCTTCGACCAGTTGCACGGCGAGTTGTACAACGCCGACTACTGGAAGGGCCTGCAAGAGGCGATTCGGGCGGGGAAGGTGATCGATGTGTTTCCGTATCGGCGCAAGGACCTGGACAGCGAATAATCGCCCGGCAAACAAAGCCCCTGTGGCCTGCGGCTTATAGTCTGTGGTGGTCTGTGGTCTCTGGCTTTTGTGGCGAGGGAGCTTGCTCCCGCTGGACTGCGCAGCAGGCCCCTGCGTTCTGTCCGTCACATCGCGGTGCCGAATACAGCTGGGGGCTGCTTCGCACCCCAGCGGGAGCAAGCTCCCTCGCCACAAAAGCGCTAGCGCTCGGCGTCCGGTGCGCAAATCTGCGACAATCGCTCCCTTGCTCAAACCGACGACCCCTGCGTACCTGATGACTGACCAAGCCCCCGCTATCGACAAACTGCTGAAGAACCTCGATCACGCCATGCTCGCCGACCGTCACCGGTTGCGGCGGCAGTTGCTCGAGCTGCGCAAGAAACCCGACGAGGCCAAGCTGGCCCAGTGGGTGACGCGCATGCAGGCATCGTGCGACCAGGTGCTGGCGCGCAAGGCGAGCGTGCCGTCGATTCGCTACGACGACAATTTGCCGATCGCGGCCAAGCGCGACGAAATCAAAGAGGCACTGCTCAAGCATCAGGTGCTGATCATCGCCGGCGAAACCGGCTCGGGTAAAACCACCCAGTTACCGAAAATCTGCCTGGAAATCGGTCGCGGCCAGCATGGCTTGATCGGCCACACCCAACCACGCCGGATCGCCGCCCGCAGCGTGGCGAGCCGGGTCGCCGAAGAGCTTGGCACGCCGTTGGGGGCGTTGGTGGGTTACCAGGTGCGCTTCGAGGACCAGAGCGATGCCAATACCCTGATCAAGCTGATGACCGACGGTATCCTGCTGGCCGAGACCCAGAACGACCGCTACCTCGAACGCTACGACACGATCATTGTCGACGAGGCCCACGAACGCAGCCTCAACATCGATTTCCTGCTCGGCTACCTCAAGACCCTGTTGCCGCGCCGTCCGGACCTGAAGGTCATCATCACCTCGGCGACGATCGACCTGGAGCGCTTTTCCAAGCACTTCGATGACGCGCCGATCGTCGAAGTCTCGGGCCGTACCTTTCCGGTCGAAACCTGGTATCGCCCGTTGACGCTGGAGCAGGACGAGGAGGGCAATCGGGTCGAGGACGACTTGACCGTCGACCAGGCGATCCTCGCCACCCTCGACGAAATCGCCGCCTACGAGCGCAGCGAGCGCCGCAGCCCCGGCGATGTGCTGGTGTTCCTGCCGGGCGAGCGGGAGATTCGCGACGCGGCGGAGATGCTGCGCAAGGCCCAGCTCAAGCACACCGAAATCCTGCCGTTGTACGCGCGACTGTCGCCGGCCGAACAACAGCGGATCTTCCAGTCTCACCCGGGCCGCCGCGTGGTGCTGGCAACCAACGTCGCCGAAACCTCGCTGACCGTGCCGGGCATCCGCTACGTGATCGACAGCGGCACCGCGCGCATCAGCCGCTACAGTTACCGCGCCAAGGTCCAGCGCCTGCCCATCGAAGCCATTTCCCAGGCCAGCGCCAACCAGCGCAAGGGCCGCTGCGGACGAGTCGAGCCGGGGATTTGCGTGCGCTTGTACAGCGAAGAGGATTTCCTTGGCCGGCCGGAGTTTACCGATCCGGAGATCCTGCGCACCAACCTGGCGGCGGTGATCCTGCAAATGCTGCATCTGCGCCTCGGCGAGATCACCGACTTTCCGTTCATCGAGCCGCCGGACGGCAAGGCCATCAGCGACGGCTTCAACCTCCTGCAAGAACTCTCGGCGGTAGACCGCAACAGCCAGTTGACGCCGTTGGGGCGTCAATTGGCGCGCTTGCCGGTGGACCCCCGCATGGGCCGCATGCTGCTGGAAGCGGCGAAACTGGGCAGCCTCCAGGAAGTCCTGATCGTTGCCAGTGCCATGTCGATCCAGGATCCGCGCGAACGCCCGCCCGAGCGCCAGCAGGCCGCCGACCAGGCCCACGCGCAGTGGAAGGATGCGGATTCGGACTTCGCCGGGCTGGTCAATCTGTGGCGCGGCTTTGAAGAACAGCGCCTGGCCCTGACCGCCAGCCCCCTGCGTAACTGGTGCCGCAAGAACTTCCTGAATTACTTGCGCCTGCGCGAATGGCGCGATTCCCATCGCCAGTTGAGCCTGATCTGCCGCGACATGCAGTTGAGCCTGAACAAGGAACCGGCCGATTATCCGAAACTGCACAAGGCGGTGCTCTCGGGCCTGTTGAGTCAGATCGGCCAGAAAACCGAGGACGGCGATTACCTCGGTGCGCGGCAGCGACGCTTCTGGGTCCATCCCTCGTCCGGGCTGGGCAAGAAGCGCCCGCAGTGGCTGATGACCGCCGAACTGGTGGAAACCACCAAGTTGTATGCGCGCATGGTGGCGAAGATCGAACCGGACTGGATCGAACCGCTGGCCGGGCACCTGATCAAGAAGAACCACTTCGAGCCCCATTGGGAGAAGAAGCGCGGGCAAGTGGTGGCTTACGAGCAGATCACCTTGTTCGGGCTGATCGTGGTCGGTCGCCGGCCGGTGCATTACGGGCCGGTGGACCCGGTGGTGTCCCGCGAACTGTTCATCCGCGAGGCGCTGGTGCGTGGCGAAATCCAGTCCCGGGCAAAGTGCCTGAGCGCCAACACCCGATTGCTGGAGCAGCTTGACGAGCTCGAAGCCAAGGCCCGTCGCCGCGACATCCTGGCGGATGAGGAGACCCTCTTCGCGTTCTACGATGCACGCCTGCCCGCCGAGATCCACCAGACCGCGACGTTCGATAGCTGGTACCGGATCAACAGCCAGAAAGATCCGCAGCTGCTGATCATGCGCGAAGAAGACGTGCTCGCTCGCGAGGCCAGCGAGGTGACGGCCAATCTGTATCCCGACACCTTGCGCGTCGGCGACCTGACCTTGCCGTTGAGCTATCACTTCGAGCCCAACCACCCGCGCGATGGCGTGACGCTGCGGGTACCGGCGCCGCTGCTGCCGATGTTGCCGCCGGAGCGCCTGGAATGGCTGGTGCCGGGGATGATCGAGGCCAAGTGCATTGCCCTGGTGCGCAATCTGCCCAAGGCCTTGCGCAAGAACTTCGTGCCGGTGCCGGACTTCGTCAAGGCGGCGCTGCAGCGCATCACGTTTGCCGAGGGCTCGCTGCCGCAGTCCCTGGGGCGTGAGCTGCTGCGCATGACCGGCGCGCGGGTCAGCGACGAAGCCTGGGCGGAAGCGGCGCTGCAAGTGGAAAGCCATTTGCGCATGAACCTGGAAATCGTCGACGGCCAAGGCAAGTTCCTCGGTGAAGGCCGCGACCTGGCCGAGCTGACCGCGCGTTTTGCCGAAGCCAGCCAGGCCGCGTTGGCCGTGCCGCAGACGGCGAAGAGTCAGGAACCGGTGGAAGCGAAAATCTTTGCGCCAGTGGCGGAAAAAACCCAACAGAAGATCGCCGGGCTGTCGATGACGGTGTACCCGGCGCTGGTGGAAGAGGGCGGCGTGGTCAAGGAAGGCCGTTTCCCGACCCCGGCCGAAGCCGAGTTCCAGCATCGCCGCGCCTTGCAACGCCTGCTCATGCAGCAACTGGCCGAAACGGCGAAGTTTCTTCGCGGCAAGCTGCCCGGCCTGACCGAACTGGGCCTGCTGTATCGCGAACTTGGGCGCATCGACGGTCTGGTGGAAGACATTCTGCTGGCGAGTCTCGACAGTTGCGTCCTCGAAGGCGAGCCGAGCCTGCCACGCGACGGCGCCGCGCTGGCGGCCCTGGCCGAACGCAAGCGTGGCGGCTGGACCGAGCATGCCGAACGCCTGGCCAGGCTGACCCTGGATATCCTGAAACTTTGGCACGGCCTGCAAAAACGCTTCAAGGGCAAGATCGACCTGGCCCAGGCCGTGGCGCTGAACGACATCAAGCAGCAGCTCAGCCACCTGGTGTATCCGGGCTTCGTGCGTGAAACCCCGCATCAATGGCTCAAGGAGCTGCCGCGCTACCTCAAGGCTATCGAGCAACGCTTCGAGAAGCTCGGCAGCCAGGTACAAAAGGACCGGGTCTGGAGCGGTGAGCTGTCCAACCTCTGGGCGCAATACCAGGCCCGCGCCAGCAAGCATGCCCAGGAAGGCAAGCGCGATCCGCAGCTGGAACTGTACCGCTGGTGGCTGGAGGAATACCGCGTATCGCTGTTCGCCCAGCAGCTGGGCACCAAGGTGCCGATTTCCGACAAGCGCCTGAGCAAGCAGTGGGGGTTGGTGGAGGGCTGATGGAGTAACGCCGCATAACCCCTGTGGGAGCGAGCTTGCTCGCGATGGCGGCGTATCAGTCAACATACATGCAAGCTGAACCACCGCTATCGCGAGCAAGCTCGCTCCCACAGGTTTCATGCCTGGTGAAAGGGAGAATGGGCCAAACGCCAGCGTTTATGGCAAACTTCGCGCCTATAAATGCCGGTCCCGTGGTTTTGGCTTCATTGCCACGGGCGGATCGGAATAAAGCGATGCCAGGTCTGCTCCCACGGGATGGGAAAGACCCTTTGCGTGTTGGTACGTCGGTGCCAATACTTTCTGCCTGAACAGATCAGAGACACGACCATGCATAACGTCGTCATCAGCGGCACCGGCCTGTATACCCCAGCCAACAGCATCTCCAACGAAGAGCTGGTGCAGTCTTTCAATACCTATGTCGCGCAGTTCAACGCCGACAACGCCGAGGCCATCGAGCGCGGCGAAGTCGAGGCATTGACCGAGTCCAATGCGGCCTTCATCGAAAAGGCTTCAGGCATCAAGAGTCGTTTCGTGATGGACAAGGACGGTATTCTCGATCCCAAGCGCATGACGCCGCGCCTGCCGGAGCGCTCCAACGAAGAATGGTCGGTGCTCTGCGAAATGGCCGTCGGCGCCGCGAAACAGGCGCTTGAGCGCGCCGGTCGCAGCGCCGCTGACATCGACGGCGTGATCGTTGCCTGTTCCAACCTGCAGCGTCCCTATCCGGCCATTGCCATCGAAGTCCAGGAAGCTTTGGGTATCGAAGGGTTCGGTTTCGACATGAACGTGGCCTGTTCTTCGGCGACCTTCGGCATCCAGGCCGCCGCCAACAGCGTACAACTGGGCCAGGCCCGGGCGATCCTGATGGTCAATCCGGAAGTGTGCACCGGCCACTTGAATTTCCGTGATCGCGACAGCCATTTCATCTTCGGCGACGCAGCCACGGCGGTGATCATCGAGCGGGCGGACCAGGCGACATCGCCGTACCAGTTCGACGTGGTCAGCACCAAGCTGCTCACCAAGTTCTCCAACAACATCCGCAACAACTTCGGCTTCCTCAACCGCGCGGCGGAAGAGGGCATCGGCACGCGGGACAAACTGTTCGTCCAGGAAGGCCGCAAGGTGTTTCGCGACGTCTGCCCGATGGTCGCTGAATTGATTGGCGCTCATTTGCAGGAAAACCAGCTGAACGTCGGCGAAGTGAAGCGTTTCTGGCTGCATCAGGCCAACCTGAGCATGAACCAGCTGATCGTCCGCAAGCTGCTCGGGCGCGAAGCCAGCGAGGAAGAAGCCCCGGTGATTCTCGACCGCTACGCCAACACCAGCTCGGCGGGTTCGGTGATTTCCTTTCACCTGTACCAGGACGACCTGCCCAGCGGCTCGGTCGCGGTGCTCAGCTCGTTTGGCGCCGGTTATTCGATCGGCAGCGTGATCCTGCGCAAGCGCTAATCCGGACTGCTTGATTCGTGGCGAGGGAGCTTGCTCCCTCACCATGCGATAAATCTAACTTCATGTGGGAGCGAGCCTGCTCGCGAAGGCGGCGGCCCAGTCAATGCAACGTTGACTGACTTACCGCTTTCGCGAGCAGGCTCGCTCCCACAGGTTTTGCAGCAAATCCGTTATTCCCATTCGAAGTAAAAAGTTCCGCTGTCATAAAATCTTTATGTGATAGCAACTCGCCTGACACAACCCATCGCCAAGATCCCCTCCCAACACCAGCGGGCCCAGTTCCGCGTGTTTTCTAACGCATAGACTACCAACTAGGGGAATTCTTCGATGATCCGTAAGCACTTCGCAGGTTTTGCCGCCAGCGCTCTGGCAATGGCAGTAACCGCCCAGGCTTTCGCCGGCACCGTAACCACCGACGGCGCCGATATCGTGGTCAAGACCAAGGGCGGCCTGGAGGTCGCTACCACTGACAAAGAGTTCAGCTTCAAGCTCGGCGGTCGTTTGCAGGCTGACTACAGCCAGTTCGACGGGATCTACACCGACAACGGCGACAAGGCTGATGCCGCTTACATCCGTCGCGGCTTCCTGGAGCTGTCCGGTGTGCTGTACACGGACTGGGCCTACACCATCAACTACGATTTCTCCCACAACAGCGGCGATTCCGACAACGGCTACTTCGACGAAGCCTCTCTGGCCTACAACGGCTTCAAGCCGGTGTCGATCAAGGTCGGTCGTTTCGACCCGGACTTCGGCCTGGAAAAAGCCACCAGCTCCAAGTGGGTCACCGCGCCTGAGCGTAACGCCGCCTACGACCTGATCGACTGGGCCAACGGCCACCAGAACGGCCTGGGCCTGCAAGCTTCCGGCGTCTTCGCCGACTCGTTCTATGCCTCGGCTGGCGTGTTCAGCAAAGATACCGACGACACCGACGGCAACAGCATCAAGCAAGCCAACGGTCGTTTTGTATTCGCTCCGATGCACGACGCCGGCAACGTGCTGCACTTCGGTGTGAACGTGGCCTCGCGTGACGTTTCGGACACTGCGTTCGACGCGCGTTATCGCTCCCGTCTGGGCATGCGTGGTGTCGAGACCCTGGGCGGCAACGATGCCGGTCCTAACGGCAACCGTCCGGTACTGGGTGGCGCGAACAACTCGCCGGCCGGCTCCTACGACACCGACACCGCTTTCGGCCTGGAAGCCGCGTTCGCCATGGGTCCTGCGTCGATCCAGGGTGAATACATCACCCGCAAGACCAAGGCTGACGACAGCGCCTTCGAAGACCTCAAGGGCCATGGTTTCTACGTGCAAGGCGCCTACACCCTCACTGGCGAGGCGCGCGGTTACAAGATCGGCAAATTCGATTCGATCAAGCCTGCCAACAAATCCATCGGCGCCTGGGAATTGTTCTATCGCTACGACAGCATGACCGTCGAAGACGACAACATCACCACCGCCACCGCGACCCGTGATGTGGGCGACGCCGAAGCCAAGGTGCACAACCTGGGCGTCAACTGGTACGCCAACGAAGCGGTGAAGATCTCTGCCGCTTACGTCAAGGCCAAGACCGACAACGTGACCAACGTCAACGGCGACGACGACGGCAAAGGTGTGGTCGTGCGTGCCCAGTACGTGTTCTAAATCGCTTTGACCTGATACACCGCTCCACTTTCATCCGTTACGCTCCTTTGAACCCCGCCTCTGGCGGGGTTTTTTTATGCCCGACCGGCCTGGATCGGCGATACTCGGGTAATCCGCCGCCTGGATATCGAGGAACCGCATGCCGCTTCACGTCCTGGACAACCTGTCCGCCATCGCGTCACCCGAGTGGGACGCGTTGGTGCCCGCCAATCAACCGTTCCTGCGCCACGCTTTTTTAAGCACACTTGAAGACAGCGCCAGCCTGGGTGCGCATTCCGGCTGGCAGCCCGAGCACCTGTTGCACATGGAAGACGGACGGCTGCTGGCGGCCCTGCCCAGTTACCGCAAGTGGCATTCCTACGGCGAGTACGTGTTCGATCATGGTTGGGCCGACGCCTGTGCCCGGGCGGGCATCGACTATTACCCCAAGCTGTTGACGGCGGTGCCGTTCAGTCCGGTCAGCGGGCCGCGGCTGCTGGCGGCGTCAGTGGAGGACGGTCTGGAATTGCTCGGCAGCCTGCCGGGTTATCTGGAAATCGAAGGGCTTTCCAGCGCTCACATCAACTTCACCGATGCCTTTACCGATGCGGCGCTGGCCGGTCAGGTGGGTTGGCTGCAGCGGATCGGTTGCCAGTACCACTGGCAGAATCGCGGCTATCGGGATTTCCAGGATTTCCTTGATGCGCTCAGTTCCCGCAAGCGCAAGCAGATGCGCAAGGAGCGCGAGCAAGTGGCAGGGCAGGGCATCGAGTTCGAGTGGCTCGAAGGCCATCAACTGGACGAGGCGCAATGGGATTTTGTCTACGCCTGTTACGCCAATACCTATGCGGTGCGTAGGCAAGCACCTTATCTGACCCGGACATTCTTCAGCCTGCTGGCCGAGCGCATGCCCGAATCCATTCGCGTGGTGCTGGCCAAGCAAGGTTCGCGGCCGGTGGCGATGGCATTCAGCCTGGTCGGGGGCGACAGTTTTTACGGCCGTTACTGGGGTTGTCTCGCGGAGTTCGATCGCCTGCACTTCGAGACGTGTTTCTACCAGGGCATGGACTATGCGATCGCCAACGGTCTGCAGCGCTTTGACGCCGGGGCCCAGGGCGAGCATAAATTGATTCGTGGGTTCGAGCCGGTGATTACCCGCTCGTGGCATTACTTGCGCCATCCGGGCCTGAAGGCGGCGGTGGCGGATTTCCTCGTGCGTGAGCATGAGGGCGTGCTGGCGTATGCCGAAGAGGCCAGGACAGCACTGCCGTATCGGCAGTGCTGAGGATGTTATGAAACCCCGTGGCGAGGGAGCTTGCTCCCGCTGGGCTGCGCAGCAGCCCCAAAAAATCTGAATCCAACCATGAAGCTGGACCGGGCTCCAAGGGGGGCGCTGCGCACCCCAGCGGGAGCAAGCTCCCTCGCCACGGGTTTTGTGCGGACTCCGGAGTCAATCAATCCCGACAAATCCACCCGTCTGATGCTGCCAGAGCCGCGCATACAGCCCGCCATGGGCCAACAGCTCGGCATGACTGCCGGTTTCGGCGATGTGGCCGTTTTCCAGTACTACCAGCCGGTCCATCCGGGCGATGGTCGAGAGGCGGTGGGCAATGGCGATCACGGTCTTGCCTTGCATCAGCGTCTCGAGACTTTCCTGGATCGCCGCTTCGACTTCCGAATCCAGCGCGGAGGTCGCTTCGTCCATGATCAGGATCGGCGCATCCTTGAGCAATACCCGGGCGATGGCGATGCGTTGGCGCTGGCCACCGGAGAGCTTCACGCCGCGCTCACCGACGTGCGCATCGAAACCGCTGCGGCCTTCGGCGTCCGACAGTAACGGGATGAACTGATCGGCACGGGCCTTGTGCACCGCTTCCCAGAGTTGCGCGTCGGTGGCGTCGGGCTTGCCGTAAAGCAGGTTGTCGCGGATCGAGCGGTGCAGCAGCGAGGTGTCCTGGGTGATCATGCCGATGCGTTCGCGCAGGCTTTCCTGCCCGACATGGGCAATGTCCTGGCCGTCGATGAGGATGCGTCCGCCCTGCACGTCATAGAGGCGCAGCAGCAGGTTCACCAGCGTGGACTTGCCCGCGCCGGACGGCCCGATCAGGCCGATTTTCTCGCCGGGCCTGATGGTCAGGTTCAGGTCGCTGATCACGCCGCTTTTCTTGCCGTAGTGAAAATCGACATGCTCGAAACGCACCTCGCCACGGGCCACCGCGAGCGGCTTGGCCTGTTCGCGGTCGGTGACGCTGACCGGCTGGGAGATGGACTGCAAGCCGTCCTGGACCATGCCAATGTTTTCGAAAATGCCGGTGACCACCCACATGATCCAGCCGGACATGTTGACGATGCGGATCACCAGGCCGGTGGCCAGGGCAATGGCGCCGACGCTGATGAGCGATTGCGTCCACAGCCACAGCGCCAGGGCGGTGGTGCCGACGATCAGGAGCCCGTTCATGCTGGTGATGACCACGTCCATGCTCGTCACCACGCGGCCGGCCAACTGGGCTTTCTCGGTCTGTTCCTCGATGGCTTCGCGAGCGTATTGCTGTTCGAAGTTGGTGTGGGCGAACAGCTTCAGGGTGGTGATGTTGGTGTAGCCGTCGACGATCCGGCCCATGAGCTTGGAGCGCGCGTCGGAGGACACCACGGAGCGTTCCTTGACCCGTGGCACGAAGTAACAGAGCGCGCCGATGTAGGCGGCGATCCAGGCCAGCAGCGGGATCATCAGGCGCCAATCGGCTTCGGCGAACAGCACCAGTGAGCTGATGGCATAGATCAGCACGTGCCACAACGCATCCACGGCCTGTACCGCCGAGTCGCGCAGGGAGTTGCCGGTCTGCATGATGCGCTGGGCGATGCGCCCGGCGAAGTCGTTCTGGAAGAAGTTCAGGCTCTGCTTGAGCACATAGCTGTGGTTTTGCCAGCGGATCAGGCTGGTCATGCTCGGGCTCAGGGTCTGGTGCACCAGCAGGTCATGCAGGGCCACGAAGATCGGCCGGAACACCAGCGCGACCACCGCCATCCAGGCCAGCTCGAGGCCGTGCAGCTTGAAGAAGTCGGTGTTGGGCGTGGCCTGGGTCAGGTCGATGATGCGGCTCAGGTAGCTGAACAGCGCCACTTCGATCAGCGCGCCGATCAGGCCAACCACCAGCAGTGCGGCGAAGCTGGGCCAGACCTGTTTCAGGTAATACGTGTAGAAGGGCAGGACGCGGTTCGGCGGGGCCGAGGTCGGGGCGTCGCGGAAGATGTCGATCAGTTTTTCAAAACGGCGGTAAACCATGGGGTACATAGCCCGGGCGGGGGCTCTCCTTTTTTGCGGTGGGCGGCGCGGGTTTGCCGGCGCCGCTCAGGCTTGCCCTGTGGGTTCAGTCGATGCGCTTGGCCGACTTGATGATCACAGGATCGATCGGCACGTTTTGCATGCCTTGTTTGGTGGTGGTCTGGGAGTTGACGATGATGTCCACCACGTCCATGCCCTTGACCACCTTGGCGAATACCGCGTAGCCGGCGTCGCGGCCCGGGTCGAGGAAGGCGTTGTCGGCCACGTTGATGAAGAACTGGCTGGTGGCCGAATCCGGGTTGGATGTGCGGGCCATCGACAAGGTGCCGCGAACGTTATGCAGGCCATTGCTGGCTTCGTTCTTGATCGGTGGCTTGGTGTCTTTCTGCTGCATCTGCTGGGTGAAACCGCCGCCCTGGGCCATGAAACCCGGGATCACGCGATGGAAAATCGTGTTGTTGTAGAAGCCGCTGTCGACGTACTCAAGGAAGTTCTTGGTACTGATGGGCGCCTTGACCGGGTCCAGTTCGATTTCGATCTGGCCGTTGGTGGTGTCCAGCAGGACGTGTGGTGCCTTGGCCGGCGTGGCAGCCATCAGGTTGGCAGCAAACAGTACGGTGCCGGCGGCGAGGGCGATTTTTTTCAGCATGGGTTCAGTGATCCTGGGTAGTGAAGTCGGTTGCGGTCAAGAATTCGAGCAGGGTCTGGTTGAAGCGTTCGGGTTGATCCAGGGGCGTAGCGTGCCGTGAATCGGCGATGACTGCCAGTCGTGCGTCAGGCAGCAGTTTTACATAGGCCTCTTTCAGCGCCACCGGGGTGTAGTCGTGGTCGGCGCAGATAATGAGGGTTGGACAGGCAATTTGCGCCAGGTGTTCCTGCACGCCCCAGCCGACAATGGCGTCGAAACTGGCGAGATAGGCGCGTTTGTCGTTCTCTGCCCAACGCCGGGCCATTTCCAGGCGCAGTTCGGTTTGTTCGGGCTTGGGAAACAACTTCTGGCCGAGGGCCTTGCCAATGGTTTCCAGGCTCAGCAGGCGCATCAGGCTCCAGCGCTTGAACCATTGCCAGCAATCGTCGGGCGTACGGACTTTGACTTCAGGGGCACTGTTGACGATGCACAGGCTCCTGACCCGTGCGGGTTCGTCCACGGCCAGCTGGAAACAGATCATGCCGCCCATGGACCAGCCCACCAGGTGCACCGGGCCGAGATCGAGGTGCTCGATCAGGGCGCCCAGGTCGGCGCTGAAGCCCGCGATGCTGTAGTGCTCGCGCGGCTTGTCGGAGCGGCCGTGGCCGCGCACATCCATCACGATCAGGCGGTAGTGGCGCGACAACACGGGAATCTGCTTTTCCCAGTCGCGAGTGCTGGAGCCCAACCCGTGGACCAGCACCAACGGTGTGCCGTGGCCATATTCCTCATAGTGCAGGTTGCAACCTTCATGTTCGAAAAAGGCCATCGGCGAGATCCTTGTCAGGCTTGTTCAGGGGCAGCGAACGGCGCATCCAGCGGCGCGGTATCGAAGGTGCGCAGCAGCTCGATGAGAATCTGCGTGGCCGGTCCCAGGGGCTTTTCCTTGTTCGAATACAGGTAGAAGCTCGGGTTGCGGCTGGCGCCCTGATCCAAGGGTAGACGTTTGAGCGTGCCCTCCCTGAGTTCTCGCTCGATCATGTGCCGGGGCAGCCAGGCAAAGCCCAGGCCGCTGCCGACGAATGTCGCGGCGGTGGCCAGGCTTCCGACGGTCCAGCGCTGTTCGGCGCCGAGCCAGCCGACATCGCGGGGCTGCTGGCGGCCGGAGTCGCGGATCACCACTTGCAGCTGGCTTTCCAGGTCCTGGAACGTCAGCTCGCGGTTGAGTCGGTGCAGGGCGTGCTCGGGATGGGCCACCGCGACGAATTCGACATCGCTCAGTTCCGCGCCCAGGTAACCGGGAATGCTGAAGCCGCTGATGGCAAGGTCGGCGACGCCTTCGAGCAGCACCTCTTCGACGCCGGACAACACTTCTTCGCGCAGCCGCACCCGGCAGCCCCGGCTCTGCGGCATGAACGCGGTCAGCGCGCGGACGAGGCGGGCAGTGGGGTAGGCCGCGTCGACCACCAGGCGCACTTCAGCTTCCCAACCCTGCTCCATGTGGTGGGCCAGGTCTTCCAGCTGGCTGGCCTGTTTCACCAGTTGCCGGGAACGGCGCAGCAGCACGCCGCCGGCTTCGGTCAGCACGGCCTTGCGCCCGTCGATACGCAGCAACGGCACGCCGAGCTGATCCTGCATGCGGGCCACGGTGTAGCTCACCGATGATTGAGAGCGGTGCAGTACTTCGGCGGCCTGGGCGAAACCACCATGGTCCACCACCGCCTGCAACGTTCGCCATTGATCAAGGGTCACGCGGGGCGCTTTCATATTGAGCTCCTCTTGTCCTAAGCTGGCGGTCCCCTCGTGGAGACTGCCGAATGAAAAAAATCTGTTGTGCGCTGCTGGCCCTGCTGCCGCTGAGTGCGTTTGCCTACCCGATCGACGTGGAAAAACACCTCAACGGCTTGAGCATCGACTACACCGCCTACGACACCGATGCCGACATCGGCTCGATCCAGGTCAACAACTACGGCAGCACCGACGCGGCGTGCAGCGTGGTGTTTCGCAACGGCCCCGAAGCGCCGCGAACCCGCAAGATCGAAGTCGCCGCCGGCAAGTTCAAGAACGCCACCGCCAAGTTCAACCGCAACATCATCAAGCTGCGCATCGAGCTGACCTGCAAGCCGAAATAACCAGCGGCGGGGCAGCGTCACAAGGCGTGCTCCGCTTATAAACGAAATAATCGATGTTTTGCAGCAATTATTTGCGCTTTTTCATCGATATGATCGCGCTTAACCTTCACTCCATCGACTTACAACATTCTCAGATGGAGCCTACAAGCCATGTCCCGCGTTCTGATCATCGAAAGCAGTGCCCGCCAGCAAGACTCGGTTTCCCGTCAACTGACCCAGACCTTTATCAGCCAGTGGAAAGCCGCGCATCCGGCCGATGAGATCAGCGTTCGCGACCTGGCAGTCAACCCGGTTCCGCACCTGGACGCCCATCTGCTGGGGGGCTGGATGAAACCGGCCGAGCAGCGCAACGACATCGAGAACGCTTCGCTGGAGCGCTCCAACCAGTTGACCGATGAGCTGCTCGCCGCCGATGTACTGGTGATGGCCGCGCCCATGTACAACTTCGCCATCCCGAGCACCTTGAAAGCCTGGCTCGACCACGTGCTGCGCGCCGGCGTGACCTTCAAGTACACCCCCACCGGTCCCCAGGGGCTATTGACCGGCAAGCGCGCTTTCGTGCTCACCGCCCGCGGCGGCATTCACGCCGGTGGCAGCACCGATCACCAGGAACCGTACCTGCGCCAAGTCATGGGCTTCATCGGTATCCACGACGTGACCTTCATCCATGCCGAAGGCATGAACCTGGGCGGCGACTTCCAGGAGAAGGGGCTGAACCAGGCCAACGCCAAGCTATCCCAAGTGGCCTGAGCGTTAATCCTCGGGTAATCGCCAGGTGTTCTAGTGACTTGGCGCTTCCCTTCAAACCGTTTTGCGCATCGAACCTCCCTTGGCACTTATTGCTCCTGAGTGCAGCCGCCCGATTGAACGCTAAGCGAGATCGGGTTTTTTTTTGTCTGCCACCTCCCATTCACTGAATTTCCCCTGTGGGAGCGAGCTTGCTCGCGATAGCGGAATGTCAGCCGACATCTCTCTCGACTGTCAGGCAGCCATCGCGAGCAAGCTCGCTCCCACAGGGTTTAGTGTCTGGGCTGGTTATTGCGGTTAGCGGTGATCCTGAAAAACCGCTATCTTCGCCGCCATTCGAAACGAGGGGCGGTATGGGCTATCTACTTTTTGTGACCTTGATCCAGGCGTTTTCCTTCAGCCTGATCGGCGAATACCTGGCCGGGCATGTCGACAGTTATTTCGCGGTGCTGGTGCGCGTAGTGTTGGCGGGGCTGGTGTTCATTCCACTGACCCGCTGGCGCCAGGTTGAGCCGTCGTTCATGCGCGGCATGTTGTTGATCGGCGCCCTGCAGTTCGGCGTGACCTACGTCTGCCTCTACCTGAGTTTCCGCGTACTGACGGTGCCGGAAGTGCTGCTGTTTACCATCCTCACGCCGCTGCACGTGACCTTGATCGAAGATGCACTCAATCGACGCTTCAACCCCTGGGCCTTGATTGCGGCGCTGGTGGCGGTGGCCGGCGCGGCGGTGATTCGTTATGACCGGATCAACCCGGATTTCTTCATGGGCTTTTTGCTGCTGCAACTGGCGAACTTCACCTACGCGGCCGGGCAAGTGTTGTACAAGCACCTGGTGGCGCGGCACCCGAGCGACCTGCCGCACTATCGGCGTTTCGGCTATTTCTACCTCGGCGCGCTGATGGTCGCGCTGCCGGCCTTCCTGCTGTTCGGCAAGGCCGATTTCTGGCCTGAAGCGCCGTTGCAATGGGGCGTACTGGTATTCCTCGGCCTGGTCTCCACCGCGCTGGGGCTGTATTGGTGGAACAAGGGCGCGTGCCTGGTGAACGGCGGGACATTGGCGGTCATGAACAACCTGCACGTGCCGGTGGGGTTGCTGGTGAACCTGCTGATCTGGAACCAGCATGAGGCGTTGGGTCGGTTGCTGCTGGGTGGGTCGGTGATACTCGCGGCGGTGTGGATCAGTCGGTTGGGGATACGCCAGCCCCAGCCCCAGCCTTCACCCTGAACCCTGTGGGAGCGAGCTTGCTCGCGATGGCGCACTATCAGTCAACATCTATGTTTCTGATACACCGCTATCGCGAGCAAGCTCGCTCCCACAGGGGAATCGGGTTGGCTTCAGACCACCTGCTTTTCCGGTTCCGGAATATGGCTTGCCCCCAACACCGCCGGCAGCAACCCCGCCCGCAGATCCGTACCGCTCGGCTGTTGGTACAAGCCCAGCCCGAACTCTGGCATCACCGCCAGCAGGTAATCGAAGATATCCCCCTGGATGCGCTCGTAGTCGGCCCACACGGTGGTGCCGGTGAAGCAGTAGATTTCCAGCGGGATACCCTGGGCAGTGGTCTGCAGCTGGCGGACCATGCAGGTCATGTTCGGCTGGATCTCCGGGTGGCTTTTCAGATAGGCCAGGGCATAGGCGCGGAAAGTGCCCAGGTTGGTCATCCGCCGGCGGTTGGCCGACATCGCCGCGACGTTGCCCTGGGCTTCGTTCCAGGCCTTGAGCTCGGCCTGCTTGCGGCCGATGTAATCGGTCAGCAGGCGCACCTGCGTCAAGCGCTGTTCTTCCTCGTCGTGGAGGAAGCGCACGCCGCTGGCATCGATGAACAGGCTGCGCTTGATCCGCCGTCCGCCGGATTGCTGCATGCCGCGCCAGTTCTTGAACGATTCGGACATCAGGCGCCAGGTGGGGATCGAGACGATGGTCTTGTCGAAGTTCTGCACCTTCACCGTGTGCAACGTGATGTCCACCACATCACCGTCGGCGCCCACCTGGGGCATTTCGATCCAGTCGCCGACCCGCAGCATGTCGTTGCTGGTCAACTGCACGCTGGCGACAAACGACAGCAGCGTGTCCTTGTAGACCAGGAGGATCACCGCCGACATCGCACCCAGGCCCGACAGCAGCAACAGCGGTGATCGGTCGATCAGCGTGGCGACGATGATGATCGCGCCGAACACGTAGAGGACCATTTTTGTCAACTGCACGTAGCCCTTGATCGAGCGGGTGCGGGCGTGTTCGGTGCGCGCATAGACGTCCAGTAGCGCACTGAGCAGGGCACTGACGGCCAGCAGCATGAAGAGGATGGTAAAGGCCAGCGCGACATTGCCTAGGAAGACCATGCTGGTCTTGCTCAGCCCCGGCACCAGGTGCAGGCCGAACTGGATGATCAGCGACGGCGTCGTCTGCGCCAGGCGATGGAAGACTTTGTTCTGGCGCAGGTCGTTGACCCAGTGCAGGGCTGGTTGGCGGCCGATCAGCTTGGCGCCGTGCAGGATCAGGTAACGCGCCAGGCGTCCGAGCACCAGCGCGATCGCCAGCAGCAGGGCCAGGGCGAGACCGGAATGCAGGAGCGGGTGCTGATCCAGGGCCCCCCAGAAATCCTGAAGGTTGAGCCAGAATTGTTTGATATCCATGGACGAGACGGTCTTCTATGAGCGCGATGGGCGAATTAGAGCATTTAAGCGTGGCGAAGTGACCGTTGATGACAAATCCGGTCTTGAAAACACACTGATTTGCAGCCGTTTGTATAAAGAAACTCGGCCTGCGCGCTCGAAACCGGTAACCTATGCAGCTGTTTTTTTGCATTTCTTCGAGGTAGCACCCGTGTTTTCCCAATTCGCCCTGCACGAACGCCTGCTCAAAGCCGTGGCCGAGCTTAAATTTGTCGAGCCAACGCCGGTGCAGGCAGCGGCTATTCCGCTCGCGCTCCAGGGGCGTGACCTGCGGGTGACGGCGCAGACCGGAAGCGGCAAGACCGCTGCGTTCGTGCTGCCGATCCTCAATCGCCTGATCGGCCCGGCCAAGGTCCGCGTCAGCATCAAGACTCTGATCCTGCTGCCGACCCGCGAACTGGCCCAGCAGACCTTGAAGGAAGTGGAGCGCTTTTCGCAGTTCACCTTCATCAAGTCCGGCCTGATCACCGGCGGGGAAGATTTCAAGGTCCAGGCCGCCATGCTGCGCAAGGTGCCGGATATCCTGATCGGCACCCCGGGGCGGATGATCGAGCAACTGAACGCCGGCAACCTCGACCTCAAGGAAGTCGAAGTGCTGGTGCTGGACGAAGCCGACCGCATGCTGGACATGGGTTTTGCCGAAGACGTGCAGCGCCTGGTGGATGAATGCGTCAATCGCCAGCAGACCATGCTGTTCTCCGCGACCACTGGCGGTTCGGGCCTGCGCGAGATGATCGCCAAGGTCCTGAACAACCCTGAGCACTTGCAGCTCAACGCGGTCAGCCAGCTGAACTCCACGACTCGCCAGCAAATCATCACCGCTGACCACAACCAGCACAAAGAGCAGATCGTCAACTGGTTGCTGGCCAACGAGACCTACGAAAAAGCCATCGTGTTCACCAACACCCGGGCCATGGCCGACCGCATCTACGGTCGTCTCGTCGCCCAGGAATACAAGGCGTTCGTACTGCACGGTGAGAAAGACCAGAAGGATCGCAAGCTGGCCATCGACCGCCTCAAGCAGGGCGGTGTGAAGATCCTGGTTGCCACCGATGTCGCCGCCCGTGGCCTGGATGTCGATGGCCTGGACATGGTCATCAACTTCGACATGCCCCGCAGCGGCGACGAGTACGTGCACCGCATCGGCCGCACCGGTCGCGCCGGCAACGATGGCCTGGCGATCTCGCTGATCTGCCACGGCGACTGGAACCTGATGTCGAGCATCGAACGCTACCTCAAGCAGAGCTTCGAGCGCCGCACCATCAAGGAAGTCAAAGGCACCTACGGCGGACCGAAAAAGGTCAAGGCATCGGGCAAGGCCGTTGGCGTGAAGAAGAAAAAGGTCGACGCCAAGGGCGACAAGAAAAAAACCGGCGCCAAGGCCCCGACCAAGCGCAAGACCGCCAACCGCCCGAAGAGCGACGCGCCATCGCTGGTCAGCAAGGACGGCATGGCCCCGCTCAAACGCCGCAAGCCCGAGGCGCCGGCGGCTGAATAAGCCCATGAACGAGAACCCGGGTGGAAACAGACCCGTGGCGAGGGAGCTTGCTCCCGCTTGACCGGGCTGGCGCTCCAGTGCGAAGCGCTCACAAAAAAGGGCCGCTACGCAGCCCAGCGGGAGCAAGCTCCCTCGCCACGGTGCATGGTTGTATCTACACGGTGTATCGTTCTATCCAGATGAAAACCGGACCTTGGGTCCGGTTTTTTTATGGGTACGCCGGGTCAGAAATGGTATTTGACCAACAGGCTGGTATTGCTCTGGTTGGTCTTGAAGCTTTCGCTGTCCTCGATGGCGTACTTGTTCTTCCAGTAGTCGTATTCCACGCCCACGTATAGCTGCTTGGCGCCGAGCTTCAAGGCCTTGCCCAGGTCATATTTGATCTGCGGGACGATATGCAGGTTGGCGTGGTACGTGCCCTTGGCGTTGCTGTCGTTGTCGACGACCCAGTCGATGAACCCATCGAACAGAATGTCGGATGAACCCACCGGGACGGTGACGGCCCAGACCGGGGTGATCTGCCAGACGTTGTCGCCTGCCCGCGAGCCTTCGGTCTGGCGGTTGTAGAAGTTCAGCTGGAAGTAATCGAAGCCGGGAATCGCCAGGTCGAAACCCGGGCCGATCAGGTAGGACTCGTTGTCACCTTCGCCAAACTCATAGGTCATGGCCAGCAGCACGTCCTTGACCGGGCCCAGTTCCAGCTTCTGATCAAAAATCTTGCCGAACGACAGGCGCGGGCTGAACTCGCCGTAGTAGGTGTTCGGGCCGGAATTGCTGTCGTCTTCGCCGTTGTAGAAGATCCGGTCGAGGAAGAAGAAGTTGTCGCCGTAGGTCCAGGCATCGGCGTGTTCGAACGTCACGGTCTGCTGGATACGCGGATTGATCTGGAAATCCTTGCCGTAGAGGTAACTCAGGCTGTTGTTCTGCCACTGCAACAGATCGCCGGCCATGGCTTGGCTGCCGGCGAGCAACGATCCTGCGAGTATCAGGCTGGTGCACGTACGTTTCATTCGGTTTGCTCCCAAAGGTAAGTGGTACCGCGTTGTTGTCGTCAGCGCTCTGGTGTGGCGCCTTTTTCCACGGACAAAACATCCGTTCGGTCAGCTTTTTGTTTGTGGCAGTGGCTGAAAGTCGGTGGGTCGCTCAGGACCTGATGATTATTTTGAGGTGTCCGGGTTTGAACGGCCGCGCAGGATACGGACTTGCCTGGGGCGACTCAAGTGCGCTGCGACGGCGCATCTGGAGGCGTGACGATGGAGCGCATGCATAAAGCTTTCCTCTTGTTCTTATTGTTGAGGCGCAGGCGGCCGCTGACGGGCGACCGGTCGTGTGCCGGCCTGCCTGTCTGCGGTATTGCGGGTGGAGCGGGGTGTGTCTGGCCGGACTAGTTGGTGCGTGCGCCCTGGGTGATCCAGGCTCCGATCAGGTCACGTTCCTGCTGGGTCATCTGGGTGATATTGCCCAAGGGCATGATCTGGGTGGTTACGGCCTGGGCCTGGATGCGTGCGGCCTGTTGCTGGATCTGCTGCGGCGTATCGAAGATCACCCCGCCTGGCGCGGCGCTGAACAGCGGACTGGTGGGCTTGGCCGAATGACAGACCGAGCAGCGCTCCTGGATCACGCTGTGGACCTTTTCAAATGACGGGCCCTGCGCACTGGACGCCTGGGCGGGCGCGGTTGCCGGAGCGGCTGGCGCCGTGGCCGGTTTGGCCCCGCCGCCCACCGCCGTTTCCGGCAACGGTTGATACTCGATCACGCCAGGAGCCTTGGCGACTTCCGGTGCCGTTGGCATTGGCTTGGGCCCGGTGACGTAAGCCAGGCAGATCATCGCCAGGGCGCCGACCGGCAGCGTCCAGGCAAACCGGTTGCTGTCATGGCGGGTGTTGAAGTAATGACGCACCAACACGGCCGCCACGGCGATCCCGGCCAGGATCAGCCAGTTGTACTGGCTGCCGTAGGTGCTCGGGAAGTGGTTGCTGATCATGATGAACAGCACCGGCAGGGTGAAGTAGTTGTTGTGGCGCGAACGCAACAGGCCCTTGGCCGGCAACGCCGGGTCAGGCGTGCGGTTCTCGGCGATGGCCGCCACCAGGGCGCGCTGGGCCGGCATGATGATGCGGAACACGTTGCCGACCATGATCGTACCGATGACGGCGCCGACATGCAGGTAGGCGCCGCGACCGCTGAACACCTTGCTGAAGCCGTAGGCCGCGGCGATCAACAGCACGAACAGAATCAGGCCGAGCAGGGCGGGGCGCTTGCCGAGTGCCGAGTCGCAGAGTGCCGAATAGACGAACCAGCCAACGAACAATGAACCGATGCCCAGGGCAACACCCTCAGCGCCGCTCAGGCTGCTGCCGGGAGCCAGCAGGTAGACGGTCGGGTTCCAATAGAACACCAGGCACAGCAGGGCGATGCCCGACATCCAGGTGAAATAGGCTTCCCATTTGAACCAGTGCAGGTTGTCCGGCATGGACGGCGGCGCGAGTTTGTATTTTTCCAGGTGGTAGATGCCGCCACCGTGGATGGCCCATAAATCACCGGCCAGGCCGCTCCGGGGATTGACGCGATTGAGGTTGTTTTCCAGCCAGACGAAGTAGAACGACGCGCCGATCCAGGCCACGCCAGTGATCATGTGAACCCAGCGAACGCTCAGGTTCAGCCATTCCAGCATATGTGCTTCCACAGTCTTTACCTCTCGCCCGTCACCCTTGTCTTCGGGTGATCGGACCTTCTCTTGGGGACGGTGTGAAAACGTAGCGAGCGAAGGCAAGACAAGGCGAAAACTGGCGAGAAAGCGGAGTTGACTTTAGTCAATGAGCATTTCGAGTCTGTTTTCAACGCAGTATTGCCGAGCGCAGCAGTTTTCACTCCGTCCGCTGGTGGGGGGCGAGGATCAAATACTCATCCTCTTGGAAAAAATGTTCATCGCAGTTGTTGCCTGTGCCACTGCGATCAACCACCAGGAAGTCATCCCGCTTTTCGATCGTTAGCACCGGGTGGTGCCAGACGCCGCGATGGTAATTGATGCCCTGCCTGCCGTTGGTGACGAAGGCGCGGACCAAGCCTGATACAGGTGCATCGCCAAGTGGCGCGACCACGATCAGAAAGGGGTTGCCGAGCAGCGGAATGAAGGCCTGGCTGCCCAGCGGATGGCGCTCCAGCATGCGCACGGTCAAGGGCATCTGCAGCGCGTCGGCGCGGAAGATGCTGATGATCGCCTGGTCGTCCGGCGTGGCGGTCTCGACCGTCGCCAGGCGATGGAAGCGCATGGTCGAACCGTTGTTGATCATGAAGTGATCGCTGCCGTCGGTTTCGATCACGTCACCGAACGGGGCGAAGGCTTCTTTGGTCAATGGCTCGATCTTGAGTGTGCGCATGCTGGTCTTCTTAACCTTGAATTCTGTGTTGTTTGTTATGCCGCCATCGCGAGCAAGCTCGCTCCCACAGGGGAACGCATTTCAAATGTGGGAGCGAGCTTGCTCGCGATTGGGATTCACCCTTGTTTCGACACCTTGCCCACTACCCGCAGGCGGCTCACGCCACCGTCCGGGAACACGTTCAGGCGGATGTGGGTGATCGGCCCTAGTTCCTTGATCTGCTCGGCGAAGGTGTGTTCGGCGTGCATTTCCAGCTTCTGGCTCGGCAGCAGTTCACGCCAGAACAGCGATTGGGTTTCGATCTGGCTGTCGGTGCCGCCTTTGACGAACGCGCCCTGGATCGAGCAGCTGTCCGGGTAGTTGCCTTTGAAGTGCAGGGTATCGACGACGACTTTCTCAACAATGCCGGCATGGCCCAGGGCGACGATCACCCAGTCATTGCCGGGGGTGCGCCGACGGGCGGTTTCCCAGCCGTCGCCCATGTTCACGCCACGGCCCGGGTTGAGGATGTTGCTCATGCGGCCGAAGTGTTCGTCGGAGCAGGCCAGGGCACGGCCACCGTTGAGGGCGGCAGCCAAGTCAATCTGTTCGTTGTCACCGACGGCGGACCAGTCGCGGTATGGAACCCCGTAGACCCGCAGGCGGGCCACGCCACCGTCCGGATAGATATTGAAACGCAGATGGCTGAACGCCTGGTCGTTGCTGATTTCGTGGTAGTGGTGGCTGTCGCCCTTCAGCTCGACGGCCGACAGCACTTCGGTCCACTGGGTGTTTTCATCCGGCTCGCCTTCAGCCAGGAAACAGGCTTCCAGGGAGGCCGACGGTGGGTAATTGCCGGTGAAGAATGAGGTGTCGATATCCACGCCCTTGATCGAGCCCGGCACGCCCAGGCGGATCACCGCGCTGTCGTAGCCTTCGAAACGCTTGCGGCGCGACTCCCAGCCGTCCATCCATTTGCCGTTATCGTCGAACACACCCTCCTTCCATACGGCCGGGGTCGGCTGGAACAGGCGGTTGGCATCGGCGAACCAGTCATCGGTCACCGAAATGATCCTGGTGCCCAGGCGGGCGTCGGCCAGGTTGACGAATTTCTCGAACGGTACGGCGTAAGCTTTCATTCTTCTTGTCTGCCTTTGATAAGTTGGCTGGGGATGCTTGCAGGACCTGGTCTTGAGGTGCTGCTCGCTAAAGGGTCAGTAATCGGAACAACGCGATCTTGTTGATCTCTGCCAATGCGCATTTGAATTCGGCGTCCGCCGAGTGGTGAATGCGCGTTTCGAACGCGGCAAGGATCTGGTGCCGGTTGCTGCCTTTTACCGCCATGATGAAGGGAAACTTGAACTTGGCCTTGTAGGCCTCGTTCAGCTCGGTGAAGCGCTGGAACTCTTCGGCCGTGCATTGGTGAATACCGGCGCCAGCCTGTTCGTTGGTGCTGGCTTCGGTCAGTTGGCCCTGGACGGCGGCTTTGCCGGCCAGGTCCGGGTGAGCGTTGATCAACGCCAGCTGGCTGGCGTGGTCGGCACTCAACAGGATGTCGCTCATGCGCTGGTGCAGGGTTTCGATCTGGTCGATCGAGGGATCCTGGCCCAGGTCGAAGGCCTTTTCGGCAACCCATGGCGAATGTTCGTAGATGTCGGCGAAGGCTTCGACGAACGCTTCGCGGCTCAGGCTGGAAGGCTTGAGGGTCTGGAAGGCAGTCATTTCGAAGCTCCCGGATACGGGTGGGTCTGCTGCCAGTGGCGTGCAATGTCGACCCGGCGGCTGAACCACACCTGTTCGTGGCCTTTGACGTATTCCAGGAAACGCTTGAGGGAGGCGAGGCGGGCAGGACGGCCGATCAGGCGGCAATGCAGGCCGATGGACAACATCTTCGGTGCTTCGGCGCCTTCGGCATACAGTACGTCGAAGGCATCCTTGAGGTACTGGAAGAAGTCGTCGCCCTTGTTGAAACCCTGCACCTGGGTGAAGCGCATGTCATTGGTGTCGAGTGTGTAAGGGATTACCAGGTGCGGCTTGCCGGTGGGGTTGTTCGGCTCCCAGTACGGCAGGTCGTCGTCGTAGGTGTCGCTGTCATAGAGAAAGCCGCCTTCTTCCATTACCAATCGCCGGGTATTGGGGCCGGTGCGGCCGGTGTACCAGCCCAACGGCCGCTCGCCGGTAAGTTCGGTGAGGATGCGGATCGCTTCGAGCATGTGTTCGCGCTCCTGCGCTTCATCCATGTACTGGTAGTCGATCCAGCGATAGCCGTGGCTGCATATTTCGTGGCCGGCGGCGACCATGGCGCGGATCACGTCCGGATGGCGCTGGGCGGCCATGGCCACGGCGAAGATAGTCAGCGGAATATCGAATTGCTTGAACAGCTTGAGGATCCGCCAGACGCCGGCACGGCTGCCATACTCGTATAGCGACTCCATGCTCATGTTGCGCTCGCCCAGCAACGGTTGCGCCGAAACCATTTCCGAGAGGAACGCTTCGGACTCACGATCGCCGTGCAGGATGTTGCGCTCGCCGCCTTCCTCATAGTTGAGTACGAAAGACAGGGCGATTCGGGCATTGCCCGGCCATTGCGGGTGGGGAGGGTTACTGCCGTAACCGATCAGGTCGCGTGGGTAGTCAGCGCTCACTGCAGTCTTCCTTCTTCTTCGAACCATGTAGGTGGCGCCTTGGGGGGATCACAGGCTGGCGTCACGACGATGGGCTGATTGTATACAACTTTATATTCGACTTGTAAGCCTGTTTTTTGCATTTTTCATCGCGACCTTCGGTTTGTCTACACTGCAAGAAATCTGCCCACTTGGTCAATTTGCCCTTCATAAGCCTTTGTCGAAGCAGGGGCGGACCGGGAGTCGGGCGGAACCATCGTCAGGCGGCGTGCACGAGAAAAATTCATTTTTTATTGTGTACAATTAATGTTTAAAGTGTCTTAATTCGAGAATTGCCGCAGCGTTAATGCTTCAGAATGGTGCGGCCTGTCTTTTTCAACTGACTCAGGAGGCGCCGTGCCTGGTCGCCTTGCGGCAAGGCGCGCACAATCAATGGGACGTCTGACTACACACGTTTTGGATGCTGCGCACGGTTGTCCGGGCAGCTCGATCAGGATCGAGCTGTACCGCGTCGAAGGTTCGCAATTGCAGCTGGTCGCCAGCGCATTGACCAACAGCGATGGCCGTTGCGACGCACCGCTTCTGCAAGGGGATGACTACCGCAGCGGGGTCTACCAGATTCAATTCCACGCCGGCGACTACTACCGCGCCCGTGGCGTGCAACTGGCCGAGCCGGCGTTCCTTGATGTGGTGGTGCTGCGCTTCGGTATTTCGCAGGAGCAGGAGCATTACCATGTGCCCCTGCTGATTTCGCCTTACGCCTATTCAACCTATCGAGGCAGCTGAGCCCCCAAGCAGCTGCCTTGCCCTGGAAGCGACTGCGCATAGAGCTTCTTTGGTTTTTAGCCCGCTCACACTGCGGGCTTTTTTTGGCCTTGAAAAAGAGGTTGTCTTCGAGGCCGCCTTAGCGAGCAGGCTCGCTCCCACAAGGTTTCGTGAACACCAGTAATCCAGTGTGGGAGCGAGCCTGTTCGCGAAGCTTTTGCTTATCAGCGGCTCAACAAAGAAGCCGCCCCCGCCCCACTGAACAACCCCGCACTAACCCGGTTGAACCAGCTCTGGCCCTTGCCGGTACGCAGATACCGGGCAGCGCCGTGGGCACCCAGGCCATAGGCCAGTTTGCACAGCAGGTCGAGCACGGTCCAGGTGGCGATCATGATCAGCAGTTGCGGCAGGAATGGCTGTTCGGCGCTCAGGAATTGCGGCAAGAACGCCGCGAAAAAGAGGATGTCTTTCGGGTTGCTCGCGCCCAGCACGAATGCCCGGCCGAACAGGGCGCGAAACCTTGGAGTGGCGGTAGCCTGGGGCACTTCGGCACCTTGGGATGGCTGGCGCGATTGCTGCCAGCTCTGCCAGGCGAGGTAGAACAGATACAGCGCGCCGACAACTTTCAGGGCGCTGAACAATTGTTCCGACGCCAGCAACAGCGCCCCGAGCCCCAGCGCTGAGGCGCTCAACAGGCAGATCGAGGCGACCACCCCACCGAGGAACGCCGGATAAGAACGACGCAGACCGTAGTTGAGGCTGTTACTGATCATCAGCAGCGACAGCGGGCCGGGGATGAGGATCACCACCAAGGCGGCGCCAGTGAACAACAACCAGGTTTCCAGATTCATTGCTTTGCTCCTGATGCACAAAAGCCTCACCCGACGGGGTGAGGCGGATACAGACGGGGCCCGCTTACAAGAAGATGAACTTGGCGATAAAGATCGCGCAAAGCACCCACAGGCTGACGGATATTTCCTTGTGTTTACCGGTGCCGGCCTTGAGTACCACGTAGGTGATGAAACCCAGCGCGATGCCATCGGCGACCGAGAAGGTCAGCGGCATCATGATGGCGGTGACGATGGCCGGGATGCTGTCGGTCGCTTCGTCCCACTCGATGTGAGCCATGCCGCCCATCATCAGCATGGCCACATAAATCAAGGCGCCGGCCGTGGCGTAGGCAGGAATCATCCCGGCCAGCGGGGCAAAGAACATGGCGGCAATAAATAGCACACCGACCGTCACCGCCGTAAGCCCCGTGCGGCCGCCGGCTGCGACGCCGGCCGCGCTTTCCACGTAGCTGGTCACCGGCGGAACACCGACCATCGCGCCGAATACGCTGGAGGCGCTGTCGGCCTTGAGGGCCTTGGACAGGTTTTCGATCTTGCCGTCGGGCTTTACCAGGCCAGCGCGTTGGGCGACGCCCATCAAGGTGCCGGCGGTGTCGAACATATGCACGAACAGGAAGGCCAGTACCACACTGATCATGCTGACGTTGAACACGCCGGCGACGTCCATCGCCATCCAGGTCGGAGCCAGGCTCGGCGGCGTCGACATCACGCCGTTGTATTGCACCAGTCCCAGGCCCCAACCGGCCAGGGTCACGGCAATGATGCTGATCAGGATCGCGCCGAACACGCGGTGATAGCTCAGCACGGCGATCATCAGGAAACACACGGCGGCCAGCAACGGTCCTGGCTCATGCAAGGAACCCAGCCTGATCAGCGTCGCCGGGCTGTCGACGATGATTCCGGCGGTCTTCAGGCCGATCAGCCCGAGGAACAATCCGACCCCCGCACCCATGGCGTAGCGCAGGCTCACCGGAATGCTGTTGAGCAACCACTCACGCACCCGCGACAGGGTCAGGAACATGAACAACACCCCGGAAACGAACACCGCGCCCAGCGCGGTTTCCCAGTTGTAGCCCATGGTCCCGACGACCGTGTAGGTGAAAAAAGCGTTCAGGCCCATGCCCGGCGCCAGGCCTACCGGCCAATTGGCATACAGGCCCATCAACAGGCAACCCAGGGCGGCGGCAATGCACGTAGCGACGAACGCAGCACCGTGGTCAATGCCCGCGTCGGCCATGATGTTTGGGTTGACGAAGATGATGTAGGCCATCGTGATGAAGGTCGTCAGGCCGGCGATCAGCTCGGTCTTCACCGTGGTGCCATGCAAGCTGAGTTTGAAGATTCGCTCCAGCCAGCCACTGCGTAGTGGCGGCGAAAGGTCCAGGGTCTGGGCTTCGGGTTTGCGGCTTTCCACAGCGAGTACTCCTCAAGAGTCTTATTGTTATTTCAGCACCGCGTGCTCCCTGAGGAGGGCTGCGAGGCATTGAGGCGGTAAGGCTGGCGAAGTAGTTGACCTTTTGGTCAGGAACTCGCACGAAGCGAATTATGCTTTTGTATACAAATAAAGCAAATAATGTTTTCTGTTTTGTTGACGAAAATTATGACGGTCGGGCTATATCGGCCTTCAGGACGCTATCGCGAGCAAGCTCGCTCCCACAATGGTGCTGTGGTGAATGAAAGATTGTGTTCACCGATGAACCCTGTGGGAGCGAGCTTGCTCGCGATAGCGGCGGAGCAGACGCCTTCATTCACTGGATTTCCCCAACCCCAGATTCACCGCCAGCCACCCATCCACCGCCGCTTCCCCCGCCTCGGCAAACACCCGTTCAAGCAATTTCACCTGCTCGCGCCGTAACGCCTGTTCAAAGCGCGCGCCCTCGGCAGTCAGTTCCAGCAGCCGCTTGCGCTTGTCGGCCTCGGAGGCAACGCTGTTCACCAAATGCATTTCCATCAATTGCCGCAGCGGCATGTTCAATGCCTGTTTGCTCACGCCAAGCAGCGCCAGCAGCTCCTTCACACTCAATGATGGATAACGGGCAATGAAAAAAACAATGCGCTGATGCACGCGGCTCAAGCCCCGGCGCTCAAGCATTTCATCGGCTTTGGCGGTGAACGCCTGATAACCGAAGAAGAACGCTTCCATGGCCATTTGTTGGGAGGTCGGATTTTTAAGGTCAAGCATATTGACGTTTCCAGAGGCGGCGCGGTAATTTCGGTCAAACAGTTTGACTCATTTTTCCAACGCCTCGCTACAGGTGACCCCATGGCTTTTTCCGAACGTGTCTCGCGCCTCAAGAGTTCTTTGATCCGGGAAATTCTCGCCGCGGCGCAGCGCCCGGAAGTGATGTCATTTGCCGGCGGCCTGCCGGCCGAAGCCATGCTGCCGAAGGTGCAGTGGGAAGACATGCCGCTGTCCATGGGCCAATACGGCATGAGCGAAGGTGAGCCGGCCTTGCGTGAAGCGCTGGCAGCGCAGGCGCGATCGTTGGGCCTGGCTTGTGAGGCCGGTCAGGTATTGGTCGTGAGCGGTTCCCAGCAAACCCTCGATCTGGCGGCAAAGCTGCACATTGACGTCGGCACCGAGATCCTGCTCGAAGCGCCGACCTACCTTGCGGCTTTACAGATTTTCCAGTTGTTCGGCGCCAATTGCATCACCGTGCCCCTTGAAGCGGATGGTCCGGACCTTGAGCAATTGCGGGCCCGGCTGCAGCAGCATCGACCGGCGTTCATCTACCTGATCCCAACGTTCCAGAACCCTTCGGCGGTACGCTACAGCGAGGCCAAGCGCGATGCGGTCGCGGCACTGCTGGACGAGTTCGGCGTGACGCTGGTGGAGGACGAGCCCTATCGCGAACTGACCTTCGATGGCGGCAGCGCCACGCCAATTGCCAGCCGTTTGAAAAAGGCCAGCTGGATCTACACCGGCACGGTGTCGAAGACGCTGCTACCTGGGCTGCGGGTGGGGTATCTGATTGCCAGCCCGGACCTGTTCCCGCATCTGCTACGGCTCAAGCAGTCAGCGGACCTGCACACCAATCGCATCGGCCAGTGGCAGGCGTTGCAATGGATCGGCACCGAGCAGTACCGCAGCCATTTGAGTGAATTGAGGGATTTTTACCGGGATCGCCGCGACAGGTTCCAGGCCGCGCTGCAAAAGCATTTCGCCGACATCGCCGACTGGAACGTGCCCCAGGGCGGGCTGTTTTTCTGGCTGACCCTCAAGCAACCGCTGGATACCCGGACCTTGCTTGCCGCAGCCCTGGCGGAGGATGTGGCGTTCATGCCAGGAGAGCCGTTTTTTCCCGAGCCGGACAAGCATCCCGGGCACTTGCGGTTGAATTTCAGCCATATCGATCCGGCGCGGCTGGATGAAGGGCTCAGGCGACTGGCGGGGGTGGTGCGGGGGGCTTTGGCTGCCGAGGCGGCTTGAGGCTTGGGTTGGATCGACCGGCCTCTTCGCGAGCAGGCTCGCTCCCACATGGAAATGCGATCCCCCTGTGGGAGCGAGCCTGCTCGCGAAGGGGTCATCAACCCCGGCAAAAATCTCAGACCGCCGAAAACCGCTTATCCAGATAATCAATGATCACCTTGGACTCATACATCCAGGTGGTCTCGCCGTTCTCTTCAATACGCAGGCAAGGCACCTTGATCCGGCCGCCCTGTTCCAGAAGCGTCTGGCGATCCTGCTCGTTGTTTTTCGCATCGCGCAGGGTCACGGGCACGTTGAGGCGGTGCAGGGCGCGGCGGGTCTTCACGCAGAACGGGCAGGCATGGAACTGATAAAGCGTCAGGCTGCGGGCCGCCTGGTCGACTTGCGCCTGGGCCTCGGCCGAGCGCTTTTTCTTGCCGGGTCGAGTGATGAAATCGATGAAGATGATGAGCTGGCCCAGACCAACTCGAAGCGCTTTGACGATCACGGTGCAAGCCTCGAAGCAGGGAAGAAGAGGGCGCGCAGCTTACCTGATTTTTGCCAGGCGAAAAAAAACCGGCGATCAATGCCGGTTTTCTTGATGCATCGCGTTACTTGATCAGGCTGAGGAATTCCATGCGGGTCGCCGCGTTTTCACGGAATTCACCGAGCATCACCGACGTGATCATCGAAGAATTCTGTTTTTCCACACCGCGCATCATCATGCACATGTGCTTTGCTTCGATCACCACTGCCACGCCCATGGCCCCCGTCACCTGCTGGACCGCATCGGCGATCTGGCGGCTGAGGTTTTCCTGGATCTGCAGGCGACGCGCATACATATCGACGATACGCGCGACTTTCGACAGGCCCAGCACCTTGCCACTCGGGATGTAGGCCACATGGGCCTTGCCGATGAAAGGCAACAGGTGGTGCTCGCACAGCGAGTACAACTCGATGTCCTTGACCAGCACCATTTCGCTGTTGTCGGAGCTGAACAAGGCACCGTTGGTGACTTCTTCCAGGGTCTGTTCATAACCGCGGCAAAGGTACTGCATGGCCTTGGCAGCGCGCTTGGGCGTGTCGAGCAGGCCCTCGCGGGAAACGTCCTCGCCGAGTTGGCCGAGGATCGCGGTGTAATTCTGTTCCAGAGACATGAAACTACCTGTGGGATTTTACGCAAAGGGCAAGGGTACGGTGGCGGACACGGCGCTGCAAGCTCGGCAATCGAGGGTTACTCGTCGCGACCTTCCATCATGGTGCGCTTGAGCATCACGTAGACCGCCCCGGCGCCGCCGTGCCTGGCCTGGCAGGAGGTGAAGCCGAGCACTTGCGGGTGCTGGCGCAGCCAGGTGTTGACGTGGCTCTTGATCATCGGTCGCTTGCCGTCCAGCCGCACCGCCTTGCCGTGGGTGACGCGCACGCAGCGGATTTCGAATCGGGTGGCTTCGGCGAGGAAGGCCCAGAGGGTTTCCCGGGCCTTTTCGACGGTCATGCCGTGCAGGTCGAGGCTGCCTTCGAAGGGGATCTGGCCGACCTTCAGCTTGCGCATCTGGCTTTCCTGGACCCCGTCGCGCGCCCACATCAACTCGTCTTCAGGGCCGACGTCGATGACGAACTGATCGGACAGGCCATCCACGGTCGTTGCTTCGGTGCGCACGGTGGCGGCCTGGCGCAACTTGGCGATCTGCGCGCGATCGGCCTTTGGCTTGCCGGTTTCGGCGCGATCGTGTTTGATCGGTTTTACGCCCTGGATCGCACTTTTGAACAGGGAAAAGTCGTCGTCTTGCATGTCAGCCTCCGCGAAGGCCGGCCAGTTTACCCAACTCCGCTGGGATAGGGCGCGACAAAACGTCGGATGGCGGATCAGTCGTGTTTTTTCATCAGATGGGGAGCCATGGCCAGCTCCAGGGATTGGCGGGCGCGGCGGCGGCAACGGCGCCAGAGCCAGATGCCCAACAGCAGAACCAACAGACCGATTGCCAGGATGATCGCCGAGCCGAGCGGGGTGGCATTCAACTCGCCCAGCGCGGGTGGACGGCCGAGCAGGCTGGCGGCGCCGGCCATCGCCAGCAGCACACCGAGCGTTGCCAGCAGCGCCGCGATCCCCGCGCCGATACGAAATCGCCAGTTGCTCGGGCCCTTGGGCCGCAAGCGACGTGCGTCAAAACCATCGGATAACTTCATTCCGACCTTCCTCAATGGGTATCGGCCCTTCGACCGGAAGATGTTCGGGTTGTTCCTGACGCCGGGACAATTGCAGCAAATGAGACGTTTTTGCGGATGAGCGGCGCAACCAGCCGCTCATCAGGTGTTTCAGGTGAAGTCGCGGGTCATGGCCAGGGTGGCGAAGTTGTCCGCCATGATCGCCATTTCAGTCTGGTGGACGTGTTCGGCGCTCAGCACGCCGCCTTTGTGCGGCAGATCACGAGTGGCGCAGGCGTCTTCGACCAGGGTGCAGCGAAAGCCCAGGTTCTTGGCGGCGCGCACGGTGGTGCTGACGCTGGAGTGGCTCATGAAACCGCAGACGATCAGATCCAGTGGGCCGAAATCTTCCAGGCGCTTCTTCAGTTCGGTGCCGTGGAAAGCACTTGGCAAGAGCTTTTCGATAATGGTTTCGTCGTCCCGCGGCTCAAGGCCTGGAATGAATTCTCCCCGTTCGCCCTGTGGATCGAACAGCCCGCCGTGGGTACCGAGGTGGCGTACATGCACGATCGGCCGGCCGGCGGTGCGGGCTGCGCCGAGCAGTTGCTTGATGTTCGCGACTGCCGCATCCATGCCGCTGAGGGCCAGGGGGCCGGCGAGATACTCTTTCTGGGCATCGATGATGATCAGCGTCGCTTGACTCAGGTTGGCCGCTGCATAACCGCGGCCGCTGAGTTGAAACATCGTTTTTGGAACGGACATTCTGGGGCTCCTTCGAGTGGGGCTTTTGCGACATTCTCCTCCGGCTGAGCGGTTCTGTGAATCGCTTCCATCGCAAGGGCCGTCGTTGCTGGCCTACAGCCTTATCAAGATCGCCATCTTATTCAACGGGCGGTGCAAAAAAAGGACAGGTCCTACGGCTGGATCGGAGTTTTTCGTTTCTCGCGGGGGGTGTTTGGGAGAGTGCGGGTTTGGCTGGTAGACTCGCCCGTCGATTTCTCTGGAGTTTGCCGCTGTGATCACTTCCCGCCTTCGTACCCTGCGCGACCATATTCGTTGGGCCGTCAGCCGTTTCCATGGCGAGGATCTGTTCTTTGGCCATGGCACCGACAATGCCTGGGATGAGGCTCGCCAACTGGTGTTGGGCGCGCTGCATTTGCCTTGGGAAATTGCCGACAGCTATCTGGATTGCCGTCTCGAAGACGAAGAGCTGGTGCATGTACAGCGCCTGCTGCGCCGACGTATTGCCGAGCGCATTCCAACTGCCTACCTGCTCGGTGAAGCGTGGTTCTGCGGAATGTCTTTCATAGTCGACGAACGCGTGCTCATCCCGCGTTCGCCCATCGGCGAGCTGATTGAAAAACGCTTCGAGCCCTGGCTGGGCCAGGAGCCTGCGCGGATCCTCGACCTGTGCACCGGTTCCGGCTGCATCGGGATCGCCTGTGCCTATGAATTCCCGGAGGCCGAAGTGGTGCTGGCCGACCTGTCGTTCGAAGCGCTGGAGGTGGCCAATCAGAATATCGAGCGCCATGGCGTCGATGAGCGGGTGTTCACAGTCCAGGGCGATGGTTTTGATGGCTTGCCGGGGCAACGTTTCGACCTGATCGTGTCGAACCCGCCTTACGTCGACGCGGAGGATTTCGCCGACATGCCCCAGGAATACCAGCACGAACCTGAGTTGGGCCTGGCCTGTGGCGATGACGGCTTGAACCTGGTTCGCCGGATGCTGGCCGAGGCGGCCGACCATCTGACCGAGAAGGGCCTGTTGATTGTCGAAGTGGGCAACAGCCAGGTGCATGTCGAGGCACTGTACCCGGAAGTCGACTTCGCCTGGCTGGACTTCGAACGCGGCGGGCATGGCGTGTTCATGCTCAGCGCCGGACAGTGCCGTGAGCACCAGGCGTTGTTTGCTTCAAGGATTTGACGCTGGGCTGCTTTTGTGGCGAGGGAGCTTGCTCCCGCTGGGCTGCGAAGCAGCCCCCGCTTCAAAGGTTTGAGATAGGAGTCGCCCGGTTTACGACTGCTGCGCAGCCGAGCGGGAGCAAGCTCCCTCGCCACGGTTTCTGCGTTCCGCCGCGCTCCCACAGGGTTATTCACCCGCTTGGATTCAATGTCGCGTCGCAATCCAGATCAGCAATCCCGCCTGGAACATCGCAAACGCCACCAGGCAAGTGATGGTAAAGCGCAAGCCGGTGTCTTCGCGCTTGAACTTGTTGACCTTCTCTTCCTGCTTCTTGAGTTTGACTTCCTGCTCCGCCAGGTTCTGCTCGGCTTGTTGCAGCATCTGCGCGGCTTCGAGAATCTCGACGAACTGCAGCTTCTCGGTGTTCCAGTCGCCCACCAGGTCGCCAACCTGTGCGGCCTTGACGCTGCCCTTGAGATGCTGGGCGTCGGCGTAGACCACCTCGAAGCCGTGGGCCTTGAGGAAGTGATCGCGGCGCAGGCGCGTGTCTTCGTTCAGCGCGTCCTTGTTGTTCAGGTCGCTGCCGTCCACCCGATAGCTCGACCAGCGCTTTTTCGCCCAGGTGATGCCCTGAGCGGCGAGAAAGCGTCCGAGCCCACGATTCAAAGGCTCGACTTGCAAGTTGTCAGGGGAGAAAGACAGACGTTTCTCGACGTGGTCGGCCCAGACGTCCAGATGGTTCTGTTCCTTGCGCACCCGTTGGCCCGGCAACTTGATGCTCATGCGCAGCAAACTGCGCTCCTTGCTGTGACGCTCGGCGTAGCTGAACTCGACAAAGCGCAAGGGCCGCACACCGGTGGCGCGATCGGTCTTGAGCGGGGCCAGCCGGAGCATTTTATGCTGCTCAGCCTGCACATCCGCCCAAGGCTGCTCCACCGCAGGCGCGGCGGCCGGTTCGGCGACGGTGTCGGGAGAAGTTTGAGTCTCAGTCATAACGGCAAAATCCTGTCCAGGCCGGCTTGTCGACAGCCATTGCGCTGCCCGACGTTGGTTTATCGGCCGTTTTCGCCAGGACTGGAGGGCAATTGGCCGGTATGGCGATCAAGTCCGCTCAACGGGAACCGATCGAGCCGATAAAGCGCAGGATCTGCACACCCAGTTCAGCCGCCAGGGGCAGATTGGGGTCTTTATAGGACGCCAGTTGCCGCTTCACGTCGTTGGGCACAATGCGCATCACATGGTTCATGCCCTCGATCAGGGCCAGTTGTGCGTCAGGCTTGGCGGCTTTCAGCTGCCTGGCATCGTCGACGCTGACCTGGATGTCATGGCTGCCCTGGATGATCAGCGCCGGCATCTTCAATGCCGCGAAGGCTTGGGCCGGGTCCTGGCGGAACAACGAGATCAGGTAAGGCTGCACACTGGGACGGAAAATCACCTGCAGCTGCGCAGGAACGTCCGCGTCGGGGCGCCCGGCCTTGAGGCTGTCGAGTAACTCGTTGCTGCGCAACATCAGCGCCGGTGGCAAGCGGCTGCTCAGTTGTTGCCGTAGCACCTGGTCGATCGGCCGTGCACTGCCGGACACCGAAATCACTGCCGCAGCGTTGGCCTGGGGCGCGGCGAGGCTGGCGATCAGCGCGCCTTCGCTGTGGCCCAGCAGGATCAACCGGCCCAGTCGCGGATCGGCGGCGAGCTTGTGGCTCCAGGCCACGGCATCGGCGACGTAAGCCTCGACGCTCAGGTTGCGCTCGTCTGGTGTGGCGGCAAGGCTGGCGGCCACGCCGCGCTTGTCGTAGCGCACGCTGGCGATGTTGTGCCTGGCGAGTACCCAGGCCAGGCGCTTGAGGCTGTCGTTGCGCCCGCCCTCGGGGTTGTTTCCGTCACGATCCGTAGGACCTGACCCGGAAATGATCAGGACAACGGGCACCGGTGTGTCGGACTTGGGCAGCAGCAGCGAGCCGAAAAGTTCACCGTTGCCGGTGTCGAGGCTGATGGGGCGTTGCAGGACGGTGGCCTGGGCCTGGCCGCAAACCAGGCCAGTCAAGAGGGCGAGACTCAAGGCAAACAGTTTTAACATCATGACGCCATTAGTTGCGAAGGTGCCGGTTGGACTGGCGCGCACCGATAAGGTTCGAGGATGAACTACTCGGGGAGCCTGCGTATACTGGCGCCCATCTCGATTTTTCAGCGATTCCACGGAGCACCCTGCATGTCCGGCAATACCTACGGCAAGCTGTTCACCGTCACCACCGCGGGCGAAAGCCATGGCCCGGCGTTGGTCGCCATTGTCGACGGCTGCCCGCCGGGCCTGGAGATTTCCCTGGAGGACCTGCAGCGTGACCTTGATCGCCGCAAGCCCGGCACCAGCCGCCACACCACCCAGCGCCAGGAAGCCGATGAAGTCGAAATCCTCTCCGGTGTGTTCGAAGGTCGCACCACCGGTTGCGCCATCGGCTTGCTGATTCGCAACACCGACCAGAAGTCCAAGGACTACTCGGCCATCAAGGACCTGTTCCGCCCGGCCCACGCCGACTACACCTACCATCACAAATACGGCGAGCGCGACTACCGCGGCGGCGGTCGCAGTTCGGCCCGGGAAACCGCCATGCGCGTAGCGGCCGGGGCAATCGCCAAGAAGTACCTGGCCAGCCAGGGCATCATCATCCGTGGCTACATGAGCCAGCTGGGCCCGATCGAAATCCCGTTCAAGACCTGGGATTCGGTGGAGCAGAACGCCTTCTTCAGTCCCGACCCGGACAAAGTACCCGAGCTTGAAGCCTACATGGACCAGTTGCGCCGGGACCAGGATTCGGTCGGCGCGAAAATTACCGTGGTCGCCGAGGGCGTGATGCCTGGCCTGGGCGAGCCGATCTTCGACCGTCTCGACGCCGAACTGGCCCACGCGCTGATGAGCATCAACGCAGTCAAGGGCGTGGAGATCGGCGCCGGTTTCGCCTGTGTCGCCCAGCGTGGCACCGAACACCGTGACGAGTTGACTCCCCAGGGATTTCTGAGCAACAACGCCGGCGGCATCCTTGGCGGCATCGCTTCGGGCCAGCCGATTGTTGCCCACCTGGCGTTGAAGCCGACGTCCAGCATCACCACACCGGGACGCTCGATCGACATCCACGGCGACCCGGTGGACGTCATCACCAAGGGCCGCCACGACCCTTGCGTGGGGATTCGCGCAACGCCGATTGCCGAGGCGATGATGGCGATCGTGCTGATGGACCACCTGTTGCGTCATCGCGGACAGAACGCCGACGTTCGGGTCGGCACACCGGTGTTGGGTCAGCTTTGATGGCTGGCCTGCCGACCGCCGTGGCCTGACGACCATGGCGGCAGTGCCGTACTGGCGGCTTTCCAGCTTCTATCTGTTTTACTTTGCGTTGCTCGGTTCGACCGCGCCGTTCCTGGCGCTGTATTTCGATCACCTCGGGTTCAACGCCGCGCGCATCGGCGAGCTGGTGGCGATTCCCATGCTGATGCGTTGCGTCGCGCCGAACCTCTGGGGCTGGCTGGGTGACTACACCGGCCGGCGCCTGGCAATCGTGCGGTTTGGCGCGATCTGTACGCTGCTCAGTTTCTCACTGATCTTCATCGACAGAAGCTACGCCTGGCTGGCGATGGTCATGGCGCTGCATGCGTTCTTCTGGCACGCGGTGCTGCCGCAATTCGAAGTCATCACCCTGGCCCACTTGAGCGGGCAGGCGGCGCGCTACAGCCAGATCCGCCTGTGGGGCTCCATCGGCTTCATCATCACCGTGGTCGCGCTCGGTCGGTTGTTCGAATGGTTGAGCCTGGACATCTATCCCGTGGCGCTGGCGTTGATCATGGGTGGCATCGTGCTCAGCAGTTTCTGGGTGCCCAACGCCCAGCCCGTTCAAGGGCCGCGGGTGGCCGGGGACGGTTTCCTGCGGCAGTTGCGCAATCCGGGCGTGCTGGCGTTTTATGCCTGCGTCGGCCTGATGCAACTGAGCCATGGGCCGTATTACACCTTCCTGACGTTGCACCTGGAACGCCTGGGCTACAGCCGCGGATTGATCGGCATGCTCTGGGCCGTCGGCGTGGTCGCGGAAGTGCTGGTTTTCCTGCTGATGAGCCGGATCCTGGCGCGGTTTTCCGTGCGCCGGGTGTTGATGGCCAGCTTCCTGCTGGCGGCGCTGCGCTGGTTGCTACTGGGGTCGTTGGCGGAGTTTCTCTGGGTGCTGTTGCTTGCCCAGGTCTTGCACGCAGCGACCTTTGGCAGCTTTCACGCCGCTGCCATCCATTTCGTGCAACGTAGCTTCGGCTCACGCCAGCAAGGTCAGGGGCAGGCGCTATACGCCGCGCTGGCCGGCACCGGCGGGGCGCTGGGCGCGTTGTACTCCGGCTACAGCTGGAATGCCCTGGGCGCCGGTTGGACTTTCAACATCGCCAGTCTCGCAGCCTTCGCTGCAGCCGTTATCATTGCCACACGCATGCAAGAGGACAGGCCATGAGCCTTACCCGTGAACAACTCACCCGGGAGATCATCGACGCCGGGCGTTTTCTGTATGGTCGCGGCTGGTCCCCGGCCACCAGCAGCAATTATTCGACCCGGTTGTCTTCCGACCAGGCCCTGCTTACCGTGTCCGGCAAACACAAGGGGCAACTGGGCGTCGACGATGTGCTTGCCACCGACCTGGACGGCAACAGCCTGGAGCCGGGCAAGAAACCGTCTGCCGAAACCCTGTTGCACACGCAGCTGTATCGCTGGCGGCCGCAGATCGGCGCGGTGCTGCACACCCATTCGGTGAATGCCACGGTGCTCTCGCGCCTGACCGGCGCAGCCTTTATCGACTTCGAGGACTACGAGCTGCAAAAGGCCTTCAGCGGAGTCACGACCCATGAGTCCCAGGTTCGCGTGCCGATTTTCGACAACGACCAGGACATCGCGCGCCTCGCCGCCAAGGTTCAGCCCTGGCTCGACGCGCACCCCGATTGCGTCGGTTATCTGATCCGTGGGCACGGCCTGTACACCTGGGGGCCGGGCATGAACGATGCGCTGCGGCAAATCGAGGCGTTTGAGTTCCTGTTTGAATGCGAGCTCAAGACTCGCACAGTCCTGAACCGTTAAATTGCTGGAGCCATGACCATGAGCAGCCTGTCCGTCTATCACGTTTCAAGTCCCGAGATTCCGAACAAGGTCCTGACCCATTTCGAAGACATCGCCGCGACCCTCGCCGAAAAAGGCGTGCGCTTCGATCGTTGGGAAGCCGCGACGAAGATCCAGCCCGGCGCCAGCCAGGAGGAAGTGATTGGCGCCTACCGGACCCAGATCGACAAGCTCATGACCGAGCGCGGCTACGTCACGGTGGATGTCATCAGCCTCAACAGCGACCACCCGCAAAAAGCCGAACTGCGCGCCAAGTTTCTTGATGAGCACCGTCACGGCGAGGACGAAGTCCGCTTTTTTGTCGCCGGTCGTGGCCTGTTTACCTTGCACATCGACGACTACGTCTACGCGGTACTGTGCGAAAAGAACGACCTGATCTCGGTGCCCGCCGGTACGCCGCATTGGTTCGACATGGGCGAGCACCCACATTTCGTCGCCATTCGGCTGTTCAATAATCCGGAAGGCTGGGTCGCCAAGTTCACCGGTGATGAAATTGCCAGCCGTTTCCCGCGCCTGGAGGACTGAGCCCGTGACGATCAAGGCTATCCTCACCGACATCGAAGGCACCACCAGCGCGGTCAGTTTTGTATTCGACGTGCTGTTTCCCTATGCCGCCCGACACCTGCCGGATTTTGTCCGGCACAACGCCGGGCGCGCCGACGTCGCGGAGCAACTGGACGCCGTGCGCCGCGACAGTGCCGAGCCGGACACGGACGTCGAACGGGTCATCGCGATCCTGCTGGGCTGGATTGCCGAAGACCGCAAGGCCACGCCTCTCAAGGCGTTGCAGGGTATGGTCTGGGAGCAGGGATACACGGCCGGTCAGTTGAAAGGGCACGTTTATCCTGACGCGGCGCAGGCACTCGAAGCCTGGCATCGGCAAGGTTACCGGTTGTTTGTCTATTCCTCAGGGTCGATCCAGGCACAGAAGCTGATTTTCGGCTGTTCTGAGGCTGGCGATCTGTCGCCGTTGTTCAGCGGTTATTTCGACACCACGTCGGGAGCCAAGCGGGACGCGCAGTCGTATCGGCGAATCAGCGAGGCGATGGGGATCGCGCCGCAGGAAATCCTGTTTCTGTCGGATATCGTCGAGGAACTGGACGCGGCCAGAAATGCCGGAATGGCAACCTGTGGATTGGCCCGCGAGGGCGGTGATCTGGCCGGCCACACGACGGTTGAAAGCTTCGCGCAGATCGAACCTTCGCGCTTCTGAACGCCTTCTCGCGGCTAAAAAAATCAGGCCATGGAACCGCTGGGTTCCATGGCCTGTCTTTGTTCAGAGCTTGAAGCTGGTTGCTGTCAGGCGCTGTGATAGGTCGGCAGCGCGAAACGGTGCTGGCTCTGCAGCATCGCGACCGGTGGCAGTTCGCTGGCCTGTTCAGCCAGATCACGGCGAATGGCACTGATCGCCCAGGAGAGTTGATCCCCGGCATGCAGCTGAGCGTAGGAAATCGTACGCTTGAACAGTTTGCCATCGCTGTTGCGCAAGGTCAGCAGGATGCCGCCGTCCGGGCGAGGCTGCGTGGTGACTTCGTAGTTGGAAAACAGCGATGCAAACTTCTCTTGAATCATGTTCATAGTTGACTGCTCCATGGTATGGCAAACCGTGGAGGGGTAGTTGCAGTGTCTATGCCAGCATTGGAATAATGAAAAACTCCTTTAAAAACAATAAGTTAATCTTTTAAGGTTTTTTTGCATTCGTGCATCTTGCATGAACGGCCATCGTGCATCCTGCATTTTGCGGGGATGCTTGATTATTTTTGGAACCAAACCGCATCCTGGCGCTCCCGCTTCGCCTGTTCCCCACAGCGGATACAAAACATTGCAAAAACCGCATGTACAGCACCGGAATCGCTGGCGTAATTTCCCTCCAGATTCGCCCAACCCATAACAAGAACCGCGGCCCACAAGGTCGAACGGGGAAGGATCGTCCATGAGTCGTACACCCAGCGACGCTATTACCTGGGGCATGGTGCTGCGCAAACTGCCCGTCATTGCCAGAGTTGTTCCCCGAATCATCAAAGGCCTGAAACTCGCCAACGTCCAGGACCCCACCCAGCCTTGCGGCCTTGGTTGGTGTTTCGAACAGGCCACGCAACGCAATCCCCTCGGCCCGGCGCTGCTCTGCGGCGACACGGTGCTGTCTTATGCACAGGTCAATGAACAGGCCAATCGCATTGCCCATTACTTGCTGGCGCAAGGTATTGGCAAGGGCGACTGCGTGGCGATTGTTCTGGAAAACCGCCCGCAGTTGCTGATTACGGTGTTGGCGGTGGCGAAGGTCGGGGCGGTGAGCGCGATGATCAATACATCGCAAACCGGAGATGCCCTGGTGCACAGCCTGGCGCTGGTCGCGCCGGTGGCGGTGGTGGTCGGGGATGAACGGGTCGCTGTCTTCAACGACGTGCGCGGCCGAACGGCGCTGGCGGATGCGCGGACCTGGTGGGTTGCCGACCAGGACAGTGGCGCGGTTCCGTGCGGATTCGTCGACCTGATGGTCGGCAGCGAGGATTACCCAGGCGATAACCCGCTTGGCAGACAGGTGTTTTTCAACGATCCCTGTTTTTATCTCTACACCTCGGGCACCACCGGGTTACCCAAGGCCGGCGTATTCCGCCATGGACGCTGGATGCGCACGTCCACCAGTTTTGGCCTGATCGCCCTGGACATGCAGCCCGATGACGTCGTTTATTGCACGCTGCCGCTGTATCACGCCACCGGCCTGTGTGTTTGCTGGGGCGCGGCAGTTTGCGGTGCCTCGGGGTTCGCCATCCGCCGCAAGTTCAGCGCCAGCCAATTCTGGAGCGACGTGCGTCGCTACCGGGCGACCACGTTGGGTTATGTCGGCGAACTGTGTCGCTACCTGATCGAGCAGCCCGCCAGCGCCGACGACCGGCGGCATGAGGTCCGGAAGATGATCGGCAACGGCTTGCGCCCGGGCGCCTGGCTGGCCTTCAAGACCCGCTTCGGGATTGGCCATATCTGCGAACTGTATGCGGCCAGCGACGGCAATATCGGCTTCACCAACATCCTGAACTTCGATAACACGGTCGGGTTTTCCCTGATGGGTTGGGCACTGGTGCAGTACGACCATGACAGCGGTGCGCCCTTGCGCAACCTGCAAGGGCGCATGCAGAAAGTCCCGAAAGGCGAGCCGGGCCTGCTGCTGGCGCGCATTGACGACAAGGCGCCGCTGGATGGCTACACCGATCCGGCCAAGACCGAAAAAACCGTCTGCCGGGACGTCTTCGTCCCAGGCGATTGTTATTTCAACACCGGCGACCTGCTGCGCAATATCGGCTTCGGCCACGGGCAGTTCGTTGATCGCCTCGGCGACACCTATCGCTGGAAAGGCGAAAACGTCTCCACCACCGAAGTCGAAAACGTGCTCCTGCAACATCCGCAGATCGCCGAGGCGGTGGCCTACGGCGTGGAGATCACCGGCACCAACGGCCGCGCCGGGATGGCCGCGATCACCCCGGCCGAGTCCCTGGCGACCCTGGATTTCAGCGAGCTGCTGCAATTTCTGCAAGGCAAGCTGCCGGCCTACGCGGTGCCGCTGTTCCTGCGGATCAAGGTAAAGATGGAAACGACCGGCACGTTCAAGTATCAGAAAACCCGTCTCAAGGCCGAAGCCTTTGACCCCTGCCTCACGGGCGAGGAACCGATCTACGCCTGGCTCCCCGACACCTCGACCTACGTGCGGGTGGACCGCCAACTGGCGACGCAGATCCAGGGTGGGCAGTACCGCTATTGATTGTGGCTATGGCTCTTGCAGAGAAAAAAGGGATGACAGGCTTTGAGTCCCTCGGGAAACTAGCGGCTTTGCAAAAGCCAGAGGAAGTTGTCCATGTCCGATACAAGCCGCCAGATGACCCCGGAAGAGGCTGCGGAGTTTGCCGAGCAGGTATTCAACGTCGCTCGTCAGGGCGATGCCGCGATGATGGCCGCGCTGTTGAGCAAGGGCCTGCCGCCAAACCTGCGCAATCACAAGGGCGACACCTTGCTGATGCTGGCCGCGTACCACGGGCACGTGGAGACGGTAAAAGTGCTGCTGGAGAATAAGGCCGATCCGGAAGTCCGCAACGACAACGGCCAGAGCCCGATTGCCGGTGCGGCGTTCAAGGGGGATCTGGCGGTGGTTTCGGCCCTCGTCGATGGCGGCGCGCAAGTCGAAGGCTCCTCGTTCGATGGCCGCACGGCGCTGATGATGGCGGCGATGTTCAACCGGGTGGAAATAGTCGATTACCTGATCAGCAAAGGCGCCGACCCGAAGGCCAAGGATGCCAACGGCGTATCGGCGCTGGACGCGGCCAGGACCATGGGCGCGGTGGACACCACGGCGCAGTTGGAAAAGTTGTTGGGCTGAAGCCTGGCTCCCTGGCCACAGGGTTCCTGACTTGACCTGGGGTGATGCGCTATCCTGCGCGCCTGAAAATTCAGCCACAGGATCCGCCCCATGAAAGCCGCACTCGTCGAACTCATCAGCAAAATCAGCTCCGGCTGCCTGGGCGAGGCGGACATCGAGAAAATCGCCGACGAAGCGGCCCAGGCCTACGCCGACCCGGTGACGTTCCTGGCGGCGAACCCGGACATCAACTATGACGACAGCTTCCCGATCCCGCTGGGGGAGTGGGTGGTGGTAGGCAGTCTGCCGGACACCGTGCTGTTCCAGGCCGACTCCTACGTCGACCTGTTCGAGCAGATCGTCGCCTCGTTCGGCCCTGGCGTCGCGTTCAACCTCAAGCCCAAGCAACTGGCGAAGACCGAGGCGCTGACCGCGCTCAATCGTATCCAGATCCAGATGAGCAGCCTGAACAAGGAGAGCGGCGGCTACGTGCTGATGAACTTCAGCCAGTTGCTCGACGATGAATTGCAGATGGTGCTGGTGTACGGCAACGACGTGCCGCGTGTGCTGGAACTGTGTGGCGAAGTCGGCATCGCCGCGGCCCCCGCCCTGGAAGCGCTCAAGATCGCGGTTCACGTCTGAAACAATAAACGGAACCCTTGCCCGGACCCCGCTATCCTAAGTGTGCATACCACCATTCGGGAGCGACACCATGGGTTCCACTTTCAACGGCCTGATTGGCCTGATCATCCTGGCGCTCGATATCTGGGCGATCATCAATGTGCTCAAGAGTGGCGCGGGCACCGGGGCGAAAGTCCTGTGGGTGCTGCTGATTCTCCTGCTGCCGGTGTTGGGCCTGATCATCTGGGCGATTGCCGGGCCGCGGGGCAACGTGCGGGTCTGACCGCTCCATGAAAAAAGCCCGACAGGTCCTGGCCTGTCGGGCATTTTTTTGTTCGACGGTATCAGGCCGTCGCCAGCGAAGCCTTCTTCGAAGCACTCAGGAAACGCAACAGGGCCAGCAACGGGAAGGCGCTGCCGACGATCACTACCCACAGCCAGCCGCCATGCTCGTAGACGGCGCTGGCGATGGACGAACCGAAAGCGCCGCCGACAAAGATGCTGGTCATGTACAGCGCGTTCAGGCGGCTGCGGCTTTTTGCGTCAAGGGCGTAGATGGTGCGCTGGCCCAGGACCATGTTCATCTGCACGCAGAAATCCAGGACCACGCCGGTCACCGCGAGGCCGATCACGCTATAAGCGGGATGGATGAACGCCGGCAGGAAACTCAGGCTGGCGAACAGCATGGCCAGCAGCGAAGCAATTCGGGTGTGGCCGGCGTCTGCCAGGCGGCCGGCAATCGGCGCGGCGACGGCACCGATGGCGCCGACCAGCGCAAACAGCGCGATTTCAGTCTGGGACAGGCCATGGTTGCGCGACAGCTCCAGGGGGACGGCGGTCCAGAACAGGCTGAACGTGGCAAACATGCACGCCTGGTACAAAGCCCGCTGGCGCAACTGCGGCTGCTGGCGTAACAGGGTGCCGAGCGAGCCCAGCAGTTGCGCGTAGGAGGCGCGGTGCTCGGGCTGGCGCTTGGGCACGGTGAATGCCAGGACGATGCTGATTGCCGCCATCAACGCGGCGGCGATCATGAACATCGCCCGCCAGCCAAGGTGATCGGCGACGAGGCTGGACACCGGCCGCGCCAGCAGGATCCCCAACAGCAGGCCGCCCATGATCCCACCCACGACCCGTCCCCGGGATTCTTCCGGCGCCAGGTGCGCGGCCAGCGGAATCAGCACTTGCACCGAGACGGAACTGAACCCCACCAGCAATGACACCAGCAGGAACACGTTCGGCTGGTCGGTAAACGCCGCGCCCAGCAGGCTGCCGATTGCCACCACGGTGGTGACAATCATCAAGCGCCGGTTTTCCAGCAAATCCCCCAGCGGCACCAGGAAAAACAGGCCCAGGGCGTAGCCGATCTGGGTCAGCGAGACGATCAGGCTGGCCATGGTGCTGGACAGGCCGACGTCGGGCGCGATCAGTTCGATGATGGGTTGGGCGTAGTAGATATTGGCAACGATGGCGCCGCAGCAGAAGGCAAACAGCAGGACCATGCCCCGGGTCAGGGCAGCGGGCGAGGCGGGTGAATGAGCACTCATGGCAATCTCATCGATCGATTGAAAGGGATGGCGAGAGGCTAAAGATTTGCAGGGCTCTGGAACAGGGCTTGGGGTTGATAGCAGTCATGCCTGCGGTTGATGGTAGATCGCGCCAGAGGGGATGTGAAAGTGCTCTTGTGGCGAGGGAGCTTGCTCCCGCTCGGTTGCTCGGCAACCGCCTGAATGGGGCTGCTACGCAGCCCAGCGGGAGCAAGCTCCCTCGCCACAGAACCGCGTTCAGCTCACTATTGCGTCACTGCCCGCTATAGATCTGGTCAAAAATCCCACCATCGTTGAAATGGGTCTTCTGCACGGTGCGCCAGTCGCCGAAGGTTTTTTCCACCGAGAGGAAATCCACTTTCGGGAAACGGTCGGTGTATTTGGCCAGCACCGCCGGGTCGCGAGGGCGCAGGTAGTTGGCGGCGGCAATTTCCTGGCCTTCGGGCGACCACAGGTATTTGAGGTACTCCTCGGCAGCGGCGCGGGAACCTTTCTTCTCGACGACTTTATCCACAACGCTAACCGGTGGCTCGGCTTCGGCGGAGACGCTTGGGTAGACCACTTCGAACTGGTCGCGACCGAATTCACGGGCGATCATTTCCGCTTCGTTCTCAAAGGTCACCAGCACATCGCCGATCTGGTTGGTCATGAACGTAGTCGTCGCGGCACGACCGCCGGTGTCCAGCACGGGGGCCTGCTTGAACAGCTTGCCGACGAAATCCTTGGCCTTGTTTTCATCGCCGCCATTCTTCAGCACATAGCCCCAGGCCGAAAGGTAGGTATAGCGGCCGTTGCCCGAGGTTTTCGGGTTGGGCACGATTACTTGCACGCCGTCCTTGAGCAGGTCCGGCCAGTCCTTCAACGCTTTCGGGTTGCCCTTGCGCACGATAAACACGGTGGCCGAGGTGAACGGCGCGCTGTTGTTCGGCAGACGGGTGACCCAGTTATCCGGAACCAGCTTGCCGTTGTCGGCCAAGGCATTGATGTCAGTCGCCATGTTCATGGTGATGACATCCGCCGGCAGCCCATCGATTACCGAACGCGCCTGCTTGCTCGAACCGCCAAAGGACATCTGCACGGTGATGCTTTCGTTGTGCTCGGCCTGCCAGTGTTTCTGGAACGCGGCGTTGTAGTCCTTATAGAAATCCCGCATCACGTCGTAGGAAACGTTGAGCAGAGTCGGGGCGGCGTGGGCCAGGCTGCCGAACGCCAGGCCGGCGGCGAGGAGGGAGGCGCCAAAGAAATTCTTCACTGCGAGGTCCTTTTTATTGACAAGGGATGCGGGCGATAAGCCAGCACCCTAGCGATTAGCTTATAGGTCATCAAGAATTAAAAAGTGCTTTGCTTATTCCAATTTTTTAAACAGTGCGTTACCGCAACGAGAACAGAAAGCAGCGCCATGTTCGTGGTTGTTTTTGCTGCACACCGGGCAATTGTGCTTGAGCTGGTCACCGCGCATGGCGGTGGCGAGTTCCGCAGTGAAGATACCCGTCGGCACGGCGATGATCGAGTAGCCGGTAATCATCACCAGGGACGAAACCACTTGGCCCAGCGGCGTCTTCGGCACGATGTCGCCGAAGCCTACGGTGGTCAATGTCACGATAGCCCAATAGATGCCCTTGGGAATGCTGGTGAAACCATGCTCGGGGCCTTCGATGACATACATCAGGGTGCCAAACACCGTCACCAGCGTCGACACGCTGACCAGGAACACGATGATTTTCTGCTTGCTGCCGCGCAGTGCGGCCAATAGATAGTTGGCCTGCTTGAGGTAGGGGCTGAGCTTGAGGACGCGGAAAATCCGCAGCATGCGGATGATCCGCACGATCAGCAGGTACTGGGCATCGCTGTAGTACAACGCGAGGATGCCCGGCACGATCGCCAGCAGATCCACCAGGCCATAAAAGCTGAACGCATAGCGCAGCGGCTTGGGCGAGCAGTACAGGCGCAGGCCGTATTCAACGATGAAAATCAACGTGAAGCCCCACTCGATGTAGGCCAGCAGGGCCGCGTAATTCTTGTGCACGCTGTCGATGCTGTCGAGCATCACAATCACCAGGCTCGCAAGGATGATCAACAGCAGCGTGCTGTCGAAGCGCCGGCCGGCCACCGTGTCGGTCTGGAAAATGATCACGTAGAGGCGTTCACGCCAGTTGTTGTTGCTGTCCATAACCTTCGCCTGAACCAATGATCAGCGCAGCCTAGGGTGATTGCCCCGCAGAGCGCAAGGCGCGATGTCGAGACAGGCTGGGTGCCAAAGCCGCGCGGTGGCATGCACCAGCCAGCACGCGAGAATGAAAGGCGCCGTCAGCGGCGCCACGCCCAGCGCCGCGAAACCCGGTGCGAGAAGGACCGCCAGCAGCACGCCCGCCAGCGGCTGCCATGGCCCGCGTGCGTGTTGGCCGAGGGCCAGGGCCGCTAACGCCGGGTTGTAGCCGCCCAGGCCGGACAAGGCGTGCGGGCAATCGTGCAGCCAGGCGAAGGCAAAGCCTGCGACGGAACCGAACAGCGCCCAGCCGGCGGCGCGACGGTTGGCGATCAGCAGGCCGATGGTGATCAGCACACCAGCCAGGGGCTGGTCGAGAAACATGACCTGGCCCAGGCCGTTCAGCGGGGCAAGCGACAGGTTGGGGAGTGTCTGCTCCAGTGCTGCGGGCGAGGGCGCAGGCGGGGCGAGACCCAGCAGCAACCAGCCGAGCCCGACGAAAGGCGCGGTGTAGGCGGGCAGGCAGCGTGGGCCTCGGGTGCGCTTGAGCCACTGCTGGGTCAGCATTGCGCTGAGGCCGCCAGCGGCGATGATCAATGGCGGCAACAGGGCTGACCAAGGCAATGCCAGGCTCAGCAGCAAACCCAGCAGGATGGCGTTATAGCTGAACAGCCCGGCCTGCCGATCCTCCTTGGCATAACCACGCCGTTGGGCCGTCAGCAATCCGGCCACGCCGCCCAGTAGCGCGCCGCCGAACAACGCTGGCGCGGTGAGCAGAATCGCCAAGAGGCAGAACAGGCCGCACAGGGGATGGCGCTGGAGGAAAATCTGGCTGAAGCCGTTGAGCAGGGCGGTAGCCCAGTCGGGGCAGTGGGTATTAGGCATGGTTGAGGAATGTCATAGGGACCGCGTCGACTTCATCGCGAGCAGGCTCGCTCCCACACTGGATTTGCGGCGATCACAAAACCCTGTGGGAGCGAGCCTGCTCGCGAAGGGGCCAGTACAGGCGCTAGAGGAGGGTCTCGATGCGCAAGGAGTTGGTCGACCCCGGCTGCCCGAACGGCACGCCGGCGGTAATCAGCAGGGTGTCGCCACGCTGGGCCATGCCCTGGGCCTGGGCGATTTCCAGCGCGGTGGAACACACTTCGTCCACCTGCCGCAGCCGATCGTTGACCACCGAATGCACGCCCCACGCGACGGTCAGGCGACGGGCCGCCTGCAGGTTGGGCGTCAGGTTGAGGATCGGCACCGTCGGCCGTTCCCGCGCCGCCCTCAGGCTGGAGCTGCCCGACTCGCTGTAGTTGACCAGCACCGCCACGGGCAGCACGTTGCTGATCCGGCGGATCGCGCAACTGATGGCGTCCGACACGGTGGCCTCGGCTTTCGGTCGGCTGACGTCGAGTTGTGCCTGGTAGTCCGGGCCGTTTTCCACCTGGCGGATGATCTTGCTCATCATCTGCACGGCTTCGAGGGGATAGTCGCCCGAGGCGGTTTCCGCCGACAGCATCACCGCGTCGGCACCTTCGGCCACGGCGTTGGCGACATCGGTGACTTCGGCGCGGGTCGGCGCCGGGGAGAAGCGCATCGACTCAAGCATCTGTGTCGCCACCACCACCGGTTTGCCGAGGGCGCGGCAGGTGCCGATGATGTTTTTCTGAATCTGCGGCACGCTCTCGGCCGGCACCTCGACGCCCAGGTCACCTCGGGCAACCATGATCGCGTCGCTCAGTTCGGCGATTTCCCGCAGTTGGGCGACGGCCGAGGGCTTCTCGATCTTGGCCATCAGGAACGCCTTGTCGCCGATCAGCGCGCGGGCTTCGCGAATGTCCTCGGCACGCTGGACGAACGACAGCGCCACCCAGTCCACGCCCAGCTCCAGGCCGAAGCTCAGGTCGCGGCGGTCCTTGGCGGTCAGCGGGCTCAGGTCGAGCACGGCCTGGGGCACGTTCACGCCCTTGCGGTCCGACAGTTCGCCACCGTTGAGCACCTCGGTATCAATGGCGTCGGTGTGTCTGGCGGTTACCCGCAGGCGCAGCTTGCCGTCATCGAGCAGCAAGTCCATGCCCGGCTCCAGCGCGGCGATGATTTCCGGGTGGGGCAGGTTGACCCGACGCTGATCGCCCGGCGTCGGGTCCAGGTCCAGACGCAAGGCCTGGCCGCGCTGCAACAGCACCTTGCCATCGGCGAACTTGCCGACCCGCAGTTTTGGTCCCTGCAGGTCCATCAGGATGCCCAGCGGGTAATTGAGCTGCTGCTCGACTTCGCGGATCCACTGGTAGCGCTGGGCGTGGTCGGCGTGGTCGCCGTGGCTGAAGTTCAGGCGAAAGATGTTCACTCCGGCCTGCACCAGTTCGCGGATGTCATCGATCCCACGGGTGGCGGGGCCGAGTGTCGCGAGGATCTTGACCTTCTTGTCAGGCGTCATTTTTCGGGTTCTCGAGGATCAGGATGGCGCGAAAATCGTTGACGTTGGTGCGGGTCGGCTCGGTGACGATCAACCCGTCCAGCGCGGCGAAGTAGCCGTAGCCGTTGTTGTTATCCAGTTCATCGCTGGCGTTCAGGCCCAGCTCGGTGGCGCGGCGATAGCTGTCCGGAGTCATGATGGCGCCGGCGTTGTCTTCGGAGCCGTCGATGCCGTCGGTGTCGCCCGCCAGTGCATAGATGCCGGGGTGGCCCTTGAGGCTGTCGGTCAGGCTCAGCAGGAACTCGGCGTTGCGCCCGCCACGGCCATTGCCGCGCACGGTGACCGTAGTTTCGCCGCCGGAGAGGATCACGCACGGCGCAGCCAAGGGCTGACCGTGAAGGGCGATTTGCCGGGCGATGCCGGCGTGGACCTTCGCCACGTCCCGGGATTCACCTTCCAGGTCACCGAGGATCAATGGGCTGAAACCGGCCTGGCGAGCCTTCACCGCCGCGGCTTCGAGGGATTGCTGAGGACGGGCGATGAGCTGGAAATGACTGCGCGCCAGGCTCGGGTCGCCGGGCTTGACGGTCTCCGATTCCGGACTTTGCAGCCAGATGCGCACCGAGGCCGGGATCTCGATGCCGTAGCGCTTGAGAATCGCCAGCGCGTCGGCCGAAGTGCTGGGGTCGGCCACGGTAGGGCCGGAGGCGATGACCGTGGCAAGATCGCCGGGCACATCGGAAATCGCGTAGGTGTAGACGGTCGCCGGCCAGCAGGCCTTGCCCAGTCGGCCACCCTTGATCGCCGAGAGGTGCTTGCGCACGCAATTCATCTCACCAATGGTGGCGCCGGACTTGAGCAGGGCCTTGTTGATCGATTGCTTGTCGGCCAGGGTGATGCCGGCCGCCGGCAAGGCCAGCAACGCCGAGCCCCCGCCGGAGAGCAGGAAGATCACCCGGTCGTCTTCGTTGAGGTTGCTGACGAGTTCGAGCACCCGTCCGGCCACTTCCAGGCCAGCGGCGTCCGGTACTGGATGAGCGGCCTCGACCACTTCGATTTTCTCGCAGGGCGCGCCATGGCCGTAGCGGGTTACCACCAGGCCGCTGACTTCTCCGTGCCAGCAGCGCTCGACCACTTGCGCCATGGCCGCGGCGGCCTTGCCGGCGCCGATGACGATCACCCGACCGCTGCGGTCAGCCGGCAGATACTGTTCGAGAACGTGCTGCGGATGCGCCGCGTCGATGGCCGTGGCAAACAGCTCACGCAGCAATTGTTGCGGATCGACCGACATGGCGGGCTCCCGATTTTTATTATTGGCTGAGGCGACTCGGTTACCTGTGGGAGCGAGCCTGCTCGCGAAGGCGGTCAACCTGCCAATCAAGCGTTGACTGACACACCGCTTCGCGAGCGGGCTCGCTCCCACAGGGGCAGGGCAGGGCCTATTTGTCGCGAATCGAGAAATTGGCCATATGCTCCAGCCCCTTGATCAGCGCCGAGTGGTCCCAATTGCTGCCACCCATGGCCGCGCAGGTACTGAACACTTGCTGGGCGTTGGCGGTGTTGGGCAGGTTGATGTTCAGCTCCCTGGCGCCTTGCAGGGCCAGGTTCAGGTCCTTCTGGTGCAAGCTGATGCGGAAGCCCGGGTCGAAGGTGCCCTTGATCATGCGCTCGCCGTGCACTTCGAGGATCTTCGACGAGGCGAAACCGCCCATCAGCGCTTCACGGACCTTGGCCGGGTCCGCGCCGTTCTTCGAGGCGAACAGCAGGGCCTCGGCCACGGCCTGGATGTTCAGCGCGACGATGATCTGGTTCGCCACCTTGGCGGTCTGGCCATCGCCGTTGCCGCCCACCAGGGTGATGTTCTTGCCCATCGCCTGGAACAGTGGCAGCGCGCGCTCGAACGCGGCGCTGTCGCCACCGACCATGATGCTCAGCGTCGCGGCCTTGGCGCCGACTTCACCGCCCGACACCGGGGCGTCGAGGTACTGCGCGCCTCTTTCGTTGATCTTCGCCGCGAACGCCTTGGTGGCGGTAGGGGAGATCGAGCTCATGTCGATCACCACCTTGCCCGCGCCCACGCCGGCCGCTACGCCATCGGCGCGCAACAGCACGTCCTCGACCTGTGGGGTATCCGGGACCATGACGATGATGAATTCGGCCTCCTGGGCGACTTCCTTCGGGTTGGCCAGCGCCACCGCGCCGCCTGCCACGAGGTCGGCCGGGGCAGCGTCGTGATGCTGGGTCAGGAATAGGCTGTGACCGGCCTTTTGCAGGTTCAGTGCCATGGGGTGGCCCATGATGCCGGTGCCGATGAATCCGATTTTAGCCATGTGGAAAGTCCTCTTGTTGTTATCGCTGCTTCAGCCGATGAAGAACTGCTTTTCTGTGGGAGCGAGCTTGCTCGCGATGACGGTTTCACCTTCACCGAAGAGGTTGGCTGGACCACCGCTATCGCGAGCAAGCTCGCTCCCACAAAGGGAGAGCTGGATCAGATCGCGTTATGGCTTTTCAACCAGCCCAAGCCCGCTTCGGTGGTGGTCAGCGGCTTGTATTCGCAGCCGACCCAACCCTGATAGCCGATGCGATCCAGGTGTTCGAACAGGAAGCGGTAGTTGATCTCGCCGGTGCCGGGCTCGTTGCGGCCCGGGTTGTCCGCCAGTTGCACATGGTTGATCTCGCCCAGGTGCGCCGACAGCGTCCGGGCCAGGTCGCCTTCCATGATCTGCATGTGATAGATGTCGTATTGCAGGAACAGGTTGGCGCTGCCCACCTGTTCGCGGATCGACAGGGCCTGGGCGGTGTTGTTCAGGAAAAAACCCGGGATATCGCGGGTGTTGATGGCTTCCATCACCAGCTTGATGCCGGCGCCCTGGAGCTTTTCGGCGGCATATTTCAGGTTGGCGACGAAGGTTTTTTCCGCCAGCGCTGCGTCGCACTTCTGCGAACGGATCCCGGCCAGGCAATTGACCTGGGTATTGCCCAGCACCTTGGCATAGGCAATCGCCAGGTCGACCCCGGCACGGAATTCCTCGACCCGGTCCGGCAGGCAGGCGATACCGCGCTCACCGTTGGCCCAGTCGCCGGCCGGCAGGTTGAACAGCACCTGGGTCAGGCCATGGGCATCGAGCAGGGTCTTGAGTTCAGCGGAGCTGTAGTCGTAGGGAAACAGGTATTCGACACCACTGAAACCGGCCTTGGCGGCCGCTTCGAAACGGGCGAGGAAATCCTGCTCGGTAAACAGCATGGACAGGTTGGCGGCGAAACGCGGCATGGTGATCTCCTGTAAATAGTTGGCAGGCCTCCCTTGTGGGAGCGAGCTTGCTGGCGAAAGCGGTATGTCATTCAACATTCAATAAAGGGTAGATCGCCTTCGCGAGCAGGCTCGCTCCCACAGGAGGAGGTCAATCGAGCAACGAAATGGCGGTCGGTGCATCGTTGCCCACCAGCGCCAGGTCTTCAAATTCATTGACGGCGTTGATCTCGGTGCCCATGGAAATGTTGGTCACCCGCTCAAGGATGATCTCGACGATCACTGGCACCCTGAACTCTTCGATCATCTCCTGGGCCTTGCGCAGCGCTGGCTGGATACCTGACGGCTCGAACACCCGCAATGCCTTGCAACCCAGGCCCTCGGCCACGGCGACGTGGTCCACGCCATAACCGTTGAGCTCCGGGGCGTTGAGGTTGTCGAACGACAGCTGCACGCAGTAGTCCATGTCGAAGCCGCGCTGAGCCTGGCGGATCAAGCCCAGGTAGGAGTTGTTCACCACGATGTGGATGTAGGGCAGCTTGAATTGTGCGCCCACCGCCAGTTCTTCGATCATGAACTGGAAATCATAGTCGCCCGACAGCGCCACGACCTTGCGATCCGGATCGGCCTTGACCACTCCCAGCGCGGCCGGAATGGTCCAGCCCAGGGGACCGGCCTGGCCGCAGTTGATCCAGTGGCGTGGTTTGTAGACGTGGAGGAACTGCGCCCCGGCGATCTGCGACAGACCGATGGTGCTGACATAGCAGGTGTCGTTGCCGAACACCTGGTTCATTTCCTCGTAGACGCGCTGCGGCTTCACCGGCACGTTGTCGAAATGGGTCTTGCGTTGCAGGCTGGCCTTGCGTTGCTGGCAATCCTGAAGCCAGGCGCTGCGGTTCTTCAGCTTGCCGGCGGCTTGCCATTCGCGGGCCACTTCGATGAACACGGTCAGGGCCGAGGCTGCGTCGGAAACGATGCCCAGGTCGGGGGTGAATACCCGGCCGATCTGGGTCGGTTCGATGTCGACGTGAATGAACGTGCGGCCTTCGGTGTAGACGTCCACCGAACCGGTGTGGCGGTTGGCCCAACGGTTGCCGACGCCCAGCACCACGTCCGACTTGAGCAAGGTGGCGTTGCCGTAGCGGTGCGAGGTTTGCAGGCCGACCATGCCGACCATCAACGGATGATCGTCCGGGATCGTGCCCCAGCCCATCAGCGTCGGAATGACCGGGATGCCGGTGAGCTCGGCAAACTCCACCAGCAAATCGCTGGCATCGGCATTGATGATGCCTCCACCCGCCACCAGCAATGGGCGCTCGGCCTGATTCAGCATCGCCAGGGCCTTCTCGATCTGCACCCGGTTGGCGGCCGGCTTGGCCAGGGGCAGCGGCTGATAGGCGTCGATGTCGAATTCGATCTCGGCCATCTGCACGTCAAACGGCAAGTCGATCAGCACCGGGCCCGGCCGGCCGGAGCGCATCTCGAAGAACGCCTTCTGGAAGGCATACGGCACCTGGCCAGGCTCCAGCACGGTAGTCGCCCATTTGGTCACGGGCTTGACGATGCTGGTGATATCCACCGCCTGGAAATCTTCCTTGTGCATGCGGGCGCGGGGCGCTTGTCCGGTGATGCACAGGATCGGAATCGAGTCGGCCGAAGCGCTGTAGAGGCCAGTGACCATGTCAGTGCCCGCCGGCCCCGAAGTACCGATGCACACGCCGATGTTGCCGGCCTTGGTCCGGGTGTAGCCCTCGGCCATGTGCGAGGCGCCTTCAACGTGGCGAGCGAGGACATGATCGATGCCGCCAACCTTTTGCAGGGCAGAGTACAGCGGGTTGATCGCGGCACCGGGGATGCCGAAGGCGGTGTCCACGCCTTCACGGCGCATCACCAGGACGGCAGCTTCGATTGCTCTCATTTTGCTCATTATTTTGTGCCTCTTACGTTTTGTAATTGTATACAAGTGGCTTTGCGGCAGAGTGTATTCATGGCGAATGGCGCAGGTCAATCCCTTTCCTCAAGCACGCGTTTAATTCGGTGGGAACCTGATTCTGCTGCAGCCTTTTGTCGCTAAAGCTGATTTGCGTAAATTATTGTATACAAAAATATATATTGTTGTGTTCTATTTGTGGTGTTCGGTTTTGCTGAAAGTGAAGCCGCCAAGGCTTTCCCATAACAAAAGAAGGACAGCACCCATGAGCGTTCTAACCTTGAAAGTTGCCGTCAACCTGGCGGGACAAGCACTGGCCGCAGGCCGTGAGGTCAATGCGGCACCCTTGACCGTCGCGGTCCTGGACAGCGGCGGGCACCTCGTAGCCTTGCAGCGCGAGGACGGTGCGAGCCTGTTGCGCCCTCAAATCGCTATCGGCAAGGCCTGGGGCGCGATCGCCCTTGGCAAGGGCTCACGCCTGCTGGCCCAGGACGCCCAGCAGCGCCCGGCGTTCTTTGCCGCTTTGAACGGCTTGGGGCAAGGCAGCGTCGTGCCGGCGCCGGGCGGAGTGTTGATCAGGGATCAGGAGGGCAGGGTGCTGGGTGCGATTGGTGTCAGCGGGGATGTTTCGGATGTGGATGAGCAGGTGGCGGTCAGGGCGGTGGAGGTGTCGGGGTTGAGGGCGGATGCGGGGGTGGCTGTTTGATCATGCGCTGAATCGACTGGCGTATTCGCGAGCAGGCTCGCTCCCACAGGTGGAGACATTCTGCAAACGCCGCAGATCCAAACTGTGGGAGCGAGCCTGCTCGCGAAAGCGATCATGCAGACACATCCAGCTAAAAGTCTGCGCTACGACTGGGATTCGACCGGCTAGCCTTTCATGACTTAATCGAGAAGGGGCATGGAATGCCTGGCTTATCCGCTTCACATCGGCTGCGAGTTGGCCGCTACTCCGAATCCAGCCGGATCTATTTATTGACCACCAACACCTTTGGTCGCGAACCAATCTTCAGGGATTTCAGGATGGGTCGGCATGTCGTCGATCAATTTCGACAAGCCCAGATGCAGGGTTATGCACACTCGTTGGCCTGGGTTGTCATGCCTGATCATTTCCATTGGCTGATCGAGTTGCGCCAAGGATCCCTGAGTGAGTTGATGCAAAGGACCAAATCATTGGCCACCAAGACTGTGAATCTGCACCTTGGCAATAACATCTGCCTTTGGCAGCGCGGATTTCATGATCGGGCGCTCCGTCGAGAGGAAAATCTGGTCAAGCTTGCGCGCTATGTCGTCGCGAACCCACTGCGGGCAGGCCTGGTCAAGCGGCTTGGCGACTATCCGCTGTGGGATGCCATCTGGCTTTGACTTGAACTCGAGTGGCCTTCATCGCGAGCAAGCTCGCTCCCACAGGGTTTTGCGGTGAATACAGGCTCTGCTGGCAACCTGGATTCCTGTGGGAGCGAGCTTGCTCGCGATAAGGGCAACCCGGTCTATCAGCCCACCTCACACCCCTTCAAAACCAACCGGATAATCGTCTGCGCCGCCGCTTCGTAATCCGCTTCGTCGAGCTTGGCCTTGCCGGTCACGGCGCTGATCTGCCAGTCGAAATCGGCGTAGGTCTGGGTGGCGGCCCAGATGCTGAACATCAGGTGGTTGGGATCGATGGGGGCGATCTGGCCGCGGTCGATCCAGGTCTGGATGCAGTCAATGTTGTGCCGGGCCTGGGCGTTGAGTTGTTCGACCAGGTCGGCGCTGAGGTGCGGGGCGCCGTGCATGATTTCACTGGCGAAGACTTTCGAGGCGAAGGGCAGGTCGCGGGAGATGCGGATCTTGGAGCGGATGTAGTGGCTCAATACTTCGCCCGGCTCGCCGTCAGCGTTGAAGGGCGTGGAGGCCTGGAGGATCGGCTCGATGATGCTTTCCAAGACCTCGCGGTAGAGGTTCTCCTTGGATTTGAAGTAGTAATAGACGTTGGGTTTGGGCAGGCCCGCCTTGGCCGCGATGTCGCTGGTTTTGGTCGCGGCGAAGCCCTTGTCGGCAAACTCTTCGCTGGCGGCACGCAGGATCAGTTCTTTGTTGCGCTCGCGGATAGTGCTCATAAACCCTGGGGTTCCTTGCCGGTTCTGGCGGTGGCGCATGGTAGCACCGGCCTCGCGGGCCGCTCAAGAATGCCCCAAGGCGGCGCCGCTCGCGGTATGCTGCGCAGCATTATTGTTCAAGGAGCCCCTCCATGGCTGGAAGCAGTTTGCTGGTTTTGATCGACGACATCGCCACCGTGCTCGACGATGTGGCGCTGATGACCAAGATGGCCGCCAAGAAAACTGCCGGCGTGCTCGGCGATGACCTGGCGCTCAATGCCCAGCAAGTCTCCGGCGTGCGGGCCGAGCGGGAGCTGCCGGTGGTCTGGGCGGTGGCCAAGGGTTCCTTCATCAACAAGCTGATCCTGGTGCCGTCGGCGCTGGCAATCAGTGCCTTCGTGCCTTGGCTGGTGACACCCCTGTTGATGGTGGGTGGCGCCTACCTGTGTTTCGAAGGGTTCGAAAAACTCGCCCACAAGTTCCTTCACAGCAAGGCTGAAGACCAGGCCGGGCATGCGCAACTGGTGGAGGCGGTGGCCGACCCGGCGGTGGACCTGGTGGCCTTCGAAAAGGACAAGATCAAAGGCGCGGTTCGCACCGACTTCATTCTCTCGGCGGAAATCATCGCCATCACCCTTGGCACTGTCGCTGATGCGCCGCTGACCCAGCAGGTTATCGTGCTGTCGGGCATTGCGATTGTCATGACTGTCGGCGTGTACGGCCTGGTGGCGGGGATCGTCAAGCTCGATGACCTGGGCTTGTGGCTGACCCAAAAGCCTGGCCAGGCCGCCAAAAGCATCGGCGGCGCCATCCTGCGCGCCGCGCCCTACATGATGAAAAGCCTGTCGGTGATCGGTACGGCGGCGATGTTCCTGGTGGGCGGCGGCATCCTGACCCATGGCGTACCGGCGGTGCATCACTGGATCGAAGGCGTGGCGGCTGGTGCCGGCGGCGCCGGGTTCATCGTGCCGATGCTGCTCAATGCGGTGGCGGGGATTGTCGCGGGAGCTGCAGTGTTGGCGGGTGTGCTCGTAGTGAGCAAAATCTGGAAAGCGCTGAAAGGCTGAGTCTGCCAACGCATTACAACTGTGGGAGCGAGCCTGCTCGCGATAGCGGCCTGTCAGGCAACATTAATATTGAATGTCAGGCCCCATTCGCGAGCAGGCTCGCTCCCACAGTGGTTTTATGTGTCCGAAAGTTACTCGGCGATCTGCAACTTGCGCGACTCGGTGTACACGTACCGCACCTTCTCATACTCGAACGGCGAGTTCAGCTGCCCGTAGCGGAAACTGGTCTGGTAGCGCCTGTCCACACCGCGCAACAGCAGCAGTTCCGGGTGGTTGGAGCTGACTTCCGAGACGTTCAGGAAGTTGATCGCCGATTCCGCGGTGTAGTCCACCAGCAGGCCCGACGTGTCGCGCAGGTTCGAAGGACCGAAGATCGGCAGCACGAAATACGCGCCGCCGGGCACACCATAGAAACCCAGGGTCTGGCCGAAGTCCTCGCTCTGGCGCGGCAGGCCCATGGCCGTGGCCGGGTCCCAGAGGCCGGCGATGCCTACGGTGGTATTGAGGAGCAGGCGCGCCGTGGTTTCCATCGAACGCTTGCCCTTCAATTGCAGCAGGCTGTTCATCAGGTTCGGCACGTCGCCCAGGTTGTTGAAGAAATTGCTGACGCCGGTGCGCACGAAGCTCGGAGTGACGTAGCGATAGCCGTCGACGACGGGCAGGAAGACCCATTCGTCAAAGCGGTAGTTGAAGTGGTAGACGCGGCGGTTCCACGATTCCAGCGGGTCGTAGACGTTCAAGGCGTTGAGCGTCGAGCGTTCGAATTCGCGCTGATCCAGGCCGGGGTTGAACTTGAGTTTGGTCAGCGGCTCCTTGAAGCCGTCCGAATCCACCACCACGGGCGCATTGGCCTTGCTGTCATCGGCGTGGGCCATGCCCGCGCTCATTAACGCGGCGATAAGCAGGAGGTATTTAGCCACGGAAGAACTCCAGCATGGCGTCGCTGTTGACGCGATAGTTAAGGTTGCCGCAATGGCCGCCCAGTGGATAAACGGTCAGGCGGTCGCCAAAAGTCTTGCGTAGGAAGCCGAGGTCGCCCGGGCCGAGAATCACATCGTCGGCGTTGTGCATCACCGCGATTTTCGTGCTGGTCTGCAGATAATCCTTCAGCGCGTAGAGACTGACCTGGTCGACCAGTTGCAACAGGCTGCCGCCGTCTGTGCGCGCACGCCACATCGGGATCACCTGCTCGGTGAGGTAGCAGTCGAAATCGCATTGCAGCGCGCGCTTGAGGAACGGCGTCAGGCTGGTGCTTTCAGTGATCGGGAACTTCGGCGGGATGATCAGGCCGCGACGGTTGATCAGGTCCGAGGTAAAGGCGATGTCGGCCGCCGAGAAACGGAACGAGGTGCCGATCAGCATCGCCATCTGTTCGTTGGTCAGGTGTTGCTTGGACTGCTGGAAGTCATAGAGCAACGCATCGTTGAGATCGATGTAACCTTTCTGCTGGAAGTAGCGGGTCAGCTTGTTCAGCACCAGTTCATAGAATGTCGTGGTGCTGTTGATGCCCTTGACCTCGGTCTGGACCAGCTTGTCCAGGTTGGTGATCGAGGTGTAGAGGTTCACTGGCGGGTTCAGCAACAGGACTTTCTTGAAGTTGAAACTGCGCCGGGTCTCGTCCAGGTGGGCAACGAAGGCCGCGTCCAGGGCGCCGAGGCTGTAGCCGGTCAGGTAGTACTCGGTGACGGGCACTTTCGGATTTTGCGCGCGCACGGCCTGCATCACGCGGTACATGTCTTCGGCGTCTTCCTTGGTGATGCCTGGCGTGGCGAAGCGCGAAGCGGCACTCATGAAATCGAAACTGGTGGGCGAGGACAACTGCACCACGTGGTAGCCGGCCTTGTAGTAGAGGCGCTTCAAATACTCATTGAGCGTGCTGTCATACCGCGCGCCGGTGCCGGCGATCAGGAAGATCAGCGGCGCGGGTTTGTCCTGGGTGGCCATGCGGTAGGTGAGGCTTTTCACCGGCCAGAAATTGTCCGGCAGGATGAATTCGCGCTCCGGACGCAGGGTCAGGCTCTGGTCCGACTGGTTGATGTCTTCATTGAGCGGCAGCTCCGGGCGCAGGTCCGGCGGCGTGGTGGCGATGGTCGCCTCGAACGGGTTGGTCAAGGGGTAGCCATAGCTGGCGGCGTCGACATCCACCGCCAGCGCGGACGCACTCAGGATAAGGCCGCCGGCGAAGGCAGCGAAGCGCAAGGAACGGAGCATGTCTGGATCCCTTAAGAGGAAGGTGCCGAATGAAGTTCGCAGCCTATGACCACCGAAGTGAAGCCAAGTGCCATGACGGCTGCAAAACAAGCGCGGACGGGTCGCGATAGTAGCGGGACGATACACGTTGAGGCGTGGTGACCGCTAGTGACCTGGCGGCTCGCCTGGTTCAGGCATGCAAGATTTGATCGAAATCCGCGGTCTGAAACGCCTGGATTGGCTTGCTGGCTTTCTGATGTCGTTTCTCGCTGCCTCAGCGTCGCAGACAGAGCAGGTTCCAGATCGGCGCAGGTTGATGATCAGCCTGTCAGTACTCCACTGGCGTTCGAACCGGTTTGCAGGTGAGCGTGATGGGGGCGCTGTGCACCATAACAATACGTTGACGCTGCTCGGCATCCGTCGGGCGCAGCACTTTCGGGGAAGTAACGATGAAGATGCGACGACTCTTGGGCGCAGGTGCCGCACTGGTACTGGCGATCAGCTCCACCCTGGCCAGCGCCGAAACCAAAACCCTGAGCATTGGTTATGTCGACGGCTGGTCCGACAGCGTCGCGACCACCCATGTGGCGGCCGAAGTGATCAAGCAGAAACTCGGTTATGACGTGAAGCTGCAAGCGGTGGCGACCGGGATCATGTGGCAGGGCGTGGCCACCGGCAAGCTCGATGCAATGCTTTCGGCCTGGCTGCCGGTGACTCACGGTGACTACTGGACGAAAAACAAGGACAACGTGGTCGACTACGGCCCGAACTTCAAGGACGCCAAGATCGGCCTGATCGTGCCAGAGTACGTCAAGGCCAAGTCGCTGGAAGACCTCAAGACCGACGATTCCTTCAAGAAACGCATCGTCGGCATCGACGCCGGTTCAGGCGTGATGCTCAAGACCGAACAGGCGATCAAGGACTACGACCTGACCGGTTATCAACTCAAGGCCAGCTCCGGCGCCGGCATGATCGCCGAGCTGACCCGTGCCGAGAAAAAGAATGAGTCCATCGCCGTCACCGGTTGGGTGCCGCACTGGATGTTCGCCAAGTGGAAACTGCGCTTCCTGGAAGATCCAAAAGGTGTCTACGGCGCGGCTGAAACCGTAAACAGCATCGGCAGCAAGGAGCTGGCTACCAAGGCGCCGGAAGTGGTCGAGTTCCTGAAGAAGTTCCAGTGGGCCTCGAAAGACGAAATCGGCGAAGTCATGCTGGCGATCCAGGAAGGCGCCAAGCCGGACGCCGCCGCGAAGGATTGGGTTGCCAAGCACCCGGACCGCGTGAAGGAGTGGACCGGCAAGTAATGGGCCTGGTCTGACTGTTCCGAAAAACCGCATGAGTGGCTGGCATGCGGTTTTTTTGTGCCCGCGATTCCTGAATCTCTCCACAAAACCCTGTGGGAGCGAGCTTGCTCGCGATGACGGCACAACATTCAACAGAGACGCAAACAGACGCGCCGCTATCGCGAGCAAGCTCGCTCCCACAAAGGGAATTGCGAAAAATTGCGAGAAACTGGCAAAACCGTCATGTCGTTCTAATACTAAGGTCGTCTGGAACCTGGCCTTGAGCCGCATAGAGTAGGGTCGTTCCAACTTAAATCTGTGCTGCGAGGATAAAAACAATGAACGACAGCATTTACCTCTCGATACAAAACAGCCCGCGCTTCAAGGAGCTGGTGAGTAAAAGGGAAAAGTTCGCCTGGATTCTCTCGGCGATCATGCTAGGGCTTTACTCGGGATTCATCCTGCTGATTGCCTACGGGCCGCATATTCTCGGCGCCAAGATCACGCCTGAGGGAACGATCACCTGGGGCATTCCCATCGGGATCGGCCTGATTCTCTCGGCTTTTGTCCTGACCGGCATTTACGTACGACGCGCCAATGGCGAGTTCGACGACCTGAACAATGCGATTCTCAAGGAGGCTCAGCAATGATCCGGCGTCTACTGGCTCTTTTGAGCATCGCTGCGTTCGCACCGAGCGTCTGGGCGGCTGATGCCGTGGCGGGGGCTGTGCAGAAACAACCCCTCAACGTCGCGGCTATCCTGATGTTCGTGGCCTTCGTCGGCGCGACTCTGTACATCACCTACTGGGCATCCAAGAAAAACAACTCGGCGGCCGACTACTATGCGGCCGGCGGCAAGATCACCGGCTTCCAGAATGGCCTGGCGATTGCCGGCGACTACATGTCGGCGGCGTCCTTCCTGGGTATTTCCGCGCTGGTTTTCACGTCCGGTTATGACGGCCTGATCTACTCCATCGGCTTCCTGGTGGGCTGGCCGATCATTCTGTTCCTGATCGCCGAGCGTCTGCGCAACCTGGGTAAATACACCTTTGCCGACGTGGCGTCCTATCGCCTCGGGCAAACCCAGATCCGCAGCCTGTCGGCTTGCGGCTCGCTGGTGGTGGTGGCGTTCTACCTGATCGCGCAAATGGTCGGTGCCGGCAAGCTGATCCAGCTGCTGTTCGGCCTGGACTACCACGTTGCGGTGATCCTGGTCGGTATCCTGATGTGCCTCTACGTGCTGTTCGGCGGCATGCTGGCCACCACCTGGGTACAGATCATCAAGGCCGTGCTGTTGCTGTCGGGTGCTTCGTTCATGGCGCTGATGGTGATGAAGCACGTCAACTTCGACTTCAACATGCTGTTTGCCGAAGCGGTCAAGGTTCACCCTAAAGGTGAAGCGATCATGAGCCCTGGCGGCCTGGTGAAGGATCCGATCTCGGCCTTCTCCCTCGGCCTGGCGCTGATGTTCGGTACCGCTGGCCTGCCCCATATCCTGATGCGCTTCTTCACCGTGAGCGACGCCAAGGAAGCTCGCAAGAGCGTGCTGTATGCCACCGGCTTCATCGGCTACTTCTACATCCTGACCTTCATCATCGGCTTCGGCGCGATCCTGCTGGTCAGCACCAACCCGGCCTTCAAGGACGCGGCAGGTGCCTTGCTGGGCGGCAACAACATGGCGGCGGTGCATCTGTCCAACGCGGTTGGCGGCAGCATCTTCCTGGGCTTCATCTCGGCGGTGGCGTTCGCGACCATCCTGGCGGTGGTAGCGGGGCTGACCCTGGCCGGTGCCTCGGCGGTGTCCCATGACCTGTACGCCAGCGTGATCAAAAAAGGCAAGGCCAACGAGAAGGATGAGATTCGGGTTTCGAAAATCACCACTATCTGTCTGGCGGTGCTGGCGATCGGCCTGGGTATCCTGTTCGAGAAGCAGAACATCGCGTTCATGGTGGGCCTGGCGTTCTCCATCGCGGCGAGCTGCAACTTCCCGGTACTGCTGCTTTCGATGTACTGGAAGAAACTGACCACCCGTGGCGCGATGATCGGCGGCTGGCTGGGCCTGGTCAGTGCCGTGGGCCTGATGGTGCTCGGTCCGACCATCTGGGTGCAGATCATGGGTCACGAGAAGGCGATCTTCCCGTACGAATACCCAGCGCTGTTCTCGATGGCCATTGCGTTCGTCGGCATCTGGTTCTTCTCCATCACCGACAAGTCGGCTGAAGGTGCAAACGAGCGGGCGCTGTTCTTCCCGCAATTCGTGCGTTCGCAGACTGGCCTGGGGGCGAGTGGGGCGGTGAATCACTGAGGCAGCTGCAAGTTGAAAGCTTCAAGTTGAAGCGTTGTGTTTGAAGAAATACCCCGGTTGAGAGGCCGGGGTATTTTTTTGCATGTGATGTTTGCGTTGTCTGTGAGGACGCCTTCGCGAGCAGGCTCGCTCCCACAGTGGTATGCGATCCTTGTGGGAGCGAGCCTGCTCGCGAAGAGGCCGGTCCTGACACTAAGCTTTTTGAAGGCATAAACAAAACAGCCCCTGCTCTTTATAAGAAGCAGGGGCTGTTCCGGTGCAGCTTGAGACTTACTGCAAGGCAAGCCTTACTTGCGGTCTTCCAGCTTGGTGATGTCACGCGACTCGTAGCCGGTGTACAGCTGGCGCGGGCGGCCGATCTTGTACGGGCTGGAGAGCATTTCCTTCCAGTGGGAGATCCAGCCGACGGTCCGCGCCAGGGCGAAGATCACGGTGAACATGCTGGTCGGGATGCCGATCGCCTTGAGGATGATCCCCGAGTAGAAGTCGACGTTCGGGTACAGCGAGCGCTCGATGAAGTACGGGTCGGTCAGGGCGATCTCTTCCAGGCGCATGGCCAGTTCGAGTTGCGGATCGTTCTTGATCCCCAGTTCCTTGAGCACTTCGTCGCAGGTCTGCTTCATGACGGTGGCGCGCGGGTCGCGGTTCTTGTAGACCCGGTGACCGAAGCCCATCAGCTTGAACGGATCGTTCTTGTCCTTGGCCTTGGCGATGAACTTGTCGATGTTCGAGACATCGCCGATTTCATCGAGCATGGTCAGTACCGCTTCGTTCGCGCCGCCGTGGGCAGGGCCCCAGAGCGCGGCGATACCGGCGGCGATACAGGCGAACGGGTTGGCACCCGACGAGCCGGCCAGGCGCACGGTGGACGTGGAGGCGTTCTGCTCGTGGTCGGCATGGAGGATGAAGATGCGGTCCATGGCCTTGGCGAGCACCGGGCTGATCGGTTTGATCTCGCACGGGGTGTTGAACATCATATGCAGGAAGTTCTCTGCATAGGTCAGGTCGTTGCGCGGGTACATCATGGGCTGGCCCATGGAGTACTTGTAGACCATGGCTGCCAGGGTCGGCATCTTCGCCACCAGGCGGATCGCGGAGATTTCGCGATGCTGGGGGTTATTGATGTCCAGGGAGTCGTGGTAGAAGGCCGAGAGGGCGCCGACAACACCGCACATGACGGCCATCGGGTGAGCATCGCGACGGAAGCCGTTGAAGAAGGTCTTCAACTGCTCGTGAACCATGGTGTGGTTCTTCACGGTGCTGACGAACTGGGCCTTTTGCTCTGCGGTTGGCAGCTCGCCGTTGAGCAGCAGGTAGCAGGTTTCCAGGTAGTCCGATTTTTCAGCCAGTTGCTCGATCGGGTAGCCGCGGTGCAGCAGGATGCCGTTGTCGCCGTCGATATAGGTGATTTTCGACTCGCACGAGGCGGTCGACATGAAACCTGGGTCAAAGGTGAAACGGCCCGTGGCCGTCAGGCCCCGTACGTCGATTACATCGGGACCAACGGTGCCGGTTAAAATGGGCAGCTCGACGGGGGCTGCGCCCTCGATGATCAACTGCGCTTTTTTGTCAGCCATGTGGCCTCCTATTAATGCTTGGAATCATCAGACAGACCCCCCACGCAGGGCCCGCACCACTATAGTGAGATAAATCCGAATGTCAATTTGCCTAAAGTCTTGCTCCAGAAGGCTTTAACCGGACTTTTTCCGCGAAATTGCCTGCCGTTTACGCCTTTTGCCCTGCATGTGCAATGCGCTATTAGGGGAAGGTGAACGCGTTGTCATTAGTAGCCTAACTGTCTATACTCGGCCACCGACCGCCAGGGGCTTTTGGGCCTGCTTTCTTGGGGGTCGTCACTCCCTGGGTGGTGAGTACCTGACCAGTGCGCGCCCCAACAACTTTGCCCTGATTGTTAGGGGCTCTTCAGTGTGAAAAAAAAGCCGTGAAAAGCCAACGACCTGTAAACCTAGACCTAAGGACCATCAAACTCCCAGTCACTGCTTACACGTCCATTCTTCACCGTATTTCCGGTGTCATCCTCTTCGTCAGCCTGGCCATCATGCTTTATGCATTGGACAAGTCGCTCGATTCGGAAGAAGGCTTCGGTCAGGTGAAAGCGTGTCTGACCAGTCCGCTAGCCAAGCTAGTGATTTGGGGCATCCTGTCCGCCTTGCTGTATCACCTGGTAGCCGGCGTGCGCCACTTGATCATGGACATGGGCATCGGTGAGACGCTGGAAGGCGGCAAGCTGGGCTCGAAAATCGTTATCGCCGTTTCCGTGGTGGTAATCGTTCTGGCAGGAGTCTGGATATGGTAACCAACGTCACGAACCTTTCGCGTTCGGGCCTCTATGACTGGATGGCGCAGCGTGTCTCTGCGGTCGTTCTCGCGGCTTATTTCATCTTCCTGATCGGATATGTGGTAGCCAACCCCGGCCTGGGCTATGCCCAATGGCACGAACTGTTTGCAAACAACTGGATGCGTATCTTCAGTCTGCTGGCACTTGTCGCACTCGGCGCTCACGCCTGGGTCGGCATGTGGACCATCGCGACCGACTACCTGACGCAGATGGCGTTCGGCAAGTCGGCGACTGCCGTACGTTTCCTCTTCCAGGCAGTATGCGGCGTTGCGATGTTCGCTTACTTCGTCTGGGGTGTGCAGATTCTCTGGGGTATCTGATTCATGGCTAACATTCCAACGATTTCTTTCGACGCCATCATCATTGGTGGTGGCGGTGCCGGCATGCGCGCAGCGCTGCAACTGGCACAGGGCGGTCACAAGACTGCCGTGATCACCAAGGTTTTCCCGACGCGTTCGCACACCGTTTCCGCCCAGGGTGGCATCACTTGCGCCATCGCTTCGGCCGACCCGAACGATGACTGGCGCTGGCACATGTACGATACCGTCAAAGGTTCCGACTACATCGGCGACCAGGACGCTATCGAATACATGTGTCAGGAAGGCCCGGCCGCCGTGTTCGAGCTGGACCACATGGGCCTGCCGTTCTCGCGTACCGAAACCGGCCGCATCTACCAGCGTCCGTTCGGTGGCCAGTCCAAGGACTACGGCAAGGGTGGCCAGGCTGCACGTACTTGCGCGGCGTCCGACCGTACCGGTCACGCACTGCTGCACACCCTTTACCAGGGCAACCTGAAGGCCGGTACCACGTTCCTGAACGAGTACTACGCCGTTGACCTGGTGAAGAACCAGGACGGTGCCTTCGTCGGCGTGATAGCGATCTGCATCGAAACCGGCGAAACCACCTACATCCGCGCCAAAGCCACCGTGCTGGCGACCGGCGGTGCGGGCCGTATCTACGCGTCCACCACCAACGCCCTGATCAACACCGGTGACGGCGTCGGCATGGCCCTGCGTGCCGGCGTGCCGGTGCAGGACATCGAAATGTGGCAGTTCCACCCGACCGGCATCGCCGGCGCTGGTGTACTGGTCACCGAAGGCTGCCGTGGTGAAGGCGGTTACCTGATCAACAAGCACGGCGAGCGTTTCATGGAGCGTTATGCTCCGAACGCCAAGGACCTTGCCGGTCGTGACGTCGTGGCTCGTTCGATGGTTAAAGAGATCATTGCCGGTAACGGCTGTGGCCCGAACGGCGACCACGTGATGCTCAAGCTCGACCACCTCGGCGAAGAAGTGCTGCACAGCCGCTTGCCAGGCATCTGCGAACTGTCCAAGACCTTCGCTCACGTCGATCCAGTCGTTGCGCCGGTTCCAGTGGTTCCAACCTGCCACTATATGATGGGCGGCGTTGCCACCAACATTCATGGCCAGGCAATCACCCAGAACGCCGAAGGCGTGGACGAAATCATCCCTGGCCTGTTCGCAGTGGGTGAAGTGGCGTGCGTATCGGTGCACGGTGCCAACCGCCTGGGCGGCAACTCGCTGCTCGACCTGGTGGTATTCGGCCGCGCTGCCGGTCTGCACCTGGAAAAAGCGCTGACCGACGGTATCGAATACCGCGACGCCAGCGACACCGACATCGACGTGGCGCTCAAGCGTCTGGCCGGTCTCAACGAGCGTACCGAAGGCGAAGACGTCGCCACCCTGCGTCGCGAGCTGCAAAGCTGCATGCAGAACTACTTCGGTGTGTTCCGTACCGGCGAATACATGCAGAAGGGTATTGCCCAGCTGGCGCAATTGCGTGAACGAATCGCCAACGTGAAGATCAACGATAAGTCGCAGGCGTTCAACACTGCCCGTATCGAAGCGCTGGAACTGCAGAACCTGCTGGAAGTGGCCGAAGCCACCGCCATCGCGGCTGAAGTGCGTAAAGAGTCCCGTGGTGCCCACGCCCGCGAAGACTATGAAGACCGTGACGACGAAAACTGGCTGTGCCACACCTTGTACTTCCCGGGTGATAAGCGCGTTACCAAGCGTGCCGTGAACTTCTCGCCGAAGACTGTTCCGACTTTCGAACCTAAAGTCCGGACTTATTAAGGGTGACCGCTATGTTGCAAGTCAGTGTGTATCGCTACAACCCTGATCAGGACGCCGCGCCGTTCATGCAGGACTTCCAGGTCGATACCGGTGGTAAAGACCTGATGGTGCTGGACGTGCTGGCCTTGATCAAAGAGCAGGACGAAGGTTTTTCCTATCGTCGCTCGTGCCGCGAGGGCGTTTGCGGCTCCGACGGCATGAACATCAACGGCAAGAACGGCCTGGCCTGCATCACGCCGCTGTCGGCCGTGGTCAAGGGCAACAAGCTGATCGTTCGGCCGCTGCCAGGCCTGCCGGTCATCCGTGACCTGGTCGTCGATATGAGCATCTTCTACAAGCAATACGAGAAGGTGAAGCCATTCCTGCAGAACGACACGCCGGCTCCGGCCATCGAGCGTCTGCAGTCTCCTGAAGAGCGTGAAAAGCTCGACGGTCTGTACGAGTGCATCCTGTGCGCCTGCTGCTCGACCTCGTGCCCATCGTTCTGGTGGAACCCGGACAAATTCCTGGGCCCGGCCGCCCTGCTGCAAGCGTATCGCTTCCTGGCAGACAGCCGTGACACCAAGACGTCCGAGCGTCTGGCCGCACTGGATGACCCGTTCAGCGTATTCCGCTGCCGCGGGATCATGAACTGCGTCAACGTCTGCCCGAAAGGCCTGAACCCGACTAAGGCCATCGGTCACGTACGTAACATGCTGCTGCAAAACGGCGTGTGATTCAGCTGCTGTACCCGTAGAACCGCTGTACCCGTAAAGGCGAGGGCGTGGGCTTCAACCCACGTCCTGGCTATAACCAGAGCAGCCACTCACAAAGCGGCCGTTCTTATTTTGAAGAAATGAGACAAGCAGGGGCATCCGGGCTGGTACCCGGACTATCAGCGTGATCCTAAGTGGCTTGTTTTAGTCGCTGCACTCGGACTTCTGCAAGTTTGCTCGGTGTTTTCGCCGGTGGTGTTCCCCTAATCGAGGGTGACCAAGCATGCAAGAAAGCGTGATGCAGCGCATGTGGAACAGTGCCCACCTCTCCGGTGGTAACGCTGCCTATGTGGAAGAGCTCTACGAGCTCTACCTGCACGACCCTAACGCTGTGCCAGAAGAATGGCGCACCTACTTTCAGAAGTTGCCGGCTGACGGTAACTCTGCCACCGATGTTTCGCACTCGACGATTCGCGATCATTTCGTGCTGCTGGCAAAGAACCAGCGCCGCGCCCAACCGGTGTCTGCCGGCAGCGTGAGCTCCGAGCACGAGAAGAAGCAAGTTGAAGTACTGCGACTGATCCAGGCCTACCGGATGCGCGGCCACCAGGCAGCCCAGCTGGACCCGCTGGGGCTGTGGCAGCGTCCTGCACCTGCAGACCTGTCGATCACTCATTACGGCTTGACCAATGCCGATCTTGATACGACCTTCCGTGCCGGCGACCTGTTCATCGGCAAAGAGGAAGCGAGCCTACGCGAAATTCACGAAGCGTTGCAGCAGACATATTGCCGCACCATCGGCGCTGAGTTCACGCACATCACCGATTCCGAGCAGCGCCAGTGGTTCCAGCAGCGTCTGGAAAGCGTTCGTGGCCGTCCGACGTACTCCGCCGACATCAAGAGCCACTTGCTCGAGCGCGTCACCGCCGGTGAAGGTCTGGAGAAATACCTGGGTACCAAATACCCGGGCACCAAGCGTTTCGGCCTGGAAGGCGGCGAAAGCCTGATTCCGATGCTCGACGAGCTGATCCAGCGTTCCGGCTCCTACGGTACCAAGGAAGTCGTCATCGGCATGGCCCACCGTGGTCGCCTGAACGTACTGGTCAACACCTTCGGCAAAAACCCGCGCGAGCTGTTCGACGAGTTCGAAGGCAAGAAGAAGGTCGAGCTGGGTTCCGGTGACGTGAAATACCACCAGGGCTTCTCGTCCAACGTGATGACCACGGGTGGCGAAGTCCACCTGGCCATGGCCTTCAACCCGTCCCACCTGGAAATCGTTTCCCCGGTGGTCGAGGGTTCGGTCCGTGCCCGCCAGGATCGTCGCAACGACCCGACCGGTGAAAAAGTCCTGCCGATTTCCATCCACGGTGACGCGGCATTCGCCGGTCAGGGCGTGGTCATGGAAACCTTCCAGATGTCGCAGACCCGCGGCTTCAAGACTGGCGGTACGGTTCACATCGTCATCAACAACCAGGTCGGTTTCACCATCAGCAACCCGCTGGACTCGCGTTCCACCGAGTACGCTACCGACGTCGCGAAAATGATCCAGGCGCCGATTCTCCATGTGAATGGTGATGACCCGGAAGCCGTGCTGTTCGTGACCCAGCTGGCCATCGACTACCGCATGCAGTACAAGCGCGACGTGGTGATCGACCTGGTCTGCTACCGTCGTCGCGGCCACAACGAGGCCGACGAGCCAAGCGGTACCCAGCCACTGATGTACCAGCAGATCGCCAAGCAGCGCACCACCCGCGAGTTGTACGCCGATCGCCTGACCCAGAGCGGCGTTCTGGATGCCGCGCGCGTCCAGGAAAAAGTCGATGAATATCGCAACGCCCTGGACAACGGCCTGCACGTTGTAAAAAGCCTGGTCAAGGAACCGAACAAGGAACTGTTCGTGGACTGGCGTCCTTACCTGGGCCACGCCTGGACCGCGCGTCACGACACGCGCTTCGATCTCAAGACCTTGCAGGAACTGTCGGCCAAGCTGCTGGAAATCCCGGAAGGCTTCGTGGTCCAGCGCCAGGTTGCGAAGATCTACGAAGACCGCCAGAAGATGCAAGCCGGCGGCCTGCCGATCAACTGGGGTTACGCCGAAACCATGGCGTACGCGACCCTGGCGTTCGAAGGTCACCCGATTCGCATCACCGGCCAGGACGTAGGCCGCGGTACTTTCTCGCACCGCCACGCGGCGCTGCACAACCAGAAAGACGCCAGCACCTACATCCCGCTGCAACACCTGTACAAAGGCCAGCCACGTTTCGACCTGTACGATTCGCTGCTGTCCGAGGAAGCCGTCCTGGCGTTCGAATATGGCTACTCCACCACCGAGCCGAATGCGCTGGTGATCTGGGAAGCCCAGTTCGGCGACTTCGCCAACGGTGCCCAGGTTGTAGTCGACCAGTTCATCACCAGCGGCGAGCACAAGTGGGGTCGTCTCTGCGGCCTGACCATGCTGTTGCCACACGGTTATGAAGGACAGGGGCCGGAGCACTCTTCGGCACGTCTGGAGCGTTACCTGCAATTGTGCGCCGAGCACAACGTCCAGGTTTGCGTACCGACGACCCCGGCGCAGATCTACCACCTGCTGCGTCGTCAAGTCATCCGTCCGCTGCGCAAGCCGCTGATCGTGCTGACGCCCAAGTCGCTGTTGCGGCACAAGCTGGCGATTTCCACGCTCGAAGACCTGGCCGAAGGCTCCTTCCAGACCGTTATCTCGGAAATCGATACCCTGGACGCGGCAAAGGTGACTCGCCTGATCCTGTGCAGCGGCAAGGTCTACTACGATCTGCTGGAAAAACGTCGTGCCGAAGGCCGCGAAGACATCGCCATCGTGCGTATCGAGCAGCTCTACCCGTTCCCGGAAGACGACCTGATGGAGGCCATCGCGCCTTACACCAACCTCACCCACGTGGTGTGGTGTCAGGAAGAACCGATGAACCAGGGCGCGTGGTACAGCAGCCAGCATCACCTGCGTCGCAGCATCGGCAACCATAACAAGGCCCTGGGCCTGGAGTACGCCGGTCGTGACGCTTCTGCTGCCCCTGCGTGTGGTTATGCGTCGATGCACGCCGAGCAGCAGGAAAAACTGCTGCAAGATGCCTTCACTGTTTAACGCCTTCGTGCTGACTGAAACCGAATTTTAAGGACCCACAGATAATGGCTATCGAAATCAAAGCCCCGTCATTCCCGGAATCGGTTGCCGATGGCACCGTTGCCACCTGGCACAAGAAACCAGGCGAGGCCGTCAAGCGTGACGACCTGATCGTCGACATCGAGACCGACAAGGTCGTGCTGGAAGTATTGGCCGAAGCCGACGGCGTGCTGGGCGCAATCATTGCCGAAGAAGGCGCTACCGTTCTGTCGAACCAGGTCCTGGGCTCGATCGAAGAGGGCGGCGCTGCCGCCGCCGCTCCAGCCGCTGCTGCTGCACCGGCTGCCGCTCAGGCCGCTGCTCCTGCTGCATCGGGCGAAGACGATCCAGTCGCTGCCCCTGCTGCTCGCAAGCTGGCTGAAGAGAACGGTATCAACATCGCTTCCGTTGCCGGCACCGGCAAGGGTGGTCGTGTGACCAAGGAAGACGTGGTTGCAGCTGTTGCCGCCAAGAAAGCCGCACCGGCCGCAGCACCAGCCAAGCCTGCCGCGCCTGCCGCTTCCGCACCAGTGTTCGCTGCCGGCGACCGCGTGGAAAAACGCGTACCGATGACCCGTCTGCGGGCCAAGGTTGCCGAGCGTCTGGTCGAAGCCCAGTCGAACATGGCGATGCTGACCACTTTCAACGAAGTCGACATGACCGAAGTCATGGCCCTGCGTTCGAAGTACAAGGATCTGTTCGAGAAGTCCCACAACGGCGTACGCCTGGGCTTCATGTCGTTCTTCGTCAAGGCTGCCACCGAAGCGCTGAAACGCTTCCCGGCCGTCAACGCGTCGATCGACGGTTCCGACATCGTCTACCACGGCTACGCCGACATCGGTGTCGCGGTCTCCAGCGACCGTGGCCTGGTGGTTCCGGTACTGCGCAACGCCGAGCTGATGAGCCTGGCCGAAATCGAAGGCGGCATCGCCACCTTCGGCAAGAAGGCCCGTGACGGCAAGCTGTCCATCGAAGAGATGACCGGCGGTACGTTCACCATCACCAACGGTGGTACATTCGGTTCGATGATGTCGACCCCGATCGTCAACCCGCCACAAGCGGCTATCCTCGGCATGCACAACATTCTGCAGCGTCCGATGGCGATCAATGGTCAAGTCGTGATTCGTCCGATGATGTACCTGGCACTGTCCTACGATCACCGCCTGATCGACGGCAAAGAAGCCGTGACGTTCCTGGTCACCATCAAGAACCTGCTTGAAGATCCGGCTCGTCTGCTGCTGGATATCTGATTTTCGCCGCGAGGGCCGGTCTGTTGACCGGCCTCTTGCTGAAACAACCGGTTTCGTCCCTCGACGGTCACCACAAGTGACCGTCCGGTTTGATTCGAAAAGGAATGACTCATGACTCAGAAATTCGACGTGGTAGTGATTGGTGCGGGCCCTGGCGGCTACGTAGCGGCCATCAAGGCTGCGCAACTGGGCCTTACCACTGCCTGCATCGAGAAATACACCGACAAGGAAGGCAAGCAAGCCTTGGGCGGTACTTGCCTGAACGTCGGTTGCATTCCTTCCAAGGCGCTGCTGGACAGCTCCTGGAAATACAAGGAAGCGAAAGAAAGCTTCAACGTTCACGGTATCTCTACCGGTGAAGTGAAAATGGACGTCGCCGCGATGGTTGGCCGCAAGGCCGGCATTGTCAAGAACCTGACCAGCGGTGTTGCCACCCTGTTCAAGGCCAACGGCGTGACTTCCATCGAAGGCCACGGCAAGCTGCTGCTGGGCAAGAAAGTCGAAGTGACCAAGCCGGACGGCTCGGTTGAAGTGATCGAAGCCGAAAACGTCATCCTGGCGCCAGGCTCGCGTCCGATCGACATCCCGCCGGCTCCGGTCGACCAGAACGTCATCGTCGACTCCACCGGTGCCCTGGAATTCCAGACCGTGCCAAAACGCCTGGGCGTGATCGGCGCTGGCGTGATCGGCCTGGAGCTGGGTTCGGTATGGTCGCGCCTGGGCGCTGAAGTGACCGTGCTCGAAGCCCTCGACACCTTCCTGATGGCCGCCGACACCGCGGTTTCCAAGGAAGCGCTGAAGACCCTGACCAAGCAAGGCCTGGACATCAAGCTGGGCGCTCGCGTGACCGGCTCCAAGGTCAACGGCGAAGAAGTCGTGGTCAACTACACCGACGCCAACGGCGAACAGACCATCACGTTCGACAAGCTGATCGTAGCGGTCGGCCGTCGTCCGGTGACCACTGACCTGCTGGCCGCCGACTGCGGCGTGGAAATCGACGAGCGCGGCTTCATCGCTGTCGATGATCATTGCGCAACCGCCGTGCCGGGCGTCTTCGCCATCGGTGACGTGGTTCGCGGCATGATGCTGGCGCACAAGGCGTCCGAAGAAGGCATCATGGTTGTCGAGCGCATCAAGGGCCACAAGGCCCAGATGAACTACGACCTGATCCCATCGGTTATCTACACCCACCCGGAAATCGCATGGGTCGGTAAAACCGAGCAGGCCTTGAAAGCCGAAGGCGTTGAAGTTAACGTCGGCACCTTCCCGTTCGCCGCCAGCGGCCGCGCCATGGCAGCCAACGACACCGGCGGTTTCGTGAAAGTCATCGCCGACGCCAAGACCGACCGCGTATTGGGCGTTCACGTCATTGGCCCAAGCGCTGCCGAGCTGGTACAGCAAGGCGCGATCGGTATGGAATTCGGCACCAGCGCTGAAGACCTGGGCATGATGGTCTTCTCCCATCCGACCCTGTCCGAAGCCTTGCACGAAGCGGCCCTGGCCGTGAATGGCGGCGCCATCCACGTGGCCAACCGCAAGAAGCGTTAACGGATAATAAGAAACCACGGCGGTGCGGCCCGTCGCGAGCCTTGCGTGCAAGACTCACCGCGGAATGTCCGCTGGACGCAGTCTTGCGTAGCGGCACCGGTTAACCGGAACGCTACGCAAGCAGCAGTCACAGGTGGTGCGGCACCACAACGGTGCAGCACCGAATGCGCAGTACCTAACGAAGACGGTAATAAGCATGAATCTTCACGAGTATCAGGGTAAGCAGCTGTTCGCTGAGTACGGCCTGCCAGTATCCACCGGTTACGCGGTAGACACCCCGGAAGCGGCAGCAGAAGCTTGCGACAAGATCGGCGGCAGCGAATGGGTTGTCAAAGCCCAGGTTCACGCCGGTGGTCGCGGTAAAGCGGGCGGCGTCAAGCTGGTTCGCAGCAAAGAAGACGCCAAAGCCTTCGCACAGCAGTGGCTGGGCAAGCGTCTGGTGACTTACCAGACTGACGCCAACGGTCAGCCAGTCACCAAGATCCTGGTTGAATCGTGCACTGATATCGCTAAAGAGCTGTACCTGGGCGCTGTCGTTGACCGTTCGAGCCGCCGCATCGTGTTCATGGCTTCCACCGAAGGTGGCGTGGACATCGAGAAAATCGCTCACGACACCCCTGAGAAAATCCTCAAGGCCACCATTGATCCACTGGTTGGCGCACAGCCATTCCAGGGTCGCGAGCTGGCTTTCCAGCTGGGCCTGGAAGGCAAGCAGGTTGCCCAGTTCGCCAAGATCTTCGTTGGCCTGGCCAAACTGTTCCAGGATCACGATCTGGCCCTGCTGGAAGTGAACCCGCTGGTGATCAAGGCCGACGGTGATCTGCACTGCCTCGATGCGAAGATCAACATCGACGCCAACGCCATGTACCGTCAGCCTAAGCTGAAGACTTTCCACGATCCGTCGCAGGACGATCCGCGCGAAGCGCACGCTGCCAAGTTCGAACTGAACTACGTAGCGCTGGAAGGCAACATCGGCTGCATGGTCAACGGTGCCGGCCTGGCCATGGGTACCATGGACATCGTCAACCTGCATGGCGGCAAGCCAGCCAACTTCCTCGACGTGGGCGGCGGTGCTACCAAGGAACGCGTTACCGAAGCGTTCAAGATCATCCTGTCCGACTCCAACGTCGCTGCAGTACTGGTCAACATCTTCGGCGGCATCGTTCGCTGCGACATGATTGCCGAAGGCATCATTGGCGCCGTGAAAGAAGTCGGCGTGAAAATCCCGGTTGTTGTGCGCCTTGAAGGCAACAACGCTGAACTGGGCGCTAAAGTACTGGCAGAAAGCGGTTTGAACATCATCGCTGCTACCAGCCTGACCGACGCTGCTCAACAAGTCGTCAAAGCTGCGGAGGGCAAATAATGAGCGTCCTGATCAACAAAGACACCAAGGTTATCTGCCAGGGCATTACCGGTTCGCAAGGTAGCTTCCACACCCAGCAAGCCATCGAATACGGCACCCAGATGGTCGGCGGTGTAACGCCGGGCAAAGGCGGCACCGAGCACCTGGGCCTGCCAGTGTTCAACACCGTGAAAGACGCTGTAGCTGCCACTGGCGCCACCGCCAGCGTGATCTACGTTCCAGCTCCTTTCTGCAAGGACTCCATCCTGGAAGCAGCATTCGGCGGCATCAAGCTGATCGTCTGCATCACCGAAGGCATTCCTACCCTGGACATGCTGGATGCCAAGGTCAAGTGCGACGAACTGGGTGTTACCCTGATCGGCCCTAACTGCCCAGGCGTGATCACTCCAGGCGAATGCAAGATCGGCATCATGCCAGGTCACATTCACTTGCCAGGCAAGGTCGGTATCGTTTCCCGTTCCGGCACCCTGACCTACGAAGCCGTGAAGCAGACCACTGACGCCGGTTTCGGTCAGTCCACTTGCGTCGGCATCGGCGGTGACCCGATCCCAGGCTCCAACTTCATCGACATCCTGAAGCTGTTCCAGGAAGACCCGAAGACCGAAGCGATCGTCATGATCGGTGAGATCGGCGGTTCCGCTGAAGAAGAAGCCGCTGCCTACATCAAGGCAAACGTGACCAAGCCGGTCGTTTCCTACATCGCTGGTGTGACTGCCCCTGCGGGCAAGCGCATGGGCCATGCGGGTGCAATCATCTCCGGCGGCAAAGGCACTGCGGACGAGAAGTTCGCTGCGCTGCAAGACGCAGGCGTGAAAACCGTGCGTTCGCTGGCAGACATCGGCAAGGCCCTGGCCGAGCTGACTGGCTGGGAAATGAAGAAGTAAGCTTCGGCTGACCCTTCGTTCCAGCAACAAAGGCCACCTTCGGGTGGCCTTTGTCGTTTCTGGTTCGCTCTTGTGGCGAGGGAGCTTGCTCCCGCTCGGCTGCGCAGCAGTCGTAAACTGGACAGCGCTTTTTGTCTGAATAGATACAGGCGCCTGAATGAGGGCTGCTGCGCAGCCCAGCGGGAGCAAGCTCCCTCGCCACGGGGGATAGGTAGCTTGGAGAATAGGCGCGAGCCGAAAAATAGATACGTAAATGCGACACAGCAATGTCGTGTATCGGATAGTTCGCCCTGTAACAGTGCGTTTTTCACTTGAATTCGTTAGGCTAGCAGCCATTTTTGCGACCGCTGCCCACAAGGAAGCGACGCGCTAAACGGGTCGGTCTCATACGGATCGGCAGCATTTCCCTCACCCATAAGGGAAATCCCTCTCTAAATTCCGATTCAGTAGTGTGGTTTCCTTAATGAAAGTGTTGAAAGGCCAGGACATCCTGGCGCTTGGTTTCATGACATTTGCCCTGTTCGTCGGGGCTGGCAACATCATCTTCCCGCCTATCGTCGGTTTGCAGTCCGGGCCTCATGTCTGGATGGCGGCGCTGGGCTTTCTCATCACGGCGGTCGGGCTTCCGGTGATCACGGTCGTTGCGCTGGCCAAGGTCGGCGGCGCGATGGACGCCTTGAGCAGCCCCATCGGCAAGATCGCCGGTGGTTTGCTGGCAGCGGTGTGCTACCTGGCGGTCGGCCCGCTGTTCGCCACCCCGCGAACCGCTACCGTATCGTTCGAAGTCGGCCTGGCACCGCTGACCGGCGAGAGCCCGTTGGCGTTGTTCCTGTACAGCGCGGTGTACTTTCTGGTGGTGTTCTTCATCTCGCTTTATCCGGGCCGCTTGCTGGACACCGTCGGGCGCTTTCTCGCGCCGCTGAAAATCATCGCCCTGGCGGTGCTGGGCATCGCCGCGTTTGCCTTGCCGGCGGGCGACATCGGCGTGGCGACTCCCGAATACGTGGCGGCGCCGTTTTCCCAAGGCTTCATCAATGGCTACCTGACCATGGATACCCTCGGTGCCTTGGTGTTCGGCATCGTCATCGTCAACGCCATCCGTTCCCGAGGGGTCGAGTCTCCGGCCTTGATCACCCGCTACGCCATCATCGCCGGGCTTATCGCCGGGGTGGGGCTGGCGCTGGTCTATGTCAGCCTGTTCCGCCTGGGTTCGGGCAGCCATGAAGTTGCCGCGGGCGCGACCAACGGCGCGGCCGTCTTGCATGCCTACGTGCAACATACCTTCGGCAGCCTGGGCAGCGGCTTCCTTGCGGTACTGATCTCGCTGGCGTGCCTGGTGACGGCGGTTGGCCTGACCTGCGCCTGCGCCGAGTACTTCAGCCGCGTCCTGCCGCTGTCCTACAAGACGCTGGTGATCATCCTGGCGGCGTTTTCGCTGCTGGTGTCCAACCTCGGGCTGACCAAGCTGATCGCTTTCTCGATTCCGGTCCTGACCGCGATCTATCCGCCTTGCATCGCATTGGTCGCCCTGAGCTTCTGCAAGGACTTCTGGCATGAGCAGGGGCGCATCGTCGGCCCGGTCATGCTGGTGTCGTTCCTGTTCGGCTTGATCGACGCCCTCAAGGGCGCCGGGCTGGCGGATTGGCTGCCGACGCAGTTGGCCCACCTGCCGTTGAGCGACCAGGGCCTGGCCTGGCTGGTGCCTTCGGTCATGACCCTGGTGGTCGCAGTGGTCTGCGATCGACTGCTGGGCAAGCGCAGCGAAGCGTTGGCGTAAGCGGCTTCCAGCAGGCCCATCGGTAAAACGAAATGCCCCGTATCAATCGATGCGGGGCATTTTTTATTGGAACAGTGTCTTTTTCCGTGGACCTGTGGGAGCGAGCCTGCTCGCGAAAGCGCCCGAACTGCTGACATAGAAGCGAAAGTTATATCGCTATCGCGAGCAGGCTCGCTCCCACAGGGTTCGCTGATATTATTGCCGCAGGTTTTGTTTCATCACAGGGAACTGCATGTCATTCATCCAAGCCAACCTGATCCATCTGCTCGCCGCCGTCTGGTTCATCATCTGCTGGGCCGGCTATACCCGTTACGCCTCCTGGAAGGCCCGCGACACGGCGTGCCTGGCCAGCGTGATGCACCTGTACCGCGAAGACTGGATGCGTCGCATGCTGCTGCGCGACAACCGCATTGCCGATGCCAGCGTGATCGGCAACCTGGAGCGCAACGCGTCGTTCTTTGCCTCCAGCACGCTCATCATCCTGGCCGGTATCCTGACCGTGCTCGGGGCGTCTGACCGCGCGGTATCGCTGCTTGCGGACCTGCCGTTGGTACAACAGGCCTCCCAAGGCATGGCGGAAGTGAAGCTGCTGTGTCTTGCGCTGGTGTTCGTCTACGCGTTCTTCACGTTCAGCTGGTGCATGCGCCAATACAACTTCGCCGCGGTCCTGGTAGGTTCGGCGCCAATGATCGGCGAGCGGCATGTCTCCGAGCTGGAGCGCAAGGCCTTTGCTTCGAGGGCGGCGCGGGTCATTTCGATGGCGGCCAACCAGTTCAACTTCGGCTTGCGTGCCTATTATTTCGGCATGACCATGCTGGCGTGGTTCGTCAGCCCGTGGCTGTTCATGCTGATGAGCGCCGGCGTGGTGTTTGTGTTGTATCAGCGCGAGTTTCATTCGGATGTGCTGGATGTGATGGTCTATACGCCTACCGAAGCGCCGGTGCCCGAAACCGGCAAGGAAGCGACCTGACGGCAGCTTTCTCAAATCGCAGGCAAAAGAAAACCCGCACCAGGCGGGTTTTCTTTTACCACTGAAACCGTATCAGTTGGTTTTAGGCGCGGTAGCAGGGGCTTGTTCCTGCTGGGCGGCACTGTTCGATTCAGACTGAGCTTTGGCAGCTTCGGCGTTTTCTTTCGCCGCGTCGTTCACTTTATCCTGTGCTTTGTTCATGTCTTGCTGAGCTTGTTCAGCGTGTTGGTTGGCATCTTGAGCCTTGTCCTCGGATTTTTTATCGCAGGCAGCGAGACCGAGGGAGGCGGCCAACATCAAGGCAATAGCAAAAGTCTTACGCATGGGGTGTTTCTCCTTATGGATATAACTACTGGCCTTTTGAGCGCGCCCCCTCGGGTTAAGTTCCTCTTTTGCTCTAGATATATAACTTTGCAGCGCAGCGGAACTTTATGGCCCACGGTCGTTGTTGGGCTTCTTCATACATAAGGGCATTAACACAAATGGCTGAGGATTCCGTTTTTGAGCGTGCGACACGCTTCTTATCCGCGCTAAGGCATTGCCAGGTGCTGGGTCTGACATTGCACAGCGCCAATTCCGAAGGTTTGACTGTGATGTTGCCCTACAGCCCATCTATCGTTGGTAATCCGCTGACAGGCATCGTCCATGGCGGAGCGCTGACCACGCTGATGGATACCGCTTGTGGCATGTCGACCTTGTGCGTGCTGCCGCAATTCGAGGTCTGCCCGACCCTGGATCTGCGCATCGATTACATGCACGCGGCCATGCCTGATAAAGCCATCTATGGTTTCGCCCAGTGCTATAGGGTCACGCCGGACGTGATTTTCAGCCGGGGTTTTGCCTACCAGGATGATCCCGCGCAACCCATCGCCCATGTGGTGGGCACTTTCATGCGCCTGGGCGATAGCGCTCGGGGAATGAGAAAGGGTGGCCTGACGGCTGCAGCGCAAAAGCCATGAGCGATATCACCGAGGAACACCTGCGCCAGGCCTGCGAGCATGGCGACTACGCGCTGCTGCTGGCCTCGATCCCCTATGCGCGCCTCATCGGCGTCGAATGTTCTCGTCAGGGCGACGAGTTGCTGTTCTGCCTGCCGTCCAACAAGGACAACATTGGTAACCCTTTACTACCCGCGATCCATGGCGGGGTGATTGCCGGTTTCATGGAGCTGTCGGCCGCCGTTCATCTACTGATTGCGACCCGTGCGACCGGGGTGCCGAAGATCATCGATTTTTCCCTGGATTACCTGCGCGCCGGACAGTTTCGTGACACCTATGCCCGGTGTCAGGTCTGGCGCCAGGGCCGGCGCGTGGCCAATGTGGCGATCACCGCCTGGCAGGAATCCGAAGCCGAACCGATTGCCACGGCTAGGGCCCATTTCAAGATCCCTGCACCCTCCAGGCCGACCGCCCCTTGAAATCATCACCGGTGCCCCCACCTTGTGGACATCCCGCCGCCAATCTCAGCGAGGCGGACACCACCATCCACTTGGAGTTTGATGACCATGAGCGTGGAAACTCAAAAGGAAACCCTGGGCTTCCAGACCGAGGTGAAGCAACTGCTGCACCTGATGATTCACTCGCTGTATTCGAATAAGGAAATTTTTCTTCGCGAGCTGATCTCGAACGCCTCTGACGCTGTCGACAAATTACGTTTCGAAGCGCTGTCCAAGCCAGAACTGCTGGAAGGCGGCGCGGAGCTGAAAATCCGTGTGAGCTTCGACAAGGACGCGAAAACCGTCACTCTCGAAGACAACGGTATCGGCATGAGCCGCGACGAGGTGATCACGCACCTGGGCACCATCGCCAAGTCTGGCACCGCCGATTTCATGAAAAACCTGTCGGGCGACCAGAAGAAGGATTCCCACCTGATCGGTCAGTTCGGCGTCGGTTTTTATTCCGCGTTCATCGTTGCCGATCAGGTCGAAGTGTTCAGCCGCCGTGCCGGCCTCGCAGCGAGCGAAGGCGTGCACTGGTCATCCAAGGGCGAAGGCGAATTTGAAGTCGCGACCATCGACAAGGCTGAGCGCGGTACCCGCATCGTCTTGCACCTGAAGTCCGGTGAAGAAGAATTCGCCGATGGCTGGCGCCTGCGCAACATCATCAAGAAATACTCTGACCATATCGCGCTGCCGATCGAGTTGCCGAAGGAAGTCACCGCTGCCGAAGGCGAAGAAAAACCTGAAGTGGAATGGGAAACCGTCAACCGCGCCAGTGCCCTGTGGACCCGTCCTCGTACCGAGATCAAGGACGAGGAATACCAGGAGTTCTACAAGCACATCGCCCACGACTACGAGAACCCGCTGAGCTGGAGCCATAACAAGGTCGAAGGCAAGCTGGAATACAGCTCGCTGCTGTACGTGCCGGCCCGTGCGCCATTCGACCTGTACCAGCGCGAAGCACCACGCGGGCTGAAGTTGTACGTGCAGCGCGTGTTCGTGATGGACCAGGCCGAATCGTTCCTGCCGCTGTACCTGCGCTTCATCAAGGGTGTGGTGGACTCCAACGACCTGTCGCTGAACGTTTCGCGGGAAATCCTGCAGAAAGATCCGATCATCGACTCCATGAAGTCGGCGCTGACCAAGCGCGTCCTCGACATGCTGGAAAAGCTGGCGAAGAGCGAGCCTGAGCAATACAAGAGCTTCTGGAAGAACTTCGGCCAGGTGATGAAAGAAGGCCCGGCCGAAGATTTCGCTAACAAAGAGAAGATCGCCGGCCTGCTGCGTTTCGCCTCGACCCAGAGTGACGACGGCGAGCAGAGCGTCAGCCTGGCCGATTACCTGGCCCGCGCCAAGGAAGGCCAGGACAAGATCTACTACCTGACCGGCGAAACCTATGCACAGGTCAAGAACAGCCCGCACCTGGAAGTCTTCCGCAAGAAAGGCATCGAAGTGCTGCTGCTGACCGACCGCATCGATGAGTGGCTGATGAGCTACCTCAATGAGTTCGACGGCAAGAGCTTCGTCGATGTGGCCCGTGGCGACCTCGACCTTGGCAACCTGGATTCGGAAGAAGACAAGAAAGCCGCCGAAGAAGTCGCCAAGAGCAAGGAAGGCCTGGTCGAGCGGATCAAGACTGCGTTGGGCGATGCCGTCAGCGAAGTGCGTGTCTCGCACCGCCTGACCGACTCCCCGGCCATCCTGGCCATCGGCGAGCAGGACCTCGGCCTGCAGATGCGCCAGATCCTTGAGGCCAGCGGCCAGAAGGTGCCGGATTCCAAGCCGATCTTCGAATTCAACCCGGCTCACCCGCTGGTGGAAAAACTCGACAACGAGCAGAGCGAAGAGCGTTTTGGCGACCTCTCGCACATCCTGTTCGACCAGGCGGCCCTGGCGGCCGGCGACAGCCTGAAGGACCCGGCGGCCTATGTCCGGCGTTTGAACAAGCTGCTGGTTGAGCTGTCAGCTTGATCTGACGTAAGAAAGTCCCTGTGGGAGCGAGCTTGCTCGCGATGACGGTAGACCAGTCAACGCATCTGTTGAATGTCGGACCGAAATCGCGAGCAAGCTCGCTCCCACAAGGGCTTCTTGAATGTTTCATCAAGAGGAGTCCGTCATGAGTCAGGTTACGGTTCGTTCACTGGTGTATCAGATCGATGGGCAAAGCTATGAAGGTCGCCTGGCCTTCGACGTCAACCAGCAGGGCCCGCGTCCGGGTTTGCTGATGGCGCCGAACTGGATGGGCGTGGGGGCGGGGGCCGAGGACATTGTCAGGTCGGTGGCCGCCAACGGCTACGTGGTGCTGATCGCCGACCTGTACGGGCAGACGCTGCGCCCGACCAACGCCGACGAGGCGGGAGCGGCAATGATGCCGCTCAAGAATGACCGGGCCTTGTTGCGCAAGCGCATGCAGGTTGCGCTGGAGCAATTGCAGAACCAGGGCGAAGCGCAGGTCGACACGGCGAAACTGGCCACGTTCGGCTTCTGCTTCGGTGGTTGCTGTTCACTGGAGCTGGCTCGCAGCGGCGCACCGCTCAAGGCTGCGATCTCGTTCCATGGGACCCTGGATACGCCGAACCCGGCCGATGCGCAGAATATCCAGGGCGCCGTCCTGGTGATGCATGGCGCCGCCGATCCGCTGGTGCCGAAAGAACAGTTGCCGGCTTTCGAGGAGGAGATGAACGCCGCCGGGGTGGACTGGCAATTGCTGAGTTATGGCGGCGCGGTGCATTCCTTCACCGATCCTCAGGCCAATGTGCCGGGCAAGATGATGTACAACGCCAAGGTCGCCGGGCGGGCGTTCCGGTCGATGCATAATTTGCTGGATGAGGTGTTCAAGGGCTGATTGCCCTGGCTTCTGTCATATTGCTTTCGCGAGCAGGCTCGCTCCCACATTGAACCGAGTTGTACGCGAGATCTGCGAACCGCGCCGATCCAGTGTGGGAGCGAGCCTGCTCGCGATGGCTGCATATGAGACACCCCTGAAATCAGGGCAATTCGATCCGCTCGCTTTCCCCCGGCACAGTCGGCCAGTCCCCGGCCGCCCAGCGCCGGCGGGCTTCATCGATACGGGCCGGGTCGCTGGCGACGAAATTCCAGTTCATCCGCCGTGGCCCGTCCAGCGGTGCCCCGCCGAACAGCACGGCATGGCAGTCGCTGCTGGCGAACAGGGCCATCTCTTCTCCGGCCGGCAGGATGACCAGCGAATGAAGCTCCAGCGGCTCACCGTCCAGTTGCGCCTCGCCGCTCAATACATACAGTGCACGCTCTTCATGCTCGGTGGGAATCAACAATGTCGTCGCGGTTTGCAGGTTCAGTTCGGCATACAACGTAGGCGAGAGCACCGGTACCGGCGATTCCAGGCAAAAGCCTGACCCGGCAATCATGCGGATGCTGACGCCCAGATTCTCGCTGACCGGCAAGGTCGGCGCCGGATGATGGCTGTAGTGCCCGGGGCCCTGCTCACGAGGCTGGGGCGAGGCCAGCCAGACTTGCAGGCCATGCATGACAAAAGCGCTGCCCAGCAACGACTGCGGAGTACGCTCGACATGGGCGATCGCGCTGCCCGCCGTCATCCAGCTGACATCCCCGGCATCCACTACCTGGTCGGAACCCAGGCTGTCCTTGTGCTGGAGTTTTCCTTCGAACAGGTAGGTGAGGGTGGATAACCCGATGTGCGGGTGCTGGCGGATGTTCATGCCTTTGCCCGCCGGGTAGGTGGTTTGCAACATATGGTCGAAAAACACGAAAGGCCCGACGCTGCGGCATTTGGCGGACGGCAGCGGGCGAAGAATCGGCTGGCCCTCCACGTCTTCTGCGCGGGGACGAACGATCAGGGGAGCGGTCATGGTGTCTTCCAGGTTGAACGACGAATGCGCAAAGCATAACCCGAGGCTACAGCGGACGGCAGCGCTGGCTGAACCCAGGCGGGACGGATGGGTCTATGCTGCTTATGGCTTTTCGGAGACTGCCTGTGCCCTTGACCCGTTTGATCTTCATTTGGCTGCTGACTGTTTCGAGCACCGGCGCTGTGGCTCGCGAATACACCTACAGTGATGCGCACCTGCACTACGTCGATTTCTTCCAGGAAACGGCCGGCATGCCCAAGTTGCTCAAGGCCATGGCGGACAATCGCATCGAGCATGTGATGATCTCCGGCGTGCCGGTGGCCAAGAAATGGCATGAAGACGAACCCAAGCGCCCGCGCTATTACGCCGGTGACGATGCCGACGCCTATTGGTACAGCGCCACCGATGTGATTGTGGCCGCCGCGGTAAACAAACTGCCCGCCGAACAGCGGCAGTACTTCCATCCGTTCCTGTCCGGCTTCAATCCCAATGACAAGAACTCCGACGCTCATATCCAGCGCATGCTCGATCTGTATCCGGGGCTGTGGCAAGGCATCGGCGAAGTCTTCACCCGCCATGATGACCTGACGGCGCTGACCTCCGGCGACACACCGCGCGCCAACAACGAAGCGATGACGCGGATCTATCACCTCGCGGCGGAAAATGACCTGCCGGTGATGCTGCATTCCAACATCACCTCCAAGCGTGAGAAAAATCCGCTGTACCTGGCGGAGGTCGAAGAGCCGTTGCGCAATCATCCCCATACGCGATTCATCTGGGCTCATGCCGGCACCAGCATGGAAATCCATCGGCACCAGACTCGGCTGGATTTCCTGTTGCCCACCCTGACGCGGATGCTTGAGTCTTATCCCAATCTGTTCATCGACCTGTCCTGGAGCATGCTCACGCCGTATTTGCTCGACGAGGCGGGTAAGCCCCGCGAGGAATGGGTAAAACTGGTGGAGCGCTTCCCGGAGCGCTTCATGGTCGGATCTGATGTGGTCGGACGCTTCAACAAGCTGGGCAAGGAGCTGCACAGCTTCGACCCGTTCCTTGATGCCTTGCCGGAAGATGTCGCGAGGAAAGTGGCGCGGGATAACTTTCTGGCGGTGTTGCCGCGCTCACTGACCCGCTAAGTCCGTTTTTGTGGCGCGGGAGCTTGCTCCCGCTGGGCTACGCAGTAGCCCCAAAATCTGGCGACTGCTGCGCAGCCGAGCGGGAGCAAGCTCCCTCGCCACAGGTCTGCCATTCCCTGGGCTGTTGGTGGCGTGGCGAACATCGCTTTGTCATCAGGCTGTCACTCCCGCGTCATACCCTCGCGCTCATCTCAATCAAGGAGCGCACTATGCATCTCACCCGTTCAAGCGCACTGGTCGCGCTGTTGTTGACCTGCGGCCTGGCACAGGCCGAAGTCCGTGTCGAAGGTCCGGTGGAATACGGTGTCTTCGAAGGGCCGCAAGCCGAATTGCAATCGGGCGAGCGGGTCCTGCGGCGCAGCAATGAGCAGATCCGCCAGACCGAGAGCGTACCGGCAAAGCTGGGCACCAAATTTGGCATGCGCTACCAGCTGGCCGGCAAGGTCGCGGATGACCAGCCGTTGACCCTGTTGTATTTCACCCCGGGCATCCGTACCCCCGATGGCGTGCGCCATGACAAATTCGAAGTCATCCAGAAGCTGGTGCCTGGCGCGCCGCAGGATGTGATGGCCTACGAATTCACCGAAAGCCACGAAGTGATGCCGGGGGAGTGGCGATTCATGGTGTTCCAGGGTGATCGGTTGCTGACGCAGCAGCGGTTTGTGGTGCGCTGAATTTATCCACCACAAGCCAATGTGGGAGCGAGCTTGCTCGCGATAGCGGTGGATCAACAAAATCGATACTGACTGATCTGGCGCCATCGCGAGCAAGCTCGCTCCCACAGGGGAGCTCCCTCAGAGATTTTGTGTTGTGAGCAGATAAAAAAACGCCCCGAACCAGTCGGGGCGTTTTTGTGTGTGGCGTAGCAGCGGGGCTTACTGACCCTGCCAGCGCTTCATCACCAGGGTGGCGTTGGTGCCACCGAAGCCGAAGCTGTTGCTCATCACGGTGTTGATAGTGGCGTTTTCGCGAGTCTTGGTCAGGATCGGCAGGTCGGCCACTTCCGGGTCAAGCTCGTCGATGTTGGCCGAACCGGCCATGAAGTTGCCTTCCATCATCAGCATGCAGTAGATCGCTTCGTGAACGCCGGCGGCGCCCAGGGAGTGACCCGACAGGCTCTTGGTGGAGCTGATGGCCGGGGCCTTGTCGCCGAACACTTCACGTACGCCCTTCATCTCCGCGACGTCGCCGACCGGAGTCGAGGTGCCGTGGGTGTTCAGGTAGTCGATTGGCGTATCGACGGTGGACATGGCCATCTGCATGCAGCGCACGGCACCTTCGCCGCTTGGCGCGACCATGTCGTAGCCGTCGGAAGTGGCGCCGTAGCCGACGATTTCCGCATAGATCTTCGCGCCACGGGCGAGGGCGTGTTCCAGCTCCTCGACCACGACCATGCCGCCACCGCCGGCGATGACAAAACCGTCACGGTCGGCATCGTAGGCACGGGAAGCTGTCTGCGGGGAATCGTTACGCTTGCTGGACAAGGCGCCCATCGCGTCGAACAGGAACGACTGGCTCCAATGTTCTTCTTCGCCGCCGCCGGCGAAGACGATGTCCTGCTTGCCCATCTGGATCTGCTCGACCGCGGTGCCAATGCAGTGGGCACTGGTGGCGCAGGCGGAGGAGATCGAGTAGTTCAGGCCCTTGATCTTGAATGGCGTGGCCAGGCAGGCCGACACGGTGCTGCCCATGGTCCGCGTGACGCGGTACGGGCCGACACGCTTGACGCCTTTTTCGCGCAGGATGTCCAGCGCTTCCATCTGGTTCAGGGTCGACGCGCCACCGGAACCGGCGATCAGGCCGGTGCGCACGTTGGAAACCTGCTCGTCGGTCAGGCCGGAGTCAGCGATGGCGTCCTTCATGGCCAGGTAGGCATAAGCTGCCGCGTGGCCGACGAAACGGTAGATCTTGCGATCGATCAGCTCTTCGAGATTGAGGTCAATGGAGCCGGAAACCTGGCTACGCAGACCCATTTCGGCGTATTCCGGGTTGTACCGGATGCCAGGGCGACTTGCACGCAGGTTAGCGGAGACGGTCTCTTTGTCATTGCCCAGGCACGAAACGATGCCCAGACCAGTGATAACGACGCGGCGCATGCGGATAACCCTTAGAAGTTGTCAGTGGAGGTGAAAACGCCGACCCGAAGGCCTTCGGCGGTGTAGATCTCGCGACCGTCGACAGCCACCGAACCATCGGCAATGGCCATGTTCAGCTTGCCCTTGAGGACGCGTTTGATATGAATGTTATAGGTAATCTTCTTCGCGGTCGGGAGCACCTGACCGAAGAACTTCACCTCGCCCGAACCCAGGGCGCGACCGCGACCCGGCAGGCCCTGCCAGCCAAGGAAGAAGCCGACCAGTTGCCACATGGCATCCAGGCCCAGGCAGCCCGGCATCACCGGGTCACCTTCGAAATGGCAGGCGAAGAACCACAGGTCCGGAGTGATATCCAGCTCGGCGACCAATTCACCTTTGCCGTACTTGCCACCCTCGTCGCTGATATGGGTGATGCGATCCACCATCAGCATGTTCGGGGCGGGCAGTTGCGCGTTACCTGGGCCGAACAGCTCACCGCGACTGCAGCGCAGCAGATCTTCCCGAGTAAAGGCGTTTTGTTTGGTCATGCGAGCTCCTCAATAGTCCCATGCGGCAGGGTGGGGCAAATCTTCCCGGCCGATCGAAGCGTTCATGCCTCGAGTCGGCAGCCTACTCATAGACTATTGCGTTGTAGTGAAAGTCACAGCACACGGGAAAATGAATGTACACCTGTGCACTGAAATTGTTATTCGTTTCCCGATCGAGACTTGTCCGGGTGCTTAAGACTGCCGCACTTTCGCCTTTCACGCCAGTCACAGATGGTCCGGGGCCCCGGATCAACGTACCCAGCGCTGCAAAATCTGCTGCAGGTCAATTCTTTTGAATGGCTTGGCCAGGTAATCGTTCATGCCTGCGGCCAGGCAGGCTTCACGGTCGCCCTGCAACGCGTTGGCCGTCAGGGCGATGATGGGCACCTCGGCACAGCCCGGCAACTGACGGATCTGTCGCGTGGCTTCGTAGCCGTCGATCACCGGAAGCCGGCAGTCCATCAGGATGACTTCGAAAATCAGGCTTTCGGCGCTGCGCACGGCCTGGGCGCCATCGGTGGCGACGCTGACCGTGAAGCCCAGGCTGCGCAGCATGGCTTCGATCACGGTCTGGTTGACCGGATTGTCTTCCACCAGCAAGACGTTGCGGCCCTCGCCATCATTGCCGCCACCGGGCGCGCGCGGGGCCAGGGTCGGTGGAGACTGCCGCGACAGCGCGAGCGGGATTTCCAGGGTGAACACCGAACCTTGGCCTTCCACGCTCTGGGCCCGCAGTGTGCCGCCCATGCGTTCGGCCAGGGTGCGCGCGATCGGCAGGCCCAGGCCCGTGCCGCCATAGCGGCGGGAAATCGAACTGTCGGCCTGCTGGAACGCATCGAACATGCGCTCCAGGCTGTCGGCCGGGATGCCGATCCCGCTGTCGCGTACCGTGCAGGTGAACCACAGCAGTTCGTGATCCAGCGCCTGCCACTGGCATTGCACGGTGACGCGCCCCTGGTCGGTGAACTTCAGTGCGTTGCCAATCAGGTTGACCAGGATCTGGCGGATCCGCGTCGGGTCGCCTTGCACTTGCAGGGCCCGCATGTCGTCGGGGATCAGCAAGTCCAGGCCCAGCTTGCGTTGCGCGGCGCTGTGCTGGAACGACTGGGCGCAGCTGCCGACCAGTTCCGCCAGGTTGAAAGCGATATGTTCAAGTTCCAGGGCCGAACGTTCGATGCGCGAGAAGTCGAGAATGTCGTTGATCACCTTCAGCAGGTGCTCGGTGGATTCCGAAGCCAGCGCGGTGTACTCGTGCTGCTCGTCGGTCATCTGGGTGGTTTCCAGCAACTGCAACATGCCCAGGACACCATTCATGGGCGTGCGCAGTTCATGGCTCATCATGGCCAGGAATTCCGATTTGGCGCTGTTGGCCTTTTCCGCTTCCTCGCGGGTCTGGATCAACTGCGCCATGGCTTGCTGCTGTTCGCGGCTGGCCTGCTCAAGGCCGTCGGCCAGATTGTTGATGTGCCGCGACAGAGCGCCCAGTTCGCCGTCGTCGACGATCGGCAACGGGGTGCTGTAGTCGCCTTGCTGGATCGCCTTGACCGCGTTGCCGATGTCGCGGATCGGCTGTGACAGGCTGGCGGCCAGTCGGCGCGCCACCAGGAAGGTAAAGAGCAGGGCGAACAACGCCAGGATCGCGGCCTTGAGCAGGATCTCCTGCTGGCGCTCGCTGAAGGCATCACTGGACATGCCGACGATCACGCGGCCCAGGTAGTCTTCGCCGGGCGCCTCGGTGGACGGGCTGGTGCCTTGCAGGAAGTCATTGTTCAGCGCAATGCGTTGCAGGCGAACCGGAGCCTGGAACACCTCCACCTGCCGCGAGTGGTTGCGCGTCTGCGCCGGTTGCTCGACGTACACGAGGATCCGCTCCGTGCGGTCCTGGACTTCCAGGAAGCGTACATGAGGGGTGGCCAGGGTGGCGGTGAGCAAACTTTCCAGCACTTCGTTGTTGCCGGAAATCACCCCGTATTCCGCAGCCGGAGCCAGTTGGTTGGCGATCAGTTGCCCGGTGTGGTTGAGTTCCTGGCGCAAGTCCTGGATTCGCACGAAGGTAAAGAAGCTGATCAACAGCACGGTCAGCAACAATGCCGGGCCGAGGGCAATGAGCTGGGTGCGGGTATTGATATCCCAACGTCGACGCAAGGTCATGGGCGGTGTTCTCCTTCTGCCAACTGCGCAGCGACGGCTTCGGCATCAATCGGTTCAATGCCCAGCGAGCGGGCGACCTGCTGGTTACTCATGACTTTGAAACGGACCGGATACAGCGTGCGCGGCCAACTGGCGGTGGGACGGTCGAGCAATTCGTCGAGGATCGCCAGCCAGTCGTCCTGGTCGCTGTAGGTGCTGGCCAGGCTGCCGGCCCTGACAAACGCGGCGCTTGGCCCGATCAGCGCGCGTTGCCGGGCGTAGCTGCTGAGCAGCAGGTTCTTCACGGTCTTGGGGTTGTAGAGGTCGGGGTCATCGAGGCCCAGCAGTACGTCGCTGCGGCCCAGCAGGTTCTGCAAGGGACGGTTGTCGCTGCTGTCGTCCCAGCGTTCGCTGACGATTTCCAGGCCCAGCGGCCTGGCTGCCTGCTGGATGTCCTTGAGCAGGAATTCGCTGTGCCGGTCGAACAGCACGCCGACCCGCCGCACTTGCGGCAGCACCCTGCGGATCAGTTGCAGTTGCCGCGCCATGGGCGGATCGCTCCACAGCAGGCTCAGACGCTCAGGCGTTGCCTCGCCCAGGCGTTCGTATGCCTGCAAGCGACTGATGCGCAGGACCAGCGTGGCCGGGCCGTGGTTTTTTTGCAGGCGCCAGTCGAGGCTTGGCGGATCAAGCAGGACCAGGCGCACATCGCCGGGCAGGCGGTCCGGCGACGGCAGGCTGGCCAATGGCGCGAACCGCACGTTGTCTTGCGGGCGTCGGGCTTGCAGGGCCTGGGTGAACGATTGCACGCCGGGGGTATCCTGGGCGCCGGTCAAGAGAATCTCGGCGGCCCGGGCATCAAGGGTCGTCAGCAGACTGACAAACGCCAGGCACAGGAATAGCGGCAGGCGGCCACGGAGGGGCGTCTTGCGCGGTTGGTCCGCAGACATCTAGAACGACAGCTCCGCGCTGAAATACAGGACGTGACGGGCGTCGTAGCGATTGTCGGCGAACGTGGTCGGCTGGTTATCGAGGCGATGCTGCACGATACCCGCCAGCTCCAGGCTGGCCTTGCCCAGGGGGATCCGCTTGGCGACGCGGGTATCGACCCGCTCGTAGCGGTAGCCATTGAGATCGTCGGCCCCGTAATAGAAAACCGCGCTGTTCCAGCCCTGGCCCCAGTCGTGCAGCCATCCGGCCGAGCCGCTGTTGCGGGCGGTCAGTTGTTCGTCGAGAGGATTGCTGGCCTGGGCATCGACGTAGGCATAGGTCAGGCGCAGGCGATCGGCGCTGGTCAGGCGCCAGTCGAGCTGGGTCTCGGCACCGTCGAACTGCGAGTCGTTGGCATTGCTGGCGATGTACTGGTTGTTGCGCAGCGGTTCGCTGATCATGCCGGTGATTTCGTCATGGAACAGCTTCACATCCACCGTCAGGCCCAGGTCCATGAAATAACCGTTGTAGCCCAGCTCTCGCGAACGCATGTGCTCCTGCTCGAGGTTCCCCGGGCCGCGCGTGCGGACGAAATAGCGCGCGCTGTCCTGGCCGAACGCGGCGGGCCGCAGGTTGGTGACCTGGTAGCTCCAGTTGACGTTGTTCTCGAACATGTCTGGCGAGCGCACCGCTTCGGAGTACACCGCCCGAAGCCCGTGTCGCGGGTTGATCAGGTAATTGACCGCGACTCGCGGGGTCAGTGAGCTGCCGGTCAGGCGGGTGTCTTCGAACATCGCCCCACCCTGTAGCAGCCAATGCTCGCTGGCGCGCCATTCGAGTTGGCCGAACAGACGCCAGGTGGTGTCGTCCAGCGTGCCATTGAAGTACGTCTCGGAGTCGGCCCGGTCGTAGCGATAATTCGCCCCGGTGACCAGGCGCAGGCTATCGGACAGGCTCAGGGTGTCCTGGATTTCCAGGTCGTAACGTGACTCCCGGGCGCTCTGGTCGATGTCGCCGCACAGGGTTCGCGAGGCACCGTTGCGCCATTGATCGATCACCTGGTTGGCCAGCGCCTGTTCCTGGGCCGTGCCGGCAGGTGCCCCTGTGCCAAGGAAGCTTGGAATATTGCGCGCCAGCTTCTCGGCGTAATTCGGGTTGAGCTGCCAGAGGTCGGTCAGTTGCGGGCTGAAGGACACCTCGGCATCGCAGGCGCGCCAGGTCTGCTGGCGATCCCAATGCTGGATCGAGCCTTGTACATAAAGACTGTGGTTGGGGTCCAGGTCGAGGTTCCAGCGCAACGAACCGGCGTAGTCCTTGGCGATGACATCGGAGTTGTCCCCGGCCGCGGTTATCCCGGCGAAAACCGGACGATAGGTATAGGGCCGCTGGTTGCTGCCCTCCTTGGCGCTCAGTTGCCAATCGATGCTCTGCCATTCGTCCAGGGCCTGGCTGACGGAGAGGTTGATGCGGTTCAGGCGCCGGCTGTCGCGGTAGTCCGCGCCGTTGCGGTCACTGTCGAAACCGTCGTCTTCCTGGCCGGACAAGGACAGGCGCATATCGCCATTTTCCCAACCGCTGCCCTGGCTGGCGTACCAGTCGCTGATGCCACGCTGGCCGCGGGTCATTTTCAACCGGGTGCCGTGGCTACCTGCCGGGGCGCGGGTGATGATATTGACGACTGCCATCAGCGCATTGGCGCCGTAGCTGACGGTGTTGGGGCCGCGGAAGACTTCGATCCGGTCGATGTCTTCCATGGCGACCGGAATGTCACTCCAGTCCACCGTGGCGAGGCCGGCGCGGTACACCGAGCGGCCATCGATCAGCACCTGCATGCGTCGCGCTTCGCTGGCGTTGGTGCCGTGGTAATTCACCGTGGCCTGGTTGCCGCTGAGGTTGCCGACCATCATGCCCGGCACCAGGCGCAACAGTTCGCTGATGTCCCGGGCACCGCTGGCCTTGATCAACTCGCTGTCAAGCACGGTCATGCTGCCCGGCACCGCCGCCGGCGACTGTTTCAGGCGCGTGGCGGTAAGTACCTGGGGCAGGGGCTGGTTGTCCACGAACAGATCATCGGCCACCACGGAGGGGCTGATGACCAGCGCCAACAGCAGTGATGAACCTGGACGGGAAGGGCCAACGAACACGGCACAGCCTTTGATTGAAGGAGGGATGGCGGGCATGTTAACCGAGCCGTGCGACTTTTCCATTCACGTTGACAGCATTTTCCTCGCAATTGATTGTCAGCTTGCTACTGCCATCGGTAATTGCTGGCGGGGCTGGTCGCGGTTCGGCTGCTCCGTATAATGCCGGGCATTGCCACTTGGTATGGAAGAGCGGATTGCATATGACTGAACAGCGCCCGATCGCGGTCCTGGGAGGCGGGAGTTTCGGCACCGCCGTGGCTAACCTGCTGGCGGAGAACGGCCAAGCGGTGCGCCAGTGGATGCGTGACCCGGAGCAGGCCGAGGCCATCCGGCTCAACCGGGAGAATCCGCGTTACCTCAAGGGCATCAAGGTTCGCCCTGAAGTGGAGCCGGTCACCGATTTGCAGGCCACGCTCGAGGGCAGCGATCTGTTCTTCGTTGCCCTGCCTTCCAGCGCCCTGCGCTCGGTGCTGGCGTCCCACGCCGAACGCCTGAGCGGCAAGTTGCTGGTGAGCCTGACCAAAGGCATCGAGGCGCAGACCTTCAAGCTGATGAGCGAGATTCTTGAGGAAATCGCCCCCAAGGCGCGCATCGGCGTGATTTCCGGGCCGAACCTGGCGCGGGAAATCGCCGAGCATGCGCTGACCGCCACCGTGGTCGCCAGTGAAGACGAGGAGCTTTGCCGGCGGGTCCAGGCCGCCCTTCATGGCCGAACCTTCCGGGTCTATGCCAGCGCCGATCGTTTCGGCGTGGAGCTGGGCGGGGCGCTGAAGAACGTCTACGCGATCATCGCCGGCATGGCGGTCGCGTTGGGCATGGGCGAAAACACCAAGAGCATGCTGATCACCCGGGCGCTGGCGGAGATGACCCGTTTTGCCGTCAGCCAGGGTGCGAACCCGATGACATTCCTCGGGCTGGCCGGGGTGGGCGACCTGATTGTCACCTGCTCTTCGCCCAAGAGTCGCAACTACCAGGTCGGCTTCGCCCTCGGCCAGGGCCTGAGCCTGGACGAGGCGGTGTCGCGCCTGGGCGAAGTGGCGGAAGGGGTCAATACCCTCAAGGTCCTCAAGGCCAAGTCCCAGGAGACCGGGGTGTATATGCCGCTGGTCGCGGGACTGCACGCCATTCTGTTTGAAGGGCGCACGCTGGAGCAGGTCATCGAACTGTTGATGCGTGGCGAACCGAAGACCGATGTCGATTTCATTTCCACCAGCGGTTTCAACTGATTCCGTATCGACCGCAAGCAGGAGCGAACCATGAACGATCCGAAAGGGCAGCCACAATACGAATCCATCCTGCTGCGTGTGCTGTGGATGGTGATTTACCTGCTGGTCTGGCAGGTGGCGCAATTCATCCTCGGCGCCGTGGTGCTGGTGCAGTTGGTTTATCGACTGATCTACGGCGCACCCAGCGCCAGCCTGATGAATTTTGGCGACAGCCTGAGCCAGTTCCTCGCGCAGATCGGCCGCTTCGGCACTTTCCACAGCGACCAGAAACCCTGGCCCTTCGCTGACTGGCCGACCCCGCGGACACCGGAAGGCGAAGCGCCTCACACCGTGGCGCCGGCGCCGCACCCGGTCCGTGACGAGGAGCCGAAACTATGAAACTGTGGGTATTGCGTCACGGTGAAGCAGAGCCGCACGGGGCTCGTCCGGACCCTGAGCGGGTATTGACGGTCCATGGCCGCGAAGAGGTGCTGCGCAGCGCCGGGCAGTTGATGGCTGAGCCGTTGCGGGCCATTTATGCCAGTCCCTACGTGCGTGCCCAGCAAACCGCGCAACTGGTGCGTGAAGCCCTGGGGTTCGAGCCAGAGTTGATCACGGTCGACTGGCTCACCCCGGAGACCCGGCCGGCCGATGTGTTGAAACATCTGGAGGACCAGGACGACGTACTGCTGGTCAGCCACAACCCGCTGGTGGGCAGCCTGCTGGGCTTGTTGCAGCACGGCCACCTGCAGCAACCTGAACAGGTGCAAACGGCCGGTCTGGCGGAGCTGGAAGGCGACCTGCCGTTGGCCGGCTCGATGAAACTCAAGAGCCTCAGGCATCCCTGAGAAACCGCTTGCGGGCGGGCAAAACAAAAAATCACGAAGGAAGGGCACGATGAGTCTTTGGCGCACCACCCCCAACATCGAACAACTGAACGCCGCCGGTAAAAATACCATCAGCGAAGTGCTGGACATCCGTTTTGAATCCTTCGATGACGAATCCCTGACCGCGAGCATGGTGGTCGATCATCGCACCCACCAACCGTTCGGGTTGCTGCACGGCGGCGCGTCGGTGGTGCTGGCCGAAACGGTCGGATCCATGGCCGCCTACCTGTGCGTCGACACCAGCAAGTTCTATTGCGTCGGCCTGGAAATCAACGCCAACCACCTGCGTGGCGTGCGCAGCGGGCGGGTCACCGCGACGGCTCGCGTGGTTCACCTGGGCCGCACCACGCAGGTCTGGGACATTCGCCTGGTCAATGATGATGGCAAGGTCAACTGTGTATCGCGCCTGACCATGGCGGTAGTGCCGCTGGGCGAGCAGCCGCCGGCGCGTTGATCCCTACGGGGACGTCTTCGTCGCGAGGGAGCTTGCTCCCGCTGGGCCGCAAAGCGGCCCCCGGTCAATTGACTCGCGCAGCCTGACATACCGCGTCGCCTGGCTTCGGGCCTGCTGCGCAGGCCAGCGGGAGCAAGCTCCCTCGCCACGGGGCAGCGGGGCAGGGCGCCATACCCCAACCCCGACTGTCATCATTCCTGTCAGTTACGGTCATTGCCGGGCTATCGGGTTCTGCGGACAATCGGTGGCAGTTCTCGCAACGGATCGGCCAACATGTCGCAACAGGTGTTTTTCGCCCACGCCAATGGTTTCCCCTCGGCTACCTACGGCAAGCTGTTCGCCGCGCTGGCGCCGCAATATGAGGTCGCGCACCTCGAACTGCACGGTCACGACCCACGGTTTCCGGTGGACGACAACTGGAACAACCTGGTGGACGAGCTGATTCATCACCTGGAGCAGCAACCGGAACCGGTGTGGGGCGTCGGGCATTCCCTGGGCGGTGTGTTGCACTTGCACGCGGCGTTGCGTTGCCCTCGGTTGTATCGCGGCGTGGTCATGCTCGATTCCCCGGTGCTGACCCGCGCCGACCGATGGCTGATCCTGGCCGCCAAGCGCATGGGGTTCATTGATCGCCTGACCCCGGCCGGGCGGACCCTGGGACGACGCGAGGAATTCAGCGACCTGGCGTCGGCGCGGGCCTATTTTGCCGGCAAAACGCTGTTTCGCGGTTTCGACCCGGAATGCTTTGAAGCTTATCTGCAACATGGCTTGCAACCCGTCGGTGACCGGTTGCGGCTGCGCTTCGACCCGGCCACGGAGATCAGCATCTACCGTGGCGTGCCCCATACCCGCCCCGCGAGGGCTGGAACACTCCAGGTTCCGCTGGCGGTAGTACGGGGCCGGCAGAGTCGCGTGGTGATGCGTCATCACACGCGTGTGGTGGGGCGCATGCCGCAGGGTGAATCCCTGACCATGCCCGGTGGCCACATGTTTCCCCTCGAATATCCCCAGGACACGGCCAACCTGCTCAAGGACCTGCTCCAGCGCTGGCAAGGGCCTGACGCATGAACGCCGTCGAAGAGGTTCGCCTGAGCTTGCCCCATATCGAACTCGCCGCCCACCTGTTCGGACCGGAGGATGGCCGGCCGGTGATCGCGCTGCATGGCTGGCTGGACAACGCCAACAGCTTCGCCCGGCTCGCCCCACGGCTGGAGGGTGTGCGGGTGATTGCCCTGGACATGGCCGGCCACGGTCATTCCGGACACCGCCCGCCCGGGGCCGGTTACGCCCTGTGGGACTACGCCCATGATGTGCTGCAAGTGGCCGAGCAATTGGGCTTGAAACGTTTCGCGTTGTTGGGGCACTCCATGGGCGCCATCGTTTCGCTGGTGCTGGCCGGCTCTCTGCCGGAGCGGATCACGCACCTGGGCCTGATCGACGGGGTGATTCCGCCTACAGCCAAGGGCGACAATGCGGCGGAGCGGATGGGCATGGCCCTGCAGGCGCAGCTGGATTTGCAGGAAAAGCGCAAGCCGGTCTACACAACCCTCGACCGAGCCATCGAAGCGCGCATGAAAGGGCTGGTGGCGGTCAGTCGCGAGGCTGCCGAGTTGCTCGCCCAGCGCGGCCTGATGCCAGTGTCGGGCGGCTATACCTGGCGCACCGACAACCGCCTGACCTTGCCATCGCCACTGCGCCTGACCGATGAACAGGCCATGGCGTTCGTGGCCCGAGTCGCCTGTCCAGCGCACCTGGTGGTGGCAGCTGACGGCATGCTGGCCCAGCATCCGGAGTTGCTGGAACGTCTACCCTTCAGTCATGAGCGGTTGCCTGGCGGTCATCATTTGCACCTGAACGATGAGGTCGGTGCGGCTCTTGTAGCAGACTGTTTCAATCGGTTCTTCAGCGTTTCTTGACTTGCGCCGGGCAACTGTCGAGGCTTGGCGGGTGGAAAGGGAGCCAACCATGACAGAAAACCGTACATTCGCCTTGCTGCGCATCAGCATTAAAAGACGCCTTCGCGTCGCGCGGGTCCAGGCACAGTCGATCCGATGAAACTATCCTTGTATTCATTCGCCCTGCTGGCGCTGGCCGCTTTCGGTCCGGCCGCCCTGGCCGCCGATGTGTCCGGCAGCCAGGACCTGGCGCGCGTGCCGCGGATGCCCGACGCGCAAATCGTCGAGTACAAGCAAACCAGCGACCTTGAGCGTATCTACCCGATGGGCTCGATCCGCAGGATAAGCGGCCAGCTACGCTTCGATGGGCAGGTCGACGCCCGCGGCAACGTCACGTCGGTCACCTATGAATTACCGCCGGAGCACACCGCCACCCAGGCTTTTACCGCTGCTCGCGAAGCATTGCAGAAGCAGGACGCCGAGCTGCTTTTCTGGTGCCAGGCGCGTGATTGCGGTGAAAGCAGCCTGTGGGCCAACCAGGTGTTTGGCAATGCCAAACTCTATGGTGCCGACAGCGGCCAGGCCTATCTGCTGTTGCGCCTGGCGCCGCCGGCGGACAACACGCTGATCGCGCTGTATGCCATCACCCGCGGCAACCGCAAGGCCTACCTGCACGTCGAACAGTTCGAAGCGAACGCTCCCCTGGGGGATCTGCTGCCGACATCTGCGACGTTGCTACGCCAGCTCAAGGACACCGGCGTGCTGGATCTGCCGCGTCTTGCCGGCGAGCCGGACGACGCCTGGCAGCGCTTGCTCTCCCGGGCGCTGAACCTGGACACCGGCCTTCGGGTCAGTATCGCCGGCCCGCAGGCCGAGGTCTGGCGCCAGGCCCTCATTGGCCAGGGTGTGCGGGCCGCGCGCATGGAGACGTCCAGCGATGACGCGAAGGGTCTGCACCTTGAACTGTTGCGATAAGCTGTTTCAGGGATGCACCCTACGCCGTTGACCGGCCCCGTTAATTTTTCGAGACCTTTCATGCTCAATAACGATCGGCTACTGGTGCAGATCCTGCTGCTGGTGTTGTTCGGCGCAAGCCTCTGGGTGATGGCGCCATTCTGGTCGGCGCTGTTCTGGGGCGCCGTGCTGGCTTTCGCCAGCTGGCCGCTGATGCGCTTGCTGACCCGCTGGGTCAACGGGCGTGAATCCCTCGCCGCGGCGTTGCTGACGGTCGGCTGGATGTTACTCGTGGCGGTGCCGCTGGTGTGGCTGGGGGTCAACCTGGCCGATCATGTGCGCGATGCCACGGCGTTCATCAGGGATGTCCAGGTCGACGGTCTGCCCGCCGCGCCGGAATGGCTGGCGGGTGTGCCGCTGGTAGGCGGGCGGCTGGTGACGCTCTGGGACAGCATCGATCAACAGGGCGCGGCGATGATGGTGTCCATCAAGCCGTACCTCGGAAGGGTCGGCAATTGGTTGCTGGCCCGCAGCGCGCAAGTAGGCGGCGGTATTCTCGAACTGACGTTGAGCATCGTGTTCGTGTTCTTTTTCTACCGTGATGGCCCACGCCTGGCGGCGTTTGTCCAAGGCTTGCTGGAGCGGTTGATTGGTGACCGGGCCGGGTACTACGTTGACCTGGTGGCCGGTACGGTGCAGCGGGTGGTCAACGGCGTGATCGGTACCGCGGCGGCCCAGGCCGTGCTCGCGCTGATCGGTTTCCTGATCGCGGGCGTGCCGGGAGCACTGGTGCTTGGTATTGTCACCTTCCTGCTCAGCCTGATTCCCATGGGCCCGCCGCTGGTCTGGATCCCCGCCACGGCCTGGCTGGCGTGGAAGGGCGAATACGGGATGGCGGTGTTCCTCGGTATATGGGGCACCTTCATCATTAGCGGCGTGGATAACGTGCTCAAGCCTTACCTGATCAGCCGCGGCGGAAACCTGCCGCTGATCATCGTGCTGCTGGGGGTTTTCGGTGGGTTGATCGCCTTTGGTTTCATCGGCCTGTTCATCGGTCCGACGCTGTTGGCGGTGGCGTACAGCTTGCTGACGGATTGGAGCAAGAGCCACGCGCGCTAGGACTGCAGGTTGACCTGCGGCGCGGTGCGGGTAATCAGCCAGTTGGTGAAGATCAAAGTCGGGGCTGGATGACGATTTACGATCATCGGGTCCCGCACGGGCGCTGGTTCCGCTACAATGCGCGCCGATTTCGACTTGCCTGAGAGCCCGCTCATGTCCGCCTGCCAGACGCCTATCATCGTCGCCCTGGATTTCCCTACCCGTGACGCCGCCCTGAAGCTGGCCGACCAGTTGGACCCCAAGCTCTGCCGGGTCAAAGTCGGCAAGGAACTGTTCACCAGTTGTGCTGCGGAAATCGTCGGCACCCTGCGGGACAAGGGCTTCGAGGTCTTCCTCGACCTGAAATTCCACGACATCCCCAACACCACCGCCATGGCCGTCAAGGCCGCTGCGGAGATGGGCGTGTGGATGGTCAACGTGCACTGCTCCGGTGGCCTGCGCATGATGGCGGCGTGCCGGGAAGTGCTGGACCAGCGCAGCGGTCCGAAACCGCTGCTGATCGGCGTGACCGTGCTGACCAGCATGGAGCGTGAGGACCTGGCGGGAATCGGCCTGGACATCGAGCCCCAGGAGCAGGTGTTGCGTCTGGCGGCGCTGGCGCAGAAGGCCGGCATGGACGGTCTGGTCTGTTCGGCCCTGGAAGCCGGCGCCCTGAAGACGGCCCACCCGTCGCTGCAACTGGTGACCCCGGGGATTCGTCCAGCGGGCAGCGCCCAGGACGACCAGCGCCGTATCCTGACTCCGCGCCAGGCACTGGATGCCGGTTCTGACTATCTGGTGATCGGCCGTCCGATCAGCCAGGCCGCCGATCCGGCCAAGGCCTTGGCGGCGGTGGTGGCCGAACTGGCCTGACGGCCACCTGTGGTTCAACTCTGCTCACCTCACCTGTGGGAGCGAGCCTGCTCGCGAAAGCGGTATGTCAGTCAAGCTGATATTGACTGACACGGCCCCTTCGCGAGCAGGCTCGCTCCCACAGGTGTTTTGCGGTAGATCCGCGAGCGTCAGACCTTCAACACCAACTTCCCGAAGTTCTCCCCGCTGAACAGTTTGGTCAGCGTTTCAGGAAACGTTTCCAGCCCTTCGACGATGTCTTCCTTGCTCTTGAGCTGCCCCTTGGCCATCCAGCCGGCCATTTCCTGCCCGGCGGCGGCGAATTGCGAGGCGTAGTCCATGACCACGAAACCTTCCATGCGTGCGCGATTGACCAATAGCGACAGGTAGTTGGCCGGTCCTTTCACCGCTTCCTTGTTGTTGTATTGGCTGATCGCGCCGCAAATCACCACGCGGGCCTTCATATTCAGGCGGCTGAGCACCGCGTCGAGGATGTCGCCGCCGACGTTGTCGAAATACACATCCACGCCTTTGGGGCATTCGCGCTTGAGGCCGGCATGGACGTCTTCGCTCTTGTAGTCGATGGCGCCGTCAAAACCCAGCTCATCAATGAGAAACCGGCATTTATCGGCACCGCCGGCAATGCCGACCACGCGACAACCTTTGATTTTGGCGATCTGCCCGGCGATGCTGCCTACCGCACCAGCGGCTCCCGAGAGCACTACGGTTTCACCGGCCTTGGGGGCGCCGACATCCAGCAGGGCGAAGTAGGCGGTCATGCCGGTCATGCCCAGCGCGGATAAATAACGCGGCAGCGGCGCCAGGTTCGGATCTACCTTGTAGAAACCTCGTGGCTCGCCGAGGAAATAATCCTGCACGCCCAATGCACCGTTGACGTAGTCCCCGACCGCGAAGCCCGGATTGTTCGACGCGACAACCTGGCCTACGCCCAAGGCCCGCATGACTTCGCCGATGCCGACCGGCGGGATATAGGACTTACCCTCGTTCATCCAGCCACGCATGGCCGGATCCAGTGACAGGTATTCGTTCTTCACCAGGATCTGACCGGCTGCCGGTTCGCCAACCGGCACTTGTTGATAAGTGAATGTCTCGCGGGTCGCGGCGCCTACCGGGCGTTTCGCGAGCAGGAACTGGCGGTTGATCTGGGCAGTCATGGCTTGCACTCAAGATGAATGAAGCCTTGTTGATAGACCCTCGGGGACTTGGCCGCAAGGTTTGCCGACACAGCGAATGCACGTCGATCCAACCCGGTGATGATGCGGACAGGGCTGTCATCACTGGCATCCATGAATATCCAACCGGCATTTGCATAGTGCTGCCGTAGTAGCGCGGGCGATGACTATATTCAGCGACTCCCGTAATTCTTCGAGGCATTGACAATGAGCATGACGTTTTCCGGACAGGTTGCCGTGGTGACGGGCGCGGCAGCAGGCATTGGCCGCGCCACCGCGCAGGCGTTCGCGGCGCAAGGCCTGAAAGTGGTCGCGGCGGATCTGGACGTGGCCGGCGGCGAGGGCACCGTGCAGTTGATTCGCGATGCCGGTGGAGAGGCGGTATTCGTGCGCTGTGACGTGACCGTGGAAAGCGATGTGCGACGTCTGATGGACGAGGTGATCAGTGCCTACGGTCGCCTGGATTACGCATTCAATAACGCCGGCATCGAGATCGAGAAGGGCAAGCTGGCCGATGGCACGCTGGACGAGTTCGACGCGATCATGGGGGTCAACGTCAAAGGCGTCTGGCTGTGCATGAAGTATCAATTGCCGTTGCTGCTGGCCCAAGGGGGCGGCGCTATTGTCAATACGGCCTCGGTGGCAGGGCTTGGGGCTGCGCCGAAAATGAGCATCTATGCAGCCTCCAAGCATGCGGTGATCGGCCTGACCAAGTCGGCCGCCATCGAATACGCCAAGAAGAAGATCCGCGTGAATGCGGTCTGCCCGGCGGTCATCGACACCGATATGTTCCGGCGCGCCTACGAGGCGGACCCGAAGAAAGGCGAGTTCGCCAATGCGATGCATCCTGTGGGGCGTATTGGCAAGGTCGAGGAAATAGCCAGCGCGGTGCTGTACCTGTGCAGCGACGGGGCGGCATTCACCACCGGGCATTCGTTGGCCGTGGACGGCGGGGTCACGGCGTTCTGACCGTCAGGGTTGCAACCCTGTACGCAGGATTTAGCCCGCACTGGATGCGGGCTTTGTTTTTTCTGGGGAAGGTTCACTTGATGGACCGACCAATGTATTTCAAGGAATGAGAAGCAGACGTTTTCACGCCGTTGGCTTACATCGTCCGATCCGGCCCTGTGCTTAACTGTTTGTGAACGCAAACACATACGCTTAGGAGCTTGGTTACTCATGGAGTTGAGAATCGACCGGCAGGCCCTGGTGCCTGTCGTGCAGCAAATTGTCGACGCGCTGGCCAGCCGGATCCGCCAGGGTGTGGTACCGCCAGGAGCCCGACTGCCGTCCATCCGACAGTTGGCGCGGGAAAACCTGCTAAGCCAGGCGAGTGTCCACGAGGCTTGCCAGCGGCTGGTGGCCCAGGGGTTGCTGGCATCTCGTCACGGCTCAAGTTTTCTGGTTGCCTCAGGCCCCTTGGCATGGCATGAGCCTGTCGATCAGTTTTGGCCGCCGGGCATTTCTGACCAGCAGGCGGGATTGGGGGACGGTTTGCCAGGGCCACTGGAGTTGGGTGGCGGCGGGTTGCCGGAGAGTTGGCGTGAAAGCGATGACCTTGGTTATGCGATCCGCCAGGTCTCTCGAACCGACATGGCGGGGCTGTTCAACTACAGCACGCCGATGGGGCTGCCGGCACTGCGGGAGCAATTGTCCAGGCGCCTGAAACAGTTTGATATCAACGCTGATGAAAACCTGGTCCTGACCACGACGGGGGCAAGCCACGGGCTGGACCTGATCGTGCGGACACTTCTGCAACCAGGGAGCTGCGTCGTGGTGGAAAGCCCGGGTTATTCGAAACTGTTCGACCTGCTCCGGCTGCACAAGATCGACATGGTCGAACTGCCGAGGACTCCCCACGGCCCGGACATTGCTGCGCTCGAATTTCTGTTGGCGATGCATCGCCCCAGTGCCCTGTTTATCAACAGTGCCTGCCACAACCCGACCGGCAGCAACCTGTCCCTGGCCGTGGCCCAGCGGTTGCTGGAGCTGGCGAAAGAGCACGCCATGCTGGTCATCGAGGACGATGTCTATGCCGACTTCCAGGGTTCGACGCGAGTCCGACTGGCCGCTCTGGATGCCGATGTGATCTACATCGGCAGTTTCTCGAAAACCCTCAGCAGTTCTTTGCGAGTCGGCTTCGTGGCAGCCAGGTCCTGCGTTATCGCGCGCCTGAGCGAGGTCAAGGGAATAACCAGCATGGGCGGGTCGCGATTCTGTGAAGCGGTGTTGACCAATCTGTTGGCCAACGGTGCCTACCGAAAACTGGTCCAGCGCCAGCGACAGCGGTTGAATGCCGATATGGCTGTAACGTTGGAGTTGCTCGACGAGACCGACTGGGAAGTGTTTGGCAAGCCGGCGGGAGGGCTGTTCATTTGGGCGCGTCCGCCCGTTTGCGACTATGCCAGGTTGCAGCGTCTGGCCAGGTACTGCGGCATCCAGCTGTCCTCGCGTACGGCGTTCAGTCCTTCAGGCACCGACACTGACTGGTTGCGGATCAACGTGGCTCATGCCCGAGACCCCAAGGCGCTGGCGTTTTTCCATGCCACGGCTCTGGATCGACCTCAAGTGTCCTGAAAACGACGCGGCTGTAGCTTTTTGCCATTATTCCGACGCAGGCATCTTGTGTTGCGAGGTGTCTCGTTGCGAATCTGCAAGCAACACACACTGGCAGAGGACTGGGCGCAATGATTACGGCCGTGCAAGGACGTTTTGCCAACCTCGGTATGGCGAAAAAACTGGGCATCGGGTTTTTCCTGGTGTTGCTGCTCACTGCGTTGGTGGCGGCCATCGGTGTCTGGTCCCTGCAAACCATCAGTCAGCGTTTCGATGGTTTGAAACAGATGTCGTCCCTCAACAGCGGGTTGCTCAAGGTCCGGTTGCTTGAGCAGGAATACGCCTCGCGCTCCGACCCCAAGACGGCCGATGCCTTGCGCCAGGGTGTCGATGCATTGGTTGCCCTGGCGAATGAGCTCAAGGCGCAATCGGCTGCCAATGTACCGGTGATGAATGATGTGGAGCAGGCTCTGGCGGCGTATCGCAAGGCGTTCGATGAGTTTGTGGATCTGAGCCAGAGCAAGGACCTGGCCCTGGAAATGGCCAGTTGGTCGGTTTCCAGTGTCGCCAACAACCTGGATGTGTTGCAGGCGGGTCTGGCCGATGACGGCGCTTATACCTTGAAAGAGTCCGAAGGCAAGGACGGTGCGGAATTCATCGAGCAGGCCAACCAGGTCAGCGAGGTCTCGCGGCTGATGCTGCAGGCCATGAACGAAGCGCGGGTTCGCCTGGACCAGAGCCGTAAAGGCAGCGAGGAGAACGCTGGGCAAGGCAACATCGAACAGGCCGAGCAGGCCATGAAACTGGCCGAAGTACTCAAGGGCGCGGTCAAGGATCCAGGTTACCAGACCGTACTCAACGAAGTGGCCGGGCACATCGGCGGATTTAATCAGCAGTTGGCCGAATACACCGGTTTGCTGGCCAAGGAGAAAACCGTCTACCAACAATTGCATGAGCGTGCCGACCAGGTTGTGGCGCGGGTCGACCAGGCCTACAACGCCGAAGACAGTGCAATGCAGGCGGAGCTGAAGAAAAATTCGCTGATGATCGTCGGTTCGTCGGCCCTGGCCCTGCTGGTGGGATTGATCGCTGCCTGGCTCATCACCCGCCTGATCGTTACGCCGCTGCGCAGTGTCATTCGCGTCGCCCAACAGATTGCTTCAGGTGACTTGAGTGCCAAGGTCGATGTGACACGTCGGGATGAGATCGGCCAGTTGATGCTGGCCATGCAGCAGATGGCGGCCGGCTTGAGCAGCATCGTCAGCGGCTTGCAGGCCGGCATCGAGCAATTGGCCAGCTCGGCACAGTCGCTGTCGTCCGTGACCGAGCAGACCAACCTTGAAGTCAGCAGCCAGAAGGAGGAAACCGAGCAGGTGGCCACGGCCATGAACCAGATGACCGCCACCGTGCATGACGTGGCGCGCAACGCCGAAGAGGCCGCGCAAGCAGCCCAGACCGCCGACGACAAGGTTGAAAGCGGCCAGCGGGTGGTGCGCCAGAGCATGGTGCGTATCGAACAACTGGCTGATTCGGCCACGTCGGCCAGCACCAGCATCGAAAGCCTCAGCGCCGAGATACAGAACATCGGCACGGTGCTGAGCGTGATCAAGAGCGTCGCCGAACAAACCAACCTGCTGGCGCTCAACGCCGCTATCGAGGCGGCCAGGGCTGGCGAGCAGGGCAGGGGTTTTGCCGTGGTGGCCGATGAGGTACGAGCCCTGGCCAAGCGTACGCAACAGTCCACCGAGGAAATCGAGCGATTGGTCAGCGCCCTGCGCTCGGCCGCACAGGCCTCCGTACAACAGATCCAGAGCAGCGGCGAATTGGTGAAAATGGCCGTCAGCGATGCGCTGCAGACTGAAAGCGCACTGGGCAGCATCGCGGCGGCGGTGTCGTTGATCCAGCAGATGAACCAACAGATCGCGGCGGCAGCCGAGCAACAGAGTTCGGTGGCTGAAGAGATCAACCGCAGTGTTACCAGTATCCGTGCCAGCGCCGATCAATCGTCCATGGCCATGCAGGGCAATGCCGCTTCAAGCATTGAGCTGGCACAGCTGGGGAGCGAGTTGAAGGGGATGGTGGGGCATTTCAGGTTGTGAGTGTGGGGCTGCACTGATCGCCTTCGCGAGCAGGCTCGCTCCCACCCACAGAGAAATGTGTTTGCACAAGAAACGGGCGGGCTATCAGTCCGAACTCAATCGTAGACTTTCTTCTTTTTCCACTCGTCGTTCGCTTCGTCTTCCTTCAACCCTTCAGTCAACTGGTTAACCTCGCCCTCGACCGGCTGGGTGCTGGCCAGGACCTGGGCGTTGGCGCGGGCCAGAAGCTTCTCCAGATAGGCCAACTGTTCGGCATAGACCTGCGGCTCCTGCTGTTTGCGCAGGTATTGCACGCCCCGCTCGAAGGCCAGGCGGGCCTGCCCCGGTTGCTCCTGTTGCAAGGCTTGCTGACCGAGATTGTTAAAGAACTCGATGTGCAGCAGTACCAGCAGGTGCCGCACTTCACGGATCCAGCGCTTGGCCTCGTTGGGCGGCAGGAAGCCATCCTGCGCGGCGCGGGTGATCTGGCCGTGCAACGCTTCGAGCAGAAACCGCACATCCTTGGCCTTGGCCTCGGTTTGTATCGGTGCCGGCGGGTTGCTTACCGGAATCGACTCACCCTGGGCAGCCAATGCGGAGAGTTCATCCAGGCGAGCCTTGACCGCAGCGTTGGACTTTTCAAGATTGAGCAAGCGCTGGCAGACATTCATCTCCAGGCGCGTCATCAGCAATTTCAGGGCCGGGGTCATCAACTGGCCGGGGAAGGTTTCCGTGAGCTCGCCGCAACGCCGCAAGCGGTCGTTGAGTTCGACTTTGGTGCGGGCCTTTTCCAGCTTGTTGTTTTCCACCACATGGTTCATGTAGCCAATGGCGATCAACAGTGCGATCCCGGCTACGACGAGCAGGGTGATCATGAGTGGTGTCACCGGTAAGACCTCTTTATTAGCGTTCGCATGTCATGAGTGTAGTGGCTTGGCTTTTAAGCGCATAGGCCCGAGCGACGCGATTAGACGGGCGACGTACTGTTCACGCGGCGCGTAGCGGAGTAGATGCACATTGCCACTATTTGTCGGGCGCGACTATAACCCCTTGGCGGGCGACAGAATATAGGCGCCAGAGAGCGGACGGGGAAAATCCGCGAATCCTCCTCAAACCGGGCGAAGTCATTGATTTAAATAAATTTATATTCGGGGGTTGACGACCCTCCAATCCATCCATAGAATGCGCGCCACTTACAGCGTAAAGCACTCAGCCAAACGCGATAAGCAGTGAATGTTGTACGTGTGTCCCCTTCGTCTAGTGGCCTAGGACACCGCCCTTTCACGGCGGTAACAGGGGTTCGAGTCCCCTAGGGGACGCCAATGCGGGAATAGCTCAGTTGGTAGAGCACGACCTTGCCAAGGTCGGGGTCGCGAGTTCGAGTCTCGTTTCCCGCTCCAATTTTAAACAGCGTTGCTTTCGGGCAGGGCTGAGTGAAACCAGAGCCGACATCTTCGGATGCGGATTTGGGCACTGGGATACACACCATGTGTTCCAGTTAGCGTGTCCCCTTCGTCTAGTGGCCTAGGACACCGCCCTTTCACGGCGGTAACAGGGGTTCGAGTCCCCTAGGGGACGCCATTTGCGGGAATAGCTCAGTTGGTAGAGCACGACCTTGCCAAGGTCGGGGTCGCGAGTTCGAGTCTCGTTTCCCGCTCCAAATTCAAAAAAACGCCGCTCATCGAGCGGCGTTTTTTTATGCGCGTGAAAAAAGTCTTTTTCAGCCCTCAAGGCTGTGTACCAGGCTTTCCAGCGCCTCCTCATCCGATGGCAACGGCGCCGGGCTTGCGCAACGCATCAGATAGGCAAGGCGATATTCGCTCGGCGTACAGTTGGCGTACTGCTTGAAGGCACGCGCGAAGTAGGACGGGTCCTTGAATCCGGCCTCGTAGCCGATGCTGGTGATGGGCATCTGGCTGTTGTCGAGCAATTCCTTGGCGAAACTCATGCGCTTGTTCAGCACGTAGTCGGTGAACCCCAGGCCATTGGTCTCCTTGAACACGCGGCTGAAGCGAAACGTCGTCATGCCGCAACGCTTGGCCAGGTCGCGCTGATCGATGCTGTCGCGAAAGTGCTGGTCGATGTACAGCATGATGTGGTTGAGGGCCTGGTGTTTCTGATGCCCGGAGGTCAGGCGGATGCTGTCCGGCAGCGTTGGCGCATGGTCGATCTGCGAGGTCGAGCCATGGCCACCAGCCTGCCTGCGCAATTCGCACAATTGCACCACGGCGGTCAGGTAGCGTTTCCTCTCGGCGGCTGTCAGGGGAAGTACCATGTATTCCCAGACGCTCGAGCGCATGGCCCAGACCGCCAGCTCCTCGGAGTGCTGCACCGTGAACATGCTGATGGGAATTGCCGGGACGGTGCGCTTGATGTCCAGCAGCCGCCTGAGTCCCTGTGTATCCGGCCGGTCGAAATGAATGCAGATCATGTCGGCCTGTACACCATTGGGCAGCAGGGTGTTTTTTGCCAAGACGCAGTTGCACGTTTGCTCGAACTGGCTGGCGAGTTCCTTGGTGGACCGATCATGCGTCAGATCGAACCACAACAGCTTGGGCTTTCCAGTCTGATTCGGCGCCATAGGACAACTACTCGGTGGTTCTTCCTGCCCGTTAGCTAGCAGTATTGTCAATGTGCTATCAGTTTGCCGAATAAATTTTCCCCGGCGTCCCGTCCTTTAGCGCGTCGCCCCAGCCACCGCCGGTATAGCGCCCGGCAGGGTTGGCGCTCATGGGCAGGGCTATTTCGTCTGCCGCGCAAAATAATCCTAGCGTTGTGCAAAATCCTCCTAACGACTGTACCGACCTGCTGACTAGGGTTGCATCAGGCAGTTCGCAAAGTACTGCCTCTTTTAAAACAACCCCGATGAGGTGTGCGAAATGACTCTTCAAACTATCAAGGCTTCGGTACTGAAGTTCGCCAAAGATGAAGATGGCCTGACCATTGTGGAATACGCCGTAGCCGGTGGCCTGATCACCGTATTGGTCGCCGCAGCCTTCGTCCTTCTGGGCGGGGCCGTCAACACCAAGATCCGTGCGTTGTGCCAGGCCGTCAACGGCAACGTTGCCTGCTGACGGCGAACTTGCGCGATGGGGACACGGTAACTTCCAGGGAAGCTGCTTGCGACTCTTTTGCAGTGAGTACAACGACTTGGACAAATGGACTTGGTGTTGTCCCCGACAACTAAGTTCATGACTTCGAGCCTTTGTTCAAAGGTAGGGTGAATCAAGATGACTCTTCAAACAGCAAAAACTGCAATCAGCAAGTTCGCCAAGGATGAAGATGGCCTGACCATCGTCGAATACGCCGTGGCGGGCGGCCTGATCACGGTGTTGGTGGCAGCGGCTTTCGTCCTCCTGGGCGGTGTCGTGGATACCAAGATCCGCGCGCTGTGCCAGGCCGCCAACGGCAACGTGGCCTGCTAACGACAATCGCAACAGGGAGGCACGTCATGTCCATGGAATTGCTCATATCGACAATATTGCTGCTAGGACTGCTGGGAGTGGCGGTGGTGGGCGATCTGCGTCGCCACCGTATCCCTAACACGCTGGTCCTGACGGGGGTTGCGCTGGGATTGGCCGGCCAGGTTTATACCGGCGGGTTGAGCGGGTTGGGTGACAGCCTGCTGGGTATGCTGATCTGTTTCGCGCTGTTCCTGCCGATGTACGCCGTGGGCGGCATGGCCGCTGGCGACGTCAAGTTGATGACCATGGTCGGCGGTTTCCTGCCCTTTCATTACGCCCTTTGGGCGGCGCTGTTCAGCCTGATCGCCGGCGGGGTGTGCGGTTTCCTGATCGTCCTGGCCCGCGGCCAACTGCTCCGGACCCTGCAGCGTTACTGGTTGAGCGTCCGGGCCCAGGCCTATCTGGCGCCCACTGTCGATGAGGTGGCTGGCAAACCTTTTCCCTATTCGATTGCAATCCTGATCGGCACCTTGAACAGCGTTTACTGGCAACTGGTTGCCGACGGCTGGGGAGTCTAGTCATGCACGTCATCAACGATAGCGATGCCTACCCCAGTGAACGGGAAGCGGTGCAGCGCCTGGCGCCCCAGCCTGGCTCCATACGCGACACCGGCCTGACCGACAGCTTTCTCGGCGAACTGGTCTGCAAGCATTTGCACGAAGCCGGTGTGCTGGACATGTCGCGACTGGTCGAACGCCTGGCCCTGACCGGCGCAGTGCTGGAGGAAGTGCTGGCCTTCCTGCGCAAGGACGGTCGGGTCGAAGTGCTGGGCCAACTGGCCCAGGCAGGCGGGCAGTCGCTGCGTTATGGCCTGACCGAACGCGGCCGCAGTTTCGCCCGGGATGCGCTGGCCCGCAGTGGCTACATCGGCGCGGCACCGTTCCCGGTCAGCACGTATCGCTCGCTGATCAAGATCCAGACCATCCACCACGGCCGTATCACCGCCAAGGATATGAACCACGCCCTGGCGGGCATGGTGCTGAGCCAGGGCATGCTCGACCAGTTGGGCGTCGCGCTGAATTCCGGGCGGGCAATCATGATCTACGGCCCGGCGGGCACTGGGAAAACCTACGTCAGCAGCCGGCTGATCCGGTTGTTTGCCGAGGCCATCTGGGTGCCCCACGCCATCGTCATCAACGAGTCGGTGATCGAGATCTACGATCCGCAGGTGCACCAGCGTCTGGATGACAGCGGCCAGACGAACAGCCTGATGCTCAACGAAGGCATCGATCGCCGGTTGCTGTGCTGCAAACGTCCGATCGTCATCACCGGCGGCGAATTGAGCATGGAGCAACTGGACGTACGCTACGACCCGTTCACCCGCCAATACCAGGCGGCCTTGCAGCTCAAGGCCAGCAACGGCCTGTTCATCATCGACGACATGGGCCGCCAGCGCATGGCCCCGGCTGAATTGCTCAATCGCTGGATCGTGCCGATGGAGGAAAAGCGCGACTTCATCAACCTGGGCGGCGGCCGCCACTGCGAGCTGCCGTTCGACCTGGTGCTGGTGTTCTCCACCAACCTCAATCCCCTCGAACTGGCCGACGAGGCCTTCTTGCGGCGCATCGGCTACAAGGTCCAGTTCGGCTACCTCAAACCCGAGGAATACGAGCGCATCTGGCGCCAGGAATGCGAACGCCTGGGCATCGTGCATGACCCGCAGCTGGTGCGTCATGTCCTGCAGCGGTTGTATGGGGGCGAGGGCATGCCGCTGGTGCCCTGCCATCCCCGCGACCTGTTGAGCATGGCGCTCGACCGCCAGCGTTACCTGGGCGGTTCCGGGCCCCTGGCGCCCCAAGAGCTGGAGTGGGCCTGGCACAACTACTTCGTTCAGCTCGACTTCCTTTGATCTGGAGATACCGACATGAGCTCTCGTACGTTTTCGCTGATAGGCGTTTCCCTGGTAATGGGCCTTGGTGCCGCATGGATGGCTGACTCCTGGCTGAGCGCGCGACTCAACGCGACCCCCGACGATCATCTGCGCAGCGTCGTCATCGCGACGGTCCAAATCCCCTTCGGGCAAATGGTCGAGGCCCAGCAGGTGACGACCGTGCGCATGCCCATGGACACCATCCCGGACGATGCCTTCGATGCCAGTGAAAAAGCCGTGGGCAAGATCGCCACGTTCGACATCCTGCGCGGCGACATCGTGCGCGGTGCCCGGCTCAGCGAGCACTTGGGTGGCAGCACCCTGGCCTCGCTGATCGCGCCGGACAAACGCGCCATATCGGTACGCGTGGATGATGTGGTCGGTGTCGGTGGATTCCTGTTGCCAGGTAATCGGGTCGATGTGCTGGCGACCAAGACCACCAACGCCGGTAGCAACAGCGCCACGTCCCGGACTCTGCTGGAGAACCTGCGGGTGCTGGCGGTGGACCAGACGGCGGGTACTGACAAGACCCAACCGGTAGTGGTGCGGGCCGTGACCCTGGAAATGTCCGCCAGCGAAGCGGAATTGCTGGTCACCGCGCAGACTGAAGGCAAGCTGCAACTGGCCTTGCGCAACCCGTTGAACCTGGAGAAGAGAGCCTTGGCCGTTGCGCCGCCAGCTCCGGCGCCGATGATGACGGTGGCTGCAGCTCCGGTGCCACGGCCTGCGGTGCAGCGCAGCGTCAAGCCTCAGGGCAGTGCGGTCACGTTGATCCGTGGGGTTGAAAGCAGTGTGATCAACATCCGCTGAATGAAGCACCTGTGCCAGCCCCCTCGGGCTGGCGATACCGATCCTCAACGTTGTAGATGAGGGCTCGATGATGAATTCCAGTACCCGGCAGCCCTTGACGCTGCCTAGACGCCAGGGAGGGGCGGTGAGTGTATTGATGGTGATCGCGCTGGTGGCGATTTCCATGATGGCGGCGTTGGCCCTGGACGGCGGTCACATGTTGCTGAACAAGACGCGCCTGCAGAACGCGGTGGATGCCGCGGCCTTGGGTGGCGCGAAGACCCTGAGCCAGGTGAGCGGTGGCGTCAACATGTCCAGCAGTACCCGCACGGCGGCCCTGGACACCCTGACGCTCAATGCCGACGCCGCTGGCAACGCCGAACTCGCAACGGCCATCGCCGGCAATCCGGGGGCGTTTGCCGTGGTCGAGTTGGCCAGCAGCGTCTATGGGCCTTTCTCCTATCCTGGCCCGACCGATGCGAAGTACGTACGGGTATCGGTCGCCAGTTATCAACTGAACGGGTTCTTCTGGAGTGCCGTCCAGACGATGGGCAGCGACGGCCTGGGCAACAAGAGAGTCGCGGCGATCGCCACGGCAGGCCCCAGCCCGACGGCTCCGTGCGATCTGGCGCCGCTCATGGTCTGTGGCGATACCTCTCAATACAACCCGGCCGCCGGTAATTTCTGGGGCTACCGATTTGGTGACCTGGAAGTGTTGAAGACTGCGGCAGGCAATACTTCGCCCATCGGACCGGGCAACTTCCAACTGCTCGATTTCGGCTCCGGCGGCAGTGCGGTACGGGAAGACCTGGCCGGTGGTGGTTCGATTTGCCGCAGTGTCGGGGACAACGTCCAGACCTCGCCCGGCAACAAGGCGGGCCCGACATCCCAGGGCCTGAACACCCGCTTCGGGATCTACAACGGTCCGGTCAGTTCCTCCGACTACCCGCCCGATCTGGTCACGGCCTCCAACACGCCGGCAATGACCTATGACGATGCGCTTGGCCCCAGATACGAAGGCCAGTCTGTCACCTCGAGCAATGGCGACCTGTCGGCGGGCGGCCAGGCGATCCTGGATTACAACGATTGGCGCGCCAGCGTTGCCGCGTGTGTCGCGGGAGGCGGCAGCGGCTGTGAAAGCAATGGGGTGTTCGAGCGCAGGATGCTGAAAATCGTCATCGGCGACTGCGCCGGAAAACTCAGCGGCTCGACTTCGATCCCGGTCCTCGGTTTCGGCTGCTATTTCGTCGTGCAGCCGGTGAACGGCGGTGGTTCGGAATCCGTCATCTTTGGTCAGTTCGTCCAGGAGTGCGAGGGCGACAACGTCCCCGGGCCGACGCCGTCCAGCGATGCCGGCCCGCAAATCATCCAGCTCTATAAAACCTACCTCAACGGCAGCGGCACTCCGAGCACCGACTCGTAGGAGGCGTCATGAGACTTGTCCCATTCAGACCGCGTCGCGCCCAGCAAGGGGTGGCGCTGGTGGAATTCACTCTGGTGCTGCCGTTGTTGCTGCTGCTGTTGCTGGCCTTCGGCGAGTTCGGTCGCATGCTTTATCAGTACAACGTGCTGCTGCAAGCCAGTCGCGATGCCGGGCGCTTCGTCTCCAGCCAGGCCTGGAACACCACCCTTGGCGCCATCGACTTGAACGGCACGCTGCGGACCCGGACAAAAAACGTCGCGGTGTATGGCGTGCCCAGCACCGCCGGTGCGGCGGTAGTGCCGGGGTTGACAGTCGGCAACGTGGTGGTCGAGGCCGTGGGCAGCAATCACGTGAGGGTGACCATCACCCATGCTTTTTCCCCGGTCATCGGCACTGTGATTCCAGGCTTCTTCGGTGCTCCTACCCGCCTGGGCATCGATCTGGTCGCGACTACTGTGATGAGGGCGCTCTGATGAACCGCAAGCACATGCGCGGTACCTATGTCGTGGAGTTCGCCTTCGTCGGCCTGCTGGTGTTCACCCTGCTGTTCGGCGTCGTCGAAATGGGCCGCCTGTATTTCACTGCCAATGCCCTGGATGAAGCGGCACGGCGCGGGGCACGGCTGGCGGCGGTGTGCAACATCAGCGATCCGGTGGTCTTGCGCCGGGCCATTTTCAACGCCGCGACGGACGCCGGCACCAGCCAGCTGATCAGCAACCTGGCCACCACGAACCTGGCGCTGACGTACCTGGACGTCGACGGTGCTGTCGTCGCCAACCCGGCCAACACCACTGGCACCGCAGGTTTTCGGGCCATCCGCTACGTGCAGTTGAGCGTGCAGAACTTCACTTTCAATCTGTTCATCCCCGGCTTGGGCGTGTCGATTACGTTGCCTACCTTCAGGGCGACCTTGCCACGCGAAAGTCTTGGGCGTCATTCCGATTCAGGGGAGATCACACCATGCTGAACACCCGGGAAACTCCGCTCACGACCGCTACCGGCAGGCCCGGCTTGCGGTTACTGATCAGCAGTCGCGACGCGACGTCGCTGCGCGATCTGCAATGCGTCTGCCAGCGCATGCCGGGCCTTGAAGTCAGCACCCGGCTGGTCAGCAACGGGCATGTCGATCCGCTCTTCGGCCTCGATCGCATGCCTGACCTGTTGCTGTTGCGGGTCAGCCATCTGTGGCGCGAGGAACTGTCGGCGCTGCTGCAACGTCCGGCCCATGAGCGCCCGCCGATGCTGGTGTGCGGTCTGTTGGGCGAGCAGGAGGGCATGCGCCTGGCCATGCAGGCCGGTGCGCGTGACGTGCTGCCCGAACCCTTCGCCGATACGGAGCTGGCGGCCGCGCTGAACCGGCTGGTGGCCGAAGTGCGTCTCGGCAACGGCAACGAAGGCAAGCTGATTGCAGTGATCAGCGCCAAGGGCGGCTCCGGCGGGACCCTGGTGGCGTGCAACATGGCCCAGCAACTCAGCGCTCGTGCAGGCAATACCCTGCTGTTGGACATGGACTTGCAGTTTGGCAGCGTGACCCATTACCTGGACGTGGCGCAGTCCCACAGCCACCTTGAAGTGCTGCAGCAGGTCGATGACATGGACAGCGTGGCGCTTCGCGGTTTTTGCAGCCATTTCAGCCCGACCTTGCATGTGCTGGGTGGCCGGGCCGGCGAGCTGTGCCTGCCCCAGGATGCCCAGCCCGAGCAGCTCGATGCGCTGTTGCAACTGGCACGCGGCAGCTATGACTGGGTCGTGGTGGACCTGCCCAGGCAGATCGACCACCTCACCGGCGCAGTCCTGGAACAGGTCGACCGGGTGTACGTGGTGGTCCAGCAGAGCGTCAGCCACCTGCGTGATGCCAGCGCCCTGGTGCGGATCCTTCGCGAAGACCTGGGCGTGCGCGGCGAGCAACTGCAGATCGTGATCAACCGCTACGACAAGACCTCCGCCGTCAGTCTGAAGGATGTTGGCGAGGCCCTGCGTTGCGCGAACCTGTCGAAATTACCCAATGACTTCAACCTGGTCAGCCAGAGTCAGAACACTGGCGTGCCGTTGGGGCTGCATGCGCCGAAGGCGGCTATCACCGCCGCCCTGCGCGATTTGGCCGAGGACCTGGTCGGTCACCAGATGGCCGCAGACAAAGGCCTGCTCAAACGCGCCTTCAACCGTTTTTTCGGGGGATGACCCATGATCAGCGACTTCCGCAACCGCTTGCGCAAACAGCCCGCCAGAGCCGCGGCTCCAGCCGCCCAGCCGAGAGACAGCCTGCCCGATAGCATGGATGAATTGATGCCATGGGAGCAGGCCGTCCCGGATGTGCTCTATGAAACCCGCAGCCAGGTTACCCCGGTGGAAGCCGAGTGGCGGGAAAGAATCTATCAGCAACTGCTCAAGGTCATGGACCTGTCCCTGCTCGATGCCTTGGAGCAGGCCGAGGCTGCGCGGCAGATCCGCGATATCTGCCAGCGCTTGCTGGAAGAACATTCGGCCCCTGTCAGCACGGCCAGCCGCCAGCTGATCATCAAGCAGATCACCGATGAAGTGCTCGGGCTCGGGCCTCTGGAACCGTTGCTGGCCGACCACAGCGTCTCCGACATCCTGGTCAACGGCTTCGCCTCGGTCTATGTCGAACGCTTCGGAAAGCTGCAACGCACCGACGTGCGTTTCCGCGACGACCAGCACTTGTTGAATATCATTGACCGCATCGTTTCCAGCCTCGGCCGGCGCATCGATGAGTCCTCGCCGTTGGTCGACGCACGCCTCAAGGACGGCTCGCGCGTCAACGCGATCATTCCGCCGCTGGCCATCGACGGCCCGAGCATGTCGATCCGGCGTTTTGCCGTGGACCTGCTCAACACCGACAGCCTGATCCAGGTGGGCACCATGACCCCGGCCATCGCCTTGCTGCTCAAGGCCATCGTCCGCGGACGCCTGAACGTGTTGATTTCCGGCGGGACCGGCAGCGGCAAGACCACCATGCTCAACGTGTTGTCGAGCTTCATCCCGCATAACGAGCGCATCGTCACCATAGAGGATTCGGCCGAGTTGCAATTGCAGCAACCCCATGTGGTGCGCCTGGAAACCCGGCCCTCGAACATCGAAGGTCGTGGCGAGGTGAGCCAGCGTGAACTGGTGCGCAACAGCCTGCGGATGCGTCCCGACCGCATCGTCATCGGCGAAGTGCGTGGCGCCGAAGCGATGGACATGCTCACCGCCATGAACACCGGCCACGATGGTTCCCTCACGACGATCCATGCCAACACCGCCCGCGATGCACTGGGGCGAATCGAAAACATGGTGTCGATGACCGGGGCGACGTTTCCCATCAAGGCGATGCGTCAACAAATTGCCTCGGCCATCGATGTCGTGATCCAACTGGAGCGTCAAGAAGACGGCAAGCGCCGCGTTGTGAGCATGCAGGAGATCAATGGCATGGAAGGGGAGATCATCACCATGACCGAAATCTTCTCGTTTGCCCGCCACGGTCTCGGCGAGCACGGTGAGGTGCTCGGGGAATATCGGCCTAGCGGCATGATCCCGGCGTTTCGCGACGTGCTGGCCAAGCGCGGCATCGAGCTGCCGCTGACACTGTTCCGTCCTGAATGGATGGAGGGTCGGCAGTCATGAATAACATTCCTGGTGAATTCATCCTGGCGTTCCTCGGCATGGTCTTTGTGGCTGTGTTCCTGCTGTCCCAGGGCGTGGTGGTCCCGGTCTTCGGCGAGGCGGGGAAAATGCGCAAGCGCATTCGTGGCCGTCTGCATGTGCTGGAGAAAGCCAACCACTTGCCCAACATGCAGACGGTATTGCGGCAGAAATACCTGACGCGCCTGTCTCCCTTGGAGGCCCGGCTGGAGCAACTGCCGTTCATGGCCAGCCTGACCCAGATGATCGAGCAGTCCGGCCATGAATACCGGGCCTATCGGGTCATGCTGCTCGGCCTGGCGCTGGGCGTGGCCGCCGGGGCCGCGGTGCTGCTGGTGTCGCCGCTCTGGTGGATGGCGCTGATCGCGTCGTTTGTCGTGACGTGGCTGCCGCTGCTGAAAATCATGCGCGACCGCAACAGGCGTTTCGCTGCGTTCGAGGAGGGCTTGCCGGATGCGCTGGACGCCATGTGCCGGGCCTTGCGCGCCGGGCATCCGTTCAACGAAACCTTGCGACTGGTGGCCGAGGAGCACAAGGGGCCGGTGGCCCAGGAGTTCGGCATGACCTTCTCCGACATCAACTATGGCAACGACGTGCGCAGGGCCATGCTTGGTCTGCTGGAGCGCATGCCGAGCATGACCGTGATGATGCTGGTGACCTCCATCCTCATTCACCGCGAGACCGGCGGCAACCTGACCGAAGTACTCGAGCGCCTGAGCAGGTTGATCCGCGGGCGCTTTCGCTTCCAGCGCAAAATCAGAACGTTGTCGGCGGAGGGACGCATGTCGGCCTGGGTACTGGTGGCGATCCCGTTCGTGCTGGCGATCGCCATCGTGCTCACCAGCCCCAGCTACATGCCTGTGCTGATCAACGACCCCATCGGTCACAAGCTGATCATCGGTGCCTTCTGCGCCATGTTGATCGGAATTTTCTGGATCAAGAAAATTATCCGGATCCAGGTTTAAGTGCTGTTGTGCCCAGAGGTGGCAGTCATGGATTTCTTACTTGGGTTGTTCAGTCGGTTCACCGGAAGCGAGGAGCTCGCCCGGCTGTTGTTCATCGTTGTGATCGGCCTCAGCACGGTGCTCGCAGCCGTCGCCGTCAGCCTGCTTTTGCTGGGCTTGCAGGACCCGGTCCAGCGGCGCCTGGCGTTAATCAAGCGCGGCTATTCCGGCAGCACGGCGGGGCAGGAGGCGCCCGGCAACCTGCAACTGCTGCTGGAGCGGGTCGGCCAGCGCTTTGCCTCGGCCGACCCGACGCAGGTTTCGGCGACCCAGATGCTGCTGACGCATGCTGGCTACCGCTCCGCCTCGGCGGTCCAGATGTATTGGGCTGTGCGCCTGATCCTGCCGCTACTGATGATTGGCCTTGCGCTGGTGTTGCTGCCGATGATCAAGGTTTCAGTGGCTATTGGTTTGCTGGCCGTGACGCTCGTTGCCGGCATCGGCTGGCTGTTGCCGGCGCTCTATGTCGGCAAGCGCAAGCTGGCACGGCAAACCCGTTTGCGCGCGGCGTTCCCGGATGCGCTGGACCTGATGGTCGTCTGCGTCGAGTCAGGCCTGGCCCTGCCCACGACGATAGAACGGGTGGCTGAAGAAATGTCGGTCAGCCAGGTCGAACTGGCCGAGGAACTGGCCTTGGTCAACGCTCAGATCCGCGCGGGCATCACCAGTACCGAGGCGCTCAAGCAATTGGCCGTGCGCACCGGCCTGGAAGACATCCAGGGCCTGGTCAGCCTGTTGGCGCAAAGTATCCGTTTCGGCACCAGCGTGGCCGATACCCTGCGAATCTATGCCGACGAATTTCGTGACCGGCGGACCCAGGCCGCCGAAGAAATGGGTGCCAAGGTCGGCACTAAACTGATCTTCCCGCTGATCTTCTGCCTCTGGCCAAGCTTCTTCCTGGTCGCCATAGGCCCCGCCATGATCGGTGTGTTCAGGGCTTTCGGGAATATGTAGCACTGCTTGTCTGTCGTAGATTCATGTGGGAGCGAGCCTGCTCGCGAAAGCGCTGTAACAGTCGATGTAGATGTTGGCTGCCAGATCGCTATCGCGAGCAAGCTCGCTCCCACAGGTGCTTGTGTTGCTCCACCTATTCGTGTCCATCCGCTGACCGCGCTTATGTCGCTGCACCTTCAGGCACCACACCCCGTGGCGAGGGAGCTTGCTCCCGCTGGGGCGCGCAGCGGCCCCGGTCTGTTTCAGTCAAATACCCGTAAGACAAAAGATCGCAGCCCCGGCAGTCCTGCATCGAATGCAAGGTTGCCGAAGGCTGCGATCCCGGGGTTGTCGTGACGGGTGTTATTTGCTGCTGGTGATCTCTCCACCCGAGTCCTGGTCAAAAAATTCCGGGATCGGGTAGGTGAAACTATTGAGCCAGCGCTGCATGGCCAGCTCGCGTTCGGTGGCCGAGACGGTCTGCAGATTGGTCGATGCCACGACACCGCGGATCTGCAGTTGCATCCAGCGCTCGGTGCCTTGCTGCGCCGCGGAGGAAGGACCTGGCTCGATCGCCCAGGCGGTGGTAGACAGGCAGGCCACGCAAACGATCATCAATTGTTGGGTTTTCATTGTCCGGACTCCTCGAATGCTCTACTTGGCCGCGCCGGTTGAGGCCTCGACGACCTCGTTCAGGCGGTTCGCTTGTGTCGTCAGGGGATGACTGGCCGAGCCCCTGATTTTTTCCGCGCGGGCCTGGGCATCAGCTATCTGCTGAGGGCTCAGCTTGGCCATGTTCGCGAGCTCGGCGGCCTGCTTCCAGTTGTCCTGGTAGATCAACAGGGTGACCATGTTAAGTGCCGCCAGCGAGTCTGATCGCTGAAGTTCCATGGCTGTCATGAACTCGAAGCGGGCCTGGGGAATCCGGCGTTGGTTGAGATAGACCACCCCCAGGTCGTTGCGGATCTTGCCTTCGGTGGGGGCCATCCTGGCGGCGTGCTCAAGGTGTTCCGTAGCGCTGGCGTAATCATTTCGAGCGGCGGCCAACTGCCCCAGGCCATGTTCGCCGTCGGCGGCCAGGCAAGTCCCGAGCAGGCTCCTGTACAGCGGCTCGGCCTCGTTGCGCCCCATCAGGCGCAGCACCCGAGCCTTGCGCAGGCGAACCTGGACCAGCTCCTCGGGTAAACCTTCGAGGTTCGCCAGGCTGGCATACAAGCGCCCATCATTGGCCATGTCATCGGCCAGGTTGAGGGCCAGATCCTGATCGGATCCGGGCTTGGCGCAACTGGCCGGGTGCGAGGCCACGGTGCCGTTGCTGGCGCAACCGGTCAACACCAGGGCCGCCGCTATTGCGGTCAATGTTTTCATTAAATTTCCCCTTGTCACCGGCTGGATGGGTGACGCCTCGGATTTCGGATGGCGGCTCATTGGGAAAGCCCGCTGCGCTTGTCGAACTCGCCGTTTTCAAGGAAATACATGCGATAGAAGTTCGGGTCATAATTGCGCAGTTGCTCGCCCGGTAGCGTCGGCAACTGAGCGTTGGCGGCCAAGGGCTGAACCAGGTGCGGCGTGACGATCATCAGCAGTTCGCGCTCTTCGCGATTGATCGAATTGTCACGGAAAAATGCACCGAGAATCGGCACGTCGCCCAGGCCCGGAAATTTGTTCACCTGAGACGCATTGCGTGTGCTGATCAGACCGCTGATGACAAAGCTTTCACCGTCGGCCAGGGCGATGCTGGTATCGGTGCGGCGCACGGTCAGCGCCGGGACGAGCGTGCCGGCAATGTTCACGGCGTTGGTGAAATCCAGTTCACTGACTTCGGGCGCCACCTTCAACACGATGCGATTCTTGCCGATGACGGTCGGCGTGAGCGTCAGGCGAATCCCGAACTCCTTGTACTCGATGGACACGTTGTCGCTCCCGGCACTCGGCACCGGAATCGGTACTTCGCCACCGGCCAGGAAGCTCGCGCTTTGCCCGCTGAGCGCCACCAGGCTCGGCCGCGCCAGGGTATAGGCAAAACCGCTGCCCTCCAGCGCGTTGATCATCAGCAGCGTCTGCCCGGTGGCGAAGGACAGGTTGAACATGTCGTTGTTGACCGGCAGGGAAGGACGGACTACGCCGCCGATCGTGGGCAGCGTTCTGGGCGAGCCGAACAGGAAGTTGCCACGGCTACCGAAAATCGAAGTCGAGGCCTCCTTGAGCTTGGTCCGGCTGACCTCGACGAAGCGGATGTCGGTCTGGACCTGGGCGAGCAGCATCGGGTCTTCCGACGGCACACTCGCGGCGCTGGTCAGCGCCGCGGTGGCCCGGCCCGTCACGAAGACCATGCTCTGGCGCGGTATTTTCGAGCACTCGGTCCAGACCATCAGACTGGTAGCACCGGGCATCAGGCCGGTGAGAATGAAGGCATCGCTGCCACTGGGTTGCACGTCGGCAATCTTCGGATCGCCCACCGCCAGCTTCGTCACGGGGGCCAGGATACGCAGTTCATTCTGCAGCCCTTGGCCGACCTCGAAGGTCGCGGGCAGATTGTCCAGTTGCGAGCAGTTGGCCGAAGCAGCGTGGGCTGCTTCCAGGCCGAGGCTCATCCAGAACAATCCATGTATGAAGCGTTTTAGTGTAGGCACGGTGCGATAGGTCATGAAGTGATCCTCGTCAGAGAGGCCATCCCAGGCTGGTCGGTCGCCTCGGATCACTTAAGAGGCCCGGGCTGCCCCTCTGTATCTCACCTGATCGCCTGATCGGGTGGCCTCGGGCGTGGTCAGACATGCCGTCCCGAGTCCTGCTGTTGTGACGGTAGTTCACCCATGGCAAAGCGCCACGTCGCAAATGAAGTTTCCGCCTGAAATCTGACGGAAGGAAAGAAACTAAGAAACAGGTGTCAATAAAATATCTTTTTGCTGTCTTGCGCCGGGGAGGAAATTGGCGGGGCAGGGCGATTCGGGTCTCCCGATGTTCTTTCATTCCCACAAAAAAGGCCCGCAGGGTTAAACCGTGCTGGCCTTCGAGTGATAGCGGGCAATCAGTGCTTGCTGTCCTGATCCGACATGGCCAGCAATTGTTTTTCCTGGTTCCAGTCGAACGGCTCGTCGTTTTGCTCGGCTTCGAAACGACGTTCCTCGAGGGCCTGGTACAGGGCGATCTCTTCGTCGGGCATGTAGTGCAGGCAATCGCCGCCGAAATACCACAGCAGGTCTCGAGGTACCAGGTGGGCGATCTGTGGATAACGCACGATCACCTGGCACAGCAGGTCCTGACCCAGGTACTGGCTTTCGATCGGGTCGACTGGCAGTTGCGCGCGCAATTCGTCAAAGCGCTCCAGGAACAGCGCATGGCTTTCTTCGGGAACCTGTTCGGCCTCACCCACGGCGACCAGGATGCTGCGCAAGTGGTCAAGCAAGACGAGGTGATCGGCAACGACGTTGGACACGAGATAAGTCCTCAAGAGCAAAACGGGCGCAGGAGTATAAAGCCCCTGCGCCCGCTTTTACATGCTATCGATCAGATCGCTGCCAGCATCACCGCACCTTGGCCTCGGCGAGCGTCAGTTCCTCCTTGTCGAAATCATCCACATCGATGACCTTGCGGCGTGCCTCTTCGGCTGCGTGCAGGGTCTGCGCCTCACCGGCTTGCAGGATACCCGCCTCCAGGGCCGCATCGATGATAGATTCGCCGGGCGCAGGGTTGAGTTGGCCCTGCTTGAACGCTCCATGGAGCTTTTTGTGAAGCGGCTGGGCGGCGGCCAGCAGGTCAGCGGCATGTTGCAGCGCACCCACCGGGTCCTCTTGCGACTGCGGGCGATAACAGCCTTGGAGCAGCTCTTCCAGAGTCGGATCGCCCTTTGCGCGGCCGATAACGGCGGCCACCTCGGCGTCCAGCCTGTCGCTCGGTCCCTTGTGACGGCGGCCGAAAGGAAACACCACCACTCGCAAGAGGCCGCCCAGCAGCCGATTCGGGAAGTTGACCAGCAGTTCGTCCAGTGCCCGCTCCGATTGACCCAGGCTTTCCTCCATGGCCCAGCGAAACAGCGGTGCCATATGGTCTGGCGAGTCAAGGTCGTGATAGCGCTTGAGCGCCGCCGAGGCCAGGTAAAGGTTGCTCAATACATCGCCCAGGCGGGCCGAAAGGCGTTCGCGACGTTTGAGTTCGCCACCCAGCAGCATCATGCTCAGGTCCGCCAGCAAGGCGAACGCCGCCGCCTGCCGGTTGAGGGCACGGAAATACCCTTGGCTCAGGGCATTGCCCGGCACGTTGTCGAAGTGCCCCAGGCCGAGGTTCAGGACCAGAGTGCTGGCGGCGTTGCCGATGGCAAAACCGATGTGCTTGAGCAGCAACCCGTCGAATTCGACCAATGCCTGGTCTTTGTCTTCTCGAGTTGCCAGGGCCATTTCCTTCAATACGAACGGATGACAGCGAATCGCCCCCTGGCCGAAGATCATCAGGTTGCGCGAGAGGATATTCGCGCCTTCGACTGTGATGAAGATCGGCGCACCTTGCCAGCTGCGGCCCAGGTAATTGTTCGGCCCCATGATGATGCCCTTGCCGCCGTGCACGTCCATGGCGTGGCTGATGCACTCGCGGCCGCGCTCGGTCAGGTGGTACTTGAGGATGGCCGAGAGTACCGAGGGTTTTTCGCCGAGGTCCACCGCGTTGGCGGTCAGCATGCGTGCGGCGTCCATCAGCCAGGCATTACCGCCGATACGTGCCATGGCTTCCTGGATGCCCTCGAAGGCGGACAACGGCACGTTGAATTGTTCCCTTACCTGGGCGTACTGGCCGGTGACCAGGCTGGTGAACTTCGCCGCGCCGGTCCCTACCGCTGGCAGGGAAATCGAGCGCCCGACCGACAGGCAATTCATCAGCATCATCCAGCCCTTGCCGAGCATGGCCTGGCCGCCGATGAGGCAGTCCAGCGGGATGAACACGTCCTTGCCCCAGTTCGGTCCGTTCATGAAGGCGGCGCCAAGAGGCAGGTGACGGCGACCGATATTGACCCCGGGCGTATCCGTGGGGATCAGCGCCAGGCTGATCCCCAGGTCCTCTTCTTCACCCAACAGGTGCTCCGGGTCGTAGGCTTTGAAGGCCAGGCCGAGGAGGGTGGCGACGGGGCCGAGGGTGATGTAGCGTTTTTCCCAGTTCAAGCGCAGGCCGATGGTTTCCTGGCCTTGCCATTCGCCTTTGCAAATGATCCCTGTGTCGGGCATCGCCCCCGCATCGGAGCCAGCCAGCGGCCCGGTCAGGGCGAAGCAGGGAATATCGTCGCCCCGGGCCAGTCGCGGCAGATAATGGTTGCGTTGTTCATCGGTGCCGTAGTGCAGCAGCAGTTCCGCCGGGCCGAGGGAGTTGGGGACCATCACGGTGGACGCAAGGTCGCCACTGCGGGTCGCCAGTTTCATCGCCACCTGGGAATGGGCGTAGGCGGAAAATCCCTTGCCGCCGTATTCTTTCGGAATGATCAGGGCGAAGAAACCATGTTCCTTGATATGGGCCCAGGCTTCGGGCGGCAGGTCCATGGCCTGGCCGATCTGCCAGTCGCTGACCATCGCGCAGAGTTCTTCGGTTGGACCGTCGAGAAACGCCTGCTCTTCGTCAGTCAGTTTCACTTTTGGGTAGGCCAGCAGCATGTCCCAGTCCGGCCGGCCGCTGAATAATTCCCCGTCCCACCACACCGTGCCGGCATCAATGGCATCGCGCTCGGTCTCGGACATCGGTGGCAAGGTTTTCTGGAACCAGTCGAACATCGGCGCGCTGAAATATCTACGGCGCAGGTCAGGTAGCAACAGCGGGGCTGCAACGGCGGCAAGTACCAACCATAGGACAAGCAGCAGCCACCCGGGCGCATGGCTGAAGATGCCCATCGCCAACAGGTAGACCGCAACGATGCCCAGCGCTGGCAGCGGGGCGGTGCGGCGGTGTGCCAGCCAGGCTATCCCGACGACCAGAACCAGTATCCACAACAACAGCATAAATAATCCTCCGTGAACCAGGGCAAGACCGACCCTCAGAGCTTAGACGTCCTCTGTAAAACCGGCGGTCGGCGCGATGTGATTGATTTCGTGGGAAACCTTGGATGCATTGCGCCAGTCTGGTTGGCAACACCGGTAGGAAATCGTTCGTTGGTCAGGTGAGAAAACGCCATTGTTTGGCTGAAACGCCGTTATTGCTCGGCAACATGCAGGGCGATTTGAGTCGCGGTTGATCCGGCGTATGCTGCTGCGGCATTTATCCATTGAGGAAGCCGTGATGCTGAAGATCTGGGGTCGGAAGAATTCGTCGAACGTGCGCAAGGCGCTGTGGTGTGCCGAAGAGCTGGGGCTGAACTATGAGGCCATCGACGCGGGCGGCGCGTTTGGCATGGTGGATACGCCCGAGTACCGCGCGAAAAATCCCAACGGCCGGGTTCCGATGATAGAAGACGACGGCTTCGTGCTCTGGGAATCCAATACCATCGTGCGTTACCTGGCGGCTCGCCATGCCTCAGGCTCGGCCTGGTATCCCGATGACATACAGGCCCGGGCCAGCGCTGAAAAATGGATGGACTGGACCACGTCCAGCTTTGCCGCTCCGTTTCGCACGGTGTTCTGGGGCGTGCTGCGCACCCCGGCCGAGCAGCAGGACTGGCCGGCCATCAATGCGGCAATCAAGGAGTGCGACCAGTTGCTGGCAATGGTGGAGCAAGCCCTGGGCGAACAGCCTTACCTCTGCGGTGACGAAATCGGCATGGGCGACATTCCCTTGGGCAGTTTCATTTATGCCTGGTTCGAGATGCCCATCGAGCGCGCCGCATTGCCTCGGCTGGAGGCCTGGTACGCGCGGCTCCAGCAGCGTCCGGCTTATCGCAAGGCCGTCATGACCGCGTTGACTTAATACTTACTATCGACACACTTCACTGTACTTGTGCGGCGACGCCACGCACCATTGCCTTCATGCGCCGTGGTTGTATTGCTCGCCGCCGGCCCTTATCTATTCTTCTTCCTCCCCTTCTTGGTGCGTAATCCGATATGAGTTCCGCTCTGTCCATACGGCAGCTAACCAAAACCTACGGCAACGGTTTCCAGGCCCTGAGTGGTATCGATCTGGATGTCGCCGAAGGTGATTTTTTTGCCTTGCTGGGCCCCAACGGTGCCGGCAAATCCACCACCATCGGCATTCTTTCCACGCTGGTGAACAAATCCGGCGGGACGGTGAACGTCTTCGGCCATGACCTGGACCGCGAGCCCGCCGCGCTCAAGCGCTGCATTGGCGTGGTGCCCCAGGAATTCAACTTCAACCAGTTCGAAAAGACCTTCGACATCGTCGTGACCCAGGCCGGCTACTACGGCATCCCGCCGAAGATCGCCAACGAGCGCGCCGAGCAGTATCTGACCCAGCTCGGCTTGTGGGATAAGCGCGATGTGCCGTCCCGTTCGTTGTCCGGCGGCATGAAGCGACGCCTGATGATTGCCCGTGCGCTGGTGCATGAACCGCGCCTGCTGATCCTCGACGAACCCACCGCCGGCGTGGACATCGAGCTGCGTCGTTCGATGTGGACCTTCCTCACCGAGCTGAACCAGAAAGGCATCACCATCATCCTCACCACGCACTACCTGGAAGAGGCCGAGCAGCTGTGCCGCAACATCGGCATCATCGACCACGGCACCATCGTCGAGAACACCAGCATGCGGCAGTTGCTGAGCCAGCTGCATGTGGAAACCTTCCTGCTGGATCTCAAGCATGACCTGAGCGCCGCGCCGCAGCTGGTGGGTTATCCGGCTCGCCTGCTCGACGGCCATACCCTGGAGGTCCAGGTTGACAAGTCCGCCGGTATCACCGGGCTGTTCACCCAGCTGGCCGTGCAAAACATCGAAGTGCTGAGCCTGCGCAACAAGACCAATCGCCTTGAGGAGTTGTTCGTGTCCCTGGTGGAAAAAAACCTGGCGAAGGTGGCGGTATGAGTATGAGTTCGGAACTGCGCCCCAACCTCATCGCCCTCAATACCATTGTCTATCGTGAAGTCCGGCGCTTCATGCGGATCTGGCCGCAGACCCTGCTGCCCCCGGCGATCACCATGGTCCTGTACTTCGTGATTTTCGGTAACCTGATCGGCCGGCAGATCGGCGACATGGGCGGTTTCACGTACATGGACTACATTGTGCCGGGGCTGATCATGATGTCGGTGATCACCAACTCCTACGGCAACGTGGTATCGAGTTTCTTCGGCAGCAAGTTCCAGCGCTCCATCGAAGAGCTGATGGTTTCGCCGGTTTCACCCCATACGATCCTGATCGGCTTCACCCTGGGCGGCGTGCTGCGCGGGCTGGCGGTCGGCCTGATCGTGACGCTGCTGTCGCTGTTCTTCACCAATCTGCAGGTGCATCACCTGGGGGTGACGATCCTGGTGGTGGTCCTGACGGCGACGATCTTTTCGCTGTTGGGCTTCATCAACGCGGTGTTCGCGCGAAACTTCGATGACATCTCCATCATCCCGACGTTCGTGCTCACGCCGCTGACGTATCTGGGCGGGGTGTTCTACTCGATTTCCCTGCTGCCACCGTTCTGGCAGACCGTATCGCTGGCCAACCCGGTGCTGCATATGGTCAATGCTTTCCGCTACGGGATCCTTGGCGTTTCGGACATTCGCATCAGTATTGCAATTACCTTCATGCTGGTGGCGACCGTGGTGCTTTATGTGAGCTGTGCGCGGTTGCTGGTGAGTGGGCGAGGGATGCGTACCTGACACTGTCCGTGTCTGAAGTGTCGTACCTGTGGGAGCGAGCCTGCTCGCGAAGACTGAACATCATCCGATGCAGATGTTGGATGTGATGGCCTCTTCGCGAGCAGGCTCGCTCCCACAAGGACTTCGGATTACCCCTGAATGTCGTGTCTGGAGGGGAAACGCGGTCAGTCCAGTTTTTCTCTCATCCGACTGCGCTTGCGTCGCCGCCACTGCCTGGCAACCCACCATCGCCAATACGCCATGGTGACGAAATAAGCCAAGACTCCAAGCACCAACCCAGTGACCACCGACCCCAGCAAAAATGGCTGCCACAACGTTGACAGCTGGTTGGTGATCCACTCCCAGGTCAATTCGTCCGGCAGCGTCCGGGCTGGAACGTCCATCAGCCAGGCGCCGGTCTGATAGGTGCAGAAGAATACCGCGGGCATGGTGATGGGGTTGGTCAGCCAGACCAGGCTTACCGCGATCGGGATGTTGCCGCGAACCGTGACGGCCAGCGCGGCGGCCAGGAGCATTTGCAGCGGTATCGGCAGAAAAGCGGCGAACAGGCCAACGGCCATCGCCCGCGCCACCGAATGACGATTGAGGTGCCAGAGGTTGGGATCGTGCAGCAGGGTGCCGAGAAAGCGTAAGGATTTATGTTCCCGAATGCTCGCGGGGTCAGGCATGTAACGTTTGAATAATCGCCGGGGCATAAGGCTTCTCGGTCGGGTCAAAGCAGTAAGGCCGCAAGTATGTCCGGATTCTACAACCGGGAGATTCAGACTTTGTGACAATTGTTAACGCCCACGGTGCCCCGCACCGGCTAAGCCTGGAGAGGGACTCTCAAGGATGGGCTTATGCGCACGGCAATGGTCGCGCTTGCACTGGGGCTGCTGGCCCCGGTTTTTCTACCGGTACTGCCGTCGCCATGGCTGATCGCAGCCATGGCGACGCTGGCGTTGATGGTACTGCCGTTTCGCCTGTACCCGGCGGGTTGCTTCCTCTTCGGGCTGGTCTGGGCGAGCCTCGCCGCACACCATGCACTGGACGGACGGTTGCCCTTCGCACTGGACGGCGAGACGCGCTGGGTCGAAGGGCGGGTCGTCGGTTTGCCGCAACACGGCGATGGAACGGTGCGTTTCGAGTTGGCCGATATCCAGTCGAGGCGCACGCGCTTGCCAACCTCGATGCGCCTGGCCTGGTATGGCGGGCCGCCGGTCAGCAGCGGTGAGAAATGGCGCCTGGCGGTAAAGCTCAAGCGACCCGCGGGGCTGCTCAATCCCCATGGCTTCGACTATGAGGCGTGGCTGTTGAGCCGCGGCATTGGCGCGACCGGCAGCGTCAAGCAAGGGCGACGCCTGCAACCGGCCCAGGGCGCCTGGCGCGACGGGGTGCGCCAGGCATTGGCGAAAGTCGATGCCCAAGGGCGTTCCGGGGCGCTGATGGCATTGGTCCTTGGCGATGGCTCCGGGTTGAGTCGCGAAGATTGGCAGGTGCTGCAAGACACCGGCACGATCCATCTGCTGGTCATTTCCGGGCAGCACATCGGCCTGTTCGCCGGCCTCGTATACCTGCTGGTCGCCGGCGCGGCGCGTCATGGTGTCTGGCCGGCGTGGTTGCCATGGCTGCCTTGGGCGTGCGTGCTGGCGTTCACCGCGGCGCTGGGTTACGGCCTGCTCGCCGGTTTCGAAGTGCCGGTGCGGCGGGCCTGTGTGATGATCGGACTGGTGCTGCTGTGGCGCTTGCGCTTTCGCCAGGCCGATCCTTGGAAAGCCTGGCTGTTGGCGCTCCTGGCAGTGCTGCTGCTCAATCCGCTGGCGAGCCTGCGGCCGGGGTTCTGGTTGTCGTTCGCCGCGGTGGCCGTTCTGATGTTTACCTTCGGCGGTCGCCTGGGCCCCTGGCGTTGGTGGCAGACCTGGACCCGCGCCCAGTGGTTGATTGCTCTCGGGTCGTGCCCGCTACTCTTGATCCTCGGGCTGCCGGTCAGCCTCAGCGGTCCGTTGGCCAATCTGCTGGCGGTGCCCTGGGTCAGTCTGCTGGTGTTGCCTTCGGCCTTGCTTGGCACCGCGTTGCTACCGATACCTTACATAGGCGAGAGCCTCCTCTGGATTGCCGGCGGCTTGCTCGATCTGCTGTTCAAGGCGCTCGCGCTGGCAGCCGGGCAGATGCCAGCCTGGGTGCCTCCCGCGGTGCCGCTGTGGGCCTGGTGCGTGGCGGCGCTCGGCACTGCGCTGCTGTTGCTGCCCAAGGGCGTACCGCTGCGGATCCTGGGTTGGCCGATGCTGATGCTGATGGTTTTCCCCCCACGGGAAGAAGTACCCCACGGGCAAGCCGAAATCTGGCAACTGGACGTCGGCCAGGGGCTGGCGATCCTCGTGCGCACCCAGCGGCACGTCTTGCTTTATGACGCAGGGCCGCGATTTGGCGACGCCGATGCGGGCGAGCGCGTGGTGGTGCCGACCTTGCACAGGCTCGGTGTGCGTACCTTGGACATGCTGCTGCTCAGTCACGCCGATGCCGATCACGCCGGCGGTGCACAAGCCGTACGCAACGGATTGCCGACCCGTCGGGTGGTCAGCGGCGATCCCGAGGCGCTGCCCGTCGATCTGCAGGCAGGGGCGTGCGATAGCGGCGAACGCTGGGAATGGGACGGGGTCAGGTTCGAACTGTGGCGCTGGCCATCGGCTGTCGAGAGCAACCAGAAATCCTGTGTCTTGCTGGTCGAGGCCGGTGGCGAGCGGTTGCTGCTGACCGGCGATATCGATACCCATGCCGAACGGGCCTTGCTCGACAGTCCCTTGGCGATGCCGACCCAGTGGCTGGCAGCGCCGCACCATGGCAGCCGCAGCTCATCGTCGATGGCGCTGCTGGCGCGCCTCGAGCCCCATTCGGTATTGATTTCCCGGGGGCGCAACAATGCGTTCGGCCATCCCCTCCGTGGGTGATGGAGCGTTATCGACGCTTGGGCATGGTTATCTACGACAGTGCCGAACAAGGTGCCATTCGTCTGCAACTCGGCGCCTTTACACCTGCGCTTGGCCAGGCGGGCATTCGCCGTTACTGGCGTGATCCGCCGCCTGCCGGGCCAGCGTCGGAGCATTGATCTGGCGCAGCGTTCTTGCCGTGTTGTCGGCAGGGCGGGCCTGCACAGCGAGTCTGTATGATAAAGTGGCGCACTTTTTCGAGGGGGCTGTCACTGTGTGGGAATTGGTCAAATCCGGCGGCTGGATGATGTTGCCGATCATTCTGAGTTCCATCGCGGCACTGGGTATCGTTGCCGAACGCCTGTGGACCCTGCGGGCCAGCCGCGTGACCCCGGAGCATCTGCTCGGGCAGGTCTGGGTCTGGATCAAGGACAAGCAGCTGAACAAGGACAAGCTCAAGGAGCTGCGAGCCAGCTCGCCGCTGGGGGAGATCCTCGCGGCAGGCCTGGCGAATTCCAAGCATGGTCGCGAGATCATGAAGGAGTGCATCGAGGAGGCCGCCGCGCGCGTCATTCATGACCTGGAGCGCTACATCAATGCCCTTGGGACCATCGCGGCCATGTCGCCATTGCTGGGCCTGTTGGGCACGGTCCTCGGCATGATCGACATTTTCAGCGCGTTCACCGGTTCCGGCATGACGACCAATGCCGCCGTGCTGGCGGGCGGTATTTCCAAGGCACTGATCACCACCGCCGCGGGCCTGATGGTGGGTATCCCGGCCGTGTTCTTCCATCGCTTCCTGCAGCGCCGCGTCGACGAGCTGGTGGTGGGCATGGAGCAGGAAGCCATCAAGCTGGTCGAGGTGGTGCAGGGCGACCGTGACGTGGACCTGGCCGGGGGCAAGAAGTGAAATTCCGCCGCAAACCACGGGAAAATATCGAGATCAACCTGGCGTCGCTGATCGACGTGGTGTTCATCCTGCTGCTGTTTTTCGTCGTGACCACCACCTTCACCCGGGAAACCCAGTTGAAGGTTGAGCTGCCGCAAGCGGTGAGTGGTTCGCCGGCCGAGGACCAGCAGTTGAAAAACCTGGAAGTCACCATCAGCGCCGAGGGCGCGTTCTCGGTGAACAACCAGTTGCTGCCCAAGAGCGACCTGGCGAGCCTGATCGAGGCCCTGCAGAGGGAGTCCGGCGGTGATACCAACCTGCCGCTGGCCATCAGCGCCGACGGCAAGACGCCTCACCAATCGGTCATCACCGCCATGGACGCGGCTGGCAAGCTCGGCTTCAGCCACCTGCGCATGACCACGATCGAGGCGGCGCCGGCACCTTGATGGCCATGTCCGATCGATTGCTTGCCGCGTGGTACAAGGGGCATCCCGCCCTGGTGCTGCTGCGCCCGCTTGAATGGCTGTACCGACGCGTAGTGACCGGCAAGCGCGAGCGCTTCCTGGCGGGCGAGGGCGAGATCTACCAGCCGCCGGTGCCGCTGATTGTGGTGGGTAACATCACCGTTGGCGGCACCGGCAAGACGCCGTTGATCCTCTGGATGATCGAGCATTGCCAGCGCAGTGGCCTGCGGGTCGGCGTGGTCAGCCGGGGTTACGGCGCCAGGCCGCCGCAATTGCCATGGCGAGTCGAGGCCGAGCAGGGCGCCGACGTCGCGGGCGACGAACCGCTGCTCATCGTCCAGCGCAGCGGCGTGCCGTTGATGATCGATCCTGATCGCAGCCGCGCTGTCCGGGCACTGCTGGACGCCGAGCCACTGGACCTGATTCTGTCCGACGACGGTATGCAGCATTACCGCCTGGCCCGTGACCTCGAACTGGTATTGATCGACAGCGCCCGTGGCCTGGGCAACCGCCGTTGCCTGCCGGCCGGCCCGTTGCGCGAGCCGGTGGAGCGCCTGCGCTCGGTCGACGCCGTGCTGTTCAACGGCGCCAGCGCTGATCGCGAGGACGGCTTCGCGTTCGAGTTGCGGCCCACCGCGCTGATCAACCTGGCCAGTGGCGAACGGCGCCCCCTCGACCATTTTCCTCCCGGCCAGGCCCTGCATGCCGTGGCCGGTATCGGCAACCCCCAGCGTTTCTTCAATACCCTCGAAACGCTACACTGGCGGCCTGTACCGCACGGGTTTGCCGATCATGCCGAATACAGTGCCCAGGCCTTCGATTTCGAACCGTCATTGCCAGTGGTCATGACAGAAAAGGACGCGGTCAAATGCCGTGCCTTCGCCGCGCCCGACTGGTGGTACCTGGCGGTTGACGCCGCGCCTTCGCCAGCCTTCGCGGCCTGGTTCGATACGCAGCTGATGCGCCTGTTGCCGGATCGGCTCTTGCCTTAAAACGTTATACCCAGGGGAATTTCATGGACACCAAACTGCTCGACATCCTGGCTTGCCCGGTCTGCAAAGGCCCGCTCAAGCTCAGTGCCGACAAGACCGAGCTGATCAGCAAGGGCGCCGGCCTGGCCTATCCGATTCGCGACGGCATCCCGGTGATGCTCGAAAGCGAAGCCCGTACCCTGACCACTGACGAGCGCCTGGATAAATGAGTACAGCTTTTACCGTTGTCATTCCGTCGCGCTTTGCCTCCACGCGCTTGCCCGGTAAACCGTTGCTGCTGATCGCCGGCAAGCCGATGATCCAGCATGTCTGGGAGCAGGCTTGCAAGAGCAGCGCCCAGCGTGTGGTGGTGGCAACGGACGATGCGCGCATCGTGGAGGCCTGCCAGGGCTTTGGCGCCGAAGTGGTGATGACCCGCGAGGACCACAGCTCCGGTACTGACCGCCTGGCGGAAGTGGCTGGGAAACTCGGTCTGGCGCCCGACGCAATCGTCGTCAACGTGCAGGGCGACGAGCCGCTGATCCCGCCGAGCGTGATTGATCAGGTTGCGGCGAACCTGGCGGCGCACCCAGAGGCGCGCATGGCCACCCTGGCCGAGCCGATCGAGGACGTGCAGACGCTGTTCAATCCCAACGTGGTCAAGGTGGTCAGCGACCTCGATGGCCTGGCGCTGACGTTCAGTCGTGCCACTTTGCCTTGGGCCCGAGAGGCATTCGCTCAGGACCGCGACGTGTTGCCCGAAGGCGTGCCGTACCGTCGCCATATCGGTATCTATGCCTACCGCGCCGGTTTCCTTCAGGACTTCGTCGCTTGGGGCCCGTGCTGGCTGGAAAACACCGAAGCCCTCGAGCAGCTTCGGGCGTTGTGGCATGGCGTGCGGATCCATGTCGCCGATGCGCTGATCGCGCCGCCGACCGGTGTAGACACTCCCGAAGACCTCGAGCGCGTTCGTCGCCTGCTGGAGGCTTGATGCGGGTTCTGTTCGTCTGCCTTGGCAACATTTGCCGGTCGCCCACCGCCGAAGGCATCCTGCGCCATAAGCTGCGCGAGGCCGGGCTGGAGGGGCAAGTCGAAGTCGCCTCTGCCGGGACCGGTGACTGGCACGTCGGCAAGGCCCCTGATAAACGCAGCATGGCCGCGGCCCTGCGACGTGGCTACGATCTGTCGGCCCAGCGGGCCCGGCAAGTCACCCGCGCCGATTTCGCCGCCTATGACCTGATCCTGGCGATGGACAGCAACAACCTGCGCAACCTCAAGGCACTGCAACCGGCCAGTGGCAAGGCCGAGCTCGATCTGTTCCTGCGTCGCTACGAGGCTGAGCTCGATGATGTCCCTGATCCGTACTACGACGGCGAACAGGGTTTCGAGCAGGTGCTCGACCTGATCGAACAGGCCACGGATCGCCTGGTCATCGAAGTGAAGGGGCGGTTATGACCTTGCATGTCCAGGCCGGTGTCAGCCTCAAGCCGTTCAACAGCTTTGGCGTGGACGTCGCCGCACGGTTGTTCGCCGAGGCCCACAGCGATGCCGATGTCCGCGAGGCGCTGGCCTATGCCGCCGGGCATGATCTGCCGTTGCTGGTGATCGGCGGCGGCAGCAACCTGCTGTTGACCGATGACATCGACGCGCTGGTGTTGCGCATGGCCAGCCGGGGGATCCGCCTGCTCAGCGACGACGGCGAACGTCTGGTGATCGAGGCCGAGGCCGGGGAGCCCTGGCATCCTTTTGTCCAGCACACGCTGGCGCAAGGTTGGTCGGGGCTGGAGAACCTCAGCCTGATTCCCGGTACGGTAGGGGCGGCACCGATGCAGAATATCGGTGCCTACGGCGTGGAGATAAAGGATGTCTTCGCCGGCCTTACCGCGCTGGATCGCCACACCGGCGAGTTGCGCGACTTCACCCTTGAAGAGTGCGCCTTCGCCTACCGCGACAGCCTGTTCAAGCAGCAGGCGGGGCGCTGGCTGATCCTGCGGGTACGTTTTGCCCTCAGTCGTGTCGCGCATCTGCACCTGGAATACGGCCCGGTCCGCCAGCGCCTGAGCGAGCAAGGCATCGCTCAGGCAACGCCTTCGGATGTCAGTCGGGCGATTTGCAGCATCCGCAGCGAAAAACTTCCGGACCCCGCCGTACTCGGCAACGCCGGCAGCTTCTTCAAGAACCCGTTGGTGCACGCCACCCACGTGGCCCACCTCAAGCTGCAATACCCTGACCTGGTGGCTTATCCACAGCCTGGGGGGCAGATGAAAATCGCTGCCGGCTGGCTGATCGAACGCGCTGGCTGGAAGGGCTTTCGCGAGGGCGACGCCGGCGTCCATAAGTTGCAGGCACTGGTGCTGGTCAACTATGGCAATGCCACCGGCCTGCAATTGCTGGACCTGGCTCAACGGATCCAGAAGGACATTGCCGAACGTTTCCAGGTCGATCTGGAGATGGAGCCGAATCGGTACTGACGCGCGCATGGCCCTGCGTGAACAAAAAAACGCCCTGCATGACCTGCACACGCTCATTCGTGCAGGATTGTGCAGGGCGTTTTGCTTGTTCCTGGGTTAATTTAATTGGCTGACGATGCGAGCATACGCATCCCCAAGGCCCGGTGCAGACGCTGTTGACGTTTGCACAAGAGAGCCGGATCAGCCTGAGCCAGTCTGCGACACCGAACCGATCACCCAACGGCAGATTGCTCGACCCCATAACTCGAAACGAATGCGGGCGTGCCCATGATTACCCTGAAACTCAATGGAACAGATCATCAACTGGATGTCACCGAGGACATGCCGCTGCTGTGGGCGATCCGCGACGTGGCCGGCTACAACGGCACCAAGTTCGGCTGCGGCATGGGCCTGTGCGGCGCGTGCACGATCCACATCGATGGCGCCCCGGCGCGCAGTTGCATCACGCCGATCGGCTCGGTGAAAGGCCAGAACGTCAGCACGATTGATGCGCTTCACGTCGACCCGGTCGGCCAGGTTGTACAGAAGGCCTGGCTGGACACCGCCGTGGCCCAGTGTGGTTTTTGCCAGGGCGGGCAGATCATGTCCGCCACGGCATTGCTCAAGACCAACCCCAACCCGACGGATGAACAGATCGAAGAGGCCATGGTCGGCAACCTCTGCCGCTGCGGCACCTACAACCGGATCAAGACCGCGATCCGTCAGGCCTCCACTCACCTGAAGGAGGCCAAGGCATGAGCCGCTTGCCGAATGATTTTGTGCTGAGCAACCTCAGTCGTCGGGGTTTCCTCAAGGGCGCCAGCGCCACGGGTGTGCTGGTGCTGGCCGCCAGCTGGGGGCTGCCGGAGGCCTTTGCCGAAGAGAAGAAGTTCGGCGCCGAGGGCATGCCCCATGGTGCAGTCGACGACCCCAAGGTCTACGTAAGCATTGCCGCTGACGGCAGCGTCACGGTGATCTGCAACCGTTCGGAAATGGGCCAGGGCGTGCGCACCAGCCTGAGCATGGTGGTGGCCGACGAACTCGACGCCGACTGGGCGCTCGTCAAGGTCAGGCAGGCGCCAGCCGACGAGGCGCGCTTCGGCAACCAGGACACCGACGGCTCGCGCAGCATGCGTCACTGGTACGAGCCGATGCGCCGTTGCGGTGCCGCCGCCCGGACCATGCTTGAATTGGCCGCCGCTGCCCAGTGGAAAGTGCCGGTGGGCGAATGCCGTGCGCAACTGCATAAAGTGGTGCATCAGCCTTCGGGGCGCGAACTGGGTTATGGCGAGTTGGCCGCCGCCGCGGCGGCCTTGCCGGTTCCGGCCCGCGACAGCCTGCGCCTCAAGCAGCCGTCGGAGTTTCGTTACATTGGCAAGGAAGCGAGCCGTGCCATCGACGGCGCGGACATCGTCAACGGCCGAGCGGTGTTCGGTGCCGACGTGCATTTCGACGGCATGCTCTACGCCGTCGTGGCCCGCCCACGGGTCTATGGTGGCAAGGTCAGGAGCGTGGACAGCAGCGCGGCGTTGAAGGTGCCGGGCGTGATCAAGGTGGTGCAGATCGAAGGACGCCCTTTGCCCTCCGAATTCCAGCCGCTGGGCGGCGTGGCGGTGGTAGCGAAAAACACCTGGGCGGCGATCAAGGGCCGCGAAGCGTTGAAAATCGAATGGGACGATGGCCCGAACGCCGGCTATGACTCCATCGCCTACCGCAAGGAACTGCAAGCGGCTGCTCTGAAACCAGGCAAAGTCCTGCATAGCACTGGCGACCTTGACGACGCATTGGCCAAGGCCGATTCGACGTTGGAGGCTGCCTACTACCTGCCGCACCTGTCCCAGTCACCGATGGAGCCGATGGTCGCGGTCGCCCGCTTCAAGGACGGGCAATGCGAAGCCTGGGCACCGAGCCAGGCACCCCAGGTCACCCGCGAGCGTGTCGCCGAACGCCTGGGCATCCCTTTCGAGAAGGTCACGATAAACATCACATTGCTGGGCGGCGGTTTCGGACGCAAGTCCAAACCCGATTTCGTCGTCGAGGCGGCTGTGCTCGCCAAGGAATTCCCCGGCCAGGCGGTTCGGGTGCAATGGACCCGCGAGGACGACATTCATCACTCGTATTTCCATACCGTATCGGCCGAATACCTGAAGGCCGGCCTGAACAAGGACGGGCTGCCCTCCGGTTGGCTGCATCGCACCGTGGCTCCGACCATCACCGCGCTGTTCGCGCCGGGCATGACCCACGAAGCGCCCTTCGAAGTGGGCATGGGCGTGACCAACATGGCCTATGCCATTCCCAACCTGCGCCTGGAGAACCCCGAGGCGGTGGCCCACACCCGCGTTGGCTGGTATCGCTCGGTGTCGAACATTCCCCATGGTTTTGCGATCCAGAGCTTCATCGACGAACTGGCCCACAAGGCCGGCCAGGATCCGCTCAAGTACCATCTGAAGTTGCTCGGCCCGGACCGCAAGATCAACCCCAACAGCCAGAATGACAGCTGGAACTACGGCGAATCGCCCGAGCGTTATCCCATCGATACGGCGCGGATCCGCACCGTGCTGGAGACTGCCGCGAAGGCCGCTGGCTGGGGCCGTGAATTGCCCAAGGGCCGAGGCTTGGGGCTGGCGGTGCACTACAGCTTCGTCACCTACGTGGCCGCGGCAATTGAAGTCGAGGTCAAGGATGACGGCACGGTGATCGTGCACAAGGCGGACATTGCCGTGGACTGTGGGCCGCAGATCAATCCCGAGCGCATCCGCTCGCAGTTCGAAGGCGCCTGCGTGATGGGCCTGGGCAACGCGATGGTCGGGGAAATCAGCTTCAAGGACGGCAAGGTCCAGCAGGACAATTTCCACATGTACGAAGTGGCGCGCATGTCCCTGGCACCCAAGGAAGTAGCCGTGCACCTGGTCACTCCGCCGGGCGAAGTACCGCTGGGAGGCGTTGGTGAACCGGGCGTGCCGCCGATCGCGCCGGCATTGTGCAACGCAATCTTCGCCGCCACCGGCAAGCGCATCCGTGATCTGCCTGTGCGTTACCAGTTGCAAGGCTGGCAGCAGGCCAAAGCCTGATGGACAGCGTTGATCTGAACGTGCTGCGCAGCGTGCTGGAATGGCGTCGCGCCGGGCAGCGGGTGGTGCTGTTCACCGTGGTCCAGACTTGGGGCACCGCGCCGAGACCTCCGGGGGCCATGCTGGCCCTGCGCGAAGACGGCGTAGTGATCGGTTCGGTATCGGGCGGTTGTGTCGAGGATGACCTGATCGCCCGGCTGCACGACGGCCGGATTCCGGCGGATGGCCCGCCCGTGCAGCTCATCACCTACGGTGTCACACGCGAGGAAGCGGCGCGTTTCGGCTTGCCGTGCGGCGGCACCTTGCGCCTGACAGAGGAGCGAGTCGGCGATCCAGGCTGGGTCGCCGAGTTGCTGGCGCGGTGCGAGGCCCACGAGATAGTTGCCCGGGAATTGACTATCGCGACCGGCGCTGTGGTGCTGACACCGGCGAGCAAAAGCGATGCGTTGGTGTTCGATGGCAAAACGCTGCGGGCGATTTATGGCCCGCGCTGGCGGCTGTTGCTGATCGGCGCCGGACAGCTGTCGCGTTACGTGGCTGAAATGGCCCGGTTGCTGGATTTCGAGGTGTTGATCTGCGACCCGCGCAAGGAATTCGTCTACGGTTGGGAAGAGCAGCATGGCCGCTTTGTTCCGGGCATGCCCGACGAGGCGGTGCTGAGCATCGAGACCGATGAGCGCACCGCGATCGTTGCCCTGACCCATGACCCGCGCCTGGACGACATGGCCTTGCTCACCGCCCTGGATTCCAAGGCTTTTTATGTGGGCGCCCTCGGCTCACGGGTCAACAGTCAGAAGCGCCGGGACAACCTCGCTCAGCTAGGCTTGTCAGCACAGGCCATCGAGCGGTTGCACGGGCCCATCGGCTTGCACATTGGCAGCCACACCCCGGCGGAAATTGCCTTGTCGCTGCTGGCGGAAATCGTCGCGATCAAGAATGGCGTCGAATTGCGTCAAAAGAAACCGCTGTAGTCCAGGAGGGAAGGGTATGTCTGAGTCCATTGGCGTGATCATCCTCGCGGCGGGCTCGGGCCGCCGTTTCCGGCAGGTCGCCGGGGCCGACAAGGACAAGCTGCTGGCGGATTGCACAGGCCGTGACGGCGCGGTGCGCTCGGTGATCGAGCACGTGCTGGTCAATCTGCCGGCCTCCCTGGACAAGCGCGTGCTGGTCACCCGCAATGACCGTCCGCAGGCCATTCGCATGGCCCAGGCCTATGGATGCGATTTTGTCGAGCTGGATTCACCGGGACTGGGAGATAGTATTGCCGCCGGCGTCCGAGCCTGTCCGGAGGTGGCTGGGTGGCTGATCGTGCTGGGCGACATGCCGTTTATCCTGCCGTCGAGCATCGAAACGGTGGTGGCAGGGATTCGCGAGGATGGCATCAGCGTGCCGGTTTTTGCCGGGGAGTATGGGCATCCGGTGGGATTTGGCCGTGGGTTTGGCCCGCAGTTGATGGCCTTGACCGGTGATCGTGGTGCGAAGGTGTTATTCGCCGGGGCGCAAGTGTCCGAGGTGCCGGTGGACGATCCTGGTGTGACTTGGGACATTGACGTGCCGGAGGCATTGATCTTCAGATAGATTTTTTGAAGGATCGTAAAATTTATGGTGGTTGCAATTCCCCTGTGGGAGCGAGCTTGCTCGCGAAAGCGGTCTGATATTCAACAGTGATGCAAGCTGATCCACCGCCTTCGCGAGCAAGCTCGCTCCCACATGGTTTTTCAGCGGATATAAATCTCGTGCCAGGCTCTCATAGGCACCTGCAAATCGAAGGCATAAAAAAGCCCCGCCTGGCATCACCAGGCGGGGCTTTTTACTGGGCGGTGGAATCAGGCGTGAGGTTTAGGCTCGTGCTCTTTTTCCAGGGCTTCAGTGTGACGCGGAGCGACTTCTTCTTCAGCACCGTGCTGAGGTTCGTCGATCACCGGGGCCGATTCAGTCGGGGCTTCAGCTACCGGGGCAGGGGCTGCCTCGGCGACTTCTTCCACGACCGGAGCCGGTTCGGCGGCAGGCGCTTGAGCGGCGGCAGCCAGTTCAGCTTCCTTCTGCAGACGCTCGGCCTCACGCTTGCGACGACGCACTTCGCGTGGATCGTTCGGGGCGCGGCCGTTAGGGGTCAGGGCACTGACCGGTGCAGGCGCTTCAACCGGGGCAGGGGCTTCGGCAACCACTGCTTCGGCAACCACTGCTTCGGCAACCACTGGCGCCTCGACCATTGGCGCAGGCTCGACCACTTGCGGTTCGACGACTACTACCGGCTCCGGTTCAGCAACCGGCGCTGGTGCGGCTGGCTCGGCATTCCAGTTGAAAGCGGTCTGCTCTTCGCGTACTGGCTCTGGTGCGGTTTCCTCGGCAGGCATTTCGACGGCAGGTTCAGCGGCTACCACCGGCTGCTCGACGACCGGGGCAGGCTCGGCGGCGGCTTCGGCTTGCGGCTCGGCTTCACGAACCGGTGCGAGTTCCACTTCTGGCGAAGCAGTGATTTCTACCGGAGTGATCGCTTCGACAACTGGCGCTTCGACCGCTGCCTCTTCCACCGCAGCGGTGGCCCGTTCGGCCTGCTCGTGTGCCTGGGCCTCGGCTGGGGCGCTGATCGCGCTGCTGGCAACTGCCGCGGTGACGGCCAGGCCGGCGGCCAGGTCGGCAGCGCTAGGCGCTTCGGCGTTCTCGCCGGCTTCGGACTCTTCCGAGCCTTCGATCACGTTGCCGTTGGCATCGCGTTGACGCTCGCGACGGTTGCTGCGACGACGCTGGCCGCGGGAGCGACGACGTGGACGATCGCCCTCGGCGCTGTCCTGACCGTCTTCCTGCAACTGCTCCTCGGTGTTCAGTACTTCCTCTTCGCTGGCTTCGGCGGCTGCCTGCTCGGCGCGCGGCTGACGCTCTTCACGCGGCGGACGCGGTGCACGCTCTTCGCGAGGCTGGCGAGCCGGACGTTCTGCAGCCGGAGTCGCAGGAGTCGCAGCAACAGCCGGTGCGGCGTCCAGAGGCTCGCGCAATTCGCGAACACGTTCTTCACGCTCGCCACGCGGCTTGCGATCTTCACGTGGTGCGCGTGGCTGGCGCTCTTCGCGAGGCGGACGCGGTGCGCGTTCTTCGCGGGCTACCGCTGGAACTTCCTCACGGGCTTCGCGTGGTTGACGCTCTTCACGCGGCTCACGGGGTGCGCGCTCTTCACGCGGGGCACGTTCTTCGCGCGGCTTGCGCTCTTCGTCGCGACGACCGTTGCGGTTGCGGGTCTGCTGGCGACCATTGCGGCGTTCTTCGTTGCGGGCTGGACGCTCGGTAGCGGCAGGCTTGGCGACAACGGCGGGGGCGGCAGGCTCTTCCTTGGTGGCGAACAGGCTGACCAGGGACTTCACCAGGCCTTTGAACAGGCTAGGTTCCGGGGCTGCGGCCGGGGCGGCAACCGGTGCGGCGGCTTCGGTCGGGACCGGAGCGTTGGCACGGGCCGGCGCGGTCTTGACCGCTGCTTCCTGGCGAACCAGGGTGCGGGTGGCGGCAGCTGGCTGGACGTCTTCGACTTCGGCGGCGGCCGCGGCGATTTCGTAGCTGGACTGGTTGGTGTGGGCCTCGGGGCTGTCATCACGCAGGCGCTGCACTTCGAAGTGCGGCGTCTCGAGGTGGTCGTTCGGCAGGATCACGATGCGGGCGCGGGTGCGCAGTTCGATCTTGGTGATCGAGTTGCGTTTTTCGTTGAGCAGGAACGCGGCCACCGGGATCGGCACCTGGGCACGAACTTCAGCGGTGCGGTCCTTCAGGGCTTCTTCTTCGATCAGGCGCAGGATCGCCAGGGACAACGACTCGACGTCACGGATGATGCCGGTGCCGTTGCAGCGCGGGCAAACGATGCCGCTGCTTTCGCCCAGGGATGGACGCAGGCGCTGACGGGACATTTCCAGCAGGCCGAAGCGCGAGATACGACCGACCTGTACGCGGGCACGGTCGGCTTCCAGGCACTCACGGACCTTTTCTTCCACGGCGCGCTGGTTCTTGGCCGGGGTCATGTCGATGAAGTCGATGACGATCAGGCCGCCGATGTCGCGCAGGCGCAACTGGCGGGCGATTTCTTCGGCGGCTTCAAGGTTGGTCTGCAGGGCGGTTTCTTCGATGTCGCTGCCTTTGGTGGCGCGCGCCGAGTTGATGTCGATCGACACCAGGGCTTCGGTCGGGTCGATGACGATGGAGCCGCCCGACGGCAGTTCGACGACGCGCTGGAAGGCGGTCTCGATCTGGCTTTCGATCTGGAAACGGTTGAACAGCGGAACGCTGTCTTCGTAGAGCTTGATCTTGCTGGCGTACTGCGGCATCACCTGGCGAATGAAGGTCAGGGCTTCGTCCTGGGCTTCGACGCTGTCGATCAGCACTTCGCCGATGTCCTGGCGCAGGTAGTCGCGGATGGCGCGGATGATCACGTTGCTTTCCTGGTAGATCAGGAAAGGTGCGGAACGATCCAGCGAGGCTTCCTTGATCGCGGTCCAGAGTTGCAGCAGGTAGTCGAGGTCCCACTGCATTTCTTCGCTGCTGCGGCCCAGGCCGGCAGTGCGTACGATCAGGCCCATGTCGGCGGGTGCGACCAGGCCGTTCAGGGCTTCGCGCAGTTCGTTGCGCTCTTCGCCTTCGATACGGCGGGAGATACCGCCGGCACGTGGGTTGTTCGGCATCAGGACCAGGTAGCGGCCGGCGAGGCTGATGAAAGTGGTCAGGGCGGCGCCCTTGTTGCCACGTTCTTCTTTTTCGACCTGGACGATGACTTCCTGGCCTTCGCTCAGGACGTCCTTGATGTTGACGCGGCCTTCGGGGGCCTTCTTGAAGTATTCGCGGGAGATTTCTTTGAGGGGCAGGAAGCCGTGGCGCTCGGAGCCGAAATCGACAAAGGCAGCCTCAAGGCTTGGTTCGATGCGAGTAATCCGGCCTTTATAGATGTTGGCCTTCTTCTGCTCGCGTGCACCGGATTCGATATCCAGGTCGTAGAGGCGCTGGCCGTCTACCAGTGCAACACGCAACTCTTCGGGTTGAGTTGCGTTAATCAGCATTCTTTTCATGTAGTACCGTCGGTTTCCGGGCTGCCGGAAACGGCGTTCGGCACACACGACTTCTCACGGTCGGTGTCAGGTGCGTCCTGGCGATGGCGGGGCCATTCCAGTGTCCAGCGAGTTCGACCCAATGATGGCGAAGTCGCGACGGACGCGTCCTGCTTGCTGGTACTCAAGCACTCAGTCAGGAGGAGGAATCAACCGGCGCCTGTGGACGAGATGAAGCGTCTAAATATAAGCCTAGTGCTACACAGTCCGACGGTTGTACATCTCCACCCTACACGTATCCCTGATAATTCGGGTGCTGCCGCGCGCAGAATCCGCAGCGGGTTGGCATTTACCGTGAGCTCCGGAAGGGGAGGTCACGCATCATGGCTCATTTAGGCGTTGTTTCCGAAGCTCTCGCTCGGGGTCGTCTGCGGGCGACTGCACTTTGTGAACTGGCCGTGAATGTGGCGCGCAAGGCGAGTCAAGACTCTGCTTTGCGGCGTATTTCAGGCCTCATGTCACCTGCGCTCGTTACACCTGCGAACTCTACCGTTACGTAGCAAAAGCCCCGTAGGACGGCCTCTCGTCCTCGTGAATTGCGTTGGTCAGGGCCGGTTTTTGACCGCTGGTCCGCTGTCCAGCCACTTTTGGCGGCGTTCGCGACTATAGCAGCAATGATTAAGTGCTTCAATTCCATAAAAAATTGTTATCATCGCCGCCATGACAACTACTGCCCCTTCGACCCCAGGCGTTCAACTGCTTGAGGTCTCGCCGGAATATGCCGGCCAACGAATTGATAACTTCCTGCTTGCCCGGCTCAAAGGCGTGCCCAAGACCTTGATCTATCGCATTTTGCGCAAAGGCGAAGTGCGGGTGAACAAAGGTCGGATCAAGCCTGAATACAAGCTCCAGGCGGGCGACGTCGTGCGCGTGCCGCCGGTTCGCGTGCCCGAGCGCGATGAGCCGGTGCCACTGGCGCAAGGTTTGTTGCAACGCCTGGAAGCCGCCATCGTCTTCGAAGACAAGGCGCTGATCGTGGTCAACAAGCCCGCGGGCATCGCGGTCCACGGCGGCAGCGGCCTGAATTTCGGCGTGATCGAAGCCTTCCGTCAGCTGCGTCCCGACGCCAAGGAGCTGGAGCTGGTCCATCGTCTGGATCGGGACACCTCCGGGCTGTTGATGATTGCCAAGAAGCGCAGCATGTTGCGCCATCTGCACGAACAGTTGCGCGGCGATGGCGTCGACAAGCGCTACATGGCGCTGGTGCGCGGTCGTTGGGAAACATCCGTCAAGCAGGTCCGCGCGCCGCTGCTCAAGAGCAACCTGCGCTCCGGCGAGCGCATGGTGGAAGTCAACGAAGAAGGCAAGGAAGCGCTGACCGTGTTCAAGGTGCTGCGCCGTTTCGGCGACTTCGCCACCATGGTCGAGGCCAAGCCGGTCACTGGGCGGACCCACCAGATCCGCGTCCACACCCTGCATGCCGGGCATTGCATTGCCGGTGACAGCAAGTACGGGGACGATGACTTCAGCAAGGAAATCCGTGACCTGGGCGGCAAGCGCCTGTTCCTTCATGCCTACATGCTGACCGTGCCGTTGCCGGACGGCGGCGAGCTGAAATTGCAGGCCCCCGTGGATGACATGTGGGCCAAGACCGTGGAGCGGTTGAGTGCATCCTGACTACAAGCTGCTGATATTTGATTGGGACGGCACTCTGGCCAACTCCATCGGTCGGATTGTCGAGTCGATGCACGTCGCGTCGGACCGTACGGGTTTTGCTCGGCGGGATGATTTTGCGGTGAAGGGTATTATCGGTCTCGGGCTGCCGGAAGCGATTCGCAGCCTGTACCCGGAAATCGCTGATGATGAGTTGAGCGTTTTTCGCCAGCATTATGCCGACCACTACATCGCGCTGGAGGCCGAGCCTTCGCCGCTGTTCGACGGCGTGGCCGACACGCTCCAGGCCCTGCGGGAAGAGGGCTATCACCTGGCTGTCGCGACCGGCAAGGCTCGACGCGGGCTGGATCGGGTGCTGAAGTCCCATGGCTGGGACGATTATTTCGACATCACCCGCGCCGCCGACGAAACCGCCAGCAAGCCGCATCCGCTGATGCTTGAACAGATCCTGGCCCACTGTAACGTGCGGCCCGAGCAGGCGCTGATGGTCGGGGATTCGTCGTTCGACCTGCAAATGGCGCGTAATGCCGGCATGGGCTCTGTCGCTGTCAGTTATGGCGCGCAGACGATCGAGGCGCTCCGGGCGTTTGAACCGTGCCTGGCGATTGACCATTTTCCCGAATTGCACGCGTGGCTGAGCCAGCGTGCCGGTTGACGTTTTGATGGGGATGCATGCATGACCGATGAATGGAAAGCACCGGCCAAGGCAGATGCCGAGAGCGGTGATGGAAAAAGCTGGAAGCTGTTGGAAAAGACCCTGCTGGCCGGTGTGCAAGAGCAGCGTCGGTCGCGCCGCTGGGGGATCTTCTTCAAGCTGCTGACCTTCGTTTATCTTTTCGTTGCGCTGCTGCTGTTCACGCCGTTGATGAGTATCGAAAAAGGTGCGGTCAGTGGTTCGGCGTATACCGCGTTGATCGACATTCAAGGCGTGATCGCCGACAAGGAGCCAGCCAGTGCGGATAACATCGTCGGCAGTCTGCGGGCCGCCTTCGAAGATCCGAAGGTCAAGGGCGTGGTGCTGCGCATCAACAGCCCGGGCGGCAGTCCGGTGCAGTCGGGTTACGTCTACGACGAGATCGTCCGGTTGCGCGCGCTTCACCCGAACACCAAGGTCTATGCAGTCATCGCCGATCTCGGCGCGTCGGGTGCCTATTACATTGCCAGCGCCGCGGACCAGATCTATGCCGACAAGGCCAGCCTGGTCGGCTCCATTGGCGTGACGGCGGCCGGTTATGGTTTTGTCGGGACCATGGAGAAGCTCGGTGTGGAGCGGCGGGTCTATACCTCTGGCGAGCACAAGTCGTTCCTTGATCCGTTCCAGCCGCAAAAGCCTGAAGAAACCGCGTTCTGGCAGGGCGTACTCGACACGACTCACAAGCAATTCATTGCCAGCGTCAAGAAAGGCCGCGGCGAGCGCTTGAAGGACAAGGAGCATCCGGAATTGTTTTCCGGGTTGGTCTGGTCCGGGGAGCAGGCTTTGCCGCTGGGCCTGATCGACGGCCTGGGCAGCGCCAGTTCGGTGGCTCGGGATGTGATCGGTCAGAAGGACCTGGTGGACTTCACCATCGAAGAATCGCCGTTTGACCGCTTCTCGAAGAAGCTGGGCGCAAGCATCGCCGAGCATCTGGCGATGTGGATGGGCTTCCAGGGTCCGGCGTTGCGCTGATTCAAGCGTGACGCATTTGCCCTTGTGGCGAGGGAGCTTGCTCCCGCTGGGCTGCGCAGCGGCCCCAGATTTTTGCGGTCGCTGCACAACCGAGCGGGAGCAAGCTCCCTCGCCACGGAGGGCGGTTCAGGGAACCTCCACACCCTCCACCAGCAACATATCCACAAGACGAATCAGCGGCAGGCCGACCAGGCTGGTGGCGTCCGGCCCTTCGGTGCTCTGGAACAGGCTCACGCCCAGGCCTTCGGCCTTGAAGCTGCCGGCGCAGTCGTACGGTTGCTCGGTGCGCAGATAGCGCTCCACGCGAGCCTGATCCAATGTCCGCATGGTTACGGTAAACGGAACGCAATCGACCTGGCAGGCGCCGGTCTGGCTGTTGAGCAGTGCCAGGCCGGTCAGGAAGGTTACCTTGGCCCCGCTGGCGGCCAGCAGTTGCTCGCGGGCGTTCTCGAAGGTGTGCGGCTTGCCCAGGATGCGCTTGCCGAGCACGGCGACCTGGTCCGAGCCAATGATCAGGTGTGCCGGGTAACGGTCCGCCAGGGCAAAGGCTTTTTCCCGGGCCAGGCGTTTCACCAGTTCGAGCGCGGCCTCGCCGGCGCGATGGCTTTCGTCGATGTCCGGTGAGTCGCAGACGAACGGCAGCCCCAGGCGGGCAAGCAGTTCCCGACGGTAGACCGAGCTTGAGGCAAGTAATAAAGGCAGCATTGGCGTCTCCAGGAGGCAGGAGAGGATTCTAGCGAGGCGTGCAAGTGACGGACAGGGCTGAATTTCCTTTGACATGGCCCGGTGCATCCCTATAATGCTGCGCCTATGTTGAATGACCCGATTCCACCTCACGTTGACCCGCGCAAATTGGCTGACCGTGGCACCACCCTTCAAGGTGAATTGCTGCTGGCCGATTTGAAGAGACTCTGCGACCCGCTTTCCGACGATGTCGGTACGGTCCAGGCCAAATTCGTTTTTGAACGAGATGAACGTAAATCTGTGGTGATCCACAGCTTTATCGACACTGAAGTCAAAATGGTTTGCCAGCGTTGTCTTGAGCTGGTCACCCTGCCGATCCACAGCGAATGCAGTTACGCCGTGGTGAAGGAGGGTGCGAATACCCAGTCGTTGCCGAAAGGTTATGACGTGCTGGAACTGGGCGAAGATCCATTGGATCTGCAGTCACTGATCGAGGAGGAGCTTCTGCTCGCCTTGCCCATTGTGCCTGCTCATCATCCGGAAGAATGCCAGCAGCCGGCGGGAGCAGATGAGCCCGAACCGAGCGAGGACGAGGTAACGCGGTCCAACCCGTTCAGTGTATTGGCGCAGTTAAAGCGTGACCCAAACGTTTAGGAGTTAATCAATTATGGCTGTTCAGCAGAACAAAAAATCCCGCTCTGCCCGTGACATGCGCCGTTCGCACGACGCTCTCGAGGCTAGCACTCTGTCTGTAGAAAAAACCACCGGTGAAGTTCACCTGCGTCACCACGTATCGCCAGAAGGCGTATACCGTGGCCGTAAAGTGATCGACAAGGGCGCCGACGAGTAATCACTTGTCCGCTCAAGTCATCGCGATTGACGCAATGGGCGGGGACTTCGGTCCCCGCAGCATTGTTCAGGCCAGCCTCGCTTGCCTGAATGCTACGCCCTCTCTGCACCTGACCCTCGTCGGTCAACCCTCCCTCCTGGAAGAATTGCTCAGTGGTTATCCTGCTGCGGATCGCGCGCGCCTGACGATTACGCCGGCAGCCGAAGTCATCGCCATGGACGAGAAGCCTGCCCAGGCTCTGCGCGGCAAGCCCGACGCCTCGATGCGCGTGGCGCTGGAGCTGCTGCGCGACGACAAGGTCCAGGCGTGTGTCAGTGCGGGTAATACCGGGGCGTTGATGGCGCTGTCCCGCTACGTGCTGAAAACCCTGCCGGGGATCGATCGGCCCGCCATGGTCGCGGCGATCCCGACCCAGCGCGGTTTCTGCCAGCTACTGGACCTGGGCGCCAATGTCGACTGCAGCGCCGAGCATTTGCTGCAGTTCGCGGTGATGGGCTCGGTCGCGGCTGAAACCCTGGGCATCGCTCGCCCTCGCGTGGCACTGCTGAATATCGGCACCGAAGACATCAAGGGTAATCAGCAGGTCAAGCTCGCGGCCACATTGTTGCAAAGCGCCCGGGGCATCAATTACATCGGTTTTGTCGAGGGTGACGGGCTGTATCGCGGCGAGGCTGACGTGGTGGTATGCGACGGTTTTGTCGGCAATATCCTGCTCAAGTCCAGCGAAGGCCTGGCGACCATGATTGGCGGCCGCATCGAGGCCCTGTTCAAGCAGAGCCTGGCTTCCAGGGCGGTGGGTGCGCTGGCATTGCCGCTGATGCGTCGTCTGCAGGCGGACCTGGCCCCGGCACGGCACAATGGTGCGAGTTTTCTCGGGCTGCAGGGCATCGTGATCAAGAGTCATGGCTCGGCTGGGGTGCAGGGCTTTCAGAGTGCAATCAACCGGGCGGTGATTGAAATCGAGGAAAACCTGCCTGAGCGTCTGCATGGCCGTCTTGAGGATTTGTTAACTTAGGCGTTTTCGTCCGACAATGCTTAAATGTGACCGGTCGGTTCAACCCGCCATCCAACTGTCAGTTTCCTAGCGCCCCCAGGGGCGTCAATTTTTGACGACAAGATCATTAGGGGCTTTGTTTTCATGTCTGCTTCCCTCGCATTCGTCTTTCCAGGACAGGGCTCGCAGTCCCTCGGCATGCTGGCCGAGCTGGGCGCGCAATACCCGTTGATCCTGGAAACATTCAAAGAAGCATCCGATGCACTCGGCTACGACTTGTGGGCACTGACCCAGCAAGGGCCGGAAGAGCAGCTCAACCAGACCGACAAGACCCAACCCGCGATCCTGACCGCCTCCATTGCGCTGTGGCGCCTGTGGCTGGCTGAAGGCGGCGCGCGTCCGGCGTTTGTCGCCGGTCACAGCCTGGGTGAGTACAGCGCCCTGGTGGCGGCTGGCAGCCTGAGCCTTGGCGACGCGGTCAAGCTGGTGGAGCGGCGTGGCCAGTTGATGCAAGAGGCGGTTCCGGCCGGGCAGGGTGGCATGGCCGCTATCCTCGGCCTGGAAGACGCCGATGTGTTGGCAGCCTGTGCCGAAGCGGCGCAAGGCGATGTGGTCAGCGCGGTGAATTTCAATTCGCCGGGCCAGGTGGTCATTGCCGGCGCCAAGGCGGCTGTCGAGCGCGCGATCGAAGGTTGCAAGGCCCGTGGCGCCAAGCGCGCGATGCCATTGCCGGTCAGCGTTCCGTCGCACTGCGAGCTGATGCGCCCGGCCGCCGAGCGGTTTGCCGAATCCATCGCCGCCATCGACTGGCAGGCGCCACAGATTCCCGTGGTTCAGAATGTCAGCGCCAACGTGGCGTCGGATCTCGAGACCCTCAAGCGGGATCTGCTGGAACAGCTCTACAAGCCGGTTCGCTGGGTCGAATCGGTACAGACCCTGGCAGCCAAGGGCGCGACCGAACTGGTCGAGTGCGGCCCTGGCAAGGTGCTGGCAGGTCTGAACAAACGCTGCGCCGAAGGCGTGTCGACTTCCAATCTCAACACCCCAGACGCTTTCGCTGCCGCTCGTGCAGCGCAAGCCTGAACAGGAGAAGCTTGCATGAGTTTGCAAGGTAAAGTTGCACTGGTGACCGGTGCAAGCCGCGGCATCGGCCAGGCTATCGCACTGGAATTGGGTCGCCAAGGCGCCGTTGTCATCGGCACCGCGACTTCCGCTTCAGGCGCCGAGCGTATCGCCGCGACCTTGAAGGAAAACGGCATCCAAGGCACCGGCCTTGAACTGAATGTCACCAGCGACGAATCTGTTGCGGCGGTTCTGGCAAGCATCCAGGAGCAGTTCGGCGCTCCGGCGATCCTGGTCAATAATGCCGGCATCACTCGCGATAACCTGATGATGCGCATGAAAGATGACGAATGGTTCGATGTGGTCGATACCAACTTGAACAGCCTGTATCGGCTGTCCAAGGGCGTTCTGCGTGGCATGACCAAGGCCCGTTGGGGCCGAATTATCAGTATCGGCTCGGTTGTGGGTGCCATGGGCAACGCTGGCCAAGTAAACTATGCTGCGGCTAAAGCCGGCCTGGAAGGTTTCAGTCGTGCGCTGGCACGGGAAGTCGGTTCGCGCTCGATTACGGTAAACTCGGTTGCACCGGGTTTCATCGACACCGACATGACCCGCGAACTGCCGGAAGCACAGCGTGAAGCTTTGTTGACACAGATTCCGCTGGGCCGTCTGGGGCAAGCTCAAGAAATCGCGTCCGTGGTCGCTTTTCTTGCTTCGGACGGTGCGGCATACGTGACTGGGGCTACAATCCCGGTAAACGGCGGGATGTACATGAGTTAAATGTGACGGATTGCTTCAAAAAAATGTCATACGAGCTGTCTAAAATCCGTTATAAAGCTGCAATCTATTTATAGGCGGCGGGCCCCAGGGTTCGAGGAGTGAAGCTTTCGGTTGAAAAACCGAAAAGTCTTTCTATACACTTACCCACCGGCCAGCTGCCTGAATTTGTCCATTAGGAGTGAAAACAAGGTATGAGCACCATCGAAGAGCGCGTCAAGAAAATCGTTGCCGAGCAACTGGGCGTTAAAGAAGAAGAAGTTGTGAACACCGCTTCCTTCGTCGAAGACCTGGGTGCCGACTCCCTTGACACCGTTGAGCTGGTGATGGCTCTGGAAGAGGAATTCGAGACCGAGATTCCTGACGAAGAAGCTGAAAAGATCACTACTGTACAAGCTGCTATCGACTACGTTACCAGCCACCAGGCGTAATCGTATTTAGTCGTCGCTAGCTGTCATGGAAAAACCGCACTGCCATTTCGGCGTGCGGTTTTTTCTTTAGGCCTGATGCAAAGTCGTCATTTGAAAAAGGAGAGTGCTGTGTCGCGTAGACGCGTCGTAGTCACCGGTATGGGTATGTTGTCGCCACTGGGCACGGATGTGCCGAGCAGCTGGCAGGGCATTCTGGCTGGCCGTAGTGGCATTGGTCTGATCGAACACACCGACCTTTCTGCCTATTCCACCCGTTTTGGCGGCTCGGTAAAGGGTTTCAATGTCGAGGAATACCTGTCGGTCAAGGAAGCCCGCAAGCTTGACCTGTTCATTCAATACGGCCTGGCAGCCGGTTTCCAGGCGGTGCGCAATGCCGGGCTGGAAGTCACCGACGCCAACCGTGAGCGCATCGGCGTGGCCATGGGTTCGGGTATTGGCGGCTTGACCAATATCGAAGAAACCAGCCGTACGCTGCATGATTCCGGGCCGCGGCGTATTTCGCCGTTTTTCGTGCCGGGCTCGATCATCAATATGATTTCCGGTTTCCTGTCCATCCACCTCGGTGCACAGGGACCCAACTACGCCATCGCTACTGCCTGCACTACGGGCACCCACTGCATCGGCATGGCCGCGCGCAACATCATGTACGACGAAGCTGACGTGATGATTGCCGGTGGTGCCGAAATGGCCGCCTGCGGCCTCGGCATGGGCGGTTTCGGCGCGTCCCGTGCGCTGTCGACCCGCAACGATGAGCCGGACCGGGCCAGCCGCCCGTGGGACAAGGGCCGCGATGGTTTCGTACTGTCGGACGGTGCCGGTGCGCTGGTGCTTGAAGAGCTTGAACATGCCAAGGCTCGTGGCGCGACCATCTATGCCGAACTGATCGGCTTCGGTACCAGCGGCGATGCGTTCCACATGACCTCGCCACCGGCCGATGGCGCCGGTGCGGCTCGTTGCATCACCAATGCCTTGCGCGACGCCAAGCTCAATCCAGGGCAAGTGCAGTACATCAATGCCCATGGTACGTCGACCCCGGCTGGCGATCTGGCCGAAGCCCAGGCCATCAAGACCGTGTTCGGCGACCACGCCTACAAACTGGCTGTCAGCTCGACCAAATCGATGACCGGCCACCTGTTGGGCGCGGCAGGTGCGGTGGAAGCGATCTTCAGCGTACTGGCGATCAACAGCCAGGTGGCGCCGCCGACCATCAACCTCGATGAGCCGGACGAGGGTTGCGACCTCGACTTCGTGCCGCATACCGCCCGCAGCATGGACATCGACGTCGTGTTGTCCAATTCCTTCGGCTTCGGCGGGACCAATGGCTCGCTGGTGTTTCGCCGGTTCGCCGGTTGATGGAAAGCTGGGTCGACGGTCAGCCGGCTGACGCTCTGTCGCTGAAAGATCGCGGCCTGGCCTACGGTGATGGGTTGTTCGAAACCATCGCCGTGCGGGACGGTAAGCTCGTTCTGCTTGAGGGGCATCTGCAACGCCTCGCGTTGGGATGCCGACGGTTGGCAATCAGTGCCGATTGGGCGGTATTGAACGCTGAACTGCAAGCCTATGCGCAGCAGCTCGGCGATGGCGTTCTGAAACTGATCGTGACCCGTGGCGACAGTCTGCGGGGCTATGCCGCCAATCCTTCAGCCCAGGCCCGCCGCATCTTGCAGGGCAGCCCGCCGGCGGCCTATCCGCTGGCCCATGCCGAGCAAGGCGTTCAGCTGTTTCCTTGCACTACACGCCTGTCCGAGCAACCGTTGCTCGCCGGCCTCAAACACCTCAATCGCCTTGAACAAGTGCTGGCCCGCGCCGAGTGGAGCGACACCGAGCATGCCGAAGGCTTGATGCTGGATATGTCCGGGCGGGTGATCGAAGGCGTGTTCAGCAATCTGTTCATGGTGCACGACGGAGCGCTGATCACGGCGGATCTGAGCCGTTGTGGTGTCGCCGGGGTGATGCGCGGGCAATTATTGTTTCAAGCCGAGTCTGATGGCATCGCAACTCAGGTCACCGATATCCGCCTCGAACAGCTGCACCAGGCCGACGAGGTCTTTGTCTGCAACAGCGTTTATGGCGTGTGGCCGGTACGCGGATGCGGTTCGGCGCGCTGGCCGGTTGGCCCGCTCACCCGTAAACTGCAGACCCTTGCCCGTGCGCTATTGGATGCTTGATTCGTGAGACGTAAATTCTTGCTGCTGCTGGAAGTCGGACTGGTTCTGGCTGGGCTGTTGCTGGGCGCTTCGGCGTGGAAAATTCACTCGGCGCTGCAGCAGCCGTTGAACATCACCCAGGAAGAACTGCTTGACGTACCCAGCGGCACCACGCCGACCGGGACGCTCAATCGCCTGGAAGCCGATGGCCTGATCAAGGATGCATTCTGGCTGCGAGTGTACTGGCGCTTCAACCTCGCCGGCCAACCCCTGCACTCCGGCGAATACCGGATGGTCCCAGGGATGACGATGGACGGCCTGATCGGTGTCTGGAAGCGTGGTGACGTGGTGCAGTACAGCGTCACGCTGGTGGAGGGCTGGAATTTCCGTCAGGTTCGCGCAGCGCTGGCCAAGGATGAGAAGCTCCAGCAGACCCTCGCCGGCCTGAGCGACAGTCAGGTGATGGACCGTCTTGGTCATTCCGGGATATTTCCCGAAGGCCGGTTTTTCCCGGATACCTATCGGTTCGTGCGCGGTACGTCGGATGCCGATCTGCTGAAGAAGGCCTACGATCGGCTGGAAGAGGTGCTCGCCAAGGAGTGGGCGCAACGAGCCGCCGACGTGCCTTACACCCAGCCCTACCAGGCATTGATCATGGCTTCCCTGATCGAGAAGGAGACCGGCGTGCCCCAGGAGCGTGGCCAGATCGCCGGGGTGTTCGTGCGCCGCTTGCGCCTGGGCATGTTGTTGCAGACCGATCCCACCGTAATCTATGGCCTGGGGGAGCGCTACGCCGGCAAGCTCACCCGCGCCCATCTGAAAGAACCGAATCCCTACAACACCTATCTGGTTCCAGGGCTGCCGCCGACGCCGATCGCGATGGTCGGGCGCGAGGCGATTCATGCGGCGTTGAACCCGGCGGACGGCAACAGTCTTTATTTCGTGGCCCGGGGCGATGGCAGCCATGTGTTTTCCGATGACCTGGAAACGCACAACAACGCGGTGCGCGAATACCAGCTCAAGCGCCGCGCCGATTATCGCTCCAGCCCGGCCCCGGTTGCGCCGGACGATGTGGCGCCAATTCCCGCCGCTTCACCTGATACGGCGCCTGAAGCCGTGCCCCAGGTGCCGCCCCAGGAACCCGCGCCGCAACCCGCCCCCGAAGCGAATGCCAGCGAGCCGCCGAGCCCGCAATGACTCTGATTAAGGATCGCCCGTGACTGGCTTGTTTATAACCCTGGAAGGCCCCGAAGGCGCCGGCAAGAGCACCAACCGCGAATACCTCGCCGGACGTTTGCGGGCTGAAGGCATCGAGGTGGTGCTGACCCGTGAGCCGGGCGGCACGCCGCTGGCCGAGAGGATTCGCGAGGTGCTGCTGGCACCCCTTGACGAGGTCATGAACCCCGACACCGAGCTGTTGTTGGTTTTCGCTGCCCGGGCGCAACATCTGGCCGAGGTGATCCGCCCGGCGCTGGCCCGTGGAGCGGTGGTGCTGTGTGATCGCTTCACCGATTCGACCTACGCCTACCAGGGGGGCGGCCGAGGCTTGTCCCTTGAACGCATCGCCGCGTTGGAAACCTTTGTCCAGGCGGACCTGCGGCCGGACCTGACCCTGGTGTTCGACTTGCCGGTGGACATCGGTCTGGCCCGCGCCAGCGCCCGGGGTCGGCTCGATCGCTTCGAGCTGGAAGGGCAGGCTTTCTTCAACGCCGTGCGCAACGCCTTCCTGGAGCGTGCCCAAGCTGATCCGGCGCGTTACCTGCTGATCGACGCCGCCCAGCCGCTGGCACAGGTCCAGCAATCGCTGGATGGTCTGCTGCCGCGTCTACTGGAGCGTGCCCGTGGCTGAAGCCTATCCGTGGCAGGACAGCCTCTGGCAGCATTTGGCCGGGCGTGCCCAGCATGCCCATGCCTACCTGCTCCACGGTCCGGCCGGGATCGGCAAGCGGGCCCTGGCCGAACGCCTGATGGCGAGCCTGTTGTGCCAGGCCCCGGTGGCCGCGGGCGCCTGCGGCGAATGCAAGTCCTGCCTGCTGCTCAAGGCCGGTAGCCATCCAGACAACTACGTGCTGGAGCCTGAAGAGGCGGACAAGGCGATCAAGGTCGACCAGGTCCGGGACCTGGTGAGTTTCGTTGTCCAGACCGCGCAGATGGGCGGGCGCAAGGTCGTGTTGATCGAACCGGTGGAGTCGATGAACATCAACGCTGCCAATGCCTTGCTCAAGAGTCTCGAAGAGCCTTCCGGGAATACCGTCCTGCTGTTGGTCAGCCACCAACCGAGTCGGTTGTTGCCGACCATCAAGAGCCGTTGCGTGCAGCAGGCTTGTCCGCTGCCCAGCGAGGCCATGAGCCTGCAGTGGCTGGGCCAGGCCTTGCCTGACAGCAGCGATGAGGAGCGTGTCGAGCTGCTGACCCTGGCCGCCGGTTCGCCACTGGCGGCCGTCAGCCTCCAGGCCCAGGGCGTGCGTGAGCAGCGGGCACTGGTCGTGGACGGCGTCAAGAAGCTGCTCAAGCAACAGCAGTCGCCGACGCAACTGGCCGAGGGCTGGAACGCCATTCCGTTGCTGCTGCTGTTTGACTGGTTCTGCGACTGGTCGAGCCTGATCCTGCGTTATCAGCTCACCGAGGACGAGGCAGGGCTGGGACTGGCGGACATGCGCAAGGTGATCCAGTACCTGGCGCAAAAAAGCAGCCAGGACAAAATCCTGAACATTCAGGACTGGATCCTTGCCCAACGCCAGAAGGTGCTGAGCAAGGCGAACCTAAATCGCGTCCTGTTGCTGGAGGCGCTGTTGGTGCAATGGGCAAGTTTGCCTGGTCGTAACTGACAGGCACACTAAACTCAGCTCAATTGCAGCGGAGATCAGCATGAACGAACCTGTCAGCCCCGGGCCACGCAATGGCATCCTGTCCCTGACCATCAAGGACAAGTCGGTGCTCTACGCCGCCTACATGCCCTTCATCAGGAATGGCGGCCTGTTTATCCCGACCAACAAGAATTATCGCCTGGGCGACGAGGTGTTCATGCTGTTGAGCCTGATGGACGAACCGGAGAAAATCCCGGTCGCCGGCAAGGTGATCTGGCTCACCCCCAAAGGCGCCCAGGGCAACCGGGCGGCCGGGGTTGGCGTGCAGTTCAACGAAGGCGATAACTCGGCCCGCAATCAGATCGAAACCCACCTGGCCGGAACCCTCAAGTCCGACCGTCCTACCCATACGATGTAGCTGGCCCCATATGCTTGTAGATTCCCATTGTCACCTTGATCGCCTCGACCTTACCGCCCATGGTGGTTCGCTGGACGCCGCGCTGGATGCCGCGCGCCAACGGGGCGTCGGGCATTTCCTGTGCATCGGCGTCAGCGCCGACAACGCCGCCGACGTCAAGGTCCTGGCCGACCGTTATGCGGATGTCGATTGTTCGGTGGGTATCCACCCGCTGGACGTACAGCCCGATGCCGCGCCGGCCCTGGACTGGCTGCTGCACGAGCTCGACCATCCTCGGGTGGTGGCCATTGGCGAGACTGGCCTCGACTATCACTACGAGCCGGAGGCCGCCGAGGTGCAGCAGGCTTCGTTCCGCTTGCACCTGGAAGCGGCTCGTCAGACTGGCAAGCCGGTAATCATCCACACCCGCGGTGCCCGCGCCGACACCCTGGATCTGCTGCGCGACGCGGCGTTGCCCCAGGCGGGCGTGCTGCATTGCTTCACCGAAGACTGGGACATGGCCAAGGCTGCGCTGGACATGGGTTACTACATCTCCCTGTCCGGTATTGTCACGTTTCGCAATGCCGATGCCCTGCGCGACGTCGCCAGCAAAGTGCCGGCCGATCGATTGCTGGTGGAGACCGATTCGCCCTACCTGGCGCCAATACCCTATCGCGGCAAGCCGAACCTTCCCCAGTACGTGCGCGAGGTGGCCGAGTTCCTCGCCATGTTGCGCGGTGAATCCTATGAGCGGTTCGCGCAGCAGACCACGGAAAACTTCAAACGCCTGTTCCCCCTGGCCCATGTCGGTTCGCCGAGGGCCTGAATCACGGACAAAAAAAACCCGGGTTCTGGGGGGTGAATCCGGGTTAAGACCATTAGGAGTAAACAAAGGCACTCGGTCCGTTGGTACCTTTATCGGCGCGTCACTTGGGGGAGATGTCGCGCCGACAGTTCAAGTATTGATCACTGTGGCGATGCGTCCAGTGTGGTTGCGGCGGTTTTTAAACAAATTTGGAATACGCTCGCTTCGGATAGGTTCTCACTGTCCTGTTCACCTGCCAGTACGGTAGGGTGCCAGGTAAACGGAGGAGTCGGGACTGCACGGTTTTCCGCAGAACACTGATCGAAAATGGATGATCCGTGCATTTTTGCGTAATTTAGGCATAATACCCGGCTTCGAATTTTGACCCTTCAGACCTTTTTCTTATGCACAAAGAACCCCGTAAGGTCCGTGAGTTTCGTCGCCGCGAGCAGGAAATTCTCGATACCGCGCTCAAGTTGTTCCTCGACCAGGGTGAAGACAGTGTCACCGTCGAGATGATTGCGGATGCCGTGGGTATCGGCAAAGGCACGATTTATAAACATTTCAAATCCAAGGCCGAGATCTACCTGCGGCTGATGCTCGATTACGAGCGCGATTTGAACGAGTTGTTGCATTCGGCCGATGTGGACAAGGACAAGGAAGCGCTATCCCGGGCCTATTTCGAGTTCCGCATGCGCGACCCGCAGCGTTACCGCTTGTTCGACCGTCTGGAAGAGAAGGTGGTCAAGGGCAACCAGGTGCCGGAAATGGTCGAGGAGCTGCACAAGATCCGCGCTTCCAACTTCGAACGCCTGACCCTGCTGATCAAGGGCCGGATCAGCGAAGGCAAGCTCGAAGATGTGCCGCCGTATTTCCATTACTGCGCAGCCTGGGCGCTGGTGCATGGCGCCGTGGCGCTGTATCACTCTCCGTTCTGGAGCAATGTGCTTGAAGATCAGGAAGGCTTCTTCCAGTTCCTGATGGACATTGGCGTGCGCATGGGCAACAAGCGCAAGCGCGACACCGACGTCCCGAGCAGTTGAGGCATTCAGCTGTCTGATTGCGCCATGTCTGCTTACATGGCGCATTGCCCGAGGAATATACTCAGGCTTGGGCCTTGCAGAAATCTGATTTTTAGGTCAGGTTTTGCGGGCCCGATTCTTCTTTCGCCGGAGTGATCATGATCGTTGACCGTCAAGGCAGGCGTTTTCGCAATTTGCGGATCAGCCTGACTTCAGCCTGCAACTATGCCTGTACCTACTGCGTGCCAGACGGCAAGCGGCTGGTGGCTGCGCAGGATGAACTGTCGGCCGAGGCCATGGCGCGGGGCGTGGCCTATCTGATCGAAGCCGCCGGCATCGAGCGGTTGCGCATCACCGGTGGAGAGCCACTGGTCAGCCCCAAGCTGGAAAGCTTCATGACGGCGGTGGGGCAGATGGGGCTGCAGGACATCAGCCTGACCACCAATGGTCAGCTGCTGGCAAAGAAGCTGCCTCTACTGGTCAACGCCGGTATCCGCCGTATCAACGTCTCCCTCGACACCCTGGACCCCGTGGCGTTTCGCAGCATTGCCCGTGGTGGCGACCTGGCGACCGTGCTGGACGGCATGGAGCAGGCCCGGGCGGCGGGAATGAAGATCAAGGTCAACATGGTGCCGTTGCGCGGGCAGAACCTGGACCAGGTGATGCCGTTGCTCCAGTACTGCCTGGAGCGTGGTTATGAGTTGCGTTTCATCGAGTTGATGCGCATGGGCCACCTGGCCAAGGATTCCAATGCGTTCCTTCAACAGTTCGTCAGCCTCCAGCAGTTGCTGGGGCTGATTGGCGACCAGTACGAATATCTGCAGGCCGATGCGCCGATCGATGCCACGGCCGTGCGTTACGAAATTCCGGGGTTGGGGCACTTCGGTGTGATCGCCAACGAAAGCGTGCCGTTCTGCCGCACCTGTTCGCGGCTGCGGCTGTCTTCCACAGGCTGGTTGCATGGCTGCCTGTCGTCGAGTAACCGTCACTACGTTGGCGATCTGTTGGACAAACCGCGTCACCAGGCATTGCCGGCGCTCCAGCGGCTGTTGGTCAAGGCCTTGGGGGACAAGCAGGAAGTGGCGTTCTCGGGTGGTGCGACCATCATGAAGATCATCGGCGGCTGAACAGCGGCTTTTTGTGGTGATGGAGCAAGCTCCCCCCCCATAGACATTCCAAACCGGATAATTGTCGAGCTGGCGCAAAAGCTGCATCCCATGGCCATTCGCCGGTTTTCCGTCACCGGTTTTTGGAGGATAGGATGCGTAGCCTGTTTTTGCTGCTGGCCGTTTTGACGCTGGGTGGCTGCATGAATGTCAGCGACATGGGGGAGGGCGTTCGTTATCACATGAGCGACGCCGGCCTGCTGGACCATAGCGACAGCCGTCGGGTGAACAACCTGCGCATTCAGCCGGATTCCTTCATCTACATTGCCCAGGGTGCTTTTGCTCCGCCAGGCAGCGCTTATCCGCGGCCCAATGTCGTGGCTGAAGAAGCGTTCAACGGTTTCATCGAGTATTTCCCCATGGTTCGTCGCGCCCGGGTCCCGGAAGGCCTCGACCAGGCGATGGGCGAAGCGCGTGCCGCCGGTGCTCATTACTTGCTTTATACCCGGTTCGCCAAAGCGGACAACCGCATCGGCAACACCGACGAATGGCTGGACGAAGAAGCCGTGGATCGACTGGGTGTCGATACCGGTGTCATTCAGATCATGTTGATCGAGACCAGCACCCAGTATTTGATTGATACTGCGCGTATCAAAAGTCGTGGCGGTTTACTGACGTTGCACGACAAACAGCCAGAAGACCTGATCGCCGCCCCACTGCGTGAATATGCCCGCACCTTGCTGGGGATAAGCGACCAGTAACATTCAAGGAGTCACCATGAGCGGACCGCAAAAAGCCAATGACCTGCTGGGACAGATCCCGAAGACCAAAGGCCTGCCGCCGGTCCACTTGTGGAACCCCGACTTCTGCGGCGACATCGACATGCGCATCGCCCGTGATGGCACCTGGTATTACCTGGGCACGCCGATCGGGCGCAAGCCGATGGTCAAGCTGTTCTCCACCATCATTCGCCGCGACGGCGATGATTATTTCCTGATTACCCCTGTGGAAAAAGTCGGCATCAAAGTCGACGACGCCCCGTTCGTGGCCGTGACCCTTGAGGTCGACGGAGAGGGGGAGGGGCAGTTGTTGCGCTTTACTACCAATGTCGAGGAAACCACCGAAGCCGGCCCCGATCATCCGATGCGGGTGGTCATCGACCCCCGGACCCAGGAGCCTGCGCCGTACGTGCATGTGCGCAGCAACCTCGAAGCGCTGATTCATCGCAACGTGTTCTATCAACTGGTGGAGCTGGCGGTGAGTCGCGAGATCGATGGTCAGCGCTGGTTGGGCGTATGGAGCGGCGGCGTGTTTTTCCCCATCGGTCTTGAGCCCTGAAATCCTGGGTGGGAGCGAGCCTGCTCGCGAAAGCGGCAGCATAGTCGACATCTTTTTATGCAGACCGACCGCTATCGCGAGCAGGCTCGCTCCTACAGTAGTTGCGCAAATTCAAATTGACACCCAATCATATGATGATTAGCGTGGGCGCCTGATAAGAAAAGCCCACGGGGTAGTCATGTCCAGCAGTTTTCACGCGTCGACCGTCGATTGGCTGGGTGGCTGGATTGCCGCCGGCCAGGTCAAGCCTGGGCAAACCATCAAGGTCGAGGCAGATCTGGGCGAGCAACTGGGCGTCAGCCGCACGGTGATCCGTGAGGCAATCAAGACGCTGGTGGCCAAAGGCATGTTGGAAGTCGGCCCGAAAGTCGGCACGCGAGTACTGCCGGTGCGCCGCTGGAACCTGTTCGACCCGCAGGTGGTTGGCTGGCTGTCACGCAGCGGCCTGCCGGAAAACTTCGTCGACGACCTGCTGGACCTGCGGCGCACCATCGAACCGATGGCGGTGCGCTGGGCCTGCGAACGGGCGACGGCTGATCAGGTGCAGGCGATCCGCCTGGCTTATCATGCGCTGGAGCGGGCGGTGGACAGCGGCGCCGATTACAACCTTGCCGACCAGTTTTTCCATGAATGCATTCTCGCCGCCAGCCACAATCAATTCATCGAGCAGATGGTTCCGGCCCTGGGCGCGTTGCTGGCGGTCTCGTTCGAGGTGTCGGCGGCCGATCCGGACGAATTGCGGCGCACCTTGCCGATCCACAAGGATATCGCCGAAGCCATCGCCGAGCGCGACGCGGCGCGCGGCGTCTGGGCCTGCATGACCCTGATCGACAACGCTGACCTGGCCATCAAGCGCTTCTACCCCGACGTCATGGCCGGTCGAACAGACAATACCGGGCGAGCCGGGAACGGGAGGTTGCAATGAACTGGACGGCTGTGACGGAACATCGGGCGAAACTGGGCGAGGGACCGTTCTGGGACGAGCCGACCCAGGCGCTGTATTGGGTAGATATCGCCGGCAAGCAGGCGCTGCGGCTGATCGGCGCCAATGTACAGATCTGGCAGATGCCCGAACACGTTTCCGCCTTCATCCCGACCCAGAGCGGCGATGCGTTGGTGACATTGAGCAGTGGCGTCTATCGACTGGACCTGGATTCGCCTGGGCTGGAGCCGCGCCTGAAGCTGCTGTGCATGGCCGATCCCCAGCCTGGCAATCGTGCCAATGAAGCGCGCTGTGATGCGCTGGGCCAGCTTTGGCTGGGCACCATGCAAAACAACATCGGAGAAGAGGGCGAGGACCTGCCCATCGAGCGACGTTCCGGCGGCCTGTTCCGTGTCGGCGGCGATGGCCGGGTGATGCCCCTGCTGCGCGGGCTGGGCATTCCAAACACGCTGCTATGGAGCCCCGATGGCACGACGGTGTATTTCGGTGAGAGCCTCGATGGCACGCTCTATCGGCACTTCATCTACCCCGACGGCAAACTCGCGCCCGCGGAGGTCTGGTTCGGCCCCCATTCCCGTGGCGGGCCGGACGGTTCGGCGATGGATGCGCAAGGTTACATCTGGAATGCTCGCTGGGATGGCAGTTGCCTGCTGCGGCTGCATCCGGACGGCCATGTCGATCGGGTGATCGAGTTGCCGGTCAGCCGTCCCACCAGTTGTGTATTCGGTGGGGACGACCTGCGGACGCTCTACATCACCAGCGCGCAAAGTCCGCTTGGGCATCCACTGGACGGTGCGGTGCTGTCGATGCGAGTGGACGTGCCGGGTGTGGCTTGTACGAGGTTTGCTGGCTAGATCCCAAAATATGGGATGTAAATATATATATTGAGATTATTTGGCGGTCGGGTTTATAGTCGGCTGCATCAGCAATACGCACTCACACTTAAAAAAACAAAACAGGTGAAGCGATGCATCGAATTTCCCCCGAACGCCCCAGCGGCGTTCGCCAGCTACTGTCGGTTATGCAGTCTCTAGACCGGTCCCCCGTGGGTGCCCGGTTTTTCTCGTGTCTTGCCGCGGGAGCCCAGGTTCATGGCTGAAGCGCTTTGCTTGCCACCGGTGCCGGAGCCGCCGCAGGGCGATCGGTTGAAAGGCAAGGTCGTGCTGCTGACGGGTGCTGCCCAGGGCATTGGCGAGGCAATCGTTGCTGCGTTTGCTTCCCAACAGGCGCGGCTGGTCATCAGCGACATCCAGGCTGAAAAAGTCGAGGCCGTCGCCGCCCATTGGCGTGGGCGCGGTGGGGATGTACAAGCACTCAAGGTCGATGTTTCAAGCCAGCAGGACCTGCACGCCATGGCCCGGCGAGCGGTTGAACTGCATGGTCGCATCGACGTATTGGTGAACTGCGCTGGCGTCAATGTGTTCCGCGATCCGCTGGAAATGACCGAGGAAGACTGGCGCCGTTGCTTCGCCATCGACCTGGACGGTGCCTGGTATGGCTGCAAGGCCGTATTGCCGCAGATGATCGAGCAGGGCGTGGGCAGCATCATCAATATCGCGTCGACCCATTCGTCCCATATTATTCCCGGCTGTTTCCCGTATCCCGTCGCCAAGCATGGGCTGCTGGGCCTGACCCGCGCCCTGGGCATCGAATACGCCCCCAAAGGCGTGCGGGTGAATGCCATTGCGCCGGGCTACATCGAGACCCAGCTGAATATCGATTACTGGAATGGCTTCACCGATCCCCGGGCCGAACGCCAGCGTGCGCTGGATCTGCACCCGCCACGGCGTATCGGCCAGCCGATCGAAGTGGCAATGACGGCGGTGTTTCTGGCCAGTGACGAAGCACCTTTCATCAACGCTTCATGCATCACCATTGATGGTGGACGTTCGGTCATGTACCACGACTGAATATTTCTGGATTGCAGTGGGAAACTTCGCCTGTAATCCAATCATCATACGATATGACTATTTAGACCTATGCTGTGCAGTAACACGATTTGACCGGCCAGCCTGCGCATTTCCACCAACGTGGAGCAGATCCCTGGACGTTTGGCTTTCAATAAAAAAAACAAGGAGTCAGCTATGAAACATCGTCGTGGGATCCGTTCCCTGTGTCGCGCCGCCCTGGCGGTTACCGCGTTCAGTCTCAGCAGCCACCTGCTGGCGGCCGATGCGGTGAAAATCGGTTTCCTGGTCAAGCAGGCCGAGGAGCCCTGGTTCCAGACCGAATGGGCATTCGCCGAGAAGGCGGCCAAGGACAAAGGCTTCCAGTTGATCAAGATCGCCGTGCCTGACGGCGAGAAAACCCTCTCCGCTATCGACAGCCTGGCCGCCAACGGTGCCAAGGGCTTTGTGATCTGCCCGCCGGACGTGTCCCTGGGCCCGGCCATCATGGCCAAGGCCAAGCTCAACGACCTCAAGGTGATCGCCGTGGACGACCGTTTCGTCGACGCCAACGGAAAATTCATGGAAGACGTGCCGTACCTGGGCATGGCCGCGTTCGAGGTTGGCCAGAAACAAGGCGCCGCGATGGCTGCCGAAGCGAAAAAACGCAATTGGGACTGGAAAGAAACCTACGCGGTGATCAACACCTTCAACGAGCTGGACACCGGTAAGAAACGCACCGACGGTTCGGTCGATGCCCTGAAGAAGGCCGGTATGCCGGAAGACCATATCCTCTTCTCGGCGCTGAAAACCCTCGACGTGCCGGGCAGCATGGACTCCACCAACTCGGCGTTGGTCAAGCTGCCAAGCGCCGCGAAAAACCTGATCATCGGCGGCATGAACGACAATACTGTGCTGGGCGGCGTGCGCGCTACCGAAGCCGCCGGGTTCAATGCCAAGAACGTGATCGGTATCGGCATCAACGGCACCGACGCCATCGGCGAGCTGAAGAAACCAAATAGTGGCTTCTTCGGTTCGATGCTGCCAAGCCCGCACATCGAAGGCTACAAGACCGCGGAAATGATGTACGAGTGGATCACCACCGGCAAGGAGCCGCCGAAGTACACCGCCATGGACGAGGTGACGCTGATCACCCGGGAGAACTTCAAGCAGGAACTGGAAAAGATCGGCCTGTGGAATTGACGGCTGGTTGATTCAAAAGCGGCCCCTGGTCACAGGCGTGACCGGGCCGCTTGATCTCTGTGAGTTCGAGGTGGTTATGCAAGCGCAAACAGCGACACGGCAACACAACACTGGCGGCAGCTTGCGATTCAACGGGATCGGCAAGACCTTTCCCGGCGTGCAGGCCCTGGCCAATATCAGTTTCGTCGCCCATCCAGGACAGGTTCATGCCTTGATGGGTGAAAACGGCGCGGGCAAGTCCACGTTGCTCAAGATCCTTGGCGGCGCCTATATCCCGAGCAGCGGCGACTTGCAGATCGGTGAGCAGACGATGGCGTTCAAAGGCACCGCCGACAGTATCGCCAGCGGTGTGGCGGTGATTCACCAGGAGCTGCACCTGGTGCCGGAAATGACCGTCGCCGAAAACCTGTTCCTTGGCCATTTGCCGGCGCGTTTCGGCCTGGTCAATCGCGGTGTGCTGCGCCAGCAGGCGTTGGCGCTGCTCAAAGGCCTGGCGGACGAAATCGACCCGCAGGAAAAAGTCGGTCGCCTGTCCCTCGGCCAGCGCCAGTTGGTGGAAATCGCCAAGGCATTATCCCGTGGCGCCCACGTCATTGCTTTCGACGAACCGACCAGCAGCCTCTCGGCGCGGGAAATCGACCGTTTGATGGCGATCATCGCCCGCCTGCGGGACGAGGGCAAAGTGGTGTTGTACGTCAGCCACCGGATGGAAGAAGTCTTTCGAATCTGTAATGCGGTGACGGTGTTCAAGGACGGTCGTTATGTCCGGACCTTCGAAAACATGAGCGAGTTGACCCATGATCAACTCGTCACCTGCATGGTCGGTCGTGATATCCAGGACATCTATGACTACCGTCCGCGTGAGCGTGGCGATGTGGCGCTGCAGGTGAAGGGGCTGCTGGGGCCGGGCCTGCGCGAGCCGGTGAGTTTCGAGGTGCACAAGGGTGAGATTCTTGGCCTCTTCGGGCTGGTCGGCGCCGGTCGTACCGAGCTGTTTCGCTTGCTCAGTGGCCTGGAGCGCCAGAGCGAGGGCAGTCTCGTGCTGCACGGCAAGGAACTGAAACTGCGTTCGCCACGGGATGCCATCGGCGCTGGCGTGCTGCTCTGCCCGGAGGACCGGAAGAAGGAAGGCATCATTCCGTTGGGCAGTGTCGGCGAGAATATCAACATCAGCGCGCGTCCGTCCCATTCGACCCTCGGCTGCCTGCTGCGCGGCGAATGGGAGCGGGGCAATGCCGACAAGCAGATCAAGTCGCTGAAAGTGAAGACCCCGGCGGCGAGCCAGAAAATCATGTACCTGTCGGGTGGCAACCAGCAGAAGGCGATCCTCGGGCGTTGGCTGTCGATGCCGATGAAGGTCCTGCTGCTGGACGAGCCGACACGGGGCATCGACATCGGTGCGAAAGCCGAGATCTACCAGATCATCCACAACCTGGCGGCCGATGGCATCGCTGTGATCGTGGTGTCCAGCGACCTGATGGAAGTGATGGGTATTTCCGACCGGATCCTGGTGCTGTGCGAAGGGGCCATGCGCGGCGAGCTGCCGCGTGACCAGGCCAACGAATCCAACCTGCTGCAACTGGCGCTGCCGCGCCAACGCGTTGCCGACGCGGCGAACTGAGAGGTAATCATGACCATTCAAAACAATGCACTGCCAACGGCACGCAAGCCCCTCGACCTGCGCCGCTTCCTCGACGACTGGGTCATGCTGCTGGCGGCTATCGGCATCTTTGTGCTCTGCACCCTGATGATCGACAACTTCCTGTCGCCGCTGAACATGCGGGGCCTGGGCCTGGCGATTTCCACCACCGGCATTGCCGCCTGCACCATGCTTTATTGCCTGGCTTCCGGGCACTTCGACCTGTCGGTGGGCTCGGTGATTGCCTGTGCCGGCGTGGTCGCTGCCGTGGTAATGCGCGACACCAACAGCGTGTTCCTCGGTGTCAGCGCGGCGCTGGTGATGGGCCTGATCGTCGGTCTGATCAACGGCATCGTCATTGCGAAACTACGGGTCAACGCGTTGATCACGACGCTGGCGACGATGCAGATCGTTCGCGGCCTGGCGTATATCTTCGCCAACGGTAAAGCGGTCGGCGTGTCCCAGGAATCGTTCTTCGTGTTCGGCAACGGCCAGCTGTTTGGCGTGCCGGTGCCGATCCTGATCACGATTGTCTGCTTCCTGTTCTTCGGCTGGTTGTTGAACTACACCACCTACGGGCGCAACACCATGGCCATCGGCGGCAACCAGGAAGCGGCGTTGCTGGCGGGGGTGAACGTTGATCGCACCAAGATCATCATCTTCGCCGTGCATGGCGTGATTGGCGCGCTGGCGGGTGTGATCCTGGCGTCGCGCATGACCTCGGGCCAACCGATGATCGGCCAGGGCTTCGAGCTGACGGTGATCTCGGCTTGTGTATTGGGCGGGGTTTCGCTGAGTGGCGGGATCGGCATGATCCGCCATGTCATTGCCGGTGTACTGATCCTCGCGATCATCGAGAACGCGATGAACCTGAAGAATATCGACACCTTCTACCAGTACGTCATCCGTGGTTCGATCCTGTTGCTGGCGGTGGTGATCGACCGGTTGAAGCAGCGCTGAAGGTCAGTGGCGACTGATCTTCCACTATCGCGAGCAAGCTCGCTCCCACAGGGTTTGTGCCCGGCGCAGAAACACAGCGCAACGCAGATCCTATGTAGGAGCGAGCCTGCTCGCGAAGCCGTTCTTGCTGACGCCAACAATTACCCAGCCTTGCGCAACGCCTCGACCAACTCCTGCTTGCGCATCTTCGAGCGTCCGGGGATGTTTTTCGCCCGGGCTTCCTTCATCAGGCTTTCTACCGTCTGAGCCTCATGGGAGGCGTTGCTGGTGCGCGGATGGCCTTCACGCGACTTGACGGCGCGCCGGGCCGATTCCTTGCGGTCGGATTGCTTGGCCTCGGCGGGTTTTTTCTTGCCGGACCCACCGGAGCGTTCGCCACCCCCGGACTGCTTGTTGACTGTCGCCCAGGCCCGAGCTTCGGCCTTGCCCTCCGGCACGCCTTTTTGCTCATAACTCTCTTCGATGTGCTCGGCCTTGCGCTTTTGCTTGTCGGTGTATTTGTCTTTGCTTCCACGAGGCATGAACTGTTCCTCCTCTGGTGTGTGAGCAGAGTCACCTGCGAGCCAGGCTATTGGTTGGCACCACCTTCCGAACCGGAGCCGCCGGTCGTGGTTTTCGAACCTACGCCGGTGTCGGCGTTATCCGGAGCGGTGGAGTCCGGGGTGTTCATGCCGCCCTGGCGACCGGTGTCGTTGCCCTGGACTCGCGGATCGGTGCCCGTGGCGGGCGGCTGGCCATTGTTCAAGGTGCCGCCGGTGCCATCGGTATTCAGCTTGGGCAAGCCTTGGGTGGCGGGCGAGTTCGGTGCCTGTACCGGATCGGTCGGGCCGGTCCCTGAAGTCGTGGCCGCGAAAGCCGCCGAGGACAACAAAGCGGCAAATGTGAACGCAGTCAGCCTGGAACTGATCATGGTGTAGCCTCCATTTTAGGAATGCTTGCCTGATTTTTGGCCGCGCGGGAGCGGGGATGGTGCCTTGAGGGCGACGAACGGTACTTTGAAAGTTGTCTTCAGAAGATGTGACGAGCGCCGCGCAGCGGCTTAGTATGGTGCTTTCATTTGGCTACAAGGCCCGTTCATGTCGATCGAGATCCGTCCTGCGCAACCCAGCGATGCGCCGCAAATCCTTGCCTTCATCACTGAGCTTGCCGATTACGAAAAAGCCCGCCACGAAGTCATCGCCAGCGTTACCGATATCGAGCGCAGCCTGTTCAGCGAAGGCGCAACCGCCCATGGGTTGATGTGCCTGCGTGATGGCGTGCCGATCGGTTTCGCGGTGTTTTTCTTCAGTTACTCCACTTGGCTGGGCAGCAATTGCCTGTACCTCGAAGACCTCTATATCACTCCCGAACAACGCGGCGGCGGGGCGGGCAAGACGTTGTTGCGGCATCTGGCGAAGATCGCCTGCGACAACGACTGCGGTCGCTTCGAGTGGAGTGTCCTGGACTGGAACACCCCGGCCATCGAATTCTACAAATCCCTCGGCGCGCAACCCCAGGAAGAGTGGGTGCGATACCGCATGGATGGCAAGGTGCTGCGGGATTTCGCCAACGGCAATTAAGGCTTACGAGTAGGCGCTGGACGCGTACTCGGCAAATCCGGGACGCTGTTCGAGCCGCTTGCAATAGGCGGCCACGGCTGGATAGTCCGGACGCTCCATGGGCGTCTGGCGCCAGCGGTGCGCGGACAGGCCGATAAGCACGTCCGCCAGGGAAAATTTCGCGCCGGCCACATAGGCGCCGGTGTGATTTAACTGCTGCTCGAGCAACCCCATCTTCTCGTTCCAGCCTTTAACCCCGGCAGCGATGAGCTGTGGGTCCTGGAAATCCGGATGTTTGCGCACCAACCCATAAAACGCATCCCCCCACGACGGATTGAGCTCCGTGGCTTGCCAGTCCATCCACTGCTCGACGCGCGCGCGGGCGGCAGGTTCGATGGGCAACAAATCGGCGCGCCCATGCTTGCCCACCAGGTAGCGGCAAATAGTGTTCGACTCCCAGAGCACGCCGTTCTCATCAATGATCACCGGCACCTGGGCGTTGGGGTTGAGGGCCAGGAATGCCGGGTCATGGGTCGACGCAAAGCCGATGCCCCAATCTTCGCGTTCGTAAGGGATGTCCAGTTCCTGACAGGTCCAGAGTACTTTTCTGACGTTGATCGAAGAGGTGCGGCCGAGGATCTTCAGTGAATGTTCCATTTTTTGTCCCTGATGTTTGGCGTCCGGTCAAAAAACGTAGCAGGGTCTCATGCAGATAGCGATCGTTTTGCGGGACGCTTTTTTATCCCAATATATGGGAGTGATATTTATATATTGAGATTTTCCAGCGCCCGGGTTTATAGTCCGCTTCACTCACTGCCAATAAACAAAACAGGTGAAGCGGATGCAGGCGCAATTGATAGCGCTCGATTGGGGTACCACCTCATTACGAGCTTACAAACTTGCCGCTGGAGGCGAGGTGCTCGAACAGCGTTCGCTGTCGTCGGGGATCATGCAGTTGCCGTCCGGGCCGCGCACGGTCGCCGGCCAGGAGTGCAACAACGGTTTCGAACTGGCCTTCGATGAAGCCTGCGGCGACTGGCTCGATGCGCAGCCAGGTTTGCCCGTCATCGCTTGTGGCATGATCGGCAGCGCCCAGGGCTGGTGTGAAGCGCCTTACTGCGACACGCCGGCAAACGTCGCCAACCTCGGACATTCCCTACAGGTCATCCGCAGTCTTCGCGGAGTCGATGTGCACATTGTGCCGGGAGTGATCCAACGTTCCCGGCTGCCCAATGTCATGCGCGGCGAAGAAACCCAGGTGCTCGGTGCGTTGGCCAGCCTGCCGAACGAAGCGGTGCTGATCGGCCTGCCGGGCAGCCATTCGAAATGGGTGGAAGTGGCCGATGGCTGCATCGTGCATTTCGACACCTTCATGACCGGCGAGATCTTCGCCGTGCTCAGCGATCACAGCATTCTCGGCCGCACCCAGCAACGCGGTGTGGCGTTCGACGGCGCGGCGTTTGATCGTGGCGTGCAGGTAGCGCTGTCGGTAGACGGCCAGATCGGCCCGCTGTCCACGGTATTCAGCGCCCGCAGCCTGGGCTTGACCGGCGAACTCGGTGCCAGCGCCCAGGCCGACTATCTTTCCGGCCTGCTCATCGGCCATGAACTGACCGCCCTGGCCGCCGTGCAGCGGCAGCGACGCAACAGCGTGCATCTGCCAACGGTGGTGCTGATCGGCAACTCTCAACTATGTGCCCGCTATCAACGGGCTCTCGACGCCTGCGGGTTCGCCCGCGTGACCCTGGCCGAACAGGCCACCGAACGCGGGCTGTGGCAACTGGCCGTGGCGGCCGGGCTGCTCGATTCCACCGCATCGCGCTAAACCTCACTGGAGACCTGAAATGCTCACCCAAGCACTGGCGCAAAACGGGCTGATCGCGATCTTGCGCGGCCTACGTCCCGAAGAGGCGGCCGCTGTCGGCAAAGTCCTTTATGACGCCGGATTTCGCGTCATCGAAGTACCGCTCAATTCTCCTGAGCCGTACGAAAGTATCCGCATCCTGCGCAGCACGTTGCCCGCCGATTGCCTGATCGGTGCCGGCACCGTGCTCACACCGGAGCAGGTCGAGCAGGTGAAAGCGGCTGGCGGCCAGGTGATCGTCATGCCCCACAGCGATCCAAAGGTGCTGCGCGCGGCGAAAGCGGCGGGCCTGTACCTGTCGCCCGGCGTCGCCACGCCCACCGAAGCCTTCGCCGCGCTGGCCGAGGGTGCTCATGTGTTGAAGATGTTTCCGGCCGAGCAGATGGGCCCGGCAGTGGTGAAGGCCTGGCTTGCGGTATTGCCGACCGGGACCGTGCTGGTGCCGGTGGGCGGGATCACGCCGGACAACATGGCGGTGTTCATCGAGGCTGGCGTCAAGGGTTTCGGCCTCGGTTCCGGGCTGTTCAAGCCGGGCCTGACAGTGGACGAAGTGGCGGTGCGCGCCAAGGCCTACGTGGCCGCATGGAACGCTTTGAGCTGAAGACTTTCCCAGCGCCCCGCGCGCTGCATCCGACAAGAGAGACAAGAAGATGAAAATCACCAAGTTGACCACCTTTATCGTTCCGCCGCGCTGGTGCTTCCTCAAGGTCGAGACCGATGAGGGCGTGACGGGTTGGGGCGAGCCGGTGGTCGAAGGCCGTGCCCACACGGTGGCGGCCGCCGTCGAGGAACTGTCCGACTACCTGATCGGCAAAGACCCACGCAACATCGAGGACATCTGGACCGTGCTCTATCGCGGCGGTTTCTACCGAGGTGGTGCCATTCACATGAGCGCGCTGGCCGGTATCGATCAGGCGTTATGGGACATCAAGGGCAAGGCCTTGGGCGTGTCGGTCAGCGATCTGCTGGGCGGCCAGGTGCGCGACAAGATCCGCGTCTATTCGTGGATCGGCGGCGACCGCCCGGCGGACACCGCCCGAGCGGCGAAAGAAGCCGTGGGGCGGGGCTTCACGGCGGTGAAGATGAACGGCACCGAGGAGCTGCAATTTCTCGACACGTTTGAAAAAGTCGACCTGGCCCTGGCCAACGTGGCGGCGGTGCGCGATGCGGTCGGGCCGAACGTCGGCATTGGCGTGGACTTCCATGGCCGCGTGCACAAGCCGATGGCCAAGGTGCTGATGAAGGAGCTCGACCCTTACAAGTTGATGTTCATCGAGGAGCCGGTGCTCAGCGAAAACTACGAAGCGCTCAAGGAACTGGCACCCCTGACCAGCACGCCGATCGCCTTGGGCGAACGGTTGTTCTCGCGCTGGGACTTCAAGCGGGTGCTCAGCGAAGGCTACGTGGACATCATCCAGCCGGATGCCTCCCACGCCGGCGGCATCACCGAAACCCGCAAGATCGCCAACATGGCCGAGGCCTATGACGTGGCGCTGGCGTTGCACTGCCCGCTGGGCCCGATCGCGCTGGCGGCGTGCCTGCAGCTGGACGCGGTTTGCTACAACGCGTTCATCCAGGAGCAGAGCCTGGGTATCCATTACAACGAGAGCAACGACTTGCTGGATTACATCAAGGATCCGCAGGTGTTCGACTATGACAAAGGCTTCGTGAAGATCCCCAACGGCCCGGGCCTGGGCATCGAGATCAACGAGGAATACGTCATCGAGCGCGCGGCCATCGGCCACCGCTGGCGCAACCCGATCTGGCGCCATGCCGATGGCAGTTTTGCCGAGTGGTGAGTCACGCCTGACCCTGTGGGAGCGAGCTTGCTCGCGATGGCAATGCATCAGTCACAGATGCGCCAACTGACACACCGTCATCGCGAGCAAGCTCGCTCCCACAATTGGATCTTCGCAAGCAGGGAGATCTCTTCGATGCGCCCGTTTCCTCAATAAACATAAAAAGAGGCACCTCACATGCAAGCGCACACCCTTAGCGCGCAGGCGTCGTTGGTGACGCCCAGCCGCAAGCGTTTTTTCATCATGGTCCTGCTGTTCATCACCGTGGTGATCAATTACCTGGACCGCAGCAACCTCTCGATTGCCGCCCCCGCACTGACCAGCGAACTGGGGATCGATCCGATCCATGTCGGGCTGATTTTCTCGGCGTTCGGCTGGACCTACGCCGCCATGCAGATTCCCGGTGGCTGGCTGGTGGACCGCGTGCCGCCACGCATTCTCTACAGCGTGGCGCTGCTGCTCTGGTCGGTGGCCACGGTGATGCTCGGTTTCGCTGCTAGCTTCATCGCGCTGTTTGTCCTGCGCATGGCCGTCGGCGCCCTGGAAGCGCCGGCTTATCCGATCAACAGCCGCGTGGTCACCACTTGGTTTCCCGAGCGTGAACGGGCCACGGCAATCGGTTTTTATACGTCCGGGCAATTTGTCGGCCTGGCATTCCTGACGCCGGTCCTGGCCTGGCTGCAGCATGCCTTCGGCTGGCACATGGTGTTCGTCGTGACCGGTGCCGTCGGCATTCTCTGGGCGGTGATCTGGTACGCGGTGTATCGCGAGCCGCGGGATTTCAAAGGCGCCAACGCCGCTGAAATCGAACTGATCCGCGAAGGCGGCGGGCTGGTGGATATCCAGGCCGAGACGGCCAAGGCCAAGGCGAAATTCAGCTGGACCGATCTCGGCATCGTCCTGACCCAGCGCAAGCTCTGGGGGATTTACCTGGGCCAGTTCTGCCTCAACTCCACGCTGTGGTTCTTCCTGACGTGGTTTCCGACCTACCTGGTGAAATATCGCGGCATGGACTTCATCAAGTCCGGCTTGCTGGCGTCGCTGCCGTTCCTCGCGGCGTTTGTCGGCGTGTTGTGTTCCGGGTTCTTTTCCGACTGGCTGATCCGTCGCGGCGCCACAGTGGGGTTCGCGCGCAAGCTGCCGATTATCGGTGGTCTGTTGATTTCCACGGCAATCATCGGCGCCAATTTCGTCGAGTCGACGCCGCTGGTGATTGCATTCCTGGCCCTGGCCTTTTTCGGCAACGGCCTGGCGTCGATCACCTGGTCGCTGGTATCGACTCTGGCGCCGGCACGGCTGTTGGGGTTGACGGGTGGGGTGTTCAATTTCATCGGCAACCTGGCGGCCATCGCCACGCCGATCGTCATTGGTTTTCTCGCCAGCGGCGATTCGTTTGCCCCGGCCATCACCTACATCGCCGTTCTGGCGTTGATTGGCGCGCTCTCCTACATCCTGCTGGTCGGGAAAGTGGAGCGCATCGAGTTGTAGTCCCGAGGGGCGGGCGACCATAATGCCGCCCGTTCCCCCGCTCATTGTGAAAGGCCGGATATGCAGCAAGACGATCCAAAAATCACCAAGGACGCCGCGCCTACAGGCACCCAGACATTGCTGCGTGGCCTGGGCGTGGTCCAGGCGGTCGCCAGCGGCGCCCGTGACTTGAAGGAAATCGCCCGGCTGATCGGCACCACCCGCAGCACCACCCATCGCCTCGCCAGTTGCCTGGTGGACGAGCGTTATCTGCGCGTGGTGCCGCAAGTGGGCTATCTGCTGGGGCCGAAGCTGATCGAGCTGGGTTTCCAGGCGCGGGAAGAACTGCCGTTGGTGAGCCTGGCGGGGCCGTACCTGGACGAGCTGTCGGCGCTCACCGGAGACACCGTCCACCTGGCGATTCGCGAGGGCGACGAGGTCCTGTACCTGTTGAAAAATCCGGGCCGCAACGGACCGGAAATGCGCTCACGGGTGGGCCACCGCATGCCGCTCGCGCGCACCGGGATCGGCAAGGCACTGATGCTCGATGACTCCCAGGAGCAATGGAAAAGGCTGTACGAGATCAGCCTTCCAGCGGGTGGGAAGAATCAGTTCTGGCCCCAGCATCAGGAGCAATCCTGGGAGCAGTTCCAGCAACGAATGGTGGAATACGTAGCAGGCGGCTATGCCTTCGACCTCGAAGACAACGAACCGTCGATTCGTTGCGTGGCGGCACCGATCCGCGACGCCGGCAAGCGTATCGTCGCCGGTATCAGCATCGCCAGCACCGTGCCGTACATGCCGCTGGAAAAGATGGCCGAGCTGATTCCCCTGGTCAAAGGCGTCACCGCGCGGCTGTCGGCGGAGCTGGGCGCCAAGGTCTGACGCCCGTCACTCATGGTGTTGGGGTTTTTTGTGGTAGGCAACAAAAAGGCCCCCATTCGGGAGCCTTGATGTTCAGCGGATCGGCTTACATGTTCGGGTAGGTCGGTCCGCCGGCGCCTTCCGGCGTGACCCAGGTGATGTTCTGTGCAGGGTCCTTGATGTCGCAGGTCTTGCAGTGAACGCAGTTCTGGGCATTGATCTGGAAGCGCTTCTCACCGTCTTCCTTGGTGATCACTTCGTACACGCCGGCCGGGCAGTAGCGCTGGGCCGGTTCGTCATACAGTGGCAGGTTCTTGCCGATCGGGATGCTCGGGTCGGTCAGCTTCAGGTGGCAAGGCTGTTCTTCTTCATGGTTGGTACCGGAGATGAACACCGAACTGAGCTTGTCGAAGCTGATCTTGCCGTCCGGTTTCGGGTAGTCGATCTTCTTGCAATCGGCCGCCAGTTTCAGGCACGCATAATCCGGCTTGGTATCGCGCAGGGTGAACGGAATCTTGCCGCCGAAGATGTTCTGGTCGAGCCAGTTGAAGCCGCCGCCGACGATCGCGCCGTACTTGTGGATCGCTGCGCCGAAGTTGCGACTGGCGAACAGTTCTTCGTACAACCAGCTGCTCTTGAAGCCATCGACATAGGCGGTCAGTTCGTCACCGCCTTCGGACTCGGCGAACAGGCGATCAGCCACTGCTTCGGCGGCGAGCATGCCCGACTTCATTGCGGTGTGGCTGCCCTTGATCTTGGCGAAGTTCAACGTACCGAGGTCGCAACCGATCAGCGCGCCGCCCTTGAAGATCATTTTCGGCAACGAATTCAGGCCGCCCTTGGCGATGGCGCGAGCACCGTAACTGACGCGCTTGCCACCTTCCAGATACTGCTTGAGCACCGGGTGATGCTTGAGGCGCTGGAACTCGTCGAACGGCGACAGAAAGGTGTTGCTGTAGGAAAGATCGACGATCAGACCGACCACCACCTGATTGTTTTCCAGGTGATAAAGGAACGAGCCGCCGGTGTTTTCGGTGCCCATGATGTCCAGCGGCCAACCGGCGGTGTGCACCACCAGGCCAGGCTGATGCTTGGCCGGGTCGATTTCCCAGATCTCTTTCAGACCGATGCCGTAGTGCTGGGTGTCGGCCTCGCTGTCCAGGTTGAAGCGCTTGATCAGTTGCTTGCCGATGTGACCACGGCAGCCTTCGGCGAACAGCGTGTACTTGCCACGCAGTTCCATGCCTGGGGTGTAGAGGCCTTCCTTCGGGTTGCCTTCACGGTCGACACCCAGGTCGCCGGTGATGATGCCGCGAACCACGCCGTTTTCATCGAACAGCGCTTCCTGGGCGGCGAAGCCAGGGTAGATTTCCACGCCCAGGTTCTCGGCCTGCTGGGCCAGCCAGCGGCACAGGTTGCCCAGGGAAATAATATAGTTGCCTTCGTTGTGCATGGTCTTGGGCACAAAGAAGTCGGGGATTTTGCTCGCCGCCTCGGCGTTTCGCAGGACATAAATGTCATCGCGCACGACCGGCGTGTTCAACGGCGCGCCGAGTTCTTTCCAGTCCGGGAACAGTTCGTTCAGAGCACGCGGTTCGAACACCGCGCCGGAGAGAATGTGCGCACCGACTTCGGAGCCTTTTTCGACCACGCAGACGCTGATTTCCTTACCGGCTTCGGCGGCCTTCTGTTTCAGTCGGCAAGCGGCAGACAGGCCAGCGGGGCCGGCACCGACGATGACCACGTCGAATTCCATGTATTCGCGTTCCACAGGCTATCTCCTACTCAAGGCTCAACAGTTTTTTCTAATTGGAGGTTTGGCGTTGCATCCGTTATTTCCTTCGCCGAGCGACGAAAGCGACAATGGATGACCCGCGCTTCTCTCTCTGAGCGGCGCATTATATCTACACCACTCTTGGGGTCCAATACAAACGTTCGTTTGAAATTGCCGCAGCCCAGATAAATCACTGACGTACGGCTTATGACCGACCATTTTGCCGTATTGACCGGAATAGGCGTTCCGGTCAAGATACGGGCGGTTTTGCGCTCGCCGTAGGCTGACTGTTGGTTTCAAGAGCACCTCTAAAGACAGGGCGAAGGCAGCACAAAGTGACGAGGTGCGCGGTTCGGACGCGCAGTTTACACGCCGCGATAATGAATGACTCATCGGTCATCACTGACGAATGGTCTTCACTCCCGTGAGCAAGGTCATGTGTGGTTCATGCCGGCGTTTTTAGAGGTGCCCTTGCGCCCATGATCATCAACCGCCAGGTTCGCCCAGGCGACTTTCTTTTCACCGGAGAGTAACGAGGAATCCATGAAGGTTCTTGTAGCTGTCAAACGAGTGGTCGACTATAACGTCAAGGTTCGCGTCAAGGCGGACAACTCCGGCGTCGACCTCGCCAACGTCAAGATGTCGATGAACCCCTTCTGCGAAATCGCCGTGGAAGAAGCCGTACGCCTGAAAGAGAAAGGCGTGGCAACCGAGATCGTTGTCGTCTCCATCGGCCCGACCACCGCCCAGGAGCAACTGCGTACTGCGCTGGCGCTGGGTGCCGATCGCGCCATCCTCGTCGAATCCGCCGAAGAGCTGACTTCCCTGGCCGTTGCCAAACTGTTGAAAGCCGTTGTCGACAAGGAACAGCCTCAGCTGGTGATCCTCGGCAAACAGGCCATCGACAGCGACAACAACCAGACCGGCCAGATGCTTGCTGCGTTGAGCGGCTACGGCCAGGGCACCTTCGCTTCGAAAGTCGAAGTGTCCGGCGACAGCGTTGCTGTGACCCGCGAGATCGACGGCGGCGCGCAGACGGTTTCCCTGAAACTGCCGGCCATTGTCACCACCGACCTGCGTTTGAACGAGCCGCGTTATGCGTCCCTGCCAAACATCATGAAAGCCAAGAAGAAGCCGCTTGAAGTGCTGACTCCGGATGCTTTGGGCGTTTCCACCGCCTCCACCAACAAGACCCTGAAGGTCGAAGCGCCGGCTGCACGCAGCGCGGGCATCAAGGTCAAGTCGGTGGCTGAACTGGTCGAGAAACTGAAAAACGAAGCGAAGGTAATCTGACTATGACTATCTTGGTAATCGCCGAACACGATAACAAGGCGCTGGCTCCGGCCACGCTGAACACCGTTGCTGCCGCGGCCAAAATCGGTGGCGATGTGCACGTGCTGGTGGCCGGGCAGGGCGCGAGTGCCGTTGCCGAAGCTGCTGCTAAAATTGCCGGCGTGGCAAAAGTACTGTCGGCCGACAACGCCGCCTACGCACATCAGCTGCCGGAAAACGTTGCTCCGCTGGTTGCCGAGCTGGGCAAGGGCTACAGCCACATCCTGGCTGCCGCTACCTCCAACGGCAAGAACATCCTGCCGCGCGTGGCTGCCGCACTGGACGTCGACCAGATCTCCGAAATCATCTCGGTGGAAAGCGCCGATACTTTCAAGCGCCCGATCTACGCCGGCAACGCCATCGCCACCGTACAATCGACCGCTGCGATCAAGGTCATCACCGTGCGCGCCACCGGTTTCGACCCGGTTGCCGCCGAAGGTGGCTCGGCTGCCGTTGAAGCGGTAGGCGCTGCTCATAACGCCGGCATCTCCAGCTTCGTCAACGAAGAACTGGCCAAGTCCGACCGTCCTGAACTGACCGCTGCCAAGATCGTCGTTTCCGGCGGTCGCGGCATGCAGAACGGTGACAACTTCAAGCACCTGTACGCCCTGGCCGACAAGCTGGGCGCTGCCGTCGGCGCTTCCCGCGCCGCGGTCGACGCAGGTTTTGTGCCCAACGACATGCAGGTCGGCCAGACCGGCAAGATCGTTGCGCCACAGCTGTACATCGCCGTCGGTATCTCCGGCGCGATCCAGCACCTGGCCGGCATGAAAGACTCCAAGGTGATCGTTGCGATCAACAAGGACGAAGAAGCGCCGATCTTCCAGGTGGCCGATTATGGCCTGGTGGCTGACCTGTTCGAAGCCATCCCCGAGCTGGAGAAGCTGGTCTAATCCGGCGTCTTCACTTATAAAGAGCCCGGCCTTTGGCCGGGTTTTTTTATTTCTGCTTCCGGGGAGCGTAGCGCCATGGATCTTCGCCGTTTGGCCGGTTGGTCGTTGTTGTGGACATTGGCTTGCATGCCAGGCCTGTCTGTCGCCGCTGGCAAATGTGAGCGTCTGGTCGCCACTGGCAGCCCCGATGCGCCGCCTTATCTTTGGCAAGACCCCCAGGACCCCAAGCACCTGATCGGCGCTGGCGCCGAACTGCTGGAGCAGGTGGCGCAGGCGCTGGGGATCAAGATCGAGCTGCTCTACGCCGGCAAGCGTGCCCAGGCATTGGACGAGGTGCGCAGCGGGCGCATGGACCTGCTCACCGATGCTCCGCTGACCACGAACGGGCTGGAAAGCCTCGATTACGTGCATCCGGCCTTGCTGGAAAATGACTACCTGGTCTGGACCCGCAAGGATTCGACGTTGCTCATCACCCGGCCCGAGGACCTTCACGGACATCCCGGAGCCTTGTCGGAGAAGGCCCGAATGACCCAGGGATTCAGCGTCTTTGCCGAGCAGAACCTAACCCTGACCCGGACGCCCAACCTGACCCAGGCCTTTCAGAAATTGCTGCTGGGTGAAGTGGAATATGTCTTGGCAGGACGCTACTCGGGCATGGCGATGGCGCAGACATTGGGGATGGCCAACGATCTGCAGGCGGTACCGCAACCGGTGGATAAACCGGGATTGTTCCTCGCGGTTTCCCATAACTCCGCCTGCAACGACCCATGGTTGCGCGGACAGCTGGCGCAAAAGATGACAGAATTGGCCGCGTCCGGCCTGACGGAGGCTGTGTTGCAGCGCAATCTGGAGCGTTGGAGAACACAGTTGCAGCCACCTGTCAGTGCCCCAAAACAGTAGGGAACATTAGTGACTATTCGACCTCTTTTCGCTGCCCTGGCCGTTCTGGCTCTGGCGGGTTGTGCAGCCGATCCGGCGCCGAATGAACAGCTGCGCCTGACTGAACAGGCCATCGAGCAGGCCCATGCGGTGGGCGCCACCGCGGATGACGTGCCTGAACTTAAACTCGCCGAAGAAAAATTCGTCCGCGCCAAGAGCAACATGGCCGACGAATCCTACAAGAAGGCACGCATGCGCGCCGAGCAGGCCGAGCTGGACGCGCGCCTGGCCGAAGCGAAGGTGCTCAGTCTCAAGCGCCAGGAGCAGTTGAACGTGCTCGATACTCGAATCAAGCGCTTGCGCAAACAGTTGAGGGATGATGCCCAATGAAGCCGTCCCATGTATGTGGCAGCCTGGTCCTCGCGGGCCTCGCCAGTTTGTATGGCTGCGCCGGCCAGCGTAGCGAAGCGGCGCTGGAACAGGCCAGCGCCAGCTTCCAGAAGGTCAAGGAAGACGCCAATGTCCTGCGCGCCGCGCCCAAGGATGTCATCCGCGCCGGCGAATCCCTGGCCCGGGCCGATCGCCTGTCCAGCTATTGGGGCAGCGGCGAGGATGTCCAGCATTACGCTTACCTGAGCCAGCGCTACAGCGAGATCGCGCGGGAACACAGCAATCAGTTACTCAACGAAGAGCGCGCGGCGAAGCTTGAGCTGGAACGCCAGCGCCTGCAATTGGCCTTGCGCGAATCCAAGTTGCTGAGCGTCCAGCAGCAAGGCAAGTGGCTGGAAGAACAGATCATGGCGATGGCCACCACCCAGACTGATCGCGGCTTGGTGATGACCCTGGGTGACGTGCTGTTCGACACCGGCGAAGCGGAACTGAAGAACTCGGCCAACCGCGTGGTACTCAAGATCGTGCAGTTCCTGCAGCTCAATCCCAAGCGCGTGGTGCGTATCGAGGGCTATACCGACAGCACCGGCGGCAAGCAGGAGAACCTCAAGCTGTCCCGTGATCGCGCGCAGGCGGTTGCGGACGTGCTGGTGGACCTGGGAATCGATGAAAAACGCATTCAGGTCGAAGGCTACGGCGATCAATACCCGGTGGACGTCAACGCTTCCGAGCGTGGCCGGGCCCAGAACCGTCGTGTGGAAATCGTCTTTTCCGACGAGAAAGGCCAGCTAGGCGCCGCCCGCTGAGGGTTGCGTCACTGGAAAACCCGGCCCCTGCCAAGGCGCCGGGTTTTTTTGCGCCTGGAGATCGTAGAGAAAAGGGTACAGTTTGGGGGTGTCACTGCACTGTGCTGTCAAGTAATCTGGCAACTGTCCCAGTACACTTCTAAACTGTTCCGGTAATATTTCCCACAAGAATAAAATGCCCGTGAAATCGAGTGCTGCGTCATGACCAACCTCCTGCTCTACCAACGTATTGCTCAACAACTGGCTGAAGATATCCGGCGCGGTGTATATCAGCCCGGCGAACGCGTGCCTTCGGTGCGCAAGATGAGTTCGCAGCTCAACGTCAGCCATGCCACTGTGTTGCAGGCCTATGCCAACCTGGAAGACCAAGGGTTGATCCGGGCGCGGCCGCAGTCGGGTTACTACGTGCACCAGACGCCGGCCCTGACCGCGCCGACGCCGGACATCGCCCGGGTCGAGCGCCCCGGCCTGGTGACGCGCAGCAGCATTATCCAGCAGGTGTTGGTCGAGTCGCGCCGTGAAGGGGTCTTCCCGCTGGGCGCGGCGGTACCGAGCGTCGATTATCTGCCAGTGCGGGCGTTGCACCAGCAGTTGGCCAAGGTCACACGGTTTCACAGTCCGCGGGCCTTCAGCTACATGTTCAGCCCCGGCTTCGAGCCGTTGCGACGCCAGGTGGCGATTCGCATGCGTGATGCCGGAGTCGTGGTCGACCCCTCCGAAGTGGTGATTACCCATGGCTGCGTCGATGCGTTGCAAATGTCGCTGCGCGTGCTGACCCGGCCGGGGGATCTGATCGCCGCCGAGTCGCCGACCTATTACGGTTTGCTGCAGCTGGCGGACCTGTTGGGGCTCAAGGTGATCGAGATCCCCAGCGATCCTGTCACCGGCATGAGCCTTGAAGCCTTGCAGCTGGCGGCCAACCAGTGGTCGATCAAGGCGTTGGTCCTGACCACGCGCCTGAGCAATCCCCTCGGCGGCACGATGCCTGAGGAGCGGCAAAAGCAGCTGCTGCGCCTGGCGTCGGATTTCGACATTCAGATTGTCGAGGACGACATTTACGGCGAACTGATGTTCGAGCAGGGGCGTACCAAGGCACTCAAGGCGTACGACCGCCTGGATCGGGTGATCTACTGCTCGAGTTTTTCCAAGACCTTGTCGCCGGGTGTGCGCATCGGCTGGATGATCGCCGGCAAGTTCCAGCAAGAGATCCAGCGCCTGCAAACGTTCAGCACTCATTCGGCGTGCAGCGTCACGCAGATGGGCATCGCGGCGTACCTGGAAAACGGCGGCTATGACCGGCACCTGCGCTACATACGCCAGGAGTACCGCAAGAACCTCAGCGCCTTTCAACTGGCTGTGCAGCAATATTTTCCTGAAGGCACGCAAATGAGCCGTCCTACCGGGGGCTTCATCCTTTGGGTCAGCCTGCCGGGACGGGTCAATACCCAGGAGTTGCACGTGCGGGCGCTGCAGCAGGGCATAAGCATCGCCCCCGGGCTGATCTTCAGTAACACCGAGCAGTTCAACCACTGCATTCGCCTGAACTGCGGCACGCCCTGGAACCGCGAGGCAGAGCGGGCCCTGATGACGCTGGGGCTGTTGGCCACCCAGCTGTGCCAGGAGACCGCGAGCGGGCTCCTTTAAATTCAAGCGCTTGGATGGACATGCTTGTCAGCGCTCGATTAACAGGCGAGCATGGGGCTTGTGTCGTAACTGCCATCGAGTCCAATGAAAGCCATTGTCCCTGCCGTCTGGGTTTTGCTTGGCCTGTTGACTGCCTTCCATTCAGGAGGCGTCGTGGCGGCTGCGGCACAGGAAAAACCCGCGGCCAGCGCTACGAAGAATCCTGGCAAGGCACCCGCAGCGGTGAAAAAAGCCCCCGCGAAGAAAGCCGCGAATACCAGAAAAAAACGTGCGCCTGTCGCCTCCAAAAGCAAATCCGCCCGCGAAATTGCCAAGACCCGACTGCCACCGGCGAAGCTCGACTTGAGCTTGCCCAACGAAATGGTCGAGGAGCTGAAGCCCCCGGGAACTGTGCCGCTGCCCAAGCGTGAGCCGTTGTTGCCGCCCATGTTCGGCGATAAGCCTGGGCCGTTCCAACTCAACGGACGTTTGCTGAGCAACGAAATGCAGCTGCCGTTGCGCAATCAGGAGCGCAACGAAGTGGAAGGCGCAGCGCTGGAGTTCGAATTCAAGCAGTAGGTATTCGTTGCGCCTGCAACTCGTCGCTGACTGCTCGGTCATCGCGTCATGAACGAAAAAACACTCATCCAGTAATTTGAAACGTTCGTTTTAGCCGTTACTCTCTGTCCTGTTATCAACCATTACCTGCCGCGAGGACGTTTTCGTCATGAAATGCCGCGAGGGCTGTGGCGCCTGCTGCATCGCCCCCTCCATCAGCTCACCCATCCCAGGGATGCCTCAAGGCAAGCCGGCGGGCGAGCGTTGCGTGCAGTTGTCGGCCGACAATCTGTGCCAGATATTCGGCCGGGCCGATCGCCCTGCGGTGTGCTCGGCGTTTAAGGCTGACATCGAGGTCTGTGGCGATAGCAGCGAAGAAGCCATTCGCTTGATCGGTTGGTGGGAGCAAGTCACGGCAGCGTAATGCGTCAAGATCGGAACTTCGAAAACAAGGAAAACAATTATGGGTTCGCTGCATCGTATGGCTGTGTTGTGTGGTTTGACCGTGTTGCTGGCGACGGCTACCGCCCAGGCTGAGGATTGGCAGGTTGCCAAGGAAAAGGAAGGCATCAAGGTTTCACTCAGTGAAGTCAGCGGTTCCAAGTACAAGGCCTACCAAGGCGTGACCGTCATGAAGACCACCATGGCGAAGTTGCGCGCCTTGCAGGAAGACGTATCGGGTGCCTGTGCCTGGATTCATGAATGCAAGAGCCAGAAGCTGCTCAAGCACGAGGGCGGCGAGAGCTGGACCTACACTCAATTCAACACGCCATGGCCGGTCACGCCCCGTGACTCAGTGCTGGAAGTCACTACCGTCGAAGGCGCGGATGGCAGCCTGACCCGCAACCTCAAGGGCGTACCCGCTTACGCACCTGAAGAAAAAGGTTTCGTGCGAGTGGCACAAGTCGAAGGTTTCTGGAAATTCACTCCCAAGGGCGCGGATCAGGTCGAAGTGATTTACCAGGTCCATACCGAGCCGGGGGGCGATGTTCCGTCCTGGCTGGCTAACAAGTTCGTGGTGGATGCGCCGTTCAATACCCTGAAAGCGTTGAAAGAACGCGCCGAAAAATAGTCTTGGTCACTCCGAGAAAAACCGCCCTTGAGGCGGTTTTTTCGTATGTGCCGTCAACGAACTCAGCGGAACGATTGTTTCGCCGCCAATGTCGAGATAGAGGTAAGCCCGGCCATTCCATCGATCAAGGAGACATTGATGCAAAAGTGGGAAATCACCTTCGTTGACGATCACGGCGAAACGATCGCCGAGCAGTTTGATTACGCCCAGGAGCCCACGATGGAACAAGCGGCACAACTGATTCGGGAAAAGCTGGTACCTCTCTCGAAAGAGCTGGACCTCAACGACCTGGAGGGCCGCACCGACGACCCCACGGTCAAGAGCCTGAAAACCCAGAACAGCATTGAAATCACCAGCATTAAACCGGTTCCATGAAATTCATTGTCTGGTCCCGCTTGGCAGTCGCACTGACTTGACGCTACTCTGCAATCGAGATCAGCGAAAGGATCGCGAAGGTCCGGTCTTGTCAGCTACATGCTTGTGTCCCGACGGTCATTTGATGCCGTATCGCTTGTAACCGCTGGTTGCATGCACGGGAAGACGGAAAGTCTATCCATCGGTTCTGAGGAGGACGTTTCATGAGCACAGCCTATCAAGAAGATGTCAGCACCAGCGTGTTGCGCCGCATGAAAGAAGGCGGTTTCGATTTCTCCCAATTCCATCCCATCGAGTTCTACGCCATTTTTCCCGACGAGGAACGGGCGCGCAGGGCGGCAGGTCATTTTCGAGGAGAATCGTTGAATGCGCAGATCAGCGCTCGGGAAGATGGAGCCTGGTCACTGGAACTGAGCCGGGTGATGTACGCCACTTATGACGATATCGGCGACTTCGAACTGAATTTCGAGGCGGTGGTGGAGCCACTGGGTGGCATCATTGAAGGGTGGGGCGTCAAGCAGGAGATCCGTCGCCTGCAGGCCTGATACTTACTCTTTGCAGCACAGCAACGGCTGACCTTTGTGTCGGCCGTTTTCATGTAGCGCTCTTGTGGCAATCAAGCATCTACGGCTGCTTGCGTCCCGCCATATGCTTCAAATATCCCACCAGCAGATCAAGCTCCGCATCCGGCAGCACCGCCGCCGAGAACCCCGGCATCTTCCCTTGAGGCCAGCGCCGCAGGCTCTGCGGATCCCGTATGTAACGCTTGAGAAAATCCCCCGAGAAGTACTCGGTTGGATTGAAGGGAATGTTCAGGTCCGGGCCGAACTGGGCATCGCCTGCACCGTTGAGGCGGTGGCAGGCCAGGCAATTTTTCTGGAACAGCGCAAAACCCTGATTGATCGGATTGTCCCTGGCCAGGCCCGGGGCGGGCAGCAGGGCAGGGAAACGCTCGGCCACCGCGGACAGGCGCTTGATGCTCGCCAGCGCGTAGGGCCACTGTTCGGGGCTGATATGTCCCGCCTGGGGATCGGTCCAGACCAAGTAAAAGGGCCCGGCACTGCGCTTGCCCTCGCCCAGTGAGGGCCAGGGGGCTGCTGGGTCTTCGATCGCCAGCCACGCACGGGCGCCACTCTGGTTGAGCAACGGTGCAGCGGACATTTCGGCGGCAAAGCCATCCAGCGCCACGGCCTGCAAATGGTCATCCGGCTGGACGCCGGTCAACAACGCCGTGAGGGGGACGGCGCGATAGCTCATGGGTTTCTTGTAGGAAACATCGTCATTGATCCGGACCGTCCGAGCTTCAGGATGCTTGAGCAGTTCCTCGGTTTGCCAGGTGCGTGCCTGCGTGCCCAGTTCAAGTACGAGTTGCGCGGCAAATAGAGGCGTGCTGAGCAGCAGCGCCCCGATCGCAATGAGAGCTTTCAATGAATCGCCTTCCATGTCGAGAGGGAAGCGCAAAGGGTGGCACAGCCACCGTCGCTTGAACAACGACCCTCGTGCATTTGCTGGCGATGGCACCACGCGCCGGATTCAGCCGATGACCTTAGTAATGTTCGGCAAAATCAACAGCAGCGTAGTGGCAAAGAGGATGAGTCCGGCTTGACGAACTTTCGAGTGTTTGAACATGGCTGACCCGCCTTTTTTGTTATTTCCTGAGGCCAGCCTGCGTAGCTCCGTGGCGGCTGGCGTTGCACTTCCTGTTTGAAACTGGCTGACAAGCGCCTCGGCAAAACCCGACGACTCTCTTGTACAGGGTTTACATTAGGGGCCGCAGGCGCGTTGGCTTAGATCCAATTCATATGAGTTTCAAGCTGATAGCTATTAAACAGGCATGAGGCCTATTGCCAGCTACTTGCCGGCCCTCTTGCTAGACAGCTTGCTCACCTGAAACGGTTAACCCGATAGCACGCTACCGTTCGTCTGAGCGTGGCTGTCAATGCCGTTGAGCGCTGGGGTCATTGAATCCGGCGCCGCTGGGCTTAAGGTTGGAGGTGTTCGCATTTCGTCGATGATGGTTCGAGGATGTCATGACCCAAGCTTTGATTTTCGATGCATTACGCACGCCCCGCGGCAAGGGCAAGGCCGATGGCGCCCTGTACACCGTCAAGCCGGTGAACCTGGTCGCCGGCCTGCTCGACGCGTTGCGTCAGCGCATGGGCCTGGACACCCGTCACGTCGATGACATCGTGCTCGGCTGCGTGACTCCGGTAGGAGACCAAGGCGCCGACATTGCCAAGACGGCGGCCCTGGTGGCAGGCTGGGACGTCAGCGTGGCGGGCGTGCAACTCAACCGTTTCTGCGCCTCGGGCCTTGAGGCGGTGAACCTGGCGGCGATGAAAGTGCGCTCCGGCTTCGAGGACCTGGTGGTGGCCGGCGGCGTGGAGTCGATGTCACGGGTACCGATGGGCAGCGATGGAGGCGCGTGGGCGCTGGACCCACAATCGAACCTGCAGGGGCATTTTGTCCCCCAGGGCATTGGCGCGGACCTGATCGCTACCCTGGAAGGTTTCAATCGCGAAGATGTCGATACCTTCGCGCTGCAATCCCAGCGCAAGGCCGCTCGGGCTCGGGACGACGGATCGTTCGCGAATTCACTGGTGGCGGTGCGGGACCAGAATGGCATCGTGCTGCTGGACCACGACGAATTCATCCGTGGCGACTCGACCCTTGAAGGGCTGGGCAAGCTTCGGCCGAGTTTCGAGGCGATGGGCCAGATGGGCTTCGACGCGACGGCGTTGCGTGTCTACAGCCATGTCGAACGAATCAACCATGTGCACACCCCGGGCAACAGCTCGGGCATCGTCGACGGCGCGGCGCTGATGCTTGTCGGCACCGAGGCAAAGGGCCGCGAGTTGGGCCTGGAGCCCCGGGCGCGAATCGTCGCCATTGCGGTCACCAGCACCGAGCCGACCATCATGCTCACTGGCCCGGCCCCGGCCACCCGCAAGGCCTTGGCGAAAGCCGGGTTGCGGGTGGAAGACATCGATCTGTTCGAGGTCAACGAAGCCTTCGCCTCGGTGGTGCTCAAATTCATCAAGGACATGGCCATCGATCCCGCAAAGGTTAATGTCAACGGAGGTTCTATCGCCATGGGGCACCCACTCGGTGCCACCGGGTGCGCAATTCTTGGCACTTTGCTCGATGAGCTGGAGGCGCGTCGCCTGCGTTACGGCCTGGCGACGCTGTGTGTCGGCGGCGGAATGGGCATCGCCACTATCATCGAACGCCTCTGAGCCCTCGACACCAAGGAACACTTTTCATGACCGAAGCCATTCGTTACGAAACCGGCCAGGACCGGATCGTTCTCCTGACCCTGGACATGCCGGGCCAGAGCAGCAATACCATGAACGCGATCTATCGCGAGGCGATGGCCGCCTGCGTGGCGCGTCTGTTGGCCGAAAAAGATTCAATCGCCGGGGTGATCATCACCTCGGCCAAGAAAACCTTTTTTGCCGGTGGCGACTTGAACGAGCTGGTCAGGATCGACCCATCCGAGGCCCAGGCGTTCTATCAGATGGTCCTGGGGCTGAAAGCGCAACTGCGCGCCCTCGAAACCCTCGGTGTACCCGTCGTCGCGGCGATCAATGGTGCGGCCTTGGGCGGCGGCTGGGAAATCTGCCTGGCGTGTCATCATCGCGTAGCGCTGGACCATCCATCGGTGCAGATCGGCTTGCCGGAGGTCACCCTCGGCTTGCTGCCGGGCGGTGGCGGTGTGGTGCGGATGGTGCGGGTGCTGGGTTTGGAAAAGGCTTTGCCGTATCTGCTCGAGGGCAAGCGACTTGGCCCGCAGCAGGCGTTGCAGGCCGGCTTGATCGACGAGCTGGCGGCGGATCGCGACGAGCTGCTGGCCAAGTCCCGAGCCTGGATTCTCGCCCATCCGGATGCGATCCAACCTTGGGATGTGAAGGGGTATCGGCTTCCAGGCGGGACCCCGTCCGACCCGAAGGTCGCCCAGATGCTGGCGATCGCGCCTTCGATCCTGCGCAACAAGACCCAGGGCTGCCTGCCGGCCCCGGAAAAGATTCTCTGCGCTGCAGTAGAGGGCGCGCAGGTGGGGTTTGACGCGGCGCATCTGATCGAGACGCGCTATTTCACCGAGCTCGCCACGGGACAAGTGGCGAAGAACCTGATCGGCACCTTCTGGTTTCAACTCAACGAAATCAAGGCCGGCAAATCCCGCCCACAGGGTGTTGCGCCTTATCTGACAAAAAAAGTCGGCGTGCTCGGTGCGGGCATGATGGGCGCCGGTATCGCCTGCGTCAGCGCCGTGGCCGGCATCGACGTGGTGCTCAAGGACATCGACCTGGCCGCCGCACAGAAGGGCAAGGCACGCTCGGCGGCGTTGCTGGACAAAAAAGTCGCGCGCGGCCAACTCACCGAGGAACAACGCGACGCCACGCTGGCGCGGATTCACCCTACCGACAACGATGCCGAGCTGGCCGGTTGCGACCTGATCATCGAGGCCGTCTTCGAAGACCGTTCCCTGAAAGCCCAGGTGTCGTCAGCAGCCCAGGCGGCAGCGGGGCCTGAGGCGGTGATCGCTTCCAACACCTCGACCCTGCCCATCACCGGCCTGGCCGAGGCGGTGCCGGACGCGAGCAGATTCATCGGACTGCACTTCTTCAGTCCGGTGGAAAAAATGCCGCTGGTGGAAATCATCAAGGGGGCCGGGACCAGTGATGAAACCCTGGCCCGGGCTTTCGATTTTGCCCGGCAGATCGACAAGACGCCCATCGTGGTCAAAGACAGCCGTGGTTTTTTCACTTCGCGGGTGTTTGGTACCTTCATCAACGAAGGCATTGCGATGCTCGGCGAGGGCGTGAGTGCGCCGATGATCGAAACCGAAGCGCGCAAAGCCGGGATGCCGGTCGGGCCCCTGGCTGTTTCTGACGAGGTTTCCCTCGGTTTGATGAGCCATATCCGCGCTCAAACCGCCAAAGACCTGCACGCAGAAGGGAAAGCGCCGACAGAGCATCCTGCATTCGCCGTGATCGACCTGCTGCTTGATGAGTACAAACGACCAGGCAAAGCGGCCGGAGCCGGTTTTTATGACTATCCAGCCCAAGGGCAGAAGCATCTCTGGCCGGAGCTCAAGAGCCGTTTCGAGAAAGCCGATGGGCAAATCCCCGCGCAGGATATCCGCGATCGCCTGCTGTTCATCCAGGCCTTGGAAACTGTTCGCTGCGTAGAAGAAGGCGTCGTCACTTCGACGCCGGATGCCAATGTCGGCTCGGTATTCGGCATCGGTTTCGCGGCCTGGACAGGTGGGGCGTTGCAGTTCATCAACCAGTACGGTTTGCCGGCATTTATCGCTCGTGCCCAGTACCTTACCGAGCAATATGGCGAACGTTTCTCACCGCCGGCCCTGTTGCTGGAAAAAGCCGCCAGCCGGGCGACGTTCTGACGGGGAGGGGGCTTGCCTTGGAGCGGTGTTTCAAGGCAGGCTCTGGGGTGTGCAATATTCCCATCATCGTGTCAGGTATTTTTTATGTCGTTACGCATCTGCATTCTGGAAACCGATATCCTGCGTCCGGAACTGGTCGAGCAATATCAGGGTTACGGGCAGATGTTCCAGCGCCTGTTTTCGCAACAGCCCATTGCGGCCGAGTTTGTCGTATACAACGTGGTGGAGGGGCAATACCCCAGCGATGGCGAGCAATTCGACGCCTACCTGGTGACCGGCAGCAAGGCCGACTCCTTTGGCAGCGACCCCTGGATCCAGACCCTCAAGACCTATCTGATGGACCGCTACCAGCGTGGCGACAAACTGCTGGGCGTCTGCTTTGGTCATCAGTTGCTGGCCTTGCTGCTGGGCGGCAAGACCGAGCGCGCCAGCCAGGGATGGGGGGTTGGCACCCATCGTTACAAACTCGCGGCAAAGGCGCCCTGGATGAGCCCGGTGATGGAGGAACTGACTTTGTTGATCAGTCATCAGGACCAGGTTACCGAGCTGCCGGAAAATGCCACGGTCATCGCCTCAAGCGATTTCTGCCCATTCGCGGCCTATCACATCAATGATCAGGTCTTGTGCTTCCAGGGCCACCCGGAATTCATCCATGATTATTCCCGGGCCCTGCTGGAAATTCGCCAGCAACACCTCGGCGAGCAGATCTACAGCCAGGGCGTGGCGAGCCTTGAACAGGAGCATCACGGCACGACGGTAGCGGAGTGGATGATGCGTTTCGTCGCCCACAAACCCCAAGCTGAAGCCGCCCAAGGCTGATTGTCCGGGCATCCCACATTTGATCAGCAGATCAAATGTGGGAGCGAGCCTGCTCGCGAAGACGGCCACGCAAATCCCACTAGCAAATCCCTACAACCATCCCGATCGCTTGAAACTCGCCCACAACGACGTACATCCCACCCCGATAAACCCGAGCACCAGAAAATACCCGTAGTGCCAGGTCAACTCCGGCATGTTTTCGAAGTTCATCCCATATATCCCCGCCACCGCGGTCGGAAACGCCAGGATCGCCGCCCACGCTGCGAACTTGCGTTGCACCACACTCTGGCGCGAGGCCTCCAGCAATACGCCGATCTCGATGGTCTGGCTGGCAATGTCCGCCAGTGTTGCTAGGTCTTCCATCTGCCGGGCGACATGAATCTGTACATCGCGGAAATACGGAGTCATGTTCTTGTCGATGAACGGAAAGTCCAGGCGCTGCAGCTCTTCGCTGATTTCCACCATAGGTGCCGCATAACGACGCAGGCGTAGCACGTCGCGGCGCAGACTGTGCAGGTTCTGGATATCGCGCTCGTTCAAGGCGCTGCACAGGACGTTGCGCTCCAGTTCATCGATCTCGGTGTGGATGGCTTCGCCGACGGGCTGGTAGTTCTCGATGACGAAATCGAGGATGGCGTAGAGGACAAAATCCTCCCCATGCTCCAGCAAGATGGGACGCGCCTCACAGCGCTGCCGGACATGTGCGTAGGACGCCGAGTGGCCGTTGCGAGCGGTGATGATATAGCCCTTGCCGGCGAAGATATGGGTCTCGATGAATTGCAGCTTGCCGTTCTCGCGTACCGGCGAATAGGTGACGATGAACAGCGCATCGCCAAACGTCTCCAGCTTGGGACGGCTATGTTTCTCCATGGCGTCTTCAATTGCCAGCTCATGCAGGTTGAACTGGCGTTGCAGGTTGGTCAGTTCCAGCGCGCTGGGCTCTTCGAGGCCGATCCAGACAAAATGTCCTGGTTTTGCAGCCCAGGCGCTGCCTTCGTCGAGGGTGATATTGGTGACTTTTTTACCGGCGCTGTAAACCGCAGCAGCAACGACTCTACCCATGGTGATGGTTCGCTTCTTCTTGGAAATTGGCAGTGGCAGGCAACGTGCAGCTTAGCGCGCCATGGTCTTTGAGAGTCAGCAAAATGCGCCGAGTTCGGTGCAAAAGAAAACCCGCCGTGAAGGCGGGTTTTTGGTTTACGCGACGCGCAGTTGCCGGTCCATCGTCTCGATGCATTCACGCATCTGTTCGCGGCATTGGGCGATGAGGCGGGGCATGTCATCCATGCTCAGGCCAGCGGTAGGAATGGCTGGCAGCGAACGAATGAGAATGTCACCGGCGTGCCAGCGATCCAGGCGCATATGCTTGATATAAGTGCTGACGCATACCGGGATAATCGGCACCCCGGCGGCAATCGCCATCTGGAACGCGCCTTTCTTGAAGGGCAACAGGTCTTCGCCCAAGTTGCGCGTCCCTTCCGGGAACACCCAGATGGACGTGTTTTCATGCTGCAACGTATGGGTGGTGGTCAGCATCGATTTGCGCGCCTTGATTGCATTGCCGCGATCAATCAACACGTTGCCCGCCAGCCAGAACAGTTGGCCGAACAACGGCACCCACTTCAGGCTCTTCTTGCCAATGCACACGGTACGACGCGGCACCACGTTGCCGAACACGAAAAGATCGTAGTTGGACTGATGATTGGCGATGATCACGCAGCCATGAGTCTTGTTGACCAGCGTGTCGACCTGTGCCTTGACCCGCAGGCGTAGAAACCACATCGCAGGCAGCGCGTACAACCTCGCGCATATACGACTGTTGTCAGGATTGAACGGCCGGCACAGACCCAGGATCACGCCCAGCACACCCGCCAAAATAAAATGCAGGCCCATCAAACACATACGCAGTGCAAACAACATCAACAGGCCCCATCGGGACAAAAGGTGGCGCAGTGTACGGATGTGCACTGTTTTCGGCAATTGCGCCTGTAGAGGGAGTAGATAGACGTTGTTTAAGCGTATGTTTCTAAACGATGAGTAAGAAGCGGAATAGAGCGGTTACCGATTCCTCAGTAACTTACATGGGAAACTTCACCAGTCCCGTGGCGAGGGAGCTTGCTCCCGCTTGAGTGCGAAGCGCTCATGAAAATGGGCCTGCTACGCAGTCCAGCGGGAGCAAGCTCCCTCGCCACGGGTACGTTGTTTTTCCAGGTGAGCGATGTTGCCTTTAGCCAACGTTCAGCCCGTGTATTCCTGATCCAGCAATATCGCGCTGTCCAATGCATCCAGCAACGCCTTGCGAACCTTGAGCTTGGTGTTCTTGTGGGCGGTCATGTTGATCTTCTTCAACTGACGCGCTGCCTCCAGTGCCGCAGCTTGCAACTCGTCAGCCGCGACCACCTTGTCGAGGAAACCGGCATCCACGGCGCTCTGCGGATTGAACATCTCGCCATTGATCACCGAGCGGTGGAACGCAGACTTGCGTAAGCGATCACGGGCCAGCTCGATACCGGCGTGGTGCATGGTCATGCCGATCTGCACCTCGTTCAGCCCGATGGTAAACGGCCCCTCCACACCAATGCGGTAGTCCGCCGACAGCAGCAAGAACGCACCCTTGGCCACCGCATGCCCAGGGCAGGCGACAACGACGGGGAAGGGGTGCGACAACAAACGACGGGCCAGAGTCGAACCGGACGCGACCAGATTGACTGCCTCCTTGGGGCCGGCGGTCATCACCTTCAAATCGTAACCGCCCGACAGAATCCCCGGTTGCCCGGTAATGATTACCACCGCGCGATCAGACACTGCCTGGTCCAGCGCAGCGTTGAATGCGACGATCACATCAGGCGAAATGGCATTGACCTTGCCATTGTTCAAGGTCAGGGTCGCGATACCGTCTTCGAGATGGTAGGCAATCAGGTCGCTCATGACGCTATTCCTTGTAAGAGAAGTGAAGCAGACGTTACCCACCGCCGCAGGCCAGGTAAAGCGCCGTGACTGACTCACCAGTCAGCGCCGCTCCGCCCCAAATCTCGCAAAGCGCCTAACAGCCAGCGCTTGCCCCTTGGGGCCACCCATAGCCGAAGCCGGAGTTTGGCCGGTTTGCCCTGCCTCGCCGCGTCCGAAATGCCCGACCGGCCTTAACCGCATGAAAATTCTGAAAAAAACCTTTGCCATCGGAAAGGCTTTCGACTACATTAGCGCGCCTCGACAGACTGAACAGTTTGCCGAGACACGGTGAAGTGTCCGAGTGGCTTAAGGAGCACGCCTGGAAAGTGTGTATACAGGAAACTGTATCGAGAGTTCGAATCTCTCCTTCACCGCCATATTCTGTAAACACAAACCCCTGATTTTCCTAGAGAAAGTCGGGGGTTTGTGGTTTTTGGTGTCTGGAAAAGGGCGATATGGGACCAATATGGGAACATTGGCTTTTTCTGCCGCATTTGCCCTTCAGCTCGCGCCACCCGTGTACTTGCCCCATTGCCCACCCTGAGCCAGCCCTACCAGTTCGGCCATTTGCTGGCGGGTATAGCCGAGGTTGATTTTCAGGCGCGCCAATGCGTCCGCGGAGGGCGGACTGTACTGCTCTATGGTTTTCATGTGGGCTCAAGGTAAGAAGGCCCCGCGTTTGCAGGGCCTGTCAGGTTAGACGAATTTGATTAGCAGCGTGGTGACGGTGGCCACTGTACCGATCAGGCCGGTGGCGACCGCGACTGGGTACCAGAACGTTTCGCGAGTCATCTTGCCCGCTTCGGCGTTGAGCTTTTTGGTCTCAGCCATCAATTTGGCAATTTCGACATGGACCTTTTCCAATTCTGCGCCGCTCATACTGAATTCCTGCATGGTGTTCGTCCTTTCGGGGTCACCACGGGTCGCGCTCTGTGCGCTGCCCTGAGATCCATATTGTCCTTTAAGGTACGGCTGCGAGTTTTTTCCTGCCCCGAGTATAGCCATTTGAATTCATTGCGGCTCGCCGATCAGCGTGTACTTGGGTTTCAAGGTATGCCGAGCGCATCGCAATCGGTTTTTCTTGGCGGCGCCAAGCGTGGTCAACATATCGCCGAAAATAGTTTTCATCGAGCCAATCAAAAAGGACAACTCAGCCACCAGGATGTCTACCGCCAACACGGATGACGGCCAGGACCTTCCATGACTCACCCCCGAATCGGTTTCGCCTGCCAATACCGGCACCCTGATCGCGGCCTTGCAGCGAGTGCGTTAAAGACCATCGAAGCGCCATACAACCCCCGCACTACGACGTTACGCTGGATGGATGGCGTCCCTCTCCAGGTCGCCCGCGACAAGCTGCTCGAAGTCGTGACGCACAATCTCGACGCACAGCTGCGCCTCATCGCCTACGTTGCCGAGCTTGCGCCGACCCTGCGCATGCTCCGACTGAGCAGTGATCTGTTGCCGTTCTACAGTCATCCGAAGGTGAGTGCTTTCTATCAGGACCCGGCCATTCAAAGCCAGCTGGAAGAACGCTTTGCTGCGATTGGCAACCTCGCGCGTTCGGCCGATATCCGGCTGTCCTTCCACCCTGGCCAGTATTGTGTGTTGGGCTCGGATAAACCGGGTGTGGTGGACAACAGCATCGCCGAGTTCGAGTACCACGCCGACATGATCCGGATGATGGGTTACGGTCGGCGCTTCCAGGACTTCAAATGCAACGTGCACATCGCCGGGCGCCTGGGCGGCGAGGGGATCCGTTCGATCTGGCCGCGGTTGTCGCAGGTGGCGCGCAATTGCATCACCTTCGAAAACGAGGAGAAGACCTACGGCGTCGATGATTGCCTGCAACTGGCTGACCTTGCCCCCGTCGTGCTGGATATCCACCACTGTTGGATCAACGAGAACGATTACATCGCACCGGACTCCCCGCGAGTCGATCGCATCATCGAAAGTTGGCGTGGAGTTCGGCCCACCATGCATTATTCACAGCCGCCGGAGCGATTGCAGGAATTGGGTTTCGATGCAGGCAAAAAGCTTGAGATGGATGCGTTATTGAAGGTGGTGTCCAAACGTGACTTGTACGGTCACAGTGATCAGATGTGGAATCGCTGGACCAACGAATACGCGCTCAAGTTTCTGGACCGTTTCGACATCATGTTGGAGGCGAAAGACAAAAATCTGGCTGCGCAGGCATTTTATGAAGATGTCGCTCGGCGTTATCTTCATCCCTGTGCATAGATCAAACGACCTGCGAACAGCATCAGGCAACCCCACAGCAGTATCGAGCAAAAGCTTCAAGGCGCATGCCGTTAAGGTTCTCAGAAAGAACTTTTATCAACTGCATTGCCGTGAGGTAAACATCATGACTACATGGAAAAGTTTGGGCTGGCGTGCCCAGGTTGTTGTTTTGGCGTTAATGCTTTCCACGAACACCTCCTGGGCTTCGGAAAACACTCAAGAAGCCAATACGAATCTGGTCCGCCAGGCATTCGCGAACTGGCAGCAGGGCAAAGGCACGGTCTTCGACCTGCTGGCGCCCGATGCGGTCTGGACAGTCGCCGGATCGAGCCCGGTTTCCGGCGTGTATGACGGCAAGACCGAGCTGATCGAACAGGCCGTGCGGCCGATCAGCGCCCGACTGGCGACGCCAATTTCTCCCACGTTGCAGAGCATCATCGCCCAGGATGACATTGTCGTTGTCCTGTGGAACGGCACTGCGACAGCCCTCGATCAAAAACCCTACAACAATACCTACTTGTGGCAACTGACCTTCAAGGATGGCCGGATCATTCAGGCAATGGCCTTCCTCGACACCTACGCGTTAAATGACCTCATGCGCCGGGTAACGCCTGCGCAGTAGAGGGCAGCTGACATAACAACGGCGCAAGTTGACCTATGTGTGCGCCACTCCTGGCACATCCATATTGATCTTGCGCCATGCCGCCTCGGAAAAGCTGTAGACCGAAAAGGCAATCAGCCCCAGGGCCATCACCATCAACACCAGGCCTCCGGCCGGCAGATTCTGCAACGCATCGAGGGCATCTTTCATGCCGGGCGGGTCCACGGCTTTATAGGCCGAGCCGCTGATGATCAGCAGCACGGCGATCTCGATAAACACTACCCCGCGGGCGATCAGGCCGAAGCGCGACACCGGCCGCACATAACGCATCACTTCTTCGTCAGCCTGGAAATATTGTTCGAACGAGGCCTTCCAGCCTTTAATGATGTGGGCAATGCCGACGCCCAGCGGCACCAGGGCGACGAGGTAAACCAACAGGTTTGAATGGTCCCAGGACAGGACGCGCGCCAACAGGTCCTGGGTTTGCCCACCGCCGGAATTCCCGGAGCTTTTCAAGCCGCTGATCAGCAGGCCCAAGGCAAAGAATGCCAGCGCGCCATTGACCAGGCCGCTCGCCAGCAACCCGGCGCGAATCACCAAGCCCTTGAACTGCGTGCCGTGATGATCAACGTCGCGCGTGGCTTGCAAAATGCGCCAGCCGGCGAAGGCAAGCAGGCCCGCCACCACTAGCCCGACCAAGGCATGGCCGAAGGGCTGGCTCAGCAAGATCTCCAGGCTTTTGTGACTGTCCTTCGGTTTGGTGGAGTCCTGGGCCGCGAGCAAGGCAAGAATGCCGACGATGAGATAGATAGCGCCACGAGCGGCATAACCGCCTCGGGCAAGTAGCACCAGGCTCTGGTGTGGGGACATGGGATCTATTCCGCGACAGTGATACAAAAACAGACCCATGGCGTCGGAAGGGGTTCGATTGAAGATGGGGCGCTGACCCATTGGTCTGATGGTTGCGTCGAGGTTCAGCGCACGGCTGGGATTGCTGACTTTTTCCGTCATCATTAAGCTTTCACATTTGCCAACAAACAAAAGTTGTTAAAAAACACAACCAGAGTACCATCGGCCCAAAGACAAGGACGCCCATGGATATACTCACGCCATCCCGCTTTGACGACGCTGCGATTCTGTACCCGAACGACAGGGCTGGGCTTGAGCGCTGCCTGCGCATTTTGAGGATGGCGCGTCCCAAGGAATTCACAGACCTGCAAAAGCTGTTCGGTACGCACGGTGTCGACTTGTTCAAGCCAAGAGCTGCAATGAATTGGGTTGTGATTGATGTAGGCGGCAATAATCTCAGGGTGATAGGCGGCGTTAACTACGCGCGGCAGAAATTCTACGTCAAACACGTCTACACGCATGCCGATTACGACGTCGCCAACGTCTGGTATGCAAGAAACAAAGGGACAAAACGATGAGCGCAGCCCGGAACGACTTTCAAACGGTGATCGCAACGCTTGGCGAGCTTTACGCGATACTGGATCGCCTGCGGGGTGAGTTTGTGCACGGCATCAAGACCCCGGCCGACTACGAGCGCGCGACCGATTTGCTCGATGAACTCACCGACGGGCGTGAGCTGAGCAAGACCGAGGAAAGGATTCTCGCTGAGCTTGAAGAGGAAATCCTGGCGTACCAGCGCGATTCCGACCAGTTCCGCGAATCGAACGCCGCTTTTGAGGCGACCTGCACCCCGGTGCAACTGATCAAGGACCTTATGGAGACGCTTGGGCTCACCGGTTCAGACCTTCCTGAAATCGGTGACAAAACCGCGGTGTCCAAGGTGCTCAATGGAGATCGCCCCATCAGTCACAAGATGGCATATGCGCTAGCTGAGCGTTTTGCGATGGAACCGAGCGCTTTCTTGTCGGCTGGTCCTGCAAAGGCTGCTCATCTCGGAACTGTTGATCTTCCTGTCAGGAAACCCTCAACCTATTACCGTTTTCACAGCGACTCTCCAACTGCACAGCCAGTGAAAGAGGCCGGTGCCGCTGAATACAAAGTAGTGACTTCGAAGGGCCGCAGAAAGGCAGTAAAGGAGCCGGATAGGGGGTAGCAATAACCTGTTGATCAAGTGGCAGCGGCCATTGTCGATCCACGCGAAGCCACGATGATACGCACCGCCATGATCACCCCGACAAGCACGGCAGCAAGCCCCGACATCTCCAGTAGCGTCGGCAGCCGGCCATGAAACCACAAGCCAAGCAGTGTCGCGAACAGCGACTCCAGGGCGATCAATTGCCCGGAAAGCACCATGGGCAGGCGCCGGGACGCAGCGTTCCAGGCCCAGGCGCCGACGACGGATGACATCAGCGCAATAACGAAACTCCAGAGGTACAAGTGTCCTGCAACGGAAAGACTGAAACCTACGCGCGGCAGTTCGAGCAGGTCGAACGCTTGTATCGCCGGTAACAGGTACACGGTGCCGATTCCCGCACCCGCCATCATGAGGCCTGTCCATACGCCCGAGGCGTTGGGCGATAGCTTCAGCAAGGCGCGTTGATTAAACCAACTGAACGCGAGCCACAAGATCACCGCACCGATTGAAAACAGCAAACCCATCAGCCAGGAACCCTGGCTTGCAACGGGTTGATGGACAGCGCCGAGATTGGACAGCAGCAGGCCCACGGTCAGAAAAACCAGTGGGATCGCCAGTTTGCTCCACTGGAGAGTTTTGGTCGTGGCGTTGCCCAGCAGTGCCAGCAAGACCGGCACCATGCCAATAAAGGCCGGGGTCAGCACCGGCCCACCAAAAATGATACCGGCGGCGATGCATGCGCTGTAGCCGAGATAGCCGATCACACCCAGGCCTGCCGCCAGGAGCATCTGATCGAGGCGCAGGAGCCGAAGTCGGGCCCGGTAGAGCAGCACGACACCCAGGCCCAGCGCTCCGGCGATCAGGAATCTTACGATCATCAAATCATAGATTGTGTAGGCCCCGGTGACGTAGGGCGCAATGAAGTTCAGCGCCCAGCTCAGCGTCGCGACTACCGCGAGGGCCAATCCGACGATGAGGTTCGAATGCGTCTTCACTATCCGACAGGTTCTCCGAGCATCAGCCCCCCGAAGGCGACGGATAATTTTCAGAATGTTAGCTTTCCAAGCGCCATAACGTTATAGACGGAATTCAACGACGCGCATTGAGCCTCTTTGAATAGTCCCGTCCGTTATCCATTGCCAGGATCAATCCATGCCGCTGAACTTCCAAAAAATGCACGCCAATGGCGACGATTTTGTCATCGTCGATTCGCGAAACTCGCCCAGTCCGGTGACCGGTGCGATGGCCCGGCGGATGGGGGATCGGAACCGCGGCGTGGGCTTCAACCAACTTGCGGTGCTGCTCGATTGTGACGATGCCGATGCGCGGGTGGTGTTCTGGAACGCAGATGGCTCCGCGCTGGATGTTTGTGGCAGCGCGACGCGCGGGGCGGCGGACCTGCTCATGCGCGAAGCCAATGTTGCTTCGGTAGCGCTACGCACCAACCGCGGTCTGTTGATCTGCGAGCGTACGCCAAACGGCGACATTTGCGTCGACATGGGCGTGCCACTTTGCGGCTGGTCGGACATTCCCCTGTCGCAGGACCTGGACTCCACCGTTTTGCCCCTTGCCGGTAGTCCAGCCGCGTGCAGCATGGGCAATCCGCATTGCACATATTTTGTCGACGACCTAGCGGACGTTGATATCGCCACGATCGGACCGGCCATCGAAACCCACCCGCTATTCCCACTCAAGACCAATGTTCATTTCGTCCAGGTAGTTGATCGCACGCATATCCGATTGCGCATCTGGGAGCGCGGGGCGGGCATTGCGCTAGGTTCAGGTTCTTGCTCGTGCGGCGCGGTTGTCAACGGAATCCGTCGTGGACTGCTGGACAGTACCGTCGAAGTTGAATGTGATGGCGGAAACGTGACGGTGCAATGGGACGGCGTGGGTTCGGTCTTTCTGATCGGCCCGGTGGAGGCAAGTTTCTCAGGGACAATGAGTCAAGCTTGAGTAGGCAGGTGCTTGAGCCCTGAGCCGATTTCTGTGGCAGCGAGCCTGCTCGCGAAGGCGGCAGCAACTTCCGTACATAATCTTCCAAGTACACGCTTCGTGGCGAGGGAGCTTGCTCCCGCTCGGCGGCGTAGCCGTCGTAGACCGGTGAATGCAGTTCGTCTGGAAGAACGTTTGGGGCGGCTTTGCCGCCCAGCGGGAGCAAGCTCCCTCGCCACCAGGACCATGGAGATTTGCATCATGTTTCCATGATCCTGAGCCACGGCCAGCGAGCCTGATAACTTCCCGCTTTCTCAACGAACAAAATCCGGCTGGGGGTTTTTTGGATTGATACGGAGAATGCCTTGCTCTACGTCAGCCAGGCCGTAGGGCGCATAGACTTCATCGGTTTCAACATCCAGTCCGATACAGGTCCCCGCAATCAAATAACGATCAACACCATCCTTGGCCGACTGAAGCTGAGGATAAGACTTGCCAAACCGCTGACCGTACCAAAGGTGGACGCGAGCCTGGTTCTTGATCTCGATGTTGACGTCGAGGTCCTGGAAGAGTTGCCGGGCGGCGTTGATCACTTCATTCTCGGCTTCCCAGGAAAGGTCCGGATCGAAGTAAAAAACATCGTAATCCTTGACACCCCAAGCGGGCGCTTGCTGCGTTTGATGATTCCAGACGGCCTGGAACATGCAGCCAGCGGTAAGCATGCATTGATCCAGGCCGAGCGAAGGCAGTCGCGCGGTGATTTGCGCGTTGATGGGGTTGGTCATTGCTATCCTGACCAGGCTTTCGGCCGTCAGCGTCATAAGTATCCCTTGGGAAAATCGATCCTGGCTGGCGCCTGACCTTACAGCAACTGCAAGTTTCGAACAGGAACACCCATGAATTTTTTCAAGAAGCTCTTCGGTTCATCCAAAGCCCCTGAAACCCAGGACGCGCAGTCAACGCCGCAGACCCAGGAGCTCGGCGACCTGACCGAGGCAGAAACAGCCAATCTGGCCATCCGGGAAGCGGGTGAAGCGTGCCTGGATCGTCATTGGCGCGCTGTCGGCACCGTCGAGCGGGATGTCCTTGCCTATATGATCAGTCCAACCTTTTCCGGTGGCCCTTACTGGCCCTCCAGCCGCCAGGCCTACCGCGTGGTTCGCCGTGGCGACACGATCATTATCGCCACGGAAGGCCTGTCGGATCCGTTCGATGATACGGAAGGAATGGGCAACGGTTTCGAAATGGAGTTGTTCATCGAAACTGCGGATATACCCGAGCACGCCTATGGCCCGGTGGGTGAGGTCGACCCTTTCAAGCGCAGTTGGGCATTCGAGCTCGTGGAGCATGTTGCCAGGACGGTCGCCGACGCTGGCGGCATCACGCACCAGCTTGATCAGTACGGGGCGCTGTCCCTGGAGATTCCCGGGTCCAGTCAATCGCACCATATGAGTGAGCAATTGCCCAAGCTCTTCGTAACGGATGATGATTGCACTGGGGTCCTGCTGGGAGGCCCCGAGCCGGACTTCTCTACCCGAGTGGAGGATATGCCCTTGTCACCGGTCAGATTGGTGCCGGTGGTGTTGATCACCGCGGCGGAGTTGGAGTACGTGCGTTCCGGTGGGCGAGCGGCGCGGGAGGATCTGGTGGGCCGTTTGCAGGAGGCGGGCGTCGGACATATGAGCAGCCTGCATCGAGCGAGTGTGGTGTGAGTCGGATGGGCTCGGACGAAAAGCTTGAAGTTGCGTATTGACATATCTAAAAATCTCGATATCCTCGGCGTCATGGAATTGATCGAAATATTCAAAGCGCTCTCGAACCCTACACGCCTTCAGATCCTGAAGGGTCTGAAGGACCCCGCAAAGAACTTCCCTCCGCAGGATGAAGGTGACGTTCATACGGTGGGAGTCTGCGTCAGCAGTATTCAAGAAGGTATCGGACTGTCGCAGTCGACGGTGTCCGGTTATCTTGCGACGTTGCAACGAGTGGGGTTGGTCGAAGTCAGGCGCATCGGTCAATGGACTTACTACAAGCGCAATGAAGCAGCCATCAGCGCGCTTGCGGAGATCATAGGGACAGAACTGTAATTTTTTTGCCGCATCATATCGAGATATCTCGATATCCCTTTTTATCGATACGAGGATTTTGCAATGAAAGCGATGATACTCAAGTCATTTGGCGGGTCGGGTTCGTTCGAGCTTCGCGATGTGCCCAAGCCAGTGCCGCAGACAGGACAAGTCCTGGTCCGGGTACATGCAACCTCCATCAATCCGTTGGATTACCAGGTTCGACGCGGCGACTATCCCGACCTGGTGCAACTGCCGGCCATTACCGGCCACGATGTATCGGGCGTTGTCGAAGAAGTTGGGCCAGGGGTGACAAACTTCGCTCCGGGCGATGAAGTCTGGTACACCCCGCAAATATTCGACGGGCCAGGAAGTTATGCCGAGTACCACGTCGCTGCCGAGAGCATCGTCGGGAAGAAGCCAGCCTCGCTGAGCCATCTTGAGGCGGCGAGCCTGACCCTGGTTGGCGGGACGGTATGGGAAGCATTGATCGTGCGTGCGGCGCTCAGAGTGGGAGAAAGCATTCTGATACACGGCGGCGCGGGAGGCGTCGGCCATGTAGCGATCCAGTTGGCAAAAGCCATGGGAGCACAGGTGTTCACCACCGTGCGCGAGGCAAACGCCGAGTTCGCACGCAGCATGGGCGCCGATGTGATCATCGACTACGAAAAACAGGATTATGTTGAAGCCGTCATGCGAGAAACGGGTGGCCGCGGTGTGGATGTCGTGTTCGACACCATCGGCGGCAACACATTGTCACGCAGCCCTGACGTGCTCGCACAACTTGGCCGCGTCGTCACGATCGTCGACATTTCACAGCCACAGAATGTCGTTCAGGCCTGGGGCAAGAACGCGAGTTATCACTTCGTTTTCACCAGACAGAACCGCGGCAAACTCGATGAGTTGAGCGCATTGGTAGCGCGGGGTCTGCTGCGGCCACATGTCGGCGCCGTCTATTCGCTGGCCGACATCGGGCTCGCCCATGCCCGGCTGGAAAGTCCAAACAATGGCATTCGAGGAAAAATCGCGATCGCAGTCGAGCCGTCGCTCATCGCGTAATGCGCTTTTTCAACCGCTTGAGTCATTTTCGAGGTACGCCATGATTTACGAGATCGCTCTGCTCCCGGTTCACAAAGAACGCATTGAAATGTTCAGACGAGCATTTGCCGAGGTCGCCCCTTTGCTCACCCGAGCAAAGGGCTACGGCGGCCATTTGCTGGCGCAAGGGATTGAAACTCCCGAGCAATTCAACCTGATCGTGCGATGGCAATCGCTTGAGCATCACACACCGGGTTTCGAAGAAAGTGAAGACCACCAGCTGTTCATGCTGGGCTTGGAGGAATACTTTTCTGCAGAACCGAGGGTCTACCACATCGAGGGGGCGGCTTTCTTTACCGGTGAAGGTGCTGATCCAGGCGGCGCCGTCAGCTGGGGAATCTAAGCCGATCCCCACTCTCCGAGTGTCCGGTCCTTTCAGCCCGACCCATCCGACAATCCAATCGCGCATTCTCACGTGACGCGGGATAATACGGCTCAGCTTGGGGTCACAAGCGTTTCCCCCCTCGTTGGGATTGGCGGTTGAGCAAGGATCGAAGGCAATGACAGATTGGCTCCAGAGCTACGGAGAAATGGCTGAACGGGTCCGCCGCCATGACTGGGACAGCACGCCACTCGGGCCGCCCGCGCAATGGCCCGATGTGCTGAAGACAACCGTGGCGCTGAGCCTGGCTTCGCATTTCCCTCAGGCCATCGTCTGGGGACCGGACTTGATCACGTTATACAACGATGCGTTCACGCCCATTCTCGGCAGCAAACCCGAGGCGCTGGGGCGGCCGTTCAATGAGGTCTGGCGGGAGGCCTGGAGCGAGATCGGCCCTATCGTGGGGGCGGCTTTTGATGGGCAGGCGACGTTTATCGAGAACTTTCCGCTGGTGATCGAGCGCGGTGGTGGTCCTGAACAGGCCTATTTCACCTTCTGCTACAGCCCTATCCGCGACCAGTTCGGCAAAGTGGTGGGCATGCTCGACACGGTCACCGAGACCACTGCGACCGTATTCATGACCCAGCGCCTGGCGGTGCTCGATGCAATCGGCAGCGCCGTGGCGAATGCCACCGATCCACAGGCGATCATGGCGGCCACCGCCCGGATCCTGGCGGCGCACCTCAACCTGTCCAACTGCGCATACGCTGACATGGACGAAGACGAGGACGGCTTTACGATTCGCGGCGATTGGGCCCGGGCCGGGTCGCCGAGTATCGTCGGGCACTACCGACTGGCGGATTTCGGTCGGCTGGCGGTCGCCAACCTGGGCGCCGGCAAGCCGCTGGTGATCAATGACAACCTGGCGGAGCTGGCACCGGAGGAGGCGGCAGCGTTCCAGTCGATCGGTATTGCGGCGACTATTTGTGTTCCGTTGATCAAGAATGGACGGTTGACCGCCCTGATGGCCATCCACGATAAAACGCCCCGGATCTGGTCGTCCAACGATCTGGCGCTGCTGTTGGAAGTCACCGAGCGATCCTGGGCGCATATCGAACGCGCTCGGGCGGACGCGGCCGTGCGTGAAGGCCTCGCCGCCCTGGCCGAACTGAACGCAACGCTGGAGCAACGGGTCGAGGAGCGCACTACACGATTGAGGCAGACCGAAGCGGCGCTGCACCAGTCGCAGAAACTCGAAGCCATCGGCCAGCTCACCGGCGGCGTGGCCCACGATTTCAACAATCTCCTGACGATCATCCGCTCCTCTGTCGATTTCCTGCGCATGCCTAACCTGTCCGACGAGCGCCGCCAACGCTACATGACCGCCGTTTCCGAGACGGTGGAACGTGCTTCGAAGCTGACCAGCCAATTGCTGGCGTTTGCCCGGCGCCAGCCGTTGACGCCGGAAATCATCGACGTGCGCAAGCAGGTACAGAGCCTCGGCGACATGCTGGAGACCGTGACCGGGGCGCGGATTCACGTCAAGGTCGAATTGTGCGAGCAGCCCTGTTACATCCGCGCCGACCTGAGCCAGTTCGAAACGGCGTTGATCAACATGGCCCTGAACGCCCGGGACGCGATGAACGGCCAGGGAACGCTGTGGCTACGGCTCAATTGCGGTGCAGGCATGCCGCCGATCCGCGGCCATGCCGGGGCAGGGCAGGTATTTGCCGCGATTGTCCTGGAAGACACCGGCACGGGTATTGCCCCGGAGGCACTTGAACACATCTTCGAACCGTTCTTCACCACCAAGGAGGTGGGCAAGGGAACGGGGTTGGGATTGTCCCAAGTGTTCGGTTTCGCAAAACAGTCCGGTGGCAATGTCGATGTCTCGACCGTGGTCGGAAAGGGCAGCGTATTTACCTTATATCTTCCGGAGGTGGAGCCCGAGGAGCAGCATGAACCCGAGGGAGAGGAAAACTCTCTGCTGGTGCTGGAAAAAGGCCGGCGCCGGGTATTGGTCGTGGAGGACAATCTGGAGGTGGGGCGCTTTGCCAACCAGATCCTGCAAGACCTCGGATACGAAACGGCCTGGGCGACCAATGCCGAACAGGCGCTGGAAATGGTCGGCCCGGATGCGATGGCGTTCGACGCGATATTTTCCGACGTGGTCATGCCGGGCATCAGTGGCATTGCCCTTGCCAGGCAACTGCGCCAGCGCCGCAAGGATCTGCCGGTGGTGCTGACCTCCGGCTACAGCGAGGAGCTGGCCCACAGCGGGCATGAAGGTTTCGCGTTTTTGTCCAAGCCTTACTCGGCCGATCAGGTTTCCCGGGTTTTAAACCAGACGCTGTTGGGCTCGGACTGAGTTGTTTCGGTTTTGAAACAACGCTTACCCGTTCGTCGGCGAGGCGGTCCCTTGAATCATTGGTCTGTTGATGACCGGCTAGTCTCAATTCGAAGGTCGGTATTTCCAGGCAATTGGTTATTGCCGGTATCGGCTCGATGAAAGGGGAAAAATGCGATGGGAGCACCGTACAGCGAGGAGAACGGAGCCGCGTATCCGATCAATGAAGGGTTGCAGTGTGGGCAATCGGCCTATCGGTCGGACTTTGGTGACGAGCCAATCAAGTCAATCCGGACCAAGGTGGCCAAGGTGCCGCGGGGCGAGAAGGCCAAGTTCTTGCCCAGGGTCCCGCTCAGCAAATAACCGCCGTGGCCAGGGGGCATGCTCGCGCTCGGGCGCGATGGAATTGCCGTGCAATCCAGCGGGAGCAAGCTCCCTCGCCACGGGGAATTCCAGCGTTTGTATAAATATCTTTTTATCTTTTTTTCGACTGGCGTTTTCTTTCACGTTTCTTTCACAAGCAGGCGCGTAGTCTGAGCTCATCCGTTAGAAAGCAGTACCTGCCCGTTTCCCCAGCGGGCTTTTTTTTGCCTGTCATAAAACTACCCCTGCGTTTGTTGTCGAACCGTCATGGCTGACACGGTTTGGCGTACACTCGCGCCAGCGCGCACCGGCCATCTCTCCCCGATGCGGCATTCTTGAGGTTTTTATCATGCGTTTGACTTTGTCCACCTTGGTGCTTGGGCTTGTGGTCGCTCAGGGCGCGATGGCCGCTGGCGACGGTACCGCTGCGGTTGGTGGTGGCTTGGGCGGTGTCCTGGGGAACGTGGTCGGCCAGCAGATGGGCGGCAGCACAGGCGCGGCGATTGGCGCCGGTGTCGGCGGTGCAGCCGGCAGTGCGGTCGGGGCTCGCAAGGGCAGCCGTACGGAAGCGGCCATCGGTGGTGGGCTGGGATCGGCCGGTGGTTCGATTGTTGGCAATCGCCTGGGCGGGTCCACGGGCTCGACTATCGGCGCAGGCGTCGGTGGGGCGGCAGGCGGCGCATTGGGCAGCAACCTGTCCAACGATAACGACGGACATTCCAGAAGCAAGAAGCACAAGCACAAGAGAAAGCATCGCTGAGCGAATGCATGAATGAAAAAACCCGGCCCCGTGCCGGGTTTTTTCATATTGGCTATTTCCCGGAACGTTTACCTCGCCATCGCCTCGAATTGATACACCCACTTGCATTGTGAGTTATGCCATGACCCCGGAAACCGAAGGCAAGGAAGAAAAAGGCCCCTCGGGCGTCCCGTTCATCAATGATCCAGGCGTCAACGACCCGGGCAACGAAGATCCCGGTTCCCTGATGGATGACGCCCAGGTGCCCTTGATCGAGGATGAAGAAACCGAAGTTGAGGATGAATCCTACGATTGAGCCTTCCAGCCCAAACTGCACGACCAGGAGATTGTTATGACTGCCGACTCGCCTGTTCCCGACGACGATGAAACCCCGGAATATCCGTTGCCTTCGCCCACCGACTCATTGAGCCGCGATCAGCGTCCACCTGATGACGATGCTGGAGTAGAGCAGGTGCCAAGCGAAGATGAAGACGTTGAGGCGGCGCCGGACGATCCCGATATTGCCGGTGATGATGCTTCCGGCAAGCCGAGCTGAAGAGCAGTTCCGTCCGTCCGGTTGTCGGCACCATCAGTCAATGATGGTTGCCACACATCAGGTAGCTATCTGAAAAGGAGACTTATCATGATGAAGCCAAACATGACCGCGCTGGCGTTGGCCGGGATTCTATCGGCCAGCTCGTTGGCGGCTTTCGCCCAATCCGACAGCGCGCCCGTGGACAAGGGAGGCATGCCGCCCTCTACCCAGATGGACGCCGGCTCCACCACCGAGAAAGCCGGTAACGCTCTGCCACCCGGTTCCGTGGGAGGAGGCAATGGCGGCGACGCCAGCGGCAGCAGCACCAGCCCGGGAACCGGGAGTGGCTCCACCAGCGGTGGCAGCACGATGGGCGGCGGTTCTTCCGGCTCAAGTAGTGGAACCGGTAGCAGCAGCAGTAGCGGTGGCAGCTCCAGCGGCGGCGGATCGGGCTCCGGCTCAGGCGGCTCCGGCGGCTAATGCATGACCCTCTGCTGATCATCCAGTCTGTTAGTGGCGAGGGAGCTTGCTCCCGCTGGGCGCCAAGCGCCCCTGAAACGTAGTCAACTGCCGCCCGGCCAAGGCGCGGCCGATCCCTCGCCACCCCCTTGAAAATTTCCCATTGCCTGCGCCAAGCACGGCTCGTTATTCTGCTGAATCCTTTAAGGCGAACACGCTGCGCTGGCCGCACCTGAGCCATCCCTGGAATGTTGTGTTGATAACGGATCAGATGCGATGAATGCACCGCTGAAAAAGTTTGGACCGATCAAGGCTGTGATTTTCGATATGGATGGCCTGCTGCTGGATACCGAAGGTATCTACACCGAGGTCACCTCCATCATCGCCGAGCGCTACGGGCGCACGTTCGACTGGAGCGTCAAGCAGAACATCATCGGGCGCGGCGCCGGGGACCTGGCGCGCTACGTGGTGCAGGCGCTGGAGCTGCCGATCACCCCGGAGGAATTTCTGGTGATTCGTGAACCGCTCATGCGTGAACGTTTCCCCCACGCCCTGGCGATGCCCGGCGCGGAGGAATTGGTGCGGCATCTCAAAGCCCATGACGTGCCGATTGCGGTGGGAACCAGTTCGTCGCGTCAGTCGTTCGAACTGAAAACCACCCTGCACCGGGATTGGTTCGCGCTGTTCGACTTCATTGTTACCGCCGATGACCCCGAAGTGGGAGCGGCGAAACCGGCGCCGGATATCTTTCTCACCGCTGCCCGTCGCCTGGGTGTCGCGCCGGTGGATTGCCTGGTCTTCGAGGATTCCCCGTTTGGTGTGACGGCGGCGAAGGCGGCAGGCATGACGGCTATTGCGATTCCCGACTCGGCCATGGCCGACGAAAAGTACAGCCATGCCGACGCCATTATCCGTTCGCTCAAGCTGTTCCAGCCAAGCCTGTGCGGTTTGCCGGAACTGGAGTGGGCCTGAAAAAGGGCTGCTGCGCCCGAAAGCGTCGAAGCAGCCCAGCGGGAGCAGGCTCCCGCGCGACGTGGGTCAGGCGCCGAAACCACCGTCGATTGTCAGGCTGGCCCCGGTGATATAGGCCGCTTCCGGACCCGCGAGGTAGGCGACGAAGCTGGCGATTTCTTCCACCGTGCCATAACGGCCTACCGCCATGAGCTCCATCAGGCTGGAGGCGAAATCGCTATCCGCCGGGTTCATGTCAGTGTCCACCGGGCCGGGCTGAACATTGTTGACGGTGATGCCGCGTGGGCCCAGGTCGCGAGCCAGGCCTTTGGTCAGGCCCACCAGCGCGGATTTGCTCATGGCGTAGGTGGCGCCGCCAGCGAAGGGCATGCGGTCGGCATTGGTGCTGCCGATATTGATGACTCGGCCCCCTTCGCTCATATGCCGTGCGGCTGCCTGAGTGGCGACAAATACGCTGCGCACGTTGATGGCGAGGGTCTGGTCAAAATCTTCCAGCTTGAATTCATCCAGCGGCGCCAACGCCAGGATGCCCGCGTTGTTGACCAGGATGTCCAATCGGCCAAAGGCGTCGACGGTGGCGGCGACGGCATTGCGGATGGCGTCGGCATCGGCGCTGTCGGCCTTGATTGCCAGGGCCTTGCCGCCGGCGGCGGTGATGCTGTCCTGCAGTTCTTCAGACTTGGCGCCAGAGCTGACGTAGGTGAAGGCCACGGCCGCGCCTTCTGCAGCAAGGCGTTTGACAATGGCGGCGCCGATGCCGCGGGAACCGCCTTGGACCAAGGCGACTTTGCCACTCAGTGTTTGCGTGCTCATGCGGGTGTTCTCCAAAGGTGCCGGGGCGAGATGCCGCGGTTGATGGGGTGAGTATCAAGACTAGGCCATCGGCTGTGTAGACCTTCATTGATATAGTCTGTGTAAACCAAAATTTTAGAGTGGGCGTCATGGAGAGTTTCAGCAGTATCGAATGTTTTGTCCGCAGCGCCGAGGTCGGCAGCTTCGCCGAGGCCGCACGCCGCTTGAGCCTGACCCCGGCGGCGGTAGGCAAAAGCGTCGCCAAGCTTGAAGCGCGCCTGGGCGTTCGGCTGTTCCAGCGCAGCACTCGACGCCTGGCCTTGACCGAGGCCGGCCAACTGTTCCTGCGGGAAGTGGGCAGCAGTTTTAATACCATCCAGAACGCTGTCGCCAACCTGGCCAGCGCCGGCGGGCAGCCAGCCGGCACGCTGAAGGTGAGCATGGGCACGGCGTTCGGCCGGTTGTATATCGTGCCGTTGCTGGGTGAGTTTTTGCGCCGATACCCGGCAATCAACCCGGACTGGCATTTCGATAACCGTCAGGTGGACCTGATCGGCCAGGGTTTCGATGCCGCCATCGGCGGCGGCTTCGAGCTGCCCCAGGGCGTCGTGGCGCGTAAATTGACGGTGGCTCATCGGGTGCTGGTTGCGTCCGGACAGTACCTGCAAAACCATGCCGCCGTCGTTGAGCCGCAGGATCTGGCGCAACATCAGGGAATCCTGATCCGCTCACCGCAGACAGGGCGTATCCGTTCCTGGCAACTGACCAGCCGCAACCGCGAACACAGCCCGCTGACACTCAAGGCGGGGATGACAATGAGTGACTCGGAAGCCGCCTGCATCACCGCAGCCCAAGGGCTGGGCATTGCCCTGGTGAGCATGCCGTTTGCCGTGCCGTTCCTGGACAGTGGCGCACTGCAACGGGTGCTGCCGGACTGGTACGTCGACGATGGCAACATCTCGATCTACTACGCCGAGCACAAACTGCTGCCGGGCAAGACCCGGGCGTTCGTGGATTTTATCATCGAGCAGTTTGCCGAGCAGGGGCTGGCGCAGCGGTTCAGTGCTGTTTGAGCCTGGCTGGGAGTCGAGTCGCCCTCATTCGCGAGCAGGCTCGCTCCCACACTGGTTCGGCGGTGACCGCACCTTTTGTGCCCCGCAAAAAAAACTGTGGGAGCGAGCCTGCTCGCGAAAGGGGCAACGCAGTCTAAAGCCGCAAACTCACCGCCCAAACCGCCCCGGCCAGCCAATGATGGTCTTCGGTCGCGGCGTCGCATAAGTGCGCACTTTCGACGTGGACAACCCCAGCCGCACCAGCGACTCGGCAATCGTCACCGCCGCCGTCACGCCATCGACCACAGGCACTCCGGTGCGTTGACGAATCTGCTCATCCAGCCCGGCCATGCCGCCGCAACCCAGACAGATCACTTCGGCCTTGTCCTGGCTGACGGCGAGTTCCGCCTGATGGACGATGGCTTCAACCGCCCGCTGCGGGTCTTGCTCAAGTTCCAGCACCGCGAGGCCACTGGCCCGGACTGAGGCGCAGCGGTCGAACAGGCCGGAAAGCTTGAGCCGGTCCTCGATCAGCGGCACCGTGCGGTCCAGGGTGGTGACGACCGAGTAGGCATGACCAAGAAACATGGCCGTGCTGGCGCCGGCGTCGGTGATGTCCACCACTGGCACGTTGAGCAGTTCCTGCAGTCCTTCCCGACCGTGTTCGCCGTAGCCGGCCTGGATTACCGCGTCGAACGGCTGGTCGTAGGACATCACCCGGTCCATCACGGCGATGGCGGCCAGGTAGCTTTCAAAATTGCCTTCGATCGAGTCTGCCCCGAAATGCGGCGTCAGCCCGACGATCTCGGTTCCCGGCGCGGCAACGGCCTGGGCCTGGCGCGCGATGGACTGAGTGATGGACTCGGTGGTGTTGACGTTGACGATGAGAATTCGCATGAGTAGTCCTTTTTGCAGCGTAACGGTAGATGGCCCGAATCCCCGTGCCTTTCGAACAATCAATGGCTGACGTTATCCACGGCAATGGACTCACCGCTGACGTCCTCGTAATGCACCTCGCGCTTGGCAACGATCAGGTACAGCAACCCTGCAATCGAAGCGCCAATCAGCCAGGAAAACGGAGAAATACTGTCGAAACCGGGCACCAGCGCCAGGACAATCGCGATCAGCGCCGCTGGAATGAACGCCGCTACCGCCCGCAGGTTGACCCCATTGCTGTAGAAATACGCACCGTTTGGGTCCTCGCTGTAGAGTTGCGGCACGTTGATGCGGCCTTTTCGCAGCAACCAGTAGTCGACCATGATCACGCCGTACAGCGGCCCGAGCAGGGCGCCGAGACCGGAGAGGAAATACACGATCACCAGCGGGCTGTTGTAGAGGTTCCACGGCAGGATCAGCACGGCAATGGCGGCACTGATCAGCCCGGCACGACGGAAGTTCAGGTACCTGGGCGCCAGGTTACTGAGGACGAAGGCCGGGGCGACAAAGTTGGCCATGATATTCACCGCCACGGTGACGATCAGGAACGCCAGGCAACCGAGCACCAGGAAAAAGGTGTTGGGAATCGAGGCGATGACCTGGGTCGGGCTCTCGATGACCTGGCCATTGATCTGGAACTGCGCACCGCACAACAGAATGGTGATGGCGGCAAATACCAGAATATTCACCGGCAGGCCCCAGAAATTTCCGACGACGATCGTCCGCCGGCACGGCGAGGAGCGAGCGAAATCGCAAAAGTTGAGGATCAATGTGCCATAGATCGCCAGCCACAGCGCACCACCGGCGAATATGTTGCGCCACATCTCACCGCCGGCCAGCGGCTCGCGGATCGACCAGGCAATCGTTGCACCGGCCTGGAAGTACATCCAGCCGGCCAACGCCGCGACTGTCACCAGGATGACCGGGCCGGCGAAGCCTTCATAGCGCCGCACGGTTTCCATGCCATAGGCCAGGATCATCAGTTGCACGAACCAGATGGCGACGAAGCATACCCAGCCCAGGCTCGAAAGCCCTAGGATCGAGTTCTGATCATAATCGGCAAAGCCCGGATGAATCGCCACCAGCAGCACCCGAAACACCACGGACGCCAGGTAAGTCTGGATACCAAACCAGGCAATTGCGATGACGGCCCTGATCAGTGCGGGAATCTGCGCACCGTGTATGCCAAAACTGATCCGGCTGATGACCGGAAACGGCACGCCGGTCTTCTGCCCCATATAGCCGGACAGATTCATGAAGCCGTACACCAGCGCCGCGCCGATCCCCAGCGACAGTAAAATCTGCCAACCGCCCAGGCCCAAGGCATACAGGCCGATGGCGAATGAATAATTGGCAATGTTATGCACGTCGTTGGTCCACAGCGCGAAGATGCTGTAGCGGCCCCAGCGTCGCCCTTCGGCTTTGGTGGGCGCGAGGTCCTTGTTGTGTAGCCTTGGACTCAAGGTGAGAGGGGCCGCGGGTTGTTCATCCAGGGCAGCGGTTGGGGAGGGCAGATCCAGCGCGATGTTATTGGAAAGACTTGTACGCATTCCGGCAGGCTCCTGACTCTCAGGCCACGATGACTGTGCTTGAGCGCGAGGCTCGGCAGATCTTCGTCGCGGCGGTGAGCATCATTGGTTACGGGGCATCTGCAGCCTGTACGGGATAGGGCGCTTCAGGCTTGCGGATCAAAAAGTGTGTGTATGTTTTGGTATTGTTGTATACAAAACACTTGTCGAGTTAAGCCAGATATATGCCACTTGCGAGTCTAGCTTTGGCGTCGTTAATTTCGTTTCGTTATGTTTTACGGATAAATCACTGAAATAATGGAAGTTAAAACTGACCGTTCGAACAGGTATTTATTTTAGGGGGCGAGCGCCAACGGGAAGGAAAACAGGCAGCGCGCAAGGGTGCCTGTAACTTTTAGGGGCATTAAAACCCGAGGTGCACACAAAAATGCCACCTGAGGTGACATTTTTGTGTACATGGCTGCGGCGGGATCAGACGGTCTTGGATTTGGCGATGATATTGCCAGCGTGCAGCCCGCATTCTTTTTGCGTGGCTTCTTCCCACCACCAGCGGCCTTCGCGCTCGTGCTGGTTCGGCAGGACAGGGCGGGTGCAGGGCTCACAGCCGATGCTGATGAAACCGCGCTCATGCAGGCTGTTATAAGGCAACTCCAGCATGCGGATATAACCCCAGACTTCCTCGCTGGTCATCTGCGACAACGGGTTGAATTTGTACAGCGTGCGCTCCGGCGTGGAGAACGCCGTGTCGATTTCCAGCACGGCCACCTGGCTGCGGGTGCCCGGGCTCTGGTCGCGGCGCTGACCGGTAGCCCAAGCGCGGACATCGGTCAGTTTGCGGCGCAGCGGCTCGATCTTGCGGATGCCACAGCATTCACCGTGACCGTCCTTGTAGAAGCTGAACAGGCCTTTTTCCTTCACGAAAGGGTCCAGTTTCGTATGGTCGGGCGAGATCAGTTCGATATCGATCTTGTAATGCTCGCGCACTTGTTCAATGAAACGATAGGTTTCCGGGTGCAGGCGACCGGTGTCGAGGCTGAACACCTTGACGTTCTTGTTCAGCTTCCAGGCCATGTCCACCAGCACGACGTCTTCAGCGCCACTGAAGGATATCCACAGGTCGTCGCCGAATTCGGCAAAGGCCAGCTTGAGGATGTCCTGCGGGGACTTGTTGGCATAGGTCGTGGCGAGTTCCACGACATCAAACGATGGGCTCATCAGGGCGGTTTCCTACAGGTCGGTGGCGCTGGGCGCTCTATATGGGGCTGATGGTAACAAAAGCTGCCGGGGCTGGCGCGCTCCTGTGCGTTGCGCGGGCTTCGGCGAATGGCTAGAGTCGGCAGTCCTTTTGTTCGCTCAACCGATAAACATCAAAAAATGGGAGTGTCTTGTGGAAATTGCCTGTCTCGACCTGGAAGGTGTGCTGGTTCCGGAGATCTGGATCGCCTTCGCTGAAAAAACCGGGATTGACTCCCTCAGGGCAACCACTCGGGACATTCCCGACTACGACGTGCTGATGAAGCAACGGTTGCGTATCCTGGATGAGCATGGCCTGAAGCTCTCCGACATCCAGGAAGTCATCGCTACGCTCAAGCCGCTGGACGGCGCCATCGAGTTCGTCGACTGGCTGCGCGAGCGCTTCCAAGTGGTGATTCTTTCCGACACGTTCTACGAATTTTCCCAGCCGCTGATGCGTCAGCTGGGCTTCCCGACGCTGCTCTGCCATCGTCTGGTTACCGACGACAGCGGACGGGTGACTGGCTATCAGTTGCGTCAGAAAGATCCGAAGCGCCAGTCGGTCCTGGCCTTCAAGAGTTTGTACTACCGAGTAATTGCCGCCGGGGATTCCTACAACGACACGACGATGCTGGGCGAAGCCGATGCCGGGATTCTGTTCCATGCGCCGGAAAACGTGATCCGTGAGTTCCCGCAGTTTCCGGCGGTGCATACGTTCGCCGAGTTGAAGCAGGAATTCATCAAGGCCTCGAACCGCAATCTCAACTTGTAAACCAAACCCCCTGTGGGAGCGAGCTTGCTCGCGATAGCGGTGGATCAGTTTGCTCAAAAGTGGCTGACCCATTGCAATCGCGAGCAAGCTCGCTCCCACAAGGTCCTGTATCAGGTCTTGGACCTTATTCAGAGGTTCTGCAAGGTTTCCAGCAACACCCTCACCTTGGTCATCGACTCCTGATACTCCGCCTGCCAATCCGAATCCGCGACGATCCCGCCGCCACCCCAGCAACATACCTGCCCGTCCTTGACCAGCAAGCTGCGGATGGCGATGGAGCTGTCCATCTCCCCGCGCACATCGAGGTACAGCAACGAGCCGCAATACAGACCGCGTCGGGTCGGTTCGAGCTCGTCAATGATCTGCATGGCACGGATCTTCGGCGCGCCGGTGATCGAGCCGCCGGGAAAGCTGTCGGCGATCAGGTCCAGGGCGTCCTTGTCGTCCGCCAGTTCGCCAGTCACGCTGCTGACCAGGTGATGGACGTTCGGGTAGCTTTCCAGACTGAACAATTCCGGCACCCGCACCGAGCCGATGCGGCAGGTGCGGCCCAAGTCGTTGCGCAGCAAGTCGACGATCATCAGGTTCTCGGCACGGTCCTTGGGGCTGGCCAGCAGCTCGGCGGCGTGGGCCGCGTCGTCTTCGGGCGTCGTGCCGCGAGGGCGGGTGCCCTTGATCGGACGGGTTTCGACGTGACCTTCACTGACCTGGACGAAGCGTTCGGGCGACAGGCTCAGCACCGCACCGCCCTCCGGCAGGCTCTGGAAGCCGGAAAACGGCGTCGGGCAAGCCGCCCGCAGCGCCTGGTAAGCGGCCCACGCATCGCCCTGGCACGGCGCGCGAAAGCGTTGGGCAAAGTTGACCTGATAACAGTCGCCGGCCTGGATATACGCCTGGATACGCTCGAATGCCTGTCGATAGGCTTCAGCGTCGAGATCGGGCGCCATCGGGCCGTCCAGACTGAACGAGGAGAGAGGCACCGAGGTTAGCTGACTGAACAGCTCGATCAAGCGTTGGCGTTGGTTTTCGCCGCAATGGGGATGGAAGACCAATTGGCTTGTGCGAGTCTGGTGATCGGTGACCAGTGCCCAGTCGTACACGCCAAAACGCGCGTCCGGCAGTTGCAGATCGTCCTTGGCGCAGGACGGCAGGGCTTCGAGGCGTCGGCCGAAGTCGTAACTCAAATAACCGATCAGGCCACCGGCGAAGGGCAATTGCACGGTGGCTGGTAATTCGGCGTGGCCCAGTTGCGTCAGCTGTATCCGAAGACGTTGCAGGAAATCGCTGCCACTCTCTTCCGGCAATACCGCCAGTTGCTTCAGCGGCCAGGCGCTGAGCAAGTCATAACGCCCGCGCTCGGCGCTCGGCCGGCCACTGTCGAGCAGCACGCTGCCGGGGGCATGACGGATCGCCGCGAAATACTCGGCGGGGTTGGCGCGGTAGGGCAGAGGGTGTACGAAGCAGGTTGGCATGGGCGGGGCGGGTCGGCCGTTCAGGCGGGGTGGCGATTGTAATCCCCTGTAGGATTTGCTCCTAGGGGGATGTCGGTATTGAACATCTGAAGGCGCATGGAACCCTGTGGCGAGGGAGCAAGCTCCCTAGCCACAGGGTTCAACTTTTGACCCTCGACTTTCTTCCCCCTTCAAACCTCAGCCTCACCCCTCAACCGGCGGAATATGCCCGAACAATTCCTGGGCAAACGCCACCCGCTCTTCCACGGTTTCGGTGACGCCCCTGGCCTTGAGCTCTTCTAGGCGTGCTTCCACGGCGTGGGTGCGCAGGGTCAGGCCGCAGTCGTTGGCGATCTGGATGTTCAGCCCTGGGCGGGCGTTCAGTTCCAGGATCAACGGGCCTTTTTCCTGGTCCAGCACCATGTCGACGCCGATGTAGCCCAGCCCGCACAGTTCATAACAACCGGCGGCCAGTTTCATGAAGCCGTCCCAATAGGGCAGTTGCACGCCATCCACCGCGTTGGTGGTGTCGGGGTGCTTGGTGATGATGTTGTTCAGCCAGGTACCGCGCAAGGTCAGGCCGGTGGCGAGGTCGACGCCGACGCCGATGGCGCCCTGGTGCAGGTTGGCCTTGCCGCCGGACTGGCGGGTCGGCAAGCGCAGCATGGCCATCACCGGATAGCCCATCAGCACGATGATGCGGATATCCGGTACGCCTTCGTAGCTGATGCTCTTGAAGATCTGGTCCGGGGTCACGCGGTACTCGATCAGCGCCCGGTCACGGTGCCCGCCGAGGGAGTACAGGCCGGTGAGGATGCTGGAGATGTGGTGCTCGATTTCCTCGTGGCTGATGATCTTCCCGGACACGGTTCGATAGCGGCCCTCGAAGCGGTCGGCAATAACGATGATGCCGTCACCGCCGGCGCCCTGGGCCGGCTTGATAACGAAGTCGGTGCGTCCGCCGATGATCCCGTCGAGCTTGTCGATTTCCTTCTCGGTGGAGATCACCCCGTACAGCTCCGGCACGTGAATGCCGGCCGCGATAGCCCGTTCCTTGGTGATGATCTTGTCATCGACGATCGGGTAAAGGCTGCGCTTGTTGTACTTGAGCACATAATCGGCATTACGCCGGTTGATGCCCATGATGCCCCGTGCTTCCAGGGCCTTCCAGGTCTTCCAGAGGCCGAACATCAGGAATCAGCCTTGACGAAAGCCTTGAACCGCACCAGCTCGGTCAGGCGGTAGCCGCGATAACGACCCATGGCCAGCATGAAACCCACCAGGATCAGCAGGATCGCCGGGAACGTGAACACGAAGTACACCAGCTCCGGCACGCTCATGATCAGGTGCGCCAGGGATGCGGCGAACAGGGTGCCGATGGCGACTTTCATCGCATGGCCGGCGCCGCGCTCTTCCCAGGTGATGGACAGGCGTTCGATGGTCATGGTCAGGATCACCATTGGGAACAATGCCACCGACAGGCCACGCTCCAGGCCCAGCTTATGGCTGAACAGGCTGATGGCGGCGATCAGCACCACCACGAACGTCAGCACCACCGAAAGCCTCGGCAGCATTTGCAGCTTGAGATGCTCCAGGTAGGAACGCAGCGACAGGCCCAGAGTAGTGATCACCGTGAACAGGATGATGCCGAAGCCCAGTTGGGTTTCGCGGAAGGCCAGGGCGATCAGCACCGGGGTGAACGTCCCGAGGGTCTGCAGGCCGATCAGGTTGCGCAACACCAGGATCACCAGCACGCCGATCGGGATCATCACCATGATCATGAAGGTCTGCTGGGTTTGCAGCGGCAGGCCGTAGAGCGAGTATTCGAGGAAGTTGGCGTCGGTGTTCTCGTCCGTCAGCTTGGCCAGGCGAATGGCGTTCATTTCGCTGTTGTTCATGCTGAACGTGACGGTGGCTTTCTTGCCGCCATCGACGGTGATCAGGTTTTCATCGCCGGTCCACCACAGCAGGCGGTCGGTGGGCAGGCCTTGCTCGCCGGTGTCGGGGTTGAAGTACAGCCAGTCGGTGCCGTTGAAGCTGCGCAGCCAAAGCTCGGGCGTCTGCGGCTGGTCGGCCACCAGGCGGATGGTGTGGACCTTCTCGACCGGCACGTGGGCAATGGACAGTACCAGTTCGACGATTCTGGCCTTGTTGCTCGAAGACGGGTCGCCGGCCAGCAACAGCTTGACGTTGTCGTCGTTGAGGTTGTTGACCCGCTTGATGGCTTCGCTGATGAACGTTTCGACGTCGGCCGAATGCTGGCGGATCGGTGCCAGCAGCGCTTCGGCGGCGAGTTTTTCCGGCCCTTCGACGGCGATGCTGTCGCGGAAGGTCGGGCCCTTGACCTTGGTTTTCTCGGCGCTGTAGCGCTTGGTCAGCACCAGGCGGTAATAAAGGGTCTGGTTGCCCTTGGCGCGCCGGGCCGACCACGTCACCTTGCGGTTGCCGTCGACGCGGTTCACCGCTACGCCGTAATTGTTGGAGATGAAGCTCTCGTTGAGGCTGACGTAATCGCGGCTCAGGGGCGGCACGAACATCTGGATCTTCACCGGGTCCTTGGCGTTGGGCACGAACTCGACCTTGGCATCGATATTCCACAGGTCATCGGTGGCGTCTTCGGTCACCGGGATGCCGAGCACGAAAATCTGATAGGCCGTCACTGACAGGCCCAGCACCACCAGGATGGCGATCAGCATTTTCAGATGGAGGGTAAGGGAGCGCATTGGAATTACTCTGCGGTATGAGCGGCATTGGCGCAGGCGGGTTTGCCGGCAGCGTATTTGAGACTGGGGTCGACCAGCGCGTCGAAACGCTTGAGCGCTTCGGAGCCGATCAGCAACGGGTATTGGAAGGCGCTACGGTCGGTCAGGTTCACTTCGATGCTGCGCAGGGCCGAGCCCATGCAGATATCCAGTTCGATGACCGGCCGGGCCGTGTATTTCTTGCCTTCTTCCGGGTCGTAGTCACCGGCGCGGCGCTTGATCTTGCTGACCCGGGCCAGCGGGCGTTCGATGGGGTGCGAATGGGCCGCGTCGATGGCCAGGTAGAAACGCACCCAGGATTCGCCGTTGCGCTTGAAACGCTTGATGTCACGGGCGCTGAGGGAGGCGGTCTTGGCACCGGTGTCGAGCTTGGCCGCGACCTCCAGGTCAATGCCCTGCAGGGCTGCATATTCGTTGAGGCCGTACACGGTTTTTTCACCCGCCGCGGCAATCCCTGGCAGGCAGATAAAGCATAGGGCGGCAGATAAGGGCTTGAGTGTCATAGATCCTGGTGCGCAGCGTTCCGTTTTTCGGTTCAGGCCCTGGCATTACTGCACAAGCTCCCTAGGTTGCCTTCTCTATATAGGGAGAGCGGCAATTGCGGCGGCATTCTAGCACGGTGGTTTTCTGACGCCACCGCTGGCCGGAGGCTACGACACTTCGAAACGAGGGGTTATGTCTGGGACCGTTATTAGACGATTGTCGACAATCCATATTTTTGTTTTGACGTTAAGGGTGTCGAAGGGTAGTTTTTGCCGTATTGATTTTAAAGGTGTCGACAATATGCTCGATCAGCTCGAAACGCCGGTCCTCGTCCAGGAAGATGCCGAGACGCTGTCCGAGAACGTCTTCCGGCGTATCCAGGCCGCCATCGTCAAGGGTGAAATTGCCCCCGGCAGCAAGATCTCCGAGCCCGAGCTGGCCCGCACCTACGGCATCAGTCGCGGGCCGCTGCGCGAGGCGATCCATCGCCTGGAAGGCCAGCGGCTGCTGGTGCGCATTCCCCATGTTGGCGCGCGGGTGGTCTCGCTGAGCCATGCCGAGCTGCTGGAACTCTACGAAATTCGCGAATCCCTGGAGGGCATGGCCTGTCGCCTTGCGGCGGAGCGCATGACCCAGGAAGAAATCGACGAACTGCGTCGGGTGCTAGAAACCCACGAGCGCGATGCGGCGTTCCAGGCCGGCGTCGGTTATTACCAGCAGGAAGGCGATTTCGACTTCCACTACCGGATCATCCAGGGCAGCGGCAATCGCACCCTCACCCAAATGCTCTGCGGCGAGCTGTATCAACTGGTGCGTATGTACCGCATCCAGTTTTCCACCACGCCGAACCGTCCGCGCCAGGCTTTTGCCGAGCACCACCGGATTCTCGACGCCATCGCCGACCGTGACGGCGAACTGGCCGAATTATTGATGCGCCGGCACATCGGCGCCTCCAAACGCAACATTGCGCGTCATTTCCAGGACAGCGCCGCCACTCAACGAGGTGAGTCATGAGTTCCAGCAAGAGCACGCCAGGCCAGCGTTTTCGCGATGCGGTCGCCGCCGAGCATCCATTGCAAGTGGTCGGCACCATCAACGCCAACCATGCGCTGCTGGCCAAGCGCGCCGGCTTCAAGGCGATCTACCTGTCGGGTGGCGGCGTGGCGGCCGGTTCCCTCGGCGTGCCGGACCTGGGCATCACCGGCCTGGATGACGTGCTCACCGATGTGCGCCGCATCACCGACGTGTGCGACCTGCCGCTGCTGGTGGACGTGGACACCGGCTTCGGCTCCTCGGCGTTCAACGTGGCGCGCACGGTCAAGTCGATGAGCAAGTTCGGCGCGGCGGCGATTCACATCGAGGACCAGGTCGGCGCCAAGCGTTGCGGCCATCGGCCGAACAAGGAAATCGTCTCGCAACAAGAGATGGTCGATCGCATCAAGGCTGCCGTCGACGCCCGTACCGATGACAGTTTTGTGATCATGGCGCGTACCGATGCGTTGGCAGTGGAAGGCCTGGAGTCGGCCCTGGATCGCGCCGCCGCGTGCATCGAAGCCGGTGCCGACATGATCTTCCCGGAAGCGATCACTGAACTCGACATGTACAAGCTGTTCGCCAGCCGCGTGAAAGCGCCGATCCTGGCCAACATCACCGAATTCGGCGCGACCCCGCTCTACACCACCGAACAACTCGCCGGGGCCGACGTTTCCCTGGTGCTGTACCCGCTGTCGGCGTTCCGTGCGATGAACAAGGCCGCCGAAAATGTCTACACCGCCATCCGTCGCGATGGCACCCAGCAGAACGTCATCGACACCATGCAGACCCGCATGGAGCTTTACGATCGCATCGACTACCACACCTTCGAGCAGAAGCTCGACGCGTTGTTCGCCGCGAAAAAGTAAGGCGCGACTCCCTACAAATCCAAGAAAATGGAGACAGCAACATGGCCGAAGCAAAAGTACTCAGTGGCGCCGGGCTCCGTGGCCAGGTGGCCGGACAAACCGCCTTGTCCACCGTGGGCCAGTCAGGCGCCGGGCTGACCTATCGCGGCTACGACGTTCGCGACCTGGCGGCTGACGCGCAATTCGAAGAGGTGGCCTACTTGCTGCTGTACGGCGAGCTGCCGACCCAGGCTCAGTTGGACGCTTACACGGGCAAACTGCGCCAGTTGCGCGACCTGCCCCAAGCCTTGAAAGAAGTGCTGGAACGCATTCCCGCCGACGCCCATCCGATGGATGTGATGCGCACGGGCTGCTCGTTCCTCGGCAACCTGGAGCCCGAGCAGGATTTCTCCCAGCAGCACGACAAGACCGATCGTCTACTGGCCGCGTTCCCGGCGATCATGTGCTACTGGTATCGCTTCAGCCACGAAGGCCAGCGCATCGAATGCGTAACCGACGAAGTCTCCATTGGCGGCCACTTCCTGCATCTGCTGCACGGCAAAAAGCCGAGCGAGCTGCACGTCAAGGTGATGAACGTATCGCTGATCCTCTACGCCGAGCATGAGTTCAACGCCTCGACCTTTACCGCGCGGGTTTGTGCTTCGACATTGTCCGACCTGTTCTCCTGCATCACCGCTGCCATCGGCTCGCTGCGCGGCCCGTTGCACGGCGGCGCCAACGAGGCGGCGATGGAAATGATCGAGCGCTTCAGCTCGCCGCAAGAAGCCATCGAGGGCACCCTCGGCATGCTCGCGCGCAAGGACAAGATCATGGGCTTCGGCCATGCCATCTATAAGGACAACGACCCGCGCAACGAGGTGATCAAGGGCTGGTCGAAAAAGCTCGCCGATGAAGTCGGCGACACGGTGCTGTTCCCGGTTTCCGAAGCTATCGACAAGACCATGTGGGAGCAGAAGAAACTGTTCCCCAACGCCGATTTCTACCATGCCTCGGCGTACCACTTCATGGGCATCCCGACCAAGCTGTTCACGCCGATCTTCGTCTGCTCGCGCCTGACCGGCTGGGCCGCCCATGTGTTCGAACAACGCGCCAACAACCGCATCATCCGACCTAGCGCCGAATACACCGGCGTCGAACAGCGCAAGTTCGTGCCAATCGAACAACGCTGAGCTGGAGGGTTAGCCGCAGGTACTGGATCACCCCGAAACCCTGTGGGAGCGAGCTTGCTCGCGATTGCGCACTGACATTCAACATCGATGTCGACGGATACACCGCTATCGCGAGCAAGCTCGCTCCCACAGGGGTCGGGGGTGTTTCAAGGCCGGCCACCCTCCTGAAACCACCGTGACCCGAGTCCTGACGATGAACACAGAATTTCGCAAACCGCTGCCCGGCACTTCGCTGGATTATTTTGACGTTCGCGCGGCCGTGGATGGCATTCGGCCTGGCGCCTACGATGGCCTGCCGTACACCTCCCGCGTGCTGGCGGAAAACCTCGTGCGCCGCTGCGATCCGGCGACGCTGCGCGAATCGCTGCTGCAACTGATCGAGCGTAAGCGCGACCTGGACTTCCCTTGGTTCCCGGCACGCGTGGTCTGCCATGACATCCTCGGCCAGACCGCATTGGTCGACCTGGCCGGACTGCGCGACGCCATCGCCCTGCAAGGCGGCGACCCGGCGCAGGTCAATCCGGTGGTGCCGACCCAACTGATCGTCGACCACTCGTTGGCGGTAGAGAGCGCCGGTTTTGATCCGCAGGCGTTCGCCAAGAACCGCGCCATCGAAGACCGCCGCAACGAAGACCGCTTCCACTTCATCAACTGGACCAAAAAGGCCTTCAAGAACGTCGACGTGATCCCGCCGGGCAACGGGATCATGCACCAGATCAACCTGGAGAAAATGTCTCCCGTCATCCAGCAGCGTGACGGCGTGGCGTTCCCCGACACTTGCGTAGGCACCGACAGCCACACGCCTCACGTCGATGCCCTGGGCGTGATCGCCATCGGCGTCGGTGGCCTGGAAGCCGAAAGCGTCATGCTCGGTCGCGCCTCGTGGATGCGCCTGCCGGAAATCATCGGCGTCGAGCTGACCGGCAAGTTGCAACCGGGCATCACTGCCACCGACATGGTGCTGGCGCTGACCGAATTCCTGCGCAAGCAGAAAGTCGTCGGGGCCTGGCTGGAGTTCTTCGGCGAAGGCGCCCGCGCCCTGACCCTGGGGGATCGCGCGACGATCTCCAACATGGCCCCGGAATACGGCGCCACGGCAGCGATGTTCCATATCGATCAGCAAACGATCGATTACCTGAAACTCACCGGCCGCGAAGACCAGCAAGTGCAGTTGGTCGAACATTACGCCAAGACCACCGGCCTCTGGGCCGACAGCCTGGAAGGCGCGTTATATGAGCGCGGTCTGACCTTCGACCTGTCCTCGGTGGTGCGCAACATGGCCGGTCCGAGCAACCCGCACGCCCGTGTCGCGGTGTCCGATCTGGCTGCCAAAGGCATTTCTGGCCAATGGGACGATGTGCCCGGGCAAATGCCCGACGGCGCGGTGATCATCGCGGCGATCACCAGTTGCACCAACACCAGCAATCCGCGCAACGTGATCGCCGCCGGTTTGCTGGCGCGCAACGCCAATCGCCTGGGCCTGGCGCGCAAGCCGTGGGTCAAGTCATCCCTCGCACCAGGCTCGAAAACCGTCGCGTTGTACCTGGATGAAGCGGGCCTGACGTCTGAACTTGAGCAACTGGGTTTTGGCGTGGTCGCGTTCGCCTGTACTACTTGCAACGGCATGTCCGGCGCGCTGGACCCGGTGATCCAGCAGGAAATCATCGACCGTGACCTGTACGCCACCGCCGTCTTGTCGGGTAACCGCAACTTCGACGGGCGTATTCACCCGTACGCCAAGCAGGCGTTCCTGGCGTCGCCGCCATTGGTGGTGGCTTATGCCATCGCCGGGACCATCCGTTTCGACATCGAGAAGGATGTGTTGGGTGTGGTGGACGGTCAGGAAATCCGCCTCAAGGACATCTGGCCGAGCGACGAGGAAATCGACGCGGTGGTCAAGGCTTCGGTGAAACCCGAGCAGTTCCGCCAGGTGTACATCCCGATGTTCGCCATCCAGGAAGACACCGGGCCGAAAATGACCCCGCTGTACGACTGGCGCCCGCAAAGCACCTATATCCGGCGTCCGCCATATTGGGAAGGCGCATTGGCCGGTGCGCGGCCGCTCAAGGGCATGCGTCCGCTGGCGGTGCTGCCGGACAACATCACCACCGATCACCTGTCGCCGTCCAACGCCATCATGCTCGACAGTGCCGCGGGTGAATACCTGGCGAAAATGGGCCTGCCGGAAGAAGACTTCAACTCCTACGCGACCCACCGCGGCGATCACCTGACCGCCCAGCGCGCAACCTTCGCCAATCCGAAACTGTTCAACGAAATGGTCGTTGAGGACGGCAAGGTCAAGCAGGGCTCCCTGGCTCGGGTCGAACCGGAAGGCAAGGTCATGCGCATGTGGGAAGCCATCGAAACCTACATGGAACGCAAGCAGCCGCTGATCATCATCGCCGGCGCCGACTACGGCCAGGGTTCGTCCCGGGACTGGGCTGCCAAGGGCGTGCGCCTGGCCGGTGTCGAGGCGATCGTCGCCGAAGGTTTCGAGCGCATCCACCGCACCAACCTGGTGGGCATGGGCGTGTTGCCGCTGGAGTTCAAACCCGGCACGGATCGCAAGACGCTTGGCATCGACGGCAGCGAAGTCTATGACGTGATCGGCGAGCGCACCCCGCGGGCGACGCTGACCCTGGTCATCACGCGCAAAAATGCTGAACGCGTCGAAGTGCCGGTGACCTGCCGCCTCGATACCGCCGAGGAAGTGTCGATCTATGAAGCCGGGGGCGTGCTGCAACGCTTCGCCCAGGATTTCCTTGAATCGGCGATTGCCGTTTAAATCGCTCGGGTGGCCGGTTTTCTGGCCACCCTTTTTTTCAGGAGTTGGAGCACATGGCTCACTCGCCTCAAATCAAGATCCCCGCGACCTATATGCGTGGCGGCACCAGCAAAGGCGTGTTCTTCAGCCTGCAAGACCTGCCCGAAGCGGCGCGCGTTCCCGGCCCGGCCCGGGATGCGCTGCTGCTGCGGGTGATCGGTAGCCCCGATCCGTACGAAAAGCAGATCGATGGCATGGGCGGTGCGACGTCCAGCACCAGCAAGACCGTGATCCTGTCCAAGAGCACCCGGGCCGATCACGACGTCGATTACCTGTTCGGCCAGGTGTCCATCGACAAGCCGTTCGTGGACTGGAGCGGCAACTGCGGCAACCTGTCGGCGGCGGTGGGGGCGTTTGCCATCGGGAGCGGTCTGGTGGATGCCAGCCGTATCCCGCAGAACGGTATGGCCGTGGTGCGGATCTGGCAGGCGAACATCGGCAAGACGATCATCGCCCATATACCGATCACCGACGGCGCGGTGCAGGAAACCGGTGACTTCGAACTCGACGGCGTGACCTTTCCGGCCGCTGAAGTGCAGCTGGAGTTCATGGACCCGGCGGCCGAGGAAGAGGGCGGCGGTGGTTCGATGTTTCCTACCGGCAACCTGGTGGACGACCTGGAAGTGCCCGGTGTCGGCAAGCTCAAGGCGACGCTGATCAACGCAGGCATTCCGACGATATTCGTCAACGCCCGGGATGTCGGTTACACCGGCACCGAATTGCAGGGCGCCATCAACGGCGATCCCAAGGCGCTGGCGATGTTTGAAACGATTCGTGCCCATGGCGCGTTGCGCATGGGCCTGATCAAGCACCTGGACGAAGCTGCCCAGCGCCAGCACACGCCGAAAGTCGCGTTCGTCGCGCCGCCGGCGGATTACCTTTCATCCAGCGGTAAAACCGTGGCGGCGGGTGACGTCGACTTGCTGGTTCGGGCGTTGTCCATGGGCAAGCTGCACCACGCCATGATGGGCACCGCCGCTGTCGCTATCGGCACCGCCGCGGCGATTTCCGGCACCCTGGTCAACCTCGCGGCCGGTGGCGTCGAACGCAACGCGGTGCGCTTCGGTCACCCGTCCGGCACCTTGCGCGTCGGCGCCGAGGCGAGCGTAGTCAATGGCGAATGGACCGTGAAAAAAGCCATGATGAGCCGCAGCGCGCGGGTGTTGATGGAAGGGTTTGTGCGGGTGCCGGGGGATGTGTTCTAACTCGTTGCTTGAGAAATAACACAAAACCTGTGGGAGCGAGCCTGCTCGCGAAAGCGGTGTGTCAACTGGCATTGATGTTGGATGTGCCGGCGCCTTCGCGAGCAGGCTCGCTCCCACAGGGGATTTCCAGCGGGCCCGGAATCCAGGTCCGCCCTCAATCAAAATGTGGGAGCGAGCCTGCTCGCGAAAGCGGTGTGTCAGTTGGCATTGATGGTGGATGTGTCGACGCCTTCGCGAGCAGGCTCGCTCCCACAGGGGATTTCCAGCGGGCCCGGAATCTTGGGGCCGTCCTCAATCAAAATGTGGGAGCGAGCCTGCTCGCGAAAGCGGTGTGTCAGTTGGTATTGATGGTGGATGCGCCGGCGCCTTCGCGAGCAGGCTCGCTCCCACAAGGGATGCCCAGTGGGCCCGGAATCCTGGGGCCGTCCTCAATCAAAATGTGGGAGCGAGCCTGCTCGCGAAAGCGGTGTGTCAACTGGCATTGATGTTGGATGTGCCGGCGCCTTCGCGAGCAGGCTCGCTCCCACAGGGGATTTCCAGCGGGCCCGGAATCCAGGTCCGCCCTCAATCAAAATGTGGGAGCGAGCCTGCTCGCGAAAGCGGTGTGTCAGTTGGTATTGATGGTGGATGTGCCGGCGCCTTCGCGAGCAGGCTCGCTCCCACAGGGGATACCCAGTGGGCCCGGAATCCAGGTCCGCCCTCAATCAAAATGTGGGAGCGAGCCTGCTCGCGAAAGCGGTGTGTCAGTTGGCATTGATGGTGGATGTGTCGGCGCCTTCGCGAGCAGGCTCGCTCCCACAGGGGATGGCTGTCAGCCTTTCGTCAGTGCGGTGACGACCAGCCCCACGTTGTTTTCCAGTTCCGCCACCGGATCGGCACCGTCGCTGCTCAGCACCAGCAGTTGGCTACCGCCTTCGACGATGGCCGCTTTCACAGCTTCCGGCGGCTGTCGGTGATGCAGCACCAGCGCGACGTCGTTCTCCTTGAGCGTGGCTGTCAGCTGCTTCAGGGCTTCGGCTGTCCACTCGGCGTCGGGGCGGGCATCAGTGTTGATGCCATCCAGGTTCAAGCCACTGATCAAGTAACCGAAGTGCTCGCTCAGGCTGACCACGCTCAGGTTGTCAGCGCTGGCGAGGCGCTTTTCACTGTCGGCGCTGAGCTTGAGCAGGCGCTGCTTGAGTGCCGCCAGGTTGGCATCGATTTTCGGTTTGTTCGCCGGGACGAGGCGCACCAGATCAGCAGCGATCACGTCGGCCATCCGCCCCAGATTGTGGCTGGCCATCCACGGCTGGCTCGCCAGGCCGTCGGTCATGCCCGGTTGTATGGCGATGCCGGGCAGGGCGCCATCCACCGGGCGAGCAGCGTCGATTTCAACGATACGGATATTGCTGCGTCGGGCCATGGGGTACAGCGGATCGTCCGGCCAGAGCGAACGCAGCCCGATCACCGCGTCGGCCTCGCCGGCCAGCTTGCTCAGGGCCGGGGCGCCACGGCCATTGAAATAGGCGCTTTGCCGGGTGCCGGGAAGATTGTCCGGAGCGGCCCGGGCCAGGCTGACGTCGGTGCCCTTGAGCAAGGCCTCGCCCAATCCGTAGGTGACGGGCAGCGAGGCCAATAGTTGGGTCTTTTCGGCGGCCATCGACGAGGTAATCACTGCGCCGCCGAGGGCGAGAGCCCAGACCAATTGTCGTAATGAAAAAACCATTTATCCAAGATTCCCTTTCAGATGGGGGACGACGCCACGGGCGATGGCGCTCAGGGCGAAGGCGATGCCGGCCACAAGAATAATCGCGGCACCGGACGGGATCGGCAGGTCGAAAACGATCGGCGCCAGGATCCCGCATAAAGTGCTGACGGTCGCGATCAGCACCGAACACCAGAAAAAACCTTTCAACGATTGGCTGAGCAAACGTGCGGCCGCGGCCGGAATCACCAGCAACGCACCCACCAGGATCGCGCCGATGACTTTCACCGCCGCCACAGTGATCAGCGTCACCAGGACCACGAACAGATAGTCCAGCGTCTTGACCGCCACCCCGCGTACCGCCGCCAGCTGCGGGTTGAAGCTGGCAAGCATGATCCGGTTGTACAGCGGCAGCGCCAGCGCCATCACCAGCGAACCGACCACCGCCAGCACCGCGAGATCATTGCCGTTGACCGTCAGCACTGAGCCGAACAGCACGTTTTCCAGGATGTGCACATTGATCTTGCCCGCCAGGATCAGCAGCAGGCTCGCGCCCAGGGCCAGGGACACCGAGAGGAAGACGCCGATCAACGTATCCGGGGCCAGGCCGGTGCGGTTGCGCAGGTAATTGAGCAGGATGCCGAACAGCAGGCAGTAGCCGAACAGACTACCGTATGGCCCAGTGTAGGGTTCGCCGAGCAGGATGCCGACGGCCACGCCGGTCAAGGCGGCATGGCCCACCGCTTCGGAGAAAAACGCAAAGCGCTTGACCACCACCAGCGTGCCGAGGCCGCCCAGCACCGGGCCGATCAACAGCCCGGCCAGCAAGGCGTTGACCACAAAACCATAGGCCAGCGCCTCGGGCAGGTAACCGGAGGAGGCCCAACCCTGGACCATCAGGCGGAAGGCTTCATAACTCATCAGGCGGCGCTCCCGTTGGCACGTGGATGGGTCGAAAACAACGTCAGCAGCCGTTCCGGGGTCAAGGTCTGGCGCGGCGGGCCGTCGAACAACACCCGTCGATTCAGCCCGGTGACGCGATCGGCCAGACGCCCGACGGCTTCCAGGTCGTGTTCGATCCAGAGCACGGTAATGCCGTCCTGGCGCCAGTCCTGCAGCAAGCGTTCGAATACCTGGATGCCGGCCTCGTCCAAAGCCGACATGGGTTCATCCAGTACCAGCAGTTGCGGTGGCGGAATCAATCCCTGGGCCAGCAATACCCGCTGACGCTCGCCGCCGGACAGCGCGCCCATGCGCCGCTTGCGCTTGTCCTGCATGCCGACCCGCTCGAGGGCCTGACCGATGGCGCCAGCAAAATGCTTGCTCAAACCGAGGAAGGCGGGACGCCGCTGACACATGGCCGCCATGAAGTCGTCCACCGTCATGGGCAGGCCCCGGTCGAATTCCAGCGCCTGGGGCACGTAGCCGATGACACCGGGTTCGCCCGGCCATTGCAGGCTCAAGCGCCCCTGGTGCGGCATCTGTCCAAGCAAGGTCTTGATCAGCGAACTCTTGCCGCCGCCGTTGGGGCCGACCAGTGCATGGATGCTGCCGGCTTGTACCTGAAAGGCCACATTGTCGAGAATCGCGGTGCGCCCAAGATTCAGGCTGATGTCGGCGAACTCGATCATCGGGCCGACATGTTGCTGGATGAGGGGTTCCTGAGCCGTCATGCGCCGGACTCCTGGATCGCCCGTACCACGGTGTCGAGGTTGCCGGTCATTTCCTTTTCGTATTTCTCGGCGCTGTAGTCGCCGTAGGAAATGTGCGACAGCGGGTACAGCTTCACCCCCGATTCACGCTGGATGGTGTCGACGTAGGTGGATGGGAAATCCATCTCCGAGAAGATCACCTTCACGTCCAGCTCACGCAGCTGGTCGATGGTCTTTTTCAACTGGCTGGGGCTTGGCTCGATGCCGTGGGCCGGCTCGACCACGGCAGTCACTTCCAGGCCGAATTCGCGCAGCAGGTAATCGTAGGCGGCATGTACCGTGGCGACCCGCAGCTCGGCGTTCGGCGCCTGGGTCAGCTTGGCCAGGGCGGCGGCGCGCATCTGCCGCAGGCGCTTGCCGTAGGCCCGGGCGTTCTGCGTGTAGGTCTTGGCGTTGTCCGGGTCGAGCTTGCCCAGTTCCCGGGCGATGTTGTTGACCTGGGCAATGGAGGCGCTGATGGACAGGAACGTATGCGGATTGACGACTTTGCCCGCGCCCCGCGCCGCGGTTCCGGTGGCGGCGAGCAAGGGGACGTTCTCGTTGGCCTCGATCACCTTCACGTCCGGGGTTTCGCTGGCGGCGATCATGCGGTCGGCGAAATCGTCGTGACCCACGCCGTTGAGCACGATCACATCGAGCCCGCCGATGCGCTTGATGTCCTCGGCGCGGGGTTCATAGGCGTGAGGGTTGAAGCCGGCCGGGATCAACGGCACCACCTCGGCCTTGTCGCCGACGATGTTGGCCACGTAGCTGTAATAAGGGTGCAGGGTGATGCCGATGCGCAGGCGCTTGGCCGTTTCGGCGCTGGCCATTGGAGTGAACAGGCAGGCGAGCAGGCCGATCAGCAGCAGGCGCAGCAAGGGGCGGCGTGAAGGTGCAATAGACATGGGCAAGCGGTCTTCTCTGGAGTGAAGGCGTGGGGTCAATGCCGATGCTGGCGGGTTACGCCAGCGTCGAATTGCGCGACGATCTGTTGCCAGCCGGCGGCGGACAAAGCGGCGTCGTCCAACGTGGTAGGGGTGGTTGGAGGATTGCCGCGGTTGAGCCAGATGTCCGGGGACGCATCGGGCACTTCGCTGATGCGCATCAGAAAGGAGCCTGCGACGGACGGATTGGCGCTCGCGCCGAAGTAGGCTCGCGCCTTCAGCAATTGCCAGGCGTGGCCGCCGCGGCTGACGGAACTGGCGTCCTGGGCGAACGGGGCGAAGCCTTCATCGGCCAGGGCTTGCGGGCCGGGGAGGGCCGGCTCGCTCTCGCGCAGGATCCGGATCTCATCCAGTGTCACCCGCAGATCGGCATAAATGCCTTGCTCGGCGGCGCTGAGGTCGCGGCGTGCGTCCAGCTGATGGGCGTCCAGGTGGGCAACATCTCGGGTTTCGCCATGCCAGGCCACGACCGAACCGGCGCCCAGCAGGATAATCAGGCACAGCAACAATACATACAGGGTTTCGTGGCCGGCACCGGCGGGGCGGATGACCTGGGTGGTGGGTGCGCTCATGGGGCCTCGATGTCGGCTTGGTCGATTTCCACGACGTGGCCGGGGCCGGCGTCAAAAAGTACGTAGAACTCGGCGTTGGGTTTCTTGAAGGTCAACGTCGAGTCGGCGCCGAGCTTGCCGGGGACAAGGATGGTTTCGTCGTAGCCGATCACGTCCAGCGTCACTCCGGGGGCGCCGCTGCCGTCGGAAAAACCGCCAGTACACTGGATCTGTTCAGCGTCGATAGCCTTGCATTCGCACATTGGATTGTGGGCCAGGGCGCTGGTGCTCAAGCCTGCGCAGAGCAGCAGCGCCAGGCTGTTGAAAGAGGCGCGGAGGTTCATGGTCGGGCTCCTTGGGATTGCAACCAGGCGACGGTGGCCGGCGAGGCCTGGCTCAGGGGGATGGAAGCTTGATGCATCGAGCCGTCCCAGCCTTCGAGGGTGATCCACAGTTCGGCGTCTGGCTGGGTCTTTTTCGGCACCGGCAACAAGGCGCCCATGCGATAGGGCGAGCCGAAGAAAATCACCCCGGCGGCCCGCAGGCTGCGGGGCTTGCCGATACGCAGATAGGTGGCTTTAACCTCGCTGATGCAGCGCTGGCACAGGGCGGCGTTGAAGTGTTTCATCGGTCCGGCGGGGCCCTGGGTCCGTGGCGCTTCGTTGCGAAATTCCGCTAAACGCAAGCTCCAGGGGCCCACCTGGACTTCGCCGACTTCCCGCTCGCCAAGCCCGCCGTCGCCCCGGAACAACGCGGCCTCCGACAAGTACTTGGGCATGAAACCCAGGGGAATCAGCAGCAACAGCACGTTGATATGGAAGCGCCATTTATGCCAGAACTGGCCCAGGCGTGACGGTGATATTGTCGTATTGGACGGGTTCACAGGCTGCCCTCCGGTGAGTCACGGTGCAGCGAAGGCTGCAGTTGCGGCGTGGTTTGGGCTGGCCGCACAGGTTTCTGGTTGCGCTTGAGGGCGTTGGCGGTCGCCAGGGCCGTGCGTTTGGTCCAGATCAGCAGGCCGCTGAGGACCATCATGCTCAACACCAGGCCGAAGAAACACCAGATGAGCTTGATCCAGAGGCCACCGAAATCCCCGGTGTGCAGCGGGCGCATGGATTCGGTCACGAACTCCAGCGCCGTGCGGTCCGACAACAATCGGGAAGCGTCGACATCACCGTTGTAGGGATTGATGGTCGCCGTCTGGAACATCAGCGGATACCAGCCGCGTCCGCCGACTTCCAGATGGCTGTAGGCATTGCCGGGCAGACTGACGAAACTCGCTTCCAGGCCCGGGATCCGCTGCTGGGCAATTTCAATGGCGCGGTCCAGGTTCAGTTGCGGCGGAGGCGTACCACCCGTCGATAGCGGAACGTTTTCCCGGGCCACCACCGGGACGACCGGAGCACTGGAGATGGAAATGCCGTTATCGGCCAGCGTGGCCTCAATCAGGAACCAGGTGCCGGTAATGGAGATGACGGCAATGAACCAGATCGACCAGATGCCGCTGAGCCGATGGAAATCGCCCCAGAAAATGCGGGCCCCGTGGCGAATACGCAGGGTCGGGTTGAAAAATCCTTTCCAGAAACGTTTATAGACAACCAGCCCGGTCACCAACGACGCGAGCATCGGCAGGCCGAGGAAGGACACCAGGTACCAGCCCCAGCTGTAGCCGTTGGTGAACGGCACCAGCCACCAGCCATGCAATGCACGAGTGAACCCCCTGAAGTTGAAGGCCGGTGCCGAGCCCTGGATGACGCCGCTGTAGGGGTTGACGTACACAGTGTCGGGGCGACCGTCGGGGTAGGTGACCTTGACCTCCAGGGCGAAGTGCGACTCGTCCGGACGCACAATGTTTTGCACCTGAGTCAGGGGCTGGGCTTGCTTGATGGCGGCAACGACCTGGTCGTAGCTGAGCAACGGCGCATCATCGGCGGGCTTGCTGGCGCGCATTTCCGGATTGACCAGCCAGACGATCTCCTGGCTGACCACCGCCAGGGTACCGGTGACGCAAACGATCAGAACGAAAAACCAGATGGGCAACGCCAGCCAGCTGTGAACCAGGAACCAGAGTTTGGAGCGGGACTTCTTCGACATGATTGAGCGTCTTGATTCGATGAAAGGTTTCGTGTCGCGGGCTTCGCAACACCATGAAACCTGGAAAAGCCGGCCGTGGCTTTTGCCGACGCGGCCTGCTGCATCTAATTAAGACGAACGAGCAGCCGGAATCCTGAAAGGGAAGATGAAAGAAAATGTTTCGCGTTCTCGAACAGGCGCTCGGTCTTCTCGTGGCGAGGGAGCTCGCTCCCGCTGGGTCGCGCAGCGGCCCCTAGCATCTTCCACGCAACCACGGCGGGACTCATAGGCCGACAAACGTCTCAGGGTTCCAGCAAATGCGCCCCTGACCCACGCTTGCCGAGCACATCACCCTGGTTGCGCAGCGGACAATGTTCCATCGACAGGCAACCGCAGCCGATGCAACCGTCGAGCCGGTCTCGCAATGCGATCAGTTGGTTGATCCGGTCATCCAGGTTCCGGCTCCACTGCGCTGACAGGGTCTTCCAGTCGGCCGCCGTGGGCGCACGGTTGTCCGGCAGGTTTTTCAGCGCCTCGCCAATTTCCGCGAGGGGAATGCCCAGGCGCTGGGCGACTTTGATCAGCGCCACGCGCCGCAGGACGGCCCGGGGGTAACGACGTTGGTTGCCCGGGTTGCGCGTGCTTTTGATCAGGCCCTTGGTTTCATAGAAGTGCAGCGCGGTGACCGCCACGCCGCTGCGGGCGGCGACTTGGCCGACGGTCAGTTCCTTGTGAATGTTGATGGACGTCGTCACCTGAATCACCGCTTGACCTTGACTTAACTGGAGGTTTTACCCTGCAGGCCTTTGGATCGCAAGATCCGCCTTACCTGAACGGGGGACTTTTCATGCAATCGCCAAGTGGTTATCGCAGCTTCACGCAGTTGATCGAGTTCGACATCGAGCCTCAGTGGCAGCAGACGCTGGTCAACGCCCTGTCAGCGCAGACCGAGCGCCTGGCTCGTGATCATTCGGGTTTCCTCAATGCCAGTATCCAGGTTAGCGAGGACGGGCGTCGGGTGCTTAACTACCTGCAATGGCAAACCCGCGAGGCGGGTGAAGCCGCGTTCCGCAGCGTTGAGAATGGTGAGGAAAGTTTCTGGCAGTTCATCCAGGCGCATCGGTCCAAAGCGGTGACGTTTGGCTCGTTCCAGGTGCTGCGCAACATCGAGCGCAGCCTGGACGATGCGTTGCATTGCCCGTTGGTCAACCAAGCGCAACGGGAGATCCGAGAGGGCGATACCCATTATCAAAAGCGTTGATTTCTGCCGCCAAGTGCCGGCGGGTAGCCTTTGTTCATCGCCCTACTGAACATCGGACATCCGCCATGAATCGTATCCTTGCTGTCTTGTTGCTGTTGACTGTCACCGTATTGAGCGGTTGCGCTTCGTCGTCCCCGGAGCTGCGTCCTTACACCGCCGAGGAATCCCGTGAGCTGGCCCTCGAAGCCTTGAATCGCCGGGGGCTTTCGTTTGATGAATACCATGCGAAGAAAGCCGAATTGCTCGGTCCTTCGCAGAAAAACGTCGGCTTCGACGAGCGCGGCGAGATGAGCGCCGAGCAGACAGCCCAGGCACCGGGCCGGTCGAGCTGAGACTGTACCGCCAGAAGTTTTACCTAACTGTCCATGGGTTTGCGCCGGGACGTGGGGTAGGGTCAACTCCTGACTGCCCCGACGGATTGACCTGCCATGACCCTCTCGCTTGACCTGCTGCTGGGCTTCGCCCTGTTTGCCCTGGTGACCTCGATAACGCCCGGCCCCAACAACACCATGTTGCTGGCCTCAGGTGTGAATTTCGGCTTCAACCGGACCATCCCGCACATGCTCGGCATCACTTGCGGCTTCTTTTCCCTGGTCCTGGCGGTGGGCCTTGGGCTGGGCGCGGTGTTCCAGACATATCCGCTGCTCTACACCGTGCTGCGCTACGTCGGTGCGGCGTATTTGATCTACCTGGCCTGGAAAATCGCCCATTCCGGCCCTGTCTCGGACGGTGGCGCGGGGGAGAACAAGCCGATCAGCTACTGGGGCGCAGCGGCGTTCCAATGGGTCAACCCAAAGGCCTGGATCATGGCCATCGGCGCCATCAGCACCTATACGCCTCTGCAAGGTTACTTTTTCAATGTGGTGGTGATCGCGGCGGTGTTTGCGTTGATCAACCTGCCTAGCGTCAGCCTGTGGGTAGTCTGCGGCAGCCTGCTGCGCAACTTGTTGCAGGATCGCCGGTGGCTGCGTGTCTTCAACTGGGGCATGGCGCTGCTGTTGGTCGCGTCGCTGTATCCGTTGTTGCTCGAAAGCGTGAGTTAAGGGCTGAGCTTCAACGCGATGCCTGCTAAGCTCGCTGTTTCAGGAGCGTTCCTACGCACTTTTAAATGAAGTCCGACTTCTTTTAAGGTCTTGATCAGTTAAAGCTATGTCTCGAACCCAACGAGGGCATCTGGTCTTGGAACAGATTCTGCGAGCTTCCTTATGAATAAGCGTCCTTTGTATTTTGATTACGCCGCGACCACCCCGGTGGACGAGCGGGTGATCCAGGTCATGGTCCAATGCCTGGGTTTCGACGGTAACTTCGGTAACCCGGCCTCCAGCTCCCATGCCTTCGGCCAGGAAGCCCGGCGCTCGGTGGAACTGGCGCGCCAGCAGGTGGCTCGGTTGGTGGGGGCTCAGGCCGGACAAATCGTCTGGACTTCCGGCGCCACCGAATCCAATAACCTGGCCCTCAAGGGCGTGGCCCAGGCGCGTGAAGCGCGTGGCGGCCACGTCATTACCAGCCTGATCGAACACAAGGCCGTTCTCGATACGGTCAGGCAGCTCGAGGAAAATGGCGTCGCGGTAACCTGGCTGGCGCCGGGCGCCGATGGCCTGATCAACCCGCAAGCGGTTCGCGAGGCGCTGCGCGAAGACACTTTCCTGGTGTCGCTGATGCTGGTCAATAACGAGTTGGGCACCGTCAATGACGCCATCGCCATTGGCGAGATCGTTCGAGAGCATGGCGCGTTGTTTCATATGGACGCGGCCCAGGGTGCGGGAAAAGTGAGCATCGACCTGGCCCGGTGGCCGGTGGACCTGATGTCGTTTTCCGCACACAAGATCTACGGCCCCAAGGGGATCGGCGCACTTTACGTCGGTGATCGCGCGCGCCCGCGGCTGTCGGCCCAGATCCATGGCGGCGGTCATGAAGGTGGCTTGCGCTCCGGGACCTTGGCGACTCATCAGATTGCCGCGATGGGCGCGGCATTCGAGCTGGCGGCGCAGTCCTTTGATGAAGAGCTTGCCGACATTGACCGACTGCGCAATCGTTTGCTTGAACCTTTGCTGGCCTTGCCCGGTGTGTGTATGAATGGCAGTGCCAACTGTCGCATTCCCCATACGGTGAGCCTGACGTTCAACGAAGGTGAGTTCAACCCGGCGACGCTGGGCGCATCGATGGCATTCTCCGCGACCTCGGCTTGCAACTCGGCGCAAAACACCCCATCCCACGTGTTGCTCGCCCTTGGGCATGATGCACGCGCGGCGGGGCGGACCATTCGTTTGAGCCTGGGCCGCTTTACCAGCGAACAGGATATTGATGAGGCGGTGCGATTGATCAAGGCCGCCTGTGTTGCCGCGCCGGCCTTCTGGGCGGCAACCCCCTGAGCCGAACGCATTCGGCATCGAACAATAAAATTGATTAGCAGGAGTGATGATGAGTACCCAGCCTTCGATCCCGGGACAGGTTCCCCAGCGCCTGGCCCGAATTCGCCAATTGATGAGCCAGGAGGGCATCCATGCGCTGTTGGTGCCCTCCGCAGACCCGCATCTTTCGGAGTATCTGCCGGGGTACTGGCAAGGGCGCCAATGGTTGTCCGGGTTCCATGGCTCGGTCGGTACATTGATCGTGACCGCGGATTTCGCCGGGGTCTGGGCGGACAGTCGTTACTGGGAACAAGCCACCTGGGAACTGGAAGGCAGCGGCATCGAGCTGGTCAAACTCATCCCCGGAAAGCCCGGGCCGTTGGAGTGGCTGGCCGAAAACACGCCTGAAGGGGACGCGGTAGCGGTCGATGGGGCGGTCATGGCGGTGGCATCGGCGCGGACCCTGAGCAGCAAGTTGCAAGAGCGTGGCGCACGGTTGCGTACCGACATCGATCTGCTCGCACAAGCCTGGACCGATCGTCCGAGCTTGCCTGATCAACCGGTCTATGCCCATTTGCCGCCGCAAGCCACGATCGGTCGTGTCGAGAAAATCGCCCAGTTGCGCGACGCCCTGAAGGAGCGTGCTGCGGATTGGCATTTCATCGCCACCCTGGACGACATCGCCTGGCTGTTCAACCTGCGCGGCGCGGATGTGTCATTCAATCCGGTATTCGTCTCCTTTGCCCTGATCAGCCAGCAGCAGGCGACGCTGTTTGTGGATTTGAACAAGGTCGACGCTGCGCTGCGTTCTGTTCTTGAGCAAGACAGCGTAACGCTGCGCGACTACAGCGAAGTGGCCACTGCATTGCGTGAAGTGCCGAGCGGCGCGAGCCTGCAGGTCGATCCGGCCCGGGTCACGGTCGGCTTGCTGGACAATCTGGACAGCGGCGTGAAACTCGTCGAAGGGCTCAACCCCACAACACTTGCCAAATCGCGCAAAAGCCCGGCCGATGCCGAGCACATCCGTCGAGCAATGGAGCAGGACGGAGCGGCGCTCTGCGAATTTTTTGCCTGGCTGGAAAGTGCCTGGGGCCATGAGCGCATCACTGAACTGACTATCGATGAGCACCTGACCGCAGCGCGCAAGCGCCGGCCGGAGTTCGTCTCCTTGAGCTTCAATACCATCGCAGCGTTTAATGCCAATGGCGCGATGCCTCATTATCACGCCACGGAAGAGGCGCACGCGATCATTGAAGGCGATGGCTTGCTGTTGATCGATTCGGGCGGCCAGTACCTTGGCGGTACCACCGATATCACTCGCATGGTGCCGGTCGGGACACCGACGTCGGAGCAGAAGCGTGACTGCACCCGCGTGCTCAAAGGTGTGATCGCCTTGTCCAGGGCCAAATTCCCCAAGGGCATTCTGTCGCCTCTGCTGGATGCCATCGCCAGGGCGCCGATCTGGGCTGAACAGGTGGATTACGGTCATGGCACCGGCCACGGTGTCGGTTATTTCCTTAACGTTCACGAAGGGCCGCAGGTCATTGCCTATCAGGCTGCTGCCGCGCCCCAGACCGCCATGCAGCCGGGCATGATCACCTCCATCGAGCCGGGTACTTATCGCCCGGGCCGCTGGGGTGTTCGCATCGAGAACCTGGTGTTGAACCGTGAGGCGGGCAGCAGCGAGTTCGGCGAGTTCCTCGCATTCGAAACCCTGACGCTGTGCCCGATAGACACCCGCTGCCTTGAGCCGTCGTTGCTGACCCAGGACGAAAAGGACTGGCTCAACGCCTACCACGGCGAGGTTCAGCGTCGCTTGAGTCCGCTGCTCGATGGCGCTGCGCTGCAATGGCTGAACACACGGACAGCGGCAATCTGAAGCATAGGGTCAGCCGAGGGCTTCACGGACGAAGTCCAGGCGATCCTGGCCAAAGAACATCTCGTTGCCGACAAACATGCTCGGCGCACCGAACACACCTCGGCGCACGGCCTCTTCGGTTGTGCTCCTTAGTGTTTCCTTGACCTGCTCGTCGGCTGTAAGGGCAAGCACATAGGCAGGGTCGAAACCCCCTTCGTCCAGCACGGCCGCGACTGTTGCCGGGTCGTTGAGGTTGCGGGCATTCACCCAGAGCGCCCGGAACAGACAGCTCGTGAAAGTCTCGAAACGACCCGGATGACGCAGTTGCATGCCCGTGACGGCGCGCATCAATAGCAATGTGTTGATTGGAAAATGCGGGTTGAGCTTGAAGTCGACACCGTAGCGCTTGGCGAAACGGTTCAAGTCCTGGAACAGATAAGGCCCCTTGGCCGGCACGGTAACGGGCGACGCGTTGCCCGTTGCCTTGAATACGCCGCCCAGAAGCATGGGGCGATAGATGAGCTCGCTATGGGTTTCGGCGCAGAGCGCGGGCAATTGGGTATAGGCCAGGTAGGTGGTCGGGCTGCCCAGGTCGAAAAAAAACTCGACGGATCTGTTCATGGCTACGCTTCTCTTATTGTTGTGAGGGAGACTTACCAGCGTTCGTTCCAGGGGCGCAGATCCAGTTCGAAGGTCCAGGCATCCCGCGGCTGGGTATGCAGGTACCAATAGTTTTCGGCGATGTGCTCAGGGTCGAGGATGCCGTCTTCTGCCCTGGTTGCGTATTTTTCCGGGAAATTATCGCGGATGAAGTCGGTGTCGATGGCACCATCCACCACCACATGGGCTACATGAATATTCATCGGCCCCAATTCTCGCGCCATGCTCTGGGCCAAGGCCCGGATGCCATGTTTGGCCCCCGCAAATGCGGCGAACCCTGATGCCCCGCGCAAGCCTGCCGTGGCGCCAGTAAACAGGATCGTGCCGCGCTGACGTTTGACCATGCGCCTGGCCACTTCTCGAGCATTGAGGAAACCTGAAAAGCAGGCCATTTCCCAAATCTTGAAATATTTGCGAGCCGTCTCTTCGAGAATGCTGCAAGGCACGTTGGCGCCGATGTTGAATACAAAGGCTTCGATCGGGCCCACCTTCTCCTCGATTTGCTCGATCAGTGCGATCACATCATCTTCCTTGCGTGCGTCGCAGGCAAAACCGTGGGCTTCACCGCCCTGGGTACGGATTTCGTCGACCAAAGCTTCAAGCTTGTCAGCGTTGCGGCGAGTGACGCAGGCCACGAAGCCTTCCCGAGCGAAACGCCGGGCTATCGCGCCACCAGTAGCATCGCCAGCTCCCACTACCAGTACAACCTTCTTGTTATTCATGATTGGCCTCATTGGTAAACGATCGTTAGCTAAACGGACGTTATGCTAAGATTCGCCAAGCGTCAAGATGAGCATCCAGAGGCAAGCACATGCGTTATTCAGCCAATCACAAGATGGAAACCCGAGAGAAACTGCTGACCAGCAGTGCCATGTCGGCCAAGAAATCAGGATTTTCAACGGTAGGGGTAGATGGCCTGATGAAGGCGATCGGTCTTAGCGGCGGGGCGTTCTACAGCCATTTCTCATCCAAGGATGAGCTATTCAAGGCGATCGTCGAGCGCGAGTTGAGCCAGAGCCTGGAGCGCTTGAGTGGTAGCGGCGTCATGGACTCGATGAAACTGGAGCGTTGCCTCAAGCAGTACCTGAGCATGAGCCATGTCGAACAACCCGAGGCTGGCTGCGCCTTGCCGGTTCTGGGGGCTGAGATTGCTCGTTCGGATATGTCGGTGCGTGAGGCCGCGCAAAGCTGGATCTGCCGCCTGCACGAAAGCTGGGCGCGGATACTTGAGAGCGATAGCCTGGCTTGGGCGATCCTGTCTCAATGCGTGGGTGCGCTGGTTGTTGCGCGGATGCTGGCAGCGCCTGAGCTCCAGCAGGAGGTTCTCAGCTCCAGCCATGACGAGATCAGCCATCGCCTGGCCGAACGACAGTCCAACTGAAGCGCCGCCTATTTGCAGATGACGATCATGCTGCGGCTGGTGTATCCGGCTGGATTGAGCCCGAAAGGATAATCTCCTGGCTCCTCAACGGCGTCACCTGATTTGGCGATGATTTTGTAACCTTTGGGCGCGCATGAGTTGGCGGCGCTGGCCCTGCACTGGTCCCAGGAAGAGGACAGGCCGGAGCAGTTGATATGCAGGCCTTTTTTTCCGCGTTTGACTTCGGTTTTCGACGTCGCCGCGCAGCCCGTAACCGCTAGTACAGCGATCAGTATCAAGATTCGTTTCATTCCCGTCCTTAATGCCGCCGCGGATCTTATGCCTACGTACGGCTGCGTTCGCTTTCGCTTCAAGCGTTCATGACATCCTGTACGAAAAAATCCATGTCTGACATTAGGTTACGGGGCTAAACATGGCCTAAATGCGCGATAAATACCAGACCTGCGTTAGAACGTTATCAATCTGCGGCAATGGCGGGCTTGGCAGAGTCGCCCATGGTCAACGTAGCGCCGATCGACGCGAGGATGATGCAGGTTATGGCTGCCCATTGGGCCAGGGATAGATATTCCTGGAGAAACAGCAGCCCCGATAGCGCGCCGACCGCAGGCTCGACGCTCATCAGTGTGCCGAAGGTGCGGGCTGGTATGCGGGTGAGTGAGATCATTTCCAACGTGTAGGGCAGGGCGGTTGACAGAATGGCGACGCCAATGGCGACAGGGATGAGGCTCGGGGTCAGCAAAGCGGTCCCGGCATGCACGATGCCGATGGGGGCTACGAACAAGGCTGCGATCATGACGCCGAGCGCAGCGGTCTGCACACCGTTGTCCGCACCGGCCTTCTGGCCAAACAGGATATACAGGGCCCAACAGACACCCGCCCCCAATGCATAACCGGCTCCGATCAGGTCGATGCCCGCGCTGGTGGCTCCGGTGGGTATGAGCAGGAGCAAGCCAACCACCGCCAGGGCGATCCAGAGAAAATCAATCGCACGGCGCGAGGCATAGATAGCGACTGCCAAGGGGCCGGTGAATTCCAGAGCCACTGCAATGCCCAGTGGAACGGTACGAAGCGACATATAGAAGAGAAAGTTCATGCCGCCGAGCGCCAGCCCATAGACAATCACCGTGCGCAAGGATTGGGCGGTAAGTTTGGCTCGCCACGGTCGCAGCAGTACCAACATGATAAGGCTGGCGAAAATGAGCCGTAGCGTCGTGGTGCCTTGCGCACCGACTACAGGGAACATGCTTTTGGCAAGAGAGGCTCCAGACTGGATGGATGCCATGGCTATTAGTAGCAGGGCAACCGGATACAAGGTGGTTGCCAGGCTGCGATGTGGTGAAGTCATTGCGGGGTGTCATCCAGAAGTAGGGCAGGGAAACAAGGTGAGCAATATAGTGCGCATTTCAATCGGCGCAGTCTACATACATGACGGCTTGGGATTCAGTTGTGCATAGACAGCTGAAAACTGAAAATAATGGTTGACGGCAAATTCTGGATGTCTATAATTCGCCCCACTTCCGGCGCAGTCGAAACGGAAAACTCCTTGAGATTCAACGAGTTAAGTAGGTTTCGAAAGTGTGCGGCTTCAGATCATCGAAGCGCGGAAGGAGTGGGCAGGCCGGTTTGATGGGCGCTGTCGACGGTTCGATCCTCTCGGTCGAAAGCGGTAAAAAAGAGGTGTTGACAGCAGCGACTAACGCTGTAGAATTCGCCTCCCGCTAACGAGAGATCGGAAGCGCAAGTGGTTGAAGTTGTTGAGGATTTCCAAGCGAAACTTTGAAAACTTCTTAAAATAACCGCTTGACAGATACACGGGGCGCTGTAGAATGCGCGCCTCGGTTGAGACGAAAGGCTCAACCCACCGCTCTTTAACAACTGAATCAAGCAATTCGTGTGGGTGCTTGTGGAGTCAGACTGCTAGTCAACAGATTATCAGCATCACAAGTTACTCCGCGAGAAATCAAAGATGTAACCAACGATTGCTGAGCCAAGTTTAGGGTTTTCTCAAAACCCAAAGATGTTTGAACTGAAGAGTTTGATCATGGCTCAGATTGAACGCTGGCGGCAGGCCTAACACATGCAAGTCGAGCGGCAGCACGGGTACTTGTACCTGGTGGCGAGCGGCGGACGGGTGAGTAATGCCTAGGAATCTGCCTGGTAGTGGGGGATAACGCTCGGAAACGGACGCTAATACCGCATACGTCCTACGGGAGAAAGCAGGGGACCTTCGGGCCTTGCGCTATCAGATGAGCCTAGGTCGGATTAGCTAGTTGGTGAGGTAATGGCTCACCAAGGCGACGATCCGTAACTGGTCTGAGAGGATGATCAGTCACACTGGAACTGAGACACGGTCCAGACTCCTACGGGAGGCAGCAGTGGGGAATATTGGACAATGGGCGAAAGCCTGATCCAGCCATGCCGCGTGTGTGAAGAAGGTCTTCGGATTGTAAAGCACTTTAAGTTGGGAGGAAGGGCAGTTACCTAATACGTAATTGTTTTGACGTTACCGACAGAATAAGCACCGGCTAACTCTGTGCCAGCAGCCGCGGTAATACAGAGGGTGCAAGCGTTAATCGGAATTACTGGGCGTAAAGCGCGCGTAGGTGGTTCGTTAAGTTGGATGTGAAATCCCCGGGCTCAACCTGGGAACTGCATTCAAAACTGTCGAGCTAGAGTATGGTAGAGGGTGGTGGAATTTCCTGTGTAGCGGTGAAATGCGTAGATATAGGAAGGAACACCAGTGGCGAAGGCGACCACCTGGACTGATACTGACACTGAGGTGCGAAAGCGTGGGGAGCAAACAGGATTAGATACCCTGGTAGTCCACGCCGTAAACGATGTCAACTAGCCGTTGGGAGCCTTGAGCTCTTAGTGGCGCAGCTAACGCATTAAGTTGACCGCCTGGGGAGTACGGCCGCAAGGTTAAAACTCAAATGAATTGACGGGGGCCCGCACAAGCGGTGGAGCATGTGGTTTAATTCGAAGCAACGCGAAGAACCTTACCAGGCCTTGACATCCAATGAACTTTCCAGAGATGGATTGGTGCCTTCGGGAACATTGAGACAGGTGCTGCATGGCTGTCGTCAGCTCGTGTCGTGAGATGTTGGGTTAAGTCCCGTAACGAGCGCAACCCTTGTCCTTAGTTACCAGCACGTTATGGTGGGCACTCTAAGGAGACTGCCGGTGACAAACCGGAGGAAGGTGGGGATGACGTCAAGTCATCATGGCCCTTACGGCCTGGGCTACACACGTGCTACAATGGTCGGTACAGAGGGTTGCCAAGCCGCGAGGTGGAGCTAATCCCACAAAACCGATCGTAGTCCGGATCGCAGTCTGCAACTCGACTGCGTGAAGTCGGAATCGCTAGTAATCGCGAATCAGAATGTCGCGGTGAATACGTTCCCGGGCCTTGTACACACCGCCCGTCACACCATGGGAGTGGGTTGCACCAGAAGTAGCTAGTCTAACCTTCGGGAGGACGGTTACCACGGTGTGATTCATGACTGGGGTGAAGTCGTAACAAGGTAGCCGTAGGGGAACCTGCGGCTGGATCACCTCCTTAATCGACGACCGCAGCGGCTTCATGAGCTCCCACACGAATTGCTTGATTCATTGAAGAAGACGATTGGGTCTGTAGCTCAGTTGGTTAGAGCGCACCCCTGATAAGGGTGAGGTCGGCAGTTCGAATCTGCCCAGACCCACCAATTTCATGGTGTCCCCTGTAGCGATACGGGGCCATAGCTCAGCTGGGAGAGCGCCTGCCTTGCACGCAGGAGGTCAGCGGTTCGATCCCGCTTGGCTCCACCATTACAGATTGGTACCAACGTTTAAAGCTTAGAAATGAGCATTCCACCGTACGGTGCCTGAATGTTGATTTCTAGTCTTTTGATTAGATCGTTCTTTAAAAATTTGGGTATGTGATAGAAAGATAGACTGAACGTTACTTTCACTGGTAACGGCTCAGGCTAAGGTAAAATTTGTGAGTTCTCTTAGTTGAGAAATTCGAATTTTCGGCGAATGTCGTCTTCACAGTATAACCAGATTGCTTGGGGTTATATGGTCAAGTGAAGAAGCGCATACGGTGGATGCCTTGGCAGTCAGAGGCGATGAAAGACGTGGTAGCCTGCGAAAAGCTTCGGGGAGTCGGCAAACAGACTTTGATCCGGAGATGTCTGAATGGGGGAACCCAGCCATCATAAGATGGTTATCTTGTACTGAATACATAGGTGCAAGAGGCGAACCAGGGGAACTGAAACATCTAAGTACCCTGAGGAAAAGAAATCAACCGAGATTCCCTTAGTAGTGGCGAGCGAACGGGGACTAGCCCTTAAGCTTCTTTGATTTTAGCGGAACGCTCTGGAAAGTGCGGCCATAGTGGGTGATAGCCCTGTACGCGAAAGGATCTTAGAAGTGAAATCGAGTAGGACGGAGCACGAGAAACTTTGTCTGAATATGGGGGGACCATCCTCCAAGGCTAAATACTACTGACTGACCGATAGTGAACTAGTACCGTGAGGGAAAGGCGAAAAGAACCCCGGAGAGGGGAGTGAAATAGATCCTGAAACCGTATGCGTACAAGCAGTGGGAGCCCACTTTGTTGGGTGACTGCGTACCTTTTGTATAATGGGTCAGCGACTTATTTTCAGTGGCGAGCTTAACCGAATAGGGGAGGCGTAGCGAAAGCGAGTCTTAATAGGGCGTCTAGTCGCTGGGAATAGACCCGAAACCGGGCGATCTATCCATGGGCAGGTTGAAGGTTAGGTAACACTGACTGGAGGACCGAACCGACTACCGTTGAAAAGTTAGCGGATGACCTGTGGATCGGAGTGAAAGGCTAATCAAGCTCGGAGATAGCTGGTTCTCCTCGAAAGCTATTTAGGTAGCGCCTCATGTATCACTGTAGGGGGTAGAGCACTGTTTCGGCTAGGGGGTCATCCCGACTTACCAAACCGATGCAAACTCCGAATACCTACAAGTGCCGAGCATGGGAGACACACGGCGGGTGCTAACGTCCGTCGTGAAAAGGGAAACAACCCAGACCGTCAGCTAAGGTCCCAAAGTTATGGTTAAGTGGGAAACGATGTGGGAAGGCTTAGACAGCTAGGAGGTTGGCTTAGAAGCAGCCACCCTTTAAAGAAAGCGTAATAGCTCACTAGTCGAGTCGGCCTGCGCGGAAGATGTAACGGGGCTCAAACCATACACCGAAGCTACGGGTATCACGCAAGTGATGCGGTAGAGGAGCGTTCTGTAAGCCTGTGAAGGTGAGTTGAGAAGCTTGCTGGAGGTATCAGAAGTGCGAATGCTGACATGAGTAACGACAATGGGTGTGAAAAACACCCACGCCGAAAGACCAAGGTTTCCTGCGCAACGTTAATCGACGCAGGGTTAGTCGGTCCCTAAGGCGAGGCTGAAAAGCGTAGTCGATGGAAAACAGGTTAATATTCCTGTACTTCTGGTTATTGCGATGGAGGGACGGAGAAGGCTAGGCCAGCTTGGCGTTGGTTGTCCAAGTTTAAGGTGGTAGGCTGAGATCTTAGGTAAATCCGGGATCTTAAGGCCGAGAGCTGATGACGAGTTACCCTTTGGGTGACGAAGTGGTTGATGCCATGCTTCCAAGAAAAGCTTCTAAGCTTCAGGTAACCAGGAACCGTACCCCAAACCGACACAGGTGGTTGGGTAGAGAATACCAAGGCGCTTGAGAGAACTCGGGTGAAGGAACTAGGCAAAATGGCACCGTAACTTCGGGAGAAGGTGCGCCGGTGAGGGTGAAGCACTTGCTGCGTAAGCCCACGCCGGTCGAAGATACCAGGCCGCTGCGACTGTTTATTAAAAACACAGCACTCTGCAAACACGAAAGTGGACGTATAGGGTGTGACGCCTGCCCGGTGCCGGAAGGTTAATTGATGGGGTTAGCTAACGCGAAGCTCTTGATCGAAGCCCCGGTAAACGGCGGCCGTAACTATAACGGTCCTAAGGTAGCGAAATTCCTTGTCGGGTAAGTTCCGACCTGCACGAATGGCGTAACGATGGCGGCGCTGTCTCCACCCGAGACTCAGTGAAATTGAAATCGCTGTGAAGATGCAGTGTATCCGCGGCTAGACGGAAAGACCCCGTGAACCTTTACTATAGCTTTGCACTGGACTTTGAATTTGCTTGTGTAGGATAGGTGGGAGGCTTTGAAGCGTGGACGCCAGTCTGCGTGGAGCCATCCTTGAAATACCACCCTGGCAACTTTGAGGTTCTAACTCAGGTCCGTTATCCGGATCGAGGACAGTGTATGGTGGGTAGTTTGACTGGGGCGGTCTCCTCCTAAAGAGTAACGGAGGAGTACGAAGGTGCGCTCAGACCGGTCGGAAATCGGTCGTAGAGTATAAAGGCAAAAGCGCGCTTGACTGCGAGACAGACACGTCGAGCAGGTACGAAAGTAGGTCTTAGTGATCCGGTGGTTCTGTATGGAAGGGCCATCGCTCAACGGATAAAAGGTACTCCGGGGATAACAGGCTGATACCGCCCAAGAGTTCATATCGACGGCGGTGTTTGGCACCTCGATGTCGGCTCATCACATCCTGGGGCTGAAGCCGGTCCCAAGGGTATGGCTGTTCGCCATTTAAAGTGGTACGCGAGCTGGGTTTAGAACGTCGTGAGACAGTTCGGTCCCTATCTGCCGTGGACGTTTGAGATTTGAGAGGGGCTGCTCCTAGTACGAGAGGACCGGAGTGGACGAACCTCTGGTGTTCCGGTTGTCACGCCAGTGGCATTGCCGGGTAGCTATGTTCGGAAAAGATAACCGCTGAAAGCATCTAAGCGGGAAACTTGCCTCAAGATGAGATCTCACTGGGACCTTGAGTCCCCTGAAGGGCCGTCGAAGACTACGACGTTGATAGGCAGGGTGTGTAAGCGCTGTGAGGCGTTGAGCTAACCTGTACTAATTGCCCGTGAGGCTTGACCATATAACACCCAAGCAATCTGTAGACTCGAAAGGGGCCAGATTGCGGTGTGTGAAGACGCAATGAACCGAAAGTTCGAGTCAAAACCCACAAACTATCGCATACCCATTCGCTGGAACGTGACCGCAAGGCACGCGCTGGCTACCGAATTTCTTGACGACCATAGAGCATTGGAACCACCTGATCCCATCCCGAACTCAGAAGTGAAACGATGCATCGCCGATGGTAGTGTGGGGTTTCCCCATGTGAGAGTAGGTCATCGTCAAGATTAAATTCCGAAACCCCTATCTGCTGACGCAGGTAGGGGTTTTGTTTTGCCCGCAAGAAAATTGACCTGAGGACATCCTCTTCGACACCATCAATCAAGCCCCAGGTACCGGGCAGCTCAGGTCTCCTTCTTCGCAGTTGAGGTACGTCTTGAACGCCTCTACTCGCGCCTTCGTCAGGGCTGTAATGCAGTCATTCTGAATCATCGGATAGACGCTCCCCCCTTCGGCACCAGAAGCAGAAAAGCTGCATTCGGCGTCACGGAAGTCAATCCAGGCTCGCTGTGCCTTGACCAGCAATTGCTTGGCCTCGGCATTGTCTTTCAAACGCGCTGTGATCTGTTTGTACAGACTGTTCAGTTCCTTGTCGGCGGCCTTGGTCTCTTGGGCTGCACACTGGTTTATGTCGCCTTGGGTCGTGGCGTTGGTACAAACGTCAGCCTGGACAGCGCCAATGAACAACAGCGGAATCAGGGGCAGCAACAAACGGGTGTACATCATCAATCTCTCCATGAGGGGTAAAAACTGCTGGAGGAGTGTAACCAAACAAGGCGTTGATACAACTTTACGGTTGGCCTTGTGGTCTTACAGGCCTAATGTTGAACACAGGAGGTGACGACCATGCATCTGTCTGATCGTATCGAAAGAAAGATCTTGTTGAAGGCGCCGCGTTCGCAGGTCTGGCGAGCCCTGGCCAATGCTGAAGCCTTCGGCCAATGGTTTGGCGTGGATCTCGCGGGCAAGCGGTTTGTTGCCGGTGAGCGCACCCAAGGGCAGATTACCTATCCGGGTTATGAGCATCTTGTGTGGGATGTCCTGGTGGAGCGTGTCGAGCCCGAGCGAGTGTTCTCGTTTCGCTGGCATCCTTACGCTGTGGAGCCGCAGACCGACTATTCCCAAGAGTCCGAGACGCGTGTGCAATTCGAGCTTGAAGACATGGGCGGTGGCACCCTTCTGAAGGTAGTGGAGTCAGGATTCAATGACATTCCCGAGGCGCGTCGACTCAAGGCTTTCCGAATGGACAGTCGTGGTTGGGATGAACAGATGGCCAATATTGAAGAGTATCTGAACAAGGCATGATGGAGCCCAAGGACCAAACGCCGGTTACCTGACCGGGCTAAGGGTTTCCGGAAGGGGTGATATGGCGAATGTCTTACACGGCTTGGTAGCTATGTCCTCTGTTTCACTTTGGATCCGACGCGTAATCTAGCCTCATCCACTGAAGCACAGGAAGTGCTCAGGATCAGGGACGATCGACCTTGCAAGGATGGCTACCGACAAGGAGTCGTAATGGTCTTGGAAAAACCCGCTTCGGCGGGTTTTTTTTCGCCTGTAGAAAAGTAACAGTGGCGCATAGCGAAACGCTTACGTTGCGACGCTGCTTTCTCGTCTTTTTCTGCCTATTGATCCCCTCTAATCTACATCCATCCACTGAGTACAGGGAGTGCTTGGGGTCATGGATGATGGGACCCGGCATGGAGTGCCTGACAGGAAGTCAATCTGGTCCTTGAAAAACCCGCCTAGGCGGGTTTTTTTTCGTCCAAGGAATAGCCCCGTCATGCCAGGCGCCGTCCCATAGTACGGTCAGCGCCATCAGCAGCGAGAGTCTGGCCACCGGGAGTACGGTCAGCGCCATCAGCGGCGAGAGTCTGGCCACGAGGAGTGCGATCCGCGCCGTCTGCTGCCACTGACTGCGAAGGCTCAGGCGACTGGGTAAAGAATCGATCCTGTTGCTGGCTTGGCAATGCGAAAGCGCTGGCGCTCAGGACAAGGCTGGTAACGGCGATCAAGGAATTGAAAGTTTTCATGGCAATGACTCCGGTCGTATCAAAGGGTTGAGTGCCGGGTCGTTCAGACGTCGAAATCTGCTGAACCCGTTGCAGCCCGGACGGTTGCCTTGCTGCATGGGTTCAGAGTAGGGGCGAGGTGGCTAGGGTCGTTAGTCGGATACTGCCCTCGGTTTGCCTGATCCTGTTTGTATGCAGAATCAGGCGCTGCTCGCTTGCAACGCCTGGGCGCGAAGGCGAGCGACGTCCTTGCTCGGTGAGGCGCCGAATAGACGGCTGTATTCACGGCTGAACTGCGAGGGGCTCTCGTAGCCCATTTTGTAGCCGATTGACGAAACATCGCTGTTCTCCGCCAGTAGCAATCGTCGGGCTTCCTGCAGGCGTAACTGTTTCTGGTATTGCAGCGGGCTCATGGCGGTCACGGCCTTGAAGCGATGATGCAGTGCCGAGGGACTCAGATTGATCATCTGCGCCAGGCTGTCGATGCTCAATGGTTCGGCGTAATGGGTGTTAAGCCACTCGATGGCGCGGCTGATGCGGTGGGTCTGGGTGTCAGGAATAGCGATTTCGTGCAGCCGCCTGCCCTGGGCGCCCCGCAACAGTCGATAGAAAATCTCTTTCTGGGCCAGTGGCGCGAGGGTGGCGATGTCGTCCGGGCTGTCGAGCAGTCGCAGCAAACGCAGCATTGCGTCGAGCAGCGGCTCGTCGATGCGGTCCAGGAACAATCCGCGATCGGCTCTTTCGCTCGGTACGCCAATTGGGCTGGCATCGGCGATCAACTGGCAGATCTGTGCCGGGTCGATGTCCAGGCGTATGCACAGGTACGGTTGCTCGGGGCTGGCCTCGATTACCTGGCCGGCCAGCGGCAGCGTCACAGAGACCACCAGGTAATTGAGCGGATCGTAAACGTAGCGCTCGTCAGACAGCGTGACTTCCTTGCGCCCCTGGACAATCACGCACAGCCCGGGCTTGTGCACAACGTGCAAGGCCTCGGTGGGTTGATCGCTGCGGATCAGGTGCAAGGCCTCGATGGCCGTTGCGTGGACACCATATTCCGGTGCGAAGCGCTTCATCAGGTTCGCCAGCTCGGCGCGACGCTGATCTACGCCGTTAATGGGCGTGATGGTGATGGACGTGGATACCGACATGCCGATCAATCTCCCTGACCAATTTAATGGATCGCGCTAGTAAAGCTGATTGCAGCCGTAACGACCAGAGGCGTTATCGTTACAGGATCGTGCAAATGCGCAGGAGAATCCGGCTAACCGAAGCGCCTGACACCCTCCTAATCTGGACCTGTCAAAACGCTCCCACCGGGGGCCAACGCATCCAGACGAGGAAACCATCATGTCCGATATTCAAAACAAAGTAGTGGTCATCACTGGCGCCAGCAGCGGGATTGGTGAGGCGGCAGCACGGTTGTTGGCGGCCCGCGGGGCTTGCGTGGTGCTTGGCGCCCGGCGCGTGGAGCGCTTGCAAGCGCTGGTGCAAGAACTTGAAGCCGCCGGTCACCGGGCTGCCTGCAAAGCCGTGGACGTGACCCGTCGCGACGATGTCCAGAGCCTGATCGATTTCGCCGTCGAGAAATTCGGCGGGCTTGATGTGATCATCAATAACGCCGGCGTCATGCCGCTCTCCAAGCTTGAGGCGCTGAAGGTCGAGGAATGGGACCGCATGATCGACGTCAACATCCGTGGCGTGCTGCACGGCATCGCCGCCGGCCTGCCGTTGATGCAGCGCCAGCGCAGCGGACAATTCATCAATATTGCCTCCATCGGTGCGTACACCGTCAGCCCGACTGCCGCTGTGTACTGCGCGACCAAGTTTGCCGTACGGGCGATTTCCGAAGGCCTGCGCCAGGAGGTGGGTGGGGATGTCCGCGTGACGGTGATTTCCCCCGGCGTGACCGAGTCGGAACTGGCCGAAAGCATTTCCGACGAAGGCGGACGGGCCGAGATGCGCGAGTTCCGCAGGATCGCCATCCCCGCCGAGGCCATCGCTCGGGCAATTGCCTATGCGATCGAGCAACCGGCGGACGTGGACGTCAGCGAACTGGTAGTGCGGCCGACGGCCAGCCCATTTTAAAACCTGGCGACCACTAGGAGACGTCCCATGAGAAAGGCATTTGGAGATCAGGACAAATTCGTCGGCCTGTGGGTGACGGCCGATGGCGTGATTCGCCATCGGTTGCTTCCGGGCGGGCGCTACGACGAAGCACGTGGCACTCGCGAGAGTGCCTACGAGGGCGACTATTGGCTGCAGGACGACCATATCGAATACCACGACGATACGGGTTTCACCGCCGACGGTGATTTTCGCGATGGCGTGCTGTATCACGCCGGAATGGTCCTGTATCGCCAGGAGGAATAGGCCATCCAAGCCAGGCACCGGATTGCTGTGTCTGGCTGAACCTGCCGCTACGCTGATTCCAAGCGTGCCGCAGCCCGCTGGGTGATCTGCGAGCGCACGCGGAACGATTCCGCCGAACGCCGGTTGGCCTCTTCGAGCACCAGCGTCGGCGCGGTGTCCGGAGAACCTGCGGCGAACGGCGGAGCAGGTGCGTATTCAAGCTGCAATTGGACCAGCTCGGCGGTGTCCTGGTCGAACAGCTCGGCCGCCAGGGTCAAGGCAAAATCGATTCCCGCGGTAATGCCACCTCCGGTAAGCAGGTTGCCGTCGCGGACCACACGGTCCGTGACCGGCGTCGCCCCCAGCGGCTGCAACAAACTGTGGAAGGCCCAGTGGGTGGTGGCGCGTTTGCCGCGCAACAATCCCGCCGCGCCGAGTACCAGCGCACCGGTGCACACCGAGGTGATGTATTTGGCGTGAGTGGCCTGGCGTTTGATGAAGGCCAGGGTCTGCTCGTCTTCCATCAACGGACCGACGCCGCTACCACCGGGGACACAAATGACGTCGAGCTTCGGACAGTCCTCGAAGGTGGTGGTTGGCAGCAGGACCAAGCCCGTGCTGGAGGTAACCGGCGCCAGGTCTTTCCAGATCAGATGCACTTTCACATCTGGCAGCGAAGCCAGCACGTCAAAAGGCCCGGTGAGGTCCAACTGCTGAACCTGGGGGAATAACAGAAAACCGATCTGCAACGTCATGTCGCTTGCTCCTTTGGATGATTGCCCGAGAGGGTGGACGGTTTGACTTTAGACTCGTAGGATCTGGCTTATTCGCCAATAAGCCCTCGAATCACGCCAATATGCCAAACACAGCAAAAACCGTTCATGTGCTGGCCTTCGCCAACGTACAAGTGCTGGATGTCACCGGGCCTCTGCAGGTCTTCGCGTCGGCCAATGATCTGGTTTGCGGACAAGGCTTGCCGGCGCCGTATGCGCCGACTGTTATTGCTGCGGGTGGCGGGGCGGTGATGTCGTCGGCGGGGTTGGCGCTGATGGCCGAACCACTGCCCAGCGAGGGCAGTGACACCTTGTTGATTGCCGGCGGTTGGGGCGTGTACGAAGCCGCGAAAGATCCTGCGCTGGTGGCCTGGGTCAGGGATCAGGGAGCGCGTTCGCGAAGGGTCGCATCGGTGTGTACCGGGGCGTTTCTGCTGGCGGCCAGTGGCTGGCTGGACGGACGCCGGGTGGCGACCCATTGGACCCGTTGTGAACAGCTGGCCCGGCAACATCCAGAACTGCAGGTCGAACCCAATCCGATTTTCATCAAGGATGGTTCGGTCTGGACCTCGGCTGGAGTCACGGCCGGCATTGACCTGGCGTTGGCGCTGGTCGAAGAGGACCTGGGCCGGGCGATGGCGCTGGAAGTCGCGCGGCATCTGGTGGTATTCCTCAAGCGCCCCGGGGGGCAGTCGCAGTTCAGCGCTACTTTGGCATTACAGGAGCAGGGCGGTCGTTTCGATAAACTGCACGCCTGGATCGCCGAAAACCTCACCCGCGACCTGGGCTTGTCGAGCCTGGCCGCCGAGGCCGGTATGAGCGAGCGCAGCTTTGTCCGTCATTACCGCGCCGAGACCGGCCAGACCCCGGCCCGTGCGGTGGAACTGATCCGCGTGGAAACTGCCCGGCGGCTGCTCTGCGACAGTGCGGTGCCGATCAAGCGCGTCGCCCTGCAATGCGGCTTCGGCAGCGAAGAAACCTTGCGTCGCAGCTTTCTGCGGGGCATGGGCGTGACGCCCCAGGCTTATCGCGAGCGGTTTGCGCTCAGCCCTCAAGCAAATCCAGCAATGCCCTGAGCGTGGCTTCAGGTGCTTCCTGAGGAATGTTATGGCCGACGCCGGCCAGCACGCGGCGCTCGTAGCGTCCGGTGAAATGCGCGGCATCTTCGTCGTGCTCGGGCGCAGGTCCCACCCCGTCATCTGCACCACACAGGGAAATACTCGGCACGCTGATGGCCGGTTGCGCCGCCAACTGTTCCTCCATCCATTCAAGCGTCGGATCTCCCGGCGCGTACATGAAGCGATGGCGATAGGAATGAATCACCACCTCGACAAAATCCGGATTATCAAACGAAGGCGCGCTCAGCGGATACAGCTCCGCACCGCGCGCCCAGGTCGGCGACCACAGGCGCCAGAGCAATTGGCACAGCTCGCGTCGGTTCTGCTTCACGCCTTCGACGCCTCGGTCGGTGTGGAAGTAATACTGATACCACAGACGGTGTTCGGTTTCCGGGTCCAGTGGCTGGGTCGATCGAGGAATATTCTGCAGGTTGTAGCCATCGCCGGTGACCAGGCAGCGAACGCGCTCGGGCCACAACGCGGCGACAATGCACGCGGCGCGGCCACCCCAGTCATAACCGCACAGCGCAGCCTGGGGAATATCGAGTGTGTGCATCAGGTCCAGCAGGTCCTGGGCCAGTGCCGCTTGCTGGCCGGAGCGGGCAATCGCGGGATTGTTGAACCGGGTCGGGCCGTAGCCGCGCAGGTACGGCACGATGACTCGATAACCGCGTTGGGCCAAGGGCGGGGCAACCTCGTCAAAGGCCCGCGGATCGTAGGGAAAACCGTGCAGCAGGATAATCGGCTCGCCGCTGGCGGGGCCGTGTTCCTCATAGGCGATGCGCAGCAGCGGCGTTACCGCAAAATTGATCCTGGGCGCAGATGTCATGTCGGTCTCCGGCTTCACTCGGTTGGGGTCAGGCGGGTTCCTGGTTCACATATTTGGCCCGGTCTGGCGTGAATGTCACGATCATGCTCGTGTTGGAGCAGGTCAGGGTGCGTTCCTCGGCCAGGTCGATGTCCAGGTCTTCGCCGCGCAGGCCCTGCCATTGGGCTAGATACTTGAGGCAACCGAACTTGGCGGTCTTCTTCAGGCTGCGGCTGACCCCGCCTTTCCAGCCCAGCACCGGTAGCTCTCCGGCGAGACAACGTTGCGCCAGTTCAGGGAACCTCTGCGCCCGGTCGCGGCCGACTTCCCAGCATTTGATCAAGCCCTTGTCCGGGCCGTCCCAGAGTTCTTCGCGGCTCAGCCCGGTTCGGGGTTCGGTGGTGATGGTACGTTGGATATGCGTCATGGTCGGGTCCTTGAGTCGGGTTCTTATCGGGCAGCTCCGCTGCACCCGTGAGTGCATCGATCTTAGGAGAGGGGGACGGGGCTGGCAACCAGGAGTCACTCAAATGCGTTTGGCTTTGGCGAAAAGCAGATCCACCGTGGCGAGGGAGCTTGCTCCCGCTCGGCTGCGCAGCAGTCGTCGCTTTTCAATCCGGAATTTTTGGGGTCGCTGCGCAACCCAGCGGGAGCAAGCTCCCTCGCCACGGGCTTGGTGGTCCTACAAAAAATTTGGCGAATCAGAATTTTCCGACGAGTCGTGGCGGTTGGTGCTTCGGAAGTTGTGGGGATAGGCTTTGGTCGTCGCTGCAAAATCAGCGACCGGGCTTGGTCGTCCGGGTTTAGAATGGCGCATTGTCTGCTTATGGCTGACTGTGCGTGGGAGGGCTGCGGCCCTGCCGGGTTTCCATTCCCTGGTCGACCAACCTGCGCACAGTTCGCCACCCTCTGCTTGGTCGCGGAAATGGCGAACTCCACCGCTGGGGCTTCAGCAGTTGATCGAGTTGGGAGTACTGCTGGCCAACCGAGCGCTGGATAACATCGAACTGGCGGAGCCACCGCGCTAGCCGGAGCGCTGCAGGCCCCCTGTGGCGAGGGAGCTTGCTCCCGCTCGGCTGCGCAGCAGTCGTCGTTTTTCAATCCGGAATTTTTGGGGTCGCTGCGCAACCCAGCGGGAGCAAGCTCCCTCGCCACGGGGGACAATCCAAATTTCCCCTCACGGCTGCCAATGATTTTTCTCCCCGCTCAACCTGCGGTCCAGGAAACTCGCCGCGCTGATCAGCGCCAGATGGCTCAGCGCCTGGGGCAGGTTGCCCAGGTGATAACCATGGCTGTCGAATTCCTCGGCATACAGCCCAAGCGGATTGGCGTAGCGCAGCAATTGTTCGAATTCCAGTTGGGCTTTCTCCACGCGGCCGGCGCGGGCCAGGCACTCGACGTACCAGAACGAGCAGGCGACGAACGAACCTTCGGTGCCGCTGAGACCATCGATGGAGCCGTCGTCGGTGCGGTAGCGATAGACCATGCCGTCGCGCACCAAATCTTTCTCGATGGCGTCCAGCGTTGACAGCCAGCGCGGGTCGCGGGCACTGACGAAGCGCACCAGCGGCATCAACAGCATCGAGCCGTCAAGGGCGGTGCTGCCCAGGCGCTGGACGAAGTGCTGGTGTTCGTCATTCCAGAAATTCGTCCAGATGTCTTCATAGATGGCCTGTCGAGTCTCGTCCCAACGGGCGAACGGGGCGGGCAGCGAACGTTTGCTCGCCAGGCGGATGGCCCGGTCCACCGCCACCCAGCACATCAGCCGCGAATGCAGGAAATGCTGCTCCTCGCCGCGCATTTCCCAGATGCCCACGTCCTTGTCCCGCCAGATTTCGCACACTTGGTCGACCACATCGACCGTGTGTTTCCAGCCTTGGTGGGAGATGGCTTCGCCGTATTTGTTGACCAGGTACACCGCATCCATCAACTCGCCGAAGATGTCCAACTGCACCTGCTGGTAGGCGAGGTTGCCGATGCGCACCGGTCGCGCGTTGCCGTAGCCGCTCAGGTGCGTCAGCTCGGTTTCCGGCAGTTCGAGCCGGCCGTCCAGGCCGTAAAGAATGTTGAGCTTGGTCGGTTGTTCGCGGCAGTCGCTGACCCGGCCGCGCAGCCAGCGCATATAGGCGTTGGCTTCGTCGACAAAGCCCAGGCGCATGAACGCGTAGACGGTGAACGAGGCGTCGCGGATCCAGGTGTAGCGGTAATCCCAGTTGCGTTCGCCGCCGCGTGTTTCCGGCAGGCCGAAGGTGGCGGCGGCGAGGATCGCGCCCTGTTTGCGCGAGGTCAGCAGCTTCAGCGCCAACGCCGAGCGGTTGACCATTTCCCGCCAGCGACCACGGTAGTTGGATTGGCCGATCCAGCCGCGCCAGAACGCCAGGGTTCGTTCCAGGCACAGGGCACTGGTGTCGTCCACCAGGCGCGGGTCGTCGATGCCCCCGAGGAGAAATTCCGCGGTCTGGCCTTGGCCAAGGGTGAATTCGGCCACCGCCGCCTGGCCCTCCAGGGTCATGGGCTGGTCGGCGCACAGGCGCAGGCTCGGTTGCTGCGGGGCCTCGAAGATGACGTGGTCGCCGTCCTGGCGCGCGGTAGTCGCGGCGCGTGAATAATCATGGCGCACCGCGCAGCGCATGCGAAACGTCGCGCTGCCGACCGTCATGCGAACTCGGCGCAGCAAGACCGGCAAGTCATCCTCGCTGTCGCCAATGGGCAGCAGATCGGTGATCTCCACCACCACGCCATCGCTCAGCCAGCGGGTCTGCAGGACATTCGTGTCGGGCAGGTAGATTTGCTGGCGACGGGCATCCGGCAAATCCGGAGCAAGCTGGAAGATGCCCGCTTCGGGGGTGTCGAGCAGCGAACAGAAGATCGACGGGCTGTCGAATTCCGGCCAGCAGAAAAAATCCACGCTGCCCCGATCGTTGACCAGCGCCGCCGTGCGCATGTCACCGATGATGCCGTGGTTTTCGATCGGGCTCTGCGGTTCGTCATGATCAGCCATTGCCGCGGAACCCCGGATAGAGGCTCATCCCGCCATCGATGAACAGCGTGGTGCCCACCACATAATCGGACAGGTCCGACGCCAGCCAGACCACCGCGTTGGCGACATCCTCCACATTGCCGACCCGGCCGTAGGGGATCAGCTGCAACAGTTTCTGTTCCTTGTCGCCCTCCATGGCCTCACGGTTGATGGCCGTGCGGATGGCGCCGGGGGCGATGCTGTTGATGCGGATGCGCTGGTGACTGGTTTCCTGGGCCAGGGTCTGCATGAGCTGATCGATGCCGCCCTTGGACGCCGCGTAATTGACGTGGCCGGCCCAGGGGATGCGCTGGTGCACCGAACTCATGTGGATAATCTTGCCGGCGGCCTGGGACACACCCTGGCGAATGCCCTGGCGGTTGAAAATGCGCAAAGCCGCGCGGGCGCAAAGGAACTGGCCTGTGAGATTGACGCCGATGACGGTGTTCCAGTCTTCCAGACTCATGTCGACGGCGGCGGCGTCTTTTTGCAGGCCGGAGTTGGCGACCAGGATGTCCAGCGTGCCGAACGCGTCCACGGTCTGGGCGAATAGCCGCTCGACGTCCTGTTCCTTCGACACATCGGCGCCGATGGCGATGGCTCGGCCACCGCTGTCGTTGATCTCGCGGGCCAGGTCTTCGGCGGGGCCGGCGCTGGAATGGTAATTGAGCACCACGGCGGCACCGGCCGCCGCCAGTGCCCGGGCCGAACCTGCGCCAATGCCGGAGCTGGCGCCGGTGACCAGAGCAACTTGTCGGGCAAGAGAAATCTGCATGGGATAGCACCTTGAACTGAGGGCCTTACTTGCTGACTGACGACAGGCGCGCAGAGTTCATTTGCAGGCGGCAGTCTTCACATATCACCCACAGTTTTGCGCTTTCCCCGGCACCGTCCTTTGTGGCAAGTTGCAGGCCCTTGTTGAGGCGGCGTCCCATGGCAAATCCTTATCGTGAACTGTTCAGCGCACCTGGCAGCCGTGGCTTCGTGCTGGCGGGAATGATCGCGCGCATGCCGATATCGATGACCGGGATCGGCGTGATCACCATGCTTGCGCAGCTCAAGGGCGGTTACGGATTGGCCGGCGCGGTGGCGGCGACGTTTGCCTTGGCGACGGCGTTCTGCGCGCCGCAGGTGTCGCGGCTGGTCGACCGTTTTGGCCAGGGGCGGGTCTTGCCATTAGCGGCGCTGCTGGGTGGCGGGGCGTTGCTGATGCTGCTGTTGTGCACGCGCTTGCAGGCGCCCCAGTGGACGCTGTTCCTGTTCGCCGCCCTGGCCGGATGCATGCCCAGCATGTCGGCGATGGTGCGGGCGCGCTGGACCGAGGTGTATCGCGGCCAGCCGCAGCTGCGCACTGCCTATGCGCTGGAGTCAGTGTTGGACGAGGTCTGCTTCATCGTCGGACCGCCGCTGTCGGTGGGGTTGTGCGTGGTGGCGTTCCCGGAGGCTGGGCCGCTGGCCTCGGTGTTGCTGCTGGCGATCGGCGTAACGGCGTTTGTCCTGCAGCGCGGCACCGAGCCGCCGGTGCACCCGCATCAGGCGCATCACCAAGGCTCGATCATCAGCTCAAGCAACGTGCTTTTGCTGCTGCTGTTGATGGTCGCCATGGGCGTCATCGTCGGGGTGGTGGACGTAGTCAGCGTGGCGTTCGCCCAGCATCAGGGGCAACCGGCGGCGGCGAGCATCGTGCTGTCGGTCTATGCCATCGGCTCGTGCCTGGCCGGCCTGGCGTTCGGCGCGCTGCGCTCGAAACTGCCGTTGCCGCGATTGTTCCTGTACGGCGGGGTGGCGACGGCGCTAACCACGCTGCCGCTGTTGTTGGCGAGCAATATCCTCGGGCTGTCGCTGGCGGTATTTGTCGCGGGGTTGTTCTTCGCGCCGACGCTGATCGTTGCCATGGCCCTGGTGGAACGCATCGTGCCGCCGGCGCGGCTCACCGAAGGCCTGACCTGGCTGGTGACCGGGCTGAGCATCGGCGTGGCCATCGGCGCGGCGGGCTCGGGTTGGCTGGTGGATACGTATGGCGCGCGCAGTGGTTTCTGGCTGGCGATTGCGGCTGGGGCAGTGGTGCTGGGAGCGGCGGTGCAGAGTTATCGCCAGCAAAAATAACGCACAGTCCTTTGTGGCGAGGGAGCTTGCTCCCGCTGGGTTGCGTAGCGACCCCAGTTTTTGCGCCTGCTGCGCAGTCGAGCGGGAGCAAGCTCCCTCGCCACGAAAGCAAACTTCGGACGCTACCAACCCCGCCCCGAATTCACCCAGAAATTCACTGATAGCGAGGTGGACACCGACTCCACCTGATGAAACCAGCCCTCCGGCAAAAACAGCAAATCCCCAGCCTCCAGCGTCACCCGCAGGAATGTCACGTCGCGGGCGTGGGGGAAACGCTCGTAGTCCGGCGCGTCCGGGTTGAAGTCGCAACCGTCCAGCCCGCCCTGGGGCGCGGTCGACCAGGTGCCCAGGGCCTCGCGGTGGTGGGGGGCGGCGAGGGTGAAGGTTTTCTGGCCCCAGACCTGGGCGAACAGGTTGTCGGTGTCGTCGCGGTGCAGCGGTGTGAGGGTGCCCTTGGGGCCGATCCAGATGCGCGGCGGAATGAACAGCGATGGATCGAAGTAGGGCGGGTACTTGATCAGCTCCATCAGTTGCGCCGGCAAGATATTGTTGCCCATGTAGGCTGGCGGCTCGCCGTCCGCACCCTTGGCGGCCGGGTTGTCGAGGGACGCGATGAAATCGGCCATGGAGGTCGAGCGAAAATCGCGCTCGGTGGAAAAGGTTTTTTTCACGTAGTCGCCGTGGCGAGTGATGCCTTGCAGCTGGGCAAAATGCACCAGGGATTCTTCCCGGCTGAGCTTGAACAAGGGCCAGTCCTGCAGCGCGTCGCTGATCACCAGCGGAATGCCATGGGGCAGGTAGCGTGCCTGGAAATCCCTCACCGACAGTTCGCTTCGCGGCCGCCGCTCGACGCTGCGTTGGGTCGGCAGGCTCGCGGTGAGGGTATCGCTGAAGCGCGGCGGGGTCGGGTAGCGTTTGTTCATGTCGACCTTTTCCGCCGGGCGGCTGCCATTGCGGGCGTGATCGATGATCTGCGGCAGCAACGTCGCCAGGCCCATGTTGCCATCGATCTTCAGGCGGCCGCTGGCGAACAGTTCCTCGACATTGGCCAGGCCGGCCATGATCCCGAGAAAATCCTTTTCCGCGATTTCCATGGTCACGTCGGGGCTGCTGTGCCGACCAGCCTGGGTGTGGCTGCTGGCTTTGACCTCGGACCAGTACGCCTGATGAGGGCCGAACACGAATTGGAAAACGCCGTCGATACCAACGGCGCCGGCGTTGGCGAACAGTTTGCCCAGGATGGTTTGCAGGTCCACGGCGGTCACTCTTGTGGGTTTTGGTCTTAGCAGGTAACGAGGGCCTGGATCAGAAATTTAGCCCTCGCGCCTGACCATCGCCCTAGCGTGTCGCGACGATAAACACCCTCGGGAACGGCAGCAGGACCGACCCATCGTCCAAGGCCGGATAGGCCTGTTCGATGGCCTTGAGGTATTGCTTCAGATAGTCCTCGCGCTGCGCTTCGTCCAGCGGCTCGAGGAATGGCCGCAGGCCGCTGCCCTTGAACCACTCCACGACCCCCGAGGCGCCACCGGCCAGCGGGTGATGGTAGGTGGTGCGCCACACATCGACGCGGGTGCAGTGGGGTTTGAGGATCGAGTAATAGGTGCTGGCATCCTCCACCTCGGTCCGCGAATCCGCCGCGCCGGCCAGTTGGCTGGCCCAGGGGCCGCTGGCAGCGATGTCACGCATCAAGCGATGGGAAGGCTGGTGCAGAGTGTCAGGCATCTGGACGGCCAGGCTGCCGCCAGCGGCGAGTTTGTCCACCAGCGACGGCAGCAGGGTGGCGTGGTCGGGCAGCCATTGCAGCACGGCGTTGGCGAAGATCACGTCGAAGGGGCCGCTTTCGTTCCAGCGCCCGATATCGGCGGTGTCGAATGTCACGCCGGGCAAGCGCTTACGGGCGGCTTCGACCATGTCGGCGGAACTGTCCAGGCCACGCACCGTTGCGTCGGGAAAGTGATCGACCAGCAGTTCGGTGGAGTTGCCGGGGCCGCAGCCCAGGTCGATGACCTGACGCGCCTGTACCGGCGGGATGGCCGCCAGCAGATCGCGGGACGGGCGGGTGCGTTCCTGTTCGAACGCGACATATTGTTGGGCGGACCAGCTCATTGTGTTCTCCTTAAGGGCAGACCAGGCCATCGGGCGTGCAGTATAAGACGCATCCGGGCGAGGGGCCGGTGACTAATTCTGCACGGCCCGGCCTCGTTATTCCTTTTATACAAACGATCGGAGAAAACCGCTGTGACCCAACTGACCCTGCTGTGTCTGCCGTATTCCGGCGCCAGCGCGATGGTTTACAGCCGCTGGCGGCGCAAGGTGCCGCAGTGGCTGACGGTGCAGCCGGTGGAGTTGCCGGGGCGTGGGGCGCGTTTCGCCGAGCCGCTGCACACCGACATGGGGCCCTTGGCCAAGCAATTGGCGCGGGAGCTGGCTCCGACCCTCCAGGCCCCTTACGCCTTGTTCGGCCACAGCCTGGGCGCGCTGCTGGCCTGTGAAATCGCTCATGCCTTGCGTGAGCTGGGCTGCCCGGAGCCGGTAGCGCTGTTTGCCTCGGGCACCGCGGCGCCGACGATGCGCGCCGACTATGACCGAGGTTTCGCCGAGCCGAAAACCGATGCCGAACTGATCGACCAGCTGCGTACCCTCAACGGTACCAGCGAAGAGGTGCTGGCCAATGAAGAGCTGATGGCTTTGACCTTGCCGGTACTGCGCGCGGACTTCCTGCTCTGTGGCCGCTACCAGCCAAGGCTTCGGTCACCGCTCAACTGCCCCGTGCACGTACTCGGCGGCACCGCCGACAAGGCCACCACCGAACAGTTGATCGGCTGGAGCCGCGAAACCAGCGGCAGCTTCTCCGTGGATATGCTGGCGGGCGGGCACTTCTTCATCCATGAACACGAGGCCAGGGTGCTGCGGCTGATCAAGGATCAGCTGAGCGTGCATCACCGGCGACACGGGTTGGCGATCAGCGCCTGACTCGATTTCCAAGCGCACGCAATACAGGCCCCTGTGGGAGCGAGCTTGCTCGCGATAGCGGTTTGTCAGCTTGCCTATGCATGACTGATCCGCCGCCATCGCGAGCAAGCTCGCTCCCACAAGTGATCTGTGGTGGACACAAATATCGAGCCCGACACCAGCCCCTGTGGGAGCGAGCCTGCTCGCGAAGGGGTCGTCACCTTCAACATCCCAGCCAGCTGACCCAGCGCTTTCGCGAGCAGGCTCGCTCCCACAGGGATGGCTGATTATTCTTCAAATCCCTGCTCCACCTCGCTACTCGACACAAATTCCCAATCGCTAATTTTTCCGGTTTGCATTCGTTTCATAGGGACGACTTGCCTTTGTGCCTCTGTGCCCACTGATTCCGGATACCCCAGAAATGAATGCTGAAGACGCCTTGAAACTTGCTCGCCGGTTTATCGGGTTGCCCCTGGACAAGCGCCAGATGTTCCTGGCAGCGCTGGACAAGGAGGGCGTGGACTTCAGTCGCTTCCCCATTCCCCAAGGCGTCGAAGCCGACGACCGCCAGGCCCTGTCCTATGCCCAGCGCCGCATGTGGTTTCTCTGGCAACTGGACCCCGACAGCGGCGCCTACAACTTGCCCGGCGCGGTGCGGCTCAAGGGCACGCTGAGCCTGTCGGCGCTGGAGCAGGCCTTCGCCAGCCTGGTGGCCCGCCATGAAACCCTGCGCACAGTGTTCCAGCGCCAGGCCGACGACAGCCTCCTGCAAGTGCCCATCCATGCGCCGCTGATGATCGAGCAACAGGACCTCAGCGGCTTGCCGGCAGGCGAGCGCGAGCAGGCAGTGCGCCAAGCCGCCGAAGCACAATCGATGCGCCCCTTCGACTTGTCGCGCGGCCCTTTGCTGCGGGTCGAACTGCTCAAGCTTGACCAGCAGGAGCACGTGTTGCTGCTGACCTTGCATCACATCGTCTCCGACGGCTGGTCGATGAACGTGCTGATCGACGAGTTCGTCCGCTGCTACGACGCCCACGAAGCCGGACTCAAACCGCAACTGGCCGACCTGCCGATCCAGTACAGCGACTATGCCCTGTGGCAGCGTCGCTGGCTGGAGGCCGGCGAGCAGGCGCGGCAGCTGGCGTACTGGCAGGCACAACTGGGCGATGAACATCCGGTGCTGGAGTTGCCCACCGACCATTCGCGCCCGGCGATGCCCAGCTATCGCGGCAGCCGCTATGAATTCGCCATCGACGCCGCATTGGCGGAGCAACTGCGCAGCACAGCCCAGCAGCAGGGCGTCACGCTGTTCATGCTGCTGCTCGGCGCGTTCAATGTGCTGCTGCATCGCTACAGCGGCCAGTCCGATATCCGCGTCGGCGTGCCGATCGCCAACCGTAACCGGGATGAGGTCGAAGGGCTGATCGGCTTCTTCGTCAACACCCAGGTACTGCGTACCGAACTGGATGGCCAGCTCCGTGTCGACGAGTTGCTGCGCCAGGTCAAAGAAACCGCTCTCGGCGCCCAGGCCCATCAGGACCTGCCGTTCGAACGCCTGGTCGAAGCGCTCAAGCTGGAGCGCAGCCTCAGCCATACGCCGTTGTTCCAGGTGATGTACAACCATCAGCCGCACGTGGCGGACGTCACCACGATCCGCACGGCGTCCGGGCTGGAACTGGGCATGATCGAATGGCAGGCGCGCACCACCCAGTTCGAGCTGACCCTGGACACTTATGAAAAGGCCGGCACGCTGCACGCGGCGCTGACCTACGCCAACGACCTGTTCGAGGCGCCGAGCATCGCGCGCATGGCCCGGCATTGGCTGCGATTGCTCACGGCGATGATCGCTGATCCGTCCCGGCGCATCGGCGAACTGCCGCTGCTCGACGCTGACGAACACGCCACCCTGGTCCACGGTTGGAACGCCACGGCGCAACGCTACCCGACCGAGCGCTGCATGCATCAACTGATTGAAGCCCAGGTGGCGCGCACCCCGGACGCACCGGCGCTGGTGTTTGCTGAGCAAACCCTGAGCTATGCCGAGCTCGATGCCCGCGCCAACCGACTGGCTCATCTGCTGCGTGAGCGCGGCGTGCGGCCGGATAGCCTGGTGGGGATCTGCCTCGAGCGCTCGCTGGAAATGGTGGTGGGCTTGCTGGCGATTCACAAGGCCGGCGGCGCCTATGTGCCGCTGGACCCTGAGTACCCGCAGGAGCGCCTGGCCTACATGATCGAGGACAGCGCCATCGGCTTGCTGCTGACCCAGCGCTCGCTGTCGGCGGCGCTGCCAACCGACGGCGTCGAGGTGATCGAGCTCGACCAGCCGGCCGGCTGGCTCGACGGCTACAGCGACCATCGTCCCGACATCACGCTTGATCCGCTGAACCTGGCCTACGTGATCTACACCTCAGGCTCCACCGGCAAACCCAAGGGCGCTGGCAACAGTCACGCGGCGCTGGTCAATCGCTTGTGCTGGATGCAGCAGGCCTATGGCCTGGACGGCAGCGACGCGGTGCTGCAGAAAACCCCGTTCAGCTTCGACGTTTCAGTGTGGGAGTTCTTCTGGCCGCTGATGACCGGAGCCCGGCTGGTAGTCGCCGCGCCAGGCGTGCACCGCGATCCGCTGCAACTGATCGAGACCATCAATCGCCATCGCATCAGCACGCTGCACTTCGTGCCTTCGATGCTGCAAGCGTTCATTCATGAGCCAGGCGTGGAAAGCTGCGAAGGTCTCAAGCGCATCGTTTGCAGCGGTGAAGCGCTGCCGTTGGACGCGCAACACCAGGTCTTCGCCAAGCTGCCGAACGCCGCGCTCTACAACCTGTACGGCCCGACCGAAGCGGCCATCGACGTGACCCACTGGACCTGTGTCGATGAAGGCGCCGATTGCGTGCCGATCGGTGTCCCCATCGCCAACCTGCGCACCCATGTGCTCGACGCGGATCTGTCGCCGGTGCCGTGGGGCGTGGCGGGCGAGTTGTACCTGGGCGGGGCGGGGCTGGCGCGCAGTTATCACCAGCGTCCGGCGCTGACCGCCGAGCGTTTCGTGCCGTGCCCGTTCCATGCCGGCGCACGCCTGTACCGCACCGGTGACCGCGTGCGTCAGCGCGCCGACGGTGTGATCGAATACCTCGGCCGTCTCGATCATCAGGTCAAGTTGCGCGGCCTGCGCATCGAGCTCGGTGAAATCGAAGCCCGCCTCATGCAGCATCCGCTGGTGCGCGAGGCCGTGGTGCTGGTCCAGGACGGCAAGCACCTGGTGGGTTATCTGGTGCTGGAAAACAGCGAGCCGCACGAGCAGTGGCAGCAGGACCTGAAGGCCTGGCTGCTGGCGAGCCTGCCGGAATACATGGTGCCGACCTATCTGATGCCGCTGGCCAGATTGCCCGTCACCGCCAACGGCAAGCTCGACCGCAAGGCCCTGCCACAACCGGACGCCGCGCCCCGGCAAACATTCGTCGCCCCGCAGGATGCGCTGCAAGTTGCCCTGGCCGAAATATGGCAGGACGTACTCGGCGTGGAGCGCGTCGGCCTCGAAGACAACTTCTTCGAGCTGGGCGGTGACTCGATCATTTCCATCCAGGTGGTAAGCCGCGCGCGGCAGGCCGGCATCCGCATTCATCCCCGTGATCTGTTCCAGTACCAGACCGTGCGCAGCCTGGCGCTGGTCGCCACTCGCGCTAGCCACATTGCTGTGGATCAGGCGCCAGTCACCGGCGATGCTGTGCTCGGGCCGATCCAGCGGCAGTTCTTCTCCCAGGCGATGCAGGCCCGTGACCACTGGAACCAGTCGCTGTTGCTGACCGCCCGCGAGCCGCTGGATGCACAGCGGCTCGACGCGGCGCTGACCTGCGTCATCAACCACCACGACGCCTTGCGCCTGCGCTTTGTCGAAGACGCCGACGGTTGGCGGCAGAGTCACGGGCCGCTTGTGCAAGACGCCGATGTTTGGCAACGCGAAGCCCGATCCATCGAAGACCTCGCTGCACTGTGCGATGAGGCGCAGCGCAGCCTGAAGCTGCAGGACGGTCCGCTGCTGCGCGCCATGCTGGTGGACCTGGCCGACGGGAGCCAGCGGCTGGCGCTGATCATTCATCACCTGGTAGTGGACGGTGTGTCGTGGCGCGTGTTGCTGGAAGACTTGCAGCAAGCCTACGAACAACTGGCGGCGGGCGGCGCGGCCACGTTGCCGGCCAAGACCAGCGCGTTCCAGAGCTGGACCGCGCGGCTGAGTGCCGAAGCGTCGCGCTTCGACGATCAGTTGGCCTACTGGCAAGCCCAGCACCAGGGCGCGGCGGACATTCCTTGTGATCGTCCGCAGGGCAGCCTGCAAAATATCCACGGCGCGAAGATCGAATGGCGCCTGGACGCCGAGCTGACCCGGCAGTTGCTGCAACAGGCCCCAGCGGCCTATCGCACCCAGGTCAACGACCTGTTGCTGACCGCGCTGGCCCGCACCATCAGCCACTGGAGCGGGCAGCCGGGCACGCTGGTGGAACTGGAAGGCCATGGCCGCGAAGAGCTGTTCGACGACATCGACCTGACCCGCACGGTCGGTTGGCTGACCAGCCTGTTCCCGGTGAAGCTCACCGTTACCGACGACCTCGACGGTTCGATCAAGACCGTCAAGGAGCAACTGCGCGGCGTGCCGGACAAAGGCCTGGGGTATGGCGTGCTGCGGCATCTGGCGGCGCCTTCGGTACAAGCGACATTGGCCGGTCTGGCGCAACCGCGCATCACCTTCAATTACCTCGGCCAGTTTGACCGTCAGTTCGACGAAACGGCGCTATTGCTGCCATCCGGCGAAGGCAGTGGAGTCGCCCAGGACCCGACCGCGCCGCTGGCCAACTGGCTGACCGTGGAAGGCCAGGTGCATGGCGGCGAGCTGGCGCTGAGCTGGGGGTTCAGCCGTGAAATGTTCGACAGCGCGACTGTGCAGCAACTGGCCGATCAATACGCCCTCGAGCTCAAGGCGCTGATTCGACATTGCGTCAGTCTGGCGACGCCGCAAGCGACGCCGTCGGATTTCCCGCTGGCGCAAATCAGCCAGGCGCAGCTCGACCATCTGCCGGTGGCGGCTGGCCAACTCGACGATATCTACCCGCTGTCACCGATGCAGCAGGGCCTGTTGTTCCACACGCTGTACGAGCAGGCGGCGGGCGAGTACGTCAACCAGCTGCGGGTGGACGTGCAAGGCCTGGATGCCGAGCGATTCCGTGCGGCGTGGCAGGCCACCGTCGCCGCGCAAGACATCCTGCGCAGCGGCTTCGTCTGGCAGGGCGAATTGCCGCAGCCGCTGCAGATTGTCCACAAGCAGGTGCAGCTGCCGTTCACGGTGCTCGACTGGCGCGAGCGTGCCGAGCAGAGCCAGGCTCAGGCCCGAGCCCTTGCCGCGCTGGCTGACGCAGAACGCGCGCATGGTTTCGATCTGAGCCAGGCACCGCTGTTGCGCCTGGTGCTGGTGCAGACCGGCGCCGAGCAGTGGCATCTGATCTACACCCATCACCACATCCTGATGGACGGCTGGAGCAATTCGCAGTTGCTCGGCGAGGTCATGCAACGCTACAACGGCCACGCGCCGGGCCGCATCGCCGGACGTTATCGCGATTACATCGCCTGGCTGCAACGCCAGGACGGCCAGCTCAGCCAGGACTTCTGGAGCGAGCAACTGGCCGCGCTGCAAGAACCGACCCGGCTCGCCCGCGCGGCCTTGGGCGATGCCGGCCAGAGCGGCCATGGCGATCACTTCCTGACGCTGGATGCGCCACGCACCAAGGCACTGGAGACCTTCGCCCGCCGGCAGAAAGTCACCGTCAACACGCTGGTGCAAGCGGCGTGGCTGCTGTTGCTGCAACGCTATACCGGGCACCAGACCGTGGCATTTGGCGCGACCGTGGCCGGGCGGCCGGCGGATCTGCCCGGTATCGAGCAGCAGGTCGGCCTGTTCATCAACACCTTGCCGGTGATCGGCACGCCGCGCCCCGACCAGACGGTCGGCCAGTGGCTGCAAGCGGTGCAGGCGCAGAACCTGAGCCTGCGGGATTTCGAGCACACGCCGTTGGCGGACATCCAGCGTTGGGCCGGGCAGGGCGGGGAGGCGCTGTTCGACAACCTCCTGGTGTTCGAGAATTACCCGATCGCCCAAGCCTTGCAGCAGGGCACCGAAAGCAATGTCACCTTCGGCGACGTGGCCAATCTTGAGCAGACCCACTATGCCCTGAGCGTGGCGGTCACCCTCGGTGAACAACTGGCGTTGCACTACAGCTACGAGCGTCGACAGTTCGCCGACGAGGTCATCAACCAGATCAGCGCTCACCTGCTGCACCTGCTTGAGCAATTCAGCCAGGACGCCGAACGCAGCCTGGGCGAAATCGCCTTGGCCAGCGCCGCGGAACACGCGCGGCAACAGGCCGACAACCACCCGCAGCCTTATCCGGTGGACATCGCCGTGCATCAGCGGATCGCCGCGTTGGCGACCGAGCGCCCGCAACGCACGGCGGTGATCTTCAATGGCCGGCACTTCAGTTACGGCGAGATCGACCGGCGCGCAAACCAACTGGCCCATGCCTTGATCGCCCGTGGTGTCGGCGCCGAAACCCGCGTCGGCGTGGCCCTGCCGCGCAGCGAAAGCGTGATCGTCGCGCTGCTGGCGGTGCTCAAGGCCGGAGGCGCCTACGTGCCGTTGGACATCAGTTATCCCCGGGAACGCCTGGCGTACCTGATGGAAGACGCCGGCCTGGCCTTGTTGATCAGTGACACCTCGGTGGCGGCGCAGTTGCCGGTGGCCGAATCGCTGCCGCTGCTGGAACTGGATCGGATCGATCTGCGCGAGCTGCCGGTCAGTGCGCCGCAGGTGCGACTCGATCCGCAGAACCTTGCCTACGTCATCTACACCTCCGGCTCCACCGGCAACCCCAAGGGCGTCAGCGTGGCCCACGGTCCGCTGGCGATGCACTGCCAGGCGATCGGCGAGCGTTATGAAATGCGCGACAGCGATTGCGAGTTCCATTTCATGTCGTTCGCTTTCGACGGTGCCCATGAGCGTTGGCTCACCAGCCTGACCCATGGCGCCTCGCTGCTGATTCGCGATGACAGCCTGTGGACCCCGGAGCAAACCTACGACGCCATGCGCGAGCACGGCGTGACGGTGGTGGCGTTCCCGCCGGTGTACCTGCAACAACTGGCCGAGCACGCCGAGCGCGAAGGCAACCCGCCGAAAGTGCGCATCTACTGCTTCGGCGGCGACGCGGTGGCCAACGCCAGCTTCGAACGGGTCAAGCGTGCCTTGCAGCCTGAGTACATCATCAACGGCTACGGCCCGACCGAAACCGTGGTCACGCCGCTGATCTGGAAGGCCGGCCGCGAGGTGGCTTGTGGCGCGGCCTACGCGCCGATTGGCAGCCGCATCGGCGACCGCAGCGCCTACGTGCTCGATGCCGACCTGAACCTGCTGCCACAGGGCATGCCCGGTGAGCTGTACCTGGGCGGCAGCGGCCTGGCCCGGGGTTACTTGAACCGTCCGGGGCTGACCGCCGAGCGCTTTGTCGCCGACCCGTTCAGCGCCGGCGGCTTGCTGTACCGTACCGGCGACCTGGTGCGCCAGCGCGCCGACGGCACCTTCGATTACCTCGACCGTATCGACAACCAGGTGAAGATCCGTGGTTTCCGCATCGAGCTGGGTGAAATCGAAGCCAGCCTGCAAGCCCTCGACGGCGTGCGCGAAGCGGTGGTCGTGGCCCAGGAGGGTGCTGCCGGCAGCGGCAAGCGCCTGGTGGCCTACGTCGTGGCTGATCAATGGGTGCCGGATGATTTCGCAGAGAGTCTGCGCGAACAACTCAAGGCGACCTTGCCGGCGCACATGGTCCCGGCCTATCTGCTGTTGCTCGAACGGCTGCCGCTGACCCCCAACGGCAAGCTCGATCGCAAGAACCTGCCCAAGCCCGACGCCAGCCAATTGCAGCAAAGCTACAGGGCACCGCGCAGCGCGCTGGAGCAGCAACTCGCGGCGATCTGGCAGGACGTGCTCAAGCTTGAGCGGGTGGGCCTGCGGGATAACTTCTTCGAACTGGGCGGCGATTCCATCGTCTCGATCCAGGTGGTCAGCCGCGCCCGTCAGGCCGGGATTCACTTGACGCCCAAGGACCTGTTCCAGCACCAGACGCTTGAGATGCTGGCGACCGTGGCCCGCCAGGGCGAAGCCGCGCGAGTCATCGATCAGGGCCCGGTGACGGGTGAGCTGGCGCTGCTGCCGGTGCAACGAGTGTTCTTCGAGCAAGCGGTGCCGCAGCGTCATCACTGGAACCAGGCGGTGCTGCTCAAGCCGACCGAGCCTCTGGAGGCGTCGACTCTGAACCAGGCGCTGAGCGCGCTGGTGCTGCATCACGATGGCCTGCGCTTGAGCTTCACGGAGCAGGGCGAAGGCTGGACGGCGGCTTACCGTCCTGCGGACGTTCACTGCGAAGACCTGCTCTGGACCGTGGACGCACCTGATGCCCCGGCCTTGCACAGCATCGCCAACGAAGCCCAACGCAGCCTCGATCTGCAAGACGGGCCGCTGCTTCGGGCGGTGCTGGCGACCTTGGGCGATGGCAGCCAACGTCTGTTGCTGGCGGTGCATCACCTGGTGGTCGATGGCGTGTCCTGGCGCATTCTGTTCGAGGATCTGCAACGCGCCTACCGACAGCTGTCCAGCGGCGCAGCGTTGCAGCTACCGGACAAAACCACCTCAGCGCAGGTCTGGGCCGAGCGCCTGCAAGACCATGCCCACAGCCCGGCGCTGCAGCAGCAACTGGCCTTCTGGCAGGCCCAACTCGAAGGCATCGATGCGCGCTTGCCGATGGATAATCCACAGGGCGGCCAGCAGAACCGCCTTGCGCTGACGGTGCGTACGCGACTGAACGCCGCTCTGACCCGACAACTGCTGCAAGACGCGCCCAAGGCCTATCGCACCCAGGTCAATGACTTGCTGCTGACGGCTTTGGCGCGGGTCATGGTGCGCTGGACCGGCGCCGACAGTGCGCTGATCCAGCTCGAAGGCCACGGCCGCGAAGCGCTGTTCGACGACGTCGACCTGACCCGCACCGTCGGCTGGTTTACCAGCCTGTACCCGGCCCGACTCACGCCGCAGGCCGACCTTGGGGATAGCCTCAAGCAGATCAAGGAGCAATTGCGGGCGATTCCCGACAAAGGCCTCGGTTTTGGTGCCTTGGCGCATCTGGCGGATGACGCCACGCGGTCGATCCTGGCGCGGCTGCCGACGCCAGGCCTGACCTTCAACTACCTGGGCCAGTTCGACGCCAGCTTCGACGCAGCCGACGGCGCCTTGTTCGTGCCAGCCAGCGAAGCGGCCGGCGATGAGCTGGACGCTGAAGCACCGTTGTCGAATGTGCTGGCGTTGAACGGCCAGGTGTTCAATGGCGAACTGGACCTGGGCTGGACCTTCAGCCGCGAGCAGTTCAACGAGGCGACCATCCAGGCCTTGGCCGATGAGTATGCACTTGAGTTGCAGCAGCTCATCGAGCATTGCTGCCAGGGCGGACATCACGGTGTGACGCCATCGGACTTCCCGCTGGCGAGCCTGAGCCAGCAGCAACTGGACGGGCTGGCGCTGCCGATGGCGCAGATCGTCGACCTGTATCCGTTGTCGCCGATGCAGCAAGGCATGCTGTTCCACGGCGTGTATGGCGACGCCACCGGCGACTACATCAACCAATTGCGCCTGGACGTGGAAGGGCTGGACCCGCAGCGTTTCCGCCAGGCCTGGCAAGCGGCGGTGGACGCCCACGACATCCTGCGCACGCGGTTCGTCTGGCAAGGGGATTTGCCGGCGCCGGTGCAGGTGGTCAGCAAATACCTGGAGCTGCCTTACAGCGTGCAGGATCTGCGCAGCGATCCGTTGCCTGTCCAGACCTTGCAGGCCCTGGCCGATGCCGAACGCGAGCAACTGGACCTGAGCGCGTCGGCACTGATACGCCTGATGATCGTGCGCCTCGACGAGCAGCGTTATCACCTGATCTACAGCCACCACCACGTCCTCATGGACGGCTGGAGCAATTCGCAGCTGCTCGGCGAAGTGCTGCAACGCTACAGCGGCCAACCCGTCACTGTGTCCGGCAGCCGCTACCGCGACTACATCGCCTGGCTGCAACGCCAGGACGCGGCGGCCAGCGAAGCGTTCTGGAAACCGGCGCTGCAACAGCTGGAGGCGCCAACACGACTGGCCGATGCGGTGGCCAAACCGGCCGAGATAGGCAGCGGTTACGGCGATCATATCCACGTGCTGGACGAAGCGTCGACCCATCGCCTGGAAGCTTTCGCCCGCGCCTCGAAAATCACCGTCAACACCCTGGTGCAAGCCGCGTGGCTGCTGCTGTTGCAGCGCTACACCGGTCGAGAAACGGTGGCCTTCGGCGCGACCGTGGCCGGGCGTCCGGCGGACTTGCCCGGCATCGAGCAGCAGATCGGCCTGTTCATCAACACCTTGCCAGTGATCGCCAGCCCACGGGCCGAGCAGACCTTGGCCAGCTGGCTGCAAGCGGTGCAGGCGCAGAACCTGGCCCTGCGCGAGTTCGAGCACACCGCGTTGCTCGACATCCAGCGCTGGGCCGGGCAGGGCGGCGAGGCGCTGTTCGACAGCCTGCTGGTGTTCGAGAACTACCCGATCGCCCAGGCGCTGGAGCAGGGCGCGCCAGACGGTTTGCGTTTTGGTTCGCCGGTGACTCAGGAGCAGACCAATTACCCGTTGACGCTGCTGGTGGGGTTGGAACGGCAGTTGTCAGTGCACATGAGTTATCAACGGGCGAGCTTTGCTCCGGATATGGTTGAGCGGTTGGCGGCGCATCTGGGGCAGTTGCTTGGACAGATGAGCGCCAATGGCGAGCGCTGCCTCGGTGAACTGTCGATGCTGGAATTCGATGAGCATCAACGTTTGACCCATGAGTGGAACCCGGTCGATGCGCCGTTCGAACAGGACCTGTGCATTCATGAAGTCATTGCACGCCAGGCCGACGCTTCGCCGGATGCCCTGGCAGTGACTTTCAATGATATTCGCCTGAGCTACAGCGAACTCGACGGCCGCGCCAATCGCCTGGCCCACAAGCTCATCGAACTGGGCGTCGGCCCGGAAGTGCGGGTCGGCGTGGCGATGCCGCGTTCCGAGCAATTGCTGATCGCCTTGCTGGCGGTGCTCAAGGCCGGTGGCGCGTACGTGCCGCTGGACCCGGATTACCCGGCCGAGCGCGTGGCCTACATGCTTGAGGACAGCCGTGCGCGGGTGTTGCTGACCGAGCAGGCGGTGGCGCAGACGCTGACGGTTCCGGCTGGCACCGAAGTGCTGATGCTCGATCAGCTCGACCTTTCACGTTATCAACTGAGCTCGCCCGTTACCCACGTCACGCCAGACAACCTCGCCTACGTCATCTACACCTCCGGCTCCACCGGCAAACCCAAGGGCGTGGCCATCGCCCATCGAAACGTCTTGGCGCTGATCGACTGGTCCAGAACCGTCTACAGCCGCGACGACATTCAAGGCGTACTGGCGTCGACCTCGGTGTGCTTCGACCTGTCGGTGTGGGAGCTGTTTGTCACCCTCGCCAACGGCGGCTCGCTGATCATCGCCCGCAACGCCCTCGAACTGCCGCACCTGCCGGCCCGCGATCAGGTACGCCTGATCAACACCGTGCCTTCGGCGATCGCCGCGTTGCAGCGCAGCGGCGAGATCCCGGACAGCGTGCGCATCATCAACCTGGCCGGTGAGCCGCTGAAGCAGAGTCTGGTGGATGCCCTCTACCCGACACCCAAAACCTGTGGGAGCGAGCCCGCTCGCGAAGGCGTCCCGTCAGTCACCCCATCATTGATTGACCCAGCGCCTTCGCGAGCAGGCTCGCTCCCACAGGTAGGTGTGGGGGTTGAGCATGTTTATGACCTGTACGGCCCCTCCGAAGACACCACTTATTCCACCTGGACCCGCCGCACCGCCGGCGGCACGGCGAACATCGGTCGCCCGCTCAAGCACACCGCCAGCTACCTGCTGGACGCCAATCTGCAACCGGTGCCGCAAGGCGTCTCGGCGGAGCTGTACCTGAGCGGCGCGGGCATCACCCGGGGTTACCTCGGGCGCGCCGCGATGACCGCCGAAAAGTATGTCCCCAATCCGTTCTCGACCACCGGCGAACGCCTGTATCGCACCGGCGACCTGTGCCGCTATCGCGCCGATGGCGTGCTCGAATACCAGGGCCGGCTCGACCATCAGGTGAAGATCCGCGGCTTCCGCATCGAGCTGGGGGAAATCGAGGCGCGGCTGCTGCAACAAGCCGAGGTAAACGACGTCGCCGTGCTGGCCCAGGAAGGGCCGGGCGGGCAGCAGTTGATGGCTTACGTGGTTGCCCCGGCGCTGCAACAGGAGGCTAAAACGCTGCGCGACCAGCTCAAGGCACACCTGCCCGACTACATGATCCCGGCGCACTGGCTGTTCCTCGACCACCTGCCGCTGACCCCCAACGGCAAGCTCGACCGCAAGGCCTTGCCGAGCATCGAGGCCGGGCGCTCAGAAAACGCTTACGAAGCACCGGTCAGCGACTTTGAACAGCAAGTCGCAGCGATCTGGGCCCAGGTGCTCACCGTCGAGCGCGTGGGCCTGCACGATCACTTCTTCGAGCTGGGCGGCCACTCGTTGCTGGCGGTCACCGCCGTTTCACGCATGGCTCTCGAACTGGGGTTGAGCCTGACCCCGCAACTGCTATTCCAGCACCCCGTCCTGAAGGATTTCGTCGCCCGACTCGACAGCGGCGACGGGCCGATCAACGAACAGAAACTGAACAAGCTGGACGCCCTGCTTGATGAAATGGAGGAAGTCTGATGGACAAGAGTGTTGCTTTGAGGGTTGCCAAGCGCTTTATCACTCTGCCGCTGGACAAACGCCGGCTGTACCTGGAAAAGATGCTGGAAGAGGGCGTCTCGCCGGCCAACCTGCCGATCCCCGAGGTGCGCCCCGAGTTTGAACATGTTCCGCTGTCCTACGCCCAGGAGCGCCAGTGGTTCCTCTGGCAGATGGACCGCCACAGCTCGGCTTACCACATCCCCAGCGCCTTGCGCCTCAAAGGGCAACTGGACGTGCCGGCGCTGGAGCGCAGCTTCAATGCCGTGGTCGAGCGCCACGAAAGCTTGCGCACCACGTTCGCCGAGCACGGCGAGCAAACCGTGCAGATCATTCATCAACGTATGCCCTTGAGCATCGCGGTCGAGGCGCTGCCCGCCGGTTCTACGGTCAGCCAGGACGAACGCATCAAGGCCTGCGTCGAAGGTCAAACCGCGCGTCCGTTCGATCTACGCCGAGGGCCGTTGCTGCGGGTTTCACTGTTGAAAATTGCCGAAGACGACCATGTCCTTGTGCTCATCCAGCACCACATCATTGCCGATGGCTGGTCGATGCAGGTGCTGGTGGATGAACTGGTCCGGCACTACGCCGCCGACATCGGCGGCCAGCCGCTGGCCTTGCCGGACCTGCCGGTGCAATACGCCGACTACGCCATTTGGCAACGGCACTGGCTGGAGGCCGGCGAGCGTGAGCGGCAATTGGCCTATTGGGTCCAGACCCTCGGTGACGAGCAACCGGTGCTTGAACTGCCGTTTGATCATCCGCGCCCACCGGTGCAGAGCTTTCGTGGCGCGCGCCTGGATTTGACCCTGAGCGCGGAACTGGCCACCGCGCTCAAGCAGTTGGCCCAGCGTGAAGGCGCCAGCCTGTTCATGGTCTTGCTGGCCTCGTTCCAGGCGCTGCTGCACCGCTACAGCGGGCAACCGCAGATCCGCGTGGGCGTGCCGACTGCCAACCGCAACCGGGTCGAGACCGAAGGGCTCATCGGCTTTTTCGTCAACACCCAGGTACTCAGTGCCGACGTTGACGGGCAACTGCCGTTTGATCAGTTGCTCGCCCAGGTCAAGCAATCGGCCATGGCGGCCCAGGCCCATCAGGACTTGCCATTCGAGCAATTGATCGAGGCTCTGCAACCGGAGCGCAGCCTCAGCCATAGCCCGATCTTCCAGGTCATGTTCAACCACCAGAACGCCGACGCCACTCGAAGTCGGCAGATGCACCTGCCGCAGCTGCGGGTCGAGGATCTGGTATGGGAAGGGCGGACCGCCCAGTTCGACTTGACCCTGGGCACCTATGAGACCGAGCTGGGCATCGCTGCGGAACTGACCTACGCCACCGACCTGTTCGACGCGCAGACCATCGAGCGCCTGGCCGGGCACTGGCAGAACCTGCTGCACGGCATCGTCGATGCGCCACGCCAGCGTATCGGCGAACTGCCGTTGCTCGACCCGGCGCAACAGCAACTCACGCAGCAGCAATGGCTGCGGGTCGCCGACCACACTGACGGAGCCGTTTGCGTGCACCAGCGCATCGCCCAACAGGTGCGCCGCAACCCCGAGGCGCTGGCGCTGACCATCGACGACCAGGCCCTGAGCTACGCACAACTGGACGCGCGCGCCAACCAATTGGCCCATCGCCTGATCGACCTGGGCGTGATGCCCGGCCAGTTGGTGGGCATCGCGGTCGAGCGCAGCGTCGAGATGATTGTCGGCCTGCTGGCGGTCCTCAAGGCCGGCGCCGCCTATGTGCCGCTGGATCCGGCGTACCCCGAGGATCGCCTGGCCTACATGATCGAGGACAGCGGCATCGGACTGCTGCTGACCCAGGCCCGTTTGCAGGCGCGCTTGCCGATCCCGCCAAGTCTTCGGACTCTGTTGCTGGACCAGCCGGACGCCGCACTGCAAGCAGCCCCGCAAATTTGCCCGGTGGTGCCGCTGACTGGCGAACACCTGGCCTACGTCATCTACACCTCCGGCTCCACCGGAAAGCCCAAGGGCGTGATGGTGCGCCATGGCGCCCTGAGCAATTTCATCCACAGCATGATCGCCGAGCCGGGTCTCGTGCCCGGCGACCGCATGCTGTCATTGACGACGTTCTCTTTCGATATTTTCGGCCTGGAAATCTACGGACCTCTGTCAGCCGGGGCCGGCGTGGTGCTGACCGGCCAGAACGTGCACCAGGACCCGCAAGCGGTGCTGGCGCTGATCGAACAACACGATGTCAGCGTGCTGCAAGCCACGCCGTCGAGCTGGCGTATGTTGATCGATCATGAGCAGGCTTCGCTGCTGGCCGGGCGGACCTTCCTCTGCGGCGGCGAAGCGTTGCCGCTGGAACTGGCGCAGCGCTTGCTGGCGCTCTCGCCGAACGTCTGGAACCTCTACGGCCCGACCGAAACCACCATCTGGTCGGCGCTGCATCCGTTGGGCCTGGAGCGCGACCGTCCGTTCCTCGGTAAACCGCTGGACAACACCGCGCTGTACATCGTTGGCAGCGACCTGGCCCTCAACCCGCCCGGTGCGCCGGGAGAGCTGCTGATCGGGGGCGCCGGCCTGGCCCGTGGTTATTTCCAGCGTCCGGCGCTGACCGCCGAACGCTTCGTGCCGGACCCGTTTTCCGCCACGGGCGAGCGCCTGTACCGCACCGGCGACCTGTGCCGTTATCGCGCCGAAGGCGTGGTCGAGTACCTCGGCCGGATCGACCATCAGGTGAAGATCCGCGGCCTGCGTATCGAGCTGGGGGAAATCGAAGCCGCGCTGCTGGCCCAGGACAGCGTGCGCGAAACCGTGGTGGTGGCCCACGAAGGCCCGACCGGCGCGCAACTGGTTGCCTACGTGGTGCCCGCCAGCGGCGCAGTGCCGGAGCCGGACGCGCCGTTGCGCACCGCACTCAAGGCGGCCCTCAAGGCGCAGTTGCCGGAATACATGGTGCCGGCGCACCTGTTGTTCCTGGCACAACTGCCGCTGACGCCCAACGGCAAGATCGATCGCAAGGCCTTGCCGGCGCCCGAGGCCAGCGATTTGCAGCAGGCCTACGTGGCGCCGCGCAGCGAGGTCGAGCAACAGGTCGCGGCAATCTGGCAGGACGTGCTCAAGCTTGAACGCGTGGGGCTGGAAGACAATTTCTTCGAACTGGGCGGGCATTCGCTGCTGGTGACCCAGGTGGTCTCGCGGGTCCGTCGGGTGCTCGGCATCGAGGTGCCGCTGCGCAGCCTGTTCGAACACAGCACGTTGCAGGCGTTCGTCGCCGCCTTCGATACCACGACAGGCGAACAGGCCCCGGCCATGACGCCGGTGCCTCGCGATGCGCCGTTGCCGTTGTCCTTTGCCCAGGAGCGCCAGTGGTTCCTCTGGAAAATGGACCCCGACGGCGCCGCCTACAACATCCCCACCGCGTTGCGGATGCGCGGCGCCTTGGACAAGGACGCGCTGCGCAAGAGCTTTGCCGCACTGGTCCAGCGCCACGAAAGCTTGCGCACCGCATTCGTGGAAGAGGATGGACGCACCTGCCAGGTCATTTGTGAGCAGGGCGAAGTCGACTACACCGAGCAGCGTCTGGAAGGGCGTGATATCCAGGCCTTCCTCGAGCAGCAGACGCAACGCCCGTTCGATCTGCTGAATGACGCGCTGCTGCGCGTGGCGCTGTTGGAAGTGGCCGAGGAGGATCACCTGCTGGTGCTGACGCTGCATCACATCGTCTCCGACGGCTGGTCGTTGCAGGTGATGGTCGATGACCTGATGAGCCTGTACTCGGCTTTCGTCCAGGGTCAACCGGCACAGCTGCTGCCCTTGGCGGCGCAATACGCCGACTACGCGGTCTGGCAGCGGCAATGGATGGCGGCCGGAGAACGCGACCGCCAACTGGCCTACTGGTCGGCGCAACTGGGCGGCGAACAGCCGCTGCTGGAACTGCCCACCGACCACCCGCGCCCAGCGCAACAAAGCCTGCGCGGGGCACGCCTGCCGATCGTGCTGGATCGCGCCTTGAGCGATGACCTCAAGGCCCTGGCCCGGCAAGAAAACGTCACCCTGTTCGTGCTGTTGCTCGGCTCGTTCCAGGCATTGCTGCATCGCTACAGTGGCCAGGCCGACATCCGCGTCGGCGTGCCGATCGCCAACCGCCAGCGGCTGGAAACCGAGCGGCTGATCGGGTTCTTCGTCAACACCCAGGTCCTGCGCAGCGAATTCCCCGGCGACCTGACCGGCGCCGCTTTGCTGCAACAGCTCAAGCAGACGGCCATGGCCGCGCAGATGCACCAGGACCTGCCTTTCGAGCAACTGGTGGATGCCCTGCAGCCGCAGCGCAACCTGAGCCACAGCCCGCTGTTCCAGGCGATGTTCAACCACCGCAACGAAACCGCCGCGGTGTTTGCCAAGGCCTTGCCGGGGCTCGACGTCGAACCCGTAGGCTGGGCGCAGCGCACCGCGCAATTCGACCTGAGCCTGGACACCGTCGAAAGTCCCCAGGGCCTGCACGCTGCCCTGACCTACGCCACCGACCTGTTCGAGCCGGCGACTATCGAACGCATGGCCGGGCATTGGCTCAACCTGTTGCGCAGCCTGGTGCAGGACCTGCACCGCCCGGTGGCGCAATGGTCGCTGCTGGACGAGGACGAGCGTCGGCACATGCTCATCGACTGGAACGCGACGGCCCGGCAATACCCGCTCGACCGCAGCGTCCAGGCGCTGATCGAGGAACAGGTGCGCCGGACCCCGGATGCGCCTGCATTGGTCTTTGGCGGGCAGCGCCTGAGCTACCGCGAACTCAACGCCCGGGCCAACCGCCTGGCCCATCGCTTGATCGACCTGGGCGTCGGTCCCGATGTGCTGGTGGGCATCGCCGTCGAACGTTCCGTGGAGATGGTGCTCGGGCTGTTGGCGATCCTCAAGGCCGGCGGCGCCTACGTGCCGTTGGACCCTGAGTACCCGCAGGATCGCCTGGCCTATATGTTCGAAGACAGCGGCATCGGTCTGCTGCTGACCCAGCAACACCTGCTTGATGCTTTGCCGATTCCGCAAGGACTGCGCAGTCTGCTACTGGACCTGCCCGCTGAGGAGTCGCATGCCAGTCGTGAGGAGAATCCCGACGTCAAGGTTCACGGCGAAAACCTGGCCTATGTCATCTACACCTCCGGTTCCACCGGCAAGCCCAAGGGTGCGGGCAATCGCCATTGCGCCCTGGTCAACCGCTTGTGCTGGATGCAGCAGGCCTATGGCCTCGATGCGACTGACGGTGTGTTGCAGAAAACGCCGTTCAGTTTCGACGTGTCGGTGTGGGAATTCTTCTGGCCGCTGCTGACCGGCTCGACGCTGGTGGTGGCCGCGCCGGGGGCCCATCGCGACCCGGCGCAACTGATCGAGCTGATCACGGCGCAGCGCATCACCACGCTGCACTTCGTACCGTCGATGCTCCAGGCGTTCGTGCAGGACCCGCGGGTAGCCGAATGCACCAGCCTCAAGCGGATCGTCTGCAGCGGTGAAGCGCTGCCGGTGGATGCCCAGCAGCAGGTGTTCGCCAAACTGCCGGATGCCAGCCTGTACAACCTCTACGGCCCGACCGAGGCGGCCATCGACGTGACCCACTGGACCTGCGTCGAGGAGGGCCGCGACAGCGTGCCGATCGGACAGCCGATCGCCAACCTCGGCACCTACATTCTCGACGATGAGCTGTCGCCGGTACCGGTCGGCGTGATTGGCGAGCTGTACCTGGCGGGCGAAGGGCTGGCGCGCGGTTACCATCGGCGCGCGGCGTTGACCGCCGAACGGTTCGTCACCGCGCCGTTCGGCGCTGGTCAGCGCTTGTATCGCACCGGCGACCTGGCGCGTTATCGGGCTGATGGCGTGATCGAATACGCCGGCCGAATGGACCATCAAGTGAAAATCCGTGGCTTGCGCATCGAGTTGGGCGAAATCGAAGCGCGTCTGGCCGAACACGAGGCGGTACGCGAAACCGTGGTCCTGGCCCAGGACGGCACGTTGCTGGTGGCCTACGTGGTGCCGGCGCACGCCGAGCTGCTGGTCGCCGATGACGCCGTCCGCCAGGCGCTGCAAGTGCGCCTCAGGGAACATCTGAGCCAGTCCTTGCCCGACTACATGGTGCCGCAACACTGGGTGTGGCTGGAGAACATGCCGGTCAGCCCCAACGGCAAGCTTGAGCGCAAGGCTCTGCCGAAGGCCGATCCGAGCGCCAGCCCGAAGAGCTACAGTGCCCCGGTCACCGCCGTGGAAAACACTTTGGCCGCGATCTGGCAAAGCGTGCTCGGGCGCGAACGCGTAGGGCGGACCGACAATTTCTTCGAGCTGGGCGGCGATTCGATCATTTCCATCCAGGTGGTGAGTCGCGCCCGTCAGGCCGGGATTCATTTCAGTCCCAAGGACCTGTTCCTGCACCAGACCATCCAGGGCCTCGCCGGGGTGGCAACGACCGGAGACAACGGGCCGGTCATCGATCAGGGCCCGGTGGTCGGGCAGACGGTATTGCTGCCGTTCCAGCAGTTGTTCTTCGAACAGGCCATGGCCGAGCCTCATCATTGGAACCAGTCGGTGTTGCTCAAGAGCTTGCGCGCCGTGGATGCCGCGCATCTGGAGCAGGCGTTGCAGGCTCTGGTCGAGCATCACGATGCGTTGCGCCTGGCCTTCGTCTGCGAGGCAGGCACCTGGACCGCTCGCCACAATACCTTGGCCGAACAGCGCACGCTCTGGCAGCGCTCGCCGCTGTTGTGGACCGCCGAGGTGGCCGATGCGCCGGCCCTTGAACGCCTGGCCGAACAAGCCCAACGCAGCCTCGACCTGCAAGATGGCGCGCTGCTGCGCGGAGTGCTGGCGAGCCTGGCCGACGGCAGCCAGCGACTGCTGCTGGTGATCCATCACCTGGCGGTGGACGGCGTGTCCTGGCGTGTACTGCTGGAGGACCTGCAACAGGCGTACGAGCAGTTGCAGGCCGGCCAGACGCCAGCGTTGCCGGCCAAGACCACGGCTGCGCAGACCTGGGCGCAACGGTTGCAGGCGCATGCCGGCAGCGCGACGTTGCAGTCCCAGCTGAAGTATTGGCAAGAGCAACTGCAAGGCGCCGGTCATGACTTGCCTTGCGACCATCCAGAGGGCGATTTGCGCAGGTGCCACGCGACCCAGGTCCAGACGCGGCTGGACAAGGACCAGACCCGACGCCTGTTGCAGCAAGCGCCGGCGGCTTATCGCACCCAGGTCAACGATCTGCTGCTGACGGCCCTGGCCCGGGTGATCGGCCGCTGGACTTCCCAGGCCTCGACCTTGATTCAGCTGGAGGGCCATGGCCGTGAGGCGCTGTTCGAGGATGTGGATCTGAGCCGCAGCGTCGGTTGGTTCACCAGCCTGTTCCCGGTGCGCCTGGCCCCGACGGCCACCGCCGAAGGTTCGATCAAGGCGATCAAGGAGCAACTGCGGGCGATCCCAGACAAAGGGCTCGGCTTCGGCGTGTTGCGTTACCTGGGCGATGAACCGACGCGGCGCACCCTCGCGGCGCTGCCCGTGCCGCGCATCACATTCAACTATCTGGGCCAGTTCGACAGCGGCTTTGCCGACGACGCCGAGGGCCTGTTTGTCCCGGCCAGCGAATCGGCGGGCGCGGCGCAGAGTCCGTTGGCGCCGCTGGACAACTGGCTGACGCTCAACGGCAGCGTCTATGCCGGCGAGTTGAGCATCGACTGGACGTTCAGCTCGCAGATGTTCGACGAAGCGACGATCCTGGCGCTGGCCGAGGATTACGCTGGGGAATTGCAGGCATTGATCGACCACTGTTGCGAGCCGCGGCACCACGGGTTCACGCCGTCGGACTTCCCCCTGGCCGGATTGCAACAGCAACAGTTGGACGCCTTGCCGCTGGTGGCGCGCGACATGGAGGACATCTATCCGCTGTCGCCGATGCAGCAGGGCATGCTGTTCCACACGCTGTACGAGCAGCAGGCCGGCCACTACATCAACCAGATGCGCGTGGATGTCGAAGGGCTGGACGTCGAGCGCTTCCGCCAGGCCTGGCAAGCGGCGACCGATGCCCACGACGTGCTGCGCAGCGGTTTTGTCTGGGAGGGAGATTTCAAGCGTGCAGTGCAGGTGGTGCACAAGCGCGTAGAGGTCGCGTTGCAGCTTGAGGACGGGCGCACACAGGTTGACCTGGTTCATTATCTGGGAAACCTCGCGACAGCCCAGCGTCAGCAAGGGTTTGCCTTGGGCGCGGCGCCGTTGTTGCGGTTGCTGGTCGTGCGCGTGGCGGACGAACGCTATCACTTGGTCTACACCAGCCATCACATCCTGATGGACGGCTGGAGCAATTCGCAGTTGCTCGGCGAAGTGCTGCAACGCTACAGCGGCCAACCCGTCACTGTGTCCGGCAGCCGCTACCGCGACTACATCGCCTGGCTGCAACGCCAGGACGCGGCGGCCAGCGAAGCGTTCTGGAAACCGGCGCTGCAACAGCTGGAGGCGCCAACACGACTGGCCGATGCGGTAGCCAAACCGGCCGACATCGGCAGTGGTTACGGCGATCATATCCACGTGCTGGACGAAGCGTCGACCCGTCGCCTGGAAGCCTTCGCCCGCGCGTCGAAAGTCACCGTGAACACCCTGGTGCAAGCCGCGTGGCTGCTGCTGTTGCAGCGCTACACCGGTCGAGAAACGGTGGCCTTCGGGGCGACCGTGGCCGGGCGTCCGGCGGATTTGCCCGGCATCGAGCAGCAGATCGGTCTGTTCATCAACACCTTGCCAGTGATCGCCAGCCCTCGGGCCGAGCAGACCTTGGCCAGCTGGCTGCAAGCGGTGCAGGCGCAGAACCTGGCCCTGCGCGAGTTCGAGCACACCGCGTTGCTCGACATCCAGCGCTGGGCCGGGCAGGGCGGCGACGCGCTGTTCGACAGCCTGCTGGTGTTCGAGAACTATCCGATTGCCCAGGCGTTGGAGCAGGGCGCGCCGGACGGTTTGCGTTTTGGTTCGCCGGTCACTCAGGAGCAGACCAATTACCCGTTGACGCTGCTGGTGGGGTTGGAGCGGCAGTTGTCGGTGCACATGAGTTATCAACGGGCGAGCTTTGCTCCGGATATGGTTGAGCGGTTGGCGGCGCATCTGGGGCAGTTGCTTGGACAGATGAGCGCCAATGGCGAGCGCTGCCTGGGTGAACTGTCGATGCTGGAATTCGATGAGCATCAGCGTTTGACCCATGACTGGAATCCGGTCGATGCGCCGTTCGAACAGGACCTGTGCATTCACCAACTGATCGCCCGCCAAGCGCAATCCACTCCTGACGCATTGGCGGTCACCTTCGCCAACACGCGCCTGAGCTACAGCGAACTGGACGGCCGCGCCAATCGCCTAGCCCACAAACTCATCGAACTGGGCGTCGGCCCGGAAGTGCGGGTGGGCGTGGCGATGCCGCGTTCCGAGCAGTTGCTGATCGCCTTGCTGGCGGTGCTCAAGGCCGGTGGCGCGTACGTGCCGCTGGACCCGGATTACCCGGCCGAGCGCGTGGCCTACATGCTTGAGGACAGTCGTGCGCGGGTGTTGCTGACCGAGCAGGCGGTGGCGCAGACGCTGACGGTTCCGGCCGAGACGCAAATGCTGATGCTCGATCAGCTCGACCTTTCACGTTATCAACTGAGCTCGCCCGTTACAGACGTCACCCCAGACAACCTCGCCTACGTCATCTACACATCCGGTTCCACCGGCAAACCCAAGGGCGTGGCCATCGCCCATCGCAACGTGCTGGCGCTGATCGACTGGTCCAGAACCGTCTACAGCCGCGACGACATCCAGGGCGTGCTCGCTTCAACCTCGGTATGCTTCGACCTGTCGGTGTGGGAGCTGTTTGTCACCCTCGCCAACGGTGGTTCGCTGATCATCGCCCGCAACGCCCTGGAACTGCCGCACCTGCCGACCCGCGATCAGGTGCGCCTGATCAACACCGTGCCCTCGGCGATCGCCGCGTTGCAGCGCAGCGGCGAGATCCCGGACAGCGTGCGCATCATCAATCTGGCCGGTGAGCCGCTGAAGCAGAGCCTGGTGGATGCCCTCTACCCATCACACCTCACCTGTGGGAGCGAGCTTGCTCGCGATAGCGGTGGGTCAGTCGATGAGGGGCTAACTGCCAGGACGCCATCGCGAGCAAGCTCGCTCCCACAGGTGGTGGGTGAACAGGTGGGTGGGGTTGAGCATGTTTATGACCTGTACGGCCCCTCCGAAGACACCACCTATTCCACCTGGACTCGCCGCACCGCCGGCGGCACGGCGAACATCGGTCGCCCGCTCAAGCACACCGCCAGCTACCTGCTGGACGCCAACCTGCAACCGGTGCCGCAAGGCGTCTCGGCGGAGCTGTACCTGAGCGGCGCGGGCATCACCCGAGGTTATCTCGGGCGCGCGGCGATGACCGCCGAGAAATACGTGCCGAACCCGTTCTCGACCACCGGCGAACGCCTGTATCGCACCGGCGACCTGTGCCGCTATCGCGCCGATGGCGTGCTCGAATACCAGGGCCGACTCGACCATCAGGTGAAGATCCGCGGCTTTCGCATCGAGCTGGGGGAAATCGAGGCGCGGCTGCTGCAGCAAGCCGAGGTAAATGACGTCGCCGTGCTGGCCCAGGAGGGGCCGGGGGGGCAGCAGTTGGTGGCTTACGTGGCGGCCTCGACCGACGCGGACACTTTGCTTGATCAACTCAAGGCCAATCTCAAGGCACACCTGCCCGACTACATGATCCCGGCCCACTGGCTATTCCTCGATCACCTGCCACTGACCCCCAACGGCAAGCTCGACCGCAAGGCCTTGCCGAGCATCGAGGCCGGCTCTTCGCGGGGCGGTTACGAGGCGCCGGCCAGCGAGTTGGAGCACCGGATCGCCGGCATCTGGCAAGAAGTGCTGGAAGTGGAACAGGTCGGGCGCAACGACCATTTCTTCGAGCGCGGCGGTCACTCCTTGCTGGCGACGCAGGCCGTCTCCCGGCTGCGCAAGCTCACGCGTTATCCGCTGAGCCTGCGCGACCTGTTCGATCATCCGCAGCTCAAGGCACTGGCGGCACTGATGAGCGAGGCCGGCGACGGCGCGGAGCGGGCCGGCGATTCCAGCCAGGTCCGACTCAAGGCCCATGGGCCACGGCAATCGGCACCGCTGTCGCTGGTGCAGCGGCGATTGTGGATCGCCGAGCAGCTGGCTGGCGGCACCTCCGCCTATGGCATGCCCATGGCGCTGCGGTTGTGCGGCGAGTTGTCGGTCGAGCGGCTGATGAGCAGCTTTGCCGAAGTGACACGCCGTCACGCCGTGCTGCGCACCGCGTATGTCCAGGATGACGAAGGCGATCCGCTGGCGCTGATTGCCGATGAGGTCCGGCTGGATTTCCCGCTGGTCGATCTGTCCGACCTGTCGCCCGGTGCCCGGCAGGAGCAAGTGGCCCAGGCGATCCTGGACAACGCCAGTACCCCGATTGATCTGGAGCAGGCGCCATTGCTGCGCGGGCGGATCCTGCGCCTGGGGCCGACCGAGCACGTGTTGTTGTACGCCATGCACCACATCATTTCCGATGGTTGGTCGATGGGGCTGTTGATCAATGAACTGGTGCAGATCTACGAAGCGTCCCTGCGCGGCGAGCCCATGCCGCTGGCGCCGCTGGAGGTCCAATACCATGACTTCGCCTTGTGGCAGCAGGCGCTGGAAGACCAAGGCGTGCTGGCGCGCCAGGGCGATTATTGGAAGCAGCGGCTCGACGGTTACCACGGGCGTCTTGATTTGCCTTTGGACAATCCACGCGGCCAGACGGCCTCCTTTGCCGGCGATGCGCTGCAGTTCGAGCTGCCTGCCGGGCTGAGCGCGGCGTTGCGCCGGGTGTCGAGCGCGGCCGGCGTCACGCTGTACAGCACGTTGCTGGCGTCGTTCCAGGTGTTGTTGCATCGCCTCTGCGACGCGCAGGATCTTGTCGTCGGCGCTGACGTGGCCGGGCGCGAACAACCCGAGCTGGAGCGCTTGATCGGCTTCTTCGTCAACGTCCTGCCGTTGCGTTCGCACTTTGCCGCCGATGTCGGCTTCAACCGGTTCCTGGCGCAGACCCAGGACCATCTGCTCGGCGCGCTGGAACATCAGGACCTGCCGTTCGACCAGATCGTCGAGGCCGCGGGCGTGCCGCGGCACAAGGGCATGAACCCATTGCTGCAGGTGTTGTTCGTGATGAACAACGTGCCGGTGCGCACGCGTTCCATGGCCGGCTTGAGCGTGGAGTTCCTGCCGGCGCTGCAGAACCATTCTAAATTCGACATGGCATTGTTCGTTGACGAAGAAGAAGGGCAATTGCGCGGTAATTGGCAATTCGCCACAAGCTTGTTCGGACAAGAGCGCATCCAGTACCTGATCCGGGCCTGGACGGCCCTGTTGGAACAGATCGTCGCTGATCAGGACATTCAATTGGGAGCTATCAGCATGCCAGTCGACAACGTGGCGACAGCCGCCACGCCTGCCAACGTCCCGGGGCCCAAGGCCGACAAACTGGGCAAGTTTCTCAAGCGTTCGGCGACCCCGGCCGCGCGGCCACGTCCGGCGTTGGTGCGCGAATCGCTGGTGGCGGCGCCCCAGCGTTTCCCGCTGATGCTGGAGCCCGGCGAGCCGCACCTGGACGTCATCGAGTGGATCCGGCAGAACCGGCCGTTGATCGAGCAGAAGTTGGCCGAGCACGCCGGCATCCTCTTCCGTGGCTTCGAACTGGACGGTATCCAGGGCTTCGAAGCGTTCGCCGAAGCGATCCAGCCGGGGCTGTACGGCCAGTACGGCGACCTGCCGAAGAAGGAAGGCGGCAAGAACACCTACCGGTCCACGCCGTACCCGGAACGCAAGATGATCCTGTTCCACAACGAGAGCTCCCATCAGGACCGTTGGCCGCGCAAGCAGATGTTCTATTGCGAGCAGGCCGCACCCGTGGGCGGCGCGACCCCGGTGGTGGATTGCCGCCTGATGTACGAAAAGCTGCCGGCGGACCTTCGCGAGAAGTTCGAGGACAAGGGCTTGCTGTACGTGCGCACCTTCACCGACAAACTCGACGTGTCGTGGCAGCACTTCTTCAAGACCGAAGATCGCCTTGAAGTGGAGGCCCGTTGCCGGGCCGGCGGCATTCAATGGCGCTGGCTCGATAACGATGAACTGCAGACCCGCACGCCGGGGCCGGCGATCATCACGCACCCGATCACCGGGGAAAAATCCTTCTTCAACCAGGTGCAGCTGCATCACATCCATTGGCTGGAGCCGGACGTGCGCCAGGACCTGTTGTCGATGTACGGCCTGGAGCGCATGCCCCGGCACGTGTACTACGGCGACGGCACGCCGATCGAAGACGAGGTGATGGCGCGTATCGGTGAGTTGTACGAAGCCTGCGCGGTGCGTTTCGACTGGCAGAAAGGTGACGTGATCCTGTTGGACAACATGCTCGTGGCCCACGCCCGCGACCCGTACGAGGGGCCGCGCAAGATCGTCGTCGCCATGGGCGATATGTACGACCACGCCAGCCTGGAGCGTCCAGCGGGCGCCGGGCGATCGGTCCGTGGCGCATTCAATACCGAGGAAAGCGGAGCATGAACGAGGTGACGATGGACACGCAGGAAGCGGGTTTCGCCCTGACGCCCGAGCAGCAACGGGCACTTGAGCAACTGTCGGGCACGGTGACCTGTGGCGAGGCCTTGCGTTGGCTGAACGTGGTCATCGACGGTGATCTCGACCCGCAGCGATTGCAGGTCGCCTTCGACACGCTGGTGGCGCAGCAGCCGATGTTGCTGGCGCGACTGACCAAGGTCGCCGGTTTCCACGGTTTGCGTCAGGTGGCCCATGCGGGACGCTTCCCACTGACGATACAAGTCAGCGAACAGCCGGCCGAGGAAGTCCGGGCGCAGATCAGCGAGACGCTGGGCCGGGCTTTTGTGCTTGGCGAATCGGCCAGCGTCCAGGCGGTGCTTTATCGTCTGGCGTCTCGGCAATGGCAATTGCTGCTGGGCGTCGCCCGCCACAGCGCTGATGCGCCGTCGATGAACCTGCTGCTTGAACAGCTACGGCAGGCTTACGCCGGCGATGGGGCGGAGGAAGAAGCGCCCGGTGAGTTTGCCCAATACCTGGAGTGGCGCAGCGAAGTGGTGCTGGATGAAGATGCCGGCACTGCAAGAAATTACTGGCAGCAGCATTTGCACGGCCTGCAGACGGCGATCGACACGCCGTGGCTGGCTGCGCGTCGTGCTGGTGGTGGAACAGCCGATGCGCAGATTTCGCTGATCTTCGAGCCGGCCCGACGCGATGCCTTGCAACGGTTGGCCGAGCAGCTCGGCCAACCGCTGGCGACGTTGCTGCAAGGCGCATGGTGGGTGCTGCTGGGACGCCTGGGTGGCCTTGAGCAGGCGCTGGTCGGCGTTCGCCACGACAGCCGTGGCGACTATGACTACTTCGCCAATGCCTTCGGTGTGTTCGAAAAGAACCTGCCGCTTTGCGTTCCATTGCCCGCCGACGCGCCGTTCAGCGAGTGGCTGGCGGAACTCGCGACGCGTCTCGAAGCCCATCGCACCTGGCAGGAATACTGGACGCCGGAACTGGCGTCGGAGGCGGCGTATCCGGCCTATGGCTTCGCGATTGCCCCGGCAAATCCTGTTCGCAGCAGCGCTGGCCTGACGTGGGCGACTGAGCCCTTGCCTGGGCGGGATGCGTTCGAATGGCTGCTGCGGATTCAACTGGACGACACCCAACAACTGGTTGCGGCCGACCTCTGCTACGCCCGCTCGGGTTATTCGCAAGCCGCGGTCCGCAGCGTGCTCGAACAATACGAGGTGCTGCTGGCCTCGATCCTCGTGGCTGCGCACACGCCACTGGCGCAGCTCAACTTGCTCGGCGACACCGAGGAGCAGCGTTTGCGGGCGATCAACCCGGCGATGCAGGCATTGGTGGATAACCGCTACCTGCCGCAGCGCATCGCCGAGCTGGCGCTGCAGACGCCGGACGCCATCGCCCTGAGCGAGGCTGGTCAATCGCTGAGCTACGGTCAGCTGAAAGATCAGGTCGAGCGCGTCGCGCAGGGCCTCATGGACCAAGGCCTGGGCGAAGGGTCGATTGTCGCCCTGGCCTTGCCGCGCTCGGCGGAACTGGTGATCGCGATGCTGGCGAGCTGGCGCATCGGCGCGGCTTATCTGCCGCTGGATATCCAGTGGCCCCAGGCCCGTCAGGCGTTGATGCTGGAGCAGGCCGGTGCCGCTGTGTTGCTCACCGATGCAACACATTTGCCTGCCTGGCAGGCGCAGCCGTTCAAGGCGCTGGCGATCGCCGAGCTTGATCGTTCTTCAAACACGCCGTTGCCGGCCCTCACGACCAAGGGCAATGACATTGCCTATGTGCTGTTCACCTCAGGTTCCACCGGCGTGCCCAAGGGCGTGGTGATCGAGCATCGGCAATTGCTCAACTACACCGCCCAGGCCAGCCAGGCGTTGGGGCTGAGCCGGTGCAAACACGTCGCTTTGAGCTCTACCGTGGCGGCGGACCTGGGCAATACGGCGCTGTTTGGCGCGTTGTTCAATGGCGCGACCTTGCATGTGGCCAGTGATGAACAGATGCAGGACGGAGCGCTCTTTGCCGGGTTCCTGCGAGAACAACAGATCGACTGCCTGAAAATCGTGCCGTCGCACCTCGCGGCGTTGCTCGACAGTGAGCAGGCGACGCTGCCGCACGTCCTGGTACTTGGCGGCGAGCCGATTGCGCCAACGCTGGTCGAGCGTATCGCCCGGTTGCGCAGCGATTGCCGGGTGTTCAACCACTATGGGCCGACCGAAGCCACGGTCGGAGTGATGATCCATAGGTTGGCGCTGGATGGCGCTGCCGATGATTGTTCGGCACTGACCCAGGTGCTGGGCAATAACCAGGTCTACGTGCTGGACGCTGACAGGCGCCTGGCGCCGGTGGGTGTGCTGGGCGAGGTGTACCTGGGCGGTGCGCAGTTGTGCCGGGGCTATGTGAATGCCGAGGCGGACAAGCAGACGTTCATCCCGAGCCCGTTCGACCCGGCGCAGCGCCTGTACCGCACCGGCGACCTGGCGCGTTATCGCCCGGACGGCGGGATCCAGTTGCACGGTCGCCGCGATCAACAGGTCAAGGTGCGCGGGTTCCGCATCGAACTGGCGGAAATCGAGGCCGAGCTACTACGTGTATCGCAGGTGGCCGAAGCGCTGGTATTGCCCGGCGAGCAGGGCTTGTTGGCATTTGTCGTGCCTCGGCAAGGCCTGTCTTCGGGCGTGCTCGACGCCGTGCGCGCCGAATTGAGCGCGCGCCTGCCCGGCGTGATGGTGCCGCAGCAGCTGCAACTGATCGAACGTTTCCCGCGGCTGGCCAACGGCAAGATCGATCGCAAGGCGTTGCAGCAGTTGGCGGTCGTGATCAGCGATGAAGAGGATGCCGCGCCCCGCGATGCGCTGGAGCAACTGCTGGCCGCGCGCATGGCGCAATTGCTTGGGCTTGAACGATTGGGCATCGAGCGCGACTTCTTCGCCGCCGGCGGCCATTCGCTGCTGGTGATCAAGCTGGTGGCCGGCATTCGCAAGTTGTTGCAGTGCGACATCCATCCTGGGCTGGTCTTCGATCATCCGACCGTGGCGTCCCTGGCCATGGCCTTGCGAGCGGTGGAGGGCAGTCCGGGGCAACTGGAAAAAATCGCTCAGGTGCGTTTGCGCATGGAAGCGCTGAGCCCCGAGGAAAAGGCCCGGCTGACCGAACAGGCTCAACAGCTGCAAGCCGCCAAGGCCGCGCAAGGCCGCTGAAAGGGAGACCGTTCCCACGCTCCGCGTAGGAACGATCGCTTCAATCAACAAGAGGCCGATGCCCGTTCGCATCGGCTTTTTTTTTGAGCTTTTGCGCGAATGATAAATAAACTCATTCCGGTTTTTCCCAGGTGCTGCGTCTTACTAAGGTATGCGGGCAAATCGGCTCGGGCAGGGCTGCCCAGGCGCCGGTTGTGTCCAGGAAAAATTTAGCTGTCGTCCAGTCGGATGACCGTACCCGGGGAGGGGTCGGTCAGCGGTACACCGTGCTGGCGAGCGGCAGGCCCTTCGGCCCCCATGGACTTTTCACTTCTACCAATAATAGAGAGCACGATGTCGGCAATTCATGAGTTGAAACCGCTGTTCAAGGCACTGGTCATGTCCCGCGGCCTGCTTTCGCGCCGGGTGTTGACGGGCCTGGGTCTGGTCTGCGTGTTGCCATTGAGCGCCCAGGTGATGGCTGAAAACGTCAGCATCAACATCCCTGCGCAACCGCTGCCGCAGGCAATAAAAGCGTTCGGCGAGCAGACCAACCAACAAGTGATCTATAACGCCGACGAACTGGCCGGCCTGAAAAGCAATCGCGTCAGCGGCAAGATGAGCCCGCAAGCGGCCATCGCCGAATTGCTCAAGGGCACCGGCGTGCGCCACAGCCTCGAGGGCAATACCCTGATGCTGGTAAAGGGCTCCGGCGCAGGCCTGGAACTGGGCGCGACCACCATCAACGCGCGGCAGCCGGAGGCCACCACCGAAGGCAGCAACTCGTACACCAGTAATGCCGTGACCATCGGCAAGGGCACTCATACCCTGAAGGAGATTCCGCAGTCGATCACGGTGATGACGCGCAAGCAGATGGATGACCAGAACCTGGTCAGCCTCAAGGACGCCGTCAACCAGACCACCGGCGTCGTTGGCCTGCAGGGCGTCGGCCAGGGCATGATCCTCTCGTCGCGCGGTTTTCAGATCGACGACTGGCAGTACGACGGTGTGCCGATCCCGCGTAACACCTACTCGCTGGGCAACTGGGCGACCCAGGACCTGATCTTCTTCGACCGTCTGGAAATTCTCCGTGGCGCCTCCGGCCTGCTGCAAGGCACCGGCAGCCCCGGCGGCGCCGTCAACCTGGTGCGCAAGCGTGGCCAGAGCGCCCCGACCGTGACCCTGACCGGCAAGGCCGGCTCCTGGGACCACTACGGCCTGCAACTGGACGCCGGCGGCCCGCTGAACGAGGCCGGCAACATCCGCGGTCGTATCGTCGCCGACGAAGACCAGAGCAATTCCTTCGTCGATCATGCCTGGAACAAGACCCACTCGCTCTACGGCTCGCTGGACATCGACCTGAGCGAAGACACCACTCTGGGCTTCGCGGCCAGCCAATCCAATGGCGAGTCGCGCGGCAACATTCGCGGCCTGCCACGCTACGCCGATGGCTCGATGCCGGACGTGTCGCGCTCGACCTACACCGGCGCGCGCTGGAACCGTTCCGATATCGACGTCACCACGCTGTACGCCGACCTGGAGCATCGCTTCAACGAGGATTGGGCGTTCAAGGTCGGTGCCGTGCAGATGACCGAAGACAACCAGGCAAAAAACCAGCGCACGCAAAGTCCTGGCGGCCTGCTACCGGATGGCAGCCGTGTGCAATATGCCGACTTCGTGACTGACTTCCAGTCCACCAAGGTGGGTCTGGACATGAACCTGGTCGGCAAGTTCGAAGCCCTGTCGATGGAGCAGGAGGTCATGCTCGGCGGCAACTACTCCCAGCTGGAGACGGACGACAAATACGCCCGGACCTTCAACAGCAGCACCGACAATATCTTCGACCTCGACAACAACCGTCCGGACATCAGCTATGAGGGCCTGATCAACAGCCCGGGTGGCATGGGCACACTGAGCAAGTACGACATCCGCCAGAAAGGCATATACGGTACCTGGCGCGTCAAGCCGGTGGACGACCTGACGCTGATCCTCGGCTCCCGGGTCAGCTGGTATGACTTCAGCTACAAGTCGAAAACGGAACGGGCAACCGGTATTACCCCCAACGCGCCGAGCACTGGAAGTGAGACGGGGGAGGTCACGCCATACGCCGGTATCGTCTACGATTTGAGTCGTGAGTGGGCGGTGTACGCCAGTTACACCGACGTGTTCCAGCCGCAGACCAACGTTGATGCCAACGGTTCCGTGCTCAAGCCCGTCATCGGCACCAACTATGAAGTGGGTCTTAAAGGTGAATTGATGGACGGTCGGGTCAATACTTCCCTGGCTGTCTTCCGCTACGACCATGAAAACCGTGCCGTCAACGACGGCGGTTCGGGGTGTGGTGGCTTCGGTTGCTCGACAGCCTCGGGCAAGGTGCGTAGCCAGGGCATCGAGGCCGAAATCAGCGGTGAAGTGATAGACAACCTGCAGCTGTTCGCGGGCTACACCTACAACACCACCAAGTACCTGGAAGACCCGACCAACGAAGGCAGTGTCTTCAGTACCTGGACGCCGAAACACATGCTCCGGGTGTGGGGCAACTACCAGTTCACCGGTGACTGGAACCGTGTCAATGCCGGCCTGGGCTTCACCACTCAAAGCCATACGCAGGTCTTCGACCTCAACTATGACGTTCCGGGTTACACCGTGTGGAATGCCCGTGTCGGCTATCAGTTGACGCCGGAGATCGGGTTGGCGGTCAATGCCAACAACCTGTTTGACAAGACGTATATCACGCCGGCTTACAACCAGATCAACGGTAACAACAACTTCGGTGATCCGAGGAATCTGATGTTTACCGTGAAGTACACGCCGCAGTTTTGATTTTCGGCGGCAACAAAAAACCGACCCGCCTTTCGCGGGTCGGTTTTTATGGGGTTTTCTTTTCCTCGGGACAACGGCTATTTGCTTGTGGAATTGGAGGCCTGGGCACATTCGCCGTCGATGCAAGATGACCCACCGCCTTCGCGAGCAAGCTCGCTCCCACATTGGATCTCCAGCGAATAAAAAAACCAGCGACACCACAGATCCCATGTGGGAGCGAGCTTGCTCGCGAAGAGGCCGGTCCATTCGACATCTTCCTCGACTGTGCCACCGCCTTCGCGAGCAGGCTCGCTCCCACAGTGGATCTCCAGTGAATATAAAACCCAGCGACACCACATAACCCATGTGGGAGCGAGCTTGCTCGCGAAGAGGCCGGTCCATTCGACATCTTCCTCGACTGTGCCACCGCCTTCGCGAGCAGGCTCGCTCCCACAGTGGATCTCCAGTGAATATAAAACCCAGCGACACCACATAACCCATGTGGGAGCGAGCTTGCTCGCGAAGAGGCCGGTCCATTCGACATCTTCCTCGACTGTGCCACCGCCTTCGCGAGCAGGCTCGCTCCCACAGTGGATCTCCAGCGAATACAAAACCCAGCGACACCACAGATCCCATGTGGGAGCGAGCTTGCTCGCGAAGAGGCCGGTCCATTCGACATCTTCCTCGACTGTGCCAGCGCCTTCGCGAGCAGGCTCGCTCCCACATTGGATCTCCAGCGAATAAAAAAACCAGCGACACCACAGATCCAATGTGGGAGCGAGCTTGCTCGCGAAGAGGCCGGTCCATTCGACATCTTCTTCGACTGTGCCACCGCCTTCGCGAGCAGGCTCGCTCCCACACTGGATCTCCAGCGAATAAAAAACCCAGCGACACCACAGATCCCATGTGGGAGCGAGCTTGCTCGCGAAGAGGCCGGTCCATTCGACATCTTCCTCGACTGTGCCGCCGCCTTCGCGAGCAGGCTCGCTCCCACGGTGGATCTCCAGTGAATATAAAACCCAGCGACACCACAGATCCCATGTGGGAGCGAGCTTGCTCGCGAAGAGGCCGGTCCATCCGACATCTTCTTCGACTGTGCCACCGCCTTCGCGAGCAGGCTCGCTCCCACAGGATCTCCAGTGAATATAAAACCCAGCGACACCACAGATCCCATGTGGGAGCGAGCTTGCTCGCGAAGAGGCCGGTCCATTCGACATCTTCTTCGACTGTGCCACCGCCTTCGCGAGCAGGCTCGCTCCCACACTGGATCTCCAGCGAATACAAAACCCAGCGACACCACAGATCCCATGTGGGAGCGAGCTTGCTCGCGAAGAGGCCGGTCCATTCGACATCTTCCTCGACTGTGCCACCGCCTTCGCGAGCAGGCTCGCTCCCACACTGGATCTCCATGAATATAAAACCCAGCGACACCACAGATCCCATGTGGGAGCGAGCTTGCTCGCGAAGAGGCCGGTCCATTCGACATCTTCTTCGACTGTGCCACCGCCTTCGCGAGCAGGCTCGCTCCCACACTGGATCTCCATGAATATAAAACCCAGCGACACCACAGATCCCATGTGGGAGCGAGCTTGCTCGGGAAGAGGCCGGTCCATTCGACATCTTCCTCGACTGTGCCACCGCCTTCGCGAGCAGGCTCGCTCCCACATTGGATCTCCAGTGAATAAAAAAACCAGCGACACCACAGATCCCATGTGGGAGCGAGCTTGCTCGCGAAGAGGCCGGTCCATTCGACATCTTCTTCGACTGTGCCACCGCCTTCGCGAGCAGGCTCGCTCCCACAGTGGATCTCCATGAATATAAAACCCAGCGACACCACAGATCCCATGTGGGAGCGAGCTTGCTCGCGAAGAGGCCGGTCCATTCGACATCTTCCTCGACTGTGCCACCGCCTTCGCGAGCAGGCTCGCTCCCACAGTGGATCTCCATGAATATAAAACCCAGCGACACCACATAACCCATGTGGGCTGGACACGTCACTTAACTGCCGAGTTATATCCCTTGCGCCACGCTCGTCAGTAACACCTCAACCAACGAATCAAGCAACCCCTCATCAAAGATCATGCCCCGATGGCGCAACGGAGAATGCACCGAGCACTGCAACTCGCCAGTCAAGCTATGTTCCCTGACCAACGCCTCGCAAAACGCCAGCTCTTGCGGTGTTTTCTCCGCCTCGGTCCACCAGCAGCTGGGACGTACCCGTACCGGCTTGAAAGTGAACCCTTCAAAGGCCTCCAGCAACCGGTCATGCACCGAAAACGCCTGGGCATTCATGACCTCTTCCTTGACGCTCTGCACGACCGACAGCAAGTCGCCTCGCTCAGGCTCGATCTGGCCGGCGGCCCACTCGTGGAAGGCCTTGACCGAGCTGTCAGGGTGTTCCCGTCGAAAGGCCGCGGTGCGTTCCGTAAGAGCAGGGAACAGCAGATCGAAGTACTCGATTGCCTCATGCAGATCCTGCGAGGCCGGGTCGGTTTTCTCCTCCGCAAGCAGTTCTCGATGACGCGGCAACGTCGCGGGATACAGGTGCTCGGGAATCGTACTGTCCACCAGCCCCAGGAAACCCACCGTGTGACCCTGGCTTTCCAGGGTTGCCGCGATGTCCAGGGCAATCGCCCCGCCCAGGGACCATCCCATCAGGTAATACGGACCCTCTGGCTGAGCCGAGACGATTTCCTGGCTGTAGTCGGCAATCATCTGGTGCCAGGCCTCGGGACCCGCATGGGGTTCGCTGAAGCCGCGGTGCATGACGCCGAAGGTGCGTGCGCGATTTTGCAGTTTGCGCGCCAGTGGCTGGTAGCAGAAGACGATGCCCCCGCTGGGGTGCAGGCAGAACAGCTGCGGTGCGCTGGCGGGCGCGTTGTTCAGGGCGACGAGGCACTGCGTCTGCTCGCGGTGTTTTTGCGAGATGAACCGGGCCAGTTCGGCGATGCTCGGGTTGGCCAGCAGTTCTTGCAGGCGCACCGTGTGGTTCAGGCGTGCCTTGAGGTTGGCGATGAGCTCGATCGCCAGGATCGAATGCCCACCCAGCTCAAAGAAACTGTCGCTGATACCCACGCGCTCGACCTTCAGCGACTGTTGCCAGAGTTGCACCAGGGCCTGTTCCAACTGTGTGCGGGGCGCCACGTAGGTCGAATGCCGGAGGTCGGCGTCCGGTTCCGGCAAGGCCTTGCGATCGAGCTTGCCGTTGGCATTGAGCGGTAGGTGATCGATGAATAACAGATGGCTGGGCACCATGTAGTCCGGCATCTGCGTTTTCAGCGCAGTCAGCAGGCCTTCGCGCAACTCGGCCGAGGCCGGTTGCGTCGGGATGACGTAGGCGATCAATTGCAGGCCGCCTGGGCCTTCATGGGCCAACACCACGCAATCGCGGACCGCCGAGAGCATTTTCAGGCGGGCCTGGATCTCGCCCAACTCGATGCGGAAGCCGCGGATCTTGACCTGGTGATCGACGCGTCCGACGTATTCGATGCTGCCGTCGCAGAGGTAGCGGGCCAGGTCCCCGGTGCGGTACAGGCGTCCGCCCGGCAGTGGGTCGAACGGGTCTGGAATGAAACGGCTGGCGGTCAGGTCGGCGCGCTGGTGGTAACCGCGGGCCAGGCCCGCGCGACCGACATACAGCTCGCCGATGCAACCCTTGGGCACCGGATTCAGGTGCGCATCGAGCAAATACCAGGACAGATCGACGATGGGCTCGCCGATGGGGCTGGCGGCCTCGCCATGCAAATCCTGCAACGACAGCGGCCGCCAGGTGACATGCACCGTGGTTTCGGTGATGCCGTACATGTTGATCAATTGTGGTGTCTGGTCGCCGAAACGTTCGAACCAGGGGCGCAGGCTCTGCACATCAATCGCTTCACCGCCGAAAATCACTTGTCGCAAGCGGTGGACGAGCGTCTGTTGAGCCTCGCAGGCCACCTGCAGCAATGACTTGAATGCCGATGGGGTCTGGTTGAGCACCGTGACCTTTTCCTGGCAGAGGAGGGCGTAGAAATCCTCGGGCGAACGGCTTACGGCGTGGGGCACGATGACCAGTCGACCGCCATGCAGCAGGGCACCGAAGATCTCCCACACGGAAAAATCGAAGGCGTAGGAGTGAAACAGGCACCACACGTCCTGCTGGTCGAAACCGAACCAATGGTCGGTGGCCTGGAACAATCGGCTGACGTTGTGGTGCGCGAGCAGTGCGCCTTTGGGTTTGCCGGTGGAGCCGGAGGTGTAGATCACGTAGGCCAGGTTGTCCGGATTTATCGGCACGTGCGGATTGTGTTCGGGACAGGTGCTGACGGCATCGACCGAATCCAGTAACAGGCAGTCGACGCCGGCGGGCAGCGCCAGCGAATCAAGCAGGTGGGCCTCGGTCAGGATCTGCCTGACGCCGCTGTCCTCGATCATGTAGGCCAGGCGATCAGCCGGGTAGGTCGGGTCCAGCGGTACGTAGGCGCCGCCGGCCTTGAGAATCGCCAGCAGGCCGATGATCATCCGTGGCGTGCGTTCGACGGCGATGCCGACCAGTACGTCGGGCCCGACGCCTTGTTCGATCAAGCGATGGGCCAATTGGTTGGCGTGTCGATTGAGCTCGGCATAGCTCATGTGCTGCCCTTCGAACGTCAGGGCTATCGCCTCTGCGGTGTTGGCGGCGTGGGTTTCGATCACCTGGTGCAGGCACTCTTCCTGGCGCAACCGGGTCGGCCGGCGGTTCCAGTCGTTCAGGGTCAGCCGCTGTTCATCGGCGCTCAACAATGGAAGCTCGCCGAGGGCGCAGCCGGGCGTTTCGATCAGGCCGCGCAGCAGGTTCTGCCAATGCTCGGCCATGCGCTCGATGGTTTGTGTGCGGTACAGGTCACGGCTGTATTCGAAGGTCGCCACGGTCTGCTGTTGTGAATAGTCGACATCCAGCGACACGTCGAACTTGGCCTGGTTTTCGCCGGTGTCGAGAAACTCCAGCATAAATTGCTCCGGACTTGGCAGCGACGCCGCCTGTGATCCGGTGCGCCAGTTGAACAGGACCTGAAACAGCGGGTTGGCGCCCAATTGATCGAGGATCAATTCCAGCGGGTAATCGGCATGCTCCAGCGCGGCGAGGGACTGCACGCGCAGATCGCGGAGAAAATCCAGCGCGCTGCGGGTCGAGTCGATCCGCGCCCGGTACACCTGGCTACTGACAAAAAAACCTACCAGGTCCTGGCTTTCATGGTTGTTGCGGTTGGCGTTGGGAACGCCGACGGTGAAGTCGTTCTGGCGGCTGTAGCGGGCCAGCAGCAATTGCCAGGCACCCAGCGCTACCACGAACGGCGTCAGCCCCTGGCGTTGGCAGAACGTGTCGAGCGCCTGGACCATCGCCGGGGCCAGCGCCACCTGCACACGGCCGGCCATGTGTGTCTGGCTCGCGGTGCGCGCAAAGTCCTGTGGCAGTTCCAGTGTGGGCAGGTCGTGGCCCAGGTACTCGCTCCAGTATTCGCCGCCGCGCCGGCAGGCCAGGCTCTGCAAGTACTCGCCGCGTTGCCACGTCGCGTAGTCGGCGTATTGCGTGGGCAACGGTGGCAGCGGTGACGGATCGCCCAGCAAGCCCTGGGCATAGGCCTGGGTCATGTCCTGCATGAGGACCGTGTTGGACCAGGCATCGGACACGATGTGATGCATATTCAGCAACAGCACATGTTCCGCAGGGCTCAGCCTGAGCAGTGTGGCCCGCATCAGCGGCGCCTGGGTGAGATCGAACGGTTGCCGGGCGTGTTGCTCGATGCGCTGCGAAAGCGTCGGCTGGTCGAGCCCGGCAAGGTCTTCGCGATGCAGGACCAGGCAGGCGTTGCGCTCAACCACCTGGGTCGCGGCGCCGTCGATTTCGATGAACGCGGTGCGGAGGATATCGTGCCGGTCGATGACCCGATTCAGCGCTTGCTCCAGGGCATCGGCATTCAGCTCGCCCGTCAGGCGCAGGGCACGTGGCAGGTTGTAGGCCGACCGGGTCGGGTCGCGCTGTTGTTCCAGCCACAAGCGTTGCTGGGCGAAAGACAAGGGCGCGCGGTCCAGCCGGCTGCGGTTGGACCGCGCGTGCAGATCGTCGGCGGCGTCATCGAGCAGCAGCGCCAGCAGATCATCATCTAGCAATTCGTTCATGGTGTTCTCGCGGTAGACAGCATTGCGTCGGGCAGGCTCAGGCGAAGGCTGCCGGGACCTTTTCAGTGACGACCTGACCGGCCTGCATCCGCACCAGCTGATCGGCGATGTCGAAGTAACGGTCGTCGTGGGAAATGACGATGATGGTCTTGCCCAGGGCCTTCAGCTCCGGCAGCAGCTCGGTGTAGAAGATCCGCCGGAACACCGGGTCCTGGTCGGCGGCCCATTCGTCGAAGACCAGTACCGGGCGTTCTTCCAGCCAGGCGTTGAGCAGGGCCAGGCGCTTGCGTTGGCCGGTGGAGAGATCGGTGGTGCTGAAGACACCGTCGCGAATGCTGACCTTGTGGGCAATCTCCAGGCGCTCCAGGTAACGATTGGCGGTCCCCGGCACTTGCTGGTCGCCTTGCACCAGTTCATCGAACAGGTAGTAGTCGGCAAAAATCGTGGTGAACAACTGGCGATAATCGTCACGCTGCGCAGCCAGCACCGGCTTGCCATCGAGCAGAATTTCACCGCCCTGGGGCGTATAGAGGCCCAGCAGCAATTTGATCAGCGTGGTCTTGCCCCCGCCGTTCTCGCCGACGATGAATACGATCTCGCCCTGGGCGATGGACAGGTTGACCGGTCCGAGGGCGAAGGCCTGGCTGCCGTCGACCGCCGGGAAGGCGTAGTGCACGTCACGCAATTCAAGCTGTTGGATCGTCGGCTTGGGCACGCTCTTATCATTGAGCAGCAGGTGTGGCTCCGGCGAGGAGAACTGCTCGGCCAATTCCGCAATGCGCTTGAATGCAATGTTGGCGCGGCTGATCACCGGCAAGGTCATCACCAGATATTCCAGCGGCCCTTTCATGTACAACAGCACCAGCACAAAACCGCTGAGCACCGCCTTGTCGATGCCCAGCCACAGCGATTGGAGGGCCAGGACCAGGCCGATGACCACAAAAAACAGCATCGAGCCGAAGGTCTTGGCGACCACGAAGGTGTTGACCGAGCGGATGTTGGTATCGCAGATCTGCTCGGCGGTGGCTTCGATGCGCTGGCTGAACATGCGTTGGCGACGAGGCCGATGGATACGCAATTCCTTGGCGCCGGCGGCGATCGCGCTGTAGTGCTTTTGCAGGGCGTCTTCAGCCTCGCGGGCCGCTTCGAAACCGCGAATGCCACGGGCTCGCGCCACGTACTGGATGACCGTGCCGATCACCAATGCCACCAGCAGCAGCGCAAACATCGGCAATGACAGGTAGGCCAGGTAGGCCAGGCAACCGAGGGTGACGGTGAAAGCAATGGCCAATGGCGCAAAGGAAAAAGCGAAGTTGCTGACCATGTTGACGTCGTGGGTCAGTATCGGGATGAGCCGATGACTGCGAAAACGCTCGATCTGTTCGATCGGTGCCAGCAGGACTTTCTGGCCGAGGGATTTGCGCAGGCTGGCGATGATGTTCTGGCCGACATGGTTGGTGCCGATGTCCGACAGGATCGAGGTCAGCAGCGCCGCCGTGCAAAGCCCGGCGAACGTGCCGAGCATGTGTGACGAGGGCCCGGCATCGGCGTTCAGCGCGTCGTTGATGGTCGCCAGCAGGGCGGTGATGCTCAGGCCACCGAGCATGCCCAAGAGGATGGAGCCTACGACAATCAGCCGGAAGGGTTTGAGCAGGATGAACAATTCAGTGATCACCCCGCGTTGTGGTTGGCTCATGGAGGTTCCCTGCTAGATAAAAAGGGCGAAGGCCATCGGGGGCATTCACCGCATGGGCTGGAGGACGGCGGCACGCCGGTTGGGGCGCGCCCACCTATGGAACGATTGGAGGGGAAGGGGATTTAACGAGGAACCGCCTGACACACATTATTGTGGCGAGGGAGCTTGCTCCCGCTCGGTTGCGCAGCGACCGCAAAATCTTGGGGCCGCTGCGCCCGAAGCGTCGGACCGGCCCAGCGGGAGCAAGCTCCCTCGCCACAAAAGCGTGTCCGGCAGGTTGATCTACATCTCCCGGGCGACCCGGAACCCCAGCCAATCGCCGCGGGCATCGGAAAACACCGCGTTGCGGTTGCCCGAACGGGAGAATATCGGTGCTTCGCCCCAGTCGTTGCCACGGATGCGCCGCACTTTGCAGTTGCCCGTCAGCGCTGCGCTGCCGTCGCCTGGAGCATTGAGGTAGTTTTCGTTGAAGCAATCGGCGGTCCATTCGTAGACGTTGCCGTGCATGTCGTATACGCCGAAGGCATTGGGCGCGAAGCTGCCGGCCGGCGCGGTGAAGTTGTAGCCATCGGCGGCGCCGTAGGTATTGGCGTGCTGGGCGATGCTGTAGTCCTCGCCTTCATCGAACGGGAAGGGAAACGGGCCATCGCTGCCGCCGCGCGCTGCGTATTCGCGCAGGGACTCGCTGACCAACCGATACGGCTTGCCGGTTTTTTTCGACAGCCACGCCACGTAGGCGCTGGCCTCGGCGAAATCCATGCACACCGCCGGGTGCCGGTCGGTGTATTGCTTGCGCGGATCGCTGCCCTGGTAATCCGGGACGCCGGCCTGGCACGCGCGGCCGGGGCGCTTGTCGCCGTCAGGCATCACGTAGCCGCTGTCGCGCAGGTAGGCGAACCACTCGCCTTTGAGCACCTGGAAGCGGCTGATTGCCACCGGCTTGTCGAACGTCACCGGGTGCATCGGGCCTTCGTCGGGCTCGCGGCCGACCTCGTTGTCCGGCGTGCCCATCTGGAAGGTGCCGGTGGGCAGCACGACCATTTCCGGGCAGTCCTTGCAGTCGCGAAATACCTGGCCCGGTTGCGAGGCCTGGGCATTGGAGGGCAGCAGGGCGGTGAGGGCCAATGCCGGAAGCGTCTTCAATAAAAATCGGTTCATCGATTGCTCTCGATCAGTCATCAGAGTGTTTTGCTCAACAGCGCCATGAAGCGGTCGATTTCCACTTCGGTGTTGAGCAGCCCCGGCGCGGTGCGGATCACCGGCCCGGCATCGCGGTGCACGGCGTCGGCGATGACGCGGTTTTGCATCAGGTAGGCAGCGATCTCATCGCTTTCGCGATTCTTGACCCGGAAGAAGGTGAAGCCGGCCGACAGCTCCGGGCTCGGCGGCGTGACCAGCTCGATCTGCGGCAGCGCCAGCAGTTGTTTCTTCAGGTAGCTGTTGAGCGCGTGAATGCGCGCCTGCACCTCGGCCTTGCCCAGTTGCAGATGCAGCTTGAAGGCCTCGTCCGCCGCCCAGCGATGCTCGAAGGCGTGGTAGCCGCCCGGGGTCATGGTGGTCGAAAACGCCGTCGCCTCGGAGAAGGTCGGGATGATCGGCGTGACGTACCTGACTTCTTCGCTGCGGCTGCACACCACGCCGGTGCCCCGGGGGCCGAACATCCATTTGTGGGTGCCGGCGATGAAGAAGTCGCAATTCATCTGCGGGAAATTCAGGTCCTCGACACCGAAACCGTGCACGCCGTCCACCACATACACGATCCGCTGCTCATCGCCGCGGCCCTGGTTGTGCTTGTCCACCAGGGCGCCGATCTTGCCGATCGGCAGCTTCACGCCGCTGCCCGAGTGCACCCAGGTCATGCCCAGTACGCGGGTCTCGGGGCGGATGTTGCGGTCGATGGCCGCGAGGATTTGCGCCTCGCTGGCGTCGCGGGCGTTTTCGAACAGCTTGATCTTGCGCACCCGGGTGCCGTCCCGTTGCTTGCGCAAGTCGAGGATGGTGTGGGTGGCATAGTGTTCATGGTCGGTGGTGAGGATTTCCTGTTCGGGCCGTACATGGACGCCGCCATAGATCATCGCCAGGCCTTCGGTGGTGCTGCCGGTCAGGGCGATCTGTTTCGGTGTCGCTTGCAGGTAGCGCCCGGCCCAGGTCCGCACGTTTTCCTCGCGCTCTTCGGTGACGCCCAGGTCCCAGTCCATCAACAACCCCGGGTTTTTATCGAGGGCGGCGCGGTGGCGTTCGATGGCCTCGCGCACCGGACGCGGGTGCGTGGTGATGAGGAAATTGGAGAAATGCAGGTAGTCCGGGTCCTGGTTGAACAACGAGCGCAGTTGCGCCCATTTGTCCCGGGGCAGCGGCGACAATGGATCTGCAGCGGCGATGGACGGCAGGCTGGCGGCAAACGGCAGGCCGGCCGTCAGGATCCCGGCTTGCTTGAGAAAGGTACGGCGTTCGTTCATCGCTGGGCCGCCTTCTGCGTCGCGGCAATCGCTGGCTGGGCGGCTTTCTGCACCTGGTCCCAGACGCGCAGGAAGTTGCCGCCCCAGAGTTTGGCGATGTCGGCTTCGGAGTAGCCGCGCGTCAGCAGTTCGGCGGTCACGTTGCGGATGTCGCCGACATCTTCCCAGCCCTTTACGCCGCCGCCTTCGTTGAAGTCCGAGCTGATGCCGACGTGGTCGATACCGATCTTGCGCACGGCGTAGTCGATGGCATCGCCCAGGTCCTTGAGGCTGGCCTTGGGTTCCTCTTCGAGAATGGCGTAGAGCTGGCCGGCGTATTCGCCGAATCGCTGTTCCGGCCACGCGGCGATGATCGGATCGCCGGGCGTCAGCGCCATCGCCAGGTTGGGCAGCGGCGGCAGGTCGAAGCGCTCGCGCAGGTCGTTGAGTTTGTCCTGGGTCTTTTGCGTCAGCGGCCGCAGGTACTGGGAGAAACCGACAATCTGCACCACGCCGCCGCTGGCCTTGATCAGTTGCATTTCCTTGTCGCTGAGGTTGCGCGGGATGTCCACCATGGCCCGTGGCGCCGAGTGAGAAGCCACCAACGGGGTGCGGCTCAGTTGTGCGACTTGCTCCAGGGCCAGGGTCGACATTTGCGATACGTCAATGATCACGCCCAGGTCGTTCAGGCGTTTCACCGCTTGCTTGCCAATGTCCGAGAGGCCGCCAAGGGCGTCGGGCGAATCGTTGAAGAACGGCAGCGGTCGCGAAGAATCGGCCCAGTCGTTGTTGCCGATGTAGCTGAAGCCGAACATGCGCATGCCCCGCGCCGTCCATAGGTCCAGCAGGCTCAGGTCGTGGCCGAGGGGATAGGCATTGAGCATGCTGATGAAAATCGCGAACTTGCCTTCGCCGTGCAGGCGGCGAAAATCATCCGGGGTGTAGGCGATGGCGACCTGGTTGGGGAAATCCCGGACCATGCCGGTGATGATCTTGTAGCGCACTTCCTGCTGGTTGCGCGCTTCCTCGACGAAGCCGGCGGTGGGCTTGTGCGGCGCGTTGGGGCCGTTCCACAGTTCGGGCCAGCCGAATATGGTCAGCGCTGCGCCGGAGAGGTGACCGCGATTGGCTTTCACCAGGTCGAATTGGCCGTTGCCGTCCTTGTCCGCTTCATTGCCGGCGGTGCCAAAATCCAGCGGCACGGTGATGTGACTGTCGAAGGACAACAGGCGTTCGTGCAGCTCCCGGGCTTCTTTCATCACCTTGACCGGGTAGCCGGGATTGTCCCGCCACCAATGGTCCCAGGCCGCGAGCCCACCACCAACGACCAGCGCCAGGGCCAGGGATACGCCGGTGAAAAGAGCCTTTTTCGAACGTGGTGTGGTCATTGCCGATCTCAGTCTGGTTCGCCTTGGAAGGACAGGCGCGGGGGCCTTTGCTATCTGGGGGGAACGAGTGGTCGGCGGCGAAATTTAGGCGCCTTCGAGGGCCTCTTCGCGAGCAGGCTCGCTCCCACATTGAAATGCAATCCACCTGTGGGAGCGAGCCTGCTCGCGAAGGCGGCCGTGAAACCAACCTATCTTCTGCGAATGTACCCAGACCCATTGTGGGAGCGAGCTTGCTCGCGATGAGGCCCTCGCAGCTCGCTATAAATTTGTCCGCCCAGCCATCGTCCTAGCTTGGATAAAGCCCGTGCGAGGGCGAACACAGGTAAGGCAATGACGATTTCTCGACGATGGTTCATGGCAGGCCTGGCGCTGACCGGGGCCGCCGTGCCTGCGGTGTATTACGGGCGCCGTGAACTGACCCGGCCGGACCCCACCATTACTCCCGGCGAGGCGTCGTTCGATGTGGCGGATGTGGCGGGCCAGCGCCGGGCCAACACGCTGCGGGGTATCTGGACGATCCGTTTCGCCGGTCGCGATGCCGGTCTCGACGGTTTGCCCGGCGACGGCCTGCAAGTGTTTCTCGACATCGCCCACAAGGGCCGTGGCCTGGTGGGCTGCCTGGACACCGCCGAACGCCTGCGTGCCGGGGGCGAACCGCGTTATCGGGTCTTGGGCGACCTGGCCGGCAGCGACCCGAAGCAGTTGAGTTGGCGACTGATCGGCAGCGAACATGACGCGCCGGACTATGAGTTCATCATGACCCTGGACGAAGTCTGGGCCGGTTTCGGCAATGCCGGCACCGCCACCCTCAGTGGCCGGGTGTTGCGCCTGGACCGCCCGCTGGCCGAGCCGGAACTCGACAATCAGTTCATCGCCGTCAAGCTGCGCTTTCCCGAAGCCAGGGAGCGCATACCGCTGAGCCCGAAGCTCTTGGCCTGGCTGGTCTCGCCCGAGCACCGCCTGTTTCACCAGCTCTGGCACGCCTCGCGGGACAAATGGCACACCCTCGACGAAGACAAGCGCAATGCCCTGCGCGGCCTTGGCTGGCAGCCCGGTCCACGGGACAACGAGCGTGACGCCCGTGGGCCGCGCAAGGATCGCAACGGCTCGGGGGTGGATTTCTTTTTCATGCATCGGCACATGCTCGGCACGGCGCGTTCGTTCCAGTCGTTACCGTCATGGCCGCGTTTCCCCTTGCCGCAACCGGAGCTGGAACGTGATCGCTTGGGCTTTGCCCGGTATTTCGATAACGTCGACGGCACGGCACTGCCGCCGACCTGGCTGGCCCGTGGCGACGAGCAGTACGCTCAATGGGTCAGCGACATCAAGACCGCCGAGACCTACCACAGCAATTTCCAGGTCTGGGAGTCGCGCTATCGCGACCCGCGCTACCTGTCGAAGCTGACCTTGGGCCAGTTCGGTTCCGAGGTAGAACTGGGCCTGCATGACTGGCTGCACATGCGCTGGGCCTCGGTGCCCAGGGACCCGTCCAACGGTCATCCGGTGCCGTTCGCCCGTGATCAGGCGGACTTCGCCCAGCGCTGGTTCGAACCGGAGAACGATTTCCTGGGCGATCCGTTTTCGTCTCACGTGAGCCCGGTGTTCTGGGCCTTCCACGGCTGGATCGACGATCGCCTCGAAGACTGGTTCCGCGCCCACGAGCGTTTCCATCCGGGCGAAGTCAGCCGGCTGCAAGTCAACGGCGTGCCCTGGTTCGCCCCGGGCCGCTGGGTGGAAATCGCCGACCCCTGGCTGGGCCCGGACACCCATGGCTGCAGCACCACGCCGGGGCTGCAGGTCGGCCGCTCGGTGGAAATGGACCCGGAAACCATGAAACTGGCGCTGCGCATCACCTTTGGCAGCGATGACGACAAACTCTCCAGACTGTTGCGCCGCGTGCCGCAACGGCCGTGGTACGCGCGTAATCTGAAGTCCAAGCCGGTTTGACTTTTCCTTTGCGCGACACCTTGTGGCGAGGGAGCAAGCTCCCTCGCCACGGGTTTCACTTGGCTTGAGGTGCTAGCGCGGCGCGGCAATGTCCAGGGCGCGGTTTGCCAGGAGCTCGCCGAGCTCGATCATCTGCTGGATCCCCAACGCCAAATGCCGTCGCGAGCCTTCCAGGGCGAAGGCAAGGTCGCTGGCCATCGCATTCGCCGAGGCGAGGGTTTCGCTGAGGTTGGCGAGCAGGCATTCGATGTCGGCGTCTGCTGCGACGGTGAATAACGGGCTGGGGGATTCTTCGGGGGGATTGGGGGTGGCTTTGAACATTGTGCAGCTCCTGATTATGAACAAGGCGCTGCCAGAACATCACTTGCAGATGATGGGTGGCAGCTATGCGCGGGTCTGCAAGACCGGGAAACCAGGAACCCGGCAGACCCGAAGGTCTCCCGCACACAGCCGCCATTGAGCGACACGGATATGTCGATTGGCTTGTGGCAATGCGCCTGGTATTTCGCCGGGCTTGCAGACCCGATCACTGATGGGCAGTGACGAGGTACAAGTTATCGACAGAGTGGCAGGCGCACAAGCCGGCGGATTCTGGCGTAGTTGTAGGCAATGACGCAAGGCAACGTAGCCTCGCTCGGACGGCTTACATGGCCGGATAAACAGAACCAAAGCCGAATGAATTGGCATGTACTCCTGATGCTGATCTATACTGAGCAAGTATGAGCACGGTTCGTATTAAAAAACCTATAGAAAACATATAGTTATGTTGTTTTTGTACCTAGGTGCTGTTTGAGGTGAGGCATGGTTATCGAGGAGCGTATCAGGAGATCAATCGCCTTGCGAAAGGATGACGTGTTTCTGCGCTCTGAATTTTCCAAGTTCGGCAGCCCCGCGCAAGTATCTCGAGCATTGCGTCATCTGGTCGCTAGCGGTGTGTTGGTCAGACTTGGCATTGGTGTCTTTGCAAAAGCTAAAACCAGTATCCTCACCGGCAAGCCGATCCCGATACGTCCGCTTGAAGTTCTGGCGCCCCTGGCTCTGCAAAAGCTTGGCGTGAAGATCACGGCAGGGCGCGCATTGCGTGAATACAATGCCAGCGACAGTTTGCAGCTACCCGCCGGCATTGTTTTTGACACAGGCTTACGCCGTATCAATCGCAAGCTCGGTTTTGGTGGGCGTTACGTAGTCTATGAAAACCATCACGCCTGAGCAGGTCGAATTAATTGACGCGGTACTGGCAGAGGTTGACGTCGGTTTTCTTACCGCCAGCATCCTGGAAAAAGACATCCACGTAACAGATGCCTTGCAGCGCCTGATGGAAATGCAGTTCCCAGGCATTCGACTGGTGTTTTGTGGTGGGACGAGCCTGTCCAAGGCTTATCGATTGATCGAGCGCATGTCAGAAGACGTTGACTTGAAGATCGTATGGGATGAGTCGAACACGTTCAGTGCTTCGGCTCAAAAGCGACACCTCAGCCAACTGAAGGCTGAGGTCTGCCAGGTCCTCGCTAAGCTTGGCTTCGAAGAAACCATGGACGCGCGTATCGCCCGCAATGAAAACCGATATTTCTCCAGTCGTTGGCAATATGCTCCCCGATATCCTCATGATGCCAGTTTGCGGCCTTATCTGAGCCTCGAACTGACCGCACGAACTCCCCAATTTGAAGTGACTCGGCGACCGTTGGAACACCTGGTGGAAAGACTCGCCGCAAGGCCTGGACACCTGGGAACCATTCCGTGCGTGGCGGTTGAAGAAACACTCGCGGAAAAAGTCATTTCATTTCTTCGACGTTATGCTCAACACCAAGGCGGGGCCATGATTCAGCCATGGGACGATACATTGGTACGTCATATCTATGATGTATATTGCATAAGCGTTGGCGATCCTGCTGTCAGCGAACGAGCCGCCCACGGTTTCAAAAAGCTGGTCGAGTTCGATGCTGCTGAATTTGGTCGGCAGTTCCCTCCGTTCGCCGCCGACCCTGGGAAGGTTATGCAGGGCGCCTTGAATCAAATAAACTCGGACGCGGTGATTCGTGGCCAGTATGACGCTAGGCTGATACCGCTGATTTTTGGCTCCGTCCGCCCAAGCTTCGATGAGGCTTTTGCTGTATTTCGTGAGCACGCCGAGGCGTTAATCCGGACTCTGTGAATTCCTGACAGGATAGCTGGCCGCGGTTCTCGATCTCACTTGGCTTTACTTACATCACCCGCCAACCCCCACCCAGCGCCTTGTACAACGCCACGCTCGCCTGCACTCGTGCCAGGCGCAATTGCACGTTCATGTCCTGGGCGGCGTACAGCGTGCGTTGGGTTTCGAGTACGGTGAGCAAGTCTTCGGCGCCGGCCTGGTAGCGGCTCTGGGCGATGTCGAAAGCGGTTTGCGCCTGGTGCAGTTCTTCGCTCTGCCATTGTCGTTGCTGGTCCAGGCCCTGGATGCCGTTCAGGGCTTTTTCGACGTCGGCGAAACCGTTGATGATCGCGGCGCGGTAGGTTTCCAGCAGTTCTTCCTGGCGCGCGGTGGCCCTGTCCCGTTCGGCCCGCAGGCGACCGTTGTTGAAGATTGGCGCGGCCAGGCCGGCGCTGAGGTTGTAGACGTTGTTGCGCAGCAACTGGTCGGCAATGTCGGCGCCGGTGGCCAGGCTGAGGCCCAGGGTGACCGAGGGCAGCAGGGCGGCGCGGGCCACGCTGATGTCGGCCTGGGCGGCGGCGAGGCGTGCTTCGGCGGCGGCGATGTCGGGGCGCCGGCGCAGCAGGTCACTGGGTACGCCCGCGTCGATGGCGGGCCAGTGCAAGGCGTCGAAGGTTTCATCGTCGAGCTTGAGTGATTGCACCGGCTGGCCCAGCAACGCCGCCAGGGTGATCAACGCCTCCCGCGCCTGTTGTTGCACCTGGGGCAATCGGCGCCGCTGCGTCGCCACCAGGCTTTTTTGCTGGGACAGTTCCAGCGCCGTGGCGCTGCCGGCGTCGTAGCGGGTCTGCACCAGGTCGAGCACGTTTTGCGCGTTGGCCAGGTTCAGTTCGGCGATGCGCTGCTGTTCGCGCAGCGACAAGGCCTGGGTGTAGCTGTTGGCGACAGCGCTGAGCAGGGTCAGCTCCACGGTCGCCCGGTCAAACCGGCTGGCCGACAACGCGCTCAGCGCACTGTCCCGCGCCGCCCGTTTGCCGCCCCAGAAATCCACTTCATAACTGGCGCTGAGGTGGGCATCGTAGTAGTCGATGGTGCGGTTGTTCCGATCCACGTCCAACTGGCTGTAGCCCTTGCCCCGCAGCAACTCCTGGCGATTGCCGTTGAGCCCGGCGCGGATTTCCGGCAGCAACGGCGCGCCGGCGATCACCGCGCTGGCCTGGGCCTGGCGAACCCGGGCCATGGCGGCCGCGAGGTCGAAGCTGCCTTGGCGCGCCTGTTCGATCAAACGATCAAGTTGCGGGCTGCCGAACTGCTTCCACCATTGTTGGTTATCGACATGAGCACTGGGCGTATCGACAGTTTGCCAGGCCGAGGGCGGCTCGATGCCGCTGTCGGGTGTCGACAAAGGTGTGCCGCAGGCCGCCAGCAGCAGGCTGGCGGCCAGGAGGGTCAGGTGCGCTTTCATAGAGAAGGGTTCATTCACTGGTAAGGGCCGCGACCGGGTCGAGGCGAGCGGCCTTGCGGGCCGGCATGAAACCGAAGACGACGCCGGTGACCAGCGCGCAACCGAAGGCGCCGAACACCGCCAGCCATTCGAACGCCACGGCGATTTTGCCCAGCAGCAACGCGCCGCCCACCAGCAGGGCCAGGCCGATGCCGGCCAATCCACCGACTACGGAGAGCATTACCGCTTCGGTCAGGAACTGGCGCAGGATGTCGCGCTGGCGGGCACCGGTGGCCATGCGGATGCCGATTTCCCGGGTCCGCTCGCGCACCGTCATGAGCATGATGTTCATCACGCCGATGCCGCCCACCAGCAGCGAGATTGCCGCAATGGCCCCGAGCATCAACGACAGCGTGCCCTGGGTGCGGGCCTCGGCCTGGATCATCGCGGCGTTGTTGGTCAGCTCGAAATCCTGCTTGCCGTTGTGCAGTCGCAGCAAGGTACGGGAAACGGCCTGCTCGGCCTCCTTGACCTTGGCCGCGTCGCGAGCGGCGATCACCACGTATTCAGGATGACGGCTGCCGAACAGACGCACGCTGGCGGCGGAGTAGGGCACGGCGATGCGGTTGTCGGCGTCCGAATCCCCCGAGCTGGCGCCTTTTTCGGCGAGTACACCGACCACCTGAAACGGCACGTTTTCGATCAGGATGTAACGGCCGATGGGATCGGCGACGTCCTTGAGCAGCTTCTGCCGGACCTTGTGGCCGATCACCGCCACGGCCGCCGCGCTGCGTTCATCGGCGTCACTGAAATAGCTGCCCTGGGCCACCGGCCAGTTGAAGATGGTCGGGAAATTGGTGTCGTTGCCGCCCACGTAGCTGGTGTGGTCGAGGTTGCCGAAACGCACGTTGGCGTTGTTGCCGTTGACCGGCATGATGCGTTGCACTTCGGGCAGGGCGGCGAGGGCGGCGATGTCCTGTTCGCTGATGATGCCCTTGGCGGCGCGCGGGTTGGGCGCGGTGCCGTTGAGGTAGATGATGTTGGAGCCGAAGGCGCCCATCTGGGCCATGACCTGGCGCTTGCTGCCTTCGCCCACCGCCAGCATCACCACCACCGAGGCCACGCCGATGACGATGCCGAGCAAGGTCAGGGCGGTGCGAAAACGGTTGATCCACATCACACGCCAAGCGGCCTGGACGGCGTCCACCAGTTCGCCTTTCCAGGCGCCGTTGTGCTCGCTGCCGGCGCTCAGGCGCCGGCGCAGATCCACCGCCTGCAACGCCTTGGGGTTGGCTTGTGGTGCGCTGGCTGTGGTGGTGGCGCTGTCGCTGATGATCAGCCCATCGCGGATTTCGATGATGCGTTTGGCCCGGGTCGCCACTTCGCGGTCGTGGGTGATCAGGATCACCACGTGGCCCTGGCTCGCCAGTTCGTCGAGCAGCGCCATGACTTCGATGCCGCTCTGGCTGTCGAGGGCGCCGGTAGGTTCGTCGGCGAGGATGATGTGGCCGCCGTTCATCAAGGCCCGGGCAATCGACACTCGCTGTTGCTGCCCGCCGGACAGCTGGTGGGGACGATTGCCGGTGCGGCTCGCCAGGCCCAGGCGTTCGAGCAGGGCGCTGGCCCGGGCATGACGCTCGGCGGCCGAGGTGCCGGCATAGATGGCCGGCATCTCGACGTTTTCCTGGGCCGTGCCGGACGGGATCAGGTGGTAGCCCTGGAACACAAACCCGAACGCCTCCCGGCGCAGCCAGGCCAGTTCGTCGCTGCCCAGTCGGGCGACGTTCTCACCGGCAAAGCGGTACTCGCCGCTGGTGGGACGGTCGAGGCAGCCGAGGATGTTCATCAGCGTCGATTTGCCGGAGCCGGACGCCCCGACGATCGCCAGGAACTCCCCGGCGTGAATCGACAGGTCGATACCCCGCAGCACTTCCACCCGTGGGCTGTCGCCACCGCCGTAGGCCTTGCGAATGTCCCGCAGTTCGATCAGGGGCGTACTCATTCAGCCTCCGCTGCCGCTGGCCGGGCCGATCAGCACACGATCGCCTTCGCTCAGGCCGTCGAGGATCTGCGTGCGCAAGCGGTCGCTGACGCCGGTGCGAACGGTCCTTGGCTGGATGTCGCCATTGTCGGCCAGCACCCGCACCTGGCTCGCGTCCTGCAACGCGGCGATGGGCACGGTCAACACGTCCTTGGCCTGGGCAGCGACGAAAAATACCTGGGCGGTCATGTCTGTCATCAGGGCGCGGTCGGCGTTGTCCACGTCCAGCAGAACGGTGTACAGCACCACCCGTTCGCTGCCGCTGCGGCCACCGGAGGGGCTGCCGCCCTGGCTGGCTTCCAGCGGACGCGGCGGCACCGGCAGGATCTGTCGCACGGTGCTGCTCCAGCGCCGGTTGCCGCCGGCCAGGGTGGTGAAGTAGGCGGTCATGCCAGGTTTGACGTGGCCGATGTCGGCTTCCGAGACTTCGGCCCAGACCGTCATCGGTGACAGCCGGGCGATGCGCAGGATCAGCGGGGTTTGCTGCTGGGCGTTGAGGGTCTGGCCTTCCCGGGCGCCGACGGCAACTACGGTGCCGTTCATCGGCGCATAGATCCGGGTGTAGCCCAATTCGGCCTCGTCGCTGCGCAGATTGGCCTGGGCCTGGCGGATCTGCGCCTGGAACATGTCGATGCGCGCCTGGGTCGCCCGCACCTCGGCCTGCGCCGTCTGCACATCCTCTTCGCGAGTAGCTCCGCCGGCCTTGAGCTGTTGTTGACGGCGGAATTTCTGTTGCGCCAGGTCGTGCTGGGCGCGTTGTTCCTGGAGTTGGGCCTTGAGGTTTTCGATGGAAAAACGTCCGGCGTCGAGCCGGGCTTTCTGCGTGGACGGGTCGATTTCCACCAGCAACTGACCTTCGCGAAGCTCGTCGCCGGCTTCGACATGGATCTTCTGGATCTGCCCGGAGGCCTGGGCGCCGACGTCTACATAACGCCGCGGTTGCAAGGTGCCGAGGGCGGTGACGCTGTTTTCGATATCGCCACGGGTGACGGCCGCGGTGGCGACGGGGCCGTGGTCCGGCGTAACCGCTTGCCACGCGGCGAAGGCCACGGCCGGTAGCAGGGCGAAAGTCAGGAGCCAGGCGGGGCGGGTGAGGCGGGGACGTTTCATGCAGGGTTCCGGCCGGTGATATCGGGTCCGTCGCAAGAGCAGCAGGGACGGGGGGCTGTTCTGGTAAACGAGCGTTACCGGCGGGAATTTAGCGGGGGAAATACTGCGTAACAGTTGAACCCCGTGGCGAGGGAGCTTGCTCCCGCTGGTCTGCGCAGCAGGCCCAAGGCAGGCAACCCGATAAAAATTGTGCACTCAGGTTTTGGGGCCGCTTCGCGCCCCAGCGGGAGCAAGCTCCCTCGCCACAAAGGCGGGTTTAATGCCCAATCAGATGAACGAATCGGCCTTGATACAAACCAACGCTTTAAATCTATATGAGAATTACTATAAATTACGCGATTGAGCCTGCCACTATCCTGCCATGCCTTTTTCAGGCATGCCGAGTGGCACAGGGATAGCTGTCGCAGTCGCTGCGCACGGGAGTCATGTTGGAAAACTACTATCGCGAACTGGTGTGTTTCCTCAACGCCAGGCTAGGCAACCGCCAGGCGGCCGAAGATGTGGTGCATGACGCCTACGTGCGGGTCCTGGAGCGCGCCAGCGAAACCCCCATCGAGCAGCCCCGGGCGTTCCTTTATCGCACCGCGCTGAACCTGGTGATCGACGGGCATCGGCGCAACACCCTGCGCCAGGTCGAATCCCTCGATGTGCTCGACAGCGAAGAACGGTTCTTCACCCCATCGCCCCATACCAGCCTGGACCACGGCCAGCGCCTGGACATGCTGCAACGGGCCCTGGCCGAGTTGCCGCCGCTGTGCCGCGAGAGCTTCCTGCTGCGCAAACTCGAAGGGCTGTCTCACTCGCAGATCGCCGGGCGCCTGGGTATTTCCAGGGCGCTGGTGGAGAAACACATCGTCAATGCCATGAAGCATTGTCGTATTCGCGTACGGCAGTGGGACGCGTCCTGATTCACCCTCGCTGATTCTCGGTGGTAAATTTTCCTTCATTGTCCTCGTTCCTCTCAACAGACGACTGACGGCCTAGTGCGGGCCGCTCAAGTCACCCAGGCTTTCGCGCCCTGTTAAGGGGCTTCTCCAGAGGACACTGGACATGACACAGGCAATTGCAGCGCCCACCGTTCACGATTTGATCGGCATCGGCTTCGGCCCTTCGAACCTGGCGCTGGCCATCGCGCTTCAGGAACGTGGCCCGGTCCAGGGCGAACTGGATGTGTTGTTCCTCGACAAACAGGCCGACTACCGCTGGCACGGCAATACACTGGTGACCCAGAGCGAATTGCAGATTTCCTTCCTCAAGGATCTGGTGACGCTGCGCAACCCGACCAGCCCGTACTCGTTCGTCAATTACCTCAAGCACCATGGCCGCCTGGTGGATTTCATCAACCTCGGCACTTTCTACCCGTGTCGCATGGAGTACAACGACTACCTGCGCTGGGTGGCGGCGCAGTTCGCCGGCCAGAGCCGCTACGGCGAAGAGGTGCTGCGCATCGAGCCGGTGCTGCACAACCAGCAGGTTGAAGCGCTACGGGTGATTTCCCGCAACGGACGGGGCGAGGAGTGTGTGCGCACCACGCGTTCGGTGGTGGTCAGCGCTGGCGGCACGCCGCGCATCCCCGAGGCGTTCAAAGGGTTCAGGGAAGATGCGCGGGTGTTCCATCACTCGCAGTATCTGGAGCGCATGGCAACCCAACCGTGCGTGAGCGGCCAGCCAATGAAAATCGCGATCATCGGCGGCGGCCAGAGCGCAGCCGAAGCCTTCATCGACCTCAACGACAGCTTCCCATCGGCGCAGGTCGACATGATCCTGCGCGGCTCGGCCCTCAAGCCTGCCGACGACAGCCCGTTCGTCAACGAAGTGTTTTCGCCGGAGTTCACCGACCTGGTGTTCCAGCAACCGCACAGCGAGCGCGAGCGGCTGGTCAATGAATACCACAACACCAATTATTCGGTGGTCGACATCGATCTCATCGAACGCATCTACGGGATTTTCTACCGCCAGAAAGTCTCGGGCATCGCCCGCCATGCGTTCCGTACCCTGACCACGATCGAAAAAGCCACGGCCACGGAGAATGGCGTGGAGTTGGCCATGCGCAACAACGCCACCGGCGAGCTGACAAACCGGCGCTATGACGCGGTGGTGCTCGCCACCGGCTACGAGCGCCAGATGCACCGCACCTTGCTGGAGCCGCTGGCGCAATACCTCGGCGATTTCGAGGTGGATCGCAACTACAAACTGATCACCGATGAGCGCTGCAAGGCCGCCATCTACATGCAGGGCTTTTGTCAGGCCAGCCATGGTTTGAGCGACACCTTGCTGTCGATCCTGCCGGTGCGCGCCGACGAAATCGCCGGCTCGCTCTATGAGCACGGCAAGGAACGCGGCCTGGGCCAATCGGTACGGGAACAATTGCTGGCCACGGCATAAGGTGTGCCGCAGGCGGCGATCCCGGGCTGCGCTTGGGCGCAATACCACGGATCACCGTCTGCGCCTGAGCGATGTTATTTAATCGATAACACATCAGGAAATTCCTCAGAAACTTCCTACACTCCAGTCACGCTTGCTGTATTTTTCTACAGGCACGCTGACGGTTCGCTGTTCCCTTGCTTTGGCAGGCAGAACCTTATTTTCACCCAGGTTCGGTGGCGCTTCCGCGCCAACTCTGCCAAGGCCAGGCGAAACCCTCTGATCCGATGATTGTGTTTTCACGCATGAGCCTGGCGGCGTTGTGGCTGGGTTTATTGAGCATGGCGCCGGAGACCGTCGCTGCGCCCGAGTCGCTGCAGGTGCTTGGGCGTTCCACCGTGAGCGGTTATTCGGTGTCACTGGACGCAGCCGACCGGGCCTGGCTGCGCGGCAAGGGCTCGTTGCTGCTGGGCGCCTCGGCGCCGGATTATGCGCCGTTCGGTATCACCGGCAATGGCCATGAATACGAAGGCCTGACCGCCGATTACGCCGGGTTGCTCGGTCAGTTGTTGCAGGTCGATGTGCAGGTGCGCCGGTACCCGTCGCGGGCCGAGGCGCTGCAGGCCCTGCGCGGCGGTGCAATCGACATGCTCGGCAGCGCCAATGGCTTCGAGGCTGGCGACCCGGAACTGGCGATGTCCCAGGCCTACGCCGATGACCAGCCGACCCTGGTGACCCGTGCCGGTGACAATCGCAAGCTCGCGCCGGACCTGGCGGGCAAGCGGGTGGCGATGCTCTATCACTATCTGCCCCCTGAGGCGGTCAAGGCTTTTTACCCCAAGGCTTCGCTGCAGCTGTACCCGTCGACCCTGAGCGCCATCGGTGCCGTGGCTTTCGGCCAGGCCGACGTCTATCTGGGGGACTCGATCAGTGCCCATTACCTGATCACCAAGAACTACCTGAATAACGTCCAGTTGGCCGATTTTTCACGCTTGGAAGTGCAGCCGTTCGCGTTTGCCCTGGCGCGTGACAACACGCGCCTGCTGCGGATCATCAACAGCGCCTTGCAAGCCATTCCCGGCACCGAGCGCATGGCGATCCTGCGCCGCTGGAGTGCCGGGGGCGCAAGCATGCCCGGCCATCAGCGCCTGCATTTCAGTGTCAACGAGCAGCGCTGGCTGGACTCGCATCCGCGGATCAGGGTGGTGATCAATGATCATTTCATGCCGCTGACGTTCATTGATCAGCAGGGGCACTTTCGCGGTATCAGTGCCGATGTGCTGGCGAAGATCACCCTGCGCACCGGGCTGAAATTCGATATCCAGCACGGTGAGTCGCTTGAGGATCTGATCGCGCAGGTCAAGGGCGGCGAGGCCGACGTCGTGGCGGCGTTCCCGCCGGGTTCCGACTACGCCGATGAACTGAGTTCCACCCGACCTTATTTGAGCAATCCCTACGTGCTCGTGGCCGCCCTGGATACCCAGGCCCCCGTCACGCCGGAGCAGATGGCTGGCAAGCGCCTGGCGCTGGTGCGCGGCAATGTGCTGCTTGATTACCTGACGCAGCAGTTCCCCCAGGTGCAACTGGTGCCTGCGCAAAATGTCGCCGATGCCCTGGCCATGGTGGCTTCCGGCGCGGTGGACGCGGCGATCAGCCCGCTGCTCAGTGCCAGCTACATGATCTCCCGTCAGTACCGCGACACGCTGCAGATCACCTGCACCGTCGGTACCGAGCCGGCGCTGATCGCCTTGGGCACCCGCCGGGACGCGCCGCAGTTGCATTCGATCCTGGACAAGGCGCTGCTCAGCGTTGCCCCTGAGGAAATGGACGAACTGACCAACCGCTGGCGTACGGAAATCGTTGTGGAAGACAGTTATTGGCTGCGCCACCGCGCCACCGTTCTCCAAGGCTTCGCCATCGCTGCACTGCTGTTGCTCCTGGCGCTGGGCTGGATCGGCTATCTGCGCCATCTGATACGCAAGCGTCGGCAGGCCGAAGTCGCCCTCAACGACCAACTGGAATTCATGCGGGTATTGATCGATGGTACGCCGCATCCGATCTATGTCCGTGATCGCGAGGCGCGGCTAGTGTTGTGCAACAGCGGCTACCTGGAGGTATTCGGTGCCGAACGGCAGAGCGTTGTCGGCAAGACCCTGCTCGAAAGCGCGCCGGGGGATCCGGTCGAAGCGCGGCTCTACCACCATGACTATCTAAGGGTCATGGAGGAGGGCTTGCCACGGGTCCAGGACCGCCGCCTGACCGTGGCCAACGGTGAGGTGCTGACCATCTATCAATGGATGCTGCCGTATCGCGGCAGCGACGGCGCGGTCAGTGGCATGATCGGCGGCTGGATCGACGTCAGCGAACGCCAGCACCTGCTCGAACAATTGCGCATTGCCAAGGACGGTTCGGATGACGCCAACCGGGCCAAGACCACGTTCCTTGCGACGATGAGCCACGAGATCCGCACGCCGATGAACGCAGTGATCGGCATGCTCGAAATGGCGCTGAAAAAGGCCGAAGAAGGCATTGTCGATCGGGCGGCCATCGAGGTCGCTTCGGGCGCCGCTCATGGCTTGCTGGCGTTGATCGGCGACATCCTCGATGTTGCCCGTATCGAGTCCGGGCGGATGTCGCTGGCGCCGGAGCGCGCCAACCTGCGGGAACTGGTCGAGTCGGTGGCGCGGATCTTCGAAGGCCTGGCCCGGCAGAAACACCTTGGCCTGCAATTGGCGCTGGACGATGAGCTCGACCGCGACGTGCTGATTGATCCGTTGCACTTCAAGCAGGTGCTGTCGAACCTGCTCAGCAACGCGATCAAGTTCACCGATCAGGGCCAGGTGCGCTTGATCGCCGAGGCCGTCCCCGGCAGCGAAGACCGGCGACTCGCTGTTTGCCTGCGAGTGGAAGACACCGGCAGCGGGATTTCCTTTGAAGACCAGCAGCGGCTGTTCCAGCCGTTCACCCAGGTTGGCGACAACCGCGAGTCGACCCGCGGCGGTTCCGGGCTGGGGTTGGTCATCAGCCGGACCTTGTGCGAAATGATGGGCGGCACCCTGACGATGAGCAGCCTGCCGGGGGAGGGCACGCAGGTCGAGATCCGGCTGGATCTGCCGCTGCTCGACGCCTTGCTCCAGGCTCCGCTTGCCGGAGGCAAGGCGTCGTTGCCGATGCGGGCGCTGGCCATTCTGGTGGTCGATGACTATCCGGCCAATCGCCTGTTGCTGTGCCAGCAACTGAGTTACCTGGGCCATCGGGTGGAGGAGGCTGCGGAGGGTGTGCAAGGCCTGCAAGCGTGGCGCGCCGGGCGCTTCGACATGGTCATTACCGACTGCAACATGCCCCTGATGGATGGCTACGCATTGACCCGAGCCATTCGTGAAGAGGAGCGCGCGCGAGGCCTGTCGCCGATATTGATACTGGGGTTCACCGCCAATGCCCAGCCAGAAGAAAAGAAGCGTTGCATCGACGCGGGAATGAACGACTGCCTGTTCAAGCCCATCGGTCTCGAAGTCCTCGGCGCACGCCTGGCGCAGGTTTTGCCGGAACCGGCCGCAGGGATTCCTGAAGCGGAGCCCGAGGCGCCCACGGATGATTTTGACCTGGACGGCCTGGCGCAGTTGACCGGCGGCGATACGGAGGCGCTGAACAACCTGATCAGCGAACTGGTCACCTGCAATACCGAAGACACCGCGCAGTTGCTGCGCTTGTCCGCCCGGCATGATCTGCCCGGACTCGCCGACCTGGCGCATCGGATCAAGGGCGGGGCGCGGATGGTCAGGGCGCAAGGTCTGGTTAGCGCGTGCGATGCCCTGGAAGACGCTTGCCGGGAGCGGGATGCGTCGTCATTGGCCGATGCGGTGGGCGACTTGCAGCAGGCGCTCGAACATTTGACCGGGCGGCTGCGTGCATCGTCGCTCTGGTCAGGTTGAGGTGGTTGCTGGCCGACATGAGGGGATATCGATCGCAGGACGGCGCCATGGGCGCCATTTACCCGGTTTTTAAGATTTTTCCTACAGCGTCGTTTGGAAGCTTTCTCTAGCCTGACGCCTCCTGACGTTCATGGGCCGCCTTACCCGTCGCGTTGCCATTGGATGCCCGTCATGCCGAACAAAGCATTACGTATCATGATCGCCGATTCAGAGCATTTTCATCGAATGAAGCTTGAGCGCCTGTTCAACCAGCGGGGTTATTTCCGGATTGCGCCGGTGAACGACATGGAGGAATTGTTGCTGCTGGTGGAGTATGGCAGCGAGCCGTTCGACGTGATCGTCGCCAATGCCCGACTGGCAAGTGGCGGAGTGGAGTTAGCCGATTTCCTGGTCGACAACCCCCAGGTGCTTCACGGGTTGATCTACAACACGCCGCAGGCTGGCGTGTCGCCGCAGGTAGGTGGGCGCCGGTCTCACGTGCAACTGAGCCAGGCCGCGTTGCCCGATCCTGTTGCACTGGCCTGCCTGATGGCTCGTGTCGAGGGAGCGCGTATCAGCGAGCGGGCGCGCTCTTGACGAGGTGGTTGTCGCCGGGCCAATGACCACTGGTCGCACCTGTCAGATCTGACAGGTGAATCCTGCCCACCGCTTGTGCAAGAGTTCGATGCCGTCTGGCACCAATGTCGTTTGTAATTACCCAGGGAGTTGCCGTGAAAGACATGTTGATCGTGGACGACCACCCTGTCATTCGAGGAGCGTTGCGGCTCATTTGCCAGAATGAAGGGGCTGCGCAGGTCCGCGATGCCAGCAACGTGGCGCAAGCCAGGGCCTTGATCAAGGAAGGCATACCCGACCTGGTAATCCTGGACCTGGTAATGAACGGTTTCGACGGCCTTGAACTGTTGAGCTGGATCATGGCCGAGTTCCCGTCATGCGGGGTGCTGGTGTTTACCTCCCAGGATGCCCAGCATTTCTGCAATCGCTGTATCTCGGCGGGGGCCCGAGGGTTTGTCACCAAGAAAAGCGACCTGAAGGAATTGACCAAGGCCATTCATGCATTGAAGTCCGGTTATTCCTATTTCCCACAGATGTCCGTCCGCCTGGATTTCCAGCAGCGCACCGAACAGCAGGCGCTGGAGAGTCTCTCGATCCGCGAGTTATCAATCCTGCGGATGCTGGCCATGGGCATGCGCGGCAAGGACGTCGCCGAAGCTTTGTTCCTGAGCCCCAAGACGGTCAGCACCTACAAGACCCGCCTGCTGGAAAAGCTTGGCTTGAAAACCCTGGTGGGCCTGTCGGATTTCGCCAAGCGCAATCACTTGTAGGGACCGTGGGGAGCGCCTTGCCGCATGCGCTAGGCCATGTCGCTCTGGCTGAACTCCTCGGCGAGGAAGTCGATCAGGGTTCGCACCGAGGGCAGCAAGCCACGGCGTGAGGCAAATATCGCATGGACGATCCCGCATTTCGGTGCCCAGCCCGGCACCAGTTCCACCAGGCGTCCGGCGGCCAGGTCTTCGCGTACCACGACCGTGGGCAGGTGGGCGATGCCGATGCCCGCCAGCACCGCATGACGCAAGGCCAGCAGGTCGTCGGTGACCATGCGCGGTGCGTGGCGGATCAGCGCGCGGGTGCCGTCCGGGCCGAACAGCTCCCATTGGTATTCACGTTGCGCCGAACCCCAGTGGACGCTCGGCAGGCCATTGAGGTCCGCCGGCGAGGCGGGGGACGACAGGCCTTCACGATAGACCGGGCTCCCCACCAGGCACTGGGTGCTGTTGCTCAGCACCTTCATGACCATGTCAGTGTTTTCCAACGGGGGAAAACGGACCCGCAACGCGATATCGAACCCTTCGTGGAGCAGGTCGACGCGGCGGTTGGTGCTCTCGATGAACAGCTCCACCCGCGGGTACTTGACCATGTAGCGGGTCAGCATCGGTCCGACCCAGCTGTTGAGCAGCGCCGTCGGGCAACTGATGCGCACCAGCCCCTGGGGTTCCGAGCGGTTGCGTTCGATCACTTCGGCGGCACTTTCAGCCTCGACCCGCATGGCCAGGCAGCGCTGGTAATAGGCCTGGCCGATTTCCGTCAACGAACAATGCCGGCTGGTGCGATGGATCAGCCTGACGCCCAGGCGCTCCTCCAGCTGGGCGATACGCCGGCTGAGCTTGGACTTGGGCATGTCCAGCGCCCGGCCAGCGGGGGCGAAGCCGCCGTGTTCGACCACTTGGGTGAAGTAGTACAGGGTGTTGAGGTCTTCGATGATCGTTCTCCTGGTGGAACGCTACGGCCGATTTTTGCAGTCTAGCGCATCAAGGGTTGCGGTTTTAAGCTGTTCCATCGATGGCAACACCCGATTGGAGACTCAGCATGAAAAACATCACCGGCGTCTATACCAGTCCGCGGCCTCATTGGGTCGGCGACGGCTTTCCGGTTCGCACGCTGTTTTCCTACGATAATCTGGGCAAACATGTCAGCCCGTTCCTGCTGCTCGATCATGCGGCCCCCAGCGAATTCGCACCGACCACCGAGCGACGCGGCGTAGGCCAGCACCCTCATCGTGGTTTCGAAACCGTGACCATCGTCTACCAGGGCGAACTGGAACATCGCGATTCGACTGGCAGCGGCGGCAAGATCGGCCCCGGTGATGTGCAATGGATGACCGCGGCGTCCGGCATCATTCACGAAGAGTTCCACTCCGAAGCCTTCGCCCGGCAGGGCGGGTTCATGGAAATGGTCCAGCTGTGGGTCAACTTGCCCGCCAAGGACAAGATGGCGCCGGCCGGCTACCAGACCATTCTCAAGGGCGACATTCCACAGATCGCGCTGGAGGACGGAGCCGGTAGCTTGCGCCTGATTGCCGGGTCCTTCGAAGGGCATCAAGGCCCGGCGAAAACCTTTACCCCGATCGACGTCTGGGATATCCGCCTGAACGCCGGGAAGCACCTGACCGTGGCCGTGCATGACGGTTACAACACCGCATTGGTAGTGCTGCGCGGTACCGTCCAGGTCAACGGCCGTGAACGCGTCGAGCAAGGGCAACTGGCCCTGTTCGAACGGGCCGGCGACCAATTGAGCCTGCAAGCCGATCATGACGCGGTGGTCCTGTTGCTCAGTGGCGAGCCCATCGATGAACCCATCGTCGGCCATGGCCCGTTCGTGATGAACAGCCAGCAGGAAATCCTCCAGGCCTTCGAGGATTTCCATTCCGGGCGCTTCGGCCGGATGCAGGGCTGAAGTGGTCGCATAGCCCTGTAGACCTCACCTGTGGGGGCGAGCCTGCTCGCGAATGCGCCGGTTCAGCTTGCATCAATTTTGAATGGACGGCCGCCTTCGCGAGCAAGCTCGCTCCCACATGGTTTTGCGTTGGTCCTGACTTTGTGTTCGCCGGGGATCTATTGTGGGAGCGAGCCTGCTCGCGAATGCGTCGGTTCAGCTTGCATCAATGTTGAATGGACGGCCGCCTTCGCGAGCAAGCTCGCTCCCACATGGTTTTGCGTTGGTCCTGACTTTGTGTTCGCCGGGGATCTATTGTGGGAGCGAGCCTGCTCGCGAAAGCGCCGGTTCAGCTTGCATTGATGTGAATGGGCCGCTGCCTTCGCGAGCAGGCTCGCTCCCACATGGTTTTGCGTTGGTCCTGACTTTGTGTTCGCCGGGGATCTATTGTGGGAGCGAGCCTGCTCGCGAATGCGTCGGTTCAGCTTGCATTGATGTGAATGGGCCGCCGCCTTCGCGAGCAAGCTCGCTCCCACATGGTTTTGCGTTGGTCCTGACTTTGTGTTCTCCGGGGATCTATTGTGGGAGCGAGCTTGCTCGCGAATGCGTCGGTTCAGCTTGCATCAATGTTGAATGGACGGCCGCCTTCGCGAGCAAGCTCGCTCCCACATGGTTTTGCGTTGGTCCTGACTTTGTGTTCGCCGGGGATCTATTGTGGGAGCGAGCCTGCTCGCGAATGCGTCGGTTCAGCTTGCATCAATGTTGAATGGACGGCCGCCTTCGCGAGCAAGCTCGCTCCCACATGGTTTTGCGTTGGTCCTGATTTTGTGTTCGCCGGGGATCTATTGTGGGAGCGAGCCTGCTCGCGATAGCGGTATCTCAGGCGAAAAAGGATGTTGAAGGGGCCGGCCTCTTCGCGAGCAAGCTCGCTCCCACATGGGGGCTGGGGCGTGCCTGGGATTTGTCGTGGGGTGACCTCTACAGCGTGTTCATTCTGTGCCAATCTTCGCCAATGGCCTTCCTGGAGCTGTCCCGATGCTGTCTCTGTTCACCGACCACCCGCTGCTCTGTGCCCTGGCACTGCTTGTGCTCGATCTGGTGTTGTGGCGGCTGGTCAGCGCCGACCGGACCTACTGGAAAATCGGTGTACGGCTGCTGATCTTTTCGTTGTTCAGCGTGCTGCTGTTCAACGAAGGCCTCAATCCCATGGAAAAAGCCCAGTGGGTCGACGACGTGCCCCGGCACCTCGCGGCGACCGGCTTGCAAATCGGCTGGTGGTTGTTCGCCGCGCGCACCCTGACGGTGATGATCGGTGCGGTGATGATGCAACGGGTCGGCCATACCGGGCGGCTATTGCAGGACCTGCTCGGTGCGGTGATTTTCCTGGTCGCGGTCATCGCCGCGTTGGCGTATGTGCTCGACCTGCCGGTCAAAGGCGTGCTGGCGACGTCCGGCGCGATGGCAATCATCGTCGGCCTGGCGTTGCAGAGCACCCTCAGCGATGTTTTCTCCGGCATCGTGCTCAATACCACAAAGCCCTATCAGGTCGATGACTGGATTTCCATCGACGGCACCGAAGGCCGGGTCACCGACATCGATTGGCGGGCTACACGACTGCAGACCTCCCAAGGGAGCATGGCGGTGATCCCCAACTCGCTGGCGGCAAAGGCCAAGATCATCAATTTCAGCCGACCCAGCGATGTCCATGGCTTGTCGATCAGCATCCAGGTGAGCCCTCACGCACGGCCGCAAACGGTAATCGACGCACTGGAGCGGGCGATGGTCGGCTGCCGTGCGTTGCTGTCGAGCCCGGAGCCCTGCGTGGCGCTGAAAAGCACCGGCAGTGGCGGGGCGGAATACGAGATCAGTGGGTTCGTCGCCTCGATGTCCCAGAAGCGCGGGGTGCGCAACCAGTTGTTCGACCTGGCGTTCCGGCATTTGCAGGCGTCCGGCGTGAGCCTGCTATCTACCAGTGAAAGCGCCGCTCCCGCGGTGGTGTCCCGGCCGCGGGCATTGCTGGAGAGCTCGAACATTTTCTCGACCCTGCGCCAGGATGAAAAAGACACCTTCAGCCAGAACATGACCCTGCAAACCTTCCGCGCCGGCGACGTGATCCTGGCGGCCGGGGAGGTCAGCGATCATCTGTTCATCATCGAGTCCGGGGTGGTCAGCGTGACCCTCATGCGTAACGGCCAGCCGCTGGAGGGCGGGCGCATGGGACCGGGGGAAGTCATCGGCGAAGCCGGAATTGTCGCCGAACAAGCCGCACTGGCGAACTTCTCCGCCAAGACCTTCTGCACGCTGTATCGCATCGAGAACAGCTACCTCAAGCCCTGCCTCGAAGCCCGTCGCGATATCAACGACGCGATGAAAAACCTTCTGGATGTGCGCATGCACCTTGCCCAGAACCTGACTCGCGACGTGCCCAAGCCGGTAGCCAAGAAGCGTTTTCTGCAATGGTTGCGCAGCCGGGCCTGAGTACCTGTGGCGAGGGAGCTTGCTCCCGCTGGGCTGCGCAGCGGCCCCAAAACCAGACACCTCGGTGCAGCGGGTAAACCGTGCCAGCCGGTTCACGACTGCTGCGCAGCCGAGCGGGAGCAAGCTCCCTCGCCACGAAGGCATTCTTTCATTTCCGGACCATTGGCCACCCGAACTTCCCAACAATTGGCTATTTGTCCAGCGCCAGGGCAGGGCTAACGTAGCGCCACACCAAATTGTTTCAGGAGTTCACCATGCAACCGCGTATCGATTTCTACACCGCTTCCCCCGACGCCTACAAAGCCATGCTGACGCTGGAAAACACGGTGTCGAAACTGGGCCTGGAAAAGTCCCTGCTGGAGTTGGTCAAGCTGCGTTCCTCGCAGATCAACGGCTGCGCATTCTGCATCGACATGCACACCGCCGATGCGCGCAAGGACGGCGAGACCGAGCGGCGTCTGTACGCGGTGACCGCCTGGCGCGAAGCACCGTTCTTTACCGGCCGTGAACGCGCCGCGTTGGCCTGGACCGAAGCGCTGACACGCCTGAGCGAGACCCATGCGCCGGACGCGGACTACGCGCTGCTGAGCGAGCATTTCACGCCCAAGGAGATGGTCGACCTGACCGTGGCGATCAACGCCATCAACGGCTGGAATCGGCTGGCGGTGGGCTTTCGGAAAATGCCCGAGGTTTGAGGTGCCTTGATTCCGATCAGGTAACACCCTTGTGGGAGCGAGCCTGCTCGCGATGATGGTCTGTCAGGCCGCTTCAGGCTAACTGACACACCGCCATCGCGAGCAAGCTCGCTCCCACATTTTTTGCCCCATTGCCGCTGTATCTCCCGAAGGCCTCCACCAGTCATCCCGTGCCGGGAACTAAGCCCGATCACTTTTCTTCTACCCACAATAGGCGGCCCAAAGCCGCCTTTGTCAGAGGAGTCGATCATGCAAGTTCAAGTCAACAGCAACCATATCGAAGGCAGTGTCCGATTGCAGGAGTGGGTCGGCAGTACGGTGGTGGACGCGCTACAGCGTTTCGAAGACCAGTTGGCCCGGGTTGAAATCCACGTCAGCGACGAGAACGCCCAAAAGGGCGGCGCCGCGGATAAACGCTGCCAGATCGAGGCGCGCCTGCAAGGCGTTGCGGCCATCTCCGTAAGCCACAAGGCCGAAAGCCTGGAGCTGGCGGTCGAGGGCGCCGCCGAGAAAATGCTGCATGCGCTCGATCATCAGGTCGGCAAGCTCAACCCCGCCGTCGAATCCATGGGACGCGTGACCGCGCCGGTGGATGAGGCTCCACCGGAATTGGTGGACGCCATGCTGGAGGAAGATTTCCTCGCAAACCAAGAGGCTCGTGGCAAAGAATAAAAGGAGACGATCATGACCGCTCATCAACCCTTCAGCCGGCAGGTATTGGCCGAGCTTCTGGCGTTCGACGAACAGCCGAGCCTTTCGTTGTATATGCCTACCCACCGTACGTTCCCCGAACGCAGCCAGGACCCGATCCGCTACAAGAACCTGGTGCGCGAACTGCAGACGCAACTGGAACAACAGCATCCGGGCGTCGATTGCGCACCGTTGCTTGAGCCTTTTCATGCGCTGGTGGACGACCAGGATTTCTGGAACTCCAATCGGGACGGCATCGCCGTATTCGGCGCCCGTGACTACTTCAAGGTCATCGCGGTGAACCAGCGCCTGCCGCAATGCGCATTCGCCAACAGCCATCCTTATCTGAAGCCATTGTTGCGTCTGGTCCAGTCGACCGAACGTTATCAGGTGCTGTGCCTGACCCGTAACGAGGTGTGGTTGTACGAGGGCTCCTCCCAACAACTGGAAAAAGTCGAGCTGGCCGACGAGGTGCCGCGCAACCAGAACGAGGCGCTCGGCGATGAACTGACTTCAGGTGACCAGCAGGGTTTTCCCAACGGCTTCAGCCGCAGCAGTGAGCGCGGCGATCCGATGATGCATGAATCCGCCGGCGGCGGTAAGCAGGACGAAATCAACCTCGACCGCGAGCGTTTTTTTCGCGCCGTGGACAAAGCCATCCTGGAACATTACTCGCAGCCTTCGGGCTTGCCGATGATCCTCGTGGCCCTGCCGGAAAACCAGGCGGTGTTTCGCGCGGTCAGCCATAACTCGCAGTTGTTGGCCCAGGGCATCGATGTGGACCCTTCGAGGTTGAACGTGGAGGAGTTGCGCGTCCAATGCTCCAAGGTCATGGCCCACAGCCACTCGGACCGGGTCGTCGATAGCCTCAATCGTTATGGTGTCGCGGTCGGCCAGGGACGGGCGCTGGACAACCTCGCCGAGATCGCCAAGGCCGCCTGGGAAAGCCGCATTGCACTGTTGCTGGTGGAGGCGGAGCGCCAGGTGCCCGGCCAGCTCGACGCAGACAAGGGCCGCTTGATCATTGACGAGACCGGCGATGAACAGGCGCCTGACGTGCTGGACGAATTGATCCTGGCCGTGACCCGGCAGGGCGGCGAGGTCATCGTCGTGCCGCCTGAGCATGTCATGCCGACCGATACGGGGGCGGCGGCGGTGTGCCGGTTCTAGGCAATCCCAGAGGCAGTGTCGAACCCTGTGGGAGCGAGCTTGCTCGCGATAGCGGACTGACCTTCAACATAAATGTTGACTGATATCCCGCCATCGCGAGCAAGCTCGCTCCCACATTGTATTTTTCTGCCCAGGTGGTCGGACGGCATTTGCTTCCAATTAATAAGAACGATTACTATTCGTGCCCCGTCCCCACAGCACGCCGCGATGATTCCCAAGCTGCCTCGCAGACCCGGCTTTTTCGAGCATTACGAAGAGTTGATCGGCACCTGGACCCGCCGCCTGCGCAACCGCGAGCAGGCCGAGGACCTGGCCCATGACGCCTTCGTGCGCGTGCTCGAGTCCGATTCGGCGCAAGTCGAGCAGCCACGGGCCTATTTGCACCAGACAGCGCGCAATATTGCAGTGGACGGCTATCGGCGTGAAGATCGACGGGGCGCCATGGAGGAAGCGGCGCTTGACCCTGGTTATTCGTTTGCGGGCGACCCGGAGCACTACATGCACGCGATCCAGCTGGCGGACTCCATCGAACGGGCGCTTGCCGAGCTGCCGGCCCATTGCCGCACGGTGTTTGTCTGGCAGAAGATCGAAGGCCTGACCCAGGCGGAAATCGCCGAGCGCCTGGGCCTGTCAAAAAACATGGTGGAAAAGTATATGATCCGCACCCTGCGCCACCTGCGTGATCGTCTCGACGGGCCAGATCAATGACCGGTCGTCCTTTTCCACCCGAGCCACAGGACCCTTCCATGATGGATAGCCGTGACTGCCCGTGCGGGCAGAGCAGGGTTCGCGACGAGGCGGCGCAATGGTTCGTGCGTCTGCAGGACCCGGTCATGAGCCTCGACGAGCGCCAGCGCTTCGAGGCCTGGCTGGGCGAACACCCCAACCACCGCGATGAAATTCAACTGTTGCAAGGGATCTGGAGTGCAACGGACCTGCTGTCCATGGAGCGCTTGCAAGCCTTGTGCGAGCGGCCCGCCGAACGCCCGAGACGCAGGCCTTTGCTGCGCTACGCGGTGGCCGCCGGATTGGTGGCTGTGGCGGTCGGGCTGGGGCTGTTCAGCGGCCTCGGTGCGTCGAGCGATTACCGCAGCGAGTTCGCCACTGCCCTCGGTGAGCGTCGGCATGTCGCGCTGCCGGATGGCTCGCTGATCGATCTCAACAGCCGCAGCCATGTGCGCGTTGTCTTCGAGCACCGCCAACGCCGGGTAGAGCTGGTCGAGGGGGAGGCGCTGTTCAGGGTCGAGCATGATGCCGCGCGCCCGTTCACCGTTGACGCGGGCAACGGCCAGGTGACGGTGACCGGGACGCGCTTCGACGTGCGCCGCGATGCCGGCAGCACCCGGGTGGCGGTGGAGGAGGGTAGCGTCAAGGTCCAAGGGCGTGATTTCCCCATCAGTCTCACGGCCGGCCTGGGTACCCGGATCGATGCTCAAGGCAAGGTCGCGTCACCGTACCCGATCAACGCCGATGAACTCACCGCGTGGCGCAACGGCAAGCTGGTGTTCAACAACGCGCCGTTGAATGAAGTCGCCGAGGAGGTCTCCCGTTATCGCGCCAAGCCCCTGCGGGTTGCCAGTGCCGCAGTGGGCCACCTGCGCCTGACCAGTGTGTTTCGTTCGGACAATCCCGAGGCGCTGCTCAAGGCCTTGCCGAACATCCTGCCAGTGGCCGTGCGCACACTTGCCGACGGCAGCCAGGAAATAATTGCGAAATAGATTCAGGTTTTTTTCGAGTTCTTCGTCTTCTTGTCCAACTGCAACTGGTTTGCATTAACAGACGCGTATTCTTGCGATTCGACAGGACAAGGTTCGACGTGAAAACTTCCGCCAAGAACAACAAACGTACCTCCACTCGTTGGCTACCGCTGGCCCTGACCCTGGCGGTCAGCGCCGCGTTGCCCGAGGCTTTTGCCGACCAGACCGTCACGGCGATCCACATCCAGGCGCAACCCTTGGGTCAGGCGCTGAGCCAGCTTGGCCAGCAGACCTCATTGCAGGTGTTCTTCAGCCCGGAGCTGGTGGCCGGCAAACAAGCACCGGCGGTGCAGGGCAACCTGTCTCCCGAGGTGGCCCTGGGTCAATTGCTCAAGGGCAGCGGTTTGCAATACCAGATCGATGACGGCTCGGTGACTGTGCTGCCGGCTCCTTCTGCGTCTACCGATGGCCCACTGGAGTTGGGCGCAACCGAGATCCAGGTGGTCGGCGACTGGCTTGGCGACGCCAACGCCGAAGTGGTACAGAACCACGCCGGCGCGCGGACGGTGATCCGCCGCGAAGCGATGGTCGAGCAGGGCGCCATGAACGTCGGCGATGTCTTGCGGCGGGTCCCGGGCGTGCAGGTGCAAGACGCCAACGGCACCGGTGGCAGCGACATTGCCCTGAACGTCGGCGTGCGCGGCCTGACCTCGCGTCTGTCGCCGCGCTCCACGGTACTGATTGACGGCGTACCGGCGGCCTTCGCGCCGTACGGCCAGCCGCAACTGTCCATGGCACCGATCTCGTCGGGCAACCTGGACAGCATCGACGTGGTACGCGGTGCCGGCTCGGTGCGCTACGGCCCGCAGAACGTCGGCGGCGTGATCAACTTCGTGACCCGCGCCATCCCGGAAAAAGCCACCGGGGAAATCGGCAGCACCCTGGAGACCTCCCAGCGCGGCGGCTGGAAGCACATCGACACGGCGTTCCTGGGCGGTACCGCCGATAACGGGCTGGGCGTGGCGCTGCTGTATTCGGGCATCAACGGCAACGGATATCGCAAGAGCAACAACGATAACGACATCGACGACGTGATCCTCAAGACCCACTGGGCGCCGACCGACGTTGATGATTTCTCGCTTAACTTCCACTACTACGACGCCGAGGCCGACATGCCCGGCGGCCTGACCCAGGCACAGTACGACGCCGACCCGTACCAGTCCGATCGCGACTGGGACAGTTTCAGCGGCCGCCGCAAGGACGTGTCGTTCAAGTGGATCCGCGAAATCGGCGAGCGCACCCAGGCCGAAGTGCTGACCTATTACTCCGACAGCTTCCGCGGCAGCACCATCGCCTCGCGGGACCAGCGCAACCTGGTGTCCTACCCTCGTAGCTATTACACCTTTGGCATCGAGCCGCGGGTATCCCATGTGTTCGACCTCGGGCCGACCACCCAGGAGGCCAGCGTCGGTTATCGCTACCTCAAGGAAGGCATGCACGAGGAGGCCAGCCGCCTGGCGCTGCGCAACAACGAACCGGTGGTGCGTCCGGGCGCCGACGGTCACGTCTATCAGGACCGGACCGGTGGTACCGAAGCCCATGCGGTCTACATCGACGACAAGATCGACGTGGGCAAATGGACCATCACTCCGGGCATCCGCTTCGAAAGCATCAGCACCGAATGGCACGACCGCCCGGTGCTCGACACCGCCGGCCGCCCGGTGCAGGAAAAGCGCCGCAGCATCGACAGCAACGAACCGTTGCCGGCCTTGAGCGTGATGTACCACCTGTCCGACGCCTGGAAGCTGTTCGCCAACTACGAGACCTCGTTCGGCAGCCTGCAGTATTTTCAACTCGGCCAGGGCGGCGACGGCAACAACACCGCCAATGGCCTGAGCCCGGAAAAGGCCAAGACCTACGAGATCGGTACGCGCTACAACGATGACGTGTGGGGCGGCGAAGTGACGCTGTTCTACATCGACTTCGACGACGAGTTGCAATACATCAGTAACGATGTGGGCTGGACCAACATGGGCGCCACCAAGCATCAGGGGCTGGAAGCGTCGGTGCACTACGACATGGCCGCGTTGGACCCGCGCCTCGACGGCCTGACCGCCAGCGCTGGTTTCACCTATACCCGCGCCACCTATGAAGGGGACATCCCGAGCTTCAAGGGCCGTGACCTGCCGTTCTATTCGCGCCAGATTGCCACCGTGGGCCTGCGCTACGAAGTCAATCGCTGGACTTACAACCTCGATGGCTTTGCCCAGTCCGGGCAACGTTCACCGGGCAACAGCGTGAACCCCGATGGCAGTTTCAGCGATAACTACATCACCGACGGCACCGCCGATGGGCAGTATGGCGACATGCCGGGCTATATGCTCTGGAACGTTCGGGGTGGCTATGATTTCGGCTCGCAGTTGTCGAACCTGAAACTCGGCGCGGGGGTGAAGAACCTGTTCGATCATCAGTACTACACGCGTTCCAGCGACAACAACTCAGGTATCTACGTCGGCGCGCCGCGTACGTTTTTCGTGCAGGCGAGAGTGGGGTTTTGATTCAGTCTTCTGCGGCCTGAAACACAGTCCCAAGACTCAAATACATTCCCGTGGCGAGGGAGCTTGCTCCCGCTGGGTCGCGAAGCGGCCCCAAAACCTGTCGAACGCGAAGCATCAGGTACTCCGCGTCCGCCGGGTTACGACTGCTTCGCAGCCGAGCGGGAGCAAGCTCCCTCGCCACGGTGAATCTGCAGGGCTTAGACCTTCAACACCTTCCCGCTGCCCGCCACCGCCACCAGCGACAGCGCAATCAATCCGAACGCAATGGCCAGGCTGCTGCCATGGGCGACAAAGCCGATCAGTGCCGGCCCCGCGAGGATGCCGGCATAACCGATCGTGGTGATGGCCGGCACGGCGATGGCTTCGGGCATCAGGGTCTGTTTGCCGACGGCGGTGTACAGCACTGGCACGATGTTCGAACACCCGGCGCCGACCAGCGCATACCCCAGCAGCGCCGCTTGCCACATCGGTGCGAGGGTCGCCAGGAAGAAACCTGCTGCGGCGATCGAGCCGCCGTAGATGATCACGCGCTTGGCACCCAGGCGATGCACCACCGAATCGCCTGTCAACCGGCCGACGGTCATGGTCAGCGCAAACGCGGCATAACCCAACCCGGCGTAGGCGGTATCCACCGCACGCTCGGTGGTCAGGAACACCGCGCTCCAGTCCAGTACCGCGCCTTCGGCCAGGAACACGATAAAGCACAGGATGCCGATGAACAGCACCACGCCATGCGGAATGGCAAACGCCGGTCCCGAGCTTTCACTGCCGTAGGGCAACAGGTGCGGTGCGGCCTTGAGCAACGCCACCAGCAGGACCGCGTTGACCACCAGGGTTGCCGCCAGCGGCGAGAGCCCGAGGCCGAGCAGGGCGCTCACGCCGGCCGCGCCGATGATTCCGCCGAGGCTGAACATGCCGTGGAAACCCGACATCATAGTCTTGCCGCTGGCGCGCTCGACGATCACCGCTTGCAGGTTGACGGTCGAATCGACGGTGCCGAGCCCGGCGCCAAACACGAACAATGCCGCCACCAACCAAGGCAAGGAACTCATCGATGTCAGCAGCGGCAACGCCAGGCAGATCAGGATCGTACCGCCACTGAGTACCCGACGGCAGCCGAACCGCGTCGCCAGCGCACCGGAGATCGGCATCGCCAGGATCGACCCGACCCCAAGGCATAACAGCAGCAAGCCGAGGGTCCCTTCATCCAGGTTCGCCCGCGCCTTGGCGTAAGGCACCAGCGGCGCCCAGGCGGCAATGCCGATTCCAGCGATGAGATAGGCGATGCGGGTGGACATCTGTTCCAGGCGTCCGGGAACAAAAGTGGGCGGGGGTGTTATGGCAGTCATGAAACGTCCTTGGCTTTGGTGCGGTGCGGTGATGCAGGCAGGGGCCTATGCTTGCATATCCACTGACCGCACCGCGACCCCAAGGTGCCGACGCCTTCTTCGTGCATACGGTCGATCCTATCCGCACCTGTCGAACCTGACAGTTTACGGCTCGCTCCTTTGTGCCTATCAATGCGAAACGGTTTCGACCATTGAAGCTCGTGAGCTGTGAGCTCGGGAGTGTGCAGGAGGCGAAGATGGATCATCAGACTCAACTCAGGTTGACCCGGGAACTTCTGCACCTCATTGACTGCAATGAAACCAGCCAGGCCGAGTCGTTTTCTCTCAACCCGGTGACCCGCTACACGTGCGTGGCGCATCTGGCGCGCGAGCAGGCCGTGCTCTTTCGCGGTGTCCCGCTGATGGTCGGCCTGTCCTGTGAATTACCCGGCTCCGGTGATTACCTGACCGATGATCGGTGCGGCGTGCCCATCGCTGTCGTCCGGCTCCCGGATGGCGGGCTCAGTGCATTCATCAACGTTTGCCGCCATCGCGGCGCGCGTGTTCTGGATGATCGAGGAACGTTGACGGGCTCGATGGTTTGTCCTTATCACGGTTGGGTCTACGATCTGGCTGGCAACCTGAGGACGGTGGCGCCCGCTGAGAATTTCCAAGGCTTGACGTGTGCCGAGCGGAGCCTGACGCGCCTGGCCGTGTGCGAGCAGCACGGGCTTATCTGGGTCAGCTCGGTGCCTGACCGCGTCATCGAGCCGCTGGCGCCGATGGGAGCGCTGACCCAGGAAATCGCCAATTATCACTTCGAGAAATTTGCTCTTTATCGACGAGTTCAGCTCGATAAAGCTTTCAACTGGAAGATGGTCATAGAGACCTTCCTGGAGAACTGGCATTTCCCATTCGTGCATCGCAGAACGGTGCTGCCAATTTTCCTGCCCTCGGTCAGCCTGTTCGAGGCATTTGGTCGCCACGGGCGTTTGATCATGCCACGCCGCTCCATCCTGCAGATGCGCGACGAGCCCATTGAGCAATGGAGCCTGCTCAAACATTCGCTGATCATCTATTGGCTGTTTCCCAATACCCTTTTGCTCTGGCAGGGCGATCATCTGGAAACCTGGCAGGTCTTTCCCGATCAAGAACGTGTTAATCGATGCACGGCTCAGGTGTCGATTTATACGCCGCAGGCCGCGACGTCGGTTCGCGAACGCGAATACTGGGACAAAAACATGGCGCTTTTGCTCGAAACGGTGGACGGCGAAGATTTCCAAATCAGCGAGCGTATCCAGGGCGGCTTGCGTTCCGGCGCCCAGGAACACCTCACATTTGGCCGTCATGAACCGGCGCTGCAGCATTTCCATCGGCAGATCTGGCTGGCTTTGGAAGAGGCCCCGGCGCCGGCCGACTGATATTGGCGGAGCTTCGAACAAGCGCCATAGGCTTGCCTGAGTGTGTTTTATAGCGTCAGGATCTAGAGTATCGACGCCTTCTTGCTCGCTCCGGATTTGATCTCATGACGCAGTTCTACAACGCACGCGGCAACCTCTACGGAGTCGTGTCACCGCAGCAGGTGCGCGCCCAGGGCATCGGCTTGCCGTCGTCCGCCGCCGAGGCGGCCTCGTTACGCCAATCCTGGGCCAGCGCCGCCGTGCAGGCCTTCTGCGCCTGGGCGCCGGGCGAAGCGCCACCGGATGCCAAGGCTCATCGCAGTGATGGGCTGCTGGTCGGCCCGTTCCAGGACACGCCGCCCTTCGACCTGCTGATCGTCAATACCGACGGGACGCTGGCCGAGCGTAGCGGCAATGGCCTGACGATTTTTTCCCTGGCGCTGCAAGAGCAAGGGTTGCTGGTGGGCGATGACGATTGCGTACTGCAGGTTCACCACGACAAACCCGACGGTATCTCACCGCTGCGGACATCGGTTCGCGCGGCTGAACTGGGCGGCGTCCCAGGCTTCTGGCTGGACCTGGGGACACCGCTGTTCGGGCCCGCTGCCGTGGGCGCTCAAGGTGTAGCAGCGGTGACCTTCAACCAATGCGCGGTAAGCCGGGTGCCTGCGCTGCATGGCTTGAATCCGGCGTGGGGCAACAGCCAGTTCGTGCGCATCGGCAATCCTCATTGCGTAACGCTGGTGGATGACGTGGAGGCGTTGCCAGGTCTTGCGCAGATGCGCGCCGAGGCGCTGTCGCAAAGCCTGACCGGCATTGCCTATGCGGCGCCTGGCGGGGCGGGGATGCCTTGTCCGGCGGGGGTCAACCTGCAATGGGCCTGGCGCGCCGCCGACGGACAGATCGCCGCCCGGGTGTTCGAGCGGGGCGAAGGCCCAACCGCGTCCTCCGGCACCAGCGCCAGCGCGGTCGCGTGTGCCGCGTGGCGGGTGGGCTGGGTGCAGGCCGGGACGGTGAGCGTCATGATGCCCGGCGGTACTGCGCCAATCTTGCTGGAGGAACAGGCGGGTGAGCTAACGCGGGTCAGGTTGTTTGGCGCGGCACGGCTTGTGCCGTAGGGCTTCTGGAATTTGTTAGGCGCGGCGGTTGCCGCCATCGCGAGCGAGCTCGCTCCCACAGTTGATCTGCTGCGGCCACGAAATTTGTGTACGGCACAGAACCCTGTGGGAGCGAGCTTCTCGCGAAGACGGCGGCAAGTCCAACCTTGCTGTAACTGAACCACCGCTCATTGCGTGCAGGAATCAACCCGGTTGCTGCCCGAACTCCACCACCGGCATCTGCCGCTTCATCAACACTTCACCATTGCGAATCGAGTAAAGCGGCAGGCCCTGGCTGCGGATCACTTCGTAGTCGCTGTCGGCCGAGAGGATCAGCAGGTTCGCCGGGCGTCCGGGTTCCAGTCCGTAGCGTTCGCCCAGGGCCATGGCCTTGGCGCTGTTGTCAGTGACCAGGTCCAAAGCGCTTTGCAGGTTGCGGTAGCCGAGCATATGGCAGATGTGCAGCCCGGCTTCGAGTACGCGCAGGATGTTGCCATTGCCCAACGGATACCACGGGTCGACGATCGAGTCCTGGCCGAAGCAGACGTTCATCCCGGCTTCGAGCAGTTCATTGACCCGGGTGACGCCACGGCGTTTGGGAAAGTTGTCGAAGCGCCCTTGCAGGTGAATGCTTTCGGTGGGGCACGATACAAAGCTGATGCCCGAGTGCCCGAGCAGGCGGAACAGCTTGGCGCAGTAGGCGTTGTCGTAGGAGCCCATGGCCGTGGTGTGGCTGGCGGTGACCCGCGCGCCCATGTCGCGGCTGCGGGCCTCTTCGGCGAGTACCTCGAGGAAGCGCGAGTGCGGATCGTCGGTTTCGTCGCAATGCACATCCACCAGGCAACCGGTGCGCTCGGCCAGGTCCATGAGGAATTTCACCGAGCTGACGCCTTGATCGCGGGTGTACTCGAAATGCGGAATGCCGCCCACCACGTCGGCGCCCATGCGGATGGCTTCTTCCATCAGTTCGCGACCGCTGCGGTAGGACTCGATGCCCTCCTGGGGAAACGCGACGATCTGCATGTCGACCAGATGACGGCTTTCCTCGCGCACTTCCAGCATTGCCTTGAGCGCGGTGAGCGTCGGGTCGGTCACGTCGACGTGGGTGCGCACATGCTGGATGCCATGGGCGGCGAGGGCCTGGAGCGTCTTCCTGGCGCGGGTTTTGGTGTCTTCGTGGGTGATGGTGGCCTTGCGTTCGCCCCAGCACTCGATACCTTCGAACAGCGTACCGCTCATGTTCCAGCGCGGTTCGCCGGCAGTCAGGGTGGCGTCCAGGTGGATGTGCGGCTCGACGAAGGGCGGCACCACCAGGTTGCCGCCGGCGTCGAGGTCTTCGGGGCCCAGGCTGGGGGCCTCGGTCTGGCGGGCGATGCTGGCGATCAGGCCGTTTTCCAGGTGCAGTTCATGCAAGCCTTCGCGGTTGCGCAGGCGGGCGTTGATGATGTGCATCAAGCGAGTCCTTTATAGGTCTTGTAGGGGCGCGTCAGCGGTGCGAATACCCATCACGCCGATCAATAGCACATACGTTAGCGCGCCGGTGGCGATTCCTACCAGCGGCGCGACCCAGGGTGAATTGAAGGCGGCCACCGTGCCGACGCCGTAAGCACACAGCCCGGGCCAGTTGAAGGCCGGCAGTTGCGCCGCGGCCAGGCGCGGATAGCGGCCACGCCAGCGGAAGAAGAAGTCGGCCATGATCACCCCGCCAATCGGTGGGATCACGGTGCCGAGCAGGATCAGGTACGGCACCAGCAAATCGTACATGCCCAGCAGCGCCAGCAGCGTGCCGATCACCGCGCCGGCCAGCGTGACGGTCTTGCGTCGGCGGGTGCGCAGCAGGTTGCAGCCGGCCACGGCAAAATTGTAGATCGTGTTGTCCTGGGTGCTCCAGATGTTGAGCAGAAGCATCGCCATCGCCGCCATGGCGAAACCTTGCAGCAGCAACACTTCGACCACATCGGGCTGCTGGTAGACGATGGCTCCGTAGGCGCCGATCAGCACCATCAGGCCATTGCCGAGAAAAAAACCGATCAGGCTGGCCAGCACCGCGATCTTTGCCGAACGGGAAAAGCGCGTCCAGTTGGTCGCCTGGGTGGCGCCGCTGACGAACGTGCCGAACACCAGCGTGATCGCGGTCGACCAGTCGAGGCTGCCGGTGGGCACTACCGCGAGCAGACCATCGAGGCCACCGACCTGCTGCGTGGCGACCCACATCGAGAGCATCAGCAACAGTATCATCGCCGGCACGGCGACGTACGAGAGGATTTCCAGTCCGCGATAGCCGATGTAGGCCGTGGCGCAGAAGCCCAGCCCGAACAGCACCATCAACCCCAGAACGGTGCCCTGGCTCAATTCGAAATACTTACCCAGCACCACCGCCGCAGTGGCCGTGCCCCAGGCGTACCAGCCGATCTGGGTGAAGCCCAGGATCAAGTCGCTGAGCTTGCTGCCCACCTCGCCAAAACAGAAGCGGCCCATCAACACCGAATTGAGCCCGCTCTTGAACGCGATGTAACCCAGGCTCGCCGCGTACAGCCCCAGCAGCAGGTTGCCGATGACAATCACGCCGAGCATCTCGGCGAAACCGAACGCCACGCCCAACTTGCCGCCGGCGAACATGGTCGCGGTGAAAAAAGTGAAACCCAGCAGCACCATGGCGGTGGAGGCCAGGCCCTTGCGGGCATGCATCGGGACTTCGCTCAAAGGATAGTCGTTACCGGGATCGTTCTGAGTCATGTGGCGGTCCTTGCGGAGGAGGGAATGTCGCAAGCGTGCAGCGGCCGTGCCAAACGAGTGATTGCCGGTTATTTATAGCCAACGGATGGATCGGGTGGGCTTCGAGGCGCAAAAGCGGTGCAGGGAGTGGATCAAGTTGGAACACGGATCGTGTTACTCAGAAGTACCTTGTGGGAGCGAGCCTGCTCGCGAATGCGGTACATCAGTCGATGGCTATGTGACTGATCGGACGCTTTCGCGAGCAGGCTCGCTCCCACAAAGGTTGCTGGGGCCCTCAGGCAGGCGAGTGCAGCGGCAAAAACCGCATCACCGCCGCGACGATCGCTTCCGGCGCGTCCTCCTGGACCAGATGCCCGGCATTCGGTACAGGATGGAACAGCGCCCCCGGGATCATCTTGTGCAACGCCCGGCCGCGCTCGATGGGGATCCAATGGTCATCCTCGCCCCAAAGGATCTGCGTTGGGCAGCGCACCTTCGGATAAAAGTCCTGGACCTCGTCGGTGTAACGCTCGTCCATCTGCGCAATCTGCCGGTAGAGCGCGGCCTGGCCGGTTTCGCCGAGCCAGGGCTGGACGTACGGGGAGAGCTCTTCATCGGTGATGCAGCGCTTGATCGCGCCACGGATATAGGTCGGCACGATGGCCCGCTGGATGTAGTCGGGCAGGCCGCTGAACGCCGCTTCGTGCTGGCGTACGTGTTGCACGAACGCAGAGCCCCAAGGCGACAAGGCTACCGGGTCGATCAGGGTCAGGCTGCGGTAATCCTTGCCATCGAGCAGATGGGCGCGCAGGGCCGTGGCGCCGCCAAAGTCATGGGCGATGACGTCCGGGCAATCCAGCTTCCAATGCTCCAGCAGTCGGGCAAGCAGCCGGTTTTGAACGCCGAGGGACACGTCTGCATCGGGTTGCGCGGACTGGCCATAACCCAACAGGTCGAAGTAATGAACCTTGTGCGTGGCGAAAAACAGCGGGGCGATCCGGTGCCATACATAAGAGGAGAACGGCGTGCCATGGACAAACACCAACGGCGGGCCGTCGCCGTGGATGGCGTAGCGGATGGGGTGCCCGTTGAAGTCGTATTCCTGATCCAGCGGCCAGCGGGTCATGATGGTGTCCTCTTGGTATCCGAACCAAGGAGGATAGACACAAAGGCCGCCAGGTTCATTCGCCGTGGTAGATGCAGCCGCTGGTGCAGGTCTCGTGGATGCGGATGGCGCTGAGTTCCGGCAGCAGCGGCTTCAACTCGTTCCAGATCCACTTGGCCAGGACTTCGCTGGTGGGGTTTTCCAGACCGGGGATGTCGTTGAGGTAGTTGTGGTCCAGGCGCTCGTAGAGCGGCTTGAAAATCGCCTTGATTTCCGAGAAGTCGCGAATCCAGCCGGTGTGCGGGTCGATGTCGCCGCTGAGGTGGATCGCCACCTTGAACGAATGACCATGCAGGCGTCCGCACTTGTGGCCTTCCGGTACGTGGGGCAGGCGGTGGGCGGATTCGAAGGTGAACTCTTTGAAGATTTCCACAGATTTGGCTCTTTAAATGGACGGTCGCGAGGCAGGCGGCGCAGTTTATCAGTTTGATCCCCGCGTTGCGCGGGCGTGCTGACTAAAGGGTCAACAAACGCTCTCCCAGCCCACTGTTGGCGGTTAGTTCGAGGAACTCGTCGCCGAGGCGGCGGCTTTCGTCCATTGCGGTGCGCCAGTATTTGCGGCGGGCCGGGTCATCGCCCATGAAACGCTTGAAGTCGTTGCGGTCCGGCAGTTTGCCGTAGGGCAGGCGAGCCAGGTATTCGCGGGACGGCGCCAGCAGCAGAACATCCTGCAAGCGCGAGGTATCGCCTCGGCGCCATGGCAGGCCTTTGTCGAACCAGCCGGGAATGACCCGATCGGTGAAGTGCGGATAGAGCACGATGTCCTCGCCGCTATAGGGCAGGTCAAGGTGGTAGTCCAGCAGGCCGCCATCACGGTAGGTGCCCGCGCCGGCGCCGGGCAGGTCGCGCACGCCCTCCATTATCATCGGGATCGAGCCCGACGCCAGCAGTGCCTGGCGCAGGTTGCCGGCCTCCAGCGGCACGAAGCGCGAGGGGAAGTCCGTCAGCGGATGGAGCGGGGGAGCCAGGCGCGGGTCGTGGATGATCAGCCTTTCGAAATGCCGCGACAGCCGCGCCCGGCCGCGCAGGTTGTCGGCGATCACCGAGGACAGCCCCAGGCCCAGCCGGCCGCGATGGTCCTGCGCCAACAGGCCATGACTCTTGACTACCATAATGTTGAGCCGGTAATGCGGATTGTCGAGGATCGTCAGGTCGCGACCTTCAAGCAGGTCGTCGAGCATGCGCTGCGAGCTCTGGCTGACCCCGGCCATGGTCACGCCTTTGGCGAAGCTCTGCTCGTTGTACAGGATGCCCAGGCGGCGAATGCCCTCGGCGGCGTCCGGCAGACAGGCGCTGGCGAAGCGCCAGGAGCCGACCGATGCACCGATCAGCGAGCGCTCCCGCGGCGCGGCGGGCAGCCATTCACCGAACAGCGCCAGGTCCAGCCCCTGGATACCCAAGGCCTTCGGCCCTCCTGCGGCACCCGGCAGGATGCCGACATCGGCGGCCTGAAGGCCCGCCTGGCGGATGCGCTTGAAGGCGCGAGGGCCGGCCTTCAGAGTCAGCGCTGGGAACTTGATGTGAATGGCGGTCATACCGGTCTCGAATACGTGCAAGCGGCTGATTATAGCGACACAGAAAACCTGTGGGAGCGAGCCTGCTCGCGAAGGCGTCAGTGCAGCCACCTCGATGTCAACTGACAAACCGCTATTGCGAGCAAGCGCGCCCCCACATTGATCCGGGTTCAATGATGGCAATTCAGTTTCAGTTAAGTTCGTCCCGATACAGTTCCCCGCTGAAGATTATAAAAAGGAGATAACCCGTGAACCGCCTCACTGCCTTTTTCATCGCGGCGCTCATGGTCATCGGTACAGGTCCGGCTCAAGCCAGGGATCTCGATGCCACTGAAGCCCAAAAATTGCTGGACGCTGGTACCATCCTGCCTTTTGATCAGCTCAACGCCGCTGCCCTGGCCAAACACACTGGCGCCACGGTGACCGATACCGAGCTGGAAGAGGAATACGGCAAGTACCGGTACAAAGTGGATCTGCGTGATGCCAAGGGCATCGAGTGGGATCTGGAACTCGACGCCGTCACTGGCGAGGTGCTCAAGAATCATCAGGATACGTAATGAAGCTTAATCTGCGCGCCCGCAACCGTTGGGCGCTGGCGCTGCTGGTGTGCTGTTCGGTGGCCGTGGCCCGCGACCTGGACCAGGACGAGGCCCTGCAACTGCGTCAGCAGGGCGTGATCCTGCCCTTGGAACACCTGCTGCAACAGGCCCTGGACCGCCATCCCGGCGCCAAGTTGCTGGAAGCCGAGCTGGAAGAAAAGCACGGCATCTACATCTACGAAGTCGAGCTGCTGGACACCGACGGCGTCGTGCGCGAACTGGACCTCGAGGCCGCGACCGGCCGCCTACTCAAAGATAAGGAAGACTGATGCGCCTGCTACTGGTGGAAGACCATGTTCCCCTGGCCGACGAACTGATGGCCGGGCTCGCCCGGCAGGGCTACGCCGTCGATTGGCTCGCCGACGGGCGCGACGCGGTGTATCAGGGCAGCAGCGAGCCCTACGACCTGATCATTCTCGATCTTGGGCTGCCGGGGGTGCCGGGGCTCGAGGTGCTGTCCCAATGGCGCGCTGGCGGCCTGACCACCCCGGTACTGATTCTCACCGCGCGTGGCTCCTGGGCCGAGCGCATCGAAGGACTCAAGGCCGGGGCCGATGATTACCTGACCAAACCCTTCCACCCCGAAGAGCTGCACCTGCGCATCCAGGCACTGCTGCGTCGCTCCCACGGCCAGGTCAACCAGCCGACGCTGCAAGCGGCGGGGTTGCACCTGGACGAAGGCCGGCAATGCGTGATTAGCGACGGCGCCGAGATCCAGCTGACCGCCGCCGAATTCAGGCTGTTGCGCTATTTCATGCTCCACCCCGAGCAGATCCTTTCCAAAAGCCACCTCGCCGAGCACCTCTATGATGGTGAAACCGAGCGCGATTCGAATGTGCTGGAAGTCCACGTCAATCACCTGCGCCGCAAGCTCGGACGCAGCGTGATCGAAACCCGTCGCGGCCAGGGCTACCTGTTCGGCGGACAGGCGCAGTGAGATCCATCCAGCGGCGCCTGAGCCTGGGCCTGATCGGTGTGATGGTGGTGGTCGGCCTGGTCCTCGCGCAGACCAGCCTGTGGTTGTTCGAGTTGGGTTTGCAGCGCTACCTCGAAGCGGGGTTGCGCAATGACAGCGAGAACCTGCTGGTGGCCCTGGTCCGTGGCCCGCAAGGGTTGCAACTGGACGAGCGGCGTTTGTCGCCGGCTTACCTGCGGCCTTTCTCCGGGCATTACTTCCGCATCGATTTTGCCGACGAGCATTGGCGCTCCCGTTCCCTCTGGGACCAGGAACTGCCGCGGCTCGACCATCCAGGGCTGCACAGCAACCTGCAACTGGGCCCCGAAGGCCAGAAACTGCTGGTGCTGCGCACGGACTACCGCCGCCTGGGCCAGGCGATTTCCATCAGCGTGGCGCAGGACTACACGCCGGTGCGTGACAGCTTCCTGCGGATGCAGCAGGTCGGGCTTGGCCTCGGGTTGGCGGGGTTGCTGCTGATCCTGCTGTTGCAACGGCTCACGGTGCAGCGCGCCTTGCGGCCGTTGGAGAAGGCCCGGGAGCAGATTGCCCAGCTGCAACGCGGCCAGCGTTCACAACTCGACGAACAAGTGCCCAGGGAACTGGAGCCGCTGGTGGCGCAGATCAACCATTTGCTGGCCCATACCGAAGACAGCCTCAAGCGTTCGCGCAACGCCCTGGGCAACCTTGGGCATGCCTTGAAGACACCTCTGGCGGTGCTGCAAAGCCTGGCGTCGAACGAGAAGCTCGACCCTTATCCCGAGTTGCGCAAGTTGCTGCTGGATCAACTGGAGCAGGTTCGCCAACGCCTGAACCGCGAACTCAACCGTGCCCGCCTGTCCGGCGACGCCTTGCCCGGCGCGCACTTGGATTGCGACGCCGAACTGCCGGGTTTGTTGGCGACGCTGAACATGATCCATGGCGAGCATCTGCACCTGGCTTATGTCGCGCCGCCCGGCTTGCACCTGCCTTGGGATCGGGAAGACCTGCTGGAATTGCTGGGCAACCTGCTGGACAACGCCTGCAAATGGGCCGACGCCGAAGTGCGCCTGACCGTGAGCGAGACGCTCGTGGGTTTCCACCTGGCAGTGGAAGACGATGGCCCCGGCATCCCGCCGGATCGCCGCGACCAGGTCTTCAGCCGCGGCACGCGCCTGGATGAGCAGACCGACGGCCATGGCCTGGGGCTGGGCATCGTGCGCGACATCGTCGACACCTGGGGCGGGACATTGGCGTTGGGCGACAGCGAGTGGGGCGGGTTGAAAGTAATGATTGAGCTGCCCAAGCGCTGAAGCCATGGCTGCATCTCCTGTGGGAGCGAGCTTGCTCGCGATAGCGGCTTGTCAGTCGACACTTTCGTAACTGACCCGACGCTATCGCGAGCAAGCTCGCTCCCACAGGGGCAGTGTGGTGGATTCAAACACTGCGAGTGACTGCAAATCCCGCCGCATGACCCTTGCAGCTTGCCGCTGCTTGCTGCAAAGTCGCGACCTTTTTGTCCGGTGGCTTTCCATCGCTGTGCTTTGAGGTAACGATGATAAATGCAGTAATTGCCGCGGTTGGCGTCATGCTGGTACTCAGCCTGTCCCGCGTGCATGTGGTGATCGCGCTGATTATCGGCGCGCTGGTGGGTGGCTTGGTAGGCGGCCTGGGGATCGAGGCAACGCTCAAGGCCTTCAACGCGGGCCTTGGCGGCGGCGCGACGGTGGCGTTGTCCTACGCTCTGCTGGGCGCCTTTGCGGTGGCGATTGCCAAGTCCGGCATGGCCCATGCCTTGGCCGACAAGGTCCTGGCCATGGTCGACCGCCAGGACGCGGCCGGCGGCACGAGCGTCAAATGGCTGTTGATCGGCCTGCTGGGTACGGTCGCGGTGGCCTCGCAGAATATCCTGCCGATCCATATCGCCTTCATTCCGCTGCTGGTGCCGCCACTGCTTTATGTGCTGACCAAGCTGCAACTCGACCGTCGGCTGATCGCTTGCGTCATGACTTTCGGCCTGATCACCCCCTACATGTTCCTGCCGGTGGGCTTCGGCAACATCTTCCTCAACGAAATCCTGCTCGCCAACATCGCCCGCAGCGGTGTCGATGTCAGTGGCATCAACGTCACCCATGCCATGGGCATCCCGGCGCTGGGCATGGTGTTCGGGCTGGTGCTGTCGTTTATCAGCTACCGGAAGAAACGCGTCTACGATCTGAAAAAGATCGCCAGGGCCGAGCAGGTGGCCGTGCGCTACAACCCGCTCAGCCTGTTGGTCGCCGGGTTGGCAATCGCGGCGGCATTCGCCATCCAGCTCCTGCTCGATTCGATGATCATCGGCGCCCTGGCCGGTTTCCTGATTTTCTCGGTGTCGGGCGTGGTGCGCTGGCGCGAGACGGACGACCTGTTCACCGAAGGCATGAAGATGATGGCGATGATCGGCTTCATCATGATCGCCGCCTCGGGCTTCGCCGAAGTGATGAAGGCCACCGGTGAGGTGCAAAGCCTGGTGGAAACCTCGGCGGCCTGGATCGGCCACAACAAGGGCATCGGTGCGCTATTGATGTTGCTGGTCGGGCTGCTGGTGACGATGGGGATCGGCTCGTCGTTTTCCACGGTGCCGATCCTGGCGACCATTTTTGTGCCGCTGTGCCTGCAACTGGGCTTCAGCCCGCTGGCGATCGTCTGCATCGTCGGCACCGCCGGTGCCCTGGGCGATGCCGGCTCGCCTGCCTCGGATTCGACACTCGGCCCGACCTCCGGCCTGAACATTGACGGCCAGCATCACCACATCTGGGACACCGTGGTCCCGACCTTCCTCCACTACAACCTGCCATTGCTGGCGTTTGGTTGGGTGGCGGCGATGGTGTTGTAACTCGGGACCGAGTCGCCTTCATCGCGAGCAAGCTCGCTCCCACAGGGTCCGGTGGTGTTCACACATCTTGTGTTCACACCGATCCACTGTGGGAGCGAGCTTGCTCGCGATGGGGCCCTTAATTCAATCCTTCCCTTAAGCCCTGTCCACCTTGTCCTACAGTTTTGTCGTGCGCTGCCGTTAACCCAGCTAACCACGCCATAAAACCAACAAGAGTGAACAGCATGCGCCTGAGTCTGAAGGCTAAAGTCCTGTCCCTGGCAATTCTGCCGGTATTGCTGTCCGCGGTGATCATCAGCCTGACCACGGCGTTCATCTTGAAGGAACAGGCCAGCAAGGAAGTCCAGCAAACCCGCGAACGTCTGCTCAGTGAAGCCAAGGCCACGCTGCAGAATTACGTCGCGGTCGGCCTTACCGCCATCAAGCCGCTCTACGATGCCGCCGCGCCTGGCGATAACGAGGCGCGCGCCCAGGCGATCAAGTTGCTGTCGAACATCAGCTACGGCAAGGACGGCTACTTCTTCGGCTACGACTCCGAGACCATTCGCCTGTTCAAGGCCAACAGCCCCGACGGCGTGGGCAAGAGTTTCAAGGACAACCGCGACCCGAACGGTGTCTACGTCAACCGTGACCTGGTGAAAGTCGCCAAGGACGGCACGCATTATCTGGAATACAGCTCGCCGCTGCCCGGCAGCAAGGACCTGGTGCCCAAGCTCGGCTACACCGAATACCTGGCCAAGTGGGACCTGGCGGTCGGCAGCTCGGTCAACCTCGACGGTATCGAAGGCCAGGTGGCGCTGGTGGAAGCCAAGGTCCACGATCGCCTGCAGGGCGTGATCCTGAGTATCGTCGGGATCGCCGCCGTGGTGCTGCTGGTGATCGCGGTGGTGGGCCTGGTACTCGCCAATACCATCCTGCGTCCGCTGCACCTGATGAAGGACAACCTCGACGACATCGCGGCGGGCGAGGGCGACCTGACCCGGCGCCTGGCGATTACCAGCCAGGACGAACTGGGCCAACTGGCCGGTTCCTTCAACCGCTTCGTCGACAAGATCCATGGCCTGGTGCGGCAGATCACCGACATGACGTCGCAACTGACTGGCCTGGTGACGCAAGTGTCCGAGCAGGCCCAGCGTTCCGAGCAGGCCATGGAGCGCCAGCGCCACGAGACCGACCAGGTCGCCACGGCGATCAACGAAATGTCCTCCGCCGCCCAGGAAGTTGCCCGCAGTGCCCAGGGCGCAGCCGTCGCGGCCCAGCAGACCGATGAAGAAGGCCAGTCCGCCAAGCGCGTGGTGGCCGGCAGCATCCAGCAGATTCACGCGCTGGTGAACGATATCCGCAGCAGCGGCGTGTCCCTGGACAGCCTGCAACAGGACGTGGCCTCGATTGTCAGCGTACTCGGTGTGATCCGTTCGATTGCCGAGCAAACCAACCTGCTGGCCCTCAACGCGGCCATCGAGGCTGCGCGTGCCGGTGAGGCGGGCCGCGGGTTTGCGGTGGTTGCCGACGAAGTCCGCGCCCTCGCCAGCCGGACCCAGCAAAGCACCCAGGAAATCCAGGGCATGATCGATCGCCTGCAGTCGGGTACGCATGCCGCGGTGGAAGCGATGCGCCGTTCCAGCGAGGCCGGCGACGGCACCTCGGAACGGGCCAACGAGGCGGGCGCCTCCCTGGACACCATGGCGCAACTGATCGGCACCATCAACTCGATGAACGCCCAGATCGCCAGCGCCGCCGAGGAGCAGACCGCGGTGGCTGAAGAAATCAACCGCAGCGTGCATCAGATTGCCGTGGCGGTGGACACTGTCGCCGACGAAACCCAGCTCAGCGCCCAGACTTCTCGCAGCCTGGCCGATCTGGGCCAGCGCCTGGGCAAACTGGTGGGGCAGTTCCGGATCTGATCCGAGCGCAGCAGGAGCTGCCGAAGGCTGCGATCTTTCGCTTTCGATCCAGATGTTTTCGCCTGGGCTACCAGGCCCTATCGGAAGCGGAGGATCGCAGCCTTCGGCAGTTTCTGCCGGGCAGAGACAAACATGATCCGTGTGGGAGTGAGCCTGCTCGCGAAAGCGATTTCCGGCCGAATGCAACGCAGTCGTGGCGAGGGAGCTTGCTCCCGCTGGGCCGCGAAGCGGCCCCATACCTGCCGCATGCGGAGCATCAGACACACCGCATCCGCAGATTTACGACTGCTTCGCAGCCGAGCGGGAGCAAGCTCCCTCGCCACGATTAGATCTCAGGCAGGCAGCTCGCGCGCATCGCGCATCAACAGCCCGAACCACATTCCCATCCCCCGGCGCGACCTCGAAGGCCGGCATATGGCAGACGCGACGGCACTCCGGCGAGTCCTGGCGGACTAACGTCTATCTGCCAATGACATGGAAAGCACATGAACCGAAAGAACCTCCAAAACAAGTCGCAGATGCTGTTGCTGATCCTGGTCAGCATTGCCTTCGTCTGGATTCTGCTGCCGTTTTATGGGGCGGTATTCTGGGCCGTCATCCTGGGCATCGTCTTTGCGCCGCTGCAACGTCGCTTGCAGTTCAAGTTCGGCTGGCCGCGCAATGTCACGGCACTGTTCACCCTGAGCATCTGCGTGGTGATCGCCATTTTGCCGGTGATCGTCATCAGTACCTTGCTCGTCCAGGAAGGGGCGGCGCTGTACAAGAGCCTGGAAAGTGGCGAGCTGGACGTCGCCGATTACCTGGCGCGTTTCAAGGAGGCGTTGCCGCCGTTCTTTCAGCATCTGCTTGACCGCTTCGGCCTGGGCAACCTGAGTGGCTTGCGGGACAAGATCGTCAAGAGCGCCATGCAGGGCAGCGAATTTTTCGCCACCCAGGCGTTCAGTTTCGGCCAGGGTACGTTCCAGTTCCTGGTGAGCTTCTTCGTGATGCTCTACCTGTTGTTCTTTTTCCTGCGTGACGGCGCGGAGCTGGTGCGCAAGGTGCGCTCGGCCGTTCCGCTGGCCGAGCACCAGAAGCGCCGCCTGCAATTGAAGTTCAACCGGGTGGTGCGGGCGACGGTGAAGGGTAATCTGTTGGTGGCGATCACTCAGGGCGCCCTGGGCGGCCTGATTTTCTGGATCCTGGGTATCCCGACGGTGTTGCCGTGGGCGGTGCTGATGGCTTTCCTGTCGCTGCTGCCGGCGGTGGGGGCGGGTATTGTCTGGGTGCCAGTGGCGGTGTATTTCCTGCTGTCGGGGGCGATCTGGCAGGGCGTGGTGCTGGCGCTGTTCGGGGTCTTCGTGATCGGCCTGGTGGACAACTTCCTGCGCCCGATCCTCGTCGGCAAGGACACCAAGATGCCTGACTACATGGTCTTGGTCTCGACGCTCGGCGGGCTGGCCGTATTCGGCCTCAATGGTTTTGTCATCGGGCCACTGATCGCCGCGCTGTTCATGTCCTGCTGGGCGCTGTTCGTCGAGGGCAAGCCGCGGGTGCAGTTGCCCTAGGCACTCAACAGGTAGGGACCGATACGTTGCGACAAGGCCTGGGCGGCGGGTAGGGAAGTCAGCGGGCCGCTGACGGTGACGCCGTCCTGCACCAGATACCAGCAAGCCAACAGTCCGCGCTCCCGAAGTGGGGCGGGGACGGCGCTGCCAATGACAGACATGATTTGAACCTTGGGCATGGGAAACCTCCATCAGTCGATGGGGTTACCTTACGTCTCATGCGGGATGGGGAAAAATCAACCGCTTCAATAGTAGGAATCGATGCCGCTCAATCGACCACCAGGTCGAGCATGTGCACCACTTCCTGTTCATTGAGCAGGCCCTTGCGAACCAGATTTTCCGCGAGCAGGGAAAGGAACTTGGCGCTGCGGTGGCCTTCCAGGTGCTTGAGCTCGGTCAGTACGTTGTAGACCTTGCTGGAAGTGCACAGGCCAACGATGCGGTGGGGATTTTGTGTGGGCATGGCTTCGTCCTTGTTGTTATGAGCTGCGGCGGCGGACGTTGACAGTTTGCGGCACTGCCATGACACGCTCGTGACAGCTTGAGTCGTCGAAAAATAAAGCAGGATTCAGACCATAGTGCCTGGTTGGCGCCAGATTATTGTTCCGGTAGCGACCTCAGCCAGGCGGTATGCGGCGATCAGTCGCCGTTTGGCTGAAAAGCGCCCACAAAAAAGCCCCTGGATCTTTCGATTCAGGGGCTTTTTCTGTTGCTGTCTGGCTCCACGACCTGGACTCGAACCAGGGACCCAGTGATTAACAGTCACTTGCTCTACCAACTGAGCTATCGCGGAATGGCGCGTATGTTACTGATTGGAAAAGAGAAGTCAAGCTTCTATTGTGGGCGGAGCGGCCTGAAGCCCATCGGTGACCCATCAACGATTGGCAGTTACCGCGACGGCGAGAGAGGGCTACCATGGACGCCCGGAAGTGGCAGGATGCGCTGCCGGCCATCCGCCGATCAAGGGACGCGCCATGAACCATCTGTTACCACTTCACACAATCGATTGCGCCGAGGTGTTCCTGTGAGCACCGCCCAGATCAGTCTGCCCAAGGGTGTGGGCCCTCACGCTGAAAAACTGTACGACGCCATCACCCAGGCCAGCACCCCGGAAGAACTGAACCGCGCCGGTGGCAAGGCCGAGGGATTTGTCCTGGGGCTCGAAAGTACCAAGGCGATCAAGAGCCAGGTCGCCGAGTCGTTGTATGTCATCTACGACGATGCGGCGAGCCAGCGGGCGACGGAGCTGTAGGCTCGACGAGCATGCGTTCGCTGCTTCGTGGCCGCCTTTTCTGGCTCGCTTTTGTGGCGAGGGAGCTTGCTCCCGCTGGGTTGCGAAGCAGCCCCAGGCTGTTCCAACCAACCAGGCTGATATCCCGCGGTGGCTGATTTCGGGGCTGCTCTGCAGCCCAGCGGGAGCAAGCTCCCTCGCCACGGGGGGGCGGATTCAACCGAAAAAAAACGGGAAGCTCGAAGGCTTCCCGTTTTTCATTTCATTGAGCGTCAGATCACCTGGACGATGGCCTTGGTCACCGCATCGATGTTGTTCTGGTTCAACGCGGCCACGCAGATGCGGCCGGTGTCCAGGGCATAGATGCCGAACTCGTTGCGCAGGCGGGTCACTTGTTCGACGGTCAGGCCGGAGTAGGAGAACATCCCGCTCTGGCGGGCGACGAAGCTGAAGTCGTGATGCGGCGCGGCCTTGGCCAGCATGTCGACCATCTGCTCACGCATGCCACGAATGCGCAGGCGCATTTCGGCCAGCTCTTCTTCCCACTGTGCGCGCAGCTCGGGGCTGTTGAGCACGGCGGCGACGATACTGGCGCCGTGGGTCGGCGGGTTGGAGTAGTTGGTGCGGATCACGCGCTTGACCTGGGACAGCACGCGGGTGCTTTCTTCCTTCGACTCGCTGACAATCGACAGCGCGCCGACACGCTCGCCGTACAGGGAGAACGACTTGGAGAACGAGCTGGAGGCGAAGAAGGTCAGGCCCGACTCGGCGAACAGGCGCACGGCCGCGGCGTCTTCGTCGATGCCTTTGCCAAAGCCCTGGTAGGCCATGTCCAGGAACGGCACATGATTCTTGGCCTTGACCACGGCCAGGACGTTTTTCCAGTCTTCCGGGCTCAGGTCCACGCCGGTCGGGTTGTGGCAGCAGGCATGCAGCACAACGATCGAACGGTCGGGCAGGGCGTTGAGGTCTTCCAGCAGGCCGCTGCGGTTCACGTCGTGGGTAGCGGCGTCGTAGTAACGATAGTTCTGCACCGGGAAACCGGCGGTTTCGAACAGCGCGCGGTGGTTTTCCCAGCTTGGGTCGCTGATGGCCACGACCGCGTCCGGCAGCAATTGCTTGAGGAAATCGGCACCGATCTTCAGTGCGCCCGTGCCGCCCACAGCCTGGGTGGTGATGACGCGGCCCGATGCGATCAACGGGGAATCCTTGCCGAACAGCAGGGTCTGGACTGCCTGGTCATAGGCGGCAATGCCGTCGATCGGCAGGTAACCGCGGGAAACGTGCTGAGCCACGCGAATCGTCTCGGCTTCGACCACGGCGCGCAGCAACGGAATGCGCCCTTCCTCGTTGCAGTAAACACCCACGCCCAGGTTGACCTTATTGGTACGGGGGTCGGCGTTGAAAGCTTCGTTGAGGCCCAGGATGGGGTCGCGTGGTGCCAATTCGACAGCGGAAAACAGGCTCATTATTGCGCGGCTCTGAATGGAGGGTGAGAGGACGTGTCGCGCTCCAGCCGAATGCACTAGAGCGGTGCACAAACGGGGAGCTAGTATAGAGGCCATCACCGGACAGGGCGACAGGCTATTCGGCGTTTAGCTTAAGTATTTTCGATTTTTTTCGACCGTTAGTCCCTTCGCAGCGTCAAAGTCTGCAAGGCGTGTAGGACGTTCGTCTTGAAAGCGAAGGCAATCACCTCCACATTGTGTGCATTCCAGCTTTTTCCTCGGGCGACGTCAGTCGTTTCGGTCTTTCTCGTTCCTGTCGCCTGGCCGACGGGAGTGAACCCAGGGGTTATGTCATGTCTGAATTCCAGCTAGTCACTCGCTTCCAGCCCGCCGGCGACCAGCCGGAAGCCATCCGCCTGATGGTGGAAGGCATCGAGGCCGGGCTGGCGCACCAGACCTTGCTCGGTGTGACCGGCTCGGGCAAGACGTTCAGTATCGCCAACGTGATCGCCCAGGTGCAGCGGCCGACCCTGGTGCTGGCGCCGAACAAGACCCTGGCGGCGCAGTTGTATGGCGAGTTCAAGGCGTTTTTCCCGAACAACGCGGTCGAGTATTTCGTCTCCTACTACGACTACTACCAGCCCGAGGCTTATGTGCCTTCGTCGGACACCTTCATCGAGAAGGACGCCTCGATCAACGACCACATCGAACAGATGCGGCTGTCGGCGACCAAGGCGTTGCTTGAGCGCAAGGACGCCATCATCGTCACCACGGTGTCGTGCATCTACGGTCTGGGCAGCCCGGAAACCTATCTGAAAATGGTCCTGCACGTGGATCGTGGCGACAAACTCGACCAGCGCGCCTTGCTCCGGCGCCTGGCGGACCTGCAATACACGCGCAACGACATGGACTTTGCTCGGGCGACGTTTCGGGTGCGCGGCGACGTGATCGACATCTACCCGGCCGAATCGGACCTGGAAGCGATTCGTATCGAGCTGTTCGATGACGAAGTGGAGAGCATCTCGGCATTCGATCCGCTGACCGGCGAAGTGATCCGCAAGCTGCCACGCTTCACGTTCTACCCCAAGAGCCACTACGTGACGCCGCGGGAAACCCTGTTGGGCGCCATCGAGGGCATCAAGGCCGAATTGCAGGAGCGCCTGGAATACCTGCGTTCGAACAACAAACTGGTGGAAGCCCAGCGTCTGGAGCAGCGGACCCGGTTCGACCTGGAAATGATCCTGGAGCTGGGATACTGCAACGGCATCGAGAACTACTCGCGCTACCTGTCGGGTCGTCCGGCGGGTGCGCCGCCGCCCACGTTGTATGACTATTTGCCGGCCGATGCCCTGCTGGTGATCGACGAATCCCACGTCAGCGTGCCTCAGGTCGGCGCCATGTACAAAGGCGACCGTTCGCGCAAGGAAACCCTGGTGGAATATGGCTTCCGCCTGCCCTCGGCGCTGGATAACCGGCCGATGCGCTTCGACGAATGGGAAGGCGTGAGCCCGCAGACGATTTTCGTCTCGGCCACGCCCGGCAACTACGAAGCCGAGCATGCCGGGCGGGTGGTCGAGCAAGTGGTGCGGCCAACCGGGTTGGTGGACCCGCAGGTCGAGGTGCGCCCGGCGCTGACTCAGGTCGATGACCTGCTCTCGGAGATCACCAAGCGCGTGGCGGTGGAGGAGCGGGTGCTGGTGACCACGCTGACCAAACGCATGGCCGAAGACCTCACCGACTACCTCGCCGACCACGGCGTGCGGGTGCGTTACCTGCACTCGGATATCGACACGGTGGAGCGGGTCGAGATCATTCGCGACCTGCGCCTGGGCACCTTCGACGTCCTGGTGGGGATCAACCTGCTGCGTGAAGGCCTGGACATGCCCGAAGTGTCGCTGGTGGCGATTCTCGACGCGGACAAGGAAGGTTTCCTGCGTTCCGAGCGCTCGTTGATCCAGACCATCGGTCGCGCAGCGCGTAACCTCAACGGCCGGGCAATCCTGTATGCCGATCGCATCACCGGCTCGATGGAGCGCGCCATCGGCGAGACCGAGCGCCGTCGCGACAAACAGATCGCTTTCAACCTGGCCAATGGCATCACGCCCAAGGGCGTGTTCAAGGATGTCGCCGACATCATGGAAGGCGCCACCGTGCCCGGTTCGCGCAGCAAGAAGCGCAAGGGCATGGCCAAGGCCGCCGAAGAGAGCGCCCGCTACGAGGCTGAACTGCGCTCACCGAGCGAAATCACCAAGCGTATCCGGCAGTTGGAAGAGAAGATGTACCAGCTCGCCCGGGACCTGGAGTTCGAAGCAGCGGCGCAGTTGCGTGACGAGATCGGCAAGTTGCGTGAACGGCTGCTGACTGTCTGAGGTTTTGTGGCGATGCCTAGGACCTCATCGCGAGCAAGCTCGCTCCCACATTGGACCGTGTCCAGCCCGGACAACCTGGTTCCCTGTGGGAGCGAGCTTGCTCGCGATGGGCGCGACTCGGTCTGACGACTGGCCACACAAATCCCGCGCTCACTGGAGCCCCCCCACCATCGCCTGTTACCATTCGCCCCCTGTTTCATCTTCGCTTTTATATTCTTTCCGAGACATGCCATGACCACCGTCCGTACCCGCATCGCGCCTTCGCCTACTGGCGATCCCCATGTCGGCACCGCTTACATCGCCTTGTTCAACTATTGCTTTGCCAAGCAGCACGGCGGTGAGTTCATCCTGCGGATCGAGGACACCGATCAATTGCGTTCGACCCGCGAGTCGGAACAGCAGATATTCGACGCCCTGCGCTGGCTCGGCATCGACTGGAGCGAAGGTCCGGACGTCGGCGGGCCGCACGGTCCGTACCGCCAGAGCGAGCGTGGCGAGATCTACAAGCAGTACTGCCAGCAGCTGGTGGACATGGGCCACGCGTTTCCTTGCTTCTGCACCGCCGAAGAATTGGACCAGATGCGCGCCGAGCAAATCGCCCGGGGCGAGACCCCGCGCTACGACGGCCGTGCGCTGCTGCTGTCCAAGGAAGAAGTCGCCCGTCGCCTGGCCGCGGGCGAGCCTCATGTGATCCGCATGAAGGTGCCGAGCGAGGGCGTCTGCGTGGTGCCGGACATGTTGCGTGGCGATGTCGAGATCCCGTGGGACCGCATGGACATGCAAGTGCTGATGAAGACCGACGGCCTGCCGACGTACTTCCTGGCCAACGTGGTCGACGACCATCTGATGGGCATCACCCATGTGTTGCGCGGCGAAGAATGGCTGCCCTCGGCACCGAAACTGATCCTGCTCTATGAGTACTTCGGCTGGGAGCAACCGCAGTTGTGCTACATGCCGCTGCTGCGTAACCCGGACAAGAGCAAGCTGTCCAAGCGCAAGAATCCGACCTCGGTGACCTTCTACGAGCGCATGGGCTTCATGCCCGAGGCGATGCTCAACTACCTGGGCCGCATGGGCTGGTCGATGCCGGACGAGCGCGAGAAGTTCTCGCTGGAGGAGATGGTCGAGCACTTCGACCTGTCCCGCGTCTCCCTGGGCGGGCCGATCTTCGACGTCGAGAAGCTGTCCTGGCTCAACGGCCAGTGGCTGCGCGACCTGCCGGTGGAAGAGTTTGCCGCGCGGGTGCAGAAGTGGGCGTTCAACCCCGAGTACATGATGAAGATCGCCCCGCACGTGCAGGGCAGGGTAGAGACCTTCAGCCAGATCGCGCCATTGGCCGGGTTCTTTTTTGCCGGCGGCGTGACCCCGGACGTGAAGCTGTTCGAATCGAAGAAACTCTCTGGCGATCAGGTGCGGCAGTTGATGCAGTTGATCCTGTGGAAGCTGGAAAGCTTGCGCCAGTGGGAAAAGGACAGCATCACCGCGACCATCCAGGCGGTGGTTGAACACCTGGAGCTGAAATTGCGCGATGCGATGCCGCTGATGTTTGCCGCGATCACCGGCCAGGCGAGCTCGGTGTCGGTGCTCGATGCGATGGAAATCCTCGGGCCGGACCTGACCCGTTTCCGTCTGCGCCAGGCCATTGATCTGCTCGGTGGCGTGTCGAAGAAGGAAAACAAGGAGTGGGAAAAACTGCTGGGCGCGATTGCCTGAGCGGTCGATGGAACAAGGCATACCCCGGTTTTCCGGGGTTTGTCGGTAAGTGATTGTTATCCCGGCAAAAAATTTTCAATTTTGTTGAAAATAAATTTGACAGCCCTCGGATACGCCCTTAAGATTCGCCCCGTCCTCAGCGATGAGGGGCTATAGCTCAGCTGGGAGAGCGCTTGCATGGCATGCAAGAGGTCGACGGTTCGATCCCGTCTAGCTCCACCAATTTACAACTTCAAGGCCTGGCCACACCGGCCTTGAAGCGATCAACACTCAGCGTTGATCAGATGTTAGAAGGGTTTGCGTCCCCTTCGTCTAGTGGCCTAGGACACCGCCCTTTCACGGCGGTAACAGGGGTTCGAGTCCCCTAGGGGACGCCAGTTTTACAGAAGCGATGTTGCAACAGGATGTCGCTCCGCCGCGAGGCGAAAATCCGGGGCTATAGCTCAGCTGGGAGAGCGCTTGCATGGCATGCAAGAGGTCGACGGTTCGATCCCGTCTAGCTCCACCAATTTACACTTCGAGGTCTGGCCACACCGGCCTTGAAGCGATCAGTCCTCAGCGCTGATCATGTTCAGAAGGTTTGTGTCCCCTTCGTCTAGTGGCCTAGGACACCGCCCTTTCACGGCGGTAACAGGGGTTCGAGTCCCCTAGGGGACGCCACGATTACCCGCTCTGCGGGATTTTATAAGGGTCATTCAATTCTTGAATGGCCCTTTTGTTTGTCTGGCGTTCAGCCAATTCCCTTATCCTCGATGAATACTTCCGACCAGCGGTGAAGATTTCGCTTGCGGAAAATTATTATGGGAATAATATTTCAATCGTAATATTCGGAGGCAACGATGAGCGATAAAAAAGCACAAACCCGTGAACGCATTCTCAAGGCCGCCAGCGATGCGCTGATCCAGCGCGGGCCGGCCGAGCCGAGCGTGGGCGAGGTGATGGGCGCGGCAGGACTGACGGTGGGCGGTTTTTATGCCCACTTCGAAAGCAAGGACGCCTTGATGCTGGAGGCGTTCAAGCAACTGCTCAATCGCCGCCGTGGCCTGATCGCCGACATGGATGCCGAGCTGACAGGCGAAGAGCGGCGCGCGTTGGTCGCGGCGTTCTACCTGTCGCGCAAACATCGTGATTCCACCGAGCAGGCGTGCCCCATCCCGGCCTCGGTCGGCGAGCTCGGGCGACTGCCGGACGCGTTTCGTGAGGTTCTCAGTGAGCATATCGAGCTGATGGTCGCGCAGTTGGCCGCCAGCCCCGAGGATGCGGATAAAGCCCTGGCCGACATCGCCTTGATGGTCGGCGGCCTGGCCCTGGCCCGGGCGTTGGGCCCGGGCGAGTTATCGGATCGTTTGCTGCGCGCCGCCAAGTCGGCGGTGCGCTGAGCTAAGGCGCAAGCCCTGGAGATGAGCATGGACAGGTTGAGCTGGATTCGTGGTGTCAATGGCACGCTTGGCCGGATAGCCCCGCGCCTGGTAGCGAAACAAATGCGCAGGGTGTTCATGAGTCCTCGGGCCCTGCCGCCGCGGGACTGGGAGCTGCCATTGCTGGCCTCGTCCGAGCGCATCACCTTGCGCTTCGGCCTGTCTGCGTTGCGCTGGGGCAAAGGACCGGCGGTGCTGCTGATGCACGGCTGGGAAGGGCGCCCGACGCAATTCGCGGCACTGATCAACGCGCTGGTGGAGGCCGGTTATACGGTGGTGGCGCTGGATGGGCCGGCTCATGGTCGCTCGCCGGGTCGCGAGGCCAATGTGCTGCTGTTCGCCAGGGCGATGCTCGAAGCCGCAGCCGAGTTGCCGCCGTTGCAAGCGGTGATCGGCCACTCCATGGGCGGCGCCAGTGCCATGCTGGCGGTTCAGCTTGGGTTGCGGACCGAGACATTGGTCAGCATCGCCGCGCCGGCGCGTATCCTCGGCGTCCTGCGTGGCTTCGCGAGGATGATGGGTTTGCCACCCAGGGCGCGTTCGGCCTTTATTCGCCAGGTGGAGCAGGACGTCGGCATGCAGGCTTCGAAGATGGATGTCGCGCAATATCAGCTGGATATTCCGGGCTTGATTGTCCACGCCGAGGACGATACGTCGGTATCGGTCAAGGAATCACAATTGATCCATGAAGCCTGGTTCGACAGCCGCTTGCTGCGCCTGGGCCAGGGCGGGCATCAACGGGTACTGGCCGATCCCCGGGTCATTGATGGTGTGTTATCACTGCTGGCCGGACGCAGCCTGCAGGCGCGGCAATCGGCCTGAGCTTCCGGTACACTGCGCCGATCCAAATTCGACCAGGAGACGGGCATGGGCTGGGATCGGGCAACGCCGTTCATCATTGATCTTCAGGTGAATGCCGAAGACATCGACGGGCTGGGTCACGCCAATAATGCGGTGTACGTTACCTGGCTGGAGCGCTGCGCGTGGCGCCATTCCCAGCGCCTGGGCCTGGACCTGGTGGAGTACCGCCGGCTTGACCGGGCCATGGCGGTGGTGCGGCATGAGATCGATTACCTGGCAGCGGCCTATGAAGGCGACGAATTGCAGTTGGCGACCTGGATCGTCGACTGGGACCAGCGGCTGAAAATGACCCGGCACTTTCAACTGGTTCGCCCCAGTGATAACGCCACATTGCTGCGCGCCCAGACCACTTTTGTCTGCATCGAACTGTCCACCGGCAGGCCCAAGCGCATGCCGCCGGAGTTTATCGAGGGCTACGGCCCTGCGCTGAATCCATCCGGCATCCTTATAGACTGACCCACCGCTATCGCGAGCAAGCTCGCTCCCACAGGCTTGGATGGTGAATCCGATTTCATCAACGCCTTGAAACCCCTGTGGGAGCGAGCCTGCTCGCGAAGGCGGCGGTGCATCCAACACCTTTGCAGGCCGGGCCACCGCTTTCGCGAGCAGGCTCGCTCCCACAGTGAAAAGTGGTGAGCTCAAGTTTTTGGGCACCTCACAGGTTTTGTGGTGAATGCCGGGTAGGTGAGCAAAATCCGCTAAACTGCCGCACGTTTTTTCGTTGAGTGTGTTTTCCATGCAAATTGCCCTGGCGCCCATGGAGGGGTTGGTCGACAACATCCTGCGGGACGTCCTGACCCGTGTTGGCGGTGTCGACTGGTGTGTCACCGAATTCATCCGCATAAACGACCGTCTGCTTACGCCAGCCTATTTTCACAAGCTCGGCCCTGAACTGCTGACCGGTGCCCGGACGGCTGCCGGCGTGCCGTTGCGGGTGCAATTGTTGGGTTCCGATCCGGTGTGCCTGGCGGAGAATGCGGCGCTGGCCTGTGAGCTGGGCTCGGAAGTCATCGACTTGAATTTTGGGTGCCCGGCCAAGACCGTGAACAAATCCCGGGGCGGGGCGGTATTGCTCAAAGAACCGGAATTGCTCAACCGGATCGTCGAGCATGTCCGTCGCGCGGTGCCGAAAAACATTCCCGTCACCGCCAAGATGCGCCTGGGCTTCGACAGCCCGGACGGCGCGCTGGTCTGCGCCACGGCCCTGGCCGAGGGCGGAGCGGCGCACATCGTCGTGCATGCGCGGACCAAGGTTGATGGCTACAAGCCGCCGGCCCACTGGGAATGGATTCCGCGGGTCCAGGACGTGGTCAAGGTGCCGGTGTTTGCCAATGGCGATATCTGGAGCGTGGAAGACTGGCGTCGTTGCCGGGAAATCAGCGGCGTCGAAGACATCATGCTCGGCCGCGGCCTGGTTTCCCGCCCTGACCTGGCCCGGCAGATCGCCGCCGCCCGGGCCGGCGAGGAGGTGGTCGAGATGTCCTGGGCCGAACTGCAGCCGATGCTCCAGGACTTCTGGATGCAAGTGGTCGACCAACTGACGCCTCGCCAGGCACCCGGTCGGTTGAAGCAGTGGCTGGCGATGTTAACCCGCAACTACCCCGAGGCGGTCGAGCTGTTCAGTGCCCTGCGCCGGGAAACCGACCTGGACGCAGTGGGTCGTTTGCTGGGTGTGCAGCGCACGGAAGCGGCCTGAAAAAATTTCCGAAAAAGCTCTTGAAAAGTATTTGGCGGTCCCTAGATAGGGAGTACGCGATGCCGAATTCGGGTCGCGGAGACAAAAAAACTTGCTGAACTTTCAGGAGATTTGAATCATGAGTACTGCATTTTCGCTGGCCCCTCTGTTCCGTTCCTCGGTGGGCTTCGACCGTTTCAACGACCTGTTCGAAACCGCGCTGCGTAACGAACCGGGCAGCAGCTATCCACCCTACAACGTGGAAAAACATGGCGATGACGAATACCGCATCGTAGTCGCCGCCGCTGGTTTCCGCGAAGAGGACCTGGACCTGCAAGTGGAAAAAGGTGTGCTGACCATCAGCGGCGGCAAGCGCGAGGCCAGCAACGACAGCGTGACCTTCCTGCACCAGGGCATCGCCCAGCGTGCGTTCAAGCTGTCCTTCCGGTTGGCGGATCATATCGAGATCAAATCCGCCGGTCTGAGCAACGGTCTGTTGAGCATCGACCTGTTGCGTGTGGTGCCGGAAGAGGCGAAAGCCAAGCGCATCCCGATCAACGGTGCGCAACAGCAAGCCGCGCTGGAAAATTGATGCATTGCAGTTGAAGAAGGGCGCCGGATGGCGCCCTTTTTTGTCTTGGCAAGCAGTGAAGGATAAATTGTGGCGAGGGAGCTTGCTCCCGCTGGGCCGCGAAGCGGCCCCAAATGGTACGACTCAAACCGACCTGATACACCGAGGTGGCAGGTTTCAGGGCTGCTGCGCACCCCAGCGGGAGCAAGCTCCCTCGCCACAAAAGCTCCTAGCTAAGGCAACAACCGCTCGAACGCCTCCAGCGGCAACGGCCGGCTGTGCAGGTAACCCTGGTACAAATGACAATCGAGCCCCTGCAGGAACTTCAATTGCTCAAGCGTCTCGACGCCTTCGGCAATCATTTCCAGGTTCAGGCTGCGGGCCATGGCAACGATGGCGCGGATGATCTCGGCATCGTTGGGGTCACTGGTGGCGTCACGTACGAACGATTGGTCGATTTTCAGCGTGTCCACCGGCAGGCGCTTGAGGTAAGTCAGCGATGAATAACCGGTGCCGAAGTCGTCCATGGCAAAGCTCACCCCCAATTTCTTCAGGCGGCGCATCTTGCCGATGGTGTCGTCCAGGTTGTGGATCACGATGCCTTCGGTGATCTCCAGCTTCAACAGGGAATAGGGCAGGCCATGGCTGGCGAGGCTGGTTTCGATGCGCTCGACGAAGTCGCTCTGGCGGAACTGCCGGGGGCTGATATTCACGCACAGTTTGAACCGTCGGGGGTCGACCTTGCCCTTGGCGATCAGTTGTTTGAAGCCGTCGCAGGCTTCGTCGAGGATCCAGGTGCCGACTTCCAGGATCAGGCCGCTGTCCTCCAGCACCTTGATGAACTCGTTGGGTGATTGCGCGCCCAGGTCCGGATGATGCCAGCGCACCAGGGCTTCGGCGCCGACGATGCGGTTGTCCCGGGCATCGACCTGTGGCTGGAAATGCACGCTGAATTCGTTGCGAGCCAGGGCCTGGCGCAGGTCGGTTTCCATGCGCAGCCGCTCGCTGGCGGCTTTTTGCATGGTGGCGTGGAACATCTGCGAGGTATTGCGTCCCGAATCCTTGGCGCGGTACAGGGCGATATCGGCGCGCTTGAGCAGGTCAGTGGGCGTGGAGCCGTGGTCCGGTATCAGCGCCATGCCGATGCTGGGGGTGACTTGCAGTCGTTGCCCATCGAGAAACATCGGCTCGGAAAGCAGTTCGCGAAGGGTGTCGGCCAGGGTCTGCACCTGCTGGCTGACCACGCCACGCGTGCCTTCCAGGCCGCTGAGCAGCACGACGAATTCATCGCCGCCCAGGCGCGCCACGGTGTCTTCGAGGCGCACGCTGGCTTCGAGGCGCGCGGTGATGATCTTCAGCACCGTGTCGCCAACCGGATGGCCGAGCGAATCATTGATGTGCTTGAAATGGTCGAGGTCGAGGAACAGCAACGCCCCGCGCAGGTTATGGCGCTTGAGCAGGGCGATCTGCTGGCTGAGCCGGTCCAGCAGCAGCGCGCGGTTGGGCAGGTTGGTCAGCGGGTCGTGATAGGCGAGGTGACGGATCTGCGCCTCTGCGTTGCGCAGCAGGCTTACGTCACGGGCGGTCAGCAGCAGGCATGCGGTTTCGTTGAGCGTGATGGGCTCGACCGATACTTCCACCGTGAGGATTTCCCCGCGCTTGTTGCGCCCGAGCATTTCCTGGTGGAGAACGCGACCCTTGAGCTGCAATTCGGCGAGCAGCGCCGTCCGTTGCTTTTCTTCGGCCCAGATGCCCACCTCGTAGACGGTATGGCCGATGACTTCGTCGGCGCGATAACCGGTCAGGCGACAGAAGCCATCGTTGACCTCAAGGTAGCGGCCGCTTTCGCATTCGGTAATGGTGATCGCGTCGGGGCTGGAGTGGAATGCCTTGGCAAATTTTTCCTCGCTGGCTTTCAGTGCCGCTTCGGAGCGTTGTTGCTGGGTGATGTCCCGCAGGGTGGTGACGATGCAGGGCTGGTTGCCGACACTGATCTGCCGGCTGGAGATCACGCAGGTCAGCGGCTGGCCGTTCTTGTGGTGGACGACGATGGCGACATTGCTCAGCGACTGCTCGCGGATGACCCGTTCGATGCGCTGCAGGCTGCTGCCCGAAGCTTCCCACAGGCCGATCTCGTCGGCGCTGCGGCCCAGCACATCATTGGCCGCCCAGCCGAATGTCTGGGTAAAACTGGAGTTTATTTCCAGGAACGTGCCGTCGTCCTGGTGGGTAAGGCAAATCGGATCGGGGCTGACCTGGAACAACGTGGCGAATTTTTCTTCCGAAGCCGCCAGGCTCTGTTCGCGCTCCACCTGGTCGGTGATGTCGAGCAAGGTGCCGGCCATGCGCAGCGGGCTGCCGTCGTCGTTGCGGTAGAGGCGGGCGCGACTTTCCAGGTAACGCGAGCTGCCGTCCGGCAGTTGCACGCGGTAGGTCAGCTGGTAATTGCCCGCCGGGCCTTCACGCAGGCTGCGGTAGGCGTTGCGCATGTTGTTGCGTTCTTCGGTAGGCACGCCCTCGAAAAACGCATCGAACGATTCGTGGAACGCCTGGGGCTCCAGGCCATGGAGCTGCGCGGCCCGGGCCGAGCCGTAGAGCATGCCGCTGGGGATGTGCCAGTCCCAGGTACCCAGTTGCGCCGAGTCGAGGGCCAGGTCCAGGCGCTCCTGGCTGTCCTTGAGGGCCTGTTCGGCAAGTTTGCGTTCGGTGGTGTCGAGGAAGGTGCTCAATAAATAAGGCTGGCCTTCGAGTTCGACTTTCTGGGCGCTGAGGATACCGTTGTGGACCTGGCCGTTACTGGCGCGGAATTCCACTTCCATGCTCACCAGCTCGCCCTTGGCCTTGGTGGCCTCTACCAGTTTGGCGCGCTGCGTGGGGTCGACCCACAGGCCCAGTTCCAGGGTGGTGCGGCCGATCACATTGTGGACCGGCCAGCCGAACAGGCTTTCGAAATACTGGTTGGCTTCGCTGATCAGCCCATCTTCCTGGCGGGTCAGCAGGACCATGTTCGGGCACAGGTGGAACAATGTCGCGAAGCGTTTCTCCGAGCTGCGCAGCGCCTGTTCCCGTTCGCGCTGGTGGGTGATTTCGCGGATCACCCCGATCATGCGCGGGCGACCGTGCTTGTCGGGCAGTACGCTGCCACTGATTTCCAGCCAGTGCAGGCTGCCATCGGGCCAGACGATGCGGTGGTGCATCGCCTGTTCCAACGGCACGCCGGACACGGCTGCATGGAAGGCCCGCACGGCCCTGGCCCGATCTTCGGGCAGCAGCAGGTCGAGGTAGTCGACGTCCGCCGGCAATGGCTGGCGCGGGTCGAAGCCGAACAACGCCTGGGTGCCTCGGGACCAGCTGATCTGGCCGGTATCGATGTCCCACGACCAGGCCCCCAGCCGCGCTCCGTTCAGGGCGGCGAGCAACTGTGGCGCGCTTTCCCAGCTTTGCTCCGACCGTTTCGGGTCGAGCGCCTGGATACGCGGCAGGGGCGGAGTATGGTCGGCGGGTTTGGGCATTCTCTAGCGGGCCTTGGGCGGTTGGGTGTTAGGCGCAGGCGTAATGGCCCTGTAGGAGTAGCACAACTTATGCCCTTGTCCCTGGCAGATCGATTTGTGCGTCCAATAGAGCCATGAAAGCCCGTGCAGCGTTCGACAGCGTCCTTTCGGTGTGCAGGATATAGCCTAGCTGGCGACTGAGCTGTATGCCCGGTAAAGGCACACGCGCCACTTGATCATCAAGCATCGTGCGCGGCAAAACGCTCCAGGCCAGGCCGATGGACACCATCATCTTTATGGTTTCCAGATAATTCGTGCTCATTGCGATGTTCGGCGTCAGGCCCTGGGCTTCGAACAGCCGCTGCACGATGTGATGGGTAAACGTGTTGCCTCCCGGGAAAACCGCCGGATGAAGGGCGATGTCCGCCAGGCTGACCGCGCTGTTTTCCAGCAGGGCGTGCTCCGGCGCCACCACGAAATCCAGCGGGTCGTCCCACACCGGCGTGGCCCGTACCAGCGTGTGGGGCTCGGGGGCCAGGGTGATGACCGCCAGTTCCGCCCGGCCGTGGAGAATTTCCTCGTAGGCCACTTCCGAATCCAGGAACTGAATATCCAGTGCCACCTGGGGGTAGCGTCGGGTGAACTCACGCAATAGCGGTGGCAGGCGGTGCAAGCCGATGTGGTGGCTGGTTGCGAGGGTCAGGCGCCCGGTCACTTCGCCGGTCAGGTTGGTCAGGGCGCGGCGGGTGTCGTCCAGCACGTTGAGGATCTGATAGGCCCGTGGCAGCAGGGCCCGACCGGCTTCGGTCAGGCTCACTTCCCGGCCCAGACGGTCGAACAGGCGCACGTTGAGCTGCTGCTCGAGGCCGGCGATACGCTTGCTGATGGCCGGTTGCGTCAGGTGCAGGCGTTCACCGGCACCGGAAAAACTGCCGGTTTCAGCAATGGCAATAAAGGCATTGAGGTTGGCGAGGTCCATGGCGTTTCTGGTCGGATTCCAGTTGGTTATGCAAAGCATGAAAAATATGAATTTGAGTTATTTAATGTAGCCTCTTACCATCAGCCTCACAAGCCAAGGGGTTATTGAGCCGCTCAGGACCCAGGGCATAGAAACAAGCTGATGAGGAAACCGTCTGATGGCCGGCAAAACGCTCTACGACAAGCTCTGGGATTCGCATTTGGTCAAGCAGCGCGACGATGGCTCTGCGCTGATCTACATCGACCGTCACATCATTCACGAAGTGACCTCGCCGCAAGCCTTCGAAGGTCTGCGTCTGGCCGGGCGCAAGCCTTGGCGCATCGATGCCAACATCGCGACCCCGGACCACAACGTGCCGACCACGCCGGAGCGCAAGGGTGGCATCGAAGCCATTGCCGACCAGGTTTCCCGCCTGCAAGTCCAGACCCTTGACGACAACTGTGATGAATACGGCATCGTCGAATTCAAGATGAATGACGTCCGCCAGGGCATCGTCCACGTGATCGGCCCGGAGCAGGGCGCGACCTTGCCGGGCATGACCGTGGTCTGTGGTGACTCGCATACTTCGACCCACGGCGCCTTCGGTGCGCTGGCGCATGGCATCGGTACTTCCGAGGTCGAGCACGTACTCGCCACCCAGTGCCTGGTCGCCAAGAAAATGAAAAACATGCTGGTGCGCGTCGAGGGCAAGCTGCCATTCGGCGTGACCGCCAAGGACATCGTCCTGGCCGTGATCGGCAAGATCGGCACCGCCGGCGGTAACGGCCATGCCATCGAGTTCGCTGGCAGCGCGATCCGCGATTTGTCCGTCGAAGGCCGCATGACCATCTGCAACATGTCCATCGAGGCCGGCGCCCGCGTCGGCCTGGTGGCCGCCGATGAAAAAACCGTGGAATACGTCAAGGGCCGGCCGTTTTCCCCGAAAGGCGCCGAATGGGACATGGCGGTCGAAGCCTGGAAAGACCTGGTCTCCGACCCGGACGCCAGGTTCGACACCGTGGTCGAGCTCGACGCGACGCAGATCAAGCCGCAAGTCAGCTGGGGCACTTCGCCGGAAATGGTCCTGGCCGTGGACCAGAACGTGCCGGATCCGGCCAAGGAAATGGACCTGGTCAAGCGTGACTCCATCGTCCGCGCCTTGAAATACATGGGCCTGAGCGCCAACCAGGCGATCACCGACATTCAGCTCGACCGTGTGTTCATCGGTTCCTGCACCAACTCGCGGATCGAAGACTTGCGCGCCGCCGCCGTGATCGCCAAGGGCCGCAAGGTTGCCTCGACGATCAAGCAGGCGATCGTGGTGCCGGGCTCGGGGCTGGTGAAAGCCCAGGCCGAAGCGGAAGGGCTGGACAAGATTTTCCTCGAGGCCGGTTTCGAATGGCGCGAGCCAGGCTGCTCGATGTGCCTGGCGATGAACCCGGATCGCCTGGAGTCGGGCGAGCACTGCGCCTCGACGTCCAACCGAAACTTCGAAGGCCGCCAGGGCGCCGGAGGGCGTACGCACCTGGTGAGTCCAGCCATGGCCGCCGCCGCTGCCGTCAACGGCCGTTTTGTCGATGTCCGCGAATTGATCTGAAGGAGCGCAGCATGAAAGCTTTCACCCAGCACACCGGTCTTGTCGCGCCTTTGGATCGTGCCAACGTCGACACCGACCAGATCATCCCCAAGCAATTCCTGAAGTCCATCAAACGCACCGGCTTCGGCCCGAACCTGTTTGACGAATGGCGTTACCTGGATGTGGGCCAGCCGTACCAGGACAACTCCAAGCGGCCGTTGAACAAGGACTTCGTGCTCAATGCCGAGCGTTACCAAGGCGCCAGCGTATTGCTGGCCCGCGAGAACTTCGGTTGCGGTTCGAGCCGCGAGCACGCGCCCTGGGCCCTGGAAGAGTACGGTTTTCGCAGCATCATCGCGCCGAGCTACGCCGACATCTTCTTCAACAACAGCTTCAAGAACGGCCTGCTGCCGATCATTCTCAGCGATGCCGAAGTGGACGAGCTGTTCCAGCAGGTCGAGGCCAACCCTGGCTATCAACTGCAGATCGACCTGGCGGCCCAGACCGTGACCCGTCCCGACGGCAAGGTGCTGGGTTTTGAAATCGACGCGTTCCGCAAGCATTGCCTGCTCAACGGCCTGGACGACATCGGCCTGACCTTGCAAGACGGCGAGGCGATTGCCGCGTTCGAAGCCAAGCACCGGGCGAGCCAGCCTTGGTTGTTTCGTGATGCTTGATTGAGTGTGATTGATGTAGTCAGTGCTGGCCTCTTCGCGAGCAGGCTCGCTCCCACAGGGACGCCGAAAATCCAGTGTGGGAGCGAGCCCGCTCGCGAAGACGGCGGTGCTGACACCACAAGGCTACAGCCCAAAAGGAAGTCCCCATGACCAGCACCGCCCACAGCCAAGTCGTACAAAAGCAATTCGGCGAACAGGCATCGGCCTACCTGAGCAGCGCCGTGCACGCCCAGGGCGCCGAATTCGCCCTGCTGCAGGCCGAGCTGGCCGGTCACGCCAATGCCCGTGTGCTGGACCTGGGCTGTGGCGCCGGGCATGTGAGCTTCCATGTGGCCCCGGTGGCCGGCGAGGTGGTGGCCTACGACCTGTCCCAGCAGATGCTCGACGTGGTTGCCACGGCGGCGGCCGAGCGTGGCCTGGGCAATATCGGCACGGTACGTGGCGCCGCCGAGCGGCTGCCGTTCGCCGACGGCGAGTTCGACTTCGTGTTCAGCCGCTATTCGGCGCATCATTGGAGTGACCTGGGCCTGGCTTTGCGGGAAGTGCGCCGGGTGCTCAAGCCGGGCGGCGTAGCGGCGTTCATTGATATCCTGTCGCCGGGCATGCCGCTGCTCGATACCTACCTGCAAAGCGTCGAAGTGCTGCGCGACACCAGCCATGTGCGCGACTATTCGGCTGCCGAGTGGTTGCAGCAGGTCAGCGACGCGGGGCTGCACACCCGTAGCACCTCGCGCCAGCGTCTGCGCCTGGAATACCGTTCGTGGGTCGAGCGCATGCGTACTCCGGAGGTAATGCGGGCGGCGATTCTCGAGCTGCAGCGCTCGATGGGCGATGAAGTGCGTGAATATTTTCAGATTGAGGCCGATGGATCGTTCAGTACGGATGTACTGGTGCTGTGGGCCGAGCGATAGCATTTTTCCCGGCTAGCCCAAGGGCGCCGACAGTTAACGAGGAAAGCATGAGCAAGCAGATTCTGATTCTCCCAGGTGATGGCATCGGCCCGGAAATCATGGCCGAGGCGGTCAAGGTCCTGGAGTTGGCGAACGCCAAGTACGGCCTGGGTTTCGAACTCAGCCACGACGTGATCGGTGGCGCCGCCATCGACAAGCACGGCGTGCCGCTGGCCGATGAAACCCTGGACTGTGCCCGTGCCGCCGATGCCGTGCTGCTGGGCGCCGTGGGCGGGCCGAAATGGGACAAGATCGAACGCGACATCCGCCCCGAGCGCGGGCTGCTGAAGATTCGCGCGCAACTGGGCCTGTTCGGCAACCTGCGTCCGGCGATCCTTTATCCGCAACTGGCCGATGCATCGAGCTTGAAGCCAGAAATCGTCTCAGGCCTGGACATCCTCATCGTGCGTGAGCTGACCGGCGGTATCTACTTCGGTGCCCCGCGCGGTACCCGTGAGCTGGAAAACGGCGAGCGCCAGGCCTACGACACCCTGCCGTACAGCGAAAGCGAAATCCGCCGTATCGCCCGGGTCGGCTTCGACATGGCCCGCGTGCGTGGCAAGAAGCTGTGCTCGGTGGACAAGGCCAACGTGCTGGCGTCCAGCCAACTGTGGCGCGAAGTGGTCGAGCAGGTGGCCAAGGATTACCCGGACATCGAGCTGAGCCACATGTACGTCGACAACGCCGCGATGCAACTGGTGCGCGCGCCGAAGCAGTTCGACGTGATTGTCACCGACAACATGTTCGGCGACATCCTGTCCGACGAAGCGTCGATGCTCACCGGTTCCATCGGCATGCTGCCGTCGGCCTCCCTGGATGCCAACAACAAAGGCATGTACGAGCCGTGCCACGGTTCGGCGCCGGACATTGCCGGGCAAGGCATTGCCAACCCGTTGGCGACCATCCTGTCGGTGTCGATGATGCTGCGTTACAGCTTCAACTTGAACGATGCCGCCGACGCGATTGAAAAAGCCGTCAGCGTGGTCCTGGACCAGGGCTTGCGCACCGGTGACATCTGGTCACAAGGTTGCACCAAGGTCGGTACGCAGCAAATGGGCGATGCAGTAGTCGCCGCGCTGCGGAATCTGTAATCTTTCGGGCCCACTGCTTCGACGGTGGCCCACTTTTGTATAGGTGTAGTTGCGATGAAACGTGTAGGTCTGATCGGTTGGCGCGGCATGGTCGGTTCCGTGCTCATGCAGCGAATGCTGGAAGAGCAGGATTTCGATCTCATTGAGCCGGTGTTTTTCACCACCTCCAACGTCGGTGGCCAAGGCCCGTCCGTGGGCAAGGACACCGGTGTGCTCAAGGATGCCTACAGCATCGAAGAGCTCAAGACCCTCGACGTGATCCTGACCTGCCAGGGCGGCGACTACACCAGCGAAGTGTTCCCCAAGCTGCGTGAAGCCGGCTGGCAGGGTTACTGGATCGACGCCGCTTCCAGCCTGCGCATGCAGGATGACGCGGTGATCATCCTCGACCCGGTCAACCGCAAGGTCATTGACCAGCAGCTGGACGCGGGCACCAAGAACTACATCGGCGGCAACTGCACCGTCAGCCTGATGCTGATGGGGCTGGGCGGCCTGTTCGAGGCTGGCCTGGTCGAGTGGATGAGCGCCATGACCTATCAGGCGGCCTCCGGTGCCGGCGCGCAGAACATGCGCGAACTGATCAAGCAGATGGGCGCGACCCACGCCGCTGTCGCCGATGACCTGGCCAACCCGGCCAGCGCCATCCTCGACATCGATCGCAAGGTCGCCGAAGCGATGCGCAGCGATGCCTATCCGACCGAGAACTTCGGCGTGCCGCTGGCTGGCAGCCTGATCCCGTGGATCGACAAGGAACTGCCTAACGGCCAGAGCCGTGAAGAGTGGAAGGCCCAGGCCGAAACCAACAAGATCCTCGGTCGCTTCAAGAGCCCGATCCCGGTGGACGGCATCTGTGTGCGCATCGGCGCCATGCGTTGCCATAGCCAGGCGCTGACCATCAAGCTGAACAAGGACGTGCCGATCGCCGACATCGAAGGGCTGATCAGCCAGCACAACCCTTGGGTCAAGCTGGTGCCGAACAACCGCGAAACCAGCATTCAAGAGCTGAGCCCGACCAAGGTCACCGGCACCCTGAATGTACCGGTGGGCCGTCTGCGCAAACTGAACATGGGTTCGCAATTCGTCGGCGCTTTCACCGTCGGCGACCAGCTGCTGTGGGGCGCGGCCGAACCGCTGCGCCGCATGCTGCGGATCCTGCTCGAGCGTTGATCGGTTGCTGCTGTTGAAGAACCCGTGCCTTGCGAGAGGCACGGGTTTTTTATTGGAAAACCGCCTTGAGGTGGCGGGTGTCTGAGCTGGCCTCTTCGCGAGCAGGCTCGCTCCCACAGGTTTTGTGTTCTATAGAGATCCAATGTGGGAGCGAGCCTGCTCGCGAAGCGGTCGGCACAATTACCAGGAGATTTCCTGCCAATTGCCTGCCCACCCCACCACCCGGTAAAGTGCCGCTCCCCACGTTTTACCTGAGGTAGACCCATGAGCCAGTCCTTTGATATTGCCGTGATCGGCGCCACCGGTACTGTCGGCGAAACCCTGGTGCAGATCCTCGAAGAACGGGATTTTCCGATCGGCACCCTGCACCTGCTTGCGAGCAGTGAATCGGCGGGAAGCTCGGTGCTGTTTCGCGGCAAGAACGTGCGGGTGCGCGAGGTCGATGAATTCGATTTCGGCAAGGTCCAACTGGTGTTCTTCGTCGCCGGCCCGGCGGTCACCCTGAGTTTTGCACCACGCGCCACGGCCGCCGGTTGTGCGCTGATCGACCTCTCCGGCGCGCTGCCGCCGGAACAGGCGCCGCAGATCGTGCCAGAGGCCAACGCCCAGTTGCTGGCCGGCCTGAGCAAACCGTTCCAGGTCAGCAGCCCCAGCGCCTCGGCCACTGCGCTCGCCGTGGTGCTGGCGCCGCTGCGCGATTGCCTGGACCTGCAACGTATCAGCCTGACCGCCAGTCTCGCCGTCTCCGCCCAGGGGCGCGCAGCGGTGAGCGAGTTGGCGCGCCAGACCGCCGAGTTGCTCAATGCCCGTCCGCTGGAGCCGAAATTCTTCGATCGGCAGATGGCGTTCAACCTGCTGGCCCAGGTCGGTGTCCCGGATGAGCAGGGTCATACGCTGCTGGAGAAGCGCCTGGTCCGCGAGCTGCGCCAAGTGCTTGCGCAACCTTTGTTAAAGATTTCCGTCACTTGCATTCAAGCGCCGGTGTTTTTCGGCGATAGCTTTAGCGTGACCGTACAGTCCGCGAGCGCTGTTGACCTGGCGAAGGTCAACGCAGCCCTGGAGGCGGCGCCCGGCATTGAGCTGGTGGAGGCGGGTGACTACCCGACGCCGGTGGGCGATGCGGTCGGCCAGGATGTGGTTTATGTCGGGCGTGTGCGCGGTGGCGTGGACGATCCGGCGGAACTGAATCTGTGGCTGACGGCGGATAACGTGCGCAAGGGCGCGGCGCTCAATGCCGTGCAGGTGGCTGAGTTGTTGATAAAAGACTTGCTGTAAAAGATACTTGGCAACAATTTGTCGAATGAGTCTAGCTGGGCGCTATGCTTGGCCAGAGTGCTGAAGGCGAACCTCCTCCCCGGGGCGTCCTCGGGCATGAGTGAAACGATCGCGCGCGCCGTCGCTTCGGGGCTGCGCGCAATGCCTTACGGCAGCGGCATCAACACCTTCTCGCTGGCCGAGGAATGTTCAAACAAAGGAAGAGGCTATGGTTCAAGTTCGCAAACTGGTGTTAGCAATAGCGGCCGCCTCGGCGCTGTCCTCCGGTATGGCGCAAGCGCTCGGGCTCGGGGAGTTGACCCTGAAGTCGCCGCCGAACCAGCCTTTGGTCGCCGAGATCGAGCTGCTCGATGTCCAGCAACTGACCGCCGCCGAAGTCGTGCCGAGCCTGGCTCCCCCAGAAGAATTCGCCAAGGCGGGCATTGACCGCCAAGCCTTCCTCAATGACCTGAGCTTCACCCCGGTGATCAACGCCAACGGCCGCAGTGTCCTGCGGGTGACGTCCAGCCGGCCGCTGTCCGAGCCGATGGTCAAGTTCCTGGTGCAGGTGATGTGGCCCAACGGCCGCTTGCTGCGCGACTACAGCGTGCTGCTCGATCCGTCCAAATTCTCGCCGCAGGCCGCCGATGCTGCGCGGGCGAAGCCGTCCCAAGCGGTTTCCACACCGGTCACCGGGGCCACCAAGCCGTCCCAATACACCACCACGCCGCGCGACACCCTGTGGGAAATCGCCGCCAAGGTGCGCAACGGCGGTTCGGTGCAACAGACCATGCTGGCGATTCAGGCGCTGAACCCGAACGCCTTCATCAACGGCAATATCAACCTGCTCAAGACCGGCCAGGTCCTGCGCCTGCCGGATCCGGTGCAAAGCACGGCGCTGCCGCAACCCCAGGCCATCGCCGAAGTGGCTGCACAGAACGCCGCCTGGCGCCAGGGGCGTCGGGGTGTGGCGGGTAACGGCCGGCAGCAGTTGGACGCGACCAAGCGGGGCGCTGCCGAGGGCGCGCCAGCCCAGGCCGCCGCGCGCGACAACCTGAGCCTGGTTTCCGCCGAGTCGGCGAAGGCCGGCGCCAAGGGCAAGGGCGCTGCCGGTGATGCCCAGGCACTGAGTAACCAGCTTGCAGTGACCCAGGAAAGCCTTGATGCGGCTCGCCGCGACAACGAAGAACTGAAAAGCCGCATGGCCGACCTGCAGAGCCAACTGGACAAGCTGCAGCGTCTGATCGAACTGAAAAACAACCAGCTGGCGAAAATGCAGGCTGATGGCGCTGCTGTACCGCCTGCGGGCGAGTCGACCCCGACGATGTCGGCCGAGCTGACCCCGGCGCCGTCGGCGCAGCCACCGGCGCCAACACCAGCACCCGAGGCCGCCCCGGAAGCGACGCCGCCCGCCGCACCGGTCGAGCCGACACCTGCCGCTTCCGATGAAAAGAAATACAACGACCTGCTGACCAATCCGATCCTCCTGGGGCTGATTGGCGGCGGCGCGTTGATCCTGTTGCTGCTTCTGTTGCTGCTTGCCCGTCGCCGCAAGGCCCAGCAGGAAGCCGAGAAACATCTGCGCATGGCCCGAGCCCTCGAGGAGGAGGCCGACTTCTCCCCGGAGCTCGATCTGCCCCCGAGCAGCTTCGAGGGCATTGAGGTTCCACCACCTAGCGTAAAACTCGAACCCAAGCCAGCCCCGACGCCAGCGCCCAAGCCGGCTCCGGTGATTGCGCCAGTGATTGTCACGCCGCCCATTGCCGCACCGTTGGTGGCCCCGGCCGCCGATCGTTCCGACGACGTGCTGCCTCAGGCCCAGTCGCACATCGATCGCGGTCGTTTGAACCAGGCGGCCGATCTGCTGGAGCAAGGCATCAAGGCTGAGCCTCAGCGCAGCGATCTGCGTCTGAAGTTGATGGAAGTCTACGGCCAGCAGGGCGATCGAGACGCCTTTGTGGCCCAGGAACGCCAACTGGTCGCCAACGGTGAAAACTACGCCCAGGTCGAACAGCTCAAGAGCCGTTTCCCGGCCATGGCAGTCGCCGCTGGCGCAGGCCTGGCGGCCGCAGCCGTGGCCGCCGAGCTGGACGCGCAGTACGTCAAGGAACTGCTGGAAGACAAGCCGGCGACCGATGAAGAGCTCGACAACGCTTTTGACCTGAGCCTGGACGACTTTGATACGACGCCCGCAGCGCCGGCACCCGAGCCGCTCAACGAGCTGGACGCGTTTCCGGAAGACGATGACCTGAGTTTCGAGTCGGTGCTCAAGCAGCAGACCGAGGCCAACGAAAGCCTCGACGACCTGTCGGAGTTCGACCTGGACCTGGGCGCCGATGCTCCGGCACCCGCCCTGGAGGACGAAGATTTCCTGCTGGGCCTGGAGGATGACCTCAAGGGCCTGGACGTCCCGGCTGCCGAAGCGCCGGCCCTGAACGACACCCCGGCCGACGATCTTGAGCTGCCGGCGGATTTCGACCTGTCCCTGGCGGACGAAATGGATGCCCATGACCAGCCCAAGGATGCCTTCGAATCCGAGCTGGACGATGTCAACGCCGAGCTGGATCGTTTGTCCGACAGCCTCGGTCAGCCGACCTTCACGGCCGATGATGCCTTGGCGACTGCTGACGACGAGCCGGATTTCGACTTCCTCAGCGGCACCAACGAAGTGGCGACCAAGCTCGATCTGGCCCAGGCCTACATCGACATGGGCGACGACGATGGCGCTCGGGATATCCTGGGCGAAGTCCTCAACGAAGGCGATGCCACGCAGAAGAGTGAAGCGCAGGAAATGTTGTCACGCCTGGCTTGAGGTGATTGTTTAAACAGAGACGGCAGCCGGTGAGGCTGCCGTTTTTGTTTGCAGGGGTTGGATGGTGTCTGGGCTGGCCTCATCGCGAGCAAGCTCGCTCCCACAGGTCGGTGCTCACTGGAGATCCCATGTGGGAGCGAGCTTGCTCGCGATGGCGCCAGTCGATTCCACGCAGAACCACCGGTTGCACTGGCATCCCGCCCCGCCCGCCTTATAATGCCCGCCTTTGCGTACCTCAGCAGGCTGTAATTCCTTGGCAAACATAGACAACCCGGTCGCAGAAATGGCGGCTGACGGCTTTTTCCGGATCGCCCTGGGCGTTGAATACAAAGGCTCGCGCTATCGCGGCTGGCAGCGTCAGGCCTCCGGTGTCCTGACGGTGCAGGAAACCCTTGAAAATGCCCTGTCCAAAGTCGCCGACTCGCCCGTGTCGCTACATTGCGCCGGGCGTACCGATGCCGGCGTGCATGCGTGCGGGCAGGTGGTGCATTTTGATACCCAGGTCGAGCGCTCGATGAAGGCGTGGGTCATGGGCGCCAATATCAACTTGCCGCACGATGTCAGCGTCAGTTGGGCCAAGGCCATGCCGGCGCATTTCCATGCCCGCTTCAAGGCCATCGCCCGGCGTTATCGCTATGTGATCTACAACGACCAGATCCGCCCGGCGCACCTGAACGAAGAAATCACCTGGAATCACCGCCCGCTGGACGTCGAACGCATGGCCGAGGCCGCGCAATATCTGGTCGGCGTCCACGACTTCAGCGCCTTCCGCGCCGGCCAATGCCAGGCCAAATCGCCGATCAAGGAGCTGCATCACTTGCGCGTGACCCGTCACGGCAAGATGATCGTGCTCGACATCCGTGCCAGCGCCTTCCTGCATCACATGGTGCGTAACATCGCCGGCGTGCTCATGACCATCGGCGCAGGCGAGCGGCCAGTGGAGTGGATCAACGAAGTGCTGGAAAGCCGCATCCGTCGTTCCGGAGGCGTCACGGCGCATCCGTTTGGCCTGTACCTGGTGCAGGTGGAATATCACAATGAGTTCGAACTGCCGGAGCGTTACATCGGGCCACATTTCCTGACAGGCTTCTCGGAACTCGACGGCTGACGCCTTCCGTTGCATTTGTTACCATCCGGGACTTTCATGGAATTGCCTGAGGTTTTCCCCATCATGCCGGTCGTTCGCAGCAAGATATGCGGGATCACTCGCGTCGAGGACGCGCTGGCGGCGGTCGAGGCCGGGGCGGACGCCATCGGGCTGGTGTTTTACGCCAAGAGTCCGCGGGCGGTGACGGTGCAGCAGGCGAGGGCGATCATCCAGGCCTTGCCGCCATTCGTGACGCCGGTCGGTCTGTTCGTCAACGCCAGCCGTTGCGAGCTGGGCGAGATACTCGATGCGGTGCCATTGGCGCTGTTGCAGTTCCATGGCGACGAGACGCCAGCCGATTGTGAAGGCTGGCATCGCCCTTATATCAAGGCCCTGCGGGTCAAGGCCGGCGACGACATCGCCGCGGCTTGCGAGGCCTTTGCCGGTGCCAGCGGGATCTTGCTGGACACCTACGTCGAGGGCGTTCCCGGCGGGACCGGCGAAGCGTTCGACTGGTCGCTGGTCCCGCAAGATCTTGCCAAGCCGATCATCCTCGCCGGTGGCCTGACGGCGGACAACGTGGCGGCAGCCATTGCCCAGGTCCGCCCCTATGCGGTGGACGTCAGTGGTGGCGTGGAGCAGGCCAAGGGCCTCAAGGATCCGGCGAAGATTCGCGCATTCATGGCTGCTGTGCGCAGCAGCCAGTAGTCAATGTGACGGCTGGCAGACTGCCGCCGTCCATACCTGCACTGTACAAAGCAGGCAGGCGCCGCCTCCGGGCGGGCCGATAGCGTAGTGGCAATCGCCGTGCAGCGGTTGTCGGGATGGCAGGGGATGGTGGGGCTGGACGCAGGTCATGTTTCGCGCTGACCGCGACGGTCCGCAACCCTCGCCGCACAATGAATTTGAGCTCAAGGGCATACGCGGGGCCGCGAACCAGAGCGTTCGGGCCGCCGGTACTGGAGAAAGAAGCATGAGCAACTGGTTGGTAGACAAACTGATCCCTTCGATCATGCGTTCCGAGGTGAAGAAAAGCTCGGTGCCTGAAGGTCTGTGGCACAAATGTCCATCCTGCGAAGCGGTGCTTTACCGCCCCGAGCTGGAAAAGACCCTGGACGTTTGCCCCAAGTGCAACCACCACATGCGCATCGGCGCGCGCGCCCGTATCGATATTTTCCTCGATGCCGAAGGCCGCGTTGAACTGGGCGCCGAACTGGAGCCCGTGGACCGCCTGAAATTCCGCGACGGCAAGAAATACAAGGACCGCCTGACCGCCGCCCAGAAACAGACCGGCGAGAAAGACGCGCTGGTGTCCATGAGCGGTACCCTGCTGGGCATGCCGGTGGTGGTGTCGGCGTTCGAGTTCTCCTTCATGGGCGGTTCCATGGGCGCGATCGTCGGCGAACGCTTCGTTCGCGCGGCCAACCACGCCCTGGAAAACCGTTGCCCGATGATCTGCTTCGCCGCATCCGGCGGTGCGCGTATGCAGGAAGCGCTGATCTCGCTGATGCAAATGGCCAAGACCTCCGCGGTGCTGGCGCGTCTGCGTGAAGAAGGCATTCCGTTCATTTCGGTACTGACCGACCCGGTCTACGGCGGCGTCTCCGCCAGCCTGGCGATGCTCGGTGACGTGATCGTCGGCGAGCCGAAAGCGCTGATCGGCTTTGCCGGCCCTCGCGTGATCGAACAGACCGTGCGGGAAAAACTGCCGGAAGGTTTCCAGCGCAGTGAATTCCTGCTTGAGCACGGTGCCATCGACATGATCATTCACCGTCAGGAACTGCGCCCGCGCCTGGGCAACCTGCTGGCGCAACTGATGGGCCTGCCGACGCCGAAGTTCGTCGCCACGCCTATCGAGCCGATCGTGGTTCCGCCGGTGCCTGCAGGCCTATGACCCAACGTACCCTGGGCGACTGGCTTGCCTACCTTGAGCAGTTGCATCCATCCGCCATCGACATGGGGTTGGAGCGCTCGCAAGCGGTAGCGTCCCGCATGGGACTGGCCAAGCCGGCGCCCCGGGTCATCACGGTTACCGGCACCAATGGCAAGGGTTCGACCTGCGCCTTCCTGGCTTCGCTGTTGCGGGGCCAGGGCCTGAGTGTCGGTGTCTACAGTTCGCCGCACCTGCTGCGCTACAACGAGCGGGTGCAGGTCAATGGCATCGAAGCCTCTGATGCCGAGCTGTGCGAAGCCTTCGCGGCGGTGGAAGCCGGGCGGGGCGAGACTTCCCTGACGTATTTCGAAATGGGCACGCTGGCGGCGTTCTGGCTGTTCGCCCGCGCTGGCCTGGATGCGGTCGTGCTGGAAGTCGGCCTGGGCGGGCGGCTGGACGCGGTCAACCTGGTGGATGCGGACATCGCGCTGGTCACCAGTATCGGCGTGGACCATGCCGATTACCTGGGCGATACCCGCGAATCCGTGGCTTACGAGAAGGCCGGCATCTTCCGCCCGGGCGCGCCTGCGCTGTGTGGCGACCTTGACCCACCGCAGCCCTTGCTCGACAAGGTTCGCGAGCTTGATTGCCGATTTTTTCTGCGTGGGCGGGATTTCGACCTGGCCATGACCGAGCAGCACTGGCAATGGCGCGGCAGTGACGCCAAGGGCAATCCGGTGGAGCTGCACGACCTGCCGCTCCTGGACCTGCCGATGGAAAACGCTGCGCTGGCGCTTCAGGCCTATTTGCTCGCGGATCTGCCGTGGGACGCGGAACGGATTGTCCAGGCGTTGCAGGCGACTCGCGTCGTCGGTCGTCTTGATCGTCGTTCGTTCGATTGGCAGGGCAAGCGTCTCAACCTGCTGCTCGATGTCGGCCACAACCCCCATGCGGCCCAGTACCTGGCGGAGCGTCTGGCGCGGCGGCCGGTGCCGGGCAAGCGCCTGGCGGTGTTCGGGCTGCTGTCCGACAAGGACCTCGATGGCGTGGTCGATGCCATGGATGCTACTGTCCAGCACTGGGCCGTCGCTCCGCTGGATTCGCCGCGTTCCCGTCCGGCCAGCGAGTTGCAGGCAGCCTTGCAGGGTCGTGGCGCTTCGGTTGATGCTTACGCCAGTGTGGCCGACGCGCTGGAAGGGCAGTGCGCCCTGGCGACGGCCGACGATGAGATTCTGTTGTTCGGATCATTTTTTTGCGTAGCCGAGGCCCTTCAATGGTTGGCCCGGCGCTCCTCGGAGGAAGCTGCAGATGGCATTGCTGGATAAGGCTTATAAGCAGCGCATGGTCGGGGCCCTGGTGTTGGTGGCCCTGGCGGTGATCTTCCTGCCGATGCTGTTTTCCCGTCAGGACGAGCAGCGCCAGGTCACGGTTGATGCACCCGCTGCGCCCCAGGCGCCCGCCGTGCCGCCGGTGCAGGTCGAACCGGTGGCGGTGCCCGAGCCGCAAGCATTGCCTCAGGAACCTGTTCCGAGTGACGAGGAACTGGCCCAGGAACCTGCCGCGCCGTCTGCGCCCGTTGCGCCCGCGCCGACCGCACCGGCTCCGGCCACGCCGAGCAAACCGGCTGCCGCGCCGACGCCTGTTCCAGCAGCGCCGACAGTCAAGCCAGCCCCGACCCAGCCGATCACGGCGGCACCGAAACCGGACACCACGCAAAGCCGCGTCGATGCCAATGGCCTGTCGGTCAGTTGGTCGGTGCAACTGGCCAGCCTGACCAGCCGCGAAAGCGCGGAAAAACTGCAGAAGAACCTGCGCAGCCAGGGTTACAACGCCTATATCCGTTCCGCCGATGGCAAGAATCGGGTGTTTGTCGGTCCGCTGATCGAGCGTGCCGAGGCTGACCGCCTGCGCGACTTGCTCAATCGCCAGCAAAACCTCAAGGGTTTCGTGGTGCGCTTCCAGCCGGAGCGTGGTTGAACGCCATTTGGCTGATTTGAATCACGCAGCTTACCGACAGCCCTGCGCTCTGCTAAAATGCGCCGCCTTATCCGTCTGTAGGCTGCACCGTGCCATTTACCTGGGTTGACTGGGCGATCGTTGCAATCGTCGCCATCTCTGCATTGATCAGTCTGAGTCGCGGCTTCGTCAAGGAAGCGCTCTCGCTGCTGACCTGGATCATTGCGGGAGTCGTGGCCTGGATGTTTGGTGGCTCGCTGTCCCAGTACCTCGCCGGATACATCGAAACACCGTCGGCCCGCGTCATCGCGGGCTGTGCCATCTTGTTTATCGCCACCTTGCTGGTTGGCGCAATGATCAATTATCTGATCGGCGAACTGATTCGCGTCACCGGGCTTTCCGGGACCGACCGGTTCCTGGGCATGGCCTTCGGCGCGGCGCGTGGCGCGTTGCTGGTGGTCGTGGCCGTCGGGCTGTTGAGCCTGGGGCCGGTGCAGCAGGATACGTGGTGGCAGGAGTCCCGGCTCGTGCCACAATTTCTATTGGTCGCAGACTGGTCCAAAAACCTGATCCTGGGTTGGAGCAGTCAGTGGCTTGCCAGCGGTATCAGCGTACCCGCTGAAATACCGTTCAAGGAACAGCTCTTGCCGATGGCCAAAACGCCGCAGTGAGTGTTGTTCAGTTCAGATCCATTAAGTAGGGGTTGCGTCGCATGTGTGGCATCGTCGGTATCGTCGGTAAGTCGAACGTCAATCAGGCGCTGTATGACGCGCTAACCGTGCTCCAGCACCGCGGCCAGGACGCTGCCGGTATCGTGACCAGCCATGACGGCCGGTTGTTCCTGCGCAAGGACAATGGACTGGTGCGTGACGTGTTTCATCAGCGTCACATGCAGCGCCTGGTCGGCCACATGGGTATCGGCCATGTGCGCTACCCGACAGCGGGCAGCTCGACCTCGGCCGAGGCCCAGCCGTTCTACGTCAACTCGCCGTACGGCATCACCCTGGCGCACAACGGCAACCTGACCAACGTCGAGCAGTTGGCCAAGGAAATCTACGAATCCGATCTGCGCCACGTCAACACCAGTTCCGACTCGGAAGTGATGCTCAACGTGTTCGCCCACGAGCTGGCCCAGCGCGGCAAGCTGCAGCCAACCGAAGAAGACGTGTTCGCCGCCGTAACCGACGTGCATAACCGTTGTGTCGGTGGCTACTCGGTAGTGGCGATGATCACCGGCTACGGCATCGTCGGTTTCCGCGACCCCCACGGCATCCGCCCAATCGTGTTCGGCCAGCGCCACACCGACGAAGGCGTCGAGTACATGATCGCCTCCGAGAGCGTATCCCTGGACGTGCTCGGCTTCACTCTGATTCGCGACCTGGCACCGGGCGAAGCGGTTTACATCACTGAAGACGGCAAGCTTTTCACCCGCCAGTGCGCGACCAACCCGAGCCTGACCCCGTGCATCTTCGAACACGTCTACCTGGCGCGTCCGGACTCGATCATCGACGGTATCTCGGTCTACAAGGCGCGCCTGCGCATGGGCGAGAAACTGGCCGACAAGATCCTGCGCGAGCGTCCGGACCACGACATCGACGTGGTCATCCCGATCCCGGACACCAGCCGCACCGCGGCCCTGGAGCTGGCGAACCACCTGGGCGTGAAGTTCCGCGAAGGCTTCGTGAAGAACCGCTACATCGGCCGCACCTTCATCATGCCGGGCCAGGCCGCGCGGAAAAAATCCGTACGCCAGAAGCTCAACGCCATCGAGCTGGAATTTCGCGGCAAGAACGTGATGCTGGTGGACGACTCCATCGTGCGCGGCACTACCTGCAAGCAGATCATCCAGATGGCCCGCGAAGCCGGCGCCAAGAACGTGTATTTCTGCTCCGCGGCCCCGGCCGTGCGTTACCCGAACGTCTACGGCATCGACATGCCGAGTGCCCACGAGCTGATCGCTCATAACCGCACGACCCAGGAAGTGGCCGACCTGATCGGCGCCGACTGGTTGATCTACCAGGACCTGCCGGACCTGATCGAAGCGGTCGGTGGCGGCAAGATCAAGATCGAGCAGTTCGATTGCGCGGTATTCGACGGCAAGTACGTCACCGGCGACATCGACGAGGTCTATCTGAACCGGATCGAGAACGCCCGTAACGATGCGTCCAAGGCCAAGACCCAGGCGGTCAGCGCGATCATCGATCTGTACAACAACTGAGTAACGAACCGGCCCCGAGGGGCCGGTTTGCGTTCAAGCGATAGAAGGAGTGGCAGCATGAGTCAGGATTGGGATGCCGGTCGGCTGGACAGCGACCTTGAGGGCGTAGCGTTCGATACCCTGGCGGTTCGCGCGGGCCAGCACCGTACACCGGAAGCCGAACATGGCGATCCGATGTTCTTCACCTCCAGCTACGTCTTCCGCACCGCTGCCGATGCCGCGGCGCGATTTGCCGGTGAAGTGCCGGGCAACGTCTATTCGCGTTATACCAATCCCACCGTGCGGGCTTTCGAGGAGCGCATTGCCGCCCTGGAAGGCGCCGAGCAAGCGGTTGCCACCGCCACCGGCATGGCCGCGATCATGGCCGTGGTCATGAGCCTGTGCAGCGCCGGTGATCATGTACTGGTGTCGCGCAGCGTCTTCGGCTCGACCATCAGCCTGTTCGAAAAGTACTTCAAGCGCTTCGGTGTTGAAGTCGACTACGTGCCGCTGGCGGATTTGTCGGGTTGGGATGCGGCGATCAAGGCCAACACAAAACTGTTGTTCGTCGAATCGCCGTCCAACCCGCTCGCCGAACTGGTGGATATCGCCGCGCTGGCGGAAATCGTCCACGCCAAAGGCGCCATGCTGGTGGTCGACAACTGCTTCTGCACGCCGGCGCTGCAACAGCCGCTCAAGCTGGGCGCGGACGTGGTCGTGCATTCGGCCACCAAGTTCATCGACGGCCAGGGCCGTTGCATGGGCGGCGTTGTTGCCGGTCGTGGCGAGCAGATGAAAGAAGTGGTGGGATTCCTGCGCACCGCCGGGCCGACCCTCAGCCCGTTCAATGCCTGGATCTTCCTCAAGGGCCTGGAAACCCTCGGCCTGCGGATGAAAGCGCATTGCGCCAACGCCCAGGTCCTGGCCGAGTGGCTGGAACAGCAGGACGGCATCGAGAAAGTCCATTACGCCGGCCTCAAGAGTCATCCGCAACATGACCTGGCGGCGCGTCAGCAGCGTGGTTTTGGCGCGGTGGTGAGTTTCGAAGTCAAGGGCGGCAAGGAGGGCGCGTGGCGCTTCATCGATGCCACGCGGTTGATTTCCATCACCGCGAACCTGGGTGACAGCAAGACCACCATCACGCACCCAAGCACCACCTCTCACGGGCGTCTCTCGCCGCAAGAACGTGAAGCAGCGGGCATCCGTGACAGCCTGATCCGCGTCGCGGTCGGCCTGGAAGACGTAGCGGACCTGCAAGCCGACCTGGCCCGCGGGTTGGCGGCCTTGTGATCGAGCTGGCAACGCCGCCGAGCGGTACTCATGGCCGGGTTGCCCTGGTAACGGGTGCGGCACGGGGGATCGGCCTGGGCATTGCCGCCTGGCTGATCTGCGAAGGTTGGCAGGTCGTCTTGACCGACCTGGACCGCCAGCGCGGCTCCAGGGTGGCGAAGGCCTTGGGCGACAATGCCTGGTTCATCGGCATGGACGTGGCGGATGAAGGGCAGGTCGCAACCGGCATCGCCGAAGTGCTCGGGCAGTTCGGCCGGCTCGACGCGCTGGTGTGCAACGCGGCCATTGCCGACCCGCACAACATCACACTGGAAAGCCTCGACCTGGCTCACTGGAACCGGGTCCTGGCGGTGAACCTGGGCGGGCCGATGCTGTTGGCCAAGCATTGCGCGCCTTACCTGCGTGCCCATAACGGCGCCATCGTCAACCTGGCCTCGACCCGCGCCGCGCAATCGGAGCCCGACACCGAGGCTTATGCGGCGAGCAAGGGTGGCCTGCTGGCGCTGACCCATGCCCTGGCGATCAGCCTTGGGCCGGAGATCCGGGTCAATGCCGTCAGCCCCGGCTGGATCGATGCGCGAGACCCCTCGCAACGTCGTGCGCAGCCGTTGACCGACGCCGATCATGCCCAGCATCCTGCGGGCAGGGTAGGCACGGTGGAGGACGTGGCGGCGATGGTGGCGTGGCTGTTGTCGCGCAACGCCGGTTTTGTTACCGGGCAGGAGTTTGTCGTGGACGGTGGCATGACCAAGAAAATGATCTACGAGTGAAAGGCTGCCCGCGCGTTGTTTGAACTGTTTTTAAAAAAACTTCAACGCTGCTATTGACTTAGCATCGGTACCTGCGTAAATTTCGCGGCCTCAACGCAGCAAAGGGTGATTAGCTCAGCCGGGAGAGCGTCTGCCTTACAAGCAGAATGTCGGCGGTTCGATCCCGTCATCACCCACCATGTTTCTTGAGAGTCTTGCGAAAGCAAGATGGAAGCTGTCAGAAGCCTCCACCGACGCGCAGCGGTAGTTCAGTCGGTTAGAATACCGGCCTGTCACGCCGGGGGTCGCGGGTTCGAGTCCCGTCCGCTGCGCCATATTTTGCGAAGCAGGTTCGCCTGGTTCGAGATCCAAACCTTAGGGTTTTGATCAGACGAGTTAACTGGACGCAAGTCCACAGCGATACGCAGCGGTAGTTCAGTCGGTTAGAATACCGGCCTGTCACGCCGGGGGTCGCGGGTTCGAGTCCCGTCCGCTGCGCCATATCTGCTTCGAGGCCCACTGAACGCCTTGAAGCTAAGAAGAAAGCTGAAAAGCTTCTTCCAATCGATAGCAAAGACCCTGGTCGAAAGACCGGGGTTTTTTGTTTCTGGCCCAAAGCAATCAGTGTATTCCGTGGCGAGGATCTTGCTCCCGCTGGGCTGCAAGGCAGCCCTTCGGTGATGATTGTTCTCAGAACCCCAACCGATCCCGCAACCCGTAATACCAGGCCCCCATCGCCGCAAACGGCGTACGCAACAACTGCCCGCCCGGGAACGGATAGTGAGGCAGGTCCGCAAACGCATCAAAACGCTCCGCCTGACCTCGCAGCGCCTCGGCCAGGACCTTGCCCGCCAGATGCGTATACGTCACGCCATGGCCACTGCAGCCCTGGGAATAATAAATGTTATCCCCCAGGCGCCCGACCTGCGGAAGACGCGACAGTGTCAGCAGGAAATTTCCGGTCCAGGCGTAATCGATCTTCACATCCTTGAGCTGCGGAAACGCCTTGAGCATCTTTGGCCGGATGATCGCTTCGATATTCGCCGGATCCCGCGCACCGTACACCACGCCGCCACCGAAGATCAGACGCTTGTCGCCTGTCAGCCGGTAGTAATCGAGCAAGTAGTTGCAGTCTTCGACGCAATAATCCTGGGGTAGCAGACGTTGAGCCAACTCATCGCCCAACGGCTCGGTGGCAATCACCTGCGTACCGCAAGGCATGGACTTGGCCGCCAGCTCAGGCACCAAATTACCCAGGTAAGCGTTACCCGCCACGATAATGAACTTTGCCCTGACCTTGCCCTGCGGGGTATGCACAACCGGACTGGCGCCGCGCTCGATGCGCACCGCCGGCGACTGTTCATAAATCACCCCGCCCAGCGACTCGACCGCCGCCGCTTCGCCCAAGGCCAGGTTGAGCGGATGAATATGCCCACCGCTCATGTCCAGCATCCCGCCGACATACTCGTCGCAAGCCACCACCTCGCGAATACGCCGCTGATCCAGCAGTTCCAGCTGGGTATGCCCGAAACGCTCCCATAAACGCTTCTGCGACTCCAGATGGCCCATCTGCTTGGCGGTGAGAGCGGCGAACACACCGCCGTCCTTCAAATCACACTGGATCTGATACTTCGCCACCCGCTCACGAATGATCCGGCCACCCTCGAACGCCATGTTGCCCAGTAACTGCGCCTGCTGAGGGCCGACACTGCGTTCGATCACATCAATGTCGCGGCTATAGCTGTTGACGATCTGCCCGCCGTTACGACCCGAGGCGCCAAAGCCGACCCTGGCCGCCTCGACAACCGTGACCTTGAAGCCATGCTCCAGCAGAAACAATGCAGAAGACAACCCCGTATAACCCGCACCGATGACGCAGACATCGGTTTCGACGTCATCCTGCAGGGCAGGGCGCGACGGCGCCGGATTCGCCGATGCGGCGTAATAGGACGCTGGGTAGGATGTGTTCGCCATTCTGGAACCTCTGTTTTATATTTTTTACGAATGCGCCGATCCTACCCGAGATAAAAATCCGCCGCCAGCCGGCGCAAAATCTTCGTCGCGTTGGCGCAATTAAATATTTTGCATATTCATAGGGTTAGGTGAAAAAAAGGTGTTGACACCCTTTTGGAATTCCGTAGAATGCCGCCTCACAGCAGGCACGTAGCTCAGTTGGTTAGAGCACCACCTTGACATGGTGGGGGTCGTTGGTTCGAGTCCAATCGCGCCTACCAAACAAAATCCGCTCTGCTGGGCGGTCTAGAAGGGCTCACCGAAAGGTGGGCCCTTTTTTGTTGGATGCGATTTGCAAAACTTTTGCAAAACTTTTGCAAAACCCCCACCTCAGAACGCCAATTCGGCTCCCACATCGACGTACTCAATTGTCTTGTTGCCGTGTCCCTCCTGGTAGTGCCTGGTCATCTTCTCATCTGCATGGCCAAGCAGCGCCTGGATATATTCCTGTGGGAAATTCTGCTGCTCGTACAACCATGCACCCAAAGCGCGGATCTCGTGAAAAGTAGGGCGCTCACCGGCCGGCACGTGATCGTAGGCGTGTGTCGCGTCTCGGGCCTTGCTGAACTCCTTGGTCAGGTAGTCCGGTGTCACCGATGTCCAATGGTCCTTAGCGTCGATCTGCTCCCGACGACGCGCCTTCGGCTTGTAGTGGATCAGGTAAGGCGAAGCCAGGGGCGAGCGCAAGCACTCGCCAACTACCTCACGGAGCGCGGCGCCCATCTTTATTTTCAGGTGGACAGGGCTGTCATAACCCTGGGTCTTGCCAGGCGATACCGTCAGAGTGTTTTTCTCCATGTCGGCAGCTGATTTCAGCCATGTCACGATATCTTCGCGGCGCTGTAGACTGGTCAGCGCCAGGCGAATTGCTCGCTTCAGCCAGGGCGGCGTGGTCGCCGCGTCGATGATCGACTTCAGCCCCTCCAGCGTGTGCCGCTGCCGCTTCTTCTCCGCCTCCTTCTTCACCAGAGTCAGCTCGGCGTTATTTCGCTCGGCCAGGCCCTTGGCCACGGCAAACGCGAATATCTGCGCCCACAACCCCCGGTGCTTGGTGTAGGCGTTGTTGCTGAACTGGTCCAGATATTCAGCCATAGCCAGCACGTCCATCTGCCCGATAAGCCTATCTCCAAGGTCCTGCCGGTATCGCTCGATCTTGAATTTGATCTCTTCCAGGGTGCGAGCGGCATAGCCCTTATCCACCAGCCATTCATCGTGGAAGCGCTGGAGCAGGTTACTGACAGTCGGCAGGCGATCACCTGTCAGCAGGGTGAGCAGCGCGCCATCGTCGACAACGAGCGCCGCCAGTTTCAAATTTGCCGCCCGGGCTAGTTTGATTGCCTCCTCTATGGGGCGGTTGATGCTCGTCATCAGGCCGGTGATTGGGTTGCGGTACCGCCAATACTTCCCGTTGGGGTAGAGGTTCGGCGGTAATTTCCTGTTTTTTAGTGTGCGCGGCCGGGCAGCCATCAGCCGATCTCCATCATTTGGGCCAGCAGTGGGTCAGTAGAGCCCATCACTGCAGCCTGGACGTCTACAAAGTACATCCCGCCTTTGACTTCCCCTGCCACCTCGCCTTCCTCAATCCATTTCTTCAGTTGCTGAACGCTCGGCTTTCCTCCGACGTAGCGCAGCTTCCTGTATTCGCTCACCTCCATGAGGCGGGGGAGTTTTATTGTCATTTGTGCAATGACTTTCGCCATGATGATGCTCCGGACCGTGCTCGGCTCTATCTACGGATTTGTCTTGCGACACGTTTTCGGTATTCGCGATTTGTGTCGCGTCACGGCCTATTCGTCACGCGAAGCGGGAAAGCCTCACCTTCCCATTTGCCCGGCCGACCGCGTATATCACCGTACTGCCCGTATTGATGAGGCTTCTTGCTCAAGAACAGTTTCTCGCACGCCTCGAATCTGGCCGGATCATTATCGAGTGCAACGAGTTCCTTACCCGCCGTCGAGCCGACCGAGATCCACCCCAGCTTGTCCCGCCCGTAGTTATCGGTCTTGAACAGGCGGTACCGGTTTCTGTGTCCGGTATCTGGAGACGAGGATTCGGTATTCAGGTAAAAGGATATGGCGTCCAATCGGATGCGCAGGACTGTTTTAGCCATCTGATCGTCCCTCCGATTCAGCCATCATGCGCAGCTTGAGGTTGATCCCGCAGGCCTGGGCCAACTGCGTCAGTTCGCTGACCGTGGTGCTGGGCTCCTGCATGGCCTGGCCGAACCGAACCAGGCGGGAGCCGAGCTGGTTGAATTCATTCTGGAGAGCTATCCGGCGGTCACTGGGTGTTGTGGCTGTCATGGCTGCGCCTCCGTTTGTTCGACGAAGGAGCCGACAGGGTTGGCCTTAGTGAACAGATCGCGCGGATCTGTGTAGGGGTTGCTTCTTTCCTGTCCTGAAACGGCCCGCTCAAGTGCATCGGCCAGGGCATCCAGCGTCAGTTCTTGGCGTCGGTTGTAGTCGAGGTGATTTCGGATCGCCTGGACAATCACGCTGTTCATGCTGCGGTCTTCGAAGAGCGCCAGAGCCTCAACATCGGATCGCATGTCGTCCGGCAGACGCACCACAAATTTATCGGCGGTGCGGGAGTCGTACCGCTTCATGGTTGTTTCTCCGTGGTCTTGGCTGAATGCCATTTTTTGATGATGTGGACGACGATGCAGGCGGTGCAGATGAGCCACAGGACGGACCCTGCGAAGCCGGTCAGGACTGCTCCGGTTGAGCTGCTGCTTAGCATTTCCAGCGCGGCAAAGCCGAACCAGACAACAGTTAGCGCGACGTAGACGAGCGTGAGCATCAGCATCAGCGCCTCAAACAGGCGCATCGCTGATAAGCGTTTAGGGGGCATCACTTTCTCCAGGCCGAACGAATCCCGGCCGCGTTATAGGCGTTGCAATAATATGGATTGGCGTCTCGGTCACCTGAGTGGCGAGGGAGCAGAGTGAAATTAGCAAAAGCTAAACAATAAGACAATTCATTTTGCTAAAGTACGGGCTGCTAATTTTCGCAGGAAGATAGGGCCCTGTTTTCAGGCTCGTAGTGTCATCTCAAGGATAAATTCCGGGTGGTTACCAAGGTGTATGGCGATAAGGACGCACCTCGTCTAGAGCCTCGGGCGACGGCGTCAGCTTACCGAGCCTCAGAGCAGTACCTGTTCCGAGGGGGTGGGGTGCCCTGCAGAAAGGCTAGGTTGAGGGAAAACGTCGGAAAGCGACTGCTGCAGAATTGACTTCTCTATCCAGGCCCTGAACAAAACGGCTGAGCGCTATGGGAGTAGTTCTGACAGGTGGGCCACGCACCGAATCCAGCTAGCAAGGCCGTGAGTGACGATTTTTCTTACATTTCACTGTGCTATTTATCGTCTTGCTGATACCATTACAGATGGCATTAAGCCACCCTTTCGTTCACAAGGATGAGACTGTGCGGCGCCCTCGAAAAAATACGGAAAAGCTATCTCTCTTCTTTGGGCGACAGGCTGCTCTGCCGTTAGCGATGAAACTATTCAGGATTCCCGCGAATCAATATAGGCGCGCGCAACGTTTCCTGAGCATTGGCAGCTATTTTCCACGGAGAAAATTCAGATTTCTGGTAGGCCTGGATCGCAATAATCAGCTAGCTGACGAAATAATTGCAGGAGCCCAGCCTTGTGCCATTATATCTAGGTCGATATAGTGTCGGCCCTTATCATGAATCCAGACGCCGAAAAGGATCTGGAGAGGCTCTGGAGGCTGGATAGGTGGGCGGCATCTCGAATCATTGCGTTGCTAGAGGAGATCGAAGGAAATGATGACCTACTGGACCGCCTTTCTCAGGATTACTTCCATAGGGATGCTCCGCGTCAGTTTGACGTGCGCAGATGGGTAGAAGCGTGGAATTCAGGTTCGAACATATTCAGACTGAAGGTTTGGGATCCAAATGATGATTTATTACCTTATAGGGTGATTTATGCATATTTACCAAACGAAAATGAATATCACGTTCTAGCTATCGTTCATAGAGAATGGAATTATGATCCCGAGCACCAGCTTTCACACAGAATATTTCAAGCTTACGACGAGCTCTAACGTTCACGTTAGAAAGGATGCTTCGGAGTTTGTAGAGGTGTCTGCAACTGACGTAGAGCTTACAAAAGTCGTTTATATAAATTATAGCAAGCCAGCAGTCGAGCCTAAAAAAGGTAGATCACTATCTGGCTTTTTAAGCGACTGGACAAAAGATTTAGAAAAAAAAGAGATGTTGGAAGATGCCCGAGAGTGGGTTGGAGAAACTTACTTCGATAGTGATAAAAATCCAACATTAAAATCTCTGAGGCTTAAAAAGAAATTATCTCAAGCAGACCTTGCAAGGCTAATGAATACTAGCCAGCCTCACGTTGCACGTATTGAGAAGGGGTCGGATACTGTGACTCTGAAAACTTTGTGCAAGTTGGCTGCGGCGCTTGAAGAAGATTACAATACATTGATCCCAGCCCTCCAGCGGCAGCAAGAAGCGGCAGCGTTAAGGTCAAAAGCATGAGCAGGAAAGTTTTCACATTATTCTCAGATGATGTACGCCATGAACAAGGCGGTAAAGTTTCTTACATGGGTGTCTACACCGGGAGAATGTTTCTTCCTGCCTTTCCGACTACTCTCACTAAATTCTGCGTTACTCTCAGAATACACACCCCTTTCAATAAACCCTTCAAAAAGCTAATAGTAAAAATATACAAAGACAATGAAGAGATTGCTCAGGGCGAAATGCCTTCTGACGAGTTGTCGCGGCACGCGATGAAGTCAGAGGTTGGTGGTAAAGAAGTCGGAAAGATAACAACTATTAACATGGGGTTTATTTTTTCTCCATTTGAAATAGATGGTCCTTGCTTTATAAAGGTTAGAGTCGAGAATGAAGGCACGGAGCTCAAAGGGATTGGCTTGCGCATTATGCAAGAACCCGGAGAGATACCTTCGGCGACATAGCTTAATAAACTGTTTTATTCAAGTCCTTAAGCTTGCCCCTTAAACGGACTCATAATAGTGCCTGTAACCGAATATTCTCCCTGCGGTGTCCTTAGGCCCTGTATAACAACCAGCTTGCCATTGAGGCTGCTCCAATGGAGCCTACATTCTCCTTGAGAACCGAGGCCTGTCGATGTTGATGTCCGCAGTGCCTTGCACACTATTGGCGAGCGCTCAGGGCAATCAAGCAGGGACTACCCTGCTCAGACCTCAGGGGCGGATCTTTTCCGAAAGGGGAAGGGAGGCGACCAACTCTTTGAATTTAATCTCATCTTTTCCCAAATAAATTGATCCTCTGTGGGTCAGGGCTAACTGCTTGCCATCAATTTCCAAAATTTCAACCAAGCCGAGTAGGGCGAGCAGCTCGCATCCCTGGGCTCTACTGACCTCAGACTCTTCTAAGTCGTCGCCGGCCAGCTCAGCTGCGAAATCTTGCGCCTCCTCATGTGTCTCGAACAGTTCAATGCCTTCTGAAGGCCTGTACCTGAGCTCATCACAGTAAACGATGGTGTCTGGCTGCCCTGAGGTGGTCAAGTAGAACGCGTGTCTCCCCTCGAGTGCTTTGCGCTGCGGGTGTTCTGGCCCGCGACGGATGATCCAGGCGCCGTTTGGCCCTCTGCCGCTGATGTGAGGGATTAAGATCAGTTGGCGTACCCAAGGCGCATAGTCAAAGAAATTGATGGGGAGGGCGGGGCGGCCGAGGTAGATCTCAGATCCTCCGCATCTGAAGTTCGACCAGTGACTATTTGAAGAGGACCAGGAGCCGAAGGGCTCATGCTCTCTCATCAGATTAATAATTGCCGGGACCAGCTCCTGCGATTTACGCCCCATCATCGGTTTGCATCGCTTGAAATACGCCACATCCTCGGCGCTGTCTTCAATCGGGAGAGGGGCAAGCATTTCTTTCCCAAATTCTATGAACTCCCATTCCCAGAGCCTATCGCGTTGCATGTCGACGGCTTTGTGATACTCATCATTGTAGGTGCGCAGCTGTTCGTCTCGAAGGGGGAGGACATCTGTCTCACGCGCAGCTCTGCCGGCGTTGGGATCTGATTTGATTGACGCGATCACAGCTTTCCAGTCGCATCCGATGCCGGACCAGATCAAGACTGCCTCGGGGAACGGTACGCCTGACATGTTCTCGGTTGGATCACCTGGGTAGTAGCGCACGAGTGACGGAGCGCCGAAGAAGGACCTGGCCCAAACCCTGGTATAGGGCAGGGCCCCTTTGGTTTGCACGCCTATGACCAGATCCAGATCGCCACAGGTCGTCGCGCCCCGGGCGTAGGATCCCACGACCCACATCGATGTGATTGTGATCTCGCCAGTGAACTCACCGTAGATGTCTTTGTGCGTGATGGTCCGGACAGAGCACTCATCAAGCCTCTGGCACATTCGGATCAGCTTCTTGGTAAATGATTCGCGGGGATACCGTTTCTCAGATGCGGACATGCTCTGGTCTCAGAAGGTAGGCGGGAGACCGAACGTATCACTCCTGGTATTCAAATCACCATTAGCAACAGGTACGGGACGGCGCTGCATAGCGAGTAAGATGTGGCGGTCAACATCGAGTTCGGAAGGAGCGCCTAGTAACTGGCTGGCACTGCTGAATCGAAGGAGCAGGCCATGGCTGAAACACAGAAGCCGACGGCGGAAGCGCGAGAAGGCCGCAGCGAAGGCTGCCGCGCTGGACATCGAGAAGTTATTACGGCTGAAGTGGCTGGAACCTTCAAGTCAGACCTGAAGCGGGTCATGAAGGCCCGCAGCATTAACAACCAGCAGGACGTTCACCAGCGGCTGCTGATTAACCTGACCGTGGCTGACCTCGATGCCCAGGCAAAGGTGCTCCTTTGTGTCACGCCACCTATTGTTGTTACAGAAAAAGTGTCACGCATTATCCGTGCTGCCGGGCTGAAGTCGCTCGACGACGATCAGCCAGAGCCTGACGACGAAATCGACATTCCGAATAACCTGCCTTACTCGCTGAAACGGCAAAAAACCTTCTTACCTAGAAGAGCTTTCGAAACTGCCCGGAAGAAATGGCCAACCTCCTCGACGTTTCTTTTTCTTTGCCGGTTTTGCTTTCTTCGAGCCAAGAGCTGTCTTCATTGCCAGCTTCGAAGCTTCTTCTGGCGTTAGCTCTATCCCGTCGCGGCTCGCCTCAGTCTTCGCCGTGTCGAGCCCTTTGATGAATTTTCGTGTTCGGTTATCGAAAGCCATTTCAGCCCCTTTGATCCGGCTCCATGCCGACCATCGTATCACCCGACTTGAACGATCCGAGCCGTCTAATTAAGAATCTAATTCGCGGATGTGCTGGCATTCACGGCCAAAGATTTCTCAGCCAGAAGCTCCAGATCTTTGATCAATGTATTAGCCATTTCTACAACTCCTCGCGCTTGCGACAGAGTCGGCTGGTAGTCGCCGTGGTTGAGTTTATTTCGATATGAGGCGTAGAAACCAGCAAGTAAATTTCGATATGCGGTCTTTTCGTCCTGCGGCAGTACAACAGGATTGGAGCCTAGTGCCCGTGTGAATATGTCATTTACTAGGTTCTCTCCATCCGTACCGTCTGGAATAACAAAAATTCTTCGGAGCCTCGAAGAGAGAACAGGAAATGTCGCTCGGATCACCGAGGCATAGTCCTCAATCTCGAACAGTCTAGATGTAGCTTCTGCCAAACGGGCGTCTAAATAGTTTGGAGAGGAAGCCTCTTGAAGCAGAAAATCCTGCAATGTTGGCATGTCAAAAAATACGATGTCGGCAGCGTCACTCTTGCTATATCGCTTTTCGTTACGCTCTAGATTGCGACGCATAAAAGCCATATGCCGGCCGAGCGCCCCCGAGCTTCTCCACTGCGGATCAACCTGCTCCATCAAGTGGGCCATTCGTCCGCTAAATCGCTCAAAATGTCCAAGCAGTACGGGGGCCTCTTCCTCGTCCCAGAGACGGTAGATTTCAAGAGCATCTCTATAGGCTCGATGGTATTCGGCCAAGTGATTGATACCTACCACGACTCTCTCCTCGATCCGACCTCATGCCGGCCATCAACCAATAGTCCACAAACACCAATCGCGCCAACCGGCCAGACATCCCGATTGGTATTGCTCAATCAGATTTAGTGAACATCGCCTTCAGCCGCTCCTCCGCGGTTTCCCTGCTCAATTCGTACTCAGCTTCGTCAAGACGAGTGTTGTAGTCCGCAAGCAGTTGCTTCGTTGCCTTCGATGATTGTTCGGCCTGAAGCCCTTGGTAGAGCGCGAGCCCGCCGACGCCAATCGTCACCGCCCAGTGCCAGCGCAACCCTTCCATGAGCACCCCCATCACACCCGTGGCACCGACGAAGCAAAGGGTCATGCATAGCAATATCTTTGCCTTGTCGATCCAGGACCTAGGGGCATTATTCGATGAATGTAGAGCCGCGATAAAAGTCTTCAGCTCATTGATTTCTGCTTCAAGCCTGCGAGCTTTCGCCTCATCCATTTACTTGCACATCCATAAAAATACGCAGTTTATTCATCGCGCACAGATCCGAGGTCGCCGTTCGGCTTGCGGTTGATACGAGCCCGCTGGGTTAATGCGCTATCTGGTTGCCTCAGTACATGCTCGGGCATTTGTAGAATTTGATCGCTGAGCTGTCCAGGCCGGTACTGGCAATCACATAAAGCGTTTGAATGTTGGCCTTCTCTGCGATGAAACCATCGCAGGAAGAACCACACATCATGATCTTGGCAGTGAAGCAAACATTCTGCAGCTTGAGCTTGTACAAGTCCTGAGGCTAGGTCATGCAGTCGTAGTCGCCGAAAGGAGGGCAGATGACTCGCTTGAGCCCGCCGGAGGCCAGGACGGTCGACCCTGCCAGTTGATCAATCTCTCCATATCCCCACGCCACCCGGCTCAGCCCAGTAACGAACAGCAGAATACCCAGCGCAGTGTGGTCATCATCTTTCCATGATTCACGTGGTAGGGCGCCGACTCTACCAACGCCGGGTGCGTGCCTCAATGCTGGTGCCATCACCGATTGTGCATAGGAGTCAGCTCTCCCCAAATTGGGGGCAGCGTCCCCTGGGTGCGCCGCTTGACTATTACATTTTGCTAACAGGCGATAGACTGGATGCTATCGCTGGCATGTGGGCAGCACATGATCCTGAGCAAATTTGGACCGCCTTGCCCGGCCGAGCGCAAAAAGGTCGTTCTACCAACTTGTTTTTCGATCTTTTCAACACGGAACGCCTAGGAGGCGTAAGTGGACCGGATTTATCGTCTTTTCGATTGGCTCGATATAGCACAGGCAGCAGATTGGCTGAGCACGCTCACAGCGCTTCCAATAGGCCCGGTAGAGCTACGGAGACTGGTTTTCTCAAAGCAGTGTGATTCTTACATTCAAGCCCTCGGTTTGGCCGGCCATTACATCAATGATGAAGGTATCGAGGTTGAAGTTATCGGGCGCGGCTTCCAGCTTGTTCTTGGTAGTGAAACCATTAGAAAAGCCGACAAAAAACACGGAAAACCAGAAAAGCGCAGGATCAGTCTTGAGGGTGCCAGGTATGAGCCAGACCCTTTCGATAGTGAAATTGCCATACGAGCCGATTACGACTACTGGGACGCTATTACTGAGGACGAGGAAGGACATCCGCTATATTTCAAGCCTGCTGACATTGAATATTTAGCCGCCAAGATTAATGAAACTGCCGACCAACCTGATAATGCGCAGGTTAAGAGCCTTCAGCAGCAACTTGAGGAGGAAAAGCATGCACGCGAGGCGGCTGAAGAAGAATTGTTGAAACGGCGTACTGATGACGGCAATAGAGGCCTAGCCGGAATCAGAAACATGCTTATGCACGACCATGTGGAGTTTAAGGCCATGCAAGAGCGCGCCGAACAGGCTGAGCGAATGGTTGCAGCTTTAGACAGGCAACTGACAGAGCAGGCCGAGCGTAAACGCATTAATGATAATGTCATCAAAGCGTTGACGCAGGAGCTGCGAAAGCTTCATGGCCGCGAACAGTCTCCAAGTCCGCACGATGAGTCAGTCCCTGGCCTGACCTTCCCCTATGCGACTAAGCAGCTAGAAGCTATGCGCGACGCAGCGCTGGCTCATTGGGTAGAGCATGATAGATCCAAGCCGGCACCCTATGGTATCCAAAAGACGGTGGCTACATTCCTGGCTGCACGTACTGGAGAGAATGCCCGGAAGCTGGCCGAATTAGCTGCAGCCATTAAACCCGACGACCTTCCAAAAGCCTGACATGCAACCTGACATAGTGTCATGTCAGTATGTCAGGTCTGTCTGACAATATCCCTTTGCTGCAATCTGTTTCCAATCCCAATCAATGACAGGAATGGAAACAGCATGACCGACTTGAATGACCATTCGGCGCAATTCCGGAGAGAGCGGGGTGAGTCTTGTAATGGCGGCGATGCTTTACTGGGTTTCGTACAGGTGTGACAGGGATTTGCGACTTAGAGGTCGATGGATTTATGGTATTTCTGGACGTTATCGATAGCCTGTTCAATACCTGGATCGATACCTTTCTCCCAAAAAGACCTGGCACGTTCGAGCTCGGCAACAAACATCACCTCAACGCTCACACCATGCATTTCTGCCTCGGCCTGGATTTTCGAAACTAGTTGCTTAGGGACCGTGACCTTCCAGGTGTCATCCGCTCCACTTGATGATCGCTCCGACATGGTGATGCTGACCATATCTGGCTTGCTGAGCTGTTCAATGGTGACGCCAAGCGCATCGGCAAGCTTTCGGAGCACGGTCTTTCGCGGCATTGCTTGACCGGCTTCGTATCTGGAAATCTGAGATGGAGAAACCCCAATAGCGTCTCCGAGCTGCTGCTGGGTGAGGTTTCTTTCCCCTCGAAGATAGATGAGATTCATTGCGAAATCTTTGGACATGGCGAGCCTCGTGTATACCTCTAGAAGCATACAGCAAACGCACAAAAAGCAAAAAATTGTTTGACGCAATCACAAAACGCATTAGACTCACAAAACGCAAACAAGGAGGCGTTATGAAAGCCCTAAAAATTACTACCGCTGTGCGGATGCTGTGCGAAATGCGCGAGAAGCTTGAGATAAGGGCCGCCGAAAACGGCCGCAGTCTGAGCGGAGAAATAGTGTTCAGGCTGAGAAAATCCTTGGAGCAGGACCATGAAAAACAACAGGCATAAAAAAACCCCAGCGCTGGCAGGCGATGGGGTTCTGGTTAACGAGATCAACTTCGAGGAAGAAATCGTCATGGATAAGCATACCGAAGTAAACGAAAAACTCAATGCTGGCGCTGTTAAAGGACCTGTAACTGTTGAGCATCCATTTACCAGCTGCAACGTAGAGCGGCAGAAGGTGTTCGCTGTGCGGCCTAGCATCCCTGCTGCAGACGCCCTAGATGAGGCATCGTGCATTTTGGGTGAGCTGAGGTCTTCACTTGAAGGCATCGCCATGGGCACAGATGGCATTAATCCTGATCAGGCTTGGCTTTTGTTCCGTTCAGTTGGATTGGCAAAGGCTGTTGTTGATTCCACTCGCGATGGCTTGGGGAAATTCTCATGAATATCTCATCAAGCGAGCCAGGCCTGCGAGTGGGTGTCGTCGCGACACAATTTGTTGATCCGCAAAACGTGTCGCGACCCACGATGTCATCAAAGGAAATTGCCGATCTTGTCGGTTCTCGACATGACAAGGTCAAGCAGTCGATTGATCGCCTGGCCGAGCGCGGCGTTATTGTCCAACCCCCAGCGAGGGTCGAACAATCCAGCGATAGTCTGGGGCGCCCGCGCACGGAGGCTGTCTACCACGTTTGCAAGCGCGACAGCTTTATTGTCGTGGCGCAACTCTGCCCTGAGTTCACGGCCCGCCTTGTGGACCGCTGGCAGGAGCTGGAAGAGAGGGTGGCCAAGCCAGCCTTCGACATGTCTAGCCTCAACGACCCGAAAGTCCTCTTGGCCCTGCTGACTGACAACGTGCGCAAGGTCGTCACCCTGGAGGCGGACAACACCGAATTGACCAAAGAGAACCACCTCTTGGAAGTGAAGGTAGAGCAAGACGCTCCCAAGGTCGCCTTTCACGACATGGTCACGGTATCCCACAAGAGGTACAACGCCGCCCAGGCCGCGAAGATCATCGGTACCGGCCGCACCAGACTGCTGCAGTTCATGAGGCAGAAGGGGTGGGTGACCAGGACCAACGAGCCGTACCAGGCGAAGATCGAGGCCGGCCTTCTAGATGTGAAGCTGGGCACCTTCGAGCATCCAATAGACGGCACGGTGCCAACGTGCTCGACGCTAATCACTGGCAAGGGGCTGACCAAGCTTCAGGCCATGTGGCAGAGCAGGGAAGAGGACTTGCTGACCTAGCAAATGAAGAGAGCCCGGCCAAGCGCCGGGCTTTTTGCATCTGGCTTAAGGCTTTTCAGCGTTGGCCTTCTCAAGCAATCCGGCAATGCCCTCCAGCAGCACCAAGTCCGACTCCTTGAGCCTTCCCTTTGCCGCGGCCCTGGCTAGCTTCTCGATGACCGCGATCGCCTTGGGCGAGGCATTTTCTTGCATGGCCTGATAGGCAGGTGACTGGTCGCGCACGCTTTCTTGGCGAGTGAACTCACCTTCAATGACGTTCGAACCGTACCCGCCCGGGTTGACCAGAACGCCGGGCGCTAGCCCGATCTTCTTCTCAAGGTTGAGCGCTGCTTTCTCGCCCAGGCCTCGATGCCCGTTGAGAATCTGGGACAAATAGGAAGCGTCCAGATCGTGCTGGTCGGCAAATTCTTTCTGGCTGAGTGGGCCGATGACACGCCGCAGCGCTTCGACCCGAAGAGTTTTCATATCCATTGGCGAATAGTGTCCCTGCGTTAGCAAACAGTAAATTATGAAATGCTATTGCTATTTAATTTAGCAATATGTAATGTGGAGCCTCTTAGGAGGAAAACCATGACGCTAATTGAACACATGCGCTCCCTGGACGCCGTTTCGCTGGAATCCCTGGCTAAGCGTTGCGACACCAGCGTGGGCCAACTCAGACAGGTTGCTCTTGGCTTCCGTCGTGCCAACCCCGCTCTTGCTATCAAGCTCGAGCGTGAGACGGAGAGGGCGGTGATCTGTGAAGACCTTCGGCCCGATATCGATTGGGCGTACCTGCGCAACTCCCAGCTCAAGACCGCATAAGCGAGCCTTGCCGAGGGCGCACATTTTCGCCTTGGTCAGGACGTTCCGCCACGACAACCACAAAGAGGTTTCCCGAAATGGAACAGGTACATCGCGCAATTCACGAGGCAGTCCTGGAGGCGGGACCGAAACAATTGGCTCACCTGATGGGGATGAGTCACACCGCGCTGCTCAATCGGGTCAACCCGAACGACGACTCGCATCGGCTGAACTTTGAGCAGTTCCTGCAAATTCTGGTGCACAGCAAGAACCCTGAACCACTTGAGCTGCTGGCAAGCGCTTTGGGTTATGCCCTGGTGCCGCAGGCACGGCCGGCGAGCAAGAACCTCATCGAAGCGCTGATACATCTCGCAGCCGAATACGGGGACGTCTCTCGCCTGGTTCACGACGCGCTTTCCGATGGCCGGGTTTCACCGTTTGAGAAGGCAAATATTCAAAAAGAGATCGGCCATGTGCGGCAGAGCTTGTTGGTGCTGGAGGAGTCAGTGAAGGCGGCGTGAACTGCTGGCAAATGAATTTTCGCCTGGTGCAGAAAGCAACAAACCCGGCGGGAACCGGGCTCATTTAATCGTCCTGTGCAACCAGGACAACACATCTCGTAGAGGTACTAATCATGGCACACGCAATCCGTAATGAACAAGCTCGTGTACTGGCAACGATTAATTTTCCGCTAGTGCGTACTCGCGATGACCTCAGTTTTACTGCGCGCGACTCGGAAGGACGCCTCATCAACTGGCCCAGGAATAACCCTGGTGTTGCTTCGGATTGGGCGAAGGGAATGGCGTTTGTTGATCAGGAAGTAAGTTCGCTGGCCGCGTTCGACGAGACCGAAGCATACGAGGCGATCGAGTTCGCGATCCTGGGGATGGGAGGGCGCACCACCAACCTGGAAATAGGGTTCGTTCAGCAGATAGCCAAGGCAGCTGTGCTGGGGTTGCGAGCCATGCGAAATGGCGAGGCAGAATTTGCTCCCGCGGATTTGGAGGATGATCAATGAGCCCTCTACGTGTAGCTCCTACTCGCATCGCTGGACGGTTGGAGGTCCTGGTACTGTGCCCTGAGATTGATCAGTTCCCTGCTGGGGGGACGGTGCAATGAACACGCGCCCGAGAACATCTTCTGCTGAGAAGGGGCCGGCATCCTTGATAGCTGGCCCATGGCCCAGCTACGCGTCGTTCAGATCCCTCCCCGAGCGAGAGCGCTGGGTGCTTTACGGCAGCGCCAAGGCGTATCGCGAGGCGCTCGAGAACCAAGGCCTGATCATGGCTGAAGGTTACGACGATTTCGTACGTCGCGTGACCGGGGAGCTTGACCTATGAGCATGGAATTAATGGTCAAGGCCATGAAAACCAAAGTCGGAAATCCGCTGCGCAAGCTGGTGTTGGTCAAGCTGGCGGACAACGCCAGCGATCAGGGCGAATGCTGGCCGTCGTACCAGCATATTGCCGACCAGTGCGAGATCGGACGATCCACCGTGAAGCTGCATATCCGCGAGCTGGAAAAAGCGGGATTTCTTCGTCGAGAGTACCGCCGAAAGGGCGAGTTGAATCAGTCGAACGTTTTCCACTTGTCGCTTGATGGTGGGGCAGCATCTGCCCCAGGGGGTGGGGCAGGAGATAACCCACCTGGGGCAGGAGATAACCCAGGGGGTGGGGCAGGAGCTGCCCCCAGAACCAGTCACTCTTATGAACCAGTCAAGGAACCTAAACCTACGGTCATTTCAGATGCGGCAGAGGGGTTTGAGCAATTCTGGAAGCTGTACCCGAAAAAGAAGGGGCGCAAGGACGCTGCCAAAGCCTGGGCGAAGCTGAAGCCGAGCGATGAGCTACGCCAGACCCTGATCACCGCCCTGGGCAGTCACTGCCTTTCCGAAGACTGGACCAAGGACGGCGGGCGTTACGTCCCGAACGCTTCAACCTGGCTGAACGGAGAGAGATGGACCGATGAGCTGGAGCCTGCCATGCCCACCAAGCAATCTGCCTACACCGGCCTGCCTAACCACACGCTCGAATACCCGGAGGTAGCACATGGCGCGAATTTCTAATTTCTGCCCGCAGCCGCGCGTCCGCTTCTTCAACATCGAATGCCCGAAGCATGGCCAGGTGAGCAGTTCAGAGACCGAGCAGTTCGACGGCTCCATGCTTGTGCGTGGGTGCAAGAATTGCCACTGGGAGGCGTTGAACATCGCTTCAGCCGAGAGCGAGGAATATATCCAGGCGTGCAATCGAAAAAAGGCAGAGGAGCTGAACAAACTGCTCGTAGCTTCGGGAATCACGACGCGATTCAGCAGCTGCACCTTTGGCAATTACAGAACCTCCGGCGGCGTGGCCGGCATGGCGAAGGCTCTCAAACTTTGCGAGGACTATGTTCATCGGTTCAAAGAGAACTACGAGGTCGGCCGCTCGTTGATTCTCTCGGGAAATGTGGGGAATGGGAAAACGCATCTGGCCTGCGCGATAGTCCAAGCTGTGATTCGAGAACACCGGGCCCAGGCCGTGATCGTGTCTGCGGCTGAGATAATCCGGGTGTTCAAGGGTGCTATGGATCGCGGTGCTGAATACACCGACAGGGATGTATTGAGCGAGCTTGCCAGTTTCGATTTATTGGTCGTCGATGAACTGGGAGCTCAGGCGGGGACCGCCTACGAGCTCGGTGTGCTTCATGAGGTGATTGATCGGCGCTACCAGCTCGTCCTGCCCACCGTAGTAGTGTCGAATCTGGCAGCAGCGGACTTGGGGCGTTACATCGGAGATCGAGCACTGGATCGACTTCGTGAAGGGGGAGGCCAGGCTGTCGGATTCAGTTGGGCCTCGGCGAGAGGTGCTGTATGAGCGACTATCGCGAGCTGTACAGCGATGAGGCAGAACACGCTCTTCTTGGTGCCCTGATGTTGGACGGTGATCTGTTCGACTTGATCACCGCCAGCGTCACAGTTGCTGACTTCCATGATCCGGAAAACGCAGCGCTGTTCCAGGTGATGGTTGAACTGCACGCAACCGGCGCACCAGTGGACCCGGTCACGCTTCACGATTTCAGGCCTTACCTCCCCAGTGGCGGAGCGACCATTGCTTACGCTGGGGAACTGGCGAAGAACACGCCCAGCACTGCGAACTGGCGTGCATACGCGAGAACCGTGGCCGAGCGGGCAGTACTGCGTCGCCTGGTGGAAGCGGCTGATGCCGTGCGTGAGTCGGCCAGTGAGAACCGCCCATTAGCCGAGATCATCGCCAGCGCACAACAGGCGATGGCAGACATGCGCGATCTTGAGGGGGATGAGCCAAAGTATCGCCGTCTTGATGAGTGGATGGGGGAGGCTGCCAACACTGTCAATGACAAGAACCTCGGCTTGATACCTGACTGGCCTTCGTTTGGACTGTCCGATCTCGACGAACTGGTCGATGGGATACGCCCCAAAAAGATCACCATTATTGGCGGCTTGCCTGGTAGCGGTAAAACCACCCTCGCGCTACAGGCGGCTCAGTACAACGCGATCAAAAGGAAGGATCCGTGGCTCGTCTTTTCGCTGGAAATGCCAGGCGAAGAACTCGGGCTTCGTGCAATCGCCTCGCTCGGCAGTATCGAGCTGCAGCGCCTTTCAAAACCTGCGAGCAAGCGCGGAATGCGAGACGAAGACTGGCGCGCGATGGTGGGCGCGGTAGCTCAAGCGAACGGTGCACCACTGTTCGTCGTTGAGGACCCCGTTCAAACACCGTCGAGCATTCGAAAAGAGGCGCGCAGGTGCCAGCGTGAGCACGGTCTCGGCGGGATCGTCGTCGACTATCTGCAATTGGTCAAAGCTGAAACGAAGGGCCGGACACGCAGCGAAGAGGTTGGCGCTATCAGCAAGGCATTTTTACGGCTATCGAAGGAGCTCGACATTCCGGTGGTCTTGCTCTCCCAGCTCAACAGAGAGTCAACAAAGCGCACCGGCAAGAAGCCCCAGTCGAGCGATCTACGCGATTCCGGCGAAGTGGAGGCGGATGCCAGCTGCATCATCTTGGTTCATCGCGATATGGACTCTGAAGAAGGCCAAAACGGCTTAACCGAAATGCTCATGACCAAGTGCAGGCACGCCCGAGTTGGCAGTTGCATCGTGCAGCAGCAAGGACAGTACGGGCGTTTCGTCAACTTTGCAGGCCGAGAGCCTACGCAGGAGGAGGTCGAAGCAAATCGCCCCTTCGCGGGTCGGGTTAAGGGGAGGAAGACGTATGAGTAACGTCAGAGCGGTATTGCCGGGCAAAGCTATGAGCGACATCGAGTGCCAGTTCTTGAAAATCGCTGGCGAGGAGTTGGCCAAGGTCAAAATGGGCGGCCCGGCGGCGCTGGCGGCTCTGTTGGATATGGTCGCCAGTTGGCACTCGAGCCGTTTGCAGATCGGTTTTCATGACTACGGCCAGCGCTGGCTACTGGAGGGCAACGCAAAGAAGACCGCCGCCGACCGGTTGCTTCGAGACCTGTTTGGCCTGAGTGATCCTGACCCGAGGAAAGCTGCATGAAAAAGCGCACCTACATCAACAAGCCCCTGGGGGACACGGAACACTTGCTGGAGCAGTGGGGCTGGTGGCGCATGGACGGAATGGGAGTGCCTCGGTATGTCTCGCCGCAATTGGCGCTCATGCGGGACAACGTTCAGATGCCCAGCGTGTCCAGTTACTTGATCACGGATGACGAGGCTCTGGCAGTGGATTCCGCTATGGCCAAGCTCACCCAGCGCAACGCACAGATGGGCCTGTTCCTCTGGCTTTACTTCGGTGCCAAGTGGACGATGGTTCGAATAGGGGAATCGGCGGGGGGCGGGGCGGCAGGCATTTCTGAGCGCTCAACGAGAGAGATAATCAAGTCCGGTGTTGGTTGGATTGATGGCGTCCTGCACGGAATGAGCGATGCGGCGTAAATAATCCTTTCATGCCGGATAAACACCTGCTTTCATGGCACGGTGTTCAGCTGTTCCAGCGCGACACAAAGACAAGCTTCAAGACAAGCCCGGCCACTGTGTCGGGCTTTTTTGTGTCCCATATAAATTCTGAGCCTCGCCACTGTGCGGGGCTTTTTCGTTTCTGGACAAAGCCCATGACCGACGTCTCCCGCATCGCCGACAGTACGGTCTTCAAGCTGGTTGTGCCTGTGCTCCAGACCATCCTGTCAGCTGGTGCCATTGGGGCCTTTGTCTATGTGGTTGGCTCGCTCTCTGCACTACAGGCTCAGCTGGGCACCTACCAGACCAATCAGGCCCTACTGACGCAGCGTGTTGAATCCCTGGAGCGCTCCCGAGACTCCAGCGAGAAGCTGGTCGACACCCTGCGCACCTCGGACCAGCGCCAAGAATTCCAGATCAACAGCATGGGAGAGAGCCTTAAGGCGCTCTTCCTGAATGGGCGGCCCAAGTGAAAGCCCTGCTGGTTGCCGCGCTGGCTCTTGCCGGTTGCGCGCATCAGGAGGCACCGAAACAGCCAGCCTCAACCCACACCACGGTTTACCGGTATTCATCGACGGCCTGTGAAGCGCCCGAGCCAATCGACAGCAGGCTCAAGCAAGCCCTGAAAAGCCGGGACGAGTGGAAGCGCTACGCCGAAAGCCTAGAAAAACTCACGACAGCGAAGCCGACCAATGAAGCTCATCCCTGAATGGCGCACTGCCTGGCGACTGTCCAGTGTGCAGGCTCTGTTCCTGCTTCAGTTCCTGCCAGACGTGGTCCAGCTGTTCATGAATTACGAGCCGACCGGCATGGATCTCATCATGTACCGCGCTGCGTTGATCATCGCCCTGGTTGCCAGGCTGATCTACCAGCCCAAGGTGAGAGACATCAATGACAAGCCGTAGCCTCGGCACTGGCCGTCAGCGCATTGCTGTCGCCTTGCTGGTCACATCCCTTGCTGGCATCGCCACATGGAAGCAGAACGAGGGCTACACCGAGCAGGCGGTCATCCCAACCAAGGGCGATGTACCGACGATCGGCCACGGCTCGACCCGATACGAAGACGGCACACCGGTACGCATGGGCGACACCATCACCCCACAGCGCGCTGACGTGCTGGCCCGCGACCTGATCAGCCAGGACGAGAAAGCGTTTGCCGCGTCTCTCCCTGGCGTAAAGCTGAACCAGGATGAATTCGACCTGTACATGGACTTCATCGGCCAGTACGGCATCGGCACCTGGCGCAAGGGATCGCCCCGCAAGAGCCTGATGGCCGGCAACTACGTCCAGGCCTGCCATGACCTGCTGAAGTACCGCTTCGCCGCCGGCTTCGACTGCTCCACTCCAGGTAACAAGCGGTGCCCGGGCGTGTGGACTCGCCAGCTCCAGCGTCATGCCAAGTGTATGGAGGCGCAGTAAGACCATGCCAAAGCAGCCTTACACACCATGCAAGCTGTACGTTGATGGTGCTGACGGCATCGCAGTTGGCGACTACATCGCCACGTCGGGCGGCTCCGCTTATCTGGTCCAGACGCTTCGCGTGAGTCGCACCAAGCCCGAGCGCAAGCATATGCAATGTCTGCGCTGGCCGATTGCTGATATCCCGACAGATGCGCGGTGTTTCACGCTGACTTGGTACGCACGGACATGACTCGTTACCTGATCGCCGGCCTGGCAGTAGCTCTGATCATCGCTGGATGGCGCCTCGATCATGTCAGCAACAGCCTGGACAGGGCAGAAGGCGTGATCACCGACCAGGTTGAAACAATCAACACGCTTGAGGCTGCCGCTCAATCTCGCCGCAACACCCAGAAGCTGCTGGCCCAACTCGACACCGAACACACAAAGGCCCTGACCGATGTTCAAGCCCGCAATGCTGCAACTCTTGCTGCTGTCGGCACTGGCAATAAGCGGCTGTCAGTCCCAGCCCGCTGCCCAACCGCCGCTGTGCGAGCCGCCACCCCCGCCGCCCGCGTGGATGATGCAGCCGAGAGAGCCGAACTTGACCCAGCGTCTTCTCAACGAATTATCGCCACCGCAACAGACGGCGACGCCGCAATCATCGCCTTGACCGGCCTGCAGGACTACGTAAGCCGGTTCTGCCTGAAAGGAAACTGACCATGCCAACCTTCAAAGTCCGCACCTACGAAGAGCACGTAACCGTCGAGGCTGATTCGATTGAATACTGCCTGGACGGTATCAGCCTGCGGTTCACGACTGGCGACAAGGTCACCGCAGGGTTCTCTCGTTACCTGTGGGTGCAAGAGGTGAAGGCTGAGCCTGTCGCTGATGCGCCTGTAACCGAAGAGCCAGTGAGCGAATAACCATGGCTGAGCTGACCGGTAAGCGTGCTCGCTTCGTGGATGAGTACCTTATCGACTTGAACGGCACTCAGGCTGCGATACGGGCCGGTTACAGCGAAAAGACAGCCAATGAGCAGGCAAGCAGGCTGTTAACGAATGTTAGCGTTCAGGCGCAGCTACAGAAACGCATGACGGACCGCGAGAAACGGACTGAGATCAATGCCGATTACGTGCTGAAGCGCCTGGTTGAGATCGATCAGCTCGACGTGCTGGACATCCTGCAAGACGACATGAGCTTCAAGCCTTTGTCGGAGTGGCCGAAGGGGTGGCGCCAGTATCTGGTCGGTTTCGATATCGCCGAGATGTTCGAAGGCCAGGGCGAAGATCGTTCAATGGTCGGCCTGATGAAGAAGATCAAGTGGCCTGACAAGGTCAAGAACCTCGAACTCCTTGGCAAGCACGTCAATGTGAACGCCTTCCGCGACCAGGTGAGCGTTGATGTCAACGTTTCCCTATCTGAGCGGATGGCAAAAGCCCGTGAACGCGCCAGCAAAGATTGACCTCGAACAGCAACTGGTCGAGGACATCCTTTCATTTGCTGACGATCCGCTGGGCTATGTCTGGTATGCGTTCCCCTGGGGCGAGCCTGGCACTGAACTGGCGAACAAGACCGGGCCCAGGCAGTGGCAGATAGATGTCCTCGACTCGATCGGCAAGAAGATCCGGGCCGGTGCCAAGGACTTGGGCGACGTCATCCATGAAGCTGTAGCCAGCGGCCACGGTATTGGCAAGTCCGCCCTGGTGTCCTGGATCATCAAGTGGGCATTGGACACGGCCATCGACACGCGCGGCGTGGTGACAGCCAACACCGAAACCCAGCTCAGGACCAAGACCTGGCCCGAGGTGGCGAAGTGGAACCGGCTATCCATCACGTCGCACTGGTTCAGGCTCACAGCCACGGCGCTGATTAGCACCGACCCGGAACACGAAAAGAACTGGCGCATCGACGCCGTGCCCTGGTCGGAGAGCAACACCGAGGCCTTCGCCGGTCTACACAACGAAGGCAAGCGCCTACTGCTGATCTTCGACGAGGCCTCGGCCATTGCCGATCTGGTGTGGGAGGTGGCCGAAGGTGCGCTGACGGACGAGAACACCGAAATCATCTGGGCAGCATTCGGCAACCCGACCAAGAACACCGGCCGGTTCCGCGAGTGCTTCACCCGATACAAGCACCGCTGGAGCCACCGGCAAGTCGATAGCCGCACGGTGGACGGCACCAACAAAACACAAATTGCCAAATGGCAGGCGGACTACGGCGAAGACAGCGACTTCTTCCGTATCCGCGTTCGCGGCATGTTCCCGAGGGCTTCCGAATTGCAACTGATCCCGTCCGACTGGGTAGCCGCGGCGATGAAGCGCGAGCCTGTGTATGGCCTGGATGACGCCATGGTCTGCGGGATCGACATTGCCCGGGGCGGCGCGGACAGCAACGTGATCGTGTTCCGGCGCGGCCTCGATGCCCGCTCGATCAAGGCCATGAGTATTCCAGGCAGTGAGACGCGCGACACCACGCTGTTCATCGCCAAGGTATGCACGGTGGTCCAGGAGCACAGGCCCGATGCTGTGTTTGTGGATTCGACCGGTGTCGGTGGTCCGGTAGCCGACCAACTGCGCCGCCTGATGCCCGGCGTCGTCATCCTCGACGTGAACTTCGCCAGCGCTGCGCCTGATCGCCACTACGCCAACATGCGCACCTACATGTGGTGGAAGTTGCGTGAAGGCCTGCGCGCCGGCTTGGCGCTCGAGGAGAACACCGAACTTGAGTCGGAACTGACCTCGCCCATGTACGGGCACAACGGCAGCGACCAGATCGCGCTGGAAAAGAAAGACGCCATTAAGAAGCGCCTCGGCCTGTCGCCTGACTACGCCGACGCCTTGGCCCTGACCTACGCAATGCCCGTGATGAAGAGCCAGTACACCGGCACCGGTGGCGGCCCCAACAGCGAACTGGAATCCGATTACGACCCCTATGCGGAGGCATAAACATGTGCGGCAAGAGCATCAAGAAACTCATGAACAAAGCCATCGACCTGGACCCGCTGCGCGGCGGTGACGTGATCCTGGAAGGGATGGGCCTGCCCAACCTGACCGGTGAGAACACCGGGTTCCTGAACAAGGCCGAGCGCGACAAGGCGGCAGCCGAGGCAATGACCGGCTCAACCACGACCAGCACCACGGCGCCGACTACCAGCAGTGACTCGGTACAGGCAGCCATTGATGCTGAACGCCGCCGGCGCCTGGCTCAGTCTGGGCAGAACGGAACCATCCTGACCGGTGCATCTGGCGTGCTTGGCAATGCCAACACCAGCCAGAAAACGCTGCTGGGGGTGTAGGTTGAGCACATCCCTGCGCGAGCGCCTGCAACAGCGGTATGACCGCCTGAAGCAAGAGCGCGACACCAATTGGCTGACTGAGTGGAAAGAACTCGGCGATTTCATCAGTCCCCGCTCTGGGCGCTGGAACAACGAGGACACCAACAGCGGCAAGCGCCGGGACCGCAAGATCATCAACCCCCGTGCAAGCTTTGCCCAGCGCACGCTGGGCGCTGGCATGCACACCGGCATGACCAATCCCGCGTCACCTTGGGTCAAGTTCGGCACGCCTGACCCGGCGATGATGGAGTTCGCTCCGGTCAAGGAATGGCTGTTCGCCGCCCAGACCGCAATGCGCGAAGTCATGGCCCGCTCCAACCTGTACAGCGTTCTGCCTGGCCGGTATGCAGAAGAGGGCACCTTCGGCACGGCTCCAATAGTGCTGCTGCCAGATGACGACGACCTGTTGCGCGCCTACCCGCTGGCCGTGGGCAGCTACATGCTCGCCAACAATAGCCGCAACCAGGTGGACACGCTCTACCGCGACTTCCGCATGACTGCGCGCCAGATGGAGCAGCAGTTCGGCAAGGAGAAGATGAGCCCGACGGCCCGCGGCTATCTCGACAAGAGCCCGGAAACCTGGGTCGACATCTGCCACGCCATCGAGCCCAACGAGGGTCGGGACGCCAAGCTCTCCGATAACGAGAACATGCCTTTCCGTTCTGTGTACTGGGAGAAGGGCAGCGACAAGGACACCATCCTGCGCAAGTCCGGGTTCAAGACGTTCCCCGTCATGGCGCCGCGCTGGGACGTGCTCGGCGAAGATGTCTACGGAACCGGCCCTGGCTCGATGTGCATCGGCTCGACCAAGGCTGTGCAGCTCATGGAGTTGCGCAAGGCCGAACTGTTGGAAAAGGGCGTACGCCCACCAATGGGAGCGCCTGCCAGCCTCAAGGGCCAGCGCGCATCGATCCTGCCAGGCAGCATCACTTACCTGAACGACATGCAGATCGGCGCTCAGTTCGCGCCGCTGTATGAGGTGCAGCCGGCGTGGCTGGGCCAGCTTCGCGGAGAAATCCAGGCAGACAGCGAGATCATCGACACCGCCTATTTCGTTGACCTGTTCCTGATGATCAGCCAAATGGACAGCGTGCGAACGGCATACGAGATCGCCACGCGCAAGGAAGAGAAGCTGCTGATGCTCGGCCCAACCCTGGAGCGCCAGACCGACGACCTGTTAGACCCATTGGTCGACATGTACTTCAACCAGATGCTTGAGCAGTCGGTGCCGCGCTGGATGGGCTTGCTACCCGGCGCGCCACTGCTGCCGCCACCACCGAAAGAGCTGGCAGGCCTGGACCTGCGCGTCGAGTTCACCAGCATTCTGGCCCAGGCGCAGAAGGCGATCGGCGTGTCCAGCATCGAGCGCGCCATTGGCTTCGCAGGCCAGGTCGCCACCACCACGCAAAGCATCGCGCCGCTCGATCTCCTCGACGCCGACGAGGCTATGCGGCAGTACTTCGAACTGATCGGCGTGCCGCCAACCATGGTGCGAGCCGAAGACATGGTCCTCCAGATCCGTGATCAGCGCGCCCAGGAACAACAGGCGGCGCAGATGCAGCAGGAACTTGGCAGCGTCATCCAGGGTGCGCAAATGCTCAGCCAGACCGACACCAGCGGCGATAACGCCCTGACGCAACTTGCCGGAGCTGTGTGATGAGTGACGGACTTGAATCGCTCGAAGCGCTGCGCGAAGAGGGCGAGCAGCAAGAGCGCGCGCTGCTCCTGAGGCAGGCCGCCGACTTCCGCTGGATCATGAACGACGAGCGTGGGCGCCGGTTCATGTGGCGCCTGATGGGTCAGTGCAAAGTGTTCGAACCCTCATTCAACCCCCACGGCGGGGTCATGAATTTCAACGAAGGCCAACGAAATGTTGGTCTTTTTCTTTTGGGCCAAGTGAATCAGCTGTGTCCGTCGATGTTCCCGGTCATGGCCGCCGAGAACGCCCCCAAGCCTTTAGAGGATGAATCCAATTGAATCGCCTGATGATGAAACTGATGGGCCGCGTCCTGATGAACGAAGCCCCGGCCGACGGCGGCCAATCTGGTAGCACTGCACCGGCCACCACTGACGCCGCACCAGCAGCGCCAACTACCGACTCCACCGTACTAACCCCTCCAGCAACACCAGCGGCCACGGACCCTAAACCCGAAAGTGACCCGGCGAAGCCAGAGGATCCTGCAAAACCCGACGATGGCAAGACCAAGGAAGGAGCAAAGGACGAGCCGAAAGGCGCACCCGAAGCCTATGGCGAATTCAAGTTGGCCGAAGGCATGGAGCTGGATACCGAGGTTCTGGGTGAATTCACCGGACTGGCTAAGGAGCTGAATATCTCGCAGGAAGCGGCGCAAAAGCTGATCGATCTGCAAACGAAGATCGCCAACAAACAGGCCCAGGAATACCAGGTCGCCGTTGAGAGACAGAAAGAGCAATGGATGGCAGCGGTCAAAAACGACCCCGATCTTGGCGGCGAGAACTACGACAAGAGCGTAGCCAGCGCCGTGAAAGTAATTCAAGCGTTTGGCAGTCCCGAGCTCAGGGAAGTCCTCAGTTCCACCGGACTCGGCAACAACCCGGAGCTCTTCAAATTCGTCCACCGCATCAGCCAGGCCATCTCGGAAGACAAATTTGTCATGCCCGGCAGCCAAACCGCTGCACCCAAAGAAATGAGCATCGTCGACGCCTTCAAGTAAGGCCCTAAAACCACGTAGGAGATACACAGATGGGCATCCTCACCTCTACCATGCCGACCTTGCTGGATAAGTTCAGCCGGGAAGACAGCCAGAAAAAGATCATGAAGATCGTCGAGCTGATGGCAAAGCAAAACGACATCCTCATGGACGCCGAGTACCAGGAGTGCAACGACGGCTCCAAGCACAAGACCACCATGCGCTCGGGCATCCCTGAGCCAACCTGGCGCCTGTTCAACAAAGGCATCCAGCCAAGCAAGTCCACCACCGTGCCAGTGCTCGACACTACCGGCATGATGGAAGACTACGGCCTGGTTGATAAGGCCCTGGCGGACCTGTCCGGCAATGCCGATGCGTTCCGCGTGTCCGAGAACGTCGCCAAACTGCAAGGCTTCAACAACAAAGCCGCGCGGTACATGTTCTACGGCAACACCGGTTCAGAGCCTGAAGCGTTCCTGGGCCTGGCGCCACGCTACAACGACAAGGCGGCCGAGTCTGGCGCCAACATCGTCGACGCAGGCGGCACCGGCTCCACCAACGCATCGCTGTGGTTCGTGACCTGGGGCGAAATGACCACGCACCTGCTGTATCCGAAGGGCAGTGTGGCCGGCTTCCAGCACCGCAACCTCGGCGAAGACACCGTTAAGGATGCCGTCGGCGGCGAATACCAGGCGTATCGCGACCACTTCAAGTGGGACATCGGTATGTCGGTACGTGACTGGCGCGCGAACGCTCGTATCGCCAACATCGACGTCAGCACCCTGACTGCCGACGGCGCGACCGGCTCCAAGCTGATCGAGCTGATGATCAAGGCCTACTACCTGCTGGAGAACCCAATGCAGGGCGAAGGCCGCACGGTCATCTACGCCAACCGCACCCTGCAAACGTTCCTGCATCTGCAGGCCATGAACTCCAAGAACGTGAACCTGACCATCGGCGAATACGCCGGCAAGAAGATTCCAGAGTTCCTGGGCATCCCGATCAAGCGTGTTGACGCGCTTCTCAACACTGAAGCCCGCGTAGTCTAAGGACTCCGCGGTTTCCCCCATTCTGGAGAAACCATCATGCTTTTTGACGCAAAGCTGCTCATGTCGAACGCCCAGGCGATCACCGCCACGGCTGCATCGACCGACATCATCGACCGCGGCGACACCAAGGACGTAGGCCGCGCCGGTGACATTCCGTTGCTGATCCAGGTGGTTGAAGCATTCAACACCCTGACCAGCCTCACCATCGAACTGCAAACCGATGACAACTCGGCGTTCAGCTCTCCGCGCTCCCTGTTCCAGGTCGTGGTTCCGTTGGCCGACCTGAAGCTGGGCTACCAGACGCCCGTCATCACCCTGCCGCAGAAGACTGAGCGTTTCCTGCGCGTCAACTACACCGTGACCGGTACCGCCCCAACCCTGGGCAAGGTGACTGCCGGCGTGGTCGCTGGAGTGCAGACCAATGTCTAAGCGCTACGAAGTACTGGAGCGGTCGTTCATCAACGGTCGTCTCTATGAGCCCGGCGATACTGTTGTGTTGGAAATCGACAGCCCTGGCGGAAACCTGAAGCTGGCGACAGGGAAGGCTGTCACGCCACCAGCGCCTGCACCCGCCCCTCCACCTGGCGGCGATGATGCCGCGTTCGTGGCTGCGCGTGGCGCGGCTGGCAAGTACGTCATCAAGGACGCTGAAGGCAACCGTGTTGGCGATTTCGCTGGCACCAAAGCGGAAGCCGAGGCCGAAGCCCAGCGCCTCATCCAAGGTGGCGACATTGTCCCGGCCAAGGAAGGCGAAGGCAGCGACGACCTGCCCGACGCCTGATCCACCGCAACAACCTAAGGGCCCTCCGGGGCCCTTTCCTATTTCTGGGGTGCCCGAATGCCAAGCGATATCGAGATCTGCAACATCGCGCTCTCGCGGGTTGCGCACACCCAGCCGATTGCCGCATTTGACGAGAACAGTCAGGCGGCCGAGCTGTGCAGCGTGTTCTTCAAGCCGTTGCGCGAACTGGTACTTGCTGATTTCCCGTGGCCGTTCGCTGAATCCATTGTGACCCTGGCCGACATCGGGAGCCCCGCGCCTGGCTGGGCGTATCGCTACCGCTACCCCGCTGACTGCCTGAAGGTGCGTGAGATCATCATTCCGGACCAGCGCCGGCCACTGTCGAGCGACCAGCAGATCCCGTACAAGATCGGCTATGACTCGGGCGGACGTGTCATCCACACCGACCAAGAAGCCGCCGGCGTGCGGTTCACGTTTCGGGTTGAGGACTCAACCTTCTTCGACCCGCTGTTTGTCGACGCGCTGGCCTGGCGCCTGGGTCAGGATTTGGCCTTGCCGCTCAGTTCGAAGCCTGACCTGCAGCAGTACTGCCAACAGCAATACGAAATGGCGAAGACCCGAGCCCAGGGCTCGGCCTTTGAAGAGTCGCAGGACGATCCAGAGCCTGAGAGCGAATTCGTGTCGGTGCGCTCATGACCAGCGCCCTGCAGCCAACCTTCGCCGCGGGCGAGCTGTCGCCATCGGCCAGCGCTCGCACCGACATCGCCCGGTATTACACCGGTCTGAAGCTGTGCCGGAACTTCATGGTCATGCCGTACGGCGGTGTGCGCAACCGGCCGGGTACAAAGTTCGTGTGTGAGGTGGCCGATTCCACGAAGCTCAACCGCCTCATCCCGTTCCAGTTCAACGATGAGCAGACCTACATCCTGCAGTTCACCGACCTGCAAATGCGCGTCATCAAGGATGGTGGACAGGTACTGGCTGGAGGTGTGCCGTATCAGCTCGCCATGCCCTATACCCAGTTCGACCTCAAGCAGCTGAACTTCACCCAGTCGGCGGATGTGATGACATTCGCTCACACGTCCTACAAGCCGCGCGAGCTGAGCCGCCTTGCTCACGACAACTGGACCACAGCCGAGCTGAACCTGGCCCCGCGCATTGCTGCACCGGCCACGGCCACGGCCACGCCGACCGCGGGCACCGGGGCAACCCAGTCCTGGCGCTATCAGGTCACTGCTGTGCTGGATGATGGCAACAGCATTGATGAGTCCCTGCCGGTTACGTCGAATGCAGTGACGATCTTTGCTGACACCGCTTCAGCCACCATTGTGTGGCCAGCGGTTACGGGCGCCACGTATTACATCATCTACAAGGACAACGCCGGCGCCGGGATCTACGGATTCATTGGCCGGGCCACAGCCCTGACCTTCACCGACCGCAACATCACGGCAGTGAAAACTGACACTCCGCCGAATGGTGCTGATCCGTTCGTGGGAGCGAACAACTACCCAGGCGCTGTTGGCTATTTCCAACAGCGCCTGGTGTTCGCTGGAAGCAACGCCAGCCCGCAAACCTTCTGGATGAGCAAGACCGGTCTGTTCAAGAACTTCGGCTATTCGATCCCGAACAAGGACGATGACGCTATCACGTTCACCATTGCCAGTACCGAAGTAAACAAGGTTCGCCATCTGATCGGCCTGCGCAAGCTGCTGGGCCTGACCTCGGGCGGTGAATGGACATTCACGGGTGGAGACACAGGACTCACGGCAAAGACCATCCAGGCCAGCCAGGAAGGGTATGACGGCTCAGCCATCGTCCCGCCAGTGGTGGTTGGCAGCAGCGCGGTCTACGTCCAGGCGCGCGGCAGTCGAGTTTCATCTTTCGGGTACTCGCTTGAGGCTGACGGATTTGCCGCCGGCGACCTGACGTTGTTCAGCGCCCACCTGTTCCGCGGCTACGAGCTGACCAGCGTTGCCTACCAGAAAATTCCCGATTCAATCGTCTGGTATGTGCGTGATGATGGGATCCTGCTGGGCATGACCTACCTGCCTGAGCAACAGTTGGTCGGCTGGCACTGGCACGACACGGATGGTTTTGTCGAGTCCATCGCCTGCATCCCTGAAGGCCAGGAGGACGCGCTCTACATGGTGGTGCGCCGGACGATCAATGGTGTGCAGAAGCGGTATGTCGAACGGATGGCTACACGTCAGGTGCTGTCGATCGAGGACGCCTTCTTTGTTGACTGCGGTCTGACTTATGACGGCCGCAACACCGATACAGCCAAGACCATGCGACTTTCCGGCGGCACGACCTGGCAATACCCTGAAGTCGTGACGATGACGGCCTTGGGGCATGCGCCTTTCACCGTCGGCAGCGTTGGCAACCAGTACTCCCTGAAGCTGACCACCACCGATGATAACGATGATGTCACCACCGAAACGGTTCGTGTCGAGGTTGTCGGGTACACCAGCACCACCGTGGTGACGGTGAAACTTCTGATCGTCTGCCCGCCAGCTCTGCGCAATGTGGCCTTGACTGGCTGGGCGCGGCAAGCCAAGACCATTTCCGGCCTGGGCCACCTGGAAGGCAAGACCGTCTCGATCCTAGCCGACGGCAGTGTTCACCCGCAGCGCGTGGTCGCCGGTGGGGCGGTGGTGCTGCAAGAGGCGGCTGGCGTGGCGCATATCGGCCTTCCGTACAAGTCCGACATGGAAACGCTCGACCTTGAACTGAAGAACGGCAACGAGACGGTTCTGGACAAAAAGATCGCTGTGACGTCGCTGACGGTGCTGGTCGAGGAATCACGCGGCATCTTCGCCGGCATGGACAAGAATCATCTGAGGCCGCACAAAACCAGTCGGGGCACGTACGAACAGCCGCTTGATGAGCTGACCGGTCAGGCAGAGATATACATCGCCAACGACTGGAAGGGCAAAGGCCGGGTGTTCATTCGCCAATCTGACCCACTGCCGCTGTCCGTGCTTGCGGTGATCCCAGAGGTAACCATCGGTGGCCGCTGAAGTCTTGCCGGTATCGGCTGAGGATGTGCCGGCCATCCTGCCCTTTGTGCGCCAGGCAGACATCGACGAAATCACCGAGGCCCTGGGAATCCCGATGGAAGAGGCGCTACTTGACGCGGTCACTGGCAGCCTCAACGCCAAGAAGATCTTGGTCAATGGCGAGGTAGTGGCGGTGTTCGGTGATGCCACGTACAGCATTCTTGGTTCCGTCGGCGTGCCTTGGCTGATCAGCACCGTGCACGTTGAGCGCCATGCCCGGGCATTCCTGAAGGTCTGCAAGCCAGAAGTTCAGGGAATGCTGACCAGGCATACCCACCTCCTGAACTATGTCGATGCCCGCAACACCGCCGCCATTCGCTGGCTGAAGTGGCTGGGCTTCACCTTTGCCCCGGCCATCCCCTACGGCCCAAAGGGCTTCCTGTTTCACCCATTCACATTGAACAGAGAGAATTGATTATGTGCTGGATGGCATTGATCCCGGTCGCCATATCCCTGGTCGGCGGAATGATGGGCGCGCAGAACGCGAAGCAGGAAGGCGCCTTCAACGCCGGAATGCTTAAACGAAACGCCGAATTGAAGGAGCAAACCGCCCAGGAGACGCTGTTTGCTGGCGATGCGTCTGCCGATTGGCAGCGTGTCAGGACCGGTCAGGCGGTGGGCACGCAGCGCGCCGTGCAGGCCGCCAACGGCATCGACGTTAACAGCGGCAGTGCGGCGCAGCTTCAGGACGACACATCCATGATTGGTGAGCTGGACGCCCTGACCATCCAGAACAACGCCGCGCGCGAGGCATACGGCTACCGCATTCAGGCTGATCAGGACCGTATGAACGCCGTGCAGACCGTCACCAACGCAGGCAATAAGGCCACCGGCTCAATACTGGGTGGCATTGGTGGCGCGTTCGGCTCCTTCGCTGGAGGTCGCGCATGAGGGTCCCTACGTTCGATACGGCTCAGGTCCAGCAGCAACCAGGGCGCGCGGTCGAGCTGCGCGGCGTGGCGCCGGACAATTCAGGCATTGAGGATGGCTTGCGCAGTTTCCAGCGCGGCGTCGAGATACTGGTAGCCAAAGAGCGCGAGAAGGCCGACACCGCCCTGTTGATGGAGGCTGATAACCAGCTGACCCAGTGGCAGCAGAAGACCATGTACGACGACGGCGGCGTTTACACCCGCAAAGGCAAGAACGCCCTCGACGTCACCAACCAGACCCTGGAGCAGTTCGAGCAAACCCAAGCCGAGATCGCCAAGAGCCTGACCAATGATGCGCAGAAGGCCCGTTACGCGCAGATCGTCGCCAGCCGCCGAAACTCGCTGTCCAATGACCTGAACCGGTACGAGTACGGCGAGCGGCAGAACTACTACGGCCAGGTTGAGAAGGGCCAACTTGAAACGTCCATGCAGGGCGCCGCGCTTGAATACCAGGACCCGGCCAAGGTCCAGCAATATCGGCAGAAGATTGATGCCGTGCTGGCGAGCCGCGCCGAGCGCCTGGGACTCTCGCCTGAAGCAGCACAGGCTGAGCGCCTGGAGACGAACAGCGGCATGTCCACGGCAGTGATTCAGCGGATGCTGGTCGACTCGCCGCAGCGCGCCAAGGGCTACTTCGATTCATTCAAGGACACCATGACCGCCGAGGACCAGATCCGGGCGAGCAGCGGTATTGATCAGGGGTTTCGGCGTCTTGAAGCAGAAGCCCGCCAGCGCCAGGTCGAGGCCCGCCAGATTCAAGCCATCAACCGGATGGAGCTGAGCAGCCGCGTGCAGGACGCCAGCGCCGCGTATTCGCAGGGCCTGGACTATGACAATCCGCCAAACCGTGCCGACTTCAGAGCCGCCTATGGCGACAAGGCTGAAGAGCAGTACCGGTCATTCACCAAGATTCAGGAAGTCGCGCCAGCCATTCGCGAGTTTGCCACGGCCTCGCCAGAAGAGCGCCAGCAGATCCTGACCAAGTTCCAGCCAGGCAAGGACGGCATTGCCACCGAGGGGTTCAAGGAAGACTCCCAGCTCTACCAGCACCTGACAGGCGTGGCCGTGGGCCTTATGAAGCAGCAGCAGACCGACCCGGCTGCCTATGTCGCGAAGTACAGCCCGATCGTGCAGCAGGCTTTCGCCGTGGCCCAGGAAGAAGGCACGCCCGAGGCGTATCAGGCGTACGCCACCGCAACGGTTGCAGAGCAGCAGCGCCTTGGCGTGGTCCAGCCACAATTGCTCCCGAAGCAGGCCGCCGATCAGTTCGCCGCCACCTTCAACCAACAGGTTATGGGAGGTGAGAACGCCGCCGCGCTGATCGAGCAAGAGGCTCAGAAGTGGGGCAAGGACTTCCCGGCGGTGCTTCAGCAGGTCGGCGATAAGCTCCCGGCTGAGGCTCAAGTAATCGCCACCGGCTTACCGAAGGACCTTGCCGAACGTATGGCTTCGGTTGCGCCGCTGAAAAAATCAGAAGTAATTAAAGGGCTTGAAAAAGGTCAGGCCGACGAAATCAAGATGTCGATATCCTCGGCCATGCTTCCATTTACTGAGTCTCTTCAGGGACAGGATCGGCAGAAGGCGATCACCACCTACAACTCAATGTTTGACGCCGCAGAGAAAACAGCAGCGTCTTATGTGCTTCAGGGTATGAGCCCGAAAGATGCTGCCAGAAAGGTGGTCGACGGAATGGTCAACGACAAATACGACTTCTTCGGCACCTACCGCGTACCGAAAACCTTGGACACCAATGCCGTCAGCCGCGGTGCCGACCGGGCGCTGCAAACAATCACGCCTGATGAGCTGATGCCGCTTCCTGGGTTCGAGGGCGTGACTGACGGGGAGAACGCGAACCAGCTCATCAATGCCGTGAAGTCCGGCGGTCAGTGGGTACCGACCAACGATGAAAGCGGCCTGGCCCTGACGCTCAATGGCTATCAGCTGTTGGGCAAAGACGGGAAACCACTCATCCGCACATGGGATGACCTGCAGCTGAAGGGCCTGCAAGAATCCGGCACCTACCGCGTAGCGCCGATGGGGATCATGCCATGACGATCTTTGCAGGCGATGCACCGGTACTGCGCCGGCGGACAATGCTCGACATCCCGGCCGATGCCGGCGAGGTTTTTGGCTCAGGGTTTGATAATGACCTCTCTCAGACCCCGTCAGCCTCCCTAATTCGCATGGAGGAACTGGCCGAGCAGGAGCAAGGCCGTGCCATGGTGATGGGGCCGGAATCCTATCTGGCCCCTGATGCCGGCCGTGCAGCACCAGATACGCCAATGCTCGACGCTCAAGTCGCCCGGGAGCGCGTGGCAGGCATGGGCCTGGACATTAAGATCCCCGACCAGGGTATCCGCGAGGGCGCTCTCGAAGTTCTGGTCAACCGTCACCGGGAGCAGGCTGCGCGCCAACAGGTAGCCGCCCGAGCAGCAAACGGCACGTTACCCGCCAGGCTTGCTGCCAGCCTGGCTGCATCATTGCTCGACCCGCTGAACATCGCGTCAGCCTTCGTCCCCGTGGTCGGCCCTGCGCGGTATGCCTCTATGCTTGGCCGAGCATCTGGCCCGCTGGGTCGTGCCGGTGTTCGTGTTGGCGTCGGCGCCGTTGAGGGGGCAGTGGGTGCAGCCATCATTGAGCCGTTGCCGCTGATCGCCGCGAACATGGACCAGACCGAGTATGGCCTTTCGGACTCCCTGGCAAACATTGCCCTGGGCGGCGTTCTGGGCGGCGGCCTGCACAGTGTTGGTGGTGCGGTATCAGATGCACTGCGCCGGCGGATCGCCACCGAGACGCCCGCGGTAGATACCGTGCTGAACGCTGCCGATCGCCAAGCCACCCCACCTTCCTCGTTGCGCACTGCTGACTTTGACCGGCTATTCGATGAAGACCCTGAAACAGCCCTCCGGACAACCCTGTCCCGGCAACTGGAGGCCGACGGCGCCAACCTGTACCGCAATGCCCAGCGCCAGGCCATCGACGAGATCCGCCCGACGCTGACCGGTGAGCGGGTAGGGAATGTGGCTGATCTGCACGCCGAGCGGATAAACCTGACCCAGCAGGCCATGAGGCTGGACGACACCTTCCGCGACGTGGCGAAACAGTTCCAGGGCCAGGGCCTGACCCGCAAGCAGGCCGAGCGCGCCGCCCGGGACAGTATCGCCGTGCAGCGCGAACAGATCGGCGCCAGGCAGGCTGAGATCAATACCACGCTCGAGCGCAACCGCGCCGGCGAGTTCGATCGTCGTGACCTGGGCCTGATCGAGCGTGGCGAGGTTCCGGAACGCTTGAAGCCACAGATCGAGGCCAGGGCCAAGCAGATCATGCAGGGCTACCAGCAACGGCCGCTCGGCCCGGCAATTGCCACCGCCCGGGAAACAGCCGAGTCCGCAGACTGGAAGGTGCGCGAAAGCGCCTTGCGCAGCGCCGTGGCGCAGGCCGTGAGCGGTCGCGAAATCGACGTGAATGCGCTGTTTGACTTGGAAGTCCCCGCCAAGTCAGGCGCGGCACTGGAATATGTGAAACGCCCAGCAGCCAGGCGGGTTGACCCTGAAGGTCGGTCCGAAAGCCTGCGCGCCGATGGCCAAGCGAAGACGGACACCCAGGACGATCTCGACACAGTGCAACAGGCATTCGACGAGGACGAAGCATTGGTCAATGAAATGCTCGACCAGATGCCAGAACAAGACCGCGCCGCCGTACTGGCGGCCGGACGGGAAGAGGCAGACCTTGCCGCGGCCCAGGCTGAGCGGGCTGAGAGCTATTCGAAGGCATACCGCGCCGCCGCCGTGTGCGACATAAGGAACGGACAATGACCCCTTGCATCGACGCCGTACGGGCCGCCGCCGGCGACCTTGAGGACCAAGAGATCAGTGAGATTTTCGAGCTTTTGCGCGGACGCGCCCAGGAGATCATGGCCAGGGAAGGCGCGCTGGGCATGGAGCAAGCAACGCTCCGAGCTGCCGACGAACTCGGCAAACAGGCACAACAGGCAGCACTGATCGAGCGCCGCAACGCGCTGATCAACCTGCGCCGCCGGAGCGAGATCGTCACGTTCGTGCGCAGCAACTTCGCTGACCGCCCCGACCTTGGCATCGAATCGCTGCTGGTGGGCACCAACCTGGCACGCCAGGGCTCCAGAATGTCGGTGGCCGCCGAGCAAAAGGCGTTGGGCGATGCCTATATAGGCGGCCTGATTCACGACTTGGAAAGCAAGGACCTGACGGCAGTGCTCGCCAATGGCGGATCGGACATAGATATCGCGGATGCCTTGTGGAAAATCGGCAATGACCTGGACACCTCGAAGCTGAACGACCAGGTCGTCGATATCGCACGGATCATCCAGAAGTACCAAGAGGCGGCGCGCGTCGACGCGAACCGTGCCGGTGCCAGCATCGGTAAGATCCCGGGCTACATCGCCCGCCAGAGCCACGACAGCGAGAAGATCGGCGCTGCAGGCTACGACAAGTGGGCAGAAGACATCCTGCCACGCCTTGACCCGAAGACGTTCGATGGCGTGACCAATGAAGCCAGCTTCCTGCGCGGGGTCTATAACGGACTGGTCACCGGTAATCACCTGAAATCGGCTGATACGCCCAAGCCAAACGGCTTCAAAGGCCCGGCCAACATCGCCAAGAAGATGAGCCAGGAACGTGTCCTGCACTTCAAGGATGGCGTGGCCTGGCACGAATACAATCAGCAGTACGGCACGGGCAACCTGCGCGAAGCCGTGCTGCGTGGCCTGGACCTGTCCGGTCAGAACACGGCGATCATGCGCCGTTTGGGAACCAACCCCGAGGCAAACCTTGAGATGGCAATGGATGTTATCGCCTCCGACCTGGACAAGGCCGGCGACACAGCAGCATCGACCAACTTCAAGACCGCCCGGGAAACCATGCTGAAGAACCGATTCGCGGAAGTCAGTGGGCAGACTCGAATCCCTGGCAACGCCTGGGCCGCCAGAATCTCGGCCAACGTCCGGGCTTGGCAATCGTTGTCCAAACTGGGCGGTGCCCTGCTGTCGAGCTTCACCGATCTGCCGGTGGCTGCGAGCGAAATGCGGTATCAGGGGAAAAGCTTTTTGGGTTCGCTGGGGGAAATGACCGCCGGCCTGGTCAAGGGGCGCGGGAGCAAGGAGCAGGAGGAAATCCTGTCCAGCTTCGGCGTGTATGCCGACTCGATGCGAGGGGAGATTATGCGGCGGTTCTCGGCCGATGACTCGGTGGGCGGGAAGATGTCGCGTGGGATGTCGCTGTTCTTCAAGCTGAATGGCCTGTCCTGGTGGACTGATGCCAACAAGGCCAGTGCCGGTCTGATGATGGCCCACAACCTGGCACAGAACAAAGGCCGCGCGTGGGGCTCTATGGATGCCAGCTTTCGCCGCACGCTGGAGCTGTACGATCTGGACGCCGGCAAGTGGGACCTGCTGCGCGGCATGGATACCAAGATGGCCGACGGTCGGGATTACATGACTACCGACGGCATTGGCTCCATTCCAGACGAAAAGATCAGCGAATACCTGACGTCTCAAGGTCGGAAGGTATCCGACGCCGCCATCCGCGAAACCCGTGAAGGCCTGGACCGCAGTCTGCGCACCTACGTCAACGACCGGGTGAGCTACGCAGTGCTGGAGCCGGACGCCCGAACCCGTTCAATCCTAAATCAGGGGACGCGCCCAGGCACAATCATGGGTGACCTCAACCGGTTCTTGACCCAGTTCAAAAGCTTTCCAGCGGCATACATGCAGAAGACCTTGGGCCGCGAGCTCTACGGGCGCGGGTATGCACCGACACCGCTCGGCGAGGGCTACCGGGGAAGCAAGGACCTGATCGCCGCCCTGCGCAGCGGCAATGGGGAAAAGCTCGGCATGGCCCAGCTCCTGCTGTGGACCACCGCCTTCGGCTATCTGTCGATGTCGTCGAAGGATGCCATCAAGGGCCGCGAGCCTCGACCAGCGGACGATCCTAAAACATGGATCGCCTCGATGGTGCAGGGTGGTGGGTTCGGGATATTCGGCGACTTCATGTTCGGTGAGGTGAGCCGCTTCGGCAACAAGCCACTGGAAACCATGGCCGGGCCGACCCTGGGCACCGCTGCCAGCGCCATTGACCTCTGGAGCAAGATCCGCTCCGGTGATGACGCCGCCGCCTCGACGTTCAACCTGGCACTGAACAACACGCCATTCCTGAACCTGTTCTACACCCGCATCGCCTTGAACCACCTGTTTCTCTATTCGGCACAGGAGGCAATGAACCCAGGCTCATTGCGCCGAACCGAGCAACGAATCCAAAAAGAGAACGGCCAGCAGTTCCTTGTCAGGCCATCCCAAAACTACGCCGACCCACTGGGAATTGCCCGGTAGATAAACCAACCCCCATGAAGCCCGCCGCCGAGCGGGCTTTTTTTCGTCCAGAGAAAAGGAGTCACGACAGTGACCGTACCCACTCTAAATAGCGTTGCTGAGTTTGTGACCAACAGCGTCACAACCAACTTCCCGTTCTTTTTCAAATTTCTGGCGAATGAAGACCTGGTCATTACCTACGTGAGCCCAGCTGGCGTCTCAACCGTACTGACGCTGGGCACGGACTACACCGTCAATGGCGCAGGCGATGATGACGGTGGGAGCATCGTCACGAACTCAGCATTGGCTGGCCCAGGCCAACTGGTCGTTTCTCGAGAAATGGATGCCTACCAGCAAACATCGCTGCGCAATCAGGGTAAATTTTTGGCAGAGACTCATGAAGATGTCTTTGACAGATTGACCATGTTAATCCAGCAGGGTCTTTCTGTTTTCAAGCGCGCACTTATCAGACCTCTCGGCCGAGATTATTACGACGCCGAAAACAGAAACATATCCAATCTCAAGGATCCTGACGACCTGCAGGACGCAACGACCAGAGGCTGGGTGAACAATCACTTTGCGGATCTGATCGACCAAGTCACCGGCCTGATCAACACCACCACCGGCATTCTCTACGACGCCGGCACGCTGTTCGACCACCTCAGGTTCGGTGTTGCGCGGACCGTCGACAGCATCGCAGCGCTGAGGGCTCTGAGCAGCGCCCGTAACCAGCGCGCCTTCGTCATGGGTTATTACGCAGCCAACGATGGTGGTGGCGGCCATTACCGCGTGCGCGTGGGCGACGTTTCAACCGCGGACAACGGCGGAACAATCATTGTGGCGAACGACGGCGCGCGCTGGGAGCTGGTTGTTATCGGTCGCGTGTCGCTCAAGCAATTCGGGGCCAAGGGTGACGGCACATTCATAGATTCGACATTCATCCAGAAGGCGTTCGATTCGAACCTGCCGTTATACGCTGGCCCTGGGACCTACCTGCTGACGTTGTGGCAGACGATGCAGATGGAAGGCGGGTCGACCTTCGCAGCCCTGAAAATTGCCTCAACGCTCAATATCCAAGGCGCCGGGCGCGACATCACCACCTTCAAGCTGAAGGACAACGAGTCAACCGACGCGAGCCCCAAGTATTTCAACTTAATGGGCATCAACACCATTGTGAGCGGCCTGTTCATTGATGGCATTACCTTTGACTTGAACGGTCAAAATAACAAGATCAGCCCGAACCGCGCGGGTCTGGTTTACAACTACTTCAATTGTGCGGCGCTTATGGTGTCCGGCAGCGTAGGTACCGTTGGGCAAGACGCTCGCTTGATCAACGCAAAGTTCACCAACAACCGAGTTAAGAACAGCCCAGGCGTCACGGGCATCTCCTTGGGTCAGTCGAACGCGGCCGGTTACATTCTTGGCGACACCATCGAAATCGCCTACAACATCTTCCAAGACAACGGCCTGGACTGTAACGATCACAGCACCGTTTATATGTGGGCGAATAACGTCTGGGTCCACAACAACCTGTTCACGAACTCGGTTATGTCGAGTGGGGTTCAAGGCCCGCTTGCCGCCGCTGAATTGCACGGGTCGAATAACTGGTTCCACCACAACACCGTTCGCAACTACTTGTGGGGCGTCTACGTCGCGGGCAACTACACGTCGGTCTCACGCGGCCATTTCGTCCATGACAATGACTTTCTCGTGGCTCAGAAGGCGGTCATTTTCTACAACGAAACGAGTGCAGAACCAGGCATGGCCGATATAGATATCCACGACAACCATGTTTGGCTGACTGATGACTTCCACCATGGTAGTGGAGTGGCTAAGCGCGCATTCGATTTGACTCCATCGCAGGGGAACGTCGACGGGGTGAAGGTGCATGGGAATACCTTATTCTGTACCGACCTGTATGGCGCGATTGCGGTTCACGTCGGTGTGTTGGCAGCTGGCAGATCGATCAAGAACATCAGTTTGTGCAACAACGAAACCAAGGGCTTTGGCACGCCAATTCAGTTTGGTACGACGGGTGGAGGTATCGTCGAAGCACTAACGATTGATGGCAATCAGCTGCTGGACATCAAGCCGAACAGCACCGCGCCTACGTTCACGGTGGCCATCTACGGCAAGGCTGCAAACGGTTCTGTCAAAATCTCCAACAACAAAGGACAGGGCGCGTCGGTTGCGCACCCGTATTACGGGATTTTGCTCGACACTGGAACCATGTCAAACCTTGATATGGAAAACAATCAGTTCGACAGCGGCACCGTCGTGCCAATTTCGGATGGGGTTATCGTGGTGGGCCGGCGGTCGGGCTCTCAGGCCACGGTTTTTCCTGCGCTGCCGACTCAATCGACTTGGCGAGTCGGCGACCAGATCACCAACTCAGCAGTGGCGGAACTAGGTACCACTCCCAATAAGTACGTCATTGGAGGATGGATTCGAATGACGAACGGGACAGGTAACACCGGCACCGATTGGCTCCAGCGGCGGACGCCAACTGGGAACTAAATCTGCTGGAGGCCCTGATCCTAGGGTAGCCTCCGCGAACTGCGGGCATCACTACATCATGCCGGAGTCGCAGGCTTGGGCACCCACATCTTCTTCAAGTACATGCCATGAGCCCCGCGAGCTGAAGCTGCTCATCGCTGGGGTTGCCGTGGCGCTGATCCTGGCGATCAGCGCTACATGGAAGGTGCAGGGCTGGCGGTATAGCGGACAGCTTGCATACGGACGACCTAATCAATATCGGCAGCGCCGCCGCGGACCAGATCCAGGCAGAGCAGGGGAAGCGACTGGGCTTGGAACAGCGGCTGATCAGTAACGAGACAAACCATTACCGAGCAATTACCGATGCCCAACGTGACCAAGATCGCCTGCGCGATCGCCTTGCCACTGCTGATGTCCGGCTGTCAGTCCTCCTTGCCGAGGATCCAGCCGGTTGCAGCTCAGTGCCTACCGCCTCCGGCGCCGGCGGCGTGGTTCATGGAAAAGCAAGAGCCCAACTTGACCCAACGCATGCTCAAAGAATTATCGCCATCACCGACGACGGCGACCGGGCAGTGATCAAGCTAGCGGCGTGCCAGGCATATGCAAAGAGTGTTTCTACCCTAAATGGCACTGGAGATTAATTATTCCTCGCCTGGAAGTGTTTGTATCCAGCGGGATATGGCGTGTCTCGCTATCGCAATTATAAGTTCGTAATTGAGAACGAATGTCGTGCGGGGGACGCCTTTGCTGTACTCATCTATGTTCTGAAAAAAATGACTTCTTGCATTAGGGTCTTTGTGAGGGGGCTGTTCGCCGTTGTGCACAAAATCGCAACGATGATCATACGACGCCTGGATCGCTTGCTGTATCTCAGAGGATGAGAGCTCTTCGGGGGTGAACTCATTCCATAGTTTGTCAGCGGGATAGCGGCTTCCATCAGGGTTTATCAGATTCTTCAGAATGTCTATCCGGTCTTGCTTTGGGTGTGGCAGCAAAGTTTTCCATATTTCGGAAGGGGCAAAATCATTAATGAACTTTGTATACCTTTCCTTTAAATAATTGCCCCCTCGGGCCGCCTTGTAGGCTTTCAATAGTTCAGAAAACTGCTCATTTTCCTTCGCTGTTCGCTCCCAATCTTTCTCCTTGGGATGTTTGATTTTAGGGCGTTTTATCGCGTTTGTGGCTACAGCTTCGATCGCGCCAACACCCAAGAAATAAGCTAAGCCAAAATCTTGACGTTTGTTTATTATGGACAGGTTGACAAGGCGTATTGCCTGCATGGCCATAATATAATGCTCGTAGGATATTGTGCGCAGTTTCGAAATCAGATTGTTTGAAGATGCGATGTAACTGTTAATGTCTTCTTGTGTAAGTCTGGGGCTCACATACCCAGGGCCCGCGGTAAGCACCGGGTGTAGAATTGCGAGCGCTAAACAGTTTTCCTCATTAAGAGCGGCTCTGTTGTAGTATCGGTCTCGCGGTGCTACAACTCGTCGGCCTGTTGAAAAAGTCAGTATCGACGCGAGAGCGTTTGCATATAGATGAGCAGTCCTGTTACTGCATTTTTCATCAATGCTTATTGGGCAGATAAATGCTGACTTGGCCCCAGGTAAATGAACCTGTATTGATGGTGAGATTGTAACTCCTGGTAAATTTATATTGTGCTCTACGTGAAAATCGGTCAGCAAGTGGCAATTGCTGGGATGATCGTGTGGTTCAAAGTTTCGAACGACGCTGTGCCGAAATTCTTCAATGCTTTCGTTGAACATTACGTGGTCTTGTGAGACTGGACGGGACATTGACTTAATCCAATGGCTTATGTCTATTTTTTTGCTCATATGATTACTCACGCGTTCAGGAGGATTGCACTGTGCTTGCGGCCTAATTCACGTGCCGGATGCTCACCAGCTACTTCGGCCAGCCGAGCTCGGCTACAAGTCATTTGAACACTTCTATTACTCTAAATTTGGATTATAGCGGTCGAGACGCGCTTTGGCATGAAACCTTGACCAGCACAAGCCCCGCAGGCCTCGCGTACGCCAAACTGATCAAGGCACAACGAACATTGAACGAATCGTGCTAATTCGGCGATTGACCGGAGTTTTTGCATCAGCAACAGGTTTCGCTCTTCGCGTGCGACTTGCAAGATGTCGGTAAGCCAGCGATAGACATCAGGATCTTCGATGGGCCTATAAACTACACCCTGAATCATTCTGGCCGTCTCAATCAGGTCGTACTGGCGTCCATCATCCAATGTGAGGACAAGCCCTTCAATGACACCGTCTGTCGAGCCTCGGCAGCTCAACAGTAGTTTCTCGCCTTGTCGGTAGACCTGCCCATCGTAAGCGTGAATGCGGCGGCTCTCGGTTCTCTCCGTGAACGTCGATTGATGAATCGTGCCCAGCTGGGACGAGCCGTCTCGTGTAACAAGATCATAATGGGATGCACCGTGATAGAGGACTGTCGTCGATTGCAGCTCTTCCACGGCGTGCCAGTACGCGGCGTTCGCCATTTCGTCCATCTCGAACTGTTGCATTCGATCAATCAGCCGTTCCTCGGCTAACCGCGCGCTAGCTTCAAGCAGGCAGGACCGGTGCGCCTCCGGGTTCTGCATCCTGAAATAGTGATCATCAAGGGTGTCGCGCCATCGCTGGATCCTCAGCGCCTTGGCCTGTTCAAAGTTCATGATGGGGTTCGCTTGCTTATTACTGTTTGGATATACAGTAATCGAGGGGATCGGCTCAGGCGAGGTTGAGCCGACGAGCAGCGCTATTTCACTCTGGCGCCATCAGCACAGCGAGCGTCAGCTTGATGAACTCCTCGTTCTGGTCGATGGTGTCCAGGGCGCCGCGCACGTTGTCGGCGACTTCGGGCGAGCCATGCTGCTCGACCCAGTTGGACAGCTCCAGGATGGCCGCTTCGAGCGCCAGCTGGTTTTCGTTGATCTTGTACAGCAGGGAAGGGAGCAGGTCTGAGTTGGGCAATTGATGTTCTCCAGTGATGAGACCAGGGTAGCAGTTGGGAGATTTTCGTTCGGTCGGCAGGACGCCGGAGGAGGGGAGTACTGTAGGAATATCCAACGCTAAGTTATTGATTCATATAGCGCGATACGGCGCTTTTAGTTAACGCGCTTTGGCTGCACTTTCCTTTATTTTTCAGAGTGTTATCATCGCTTCACGGTCACCTTGACATGGTGGGGGTCGTTGGTTCGAGTCCAATCGCGCCTACCAAACAAAATCCGCTCTGCTGGGCGGTCTAGAAGGGCTCACCGAAAGGTGGGCCCTTTTTTGTTGCTTCGGATTCAGGCAGAACGTTCACAAAATATCGGGTTCGTTCACATCGGCAATGTGAACGCTGGATGAGCGAGCTTTCGTAAGGCGATTTCTCCCGTTCATTCCCGCCGAACCACCGTTCATCCTCCTTGTCTTGAGTGTCTTTCGTTGTACCGATACTGTTCATTTGTACAGTATTTGGTGTGATGGCGATGCATGACGATCTGATCGATGACACTGGTTTTGAGCTTGGGCTACCTAGCCGTGAGGAGATGCTTAAGCATCAAGTGGACATACTCTGTTCAGACCTGGAGCTGACACGCCGTAACCTCAGAGCAGCCCACAGGGAGCTTGCAGGGCTGATCGTCGTGTACCGGAGTGCACTAAAGGAGATTGGGACGTTGAAGGCTGAGAACGAGAGGCTGAGGTGGACGCTGAGTGACATCTACCACAGGCAGAGCCAGGAGATGACCAAAAAGATGGGGTATGCCTACGGGGATCACGACAAGAGATGAGATCCGCCCTTTCTTAAGAAACCACTTCTTCTATAGAAGAAGAAAAGGGACGGATTTATTTTTTTGCTCCGGTGTTCTGAGTTCTCATCGAATGGATTCACTTGGAGCTGGCAGCCGCTAGAAAATAAATCTGTTCCCTTTTCTTTCCTTTTCCCTCTTATCAGACTTTTAGTTTCTGATTGAGCCGCCGATACACTCACCACTCATTTTCAAATGGATGTAATCGGATGGTCATGTACTTGCTCCTGTCGGGGCTCGGCTTAATGGTTGCTATGCAGCTGGTCATTTTCTGCGTTGCCATCAAAAATTCGTTACCCCAGGCCATGCTCTGCTTAGTCATACCCTTTTACGTGTATGTCTATGCGAAGAAAGATTCACAAGCGAAGGTGTTCCTCTGGGGTTGGTATTTGGGAGTTGTTTTGCTCACTGCGGGGGTCGTGGCCTCAGCTTGAGGACATCTCAACATATTCATGAGCCTCGGCATTTTCCGGTTTTTTTCGTTTTCGGTTCCACCACACCTTTTGCCCCGAGCTGGGAGTGCTGCTGGAGCTGACTTGTTTGACCAGGCCTGCAGCGGCCAACTTTTACTAATGGAGTTGCGATGGATCCTCCTGACCTCGGCCCAGGCTCAGCTACCTGGCCGGGCGGTACTGGAACAAGAAAAGGGGACAACAAGAAAAAAGAAAAGGGGACGGATTTATTTTTAGCAAGAAAAGGGGACGGATTTATTTTTTGCTCCGGTGTTCTGAGAGTTCTCATCGAATGGATTCACTTGGAACTGGTAGCCGGCTAGAAAATAAATCTGTTCCCTTTTTCAAGGAAGACGAAGGCTGGATGAGCGATAAGATTCCTAGCGCAGCGATGTACAACATTTTCGTAATAGGCGAAAAAGTGTTCGGCAAGCATGACCGTCCATGGTTCGAAGGGGCCACAGGGTGACGCATCTACCCGCTAGCTTGCAAAAATAGATACCCCCCATGCCAGACGCCCGCTAGCATGAAGGCGCTTCGTAGGAAACGGAGCGGTCTATTGCCATAAAAAGGGAGTGTCGTATTTGAAAACCATTGACCGCATACTGCTGGGAATGGGGCTGTTGATTCCTCTTTGGTTGTTCGCGGGTGTGGCGCTGACGTCGCTGGGCTATCCGGGTTATAGCCATCTAGACCAGGCGATGAGTGTGTTGGGCGCGGTAGGGGCTCCCACGCACGGTTATTCCGCCTGGGTGAATAACTTTCCGCTGGGCGTGCTGTTCGTACTGTTCGCGATAGGTTTGATACGCAACTTCGGGGGATCGCGCCTCGCCCTGTTCAGCGCCGTTTTGATAGTGCTCCACGGCCTGGCGAGCTTCGCTGCAGGCTATTTTTCTTGTGATCAGGGATGTGCTCCGGTACTTCCTTCAACCTCTCAGCAGGCTCATAACCTCGCGGGGTTGATCATGTTCGTCTCCCTGGCGCTGGCCATTGTGTTGTGGGGTTTTCTCGGTAAACGGTTACTGTCGTCACCTGGATTCGGAAGGTTCTCGATGCTTTGCGTAATCCTGGCTGTCGTGACATTAGCGATGATGTCCAAGGCATTCGCCGAAGGGCATGGATTTGGTCTGTATCAACGGCTTAATTATGGCGTATGCGTCTTGTGGATCGCCGCCTTGGCATGGATCGCTCTTCGTGCTGAAGTGACCCCGGCAAGCGTCCGTTAAGGGACGGCCATAACCTACCCGCCCCGGCGGATACTTACCTCCATCTCACCGATTTTTGGATAGGGAAATCAATGAACAACTCCAAGCTTTCGATTGCACTGTCCTGTGCTGTTGCTCTTTTGATGTTGAGCGGATGCGCTGCTTCTGTCAAAAGCGGCGGGACAGAAACGCTGGTCATCCAGGAGTCAGCCAAGCAAAACCTGGTGGTGAACTTCCAGGGAAACAGCAAGGTTCAACAGAACGAGGACTGGCCTCGCTTGAAACAAGAATGGCGCGATGCCCTGCAAGTCGAAGCGACTCGTGCCGGCTATAGCCTTGCGGAAGGTCAGGCATCAAATCCTGAAGGCGAAGACGGTGTCGGTATCAAGATCAATGTGAGCAATTTCCGTTACCTCACTCCGGGTGCACGCTACGGCGCCGGTGTCATGGTGGGGAATGCGTGGGTCAATTCCAGCGCAGATTATACGGACTTGAAATCAGGCCGGCTGATCGGCACCCGAACGTACGACACATCGTCGTCTGCCTGGGAAGGCGTCATGTCGGCGATGACCAAGGAGCAGGTTGAGGCTATTTCCCAGAAAATCATAAGCGACATCAAGAGCGCAAAAGCCAAGTAGTGCGGCCTTCGAAGCAAGAAAAAAAAGAAAAAAGGGACGGATTTATTTTTGCTCCGTGCGTTTGAGAGTTCTTATCGAATGGATTCGCTTGGAACTGGCAGTTGGCTGGAAAATAAATCTGGTCCCCTTTTCCCTTTTTTCCTCCCTTTTCCCCTATCTTTTCCTTCAGTCTGCGACAGGGGATTACGGATGACGCCACTTGGCTCCAACGAAGTTTTCATCATCCGGCCGAAGATCGGCATCGGTCGTTTATTTTTTGTCCCGCTGCTTCGCCAGACACCTTGGGCGATCACGGCGATCTTTTGTATCAGCTTATCGACCGGCCTGTCGTTACCTGGGAGGGAGTGGCCGGGCATCATCCTCGCAAGCCTGGTTGTGATGTGGTGGGTATATCAACTGGGCAGAGATATCAGCGAGCGCGCTCCGCTGGCCATGCAGTCGTCTGGTGTGGCTTTTCTCGGACGGTATCAACTAACGAAACGCACACCGCTTCGAATAGTGCTCAAGCCCGACGGCCACCTGGCTGTTTTTAGCAAGTCCTACAGTATTTATGTCGAGTATGAAAACGGGCGTTTGTTAATTGCTCGCCGTGTCGTCGGAAAAAAAGTCAGCCAACAGAAACAGCTCGCCAGCGAGCTCGCCGCGTTTCTGGGCTTATTTGCATACGTGGATGATGGCTCTGGAAGACTGAAGAAATTAGCCGGCCAACGGTGAGGTTTCCGCCGCGAGCAAACAAACGAAGCCCTGTTGGGGCACGTCCACGCGAATTGCGGGCCAAGCCCTATGAGTTGGCGCTCTGTGAGTGATAACCTGCGAGTTCTTATTTAAGTGATATTGGATACAGTCATGGACAGCTGTTTGAGGACGCTCGGAGTTAGCCTCGCTAACAAAATAGCGATTCCCGCCGCTTGGTTATCGGGGCTTGTAACGATAGGACTCGTGTGGGGCATTATACGGTTTTCGCCCGATAAGCTTACAGTCGAGGGACGTCAGCTCTTCGGGGCTTCTTTTTCTATTTTTTGTCTCGCCATAGGGTATTTGATATGGCGTAAGCGACGAGCAAAAGCACTTGTGACATCCATCAACCGAAAAGAAGGTCTGAGCCTGGACGGTGCTCGGATGCTCGGCTATCCAAACTCCCTGTTTTTTGTCTTTGACCTGTCCAACAGGAAACTCGCTCAATGCCAAAGCATCACTGGCGACTATCAAATTCGAAACTTCACCTGGGTAACAGGCTGGCAGTTCGAATGGCAACGGATTGACAGCAGGGTATCGGGCGGCGTTCTTCAAATAGTCGATGGGGCAGGCATCAGCGTTCCAGCCGACGAAATTCGGCGTAGGTTCATAAACTTCTCACTGGTTTTGACGGTTTCCGATACAGGTCATCTTCTCTTCCGTTTTCCGATGAGCCGGAGCGCAGCTGAAGGCTGGTGCAGCCGGTGCAATGTACTTTTCAAATGCTAAACATGAGGCATCACACCAGAAGGGATATCGCAATCCCACCAGGCAGTTCGTCCTCTTCACAGGTGAGTGCACCGTGAGATGTTCCCTTTATCGACACGGCAGGTCGTCCAATTCGTGGCTGGAAACTAAGGAAGGATCCCCAATGCGAGAATTTAAGCTCATTAAGTCCGTGCCAGTCCCCTCAACGTCAGGCATTACCCATCTTTACAACCCGATGAACCTGGCGGACGCTTTTGCGATTCGGCTCCCTGCGGGCACATCCAGCGATCCGGATTTGCTAGCTCGATTCATTCTTTCACACCAGCCCTCCTGGATCGGATGGCTCCTGACAATCCGCGACACTATCGTTGCCTGTTTTGGCCTGAAGACAGCCAGACATCTGGCATCGCTTGCCAATCGGGTTGGCGTCTTCAAGGTCTACAGTACAAACCAGACTGAAATCGTGTTGGGAGAGGATGACAAGCACCTCGACTTTCGGATATCGATCCTGTGTTCTGAAGAGGCGGAGCGAGAAGGCAGTCGCCAACTGGTGTTTTCAACCGTGGTCCAGTGCCACAACCGTCTTGGACGAGCCTATATCTTCGTTATTGCCCCGTTTCACCGTTTGGTTGTCAGGGCCAGCCTGCTCCGTGCAGCACGCGTCGGTTGGCCTCTGGCTACCTGCGCCTGAGACCTGGAGCTGTATTTTCCAGCGGACACTTCTGCAGCCAGGCAAGCAGCCGTCAGAAGATAATGAGCATCGGTGGTCCTGACCTGATAGCGTTGCGGGAAAGGAGCATGGGTGTGTGCAGAGAATGGGCAAACTGGAACCGTTAATGCCGTACAACTACATGAACGGCCGCTACCTGGTCTTCAAAGGCAACGGCAACGATGGGGCGCCTTTGGGCAGGATTCACCAGGACGGAACCGTTCGAAACCTGCAGGGTGAGCCGCTCTACTACATAAACATGGACGAACATGCGTTCTGTTCGATGGACTTTACCTTTCAGGGCACTATACAAAAAATTCGTGGCACGTTTTACGTGCTCAGCGACAGAACGCAGTTCACATTTTCCGAGATGAAGGTTAAGCCACTTGGAAACGAGACCGAGGAGCAGGCGCTTCACCGGGAATTCAAAAACACCGCGATAAACCTGGCAAGGCAAATCGTTCAGGCGAAGAACGAGATGGCGCAGGAACGGATAGAGATGGCCATGTCCGATTCAAACCCTTTCAGGCGTTTCCGTGCCTTCTTCACGAGCCGAGCCCGCAGGGAGCGAGCATCACCAGGATGGCGTCGCAGTGAGTTAGAAAGCGATCATGAGTTCAAATCGAGGTCTGTCGCTGTCTCCTCATCATCACTCGCGCCAATGATTTTATGGGCAACAGATGCAAGGACCAGGAAAACGCGGCCATACAACAATTACGCGACGGTCCGGTTACAGGTGAACTCCTATTACGGTCTGTCCCTGGCTTTCCGCTTTTCGCCGATCAACGTGGGTTGTACTGCGTCACTCGCAGAAGCTTCTCGTCGTAGCTCACGTTGGGAAAACATCCCATCCGTCTATACCCCGCGTTTCTAGCCGCGGTCAATCTCAAGAGCGCGGTGTGCAACACACGCCTTCCAATTCACTGGGATTCATATGAAAACGCTAGTCTTGGCATTCTTGCTGGTAGTACTGGCAGCCTGCATGCCTTATAGGACAGTCACCTCGCCAGATCCAAACTGGATGCGTCTGGGTGGAAATGAGCCTGAGGGTTATCCAAGGACGTTTGTCGAGACTTGGGAGGGCAAATGCTATGCGGTTACCGAGGCATGGTTCAAGAGCGCAATCAACGGTCGTACCTTGTGGACCAAGCGGCAGTCTAACGAGGCTGTTACCTGTCCATAGGCGCCCCCGCAAGCAGATTGGGTTGTTCGGGATCCTGCAGTCATGGTTGCAGGCGATCAAGCCATTGAAACTTCACCCTTTACCAGACGATCTTCTAAGCATTGGCTAACAGGAGATCAGGTATGAAATGTTATCTATGCGGGCTGGAAGCACAACAGTCCGAAGAGGATCAAGGTGGTGAACTCGTCAACTGCGCTGACTGCGGCACCTACAAAATTTCAGGCCTTGTTCTGAAAGAGCTGGGGGGCAGGAAATTCAATTACCCGAAAATGCGCGATGATCTGCACCGCCAGCGGCAGTTCAACGCTACGTCTGTCGCCGAGATCAATACCGAGACGGTCATCTGGACTTGAGCGTGGCGCTGCCTGGCGATTCATCGCAAGACCCCGATCAACTTTAAAAAGCGCCAAGGCAATGCCAAAGAAACAGCCGGATGACAAAACGACAGCGAGTGCTGCCGAAATCGAGCGATCAATTCTGGCGCTCAACAAAATGGCTGAGCGCCTATGGGGCGATGGCCGGGAAGCGGAAGCCGAGGCGCTGTTAAAGGCGCTGGACGCGTTAAACCGTGCGCTTGATCGCATCAGGATCGGGGAGAGTCGCAGAGTGCTTCACTGACGCCCGGCTTGGCCCCGGGCTTTCCCAGGCGCTCCGCCCACTACCGCAAATGCTGTTCGATCCACTGCGCGACACTGGTCGTTTCGATTTTCTTTCGTGCGTTGTAACTGTCCGCTTTTGGCCATGCGACGCCTTTACCTTCGGCGAACACTGCGCGGTACTTGCGGATCGGGTCAGCAGGGGCTGTCGCCAGGTCGGCCTTGAGCACTGGCAGCGTCCATTCCTCGCGTTTTACCTGGCGGTTGAGTACGTGCTCGATGGTATCCGCCAACTGCCCGTAAGTGAGGGTGTCGCCTGCGGTGAAGACCACTTGGTTTGCAAGTCCCGGTTCGAACAGGATAGAGGCGGTCAGCCAGCCAATATTTTCTGAAGTAGTGACGGTCACTGCCGTGTCCCAACTACCCAGCGCACGCACCGTGTTCTGATCAAGGTCTACTACGCCAAAGGCCGGCTCAAACAGAAAGCTGGTGAACATGCCGGTGGAGATAATGAGCCATTGAACCCGCGACTGGCCGCGCAACAGATCACGTACATCGTTCATGCGCTGGGAGTGGAGGGCAAACTGCGGCACGCTGAAATCGCTCGTCGGCTTCCGGGTGTCACGCAACGCATGTTGACCCGTAGCTTGCGGCAACTTGAAAGAGACGGACTTATCGCACGCCACGATCACGGCGAGGTGCCGCCACGTGTTGATTATGAACTGACTCCGCTGGGCCGAAGTTTCCTGGCGCAGATGGTGCCGTTATGGATGTGGCTGTTGGAACACGCAGAAGATTTTCGCGTGGCCCGCGTTCGATTTGGCGAAGTCTGAGCGTACGTCGGTTCCACTCGACAGCCAACCGGAACACTGACGCACCTTGGCGTATCTACCGACAACACAATCGGAGCGCCTGGCAGTGGATGTGTACAGGATAGAGTTCGAAAACGACCGTTGGACACTTTATAAATCCCATGGCTACAAACCGATCCTGCAGGCCGACAGTCAAGGTGAGTTGATCGACCATGTGCTTGCCTTGACGAGGGGGGAGGGTGTCGTGATTCGATTCATGGGGAACAGCGGCCTGCGAGAGTTGAGGCTGGGGAACGTGCGGGACGACTGACCGTAGAACCACGTATTGATTGAACTGCCAGCGCCCTGGTGTGCCCAACCTGTTATCAACGAGAGGGCAAACCCATGACCGACGAGAAGAAAAACGAACAACCCAAGGACGACACGCCCGCCCACTCCACCGAGCAGGAGCGTGAGCGTTTGAAGGACTTCAACAAAGATGGTATTCCGCCGGGGTCCTCATGATCGGCCTCGGGAATTGCGCACTGCCTAAGTGCGGATTTATATACCGTTAGGCGGAGACTGGCGGCGCAAACGTTCTCAGCGCCGCCAGCACAACTTACCGATTATTCCACCATGCAAATCCAATGATGATCCTCCCTGTAAGGCGCTCGGATAAACGCCACATCGGATACCAGCACCATCCCACGCTTCTGAAGTGCTTCGGTCAGTTGTACGAGTGTCTCTGCTTCGATAGTCATCGCTGTTACCTCGTCAGATTACTGCGTTCATAATTGTTGACCGAACGCCTTGACGGGTAATTCATTTTTTCTAACGAGCTGATCGTAGAGCCTGAGCGTTTTTCCAGGTCTTGCTGCGAACTAAAGATGTCGCTGGCTCTACCGACATAGTGGAAACCTGACATCGAATGGCCTCGCTGTGCAGGCAAACAGTTCGCGCAAATGAGCGTGTGTTTCGATTTTGGCGCCACCATGGAAGATTTTCAGTGAAAAAGCTTTACCCCTTGTTTTTCGCAGCCCTATCTTTGGGCGCTCATGCAGTGCAAGTAGCAGATTCTGCGGTGGGTGCATCGGCAAAGGCCGATCATACGGCTCTTTTAGGAACTTGGGCGATGAGCCCTCTACGCAACGGTATTGCCAACGTGGCAAATTACTTGCCGGATGGAACAGTGGCATTGCATTCGTTTAACTGCAATGAGCCCAACGCCAGAGGGGAGGTCGAGGTATCCAAGTACACCTTGGCCGATGACGGTAAGTCGATCCATATCGAGTCGCCAAACGATACCTTCGACCTTGAGGTTATTTCGTTGACGCCGAATACCATGCGCCTGGGTATGGTGTTGTCCGGCAATCCTCTGATCTTTAGCTATCGAAAGGTGCAAAAGATCGCGCCATTGTGCGATTCGTATGTCATTGACCGGGAAGCAGAAGCCAAAAAGTCGCCGTACCAAGAGGCTGATTTTGCTCCAGCGCCTACTTTGCCCTCGCACGCCGACCTGAACCGATACATCGGTCGGTGGGCAAGCGAGCGAGGAGATATTCAATTTGAGATCCGCAGGGACAAAGGCGGCGAAGCTTATCTCTATAACTCAGACAGCGAAAATTGGGTCTACCTGTTCAACGGCGTCAGTTGGGAAGCTGACGGCCTCCACTTCACCGCGTTCGCCTACAGCAATAAGCCAGACCTTTATGATCACCCGTATCATAAATCCAGGATACCGCATGTGATTGCTATCAATGAGGACGGTACGCTAAAGCAAATATACTTCATCAGAGGAACCCATCGCTTCGAGACCACACTTTTCCGCAAGGCCGACAAATAAGCTCACGTCTAAGGCTCCCGGAGACGAAGCGCAATCATTGGCCCAGGTAGCCGCCAGGACGAATTGCTTTCTAAGACGCTCAGACTGGGCAGGATTGATCCGGTCAGCGTCTAAGCCGTCGGATGGAGGTCCACCTGAATGAATAAGCCCCGCAGCAATGCAGGGCTTATTCGTTACTTCTTCAATTGCCTGCGAACATCATCGGCCACCGGCCCAACAGCCTTGACCGCTGCCTTGAGCTGCTCTTCGGTCACGCCGAATTCTTTCGCCCAGTATCTCAATTCCCAGTCTTCGGAAGTGTTGATGCGGTTCCGGTCCTGGGGCCCGCGATTGCTCAAGTCGTCAGCCATTGTCGAGTTCCTATGAAAGGCCTGGTAACGCCAGGCGACACTCAATGGACCATCAGGCGGGGCTGTTTGCGCCATTTTTATAGGGCGCTGCGGCTGAGCCGGTAATTAGAGACGCATGCCTTTGAGCGGATTCCAGCCTTGCTCGCCCTTGATTTCCTTCAGGTAGTACGCATAGTTGGTCATGAGCGCATACATCATCGACATGGCGATGTTCAGACCCATGCTCAACGGCCGCGGAAACTCCATGCCGATGATGGAGAAAATCACGCTCAATACGATGTTGATCGCCAGGAAGATTCCGAGCAGCGCCAGGTTCTTCTTCCACAGGCCCAAGACAAACAGGTAGATAGGACCAAAGAAAAACGCGATCACGTTGGCGTTGATCAGGATTTTCTTTTTGAAGTCCGGCAGGCTCTTGACGGCTTCCTTGTAGCGCGGGTCGTTTGGCGCGCCATAGGTATCAAAGAAGTCGAAACGTTCCTGCCATTTGGCGCTGTATTTTCCGCTGCTTTGTATTTGTTCAGTCGTGCTCATTTTTCGCTGCTCCTGGTGTTCCATCAAAGAGATCGTTCTTCCGAGAATCCTGCGCTGTTTTTCCTGGTCTTTTGGCTAATGCGCTTTTGCTGCCCGCTTTATAAGCGTTCGCGCGCAAAAATACCGCAACAGTTGCTTAAATGGCTTTCTGATCTGTGATGGGCATCACGCTGGTCTTGCGAGGGAAGACGGGAAGTTCACGACGGCACTGGAAACTGCAAAGGCAGGTCATCCCGAATCGCCCGCTCAATCAAACGGGCGACGGGTTTCATCCAACATTAGGACTCACTCAGAGCATGGCATCTGCAAAAGCGTGGTCTGGGAGGATTGTCAGAAAGTGCAGCGGCATCTGCTGTTCCGTGTGCGTCACTGGCAACTCAAGACTGCCAACTACCTGGCTTTGAAGCGCGCTCAACCGCATCGACTCTTCTTCCTTTAATTTTGCCATTCTCGCGTGGTTCGCTGCGATTTCATTGAGAGTTGACACGGTACATCTCCGGTGGCTGACCAAGCGTTTAGAATTTGCTGCCGCGCCAGAAAGACGTCGTCCTGCGCTGCGTACAAGGTCCGCTGCAAACCTTGAGCCAGACGTGCCCGTGTCATGTGCACGACTTGTCACAGGCGACCAGTGGCAAGTTTCGGCGCATGTCGGGGCGGCAGCGCTCCAACCATGCCTCAGGAATAAGTCACTGATACGACAAAACCGGGTCAATTGCCGCCTGATTGCTTGGTTCAGGGCGGCACCGGGTGCAGGTAACCGACACGCAGCGTGATATGGAACTAATATCACCGTTAGTCTCTATATCTTTACAGGGACTATTCCCTTTCTGAGAGTACTGCCATGTTCAAATCGCGCTCGTTGATTGCTGCAGTAACCTGTTTTGCCTTGGCGGCGGGCCCTGGCCTTGCTGTCGCGGACCCGGGCAATGGCAAGGGAAACGCTCAATTCGATCAAGGTCAGGGACAAGGAGGCAAGGGCGGGCAGGGCAACAAGGGCGGCCAGGGTAATGCTGGCAATAAGGGTAACCAGGGCAATGCTGGCAATAAAGGCAACCAGGGAGGCAAAGGCAACCAGGGCGGTGGCGGCAGCGATTGGCATAATGGGCCGAGCATCGACCGTGGCGGTGTTCTGGGTGTGATTGGCGGTTATCGCGATTACTGGAGCCCAGGCCCGGCATTGCCGCCGGGTATCCAGAAGAACCTCGCCCGGGGCAAGCCGCTGCCACCCGGCATCGCCAAGAAGCTCGACGGACGTTTGCTGGGACACCTGCCGCGCTATGACGGTTACGAATGGCAGCAGGTTGGTACCGACCTGATTCTGGTGGCGATCGCCAGCGGCATCATTTACGAAGTGCTCAACGGTGCCTTCGACTGACCTGTTGCTTGAGTGGAATGGCAACCGCTTCGGAGTACCAGGCAGATAAGCGAAACTTCTGTGGGAGCGAGCCTGCTCGCGAAAGCGGTGTGTCAGTCACCGTTGATGTTGGCTGTCCCGACGCCTTCGCGAGCAGGCTCGCTCCCACATTTTCCGAGTTGTTCTCAGATTTCTCATCCACTACAGATCCCCGGTGGGAGCGAGCCTGCTCGCGAAAGCGGAGTGTCAGTCACCGTTGATGTTGGCTGATCCGACGCCTTCGCGAGCAGGCTCGCTCCCACATTTTTTCTGCGTTGTTCTCAGGTTTCACATTCACCCCAGGCCCCCTGTGGGAGCGAGCCTGCTCGCGAAAGCGGTGTGTCAGTCACCGTTGATGCCGACTGATCCGACGTTTTCCAACTGCCGCAGGCGTTTGTACAAGGTATTGCGGCTGACGCCGAGGCGTCGTGCCAGGTGGGAAATGTTGCCGCCGACGGCCTGCAACTGGCGGTTCAGGTCTTCGGCGTCGTTCAGGTCTACTGCCAGCGGTTCCGGTGTTTCCACCGGCTCCATTTCCAGGTCGACAAAAAAATCATCGGGCAGATGTTCCGGGCGGATCGGTTGTTCTTCGGCCATTGCCAGGGCCACTTGCAGCACGCTGCTGACTTGCCGCAGGTTGCCCGGCCAGGGGTGGCGTTCGAACAGCTCCAGGACTTCGCGGCTCAGGCCGGCCCATTGGGTCGGCTCGCGGTGGTGTTCCCAGAGGCGGTTGAACAGCGCCTGCTTGTCGCTGCGTTCGCGCAGGGGCGGCAATTCGAGGGTCAGACCGCCGATGCGGTAGTAGAGGTCTTCACGAAATCGCCCCAGTTGCACCTGTTCGCGCAGCGAGCGGTTGGTGGCGGAGATGATGCGGATGTCCACCGGGAACAGCTCGGCGCTGCCCACCGGTTGCACGCAGCGTTCCTGCAAGACCCGCAGCAAGCGGGCCTGGGTCGGTAGCGGCATGTCGCCGATCTCATCAAGGAACAACGTGCCGCGATCGGCCTTGCGGATCAGGCCGATGCTGCCCTTCTGGTTGGCGCCGGTGAAGGCACCTTTTTCATAACCGAACAATTCCGACTCGACCAACTCGGCGGGAATCGCCGCGCAGTTGACTGCGATAAACGCCTGCTTGCAACGCGAACTGGCCTGGTGCAAAGCCTTGACGAAGACTTCCTTGCCGACGCCGGTCTCGCCGTGGATCAGCAGCGGAATGTCTTTCTCCAACAGGCGCTCGGCCTGGCGCACAGCTTTTTCCACCCTGCTGTCACCGAAGTGCAGGGTGTTGAGGCTGATGGTGGTATTTGCAGGGGCGGGTGCTGGCGAGGGCGTCGTTTCGGCAAAGATGCGCGGCTTGACCGACACCTGCTTCGGCCGCTTGAGCAGGCACTGGAACCGATTGCGCCCGGACGCCTGCAAGGCGAATGGCAGGCCGTCGGGCTGGTTGAGCAATTCCATCAGCGAGACCTTGAACAGGCTTTCGATGCTCACCCGTGACAGGCTGAGGCCCAACAGGTTGTCGGCGCGGCGGTTGGCCGAGAGCACCTGGCCGCTCTCATCGAAAATCAACAGCCCGGCCCATTGGCTGTCGAGGTTGTTCAGTCCGGTGTTGAACGTGAGTTGAAAGTGTTCACCGCGAAACAGATTAAGAATCAGCCGGTTCTCCACCGTCTGGCTCATCATCTTGACCATGCCCAGGGTGTGGGACGGCGGCAGGTAGCTGTCGCTGGAGACGTCCAGCACCGCGATGACCTTGCGCTCGGCATCGAAGATCGGCGCGGCGGAGCCGGTCATGAAGCGGTTGGCCTTGAGGAAATGTTCATCGTGTTCGATGTGCACCGCCTGTTCACAGGCCAGCGCGGTGCCGATGGCGTTGGTGCCGGTGCAGCGCTCCATCCAGGTCGCTCCGGCGCTGAAACCATGGGCCAGCTTCGGTTCGATGAAGCGCTGGGTGCCCCAGGAGGTCAGCACCTGGCCCTGGTTGTCGGCCAGCATGATCAGGCAATTGGAATTGCTCAGGATGTTCTCGTAGTACGGCAGGACTTCCTGGTGGGTGGTCTGCACCAGCGAATGCTGGCTTTCCAGTAACTGGGCGATGCCCTCGGCCGGCAATGGGTCGAACGCCGGTACGCTCTGGTGATTGAGGCCAAAGGCGCGGCAACGGGACCAGGAAGCCTGAATGATGGCCTCGTGGGACAAGGCAGGAGCAGGTGCGGCCATGGGGCACTCTCGCAGGTGCTGTTTTTATTGTTGTGGCAAGTCTCGCACAGAGTCCTTGTGCTGGGGCAGGCCTGAATATCAATCCATACACGGATCCTGTGGAAGATTCTGTGGGAGCGAGCTTGCTCGCGATGGCGGTCAGTCACATCAATGCAACTGATCCACCGCCATCGCGAGCAAGGACTATCGTCAGGCCGGCAGATAGCGTTCATTCAGTGTTGTTCAAAATTGTTCATTGTCAACCGGCTCACTGTTCAATTGTTCATCCCTGATTGTTCACTTCTGTTCAGCAATGAACGCCAGTTTTACCGTCAAAAAAAGAAAGCCAAGCATAATCAACAGCTTGTGATTTCTGGCACGGCTTTCGCTTTTGCACTCAGGTCGCTTGACTCCAAATAATAAAAAGGCCGAGCCATGTCATTACAGCTTGAGCACATCTGTCGCACCGTCGAAGGCCAGACCTGGATCGACGATGCCAATCTGAGTTTCGAACCCGGATCCTTCAACGTTCTGCTGGGCCGCACGCTGTCCGGCAAGACCAGCCTGATGCGCCTGATGGCCGGTCTGGACAAGCCCGACAGCGGCCGCATCCTGATGAACGGCGTGGATGTCACCAAGCGGCCGGTGCGGCTGCGCAATGTGTCGATGGTGTACCAGCAGTTCATCAACTACCCGACCATGACCGTATTCGAAAATATCGCCTCGCCGCTGCGCCAGGCCGGTATTTCCGAGGAAATCATCCAGGGCAAGGTCCTGGAAACCGCGAAGATGCTGCGGATCGAAAAATTCCTCAAGCGTCATCCGCTGGAGCTGTCCGGTGGTCAGCAGCAACGGACCGCCATGGCCCGTGCGCTGGTCAAGGACGCCGAACTGATCCTGTTCGACGAGCCGCTGGTGAACCTCGACTACAAGCTGCGTGAAGAACTGCGCCAGGAAATGCGCGAGCTGTTCCAGGCTCGTCACACCATTGCCGTCTACGCCACCACCGAGCCGAACGAAGCGTTGGCCCTGGGTGGCACCACGACGATCCTGCATGAGGGCCGGGTGATCCAGAGCGGCAAGTCGTCTTCCGTTTATCACCAACCGCAAACCGTGCTGGCCGCCGAGCTGTTTTCCGAACCACCGATCAATCTCATGCCGGGACGCATTGCCGGCAATGAAGTCAGCTTCGCCAACTTCGTGCACTTTCCGCTGAACGTCGACCTGCGTCCGGTGGGCGAGGGCGAGTTCCGTTTCGGCGTGCGTCCCAGCCATATCTCCCTGGTGCCGAGCAACGATGACGACCTGGAACTGGCGGTGACCGTCGAGGTGGCCGAGATCAGCGGTTCCGAGACCTTCCTCCACGTGCGCAACGAACACTTCCTGCTGGTCCTGCATTTGCCCGGCGTGCACGAATACGACGTCGACGCGCCGATCCGCATCTACATCCCGACCCACAAACTGTTTGTCTTCGATGCCCAGGGCAAGCTGGTCCAAGCCCCAGGGCAACGTATCGCGAGGGTTGCCTGATGGCCGAAATTCGTTTGCAGAACCTCGCCCACAGCTACACCAGCACCCCGGCGGGCCCCGAGGACTACGCGATCCGCGAGATGAACCACATCTGGGAGCAGGGCGGCGCCTATGCGCTGCTCGGGCCTTCGGGTTGCGGCAAGTCGACCTTGCTCAACATCATTTCCGGTTTGCTCAGCCCTTCCGAAGGGCAGGTGATGTTCGACAGCAAAGTCGTCAACGAACTGTCCCCGGAGCGGCGCAACATCGCCCAGGTGTTCCAGTTTCCGGTGGTCTACGACACCATGACGGTGTTCGACAACCTGGCGTTCCCGCTGCGCAACCAGGGCATGGCCGAGGCGCGGATCCACACCAAGGTGCAGGAAATCGCCGAGGTTCTCGACCTGCAGAGCCTTCTGGACAAAAAGGCCCGCAACCTCACCGCCGATGAAAAACAGAAAGTCTCCATGGGCCGTGGGCTGGTGCGCGACGATGTCTCGGCGATCCTGTTCGACGAGCCGCTGACGGTGATCGATCCGCACCTGAAATGGAAACTGCGGCGCAAGCTCAAGCAGATCCACGAGCAGTTCAACATCACCATGGTCTACGTCACCCACGACCAGTTGGAGGCCTCCACCTTCGCCGACAAGATCGCGGTGATGTACGGCGGCCAGATCGTGCAGTTCGGCACACCACGTGAACTGTTCGAGCGTCCGAGCCACACCTTCGTCGGCTACTTCATCGGCAGCCCCGGCATGAACCTGATCGAGGTCCAGGCGCAGCCCGGTGGCGTCGGTTTCGCCTCGACCCACTTGCCGCTGTCCGAAACCCTGCAGCGGCGTGTCGCCGACGCGCAAGGCAAGAGCCTGAAGGTCGGCATCCGCCCGGAATTCGTGCATGTCTGGGACGGCCCTTACGACGACGCGATGCGGGCTGACGTGGTGCACGTCGAAGACCTCGGCACCTACAAGATCCTGACCCTCAACCTTGATGGCGCACCGCTGAAGGTCCGCCTCGCCGAAGACAAGCCTGTGCCGGAAGGCACCGCGTACATCAGTTTTCCGGGTCAATGGCTGATGGTCTATGCCGATGAATATCTGCTTGAATCCGCAGGCGAGGTGCAGCCATGAACAAGGTGCAGAACAACAAGGCCTGGTGGCTGGTGTTGCCGGTGTTCCTGCTGGTGGCCTTCAGTGCCGTGATCCCGATGATGACCGTGGTCAACTATTCGGTGCAGGACATCTTCGACCAGTCCAGCCGCTACTTCGTCGGCGCCGACTGGTACAGGCAGGTGCTGCTCGACCCACGGCTGCACGATTCGCTGTTGCGCCAGTTCATCTACTCGGCGTGTGTCCTGCTGATTGAAATTCCGCTGGGCATCGCCATCGCCCTGACCATGCCGACCAAGGGCAAGTGGTCGTCCCTGGTGCTGATCATCCTGGCGATTCCGTTGCTGATTCCGTGGAACGTGGTGGGTACCATCTGGCAGATTTTCGGGCGCGCCGACATTGGCCTGCTGGGCTCGACGCTCAACGCCATGGGCATTAACTACAACTACGCGGCCAACACCATGGACGCGTGGGTCACGGTGCTGGTGATGGACGTCTGGCACTGGACTTCGCTGGTGGCGCTGCTGTGCTATTCGGGGCTGCGGGCGATTCCGGACGTCTATTATCAAGCGGCGCGAATCGACCGGGCGTCGAACTGGGCGGTGTTCCGGCACATCCAGTTGCCGAAGATGAAGAGCGTGCTGCTGATCGCGGTGATGCTGCGCTTCATGGACAGCTTCATGATCTACACCGAGCCGTTCGTCCTCACCGGCGGCGGGCCGGGGAACGCCACCACGTTCCTCAGCCAGACCCTGACGCAGATGGCTATCGGTCAATTCGACCTGGGCCCCGCGGCGGCGTTTTCCCTGGTGTACTTCCTGATCATTCTGTTGGTGTCCTGGCTGTTCTATACCGCCATGACGCACTCCGACGCCAACCGTTGAGGCCCGCACAATGAGCAAAAGAAAGCTGATTCCGCTTTTGATCTACATCCTGTTCCTGCTGGTGCCCATCTACTGGCTGCTGAACATGTCGTTCAAGAGCAACACCGAAATCCTCGGCGGCCTGACGCTGTGGCCGCAGGATTTCACCTTCCAGAACTACAAAGTGATCTTCACCGATCCGAGCTGGTACACCGGTTACCTCAACTCGCTGTACTACGTGAGCTTGAACACGGTGATTTCCCTGGCGGTCGCGCTGCCGGCGGCCTATGCGTTCTCGCGCTACCGCTTTCTTGGCGACAAGCATCTGTTCTTCTGGTTGCTGACCAACCGCATGGCGCCACCGGCTGTGTTCCTGTTGCCGTTCTTCCAGCTGTACTCGTCCATCGGCCTGTTCGACACGCACATCGCCGTGGCTTTGGCCCACTGTCTGTTCAACGTGCCGTTGGCGGTGTGGATCCTCGAAGGCTTCATGTCCGGCGTGCCGAAAGAAATTGACGAGACCGCCTACATTGACGGCTACAGTTTCCCCAAGTTCTTCGCCAAGATCTTTATCCCGTTGATCGGTTCCGGCATCGGCGTCACGGCGTTTTTCTGCTTCATGTTCTCCTGGGTCGAGCTGTTGCTGGCCCGGACACTGACCTCGGTGAATGCCAAGCCGATCGCGGCGGTCATGACCCGCACGGTGTCGGCGTCCGGTATTGACTGGGGCGTGCTGGCGGCGGCAGGGGTCTTGACCATCCTGCCGGGCATGCTGGTGATCTGGTTCGTTCGCAACCACGTGGCCAAGGGCTTTGCCCTGGGCCGGGTCTGAGGAGTCGATGATGGAATGGATGAACTGGACCGCCCCGACGGCGACGTTTTTTGGGGTCATCGCCTTGCTGCTGGCGGGCATGACGACATGGGAATTGCGTTCGCCGAGTATCCCTCGGCGTGGTTTCCTGCCGATTGCCACGACCCGTGGCGATCGGTTGTTTATCGGTCTTCTCGGTAGCGCCTACCTGCACCTGCTGGTGATCGGCGTTACCGACTGGAGCATCTGGATAGCGTTCGCGTTGTCTCTGGTGTGGCTGTTGGCAGTGATGCGGTGGGGCTAATCGCGACAACTTGACGATCAAGCTCTTAAACCCAAACAGGAGGTCTCTATGTTCGATAAAAACAATAAGCTGCGACATAGCGTTTCATTGGCAGCCATGCTGGCACTCAGCGGGCTGAGCGCTACGGCCTGGGCCGACGCCTATGAAGACGCCGCGAAAAAATGGATCGGCAGCGAATTCAAGCCGTCGACCCTGACAGCCGAGCAGCAGCTCGAAGAACTGAAGTGGTTCATCAAGGCCGCCGAGCCATTTCGCGGGATGAAAATCAACGTGGTCTCGGAGACCATCGCTACCCACGAATATGAATCCAAGGTACTGGCCAAGGCTTTTAACGAAATCACCGGGATCCAGCTGACCCACGACCTGCTCCAGGAAGGCGACGTGGTGGAGAAGCTGCAGACCCAGATGCAGTCCGACAAGAACATCTACGACGGCTGGGTCAATGACTCGGACCTGATCGGCACGCACTTTCGCTACGGCAAGACCGAGTCGATCACCGACCTGATGGCCAACGAAGGCAAGAATTTCACCTCGCCGACCCTCGACCTCAAGGACTTCATCGGCATCTCCTTCACCACCGCGCCGGACGGCAAGGTCTATCAACTGCCCGACCAGCAGTTCGCCAACCTCTACTGGTTCCGCGCCGACTGGTTCGAGCGTGCGGACCTGAAGGCCAAGTTCAAGGAAAAATACGGCTACGAGCTGGGTGTACCGGTGAACTGGTCGGCCTATGAAGACATCGCCAAGTTCTTCTCCGAAGACGTCAAGGAGATCGATGGCAAGCGCGTCTATGGCCACATGGACTACGGCAAGAAAGACCCGTCCCTGGGCTGGCGCTTCACCGATGCCTGGTTCTCCATGGCCGGCGGCGGTGACAAGGGCCTGCCTAACGGCTTGCCAGTGGACGAGTGGGGTATTCGCGTCGAAGACTGCCATCCGGTCGGCTCCAGCGTCACCCGTGGCGGCGACACCAACGGCCCGGCCGCCGTGTTCGCCACCACCAAGTACGTCGACTGGATGAAGAAATACGCGCCACCGGAAGCGGCGGGCATGACCTTCTCCGAGTCCGGTCCGGTGCCGTCCCAAGGCAACATCGCCCAGCAGATTTTCTGGTACACCGCTTTCACCGCCGACATGACCAAGCCGGGCCTGCCCGTGATGAACGCCGACGGCACGCCGAAATGGCGCATGGCGCCGTCGCCACGCGGTCCGTATTGGGAAGAGGGCATGAAGCTGGGCTATCAGGACGTGGGCTCCTGGACCTTCATGAAGTCGACGCCTGAGAAACAGCGCCTCGCGGCCTGGCTCTACGCGCAGTTCGTGACGTCCAAGACCGTGTCGCTGAAGAAGACCATCGTTGGCCTGACGCCGATTCGCGAATCGGACATCAACTCCCAGGCGATGACCGACCTGGCGCCGAAACTCGGTGGCCTGGTGGAGTTCTATCGCAGCCCGGCCCGTGTGCAATGGTCGCCAACCGGGACCAACGTGCCGGACTATCCACGCCTGGCGCAACTGTGGTGGAGCCACATCGCCGAAGCGGCCAGTGGCGAGAAAACCCCGCAACAGGCTCTCGACGGGCTGGCCAAGGATCAGGACGCGATCATGACGCGTCTGGAACGCTCCAAGGCCCAGGCCACCTGCGCACCTAAGATGAACCCTGAGCGCGACGCGCAATACTGGTTCGATCAACCGGGCGCACCGAAGCCGAAACTGGCGAACGAGAAGCCTAAAGGCGAGACGGTGAATTATGCCGAACTGCTGAAATCGTGGGAGGCGGCGCGTAAGTAAATCTGCCCCCGCAATGAAGAAACGGCACCGAAGGGTGCCGTTTTTTTTGCGGAGAATTCGAACTGGACACCATCCCCTGTGGGAGCGAGCTTGCTCGCGATGACGGTGGCCCATTCAATTTGGATGCGAACTGAGCCACCGCTATCGCGAGCAAGCTCGCTCCCACAGGGGTCGCTTCCAGAGAGGGATGATGATTTAGCCCGCCTTGGCCGGGCTTGCCTGGGCGTTTCCGGCCACCGGGGATGGGCGGGCATGCATCAACGCATCCAACGCCTGCCGATACGTGCGGCCCGCCAGGCTCATGCTGTTGTTATGCGTGGCGCCCGGCACCAACAACAAACGCTTCGGTTCCCGGGCGGCATTAAACAGCTGCTCGCTGAAGCGTGGTGGTACGTAGCGGTCGGCGGCGCCGTGGACGATCAGCAGCGGCATGTTGATCTCGCCGATTTTGTCGATGGAATCGAACTTCTGCGACAGCAGCCAGCGTACCGGCAGGGAAGTGTTGGCCATGGCGGTGGCGACATCGCCCAGGGACGTGAAGGTCGATTCGATGACCAGGCCTCGGGCGGGCACGGCGGTGCCATTTTTTGCCGCCTCCTGACCCAGCTCCGCCGCAAGATCCACCGCGACGGCACCGCCCAGGGAATGGCCGTAGATCAGGCGCAGGGCCGGGTCTGGTTGCAGCACCGCAAGACGTTCCCAGGCGATTCTTGCATCCTCGTACACGCTGGCTTCAGAGGGCAGTCCCCCTTGGCTTTTGCCAAAGCCACGGTAATCGATCGCCATGACCGAATAGCCCAGCGCCCGCAATTGCTGGATGCGAAACAGCTGGCCGGTCAGGTTCCAGCGCACGCCGTGCAGGTACAGGATGGCGGGCGCGTTCTTGCGTTCGGCCGGCCACCACCAGCCGTGGATATTTTCCCCGGCCTTGAAGCTCTTGGGCTTGAGGTCGAACTCTTGCACACCGCTGGGAAGGCCACTGAACCAGCTCGCCGTCCCCGGCTCGATGCGAAACACCAGCTCGCGTTCCTTGTGCTGCAACACCGCGCAGCCCACCGGCAGGCCGACCACCATCGCGGCCATGAACAACCAGGCCAGCCAGCGTTGCCTGAGGCGAGAAAGTAAGGATGAAGGCATCGACGCGATTCGCTACTCGGGGACAGAAGCTGCGTTTTAGCAGATTCCTCGGAGAGCGCGCAGGGATTTCGGACGGTTTGCCTGTGGCGGGGGGCTTCATGCAACCCGATCGAACTCTCGCCGTTTCGCCCCACTCGAAATTCAATACTCAACCCTGTCGAGGACGATGTCATGACGAGCGAACATTCGAAAACAGCCAGTCAAGTCGGCAACAATGCGCCAGCGAAGGATGCTGCCGGCGACCCGGTGGACGTCGTGGAGCGCGATGTGCGCCACCCGGATCCAGCCACTGACAAAGTCGACAAGACGATCACGCCCAAGTCGATCAAGAGCCATGAGCAGGACGCTGAGAAACTGCGTGACAAAGTCGGGCAGGTGGAGAAAAAACACGGCCGCTGAGTGGCGACTGTCATTCGTCAGAAGCCCGCTTTGCATCGCTGGAATTTGTCCCATCCGTGTGCCTTACTCCCTGTTCCTTAGGGGGAGGGCAACGGGATGCGACGTAGAAGCGCAGCGTATTGGCTGTGGGTGAACCGCCAACTGGCGGGGCGCAACCACGAAGAGGTCCTGGATGACGGCACGCAGGTCGAGGTCCAGGCGCGGATCAACCAGCAGAGCGTGACGCAACTATTTATCTGTGTTTATCGGCCGAACGGATCCGTCTGGGTCGAGGAATTCCATGATCGCGCGTTGCGCGAACCGTTGTGCCAAGCGCTCGAATGGGGCTTGGCCCGGGCCAGGGATATCGTCGCCGGTAGCGGATGTTTCAAGGCGCCCCACAAGATTCAGATGACCCTTGGGCCATTGATCCGCGACGAGTGCACCCTGGCCCTGAGGCGTATGGACATGAGCGATGAAGAGCGCCGCAACCTCAGGATCCGGGATGCCTGGGCAGAGTACGTCCACGCCAAGGAAGCGATGCTGGCGCTGATGCGTTCGGCCCGGGTCGAGGCCGACGTCTGGGAGACGCAGAAGCGTCGGCTGTGCGAAGCCATCGATCGGCGGGCCTCCCTGGCCCGAGCGTGCCTGGGCAATTGAACATGGCAGCCTCCGTGGCGAGGGAGCTTGCTCCCGCTGGGGCGCGTAGCGGCCCCCCCCGGTTCCAGCATTTGCCTCGTCGGGGCCGCTGCGCAGCCCAGCGGGAGCAAGCTCCCTCGCCACGGATCAGTACAGATCCCCCAACTCAACTCGCTCAAACTCCCGCCCACTCTCGCCATACCCCACCTTCGGCACCCCCGCCAGGCGCCTGTGCAGCACTTGGGTCAGCGAGTTGTCGAGGGCCAGGCTGGCGTCGCCAAAATCCCCGTCCAGTTGCAGCGGATGAACGATCACTTCCAGCGAACCATGCTTCGGTGGCGCCGCGTGATGAAGGTCCGCTGGCGTGCAGACATAATCCGCCGTTGCGCCGCAGAGCCTGCGCAGGCGGCGGTTGAGCAGGGTTTTGAAGATGCGTTTGGCCACGCTCAGGTTCGGTCCCAGGTTACGTGCCAGGCGCATGGGCACGCCCTGCCGGGCGGCGAAGCGAGCCACCAGTTCGCCGACGGGCCAGATATTGTGCACATGCTGATGAGAGTCCAGATGGCTCGGACGCAGGCCACGGTCCAGGCAGTATTGCCACTGCGCCTGGAGTTCTTGTTCCACGGCCGCCAGATCATCGGTCCCCAGCCGCAGGCTGTAGCGCGACAGGTTGAGGTCGAATTCGCCGGTTGCATTGCAGAACGTCTGCCGTGTCCTGATTGCCTGACTCAGCGGCGGTCCGTAACTGAGATTGAAATGCAGGCCGATGCGCCCTTCAAGCAGTGGGTGTCGGGCCAGTTCACACGCCTGATCAAATCCCGGCATGTTGGCCATGGCCGTAGCGGAGCTGATCACGCCTGCCTCGAAGGCTCGTAGAATCAAGTCGTTTTCATCGAGGCTGAGCCCGAAGTCATCAGCGTTGACGATCACTTGGCGAGGCATGCGTGTCCTCCGGCTTTTTGGCAGTGGGCGACGTTGTCGCGGGCGGTTTGGCGCGGCGCTTGCCGAGCCAGGGCTTCAGGCTTTTCCATAGCCGCAGGGCGAACCCCAGGAGCAGGCCATCGGGCCGCCAGGAATAGAAACTCCAGCGCCAGTGCTCAAGTTGGCCGGTCATGCGTTCGTGCAGTTGATGGCTGGAATTCTCCAGACTGACGCGCGATGCATCGATCCACCGCCAGTTCTCGTCCAGCCCCCAACGGATCCACTCTTCGAGCAAGACCCGGCCGCTGCCCAGGTCGGCGTGCCGCGGCAGGAACGCCAGGTTGTAGTCATACAGCCGTCCCTGGTCGAGCAGGCCGAGGCGATAGCTGATGCACTCGCCGTTCAGCTCCAGCATCACCACCCGCACCAGGCCTTGGGCGGCGAGGGCGGTGAAGGCGAGGTTCATCCATTGCCGGCGCCCGGGGTCGGCGAAGATGCCGACACCTTCCTCGCCTTTCCAACTGGCCGCCTCGACTTCAGCGAGAGCCCGCAGCAGTTGCCCCATGCCGATGGCATCCGGTGTCACCCGACGTATTTCGGCACCGCAAGCGGCGATCCGCTTGCGCGCGCGGCGCAACTTGTAACGCGGATCGCCGGTGATTTCCTGACGGTCACTGTCGCTGATCAGGTGCACCGGGACCCGGCAACTGAGCCGCCGTTCGCCGGTGGAACTCTGCGCCATCCAGGCACTGAGCACGCTTTGTTCGCCGACCGGCTCGATCACTTCATTCAATTGCAGCAACGCGTGGGGCACCCGCTGGCGGATCTGCATCAGCGCCTGGCCCATGGCTTCGGCGTCCAGGCGCACCAGCAGGGCGATACGGTCAGCCAGTGGAAACCCCAAGTGATGCAACACCCGAAAGCGCAGCCCGCCGATGCGCTCGCGCCCCGCGACCAGAGGCAGGCACAGACACAGTGTCTCGTCCTGCCAGCCCAGCAGCACATGGAGTTGCTGGTCGGGCGCGAGGGCGAATTCCGCCGCTTGCAACCAGGCCAGCGTATTGAACGGCGTAGCGTCGACCACCTGGGTCCGCAGCTCTTCATAAGCCGTTGCAGGAAACTCCGCCGCGCTCATGGAGCGACACCACTGGAACCGGATCGCCATGGACGTCAGGCCGCCGCAGCCGATGCAACCGGCCGGGCCGGTTTACGGAAAGCGTCGAGTACCGAGCCGCTGTAGAACGTGTCGCGGAAGAACCGGAAGCGACCAAACAGGCAATACACATGGGTGATCTGGCCGCGCTCCTGGAAGTCCATGCGGATGTGCATCTTGATCGCTGGGGTGTTCTCCAGGTCGCAGACATCGACCATTTTTTCGCAGCCCTTGTCCGCCATGACTTTCCATATATCGGTTTGTACATCCGCCGACAATTGGGAGCCCCAGTACGCGCGAATCATCTCGCCACCGAACTGGAAGTATTCACCCGGCTTGATCGGGAACCAGCAGCCATAGAAGTGGCGATCAAAATAGTCTCGGGTACTGGCCCAGGCGAAACCTATGGTGTCGCCCTTGTCGTCCAGGTACATCAGGCCGGTATAGCCTTCGGCGGCCAGCTCGCGCATGGTTTCGACGCGGTCGCCGAAATGCCTGGCGAAAGCGTCGGCGTTTTCGACGGTGATGAACTCGCGACGTACCGGTGGGTAGGGCCTGAGGGTATGCGGCCGCAGCGGGATTCTCACATCGTGTTCCAGCCATACCAGTTGCGAATGGAAAAACACGAAGCGACGTACCAGCAGTTTGAAAACGGAACGCAGGCCTTTTTTCTGAATGCGATCACGCAATTTTTGCAGAGCGTTCATGGAGCCTCCTGACGGATAGCGGGTTGGGGGGGAAGGGTGGCAGTCCAGCGCAGGGCGAATACGGTTTCTCCTGGCAAGAGAAATCCGACCTGGCCGGCCTTGCAGTTGAACGGGGCATGGCGGCTGATGTTGTCCGGGCCGAAATACACCAGGCTGGCGCCGGGCTGCGGGCAGGCCGCGCCCTGCAGGCTGACTTGATGGGCGCGGGTGCTTTTGTTCACGCCCAGCAGGCTGCGCTGCTGCCCGGTAGACATGGCCAGCGCGTCGACTTCAAACGCGTCGTTGTCCAGGCGCAGCACCTGGTCGAGCCAGTGCTGCTGGATAAATTGCTGGGCCAGGCCCACCGGCTTGAGTTCGAAGCGCTGGTTCTCCAGCACTCGCACCATGCCTTTGGGGTATTGCGGCTCGTCGGCGGACTGAAACCAGTTGAGCATGTCCAGCCAGCCGTCGGCGGAGGCGTTGATCGCCACCGACGCCCACCACAGCGCGGCATAGTGGGTTTCCTGATCGTAGGGGCTGAGGCTCGAGCCGCTGGAGATGTTGGTCTGATCCAGCAGCAAGGCCTTGCGCGGCCGGCCCTGGCTGTCCAGGCCAACCAGGTCGGCGGCCTGGCGGACGCTGTTGCGATAGACCCGGGTCGCCAGTAAGTCGCGGACCATCCATTCATGCCAGGCCAGGGCGTCGATCCGGTCGCCGGAGGTTTCCAGCAGGCGCCGTGCCCAATCGATGCCGCGCCGATCCGCCGCGTTTTCGGCCAGCGGGCCATTGGTGAACCGGGAGCTGGCCGGCATGGCGATGCGCACTCCGGCGCGGGCGTTGGCGTCGTTGGCGCGGACCTGGGCGGCCAGGCTTTCGAACATCTGCTGGAAGCTGGCGAAGTCCGGATAGTTGAGGTTCGGCTCGTCGGCGAAACTCAGGTAATGGAGGCCCTTGCCGCCCAAGGCGCGGGTCGTGTCGAGCCAGGCTTGCAAGCCGCTGTTGCTGGTCCGGTCGGCGCGCAGATCGGCCTTGCGTTGGCTGCCGGCCAAGAGGGTAATGTCCCGGGTGATGCCGAAGCGATCCTGGTACAGGCGCCGGAACGCATCTTCGTGGTCGGCCTTGGCCGCCGTGACATCGACGAAACTGTAGTAGGTGGCCGCTCGGGGCTTGAGGGTATCGATCACCGCGTAGGCGGACGGTGGCGGCAATACATAGGGCAGGGACATGCCCAGGCTGGGGGTGGGGCCGAGCACATCGTCATGGAGGGTCAGGTGGGTTTGGCCCGGATCCTGGCGCACCGGCTGCAACTGCGCCGGGTCCTGGGCGAACAGGTTGGCGCTACCGTCGAGCCAGAACGCTACCTTGCCGTTGCCTTGCAAGTGCAAGCGCCAGGTTTGCTCGACATCCGCCACCGGCAGGGCGATCTGGTCGAACTGCCAATAGGCGCGATACGGTTTGAGATTCAGCTGGAGCTGTTTGCCGTCGCCGACGCGCCGGGCTTGCAGCGCGTGCACACCGCCATGGAATTTACCCGCCAGCACTGCGCGTTCGCCGGCCGCCACCTTGAAGTACAACTCGTCGCCATCGTGGGCTTCGGCGCTGAAATGCACTTTCGCCGGGGCGAACAGGGCACGGGTGCGCGCATCGTGCTCTACCGTATAGCGGCGGAAACTGTAGCCGGGAATTTCCAGACGATAACTGGCGGCACCAGGCCGCAGCGGCCACTGCTGCTCGCCACGGGTCTGTGCCGCCTCGACCAGGCGCTCACCGGCCAGCCGCCCCTGGCCGTCGAGCAGGTAAAGGTGTTCGGTATTGGCATCGGCCTGCCAGGCGGGCACCCAGCGCACGGTCACAGTGCTTGGCTGGTCGGTCTGCAGGTACAGGCTGCCGTCGCGAATGCCGGTCCATTGCATGGACGCGCCATGGGCCGAGGCTGCGAGGGCCAGAAGGCATAGACCGGCGCCGATTTTTCCCATGCACCCCACTGGCCCCATCGCGAGCAGGCTCGCTCCTACAGGTGATCTACGGTGACCACAAATACCCTGCCCAACCCCGCCCCCTTGTGGGAGCGAGCCTGCTCGCGAAGAGGCCGTCACCTGCAACATCCCAGCCAGCTGACCGACCGCTTTCGCGAGCAGGCTCGCTCCCACAGTGGAAGTGTGGTGAACAAAAATACCGAGCCCAACCCCGCCCCCCTGTGGGAGCGAGCCTGCTCGCGAAGAGGCCGTCACCTGCAACATCACCGCCAGCTGACCCAGCGCTTTCGCGAGCAGGCTCGCTCCCACAGGTGATCTGTGGTGGATATAAATACCCTTGCCAACCCTGGACCCTGTGGGAGCGAGCTTGCTCGCGATGGCGGTCTGGCGGGCGGCGGTGTTCACGCGGATTTCCCCAGCAGCATCTGGCGCATCGGCAGCAAATCGCTGGGCAGGATGATCAGTGTCTGCCACAGCGCCACGCCGCTGAGGCGGCAGTACACGCCCAGCAGTGCCAGCGTCACGCCCAGATAGGCGATCGACGACGCGGCGGCCGCGCCGACGATGCCGTAGCGCGGTATCAGGACCAGGTTGAGCGCCAGGTTCAGCAGCGCGCCGACGCCCATCAGCAGCGACACCGTGCCGGGTCGGTCCTTACCCAGCAGATCCAGGCGCAGGATGCTTGCGTAGCAGAGCCCGAACAGCCCCGGCAGCAGCGCCAGCAGGGCCGGGTAGGCCGGTTGATAGGCGGCGCCGAACAGCGTGACGATCAACCATTCGCCAATCAGCGCCATGCCCAGGCAGGCACCGAGCATCACTGTGGCGGTCAGGCGCAAGGCCAGCGGGGTCAGGCGCTGCATGTCGCGGTCTTGCTGCAGCAGGCGTTTCATCAGCGGCGTGGTGACCGCTTCCGGCACGATCAGCAGCAGTTCGGCCGCGGCGCTGGCCATGGCGTAATGCCCCAGCGCCGTGCTGCCCAGCAGGGCGCCGATGAACAGAAAATCCGAACGCAGCACCACTTGCTGGAACAGCAGGTCCGGATGGCTGCGGGCACCGTATCGCAACAGCTCGTTCTGGCCGGCACGGTCCCACTGCAGCTCGACCGCATGATCGCGGCGCAACCACATCCAGCCGGCCAGCACCACCAGGCTCAAGCCCGCCAGCCAACTGATCAGCGCCGCCTCCAGCGCTTTGTCTTGCCACATCCAGAACAGCGCCACGAACAACAACAGCGGTGCCAGCGATTCCATCAGCCGCAACGCGTTGAACGCGCCCACGCCGCCCGAGGCATTGTGCAGCGTCAGCAGGCCGCTCTTGAGCACGGTCAGCGGTACGGCCAGCAAGAGCAGCCAGGCCAGCAATCCCAATTGCGTGGTGATGTCCAGCTCACCGCCGAATTCCCGCACCAGCGCCACCACCAACAAGGTCAGCAACCCGGCGAGGAGACAACCGAACACCAGCACCTGGCTGAGCAACAAGCCCATCGAGCGCTGCTGCGCCGCCTGGTAACCGACGGCGGAATTCAGGCCACCGCTGGTGGCGGCGCTGATCAGGTCGGGCAGGGTACTGAGTAGTGCAAACAGTCCGCGCTCGCTGGGCCCGAGGATCCTTGCCAACAACACGTTACGCAGCAGGCGCAGAGCGATCATCGCCAGGCGCGTGCCCATGCTCAGTGCCAGATGCTTGAGGTAATGGGCTCGGCTCATGAGCGGGCTCCTCGACGGATGCGCCAGGCCAGCAACTCGGGGTGGCAGGCATTGCGCTGGCTGACGCCAAAGCGTGGCAGGTTTAAGGGGTCGCCATCGTGGCGATACAGCCCGGCCTCGGTGCCCAGGGCAAACGGAAAACCGTGGGCCGCTACCTGCTCGCGTACCCGTGCATCATGATCACCGTTGGGGTAGCAATACACCGGCAGGGGTTGCGCGCAGCCGTTTTCCAAAGCTATCCAGCTGCGGGTCAGTTCCTCGTGCAAACGCTGGTCGTCCAGCCCGGTCAGGATCGCATGGCTGGCACCGTGGGGGCCGAAGCGGATCAGGCCGGAATCTTCGAGCATGCGCACCTGGGTCCAGTCCAATGCCTGGGGTTGCGAGCCCTGCGGACAGGCCTCGGTGAGATCGCTCAGGGTCCGCGCATCGAGGGTTTTCAGGCTTTGCAGGAAATGCAACAGCGCCAGGCTGCGGCGCTCGTCGTCGATGTCATCGAGCAGCACCGGCAATGGCCGGCCGACCTGCTGCAAATGCTCGATGAGCGAATGCCGCGCCAGTTGCCCATGGCTGCCCCAGAGGGTTTCGCCGATGCTTTCCCACCAGAAATGCTGGCGGCTGCCAACAAAATCGGTGGACAGGAAAATGCTCGCCGGCACCTGGTACTGGCGCAGCAAGGGAAAGGCATTCATGGCGTTGTCGCGCCAGCCATCATCGAACGTCAGGGCCACCCGCGGACGGTTCGGAACGCTTTCCGGGTCGGCCAGCAGCAAGCTCATCAGCGGCACGCATTCAAAATGCCGTTGCAGCCAGATCAACAGGTGTTCGAACGCGTCAGGCCCCACGCACAACTCGTTGCGATGCGGCAGTTCGGCGGCGCGGTCGTTGTTCAACACCCGGTGCAACATCAGGATCACGCCGGCGCCACGCAAGGGATGGCGCCCCATCGACGTGTTCAGGTACAGCCAGCCGCCGGTGCGCTTGAAGACGTGTTTGATCGACATCGGCGTTACTCCTTAGCGGTTCTGCTCGGGGTTCCATTGGCTATAGCGGTGGCCGCGCAGAAACTGCCACAACCCGATGCTCATGCCCGCCAGCGTCACCAGCACGAACGCGGCCAGGCGGAAAGGCCTGGGCAGACGGTGGCCGACGTCCAGCAACCCGATCAAGGCGATGGCGTAACCGAGCAACTGCGCCACCAGGCTCAGGCGATAGAATCCATGCTCGCTCCACAGCCAGGCGTTGCTCAGCAACAGCGGCACCAGCAACACCGGGGCCAGGCGGCGGATCAGCTTGTGGCTGATCAAGCCAATGGCGTAGAGCCCATGGCGCACGGGATTGAGCAGTTCGCGACGCTGGGCCAGGCTTTGCAACCCACCGACGGTGACCCGCTGGCGCCGGCGGAACTGCTTGTCGGCTTCGTCCACGCCCTGGTCGGTCACTCGGGCGAGCGGTGCGTAGACGATCGCCTTGCCGGCCACCGGCGCACAGGTGCTGAGAAAAAAGTCATCGTTGACTTGCGCCGGTATCGCCTGGAACAACTCCCGGCGCAGGGCCAGCAGAGCACCGTCAGCGGAGACCATGCAGCCGGTGCGGCTCTCGACCCGACGCAGCCAGCCTTCGTAGTGCCGATACAGGCTGTCGCCCAGGCTCAGGCCCTTGCCGGGCACGGGGATTACCATGTGCCCGGCGCAGGCGCCGACTTCCGGGTCGGCCAGCGGCGCCAACAGATGGCCGAGGGTATCGTGGGCCCATTGATTGTCGGCGTCGGTGAACACCAGGATTTCGCCGCTGCTATGGGCCACGCCCGTGTTGAGGGCGGCAGCCTTGCCTTGGCGCGGCAGCTCGAGCACGCTGATCCGCGGATCGCTGACCCTGCGTGCGCAGGCCACCGTGTCATCGGTGGAACCGTCGCTGGCGAGGATGATTTGCAGCGAGCGCGCGCGATAATCCTGAGCCAGCAGCGTGCGCAATTTTTCTTCGATGTGCCGCGCCTCGTTGTGGGCGGCAATCACAATGCTCACGTCCATCGGCACTGCCGTGGTGTAGCGTCGTAGCGGAAACAGCGGCGCCAGCAAGGTCAGCAACAGCGGGTAGCCGAGGTACGCGTACACCGGCAGCAACAGGCAAGACCAATAGAAAAACTCAGCCACGGGCAGGTCTCCTGACGTTCCATTGAAAAAGATTGAGCAGCAGCGCCGCGCCGGTCAGGTGCAGGCGCACCCCATGCAGGGCCCACAATTGCAAGGTCAGGCGCGGGTCGCGCTGGCTCTGGCGCAGGCTCAGAACCAGGGCCGGCAATGTGCTGATCAACAGCAGCATCAGCCCCAGGCGCGCCTGGCCCTGGAACAGCGCGACCAGCGCCAGGAAATCCAGGCCCCAGGCACCGATGGACAAGGCGGGGAAGCGCAACAGCCGCAGGCTCGGCCCGTGGCTGCGCAGCAGTTGCCAGTGACTGCCCTGGCGCCACAGTTCCTTGCTCATCCACTCGCGCCAGCTGCCTTCGTAACCCCAGTGCAGGGCAAGGCTTTCGCTCACCAGCAACAACTGCGCTCCGGCCTGGCGCAGGCGCAGGGAAAAATCCTTGTCCTCACCGGTGCGCAGGGTTTCATCGAAGCCACCGACGCGATCGAACCAGGCGCGGCGCATCAGCAGATTGGCACTGGGCAGCCACTGCACCCGGTGCAGCGGACGCGACCCCGGGCGTTGGCCGCGCCGCTGCCAGGCCCGGGCGAACCACGGCGCCTGCTCGGGAGTATCCAGGTCGAGACCGAGCACATCGCCCTGGCGACCTTCGATTTCGATCAACAACCTGAGCCAGTCGGCGGGCATTTCGATGTCGGCATCGATGAACGCCAGCCAGTCGCCGCTGGCCGCCGCCGCGCCACGATTGCGCAGGGCGCCGATGTGCACGCCGGGCACGATCAGCACCCGTGCGCCCAATTCGTTGGCGATGCGCGGGCCATGGTCGTCCGAGCCGTTGTCGACCACGATCAGCTCGCACTCCAGCTGCGCCTGGCGCGCAGCTTCCTGCGCCGCCAGCAACGTGCGGCCGATGTGCCGGGCCTCGTTGTACATCGGGATCACAATGCTCACGCGTTTCATCAACGGGTCTCCTGCGGCGCGGACCGTTCGGCGTCGTAGCGCAATACGCTGGTCAAGCCCAGCATGATCCACAGCAACTTGTGGTTCGGTGCACTGAGAAACATCAGGAACAACGCCAGCGACAGGAAACTCATGCCCAGGTGCGTCAGCAGGTCCGCCTGCGCCCAGTCCCGCCGCTGGAGCCAGAGCTGGCGTGCGCGCAACAGGTTGTAGAGACCCAGGCCGATCATGCCGACAAACATCAAGCCGCCGGGAATGCCGATCTCGCTGAAAATTTCCAGATAGGTGTTATGCGCCCGGCGATACAGGTCCCCCAGCTTGCGGTTGGCCGAGAAAGCCTTGGCGTAACCGGTGGGGGCGTAGTGCAGGGGAAACGTTCCGGGGCCTGAGCCGAGCAGCGGATTTTCGCGAAGCATCTGGCTGCCGACGACGATGTACGAGGCGCGACGGCCCAGGGATTCGTCCTTGTGAGCGCTGGCGCCAGCGCTGAGGATGCTCAGTGACTGGATGCGCGCCACGTAGCCGGCCGGCATCACCGCGATTGCCAGGGGAATCAGCAGCGCCAGCCCGAGCATCGCGAAGCCCAGGTGCCGTGGGCGGATGCGCGGCAGCTGCGCGCGGTAGTGATACAAGCCGATCATCAGGCTGAGCAGCAGCACCACCAGTCCCGAACGCGATTCGGTCTTGGTCATGCCGCCCAGCAGCAGGATGAAGCAGCCACCCCAGAACAACCGGTGCAGCAGGTTCGGACTGCGCACCACCAACAACAACGCCAGCGGCACGGTGAAGGCGATCAGCAGGGCGAAGGTGTTCGGATCTTCCAACAGGCCGGAAGCGCGGCCCTGGTCTTGGTACCGGGCGGAGAACATCGCCAGCACGCAGGTCGTCGTGACGCTCAGCGTGACCAGCCGGCAGAACAGGTCCAGGTTCAGCTCGCGGCCGATCAGCAGGGTGATCGCGAACAGCACCAGGCCCACCGCCAGTTCCCGGAAGTGGGTGGTGGAGAGGCCCGGGTTTTCCGATAGCAGCAAGCTCAGGCCATAGAACAGCATGAAGCCGATCAGCGGCTTCCAGATGTTGCTGCGCAGGCGAGTGGCGGGAATCTGGTGCAGGGCCAGTTGCAACGCCAGGATCAGGATCAGCGCCAGTCCGAGGAACTTGCTGCCGGAAAAGGCGTTTTCCTTGAACAGGCCTTCGAACGGCACCAGCGCGGCAATCCCCAGCAAGCCCCAGCCGGGCTTGCGATAGAGCACGGCGACACCGACCAGGCCGAGCACCGCGCCGGGAGCCAGGTACGGATAAGGGCTGGCCAGCAACATCAGGCAAACCAGGCCCAGGAGACTGACGATCGAGAGCGGGACAATCATGGCCGGGCCTCCCGTGCGGTGCGGATATACAGTTGCGACCAGCGTTCGGCCAGCGTGCGCAGGTCGTAGCGGTCGCGTTGGGTGCGCCGTGCGTTGTCGGCGAGGATCTGCGCCAGCGGTGGTTCGCTGAACAGCGTCTCGATCTGCCGGGCCAGCTCCTCGCTGTCGGCAGGCGTGGCGAGCAGGCCGTTGTGGCGGTCCTGCACGACATCGGGAATGCCGCCGACGCCGAACGCCACCACCGGCACTCCGGCTTGCATGGCTTCGAGCAGAATCATCGGCGTGCCCTCGGTGCGCGAGCTGATCACCAGTACATCGAGGCGGCTCCACCAGGCATTCATGTCGGTCTGGTAGCCAGGCAATTCGATGCGCGTGGGCAGCCCGGCATCGGTGATGCGCTTGAGCAGGAGCTGGCGTTCCGGGCCGTCGCCGAGCATCACCGCGTGCAGCGAAGCATGGCGCTGGCACAGCGGGATCATGGCGTCGAGAAACAGGTCCGGGCCTTTTTCGCTGCTCAAGCGGCCGACGTAGCCGACCCGCCAGCGCTGCCGGTCATCGCGATGCGGCAGGGGTGTGGCGACCGCCGGGAGACCGTTGGGAATCACGTCGAGTTTGTCCGCCTGCACGCTGGCCTGGCGGTGCAACGCCGCGATGCTTTCGGCCACGCATACCACTCGCTTGACCGAGGCGGTGCGGCACAGTTGCAGGCTCAGCCAGGTATATAAACGCTGCTTGGTGCTGCGCGGCGTAAAGCCGTGCTGGGTAATCACCAGGGGCAGGCGCAGCAGCGTGGCCGCGGCCCAGCCGAACAACAGGCCTTTGAAGTTGTGCGTGTTGATCAGCGGTCGCTCGGCGCGCCGTTGCCGCAAATGCTGCAGCAGCTCGGCCCAGTTGGCGCAGTGGCGGCAGTCGACCCCGGCCTGGCGAAAGCGCGTGATCAAGGTCGGCGGCGCCGCCAAAAACACCACCTGGTGCTGGCCGGGCGTGGCCAGGCAATGATCGAGCAGCATCCGCTCGGCCCCGTAGAAGCCGCCGCTGTCGAGCAGATGAATGATCGACAGGGGGCTGCTGCGGTGGGACGGGCCGAACGGCGCGTTCAATTTCTCACCCAATGGACAAGGCTGGGCAAGCTCCAGTTGCGATGCGGATTGACCTGCTCGGGTGACTGCTCGTTGATCACCAGCAACACCGGCAGATCCAGTTGCTGGGTGATCTGCGCCGGATGCTTGAAGCGATGGTCGAAGAACTCACGCACATAGACCAGGGCGATGGCCAGCAGCAGGCCGCTGAACAGGCCGAACACAATGATCAGCATCGGCTTGGGAAATGCCGCGGCGGTCGGTTCGAAAGGCGGGCTCAGGACCCGGGCGTTGGACAGGTCGTTGTCCAGCGAGCGGGCGGTGCTGGCTTCGGCGAATCGCTGGGCGTAGGTGGAGAATGCCGCATGCAGAGCGTTGATCTCGGTGTCCATCTGCCGCAGCTTGCTCTGGGTTTCCTGCAACTGATGGATGCGCTCCTTGAAGGCCCCGATGCGCGCTTTTTTCTGCTCGATCACCGAGCTGACCACCGCAAGATCGGTGGTGCGTTCCTGGATGCGGTTGTTCACCACTTTCAGGAACTGCTGGCGGGTGCGCACGATCTGCTCCCGGGCCAGCAGCATCGGTTCGCTGCCGGGCTGGAAAATCGCCAGGTCATTCATGTAGCGGCTGACCTGGCCGGTCAATTGCTCACCCAACTGGCGGATTTCCCGGTCTTCGAAGGCGATGTTGTCCACCGTGGTGGTGAAGGTGAACGGGAAGGTGTAGTCGTTGAACCGCGAGCTGGTCGTCGCCGCCAGGCTGCTCTTGAGGTAGTCGAGCCAGCGTTGGCTTTGCAGCAGGCGATCCTGATAGAGGTTCAGCGCCTGCTCTTCGGTATTGATGGCGTTCAGGCGGAAAGTCACTTCTTCCTTCGGATCGGACGAACCGATGCCTTCGAGCAGCCCGAGTCGTTTGTCTTCCAGGCCGTCGAGACGCGTCTGGTATTGGGCTTTTTTCTGCTCGTAGAAGGTCTGCGGCAGTTCGATCGATTGCAGTTCCTGGCGGCCGGTGAGGTAGTTCTTCAGCAGTTGCGCGACGAACCGCGTGCCCTGGGCCGGGTCACCGAAGCTGTAGACGATGGAGATGACATTGGAGCCGGGGAGGGTTTCGATCTTCAGGTTTTCGATGGCCTGGTCGGTCAGCGTATCGAGCATCGTGTCGCGCACCGGATCGACCTCAAGCCCCAGGCCGTCGCGCAAAGGGTTGACCACATACTCACGCAGCGGCTGGGTGATGTAGCGCTTGAGCGGCTCGCTGACCCATTTGTTGAGGATGCCCGGGCTTGGCGTGTACTCGCCCTGGTCGCGCAGGGTCTGGATGGTCTGGCGAATCAACGCCGGCGAGCGGAGGATATTGCTCTCGGTTTCCATGTCCGCCAGGGACGGCGGGATAAACGTGGCGTTTTCCTGGTTCAGCGACGTGGTGGCGTCGCCCTGGGAAAGTTTTTTCGACTGGACGATCACCTGGGCGGTGATATCGAAGCTCTGCTTGAGCATCAATGGCAGCACCAGGGCGATCACGGCGAAAATCAGGAAGATGCGCTTCACCCACTGCTTGTTGGCAAAGAAGATCCTGAAAAACTCGTGCAGATAATTTTCCTTGGGGTTCATGATCGGTCACCTGAGTTTCAGTTGTCGCTGCCTTTGTTGTCGACGCGGTAGCCGAAGCCGAACCCCACGCCCTGGAACAGCACCACGTCGGCCAATTGGCGGGCCGTTTCGCCGGCTTTGGCCAGCCCGGTCTTGGGCACGAAGAGCATGTCTTCGGGCTGCAGGTAGGCGATTTGCGAGGCGTCGCCGCTCAAGGCTTTTTCGACGTCGTAGTGGCGGGCTTCGACCTGATTGCCGTTGCGGCGCATGATCACCACCGAGTCGAGCCGGGCCTTGACGTTCGGGCCACGGGCCAGGGTCAGGGCTTCCAGTACCGAGATGGGCCGGCGGATCGGATAGGAACCGGGCTGGGCCACTTCACCGAGGACGTAGATTTCATTGCCGGCGGTGGACTTCAGCAGCACATCGACGGTCATGCGTCCGGGCAGATTGGCGTAACGCTCGTTGAGGAAGGTTTCCAACTGGGTGACGGTCATGCCCTGCAACGGTACGGCGCCGATTTCCGGAAAGCTGGCGTAACCGTCCCGGCCCACGGTGATTTCCCGGCTCATGCCGGTGCCAGGGTGGGTCAGGGTATTGCGCAGGGTCGTCTCGCCGGCCAGCGGACTGGTCACCAGCACCGTCAACTGGTTGCGATTGGGCTGGAACAGCATCTTCTGGTCATAGGCTCGCTGTACCGCCAGGCGGGCCTCGTCGGTGGTCAGGCCGGCGAGTTTCACCGAGGTGTTGGCGCCCGGCAGTTCGATGCTGCCGTCGGGCATCACCTGTTGCGTGCCGTTGAGCTGGCTGGCGGCGGTAAAGTTCAGCGCTACCTGGTCGCCCGGCTGTACACGATAAGCCTGGGACGCGGTGGTGCTGATATGAAAAATCACATCCAGCACGTCCTGGGGCCGCAGGGTCTGTTCGACCTTGGGCATGTCGGTGGCCTGAGCGTTGGCCGGCGCGGCCGTGAGGATCTGCACCGGCATCGAGCGGGTATCGGTGGTGCTGGAGCAACCGGCAAGCGGCAGCAACAGCAGGACAAGCATTTTGGCGTTCATCTCGTCATCCTTTTGCAGGCTTACAGGTTGTTGTAAAGCCACTTGGGCATGTAGTACTTGCGGCGATTGAAGACGCTGCCGACCACCTTCGCGCCGGCCTGGGCCAAGCGTTGTCGGGCGGCCTGGGCGACTTCCCAGCGGGTGTCCTCGCCGCGCACCACCAGCACCACGCCGTCCACCTGAGTGCCCATGACCAGGGTGTCGGTGGCCGAATACACCGCGTCGGCGTCGATCACCACGAAGCGGTACTGCGCGGCCAGTTGCCTGAACAGCGGGCGCAGTCGCTCGGGGCTCAGGCGCTCGGCGTTATGGCCCAGGCGACCGTTGGGCAGCACGTCGAAGGGCAGGCTGGAAACCTGCACCACGCAGTCCTGCAACAGCGGCGGAGAAAGGCTGTTGAACAGCAGGTCGCTAAAGCCGCGCTCTTTTTGCAGCGACAGCTGCTGGCTGAGGTTGCGCGGCGACCGGCTGGCGTCCACCAGCAGCACACGGCCGCTGCTCATCTGCGCCAACTGGGCGGCCAGCGCCATGGCGCTGGTGCTCGTGCCGGTGCCGATATTCGCCGCCGTCAGGAGCAGGATCCGCAAGGAAGGGTCGAGCACGGTCGAGGTCAGGTTGGTCTCGCTCGGGCTTGCTATGGTCAGGATATTCGTTGAACCGTCCATTTAACTCGCTCCGTGGCCGCTGAAGACTTTGAAGGGGGTGATGATCAGGATCTTCAAATCCAGCAAAAGGCTCTGCTCGGCGATATAGCTGAGGTCCAGTTCCACGCGCTGGTCGAAGTCGATATTGCTGCGTCCGGAGATCTGCCAGAGGCCGGTGAGGCCGGGGTAGATGCTCAGGCGCACCAAATGGTTGTCCTTGTAGCGGTAGGCGTTGAACGAGGTCGGCCGCGGGCCCACCAGGCGCATGTCGCCGGTCACGACGTTAATCAGGTTCGGCAGTTCATCGAGGCTGCTGCGGCGCAGGAACCGGCCGATGGGGGTTATGCGTGGATCGTTGTCGATCTTGAAGTCGATGGCGTCGGCGCCGTGCTTGTTGAGGTGGCGCAGCGATTCTTTCAAGGCCTCGGCGTCGGCGACCATGGTGCGGAACTTGTACATGCCGAAAACGCGGCCGCGATAGCCGGTGCGTTTCTGCACGAACAGCACCGGGCCAGGGCTGGAGAACCTCACCAGCAGTGCCAGGCCCAGCAGCAGCGGACTGAGCATCAGCAACAGGGCCAATGCGCCGAGGCAGGCCACCACCCGGTTGGTGCGCGAGACGGTCCAGGGCCGGCCGCCGTCGCGGCCAGTCATCCAGCCACGACCCTGGCGGTGGATAGCCGCGTCCAGGCGCCTGCGGTGCTCGGGGTCGACTCGTTTGTCACGGCCGAGGGTCCGGGTCGGGATGGCTTGCTCATGTCGGGTCATAGACTCCTCCGTTGAGGTTGGGCCGCAAGCGTTCTGTCGCAAGCGGTGCGTGGGCGATGGGCGGTGCGTAGTAATCGAGGAACCAGTCGATGAAACGGCCGAGGCCTTCATCCAGTTCGATGCAAGGCTGGAAACCGGTGGCCCGGGCCAGGTCGCTCGCATCGGCGCAGGTGTTCAGCACATCGCCCGGTTGCAGGGGCAGCAGCTCGACTCGCGCGCTCCGGCCCAAGTGTTTTTCCAGCAGCGCCACGTAGGCCCGCAGCGTCACCGGATGCTGTCCGCCAATGTTGAAGACGCGCCACGGCGCCAGGCTGGTGGCCGGGTCCGGCTGGTGGCGATTCCAGTCCGGGTTTGCATGAGGTGGGCGCTCGATCAGCCGGGCGATGCTCTCGATGATGTCGTCGATGCAGGTGAAGTCGCGCTCGTGCTCGCCATGGTTGAACAGCTTCAGCACCTGGCCTTCGGCAATGGCCCGGGCGAACTGGATCGGCGACATGTCCGGCCGGCCCCAGGGGCCATAGACGGTAAAGAAACGCAGGCCGGTGCAGGGGATGCCGAACAGATGGCTGTAGCTGTGGGCCATCAGTTCATTGGCCTTTTTGGTGGCCGCGTACAACGACAACGGATGGTCGACGCCGTCCTGTACCGAATACGGCGTGCGCTGGTTGGCGCCGTACACCGAACTGGAAGAGGCGTAGATCAGGTGCCTGACCGGATGGCGGCGGCAGCTCTCCAGAATGTTCAGGAACCCGCTGAGATTACTGTCGACATAAGCCCGCGGGTTTTCCAGCGAATAACGCACGCCGGCCTGGGCTGCCAGATGAATCACCACGTCGGGGCGATGGGACTGGAACAGTTGATCGAGGGCCGATGCGTCGGTCAGGTCGATGCGCGCCAGGTGGAAGTCGCCGGCCTGGTCTTTGACCCAGGCCACGCGGTCGTGCTTGAGTTGCGGGTCGTAGTAGTCGTTGAAGTTGTCCAGCCCGCACACGTCATGGCCATCGCGCAGCAGTCGCAGCACGCAATGGGCGCCGATGAAACCGGCCGCGCCGGTCACCAGGATGTTCACGCTTGTGGCCCCTGAGCGGGCACGGTGTGGCGCAGCCCGATGCCGCGATACAGCAGTCCGGCGGCGGCCAGGTGTTCCGGGTTGTACAGGTTGCGGCCATCGATGATGACCCGCGCGCGCAACTTGCTGGCGAGCAGGTCGAAATCGACCACGCGAAAATTCTTCCACTCGGTGCAGATCACCAGGGCGTCGGCATCTTCCAGCGTGTCGTCGCGGGTAGCGCAAAGGTTCAGGTCCTTGCGATAGCCATAGAGGCGCCGGCATTCGGACATGGCTTCCGGGTCGTAGGCCTGAACGCGGGCGCCTTCGCGCCAGAGTGCCTCCATCAGGTAGCGACTGGGCGCTTCGCGCATGTCGTCGGTGTTCGGTTTGAATGCCAGGCCCCAGACGGCAATCGACTTGCCCGCCAGGCCGTCGGGGAACTGCAGCGTGAGCTTTTCGAAAAGAATGTGCCGCTGGCTGTCGTTCACATCGGTGACGCTGCGCAGCAGGCGCAGTGGCATGCCGCTTTGTTCGGCGGTGTGCAGCAGGGCGCGCAGGTCCTTGGGAAAGCACGAGCCGCCAAAGCCGCAGCCGGGATAGATGAAGTGGTAGCCAATGCGCGGGTCCGAGCCGATGCCCTTGCGCACGGCCTCGATGTCGGCGCCCAGGTGTTCGGTGAGGTTGGCCAGTTCGTTCATGAAACTGATGCGCGTGGCGAGCATGGCGTTGGCGGCGTACTTGGTCAGTTCCGCGCTGCGGTTGTCCATGAACATCAGCTTTTCGTGGTTACGGCAGAAGGGCGCGTAGAGCTCGCTCATCTGGTCGCGGGCCAAGGCGTCGACGGTGCCGACGATGATCCGGTCCGGGCGCATGCAATCGGCCAGTGCGCTGCCTTCCTTGAGGAACTCCGGGTTGGACACCACGCGCACATTCAGTTGTTGCAGGCCGCGACGGGCCAACGCCTGGCGGGCGCATTCGGCGACCTTGTCAGCCGTGCCGACCGGCACGGTCGACTTGATGATCAGGGTGCGGTCGCTGTCCATGAAGTCGGCGATCTGCCGGGTCACGGCCAGGACATGGCTGAGGTCCGCCGAGCCATCTTCATCGGCGGGCGTGCCCACGGCGATGAAGATCAGCTCGCCATGGTTGACCGCATCACTGGCCTGGCAACTGAACGACAGGCGCCCGGCCTTGATGTTGTCTTCGAGCAACCCGGACAGTCCCGGCTCGCTGATGGGCGGTACCGCCTGTTGCAGTTGCCGGATCTTGTTCGGATCGATATCGACACACAGGACGCGATGTCCGACGTCTGCCAGCGCCGCCGCTTGAATCAGCCCAACGTACCCCGTTCCAAATACGCTCACGTCCATTCTTGGCGCGCCTCGCAGACCCGTTGATGTAACTCGGATGAAACTGTTTAGAGGGGTATAGCGCAGCCTCAGAAAAGCGTGTCAGCAAAATGACAGTTGTCACTGTTGGCAAACTCGAAAGAGTAGGGCTTTTTGATATCAAGTCCTTGACCGAATTAGAAAAGTGCCGTTTTTAAAGGGCTTTAAAGGGGTTTGAGTAGCCGATGAACGGTATCCATCCATAGATTTTTATATTTTTAGCGGTTATTAGGTGTCATTTTTGAGCTAACTTTTTTTTGACGCTGTAGCCGTTGATCGACTTTCTTGCGCTTTGCAAACCCGCTGCTAGTGTGCAGAAACCAAGCCGTTTTCAACCTCCTCGTAACGCTGGGAAAAACATGGCGCGATACCTCAAGGAACTGCTACTGCTGCTGTACCTGCTCAGGGCGCATGACTATTACCTCGACCGTCTTGCGGCGCTGGGTTTTGGCTTGGCAACGCTGCTGTTCGGCGCGATGTTCGTTGCGCTGGTGCTGGCTCTGTGGATGACCGCGTACATTCGCCAGGCATTGGTGCGGCATCTGTTTGCCCTGGCGATGTTTGCCTCGGCGGTGTTCTTCGAGGTCTACACGCGCGTAACCGACAGCTACCTGACCTACAGCCAGTTCGTGTCGATGGTCTATTCCGGCGGGTTCATCCAGGAGGCGGCTTATCAGTACCGCGATGTGATCATCAGTGCGGTTGCGGGAGGCTTGTTGCTGCTGCTGGGGATCGGCCTGAAGCCCCGGCGGCGTCTGCCGTTGCCCGGCTACGTCGCGATCACTGCGCCACTGATCGGCGTGCTGCTGCTCAGTGGCGTGCTGTTCGTACGGGCAGGCGAGGGCGCGCGCGGTTTGCCGATCATGTACACGCCGCTGGCCTATCTGAACCTGTTCATCTATGAAGCCGTGCACAACACCGTGGGCCCACGGGCGCCAGTCAGACTCGTGCGGCAAACAGCGGCAATCGGGCACGATATCGTGCTGATCATCGACGAAAGCATTGGCGGGAATTATCTTGATATCAACACGCCGTCCGGCGTCGCCACCGGCCTCAAGACGCCCCCTCCCGGCGTGGAAATCCTCAATTACGGCTACGCCGCCTCGATCGCCAATTGCAGCGTGGACACCAACGTTACCTTGCGGTATGGCGGCACACGTGGCGACTACATGCGCATCAACAGCACCCAGCCGTCGATCTGGCAGTACGCCCGCAACGCCGGGTTGCGCACCGTCTATATCGACGGCCAGAACACCGGCGGCAAGCGGCAGAACCTGATGACCGAGCTGGAACAACAGGACATCGACGAATTTGTCCAGTTCGACCAGGTCCGTGTACGCGACCGTGACATGGCGGCTGCGGCGAAACTGATCGAGCTGATGGGCAACGACCGGGCCGAGCTGGTGGTGGTCAACAAAGTCGGCGCGCATTTCCCGGTCCACGACAAATACCCCGATGCTTTCATGACCTACCGTCCGGCCTTGCCGCGAGGGCAGTTCGAGGAGGTGGCCGACACCGGCCGGCGCGACGGCTTCAGTGGCGAAGCGAATGATTGGGTGCTGTATCGCAATGCTTACCAGAACACCTTGCTGTGGAACGTCGGCGAATTTTTCCAACGCCTGTTCCGAGAGGGCAATCTCGACAATGCGGTGCTGATCTACACCTCCGACCATGGCCAGGACCTGCACGAGCGCGGCAACCCCGGCCTCAACACCCATTGCGGCGGGGATCCGGTGGAAGAAGAAGGGCTGGTGCCGTTGCTGGTGATCCAGGGAAGCCGGTTGCAGACCCTCGATTGGCGCAGCGCCTGGGCGCAGAACAAGGACCGCTCCAGCCACTACAACATCTTCCCGACGTTGCTGCGGTTGATGGGCTACGAGTCGGCCGGCGTCACGGCCCTGTATGGAAAATCCCTCGACCAGCCGACCGAAGATGACTTCACCTTCAACTACCGTTTTAACGCGCGACTGGGGGCCAAGCCGGCGTGGAAGCATATTGACCTGGACAATATTGTTACGCCGAAACCGGTTCAGGGTGAGATGGCGGTGGGGCACTGAACTGGCGGGTGGGAAACCTGAATCCTCGGGGGCGCTGCATCAGTGGCTTTGGTGGCGACTGGTGCATCGCTATCGCGAGCAAGCTCGCTCCCACATTTGATTTGTGTTGAGTCAGATTCTGGGATTCACTGGACTAACCCTGTGGGAGCGAGCTTGCTCGCGATGGCGTCCGGTCAGCTTGCAATTCCCCTTGGCTTGCCGCTATTACAAACAAGCCCGCATCACATGTTTTTGGAACTCTGCGCACAGCGCAACCTCCGCTATCCTGATGCCCTTGTCGATCAGCCGAGTTGCCCATGCTTGAGGTCCGAAACGTCTTCAAAAGCTACACCACGCCCCAAGGCCCCCTGGCGGTGCTGCAAGGTATCGACTTGACGCTGCCTCCCGGCAGCAGCCTGGCGCTGATGGGGGAATCCGGCAGCGGCAAGAGTACCTTGCTGCATCTGGTCGCTGGCCTCGACAAGGTTGATCGGGGCAGCATCCACAGCGCGGGGCACCGGCTCGAAGACATGAGCGAAAGCCAGTTGGCGAATTGGCGGCGCACCGAGATCGGCCTGGTGTTCCAGCAGTTCAACCTCATCAGCAGCCTTGCGGTGGAAGACAATCTTGCGTTCCAGGCGCGCCTGTGCGGTCGTTTCGACGCTACGTGGCAAGCGCATCTGGTGCAGCGGCTCGGGTTGTCGGAGCTGTTGCGGCGTTATCCCGAGCAGCTTTCCGGTGGTCAACAACAACGGGTAGCCCTGGGCAGGGCGCTGGCTTCACGGCCGCCGTTGTTGCTGGCCGATGAGCCCACCGGCAGCCTCGACGAAGCCACCAGCGACGAGGTGCTGAAACTGCTCCTGGAATTGCTCGATGGCAGCCCGACCAGTCTGTTGATGGTTACCCACAGCCAGCGGGTGGCGGCGCGCCTGGCGCATCGCGTGGTATTGCAAGGCGGGCGCCTGGCCCAAGCGGGCCCGGCGTGATGATCTTTCGCCAGACCCTCAAGGCCCTGCTCAGTCACTGGCGTCGGCACCCAGTGCAATTTTTCAGTGTGTTGACCGGGCTTTGGCTGGCCACCAGCCTGCTCACTGGCGTGCAGGCCTTGAACAGCCAGGCCCGGGACAGCTACGCCCGGGCCAGCCAGCTGATCGGCGGCGAACCCCAGGCCAGCCTCAGCGCTCCCGGCGGGGGCTCGTTCCCACAGCAATGGTTTGTCGACCTGCGGCGTCAGGGTTGGCCCGTATCGCCGGTGTTGCAGGGTCGGCTGACGCTTGCGGGGCATGAAGACCAGCGCCTGCAATTGATGGGCATCGACCCGGTGTCGCTGCCGCCGGGTTCGGCCGTGGCGGGGCAAGCGCGGGAGATTGCCGAGGTGGTGGACTTCTTCACCGGGCCCGGTCGTACCTGGATCGCCCCGCAGACGTTGCAGGCCCTCGGGCTGAAGGTGGGCGACCGGCCCCGCAGCGCCGACGGCCAGGCCTTGCCGCCGCTGCACGTACAGCCGGACATGGCGCCAGGCATGCTGTTGATGGACATCGGTTTCGCCCAGCAGCTCCTGGGATTGCCGGAGCAGGTCTCGCGAATGTTGTTACCGGCCACGTTCACCGCGCCCTTGCCCGAGGCATTCAACGGCCTGTTGCAATTCAAGCGCGCGGACGAGGAGAACAACTTGACGCGCCTGACCGAGAGCTTTCATTTAAACCTCGACGCACTCGGGTTCCTGTCATTCGTGGTGGGACTGTTCATCGTTCATGCGGCCATCGGCCTGGCGCTGGAACAACGGCGCAGCCTGCTGCGAACCTTGCGCGCCTGTGGCGTCAGTGCGCGGGTACTGGTCGCCAGCCTGGCGCTGGAGTTGGGCGCGCTGGCCTTGCTCGGCGGGGTTGCCGGGGTGCTCAGCGGTTACTGGCTGGCGAGCCTGCTATTGCCTGATGTCGCGGCGAGCCTGCGCGGTCTGTACGGCGCCGAAGTGCCCGGGCAATTGCACCTCAGCCTTTGGTGGTGGCTCGGCGGCGTGGGCCTGGGCCTGCTCGGTGCGTTGCTGGCCGGGGGCCAAAGCCTGTTGCGGGCGGCGCGCCTGCCCTTGCTGGCGTTGGCCAATCCCCAGGCCTGGCACCAGGCACACGCGCGGTGGTTGCGGCGCCAGGGCGGGGTGGCACTGATGGCCGCGCTGATCGCGGTGGCGGCGCTGGTCTGGGGCGACAGCCTGGCGAGCGGTTTTGTCCTGATGACTGCGTTGTTGCTGGGCGCGGCGCTGGCGCTACCGGTGCTGCTCAACGCTGTGTTGAACCGGTTGTTGCGCGGCAACCGTTCCGTGCTCGGCCAATGGTTCCTCGCCGATTGCCGCCAGCAGTTACCGACGTTGAGCCTGGCGCTGATGGCGTTGTTGCTGGCGCTGGCGGCGAATATCGGCGCTGGCAGCATGACCGCCGGTTTCCGCCAGACCTTCAGCGACTGGCTCGAACAGCGGCTCACCGCCGAGCTGTACATCAACCCACAGACCCCGGCCCAGGCAGGTAAATTGTACGAATGGCTCAAGCAACAACCGAGTATCAGCGCCGTGCTGCCGAACTGGCAGGTATCGGTCCCTCTGCAAGGCTGGCCGACGGATATCTACGGCATCGTCGATCACCCTTCCTATCGCCTGCACTGGCCCTTGCTGGAGTCGGCCGGTGACCAGGCCTGGGACCAACTGGCCGGCGCCGACACGCTGATGCTCAGCGAACAACTGGCCCGGCGCCTGAAAGTGAATGTTGGCGACCGGTTGACCCTGCCGACCCCACAAGGGCCGTGGACGCCGCGGGTTGTCGGGATTTATGCCGATTACGGTAATCCCAAGGGGCATGTGCTGATCAACGCCGATCACCTGCTGGCGCACTGGCCGCAATTGACGCCGAATCGCTTCAACCTGCGCATCGAGCCGGCCGCCATCGGGCCATTGCTGGCGGCGTTGCAAAGCCGGTTCAGCCTGGACGACAGTCACATCGTCGACCAGGCTCGCCTCAAGGGTTGGTCGACCCAGGTATTCGAACGCACCTTTGCCGCCACGGCGGCGCTGAACAGCCTGACCCTGGCGGTCGCCGGGGTGGCGTTGTTCATCAGCCTGCTGACCCAGAGCCAGAGCCGTCTCGGTCAGTTGGCGCCGTTATGGGCGGTGGGGGTAACGCGTCGGCAACTGATGCTGCTCAACCTCGGCCAGACCTGGCTGCTGGCGCTGCTGACCCTGATGCTGGCCGTGCCGCTGGGCATCGCCCTGGCCTGGTGCCTGGACGCCGTGATCAACGTGCAGGCTTTTGGCTGGCGCCTGCCGTTGCGGGTATTCCCGCTGCAATTGGCGCAGTTGCTGGGCTTGGCAATGTTCGCCACGCTGCTGGCGTCGGCGTGGCCGCTGTACGCGCTGTACCGCACGCAACCGGCGGATCTGCTCAGGACCTTCGCCCATGAAAATTAGAATCGGCCTGATGCTGCTGGCCTTGCTCGGCGGCTGCGACGACTCGTCGGCGCCGGAAAAAGGTTTCGCCGGCCTCGGCAACCAGGCCGTTGCATTTACGCCTGTGGTGCCCGGGCGCGTATTCAGTTTTCCGGCCGATCATGGTGTCCATGACGGGTTTCGGATCGAGTGGTGGTACATCACCGCCAATCTCAAGGACGCCGAAGGCCGGGATTTCGGTGTGCAGTGGACGCTGTTCCGCAGCAGCCAGGATGCCGCGCCCCAGGCCAGCGGCTGGCGTAACCAGACTATCTGGCTCGGCCACGCCGCGGTCACTTCCGCGACCGTCCATCACGCCGCCGAACGTTATGCCCGCGGCGGAGTGGGGCAGGCCGGAGTGCGCACGACCCCGTTCGATGCCTGGATCGACGATTGGCAATTGACCACCCGAAGCGCGGGCACCGATCCCCTGGCGGCGATGCAGCTCAAGGCGCGGGATGCACGTTTCGGCTATGAGCTGCAGCTCACCTCGACACGCCCCTTGGTCCTGCAAGGCGACCAGGGTTTCAGCCAGAAATCCGCGCAGGGCCAGGCGTCGTATTACTACAGCCAACCCTTCTTCCAGGCCAACGGTCAGCTGGAAATCGATGGCCAGCGCTATCAGGTCAGTGGTCCGGCCTGGCTCGACCGTGAATGGAGCAGCCAGCCCCTGACCGAAAACCAGACCGGATGGGACTGGTTTTCCCTGCATCTGGATAATGGCGAACACGTCATGCTCTACCGCATGCGGCACAGGAAGGGCGCACCGTACCTCACCGGCACCTGGATCGACGCCCAGGGCCAGGCAACGACTCTGGGCGCCAGCGAAATCAGCCTCGAACCGCTGGACACCGCCGAGGTCGCGGGACGCTCGATGCCGGTGCGCTGGTCGATCAGGATTCCCGCCAGGCAGCTCGAGATCACCACTCGGGCGCTGAACCCCGATGCCTGGATGAACCTGCGTATTCCCTATTGGGAAGGGCCGGTGCAACTGAGCGGCAATCGTGGCGGCATCGGTTACCTGGAAATGACCGGCTACTGACAATCACCGGAACTCCCGACATTCGTCGCCTCTCATACTTTATGAATGCCTCGCGGGAGCCCCTCATGAGCGATGACCTCAAACCTCCGTCGCTGCCCGACTGGCAGCGGCTGTTCGACGACAAGGCCTACTTCCAGCAGTCGCCCGACGCTCATTTCACCGAGCTGATGCGGCTGGCCGACGACCTGTTTGGCCAGGGAGCCATTGACCTGGACCGCTGGCAGGAGCTGAAGACCAAGGCGGAGGAACTGCACCAGCGCTCGCCGGATGCGAATGTGGCGGAGGAAGTGGCCGATCCTGACGCCTGATTCTTCGAGGGCCGCCTTCGCGAGCAGGCTCGCTCCCACAGAAGCGCGAGCAGGCTCTGCCACAGAAAATGCATTTCAGTGTGGGAGCGAGCCTGCTCGCGAAGAAGACAACCCGGTTCTGGATGACAACCCTCGCCACCATCAACCAAACGCCAGCCACTGGCACCACCCAAGGAGTCCACCATGAAGCCCGGTCCCGATCAGACCCAACACAACCCCGACGAGCCGGCTCTGCCCGGCGAAGTGGAGCGAGACAACGACGCGCTACGGCCGAACGACCCGGCCAAGCGAGAACAGCAAGGCAATGCCGAGGCGCAGGAAACCGATGCGCAAAAAACCGCACGGCGCGATTGAATCCCTGGTGGCGAGAAACAAACTCCCTCGCCACGCCAGGTGAATAATTATTTAAGCGGGCCTCACGGACAGACCCGGCAAGCTCCACTATCATTGTTTTCGTTCGCCCAGTGCCAGGCTCTTTACCAGTGCATGGAATGCCGAGGCCGTCACACTGGGCGAACACCTGCATGACTCAGCCGGCTACCGGGGTGCGCCAGTCATCCGAGCCCGAAGTGCCGCTGACTTCGTGAGTCCAGGTGATTTTCCGATAGCTGAAATGAACGTCCTCCAGATGGGTGAAGTGGCTGTTGCCCGGGTCCTGGCAATTGAGCATGTAGTCTTTCATGTCGACAATGATCGCGTCCTCCAGGGTGGTGGTGTAGTAGTGCTCCTGGGTGCCTGCAGCTGATGTGCGGTACCACTGGATTTCGACCTTCGTCAGGCGTTCGCCGCTGGTCAGGGCTGCCAGCAGCAGGGGCGAAGCCTTATCGAAGACTTTGGTGATGACCAGCGGTTTGTGCACGCGCTGGCCAGTTGGCTGGCCCGATTGAGGGTCGCGGGGGATGTTCACCTGATGCTCGAAGCCCTGCACCATGACCTGGTCTTCATGACCCTCCTGATAGGTATTGCCAACCGAGTCGGCGGTGAACGCACCGGCAGTGATCAGGCCTTGTTTTTCACCGGTGACGGACATGTAAGCGGGGGTAGCCAATGGATGCTCTCCTTCCTGGATAAACTGAGAAGCCCCGGGACGCGAATCGTCCTGAGGCGGTCTGAGCGTTATCAAGAGCCGTGCCATCGGCCAGAAAATACAGCCAGATCAAGGTGTTAACTTATTTTTTGAGCCGGCGTCGGGTTGCGCGCCCGGCAAATCATGCAAACGGCTGCACGCTGCGTCGCATTGATTTGCCCACGCCCGAGGCGCCGTGTTGCCGGGAGCAAGGCGCGTAAGTCGAGCGGATGCTGCTGTCGGACTTGCGCAACTTGCTGCTTCTCCTTCCTGCGCTGTTTTTCAGAGCCCCAGCGTGTGTAGACATTCATCGACGGAGCGCTGCTGCGTCTCGGCATACAGCCCCAGTTCATCAATGGTCGGTCGCCCCAGCGCCGTTTCGAAGGCATGCCGATTGGACTGTCCGGCGTAGTGATTCTGCGCGGCATCGCCCAGGTTCGACTGGAAGATGCCGGCGGCGCTGACCGGGAGGAAGTCTTCGTACACCAAGGGTTCGGCGCGCAGGTATTGCTGCTCAAGCAAGTGCTCCAGCGAGCTCGACCGTTCAATCGCGCCCTTGGCGGTCAGCCCCGCTGGCGTCACGAAATAGCGAAAGTACGCCAGCGCTTGTCGGCGCAGCTCGTCGAGGGTGTCAGGGAATTCGGCGAAGTGTTCAGCCATCAGCGCGTTGTAGCGTTCGGCATTGGCTTCGTTGGGAAACGCGCCCAGGGCGTCCCGCGCCGCGTTCAGCAGTTGATCGTAGAGCGCCCGGCCCTTGGGCGTAAGCGCCGCGCCGCGTTGCTCGATTTCACCAAACCGGGCGCTGTGGCTGCCTTGGGATTCTGGTTGGTCGGTAAACGCGACGGGTTCATCGAGCGCCTTGAAACTGGTCTGGCGCAGCAGGATGGGGCACTGGCGACGGGGCGGGCCTTCGATCACGGCCTTGGGCGTGATGCCATGCACCGGCATCTGGGCCTGGACAATGTCGATGTCCAGGGTGCGCGGCGTCAGGTGATTGATATGCGGGCCCTTGAACGCCACCACGTCGGCAATCAGCCGATGCTGGGCGCTCAGTTGACGGTATTGTTCGGCGGTGACGGTGGCGCTGTGGTGCCAGCGAAAGGTTTCCAGCGCTTGCAGCACGAATTCCTCGGCCTGGGGCTCGGTCAGGCCGCCCTGACGTTCGGCCAACTCGATGAGTTCAAGGGCGCCGGGGGTAAAGATCTGCCGTTTGCCCAGCACCGATTCGGCAAAGGCCCGAAGCTCGGCGTTTTCAATCAGTTCCAGGCGCAACAGCGACGTGAACACGCGGAAGGGGCTGACCTGCAGTGCGGCCTCATGCACGGCGCGAAACGCCGTGGAATGCACCGGCACCCCGGCCGTTGTGAGGTCGTAATAGCCCACCGGCTGCATGCCCATGACCGCGAACAGCCGACCCAGCATCGCCAGCTCGGCGGCGGTGCCGACGCGGATCGCGCCATGCCGTTCCAGGTCCAGGCGCTGCAGTTCGCCGGTGCTGCGCAGGTGTTCGGCCAGTTGCGGATCGTTGCCCAACACCCGGGCGTTGGTTTGCTCCACCAGGTTCATCAACGCGCCGTACAGCGGTACTTCGTCGCGGTACATGTCGGACATCGCCCTTGAGAAGCGTTGGCGGATCAGGTCGGGGCTGACGAAGCTCATCGTGGGAGTTCCTGGCGAGGGCTGTGGGAAAGATGGACAAAAGATCGCAGCCTTCGCCAGTGCCGGCAAACGAAGAATCTTCACGACTTCATTCTGCCAGGGACTGATCCACCAGCTCGATCCAGTGCCGCACGGGCGTGCGACCAGCACCGTCGAGGTGGCTCTGGCAGCCGACATTGGCGGTGACGATCAGCTCCGGTCGGCCGCTTTCCAGCGCGTTGAGACGGTTGTCCCGCAATTGTCGCGCCAGCGCCGGCTGGGTCAGCGAATAGGTCCCGGCCGAGCCGCAGCACAGGTGGCCGTCGGGCACCTCGGTGAGGTTGAAGCCCAGCCGTGTGAGCAGGGCTTCGACGGCGCCACCGAGTTTCTGCGCGTGTTGCAAGGTGCAGGGGCAATGGACGGCGATGCGTTGATCCCTGGCGGCGCAAATTTCTTCCAGCGGTTCGTTGCCGAGTACCTGCACCAGGTCCAGCGCGTGTTCGCTGACGTGTTTCGCCTTGGCGGCATACACCGGGTCGTGCTCCAACAGATGTCCGTAGTCCTTGATAAACGCGCCGCAGCCGCTGGCGGTCTGGACGATCGCCTCGGCGCCGTCTTGCAAGTGCGGCCACCAGGCATCGATGTTGCGCCGGGCGCGGTCCAGCCCGGTGGGTTGAGCGTCGAGATGATAATCCAGCGCGCCGCAACAGCCGGCATCAGAGCTGGCAACGACGCTGATGCCGAGCCGGTCCAGCACCCGGGCGGCGGCCGCGTTGGTGTTCGGCGACAGGCCCGGCTGCACGCAGCCTTCGAGCATCAGCACGCGGCGCGAGTGCCGCACGGCCGGGCGCGTGCCGGGGGACGCCGCCGACCGTGGCAACTTGGCCTCCAGGTTCGCCGGCAGCAGCGGGCGGAATAGCGTTCCCAGGCGCAGCAGATTCTTGAATCGTTCGGGACTCGCAGCCAGGCCCCGCAAGCCGAGACGCAGGGCCCGTTGGCCGGCGGGGCGGGGTACGGCCGCGTCGACCACGGCTCGGCCGATGTCCAGCAGGTTGTGATAATCGACGCCGGACGGGCAGGTGGTTTCGCAGTTGCGGCACGACAGGCAACGATCCAGGTGCAGTTGGGTGCTGGCGGTTGGCGGCTGGCCTTCGAGCACCTGCTTGATCAGGTAGAGGCGTCCGCGCGGGCCGTCCAGTTCATCGCCGAGCAACTGGTAAGTGGGGCAGGTGGCGTTGCAGAAGCCGCAATGCACGCAACTGCGCAGGATCCGTTCGGCCTCTTCGGCGCGAGGCAGGCGTTGGCTTTTTTCACTGAACCGGGTCTGCATCTAGAACTCCGCGTACATTCGGCCAGGATTGAACAGGCCCTGGGGATCAAGCTTCGCCTTGAGTTGACGGTGGTAGCGCAGCAGCGCCGGGGCCAACGGTTGGAACGGCGTTGCGGTTGCGCCAGGACAATAGCAGACGGCATGGCCGCCCCATTCCCGCGCCAGGGCCTGGACCGTATCGGCGTCGGTTTTCAGCCAGCGCTGCGCGCCCGCCCAATCGACCAGTTGCGCACCGGGCAAGTCGAGCGGGCCGGTAGCGTTGGGCAGCGACAGGCGCCACAGCGGCAGGTCTTCAGCGAAGAATGGCAGGCGATGTTCATTCAGCTCGGTCCAGTATTGATCGTCGATGGCTTCGCCGCCCAGGCGCTGATGGGCCGCGCTGACCGAACCCTCGCCGCCTTCCAGGCGCAGGCGCAGACAATCGCCGTCGTGGCTGGCTGCGCTGATGGGCAAGGGTTGTCGGCCCCATTCGGCGAGTTTTTCCAGGGCTTCGCGGCTGTCCATTTCCAGGCGGATGCTCAAGCCGTGGCGGGGCTTGGGCAGCACTTTCAAGGACACTTCAGTGATCACCCCCAGGCAACCGAAACTGCCGGCCAGCAGGCGCGACAGGTCGTAGCCGGCGACGTTTTTCATCACCTCGCCGCCAAAGCGCAACAGGTGGCCATGGCCGCTGATCATCCGCGTGCCGAGCACATAGTCGCGCACCGAGCCGGCCCACGGACGGCGCGGCCCCGACAATCCGGCGGCGACCATGCCGCCCACCGTGGCGTCCGCGCCGAACGCCGGCGGCTCGCAGGGCAGCCGCTGCCCGGCGGCGTCCAGCGCGGCCAACAGCTCCCGCAGCGGGGTGCCGGCGCGGGCGGTGATGACCAGCTCCGTGGGGTCGTAGTCAACGATCCCGCGATGCGCACGGGTGTCCAGCACCTCGCCGGCCACTTGGCGTCCCAGGAAAGCCTTGCTGTTGGAGCCCTGGATGCGCAGCGGCGTATCGCTCGCGCGGGCGCGGTTGACCTGCTCCAGCAGCAGCTCGCTGGCGTCGCGGTCGACTTGCGCGGTCATCAGAATCGCTCCAGTTCAGGAAACGGCAACTGCCCGCCATGGATATGCATCGCGCCGAATTCAGCGCAGCGGTTCAGGGTCGGTATGTTCTTGCCGGGGTTGAGCAGGCCAAGCGGATCGAATGCGGCTTTCACCGCGTGGAACAGCAGCAGCTCGTCGCTGTTGAACTGCGTGCACATCTGGTTGATTTTCTCCCGGCCGACGCCGTGTTCACCGGTGATGCTGCCGCCCACCTGGACGCACAGTTCGAGGATCTTCCCACCCAGGGTTTCGGCGCGCTCCAGCTCGCCCGGCTGGTTGGCGTCGAACAGGATCAGCGGGTGCATGTTGCCGTCGCCGGCATGGAACACGTTGGCGACCCGCAGGCCGTGTTCGCTGCCCAGGCTGGCGATGCGCTGCAGGACCTCGGGCAATGCCCGCCGGGGGATGGTCCCGTCCATGCAGTAATAGTCCGGCGCCAGGCGGCCTACCGCCGGAAACGCATTCTTGCGTCCGGCCCAGAACCGCAGGCGTTCGGCCTCGTCCCGGGCCAGGCGCACCTCGGTGGCGCCGGCCCGTTGCAGCACTTGGCGGACCCGTTCGCAGTCATCGTGGACATCGGCCTCGACGCCATCGAGCTCGCACAGCAGGATCGCTTCGGCGTCGACCGGATAGCCTGCGTGGATGAAATCCTCGGCGGCGCGGATCGCCAGGTTGTCCATCATTTCCAGGCCGCCGGGGATGATCCCGGCTGCGATGATCTCGGCCACCGCTCGTCCGGCCTTGTCCACCGAATCAAAGCTGGCCAGCAGCACCCTGGCAACCTGGGGGCGAGGCAACAGCTTGACGGTGACTTCGGTGATGATCCCCAGCAGGCCTTCGGAGCCGGTGAACAACGCCAGCAGGTCCAGGCCTGGCGAGTCCAGGGCCTCGCTGCCCAGCACCAGGCGTTCGCCTTCGATGGTGAGGATTTCCAGCTTCAGCAGGTTGTGCACCGTCAGGCCGTATTTCAGGCAATGCACGCCACCGGCGTTCTCCGCGACGTTGCCGCCGATGGAGCAAGCGATCTGCGAGGAAGGGTCCGGCGCGTAGTACAACCCGAACGGAGCCGCCGCCTGGGAAATCGCCAGGTTGCGCACCCCTGGCTGCAAGCGCGCGGTGCGGGCGTCGGGGTCGATGTGCAGGATCTGGTTGAAGCGCGCCATCACCAGCAACACGCCGCTTTGCAGGGGCAGGGCGCCACCGGACAGGCCGGTCCCGGCGCCCCTGGCCACCACCGGTACATTCTGTTCATGGCACAGCGTGAGCAAGGCCTGCACCTGCTCGACCCGCCGCGGCAGCACGACCAGCAATGGCGTGGTCCGGTAGGCAGACAGCCCATCGCATTCGTAGGGCCTGAGGTCTTCGTCGCGGTGCAGGATATCCAGGTCCGGAATGCGTGCCTGCATGGCGTCGAGCAGGGCCTGCTTGGGCACTTTCGGCAGCGGGCCGTCGAGCTGCTCGTCGTAGAGGATGTTCATGGCAGTCAGATACCTCTGAGTCGGCGCGGACCCCCTGTGGGAGCGAGCTTGCTCGCGATGGCGGCGGGTCAGCTTGCATCAATGCTGGATGTGCCTGCGCTATCGCGAGCAAGCTCGCTCCCACAGAGTAGATTCACTTGAGTACTTGTTATTGTTTTCACTGCCCCAGCCCCTTCAAAAAATCCCGGTACAACGCCGCAGTCTTGCCCGGTTTTTCAACCATCGGCATATGCCCGACCCCGTCCCAGATTTCCACCCTGAGGTCGGTGATGCCCTTGCTCCATACCGGTACGCTGCTGACGTCGATCAACCGGTCCTTGCGCCCCCAGAGTAGCAACGAAGGGGCGCGGATGTCGGCCAGGCGCGGTTCCATGGGTGGGCTGGCGCGTAAATCGACGAAGATCTCCGCCAATTCCTCCCGGCGCTGTTCATAACGCTCGGCCAGCGCCGCCAGCACTACGCTGGGCAGCCAGGGCGGCGAGGCCATGGTCATGGCGTAGAACGGCGCGAAATCGGCTCGAGAATCAACCAGGAACGGGTTGTGACCGGCGGCCAGGTGGCGTTCCATGTCACTGGGTTCGGGGGCGGTGACACCGGCCGGATCGATCAGCGCCAGGGTCAATACCCGCTCAGGCGACGTCGCCGCCAGCCAGGCTGCGAGGTAACCACCCATCGAGTTGCCGATCACATGGACCTTGTCCAGGCCACAGGCATCGAGCAATTCGATCACTCGCCGCGCCTGGGTCGGGATGTCATAACCGCCGCCGGCCTTGAAGCCGGTTTCGCCATGGCCGGCCAGGTCGGGAATCACCACCCGGTAATCGCCGACGAAATATCGGGCGAAGCGCAACCAGAGGTTCTTGTCGGCGCTGTAGCCATGCAGCATCAGCACGCTGCCGGACGCTTCATAGGGCCCGCCTTGCCAGGTCGACACCGTCATTTCGCTGATGGGCACGGTAATTTTGTGCAGCCGGTAGAGACGCGCCTCCAGCGCCATGCCCAGGTCATACAGCACATGGCCGATGCCCGGATACGTCAACCAGCTCCAGGCGATGAACACCGCAAGGACCACCCACAACACCAGCATGTTGTTGCCTCCATATCAGGACAAGGCGAGACCCTGTACCAACGAATTTCCCTTTTTCATGTATAGCCAAAATCCGCGGGGAACCACGCTGATCGGTCGGAATAAATACCCCTGCATCGATAGTGGCTATTTGACCTCGCCCTGATAGACTGCCCAAAACCTATCCCGGCCCCGGGAGACCGGTGGTGCAGAGGCCTCTATGCATAAAGCGGGAAAAAAGGGATTGTCGCTGGCCAGGAGGCTCTACACATCCCGAATCCTCGGTCTGGCGCTGGGGTTGCTGGTCGTGAGCGCCGCGCTCTATCCCCTCGACCCGGCGCCCTGGGTCTGGGGCTTCATGCTGTTCAACGGGTTGCTCTGGCCGCACGTGTCCTACCAATGGGCCCGTCGTTCGACGGTGCCGTACCATGCCGAGCACCGCAACCTGGTGATCGACGCCTTCCTCGGTGGCTTCTGGGTCGCCGCGATGCAATTCAACCCGCTGCCCACCGCCGTGACGCTGGCGATGATGGCAATGAACAACGTGGCCATCGGCGGCCTGCGTTTCCTGTTGGTCGGGGCTGTGGCCCAGGTAGCCGGTATCACCGTCGGGATATTCATGTTCCCCTTTGCCAGCGTGCCCATGACCAGCCCGGCGCAGCTATACGCCTGCTTGCCGTTGCTGTGCCTGTACCCGCTGGCGCTGGGCTGGATCTGCTTTCGCCAGGCGCACACCCTGGGCCGACAGAAACGCGAATTGCTGGCCCTGAGCCGTACCGACAGCCTGACCGGCCTGCTCAACCATGGCGCCTGGAAGGACCGGCTCAACGAGGCATTCCAGCACTGCCGACGCCAGTCACCGGACGGGGCAGGGCATGGCGTGATCGCGCTGATCGATATCGACCACTTCAAAGCCATCAATGACACCTACGGCCATGGCGCCGGTGATGTCGTGCTGCGTCAGCTCGGCAAGCTGCTGGGGCAGAACCTGCGGGCCACGGACATCGTCGGGCGTTATGGCGGCGACGAGTTCGGGGTGATCCTGCCGGACCTGACGCTGCTCAGCGCGGTGCAGGCGATGGAGGGGCTACGCGAACGCTTCACCGCGCAGGACTACGAACGTGACCCGGCGCTGAAAGTGAGCCTGAGTATCGGCCTGGCGGCCTTCACGGCGGATTATGCCGATGCGACCGCCTGGCTCGACGACGCCGACCAGGTACTCTATGAAGCCAAGACCAGCGGACGCAACCGGGTTGTCTGTCAGCGACACCGGCCGGTGCTGGAGGCGTCTGCGGTCTAGAGCCTTGGCGCATTGTCGGGTAGGGTGCTGGCTGACCTTCCCGATGATGCTTTCCAGATGAAACAAGGATGAACTCATGACCGTTATCGTTCGTCGCTCCCGTCTCGCCGTCAGCCTCGGCCTGAGCCTGGCCCTTGGCGCCTTCGCTCCGGCGGCCCTGGCGCAACCTCATCAACAGGTGCTGGCCGATGCCGAGCAGTACAAGGGCGAGGCGCTGAAACTGCTTGAACGCCTGGTGAACATTGACTCCGGTTCCGGCTATGTGCCGGGGCTGACCCAGGTCGGCGACATCGCGATCGACGAGTTGCAGAAGCTCGGCGCCAGCATTGAAAAGGTGCCCAATTCGGACGGCACCCACCATGTCCTGGCGACCTTCAAGGGCACCGGCAAGGCGAAAATCCTGCTGATGGCCCATATGGACACGGTGTTCAAGGAAGGCTCGGCGGCCGAACGTCCGTTCCATATCAAGGATGGCCGCGCCTACGGGCCGGGGGTGATGGATGACAAGGGCGGCATCGTCGCGGGCATCTACGCGCTGAAGGTGCTGAAGAACCTGGATTTCAAGAATTACGCGCAGATCACGTTCCTGCTCGATGCCAGCGAAGAGACCGGTTCGGACGTCGCCACCGACCTGATCAAGAAAACCGCCAAGGCCCATGACGTGACCCTCAACCTTGAACCAGGGCGCCCGGCCGACGGCCTGGTGGTGTGGCGCAAGGGCAGCGCAACCGCGCTGGTGGAGGTCAAGGGCAAGGCGGCCCACGCCGGCGTCGCACCGGAACTGGGGCGTAACGCGGCAATGGAAGCGGCGCATCAGATACTGCAACTGGGCAAGCTGGGCGACGCGGAAAAGAAGACGACCATCAACTTCACCGTGCTCAAGGCCGGTGACCGGACCAACGTGATTCCCGACCAGGCCAGCGCCAAGGCCGATGTGCGCGCAGCGGTGCCGGAAGAATTCGACCGCATCGAAAAAGACCTGGCCCGGGTCTCGAAGGACAAGCTGATCGCCGACACCGAAGTCACCACCAGCCTGCAGCGCGGCTTGCCGCCCATGCCACAGACCGCCGAGTCGGACCGGCTGATGGCCATGGCCCAGGGCATCTATGGCGAGCTGGGCCGCAAACTGACCGAGGAAGGCAGCGGCGGCGCGGCGGACGCCAGCCTGTCCGCCGGCGTTGGTACACCCACGCTGGACGGCTTTGGCATCGTCGGCGGCAATATCCATACGCCCGAGGAATATGCCGAGGTCGAAAGCGTGGTGCCGAGGATTTATCTGCTGACGCGAATGATCATGGAGTTGGCGGCACGGTAGCAGCCCGCGGAAGAAAGGCTTTTCGTGGCGAGGGAGCTTGCTCCCGCTGGGCCGCGAAGCAGGCCCGGTTTTTTTGTTTCTAAACGGGGTGGATCAACACCTTGAAACCCTGTGGGAGCGAGCTGTCTGTCCGTCAGATGTTGACTGACCTACCGCTATCGCGAGCAAGCTCGCTCCCACAGGGGGATGTGTTGAAGCGGCTAGCGCGGGTCGACGTTGTCCAGCGCGCGGTTTGCCAGGAGTGCGCCCAGTTCGATCAGTTGCTGGATGCCCAAGGCAAGGCAATATGGCGTCGTGAGTCTTCCAGGTCGAAGGCCAGGTAACCGACCATGGCGTTGGCCGAGGCGAGGGTTTCGCTGAGGTTGGCGAGCAGGGATTCGGTGTCGATGCCGTTGATGACGGTGAAGAGCTGGCCGGGATCGGTTTCTCTTGGATCGGCGGCGGCCGGATCGGTGTCCGGTGGGTTGGGTGTTGCTTTGAACATGATGAAACTCCTTGGTAATGGAGCCGCAACCCTTCTGCTACCAAACATCAGGTGGCGGCTATACGCAGGTTGGTAGACCGGGTACCAAGGCAAACCCGGCGCGCCACGAGGGCGCCCCACGCACAGCCGCCATTACAAATATGCCGGAGCTGTGCGCCTTAGTTTTACCCGGGCTACCAAACCCGATCGCTGATTTTTCTACGACCTGGCAACAGTAAAGCCCAACCCCAAGGCGCACAAGCCGGCGGATTCTGGCGTAGTTGTAGGCAAAGGCGCAAGACGCGGGAGTTCGGTCCTACACGCAGGCCAACCCAATAAACCCCCGGGCTTTTCGTGGCGAGGGAGCTTGCTCCCGCTGGGCCGCGAAGCGACCCCAAGGATTTTGTGTTGAAACAAAAAACCTGGGCCTGCTGCGCAGTCCAGCGGGAGCAAGCTCCCCCGCCACGACAGGGTTGTGCTTGGCTAGCGTGGGTCGACGTTGTCCAGCGCGCGGTTTGCCAGGAGTGCGCCCAGTTCGATCAGTTGCTGGATGCCCAGGGCAATGTGGCGTCGTGAATCTTCCAGGTCGAAGGCCAGGTAACCGACCATGGCGTTGGCCGAGGCGAGGGTTTCGCTGAGGTTGGCGAGCAGGGATTCGGTGTCGATGCCGTTGATGACGGTGAAGAGTTGACCAGGATCGGTTTCTCTTGGAGCGGCGGTGGCTGGATCGGTGTCCGGTGGGTTGGGTGTTGGTTTGAACATGATGAATCTCCGATGCGTCTGAAGGAGCCGTAACCCTCTCGCTACCAAACGAAGGGTGGTGGCCATACGAAGGTTGGTAGACCGGGCATCGGAAGCCGGCGTCTCCGAAGAGACCCTGCGCAGGGCCACCATAAAGCGAAGCGCATGATTGCACTCACAAGAGGTGACGCTATGCACCGAAAGCCCGGGCTACCAAACCCGATCGCTGATTTTTCAACGACCAGACAACAGTAAAGCCCAACCCCAAGGCGCACAAGCCGGCGGATTCTGGCGTAGTTGTAGGCAAAGGCGCAAGACGCGGGAGTTCGGTCCTACACGCAGGCCACCCCAATAAACCCCGAGGCTTTTCGTGGCGAGGGAGCTTGCTCCCGCTGGACTGCGCAGCAGGCCTGGTCTTTTGTTTTGACACAAGGGGGGATCAACACCTAGAAACCCTGTGGGAGCGAGCTTGCTCGCGATAGCGATCTGTCTGTCCGTCAGATGTTGACTGACCTACCGCTATCGCGAGCAAGCTCGCTCCCACAGGGGGATGTGTTGAAGCGGCTAGCGTGGGTCGACGTTGTCCAGCGCGCGGTTTGCCAGGAGTGCGCCCAGTTCGATCAGTTGCTGGATGCCCAAGGCAATATGGCGTCGTGAGTCTTCCAGGTCGAAGGCCAGGTAACCGACCATGGCGTTGGCCGAGGCGAGGGTTTCGCTGAGGTTGGCGAGCAGGGATTCGGTGTCGATGCCGTTGATGACGGTGAAGAGTTGACCAGGATCGGTTTCTCTTGGAGCGGCGGTGGCTGGATCGGTGTCCGGTGGGTTGGGTGTTGGTTTGAACATGGTGAATCTCCGTGAACGGGTTGAGCCGCCACGACCTATCGCTAAACAAGTAAGGTGGCGGCTGTACGCAGGTTAGCGATCCGGGTCACAGAAACCCCGGGTAGACCAGAAGGTCTCCCGCGCACAGCCACCATGACGCAAATTGCAGACTTAAAAAACTGCAATCGAGACTGGGCTTGTAGCTTCTGTGTCTGGAGCCGGATCGCTAAACCCGATCGCTGATTTTTCAACGACCAGGCCACAGTAAAGCCCAACCCCAAGGCGCACAAGCCGGCCGATTCTGGCGTAGTTGTAGGCAAAGGCGCAAGACGCGGGAGTTCGGTCCTACACGCAGGCCAACCCAATAAACCCCCGGGCTTTTCGTGGAGAGGGAGCTTGCTCCCGCTGGGCCGCGAAGCGGCCCCAAGAATTTTGTGTTGAAACAAAAACCTGGGCCTGCTGCGCAGTCCAGCGGGAGCAAGCTCCCTCGCCACAAGGGGTTCAATAAACCCAAACCTCCACTCTCCGATTGCGCACCCGGCCTTCGTCTTCATTGTTGGCTGCCACCGGCATCAACGCGCCGAACCCGCGGACCTCGCGCAACGTCACGCCGTATTTGACCAGTTCCCGCCGCACCGCCATGGCGCGCAATTTCGACAGCAGGTCGGCTCGCGCCGGGTCGTCCTTGAGGTCGCCAAAACCCACCAGGGTCACGCGCCGATCGAGTTTTCCGTGTTGCCTTATATAGTCGAGTACCCGGCCGAGGTCTTGGTGGGCCTTGTTGTCCAGGCTCGCGCTGCCTTCCTCGAAGCGGAAATTCACGGTCAGGCGCTGGGCATGGCGGCTCAAGGCCTGGTAACCCTCCGGCATCAGCGCGTTGGGGGTGACGGACATGGCCTGGATGGTCTGGGCGATGAATCCGTTGGCCGCGACGATGGCCTGGCCTTGTTCACTTTGGCTGAAGTCGACCAGGGCTTCGGCCCACGGGTTGGTTTGCGCTGGCGGCAAGTAGAAGAACAAGCGTCGGGACAGGGGATAATCCTCGGTGGCGATCAGGTTGTTCAGCGGCAGCATGGGCTGCGAGGCGCCGTCAACGAGCGCCAGGGGTTTTGCCTGACGTACATAGGGCAAACCGATGAAGCCGATGCCTTGCGGATCCTGGCTGACCGCATCGGACAATTGCTCACTGGATTCGAAGCGCTGGGCCGTAGGGTCGAGCTTTTTTCCTTGTCGGTTGAGTACCAGTTCCTTGAAGGTATCGTAGGTGCCGGACTGTTCGTCCCGCGCGTATAAATGAATGGCCCCGCCGACGCTGCCCACCGCTTCCCAGGTCTTTGCCTCACCGCTGAAAATGCGCGCCAGTTGCGCGGTGTCGAGCTGACGCAACGGGTTTTGCGGATGCAGAATAATCGCCAGGCCGTCGATGGCGATGACCTGCTCGGCCATCGGACTTTTCAAGTCGCCGAGGGCCGACAGGTCCTTCAGTTCCCCGTCCTTGATCGGTCGGGAAGAGGCTGCCAGATCAGCGCTGGCTTGCTTGAGGGCGGCGAATCCGGTGCTGGAACCGTGGGCCGCGATGTCGATCTGGACGCGCTTGCCTTCGGCGGTCCAGCCAACGATCCGTTGCTCATTGTCCCGGCCGGTTATTTCGCTGCTGACCCTGAGCAGCCCCTGGCCTTGCATCAGACCCTTGACCAGGGCCGGCCCCAGTGCCGCGCCGATGGTGTTGGAGCCCTGGATGCGTAGGGCCGGGCCGTGTTCGGAAACGGGCAAGGCGCCGGCCCATGCCATGAGCGGCAGCCAGAAGCTCATGAAAAACACAACGCACAGCTGCATGCCGGCACCTTTTTGAACCAGGGAGGTGCCGGAAGATTAAGTCAGTCAGGTTGCTGAAAGATGACAGGGTTGCGACGGGTTCAGTGGAGCGGGTGGGAGCGAGCTTGCTCGCGATGGCGGCGGCACAGTCGATGGTGATGTGACAGTGAAACCGCTATCGCGAGCAAGCTCGCTCCCACAGGGGACGAAATGGAAGGCTGGTACTCAGCTCAGTTCCAGCCAGATCGGCGCGTGGTCCGAGGGTTTTTCCATGCCGCGCAATTCATAATCCACGCCGGCATCCTTGACCCGTGGCAGCAGGCCTTGGGACGCGAGGATCAAATCGATGCGCAGGCCGCGCTTGGGCTCGTCCTCGAAACCGCGGCTGCGGTAGTCGAACCAGCTGAAGCGGTCACTGACGTCCGGGTTCAGGTGACGGAAGCTGTCCACCAGACCCCAATTCTTCAGGCGCGCCATCCATTCGCGTTCTTCCGGCAGGAAGCTGCATTTGCCAGTCTTGAGCCAGCGCTTCATGTTGTCCGGGCCGATGCCGATGTCGCAGTCTTCCGGGGAAATGTTCACATCGCCCATCACCACCACCGGCTGGTCGTTGCTGAAGCGGGTTTCCAGCAGTTGCTGCAAATCGCTGTAGAAGCGCTGCTTGGCCGGGAACTTGGTCGGATGGTCGCGACTTTCACCTTGAGGGAAATAGCCGTTCATGATGGTCACCGGTACGCCATTGGCATCGGCGAAGGTGCCCCAGATGAAACGCCGCTGGGCGTCTTCGTCGTCAGTCTCGAAACCTTTGTGCAGGGTCAGCGGCGCCTGGCGCGAGAGCAGGGCGACGCCGTAATGGCCTTTCTGCCCGTGGTACTGCACGTGATAACCCAAGGCTTGCACCTCGGCCAGGGGGAATTGTTCGTCGTGAACCTTGGTTTCCTGCAACCCGATGACGTCAGGCTGGTGCTTGTCGATCAGTGCCGCCAACTGATGGGGACGGGCGCGCAGCCCGTTGATGTTGAAGGAGACGATCTTCATGGTCGGCTGTCCTGGCAAAACTGCGATGCTAGCTGACATGTCGGAAGGGAGCCAGCGTGGCGGTAGGACAAATGCACTGCTAATGTCCTCTGGCATGTAGGAACGATCGCAGCCCTGACGGGTTCGTAGTCAATAAGAGCAGGGCCTCACCGAGCCTCGCCCAGGAGATCCACCACCATGCCTGACGCCATTACCGCTGATATCCACATGCTCGACAGCGGCTATTCCCGCGAAGCGCGTTCATTGCTGTACCAGGCCTACCGCCATGAGCCGACCTTCAGCTACCTGTTCGAATCCGAGCGTCCCGGTTACGAACAGCGGGTGCGGGCGACGGTGCGTGAACTGGTCAAGCAGCATTTCTTCCAGGACCTGCCAGCCATCGGCCTGTTGGTCAACGACCGCCTGATCGGCATCGCCCTGATTGCCCCGCCGCAGCGGCGCCTGGGCATTACCGAAAGCTGGGCCTGGCGCCTGCGCATGGTCTTGAGCACGGGGTTTCGCTGCACCCGGCGTTATCTGGAGTATCACGCCGCGGTGCTGGCCTGCCTGCCATCGGACGCGGTCCATGTGCTGCCACTGCTGGGGGTTCATCCGCAGTTCCAGGGCCAGCATTACGGTGAGCAGTTGCTTGAGGCAGTCCATAACTGGTGTGCGGTGGACGAGCATTCCCAAGGCGTCGTGCTCGATACCGGCAACCCGCGCTACCTGGAATTTTATAAACGCCAGGGCTATGAGGAAATCGGCGAAATCGCGGTAGGACCGGTCCGCGAGCATGTGTTCTTTCACGCCAACCCGCAGGTTTTACACAGCGCGACGGCATAATCGGACGAACTTTTGCGAAGCGTCCGGCTCTATCAGGCTCCCAAGCTCGTGATAGCATCCGCGCCATGAATTTCCCAGGACGAATGACCAGTGGCGCGCTCTTGCTGTCCCTCAGCTGCGCCGCGCTGGCACAAAGTGTATTGGATGTACGGGTCAAACCGTCCAATGACGAGCTCAAGGCCAATGTAGAGGGCTATATCGGTGGCCTCGGTGAGCGTGACGAAGAGGCACTGCTGCGTTTCAGTCGCGGCGCCGAGGAGCAGGCGCGCAAGGCGGCCCAGGCGCTCGGCTATTACCAGCCGCAGATCGACAGCGAGGTCAAGGCTGGCAAGGACCCGCGCCTGATCCTGACCATCGACCCCGGCGAGCCGGTGCACCTGCGCAATGTCACGATCCGCATCGACGGCCCGGCGGCCTCGCTGAAGAGTTTCCGGGTGCCGGACAACGCCGGTCTCAAACCGGGTGCGGTGCTCAATCACGGACGCTATGAAGACGCCAAGCGGACGATCCAGAACCAGGCCTCGCGTTATGGCTTTTTCAGCGGAAAGTTTCTCAGCCAGACGTTGCGCGTGGATCCCACGGCCGGCATTGCCGACATCGAGCTGATCTACGACAGCGGCCCGCGTTATGCCTTGGGCCCGGTCAGTTTCGAGGGCGATACGCCGTTCGACGAGGACCTGCTGCAGCGCATGGTGCCGTTCAAGGCGGGCGCGCCCTACGACTCCGAATTGATTGCCGAACTCAACCAGGCCTTGCAGTCGAGCGGTTATTTCGAAGGCGTGCGCGTTGATGCGGCGCCCACCGCGGCCACCGACAATGTGATCCCGGTGGCGGTCAGGCTCGACACCCGCAAGCCGCGCACCATGGGCCTGGGCCTGGGGTTTTCCACTGACGTCGGCCCGCGCGCCAAGGCCAACTGGACGCGTCACTGGGTCAATCCCCAAGGCCACAGCTATGGCTGGGAAGCGGAAATATCGGCGCCCCGGCAAAACGTCGGCCTCTGGTACGACGTGCCGCTCGACCCGCCACTGACTGACAAGATGCGCTACGCCGGCGGCTATCAATATGAAGAACTGTCCGGCACCGACACCCTCAGTAAACTGCTGACCGTGGGCCCCGAGTGGCACAGCAAGCTGCCCAGCGGCTGGCAGCGGGTGGTGTCGCTCAAGTGGCAGCGCGAGGAATACCGCCTCGGCGACGATTCGGGCCTGAGCACCTTGCTCATGCCCGGCGTCAGCTATTCGTACTTGCGCAGCGACAACCGCATCGACCCGCACAACGGCTATCGCCTGCAATTCGACACCAAGGTCGCCAAGGAAGGGTTGGGTTCGGACAACAACCTTTTGTATGGCACGGCCATGGTCAAGGGCCTGACCACGGTGTTCGACAAGCATCGCCTGTTGGCCCGGGCCCAGGTGGGCGGCAGCGCCACCAACGGCTACAAGTCGATCCCGCCGTCGCTGCGCTTTTTCGCCGGTGGCGACCAGAGCGTGCGTGGCTACGACTACCAGAGCCTGTCGCCGGAGAACTCCGAGGGCGATCGCATCGGCGGTCGCTACATGGTGGCCGCCAGCGTCGAGTATCAATATTCGGTCGCGGAGAAATGGCGCGTGGCGACCTTCGTCGACCAGGGCAACTCCTTCAACAGCCTTGAGCTGCCAAGCCTCAAGACCGGCGTCGGCGTCGGCGTGCGCTGGGTCTCGCCGGTCGGCCCGATCCGCCTTGACCTGGCCCATGCGATGGACGACGACGGCGGCATTCGACTGCACTTTTCCATGGGGCCCGAGTTGTGAATCGCGGTTTGAAAATAACGCTCCTGGCGCTCGCCGGGTTGCTGCTGACGGTTGTCCTGGCCTTGAGCATGGTGTTGGGCACGGCCTTTGGTAGCCGTTGGGCTCTCGGCCTGGTGCCAGGCCTGAGCGTGGAGAATTTCCAGGGGCGGCTGGGCGGGCAGTGGAGCGCCGATCGGGTGCTGTGGCAGCAAGATACCCGCCGGGTGGCGCTGGAGAGGCCGAATGTCGCCTGGTCGCCGTCGTGCCTGCTGCGCATGACCCTGTGCATTGAACAGCTCAAGACCGAGACCATCGCCGTGCAGTTGCCAGCCACCGCCGATGAACCGAGCAGCGGCCCGATCAGCCTGCCGGACCTGGACTTGCCGTTGGCGATCGAACTGGGCGATGTGCAGGTGGGCAGCCTGTCGTTCAACGGCAGTGAGCAGCTCAAGGGGCTGCAACTGGTGGCGCACTGGACCGCCGAGGGTTTGCAGATCGACTCGGTGCAGTTGCAGCGCGACGAACTGAGCCTGAAATTGTCCGGCCTGCTGCAACCGCACGGCGACTGGCCGCTGAATGCGACGGGTCAGCTGACCCTGCCGGCGCCGGGCGCGACGCCTTGGGCACTGGAGCTGAAAGTCGCTGGCAACCTGCTCAAGACCCTCAATCTCACAGCCGACAGCAGTGGTTATCTGCAAGGCCGCCTGACGGGCGAACTGCAACCGTTGGCGGATAACCTGCCGGCCAAGGTGCGCATCACCGCCGACGGCTTCAAGGCCAGCGCCGATCTGCCGGACACGCTGCTGCTCAACCAACTGGAACTGACCGGCGAAGGCGACCTGAAGAACGGCTATCAACTGCTCGGCAAGGCGACTCTGCCCGCCGAAAAGGGGCCGGTGGCGTTGCTGCTGCAAGGCCAGGTGGACGCCACTGGCGCGCAAGTCGCAGGGCTGGATCTCGACGCCGGCAACCAGCAGACCCTCAAGCTCACCGGGCAGTTGGATTGGCGTGAAGGGCTGAACGCCGAAGCAAAAGTCGCCTGGCTGGATTTCCCCTGGCATCGCCTTTATCCGCTGATCGACGAGCCGCAAGTCACGCTGCGCAGTTTTAATGGCGAAGTCTCGTACACCGACGGCCAGTACCTGGGCAATTTCCAGGCGGCGCTGGACGGTCCCGCCGGGGCGTTCAGCCTGGGCAGCCCGTTCAGCGGCAACCTGACGCAAGTCCACTTGCCGGAACTCAAGCTCGCCGCCGGGCAGGGCAAGGCCGAAGGACACCTGGACCTGCAATTTGCCGACGGCATCGCCTGGGACACCGCGCTGCAACTGTCATCGGTCAACCCGGCGTACTGGCTCGCCGAATTGCCCGGCACGCTGGCCGGGCCGTTGCGCAGTAAAGGCTCGATGAAAAACCAGCGCATGGAACTCGACGCGGACGTGGACCTCAAGGGCAAGCTGCGCGGCCAGCCGGCGCTGTTCCAGGCCAAGGCCAGCGGCGCCGGCGAGCAATGGAACCTCGGCGCACTGGATATCCGCCTCGGCGACAACCGCATCAACGGTACGGGCAGCCTGCAACAGCAGCTGACCGGCCAGATCGACATCAAGCTCGCGCGCCTGGCCCAGCTCTGGCCGCAGTTGCGCGGTCAGGTCAGCGGGCGTGTCGACGTGGCCGGCACGCTCAAGGCCCCCCAGGGCAAGCTCGACTTGCAAGGCACGCAACTGGCGTTTCAGGACAATCAGCTGCAAAGCCTGAACCTGGACGCGACGCTCGACGGCGCGCAACGGGGCAAAGTCGATCTCAAGGCCAGCGGTATCCGCAGCGGCGAAACCTCCCTTGGCGTCCTGACGCTGAGCGGGCAGGGCGATATCAAGCAACAGCAACTGAAGGTCGACCTGCAAGGGCCCCAGTTGAAATCCAGCCTGGCCCTTGATGGTACGCTGGATCAGGGCAACTGGCGTGGACGCCTGGCCAGTGGCGACCTGCGGGTCGGCGGTCAGGACTGGCGCCTGCAAGCGCCAGCGAAGCTGGAACGGCTGGCCAACGGTACGCTGAACTTCGGTGCCCACTGCTGGCGCTCCGGCCCGGCCAGCCTGTGCGGCGAAGACCAACGGCTGATGCCGGAGCCGAAGCTGCGCTATCACCTCAAGCAATTCCCCATCGAAAGCCTGGCCCAGTGGATGCCCAGGGATTTTGCCTGGCAAGGCCGGCTCAACGCCGACCTGCAACTGGACCTGCCGGCCAGCGGCCCGAATGGCCGGGTGCTGGTGGATGCCAGCGGCGGCACGTTGCGGATTCGGGATAAAGAACAGTGGCTGGACTTCCCCTACCAGACCCTGACGCTCGACAGCCGCCTGACACCCACGCGCATCGATACCGATCTGAATTTCGTCGGCGCCAGGCTCGGCGAACTGAGGGTCCAGGCGCGGATCAATCCGTTGCCAGCGAGCAAGCCGCTGAGCGGTTCGTTCCGCCTGAACGGCCTGGACCTGTCCGTCGCCCGTCCGTTCGTGCCGATGGTGGAAACCCTCACGGGTCACTTGAACGGCAGTGGCACGCTGTCCGGCGGGCTGCTCGCGCCCCAGGTCAACGGTAACCTGGTGCTCAGCGATGGCGAAGTGTCCGGCCCGGAACTGCCGGTCAGCCTCGAAGCCTTGCAACTGCGGGCGATGATCGCCGGTGAAACGGTGCGTCTGGATGGCGATTGGAAGAGTGGCAAGAGCGGGCAGGGCCGCCTGACCGGGAACATCGGCTGGGGCGAGGCGCTGACCATGGACCTGGCACTCAAGGGCTCGCAACTGCCGGTGACCGTCGAACCCTACGCGGTGCTGGACGTGGCGCCGGACTTGAAAATCACGCTGCAGGGCGAGCGGCTGGCGATTGCCGGCAAGGTCCTGGTGCCGAAGGGCGAGATCACCATTCGCGAATTGCCGCCATCAACCGTCAAGGTTTCGGACGACACGGTGATCGTCGGCCACCAGACCGAAGAGGGCAAGGCACCGATGGCCATGGCAATGGACATCGACGTGCTCGTCGGCCAGGAGAAGCTTGCCTTTTCGGGATTCGGGCTCACCGCCAATGTCCAGGGGCAGGTGCACATTGGCGATAATATGGACACTCGCGGCGAACTCTGGCTCAACGACGGCCGCTATCGGGCCTATGGGCAGCGGTTGACGGTGCGCCGGGCGCGCTTGTTGTTCGCCGGGCCTATCGATCAGCCGTACCTGGACATCGAGGCGATCCGCCAGACAGACGATGTGATTGCCGGCATCCGCTTGAGCGGCAGCGCCGAGCAACCCACCACGCAAATCTTCTCGGAGCCGGCCATGAGCCAGGAGCAGGCATTGTCCTACCTGGTGCTGGGCCGGCCGCTGAGTACCACCGGCGAAGACAACAACATGCTCGCCCAGGCTGCACTGGGCCTGGGCTTGATGGGCAGTTCCGGCGTGACCACCAGCCTGGCCAACAACCTGGGAATCGAGGATTTCCAACTCGACACCCAGGGCAGCGGCAACGAAACCAGCGTGGTCGCCAGCGGCAACCTATCGGAAAAACTCAGCCTGCGCTACGGCGTCGGAGTGTTCGAACCGGCCAATACCATTGCCCTGCGCTACAAGCTGAGCAAGAAGGTCTACCTCGAAGCCGCCAGCGGCGTCGCCAGCTCGCTGGATATCTTCTACAAGCGCGATTTCTGATTTTCCCCCAAGTCCCCTGTGGGAGCGAGCTTGCTCGCGATAGCGGTGTCACATTCAACCTGTTCGCAGGCTGACAGACCGCTATCGCGAGCAAGCTCGCTCCCACATGGTTTTCTCATTTCTGTTGTTTATGCATAGCTAACTAACTATTTGTTTGACATTTGCTGCCTAAGCAGTAACATCTCGACATACATTCACTGCCTAGGCAGCTAACGGTATCCAGATGAAGCATTTCACCCCGGACGAATTCCACAATTGCCATCTCGGCATGCTCCTTGGCCGTGCCGCGGCGCTCAAGGACCGGATCATCGACACCCACATGGAGCCTGTCGGCATCACCGCCGCGCAGTTCAAGGTGTTGATCATCATGGCCCAGCACGGCATCGATACGCCGGTCGAGCTGTGCCGGTACCTGTCGCTGGACAGCGGCTCGATGACCCGCATGCTCGACCGCCTGGAGCAGAAGGGCTTTCTGGTTCGCCAGCGCTCGGCACAGGATCGGCGCCAGGTTCGTCTGGTGCTGACCGACGCCGGCCAGGCCCTCGCCGATCGCCTGCCGTTCATCGGCGCCGACGCCATGAATCAACTGGCCGGCGCCATCAGCCGCGAGGAGCTGCAAACCCTCGAAGACATCCTCAAGAAAATACTGCTCGCCGCCGGTGACCCCATCACCGTCCTGCGATTGGGGGCCAAATGAAACATCAAACCTTGCGTACCCGCCTGAGCCTGGTGCTGTTGGCCATGAGCCTCGCCGGTTGTGCCAGCTACAGCGGCCTGAAGACCGAGGGCGTCAGCCTGGAGGCCAAGAGCCTGCAAGCTGGGCAATCGCTGACCGGGGTCAAACTGTCGCCCGCGGCGTGGCCGAAAAACGACTGGTGGAAAAGCCTTGGCGACCCGCAACTCGACGGCCTGATCCGTGAAGCGCTGCGCGACAGCCCGGACATGCAGATCGCCAGCGCCCGGGTGCACCAGGCCAGCGCCGCTGCCTATGCCGCGAATGCCGCGCGCCTGCCGACCCTCGACGCCAGCGGCAGTGTCAGCCGTTCGCGCCTGGCCCGTGACCAGGACCCGCAAGGGCAGGGCGGCGCCTATAGCACCCTGCGTTCGCTGAGCGTGGATTTCAATTACAACTTCGACCTCTGGGGCGGCCAACGTGCCGCCTGGGAAGCGGCCCTGGGCCAGGCCCGCGCCGCCGAGATCGATCGCCAGGCCGCGCAACTGACCCTCGCCGCCGACGTGGCCCGGGCCTACAGCGACCTGGGCCAGGCCCACATCATTTATGACCTGGCCAATGAAGACCTCAAGCGCACGCGGCAGATGCTCGACCTGGGCAAACGCCGTCTCGGTGCCGGGATCGACAGCGAATACCAGTTCCAGCAGACCGAAAGCCTCGAAGCCAGCGCCGATGCGACGCTGATCGACGCGGAAAAACGCCTGCAAAGCGCAAAGATCGCCTTGGCGGTGCTGCTGGGCAAAGGTCCCGACCGGGGCAACGACATCGCCCGGCCCAACGTGCTGCAGGCCAGCGCGGTTGCCCTGCCGTCGAATCTGCCGGCCGAGTTGCTCGGTCGCCGTCCCGACCTGGTCGCGGCGCGGTGGCGGGTCGAGGCGGCGAGCAAGAACATCGAGGCCGGCAAGACCAACTTCTACCCCAACCTCAACCTGAGCGCGGCGGCGGGGGTGCAATCGCTGCTGGGTGACGCGATGTTCGGCGCGCCCAGTCGTTTCTTCAACGTGGCGCCGACCGTGTCGTTGCCGATCTTCGATGGCGGCCGCCTGCGGGCGGACCTGGATGCCCGGGACGCCGATTACGACCTGGCGGTGGCGCAATATAACAAGAGCCTGGTCGCGGCCCTTGGCGATGTCAGCGACACCATCAACCAGTTGCGCGACATCGGTCGGCAGCTCGGCGCCCAGCAACACGCGGTGGATATCGCCCGGAACTCCTACGACACCGTGGTCCAGCGCTACGGTTCCGGCATCGGCAATTACCTGGACGTGTTGAGCATCGAGCAACAATTGCTCCAGGCCCAACGCCAACTGGCGACCCTCAATGCCGAGCAGATCGATCTGTCGATCCAACTGATGCAGGCCCTGGGTGGTGGTTTCGATACCCAAACCATCGCTTCGGCCACTCCGGCCGCCACCGCGCCGACTCACTGATTCGAGGTACTTGTCATGGCAACTGCCGAAACTACCCAGGAAACCCAACAGGACAGCGGCAACCCGCGCAAGCGCAAGGTGTTGCTGCTGGCCCTGGCCCTGATCGTCATTCTCGCCGGCGTCGGTGTCTGGGCCTGGCATGAACTTTATGGACGCTGGAGCGAAAGCACCGACGATGCCTACGTGAACGGCAACGTGGTGGAAATCACCCCGCAAGTCACCGGCACCGTGGTGAGCATTGGTGCCGATGACGGTGACCTGGTGCGCGAAGGCCAGGTGCTGGTGCAGTTCGACCCGAACGACGCCGAAGTTGCCTTGCAAAGTGCCCAGGCCAACCTGGCCCATACCGTGCGCCAGGTGCGTGGTTTGTACAGCAATGTCGACGGCATGAAAGCGCAGGTGCATGCGCAGGAAGCGGAAGTGCAGAAGGCTCGGGAAAACTACAACCGACGCAAGAACCTGGCGGCCGGCGGGGCGATCTCCCAGGAAGAACTGTCCCACGCCCGGGACGATCTGACCTCGGCGCAGAACGCCCTGGCCAATGCCCGGCAACAACTCATGACGACCAGCGCGCTGGTGGATGACACCGTGGTGTCGAACCATCCCGACGTGCAGGCGGCGGCCGCGCAACTGCGCCAGGCTTACCTGAGCAATGCCCGCAGCACCTTGATTGCGCCGGTGACCGGTTACGTCGCCAAGCGCACCGTTCAGCTCGGGCAACGCGTGCAGCCGGGCACGGCGCTGATGGCGGTGATCCCGCTGGACCAGTTGTGGATCGACGCCAACTTCAAGGAAACCCAGCTACGTGACATGCGCATCGGCCAGCCGGTGGACATCGAGACCGACCTTTATGGCAGCGACGTGAAGTACAGCGGCACGGTGGACAGCCTGGGCGCCGGCACCGGCAGCGCGTTTGCCTTGCTGCCAGCGCAGAACGCCACCGGTAACTGGATCAAGATCGTCCAGCGGGTGCCGGTGCGTATTCATATCAATGCCGAGGAGCTGGCCAGGCATCCGCTGCGGGTCGGCCTGTCGACCCAGGTCAACGTCAATCTCCACGACCAGAGCGGCCCGGTACTGGCCCAGCAGCCACCGCAAAAAGCCTCGTTCAGCACCCAGGTCTACGCCCGCCAGCTGGCCGATGCCGACGCGATGATCACTCGGCTGATTCATGAGAACAGCGCGGCGGCGAGCAAGACCGCACAGCGCTAGTCAATGACGGCACGGACCGGACCTGTGGGAGCGAGCCTGCTCGCGAAAGCGGCGGGCCAGCTTGCATCCATGGTGACTGACACAGCGCTTTCGCGAGCAGGCTCGCTCCCACAGGGTTTGTGTCTTGCCTAGACAAATTTCATCACCTCCGATTCAGGATTCTCGCAATGAGCAATAACGCGTCCTTCACGCCGCCCAGCCTGTTGCTCAGCACCATCGGGTTGTCGCTGGCGACGTTCATGCAGGTGCTCGACACGACCATCGCCAACGTCGCCTTGCCGACCATTTCCGGCAACCTGGGCGTCAGTTCGGAGCAGGGCACCTGGGTCATTACCTCGTTTGCGGTGAGCAATGCGATCGCGCTGCCGCTGACCGGTTGGCTGAGCCGCCGGTTTGGCGAGGTGAAACTGTTTTTGTGGGCAACGATGCTGTTCGTCCTGGCCTCGTTCCTCTGCGGGATTTCCACGTCGATGCCCGAGCTGATCGGTTTTCGTGTGGTTCAGGGCCTGGTGGCCGGGCCTCTGTATCCGATGACCCAGACCTTGCTGATTGCCGTGTACCCGCCAGCCAGGCGCGGCATGGCCTTGGCCTTGCTGGCGATGGTCACGGTGGTGGCGCCGATCGCCGGGCCGATCCTGGGCGGCTGGATCACTGACAGTTACAGTTGGCCGTGGATTTTCTTCATCAACGTGCCGATCGGGATTTTCGCGGTGCTGGTGGTGCGTCAGCAGCTCAAGGCGCGGCCGGTGGTCACCAGTCGCCAGCCGATGGATTACGTCGGGTTGATCACCCTGATCATCGGTGTCGGGGCGTTGCAGGTGATCCTCGACAAGGGCAACGACCTGGATTGGTTCGAGTCGAACTTCATCATCATCGGCGCGCTGATTTCGGTCGTTGCGCTGGCGGTGTTCGTGATCTGGGAAATGACCGACCGCCATCCGGTGGTCAACCTGCGGCTGTTTGCCTATCGCAACTTTCGCATCGGGACGATCGTGCTGGTGGGCGGTTATGCCGGATTCTTCGGCATCAACCTGATCCTGCCGCAGTGGTTGCAGACCCAGATGGGTTATACCGCCACCTGGGCCGGCCTGGCGGTTGCGCCCATCGGGATCCTGCCGGTGTTGATGTCACCTTTCGTTGGCAAATACGCCCACAAGTTCGACCTGCGCCTGCTGGCCGGGCTGGCGTTCCTGGCGATCGGCCTGAGTTGCTTCATGCGCGCCGGGTTTACCAACGAGGTGGATTTCCAGCACATCGCTCTGGTGCAGCTGTTCATGGGCATCGGCGTGGCGCTGTTCTTCATGCCGACCCTGAGCATCCTGATGTCGGACCTGCCGCCCCAGCAGATCGCCGACGGCGCGGGGCTGGCGACGTTCCTGCGGACCCTGGGCGGCAGCTTTGCCGCGTCGCTGACCACCTGGATCTGGATCCGCCGCGCCGACCAGCACCATGCCTACCTGAGCGAAAGCATCAGCACTTTCGAACCGGCCACGCGCGAGACGATCAACCAGCTCGGCGGGGCGAGCACGCCGGTGTACGCCCAGCTCGACCAGATCCTCACCAGCCAGGCGTACATGCTCTCCACCGTGGATTACTTCACGCTGCTGGGCTGGGCGTTCATGGGGTTGATCCTGCTGGTGTGGCTGGCGAAACCGCCGTTTGCGGCGAAGGCGGGGCCTGCCAGCAGCGGTCATTGATGGCGGGCGCAGTCCAACCTGTGGGAGCGAGCCTGCTCGCGAATGCGGATTATCAGTCAGTGATGTTTTGACTGACACAGCGCTTTCGCGAGCAAGCTCGCTCCCACAGGGGATTTATATTGGATCAGGGATTGTGTCCGGTGCCGGCAGTTGTGGCGGCGGCGCCAACTCGAAAGGCGCCAGCGAAAAGCCCTGTTCATCTACCTGCAACGCCCAGCCCTGCTTGTCCCAATCTCCCAGCACGATGCGCCGGGCGGCGTGTTCGCCCAGTTGCAGCTTGTGGATGGCAGGGCGGTGGGTGTGGCCGTGGACCAAGGTTTTTACGCCATAGTGCTGCATGACGCGCGGGACCTCTTCTGGCGTGACATCAACGATGTCGTTGGCTTTCATCCTCACCTGCGTGCGGCTTTCACTGCGCAGCTTGCGCGCCAGTTTCTGACGGCTGCCCAAGGGCAGGTGGCGCAGGACGAACAGCGTGACCGGGTTGCGCAGCCAGCGCCGCAGTTTCATATAGCCGACATCCCGCGTGCACAGGCTGTCGCCGTGCATCAGCAGCACCGGCTCGTCGTTGAATTGCACGACGGTCGGGTCCTTGAGCAGGGTACAGCCGGCCGCTTTGCAGAAGGCCTGCCCGAGCATGAAGTCGCGGTTGCCGTGCATCAGGAAAATCGCCGTGCCGCTGTCGCTCAATTCGCGCAGGGCCTGGCAGATGGAACGCTGGAACGGCGTCATGGCATCGTCGCCGATCCAGGCTTCGAAGAAGTCGCCCAGAATGTATAACGCTTGCGCCGAGCGGGCGCGTGTGGCGAGTAAATCCAGAAACGCCCGGGTGATGTCCGGGCGCTCCTCTTCCAGATGCAGATCTGAAATCAGCAATATCACTCAATGATCTCGGCTTTCTCGATGATCACATCTTCTGCCGGGACGTCCTGGTGGCCAGCCTTGGAAGTGGTGGAGACGCCTTTGATCTTGTCGACCACGTCGGTGCCTTCGATCACTTCACCGAATACTGCATAGCCCCAGCCCTGTACGGTCTTGCCGCTGTGGTTCAGGAAGCTGTTGTCGGCGACGTTGATGAAGAACTGCGCGGAGGCCGAATGCGGCTCCATGGTACGGGCCATGGCAACGCTGTACTTTTTGTTCGGCAGGCCGTTGTCGGCTTCGTTCTGGATGCTCGGGCGCTTGTCTTTCTTTTCTTTCATGCCCGGTTCGAAACCGCCGCCCTGGATCATGAAGTTGCCGATGACACGGTGGAAAACGGTGTTTTCGTAGTGGCCGGCCTTGACGTATTCAACGAAGTTGGCAACGGTAATCGGTGCCTTCTCGGCGTTCAGCACCAGGACGATCTCGCCATGGTTGGTGGTCAGTTTGACTTGGGTCATGATCACTACTCTTTCAAGGAATTCGTGGGTTTCGGGGGCGCGGACGCCCGCAACCGGTCTGGCTGTAATCGGCCAGGCTGGGCAGTTTAGCGCGCCATGCGCGAATTTCGAGGCTGTTTTTCATCTGGCTGTCGAATAAATTCAATCGTTTGCCGGCCTGGCCTGTCAGGTGCTTGACAGCATCGGCTATGATACGGGCTTTGATTTATCAGGCCGCACCCGGCCGCGCACTTGTATGTTCAAGGATCCTATGAGCAAGCCCACTGTCGACCCTACCTCGAATTCCAAGACCGGCCCGGCCGTGCCGGTCAATTTCCTGCGCCCGATCATCCAGGCGGACCTGGATTCGGGTAAGCACACGCAGATCGTCACCCGTTTTCCGCCGGAGCCCAACGGCTATCTGCACATCGGTCACGCCAAATCCATTTGCGTGAACTTCGGCCTGGCCGAGGAGTTTGGTGGCGTCACGCACTTGCGTTTTGATGACACCAACCCGGCCAAGGAAGACCAGGAATACATCGACGCGATCAAGAGCGACGTCAAGTGGCTGGGCTTCGAATGGGCCGGCGAAGTGCGCTACGCCTCGCAGTATTTCGACCAGTTGCACGACTGGGCGGTGGAACTAATCAAGTCCGGCAACGCCTACGTGTGTGACCTGACGCCGGAGCAGGCCAAGGAATATCGCGGCAGCCTGACGGAGCCGGGCAGGAACAGCCCGTTCCGTGACCGCAGCGTGGAGGAGAACCTCGACCTGTTCGCCCGCATGCGCGCCGGTGAGTTCCCGGACGGTGCCCGTGTGCTGCGCGCGAAGATCGACATGGCCTCGCCGAACATGAACCTGCGCGACCCGATCATGTACCGCATCCGTCATGCCCATCACCACCAGACGGGCGACAAGTGGTGCATCTACCCGAACTATGACTTCACCCACGGCCAGTCCGACGCCATCGAAGGCATCACGCATTCGATCTGCACCCTGGAGTTCGAAAGTCATCGTCCGCTGTACGAGTGGTTCCTCGAGCATCTGCCGGTGCCGGCCAACCCGCGCCAGTATGAATTCAGCCGCCTGAACCTGAACTACACGATCACCAGCAAGCGCAAGCTCAAGCAACTGGTGGACGAGAAGCACGTCAGCGGCTGGGATGACCCGCGCATGTCGACGCTGTCGGGTTTCCGCCGTCGTGGCTACACGCCAAAGTCGATCCGCAACTTCTGCGAGATGGTCGGCACCAACCGTTCCGACGGTGTGGTCGATTTCGGCATGCTGGAATTCAGCATTCGCGAGGACCTCGACCACAGCGCACCGCGCGCCATGTGCGTGTTGCGTCCGCTGAAAGTCGTCATCACCAATTACTCGGAAGGCCAGGTCGAGAACCTCGAACTGCCGTGCCACCCGAAAGAAGACATGGGCGTGCGCGTCCTGCCGTTCGCCCGGGAAATCTACATCGACCGTGACGACTTCATGGAAGAGCCACCAAAAGGCTACAAGCGCCTGGAGCCGGCCGGCGAAGTGCGCTTGCGCGGCAGCTACGTGATCCGCGCCGACGAGGCGATCAAGGACGCCGACGGCAACATCGTCGAGCTGCGTTGCTCGTACGATCCCGACACCCTGGGCAAGAACCCGGAAGGTCGCAAGGTCAAGGGCGTGATCCACTGGGTGCCGGCCGCCGCCAGCGTCGAGTGCGAAGTGCGCCTGTACGATCGCCTGTTCCGTTCGCCGAACCCGGAGAAGGCCGAAGACAGCGCCAGCTTCCTGGACAACATCAACCCTGACTCCCTGCAAGTACTTACGGGTTGTCGTGCCGAGCCTTCGCTGGGCAACGCACAGCCGGAAGACCGTTTCCAGTTCGAGCGCGAAGGCTACTTCTGCGCGGATATCAAGGACTCGAAACCCGGTGCTCCGGTATTCAACCGTACCGTGACCTTGCGCGATTCCTGGGGTCAGTGATCAAGTCTTAAGGGAAACCCCGTGCTTACGATCTACAACACGCTCACCAAGAGCAAAGAAGTCTTCAAGCCGCTGGATGGCAACAAAGTCCGTATGTACGTCTGCGGCATGACCGTGTACGACTATTGCCACCTCGGCCATGGCCGCAGCATGGTTGCCTTCGACCTGGTGACCCGTTGGTTGCGCTTCAGCGGTTATGACCTGACCTATGTGCGCAACATCACCGACATCGACGACAAGATCATCAATCGGGCCAACGAGAACGGTGAAGCGTTCGATGCGCTGACCGAGCGCATGATCAAGGCCATGCACGAGGACGAGGCGCGCCTCAACATCCAGAAGCCGGACCTGGAGCCGCGGGCCACGGACCACATCCCGGGCATGCTGGCGATGATCCAGACCCTGATCGACAAGGGCTATGCCTACGCACCGGGCAACGGCGATGTGTACTACCGCGTCGCCAAGTTCATGGGCTACGGCAAGCTGTCGCGCAAGAAGATCGAAGACTTGCGCATCGGCGCACGCATCGAAGTCGACGAGTCGAAAGAAGACCCGCTGGACTTCGTGCTGTGGAAAGGCGCCAAGCCGGGCGAGCCGAGCTGGGATTCACCGTGGGGCGCCGGGCGTCCGGGCTGGCATATCGAATGCTCGGTGATGTCGACCTGCTGCCTGGGCGAGACCTTCGACATTCATGGCGGCGGCAGCGACCTGGAGTTCCCGCACCACGAAAACGAGATCGCCCAGAGCGAAGCGGCCACCGGCAAGACCTACGCCAATGCCTGGATGCATTGCGGCATGATCCGCATCAATGGCGAGAAGATGTCCAAGTCCTTGAACAACTTCTTCACCATCCGCGACGTGCTCGACAAGTATCACCCGGAAGTTGTGCGTTACCTGCTGGTGTCCAGCCACTACCGCAGCGCCATCAACTATTCGGAAGACAACCTCAAGGACGCCAAGGGCGCCCTGGAGCGTTTCTACCATGCACTCAAGGGCCTGCCGAACGTGGCGCCCGCCGGTGGCGAAGCGTTCGTGGCGCGGTTCACCGAAGTGATGAACGACGACTTCGGCACGCCGGAAGCCTGCGCGGTGCTGTTCGAGATGGTGCGTGAGATCAACCGCCTGCGCGAGAGCGATCTCGATGCGGCGGCGGGCCTGGCAGCGCGGCTGAAGGAATTGGCCAGCGTGTTGGGCGTGTTGCAGCTTGAAGCCGACGACTTCCTGCAAGCCGGCGCCGAAGGCCGGGTGAACGCCGCCGAGGTCGAGGCCTTGATCCAGGCGCGCCTGACCGCGCGGGCCAACAAGGACTGGGCCGAATCCGACCGCATCCGCGACCAGCTCACCGCCATGGGCGTGGTGCTCGAAGACGGCAAGGGCGGGACGACCTGGCGATTGGCGGACTGAGTCCTTCCAGCCCTCGCAATACCCCTGTGGGAGCGAGCCTGCTCGCGAAAGCGCAATATCAGCCAACAATGGTTTGACTGATATACCGCATTCGCGAGCAGGCTCGCTCCCACAGTTTTTTGTATGTCCACGCTGGAACAGGTCGCTTCGACCTTCGCGCTGACAGCACAGTCCCCATGCCGGAACCGGTCACGAACGCCTGCTTCGTCGCCATTAAAACGAAACGTCTGACAGCCATGCTGTGAGACATGCCAGTAGTATCGGTTTTAACGGAACGTCAAAGGCGGGATAGAGCAGGGTGAGGCTCGGTCGGCCTGATCTTTAGCCAGCCACTGCGCTGCTGCAAACGGGCTGGCTGCGGATTGCGGCAGGGGCTCAGGGCGTTTGTGGTTTGTCAGGAGCAGTCAGGCCGGCCTGGATACGCTGATAGATTTCTTCGCGGTGCACCGCAACGTTTTTCGGGGCGTTGATGCCGATCCGGACTTGTTGGCCGCTTACGCCCAGAATGGTGATCGTGATGTCGTCACCAATGTTTATGCTTTCACCGACTTTGCGGGTGAGTATCAGCATGGTGTTCTCCTTGATTGCTTTATAGGGCACCTGATTCAGACAGTGCAGATGTCGGTACTGCTTATAGATTAGTGCTAAGTGTCACAATGTGGGTGCCTCTTTCTGACGTGCAGATGCTGCATTAATTCCCAGGGTGCGACTATACAGAGACGCCGGAGAGGTTTCTCGTGTTTTGAGCTCCGTTTGCGGCGTTTTTGGCGACAGTGAGTGCTAAAATTCCCGCCTCATGTCTTTCGGGGGAATCGTTGTGCGTAAATTGGCTTGGGTATTGGTGGTATTGGCGCTGGCGGGATGCGGTGAAGGGCGTGACGTCGCGGCACCCAAGCCCAAGCCCGTGGCGAGCTCTACGCCGGCCGCCGCTGCCGCACCGCAGTGGGCCGTCGAGGTTCGAGGCCAGACGCCCCAGGCCGTCAGCGACCTGACCGGATGGCTGATCGAGCACAGCTTCATGTCCACCGTCGTCAGGGAAAACGGCAAGGACCGCGTCCTGGTAGGGCCGTTAAGCTCCAAGGCTGAAGCCGAAGCGAAGCAGGAACAGATCACCGCTGCCCTGGTCCGTGCGAAGAAACGCAATATCGAAGCCTTGGTGGTGGACTTCCCACCGGCTTAATAATCGGTCAATACAGAACCTGTGGGAGCGAGCTTGCTCGCGATAGCGGTATATCAGTCGACAAACCTGTTGTCTGTCACTCCGCTATCGCGAGCAAGCTCGCTCCCACATTGTTTTGTGCTGTTAACGAATGCCAGGTCAGCCGCAGGCCTTCAGGTCCACCGGGCCGACAAATTCGTTCCCGCGGCCCATGACACACGCCACGCTCTGGTTGCGCTGGCGTTCCCAGGCCTGCACCGGATAGGTCTTGTCCCAGGCCTCATACAGGCGCCGGTCCTGTTTGGAGAGGCGCAAACCGTATTGTTTGCTCATGTAGAAATACGTCCTGGCGATCATCCCCCGAATGGACGGGCGCGGCATGACCTTCTTGGCCTTGAAATCCACCTGGGTCAGGCATGAGCCGTACTGGCCTTTCTGCACCGGCAACCAGCCGAAGCTGAAGTTGCTGCGATCACCGTTCACCTCGCCAATGCTCGGCACCAGGTTATGCAGATCCGCCTCGGCCCGTTGATAGACCGGGTCGTAGCGGGTGCACTGCTTGCGCCCGCCCTGTTGCCAGCATTGGCGCTGATGGCCGATCTGCCAAGCCGGGACAATATGCTCCCACTCGATGCGGGCGGCGCGATTGGCGTTCTTGCGCGGTACATAACCGCAGGCCGCGAGGTTCACCCGGTTGCCGGTGTATTTGCACCCGCAATAGAACTCGGTGGATTGCGGCGCATAGAGTTTCCAGGCGACTTTCTTGGCTTCGTTGAAGGTGCGCGGCGCACCAGCCTGTGCACCCGTGGCAACGAAGACGAGCAATAAAGCTAAGCAGCGAACAATCATCGGGCTCAATCTTCCTTCGGCACAACCCAGAAAACCTGCACACCGCCATCGTCGCGATAAGCGAGGGTGACGTTGTCGTTCTCGTCGATTTCTTCGAGCAGGCGTTCCCACTCGTCGATCGGCTCGTCGGGCAGGCGGAAGATCAGTGCGGCCTTGGCCTTTTGCGCGGTGGGCGAATTGATGATTTTCGAGACGCGCAGGCCGAGTCGTGTGTAGGAATCTAAGGGGGTAGTTGCAGCGAGAGGCGTTGCCACAGGATTATCCTTATTAAGCTGTACGGGCATACAGTATTTAACCGTAGGCAATTACGCAACTGCTTAAAAATTCAAGAAAATCGTCTGACAACACTTTTCCGACTTTGGTGTAGGAGAAATACGTTTTTTTAGCGGGTGTGTAGGCGAAGCGCCACCTGCTCGTAGGAAGCAGGTGGCGAAGCAGCCCGACCGGAAAAGGCCGGGCGTGAGTATCAGTATTCCCAGAATATCCGCTGCAATTCCTTGCTGTCCTGAGTCTTGGTCAGGGCGACCATGGCCAGGATGCGCGCCTTTTGCGGATTCAGGTCGTGGGCCACGACCCAGTCGTATTTATCGTCAGGCTGTTCGGCGTTGCGCAGCACGAAACCGCCGGCGTTGGCGTGGGACGAGCGAATGATCTGCAGGCCTTCCTTGCGCAAGGCCTGCAACGAAGGCACAACCCGCGACGACACCGAACCGTTGCCGGTACCGGCATGAATGATCGCCTTGGCGCCGGACTGGGCGAGGGCCTTGTAAGCCGTGTCGCTGACGTTGCCGTAGGAGTAGGCGATTTCCACGTCCGGCAGGCTCTTGATGGTCTTGATGTCGAATTCCGAGTCCAGGGTGTGACGCTTGGCCGGCAGGCGGAACCAGTAGGATTTTCCTTCCACTACCATGCCCAGCGGGCCCCATGGGCTCTTGAAGGCTTCAGTCTTGATGTTGATCATCTTGCTGACATCGCGACCGGACTGGATTTCATCGTTCATGGTCACCAGCACGCCCTTGCCCCGTGCTTCCTTGCTGCTGGCCACGGCCACGGCATTGTAGAGATTGAGCATGCCATCGGCCGACATCGCAGTGCCGGGACGCATCGAGCCGACGATGATGATCGGTTTTTCGGTCTTTTCCACCAGGTTGAGGAAGTACGCGGTTTCTTCCAGAGTGTCGGTGCCATGGGTGATGACAATGCCATCGACGTCATTGCTGTCGGCGAGCTCGGCGACGCGCCGGCCCAGCTGCAGCAGATTGTCGTTGGTGATGCTTTCCGAGGCGATTTGCATGACCTGTTCGCCACGCACATTGGCCAGTCGGCTGAGCTCGGGCACGCCGGCGATCAGTTGTTCGATGCCCACCTTCGCCGCCTGGTAAGTGGCGCTGTTGGCCGAGCTGGCTCCCGCGCCGGCGATGGTGCCGCCGGTGGCGAGGATGACGACGTTGGCGAGCTTTTGCTCAGTTTGGGTTTCTTTTGCCTGGAGCGCGCCGGGCAGCAGGAGCAGAAGGGCCAAGGCGCCCGGGACAAGAGTCTTGAAAGCAGATGTCATTATTTTTCTCTCTAGTCATGAGGAATCTAGTCATGAGGATTCATCTAGATGTTCCGGCAGACCTGAATGCCGGGAACACAGCTGGAGGAGCATGATCCGTACCAGCCCGGTCGGCGCCGCTGATCAGGGCCTAAGACGTTGATATCCATAACGATGTGTATTAAGTGAGGGACCCGGGCAAGCAGTCCGGGGACGGGTTTCCGAATGCCGCGAGTGTTTACTGTTCGGTTACCCGAAAGGGAAAGGGCTGAAAGAAAGATCTGAAGCGCTAAAGAAAAAGCTCTGACGGACGATGCCTTTGTAGGAATTTATTCACGGAGCGAGACATGTCCTTTTCCATCGGCTTTCCCAATGCCGCGACCATCACCCTCGGTGGTAGATCTATCTCCACGCTGAATGCCCTGAGGGAGGCGAGCGCTGACGCGGCTGACGAGGCGCTGGGCGAAACGCAGGAAACCGGCACGGTCCGTGCGAACCTGGCAACCGAAGCCGAGGGCAAGACCGAGAAAAGCAGCAGTACGCAAAGTATCGCTATGCAAGTGCTGCTCAAGCGAATGCAGGAACTCCAGCAGCAATTGCGGGAGCAGCAGCAACAACTTGCCGCTGCACAGACGCGTGCCTATTCAACGCCCGAAGCCAAGACGACCGCTATCATGGCTATCCAAGGGCAAATCGCCGATACCACCGGCGCGCTGCAACAGGTCACCGGAAATCTGATCAAGGAACTGGCCAAGGATTCGGGTTCGGGGGCGCTGGTGAATACCACCGCTTGAGGTGTCAACGTTGCGGATGAAACCGCAACGTTGACAAAACCCTGATGCTTTACCATAGTTCATTCCACGCAAACGTTTGCGCGGCTGACGTGCGACGATTTTGCTCACAATAATCATAAAATCGGAGTGAACCCATGAAGCTGCCATTCGCTGGACGCCTTCTCGCCGTCGCCATGCTCGCGGCCGCATCCGCAGCGCTGCCATTCTCCTCGGCGCTCGCCCAGACCACCGAAAAACCCAAGGTCGCCCTGGTCATGAAATCCCTGGCCAACGAATTCTTCCTGACCATGGAAGATGGCGCCAAGGCTTATCAGAAGGAACACTCCGCCGAGTTCGACCTGATCTCCAACGGGATCAAGGATGAAACCGACACCGCCAACCAGATTCGCATCGTCGAGCAGATGATCGTGTCCAAGGTCGATGCGCTGATCATCGCGCCGGCCGACTCCAAGGCCATGGTGCCGGTGATCAAGAAAGCCGTGGATGCCGGCATCACTGTGATCAACATCGATAACCAGCTCGATCCGGCCGTGGTCAAGAGCAAGAACATCAATGTGCCGTTCGTAGGCCCGGACAACCGCAAGGGCGCCCGCCTGGTGGGTGAATACCTGGCCAAGCAGCTCAAGGCCGGTGACGAGGTCGGCATCATCGAAGGCGTGTCGACCACCACCAACGCCCAGGCGCGCACAGCAGGCTTCAAGGATGCGATGGAAGCGGCGCAGATCAAGGTCGTCTCCCTGCAATCCGGTGACTGGGAAATCAACAAGGGCAACCAGGTTGCCGCGTCGATGCTCAGCGAATACCCGAACATCAAGGCACTCCTGGCCGGCAACGACAGCATGGCGGTCGGTGCGGTCTCGGCCGTTCGTGCCGCTGGCAAGGCGGGCAAGGTGCAAGTGGTCGGCTACGACAACATCAACGCCATCAAGCCGATGCTCAAGGACGGTCGCGTCCTGGCGACGGCCGACCAGTTCGCTGCCAGGCAGGCAGTGTTCGGCATCGAAACCGCGCTGAAGATGCTCAAGGGCGAAAAAGTCGACAGCGGCACCAACGGCGTCATCGAAACTCCGGTCGAGCTGGTGACCAAGCCGTAACCCTGGCGACACAACGGCGCTCGCCCGTCCGGGCGGGCGCATTGGAGAGTTTGTTATGTCCGTTCGTGATCCGAACGCTGTCCTTTGCGTCAGCGGTATCGGCAAGACCTATGCGCAGCCGGTACTGAGCGATATCAGCCTGACGTTGATGCGCGGTGAAGTGCTGGCGCTGACCGGCGAAAATGGCGCCGGCAAAAGTACCTTGTCCAAGATCATCGGCGGGCTGGTCACGCCGACAACCGGGCAGATGCAATTCCAGGGGCAGGATTACCGTCCCGGCAGCCGGACCCAGGCTGAATCGTTAGGCGTGCGCATGGTGATGCAGGAGCTCAACCTGCTGCCGACCCTTTCCGTGGCTGAAAACCTGTTCCTTGACAACCTGCCCAGCCACGCTGGCTGGATCAGTCGCAAGCAATTGCGCAAAGCGGCAGTCGAGGCCATGGCCCAGGTGGGGCTGGATGCCATCGATCCTGACACGTTGGTCGGTGAACTGGGGATTGGTCACCAACAGATGGTCGAGATCGCCCGCAACCTGATCGGCGATTGCCATGTGCTGATCCTCGACGAACCGACCGCCATGCTGACGGCCCGTGAAGTCGAGATGCTGTTCGAACAGATCACCCGTCTGCAAGCCCGCGGCGTGTCGATCATCTACATTTCCCATCGCCTCGAAGAACTGGCGCGGGTGGCCCAGCGCATTGCGGTCCTGCGCGACGGCAACCTGGTCTGCGTCGAGCCGATGGCCAACTACAACAGCGAGCAACTGGTGACGCTGATGGTCGGTCGCGAGCTGGGTGAGCACATCGACCTGGGCCCGCGCCAGATCGGCGCACCGGCACTGACGGTCAAGGGCCTGAGCCGTTCCGACAAGGTTCGCGATGTGTCCTTTGAAGTGCGCAGTGGCGAAATCTTCGGTATTTCCGGCCTGATCGGGGCAGGGCGCACCGAGCTGCTGCGACTGATCTTCGGCGCCGATGCGGCCGACAGCGGCACGGTGGCGCTGGGTTCACCGGCGCAGGTGGTGAGCATTCGCTCGCCGGCCGACGCGGTAGCTCATGGCATCGCCTTGATTACCGAGGATCGCAAGGGCGAAGGCTTGCTGCTGACCCAATCCATCGCGGCCAACATTGCCTTGGGCAACATGCCGGAGATTTCCAGTGGCGGTTTCGTCAATGGCAGCGACGAACTCTCGCTGGCGCAGCGGCAGATCGATGCCATGCGCATCCGCAGCTCCAGCCCGACGCAGCTGGTGTCGGAGCTGTCCGGCGGCAACCAGCAAAAGGTCGTGATCGGCCGCTGGCTCGAACGCGATTGCTCGGTATTGCTGTTCGACGAGCCGACCCGGGGCATCGACGTCGGCGCCAAATTCGACATTTATGCGCTGCTCGGTGAGTTGACCCGCCAGGGCAAGGCGCTGGTCGTGGTGTCCAGCGACCTGCGGGAACTGATGCTGATCTGCGACCGGATCGGCGTGCTGTCCGCCGGGCGCCTGATCGACACCTTCGAGCGCGACAGCTGGACCCAGGATGACTTGCTTGCCGCCGCGTTCGCCGGCTACCAGAAACGTGATGCGTTGCTCAACGAAGCAGCGCCTAGGGAACTCTCATGAAAACCGCTCCTGCCGTCGGCAAATCGAATGGCAACTTTTATGGCCTTGGCACTTACCTGGGCCTGGCCGGCGCCTTGCTGGCCATGGTCGCGCTGTTCTCGGTCCTGAGCAGCCACTTCCTTTCCTACGACACCTTCAGCACCCTCGCCAACCAGATTCCGGATTTGATGGTACTGGCGGTCGGCATGACGTTCATCCTGATCATCGGCGGCATCGACCTGTCGGTGGGCTCGGTGTTGGCGCTGGCGGCCTCGACCGTCAGCGTGGCGGTGCTAGGCTGGGGCTGGAGCGTCTGGCCGTCGGCCTTGCTCGGCATGGCTGTGGCCGCGCTGGCCGGGACGGTGACCGGTTCGATTACCGTAGCGTGGCGCATCCCGTCGTTCATCGTCTCGCTGGGCGTGCTGGAAATGGCCCGTGGCCTGGCGTACCAGATGACCGGCTCGCGGACCGCCTATATCGGCGACTCCTTCGCCTGGTTGTCCAACCCGATCGCCTTCGGTATTTCCCCTTCGTTCATCATTGCCTTGCTGGTGATTTTCATTGCCCAGGCCGTGCTGACCCGTACCGTGTTCGGCCGCTACCTGATCGGCATCGGCACCAACGAAGAGGCCGTGCGTTTGGCCGGCATCAATCCCAAACCCTACAAGATCCTGGTGTTCAGCCTGATGGGGCTGCTCGCCGGTGTCGCCGCGCTGTTCCAGATTTCGCGCCTGGAGGCGGCCGATCCCAACGCCGGTTCAGGGCTTGAGCTGCAAGTCATCGCCGCGGTGGTCATCGGCGGTACGAGCCTGATGGGCGGGCGCGGCTCGGTCATCAGTACCTTCTTCGGCGTGCTGATCATTTCGGTGCTGGCGGCGGGCCTGGCCCAGATCGGCGCGACCGAGCCGACCAAAAGGATCATTACCGGCGCGGTGATCGTGGTGGCGGTGGTGCTCGATACGTACCGCAGCCAGCGCGCCAGTCGGCGGGCTTGAAGCATGGCGACGATCAAGGATGTGGCGGCGCTCGCGGGGATCTCCTACACGACGGTGTCCCACGTGGTTAACAAGACGCGGCCGGTCAGTGACGAGGTGCGGCGCAAAGTCGAGGCGGCCATCGAGCGCTTGGACTACGTGCCCAGCGCGGTGGCGCGTTCGCTCAAGGCCAAGACCACGGCGACTATCGGCCTGCTGGTGCCCAACAGCCTCAACCCGTACTTCGCGGAACTGGCTCGCGGGATCGAGGATTACTGCGAGCGCAATGGCTATTGCGTGATCCTGTGCAATTCCGACGACAACCCGGACAAGCAGCGCAGTTACCTGCGGGTGCTGCTGGAGAAACGCATCGACGGCTTGATCGTGGCGTCGGCCGGCGGCGATGTCGGCCTGGCCGAGGGCTTGGCCAACGTGCGCACGCCCATGGTGATCGTCGACCGCGGGCTCGATGGGGTGGACGCCGACCTGGTGCGTATCGACCACGAATATGGCGCGTACCTGGCGACCCGGCACCTGCTGGAGCTGGGGCACCGCGACATTGCCTTTATCGGTGGGCCGGCGGACACCAGTGTGGCGCAGATGCGCCTGGCGGGTTACTGCCGTGCGCTGAAAGAGGCGGGGATCGAATTGCCCGTAGAGCGCATGCTCGAAAGCGATTTCACCAGTACCGGCGGCTATCGCGCGGCGGCGCAACTGCTTGAGCAGCAGCCGCCCAGCGCGATCTTCGCCGCCAACGATATGATCGGCATCGGTGCGCTGCGCGCCGCCGCCGAACGCAACGTGCGGGTGCCCGGCGAGCTGTCGATCATCGGCTTCGACGACATCCAGATGAGCCGTTACGTCTACCCGGCGCTGACCACGGTGGGGCAATCGATCCTGCAGCTCGGCGAGATGGCGGCCGAAGTGCTGCTACGCCGGATCGCCACGCCGACGCTTGCCACCGACCAGCGGATCGTGACGCCCAGCATTGTCTTGCGAGAATCGACTGCACCGCTGTCCGGTACATTCGCCCAATACCGCTGAACCGAATTGACGAGTAATGATGTATGCCAGCAAAAGTAGTGGTAATAGGCAGCCTGAACATGGACCTGGTGACGCGTGCGCCACGTCTGCCCCGTGGCGGTGAAACGCTGATCGGGAAATCGTTTTCGACCATCCCCGGCGGCAAGGGCGCCAACCAGGCGGTGGCTGCCGCGCGCCTCGGGGCGCAAGTGTCCATGGTCGGTTGCGTCGGCGGTGACGCCTACGGTCAGCAACTGCGCGGTGCGCTGATGGCCGAAGGCATTGATTGCCAGGCCGTCAGCGTTGTCGAGGGTTCCAGCGGCGTGGCGCTGATCGTGGTCGATGACAACAGCCAGAATGCGATCGTGATCGTCGCCGGCGCCAACGGTGAGCTGACGCCGGCTGTGCTCGGCAGTTTCGACGCGGTGCTGCAAAGCGCCGAGGTCATCATCTGCCAGCTAGAAGTGCCGGATGCGACAGTGGGCCATGCGCTCAAGCGTGGCCGTGAACTTGGCAAGACCGTCATCCTCAATCCGGCGCCCGCTTCTAGGGCATTGCCTGCCGACTGGTATGCCTGCGTCGATTACCTGATTCCCAACGAAAGTGAAGCGGCGATCCTCAGCGGCCTGGCGGTGGAGTCCCTGGAAAACGCCGAAGCCGCCGCGACCCAGTTGATCGGCGCCGGTGCCGGCAAGGTGATCGTGACCCTGGGGGCCCAAGGGCTGATGTTCGCCAACGGTTCGAGCTTCGAACATTTCCCGGCGCCGCGGGTCAAGGCGGTGGACACCACGGCAGCGGGCGACACGTTTGTCGGCGGGTTTGCCGCGGCCCTGGCCAGCGGCAAGAATGAGGTCGAGGCTATTCGTTTCGGCCAGGTCGCCGCTGCACTGTCGGTCACCCGCGCGGGCGCTCAGCCTTCCATTCCAACCCTGCAGGAAGTCCAGGCGTTCGAAGCATGAAAAAAACTCCTCTGTTGAACATCGCCCTGTCGCGATTGATCGCCTCCCTCGGTCATGGCGACAAGGTGGTCATCGGTGACGCCGGCCTGCCGGTGCCGCCCCACGTCGAGTTGATCGACCTGGCGCTGACCCATGGGGTTCCGGATTTCGTCAGTACCTTGAAAGTGGTGCTCAGCGAAATGCAGGTCGAGCGCCATGTGCTGGCTCAGGAAATCCTCGATAAACAACCGTCGGCCCTGGCCACGTTGCAGGCGCTGCATGCCGAAGGCGCGTTGGGCACGCGGGAGCTGGTCAGCCACGAGCAATTCAAGACGCTCAGCCGAGAGGCGAGGGCGATCATTCGCACAGGAGAATGTTCTCCATACTGCAACGTGGTGCTGATCGCCGGCGTCACGTTCTAGGTTTCCCCACCAGCACAAGGAGTGCGCCATGCACCGCTATGCTCAGAAAATGCATCAACTGTTGCGGAGTCTGCTGCTTTTGTCATTGCTCACGGCTACAAGCGCCCAGGCGGCGGAAAAAATCGACCTGATCATCGACACTGATCCGGGCGCCGATGACGTGGTTGCGTTGTTGTTCGCCCTGGCATCCCCCGAAGAGCTGCATATTCGGGCGTTGACCACCGTCGCCGGCAACCTGCGCCTGGACAAGACATCCCGCAACGCGCGCCTTGCTCGCGAGTGGGCCGGGCGTGAAGAGGTTCCGGTGTACGCCGGTGCCCCGAAGCCGTTGATGCGCACGCCGATCTACGCCGAAAACATCCATGGCAAGGAAGGTTTGTCCGGTGTCGAGGTGCATGAGCCGAAGAAAGGATTGGCCGAGGGCAATGCCGTCAACTACCTGATCGACACGCTCAAGGCCGCCAAGCCACACAGCATCACCATTGCGATGCTGGGCCCGCAGACCAACCTGGCCCTGGCGCTGGTCCAGGAGCCCGACATCGTCCAGGGCATCAAGGAAGTGGTGATCATGGGCGGCGCGCATTTCAACGGCGGCAATATCACGCCGGTGGCGGAGTTCAACCTGTACGCCGATCCCCAGGCGGCAGAGATAGTCGTCAAAAGCGGGCTGAAGCTGACGTATCTGCCACTGGACGTGACCCACAAGATCCTCACCAGCGAGGCACGCCTCAAGCAGATCGCCGCGCTGAACAACAACGCCAGCAAGCTGGTCGGCAATATTCTCAATGAGTACGTCAAGGGCGATATGGAGCACTACGGCATGACCGGCGGGCCGGTGCATGATGCGACCGTGATCGCCTATCTGCTCAAGCCGCAGTTGTTTACCGGGCGTTCGGTCAATCTGGTGGTGGACAGTCGTGAAGGCCCGACGTTCGGGCAGACGGTCGTCGATTGGTACGACGGCCTCAAGGCGCCCAAGAATGCCTTCTGGGTGAAGGACGGCGATGCCCAGGGGTTCTTCGATCTGTTGACCGAGCGGCTGGCCCGCCTCAAGTAGACCTTCTCGCAGCGACCCCGCAGGCGCCGGCCTGCGGTGGTCTAGTCAACCGCCTCGATAATGCTCGGGTAGCGTTCGAACGCCTGCTGGATGAAGTTCTGAGCGCCTTGCGTCCCGAGCTCTTTCACCAACAACTCGATGCCGATGATTGCCAGTTCCTCAGGGCTGCCCGGGCTGTATGAGCTGTGGCCCTGGGCCCATTTGGCATTGATGGTGGCTTCGATGCTGACGGTGCTCATGGTCGGGCTCGCAGGTTGGGAGATCAGTAGGCTGAGTTAAGCATTTTTGCTTCGGGTTTGGCAGTGCGACTTAGGCATCAGAAGTGCGGTATGCGACACTTGGCTTTTGATTTTTTCGAGGAGCCCTGGCATGCAGATCGACCTGAACAAACCAGATGGACTTACCCTCGACTCGGTTCGCCAATTGCTGGCTTCTGCCAGTGATGACGAGCATACCCAACTGCGAGTGACCAAGGACGGCATCGCCTATCTGTCTTCGGGCATCGTGGGTGGTGCTGAAATCGATGGCCTGCGGTTCCGGCTCGAGACATGGGCGAAAGGGTCAGGCTACGTTGGCCGGGTCGCGGCAAGTGACGAGGTCTGGGTCATGCAGATCTATAACGCGCTGAAGGACAACTGGCCGAACCCACCCTTCGATTACATCGATATCTATTGAGCACCGTTCATATTCAGTCACGATTCAGCTCTGGACTGGCGGTCGTGCTCGGGCAAACTGCCGGTTTTTCCAGTGAGGGCGCAATGATAGCGCCGGTGTTGAAACCAAGCGTCATCCCGGCTGTCGCACGCTCACTACTATCCATCGAAAAAAGGAGGCTTCATGCCTTGGAAGCTCGTGTCATTGAATATTCTGTTGGCCGCCACGTTCTTGAGCGGATGCAGTAGCACGTCGGAGTCGACGCCTGATCCTGTAGCAGCCGAGGCCGGTCATACCCGCTGCGATGCCAAGGCCGCCGAGTTTGCCGTCGGCAAGCAGGCTTCGCCGCAGTTGCTTGAGCAAGCGCGCGCTCGATCCGGCGCGCAGAATGCCCGGATTCTCAAACCCAACGACATGATCACGCTTGAGTACCGCTCCGATCGCCTCAACCTCAACACCGATGCCAAGCTGGTGGTCAATCGGGTGAGCTGCGGCTGACAGGCGGTTTCCAGCAGACCATAAAAACCCCGTCACATGGACGGGGTTTTTTTAGCGCGCCGGGAAATTACTCTGGGCGAACTTGTGCAGCTTGCATACCCTTTTGGCCTTTCTCAGCCACGAAGGAAACGGTCTGGCCTTCTTTCAGGCTTTTGAAACCGTCGCTTTCGATAGCTTTGAAGTGTACGAACAGGTCGTCACCGCCACCTTGAGGAGTGATGAAGCCGAAGCCTTTTTCATCGTTGAACCATTTAACGGTGCCGGTTTGGCGATTAGACATGGTGTATCTCCAAGAAACATATATTTTCAGTGTACTGTGCTGCTCAGGCCAACTGGGCACACCCGGGTATCATAGTCGAAATGTTCGATTTGGGAGCCCCCCGGACGAGCTGTTTGCCAATCAGTCGTGTTTCCTTTACCCCCTGAACCGGCTGGAAGGCCCGGTTTCAAAGGCTTTCAGCCGAACGTAAAGACGATAAAAAAAGCTGTAAAACCTGAATAAATCCTGAAAAAAGCCGCTTATCCAAGCCTTTTCAGCTGTTCCGAGCCGTCTCTGGGGCCTCGATCACTCATTTTTTTGCGGGTGGATTGGCCTTGCATTTGGCGATCTGACCGAGCGCTTTCTGCTGCAGTTCAGGGGTGGCCTTATTGTCCATCAGCGCCTGGATATCGCTCGCCGGGTAGGACTTGATCGCGTCCGCACCACAAGCGCAGTGGGCCTTGGCCGCCGCTGCGCCAATCTGCGGGGTCGCCGCTTGAGTGCACTGTGCCATGTATTTTTCGCGCTCGCCCTTGGGCCATTCGGCGTGGGCACTTAGCGGAAGCAGCAAGGCGAGGGGGGCGACTACTGCCAATAGGGTGTTCAGACGCATGCGGGGATGCTCCTTTGTGGGTCGATGTCTTGTTATCTGAGGCGTAGCAGACGCTTCGGTTCAGCACTCTGGCATAAAAATCGTCAGTTTACGCCGGCTTCGATCCAGGCGCGGCGATGACCGTTCATCTGTGCTAGGATGCCGGGCTCGGGTATTTCTCAGGCTCCGGAGGCAACAGGCCCCGGCGGCGGTAAATGTTCGATCAACCCTGATTTGAATCCCAGTCACTCTGGTTCGGTTTCCCGGTTGGCCGCAAGGCTCCTGCCGCTGTAAGGCAGGCGTTCTTCATTGAACGGCCTGGACTGGATCTTGTACTGGCTCATCCCAACCCACGTGACCTTTGGTAGGGGTCACCACTAGGAGAGGAGGCGCCATGCCAACTATTACTCTTCCCGACGGCAGTCAACGTTCATTCGACCACCCGGTTTCCGTAGCCGAGGTCGCCGCATCCATCGGCGCGGGCCTGGCCAAGGCCACGCTGGCCGGCAAGGTCAACGGCAAGCTGGTCGACGCCAGCGATGTCATCGACAGCGATGCCACGCTGCAAATCATCACGCCCAAGGACGAAGAGGGGCTGGAGATCATTCGCCACTCTTGCGCGCACCTGGTTGGCCATGCGGTCAAGCAGCTGTATCCGAGCGCGAAAATGGTCATCGGTCCGGTCATCGACGAAGGCTTTTATTACGACATCGCCTTCGAGCGTCCTTTTACCCCGGACGACATGGCCGCCATCGAACAGCGCATGCAGCAGTTGATCGAGAAAGACTACGACGTCATCAAGAAGGTCACCCCGCGCGCCGAAGTCATTGAAGTCTTCAAGGCCCGTGGCGAGGACTACAAGCTGCGTCTGGTGGAAGACATGCCGGACGAACAGGCCATGGGCCTGTACTACCACGAAGAATACGTCGACATGTGCCGCGGCCCGCACGTGCCGAACACCCGTTTCCTGAAGTCCTTCAAGCTGACCAAGCTGTCCGGCGCCTACTGGCGTGGCGATGCGAAGAACGAACAGTTGCAGCGCGTCTACGGCACCGCCTGGGCCGACAAGAAGCAGCTGGCGGCCTACATCCAGCGCATCGAGGAAGCGGAAAAACGCGACCACCGCAAGATCGGCAAGCGCCTCGGCCTGTTCCACACCCAGGAAGAATCCCCGGGCATGGTGTTCTGGCACCCGAATGGCTGGACGCTGTATCAGGTGCTCGAGCAATACATGCGCCAGGTCCAGCGCGAAAACGGCTACCTGGAGATCAAGACGCCGCAGGTGGTTGACCGCAGCCTGTGGGAGAAATCCGGGCACTGGGCCAACTACGCCGACAACATGTTCACCACCCAGTCGGAAAACCGCGACTACGCCATTAAACCGATGAACTGCCCGTGCCACGTGCAGGTGTTCAACCAGGGCCTGAAAAGCTACCGTGAGTTGCCGATGCGCCTGGCCGAGTTCGGTGCCTGTCACCGCAATGAGCCATCGGGTGCGCTGCACGGCATCATGCGCGTGCGGGCCTTTACCCAGGACGACGCCCACATCTTCTGCACCGAAGAGCAGATGCAGGCCGAATCCGCCGCGTTCATCAAGCTGACCATGGACGTCTACCGGGACTTCGGCTTCACCGAAGTCGAGATGAAGCTGTCCACTCGTCCGGAAAAACGCGTCGGCTCCGACGAACTGTGGGATCGCGCCGAAGCAGCCCTGGCCGCTGCGCTCGACAGCGCGGGCCTTGCGTACGATCTGCAGCCGGGCGAGGGCGCTTTCTACGGTCCGAAGATCGAATTCTCGCTGAAAGATTGCCTTGGTCGCGTCTGGCAGTGTGGTACCCTGCAGCTCGATTTTAACCTGCCGATCCGTCTGGGCGCTGAATATGTGTCCGAAGACAACAGCCGCAAGCACCCGGTCATGCTTCACCGCGCGATCCTCGGTTCCTTCGAGCGTTTCGTCGGTATCCTGATCGAACACTACGAGGGTGCGTTCCCCGCGTGGCTGGCGCCGACCCAGGCAGTGATCATGAATATCACTGATAAACAGGCAGATTTTGCCGCTGAAGTCGAAAAAACTCTCAACCAAAGCGGATTTCGTGCCAAGTCCGACTTGAGAAATGAAAAGATCGGCTTTAAAATCCGCGAGCATACTTTGCTCAAGGTTCCCTTTCTCTTGGTTATTGGAGATCGGGAGGTCGAGATGCAGACTGTCGCTGTGCGTACTCGTGAAGGTGCTGACCTGGGCTCGATGCCCGTCGCCGAATTCGCTGAGTTTCTCGCGCAAGCGGTTTCCCGGCGTGGTCGCCCAGATTCGGAGTAATTATTATTAAGCGTGAAATGAGACAAGATAAACGAGCTGCACCGAAAGCCCCGATCAACGAGAATATCTCGGCACGCGAGGTTCGGTTAATTGGCGCTGATGGCGAGCAGATTGGCATCGTCTCGATTGATGAAGCGCTTCGTATTGCTGAAGAAGCCAAGCTTGATCTGGTGGAAATTTCCGCGGACGCAGTCCCACCCGTTTGCCGGGTGATGGACTACGGCAAGTCGATCTTCGAAAAGAAGAAGCAGATTGCCGCGGCGAAGAAAAACCAGAAGCAGATTCAGGTAAAAGAAATCAAGTTTCGTCCAGGGACGGAGGAAGGGGATTACCAGGTAAAACTGCGCAACCTGGTACGTTTCCTGAGTGACGGGGACAGGGCCAAGGTATCCTTGCGATTCCGCGGCCGTGAGATGGCCCACCAGGAGCTGGGGATGGAACTCCTCAAGCGGGTTGAACAAGACCTGCTCGAGTACGGTTCGGTCGAACAGCATCCTAAGATGGAAGGACGCCAGCTGATCATGGTCATCGCCCCGAAAAAGAAGAAGTAATCAACAGGGCACGGCAGGCCTTGCGATTATGTTTATCAACTGAATGCGGAGTATCCGAACATGCCAAAGATGAAGACTAAAAGTGGTGCTGCTAAGCGGTTTCTGAAAACTGCTAACGGTATCAAGCACAAGCACGCTTTCAAGAGCCACATCCTGACCAAAATGTCGACCAAGCGTAAGCGTCAACTGCGCGGTAGCAGCTTGCTGCATCCGTCTGACGTGGCAAAAGTCGAGCGCATGCTGCGCCTTCGTTAATTTTTGGATCAAGAATAGAGGAAGTAACTCATGGCTCGTGTAAAGCGTGGCGTCATTGCCCGTAAGCGTCACAAAAAAATTCTGAAACTTGCTAAAGGCTACTACGGCGCGCGTTCCCGCGTATTCCGTGTTGCCAAGCAAGCGGTAATCAAGGCAGGCCAATACGCCTACCGTGACCGTCGTCAGAAAAAACGTCAGTTCCGCGCTCTGTGGATCGCTCGTATCAATGCTGGTGCTCGTGTTAACGGTCTGTCCTACAGCCGTTTCATCGCTGGCCTGAAAAAAGCGTCCATCGAGATCGACCGCAAGGTTCTGGCTGATCTGGCAGTGAACGAAAAAGCGGCGTTTGCTGCGATTGTCGAGAAAGCTAAAGCCACCTTGGCTTAAGTACCCCCGGCAGTCACCAGGGCTCACCTCTGTGGGCCCAGGTGTCAAACGTCTTAAATAGGGGAAGAGCCTTAAAGCTCTTCCCCTATTTTGTATCTGGAGTCTGTACATGGAAAACCTGGACGCGCTGGTCGCTCAAGCACTAGAGGCTGTGCAAAGCGCTGAAGATATCAATGCCCTGGAGCAAATCCGGGTTCACTACCTCGGCAAGAAAGGCGAGTTGACTCAGGTGATGAAGACCCTGGGGAACCTGCCGGCTGAAGAGCGTCCGCAGGTCGGTGCGCTGATCAACGTTGCCAAGGAACGTGTCACAGAGGTCCTCAATGCGCGCAAGGCGTTGTTCGAGGAGGCGGATCTGGCTGCCAAGCTCGCCGCCGAGTCCATCGACGTGACCCTGCCTGGCCGTGGCCAGACTTCCGGTGGCTTGCATCCGGTGACCCGCACCCTGGAGCGCATCGAGCAGTTCTTCACCCATATCGGCTATGGCATCGCCGAAGGCCCTGAGGTCGAAGACGACTACCACAACTTCGAAGCGCTCAACATCCCAGGCCATCACCCGGCCCGGTCGATGCATGACACCTTCTATTTCAATGCGAACATGCTGTTGCGCACCCATACCTCGCCGGTACAGGTCCGCACCATGGAATCGCAGCAGCCGCCGATCCGCATCGTCTGCCCAGGCCGTGTGTACCGCAGCGACTCCGATATCACCCACTCGCCGATGTTCCATCAGGTTGAAGGCCTGCTGGTGGATCGCGACATCAATTTCGCCGACCTGAAAGGCACTATCGAAGAGTTCCTGCGGGTGTTCTTCGAAAAAGAACTGGCCGTGCGTTTCCGCCCTTCGTACTTCCCGTTCACCGAGCCATCGGCGGAAGTCGACATGGAATGCGTGATGTGCAGCGGCAAAGGCTGCCGTGTCTGCAAACAGACCGGCTGGCTGGAAGTCATGGGCTGCGGCATGGTTCATCCGAACGTGCTGCGCATGTCCGGGATCGATCCGGAAGAGTTCTCCGGCTTTGCCTTCGGCATGGGCGTCGAGCGCCTGGCCATGCTGCGTTACGGTGTGAATGACTTGCGCCTGTTCTTCGACAACGACTTGCGATTCCTTGCGCAATTTCGCTAGGTCGCAGTCGGTAACGAATTTATTAAGGGGAGCAGGATGAAATTCAGTGAACAATGGCTGCGCGGCTGGGTAAGCCCGCAGGTAAGCCAGGACGAGCTGGTTGCTCGCCTGTCGATGGCCGGCCTTGAGGTCGATAGCGTGACGCCGGCCGCCGGTGAGTTCAGCGGTGTGGTCGTGGGCGAGGTGCTGAGCACCGAGCAGCACCCGGACGCTGACAAGCTGCGGGTTTGCCAGGTCAACAATGGCGCGGAGACCTTCCAGGTCGTCTGCGGCGCGCCCAACGTGCGCCCGGGCCTGAAGATCCCGTTCGCCATGATCGGCGCCGAACTGCCGGGCGACTTCAAGATCAAGAAAGCCAAGCTGCGCGGCGTCGAATCCAACGGCATGTTGTGCTCCCAGGCCGAGCTGCAGATCGGCGAAGGTAATGACGGCCTGATGGAACTGCCGGCCGACGCACCGGTTGGCCAGGACATTCGTGAATACCTGGGCCTGGACGATGCCAGCATCGAAGTCGACCTGACGCCGAACCGTGGCGACTGCCTGTCCCTCGCCGGTCTGGCGCGCGAAGTGGGCGCCTTGTATGACGCACCGGTAACCCGCCCTGCGGTCGCGGTCGTTCCGGCGGTGCATGATGAAGTGCGCCCGGTTGAAGTTCTCGCGCCGGCCGCATGCCCGCGTTACCTGGGTCGTGTGATCCGCAACGTCGACCTGTCGAAGCCGACCCCGCTGTGGATGGTCGAGCGCCTGCGGCGCGCCGACGTGCGCAGCATCGACGCGGCCGTCGACATCACCAACTATGTGATGCTCGAACTGGGCCAGCCGCTGCACGCGTTCGACCTGGCTGAAATCAACGGCGGCATCCGCGTGCGCATGGCCGACGAAGGCGAGAAGCTGGTACTGCTCGACGGCCAGGAAGTGACCCTGCGCAGCGACACACTGGTGATTGCCGACCACACCCGCGCCCTGGCGATTGCCGGCGTGATGGGCGGCGAGCACAGTGGCGTCTCCAAAACGACCCGTGATGTGTTCCTCGAGAGCGCGTTCTTCGACCAGATCGCCGTCGCTGGCAAGGCCCGTTCGTACGGCCTGCACACCGACGCCTCGCACCGCTACGAGCGTGGCGTGGACTGGCAGCTGGCCCGTGAAGCCATGGAGCGCGCCACTGGCCTGCTGCTGGAAATCACCGGTGGCGAAGCCGGCCCGATCATCGAGACGGTCAGCGAGCAGCATTTGCCGAAGATCGCGCCGGTGACCCTGCGCGCCCAACGCATCACCCAGATGCTGGGCATGGAAATGGACTCGGCCGAAGTCGAGCGCCTGCTTAGCGCCCTGGGTCTGGGCATCCGCGCCGATGGGCAAGGGCAGTGGCAGGTTGAAGTGCCGAGCCACCGCTTCGATATCAGCCTGGAAGTCGACCTGATCGAAGAACTGGCCCGCCTGTACGGCTACAACCGTCTGCCGGTTCGCTACCCGCAAGCCCGTCTGGCTCCACAGGCCAAGGCTGAGGCGCGTAGCGAGCTGCCGGAACTGCGCCGCCTGCTGGTGGCCCGTGGTTATCAGGAAGCGATCACCTACAGCTTCATCGATCCGCGCCAGTTCGAGCTGTTCAGCCCGGGTGTCGAGCCGCTGCTGCTGGCCAACCCGATCTCCAACGACATGGCGGCCATGCGTTCGTCCTTGTGGCCGGGCCTGGTCAAGTCGTTGCAGCACAACCTGAACCGCCAGCAGGACCGCGTGCGTCTTTTCGAAAGTGGCCTGCGCTTCGTTGGGCAACTGGACGGCTTGAAGCAAGAGCCGATGCTGGCCGGTGTCGTCTGTGGCAGCCGCCTGCCGGAAGGCTGGGCGCAAGGTCGCGATGTTGTCGACTTCTTCGACGTAAAAGCTGACGTGGAGGCGGTGCTGGGCTTCGCCGGCGCGCTTGACGCGTTCACCTTCGTGCCGGGCAAGCATCCGGCGCTGCACCCGGGCCAAACCGCACGCATCGAGCGAGACGGGCGCGAAGTCGGTTATGTCGGGGCGATTCACCCTGAATTGTCGAAGACCCTGGGCCTCGATCGTCCGGTCTTCGTTTTCGAGCTGGTGCTGGCCGAAGTCGCTCAAGGAAAAATGCCGAAATTCCAGGAGTTGTCGCGCTTTCCTGAAGTGCGTCGTGACCTTGCCCTGGTGGCCGATGTCAGCGTTGCATCCAGCGACGTACTGGCAGTAATCCGTGAAAATGCAGGCGAATGGCTGACGGACCTCAGGCTATTTGACGTGTATCAGGGTAAAGGCATTGATCCGCATAGAAAAAGCCTTGCAGTCGGCTTGACCTGGCAGCATCCATCGCGCACTCTTAACGACGATGAGGTGAATACCGCAACGCAGAATATCCTCACCTCGCTCGAACACAGGTTGAACGCCACGTTAAGGAAGTGACGTATGGGGGCTCTGACGAAAGCTGAGATGGCGGAACGTCTGTATGAGGAGTTGGGCCTGAATAAACGGGAGGCCAAAGAATTGGTCGAACTGTTTTTCGAAGAAATCAGGCACGCTCTCGAAGACAACGAACAGGTCAAGTTGTCCGGTTTCGGCAATTTCGACCTTCGGGACAAACGCCAGCGGCCTGGCCGCAATCCGAAAACGGGAGAAGAAATCCCGATCACGGCTCGCCGTGTGGTCACCTTTCGTCCAGGGCAGAAGTTGAAGGCCCGAGTTGAGGCTTATGCTGGAACCAAGTCATAACGACGAGCTACCCGTCATTCCAGGCAAACGCTACTTCACCATCGGTGAAGTCAGCGAGCTGTGTGCGGTAAAACCGCACGTGCTGCGCTATTGGGAGCAGGAGTTTCCTCAACTCAACCCGGTCAAGCGCCGCGGAAACCGCCGGTATTATCAGCGCCAGGACGTGCTGATGATCCGCCAGATCCGCGCGTTGCTGTATGACCAGGGGTTCACCATCGGCGGCGCGCGCCTGCGCCTCTCCGGTGATGAGGCCAAAGACGACACAACCCAGTACAAACAAATGATCCGCCAGATGATCGCCGAGCTTGAAGATGTACTGTTGGTGCTCAAGAAATAAATTTCTGCTTTTAAATACTTCCAGTTTTCAAAAGCTTGCGATATATTCCTGAGCGTTCCGTTGAGAAGCGGAACAAGATTCACGCCTAGTCGGGGCGTAGCGCAGTCCGGTAGCGCACTAGCATGGGGTGCTAGGGGTCGAGTGTTCGAATCACTCCGTCCCGACCATATTTTTCAAGGGGTTGCGAGATTTTATCTCGCGGCCTTTTTTATTTTTGGTGTTTGTTACTCCCACGAGTGTCTCGCTCTCACATTTTTGAAAGGTTTCGTGTAATTCATTGTACTGCCCGCGGTCGGGAACTTAGATAATTTTTCCAAAACCCGGCCCAAGAGCCGGGTTTTTGTTGAGGTGACATGGACACTCCTGCTCAACAACTCCATCGATTCTACGTCGACGCAATGCTTGTTCCTGGGGCGCTTACCTTCGCGTTAGTAGTTTTCTTAATGGTTCTTGGTAGAAAACGTCCTGACGTGCCAGGAGTCTGGATTTGGGTGGTGCTTGTTTTAGCTTTTTTCACCATCACCTGTTTACCGCACGCAAAGCAGCTTCTATTTCCAATGCCTTGCACTATCCGGTTTGTTTCCCCGACAGATATGTGCAATTTCGGCCCCGCCGTACGATTGAAAGCAGGCGTGTTGGCAGGGGCTTTAGGCGCAATTATTGCGTTTGTATCGACGAAATCCGTGCTGTTCATACGCCACAGAGCAGGATCGTAGCCCGATACAAACGAAAACAAACCCGACCACCGTGCCGGGTTTTTTATTTCCTGTTTCACCTGTAGCCAGGACAGCCCTCGGGACGACCTGGACGCCGATTAGCCAGACAGTACGGCGTACGGAAATAACACCGGCAGCCCGCGCACCTTGACCTCACGTGCTTTCGGGTTGGCGCGAGACTTGAGCGGCGAGATCGATGCAATAGGGCGTCGACGTTGCGAAGGCCTTCGGCAGACAGCGGGAAAGACTGCGCACCTATTCAGGGCCTCTGCACTCGCAGGTTTTTTTTATGTCTGTTCAACAGGACATGCTCGACCTCGACGACCTTTTCAATTTCTGCGACCTGAGCACTTTCACCCAAAACATTCCCATAGAGTGGGTAGCGTCTGCGCTGATCTATCGAGCCAGGCCGCCATTCGCCGACGATGCCTGCCCGCTGATCAAGTGCTTTGACTGGTGCTCGGCATGGCGCTGTTTCGTGACAAGCCGCTTCACGAGGTGGCCAGACGCTTGAATGTTTGCGCCCAAGGCCTCGCCTCCGAGCACTTGTTGGCCCGAAGCGGCGTAACCGAAGAGCGCAAACGACTCGGCGCCGATCCCGTTGAGTGGCTATTCCGTAAGACCGGTACTCAGTGGGGAGCGCAGCGCTATGACGAGGATGACTGGCACGGTTTGCAGGTGTTCGCCGTGGACGGTACGCTTTTGCGCACACCGGATCCTCCTGAGCTACGAGATCACTTTGGATCGGGAAACACACCGAGTGATCGTCAGACACCTTTTCCCATGATGCGCCTAGTGGCACTGATGAATGTACGCTCGCACCTGATTCTGGACGCTCAATTGGGGCCTTACCGTCGCAGTGAAATGCGCTTGGCCGACGAGTTTTTGCAGCAGATCCCCGATCACTCCGTGATGCTCTTCGATAAAGGATTCTGGGGTGCTGAAATGCCGTCGAGCTTGAGTAACGTCGGAACCCACCGTCATTGGTTGATCCCCGCCAAAAAAGGCACGGTCTGTGAGGAATTGGTTCATTACGGCGAGCACGACCGCTTGGTACGCATGAAGGTCTCACCGCAAGCCAGAAAGCGAAGTCCGGCTCTTGGCACGCACTGGGAAGCCCGCGAAGTCAGCTATGAAATCCAGGGCAGAGTAAAAACGGTCATGACATCGTGCCAGCCACCACCTACAGCACCAAGGTCGTTGCGAAGCTTTATCAGGAGCGCTGGGAAATCGCTGGGCTTCAGGGATATCAAAAGCTCCATGCCTTGGCTCGACCGAACACGCCTGGTCCTCAGACACAGAAATGCAAAGATAGACATATCTCGCGGTCAAGCCGCAGGAGAAAAGGCATGAGCGATTTAACGGATTGGTTGAACGCGCAAAGCCTTGCCGACCTTGCGCGCTTTGCAAGTCGTCCGCCTCAAGAGCTAGGGCAAGTGATCGTTACTAGGCGATGACTGAGACTGCCATGGAGTACATCTACAGCCTCTACTATCCGTTAATGTCCAGTCACCTGTTGGCAGAGGTTTTCCGGATTATGGCAGTTCTTCAGCCGAAACATCTGGTATGTCAAGCAGAGCCTGACGCGTCTTGTTAAGTACGTCATCGACACCTGACAGAGCCAGATCAATGAATGTGTCTGGAATATTTCCCGCTATAAAAGACGATACCAGTGCCATCAGCACGTTGACTTGCATTAATCCCCAAGAGGTTGCTTTTAAGGATCCTAGTGTGTGGTTTCTATCTGCACTAGGATCCCCATGGTTCATCCCTAGAAAATTAGAGGTCATAGCATTATCTTCGCCACTGGGCGAGAGACCCCACTGCCAGTGAGCTATCAGATTTCTGGCTTTGGAGAGCTGGTCATACGTCGAAAGGCATTCGGTTATTCGCTTCGATAGCTCTGGATGAATTTGTGATTCTTTTTCTTTTTTGAACGCTTTTATAAGCTCAATAAGGCCTCCACTTTTCAGTCTTAGAGCTCTCACCATGACCTTTGCTGTAGCCTCATTGATGCCTGATAACGCATGAAACAATGAATAAAGCGAAGGGTCGCATAGCGCGTGATTTATCACGATTTGACCGATCTCTTGCTTCATTGCGTCGGTTGGGCCAGCTTCATAATTCCATGTTGCGCTGTCTTCGTTCACATTGACCTCGAGGTCACACGCGCGCCGAATTGGCGCATCCCAGTCCTTGGGCTTGCGGGTAAAGGGCTGGGGGGAAATCCTTCAGCCTTTAGTTTGGGTTTCGACGATCAGGCGCCACTCAACCTTTTTTGTGTTGGTGTGCTGATGCTTGTTTTGTGGGGGGAAGCGATCGTCTTTGTTTGAGGTGATTTCGTCGCCACATCCCTCGCAACGATAGATTCCAGATACCGGAACAGTGCTTGATATCTGGTAAAGCGTGTCCCAGACGGCGCCGCCTAGGACGGTCTTCGGCGTCTTTTTCAGGTACTGGACTGTCTCTTCGATTACTCGCGCCATAGCGGTGCCGCCTCGGTTGGTTTGGAGGCACAACGCTACTACTTTCGGATCCAATCCAGTTACTGGGCTTTCGTCCAGGCTGGTTATCCCAACAGCCTGACGCTATGCGCGAGGGACTTGCTCAGAGATCGCCAGTATGGAAGACGTTGCAGGAAAGCTATTACCGGTCTTACAGGCGCTTTTGCCCGGATTTCTGGCGACGGTCGTTTTCTATTGGTTGGCAGATGCGAAAAAACCCGCACAGTTTGAGCAGGTGATTCAGGCCTTGATTTGTACCGCGTCGATCAAATTCATTGTCGACGTGGTTGCTGCAGTCGCTCTGTGGGCGGGACAGTGGCATTCGTTCGGTATATGGACAACAAATGTCGCCATCACATGGTCGCTCGCGCTGGCAATCATCATTGGCCTCTCGTTAGCCTATCTTTCCCAGCATGACTTGCTCTATAAATTAGCTCGACGGGTCGGCCTCACCTCTAGGGCATCTGTTGGCGAATGGAGGTTCGCCTTCCTACGATTTTCCGATCGCGGAATTGTGCTCAATCTCAGAGATGGACGTAGGCTAATGGGGTATCCATACGCATGGCCTGCAGAGCCAGAAAATGGACATTTTGTTATGCAGTACCCAACATGGATCGTTGGTGAGGATGCTCAGCCTCAGGACGGAGTATCGTTCCTCATGGTTGCAAATACTGATGTTCAATGGGTCGAATTTCTAGAGCCGCAGGGGAAACCGAAATGAATGATCAAAATGGGCGTCCAATGATCTTGGAGCGCAAGCACGTTAATGACGGAATGAACGTGAATCCTGATCGGACTAGAAGCGTATTACCACCTCAGCCCCCTAAGGCACCACCTCAGGCGCCGACCCCTAAAAAGGATTGAACATCAAGCCCTGCCCACCCGCTGGGCTTTTGATTTCTGATATGGAGTAAAAGTCCGGCGGGCCTTGGCTTGATCGAACTCGCCTCATCCTCAGGCACACCCATAGGTGTGCAAGCGGCGATTGACGTAGTGTGACGCACTCAAGCTTGAGCGGATTGTGCAGATACAACAGAAGTAGAAATTTTCTCTAGGGAATTGGCGTGGCACGTTATTTTAAGAATCCAGAAAGTAATGAAACAGAGGAAGTTGGTGCATTCCAGGTTTTGGCGATCCTTTTTCTTGGCCCGATTTATCTGTTTTTTGCGCAACTCTGGTTCCATCTATTGATCTGGGTAACTGCGATTGGCTTGGGGGTCATAGCGGGCCCACCTTGGATGGGTATACCCGTTATGTGCCTCCCCATTGGATATTGCTTTTTTATCCGCAAAATTGTCGCTGATGTCTATTTGAAGAAGGGCTGGGAAGAAGTACCGGACGCGCCCTGATCTGCCGAGCGCGGAGCATCAGACCCACCGCACCCGCTGGTTTTACGACCGCTTCGCAGCCGAGCGGGAGCAAGCTCCCTCGCCACGGGTCTGCCGTTTCTCTTGGGTGAACAGCGTTAGGCTCCTCAGCCTTTCACCCGCGCAAAACTCACTTCCCCCCAGTCACATCAAGAAACGTCCCCGTCACAAACGAGGCCTCTCCACCCGCCAGCCATAAAATGGCCCGTGCCACTTCCTCCGGTTGGCCGCCTCGACCCATGGGGATCGAATCCTTCACCCGATCAACCCGCCCCGGCTCGCCGCCGCTGGCGTGCATTTCGGTGTAGATGTGTCCGGGGCGAATGCAGTTGACGCGTATGCCTTCCCGGGCCACTTCTTTGGCGAGGCCGATGGTGAAGGTCTCCAAGGCGCCTTTTGATGCCGCGTAATCGACATATTCGTTGGGACTGCCCAGGCGTGCCGATGCCGAAGAGACGTTGATGATCACGCCGCCCGGGCCGTTATGCCGGTATGACATACGCTTGACTGCCTGCTGGGCGCAGAGAATCGGGCCGATGGAGTTGACCGCGAAGATGCGCTGCATGCGCTCGAAGCCAAGGTCTTCCAGGCGTGACTGAGCCGACAGTATCCCCGCGTTATTGACCAGGACGTCGATGCGCCCGAACGCGCGGTCGATGGCCGCGAACAGATCGGCGACCTGTTCGGGATCGGCACTGTCGGCGCGCATGGCCAGCGCGCGACGTCCGAGTGCCTCCACATCCGCGACCACGGCCAGCGCCGCGGGCTCGTTGGCAACGTAGCTGATCGCGACGTCGTAGCCTTGTGCGGCGGCCAGCCGCGCGGTGGCGGCGCCCACTCCGCGACTTCCGCCGGTTATCAGGATCAGCGGTGCCTGCGAGTCGTTGACCATGGTGAATAGCCTTCCTGAGCAGTTGGCTGTGTCAGCCGATGATGATGGTGCCGCTGACGATCACTACGCACGCCAGGATCCGGCGGGCGGTGAGTGTCTCGCCGAGGAAGATGGCGCCGATCAGCGCTGCAAACAGCACGCTGGTTTCGCGCAATGCCGATACCGCCCCCAGGGGCGCTTCGTTCATGGCGTAGATGACGATTCCATAGGCCAGCAAGGAGACCAGCCCGCCGGCCGCGGCGCTGAATATTCCGGGGCGGACGGAGAACAGGCTGCGTGCGTCGCGCAGGCCGATGTAGACCATCGGCATCATCACGCCCCACAAGGCGCACATCCAGACGGTATAGGCGAGCGGCGCGCCGGAGAGCCTGGCACCGATGCCGTCGACGACGCTATAGGCGGCGATGAAACAGCCCGTGCCCAGCGCGTAGGGCAGGCTGGGCACCGACAGTTTGCGGCCCCTGAAGGCCAGGGAAATGATCCCGCCGGACACCAGCGCAATCCCCAGCAGGACGCCGGGGGCGATGCTTTCTCCGGCGAAGACGGCGGCGCCCATGGCGATCAGTGCCGGTGATGAGCCACGGGAAATCGGATAGACCTGTCCCAGGTCGCCGACCCGGTAGCTGCGCACCAGGAACAGGTTGTAGCCGACGTGCAGTACGGCTGAAAGCACCGCATAACCCCAACTGGCGGCAGCCGGTGGGACCATGAATGCTGCGGCGACGACGCAGGTCACGGCGATGGCGATGCACATGATCGTCATTGACCACAGCCGATCGGCACCGCCGCGCAGCAAGGCGTTCCAGCTGGCATGCAGGAGCGCAGCGAAAAGAACCAGTGAGATGATATGGATAGGCATGCGCCATTCTAGGCGGCGCAGATGCCTGTACTACAGCGAAGTCTCCTCATCATTTCATGAGTAAAACCTCATGCATTTTCATAAGCGCGTTGGACGGTCGACGCCTCGCCGATCAACCATTGGCGGAAGCTGACGATATGCGGCTGCGATTCGATGCCCTTGGGACAGACAAAATAGTAGGCCAGCGGTGACGGGAATGGCACGTCGAACAGCCGCACCAGGCGGCCATCGCTGATTTCGCTTTCAACATGCCCGCTGCGCACCAAGGCAACGCCCTGGCCGAGCAGGGCTGCCTCGACCGTCATGTTGGTGTCGCCGAACCTGACGCTTTCCTTGAGTGGCAAGAATTCCAGGCCGACCTTCTCAAACCACATCTCCCATTTCGGCACCAGCTCGGCGCCATCCCGGGTCAGCAACGGGTAGTGCAACAGTTCGGCAGGGCTGCGTGGCGTCCCGAAGCGCTGCAGCAGATCGGGACTCGCCACCGGAAAAACCTGCTCGCCGAAGAGGAATTCCGAATACAGGCCGGGGTAGTTGCCCTTTCCGAGCCGGATTGCCACGTCGGCCTGGGCACTGGAGAAGTGGATGATCTTGTCGGTAGTGTCCAGCGAGACCAACAACTCCGGGTGCAGGCGGGAGAGATTCGGCAAGCGGGGCAGTAGCCATTTCAGTGCGAAGGAATACGTGGTGCTGACTTCGAGTCGAACCCTGCCTTTCTGCTCGCGCAGATCGCCCAGGGTCGCTTCAAGGCTCATGAAAAACTCGCGCACGATGGGCGCCAGCGTGGCCCCCGCGGCGGTGAGGCGCAGTGACTTGCCACGTTCGAACAATTGCAATCCCCAAAGGGATTCCAGGTGCTTGAGCTGGTGACTGACCGCGCTTTGGGTGACATGCAGTTCTTGCGCGGCTGCGGTAAAGGTCGCATGGCGGGTGGCGACTTCAAAGGCTCGTAGTGTAGCGGTCGGCGGCAGGTCTCTCATGTGAAGGGTATCCGGCGATTTCAGGATGCGCGTCATGAGCGCTGGCTCATGATAGAACATCGCCGGCGGCTATGAATGGGACGGCTCACGAAGGGATTGCTGATAATGCGCTTCATCGACCTCGGTCAGGCTCGCATAGCCGTCGTAGTGGTAGATTCGGTGCTTGTCTCGGGCATAACGCTCCGTCAGGAATTCCAAGGTGCCCAGGTCGATACGCTTGGCACTCAGTGGCCGCCGGTGGCAGAACAGTTTGCGTGTACCCAATTGCAGGAAATCGGGATGCGGCACGCGGACTTCGTCAGGCTCGAAAGCCACATCCAGCCACTTGCCTTCCGAGAAGATCAGCGTGGGGCTAACGGCATAAGTACCGAGAATGCGAGTGTCGCAAAGATGCAGCTTTTTTTTCGCCTCGCCGTAGTAATAAACCGCGTCCCGATCCTTGGCCCAACCCTGCCCGCAAGACTCGAAACTGCCTACCTGAGCCTTACGAATCGGTTCAGGGGGATGATAGAAGACCCGGTGGCAGAACACGGTTTTGCCGTCGGTGAGATAGGGGCCGCCGAGTGAGCGGAAGTGCTCAACCGGCTCCTGGGAAAACCGTTCGGGCACTTGCGTCTCGGCGTTATGAAACGGGATCAGATAAAGGCCCTGGGCGTCGCCGCACAGGTGTGTGTCGAGCAATTTGAAACTTGTTGCGTCCAGCCCGTTGATAACGCGGCCATGGAAGTACACCTGGCGGCCGACTTCGAAACCGAGGCCGATGGCTTGTAACGGCGGCGTTTCTGTTTGCGCTTCTGCAGCTTCAGGCGATACCTGCAAACGATGCCACCAGTAACCCTGCAATTGCGGATGAGCCTCGAAGTAGGGCGCCCATGCCTGTTGCATGGCCGCATCGATGATTCCGCCAGAACCCAGCGGACCATTCCTGTCGCCTGCGAGCACAGGCGAGTAATCCAGGTCATCGCCACAGAGCTGGGTCACGACGAAGCTTTCCGCGTCGACATCCAGGCGTTTCTGGCGTTTGTAGACGTGATGTTGATCACGGTAATAATCGAACCCCAAGTGGCGGAAACTCGGGCTGTGGGCGTCACGCAGACGCGTCCCGGCGGCGTAGACGTACAGGTCGTCCACGGCGAAATACTCATCCTCGCTTTCGCTGCTGCCGACCACGCGGCCGCACTCGTCGAACGCCGGATGGCAGTTCTTCAGCAGCCGAAAATCACCAACGTAGCGCAGGGTCTTGCCGGTCAGGTAATAGGCGCGTTGCTGGTCCTTGGCGTAACGTTCGTTAAGCACGGTGAAGGTCGCCAGGTCGGCATTGTCGGTGCGATAGAAGTACTCATAGGCAATGCTCGAACCTTGCTGCGCCTGCACGATGATCGACTGCCCATCGGTTCCCCAGCGTTCGGCGAGCATCCGGAAGTCGTTCGGATTGCTGATCGGCAATGGGGTGCCGTCCTTCTGATGCAGGGGTTTGAAGCCCTTGTAGACCTGGCCGTCAATCACTCGATAGGAAGGGTGGTTGCAATAACGCACCCGCGCCGTCGCGCTGGCGATGAATTTGCCTTGGAGAAAGATACTCACCCCGTCGCTGAACAGGGCAGAGGCTGCCGTCACCGAGGCTGGCGACGATGGCACCGGGGCCAGGCTGGCGGGCTTTGCCTGAAGGATTTCGGTGATTGCGTATTCGCCGAACCAATAGGCGCCGGACGCATCGCGCCAATACTGGTGGCCGAGGTTTTCCAGGGCCTTGTCGAACCGAAACGCCAGGGCCTGGAGCGCGTGATAGCCGTAGCGCTGTTGGTAGGCGGGAAGCAGGTAATAGTCGCGCAAGGCGTCACGCAAAACCCCGGGGTTGCGTCGATGCCGCCAGACCGGTTGGCCGGCAACCAGAGGCGAGGGCGGATAACGCCCGTCACTGGCAGCTTTCGCTATCGCGTCGGGGTGTGCGCCTTCAGGGCTGAGCAGGATGTACACGTCCGGCACTTGCCCGTCGCCCAGCAGCACGCCTTCCAGGAAGGCGAAACCCTGATGCCATTCGAGATCAAGCGGCTCCCACTCGGCGATAGCCGTCTCTACGTCTGTCATGTTGTTGCGACCTGAGCGTTCGATGGTTGGCCAATGATCACGGTTTTACATGCCAGAAGCACACCGTTCAGTTATGAATCGGCGGCGGTGAAGCGTCAGGCTTTGTAGCGCTCGGCAACCGTCGATTGCTTGATCTGCGACAGCAGTCCCTGCCGCGCCGCCTGCAACGCATCCCAACGCGCGCCGTCCTGCAAGGGTGGAATGGTTACGCCTTCGCGGCGATCGAAGCCGACCAGCGCGGCATCCACCAGGTCGCTCACTTCCATGATTTCGCTCAGCGTATTGATGTCGATGCCGGCGCGTTCCCAGATTTCGGTACGGGTGGCTGCCGGCAAAACGGCTTGGACGTAGACGCCTTTGGGCGAAAGCTCGAGGCTCAGCCCTTGGGAGAGGAACAGCACAAAGGCTTTGGTTGCGCCGTAGACCGACATGCCGAATTCCGGTGCCAGGCCGACCACCGAGCCGATGTTGATGATTGCGCCTTCGCCAGCGTTTGCCAGGCGCGGGGCGATGGCGCTGGCGAGTCGAACCAGCGCGGTGGTGTTGAGCGCAACGAGGTGCGCGACGCTGTCGGTGGTCTGTTCGACGAAACTGCCGGACTGGGCGGCGCCGGCGTTATTGATCAGGATGCCGATGCTGTCGTCATCGCGCAGGCGGGCCTCCACCTTGTGCAGATCGCCGGTTTGGGTGAGGTCGGCCTGGAGCACATCGACGCTGACGTTGTGTTCATTGCGCAGTTCGCTTGCCAGCGCTTCCAGCCGCGCGTTGTCGCGGGCGACCAGCACCAGATCGTGGCCGCGTTGAGCGAAGCGCTTGGCATAGACCGCGCCGATGCCGGTGGAGGCGCCAGTGATGAGGACGGTTTTGCGAGTGGTCATGGTGTCGGTCTCTTCAGGGGGAGGAAATGTGCGATCAACTTCAGTTGCGGGTGCCGGATTCGGCGAACGTCGGGTAGTCGATGTAGCCCTCTGCGCCGCCGCCATAGAGGGTGGCTGGGTTGAGCGCAGCCAAGGGGGCGTTGGACTTGAGGCGCTCCACCAGGTCCGGATTGGCAATGTACGGCCGACCGAAGGCGATCAAGTCGGTCTTGTCTTCGAGCAGTTGCGCAGTCGCCAGCTCCAAGTCGTAACCGTTGTTGGCGATGTAGGTGTTGTTGAAGCGTTGGCGCAAGCCGGCAAAATCGAAGGGCGCCACGTCGCGCGGTCCGGCAGTGGCGCCTTCGACAACGTGAAGATAGGCGATGTCCAGCGTGTTGAGCTGGTCGACGATGTAGTCGAACTGCGCCTGCGGTGCGCTGCTGGACACGCCATTGGCTGGCGATACCGGCGAGATGCGCAGGCCCGTGCGCCCGGCACCGATCTCGCCCACGACGGCGGCGGTCACCTCCAGCAGCAGGCGCGCGCGGTTTTCAATCGAGCCGCCGTATGCATCGGTGCGCACGTTGGCGCCATCCTTGATGAACTGATCAAGCAAGTAGCCGTTCGCACCGTGGATTTCTACGCCATCGAACCCGGCGGCAATGGCGTTGGAGGCCGCTTGGCGAAAATCGTCGACGATCCCTGGCAGCTCGCTGACGTCGAGCGCTCGTGGTTCAGACACGTCCTCGAAACTGTTATTGACGAACACCTTGGTGGCCGGGCGAAGGGCGGAGGGCGCTACCGGCGCTGCGCCGTTTTTCTGCAGGGCAACGTGGGAAACACGCCCGACATGCCATAGCTGCAGGAAAATCCGACTGCCTTTGGCATGTACCGCATCGGTGACGGTGCGCCAGCCGTCGATCTGCGCCTGGGTATAAATTCCTGGCGTGTCCTGGTAGCCCTGACCTTGTTGCGAAATCTGCGTGGCCTCGGCGATCAGCAAGCCTGCCGATGCCCGCTGGCTGTAATAGGTCGCCGCGAGTTCGCTGGGAACGAAGCCTTTTCCGGCCCGGTTGCGGGTCAGTGGTGCCAGCACGACTCTGTTGGCAAGGGTAAGGGAGCCCAGTTTATGCGGGGTGAACAGAATCTGGTTGGTCATGGGTCTTGTGTCCGTGCCTGTGGAGGAGGTTTCGTACCGCTTGTTTCTAGGATGATGACCGAAATCTAAACTGTCAACGAATTTGATTATGCTCGGCATCTATGTATGATGAGGGCTTGATTCGAGCGGCCACGAGGCATACGCAAATGAGAGTGACCAAGGCCCAGGCACAGGCAAACCGCGAGCACATCGTCGAGACGGCGTCCGTGTTGTTCCGCGAGCGCGGCTTTGACGGAATAGGCGTGGCGGACCTGATGGCCGCTGCGGGTTTTACCCATGGCGGCTTCTACAAACATTTCGGTTCGAAGGCCGACCTGATGGCTGAGGCTTCCGCGAACAGCCTGTCGCAGTCGCTGGCCAGCACCGGCGAGCTTGATGTAGCCGGATTTTTTGCGATGTATCTATCCAGGGAACACCGCGATGCGCGGGGGCACGGTTGCACCATGGCGGCGTTGTGCGGGGATGCGGCGCGTCAGTCAGACGAGTTGAAGGCGACTTTCGCCAGCGGCGTCGAAAGCACCCTGGCTTCGCTTGAAAAAAAGCTTGAGACACAAGAGGAGGGGGGCCGGGCGAAGATGCTTGGCCTGCTCGCCCAGGCTATCGGCGCGATCATGCTGTCGCGCGCGTGCCCGGACGATGCTCCGCTGGCTGGCGAAATACTCGAGGTCTGCCGAGCACAGATCCTCGCGTCCCTGCCAGCATCGGAGCCATGAAAAACCAGCGGTAGCGCAGCTCGTGCTACCGCTGTCCGGGTCAGAAAATGAACTTGAACAGGGCAATGACCACGATTAGGCCGATGAGGAAAATGATCCCGACGGTACCACCAAGAAATTTCAACATGAGGACGCTCTCTTCAGATGGGCTTAGTGTTCTAGACCCCTGGCGAGCGCGCGCGGTTCGTTAAATTTTCGAATGATCGGGCCACAGGCTTCAGTGAACCGCCAGGGACCTCGGGACGGAAACGTATTCGAACTTCGAAACGGTCTTGATCCAGTACCGCCGATACTCGGTCTTGTCCGGCGCCAGCGGTTTATGGCTTGACCAACGGTTTTCCGCCTTCAGGCTGGCGCGATACGCCTCCCATTCTTTCTGCTCGGCCACTTCCCTGGCTTTGTTCCTGTCATCGAACCAACCCAGCACGTACGCATCGCTCTGGTCCGTGCCGCTCGCTATCAGCAGATATATGTCTGTCATCACCGGTTCCCGCCGCAATCCAGCCACCCAGTCACTGGGCTCTTGTGAGGGTTATCGGCCGCCGTAGCGGTTTTTGAAGCCGTTTGATAAACGGCCCTGGGTTCGACGCACCACTGCTCAGGCACCCTCCGTCTGCGCAAGATAAGTCATCAGCCATTCGCGGAAGCGATTGACACTTTGCCGGTTCGGCGCGCGCCCCAAGGGTTCCAGCAGGCAAAACTGCGCATCGGTGCGCAAGAGGCTGGAGGTCGGGCGAACAAGGTTGCCGGTCTGCAAGTGGTCGCCGAGCAACCTCGACCAGGCCAGGGCCACACCTTGCCCGGCCAGCGCCGACTGGATCAGCATCGAGTAGCTGTTGATGTTGATCCGCCGACGAGGCTCTGGCGCCTGGTGGCCCAGGCGTCGGAACCATTCCTTCCAGCCGATCCAGTCCCGATGCTGATCCTCCAGCCATAACCAGGTGCAGGCGCCGAGCTGTTCGAGCCTGCCGGCCTCGGGATGCTGCGCCAGGTACGCCGGGCTGCACACCGGGAAAATCTCTTCGCTGAACAGCGTGGTGACCTTCATGTTGTTGGGCGGCTTGCTGCAGTAATACAGCGCCAGATCGCAATCGAGTCGGGAAAAGTCCTCGACCTGGTCGGTGGCGATGATGCGCAGGTCGATCTCTTCGTGCTGGCGCTGAAACTCCGAAACAAGCGGAAGCAGCCACAGGGATGCCATCGCCGTACTGGTGACCACGGTGACTTGCTGCGCGCCTTGCCAATGCCGAACGCCAGCCGTGGCGCGGGCGATCTGCTGCAGAGTGTCGCGAATGCTTTCGTGGTACTGGCTGCCTGTAGAAGTGAGGTTGATTTCACGGGTCGTGCGGATGAACAGTGCCGTGCCCAGATAATCTTCGAGCAGGCGTATCTGGCGGCTGATGGCGCCCTGGGTGACGTTCAGTTCACGAGCCGCCACGGTGAAACTCAGGTGGCGAGCAGCGGCCTCGAACGCCACCAGGCTGTTGAGCGGCGGCAACGGTTGCAGTTTCATCGGGCTGGGTCACTGTCTTGTTTGGGGTCAGGCGCAGGGTGATTGTGCAGAAGCCTGCGCGCAGTGACTAGCGGATCAGGCGTGACGGCTAGAGATCGATGATCAGATTGGAGGTCGGCTTGCTGCAGCAGAGCAAGCGCAGGCCCTTATCGATCTCCCGTTGCCGGATGCCGCCGTTGTGGTTCATATCCACCGTGCCTTCCAGCAGGGCGGTCTTGCAGGTGCCACAGATGCCCTGGCTGCACGAGGAGGGCACGATCGCCCCGGCTTTTTTTGCCGCGCTCAGCACGGTCTGGTTGCCGGGCATGCTGAAGGTCTTGCCCGAGCGCGACAGGGTGACGGTGAACATCTCTTGCTGGTCGAGTGAAGGGGCCTGCTCAATCAGCGGTTCCTCATTCAGCACCGCGATATCGAAGCTTTCCTGATGATAGTGGCGAAAATCGAACGCCGCTTCCCTGAGCAGCGACTTGACCGCTTCCATGTAGCCCTGGGGACCACAGGTGAAGATTTCCCGCTCGTTGTAGTCAGGCACTTGCTGGCTCAACAAAGGCAAATCGAGCCGGCCGATCGGCTGCTGCCACTGGCTGGCAGCGCCAAGCCCTTCGCAAATACCAATGACCCGCAGGCCGGGCATATCGGCCTGCATTCGCGTCAGTTCGTCATGGAAGATGATATCCGCCGGCGTGCGGGCGCTGTGCAGGAATACGATGTCGAGATTGGCCGCCATGTCGCAGGCGGCGCGGGTCATCGACATCAAGGGCGTCACGCCGGAACCGGCCGACAGGTACAGCAGTTTTGTCGCCGGATGACCCACCGGTGTGAAACTGCCCGCCGGGCCGGAGGCCCTGAGGTTGTCTCCCGGTTCGAGATGGTCATGCAGCCAGTTCGAGACCACGCCACCCGGCACACGCTTGACCGTAATCGAAAAGGCGAACGGGCGCGTGGGGGAGGACGACAGCGTGTAGCAGCGCGCGATGGTTTGCCCACCGATGACCGGCGACAGCGTGATGAATTGCCCCGGTTCGAAGCTCAACGCACTGAAGTCCGCGCATTGGAACACGAACGTCTTTACGTCATGGGTTTCCTGGTGCACGGCGCAACATGACAAGGTTTTCTGCTCGCCGCTGTGCCATTGCGAGCCATAAGCGGTCCAGGTCGTCGGGTCGGTAAAACGTTGGGGCCGCGTCAGCTTTTCGTAGGTCGTCATGTCCATCCCTCACACGCCATGGGCGGCCAGACGCGCCGCGTACCAGCGAGAAAACTGGTCGACATAGGTTTCGGTAAACGCCGAGAACGGTCCGGGTGAATAGGCCGGGTCCTGGGTGCCGCTGTGGGTGATGCCGACCAGGTTGGCGTCTTGAAGATTGGTCGCCGCCCAGACTTCGATCAGTCTATCCACCTGGTAGTCCACGCCCTCGATGGCATCGGCGTGCACCAGCCATTTGGTCCGCACCAGGGTTTTGTCGGGCGCCAGCGGGATGATGTAGGAGACCACCGCATGGTCGCTCATGATGTGGGTCCATGAGTTGTGGGTCCACAGGTGCATGTCGCCCAGATCGCGCCGGGTGAGGTCGCCAAACAAGCGCGTGCAGGCGACGCGGGTATCGAGGGTCTGGGATTCGCCGTTGCCGGCGATGGCCAGGCGCTGGGTGCGGAACTGAGTCACCGCGTCCTCGCCCAGGTGCTCGACGGCCTCACAGAGGTAGCCTTGGTTTTCCCAGTCTTGCCTGGTATCGGCGTTGCGCTGGTGATATTCCTTGAGTGCCAGGAGCGAGTCCTCGCCCAGGCCGTCGGTGCAGAAGCCGAAGTCTTCCGGCAGGAACGACGCGGTCAATTCGGGGTGAGTGGCGGCGCAGTGATAACACTCGCGATTGTTCTCGATCACCAGTTTCCAATTGCCGTTTTCGATGATTTCCGACTCGTAGGCAATCTTCGAACGGGCAAGGTCATATTGAGCGAAGCGTGGGGTCATGACCTGGTCGAGGTACAGGATGTCTTCCGGCGGCTCGTCACTCAGGCAGACGAATACATGGGCACCCACCACGCGGGTGTGGACCGGGATCAGGCTCTTGCACCCCGGGTCGAAATCCTTGCCCATGTGCGCGGCATGTTTCAGGCTGCCGTCCAGGTCGTACGTCCATTGGTGATAGGGGCAGACCAGCATGCCCACCGTCGATTTGCCGGCCTGTTTCAAGCGCGCCCCACGGTGCCGGCAGACATTGCGGAACGCCTGCACATGCTCGTCATCATCGCGGACCAGGATGATCGAGGATTTGCCGATATCGATCGTCGAAACATCGCCGGGTTCGGCAACGTCGCTGGTGACCCCCACCAGAATCCAGTGTCTGGTAAAAAACACATCGACGTCGGTTTCAAAAACATCCTCGCGGCCGAACAGACCGCCGGGCATGCCATGGCCCGGGGTGCGGTCGGCCAGCAGTTCACGATGGGTTTTAAGGGTTGGGTTCATCGTCGATCTCACTCAAGGCAAATGATCGGTGGTTGGCGGACAAGCAGTGCTGCAGGGAAAACGGGTTTCGTTTGTTCAGGCCACCGCAGGCTCTGACAATGGCTCGGATAAAACCGGGCGCGACAGGTCATGCCCGAGCAGTGCGCGGTACAGTTCCGTATCGCCCAGTACACCGACGACGGTCTGGTCTGTATCGAGCACGATCAATGGATGTCCTGTTTCGTAGCGGATACGCAGCGCCTCGCGCATGCCGGTATCCGCCGGCACCGAGGTGACCAGGCGGCGCAAGGGCGCGGTGGCCTCGTTGCGGTTCCAGTATTGCAGCGGTTGGGCCGCAGCGCCGCGGCGCACGCTGGCCAATTCTTTCGATGCGTTCAGCGCAACCCAGAGGTTCTGCACCGTATCCAGGCAATATTCGCCCTGTGCGGATATGCACTGGTCCAACGGGGTCATCAGGCTTCCCGCACAGAGCACATTCAGTGGGTTGGTGTGGGCGACGAAGTTGCGCACGTAGTCATCGGCCGGCTTCAGCACGATCTCCTCGGGTTTGCTGTACTGGATGATCTTGCCGTCTTTCATGATGGCGATCCGTGTTCCCAGCTTGAGGGCTTCGTCCAGGTCATGACTGACGAAGACGATGGTCTTGTGCAACTTGCGCTGCAGGTCGAGCAGTTCGTCCTGCAGGCCTTGGCGAATCAGCGGATCGAGGGCCGAGAAGGGTTCGTCCATCAGCAGGATATCGGCGTCCATCGCCAGGGCGCGGGCCAGGCCGACGCGCTGCTGCATGCCGCCTGACAACTCGTCGGGCTTCTTGTTGCGCCATTGGGTCAAGCCCACCAGTTCAAGCTTTTCATCGACCAGCTTGCGCCGCTCCTTCTCGGGGCGGCCTTGCATTTCGAGGCCGAAACCGATGTTCTCGCGCACGGTCAGCCAGGGCATCAGGGCGAATTTCTGAAAGACCATGGCGATGCGTCGGGTGCGCATCATTTTCAGCTCGGCCGGGGTGCAGGCGGCGATGTCGATCTGTCGGCCCTCGTGCTCGACGAACAATTTGCCGCGACTCACCGTGTTCAAGCCGTTGATGCAGCGCAACAGGCTCGACTTGCCGGAGCCGGACAGGCCCATCAGCACGCAGATTTCACCTTTGTTGATGTCGAGATTGGCCTTCTCCACGCCGACGATCAGGCCGGTTTGCTGCAGAATCTCCGGGCGCGAAAAACCCTGGTCGAGCAGCTCCAGCGCCGGCTTCGGGCGGTTGGCGAAGATGACGTCGACGTCTTCAAAACGAATGATGCTCATGCGTCACCTCTCTTTACGGTTTCGCGCTGCTTGCAGATGCGGTCGAGGATGATCGCCAACAACACGATCGCCAGGCCTGCTTCGAAACCCATGGCGATATCGGCGGTATTCAAGGCGTTGACGACAGGCTTGCCCAGGCCATCCGCGCCGACCAGCGCGGCGATGACCACCATCGACAGCGACAACATGATGCATTGGGTAATCCCGGCGGCGATGCTCGGCATGGCATGGGGCAGCTCGATGCGTGCCAGCAGCTGGCGACGCGAGCAGCCAAAGGCTTTGCCGGCGTCCATCAGTTCTTGAGGAACATCGCGCACGCCCAGGTAGGTCAGGCGGATTGGCGCGGCAATGGCGAAGACCACCGTGGAAATCAATCCCGGAACCACGCCGAGGCCGAACAGCGTCAAGGTCGGGATCAGGTAGACGAAAGTGGGAACGGTTTGCATCAGGTCGAGCACCGGTCGCAGGGTTGCGTAGAACCAGGGACGATGCGCCGCGACGATGCCCAGCGGCACGCCGATGATGACGCACACCAGCGTGGCGAATGTCACTTGGGCCAGGGTTTCCATGGTTTCCTGCCAGTAGCCCAGGTTGAAGATCAACAGGAACGACAGGGCGACGAAAAGCGTCAGGCTCACCTTGCGTTGAATGTAATAAGCGAAGAGGGCCAGCAGCCCGATCAAGGCCGGCGGGTTGAACCAGAGCAGGGCGCTGGTAAAGACCGCAATGACCTCGGAAAGCGACAGCGAAATGGCGTCGAAGACATCGGCGCCATGTTGGGTCAGCCATTCGACGTATCGGGCGATGTACTCACCCAGCGGGAGTTTTTCTTGTGCAGTCCACATAAGGCGGCTCGTTTTTGTTCTGGTTTGCCTGGAGCAGATACTCATCCGGGCGTGCGGTGCTGACAAACCATTTAAAGTCAGTGGCTCATGAGTTTTTGTCATCAATCTGGCCGGGCTTCGGGCGCACAGGCCGCGCTGCGTTGAGCAACTGTACTCAGGTGTACATTCGGCGGGCATCCGAGTACATTCGCGTTACGTATGTTCAACAAGGTGGATGCAAGATGCCCCAGGTAGGGAAGGCGCGCGGCAAGGCCCAGGACGCCGGCTGGCGAGGGTCGCCCGAAGGCTGGCTGGAAGCGGCCTACGAGGCCTTGAAGGAGTCCGGCATCGATGCGGTCAGGGTCATGCCGCTGGCCAAGCGTTTGGGTTTGTCACGCACCAGCTTCTATTGGTTCTTCGAGGATCGTGAGCAGTTGCTCGCCGCCTTGCTGTCGCGCTGGCGCGAGACCAACACCGGTGGCCTGATCCGGCAAAGCGAGAGCTACGCCGAGAGCATTTCCGAGGCGATCCTGAACGTGTTCGAATGCTGGCTCAACCCTCAGTTGTTCGATTCGCAATTCGAATTTGCCGTGCGCAGCTGGGCGCTCCAGTCCGCTGAAGTGGCGCAGGAAGTCGCCATCGTCGACGAGCAGCGAATGGGTGCCCTGGCGAGCATGTTCAAGCGCTTTGGTTACGACAGCCAGGGCGCCGACGCACGGGCCCGGACGATCTACCTGACCCAGATCGGCTACATCACCATGAACACCAGCGAGCTGATCACCGTGCGTTTCCAGCGCATCCCGCATTACGTGAGCATTTTCACCGGCAAGGTACCCAAGCAGCGGGAGCTGGATCGTTTTTACGGCAAATTCGGTTATGCCGAAAAAGAGCCGGGGATCTTTGTGCCGTTGACGGAAACCTTTGAAGAGACGGCCGGGAAATGAACGCGCCGACGCTGGGCATCATTGGCGGAACGGGCTGGCTGGGCGGGGCGATTGCCAAGGCTGTGTTGGCGCAGGCGCTGTTGCCGGCGGGCAATCTGGTTATTTCCAATCGCTCGGGTGTCCATCCTTTGGCGCAACAAGGCGTTTGTCTCGTCACGGACAACCAGGCGCTGGTGGACCGCAGCGACGTGATCATCATTGCGGTGCGCCCTGAGCAGTTCGCCGGCCTGAGCCTCAATGCTTCTGGCAAGACAGTCATTTCATTGATGGCCGGGATCACCGCGCAGGCCATCGCCGCCCGGACCTCGGCTTCGAGGGTGCTGCGGGCGATGCCCAATGCGGCGGTGGAGATCGGGCAGTCGTTTACACCTTGGTATTGCTTCGGCGTGGTGGATGCGGCGACGAAGAGCTTCGTCCAGCGCTTGTTCGGATGCGTCGGTACTGCCGCCGAGGTTGAGCAGGAAGACTTCATTGATTACCTTTCCGCGCTTTCCGGCACCGGCCCGGCCTTTCCCGCCTTGCTCATGACAGCCCTGGCCAATCAGGCGATGGAGGCCGGCATCCCCGCCGAGATTGCGCAGCTTGCGGCGAAGAATGTCGTGGTCCACAGCAGCCAGTTGCTGGCCAGCCATGACGCCCGGCAGATGATCGACGCCCTGGTCGCCTACCGCGGCGTGACCGCCGCCGCCCTCCAGGCGATGACCGAGGGACATTTCGAGGAGCAGGTGGGGAAGGCATTGCAAGCCGGTGCCGCGGTCGCCCGTCAGGGCCTGCAAGCCTGATTCACTGATCAGACCTGTGGGAGACCTGTGGGAGCGAGCCTGCTCGCGAAAGCGTCAGCCAGTCCAACATCCCTTTCACTGAACCACCGCCTTCGCGAGCAGGCTCGCTCCCACATTTGGATCTTTATCAATCATACAATTGCTGTGCAACACAGAACCCTGTGGGAGCGAGCCTGCTCGCGAAAGCGTCAGCCAGTCCAACATCCCTTTCACTGAACCACCGCCTTCGCGAGCAGGCTCGCTCCCACATTTGGATCTTTATCAATCATACAATTGCTGTGCAACACAGAACCCTGTGGGAGCGAGCCTGCTCGCGAAAGCGTCCGCCATCCAGCATCCTTGTCACTGAACCACCGCTATCGCGAGCAAGCTCGCTCCCACATTTGGATCTTTATCAATCACAAGATTGCCGTGCAACACAGAACCCTGTGGGAGCGAGCCTGCTCGCGAAAGCGTCCGCCAGTCCAGTATCCCTGTCACTGAACCACCGCCATCGCGAGCAAGCTCGCTCCCACATTTGGATCTTCATTTATCGACACAATTGCTGTGTCCTTATCCGGTCGCGCTTCAGATGTCCTTGACCAACCGCAGCGCATCGTAGATGGCCGCGTGGGTATTGCGCGCCGACACCGCATCGCCGATCCGGAACAGCTGGAAACGGCCTCCGGGGTTGGTCACGATATTCTGGGTTTTCCCGGCGATCAGGTTGTGCTGCTCGACCGCGCCGTTGTTGCTCGAATGCGGCCGCAACTCAAAGTACAAATCGTCCAGGGGCAGGGTCCCGTGGTTGACCACCACCTGATCGACCACGCGTTGCTTGTGCACCTGGCCGTAGTCGCTGCCGAAGTGGGCGATCAGTTGGCCGTCGCGTTTTTCCACGAAATCGACCCGATAGGTGACGGTGAAGGTAACGTTCAGGTCTTGCAGGCTGCGCATGTAAGGCACCAGATTCATCGCCATCACCTCCGGTGCGAACGATCTGTCGGGCGTGACGATTTCCAGTTTCGCGCCGCTGCTGGCGATGATTTCGGCCGCCTGTAGCGCCGCGTGGTCGCCGGCGTCGTCGAAGATCAGCACGTTCTGGCCGGGCTTGATATCGCCGGAAATGATGTCCCACGTCGACACCACCAGCTCATTACCTTGCTTGAGCACCTCGGTGTGGGGCAGACCGCCCGTGGCGACGATCACCACGTCCGGTTCTTCGGCCATCACCGTCTCGGCTTCGGCCCAGGTGTTGAACTGGAACTTCACGCCGAGGCGTTCACATTGCGCCATGCGCCAGTCGATGATGCTGATCATCTCGCGGCGGCGCTCGCTCTGCGCGGTCAAGCGGATCTGCCCGCCTGGCTGGTCGGCCACTTCGAACACGGTGACTGCATGGCCGCGCTCGCCGGCCACCCGTGCTGCCTCCAGGCCCGCCGGGCCGGCGCCGATTACCACCACCTTGCGCTTGAGCGGCGCCTTGGGGATTTCGTGGGGCATGGTGGTTTCGCGCCCGGTGGCGGCGTTGTGGATGCAATACGCGGCGCCGCCCTGATAGATGCGGTCCAGGCAATAGTTGGCGCCAACGCAGGGGCGGATCTCTTCTTCACGTTTTTCAATGATCTTGCGCACGATATGCGGGTCGGTCATGTGCGCGCGGGTCATGCCGACCATGTCCACCTTGCCCGAGGCGATGGCGTGTCGCGCCGTGGCGACGTCCGGGATCTTCGCTGCATGAAAGGTCGGAAAACCGGTGGCGGAGCGGATCTCGCCAGCAAAATCCAGGTGCGGCGAGTTGCGCATGCCTTGGATCGGGATCACGTCGGTGAGGCCGGCATCGGTATCGATGTGCCCGCGCACGACGTTGAGGAAATCCACCAGCCCGCTGTCCTTGAGCATGTGGGAAATCTGCAGGCCATCGCTGGCGCCAAAGCCGCCCGGCAGGTCTTCGTCGCCGGTATAGCGGACCCCCAGCAGGAAGTCCTCACCGCAACGCTGGCGGATGCCGCGCAACACATCGAAGGTGAAGCGCATGCGGTTTTCCAGCGAACCACCATAGGGGCCGTCGAGATTGTTGGTCAGTGGCGACCAGAATTGATCCATGAGGTGCCCGTAGGCCTGCAGTTCCAAACCGTCGAGACCGGCGGCCTTCATGCGTTCGGCGGCGTCCACGTAATCCTTGACGATCCGGTCGATGTCCCAGTCTTCCATCTTTTTCGGGAACGCCCGGTGGGATGCTTCGCGGCGATGGGACGGCGAGACGACCGGTAGCCAGTCAGCCTTGTCCCAGCGCGTGCGCCGCCCCAGGTGGGTCAGTTGAATCATCACCGCGGCGCCGTGTTCGTGGCATTCGTCGGTCAGGTCCTTCATCCATTTGACCACTTCGTCCTTGTACGCCAGCACGTTGTTGAACACCGGCGGGCTGTCCCGTGAAACCGCAGCGGAGCCCGCGGTCATGGTCAACGCAACGCCGGCCTTCGCCCGTTCGACGTGATAGGCGCGGTACAAATCCTTCGGCATGCCATCCACGGGATACGCGGGCTCGTGGGAGGTGGTCATGATCCGATTCTTGAGGGTTAGATGCTTGATCTTGTAGGGCTGCAGCAGAGGATCGCTGGACATGGTGTTGCTCCGGGAACAGAACATCAGGCTTGGTTTTGACATAACGGTATGTGCAATGTTCATGTGTGTCAACGATTGAGACACAGGTGTACATTTTTCTTGCGCGGGGGAAAAACCAGGATTACCATCCAATCGAAACAGGGGTGGTCCGGCGTCTGCGCGCCGGTCATCGCGCATCGATCCAAGTGCAAGGGGGCTGTGCAAAGACCATGAAAGTGCTCGTTGCGATAAAGCGCGCCATCGATCCGAATGTGAAAGTCCGGGTGAAGGCTGACGGTTCAGACGTTGAGCTCAACGGCGTGAAAATGGCCTTGAATCCGTTCTGCGAGATCGCGGTGGAAGAGGCGATTCGCCTCAAGGAAAAAGGCCTGGCAACCGAAGTGGTGGTGGTCTCGGTGGGCACTTCGGCCGCCCAGGAACAACTGCGCACGGCGTTGGCACTCGGTGCGGACCGAGCACTTCTGGTCGAGACCAGCGCGATTCTCGAGCCCCTCAACGTCGCCAAGTACCTGAGCAAAGTGATTGAGCAGGAACAACCGCAACTGGTCCTGTTTGGCAAGCAGGCAATCGACCAGGAAAACAACCAGGTCGGGCAAATGGTCGCGCAGTTGATCGGCAGCGGTCAGGCCACTTACGCCTCGGCAGTCAATCATGTCGATGGGCAATGGCTCGTCGAGCGTGAGGTCGACGGGGGCAGCCAGGTGGTCGCGCTCTCGACGCAGGCCGTGGTGACCTGCGATCTGCGCCTGAACCAACCGCGCTACGCCTCGTTGCCGAACATCATGAAAGCCAAGAAAAAGCCCTTGGAAACCATTGCCGCTGACAGCTTGGGCGCGAGCGTGAAGCAACACTCGCGATTGCTCGGTGTTGTCCCTCCGCCTGTACGCAAAGCAGGCATCACGGTCGCTTCGGTGACCGAGTTGGTGGATAAACTGAAAACTGTTGCGGGGGTGATTTGATGCGCACATTGGTGATCGCCGAGCACAGTGCCGGTCAACTGACGGCAGGCACCTGGAGTGCCGTGAGTGCTGCCGCGGCGCTGGGTGCTGAAACGGATTTGCTGGTGATGGGCTGGACGGACGCCCCGGCCATGGCGCAACAGGCAGCGTTGACCCAGGGCGTGGACCGGGTGCTGCTCGCACAGGCGGCGGTGTTCGAAAATGCCCTGGCTGAAAACGTCCAGCCGCTGATCACTTCGCTGGCGGCCGAGGGGTATACACACGTCGTTGCCGATGCCAGCAGCATGGGCCGCAATCTGCTGCCACGGGTCGCGGCGAGCCTGGATGTGGGCATGCTTTCGGACGTTACCCACATCGTCTCGGCGGACACTTTCCAGCGGCCTGTTTATGCCGGCAATGCCATCGCCACGGTGCAGTCGCTGGATCCGATCAAGTTGCTCACGGTGCGCGCTTCGGCATTCGCCCCAGCGTTATCCCATGACAAACCCTGCGAAGTGGTTGCAGTGGACGGCGGACAAAGCGCCAGCAACGTGCGTCTGGTGAGCGAACAATTGACGGCCAACGAACGGCCCGACCTGTCGAGTGCACGCGTCGTCGTTTCCGGTGGCCGCGGGATGCAGAGCAAAGAGAACTTCGCCCTGATCGAGCGGGTGGCCGACAAGCTAGGCGGTGCCGTGGGGGCCTCCCGCGCTGCTGTTGATTCGGGATTCGCGCCCAACGATTTGCAGGTCGGGCAGACGGGCAAGATCGTCGCGCCGGAGCTTTATATTGCCGCAGGCATCAGTGGCGCCATTCAACATCTGGCGGGCATGAGCGGTTCAAAGGTCATCGTCGCGATCAACCAGGACGCCGAGGCACCGATTGCCCAAGTGGCGGATTACCTGTTGGTGGCGGATTTGTTCGAGGCGCTGCCGGCACTCGAAAGGGCATTTTGAATTCAAGACGTAAAACGACGAACCCGTGGCGAGGGAGCTTGCTCCCGCTGGGTCGCGCAGCGGCCCCAGGTTTTGCGGCTGCTGCGCAGCCGAGCGGGAGCAAGCTCCCTCGCCACGGGTTTATCGACAACCTTGAAAGAATCAGCCCGCCAACGGGCGGAGGAGGGTAAGCCACACCCAATAGCCGTGATTTGATAATTAGAACTTGCCCATGGCCGTGCGCGGTCGCGATGGGAAATGAATGCTTCTGCTGCCCTGCCAATAACTATTAATACAGTCTGCGGAGATGCACATGATGACGTTACCCCGTAAAACTTTTATCGGCTGGTTTGCCGGCCTTGCATTGGCCTGCGGCAGCCTGATCGCTCAAGCCGAGGAACCCGCGCCCATTCGTATCGGCTGGGTGAACTGGTCGGATACGGAAATCGCCGTGAAGCTGGCGAATACCGCGTTGCAGGATCATCTCAAGCAACCGGTCAAGCTGGTACTGGCCGACATCGGCATCCAGTTCCAGGCACTGGCCAACGGCAATATCGATTTGATTCCGATGGTCTGGCTGCCGAGCACCCACAAGTCCTTCTATGACAAGTACAAGGACAAGCTCGAAGACCTCGGCGTACTGTATGAAGGCCGGATCGGCATGGCGGTGCCCACCTCGATTCCTACCAGTGAAATTGCCAGTGTCGAAGACCTCAACAAACCCGAAGTGCGGGAGAAGCTCGGCGGCAAGATTCTCACCTCGGAAGTGGGCAATGGTCAGTACAAGCTGACGGAAAAAGCCATCAAGGAATACAAGCTCGACGGCTACAAGATGGTTGCGTCTTCAGAGTCCGGCATGCTGAGTGAACTGGATCGCAACATCAAGCGGGACAAGTGGTCGTTGGTCAACGCCTGGAGCCCTCATTGGATGTTCGCCAAATGGCCGCTGCGTTACCTGGATGATCCGAAGCAGATATTCGGTGGCGCCGAGCAGATCCACGCGATTGCCCGCAAAGGTTTCAGCGCCGAACATCCGGACGTGGCGCGCTTCTTCGCCAACTTCAAGATCCCGAAAGCGGACCTTGAGAAGTTGATGGCGGATGCCCGCGAAAGCACTGCGGACAAGGTGGTTGCCGAGTACTACGCGGCGAACAAACCGCGCTTCGAAGCGATGTTCGGCAGCCAGACTGCTTCTGCTACGCCAGCTCCGTAATCACCGCTGTCCCATGATGGTTTTGTTGCCGTCCGGTGCCCTTAGTCAGGGCACCGGATTTGTTGTTTTCAAGGATAAATAGTCTGTAAGCGCTGCTACTGCCTGACAACTTTAAAGACACTCCGTTTTCGTTATTGCGCTCTTAGGATTCTAATGAGTGGCATTGTTTGGTTTGACCAATGATTATTTGTCATGAGTGCAAAAAGAAATATGGTTTGTCTGTAACTGTCCGGTTCTCGACAATGACTTAAGCGCAAGTACCAAGAGGAGTTGCGCTCCACGGGTACTTGGCTTCCCGCCATTATTCAAAGTGTTCTGTTGAGGACCGATCGATGAATCAGATGACCGACGCCAGGCTGAATAGCAAACAAATAACTTTCGAAGAAATTCCGCTCATTGATATTGCCGCTCTGGTCGATGGTAGTGATCCCCGGAAAGTCGCACGCGAAATAGGTGTGGTTTGCGAGGAGGTCGGGTTTTTCTACGTTGGCAACCACGGTGTGCCCAGAGCCCTGACCGATGCCATGCATGTTCAAGCGAAAGGCTTTTTCGCCAGGCCTTTTGACGAAAAGAATAAACTCAATGTGGTTAATTCGGGCCCTACGCTCCGCGGCTATATCCCCATGTACGCGGAGAACGTCGATCCGGAAAATACCCGTGATTTCAAGGAGTGCTTTGACTACGGCGCGCACTATGACGAAGTGTCGCCTTTCTTCGGAGCCAACCTGATGCCGGCTGAGCCTGCCGCGTTTTCCGATGTTTGCGAGGCCTACCACAATGCAATGCTGGCGCTCGCACGCAAGCTTATCAGCGCCATTGCGTTGAGCCTCGATCTGCCAGCGGATTACTTTGAAAAGTTGCAACGCAAACCGATCACCATCCAGCGCTTGCTGCGCTACCCCTCGCAAAGTGGCGAGGTGTCTCAGAAGGAAATAGGGATCGGAGCACACACGGACTATGGTGTCCTGACGATCCTGTTCCAGGACCGGGTCGGCGGCTTGCAAGTGCGCAATCGCGCGGGTGAATGGGTAAGCGCTCCTCCGCTGGAAGATACGTTCATCGTCAACATCGGGGACCTGGTCCAAACCCTGACGAATGATCGCTACACCTCGACCATGCACCGGGTCATCAATACCAGTGGTGTCGAACGGTACTCCTTCCCATTCTTCATTGACCTGGACTTCGACGCGACAGTAGCGACCGTTGCGACCTGTGTCAGCGCCGGCAACCCGGCCAAATATGCGCCTTACACCTGTGGCCAACATAAGTACCGTCGTTTTGTTGCCAGCTATACCCACCTGAAGCCCATCGAGGCCTGACATCGGAGGACCTGCCTCCTCGTCAGCAGGCGCTATATCTCGTAGCGACTTTCCTTCGAAGGAGGAAAGCCAAAGAGCGTGCTATAGCACTTGCTGAAGTGAGGGGTAGAGACAAACCCGCAGGCAATGGCGACATCCGTGACGCTCAGCCTGGAGTTCTGTAGCAGGCGCCGCGCCTCGGTCAGCCGTAGTTCCAGATAGTAGCGCTGGGGAGACATATTGATCTGCCTGCGAAACAGGCGCTGGATCTGGCGCTTGGACAGCTGAACGCATTGAGCGAGCAAGTCCAGGCTCAAAGGTTCTTCAAGGTTGCATTCCATCAATGCAATGACTTCCCGCAGGCACGCACTGACTTTGCGGTCCAGGACCTTGGCCGAGGTACGAAACCGAGACTCATGGTCCAACAGGTCAAACACCGCGTCCGCGAGTTTCGGGTCGAGGGCCGCGTACAGCCATTTCATCATGATCTGAAAGGCGCCGGCAGGGTTGGACGCGGTGAATCGGTCCCTGTCGAACACCACTGTATCCAGCGTCACCGTGGTCTTCGGTGAACACTCCGACAAGGCCATTCGTTGTTCGGCATGAATAGCACATCGGTAACCGTCCAGCAGTCCAGCCTTGCCCAGGTACCAGGCGCCGTTCCATAACCCGCCGAGCGCAATGGGCAGGTTCGCCAGTTTGGTCAGCAGCGTTACCAGCCCGTGGGGGAGTACCCTCGGCGTGCGCAGGCCGCCGCAGACAATCATCAAGTCCAGCGCCGCGATCCTGATATCGGTCAACGGTGTGTCTGGCCTGATGGGGATTGCCAGGTCGCTGATCACTTCAGAGTCGTTGCGACTGAAAGTATGGATTCTTATCGACCCTGGCTGAATCAGATTGGCGGTGACAAGCACGTCCAGGCATTGAGTGAAACAGGTCAGGGAGAAGTTATCGAGCAACAGGAAGCCCACGCTCGATGTTTTCTGGGACTCGATCATCGCGTTCATGAGTGGTGCTTCGTATCCCGCAGGAAACTGTCATCGAAAGGGCAGTGGGTGAGTAACTCATAACCGGCCTCGGTCACCAGCAATTGGTTCTCCAGCTTGATGCCATCCTGTCCGCCCACCTCACCGACATACGCCTCGACGCACAGGGCCATGCCCGGCTGCAGTTCGCCCTCGTATCCGTAGGACTCCAGGTCCTCCGGATAACGAATGCTCGGGTACTCGTCACACAGCCCGACGCCGTGATAAAGCACGCCATACCGTTGAGCCCGGCACGGCTCGGGCAACCGGTGCGCCTTGGCGGTCAGCTCGGTGAAGCGTACGCCTGGCTTGATCAACTCGGTGTTATGGATGATATGGTCATGGGCGATCCGGTACAGGCGCTTCTGTTCGGGCGTGGGCTCCAGCCCCCCGCAGATCCAGCTGCGGGACATGTCCACGCACATGCCGTAGGTGCCGATCAGATCCGTGTCGAATGACAGCAGGTCGCCGTCGTTCAACACGCGTGGGCCGGACTCCTGGAACCAGGGGTTGGTGCGAGGACCGGAACTGAGGATGCGCGTCTCGATCCATTCGCCACCGCGGCGGATATTGCCGGAATGCAGCGCGGCCCAGACATCGTTTTCGGTCGCGCCGGCGCGCATTGCCTGGTGCATTTCGGCCACTGACGCTTCGCATGAAGCCACCGCACAGCGCATCGCCTTGATTTCATCCGGGCCCTTGATCATGCGCGCGAATTCGGTCACTTCCTGGCCGCTGCAAATCTCGATTGCCAGGGCATCCAGGGCACGTACGCCGGCGACTTCTATTCGATCGACCGCAAGCCGTCGGTTGACTCCGGCGTGTTGGCGCAGCAAATCGTCGATTTGCGCGGCGAAATGCCTGGCGTGTCGATCAGTGTGTTCACCGGTCTCGAAAAAGAAAAAAGATGCCCCGCTGCGTAGCTCCGTCACCAGCGGCAAGTGGGCGGACAAGTGATCACAGCCATGGAAGTCCCACAAAACCACATGCCCACTGGCGGCGACGAAGCATGCCCGTGCAGGGTTATGAGTCGTCCACAGTTGCATGTTGGTGGTATCGGTCGCGTAGCGGATATTCAGCGGATCGAATAACAGGATGCCACCCAGGTCACGGGCGACCAGCTGATCGACAATCCGTCGTAATCGGTACTTGCGCAGGGTGGGCAAATGGGGCGGCTCCAGGCCCAGCCGCTCCCACTCCGCAAACGCCAGCGGCGTAGGGCCTATCTCGACGCGGTTGTTGTCATCGACGGAGCCGTCTTTTTTCAGTGCTACTGCACGCTGCCTCGCCGGGTCGATGCGCCGGGCAGAGGCTGGAATCGAAAAAGGTGAAGGAGGCATGAGGGGGTCCAGTGTTCAGTCTGCTAGAAGTATTGCCAGCTGTGCCGGCCTCATCGCGAGCTTGCTCGCGATGAGGCCAGTACAGTCGCTACAAATCGCGACCCTTATTAAAAGCATCCAGCTTACGAAGCATCGATCCAGATGGTTTTCAGCTCGGTGTACTGATCGTGTGCCCAGACGGATTTGTCGCGACCACCAAAACCGGACTCCTTGTAGCCGCCGAACGGCGTGGAGGCGTCGCCTTCACCGAAACAGTTGACCGTGACCACGCCCGCCCGAATTTCCCGCGACAGCCGCAAAGCGTTACGCAGGCTGCCGGTATAGGCAGATGCCGCCAGGCCGTAGACCGTGTCGTTGGCCAGCGCAATGGCTTCGTCGATCGTGCTGAAGCGGGTGACGCTCAGGACCGGGCCGAAGATCTCCTCGATGAACAGGCGACTTTCCCGTTCAACACCGTCGATGATCGTCGGCTGCACGTACACACCGGACTCGGTCTCGCCACCTTGCACCACATTGAGTTTCTGCTCGGCCGCATATTCGAGATACGAACGCACCTTCTCGAAATGCGTTTTGCTGATCATGGCCCCGAGGCGATTTTGCGGGTCCAGCGGGTCACCCATTTTCCAATCGCGCAGGTGCTTGCCGATCAGTTGCAGCAACTCATCCTTGACGTCTTCATGGACGATCAGCCGCGACGACGCCGAGCAGTTCTCGCCCATGTTCCAGAAAGCGCCGGCGGTCACATACTGGGCAACCTGATCGAGGTCTTCGCAGTCATTCATCACCACGGCGGGGTTCTTGCCCCCCAGTTCCAGCACCACGCGCTTGAGGTTCGACTCGGACGCGTACTTGAGGAACAACCGGCCTGTGTCGGTAGAACCGGTGAAGCTGACCATCGCCACATCCATGTGCCGGCCGATTGCCTCGCCAGCCTCGCGACCACCGCCAGGGGTAATGTTGAATACACCGGCCGGAATACCAGCCTCATGAGCCAGCTCGGCGACACGCAGCGCGGTCAGGGTGGTTTCCTTGGCGGGCTTGACCACGATGGAACAGCCGGCGGCCAGGGACGGACCAATCTTCCAGGCCAGCATCAACAGCGGGAAGTTCCAAGGCAGGACCAGGCCGACCACGCCGATCGCTTCGCGCACCACCATGGTTACGGCACCTTGGCCGGTCGGCGCGGTACTGTCGTACACCTTGTCGATCAACTCGGCATGCCAGCGCAAGGTATGGATGGTATCGGGCACATCGACATTCTGGCATTCGCTGACCGGCTTGCCACTGTCCAGGCTTTCCAGCACCGCGAGCTCATGGGCATTGTCTTCCAGCAACTGGGCGAAACGCAGGAGCACCTGCTTGCGTGCGCCGGGCGACAGCTTGTGCCAGCGGCCATCCTCGAACGCTTGCTTCGCGGCAGCCACGGCAACGTCGACGTCACGGGTATCGCAAGCCGCTATCTCTGCAAGCTGTTCACCCGTGGCAGGATTCGTCGTGATGAAGGTTTTTCCAGAAAGCGCATCGCGGAACTCGCCATTGATGAAAGCCTGGGTAGGAAACTGCAACTTGGCGGCGATGGCCGCGTACTGTTCCTTGGTCAGTAAATCAGCCATCTCATGCACCTCCAGTGATTTGCGCGATGTTGCGCTTGAGCTCGGTGACGACACTTTGCAGCGCCTGTTTCTCATCAAGGTCCAGGCCGTGCAGGGGGGCACGCAGGCCACCGGTGCTCAAGCCGTTCAGTTCACAGCCGTACTTGATGGACTGGACAAATTTCCCACCTTCCAGGAAATCCATCAGCGGCATCATCGCCGCCATGATTCGGCGACCTTTGTCGAAGTTCTTCTCGACCACGCAGGCCTCGTACAGCGCGACGTGTTCACGGGGAATGAAGTTGGAACCGGCACATACCCAACTGCGGGCGCCCCAGGCGAAAAACTCCAGGGCTTGATCGTCCCAGCCGCAAGACAGAGCGATGTGCGGATACTTGCAGGCCAGACGGTGCATCTGCGCCATGTCGCCAGAGCTTTCCTTGATGGCGACGATGTTTTTCACATCGCGGACTTCGTCAAAGAATTCCTCGCCCATGCTCACGCTCATGCGGCCTGGATAGTTGTAAAGCATGATGGGGAGATTGGCGGCGCGGTCCACTGCCTTGACGTGCAGCGCGATTTCCTTTTGCGTTGGCAGTGCATAGGGCGGTGAACCCACCAGCAGCGCATCGGCCTTGATCGCCTTCGCCGCTTCGGCGTAGGCGACCGAGTCTTCGGTGCGGATGGCGCCGGTCCCCACGATCAGCGGCAGGCGACCGCGCAGCACGTCCTTGGCCTGGGCAGCCAGGTCGAAACGCTCCTGGGCGGTGTGGGCATAATATTCGCCGGTCGAGCCGCCGATAATGATGCCGTGTACCTTGGCGTCGACCAGATATTCCAGGACTTCGGCGAAGGCTGTCTTATCGATACTGCCGTCTGAGGTCAGGGGCGTAACGGCCGGTGTGTAAATGCCTTCAAACTTCATTGATATCGCTCCAGTTAATGTCACTGTTCAACCAAGGGAGGCCGCTTGCCGAGAATCGAGCGAGCGGACCTGAACTTCTTCAAGTGTGTCGGGGCGGGTCAACTTTCTTTACCGGCGCGGTATTGCCCCCAGCGCAAACTTATATTGACGCCCGCTGAAACCAGCGGGGCGGGTGGATTAGGGCAGGGGCCGGGTGATTTCAAGACGAAATCAATAAGTTCGGAGTGTTCGCCGGCCAGCCAATCCGCCAGAAGTTTTCCGGTCGCCGTCCCGCGGGTAACACCCAGGCCGTTGCAGCAAAGTGCCCCATAGACATGGGGTGAAAGTTCGCCGAAATAACCCATATGGTTACGCGAAAGAGCCAGTGCGCCGCCCCAGGTATATTCGAAGTTCATCTCGGGCAACATGGGAAAGCGTTGCTCGAAAGAGGCTTGATGCCTGGCGACAAAACGTCTCAAGTATTTTGCATCGCTGCGCCCGTCGGGGTTGAAGCTGAAACTGTTACGGATCAACAGGCGGTTGTCCGGGGTGCGACGTACCGTGGTGCCGAATGGGTCCGCAGGAATCACCCCCCAATAAGGCCGGCCGCCCAGGCGAGCTTGCTCTTGCTCGGTCATGGGACGGGTCAGGCTGGCATAGGTGAACACCGGTAGCATTCGCCCTTTCAGGAAGCCGAAACTCATGCCAAAGGCATTATTGGTCAGGATCAGTTTGTCCGCGGTGATTGAGCCCCCGGCGTGCTTGAGCACCGTCCTGGTGCCGTACTCGACATGAGTGATCGCGGTGTTTTCGTAGAGTGTCACGTTGCCTGGGAGGCTGTCGGCCAAACCTTTGACCAGCGCCGAGGGCTGAAGCAAGGAAGTCCCTGGCGTAAATAAGGCCTTGCGGTAGAAATGCGTGCCGATATGTTCGGGTAGTTCGCCAGCCTCGATCATCTGGTAGGGTTGATCGAGCTTATCGAGTCCGCGACGGTAGGCTTCCAGCACAGCGATGCCCCGTGGTTCAACGGCCGCCTGATATTTACCGCAATGCTTCATCTGGCAATTGATGTTGTGGCGTTCAACCAATTCTTTTAGATAGCTCAGGCCGCTCAAATTAAGTTTAAGGGTTGTTTTTGCAGTGGCGATATCACCGATGTAATCTTCTGCGGCGATGTCATGCGGCAAGTCGATAGCGAATCCGGCATTGCGACCGGAAGTGCCAAAGCCGATTTCCTGAGCGTCGATCAACACGATGTGATCGTCGGGGAAATGAGTCGCGAGCTGCCGGGCGGCGGCGAGCCCTGTAAAACCGGCACCGACAATCACCCAACGTGCGCTGTCGTGACCTTGATGGGCTGGCTTGACCTGGCGCCCCCTGCTCAAGTGATACCACCCGCAAGACTGATCATCGGCAGGTAACGAAGAGACTTTCAACATTTCAAGATCCTGTTCATTCAACCAATCCGACGCCTGTCTTGCAAAAGCTTGCTTGGCAATTTCACGGCGACTGAGTATTTAACGGGCGTAACGGTCAAGACGTTGCAGTTTCAATTAACGACAGGGTAGGTCATCAAATTATTCTGAGGATTGCTTGATATCCAGCAACATTAAATCAAGAAAAATATAACCCTCCGTTATCAATAATCGAAACGGGAGTTTTCCCAATTGGATTTCATAAACTAAATGTTGCGTAGAACCGAGCGCCATTAAAAGGCGGGGGCAGTCATCGATTCGCCCCGCCTTTTGTTCGTATCAATTGCTGGCTTGTGTCGCTGCGGCGCGAGCAGTTTGTAACCAGGTATCAAACTGCTGCCGATGTGCGGCTACCCACTCCTTGGCGTGACGGCGAATATCCGCAGGCTTTTTCTCGCCCTGTTGCATCTTCAGGTTCTGGGCACTTTCGTCAGCCGTAGTAATCTGCATCACCGAAAGGAACTTCAAGGCTGCCGGATTTTTGTCGGCGAAATCTTTATTCAACACGGCCTCGACCTTATCCACTGCAAAGCCGAGATTCTTGCCCTTGTACATCGTGTCAACGTCATTATTGCCATCAGGCAGGTCGGTTTTCGGTACTTCCAGCCAGACCACATCCCTGTCTTCGACCAGAACGGTGGCAATCCACTGTGGGACCCAGGTGAAGTAGAGAATCGGCTGTCCTTCCTTATAACGGGTAATGGTGTCAGCCATCAGCGCGAAATAGGAGCCCTGGTTGACCGTGACCGTTTTTTCCAGGTCATAGGCCTTCATGTGATGGGCAATGATCAGCTCGCAGCCCCAGCCAGGATTACAGCCCGTCATGTCTGCCTTGCCGTCGCCGTTGGTGTCGAACAGCTTGGCGATTTCCGGTTTCTTCAAGTCGGTGATGTACTTGATGTTGTGCGCTTCAGCGGTCTTTTTGTCGATCAGATAACCTTGAAGTACACCGGGCATGATGTCGCCCGCCTTGACCATGGCTTTATCACCCCCGGCCTGCTGGAAGAATTTATCGTGCAACTTGTCCCACAAATGCACGGTAAAGTCCGCATCACCGTTACCCAAGGCCATCATCATGACGCCGTATTCGGTCTCCTTGGGCTCCTGCACCTTGTAACCCAGCTCTCGCAGCCCTTCCATGGCCACTTCGCCACGGAAGCGCTCTTCAGCGATGGACGGGAAGATGGGGGTGACCTTCACACCGTCGCCCGGTTGGTTCGCCGAGGCGTTTGCGCACAGGGACATGGCCGCAATGGCCAGGGCTGTAGCGCAATTGAGAATGCTGCGGGAGAGCTTGAATTCAGACATTGTCCTGTACCTTTTTTTGGGTTTTTTCTTCAAGTGCGGCAGATCGAAAGTGAGATTCAGGCGGTCTTGCTCCGCCCCGCAGGCTGTCTTGCGCCGAACAGGCGTAGCAGCAGACCTACGGGACCGGTGTGATACCAGCGCAGGCTCGGGTCGGCGCCGGTGCGCGCGCCCATCGCTTGGGTCAGGCGGTCAAGGAAGATGGCGAGCAGTACCAGGCCCGTCCCGCCGACCGTGGCCAGGCCCATGTCCAGGCGACCGATGCCGCGCAGGACCATCTGTCCAAGGCCGCCCACCGAGATCATCGAGGCGATGACCACCATCGACAGCGAGAGCATCAGGGTCTGATTGAGTCCCGCCATGATGGTTGGCGTCGCCAGTGGCAGTTGGACACGGGTGAGCATCTGCCGCGGTGTGCAACCAAACGCGCGGGCCGCTTCTATCTTGTCCTCCGGTACCTGGCGGATGCCCAGGTTCGTCAGGCGCACCAGAGGGGGGAGGGCGAAGACAATCGTCACAAGGATGCCCGGCACGTTGCCGATGCCGAACAGCATGACGACCGGCACCAGGTAAACGAACGCCGGCAGCGTCTGCATGGCATCGAGGATGGGCCGCAGGACCTTTTCCAGGTTGTCGCTGCGGGCGCAGAGGATACCCAGTGGAATACCCAGCAGCGCGCAAAAGAACACCGAGGTCAGTACCAGCGCCAGAGTCGTCATCGACTCGGACCAGACACCGATCAAACCCAGCAGTGTAAGTGTCACAAAGCACAGCAACGCCATGCGTTTGCCAGCGAGTTGCCATCCGAGCAATGAAGACAGGATGATGCCGATGCTCGGTGGAATGCTCTGCAGAATGAACTCAACGCCGTTAAGTACCTGATCAATCGGCCAGCGGATGGCGCGAAATACATCGCGAAAGTTGTGCACCAGAAAATTCAGGGTGCTTTCCACCCAATCGCCGAGTGGAATGGTGGCGACTTGGAACGGGTCGAGAAAACTGAACTCGGACATCAGGGCTTACCTCTTCACGGTTGTATCAATGGCGGCTCAGCGTTTGCAGCAACTCGCTCTTTGACAGGGTCCCGGTGAGCGCGCCCGAGCGGTCCAGTACAGGGACCGGATACGGCAGGTTGGCCGCAATTTCCAATACTTCGTGCAGGGGCGTATCGGTAAATACCGGCTGGTGTTGGTGCTGGGTGTGATGTGTGCTGCCACCCGCGCCACTGGTATCGATGTCGACGACGCCGAGCAGTTGCCCTCGTTCATCGACCAGGTAACCAAACGGAAGGCCGGCCTTGAACTGCGGTGCTTGACCATTCACTTTATGAACCCATTCCGGATCAAGCCTGGCCACGTCCCCCGCCTTGAGAATCCGTGAACTGTCGAATCCTTTGAAAAAGGTGCGTACATAGTCATTGGCGGGTTGGCTGATCAGCTCTTGAGGCGTGCCGATCTGTACCACCTGGCCGCCCTCCATGATCGCGATGCGGTGGCCGATGCGAACGGCTTCCTCGATGTCGTGGGAGATGAAAATGATGGTCCGCTTCTGTTCGGCTTGCAGGCGAATGAGCTCTCCTTGCATCTCGCTGCGGATAAGCGGGTCCAGCGCGGAAAAGGCTTCGTCCATCAACAGGATGGTCGGGTCGTTGGCCAGCGCACGGGCCAGGCCTACGCGTTGCTGCATGCCGCCGGAAAGTTGATGCGGATAACTGTGCTCCTGTCCGGCAAGACCGACCTGGCTGAGGGCTTCCCGGGCGCGGCTATGCCGTTCCTTTTCGGCGATGCCGGAAATTTCCAGGCCGAAGGCGGTGTTCTCCAGGACACTCATGTGAGGCATCAGGGCAAAGGATTGGAACACCATGCCCATCTCTTTACGGCGAACATCAAGCAGGGCTTTATCAGCCAGCCCGGTAATTTCCCGACCGTTCAGATAAATGCTGCCGGAAGTGGGCTCGATAAGGCGGTTGAACAAACGCACCATCGTCGACTTGCCAGAACCCGAGAGCCCCATGATCACAAAGATTTCGCCACGCTTGACGGCGAAGCTGGCGTCGAAAACACCAATAACCTGGCCTGTTTTTTCAAACACATCTTTTTTGCAGGCGCCGGCGGCAAGCATGTTCATCGCCGCGTCGGGTTGTGTGCCGAATATCTTGAAAACGTTCTTAACAGAAATGATTTCGTCTGAACTAGTCATCGCGTCCCTCCTTTGCGTGTAACGCTACAAGCGCACGAAATCGAATTGAGTTCGAGCGTTGGTAATTTAGGCGGGCAGGAATAAATGATTGAATGGCGCATGACATTGACCTTGTTTTTATTGTTTGCCCTTGGGCTCGGGCTTTTTTTCAATCTATGGGTATCCTTGTGTTAAATCCAACAACATTTACCGGGCTTTATGGATAACCTAACGTTATCGAGGCCTGTCGAAACGACCGCCTTGGCGTAATCACGACGCTTTGTATGGCCCGGGCCAGGCTATTGAGTTACGCTCCGCCGCTTTCGCGGATGCTAGGAGTGCGAGGGCTTGCCATGCTCAGCAGACACGTTGACCCCGATACATTACTGCTTAGAATGCCTTCCCTCAGGGCTGTCAGAGCGTTTGTCGCCGCCGCCAAATATGAAAGCTTCACTCGGGCGGCGGAGGCACTTTGTGTATCGCAAGCAGCGATCAGTCGGCAGATCCGAGAGCTTGAGGACTCCTTGGGCGCTCAATTGTTCATGCGTGCCGGGCGGACTGTAGAGCTGACCGCCGAGGGAAAGATCTTTTTTGAGGCGGCCCAGCTGTCCTTCGTTAATATCGCACAGGCGGCTGAAAGGATTCGTACCACGCCGACGCAGAAGCACATTCTGACTGTTTGTTGCTCACCAGCATTCTCCGCATTATGGCTGTCGGAACATCTTCCAGAGTTTCGTGCAACGAACCCGGATATCGAGTTCAATCTGATCACTACCCAGAACTTTGTGAATATGGAGCCTGGCGTAGAGCCGGACATCATCATCTCGAAGATCCGCAAGGTCGGGGACGGGTACAAGAGTTATCAGTTGTGCCACGACATTATTTATCCTGTTTGCTCTCCCGTGTTCCTGGAGGCGCACCCCGAACTGACCTCGCTTGAAGGCGTGCGCGATTCTTCGCTACTCAATCTGAGCCCCTATGGCCGGTCGGGGGTGGCTGAGCATGTTGACTGGGGGGTATGGCTGGCGTTTCTGAACGTTGATATTGATGAGCGTCCTGGTGACTGCCCGCCTATTTTTCATGCCAATGACTACAACCTGATCATGAATATGGTCTTGACCCATCAGGGCATCGCACTGGGCTGGAACCAGCTTGTCGGGGCCATGGTCGAGAGAGGGCAGCTCGTTCGTCCCGTCGAGCAGCAGGTGACGCTTCGAAACAGTCTTCATTATGTTGCCTGTAATGAAAGGACTGAATATGAAGATGCCTGTCGGAGAGTGCGAGACTGGATCCTCTCGAAGTTTTCCAGATTGGCCGTATAAGTTTCTCCCGACGTAGGTTCCTCTCGCCGTTAGCGAAATCCAAACGAGGTATTGTCTGGATTCGCCCGGTCATAACGCCAAGTTATCAGTTGATCAACGAAAATGTAGTTTTGCCGACCGGATTGGCTATCGTACCCTTCGGGCTAAACATGGCTGATACATAGGTATCCAGCGGCTGCGCTGAACAATCGTTCGCGCAGGATCCGTTGGCCATGGCACTGCTTTCTGGGCGTACTTGCCATTAACCGTCAGGTTGATGTGTAGAGGATAATAATGAATATCAGAACATCCGTGATCGACCTGATTCAAAAGCGCAAGGCGCGCCACGCGCTTCCTCGCGAACTGTACATTGAACCTGAGGTTTTTCGGCAGGATCTTGAGCAGATCTGGCACAAGGACTGGATTTTTGCCGGGCACACATTTGAGCTTGAAAAACCCGGGCAATACCTGACGTTGCAGATCGGCGACTATCCCGTCTTGGTCGTCAGGGATAAAAGTGGTCAGGTCCGGGCTTTTCACAACGCCTGTCGTCACCGTGGCTCCAAAGTTTGCGAGCACGCCCAGGGCAAAGTCGCAAAACTGGTCTGTCCTTATCATAAGTGGACTTTCGAACTGGACGGCAGCCTATTGTTTGCCGGTAACATGGGCGCCGACTTCGACAGGGCGCAATATAATTTGAAGCCTGTCCATTGTGAAATTGTTCACACCTACATTTATGTCTGTGTCGCTGACAAGGCGCCGGAATTCGACAGTTTCAGAAATGCTGTAAATCCATTTATCGCCCCGCATTTCCTGGATAACTGCAAGGTCGCTTTCGAGTCCAACCTCATTGAAAAGGGTAACTGGAAACTTGTCTTTGAAAATAATCGCGAGTGCTTCCACTGCGACGGTACCCATCCGGAATTGATGAACTCCTTTGTCGAAAACCTTTCGGTGGCCGGGGTGGGCGGCGAAGATGATCCCGAACTGAGCGCACACTGGAATCGCTGCGAGACCGCGGGTATGCCGAGCAAGCTGGTCATGGATCCCAATGGCCGGTTTCGTATGACGCGTATTCCACTCTCCGCGGGTGCCGTGAGTTACACAATGGACGGTAAACCTGCTGTGGCGGGACGCCTGGATAAAAGCGGCGAGCCGGATATTGGCGCCTTGCTGTATTTCAACTACCCATCTACCTGGAATCACTTCCTTGGTGATCATGCGTTGAGCTTCCGCGTCCTCCCGATCGGACCGGACGAAACGCTTGTCACGACCAAATGGCTGGTGCCCAGTACCGCCGTTGAAGGTGTTGACTACCAGATCGATCGGCTGACCAAGGTCTGGCTTGCCACCAACGATCAGGATCGTCGTTTGGTGGAAGGTACGCAGGCCGGTATTACCTCACCGAGTTACGAGCCGGGACCCTTTTCGGACATCGCGGAAAACGGTGTATGCCAGTTCGACGATTGGTACTGCGAAATCATGCTGACGCGGCTCCAAGCCCATATTCCGCTTAAGTCGGTGGGCTGATTCCCCGTCATGAGTGCGTTCGATCAGAGAGAACAAGAAGAGGCTCGAGTTAATGTCCGCGTTCGCTTTTTCCGGCCTCAACCTGGCCGTGACCACGCCTTTCGATGCCCAAGGCAAGATCGACTATCCACGCTTCGAGACGTTGCTTGAGCGCTATCTCGTGGCCGGCGTGGAGGGCTTTGTCCTGAGTTCGGGGACCGGCATGCATGTCTACCTTAGCCAGGAAGAGTCCAGGCAATTGGTTGCCTTCGGCACCAGCGTCATCAAGGGTCGTGCTCGCGTCATTGTGCAAACCTCTGCCTTGCTGGTGGACGAAGTAGTGCAGCGCACCCGCCACGCCGCTGGGTGTGGCGCCGATGGCGTCATGGTGCTGCCGCCGTTTTTCGAAGGCCCAACCGACGAACAGTGCATTGTTGACTTCTACTCCACAGTGTCCGAAGCCGGGTTGCCGATCATTGGCTACAACGTGCCTCAGGCGGTGGGTGTGGAAGTCACTCCGTCGCTGTTTCGCCAGTTGAGTGAGATTCCGAACTTCGTGTCGGTCAAGGACAGCAGTGGTGACCTTGCCGCCCAAGCCGCGCTGATCCGCACGGGCCTGCCGACGATGAATGGCGCCGATGCATTGGTGCCCTACGCGCTCTTCGCCGGGGCCGCAGGCCTGATCTGGGGCGGCGCGAACATGGCTCCACGCGCTTGCGTTGCCGTGGTAGAGGCCGCCATGAGGCACGACTGGATCAGTGCCCGGGAGATCTGGCGGTCGATAGAGCCGGTGATGTCGTTGATCTGGCAGGGTGACTATGTGCAGTCGGTCTACGCCGCTGCCGAGATCACCGGCTACGGAGCGGGAAACCCGCGTCGGCCGTTGGCGCGTTTGGCCGCTGGTAAACTCGACGCGCTCAAGGTTGCCCTGGAACCGTTGATCGCGCTTGAATCTGATCTCGCCTGAGGATCGGGCGCGGGCTTACGAGCGTGTCGGGCGAATGATGTCGTCTCCCTCGAAATGGAATGATCCATGAGCAACCAGTCGGACAGCGCGGCACCTGCTTACGATGTGCCGAGGCCTCGGCTCGGTATCATCCTGTGCCTTCTCTCGATGCTGGTGTTCGCCAGCCAGGACGGGATTACCAAGGTACTGGTCAAGGACCTCCCGATTGCGCAGCTGGTGATGGTGCGCTATTGGGCCTTCCTGGTTTTCGCTGCCGGCTATGGCGTCTTCCAGGGAAACCTGCGCACCGCCTGTCGAAGCCGCCACCCCTGCCTGCAGATCATTCGCGCCCTGATAGGCGTGGGTGAAATCGCCTTGTTCGGACTGGGGCTGCGCTACCTTGGGCTGGCGGAAATGCACGCGCTGTATGCAGTCTTCCCGCTGATGACGCTGGCCTTGGCTGGAGCGTTCCTGGGCGAGTTCATCGGGGTTCGTCGATGGATAGCCGCCGCCATCGGTTTTACGGGGACACTGGTTATCCTTCGCCCCGGCACCGGTGTCTTCGAGCTGGCGGCGCTAATCCCGCTGTTGTCCGCCCTGGGCTTCGCGATTTTCAGCGTGCTGACCCGGCGGATCAGCCAACATGATTCGTTCGCTACGAACCTGCTTTACATGGGATTCTTTGGCGCAATAGCCATCACCTTGTGGGGGCTTCCAGGTTGGGTTTCGCCAAGCCCGATGCAATGGGCCCTGATCGCGGTGCTTTCCACTACCGGGGTTCTGGCCCAGCTGTTGTTGCTCCAGGCGCTGAAGTACGCAACGGCAGCCACGCTCCAACCGTTCAACTACACCTTGCTGGTGTTCGCCACGCTGATTGGCCTGCTGGTATTCGGTGAGCTGCCCGACACCTGGACCGTGGTGGGTGCATGTCTGGTGATTGCGGGTGGGATGTATGCGATCAAGGCGAAAGGGTAGCCACCGGGCAGGTACCCAGCGGCTGTGACACCGCCTTCGCGAGCGAGCTCGCTCCCACATTTTTGATCTTCACGGACACAAAACCCAGGTAACCGCAGAACCCCCTGTGGGAGCGAGCCTGCTCGCGAAGAGGCCGGCACCGTCAACACATCTATCGACTGTCAGACCGCTTTCGCGAGCAGGCTCGCTCCCACATTGTTGATCTTCACGGACACAAAACCCAGGTAACCGCAGAACCCCTTGTGGGAGCGAGCCTGCTCGCGAAGAGGCCAGCACATTCAACACATCTATCGACTGTCAGACCGCCTTCGCGAGCAAGCTCGCTCCCACATTTTTGATCTTCAGCGGACACAAAACCCAGGTGACCGCAGAACCCCTGTGGGAGCGAGCCTGCTCGCGAAGAGGCCGGCACAGTCAACATCTTCATTGGCTGTCAGACCGCCTTCGCGAGCAGGCTCGCTCCCACATTGGATCTTCGGCGGGACATAAGGCCGATTTAGAACCTGAAGCGTCCCACCAAGCCCTTGAGTTGCCCGGAAATATCGGTCAGCCGCCCCGAACCGGTCTGCGCCGTGTGGGCGAATTCCTCGACCAGTTGCGCATCGGAATGGATCTGCGCGATGTGCCGGTTGATGTCTTCCGCTACTTGGTGCTGTTGCTCCGCCGCAGTGGCGATCTGGGTGTTCTGGTCGCGGATCGAGTCCACCGAGGTGCGGATCTTGTCGAAGCTGTCGCGAGCCTGCTGGATGCGCTCGACGCTGGTATGCGACACCTGCAGGCTGTTCTGCATCTGTTGCGTCACTTCCTGGGTGCGCCGCGCGAGGTTGCCGAGCAGACTGTCGATCTCGCCGGTGGAATCGGCGGTACGCCGCGCCAGGGCGCGCACCTCGTCGGCCACCACGGCAAAGCCGCGGCCCTGATCGCCCGCGCGCGCCGCTTCGATGGCCGCATTGAGCGCCAGCAGGTTGGTCTGTTCAGCGATCGAACGGATGGTATCGAGGATGGTGTTGATGTTCTTGCTGTCCTGCTCCAGCGCCTGCATGGTCTGGGTCGACTGCTGCAATTCCTCACTCAGCTTCAGCACACTGCCCGTGGCTTCGCCGATGTGGTGCTGGCCGTCATGTACATCGCGATAGCCGGTGTCCGCGCTGACGGCGGCCTGGCTGCAGGAGCGGGCCACCTCGTTCGCGGTGGCGACCATTTCGTTGAACGCGGTGCTCACCAGCTCCACGGCCTGGCGCTGGCGCCCGGCGGCATCGTTCATGTTCTGGGCCACGTTGCTGGTATCGGCCGCGGCAGTTTGCAGGTCGGAAGAAGCGCTGCCGATGCGCTGCATCAGTTGCGCGATCATGGCCAGGAACTGGTTGAACCAACCCGCCAGGGTGGCCGTTTCGTCCTTGCCCTGCACCGACAGTTTGCGGGTGAGGTCGCCTTCACCTTCGGCGATTTCCTGCAGGCCATTGGCAACGCCACGAATCGGCCGCACGATCACGCTGGCGAAGCTGGCGCCGACGATGGCGAAGACCACGGCCAGCGCGGCGGCGATAGCGGCGATCAACCAGGTCAGGCTCGAAGCCTCGGCCATCACTTCGTCGCGCTTGATCAGGCCGATGAAGCGCCAGCCCAGGCTTTTGGAGGTGACGATGTTGGCCATGTAGGGCACGCCATCGATCTCGATCTGGGTGGCGCCATCGCTGCTCTTGGCCAGCGCGGCGTAATTGGGGCCGAGGTCGGCCAGCGGCTTGAAGTTGTGCTTGGCCTCGGCCGGGTCGACCAGCACGTTGCCGCTGGCCTCCACCAGCATCAGGTAGCCGCTGTCGCCCAGCTTGATGTTCTTGACCAGTTCGGTCAGCTGTTTGAGCGACACATCGAGGCCGACCACGCCGACCAGCTTGCCGCTGGCATCGGCGACGGTGTGCACGATGCCGATCAACGACACGTCGTCCGGTGCCCAGTAATAGGCATCGGTTTTCACGGTGGTGCCAGGCGCTGCAATAGCCGCCTTGTACCAGGGGCGTACGCGCGGGTCGTAGTTGGAAATCTTCGGATCATCCGGCCAACTGGCATAGCCGCCGTCCGCCAGGCCCAGGGACAGGTAGGCGGTGGTTGGATGGCTCTTGGCGAACTGGTCGAAAATCGCCAGCAGCTGTTTGTTGTTCTCGGTCAGCGGGATTTGCGCGGCGTCAGCGCCCGAGTAGTTCTTCAGGTCCTTGGCCGCGACGATCCGCGGGTCCTTGGCGAAGAACTCGACGTTCTGCATGATGCCGTCGAAGAACTGCTTCATGCCGTTGTCGATCTGGCGGATCTCGCGGCCGCTGCTGTCCAGGAAGTTGGCTTGTGCCGCATCGCGCAGGTTCAATACAACGAGCACCGCCACCAGGATAACCGGGAGGCAGGCAATGGTCGCGAACGCCCATGTCAGCTTCTGTTTGATATTCATGACTTCTCCCGCGGGTATTTATCGGTGTTGGAAACGGCGGAAACAGTAGCGGTGAGCGTTGCGAACTCTTGGGGGAAAAGCGCCCATGCCTACTCTCAGGCTATCGACCAATGTCCTATTCCCTTGAGGTCGCCACTGGTCGGACGTCGCTAACGCTGACAGTGATGTCGCGCAGGCGATGGTTGCCTTTGCGGTTAATCGGGAAGATGGCTTGGCTCGGGCAATCCGCCCGGGTCCGGTCCAGATCGCCTTCCTGTCTCACGAGGCCCCATGCCCAGCGCATTCGAAAGCGTACTCAAGAACAAGAACATGGCCTATCGCCCCCAAGGGGCTGCGCCTGTGGGACAAGCGCCGGTGCGCGTCGCGTTTGTGCTGATGGACAACTTTTCCATGATGTCCTTTACCGGCGCGGTGGACGCGCTGGTCACCGCCAACCTGATGAGCGACATGCCGCTTTATGAAGTGCTGACGGTGGGCGCTTCGGGCGGGCAGGTGACGAGTGACCTGGGCATCGTGATTTCCACCGATATCGAGCTGGCGCAATTGCCCGATAACCTCGACGTGCTGATTGTCGCCGGAGGCTTTCGTGTGAAGTTGCAAGGCACGCCGTTATTGCGGCGCAAGCTGCGCGCCCATGCGACGTCCGGGGCGATAGTGGGGGGGTTGTGGAACGGCGTTTTTTTTGTGGCAGAGGCGAACCTGCTCGATGGTTTCGAATGCGCGGTCCATCCGGAAAGTCGGGCGACGATGGCCGAGATGTTCCCCCATGTGAAAGTCACTAGCCGCGCCTATGTCGTAGACCGCGAGCGAGTCAGCTGCGCGGGCGCCAACAGCTCGCTGCGCATGATGCTCCAGCTGATCCGCCGCACCGGCGGGGAGGCGCTGGTGGGGGCGATTGAAGAAATCCTTCGCTGCGATGAATCAGGGGATGACGCCACGGACCTGCCGCCGATCTTCGTCGAGACCGATCCGACGCTGCCGGAAAGCCTCAAGCTGGCGTTGGAACTGATGTGGCAGAACGTCGAGGAGCCCTTGACGATCGATGAGCTGGCGGCCTGCGTCAAGGTCTCCAAGCGCCAGCTGGAACGACGGTTCTGCCGGTTCCTCGGTGCGACCCCGACGCGTTATTACCTGGAGCTGCGCCTGACACGCGCACGCCAGCTCATCCAGCAGACCAACCGCTCGGTGACCGAAATCGCGGTGGCTACGGGCTTCGTCAGCTCTCCGCATTTCCAGCGACGTTTTCGCGACTTCTTTGGCGTTCCGCCCGGCAGTTATCGCGCCGGGCTCGGGCGCAAACAGGGGGCGCGTTGAAGCATCAATGCGAAGCGCTTATAGGCGTTTGTGTCTGACGCCAGGCGTTTTTATCGCAAATAAACAGGCACACCTGTCAAAGTTGACAGGTGTGCCTGGAAAAAACCCCACACAAGATAGTCAGCCATGTTCATTCAATTTAGCCAATTGACGAAGTCGATTTGTTCAGTTCGAACAGCATGAAAAGGGGACTCTTATGCCTGTTTGCCTCGATTTGAAAGACTGTCTGGAAACCTGTATCTCGGAATTGAATTTGCCGGAGAATCTGTACTTCAAGATGCTTTGCAGCGGGAGAATGTCAAAGCAACAATTCCTGAAGAGCCAAATGGAATTTGCACCGATGGTGTATTTTTTCAGTCGTCCGATGGCACAAGTGATCGCCAACATTCCTGAGGCGCCACCCCGTGTTGCCCTGGTGGGAAATCTATGGGAAGAGCATGGCCAGGGCGTTCCGGAAAATGTACACGGCCAGACCATATTGACACTCATCGACCGACTGGGTGGCGACTCCTCAAGCATCGACCTGAACAACCCGTCACCCAATGCACGGATCTTCAATGAAGCGCTGCGTGGCGTCTCGACATTCGAAAACTATCGTTTTGCCGTCTCCATGTTCGCGGGGATTGAGCGAACATTCGCCGATATCTCGGCACTGATAGGCCAGTCCATCGTCGACCAGAGATGGCTGGATGTACATCAGGTCACACACTATGGATTACACAAGGCGCTGGATATCGAACATGCCGAAGACTTCTTGAGCGTTGTTGACAACGATTGGCAAGGAGGCGTCTTCAAATCTTCAATCAAAGAAGGGATACGATTTGGCTGTCACCTCTTCGCCAGTACCTACACGGGTTTTTATAACAACATGACTCGTTGAATGTGTTCGCGAGGCACTCAGTGGACTTTCGCTATGAACTTCATCAGGAATGCCTGGTACGCGGCTTGCCGGAGCCAGCAAGTACGTGGTGGTGAGATTTTCCATAGAACACTGCTGGATGAACCTGTCGTTTTCTATCGCAAGCAAGACGGCGCGCTGGCGGCGTTACGCGATCGTTGTCCCCATCGATTCGTACCGCTTCATTTCGGTAAGCTTCAAGGGGATGAGATCGAATGCGGGTATCACGGCCTGCGATTCGACTGTGCAGGTCGCTGTGTCGGCAATCCTCATGGCGATGAAAAAATTCTCGAGGTGGCAAAGGTACGTGCCTATCCGGTGCAGGAGCTGTATGGCCTGGTGTGGATCTGGATGGGGAATGCTCCGGCCGACCTGACGCGGATTCCCGACTATGGCCTGCACGGTGCGGATTCCAGCTACCAAGTGGTGAGCGGTTACCTCCATGTCGGCGCCAATTACCTGCTGATGGCGGACAACCTGCTGGATCTGAGCCACCTCATGTATCTCCACGATGGCCTGCTGGGTGATCCTGAACAGGCCGGCGCTGAGCAAGTTGTGGAGGAAGACGAGGAAGGGCGACTCGTCTGCCGGCGTTGGATGCCAAACAGTAAAGTTCCTGCTGTCTTCGACCTGATCTACCGACGTGACCAGCAACCGGTTGATATGTGGACGGAGATACGTTGGATGGCGCCGAGTTACTTCTGGTTCGACGGCGGAGTACGGGCGCCACGACTGGAGGAACGCGAGGATCACGGTTGGTGGTACGGACAACATATCCTGACACCGGAAACCAGGTCGACCACCCATTATCACTTCGCCGCCGCACTGCCATCGGGGACTCGATTGAATGAAGTCGACGAGACAAAGTTTGCTGAAATGCGTCGTTTCGCATTTGCCGAACAAGACAAGGTCATGCTCGAAGCGCAGCAGGCTGCGCTGGGTGATAGCGAGTTCTGGGCAATGAAACCGTCACTGTTTTCCGTCGATGCGGCTCCGGCGCGCATGCGCCGGGCTGTCGAGCGGCTGATCCGTGAAGAACAGGCGCAGGGCCGCGTTCAGGCGTGACTGGATGGAATCGGATATGAAAGACCGTACGTTTCCCGGCCGTGAGGCGTTCGGCGACATCGCCCCCGCCCTGGCCGATTACACTGACCGGATTCTCTTTGGCGAAGTCTGGCAGCGAGAGGAGCTCTCGCCACGCGACCGCAGCCTGGTAACCGTAGCCGCTCTGGTAGCGCTCTATCGTGGTAATGAGCTGCCGATTCATTTACGCAAGGCGCTTGAAAATGGCGTCAGCCAGGAAGAGTTGGTCGAGTTGATCACCCATCTGGCATTTTACTCAGGCTGGCCAACGGCCCACTCGGCACTGATGATATTCCGACGCATCGTTGAAGAGGAGCAGACCCCATCAGACCCTCGCCATCCACGGTCGGACAACCCAAAAAATAGTCGCTCGGACTTGCGCGATCCCCGCGACCCTGGTTGAAAAACTCAGTGGCCGGCCGGGTTTTTCATCCTGGGCAGCAGTTCCAGCGCCAGAGCAGTCAGAATCGCTCCCGCCGATACCAGAAACAGTAACCCGTGCTGTCCGCCATTGGCATTGAACAGCGCCGAATAGCCAAACTCGGTCAGCGCCTGGAAGGTTGCGGTGCGAGCGGTGATCGATGAGATCGTCGCGGCGTTTTCCCAGGAGACCAATTAAATAAATGTGGGAGCGAGCCTGCTCGCGAAGGCGTCAGGCCAGCCAACTGTCATCTTGGCTGACCCACCGCCTTCGCGAGCAGGCTCGCTCCCACCAGTTACACCAGTTACACCAGTTACACCCGTTACACCCGTTACACCCGTTACACCCGTTACATAGGGCGTCGACCTCATGGCATCTGCGGCAGTTCCTGCGGCCGCAGGTCAAACACCAGCACCTCGGCATCCTGGCCGTTGCCCAGCGTCAGTACCTGTTCGTTGCGTACCCGCACACCGTCGCCTTCCTGCAACGCCACGCCGTTGAGCTCGACGCTGCCCCGGGCCACATGCACATAGGCATAACGATCAGCGGCCAAGGTCAGCGTGGCACTTTCCTGGCCATCGAACAGCCCGGCATACACCCGTGCGTCCTGGCGTACGTGCAACGAGCCCTCGGTGCCGTCCGGGGAGATGATCAGTTGCAGGCGACCGCGTTTCTGTTCGGTGCTGAAGTGCTCCTGCTGGTAGCGCGGCGTGGCGCCCACGACATTGGGCACGATCCAGATCTGCAGGAAGTGCACCGGCTCGTCCGCGCTGTGATTGAACTCGCTGTGGGCCACGCCGCTGCCGGCGCTCATCAACTGCACATCACCCGGACGAATCACCGAGCCCGTGCCCAGGGTGTCCTTGTGTTCCAGCGCGCCTTCGAGCACGTAGGAGAAAATCTCCATGTCCCGGTGTGGGTGCTGGCCGAAACCTTTCGCGGCGGCGACCCGGTCGTCGTTGATCACCAGCAGGTCGGAAAAACCCTGTTGGTTGAGGTCGCGGTAGTTGGCGAAGGAAAAGGTATGGAACGACGTCAGCCAGCCGTGACGAGCGATGCCGCGATCAGAAGCTTTGCGAAGGGTCAGCATGATGATTCTCCTGGTTCAGTGGGCGGTGGCCTTGGCCGTTCGCCGGGTACAGAAGAAGGTTAATGGTTATCGGCGCATTCAATAAGCGGCTGAATGTGGAAATACTGTCCGTTCTGAGTGGACAATCTCGCCGGGAGCGCTGCGCTTCGTCATAATGCCAGCCGATCAAACCATGAACCCGTGTGGGAGCGAGCCTGCTCGCGATAGCGGTGCTTCAGTTACATAGATGCCGGCTGGACGGACGCTATCGCGAGCAAGCTCGCTCCCACAGGGTCGTCGGTCGCCAACCGGTAGCATGTTCCCCTTGTCTTGGCGTCCCCCCCATGAAAACCGTTGCAATGGTGCTGTTCCCCGATTTCCTGCTGCTCGACATGGCCGGGCCGCTCGAAGTGTTTTCCATCGCCAATCGTTTTCTCGCGCCGGAGCAGCACTATCAGTTGCTGACCCTGGGCACCGAGCGCGGGGCGTTGCGAGCCTCCAACGGGGTGACGGTCCAGGCCGACATCCATATCGACCAGGCTTGGGCGGCCTACGACGTACTGCTGGTACCGGGCGGGCCTGGTGCCTATAACGACCGGCATCCGGGCTTGCATACCTGGTTGCGGGCGTCGGCGCAGCGGGCCACGCGCTACGGGTCGATCTGCACGGGAGCCTTCATCCTGGGAGAGGCGGGCTTGCTCGACGGCTATCGGGTCACCACCCATTGGCATTACACCGAACGCCTGATGCAGCGGTTCCCCAAGGCTCTGGTCGAGACCGACAAGATCATCTTGCATGACCGACGGTTGATCACTTCCGGCGGGGTCACGGCCGGTATCGACATGGCCCTGTCCATCGTCGCCCAGGACCATGGCCGCAAAGTCGCGCTGGATGTGGCCAAGGTGTTGCTGGTGGTCATGCAGCGCCAGGGTGGGCAAGCGCAGTTCAGCCCGCTGGTAGCGGCGGTGGCGGCACAGGAGTCGGCGGTTACCCGGGTGCAGCATTACGTGATGGAACACCTGGAGGAGCCGTTTTCCATCGAGCGTATGGCCGATCTGGCCGCCATGAGCTCAAGGCATTTCGCCCGGGTTTTCCAGCGCGAAGTCAAAATGACGCCGATGGAGTTCCTGCAAGGTGCGCGCATCGATCGGGCGCGGCAATTGCTGGAGTCCACCGACTTGCCCCTCAAGACCGTGGCGTTTCGCAGTGGCTTTGGCAGCGTCCGGCATATGCGCCAATTGTTCAGCGAAAAACTCGGCCTGACACCGGTCCAGTACCGGCAGCAGTTCAGTTGAGCCTTCGGTGTCCGTCCAGGGCACCGTGATGTCCGTGATGCGTCCTGTGCCAGCATTGTTCTCTGCCCTGTGGCTGCCAAGATAACGGCGAACCCTCTGCAAAGGATGCGCAGGAGCCAGGGCAGGTGTGTGCGGTAATCCGCAGCGCCACGCCCGGACCGGTTTTCTGTCGCTGGATCGCTCATGAACAGCTTCACCAAACCTTGCGCCGCAACAGCGGTGAGCACCGAAACAACGGTGCGCTTCGGTCCGTTTGTCTTTCACCGCCAGCAGCGGCTGGTTACCCGCGATGGCGAGCCCCTGGCCTTGGGCGGTCGCGCCCTGGACATCCTGCACTTGCTGGTTGCCCATGCGGGCGCCTTCGTCAGCAAGCAAACCCTGATCGCCCAGGTCTGGCCCGACAGCGTGGTGGAAGACATCAACCTGCGGGTGCACATCGCCGCCTTACGGCGGGCGTTCGGTGCCGGACAGGATGGCAACCGCTACATTCTCAATCATCCGCGCCAGGGCTACTGCTTCGCCGTGCCCCTGACCCCACAGCCGAGTGCCGAATCATCCGGCGCCAGGCGCTCCGAGCGGCACAATCTGCCCGCGCGCCTGAGCCCGGTGATCGGTCGCGACAAGCTGCTGGGACGGCTGTTGGTCGAGGTTCCTCGCCAGCCCCTGACCACCGTCGTCGGCCCGGGCGGTATCGGCAAGACCACGGTGGTGTCGCGGGCGGCGGAACTGTTGCTTGAGCATTTTGCCGACGGCGCCTGGTTTATTGACCTGGCGGCGATCAGCGACCCGGCCGAGGTCTGCCCGCGGATCATGCAAACCCTTGGCCTGACGGGCGGCTCGCTGGAACAGTGCCTGCAATCGTGCCGGATGTTGCTGGTGCTCGATGGCGCCGAACACCTGCTCGATGCCTGCCGGGAGCTGGCCTTGACGCTGCGCTCAGCGGCCCCTGGCGTATCGCTGTTGTTGAGCAGTCGCGAAGCCTTGGAGCTTGCAGATGAACAGGTCGTGCAATTGGCCGGTCTGGCCGTGGCGACGGCCAGCGAGCCCGGCCACCTGATATTGGCGAGTCCGGCGGTGCGCTTGCTGGTTGATCGGGTCGGTGCCCGACAGCAGGGCTTCAAGCCGGGTGAGCGCGACCTCGCGCCTCTCGCACAAATCTGCCAGCGCCTGGACGGGTTGCCGTTGGCGCTGGAGCTGGCGGCGGCCCAGGTTGATGTGCTGGGTGTGGCGGGGGTCCTGGAGCAGTTGGACTACGGTCTGTCGCTGTTGAGCCACGGCCGCCGTACAGCCGTGGCGCGCCACCGCAGCCTTGATGCGGCGCTGGATTGGAGTTTCGAGCGCTTGGGCAGCGACGAACGGACGGTGTTCCAGCGGCTGGCGGTGTTCGAGGAACCGTTCACGTTGAAGGCTGCGCTGGCTGTGGTCAGTTGCACCGACGTCGGGGTGGGGCGATTGCCCTGGCTGCTGTCACGGCTGGTCAAGCAGTCGTTGGTGATGGTTGAACAAGGTGCCGAAGGCAATCGCTACCACCTGCTCAATACCACGCGTGCCTATGCCTTGGAAAAGTTGCGCCGCGCTGGCCAGTGGCAGTCGCTCCATCGGCGCTACGTGTTGCAGGAGGCCTGGCTGGCGCGACGTTCAAGACCCGAGCTGGCGAGTCAGCGTCTGGAGCAGCGCGCCGGCTTCCTTTAGGTCGGGTGTGTCGAATCCTTCGCTGAAGCGCCGATAGACCGAAGCGAGCACATCCTGCGCTGCCGCATCCTGGCCGCGCCGTTGCCACAGCCGGGCCAGGGACATGGCACTGCGTAATTGCCAGGCCAGCGCGCCTTGGCTGCGGGCTACCGCCAGCGCGGCGTGCAAGTACTCTTCGGCACGGCTTTCTGCGCTCGCCTTTCCCTCGGCCAGCAACGCTTCGGCAGCGACGCGCAGGATTTCCGCCGAGCACCAGCCTGCCGCGCCGCTATGGGCGCGCTCGATCTGCTGCGGGCTGACGGCATAGCCGCGCAGAGTGACGACGGTATCTTGGATCAGGCCGCAAGCGCTCCAGTGCGACTGCGGACTGGCGCCGTCGAAGGCGCGCTCGTAATGGCCAGCCCAATCATGGAACAGCATGACCGAATGGCGTTTGGCCTGCTGCTTCAACATGTCCAGCCGTTCCCGGGCGGTCGGCTGATCGCCGGTGTAATGGGCGATCACGCAACCGGCGATCGCCAGGGTGTAGCAGATCGAAAGGCCGTGGTTGATCTGCAGGGCAATCTGTAGCGCAAGGTTGGCCGTGCGCCGGGCTTTTTCGGCGAAGCCTTGCAGCCAGAGGATGCGCGACAGGATTGTCAGCGCGGCCACGCTCTGCTCGTATTGCACGCCGAAACCGTGGCTGAAGCGGCTCAGGTGACCATTCTGGGCCAGGCGCTGGATGACCTGCTCGGCGTCACGTCGCGCGCCGTCCTGGTCGCCGGTGAAATGCAGCGCCAGCACCCGCAGGCGCTGGGTACTCAAGGACAGGACCGGGTCGCCCGGCAGGCCCAGGCGATCGAAATCCAGGCTTTGCTCCAGCGCCTGCTGATAGCGGCCGGCGCTGAGATTGACCGTCATGAGGCCCGACAATGCGCGCAATTCTCCCGCCCGGTCCTGGCACTGCCGGGCCAGGTGGCGGGCCGTGACGAAGGCCTCGACAGTGGCCGGCGTACCGCCCTCGGTGTGGTAGTTGAAACTGCCATGGGCCAGTTCCAGGGCGAGGGTCAATCTCGGGCACGGCGAGGGGCTGGCCCGTAGCAGCGCCCGCGCCTTGCTGACATACAGCCCGTGCTCCTTGAGCAGCGACAGCTCTTGCCAGAGCGGCAGGGTGCGCGCGGCCAGACGGATCGCCACGGCGTGCGAACCCTGCGGGCCCAGCCCGCGGTCGAGCGCCGCGCGGATGTCGTCCCGATAGGCCGCGTACCGTGCGATCCACACGCGCGTAGAAGTGTTTTCCCAATCCTTTTCAGCCTGTTCCATGAGCGTCAGGCAGCGCTCGGCGTGGCGCTCCCGGGTGGCGGCCAGTTCCCCGGCCTCCAGCAGTTTTTCCAGGGCGTAGCTGCGCGTGGTGTCCAGCAACCGATAACGGACCTCATCGTCGCCGATCTCGACGTTGAGCAACGATTTCGCCACCAACTGGCTGATCGAGACCAGTACCTGTTCCGGCGCGACATGCTGGCCGACGATGACTGCCGCGGCCGACGCCAGGTTGAAACTGCCCATGAACACCGCGAGGCGCCGCAGGCAGGTCTGTTCGCACGGCGTGAGCAGCGCGAAGCTCCAGTCCACCGTGGCGCGCAGGGTCTGCTGGCGCGGTGCGCTGGCGTGCCTGTCATGGTCGAGCAGGGCGACGCTGTCTTGCAGTTGCCGGCATAGCGCCTCCAGCCCAAAGCGCCCGACCTGGGCGGCGGCCAGTTCGATCGCCAGGGGAATTCCGTCGAGCCGCTGGCAGATATCGACGATCAGCGGAACCTCGTGGTCCGTCAGCTCAAAATCGTCCTGGCTGGCCATCGCCCGTTCGGCGAACAGTTGCAGCGCCGGGAATTCCAGGGCCGGATAACCTTCGATGACCATGCCCCTTGGCGGAAACGCCAGCGAATCGAGGCGCTGCACGTGTTCGCCTTCGGCGCGCAGGCCTTCGCGGCTGGTGGCCAGGATGTGCAGGTGAGGCGCGCCGCGCAGCAAGGTTTCGCAGAGCAGCGCAACGGCATCGATCAGGTGTTCACAGGTGTCGATGACCAGCAGCAGATGGCGGTCCTTGAGTTGCCGGACGATCGCGTCAAGCGGTTCGCCGTCATGCAGCGTCAGCTCCAGCAGCGCACAGAGGTTGGGGGCGATCATGGTCGCGTCGTTGAGCGAGGCCAGGTCCAGCAGGCAGGTGCCGTCGCGGTACTGGCCGAGCAGCCGTTCGGCAACCCGCAAGGCGACGGTGGTCTTGCCGATGCCGCCGCTGCCGACCAGGCTGATGAAGCGTTTGCGCGGAAGCTGCGCCACCAGGCTCTCCACCAGGCCCTGGCGGCCGATCATGCGGGTACGGCGCGGCGGCAGGTTGCGTGCCAGGGAGGGGTGTGGGATGCGCGCCAGTTCCTCGGGCGCTTCGAATGTCACCGGCGCGACAAAACTGTAGCCGCGCTGCGCCACCGTGACGATATAACGCTGGCCGGCCTGGCCGTCGCCCAGGGCCTTGCGCAACGCCGCCACGTGAACCCGCAGGTTGGTGTCCTCCACCACGCTTTTCGGCCAGACCCGGGCGATCAGTTGCTGCTTGCTCACCACTTGGCCGGCGTGTTCGAGCAGCACCAGCAGGATCTCCACCGCTCGCCGCCCCAGGCGCAACGGTTGCCCGCCCTCCAGCACCAGGCGCTGGCGCGGATGGACCCGGTAGGGGCCGAAATGCACCGTCTGTTCGACGGGCAGGCTGAGGTATTGGCTCATGGTCTGCTCAAGGTTCTGTTCCCGCTGTACCCGAGCATATTCCTCAGGTTTTGCGTCAAGCGCAACGGTAAGGCGTCTTGTTCCAACCCACGACCCGTGGCGAGGGAGCTTGCTCCCGCTGGGCCGCGAAGCGGCCCCAAAAGCACCACCCCAACCAATCTGGCACACCGAAGTGACAATTCCGGGGCTGCTGCGCCCGAGACGTCGGACCGACCCAGCGGGAGCAAGCTCCCTCGCCACAAATGTGCTCTCCAGTAGCTTGTTAACACCTCAGTCCCAAAAAAATTAACAACGTTTAACTCACGCACATGCCTCTCCTGGCCGGACCATTGATTGATCCACCGACCTCAAGGAATCACGTCATGAGCACCTTCATCACCCGCGACGGCACCGAGATCTACTACAAGGATTGGGGCAGTGGCCAACCGGTGGTCTTCAGCCACGGCTGGCCGTTGAATTCGGACAGTTGGGAGGCGCAAATGATGTTCCTGGCGTCCAACGGCTATCGGGTGATTGCCCACGACCGTCGTGGTCACGGGCGTTCCAGCCAGCCCTGGGACGGCAATGACATGGACACCTACGCCGATGACCTGGCCGAGCTGATCGAGCGCCTGGATCTCAAGGACGCGGTGTTGCTCGGTTTCTCCACCGGCGGTGGCGAAGTGGCGCGCTACATCGGTCGGCATGGCGCCGCCCGCGTCGCCAAGCTCGGCCTGATCTCGGCGGTCACGCCGCTGATGCTCAGGACCGCGGCCAACCCTGGCGGCCTGCCCATCGAGGTGTTCGACGGCTTCCGCCAGGCCTCCCTGGCCGACCGTTCTCAGCTATACAAGGATGTGGCCAGCGCGTTTTTCGGCGCCAACCGTCCGGGTGCCAAGGTGTCCCAGGGCATGATCGACTGGTTCTGGATGCAGGGCATGCTCGCCGGCCACAAGAACGCCTATGACTGCATCAAGGCCTTCTCGGAGACCGATCTTTCCGAAGACCTGCGCAACATCGATGTGCCGACCCTGGTGGTGCATGGCGATGACGACCAGGTCGTGCCGATCGAAACCGCCGGCATCGCGGCCGCCAAGCTGCTCAAGAACTCGCAGCTGCTGGTCTATCCGGGCGCGCCCCATGGTCTGACCGACACCCACAAGGACCGGCTGAACGCCGACCTGCTGGCGTTCATCCAGGGTTGATCAAGCCATGAACCTGTGGGAGCAAGCCAGCTCCCACAGTTTAAACAGGACCTCACACCCATGAACCGCAACGATCTACGCCGCCTCGACATGAACCTGCTGGTTATCTTCGAGGCGCTGATGTTCGAGAAGAACCTGACCCGCGTCGCCGAGAAGCTGTTCATGGGCCAACCGGCGGTGAGCGCGGCGCTCGGGCGGCTGCGGGATCTGTTCGATGATCCGCTGCTGATCCGTCACGGCCGGGGCATGGAACCGACGCCTCGGGCCCTGGCGATCCTGCAAGAATTGCAGCCGGCCATGGACACCATTTCCGGCGCGGTCAGCCGGGCCAAGGCGTTCGACCCGTCCACCAGTTGCGACGTGTTCCGCATCGGTCTGTCCGACGATGCCGAATTCGGCCTGTTTCCACCGCTGCTCAGTCAATTGCGCGAAGAAGCGCCGGGCATCATCGTGGTGGTGCGCCGGGCCAATTTTCTGCTGATGTCGTCGTTGCTCGCCAGCGGCGAAATCAGCGTCGGCGTCAGCTACACCACCGACCTGCCGGCCAATGCCAAGCGCAAGAAACTGCGGGACATTCCCTGCAAGGTCCTGCGTGGCGACAAGCGTCCGGGGCCGCTGACCCTGGATGACTACTGCTCGCGACCCCACGCCATGGTGTCGTTCTCTGGCGACCTGAGCGGCAACATCGACCTGGACCTGGCGCGCATCGGCCGGGCCCGCAAAGTGGTCTTGGCGGTGCCGCAATTCAGCGGCCTGCGCGCCTTGCTGGCCGGCACCGAGCTGATCGCCACGGTACCGGACTACGCCGCCTGCGCGCTGGTGGAGGGCTGCGCCTTGCGCGCCGAAGACCCGCCGTTCGAGATCAATGCCGCCGAGTTGTCGATGGTCTGGAGCGGCGTCCACGACAACGACCCCGCCGAGCGCTGGCTGCGCTCGCGCATCGCCACCCACATGTCCCAACCGTTGCCGGCAGCCGCCTCGACGGACCCGGCCGGAGCTCACCGATGAACGCCACTGACGAACGCCGCATGCAGGACCTCGGCCTGCTGTTCCTGCGCCTGAGCGGCGCGCTGTTTTTGCTGTGGGTCCATGGCTTGCCGAAGCTGCTGAACTACAGCGCCGAGCTGACCCGCATCGAAGACCCGTTCCACCTCGGCACGGCGCCCACGCTGATCCTGGCGATTTTCGCCGAGGTGCTTTGCCCGCTGCTGATCATGGCCGGCGTGCTGGTGCGCCTGGCGTGCTTGCCCATCCTCTTCCTGCTGGCCGTGGCGCTCCTCGTGGTGCACCCGCAATGGAGCCTGGAAGAAGGCCAGTTCGGTTGGTTGCTGCTGATCATATTTACCAGCGTGTTCATTGCCGGCCCGGGAGGCCTGGCGATCAACGCGCGTTTTGCTGGAGTGCTGCGTCATGCCTGAATCCCAAACCCTTGAATCAACCGCGATCCCGGCGATCCCCGGCTTCGATGAAATCGTCACCCTGGTAGTCAAGCACCGGGTCAAGTCCGGGCAGGACGGCGCCTATGAAGCCTGGTTGCGGCGCATCGTCAGCGTGGCCGGCCAATGGCCGGGGCATCTGGGCGTGGACGTAGTCCGGGGCAAGCAGGGTGGGTTGTCGCTGTTCACCTGCGTGCTGCGGTTCTGCTCCACCGAGGCCATGCAGCGCTGGCTGGACTCGCCCGAGCGCCGCGAACTGGTGGAAGAGGCCGCGCCGCTGCTGGCGGACGGCGACCAGACAGAAGTCGCCCCGCACAAGGAATTCTGGTTCGCCCCGCTGGCGGATGCCGCCACGCCGCCACCGCGCTGGAAGCAATCGGTGGTGACCTTGCTGGTCATCCTGCCGCACACCTTGCTGGTGCCGTTGCTCTGGGGCCCGCTGCTGCAACTCAACGCGTTTCTGTCGAATTACGTGGTCGCCACGTTCCTGATCACCGTGACCATCGTGCTCTCGGTGGTGTACGTGTGCATGCCGCTGGCGACGCGTCTGTTCGCGCCGTGGCTGGAAGCGTCCAAGGCCCACCAACACCTGGAGCCCGGCGATGGCCAATAAAGACGACCCGACCGATCCGCTGCGCCGCCAGTTGCTGGCCGCCGGATCCCTGCTCAGCGCGGCGGCGGCTTTCTGGCCACGCCTGTCTCTTTCATCTTCCCATCCAGAAGGACATCCAATGAACGCCGATCTGATTCTGTTCAATGGCCAGTTCCATACCGTCGACCGTGAAAAACCTCGCGCCAGCGCGGTTGCCATCAGCCAGGGCCGTTTCGTCGCCGTGGGCACCGATTCCGAGGCCATGGCCTTGCGTGGCAGCGGCACCCAGGTCATCGACCTCAAGGGCCGCACCGTCATTCCCGGCCTCAACGACTCGCACCTGCACCTGATCCGCGGTGGCCTTAACTACAACCTGGAACTGCGTTGGGAAGGCGTGCCGTCTTTGGCCGACGCCTTGCGCATGCTCAAGGACCAGGCCGATCGCACCCCGACCCCGCAATGGGTACGGGTGGTGGGGGGCTGGAACGAATTCCAGTTCGCCGAAAAACGCCTGCCGACCCTGGAAGAACTGAACCAGGCCGCGCCCGACACCCCGGTGTTCGTGTTGCACCTGTATGACCGCGCCTTGCTCAACCGCGCCGCGCTGCGGGTGGCCGGCTACACCCGCGACACGCCGAACCCGCCGGGCGGCGAGATCGTTCGCGATGCCAACGGGAATCCGACCGGCATGCTGGTGGCGCGGCCCAACGCGATGATCCTTTACTCGACGCTGGCGAAAGGGCCGAAGCTGCCGCTGGAATACCAGGTCAACTCCACCCGCCAGTTCATGCGCGAGCTCAACCGCCTGGGCCTGACCAGCGCGATCGACGCCGGCGGCGGCTATCAGAACTACCCGGACGACTACGAAGTCATCGAGCAGTTGGCTCGCGAGCAGCAGTTGACGGTGCGCATCGCCTACAACCTGTTCACCCAGAAGCCCAAGGAAGAGCTCACCGACTTCAAGAACTGGACCGGCAGCGTCAAGCTGCACCAGGGCGATGACTTCCTGCGGCACAACGGTGCCGGTGAAATGCTGGTGTTCTCGGCGGCGGACTTCGAAGACTTCCTCGAACCGCGTCCGGACCTGCCGCCGGGCATGGAGCAGGACCTGGAGCCGGTGGTGCGTCATCTGGTCGAGCAGCGCTGGCCGTTCCGCCTGCACGCCACCTATGACGAATCCATCAGCCGCATGCTCGACGTGTTCGAGAAGGTCAACCGCGACATTCCGTTCAACGGCCTGCCGTGGTTCTTCGACCACGCCGAGACCATCACGCCGAAAAACATCGAGCGGGTCCGGGCGCTGGGCGGTGGCATCGCGATCCAGGACCGCATGGCCTTCCAGGGTGAATATTTCGTCGACCGCTACGGCGCCAAGGCCGCCGAAGCCACGCCACCGATCAAGCGCATGCTGGCCGAAGGCGTACCGGTGGGCGCCGGCACCGACGCCACCCGGGTCTCCAGCTACAACCCGTGGACATCGCTGTACTGGATGGTCAGCGGCCGCACCGTCGGCGGCCTCTCGCTGCACGAAGAAGGCCTGCCGCGGCTGACCGCGTTGGAGCTGTTCACCCATGGCAGCGCCTGGTTCTCCTCGGAGCAGGGCAAGAAGGGCCAGATCAAGGTTGGCCAACTGGCGGACCTGGCAGCCCTGAGCGCGGATTTCTTCAGCGTCGAGGAAGAAGCCATCAAGTGGATCGAATCGGTGCTGACCGTGGTGGACGGCAAGGTCGTCTACGCCGCCGGCGACTTCGAAAAACTCGGCCCGGCCAGCGTCCCGGTACTGCCGGACTGGTCGCCGGTGGTCAAGGTTCCCGGCCACTGGCGCCCGGCTTCGCCATTGCAGGCGCAAGTCCACCAGTGCAGTGGGCCGTGCAAGGTGCATTCCCACAGCCATGAACGGGCGCGCTTGTCGAACGTCCCGGTCAGCGACTTCCAGGGTTTCTGGGGCGCGTTTGGCTGTTCGTGTTTTGCCTTTTAACTGAGACGCGGAATTCCCCTGTGGGAGCGAGCTTGCTCCGGGCGGCGATCCGACGATGGCGGCGGAACATTCAACGTGCCGCCGCCTGACACTCCGCTATCGCGAGCAAGCTCGCTCCCACATTGGTTTCAATATATCCATCCCAAAGGAGTCATCCCATGAGCAACGTTCCCGCCTACAACCGCCTGAATAAAGACGACGCGGTGGTCCTGCTGGTCGATCACCAGACTGGCCTGATTTCCCTGGTCCAGGATTTCTCGCCCAACGAGTTCAAGAACAACGTGCTGGCCCTGGCTGACCTGGCCAAGTTTTTTGGCCTGCCGACCATCCTGACCACCAGTTTCGAACAGGGCCCCAATGGCCCGATCGTGCCGGAGCTCAAGGAAATGTTCCCGGACGCGCCGTATATTCCGCGCCCTGGCCAGATCAATGCCTGGGACAACGAAGACTTCGTCAAGGCGATCAAGGCCACCGGCCGCAAGCAATTGATCATCGCCGGCGTAGTGACCGATGTCTGCGTGGCGTTCCCGACCCTGTCGGCCCTGGCTGAAGGTTTCGACGTGTTTGTCGTCACCGACGCCTCGGGTACGTTCAACGAAACCGTGCAACAGGCCGCCTGGGTGCGCATGACCGCCGCCGGCGCGCAGATGATGAACTGGTTCTCGGTGGCCTGTGAGCTGCACCGCGACTGGCGCAACGACATCGAAGGCCTGGGCAACCTGCTGTCCCAGCGCATCCCCAACTACCGCAACCTGATGAACAGCTACTCGGCGCTGACCGCCAAGTAAGCGCGCCTTGCTGGACGACGCCCGCCTTGTGCGGGCGTTTTTGTGTCGGGCCTTTGATGGTGGGCAGCTGTACTGGCCTCATCGCGAGCAAGCTCGCTCCCACAGGTGATTTGTGAACGCCTCGAATCCCTGTGGGAGCGAGCTTGCTCGCGATGAGGCCGGCACATTCAACAGCTGGTCAATCTGACCTGCCAAGACCACAATGCCCGCTGGAACCCGATGACTGTCCACCCACGTAATGACAATGAACCCCTTCGAAGAAATGCGCATCTTTGCCCAGGTCATGGAGTCGGGCAGTTTCACCGCCGCGGCGGACAAGCTCGGGCTGTCCAAGCAGTTCGTCAGTCGCAAGTTGATGGAGCTGGAGCAGCGGCTGGGGGTTCGGTTGCTCAATCGCTCGACGCGCCGGCTGGACGTCACTCCGCTGGGCCAGCGTTATCACGAGGCGGCGTTGCGCCTGCTCAGCGAAGTCGAGCAGGTGGAGCAGGGCATCAGTGGCCAGACCAGCGAGCCGCGCGGAACCATCCGCCTCAGCGCTCCGTTGTCCTTCGCCGTGGCGCACCTGGGCAGCCTGCTGCCGCTGTTCTTGCAGCGCTACCCGGATGTCACCGTTGAGGTCGACCTGAGTGATCGTTCGGTGGACCTGCTGGGGGAGGGGTACGACCTCGCACTGAGGATCGGCGTGCTGGAAGATTCGACCCTGATCGCCCGGCGCATTGCGAGTATCGAGCGAGTGTATTGCGCCAGCGCCGCCTACCTGGCGCAGCGAGGCACGCCGACGCGACCGGAAGACCTGCGCACCCACGACTGTTTGCCGTACGGGCACAGCCGTCAGGTGCAGTGGCGATTCGCCGGAAAGGGCAAGCCGTTGGCGCTGGAAGTGGTGGGACGCATGCGTGCCAATAACGGCGACTTGCTCAGGGATGCGGCGATTGCCGGCATGGGGATTACTTATCTGCCGACCTTCATCCTCGGTGAGGCGTTGAGGGATGGGCGGCTGATCCAGGTGTTGGAGGGATTCGAGACCGAGCCGTTGACGCTGTCGGCGGTCTATCCGCAACACCGACAAAGCTCGCGACCGGTGCGAGCGTTGGTGGAATTCTTGCGTGAACACATGCAGTAGGTAGCGCAAAACGCATTCAGCCGTCCCAGGGACGGCTGAATTTCAAGACGCCTGGATCAGGCAGCCAGGTTGGCGGTGAACTCTTTCTTGTACTGGGCCTTCACGGCTTCCATCTGGTTGCCCAGTTCTTCGAGCTTGGCCTTGCCGAGGATTTCTTCGGCTTTAGGGAACATTTCTTCCTCTTCTTCTTCGATGTGATGCTCGAGCAGCTCCTTGACCACTTTCACGCGACCGGCGAACTCAGGTTGGGAAGGGTCGGTGTTTTTCAGGTCGGGCAGCACCAGGGAATCGACGGTACGGTGCTCTTCCTTGGCTTCGTAGTACATCTCGGCTTCATCCTTGCCACCTTCCTGTTTGAAGGCCGGATAAAGGATTTCTTCTTCCAGGCGAGTATGGATGGACACTTCCATTTCCAGCTTGGCCAACAGTTCGGTGCGTTTCTTGATAGCGCGGTCGGTTGATTCGCTCAACTGGGACAGGATGCCCTTCACGCGTTCGTGGTCGGCTTTCAACAGGTCGATGGCGTTCATGTGTTGCTCCTCGGTCATTCACGGATGCGGGCCGGCTTCGAGCGCCGACGCCACGTAACAAGGACAGGTGCATCCACCGTGCCAGCCGAGTCGCTTGATAAAAATCTTTGAAATCAATGACTTGAATTATCGAGAATTTTCGCCATCGTGCAGGCTGCATGAGGCCCGCTGAAAACGCCTTGCACTTTGCGCTGCCAAGGGCGCTGGTGGCTGATCGAGCCCAGGGTCACCGATCTTCGCGTGTGTGCCACAGGCGTAGCAGGTAAAGGGTGGAGCCGATTATTTCATAGCGCATTTCGTAGGGGCCAACCTGGATTCTGCGCACGTTCCGAGGGTCGAACTCTTCCAGGCGCTCACCCATGCGCGGGTTGGTCAGCAGAGCGGTAGGCGCCGCCGTGAGCTGTTGCACTGTTCGCGCGGCGGCGGGTTGATTCACCAGCGCCAGAAATTCATAAAGTCGGGCGATGTCGGAAAGCGCCTTGCTGGTCCACTTCAAGTCCATCAACGCGGTACCGGTAACGGGGCGTCAGTGCTGAGGCTATCGGCCCAAGCCTGGACGGCCTGGTGGTCAACCACACGGCCAGCGTCAACATCGGCCAACGCCTCATCAGTCAGGCGGCTGCGTTCCTCCTCCTGTTCGATCCAGGCAGATAGCGCTTGTTTAACGATCCAGTTCCTGGAGCGCTCAAGGCGCTCGGCCATCAGATCGATTTTTTCGGCCAGGTCCACCGGGACATGAGCGGTGACCGACCGGGTTTTCGTGGTGGTTGTCATGACGGAATTCTCCTTGGCGGTTGGCGGTGCAAGCCAGTCTTCTAGGCCGATGATTATAGATGACTGGTTGCGATTTAAGCCGCCAAAAAACTAATCAAACCTAATAACAATCTCAGAAAACCACCAAACCGTGGCGAGGGAGCTTGCTCCCGCTCGGCTGCGCAGCAGTCGTAAAAATCTGCCTGACCTGACGCGGTAAAGCGATGGGGCTGCTGCGCAACCCAGCGGGAGCAAGCTCCCTCGCCACGGTTTTAAATCCAGCTTAAAAAAAAATGCCCGCATCTCACGATACGGGCATTTTTGTCAGCGATGACGCTCAGGCAATCAGCCGGTCAGGCCCGCCTGCTGGACCAGCGTCAGCAACGGCTGCGGGTACACACCGAGGAAGAACGCCAACACCGCGATGGCCAGCAGCATCACGCCGCCTGCCTTCTGTTCCCAGTGCAACTCGGCATCGTGACGACGCAGGTTCGGTTCCATCAGGTACAAGGTGACCATCACGCGCAGGTAGTAGAACACGCCGATGGCACTGCCCAGCACCAGGGAGCCGACCAGCCACCACTGGTGGGCCTCGACGCCGGTGGCGATGATGTAGAACTTGCCGATGAAGCCGGCGGTCAGCGGGATGCCGGCCAGGGACAGCATCATCACGGTCAGCACGGCAGTCAGGTACGGACGACGCCAGAACAGGCCGCGGTATTCGTACAGGGCGTCGGCGTCGCGGCCGTTGTACGGCGAGGACATCAGGGTGATCACGCCGAAGGCGCCGAGGCTGGTGATCACGTAGGTCACCAGGTACACGCCGATGGCTTCCACGGCCAGGCCTTTGCTGGCGATCAGGGCGATCAGCAGGTAGCCGAAGTGGGCGATGGACGAGTAACCGAGCAGACGCTTGAGGTTGCTCTGGGTCAGTGCGAGCAGGTTACCGAACAGGATCGACGCGATGGCGATGATCGTCAGCACATTGTTCAGCACACCGCTACTGGCCACTGGCGAGATCTGGAACAGCCGCACCATCACCGCGAACACCGCCACTTTCGAAGCGGTCGCCAGGAACGCCGCCACCGGCGCCGGGGCGCCTTCGTAGACGTCCGGGGTCCAGAGGTGGAAGGGCACCAGCGACAGCTTGAACGCCAGGCCGATCAGCATCATGCCCAGGCCCAGTTGCGCGATCGGGCTAGGCAGGCCGGTGGCGGCCAGGGCCTGGCCGATGCCGACGAAGCTCAGGGTGCCGGCTTCGGCGTAGAGCAGGGCCATGCCGAACAACAGGAACGCGGAACCGGCCGCCGACAGCACCATGTACTTGATGCCGGCTTCCAGGGAGCGCTTGTTGAAGAAGGCATAGGCCACCAGGCCGTAGACCGGTACCGACAGCAGCTCCAGGCCAATGAACAAGCTCGCCAGGTGCTGCGCGCTGACCAGGACCAGGCCACCGGCGGCGGCCATCAGGATCAGCAGGTACAGTTCTTCGCGGTTGCCCGGGTAACCCGAACCGCCGTCACCCAGGTAGGCGTGGGCGAGGGTGACGCAGGCGAGGGTGGCGACCAGGATCAGCGCCATGTACAGGCAGGCGAAGCTGTCGATCTGGATCAGTGGCGTGACCGCCAACGGCGCGACTTTCAGGGCCGGCAGGATCGACAGCAAGGCCAGGTTCAGCCCCGCCACCGACAGCAGGAAGGTCTGCGAGTGATTGCGCCGCCAGGCGATCGCCAGCATCACCACGATGATCGTGGCGCTGGTAATCAACAGCGGCGCAAGCGCGATAAAGTGTTGAATCGTGAATTCCATAGCGCTCTTACCGGGCCGAAGCGAGTTGAGAGAAGGCGGTGCCGAGCCACTGCTGCACGCCATGCATCGTGGCGGCAGAGGTGTCGAGGAACGGTTGCGGGTAGACGCCGAGGTAAACCAGCAGCACCGCAAGGCCGAGCACCATGATCAGTTCGCGACCGTCCATGCCCCGCAACACTTCGTCCGACTTGGCCGGACCGAAGTAGGCGCGGTGGATCATGATCAGCGAGTAGACCGAACCGAACACCAGGCCGGACGTCGCGATCGCGGTGATCCACGGTGCGCTGACGAACGAGCCGATCAGGATCAGGAACTCGCCGACGAAGTTGCCGGTGCCTGGCAGACCCAGGGAAGCGGCCGCGAAGAACAGGCTGATGGCCGGCAGGTAGGCGATGCGCGACCAGATGCCGCCCATTTCACGCATGTCCCGGGTGTGCAGGCGCTCGTACAACTGACCGCTGAGGATAAACAGCGCCGCGGCCGACAGGCCGTGGGCGAGCATCTGGATCACCGCGCCTTGCAGGGCCAACTGGCTGCCGGAGTAGATCCCGATCAGCACGAAGCCCATGTGCGAGACGCTGGAGAAGGCGATCAGGCGCTTGATATCGCTCTGGGCAAATGCCAGGAACGCACCGTAGAAAATCCCGATCAGGCCCAGGGTCATGGCAATCGGCGCGAACTCCGCCGAGGCATTCGGGAACAGCGGCAGGGCGAAACGCAGCAGGCCGTAGGCCGCCGTTTTCAACAGGATACCGGCCAGGTCCACGGAACCGGCGGTCGGTGCCTGGGCGTGGGCGTCCGGCAGCCAGGAGTGGAACGGCACCACCGGCAGCTTCACCGCGAAGGCGATGAAGAAGCCCAGCATCAGCACGTATTCGGTGGTGCGCGACATCTGCACTTTCAACAGGTCGGCGTAATTGAAGGTAATCACGCCAGTGTTGTTGAAGTTCACCAGCACCAGGCCAAGGATCGCCACCAGCATGATCAGGCCGGAAGCCTGGGTGAAGATGAAGAACTTGGTCGCCGCGTAGATCCGGGTTTTCTTGCCATCCGAAGAACTGTGACCCCAGAGCGCGATGAGGAAGTACATCGGCACCAGCATCATTTCCCAGAAGAAGAAGAACATGAACAGGTCCAGCGCCAGGAACACGCCGACGACACCGCCCAGGATCCACATCAGGTTCAGGTGGAAGAAGCCGACGTGACGCTGGATCTCTTTCCAGGAGCAGAGTACCGAGAGGATACCCAGCAGGCCGGTCAGCAGGATCATCAGCAGCGACAGGCCATCGAGGGCCAGGTGCACGCTGATGCCGAAGCGCTCGATCCAGGTGTGCTTGAACTCAAGCGCCCAGGTCGGATCGGCGCCAGGGGCCGGTGCAAATGAATAGTCGCCGGTCGCCCACAGCCAGAGGCCGAGCGCGAGTTCCAGGGACATGGTCAGCAGCGCAATCCAGCGCGGGAGGGTAGAGCTGGAACGCTCCGCCATCCAGCACAGCAGGCCGCCGATGAAGGGGATCAGGATTAGCCAGGGCAGAATCATGACGGGCTCGTTTCCTTTCGCAAGTTCGCAAGGTTCATATCAGACCGCTACCAGCACGATGGCGCCGATAACCAGCACGGCGCCAGCCGCCATGGAAGCCGCATACCAACGCAGTTGACCGGTCTCGGTACGGCTCAAGGCGGTGTGGCCGCCCTTGGCCATGCGCGGGATCAGGCCAATGGTCTGGTCGAGCGGGTCTTTGCGCAGAATGTGGCTGATCGCAAGGTATGGCTTGACGAACAGTTTGTCGTAGATCCAGTCGAAGCCCCAGGCGGCGAACCACCAGGCCGAGAGGAAACGCCCGATGCCGCTGGTGGCGATGGCCGTGACGAAGCGGCGCTTGCCAAGGAACAGCAGGGCGGCCAGCAGGATCCCCGCCAGGGCGATGGCACCCGAGGCGATTTCCAGGCTGTGCTTGGCTTCGCCGCCGGCATGGCCGACGCTTTGCGGCAGCACATCGGCCAACGGTGGGGTGATCATTGCGCCGACAAAGGTCGACAGCACGATCAGCACCGACAGCGGCAGCCAATGGGCGATGCCGTGGCCGGCGTGGGCTTCGGTCTTGGCTTCACCGTGGAACGCGATGAAGATCAGGCGGAAGGTGTACAGCGAGGTCATGAACGCACCCACCAGGCCGGCGTAGAGCAGACCTTGGTTACCGCTGGCGAACGCTTCCCAGAGGATTTCGTCCTTGGAGTAGAAACCGGCGGTGACCAGTGGCAGGGCCGCCAGGGCCGCGCCGCCAACGATGAAACTGGCGTAGGCCAACGGCAGTTTTTTCCACAGGCCGCCCATCTTGAAGATGTTCTGCTCGTGGTGGCAGGCCACGATCACCGCACCGGAGGCAAGGAACAGCAGGGCCTTGAAGAAGGCGTGGGTCATCAGGTGGAAGATCGCGCCTTCCCAGGCGCCGACGCCCAGGGCCAGGAACATGTAGCCGATCTGGCTCATGGTCGAGTAGGCGAGGATACGCTTGATGTCGGTCTGCACCAGTGCGGCAAAACCAGCCAGCACCAGGGTCACGCCACCAACGAGGCCGACCAGGTGCAGGATGTCCGGCGCCAGGGCGAACAGGCCATGGGTACGGGCGATCAGGTAGACGCCCGCGGTGACCATGGTCGCGGCGTGGATCAGTGCCGAAACCGGGGTCGGGCCGGCCATCGCGTCCGCCAGCCAGGTCTGCAGCGGCAGTTGCGCGGATTTACCGACAGCACCGCCCAGCAGCATCAGGGTCGCCAGGACGATCCAGAAGTCGCCGGCCTTGAAGTGCTCCGGAGCACGCACCAGCAGCTCCTGGATGTTCAGCGTGCCCAGTTGCTGGAACAGGATGAACAGGCCGATGGCCATGAACACGTCGCCGATGCGGGTCACGATGAACGCCTTGAGCGCGGCGTTACCGTTGTTGCGGTTGCTGTAGTAGAAACCGATCAACAGGTACGAGCACAGGCCCACGCCTTCCCAGCCGAAGTACAGGAACAACAGGTTATCGCCGAGCACCAGGAACAGCATGCTGGCGATGAACAGGTTGGTGTAGGCGAAGAAGCGCGAGTAACCGGCTTCACCGCGCATGTACCAAGAGGCGAACAGGTGGATCAGGAAACCCACGCCGACCACCACGCCAAGCATGGTCACCGACAGGCCGTCCAGGTAGAGGGCGAAGTTCGGCGTGAAGCCTTCCACCGCCATCCACTGCCACAGCACCTGCACGTAGGCGCCACCTTCCGGTGGGGCGACGTTGAATTGCCAGATCACGTAGGCGGTGACGAGGGCGGACAGGCCGATCGAGCCCACGCCGACCAGCGCCGAAAGGTTTTCCGACCAGCGTCCACGGGAGAACGACAGCAGCAGGAAACCGATGAGGGGGAATACGAAAGTCAGGAAGAGAAGGTTCATCCGCGCATCTCGCTGGCAGCGTCAATATCGAGAGTGTGGAAGCGGCGGTACAGCTGCAACAGGATCGCCAGGCCGATACTGGCCTCGGCGGCTGCCAGGCTGATCACCAGGATGAACATGATCTGTCCATCCGGTTGCGCCCAGCGCGCGCCCGCGACGATGAAGGCCAGGGCGGAGGCATTCATCATGACCTCCAGGCTCATCAGCACGAACAGAATGTTGCGGCGGACCATCAGGCCGACCAGACCGAGACAGAACAGGATGCCGGCAACCGCCAGACCATGCTCAAGAGGGATAGCAGGCATGTGATTACTCCTTCGCCTCGTTACGGCCCAAATGGAACGCCGTGACAACTGCGGCAAGCAGCAGCATCGAGGCGAGTTCGACCACCAGCAGGTACGGACCGAACAGGCTGATGCCCACGGCCTTGGCGCCTACGGTGGTGTGGCCGATGGCCTGGCCGCTCTGGTGGGCGAACAGCACATACAGCAGTTCACCCAGCAGCAGCGCGGAGAGAATCACCGGCCCGGCCCAGATGCCCGGCTTGAGCCAGGAGCGTTCCTGCTGGACGGCCGCCGGACCCAGGTTGAGCATCATCACCACGAATACGAACAGCACCATGATGGCGCCGGCGTAGGCGATCACTTCCAGGGCACCGGCGAACGGTGCTCCGAGAGCGAAAAAGGTCATGGCCACGGCGATCAGCGAAATGATCAGGTAGAGCAGGGCGTGCACAGGGTTGGTGTTGGTGACCACACGAAGCGTGGACACCACCGCGATACCCGATGCGAAATAGAAAGCGAATTCCATCTTTCTTCCTTAAGGCAGCAAGCTCTTCACGTTGATCGGTTCGGCTTCGTTCTGCGCGGCGCCTTTCGGCTTACCGGCAATGGCCATACCTGCAACACGATAGAAGTTGTAATCAGGGTTTTTACCGGGACCGGAAATCAGCAAGTCTTCTTTCTCGTACACCAGGTCCTGACGCTTGAAGTCGGCCATTTCGAAATCCGGCGTGAGCTGGATCGCGGTGGTCGGGCACGCTTCCTCGCACAACCCGCAGAAAATGCAGCGCGAGAAGTTGATACGGAAGAAGTCCGGGTACCAGCGACCGTCTTCGGTCTCGGCTTTCTGCAGCGAGATGCAGCCTACCGGGCACGCCACGGCGCACAGGTTGCAGGCCACGCAGCGTTCCTCGCCGTCGGGGTCGCGGGTCAGGACGATACGGCCGCGATAACGCGGCGCCAGGTAGACCGCTTCTTCCGGGTATTGCAGGGTGTCGCGCTTGCGAAAGCCATGACCGAAGATCATGACCAGGCTTCGCAGTTGGGTACCGGTACCCTTAACGATGTCGCCAATATATTTGAACATGGGTCAAATCCTCACTGAACCGCGGCCGCGGGCGCGTTCAACAAAACGATCGCAGCGGTCACCAGCATGTTGATCAGGGTCAGCGGCAGGCAGAATTTCCAGCTGAAGTCCATCACCTGGTCGTAGCGTGGGCGCGGGATCGAGGCGCGCAGCAGGACGAACAGCATGATGAAGAACGCGGTCTTCAGGGCGAACCAGACGAAGGACAGTTGCGGCAGGATGCCGAACGGACCGTGCCAGCCACCGAAGAACAGCGTTACCAGCAGCGCCGAGATCAGGATGATGCCGATGTACTCGCCAACGAAGAACATGCCCCATTTCATGCCGGCATATTCAATGTGGTAACCGTCGGCCAGTTCCTGTTCCGCTTCCGGCTGGTCGAAGGGGTGACGGTGAGTCACGGCCACGCCAGCGATGAAGAAGGTACAGAAGCCGAAGAACTGCGGAATGATGAACCACAGGTTCTGGGCCTGGTACTCGACGATGTCGCGCATGTTGAACGAGCCGGCCTGGATCACGATGCCCATCAGCGACAGGCCCATGAACACTTCATAGGACACGGTCTGGGCCGAGGCCCGCAGACTGCCGAGCAGGGCGAACTTGTTGTTGCTCGACCAACCGGCGAACAGCACCGCGTACACCGAAAGACCGGCCATGGCGAAGAAGAACAGCAGGCCGATGTTCAGGTCCGCCACGCCCCAGGTCGGGGTGATCGGGATGACCGCGAAGGCGATCAGCAAGGCGCTCATGGCCACGACCGGTGCCAGGGTGAAGATCACCTTGTCGGCAAACGGCGGGGTCCAGTCTTCCTTGAAGAACATCTTGATCATGTCGGCGGCGATCTGGAACATGCCGAACGGGCCGACGCGGTTCGGACCGTAGCGGTCCTGCCACCAGCCGAGCAGGCGACGTTCGACGAAGCTCAGCAACGCGCCGCAGACCACCACGGCCAGCAGGATCACGATGGCCTTGAGGACCGTCAGGATCACCGCGATCACTTCAGGGGTGAACCAGCTCATTGCGCTGCCTCCTGCAGACCGTCGACAGTCTTGCCGAAAATCGCCGGTGGAATGCCCGCCAGGCCAGCCGGCAGTGCCACCAGGCCGGCGCCCAGTTCTTCATTGATGCGCAGCGGCAGACGCAAGGTCCGGCCCGCAACGTTCAGGCTCAGCAAGGCGCCATCGTTGACGCCCAGGCGATCGGCTTCGGACTTGGCCAGCGACACGTAGGCCGCCGGGATGCGCTCCTGCACCGGCTCGGCCTTGGAAGAGTTCTCTTCACTGCCGAACAGGTGATGGAACGGCACGACCTGCCAGGTGCCCGGTGCCGGATTGAAGGCGCGTGGCACGCTGGCGAACCAGCCGAGGCCATCGCCCTGGCTTTCGATCAGGCGGGTGCCCGGATCACCGGCGCGCAGGTGACCGCCGACTTCGTCCTGGAACTTGTTCCAGGCTTGCGGCGAGTTCCAGCCCGGCGACCAGGCGAACGGCACCTGGGAGCGCGGTTCGGCGGAGCCCGAGTAACCTTCCATGGAGAAGGCGAACGCGGTGTCCTGATCCTGCGGCATACGCGGTTCGTGCACGCTGATGTTCGCCCGCATCGCGGTGCGACCGGAGTAGCGCAGCGGTTCGCGCGCCAGCTTCAGGCCCTTGATGCGGAACGCGGCGGACGGCGCGGCGTCGACGATGCGGTTCAACTGCGGGCTGCTCGAGGCAACAGCGGCGGTGACGTGGTCCAGCTGGGTCCAGTCGATCGGCTGGTTCAGCAGGGTCGCGCGCAAGGCATGCAGCCAGCGCCAGCCTTCGTGGACCAGGATGCTGGCGTCCAGGTATTGCGGGTCGAAGACCTGGAAGAAGCGCTGGGCGCGACCTTCCTGGCTGACCAGCGTACCGTCGCCTTCGGCGAAGCTCGCCGCCGGCAGCACCAGGTCGGCGCGGTCGGTGGTGGCGGTTTTCTGATGGTCGGCGACGATGACGACTTTGGCAGCGTTCAGCGCAGCATCGACCTTGGCATTGTCGGTGCGGGTGAACAGGTCGTTCTCCAGCACCACGATGGCGTCGGCGCTACCGTCGATCACTGCTTGCAGGGCGGCATCGACCGATTCGCCACCGAGCATGGCCAGGCCGAGGCTGTTGGCTTCCGGCACGACCAGGCTGATGGAACCGTTCTTCTCGCGCAGCTTCAGGGCCTTGGCGATGTTGGCGGCGGCTTCGATCAGCGCCTTGGAACCCAGCGAGGTGCCGGCGATGATCAATGGACGCTTGGCCGCCAGCAGGGCGTCGGCGATGCGCTGGGCCAGGCCGGCGGCTTCGCTGTCCAGGCCGTCGACGGCCGGGGCGCTGGCGTCCAGGGCGTGGGCGACGGCAAAACCGATGCGCGCGAGGTCGTCCGGAGCGGCGTGGACGCATTCTTCGGCGACGTCGTCGAGCTTGGTTTCAGCGAGGCTGGCGATGAACAGCGGGTTCAGCGCGTGCTGGCCGATGTTCTTCACCGCAGCGTCGAGCCATGGCTGGACGCGCATGGCGTCGGCCATGTCCTCGGCCTTGCCTTTTACCGACTGGCGCAGGGCCAGGGCCATGCGGGCGGCGGTCTGGGTCAGGTCTTCGCCGAGGACGAACACCGCGTCGTGATCTTCGATGTCGCGCATCGTCGGCACGGGCAGTGGGCTGTCCTTGAGCACTTGCAGCACCAGGCGAATACGTTCCAGCTCGCCGGCTTCGATGCCGCTGTAGAAGTGCTCGGCGCCGACCAGCTCACGCAGGGCGTAGTTGCTTTCCAGGCTGGCCCGTGGCGAACCGATGCCGACAATGTTGCGACCGCGCAGCAGTTCGGCGGCCTTGTCCAGGGCTTCGTCCAGGCTCAGCTTGGCGCCATTGGCGAGCAGCGGCTGGCGCGGGCGGTCCTTGCGATTGACGTAGCCATAGCCGAAACGGCCGCGGTCGCAGAGGAAATACTGGTTCACCGAACCGTTGTAGCGGTTTTCGATGCGCCGCAGTTCGCCGTAGCGCTCGCCCGGGCTGATGTTGCAGCCGCTGGAGCAGCCATGGCAGATGCTCGGTGAGAACTGCATGTCCCACTTGCGGTTGTAGCGCTCGGAATGCGTCTTGTCGGTGAACACACCGGTCGGGCAGACCTCGGTGAGGTTGCCGGAGAACTCGCTTTCCAGGGTGCCGTCTTCAACGCGACCGAAGTACACGTTGTCGTGGGCGCCGAACACACCGAGGTCGGTGCCGCCGGCGTAGTCCTTGTAGAAACGCACGCAACGGTAGCAGGCGATGCAGCGGTTCATCTCGTGGGAAATGAACGGGCCGAGGTCCTGGTTCTGGTGGGTGCGCTTGGTGAAGCGATAACGGCGCTCGTTGTGGCCGGTCATCACGGTCATGTCTTGCAGGTGGCAGTGGCCGCCTTCCTCACAGACCGGGCAGTCGTGAGGGTGGTTGGTCATCAGCCATTCGACGACGCTGGCGCGAAACACTTTCGCTTCTTCGTCGTCGATGGAGATCCAGCTGCCGTCGGTGGCGGGGGTCATGCAGGACATGACGATCCGACCACGCTTGTCGTTCTCGTCGGTGTACTGCTTGACCGCGCACTGGCGACAGGCGCCAACGCTGCCAAGGGCGGGGTGCCAGCAGAAATAAGGAATGTCGAGGCCCAGCGACAGACATGCCTGTAACAGGTTGTCTGCGCCATCGACTTCGAGCTCTTTGCCGTCTACGTGGATAGTGGCCATGGTTCAAAGTTCTTCGTTGGCCCGGTGTCAGCGGGCGTGGCTAATGGAATCTTGTTGTTCGTCCGAATCCAAACAGCCTTGGTGAAAAGGCGTCATCGAACGAAAGGCGAAGGGCACGGACCCTTCGCCTTGTTAAGCGTCGTTACGCGCCGACCATGGTCGGCGTGACCACCTGATTGAGATCGCCCGCGCGGGTTGGCGCGATGCCGGCCTCGAATTCAGGGCGGAAGTATTTGATTGCGCTGCCCAGCGGCTCCACGGCACCCGGTGCGTGAGCACAGAAGGTCTTGCCTGGGCCGAGGAAACCCACCAGGCCCAGCAGGGTCTCGATGTCGCCGGGCTGGCCTTCACCGTTCTCGATGGCCATCAGCAGCTTGACGCTCCACGGCAGGCCGTCGCGGCAAGGGGTGCAGAAACCGCAGGATTCACGCGAGAAAAACTGCTCCATGTTGCGCAGCAGCGAGACCATGTTGACGCTGTCGTCCACCGCCATCGCCAGGCCGGTACCCATCCGGGTGCCGACCTTGGCGATGCCGCCGGCATACATTTGGGCGTCCAGGTGTTCCGGCAACAGGAAACCGGTGCCGGCGCCGCCGGGCTGCCAGCACTTGAGCTTGTAGCCGTCGCGCATGCCGCCGGCGTAGTCCTCGAACAGCTCGCGGGCGGTGACGCCGAACGGCAGTTCCCACAGGCCAGGGTTCTTGACCTTGCCGGAGAAGCCCATGAGCTTGGTGCCCATGTCTTCGCTGCCGTCACGGGCCAGGGATTTGTACCAGTCCACGCCGTCGGCGATGATCGCTGGCACGTTGCACAGGGTCTCGACGTTGTTCACGCAGGTCGGCTTGCCCCAGACGCCAACGGCGGCAGGGAAGGGCGGCTTGGAGCGTGGGTTGGCGCGGCGGCCTTCGAGGGAGTTGATCAGCGCGGTTTCTTCACCGCAGATGTAGCGCCCGGCGCCGGTGTGGACGAACAGCTCGAAGTCGAAGCCTGAGCCCAGGATGTTCTTGCCCAGCAGGCCGGCGGCCTTGGCTTCTTCGACGGCACGGTTCAGGTGCCTGGCGGCGGTGGTGTATTCGCCGCGCAGGAAGATGTAGCCACGGTAGGTTTTCAGCGCGCGGGCACTGATCAGCATGCCTTCGATCAGCAGATGGGGCAGTTGCTCCATCAGCATGCGGTCTTTCCAGGTGTTGGGCTCCATCTCGTCCGCGTTGCACAGCAGGTAGCGGATGTTGATCGACTCGTCCTTGGGCATCAGGCCCCACTTCACGCCCGTGGGGAAGCCCGCACCGCCACGGCCCTTGAGGCCGGCGTCTTTCACGGTCTGGACGATGTCGTCGGCAGCCATGTCGGCGAACGCCTTGCGCGCGGCGGCATAGCCGTTCTTCGCCTGGTATTCGTCCAGCCACACCGCCTCGCCATCGTCACGCAGGCGCCAGGTCAGGGGATGGGTTTCGGCCGAACGCTGGATGCGGTTGGCGGGCCCGAAGGAAGTCAGGGTCATACGTAGCCCTCCAGCAGTTTGGCGACGCCATCAGGCTTGACGTCACCGAAGGTGTCGTCGTCGATCATCAGCGCCGGTGCCTTGTCGCAGTTGCCCAGGCAGCACACCGGCAGCAGCGTGAAGCGGCCGTCGGCGGTGGTCTGGCCCAGGCCGATACCCAGCTTGCCCTGGATTTCGCTGACCACCGACTCGTGGCCGCCGATGTAGCAGACCATGCTGTCGCAGACGCGAATGATGTGGCGGCCCACCGGCTGGCGGAAAATCTGGCTGTAGAACGTGGCGACACCTTCGACGTCGCTGGCCGGAATGCCGAGGATTTCGCCGATGGCATAGAGCGCGCCATCGGGCACCCAGCCACGTTCCTTCTGGACGATCTTCAGGGCTTCGATCGACGCCGCGCGCGGGTCTTCGTAGTGATGCAGCTCGTGCTCGATGGCCGAGCGCTCGGTTTCGCTCAGGGCGAAACGGTCTGTCTGGATAAGCGTGCTGTTCATGCTTAGCGGTCCACGTCGGCCATAACGAAATCGATACTACCCAGGTACGCGATCAAGTCCGCGACCATGCTGCCTTTGATCACCGAAGGGATCTGCTGCAGGTGCGGGTAGCTTGGGGTGCGAATCCGGGTGCGGTAGCTCATGGTGCCGCCATCGCTCGTCAGGTAATAACTGTTGATGCCCTTGGTCGCTTCGATCATCTGGAAGGATTCGTTGGCCGGCATGACCGGGCCCCACGAAACCTGCAGGAAGTGCGTGATCAGGGTCTCGATGTGTTGCAGCGTGCGCTCTTTTGGCGGCGGCGTGGTCAGCGGGTGGTCCGCCTTGTACGGGCCTTCCGGCATGTTGCGCATGCATTGCTCGATGATCTTGACGCTCTGGCGCATTTCCTCGACGCGAACCAGGCAGCGGTCATAGGCATCGCCGCTGGACGCCAGCGGGACTTCGAACTCGAAGTTCTCGTAGCCAGAGTACGGGCGCGCCTTTCGCAGGTCGAAATCAAGGCCGGTGGCGCGCAGGCTCGGTCCGGTGACGCCCCATTCCAGCGCTTCCTTGGTGTTGTACGCGGCGACGCCGACGGTACGCCCCTTGAGGATGCTGTTCTGCAACGCAGCCTTGGTGTATTCGTCCAGGCGCTTGGGCATCCACTCGACGAAATCCTTGACCAGTTTTTCCCAGCCGCGCGGCAGGTCGTGGGCAACGCCACCGATGCGGTACCACGCCGGGTGCAGGCGGAAACCGGTGATGGCTTCGATCACGGTGTAGGCTTTCTGGCGGTCGGTGAAGGTGAAGAACACCGGCGTCATGGCGCCCACGTCCTGGATATAGGTACCCAGGAACAGCAGGTGGCTGGTGATGCGGAAGAACTCGGCCATCATGATGCGGATCACGTTGACTCGGTCCGGCACCGTGATGCCCGCCAGTTTTTCCACCGACAGGACGTACGGCAGGTTGTTCATAACACCGCCGAGGTAATCGATGCGGTCGGTGTACGGAATATAGCTGTGCCAGGACTGACGCTCGCCCATCTTCTCGGCGCCACGGTGGTGGTAGCCGATGTCCGGGACGCAATCGACGATCTCTTCACCGTCCAGTTGCAGGATGATACGGAACGCACCGTGGGCCGAAGGGTGGTTCGGGCCCAGGTTGAGGAACATGTAGTCCTCGTTGGCGCCGGAACGCTTCATGCCCCAGTCTTCCGGCTTGAAGCGCGCGGATTCTTCCTCGAGCTGCTGTTTGGCCAGGGTCAGGCTGTACGGGTCGAACTCGGTGGCGCGGGCCGGGAAATCCTTGCGCAACGGGTGACCTTCCCAGGTCGGCGGCATCATGATGCGGGTCAGGTGCGGGTGGCCGGGGAAGTCGATGCCGAACATGTCCCAGACTTCACGCTCGTACCAGTTGGCGTTCGGCCAGATGCCGGTCACGGTCGGCACGCTGAGGTCGCTCTCGGACAAGGCGACCTTGATCATTACGTCACTATTACGCTCGATCGACAGCAGGTGGTAGAACACGGTGAAGTCGGCGCCCGGCAGCCCCTGGCGCTTGGTGCGCAGGCGCTCGTCCACGCCGTGCAGGTCATAGAGCATGACGTACGGCTTGGGCAGGTTGCGCAGGAAAGTCAGGACTTCGATGAGCCTGGCGCGGGCAACCCAAAGCACCGGCATGCCGGTGCGGGTGGCCTGGGCGGTGAACGCCTCGGCGCCAAAGCGGTTGTTCAGTTCGACGACCACATCCTGGTCGTCTGCCTTGTAAGGCGGGATGTACAGAGCACTGCCTGTAGTCATGGTTATTTATCGCTTTCGGTCAACGTAAAGAATGAAGCCAGGTTCTCGTTTCTTCTACAGAACAGAGCTGGATCAGACTTCGTCGGGGCTGCGCAGGTTGGTGACTGCGATTCGCTGTTCGCGGCGCTGTTCCTTTTGCGACGGCATGTCGGCGCGATAGACGCCTTGATCACCGACGACCCAGGACAGTGGGCGACGCTCCTGGCCGATGGATTCCTGCAGCAGCATCAGGCCTTGCAGGAACGCTTCGGGGCGGGGCGGGCAGCCGGGCACGTAGACATCCACCGGGAGGAACTTGTCGACTCCCTGGACCACGGAATAAATGTCGTACATGCCGCCGGAGTTGGCACACGCGCCCATGGAAATGACCCACTTGGGTTCCAGCATCTGTTCGTACAGGCGCTGGATGATGGGAGCCATTTTCAGGAACGGCGTACCGGCGATAACCATGAAGTCCGCCTGGCGCGGCGATGCCCGGATCACCTCGGCGCCAAAGCGCGCGATGTCGTGGGGCGCCGTGAAGGCGGTGGTCATTTCCACGTAGCAGCACGAAAGGCCGAAGTTGTACGGCCACAGGGAGTTCTTGCGACCCCAGTTGACCGTGCTGTTCAGCACGTCTTCGAGCTTGCCCATGAAGATGTTCTTGTGAACTTGATCCTCTAACGGATCGGAAACGGTTTCCCGCTTGCCGATCGGATATTGCTCGTTAGGAGCATCGGGGTCGATCCTGGTGAGATTGTATTGCATTGCCAAAGCCTCATTGTTTCAGCTTCGCCTGCCGCTTGCGCCGAGCTTCCGGAGCCCAATCAAGAGCCCCCACCCGGTAAAGGTAGACAAGACCTGCCAACAGAATTGCTATGAAAACGAGAGCTTCGACGAATCCGGTCCAGCCGCTTTCGCGGACGGACACAGACCATGCAAAGAGAAAAAGGGCTTCGATATCGAAGATCACGAAGAGCATCGCGACCAGATAGAATTTGGCTGAGAGCCGCAAGCGGGCGCCACCGGTAGGCAGCATGCCGGACTCGAACGGTTCATTCTTGCTGCGGCCCCAGGCTTTTGACCCGAGCAGGCTCGACACGCCGAGCATGAAGGCACACAGGCCGACAACACCCAGAAGGAAAATGGCAAAGCCCCAGTTGTGGGCCATGAGTCCTGTCGCTTCGGGCATGCTGGAAATCCTTAACAGAGAGCAAAGGCCTCTGAGCTTGAAAAGAAATAACGCAGTGACGATATGTCGCAGCAATCAATCGCGGTGATTTTATGGCTAAACACCGGGCAAGTAAAATTCCTATAGCGAAATTATTTATTGGAATAAGGACATAGCGCGCCTCCACGACCTCGCGAGCCCGGCCCCGTGGGGATTGGCCGTCGAATGCACAATGGAATTTCGTTTTGGATGTAACAATGAAAACGCCCTTCAAATGATAATTATTATTGTTTGGCCTGTGATCGCCGTATGGGCTCGATGCAACAACTGAGAACATGTCTTATATAGCGGAGACCGCAGTTGTCAGCGCCGGCCGTTTTACTCTTTTTCAGACTGCCCGTTACTGCGTTCGATCAATTTTTCTGCGTATGCACTCATTTCCCTGTGGGAGCGAGCTTGCTCGCGATAGCGGTGTGTCAGTCATCTGCATTTCAACTGGCCTGACGCTATCGCGAGCAAGCTCGCTCCCACAAAGGTAGGGGGCAGTCTGCGAAGCATAGGCAAAAAAAAGCCCCGAACCAGTCGGGGCTTCAAATCGTCGGCTTTGCGGTTAGCTTTTATTCGGTCCGCAAGGGCCGTTTACGCGTGCAATCAGTGGAACTGTTCTTCTTCGGTCGAGCCGGTCAGTGCGGTCACCGACGAGGTACCGCCCTGGATCACCGTGGTCATGTCGTCGAAGTAACCGGTGCCGACTTCCTGCTGGTGGGCCACGAAGGTGTAGCCTTTGGCGGCGTCAGCGAACTCCTGCTCTTGCAGCTTCACGTAGGCGGTCATGTCGTTGCGGGCGTAGTCGTGCGCCAGGTTGAACATGCTGTGCCACATGTTGTGGATACCGGCCAGGGTGATGAACTGGTGCTTGTAGCCCATGGCGGACAGTTCGCGCTGGAACTTGGCGATGGTCGCGTCGTCCAGGTTCTTCTTCCAGTTGAAGGAAGGCGAGCAGTTGTACGACAGCAGTTGGTCCGGGTATTCCTTCTTGATCGCTTCGGCGAAGCGACGAGCCTCGTCCAGGTCCGGCTTGGCGGTTTCGCACCAGATCAGGTCGGCGTACGGGGCGTAGGCCAGGCCACGGGCGATGGCCTGGTCGAGACCGGCGCGCACCTTGTAGAAGCCTTCCTGGGTACGGGTGCCGGTGACGAACGGCTGGTCGTACGGATCGCAGTCGGAAGTCAGCAGGTCAGCGGCGTTGGCGTCGGTACGGGCCAGAATGATGGTCGGTACGCCGGCAACGTCGGCGGCCAGGCGCGCGGCGGTCAGCTTCTGTACGGCTTCCTGGGTAGGAACCAGTACCTTGCCGCCCATGTGGCCGCATTTCTTGACCGAGGCCAGTTGGTCTTCGAAGTGCACGCCGGCGGCGCCTGCCTCGATCATGCTTTTCATCAGTTCGTAGGCGTTCAGTACACCGCCGAAACCGGCTTCGGCGTCAGCCACGATTGGCGCGAAGTAGTCGATGTAGCCTTCGTCGCCCGGGTTCTTGCCGGCTTTCCACTGGATCTGGTCGGCGCGACGGAACGAGTTGTTGATGCGCTTGACCACGGTCGGAACCGAATCCACCGGGTACAGCGATTGGTCGGGGTACATGGACTCGGCGGAGTTGTTGTCCGCGGCCACTTGCCAGCCCGACAGGTAGATGGCCTGGATACCGGCCTTGACCTGCTGCACAGCCTGGCCGCCGGTCAGGGCGCCCATGCAGTTGACGAAGTCTTTCTCGGGACGGAAGGCTGGCTTGGCGCCCTGGGTGACCAGGTTCCACAGCTTCTCGGCGCCCATTTTCGCGAAGGTGTGCTCAGGTTGCACCGAGCCACGCAGACGGACGACGTCAGCAGCCGAATAATTGCGCTTCACGCCTTTCCAGCGCGGGTTTTCAGCCCAGTCTTTTTCAAGGGCTGCAATTTGCTGTTCGCGTGTCAGTGCCATGGAAATAAACCTCGTCGCGTCTTGTATGGATGGTCGTTCCGGGCTGGAAGGTTCCAGCTCGTCAATCGCACCAATCATTGGTGTGAAGGGCTGCTCGCTGACCAGGAGGCTGGCGTACAAGTCGGTTGAGGCGGGGAGGCGACGGGATGAACGATGGGCTCGAGGGGAAAGTGAGCAGGTAGGGGCGAGCTGCGGGCGCATTCGGGCGTCGTGGGCCTTCATACGAACTCAGAGTGATGCCGGGTTACCTAGTTACGCTTCCGTCCCTCGGGACAACTTCGTTCCAGTCGCAACCTCGTCAAACACACCTTGTGGGCGGTACAGACACGAATCGGCTCGCAGGGTAGTTGCAAGCGTCGACCCGAAGGCCCTTGCCAGGGCCCCTGATTAGCGGGAGCGAGGCCATCATGCCTTCGGTTTTTTGGCTCGTCAAACGTTTTGTAGTGCTTTTTTTCAGGCACTACATCTTTGGTCTAATACGACTTATCAGTCAGTTTCTGGTGCTTCAGTTCAGCGTATCGACCTTGACCCGCAAAATCATGTCATCCCGGCCTTGGGTCGAGTAGCTGCGGGTCAGGCCTTGTTTATCGGCCTGATTCTGCCGATTCACCCCGGCCAAGGTGATCCACTCGCCCAGGCGCCCGCTGACGGTTGTGTCGGTGCTTTGCACGTTCACTACATCGGGACGTTCCTGGCTCATGCGGTCACGGTTGGTGCTGATGCTCAGATGAACGGTCTCGCCGGTGACGCTGGCCGTTACGTAAAAACCCTGGGTGACGTTGCGGTATTCGGTCTGGCTTTGCATGCGCCCATAGCCGTCGGTCTGGTTGCTGGTGAAGGGCACGCTCTGGCCCACCTGGATCAGCGCCGGCTGGCCCTCGCTGGCCTGGATCTGCTGCACGCCGCCGTCACGGCTGGCGGTGCTGCGGTTGATGATGCGGGTCTGGCTGGGTGCGGCTCCGTTGATCGAGTAACCCTGGTCGCCTTGCAGGTTGTTTTCATTGGTGTCGACCGTGATCAGCAAGCGCTTGGGAGCCACGTCGAGCTGCGCCAGGAATTGTCGAAGTTCTTCGATCTTGCCGGGTTCGGCGTTGACGATCAGTTGGTTGCCGTAAGCGCTGACCTGGCCATCCTTGCCGATGAAGTTCTGCGCCACCGGCAGCAAGTCCGCGCTGGTGCGGTAGTTCAGCGGCACGATTTCGGTAGCCGCCATGACTGACAGGCTGCAACCGAGCAGCAGGGTGGTCAGCAGGGTACGTAGGGACATGTCCATTTCTCCGCGAGACAAAAGCTGGATATTGCCAGTTTGTCGGCCCCGGGTGGGGCAAGTTGAATGGTAGACGGCAAAACGCCCCGGCATCGGTGGATGGCGGGGCGTTTTGGGCGTTGCAGGATGTTGTTGCAGGCTGCCTTTGTGGCGAGGGAGCTTGCTCCCGCTGGGTCGCGAAGCGACCCCAAAAAGCGGGGGCCGCTGCGCAGCCCAGCGGGAGCAAGCTCCCTCGCCACAGGGGTATTAGGTCGAATGACGGACCATGTCCACATGAGGAATCCCCGCTTCGAGGAACTCCTCGCTGACCACCGCAAACCCCAGTCGCTCGTAGAACGGCGTGGCGTGCACCTGGGCGCTGAGCATCTGCTGCTTGAGCCCGCGCTTCTCGGCCTCGGCGATTGCTGCGTGCATCAGCGCATCGCCGACTTTCAGGCCGCGCCAATCCTTCAGGACCGAGACGCGGCCGATATGGCCATCGGTCAGCAGGCGCGCGGTGCCGATGGGGAAGTCGCCTTCGAAGGCCAGGAAATGCACGGCGTCCTGGTCATCCGAATCCCACTCCAACTCCGGCGGCACGGATTGCTCGGCAATGAATACCGCTTCACGAATGCGCCGGATCTCGGCGTTATCCTTTTGCCAGTCTGCGACACTAACGTGAATTTTATTCATCGGCGAACCCCAGGCTACCTTGCTTGACCAATTCATGAATGAGGCCGCGACCGTCCTCGTCGGCCAGCCATGGGCCGAGGTTTTCGATGTGCAGCGCGTCGGCGGCACAGATCATCTTCAACAGGTCGCGCAATTTGCCCGGCAAATAACGGCTCTGGCCGCTGGCGAACAGCAACAGGTCTTCATCGACTTCCGACCAGGCCAGGCGAGCGCTCGGGTTGCGAATGATCACTGCGCCCTGTTCCAGGCCGGCCAGCAGATCGTCCTCTTCCAGCTCCGGGCCGACGACCAGTTCCGGATAGCGCGGCTCGGTCATGAACTGGCCGAACCAGGTCAGCAGCAGGCGCTCGTCGCTCATGTGCTCGGCCAGCAGGCCCTTGAGTCGGTCCAGGGCGTCATGCTGGATCTGATGCGGATCGGCGACAGGCCGCGCATCGGCGTCGGTGTAGCGCTCTTCGTCCGGCAGGAACTGGCTGAGGAAATCGGTGAAATGGGTCAGCACCTCGGCGGCGCTCGGTGCGCGGAAACCCACCGAATAGGTCATGCAGTCATCCACGGCGACGCCGCAGTGGGCCAGGCGCGGCGGCAGGTAGAGCATGTCGCCAGGTTCCAGGACCCATTCCTCGGTCGCCTCGAAATCGGCGAGGATGCGCAGGTCTGCATGGGGCAGCAGCGGGCTTTCGGAGTTGCACATCTGGCCGATTTTCCAGTTGCGCTTGCCGTGGCCCTGCAGCAGGAACACATCGTAGTTGTCGAAATGCGGGCCGACGCCGCCACCTGGGGCAGCGAAGCTGATCATCACATCGTCGATGCGCCAGCTCGGCAAAAAGCGGAAATGCTCCAGCAGCTCGCTGACTTCCGGTACGAACTGGTCGACCGCCTGCACCAGCAGGGTCCACTCGCGCTCCGGCAGTTTGCTGAATTCGTCTTCGGCGAACGGGCCGCGACGCAATTCCCAGGGACGCTCGCCGTGTTCGATCACCAGGCGTGACTCGATCTCTTCCTCAAGCGCAAGGCCGGCCAGTTCGTCGGCGTCGATCGGGCTTTCGAAGTCAGGAATGGCCTGGCGGATCAGCAGGGGTTTCTTCTGCCAGTAGTCGCGCAGGAACTCCCGTGCCGTGATACCGCCCAGGAGTTGCAGTGGAATGTCAGAATTCATGTGTAACCTATTGAAAAAATATACTTTTCAGACGCGAATAAAAACGCCCGGCGCGGCCGGGCGTCTCAAAGGTGAAGCGATGTGTCAGATGCGCTTGGCTTGTGCCGCCGCGTTGCCGATGTAGCTGGCCGGGGTCAGTTTCTTCAGCTCTGCCTTGGCCTCGGCAGGCATGTCCAGGCCCTCGATGAAAGTCTGCAACGCGTCCGGGCTGATGCCCTTGCCACGGGTCAGTTCTTTCAGCTTTTCATAGGGGTTTTCGATGTTGTAGCGACGCATCACGGTCTGGATCGGCTCGGCCAGGACTTCCCAGCAGGCATCCAGGTCGGCGGCGATTTTCTGCTCGTTCAGTTCCAGCTTGCTGATGCCCTTGAGGCTGGCCTCGTAGGCGATGACGCTGTGGGCAAAACCTACGCCCAGGTTGCGCAGCACGGTGGAGTCGGTCAGGTCGCGCTGCCAGCGGGAAATCGGCAGCTTGCTCGCCAGGTGCTGGAACAGCGCGTTGGCGATGCCCAGGTTGCCTTCGGAGTTTTCGAAGTCGATCGGATTGACCTTGTGCGGCATGGTCGAGGAACCGATTTCGCCGGCGATGGTGCGCTGCTTGAAGTAACCCAGGGAGATGTAGCCCCAGATGTCACGGTCGAAGTCGATCAGGATGGTGTTGAAGCGCGCGATCGCGTCGAACAGCTCGGCGATGTAGTCATGCGGTTCGATCTGGGTGGTGTACGGGTTGAAGCTCAGGCCCAGCTCGTCTTCGATGAAGGCGCGGGCGTTGGCTTCCCAGTCGATGTCCGGGTAGGCCGACAGGTGGGCGTTGTAGTTGCCCACGGCGCCGTTGATCTTGCCCAGCAGTGGCACGGCGGCCACCTGGGCGATCTGGCGCTCCAGGCGATACACCACGTTTGCCAGTTCCTTGCCCAGGGTGGTCGGCGAAGCCGGTTGACCGTGGGTGCGCGACAGCATCGGCACGTCGGCGAAGCGGATCGCCAGTTCGCGGATGGCCTGGGCGGTCTGGCGCATCAGGGGCAGCATCACCTCGTCACGGCCTTCGCGCAACATCAGAGCGTGGGACAGATTGTTGATGTCCTCGCTGGTGCAGGCAAAGTGGATGAACTCGCTGACGTTGGCCAGTTCCGGCAGCTTGGCCGCCTGCTCCTTGAGCAGGTATTCAATGGCCTTGACGTCGTGGTTGGTGGTGCGCTCGATCTCTTTGACGCGCTCGGCGTGCTCCAGCGCGAAATCGTCGGCCAGGGCGTTCAGTACCGCGTTGGCTTCGGCGGAAAAGGCCGGTACTTCGCCAATGCCAGGGTGAGCGGCCAGGCGCTGGAGCCAGCGCACTTCAACCAGAACGCGGGCACGGATCAGGCCGTACTCGCTGAAAATAGGGCGCAGGGCCTGGGTTTTGCCGGCGTAGCGGCCGTCTACAGGGGAAACCGCAGTGAGCGAAGAGAGCTGCATGGGGTGTTCTCGGACAGTCGGGCAACGAAATGGGGCGCGTATCATACATGAAATCCAGCGCCGGTCCGTTGCCAACTGACCGACGTGTTGCGCGTATCGAGATAAAACTGTTCATTACCTGTGGCGAGGGCGCTTGCTCCCGCTGGGCTGCAAAGCAGCCCCTCAATGTCCACAAGCAGGTCGAGGCGACTTATTCGTTGCGCATCAACGGGTAAAGCTCTTTCAGCAATTTGCGCCGGCTGATCACCAGTTGCCAGCGATGCCCGCCCAGTTGTCGCCACAGCCGCGCCGAGCGAATCCCGGCCAGCAACAGGGCGCGGATCTTTGAAGCGTTACTAGGCTGCTGCAGGTTACGCATGTCGCCATGCACCTGGATGCGCTGGCGCAGGGTACTCAAGGTGTCCTGGTACAGCGCGCCGCAAGCAGCGATCACGTTTTCGTGGGACGGGCCGAAGTGTTCGACCTGGGACTGGATCTGCGGCAGGCGTTTGCCGATGGTCTCCAGCAGGTCGTCGCGCTTGGCCAGCTGACGCTCGAGGCCCAGCATCGACAGGGCGTAGCGCAGCGGCTCGCGTTGCAGGGCACTGGGGTCGCGCTCCAGGGCGCCGATCAGCGCACGATAGCCTTCGCGCAGGTTCAGGTCATCGCCCCCGTAGACTTCCAGGGTGTCCTTGGGGTCGCGCACCAGCAGGCTGCCGAGCATGCAGCCCAGGCCAGCTTCGGTGGCCTGGCCGGTCTTGGCGATCCGGTCCACCAGCACCGCGGCGAGAAACACCCCGCCGAGTGCCGTCAGTTGTTCCTGGATCGGCGTCATGCCTGGCTGCTCCATGGCTCGGCGACTTCTATCACGCCGCCGCCGAGGCAGACTTCACCGTCGTAGAACACCACGGACTGGCCGGGCGTGACCGCGCGCTGCGGATCATCGAACGTGGCGCGATAGCCGCTGGCGGTTTTTTCCAGGGTGCAGGGCTGGTCGCTCTGGCGGTAGCGAACCTTGGCGGTCAGGCGGCGCGGTTCGCTGAGGTCGATCGGGTTGACCCAATAGATGTCGGAGGCGAGCAGGGCGCGGGAAAACAGCCATGGATGGTCATTGCCCTGGCCAACGATCAGCTCGTTGTGCTCCAGGTCCTTGACCAGCACGTACCAGGGCTCTTCACCGGCATCTTTCAAGCCGCCGATGCCCAGGCCCTGGCGCTGGCCGATGGTGTGGTACATCAGACCGTGGTGGCGGCCGATGACTTCGCCTTCGGTGGTCTTGATCTCGCCCGGCTGGGCCGGCAGGTATTGCTTGAGGAAATCGCTGAAGCGCCGTTCGCCAATGAAGCAGATCCCGGTGGAATCCTTCTTCTTGGCGGTGGCCAGGTCATGTTTCTCGGCAATTGCGCGCACTTCGGGTTTTTCCAGCTCGCCCACCGGGAACAGGGTCTTGGCGATCTGTTCACCGCCGACGGCGTGCAGGAAATAACTCTGGTCCTTGTTCGGGTCCAGGCCCTTGAGCAGCTCGGTACGACCGTCGATGTCGCGGCGGCGCACGTAGTGACCGGTGGCGATCAGGTCGGCGCCGAGCATCATGGCGTAGTCGAGGAACGCCTTGAACTTGATTTCGCGGTTGCAGAGAATGTCCGGGTTCGGCGTGCGACCGGCCTTGTATTCGGCGAGGAAGTGCTCGAACACGTTGTCCCAGTATTCCGCGGCGAAGTTGGCGGTGTGCAGCTTGATGCCGATCCGGTCGCAGACGGCCTGGGCGTCCGCCAGGTCGTCCATGGCGGTGCAGTATTCGGTTCCGTCGTCTTCTTCCCAGTTCTTCATGAACAGGCCTTCCACCTCGTAACCCTGCTCGATCAGCAGAAGGGCGGAAACGGAAGAGTCCACGCCGCCGGACATGCCGACTATGACGCGTTGCTTGGGGGTGTTCGAAGAGGCTGGATCACGCATAGGAATTCAATGAGTGTCTTGAAAAAGGACGCGATTCTATCAGGCCCGGGCGTGCAAGGCTAAAGAGAAGGGCGGATAAGCTCCAGGCTGTGGCGATGGCCGGCCAGGTAATCGTCGATGCAGCGGATGACCAGCTCGCTGCGCCAGCGGTCGCGCTGTGCCAGCAATTCGTCGCAGGTCAGCCACTTGGCGCCGAGGATGCCGTCGTCCAGTTGATAGTCCGGGTGGTGTTTCAGGGCTTTGGCGGCGAAGCAGACCCGCTGGTAGGTCACGCCGTTGCTCGGGGCGGTGTAGAGGTAGATGCCGGTGATGCTGGTGGGTTCGACGTCCCAGCCGGTTTCTTCGAGGGTTTCACGTATGGCGGCTTGGATCAGTGTTTCGTTCGGGTCCAGGTGGCCGGCGGGCTGGTTGAGCACTGCTCGTCCGCCCTTGGATTCTTCGACCATCAGGAAGCGGCCGTGGTCTTCGACGATGGTGGCGACGGTGATGTGGGGTTGCCAGTTCATGAGATTCCTCTATTTCTCGGATTTGGTTGGCTGAGTACATATCCATTGCTGCGGTCACGGCTGCTTAGGGTTCCGCCCTTACGGCGGGTCACTTTTTTCAGACGCCAAAAAAGTAACCAAAAAGGCTTTGCCCCACCACTCGGTGCCTCGCCTAGGCTCGGCATGCCCTCACTCCGGCATTGCTCCGTGGGCCGCCGCGAAGGGCCATCCATGGCCCAGCGCGGCTAACCCGGCATCCATGCCGGGTTGCCCACTGCGCAATGCCTGCGTTCGGCCATCGTGGTTAACGGGGCGCCCCAGATCAAGATCAAGATCAAGATCAAGATCAAGATCAAGATCAAGATCAAGATCAAGATAAAAGCGAGGCGGCCTGATAGCCGGCCTGGTTCTTGGTGAGAGCGCGTTTCTCCTGTGGGAGATTCTATGGTGCAGGACTAGCCCCTAAATGCCTTTTGGTAAGTATTCGCTCTGGTTCTTCAACAGAGCGAATACCACTCGGGCAAGCTTGCGGGCCAGCGCTACCAATGCCTCGGTTGTGCTGAGCCCTCGGGACCTCAAACCCTCGTAAAATCCCTTCCACGCCGCCGTGCGACTCGCCGACATCGCGGCGTTGTGCATCAATCGGCGTGCCTCCGGATCACCTCGCTTAGACAGGCAGCGGCGTCCCTTCTTTTTTCCCGAGTCCGATATGCGCAGGTCCAGACCCAGAAAAGCGATGAAGGCATCGGCATTTCTGAAATCTCCACGCTGGAACGACGTGAGCAAACGGGCACCGCTTAACAGACCGATGCCTTCGACTTTCATGCAGCGCTTGAGCTGACTGCCCAAACCGGCTGCATCCAACTGCGTCTGGATTGTTTTCTCAAGCAAAATTTCGAGTCTTTGCATGGCCTTTATCTGGTTCTCAAAGGCCGTTTTGAGCAACGGTTCGTTTGACCAGCTTTGCTTGAGGCTGACACGCGCCTGAACCAAGGCTGCCCGCCGCCGGAAAAGGCTTATAAGCCTGCAATACAGGGGCGATGGCGGGGACCAAGGGTGCAACTGGTGGCCTTCGTTGTTCAAGTAGCGAGCCAACAACCGAGCATCCAGCGCATCGGTTTTAGCGCGCATTTTCACACCTTTGCGGTAATGACTGAGTTCGTAACCGCCGATCATATAAATCACACAGCCATGCGCATAAGCCAGATCGGCGAAGTCCTGGTGATAGATATTCGTGGCTTCGATGGCGACATCCATTGGCGCAGGTAATGCCTTGAGCCACTTCTTGATATCAGCTTTGGTGTTGGGGATCGTTTCGAGTCGATCGGATTGGGCGTGATAAATCACCAACTCATCTTTGGCGACATCCACACCTACGATCGGCTGGGCGGTGGCGACGGGCATTGCCATTGAAAATCCTCCGGGCTAAGGTTTGAACACTTGAAGGGTTCACCCAGAGGCGCAGGCTTGTTCCTATCGTCGGTCTAGGCCAGATGCATTCTTTATCGGCGCTTGGGTGAAAGGAGGAGGGGTGAAATCTCCCACGGTCTGTACTGCGGCTAACAGTCAGAATCGAGCCTAGTCCCTCCTCCTCCCTTCAAGTCCTACCATACAAGCGAGCCTGCTCGCGAAGGCGGCCTGGCAGCCGACCTGTCTCTGGCGGCTGTACTCCAATCCAACTGTGGGAGCGAGCTTGCTCGCGATAGCGGTGGGTCAGTCAATATTTGAATTGAATGATGAATTGCAATCGCGAGCAAGCTCGCTCCCACAGGGTCGGGTGCTGTCTGACGGATAGTGTAAATGCCAGAAACACAAACCCCGGCACAGGGCCGGGGTTTGTGGTGTTTCCTTGCAACCTTATATCAGCGCAGCAATCGCCGCGTTGAAGGTGTTGCTCGGGCGCATGGCCTTGCTGGTCAGCTCGGGGTTGGCGAAGTAGTAGCCGCCGATGTCCACTGGCTTGCCTTGGACCGCGTTGAGCTCGGCAACGATTTTTTCTTCGTTGTCGGTCAGGGTCTTGGCCAGGGTGGTGAACTGCGCCTTGAGGGCTGCGTCGTCATCCTGGGCCGCCAGTGCCTGGGCCCAGAACAGGGTCAGGTAGAAGTGGCTGCCGCGGTTGTCGATGCCGCCGACCTTGCGCGAAGGCGACTTGTTGCGGTCCAGGAATTCGCCAGTCGCCTGGTCGAGAGTCTTGGCCAGCACCAGTGCTTTCGGATTGTTGTAGGTCACGCCCAGGTGTTCCAGGGATGCGGCCAGGGCCAGGAACTCGCCCAGGGAATCCCAACGCAGGAAGTTCTCTTCCAGCAATTGCTGCACGTGCTTGGGTGCCGAGCCGCCGGCGCCGGTTTCGAACAGGCCGCCACCGTTCATCAGTGGCACGATCGAGAGCATCTTGGCGCTGGTGCCCAGTTCCATGATCGGGAACAGGTCGGTCAGGTAGTCACGCAGTACGTTGCCGGTCACCGAGATGGTGTCCTTGCCTTCGCGGGTACGCGCCAGGGTGAACTTCATCGCGTCGACAGGCGACATGATGCGGATCTCCAGGCCGCTGGTGTCGTGATCCTTCAGGTAAGCCTGGACCTTCTCGATCATCACGCCATCGTGGGCGCGCATCGGGTCGAGCCAGAAGATTGCCGGGGTGCTGCTGGCGCGGGCGCGGTTGACGGCGAGCTTGACCCAATCCTGGATCGGCGCGTCCTTGGTCTGGCACATGCGGAAGATATCGCCAGCCTCGACGTTCTGCTCCAGCAGGGTGCGACCGTTGCTGTCCGAGACGCGGACCACACCGTCAGTCTTGATCTGGAAGGTCTTGTCGTGGGAGCCGTACTCTTCGGCTTTCTTGGCCATCAGGCCGACGTTCGGCACGCTGCCCATGGTGGTCGGATCGAAGGCGCCGTGTTGCTTGCAGTCTTCGATCACGGCCTGGTAGATGGTCGCGTAGCAGCGATCCGGGATCACGGCCTTGGTGTCGTGCAACTGGCCGTCGGTGCCCCACATCTTGCCGGAGTCACGGATCATGGCTGGCATCGAGGCGTCGACGATGACGTCGCTCGGCACGTGCAGGTTGGTGATGCCTTTGTCGGAGTTGACCATCGCCAGTGCCGGACGAACGGCATAGACCGCCTGGATGTCGGCTTCGATCTGCGCCTGCTGCTCGGCCGGCAGGGCCTTGATGCGGGCGTACAGGTCGCCGATGCCGTTGTTCAGGTTGAAGCCGATCTGCTCCAGTACCTGGGCGTGCTTGGCCAGCGCGTCCTTATAGTACTCAGCCACAATCTGGCCGAACATGATCGGGTCGGAGACCTTCATCATGGTCGCTTTGAGGTGAACCGACAGCAGCACGCCTTTCTGTTTGGCGTCTTCGATTTCGGCGGCGATGAAATTGCGCAGGGCATTTTTGCTCATGACCGCGCAATCGAGGATCTCACCGGCTTGGACGGTGGTTTTTTCCTTCAGGACGGTGGCAGTACCGTCCTTGGCGATCAACTCGATCTTCACGCTGCCCGCGGCGTCGATCAGGGCGGCTTTTTCGCTGCCGTAGAAATCGCCGGTGCTCATGTGGGCCACATGGGATTTGGAGTCGGCAGCCCAGGCGCCCATCTTGTGCGGGTGCTTGCGAGCGTAGTTCTTCACCGACAGCGGCGCGCGGCGGTCGGAGTTGCCTTCGCGCAGGACCGGGTTCACGGCGCTGCCCTTGACCTTGTCGTAACGGGCGCGGACTTCTTTCTCGGCGTCGGTGGTCACGGTTTCCGGGTAGTCCGGCAGTGCGTAGCCCTGGGCCTGCAATTCCTTGATCGCGGCCTGCAGTTGCGGCACCGAGGCGCTGATGTTCGGCAGCTTGATGATGTTGGCTTCAGGCGTGACGGCCAGGTCGCCCAGTTCGGCGAGGTGGTCGGCTACGGCTTTGTCACCCAGTTGCTCGGGGAAGCTGGCCAGGATGCGCCCTGCGAGGGAGATATCGCGGGTCTCCACGGCGATATCGGCCGAAGCGGTGAAAGCTTCGACGATCGGCAGCAGCGAATAGGTGGCGAGGGCAGGCGCTTCGTCGGTGAAGGTATAGATGATCTTCGAGCGGGTGGGCATATTCGGATTAACTCTCTTCTTTGCTAAAGCATGCGCAGAAACTCGAGGGGCGCCGGGTAAGCGCGTTCGTTCAAAGTCATCCGTGAGCCGAATGTCGAGGTTTCTTCGCGGTGATGTTGGGTGCATCAGTCGAGCGTCAAGCGGTCGGGCCGCGGTAACGGTCCGGCTTTCAAATTGGCGGAAAGTCTCGTGATAGAGCCGTCAGCCGTCGTGACCCTGTGGTCAGCGGCGGCATTATACATAGGTAGCTGGCGATCTGCCGACGGTTCATAGACTTCCGTACACGTCCATTGGTCTAAACGTCGCAGGCCGCGGGGCTGGACTATGCTCAAGTTTGGCGCTTTTCCCTTGGTTTTCAGGCTTGTACGCGGCGAACTCGGTTTATTTGCCGAGGATGGGCCGAACGTAGGGTTTGCGTGCCGATACAACTGGGGTACGCTCGAACGCAGCCAGATGTTCAATCCAAGCAATGGAGTTCAGCATGGGGTATCAAAAGATTCAGGTTCCAGCCGTCGGTGACAAAATCACCGTCAATGCAGACCATTCTCTTAATGTTCCCGACAATCCGATCATCCCTTTCATTGAAGGTGACGGCATTGGCGTTGATATCAGTCCGGTCATGATCAAGGTCGTCGACGCCGCGGTCGAGAAGGCTTATGGCGGCAAGCGCAAGATTTCCTGGATGGAAGTCTATGCCGGTGAAAAAGCCACCCAGGTCTACGACCAGGACACCTGGCTTCCCCAGGAAACCCTGGACGCGGTCAAGGACTACGTGGTTTCCATCAAGGGCCCGCTGACCACGCCGGTCGGTGGCGGTATCCGCTCGTTGAACGTCGCGCTGCGCCAGCAGCTGGACCTGTATGTCTGCCTGCGCCCGGTGCGCTGGTTCGAGGGTGTGCCAAGCCCGGTGAAGAAACCTGGCGATGTCGACATGACAATCTTCCGCGAGAACTCCGAAGACATCTATGCAGGCATCGAGTGGAAGGCTGGTTCGGCCGAGGCCACCAAGGTCATCAAGTTCCTCAAGGAGGAAATGGGTGTCACCAAGATCCGCTTCGACGAAGATTGCGGTATCGGCGTCAAGCCGGTTTCCAAGCAGGGCACCAAACGTCTGGCGCGCAAAGCCTTGCAATATGTTGTCGACAATGACCGCGATTCGCTGACCATCGTGCACAAAGGCAACATCATGAAGTTCACCGAAGGTGCCTTCAAGGAATGGGCCTACGAAGTGGCGGCCGAAGAGTTCGGCGCGACCCTGCTCGACGGCGGGCCCTGGATGCAGTTCAAGAATCCGCGGACCGGCAAGAATGTCGTGGTCAAGGATGCCATCGCCGACGCCATGCTCCAGCAGATCCTGCTGCGCCCGGCCGAGTACGACGTGATCGCGACCCTGAACCTCAACGGCGACTATCTCTCCGACGCCCTGGCGGCCGAAGTGGGCGGTATCGGTATCGCGCCGGGCGCCAACCTGTCGGACACCGTGGCGATGTTCGAGGCCACCCACGGCACCGCGCCCAAATATGCCGGCAAGGACCAGGTCAACCCGGGTTCGCTGATCCTGTCGGCGGAGATGATGCTGCGTCACATGGGCTGGACCGAAGCGGCCGACCTGATCATCAAGGGCACCAACGGCGCGATCTCGGCCAAGACCGTGACCTATGACTTCGAACGCCTGATGGACGGAGCCAAGCTGGTATCGTCTTCCGGCTTTGGTGATGCACTGATTTCGCACATGTAGGCGGATCGTTACGCAACTGAAAACGCCCGGCTCGAGTGATCGATCCGGGCGTTTTGCCTGAGGAGGGGCGGGTGTGTCAGCCTTTTTCAGAGGCGGTGACGTGCTCCAGGGCGTTGACGGATTCGGGCGTGGCGTCGGGGTTATCCTGCGCGACGGGCGTAATGGCGACTGCGTGGACGCCCTTGGGACCCTGGATCATGCTGAACGACACGGCTTGCCCGGCCTTCAAGGTCTTGTAGCCGTCCATCAGGATCGCCGAGTAGTGAGCGAACAGGTCTTCCTTATTCGGATCGCCATCGCGATTGATAAACCCGAAGCCCTTGGAGTTGTTGAACCATTTGACCTTGCCCTTGAATGTCATTCCGGTACCCGGCATACCAATATCCCTCTGCAACACACCCCGCCATGGGAGTATCATCCTGACCATCCGCCGTCGATCATTGAAATCGGATTGACTTCACGGACCTTTTTAACCCACGGTGGGCTCTATTGGTTGTAACACCGATTTGCCGATAGTCAAGGTGATCGGGCAGTAGCGGTTGAAATCGCCTGCAAGCGGCCCCATCACTGTATTCGCCAACTAAACGAACCTTTCTTTCCATGCATGCAATCAGCCAGATTCGACTAACATTCAATCAGGATCGCCCGGATCTACATGACGACGATTCAGCGGGTATTGCTGTTCAGGAATCAAAGCCCGCTTTACAGGCTCCACCGATGTACAAGGTGGTTTTGTTCAACGATGACTACACACCGATGGATTTCGTCGTCGAAGTGCTCGAGGTGTTTTTTAACCTGAATCGCGAGCTGGCGACCAAGGTCATGCTGGCCGTCCATACAGAGGGACGGGCAGTATGTGGAGTGTTTACCCGCGACATCGCCGAGACAAAGGCCATGCAGGTCAACCAGTACGCCCGGGAAAGCCAGCATCCGCTACTCTGTGAAATCGAGAAGGACGGTTAACGCCGACCACTTGGGTATGAGGTGAAGCTATGTTAAACCGCGAGCTCGAAGTCACCCTCAATCTTGCCTTCAAGGAGGCTCGTTCGAAGCGTCATGAATTCATGACCGTCGAACACCTGCTGCTGGCCCTATTGGATAATGAGGCTGCCGCCACCGTTTTGCGTGCCTGCGGCGCAAACCTCGATAAACTCAAGCATGATCTGCAGGAGTTCATCGACTCCACCACGCCATTGATCCCCGTTCATGACGAGGATCGCGAAACCCAGCCAACCCTGGGCTTCCAGCGTGTATTGCAGCGTGCTGTCTTTCACGTACAGAGCTCGGGCAAGCGCGAAGTCACCGGCGCCAATGTCCTGGTCGCGATCTTCAGCGAGCAGGAAAGCCAGGCGGTCTTCCTGCTCAAGCAGCAGAGCGTGGCGCGTATCGATGTCGTCAACTACATCGCCCATGGCATCTCCAAGGTGCCCGGGCATGGCGATCATTCCGAGGGTGAGCAGGATATGCAGGACGACGAGGGCGGTGAGTCTTCTTCTTCAGGCAATCCCCTGGATGCCTATGCCAGCAACCTGAACGAACTGGCGCGCCAGGGCCGTATCGACCCGCTGGTCGGGCGCGAGGCGGAAGTCGAACGCGTGGCGCAGATCCTGGCCCGGCGTCGCAAGAACAACCCGTTGCTGGTAGGCGAGGCGGGCGTGGGCAAGACCGCGATCGCCGAAGGCCTGGCCAAGCGCATCGTCGATAACCAGGTGCCGGACCTGCTGGCCAACAGTGTCGTCTATTCCCTCGACCTGGGTGCCTTGCTGGCCGGTACCAAATACCGCGGCGACTTCGAGAAACGCTTCAAGGCGCTGCTCGGCGAGCTGAAGAAACGTCCGCAGGCGATCCTGTTCATCGACGAGATCCACACCATTATCGGTGCTGGTGCTGCGTCGGGTGGCGTCATGGATGCCTCGAACCTGCTCAAGCCGTTGCTGTCCTCGGGTGATATCCGTTGCATCGGCTCGACCACGTTCCAGGAGTTCCGTGGCATTTTCGAGAAAGACCGTGCTTTGGCCCGGCGTTTCCAGAAAGTCGACGTCTCGGAGCCGTCGGTGGAAGACACCATCGGCATCCTGCGCGGCCTGAAAGGGCGTTTCGAGCTGCACCACAGCATCGAATACAGCGATGAAGCGTTGCGCGCCGCCGCCGAGCTGGCCTCGCGCTACATCAATGATCGGCACATGCCGGACAAAGCCATCGATGTCATCGACGAGGCGGGTGCCTACCAGCGCCTGCAACCGGTGGAGAACCGCGTCAAGCGCATCGACGTGCCACAGGTCGAGGACATCGTCGCGAAGATCGCGCGGATTCCCCCAAAACACGTCACCAGTTCCGACAAGGAGCTGCTGCGTAACCTGGAGCGCGACCTGAAGCTCACGGTGTTCGGCCAGGATGCGGCCATCGACTCGCTGTCGACCGCTATCAAGCTGTCGCGCGCCGGTCTCAAGTCGCCGGACAAACCGGTCGGTTCGTTCCTGTTCGCCGGGCCTACCGGTGTCGGTAAGACCGAGGCGGCACGGCAGTTGGCCAAGGCGATGGGGATCGAGCTGGTGCGCTTCGACATGTCCGAGTACATGGAGCGTCACACCGTATCGCGGCTGATCGGTGCGCCTCCAGGTTATGTCGGGTTCGACCAGGGCGGCCTGCTGACCGAGGCGATCACCAAGCAGCCGCACTGCGTGCTGTTGCTCGATGAGATCGAGAAGGCGCATCCGGAAGTCTTCAACCTGCTGTTGCAGGTCATGGACCACGGTACGCTGACCGACAATAACGGACGCAAGGCGGATTTCCGCAACGTGATCATCATCATGACCACCAACGCCGGCGCTGAAACCGCTGCGCGCGCTTCGATCGGTTTCACCCATCAGGACCACTCGTCCGATGCGATGGAAGTGATCAAGAAGAGCTTCACGCCTGAATTCCGTAACCGCCTGGACACTATCATCCAGTTTGGTCGCCTCAGCCATGAAGTCATCAAGAGCGTGGTGGACAAGTTCCTTACCGAACTTCAGGCGCAGCTCGAAGACAAGCGGGTGTTGCTGGAGGTTACCGATGCGGCCCGCAGCTGGCTCGCCGAAGGTGGCTACGATGTGACGATGGGAGCGCGGCCAATGGCTCGCCTGATCCAGGACAAGATCAAGCGTCCACTGGCGGAGGAAATCCTCTTTGGCGAACTGGCCGAGCATGGCGGTGTGGTCCACATCGACATCAAGGATGGCGAGCTGACGTTCGACTTCGAAACCACGGCAGAAATGGCCTGATCGTTAGTTGTAACAAAGTAAAAAGGCGCCGAAAGGCGCCTTATTGCTATATGCGACACCGCAATCCCATGTGGGAGCGAGCTTGCTCGCGATGGCTGCGGCACATTCGGCATCGATGCAAGCTGACCCACCGCTATCGCGAGCAAGCTCGCTCCCACAGTGTTTCGGGGCAGCCATCAAATCCCAGGCAAACAAAAACGCCCGACATGAGCCGGGCGTTTTGTATTGACTTGTTAGCGAGCGCGGTAAGTGATGCGCCCTTTGCTCAAGTCATAGGGCGTCAGCTCGACGCGCACTTTGTCACCGGTAAGAATACGAATGTAGTTCTTGCGCATCTTGCCGGAGATATGCGCGGTTACGACGTGCCCATTTTCCAACTCCACACGAAACATGGTGTTGGGCAGGGTGTCGACGACAGTGCCTTCCATTTCGAAGCTGTCTTCTTTCGACATGCAGTAAAGCCCTCGGTATCCAGTGAATGGCCCGGTGCAACTGCGCCAGGCAAAAGCGGCGTGCATTGTGCCCGAAAAAGGGGGGGCAAGCCAAGGGGTTCTTGGGATACTCGACGAGTCGGGTACTTGCATCGGGGCACTCATTGCGAGCGAGCCCTTAGTTCAGGACAACCCACCGCTGGTTGATCAGCAATTCAATGGGCCGATATTGGGTCTTGTAGTTCATTTTTTTGCAGTTCTTGATCCAGTAGCCCAAGTACACCGCATCCAGGCCCAGGCGCCGGCATTCGTTGATCTGCCAGAGAATCGCAAAACGCCCCAGGCTGCGTTTTTCTTCGTCGGGCTCATAGAAGGTGTACACCGCCGAAAGCCCATTGGGCAGCAGGTCGGTGACGGCGATGGCGACCAGTCGGTCATCGAGGCGGAACTCGTAGAAGCGCGAGAACGGCAGGTCGCGCACCAGGAACGTCGAGAATTGATCCCGGCTGGGCGGGTACATGTCGCCATCGGCGTGGCGTTGCTCGATATAGCGCTGGTACAGGTCAAAATATTCTTCGGTAAATTGCGGCTTGGCCGGGCGCACCTGCAAGTCGGCGTTGCGCTTGAAAATACGCTTTTGCTGGCGATTGGGTGTGAATCGCGCCACGGGAATGCGCGCCGGAACGCACGCATTGCAGTGCTGGCAATGGGGCCGGTAAAGATGATCGCCACTGCGCCGAAAGCCCATTTCCGACAGGTCTGCGTAAACATGCACATCCATGGGCTGGCTCGGGTCGAGGAACAGGGTCGTGGCCTGCTCCTCCGGCAGATAACTGCAAGAGTGAGGTTGAGTGGCATAGAACTTCAAGCGCGCCAACTCGGTCATGATCAACCCTCGGGATAAAACTTCAATTCAAGTGTAAGCCAGTCGCGCGAATATCGCTCAGCAAAGCCAAGTGGCCTGGTTGGGCTGGTCCAGGTGCGCCTTCAAGTAGTCGGCAAACGCTGCGCGGGGAATCGACCGGGCGCCCAGGCTGTGCAGGTGCTCGGTGGGCATCTGGCAGTCAATGAGCACGAAACCCGCTTCCTTGAGATGTTGGACCAGGGTTGCGAAGCCGAATTTCGACGCATTGTCGGCCCGGCTGAACATCGACTCACCGAAAAACAGCTGCCCCATCGCCAGGCCATACAAGCCGCCCACCAACTGGTCCTGGTCCCAGACCTCCACCGAATGGGCGAAGCCACGCCGGTGCAGTTCCAGATAAGCGGTCTGCATGGCGTCGGTGATCCAGGTGCCGTCGGCATAATCGCGGGGTGCGGCGCAGGCCTTGATGACCGCCGCGAAGTCCCGGTCGAACGTCACTTGATAGCGCTGCTTGCGCAACAGCTTGTTCAGGCTACGGGAAACATGCAGTTCGTCGGGAAACAGCACGGTGCGCGGGTCCGGTGACCACCACAGGATCGGCTGTCCTTCCGAGAACCATGGAAAGCAGCCGTGGCGATAGGCCTGGATCAACCGATCGGCGCAAAGATCTCCGCCGGCGGCCAGCAGGCCATTGGGGTCGCGCATGGCTTTTTCCAGCGGTGGGAAATCGAACGTGTTGCGTTGTAACCAGGTCAGCATCGTTATCCGGACTTGCAGAAGGGGAGGGGAGCGGGCCCTGTCATAGGCCCGCCCTAGAGGTTAACCGTCAAACGGCCGGGATGTCATCGAGATACTTCTCTGCATCCAGCGCGGCCATGCAACCGGCGCCAGCGGACGTAATGGCCTGGCGATAGACGTGGTCAGCCACGTCGCCGGCGGCAAAAACACCTTCGATGTCAGTGGCGGTGGCATTGCCTTCGCTGCCGCCACGCACAATCAGGTAGCCGTCGCGCATCTGCAACTGGCCCTGGAACAGATCGGTGTTGGGTTTATGCCCGATGGCGATGAACACCCCGGCCAGGGATAACGTGCTGGCATCGCCCGTCTCGCTGTGCCGCAGGCGCGCGCCGGTCACGCCGCTGGCGTCACCCAGCACTTCATCCAGGTTCTGGTTCCAGTGCAGGCGGATATTGCCGTTGGCTGCCTTTTCGAAGAGCTTGTCCTGCAATATCTTTTCCGCGCGCAGCTTGTCGCGGCGGTGAATCAGGTGAACTTCCCTGGCGATGTTCGACAGGTACAAGGCTTCTTCAACCGCCGTGTTACCGCCACCGATAACGGCCACCACCTGGTTTCGATAAAAGAAGCCATCGCAGGTCGCGCAGGCGGACACGCCTTTGCCGGCGAAGGTTTCCTCCGAAGGCAGGCCCAGGTATTGAGCCGAGGCGCCGGTTGCGATGATCAATGCGTCGCAGGTATAGGTGCCGCTGTCGCCGACCAGTTCGAACGGTCGCTGTTGCAACTTGGCGGTATGGATATGGTCGTAGACGATCTGCGTGTCGAAGCGCTCGGCGTGCCGCTGCATGCGCTCCATGAGTACGGGGCCGGTCAGGCCTTCGACATCGCCGGGCCAGTTATCGACTTCGACCGTGGTGGTGAGCTGGCCACCGGCCTGTATGCCGGTAATGACAACGGGTTTGAGGTTGGCGCGGGCCGCATAGACAGCCGCGCTGTACCCTGCAGGGCCGGAACCGAGAATGATCAGGCGTGAATGCTTCGCTTCGCTCATAAAAAACACCTCATAAGCCTTTGTCACAAAAGAGAATGCATGCTCAAATTGGCGCCCGATGACCCGTTTCTGGCCAGGTTGTCGCCGGGCGCACGGGCAATGCCTCGGGCAAGACAAACCCGTACAATGCTTGAGTTTTGAACGCAGGACGGGCAAAAGGTCAAATCTTCGGCAACACCTGCGGTTTTCCGGACGCATGCCACAGTGGTAAAACATGCCTCAGTGGTAAAAGTAGTACCGGTTGAGCACATTCACTTTTTTTACCTGCTCCCCGTGGGCAGTTTTTATAGTCATTCAACAGATGGACGCGCCATTGGCGCAGGAAAAGAAGCGTTTTGAAGAAATCCACCGCAGCACCCAAGACAGTCGTTCCGCTCTGGCGCCAACAATTGCACTACCGGCTCAAGGAAGGTGCGTTGATCGCCATTGGGGCCTTGTGCCTGTTCCTGATGATGGCCTTGCTGACCTACGGCAAGGACGATCCGGGCTGGAGCCACAACAGCAAGATCGAAGACGTGCAGAATTTCGGCGGGCCGGCCGGTTCCTACAGCGCTGACATCCTGTTCATGGTGCTGGGCTATTTCGCCTATATTTTCCCGCTGCTGCTGGCGATCAAGACCTATCAGATTTTCCGCCAGCGCCATGAGCCCTGGCAGTGGAGCGGCTGGCTGTTCTCCTGGCGCCTGATTGGCCTGGTGTTCCTGGTGTTGTCAGGCGCCGCGCTGGCGCATATCCATTTCCACGCACCCACCGGCCTGCCGGCCGGGGCGGGTGGTGCGCTGGGCGAGAGCCTTGGTGATCTGGCGCGCAATGCCCTGAATATCCAGGGCAGTACGCTGCTGTTCATCGCCCTGTTCCTCTTCGGCCTGACGGTGTTCACCGACCTGTCCTGGTTCAAAGTCATGGACGTGACCGGCAAGATCACGCTCGACCTCATCGAATTGATCCAGGGTGCGCTGAACCGCTGGTGGGCGGCGCGCAACGAACGCAAGCAACTGGTGGCGCAACTGCGTGAAGTGGACGATCGGGTCCATGACGTCGTGGCGCCCACCGTTCCGGACAAACGCGAGCAGGCCAAGGTCAAGGAACGCCTGATCGAGCGCGAGCAGGCCCTGAGCAAGCACATGTCCGAGCGCGAAAAGCAGGTGCCGCCGGTTATCACCATGGCCCCGGCCAAGCCGCCGGAGCAGAGCAAGCGCGTGCAGAAGGAAAAACAGGCGCCGCTGTTCGTCGACAGCGCGGTGGAAGGGACCTTGCCACCGATTTCGATCCTCGATCCTGCCGAAAAGAAACAACTCAATTATTCCCCCGAATCCCTGGCGGCCGTCGGTCACCTGCTGGAGATCAAGCTCAAGGAGTTCGGTGTCGAGGTATCGGTGGATTCGATCCATCCGGGTCCGGTCATTACCCGTTACGAAATCCAGCCGGCCGCCGGCGTCAAGGTCAGCCGTATCGCCAACCTCGCGAAGGACCTGGCGCGCTCCCTGGCGGTCACCAGCGTGCGGGTGGTGGAAGTGATCCCGGGCAAGACCACCGTGGGCATCGAGATCCCCAACGAGGATCGCCAGATCGTGCGCTTCTCCGAGGTGCTCTCGACCCCCGAGTACGATAATCACAAGTCACCGGTCACCCTGGCCCTGGGCCACGACATCGGTGGCAAGCCGGTCATCACCGACCTGGCGAAGATGCCTCACCTGCTGGTGGCCGGTACCACCGGTTCGGGTAAGTCGGTGGGGGTGAACGCGATGATTCTGTCGATCCTGTTCAAGTCCGGCCCGGAAGACGCCAAACTGATCATGATCGACCCGAAGATGCTCGAATTGTCGATCTACGAAGGTATCCCGCACCTGCTGTGCCCGGTGGTTACCGACATGAAGGACGCGGCCAACGCCCTGCGCTGGAGCGTTGCCGAGATGGAGCGCCGCTACAAGCTGATGGCGAAGATGGGCGTGCGCAATCTGTCGGGTTTCAACGCCAAGGTCAAGGAGGCGGAGGAAGCCGGCACGCCGTTGAGCGACCCGCTGTACCACCGCGAAAGCATCCACGACGAAGCGCCGCTGTTGCACAAGCTGCCGACCATCGTGGTGGTGGTGGACGAATTCGCCGACATGATGATGATCGTCGGCAAGAAGGTCGAAGAACTGATCGCCCGTATCGCCCAGAAAGCCCGTGCGGCCGGTATTCACCTGATCCTCGCCACCCAACGGCCGTCGGTAGACGTGATCACCGGTCTGATCAAGGCCAACATCCCGACCCGCATGGCGTTCCAGGTGTCGAGCAAGATCGACTCGCGGACCATCATCGACCAGGGCGGCGCCGAGCAATTGCTCGGCCACGGTGACATGCTCTACATGCCGCCCGGCACCAGCCTGCCGATCCGTGTCCACGGTGCGTTCGTCTCCGATGACGAAGTGCACCGCGTGGTCGAAGCCTGGAAGTTGCGTGGCGCGCCTGAATACAACGACGACATCCTCAACGGTGTCGAAGAGGCCGGCAGCGGTTTCGAGGGCAGCAGTGGCGGCGGTGACGACGATGCCGAGACCGATGCGCTCTATGACGAAGCAGTGCAGTTCGTCCTGGAGAGTCGCCGTGCCTCGATTTCCGCCGTACAGCGCAAGCTGAAGATCGGCTACAACCGCGCCGCACGCATGATCGAGGCCATGGAAATGGCCGGGGTCGTGACGGCCATGAACACCAACGGCTCGCGCGAAGTGCTGGCGCCGGGCCCGATGCGCGACTGACAACCCGGGCGGCGTAATGACGCGCCGCTCGCCCCCCACGAATTCATGAGGACTCCCATGCGCCTGATTCGCATGCTGTTGTTGCCCGTATTGGCTTTGTCTACCTTGTCGGCCCATGCCGGCGAGAAAGATGTGGCCCGCCTGACCCAGTTGCTGGGCGGCTCCCAGACCCTGACTGCGCGTTTCTCCCAGCTGACCCTCGACGGCAGCGGCACCCAGTTGCAGGAAACCGCTGGCGACATGGCCCTGCAGCGCCCTGGCCTGTTCTACTGGCACACCGATGCACCCGCCGAACAGCTGATGGTGTCCGATGGCAAGAAAGTCTCCCTGTGGGACCCGGACCTCGAACAAGTGACCATCAAGACCCTCGACCAGCGCCTGACCCAGACGCCGGCGCTGTTGCTTTCCGGCGATATCTCGGAGATCAGCCAGAGCTTCGACATCACCTCCAAGGAGGCCGGTGGCGTGATTGACTTCACTCTCAAGCCGAAGACCAAGGACAGCCTGTTCGACAGCCTGCGCCTGTCGTTCCGCAACGGCCTGGTCAACGACATGCAACTGATCGACAGTGTCGGCCAGCGCACCAACATCCTGTTCACCGGGGTCAAGGCCAACGAGCCGATCGCCGCGTCCAAGTTCAAGTTCGACATCCCCAAGGGTGCGGATGTGATCCAGGAATAAATAAAGGCAAGCCCCCCTGTAGGAGCGAGCTTGCTCGCGATGGCGTCATATCAGTCAACATTGATATTGAATGTAATGCCGCTATCGCGAGCAAGCTCGCTCCCACAGGGGGCGGTGTTCAACAGGACCCAGCGGAGGTTGTGTAAGTAATCATGGACCTGTTTCGAAGCGCCCCGATTGCCCAGCCATTGGCCGCCCGCCTGCGGGCCACCAACCTGGATGAGTACGTCGGCCAGGAACATGTACTCGCCCGCGGCAAGCCCCTGCGCGAAGCCCTGGAGCAGGGCGCCCTGCATTCTATGATCTTCTGGGGCCCGCCGGGGGTCGGCAAGACCACCCTGGCGCGGTTGCTGGCGGAAGTCTCGGACGCGCATTTCGAAACGGTGTCGGCCGTGCTGGCCGGCGTCAAGGAAATCCGCCAGGCGGTGGAAATCGCCAAGCAGCAGGCCGGCCAGTACGGCAAGCGCACCATCCTGTTCGTCGATGAAGTGCATCGCTTCAACAAGTCGCAGCAGGACGCCTTCTTGCCCTATGTCGAAGACGGCACGCTGATTTTCATCGGTGCCACCACCGAGAACCCTTCGTTCGAACTCAACAACGCCTTGCTGTCCCGCGCGCGGGTCTACGTGCTCAAGAGCCTCGACGAGGCGGCGATGCGCAAGCTGGTGCATCGCGCGCTCACCGAAGAGCGCGGCCTGGGCAAGCGCCACCTGAGCCTCAGCGACGAAGGTTTCCAGATATTGTTCAGCGCTGCCGACGGCGATGGCCGACGCCTGCTCAACCTGCTGGAAAACGCCTCGGACCTGGCCGAAGACGACAGCGAGATCGGTGTCGAACTGCTGCAAAGCCTGCTGGGCGATACCCGGCGCCGCTTCGACAAGGGCGGCGAGGCGTTCTACGACCAGATTTCGGCGCTGCACAAGTCGGTGCGCGGCTCCAACCCGGACGGCGCGTTGTACTGGTTTGCGCGGATGATCGATGGCGGTTGTGATCCGCTGTACCTCGCACGCCGTGTAGTACGCATGGCCAGCGAAGACATCGGCAATGCCGATCCGCGCGCGCTGAGCCTGTGCCTGGCAGCCTGGGACGTGCAGGAACGCCTCGGCAGCCCGGAAGGCGAGCTCGCCGTGGCCCAGGCCATTACCTACCTGGCCTGCGCGCCGAAAAGCAACGCCGTCTACATTGGCTTCAAGGCGGCGATGCGCAGCGCCGCCGAGCACGGCTCCCTCGAAGTGCCGTTGCACCTGCGCAACGCGCCGACCAAGCTCATGAAACAGTTGGGCTACGGCGAGGAATACCGTTACGCCCATGACGAGCCTGACGCTTACGCCGCCGGCGAAGACTATTTTCCCGAGGAACTCGACCCCCAACGGTTCTATCAGCCGGTGCCCCGTGGCCTGGAGCTGAAGATCGGCGAGAAGCTCAACCACTTGGCGCAATTGGACCGATTGAGTCCACGGCAGCGGAGAAAACCGTGATCCCCTTGATTCTTGCAGTCTCCGCCGGCGGCGTTGCCGGTACGTTGTTGCGTTTCGCCACGGGCAACTGGATCAGTGCAAATTGGCCGCGGCACTTCTATACCGCGACGCTGGCCGTTAATATCGTGGGCTGTCTGCTGATCGGCGTTCTTTACGGCCTGTTCCTGATTCGCCCCGAAGTGCCCATCGAGGTGCGCGCGGGGTTGATGGTCGGCTTTCTTGGCGGCCTGACGACTTTTTCATCCTTTTCACTGGATACGGTGCGCCTGCTGGAAAGCGGGCAGGTGCCGCTGGCCCTGGGCTATGCGGCCATCAGCGTGTTCGGCGGGCTGCTCGCCACCTGGGCCGGCCTGTCCCTGACCAAACTTTGATAACGAGAGACCGACATGCTCGATTCCAAACTGTTACGTAGCAACCTTCAGGACGTAGCGGACCGCCTGGCATCCCGTGGCTTTGCCCTGGATGTCGCGCGCATCGAAGCGCTGGAAGAACAGCGCAAGACCGTCCAGACCCGCACCGAAGCCCTGCAGGCTGAACGTAACGCGCGCTCCAAGTCCATCGGTCAGGCCAAGCAGCGCGGCGAAGACATCGCGCCGCTGATGGCCGATGTCGAGCGCATGGCGGGCGAGTTGAGTGCCGGCAAGACCGAACTGGACGCGATCCAGAGTGAGCTGGATTCGATCCTGCTGGGCATCCCGAACCTGCCTCACGAATCGGTGCCGGTGGGTGAAGACGAAGACGGCAACGTCGAAGTACGTCGCTGGGGCACGCCGAAAGCCTTCGATTTCCCGGTACAGGACCACGTCGCCCTGGGCGAGAAATTCGGTTGGCTGGACTTCGAAACCGCCGCCAAGCTGTCGGGCGCGCGTTTCGCCCTGCTGCGCGGGCCGATCGCCCGCCTGCATCGCGCACTGGCGCAGTTCATGATCAACCTGCACGTCACCGAGCACGGCTACGAAGAGGCCTACACGCCATACCTGGTCCAGGCGCCGGCGCTGCAAGGCACCGGTCAGTTGCCGAAGTTCGAGGAAGACCTGTTCAAGATCGCTCGCGACGGCGAAGCCGACCTGTACCTGATCCCGACCGCCGAAGTCTCGCTGACCAACATCGTTGCCGGCGAAATCGTCGACGCCAGGCAACTGCCGATCAAGTTTGTCGCCCACACGCCGTGCTTCCGCAGTGAAGCCGGCGCATCTGGCCGTGACACCCGCGGCATGATCCGCCAGCACCAGTTCGACAAGGTCGAGATGGTACAGATCGTCGAGCCGTCGAAATCCATGGAAGCCCTGGAAAGCCTGACCGCCAACGCCGAGAAAGTCCTGCAACTGCTCGAGCTGCCGTATCGCACCCTGGCGCTGTGCACCGGCGACATGGGCTTCAGCGCGGTCAAGACTTACGATCTGGAAGTCTGGATCCCGAGCCAGGACAAGTACCGCGAGATTTCGTCGTGCTCCAACTGCGGTGATTTCCAGGCCCGCCGCATGCAGGCGCGTTTCCGCAACCCGGAAACCGGCAAGCCGGAACTGGTCCACACCCTCAACGGCTCCGGCCTGGCGGTGGGTCGTACGCTGGTCGCCGTGTTGGAAAACTACCAGCAGGCCGACGGTTCGATCCGGGTGCCTGAAGTGCTGAAGCCGTACATGGGCGGCATCGAGGTCATCGGCTAAATGGACTATCTGCCACTGTTCCACAACCTGCGCGGCAGCCGCGTGCTGGTGGTCGGCGGCGGCGAGATTGCCCTGCGCAAGTCTCGCCTGCTGGCGGATGCCGGTGCCCTGCTACGGGTGGTCGCACCCGACATCGAACCGCAGTTGCGGGAACTGGTCAGTGGCAGCGGCGGCGAATGCGTGCTGCGTGGCTACGTCGAGGCGGATATGGACGGCTGCGGCCTGGTCATCGCCGCCACCGACGACGAGCCGCTCAATGCCCAGGTTTCGGCCGACGCCCACAAGCGCTGCGTGCCGGTCAACGTGGTGGACGCGCCTGCGCTGTGCAGCGTGATCTTCCCGGCGATCGTCGACCGCTCGCCGCTGGTTATTGCGGTGTCCAGCGGCGGCGACGCGCCGGTGCTGGCACGGCTGATCCGCGCCAAGCTGGAAACCTGGATTCCATCGACCTACGGGCAACTGGCCGGCCTGGCGGCGCGCTTTCGCAATCAGGTCAAGCAACTGTTTCCCGATGTGCAGCAACGGCGGGCATTCTGGGAAGAGGTTTTCCAGGGCCCGATCGCCGACCGTCAACTGGCCGGGCAGGGCGCCGAGGCCGAGCGGCTGCTGCGCGAGAAGATCGACGGCCAGGCGCCGAACGCGCCGGGGGAAGTCTACCTGGTAGGCGCCGGGCCGGGTGACCCGGACCTGCTGACCTTCCGCGCGCTGCGCCTGATGCAGCAGGCGGACGTGGTGCTTTACGACCGTCTGGTGGCCCCGGCGATCCTCGAGCTGTGCCGGCGCGACGCCGAGCGGGTTTACGTCGGCAAGCGCCGGTCCGAGCACGCGGTCCCCCAGGACCAGATCAACCAGCAATTGGTCGACCTGGCCCGGCAGGGCAAGCGTGTGGTGCGGTTGAAGGGCGGCGATCCGTTCATCTTCGGTCGTGGCGGCGAAGAAATCGAAGAACTGGCGGCCCATGGCATCCCGTTCCAGGTGGTCCCGGGCATCACCGCCGCCAGTGGTTGCGCGGCTTACGCCGGGATCCCGCTGACCCATCGCGACTACGCCCAGTCGGTGCGTTTCATCACCGGCCATCTCAAGGACGGCAGCAGCGATTTGCCCTGGGCGGACCTGGTATCGCCAGCGCAGACGCTGGTGTTCTACATGGGCCTGGTGGGGCTGCCGGTGATTTGCAACGAATTGATCAAGCACGGTCGAGCGGCGGACACGCCAGCGGCGCTCATCCAGCAAGGCACGACTTCAAACCAGCGGGTGTTTACCGGTACCTTGGCGGACCTACCGCGGCTGGTGGCCGAGCACGAGGTGCATGCGCCGACACTGGTGATCGTCGGGGAAGTGGTGCAGTTGCGCGAGAAGTTGGCTTGGTTTGAAGGGGCTCAGGGGCAGGTCTGAAGACCGCGCCGCGCCCTTCGCGAGCAGGCTCGCTCCCACAGGGATGAGTGTAACCATTGTGTTTCAACACTCATCAACTGTGGGAGCGAGCCTGCTCGCGAAGAGGCCCTCACCAATTACACAGATTCCAGATCAATCCCGCGCTCCGCGCCAGATCCCTTTCCCACTCAACCTCCCTCGATCATGCACCACCCTGAAGTCCTGCTTCGGCCCCTTGGGCACGATCCCATTGGGGTTGATGGTCTTGTGGCTGCCGTAGTAATGCCCCTGGATATGGGTGAAATCCACTGTCTCGGCAATGCCTGGCCACTGATACATCTCCCGCAGCCAGTTCGACAGGTTCGGATAATCGGCGATGCGTCGCAGGTTGCATTTGAAGTGGCCGAAGTACACCGCGTCGAAACGGATCATCGTCGTGAACAAGCGGATGTCGGCCTCGGTCAGGTACTCGCCAGCCAGGTAGCGGCGGGTGTCCAGCAGGGCTTCCAGATGGTCCAGCTCGGCAAACAGCTGATCAAAGGCTTCTTCGTAAGCCGCCTGGGTGGTGGCGAAGCCGGCGCGGTAGACGCCGTTGTTCACCGCCGGATAGATGCGCTCGTTCAACCCATCGATTTCGCCGCGCAGGTGCTCTGGATAGAGATCCAGGTCGTTGCCAGTCAAACCATCGAAGGCGCTGTTGAACATGCGGATGATTTCCGCTGATTCGTTGTTGACGATGCGCTGCTGCTGTTTATCCCACAGCGCGGGCACAGTGACACGGCCGGTGTAGTTCGGTGTATCGGCGGTGTAGCGCTGGTGCAGGAAGTCGAAGTGGTCGAGCTTGTCGCCCGTCGAGCCGTGAGCCTGATCGAAGGTCCAGCCGTTTTCCAGCATCAGGTAGCTGACCACTGAAACATCGATCAGCTCTTCCAGGCCCTTGAGCTTGCGCAAGATCAGCGTGCGGTGGGCCCAGGGGCAGGCGAGGGACACATAGAGATGATAACGACCGGCTTCGGCGGCGAAGCCGCTCTCGCCGGAAGGACCGGCGCTGCCGTCGGCGGTTATCCAGTGGCGGCGTTGCGCCTGTTCACGCTGGAAACTGCCGTCCTTGCTTTCATACCACTGGTCCTGCCAGCGGCCCTCGACCAACAAACCCATCTCGATCTCCTCAACCTGGTAAACGTTGGAGAAGAGTCTATGCCGATAGGTTCGAACAAAAAGCGCAAAGGTTGGTCGCTGATGATCGACTAAATCGATCTGTTCCGCGCGTCCCAATACTGCCGGGCTTTGTCGAACGCTTCTTCGCGAGACAAACCCAGGCCGCGCAAGGCCAAAGCCATCGTGGCGATCAACGCCAGTTGCGGGTAGCTGTCCTCGACGTCGCCGCGCCAGACGGCTTTCATATGCTCAGGGTCGAGGCGCTCCGGCTTGACGTGGCGCTGCTCCGACAGGCGTGGCCATTCTTCGTCCCAACTGGCGCCACCGGTGGTGCCGTACAGATGGCTGTCGGCGTCCGGATTGATTTCGATCTCGCCGCCGTCGCCCTTGATCACGATGGCGGTGTCGCCCAGCAACCCGCTGGCCTCGCGATGCACGGCCTGGTAGCCAGGATGGAAGATGCTTTGCAGACCGCAACGTGCGCCCAGTGGATTGAGGATCCGCGCCAGGGAATGGATCGGCGAGCGCAGGCCGAGGGTGTTGCGCAGGTCGATCATCCGTTGCATCTGCGGTGCCCAGTCCACCAGCGGCATGAAGGCCAGGCCGCCGGTGTCCAGCGCCGTGCCGACCTGTTGCCAGTCGCGGCACAAGGGAATATCCAGCAAACCCAGCAACTGTTCGGTGTAGAGCCGACCCGCCGTGTGGGCACCGCCGCCGTGCATGAAGATCCGCACGCCGTTTTGTCCCAGGCATTTGGCCGCCAGCAGATACCACGGCAGGTGGCGCTTCTTCCCGGCGTAGGTCGGCCAGTCGAGGTCTACCGCCAGTTGTGGAACCACCAGGCGTTGACGCAGGGCGTCGGTGAAGCCGGCCATTTCCTCGGCGCTTTCTTCCTTGTGCCGCAACAGCATCAGGAAGGCGCCGAGCTGGGTCTCTTCGACCTGCTCATCAAGCACCATGCCCATGGCCTCGCGGGCTTCTTCACGGGTGAGGTTGCGGGCGCCACGCTTGCCTTTGCCAAGGATGCGCACGAATTGGGCGAACGGATGTTCGGCCGGGGTCTCAAGGGTCAGCGAAGGAAAGTCGGTCATAAGCAATTCGTCGGTTTGGGCAGGCCCGCCAGTTTGGCGGCGAGTTTGGCGGGAGTGCCTTTGAACAATCGGTTCAGGTGCAGGCTGTTGCCCTTGTCCGCGCCGAGTTTCAGCGCGGTGTACTTGATCAGCGGCCGAGTGGCGGGGGACAGCTGGAATTCATCGTGGAAGGCCCGGAGCAGTTCGAGGATTTCCCAGTGCTCGGGGCTCAGCTCGATGTCTTCGGCGGCGGCCAGGGCTGTGGCCACTTCCGTTGACCAGTCATTGAGATCGGCCAGGTAGCCGTCCTTGTCCAGCGCGATGCTGCGCGCGCCCACGGTCAGCACGTTCATAGCCAGGAGTTGACCTTGTCATGCTCGATTGAAAGCTCGACGAAGGCCGGATAATCAATGGCTTCGGCCCAGTCCGGAATGTGCAGGGCACGGCCCTGGGCGTCTTCGGCAAGGACGAACACCTTGCGAGCGGCGGCCTGGAGTGCAGCGAACGGTTCGGTGCCAGGTTGCAGCGCGTAAGTCGCGTCGCCGCACAGCAGCAGCGCATCGTGGCTCCCCAGTATCCGCAGGCAACTGGCGAGGCGGTTATCACCGAACGGCGAATGGGACAACACATGCAGAGTCGACATCAGAGGGTGATCACCTGGTCGTAACGGTCAATGAGCGCGGCGATGTCCGCTGCACCCAGCACTTTCAAAGCGTCCAGTGCCAGGGCATCGGTGGCGATGCCACGCTCGGCGGCGCTGTCGGCGCAGACAAACAGGTCTTCGACGCCGAACATCGGCAATGCCTGCAAATTGGCGCTCAGGTCTTTTTGCTGGAGGGCCTTGGCGTTTTGCCCGGCGCTGAGCTGGAACACGCCGTCATCGAGAAACAGCAGGCCAATGGGCAGGTCGAACGCACCGCCGGCCAGCACGATGTCCAACGCTTCCCGGGCTCCGGGGCCAGACCACGGAGACTGACGGCTGATGAGCAATAACGACTTGGCCATCATGCGCCTCCAAAACAGATCAAGCGGTCGGCGTCCTGGATCGCATCGTGCAGCTGACCCAGTCCGGAAAGGGCCCAAGGCGCTTCGACGCTGATTGCCGAACGCTGATAGCGCTGGGCCTCTTCAGCGTCGAGCACACCACGGCGCAACGCCGCCGCGATGCAGACGACGCCGTCGAGCTGATGGTCGCTGACGAAGGTTCGCCATTGCCGGGGCAGATCCTGCTCATCCTGAGGCGTGACGATGCTGTTATCGGCGTTGTAGACGCCGTCCTGGTAGAAAAACAGCCGCACGATCTCATGCCCACCGGCCAGCGCGGCTTGCGCAAACAGCAAGGCGCGGCGCGAGGAGGGCGCATGGGCGGCGGAAAACAGCGCGATGGCGAACTTCATGACAGACCCGATCCGTAAAACTGCGGCCATGATAAAGCTTTATGGGCGTCGGGGCGATTCTCGGAACGGCTGGAGCTTTCGTGGCGAGGGAGCTTGCTCCCGCTGGGCTGCGAAGCGGCCCCTGGATCGTGCTGCTCGGTGTGTCAGGTGAGTTGAGTCGCCTTTTTGGGCCTGCTGCGCAGGCCAGCGGGAGCAAGCTCCCTCGCCACGGGGTTCACTTCAGTCCATGAGACCATGTAACTGGCAGTACTCAGCCCACTCCATTCCCGCCATCTCCGCGACCTCCCTGTGCACTTCCATGCGCTGGGCCTGGTAGTCCTCGGCGGAGGCCGCCGTCAGCGACAGCGTCAGCTCCCAGGCAAACAGACCCAGGCGCTCGGCCTCGGCTTCGAACGCCTCATGCAAGCGCTCGGCGCGATACTGCGCAGCGGTTTCGCCCTTGGCCTGGGCCAGCAGGGGGTTGAGGTTGTCCAGCTCGACACGCAACTGCGGGCGTTCGTCGAGAAAGATCTCCAGGGCTCGTTCGTGCTGCTGTCCGGTTGCCGCCATGGTTGCTCCTTGAGTCAATGTCCCGACAGGTTGCGTGAATCGATAGCCATTGTCGCGGGCAAATTTCAGTAAAGCCGCACGTAGGCGCGGATCGCAGTGCTAAAGTCGGTTTTTTTCTCGATGAGTGAACGCGATGCGAATGCTGATGGTGGCCGTGGCCGCAACCCTGCTGGCCGGCTGCGCGGGTTCGGCGATGGAACAGGCCCGGACCCAAGCCCCCTACAAGACCCTGGCCTCGGACAAGCCGGAGCAGAATGTCGCCCAATGCGTGAAGTTCGCCTGGGAAGACGAAGCGGTGTTCGGCGTCGATGCCGGTGCCTACCTGCAACCCGGCAAGCAGGGTGGCTCGACGGTGTACACCCGCTCGGCCGAATCGTTTGTCGATATACAAGCCAGTGCCACCGGCACGGCGTTGAACTACTACGCCAAACAGGATGATTTTGTCGCCAAGCGCCGGTTGGCGGCGTTGGCGACTTGCCTCTGAACACCTGATCCTGGTGTGGGAGGGTATGGGAGGTCAGTCAGCGTTCGGCAGGCGTTTCTGGAAAAAGAAACGCTGATGCCCCGGCGGGTAGTCGTCGATCTGCCCACACTCGGTAAAGCCATGCCGGCGGTAGAAGTCCGGGGCCTGGAAGTCGAAGGTGTCGAGCCAGATACCTACGCAATCCTTCTCCCTGGCCAGCTGTTCGGCCATCTGCATCAGTTGCGAACCCGTGCCTTGGCCCCGGGCCTGTTCAGGCACTACCAGCAGTTCGATATAGAGCCAACGAAAAAATACTCGGCCGTAGAGTCCGCCGACGATTTCGCCGTGCTCGTCCCGCACCAGCCAGGCGACCAGTTCCGGCGCGCTTCCACCGGTCTGAGCCGTGTTATAGGCGCGTAGTGGCGCGAGGATGGTCTGGCGTTGTTCATCGGTTGGAGCGTCCGTGCGTTCGATTCGCAGCGTCATCGGCGATGTCCTTGTGCGAGGATGATCAAGCACACGAGCCTACAGTAAACAGGCATATTGTTTAAACCGAGCCATACTCGTGTGTGCTTTTGAAGCGATCCCGACCCTAAAACAAGAAGAGACCGACTCATGAAGTTCGAATCCCTGGCCCGGACCCTCATCGCCACTTCGCTCTCCCTTTGCTGCCTGACTGCCCACGCTGCGTCCCAGGCCCCGGTTGCCGCCGAGAACGGCATGGTCGTCACCGCCCAGCACCTGGCGACCCACGTCGGCGTCGACGTGCTCAAGAACGGTGGCAACGCGGTGGATGCGGCAGTCGCGGTGGGCTACGCCCTGGCGGTAGTCTACCCGGCGGCGGGCAACCTTGGCGGTGGCGGCTTCATGACGCTGCAGATGGCGGATGGCCGCAAGACATTCCTGGATTTCCGCGAAAAAGCGCCATTGGCCGCCACCGCCGACATGTACCTGGACAAGGACGGCAACGTCATTCCCGAGCTCAGCACCCGCGGGCACCTGGCGGTGGGCGTGCCCGGCACCGTGTCCGGCATGGAACTGGCGCTGAAGAAATACGGCAGCAAGCCCCGGGAGGAACTGATCGCCCCGGCGATCAGGTTCGCCGAGGAGGGTTTTGTCCTTGAGCAAGGTGATGTCGACCTGCTGGAGACCGCCACGGACGTGTTCAAAAAGGACATGCGCGACTCCGGCGCGATCTTCCTGCACAACGGCGAGCCGATGCAGGCCGGCCAGAAACTGGTGCAGAAAGACCTCGCCAGGACCCTGCGGGAAATTTCCGCCAAAGGCGCCGACGGCTTCTACAAAGGCTGGGTGGCCGACGCCCTGGTGACTTCCAGCCAGACCAACAAGGGCATCATCACCCAGGCCGACCTGGACAAATACAAGACCCGCGAGCTGGCCCCGGTGGAATGCGACTATCGCGGTTATCACATTATTTCCGCACCACCGCCCAGTTCCGGTGGTGTGGTGCTGTGCCAGATCATGAATATCCTCGACGGGTATCCGATGAAAGACCTGGGCTTCCATTCGGCCCAGGGCATGCACTACCAGATCGAAGCCATGCGTCACGCCTATGTCGATCGCAACAGCTACCTGGGCGACCCGGACTTTGTGCAGAACCCCATCGACCATCTGCTGGACAATAACTATGCGGCAAAACTGCGCGCCGCGATCGAGCCGCAAAAGGCCGGCGATTCGCACAAGATCAAACCCGGCGTGGCGCCTCACGAGGGCAGCAACACCACCCACTATTCGATCGTCGACCAATGGGGCAACGCCGTCTCTGTCACCTACACCCTCAACGACTGGTTCGGCGCCGGCGTGATGGCGAGCAAGACCGGGGTGATCCTCAACGATGAAATGGACGATTTCACCGCCAAGGTCGGCGTGCCCAACATGTACGGCCTGGTACAGGGCGAGGCCAACGCCATCGCACCGGGCAAGGCGCCGCTGTCGTCCATGAGCCCGACCATCGTCACCAAGGACGGCAAGACCGTGATGGTCGTCGGCACGCCGGGCGGCAGCCGCATCATTACCGCGACCCTGCTGACCATCCTCAATGTGATCGACTACGGCATGAACCTGCAGGAAGCGGTGGACGCACCGCGCTTCCACCAGCAGTGGATGCCGGAGGAGACCAACCTGGAAACTTTCGCCGCCAGCCCCGATACGCTCAAGCTGCTGGAAAGCTGGGGTCATAAGTTCGCCGGCCCGCAGGACCCCAACCACATCGCCGCGATCCTGGTGGGCGCGCCGTCACTGGGTGGCAAGCCCGTGGGCAAGAATCGCTTCTACGGTGCCAACGATCCGCGCCGCAACACCGGGTTATCGTTGGGCTACTGAGCGCTCGGAGAGGCAAGCATGAGCAGCGCATTGCTGATTATCGACGTCCAGGCCGGGCTGTGCACGGGCGAAGAGGAATGCTTCGACAGCCCACGCCTGCTCGGCACCATCAACGACCTCAGTGCCAGGGCTCGGGCTGTCGGCTTGCCGGTGATCCTGGTCCAGCACGAAGAACCTGAGGGCTCGTTGGCTTATGGCAGTGCCGCCTGGCAATTGGCCGACGGCCTGCTCACCGCCGCGGATGACTTGCGGGTGCGCAAGACCACGGCGGACGCGTTCTACCAGACCGACCTGCTGGCGCTGTTGCAGGCCAGGAGTATTGACCGCGTGGTGATCTGCGGGCTGCAGACCGATCACTGCATCAATGCCACCGTGCGCCAGGCCCATGCCCTGGGGTACGAAGTGGTGTTGGCCGCCGATGCGCATTCGACGGTGGACAATGGCAGCCTGTCGGCCGAGCAGATCATTGCCGATCACAACCAGCGACTGGGGCGGCTGAGCAGCGCGGTGTCGCGCATTGATGTGGTACGGGCCGCCGGGATTCGCCTGTAGCCGATACTCACTGCCTGGCCTGAGGAGCAGGCCGGGCTGGCACTCCAGTGCGCAGCGACCGCAAGATTTTCAGGCCCGCTTCGCAGGCCAGCGGGAGCAAGTTCCCTCGCCACAAGGGCCGTCGTTTTATGGATTACGCGATCAGCATAGCAGCGCGAGCATTGGCGGCAGGCGATCCAGTAGCGGCGCTCAATCGCATCGCCTTGCGCACCGATGCCCCGGCCCTCGCGCTGCGCGGCATCGCCATGGCGCAGCTGGGGGATCTGGACAAAGCCAGGAGCCTGATGCGCCGGGCAAGTACGGCGTTCGGGTCCAAGGCGGCCGTGGCGCGAGCACGGTGTATCGTGGCGGAGGGCGAGATCGCCTTGGCTTCCCGTGACCTGGCGTGGCCCATGAAGCGCCTCGACGCCGCGCGGACGGTACTCGAAGCCTGTGGTGACCGGGCGAACGTCGGTCACGCTCATGCGATCGAAATCCGCCGCCTGCTGTTGCTCGGTCACCTTGGCGAGGCCGAGGGCAAGCTTGCTGATCTGAATCTTTCCAGCTTGCCTGTGGCGTCTCGAGCCGCTTGTGAACTGGTGGCGGCGGGGATCGCCATGCGGCGCCTGCAAGCGCAAACCGCTCACGCCGCTCTGGAAAGGGCCGGCCAGGCCGCACGGCAAACGGGCATCAGCGCGCTGAACGCCGAAGTCGAAAGCGCCTGGCGCATGCTGAGCTCACCGGCGGCGCGTCTGATCAGCCGGAACGAAGAGCGCTTGCTGATTCTTGAAGAGGTACAGGTGCTGCTGGCCGGTGCGGCGCTGGTAGTAGATGCATGCCGGTATGGCGTCAGTAGCGCTGGCAGCCAGGTTTCCCTCGCCCGGCGCCCGGTGTTGTTCGCCCTGGCCCGCGGGCTGGCCCAAGCCTGGCCGGGCGATGCATCGAGGGAAGCGCTCATGGCCGAGGCCTTCGGCTTGAAACTGACGGATGAGTCCCACCGCGCCCGGCTGCGGGTCGAGATGGGGCGGTTGCGGGTGGCGCTGCGGTCATTGGCCGAGGTGAAGGCAACCCGCAGCGGTTTTATCCTGATTCCCAGTCAGGCCGACGAGGTCGTGGTGCTGGCGCGCGTCATCGAAGAACCTCACGGCGCGGTGCTGGCGCTGCTTGCCGATGGCGAAACCTGGTCCAGTTCGGCCCTGGCGCTTGCCTTGGGCAACAGCCAGCGCAGCGTGCAGCGGGCCTTGGAAACCCTCGCCGCCTGCGGCAAGGCGCAAGCGTTCGGTCGTGCCAGGGCCCGGCGCTGGATGGCGCCAACGATGCCTGGATTCGCGACGGCATTGTTACTCACTGCGTTGCCAGTGGCTGGTTAGGATGCAATCACACCCCACTGATGAGGCGAGTGAAATGAAACGTTCAGAAGCACAGATCCTGCGTGAGTACGGCCCTTTTCCCGGCGTCGAGTGTGTCCACGGCGTAAGCCATGACGGCGAGCGCGTCTGGTTCGCCTCAGGCGAAAAGCTCCACGCACTTGATCCCGCCAGTGGCCAGACCGTGCACTCGTTCGACGTGCCGGCGAACGCTGGCACGGCGTTCGACGGTGAGCACCTGTTCCAGATTGCTGGCGACAGCATCCGCAAGATCGATCCACGCACCGGCGAGGTACTGGCGACGATTCCGGCGCCCAACAGCGGTGATGATTCAGGGTTGGCGTGGGCCGAAGGATCGCTCTGGGTCGGCCAGTACAAGGCGCGCAAAATTCTCCAGATCGACCCGGCCGACGGAAAAGTCCTGCGCACCATTAAATCCAATCGCTTCGTCACGGGCGTGACCTGGGTCGACGGAGAGCTTTGGCACGGGACCTGGGAAAACGACGAGAGTGATCTGCGGCGTATTGATCCGCAGACAGCACAAGTGCTGGAAAGCGTGACGATGCCGCCCGGGACCGGTGTGTCGGGGCTGGAATCCGATGGGGCCGAACGGTTTTTCTGTGGCGGCGGTGGCAGCGGGAAGGTGAGGGCGGTGCGTCGGCCGGCGTGAGGACGCCAGGCTCGCATAAACCTCCGTGGATACCCGTCCGTTACATCACGGGGCGCCAAGCACCATTGTCCAATACACTCCGGCATCGCTGCGCGAGTCACTGGCCGACGCCGCACCGACCTGGGTGAACATCGGGTTCATCAGGTTGGCGCAATGCCCGGGGCTGGCGAGCCAGTCGTGCATGGCCTGGCTTGGCGAACGTTGTCCGGCGGCAATGTTCTCGCCGAGTTTGCGTCCGCGAAAACCGGCGCTCCTGGCGCGCTCGGATGTGGAGCGACCGTCCGGGTCGCGATGGGCAAAATAGTTGCCCCGGGCCATTGACCGACTGTGACCCTGGGCAGCGCTTCCCAGCGCGGCGTTCCAGCTCAGCGGCCGAGCCGCCGCAAAGCGCTGGCGCCCGCACATGCGGGGCTTGGCCCTGGCGGCGTTGACCTGGGCGAGCAGCGTTTTGTCCGGCGCGCCGATGTCGCGCGTGTCGCTGATCCGCGTTCCGCCCATGGGTTGAGCGAGCACAACGCGCCATTCATCCCCGACCCGATTGACGCCAATGTCGGCGTACTGGCCGTCCAGCAGCGCTGCGCAATGCTCGTCCGCCAGCCTCTCGAACGCTTCTTCGGCGTCCCGCGCATCGGTCAGGCGAATGCTGCGCACTGACCGGGCCTGATAGCCGGATCTGCTCAGGGTTTCGCGCAAGCCACCGCTGAAGCCGATGGGCAAGGCCAGGCTGGAGCGCAACACCAAAGGTTGGGCAGCACGCACTGTTTGCCATTCACAGCGGTGGGGCTGGCTGCGGTAGTCGTTGATGGCGCTCACCAGTTGTCCTTCGCCTCGGGCGTGAGCCGGGCTGGGGAACAACGGAAACAGGATCGTGAGGCACAGCGCAGCGAAACGGCGAGAGCGAACGAGGTGGCGCATGGATGGACAGCTCTGGAAGGGAATTGCCTGAGCGCCGGGAGACGGCGCCAATCAGCCCGAAACGTTTCGTTCAGGGCTGGGGTAGGACTGTGGCTTTTGAAACTAGTTTCCGGCGCACCCAGACATAAACGCCTGACCGCACATTGCTTTTGTGGCGAGGGAGCTTGCTCCCGCTGGCCTGCGAAGCAGGCCCAAGAAATTCGCGACTGCGTCGCAGCCGAGCGGGAGCAAGCTCCCTCGCCACAAAAGAGCGTTCAGTCAGTTCAATTGCGTGCAGCCACCGGCGCCTTGACCCGCTCAGCCTTGCGCCAGGTCAGCAACACAATACCCGTCACCACGATCGCGCCGCCGAGCACCTGGCCCGGGTTGAGCATCTGGTCCAGCACCAGCCAGCCAATCAGCAGGGTCGCCAGCGGTTCGATGTTCATCACCGGGGCATTGCGTGGCATGTCCAGGCGTGGCACGCACATGAACAACACGATGAACCCGGTGCCGTAAAGCACCACCAGGGTGGCGAGCGCGAGCCAGCCGGTGTTGCTGGCGGGCAGGTCGAGGCCGCCGGGCAGGGCGCCGGTCAGGCCCGCGAGGTTGACGCTGCTGAACACAATGAAAATCGTCAGCAGGCTGCGCACCGAGCCGCGCACCTGGGACAGCTTGTGATCGGTGATCCACAACGCGCAAGCGAACACGCACGCGGCGCAGAATGCCAGGCCAACCCCCAACAGCCATTGCGGGCCGACGTCCGCCTGCGACGATAACCGCGCCGGCACTTCCAGCACGAACACCAGGCCCACCAGGATCATCCCCATCAACATCGCCGTACGCGCAGTGGGGCGCGGCCCGCCGAGGGCCCAGGTCAGCAGCGCCAGCAGGATCGGGAACACGTTACCCACCAACAGCGCCAGCGCCACAGGCACCCGCGCCACGGCCGAATACAGGCACAGGCTCTGGGCGCCGATCAACAGGCCCAACACCAACTGCCAGCGCCAGGCCCCGGCGGGCAGGCGCAGGCTCTGGCGTTGCCACAAGACCATCGCCGCCAGCACCAGCAACGTCCCGCCCGAGCGCAGCAGGATCGCCAGCAGCACGCCGGCACCGTCATCGAACGCCGCCCGCGCGGCGACGTGGTTACCGGCAAAAGCGCAGCCCATGCAAAGCAGGATGAGCACAGCGACAGGGCGGGAAAAAGGAATAGGAACATCGGCGGCAACGGTGGGGCGGGTCATGGCAGCAATCTCAAAGGTGTACCACCGCAGCAGCGAGGCTTCGGTGGTTTATTTTTTAGTTATAGGTTGTCGTACAACAAGGAGGATTTGTACCGGATCCAGCAGAGAGAGACAAGCGCCGGCTCCCGCCCGTCAACCGTTCTCCCCAGATGTTCACAGCTCACCCGTGGCGAGGGAGCCTGCTCCCGCTCGGCTGCAAAGCAGCCGCCAGCTCCACCAGCTCAACCAATCCAGAGACTGGCACATCCCCCAGCGATTTGCTGTACAACATCTGACCGCTGTGTTGTTTCCGGCACCGATCCCCCTGAGTTTCCCGCGGAGCAACCCATGCGCCTGGCTGATTTCATTGTCGACAACATCGAACCGATCCTCCAGGCGTGGGAAGACTTCGCCAGGACCATCACCCCGGCTTCCATCGGCATGGATGCGGTAGCGCTACGCGACCATGCCGAGCAGATGCTGCGCACCATCGCCATTGATCTGCGCACCTCTCAGACCCCGGAGGAGCAGATCGCCAAATCCCAGGGCGAAGCCCCGGCGGCGGAGGCCGAGACCGCGGCGGAAACCCACGCTGTCATTCGCCAGTCTTCCGGTTTTACCGTGGAACAGATGGTCTCGGAGTACCGTGCGTTGCGCACCAGCGTGCTGGTGTTGTGGATGCCCCATGCCCAGCTGGACCAGGCGCGGGCGATGTCGGATGTGATCCGCTTCAATGAAGCCGTCGACCAGGCCCTGGCGGAATCGGTGGTTAGTTATTCCGGCGCGGTCGATGCAGCGCGCAATATCTTCCTCGGGATCCTGGGACATGATCTGCGCAGCCCGCTGGGGGCAATCCTGCTGAGTTCCGAAGTGCTCCTGCGCGCCGGCGATCTGCCTGCCAAGGCCACCAAGATTTCCTCGCGCATCTACACCAGCGTCAAACGGGCGAACAAGATTGTCGGCGACCTGCTGGACTTCACCCGTACCCAGCTGGGCGCAGGCATACCGGTACAGCGTTTCAACGGCGACCTGGTGGCAGCGTGCGAAGGCATGGTGGAAGAGGCGCGTGCCTATCACCCGGAAAGCAGGATTATTTTCGAGCACCACGGTCCGCTTGAAGGACTGTTCGATCCGGCGCGGATGGAACAGGTTTTTTCCAACCTGATCGGCAATGCTGTCCAGCATGGCGCGGAGGGTGCGCCGATCACTGTGTCGCTCAACCGAAAAGCGGACGAAGCCGTCATCGCGATCAACAACCAGGGCAAGCCTATCGAGAAGGACGCCATCGCCAGCATCTTCAATCCCTTGATCCGGCAGCTGCGCAGCGGCGACCTGCAATACGGCCCCACGGCCGGCCTGGGACTGGGCCTTTACATTGCCTCGGCAATCGTCGCGGCTCATCAGGGGACCATCGAAGTCCACTCGAAGGCGCGCGGAGGCACCACGTTCACCGTTCGGATCCCACTCCTTCCCGAGTGATAGGGCCGGGCGAGGATAATAACTTGTACGATGTCCTATCAGAGGGTAAAACAAACGTCCCCGTCCAATAATAATTAACGGAGACGTACTATGGATGCTTCGCAACCTGCAACCGCCGATCAGGCGCGCCGGACCTTCCTCAAGAAATCCCTGGTGGTCTCGGCCGCGGCCGCGACCCTTGGCAACCTGCCCGGCCTGACCCAGGCCGAACCGCTGAGCCAGCGTTATCCGGACCCTCTGGTCAATATCCTCGACCCCAGCTTCATGGACCTGCGCATCTTCAACGCCAGCGTGGAAAAACTCGCCAGCGGCCTGCGCTGGGCCGAAGGGCCGGTGTGGATCGGCGACGGTCGGTACCTGCTGGTCAGTGACATCCCCAACAACCGCATCGTGCGTTGGGACGAAGTCACCGGTGGGCTGTCGGTGTATCGGGAGAATTCGAACTTCTCCAACGGCATGTGCCGTGATCGCCAGGGGCGTTTGCTGGTCTGTGAAGGCTCGACCACGTCGACCGAAGGGCGGCGTATCACCCGCACCGAACACAACGGCACGATCACTGTGCTGGCCGATCGTTTCGACGGCAAACCGTTGAACTCGCCCAACGACATCGTTTGTAAACGGGATGGCTCGATCTGGTTCACCGACCCGCCTTTCCAGACCGGCAACAACTACGAGGGGCACAAAGTCACCCCCGAGCAGCCGCACGCGGTGTACCGCATCGACGGTGAAACCGGCAAGCTCAGCCGGGTCATCGACGACCTGGCGGGGCCGAACGGCTTGTGCTTTTCCCCGGATGAAAAAACTCTCTATGTGGTCGAAGGCCGGGCCAAGCCCAACCGCCTGGTCTGGGCAATCACGGTCAAGGATGACGGCACCTTGGGCGAGCGCCGCAAGCATATCGAAGGCCTGGATTACGCCGCCATCGACGGCATCAAGTGCGATGAGAGCGGCAACCTCTGGTGCGGCTGGGGCGGCAACGGCGACCCCAAAGCCGACCTGGAAAAACTCGACGGTGTGCGGGTGTTCAACCCCGAGGGCAAGGCCATCGGGCATATCTCCCTGCCGGAACGTTGCCCCAACATCTGTTTCGGCGGCAGGGAGGGCAACCGGCTGTTCATGGCCGGCAGCCACTCGTTGTACTCATTGTTCGTGAACACCCGCGGGGCGACGTTTGCCTGATCCAGGCCTCGCGAATAAGAATAACCGTGGCGAGGGAGCTTGCTCCCGCTCGATTGCGCAGCAATCGCAAAGCAAGCTTCCCAACCCTCAAGCCAACTTCACATTCATGGTGATCCGCGCCGTGAACACCTTCTTGCCATCCACGTCATGAATATCCACCGGCACGATCTTGTCGCCCTCGGTCTGCCAGTCCACCTCATCGCCGTTCGCCACCGCCGTCACGTCGCTCTTGGCCTTGGCCAGGTATTCTACGGTCATGCCTTTGGGGATCCACCGGGCGCCGTCGGGAATCGAGACGTTGGTCATCATCCCGGCGGCCAGCTCGGCGGCGTTGCACATGGCAATGGCATGCACGGTGCCCAGGTGATTGGTGATTTCCTTGCGAAACGGTACCTGCACAGTCGCCGCGCCCTGGCGCAGCTCCGTGACCAGCGGATTGATAGTGGAGAAGTAAGGTGCCATCTGACAGGCCATTTTGCTGAACGCATCGGGACCTGCGCTGTTGAACATACCGAGAACCTGATTCATGTGAAGCCTCACTGACAAGGGATTTACGGAACGATCTTCCGTTACAGAATATTATTCTGTGACGGAACGGTATTCTGTTGTTGGCGAATCTGTCAAGCTGCGCTCACTTCGTCATGGGCAGTCGTCTGCCTGATCCTTCAACGAACCGGTTTAAGCCCAGCATGCAAACAACGGAATTACTCGAACGTGCCTTTCCCGGCAGAAGGGCCGAGCTCAAGCGCGATATCTTCAGAAAGGCCCTGGCGCTGTTCAACGAACAGGGCATTGAGGCGACCACCATTGAAATGATCCGCACCGAATGCCAGACCAGTGTTGGCGCGATCTACCACCACTTCGGCAACAAGGAAGGCCTGGTGGCGGCGCTGTTCTTCACCGCGCTGGACGACCAGGCGCACTTGCGCGAGCAATACCTGGCCGAGGCGACGACGGCCGAACAGGGCGTGCAAGCGTTGATCTTCAGCTATGTCGATTGGGTCGACAGCCAGCCGGAATGGGCGCGTTTCCAGTATCACGCGCGTTTTGCCGTGACCAAGGGACCGTTCAAGGACGAACTCGCCAGCCGCAACAGCACGCGCAACGGCCAGCTCTGGCAGTGGCTGAGCGCGGCGGCGCAGGGCGAGGCGCTCAAGCGTTACCCGGCCGAGCTGATGTTTTCGCTGATCATCGGCGCGTCGGAAAGTTATTGCCGTGCCTGGCTGGCGGGGCGCGTGCCGACCAGCCCGAAGGCGCATCGGGAATTATTGGCGCAGGCGGCGTGGCGGTCGATCAGCGCTGAATGATCGAGCGCCGTTCGCAGCTCCACAGTTCTACCGAGGGGTGTTCCAAGGTGGGCGGTCCCAGCCAATGCGCCATGGGCTGGCAATGGCCGGCATGACACAGTTGGTAATCGCCGGCCTGGGGCGTGCGGCCCAGCTTCAAGGGTTGCAGCGGCGGCAGTTGTCGATAGTAGTGCCAACTGCCGTTTTCCAGCCGGGCATTTTCCGGAATCTCCATGCCGGCACCGTTGCCCTTGATCCTGGCTTCGCCCAGGGCCAGGCCCGTTTCGGTGACACGGTAGTCTTCCTCCCAACGGATCTTCTCGATGGTGTGATCCCACGCCAAGGTGAACTCGCTGAGTTCAAGCTGCGCCCAGATCACTCCGGACAGGCCCAGGCACAAGCCGATCACGCCAAGGCCTGTCCGCTGCGACGTGCGCGCCACAGATGCTGCCCGATCAACAGCGCCGCCAGGACAAAGCCGATTTCATCGGTCAGCGGCAGCGCCACCACCAACAATGCCCCGGCGGCAAAACACATCAGCCGTTCCCAGACCGGCATCTTCTGTTGCAGGAAACCGGTAGACGCCATGCCCCACAGGCCGACCGCGAGCAAGGTCTTGATCAGCATGTACGCCGTCATCCAGAGATCGTCGCCCTGGAGCATCAGCGCCGGGTTGTAGACCGTCATGAACGGAATGACGAAGCCGGCGAGGGCGATGCGCACGGCCCAGAAGCTGATCTTCAGGCCACTCTCCCTGGCGATGGGCGCGGCGGCGAAACAGGCCAGGGCCACCGGAGGGGTCAGGTCGGCGAGGATGCCGAAATAGAACACGAACATGTGCGACACGATCAGCGGCACGCCCAGTTCCAACAGGGCTGGCGCGGCGATCGAGCTGGTGATGATGTAGTTCGGGATGGTCGGGATGCCCATGCCCAATACCAGGCAGGTAAGCATGGTCAGGATCAGCGACAGCAGCAGGTTGTCCTTGCCGATGGCCAGGATGTAACCGGCGAAAGTGGACGCCACGCCCGTCAGCGAAACCACGGCGATGATGGTGCCGACCAAGGCGCAGGCGATCCCCACCGGAACGGCGTGCCGGGCACCATCCACCAATGCATGCAGGCAGATGACCAGGGTTTCCCGCGTGCCTTGCATGAACCAGCAAGCCACCACCAGCACGCCGATCACCGCGAACACGATACCGATGCCGAGCCGGAAGAAGCCGACGCAGAGGATCCCCAGTGCTATCCAGAATGCGCAGCGCAAGGCGTAGTTCGATACTTTGAGGATGATTGCCGAGCCGAGGATCACGATGGCCGTCAGGGCCAGACCGACCATGCCGGAGAACAGCGGCGTGCGCCCGGAAAACAGCAGATAGACCAGCACTGCCAGTGGAATCAGCAGATACCAGTTTTCCTTGACCGCGCCCCAGGCACTCGGGCACTGATCCTTGGGTAAACCTCTGAGGTTCGAACGCTTGGCCTCCAGGTGCACCATCCAGAACACCGAGCCGAAATACAGGCAGGCGGGTATCAAGGCCGCCTTGGCGATTTCCACGAACGGCACGTTGATGGTCTCGGCCATGATGAACGCCACCGCACCCATGACCGGCGGCATGATCTGGCTGCCCATGCTCGATGTCGCTTCCACACCGCCGGCGAACGCGGCCTTGTAGCCAAAACGTTTCATCAGCGGAATAGTGAACTGGCCGGTCGTCACCACATTGGCGATGCCCGAGCCGGTAATGGTGCCCATCAGCGCCGATGACACCACCGACACCTTCGCCGGACCGCCCAGCTTGTGGCCGAACAGGCCCATGGAGAAATCGGTAAACAGCTTGATCATGCCGGCCTTTTCCAGGAAAGCGCCGAACAGGATGAAGAGGAAGATATAAGTGGCCGATACGTAGGTCGGCGTGCCGTACAACCCTTCGGTGCCAAACGCCAATTGGTTGATGATCTGGTCCACGCCGTAGCCGCGATGCGCCAGGTCGCCCGGCAGGTGTTCGCCGAACAGGCCATAGGCGAGGAACAGGCCGCAGATGATTGGCAAGGCGATGCCCATCACCCGCCGCGCCGCCTCGAATACCAGCACGATCAGGACGATGCCGATGACCATGTCGGCACTCGTCAGGTCGCCGGAGCGCTGGATCAGGTCGGCCTCGAATACCCACTGATAGAGCGCGGTCGCCATCCCCGCCAGCCCCAACGCCCAGGCCATGGGTTGCCAGGGCCGTTGATTGCCATGGGCCGGGTAACTCAAAAACACCACCCACAGCAAAAAGCCCACATGCACCGCCCGCAGCACGATGCTGGATACCGGGGAGAAGGCTGCGGTGACGATCTGGAATATGGAAAACAGCAACGCTACATAGAACAGCGTCTTCGGCCAGTCCCGTGGGTCCGAGGCGATGCCGTGCTGGTCTTCACTCATAAGGTGCCTGCCTGTTGTCTGTAGCCGGTGCGAAACACGACACGGCAACGGCGGTTTACGCCGTTGCCGCCCCAGGGGTCTACAGCGCGCCCACTTCCTTGTAGTAGCGTTCGGCGCCAGGGTGCAGGGCTATCGGCAGGTTCTTCGCGGCGTTTTTCAGGGAAATGTCTTTCGCCGCCGAATGGGATGTGCCCAGGCGATTGAGGTTGTCGAAGAGCAGCTTGGTCATCTGATAGGCCACTTCGTCCGGCACATCCTCGCGGGTCACCAGGATATTGGTGATGGCGACGGTGGGCACGGCGTCAGTTTGTCCGTCGTACGTGTTGGCCGGGATTTGCGCGCTCAAATAGGCCGGGTTACCGATTTTTGCCACGACATCGGTGGGAATCGATACGTAGTTCAATGGCATGGTCGACGCCAGGTCACGAATCGCGGCCATGCCCAGGCCGGAAGATTGCAGCGTGGCATCCAACTGGCGGTTCTTGATCAGATCCACCGACTCGGCGAATGGCAGGTATTGCACCTTCATATCGCTGTAGGTCAGGCCCGCGGCCTTGAAGATTGCCCGGGCGTTGAGCTCGGTGCCGGATTTCGCTGCGCCGACCGAAACGGTCTTGCCCTTGAGATCGGCCAGGGTCTTGATGCCCGATTCCTGACTGGCGACGATTTGTATGTAGTTGGGGTAGGCGCCAGCGATGGCCCGCAGCTTGGTCAAGGGCGCCTTGAAGCCGGCGTCTTCCACCCCATTCTTGGCGTCCGCCACAGAGTCGCCCAAGGCAAACGCCAACTCCCCGCGTCCGGCTTGCAGCAGGTTCAGGTTTTCCACCGAAGCCTTGGTGGCCTGGACCGACGTCTTGGAATCCTTGATGCCACTGCTGTAGATCTGCGAGAGCCCGACGCCAATCGGGTAATACACCCCGCTGGTGCCTCCGGTCAGAATGTTGATGTACGCTGGCGCAGCATAGGCCGTGGTCGTGACCATCACGGCTGCGGCGGCGGCCAGGGAAATGAAGCGTTTGCTGATTGGCATGGCGACTCTCCGTCTTGTTATGGCTTTTGCAGAGTCCTTCCACTGTAGTCGAAACGGGCCTGATGGCGAGTCGACAACTGCGATGTGCCTGATCAGGCCATGCTGGAGCCTGGCGCTGCGCTGCTGCCGCGTACGGTCAGCTCGAACGGCAGGAGCACGTGCCGCTGGGCGATGGATCTTTTCTCGATCAGGGCGATGAGCATTTCTACGGCTTTGTGACCAAAGGTTTCAGCCGGCTGGGAAATGGTGGTCAGCGGCGGATCGCAATAGGCGGCAAACGGGATGTCATCAAAACCCACCAGGGAGATGTCCTCGGGCACCCGCAGGCCCATTTGCTTGATGCGCTTGAGCGCGCCGATGGCCATCTCATCGTTCTCGCAGAACAGCGCGCTGGGACGCTCGGCCAGGGCGAGCATGGCGCTGGCGCCGTCGAAGCCGGCCTTGAGGGTGAAGTCGCCGTGGCAGATCAGCTCGGGGACGATGGCGATGCGGGCGTCTTGCAAGGCGTCCTGGTAGCCGGCCACGCGATCGAGGGTCAACGGGCTGCTGCGAGGGCCCTTGATGATGCCGATGCGTCGGTGGCCGAGGCCGATAAGGTGCTCGGTCATGGCGCGGGCGGCGCTGCGGTTGTCCAGGCTGATGGTCGGGTAGGGCGCGTCCTTGACCACTTCGCAGGCATTGACCAGCGGCAACGCGTCGGCGCCGGGCGGCAATGAAACAAAGGGGTCGCTGGCGCGCAATTGAATCACCCCGTCGGCCTGGTGGGCATAGACCAGCGCGGCGAATTCCTGCTCGATGGCTTCGCGGCCCTGGGTATCGCACAGCAGCAGTCGATAGCCGGCCGCTTGCGCCGCCTGTTGGGCACCGCTGATGACCCGGGCGAAAAAGGTATTGGCGATCGCCGGCACCAGGATCACCAGGTTGCCGGTACGGCGGGAACGGAACTGCACCGCCATCAGGTTCGGTCGATAACCGGCCTGTGCCACCGCGGCGTTGACCTTGTCGCGGGTTTCCGGCAGCACGCGTTCAGGCGACTTCAGCGTCCTCGACACCGTGGCCACGGAAACACCGGCCAGCCGGGCCACTTCACGGATATTCGACAAGATCACCTCGATTCGGCGCCTGGAGACGCAGGCATGGCCGCGAGCTTACCGCAGGTTCGAAGCCTGACAAATGCTCATCGGCATCTTCCAGGGTTTGACACAAAGCTAAACCAGGCCTAGATTTCCGCTCATGATGTAACCGGTTACATCATCAGTCCGGACAAAAGAGAATCGCGATGAAACCTGTAGCACCAAAAATAAGAATGGGCTTCGTCGGCGGTGGGGAGGGCGCGTTCATCGGCCAGGCCCATCGTCAGGCCGCGGGCCTGGACGGTGGTTTCGAGTTGGTGTGCGGCGCGTTCAGCCGCGACCCGCAGAATAACCGGCAGACTGGAGAAGCCCTGGGGCTGGCCGCGTCCCGCTGTTATCACGACTGGCAGCAAATGCTCGACGCCGAGGCGCTGCTGCCGCTGGACCAGCGCATGGAACTGCTGGTGATTGTCACCCCCAATCATCTCCACGCGCCCATTGCCCGCCAGGCGCTGGCGGCGGGTTTCCATGTGTTCAGCGAAAAGCCCGCGGCACTGAACCTCAAGGAATTGCTCGCGCTCAGGGACGTGCTGCAGGGCAGCCGCTGTCTCTACGGCCTGGCCCACACCTATCTTGGCTACCCGATGGTCTGGCAGGTCCGGGAAATGGTGCGTTCGGGCGTGATCGGCCAGGTGCGCAAAGTGTTCGTCGAATACCCTCAGGGCTGGCTCAGCCAGGACGTCGCCGCGCAAGGCAACAAACAGGCCGAGTGGCGCGACGATCCGGCACAGTCCGGGTTGGGCGGCTGTATTGGTGACATTGGCACCCATGCCTTTTCCCTGGCGGAGTTCGTCGCCGACCAACCGATCCAACAGCTTTGCGCCACGCTGGGCACCCATGTCGCCGGTCGGCAACTGGATGACGACGTGGCGATGTTGTTCCAGATGCAACGCGGCGCCAGCGGCGTGTTGCTGGCCAGCCAGGTCTGCACCGGCGAAGAGAACCCGCTGAAAATCCGCGTCTACGGCGACAAAGGCGCCCTGGAGTGGCGCCAGGAAGCACCATCGAGCCTGATCCATCGCGCCTTCGATCAACCCCTGCGCATCCTGCGTAGCGGAGTTGGCCAGCCGTGGTTGTGCGAGGCCGCGACGCGCCGCATGCGTCTGCCCGCCGGGCATCCCGAGGGTTATCTGGAAGCGATGGCCAACCTCTACGGCGATTTCGCCCGGGCCATTCGCGAACGCGTCGAAGGCCCCGATGTGCCTGGCGTACCCGGCATCGAAATCGGCTTGCGCGGCATGGCGTTCATCGAGGCCGCCATCATCAATCACCGTGGCGAGGCGAAATGGACCACGCTGAAAACCGGAGAATCGCAGTTGTGAGCACCCCCGACGTAACACCGAGCGGCCTGCGCGGGCCAGCGATTTTCCTGGCGCAGTTCATGTCCGATGAAGCGCCGTTCGACACCCTGGCCGACATTGCTCGATGGGCCGCGTCGCAGGGCTACAAGGCGATTCAACTGCCGACCCTCGGCACGCGTTACATCGACCTGGCCCGGGCCGCCGAGAGCCAGGATTATTGCGATGAGCTCAAGGCCGTCTGCGCATCGGCCGGCGTCGAGATCAGCGAGTTGTCGACGCACCTGCAAGGGCAGTTGGTGGCGGTGCACCCGGCATTCGACGCGCTGTTCGACGACTTCGCCCCGGCCCACCTGCGCGGCCAGCCTGAGGCGCGCACCGAGTGGGCCATCGAGCAACTGAAACTCGCCGCCCGTGCCAGCCAGCGCCTGGGCCTCAAGGCCCACGCGACGTTTTCCGGTGCGTTGCTGTGGCCTTATATGTACCCGTGGCCGCAACGTCCGTCCGGCCTGGTCGAGCAAGGGTTCGCCGAACTGGCCCGGCGCTGGTTGCCGATCCTCGACTGTTTCAACGCGGCCGGCGTCGACCTGTGCTACGAGATCCACCCCGGCGAAGACCTGCACGACGGCGCCTCGTTCGAGCGTTTCCTGGAAGCCGTCGATTACCATCCACGGGCGGCGATTCTCTACGACCCCAGCCACCTGTTGCTGCAACAGATGGACTACCTGGGCTTCATCGATCGCTACCACGACCGCATCCGCATGTTCCACGTCAAGGACGCCGAATTTCGCCCCGATGCCCGCTCCGGTGTCTATGGCGGCTACCAGGGTTGGGTTGATCGCCCCGGCCGGTTCCGTTCCCTGGGCGATGGGCAGATCGATTTCAAGGCGATCTTCAGCAAGCTGACCCAGTACGGCTTCGACGGCTGGGCGGTGCTGGAATGGGAATGCTGCCTGAAGGATTCGCAGCAGGGCGCGGCCGAAGGCGCGGCGTTCATCCAGCGGCACATGATCAGCAAGACCACCAAGGCGTTCGATGATTTTGCCGGTGTCACGGCGGATGAAGCGTCCAATCGGCGGTTGCTGGGGTTGCCCCCGGAGCAATGACCTGACCCCGTGGCGAGGGAGCTTGCTCCCGCTGGATGGCGAAGCCGCCCCTAGCATTGTTCCAGCCGGACCGCGTCGCCTGGTTTTACGACTGCTGCGCAGCCGAGCGGGAGCAAGCTCCCTCGCCACAAGGGCAGGGCCATAAAAGCAGGGCACGGCTTTGTTTCAACAAGAACAACAATAAAACGGTGACTACCATGACCACGATGAATGCACGCCTGAGCGTGATGATGTTCCTGCAGTTCTTTATCTGGGGCGGCTGGTTCGTCACCCTTGGCACGTTCCTGTCCACTACGCTGAGCGCCAGCGGCGGGCAGATCGGCATGGCCTTCGCCACCCAATCCTGGGGCGCGATCATCGCGCCGTTCGTCATCGGGCTGATTGCCGACCGCTACTTCAACGCCGAGCGCATCCTGGCGGTGCTGCACCTGGTGGGCGCGGTGTTGTTGTATCAGCTGTACTCGGCGGTGGATTTCAACGCGTTCTATCCGTACGTGCTGGCCTACATGGTGATCTACATGCCGACCCTGGCCCTGGTCAATTCCGTGGCATTCCGGCAGATGCGCGATCCGGCGCTGGAGTTCTCGCGTATCCGCGTCTGGGGTACGGTCGGCTGGATCGTCGCCGGCGTGGTGATCAGTTTTGTCTTTGCCTGGGACTCACGCGAGGCGATCTCGGCGGGCGGCCTGCGCAATACGTTCCTGATGGCGGCCATCGCCTCGCTGCTCCTTGGGCTCTACAGCTTCACGCTGCCGGGCACCGCGCCGCTCAAGGCGCAGGCGAGCGCTGGCGCCGTCAAGCAGTCGCTGGGGCTCGATGCGTTAGGCCTGCTCAAGGACCGCAGCTACCTGGTGTTTTTCATCGCCTCGATCCTGATCTGCATCCCGTTGGCGTTCTACTACCAGAACGCCAACCCGTTCCTGGCGGAAACCGGCATGACCAACCCGACGGCGAAAATGGCTATCGGGCAGGTGTCCGAAGTGCTGTTCATGCTGCTGTTGCCGCTGTTCATCCAGCGCTTCGGCATCAAGCTGGCGCTGTTGGTGGGCATGCTGGCGTGGGCGTTGCGCTACGTGCTGTTCGCCTACGGCGACAACGGCGGGCTGGCGTTCATGCTGTTCACCGGCATTGCGCTGCATGGCATCTGCTACGACTTCTTTTTTGTCTCGGGGCAGATCTACACGGACGCCAAGGCGCCCGCGCACCTGCGCAGCTCGGCCCAAGGGCTGATTACCCTGGCGACGTACGGAGTAGGCATGTTGATCGGTTTCTGGGTGGCGGGGCAGGTGACCGATCACTTTGTGGTGGAAGGCGGCCACGACTGGAAAAGCATCTGGCTGTTCCCGGCCGGTTTTGCCCTGGTGGTATTTGTCTGCTTCCTGCTGACCTTCAGTGGCCGGCAAGCGGTCGTGGCGCCGTCCAAGGCTTGAGCGAACGTGGGAAGAACGCCAGTCACTTGTGGCTGGCGCTCAGTTTGGTGTAGGTCACTTTTCCGCCTTCACTGGTGCTGCCCTTGTTATCCAAGGTGTAGACGCCGGCCTTGAAGTAGAAATCGTAGCCTTGCCAGGACTTGTCCAGTTTCACCTGGGTGCCATTGTTGCCGATCAGCACCGACAGTTGGCCTTGCTTGTCCATTTGCAGCGTGTACGAGAACGATTTGTTCAACGGCACCTTGGGCACGGTCATGATCACCGGGCTTTTTTTGTCCTTGGGCTTGAAGCGGTATTCCACATCGATATTGCCGACGCCCTTTTCATAGCGATAAACCAGTTTCAACAACGGCGTTGGCGCCTCCTTGGCGTGAATCTGCGCCACCACCACACGGCCTTCCGAAGGCACCTGGTTCACCGACAATTCCCCCTTGAGGGTGTTGGTGCCGCTGTTGTAGCGCCAGTTGCGATGTTTCCCGTCTTTGCTGGTTTCCCGCAGTTCGGAACGCGGGTAATCGCTGTTACCGGTATGTGAGCCGGTGACAGGCGCCCAGAAGATGATCCTCTGGCCGTTATTGTCGAAATACTTGTTGTTCAAACTCGGCATGGCTTTGGTCGCCACGACCTGCGCGGGCGTTTGCACCGGCAGGGTAACGCTCCAGACAGTCACGTCAATCATGATGAAATCCTCCAACGGGACCGGCCGTATCTGGCGGTCGTCAAGACAATGAATTGCCTTCCGTGGCGTAGTTTTCATGCTATCGACGGGAGTCTGTTTCGCTGGAGGCCCAACTGACGGATGGCTCTGCGATGAGCCTCTCGGGCCCGAAATTGGGGGGAGATGACGTTGTGTCTTTTTGTTGCTGATCGGTTAGAGTACGCGCCGCCCGAGAGACGGATCCCGGGCGTTTTCCCATGGAGCATCAAATGAAACAATTCAGCAAAGTTGTCGCCTGCGCACTGTTCGGCCTGGTCCTGGCGGGTTGCACCGGCACCCCGATGAAAACCCAGCAATACGACAGCAGCCAATACACCGTGGTTGGCCACAGTGAAGCCAAGGCCACCGGCCTGTTGCTGTTCGGCGTGATTCCGATCCGCCAGAACAACCGTTTCGTGCGCGCCCAGACCGCCGCGATCAAGGCCAAGGGCGGCGACGCCATGATCAACACCCAAGTCCAGGAAAACTGGTTCTGGGCCTGGGTCCTGACCGGCTACACCACTTCGGTGTCCGGTGATGTGGTCAAGCTGAAGAACGTTCAGTAAGTCCGACCACGTCAGTACGCAGACCCGTGGCGAGGGAGCTTGCTCCCGCTCGATTGCGCAGCAATCGCAAAAACAGGGGCCGCTATACGCAGCCCAGCGGGAGCAAGCTCCCTCGCCACAAAAGCTGGTTCATTTCCAGGTTACTTTCCTCCCACCACCATGTGACTGAAAGGCTCGACATACGCCTGCAACGTCACCAGCCCGCCCACCAGAATCGCCAGCACCACCGAGTGGAAAAACACGTAGCGCAGGATTTCCCCTTCGTGGCCGTACCAGCGGGTCGCGGTGGAGGCGACCACGATCGACTGGGCGTCCACCATCTTGCCCATCACCCCGCCGGAACTGTTGGCGGCGGCCATCAACACCGGGCTGATTCCCAACTGCTCTGCCGTGACCCGTTGCAAACCGCCGAACAGCACGTTGGACGCCGTGTCCGAACCGGTCAGCGCCACGCCGAGCCAGCCCAGCAGCGTGCCGAACATCGGGTAGAAGATGCCCGTCGCGGCAAACGCCAGGCCCATGGTCGCGTCCAGGCCCGAATAGCGGGTGAGAAAGCCCAACGCCAACATGGCGACAATGGTGATCAGCGAATAGCGCACCACCCACAGCGTTCGCAGGTATTGGCGCGCCAGTTGCGGGATCGAATAGCCCATCAGCAAGCCGCCGAGAATAGCCGCCAGGAAGATGCCGCTGCCGGTGGCGGTGAACCAGTTGAACTTGTAGACCGCTTCCTCGGTTTTCGGCTGGGGCACTACCGGCGGGACCTTTTCGATCTGCTGGTGGATGGTGCCGAAGGTCAACAGCGGCGAGAAGATCGGATTCGCCTCGCGCATTGGCTTGCCCTGGGGATCGAGCCTGGCCGATTGGGTCTGCGGGTCGATGGCCGGGCGGGTGTCGAACAGATTCTTGAAGCCCTGGGTGCCCCAGGCAAACACGAAGACCGTGAGGATGATCCACGGCATCCACGCCCGCAGCACGGCGGGGCGGTTGTCGCTGGCGAAGGCGCCGCTGGCCACCGGCGTCTGTTGCTCGCTGGGGTCGATCTTCGAATCATCGTGCCGGCCTGACAACGCCGCCGAGGTATGCACTGTGGCCGGTTTCCAGACCTTGAGGAAACCGGTCAGGCAGGCCATGGAAATCAGCGCGGCAATCACGTCCACCAGCATCGGGCCGTGGTAGTTCGATACCAGGAACTGCGGGATGGCGAAGCTGACGCCGGCCACCAGGATCGCCGGCCAGACTTCGAGCATCTTGCGCCAACCGGCGAATGCCCAGATCAGCCAGAACGGCACGATCACCGAGAAAAACGGCAACTGCCGGCCGACCATCATCGACAGCTCCATTTCATCCAGCCCGGTGACCTTGGCGAGTGTGATGATCGGCGTACCCAGCGCGCCGAACGCCACTGGCGCAGTGTTGGCGATCAGCGCCAGGCCCGAGGCGGCGAGGGGCGAAAAGCCCAGCCCGATGAGGATCGCCCCGGTCACCGCCACTGGCGTGCCGAAGCCCGCCGCGCCCTCGAAGAAGGCACCGAAACAGAAGGCGATCAGCAGCAATTGCAGACGCCGATCGTCGGTGATGCGCGCCAGGGAATCCTGCAGGACCTTGAACGAACCGTTCTCGGTGGTCAGCCGGTGCAGGAAGATGATGTTGAGCACGATCCAGCCGATGGGCAGCAGGCCGTTGGCCGCACCATAAAGGGCCGCCGAACCGGCCATGTCGGCGGGCATGCCGAAGGCGAAAATTGCGATGAGCAACGCCGAGGCCAGGGCGTACAACGCCGCCAGGTGCGCCTTGACATGAAAGAACGCCAGGGCCGCCAGCATCACCACCACCGGAACCGCCGCCAGGAGCGTCGACAGCACCGCATTACCGAAGGGATCGTAGACTTGTTGCCAGACCATGTTCCACCTCTGCTTTTTATTGTTGGAAGTGCAGGCCCCGGGGGGATTGGCAGAGAAGTATAGGCGGGGATCAGAGGATGGGATTGGGACCTTCTGGTCCTGCTTACCCAATGTGGGAGCGAGCTTGCTCGCGATGGCGGTGGGTCAGTTGGAGGTGATGCTGACTGTGCCACCGCTATCGCGAGCAAGCTCGCTCCCACAGGGTTTCGGGTGATGACGGCTAGCGGGCTTCGACGTTATCCAGCGCGCGGTTCGCCAGCAGCCCGCTCAGCTCGATCAGTTGCTGGATGCCCAGCTTTAACAACCCCGTGGCGAGGGAGCTTGCTCCCGCTGGGTGGCGAAGCCGCCCCAAAAATTTCTGCCCTGGCAAAAAGCTTGGGCCTGCTGCGCAGGCCAGCGGGAGCAAGCTCCCTCACCACGAGAGTGATTCGTAAGACCGTGCGCTCAGCCCTTCGCCGCCATCGCCGTCACTTCCACTTTCATGCCTTCCACCGCCAGCGCCGCCACGCCCACCGCGGCGCGCACCGGCCAGGGCTTGGCGAAGAAGCGTTTGTAGACTTCATTGAAAGCCGCGCGATCGGCTATGTCGGTCAGGTAGATGGTCAAGTGCAATACGCGGTCCATGGAGCTGCCGGCGCGTTCGAGGGCGCTCTTGAGCGCCTGCAACGTGCATTCGCTCTGCGCCGTGATGTCGCCCAGCTCCAGGCTGCCGTCCGCGCGGGTCGGGATCTGGGTGGAAACCAGCAAGCCGCCGAAACCGGCGACGTCGGAGGAGATGGAGTCTGCGTCCGGGTCGGGGGTAAACGTAATGTCTTGGTTCGCCATGGAAGTCTCGTGCTCGAAAAGAAAGGAGGCCAGTCGCGTCAAAACGACTGGCCTGCCAGTTTAGCGCCGATCTTCGGGCTGTCAGCCACTTCCTCCGGTTCGAGCCGCCGTCACCGTCGGCCCTGGACCATTCGCTTGGCGGTCAGCACGTGCTCCAGTTGCGGTTCGGCGACCGCTACGTGGGCGGCCATGTCGCGGGCCTGTTCCCAATCCAGCTCCGGGCGCAACCATTCGAGGGCGTTCTCGCCGGTGAAGGCCAGCAGTCGCTGCTGTTGATTGACCATGTCGCCGTAGGTCACCAGGGCCAGCCCGTCACAGCCGTTGGGCGTTTCACTGGCCTGGGCCAGGGCGGCGAGGAAGATCGGTGAGGATTGCCGCGACGTCGTATAGCTCAGGCGCTTGGACTGGGCGTGCGCGCCAGTCTCCGCGGCGGCTTCGTACCAGCCATCCACCGCCACCAGGACGCGACCGTCGCGCTTGATCCGGTCGAACACCTTGGAGCGCATCACCAGGTGCAAGGGCAGGTGGGTCAGCGGCGGCATCGTGCCCATCGACCACACGGGCGACCACCCCCAGCGCACCTTGATGCACTCCAGGCGCCCGCCACGGTTGCGTATGGCGCTGACCTGCATGTTCGGCTTGATCACGCTTTGTCGCTCATGCAGCGCGGGCTCCGCCGCGGCGTGAAGACTGTCGGCGGACCAGCTCGATGAGTTGGCACCGAAGGGGTCGCGCTGGGCGAAAAACGCCAGGGAATCCTTGGAAGAAACGGGCTGAACGAAACATTCACACATCGCGAAAACTCCAGGCAGATATTGACTATAACCCGCCGTTGAAGCCGCAAAAAACGAGTCGTCTTCAGTCGGTTGCGGCGGTGTTATGTAGCTCCGAGCCGGCGCGCCAAAGCTTGGTTCGAAAATCCTTATCGTCACCGGATGAGCGGAAAATCAAGCGGCATTTCATCCACTTATGCGACCGCTCATCGTCTGCACGGAGAGCCGCGCAATTTCCCAAGGTCGTTCGTTTTGTCCCCGCTGCTGTTGCATCGACGGCGTATCGGGAGGCCTCTGATGAAGGAGAAATGACCCATGACCAGAATCGACAACCTGCTGGATAACAAAGGGACGCCGCTGGACAAGCAGACGTTTACCTGGCGTGACCTGGCCGGCAAACCCATCAGCAAACTGGACGACGATGCGTTCACCCGAGTGCGGGTGATCCTGATGAACGGCGTCGAATCCGACGCGCTGCGCCTCAAGCATTTCGGCGCGCGTTTCCACAAGGAATTGCAACTGCCCCTGGCCCAGGTAAGGCGCGCCGAGCAGCATCAGATGACCGCGATAAACTGGCTGCTGTCGGCTGATCATTCGCCGCTTGAAACCACCGTGGCCTACGAACAGGTCGCCATCGAAGTGACTGCCGCCGTCGCCCAGAACGAGCCCGACCCTTATCAGGCGCAGACCTATCGTTTCGGCCTGCTGGAAGATTTCGACCACCTCTATCGTTACTCGGCCATGCTTGATCGGTTGGAAGGCAAAGACGCCAACAACATCCTGCAAGGCTATACGGACATCGTGCCCGGCAGGCCCACTAGCGAGCACCACCGTGCCCCCGGCGATGACCTGCGCGACAACTACAAGAAGGAGAACGCCGCGCTGATCACCAAGATCCATGCGGCGCTGATCACCGGTGCGGAATACCAGACCCACGATTACTACATGAACATCGGCCCGCTGTTTGCCGACCCGGTGGCGCGCGCGTTGTATGCCGAAATCGCCTCGGTGGAAGAGCAGCATGTCACCCAATATGGCTCGTTGCAGGACCCCAGCGAAACCTTCATGGAGAAGTGGCTGGTACATGAAGCGATGGAGGTCTACACCTACGCCAGTTGCGCCGAGCAGGAAGAAAACCCACGGATCAAGGCGATGTGGGAACGCTTTGTCGACTACGAGCTGGGGCACTTGAACCTGGCTTGCGAATTGTTCAAGAAGTACGAGCGACGCGACCCCGCCGAGGTACTCAGCGGCCAGCTGCCGCGCATGATCGAGTTCAAGAGCCAGCGTGATTTTGTCCGTGAGACGCTGTCCCGCGAAGTGGACCTGCGCGCCCACGGCATCGACTACGTGCCCAAGGAACGCGAAGGCCACGCCTCCCTCGACTACCGCGCCCAGCTCAACAGCGAAGGCGTGCCTGCCAACATCGTTTCCGCCGGCTACACCTTCAAGCCCGGCACCGAACTCAACCCAGTGGGAGAACAGCAATGAGCGAACGCCAAGTCACTATCGGCATGAATCGTACCGGCGTCCAGATGTCTCCCGAAGACACCGCTCGCCAACTGGAAGCCACCCGTCTGTTTCCGGCGGATGTGCCGGGCGACGTGAGCGCATTTACCGCCGAGCGCGAGCGTGCCATTCGCGAGGCCGACCTGATCGGCTCGGTACCGGCACCGGGTTCGGTCAAAGGCGTGGTCAAGACCGCATTGGACAAAACCATCGGCAAGGCGCCGGAAGTGCTGCTGGACAAGCTCGGCGAACGCCTGGCCTTCGAGCGCACCGGCGTGCGCCTGTATGAGGCGATGGTCGCCAAGGCCACAGCCGCGCCCGGGGCCGATCCGGCGTTGGTGGAGACCTTACGGCAGATCCAGGCCGAGGAGCTTGAGCACATGAACATCGTGCGCGAAGCCATCGAAACCCTCGGCGGCGATCCGACCGCGATGACGCCATGCGCGGACGTGGCGGGAGTCAAGGCGATGGGCGTGCTGCAAGTATTGACCGACCCACGCACCACCGTTTCCCAGTCGATGAGCGCGATCCTGACCATCGAGTTGGAAGATAACGCTGCCTGGGAATTGCTGATCGAGCTGGCGAAGAAGGGCGGGCACCCGCTGATCGCCAAGCGCTTCGGCCATGCCCTGGAACAGGAGGAAACGCACCTGGCCACGGTGCGCGACTTCATCAGGCAAGACCTGCTCGCGCAAGTGAGTTGAGGCTTGTTTCACTGCGGGCTCCACCCTGTGTTTTTTCGGGGCGGAGCCCTTGGCTCGAACTTTTGAAGGACACCCGCCCGTGAGTGAAACCGACCTTGAGATGGAATTGAAAGCCTGGCGGCTGTTGCTGGAAGACGATGCATATCGCCTGGACTTTCCCGAAGATTATTACGACACGTTGATCCGGCGCGCGGATGAACTGGTGTTGCATGAATTGATCAGTCTGGAGGATTGGCAATTGCTCAAGGACGCGGCGGACCAGGCTTACCAACTGACGGTGGAAATGCTGGCGCGCAATCAGCGCGATTGTCTGAATGTTCAGGGGATGCGCTTGCCTCGGGCTTGATTTTCGTTGCGCCGCCAAACCCACGTGGGAGCGAGCCTGCTCGCGAAGACGGCGGCACAGGCGATGAAGATGTTGGATGTGCCGGCCTCTTCGCGAGCAGGCTCGCTCCCACATTGGATCTACGGCAGATGGCAGTTCTCGGACACTCCGCAAAACCTATGTGGGAGCGAGCCTGCTCCCACATTCGGATCTGCGGCGGACGCCATATCTCGGACACTTCGCCAAACCCATGTGGGAGCGAGCCTGCTCGCGAAGGCGGCGGCACAGGCGATGAAGGTGTTGGATGTACCGGCCTCTTCGCGAGCAGGCTCGCTCCCACATTTGGATCTGCGGCGGACGTCATATCTCGGACACTTCTCCAAACCCATGTGGGAGCGAGCTTGCTCGCGAAGGCGGCGGCACAGGCGATGAAGATGTCGGATGTGGCGGCCTCTTCGCGAGCAGGCTCGCTCCCACACTTGGATCTACGGCAGACATAAATTTTGTATACGCCGCAAAACCCATGTGGGAGCGAGCCTGCTCGCGAAGGCGGCGGCGCAGGCAATGAAGATGTTGGATGTACCGGCCTCATCGCGAGCAAGCTCGCTCCCACATTTGGATCTACGGCAGACATAAATTTTGTATACGCCGCAAAACCCATGTGGGAGCGAGCTTGCTCGCGAAGGCGACGGCACAGGCAATGAAGATGTTGGATGTACCGGCCTCTTCGCGAGCAAGCTCGCTCCCACACTTGGATCTACGGCAGACATAAATTTTGTATACGCCGCAAAACCCATGTGGGAGCGAGCCTGCTCGCGAAGGCGGCGGCACAGGCAATGAAGATGTTGGATGTACCGGCCTCTTCGCGAGCAGGCTCGCTCCCACACTTGGATCTACGGCGGACGCCCGATCTCGGACACTCCGCAAAACCCATGTGGGAGCGAGCCTGCTCGCGAAGACGGCGGCACAGGCGATGAAGGTGTTGGATATGCCGGCCTCTTCGCGAGCAGGCTCGCTCCCACACTTGGATCTACGGCGGACGCCATATCTCGGACACTTCGCCAAACCCATGTGGGAGCGGGCTTGCCCGCGAAGGCGACGGCACAGGCAATGAAGATGTTGGATGTACCGGCCTCTTCGCGAGCAGGCTCGCTCCCACACTTGGATCTACGGCGGACGCCAGATCTCGGACACTCCGCAAAACCCATGTGGGAGCGAGCCTGCTCGCGAAGACGGCGGCGCAGGCGATGAAGGTGTTGGATGTGCCGGCCTCTTCGCGAGCAGGCTCGCTCCCACACTTGGATCTACGGCGGACGCCCGATCTCGGACACTCCGCAAAACCCATGTGGGAGCGAGCTTGCTCGCGAAGGCGGCGGCACAGGCGATGAAGATGTTGGATGTACCGGCCTCTTCGCGAGCAGGCTCGCTCCCACAGATGTTGAACAATCCAGCGATCATCCCTGCTCGATACTCCGCAAAACCACCTCCCGCGGCTCGACCCGAGGAAAATTCAGGCGCTGCCAGCGCCAGGCATCCTCCAACATCCGCTCAAGCACATGACGTGCAGTCCAGCCCAACTGCTCGGCTGCCTTGCCCGGATCCGCCCAGCACCGTGCAATGTCTCCCGGACGACGCGCTTCAAAAGCCAGCGGCACGGTCGCCCCGGTCGCCCGCTCGAAAGCACTGACCACCTCCAGCACCGAATAACCACGCCCGGTGCCCAGGTTCCAGACATGCACACCCGTCTGTTCGCGCAAGAACGCCAGAGCTTGCAAGTGCCCCTCGGCCAGATCCACCACATGTACATAATCCCTGATCCCGGTGCCATCCGGCGTCGGGTAGTCGGAGCCGAAAATCCGCAGCACCTCGCGCTCGCCGTTGGCCACCTGCAACAGGTATGGCAAAAGGTTGTTGGGGGTCTGCGTCGGCGTCTCTCCCAGCAGGCCTGAACAATGGGCGCCGATGGGGTTGAAGTAGCGCAGCAAGCCGATCGACCAGCGGGCGTCGGAGGCGGCGGTGCTGCGCATGACGTGTTCGGCCATCAGTTTCGACTGGCCGTACGGGTTGGTCGGCTGCCCGGTCGGGCAGGTCTCGGCGATGGGCATCTGGGCGCAATCGCCATAGACCGTCGCCGATGAACTGAACACCAGGTTGAACACGCCGGCTTCGGCCATCGCCTGGCACAGCGTGACGCTGCCGCTGACGTTCGTGTCGAAATACCTCAGCGGCTCACGCACGCTTTCACCCACGGCCTTGAGCCCGGCGCAATGAACGACGGCCTCGATGGGGTACTCCCTGAAGACCTTGTCCAGTGCGCGACGGCTTCTCACGTCGGCATGGACAAAAACCGGCTCCCGCCCCGTCACGTCCGATATGCGCTGCACGGTTGCCCGGGAGCTGTTGCAAAGGTTGTCGAGGATCAACACCTCGTCGCCCTGGTTCATCAACTCGACCGCCACATGGGCGCCGATATAACCCGCACCACCTGTCACCAGAATCATCATTCAGTCCCCCTCGATTATCCCTGTCCTGGTGTCTCTTGGACGAGACACTCGGCGTTGTCCGGCGGTCTCTTTCGGCAGTGGTGCGCGTTGGAGACATCAGCCTGTTCTGTTGAGTGTGGTGGCGGGTTCCAGGAGTTCAGAGCAGTTGACTGACCGGTGTGTGCACTTGGTCGGCTGGCTGGAAGAAGATTTGGAACGGCATCGGAACCGGCTTTCTCAAACGTCCACAAGGCCAGGCGTGAGAGGAGTTACCAGGTCTTGTTTGCCAGGCGCGGCAGCGCCGGATCGCGGTAGGCCCAGCATCGATCTACAAACATCGATCTTCAGACATCGATCTTGAGAAAAGGAACGTCACATGAATCAACAAGAACATCTTCATCCCGATCACAGCGCCGCGCCCGCCACGAGCTTGCGACCTACGCTGTTGTGCCTGTCGCACCTGCGCTGGGGCTTTGTCTATCAGCGGCCGCAACACGTGATGTCGCGATTGGCCAGGGATTACGACGTACTGTTTTTCGAAGAACCGATATTCGAAGGCCGGCAGTCCTCGCATCTGGAAAGCTATGCAGTGGCGGAGGGCGTGACAGTGCTGGTGCCAAGGCTCCCCGAGGGGCTGGATGAAGCCCAGGTGATCGCCACCCAGCGCGAATTGCTCGATGCCTGGCTGGCAGAGCACTGGCCGAGTGAGTTGATGCTCTGGTACCTCACGCCCATGAGCCAGGCCTTCACCGATCACCTGGAGGCCAATGTGGTGATTTTCGATTGCATGGACGAGCTCTCGGCCTTCAAGTTCGCGCCGCCCGCGTTGGTAGAGATGGAGCGGCGGTTGATGGCCAAGGCCGATGTGGTGTTCACCGGCGGATACAGCCTCTGGGAGGCCAAGCGCGAGCATCACGCCAACGTCCACGCCATGCCCAGCAGCGTTGATATCACGCACTTTGCCGCGGCCAGGCAGCCGATTCCCGACCCGGCGGACCAGGCCGATATCGGTCATCCGCGCCTGGGTTTCTTCGGCGTTATCGATGAGCGTTTCGATATCGAGCTGGTACGTGAACTGGCAACGCAGCGGCCGGACTGGCACATCGTGTTGATCGGGCCGGTGGTGAAGATCGATCCGCAGACGTTGCCGCGCCTGGCGAATATTCACTACCTGGGCGCCAAGCAATATGAAGAGCTGCCGGCGTACCTGGCGGGTTGGGACGTGGCGTTGATGCCATTCGCGTTGAACGAATCCACTCGCTTCATCAGCCCCACCAAAACGCCTGAATACCTGGCGGGCGGATGCCCGGTGGTGTCCACGCCGATCCGCGATGTGGTCAATGGCTACGGTGAGAGTGGTGTGGTCGCGATTGCCGATTCGCCCCAGGGATTCATCGACGCGATCCAGGCCGCGCTCGACCTGCGGACCCAGCCAGGAATGGTAGCGCAGTACGCCGACAAAGCGCTGGACGGCATGTCCTGGGACAAGACCTGCGCGCAGATGAAGGAGCAGATCGAATGCCAACGATAACCCTCGATTCCCTTGATAACTCCCAGGGCGGCGCGCCGTACGACTACCTGATCGTCGGTGCCGGTTTCGCCGGCAGCGTGCTGGCCGAGCGGCTGGCCGAAGGGTTGGGCAAGCGCGTGCTGCTGGTCGATCGTCGCGATCACATCGGCGGCAATGCATACGACCATTTGGACGAGGCGGGCGTGCTGGTCCATCGCTACGGGCCGCACATCTTCCACACCAATGCCCAGCGCATTGTCGATTACCTGTCGCGGTTCACCGAATGGCGCCCGTACGAGCATCGAGTGCTGGCCCAGGTCGATGAGCACCGGGTGCCGATTCCCATCAACCTGACGACGCTCAACACGCTGTTCGGCTTGTCCATGGATGAAACGCAGGCCGAGGCCTTCCTGGCGCAGCGGGCGGAGCCGGTCGAGTCGATCCGGACTTCGGAGGACGTGGTCATCAACCAGATCGGCCGCGAGCTGTATGAGAAATTCTTTCGTGGCTACACCCGCAAGCAGTGGGGCCTGGACCCTTCCCAGCTGGACAAGTCGGTGACCTCGCGGGTGCCGACACGGACCAATACCGATGATCGGTATTTCACTGACCAGTTCCAGATGATGCCGCTGCACGGCTATACACGGATGTTCGAGCGCATGCTCGCCCATCCGAACATCGATATCTTGTTGGCGACCGATTTCAAAGAGGTTCGCCAGCGCATCCCCTATCGGGAACTGGTCTATTGCGGGCCGATCGATGAGTACTTCGATTACTGCTTCGGCCATCTGCCGTATCGCTCGTTGCGCTTTCAGCATGAAACGCTGGATGCGCCGCAGTTCCAGCCGGTGGCAGTGGTCAACTATCCGGACGAGCGCGTGCCCTATACACGAATCACCGAGTACAAGCACCTCACCGGGCAGGAGCATCCGCGCACCAGCATCAGCTACGAGTTTCCCTGCGCCGATGGCGACCCTTACTACCCGGTTCCGCGCCCGGAAAACGCCGAGCTGTACAAACGCTACAAGGCCCTGGCCGACGAAACACCCGGGGTGACTTTTCTCGGTCGGCTCGGCACCTACAAGTACTACAACATGGATCAGGTGGTGGGTCAGGCGCTGGCGCTGTATCAGCGCATTGCCGAGGGCGAAGGGGTCGTGGCGAGGGCTCACGAGGTCGAGCCGGGTTGATCCCGGCTTCATCCAGACACTGGGAGACAGCAGCGTGCGGGAGAGGATCTTCAACAGTTTCGTGATGGCCGGCTACGAGTGTTCCACCCATCGCCGTGCCGATGGACGTCGGCTGGATATGCTCGCCGCGACTCGCCATGACCGCTGGGCCGAGCAGGATTACAACCGGCTCGCCGACCTGGGCATTCGCTGCGCCAGGGATGGCTTGCGTTGGCATCTGATCGAACAGCAGCCGGGTCGTTATGACTGGAGCAGTTTCCTGCCGATGCTGCGCGCCGCCCAGCGCTGCGATGTGCAAGTGGTGTGGGACCTGTGCCATTACGGCTACCCCGACGATCTGGACATCTGGCGGCCGGCCTTCGTCGAACGGTTTGCTCGCTTCTCCGGTGCCGTCGCGCGGCTGATGCGCGAGGAGGGGATCGAGACCGCGTTCTACTCGCCGATCAACGAGATCTCTTTCTGGAGCTGGGCCGGCGGCGACGTCGGCTACTTCAACCCCACCGCCCGACAACGGGGCATGGAGCTCAAGCACCAGTTGGTGCGCGCAAGTATCGCGGCGATCGAGGCGATTCGCGAGGTAACGCCCGCGGCGCGATTTGTCCAGTGCGACCCACTGATCAACGTGCGGTCCTTATCGCGGCGGGCCGAAGATATCGAGGCCGCCGAGGCGTATCGGCTGTCCCAGTTCGAGGCATGGGACCTGCTCACCGGCAGAAGCTGGCCGGGGTTGGGCGGGCGCGAGGAGTACCTGGATATTGTCGGCGTCAATTTCTATCCGCATAACCAGTGGTTCCTGCACGGCAATCGGATCGAGCCGGGCAGCGCGGATTATCGCCCGTTGGTGGGCATGCTCAGCGAAGTCCACCAGCGTTATCGAAGGCCGCTTCTGCTCTCTGAAACGGGCGCCGAAGATACCGCTCGGGTGCCCTGGCTGCACTACATCGGCGAGCAGTTGGCGCTGGCGGTGGAGCGCGGCATTCCGATAGCAGGCATGTGCTGGTACCCGTTTCTCGACTACCCGGGTTGGGACGATGATCGCTACTGTCCCACTGGCGTGTTTGGCTATGCCGACAGCGAAGGCAGCCGCGCATCTTTCCATCCACTGACGTTGGCAATGAAGTCCCTGCAGGCGCGGTTTGCCTCGTCCGTGGCCACGGTGCAGATGCCATGAACAGCCATCAGTCGCATGGCGCGCCGTTGCCGAATACCGCCATCGCGTTTTTGTGGCGATACGTCACCCTCAGGCCGTGGCATTTCGCGACGTTGTTTGTGCTGATTGTCGGTGCCGCCAGTTGCGCGGTGGCGGTGCAGTTCGGCATGAAGCTGCTGGTCGACGCGATGGCCCAGGGCAGGGAGGCGGCCGGGCATGTGTGGCTGCCGTTCACCGTGTTCATCGCGCTGATTGTGGTGGAAAACCTGTTCTGGCGTTCCGGTGGCTACTTGGGCTGCCGGACGGTCGTCGCCAGTTGCGCGGACCTGCGGATCGACCTGTTCAATCACCTGACCGGACACCCGATGCGCTATTTCTCCGAGCATTTCGCCGGAGCCCTGGCCAACCGGATCTCCTCGGCGGGCGCGGCAGCGGGTTCCATCTACGGTGGCCTGGCCTGGAAGATTATTCCACCTTGCGTGGATTTCATCGGTGCGGTCGTGGTGCTGTTTACCGTGCGGCTTTCCATGGGGTTAGCCTTGATCGGCGCGGTGATTGTGGTGGCTTCGCTGATCACCGTGATGGGGCTGCGTGGCCGCAGCCGGCATATCGATTTCGCTTCCCAGGCCGCACGCGTCGGTGGCGAGTTGGTGGACCAGGTCTCCAACGTCTGGACGATCAAAGCATTCTCCGCCCGACACCGCGAGCGGCGCCGGCTCGAACAGGCGATCGGCGTCGAGGCCAAGGCCCAGCGCCGCAGCTGGATCTACCTGGAAAAAGCCCGGGTCTTGCACGACATCTGCTTGTCGATCATGGCCGGCGGCATGCTCGGCTGGTCGATCCTGCTGTGGCAGGGCGGGCAGATCACCCCGGGCGATGTGGTGATGGTCAGCGCGTTGTCGTTTCGCATCCTGCATGGCTCCCGCGACTTGGCGCTGGCTTTGGTGGACACTTCGCAGCAGATGGGCGTGATTGCCGAGACGTTGCGCATCATCGTCCAGCCACACGCACTCAGCGACACCCCGGCGGAACTGGAACCTGGGCGCGGCAATATCCGTTTCATCGACGTCAGCTACAGCTATGCCGACGGGCGCGGCGCGATCAGGCATCTGTCCCTGGACATTCCGGCCGGCCAGAAAGTCGGCATCGTCGGGCCGTCGGGCGCGGGCAAGTCGACATTGGTCAGTCTGGTCCAGCGCCTGGACGATGTGCGCAGCGGGGTGATCCTGATCGATGGCCGCGACGTGCGCTCGGTCAGTCAGGACAGCCTGCGCAGCCAGATCGCCGTGGTGCCTCAGGAGCCGGCGCTGTTCAATCGGACCATCTACGAAAACATCGCCTATGGCCAGCCCGATGCCACCGAGGCACAAGTCATCGACGCGGCCCGCCATGCCTATTGCGAAGAATTCATCCGCGACCTGCCGGAAGGCTTCAACACGTTGGTGGGCGAGCGCGGCGTGATGCTCTCGGGCGGCCAACGCCAGCGCCTCGGGCTGGCGCGGGCGTTCCTCAAGAACGCACCGATCCTGATCCTCGACGAAGCCACCTCGGCACTGGATTCGGAATCCGAAGCCAAGGTGCAAATGGCCCTGGACGACCTGATGCGCGGTCGCACCGTGCTGGCAGTGGCGCACCGGCTGTCGACGGTCGCGCGGTTCGACCGGATTTTGGTCTTGCAGGGCGGAAGAATCATCGAAGACGGCTCACCCGATGAACTGCGCCAGCGTGAAGGGCCGTTCCAGACCCTGTGGCAGGCGCAGGGGCTGGAGTTGGGCAAGCGTTAGTTGCCGATATTGGACGTGCCGCCGCCTTCGCGAGCAGGCTCGCTCCCACAGTGGAAATGAGGTTGGGCGCTGGATGTGCATGCGCCGCAGGACCCCTGTGGGAGCGAGCTTGCTCGCGATAGCGGTGGTTCAGTTTATGAAGATGCTGGATCTGCCGCCGCCTTCGCGAGCAGGCTCGCTCCCGCAGTGGAAATGAGATTGGGCGTTGGATGTGCATGCGCTGCAGGACCCCTGTAGGAGCGAGCCTGCTCGCGAAATCGGTGGTTCAGCTATGGAGATGTTGGACGTGCCGCCGCCTTCGCGAGCAAGCTCGCTCCCACAGTGGAAATGAGATTGGGCGTTGGATGTGCATGCGCCGCAGGTCTCCTGTGGGAGCGAGCTTGCTCGCGATAGCGGTGGTTCAGTTTATGAAGATGCTGGATCTGCCGCCGCCTTCGCGAGCAGGCTCGCTCCCACAGTGGAAATGAGATTGGGCATTGGATGTGCATGCGCCGCAGGTCTCCTGTGGGAGCGAGCCTGTTCGCGAAAGCGGTGGTTCAGTTTATGGAGATGTTGGATGTGCCGCCGCCTTCGCGAGCAGGCTCGCTCCCACAGTGGAAATGAGGTTGGGCGTTGGATGTGCATGTGCCGCAGGTCTCCTGTGGGAGCGAGCTTGCTCGCGAAAGCGGTGGTTCTGATGGCGGAGATGTTGGGGTTTGCGGTCGCGCAGCAAGCGCCTCAGTCACCCCGGTTTTGAATGAAGTCCACAAACGCCCGCAGCGGGGAAGGCAGGTAGCGGCGGCCGGGGTAGTAGAGGAATGGTCCGGTAAAGCGCTGCCACCAGGGTTCGAGTACCGGTTCGAGGACGCCGCTGTCCAGGTAGGGGCGCAGCCAGTCCTCGAACAGGTGGACGATCCCGAGTCCATCCACCGCGGCCTGGACGGCCAGGTCCATGGCGCCGCCAATGCGCACCAGCAATGGGCCGTTCGGCTCGACGCTGATGGTTTCGCCGTCACGCTCATACTCCCACAGCGGCAAGGCGCCGCTGGGGAACTTGCCGGCCAGGCAAGCGTGTTGCAGCAGGTCCCGTGGATGCTCGGGGCGGCCCCGGGCGTCGAGGTACGCCGGTGCGGCGGCGGTTGCGAAGCGTTGAAAGCGCGGGCCGATGGGGATCGCGATCATGTCCTGTTCGAGGCGTTCGTCGTAGCGAATACCTGCATCACACCCGGCCGCCAGCATGTCGACAAAGCTTTCTTCGGTAACCACTTCGAGGCGGATGTCGGGGTAGCTTTTCAGGAACGGCGCGATGATCGACGGTAGCACCAGTCGGGCGGCGCTGACCGGCACGTTCAACCTGAGGGTGCCGGAAGGGCGGTCGCGAAAATCGTTGACCACGTCCAGCGCGGATTCGACTTCGCCAAGGGCCGGCACGATGCGTTCCATCAACCGTGCGCCGGCCTCGGTCGGCACCACGCTGCGGGTGGTGCGGTTGAGCAGGCGCACGCCGAGTCGGCTTTCGATCCGGCGTACCGCGTCGCTGAGGCTGGAGGCGGATTTGCCGCTGAGCCGGGCGCCTTCGCGAAATCCCCGCGCATTGACCACCGCCACAAAGGCCAGCAAGTCTTGAATGTCCGTCGCCATTGTTCTCTCCCTCGTACAACCCGTTCGGATTGCACCTGATTATCAGTGGAGTGGTCAACGCCTATAGTCGGCTCACACAGACTGATTCAAGGGGTACGCGATGAGCAGGGCAGACAAGGCAGGGACTTTTTTACTGGGTGATCGTACGGTCAACCGCATGGGCTACGGCGCGATGCAACTGGCGGGGCCGCAGGTCTTCGGACCGCCCAAGGATCCGGCGGCGGCCATCGCCGTGCTGCGCGAAGCGCTGGCCGCTGGGGTCAACCACATCGACACCGCCGATTTTTACGGGCCTCATGTCACCAACCAACTGATCCGCGAGGCGTTGCACCCTTACGCCGACGACCTGGTCATCGTGACCAAGGTCGGTGCGGTTCGTGGCGCCGATGCGTCATGGAACGCAGCCCAGAGCCCCGCCGAGCTGACCCGTGCGGTGCACGACAACCTGCGCAACCTCGACGTCGAGGTGCTGGACGTGGTCAATCTGCGGGTCATGGGCGATGTGCATGCGCCCGCTGAAGGATCGATTGAAGAGTCCTTCACAGCATTGGCTGAGCTGCAGCGCCAGGGCCTGATTCGCCAACTGGGCCTGAGCAACGTCACGGCGGCGCAGGTCAAGGAGGCCCAGGGTATCGCGAAGGTGGTCTGCGTGCAGAATCACTACAACCTGACCCATCGCGACGACGAACAACTCATCGCCGACCTGGGCCGCCAAGGCATTGCCTACGTGCCGTTCTTCCCGCTGGGTGGCTTTACGCCGCTGCAGTCGGAAGCGTTGTCGAACGTTGCCGCGCGCCTGGAGGCGTCGCCGCTGTGCGTTGCGCTGGCATGGCTGCTGCAACGTGCGCCGAATATCCTGCTGATTCCCGGTACGTCGTCAGTGGCTCACTTGCGGGAAAATATCTCGGCCAGTGAGCTGCAGATTCCGGCGCCTATGTTGGCTGAGCTTGACGCCATGGTTTAGCCGCAGCCCCTTTGGGCAGTCTCCATTCGCCTGAAAAATCGAACAGGGTCCAGCCGGGCGATGTCCCAGACATATCGTTGTCAGGCAAGGATTTCGTCATGGCAGACCCTTCTATTCCCGGCTACCGCTGGGCTGATTCGACCTTGGCATTCTTGCGCGAGGGCTACCCGTTCATACGCAAGCGTTGCGTTGCCTATGGCAGTCCGGTTTTCCAGACCCGACTGCTGGGACGGCGCACGCTGTGCCTCAGTGGGCTGGAAGCGGCGGAGCTGTTCTACGATGCGCGGCGCTTCGTCCGGACCCCCACGTCGACACCGGCGCCGCTACGCAACATCCTGTTGGGCGCGGGCGGCGTCCAGGGCCTGGATGGCGCACCTCATGCGCGACGCAAGCAGCTGTTTCTCGACGTGCTGGACAAGGAAAACGTAAACCGCCTGGTCGGCCTCTACGAGGCTCACTTGAGCGAAGCGGCGACGAAGCTTGCGGCGAACCAGCCGATCGAATTCCTGCCTTGGATCGAGGCGCTGCTGTGTCGATCGGTCTGCGAGTGGGCCGGTGTGCCAATGATGAGTGATCGGCAAATGCACCGGTTGACCCGTCGGCTCGCCTCGCTGATCGATGGCAACGGCCGCGTCGACTGGCGGATGCCGGCCGCCTGGATGCGGCGCAAGGCCTGCGAGGCCCAGGCGGCGCGCTGGATAAAAAACTGTCGGCAAGACCCGGCGCCAGCATCGCTGCAGACCCCGTTGCAACAACTCGCATGGCATCGCGATGAGCAGGGCCAGTTGCTCCCACCGCGGATAGCGGCAGTGGAGCTGCTAAATATCTTGCGTCCAGTGGTGGCGGTGGGGCGCTTTCTGTTGTTCGGGCTGATCGAGTTGGAACGCCGGCCGCAATGGCGCGCCAGCATTGGTCGCGATGACGCTGCGGCTTGGGCTTTTGCCGAGGAAACGCGGCGCTTTTACGCGTTCTTTCCGATGGTGGCGGCGTTTGTGCGCGAGAGTTTCGAGTGGCGAGGCTACCGCTTCGAAAAAGGCACTCGGGTGCTGCTCGATCTGTTTGGCTCCAACCGCGATCCGGCGCACTGGAAAACCCCGGAAAGCTTTGCGCCCGAACGTTTCGGCCAGTGCCCCATGAGAACCTCTGTCATCAGCCAGGGCGGCGGGGAATACACGTATCACCGCTGCCCGGGCGAGCCGCTGACGTTGGCCCTGATGCAGAAAACCTTTGAACATCTGTGCCGCCACGTGCAATGGCGACTGGTGGTGAAAGAAGTCGATTTTCAACGCCTGCCCATGTTGCCCAGGGAGCCGGTGCTGATGTCAGTGGTGACCGGCTAGCCACGCGCCTCATCCGTCTCGTTTCGATGGTGTTCCGGCCAGCTGTCGACGGGACGGGCGCGGTCTTCGTTGAACATCTCGGTGAGCAACGCGTTGGCGCGTCGGTAGGCGTCGTGCCGGAACGTGAGGTCATCTTCCGGTTGGGCGACGATTTCTTCGAGCATTTGCAGATTCAAGCGGCGAAACTGATCGGCGCGTTCGCGCGCCTCGTAAGCGCCGACACCCATCTGCACCAGTGCCCGGCGACCCAACGCCAGCGCGCTTTCGAAGGTTTCCCGCTCGGCAACCTCGACGCCCATCTGCCGCAGGTTGATCAGGTGGCCCATGTCCCGCGCGCGGACGACGAGTTTCAACGTGGGGAAGTGCTCCTGGGCCAACCGGGTCAGCGTCAGGTTGTCTTGCTGATCGTCGATCGCGTTGATCAGCACCGCCGCCTGTGCCGCGCCGGCAGCGTGCAACAGGTCGAGGCGCGTGGCGTCACCGTAGAACACTTTCACACCGAATTTGCGCAGCGTCTCGATGTTGTCGGGGTCGTGGTCCAGAACCACTACCTCGACGCCGCAGGACATCAGCAAACGTCCAGCGATCTGTCCGAAACGGCCGAAGCCGGCAATGATCACCCGCGGGTTCTGCTGGTCGACGAGGTCGGATTCCTGGCGGTCTTTCTTGCTGGCCGACTCGATTCGCTCCAGCAGCAGAATGAGCAGCGGCGTCACGCACATCGACAGGGCCACCGCCAGGGTCAGGCTCTTGCCCCACTGGTCGGTCAGGATGCCCGCCAACGTCGCGGCGCCGAACACCACAAAGGCGAACTCGCTGCCCTGGCCGAGCAATACCGCCTGCCAGGAACGCTGGCCGGCGGGGACATTCAGGAAGCGGCTGACGGTCTTGATCACCAGCAGTTTGATCAGGATGAACCCGACGGTCAGGGTGATGACTTTCAGCGGTGCGTCGATCAGCGTGCCGAAGTCGATCGACATGCCGACGCCGATGAAAAACAGCCCCAGCAGCAGGCCCTTGAACGGTTCGATGTCGCTTTCCAGGGCATGGCGGTATTCGGAACTCGCCAGCAACACGCCGGCGAGGAATGCGCCCATGGCCATCGACAGGCCGGCCTCTTCCAGCAGAAAGCCGAAGCCGAATACCAGGAACAGCGCCACGGCACTGAAGATTTCACGCAGGCCCGAGCGCGCGGCGAAGCGCAACAGCGGCCGTGTCACGTAGCGCCCGAGCAGCACGACGACGCTGATGGCGGCGACGATCTTGACGATCGACAACGCCAGGGCCATGCCCGAGGGGGTGTCGCCATGGGCCGAGAGCAACGGGATCATGGCCACCAGGGGAATGGCCGCGATGTCCTGGAACAGCAGGACGGCAAAACTGCTGCGGCCCACGGCGGTAGCGTTCAGGTTGCGTTCGCTCATGGCCTGCATGGCGATGGCCGTGGACGAAAGGCTCAGGGTCAGGCCCACCAACAACGCCGCCGTCCAGCCCAGGCCCAGCGCCGTGCAGAACGCAGCAATGGCGGCACCGCAAGCGAGCATCTGCAGCGCGCCGCCACCGAATACCATCCGGCGCAGCGCCCAGAGGCGCTTGGGGTCGAGTTCAAGGCCGATGATGAACAGCATCAGCACGACGCCGATTTCGGCGAATTCCAGGATGGCCTTGACGTCGGTAATGAGCTTCAGCCCCCACGGGCCGATCACGCACCCGGCCAACAGATAACCGAGCACCGGGCCCAGGCCCAACCGGACGGCAATCGGTACGATCAGTGTCGCCGAGGCCAGGTAGATGAGCATTTCGATCAGGCTGTGAGTTTCCATATCAATCTTCCTTCCAGGCGGCCAGGCGTTCGCCATAGTGTTCGATTTGCTCGCGTTGGGCCTCGGCGTTGCCGGCAAACGCACCATGCACGACCAGCGGTTCCAGCCAGCGCATATGACAGTAGAGCGCCGTGGCCTGGAGCGGCTGCGCCAGCACGGCAAAGCCGGGGTAGGCGCCCATCTGGAAATGATCGTGTTCGCCACCCGTGGTGACGGCCCACAGCAGGCTTTTGCCGATCAGGGCCGTGGCGCCTTTGCCGTACGCCCAGCCATGGGTGAAGACTTTGTCGATCCACAATTTGAGCAGGGGCGGCATGCTGTACCAGTACATCGGGTGCTGCAGGACGACCAGCTGTGCCTGTTCGACGGCGCGCTGTTCCGCCTCGACGTCGATGTCGAAATCCGGGTAGAGATCGTAGAGCGAGCGTATGACCACGTCCGGATTGGCGCTGGCGCGCTTGAGCATCTGCTGGTTGACCCGCGACTGGTCGGGGTAGGGATGGGCGTAAACGATCAGGATCATCGGGGCAGTTCCAGGCGGCTGGGTCCGGGTCGAAAGGCCGGACATCCTACCGGGGAAGGCGCGTGATGTTTAGGAGATTGTTCCCGGGCGAGCCTTGCCAGGGTCAATTGAGCGGCAGCGAGACCCTGACCTCCAGGCCGCCGCCCCGGCGGTTCCTGAGCGTCAGTGTGCCGCCGTGCTCCAGCACCGTCGCCCGAGCCGCCGACAGGCCCAGGCCGACGCCGCCGGTATTTTTGTTGCGTGAACCCTCGATGCGAAAGAACGGTGCGAAGACCTGCTCATGATATTCGGGCGCAATGCCCGGGCCGCGATCCTGGATGCGGATCTCGATGCGATCGATGAAGGTCTTGAGTTGAACCCTCGGTTCGCTGGCGTATTTGACCGCGTTGTCGATCAGGTTGGTCAGCGCGCGCTTGATCCCGATGGGGCGGCCCACGTAGACCAGGCGCTGGGCGCCCTCGAAAGACACTTCGATGCCGCCGTCCCTGAAATCATCGACGATGGTGTGCAGCAGCTCCGCCAGGTCGAACGCGGTGGCGTGTTCGAGGCGCGCTTCGTCGCGGAAGAATTCCAGCGCGGCGTTGACCATCGCCTGCATCTCGTCGACGTCCCGGAACAACCGCGATTGCTGTTCGGCGTCCTCGATGAATTCGCCGCGCAGGCGCATGCGGGTCAACGGTGCCCGCAGGTCATGAGAGATGGCCGCCAGCATTTGCGTGCGGTCCTGGACGAAATGTTTGAGCTGGGCCTGCATGGCATTGAACGCCAGGATCGCCTGGCGGATCTCGAAGGGGCCGACGACCGGGATCGGCGGCGCCCGGAAGTCCACGCCGAAGCGCCGGGCACCCTCGGCGAAACGCTCCAGCGGGGTTGCCAGGTGCCGCGTGGCAATCAGGGCGACGATGAAGGTCGACAGCAGGATCAACGCGATGATGATCAGGTTGCGCTGCCATTCCCCCAGCCCCCAGCTGCGCGAGCCCACGGAGAAGATGACCCAGGTGTGGTCAGACAGCTCGATGATCACGGCGTAGCGTCTGCCCCGGTCATCAGCGGCCGGCCAGTCGTTGGGCTCGTAGGCCTCGATCCGGGCGTCGGGCCTGTTCAATTGCTGGTGCAGGAACGCCGAGCCTTCGCTGAACTCCGGATCCCCGATCACCGGCAGATGCGCCTCCTCATAGCGCTGCAGCCACTGTACGTTGATCCCGGGGTCGCTGGCGATACGGGCAATGGCGTGCCGTTGGCCGGGATCGGCCGCGTCGATGATGCGCGTGATCGCCGCAGCCTTGTCCATCAGGCCGGTTTCCATCAGGGGAGGGCGCGCCCACGCACCGGCCACCAGGCTGAACAGTTCATTGAGGGCCAGCAGCGTCAGCATCGAGACCATGGTGGTCAGGGCGATCCAGCGCGCCACGGTGTCCCTGGGGCGAGGCATCTTCGGGGGGGTGGCGGTCATCGCTTCACCACGTGAGGGCTGAACAGGTAGCCGCTGTTGCGGATGGTACGGATCATCGACGGCCCCGTGACGTCGGTCTCCAATTTGCGCCGCAGACGGCTGACCTGCACGTCGATGCTGCGGTCGAATGCGTCGAAGGTTTCGCCCCGGGCCAGGTCCAGCAGTTGCTGGCGGGTGAGGACGCGGCGCGGATGTTCGGCGAAGACCAGCAGCAGTTCGAACTCGCCGGTGGACAGCGGAATCATGACCTTGTCGGGGGAGCGCAGCTCGCGACGGGTGACGTCCAGCTGCCAGCCCTCGAATTCCAGCACCGGCCGGGAGATATCGCCCAGGCTGCCCCTGGCTTCGCCGGTACGCCGCAGGACGGCGCGGACCCGGGCCAGCAGCTCGCGGGCGTCGAAGGGCTTGGTCAGGTAATCGTCGGCGCCCATTTCCAGGCCGACGACGCGGTCGCTCAGTTCGCCCATGGCGGTGAGCATGATGATCCCGACCCGATGTTCGGCCCGCAGCCGCTGGCAGAGCACCAGGCCGTTGTCGCCCGGCAGCATGACGTCGAGGATGATCAGGTCGGGCATCCGCCGCTCGACCGCCTGCCACAGCGCCGCGCCGTCGGCGGCCACTTCGACGCTGTAGCCATGTTGTTCGAGGAATTTGCGCAGGAGGGCGAGGACTTCGAGGTCGTCGTCCACCAGGAGTAGGTGGCTCACAGGGGTCACGTCGGGCAATGGATACAGGAGGCGATACTAGGGTCAATCCGCCGCTTGCGTCATATATTTCAATCCGGAAATAAAGCGACCGGCGCGCAACATTGCGGAAATCTTCGGGCAAGAAAACCGCGGCAGGATTGCCTCGATGCCGGCCCGTGAAGCTGTGCACTGAACCTGTGGCGAGGGAGCTTGCTCCCGCTTGAGTGCGAAGCGCTCATGGATTTTTAGGGCCGCTTCGCGACCCAGCGGGAGCAAGCTCCCTCGCCACGGGTTTGGTGTTCGGCTTTCAACTGGCAGGCAGCCCTTATTCCTCGCCGAGATAATTCTGTATGCCGATCGCCAGACCCGCGCTGCTTGTTCGATCCACCGTCGTCGTTGCGCTGGCGGCGTTTGCCAGCGGTTGCAGCAGCACGCCGCCCGCGACACCGGGTAGCTGCGAGAATATGCCCTATGCCGTGCATGATCCGGCGGAACCGGTGAACCGCGGCATCTTCGCCTTCAACCGTACGGTGGACGACTATGCCCTGGCCCCCATCGCCCGTGGTTATCGCAAACTGCCAGAGATGTTCCAGAGCGGCGTGCATAACTTCGTCGCCAACTTCGGCGAGCCCAAGGTCTTCATCAACGATTTGCTGCAAGGCAACGGCGAGCGCTCGGTCACCACCCTGGGCCGTTTTGTCATCAACACCACGGTGGGCATCGTCGGGCTGATCGACGTGTCGGGCAAGATGGGCATCGCCCGTCACGAATCCGATTTCGGCCAGACTTTCGGCGTCTGGAATATCGCTCCGGGGCCGATCGTGGAATTGCCATTGTTCGGCACTGGCAACCTGAGGGACGCGACTGGCAAAGTGGTGAGTTTCGCGGTGGACCCGTTCGGCAGCAACAGCGACACCGTCGAAACCCTGGGCACGATCAAGACCGTGGGCGGCGTCGTCGATGGCCGCGCCGAGGCGTTGCCGCTCACCGATAAACTGCAGACCCAGGCCGATTACTACGTGGCGCTGCGAGATGCGGTCGCGCAACGGCGCGCCGATTTTGTCGCCGACGGGAAACTGGGTGCGGTCCAGGACAGCCCGCGATGCCAGGAACAGGGTGCCGAGGATGAATAGCCAGGCGTTGGTCCTGCATCGCCGGGTGAAGACACTCGACCAGGGTGCGTTGCATTGCCGCGAAGTCGAGTTGCGGCTCGCCGAGGATGGCCGGCATGTGCTGCTCAGCCGCTACGTCGAATGGTACGACCCCGAGCAAGCGGGCTTGTGCGCTAGCCAGCACTATCGTGTGCCGCTGGCGAGCATGATTCGGTGGATGATCAATAACGGCGAACGAGGGGAGGGCCACTGACAGCGGGCTCAATAATGGCTGTTTGCCGCCCGAGCAGTGACGAAACATTTTTACATACTCTCGATAAATTAGAGTTGTACGATGTCGTACGAAATATGGTCGACTGTGTCCGTTTCTCACAAAAAAAACAACGGAGACTCCATCCATGTCGAGCATACCTTCCGTCGAAGGGCAGGCTGCAGCCCCCGCGCAAAGCCGCTTCGTACGCCTGTTGAAGCTTCTAGGCCCGGGCATCATCGCGGTACTTTCCTGGCTGGGCGCAGGCGACCTCATCACTTCTTCCGTGGCCGGGGCCAACTACGGCTACGCCATGATGTGGGTGCTGGCGGTGTCTCTGCTGCTGCGCTACCTGATCGTCAACATCATCGCGCGCTTCCAGCTTTGCAATAACCAGGGCATGACCATCCTGCAGGGCTACGCGCAACTCAATCCGTTTTTTGCCTGGTTCATGCTGGTGTATGCGCTGCTCATGGGGCACCTGATGAATGCCTACATGATCAAGGGTGCCGGCGAGGCCTTGGCGATGCTGCTCAAGACCGATTATCCGCTGCTCTGTTCGGTGGCGGTGGTGCTGGCGGTGTGGATGCTCGTCGGGCGCAATATCTATTCGATGATCGAAGGCGTGATGAAGGCGCTGCTGGCGATCATGACTTTGGCGTTCCTGGCCCTGGCGGTGATGTCCGGCCCGGATGTCGCCGGTATCGTCAAAGGCACCATCGGCTTCAGCATTCCGCCGGATGAAGGTGTGCACGGTGCGCTGCTGGTGGCGGTCTCGGTGATCGGCGCGGTGGCGGGTTCCATCGCCAACTTCGTTCATCCCTACGTGATGCGCCAGAAAGGCTGGGTGGGTCCTGAGCACAAGCGCATCCAGCGCAACGACCTGCTGTTTGCGGTGTTCGTCGGGATCATCATCAACCTGGCGATCTGGATCGTCGGCGCGGAGATCCTGCGGCCCTACGGCATCGAAGTCAAAACCCTGGGTGACCTGGGCAAGGCCCTGGAAATCTTCTTCGGCCCGATTGGCTGGTATGTGTTCTTCATCGGTGTCTTCGCCACGCTGTTCGCCAGTATTTCCGGCAAGACCACGGCGTTCCCGATGCTCATCACCGACGCCTTCCAGCACGTACGCCCCGAGCGTCGTGAGCGCTATGGCAAAGAGTTCCACCGTGACCCGATGCACAAGTGGTTCATGCTGTTCATCCTGGTGACGCCGCTGATCTGGTCCTTGCCCGGCATGCCGGACTTCGTGACCCTGACCATCGGCGTCAACGCCCTGAACATCATCGGCCTGCCGGTGATCTCCCTGGGCCTGTTGATCATGTCCAACCAGAAGTCGCTGCTGAGCAAGGAATACCGCAACAACCTGTTCGAGAATATCGCGCTGGTATTCGCCACTGGCCTGGCGTTGTGGGTCGCGTTCCAGCTGGGCGTCGATCTGTTTACCTGAGGTCTGCTCATTCATCTCTGGAGGGGCTGCTAGACTTCACGGTCCAGCCCCTTGCGGAGAATCCGAATGAACAACAAGAACAGGATCTGTCTCTGGTATGACGGCACCGCTCAGGAAGCTGCGCAGTTCTACGCGGCTACCTTTCCCGACAGTGCGGTGAACGCCATCCACCACGCGCCCGGCGACTACCCGGCGGGCCAGGAGGGCGACGTGCTCACCGTGGATTTCACCGTGATCGGCATCCCCTGTATCGGCCTGAATGGCGGGGCGATGTTCAAGCACAACGAAGCGTTTTCTTTCCAGGTGGCCACCGATGACCAGGCCGAAACCGACCGCTTGTGGAATGCAATCATCGACAACGGCGGCCAGGCGAGCGCCTGCGGATGGTGCAAGGACAAGTGGGGCGTGTCGTGGCAGATCAGCCCGCGGGTGCTGGTCGAAGCCATCACCAGCGCCGACAAAGCCGCCGCCAGGCGCGCCTTCGAAGCCATGATGAGCATGACCAGGATCGATATTGCAGCGATTGAGGCGGCGGTGAGGGGCTGACCGGCAGTACCGCCATTGATGCAAGCTGAACTACCGCTATCGCGAGCAAGCTCGCTCCCACATGGGCTCCATGGGGAGACCGAACATTGAGTTCACACCTCTTCCCTGTGGGAGCGAGCTTGCTCGCGATGGCGCCGGTACTGTCGATACAGCTATCAGCTTCCGGTGGTTTCCGGCAACCGGGCAATCACCTTGATCTCGAACTGAAAACCATACAACCACGTCACGCCCACCGCCGTCAGCGTCGGGTGCGGCGCGTTGCCCCAGAATTCCGGCACGACGCTCCAGACTCGCTCGAATATTGCCTGCGGATCGACCATGAAGACCGTCACGTCAACCACATCGTCAAAGCTGCAATCGGCAGCCGCCAGGATCGCCTCCAGATTGTTGAACGCACGCCGGACCTGATCCTCCAGGAGCGGCTCCGGTGAACCGTCCCCGGTGCTGCCGACCTGCCCGGAGACGAACAGGAAACCATTGGATCGAATCGCCGGCGAGTAACGGTTGCGTTCGTAGAGCGCCTGGCGGCCGGGTGGGAAAACAACGTCGCGCTGTGTCATGGGTGTCTCCATCAAATGAGCCGCAAGCAGCGGGAAATCAACGATGAAGTCACTCTAGGGGCTTGTGTCCGGGCGATAAACGAGCAACCTTGGCGATCACTGTTTGTAGAACCCAAACAATCCGAGGCACCCATGGATCGTTTCGATGCGATGCAGGCGTTCGTACGTGTCGTGGAGGCGGGCAGCTTCACCAAGGCCGCCGAGACCCTGCACATGAGCAAGACCACCGTGACCCAACTGGTGCAGCAGCTGGAGGCGCGGCTGCGCGTCAGGCTGCTCAACCGCACCACCCGCAAGGTCAATGTCACCGCGGACGGCGCGGTTTTCTACGAGCGGGCGATTCGCCTGCTGGCCGACCTGGACGACGCCGAAACCAGCTTGTCCACTGCCCAGTCGCTGCCCCGTGGCCGGCTGCGGGTGGACGTGCCGAGTCCGCTGGCCGCGATGATCCTGGTGCCAGCATTGCCGGGTTTCTATCAGCGCTACCCGGACATCCAGATCGACTTGGGCGTCAGCGATCGCATCATCGACATGCTCGACGAAAATGTCGATTGCGTGGTGCGCGGCGGTGAACTGAAAGACCAGTCATTGATCGCCCGGCGCGTCGGCGACCTGGCCCTGGGCGTGTTTGCGGCGCCGAGTTACCTGGCGCGCGAGGGCATCCCCCTGCATCCCCGGGAGCTGGAAGATTCCGCGCACCGCATCGTCGGTTTCCTCTGGGCGCGCACCGGCAAGGCGCTGCCTTATGCCATGCACAAGGATGACGAACACCTTTATATCAAGGGCCGCCATGCGCTTGCGGTCGACGATGGCAACGCTTACCTCGCAGCCGGCCTGGCGGGGCTGGGCGTGTTATGGCTGCCCCAGTACATGTCCCGCCCACACGAAGCGCAAGGCGCGCTGGTGCCGCTGTTCGAAGGCTGGCGCCTGGAGTCGATGCCGCTTTACGTGGCTTACCCGCCGAACCGGCACATCAGCGCCAAGCTGCGGGTATTCATCGACTGGGTGGTGGAGCTGATGGCGCAACATGCGCCTATTATTGATCGGCCTGTGTCATGAAAATTTTCTCGAATGCAGAGGAGATCGACGATGGACCGATTCACTGGCGGTTGCCTGTGCGGCAACGTGCGCATTGAAGCTTCAGGGCGCCCATACCGGGTTGGCCTGTGCCACTGCCTGGATTGCCGCAAACACCATGGCGCACTGTTTTTCGCCGCCGCCGTGTTCCCCCGGGACGCGGTGACCGTCAGCGGTGAAACCCGGGATTACGCCGGACGTTTTTTCTGCCCCCACTGCGGTTCGTCCGTCTTCGCCCGCAGCGGCGACGAGGTCGAAGTCAACCTGGGCACGCTGGATGCGCCCGACCAACTGATGCCCACCTACGAAAGCTGGACCGTGCGCCGCGAATCCTGGTTGCCGGCGTTTCCACTCTCACGGCGCTATGAACATGATCGCGAGGGCACGGGGCGGTTCGAGGGGTAGGGTGCTCCTGGCCAGGCAGAGCCTCAGGCTGGCTCCCCTATGCACCACTGTTGGACTTTGTTTTCGTCGTAAGGTCGAGTGACCTCATGTCCATGCTCGATGAAGTGCGTTGGAACGTGCAGGGCGAGCTTGTCGCTGAGCCGTTGCGGTTCCAGCGCGTTAGCCTCGCCCAGAAAACGCAGGTAGTAGTCCTGGTCATAGAAAATCATGACTTCGCTTTCAAACACCCATGGCCATGTCAGCAGGCACGCGACTCGGTAGTAGCCCTGTGAACGGTCGGCGGCACTGGACAGATGCGTTGCAGCTTCAAGCAGTTGCTGGATACAAAAGGCCTGGGCTTCGATCCTGGCTCGATCGCCTTCGACCAGGAGTTCGTGGACCGGAATCTTCCAGTTTGCATAGCGCCTGTCTTCCGGCCTCGGATAAAAATTGCCTTCAAAGCCCGATGCCCAGCGCTCGATCGAGCGAAGGCGACGGTGGAGGCCCCTGAGTGGTTTTCCGTTGATGCTGATTTGCCGCATTGTTAAGCCCTGCCGAATTTGGGCGATCATTCTCTGGGGCCGGATGGGACAATCCAAGGCCTACATCGAGGAATCAGTGTCATTTGATTTCGCTCAATGACTGGGTCAGGTAGCCGTAGTGCAACGCGAAGGCTGAACGGGGCTTGTTTGCTTACCGGTGTTACGCCATCGCGAGCAGGCTCGCTCCCACAGGGGTTTGGCGGTGGACATAGGATCAAAGGCCGCCCCGAATCCAGTGTGGGAGCGAGCCTGCTCGCGATGGCGGCCCAGAACCTTGCCCATCCTCTGTGGTCAGCCCAAATACGCCTTGGGAACCGAGGAACGGGAAATGGACCTGGCCGAGCAATACCGCAATTACATCGACTGCCTGAATGACCGTCGCTGGCAGGAACTGGGCAATTTTGTCGACGATAGCGTGCAATACAACGGCGAACCGGTGGGTTTGAAGGGCTATCGGGCGATGCTGGAAAACGACGTGAGGACCATTGCGGACTTGCGTTTTATTATCGACCTGCTGGTGGTCGAACCGCCGAATGTCGCGGCCCGGCTGCTGTTCGATTGCTCGCCGCGCGGCCGGTTTCTCGGGCTTGAGACCGATGGCCGGCGGATTCGCTTTTCCGAGAATGTGTTCTACGCCTTCGATGGCGGAAAAATCGTTCGCGTGTGGTCGGTCATCGACAAGACGGCGGTGGAAGCGGCGCTCCAACGCGAAAGCCCTTCCGGAGAAGGGCTATGAACATCAAACAGTGTGGGAGCGAGCTTGCTCGCGATGACGGTGTGTCAGCTAACACATGGGTAAACTGGTCCACCGCCATCGCGAGCAAGCTCGCTCCCACAGGGGTGTGTTTCACACAGCTATTTGGATTTATTCCTTGAGGAAAGTCAGCAGGTCCTGGTTCAGGCGATCCTTGTGCGTCTCGGTCAAGCCGTGCGGCGCGCCTGGGTAGACGATCAATCGAGCGCCCTTGATCAGCGCCGCCGAAGCCCGGCCTGAGGCATCGATGGGCACGATCTGGTCGTCGTCACCGTGGATCACCAGCGTCGGCACGTCGAATTTTTTCAAGTCGCCGCGAAAGTCGGTCGCCGAGAACGCCGCGATCGAGTCATAGGTGTTCTTGCTGCCGCCTTGCATGCCCTGCGCCCAGAACGACTGGATCAAGCCTTGGGATGGCTTGGCACCCTTGCGGTTGTAGCCATAGAACGGGCCGGAAGCGATGTCCAGATACAGCTGCGAACGGTTCTCCAGGGACGCTTTGCGCAGGCCGTCGAAGACTTCGAGTGGCAAGCCGCCGGGGTTGGTGTCGGTCTTGAGCATCAGCGGCGGCACCGAGGACACCAGCACGGCTTTCTTGACTCGACCAGTGCCGTGGCGACCGATGTAACGCGCCACTTCGCCGCCCCCCGTCGAGAAACCGACCAGGGTCACGTCCTTCAGGTCCAGCGCTTCAATGACCGCCGCCAGGTCGTCGGCGTAGTGGTCCATGTCGTTGCCTTCCCACGGCTGGCTGGAGCGACCATGACCGCGACGGTCGTGGGCAATCACGCGGTAGCCCTTGGAGGCGAGGAACATCATCTGGCCTTCCCAGCTGTCGGAGTCCAGCGGCCAGCCGTGACTGAAGGTGACGACCTGGCCGTTGCGCGGGCCCCAATCCTTGTAATAGAGCTGCACGCCATCCTTGGTGGTGATGTAGCTGGACGACTGCACCACGCTGCCGACGGCCGAGGCCGGGGCACCGGCTTGTACGGGCGTCGCCGCCTCGGCGCCGAGGGTGGCCAGGGCCAGGGTTGCGACAGCCAGGGTGCGGTTGAAGGTGTTCATCGTTTCTCTCTCCATAAGGGGTGTTTGATCTGCCGGGATCGTCATCGATCGCGTTGGTGGGCAGATTAGAGAGAGCGCAGCGCAACGAGAACGGCGCTGGCGTTGATAGCAACTATGGGGAATTCAGATACCTGCGGAATCTCAGGAGACCTCAGGGCTCCAGATACCTGCAAGATCACCGTGGCGAGGGAGCTTGCTCCCGCTGGACTGCGTAGCAGTCCCAATGGGCTGGATGCGGTTTTGCAGGTATACCGCGTGTTCGGTATTACGACGGCTGCGCCGCCGAGCGGGAGCAAGCTCCCTCGCCACAGAAGCAGTAAAAATTGCAGGTGTGATCACCCAAACGAAGGCATCGGCCCCAACGATTTGATCACCCAGGCGATCACCGCTGCGGCAATCAGCACCGCTGCCAGCAGCCCGATAAACAGCCACTTGACGACTTTCACCCACCTCGGCGTCCCGGAACTCGGCGGGAGCGTTTCGGCCGCCGCCTGCCTCATCGACTCGGAGCAGCGTTTGCACTCACCGTTATCAGCGAGAATAAGGGCTCCGCAGTAAACACAATTTTTCATGGTATATCCGAGGCTCGAGGACGTTTGTGCGACGACGAAATATCGCCGCACCAGAGGCTTAGTATTTATAGACGATGCCCAGCCTGCCGAGGATTTCCAACGCATTGACCAGGCCCAGGCCGTTCATGGGCAGGCAGGCAAATGCCTGGTATTCATCGAAATGGGTGCCGATGGCCAGCAGCTTCAAATCGTGGGGTTCCAGCTGCGCGTTGAAGTACTGCAGCAGTGCGCGCTCCCAATCGTCGGCGCGGTTCACGGCGTCAACGGTCTTGCTGTCCGGGGCAGGGATTTCGATGCTCAGTTGCTTTAACGGGGCGAGGGCATTGATGGCGTAGACGCCTGAGGACGACCACTCCTTCCATTCGAATTCAGCCAGCTGCCCGGCCTCGGAAAGCGCCGATTGCACTTGCGTCCAGGCCCAATTCCACTCGCCGGTAGGGGCCGGCATGTTGTCGATCAGCGCTTGCGCCTGCGCCTCGTCGAAAAGTCCATCGAACAGGTCGGCCAGCGTATCGGCCAGATCCACGGGTGGCCCGTTGCCTTGGGTGTCGAGGTCGAGGCTCAAACGCTGCCAGAGACTGCCAAGTTCGGCCCAATCGTCATCGTCCATGTCGTCATCGATCACTTGGGCCTTGTGGCCCCGGTGGTAATTGTCCAGCCGCGTCTTGCGCACCCGGACCGCGCCTTCGACGACATCCACTGCATAACTGCTGTGGTCCAGGTAGTTGGTCTGGAAAACGATGCGATCGGGAAACAGGTCATGGACCAGGCTTTCTTCCGCGTCGAAGTACGACGCACCCTCAAGGGTGCCGTGGGCGGCGGTGATGCGCTGAAGCGCCAGTGGATCGATGGGGTTGGTGGTCATCTACTTCACACTCTTGATGTGCATGTCGATGGAAGTGGAGTCGCTTTTGTCGGTACTGGCATGGAAAAAGAAGCCGTAGTCGACCAGATAGTAATAGTGATCGAAGGGGACGGGGCCGGGGCTCGGGCGCTGTTCCTGGCAGCTCATGGCCTTGGCCTGGCCGCTCAGCGCCGGGTTCAGTTGTTTGGCCGGCAATTCGCGGTCGATGCGACAGTCGACGACTTTCGGCTCCGTGCCCAACGTGCCGATGATGTTGCTGGTGACACTGCCTTGCCGAGTGAAACCCAATTGACCGCCCACCGGCATGTGTTGCCAATCACCCCGAAAAGTCAGGCTGTCGATCACTGCGGTGTTCCGAGACGCCTTGGCCTGCTCCAGGCCTGACAACGTGAGCAGGCCACGCCAGCTGATCATGCGGCCGTCGAGATTTTCGCTTTTGTGTGTAATGCGCAGTTGGCGGGTGGCAGGGTCGCTCGACAGAAAATATTCGGTACGCTCCGGCCGGCTTTCCTTGGGGTAGTTGACAGTGCCGGCCAGTTCCACGTAGCTCAGCGTCTTGACCGGCGCGGGCATGTTCAGTTGTTCGATACTTTTCAGCACGTCCGGGTTGATGACCGGAAGACCATCGGCCGCCAACGGTACGCTGCGGAACGTGAAGACCGGCGCGTTGAGCGGTTTTGTCCGGGACTGCTGGCTGGCACAAGCGGCCAGTGCGATGCAGGCGATGCCAAGGATAAGACGTTGCACAGGTGTCTCCGGGAAGTCCATTCGAGGGAGGCGTGACGGGGTGCTGATGCCTGTCACAGGCAGGGATCAGCTTTCAGGGGAAACGGTCGTCTCTAGATCGGCTTCAGCCGCCTTGAGTCGGTCGGCTTTGCTGATGTATCGGTCCTTGCTCTTCGGCGCCAGCTTGGCACTGGCCTTTTTTGCATTGGCCTTGAGTAGCTGGTTGATCTTTTTACGGCGATTCATGTTTTCTACTCGGCTTGTCCGATTGGGGAGCGGCTGCGGTGACGTATCGTAAGTGCGAAAGGGGGCGGTGGCTAGGGTTCGGGTTCCCGCGTCGTCTTTTGTGAACGGCTGCGCCTATCCCTTGAGCATCAACGACATGTCCGGGTATCTGGCGCAGAGGAAGTCGACGAAGGCGCGGACCTTCGGCGCCGCCAGGCGCCTGGATGTGTGCAGGACCCAGAGTTGCGGTTCGACGCCGGTCACGGTGCCCCACTGGACCAACTCACCGCGGGCCAGTTGGTCCCACGCGATCGATTGGGGAATGAGCGCAGCACCACCGCCGGCGATCGCGGCGTCGCGGATCATCAGGAATGAGGAAAACTGCAGATTGGGGATGGGCTCCAGCACCAGTTCCCCTCCATCGAGCGTCCAGTGGGTGGGCTGGAAGCTCGGCATCACGATGGCGGGAACCGGGCAGATCGCGCCGGGTTCTGGCCTGGGTATGCCTGGGGCGGCCACGACCACCAGCCGGTCCTTGGCGAAGCAGCGCCCGACCAGGCTGCTGTCCGGGCTCGGATTGATCCGGATGGCGACGTCGAATTGATCCTCGACGAGGTCCACCAGCCGATCTTCCGCCACCACTTCGAGGGTGACTTGCGGGTAGGCCGCACAAAACTCGGCACCGATCCGCCCCATCGCCAACTGCGAGAACAGCACCGGGGAGGCGACACGCAGGCGTCCTCGTGGCGTCGACCCTCCGTCACGCGCGGCCGTCAACGCCTCCGCCACCTCGGCCAGCGGCCCCTCGGCCCGGGCCAGCAGTGTTTCGCCGGCTTCAGTCAGCTTCAGGCCTCGCGCGCTGCGCTCGATCAGCCTCACACCCAATTGCTCTTCGAGCTCGGAGATGCGCCGCGACAAGGTCGCCTTGGACCGGCCGCTTGCTCTGCTTGCCTTTCCCAATCCCTCGCTGCTGGCGACGAGTGTGAAATCGATCAGTGCATTCAGGTTCATCGCTGTTCCAGATTTGAGACATGGCGTCTACATATTGTGGTCTTCGTTTTGCGGATGCAACGGCTTATCTTTTTTCTAACGCGGTTCGATTCATCCACTTGCATCCACTCCTGGAGATTCACATGAGCATTCTCGTCATCGGCGCCACTGGCACCATCGGTTCACTCGTCACGCAAGGCCTCGCCGACGCGGGCGCCGAGGTGAAAGCCCTGGTGCGCCAAACGGGTAAACGCGCCTTTGCGGCCGGTGTCACGGAAGTTGTCGCGGACCTCACCGATGTCCCGTCGCTGCGCGCTGCGCTGTCGTCGGTACGTACGCTGTTCCTGCTCAACGCCGTGACGCCCGATGAGGTCACCCAAGCCCTGATCACCCTGAACCTCGCCCAAGAGGCAGGCATCGAGCGCGTCGTCTACCTCTCGGTGATCCACGCCGACCGGTTCACCAACGTCCCGCATTTCACCGGCAAGCACACGGTTGAACGCATGATCGAAAGCCACGGCATCGCCGCGACGATCCTGCGCCCGGCCTACTTCATGCAAAACGAACGCATGGTCCAGCAAACGATCCAGGACTACTCGGTGTACCCGATGCCGATCGGCTCGGCGGGCGTCTCGATGGTCGATGCGCGCGATATCGCCGATGTCGCCGTGGCCGAGTTGCTGCGCCGTGACAGGGCTTCTGCACCGCTGGAGCGGATCACCCTGGATCTGGTCGGCCCGCAAGCGCTGACCGGGGCGTCGGTGGCGAAGATCTGGAGCGCCGCGCTGGGGCGCGAGATTGCCTACGGCGGTGACGATGTGGCGGCCTTCGAAGCGCAGATGGCTTCGTTCGGTCCCGCCTGGTTGGCTTATGACATGCGCCTGATGATGGCCGGCATCCAGCAGTTCGGCATGACCAGCGAAGGCACCGTCGACCGGTTGCAGGCCATCCTCGGCCGTCCGCTGCGCAGCTATGGGGCATTTGTTCGCGAGGCGGTTGCCGGAGAGTAGGCAGCCGGAGCAAAGCGTCATTGCTGCATGTTGTGCAGCAATGATCTGCAATCCGCCTGTCTTGTTCATTTCGGGATCGCTTCTCACACTGGCTCCGTCTGGTGAAGTCGATTTCCAACCGAGGGAGAAATGAACATGGCAGCTGCGATCCGGTTCAACCAATTCGGCAGCCCCGATGTACTGACGCTGCAAGCAGTGCCCGAACAGTCGCCAGGGCCGGGCGAGGTCTGGCTCGAGCAGGAAGCGATCGGGGTGAATTTTCTCGACGTTACCCAGCGCAAGGGCGCGGTGCCGATTCCCTTGCCTTCCGGCCTTGGGCTTGAAGGTGCTGGGCGTGTGGCGGCTGTGGGTGCCGATGTCAGCAACGTAAAAGTCGGTGATCGCGTCGCCTACGCCATGGGCCCGATAGGCGCGTATGCGTCGGCTCGGCTTTATCCGGCCCAGCGCCTGGTCAGGATTCCCGATGCGCTGTCGTTCGATGATGCGGCGGCGCTGATGTTCAAGGGCATCACGGCGCAGTACCTGCTGAAAAGCACCTATCCCGTCGGGCCGGGCAGCACCCTTCTGCTTTACGGAGTGGCAGGCGGGCTGGGGGCGATCATGGTGCCGTGGGCCAAGCACTTGGGCGCGTTTGTGATCGGCGTGGTCTCCAGGCAAGCCAGCGTCGAAAAAGCCAAGGCATTGGGCTGCGACGAGGTCCTGGTGTTCGACGCCGACAGCCTGGCTTCCGATGTCGCACGTATCACCGGCGGGCAGAAAGTCGACGTCGTCTACGACCCGATCGGGCGGGTCTCTTTCCAGGCCTCCCTGGACAGCCTGCGACCCCGAGGCCTGCTGGTGTCGTTCGGCGCTTCATCGGGCGCGCCGGCAGCCGTGGAACTGGCGACACTCAATGCCAAGGGTTCGCTGTTCCTGACCCGTCCCTCGCTGGCCGCGCATACCGCGTCTATCGAGGAATACCAGTTGCGGGTGCAGGATGTCCTGGCCGCGATCGATTCGGCTGTTATCCAGCCGCGAATCTGGGCAAGCTATGCGCTGGCTGACGCAGCATCGGCCCATGCCGATCTGGAGTCGGGGCGTTCATCGGGGACGATCATCCTGAAACCATGAATCTTGATGTCTTGAATAACCAGCACAGCGACGAAATCGCTGCGTTCCTGGCCGTGGCCGCGCAGGGCTCATTCGTGGCGGCCGGCCGGCTGTTGCAACGGCACCCGACCATCATCTCGAAACGGCTCGCGGCGATGGAAAAGCGCCTGGGCGTGCGGCTGGTGGAGCGCTCCACCCGGCAGGTGCGGATTACCGAAGTCGGGGCCAAGCTGGAACAGCGCCTGCGCTCGGCCATCGAGCTGATGAATGAAGCTCAGGCGCAAGCGGCCGAGGGCGCCAGCGAGGTTCGCGGCACGTTGCGACTGGCATTGCCCGCGGCCATGGGCAGGCGTTGGCTCGGCCCGATATTGCCGGGGTTTCTTGAGGCATATCCGCAGGTTTCGATCATCGCGGATTACAGCGAGCGCCTGGTCGACATCATCGATGAAGGTTTTGACGCGGCGATCCGGATTGGCGAACTGGATGACAACCGGCTGATCGCCAAGAAACTGAGCGATCACCGGCGCATCCTCTGCGCCTCACCGACCTATCTCGAAAAACATGGCATGCCCCGGACGCCGCAGGACCTGGCCAGCCATAACTGCCTGCGCTTCAGCGGCCTGGCGTCTTTTCCTCAATGGCGGCTCCATCGTGGCAACGAACTGCAGACAGTCACCCCGAAAGGCAACCTCACCGCCAACGACAGTGAGTCACTGCTGGCGGCGGCCTGCGCCGACGCCGGGATACTCGGCGCCGGCGACTGGTTGATGAGTCGTGAGATCGCCGCTGGCAGGCTCTTGCATGTACTCCCCGATTGGCACCTGGACACCGCCGGCGGGGTTTATCTGGTCAGGCCGTCGGCCAAGTTTCCGAGTGCCGTGGTGGTCGCTTTCAAGCAGTGGATCGAGGCGAGGTTCAGCCCGGCGCCGCCTTGGGGCCTGTGACCCTACGAATCAACGCACCCGATCGCGACTCTGTACCGACAGATCCAGGGCCTTTTGCATGTCCAGCCGCGCCGAGCGGCCTACGTCCTTGTCGTTGAGCTGGTAGTTGCGCTCCGATGGCAGGATAGGCGCGGTGAGGTCTTCGCCATCCATTTGTTCGAAGTCGTGATTATCGCCGATGGTCATGGCGCTACGGCGCAGAAGCATGCGCAGTTGCTCGGGATGAAGCTGCGGATTGATCGACAGCATCGCCGCCAGCAGGCCGGTAACCATTGGCGTGGCGTAGGACGTGCCGCAATGTACCGCGCCGTCTTCGCCGGCATTGACCGTCGAGGCGTGGGTGCACGCGGCGGCGGTGATGTCGACGCGCATGTCGACGTTCGAGGAGTCGCGCTTGACTGCGTAGGCCGGATCATCGACCGCAACCCCGGCGCGTTCGCTGCGCTGATGCCCGCCGACCACCAGTAATTGTTCGGTGATGAACGAGGAGGGCAGGCGGTATTCATCAGTGCCCGAGTATGACGAGCCGTTGCCGGCGGAATTCACCACCACCACGTCAGGATGTACCTTGCGCAGCCACAGGAAAAACTCCTCCAGCAACTCCTCGTAGCCGCTCATGGCAATGCCCGAGCGCAGCAACGAATCGACCTCGTCACCCTTGACGTTTTTCGCGCCAACGCGATGAATGCCCCAGCTCCAGTTGAGCACCCGCACGCCGTCCTCGACGAGGTTCACCGAAGCGGCGATGTTGGCGGTGATCCCGGCGTCGGAATTGCGCTCGACAATCACCTCGAAGCCGCCGCTGGCCTTGTCCAGGCCCCTTAGGAACCCGCTGTTGCCGCCATCGTTCCAGCGCGCGGCGAGGATGCCGGCGACCGTCGTGCCGTGGTCGTCCGGCTTGTCCGCATCGCGGGCATAGACGCAGGTTCGCGGCATTGAGCAGGCGCCGAGGTAATCGGCGAAATCCGCCGTGTCGAAATCCACGTCGCGCTCGATCAGGCCGATGCGCACCGGTTGCGGTCGGATCGGCGCCTGCTGCCCAGGGATGCGCCGCTGGTAATAGTGCACCGCATCGAGGAAGCGATTCGCCGCCCATTCATCGGAGTCCTTGGCCGGCTTCTTCGGCTCTTCTGGCTGGGCGGGCGCTTGCTCGGTCTCTTCGGCGGCGGACTCCTCTATCACCACCGCATCGACATTGGTCTCGCCGCCCAGGCGCAGCACCAACGCATCGCGCTCGACCAGGTCCTTGGCCGGCAGGCGCAGCTGATAAACGTTCAGCGGGGCGATGCTGCCGACCACCGTCGCCCCGTATTTGGCGGCAAGACGTTCAGCCTCCTGGCGACCGTCGTGACTTTCCTCGATGAGCACGCTCACCAGATCCACATAGGTGGTCAGGCCGTCCATGTTCTTCGCCACTTCGTTCGGCCCGGCGGCGACCACGTGGCTGGTGCGTAACGTCAGCCAGGCGGCGTTGCTGGCCCGCGGGCCGTCCTCCAGCCAGAGCGGGCCGCTCTGGTAGTCGGCGTTGTTCAAGCGCAGGCGCAGGTTGTTCCCGTCACGCTCAACGCTGCCGGCCGGAATCATTTTCTCGCCCAGTTTCAGTTGCGGTGTTGCGTCACCCAGCCCACGCGCGGTCAGGCACCATTCCTGGCGCTGGTTTTCCAGCAAGTCGCCGCAGCGTTTCAGGCCTTCCAGGCGTAGCGGTTCCTGCGCCACTGCAAGGGTGCTGGCAGACAGGGCGAACAGCGTTACGAGGGCGGCGGATCGTATGGGCATGGGGTGAGTTTTCTTGGTCGGGGATTGCTGTTCCGACCGTTGTGTCGCGAGCTTCGTTCAGCCCTGGGATTCGATCCGTGGCGGTCGTCATCGAAATGGAACAACCGGACCCGCGCGGCAATCGGATTCTTAAACGTCTGAGGCTCGAAAAAGAGGGATCCCATGTCTCGTCCACCCATGATCGGAATCATCGCCTGCTCAGGCAAAGTCGGCCCACACACCGTCCAGCTCAGCAACGACAAATATGCCCAGGCCGTGGCCACCGCCGCCGACGCGTTGCCGGTGATCCTGCCGGTGTTTCCGGCGCTGCTCGATCCGGCCCACATCATCGCCGGCCTGGACGGCCTGCTCTTCACCGGATCGCCGTCCAATATCGAACCCCATCACTACGACGGCCCACCGAGCCCGCCGGGCACCGAGCACGACCCGGCCCGCGACAATTTGGCGCTGCCGCTCTGGCGCGCCGCCGTCGAGGCCGGCCTGCCGGTGCTCGGCATCTGCCGCGGCTTCCAGGAAATGAACGTCGCCTTTGGCGGCTCGCTCCATCAACAACTCGACGGCCCGGGCGCCGAACATGAACCGCCGAGCAATGAACCGGTCCAGGAACAGTACGCCCGCAACCACGCCTTGACGGTGCGACCCGGTGGCGTACTGGCGCGGCTGGGCCTCAAGGACGTGATCGAGGTCAACTCAGTCCACGGCCAGGGCATCGCAAGGGTGGGGCAGGGCTTGCGCGTCGAGGCCGTGGCCGAGGATGGGTTGGTGGAGGGCCTTTCGGTGGAGGGCAGCCGGGCGTTTGCGTTGGGGGTGCAATGGCATCCGGAGTGGGAGGTTATGGATAACGCGGATTATCGGACGATTTTCCGGGCGTTCGGGGACGCATGTCGGGAGCGTGCGGAAAAAGACGCTTGACGCTTGGATCTGGTTTCTAGATGCTGTAGCGGTCAAGTATCTGGAAGGTAGGGCTGCCCTGAATTGGTACGGGTTGCCGTTCGGTCCTCTGGGTGCAGGCAAATCCACGTTCACCTGGTAACTGGAAGCCGGGTCGATCTGATGTCTTTCCCCTAGTGCTGGAGCGTTTTGCAATGTCTGTAAATTCACCTACTGAACCGACCGCGAACGGATCGATGCTTGATCGCTGTATCCGCTTGTCACGCGCCTACACCTCAGCCGCGCGGCGGGTCGATGCCAAGCTTTCCGCGGTGCATGGCCTGAGCTTCAGCGACTTCATGATTCTTTACCACCTCAAGCATGCCCACAACTCCCGGCTTCGACGCGCTGACCTGGCCGATTGCATGGGCCTGACTGCGTCGGCGGTGACCAAGTCCCTGCTGTCGCTTGAAAAAATAGGCTTGGTTTCCCGACAAAGCGATCCTCGAGATGCGCGCGTGGGCTACGCCTGTCTGACCACGACTGGCGAACAGGTGTTTGCCGACGCGCAGGTTTCTGCGGAGTTTGCTTGCCAGGAGGTTTATGAGGCGATGGTTGGTGAGTGGAACAAGGCCGGTTGAGATTGCTGTTTAAGCGCCTGGCCTGGACCCAATTCTCTGGATCTGACCTTGTCGGATGCTGAACCCGATCAGGATATCGAAGAGTGCTTGCTGCCCGGCCGGCAGGACGGGGAGCAGGGTTGCGCGGCGCTTCTCGACATCGAACCAGGATTCAACCAGCCATCCCACCAGGTAAAGCGCGGCAAGGCATCCGCCTGCCGTGGCGACATTCCCGTGGCAGACCAGCGGCTGATCCACGGGCTCGATTCCCAGGGCCAGCAGGCCTGATCGAGCCTCCGGGTGGGTGGTTGCCCGGCCGTCGGGCAGCAGCCCAAGACGCTGGAGAATAAAGGCCCCGGCGCAGATCGAGCCGATTCGCTGGCGTCGGGCATCGAGTTCAAACGACGGTAGGAAGTCCGCAGCTGCAAGCGCGGCAGGTATGCCTTGTTTGCCACTGACGAACAATACCGCGTCCGCGCCATTGGCCTCGCACAGAGGACCGTGCACCGAAACCGCCAAGCCGTGCGCCGATGTCACGACAGGGCTGGAGGCCAGAATTCTTACGTGCCAGTCTTGCGTATTGCGGCCTAAGATGTCCCACATCAGGAACAGGTCGATGTCGGTGAACTGGTCGAAAGCGATCAGGGCGATTTGCTTCAAGGCGAACTCCATGAAAATGCTGGCGTGCAAAACGCAACGGCCTTCTATGCAGGTGTTCGCAGCGTATCGATCGGTTTGGCACCCTACACAGTCTGTACGGTGCATTGAGAGGGAGCGAAGTAACCATGGAAAAACTGACTCGTCACCGTTGGATCGCGGCAGGCTTCGAGGCCCTCGACCAGGCAGGCCACGCAGGCGTCTCGGCCGAAAGCCTGGCGCGTCGATTGAATGTGACCCGTGGCTCGTTCTATCACCATTTTCGCAATCGCGAAGACTTTGTCCGCGCTTTGCTGGCTGCCTGGGAAGAGGGCTACACGGGGCGCATGCTTGCTTATGCGGGCCAGGGTCGGAGCGCGCGAGAGACGTTGCAGCGCTACCTGGAAATCGCCGCGCAGAAACAACCTGGGCGGGAAGTGTCCATCCGCGCCTGGTCGCTGCATGATCCGTTGGTTGCCGAGTTCCAGCAGCGTGTCGACGCAAGACGATTGGCCTTTGCGATACAGGCGTGTCGCCGCTTGGCCCCGGCGCCCGGTCAGGCGGAGGTCATCGGGCAGATGGCCCATCTGTGCCTGATTGGCGGGCAACAGGCCGGGATACGGCGTGATGCGGCGCGCTTCAATGGTTTTGTGAGCCGGGCTTTTGCCTTGGTCGAGGGCGTTATTGCGCCGTGGAGAGGCTGAGTGGTGGGCTGAGTTCTTTGAAAGTGAAAATCAGGCACGGCGATACGGAATTAGGCTTTAATGCCCCGCGCAACTCAACTGTTTGTCTGATCAAGGAAGACGACATTGAACAATGCTTTTGCGGCTCTGTTTCTGGCTTGCCTGGCCGCCTCCGTATTTGCTGACGAAAACCCTGTCGGCTTTCGCTCTTCGACAGTGTCGAATCCGCAGGATGACCGGCCGTTGGAAATGGTCGTCTGGTACCCCGGCGCAACTGCCGCACCCCCGCAATTGATCGCCGATAACGCGGTATTTGTCGGCGCATCTGCCGTTCGTGACGCGCCGCCGTCTGCCGGTGATCATCCCTTGGTGGTGCTTTCTCATGGATACAGGGGCAACTGGAGCAATCAGGTCTGGCTTGCCAGTGCCTTGGCCCGTAAGGGGTACATCGTCGCGGCCGTCAATCATCCTGGCACCACCACCCATGACCGCAGTCCGCAAGCAGCGGCGCAGTTATGGCAGCGCTCCGTTGATCTGCGCCGAACCATCGATGAGGTCACGACCCAACCGGAAAAATTCGGCCAGGTTGCCAATCATCGCGTCGCAGTCGTGGGCCATTCACTCGGTGGCTGGACCGCCCTGGAAATTGCCGGCGCCCGTTTTGATCCGGACCGCTTCGCCGATGATTGCAAAACCCATCCGCAGCTAGCCAGCTGCACCGTCTACGGGCAGATGAATCCGGCGAGTAGTCCGGACTCGAAAGCCGCGCTGGCCGCCGACTGGCGCGACAAACGCGTCACGGCCATGATCACTCTCGATCTGGGCCTGTCGCGAGGCCTGACCGATGAAAGCCTCTCCGCGCTGCCGGTGCCCGCCCTGGTGATTGCTGCCGGCGTGCCCTCACGCGAACTTCCCGCCGAGTTGGAGTCCGCCGACCTCGCCAGGCGCCTGCCGCCGGCATCCACTCGTTATGTGGAAATCAGCGACGCCAGCCATTTCAGTTTCATGTCGATTTGCAAACCTGGCGCGCAGGCAATGCTCGAAGAAGAAGTGCCAGGCGATGGCATCATTTGCCGGGACGGCGAAAACGGGCGTGATCGCGGGGTGATTCAACAGGAGGTCGTATCGTTGATAGCGGATTTCCTGGCGGGAGCGCCTGCGTCCAGTGGAGGCGGGTTGTAAGTTGCCTTGATCCGCCGTCCCCAACTTCATCAAGGTCATCCGATGGAAATATCGCCTCGCTTTGTCGTTCATGAATCAGAGCATTGGCTCATCAATCACCGCGTGGACAGTGCACTGCCCGGCTACCTGATGCTCAGCGCAAAACAGATGACGAATGCCTTGGCATCGCTGTCGGCTGAAGCGCTGGCGGAGTTGGGTGTATTGCAAGCGCGAATCCAGCACGCCATCGAAACCTGCCTGCAACCAAGACGACTGTACATCGGCCGTTTTGGTCATGACGCTGGTTACTCCATCCACTTCCATTTCATTCCGGTTTATCACTGGGTCGAAGCGCTGTTCTGGGACGACGACAGGTACCGGCTGCTGCAGACTTTCGGCTCGATCGACAGCAGTTTGCCTCAGACCGATGGTGCGGAATTGACGCTCTTTGTCTGGCGGGAATTTTGCGAGCGTCCTGATCCTCCGCCGATACAGGGGCCATCTGTCGAGCAGGTCGTGGCGGTGTTACGGCGGGAATTCGGTTTTCGGCTTGTTGATGAATAGCGCGGACCGTTAGCCCTGCTCGCGATGGCGGTGTGGCAGTCAGCAATGTGTCGAGCATACGAGCGCTTTCGCGAGCAGGCTCGCTCCCACAGGTTTTTCTGGTGCTCAGAAATAATCAATCCACCTCAGCCCCCGTGGCGAGGGAGCTTGCTCCCGCTGGGTCGCGTAGCGGCCCCAAGCTTTTTGCTGCCGCTACGCAACCGAGTGGAATCAACCGCCCTCAACGATCGGACTTCATCCGCCCCTCGATCGCCACGCGCAAACAACCCCAGGCGATGACCCCAATGACCAGCAGCTCGGCGACGCCGATAAGCATGTGAAAGGAAAAGGTCATCGGCTCCTCGGCCCAGTAGAAGGTCGTCGGGCGACTGATGCCAATGCGCAGCCGTCCGGTAAACAGCGAAGGCACCAACGTGATGATACGGGTCAGCTCATACACAGCCAGGAAGGCGCCAAGCAGGGCGAGCAGGGCGCGGACGGGGGTGCCCAGTTGCTCGGTCGTCTCAGCCGCAGGCGTCGGCGCCTTTGCTTTGCGCTGCCTGGCGATCTTCGCCGGGGTTGGAGCAGGCCGGTAGGCTGCCTTCGCAACGGCCGTCGAACCGATCATGACCTCGCTGGGCACTGTCACTTGCAGGTAGTCGGCCAGCTCACGCAGCCACAGGTCAGTGCGTTTGCTTCCAGGCACTACCGGAACGTTGTGCTCGTCAGGCGGTGTTCGGTGCCATCGCGCAGCACCAGCCATAGCTGGGTGCGGGCTGGCTCGGCCTCCGGGTGGCGGCGAAGTTCGAGGTATTTGACGGCGTCGATCCTGAACACCGATCGCACCCGCTCACGGCGTCCAAAAAAGTTTCGGGTGCGACGCTTGCCTTCAGCGTCGACGCGCGACAGCAGCAGGGTTTCGCGGGTGCCGGTGTAGACCAGCAGCGCCAGGCCCAGGGCAGGAATCAACAGCAGCCCGAGCACCATCAACAGCAAGGTCAGTGGGTCCAGGCCCACCAGCGACGAGTCTGCAGTGGCAATCGCCAGCACGGCTCCCACGGGAAAGATCAAGGCCAGCGCACTGGTAAACAACACGAATACGCTCTGCACCCGGTTGAGCGAGTGGATGTGCAAGTCACCCCGCGCGGTGCGCTCGAACCGATATCCAATCAAATGCACATCTCCTGAAAGCCGCCAGCCCAAAGCAGCGGTGGATTTGAACGAGGTGGAACAACCGCCGAGTCGGCTGAATGATTGGTCGACAGCAACCTGACCGATTATTGGGCATCAGCCTCTGGCGCATCATCGGTATCCGGTGGAGCTCCATAAGGTTCGCCAATCTGTACCCGGTCTGCCTTCACCCAACCGGTGTAGTCCTCGCCATCCTTGGCGATGTAGTTCACTTCCAGCCAGGACTCGTCTTCAAGACTGGCGTAAACGGTGAGGGAGTCGCCGGGTATCACGAAAATCTTCTTGTTGGCGCAAGCCGCATCCGGCGCTTCGTGGAAATGCAGGCGCCCGGTGCCAATGACCTTGCCTTGCACTGACGGATGAAATTCAGGGACCGTTCCCGAGAGCTTTTCCGTCAGGGCAGAACAGTCGACAGCGGCCTGGCCAAGGCTGCTGAAAAGGCACAGGCACAACAAGCTTGAACGCAGATGCATCTAGGCAAAGTCCGTTTGGGTTGGATGCGTAGGATAGTGAACTCGCAAACTGTTGGGAAAGACTCATAAGCAGCTTTGTGCGGTTCCGCTAATTATTTCGACCCCGGCCCTCTGGCGTTTGAGGAAAACGGAGTAGCCAATCCAAGACGCGTCCTACATCGCCGCGCTTACCCCTTGCGTTAGCGTCCGTCCTGGATTTTCAGGATGAGATTCGCGACTCGTGACCACACGCCCCAAAGACCTGCCCAAAATTCGCAATCCACCTTCTGGAGAAGGGCACCGCGTTTCCTATCGAGACATGACCTCCAGCGAGGTGGCCGAGTACGAAGCACTCCAGCGTGGCCACAAAGCCATGCTTGCCCGACAGGCTGCTTACGAAAAACAACGTTGGGCCAAGGTTGAAAGGACGCCTCTCGTCATCACCGGGTCGGTGTTCGCCAAAAGCTGCGCGCTGCCCAACGGAATCATTGACTACAACAACCCCAACGGCTTTGTTCCGCCGGACCTGATCAAGCAGTACGGCGATCTGATGTGGCTTGGCGCCAGGAGCCCCGACGCGTCGGGAACCCTTCCCCTGAAGCAGATCGGCTCAAGCGCGATACCCGCCGCAATGGGCAGACTCGCGCTGGGCGGGTCCGCAGTATCAAGCGCCGGAGCCGTCGGCGGCACGGTCGGCGCGGCGCTGTTGACCGGCATCGTGGCCTTGCTCTGGCCCTCCAGCCTCGGCGACAGCGCACTCTACAGCGAAGACCAACTGCGCAATCTCAAACAGGCCCGCAGCCGCATGCGCCTGAGCATCGAGCAGCAGGCCGATGGCAGCCTCAAGGGCTATGGGTTCTACACCGGCCAGAACCGTGACTGGGAAATGGTCGACGTCATCCAGCTGACGCCGCGTGCCGACCAATACGTCGCCGACCTTGGCGACGGCATCGAACTGATCTGGACCCCAGCCATCGACCCCTCCGACACCCTCGGCATCCCGGCCTTGGAAGCCGCCCCTCAGACGCCACACATCTGGATTTATCCGCCGACGCCCGTGGCGGACAGCATCATCGTCAACCCGATCTATCCGCCGGAGTACAAGGATTTCATTCTGGTGTTTCCGGTGGATTCGGGGGTTCGGCCGGTTTATGTGGTTTTGAGCACCGCACATCATGTCTACTTCCCAAAACCGGACTTCCTTCCGGCATTTCCAAGTGCAAAATGGGCCCCACCTAAGACGCGTATGAAAGGCGGAGGATTGCGTCCGCGCTGGAAGGACAAAAACAAATTTATTTATGAATGGGATTTTCAACACGGCGCAGTGGAGAAATATAACAAGCGTGGAAAACACTTGGGCGAGTTTGATCATGTTACGGGCGCCCAAAAGAAACCAGCCAACCCAGAAAGGTGGATTGAACCATGAAGCATAAGATAATGGGTGTGATTGACGGGGATGATTTTGCTTCTTATGAAGTAGTGCTCTGTATTGAAAGCGAAGATTTAGCGAAAATAATGAACTGGGTAAGAAAGGAGCAGTATGTATACGATTACGCATTGACTGCGCTTCAACTCCAAGAATTGGAAGAGGCTTGCTCGATAAAGTTGCCAAAAAACTTAACGTTTTTTCTTACCGCTAGCAGCTAATGGCCCGAGACAGATGCGCTGAAAGCGATAGCCGAGCGAGTTCGCTACCAGGAGGAAATTTGTTTGGAGGTCAAATGGGACTCAAACTGAGACTCGAGTGGTATGGCAAACAAATCGAATCTTTCGAGGGGGAGGAGTACTCAGGCGACCTCGGTGATGACGGTGCTGTCATCGACGCTTTGGGCATTCCTTTCGAGAATAATATAAATAACGGTGGATTCAATGTTCCCTTGGAATGGGTAGAAATTCTGCGGCCCTATTTTCAACATCCAATTGATTGGGATCGTTATGACTATCAAGTAGCCTTCGATTATCGAGACAGCTGGTAATCATCCTTGCGCTAGAAGGTAGCTTCCAAATATGGCGATGGTCCAATGGGTTTAAAGTTAAGGATGGATTGGTATCATCCGGAAACCGAGCTGGGTGAAGGTAAAGAGTATTCGGAAGACTTACGGGAGGATATGTCAGCAATCGCCGCACTGGGCCTGGAGAACGAACCAAACATCTATGACGGTGGCTTTGATGTGTTGGAAGAATGGATTCCGATTCTTCAACCCTTCTTCAGTCACCTGATCGTCCCCGAAGAGTTTGATTACCAAATCTCATTTCGTTATCGAATCGCTTGGTAGCATAACCAATTAGTCTCGTTCTGGAATAGGCGCAAACCTGTTCCAGGACTAGACGGGTTTCTTTAGAAACTGTACTTGCGAATACCATATGCGTCCCCTCCAAACTCGCCGAGTTGGTAATAGTCGAATAATAACGGCCGCCAAAATTGTTAGCAATTCACCTGCAGATCCAGGTCTGGTTGACCCGGTACCCGGCCATCAAATCCGTAGTGGCGCAACACCAGCTTCGGCAAAGCGAATTCAATTCGGTTGATTGACTAGCGATTAAATCGCTCCACCAACGAGTACTGAGTCATGGCTGTTCGCGTCAGTTCCTTGCTCAACTCCGCGGAGTGCCTGGCCTGTTCGGAGGTCTGGTCTGCCAGGTTCGCGATAGTGGTGATATTGCGGCTGATTTCGTCGGCCACCGCAGTTTGCTCTTCTGTCGCAGCGGCAATCTGGGTCGTCATGTCGGTGATGTGTGCCACGGCTTCGCTGATACCGATCAGTGCTTTGTCTGCCTCAAGCACCCAGGCGACGCCTTCCTCAGCTTGTCGGTGGCCGCTTTCCATGGTTTTCACGGCGTTGTTGGAGGAGACCTGCAACTTGGAAATCAGGCTATGAATCTGAGTGGTGGACTGAGTCGTGCGCTGCGCCAGCTGGCGCACTTCATCGGCAACCACCGCGAACCCTCTGCCCATGTCTCCGGCGCGCGCGGCTTCGATGGCGGCGTTCAACGCCAGCAGGTTGGTCTGGTCGGCAATGCCTTTGATGACATCGACCACCGTCCCGATTTCGTTGCTGTCCTTGGCCAGCTGCGCAACCGTCAGCCCTGTTTCGCCCACGACCTCGGAGAGACGCTGAATCGCCTGGCGAGTGTCTCGGGCTACGTCGCGTCCACGCCCGGTCAGCACGTTGGCTTCCTGGGTAGCGTCAGCCGTGCGCTGGACATGACTGGCGACCTCTTGGGTGGTCGCCGACATCTCATTCACCGCGGCCGACACTTGCTCAGTCTCGACGCGTTGGCGATCAAGCCCGCGTGAACTGTCGGCGGCCAGGCCGTCGGACCTGCCGGCCAAACCGGTCAGTTGCTCGGCGGTGTCCTGCAGGCGAGTGAGGCACGTCTTGAGCCGGGATGCCTGGCTCTCGAAAGCTGTTTCAAGGCGAGCCTGAAGGCCGCGCTCGTCGCTGTACATTTTCGCCAGCAACGCATCCGAGGTGGAAGCCTCGGCCATTTCCAGCAGACGCAGCGCGCCTTTGTTCTGCTGGCGCGAGATGATCAACCCGACCGGAATCGATATTCCGACAGCAAGCAGCATCGCCATGGCGGTATTCAGAAAGGCGCCGCCCACTGTGCCCAATAAACCCATCAACAGGACCGGTACCCAACTGAGCAGGAAGGGGTACCACCGATCAACACCCGGGACAGCTGCCTTGCCGAGCCTGATGCGTTTGTAGAGCGCTTCGGCGCGGCGGATCTGGCTGGCCGTCGGCTTGACTCGGACCGACTCGTAACCGACGACCTGGCTCCCTTCGTAAACAGGCGTGACGTAGGCATTGACCCAATAATGGTCGCCGTTTTTCGAGCGGTTCTTGACGATCCCCATCCACGGTTTGCCTTGCTTGAGCGCGGCCCACATATGCGCAAACACGGCGGGCGGCACATCCGGATGACGAACGATATTCTGTGGTGCGCCGATCAGGTCCACCTTGTCGAATCCGCTGATCTCGACGAAGGCGTCATTGCAATACGTGATGACGCCTCGCGTATCCGTGGTGGAAATCAGCTTCTGCTGAGGTGCGAGCGAAATCTCACGTTGCGTGACCGGCTGATTGTTTCTCATTTCTGAACTGCTCCCTGGAATCTGTAAGTCCATCGACTGCCGTTCAGAAAAGTTGATGAAATGCCGCTGAAATACTTTGGTAACAATTAGCTGTGGCATTCTTTCCACGGATTCAATCATCAGCCCAGGCTGCGGAACGCACCCCCTCCAGAAGCTACGAAGCTGGCGACATGGAGCGATCTCTAAAGTTGGATCCAGCACCGCCGATAACCTGAACGAACCCGCCCATCATGGACAGATGAAAAATGGTACTCACCGTCAGTTCCGCTTACATCCCGCCGGCCAATACCAACCTCACGCGCTCCGAACAGGCGCTCGTGACCAAGGCGCCGACAGACGCTGCGAAAGAACTCCTGGCAAACGCCAGCCCAGCGGCCATCTTCCATCCCAGCGAAGAAGCCCAGGCAACGATGCCGATGCCTGTGGCGATCGAGACCTGGATCGGGCGCTCGCAATCACCGGACTTTCCTCGATACGCCGAGACCCTCAAAGGGGCAACCAGTACGCTGAAGTCCTCGTTCGAGGAGTTTCAATCCGCACTCTCAGCGACCCACCCGGACTTGGCCGGCAAGAAATACGGCTTCACTGTCGAAGCCGACGGCAGCCTGAAGGTGCTCAACACCGCCGGCAAGCTCAGCAACTCCGATATCCAACGGCTGACCGATCTGCTCAACGACTCCAAGGACCTGAAAGCCGCCGCCATCGCAGTCCGCGACGCCTCCATCGACCTGGTCGACGCCGACTCGCCATGGTCCGGCAGCTACCTGGGCCTCTACAGCCTGACCAAGGAAAACTTCGCCAAAACAATCGATCTGGCCCCGCTGCTGAAAGACCGTGGGTCGGTGTCCATACAGGAATATTCCGACGGGTTGTTTTTCAATCAGCTGGCATACAAGGGCGAGCGGGCGACGCGGGAGACGGAACAGGCGATGTTCGAGAGGCGGGCGGCGGAGCGGTTTTCGGTGCGGGTTTGAGTGTTAATGGCATTGACGAAAAAGGGACAGATTTATACAAATTCTGAGGCTGCTCAGGCAGTTCAGATCAGAGCTGCCCGGTACGCTCATAGCAGGGCTTAACACTGTCGCTCTGGAGATCTATAAGGGCGTGCCGCGAACGTTTGGGCCGGAACAGTAAAAGCCGTCTATCGTTGACCTTCGTGTAACACATCTTCGGGTGGCAATCGTTTTGCTCTGGAGGCAAATGACATGGAAAGTAGAGTGCTCGTGGGTGGTAAGTACGACGTTATCTTGGTTGTGACATTTAAAAAGAACCACACCGACAGCGAGATGATTGCCAGCGATTTGTCCATGAGAGAGAAATATCAGGGGAGCGGCAAAGCAAAATTTTTTTTATGCGAAGTAAACGATATTGACGTAAATGATGCGCTTACTCTTGCGTATTTGATGTACAGCGTTATTGGAGAAGGCGTAGAAGGTCGGCGTCTGGGTATATACGTCGGTACACACTGTGATGTGGCGTCGTTAAATCCGGAAGTTCCGGCCAAAACGATGGGTAACGCGATTGGCTATTTGGCTACACGTTACAAATTCATCATTTCTAAAGTCTGTGTTGATGCGTGTTATTCAGCCGGCGCTGAAACTTCAATGCCGCACGAGGATTCTTTGGCCAAGCAGGTCGGTAGGGCTATCGCGGAAATTGTCTCGGTGGACGAGGCTGATGAAGAGACAGAGCTTACCCTGCAAACTCGAAAAGCCCGGGTAATTGGCTGCCGAATTGCCGGATATTGCGTGATCATCAAACGTTACACGCCGAATCACGAATATTTTTCGAATCATCCGAAGAACTATCCTGAAAATATAACGGCGCAGGCTGTGTACGGAAAGGGAACAGCAAAGGTTTTTAGGCCAAAAGTGGTGGCAGGTAAATATGATATAAAAGCAAAAAATAAAAAGATAGAGTTATTCAAGGAGGAGGAAGAGGAGATAGCCAATCTTGACCAAGGGTCGCCGCTTTACAAGTTTATCAAGAGCTTGAATGCTTATTTCGCCCTGAAAAAAGCCTGGAAGATTGACGAAAACCTTGCGATTGTTTCCATCCCTTTACATCAATACACGGACAGCCCGCTGTTTAGTCGGTTCGCCTATGACCCGCAAGGACAAATAGTGAAGTTTCGGCGCGGCGATGTGCTGACCAAATAAGCTGCGAGCAGGTGGTGTGAACGACAACAGACTTCATCATGCACGGTAGGGGGGAGTTGATGGGGCCGTCGGTCGCGGCCTTAGCGTTACGAATCTTTTTTCTATATGACTGCGTTCCACGTTTCCACCGTAATCGCCCAGAAACGGATGTTCCTGCAAAATTGGAGCGAAAAAGGGACGGAGCGAAAAAGGGACAGATTTATTTGCCAAAGAAACCTGTCCCTTTCCATTTAGAACTCCAGCGAAGCCCCATCTTCCGGAATGTCCACACGCCCCTCAATCCCTTGCTTCTTGACGTAAGCGCGCAATTCTTCACGATTCAGGGACATATGGTTGATCGCGTCCATGTGCACCGCGACAATCTGTGCGTTTTTCGCGGCTTTCGAGGCGCGAAGCACATCTTCCTCACCCATGATGATCGAGCCGTCGAATCCCGCCATTTTTGCCTTCCCGGCGTTGAGCACGATAACTTCCGGGCGGTACTGGCTGATGGCTTGGTCGACCTCTTTACGCCAGATCGTGTCACCCGCAAGGTAGAGCGTCTTGTAACCCGGTGCTTGGAAAACCACGCCCATGGCTTCGCCTAGCGGTTTTGCGAGCGCTGGCACGGCATACATTTCGTCAGTGCCATGCTGGCCGCCGGTCTTGGTGATCTTCACGCCGCCGAATTCGGCTTCATCCGTCAGCACGCGTACGTTCTTGAAACCCTGGGAACGAATCAGTTGAGCATCTTCTTCATGTTGGGCGAACAGCGGAATGTCTTTAGGCAGCGCTTTCTGCGCGGCATCGTCCCCAGTGATCCAGGTGCGTATGGGTGACGATGACGGCATCGACTCCGGCGATAACTTTCTCCGGTGATTCCGTCAGATCAACCAAGGGGTTGCGCAGGTTGCTTCGATAGGTGTTTTCAAAACCCGGATAAGCGCCTTTTTTTGCCAGCATCGGATCAACCAGGAAAGTGGTGTCACCGTAGGTGATTTTCACCGTGGCGTTACGAACCTGCTGCAAATCCAACTTGTGAGAGGCGTCCGGCGCTTTGGGAGCATTCGAACTGGCGAACGCGGGGGCAGCGGCTACGGCACAAGCCATGCTGACGGCAAGCGGTAAAGTTGTGAGTTTCATAAGAATTGATCCTGTTGTTTACATCGAGGCATCCATTCTTGCCGAATGTCTCGCGAGCCAACAGTGGCCCGAATGACATATTTCGCTATAATCGGGCCAACTGCTCGACGTGGTTCGGCTTGGGCCCCACAGGGCGAATCGAGGCCTCCTCATGCTCCCCATACGCGTTGCTGTTCTAGCTTTCGAAGGCGTCAGCCTTTTCCATCTTTCCGTGCCAGGAATGGTATTGGGAACCGCCCAACCCGCGCCCGATGGGCCTCGGTATGAAATCAATTACTGCGCAGAAGTGCCCGGAGTAATCAGTGCCGACCAGGACATTGGACTGTCGGTAAGCCTCGGCCTGGAGCTGATGGAAACTTCCGACGTCATCATCATCCCCGCGTGGGGCGATCAATCCCTTGTTGCATCGCCCCAACTCGTAGAAGCGCTGCAGCTCGCCAATACGCAAGGCAAGCTCATCGTGGGATTGTGTTTGGGTGCGTTCGTCCTCGGCGATGCCGGGCTGCTCGATGGAAAGGAAGCAACCACCCACTGGGCCGTCCGTGACCAGTTTGCGCAACGTTTTCCCAAGGTTCGATTCAAGCCCGAAGTGCTCTATGTCAGCGCCGATAACATCGTGACGTCCGCCGGAACGGTCGCGGCAATCGATTGCTGCCTGCACCTGGTACGCGAGCGACTCGGCGCAGACGTGGCGAATCGCACCGCGAAAATGCTCGTGACGCCACCCCACAGGCCCGGAGGCCAGGCGCAGTATGTTGAACACCCGGTGCCGCAATTATCTGGCGAGACTCACCTCTCCGACGTCCTGACGTGGGCCCGAATGAACCTGTCCAGCGACCTGTCCCTCGACGTTCTGGCAGACATGGCAAAAATGAGCAGACGGACTTTTACCCGTCGGTTCAAGGAGGCGACTGGTACAACTGTGTCGAAATGGTTGACCGCTGAACGGGTGGCCAGAGCGCAGGCGTTGCTGGAAACGACTGAGTTGCCTATTGAGTGCATCGCGGGGGAGGTGGGGTTTGGGACGTCGTTGTCGTTGAGGCAGCATTTCGGTGCGCATCTGGGGACGTCGCCTTCTGATTATCGGAAGATGTTTTGTCTTGGGGTGGGGCGGAAGGGTTGATGGTATTGGAGGGCGCGTCCGGGGGCGGCGCGGGAGACAGAGTTGGTCTTTGGGGGACACCACCCATTTCTGGTGGGCAGCAATCGGCCAAGATCGGACGTTTGGAAAGTGGGATTATGACGAACAGCAATAAGCCGGAATACTGCACGATCTGCAGACGCTTACTCGACAACCCAGCAGATCCGCTATCAGGCAATTGCGGCGGAGATTGCTGGGGATGCATAGGCGCTATCGAGGCGAAAATGGGATGCGCAGAGTCGCTCGCCTACGTACGCAAAGAATACGAGGCAGGACTTCGGCCTAGCTGGATTGATCCGTTCAAGCCCTGACTTGGAGCTGCGTTACGGCCGCTTTGGGTCGATAGCGGTCGTTCGCGACCGGCAGCTATCGACCCAGAGCAGTCATTTGGCGAAACCTTAGACCGACGCCAGAAGCGGTCATCTGGATCGGGTTGAAGCGGGGCCGAGAATTACGCTCTCAGCCCCATAAATGCCGGTCAGACAGTTACTACGATTTTGCCGATTTGTTGATTGGCTTCAAGGAAACGGTGGGCATTCTGGATGTCGTTAAGCGCGAATGTCTTGGCGATGATCGGGCGCAACGCACCAGACTCCAGCCCTTGTAGAATAAAAGCCTTCGCTCTTTCCAAGGCTTCAAGGTCGGCCACAATTTCTGCGTAGAGATAGCCCTTCAAGGTCAAGCTTTTGCCCAGCACGGTGAACAGTGGAAATGGCGTCGGCTCAGAGCTAAGTGCACCGTATTCCAGCAGGATTCCGCCTCGCGCCATGCTCTGCGTGAGGGGTTCAAAGGACGGCCCGCCTACAGGATCGAACACAACACGGGCGCCTTGACCAACAGTTATCGCCATAACACGCTCGACGATGTCCTCTTCATCACTGACGATGACGTGCGCAGCGCCAGCATCAATTAGGGCCTGCTTCTTCGCGCTGGTTCGAGTGATCGCAATCGATGTGGCTCCGACCATACGAGCAAGTTGGAAGGCAGCCAGGCCAACACTGCTTGATGCAGCGGTGACGATGATAAAGTCGTCCTGCCGCAGCTTCGCTTGTTCGATCAATGCGCCCCAAGCGGTGACGTACTGCATCCAAGACGCAGCAGCCTCTTCAAAGGATAAGTTCTCAGGACTCTTTACCACCAGGTGAGCCGGTACATTGGCCAGCTCGCCGTAAGTGCCCCATCGAGCGATATCCAAAGGCGGGATTACAGCGACCTTATCACCAATCTTGATCTCCGTTACGTCGCTACCAACTGAAACCACGATGCCTGCGGCCTCGTAGCCTAAGCGGCTGGGGAACTCGGCGTCCTGTAGATAGGCGTGATTGCGAAACATCACTTCGGCCCGGTTCAAGCCAATAGCTTTAACGCCAATCTGCACCTCGTTCGGTGCCGGTGCCGGAACTTCCATATCTTCCAGCTTCAGAACGCTGGCATCACCGTATTCGTGGATTCTGACAATGCGTGCCATGTTGGATACCTCGTTTATTAATGGGTCTCGATGTAAATCCGGAATGTACTCCGGCCACTCAAGGGTGACGAGAATTTAGACATTGGTAAGGAAGGGATAAAGGCCTACGATGGCTCATTACTAGAAACATGGTGTTTATAATGGATCGCCTAACGCAGATGGCTACGTTCGTCAAAACGGTTGAGCTGGGTTCATTCAGCGCCGCTGCGGACGATCTGAACTTGTCCCCTCAGTTAGTAGGGAAACAGGTGAAAATGCTCGAACAACATCTCGGTGTCTCCCTACTGCTACGGACTACGCGCAGGCAAAGCCTTACTGACTTCGGCAGGACGTTCTACCAGCGCGCGAAACTAATCCTTGCAGACATGCAGTCTGCCGAAAGCCTGGCTGCCCTTACTCGTGGCACACCAATCGGTCGCCTTCGTATCAACGCACCGGTCACGTTCGGAATTCGCGCGCTTTCGCCACGCCTGCTGGAATACATGGTTCGATATCCACAGGTGTCTATCGACCTAACTCTATCGAACGAGCTGGTCGATATCGTCGATCATGGTTACGACGTGGTCTTTCGCATCGGCGAGCTGGTGAGCAGTGGGTTGAAGGCGATGCCGCTAGAGCCCTATCAAATGGTTTTGTGCGCTGCACCGTCCTACCTTGCACGTCGCCCTCCCATCACGAATCCATGGGATCTACAGCAACAGGAGTGTCTGGGTTTTACCTATTCTGACGGTCGTTCGCACTGGAGCTTCGATAGCCAAGAGGGGAGTATCGATGTTCCAATTACAAGCAAATTGACGATTAATCAGGGTGATCCTCTGCTGGCAGCAGCTGTAGCGGGTCTGGGTGTAGTTCTACAGCCGATAGAGCTGGTTAGCGATGCGTTGCGTGATGGGACGTTGGTGCGTCTGCTCCCGCAGTACCCAGTGCCGACCACCTCAATGCATTTGCTTTACGCCCCTGACCGAAGAATGACCCCAAAGCTGCGCAGTTTCTTGGAATTCGCACGTGAGGCGTTTGGGCAACGGGGGCCTCTCTAACTACAGGAGAATCAATGTCCGCTCCTGGCCGATTGCTGCCGTTCAGTACTCTTCAAAATGCGCCACGGCGCCAAACGCAAAACTTTCTAGTACCCCATTCGTTCATCTGAGGCAGAAAAACGGGCGCTTCCAGCGCCCGTTCTCTTTCACCCCTCAACGCCCTCCTGAAGCCGCCGCCCAATCACCTCCAACAAATCACACCCATCCCTTAGCGGAATCGCCAGCAACTGCGCAAAATCCATTAGCACTACCGTATCGCTACCAATCTCGGCACGAAACGCAATATTTTCCAGAACCTGTGTCACAACGCGGATACGGTAATCAGCCGTAGCATGCAGAACATCAAGCGGTGCCTGACTATCAATCAGCAGCGAAGCCGGGGTGCAGTCGATGCCGGTGATGGGGATGTATCTTTCCATGGGATTGCTCCGATCAGATTAATGGGCTGATCCGATCCCAGGTCGCCAAACCTGGTCGCTCTTCAAGGCGACGCAACCGACTATAAGTTCAAGTACCCGTCACGAACAGGTGACCATTTCCGAGACTCGCGTAGGAATTATCACAACTCACCCCCAACGCGTCCCCAACACAATCCCCTGCGCCTTGAACCCCTCAAGCGCCGCTACCCCCATCGGCATCAACTCCCGCACCGACACTCCAACCACTTCAGCCAACGCCACCAAATGCTCGCGCCCACTGCGCCGATTCTCCATCAGCGAAACCAACAGCGCATACGCCATCGGCGCCATCCGCGAAAACGTCACTTGCCCTTCGCGCCGCTGCAACAGTACCAACGTTGGGGCGGTAGGCTTTTCTGTGGGTTGATGATCCGGCCCGATGTCGCATACCGGCCATTCATAGGCGTGTGCCTGCGCGAGTCGGGAGACCACGGGGGCGCCTTCCATCAGATCGCCGTGGGGATTGTGTGACGGCTCCACCGCATCGCTCAGCAGCAGGGCACTTTCGCTCCATTCGTGCTGGGCGAGTTCGGGCAGCCATGGTGGGAGGCCGTGCAGATCCTCGTGTTGCTCCAGGTAGGCGACAAATTCGCCGGCCAGCTGTGTGAACAGTGGCGTCTGGCAGCGGTAGTTGGCGTAGAAGTCGTGAACCAGTCGTTGCCAGTCGGCGCGCGGCAGGGTTTGGTGGATGACCGGGAAGCTGGCGGCGAGCAGTGATTCGATGTTGCCGATGAACAGTTGGCGGTAGATGGCCAGGCGTCGGGCTTCCAGCCCGGGTGGGGGCGGGTGGTGGGGGTTGCGGACGTAGTTGGCCATGCAGTTGAGTTGGTCGAGCAGTTGTTCAGGCATGGCGGGCCTCCGGGGTGGCCGGGCAGGCGAGTTGTTGGAGCTGTTTGATCTGCTCGACTTCGGCGAGCAGTTCGGTCAACGGCGGGAAGTTGAAGTCGCGTTCCAGCAATGTCGGCACCGGTCCGAATCGTTGGTAGGTCTGGTACAGCAGTGTCCAGACATCTTGCTTGACCGCCGCGCCGTGGGTGTCGATTTTCAGGTCGTCGGCTTCGTCGTAATGGCCGGCGACGTGCAGGTAGCTGACGCGTTGCGCGGGCAGGGCGGCGAGGAATTTCTGGGCGTCGTAGCGGTGGTTGATGGCGTTGACGTAGAGGTTGTTGACGTCCAGCAGCAGGTCGCAGTCGGCTTCTTCGAGGACTGCGGTGATGAAGTCGATTTCGCTCATGGCCTGGAAGGGCGCGGCGTAGTAGGAGATGTTTTCCACGGCGATGCGCTGGCCCAGTAGGTCCTGGGTCTGGCGTATGCGCGCGGCAACGTGGTGCACAGCTTCTTCGGTGAAGGGGATCGGCAAGAGGTCGTAGAGGTGGCCGCTGGCGGAGCAATAGCTCAGGTGCTCGCTGTAGATCGCCACGCCGTAGCGATCGAGAAAGCGCCGGGTGCCGCGCAGCAGGTCGAGGTCGAGAGGTTGTGGGCCGCCGAGGGACAGGGACAGGCCGTGGCAGGTGATGGGGTGTCTTGCGGCCAGTTGATCGAGTTGTTCGGCGTAGACACCACCGACGCCGATCCAGTTATCCGGCGCGCATTCGAGGAAATCCGCGGCGCCCGAGGGCATTTTCAGCAAGTCGCCAAGCATGGCGCGACGCAGGCCGAGCCCGGCGCCGTTGGGTGAAGTGAAGGTGCTCATCGCAATTCTCCAGGGATGGCCAGACCCTCCCGGTGTGAACCGCCGGGAGGGCGCGGGCGAAGGGCTTTATTCCTTGGCTTGGCTCATGCGGGTGAACAGCTCGGTGGGCACTTTCTTGCCATTGGCGGTGTATTGGCCGGTGCGATATTTGTAGGTTTCCGCTTCGGACAGGTAGCCGTCGTGGTTGCTGTCCATCTTTTCGAACTCGGCTTTTTCGGTCGGCACCACGCTGAGGAATTCCTTCAGCGACACGCGATCATCTTTGTCGGTGTCAGTGCTGGCGAAGGACGCGTCGCCACATTTGCCTTCACCGCATTTGCCTTCGGCCTGGGTGACTTTTTTGCCCGATTCGGCGGCGCCGCATTTGCCTTCGCCGCACTTGCCTTCGGAGGTTTTTTCCGCCGAGGCCAGTTGATAACCCTGGGGCAGGGCGTCGACCGCGAAAGCCGACTGGGCGAGGCTCAAGCCGCCGGACAGGGCGAGGGCGGCAAGGGCGAGGCGAGCGGTGTTCGAGTTTTTTGTACGGGTCATGAGATTTCTCCAGATAAGAGCTGTTTGGCCCCTGGCAACGTTGCGCGGGGCGTGTGCCGTGGCGGCGTCACGTTGCTTGCCCGGTGCTGGGCACGTCGGGTCGAAGCAAGGCGCGACTGGCCTGTTCGGACGGGGCCATTTGGCGCTTGTCGTGTATCTGGGATGTGTCGTGCGGCGGTGTGTTTGTATTGCTGTGTGTCGCGGATACAGAGCGCTGCAACAGGGGCCGCGCTCAGGTCAGATCATGCAAGTCCTTGCCCAGCGCAGGCCCTAGGGTCCAGTCGGAAAAAGCGACTTTCAAGCCGCCGCGCTTGGGGCTGCACGCCATCGGGCCGACGCGGTAGGTCGGTGCGATGGGAAACGGGCATAAGCGCACCAGCGGCCAACGAAGTCCATCGGCGGAAACCTGCAAGCGTAGTACGCCGTTGGCGACCGTGGCGCGCATCCAGAAGTCGTTGGGATCGGCGGTGTACGGGCTGGTCGCCCAGTCGGATTGTCCGTCGGTGAGTACGCTGCCGAGCATCGCCTGGCCGTCGCTCAGTTCGATCCCGGCCTTGACCCATTGGCGTTCGTTGATGCGGACCATGAGACCGGCCTGGTCGTACAGGGCTTCGAAGGTGCCTTGGATGCGTAGTTGGCAGGTGAAGCTGGGTGGGGCTTCGACGCCGAGGAAATGGCCGCTGTCGTGGGTGAAGCCGTAGTGGGTTTCGCGCCAGAAGTCAGTGTTGGTGTCGGTTTCCAGGCGCAGGGAATTCGTTGTGGCGGTGCTGTGGATTTTGGGTTCGTTCAGCCATGAGCCGTTTAGCAGGCTGTGGGGGTGTGTATCGTTTTTGATGTTTTGATCAGGCGTGGTCATCACGAATCCTTCTGTAAGCTTCGCTGTAGAAAGCTGGGGGACCCCGGGGACCTATTGATCCTCAGCATAATCAACGATATGACTGATCGGACGAAAAGAAAGCACAAACCCAATAAAAAAAGGAGAGTTGATGGACGCATGGACGTTGCACTGGCTAGAAGCCTCGGGGAGTCTGGCTGAGTTTCGCAAGGAGCTGGTTGGTGAGTTCGAAACCGCTTTTGAGGCCTTGGCTTATCGGATGGTCCCGCCCCGACTTGATGTCCTGGTCCAGCGATTGCCGGGCGAAACCATTCCGGAATTGGGCCTGGTAGGGCGAGCGTATCGAAGCTCGATGTTCAGCATGACGCTTGATCCAGATAATCCCAACTTCATTCCCAGCCTGCGCGCTGGCGCGCTACATCGTCAGATTATCCATGAGGTCCATCATTGTCTGCGCATGGCAGGGCCGGGCTATGGCTGGACGTTGGGCGAGGCTTTGGTGAGCGAAGGACTTGCCGGACAGTTCGTCCGATATCTGCTCAACACCGATCCAGAGCCTTGGGAGCGGGAAGTTAGCTCAACTGAGCTGTTGAATTCGCCGGTTGGGCTGCAAGCACTTGAATCGAGTTATTACGATCACAGCGAATGGTTTTTTGGTAGTGGGAACAAGCCCAAATGGCTGGGGTACTCGCTGGGCTACGAGATGGTGGGGTGTTGGCTTGGGTCCAGGCAGGAGGTAGACATTTTTACTTGGGTCAACGTACCTGCAACCGACATCATCGCTACCGCGCTTGAGCGAGGTCTGATAACAGCGACTTCTTGAACGACCGCATGAACGGTTTATTCACGATCGGTTGAAGCTCTTACCGAGCCGCTGGTGGGGTGGGGCCGCTGCGCAGCCCAGCGGGAGCAAGCTCCCTCGCCACGGTTTCGTGATTACTTCTTGACCGAATAATCCGCCCCCCAGACCCGTACGGCACTGATCGCTTCGTTCATGCCTTCGAAAACGAATTTCTGTCGTACGGCGATCTTCGGTGGGACGGTGACTTCGTCGGGGTTGTCCAGACCGGTGAGGCGGTTGGCGTAGCCGGCCTGGTCGATGGCCAGCAGGGTGCCGGTTTGTCCGAGGTTGATCAGGCGCAGTTGGGTGTCGGTGCTGTTCTTGAAGCCGAGGGTGATGGTGACGTTTTCTTCGCTTGGCTCAAGCTTCAGCACTTCGATAGTGATGCGGTCTTTCATTTGCTCGCCGGAGGAGATGATCGCGGCGCCATCGGTGCCCTGGACCGACTCGCGCCCGTCGAGCACGCCTTCGCTCACACCGCCCAACAGGTTCTTGCCTGCGGTGATGAACGACGAGACCGCGGATTTGGTCGAGTCCTTGATGACGCTTTCCGCCGGCTCGCCCTCGGCCAGGCACAGAGAGCTGATCAGAAGACCTGAGACGAGGAAGGTGGCGCGTGAAGGCAGAAGGGGCATACCTGAATCCTTTAGGGTGGCTAGCAGCACGCCGGGCAAATAAGCGTGCGGCATGATAGCCGGGATCATGGCGTACTTCTGCAGTTCTGGCTTGGCGGGTTTCTGGCTTTATGCACTGATCCGCATTTTTTGGTCGCAGGTGCGTCTGTAACGGTATCAGTTACCGCTCCACAATTCGGCCGTGCCGCAATGGCTCTTATTGGGGGAATGCTCATGGCGAAGATGGCGATTTTTCTGGGTGGTTTTCTGGCGTTGACGTTGCTGATCGGTGTGCTGGCGACGATCTCGCCTGTTTAAACAGCTTTTCTTGTGGCGAGGGAGCTTGCTCCCGCTGGGGCGCGCAGCGGCCCTGAACCCTGGCAACTCGATCTGCAACGGCGCCTCCGAGTATTTGGGGCCGCTGCGCAGCCCAGCGGGAGCAAGCTCCCTCGCCACAACAGCTCTCACTCAACAACAGGTGCTTTGTTCAGCGATGCAATATCACCTGCGCAATCTCCTGCAACGGCATCACCCGCTGCGCGGCGTTGAGTTTGATGGCTTCCTTGGGCATGCCGAACACCACGCAGCTGGCCTCGTCCTGGGCTACGGTGGCGCTGCCGGCGTCGAGCATTTCCTTCAGGCCGCGGGCGCCGTCGTCGCCCATGCCGGTCATGATGATGCCCGTGGCGTTACGGCCGGCGAACTTCGCCACCGAGCGGAACAGCACATCCACCGAAGGGCGATGGCGATTGACCAGCGGGCCGTCCACTACCTGCACGTGATAGAACGCGCCGCTGCGGGTCACCATCATGTGCTTGCCGCCGGGGGCGATGAGGGCCAGGCCCGGGTGGATGCGGTCGTTGTTTTTCGCTTCGCGCACTTCGATCTGGCAGAGGCTGTTGAGCCTTGCGGCGAAGGATGCGGTGAATTTTTCCGGCATGTGCTGGACGATGACGATGCCCGGACACACCCGTGGCAGGGCGGTGAGCACCGCTTCCAGCGCCTGGGTGCCGCCGGTGGAGGTGCCCATGGCGACGATGCGTTCGGTGGTCTGGGCCATGGCGTGGCCGTTGGCGGCGGGCAGCATGGCGTCGGCGGTGAGTTTGGTCGCCGGGGTCAGCGGCGTCGCCGGAGCCGGGCGCTTGCCCAGGTTGCGGACGTTGACCTGGGCGGCGGCGCGGATGGCGGACACCAGTTCCGGGGCCGATTCCAAGAGGAAATTCTTCAAGCCGCTGGTGGGCTTGGTGATGATTTCCACCGCACCGGCGGCCATGGCTTGCAAGGTGGTTTCCGCGCCCTTGGGCGTCAGCGACGAGCAGATCACTACCGGGGTAGGCCGTTCGCTCATGATTTTTTTCAGGAAGGTGATGCCGTCCATGCGCGGCATTTCCACGTCCATCACGATCACGTCGGGCCATTCCTTCGCCAGTTTGTCCATGGCAAAGATCGGGTCGGAAGCCGCACCGATGACGTTGATGTCCGGCGTGTCACTCAGGATCGCCAGCAATACCTGGCGGACCACGGCGGAATCATCCACCAGCAATACGTTTATTTTTTTGCCTGACATGGTTAGTGCAGGGTCCTTATCGGTTGGTGCCTGACCCAGACGTCGCCCGTGCAAAGGTCGAAAATGATGCTGCGGTGGCCGGTGCTGCCCATGTCCTGGGCGATCAGGTCCAGGCGATAGAGCGCGGCCATCTCCAGCGCCGCGTTGACGTTCGACCGTGCCACGTCGCCGAATGCCACATGGCGTTGCAGTTCGGGAAACATCTCGCCGCCGCCGAACAGCTTGAGCTGGTATTCCTCGGGCTCGGTGTGATGGGCACGGGCCTGACGGACGAACAGCTCGATGGCTTCATCGGCGTACATCCCGTTCAACGCGGTGGAGCACCGTACCCGGCTGGGCAACATGAAATGGCACATGCCGCCGATCTTGCGTTGCGGGTGCCAGAGCGTGATTGCCACGCAGGAGCCGAGGATCGTCCGCAGCCGGGTCGGGCAGGTCGCAAAGCGAAACTCTCCCGGCCCGAGGTAGACCTCCGCTACCTGCTTTATCGCGGCGCTCATGGCTTGCGATAAATCGAAGGGGCGACCAACTTCAGCGCATCGGACACGCCATTGAGGCTCTCCGAATGGCTGACGATGAAATACCCGCCGGACTTGAGCCGAGGGATCAGCCGCGCAACCACTTTGCTCTTGGTGGGCTGGTCGAAATAGATCATCACGTTGCGCAGGAAAATCACATCGAACTCCCCCAGCTCCGGCAGGGTGTCGTTGAGGTTGACCTGGATGAAGTTGACGCGGTTGCGCAGCGCCCGATCGATGAGCATCGTGCCTTGCTGGCTGCCGGTGCCCTTGAGGCAATATTTCACCAGCAACGGATGGGGCAGGTTGCGCGCGCGTTCCATTGGGTAATGCCCGGAACGGGCCTTCGCCAACACCTGGGTGCTGATGTCCGAACCGATGACTTCCCATGGCGTGGTGCCCAGGCTTTCGGCCAGAGTCATGGCGAGGCTATAGGGCTCCTCGCCGGAGGAACTGGCCGCGCTCCACAGGCGGAAGGTCTTGCCCGGCGTCGCGTGGGGCAGCACATGGTCGCGAAGAAAGTCGAAGTGCTTGGGCTCGCGGAAAAAATAGGTCTCGTTGGTCGTGAGCAGGTCCAGCGCCACCTGCAGTTCGTCGCTGCGCTGGCCGCTCATGATCAGCGTGAAATATTCGCCATAACTGTCCAGTTCATAGTGCTTGAGGCGCTTGAACAGCCGCCCGGCCACCAGGGCTTTCTTGGCCGGCGACAGGTTGATGCCGGCGGCCTGGTACAGCCAGGACTGGAACTGGCTGAACTCCCGGTCGCTGAGGGCCATTGAATTCACTGTGCGTTCCTTGCAAGTGTCTGTGCTCATGAGACTGGTGCTTCCAACGCAGCGGGGCTGGCCTGGGCGAGTTCGGACATCTCGTCGATGGACAGCACCCGGTCGACCTCCAGCACGATGACGAACTTGCCATCGACCTTGGCCATGCCGCTGATGAAGTCGGCGCGGATCTTCGCGCCGAAACTCGGCGGTGGTTCGATCTGCGAGGCCGGGATCTCCAGCACCGCCGACACCGTGTCCACCAGCAGGCCGATATCCTGGGCCTGACCATCAGCGCTGGCGGCCTCGATGATGACCACGCAACTGCGCCGGCTGATGGCGGAATTTGGCCGGCCGAAACGGGCCGACAGGTCCACCACCGGCACGACCGCACCCCGCAGGTTGATCACCCCGCGCACGAAGGCCGGCATCATCGGCACGACGGTCAGGTTGCCGTACTCGATGATTTCCTTGATGCACAGGATGCCGATGGCGAACATCTCCGTGCCGAGCATGAACGTCAGGTATTGCGCTTCTTCCTCGACCGCGCTGACGGTTTGACGTGTGGTCGCGATGGCGCCCATAGCTTTTTCTCCTTTAGGCAAGCCTGTGGAACCGGGCCATCAGAACCGGGTAAATTCCGATTCGTCCGGCGCGCTGGCCATGTTGTAGGCAAATGCCTTGGGCATCACCGGTGCCGGTGCCCGTGCCGGTTTGCGGCTGGACGGACCTGGGGTGTTATCGACCCTGGCGCTCTGCATGGCGGACTTGGCTGGCGTGTCCAGAGTGAAGAAGCTCATGGCCTGTTGCAGCTGTTCGGCCTGGCTGCTCATCTCTTCGGCGGTGGCGGCCAGTTCTTCGCTGCTGGAGGCGTTCTGCTGGGTCACCTGGTTGAGCTGGGTCATGGCGGTGTTGATCTGCGCCACGCCGGCGGCCTGTTCTTCGGACGCGGCGCTGATTTCCTGCACCAGGTCCGAAGTCTTGTTGATGGACGGGACCATTTCGTTGAGCAGGTTCCCGGCCTTCTCCGCCATGTCGACGCTGCTGGACGACAGTTCGCCGATTTCCTGGGCGGCAACCTGGCTGCGCTCAGCCAGTTTGCGCACTTCGGCGGCGACCACCGCGAAGCCTTTGCCATGTTCGCCGGCGCGGGCCGCTTCGATGGCGGCGTTAAGCGCAAGCAGGTTGGTCTGGTAGGCGATGTCGTCGATGATGCTGATGCGCTGGGCGATTTTTTTCATCGCCACCACGGTCTGCTGCACCGACTCGCCGCCGTCGGTGGCTTCCTTGGCGGCCTTGCTGGCCATGCCGTCGGTAACCTTGGCGTTCTCGGTGTTCTGGTTGATGCTGGCGCTCATCTGCTCGATGGAGGCGCTGGTTTCCTCGACGCTGGCCGCCTGTTCGCTGGTGGCCTGGCTCATCGATTGCGCGGTGGCGCTGACTTCTTCGGAGGCGCTGGCGAGGTTGTCCGCCGCGTTGCGCACTTCACCGATGATGTGCGAGAGCTTGCCAACCATATTCTGCATGGCATTGAGCACCATGCCGGTTTCGTCCTTGGAGCCGGCTTCGATTTTCGCGTTCAGGTTACCTTCGGCCAGTTGTTCGGCGACGGCGGCGGCCTGCTTCAGCGGACGGGAAATGATCCGCGAAATGAACAGCGCCAGACCCAGGCCCACCAGCAGGGCGGCAGCCAGCACGGCGATGATCGACAGGCGTGCATTCTCATACAGCTGGGTGCCGTGTTCGCTGGCGGCGCCGGCACCGACGTCGTTCAGTTCCACGAGTTTTTGCAGGTCGCTTGTCACCAGGTCGAACTGGCGTTTGGACTCGCCTTTGAGCAGCGCCATGGCTTGCTCGGTCTGGTTCTGCCGGGACAGCGCGAACAGATCCTTGCTGACCACCAGGTAAGCGGCCCAGTCGTTGCGGGTGGTTTCGAACAGTTGACGGTCTTCGGCGGTGGAGAGCAGTTTTTCATAGGTGCCGAGACGGGTTTCGAAGGCCTTTTTCGCTTCGTCGGCTTCCTGCTCCAGCGTTACGCGTTCTTGCTCGGAGTCGGCGGAAATATGACGGTTTTCCTTGAGGCGAAAGCTCGCTGCGTAGAAGCGCATGCCCGAGGCGGCGCGCATGGACGGCATCCAGTTCTCGCGGATCTCGGTGGTGGTGCCGTTCACCTGGCCCAGCTGGTGGATCGAAAACACGCCCATGACGGCGGTCAGCGCCAACACCACGAGGAACGAGGTGATCAGTTTGGTGGCGATTCTAAGGTCGTAGAACCATTTCATTGGGGAATACCTCTCCATGGAGTGTTGAAGCGTCAGCGAGCGTTGGCTTGTTGTAATGGGGTCGGGTTGTAGCGGTTTTCTGTTTGTGCGATCTGGGTGAGCAGGGCAGGTACGTCGAGAATCAACGCCACCGCACCGCTGCCCAGAATGGTCGAGCCGCTGATGCCGCGCAGTGCGCCGAACAGCTTGCCCAAGGGTTTGATCACGGTCTGGAATTCACCCAGCAGGTCATCCACCACCAGCCCGGCCTTGAGTTCGGCGTAGCGCACCACCACCACGTTCTGCCGGCGCGAGGCCGGGCCTTCGTGATGGAAGTGATCGCGCAGGTACACCAGCGGCAGCACTTCGCCGCGCAGGTCGAGGTAGCCTTGTTCGCGGCTGGCGACGCCATCGTCTTCGCTCAGCTCGATGCATTCCTGGACCATGTCCAACGGAATCACATAGGTGGACTGGCCGATGCCGACGAGGAAGCCATTGATGATCGCCAGCGTCAGCGGCAGGCGGATGCGCACCACGGTGCCCTTGCCCGGTTGGCTGTCGAGGTCGACGGTGCCGCGCAGCAGTGTGATGTTGCGCTTGACCACGTCCATGCCCACACCGCGCCCGGACAGGTTGGTGACGGCCTGGGCGGTGGAGAAGCCGGGTTCGAAAATCAGGTTGTAGATTTCCTGGTCGCTCAGGTTTGCGCCGGCGGCGATCAGGCCGCGCTCATGGGCTTTTTCCAGGATGCGGTCGCGGTTCAGGCCGGCGCCATCGTCGGCGATTTCCAGCACGATGCTGCCCGAGTCGTGGTAGGCGTTGAGGTGCAGGTGACCCTTGGCCGGTTTGCCGGCGGCCATCCGCGCCTCGGCGGTTTCGATGCCGTGGTCCATGGCGTTGCGCAGCAGGTGCATGAGCGGGTCGCCGATCTTTTCCACGACGGTCTTGTCCAGCTCGGTTTCCGCGCCGCTGATGATCAGGTCGATGTCCTTGCCCAGTTCCTGGCTGACGTCGCGCACCACCCGGCGAAAGCGGTTGAAGGTTTCGCCGATGGGGATCATCCGCAGGCGCAGGGCGCCGTCGAGAATCTCTTCCACCAGCCCGGACACCGATGAGGTGGCTTCCTGCAACGGGTCGTTCTGGCACGTGCGGGCCAGCAGGCTGGCGCCGGCACTGGCGATCACCAGCTCGCCGACCAGGTTGATCAGTTCGTCGAGTTTGTCGGCGTTGACCCGGACGTACGTGCCGTCCCTGCTTTTGCCGTCGCTGGCCACGGCCTGTTTGTCGGGCGCGACCTGGGCCGGCATGCGCGGGGTTTTGCGCTGGTCTGGCAACAGCTCGCCGGTGGTGACCATGGCGGTGCTTTCTTCGCTGGCTGTCTGGGCGGTGGTGACCAAATCGGTGCTCGCCTGGGGCTCTGCCTCCGCCTCTGCCTCTGGCGCGGCAACGATCTCGATCACGCAATCTTCGCGGACAAAATCGAAGACTTCGTTGATCGCGGCATGACCGGCGGCGGAGCGAAACCCGATATCAAAACCCAGGTAGCAGGATTCGGCATCCCAGGCTTCGATAGCCGGCATCGCTTCGGTCAGCGTGGTGATCTCGACGATCTCACCGAGGGTCTGCAGATAGCGCAGGAACGACAGCGGGTCCATGCCATTGCGGAACACTTCCTGCCCAAAGCGCAGGCTGATGTGCCAGAGGCGCGCGTCGGTTGACTCGCTCGTTTCAGTTGCCTCTGCCGCAGTCGTTTCGGGCGCGGTCGGGGGCGCCTGGTATTCCTGGAGGATCTGGCACAACTCCATTTCCCGAGCCAGGGCAGGGGGCTGCAACGTCGAGCCCTGGTTGGCGACCACGTCGATCAGTTCAAGCATGTGATCGCCGGACTTGAGCAGCACCGCGATCAGGCCCGGGTCCACCGCGACGCTGCCTTCACGCAAGCGGTCGAGCACGTCCTCGACGATGTGGGTGAAGCTGACGATCGGCTCCAGGCCGAACAGCCCGGCCGAACCCTTGATGGTGTGCGCCGCGCGGAAAATTGCGCCGATGGCGTCATCGTCGGCGGGGTCGTTTTCCAGTTGCAGCAGCGATTCTTCCATCGCCTGCAACTGCTCTCGTGCCTCGACGATAAACGTTTGTTGTGCCTGATCGAGATTGATGCTCACGCTCATATCCTTTGTCGTGTCCGACGTGTCGCGGGGCCTCTAGGCAACGAGGTTGCACAGGGCGAGTGTCTCCGTAACGGCTTTGCTCTGGCCGGTCACTGTCAGTTGGGTGCCGGCCTTGGGTGCCTCGCGCTGAATCATCAGCAGCAGTTGCAGGCCGGCGCCGTCCATCTCGGTGATCTGCGACAGGTCCAGTGCCATGTTCGGCGTGGCCCCCAACCGTGGCAGCAATTGTGCGGCCAGGTCGGCAGCGGTGTAGATCGTCAGCTCGCCGTCGATCTGCACCTGCGCGGTGTCATCTTCTGTTTCGTACAGCAGCGGCATCGAAGCCTCCGGCCATCAAGGAAGAATCAGCTTGGATACCGCCGCCAGCATCTGCGCCGGTTGGAACGGCTTGACCACCCAGGCCTTGGCACCTGCGGCCTGGCCTTCCTGCTTCTTCGATTCCTGGGATTCGGTGGTGAGCATGATGATCGGCGTGAACTTGTAGCTGGCGAGCTTCTTGACCTCCTTGACGAAGGTGATGCCGTCCATGTTCGGCATGTTCACGTCGCTGATGATCAGGTGCACTTTCTGCCCGGTGAGCTTGCCCAGTGCGTCCTTGCCATCGCTGGCTTCGATCACGTCGTAGCCGGCACTTTTCAACGCGATGCCGACTACCTGCCGAACGCTCGCGGAGTCGTCGACAACCAATACACTTTTAGCCATGAACGGCTCTCCTAAAAGAAGGTTATTTCCTGTGAAGTCTGTTGCGCGGCCGAGTCGCCATGATGATTGCGGCGTTGCTCGTCGGTGGCGTAGGTGGTTTCCATGCGCGCCAGCCATTGGCGGGCGTCGATGGAGGCAGCGTGGTCCGGCGACTGGCTGGCCTGCTGCATATGCACGTGCAGGTCCTCGATGTTGTCGCGCACGTGGCTGAGGATCTGGCTGACCCGATCCTGGAATTGGAGATTGACCAGCACTTCGGTGAGCTCGTCGCGAATGCCGAAGCTTTCCCGTTGCAGCATGTCGGCCGAATCGGCGAGACGCTCAGTGACGCTTTTGAAGCGTTCCAGCACGCGCTGAATGCTGCCTTCGGACACGGCCACGGACTGGCTGTCCTGGTCGGCGCCGCTGGAGGCGGCCTGGACCAGTTGAGTGATGGCGGTATTGATGACGTCGACCTTGGCCGACATCTGTTGGCCGGTCTCGCTGGATTTGCTCGACAGTGCGCGCACCGCATCGGCCACCACCGCAAAACCGCGCCCGGCTTCGCCCGCCCGGGCGGCCTCGATGGCGGCGTTCAGGGCCAGCAGGTTGGTCTGGGCGGCAATCGCCGCGACATCGGCGGCCATGGTCCGCAGTTCGCCGGTGTAGGCGGTCAGGTTGCGGACCTGGGTCAGGGTTTCATCACGGCTGGCCTGGGTGGTTTTCAGCGAGTCGATGACCTTGACCAGTTCACCTTCGCTCTGCGCCAGTACCTGGACGGCACCGCCACCGCCGCTGCCGGCCAACTCGCCGGCGGCCTGTTGCGAGGCTTGCACGGTCTCTTCGAGGCGCGAAGAGATACCGGTGAAGCGGGTGGTCAGCGAGACGATTGCGGTTTCAGTCTGCTGGCGTGAGCTTTCGACTTGCTTGGCCCAGATCGGCATCGCGCCGAGGATCACTTCGTTGAGCTGCGCGCTGGCTTTATGGGAAACATGACCGGCGGCTTGCAACTCGTGGCGGGTGATGGCCGCGGCCGTCGCCTCGTCGAGTTGAAGACGTTGTGAACGCGCGCCCAAGATGCCGACGGCCACGCCAAGAACCACCAGCACGATGCTCAAACCGATATTCTGTGTGCTCGCACCGTTGAGTGCCAGCACGCCGACGCTTGCGGCGACGGCCACGATCAAGGCGTGCCAGAGAATGCGTGGCTGGGTTTTGGCGAGGGAGTGGTCGTGGGAATACGACGTCATGGTTCGGTCCTTGAACAGTGTTGCTGACAGGATATTTGCTGATGACTGGTTATCTGCAAAGCCGACGCGGTCTTGAGGACCAGTCGTCCGGTTTCGATAAAAATAATGGCACATTGCTATCTAAGAATAGACCAAATCGGAGAAATGTCGAGAAGGCCTGACCTGCGGATAACCCGTGGCGAGGGAGCTTGCTCCCGCTGGGCCGAGCAACGGCCCCGTTTTAATCGGGTTTAGCCAGAAGTAATCAGCCTTATGGATTTTGGGCCTGCTGCGCAGTCCAGCGGGAGCAAGCTCCCTCGCCACAAAGGCGACATCTCTGCAACAGAACGAGAGGATTGAGCTAAATTACCCGGCATTGATTTCGAACCTGCCATCGAGCCCCCATGCCTGCCCAGCCGCTCTGGAAAACCTACTTGCTATTCCTGGCCCCCATGGTCCTGTCCAATTTCCTCCAGTCGATGTCCGGTACGCTCAACAGCATCTACATCGGCCAGATGCTCGGTACCCAGGCTTTGGCGGCGGTGTCGGGGATGTTTCCCATCGTGTTTTTCTTCATCGCCCTGGTGATTGGACTGGGCGCGGGGGCGGGCGTGTTGATCGGGCAGGCCTATGGCGCCGGCGAGACCGGAACGGTGAAGGCGATCGCCGGCTCGACGTTGCTGTTGGGGGCGATCATCGGGCTGGTGGCCGCGGTGTTGGGCAGCGTCTTTGCTCGCGAGGCCCTGCAAGGGCTCGGCACGCCCGACGATGTGCTCGAAGATGCCATTTCTTACGCGCGGGTGATGATGTGGATCCTGCCGATGCTACTGGTGTTCGTGCTCTTCACCCAGCTGCTGCGCGGTGTGAGTGATACCGTCTCGCCGCTGCTGGCGTTGCTGGTATCCACCAGCGTCGGGATGCTGCTGACGCCGGTGCTGATCCGCGGCTGGCTGGGATTGCCACAGATGGGTATCCAGAGCGCGGCGTGGGCGGGATTGGTGGGCACCGCATCGGCCATGGCCATGCTGGCGTGGCGCCTCAACCGGCGGGCGCATGCCTTGGCGCCGGACCGCGCGCTGTTCGCCGCGATGCGCCTGGACCGGGATATTCTCGCCAAGGTGCTGCGCATCGGCTTGCCGACAGGGTTGCAGATGGTGGTGATTTCGTTGTCGGAGCTGGTCGTCCTGGCGTTGGTCAATCACCACGGCTCCCAGGCCACGGCCGCCTACGGGGCGGTGACGCAGATCGTCAATTACGTGCAGTTTCCGGCGCTGTCGATCGCCATCACCGCCTCGATCCTCGGCGCCCAGGCCATCGGCGCCGGACACCTGGAACGTCTCGGGCCGATCCTGCGCACGGGGCTGTTGATCAACGTCTGGCTGACCGGTGGCCTGGTGCTGCTGGGGTATCTGTTGTCCCACTGGCTGCTGGGGCTGTTCATCACCGACCCGGCGGCGCGGGTCCAGGCCGAGCACCTGTTGCACATCATGCTCTGGAGCCTGCTGGTGTTCGGCTTCCAGGCCATCATCGGCGGCATCATGCGCGCCAGCGGCACGGTGCTGGTGCCGGTGGCCATCTCGATCTTCTGCATCATCGGCGTGCAAGTGCCGGCGGCCTACCTGCTGGACGCGCACTTCGGCCTGCAAGGGGTGTGGATGGCGTTTCCGGTGGCTTACCTGAGCATGCTGATTTTGCAGGCGGTGTATTACAAACGGGTCTGGCAGCATCAGCGAATCGAGCGGTTGGTATAGCCGGCCCACCACCGACCCCCCTGTGGGAGCGAGCCTGCTCGCGAAAGCGGTGGTTCAGCCAGCACTGATGTGACTGGCCCGACGTATTCGCGAGCAGGCTCGCTCCCACATGAAACCGGCGGTTGGTAGATAGGCGAGTGTTACAGTGCCCACTGCCCCGTCTTGTCATCCACGAGGAATTCAATGCCTGTAAAACTCCCCTCCGTCGCCTACCGCGCCTTCCTCTTCGACATGGACGGCACGCTGCTCAATTCTGTCGCCGCCACCGAGCGGATCTGGACACGCTGGGCCATGCGCCATGGCCTGGACGTGGCGAAATTCCTGCCGACCATCCATGGCGTGCGCGCTGTCGACACCGTCGCCCGCCAGAACCTGCCGGGCGTGGATGCCCAGGCCGAGGCCGCGCAGCTCACCGTCGAAGAAATCGAGGACGTGGAGGGCGTGGTCGAGGTGCCCGGTGCGCTGGCCTTTCTCAAATGCCTGCCGCCGACGCAATGGGCGATCGTCACCTCGGCGCCCATGGCCTTGGCTTTGCGCCGCATGGAAGCAGCCGGGATTGTGCGTCCGGCGGTGATGGTGACTGCTGAAGACGTGAGCGCCGGCAAGCCGAACCCCGATTGCTATCTACTCGCGGCGCAGCGCTTGCAGGTGAAACCGCAGGAATGCCTGGTGTTCGAGGATGCCGAAGCCGGGATCAAGGCCGGCGAGGCGGCGGGCGCGGATGTGATGGTGGTGACGGCCACGCACACGCATCCGGTGGTGACGTTGCACTCGCAGATCGAGGATTACCGTGGGCTGAGTGTCGCGGTGAATGGCGGGTTGATGCGCCTCTCAAGCCACCGCTGAACCCAGTGGGAGCGAGCCTGCTCGCGAAAGCGGTGGTTCAGCCAGCATTGATCTGGCTGACCCGACGCCTTCGCGAGCAGGCTCGCTCCCACATTTCTTATGGGGTGCCTGCGAATCAGGTCACCACGCGATAGCACGGCACATACGCCGCGCCGCCCGGCAGTTTCATCCGGTGCTGGGCGACGAAGGCCTGCAGCAGGCGGTCAAGCGGTTCCATGATGGCGGAGTCGCCGTGGATCTCGTACGGGCCGTGCTCCTCGATCAGACGGATGCCCTTGTCCTTGACGTTACCGGCGACGATTCCCGAAAACGCCCGGCGCAGGTTGGCGGCCAGTTCGTGGGGCGGCAGGTCGCGGCTCAGGCCGAGGCTGGCCATGTTGGCGTGGGTCGGGTCGAACGGGCGCTGGAAACCTTCGTCGATCTTCAACAGCCAGTTGAAGTGGAACGCGTCGTTGCGCTCGCGGCGGAACTGCTTCACTTCTTTCAGGCCCTGGGTCATCTGCCGCGCCACTTCAGCCGGATCGTCGATGATGATCTGGTAGTGCTTCTGCGCGGCTTCGCCCAAGGTCGCGCCGACAAACGCGTGCAACTGGTCCAGGTACGGCGCGGCGCTTTTCGGTCCGGTGAGCACGACCGGGAAGGGTAGGTCCTGGTTGGCCGGGTGCATGAGGATGCCCAGCAGGTAGAGGAACTCTTCCGCCGTACCGGCGCCGCCCGGGAAGATGATGATGCCGTGGCCGACGCGCACGAAGGCTTCCAGGCGCTTCTCGATGTCCGGCAGGATTACCAGCTCGTTGACGATCGGGTTCGGCGCCTCGGCGGCGATGATGCCCGGCTCCGTCAGGCCCAGGTAACGCCCGCCATGGATACGCTGCTTGGCGTGGGCAATGGTCGCGCCTTTCATCGGGCCTTTCATCACGCCGGGGCCGCAGCCGGTGCAGATGTCCAGGCTGCGCAGGCCAAGCTCGTGGCCGACTTTCTTGGTGTATTTGTATTCTTCGGTGTTGATCGAATGACCGCCCCAGCACACGACGATTTTCGGTTCCACGCCGGGACGCAGGGTGCGGGCGTTGCGCAGCAGGTGGAAGACGTAGTCACTGATGCCCTGGGACGAACTCAGGTCGATGCGCTGGCTGTCCAGTTCGTTCTCGGTGTAGACGATGTCGCGCAGGGCGCTGAAGAGCATTTCCCGGGTGCTGGCGATCATCTCGCCGTCGACGAACGCATCGGCCGGCGCGTTCAGCAGCTCCAGGCGCACGCCCCGGTCCTGCTGGTGAATGCGGATCTCGAAATCCTTGTAGGCTTCGAGGATGGTCTTGGCATTGTCGACATGGGCGCCGGTGTTGAGGATAGCCAGGGCGCACTGGCGGAAAAGATCGTAGATGCTGCCGGAACCGGCTTCGCTCAGTTGCTGGACTTCGCGCTGGGACAAGGTCTCCAGGCTGCCCTTGGGGCTTACCGAGGCGTTGATTACATGTCTTTGAGTCATTCAGCTTTCCTTGAAAACGATGCCGCGCGCACGACGGCGGCATCTTTGAAAAAACGTCCACGCAGGAAGATCGCACGATCCTTGCGGTATCGCCATGGACTTTGATCCGGGTCCTTCGGGTCGGTGCAACACAAATGAGCCCCAGCATAGCCAAATCGACCGGGGAGGCGATAATGCGCGAGTCTTTTCACGCCACACAAGGAAAATGCGACGCGATGTTCGAGATCAAACCGTGGGACGCCGTGACCTACCGGCAGCAGACCCGCCGCAGCACGCTCATCCTCGCCGTGGTATTCCTGGCCTTGGCGATGCTGCTATCGAGCCTGGCGGTGATGCTGTTCGGCACACCCGGGGGCGATAATTTTCGCTTCAACGTGGGCGGGGTTTTCGCCGCCGTGCTGCTGATGGCCGCGCTCATGCGCGGGTATTTCTGGCAACAGCCGTGGATGAACGCGGCGGTGTACGGCTGGCAGCTCAAGCGCAGCCTGATGAGCGTTACCAACGTGATGCACCAGGTAAAGGCTGGGGTGCAGGCCCAGGATCCGGCGGCAATGAAGCTGCTGCGCTTCTATCATTTGGGCCTGGCCCAGATGCACCTGCTGGATGCCAACTCCAGCGACCAGGCCTCGTTGAGTCGCGAGGCCGATGAACATCTGCAGAACATGCAGGCGCGCGGTCTGGACCCCGAGCAGTCGCGCCTTGACCCGGCCTGGATCGATACCGTGAAACAGGCCTATAAGGCCCGCGATTAGCGGCCGCTCGTCGGTTGCTCAGGTGAAAAATCAAACCCGGGTGAGCGGGCGCCTTTCTCATGAACAGTCATGAGAAGGAGAGTCGAGATGCCTGGAAAAGTCACTCAAGGAACCTGGGCCATGCTTTGCGTGGCAACGGTGGGGTTGGCAGGCTGCGCGGGCGGCGACAGCCATTCACCGGTGGACGCGCCAGGAGCCGCGAAGAGCCCGACCACCGCGACGCTGGAAGCCGGGGCGGGGCTCATGCAGAACAAACCCCCGTTGCAAGCGCTGGACACCTACCTGGATGGCTTCCATTTCTATAACGGGCGGATGTCCGGGCAAATGGAAGCGCATCACTACTGCACGGCACTGAACGAAGAAGTGTTCCAGTGCGCCATCTTTGATGCCAACACCGCGAACGCCAAGCTCATGGGCGTGGAGTACATCATCAGCAAGCGCTTGTTCGAGGGCCTGCCGGCCAGCGAAAAACAGTTGTGGCACAGCCATGTGCATGAGGTGAAGTCCGGGCAATTGGTCGCGCCAGGGATTCCCGAGGTGGTGGAAACCCGCTTGATGAAAAACCTCGTCAGCACCTACGGCAAGACCTGGCACACCTGGCACACCGAACAGGGCGACGCGCTGCCTTACGGTGTTCCGCAACTGATGATGGGCTTTACCGCCGACGGCCAGATCGACCCGCAGTTGGTGCGTGAGCGCGACAGCCGGATGGGCATCTCCAGCGAAGAGAAAAAACGCGCCCGCGCGGCAATCGAAGCGCCGACAATCGATCCCGGTGCGGATGCGTGGCAGAAGGGGCAGGTGTGGCAGATCAAGGACCCGACGGGGCATGCTCATTAAACGCGAATTTGCCGAATATGCTTTTGTGGCGAGGGAGCTTGCTCCCGCTGGGTTGCGCAGCAGCCCCAAGGCAATCAACTTGGATACTGTGTTTAATTGGATAATTATCAGGGCTGCTGTGCAGCCCAGCGGGAGCAAGCTCCCTCGCCACGGGGCAGGGATAAATTAATTACGGCTGTTTGAAGTGCCCTGGAACATCATGTTCCGTTTCGTTTGGCTTGGTTCTTTTCTGAACTTGGACGTCGCTTATTCCGACGCTTTTCAATTCGGTGAAGGTCACTCTCAAGAGTGCCTCGGCTTCTTCGGTGCTCAGGGTCTCGGTGTCAGCCGCCAGCACCCGGTTATCGGGCTGGCCGTCGGCGATGAAACTGACAATGAATCGGTCCTGGCTCATTCGTGACCTCGACAGGTTTAAGCGCCAGGGCGCAGCAACGCTACGCCCCAACGGTTTTTCCGGGTTACGATTTTCTGCCGCCGCCATGGCTGCGTTCGCCACCTTTCTTACCGGCTTCAGAGGCTTTTTCCCGGTCGTTGGCAAAGTTTCCGCCGGAAGCATGTCCGCCTTTCTTGCCGGCTTCAGATGCTTTTTCTCGGTCGTTTGCGAAGTTACCTGGGTTTTTGTTTCCGCTATTAGCCATTTCGAGAATCCTCATTTTGGTTAAGCGAGTAAAACGTGCCTCGCAGTACTGTGAAAGAAATTTGCGGATGGAAGTTTAAAAAAAACGTTTCGCTGGCGACGAACGGTATCAACTAAAGAATTAACACCTGGGTAACTTATACAACCGTCTCGCTTGAACTTGTACAGCATCGATTTAGTTAATAAGGCAAGCGGCGGCAAATTGTATTTATTCATCATCAAAGGAGTGATTCAGTCCTCGCCGCCGCTGACTTTCCAATGTTTCGCCTCGGGCGCAAACACCACTTGTTCCACCCGGTGTGCAATGCCGAAAGCCAACGAATTTTCCGCCGGTATCACTCGCTCCTCGGCGCACAGGCATTTGAAGATATCCAGTTGCGTGGCGGCGCCGGCGGTTTCCTTGACGTAGATTTCCACGTACCGCGCCACGTCGTTGTCCAGGCTCGAGAGGTATTCACGCAAGCGCGAGTGATCCACTGATTTCTGGCCGAAATACCAATTCATCGGGTGTATCAGGAAGCGTGAATGCGGGGTGGTGGTGCGGTCGCTGGCGGCCAGGTACATGACGATGCCCATCGACTCGATGTTGCCGGCATTCACCGCGCGCACGGGCACCGGAAGGGATTTGATAAAGGTATAGAGGGTGAAACCGAAATTGGTGCTGCCACCGACGGTAGAGAGGTTGAGCATCAGCGAGTCGGCGCCTTTTTCAATGGCTTCCAGGCAATTGTCCCGGAAGCGCTCGGTGGTCCCCTGGTCGATCTGGCAATGGAAATGGACGATGTGTTCGGACATCTGAAACTCCTCTCGACTTCACGCGTTGACGAGTCTGCGGATCAGCGGCTCTGTACAGTTGGGAGTCCACCGGCTGTCGGATGTTCCACTTCCGTCATGCGCTTGTTCAGGTCCGGCAATCAGCCGCCGCTTCGCTCAACAGGCTTCGACGGCTTGGGCCATACGCTGCAGGAACATTGTCAGTGCGGCTTCTTGCGCACTGAGTCCCTTGCGTTCGCGAGGTTTGGGCAGGTCGCTCAGCACACCGCCCATGAAGCCTTCCAGCACGGCGGGGTGGATGTAGCATTTGCGACAGACGGCAGGCGTATTGCCCAACTGCCGGGCGACCTGCCTGACCATTTCGGCAGCGTGTCGCTTGGCTTCGGTCTCGGTTTCCCACTGCAATGTGCGCAGCCCGTCCAGCGCCGCCGCGCTGCCTGCCCAGGTGCGATAGTCCTTGGCGGTGAAATCGGCGCCGGTGAGTGTCTTGAGGTAGGCGTTGATGTCCGAAGAGGTAACGGCGTGGCGCTCGCCGTGTTCGTCCAGGTACTGGAACAGGTTCTGCCCGGGAATTTCCTGGCAGCGCTTGATGATCCGTGCCAGGCGTCGGTCCTTCACGGTGATCTGGTGTTCAACGCCGCTCTTGCCACGGAACTGGAAAGCGATGGCGCTGCCGTTGACCGCGACATGCTTGTTGCGCAGCGTGGTCAGGCCGTAGGAACGGTTGTCCCGGGCGTATTGGCTATTGCCGACGCGGATCAGCGTGACGTCGAGCAGCGTGATGACCGTTGCGAGGACTTTATCGCGGCTGAAACCGGGCGTGGCGAGGATTTCCTCGAGGCGTTTGCGCAGTCGCGGCAGGGTGCGGCCGAATTCGAGCATGCGTGAGTACTTGTCCGCATCGCGCACTTCGCGCCAGCGCGAATGGTAGCGGTACTGCTTGCGTCCTCGGGCGTCGCGTCCGGTGGCCTGGAGGTGGCCGCGCGGGTCGGTACAGATCCACACATCGGTGTAGGCCGGCGGAACGGCCAGGGCGTTGATCCGCTGGATTTCGGCGGGATCGGTAATGCGCTGGCCCGACGGGTCGAAGTAACAGAACTTGCCCCGCAGTTTGCGGCGGGTGATGCCCGGGGCGGTGTCGTCGACGTAGTGCAGATCAGCCGGGAGTGCATCGGGCGGCAGGGTGTCGGGCATGTTTGATCCTTGGCGATGAATTCGAATGGCCTGTGAATTGATTGACCGCTGCCCGTTGCGGTCGTGCCGAGTTTCTTACATCACCCAAATCGCCCCTGTGGGAGCGAGCCTGCTCGCGAAAGCGCCAGCACAGCCAACACTGGAGGAAACGGGGCCACCGCTTCGCGAGCAGGCTCGCTCCCACAGGAGCTGTGTCGATACCTACGCCAACACCGCCACCGCCTTGATCTGTGCCCACAGCATCTGCCCCGGATGCAGCTTCAACTGATCCCGGGAGTACCGGGTAATCCGCGCCAGCAACGGCGTGCCAGCGGCCTCCAGCCGGATCAGTACATGAGCCGCGTTGTCGCCCGCCAGTTCGCTGACGACCGTCACCGGCAGGCGATTGAGAATGCTGGTCTGTGCATCGTTCGCCAGGCTCAGGCTGACATCCCGCGCCTGTACCTTGAAGCGCAACGGTCGGCCGACAGCCATCGGCTGATGGGCGACACGCACCTGCAACTGGCTGTCGGGCAACGTCAGGGTAAGTAGCTGGTATTGCGGGTCATGGGCGCTGACTTTGCCCTGGATCACCACGCCCGCGTCATCGCCCTGGGCCAATGGCAGGTCGAGTCGCGCCAGGGTCTCGGCGATCGGCCCGCTGGCCAGGGCGCGCCCGGCATCGAGTAGCACGATGTGATCAGCCAGGCGCGCGACTTCGTCCTGGGAATGGCTGACGTACAGCACCGGGATGTCCAGTTCGTCGTGGAGTCGTTGCAGGTAAGGCAGGATTTCGTTTTTGCGCCGCGTATCGAGGGCCGCCAGTGGCTCGTCCATCAGCAGCAATCGCGGGCTGGTCAGCAAGGCGCGGGCGATGCCGACGCGCTGGCGTTCGCCGCCGGAGAGGTTATGGGGTTGCCTGTCGAGAAGGTGACCGATGCCGAGCAGTTCCGTCGCGTGGTTCATGTCCACGCGCCGTTGCGCCGGTGCTACGCGTTTGAGGCCGAACGCCAGATTGTCGCGTACCGACAGGTGGTCAAACAGGCTCGCCTCCTGGAAAACATAGCCCAGCGCGCGCTGATGAGGTGGCACGAATACGCCGCGCTCACTGTCTTGCCAGACCTCGCCATTGACCTCGATGAAGCCCTGTGAGGGTCGCTCCAGGCCGGCGATGCAGCGCAGGCAGGTGGTCTTGCCAGAGCCGGATTCGCCGTACAGCGCCGTCACCCCACGGCCAGGCAATTGCACGTCCAGGTCGAGGAAAAAGTCGCCGTGGTCGAGTTGAAATCTTGCCTGGATCATCGCTCAGCTCCAGCCGGCACGGGTTCGGTGGCTGGAGTACAGCGCCAGCAGCACCAGGAAGGAAAACCCCAGCATCGCCGCCGCCAGCCAATGGGCCTGGGCATATTCGAGGGCTTCGACATGGTCGTAGATCTGCACCGACACCACCCGGGTCTTTTCCGGGATGTTGCCGCCGATCATCAGCACCACGCCGAATTCACCGACCGTGTGGGCGAAACCGAGAATCGCCGCGGTGATGAAACCGGGTCGGGCCAAGGGCAGGATAACGTGGAAAAAAGTGTCCCACGGACCTGCTCGCAGCGTGGCGGCGACTTCCAATGGACGATCGCCGATGGCGGAAAACGCGTTCTGCAAGGGCTGGACAACAAACGGCATGGAATAGATCACCGAGCCGATCACCAACCCGGTAAAGCTGAAGGTGAGGGTGCCCAGGCCGAGAGCCTGGGTGAACTGGCCGATCCAGCCGTTCGGACCCAACGCCAGCAACAGATAAAAGCCGATCACGGTGGGCGGCAACACCAGCGGCAGTGCCACCACCGCGCCCACCGGCCCGCGCAGCCAGGATCGGGTGCGCGACAGCCACAGGGCGATGGGTGTGCCGATGAGCAGCAGGATCACCGTGGTCAGCGAGGCCAGTTTCAGCGTCAGCCAGATGGCCGCGTAATCGGCGCCGGTCAGCGGCATCAGCGTTGATAACCGAAGGACTGGATGATGGCGGCGGCTTGCGGGCCCTTGAGGTATTCCATCAAGGCCAGGGCGGCAGGGTTGTCCCGGCCTTTGTCGAGAATAACCGCGTCCTGTTTGATCGGATCATGCAGCTCGGCCGGAACGATCCATGCCGAACCGCTTGCCAGCTTGCCGTCCTTGTATACCTGGGACAGAGCGACGAAGCCCAGTTCGGCGTTGCCAGTGGAAACGAACTGATAGGCCTGGGTGATGTTCTGGCCTTCGACGAGCTTGTTCTTCACCGGCGTGGACAGCCCGAGTTTTTCCAGGACCTGGGTCGCGGCCAGGCCATACGGCGCGGTTTTCGGATTGGCGATGGACAGGTGCGTGAATGCATTGTCGCGCAGGACCTGGCCCTGGTTGTCGACGTAGTTGTCCTTGGCCGACCACAGCGCCAACGTGCCGATGGCATACGTGAAGCGCGAGCCCTTGACGGTAGCGCCTTCGCTTTCGAGCCTGGCCGGGGTGGTGTCGTCGGCGGCGAGGAAAACTTCGAAGGGCGCACCATTCCTGATCTGCGTATAAAACTGCCCGGTCGCGCCATAGGCGGCTATCAGCTTGTGGCCGGTGTCTTTTTCGAAATCGGCGGCGATGGCCTGTATCGGCGCAGTGAAGTTGGCAGCGACGGCTACCTGCACCTCGTCGGCTTGGGCGGCACTGACACAAAAGCAGGTAGCCAGCAGCAGCCGGGCGAAAGGGTTCGAGCGCATGGTCGGGGTTCCGTGGGGATGGGTTCGCTATATAGCGGAATATATAGCGAATGCCTGGGAAACGGAACGCGGTATTTTGCTGGGAATTTGCGGTGACAGGGCCACCGCCTTCGCGAGCAGGCTCGCTCCCACACTGGATTTACGGTGGATGCGGAATCAGATCCGACACAAAACCCTGTGGGAGCGAGCCTGCTCGCGAAGGCGTCAGTCGACCAAGTCAGCCCTTGAACCGCGCCAGCGCTTCTTCGGCCAAGCGCCGGGTCAGTTCGGCGCTCGGCAGCTCACGCCCCAGGGGAAACGCCTGGCCGGCCCAGAGGTTGGCGAAATCCGCTTCGTCTTTCGCCCGCAGCGGCATCAAGGCGCCGCCCGCCAGGGGGAAAGCCGGCGCGAGCGGGCTCATCGGGCCGACCTCGCGCATCACCCGGTTGACGATGCCCCGGGCCGGGCGGCCGGTGAACAGGTTGGTAACGGCGGTCTGGCTTTCCCTGGCCGTGCGTAGCGCCCGGTGATGGGAAGGTGTGATCTTGGCTTCCGGTGTGAACAGATAAGCGCTGCCCAACTGCACCGCCGACGCGCCCAGGGCAAACGCCGCGACAATCCCGCGCGCGTCGCCGATCCCGCCGGTGGCGATCACCGGCACCTTCACCGCATCCACCACTTGCGGCAGCAGGGCGAACAGACCCACCTGGGTGTTGAGGTCCTCGCTCAGGAACATCCCGCGATGACCGCCGGCCTCATAGCCCATGGCGATGATCGCGTCGCAGCCGTGCTGTTCGAGCCAGATGGCTTCTTCGACGGTGGTGGCCGAGGAGAGGATTTTCGCGCCGGTGGCCTTGACCCGATCCAGCAACGATTTTTCCGGCAGGCCGAAGTGGAAGCTGACCACCTTGGGCCGCAGTTCCTCCAGCACGCGACAGGCCGCGTCATCGAACGGGGTGCGATTGGACACCGGCGTCGGCGCTTCGAAGTCGGCGCCCAGTTCTTCGTAATAAGGCTTGAGCCGCTGTTTCCAGGCCTCGGCCCGTTGTTCATCGAACGCCGGTGGCTGGTGCGAGAAAAAATTCACGTTGAACGGTTTGTCGGTCTGTTCGCTGATGGTCGTCAGCGCCTGGCGCAGTTGCTCCACGTCGAGCATCGCCGCCGGCATCGAGCCCAGCCCGCCGGCATTGCAGGTGGCGACTACCATGGCCGGACCGGTTACGCCGGCCAGAGGCCCCTGGATGATGGGCAGCTCGATGCCGAGCAGGTCGAGAATGCGGGTGTCTGGCCACTGACTCATGTTCGGGTGTCTCCGACGGCAGAAGGAAAGCGTGTTTTTAGCAGGTGTCGCCCGGCCAGGACCAGTCGAGTTTTTCAATCGATGTTCGGGTTTGATCCGGGCAAAGGGATGGGTACCATGCGGCTTCCCCCATCAAGGAGCTCGATCCATGGACGTGAAACTCAAAACTGTCGAACCCTTCACCGTCGCCGGTTTGCAGGTGCGCACCCGCAATGCCGACGAGCAGCAAGGCGACACGGCAAAGATCGGCCCGATGTGGCACCAGTTCTTCACCGAAGGGCTGTTCGACAACGTTCCGGCCCGGCAGTGCGAGTCGTTCGTCTATGGGGTGTATTCCGATTACGAGTCCGATGCCACCGGCTACTTCAACGTGACGGCCGGTGTGCAGGTCGATGCCACGAGCGCAGGTTACCCCGCCGTGGACGTCGAGGGTGGGGACTACCTGGTGTTTTCAGCCAAGGGGCCGATGCCAGATTGCGTGATCCAGGCCTGGGGTCTGATCTGGGCGTACTTCGCCGATAACCCGCAGACCGTGCGCCGGTTCACCACCGATTTCGAGGTCTACAATGCGCCCGACTCGGTGGCGATCTATATCGGCGTTCAGTCTGCGGACGAGCGTTCCAGCGCCAGCAACTGACGCTTGCGCTCGACGCCCCAGCGATAGCCCGAGAGGTTGCCGTCGCTGCGCACCACCCGGTGGCAGGGGATCGCCACGGCGAGGCTGTTGGCGCCGCAGGCCTGGGCCACGGCGCGAACGGCTTTGGGCAGGCCGATGCGCTGGGCGATCTCGGCGTAGCTGGCGGTGCTGCCCGGCGGAATCTCCCGCAGGGCCTGCCAGACCCGTTCCTGAAAGGCCGTGCCGCGCAGGTCCAGCGGCAGGTCGAGGCCCAGGGCCGGCGCTTCGATGAACCCCACGACCTGGGCAATCAACTGCTCGAATTCCCGGTCGGCGCCGATGAGGTTGGCGCGGCGGAATTTGTCCTGCAGGTCGCGCACCAGTGCGTCCGGATCATCCCCCAGCAGAATCGCGCACACGCCACGGTCGCTTTGCGCCACCAGGATCGCCCCCAGGGAGCACTGGCCGACGGCGAAGCGAATGTCGGTGTTCTGCCCGGCGGCGCGGTAGTCGGCCGGTTTCATGCCGAGGACTTTGTCGGCGGCTTCATAGAAGCGGCTGTTGGAATTGAAACCGGCGTCATACAGCGCCTCGGTCACCGTCCCGGCTTCGGCCAGGCGTTCGCGCACTTTGCGCGAGCGGTGGGCGGCGGCGTAGGCCCTGGGCGTCAGGCCGGTGACAGACTTGAAAACGCGATGGAAATGAAAAGGGCTCAAACCCGCGCTCAGCGCCAGTTCATTCAGGCCTGGCAGTTCCTCGGCGGCCTCGATCTGCCGGCAGGCGGCCGCGACCCGGGCGGCCTGTTGCGCGGCGATCTGGGTCTGGTCCCTGGCCACGCGTTTGCTGGGACGATAACCGGCCGCCTGGGCCTGTTCCGGTGTGTCGAAGAATTCGACGTTACGCGGGTTGGGCAGGCGCGACAGGCTGCTGGGGTGGCAATAGATGCCGGTGGTTTTCACGCCATAGACAAATTGTCCGTCGGCGCGCGGATCCCGGGCGAGCACGGCCGCCCAGCGTGGGTCCTGTTCAGAGGCGAGAGTGTTTGAAGTGCTGTTCATGGTCGTTATTCCATTGGCCCGTTTTGCCTACAGTAGCGAGCCGTCCAGGTGGCGACACTCCGGGTCTTGCGGTTGAATTCTGCGCTGTTATCCGGCCATGCGGAACGTCAGATTGATCCGCTGGGCACCCAGCGTCGGATGCTCTCCCGGCTTGAGTGGCAGCACGCCGTGGTAACGCAAGCGATCCACACCGCCCCAGACCACGATGTCGCCGTGGAACAGCGCAATGCGCTGGCTTTTGTCGCTGCGCTCGAACCCGCCGAACTGGAACATCGCCGGCAGGCCAAGGGAGAGCGAGACGACGGGGGCCGTCAGGGAGCGTTCGTTCTTGTCCTGGTGCAGCGACATTCGGGCGCCGGGCACGTAGCGGTTGATCAGGCAGGCATCGGGCTCGAAGTGCTCGAACCCCGCCTGCCGGGCGGCGTTACGGGCCAGTTCGCGAAACAGCTGTGGCATGTCGGGCCAGGGCTGGCCGGTCTGCGGATCGTGGGCCGTGTAGCGATAGCCGCTGCGGTCGGTGGTCCAGCCGAGCGCGCCGCAACTGGTCAAGGCCACCGACATGGTAAAACCGCCGGGCGTGACCATCTGCCGGAATGGCGCCGCTTGCAAGACGCTTTCCAGCGCGGGCAGCACGCGGTCGAGCCAGGGCAGGGCAAACCCGCGTAATACGAAGGATTGCTGGCCGATCTGTTCGACCTCGCCGGGCGTGGTGGGCGGTTGATCGGCGAACAGATCCAGGGTGATGGGCGTGTGGTCATTGCGCATCATGAAAAATGATCCCAAGTGTATGCCGGCGGCCGCTGTGCAAGCGGCTGACGCCATGGCGCAGGTTCACTCGATAATAACCGCGAACGCCTTTGACGGGTCGCTGGTGTACGGCGAACATCACGGCGTCGCCCTGTTTCAGATCGATGACCTGTGGTCGTGACTGCATGCGCGGGCGCTGTTCGGTGAGGACAAACTCGCCGCCGGTAAAGTCCTCGCCCGGCTCCGCCAGCAGGATTGCCACCTGCAGCGGGAATACGTGCTCGCCGTACAGGTCCTGATGCAGGCAATTGTAGTCCTGCGGGCCATATTGCAGCAGCAGCGGCGTAGGGCGTTGTTGGCCGGCGTCGTGGCAGCGCCGGATGAAATCGGCGTGCCGGTCGGGATAGCGCACTGGCAGGCCCATGCAATCGTTCCAGCGATTGGCCAGCGGCACCAGCCGGGCATATAGCGATTGACGTAATTGCTGAACCACCTCGGGCAGCGGATAAGCAAAGTACTGGTACTCGCCGCGTCCGAATCCATGACGGGCCATCACCACCCGGGAGCGAAACAGCCCCGGGTCGCTGTACAAGCCTCGCAGCTGCAGGCACAGCGCTGCCGGAAGCAGCTTGCGAATGATCGCGCAGCCGTCCTGGTCGAGGCTTTGTTCCAGGGCGGGCCAGTCGAGGTCGGCGATGGGGCGGGGCAGGGAGGACTCAGAGGGCATGATTGCAATCCTGAATGGGAGGACTGCCCAGTCTGAGCACTACCGCGTCGCCCGCACCCCGATTCTTGCGGTGTGATGAGCTTTCTGTGGCGAGGGAGCTTGCTTCCGCTGGGTGGCGCAGCCGCCCCAATCAGGCAGATGAAGCCATTATGATGTACCGCGTCAATGCGCTTTACGACTGCTGCGCAGCCGAGCGGGAGCAAGCTCCCTCGCCACGAAAGGCATTTTGTCCCGCCGTTCAGAGTGCCTTGCTGACCTTGAGGTCGCTGATCACATCATCGCTCTCGCCATGCAGCTTCTTCAGCTCTGCCAGGGCTTCTTCCTCGGTGCCATTTTGCAACTGCGCGAACTCGAAGCGGCGTTCGCCGTTGAGCTTGTACTTGATGACGTATTTGGTCGTCTGGGCCACGGTTATTCCTGTCTTCGTCTGGGACGCTGCTCAGCTCAGTTTCGAGCTGGAGCGCCGGATGATCTTGATCTTGTGGGTCAGGGTCGGCTTGCGGGTAACGCTGATGGCGCGACGGTTGACGGTATCGATGGTGATGTTCCAGAAGCCTGTGCTCGGTGCGGTGATCCGTGCCGGGAACGTGTCGAACGCGCCGCCATGGTACGTGTGCCGGCCACCGTTCTTGAAGCTGCGGAAATTGGCGTCGTTCATCAAACGGATGTTGCACATTTGGGAGCATTCGATAACGACGATATCGTCCTCGTTGAGGTGCTCGCGCTGGTGGATGAATTTCAAGGGTGCCTCCAGAAGGGCATTTCTTGCCGGGTCAGGACAGAAGATGAAGCAAATAATGGCGCGCAGTTTATCAGCACCACGGGTTAATATCCGACCCCTGTCCCAGGCTGGGCTGATTTATTACCGGCCACTGGGTAAAAAAGCGCAGCGCAGGGGAGAAAAGCAGTGTTTATGCTGTCGGAGGGTCTTTATCGGAGGAATCGTATGAAGCGCAGCGTGTGGGTATTGGCTTTGGCCCTGAGTGGATGTGCGTCGGTATCGGACATCAACCAGACACCGCCCACCATGAGCGTCATCTCCGGAAAGAAACCCCATGAATACGCCCGGTGTGTTGCCGACAAGCTGCTCGAGAGCCGTGGCCCGCTGCAAATGGAGCCGCATAAAAACGGCGTTCGGGTGATCGTTCCCGGCAAGCTGTCGGCGCTGCCGGCGGCGGTGTTCGACATTGACGAGCGCTCCAGCGGCAGCAGCATCAAGCTGCATGAAAGCATGTCCAACGTGCCCGTGCGCCCCGGGGATGTACAGGACGCGGCCAACGCCTGCATTTCCGGTTGAGCGTGGGCTCGGCCTGACGGATCGCCAGGCATCGGTTAAACTTCCACCCTCGATACAAGAATGCCGCCACGGTCGCCGTTGGCGGCATTGTCATTTATGGAGCCCGGTCAATGAAACGCGAACAGGTGCGCGAGCGCCATGCAGAAGGCCTGATCTGCGCCACCCACGTGATCCAGAACCCTGGGAGCCCGGGCGAGTGGATTGTGTTTTTCAAGAAAAGCGCCGGACGCAGTTTTTTCCTGGTGGACGACCAGGACGAAGTTGAATCCTTCTCTCGGCTCGACGACCTGATCGAGACCTTGCGGGGCCTGGGGATCAAGTTCGCCGAGATTCACATCTAGTTTATTTGCCCACTTTTATTTGCACACCACGACGACACTGCGGCTGCTGAAGTTGCCCACGTCGACCCCCAGAGTCTTTTCGCTTTCCTTGGCTTGTGGTGTGCCGTCGGTGCCGACGATGCGATAACCCGTGCCGGCGCAGGACGCATCGGCTTTTTCGTAGCAGGTCGCCCAGGAATTGGCTTCGCCCGAGCAGTCGATGGCCAGGCCTTGTTCACCGTTGGCCAGGTAGGTTTTTTCCGCCGAGGCACAGCCCGCCAGGGCCAGGACTGTAAACAGCGCCAAAAGTGTTTTCATGGGATCGTCATCGAGAGGGGGGAGGAATGGCGCGAGATTATAGCGAATGGCCATTCCGGTACAGCTAAACCACAGTTCCCATCAAGGCAATGATGGGATGGCCCGACTATTTCTTGCGGCGAGTATTGCGTGCCGGAGCCTTTTCGCGCTCCCGGGGCGCCGGGGCAGAGCGTTCATCCTGGAATACCGCAGCCACTTCCACCGCCATGGCCTTGCTGGGCAAGGGGCCGGCGACCTGTTCACCGTGGTAATTGGTAATCCACCACTGGCCGTCCTTGTCCTGGCTGACCGAGTAACCGTTTGCGTTTGGAGTTGCCGACATCTAATTGCCCCGTTGGCGTGATCAAGGCGGCCATGATACGTCAAAAGCTCGCAAACAGCGCCCATGGGCGTAGAGTGGGACCGCTGGAACCATCGAAGCGAAAGGCGATTGAACTATCCGCCGGTTTATTTCTCTATGATGGCATCGGTTGGCCAGCGTGGGCATTGTAAGGTGCCTGCGGCCTGATTAGACTGCGCCGAAACTCGTACATACCGCCTTTTCAAGGACTTATATGATCAAGAAATGCTTGTTCCCAGCAGCCGGTTACGGTACTCGCTTCCTGCCAGCGACTAAAGCCATGCCCAAAGAAATGCTGCCGGTGGTGAACAAGCCACTGATCCAGTACGGTGTCGAAGAAGCCCTTGACGCAGGCCTGACGGAAATTTCCATCGTCACCGGCCGTGGCAAGCGCGCCCTGGAAGACCATTTCGACATCAGCTACGAGCTGGAAAACCAGATCAAGGGCACCGACAAGGAAAAATACCTGGTCGGCATCCGCAAGCTGCTGGACGAGTGCTCGTTCTCCTATACCCGCCAGACCGAAATGAAAGGCCTGGGCCACGCGATCCTGACCGGTCGCCCGCTGATCGGTGACGAACCGTTCGCCGTGGTGCTGGCGGACGACTTGTGCGTCAACCTCGAAGGCGATGGCGTACTGACCCAGATGGTCAAGCTGTACAAGCAGTTCCGCTGCTCCATCGTGGCGATCCAGGAAGTGGATCCGCAGGAAACCAACAAGTACGGTGTGATCGCCGGCGAGATGATCCGCGAAGACATCTACCGGGTTCACAGCATGGTCGAGAAGCCAAAGCCTGAAGACGCACCGTCGAACCTGGCGATCATCGGCCGCTACATCCTGACTCCGGACATCTTCGACCTGATCGAACAGACCGAGCCAGGCAAGGGCGGCGAAATCCAGATCACCGACGCCCTGATGAAACAAGCCCAGAACGGCTGCGTAATGGCCTACAAGTTCAAGGGCAAGCGTTTCGACTGCGGTGGCGCCGAAGGTTACATCGACGCGACCAACTTCTGCTTCGAGAACTTCTACAAGACCGGCAAGGCTTACTGATAGCCTGCACCGCGCCTTGAAAAAACGCCCCGACTGGTTCGGGGCGTTTTTTTGTGTACAGGAAAGGCACCCGCAACTCATCAATTCGCTAGTACACCCCGTGGGAGCGAGCTTGCTCGCGATAGCGTCGGCACATTCAGCCTTGGTGCAAGCTGGCCCACCGCCATCGCGAGCAAGCTCGCTCCCACAGGGATTGCGCTTGACCTGAGCAATGGCCATCCATTGATCCGATCCAGCTGGCTTTCCCATTTTCCGTCCCCATAACCATCGCAACGCTGCCGCAGCTGGAAACAGCAGGTATGCTGACGGCCTGCCGAAGGAGATGAATGATGGCCTACGATTTTGACCTGTATGTGATTGGCGCCGGTTCCGGCGGTGTTCGAGCCGCACGGTTTGCCGCCGGTTTTGGAGCCAAGGTGGCCGTGGCGGAAAGCCGCTACCTGGGCGGCACCTGCGTGAATGTCGGCTGCGTGCCGAAAAAACTGCTGGTCTACGGCGCGCATTACGCCGAGGACTTCGAGCAAGCGTCGGCCTATGGCTGGACAGCGGGCGAGGCGAGTTTCGACTGGGCCACGCTGATCGCCAACAAGGATCGCGAGATTAATCGCCTCAACGGCATCTATCGCAACCTGCTGGTCAACAGCGGTGTCACGCTGCATGAAGGTCACGCGAAGATTACCGGCCCTCACGAAGTGGAAATCAACGGCCAGCGCCACACCGCACAGCACATCATGATCGCCACGGGCGGCTGGCCGGTGATCCCGGAGATTCCCGGGCGCGAGCACGCCATCAGTTCCAACGAGGCGTTTTTCCTCAAGTCGCTGCCCAAGCGCATGCTGGTGGTCGGTGGCGGCTATATCGCGGTGGAGTTCGCCGGGATTTTCCATGGCATGGGCGCGCAGACCTCCTTGCTGTATCGCGGCGACCTGTTCTTGCGCGGTTTCGACGGCGCGGTGCGCAAACACCTGGCCGAAGAGCTGCAACGCCGTGGCCTCGACCTGCAATTCAAGGCCGACATCCAGCGCATCGACAAGGAAGCCGACGGCAGCCTGAAGGTGACGCTCAAGGACGGTCGCACGCTGGTCACCGATTGCGTGTTCTACGCCACTGGCCGCCGCCCGATGCTGGACAACCTCGGCCTGGAAAACACCGGCGTCACGCTGGACGACAAGGGTTTTGTGCAGGTCAACGAAAAGTACGAGACCGCCGAGCCGTCGATCCTGGCGATTGGCGACGTGATCGGTCGCGTGCAGTTGACCCCCGTCGCACTGGCCGAAGGCATGGCAGTGGCGCGGCGCCTGTTCAAGCCCGAGCAATACCGTCTGGTGGATTATCGGATGATTCCCACAGCCGTGTTCAGCCTGCCAAACATCGGCACCGTTGGCCTGACTGAAGAGCAGGCCCGGGAGGAGGGCCATGAGGTGCAGATTTTCGAAAGCCGTTTCCGGCCGATGAAGCTGACTCTCACCGAGTGCCAGGAGCGCACGCTGATGAAGCTGGTGGTCGATGCCAGCTCCGACAAGGTGCTGGGTTGCCACATGGTCGGGCCGGACGCCGGGGAAATTGTCCAGGGCCTGGCGATCGCCCTCAAGGCCGGGGCCACCAAGCGCGACTTCGACGAGACCATTGGCGTGCACCCAACCGCCGCCGAAGAATTCGTCACCATGCGCACGCCAACCGCCTGATTGGCGCCTGCGAACCAAGGCTGTGATCCATCGGTCCAGCCTTGTGAACTGTTTGGCAACTGCCACGATCAACAAAGGGTCGCCTGTGGCAGGTCCACAGATTTCTTCTATCTATATAGATTCCTGATAGCCAAAACCAATCATTCGCATGAGCTTTGCCAATGAGCCAGCGGCGGCATGAGTGGCTAAGATTCACTTCATCAACTTCTCAACCCCTGACGGAGAGTCAACGATGCCTATCATCAACAGCCAAGTTAAACCGTTCAAAGCTACCGCTTTCAAAAACGGCGCATTCGTCGAAGTCTCGGACGCCGACCTGAAAGGCAAATGGTCTGTCGTGTTCTTCTACCCGGCTGACTTCACCTTCGTTTGCCCAACCGAACTGGAAGACCTCGCCGACAACTACGCCGAGTTCCAGAAGCTGGGTGTCGAGATCTACAGCGTGTCGACCGACACTCACTTCGCCCACGCTGCCTGGCACAACACCTCGCCAGCCATCGGCAAGATCCAGTACACCATGATCGGCGACCCGACCCTGGCCATCTCCCGCAACTTCGACGTGCTGATCGAAGAAGCCGGTCTGGCGGATCGCGGTACTTTCGTGATCAACCCGGAAGGCCAGATCAAGATCGTTGAAATCAACGACGGCGGTGTAGGCCGTGACGCTTCCGAGCTGCTGCGCAAGATCAAGGCTGCTCAGTACGTTGCTGCCCACCCAGGCGAAGTCTGCCCAGCCAAATGGAAAGAAGGCGAGGCCACTCTGGCTCCGTCCCTGGACCTGGTCGGCAAGATCTAAACCAGTGCGTTATCCGAGGGCGATTCGCTCTTAGCCAAGTAAGCCGCTTCGCCCCAAAAAACGCCCGGGCGAGATTCGCTCGGGCGTTGTTTTTTCTGAAATTCAAACATGGAAATCGCCCGTATGTTGGACGCCAATCTTAAAGCTCAGTTGAAGTCATACCTGGAACGGGTCACCCAGCCGATCGAGATCGTTGCATCCCTCGACGACGGTGCGAAATCCCAGGAAATGCTTGCATTACTCAAAGACGTTGCCAGTCTTTCCAACCAGATTACCTTGCTCGACAACGGTACTGATGCGCGCAAGCCATCGTTCTCGTTGAATCGCCCGGGAGCCGATATCAGCCTGCGCTTCGCCGGCATTCCCATGGGGCACGAATTCACTTCGCTGGTGCTGGCCCTGCTGCAAGTCGGCGGCCATCCTTCGAAGGCCAGTGTCGAAGTGATCGAACAGATCCGCTCGCTCAAGGGCGAGTTCAACTTCGAGACGTATTTCTCGCTGTCGTGCCAGAACTGCCCGGACGTGGTCCAGGCGTTGAACCTGATGGCGGTGCTGAACCCGAACATCCGTCACGTCGCCATCGACGGCGCGCTGTTCCAGGCCGAAGTCGACGAACGCCAGATCATGGCGGTGCCGAGCATCTACCTGAACGGCGTCAACTTCGGCCAGGGTCGCATGGGCCTGGAAGAAATCCTCGCCAAGATCGACACCAGCGGCATCGAGCGTCAGGCCGAGAAGATCAGCGCCAAGGATGCTTTTGATGTACTGGTGGTCGGCGGTGGCCCGGCCGGTGCTTCGGCAGCGATCTACGCGGCCCGTAAAGGCATCCGCACCGGCGTCGCGGCCGAGCGTTTCGGCGGCCAGGTGCTCGACACCATGGCGATCGAGAACTTCATCTCGGTCCAGGAAACCGAAGGCCCAAAACTGGCCGTCGCCCTGGAAGAGCACGTCAAGCAGTACGACGTCGACATCATGAACCTGCAACGTGCCGACGCTTTGGTCGCTGGCAAAGACGGCGGGCTGCATGAAATCAAGTTCGCCAGCGGTGCGAGCCTCAAGGCCAGGACCGTGATCCTGGCGACCGGTGCCCGCTGGCGTGAAATGAACGTGCCGGGCGAGCAGCAATACCGCAACAAGGGCGTGGCGTACTGCCCGCACTGTGACGGTCCGCTGTTCAAAGGCAAGCGCGTAGCGGTGATCGGCGGCGGCAACTCCGGCGTCGAAGCGGCCATCGACCTCGCGGGTATCGTGGCTCATGTCACCTTGCTGGAGTTCGACGTGCAATTGCGTGCCGACGCGGTGTTGCAGCGCAAACTGCACAGCCTGCCGAACGTGACGGTGATCACCAACGCCCAGACCACCGAAGTGACGGGCGACGGCCAGAAGGTCAACGGTTTGCGCTACAAGGACCGTCCAAGCGGTGAAGTGCGCGACGTGACGCTGGAAGGCATCTTCGTGCAGATCGGCCTGTTGCCAAACACCGATTGGCTCAAGGGCACCGTCGAGCTGTCGCCGCGTGGCGAGATCATCGTCGATGCGCGCGGTGAAACCTCGATTCCGGGTGTGTTCGCCGCCGGTGACGTGACCACCGTGCCGTACAAGCAGATCGTGATCGCCGTGGGCGAGGGTGCCAAGGCTTCGTTGAGCGCCTTCGATCACCTGATCCGTACGTCCGCCCCGGCCTGACGCCAGCCGCTGGAAAAACAAACCCCATGGGCCACGGCTCATGGGGTTTTTTTTGGATCATGCATAACCCTGTGGGAGCGAGCCTGCTCGCGAAGCGGTGTGTCAGCTACGTCATTGTCAACTGATCCGCCGCCTTCGCGAGCAGGCTCGCTCCCACAAGGGCTCCACCATAAGGAGAGGGCCGTGAGGTCTACAGCGGTGCAGGCTGAATGATCTCGACCCAGTAGCCATCCGGGTCCTTGATGAACGCCAGGCTTTTCATGCGGCCATCGCTCAGGCGCTTCTGGAAGTCGCAGCCCAGCGCTTCGAAGCGCTCGCAGGCGGCAACGACGTCCGGCACCGAGATGCAGATGTGGCCGAAGCCGCGCGGGTCGCTGTTACCGTTGTGGTAGGCAAACGCCGGATCGTTTTCGGTGCCATGGTTATGCGTCAGTTCGAGGATGCCGGGGATCGACTTCATCCACTCGGTACGTGCCGCGGCGTCTGCCGGGATCTGGCTCTTGTCGACCAGTGCGAGGAAGTAAAGGCTGAATTCGGCTTCGGGAAAGTCGCGTTTTTCCACCAGCGAGAAACCCAGTACACGGGTGTAGAAATCGAGGGACTTGGTGATTTCCTTGACCCGCAGCATGGTGTGGTTGAAGACGAATCTGGCCGTGGCGGCGTCGGGCTGGGCAGTAACGCCTGGGAAAGTGTCGAGTTCGTGCAGGCTCATGGGCCCTCCGGAAAATAAGTGGGGCAAACGGCGTCGCAACCGGGCTGCGACGGTTCCTGGGCTTGCGTCAGATGGCTTCCTTGCAGGTGCGTCCATGATACGCAAGGCGCACGCCATCGCCAAACCGCGTGTGGCTATTGCCTGGTGCTGCGGCGGGCTTCAGACTTTACGATTCGTCCTTGAGTGCAACGCAATGATTCGACCTTGTCTTACGCTGTTCATTCTCTTGTCAGCCGGCATTGCGAGTAGCGGTGCCCTTGCGCTCGAACTGCAGGTTGCATGGCCATCGGGCTGGGTAGTCGAATCGCTCCCCGCGCAGGCGTCCGCGCCGGCGGCTGCGCAGTCGATCAGTCGTGAACGCGCGACCAAGAACGATTCCGCGGGTAATGCGGTGATGGTGATGGAACTGACAACCACGCCCGTCGAACCCGATCATCAGGTCAACTTGCAAGGTGTGTTGCTGGAGATGCGAAAATCCGTTCAGAAGGATTTTTTCCAGGGCGGTTATCAAAGCGTCTGCAATAAGATTCATTCTTCCCTGTTGGGCGGGACTGCAGCGCTGGAAACCACTTGCACGATCACGCAGAACGGCAGACATGTGTTGTCTCAAACACTTGTTGCTGCGCTAAAAGAGGGCAGGGCGTATGTGCTGTCCTACGCCGGTCAGGCCCAGGTATTTGTTCAAAGCCAGGAGGAAGTTCAGTCTGTAAGAAATAGCCTGAAATTCTAATGCGTCTAATACTCAAGGCTTGATACTGAAGTTGTCCGGCACAAAAAAGCCCTGAACCAGTCAGGGCTTCTCAATAATGCCGATGGTCAACCGCGCAACCAGGAATCAACGGTTTGAGCCCCGTATTGTTCCTTCCACGCTTTCAGGCCGCGGTGGTTGCCGCCCTTGGTTTCGATCAGCTCGCCGGTGTGCGGGTTCTGGTACACCTTGACCACGCGGGCGCGGCGGGTCTTGGTTGGCTTGACCGCCTGCGGGCCGGCCTTGGACGGCTTCGGATCAAGAATGGCGACGATGTCGCGCAAGCTCTTGCCGTAGGTTTTCATCAGCCCCAAGAGCTTTTCTTCAAATTCGATCTCTTTTTTCAGCCCGGCGTCATTCTTCAGAGATTCCAGCTGTTTGAGCTGCTCCTGAAGGGCCCTTTCGGCTGCACGGAATTCAGCGAGTCTGGACAATATCGTTACTCCAATCAAAATGTCTGGCTGATACAAACCGCCAACAAAGCATTAAGCCAAGCGCTTTGCAGCGACTCGATGATAATGACTTCCTGCTCTCTGGCACAGGCAAAAAAATTGTAGTAGTTAATTCAGAAAGTGTAAATCGTAACTTTTTCGTTATGTAACAGGAACAATTGTTCCAACGCGTGTGGCGTGTATCGGTCAATCGAGCGGTGTCGTGGGCGGGTTTTTAGCGGCGGTCAGCGCAGCATTGAAGTCTTGGCCACTAATAGGCCGGCCAAACAGATAGCCTTGTAGAAAGTTGACGTTGTGAGCCGTCAGGTAATCGCTTTGCTCAACGGTTTCGACGCCCTCTGCGACGATCTCCAACTGCAGTTTTCCCGACAACTCGATGATGCTGTCCAGGATATGGCGTGACAGCGCATCGGCGCCGATCATCGCGACGAAGCTTTGATCGATTTTCAGAAAGTCGACGTTGAACTGCTGCAAGTACCCCAGGCTGGAATGGCCGGTGCCGAAATCGTCGATGGCGATCTTGACGCCCAGATCGTGCAGCAGCTCGAACAGTTGGTGGGTCACTGGGCTCGGTTCGATCAGCTCGCGCTCGGTCAGTTCCAGCACCAGCGTGACGACGCCCGGTGGGAACGCGGCCAGGAACTCGCGGCAATCCTCCAGCAGCGCCAGGTCCTTGCAGTGGCGGGCGGTGATGTTGATACCGACATGGAACGGCGCCTCCAGCAGAGGCGCGAGCGGCGCCAGCAATTGCCTGGTCTGCTGCATCAGTGCCTGGGTCATCGGCACGATCAGCCCGCTGTGTTCGGCGAGCGGAATAAACAGGTCCGGACGCACCAGGCCTTCCTTGGGGTGGTTCCAGCGCATCAGCACCTCAACCCCGGCCCAACGCTTGTCGTCGCCGCGCACCACCGGTTGCAGATACGGCACAAACTCCCCGGCCTCGAGAGCGCGTAGCAGTTCATGGCTGGGGGAGGAGGCGCGTTTCTGTGTCCAATGCGCGAGCAGCGCCGCGATGGCGCCGAAGACAATCAGCAGGCTGAACAGCGGCGGATATTCCCGCGTCATGTAGCGCCAGGTTTCCCCTTCATCGAAGCCGGCTTCGACGTTGAAGGCATAGCGTGACGAGGCCAACTCGTTGCGAGCTACCGGCTGGGCAGGCGGCGGGGTTTGCCGAACCTTGCCGTCCGCCGCCAGCCAGCTCGGTCCTACTTGCAGCAACAAACGCGTCTCGCCGCCAATCAGGCGCAGGACATTGGCCAGGTGGAAACCGTCCAGTGTCGCCAGTGCCCCTCGCCGACCCTCGTTGAGCCGGTAGACCAGCAACGCGGTGTCGGGCGTGACCGGGTTGCCGTCCATCAGCCACAGAGTGCCTTGGTGGTAATTGTGCGGGTTGACCGGCTCCTCGAATTCGCCGAACAGCGAGCTGCAATACAGCGTGTCGTCCCATATCAGGTTGGTCGAACGGACGAAGGGCCGGCGGGTCACCTGGTCACGCAGGGCCAGTTTTACCGCTTCGCAAGGTTGACCGGCCAGGGGCAGCAGTGCGCGCGCCGCCAGCGCGGTATTGTCGAGCATCAGCTCGACTTGCCGGACCAGCTCTCCCGCGGTCTGGCGGGCCTGCTGTTGCAATGTCCGTTCGGCCTGGATATGGAGAATGCCCACCCCCGAGAGCACCGGCAGCACCCCGCAGAGCAGGGTGATCAGATTGCGACGGGACCGCTTGCGTATCTGTGTGGCGGACAATGGCATCGGTACGACCTTGTTGAGCCTGGGCGGGGGACAGCGTCGATGATAGACGGCCAGGCGGTTGCGCGCCCGCCGGCCTCCAGGTGGCTTATGGTTGCCGGGCCACTTCGATAAACGCCAGCGTCGCGGGCGAGGCCTGGCGGCTGTCCAGCACCGCAAGGCCGATCTGGCGCGGAACGCGCGGCGACAAGGGACGTACGACAAACCCGGGATTTTCCATGGCTGGCAGCGAACCCTCGGAAACCACGGTCACGGCTTCGCCCCGGCTGACCACATCCAGCGTGCTGAGCAGTTGCGAACAGCGATAGCGGATATTCGGCGTGAGCCGGGCGGCGCTGAACAGCCGCCGGACCACTTCCGAGGAGCCGGCCTCGGTGAGTATGAAGGGGTCGTTGCACAGCGCCTTGAGCTCCATGCAGGCGCGCTCGGCGAGGGGATGATGGGTGGGCAGCAGGGCGACCATCTGGTCTTCCATCAAGGCGAACGTATCGAAACGTTCCTCGGGCAGGACCACGAAACCGACGTCGATCCGTCGTTCATCCAGCCATTGCAGCACTTGCCGGTCCGGCCCTTCATCGATGTGCACTTCGATTCCCGGATGCAGGGTGCGGTACCGCTGCAGGATGGCGGGCAGCAGTTTCATCGACGACGTCGGTCCGAACGAGCCGATACGCAGGGTCCCACGGCGCATGCCGCGGGCATCCGCGGCCTCCTGTTGCAGGGTGTTGGCCAGGCCGAGCATGGCCCGGGCACGCAGCAACAATTGCTGGCCGATGTCGCTGAGCTCGACAAGGGATTGATGACGCCTGAACAGTTCGACGCCCAACTCCTGTTCCAGGGATTTTATCGCGTGGGACACCGCTGACTGGCCGATGCCAAGGCGTGTCGCGGCCGCGGTGAAACCTTGCAGTTCGGCGACCAGCGAAAAGATTTCGAGTTGGGTGAGGGTCATGAGTAAACGCTCATTTTACGATGATGTTTCATGAGCGGAACAATACGCCATCCCAGCGACACACGGGACATTGATTAATCTCCTAGTGGTGGACTATGAAAGCCCTGGAACAAACTGCCTCGACACCCTCGGACCTGCCGGTCTACCTCAAGCTTGCGATGGTCACGATGATCTGGGGCGGCACCTTTGTGGCCGGTAGGATCCTTGCCGATGCGCTGACGCCGATGTTCGCCGCCAGCTTGCGTTTTCTCCTGGCGAGCATCGCGTTGTTGCTGTTTCTCGGCGTCGCCGGTATCCCCCTGGCCAGGCCCGGCTTGAAGCAGGGCCTGCAGCTGGCCGCGCTGGGGTTCTTCGGGATTTTTTTCTACAACCTGTGTTTCTTCCATGGCTTGCAATACATCAACGCATCGCGCGCCTCGTTGATCGTCGCGTTGAACCCGGCAGTGATCGGCTTGGCCTCCTGGTGCTTGTTCAAGGAACGGTTGGGCCGCTTTAAAGTCGCCGGTATCGTGCTGTGCATCGGCGGGGCGGGGTTGGTCATCATCAGTCGCGAACCGGCGCTGTTGCAGGCGACGGAACAGGCTTGGCGCGGGGATCTGCTGATTTTCGGCTGTGTGCTGGGGTGGGGCATCTATTCGCTGTTTTCCAAAGGCCTGAATGAGAGTCTGGGTCCTTTGCAGACAGTGACCTGGTCGATCCTGCTGGGCACGCTGATGTTGTGGCTGGCGTGCGCAGCCGGCGGTGAGGTCCGCTTCGAGGCATTGCGCGGGCTGGATCTCAGGCAATGGTTGAGCCTGCTGTACCTCGGCGTGCTGGGTTCGGCCCTGGCCTATATCGCCTGGTATCAGGGCATCCGCCGGATCGGTGCGACGCGTTCCGGCGTCTTCATTGCGCTCAACCCGCTGACGGCGGTACTGCTGGGCGCGATGCTGCTCGACGAACGGCTCACTTTGTTGATGTGCGTAGGCGGCGGGTTGATCCTGGCGGGGATCTTCCTGTGCAACAAACCGCTTGCACGTTCGGCAAAAAAGACGATTTGATACCTGAGGCGGACAAATCTGGTTACGCTGTGTAGAATCGGGTTACGCATATAAGAATAAGGTCTTCTGGCAGCAGAAGCCTCGCCCACAATAGCCTTGGGTCGACAATGAAGATACTTGGGTTTCAACTGATCTATGGCGACTTCCTCGCCCGCAGTGTCCGCGGCATTTCCTGCGCGCCGCCCCGCGTCCTCAGCATCACTGGCAACTAACGTTTTTTTGTTAATTGATAAGTTTGATGAGGCGCCGACATGGCAGATCTATACGAAAACCCGATGGGCCTGATGGGCTTCGAATTCATTGAGTTCGCATCCCCGACCCCGAATACCCTGGAGCCGATCTTCGAGATCATGGGCTTCACCAAGGTGGCCACCCACCGTTCCAAAGACGTGCACCTGTACCGCCAGGGCGCGATCAACCTGATCCTCAACAACGAACCGCACAGCGTGGCGTCCTACTTCGCGGCCGAGCACGGCCCGTCGGTGTGCGGCATGGCCTTCCGCGTCAAGGATTCGCAAAAAGCCTACAAGCAGGCCCTGGAACTCGGTGCCCAGCCGATCCACATCGAAACCGGCCCGATGGAGCTGAACCTCCCGGCGATCAAAGGCATTGGCGGCGCGCCGCTGTACCTGATCGACCGTTTTGGCGAAGGCAGCTCGATCTACGACATCGACTTCGTCTTCCTCGAGGGTGTCGATCGCAATCCGGTGGGCGCCGGTCTGAAGATCATCGACCACCTGACCCACAACGTTTATCGCGGGCGCATGGCCTACTGGGCCAACTTCTACGAGAAGCTGTTCAATTTCCGCGAGATTCGTTACTTCGACATAAAGGGCGAATACACCGGCCTGACTTCCAAGGCCATGACAGCCCCGGACGGCATGATCCGCATCCCGCTGAACGAAGAGTCATCCAAGGGCGCCGGGCAGATTGAAGAATTCCTGATGCAGTTCAATGGCGAAGGCATCCAGCACGTGGCCTTCCTGACCGACGACTTGATCAAGACCTGGGATGCGCTCAAGAAGATCGGCATGCGCTTCATGACCGCGCCGCCGGACACCTACTACGAAATGCTCGAAGGCCGCCTGCCGAACCATGGCGAACCGGTGGCGGAGCTGCAATCGCGGGGCATCCTGCTGGACGGGGCCTCGGAGCAGGGCGACAAGCGCCTGTTGCTGCAGATCTTCTCGGAAACCCTGATGGGGCCGGTGTTCTTCGAGTTCATCCAGCGCAAGGGCGACGATGGCTTCGGCGAGGGTAACTTCAAGGCGCTGTTCGAATCGATCGAGCGTGACCAGGTGCGGCGTGGTGTACTCACTACCGAGTAAACCCGACAGGTAAAAAAGCCCGCCCGGCAGTGATGCCGGGCGGGCTTTTTGTTGTCGATGCAAGACCCCTGTGGGAGCGAACCTGCTCGCGAAAGCGCTGTGTCAGTCACCTAAGCCTTCGCGAGCAGGCTCGCTCCCACAGGGGCGGGGGCAGCCTCAAGCCCGGCGCCGCTGCCGCACCAGGTGCCTGAAGCCTTCCAGTACCAGCACGGCCACCGCCATCCAGATGGGGATGTAAGTCAGCCATTGCTCAGCCTGGATGCTTTCCCCCAGCAGCAGTGCCACGCCCAGCAGCAACACCGGCTCGACATAGCTCAACAGCCCGAACAGGCTGAACGGCAGCAGTCGGCTGGCGATGATGTGGGCCACCAGCGCCGAGGCACTGATCACGCCAAGTCCCGGGATGAGCAGCGAAAGCCGAGGGTACTGGTTGAAAATCGCGAAACCTTGTCCACCGCTCTGCACGAACCAGAACGCCAGGGGCAGCATCAGCGTCATGTCCAGCCAGAGCCCGCCCAGGTTGTCGGTGCCCAGGCGCCGGCGCAGGACGAAGTAGATCGGATAGCCCATCACCACAAGCAAGGTCGCCCAGGAAAAACCGCCCACCCGGTAGAGTTCGTTGAGCACGCCCAGCGTGGCGAAGAACACGGCGATCTTTTGCAGGCGGGAGAGCCGCTCGCCGTAGACGATACGCCCGGTAATGACCATCGACAGCGGCAATAGGAAATACCCCAGCGATACGTCCAGGCTGTAGCCGTTGAGCGGCGCCCACATGAACAGCCACAGTTGCACTCCCATCAAGGCCGAAGACACCGTCGCGCCGATCAGCAGGCGCGGTGTGTCGACCAAGCGCCCGACAAGTTGCCTGACGAGTGTCCACTCCCGTGCCACCAGCATGAATGCGGTCATGCATGGCAGGGTGAGCAGCATGCGCCAGCCGAAAATTTCCATCCCGGTCAAGGGGTCGAGCAATGACGTGTAGTAATACAGGACCGCGAACAGGGCGGAGGCCGATACCGATAGAGCGATGCCTTTGGACACTGATGCCTCTTGTTATTGGAATTGCAGCAGGGAGTTGTTTACCCGTGGCGAGGGAGCAAGCTCGCGCTGGGCCGCGTAGCGGACTCGAAATAGCGGCTGCTACGCAGCCGAGCGGGAGCAAGCTCCCTCGCCACAGGGTCATGCGTTGAATATCACGACGTATGCGGCACGCGGCCCGGCACGAAATGACTGATGTCGTTGAAACCCGGCGTCGAAGCATGCCCCGGTGTCACCAGCGAATCGATGAACGCTTCGTCATCCGCCGTGATCCGCACCGCTTGCGCCCTGGTGTACGCGTCCCATTGTTCTTCGGTGCGCGGTCCGACGATCGCCGACGTGACGGCACGGTTGTTCAACACCCAGGCAATGGCGAACTCGACGATGCCGACGCCGCGATCCCGGGTGTATTGCTGGATCTGCTGGGCAATGCGCAAGGATTCGACCCGCCATTCGGTTTCCAGGATGCGCTTGTCCTGGCGTCCGGCGCGGCTGTTGGCATCCGGTGCCACATCGGGTGCGTACTTGCCGCTGAGCACACCTCGGGCGAGGGGGCTGTAGGGCACCACGCCGAGGCCGTAGTTCTGCGCGGCGGTGATCTGTTCGGTTTCCGCCTGGCGGTTGACGATGTTGTACAGCGGCTGGCTGATCACCGGCCGATCGACGCCCAGGCTGTCGGCGATACGGATCACTTCGGCGATGCGCCAGGCGCGGTAATTCGACAGGCCCCAGTAGCGGATCTTGCCCTGGCGAATCAGATCGCCGATGGCCGACACCGTGACCTGCAATGGCGTGTTGTGGTCTTCGCGGTGCAGGTAGTAGATGTCCAGGTAATCGGTGCCCAGGCGCGTCAGGCTGGCCTCGATGCCGTTGAAGATATGCTTGCGGCTCAAGCCGCTGCGGTTGGGCACACCGTCCGGCGGGCCGAAGCCGACCTTGGTGGCGAGCACCCACTCGTGGCGCCGGCTGGCAATCGCCTCGCCGACGATTTCTTCGGAACGGCCGTTGGTGTAGACATCGGCCGTGTCGATGAAATTGATGCCCTGGTCCCAGGCCTTGTCGATGATCCGCAGCGAATCTTCGGTGCTGGTCTGTTCACCGAACATCATCGTGCCCAGGGTCAGCGTCGAGACTTGCAACCCGGAATGGCCCAGCGTGCGGTAGCTCATGGACAAGATCCTTTTATCGATGGGAAAGGTCCCATCAAATACCAGAACCGCCGTGTGGATCCAACCGTTTTATCCAAACGGCACAAATCAACTGTGGGAGCGAGCTTGCTCGCGAAGGCGTACTTCCAGGCACCCTCTACAGTGACTGACACAGCGCTTTCGCGAGCAGGCTCGCTCCCACAGCAGGCAAACCGCGTCAGCCCCGCAGGGTGCGCGTCATGCGCAACGCCAGCAGGCTGCCGCAGACAATCACTGCCGCCAGCACATAGAGCGCCGCATCGGTCGAGCCGGTGGCGTCCTTGACCCAGCCCACCAGGTACGGACTGAGGAAGCCGGCCATCTGGCCCATGGAATTGATCAGCGCCAGGCCGCCGGCCGCCGCCCCCGCGCTGAGCAGGGCGGTGGGCACCGGCCAGAACATCGGCAGGCCGGTGAGGGCGCCCATGGTGGCGATGGTCAGGCCGAGGATGGCGATGGCCGGCGTAGTGGCGAAATTGACGGCGATCAGCAGCCCGACCGCACCCATCAGCATCGGCACGACCAGATGCCAGCGGCGCTCCTTGTGCAGGTCCGCCGAACGGCCCACCAGCAGCATGAACACCGCCGCCAGCAGATAGGGGATCGCACTCAGCCAGCCGATCACCAGGTTATCGCTGAAACCCAGGTTCTTGATGATCGACGGCAGCCAGAAGTTGATCGCGTACACGCCGCTCTGGATACAGAAGTACACCAGGCCGAAGGCCCAGATCGCCGGGTTCTTGAATACGGCTGCCAGGGAATCGGTAGTGGTCTTCGGCTTGTTGGCCAGGTCTTCGGCATGGTCGGCGGTGAGCACGGCGCGCTCATGGTCGGTCAGCCACTTGGCATTGGCGAAGGTGTCGCTGAGCAGGAAGAACGCCAGGCCCCCGAGGATCACCGTCGGCACGCCTTGCAGCAGGAACATCCACTGCCAGCCCGCCAGGCCACCCTGGCCAGCGGCGAAATGGTTGAGGATCCAGCCGGAAAACGGGCTGCCGAGCAGGCCGGACACCGGGATGGCCGACATGAACAGCGCCATGATCCGGCCGCGACGGAACGTCGGGAACCACTGCGAGAGGTACAGCACCACGCCAGGGAAGAACCCGGCCTCGGCTGCGCCAGTGAACAGCCGCAAGGTATAGAACCCGGTCGGGGTGGTGACGAACAGCAGGCAGGTCGACAGCGTGCCCCAGGTGATCATCATCAGCGCGATCCAGCGCCGCGGGCCGAATTTTGTCAGCGCCAGATTGCTCGGCACGCCACACAGCACGTAGCCGATGAAGAAGATCCCGGCACCAAGGCCGTACACGGTTTCGCTGAATTTCAGCGCATCGAGCATCTGCAACTTGGCGAAGCCAACGTTGACCCGGTCCAGGTAGTTGAACAGGTAGCAGATGAAGATGAAGGGGATCAAGCGCAGGGTGATGCGCTTGTAGACGGTATTTTTTTCGTCGGGGGTAGCCAGGAGGGCTGCTGCGCTCTGGGACATGGCGGGTCTCTCTTTATTATGATTTTGGCGTGCCAAGGGGTAACGTTGACCGCCCCTTGAGTCTCGGCCAGCCTGAGGGCCCGTGTCTTTGTGCCGGGGCACAGGGTTTGGGCGTGGACCCTGTGCGGCTGACCAATCGCGCTGAAGCATTACGCCCAAAACCAAGAACCCTGCTCACAAGGAATCGCCCATGTTCGAACTCGATCACGACCTGGCCCAGGACATCGTCGACCGGGCGATGGCGATTCTGCCCTATAACGTCAACGTCATGGACAACCAGGGCCTGATCCTAGCCAGCGGCGAGCGCGAGCGCATCAATACCCGTCACGAGGGTGCGCAGCTGGTCTTGGCGAATGGGCGAGTGGTGGAAATCGACGAGCACACCGCCGTGCACCTCAAGGGCGTGCAGCCGGGAATCAACCTGCCGTTGATGCTCGACCAGCGGCTGATCGGCGTGCTCGGTATCACTGGCGAACCCGCGCAGTTGCGCACCTACGCCGAACTGGTGCGCATGACCGCCGAAATGCTGCTCGCCCAGCGCAATCAGCAGGCCGAGCAGCAATGGCGGCGCCAGCGTTGCGATGATTTGCTGGCGCTGCTGCTGGGTGATGCCGGGGATTCGCCACGGTTGCTCGACGAAGCCCTGCAGATGGGCCTCAAGCCGCAGCTGTCGCGGGTGCCGTACCTGTTTGAATTGGGCCAGGAACATGGGCCCGGGCAAACCGTCGAGGCGCTGAGCGCGTGGCTGATGTCGCGCTACCCGGACAGCTGGTGCCTGACCTCGTCCAAATCTTCTTTGCTCTGGTGCCGGCCGGTCACGGCTTCGGTGGAGAACGAGCGCTTGCTTGGCAAGCTCGACGGGCTGGGCTGGAACATCCTCAGGGTGGCGGTGGGCGGTCAGGCCGAGGGTCTGACCGGCCTGCGCCGTTGCTACCGGCGTGTGGCGGACCTGCTTGCCTACGGCCGTGATGTCCTGCCGCAGTCACGCCTGTTGATCCTCAATCGTTATCGCCTGCCGGTGCTGCTCTGGCGCCATCGCAGCGACGATGCGCTGGACGAGTTGCTGACACCGCTGCGCAAGGTGATCGCCAAGGACAACAACGGGCAACTCCTGGCGACCCTGCGCAGCTGGTGCGAACACGACGGCCAGAGCCAGGCCTGCGCCGACGCGCTGGGCATCCACCGCAACAGCCTGCGCTATCGCATGGAACGCATCGCCGAGCTCAGCGGCGTGGACCCGCTGCGGCTGGATGGAATGCTGGCGCTGTATCTAGGCGTCCAACTGTTGCCCCATGATCAAAATTATCCGGCGTGATCCCTTCGCGAGCAGGCTCGCTCCCACATTGGATCTGCTGTGATCCCATATCCAGTAGAAATACTTGTGGGAGCGAGCCTGCTCGCGAAGAGGCCAGCAATGCCGAACCGCCATTTTTGTGAAATTGACCAATAATGCCCAAGGAGTTTTGTGCGGCGGACCGGCGTCAGGGCTGCGGTCAGCTGGCAGCATGCTGTGCATCGGAACCGGAGAACAAAAATGAAAATAATCATCGCCCCCGACTCGTTCAAGGACAGTCTCAGCGCCCAGGGCGTGGCGGACGCGATTGCCCAGGGGTTGGCTGAGGTCTGGCCGGATGCGCAGTTGATCAAATGCCCAATGGCCGACGGCGGCGAAGGGACGGTGGAGTCGGTGCTGGCGGCGTGCAACGGCCAGTGGCGTCGCACCCTGGTTCGCGGGCCCTTGGGCGCCGCTGTCGAGGCCCGCTGGGGCTGGCTGCCCGACAGCGGCACCGCGATCATCGAGATGGCTGAGGCCAGCGGCTTGCAATTGGTGCCGCCGGGACAGCGTGACGCGTGCTCCAGCAGCACCTTCGGCACCGGCGAACTGATTCGCGCCGCCCTCGATGAGGGTGCCCGGCGCGTGATCCTGGCGATCGGCGGCAGTGCCACCAACGACGGCGGTGCCGGGGCGATGCAGGCTCTGGGCGTGGCGCTGCTGGACGCACAGGGCCAATCGCTGCCGCCCGGCGGCGTGGCCCTGGGCAAACTGGCGCGCATTGGCCTGAGCGAGTTGGACCCGCGCCTGGCCGGGGTGCGTTTCGAGATCGCCGCCGACGTCGATAACCCCTTGTGCGGGCCCCACGGCGCTTCAGCGGTGTTCGGCCCGCAGAAGGGAGCTTCTGCCGAGCAGGTGCAGCAACTGGATCGCGCGCTGGGGCATTTCGCCGAACACTGCGCCCAGGCGTTGCACCGGGACGTGCGCGACGAACCGGGCAGTGGCGCCGCCGGAGGCCTGGGATTCGCCGCCAAGGCCTTTCTCCAGGCCCGGTTTCGCACCGGCGTGGAAGTCGTGGCGCAATTGACCGGCCTGGCCGAGGCGATCAACGGGGCCGATCTGGTCATCACCGGCGAAGGCCGTTTCGATGCGCAGACCCTGCGCGGCAAGACGCCTTTTGGCGTGGCCCGCATTGCCCGGCGCCAAGGTGTACCGGTGGTAGTCATTGCCGGCACGTTGGGGGAGGGTTACCAGGCGCTGTATGAGCATGGCATCGATGCCGCCTTTGCCCTGGCGAACGGGCCAATGACGCTGCAAGAAGCCTGCACCGATGCGCCACGCCTGTTGGCCGAGCGCGCGCGGGACATCGCCCGGCTCTGGCGCGTGGCGGCCCGCTAGATCGGCCGTGCCGGTGCCGACGATAAGGCACCGGCCCGCGGAGTTTGCCTCAGGGACATTGACCCGCCCGCGCACCCTGCGTAGCCTTGCGCCTTCGAGGTTCTTTGGCGTACGCCGAAGCTAAGAAGGGAACGCGGTCCAAGCCGCGGCTGCCCCCGCAACTGTGAACGGTGCTGTTTCTGCAAGGCCACTGTGCATGCCCTTTTTCAACGGGCGCACGGGAAGGCGCAGCAAATTGTCGGTCCAGGCTTTGTATGAAGCGTGGACCGGCCCGCCGTCAGCCAGGAGACCTGCCTCGACAACAGATTCTCACTACAACCGGGCGGGGTGATCCGGTGGCGAAATCTTCCGCGCGCGTCTGTGCCAGCGGTTGTCGTCCCGTTTGCCCGCCACCTTGCCAAAGGGCATCCGATGAAAACACTGGCCAAACTCCCCGTCACCATCGTCACCGGTTTCCTCGGCTCGGGTAAGACCACCTTGCTGCGGCACATGCTCGACAACGCCCAGGGCCGGCGCATCGCGGTGATCGTCAACGAATTCGGCGAGCTCGGTATCGACGGTGAGATTCTCAAGCAGTGCTCCATCGGTTGCACCGAAGAAGAAGCCAACGGCCGGGTCTACGAATTGGCCAACGGTTGCCTGTGCTGCACCGTGCAGGAAGAGTTTTTTCCGGTGATGCGCGAACTGGTGGCCCGTCGCGGCGACCTCGACCACATCCTCATCGAAACCTCTGGCCTGGCCCTGCCCAAGCCCTTGGTCCAGGCCTTCCAGTGGCCGGAAATCCGCAGCGCCTGCACGGTCGATGCGGTGATTACCGTGGTCGACAGCCCGGCCGTGGCCGCCGGTACTTTTGCCGCGTTCCCCGACCAGGTCGATGCCCAGCGCAAACTGGACCCGAACCTGGATCACGAATCGCCGCTGCACGAGCTGTTCGCCGATCAACTGGCGAGCGCCGACCTGGTGATCCTCAACAAGGCCGACCTGATCAGCCCTGAGGACTTGGCAAAAGTCCGCCTGGAAGTCGCCGAAGAATTGCCGCCAGCGGTCAAGGTCATCGAAGCCAGCAGCGGTCGACTGCCGCTGGACGTACTGATCGGCCTGGGCGCCGGCTCCGAAGAGCACATCGACAGTCGCCACAGCCACCACGATCACCACCATGACGGCGATGATGACGATCACGATCATGACGCCTTCGACTCGATCTCCCTCGAACTGCCCCAAGCCGATGAAAGCCTGCTGCTGGACGCGCTGACGCAACTGGTGATCCAGCATGATGTGCTGCGGGTCAAGGGTTTCGCGGCGATCCCGAACAAGCCGATGCGCTTGTTGATCCAGGGCGTCGGCACGCGCTTCGACAAGCATTTCGACCGCCAATGGGGCGCCGACGAAGCGCGGGTGACGCGGCTGGTGCTGATCGGCCAAGCGCTGGATGCCGGGCTGCTTGAAGCGCAGCTGCGCGCCGCCCTCAGCGTCTAAGCCATGCACCTGCTCAGGACCCAGCCCGGCGGTTTTGTGTCGGATGACAACATCGCCGACCTCGGACAAACCCCCGCCGAGCTGGTGATCCTGTGCAGCGGCGATTCCAGCCTGGCGCTGCTGGCCGAAGCGGCGCGGCAATTGCCGGACGACTACCCGCAGTTTCGCCTCGCCAACCCGATGCAGGTGCAGAACCACGCGTCGGTGGACCTGTATGTCGACGACGTACTGCGCCACGCCAAGGTCATCCTTTTATCGCTGCACGGTGGCATCGGCTATTGGCGCTACGGCATCGAGCGCCTGATGGAACTGGCCGCGCGCGGCGTGAAGCTGATCCTGGTGCCGGGGGATGATCGCCCCGACCCGGAGCTCAGCGACCTGAGCAACGTAGCGTTGGAGGATCGCGACCGGCTCTGGCAGTTCTTGCGCCAAGGCGGATTGGCCAATGCCCTGAACCTGTTCCATCACCTCGGCAGCCAATGGTTTGGGCGCGATTATCCGTGGGCCGAACCGCAGCCCTTGCCGCGCACAGCGATCTACCACCCCGAACAAACCCACGCGACGCTCGATCATTGGCAAGCCGACTGGCGCGCCGACGAGCCGGTGGCGGCGGTGTTGTTCTATCGCTCACACCTGCAAGCGGCGAACACTGCTTTCATCGACGTATTCTGCCAGCGCCTGCAAGCGGCGGGGCTCAATCCGCTGCCGATTGCCGTGGCGAGTCTCAAGGAACCCGGTTGCCTGGCACAGGTGGAAGGTTGGCTGGACGAGGCAGGGGCGGGGGTGATTCTAAACACCACCGGCTTCGCCCAATCCAGCCCTGAAGCACCGCATCTGCGGCCGTTTCGCCGCGACATACCGGTGATCCAGGCGATCTGCGCGCAGGACAATGAGCCCGGCTGGCGCGCCAGCGAACAAGGCCTGGGGCCACGCGACCTGGCGATGCACATCGCCCTGCCGGAACTGGATGGACGGATCATCAGCCGGCCCATCAGTTTCAAGGACCTGGCCTGGCGCAGCGAGCGCAGCCAGAGCGATGTGGTCTGCTACCGGGCGGTGCCGGAGCGTATGGATTTCGTTGCCGAGCTGGCCCGGCGCTGGACGGCGCTGGCGCGTCTGCCCAACCGCGAAAAGCGCGTGGCGCTGATCCTCGCCAATTACCCGACTCGCGATGGGCGCATCGGCAACGGTGTCGGCCTGGACACGCCGGCGGCGGCGCTGAATATCCTCCGCGCCCTGCAGGCCGAGGGCTATCCGCTGTCGGCCGAGCTGCCGGCCAGCGGCACCGCGTTGATCCAGCAATTGCTCGGCGGCGTCAGCAACGATCTCGACAGCCTGGATTTGCGCCCGTGTCATCAAAGCCTGGCCTTGGACGCCTATCAAGCCATGTTCGACGCGCTACCCGAGGCCAACCGCGACGCGGTATTGGCCCGTTGGGGCGCGCCCGAGCAGGACCCGATGTTCCGCGACGGCCGATTGATGATCGCCGGCTTGCGCCTTGGCCTGACGTTTATCGGCATCCAGCCGGCGCGCGGTTATCAAGTCGACCCGAGCGCGGTGTACCACGACCCGGACCTGGTGCCGCCCCACGGTTACCTGGCGTTCTACTTCTGGTTGCGCCACACCTACGGCGCCCATGCAGTGATTCACGTCGGTAAGCACGGCAATCTCGAATGGCTGCCAGGCAAGGGCGTCGGGCTCTCGGAAAATTGCTGGCCGGACGCGCTGCTCGGACCGCTGCCGAACATCTACCCGTTCATCGTCAATGACCCGGGCGAGGGCGCCCAGGCCAAGCGACGCACCCAGGCGGTGATCATCGATCACTTGATGCCGCCGCTGACCCGGGCCGAAACCTACGGGCCGCTGCGCAACCTCGAACTGCTCGCGGACGAATACTACGAGGCGCAACTGCTCGATCCGCGCCGCGCCCGGGAGCTGCAACGGGATATTCTCAACCTGGTGCGCGAGACCCACATCGACCGCGAACTGCAACTCGACGCCGCTCTCGACAGCGACGCCGACGCGGCAATCTGGCTGCCACGCCTGGACACCTACCTGTGCGACCTGAAGGAATCGCAGATTCGCGACGGCTTGCATATCTTCGGCGAGTCGCCTGGCGGACGGTTGCGTATCGACACCTTGCTGGCGTTGCTGCGTATTCCCCGTGGCGATGGCAAGGGTGCGCAGTCGAGCCTGTTGCGGGCCTTGGCGAAGGCGTTCGGGCTGGGGTTCGATCCGCTCGATTGCGCCTTGGCCGAGCCTTGGACCGGGACGCGACCCGAGGCCCTGGGCGAGGTCAGCGCCGAGCCTTGGCGCAGCGTCGGCGACACCCGCGAGCGCCTGGAGCTGTTCGCCGCGCGGTTGATCGAACAGGCCCTGGAAGGTCCGGTCAAGCAGCTCGACGCGCCGGGCTGGGACGCGGTGGGCTGCATCATCGAACACCTGCGCTGCGTCGTCGCGCCGCGCCTGGACGCCTGTGGTCCGGCGGAAATGCGCGGCTTGCTTGATGCGCTGGGTGGGCGCTTCGTGCCGGCCGGCCCCAGCGGTGCGCCGAGTCGTGGACGCCTGGATGTGCTGCCCACCGGACGCAATTTTTTCTCCGTCGACGTGCGCAACCTGCCCACCACCACGGCGTGGCGCATCGGCTTCCAATCGGCCAACCTGATCCTCGAACGGCACTTGCAAGACCATGGCGATCACCTGCGCCAGCTCGGTCTGTCGGTGTGGGGCACCGCGACCATGCGCACCGGTGGCGATGACATTGCCCAGGCCATGGCGCTGATGGGCGTGCGCCCGGTGTGGGCCACGGGCAGCCAGCGCGTCGACGATTTCGAAATCCTGCCGTTGAGCCTGCTGGACCGGCCCCGGGTCGATGTGACGCTGCGCGTCTCGGGGTTCTTCCGGGACGCCTTCGCCAACCTGATCCGCCTGTTCGATGCGGCGGTGCAGGCCGTTGCGGCCCTCGATGAGCCGGACGACATGAACCCGCTGGCGGCGAAAGTCCGCAGCGAACGCGAAGCCTTGCGGCAAACCGGACTGCCCTTGGAAGACGCGACGCGCCAGGCCGGCTGGCGGATCTTCGGCGCCAAGCCCGGCGCCTATGGTGCGGGCGTGCAGGGCGCGGTTGACGGACGCCTCTGGCAGAGCCGCGAGGACCTGGCCGAGGTGTACCTCAACTGGGGCGGCTACGCCTACGGCGCCAGTGATGAAGGCACCGCCGCGCGGGCTCAGTTCAGCCGGCGCCTGAGTCAGGTGCAAGCGGTGTTGCAGAACCAGGACAACCGCGAGCACGACCTGCTCGATTCCAATGATTACTACCAGTTCCAGGGCGGCATGCTCGCCGCCGTCGAAACCCTGAGTGGCGAAGCCGCGGCCAGTTACCACGGCGATCACAGCCAGCCGGACTTGCCGAAAATCCGCACCCTGAAGGAAGAGCTCAACCGGGTCATCCGGTCCCGCGCGGCCAATCCGAAGTGGATCGACGGCGTCAAGCGCCATGGTTACAAGGGCGCGTTCGAACTGGCGGCGACGGTGGACAATCTGTTTGCCTTCGACGCTACCACGCAGTTGATCGATGATCACCAGTACGCCTTGCTGGCCGATGCCTACCTGCTCGATCCGGATACCCGGGACTTCGTCCGCCAGCACAACCCCGACGCCCTGCGGGACATGACCGAGCGAATGCTCGAAGCCCAGCAGCGGGGGATGTGGCAGGAACCGGGCGACTATCGCGAGGCGCTGGAGAATCTGTTGCTGGATATCGAAGAAGATGGCTGATTTGCCGATGACTGGCGGGCTTTTGTGGCGAGGGAGCTTGCTCCCGCTCGGCTGCGCAGCAGCCGTCATCCGTCATTCAGGTAAACGCCGAGACCTCAGGTTGTCTGGGCCGCTGCGCAGCCCAGCGGGAGCAAGCTCCCTCGCCACGGGGGACGTTCTTACATTCATGAGACATTCAATATGACCGACACCGCCCATTTTCCCCTCTCCGCCGTGGTCGGCGCCGATGCGCTGAAACTGGCCCTGTGCCTGGCGGCGATCGATCCGAAGATCGGCGGTGTGCTGATCGAAGGTCCACGGGGGATGGCCAAGTCCACGCTGGCCCGGGGCCTGGCGGATCTGCTGGCAAGCGGTCAGTTCGTGACCCTCCCACTGGGCGCCACCGAAGAGCGGCTGGTGGGCACTCTCGACCTGAATGCCGCACTTGGGGAAGGGCGCGCGCAATTTTCCCCCGGCGTGCTGGCCAAGGCGGACGGTGGCGTGCTGTATGTCGATGAGGTGAACCTGTTGCCGGATCACCTGGTGGACCTGCTGTTGGACGTCGCCGCCAGCGGCACCAACCTGATCGAGCGCGACGGCATTTCCCACCGGCATCCGGCGCGTTTCGTGCTGATCGGCACCATGAACCCGGAAGAGGGCGAACTGCGTCCGCAATTGCTCGATCGTTTCGGCCTGAACGTGGCGCTTGATGGTCATACAGCGCCTGCCGAGCGCGGGCAGATCATTCGCCGGCGGCTGGATTTCGACAGCGATCCGGCGGCGTTCTGCGCCGAGTGGGAAACCGCTCAACGACAGTTGCGTGAACGCTGCCACCAGGCGCGCGCGCGGTTGGCCGGGATCCCATTGGATGACACGGCGCTGGAGCAGATTACCGAGCGTTGCTTCGCCGCTGGGGTCGATGGCTTGCGCGCCGACCTCGTCTGGTTGCGGGCCGCCCGCGCTCATGCTGCCTGGCGTGGCGCGGACGCCATCGCCGCCGAAGACATCGACGCCGTCGCCGAGTTTGCCTTGCGCCATCGGCGCCGCGACCCTGCGACCCAGGCGCCCGCGCCGTCCCAGGCACCGCCGCCGCGCCCGAATGAAGCGAGCGAGTCCGGCGAAGGCCAGGGCCAATGGGGTGACCTGCCGGCCCGGGCGCTGCCGAGCGGTGCCCGGCGTGACGTGCCGAGCTGGCCAAAAAAGCCCTAGGCATTCGCCCCCGGTCGCCCGCGGGGGCGAATGCCAGACCCCGTCCGGGACGGCTCGACCAGGGCCGCCAAGGCCACGGCAAAGCGGCCGCCAGCGGCGCAGTGGATTGGCCGGGCACGTTGCTCAAGGGACGTCCACGCCTGCTGGCGGATTTGCGTTTCAAATGGCGGCAGCGTTCAGCCCATGAGCTGTGGCTGGTGATCGTCGATGCGTCGGCCTCGACCCGTCGCCATCGCGCCCTGAGTGACGGCAAGGGCCTGCTGGCCCAACTGTTCGATGACGCCTACCGACAACGTGCGCGGTTGGCGCTGTTAACCGCCAGCGGCGCCGCGCCGAGGTGGCAAGTGCAGGGGCTCAAGGCCTCTACTGGCCTGGGCGCTTGGCTCGACGCGCTGGGCGCCGGCGGCGGCACGCCGTTGCTGGCGGCGCTGGACGAGGCGCAGCGCTGGCTCATGGTTCGGCGCAAACGCTATCCGGCGGAGCAGCAGCGGGTGTTGCTGATGACCGATGGACGAGTCAAGGACGGGCTGGGCGTGCCGCCTCTCGAACGCCCGTGCCTGCTGATCGACATCGAGCGCGGCCCGATTCGCCTGGGCCGGGCGCGGCAGCTGGCGGAGCAGTTGGGGGCTGAGTATCGGCATATCGATGAAGCGCACTGACTGAACTTTGCGGTGTAACGGCAGGCCCCTTCGCGAGCAGGCTCGCTCCCACATTTCCCGGCCCCCTGTGGGAGCGAGCCTGCTCGCGAAGGCATCGCCTCGGTCCCGGACCTCTATGTTCAATCTGCATCACTGCTCTATGCTCAGGCAGTCTCCACAGGAGTGAACCATGCGCGTACTCGTCACCAACGCGAAGGACGATTTCCGGGTCAAGGCCTATGCCGGCACCAACGGCGTGTTGCTCGCCATGGACCTGGCCGAGCCCCGGCGCAAGGGGCTGCTGGGTTTTGCCATCGAGAAACAGCAGGGCACCAAGCCCTGGCTGTTCCTGTTCAACAGCCTGACGTTCCCCGACAAGGCGCACACCTTTCCCCAGTTCCATGCCACGCCCAGCGACAAGGCGCCCTTGCAGAAATTTCGCTGGGCCGATTACGCGGTCAACCCTGGCGTGACGATTCATTACCGCGTGCACCTGGCCTACGGCAACGCCGATGCGCCGCAACTGGGCGAATCCCTCGAAGTGAGCGTCACCAGCGATGACGGCCAGCCAGCCAACCAGCGGGTCATCTTCAATCGCGCGGTGGCCGCCAGCCAGGCGTTCCAGCGCAAGTTTCCCGAACTGGACGCACTCATTGATGCCAACAAGAACCTGTCCATCGACGACTGGCCCGACGCGCCGCGGCGCTGGCTGGAAAACGGCTTGCTGGGACGCTTGACCGGCTTCATCGATCGGGCGCTCGATGCCAACTGGGCGCTGGACGTCGCCATTTATGAGTACGAATTACCGGTGATCGTCGATGCGGTGAACGCTGCCCATGCCCGTGGTGCACGGGTCAGGGTGCTGTACCACGCCGAACCGGGGGATGACGGTACGCTGCGCAACGAAGCCAGCCTGGAAAAACTGCCAGCGGCGAACAAGCGTGGGCGGGTCACCCACAATATCTTCCACGACAAGTTCATCGTGCTGAGCAAAGTCGAAGGCAACGCGTCGCTGAAACCCGAGGCGGTGCTGTGCGGCAGCACCAATTTCACCGCCAATGGCATCTACCGCCAGGCCAATGTCATTCATGTGCTGGACGACTCGCGCATCAGCGCCAGTTACCTTCAGGTGTTCGAGCAGATCTGGGCCACACCGGAGGATGTCGATGCCACGCGCCAATGGCTGACCCGCAACAACCCCATGGATGCAGACGAGAAGCTATTCGCCGGTTTCTCGCCGCGTACCGGGCAGGGCGATCTGGATCGCTTCGTCGACATCATCGACGGCGCGCGCAAGGACCTGCTGTTCGTCACGGCGTTTGCCTTGCCCGACCGCATCCTCGATGCCTTGCTCGGCCAGCCCAATGACGACGTGCTGCGCTACGGCCTGCAAAATACCACCAGCCGCATCAGCGGTTTTCACGCCGACCGCACCGCCGAATTCGCCGCCACCGCGCTGCTCAATACTGGCCTGGAAGGTTGGCTCAGGGAAAACATGAAAGGCCAGAAAGGCAACCTGCTGGTGCATACCAAAGCGGTGGTCACCGATTTCACCAGCGATGCGCCGACCATCATCAGCGGCAGCCATAATCTCAGCATCGCGGCGAGCAACGGCAACGACGAGAACTACCTCATCATCCAGGGCGACACCGATCTGGCCGACCGCTACGGGCTCGAACTGCTGCGTTTCTACGAGCATTACCGCTTTCGCTACTTCGCGAAAAAACTCGCCCTCAAGCAGGTCAAGCCGCTGGCGGTGGATGACAGCTGGAGCGACGACTATTACCGCGAGGGGGATCTGCGGATGCTGTCCAGGGTGAGGTTTTGCGGGCGTTAGCCACATTAGCTGCTTGAGTGATAGCATAGAGCCACTTATCAGCCTGGAAGCTGTCATGAAGCGCTGTCACGGAAAGTTCTTTCTGCTTCGCACCGGTGTCGCGGTCCTGTTGTTGGCGCTGGGCACTTCGGTTATCGCTGCCAACCAGCCATGTTCCGGACGCAAGGGCGGCATTGCCGGGTGTGACGGCGATACGTTCCTGTGCAATGACGGCTCCATCAGCGCTTCGAAAAGGTCCTGTTCCGCTGTGCTGGGGCTTCGCAATGAGGCTCGCCCGCAATCGCTGCTCAAGTCATCCGACGGCTGCCAATGCGGCAGCGGCAATTATTGCGTCGGTCCCCGGGGCGGAGTCTATTGCCTCACGCCCGGAGGCAGTAAGAGTTACAAGCGTAAATAAACCGACTCCTTCCCAAGGCGCCGCAAATCCAAGTGGGAGCGAGCCTGCTCGCGAAAGCGTCATGTCAGTCGGCATCGTTGTCGGCTGAAACACCGCCATCGCGAGCAGGCTCGCTCCCACAGGGCTAGCCACCCGCAGCGGCACCGATTTGGGGCCTCGCTACCCGCATCCGTGGCCAACGGTAGCAATTACGCAGCGAGCCGCCGGGATACCCTCGATCGTTGTGTTTTTCCATCTCGCTGATTTTCCTCACATTCCATTTTTCCCACCCATGCGCGCCATGCCTGTGGCACACTTTCTGCTGTCTATTCCGTTGTTACATACCATGTTCCGGTATAGCGGAATAAACTCATCCTGGAGTGCTTGCCATGCAATGCCGACCTTCCTTGTTCAAAGCGTGTGTTTTTCTCTTCGCGGCCACGACGGCTGCCATGGGTGTCGCTCAGGCGGCCGACAGCAAGCTGGACAGCGTGCTGCAACGCGGGAAATTGATCGTAGGTACGGGCAGCACCAATGCGCCGTGGCACTTCCAGGGAGCGGATGGCAAGTTGCAGGGGTTCGATATCGATATCGCGCGGATCGTCGCCAAGGGTTTGTTCAATGACCCGGAAAAAGTCGAATTCGTGGTGCAGTCTTCCGATGCACGGATTCCCAACCTGCTGACCGACAAGGTCGACATGAGCTGCCAGTTCATTACGGTCACCGCCAGCCGAGCCCAACAGGTGGCATTTACCTTGCCGTACTACCGCGAAGGGGTAGGCCTGCTACTGCCGGCCAACAGCAAGTTCAAGGAAATCGAAGACCTCAAGGCTGCCGGCGACGACGTCACCGTGGCGGTGCTGCAGAACGTCTACGCCGAAGAGCTGGTGCACCAGGCGCTGCCGCAGGCCAAGGTCGACCAGTACGACAGCGTCGACCTGATGTATCAGGCGGTGAACTCCGGCCGTGCCGATGCCGCTGCCACCGACCAGTCCTCGGTCAAATACCTGATGGTGCAGAACCCCGGTCGCTATCGCAGCCCGGCCTACGCCTGGAGTCCGCAAACCTATGCCTGCGCGGTCAAGCGCGGCGACCAGGACTGGTTGAACTTCGTCAACACTGCGCTGCATGAAGCCATGACCGGTGTGGAATTCCCGACCTACGCTGCGTCGTTCAAGCAGTGGTTCGGCGTCGAGCTGCCATCGCCGGCCATCGGTTTCCCCGTTGAATACAAATGACCCAGTGAGCCCGGGGCGCCAGCGTTGGGCGCCCCGTCGAAGGTACTGCCGACCATGAATTATCAGTTGAACTTTGCCGCCGTCTGGCGCGATTTCGACACGCTGCTGGCGGGGCTTGGCCTGGGGCTTTCCCTCGCGCTGGTGTCGATCGCCATCGGTTGTGTGATCGGCCTGCTGCTGGCGTTCGCGCTGTTGAGCAAGCACCGCGTACTGCGGTTGTTGGCCTCGGTGTATGTCACGGTGATCCGCAATACACCGATCCTGGTGCTGATCCTGCTGATCTACTTCGCCTTGCCGAGCCTGGGTATTCGCCTGGACAAGCTGCCGTCGTTCGTCATCACGCTTTCGCTGTACGCCGGGGCCTACCTCACCGAAGTGTTCCGTGGCGGCCTGGTGAGTATTCACAAAGGGCAGCGGGAGGCAGGTCTGGCGATCGGCCTGGGCGAATGGCAGGTAAAGGCCTACGTCACCGTGCCGGTGATGCTGCGCAACGTGCTGCCGGCGTTGTCCAACAACTTTATTTCGCTGTTCAAGGACACCTCGCTGGCGGCGGCGATTGCCGTGCCGGAGCTGACCTACTATGCCCGCAAGATCAACGTGGAAAGCTACCGGGTGATTGAAACCTGGCTGGTCACCACGGCCCTGTATGTCGCGGCCTGTTACCTCATTGCCATGTTGCTGCGTTACTTCGAGCAGCGCCTGGCGATCCGCCGTTAGGAGCGTTCCATGTACCAATCCCCTAGTTGGTTGCAGGAGTTGTGGGTCGCCCGTGAGACTTTGTGGGCCGGTTTCCTGACCAGCGTGCAATGTTCGGCCCTGGCGATTGTGTTGGGCACCTTGATCGGCGTCGTCGCCGGGTTGGCGCTGACTTATGGCCGGGTCTGGATGCGCGCGCCGTTTCGTTTCTACGTCGACCTGATTCGCGGCACGCCGGTGTTCGTGCTGGTACTGGCCTGCTTCTACATGGCCCCGGCCCTGGGTTGGCAGATCGGTGCGTTCGAGGCTGGCGTCCTCGGATTGACGCTGTTCTGCGGCTCCCACGTGGCCGAGATCGTGCGCGGTGCGTTGCAGGCTCTGCCCCGCGGGCAGATGGAAGCGAGCCAGGCCATCGGCCTGACATTCTTCCAGTCGCTCGGTTATGTGCTGTTGCCCCAGGCGTTGCGGCAGATCCTGCCGACCTGGGTGAACTCCTCCACCGAGATCGTCAAGGCCTCGACGCTGCTGTCGGTGATCGGTGTCGCCGAACTGCTGCTCAGCACCCAGCAGATCATCGCCCGGACCTTCATGACCCTGGAGTTCTACCTGTTCGCCGGTTTTCTCTTTTTTATCATCAACTACGCCATCGAATTGCTCGGGCGGCACATTGAAAAGCGGGTGGCCTTGCCATGACTGACGTTTCCCTTTCAAACGCGCAACCGCTGCTGGATATCCGTGGCCTGCGCAAACAATACGGCCCGCTGGAAGTGCTCAAGGGCGTGGACCTGAGCATGCAGCGCGGCAATGTGGTGACGCTGATCGGCTCCAGTGGCTCGGGCAAGACCACGCTGCTGCGTTGCGTCAACATGCTCGAAGAATTCCAGGGCGGGCGGATCGTGCTCGACGGCGAGTCCATCGGCTATGACGAGGTGGACGGCAAGCGCGTGCGTCACGCCGAAAAAGTCATCGCCCGGCACCGGGCCATGACCGGGATGGCCTTCCAGCAATTCAACCTGTTCCCGCATCTGAGCGCTTTACAGAACGTCACCCTGGGCCTGCTCAAAGTGAAAAAACTGCCCAAGGACGAAGCGGTGGCCCTGGCCGAGAAATGGCTGCAGCGGGTCGGCCTGCTGGAACGGCGCGATCATTTTCCCGGTCAGTTGTCCGGCGGCCAGCAGCAGCGCGTGGCGATTGCCCGGGCGATCGCGATGAACCCCAGCCTGATGTTGTTCGACGAAGTGACCTCGGCCCTGGATCCGGAGCTGGTCGGCGAGGTGCTGAACGTGATCAAGGGCCTGGCCGAAGACGGCATGACCATGCTGCTGGTGACCCACGAAATGCGCTTTGCCTTCGAGGTCTCCGACAAGATCGTTTTCATGAACCAGGGCCGCATCGAAGAGCAGGGGCCGCCGAAGGAATTGTTCGAGCGCCCTCAATCGCCGCGCCTGGCGGAATTTCTCAAGAACACCCGTTTTTAAATCCATCCAATAAGGAGTAACTCATGAGCATTACGCGCTATGGCACCGGCAGCACCGCGGGCGGCGGACAGCCGCGGCCCTTCGCTCGCGCCGTGGAGGCCGATGGCTGGTTGCACGTGTCCGGCCAGGTGCCCGCGGTGAATGGCGAGATCGTCGCTGGCGGCATCGTCGAGCAGACGCACCAGACCATGAAGAACCTGATCGCCATTCTCGAAGAGGCCGGCTATGGCCTGGAAGATGTTGTGCGTTGCGGCGTCTGGCTGGATGACCCGCGCGATTTCTGGAGTTTCAACAAGGTCTTCGGCGAATATTTCAGCCCCGAACACGCCCCGGCCCGGGCCTGTGTGCAGGCGAGCATGATGGTTGACTGCAAGGTCGAGATCGATTGCGTCGCCTATAAGAAAAAGGCCTGAACACGATATTCTGGCGAGGCCACTTTCCGTGGCGAGGGAGCTTGCTCCCGCTGGCCTGCACAGCAGGCCCATTTTTTACGACTGCTGCGCAGCCGAGCGGGAGCAAGCTCCCTCGCCACAAGGTTTTTTTGCCCGATGAAAATTGAGATCTCAGGAACCGCAGACATGACCGAAGACACCATCAAACGCCGGGCCCGGGGATTGGATCGGGCGTTCGATATCCTCGATTTTCTCAAGGAAATCGGCCAGCCGCTGCGCCCGAACGATATTGCCAGCGGCATCGGCAGCCCCAAGTCCACGGTCTACGAACTGGTGGCGTCGCTGCTTGAACGGCGCATTCTCGAGCCGGTCGGCAATGATGGTCACGTCTACCTGGGGCGGCAGTTGTATTTTCTCGGGCAGGCGCACCTGCGGCATTTCGACCTCAGCCGCGAGGCCGACCAGGCCTTGCAGGAGATCGTCCGCCAGACCCGCGAAACCGCGCAGATGTGCCTGCTCAACGGGCGCAAATACACCGTCGCGCTGATGAAGGAAGGCGAGCGGCACTTTCGCATTTCCTCAGACATCGGTGAGAACGCGCCGATCCCCTGGACCGCGTCCGGGCGCCTGCTGCTGGCGCATCTGAGCGACCAGCAGATCGTCGACCTGATCGACCCCGACGACTTCATCCTGCCGGGCGGCGAGCGTTTGCCCCTGGAGCAGTTTCTCAAGGAAATCCGCCAGGCCGGTGTCGATGGATTTTTCTCCTTCGACAGTGTGGCCGACACCTTCACGCATTGCTTCGCCGCGCCGGTCAAAGACCCCAGTGGCGTGGCCATCGCGACGCTGTGCATCGTCGCCCCGAGGGCTGACGCCAAGAACAATTATGCCGACTACCGCCGGGTGCTGATCGAGAGCGCCAACAACCTGGCCCGTCGCATCAACGAATAGACAGCCGCGGCTGTATGAGGAGTTCGAACATGTCTTCTGCCATTGTTAACGCCGGTGTCGAAAAGGGCGCCGCTTCCCCGGGCGCCCATCTGCTGCGCGATGTCAGCCTGCCGGCCCTGGTACTGCATCGCGAGGCGCTGGAGCACAACATTCGCTGGATGCAGAAGTTCGTCAGCGACAGCGGCGCCGAGCTGGCGCCCCACGGCAAGACCAGCATGACTCCGACGCTGTTTCGTCGCCAGCTTGAGGCCGGTGCCTGGGGCCTGACCCTGGCCACCGCAGTGCAGACCCGCGCCGCCTACGCCCATGGCGTGCGCCGGGTGCTGATGGCCAATCAATTGGTAGGCCGGCCGAACATGGCGCTGATCGCCGATCTGCTGGCCGACCCGGCGTTCGAATTCCATTGCCTGGTGGATCATCCGGACAACGTCGCCGAGTTGGGGGCTTATTTCGCTTCGCGCGGCGCACGGTTGAACGTGATGATCGAGTACGGCGTGGTCGGCGGTCGTTGTGGTTGCCGGACCGAAGCCGAGGTACTTGCGCTGGCCGAGGCCATCGGTGCGCAACCGGCGTTGGCCTTGACCGGTATCGAAGGTTACGAAGGGGTGATCCACGGCGATCACGCCATCAGCGGCATCCGGGCGTTCGCCGCATCCCTCGTAGGGCTGGCGATGCAGTTGCAGGACAGCGGCGCGTTTGCCAACGACAAACCCATCATCACCGCCTCGGGTTCGGCCTGGTACGACCTGATCGCCGAATCTTTCGAGGCGCGCAATGCCCACGGGCGCTTCCTCAGCGTGTTGCGGCCTGGCAGTTATGTGGCCCACGACCATGGCATCTACAAGGAGGCGCAATGCTGTGTGCTGGAGCGCCGCAGTGACCTGCACGAAGGCTTGCGTCCAGCGCTGGAAGTCTGGGCCCACGTGCAATCGCTGCCGGAGCCGGGCTTTGCGGTGATTGCCCTGGGCAAGCGCGACGTGGCCTACGACGCCGGGTTGCCGGTGCCGCTCAAGCGCTACTCGCCGGGTTCGGACTCGGCGGCTGGGGACGACGTCAGCGGCTGCAAGGTGACCGCGGTGATGGACCAGCATGCGTTCATGAGCGTGGCGCCGGGCGTTGAATTGCGGGTGGGCGACATCATTGCGTTCGGCACGTCCCATCCGTGCCTGACGTTCGACAAGTGGCGGGTGGGGTGTCTGGTGGATGAGGGGTTGCGGGTGGTCGAGAGCATGGAGACTTGTTTTTAAGAGTTGAGACCGAGTCGCGGCCTTCGCGAGCAGGCTCGCTCCCACAATTGGATCGCGGGTGACCCAGTGATCACCTGTGGGAGCGAGCCTGCTCGCGAAAGCGGCCCGCAACACACCGCTGAAATATCAGGATAACTCATGAGCGACACCAGACCCCGCATCGCCCTCATCGGCGAATGCATGATCGAATTGCAACACCGCGCCGACGGCAGCCTGCAGCAAAGCTTCGGCGGCGATACGCTGAACGCCGCGGTCTACCTGGCCCGGGCCTTGGGCGACAACGGCGCTGTGGATTACGTCACCGCGCTGGGCGACGACAGTTTCAGCGATGCCATGTGCCAGGGCTGGGCCGCCGAAAACATTGGTTTGGGCATGGTCCAGCGCTTGCCCGGGCGCCTGCCGGGCCTGTATTGCATCCAGACCGACGCGACGGGCGAGCGCCGCTTCCTGTACTGGCGCAACGAGGCGGCGGTGCGTGATTGCTTCACCTCGCCAGCCGCCGCGCCGATTCTCGCAGCGTTGGCCGACTACGATGTGCTGTATTTCAGCGGCGTGACCCTGGCGGTGATTGGCGAGCAGGGCCGGCGCAAACTCATCGACACGCTGGTCGAGGCGCGTCGGCGCGGGGCCCAGGTGGTGTTCGACAACAACTATCGGCCAAGGCTCTGGGCCTCGGTCGAGGCGGCCCGTGCGGCTTATCGCAGCGTGCTGCCCTACGTCGAGCTGGCGTTGTTGACCGTGGACGACGAACAGGCACTGTTCGGCCATGCCGACAGCGAGGCGGTGTTCGCTGCCTATGCACAATTGGGAACGCCTGAAGTGGTGCTCAAGCGCGGCGCCGAGGCTTGCCTGATTCGTTGCGACGGCCGGTCTTATGAGGTGCCTGCCCTGCGGGTCGAGCGGGTGGTGGACACGACGGCGGCGGGAGACTCGTTCAGCGCCGCCTACCTGGCGAGCCGCTTGCTCGGCGGCAGCCCGGCGGAAGCCGCCGAGGCCGGGCATTTGCTGGCAAGCCGGGTGATTCAGGTGCCGGGGGCGTTGATACCGAGATGAGATGGCGGTACAGAACCTGTGGGAGCGAGCCTGCTCGCGAAGGCGTCGGGTCAGTCTGCATCAATGTTGACTGGTACGCCGCCTTCGCGAGCAGGCTCGCTCCCACAGGGGTATCGCTTCAGTCGCGGTAAAACACCTGCACCAGGTGATAGCCGAACTTGCTCTTGATCGGTCCGTGCACCACCCGCAGCGGTTTCTTGAAAATCACCGCATCGATCGCGCCGACCATCTGCCCAGGGCGTACCTCACCCAAGTCCCCGCCGCGCTTGCCGGAGGGGCAGGTGGAGTACTTTTTTGCCAACACGTCAAACGCTTCGCCCTTGGCGATGCGTTGCTTGAGCTGTTCGGCTTCTTCGGCGGTTTTCACCAGGATATGGCGGGCTTGGGCTTTCATTGCAGCGGTGACCTGAGCGGTGCAAAAGGGCGGCGATTATGCCTCAAGTCAGCTGCCATGGTTGATCATCGTCCGAATCTTGTTGGCCAAAAGATCGAGGGTGAACGGCTTGGCAACCATGTCCATGCCTTGCTCGAGGAACCCCTGGCGCTCGGTGGCTTTCTGCGCATATCCGGTCATGAACAGGACTTTCAAATCAGGCCGGTGCTGACGGGCGATTTCAGCCAGCTGCCGGCCATTCATGCCCGGCAGGCCGACATCGGTCACCAGCAGGTCGATGCGCTGCCCGGACTCCAGCAACAGCAGAGCCTGCCGGCCGTCCTCGGCTTCGAGGGCGGTGTAGCCCAAGGTGGCCAGCAGGTCGAGCACGAGCATGCGCACCGCCGGTTCGTCTTCGACCAGCAACACGGTTTCCCCGGCAATGGCCGGCGGAGCCTCGGTGGCCGCCGGCGCTGCGGGTTGTTCGGTCGCGGCGACGCGCAGCCGCGGCAAGTACAGCTGCACCCGCGTGCCCTGGCCTGGCACGCTGTCCAGGCTCAGGTGTCCGCCGGACTGCTGGGCAAAGCCGTAGATCATCGAAAGACCGAGGCCGGTGCCCTGGCCGATGGGTTTGGTGGTGAAGAACGGATCGAAGGCCTTGGCCAGCACGGCGGGAGTCATGCCGCTGCCGTTGTCGCGCACGGCGATCATCACGTAATCCCCGGCCTTGACCGGTTCCAGCGTGCTGATGTCGCTGCCGTCGAGGTAGACGTTGGCGGTTTCGATGGTCAACTCGCCGCCGTCGGGCATCGCGTCCCTGGCGTTGATCACCAGGTTGAGCAGGGCGTTTTCCAGTTGGCTGGCATCGGTACTGACCGGCCACAGCTCGTCGGCCAGTTCAAGCCGCAGCACGATGTGATCGCCGGTGGTACGGCTCAACAGGTCTTCGAGTGAGCGCACCAGGCCATTGGCGTCCAAGGGTTTGCGGTCCAGCGACTGGCGCCGGGAAAAGGCCAGCAGGCGATGGGTCAGGGCCGCGGCACGGTTGGCCGAGGAGATGGCCGCTTCGGTAAACCGCCCTATCTCGGCGGCGCGGCCCGAGGCGATGTAGCGCTGCATCAGGTCCAGGCTGCCGAGAATACCGGTGAGCATATTGTTGAAGTCATGGGCAATGCCGCCGGTGAGCTGGCCCACCGCTTCCATTTTCTGCGCATGGCGCAGCGCTTCTTCGGCGCGTTCGCGCTCGAACATCTCGCTTTGCAGGCGATGGTTGGCCTCGGCCAGTTGCTGGGTGCGGGCGATTACCCGTTCCTCCAGCGTTTCGTTGAGATTACGCAGCGCTTCTTCGGTTTTCTTGCGCTCGGTTTCGTCGATCACGAAGATGTAGAAGCCGTTCACCGCGCCGTCACTGCCATGGCGCGGCAGGTAGTTGATCAATGCATGCCGTGGCCGGCCATCGCGATGGGCTGACTGCACGGTGAAACTGCACGGCTTGCCCGCCAGGGCGCCGGCGATCTGTTCGGCGCGCGCCGCGTACGCTTCGTCGCCGATGACCTCGCGAATGGTCTTGCCGTACAGCTCCTGCGGGGTCAGCCCGTACCAGTTCAGGTAGGCGCTGTTGTTCAGGCGGAAACGCTCTTCGCGATCGACATAGCTGATCAGCACCGGCATGGCGTTGATGATCAGTTGCAGCTCGGTCTGGCTCTGGCGCAGGGCGTGCTCGGTGCGCTTGCGCTCGGTCAGGTCCAGCGCCGCGCCAAGGAAGCGCTTGGGCCGGCCGTGGCGATCCTTGTAGCAGCGCCCGCGCACGAACACCCAGCGCAGTTCACCGTCGGGCTGCAGCAGCCGGTACTCCTCGGCATATTCGGTGCCGTGGGTGATGCAATGCTTGATGCTGCGCGCGACCATCGCCCGGTCTTCGGGGTGCACGCCTTCCAGATACGCACTGATCGGCAGCTGCCGCGACAGGCTCGGATCGACGCCATGCAGCAGGGCGAAATGCGCATCGGCGATGAAGCGGTCTTCGCTGATGTCCCAGTCCCAGGTCCCCAGCGCATCGGTGGCCGCCAGCGCCAGTTGCAAGCGCTCCTCGCTTTCCTGCTGGGCCTTGAGGCTGGCCTCGGAACGCCGCTCGAATTCCTGGGCCAGCCGGCGTCTTTCGCTGGTCTCGATGGCCGTCACCAGGATGCCGGCGACACTGGCGCTTTCGTCGTGTATCGGGCTGTAGGTCAGGTCGAGCCACACGTCACAGAGGCGGCCACTGAAGGGCATGCGCCACCGTTTGTCGCGGCAGGCGTACATGCGCCCTTGCAACACGCTGTGATAAATCCCCTCGGTCTCGCCCCGAAGTTCAGGCCAGGCCGTGTGGGTGGGCTGGCCGAAGGCCCTGGGGTGCTTGTCGCCGACCAGCCGGGCATAGGCGTCGTTGTACAGATGGGTCAGCTGCGGCCCCCACAGCACGGCCATCGGCATGGGCGAGTGGAGCATGATGTCCACGGCGGTGCGCAGGCTCTGTGGCCAGGTATCGACGGCGCCCAAGGGGCTGGCGGTCCAGTCCTGACGGGCGATCAATTGCTGTGTGTCGCTGCCGGCGGGTATTGCATTCATCACGGGAGTCCCTGGATGTTCATATCGATGCGGCGGCTTCTACTATCCTCTGGAGAAGGTAAGCGCGGGTTGATCTGAAGTTTTTCTGGCTCGGGTCAACGTGTCCATTGAAGTTTGCGGAAGTTTTTCAGGCTATGGAAATTGATCCTTTGTTACGCATCCTGGCAAGCCAGGACGGTTCCGACCTCTACATGTCCACCGGTGCACCGCCCTGCGCGCGTTTTGAAGGTGTGCTCAAGCCGCTGAGCAACCAGGCGTTCAAGGTAGGCGACATCGCCGGGCTCGCCGAGTCATTGATGGACGCCGAACAGCGCCTTGAGTTCGATCGGGAACTGGAAATGAACCTGGCGATTTCCCTGGCCGGTGTCGGGCGGTTCCGGGTCAACATCTTCAAACAGCGCAACGACGTGTCCATGGTGATACGCAACGTCAAGCTGGACATCCCGCGCTTCGAAGACCTGAAGCTGCCCAAGGTGCTGCTGGAAACCATCATGCAGAAGCAGGGGCTGATGTTGTTCGTCGGTGCGACGGGCTCGGGCAAGTCGACCTCCCTGGCGGCGCTGATCGATTACCGCAACCGCAACAGCAGCGGCCACATCATCACCATCGAAGACCCGGTGGAGTATATCCATCGGCATAAGAAATCGATCGTCAACCAGCGGGAAGTCGGGGTGGATACGCGCAGTTTTCATGCCGCGCTCAAGAATACCTTGCGCCAGGCGCCGGACGTGGTGCTGATCGGCGAAATCCGCGACCGGGAAACCATGGAGCATGCCCTGGCCTTTGCCGACACCGGCCATCTGGTGATTTCCACCCTGCATGCCCACAACGCCAACCAGGCCCTGGACCGGGTGATCAATTTTTTCCCGGAAGAACGCCGGGCGCAACTGCTGCACGACTTGGGCAACAACCTCAAGGCGTTTGTTTCCCAGCGCCTGGTGCGCACCCGCGGCGGTCAGCGGCGGGCGGCGGTGGAGGTGATGCTGGGCTCGCCGACGGTGGCCGACCTGATCCGGCGCAACGAGCTGGGCGATCTCAAGGGCATCATGGAAAAGTCCGAGGAACTGGGCATGCAAACGTTCGACCAGGCATTGTTCAACCTGGTGGTCGAAGGCGCCATCGATGAGGAAGAAGCGCTGAAAAATGCCGATTCGGCAAACAACCTGCGTTTGCGCTTGAAGCTGCATGCGGAGACGGGGGCCGCGCCGCCGGCCGATCCGCCGGCGGGGGAGTGGGGACTGATGGATTGAGTCCGGTTTCAGGGAGCCGCGTTATCGTTCTTCGCGAGCAGGCTCGCTCCCACAGGGATCTGCAATTCAGTGTGGGAGCGAGCCTGCTCGCGAAGCGGTACTGAAGCCAGCAAATAACCAGCGGTCAAGTCGCTAGCTCCGGCCGCCCGCGAAACTGCTCCAGCGCCTCGGGATTGGCCAGCGCATCGGTGTTCTTTACCGCCTCGCCATGCACCACGTTACGCACGGCCAGTTCCACCACTTTTCCGCTGATCGTGCGCGGAATGTCGCTGACGGCGAGGATTTTCGCCGGTACATGGCGCGGCGTCGTATTAGCGCGGATGACCTGGCGGATCTTCTGCTCCAGGGCATCGTCCAGCACGTCACCATCACGCAGGCGCACGAACAGCACCACTCGTACGTCACCCTGCCATTGCTGGCCAATGGCGACGCTGTCGAGGACCTCTTCGACTTTTTCCACCTGCCGATAGATTTCCGCCGTGCCGATGCGCACGCCACCGGGGTTGAGCACCGCGTCGGAGCGTCCGTGGATCAGCAAGCCGCCGTGGGCCAGTTCTTCGGCGTAGTCCCCTTGGGCCCACACTCCGGGAAACTGGCTGAAATAGGAGGCGCGAAGTTTATCCTGGCGCGGGTCGTTCCAAAGCCCGATGGGCATCGCCGGAAAATGCCGGGTGCAGACCAGCTCGCCTTTCTCGCCGATCACCGCCTCGCCGGCCTCGTTCCAGACCTGCACCGCCATGCCCAGGCTCTTGCCCTGCATCTCGCCCCGGCGCACGGCGGACAGCGGGTTGCCGTTGATGAAACAGGAGACGATATCGGTACCGCCGGACATCGAGGCCAGGCAAACGTCGGCCTTGAAGTCGCGGTAAACGTAATCGTAGCTGTGGGGGGCGAGAGCCGAACCGGTGGACAGGAGGGTCTTGAGGCTGCCCAAGTCATGGCTCTGGCGTGGCTGGACGCCTTGGCTTTCCAGGGCGGCGAGGTATTTCGGGCTGGTGCCGAACGCGCTGATGCGCTGTTGGTCGATCAGGTCGAGCAGGCGTTCGGGACCAGGGTGAAACGGCGAGCCGTCATACAGCACCACCGAGCTGCCCACCGCCAGGGCCGAGACCAGCCAGTTCCACATCATCCAGCCGCAGGTGGTGTAGTAGAACAGCCGATCCCCAGGGCCGAGATCGACGTGCAGGCCATGTTCCTTCATATGCTGCAGCAGCACGCCGCCAGTGCTGTGGACGATGCACTTCGGCACGCCGGTGGTGCCGCTGGAGTAGAGGATATACAACGGATGATCGAACGGCACGCTGGCGAACTCCGGCTCGCCACCGCTTTGATAAAAGTCCTGCCACAGCGCAACGCTGGCCTGGGTCTCGAAATCCTCGACGCGAGCATCGGGTCGGGCGTAAGGCAGCACGATCAACTGTTGCAGGGACGGCAGCCGCGCAAGGATCTCGTTCACCTTCGGGCGCTGGTCGATGACCTTGCCGGCATAACGATAACCGGCACAGGTAATCAAAACCTTGGGCTCGATCTGGCCGAACCGGTCGATGACGCCCTGGGTGCCGAAATCCGGCGATGAGCACGACCAGATCGCCCCCAGGCTCGTCGTGGCGAGCATGCCCACCAGCGTCTGCCAGGTGTTGGGCATGCAGGCAGCGACCCGGTCGCCCTGGGTCACGCCGGCGGCTTGCAGGCTTTTCTGCAGGCCGGCGACGTGGGCGGCGAGTTCGGCCCAGGTCAGCGTTTGCTCGGTGCCGTCTTCATCGACGGCAACCACTGCCACGGTGTTATCGCGACGGCGCAGCAGATGTTCGGCGAAACTCAGCGTGGCCCCCGGGAACCAGCGTGCGCTGGGCATATGCGGGCCTTCCACCAGCACTGCGGTGGGGCGCTGGTGAAAACGGATGTCGAAGAAGTCCACGATGGCCTGCCAGAAAGCTTCGCGCTGGTCGATGCTCCAGGCGTGCAGGGCCGGGTAATCGTTCAACTGCAGCGAGTGCCGTTCGTTGACGAACCGGCGCAAGGCGTCCATGCGCGACCGGGCGATGCGTTCGGGGCTGGGTTGCCAGAGGATGTCGGACATGGGGTGCCTCTTGTTTTTCCGGGGCTTGCGAACATTGCAGCACACGGCGTTATTTATGGCGAGAAGCGCTTCTGTGGCGAGGGAGCTTGCTCCCGCTGGACTGCGAAGCAGGCCCCCAATAGGCGGCCGCTACGCAGCCGAGCGGGAGCAAGCTCCCTCGCCACGGGGATCGCGGAGGGTTATTGCGCCAACCACCCTCCATCAACATTCCACGCCGCGCCGCGCACCTGGCTGCCGACTTCGCTGCAGAGGAACAGCACCAGTTCACCCAGCTGCGGCGGGGTGACGAATTCCAGGGACGGTTGCTTCTCGGCCAACAGATCGTGCTGGGCCTGTTGCGGGTCGACGCCGCTGGCGATGCGGTCGTCGATCTGTTTCTGCACCAGTGGCGTCAGCACCCAGCCTGGGCAGATTGCATTGCACGTCACGTTGCTGGTAGCGGTTTCCAGGCCAACCACCTTGGTCAGCCCGATCACCCCGTGCTTCGCGGCGACGTAGGCGGCCTTGCCCACCGAGCCGACCTGGCCATGCACCGAGGCGATATTGACGATCCGTCCCCAGCCCTTGGCGCGCATGCCCGGCAGGCTCAGGCGAGTGGCGTGGAACACCGAGGACAGGTTGATGGCAATGATCGAATCCCAGCGCTCCACCGGGAAGTCCTCGACCGCGGCCACGTGCTGGATCCCGGCGTTGTTCACCAGGATATCCACGCCGCCGAATTCGCGCTCGGCGTAGGCGAGCATGTCGCCAATCTGTGCCGGGTCGCTGACATCGGCCGGGTGATGGCCGACCTTGCCACCGAACTGCTTGACCTCGGCGATCACCGCCGACGCATCGCCGAAGCCATTGAGGATCAGGTTGGCGCCGGCCTTGGCCAGGCTCAGGGCGATGCCCAGGCCGATGCCGCTGGTGGAGCCGGTGACCAGGGCAGTCTTGCCCGAGAGAAATGTCGTCATGGAAACCTCACACAATGCCAGTGGCGTAGAACACACCGATCACGAAGAACACCGCGAGGGTCTTGATCAGCGTAATGCAGAAAATGTCTTTGTAGGCTTCACGGTGGGTCAGGCCGGTGACGGCCAGCAAGGTGATCACCGCGCCGTTGTGGGGCAGGGTGTCCATGCCGCCGCTGGCCATGGCGGCCACCCGGTGCAGTACTTCCAGCGGAATGTTGGCGGCGTGGGCGGCACTGATGAAGGTTTCGGACATCGCCGCCAGGGCGATGCTCATGCCCCCCGACGCGGAACCGGTGATGCCGGCCAGCAGCGTTACGGTGACCGCTTCGTTGACCAGCGGATCGGGAATGTTCTTGAGCCAGTCGGCCAGCACCAGAAAGCCCGGCAACGAGGCGATCACCGCACCGAAACCGTATTCCGAAGCGGTGTTCATCGCCGCGAGCAGGGCACCGCCCACCGCGCTCTTGCTACCTTCGGCCAGTTTGCTGCGAATCGCGCGGAAGCCGAACAGCAGCACCATGACAATACCCACCAGCAAGGCGGCCTGTACCGCCCAGATCGCGGTGAGCTTGGCGATGTCGCTGGTCACCGGTGTCGCCATGCCCGGCAGCGCCAGGCTATGCGTCTTGCCGTACCACTGCGGGATCCACTGGGTAAACAGCAGGTTCATGATCCCCACCGCCAGCAACGGCGAAACGGCGATCCACGGGTTGGGCAGCTTGATGTCCTCAGCGGTTTCCGGCTCGTTGCGCAGTTCGGTGCCATAACCTTCACCGGCGCGTTGGGCCTTGTTGCGCTGGCGCTGCAAAAACAGCATGCCGAAGCAGAAGACGAAGATCGTTCCGATCACGCCCAGCCACGGCGCGGCCCAGGCGGTGGTGTTGAAAAAGGTGCTGGGGATGATGTTCTGGATCTGCGGCGTGCCGGGCAGGGCGTCCATGGTGAACGAGAATGCGCCGAGGGCGATGGTGGCCGGAATCAGCCGCTTGGGGATATTGCTCTGGCGGAACATCTCCGCGGCGAACGGGTACACCGCGAACACCACGACGAACAGCGACACGCCGCCATAGGTCAGCAACGCGCAGACCAGCACGATCACCAGCATGGCCTGGCGCGTACCCAGCAGGCGAATCGCCGCGGCGACGATGGAGCGGGAGAAACCCGACAACTCGATCAGCTTGCCAAACACCGCGCCAAGCAGGAACACCGGGAAATAGAGTTTGATGAAACCGACCATCTTGTCCATGAACACCCCGGTGAATGCAGGAGCGACGGCGGATGGATCGGTAAGCAAGACCGCGCCGAGGGCGGCGATCGGGGCAAAGAGGATGACGCTGTAGCCACGGTAGGCGGCAACCATCAGCAGCGTGAGGGCTGCCAAGGCAATGATCACACTCATGGTGTGTCTCCTGGGATTGTTATTGTTGTGGGTGATGCTTTGAGGAGGGCTATAGCGATATCTGTGCCAGATGGCTAAGTAGCTGATAGATAAGGATAAATTTTGTTATTGAAAAGCGAGGGAGAAGGATGATTCTCTGTTTTGAGATTTTTGTTGGAGGGGCCGGCCTCTTCGCGAGCAGGCTCGCTCCCACATGAGACGGTGATGCACTGACAGAACGCCATACCTGTGGGAGCGAGCTTGCTCGCGATGAGCGCGCAGCGCTCCAATATCGATATTCTAAAAATTGAGACTTGAGTCTCTTTATTGAGACTCCGCAATCCCCAGCGCCACCATCTTCTTGTACAACGTCGATCTCCCCAGCCCCAACCGCTCGGCCGCCTCGACTACCTTGCCATCGCATTGCGCGAGGGTGGTTTCGATCAAGTGCCGGTCAAATCGAGCCCGGGCCTGGCTGAAGGTTTCCTGCGCCAATGACGGCTCCAGGGTCGGGTCTGTCGTGCGCTCAACCGGGATGAAAGTGCCGATGGCCGCGCGGATGTCAGCTGCGCTGAGCATCAGGTCGTCGCTGAGCAACGCGGCTCGTTCCAGCACGTTGCGCAATTCCCGAATGTTGCCCGGCCAGGCGTGTTGACCCAGCAGATCGAGGGCATCGCGGTGTAGTTCGTGCTGGCTGCGCAGCTCTTCGAGAATCGCCTCACTCAGTGCCGGCAGATCATCCAGGCGCTCACGCAGCGGCGGGACCTGGATCGGCAGCACGTTGAGACGGTAATAGAGGTCGGCGCGGAACTCGCCGCGCTTGATTGCCGCTTCAAGATCGGTGGAGGTCGCGGCAATGATCCGCACATCGCTCTGCAACACCTCGTTGGAGCCGACCGGTTCGTATTCTTTCTCCTGGAGCACCCGCAGCAGTTTGCTTTGCAGCGGTAGCGGCATGTCGCCGATCTCGTCGAGGAACAGCGTGCCGCCTTGGGCGATCTGCAGTTTGCCGGCGCGGCCCTTGCGGTCGGCGCCGGTGAAAGCGCCTGGCGCGGTGCCGAAGAACTCGGCCTCGAGCAGCGATTCGGGGATGGCAGCGCTGTTGATGCTGACAAAGGCCTTGTGCGCCCGCGGTGAAGCACTATGGATCGCTTGGGCCAGCAACTCCTTGCCGGTACCGGTTTCGCCGAGCAGCAGCACCGGTGAATCGGTGCTGGCGCTGCGTCGGGCGCGGCGCTTGACCTCCAGGCCGGCGCTGCTGGTGCCGATGAAGTGGGCAAAGTTGTACTTGGTCTGCCGCGCCCGCAGCAACGAGCGGGTGGAGGCCAGTTCTTCCTGCATGCTCAGATAGCGCTTGAGCATCGGCGACAGGCTGCGCAACTCATCGAACAGGGCAAAACCGATGGCGCCGATCACCGCGCCGGCGTTGTCGTGGATCGGCAGGCGCATCACCACCAGCGGTTCCTTGGGCGTGTCCTGCATGTCCAGCAGTATCGGCCGTCCGGTGCGCACCACCTCACGCAGCAAGCTGCCGGGGATCACGCTTTCGCAGGCGCGGCCGATGGCTTCCTGCGCCGAATTCAGGCCGAAACGACGGGCGTAGCGCTCGTTCATCCAGACGATATTCGCATCGCGATCGACAATGACCGTGCCTTCGCTGGACTGCTCGATGATCTCGAACAGCGAGCGGATCGCCAGCGTGCGCACGCGCTTGTAGTCCTTGAGGCTTTCGGTGGGATTCATCAGGCATTCCAAAAAGAGGTGGGCTTGCCGGCACCCTCGGATGAGTCGCGGCATTATGCCTGATCAAACTCGGCGTTCTGTAGTGGGGCCAAGCCGGTGGAGAGGGCTGTTTTTACCGCCAGAATTGCCACAGGAAAAGCTGTACGTATGAAATACTCTGTACATGTTTTTAGGCCCGTTCGCGACTGTACTGGAGGATCCATGAATAAATTCAACCCTCGCAAACTCAAGCTTTCCAAGTGGACCGCCTGCCAGCCCGTCCATCGGGAAAAGCATTTTCTCGTCACCCAATTGCTCTGCGACGAACAGGATTGCCCCGTTCAGGTCGAGTTGCAGGCGGTGTATAGCGGACGGGTTGCCGTGCTGGACTGGCGTGATCTGACCGACAGCGAACGGTGGAAAATTGGTTGGCATTGAGTCTTGGACAGGTGAGCGAATTGCCCTTCAGAAATTGTACATATAAAGAATTATGTACAACTTTTGCGCCGATAGTGGCTTAATGGTGCCTCTTCAGAAAAAAGGCATTCCGCCTTTCAGACGGCTACGGCCAAGCACTCATGTCACCGGGAGCGGCACCCATGTTCATTCGCACTCGCAAACATCAGGACGTCTTGCACGAGGCCCAGGGCGCACTGGCCTCTCTCGAAGCCGAGCGGGCGGCTTTTCACCAATCGATGGCGATCGTCGAGTTCGCGCCTTCAGGCGAAATACTTGGCGCCAACGCGCTGTTCCTGAACATGACCGGCTATGTGCTGGATGAGATCCTCGGCAAGCATCACCGGATGTTCTGCGCGCCTGAGTACGCCGGCAGCCGCGAATATGCGGTGTTATGGCAGCAACTGGCGCAGGGTGAGGGTAGCGAACAGCAGTACCTTCATCTGGCGCGCGATGGCCTGGGATCGTGGGTGCAGGCCAGCTACATTCCTGTGCGTGATCAGCGCGCCAGGGTCGAACGCATCATCCAGGTCAGCCGCGACATCAACGACCGCGTGCTACGGGCTCAGGCGGAGTCGAGTTTCATGCAGGCGATCGATCGCTCCATGGCGGTGATCGAGTTCGATCTGGGCGGTCATGTCATCAATGCCAACGTCAACTTCCAGAAGGTCATGGGTTATGGCCTGGAGGAGGTTCGCGGCCAGCACCATCGGATTTTCTGCGAACCCGGCGAAGTTCAAGGCGAAGCCTATCGCGATTTCTGGGCTGGACTGAACCGTGGCGAATACAAGAGCGGACTTTTCCAGCGCGTCGACAGGCACGGCAACACAGTCTGGCTGCAGGCCACCTATAACCCGCTCTATGATGCCCAGGGACATTTGTACGGGGTGGTCAAGTTTGCCACCGACAGCACGCGTGAAGTCGAGCAACGCCAATCCGAATCAAAGGCGGCGCAGTTGGCCTTCGAGACGTCCCGGCAGACGGATGAGCACACCCAGTTGGGCACCGCCGTCGTGCAGCAGACCGTGACCGTAGTGCAAAGCATCGCCGATGAACTGCAACAGGTCGCCACCGGGATCAGCGCTCTCAGCGCGCAGTCCGAAGAGATCGGCAACATTGTCGATGCTATCCGGGGAATCGCGGAACAGACCAACCTGCTTGCGCTCAATGCGGCCATCGAGGCCGCTCGTGCCGGTGAGCAGGGGCGCGGCTTCGCGGTGGTTGCCGATGAAGTGCGCAATCTGGCCCGGCGTACCAGCCAGGCAACCGTTGCCATTACCGAAGTCGTCGGCAAGAACCGCGACCTGGCCAGGCAGGCGGTGGGCAGCATGCAATCAAGTACCGCCAAGGCCGAGCAAGGCGTGAAGCTGGCGAACCAGGCCGGCACCGTCATCCTCGACATCCACCGGGGCGCGAAGCAGGTGGTGGAGGTCATGGGCGAATTCGCCCAGACCCTGGACCAGCGCCGCGAAGCCTGATCGGGTCAGGCTTATCCCGGATGGGCCGCCGCCAGCAGCTCCCGGGTATAAGGGTGTCGGGGCGAGTCGAATACGTCGTGGCTGGCGCCTTGCTCGACGACCTTGCCGTCCTTGATCACGATCATGTCATGGGCCAGGGCTCGCACGACCGCCAGGTCGTGGCTGATGAACAGGTAGGTCAGGCCGTGTTTTTCCTGGAGCTGGCGTAGCAGGGCGACCACTTGTTTCTGCACCGTGCGATCCAGCGCCGAAGTCGGTTCGTCCAGCAGGATCAGCGCGGGCTTGAGCACCAGCGCCCGGGCGATGGCGATGCGCTGGCGCTGGCCGCCGGAAAACTCGTGCGGGTAACGATGCCGGCTCTGCGGGTCGAGGCCGACTTCCTTGAGCGCCTGGATCACCTGGGATTCGCATTGCTCGGCGCTGGACCTGCTGTGCACCTCCAGACCTTCGCTGATGATCTGCTGCACCGACATTCGCGGGCTGAGGCTGCCAAACGGGTCCTGGAAGACGATCTGCATCTGCTTGCGCCAGGGCCGCAGTTCTTTCTGCGACAGCTGATCAAGGGCTGCGCCGCTAAAACGGATGCTGCCTTCGGATTCGATCAACCGCAGTATCGCCTGGCCGAGCGTGGACTTGCCGGAACCGGATTCGCCAACAATGCCCAGGGTCTTGCCGCGCTGGATGCTCAGGCTGATGCCATCCACGGCGCGCAGGTATTGCTTGCGCCGCAACAGCCCGCCACCGATGGGGAAGCTGACCCGCAAATCCTCGACCTGCAACACGTCTTCGCGCTCGTCCCGGGGCAGGGCTTCGCCTTCCGGCTCGGCGTGCAGCAGTTCGCAGCTGTAGGGGTGTTGCGGTGCACTGAACAACGTTTCGCAAGGCGCCTGCTCGACGATTTCTCCCGCCTTCATCACGCACACCCGCTGGGCGATGCTGCGCACCAGGTTGAGGTCATGGCTGATCAGCAGCAGGGACATGCCGAGCCGCTGCTGCAATGACTTGAGCAGCAGGAGAATCTTGCGCTGGACCGTCACGTCCAGGGCGGTGGTCGGCTCGTCGGCAATCAGCAACTCCGGTTCGCAGGCCAGGGCCATGGCAATCATGACCCGCTGGCGCTGACCGCCCGAGAGTTGGTGTGGATAGGCCTTGAGCCGTTCGGCCGGGTTCTGGATACCCACCAGGTCGAGCAGTTCCAGGATCCGCTGGCGCGCCGCTTTGCCGCCCAGTCCCTTGTGCAGCATCAATGTCTCGCCAATCTGTTTTTCGACGCTGTGCAATGGATTCAGCGACGTCATCGGCTCCTGGAAAATCATTGCGATCCGATTGCCGCGCAACTCACGCAAGGTCTTGGCCTCGGCGCCCACCAATTCCTGGTCTCGATAACGAATGCTGCCGGTGGTGCGTGCGCCGCTGTCGGTCAGCAATTGCAGAATCGAGTGAGCCGTCACCGACTTGCCTGAGCCGGATTCGCCCACCAGGGCCAGGCATTCGCCAGGGCGGATATCCAGGCACAGGTCGCGCACTACCGGCTGGTCGTTGAAGGCCACGTTCAGGTTGCGGATTTCGATCAGGTTGTCGCTCATCTAAAAGTTCCGCTTCAAGACCGAGGATCAAAGGCGTCGCGCAACGCCTCGCCAATGAACACCAGCAGCGACAGAATCAGTGCCAGGGTGAAGAACGCCGTCAATCCCAGCCACGGCGCTTGCAGGTTCTGTTTGCCCTGGGCGATCAACTCACCCAGGGACGCGCTGCCGGCCGGCATGCCGAAGCCGAGAAAGTCCAGGGCCGTCAGGGTGGATATCGCGCCGGTGAGGATGAACGGCAGGTAGCTCAAGGTCGCGTTCATGGCGTTGGGCAGGATGTGTCGCACAATCACCTTGCGGTCGGTGAGGCCCAAGGCCCGTGCCGCTTTCACGTACTCCAGGTTGCGCCCGCGCAAGAACTCGGCGCGCACCACATCCACCAGCGCCAGCCAGGAGAACAGCGCCATGATCCCCAGCAGCCACCAGAAATTCGGTTCCACGAAACCGGACAGGATGATCAGCAGATAGAGCACCGGCAACCCGGACCAGACTTCCAGCAACCGTTGCCCGAGCAGATCCACCCAGCCGCCGTAATAACCCTGCAAGGCGCCGGCGGTAATTCCTATCAGCGCACTGATGGCGGTCAAGGCCAGGGCGAACAGGATCGACACCCTCGCGCCGAAGATCACCCGCGCCAGCACATCACGGGCCTGATCATCGGTACCCAGCCAGTTGACCGTCGACGGCGGGCTTGGCGCCGGCTGGTTGAGGTCGTAGTTGGGCGTGTCGTCGCTGAAAGGAATGGGCGGGAAGAGCAGCCAGCCGCCATCCTGGTGAATCAGGTCCTGTACATAGTTGCTGCGATAGTCGGCCTGGAACGGCAACTGACCGCCGAATTCCTGCTCGGTGTAGCGCTTGAAAACCGGGAAGTACAGCGAGCCCTGATAGCTCACCACCCATGGCTTGTCGTTGGCGATCAGTTCACCGCCCAGGGTCAGGGCGAACAGGCCGATGAACAGCCACAGAGACCACCAGCCACGACGGTTTTTCTTGAAGCGCTCGAAACGCCGCCGGCCCAAGGGCGAGAACTTGAACATCAGGCGTTCCTCGCGGCGAAGTCGATACGCGGGTCCACCAGCGTGTAGCAGAGGTCACCGATGAGCTTTATCAGCAGGCCGAACAGGGTGAAGATGAACAGCGAGCCGAACACCACCGGATAGTCTCGGGACACGGCGGCTTCATAACTCATGCGCCCCAGGCCATCGAGGGAGAAAATCACCTCGATCAGCAACGAGCCGGCGAAGAACACGCTGATGAATGCCTGGGGAATGCCCGAGACCACCAGCAGCATCGCGTTGCGAAACACGTGGCCGTACAACACGCGCCGTTCGCTCATGCCTTTGGCCCGTGCCGTCACCACGTACTGACGGGTGATTTCGTTGAGAAACGAATTTTTGGTCAGGATCGTCAGGGTGGCAAAGCCGCCGATGACCAGCGACGTGACGGGCAGCACCAGATGCCAGAAGTAATCGGCGATCTTGCCCAGCGTCGATAGCGATTCGAAGTTGTCCGACACCAGTCCGCGTACCGGGAACCAGTTGAGCGAGGTGCCGCCGGCGAACATGACAATCAGGAACATGGCGAACAGGAACGCCGGCATCGCATAGCCGATGATGATCGCGGTGCTGCTCCACACGTCGAATGCCGAACCGTGGTGCACGGCCTTGCGGATGCCCAGCGGAATCGACACCAGGTAGGTGATCAGCGTCGCCCACAGCCCGAGGGAAATGGTCACCGGCATCTTTTCCAGGATCAGGTCGGTGACCGTGGCGCCGCGGAAAAAGCTCTTGCCGAAATCCAGGCGGGCATAGCTGGTGAGCATCAGCCACAGGCGCTCGTGGGCGGGCTTGTCGAAACCGTACTGTTTCTCGATGTCCTTGATCAGTTGCGGGTCCAGGCCACGGCTGGCGCGCGAGCTGCCGGCCATGGCATTACCCGAGCTGCCGACGCTGGCGCCGCCGATACCTTGCAGGTGGGCGATGGCCTGTTCGACCGGCCCGCCCGGTGCGGCCTGCACGATCACGAAGTTCACCAGCAAAATGATCACCAGCGTCGGGATGATCAGCAGCAGGCGCCGTGCAATATAAGCCCACATCAGTGATGCCCTCCGGGTGCGCTGCGCTTGATGCGTTCGGCGGTCATCTGTTCGTTGGTCAACGGCGTGGTGCTGACTTCCCACCAGCTTTCTATGGCTTCGTCATTGCTGGCCTGGACCTTCGGCATGCCGAAGCGATTCCACCACACGGTCGAGCTGCCGGGTGGGTAATAGTTGGGGATCCAGTAGTAATTCCATTGCAGTACCCGGTCCAGGGCGTGGGCATGGCGGAGCATGTCGCTCTGGGTGGTGGCCTTGACCAGGCCGTCGATGAGGGCATCCACGGCTGGGTTCTGCAGGGCCATGTAGTTGTTTGCGCCCGGATCATTGGCGGCCGCCGAGCCGAAATAATTGTAGAGTTCCATGCCGGGCGAGGTGCTCACGGGGTAACCGGTGATGATCATGTCGTAATCGCGACTCATCAGCCGGTTGACGTACTGGGACGAGTCGATGCGCCGGATGCTCATGTCGATGCCAATCTGCGCCAGGGTCCGCTTGTAGGGCAGCAACAGACGGTCGATACCGTTCTGGGTATTCAGGAACGTGAAGCTCAGGGGCTCGCCTTCGGCATTCACCAACCGGTCGCCGTGGGGCTTCCAGCCGGCCTGTTCGAGCAGCGCCAGGGCTTGCAGCTGTTTGTCACGGATCACGCCGCTGCCGTCGGTTTTCGGCGCCTCGAATACCTGCGTGAACACCTCTTCCGGGATTTTGCCGCGCAACGGTTCGAGGATCGCCAGTTCCGCCGCATCGGGGAGTTGGCGGGCGGCGAGGTCGGTGTTGGAAAAGAAACTCTGCTGACGCACATAGGCATTGCGCATCATCTGGCGATTGCTCCATTCGAAATCCCAGAGCATGGCCAGCGCCTGGCGTACGCGGCGGTCCTGGAACTGCGGGCGTTGCAGGTTGAACACGAAGCCCTGTGCCGGCTGCGGCGCGTCTGTGGCGAGGTGGGCCTTTTGCAGGCGGCCGTCGCGCAGGGCCGGGCTGTCGTAGCCGATGGCAAAACCGGTGGCGGAAAACTCGCGGTTGTAGTCGTAGGCGCCGCCACGCAGGACCTGTCGGGCCACGTCGGTATCGCCGAAATATTCAATGCTGAAATGGTCGAAATTATACAAGCCGCGACTGACCGGCAGATCCTTGCCCCACCAGTCCGCATTGCGTTCGAAAGTGATGCTGCGACCCGAGTCGACTTTGCTCACCCGGTACGGACCACTGCCCAGTGGGGCTTCGTAGCCGCCGCCATTGGCGAAGTCGCGGGTTTTCCACCAATGCTCGGGAAACACCGGCAGGGTGGCAACATCCAATGGTAGCGTGCGGTTTTCGTTGTTCTTGAAATCAAAACGAACGCTGCGAGGCGATTCCACCACGACGCCTTTGACTGCGGCGAATTGTGTGCGGTAGCGCAGGCTGCCCTGGGTCATCAGCAGCTCGTAGCTGTAGCGCACGTCCTCGGCGGTGATGGGTTTGCCGTCGGCGAAGCGGGCCTTGGGGTTCAGGTAGAAGCGCAGCGACAGGCCATCCTCGGCCCGTTCCATTTTCTCGGCCACCAGGCCGTAGACGGTGTAGGGCTCGTCCAGCGAACGCTGGGCCAGCGGCGAATAGAGCATGCCGTCGACCTGGCTGACACCGATGCCTTTGTCTATATAGGGCAGGATATGGTCGAAATGACCGATCTCGATGGCCGAGCGGCGCATCGTGCCGCCCTTGGGGGCCTGGGGATTGGCATAGGCAAAGTGGCCGAAGCCTTCGGCGTATCTGGCCGGCTCGCCATAAACAGTCAGGGCATGTTGGGGGGCGGCGCTCACACCTGCGGCGCCTGTCAGCAGGACCACGGCAGTGAGTAGCCAGGAGGGAAACGCCAGTCGCATTGTCAGCCTTAGAGCCGGGTGATCGATGATCATGATTTGTACGCGAGCGGCGCGCTCATCGCCAGCCCCTCGCATCACGCAAACATGACGGCCCACCAAAGGGCGGGCCGTCATGTCGATAAACCGGGATCAGTCCTGGCGGCTGGTGACTTCCAGCAGGTGATAGCCAAACTGGGTCTTGACCGGGCCCTGGACCACATTGATCGGGGCGCTGAACACCACGGTGTCGAACTCCTTGACCATCTGGCCTGGACCGAACGAGCCCAGGTCACCGCCTTGACGGCTGGACGGGCAGCTGGAGTTCGCCTTGGCGATCTCGGCGAAGTCAGCGCCGGCTTCGATCTGGGCCTTGAGTTCGTTGCACTTGTCTTCGCTGGATACCAGGATGTGGCGGGCAGTGGCTTTGGCCATGGGAAATCTCCTTCAGTGTTTTCAAAACGTCCAGCCTACCGGAATCAGTAGGGCTTTGTTGTCAAAAATGCGACGTGTCGATCAGAGTCCGACGATTCGCAAACGCTCGGCGTGCCTTATATAGAGCGCTAGCGGGTCCGTTCCCTTGCGGTGCCCACTGGCGTTCGCGTGATTAATGGCGTGCAAGTGGTCCAGTGGGTAATCGGAGCGAATGACCTTGCCCAGGTGGGAACTGAAGCGCCCGACGATGCCATCGTTCTGTCCGGCTTCGGTAATGAAGTATTCGGAAAAGGCCCGGCAGAAATCATGCAGTGGACCTGCTGCACCGCAGGCTTCGCCAGGGGTGTCTTGCAGCGTGCCGCTCCAGGAGTAGTAGCGAACGCCGTTGACCAGCTGCGGCCCGTTGCCGCCCCAGTTTCGGGGCAGGCCCTGGGGGTATCGGTCGTTGAACGCGCCCACGCCTTCAGTCGTCAGTGCCGCCAGCGCCGCGATGGCGTTCTGTGGAAGCCGAGCCTGGCCGCTGAGTGCCGAGATGAAGTCGGCGAAGAGTGTTGCGACCCGGTTCGCTACATGCTCCGGCAATCGCCCGGGGGTCAGGGCCTTGCGCAGGAAGTCGGCCAGTTCCGAGCCCTGGTTGGGGCCGCTGACCGACGTGACCGAGGCGACTCGTTCGGGGGCGGTTGCCCCTGCATAACGTGCCGCCAGCGCACCTTGGCCATGCCCGATCAGGTTGACCCGGGTGGAGCCGGTTCCTTCCAGGACCCGGTCGATCTGCGTCAGCAATTGTTCGCCGCGGGCTTCATTGCAATGGGTAGCCGACAGATAGGGGATGAAGACCCGCGCGCCGGCGGTGCGCAAAGCCTGTTTGACGTTTTGAAAGAGCCCGAAGGCGCCGATCCTGTCGAACCCGAACAACCCATGGACCAGCAGGATAGGAAAGTGAGTGTTTGCATTCCGTTGCATGTTCGTACCTTTTTCGAAGAGGTTCACCTGGATTTGCCGCCACCACTCTAATGCAGGCTACAAGCGAGCGGTGTAGGACCAAACCGCGGTAAGCCAGGGAAACTGGAATAGAAAAAGCAGGAAGATTCACCTGAAAGGCGGACGATGCCCAAGGTTCCGGGACACTTCCGATAGTCGTCGCGGCAGGCAGCTACAACACTTGGCGCAACAGCCCACCGAGCGTGGTCGACTTGTCTGACTGCGCATTTGCGGCGGCCGGGTTCCAATGTCTTCACCGGCGTCATGATGTGAATGGCGCCTTCTCCAAAGGACTGGAACATGAAAATGAAGACTTACCCATCGACGCAGGAGAGCAGCGGCCCATGCTGCGCGAGGCTGCCAGCGCCCTCACTGGCGAAGGCCAGGGGAGGCGTGGTGGATCCGGCCTGGAACAAGGCCGTGATCACGATCAAGCCGTATCCGACGATGACGAGTGGTGATGAAGTGCGGCTGCGTTGGCATGGGCTCAATAATGAAGGCGACCCCTACCGGCATGAAACCAGCAGGTTTATTACCGAACGGCAGGTTGGACGGGACGTGGTTTTTGTCGTTCGTGAACCGCATATCGCCGAGCTCGACGGAGGTTCGCTGGAGATCTCCTACCAGGTAGCCGGAAAGTGGGTCCCCGGCGTGCTGGGGTCGCAAGCCCTGCAACTTGAAGTCGGCGACAGGCCCGAGCTGCTGTTGCCGCCGATTGCCGATGATGCGGTGGGTGGCAGCCTCGATCCCGCCCGGGTGCCGGAAGGCGCGCGGGTGACCATTCGGCCTTATTCGAGGATGGCGGTCGGTGATCGGCTGGCTTTGAGTGTCAGCCAGGATTCGAAGATGCTTTGGCATGACGTGCTGCACATAGAGGAGCATGTATTGGGGCGTGAAGTGTCATTCTGGATCGATTATTCGCACCTGGCCCCGTATGTCGGCCACCGGTTGAGCCTGGGCTATGTTGTCAGACACGGCCGCTCGGCACGCCAGTCCGAGTCTTTGTCGGTGCATATCGGCCCGTTGGTGCGCCCTGCGCTGAAGGCGCCCCAGGTCGCGGCGCTGAACGAAGGAGGGCTCGATGTCGAAACGCTGCAAGGCCCGCTGACGGTGGTCATCGATGGCACCGGACTGGCGGCGGGCGAATGGGTCGGCCTGCAATGCAACGGGACCTATACCCATGTGCAGGAGCGGGAAATCACCGAGGCGATGGTCGGCCAACCGCTGGTCTTCGAGGTGCCGGCTGCGTATTGGCATGAACAGCGAAACAGGTCGGTGCAACTGTTTTATCAGGTGGAACGACTGGACGATGTCAGCCAGCGGTCTGTGGAGATCATTATCGAGGTGCGTACCCGGACGCCTGGTTGAGCGAGGCCCTCCGCTCACGGAGGGCCTGTCGGGCGGGGTCAGGCCTGCAATCGCAACGAGTGATCGGCCTGGCGCAGCAGTTGCTCGGTGGCCTCCCAGCCAAGGCATCCATCGGTCACCGACACGCCGTAGCGCATCGTCGGCGCCAATGGTTGGCAACCCTCAAACAGATGGCTTTCCAGCATCATGCCAATGAGGGCGCGGTTTCCTTGCAGACGCTGTTCCAATACGTCATTGAACACCTGCGGCTGGCGCAACGGGTCCTTGCCGCTGTTGGCATGGCTGCAATCGACCATGATCCGGGCCGGGATCTTGAGGCGGGTGAGGTCGTCGTGTATTTGCGCCACGCTCTGGCGATCATAGTTCGGCCCGCGATGGCCGCCGCGCAGCACCAGGTGAGTGTCGGGGTTGCCCTGGGTCTGGACGATCGCCGGGTGACCCTGGCTGTCGACGCCGAAATGCCGGTGAGGGTGGGCGGCGGAGCGCATGGCGTCGCAGGCGATGCCGACCCCGCCGTCCGTGCCGTTCTTGAAACCGACCGGCATGCCGAGGCCACTGGCCATTTCCCGGTGAATCTGCGATTCCGTGGTCCGGGCACCGATGGCGACCCAGCTGAGCAGGTCGTCGAAGTAGCCAGCGGCCATGGGCTGCAGCAGTTCAGTGGCGATCGGCAGGCCGAGTCGCAGCATCTCACGCATCAGCTCCCGGGACAGGTTCAAGCCGGCAGCCATGTCGTCACTGCCGTCCAGATCGGGGTCGTAGGCCAGGCCTTTCCAACCGATGGTGGTGCGGGGCTTCTCGACATAGGCGCGCATGACCAGCAGCATGCTGTCGCTCACTTCGCGGGCGAGGCGCGCCAGGTTGGCGGCGTATTCAAGCGCAGACTCAGGATCGTGGATCGAGCAGGGGCCAACGACGACCAGCAGGCGGGAGTCCTCGCCGTCGAGGATCGCACGCACCGCTTGGCGATGGGTTTCGACCTGTTGGCTCAGCGCAGTGGCGAGCGGCAATTGCTGTTTGAGCTGCAGAGCGCTTGGCAGACGCAGGGTCAGCGCTTCATTGGCAGGCGTGAGGGTGGACAGTGGTAAAGCAGAAACGGACGAATTCATGATCTGGCTTCCTGGGCGAGCAGCGGGTTCGTTCCCGCGCGCCGGCCCTATTGGGGTGTTCGACAATTGGCCGTGATGGCCGGCAATGAAGGCATGCCACCGGTAGGTGACCGATCGGAGGCGGCAGGCTGTCCCGAGCGGTGGCTGGTAAATCGCCAGGCGGCAAAACTGTCGTAACGGTAATAAGTGGCGTAGTTCATGGTTCGATCCTCAAGTTGTCTGGTGCTGCAATTGTCTGGGCCTGAAAAACAAAACCCCCGGTCGGGAGGCCGACCGGGGGTTTGGAAAACTCTGGTAGGCGACCCGTTTGAAATGGGCGCCGGTTGGGTATCAGGCGCGCCAGTGGCTAAACCAATACCCAAAATAAAAGCTGACCGGAGTCTGGACGGTGTTCACCCGGGCAGCCGCAACCGAGCGCAGGGCGCTGGCGGTGTGAAGCTGTGCAAGGGCGTTGAACATGGTCTGTCTCCGATGAATGATCCGCAGCTTACTAGAGCGAGGCGCGCCGGTTCAATAAGAAAATCCTATCGGATTGATGACACCGTCCACGCCGCTTGAGTCCGGCGGGCTTTGTGACAAACTCAGCCCTTTGTCCCCTCCGTCAAGGACGCACCATGAGCCGAGCCTTTGCTGCCGCCCAATCGATTTCCATTCCGGGGGACATTGCCGGCAACCTTATCCATCATCAGCGCTTCATGGAGTCCGCCGCCGATCGGGATGTGGGGTTGCTGGTGTTTCCAGAACTGTCGCTCACCGGGTACGAGCGAGGGCTGGCCGCGGAACTGGCTATCTTGCCGGAGGATGTTGTGTTGCAACCGCTGCGCGACCTGGCGCGGGAGCTCGGCCTGACTGCGGTGGTCGGCATGCCGATTCGCCTCGCGGCCGACGCCCCGGTGCTGATCGGCGCATTGGTGCTCGGTGCGGATGGCTCCCTTGGGGTCTACAGCAAACAGCATCTGCACGCGGGAGAAGAAATCGTTTTCGCGCCAGGTCACGGCGGTTCGATCCTGGCGATGGGCGCGGATCGCGTGGCGTTGGCGGTGTGCGCCGATTTTTCCCAGGCCAGCCATGCGGCGGCAGCCGCGGAGCAGGGCGCTACGCTATATGCAGCCGGCGTGTTGATAACCGAGGGAGGCTATATAGCGGACACGACGTTGCTGCAAGGTTACGCCCGACAACACGCCATGATGGTCCTGATGGCCAATCACGGTGGCGCTGCCGGAGGGTGGGAGTCGGCCGGTCGCAGCGCGATCTGGGCGGCCGATGGTTCGCTGATTGCCGCGGCGCCAGGCGTCGGCGAGCTTCTGGTCATGGCTCGTCCCCAGGGCAGCGGCTGGGTAGGGCAGGTGGTGCCGCTTTGACGAGGTCTAAAATGATGTTCGAATGGCGCCCGGCTGAAGTCGATGATATCGAATTCGCCCGACAACTGACGTGCAGCAATATGCTTCCCTATTATCTGCGTCATGATTTGCTGTGGCAGGACGAAGCGTTTGACCTGGCCTGGGTGATTCGCCAGAACTTGATCATCCATCGGGGCGACCAGGCGCTGGGTTTCGTCAGCCTCAGCCGCGACGCCCGTGCGCTGTATATCCGGGAGTTGCAGATTGACAAGGCGTTTCATGGGCAGGGGGCCGGAACCTGGGCGATCGGACAGGCCTTGGGGATGGTGGCGCTGGAGCGTCGCCCCGCGTTGCGCCTGACCGTGTTCAAGGATAATCCGGCCAGGCAGCTCTACGAACGCATGGGGCTGCGGGTCGTCGGCGAGGATGAATGTTTCCTGAGAATGCAGCGGGACGTTGCCGCTTGAGGCTGCGGATGTCGGATTTCATGAAGATGTGTTGTAACTTTTATCTGCCCCTTTGCGCTAGGTCTGCCGAATGCTTTTTGCTAAGGTGTGAGGCAACCCATACAAGACCAAATCGTGAGGTGTCTGCTTGATTAGGGTGTTAGTGGTCGACGACCATGATCTCGTCCGTACGGGCATTACACGGATGCTGGCTGACATCGATGGCCTGCAAGTGGTTGGCCAGGCCGAGTCCGGGGAAGAATCCCTGATCAAGGCGCGGGAGTTGAAACCCGATGTGGTGTTGATGGACGTCAAGATGCCGGGCATCGGCGGCCTCGAAGCTACGCGTAAACTGCTGCGCAGCCATCCGGACATCAAGGTTGTCGCGGTGACCGTCTGTGAAGAAGACCCGTTTCCGACCCGGCTGCTGCAAGCGGGCGCGGCGGGTTACCTGACTAAGGGCGCTGGCTTGAACGAGATGGTCCAGGCCATCCGCCTGGTGTTTGCCGGCCAGCGCTACATCAGCCCGCAGATCGCCCAGCAGCTGGCAATCAAGTCTTTCCAGCCGACCAACGACTCTCCCTTCGATGCGTTGTCCGAGCGGGAAATTCAGATCGCGCTGATGATCGTCGGCTGCCAGAAGGTCCAGATCATCTCCGACAAGCTTTGCCTGTCACCCAAGACCGTCAATACCTACCGTTACCGTATCTTCGAAAAGCTTTCGATCAGCAGTGATGTCGAGTTGACGCTGCTGGCGGTGCGCCACGGCATGGTCGATGCCAGCGCCTGAAAATGACCGAACAGTTTGATCCCAGCGCTTTTCTGTCCACCTGCAGCGGTCGCCCTGGCGTGTACCGCATGTTCGACAGCGACGCGCGCCTGCTTTATGTCGGCAAGGCCAAGAATCTCAAGAAGCGCCTGGCCAGTTATTTCCGCAAGACCGGCCTCGCGCCGAAGACTGCGGCCCTGGTGGGGCGCATCGCGCAGATCGAAACGACCATCACGTCCAACGAAACGGAAGCACTGCTGCTTGAGCAGACGCTGATCAAGGAATGGCGCCCGCCTTATAACATCCTGCTGCGCGACGACAAGTCCTACCCGTACGTGTTCCTGTCGGACGGAGCGTTTCCGCGCCTGAGCATTCATCGCGGGGCCAAGAAGGCCAAGGGGCGGTATTTCGGTCCTTACCCCAGCGCTGGGGCCATTCGTGAAAGCCTGAGCCTGCTGCAGAAAACCTTCTTCGTTCGCCAGTGCGAGGACAGCTACTACAAGAACCGCACCCGGCCGTGCCTGCAATACCAGATCAAGCGCTGCAAGGCCCCGTGTGTCGGGCTTGTCGAGCCCGAGATCTACGCTGAAGACGTACGTCACTCGGTGATGTTCCTGGAGGGGCGCAGCAATGCGCTGACCGACGAATTGTCAGCAGCGATGGAAGAGGCATCGATCAACCTCGAATTCGAACGCGCCGCAGAGCTGCGCGACCAGATCGGGCTGCTGCGCCGGGTGCAGGACCAGCAGAGCATGGAAGGCGGCAGCGGTGATGTCGACGTCGTTGCGGCGTTCATCAACCCCGGCGGCGCCTGCGTTCACCTGATCAGCGTGCGCGGCGGCCGCGTTTTGGGCAGCAAGAATTTCTTCCCCCAGGTGGGTATCGAGGAAGACGTGGCCGAAGTCATGGCGGCTTTTCTCGGCCAGTACTACGTCAGTAGCCCCGAGCGCGATTTGCCCAGTGAGTTGATTGTCAACGTGGTGCATGAAGACTTCCCGACCCTGATCGAGGCCATCGACAAGCTCCGCGGTCGCGAACTGACCATCAGTCACCGTGTGCGCGGCACTCGGGCGCGCTGGCAGCAACTGGCTGTGACCAACGCAGAACAGGCGCTAGGCGCGCGCTTGGCCAACCGCCAGCATGTGGCGGCGCGATTCGAAGCCCTTGCCGATGTCCTCAACCTGGATGAGCCACCGCAGCGACTGGAGTGCTACGACATCAGTCACTCCAGCGGCGAGGCGACGGTAGCCTCTTGCGTGGTGTTCGGTCCGGAAGGGCCAATCAAGTCCGATTACCGACGTTACAACATCGAGGGCGTTACGCCGGGCGATGATTATGCGGCGATGCACCAGGCGCTGATGCGGCGCTTCGGCAAGCTGAAGGACGGCGAGGGCAAGTTGCCGGACATCCTGCTGGTGGACGGTGGCAAGGGCCAGTTGTCCATGGCCCGCGACGTGCTCAATGAATTGTCGGTCCCGGACCTGATCCTGCTGGGGGTCGCCAAGGGCGCCACGCGCAAGGCTGGTTTCGAGACCCTTTACCTGAACGACGCGGCCCACGAATTCACCCTGAAGGGAGACTCGCCGGCGCTGCACCTGATCCAGCAGATCCGCGACGAAGCCCACCGTTTCGCGATCACCGGCCACCGCGCCCGGCGGGGCAAGACCCGCCGTACGTCTACGCTGGAAGGCGTGGCGGGGGTTGGACCGACGCGCCGGCGCGACCTGTTGAAACATTTTGGTGGCTTGCAGGAGCTGTCTCGTGCCAGCATCGAAGAGATAGCCAAAGCACCCGGTATCAGTAAAAAGCTCGCAGAGTCGATTTATGCGAACCTGCATAGCGAGTAGAATGCCCGTCAACCTCGTAGCCAGTTGTGCCGATGAATATCCCAAACCTGATTACCGTTCTACGCGTCCTGCTCATCCCAATCTTCATATTGCTGTTCTATTTGCCGTACCACTGGAGCTACGTGGCCTCCGCCTCGGTCTTCGCCTTCGCCGCCGCAACAGACTGGCTCGACGGCTACCTGGCCCGCCGCCTGGAGCAGAGCACGCCGTTCGGCGCGTTCCTCGACCCGGTGGCCGACAAGCTGATGGTCGCGGTGGCGCTGGTGCTGCTGGTGCAGGAACACGGCAACCTCTGGCTGACCTTGCCGGCAGCGGTGATCATCGGACGCGAAATAGTCGTATCGGCCCTCCGCGAATGGATGGCCGAACTGGGCGCCCGTGCCCAGGTTGCGGTATCGAACCTGGGCAAATGGAAAACCGCCGCCCAGATGCTGGCGTTGGTTATCCTGCTGGCGAACCCCTCGGACTTCAGCTTCTGGGTGCTGTTGGGTTACGCATTGCTGCTGGTGTCCGCAGGCCTGACATTGTGGTCGATGGTCCAATACCTGCGCGCCGCCTGGCCGCACTTGCGGACTGACGTTGATCCGAAATAAAACTTTTTTGAATCAAAGGGTTGACGGCGTGTTATGAATCTATAGAATGCGCCACACCAAGACGCGGGAATAGCTCAGTTGGTAGAGCACGACCTTGCCAAGGTCGGGGTCGCGAGTTCGAGTCTCGTTTCCCGCTCCAAGATTCAGAAAAAAGTCACTCAGATGAGTGGCTTTTTTTTGTGCCTGAGAAATGCCGGCATTCATGTCGACTGGCTGCTTTTGGCCGATTGCATCCATTCACTACCAATAGCCAGCCCATCGCAGCAAGTCCTCAATAAGCCGTCTAGACTCCATGCGCGCTCATTCACTCTCAACCCAGCGCAGGTCGCCGAAGCCTCCTGTCTTGAAGGAGTCCGCCATGCGATATCGCATTTTCGGCAATACCGGCCTGCGGGTCTCTTCGCTCGCGCTGGGTACTGGCAATTTCGGTAAAGGATGGGGTTACGGGGCCGAGGTGGACGAGGCCCGTAAAATCTACGACGGTTACCGTGAAGCTGGGGGCAATTTCATCGATACGGCCGATCAATACCAATTTGGCCAATCGGAATCCATGCTCGGCGATTTCATGGCGACCGAGCGCGATGAAGTGGTGCTGGCTACCAAGTTCTCGCTGGGTGATTCAGCCGGTGCCGGCGTCCTGCGCGCCGGTAACAGCCGCAAAGCCATGCGCAGCTCGGTGGAAGCCAGCCTCAAGCGCCTCAAGACGGATCACATTGATCTTTTGTGGGTGCACATGCCCGATGGCGTAACGCCTATCGACGAAATTGTGCGGGGGCTGGACGACCTGATCCGCTCTGGCAAAGTGCTCTACAGCGGACTGTCGAACTTCCCGGCTTGGCGTGTGGCAACGGCCGCCACCCTGGCCGATCTTCGAGGCTGGTCGGCGATATCGGCGTTGCAATTGGAGCACAGCCTGGTAGAGCGCTCGGCCGAACGCGAACTCCTGCCGATGGCCGCGGCATTCAATCTGGGAACCGTCGGATGGTCGCCGCTCGGCGGTGGTTTGCTGACCGGTAAATACCGCAAAGGGGAAACCGGTCGTGCTCAGGGTTTGGGGGCGGTGATCCACGATGAGGACAGCGAGCGCAAGACCTCGACGGTTGATGCCGTGTTAGCGATCGCCGAAGAGACCGGCCACACACCGGGTCAGATCGCAATCGCCTGGGTGTTGGCCAAGGGAACACTGCCGATCATTGGCCCACGCACGCCGGAGCAGATGGCCGATAACCTGGCGTCAGTGGAGGTTCAGCTGACGGCGGATCAACTGGCACAGCTGGACGCTGCCAGCGCCATGCCCCTTGGATTCCCGCACGATAAGGTGGCTGCTTCGGCGCCTTCGCTTGCTGGCGGTAAGGCAGAGCTCATTGATGCAACGAACCGGGTTGTTCGATGAGTCGAGTTTCCAGGCAGTCCGCCCATTTGTCCGCAAACCGGTAGAGGGGCATGAATGCTTCCGATAGCTCCAAGCCAAGTGGCGTGAGGCTGTAGCCGCCGTCGACTCGCTCGACAATGCCCGCGTTGCGCAGCTCGTGGATTCTGCTTTGCAGCACGGTGGGAGAGATGTCTCCCGCCGCACTTCTCAGAGCCCTGGAACTCATCGCGCCATGGCGCAGTTCCCACAGGACCCTAAGCGCCCATTTTTGTCCGAGTAAGTCCAGGAGCGCCATGATTGGCCGGCGTCCCCTGAGTATTGATGAAGCGCACCCCTGATTATCACTCATGGTTATTGCCCTTGTTTGCTACACATTCAGTAGCGACTATCCTTGCTACACATTTGATAGCGGAGGATACGCGATGCCACGAATCAAAGCACTCAATGAACCCTACCCAGCCGATGTCAGGGCGGATTTTGACAAGATAATGGCGTAGGAGTACCGCCACTCGCTCTATTCTCGACCATCGCAAGCAGCGATCGCGCATGGCGGAAATTCAAGGCAGGTTCGCTGCTGGATGGCGCGTTGCTGACACTTCGCCAGAGAGAATTGGTCATCGATAGGGTGTGTGCTCGCACAGGGTGTGAGTACGAGTGGGGGGTGCATGTGATGGCCTTCGCGAAGGCCGCCGGGCTCTCCAAGGAAGAGATTGCCGGCACGTTGGAATATCCGCTTCGCCCAGGGCAGTGGAAGGAGGAAGAGGCCGCGCTATTGACCGCGGTCGATGCGCTTCATGATCGAGCGACTTTAAGCGATGAAGCATTCTTTAACCTCAGAAAACACTTCGACGACGATCAGATCCTGGAGGTTCTGATGCTCGCGGGCTTTTACCGTACGGTTTCCTACATTGCGAATGGCCTAGCATTGCCGCTGGAGCAAAATGCAGCGAGCTTCAGTGAATATCGCAAAGGTGAGACAACTGGGCATTGATTGCTTCTGGTCGAAGTTTTTCGGCCACTGACGCACCCCTGTGATAGCGGTGGGGCAGCTTGCACCAATGTTGAACGTTCTGACGCCATCGCGAGCAAGCTCGCTCCCACAGTGGATCGGGGGGAGGTCGGATCAGCACGTCGCATCGCAGCGGCTTGACCTTGAAGTTGGCTTTAGGCTTAAAGTCGACTTCAAGGGCAACGGATTTTTCAGGGGGAGTTATGAGAATAGGCGAACTGGCGAAAATAAGCGGGTTGGCGCCGTCACGCATCCGGTTCTACGAAGCCAGCGGTCTGATCAAGTCCGTCGGCCGCAAAGCCAATGGCTATCGGGATTACGCACCTGATACCGAGTGGGTTCTGGAACTCATTACCGGCGCACAGGCGGCCGGTTTCTCATTGAAGGAAATCCGCCAACTGATGCCGATGAATGCCGGCGGTTGGCAACACGATGAGTTGCTCAGTGGACTCAAGCAGAAGGTTGAGGAGATCGGCGTATTGCAGCAACGGCTGGCCCAGAACAAGGCGCAACTTTTGCTCGTCATCAAGGGCATCGAGGGTAAGCCCGAAGGCATGGCGTGTGCGGACAACGCGCAGTTACTGATCAATCGACTGCGTGAAGAAGGCGTTGTCCATTCTGCAGGCAAGCGTGCGACAGCGTCCTCCAAGAGAAAAAATACCCGTCAGGCTTCCGGGGCCTGACGGGCGTAAAAATTTCGATTCCGTCAAAAGCACGCAAAAAGAAAAAGCGATTGACCTTAAAGTCGACTTCAATCTTAAGGTGGCCTCATACCCAGCTGAGGACCGCTCCATGAATGTGTTCGACACCCTGATGCTCCCCAACGGTTCGACCATCAAGAACCGAATCGCCAAAGCCGCCATGGAAGAAAACATGGCGGACGCCGACCAGGCGCCCTCCGAAGAACTGATGCGTCTTTACCAGGCGTGGGCCGACGGCGGTGCCGGCCTGCTCATCACCGGCAACGTGATGGTCGACGGCCGCGCCATGACCGGACCGGGTGGCGTGGTGTTGCAGGATGATCAGCCGTTGGACAAGTTCAAGCACTGGGCGCGTATTGGCCGATCCGGCGGGGCGCAGTTCTGGTTGCAGATCAACCACCCAGGTCGACAGATGCAGGCCAACCTTGGGCAAAAAACCTGGGCGCCGTCAGCTGTGCCGTTGGCACTGGGCAACATGTCCAAGCGTTTCGCCACGCCTCACGCCATGCCCCCTGGTTTGATTGAAGAGGTCATCCAGCGCTTCGCGAACACTGCACGCCTTGGCGAACAAGCCGGATTCACCGGCGTGGAAATCCACGCCGCCCATGGTTATTTGTTGAGTCAGTTCCTTTCGCCGCTGACCAATCAAAGGACGGACGAGTGGGGCGGCTCTTTGGAAAACCGGGCGCGGTTGTTGCTCGAAGTCGTCAAGGCGGTCAGGGCTGTGGTTTCGGCGGGATTCGCAGTGGCAGTCAAACTCAATTCCGCCGATTTCCAGCGCGGAGGGTTCACGGCCGATGACGCCAAAAGGGTGGTCGGGCTGCTCAACGACCTGGGGGTGGATCTGGTGGAATTATCTGGCGGCAGTTACGAAGTCCCCGCCATGCAGGGTGAGGCGCGTGATGGGCGTACCTTGGCCCGCGAAGCTTATTTCCTCGAGTTTGCCCGTGAAATCCAGACCGTCGCCAAAATGCCGGTGATGGTCACCGGTGGCATACGTCGACGTCCGGTTGCCGAAAGCGTCGTGCAAAGCGGTGTGGACATGGTGGGCATCGGTACGGCGTTGGCCATTGATCCTTACCTGCCGCGTGACTGGCTGCAGGGCAAAGACAACGCCCCGCAATTGCCGCCGATCACTTGGAAAAACAAGACCCTTGCGGCCTTGGCGAACATGGCGGTGGTGAAGTTTCAATTGCACAAACTGAGTCGGGCCAAACAGCCCGATCCGAGCGTGTCGCCGTTGCGTGCGCTGATCCTGCAGCAGCTCGCCCTGGCATTTCGCACGCGTCAGTATCGGCGTTGGGTGGAGAAGCGTTCGATGTGAGTTGATGTTTGTTGAAGGCTTGATGAGCCAAGTTTGCCTAAGGCCTATCGCGTGAGTAGAATGCGATTAATTATCAATCATGTACTTGCCGGGATTCCGATGCGCAGCGATGAAACGCTAGGTAACGCAGATCTAGGGCTGCTCTATCGAACCCACCACTCGTGGTTACACGGCTGGCTTATCCGACGCATTGGATGTCGCGATAACGCAGCAGATTTGGCGCAGGACACCTTCGTACGTCTGCTCAAATCCCGTCAGTCCAGCCCCTTGCGCGAACCACGCGCCTATTTGAGCAGTATCGCCCGCGGACTGATGATCGATCAGTATCGTCGTCGTGAACTCGAACGTGCCTACCTGGAAAGCGTCACGTTGCTGCCTCAGCACGAGGTCCCCTCGGAAGAAAGCCGGCTGTTGATTCTTGATGCGCTCGAGCGCATAGACCGCATGCTCGGTATGCTGAAACCCAGAGTTCGCCAGGCATTTTTATTTGCCCGACTCGACGGTCTGACCTGCGCGCAAATAGCCGAAAAGCTGGGTGTTTCCCGTGCGACAGTGGAACGCGACCTGGCCACGGCCCTGCAGCACTGCTATCGCTTGCGTTATGTCGAGGCATGAGCCGCAGGCGCTCGAACCGGCCATTGTCGAGCAGGCGATCCAATGGCTGGTGCGCCTTCGCTTCAATCAAGCCGATGAACAAACACAGCGCACGTTCGAGCACTGGCTGCAGCAGTGCCCGGAGCATGTGTTGGCGTGGCAGCGTGTGGAAACGCTTGGGGATGAGTTCGCGGGTGTGCCAGCTCAATTGGCCCGACAAACCCTTGAGGGTACCCATCATGGAATGCGGCGGCGGGAAAGCCTGAAGCTGCTGGGCCTATTGGCTACTGTAAGCACGGCAGCCTGGCTCGGCCGGGACTATACGCCCGTACCCGCCATGCTTGCGCAGCAGCGCAGCAGTACCGGCGAGCAACGACGCTTCCAACTCGATGATGGCAGCCTGATCCAGCTCAATAGCGATAGCGCCGTCGACAGCGATTTCGACGCCCAGCGACGCCTGATAATCCTGCGACGTGGTGAAATCATCGTGAATGTCGGCGCGGATCGACACTCCCCTCAAGCGCGACCGTTCTGGGTGCAGTCACGTGACGGGATCATGCGCGCTCAGAGTTCCCGCTTCCTGGCACGCGAGCTGGATGATGGCACTCTGGTCTCGGCTCAGGAAGGATCAGTCACTGTTTTCCCCGGCTCCAGTCAAACTCCTGCGAGCCGCAGCGTCCAGGCAGGAAGCCAGCTGCTGTTCTCATCAAGTGGCACCCGAATGTTCAGGGACAACGGCCTGGATCTATGGAGCTGGGGGGACGGGGTGATCAGTGCGCGCAATATGCGCCTCAATGAGTTCATCGTGGAGTTGTCGCGTTATCGCCCCGGGGTGCTGCGCTGCGCCGAAGAGGTCGCTGATCTTCGCGTTTCCGGCACCTTCCAGCTCGCCGACAACGATCAGGTCCTGGCATTGGTCGCGCAGTCACTGCACTTGAACATTGATTATCGAACCCGTTATTGGGTCACCGTTACCGCTGCCACCTGAACCCATCAAAAAATTTGTGCTAGCTGAAAAATAATGAGGTAGCTTCTCATTCTCGTTCGACCTCTAAGGAAGGCCGGAATACAGGCCAGTCTGCCGATGTCCTTTCTTGGAGCGAGAAAATGAGTTCGTCCCCCGTTTCACAGCGCCATCCATTAAATCGTGCCTTGCACGCTGCGATTTTGGGTTTGATCGTAAGCAGCTATGCATTGCCATCGCTGGCGCAAACATCGAGCGCTGACCACAGCAACCCAGTCAAGCAGTGGAACATCGCTGCCGGCCCACTGGCGCCGGCGCTAGACCGCTTTGCGCGCGAGGCTGGCATCAGTCTTTCCTTCGACGCGTCAAGTGTCGCGAACCGCACCACTGCTGGCGTGAATGGCACGCTCGATACGTCGGCAGCGCTGTCATCGTTGCTGCAGGGGAGCGAATTGCAAATCGAACAGCAGGGCCCGAATGCCTATCTACTGCTCCCTCAACCAAAGCCCGCTGGCCCGCTGGAGCTCGACGCAACGGACGTCGAGGAATACCGCCTTGCACCCCTCATCATCAATGCCAAGGTCAGGGTCAGTGCCGACGACGATGCCAACTCGGTAGTCGCCAAAGAGCTCTGGGTTGGCGGCAAGGTGGCAACCAGCATTCTCAATACACCGGCATCGGTGTCGGTTGTTACCAACAAGGAAATGGAGCAACGCAGCGTCAGCACCACGGAAGAGGCGCTGCAATACACGCCGGGCGTGATCAGTGATTTCTATGGCACGGATGACCGCAACGACTATTTCCAGATCCGGGGCTTCCAGGCCACCACCTACCGTGACGGCTTGACCTTGAGTTCGATGCGCGGCGTACGCGAAGATCCGTTCGCTTATGAACGCATAGAGATTCTGCGTGGCGCCAACTCCACGCTGTTTGGCCCAGCGGACCCGGGCGGTTCGGTGAATTTCGTGACCAAACAGCCGCGCTTCGAGCGGTTTGGCCAAGGCTACGTGACCTACGGTTCGTTTGACCATGTGGAGACAGGCATCGATGTGGGGGATGCGCTGAATGACGAGAAAACCGTGGCTGGCCGCTTTACTGCCAAAGGCCAGAACAGCGACCGCGAGTACGACCACTCACAGGACGACAACCGGTTGGTGATGGGTGGCCTCACCTGGGCACCCACGGATTACACGTCAGCCACCGTGATTCTGGACTATCTGAAAACTGAAAGTTCGCCCAACAGTGGCGGCTATCCGCTGGACAAAGAGTACGACCGCAGCAAGTTTTATGGTGAGCCCAGCTACAACTTTCACGATGTCGAGCGCACCAGCCTCAGCGGTAACGTCACGCATGACTTCGACAACGGCTTCGTACTGCGCAGCAATCTGCGTTACAGCAAATTGACCGATGATTTTGGCTACGTTTACCTCAGCGACAGCGCTGCACGTGTCGGTACTACTGTCGACCGGTATCTGTTTGGAACGGACACTGAGGCCGACCAGTTCAACGGCAATCTGATGCTGCAATACGATGCCCGCTTCGAGAACATCGACAGCAGCAGCCTGGTGGGCGTGGAGTACCTCGATTCGACCACCAAGGAAAGCTCGGTCTACGCCATGACGACCCCGATTGACATCAAAAATCCTGTGTTTACTGGCGTCCCAGGCTCAATCACGCCGTATGCCGTCAACAAGCGAGACGCGACCACCAAGGCCGTATTCCTTCAGCAGAACCTGTCGTTCTACGAGCGTTTCATCGTCACCGCGGGTATGCGCAACGACTCGATGGACCTTACCAGCAAAGGCTTGCAATCCACTGAGAAGGACAACTTCTCCGAAACCTCCTACCGAGGTGCGTTGACTTATATCGTCAACGACGAGGTGTCCACCTATGTGAGCATGGTGGAATCCGTCTCGCCGCCGCAGGTTGGCGTAACCCCGCAGACGGGCACGCAGTACGAAGTGGGCGTGAAGTATGCGCCGATGGGAATGGACGCACTGTTCTCCGCAGCCGTCTATGACCTGACCCAGGAAAATGTCACCATCGCCGTGGTGCTGCCGAGCGGCATCATCGAGCAACAGACGGTGGGCGAATCGCGGGCGCGTGGCCTCGACCTGGAGGCCAAGGCGCAGGTGACGCAGAACATCAGCCTGATAGGCGGCTATTCCTATATGGAGTCCGAGGTACTGCGCGGTTCGTTGTACGACGGCAGCTCCCTGAAAGGTAATGAATTCGCCACGGCGCCCAAGCATTCCGCTTCGCTCTGGAGTTATTACGACGTGCCCGGTACTGATGTCAGCGTCGGCTTGGGCGCGCGCTACGTCGGCTCTTATTACTTCGATGCAGCCAACTCCGGCAAAAGCGATGGCACCACGCTGTTCGACGCCGCCTTCAACTACGAGATCGCCAAGGGCACCGACCTTGCGGTGAACGTCAGCAACCTGCTGGATGAGCAGCACGTGGTCGGTTCCGGCACAGCGAACTTCTACAACCCGGGTCGCGAGATTACCGCCAAAGTGAGTTACAACTGGTAAGCAGGCGTGTAAGGCCTTCAGTCGCGATTGCGGTATTGGACGGGTACCCACTCATACCTGCCGGCTTCGCGCCTGATGTGGCCTATGCCCGGAAATGGCAAGTGAGCGACTGCTGACAACCGTTGTTCACTCGCGGCAGCCTCGAATTGTTGTAGCCGCTGGGCGCGAGCGGCGTTCTGATTGACATCGAAGGTTATTGTCACCTCCGGCCGCGAGAACTGGATGAGGCCGACATGCATGATGTCGCCCCAGAAATCGATGCTCTCGCCTTCGCTTGTGACCCGAAAAAAGCTGTGGCCGGGGGTATGTCCCGGCGTGGGAATGGCGGTGATACCCGGGAGGATTTCGGATTCGGCTGCGAATGGCTTCAGCTTGCCTTCGCGCTGGTACGGGCCAACCGTTTTCAGCGCTTGCTCCAGATAATCCGGCGGCAACCCCTTGTTCAGGTTGGCGCGGTCCAGGAAGAAGTCGACATCGGCCTGGCCGACGTGGATGGTCGCATTGGGAAATATCATCTGGCCGCCGCGTGTCAGGCCGCCGGAATGATCGGTATGGATGTGGGTAATCAGCACATCGGTGATCTGCGCCGGCTGGTAGCCCGCAGCCGCCAGGCTTTCGGGTAGCTTGCCGCCAACGTTACCGAACAATTCACCGGCACCGGTATCGATCAGTACTACATGTGAACCAGTATCGACGAGGTAGGCATTGATAGACGTCTCCAGCGGGTTGCGAGCAAATCCGCGTTGCAGCATTGCGTCGATCTGCTTTGGGCTGATGCCTCTAAGCAGCGGATGTAGATCGAGGGGCAGCGTCCCGTCGCTCAGTGCGGTGATGCGGAACTTGCCCAGAGCGAAGGCGTAGATGCCTGCGAGTGCAGGTTTATGGGGCGGTGCCGTCGTTGCGGTCGATGCTTGTGACGCTTGCGCTGCGGCGGGCGACGGTGAGTAGGTTGCACCCGTGACCAGGGCGGCTGTCAGTAGGGCCGCAAGATGGAACCGCGCGTGGTTATGCATGATGAGTACCTTTGTGAGTATGACCATCGGTGATCGCTGCGAAAAAGGTAGATAAAGCGCGTTCAGTGTGAGGCACCGCGTACGCCTTAGCCGCTGAAAAGTCAGTACCGGCTTGCATCTACGACATGCTTAGGCTTCATAGCGAAATGTTATATGCTCGGCGCATGCATTTTGCCAGTCGCTGATATATGCTTCGAGCACATATCGGCAATCGGAGAATCTCATGCAGCACATCACGAGCGTCACCAGCAGCCAGGCTGCTCTCACTTCCAGTATTTCGAGACTCGAGAACGTAAATCGGGCAATTGTCTTGTCCGGCGTTGTTCTTCCCCTGCTAATGATTGGTCTACTCAAGTTCACGCAGATCGAGGTGCAGGTACTCATACCCCTGATCAGTGGCACCCCGTGGCTGGCCTGGCTTTATCCAGTTCTTGGCGAAGCCGGTACCTCGTACTTATTGGGTGTAGTCGAGATACTGACTGCACTGCTGCTCATCGCTTCACCCTGGTCTGCTCGTGCAGCTATTGCAGGTGGCCTGTTAGCATCGCTGACCTTCTTTACGACCATTTCCATGATGTTGGTATTGCCAATATGGGAGGCCGGATCGGGAGGTTTTCCATGGCTGAACTTCCTGGGCACATTCCTGATAAAAGACGTTGCGTTGTTAGGGGTGGGCCTGGCGATCCTCACCGAGGGGCTGCAGCGTATGTTGCCCACTCTAGCGGCTAATCAAAATAGGGTTCCAGTACACTCTCAATCCAAGTCATGAAGGCCCGGACGCGTTGGGAAAGGTTACGCCGATGCGCGACTACGAGCGACGCCGACAGCGGCTCTGGTCGTAGATCGGGCAGAATTTCCACCAGATCGCCGCTTTTGATGTGGTGCGCAAGGGCCAGATAACCGGCCTGAATCAGTCCAATCCCCGCCAGGCCCGCAGCATGATAGGTTTGCACGTTATTCACTTGCATCGCCCCTGGCAACGCAAGTGATGCGTAGCTGTCTCCCTCCGGATATTCCCAACCAGCGAGTCGCGCGCCGAGTGTCGGCGTGTAGTGAACCATCTGGTGACCCTGGATGAGGAGGTCGTCGAGTGTTTGCGGTATGCCGTACTTTGCCAGATAGCCTGGACTCGCCACGTTCATCATGCGCAGTTTGCCGAGCGAGCGGGCGATCAGTCTGTCGTCCATGATCGGCCCGAGACGAATCACGCAATCAAACCCTTCTTGAACCAGATCGACACGGCGATCCGTGCTGGATAGTTCCAGCTCCAACTCAGGATTGGCCTTGAGTAGTTGCGGCAGAGCGGGAATCACGACGGTCTTTGCCAACTCAGTCGGCATATCTACGCGCAATCTCCCCCTCAGAGGGGCGCCGCTGTTCGCGAACATGGACTGCACGTCCTGAGCTTCGGCCAGCAGGTCACGAGCACGTGCATAAAAACTACGACCGTCTTCGGTCAATTGCACGCTGCGTGTTGTTCTGTGCAGGAGGGTCGCGCCCATGTCCCGTTCCAGCTCACGAATCACCGTCGACACCCGTCCCTTCTGGATTCCCAGGCTTTCAGCGGCACGCGTGAAGCTCATCATTTCCGCAACGCGGGCAAAAATCAAAAGTGCCTGAAGATTGGGCATTGTTCACCGATTGGATAACAGTGTGTTCGGATTCGGATGGTTTATAACTAATTTTGGACTCAGTAGAGTAACTCTCAGGTTGTCAACAACTCCAGAACTTGTAAGGGAGCACTCATGAACTCAACTTCCACGCCAATCCGAACGGTCATCATTTATCACTCAGGCTATGGCCACACCGTACGAATGGCAGCTGCCGTCGCCGAAGGCGCTGGCACCGACTCTGTATTGGTTGCAATCGACCCCGAGGGCAATATTTCCGAGGATGCCTGGCAAACACTCGCAGACGCAGACGCAATCGTCTTCGGTTCGCCTACCTACATGGGCGGCCCTAGCTGGCAGTTCAAGAAATTCGCGGACGCCTCTTCCAAGCCCTGGTTTGAAGGCGCATGGCAAAACAAGATCTTTGGCGGCTTCACCAATAGCGCGAGCATCAACGGCGACAAGCTCAATACACTTGAGTATTTCTTCCTGCTCTCTGGGCAGCACGCCGGGATCTGGGTTGGTCTGGACATCAAACCAGCGAACGTCAAGGCGTCGAAACGCGACGATTTGAACCGCATGGGTTCTTACATCGCGCCCATGGCGCAGACGCCTGCGGATGCCTCTCCTGACGAGATGTCATCGGGAGATCTGGAGACCGCGCGTCTGTATGGCGCGCGCGTCGCGTTGATTGCCGGACAGTTCCGAGCCGGTAAATCGCAGTCTGTCTGATGTCCGCTCGCGCCGACGATACTCGCCCGCTGCTGTGCTCATTTTCATCCATCGATCTCGAAGGAGAAGTCATGAAATACAAGCGACTTGGCCGTACGGGCCTGTATGTATCCGAGCTGTGCCTGGGCACGATGACGCTCGGTGGTAACGCCAACGCGGGTATGTGGGCTGCTATCGGCGCGGTTGAACAGGGCGAAGCCAACAGGTTGATCGCCCACGCTCTGGCGCAAGGGATCAACTTCATAGACACCGCCGATATTTATTCTTTCGGTCAGTCGGAGCGTATGCCATTTCTTGCGCCCAAGAGCCCATGATCTGCTTTGGTTTTCAGCCCAATTGTTTGGATATAGCGCAAGGCCTGCTCGGCGAGCGTGCTCTTGTTGGCAGCGTGCAACTCGAAGAACTTGCGCCGCGCATGGGCCCACAGCCTGAAGCTCGGCTTCGATCGCCGCAATATTGGTATCGATCAGATCAGATGCCTTGACCAGACGCATACCTTTCAGAGATGGCCAGTGCAGGGATTTTCATTCAACGCATCTGCGACTGGACACTTCGTGCAAGACGCAGGGTCGCACAGTCTACACACTGAATAGCCTTGATCGAGATCATTCACCAGGCCGTTGAGTAGCTTTTCGGTTATCCGTCCGAGGATTTCGCGCTCATCCGGATCAAGCACTTCCAATACACGAGCCATACGTTCCTGGCGGACCGCTAGCACGGCAGCACAGTTCGCATTTCCTGCGGTAGTAAGGTGGAGCGCAACGGCACGCCGATCAGCGTCTGCTTGTCGACGTTCCACTACACCCTGGGTGACAAGCCTATCCACCAGGCGCACAGCTCCAGGATGAGACAACCCCAAGGCTCGCCTCAAGCGCTCTATGGACATGCCTGGCTCGTGACCGAGCAAGGCAATAGCCGCAGCTGCCGGACCAACTTCCGGAGCTTGGTCTTGAGTGCCTTGGTGGATAGAGTCAGAAATCGCCAGCGACAGCGCCCCAACTATGTTTTCGAGTTTCATATCTTTCATGGGCTAAATATGTGTGCATCGCGCATGGAATGCAAGATTTTCAGATGAGAAGGGCCCGTCTTGGGGGAAAGCCACGGGTTCTTTCTTATCAGTAGCTCCATTGCTTAGCTACTTTTAGCTATCGCATCGACATTATCGTTTCCAAGGACCGGCCTGGCCTTCGCATCGCCTTCTACGATGAAAAAAATAAAACGGTCAGCCTTTCAGTTGTGGCCGTCCGTTTTCAAATTTATTACATCCTTGGAACGCTTCTTCCGGCACGGCCACTCAGGTGTGAGGATGCCGCCGCTCATACCGGGGTCATTCGCATTCATCTATCTGCCGATGCCAAGAGGACAAAGCCATGGATACGATTAATGTAGGTGCAAGCCGCGAGCTGACCCGTCCACCTGATGAGATACAGCAGGAAACAACACCGCGGGCCTCTCACTCTCCGGTCCTCGGTGATATCGGGGTAGCAATGCGCACGCGGCTTCATAACCATTTCGAGGCTCACCTTGAAACACAAGCTGACTCCGATCAACCCGCTGCCCCTGCTTCAAGTGCCCGCAACGCGGAGCTGAACGCCATTCGCGATGACCGTGCCCAACGGCTGGAGGCCGGGGGTTATACCGTCCATGACATGGAGAAGGCGGAAAAAAACGCAGCCAGGGCCGACAGATTGTTTGCGTCCATAAAGTCAGGGATGGGGGGGACGCCCTTTGCGGCGCTGACCGAGGCCGGCAATTTCAAACCGTCGATCCTTCAGGTAGCGGGCCAGCATGCCAATACGGTACGCCAAGCGGCTATAGAGAACGCTATGTCATGCTTGTATGCCGGTATGGCGGATGCTGCCGGTAACAAGACGATCGCGGGCTTCAAGCCTGGTTATTACCTTAAACCCGAGAGCAATACACTGCATCCGGCGCTTCAAGCATCGGTGGCGGAAAAGCTGCTGGCGTTGGACAAAGGTCCATTGCGTAATGCTTTCGACGAAGCTAATAAATGGCTTACCGGGTTTGCGGTACGTAACACTGCAATGTACGCATCAACGCTTGCCATGACGGCTGCTGGCAGAGAGGAACTGGATGCAATCCTGCAACCCGCCCTACGACCGGTCACGGCTATCATCGTGGGTATTGCAATCGAGCATTACAATGTGAGCCGTGATCGCAGTAACCATTTGGCTGACCCTGCAATGCTCTATGGTCGTCGAGATGCTGTACCGGAAGGGCAGGCTCATAAGCCTATTGATCAAGATACCGAATGGCTGGATGACTTCGAGACCTTAAAGGGTCTCGATGCCACTGCCCTGGTCAAGATGGTCTCCACGCGGCTGGGTGAAGGCGCGGCCACGGCGCTGAATGCGGTCATCAGTGGCGATGCCTTGAAAGAGATAGTAGACCCGGTCAGTGTTGTAGGAAATGGTCTGCTGATTGGCGGTTTTTCTGCAATGGGCGCGGCTACAACCGCCACAGCCAACCTGGCGAAGTCCACGGAGCTGGGAAAAATGGCGGCTACCGCAGCCTCGGAGGGCGTAAAAAACGTATTGGGTACCCTGGCTTTCGGGCTGTGGGCAGCTGGCGCCTCGCTAGGTGGATCAGTGCCGAAAAAAGCCACCGCTGCTGTCGATGTCCATGTACCAAAAGCGGTAGAAGGGGGCGCAGATGCAGCGGGCAGGGTGGCGGTCAAGGGCGGTGAGCTTGCGCTCAAGACATCGCTCACCGGCGCCAGATTTGCCAAAGAGACAGCGGTGTCAGCGACCCACCACACAAAAAATGCAGCTCAAGCGGTAGGGGATGGAGTCACTAGCGTTGCCAGCGCCATTGGCACCACCTCCCAATCAGCCTGGAATAAAAGCGTTGGAGCCCTGAGGCAACGCTCCGCGGTCACCCCTCAAAGCCAGGCCGCTCAGGGTCAGAGCATACCCATGCAGCCGCTCGCGGGTACGCAGGTCCAGGCATCTTCCTCAGCACCTGCGCGTCCGACTGCCCAGGATGACGGAGATATCGTTTAGCAGCCTTTCCTTCGCTCAATTCAGTTTTCCTTGATGTCCAGGGATCGGACATTTCAAATGATTACTTACGACCCAAAGCGAACGATCTCCCACGTCTACTTTCTATTCAACCTGAATGGCCTCGAATTCGAATTGGCGTTAGCATTTCATTCATCCGGCTTAAAAGCCTGTTTTTTTTAGATCAGGGTCACATTGTGGAAAAGCTAAAACGCCTTCAAAGCGGAATCGAAGGGCTCGACGCTCTGCTTAACGGAGGGCTGGTCGCGGGTGCTTCATACATAATTCAAGGTCGTCCAGGTTCGGGCAAGACGATCCTCGCCAATCAGCTTGGATTCCATCACGTGCGTAATGGAGGCCGGGTTTTAGTCGCCACACTGCTGGCCGAGTCCCATGACCGTCTCTTTCAGTTTCTCTCTACCCTGAGCTTTTTCGACTCATCCAAAGTGGGCGCTGAAATCCAGTTCGTCAGCGCATTCGATACGTTGGAAAACGAAGGTCTCGATGAAGTAGTAAAACTGCTTCGGCGTGAGATCAGTCGGCAGAAGGCTACGGTCATGGTCGTCGACGGTTTGCTCAATGCGCGCTCCAAAGCCGATTCGCCTATCGACACCAAGAAATTTATCCTGGAGTTGCAAGGCCACGCAGCGTTCGCCGGATGTACCGTACTGTTCCTCACCAGTTCACGGCTTGACGACGGTAGCCCAGAGCACACGATGGTTGATGGTGTGATCGAAATGGGAGAGGAGCTGTTCGGCACTCGTTCCGTACGACGTATACAACTACGCAAGACGCGAGGCAGCAGCGCGCTGACCGGTCTTCACGAATGTGAAATCACTGATGACGGCCTGGTTGTCTATCCGCGTCTCGAGAGCCTGTACAGCCGTCCTTCCTCTTCCGACAGTGCGGACATGACGCGCATCGCCAGTGGGATTGATTCACTCGACGATATATTGGGCGGAGGACTGCACAGCTCCAGTGTGTCTCTGGTCATGGGACCCTCCGGGATCGGCAAGACCACGCTGGGTCTCAAATTCCTGGCCAAGTCCACACCTGATGCCCCAGGCTTGCATTTTGGGTTCTATGAGAGCCCACAGCGGCTGCGCTTGAAAGGATCCTCACTGGGCATCGACATCGAAGCCATGGAGGAGAGCGGGGCGTTGAGCATTGTCTGGCAGCCAACCACCGAAGGGCTGCTGGATGGACTCGGCTCAAGACTGCTGAGCATCGTCAAGGAAGAGGGTATCAAACGCCTGTTCATCGACAGTCTGAGCGGGATGACACGCGTTTCGACAAATCCGGGACGGATTACCGATTTCTACAGTGCGCTCATGAATGAGCTGCGCTCCAGAGGCGTTACGGTATTTGCATCCTGGGAAATGCGCGACCTGTTCGGTTCTGAGGTCAGCTCACCGAACTCCGACCTGTCGAGCATCGTCGACAACCTGATGCTGATGCGTTTCTTTGAGAATCGCTCTGAACTAAGCAGGACGCTTTCCATTCTTAAGGTACGAGATAGCTCCTATGACCCCTCGCGATTCGAGGTGGTGATTCGTGATCAAGATGTTTTCCTGAAAAAGGCTTTGAGGAATGAACCTTCAGTTGCCACTGAGTCCTTGCCTGGTTCGATTTCATAAGTCTTTGAGCAGGTTGAAAAATTAACATGACCACCATCCTGGTCGTCGACGACGAGTATCTGATCGCTGACATCCTCAGCTTCGCGCTGGAGGATGAAGGCTTCATGGTCGTAAAAGCCAGCAATGGTCGAAAGGGACTCGAAGTTCTCGAAAGGGAGCGTCCAGCGTTGATTGTTACCGACTTCATGATGCCCGTCATGGACGGCTTGGAGTTCGCCACGGCTGTGCGAGCACTTCCGTCCGTCAATCATTTGCCAATCATCCTCATGAGCGGTGCTCAGGCACACATAGGTATGCAGAGATCGGATTTGTTTGATGCAGTCCTGCCAAAGCCATTCGAGATAGGCGCCATCATCGCAGAAGTGAAAAAGCTCTTGTCTGCGCAGTAGTTCGTTCCGGTAGGCGTCACGAGAGCGAGTCTATCGAGTGCCCACCGATGCCCAGCGTGATCAGCGCGGGCTGCATGATTTGAGGAGGGTGCTAGAGGACTTTCACGGCCCGGCCGATGAACTGCACCGGCCCTGTTGGTTTTCCGGTCGGCGAGCCATTGACACTTTCAAGAGTCAGTTCAAAAAGTTGATGGGGCTCCAACGGCGGTAACTTATCGAGCGGGACCGACAGCGTTTGTCCAGGCCGGACCAAACCCAGGGATACCGGCGCTTTCCAGTCATCCGCCTTGGTCCAGAATTGCAATGCTTTATCGCTGGGGACCTGAGCCACCGCCAGCGGTATAAGTTGAATTTCCTTGGAGTCGGTCGCTTGAATGACCCATCCAGGTGCCTGGTTTTGCGGCGCTACCAGCACCACCAGGTAAGTGGTTGGGCTGACCGCGGTCGTGCGCGTCAGTAGCAGCGTTCCCAGCAGCAATGTTGCAACGATGCCTGCCCCGGCGAGCCCGCGCCATAACGGAAGAAAATTCCACAATGATCTCGACCGTGGGGCATTCGGCGCTCGCTGGCCATGACTGTCCAGGCTGTTCTGGATACGCCTCCAGACTAGGGGCCCAGGTGTTTGCGGTTCTGCCTGCTCAGTCAAGGCAGCCAGGCGCTGCTCCCAGGCATCGACCGCGTCGCGCAGGGCGGGTTCTTGCGCGAGACGCTGTCGAACCTGCTTGCGCTGATTGGCCGGCAATGTCCCCAACACATATTCGCTCGCCAGTTCTTCGATGTTTTCGGGAAGATCATCCTCTGCGCTCGTCGTCATCCCATGCACTCCCGCAACGCCACCAGACTACGTTTGATCCACGCCTTTACGGTTCCCAGCGGTGCGCCCACTTTTTTCGATATTTCGGAATGTGAATAACCGTCCACGTACGCATGAAGTATGCAGTTGCGCCGGGCCGGCTCCAATCGTTCAAGGCAGTTATAGATACGACCTGAACGAGTCAGGTACTCAAACGTGTCGCTGTTTGGCGCGTCAACGGACGCCAAAGCGTCCGAGGCTATTTCACTGTGCTCGTCGAGCTGAATTTGCCTGGCGTTGTCACGCACGACATTGAGGGCCAGATGTCGGGTTATGCTGAATATCCAGCCACGGGCCGAGCCTCTGGTCGGGTCGAAACTGGCGGCGCGAGTCCATATTTTGATGAAGACGTCATGGAGGATATCTTCCGCCAACGCCTTATGGCGCACGATTCGCTGAGCAACGCCCATCACGCGTGCGCTTTCCTGATCGTATAAGGCGCGCAACGCCTGTTGGTCGCCTTGGGCGCAGGCCGCAAGGTGGGCTTCATAGTCGAAGTAAGGTTCGGGCAAGGACAGGTTTCCAGCCATTGGCAGCAACATGACCCCAAGCCCGGAGGCAAGGGGGTATTCATGGGAGAAGAGTAGCCGACTTTGCCCTGACCACTGGCCGTCGAGCGTGATCTATTGGGCAGCCCAGAATATATAGTCGGCTTGATACTTCACTACCTCACGCTTGCCTTTGTTGGCGCTGGAGCATTCGGCCATCGGCGCTACGCCGCCCTTCACGGCCAGCCGCTGGATGTAACTGACCCCGCTCATTGCGCCTTTCCCTTCGGCGGGGTTGGCCTTGACCAGCTGCAAGGGGAGGTCTTTGGGGCTGACCGATGCGACCGCCAATTGGGTTCCGGTGATTTTGGAACCGTCGTTGGCTTGCCATGTTGCAGGTGGTCCGAAATAAGTGCCGATAGCCTTGCCGCTTCGGTCGTTCAGCAGCGCTTTCGGGCCGATGAAAAACCATTCTGTCTGCCCTGTGGCATTGGCCTTGTCACGGCATTCATAAGTGATTTCTCCGACTCCTGCAGTTTCGAGCGCGACCTTGTGCCCGGCCGGGACCTTGATGCTTTCAGGCAAGCCTGCTTGCGCGTAAGCAGCAGGCATCGCGACGAACAGGCAACTGGCAGTCAATGCAGTACCGACAATGCGGAACAATCGTTTAGCGTTCATACAAGCTTCTCCTGAGGATTTGATCAGCGCAGCGGTTCATGGCCGCTACATGTACTACCCTCTGGAACGCGGACTGGATGCACTTGGCTGAATAAAAATATCAACGGCCGTTTCAGCGGGGCTCGCAAGGCCGGCAGTCGGTCATGTCGGGCCTGCCTGTTCAGGTTTTTGCTACGCGGTCGATACCTAGGTAAATGGGCGATCAGTGCGTGACTGCCGATGCCGCCATCAGGAGTCTCGTCACCAGGACGATTCACCCTCGTTTTTAATGGAATGGGCATGTCCAGGAATAACCCGCTTTTTGCACTGCTGTTACTGTTCGCGTGCCCTGTCGGGTGGGCGGGGGTGACCAAGCTTGATGTGGCGGTGCACGAAGGCACAGGCCAGCGGCTGCCCGACGCGGTGGTCACGCTGCAAGGCCCGATCGGTGCGCCGTTGGCGCCTCCCTCCGCCAATATGGATCAGCGCAACCAGCAATTTGCGCCCCATGTGCTGGCGGTGCACACCGGCACCCCGATCAAATTCCCCAACAGCGACAACATCCGCCATCAGGTCTACTCGTTTTCGCCGGCGAAGCGCTTTGAGTTGCGCTTGTACGAGGGCACCCCCTCCGAGCCGGTGCTGTTCGATAAGCCCGGCGTGGTGGTATTGGGCTGCAACATCCATGACCGGATGCTCGGCTACGTCTTTGTCACCGACGATCCGCGTTTTGCCGTCAGCGATGCCCAAGGCAATGTGGTGCTGAACGATTTGCCAGTCGGCGAGTACCGCGTGACGCTTTGGCATCCCCGGCTCAAGGGGATGCAACCGATCGATGCCGGTTCTGTGAAACTTTCTGCGGCCGGCCTCAAGCAGAACTACACCCTGACGCTGGAGCCTTTACCTGAGCAGCCCGCAACCGCTCCGGCTTCGAGTGCCTTCGGCGATACATTCAAGCGAGCGGCTCGTGAAACTGCGCAATAGTTTCCAGGCGCAAGTCGCAGCGGTGATGATCCTGTTGTCGCTGGGGGTGATCGGCGTGTTGTATTTCAGCGTCAATGCGGCGACCCGTTCTGCGGTGCGTAGCCAGTCCGAGGCGCAGTTGAACGTCGGTACGCGCGTCTTCGAGCGGCTGCTGGAAGTGCAGGGCCGACGCTTGGCCGATGGCGTGCAGTTATTGGCGGCCGACTTCGGCTTTCGCGAAGCGGTGGCCAGCCGGGATGCTGCAACCATCCGTTCAGTGCTGGTCAACCATGGCAAGCGCATCAATGCCAGCGACATGATTCTGCTGAGCATGGACGGCGAGGTGCTCGCCAGTACCCTCGACAACATGCCGGAAGGTTCATTGTTCCAGTACGATGGCGCGCTGCGCCTGGCACAACGTGCGCGCCAGGCCATGGTAATCGTACCGTTGCAGGGTAAACCGCATCTGTTGGTGGAAACGCCCGTACTCGCACCTCTGCCTGTTGCCAGGGTGGTGATGGGTTTCAGCATGGACAAGGCCTTTGCCGATGAGTTGCGCTCACTTACCAACCTTGAGGTTTCGTTTCTTGCCGTTGATCAACAACGGCCTGGTGAGCTTGTCAGCACGCAACCAGACGTTCTGCGCGGGCCTGTCTCCAGCTTGATGCTCAACTCGTCCAACCGCAACAGCGCGGTACTGACGGAGCACCTGGATCGCAATTTCCTCAGTCAGTTTCTGCTGCTGGCTGACGGTTCGAACGAATACGATGGGCAAGTAATAGCACTTCTGCAGAGTCCGCTGGACGTGGCCATGCAAGCGTTTGCTCCGCTGGACGAAAAAATCCTGGCGATTACCCTGGTCGCACTGATCGCCTCGTTGGTCGGCGCTTTGCTGTTGGCACGAGGTGTGTCGCGTCCGGTCAAGTCACTGGCCCTCGCGGCGGAGCGCATCGGTCAAGGCGATTACCAGACCCCCGTGGTATTGGAGCGGGAGGATGAACTCGGGGTGCTGGCCAAAGCCGTCAATTCGATGCAAAGCGGCATTGCCGAGCGGGAGCAGCAGCTGGCCCACAACGCCCTCCATGACCCCGTCACTGGCTTGCCCAACCGCGCTTTGGCCATGGAGCGCCTGGGCAGTGCAATTGCCGCCAACCGGCCGATTGCCCTGATCTGCATGGGCATCCATAACCTGCGGGCCATCAACGAAACGGTCGACCCCGAAACGGTCGACCGGCTGCTCCGTCAGACCGGCCAGCAAACCCAAGCCCTGTTGCACCCTGGCGACACCGTGGCGCATCTGATCGCCGAGGAATTCCTGGTTCTGCTCGATGGGATGGACAGCGATGCGGCGGTCGCCTTGGCGGACAGGTTGCAGCAAGTATTGCTCAAGCCCCAGCACATCAACGGCCACGACCTGGCCCTGGACTGCAGGCTTGGAATAGCGGCCTACCCGGCGGATGGGCAAAGCGCGCAGACCCTGCTGGAACGCGCCTCCATCGCCATGAAAGACGCGGCGCAGATGCCGGGTCATCTACAGATTTATCAGCACGGGCGTGATTTGGCCCACCGCCGCCAGATCGCCCTGATTCGAGACTTGCGCCACGCGGCAAACAACGGTGAGCTGCTCCTGCATTACCAGCCCAAGATGGACATTCTGAAGAGTCATGTCCGCCAGGCTGAAGGCCTGTTGCGCTGGCAGCATCCGCAACTGGGCCCGATCTCTCCAGCCGAATTCATTCCCTTGGCAGAACGGACCGGAAGCATTCAGGCGCTGACCCATTGGGTGATCAACGAGGGCATGCGCCAGCTGTCGGAGTGGAATGGGCGAGGGTTACGCTTGCAACTGTCATTGAATATATCCGCCGAAGACCTGATCAGCGACGATCTGCCTGTTCGGGTCGTGGCGTTGCTGCGCACGCATCGGCTACCAGCCGAGCAGCTGGTGTTTGAAGTCACCGAAAGCGCTGTCATGCGCGAGCCCGAGCGGGCCTTGAAGAACCTCCATCTGTTGCGCGATTGTGGCATCAGTCTGTCGGTGGATGACTTCGGTACCGGCTATTCGTCCTTGGCGCACCTCAAGCGACTGCCGGTGCAAGAGTTGAAAATCGACCAGTCGTTCGTCCGAGACCTGCATGACACCAGCGAAGATGCGGTAATTGTCCGCTCGACCATCGAGATGAGTCATAACCTGGGGCTCAAGGTCGTTGCCGAAGGCGTTGAATATGAACACAGCCTGAGGTTACTCGAGCGTTGGCATTGCGATACCGCGCAGGGCTACCTGATCAGCCGACCGCTGACCGCCGCGGCGTTCGAGGCCTGGGTGGCGTTGCCTTTGAATCTTCATTCTTCGCTGGTTCATTGAACATCATGAGTTCACGTTTGTGGCTATCGATCGCCTGTTGCACAGGACTCGCCCTTCAGGTTGTTTCTGCCGACGGCGGGCGTTTGATCGCGACCGGTGGCGCCAGCAGCCTGGAGGGTGCCGCCGGCGGCGGGATCACGCCGTGGGCAGTGCTGGCCGGTTACGGCGAAAAAAACGAATGGGGGGCGACTGCCTTCGCGACCTCGGTCAATCTGCCGGATTATCGGCTGGATGTCGCCGGGCTGGCCGTGGCCTACGACAACCGGGTCGAGCTGTCGTTTGCCCGGCAGCGTTTCGACCTGGGTTCGCTGGTGAACAAGCTGAACCTGCCCGACGATAACCTCGGCCAGGACATCTTTGCCATGAAGGTGCGTTTGTTCGGTGACGTGATCTACGACGATTTGCCGCAGGTTTCCCTTGGTCTGGAGTACAAACACCAGAACAACTTCCTGATCCCGAGCCTGGTCGGCGCCAGGCGGGACAGCGACACCGAAGGCTATCTGGCTGCCAGTCGGTTATTCATGGGCGGGGCGTTTGGCTACAACCTGCTGCTCAACGGCAGCCTGCGCTACAGCCGTGCCAATGAGCTGGGGTTGCTCGGGTTCGGCGGTGACCGTCGCGACACTCGTAGCGTGCTGAAGGAGGGCTCCCTGGCGGTGCTGCTCAATCCGCGCTGGGCACTGGGCGTCGAGTATCGGCAGAAACCGGACAACCTGTCCTTTGCCGGGGAAAGTGACTGGGCTGATCTGTTCGTCGGTTACTTTCCCAATAAACATCTGTCGGTGGTGCTGGCCTACGCTCGGCTGGGCGAAATCGCGACGCTCGACCGCCAGAACGGCACATATCTTTCGGTGCAGGGGAGTTTTTGATGCGCATTGCCATGCTGGTGCTGATCGGGCTGTTGAGCGCCTGCACACAACCCTTGTCCAGGGACGACTCGCTCTATCAAGACCTCGGCGCACAGGCCGGGATCACCCGGATCGTCGAGGGCATGCTGCTGAACATCGCGCGTGATGAACGTATCGTAGAGCGCTTTCGCAAGATTGATATCGAGCGGCTGCGCGACAAATTGATCGAGCAATTTTGCCTAGAAACCGGCGGCCCCTGCATCTACACCGGTGACAGCATGGCCGAGAGTCACAAGGGGCAGAACATCAGCCGCAGTGATTTTAATGCCTTGGTTGAAGACCTGATTGCTGCAATGGATGAACAGCGTGTTCCGGTGCCGGTGCAAAATCGGCTGATCGCACGGCTGGCACCGATGCGCGGCGAGATCATCGAGAAGTAAGGGATTCAATCCATGTTTTAAGCCAGACCTGTCTTTGGCTTTCGTCAGACGCCGGGAACGACCCGCTGCGCCTGTAAGTCTACCTGTATCTACTCATTGGCAAGGTACAGCGCAATGGATAAGACAATCACCGTGGATCAGCTGGCTACCACCGACCTTGGACCATTCAACGAGATATGGCTCGGTGGGACTCATACCCAGCTATGCCTATGGCGTGGTGCCCAGGTTTTCACCCACGAAATGCTCAGCGAGGGCACCCATGATCAGAATGTCCGGCGCCTGTGCTTGCAGTGGGTCAACCCTGACGATCAGGTCGCCGTGGTCAGTGTTGAGCTGATCGCGCGCGAACGGCTGGACAAGATGGGGAAGGAGGGCGAGTTTTATCCGGCTGAGGAGGCGGACACCCATCAATAGTCACCCTGCAAGCTCGGCGTCATTAAATGTTACTGCGCACGTTCGTCCGGCAGGCGCTTCCTGCGACCGGTGAGCATGGATAACGGCAAGTTGTCGCGGACCTGGATACTTTCAAAAACGGCTGCCAGCACATGCACACACACCAGACCGAGCAGCGTGTTGGCGGCGGTTTCGTGCAGTTGCAACGGCCAATCGGCGCCCCAGAGGGCATCGACTTCCTGCATCAGGAAGCCGCTGATGCCGATAGTCAGCAATGCCAGCAACATCGACAACATCACCAGCGCGCCAATCGGCGAATGGCCCAGGCGGTGTTGTGGCCGACCGTTGAGCAACGAGCGCACGTGAGCACCCAGACGTTCTGGCGTGGGCCAGAAGTCCGCCCACCGTGCGCTGCGTGGTCCGACAAATCCCCAAACCGTTCGTACCAGCAGCCAGGCCATGGCGTAATAGCCCAGCCAGACGTGCCAGCCGTCGCCTGCTTCGTTGAAGAAGTAGTTGGCGACAAAGACCCCGGCGATAGACAGATGAAACAGTCTCACCAACGGGTCCCACAGGCGTAAGGATTCGCCTGGCATCAGCCTTTTATCTCGGTCTTCACGGCTTTGCCGGTGACCGGGTCATGGTAGATTTCGACCTTGCGCTTGTCCTTGTCGAAGCCGTAGATCTCGTAGCAGTTGCCATCGGTCACCTTGAACTTGCTGATCTCGTAGCCTTCGGCCTTGAGCTTGTCCTGGAAGGCTTTTTCGTCTTGCCATTGCGAACGCTCCGCGGTGGTGCATTGCGGACCGGCGACAGCCAGGGGGCTGGCGATAATCAGGGACAACAGGAGAATTTTGCGCATGGAAAAGCTCTCAGTGGAGGTGGGAAGTTGAACAGTGCGAAACCAACCTTAGAGTAGCCTTAGTTGGCAACGAGCCGTAACATTTTTGCTGAAATGCGGCCTCGACCTGTTGCAACAACTGCGCGCCGAGCAGCACGATTTACCGGTGCTGGTCCTCACCGCCCGCGACGGCACCGCCGAACGCATCGCTGGGCTCGACGCTGGCGCCGACGACTACCTGGTGAAACCCTTCGACGTCGAAGAACTCAAGGCCCGCGCGCGCGCCTTGCTGCGCCGCAGCCAGGGCCGCGCGCAACCGATGCTTGAACACGCCGGCGTCAGCCTTGACCCGGCCACTCAGCAGGTGCGCTACCAGGATGCGGACGTCATCGTCACCCCCATGGAATACCAACTGCTCCACCAACTGATGGTGCGCCCCGGCAAAGTGGTGACCCGCGAGCGTCTGTCCCGCGCGCTGTATGGGACCAATGCCCTCAACTTTTCTCCCCCAGGGAGCGAGGTGGCTGTGGTGGTGCGCAAGGACGAGGCGGGCAGGGTCTGCTTGAGGGTTGAAGACGCTGGCCCGGGGATCGATGAAGGGGAAATCGGAAGGCTGTTCGAGCGGTTTTACAGTCGCGGCAATGCCAATGGCGCGGGCCTGGGATTGGCCATCGTGCAGATGGGCACAAACAAGATCGGCTGCACGTTACGCCTTTACAACCTGGCGGGCGGTGGCGTTTGTGCGGAACTTTGTCTGAACAGTGACCTTGCAAGCCCAACCTCCAACGCTTGACTCAAGGGTTGGCTTCGCAGCATGCGGGCGTAGAAGTGTCAGGCGCGTATCAAGAACCGATGCCAGTCATGGCATCGGTTTTTGTCTCACGCTCAGGCGTGCCAGCACCTAGGCCAAGCGTGGCTGGGCTAACTCATCGATCAAGTGCCGCTGAAACGCCGCGAGCGCCTCCTTCGGTTGCTGCAGCTGGACAAATTCCAGCATGGGATCGGTGACGGCAGTCCTCACGCCCGCCAGTTCCTCAAGGGTCGCCAGCCCGCAAAACGGTACATACGCTTCTGAGTATCCACCTTCGTGCACCAGGACGAGACGGCCCTGGCACAAGCGCTCGGCGGCTTTACGCACGAGGCAGGTCATCTGCCGGAACGAGTCGCTGTGCAACAGCATGCGGGCCAGCGGGTCGACGGCGTTGGCGTCGTAGCCGCAGGCGATAATGATCAATTCGGGCTCGAAGCGCTCCAGTGCCGGGATCACGATGCGTTCCATCGCGTACAGGTAAGCCTCATGGCCGCTGCCAGGCGGCAGCGGAATATTGATATTCGCACCCAACCCCGCGCCACGGCCGCGATCAGCCTCACCGCCGTAACCCGCCGGGAAACAACCGTCCTGGTGCAGTGAGATAGTCAGCACGTCACCACGCTCTTCGAAGATGGATTGTGTGCCGTTGCCATGATGTACATCCCAGTCGATCACCGCGACGTTGCCCAGGCCACGGCGGGCTTTTGCGGCTTCAATGGCGATGGCAATGTTGGCCAGGAAGCAAAAGCCCATGGCGCTGTCGGCGAGGCAGTGATGGCCTGGCGGGCGCGACAGGGCGTACGCGTTATCGACTTCCCCGACGAGCACGGCATCGACCGCAGCGATGGCCAACCCGGCAGAGAGCTTGGCTATTTCATAACTACCAGGCCCGATGGGCGCGTGCGGCCCCAACTCACCGCCCCCGGCATCGCTCATCGTCTTGAAGCGTTGCAGGTAACCGGGTGTATGAACCCGCAGCAGATCTTCATCGGTCGCCGCGTTGGCGCTGCGTACCTGCAAATGACGGGTCAGGCCGGAAACGTCCAGCAGGCTCTTCAGACGGCGTTTGGTTTCCGGCGATTCAGCGTGGCCCGCAGCGGCAGGAGGTTGCACCCAGCCTCCCACCGGCAAGGTCAAGGCATGCAACCCGGCGCTGTGCCAGAGGCTGAGTTCGTCGAAGAAAAATGCACTTTTTCGGCTCATCGTCTTTCCATTTTCTTTAGGGGTAATAAGGCCACTCATGCGTTTGGGCGGCTGCCGAGCATCAACGCCAGGGAGAGCAGGGTGATGCACGTCCCGCCGATCAGCAGCGATTGGAAGCCGCCGCTGGCTTCGATCAGCCGGCCCGCCACTGTCGGGCCGATAGCCAGGCCACCGCCGATCACCAGGTTGGAGGCGTTCATCAGTTTTCCAGAGCGGTCGAGGTCGGCCAGGCAGGCCAGAATCAGCGGCAGGATGAAGGTCCAGGTGAACTTGAACAGCAGCGCCGCCACGGCAAATCGCATTATTTCGGGTTGACCTCGCAGCAACAGCACTGAGCCGGCCATCAGCGCGTAACCCAGCAGCAACAGCAGCAAGCGCGGCAATCGGTCGCCAATCAGGGAGGCACAGCCCGCTCCGACAATGCCCATCACCGTGGCGAGCGCCAGAACCTTGCCACTGGACTCGGCGGAGATACCTGCCTGGGTGGCGATGGAGCCGATAAAGGTCCACACACCGCCCAGGCAAATGTAGAAGCTCAAGACCCCCAGAATGCCCAGCGCGGCTTTCCACAGCGAGGCGATGGCGACATGCTCGGCGGTTGTTTCAGCCGATGGGCTGCCTTGCGGAAAATAGCGGGCGAGTGGCAAAAATACCGTCATCAACCCTGCGAGGATCACGTAGCACGCCGATAGCCCGAAGTGTTCGAAGAGCCGAGGCAGGATGCTCAAACCGATCGCCCCGACGACCAGTTGCCCCAGCACCCATAACCCATAGACTCGACCGGGATTGACTGTTGACGCGGCGCTGGACAGGCAGATGATCATCAACGAACCGCCCGCCAGGGCACTGCAAAAGCGTAATGCCAGGAGTATCGAGTAGTCGGCAGCAAGCACTGATAAAAGGTTTGCTGCAATGAACACGACACCCGCCAGCAATGCGGCGCGGCGCCAGTCGATACGTTTCAGCCACCACAGGGCTGGCAGGGTGGCCAGGCTCATGGCGCCAAGTTCGGTGGAGAAAAGATCGCCGATCTGTGACGGGCTCAATTGCCATTGAGCCGCCAGTTGCGCCGCGATGGCCGGTGCGGTCATGAGAATGGTCGGGGTGATGGCGGCGAACAGCACGATGGCTGCCAGCAGCGCCCGTTCAGATGATGCGCGCAAACGCCCATCCACCAGCGGTTGGGTCTGAGTGTTCATGGGGAAACTCCGGTGAATGAATTCAGAACACATGGACCAGACGCAGCAGCGCGTCGGTGCCGTGATAGCCGTTATCGGTAGCAACGTTCTGCGAAAGGCCGAACATCACCTGGTTCTGTTTATCCAGCCAGTGGCCGACTTCGAAGCCCACCTGGGTGTAGCGCTTGTGGGTGTCATCGATGCGCTGGTCGTTGATCCGCAGCTCGCCGCCATCGGCGTGGATCAGTCGCAATGCGCCGTAGGTGCTTTGCGTAAAGTCGTAGGACGCGAAGGCCTGCAGGCGATACAGCGGGTCCTGTTTCAGCTCGCTTCCAAAGTAATCGTCGTTCTTGCCGTAGAGCTGGGCTTCGAGGTTCGCCTCCAATACCCATTTTTCGCCGATGCCCTGGGTGTAGTTGTAAACGAAGGTCGCGCCCCAGCGATTGGCACCGGGTGAGACATCAGGACTGTCGTCGTGGTATTCGCCAATTGGCAGAGTGATCAGGGTCAGCAAGCCGCTATAGGTGCGTGAGGCGGGGTCATTGATGATGAACAGCGTGCCGCCGACCTGAGGGTCGCCAAAGCCGCTTTCCCCGGTGTGTTGGCTGGCACCTGGCAGGCGTGCGTTGATGTTGGCAAAGGGCACGATGAACTGCGGAGTGCACAGGGTGCCGCAGACGTCGGTGAAAAACACCTGACGGTAAGGCATGGCGTTGACCTTGAGGTCGGCCTTGCCGGTGCTGTCGGCCGGGCCGTGAAAGTCGTCAGCGCGGCTCGCCGGCAAATACACCACGCCCAGGTTGGTGCCTGAAGGCGCGCCGAAAAAATCCCGGGCATTGAGGTCGGCGGCACTGGCGTGCAGGCTCGACAAGCCACCGATCAGGGCCAATGCGGCATTGCGCGTGAAAGTCTTGGTCATTGGCATTGCATCTCTTCTTTGAGTTGTTGTGCGGCGAATGGCTCGCCTGTCGATGGCAGAGGGGCAAAAAAAGGACAAAGGCGTCCCGTGGCCGTCAAAACGACAGCGAAAAAATCAGCGCAAGTCAGCGGTGCGGATCAGTCGGGTGGGGCATGCAGTAGATGGGCGATGCGGGCCTTGTCCTTGACTCCGAGCTTGCTGTAGATCGCCCGGATGTGGTGGCGCACGGTGTTGGGGGACATGCCCAGGTCGCGGGCAACTTCCTTGTAGGTCTTGCCTTCACCGAAACCCTGGGCCACGGCGTTTTCCCGTGGGCTCAGTTGCATCAGCACCGTGCGGCTGCGAGCGGCCAGCAGGAGCAGGTCGCCGACCGCCGATGCCTCGATCTGCAAGTGCTTGCCTTCATAGCCGTCAGCGTTCATCGCCACCGGCAGGCAAGGGCCGGTCCAGTCCGGCCACTCGCTCAACAATAAGTCGACGAAGCCACGTTCCGCGCAGTGCAGGGTGCCGCGTTGGTCGCACACGGCGAGCGCGAGGTTGCGCGGATGCGTGAGGGCCTCGCGCATCGCCACCAGGGTGCGAATCTGATTGGCGGATACCGCCGCCACCAGGTGCAACATGAGATTGTTCAGCAACAGGCAGTCTTGCTCGGTGAAGCGTGCCGCGTCTGGGGCGCGATAGAGTGCGAGGTGGTCGCTGAGGTGGGTTTGCGGGTCGATGTACACCACGCACAGCAACTCGCCGATGGCGTACGTCTGGCCGAGCCAGTTAAGCCCGGAGCCGCTGGCAGGGTTGCGCATGTCGACAATGACCGCTCGCCCCGGAACATCGTGGGCCCTGGCGACAGTCACATCGATATGGCGAATCGACTGCCAGTCGGACAGGTAGCTGCGGGGCAGTTCATGTAGATAGGAGCTGTGTTCTTCAGGCAGTCCGTCAACCAACGCGCCGCGGCCCCACCAGGCGCTGTCGAAGGGCAACAGCTGGCTGATGCAGCTCAGCGCCGCTTCGTGGAAATGCTCGATGTCCTTGTCCTGCGCCAGGCGCTGAAGCTCCAGTGTCATTGCGCTGAAGGCCTCGAGGAGGCAGGCGTGACCATGATCATGACGGCTCATTCGTATGTACCTCTATGCGACGTTCTTATTGTTGTCGTCACGAAGTCATTGAGGGCCGGAACGTCGTTTGGACGTGGGCAGGGCCTGGGAGCGATTATTGGCCCACTAAAGCAAGACTGCCATCCTACAGATGCATGATAGTGCCTGGCGGGAGCTCTTCCTCTACTGGCAATTTAGTGAACTTTTACCCTGCGAATTTTTCCACTGCTCAGAGGTTGTGCAAGACATGACGCTCGGATGAATCTTGCGAAAAAAATCCCCCTGGCAGAGCCTCAAATGACAGTGAACCGGTCACAACCCAAGCCCTCTTTGCGCCGCGCCATCACGGGGCCGATGCTGTTTCTGTTCATCCTGGGCGATGTACTGGGCGCTGGCGTTTATGCGCTTGCGGGTACCATCGCCGGAGAGGTAGGCGGGGCGATCTGGGTGCCGTTGTTGATCGCGTTGTTCTTCGCCATGTTGACGGCAGGTTCGTACGCCGAACTTGTCTCGAAATATCCTCACGCGGGCGCGGCGTCGGTGTTTGCCGAAAAGGCTTTTAAATCACCGCTGATATCGTTCCTGGTCGGTTTTTGCATGCTCGCCGCCGCGGTGACCAGCGCTGCCGGTCTCTCGCTGGCCTTCGCGGGGGACTATCTTGGCGCATTCATCCAGGTATCACCCCACGTTGCTGCGCTGATCTTTTTGTTGCTCATTGCCCTCCTGAATGCACGAGGGATCAAGGAATCTCTGGGGGCGAATCTGCTGATGACCGTGGTCGAGCTGTCAGGGCTGATGTTGGTCATCGTTGCTGCGGGTTACTTTTTCAGTTCTGGCGAAGCTGACCTGGCAAGGGCGCTGGAGTTCAAGCCTGGGGTCAGTCCGATGCTGGCGGTATTGGGCGCGGCGTTGCTCGCGTTCTATTCGTTCGTCGGTTTTGAGACGTCCGCCAATCTCGCGGAAGAGATCAAGGATGTTCGCAAGGTATACCCACGGGCCTTGTTCGCGGCGCTGATTACCGCAGGGGTGGTTTACATGGCTGTTGGGGTCGCCGCGTCCTCAGTGTTGCCAACGGAGAAACTGCTTGCCACATCGGCCCCATTACTTGAAGTGGTTCGGGCTTCCGGGCTCGACATTTCGCCGCGCCTGTTCGCCTTTATCGCGCTCATCGCGGTGGCCAACGGAGCGCTGCTGACCATGATCATGGCCAGTCGACTCACTTATGGGATGGCCCATCTGGGGCTGTTGCCGGATGTCCTGGGACGGGTCCTGCCGCATAGGCGCACACCGTGGGCAGCGATTATTGCAACGACGCTCGTAGCTATAGCACTGACGCTGACAGGAACGTTGGCGACCTTGGCCCAAACCGTGGTGCTGCTTTTACTGTTCGTGTTTCTCAGCACCAACATGGCCGTGCTGGTGTTGCGCAAGGACAAGGTTGCGGAAGAACATTTTCAGGTTCCCACCTGGGTACCCTGGCTGGCGATCCTGTCTTGCCTCGTATTGCTGAGTCAGCAAGACATCGGTACGTGGCTGCGAGGCGGGGCACTTATCCTGGTGGGGATGCTGCTGTATGTCTTTGCCCGAATGGCTGTGCCGGCTGTTGTAAAACCACACTAGACGACGGCCGCACCGCAAGCGGACGCGCCTCGTGCAGGAGTGGATCACCTACACCGATTGCGGACGAGTCTCCGATACACGCGTTCTTGGCCACAGCAGCGCGGCCAGGCCAATGGCATAGACCACTGCAAACAACACGTAGGCGATTCGGCTGGAAAACAGCTGTGGCGTCTCTGTTGGCAGTGGCGATACACCGAGCCCGAACAGAATAACGAAGGTGATAAGCCCGCCGCCGAATATCTTGCCAGTGGCGTTGCCGATGGAGGCTTTGCCGCCAAACAGCAGGCTTACCAGCAACAGGATCAGCGCCACCAGCCACAGGGTCGGGCGCAGTTCAAACAGCGTGAAGGCCACGGACGCCGCCATTCCGCCTAGCAGGTTGACCAGCACCAGGCCAAGGGCTGTGCGGCTGCTCATGCCCAGGGAAAACTGGCTAAGCAACGAGGCCACCGTGATCGGGACGACGATCGCCGTGGCCAGCCGTGGGTCGCTCAGGCACAGGGCAACCATGGTCAGCAGAATTGTCGCGCTGGCCATGGCCTGGCGAATCACCAGCGTCTGCTCGTGCGGCTGGGCGGCTGCCTGCTTGGCATGTTCACCAGCAGGGTCGGGCAGCAGCGCATGGGCGCCCCAGGCCAGCAGCAAACCCAGGCCGACCGCCTTGACCAGTACCAGCACAATGGACTCGCCCAGATCGCTCTGCGCGATATCGAGCATCGGCACCACAATGGCGATCACCAGCATCAGCGCTGGTCCCGCGCCGCCAGGTTGCCGGCCTTGCGCGGTAAAACAGGCGAGATAAAACAGCCAAAGCAGCGGCAGCAATATCCATGGCCGCTCACCGAACATACCCGTCACACCCACCAGCAGCGCGCCGGTGAGCATACTCACCAGCAACGTAATCAACCCTTGAGACAGCGCTGGCGCGCGGCGGCTGGCCAACAGGAACTGGATGGCGAACAAGGGCGCGAGAAACGGCAGGACGTCGCCCAGGACCAGACCCGCGCACAAGCCCACGGTCACTGCCAGGGCGACACGCAGTCCCTGGCGTTTGATCCGCAGCAGCTCAAGTTCGGCCTGCCCGTCAATTGACATAGTTCAGCCAGGCGCCCAGGCGTGTCATGAATGCCCCCAGTGCGTTAGTCATGGGGTTGTCATCGGTATAGATCACCACGCTCACCTGCGAGCCGTAACGCGGGCCGATCGGGTGCGGTTCCTCCACTATCAGGCGTACCGGAAAGCGCTGCGGGTCGCGCACCCAACCACTCTGGTTGCGCACCGAGGGCAGGGCCGAGTTGCTGCTGCCCTGTTGCGCGACACCCCAGCCGACGCTTTCAACACGGCCTTTGAACACACGGCCCGGCAATATATCGAACACCAGTTCCGCCGGATCGTCGGCCTGCACATGTTCCAGGCTGTTCTCCTTGAACGCGGCAGACACCCATACCGTGCCCCTGTCGATGAAGGTCAGTGCCGGTTGGCCGGCACTGACGACCTGACCGACGGCGAGCTGGAGATGGGTGATCACGCCGTCGGCGGGTGCGATGACTTCGGTGCGCACCAGATCGAGCCGGGCTTTTTCCAGCGCGGCCAGGGCTTGCTTGAACTGCGGATTGTCGTTGCCTTTGGGCCCCAGTTGCTGGCGCGCCCGTTCCAGGTCGGCCTGGGCCTTGCTCACGGCCGCCTCGGCGGAGCCCAGCGAGGCTTTCGCTTCGTCCTGGCGGGCGGCGGCGAACACGCCACGCTCCACCAGTTGATTCACCCGTCGGGCTTGCTCGCGAATGTTGTCGCGCTGCGCTCGCGCCGACACCAGCTGCGCCTGGGCGGCATCCACCGAGGCGGTGCTGGCGCCCACTGCCTGGCCGGCTTCCTCCAGCCGTGCCTCAGCCTCGCTGACGACAAGTCTGTAGGGCTGCGGGTCGATACGAAACAGCACCTGGCCGGTCTTCACCCGGGCATTGTCGAGCACCGTAATTTCTGTCACACGGCCACCCACCTCGGCGGCCATTTCCACCACATAGGCTTGCACCACGGCTTGTGACGTCGAGGGCGTGCGGCGCTCCATGAAAATCGAGAGAGTGAACAGCACGGCGATCAACACTGCAACGCCCAGGGCAATGCGCCTTAGCGGATTGGCTGGCGCAGGCTTTTCAGGAAGCGGTTCGGTTTGTAACTCAGGCTCGACGGAACTGGGCGAATCGGGCATATCGGCACCTGCAAGTCATGGCCATCCAAAAAACAGCTGACAGAGCGCCGGGGGCGGCGACCCTGGCATCGGATCAGACCGCGTCGGCAGCGGTATTGACCCGTGCGGTGCGGATAAACAACGCGCGCAATTTCTCCCAGAAATTGCCCCCCAAGACGAAGAAGCTGCCGATCAACAGGACATCGCCAAACAGTTGCAACGCCCAGCTGTTGGGTCGAAAGCCGGGCGCGAAGGCATCGATATAAGGTTCAAGAAAAGAGCACAGCAACGGCAGGCAGAACATCACCAGGCCAATACGGTGGCGGGTGACGCTGACCTCCTGCTCGGCACTGGGTACAAGGCCCGACACATAACCGAACACCTTCTGCTTGAGCTCTTGAAAACCTGCCTTGCCCATCACCGCGATGACCAGCAGCAACAGCACCTTGTTGATGATGAACAGCGCGCCGGTGATCGCCGCAATGGTGGAGCGGGGTACATCCGCAGCCGCCGCCAGCGGCACCAGCAACCATAACGTGAGCATCAGGCAAAGAATCGCGATGCCTGCCTTGAAGCGCCATTTCGCGGACTTTGACGTGGTCGGAGGCTGTACCGTGCTCATGCTGCCTTACCTTTCTTTGAGTTGTTATGGCTTATGGTCTGGAGCGAAACTGAGCTTAGCAGCTGGATTGTCAACGCATTCAGCGCTGTCGGTATTTTCTGCGCAGGGGCCGAATCTGTTCATGCGTGAGATACAGCTCAACCTCACATCCGATGCTGCTCCAGCAGAAAGTCAACAAACACCCGTACCCGCGCCGGCATCGCCGCACCCCCCACGAAGACGGCATGGATCGGCTCCCGGTCTCCGGGGTTCCAGTCATCCAGCAGCGATACCAGATCGCCGCGTTGCAAATCCTCGGCCACGCTGAACTCGCCGATACGGGCGATGCCAGCGCCTAACCGTGCGAACTGTGCCAGCGCCTCACCACTGCTACATTCGATGTTGCCGCTGACCTTCAGGGAAAACTCTTTGCCGTCGCGGGTGAAGGGCCAGTTGGGTTCGGCGCGACGGAAGTTGAAGCGCAGGCAGTTGTGCCGCAGCAGGTCTTCCGGTACCTCGGGGGTGCCGTGTCGTTGTAGATACTCGGGAGAAGCCACCACCACCTGGCCGGTGTCGCCGATCCTGCGGGCGGTCAGCGGGCTGTCGGGCAGGTGGCCAAACCGCACCGCCACATCGGCCTGGCCGCCGAGAATGTCGACCACTTCGTCGCCAAGGGTGAGGTCGACGACGATGTTCGGGTAGCGGGCGCTGAATGCGGCCACCAGAGGAACGATGGTCTGCCGCCCATGGCCAAGGGCGGCACTGACCCGCAAACGGCCCTTGGGCACGCCCTGGTCAGCGATGGCCTCTTCGACCTCGGCCATATCCGCCAGGATACGCCGGGCTGCGCGCAGGTAAGCCTCGCCTTCGGCGGTGAAGGTGATCGAGCGGGTGGTGCGCAACAGCAGGCGGGTGCCGAGCCGTTGTTCGGTTCGCGCGATGATCCGACTGACTGCCGAGGGCGTCAGCCCCAGTGCACGAGCGGCAGCGGACAAGCTGCCTTCCTGCGCCACCGTGGCGAACATAGCCATTTCACCTGATCTGCCGTTGAAGTCCATTTGTGCTCCGTACGCAAAGGTGCTTGCCAGAAATGCTATCTACCGCTTGCAAAGGCCGAATCGTAGCATTTGCGGCATAGATAAGGAGGCTTCCCATGCGTATCAATCCACCGCTTGTCGCACTCGCCATTGGTGCCTTTGGCATCGGCGTTACCGAGTTCGCCCCCATGGGCATGTTGCCGGGCATCGCCGCGGATCTCGGCGTTTCCATTCCCGCCGCGGGTCTGTTGGTCAGTGCCTACGCCCTGGGCGTGCTGCTCGGCGCGCCGCTGATGACCTTGACCACCGGCAGAATTCCCCGACGCTATCTGCTGATCGGACTCATGGCGATTTTCACCCTGGGTAACCTGATGTCAGCGCTGGCGACCGATTACTACAGCCTGATGGTCGCCAGGGTGGTGACCTCACTGAACCACGGTGCGTTTTTTGGCGTCGGCTCCATCGTCGCCGCCAGCGTGGTCGCCCCGGAAAAACGTGCCGGGGCGGTCGCGGCCATGTTCATGGGCCTGACCCTGGCGACCATCGGCGGTGTGCCGTTGGCGGCCTGGTTTGGCGATTTGTTTGGCTGGCGCACCGCGTTCTGGGGAATTACCGGATTGGGCGTAATGGCTATGGCTGCGTTGTGGTTCGCGCTGCCCAACCTGCCGGCGCCGCAAAGCAGCGGGGTGCTGGCGGAAATTCGGGTGCTGGGCCGTGGCCCGGTGCTCGGGGCGTTGGCCCTGACGGTAGTCGGCTCGGGCGCAATGTTCACCGTCTTCACCTACATCGCTCCGATCCTGACCAGCGAGACCCATGCCTCCAGTGCCTTTGTCACGGCCATGTTGGTGCTGTTCGGCGTGGGGCTGACGCTGGGCAATATGTGGGGCGGCAAGGCCGCGGATCGCTCGATAGACCGGACCCTGATCGTTTCCCTGAGCGTGCTGATTCTCGTCTTGCTGGCGTTCACGGTACTGATGCGCTGGCCGCTGCCGGCCGCGGTTGCCATCCTCATCTGGGGTGTCGCCAGTTTTGCCTTGGTACCGCCATTGCAGATGCGCGTGATGGAAGCCGCCAAGGACGCACCCAACCTGGCCTCGGCAGTGAATATCGGCGCCTTCAACTTCGGCAACGCGATTGGCGCGGCGCTGGGCGGCGCGGTGATCAACGCGGGGTTGGGTTACCCTGCAATTTCCCTGGCCGGCGCGGCAATGGCGGGTCTGGGGCTGCTGATGGTGCTGGCTTTTGCCTGGCGTGCCCGAGGGGTTGCGGCTGCGGCGTTGTGAAGGTGGCGCGATTAGCGGGCTCGGCTGGCTGAAATCCTTTGTGGCCGCGCGAAGCGGGCACGTTGGGACTATGCTCATTGCCACTACCGTCGTTGCACGGGTTTCAGTCGCCGCCAAGGAAAGGAGTCTGTACGTGTCTGATACTTCATGCCCGGTTCCATTATTGAAATGGCCCTTGATCCACAGCGTCCTTTGGCGCCTCGCCGGTTGCGTGACCGGGCTGGCGATGCTTGCCGCCCATCCAGCCCAGGCGGCCGACGGCGGTGTCATCGGCGGCTCTACCGCAAGCTATAGCATTGCCTTCAGCAATTCATACGCAGGCAGCGATTTTCGCAAGGTGATGGTGCGCAACTGGCAGGAAATTGCGTCCCAGGCGCAAAAGGACGGCTTGATCCGCGAGGCTCCGGTGGTCAGCGCCAACAACTCGGCGTCGGAACAAGCGGCCCATATCCAGGACATGATCGTCAATGGCGTGAACGCCATCGTCATCCTGGCCGCGTCCGACACGGCGCTGAACGGGGTGATCCGCGATGCGTGCAATGCCGGCATCGTGGTGGTGGTCATGGCCAGCCTGGTCAGCGAAAGTTGCGTCTATACCGTGGACTACAACTGGTCCGCCATGGGCCGCGTGGAGATGGATTACATCGCCGAGCGCCTCAAGGGGAACGGAACGCTGCTGGAGATCCGCGGCATTGCCGGCGATGCCACCGATAAAAACATCAGCGACGGCATTCGCAAGGCCGCCAGCGACTATCCGGGCCTGAAGTTCGCCAAGACCGTGTACGGGAACTGGACCGCTTCCGTCGCCCGCAAAGAGGTGGCGCTGGCGCTGCCGTCGCTGCCGAGCATCGATGCCGTGGCGACTCAAGGAGGCGACGGTTATGGCGCGGCCATGGCGTTCAAGGCGGCGGGGCGGCCTTTGCCGATCATCGTGATGGGCAATCGTCAGGACGAACTCGCCCTATGGAAACAGGAGCGCGATGCCAATGGCTACGAGACCGTCTCTGTTTCTGCCTCCCCCAGCGTTTCCCAGGTAGGTTTCTGGGTGGCCCAGCAGATTCTGGCGGGCAAGCAGGTGCCGAAGTTCGTCGAAGTGCCGCTGGTGCGTATCGATGCGAAAGACCTGGACGCCTGGCTCGCGACCATGCCGGTGGGCGGCGCCGCCAATCCTTTTTACAGCCAGGCTTCCGTGGCCGCGATGATCGACGCGGCCAACAACAATACGGCGCCGCCGGCGACGCCTTTGCCGGAGGTTACGAAGCAGTAGTGGCGGGGGAGTGGGGAGGCGCAGCGCCATGGTGACATTCAAGCCCGTCACCGACAGGCCCATTGCCGTCAGGATCGGGCTGGCGGTCGCCGCGCTGGTGTTCCTGATGCTGGCGGTGTCGCTGGTGAACCTCTATGGCTTGCGAGGCATGGTCCGCGCGGTGGATTCCGCCAGCCATTCGGCGGAGATCCTGGCCTCGGTCAACGGCGCCACCGGGCGTGTGGAAAACTTCATCGCCACTCGCGATCCTGAGAGCCTGTCCCAGGCCGAAGGCATGGTGGCGACGGCGATCGCCGGCCTCAGCGCCATTCCGGCGGCCGAGGCGCAATCGCTCAAGGGCAGCCTGGAACGGCTCGCCGCGGCGATCACCGCCTTGCGCGCGGCGACCCTGACCATGGATGGCGAAACGGAGAACATGACCGCCCACTACGGTCGGATGCGAGAGGCGACGATCCTCGTCGAACAGGGCATCGCCGATGGCCTGAAGGGGCTCGATGCCCGCACCGCCGGGCACGAGGCGCGGGTGAGCGACATCGAAAGCGCCCACCGCATCCTGGATGTCCTGCGCAACGGCGAACGGATCGTCACCGCCCATGTGGCCAAGGTTTTGGTGACCGAGGATGCGGCGGCTGCCATCGCGGCGCGCAACGCCTGCGCGGCGCTCCTGCCGGTGATCGAGCAACTGCGCGAGGTGATGGGGGCGCCGCAGGAAACGGAGATCCTTGATCAGTTGGCGGCGGCGGTCGCTGCTGCCAGCGTCGCGGTAGAGCACCTTGGCGAGGCTCCCAGACGCCAGGGAGACGAAGCTTTGCGGCAGCTCGCCGCCGTCGGGGATGCGGCCGCGCGCCTCGAGGCGATGCTGGCTGACGCGGATGGGCTCGTCGGCCACGACGCAAGCGATATTCAGGCAGCGACCGGCTTGCTGCACAACGCCGCCGCGTTATCCAAGCGTTTCGCCGAGCGTGTCGCCACGCTGGAAGCGCAGACCTTGTCGTTTCGCCTGTCACCGTCGGCCGAAACCGCCCGCTCTGTCGGCCTGATTCTCGACGAGCTCTCCCGTCTCGCTCGGGTTCTGCCTTCGTCCGTGGGGCTGCAAGCCAAGGCGACGCCCCTGACGGTCAGTGATCAGATTGCCGGCTACCGGGCGGCCTTCGCCAGGTTCCATCAGGCGAGCAATGCCTTGAGCGCGGCGCGCGACGAGGTTCGCAACGAGGCACGGAGCGCCGGCCTGTTGGTTGCGCGCTTTGCGGGTGAAGCGCGCTCCGACGCCTTGGTCCACAACGATCGCGGCATGCTTGCGACGATAGTTGCGGGCACCGTCGCCGTCCTGCTGGCCGGTGCCATCGCCTGGAGCACGTCACGATTTGTCGCGCAGCCCATCGTGGCCCTGGCCTCGGTCATGCGCCGGCTTGCGGCCGGCGACCTGGACGCCGAGATTGCCAGCGCCGCACGCGGGGACGAGATTGGAATCATGACCCGCGCCGTACGGGTGTTCCAGGAGAATGCCCTGCGCATCCGGGTGCTGGAGGCCGAGGCCGAGGCCGAGCGACAGCAGGTCCAGGCCTCTTTGGAGCGAATGGTCGCCGAACGGACCGACACGTTGCACCAACAGACCGACATACTGGAGGCGCAGGCCGTCGAACTCATTCAGGCGCGCAACCAGGCCGAGACGGCCAACCAGGCAAAGAGCGATTTTGTCGCCACGGTCAGCCACGAACTGCGCACTCCCCTGACCCTCATCCTCGCGCCCCTGGAACAGCTCTCGGCGGCGGACACCCCGCCAGCGGACTGGCGTGTGCAGGTCGAACGTGCCCAACGCAACGCATTGCGCTTGATGAACCGGGTGAACGACATCCTCGACTTTTCCAAGGCCGAAGCTGGCAAGTTCGAGCTGTGTCCCTCGCCGGTTGATTTGAACAAGGCGGTGGGGGTGCTGGCCGAGGACGCCGCCATGGTCGCCGAGGGCAAAGGCTGCACCTTGACTTGCAGCATCGATCCCGCGCTCGGCACGGTGTTCCTGGACCCCCGGCACTTCGAGAAAATCCTCCTTAACCTGGTGAGCAATGCCATCAAGTTCACGCCCGGCGGCGGCACCGTACACCTGGCAGTGAAGCCGATCGAAGGCGAGCGATTTGAGTTAGCGGTGCAAGACTCGGGAATCGGCATAGAGCCGGACAAACTGCCGCTGTTGTTCCAGCGTTTTTCCCAGATCGACAACTCCGCCACGCGCCATTACAGCGGCACCGGCATCGGTCTCGCCCTGGTCAAGGACCTGGCCGAACTGATGGGCGGCGAAGTTGGCGTCAACAGCGAGCCTGGACGGGGTTCGCGCTTCTTTGTCCGGCTTCCGCTGGGGGCTGAGCAGAACACCCTGCCGACCGAAGCCAGCCATATGCTTGAGCGATCATCGGCGGGCACAACCAGTACGATGGAGCAGCGCCACCTGCGTTTTGACGATGGCCGCCAGGGCAGTCGCAACGACCTCGCTTCGACGCAAGGCGCAGACGACGAGCCGCATCCGGAACATGCCCTGCGATCCAGAGTGCTGGTGGTGGACGACAGCCCGGAAATGCTCAGTTATCTCAGCGAGCTTCTGCAGAACGACTACATCGTCGCCACCGCAACGGATGGAGAGCAGGCCTGGGCACTGCTGCAGCTTCGACCCATCGACGTGATCGTCTCGGATGTGATGATGCCCAAGCTCGACGGTTTCGGCCTGACCGCCAGGATCAAAGCCAGCGCCGGTTTTGCCCATTTGCCGGTAATCCTGGTGACCGCCCGCGGCGGTAGCGAGGCCTGCATCTCCGGGCTGGAAAGTGGCGCCGACGACTATATCGCCAAACCCTTCTCGCCGCTGGAGCTCAAGGCTCGCGTACGCGCGGCGCTGCGCATGAGCCAGGTGCAAAGCGAACTGCAGGCAAAATCCCGCCAGGCGGGCATGGCCGAAATCGCCACGACTGTGCTGCACAACGTCGGTAACGTCCTCAACAGCGTGAACGTATCGGCAGAACTGGTCAGCAGCCAGATGCGCACCTCCAAGGCCCAGGGGCTGGGCAAAGTGGCGCGGCTGATGAACGAACACGTCCACGACCTGAGCGATTTTCTGACCACGGACAACAAGGGAAGGATGCTGCCCGATTACCTGCTCAAGCTGGCGCAAGTGGTGACGGAAGAGCAGCAGGGCATCATCGAAGAGCTCGGGCAACTCATCAAAGGCATCGACCACATCAAAACCATCGTCGCTGCCCAGCAGTCCTATGCCGTTGCTGTCAGCGTCGTCGAGACAGTACCGGTCTCGGAGCTGATCGATGATGCCTTGCGCATGAGTGCCGGATCACTGGCACGCAAGGAGGTGACGGTGGTCAAGGACATTGCCGACTTGCCCTTGCTGTCGCTGGACCGGCACCGGGTGCTGCTGATTCTGGTGAACCTGATCCGCAACGCCAGGCAGGCGCTGGATGGCGTGAACGATCGCAGCTCCTGCATCACGTTCTGCGCCTCCCTTGTCGACGGATCAGCATTGCGTATCACGGTGGCCGACAACGGCAACGGGATTGCGCCAGAGCACCTAGCGCGGATCTTTTCCCATGGCTTCACCACTCGCAAGGACGGCCACGGTTTCGGCCTGCACAGCTGCGCGCTCGCCGCGCAGGAAATGGGCGGCAGCTTGACCGTGCACAGCGACGGGGCAGGGCAGGGCGCGACCTTTATCCTTGATATTCCCGTTGATGCTGCGCTGAGCAAACGCTAGGCATCCCCCTTGGCCTCCAGCCCACGGTAATAATCAATCTTGGCTTGCGGTGCAAAATCTATTGTCGCCAGAGTGGTTGCGGCCGGAAGTGATCCTGGAGGAAGCGCAGAAACTTGAGCGTTCTTGCGGGCAGCCCTTCGCGTTGATGCGTCAGCGCAACAATATTGGCCTCTGGCAGTTTCCAACCCGGCAATAGTCGTATCAACGTCCCCTCCGCTAGCGCATCGGCAACATCCCATTCAGAACGCATGATGATGCCGTTCCCTTCGCAAGCCCATTGCCGAATAACACTTCCATCGTTGCAGCTCAGCGCTGGGCGAATTCGCACGTTGTGTGTTTTACCCGCGCGCGTGAAATGCCAGAGCGTGACGTCTTCGTTGTTTTCCCGCAGCGCGATGCAGGGCAAGGTAGCGAGCTGGTCGGGATGTTCCGGCAGCCCGTGCTGTTCAATAAAGTCCGGTGAGGCGCATACGTAGCGACGGTTGGGGGCAATGGGATGGCCCACCAGGTTGGAGGTGCGCAGTTCCCCAATATGGATAACCACATCAAATCGGTCAGTCGCTTCGACCATAGGCTGTTCCGACAGACTCAATGCTATCTCTACATCTGGATGCAGGCACTGGAAAGCTGCCACAACGGGTGCCACGTGCAGTCGCCCAAATCCGAACGGTGCGTTGATTTTCAACTTGCCGACGAAGCCACTACGCCGCTCTTGCAAATCCGCCAATAGGGAATCGAACTGCTCGACCAGCTCGGCTCCACGCAGGCACAAGAACTCGCCCTCATCGGTAAAGCGCAGCTGCCGGGCTGACCGATCCAACAATCGAATCGACAGTTTTTTCTCCATTTGCTGAAGTCGCTGGGTCACCGCGGAAGGCGTCAGACCCAGCTTGCGTGACGCGGCCAACAAGCTCTCGCTTTCCCGGATGACCAAGAGAAAGCGGAGATCAACTGTCTCATTCATTAAGAATCACTGAATATTAGAATTAGAAGGTTTAAATTTTAATCTGAAACTGGAGGCTTAGAATAGCGCTATTCCAGGAGACCAGACATGTCAGCATTCACTCATATCGAAACCCCCGCCTTATTGCTGGAGCGCGATCAACTCGATGCGAACATCCAGCGGATGCGCCAAAAGCTGGCAGCATTCAACGTGGTCTTACGGCCACACGTGAAGACCAATAAATCGTTGGAAGTCACCGAGCGATTGTTTGCAGGCGGGCGCGGCCCGATCACCGTTTCAACCCTGCGGGAGGCCGATTTCTTTTTCGAGGCCGGGTACACCGACATCTTGTATGGCGTCGGCATTGCGCCCAACAAATTCGCTCATGCCGCTGCATTGATCGGTAAAGGCGCACAGCTCAAGCTGGTACTCGACAATCTGGACACCGCCAGGTTACTGGCCGAATTCGCCGAAACGTCGGGTCATGTTTTTGATGTTTTGCTGGAAATCGATTGCGACGGTCACCGTTCCGGTCTTGGCCCGCAGTCACCGCTGCTGGTGGAAATCGCGCAGTTGCTGAGCACCAATGGCGTCAGGGTCAGCGGCCTGATGACACATGCCGGCAAGTCTTACGACAGTCAGTCAATCGCTGAAATCGAAGCCAGCGCCCGGCATGAACGCGCGGCGATTATCGATGCCAGCCAAATGCTGACGAATGCAGGCTTCGACCTGTCGATCATCAGTGTCGGCTCGACACCCACGGCACTTTTTACCGAGGATTTATCCGGGGTGACAGAAGTACGCGCGGGTGTATTCGCCTTTTTCGATCTGGTCATGGCGGGCTTGGGCGTTTGTCAGGTGCAAGATATCGCCGTCTCGGTTCTGACGACTGTCATTGGCCATCAGATTGAAAAAGGCTGGATCATTACAGATGCGGGATGGATGGCACTTTCCCGTGATCGTGGTACCGCCAGACAGGCGGTCGATCAGGGCTATGGCATCGTCTGTGACGCCAGCGGCCAGCCCATCGGCGACCTGATCGTCAGCGCCACCAATCAGGAGCACGGGATCATTTCATCGCGGGCCGGGAAGCTTGAAGCCTCAAGCTTGCTGCCCTTGGGCACGCTGCTGCGGATCCTGCCGAACCACGCCTGTGCCACGTCGGCGCAGCACGCGGGTTATCACGTTATCAGCGAGGGGCACAGTGTGGGCTACTGGCCACGCATCGCGGGTTGGTAATTCATTCAGTTGAACTCGCAATCTGATCGATCAAGGGGGGCCAATGAAGTTGATTACAGCAGAGAAGCTGCCTGTACACGGTGGGCATTACTCACACGGGGTCATGGCAGGAAAACTTCTTTTCATTTCTGGCCAGTTGCCGTTTCCGCCTGATGCACAAGAGTTCCCCGATGGCGTAGAAGCCCAGGCTATTCAGGCAATGGCAAATGTAGAAGCGGTGCTTCAGGCAGCGGGTGCTTCGCTTAGTCACTTGGTCAGCGTGCAAATATACATCGTTGATGTTGCTGACTGGCCAACCGTGAATCTTGCGTATTCAACGCTGATGGGGCCGCATCGTCCCGCAAGAGCGATCATTCCGTGTGGTCCACTCCATCACGGGGCTTTGGTGGAAATTTCAGCAGTGGCTGAAGTTTAAATACTTTTCAAGAAGGGCAGTTGTTATGAATTCGATTGAAAACAATCTTCAGCAAACTCCGGTGAAACTCGTCCTGTTCGATTTGCTCACCGCTCTGCTGGACTCATGGACGCTATGGAATTGCGTGGCAGGCTCCGATGAAATGGGCCGCACCTGGCGTATGGCTTATTTGAAGGCGACTTACGGCTGTGGTGCTTACCGGCCTTATGAAACGTTAGTCGAAGAGGCTGCGATCAGTGTCGGACTAGGCAAGGAGGCCGCGCAGAATCTGGAGGCACGCTGGACGCAGTTACAACCTTGGCCTGAGGCCAAACGCGTGCTCACCGAGTTGGCGCCTCACTACAAGCTCGGTGTGGTGACCAACTGTTCGGAGCGGTTGGGGCGCATCGCAGCGGATCTTCTGGGAGTGCCATTTGACGTCATTGTCACTTCTGAACAGGCCGGCTTCTACAAACCCGATGCGGAACCCTACAGGCTCGCCCTGCAAATAGCAGGGGTGGAGCCCGCTCACGCCATATTCGTGGCGGGCTCTGCTTACGATCTGTTTGGCACGCAGCAAGTTGGCTTGCCAACCTTTTGGCATAACAGAATAGGACTCGATGCGCCCGCAGGTGCGCCTGATCCATTAATCATGCGTCCGACACTGGATAGCCTGGTTGAGGATATTAAAAATCTGAGCGGCAAATAAACGTGATGCTGCTCATCGCCGTCATTCTCTGCAGTCCCGATAGAGGGGGCGCTTACAGTGGCGTCTCCACGGGACAGCACGTTGAACCTGCCGCGAACACACGCGACCCATAAGTTCAGTTATTTCTCTTCTTACTTAAAACAAATTCTTCCATCAAAGGAAGGTGTATGTAACGGGTGCTGTGGTCCGAGGACCTCGCACGTGTCCAAAACGAGGTTCCGCCATGTCTGCTGAAACCCAAATCCGCAAACCGTTCTACAAGATTCTGTATCTCCAAGTCCTGTTCGCGATCGCAATCGGCATCCTGATTGGCCACTTCTATCCGGAAACCGGTACCACGTTAAAACCGCTCGGCGATGGTTTTATCAAGCTGATCAAAATGATCATTGCCCCCATCATCTTTTGTACCGTAGTCACCGGCATCGCAGGCATGCAAAACATGAAAGCGGTGGGAAAGACCGGTGGCTATGCGCTTCTATACTTCGAGATTGTTTCGACAATCGCCCTGTTGATCGGGCTGGCTGTGGTGAACTTCGTGCAGCCGGGCGCTGGAATGCATATCGATCCGTCCACGCTCGATGCGTCGGGTATTGCTGCGTACGCTGCCGCAGGCAAAGAGCAGAGCACCATTCAGTTCCTCCTGCATATTATCCCCAACACGATTGTTGGCGCGTTTGCTGAGGGTGAGATTCTGCAGGTGCTGTTCTTCTCTGTACTGTTTGGCTACGCGCTGCATCGCATCGGTGATTATGGGCGTCGGGTGTTCGAGTTCATCGAGAGCATCTCCCAGGTGTTGTTCAGCATCATGGGTGTGGTCATGAAAGTCGCGCCCATCGGTGCGCTGGGTGCGATGGCCTTTACTATCGGTAAGTACGGTGTCGGTTCTTTAGTCCAGTTGGGCTATCTGATGCTGTGTTTTTACTTCACCTGCGTGGTCTTCGTACTGGGGATATTGGGATCGATAGCGCGCCTGCATGGGTTCAGCATTTTCAGGTTCATCAAGTACATCCGCGAAGAGCTCCTGATCGTCCTGGGCACTTCGTCGTCCGAGACCGCGTTACCACTCATGATCGTCAAGATGCAGAAGCTCGGCGCGCATAAGTCCGTCGTGGGCCTGGTCATCCCGACCGGTTATTCCTTCAACCTTGATGGCACTTCCATCTACCTCACCATGGCGGCGATTTTCCTCGCCCAAGCCACCGATACGCCCATGGACATTACGCACCAGATTACGTTGTTGCTGGTCTTGCTAGTCACATCAAAGGGGGCGGCGGGTGTAACGGGCAGTGGCTTCATCGTCTTGGCGGCGACGCTGTCGTCAGTAGGGCATGTGCCCGTTGCTGCGTTGGCCTTGATTCTGGGGATAGACCGTTTCATGTCTGAAGCGCGGGCATTGACCAATCTGATCGGTAATGGGGTGGCGACAATGGTGGTTGCCAAGTGGTGTGGGCAGTTGGACGAAAAGGTGCTTCAAAAGAGGCTGGAAGAGGGCCCTGGAGTGGCGGCTGTCGGTTCGTCGGCAACGCCAGTCGCCTAAGAATCGCAGGGCTGAGGTTGTAAAAAAAGGACCGCTTTAAAGGGGGACAGCATCGTCCTGCAGCCCGGGCGTGATTTCAATGAGTAGGCTATGGTTCAAGCGGGCGCGTGTCTTGACGTGCATGAATAGCAAATCAAAATAAGGATAGGTTATGCACTCATCCGCTATTTTTGGTGTGGCTGCGGCTGGTCGCCCGCTGCTTCTCTCGCTCGGCCTGCTCGCTGCGGGTATCACCGCGGGCGCATGGGCTGAGGATTATCCCCACGCCCAAGAACCGATTGGCACCGTGGAGCAGATCTATGACGGCGCCATGCTCCCCGATCTGGCGGTCAGTACCTACCGCAACATCGACCGGCTGTTCCCTACCCACAGGATCAAAGCCGGCGATCACCCTTATGCGCTGCCGAAATCAGACAAACAGTTGCCCAACGTTCGCTTCACTGTCGGGGACAAAAAGTACGACCTGTATGACTTTGTCGCACTGGACAGTATTACGGCGATGCTTGTGCTCAAGGACGGCAAGATCGTGTTCGAGACCTACCAGCGAGGCAACACCGAGAAAACCCGATGGATGTCGATGTCGATAGCCAAGTCCGTCACCTCTACGCTGGCGGCTGCAGCGATCAAGGACGGCCTTATCAAGAGCCTTGATGCGCAAGTGGTGGATTACGTTCCCGCGCTCAAGGGCAGCGCCTACGAAGGCGTGACCGTGCGCAACGTGCTGATGATGTCTTCGGGCGTGAAGTGGAACGAGACCTACACCGATCCGGCGTCCGATCGTCGCGCGCTACTCAAAGCGCAGATATCGCAGAAACCGCATTCGGCCATGGCCTTGATGGCAAGTTTGCCGCGAGCGGCCGAGCCCGGCACGGCCAACACTTACAGCACTGGCGAAACGCAGGTACTCGGCGAGATCGTCCGTGGCGCTGTGAAGATGCCGCTGGCCGATTATCTATCGCAGAAGATCTGGCAGCCGTTCGGTATGGAGAGTGATGCCCGGTGGTGGCTCGATTCGCCTGACGGCGTGGAAATCGGTGGCAGTGGTATCAGTGCCACGCTGCGCGATTATGGACGCTTCGGGCTGTTTTTCATGAACGGCGGCAAGATCAATGGCACCTCGATTCTGCCCGAAGGCTGGGTCAAGGAGGCGACGCTGCCGACCACCCTCAAAGGCGGCAAGTCCCTGGACTACGGTTATATGTGGTGGACGGCGTGGACCGAGCCGTCGGTGAAAGACGGCGCCTATTCGGCGGTCGGAATCCAGGGCCAGAACATTTACGTCAACCCTGCCAATAACGTCGTGATTGTCACCTTCGGTGCCCAGCCCAAGCCGGTGGACAAAGAGCCGATCGACCCGATGGTATTCTTCGATGCCGTGGTGGCTGCGTTGAAGTAAATTCGCGCATCGAATGACGTTAAGCTTCGCGGCGCGGAAGAACAACTGCGGGGAGTAACGAAGAGCGGCCTGTTCCGTTGGATGACATCCCCGCGTCAGGAGTGCTAACTGCCTAAGACAAAACTATCCAGGGCTGCGTTTCACACTAGGGCGTCAGCCACTCCGATCAACTGAAAGAGGTCCTCCTCCAAGGGCTCGGCGAAGATGATGTTCAAGTCACGGTAACCGGAGTGATCCCCTGCCAGGCTCAACTCGAATCTGGCCCCGGACGCGTCGGCTTCGTAGCTCTTCAAGTAAGTCAGGTTCCTGGCTTCATTAAAAACCACGTCCAACGTGCTGTTGTAACCATTTCCCAATCGAGTAAAGCCCAAGGCGGACAAGTCGATCGTGTCTTCACCCGCGGTATAGTCAATCAGGCGATCAGTGTGGTTTTCGGTGGCGGTACGGTAGCTGTCGCTCAATGCGTCGAAGCGGAACACATCGTTGTTGCCGCCACCCGCCAATAGGTCCCGACCATTTCCGCCAACCAGTACATCATTCCCCAGTGCGCCATTAAGGCGATCATCACCTGCGAATCCTTCGATGATTTCGCCTCGAGCGTTGCCTTGTAAACGATCAGCCCCTTCGGTGCCCATCAGTCTGGCTTGTTGAAACAGGACGTTGGTTTCATTCAGCGTCTGGCCCAGGTTACCGTCGAAGACCACTTCGAAGCGTTCCCCATCCGCGTTGGCCTCGAAATTCTTGAGGTAGGTCCGGGTCCCGCTCTCATTGACGCGTATCGCCAGCGTTCCGTCATATCCATTGCCCAGCCCGAGGAAGCCGAGGGAGGAGAGGTCGATCGTATCGGTGCTGGGGTCGAAGTCGGTGATTCGGTCGCTATGCGCCGTGGTTGCGGTTCGGTAGCTGTCTGCGGCTGACTGGTAACGGAACGTATCGGCCCCGGCGCCGCCCGTCAGCAGGTCACGACCTTGCTGGCCATCGAGCAGATCGTCACCGGCCCCGCCAGAGATCGCATCGTCGAACGAGGCGGTACCGAGCAGGAAGTCATCCTCGCGGCCACCGTCAAGGTGGTGATAGCCATCGTCGGGATTGCCAAAGCCGAGGTCCAGGCTACCGTCGGGGTTCAACTGGACCAAGGCGGCCAGATAACCGTCCGCGCTCGTCCCTTGGCTTCCGCCAATCAATAGCTTGCCGTTGGCCTGCATGATCATGTCGGCGACTGAGAAAGGAGCGCTTTGCGAGCCCCAACTCACCTTACCCTGATCACCGAAACCGGTGTCGAGCGAGCCGTCGGCATTGAGGCGGATGACGCTCGCCACGCCGCCCGAGGCGCCCGCCAGCAGGATTTTGCCGTCATCCTGAATGACAAGGGCTTCTGGGTGAACATCCAAGGCGAGGATGCCCCCGTTCGCAAAGCTGCTATCCAGAGTACCGTCCGGATTGAGGCGGGTCAGGGTATCTCGCCCGGTGACCAATACCTTCCCGTCTCCCTGCAGCGAAACGTCGATCGCGCTGCTGGGGTGAATGCCCACGGACGCTGGCAGGTGCAGGACTCCAGCCTCGCCGAAAGACGAGACCAGGGTCCCCGTCGCGTCGAAGCGGGCGATATGGATCTCCCCAGAGGGATACCCGGCGCTTGCGAAAAAGCTGCCGTCGCGTTGTACGGAGAACGACGCTTGCTGGCCTAGATCTTCATTCCAGTAGAAAGGCACCGTCGCGGTGCCGCCATTCCCGAAACTGGTATCGAGGCTGCCGTCAGCCAAGGTACGGCTTACACCCGAAACCCAGGCATCGCCTACTTTCACGTAGAGCGCCGCCAGGTAGCCCCCTCCCGGCTGCACCGCAGCGTTACCACCGTCCTCGATATCGAGCGACACGGGGAGGAGGGACTTACCGTCTCCACTGAAGTTGCGATCCAGGCTACCGTCGGCATTGAACCGAACCAGGCTTGCGGTGAAGCCTGAATCTTCTTCGCCTCCTAATCCCAGGCGACTATAAGCGCCAAGCCAGATGGCACCGTCCGGATCGACCATGATGCCTGCGACGGTGTCCGAGCCCCATAAAGTTGTGATTACCATGCCGGTGTTCCGCGCAGCTGAAGCGGCGGGCGAAATGCTCTGACTCATGTCCATGCCTCCGGTAGCTATCTGGCGCCGAAAACTATAGACAGGGCTCAATCAGGTTGCCAGGTGAGCTGCGCAATTGGACGTACCCCGAAGCGGATCACCGGATGACGGCCAGCCTGTCCGTCAACCCGTCTTCATGACTGCATCTTCCCCTTGCGATTTCCAGGGGGCGGGCAACTTCTATCATCCCCAGTCTGCCCAACCGCTTTGCTGAGATTCACTACGAGCAGGCCGACAATAGTCAGGCTTGCGCCTAGCAGAAATCCGAAGCTCGTTTGCTCTCCGAGCCACAGATAACCCATTAGTACGCCAAACAGCGGACTCATGAAGGCCAGCACTCCAAGACGAGCTGCGAAGTAGCGACGAAGCATCCAGAACCAGATCAAGTAGCTTGCCACTGACACGATTAATGTCTGGAAAACCAGGCTGGCCACTGCGCCGGTAGAGAAAGTCATCGAGCTTTGGCCTGCTACCAGGCTTAAAGGCAGCAGAAAGAGAAAGGCTCCTGCCAGTTGATAAAACAGGGTCTGGGTTGCCGGAGCTTCACTAAGGCGACTGGTACGCACCGCCACCGTCGTAAATCCCCAAGTAGCGCCCGCGCACAAGCCCAACAGGTCGCCCAGAAGGCTGTTTGCGTTGGTGATTTGAAGGGCTGTCCCGTCCCGTGGCATGAGGAAGGTGATGGCAATCCCTGCGAACGCCAGAGACATACCAGACCATTGAATCGCGCTAAGGCGCTCCTCCGGCAAGCGTAGATGCAGACCAATGGCGGCGAATAAGGGCGCGGTATAAAGGAAAACCGCCATATGTGAAGCACTTGTCCAGCGTAACCCTTGCGCGATAAACAGAAATTCGCTGGCGAACAGAACGGCCACGACCAACCCGGAGCGGCACCAGACACTTGGCAACCACATCTCCCGCATGATCCATTTTCCGATCAGCCAGACCAAGGCTGCAGCGACTCCCGAGCGAACGGCGACCTGCATGATGGGGGCTATGTCACCAGCAACCGCCTTCATTGCCACTTGCTGGGCACCCCAAATGAGGCACAGCACCACCATCACCGCCGTGGCAGCCCCGTCTACAGACTTTCTCACTTATTGGCACCTTTTATCGCTGATGATTTGCACAACCATTTATTCCTCACCCGGTTGGGAAAAGCCGGCCACCTGCCGGATGATCGGCATTGGTTTTTCCTACGGAAATCGGAATTCGTTCTGCGCTGTGGCGAAATTCGATTGTGGGAAAGTACGCAAGCCGCTACAAATCATGTGTTTTCGATCTATAGAAGAGAAAAACTACGTCATGAGAGCTGACACGCCCCTCAGGGCTATCGCTTGCTTCGACGCGGTCATGCGCACTGGCAGCGTCAGCGTCGCTGCAAGCCAGTTGTTCGTAACGCCGGGAGCAGTCGGGCAACAGATTCGCAAACTGGAAGGTTGGCTAGGAACGCCACTGTTCGTACGCAGTGTGCGCAGGCTGCAACCAACGGCGGAAGCTCTGAGCTACTGGGAGCAGGTGAAGCCGGCTCTTCGCCAGCTGGAGACAGCCAACCTGGCTGTCCGGGGCCTTAGAGACAGGCAGGTACGGTTGAGTCTGCCGCCGGCGTTCGCCAAGTCCTGGTTCGCAAAACGGATGCCGTTGTTCACCGAGCGCTATCCAGAAGTGCAACTGCACCTGAGTGCATCTACCGATACCGTGGATTTTAATGACGCCGCCTGCGACCTGGCAGTGCGCCATTTCGATGGATATGCCAGTGACGTGCACGCAGAACTGCTCTTGCCGGACGAGGTAAGGGTCTACTGCAGCCCGGCCTACCGCGAACGGCTCCAGTTGCATGACCTTGATTGTTTGCCGGGAGCCACCTTGCTTTATACGACTTCTCATGCCCACTGGTCTCAATGGCTATCATCGGTCGGCATGTCCCCCGATAGCTTCTCCAGCAGCCTCAAATTCGATCAGTCCGAGTTGGCAATCGACGCGGCGCGGCGCGATCAAGGTTTGGTGCTCACCAGCCCTTGGCTGGTTGAGGACGACATGGAGCAAGGTCTTCTTGTACCTGTCGTTGACGCTGTACTGAAGACTGGCAAGGGCTATTATCTGGTGCAGGCCAAAGATGTGGTGCTGGGCGAGGCAGCCCAACTGTTGCGCCAGTGGCTATGTGAAGTAGCGCGGCGAGTTCAACAACATTGATAACTTGAGGGGCCATTATAGGGTTCTTCTTCAAGCGTTCTCTTCAATCCTGCGCACATCACCCAAGGAATCGCGCTGCATCGACTGCAGGTTCTTTTCGATGGTTTCGCACAGTGCTTCCATCTGGATCTGATGTTCGCTGTGGCGGAACGGGCTTTGCAGATCGGTGCCGATGCGCTCGATGGCCAGCAGCATGAACCCAACCACGGTCGAAGCCAGCGGCGTGAACCAGCCAAGGGATTCCACCAGTCCAACCGGCACAATCAGGCAGAACAGCGAAATAAACAGCCGTGGAAAATACACATAAGGGTAGGGCAGCGGCGTATTCGCGATCCGCTCCATGCCGCCCTGACTGTTGGACAGGTCCACCAGCGTCGACTCAAGACGCGCCAGGCGAATGCTGTCCAAGTGTCCGGCCTTGTATTCGCGTGCCAGCAACGTCGCCGAGCCGGTGAGGATATCGTTGGCAAAGTTATTGGTCGTGCCACTGCGGGCAAACTCTTCGTCCGGAATAAACGCCCGCACTTCCTCGGGACAAGGCTGGCCTTGCAGATGCGCGGCGAGGCAATTCACATAAGCGACGTGGCGACGCAACAAGGTCGACTTGACCGGATTCACCTCGCTGCCGGGGTCGTCCAGCAGCGTCAGCACCTGACGGGCGAAGCTGCGTGAATTGTTGATCATCGTCCCCCACAGCGTCCGTGCTTCCCACCAGCGGTTGTAAGCACTGCTGTTGCGGAAGCTGATCAACACCACCAACGCCGAGCCGAGCAAAGTCAGCGGCATCAGCGGCAGGTTCAATTTGGCGTTGAGAAACAGCATGAAGTCCACCGTAACGGCGATGTCCCAGAGCAACAACCAGAACAAAGCCCAGCCCACGTAGCCCATGGTCTTGACGATCAGACGGTAATTTTTGACGATGGCAGCTTTCAAACGGAAACCTCGTGGCGAGCAGTTAGCTTAAACGCTTAAGCTCGGACGATGCTTGGGGGCAAAGGTTCGGTTGGCGCAGGCAGCATGACATTTTGTCGGTTGATGAGATCGGCGAGAGCGGCCGCATGTTCGGCCGTCCGAGCTGGTTTTGCTGAGGTTGAGGAGCTGAGCAAGGGACCTAAACAGGCCGTAGAACTCCGCGGGCATCCCATCAGCTGAACTCTGGAGATCTGCGGGGTTCGGCGCTTCCAGAGTTTATAGGCTGCTATCAACCCAAAGCAGCCGTTCGACCTGCGCAACAATGAGCTGATAGGGTTGAATCTACCCACTGATGGTAATAGGTTGACCGGATTGTTTTTGGAGCTTGATGATGGGTTTCTCCACAACGCTGTGGGAGTGGTACGGCCAAGATGAATACAAGCGAGTTGTCGCGGTGTGCGAGGCAATCCCGGCTCTTGAGTTCCTGGCACTGACCTCGGACATGCAGCAGGAAACCATCCCGGAGTGCCCTGCATGTGAAGCCTGGTCAGGTATGATCCTTCCGTTGAGCGAGGTTCTTTCAATCTGTGGCAGCGTGTTACCAGAGGAGATCAAGACACGGCTGCAAGGCATTTGGAAGCGATGCAATAGCCTTACTGAGGCTGCATTTCACTGTCATGATCGGCTGATATTTGATCATGACGAGTGGCAGCCGATCAGGACGGCCGCGATAGAGCTGCTGGATCTAATGGACTCGCTGGCAATCAAACCATTCTTGGATGACTTGCTATTGGATTGCATAAACCTTACTCGCGGGATAAAGCGTTGAGCATTTCTGCAATTCTATGATGGTGTTGAACGTACTCAGCCGCGTGCCCTAGAGATTTACCGCTTTTGGCCGATAGCTGTTGAAGCTACCGCTGCTACCATCCTTTCCCCGATCGAGTGCGCGACACATTAATTATCTGCTTTCAGGTCTTCTGGAGATACACTCACGATGACAGAGAACTCGCTAATCTATAAAAATAACCATATTAAACTAATGAGGTTTCATATCGTTTTGGCATTGGTCTATTTTTTTCTTTGTTCACTTTCTGTTTGGTTAAGCTTTGCTGATAAGGACACTCCAATTTGGCTGCCTGTTTTTTGCGGCGGAGCAATTTGCGCTCATTTACTGCTGGCATATGGAAGCAAAAATAGACTTGAGTCTTCAAGAAAAGCATCAGAACTTATAGGCATATTATTGATGTTAGGTTTTCCAGTAGGTACTTTTTTAGGATATTTCTTCTTGCAATGCACGATATGGCATGATCCAGAACAAGAACAATAACAGTCTATGTGAGGATAGGTGTGAGTGAAGGAGGTCCTTTTATTGGATTGACTTGCACGGAGTTATTGAACAAAAGACCTCACCCTCAGTGTAAGGCAACTGACTGCTTATGGCCGGCGGGCGACGATTTTGGCGCAAGACACTATACAGCGGCAAATATCAGTACACTCAGCCGTGCCCAGAGCGTTAACTTTAGGGCGGCGAGGCGTAAGCTGCCCTTGGCCTGGGGCGACTTGTACCGCAAGCTGCCTGTCGCGAATGGTTGCTTTGATCCTAAGCGGGCGGTCGCGACAGCTGTTCGGCCATGAATACCTCAAGTGATAGCCTTGTGACTGGATGCACTCTTTTGCCGGCGTCAGCTACGGTCGTCTTCTGCCCGTCGCGAGACGGAAGAAAACGACCCAATACAGCCGGTTGACACTGGCAGAAGTGGGCCAAAAGCGGAGTTTATCTGCTATGACACCAATGACGAGTTGGTCTGTGAGGTAGGCTGTAAAAATATGATCACCACAGTGAGCCAAGATGATTGCTTAAACTATTTCGTCGTCGTGCATGGCATTGACATTGAGACCTACGAACGACTGGCCGTTCACTTCGAATGTCGTCGTGGCGGCATGCGAGTGACGGACGGAAGCCGGTATATCTCTGTCCCAATCACGATGGCTACCTTAGAGGGCACCCTTGCTTGGGTCAAAACCGAACTCGGGGGGCGCTACTGTGAGCTGTATTTAATAGTGTGCGTCGCAACCAAATTGTCTTGGAACGAGGTTGTCATCAACTCTGAGATAGCTTTGCTCGCTGGTCAAGCTGGTGCGGCGATTAGGTTTGCTTTTAAGCGAGCGTGATTTCATCTCTGCAGTATCCACATTGGGTCGGTAGCCGCGATTGGTGAACGGCTGCTTTTGGCCGCTAGCAGTCCTTATCAAAGGTCTGCATTGGGTCGAAAGCTGCCATTTGCGATGGGCTGCACTCCGCCGGTAGCACGAAACATTAATAAATGCGTGAATCGGCTATCGACCCTGCATGCAATGATGGCAATATGATCGCTCTAGGAGAAATAGCATTCGGCGCGAGGCAAAGCCGGATGTCATGCGCATAGGGATAGGGATATGGTTTCGATTCAGGTGGATGGTGCGGACAAGACCGCAAAGATCAGCGATTGGGCGATTCGCTGGAACGACAAGCACGAAGCTCTGGAATTGACCTGTCACTTCCCCTCCAAGAAAAAATACACCCGCCCACTCAGTAACTGCCAAGTTTCGCCCACCCGCGAGTTGACTAATGTATTGCTGCACAAGCCCGGCAGCATGATCGTCACGCCCATTGCCAAAGCTATGATTTACGGCGAGCGATACGCCGTCGTGCACTACCCAGGCACCGAAAAGCCTTATGTTTACAAGATGGACGGTATCAACTTCACCGCCCCGACATCAATGAAAGACACGCCGATCTTTCGCTATTTCACTACCGTGGCGAATGCCCGACAGGATCATGCTGAGTCGAAGACTGATCGTGAAATTGCCGAAAATGTGGTGCGCCAGCTTGGAAAACTGCCCGCCATCGCTGGTACTGCCTTGCAAGCCTATTGTACGGGGCGCAACGGCACGCTGGCGCCGGGTCAGGGGCTCATCTATCCGTTCGGGCTTAACGAGAGTCAGCTTCAGGCGGTCGAACGAGCGTTCAGTGCGCAAATCAGCGTGATCGAAGGCCCGCCAGGGACCGGCAAGACTCAGACGATCCTCAACATACTCGCCAATATTCTTTTACGTGGGCAGACGGTAGCGGTGCTGTCCAACAACAATGCTGCCGTGGAGAACGTTTACGAGAAGCTGGAGAAGTACGGCCTGGGCCACTTAGTCGCCAAGCTTGGCAGCCAGGACAAACGCGAGTTCTTCTTCGCCGACCTGCCTGCGTGGCCATCAAGCGCGCCCGAGCCTGCACCGTCCCTAGATGAGATCCAGGCCTTGCTGACCCGCTTGAAGCAGCACCTGAAAGACCACAACAGGGCGGCACAACTACAAATCGAGCTGGACGAGCTGGTCATCGAACGGCGCTACCTGCAGCAATGGCAGACAGAAAGTGATGTGCAGGGCACAGGCTCGCTCGATAAGTACGGCCTGACACCCCGCAAGACTGCGGACCTCATGGCCTATTTGGCTTACCTCGGCGAGCAGCGCGTTAATTTCAAAGACCGCATTGAGTTACTGTTTAAATTCAAGATTTTCCGCACCAAGCCATTCGCCGAGGGCGAGGCGCGCATGGCCGTTTTTCATGCACTGCAAATGCATTACTACGACAAGTCGCTACGGGACAAGGAGGCGGAGCTGCGGGCGTGCCGTGAATCGATGGTACGCGCAAATTTCACGGCCCTGCTGAAAGAATTCTCAACAGCATCAATGCACCATCTGAAGCAGCATCTGCAACTTCAGGTACCGCCGTCGGACAGCTTTGATGCCAAAACTTACCGCAGGTATTTCGACGTTTTTATGAAGCGCTTCCCGATCCTGGGCAGCGGCACGCACTCCATCGTCAATTCGATCGCGCCGGGAGCGGTCCTCGACTACGTGATCATCGACGAAGCCTCTTTGCAAGACATCGTGCCGGGCATCCTGCCACTGGGCTGCGCGAAGAACCTGATCGTCGTGGGGGACAACCGCCAGTTGCCGCATATCCCCGTGGCACTGGGGCTTCAAGCGCCCGCCGAGGTCTACGATTGCGAGCACTACAGCCTACTGGATTCGTGCATTGCTGTGTTCCAGGACGCTCTGCCCAGAACCCTGTTGAAAGAACATTACCGCTGCCACCCCAGGATCATCCAGTTCTGCAACCAGCAGTTCTACAACAACGCACTGGTGCCAATGACCGAGGACAAAGGCGAAGCCCCCCTGCGCCTAGTGGTGACAGCCAAGGGCAACCACGCCAGGAAGAACACCAACCTTCGGGAGTTGGATTCCCTGCTGAAGGTGCTTGAGGACGAGGGACAGCCCGTCGGAGTGGACGACGAAGGCCGTGGTTACATCGCCCCGTTTCGGGCGCAAGTCAATCTTTCCGACACGCACCTGCCGACGGATTTCGTTAAGGACACCGTGCACAAGTTTCAGGGGCGTGAGTGCGACGAGATTGTCTTCTCCACTGTGCTCGACAAGAAGCGCTACAACCAGGCGCAAACACGTCTGGATTTCGTCGATGACCCACGCATGGTCAACGTGGCAGTTTCGCGGGCCAGACATCGCTTCACGCTGGTGACCGGCGATGAGGTGTTCACTGATAATAATGGCCACATCGCCGCGCTGATCCGCTACATCAGCTATTACGCGCAGGACGAGCAGATCGTACGCGCGCCGGTGGTGTCGGCGTTCGACTTGCTGTACCGCGAGTACGACCGGTCCCTCGCACGCTTGGACGCCCGCCTGCGATCAGAGGACTCACGCTACAAGTCCGAGCAGATCGTGGAACAGTTGCTGCGCGAAGCGCTGTCAGCCCCGGCGTACCAGGCATTGAAGTACCACACACAGATCCAGCTGGATAAGCTTGCGTCACCGGGTAGCCTCGACTGGACGGGGGCCCAGCGGGAATTCATGAGGCGCGCCAGTTGCGATTTCGTGATCTATTTCAAAGTGGGCAAGAAACCGATAGGGGTGATCGAGGTCGATGGCGGGTACCACGACCGACCCGTGCAGGCAGCTCGGGACGCCATGAAGAATGAGATTTTGGCTAAAAGCGGCATTCCTATTCTGCGGCTGCGGACGGTTGAGAGTGACATTGAGCGAAGAGTTGGCGACTTTATTGGGCAGTGGGCTAGTCCTGCGCATGGCGCATAAACCACTTGGAGGGCTAATTTATTAGTACGCCTGTACCCCGAAATCTGTTTGCGGCACTCAAAAAACCAAACGACGTTGGGGTTACAGCCTTGGCGGTAATTGGCCTGGTGAGTACTGACCTAGAGGTGTGCTACCTCGTTATCAGGTACATCAACTATGAGACAGGCGCTGTTGACGGCGATCATCTTTATCTCTCCTTAGAGGAAGTGTTCGCCTCGACCGCGTCGGATTATGGGGTGGCAATAGATGACTGGCGGACGCTATCGGCCGCAGAGGTCGCTGTTATTAACGCGCAAATTCGGTGAGTGCCTTGGGTTCTTCCTCACCTGTGGTGCCTTTGGCAAAACTTTTCATCTGCGCTAATCGATTGGGATTGATAGCCCTTAAGGTCAGCGGCCCGGTGCTGGAAAGGAGGTTTGGCTCGTATGGAAGAGATTGGCTGGGCCGTGTGAGGCTAGCCATGGTGCGTTTGCAAACCAAGCGGCATCCGGTTTTTTCGCAAGGCTGGGCGCGCTTGCGGCGGCTTGCGAGATCCATCACTTTCATATCGCTTTAGACCGCTCGGAAAGCGGCCCAAGGCAAGGACTAACCAGGTTTACGTTTCACACCAAGGACTCAGCCACTCCGATCAATTGAAAGACGTCTTTCTCCAAAGGCTCGGCGAAGATGATGTTCCAATCACGGTAACCGGAGTGATTTGTACCCATTTCCCAATCGGGTAAAGCCCAAGGCGGACAAGTCGATCGTGTCTTCACCCGCGGTATAGTCAATCAGGCGATCAGTGTGGTTTTCGGTGGCGGTACGGTAGCTGTCGCTCAATGCGTCGAAGCGGAACACATCGTTGTTACCGCCACCCGTCAGCAGGTCACGACCTTGCTGGCCATCGAGCAGATCGTCACCGGCCTCGCCAGAGATCGCATCGTCGAACGAGGCGGTACCGAGCAAGAAGTCATCCTCGCGGCCACCGTCAAGGTGCTGATAGCCATCGTCCGGATTGCCAAAGCCGAGGTCCAGGCTACCGTTGGCATTGAACCAGACAAGGCTGCCGGTAAAGCCTGAATCTTCTTCGCCTACTAATCCCAGGCGACTATAAGCGCCAAGCCAGACGGCACCGTCCGGATCGACCATATACCTGCGACGGTGTCCGAGCTCCATAAAGTCGTGGTTACCATGCCGCTGTTACGCGCAGATGAAGCGGCGGGGGAAATGCTCTGGCTCATGTCCATGCCTCCGATAACTGTCTGGGGCTAAAAATATAGGCATGGCTCAGTCAGGTTGCCACTTTATGGAGCGAAGGGAGGTTTTACGGCCATCTGCCTATCAAGGCCTAGATAACCGACTGCCTCGACTGCCGACTCAACCCAGGCGTCTTGCCCGTAACGCGCTTGAATGCGCGGCTGAAAGCGGCCTGGGAGGTGTAGCCCAGGCGTTGCGCCACTTCTTCGATCGGCAGCCTTTCGAGCGTCAGCCACTGGCGCGCGAGCCGCATCCGCAGTTCGGTGACGTAGCGCAGCGGGGCCATGCCGATAGTCGCCTGGAAACGGTCGGCGAAGACCGAGCGCGAGGTATTGCATTGCTCCGCCAGCTGCGCGACGGTCCAGTCGCGGCCCGGTTGTCGATGGAGCGCGAGAAGTGCATTGGCCAGGCGCTGATCGCGCAATGCGGCGACCAGGCCAGAGGCATTACCGCAGGCGCATTCCACCCAACCGCGAACGACCATGGCGGCCACCACGTCGGCCAGCCGCGCGAGAATGCCGGCGAAGCCGACACGTGCGGCGCTCGCTTCGCGTTCCATGGTGGTCAGGATCGGCATCAGTCCGGGGTAACGCTGGCCGCCGGCATCAATTAGCATCAGGCCCGGCATCAGCCTGCCCAGGCCATGGATGCTGCCCAGTTCAAACTCCATGCAGCCGCTGAACAGAATGGTCGTCGGCGTGGGGCTGGCATCGTTTCCAGTATCCACCGCGCTGACGGCATCGCCGAGGGGAGCGCGGTCCAGGCGATCAATGTCCTGGACCGGCGCGTCCACATGGGACAGCAGTTGGTGCGCCGCCCCATGGGAAATGAACACGGCATTGCCGGCCGACAGCGCATAGGTGGTTCCGTCTTCCATCCGCAGCAGTGCATTGCCGACCGCCAGGAAATGGAACCAGGCGTGTCCGGGTTTGGCAGCGAAGCCCAGGCCGAAGGCTGGACCGGCCTGGATACGCCGGTACTCGACACCGCGCAGGCGCATACCGCGCAACAGCTCGTTGATGAGATCCGAGGAAAGGGCAAGCTGATCGGTAGGCATCGTTCAGGTGTTTCGGTCAAAAAGTCGGGGTTTTCGATCATAGATCATCCGGTTTCGCGCGCCTAGACTGCGGGTCGCAATGAAATTCGGAGATTCGTGTAATGACTGACTGTGTATGTAATGCCGTAGCCGGCAGCCGTTCCGGCGTCGGGCCGGATGTAGAGCCGACTACCCCCGCGTGGATGGCCGTGTTCTCGTTGGCAATGGGCGTGTTCGGATTGCTGACCGCCGAGTACCTTCCGGCCAGCCTGTTGACGCCGATGGCGACGGATCTGGGGGTGTCCGAAGCGCTGGCTGGCCAGGCGGTAACGGTGACCGCCGTGGTCGCGTTGTTCGCTGGCCTGTTGGTGCCAGGCCTGACCCGCGGCATCGATCGCCGCTGGGTGCTGCTGGGTTTTTCCACGTTGATGATCGCATCCAATCTACTGGTCGCCGTTTCTTCCAGCCTCGCGGTGCTGTTGCTGATGCGAATCTTGCTGGGCATCGCCCTTGGCGGATTCTGGAGCATGGCGGCAGCGGTGGCGATGCGCCTGGTACCGGCGGCTTTGTTGCCCCGAGCGCTCTCGATCATTTTCAGCGGCATCGCCATCGGGACGGTGGTTGCGGTCCCGTTGGGTAGTTACCTGGGCGGGCTGTATGGCTGGCGCAGCGCATTCTTTGCAGCGGCGGCGGTAGGTGTGGTGACCCTGGCTTTCCAGTCGTTCACGCTGCCGCGCCTTGCGCCACGCAGGCCGGCACGCCTGCGTACCGTATTTGAAGTGTTGCGGCGCCCGGGCATCGCCATGGGCATGTTCGCTTGCGTGCTGGTGCACAGCGGCCATTTCGCGATGTTCACTTATGTCCGGCCATTTCTCGAAGGGACTACCGGCATCGACGCGCAAGGGCTGTCGCTGATGCTGCTGGGTTTCGGTGTGGCGAACTTCGCCGGCACGCTGTTGGCCGGGTGGCTGCTTGAGCGTCATCCGCTGGCCACCCTGGTATTGATGCCGGCGCTGGTAGGCGTTGCCGCACTGGCGTTGGTGCTGTTGCCGGCCTCGGTGCCGGGCCAGGCGGTGCTGCTGGCAATCTGGGGCCTGGCCTTTGGCGGTGTGCCGGTGGCGTGGTCGAACTGGGTCGCCAGCGCGGTGCCTGATCAGGCGGAAAGCGCCGGGGGCATGGTGGTGGCGTCCGTGCAGTCGGCCATCGCAACGGGCGCTGCCGCTGGCGGTGCGATGTTCAGCCTCGGTGGCAGCGCCGGCGTATTCGTCGCGGCGGCTGTGCTGATGCTGCTGGCTGCGTTGCTGATTGCGTTGCGGGTCCGGGTTCGTTCTGTCCATGGCAGTGCCCAGGCCACGACGGCGCCGCTCATTGCCAATCCGTCGCAACGGCAGTGAGCATTTCATGAATCAGTTGCCCGAACCGTTGTGTCAGCAAGCCTTGCGGCCTGTCTGCCGGTAGCAGCAGATAGGTCGAGAAGCGTATCTGTGGGCGAAAGGGGCGGATTTCGATACCCGTATGCAGGTACTCCAGCGCCACGATCGGGCTGACGATGCTAACGCCCAGGCCCAGACCCACCAACGAGCAGACCGTGGCGGCGTAGGGCGTTTCCAGGCTCAGTTTCCGGTGGCCCCGGTCCTCGGGGAATGCCCGGTCGACCCGGGCACGAGAGCCGTCGTTTTGCGACAGCGAAATGAATTCCTCGCCCTTGAGATCCTCCGGTCCGACGCAGGCCAGTGCGCTCAGGCGATGACCCTTGGGGAATATGCACACGCCTGGCACGTCGCAGATCAACCGGGTCGTCACCCCCGGCATGTCCTCGCCGACGTAGGACGCCAGCCCCAGATCGCAAAATTGCGAGGCAGTCCAATGGGCAACCATCGGTGAGTCATTGGTATGGAGCGAGATCGCGACGTCCGGGTTCTCCTGGCGAAAGCGTTGGATCACGCGAGGCAACACCGTCAGCGACAGGGAGGGAACCGCGGCGATACGCAAGCGCCCCGTGCCGACGCGGCTGATGTTCTGCGCGGCTTTCTCCAGGCTGTGCAGCCCGATGAACGCCCGCTCGACATCGGCGAACAGCGCGGCCCCCTCATCGGTGGGTAGCAAGCGTCCGGCGACCCGTTCGAACAGCTTGAAACCAGCGTTGCGCTCAAGTTGGGCAATCAAACGACTGATGTTGGGCTGGGAGGTGTGCAGGGACTCGGCCGCGGCGGTCATCGAGCCACTCAACATGACTGCGCGAAAGGCTTCGACTTGTTTGAAGTTCATGGCGTCCCATATCAATTTGGTATGAATGACTGATGAATTGTCATTTGTTTGCATGAGCCACAGGCTTTATAAATCTTTCCATCGACGTGAGCGCGAACGCGGGAACGGCGATGCGGTTCGAGCATACGGCAGTCATAAGCATAAAAAAACGCCGCTCTTTATCTCATTTCTGCCCTTGTATTTTCACGGTGTCGTGCCGCCTCAGCCGCTCGATACCGATATGTAAACCAGGAGGCATCATGTCGTTTTCATTCAAGATTCTTGGCAGTGCGCTGGCGTTCTCGGGCCTGACGCTGGGTGGCCTTGCCCAGGCCCAGGCAAGCGGATTGCCTGCGGTTCCCGATGAGATCAAGGAGGCCGGCCAGGTGCGTGCCGGCGTGCGTTGCGACCAACCGCCCTACGGTTTTCAGGACAGCAGTGGCCAGTTCGCCGGCGTCGAAGTGGAGATGGCCAGGCAGATCGCGCTGTGGTCGCTGGGCTCGAAAGACAAGGTGACGTTCACCTGCGTCACGGCGGAAAACCGCGTCCCGCAATTGCTCGGGCGCAAGGTCGATTTCCTGATCGCGACCTTGGGCGTCACCCCTGAACGCTTGCGCGTCATCGACTTCACCACGCCTTATCGTTGGGGCGCCAGCGACGTGGTGGTGAAGAAGGACAGCCCGATCAGGAAAATCGCCGACCTCAACGGCAAGACCCTCGCTACCCTCAAGGGCTCGGTGCAGGCCAAGTGGTTCGAAGACCACATGCCGGGGGTCAAGACCTTGCGCATGAACAGCGCCGCCGATGCGTTGCAGACCTTCCGCCAGGGCCGCGCCGATGCCTACACCCATGATGCGGCGACGCTTGTGGTGGTGGCGGACAATGACAAGGACGCGCGCCTGCTCAACGAGCCGTTCCAGATTTCCGATGCGGCGATCGGCGTGCGCAAGAACGACGAGGCATGGCGCGACTACCTCAGCGCCGCCATCGCGCGCATGCATGAGGAAAAACTGTTCCGTGGCTGGATCCAGCAGTTCGTGCCCCAGGGCATCCAGAGCTACTACATAAGCGTCTTCGAGCAGCCCAAGCCTGCCGAAGCCCTTTGAGCGGACGTCACCATGGACTTTGACTTCAACTATCTATTGGCCCAGTGGCCGGCGCTGCTCGATGGCGTGCAGATGACGTTGCGCGTGTCGGTGCTCGCCATCGGTTGCTCATTGCTCGTGGGTGTCCTCGGCGGCGCGGCGCGGGTGATGAAAGTGCCGGTGCTGGCGCAGGTCGTGGCGTTGTACGTGGAACTGATCCGCAACACGCCGATCCTGGTGCAGTTGTTCTTCATTTTCTATGGGTTGCCCGCCATCGGCATGGGGCTGTCGCTGTTCTGGTCGGGGGTGTTGTGCCTGTCGCTTTGGGCCGGGGCCTATCAGATCGAGAACGTGCGGGGAGGGCTGGCGACCGTGGAGCACGGCATGCGTGAAGCCAGCGTCGCGCTGAGCCTCAAGCCAAGTCATTACTTTTGCCTGGTGGCCTTGCCCATCGCTTTCAGGACCAGTTTGCCGGCGATGTTGAACACCGCCATTTCGTTGCTCAAGAACTCGTCATACCTGCAGGCCATCGGCCTGGCCGAGCTGACGTTCGTCGCGGTGGACCGCATTGCCACGGATTTTCGCGCCATCGAAATGTTCAGCGCCATTTGCGTCATCTACCTGGCGCTGGTGGGGATCCTGGCGCTGTTGACGGGACGGCTCTCGGCCCGCTTGCAACGACCTTTCCAACACTGAGGCCGGTATGAATTTTCTGATCGAAAACTGGGCCTTCGTATGCAAGGGCCTGTGGATGACCTTGCGCCTGGCGTTGGTGGTGCTGCTGTTCACTACGCTGATCTCTGTCGTTCTCGGGGTGCTGGCGACGCTGAAGAATCGTCTGTTGCAGTTGGCGATCCACGGTTACGTCGAGCTGTTTCGTTCGATCCCGTTGATCGTCAATGTGTTCTTCATCTTTTTCGGTGCGCCAATGCTGGGCCTGGACTTGAGCCCGTTCGTGGCGGTGACCACCGGCCTGACCCTGTGGGGCAGTGCCAATGGCATCGAGATCGTGCGCGGTGGCCTGGAGTCGGTGGCGCGCCATCAATGGAAAAGCGCCTGGGCACTGGGCCTGCGGCCCTGGCAAATCTATCTCTACGTGATCGCGCCACAGTCGATGCGCGCCATCCTTCCGGCGTACACCGGCCTGCTGACCATGCTGGTACAGGCCACGTCCCTGGGCGCGCTGGTGGGTGTCGGCGAGTTCCTCAAGGTCGGCCAGATCATCATCGAACGGGACACCGTCATGACCGGTGTGAGCCCAGCGTTCACGGTCTACGGCCTGGTGTTGCTGGTGTATTTCGTCATCTGTTCCCTGCTGAGCTGGCTCAGCCGTTATCTCGAACGTCGGCTGGGTCGCCCAGTGACGCGTGCCACTCCTGAAGAGGTTTCAACATGCAAGCATCCAAAGTCAGCCGGCGTCTGAAGGAAGCCACCGCGCCGGAAGTCAACGAGTACATCTATCGGCCGCGCCTGCAGGGCTTCGCCGAGGGTTTCGAACTGTTGGGCAATATCAACAAGGCCCACATCGTGATGCTTGCCGAGCAAGGCCTGATCAAGGATGAGCACGCCGCCGTGTTGGCCAGGGGCGTGCTCGAAATGGAGGAGGCCGGTCCTGGCGAGGTGGCCCTCGACCCGTCCCGTGAGGATGCCTACTTCAACTACGAGGCCCACCTGATCGGGCAAATTGGCACCGACATTGGCGGGCGCCTGCACACCGGCCGCAGCCGCAACGACATCCTCGCCACGCTCGACCGGCTGCGCTGCCGTGAAGTGCTGATGGACCTGGTCGAGGCATTGCTGGAAGTCCGCCAGACAGCTGTCAACAACGCCGAAGTGTTCGCCGATGTGGTGATGCCGGGTTATACCCATCTGCAACCGGCGCAGCCGATCACCTATGGCTATTACCTGTCGGCGGTGGAACAGGCGTTGGCGCGCGATTGCAAGCGCCTGACCCAGACCCTGGAATCGATGAACCAGAGTCCGCTGGGCGCGGCGGCCTTTGCCGGGACTCCATTCAACATCGACCGGGGGCGCACGGCCGAGCTGCTGGGTTTCGACGGTTATCTGGACAACGCCCTGGATGCGGTCGGCTCCAGGGATTTCATTCTCGAAAGCCTGTCGCACCTGAGCCTGTTGGCGGTGTTCTGGAGCCGGGTGGCCCAGGATTATTTCGTCTGGAGCACTCACGAATTCAGCCTGATCGACTTTCCCGACAGCGTCGCCGCGACGTCGAGCATCATGCCCCAAAAGAAAAACCCCACGGTGCTGGAGTATCTCAAAGGCCGCAGCGGGCATATTGTCGGCCTGCTGATGGGGGCGAGTATCAGCATCAAGGGAAGCAATTTCTCCCATACCGGCGACGGTAATCGCGAGGGCATCCGTGGCTTCTGGGAGGCCGCCGAAGAAAGCCTGCGCTGCCTGAAACTGTTGGATCTGGTATTGCGCACCGCAACGCCGAATATCGAGCTGGCGGTACGCCGGGCGGGCGAGGATTTTTCAACCGCCACCGGCCTGGCCGACCTGATCGTGCAGGAAGCGGACCTGTCGTTCCGCGAGGCCCATCATGTCGTTGGTGGGGTCGTACGCATGGCCATGGATGCGGGCATGCTGGCGCACCAGATCGATAGCGCGATGGTCGATGTCTGTGCCCTGGAGCAGTTGGGGCATGCGCTGAACCTGCCGGCCCAGAAGGTGCGCGACTGCCTTGATCCGACCGCCAACGTCCAGGCGCGGATTTCGGCGGGCGGTCCGTCGATGGCTTCACTCAAACCGAGCCTGCTGCGCGCTAACGCCAGAATCGCCACCGAGCGCCAAGCCAACCAGGCTCGTCGTGATCGCTTGGCGGCTGCCCATGAGCGTTTGCAAGCAGCGACCCGGGCGCAGGCGGGGCTATGAGCATGTTGACGGTACGTGGGTTGCACAAGCGGTTCGGTGACCATGAGGTGGTCAACGGTGTGGACCTGGACGTTGCCGAAGGCGAAGTGGTGGTGATCATCGGTCCCAGCGGCTCCGGAAAATCCACCTTCATTCGCTGCCTCAACAGCCTTGAAGTGCCCTCGGCCGGCAGTGTGGTGATCGGCAATGGCGAGTCGATCAAGGCGGGTGATCGCAAGGCACTGGCGAAGTTGCGGGAGGAGGTGGGCATGGTGTTCCAGGACTACACCTTGTTCCCGCACCTGTCGGTGATGGCCAATATGATCCTGGCGCCGGTCAAGCTCAAGCGCGCGTCCAAGGCCCAGGCACAAAGCGCTGCGCTGGCACTGCTGGACCGCGTCGGACTTCGGCATAAGGCTGACGGGTACCCATCCGAACTGTCGGGTGGTCAGCAACAGCGCGTGGCGATCGTCCGTGCCTTGGCCATGAAGCCAAAGTTGCTGCTGTTCGATGAGCCCACCTCGGCGCTGGACCCGGAAACCGTTGGCGACGTGCTGAACGTGATGAAGGGTCTGGCCGCCGAAGGCATGACCATGATTGTCGTGACCCACGAAATGGGCTTTGCCCGGGAAGTGGCGGACCGGGTGATATTTTTCGACGCAGGGCGGATTGTCGAGATGGGGCCGCCGTCGCAGATATTTACCGCGCCCCAGGAGGCTCGGACACGACAATTCCTGCAAGCGGTCCTTCATTGAAACGCAGATATTCAGGCCGTTGCTCGACATGAGCGGGCCTGCAGCATGGGAGTTTGTGATGAATGAAGCGATCACTGGGCCTGCGGGCGCCGACGGCATGATCCGGATGGAGGCTGTCCACAAATGGTACGGCCAGTTCCACGTGTTGAAAGACATCAACCTGAACGTCAGGCAGGGTGAGCGTATCGTCCTGTGCGGCCCCTCGGGTTCCGGCAAGTCCACCACCATCCGCTGCCTCAATCGCCTGGAAGAACACCAGCAGGGCCGCATCGTGGTCGACGGCGTCGAGCTGACCAACGACCTCAAGCAGATCGAAGCGATCCGCCGGGAAGTCGGCATGGTGTTCCAGCACTTCAACCTGTTCCCGCACCTGACCATCCTGCAGAACTGCACCCTGGCCCCGATGTGGGTGCGCAAGATGCCCAAGCGCAAGGCCGAGGAAATCGCCATGCACTATCTGGAGCGCGTGCGCATTCCAGAGCAGGCGCACAAATACCCGGGCCAGCTCTCCGGCGGCCAGCAGCAGCGTGTGGCAATTGCCCGTGCCTTGTGCATGAAGCCGAAAATCATGCTGTTCGACGAGCCGACCTCGGCCCTCGACCCGGAAATGGTGAAAGAGGTTCTGGACACCATGATCAGCCTGGCCGAAGACGGCATGACCATGCTCTGCGTGACCCACGAGATGGGTTTCGCCCGCACCGTGGCCAACCGCGTGATCTTCATGGACAAGGGCGAAATCGTCGAACAGGCCGCCCCGAACGACTTCTTCGACAACCCACAGAACGACCGCACCAAGCTGTTCCTGAGCCAAATCCTGCATTGATCGAGCTTGCTACGCTGGTCAGGTGATGCCGGCCACTGCTGGTTGAACGCCTGTTCAAATCACATGAGCATGCTGCAATTCAGTCAGCGCCAGCGCCCTGAGCTGCGCCAGCAAGGGGGCGCGTCGATCCCGCGGATGGTCCAGCTGCACCGTCAGCTCCTGGCGAATGCTGCTGGGGCGGTTGTCCATCACCAAGACCCGGTCACTCAGGTACAACGCCTCGTCGACATCGTGGGTCACCAGCAACAGGGCGATGGCGTGCCGCTCGGCCAGTTGCAGCAAGAGGTCCTGCAGTTTCATCCGGGTGAAGGCGTCCACGGCACTGAAGGGTTCGTCCAGCAATAGCACTTGCGGTCGCGAGTACAGGCCGCGGGCAATTGCCACGCGTTGCGCCATGCCGCCGGACAACGCCTTGGGCAAGGCGTCGGCAAAACCGTTGAGGCCAACTTCGTCGATCAACTGCGCGACCCAGGCCTGGTCGTAATCATCGTCATCACTGAAGCCGATGTTCTGTTGCACCGTCAGCCACGGCATCAGCCGTGCTTCCTGAAACACAAAGGCGAGCTGTTCGGTGTGGCTGAGCAGTTCTCCTTCGAAGTCTTTTTCCAGGCCTGCGACGATGCGCAGCAAAGTGCTTTTGCCACAGCCGCTGGGGCCCAGCAGGCTCACGGTTTCCCGGGGCTGCAGTTGCAGGTGGATATTATCGAGCACGGTGGTGGTGGCGAACGTCTTGCGCTCGACGTGGATATCCAGCAGGGCTTGGGTCATGGCTCAATCCTCGCTGCCGTTGAAGGTGTCGCGCCAGGCCAGGAAGCGTTTTTCCAGGCCGGCAAGGATGCCGTCGCTGAGCTTGCCGAGCACGGCGAGCGCGATGATGGCCGCCAGGACGATGTCCGGCCGCGAGGTTTCGCGGCCATCGCTGAGTAGATAGCCCAGGCCTTTGGTGGCGGCGATCAGTTCGGCGGCCACCAGAAACATCCAGGCCAGGCTCATGCCGCTGCGCAAACCGGTGAACAGGCCGGGCAGGGCGGCGGGCAGGAGAATCCGCCGCACCAGACGGCGATGGTTGAACCCGTACATATGGCCGACTTCCACCAGCTTGCGGTCGATGTTGCGAATCGCTGCGACGCCATTGAGGTAAACGGGAAAGAACGCGCCGATGGCGATCAGTACCACTTTCGAGGTTTCGTCGATGCCCAGCCACAGCAGGAGCAACGGTACCCAGGCCAGGCTCGGGATCGAGCGCAGGCCGGCGAAGGTCGGTTCCAGATAGGCTTCGGCTTCCCGGCTCAAGCCAACCCAGGCGGCGAATACCAAGGCCAGGCCGGCGCCGATGGCGAAGCCCAGCAATACCCGCAACAGGCTGGCGCTGATGTGTTTCCACAGCGCCCCTTCGGCGAGGTCGCCGAGGGTCAGGGCGATCTCGCTGGGGGCTGGCATCTGGTAGGAGGGCAGCCAACCGATGCGCACGATGATCTCCAGGAATACGATGATCAGCACCGGCAGGGCCAGCCCCTTGAGACGCAGTCGCCAGTCGGCATTGAACAGGGGCGCCTTGCTTGTTGCGGGCGGGGCCAGGCGCAGGCTGGAAAGGTCTTTGCTGTTACTGCTCATGGCGGTTCTCCGGCAACGTCGAATCCGCGCCAGGCGCGGATCGGTTGTCGCCTGGGCAATCGGTTATTGACGGGCCACGGCCTGTTGGTGACCGGTGTCGAGCAGTTGCTCGATGACCTGGTCAACATTCACCCCGCGACGCACCAGCTCCTCGGAAACCAGGATCGGCGCGGCGGCCTTCGAGGCCAGCACGTCCCTGGCGCTCAGTTGTGGGTTGCCCAGGTCAGTACGCGACAGTTGCAACCTGGCCACTTCCAGCGGCAGGCCCGATTCGTCGGCCAGAAGTTTGGCCAGCTCCTGCGGATGACCTACCGCCCATTCACGGGCCTGTTCATAAGCGGCGAGTACGGTGTTGATGGTCTGCGGATGCTCCTTTGCATACTTTTCGGTGACGCTGACCACCCCGTAGCTGTTGAAGTCGGGGTTGCGATAGAGCAGGCGCGATCCGGCCTGGACTTCGCTGGCGGCCATGTGCGGGTCGAGGCCGGCCCAGGCGTCGACGTCACCTTTTTCCAGGGCGGTGCGCCCGTCCGGGTGCTGCAGGTGGACGAGTTCTACGTCGTCCTTGTCCAGCCCGGCCTGTTGCAGGCTGCGCAAGGTGAACAGGTAGGGATCGGTGCCCTTGGTGGCGGCGATTTTTTTGCCCTTGAGGTCGGCGATTGTCTGGTACGGCGAATCCTTGCGCACCACCAGGGCGGTCCATTCGGCGCGGCTGTAGACGTAGACCGACTTGATCGGGCTGCCGTTTGCCCGGCTCAGCACGGCGGCGAGGCTGGCGGACGAAGCGAAGTCGACGCCGCCGCTGTTGAGGTATTCCAGGGAACGGTTACTACCCTGGCTCAGGACCCAGCTTACCTTGGTCTGGGGCAGGGCCTTTTCCAGATAGCCGAAGTGCTTGAGCGCCAGGCTGACCGGCGAGTAATAGGCGTAGTCCAGATGCACTTCAGCCGGTGGACTTTCTGCGGCCAGGGTCAGGGACGGCAGGCCCAGCACCAGAGCGCAGGCCCTGAACAGGTATCTGGCGCGGGCCAGGGAAAAACGGAGGGCGGGTTTCATCGAGCGGCTCCAGGCAAGGCGGCAGGAAGGCAATGTTCTTATTTCCGAAAGATCGGTAAGCAGGAGGAAATCCCACTGGAATGGAATATTGCAGGCTCTGTGCCACAGCCGCAGCAGGGCGGCTGGCGGGGGCGCGAGGGGGTGGAAGTCTGGAGGGCGATGTTGCCCTATCAACAGTCTGCTGCGGCACTGTTACACCGCAGACAGCGGTCGCAAGTGACTTATGAGCTTATGCCTTAAAAGAATTTATGAGTTGAATTGCAAGAGCGTTAAGTTCTAAGAAATTCAATCAGGAGCCTTTTCATGAAGCCCGGCCAATTCTTGCAACGTCTACTGCTCAGCACATTGTTTGCCGCACCGTTGGCCCAGGCCGCCGAGCCATTGGTACTGCATGTCGGCGACCAGAACTATTACAACGTACGGGCTTCGGTGGAGGCTTCGGGTGTGCTTGAGGGCGCCCCCTATCGCGTCGACTGGAAGCACTTCCAAGCGGCCGCGCCACTGGCCGAGGCGCTGAGTACCGGTGACCTGGACCTGGGGTTCCTCGGCGATTCGGGCTTCCTGTTCCTGGCCGCCAAACAGGCACCGGTGAAGTTGATCGGCGTCTCGCGGCAGAACCCTGACACCATCGCGCTGCTCGTGCCCAAGGACTCGCCGGTCAAGACCATCGCCGACCTCAAGGGCAAGAAGGTCGCCTATTGGCCCGGGGCGTGGAGTCAGCAACTGACACTGCGCGCCCTGGAACGGGCCGGCTTGCCGGAAGACCACGTCGACTTCATCAAGCTGATGCCCATTGATGCAGCTGCTGCCTTGCCCCAGGGCAGCATCGATGCCTTTCCGGTCTGGGAGCCCTACATCTCGCAACAGATCCTCTTCTTCGGCGCCCGGCCGATCCTGACGGCGAAGGACCTCATGCCCGGCCTCAGCGCCATAGCAGCCTCGACGCCGGCCATCGACAACAAGCGTGAAGCCATCGCCGACTTCCTCGGCCGCGTGAAACAAGCCCGCGCCTGGGTCGACAACCACACCGACCAATACGCCGACCTCTGGGCAAAGAAGGCCAATCTTGACCAGGACGTTTCGCGCCATTGGTTGCGCCAGGCCCACATGAGCGTTGGTCCGGTGGACCAGCAGTCCGCCGCCGACCTGCAGAGCACGGCGGACTTCCTGTTCAAGGTCAAGGCGCTATCGGCTCCGCTGGCCACTGCTGGCGTTATCGACACGTCCTTCAACCAAGCCTTCAGCCATTGAACATTGATGAGCGATGGCCGGTTCCGGACCAGGCCGTCGGCTGGGTGTTGGCAAACGGTCCCGAGCGAACGTCCGTACTGTTTGTTATCGAACAATTGATCAACACCGGTGTTGGGAGGCAGTCACCCTGATCGCGCGGTTCCGTGAGTAACCCACTGTAAATAAAGGAATTTACGAACTGGCATGAATCGTGTTGAGACAGCAACGAGAAAGCGCCCGGATGGGGTGCTGAACCCATCGAGCAGGAGTTCCCATGCCACGTGAAATTCGTTTCAATGCCTTCGAGATGAACTGCGTCGGCCACCAGTCTCCAGGGCTCTGGCGACATCCCCTGGATCGTGCCTGGCAGTATAAAGACCTGGATTACTGGACCGATCTGGCCAAACTGCTGGAGCGCGGCAAGTTCGACGGCATCTTCATTGCCGATGTGATCGGTATCTACGATGTGCTCGGCGGCAATGGTGACGCCGCGATCCGCCAGGCGACCCAAGTCCCGGTCAATGATCCACTGGCGCTGATCACGCCGATGGCACTGGTGACCGAGCACCTGGGTTTCGGCCTGACCGCCTCGTTGACCTTCGAGCATCCCTATCCCTTTGCCCGCCGCCTGTCGACATTGGATCACCTGACCAAGGGGCGCATCGGTTGGAACATCGTCACGTCTTACCTCGACAGCGGCGCGCGTAACCTCGGCCAGAAGGCGCTGAGTGATCACGATGCACGCTACGACTACGCCGACGAATACCTCGAGGTGCTCTACAAACTGTTCGAAGGCAGTTGGGAGGAGGGCGCGGTGGTGCGCGACCGTGAGCGCGGCATCTTCAGCGACCCGGGCAAAGTCCATGAGATCCGTCACCAGGGCAAGCACTTCCAGGTGCCGGGTATCCACCTTTGCGAGCCGTCGCCGCAGCGCACGCCGGTGCTCTACCAGGCAGGGGCATCGAGCCGTGGCAAGGATTTCGCCGCCGGCCATGCGGAATGTGTATTCGTCGCGGCGCCGTCGAAGGTCATCCTGAAAAAGACCGTGGCCGATATCCGCCGACGTGCCGCCGAGGCCGGGCGTGATCCGCGCAAGGTGCTGATCTTCAACCTGCAAACGGTGATCGTCGACGAGACCGATGCCAAGGCACAGACCAAGTGGCGGGAGCTGAAATCCTACAGCAGCTATGAGGGCGCGCTGGCGTTGGTTTCCGGCTGGACTGGCATCGATTTCAGCCAGTACCGACCCGACCAGGTGCTCAAGCACATCCATACCAACGCCATTCAATCGGCCGTGGAAACCTTCTCCACCGCCGACCCCGACAAACAATGGACAGTCCAGGAACTGGCCGATTGGGTCGGCATCGGCGGCTTTGGTCCGTTGATCGTCGGCGGCGCGCAAACCGTCGCCGACGAGTTGCAGGCCTGGGTCGAGGAAACCGATGTGGACGGCTTCAACCTGGCCTACGCCCTGGCCCATGAGACCTTTCGCGACGTGGTCGAGCTGCTGGTGCCCGAACTCCAACAGCGCGGCGTGTACAAGACCGACTATCGCCCTGGCACCCTGCGCGAGAAGCTGTTCGGCGACGGCCCGCGCCTGCCCGCCAGCCACCCGGGCGCTGGTTATCGGGACTTGAATCGCCTGGCCCAGCGCGCTCGTGTCGCTGAGCCGGCCCTGGTTGAGGAGTAAGCGCATGAGAATTTTCGAAGTCAATGCTCCATTGCCCGAAAGCGTGACGGACAGCGCCCTCGTGGCGTTGCAGCGCTGGGCCAGTGAGCGTCCGACGCAGATCGCCATGCGTCATCGACGCCTCGGCGCCTGGAGGGCCTGGCGATGGATCGATGTGCAACGCGAGGTCGAGCGGGTTTGCGATGGCCTGCGCCAACAAGGCTTCGCCCCTGGCGCGCGGTTGGCTCTGAGCGGTGCCTTCGAGCCGAGCCTGCTGATTCTGACATTGGCGGCGCGCCAGCTGGGTGGACACAGCGTGGTCGTCGACCGCGACAGTCAGGGCGAGGATCTGCAACGCCAGTTACGTCTGATCCGCCCGGCGTTCGCCTTTGTCCAGCGCCGCGAAAGTGTCTCGCACTGGCTGCAGTGCGGCCTGGATGAAGAGTGGCCGCTGCGGCTGTATTCGGCCCAGGCCAGTGCGGCGCGTCGTGGCCTGTGGCAGGTGCAGTCACTGTCGGTGCTGTTCGTCACCGAGGCGCCGGCAGCGCAGCGCCAGGGCTGGGCCCAGGTCGCCAACGACGCGGTGGTATGGATCGATGAGGGCACTGAATGGCGTGATGGGCTGACTCATCTGTTCCGTCGCTGGCTGGAGGGCGGCGAAGGCCTGGCCTTTCCGGAAGCTCGCGAATCGGCCAGCCGCGATCGCCGCGAGATTGCCCCGACGGCCTTGCTGTTGTCCGCTGCGCGAGTCGAATCGCTGGCGGCGGAAATCGAAGCCCGGCTGCCGATTGCGGGCAGTTGGCGGCGACGCCTCTGCGAATGGACCCTGGATGATCCGCGACGTGGCCTGCGCCGCTGGCTCAAGGCGCGGGTGCGGCGTCTGCTCGGGTTCCAGCGGCTGCGCCGGATCGAGGTGCCAAGCGCGCCCGCAGACGCCTTGTTGCAAGGCTCGGCGCGCCAGGCCTGGTTGCAGGAATATCTGGAGCGAGCCGCATGAATGCGCTGTTGGAGGTGCGGAATGTGTCGCTGTCGTTCAGGGGCGTGAAAGCGATTTCCGACCTCTCGTTCAGTGTCAGGCTTGGCGAGATCTGCGCGTTGATCGGGCCGAACGGTGCGGGCAAGAGTTCGCTGCTGAACATCCTCAACGGGGTCTACCGGGCCGATGCCGGCCAGGTGTTCTTCGCTGCCGAACCGTTGCGCCGTCCGCATCCACTGAAAGCGGCGCGGCTTGGTATCGGCCGGACGTTCCAGAACAACGCGCTGTTCAAGAAAATGAGCGTGGTGGACAACCTGCTCACTGGCCTGTCGCGCTTGCAGCGTACGTTTTTTCTCGAGCAGGCCTTGGGCTTGCCGCGCGCCCGGCGCGAGGCGCGGGCGTTCGCCGAGCGGGCCGAGCAGGTGCTGGAATTCCTCGAACTGCAGGCCTGGCGTGACGTCGCGGTGGGCAGCCTCGCCTACGGTTTGCAGAAACGCGTGGAGCTGGGCCGGGCACTGATCGCGCAGCCGACCCTGCTGTTGCTCGACGAACCGATGGCTGGCATGAACGCTGAAGAAAAACAGGAGATGAGCCGCTTCATCGTCGATATCAATCGCGACCTTGGCACCACGGTGATTCTCATTGAACACGACATTCCGGTGGTCATGGGGCTGTCCACCCATGTGGTGGTGCTGGACTACGGACGCAAGGTCGGTGACGGCACGCCCGCGCAGGTGCAGGCCAACCCCGATGTGATCGCCGCTTACCTGGGGGCCTCGCACTCATGAATTTCTTTCTGGAAACCCTGGTTGGCGGGCTGCTGGCCGGCACTCTGTATTCACTGGTGGCCATCGGTTTCGTGCTGATCTACAAGGCCAGCGGCGTGTTCAATTTTGCTCAGGGCGCGATGCTGCTGTTCGCCGCGCTGACCTTCGTCAGCTTGCGTGAGCAGGGCCTGTCTTTTGCCCTCGCGTTGGTCCTGACGGTGCTGGTGATGATCCTCGGCGCATTGTTGATCGAGCGCCTGGTGCTGCGGCCGTTGGTCAACCGATCGCAGATCACCCTGTTCATGGCCACCCTCGGCCTGTCGTTCATCATCGAGGGCCTGGCCCAAGGACTGATGGGCGCCCAGGTGCGTGCGCTGGACCTGGGCATCGAGGACGTCCCGCTGTTCGTGGGGGAGATCATGATCAGCCAATTCGACTTGATGGCGGCGGCAGTGTCCGGACTGACGGTGGCGGTGCTGGCCTTGCTGTTCAACCAGACCCGCATCGGGATCGCCCTGCGCGCCGTGGCCGATGATACCCGTGCGGCGTTGTCGCTGGGCATCAACCTCAATCGCATCTGGCAGATTGTCTGGGCCGTGGCCGGGGTGGTCGGCCTGGTCGCCGGGTTGCTCTGGGGCGCGCGGCAGGGCGTGCAGTTCTCGCTTTCGCTGGTGGTGCTCAAGGCGCTGCCGGTGCTGATCATCGGCGGCTTCACCTCGATCGGCGGGGCCATCGTCGGCGGGCTGATCGTCGGTGCGGCGGAGAATCTTGCCGAGGCTTACATCGGTCCGCTGATCGGCGGAGGCATCACGCCCTGGTTCGCCTATTTCCTCGCCTTGATCTTCCTCTACATCCGTCCGTCCGGCCTGTTCGGCGACCGGATCATTGAACGGGTATGACGCCATGACCGCTACTGTTACGCGCCTCACTGCCAGCTTTGACGACTCACCCCTGACCCTGGTGCGCCGGCGTTGGCGGCCGGGCCTGTTGTTGCTGCTACTGGTGGCTTTTATCGGGTTGCCGTGGCTCGGTAATGACTACTGGCTCAACGCGATCCTGATTCCCTTCCTGGTGCTGTCGCTGGCGGGCCTGGGGCTGAACCTGTTGACCGGCTACACCGGCCAGACCTCGGTCGGCGCCGCCGGCTTCATGGCCGTGGGCGCGTTCGCCACATACGGCCTGCTGCTGCGCGTGCCCGGGCTGCCGTTGCCACTGGCGCTGCTTGGCGGTGGGGTGATTGCCGGGTTGGTCGGGCTGCTGTTCGGCATCCCCAGCTCCCGGATCAAGGGTTTTTACCTGATGGTGACCACGCTGGCCTCGCAGTTTTTCCTGGAATGGGTGTTTGCCAAATTCCCCTGGTTCTACAACTACGCCTCGTCCGGCACCATCAGCGCGCCACGCCTGGAGCTGTTCGGCCATAACCTCGGCACCCCGGTCGGTCGCTACCTGTTGACCCTCAGTTGTGTGGTGCTGTTGACCTGGATGGCGGTCAACCTGGTGCGCAGCCAGATTGGCCGCAACTGGATGGCCATCCGGGACATGGATACCGCTGCCGCTGTCATCGGGATCGCCGTGGAGCGCGACAAGCGCATGGCCTTCGCCGTCAGTTCGTTCTACCTCGGAATCGCCGGGGCGCTCTGGGCGTTCGCGTACCTGGGGACCGCCAGTGCAGGCAGCTTCGACATCAATCGTTCGTTCCAGATTCTGTTCATCATCATTATCGGTGGCATGGGCAGCATTGCCGGCAGCTTCATCGGCGCGGCCTTCATCAGTCTCGTGCCGATCCTGCTCAGCCATGCCGGCCTATGGCTGTTCAACGGCAACGTCGACGCCGGGCAACTGCAGAACCTGCAGAAGGTGCTCTTCGGTGGCCTGATCATCTGGTTCCTGATCAAGGAACCGGAAGGGCTGGCACGCCTGCTCGGTGACCTGCGTGAACGCATCAGGGTCTGGCCGCTGCGGTTCTGAGCGCCTTCCCACAACCCAACGAACCTTGACCCTACCGAGGGAAAGGAGGTTTCCAACACTGCACAAGACCCAATCGAGAAGACCAACATGCATGCAACTTTAAAACGCAGCCTCGCTGCCATCGGCCTGGCACTGGGCGCCTGCGCAACGCTGGTACCGGTTGCCCAGGCGGCCAACGAACAGTTCTTCCCCCTGGCCACCTACCGGGTCGGGGCCTATGCCTCCAGCGGCATTCCAGTGTGGGCCGGAATGATCGACTATCTGCGCTACATCAACGAGGTGGAAGGTGGGATCAACGGTGTCAAGCTGGTCTGGCAGGAGTGCGAGACCGAATGGACGGCGGAAAAAGGCATCGAGTGCTACGAGCGCTTCAAGAACGGCCTTAACGGCGCGCCGGTGGCGGTCTACCAGCCCAACGGTGCACCGGCGGCCTATGCCCTCGCGGACAAGGCCGAAGCCGACCGGATTCCGCTGATCACCCTCGGCTATGGCCGTACCGAGGCCACCGATGGCAGGGTGTTTCCCTACAATTTCCCGGCCATGCTGACGTTCTACAGCGAGGCCTCGGCATTCATCAATTACGTGGCTGAGCGCGAGGGCGGGCTGGACAGGCTCAAGGGCAAGAAGATCGCCACCGTCTACCATGACTCGGCCTATGGTCGGGAAACCCAGGGGCCGCTGGCTCTGCTGGCGCAGAAGTATGGCTTCGAGAACATCCAGATCGCGGTGGCGGATCCGGGCAACGAACAGGCCGGGCAGTGGCGCCAGGTGCGGCAGCTCAAGCCGGACTGGGTGTTCCTGCGTACCTGGGGTGTATCCACGCCGGTGGCGATCAAGACCGCGGCGCGTTTCGGCTACCCGGTGGAGCGCATCGTCGGTGACATCTGGGCCAGTTCCAACGAGGACGTGTTGCCGGCCGGTGAGGCCGGCAAGGGCTACCTGGCGTTGACACCCTATCCAGGCGGTGCAGATTTCGACATCCACCAACGCATTCGCCAGTACATCCTCGATACCGGCAAGAGCGATCTCAAGGATCCGAAGAGTTTCGGCAGCGTCTATTACAACTCCGGCCTGGTGAATGCCGCCATTGCCGTCGAGGCGATCCGCACCGGGCAGAAAAAGTTCGGCAATCGTCCGCTCAACGGTGAGGAAGGTCGCTGGGGCCTGGAGCATCTCGACCTCGATGACGCGCGTCTCAAGGAGATCGGTTTCCTTGGACTGATGCAGCCGCTGAAGCTGTCTTGCAGCGACCATGAAGGTGGCGGGGCAGCCAAGGTACAACAATGGGACGGCCAGCAATGGAAACTGATCACCGACTGGGTCCAGGCCGACCGCGCGACGTTGCGCCCATTGATCGACGCCAAGGCCGCCGAATATGCGAAAGAAAAGGGCGTAACGGCCCGCGATTGCGCGGCGCAGTAGCCGTGCGCACGAGGAGGAACAACCCATGACCATTGCGGCCCTTGCGGGCACAGCAAGCAGCGAGTTGCTGGCGGTGCACGACATCGAAGTCATCTACGACGGCGCGATCCTCGCCGTGGCCGGGGTTTCCCTGCGGGTCGGGCAGGGCGACATCGTTGCGCTGCTGGGCGCCAACGGGGCTGGCAAGAGCACCACGCTCAAGGCCATTTCCGGGTTGGTCCAGGCTGACCGTGCGCAAGTCAGCCGCGGCCGGATCACTTTCCAGGGGCAGGATACCGCCGGCGTCGCCGCCAACCTGCTGGCCCGCCAAGGCATTGTCCATGTGCTGGAGGGGCGCCACGTGTTCGCCCACCTGACCGTCGAGGACAACCTGCGTACCGGCGGTTTCCTGCGTAACCCGACGCGCCGGGAACTGGAACAGGATCTGGAGCGCATCTACGCCTGGTTCCCTCGTCTCAAGACCAAGCGCAAGACCCAGGCCGGGCTGACATCCGGCGGCGAGCAGCAAATGCTTGCCATCGGTCGGGCGCTGATGACCCGACCTCGGCTGGTATTGCTGGATGAACCTTCGATGGGGCTGGCGCCGATCCTCGTCGAGGAGATTTTTGCCATCGTCGCCCAGCTCAATGCCCAGGAAGGCATGAGCTTCCTGGTGGCCGAACAGAACATCAACGTTGCGCTGCGCCATGCCACCTACGCCTACGTCCTGGAAAACGGTCGGGTCGTGGGTGAGGGCAGCGGTGCGGAGTTGGCGGCGCGGGAAGACATCCAGCATTTCTATCTGGGCGGCAAGACCGGTTGAGTGCCGGTTTCCCGCTGTCTTGTGGGCAACAGTGAATCCGCAGTTTGCTGTTGCAGGGGCTTTGTCCAACCCGCTGCTGGTTCACAACTCTTTGAAAAAAAAGGGTTTAGAGGGTTGGTACGGACTGTGCTCTGGCTGTTGATGAACCCGTTACGAAAGGAGCAACACATGAGCCATTCAGCGACTATTGATCCATCCGAGCAGGTTCGTCCGGTGCCTCGGCGCCCGGCCCATCTCATTCGCAGCGACGCCGAGGCGATCGAGGTGGCGCACCGTGTGGCCGGGGATTTCGCTCGCGAGGCGGCAACCCGCGACCGCGACCGACGTCTGCCCTGGGAAGAACTCGAACGCTTTTCCGAAAGCGGGTTGTGGGCGATCAGCGTGCCGAAGGCCTACGGTGGCGCCGGGGTGTCCTATGTCACCCTCAGCGAAGTGATCGCCATCATTTCCGCGGCCGATTCATCCCTCGGCCAGTTGCCGCAAAACCATTTCGGCGTGCTCAGCAATCTCGGCTTGACCGGCAGCGAAGAGCAGAAGCGGCGCTACTACGCCAAGGTGCTCCAGGGGTATCGCTTTGGTAACGCTTTTTCCGAAGCGCGAAGCCAATACGTTACGACCTTCCAGACGCAGATCCGCTTCGATGGCGACACGGCGGTGCTCGACGGCGAAAAGGCCTACTGCACCGGCGCATTGTTCGCCCATATCGTGCCGGTTGCCGGGGTGGACGAGGCGGGGCATGTACATATCGCGCTGGTTCCGCGCGATGCCGCCGGATTGACGGTAATCGACAGTTGGGACGGTTTCGGCCAACGCATCACCGCCAGCGGCCAGGTGCGCATCGAAGGCGTACGCGTGCCTGCCCGCGACGTGGTACCTGCTTGGAAAGCCTATGACCAGCCCACTTCCGATGGCCCGATTTCGCAGATCATCCAGGCCGCGGTGGACACCGGCATTGCCCGGGGTGCCTTCGCCGAGACCCTGCGTGTCGCCCGCCAGGCGCGTCCTTGGGTCGACAGCGGCCTGCAACACGGTTGGCAGGATCCGCTAGGCCAAGCGCTGATCGGCGAGCTGGCCTGGCGGCTGCAAGCGGCCGAGGCGATTTTGCAGCGCGCGGCCCAAGCGGTCGATCTTGCGGTTGCCGAGCCCAGTGAGGAACGGGTCGCCGAAGCCTCTGTGGTCGTAGGCCAGGCCAAGGTGCTGTCCACCGAGATTGCCCTTGAGGCTTCCAGCCGCCTGTTGGAGCTGGGCGGCACGCGCAGCGTCTCGGCCAGCCAGGGCCTGGACCGGTTCTGGCGCAATGCGCGGACCCATACCCTCCATGACCCGGTGCGCTGGAAATATCACCTGGTCGGCAACCAGCTTCTCAACGACATCAAGCCGCAACGTCACTCCTGGAACTGAGGTATCGAGCATGTCCCATTCACACTCCCAGGGTCGCAGCGACCTCGTCCATGCCCGCCACGTCGAGGCGGCTCTCCTTGACTACCTGCGCGGGCAGAGCGCGCGACATGAAGCCCTGGTGGTCGCCGCGGTCGGCAACCTGCGTATCCGCATCGACGCCGCCGATGCGTTGCTCGAACGCGCCAACGCTTCCCAATCGTCCGCCATTGCCTTTCGTCTGGCTGCTGCCGAGGCGGCGCGTGTCGGTGCGCATCTATTCTTCGAGCTGGCCGGGCGCAGCTTGCCGCGGCCGTTGCCGGATGCAGCCGAGCCGGCGTTACTGACCCAGCGTCGGCTGCTGGGCGACCATTACCTCAACGGCGCGGCGCTGGCTGATGGACAGGGAGGGCAGGCATGACGGCTGCTCAAAAGTCCTTTCAACGCCCGGACGATATCGAGGGTCAATTGATCCGCGATGCGCCCTGGCACTGTCCAGGGCGTAGCCACCGCGCAGGCATGTCCAGCAGAACTGATTGGGCTCCGGCAACCAACTGAACGTGCCTGTCTGCCCGCTGGGATAGGGTGATTGCGCTGAGCCTGGGCAGTGATGACTCAATGCCCCTGATTGTTCCTGATCAGCTCATAAGCCCGGCGCACCAGTGCGTTGACGGTGTTCGGCCGGATCCACAGGTGATAGGTCACATCCGGCAGTCGCGGCAGCCCATCGTTCTCGCCGAGCACACGCATGTCCGGGCCGAGCATTTCCATGCTGCGGGGCGTGACGCCCAGGCCGGCGCGGGTCGCGGCCTTGATGCCGATCAGGTTCGAGGCCAGGTAGGCCTGGCGCCAGGGGATATTGGCGCGCTCCAGGGCTTCGAGGGCATAGCGCCGATAGATGCTCGGCTCGTCCACGAGGATCAGCGGCAGCGGTTCGGCGGGGTTGTGGAGGTACTGCGCCGAGCAGATCCACCACACCGGTGAGGTACGCAAGGCGAAGCCTTCGAGGTTCGGATCCTGGCGGGTGGAAATGACCATGTCGACCTTGCCGCGATGCAGGTCGTCCATCAGGAATGGGCTGCGGCCGACATCGATTTCCAGGCGCAGGCGCGGGGCCGAGCGGGCGATGTGGCTGAGGATCGGCGGCAGGATCGTGTCAGCAATATCGTGGGGCGAGCCGATACGCAACACACCGCTAAGGCTGCTTTCGCGCAGGGAATTGAGCGCATCGTCGTTGAGCGACAGCATCTGCCGCGCGTGCCGCAGCAACTGCTGGCCCGCTTCGGTGAGCTGCTTTTGCCGGCCACGTTTTTCGAACAACGTGACCCCGACCTGCTGTTCCAGGCGCTGCATATGCTGGGTGACTGAAGATTGCGTGCGGGCCAGTCGGGCACCGGCTTCGGCAAAGCTGTGGTGATCGACCACGGCGATGAAGGTGCGCAGCAATTCGAGATCCAGGGTCGCCATGGCTATCGCTTCATATCAAGACTGAAAACCTAAACATTACAGTTTTTTATGTATTGATTGCATTTCCTTTACGTGAACTTCGCTGTGGGCTAATAAAATAACGGTTATATGTTTTTCGCCTGTAAACCAAACCGGGCGAGTTATAACGATATGAGATATCTGCATTTCCGTTGGCTCCAAGCGGTACCTAGGATGCCCACTCATCAGGTCGGGGTACGCCGATCATCCATGAGGGGAAATCCATGTTGTTCGAGCGCTCACCTGTCAAACATCTCCTGCCTGTGTTGCTGGGCGCCTTGGTCTCGTTGGCAGCCGTCGACATTGCCCAGGCCGACGCCACCCTGGAGAAGATCGAGCAGCGCCACGAGTTGGTGGTTGGCGTGCTGCTGTCCGGCGGCCCGTTCGGCGGCATTGACCCCGCTACCCAGAAACCTCGCGGCCTCAACGTTGACCTCGCCCAGGAACTGGGCCGGCAACTCGGCGCCGAGGTGCAACTGGTGCCGGTATTGCCCGCCAACCGCGTGCAGTTTCTGCAGCAGGGCAAAGTCGATCTGTTGATTGCCAACATGGAATGGACCACCGAGCGCGGTGAAATCCTCGGGTTCGTGCCTACGCCGTTCTACCGTGTCGGCGGCACCGCGGCGGTGCTCAAGGACAGCCGGATCAGCCGCTGGGAAGATCTGAAGAATCAACCGGTATGCACCTCCCAGGGCAGCAGCTACATCAAGCCGCTCACCGAGTTGGGCGTGCAGATCAAGGCCTTCAAGAGCTCCTCGGAGTCGCTGCTGGCGTTACGGGGCAACAACTGTGTTGCCGCCGTGCATGACGCCACGTTGATCAATCCACTAATTGCCGACATCGCCGAATGGCAGGGCTACCGCGCCCTGAGCCCGGAGCTGAACCCGGCCCCCTCGGTGATCTGGACGCGCAAAGGCGAAAACGATACCCAGGCCAGGCTCGATCCGATCATCAAGCAATTGCACCGCAGCGGCTGGTTGATCGACGCCCAGGCCCGTAATCGCATCACCCCGGCGTCACCCGCCCTGGTCGAGTTGCAAAAGCAGTTCCAGGCCAACGGCGCCTGAGCAGCGGCGCTTGCAGCTTTCTCAACGACCCTCGACCGACGCGCAAGGTAATCGCCCATGTCTTCATTTTTCTCCCCTCGAACGCTGGCCGCCCTGTGCCTGGCCTTGACTGCCGGCTGCGCTGCCAGCCTGGCCCAGGCGGACGCCACGCTGGACAAGATCGAGCAGCGCCACGCCATCAGCGTCGGGGTGATGCTCAGCGGCGCGCCGTTCGGCACCATCGACCCCAAGACCGGCGAGCACCGGGGCTATAACGTCGAGTTGGCCCAGGGCATCGGCAAGGCGCTGGGGGTGGAGACGCAGACCGTTTCCGTGCTTGCGCCGAACCGCGTGCAATTCTTGCAGCAGGGCAAAGTCGACATCCTGATCGCCAACATGCAGTTCACCGAAGAACGCGGCGAGATTCTCGACTACGTGCCGACACCTTATGAAGAGGTCGGTGGCGCGGCGCTGATACGCAAGGGGGCCGGCATAGCGCAATGGGCCGACCTCAAGGGCAAACCGGTGTGCGTGTCCCAGGGCAGCAATTTCATCAAGCCGCTGCAAGAAACCTATGGCGCACAGATCAAGGCTTTTCGCAGCCAGTCCGAGTCGCTGTTGTCGCTTCGCGGCAATGGCTGCGTGGCTGCGGTGCACGTGAGCCCGACCATGCACGCACTGTTGAGCGAAGCCGAGTGGTCAGGCTTTGAGATCCCGCTGCCGGGGGACCTGATTCCTTCGAATTCGGTGATCTGGCTGCGCAAGGGCGAGCACGACACCCAGGCCAGACTCGATGCTGTCGTGCGCGACTGGCATCGCAGCGGTTGGCTGATCGAACTCGGCGAGCGCACCGGCATGGCACCGTCCCAGGCCCTGCGTGATCTGCACGCCAGGTATCAAGGTGCGGCTCCCTTGGCCTCGCAGCCATGAGCCATTCACTCTTTTTGACCTTGCAGGCCCTGCTGGGCGCCAGGCATGTGCAACGCGGCGAGGAAGCCGCGCCGTACCTGACCGACAAACAGGGGCGTTACGTCGGGCGAGTAATCGCCGCGGTCCATCCGGGCAGCACCGAAGAAGTCGCGGCGGTGGTCCGGGCTTGCGCCGCGACGGCTACGCCGGTGGTGGTGCAGGGCGGCAACACCGGACTGATGGGCGGCGCCACCCCGGATGCCAGCGGCCGCTCGGTGTTGCTGTTGCTCGATCGGATGAACCGGATCCGCGCCGTGGACACCGACAATGACACCCTCACCGTCGAGGCGGGCTGCATCCTGCAAACCGTCCAGGACGTTGCCCGCCAGGCCGGACGCCTGTTCCCCTTGAGCCTTGGCGCCGAAGGCAGTTGCACCCTCGGCGGCAACCTGGGGACCAACGCCGGCGGCACCGCGGTGCTGCGCTACGGCAATGCCCGTGAACTGACCCTGGGCCTGGAAGTCGTAACCGCCGAGGGTGAAATCTGGAACGGTTTGCGCGGCTTGCGCAAGGACAATACCGGCTACGACCTGCGGGACCTGTTCATCGGCAGCGAAGGCACGCTCGGCATTATCACCGCCGCGACGCTGAAATTGTTTCCGCTGCCCAAGGCGCAGGCCACCGCGCTACTGGCGTTCGACTCCCTGGAGCAGGCGGTGGCGTTGTTGTCCCATGCCCGTGCCGGTTTTGGTGCCAGCCTGACGGCGTTCGAGCTGCTGAGCGCCGAGTGTCTTGCGCTGTTGCGCGAGCAGTGTCCCGATGGTCCGCGGCCCTTCGCCAATGCTCGCCAGCCTTGGTTCGCGCTGTTGGAGCTGTCGGATAACCACAGCGAAAACCATGCCCGGGAAATCTTCGAACAGGTGCTGGGCGAAGCCTTCGAACAGCAGCTGCTGGCCGATGCGCTGATCGCCGAGAACCTCGTCCAGAGCCAGGCATTCTGGCAACTGCGGGAGAACATCAGCGATGCGCAAAAGCGTGCCGGTCGCAACATGAAACATGACATCTCTGTGCCGATTTCTCAGGTCGTCGCGTTCGTTGCCCATACCGATGCGTTGCTCCAGCAACATTTTCCCGGCGTGCGGCATTACACCTTCGGGCATCTGGGCGATGGCAACCTGCATTACAACGTTGCCCATCCGCTGGACTCCACGATTGACGCACACATGGCCCATTACGCCGCGCTCAGTCAGCGGGTGCACGACAGCGCCCATGCTCATGGTGGCTCGATCAGTGCCGAACACGGCATCGGCCAGCGCAAGGTGAACGAGTTGGGGCGCTACAAAAGTGCCGTAGAACTGGACCTGATGCGCCGGATCAAGCAAGCGCTGGACCCACGCAATCTGCTCAATCCGGGCAAGGTACTGGAGGAGGCGCGGCCATGACGCTCCATCTGTCCCAGCGCGTGCAGCGTGTCTCGCTGTCCGCCAATGCCGCCGCCAAGTCCCGTGCCACGGCCCTGCGTGAAGCCGGTCGGGACATTCTCGACCTGACCACCGGCGAGCCGGATTTCGACACGCCGGTGCACATCAAGCAAGCGGCCTGTGCCGCCATTGCGGCCGGGGCCACCAAGTACACCCCGACGCCGGGCGTGAAAGCCTTGCGTGTGGCGGTGCAAGCCAAGCTGCGCAGGGAGAACCAACTGGACTATCCGCTGGCCTCCATCGTGATTGCCAACGGTGCGAAGCAGATCATTTTCAACGCCTTCGCTGCGACCCTCGATGATGGCGACGAAGTGCTGGTGCCGACGCCGTACTGGCCGTCCTTTCCGGACAGCGTGCGTTTTAATGGCGGCGTGCCGGTGTTCATCGAGTGCGGGTTGGAGCAGGGTTGCAAGCTCACGCCACGACAGCTTGAGCAGCATATCGGCGAGCGCACTCGCTGGCTGATCCTCAACAGCCCTGGCAACCCCAGCGGTGCGGTGTACAGCGAAGCCGAACTGCAAGGCCTGGCCCAGGTGCTGCGCCGATATCCCGACGTGCTGATTCTGCTGGATGAACTCTACGAACATATTCGTTTCGACGGGTTTGCCGTCCAGAGCCTCCTCAATGTCGCGGCGGATTTGCAATCACGCTGCCTGGTGGTGGGCGGGGTCTCGAAAACCTATGCCATGACCGGCTGGCGCATCGGTTTCGGCGCCGGACCGCAGGCGCTGACCGACGCCATGAGCGTGGTGCAATCGCAATCCACCTCGGGGGCTTCCTCGGTCGGGCAGGCGGCGGCGCTGGCGGCGTTCGAGGGTGGCCTGGATTTTCTGCCGGAACAGGTCGCGGCCTATCGTCAGCGCCGCGATGTGCTGGTGAGCCGCTTGCGTGATGTCGCAGGCCTTGAAGTGCTTGAGCCGCAAGGTGGCTTTTTCGTTTTTGTCTGCTGCGCCGGGCTGCTGGGGCGCTATCGCCCGGACGGCCAGCGCCTGCAGCACGACGCCGATGTGGTTGCGTATCTGCTGGAAGAGGGCGTCGCCGGCGTCGCGGGCAGTGCTTATGGCTTGTCGCCGTGGTTCCGCCTGTCCATCGCCACGGCGACCGAAACCGTCGCCGAAGCGGGGCGGCGTATCGCCCACGCCTGCGGCAAATTGAGGCGCGAGCCATGAGCCATTGGCTGGAGCAACTCGTCCAGTGGAGCGCCGGGCTCGGCCTCAACTACAACTTTCTGCTCGACGCCTATCAGCGCGGCACGCTGGAGCAGGGCGCGCTGACCACCCTGTGGCTGTGCCTGCTGACGATTGCCGGCAGCTTGCTGGCGGGTGTCGGATTGGCCGCCCTGTTGACTTCCGGCAAGCCTTGGCTGGCCAGACCTGCGCGAGTGTTTATCGAAGTCACCCGCAACACGCCGACGCTGGTGCAGCTGTATTGCGCCTTCCTGGTGCTGAACATGCTGCTGACCCAGGCCGTCGGCGCGGCCAACCCGCTGACGCCCTTCGCGTGGGTGGTGATCGTGATCTCGCTGCACAAAGGCGCCTTCCACGCCGAGGCCCTGCGTGCCGGCATCGAAGCGGTGCCGACGGTGACCCTGGAGGCGGCCAGTTCACTGGCTTTCAACCACCGCCAATTGTTGTGGAGCGTGCAACTGCCCCTGGCCCTGCGTTTTGCCTTGCCGTCGCTGATCAACAACCTGATCGACCTGGTGAAAATGACCGCCGTGGCCTCGGCCATCGCGGTAGGCGACATCACCTACGCGGCGATCATGATCTGGACCCAGAGCGACAACGTGCTGGAGCTGATGATTTTGATCCTGGCGTTTTTCGGCCTGCTGAGTTTTACCGTCAATTGCGTCGGGCGCTGGCTCGAAGCCCGCCTGAGGATGCCCGGTTATGGCCATTGATTCCTCCGCTGTCCTGCCCGTGGCCTGGCCGCGGCGCCATCTCGGCAAATTGCTGCTGGGGCTGGGAGCGCTGTGCTGGCTGGCTTATCTCGCGCCGAACAGCCCGGTGCTCAAGGCGCTGTGGCAATGGTCGCCGGCGTTGGTCGCAGGGTTTGGCCAGAACATCCTCATCAGCCTGCTGGCCATCGGTCTCGGCTCGGTGATGGGGCTGCTGGTAGGCGCCATGGTGCTGTCGCCGCTGCGGCTGTTGCACTGGCCGGCGCGGATCTGGGTGCAGGTCTTTCGTAATGCGCCCTGGCTGGTGCTGATCTATTTCACCACCTATGTGTTCCCGTTCGAGATTCGCATTGGCACGGCCTATGTCGCGTTTCCCGACTGGGTCAAGGTGACCCTCGGCCTGGCCCTGCCGGCCAGTGCGAATGTCGCGGAAATCTTCCGTGGCGCCATCGCCTCGATCCCCAGCACCCAATGGGAGGCCGCGCGATCTTTGGCGTTCAACCGTGGGCAGATTTTTCGCTCGATCATCCTGCCCCAGTGCTTCAAGCGCATGTTGCCGCCGTGGATGAACCTCTATGCGGTGATCACCATGGGCACCGCGCTGGCCTCGCTGGTGGGCGTGCATGACGTGATCGATACCGCGCAGATCGCCAGCAACACCGTGAACCTGACGGGCTTCACCGTGCTGATCTACCTGAGCCTGCTGGTGCTGTTCTTTGCCTACTGCTACCCGATTTCCCGTCTTACCCAATACCTGGAGCGACGTTATGCCTTCTACTGAAACCGTCGCCGAGCCCCTCGTCAGCCTGCGCGACCTGCACCTGTCGTTCGGCAGCAACCCGGTGCTCAAGGGCATCGACCTGGACGTACGCCGTGGTCAGGCCGTGTCGATCATCGGTCCGTCCGGCTCGGGCAAGTCGACAATCCTGCGTTGCATCACCGGGCTGCTGCAGCCCCAGCGTGGCAGCATCCGTGTCGGTGCCACCGAGGTCCATACGCTGGCCCAGGAGGCCCAGCGCATCGAACTGCGCAAGCGCGTCGGGTTCGTGTTCCAGCAGTACAACCTGTTCCCGCACCTGTCGGTATTGGAGAACCTGGTGATCGCGCCGCGCAAGGTGCTCGGCCGCAACCGCAGCGATGCCGAAAAGGACGCGCGGGCCTTGCTCGCCAAGGTGCGCATGGAGCACAAGGCCGACGCCTATCCGGGGCAACTCTCGGGCGGCCAGCAGCAACGCGTGGCGATCGCCCGCGCGCTGGCGATGCGCCCGGAGCTGATTCTGTTCGATGAAGTGACCTCGGCCCTCGATCCGGAAACCGTCGGCGAAGTGTTGACGGTGATTCGCGAGCTGACCGAGGAGGGCATGACCTGCGTGCTGGTGACCCATGAAATGCGCTTCGCCGAAGAGATCAGCGACGTCGTCTATTTCACCGAGAACGGCGTGATCGTCGAGCACGGTAGCGCCGCCCAAGTCTTCCAGCATCCCGCCAGCGAGCGCACCCGGGAATTCCTGCGCCACGCCCTGGGCGACCCGGGGCGCCGGCCGCCTCTCGTCCAGGACGACCCGTATCTGTTGACCAACCTGAGCCGCTATAGCCTGTCCGTCTGAAAAGGAACCTGCCATGAATACCCGTAACCGTGCCGATGTGATCGAGGGCTTCCTCAAGCAAGTGCGCGTCATCCATCAGCGTGGCGTCGACCGCGCCGCGCTCAAGCAGATCGTCGTGCTGCTGGAAGGCCTGGCCGAACGCCGCGACCTGTTCAATTTCGAGGCGTTCCCGGCGCCGCAGCCGGGGCAGGGCAGCACCGCGTTTCGCTATCGCCTCAACGATGACGGCGACACCCCGACGCTGTACCTGAACTCGCTGCTGCCGGGCAAAAGCACCATCCCCCATAACCATGAGACCTGGGCCATCATCAGCGCCATCGAAGGCCAGGAAATCAACTACGTCTACCAGCGTGATGACGAAGGACGCGAGCCTGGATTCACCACGCTGCACTTGGAAAAGGAAGTGATCGTGCAGCCTGGAACCTCCATCGCTTTCCTTGGCGAGGACCTGCATGGCATTCGGGTCGCAGGCGAGCAACCGACCCTGCATTTCCATCTTTATGGCCTGCCGCTGGAGTCGCTCAACGGCCGTTACGGCGTCGAAGCCGATGGGCGAATCCTCAACTACAACGCCTCGCAGATGGCGCCGTCGATCAAGGCCTACGCCTGACGGCCTCTTGCCTTGCAGCCTTTCAATTTTTCCAGCGGGACTACCATGAGCCAGACCTTGACTCCCCAGCAACTGCAGCAGTGGTTGTTCGACGGGCAGGAAATCGCCCTGTTTGACGTGCGTGAGCACGGCCAGTACGGCGAAGCCCATCTGTTTTTCGGGGTGAATCTGCCCTATAGCCGCCTGGAGCTGGAGGCTCGACGGCTGGCGCCGAACCTTCAGGTCCGGTTGGTGCTGCATGACCAGGATGGCGGCGACCTGGCGGAGCGCGCGGCGCAGCGCCTGCACGTGCTGGGCTACGCCAACGTGCACATCCTCGAAGGTGGCGCCGACGGTTGGCAGGCCGCCGGCTATCAACTGTTCGCTGGCGTGCATGTGCCGTCCAAGGCTTTCGGCGAGCAGGTGGAGGCGGTCCGTCACACGCCTCACGTCAGCGCTCGCCAACTGGCGCAATGGCAGGCTCGGGGCAAGCCGTTGGTGATCCTCGACGGCCGGCCGCTGGAGGAGTATCGCAAGATGACCATTCCCGGTTCGATCTGCTGCCCGAATGGCGAACTCGGGTACCGCGTGCATGATCTGGTGCCGGACGAGCAGACCCCCATCGTGATCAATTGCGCCGGCCGGACCCGCAGCATCATCGGCGCCCAGACGCTGATCGACCTCGGTCTGAAAAACCCGATTTATGCGCTGGAGAACGGCACGCAGGGTTGGCATCTGGAAGATTTTCACCTGGAGCACGGCAGCCAACGGCGTTATGCCGACCAGGTGTCGAGCGCCACATTGCCGACCCAGCGCCTGGCGGCGACACGCCTGGCCGAGCGGGCCGGGGTGCCGACCGTGGAGGCTGCCCAGGTCGAGCGGTGGGCGGCGGAGGCCGGGCGCAGCCTGTTTCTCTGCGACGTGCGCACCGCCGAGGAGTTTGCCGCCGGCACATTGCCGGGCGCGCAGCACGCGCCGGGCGGACAGTTGATTCAATCCACCGATCTGTATGTGGGCGTTCGTCAGGCGCGGGTGGTGCTGTTTGACAACGACGGCGTGCGTGCACCGATCATCGCCAGTTGGCTGCGGCAGCTCGGGCATGAAGCTTTTGTATTGTCGGGCGGATTGAGCAGTGGCCTGGCGTTACCGCTTCCAGCCGTCTTCGCGCCTGCGGAACTGCCCGGGATCAGCGCGCAGGCCGTGGCGGATGCCCTGAGGGATGACGCGGTGGCGCTGATCGACCTGCGTTCGAGCAACGCCTATCGCAAAGGTCACATTGCCGGGGCGCGCTGGTCGATTCGACCCTTACTGGCCGGTGCGCTGGCGGGCGAGCGGCGGCTGCTGGTGCTGGTCGCCGATGATCCTCGGCTGGCGGCCGTGGCGGCGCTGGAGCTATCGCGAACCGATGTTCATTGGCTCGATGGCGGGGTCGATGCGTGGCGCTCGGCCGGCCTGGCGCTACGAGAAGGCGCCGACACGTTGCCGGATGAACAGTGCATTGATTTCCTGTTTTTCACTCACGACCGGCATTCCGGAAACAAGGACGCGGCGCGCCAGTACCTGGCGTGGGAAATCGGCCTGCTGGCGCAAATGAACGAAGCGGAGATCGCCAGCCTCAACCCGTTGCAGGGCCCGCCTCAAAGCGCTGCCGATGCGCGGCTTCGCACCCGCCTGGTTCATGGCGCGCACAGCGAGAAGGGCACCGGCGCCCGGTCCGTCAATGTGCCGGTCAGTCGTTTGAGCACGGTGCTGTTCGACAACCTCGCACAGATGCGCGACGCCCGTTCCCGGCGCGACAGCGAGCGAGTGCTGACTTATGGCGCTCGCGGCAACCCGACGGCCTTCGCCCTCGAAGACCTCGTTACCGAACTGGAGGGCGGCTACCGCACCCGGCTGTTCGGTACCGGGTTGGCTGCCGTGGCGCAAACCTTCCTGGCCTACCTGCGGCCCGGCGATCATGTCCTGATCACCGATGCGGTGTATGCGCCGGTACGCCGCGTGGCCCGGGATTTCCTCGAAGCCTTCGGCGTAGAAGTCGGCTATTTTGCCCCCGACGGCAGCGACCTGCCCGGACGGCTGCAAGCCAACACCCGGATGGTCTACACCGAAGTGCCCGGCTCACTGCTGTACGAACTCTGCGACTTGCCGGCCATCGCCGCGCTCTGCAAGCCGCGCGGCATCCTGCTTGCCGTGGACAATACCTGGGGTTCGGGCGTGCTGTACCGGCCGCTGGCATTGGGCGCAGACATCTCGATCATGGCCCTGACCAAGTACCTGAGCGGCCACAGCGACGTGGTCATGGGCAGCGTGTGCACGCGCCAGGAGGCTTGGCCAGCACTGGCGGCCATGAGCGACACCTTCGGCAACACCGTCAGCCCCGACGACGCCTATCTGGTCCTGCGTGGCGCACGCACCCTGGCGCCACGCCTCGACACTCATGAGCGCCAGGCACTGGCGATCGCCCATTGGTTGCAGGCGCAGCCGCAGGTGAAACGGGTCTTCCACCCAGCACTGCCCGATCATCCCGGTCACGGTCTGTGGTTGCGGGACTTCAAGGGCAGCAATGGACTGCTGTCTTTTGAGCTTCGCGAAAATGACGACGCGTACCTGGAGGGTTTTATCGATGCGTTGCAGGTGTTCGGGTTGGGGGCGTCCTGGGGTGGGTTCGAGAGTCTGGTGACCGTTGCCGATACCCAGGATCGGCAAAGCGCCGAGGATCGGGCGTTGAACCCGGTGGTGCGCTTGCATGTGGGGTTGGAGGATGTCGAGGTGTTGATCGAGGACCTGCAGCGGGGCTTTGTGGCTGCCGGATGATTTACCAGACTTCTGGTTTCTCCAATGAGGCAGGCATGAGGTCTACCGCCGAAAAACGCTTGGCCCAGAGATGCTCCTGACGAAATTGCTGAACGGTGGCATGGTCGCTTTGACTGGCGAGCGCTGCAACGACGGTGTTGCGCAGGTCAGTGCCTTGATCCACGATCCAGACGCCCGGCTCCCGGTCGCGCAGGGCCATTTCACCGAAGCGGGTCGAGATGACAGGCAGGCCGAGGGCGCGGTACTCGTAGTATTTGATCGGGTCGACCGAGGCGGTGAGGCGGTTGAGCTTGAACGGAATCAGGCCTACCGAAAACGTTGCCATGGCCGTCATTGCATCGGCATGGGAACACTCGGGTAGCAGCTCGATGTTGGCGGGCAATACGCAGGGCGCCGGTGTGAAGACGGGGCCGATCAGCCGGATCCGGTTTCCAGGATTGGCCTGGGCCAGCGCGGTGACCAGGTCCCAGTCGAACCAACGACCCAGGGTGCCGACATAACCAAGCACCTGTTGTTTGGCGGCCAGGTCCAGGCTTTCGGCCGGCGCCAGTCCGCGCACGTCACAGGCATTGAGGGCCAGTTCCACCTGGTCGGTCATGCCCAGGAGTTTGTTGCGCAGAGGGCTGGAGGAGGCCAGCACTTTGCCTACCTGTCGAATAAGCTGCGCCTGGCGACGCTCCATGGACCGGCGTGACAGGCCCTGATAAAAGGCCGGAAAATCATCCATCGCGTCGTAGACGGCAGGGCTTGCAGGCATGCGTGCCAGCAGTTGCAAGGCCAGTTCGGAAGGTTTCCCGACACCTATCAGGCAGGGGCCGGCGGCGGCAAACGCCGCAATCTCCTTGAACAGATTGCGCCACAGTCGCTTGAGCAGCAGTGCCGAGCCTGGAAGCGGCTCAATGGGGAGGCTCCGGGGTTTGCAAACGTGCAACCAGGGGGGAACGGTGACGCTGTGCTGATCGGCAACAGGCGGCTTGGACCTGATGTCGTTCAACGTGGGCAAGCGCGTCGGGTATGGATCGATCCAGAGCACCTGTGCGCCAGTCTGGTGGTGATACCAGTTGACGAAATGATGCGGGCGCTGGCTGAAACTGGCCCATGGCACCGGGGACAGGTAGATCATTCTCATGGCTGAAAGTGCTGGCGCAGGACGTCGGCAATACGCGTTGCGGCCCTGCCGTCGCCATAGGGGGAAACGCCCCGCGCCATGCCCTGATAGGCCTGAGGGTCATCCAGGAGATGCTGTGCCTGTTCAACGATGGTGTCTCGATTGGCGCCCACCAACTTGACTACGCCGAGGTCGACCGCTTCGGGGCGTTCGGTTTCTGTCCTGAGTACCAGCACCGGCTTACCCAGGGCAGGGGCTTCTTCCTGCACGCCCCCGGAATCGCTGATGATCAGGTATGAGCGCTTGATTGCCGCGACAAACGGAGCGTAGTCCAGCGGTGCGCAGAGGATGATGTTCGGGGTTCGGCCGAGCAGTTGATGGGCGACGTCCTTGACGTTCGGGTTGGGGTGGACGGGATAGAGGATCTGGATGTCCGGGTTCCGTTCGGCCAGGCGCTTGAGTGCCTGGCAGATATCCTGGAATGGTTCGCCGAAGTTTTCCCGACGATGGCAGGTCACCAGCACCATGCGTCTGTGCGCATCGAGTGGGACGGTCAAGGCTGAGTCCTGTGCCGCGGTCATCAGCAAGGCATCGATGACAGTATTGCCGGTCAGGGTGATATCACTGGCGGCAACACCTTCGTCCAGCAGGTTGGCCACGGCGCCCTGGGTCGGCGCGAAATGCCAGCGGGCCAGCTTGCCGGCGATCACCCGGTTGGCCTCTTCGGGGAACGGATTGTACAGGTCCCCGGTACGCAGGCCCGCTTCGACATGGCCGAAGGGTATTCGCAGGTAGAAACACGCCAGTGCGGCACTCATGACGGTGGTCGTGTCACCTTGAGCCAGTACCACATCCGGTTTCTCGGCTTGCAGGACGCCGTCGAGTTCACGCAGCAGGCGTGAGGTCAGCGCTGCCAGAGACTGGTTGGGACGCATGATGTCCAAATCGAGGTCGGCATTGATCGCAAAGCCCTTCAGTATCTGGTCGAGCAGGCCGCGGTGCTGGGCGGTGGCGAGCACCCGGCACTCGATGTTTTTCTCGGCCTTGAGGGCGTTGATCACCGGGGCCATCTTGATGGCTTCGGGGCGTGTACCGACGATGCAGAGTACTTTGCGGGTCATGACTGCTGATTTCCTATCATTGTTGTCAGAGAGCGTGCTATCCGGTCCGCGTTGGCCATCAGGGTCAGCGTGTGCGATTTCTCGGTAAGGCTGGGCAGACAGGCGCCGTCGACGACATGCACGCCGTCGAGGCCTGCGACCTGGCCAAGGCGATCGGTCTGGCCAATCTTCGGCGTCGAGTGCATGGGCAGGGTTCCCGCATAGTGGATATCTGCTCCCGGTCTGCCGACGGTGAAGCTCATGGGCATCAACAGCGCGCCCATCTTCCAATAGATCCGCCGCAGCCTGGTCTCGGCGGCTTTCATGATCCCGGGGAGCTCGGGATGCACTTGGCCGGTGATGCTCAACGAACCGTCGGGGCGCAGCAGCGCCGTATTGCTGGACAACTGCCCGGGAAGGAAGATGTTGCCGACGACGCACGCGCTGAGCAGGTTCCTCAGCAATTCGATGCTGTAGCGTTTGCTCATGGGAATCCGGCTGACGAACTCGGTCATGGGCAAGCCCGTGGTGCTGAACGTCGAACCGAAAGCTGTGGCGCCGGACTTCAACTCCAGGGTGAACGAGAGCTGGCCCAGGCCAAATACCGGCACTCCCGGGGTGCCGAGCATTCTTGGCAACCATAGTAGGAAGGCCGCCGTCGGCGATGACAGCAGCGGTACCGGTGCCGAATGGTTCAGGCACTTGAGGACGAGCCGGGTCGAGGCCAGCGTGCCCGCCGCCAGTAACAGGCGGGCACCGCGCAAGCGCCGGGCGGAGCGATGATCGGTGACGGTCCATGAGTCGTCCTGTTTCAGCAGATCCTCCACCAGGAAATTCTGGACGTGCTGGAACCCAGGGTATTGCTTGAGTTTTCGCAGCTCTTGCGAGGCGCTGTACAAGGCTTGGTGGTGACAGCCCCACAAGCAGTTTCCAGAAAGATCGCAGGCCTTGCGCTCGTCGAGGGGCTGGCTCAAGGCGGCGACCCTTGAACGGCCAAGGCGAAACCCCAGGTCGGGAAACACCGCTCGGCGCCGGGTGTAGCGGTCGAGCAAGCGCTGATGCAGGCTGTCCAGCGGCAGGGGTGGTTGCGACCACTCATCCAGACCGAAGTAGCTGGAGAGATCGTCGTCGAGCCGGCCACTGATACCGATCCGGCGCGCAATCGTTTCGTAGGACACTTGCATCTCGGAATAATCGATGGGCAGCCCGGCGAAGTCACCGGCGCCCAGCGCTGCCACGCCGCAACCCCAGGCATTGGACAGGCCTCCGGTGGCCAGTGATCCGATGCCGATGAAGTTTTCGGTCTCGATGCGATTGCCGGCGCTGAACCCTTCGAAGACATGGGCGTGGGTCGGCGTCTTCAGCTTGGGCGATACGGCGTCCAGTTGGTCCAGGGCGTGGAAGTTTTCGCCGATCATCCATTTCCATTGATGCGCGTCGTTGGTCCTGGCACTGAGGAATGGGCGGGTTGGCGGCACCGGTGAGTCGCTGTTGGCCTGGGCATCAACCATGAGCACTCGCAGGCCCGCCTTGACCAGCGGATAGGCCGCTGAAGTCCCGGCTGGGCCGCTGCCGACAATGATCACATCGAACTCAGGCTTCACGGTGGGCTTCACTTCCAAGCAGCAGCGGGCGGGCAAAAGCACGGCACGACAACGCCGCGATCTTCCACACCAACGCTTTGACCGAGGTCAGTCCCAACGCAACCAGCGTGGCGACAAGGCTGCGCGGCCATCGGGTGCCGAGAAACACCTGCGCGCCTTGGGGGCTGGCTTCGGCGATACCGAGTGCAACCTGCAGGCGCCAGGCCAGTTCCTGGCCCTCGGGCGTGCGCAGGACGCCGGGGTTGTCCAGCAGCGTCAAGAGTATCGGCCAGCCCATCAGCAGGCGTGAGTGGATGACGGGACGGGTTTTGCCCGCACGCTCCAGTGCCCTTGCATAGCGCCTTACCAGGCTTTTTTGCGGCGGGCGTTTGAGCAGGTAGCCCAAGAGCACCGCCGCTTCCTGTAGCAGGCCTCGACGTTGCCCATGGCCGGAGCGATGCATGCCGTGGGCAAGAGGGCGCAACGCGATGCCGAGTTTTTCCAGGGAACGCTCGCTGTCCATGGGCGGCAGATGAATAAGGGAAAAGATCCGCTCCAGGCCCAGTTTTCTGCTCAAGGATCGTCCGAGTAACAGCCGCAACAGCCTGAGCAATGCCACCGGCAGGGGGATTGGCATGCGCACGGCGCGGACCCGGTGCGTCGCAATGGCGCTCAGGAAGCGCCCAAAGGCAATCGGTTTTACGGCACCCAGCTTGAGGACCTCGCCATGAATGTCGCCCCGCTCGGCGATGGCCAATATCGCGGCCGCGAGGTCGTCGACATGGATGGGCTGCACGCAAGGCGCCGGCAAGAGGATCGGAATGAACGGGCTCCGGCGAACCAGCCCGGTCAACAGGCCAAAGAGCCCGCACTCGGGACCGCCGTACACTTGTCCGGGGCGGATTACGTTACCCCCGGCGGCAAGCACATGCTGTTCGATACGCCACTTGGTCCGGCCATAAACGCTCGGGGCCGTGGCCCCGGCGGTTTGGCTGGAAATGAAGATGAACCTGGCCGAGCCTTGTCGGGCGCAATCGATCAGCGCCAGGGCCGCGTTTATTTCAGCGTCCGCGTTAGTGTCAGTATGGGGCGATGTGTCGGCCGCCAGATGGATCACCGCCTGAGTGCCGGCCGGGCACTCGGGCGCCGGGCCCCGCAGATCGTAAGGAAGCCAGGCATAGGGGGCAGGGCACGGCTTGCGGGTGGCGCAAATGACTTCGTGACCGCTTGCCGCCGCGAGGGCAGTCAAGCGTCGTCCAATGTAGCCGGTCGCGCCGGTGATCAGTAGCGTCATGGTCGTGCGCCTTGGGCTCGGTCAGCGGGAGCCGGCGGGTGCGTATCGGTACGAAACACGAACCGCTTGCTGATCCAGTAGGTCAGCGCTACGCAGATCACGTCGCTGACAAATTTCACCGGGACAGGGTTATCGATGAGGTACAGCCCCGCGCTGAGCAGCACCGAAGCGAGCGGAATATTGATGGCGAGCAACGAAAAATAGCGCAGCGCTTGAGCCTTGCTGCCGACGCGTGTCGTCTGGAATGTGAAATGCCGATGCGAAAAGAACGCGAACGTCCCGGCCACGACTTTGCCAGCGACGTTGGCCAGCACGGGTTGGTTGTCGAATAGCGCGAGCAGCAACAAAAACGCCCCCATGTCCAACCCATAGGCCACGAGTTGGATGGCGCCGTATCGGATAAAGGTCAAGACGTCCTCCGGATCACCACGATGTGGTGCAAGGCCAGTATCCGGCGCAGCGGATACAGCAGTTTTTCGATGACCTTGAGCACAGGGATGAATACGTCAGGCAGTAGCTGGCGAAAGTTCAGGCCGCCGGATATCAGGTAGCGAAGATAATTGCCGCAGATTTCCTGGTGGACGATCTCCAGACCCGGGTACTTACGCTCGAACGCCTGCCGATCGCGAACGAAAACGATGTAGCTGAGGGCCTGGTTGGCGCCGTTCATGGGGCCGGTTGACGGTGTATGCCAAGAGGGGAAGTGCATGTCGAAGCCTTCGGACTTGAACAGGCGCTTATAGAGGAACGCGGCAAAGGGGCCATGAAAGGGCTCGATCAAAATGGCCCCGCCGCCGATCCTGAGCGTCCTTTCCAGCTCCGTGAAAAAGCGCTCGGGGTGAGGAAAATGATGAAAACAATTCTGGCCATAAAAGGCCCTGACCGAATCATCGTCCAGGCTCATTGCCTGGGCATCGAGCGCCATGTCGAGTTTCTCGCTGGCGACAACGTCCGTGGCCAGGACTTCAGGGTACGAATCGCGCATGGGCGCGATGCCCGCCCCCAACTCCACCTCAAGACCCCCGACCTGGAAATAGCGGTCTGCCAGTCGACGGAACGCGTGGTGGAACTCTACGAAGACGTCCCGAAGCATTTGCTTGCGCTCAAGCACTTTGCCGTGAAGTTCAAGGCGCTCGCAGCCATCGACATCCAGCGTCTTGAGCGACGGGTCCGATAAAAAATCTCTTAGCGCTTTAATGACTTTTCTTCCCGCAATGAAGTGGCCCTGCGCCTGGAATGCCGAGGCCTGTTGGGGACCGAGGCGATGTCGTAACCGAGAAACGCCATGATCAGTTGCAGCCCCATGAGCATGGGCAATGCGCTGAGCATCACGGTGCCGGCTGGCGTCGCGACGCCATGCTGGGCCGACTCGAACCAGTGATAACTGCCGAACAGGATGCCGAACACGAACATCAGGATCCCGATCGGCAGCTCGATCGAAGCCAGGGACATGTCGCGCAAGTAGTAGTTGTAGAGCACGCGCTTGGTGAAGTTGCGCAGATGCTTGAAGAGAAATTCGCCCACGATCTTCGAGATCTTCAGGTGACTGACTTCATCGCCGTAGCGGGCTTCCATCGGAATATCCACTACCACCGCGCGCACGGTGTTCAGCCGGAACAGAATGTCGGTCTCGAAAAAATAGCGTTGGCTGACCTTGTCCAGGGGCAGCAGCCTGGCGACGTCACGGTGAATCGCGGTATAGCCGTTGGTCGGGTCGAACAGATCCCAGTAACCCGTCGACAGTTTGGCCATCAACGACAACACGGCATTGCCGAACAGACGAATTCGCGGCATCGACTGGACTTCCTCCAGGTCGAAAAACCGATTGCCCTTGGTGTAGTCGGCTTCACCCGCCAGGATCGGTTCGATGAACAGCGGAATCAGGGTCGGGTCCATCTGACCGTCGCCGTCGACCTTGACGATGATACTCGCGCCGTCAGCGAGGGCTGCTCGATAGCCGGTCATGACCGCACCCCCCACACCTTTGTTGATGTCATGGGGCAGCACCTTGACCCGAGGGTCGTTACAGGAGGCCAGGACATGCCCGCCCGAACCGTCCGGGCAGGCATCGTCAATGACATAGATGCGCCAGACTTCCGGCCCGATGGCGTCGATGACGCCGACGATATGTGCGGTGACCCGATAGCTGGGGATGACGACGGCAACGCGTAGTTCATCCGTGAAAATCGCTGTTGTTGTGTTCATCGATTTGCCAACTATTGCCTGAATGAAAGTGATTTGAACTCCAGGGGAGTGTCGGTATGCCCGGACGCATAAATGACCGCGGACGTAGCATTAGCCGGGGCAATGACACTCATCTCATGGGTCTCCCAATGCGTGGTGCAATCAAACGTTGCGATGCTGGCGCTGATGAAGTCGCCTTGGTCGTCAATCCAGTTGGCCTGGATTCTTCCGGTAGTGGCTGCCTCCGTGCAGCGTGCGGACACACTGTTGGTGTAGGTCAGCCCCGGCGTGACGTCGACGCGCTGTGTGGCGGGTGTCTTGACGTTGACGGTGAGGATCTTGCGCGAGGTGTCATAGGTCGAGGGTGACAGCAGGTTCCAGCCGTCGAGGCTGGACAGGTCCGGATTGAGCAGGAGCTCGTAGTGGGTGGCGTTGAGTTTGCGCAGGTCCAGGTTACCCAGCCTGGAATACGACGTGGACACGGCGAGCAGGCGGTCGAGCTGTGCCTGGGGAAGAGACTTGAGATCGATCACCAGCCAGTTCACCTGGCGCTGGCGCAAGCGCCGGGTAAGCTCCGCCGGCGAGGTCGCTGCGTCGAATTCGCCCTTCCACTTCAGGTTGTACCACGATGCGTAAAGGGCATCGCCATGCAAACCCGCCATCAAGGGCGACGCAAAAACCGCCACGGGTTGATAACCGCTGTTCAAGGCGTTGACGGTGTCGACCAGTTTCCGGATCGGCAGGCGCTCCAGCAGAAAGGCCTCCCGACCGGCCTGGCTCAACAGTGCCGAGGGTTTGATTTCGCCATAGTAAGTCGCGGCCTGGATGAAGCGAGTGTTGGCCAGGACCAACACGGCACCGGCCGCGATGGCGAGGCTGCGGGGGAACGCCCTGGCGTCGGAAAAGGGCAGGGCGAGGATCACCGAGAACAGCGCAAAGGAGGGAAACACATAACGCAGGTAGGCCGTTGACTGGAACGTCATGAACATCGCGCCGGCGCCGACCAGGAGGATGCACAGGGCTTTTTTGTTGCCGCTCAGCAGCACGGCGACGGCCGCTGTGGGTAGCAGCAGCCACTGGAAACCCGCCGCGCCGACCCGCCCCTCGATGAACTGCGGCGACTGAAAGACCATTCGATAGAGGGTGTCCCAGGTCATCCCGGTACCGAACGTGGCGGGCGGTTCGAAGTTCATGTCCGGCCAGAGCGGCGAATGGAAAACCCCGTTGAAAAATGGGAACACCGGATTACCGGTCAAGTACCCGGCGCAGACGTAAGGGGTAGCGCCCGCCAGCAGCAGGCCGGCGCTACCGAGCATGAGGGTCTTGGCGATTCCTCGCACGGCCCAGGCCTTGTACTGCAGCAAGAGGACCAACAGCAGGACCGGCAGGACACTCAGGGTCACCGCCTTGGTCGCCATGGCGAAACCCAGCAGGACACCGGCCAGGACCAGTTGCGAAAGGCGTTCCCGAGGATCCGCAGTGAAGCCTGACACCTTCAGGATCGCCAGGGTCCCGGCCAGCATGAAGGCGGTCCACGCCGACTCTATGTGCAGGCTGCTGCTTTCAGCGAAGGCGAGGGGCGTCGACAGGAAGATCAGGCTTGCCCAGCGAGCGCTCGTGGCGGAGCCCCCGGCCCAGAGGGTCATGTTGCGAATCTGCCACGCCACCAGCAAGGCGAATGCGCTATTGCTCAGGCGTGACGCCGTTTCGCCCGCCAGCATATAGACGATGCTATAGATCCAGTCGGCCAGCATGGGCATTACGGCCCACACATAGGTGTTTGCATCGAACGACCATTGGTGCCGCTGGGCCAGGTGTGAAGGGACGAAGAGGTGCATGGCCAAGGCGTCGTGGCCGACCTCCGGCATGAAGGCTACCAGCACGTAGAGGCAGGCGAAGCCGCCAATCAATACATCGAGCCCGGTTTGCATGGGCGTATGTGCCGAGCGGGTGGCCTGGATTTGTGCCAGCAGTTCGCGACCTATCGACAGGACCTGTTTGCGCCCCAGTACAAGCGGCAGTGCCAACATCGCGCCATACAGCCAGGGATAATTGATCGGCATATACGCAGCCAGGCCTGTCAGCGTACCGAACGTGCCGGTGCCCATCAGCAGATGGATGCTCCAGTCGGCCGGATTTTCTTGCCTGAGCAGCCACCTGCCGAGCACGGTGGCAGACAGCGCGAAGACCGCGACGACAACCACCGGCCAGATCTGCGAGCAGGCAATGGTCAGGCACGCCAGCAGGCCAAGGCAAAGAACGATCGGCGGCTTGCGAGTGAGGGCGGTAAGGGCCGCCAGGACTGCCACTGACAGCAGTATCGTGCGGCTGCTGCTGTTCATGGAGGCCAGTTCAAGCGTCGAAAAACCGTACACGCCGACCGCCGTACTCGCCAGTAAAACCAACAGCACCACTGCGTACTTCAGGCTGAATCTGGGCAAAATATCGTCTCGGCTGAAGGAACTCGCTTAAGGCTTTCTCGATTCATTGTGGCGAGGGAGCTTGCTCCCGCTGGGCGGCGCAGCAGCCCCAAAAGCTGAATGCAACCTACCTGGCACGCTGCGGTGGCCGGGTTCAGGGCCGCTTCGCAGCCCAGCGGGAGCAAGCTCCCTCGCCACGGTTGGTCAACGCTCGTAAACAACGTTGCATCCAAGAGGGGCCTATACATCTCGGTACGTGTGCGGAACCCAGGATCCCCATTTGTTCTCGTAGATCGCCCGGTTCTTCTCGAAAAGTGCCTGTTTTTTCCTGGCACCCAAGGTGTTGAACGAGGCGGACAGGTGGTGATGGACGAAGACGTCTTCGGCGCAAGCCGCGCGCAGGCCGCGACGCTGCACGCGGCGGCAATAATCGTCATCCTCGAAGAACCCCAGGCCGTACTCCTCGCACAGGCCCCCAATCTGCTCGTAGGTCGAACGCGGGAACATCACGCAGAAAAACGCCAGGGTGTTGATTTCAAACCACTCGCCCATGCGGGCACGGGTCATTTGCGCGGCTTCGGCGGGCATATCCTCCATCCGTCCATAACGGGTGCGGACTTTGGCTTCGTTGCCGATGTTGTTGGTGACCGGACCGATGATGCCGATTTCCTCGTGGTCCTTCAGATGACGGATCAACCCCTTGATCCAGCCGGCGGTGACAACCGTATCGTTGTTCAGGATGACCAGGTAATCGCCACTGGCTGCCGCGAGCCCTTGGTTGTTCCCTGCGGCGAATCCCTTGTTATCTGGATTGAGGATGACGATCCGTTCGGGATGTCCCTTGGCCCAGGCAGTGAGATAGGTCGGGGTCTGGTCGCTGGAGCAGTTGTCGACCACGATGATTTCAAGGTTCGGGTACTGGCTCTGGGTCAACAGACTGTCGAGGCAAGCCTTGGTCAGTTCGAGGTTGTTGTAGGTCAACACCACGACGCTGACCTTGGGCAGGGGCAATGACGCGATGGCCTTGCGCAGGCTGGCGGCCCGATGCTGCCAGGTCTGGCCCTGGGCGAACGATTGACGCGCCCTTGGCGTTGCGCCGACCTCTGGCAGAGCGTCGAGTACACCGCGTATGGCCGAGATGAACTCAGCCGGCTGTTCAACCGTCCAGACCAGTTTGCCGAACTGGCTCAACTCCGGCAGTTTCACCGACACTACCGGTTTTCCTGCGCTCAGGTATTCATAGACCTTGACCGGATTGGTGGCGAGCGTCAGGGGCATGACCTTGAACGGAAGCAGGCAAACGTCCATGGCGTAGAGGTAATAGGGCAGGGAGGCATACGGGACTTCGCCTTCCAGGACCACATTCGGGCAGGCCTTGAAATATTTTTTCGCCTGGACGATATCGCTGCCGATCAACAGGATCAGATGCTGCGGGAAGGACTGGGCGACGCGTTTGACCAGTTCCAGGTCGAACCATTCGGCGATGACGCCGTAGTAGCCGATGATCTTTCTGTTGGCCGGGTCCCGGTAGATCTTGTCGGGGCGTTGGCTGAAAAAACCGTATTCGCAGGCGTTGCGGATCACCTCTACGTTGCGGTTTTCCCGCTTGCCGTGTTGTTCGATCCAGTCGGAAGTCGCCACCAGCAGATCGGCCCGGCGCATCAAGGCGATTTCCAGGTCGAGCAGTTCCTGGGCAACATTGCCGAAACCTTCGTGATGATCCATGCAGTCATAGACCAGCGTGGCGTTGGGGACACGTCTTGCCAGCGGGAACCAGTAGGCGTGCTGGACGATGCAATCCACGGCACCGACGTTCGCCGCGTCCAGCAACATGGCCAGTCCCTGGCGCAACTGGCGGATCGCGGCGGCTGACGGCGGGGCATGATAAATGGCCGGAGCCCCGCGCACCTTGAAACGGATCTGGAACAGCCGCTCGGAGCCCTCCAGGCGCTCCGCCTCGAAGCCGGGGGCATCACCGTCGATAAAGTGGTTGGAGATATAAAACGTCGTTTGTCCCGCCCGCGCCAACTCCTTGGCCAGGTTTTGTGGGCGCTGGATGCGAAAGTGCCAGTCGATTACGCCGAACATCAGGATCATCGGCTGCCCGTGACTGGATGGCACGGCAAGGTCAATCGGTGGTGGCAGGCGCTGCAGCGGCGCGAGGCTTGGGGACGCCGATGATTCGCCGGGTGTCGCGCTGGTGGGTCTCAACCAGCTTCGAAGCCGCTGGGCCAGCCTGCTTTTCCGATGTGCGGTGAGCGGCAACCAGGCGTAGATCCGGCGCGATAATTTATACAGCTGCTTGCGTATCGAATAACGCAGCGGTGCGCGTTCGATGGCGTTGGCCCAGTCGGAAAGCTTGAACAGCTCAGTCTGTTTCGCCGCCAGTTGTGCGCGCAAATCCACTGCCCAATCGGACAGCTCCACGGCTTGGCGTTCTTTTGCGCGAAGTAATGCCTGGGTGTCTTTGAGGCGCCGTTCGGTCACCTGCAACTGCTCGCGCAATCGCCCGGCCTTGCCTTCCTGAAGCGACAGCCGAGTGCGAAGCGCTTGTGAACCCAGGTTCAGTTGTTTGATCAGCCGGTCCCGATTCTCGATTTCCTTGACCAGCTGCAAGGCTTCAATGGATCTGGACTGTGTTGAGCGAGTCAGTTTGTCAATGTGATCGACAAGACGGTTGATATGATCCATGCGTTCTTCCAGTCCCTTGGACATTACGGCAACGCACCCCGGGTCTTGCAGGTGTGTTGTCGACTTCAATAACCAGGTAGGCCCAGATTCCAGCCGTGCCACCCATCAGCATAGCGGCTGCTGGACGAGGCGCCACGTCAACAAACTCATATGACATCGGCAAAGCCTTTGCGTGTCCTCTGGAACCAGGCGAATCCGGCACAGGCAATCGACAAGGAAATTGCCGAATAAGTTGCCAGGTGCGCCCATTGTGGCGTCCTGCCCCAGAACAGTACGTCACGAACCATTTCCACCGGCAGCGTCAGGGGGTTCGCCTGCAAGGCGGCCTGATAGCTTTGTGGAAGTATCGAAAGGGGATAGAAAATCGGCGAGAGAAAGAGCATCGCCGTGATGACAATGCCAATGAACTGGCCGATATCGCGCAGGTATACGCTTATCGAGGCGAGGAACCAGGAAATACCCAGCGTCAACAACACCAACGGAAACAGTACCAATGGCAGCAGAAGGGCGGTTGCCGGAGGGGTTCCGAACAGGACGATATAGAAGAGCAGCCAGGCCAGGATGCTGATCGCCATGTGGAACAGCGCCGCGCCGAGCGACACCATCGGCAGGGTTTCCAGTGGGAAGACGATCTTCTTGACGTAGTTGGTATTGGCCAGCACCAGGCCCGGCGCGCGGTTCAGGCATTCGGAAAACAGGTTGAACACCAGCAAGCCCGCGAACAGCACCAGGGCGAATTCGCTCTTGGACTCGCCGCCACCCGACCAGCGGGCCTTGAAGACCACGCTGAACACGAATGTGTAGACCACCAGCATGAACGCCGGGGTGAAGAACGACCATAGGATACCGAGCATCGAGCCTTTATAACGACCGATGATCTCCCTGCGGATCAACACGTAGATCAGGATTCGATTGACCAGCACACTCTTGATCATGGCGGCAGGGGAAGTGCTGAACGACTGCATTGGTACTGGGGCCTCAGGACAAAAAAATCGGAACTCGGTGAATCGCATCCTCATGGAGGGTAGGCCAAGTTCAGGGCATTCGAAGTTTTTTTCCCGTTTTGTGCTTAACTCATCGGCAGTGCCCAGCGAAGGAATGATTCAGTAGTGCCGCAAATGGAAGTGACTCATGGAAGGGCTTTGCCGATGTCGTTTGAAGTGGCCATCAGCGCCGAGAACCTGAGCAAGTGTTATCAGATCTACGATGCACCCAAGGACCGCCTGTTGCAGATGCTGGCGCGCGGCAGGAAGCGTTTCTACCGCGAGTTCTGGGCCCTGGACGATGTTTCCCTGACCATCGCAAGGGGGGAGACCGTCGGCATTATCGGCCGTAACGGCAGTGGCAAATCCACCTTGTTGCAACTGATCTGCGGAACGTTGATGCCGACCCGGGGCAGCGTCCGCGGGCATGGCCGGATTGCGGCGTTGCTTGAGCTCGGGTCGGGCTTCAATCCGGAGTTCAGCGGCCGCGAGAACGTCTATGTGAACGCGGCGGTGCTGGGCTTGAGTCGCGCGGAAATCGACGCTCGTTTCGATGACATCATCGCCTTCGCCAACATTGGCGACTTCATCGACCAGCCCACCAAAATCTATTCCAGCGGGATGCTGGTACGGCTGGCTTTCGCCGTTTCGGTCTGTGTGGAACCGGAGATCCTGATCGTCGACGAGGCCCTCTCCGTCGGTGATGCATCCTTTCAATTCAAGTGCCTGAACCGCCTGGAAGAACTGGCTGCCAAAGGCACCACGCTGCTGTTCGTCTCCCACGACATGAGCATGGTCAAACGGTTTTGCCACCGGGTCATCTATCTGCGCGCAGGCCGCGTCGTTGCCAGCGGCTCGCCCGATGAAATGGCCGAGCTGCATTTGCTCGACATGCGTGACGAGCAACGTCGATGGGCCAGTGGCGGGGTCATACCGGTTACCCAAAAGTCGTTTATTGGCGGTCAGCAGGGGATGGCCTTTGGAACCGCGGAGGGACACATCAGCGCCGCCTGCTTCACCAACACTCGGCAGCTTTCTTCGAGTTACCTGTACGGCGACGACATCGAGATTCGTGTTGAAGCGTTACTGCATGAGTCGATCACTCAACCCAACATCAGCTTCACTATCCAGGAAGCGAGGCTGCTGGTGATCGGCGGGGGCAACTTTGCCCTGCAACCGGGCCCGGTCGAAAACGGCTGGCGGCATACGGCCATTACGGTGCGCTTCCCGGCTAACCTCGCCGAGGGGCGTTACCACATCACGCTCAAGCTGTTGCATGGCGCGACGGAAGACACCTCGCAACTGATCGAGAAGCAAGTCGCGCCCTTGGCGTTCGACATGTTGCCCAGCCACAAGCATTTCCTCGGCATGGTTGACCTGGGATTGCAGAGCGTCGACCCGCGAGCGGCCGAGTCGCTTCCCAAGACTTGCGGGATTCAAGCAGAGGAGGACCTGGCGGAACACTTGGATGAGCGCACGTGGCAGGTGGCTATCTTCGGCACCTTCGACGTAGAAAACTATGGTGACCTGCTGTTCCCCATCATCGCCGAGGCAGAGCTGGCCCGGCGCTTGGGTTCGGTCAATCTGCAGCGGTTTTCCTATCACGGGAAAAGCCCATCCGAATGGCCCTATGCCGTGACGTCGTTGACAGAGCTGCCCGCTGTAGCGGCAAGCCTGGATGGCGTGTTGATCGGTGGTGGTTTCCTGATCCGTTTCGATAAAGTCGTTGCCCATGGCTATGGTCCGACCACTGCGGACATCCATCACCCTACCGGTTATTGGCTGACCCCCGCGCTCATCGCGCTGCAGCATGCGGTTCCGGTCATGTGGAATGCACCGGGGATGCATTGCAACAGTATCCCCGATTGGGCCAGGCCGTTATTGACGATGGCCCTTGAGCAGAGCCGGTACGTGCGCGTCCGTGATGCCCTGTCGCGCGATACCCTCGGCGCGCTCAGCCAGCAAATCGAGATCGAAGTGCTGCCCGACACCGCGTTCGGCTTGCCGCGCCTGATTGATGAGCAACGGCCCTCGGCCGAGTTTGTTCGGCTGCGCGAGCATGCCGGGCTGACCGGGGCCTACATCGTGATCCACGCCATCCATGTGGTGGAGTCCTTTGTAAAATTGTTCGAAGACCACCCCGAGGCGTTCCTGGGCTACCAGTTCGTGGTGGTGCCGATTGGACCGGTCCTGGGTGACGATCCGTCAGTGATTGCCGGTCGGCTGCCCGGATCCATCACCTTGCCGTTCTGGCCGGAGCCGTTGCTCATGGCCGAAATTCTCAGCCAGGCCCAAGCGGTGATCGGCCATAGCTATCACCTGGCGATCACCGCCCTGGCGTTTGGCGTGCCGGTGTTTTGCTCGGCGGACCTGACCACGGGCAAGTACACGGCGCTGGCTGGGTTCGACACGCTGCATGCGTTGCCGAACGTCGCGACGGTCGATCCGCAATGGTTCCTCGCCCGCGTGGGCAAGACTCAGCCATCGCCCTTGGCGCGTGCGGCGGCGGATCAGTTGGTGGAGCATTGGGACCGGGTCGCTGAGATCATTCGCCAAGGTAAAACGGCGTCGCAGCCGGTGCTGGGGGCTTTTCTACAGCACTTGCCCAATCTGCTCGAAGCCGCGGCCGAGACGTACGACCCAGTGCCAGCTGAGTCGCCGGTGAGTCCGGTCATGCCTGTGCCGCAGATCAACGAACCCGCGCAGGATCTGGCAGCACGGGAGCTTGCCCAACAGCAACGGATCATCCAGCTCCGTGAGCAACTGGCTCGCAGCGATGCCAGGATGCGTGAGCTGCAGAACTCCAATTCATTCCGAATGACCGCGCCACTGCGTTCCATCGCCCGTGGTATCAGAAACCTGACAGCGAACAAGAACCGACAATGCTAGATCTCTCTCGTCTCACGCCAGCGGCGCTAAAGGATCAGCCGTTCTCATGGGCTGAAATCGGCAACCTTTACTCGGCCGAGGATGCCGCCGCGTTGACAGCGTCTTTTCCTCATGATCACTTCAAGACGGTGAGTGGTTATGGCGGTGAAAAAAACTATGACTACGAGGCACGAGCCTTGTTGGGCATGGGCGACGATACCATCGCTCATGCGCAGGAATTGAGCGAGGCATGGTTGCGGCTGGCTCGGGATCTTGGCTCGGCTGGTTATCGCGAAGCCATGTCGCACATGACTGGGATCGATCTGCGCAGCGTGCCGATGGAGGTCAATGTCTTTCATTATGGTCCGGGTGCGAGCCTGGGCGCCCATCCGGACCTGCCCGATAAACTGGTCACCCATATCCTCTATTTCAATGAGTCCTGGGACCGCAACGACGGCGGTTGCCTGAACATCCTGCACCGCAACGATCCCAGCGCAGTGGCGGCCGAGATCGAGCCCCTGGTGGGTAATTCGGCGATCCTGGTGCGCTCGGATAATTCCTGGCATGCCGTCACGCCCGTAGTCAGTGGCTGCCATTCTTCCCGTCGTAGCCTGACCGCAACGTTCTACCGGCCGGGCTCGCGCAGTTCCATGTGGCCGCCGGATGACAGCACGCCGCTGCATCGGTACCCGCATGCTTAAGCCCGACAGCACCTTGATCGACCGGGACGCCGCCTTGGCTCAGCGAGATGCGGCCGTCAATGAGCGCGATACCGCGCTGGCGAAAGTCGACTTCCTGCAGAACACCCGTTCGTGGCGTTTCACCCGGCCACTGCGTACGCTGTTCCGGGTGCTGCGTTATGGGTTTGCCGCGACCCGGGAATTTCCTGAAACGGCCCCGGCAATCGTCTACCCGGCAGCGCCGGAACCGTTGCCGAACGTTGAGGTACAAGCGGATTTCGCCACCAGAGGGCAGCTGGATATTCTCTGCTTCGCCAATATCGACTGGGCCGCGCGCTTCCAGCGACCGCAGCAGTTGATGAGCCAGTTCGCGAGCAATGGTTATCGGGTGTTTTATATCGTTCCATCCAGTGTGCCGGAGCAGGGACAGCTTTATCGAGTGACCTCAGTGGCGTCCAATCTTTTCGAGGTGGCGCTGCATCGCGATGTGCAAATGGCCTATTACGAAAAGATAGTGACGCCTGAGAACCATCAGGCGTTGCTGCGCGCGATTGCTGCATTGGTCACCGACATGCAGATCAGAACCGCCCTCTCGGTGGTGCATATTGCCTACTGGAGCCCCGTGGTACTCAGCCTGCGCGCGCTGCATGGCTGGCGCATTCACTATGACTGCATGGACGACTGGGATGGTTTTCCGAACATCGGCGAACAGCTGCTGAGCGAGGAAAAGACGCTGATTGCCCAGGCTGATCTGGTGACCGTTTCCGCGGCGTTGCTTTACCAGAAATGGTGCGCCCATAACCCTCGCTGCGTGCTGGTGCGAAACGCTGTGGATTTTGCTTTTTTCCACCAGCACTGTTTTACCAACGATGTGCTGAGCGGGCTGGTCGGCCCGGTGATTGGCTATTACGGCGCCTTGGCTGAATGGCTCGATTATCCACTGCTAGCGGCGTTGGCGGACTTGCGACCGACGTGGAATTTCATCCTGGTGGGGGATATTTTCGTCGAGGACCTGGCGGGGCTCGAGCACAAGCCCAATGTGCGGTTGTTGGGCCGCAAGCCGTACACCGAGATGCCGCTGTACCTGGATCATTTCGACGCGTGCCTGATTCCCTTCAGGCTTTACAACGTGACCCATGCGGTCGATCCGGTGAAGTTCTACGAGTACATCAGCGCCGGCAAACCGGTTATCTCCACGCCGCTGGCGGAGATCGCCATCTACAAGGACCTGCTGTACTTCGCAACCGGAGTCGATGAGTTCATCGAGCAGATCGAGCGTGCCCTGGCCGAGCGCGATCTGGCCCTTTACAAGCGGCGTGTGGAGCTCGCTCGGGCCAACGATTGGAAGGATCGATTTGATAGCATGCAACTTGCCATCGTCGGGCTGTACGAGAAAGTCTCCATCGTGATCGTGACGTACAACAACCTCAATCTGACGATTCAATGTGTAAACAGTGTTCTGCGTAATACCACCTGGCCCAATTACCAACTGATTGTCGTCGACAACGGCTCGGACGATGGTACGCAAGATTATCTTGAACGCCTGGGCCGTGAGGTACCGTTCACGAAGATCATCCTCAACCCGGACAACCGGGGCTTCGCTGCGGCGAACAACCAGGGTTTACGAGAAGCCGACGGTGACGTCCTGCTACTGCTAAATAACGACACGGTGGTGCCGGGCGGTTGGCTCGATCCGCTGGTCAGGCATTTGCGTGATCCGAGCATCGGCCTGGTCGGGCCGGTCACGAATGCGGTAGGAAACGAAGCGAAGATCGAGATTTCCTATACCGACATCCAACGGATGCAGGCGTTTGCAGACCACTACACCGAAGCCCGTAAGGGGCAGTCGTTCGATATTTCCATGCTCGCGATGTTTTGTGTCGCCTTTCGTCGAACTACCTTCGATGAGGTGGGGTATCTAGATGAAACGTTCGGTATCGGGTTGTTCGAAGATGACGACTACAGCCGTCGTGTCCAGGCTGCCGGCTACCGCACGGTCTGCGCTGAAGATGCGTTTATCCATCACTACGGGCAGGCCTCGTTCAGCAAGCTGATCGCCAGCGGCGAATACCAGGCCCTCTGGGGCAAAAACCAGGCGTACTTCGAAAGCAAATGGGGGGCGTGGCAAGCCCACGTACATCGCGACGAGCCCGGCGCGGAGGGGTAGGGCGCGATAAGGTCACCCCTCGGCATCCTCGTTGACAGTAACTCCGCCTTCGCGAGCAGGCTCGCTCCCACATTGGATTTTTTGGCAGCCGCAAAATGCATCTACGCAGCAGATCCCTGTGGGAGCGAGCCTGCTCGCGAAATGGCCGGCCCATCCAATATCTTCGTTGATTGACACTCCGCCATCGCGAGCAAGCTCGCTCCCACGTTGGATTTTTGGCAGCCGCAAAATGCATCTACGCCGCAGCCCCTTTGTGGGAGCGAGCCTGCTCGCGAAATGGCCGGCCCATCCAATATCTTCGTTGATTGACACTCTGCCATCGCGAGCAAGCTCGCTCCCACATTGGATTTTTGGCAGCCGCAAAATGCATCTACGCCGCAGGTCCCCTGTGGGAGCGAGCCTGCTCGCGAAATGGCCGGCCCATCCAATATCTTCGTTGATTGACACTCCGCCATCGCGAGCAGGCTCGCTCCCACATTGGATTTTCGGCAGCCGCTAAATGCATCTACGCCGCAGGTCCCCTGTGGGAGCGAGCCTGCTCGCGAAATGGCCGGCCCATCCAATATCTTCGTTGATTGACACTCCGCCATCGCGAGCAGGCTCGCTCCCACATTGGATTTTCGGCAGCCGCTAAATGCATCTACGCCGCAGGTCCCCTGTGGGAGCGAGCCTGCTCGCGAAATGGCCGGCCCATCCAATATCTTCGTTGATTGACACTCCGCCATCGCGAGCAAGCTCGCTCCCATATTGGATTTTCGGCAGCCGCAAAATGCATCTACGCCGCAGATCCCCTGTGGGAGCGAGCTTGCTCGCGAAATGGCCGGCCCATCCAATATCTTCGTTGATTGACACTCTGCCTTCGCGAGCAGGCTCGCTCCCACATTGGATTTTCGGCAGGCAGGCACAAAACATCCTACCTATCGCCAAAGCCGTTTCAGCGTCCAGGCAAATCCTCATCCAGCAGCTGAAACGCCTTGGGGGCAAAGCCAAACTGTTGACTGGCCTGCGAGTGGTCGAACACCAGGTCCTGGTTCATCCGGGCCACCAGCGCGCTGGAAAGGTGCCGGTAGCGTGGCAGGCAGCGCATGATCGAAACGCCCCAACCCAATGCCTTGGCTGGGAGGGGCACTGTTCGAACCGGGCGTCCCATGGCCTGGAAGATGCGTCGCACCATGGTGTGATACGGCACGGTTTCTCCCCCCGACAGGTTGTAGCCAGCACTGGCCAAGTCAGGCATGTTCATGGCCGATAGGCAAGCCTGGATAACATCATCACCATGCACTGGCTGGCGCAACCCGGTGCCGCCACCGATCAGTGGGAAAAATCCAAAGCGCTGGATGAAACGAGCGATTTCCGAAATATTCTTGTCGCCACCAAAGCCATAGATCAGGGTCGGTCGCAGGATCACCCATTCGATCTGCCGTTCGGTCGCCCACTGCTCAAGTTGTTCTTCTGCACGTATCAAGCGTTGCGCCACGTCTCTTTCCCGAGGGTCGGGCGATGCGTGCTTGGCAAAACGGCTGGTGGAAGACAGGACGACAACGCGTTTGACCTGGGTGCTGGCAAGGCGCTCCAGATAGTCGGACAACACCCAGATGGGAGCAAAGGACAGCAGTGTGTCCAGCGTCAGTCCCTGCCAGTCGTCAGCCTCTCGCCAGGTCACTCCCGGGCAGGACGAAACCTTGGACAGGTTTCGGGTGAAGGCGCTTGTCAGGTGGCCGTTTCGTACCAGCAATGGCAGGACGCGTCGGCCCAGGAAACTGGAACCGCCCAGTATGCCTACCCGCAAATTGAAGTCTGTTGTCATAGGTTGCTTGCATTTTTAAATCGGCTCGTCGCGTGGCGAAGGACCATCAGGCTGAATCGAAACCAGACTCCGATCACCACGCTGATCCATAGGATGGCGGGGTATTTGCGGCGGAAAAATTTGCGATAGAAGCGCAGGAAACCCAAGTGTTTGTGCCATTCGACGAAATACGGGCGATGCCGACTGCAGCCTCCGAACACATGCTTCACCTGAGCATCAGGCACGAACAGAACGCTCCAGCCGGCTTGATGGAAGCGCATGCACCAATCCAGGTCCTCGCAGTGCAGGAAGTACTCTTCGTCCCACAACCCGACGCTCTCGATGGCTTCGCGCTTGACCAGCATGCAGGCTCCGGAGATGGCTTCAACCACAGTGGGCGTGCTGGGTAGCGGCTCCTTGTGCAATAGGAAATCAGACAGAACCGATGGGAAAAACATCGAGAGCCGTGAAAGTCCGAAAGCCCGCATGAAGGCGCGCCGGGGCGTGGGGAACACCCGGCGCCCACCGGCTTGCTCGCTGCCGTCCGGGTTGCACAGGAACCCTCCGACCATGCCGATCTTGGGCGAGCTGCGCAGTGCCAGGAGCAAACGGTCCATGGCATTGGCTTCCAGCACGGCGTCCGGGTTCAAGAAAAACAAATTGGTGGCTTCCGACAGGCGGGCACCCTGGTTGCACGCCACCGCGAAGCCGAGGTTGGCGGCATTGCGCACGATTTCAAGCTTGTCGTCGCCGGCGTGGGTACGCTCCAGCCTCGCCAGGCTGTCATCGTGGGAATTGTTATCCACCACGATCACTCTGGAAGCGCCGGCGGCAAACGCCGACGCTACACACGCCAGCAGAAGCTCACCGGCGTTGTAATTGACGACGATCACATCGCACTCGCCGCAAAAGGAAGATTTGGCCGATTCATCGATAGCGCGCAGATCCATTGCTTTCATAACTCCCTGCACAACCTGAATACATATGGAATCGCAACTACACAGGTGTGTATTTCAAGATAGCAGGTCCGCGCACTTCGACCAGTTTCTGGGCCGGTGTGCGCTTCGAGCCAGTCATATTCCACCGCGTCGAGTGTCGACTTTTGCTGTGTCAGGTCCGGCACAACTGTCGCGGCCAATGCGACAGCTGTCGCACGCGGACGCAATTGGCGGCCAGGGACGAGGGCCGCGTACTGCGGGGGTTGCAGCGATATTCATAACGGTGGCATGGGGGTTGCTCTTCTTCTGGTGCGCAGCGCAATGGCTTCGCTACTAATAAGAACCAGGAGTCTCCCATGACACAGATTGGCCTCGCCGTGCCTACTGCTTCTGCGAACGCGTCCCTGCGCGTTCCCCTCAAGACGTTATTTATCGTGCTGGCGCTTACCCTCAATGCCGCCCCAGGCTGGGCGCAGGACATGCCGGCGAATGTCGATGGCAAGCGCATCATTGCCGCCGACCGGGAGCCGGGTAACTGGATGAGCACCGGCCGGACCTACGACGAGCAGCGCTACAGCCCCCTGAACAAAATCAGCGACCAGAACGTTGGCCAGCTGGGCCTCGCGTGGAGCTACAAGCTCGACCTGGACCGCGGTGTCGAGGCCACGCCGATCGTGGTCGATGGCGTGATGTACACCACCGGTCCGTTCTCCGTGGTCTACGCCCTGGATGCGCGCGACGGCAAGCTGATCTGGAAGTACGACCCCAAGTCTGACCGCAACCGCGCCGGCGAGGCCTGTTGCGATGCGGTCAACCGGGGTGTCGCGGTATGGAAGGGCAAGGTCTACGTGGGTGTGCTCGACGGGCGCCTGGAGGCGATCGATGCCAAGACTGGCCAGCGCGCCTGGTCGGTGGACACCCGCGCCGACCACTCGCGCAGCTACACCATCACCGGGGCCCCGCGGGTGGTCAACGGCAAAGTGGTGATCGGCAACGGCGGCGCCGAGTTCGGCGTACGCGGTTACGTCACGGCCTACGACGCTGAAACCGGCAAGCAGGCCTGGCGTTTCTTCACGGTACCGGGTGACCCCAAGCTGCCGCCGGAAGACAAGGCCATGGCGATCGCCGCCAAGACCTGGCACGGCGATGCCTATGTGGCCCAGGGCGGGGGCGGTACGGCCTGGGACTCTTTCGCTTTCGACCCGGACTTGAACCTGCTGTACATCGGGGTGGGCAATGGCTCGCTGTGGGACCCGAAATGGCGTAGCCAGGCCAAGGGTGACAACCTGTTCCTGTCATCCATCGTCGCGGTCAATGCCGACACCGGCGAGTACGCCTGGCACTACCAGACCACGCCAGGAGACGCCTGGGACTACACCGCCACCCAGCACATGATCCTGGCGGAACTGCCGATCAATGGAAAGCCGCGCAAGGTCCTGATGCAGGCGCCGAAGAACGGTTTTTTCTACGTGATCGACCGCGCCACGGGTGAGCTGCTGTCGGCCAAGGGGATCGTGCCGCAAAGCTGGACCAAGGGCATGGACATGAAGACCGGCCGGCCAATCGTCGACGACGAGAACGCTGCGTACTGGAAGGATGGCAAGCGCAAACTGGTAACACCGGCGTTCTGGGGCGCCCACGACTGGCAGCCGATGTCCTACAACCCGAACACGGGCCTGGTGTATATCCCGGCGCACATCATGTCGGCCTACTACGAGCACATCCCCGAGGCGCCGAAGCGCAACCCGTTCAAGAGCATGTACCAGTTGGGCCTGCGCACCGGGATGATGCCGGAGGATGCCGACGGGCTGCTGGAAATGGCCAAGGGCTGGTCGGGCAAACTGATTGCCTGGGATCCGGTCAAGCAGCAACCGGCCTGGGAAGTGCCTTATGTGACGATCTTCAACGGCGGCACCTTGAGCACCGCCGGCAACCTGGTGTTCGAGGGCAGCGCCGATGGCCGGGTGATCGCCTACGCCGCCGACACCGGCAAGAAGCTCTGGGAGCAGCCGGCGGCCAGTGGCGTCATGGCCGCGCCGATTACCTACAGCGTGGACGGTGAGCAATACGTCACCTTCATGGCCGGCTGGGGCGGAGCCTTCTCGACGTTTGCCGGGGCTTTGTCCCTGCGCGCCGGGGTGCGGCCGTTCTCCCAGGTGCTGACTTACAAACTGGGCGGCACCGCGAAACTCAACGAGCCGGCGCCGCTTGCCGACACGCCGAAACCGCCGCCGCTGACCGCTGACATGGCGGCGGTGGACGCCGGCGGCAAGCTCTATGACGGCTACTGCTCGCAGTGCCACGGCATCCATGCCGTCAGCGGTGGCGTGCTGCCGGACCTGCGCAAGCTGACCAGCGAAAAACACCAGATGTTCCTCGGCATTCTTTATGGCGGCCGAGTACCTGACGGCATGCCGTCCTTTGCCGATGCCTTCACGCCGGAACAGGTCGAGCAGATTCATCAATACCTGATCAAGCGCGCCCACGATCTGCAGCAGGAAGGCGGCGTCTGGAAAACCTTCAGCGCCAAATGAACGCCCGCGACGCAGGGGCCGGTGCGCCTCTGCATCGCTTTCGACACTGACCGCGAGAGCAGACCCATGACCGAGATCATCGATTACCAGAACTTCATCGCCAACGCCTTTGTCCCCAGCGAACCGAGCATCGACGTGCACAACCCGGCCAACGGACGCTTGCTGGCGCGGGTGCCGCAAGCCAGCGGCGAACAGGTTGAAGCGGCCGTTGCCGCGGCGCGCAAGGCGCAGAAAGGCTGGGCGGCCCGCCCGGCCATCGAACGCGCTGGTTACCTGCGCAAGATCGCCAGCAAAGTGCGCGACAACGCCGAGCGCCTCGCCCATATCATCACCGCCGAACAGGGCAAGGTGCTGGGGCTGGCGCGGGTGGAGGTCAACTTCACCGCCGACTATCTGGATTACATGGCGGAATGGGCGCGGCGCCTTGAAGGCGAGGTGCTGACCAGCGATCGCGCCGGCGAAAGCATCTTCCTGTTGCGCAAACCCCTGGGTGTGGTGGCCGGCATCCTGCCGTGGAACTTCCCGTTCTTCCTGATCGCACGCAAGATGGCGCCTGCGCTGGTGACCGGCAATACCATTGTGATCAAGCCCAGCGAAGAAACCCCGATCAACTGCTTCGAGTTCGCCCGCCTGGTCGCCGAGACCGACTTGCCGGCAGGCGTGTTCAACGTGGTCAGCGGCACCGGCGCAACCGTGGGACATGACCTGACCAGCCATGCCGGCATCGACCTGATCAGCTTCACCGGCAGCGTCGGCACCGGCTCGCGAATCATGGCCGCAGCGGCGCCGAACATCACCAAGCTCAACCTGGAACTGGGCGGCAAGGCCCCGGCGATCGTGCTGGCGGACGCCGACCTGGCGCTGGCGGTCAAGGCGGTCACCGCGTCGCGGGTGATCAACAGCGGGCAAGTCTGCAATTGCGCCGAGCGGGTGTACGTCGAACGCAAGGTTGCGGATCAATTCATCGAGCAGATCGCCGCGTCGATGGCCGCGACCCGCTACGGCGACCCGCTGGCCGAAGACAATCTGGACATGGGCCCGCTGATCAACCAGGCGGCGCTGGACAAGGTCGCACAAATGGTCCGGACCGCCACGGGGCAGGGGGCCGAAGTGGTCACCGGCGGCGCGGTGGCCGACAAGGGCCAGGGCTTTCATTATCAGCCGACGGTGCTGGCCGGGTGTGGCGGCGACATGGCGATCATGCGCGAGGAGATTTTCGGCCCGGTGTTGCCGATCCAGATTGTCGATGACCTGGACGAAGCCATCGCCCTGGCCAACGACAGTGAATACGGCCTGACCTCATCGATCTATACCCGCAGCCTGAGCGCGGCCATGCGCGCCAGCCATGAACTGGATTTCGGCGAAACCTACATCAACCGGGAGAATTTCGAAGCGATGCAGGGTTTTCATGCGGGGGCGCGCAAATCCGGTATCGGCGGCGCGGATGGCAAGCACGGTTTGTATGAGTACACCCATACTCATGTGGTTTACATCCAAATCTGATCATCACCTGTGCTTGGAAAAATGCCGGCTCCCCGCCTGATGTTGTCAAAGGGAAACCGGGATCCCGTGGCGAGGGAGCTTGCTCCCGCTGGGTTGCGAAGCGACCCCAAACCTGGCGAAACGCGGAGCATCAGATGCACCGCAGCCGCTGGTTTACGACTGCTTCGCAGCCGAGCGGGAGCAAGCTCCCTCGCCACGGGGCTGTCGAAAGCCTTCGAGTAGCATCAGGGCTGATCGTTGGGCGCGACGACGCCGTGCGTTTTCATCTTGCGGTACAGCGTCGAGCGCGAAACGCCGAGTTCGGTTGCGGCGGCGCGGATGGCAAGCAAGGTTTGTATGAGTACACCCATACTCATGTGGTTTACATCCAAATCTGATCACCTGTGCTTGGGAAAATGCCGGCTCCCCGTCTGATGCTGTCCGAGGGAAAACGGCGATCCCGTGGCGAGGGAGCTTGCTCCCGCTGGGTTGCGAAGCGACCCCAAACCTGGCGAAACGCGGAGCATCAGATGCACCGCAGCCGCTGGTTTACGACTGCTTCGCAGCCGAGCGGGAGCAAGCTCCCTCGCCACGGGGCTGTCGAAAGCCTTCGAGTAGCATCAGGGCTGATCGTTGGGCGCGACGACGCCGTGCGTTTTCATCTTGCGGTACAGCGTCGAGCGCGAAACGCCGAGTTCGGTTGCGGCGGCGCGGATGGCAAGCACGGTTTGTATGAGTACACCCATACTCATGTGGTTTACATCCAAATCTGATCATCACCTGTGCTTGGAAAAATGCCGGCTCCCCGCCTGATGCGGTCAAAGGGAAACCGGGATCCCGTGGCGAGGGAGCTTGCTCCCGCTGGGTTGCGAAGCGACCCCAAACCTGGCGAAACGCCGAGCATCAGATGCACCGCAGCCGCTGGTTTACGACTGCTTCGCAGCCGAGCGGGAGCAAGCTCCCTCGCCACGGGGCTGTCGAAAGCCTTCGAGTAGCGTCAGGGCTGATCGTTAGGCGCGACGACGCCGTGCTTTTTCATCTTGCGGTACAGCGTCGAGCGCGAAACGCCGAGTTCGGTGGCGGCGGCGCGGATGGCAAGCACGGTTTGTATGAGTACACCCATACTCATGTGGTTTACATCCAAATCTGATCATCACCTGTGCTTGGAAAAATGTCGGCTCCCCGCCTGATGCTGCCCGAGCGAAAACGGGCTTCCGTGGCGAGGGAGCTTGCTCCCGCTGGGTTGCGAAGCGACCCCAAACCTGGCGAAACGCGGAGCATCAGATGCACCGCAGCCGCTGGTTTACGACTGCTTCGCAGCCGAGCGGGAGCAAGCTCCCTCACCACGGGGCTGTCGAAAGCCTTCCAGTAGCGTCAGGGCTGATCGTTAGGCGCGACGACGCCGTGCTTTTTCATCTTGCGGTACAGCGTCGAGCGCGAAACGCCGAGTTCGGTGGCGGCGGCGCTGATGTTCCAGCGCAGCCGACGCAAGGTGCCCAGCAGTTGACGGGCCTCTTCGCTCCCGAGTTGTTCACCCAGGTTGCTGGTCGACGGTTGGGTGCTGCCAGGCAATCGCAGCGCTTGCGGTGAGAGTAATTCGCCGGGCAGGCAATCCAGGTCGATCACGCCGTCTTCCGCCAGGGCCACCGAGTAGCGCAGGCTATTGAGCAACTGGCGGATGTTGCCGGGCCACGGGTAGTCGATCAGGCATTGGCGCGCATCGGCGTTCAGCCGTAACCCGCGGGCGCCAGGTTGGGCGGCGAGCAATTTGTCGATCAGCTCGGCCCGGTCACTGCGTTCGCGCAAGGCCGGCAGCGCCAGGTTCATGCCGGCGAGGCGATAGAACAGGTCTTCGCGAAAGCGCTTGTCGCCGATCATCGCCTGCAGGTCCTGGTGTGTAGCCGAAATCACCTGGACATCCAGGGTCACCTGCACCTCGGCCCCCAGAGGCGAGATTTCACGCTCCGCCAGCACCCGCAGCAAACGGGTCTGCAAATGGGCGGGCATGTCGCCGATCTCATCAAGGAACAGGGTTCCGCCGTTTGCCAGCTCCAGTTTGCCTTTCATGCCTTTGCGGTTGGCGCCGGTGAAACTGCCGGCGCGATAGCCGAACAGCTCGCTCTCGATCAACGTTTCCGGAATCGCCGCGCAGTTCAATGCCACGAAAGGCCCGGCGCGACGTTGGCTGGCCTGGTGGATGGCACGGGCAAAGGCCTCCTTGCCGGTGCCGGTCTCGCCGGTAATCAGGATCGGGATGCCGTTGTCGATCACCTTGCGCACGCGTCGCACGTTCTGTTGCAGCCGGGCGTCGAGACCGGCGAGTTGCTGCAGATCCGGGTGAGCCTCAGGGGCCGGGCGGGCGACGGGCAGCGGGCGGTGCCGTTCGGAAGGGATACGCAGGCCGACGTCCAGCAATGCTTCATCCTGACGACGGCGCAAGCGCACACCCTGGGCGCCGCCATTGGTGAGCCGGAGCAGTTCGTCCACCGTAGTCGGGAGCAGGCTGTCGATGAGCGTGCCGAGCAGTGCCGGCTGATCTGCCAGCTCCAGCGCGACAAACGCGGCACGGTTGGCGCCGATGACGCGACCACTTTCATCGAGCGCGAGCAGTTGCTCGTTGGCCAGATCGGCAATTTCATCGATGGGTTTGAGGGACAGGGTCAAGCGGTCGCGATAGCGCTGGCGAAAGTCTGCGTTCTCGATCAGCCGCGCATACATGATCACCAGTTGCAGCGTGAGGTACTGGCTTTCCCGAGGGCCCTCGTTGTTCATGCAGGTCGCATTCAGGCAGCCGCGTAACAAGCCTTGGGCATCGAAGATCGGCGCCACCGAGCAACTCAGGCTGAAATTCGATGCCAGGAAGTGCTCCTCACGATGAATGATCAACGGCTGCGCCGCCGCCAGGGTGGTACCGATACCGTTGGTGCCCACCACCGACTCGTCCCACTGCGCGCCCACTACCAGCCCCGATCGGGTGTAGATGTCGTGCTGGCTGGGGAGCCGGGAATCCAGGGTGATGCCATGCTCGTCGCTCAGCAGTACGGCAAAACCGGCTGGCACCACGCGCTGGGCCAGGCCGCTGACGCCCTGGCTGGCGATGGAAAGATATTGCTGGTGCTGTTCCTGATGACGCCGTATGGCGTCGGCGCTCAGGATATTCTTGCGGCTCGGCGCGCCAGGATCGAGCCGGTGCTCCACGACGCTGCGGTACCAGGATTGCGCAATGACCCCGTCCGGCCTGAGGCCGCGCCCGGAAAAGTGGTCGTTGACGAACGCCGCGAGTTCGCCGGGGATCGTCTGCGTGTCATGCAGGGTCATGAATTGCTCCATCAGGCGTGAGGCCCGCGAAGGGCCTTCACAGCGATCTTGTTATTGGACGATGGCCGCCGTTGCAAGTATCTACCATAGACGCTGGAGCGTGAATTTTCAGCCTCTGGAAATGTTCGTAATTGATGCCGAGGAAGTTTCGCCGCGTGAAATCACCTGGCGCCGGGGACCGGTGGGAGCAGGAACCCGAGCACCTCGTCAATCAGAAGCCCTGGCGCTTCCTCTGCAATGTAATGCCCCGACGGCAGGGCTTTTCCCCGGACGTCGCCGGCAACCTTTTGCCATTCGCCAAGCGGATCGAAGCAGCGGCCCACAACGCCGTCAGCTCCCCATAGGGCGAGTAACGGCAGTGAGAGTTTCCTGCCGGCTTGCAGGTCGCTCTTGTCGTGCTCCAGATCGATACTGGCACTGGCCCGGTAGTCTTCACACAGACCATGGGCTGCCCCCGGTAGTCTCAGGCAACGCAGATACTCGGCCAATGCCGCTTCGGTGAAGGGCGCCATGCCCGCGCTGCGAGCCCCCATGACGCTGCGCAGATACAACTGCGGATCCGCTTCAATGAGCGTCTCGGGAAAAGGGGCTGGGCGAATCAGAAAGAACCAGTGCCAATAGGCGCGGGCGAAAGCTTCATTGGTCTGCTCGTACATCGCCAGCGTCGGAGCAATATCCAGAACGATCAAGCGTTTTACTGCGTCCGGGTGATCCATCGCCATCCGACAGGCCACTCGTGCGCCCCTGTCGTGAGCCAACACGTCAAACTTTATGAATCCCAGTTCGCGCATCAGCTCCACCCCGTCCAGCGCCATCTGCCGTTTGGAGTAGGCCAGGTGCTGCGCGTCGCCCGGCGGTTTTTCGCTGTCGCCGTAGCCCCGAAGATCCGCCGCCACCACGGTGAAATGTTGCGCCAGCGGCTCGGCGATCTTGTGCCACATCACGTGAGTCTGAGGGTGCCCGTGAAGCAGTAGCAAACCTTGGCCACTGCCGCCTTTGCGGTAGTTGACGGTGATACCGTTGACGTGGCATCGACCCGATTCAAATGAGGCAAACATCGCTCGAAACTCCTTTTGGTTGTTGCTCCCATTCTAGGGCGAGCGCGCTGTGGTACGAAGGTACGGCCCGTGAAAGCTTTCTTCACGAATCGTGAGTAACTGGACGCCCTACACGCGATGGTTCAAAAAAATCGCCTCGGGTTGTCGATTTGCGTCATCGCCATTCGATTAACCTGCAGAGCCGCCACACGGACGGCTTGATCCATCTACTCTGAGGAGCTATGAGCATGCGATTTATGGTGATCGTCAAAGCCAGTCCCGAATCCGAAGCCGGAGAAATGCCCAGCGCGCAGCTGCTGACCGCCATGGGCGCCTACAATGAAGAACTGGTCAAGGCCGGGGTGATGCTCGCCGGTGAAGGCCTGCATCCCAGTGCCAAGGGTGTTCGCGTACAGTTTGCCGGAAACAACCGGACCGTCGTCCAGGGCCCGTTTGCCCAAACAGGGGAATTGATCGCCGGCTTCTGGATCTTCCAGGTCCAGTCGTTGCAGGAAGCTGTCGACTGGGTCAAGCGCTGCCCCAACCCTATGGTCAGCGACAGTGAGATTGAAATTCGCCAGATCTTCGAGGCTGAGGATTTCGGCGAGTCTTTTACCACCGAGTTGCGCGAGCAGGAAGAACGTTTGCGAGCGCAGATATCCGATCAATCGTGAAACCGCAGACAGGAGAGCAGAGCATGAAAATCATTCCCTACCTGACCTTCAACGGCCGCTGCAAGGAAGCCTTCGCGTTGTACCAGGACGTGCTGGGCGGCGAGCTTTTTTCCATGTCCTTTGCCGAGGCGCCCGAGGACGTCGGCATGCCCAAGGACCCCAATCTGATCATGCACACCTGCCTGACCGTGGGCGGCTTCAGCCTGATGGCTTCCGACTGCGCGCCCGGCCAACCGTTCAGCAAGCCGCAAGGCGTGTCGGTGTCTCTCAATGTCGACAGCGCGGAGGAGGCCGAGCGGCTGTTCAATGGCCTGAGTGCCGGCGGCAGCGTGCAGATGCCCTTGGGCAAGACTTTCTGGGCGGAGCGCTTTGCGATGTTCGAAGACCGTTTCGGGGTCGCCTGGATGGTCAATTTCGAGGGGCGGCCATAAGTCGGACTGCCGGCACGGCCGCGCCAATTCTGACAGGAATGTCAGGAAGCGGTCAGGCTGCGGACACCTTCGGCCCGATACTCTGCTGGACGCTGTACCGGTCTGCCCGGGCCGCTTGAAACATGCATGAGCGCCTGTACAGCGCACCCCTTTGCTGGAGGAAATATCCGATGCGGTTGCTCATCGTCGAGGACGAAGAAAAAACGTCTTCCTATGTCCATCGTGGCTTGAGCGAGCTTGGCTACATTGTCGATGTCGCGACCAATGGTATCGATGGCCTGCATTACGCGTTGGAAATGGATTACGACGTGGTGATCCTGGATGTGATGCTGCCGGGCAAGGACGGCTACGGCGTGTTGCAGGGCTTGCGCCTGCACAAGAAGACGCCGGTGATCATGTTGTCGGCCAGGGGCACGGTGGATGATCGGGTCCGAGGGCTGCGCGAGGGTGCTGACGACTACCTGGGCAAACCGTTTTCCTTCGCCGAGCTTGTTGCGCGGGTCCAGGCATTGATCCGACGGCGTGCCGATGACGCCGCCGACCCGACGCATTTGCGCATCGACGACCTGGAGGTCGATCTGCAGGCGCGCAAGGTTACCCGGGCCGGGCTGCGCCTGGACCTGACCGCCAAGGAGTTCTGCCTGTTGAGCCTGCTGGCGCGACACCAGGGTGAGATTCTCTCCAAGTTGATGATTGCCGAGCAGGTCTGGGACATGAATTTCGATAGCGACGCCAATGTGGTCGAGGTCGCGATCAAGCGGGTGCGGGCCAAGGTGGATGCGCCGTATCCGCGCAAGTTGTTGCATACCGTGCGCGGCATGGGTTATGTGCTGGAGAGCCGTGAACTCAGTGACAGGCAAGCGGGTACAGCGTGATGAAGGGATCCATAGCCAAGCGACTGGCGTTGATGTTCGCGCTTGCAGTCACACTGATCACCGCGGTCAGTGCGACGCTGTTGCGCTGTTCGTTGAAGCAGTCGCTCGACGAGCAGATGCAGAACGAGCTGATCCTGCGCCATTCGGTGCTCGATCCGGTGCTCGCCAAATACGATTCGCCGGCGTTCTGGGTCGGCTTGCGACAAAAGCTCGATGGCCTGACGCCCGCGGATGAGCGCGTGCGTTATTGGGTGGTGGTCGACGACCCGGCCTACAGTTATGGCGGGCCGATGCCGGACGGCCTGGACTGGTCGAAGCGCCCGGATGGTTTCGCCACCCTCGATCTGCCCGACCGGGACCGCCCGATGGTGCTGATGGTCGAGACCATTGCGGCCATGGGCAGCCGTCCGGAATTGCGTTTTATCGTGGGATTGGATTCGACGCCGTTCATGAAGACACTGGATGATTTCACGCGGATATTGATCCTGACTTCTGCGCTGGGGGTCGTGCTGGTGGCGCTGCTCGGCTATTGGATCGCGCGTTTTGGCCTGGGCCCGGTCCGGCGCCTGAGCCGGCAGGCCAACAGCCTGCCGCCGGGGGATTCGAAGCAGCGACTCGACACGCAGGCGCTGCCTGGCGAATTGCAGGAGCTGGCGGTGTCGTTCAACGGCGCCCTGGCGCGCCAGGAAGCCGCCTGGTGCCAGCTCGAAGGGTTCAACGCCAATGTGGCCCATGAGCTGCGAACGCCGCTGACCAACCTGATCGGGCAGACCCAGGTCGCATTGGCCCACGGGCGGGACGTGAATGAGCTTCAGGACCTGTTGCAGTCCAATCTCGAAGAACTGGAACGAATGGGCACCATCGTCAACGACATGCTGTTCCTGGCGGGCGCCGAAAGCGGCCAGCGGGCAACCGAGCTGAGCGATGTCTCGCTTTACGAGGAAGCGTCGAAGACCGTGGAATACCTGGAGCCGGTCCTGCACGACAAACAGTTGAGCGTGGTGATCCAGGGCGACATGCGCGTGTGCATCGATCGGCGTCTGTTCCACCGTTCCCTGGCCAATCTGCTGCAAAACGCGGCGCGCTACGCGGTGCCGACAAGCACCATCACGGTGAGTCTGGAAAACCATGGCATGCAGGCCAGGGTGAGCGTTTCCAACGCCGGCGAACCGATCGAAAGCGTGCACCTGGAGCATCTGTTCGAACGCTTCTATCGAGCTGACGTCGCCAGGGCCCGAAGTGACGCGCATCATGGCCTGGGGCTCTCCATCGTGCGGGCGGTGGCGTCGATGCACGGTGGGCGGGTGTTCGCCCACAGCAAGGACGGACTCAACACCTTCGGCTTTTCCCTGACGAGCCAGGCGGCGCGCTAGTCGCTGGCTCGCGAAGCGTCAACATCGCCGTCGGCCAAGACGGCGCTTTCGCGAGCAGGCTCGCTCCCACAGTGGATCTCCAGCAGCCGAAGAATCCCAGGTAAACGCCGATTTCTTGTGGGAGCGAGCCTGCTCGCGAAGAGGCCGCACATCAATATCCCGTTGGCTGAGCCACCGCGTTTTTCCCCGCGCCGGCGTTTGACATGTTCCTGTCAGTCGCCGGTCACCTTGACGTCAGTGTCCCCCTCATAAAGTGCAACCACTATCCCGGTAAGGGCATTTGTGGAGACCACTATGAACATTCAGAACCTGTCGATCGCCAGTCTGTTGGCCGTCATCGCATTAGGCGGTGCGCCGCTCTATGCGAAAGAGCAAACCAATCCCCCGGCTTACGAATACGGCATGCCGCTGGACGTGGCCCAGGCCATTCGCATCGAGGCGCCGAGCCCGTCGGTGTGCGAGGTGGTGCGGGCCAAGATGACCTATGTCGATACCCAGGGTGAACTCCGGCACGTCAGCTTCCTGCAGCTGGCCGATGCGTGCTCCATCCAGTGAACACTGGCCATACCCCTTCATCACCCCCACCAGAGAAGCCAGTCATGTGGAATAGAACAACAATCCCCGCAATCGGACTTTCGCCCAACCTGGGCCGGATCATCACGCTGGCCCGGACGCTCGCTGCGGGCGTAGCGCTGTTCAGCGCCATCAGCGTCGAAGCATCGGCTCGCGTTGCACCCAAACCCGACTGGTCCACCAGCGACATACCGTCGCAGAAAGGCCGGATTGTCCTGATCACCGGCGGCACCAGCGGCATGGGTTATGAAGATGCGCTGGCATTGGCGCGTGCCGGTGCCGACGTCATTATCGCCGCCCGCAACCCGGAGCGCGGCGCTGAGGCCATCGCTCGTATCCGCGAGTCCGTGCCCGATGCCAAGGTGCAATTCGAGGCCGTGGACCTGGCCAATCTCTCATCGGTAAGCGCGCTGGCCCAGCGTCTCCAGAGCAAGCTGCCGCGCCTCGACGTGTTGATCAACAATGCCGCCATCATGGCGCCGCCAGAGCGCGGTACGTCTGCCGACGGTTTCGAACTGCAACTGGCGACCAATTATCTGGGACACTTCGCGCTGACCGGCCTGCTGGTGCCGCTCTTGCGCCAGAGCCAGGACGCCCGAGTTGTGAGCCTTTCAAGTATTGCGGCGACGCGCGGCACGATGAATTTCGATGACCTGCAGTTCGAGCGCAAATACGACCCGTACGCGGCCTACGCGCAATCGAAACTGGCGGTCCTGCACTGGGCGTTTGCCTTGCAGCGGCGCAGTGATGCCGAAAACTGGGGTATTCGCAGCATGGCGGCGCACCCCGGGGTAGCGGTCACCGAGTTGGTCGCGCGCGGGCCCGGCCTCGAAAGCGAGTTCGGCCAGCGCTGGGCAAAGGATCGCGACGCGTACCACTCGGCGGCGCAAGGCGCGTTGCCCACGTTGTATGCCGCTACCGCTGTGCGAGCCGTGGGCGGTGCTTATTACGGACCGACTGGGGACGATGAAAGGCGCGGTCCGTTGGGTTTCGCCAAGACGCCGCCTGCCGCGAACGCGCAGGCGGATGCCGAACGGCTCTGGGCCATCTCCGAGCAACTGACCGGCGTGACCTATCGCTGACGCAGCCTGGGCGCGGGCATTCGTTCCCGCGCTCGACCTCCGGCTTGTTGCCGTTTCCCAGGAGTTTCCATGAGTACCCCTTCCTATTTGCATCGGCTGAGCCTGGCCCTCAACGCCCGTGACGATGAACTGCGTCCGGCAATGTGCGGGTTCCTGTTGTTCCTCTGCCTGTTCACCGGCTACTTCATGTTGCGTCCGATCCGTGAGTCGATGGGGATCGCCGCGGGTGTGGAGAATCTGCAATGGCTGTTTACCGCGACCTTTCTCGTCATGCTGGTGGCCGTGCCGTTGTTCGCCTGGCTCAGCGCGCGAGTGCCGCGCCTGCGCCTCGTCGATTGGGTGTATGGCTTCTTCGTCTTGAACTTGCTGATGTTCGTCGAGCTGTTCCAGTTCGATTCGGACAACGTCTGGCTGGCGCGTACTTTTTACGTATGGATTTCCGTCTACAACCTGTTCGTCGTCTCCGTGGCCTGGAGCCTGATGGCCGATGTATTCGACAGCGAGCAGGCCAAGCGCCTGTTCGCCTTCATCGCGGCCGGCGCCAGCACCGGCGGCCTGCTCGGGCCGGCCTTGAGTGCACTGCTGATCGACAGCCTCGGTGCCTCGGGGTTGATGTTCGTGGCTGCCGTGTTGCTGGGGGCCACGCTGGGATTGAAACGAACCTTGATGCGTTGGCGTGAAACCGGTGGGGCCGGGCGTCCCGGCGCGGCACCCACGCAAAGCCCGCAGCGGCCCCTGACTGGCAATCCGTTCAGCGGCATGACGGCGGTGTTCCGTTCGCCGTACCTGCTGGGGATCGCCGGTTTCGTCGTGCTGCTGGCAACGGTCAGCACCTTTCTCTACTTCGAGCAGGCACGTCTGGTGGCCGAGCTGTTTCCGGACCGCCAGGCCCAGGTACGCGTCTTCGGCACTATCGATTTTATTGTGCAGGCGGGCGCGCTACTGTCCCAGCTGTTCATCACCGGGCGCATCGCCCCGAAGCTCGGCATCGGTGCGTTATTGGCCATCGTTCCACTGATGATGTGCATCGGCTTCGTCGGTCTGGCACTGGCGCCAGGCTTTGCGATCCTCGCGACTTTGATGATTGTGCGACGGATCGGCGAGTACGCGTTCGTGAGACCAGGCAGGGAAATGCTGTTCACGCCGTTGGATGCGGAAAATAAATACAAAGCCAAGAACTTTATCGACACGGTGGTCTATCGCGGCGGTGATGCGGTCAGCGGTTGGATCAAGACGGCGCTCGACATGCTGGGGCAGGGCGCCGGCCTGGTCGCGTTGATCGGCGCAGGGTGTGCGTTGCTGTGGGCCGGCCTTGGATGGCGACTGGGACGGCAGGCTGACCATCGCCGTGATGAACTGGAGCTGGAAGCTGGCGTTGCCGAAACCTAGGCATCCATCGAGCTGTTCGCCCGGCGGGTTCGAAAGACCCTGTGGGAGCGAGCCTGCTCGCGAAGAGATCGGCACATCCAGCATATTCATCGGCTGTGGTAGCGCATTCGCGAGCAGGCTCGCTCCCACAGGATGAATAAACAGTCGTTCAAAGCGTGCCCGTGATCTTGTCCGATTCGTCCGGGCGCAACGTCAGCACCGAAAAACCGGACGCCGTAACGGCCACGGTATGCTCGAACTGCGCGGAGAGCGCGCCGTCCCGGGTCACCACGGTCCAGCCGTCGGCTTCGGTCCTGACGTCCGATGTGCCCTGGTTGAGCATCGGTTCGATGGTGAAGACCATGCCCTCGCGCAGGACCAGGCCCGTTCCCGCTTTGCCGAAGTGCAACACCTGGGGTTCCTCGTGCATTTGCCGGCCGATGCCGTGGCCGCAATATTCACGGACCACCGAATAACCGTTGCGTGTCGCATGGCCTTGGATGGCCGAGCCGATGTCGCCCAGGCGAGCGCCCGGGCGGACGGCGCGGATGCCCTTCCACATGGCTTCATAAGTGACCTGGACCAGCTTCCTGGCGGCTGGGTCGACGTTGCCGATCAGGTACGTCTTGCTCGAATCCGCGATATAGCCGTTCTTTTCCAGGGTGATGTCCAGATTGACGATGTCACCGTCTTGAAGCACTCGCGAGCGCGAGGGCACACCATGGCAGACCACTTCGTTGATCGAGCAGTTGAGTACAAAACCGTACCCGTACTGTCCCTTGCTGGCGGGGCGCGCATGGAGATCGCGGACGATGAAATCCTCGACCATTGCATCGATCTGCAGCGTTGACAGCCCCATCAAATTGGTTTGATCCAGCCGTTCGAACACCAAGGCGAGCAGTCGGCCGGACTCGGCCATCAGGGCCAGTTCTTCGGGTCGCTTGATCATTGCCAGTTCGCCTCCAACGGTTGCGCCGTAACGCCGGCGTCGCTGAGTTCGCGCTGGATGATCTCGTTGAAACTGAGGGTAGGGTTGGTCTCGCACAGCATGCCGACCTTGATCCAGAAGGCCGCCTGCGCGTTGATCGAACGGCAGGAGACCTTGGTGGCCTTGCGTAGCTGGTCGTGAAGTTCGTCGTCGATGTTGACAATGCCCATGTGTGGCTCCATATGTTTCGTATATCGAGGATATACGTTTCATATGCTGTGGCGCCAGCACCATTTGGCAGCTAGCAGGTCATGCCTGTTCCTCGATACGCAGCAAGACCCTGGTTACCCGACGCTCTTCAACCTCCATGACGGTCATGCTCCATCCCTGCCAATTCAGGGTATCGCCAATCATCGGCAAGCGATCCAGCAAGCTCATCACCAGCCCGGCAAGTGTCTGGTAATCCTCCGTCGCGTACGCCTGAAAACCGATGTGTTCGCGAACCTGGCTGAGGTTCAGGGCCCCGCTGACGAGGAAACCGTCCTCTCGCGCAACAATATTCGGCCCGTCGATTTCACTGGCGTCGGGCAATTCGCCCGCAATGGACTCAAGGATGTCGGTCATCGTGAGCAGGCCGACGAAGTCACCGAATTCGTTGACCACGAAGGCGATGTGGGTCGACTCCTTGCGCATTTGCTCCAGCGCGTTGAGGATCGTGAAACTGTCGAGCAGGTTGATGGCTTTGCGCGCCATGGCTTCCAGATTCGGTTGATTGCCCGCCAGTATTTCCTTGAGCAGCTCCTTCTTGTGGACGAAACCCAACGGCTCATCCACGCGCCCGTCGCGAATCAACGGCAAGCGCGAATACGACGAGTGCATCAGCGTCGTACGGATGTCTTCCGGCGTGTTCGCCAGGTCGAGCTGGTCGATTTGCGCGCGAGGGGTCATCACACTGCGTATCGGGCGCTCCGCCAATTGCAGCACGCCGCTGATCATCACCCGTTCGCGTCGATGGAAAACCTGTTCGGTTTTTTCGCCTTCCAGCAGGTCGGCGATTTCTTCACCGACCTCATCGGCCCCCAGCTTTTGACCGCCCAGCAGGCGCAGCACCGCATGGGCGGTACGCTCGCGCATCGGCCGAAGACCTTGCAGGTTTTTCTTGCGCCGCGAGCGCGCCAACTGGTTGAACAGCTCGATCAGGATCGAGAAGCCAATCGCGGCGTACAGGTAACCTTTAGGAATGTGGAAACCCAGGCCCTCGGCGGTGAGGCTGAAGCCGATCATCATCAAAAAGCCCAGGCACAGCATGATGACGGTAGGGTGGCCATTGACGAATTTCGTCAACGGCTTGCTCGCGATCATCATCAGGCCGATGGAGAAGATCACCGCGATCATCATCACTGACAGATGTTCAACCATGCCCACGGCGGTGATCACCGCATCCAGGGAAAAGACCGCATCCAGCACCACGATCTGCGCAACGATCGGCCAGAACAGCGCATAGGCGGCGTTGCCGGAACGTTGCGCCACGTGGCCCTCGAGTCGCTCATGCAACTCCATGGTTGCCTTGAACAACAGGAACACGCCGCCAAACAGCATGATCAAGTCGCGGCCCGAGAACGTCTTGCCGAACACTTCGAACAGCGGGTTGGTCAGGGTCACCATCCAGGAGATGCTCGCCAGCAGGCCCAGGCGCATCAGCAGCGCCAGGGACAGGCCGATAACTCGGGCACGGTCGCGCTGCGCGGGGGGGAGCTTGTCCGCCAGGATGGCGATGAATACGAGGTTATCGATGCCGAGCACCAGCTCCAGCACGATCAGGGTCAGCAGGCCGAGCCATGCCGTGGGGTCAACGATCCATTCCATGGGTTATTCGCTCCCTCGGGCGATCAATATGAGGGAAGAGGGCTGTAACCGCGATACAGGCGGCGCTGTAGCGGGGGAGACAGCGTTTTCTGAAAAACTACTGGGAGGTTCCTGGAGGCTGTTCATGCGGGTCTGGCAATAATTGGGGAAGAAATCCTACAACGGTTCCCAGCATTTCATACGAAGCGATTTATTACAGGATCTGACGAAGCCGCAATGTCTTGCGGTGCGTCATGGGGGAGAGGGCTTGTTTGTCATATCCCCCTGGGGGGGATATGATCCGGCGCATTCCATAGCGATCCGAGCCTCGTCCATGAGTGAACTCAACCACGATCATCCCCATGTCCACCAAAGCCATGAAGCGATCATCAAGCGCCTCAAGCGGGCGGACGGTCACCTGCGCAGCATCATCCTCATGATCGAGGAGGGTCGTGATTGCGTGGACATCGCCCAGCAGTTGCATGCGGTGGAGAAAGCCGTGTGCCAGGCCAAGCGCACACTGATCCAGGATCACATCGATCATTGCCTCGAAGACACCGTTTCGGCACTGGACAGGGGCGAGCGCGCGCCGCTGGAAGCCTTCAAACAAATCACCAAGTACCTCTAGGCCTCGACATGCCGAATTTTGCTGAACTGATGCAACAGGGGGGCGCTCACGCCTGGCTGTATTTCCCCAGTGCGATCTTGCTGGGCGCGTTGCACGGGCTGGAACCTGGTCATTCGAAAACCATGATGGCGGCGTTCATCGTGGCCATTCGCGGCTCGGTCAAGCAGGCGGTGTTGCTGGGGTTGGCCGCGACGCTTTCGCACACCGCCGTGGTGTGGCTGGTGGCGATTGGCGGGATGTACCTGGGCCAGGGGCTGGACGCCGAGACTACGGAACCGTACTTCCAACTCGCCTCTGCGGTGCTGATCATTGCGATCGCGTTGTGGATGCTCTGGCGTACCTGGCGTGGCGAACAGATGTTCAAGCTTGAGAGCGGTGACGGGCATCGCCATGCTCATCACGATCACGATCACGATCACGATCACGATCACGATCACGATCACGATCATGCGCATCCGGAACTGGCGCTGTCATCGGAGGGTTACCAGGACGCTCATGAACGGGCGCATGCCAACGACATCCGCAAGCGTTTCAGCAATCGAGACGTCACCACGGGCCAGATCATTGTGTTTGGCCTGACGGGTGGGCTGATCCCGTGTCCTGCGGCGATAACCGTCCTGCTGCTCTGCCTGCAGGTCAAGGAAGTTGCGCTCGGCGGCATGCTTGTCTTGTGCTTCAGCATCGGCCTGGCAATTACCCTGGTTACGGTGGGAGCAGCCGCGGCCCTTGGCGCTCGGAAGGCCACCAAGCGCTGGCCGTGGCTGGGCACTGTTGCCCGGCGCGCGCCTTATCTGTCGAGCGTGTTGATAATTGCAGTCGGCATGTATGTGGGTATCCACGGCTGGATCGGTTTGAGCGCATGAGAACCTTGATCGGCTGGGCCTCGGCTGCCCTGTGCAATGAGCGCTTTTCCCATTACGCTGAAAAGCTCCTGTCCAGGTAAAGAATCGCGCAGCGTGAAGAAGATAGTTCGAGTCGATGATCTACAGGTGTTCGTGACGACCACTGACGCCGGGAGTTTTTCCGCGGCGGCGCGCTTGCTGGATATTTCTCCGGCGCTGGCCAGCGTCGCGGTACAGCGACTCGAGGCAAGCCTGGGGGTGAGGCTGTTCGTGCGCTCTACGCGGCGGCTGCGTTTGTCGGATGATGGTGAGCGCTACCTGGCCCATGCCCGGCGGGCATTGGAGGTGCTGGAGGATGGCGAGCTCGCCCTGGCCGAGGGGCGTGACGAAGTGGCCGGGACGCTGCGCTTGTCGGTGCCCTCGGACATCGGGCGAAACCTGCTGCTGCCGTGGCTGGACGAGTTCCAGCAGATGCACCCCAAGGTACTGTTGCAGCTGCGGGTCAGCGACCAGGTCGCCGACCTGTTCGGGGAGCATCTCGATGCGAGCATTCGTTATGGTCAGTTGGCCGATTCGAGCCTCGTCTCCCTGATGCTGGCTCCATCCAACCGAAGGACCGTGTGTGCCTCACCCGACTACATCGCGCGCCACGGCCTGCCAAAGACGCCGGGTGAGCTGAGCGGGCACAATTGCCTGCGTTACGTGATGGGTGAGCAAACCTACGAGCGTTGGATCTTTCGGACAGCGAATGGGCTGGAAACGGTTCAGGTCGCTGGCGATCGCATCAGTGATGACGCTGATATTGCCAGGCGTTGGGCCGTGGCGGGCCAGGGGATCGTCTACAAATCGAAGCTCGATGTAATGGACGACCTTCGCAGCGGTCGCCTGGTGGAGATTTTTCCAGCGGAGTATGGCCAGCCAGCGCCGCTGCAACTGGTGTGCGCCCATCGAACCTCGCTGACGCCGTCGGTCCAGGTGCTCAGGGCCTTCCTGTCTGCGCGCTGTGAACGTTACATCAACGAGTGAGCAGGGCGCTGGCCAGTGGCTGAAACAGGCCTCACGCCTGGCGATAATCGCTGGGCGTCACGCCTATCTCCCGGCGAAAGACCTGGGAGAAATGGCTCGGGCTTGAGTAACCCACTTCCAATCCGATGTCGATGACGCTGCGGTCCGTTTCGAGCAGCAGTTGCCGGGCCCGGCTCATGCGCAGGCGTATGAAATACTGCGAAGGCGACAGGCCTGTGGCGCGCTTGAACATTCGGCTGAAGTGATACTCGCTCAGCTCCACGACCTGGGCCAGGTGGGCAAGGCTGAAATCATCGGCGAGGCGCTGGTTCATCGTCTCGAGGACCCGACGCAATTTGTACGCCTGCAGCGCGTTGCTGCGCGAGGCTCCGCTGTGGGGCGCGAGGTAGGTACGCACCAGGTGCACCGCCAGTGCCTGGGCCAGGCTCTGTGCAAACAGTGGGCTGGGCTGGCGTTCGTCGACCAGCTCGTTGCGCAACTGATCCAGCATGAAGCTCACCCGCGGGTCCCGGGCTCCGGAGATATCGCGAAAGGTGACAGGACCGGCCCGTTCTCCGAGCACGTCGCGCGCGGCGCGCTCGATCAACGGCAAACCGAGATACAGGTGCATGACTTCGAAGGTGTCGCAACCTTGCGTTTGCCAGCGCATCTCGTAAGGCTCGTTCGTGCTGGTGAGGTAGAAATCACCGGCCTGAACATCGACGGCTTCCCATTCGCTGCCCAGCGAACGTTCCTCGATCCGGGCGCCCCCGGTCAGCACCAGGACGAGCAGAGGCTCGACCACCGCAGGCACCAGGATCGGCTCGACTACCGTAGGGTGGCTGAACAGTTGCACCACCATTTCCTGGACCTGGGCACGCGTCGGCACGACTTGCGGCGTGCCCGGCATGAAATGCGCCATCGACTCGGCGCTGATGCGCTGGGGAGCGTTCTGCGGCGGTTCATCCGGTCCGGTCTGGCGCATGTGTTGCTCCATCAATGAAGTCCTTTTGCCTGCTGAATCCACTTCGAAAACAGTTTTGATATCGCTCAACTCGCTGCGAATTTTTCACAGCGGCGAAGTTAGCGTTGGCGTAGTTATATGGACAAAATCTGTCCACTTGTCAACACCGTTGCAAGCCTTATCATCGCCTCAAAGAAGAAGTAAAAAAGAAGAGGGATTTATGCGAACGGTATTTCAAGATTGTATAAAAGTCATTGTTCCCTGCGGTTCTTTGGGAGCGGGCGTGCGGGAACAGGAAATAGCCTATGGATTGGCCGCCGGTGCACAAGTTATCGCCACCGATGCCGGTTCAACCGACAGTGGCGCGGCTTATCTTGCACTGGGTAAATCGAAGAACAACCGAGGCGCGGTCAAGCGTGACTTGATGATATTAATGAAAGCCCAGGCGCAATCCGGAGTGCCGATCATTGTCGGTACCGCCGGTCAGGCCGGAGGTGATCTTAATTTGAACTGGACGCGTGATATCGCCCTGGAAATAGCCGAAGAGTTGGGCGTGGCGCCAAAGATTGCGCTCATTTATTGCGAGCAGGACAAGGACACGATAAAGAACTTGAACGCCGAGGGGCGTATAAAACCCTTGTCGCCACATACTGCGTTGGACGACGCAACGGTGGACGCCTGCGAACATATTGTCGCCGCGCTGGGGGTGGAGCCCTTTCTCGCTGCGCTGGAGGCCGGTGCCGATATCATATTGGCCGGCCGCTCCACCGATACCGCGGTCATCGCCTGTTATCCAATCTGGAAAGGCGCGCCTTGGGGGCCTTCGTGGCACGCTGGCAAGACCGGCGAATGCGGCGTGCAGTGTGCCGTCAATCCCACGCTAGGCTCGGGAATCCTGCTGAGTATCGATGCGAACGGCTTCGAAGTCGAGCCGTTGAGCCAGGACAACCGGTGCACGCCCCATAGCGTTTCGGCCCACATGCTCTACGAAAACAGCGACCCGTTCCGGTTGGTCGAGCCCGGTGGCATCTTGAATGTAGCCGAGGCACGTTACACCGATCTCAATGGCCGTGCTGTCCGGGTCGAAGGTTCGCGCTGGGAGGAAATGCCCTACACCATGAAGTTGGAAGGCGCCGCGGCCGGTTTATATCAAACGATCATGCTGGTGGGCATTCAAGACCCCGATGTACTCAAGGATATCGACGGTTTCCATGATCGGTTACTTGAAGCGCTTTATACAAGAACCCGCCAATCCATCCCCGTCGAGGAATTGGGCGAGTTTCATATTTCCCTGCGCATGTACGGGTGGAACGGCGTCACCGGTGTAACGCCGCCTGCGGGAACATTACCGCCGCCGGAACTTGGCATGTTGTTTGTAGCAACTGCCGCAACCCAGGAAATCGCCAATACCATTGCCCACGCGTGTAATCCCTATTTCTTCCATTACCCGAGTGTCATGGGCAAGGAACTGCCGTCGTATGGATTTGCCTTTACCCCGGCTGATATACCGCGTGGGCAGATTTTCGAGTTCAAGTTGAATCACGTGGTGGAACTTGAGGATCCCATGGAGTTGGTTCGTCTGGAGTGGATTGATTTATCGGCTACCTCGGTGGCCAGGAAGGAGCTTGCACAATGACCAAGTTGCGTGATGTATGCCGGCATGTCCGATCCAAGCAAGCGGGGCCGTTCTGGATCACCTTCGATATCTTTTTCAACGGGCGGGAGAATTTCGAGCGTTACTCCGATTGCGCGGCACTTTCCCCGGCGCAATTCGCGAAGCTCTACGGCACCGATCCCGAGCGGGTCAAGCACATTCCGGTGGCGGACCTGGAAATGGTCAAGATTTCCTTTCCCCGCCCAACGCCCCAGGGCGGAATGGTCGAGCGCGACATGCATGCCGGCCAGCAATACGTCCGGCTGCTTGATGTGACCATCGACTGAGGCCCGTTCGCGCCTTGCTCTGTTCGCCTCATGGACGAGGACTGACCACCCATTTACCCGAGGTAAACATGACGGATTCCACCGTTGCGATGCGGCTGGCACGCTATGCCCACGCATTCAGGAAACAGCGCCTGCCCGATGAAATCATCCACCTGGTGCGCCAGCGCTTCATCGACAGCCTGGCCTGCGTGCTGGGCGCCTACGGGGCGGCCCCGGTAAAGGCTGCGCTGGGTTATGCCGCTGCCAACCCCGCGACCACCGCCGGCATATTCGGCTCTAACCTGCAAACGACAGCGGAAATCGCTGCCTTCGCCAACGGCCTGATGGTTCGTTTCCTCGATTACAACGATGGCTATATGGGCTTGGAGCCGGGCCATCCGAGTGACAACATCCCGGCCTGCCTCGCCGTGGCGCAAGCCGAGAGCGCCACCGGCGCCGAACTGATTTCGGCCATCGTCCTGGCCTATGAGATCCAGATGCGCTTGCAGGATGCGGCAAGCTTGAACAGGCGTGGCTGGGACCACGTCAATTACATCAACGTCGCGATGGCAGCGGCGGCTTCCAACCTGATGAAGCTGGACGTCGCGCAGACCGAGCAAGCCATCAACATCGCCTTGAGCGGGCACTTGGCAATGCGCCAGGTGCGCAGTGGAACCTTGTCCGACTGGAAGGGCTGTTCGGCCGCCAATGCCGCGCGCAACGCGGTTTTTGCGGCCCAGCTGGCGCGCCATGGCATGACCGGGCCGTCGCCGGTCTTCGAGGGCGAGATGGGGTTCTTCAAGCTGGTTTCAGGGCCGTTCGAGCTGGACACTGATCGTTTTGCTACGCCCGACAACGGCGACTATGCGATACGACGCTCGCTGACCAAGACATTCCCCACCAACGGCGAGCTGCACACCGCCGTCTGGGCCGCGCTGGATATCCGCAAGCGCATCGACAACGTGAATGACATCGCTGCCATTAGCATCCAAACGTCCGAATTCAACCGTCGTGTCCTCGCGGACACCGCGGAGAAATGGTTGCCGAAAACCCGCGAAACGGCGGACCACAGCCTGCCCTATAATGTCGCTCGGGCATTGCTCGAAGGGGATATCACCATCGCTTCGTATTCCGCGGAAAAAATCGCCGACCCTGCGGCGATTGCCTTGATGGACAAGGTCAGCGTCACGGAGGATCCGGCGTTGACGGCGCTGTTTCCACGGCACCTTGCCAATCGTGTCAGTGTGACGCTGGTCTGCGGCGAGCAGGTGGTGAGCGAGATGATCACCGGCCCCGGGTCAGTCGAAACGCCGATGACCGATGGGGATTTCGAGCGGAAATTCCGGCGCATGGCGATGCCGCATATCGACGCGTCGGCACAAGACCTGGTGCTTGGGTTCGTCGCCGGGCTTGAGCGGCAGACGCAGTTCAATTCGTTGTTTGCGGCGATGGCTGTCGCACCCATTGCGGACCAGAAACCGGCTGCACTGTGCCTTTGAGAAGCTTCGCGAGCAGGCTCGCTCCCACAGGTCATGTGCCGTGCATGGATGTTCTGGATGGCGCAGACCTACTGTGGGAGCGAGCCTGCTCGCGAAGAGGCCAGTCCATTCAACATCCTCATCGCCTGTAACGCCGCCATCGCGAGCAAGCTCGCTCCCACAGGGTGATGTGCCGTGCATGGATGTTCTGGGTGGCGCAGATTACTGTGGGAGCGAGCCTGCTCGCGAAGAGGCCAGTCCATCCAACATCCTCATCGCCTGTAACGCCGCCATCGCGAGCAAGCTCGCTCCCACAGGGTGATGTGCCGTGCATGGATGTTCTGCATGGCGCAGACCTACGGTGGGAGCGAGCCTGCTCGCGAAGAGGCCAGTCCATTCAACATCCTCATCGCCTGTAACGCCGCCATCGCGAGCAAGCTCGCTCCCACAGGGTGATGTGCCGTGCATGGATGTTCTGGATGGCGCAGACCTACTGTGGGAGCGAGCCTGCTCGCGAAGAGGCCAGTCCATTCAACATCCTCATCGCCTGTAACGCCGCCATCGCGAGCAAGCTCGCCCCCACAGATTATGTGCCGTGCCTGGATGTTCTGCATGGCGCAGACCTACGGTGGGAGCGAGCCTGCTCGCGAAGAGGCCAGTCCATTCAACATCCTCATCGCCTGTAACGCCGCCATCGCGAGCAAGCTCGCTCCCACAGGGTGATGTGTCGTGCTTGGATGTTCTGGGTGGCGCAGATTACTGTGGGAGCGAGCCTGCTCGCGAAGAGGCCAGTCCATTCAACATCCTCATCGCCTGTAACGCCGCCATCGCGAGCAAGCTCGCTCCCACAGGGTGATGTGCCGTGCCTGGATGTTCTGGATGGCACAGATCTACGGTGGGAGCGAGCCTGCTCGCGAAGAGGCCAGTCCATCCAGCATCCTCATCGCCTGAAACGCCGCCATCGCGAGCAAGCTCGCTCCCACAGATTATGTGCCGTGCCTGGATGTTCTGGGCGGCGGGAATATCTTTGCGCGGCAGCGCCCGAAGCGGATTTCAACGGCGCCCCATGTCGGTCGCCGTTGGCAACGTCCCGGTATAACGAGCGCGAGGCCGGCCCTCGTGGTGCTGGTTGTATTGCTCGCTGGCATGGGCGATCCAGCCGATCGAGCGACCGACGCCGGCCAATGAAATTTCCTGTCCGCGCAGTCCCATTTTCCTGCCGATGAAACTCACCAGGAGAATGAATTCAGGCGGGTATGCAACGAGTTCCGAGGCCACCGAAAAGGCTTTCTGCAACCTGACGAATTCACTGTCGCCATCAAATACTGCAGTCAACGCGGCCATGAGGTTGCTGGCTCGCGGGTCGTTGATCGAATGCACATTGGGGCCGAACCCGACGATGTGTCCGTCCTGGCTGTAGCGCTGCAGGATCGGTCGAGTAGGGTCCGCGGCCGTACAGATTTCCTCGATCATCCGGCTGGCGGCTTCATTTCGTCCATAGGCGATCTTGTGGCCTCGCGCGGCGGCGAGCGCTGCAATGACCGCGTAATAGGGTGTAGCGCCGGTGGTGGCGGCGACGCGGACACTGTGGGTGGTGTGGTCCAGCTCATGATCGATGCTGAGAATCAGCAGGCGCCGGATCAGATCGGCATGTGCTGGCGGGGCGCCGCAGGCCTGGGTGATGAACTCATGCAAGGGCTGGTTGCTCGGTTCGGTCGCCCCCACGACCAACGCGGCAAACCAGCGCACGACATCGGCGCCGGTACGGGCGTAACTGTCAGGGGAAAGGTCGAAGGCCTTGGGATTTTCTCGCTGCACCAGGGGGAACAGGGCGATGGCTTTTTCCTGGGCGGACGTGTGTTCATAGATCTTCAACAGCTTGGCAGTGTCCTTCGGGGTGCGAGGCAGCGACGTGCCGAACGCCGAAGGCACCTGCCAGATCAACTCGGCGACTTCTTCGACGGTTGAACGATCAGCCAGCTCGACGACATTGTGGCCGCGATAAAACAGGCCATCGTCCGTTATCAGCGTAATCGCGCTGTCCGACGGCGTCGTACGCTTGGCAACGGGCTTGTCTTGCGCCGGTACTTTCACCAGGCGTTGGATGTCTTCTGCCCAGTAACGCCGCTTGGGCGAGCCGGCAATCTTGATGGAGCGGATATTTTTGCGGCTCACATAGGCGTACAGCGTCGGCAGGCTGACCCGGAGTATGGCTGCCGCCTCTTCTGCCGAGAGGTAAAGGCCTTCTTGTTCTGGCATGACCGGTCCAATCGAATTGATGGAGAGGTATACATGTTTATTGGATTTACCGTCCTGTAGTCAATGTGTATCGGCGCCGGGTTTCAACTTTGTTTTTTCTATCCAGGCTGCGTCTGACGAGCCTTATCCAGCAGGGATGTTGACGGAAAAAATCAAGATTTACAGCGTTTCAGCCCCTATGTAGATTTCGGCTGCGCAAGAGTTGTTCACATTGATTTTCGAAGATCGATAACAATAAAAACGAAAAGGTGAAACGCATGGCTTGGTTAGGTTTCGCAATGGTCGTCACGTTTATGGCATTGATCATAAGCAAGCGACTTTCCGCTGTGACGGCACTCATTCTTGTCCCGGTCGCGTTTGGCCTGGCCAGTGGAGCAGGACCGGAACTGGGCGCGATGGTGATGAACGGCGTCAAGCAAGTAGCGCCCACCGCGCTGATGTTGATGTTTGCAATCCTCTATTTCGCAATCATGTTTGACGCGGGGCTCTTTGAACCCGCTGTACGAAAGATTCTGCGTTACGTGGGCAACGATCCTCTGCGCGTGGTGCTGGGCACTGCACTGCTGGCCACGGTCATTTCCTTCGATGGTGATGGCGCAACGACGGTCTTGATTGTAACCACTGCGTTCCTGCCGCTTTACCTTCGCCTCGGCATGAACCCGCTGATCCTGGCGTTGATGCTGTTGTTGACCAATACCGTGGTCAATCTGATTCCCTGGGGAGGGCCGGTGGCCCGCGCCGCCAGTGCGCTCCACCTGGATGTGGCCGAGTTGTTCCTGGGGTTGGTGCCGGCCATGTTCGCGGGCCTTGCCTATGCGTTTGTCGTGGCGTTCTGGATCGGTCGCAGAGAGCGCCGTCGCTTGGGCTGGACGGCCGCTGCCAAGGACGCCGCGCCGGAAGATGTCGTCTTGCCCACCACGCATTCCGAGACGCATCGGCCGCAGCTTTTCTGGGTCAATCTCGCGCTCACCGCTGGGCTCATGTATGCGATGGCCACAGGGCTGGCGCCTTTGCCGATGTTAATGATGGTGGGGCTTTCCCTGGCGCTGCTGATCAACTATCCACGCCTCGCGGAACAGAAGGCCAGAGTCGCGGCGCACTCCGAAAGTGTCCTGATGGTCATCGCCCTGATATTTGCATCTGGTGCGTTTACCGGGATCTTGTCAGGTACCGGCATGGTTGATGGGATGTCCGAAAAGATTGTGCAATTGATTCCCGACGACCACGGCCAATATTTCAGCATCATTACCGCGCTCGTCGCCTTGCCACTCAACTTCCTGTTATCCAATGACGCGTTTTTCTTTGGCATCTTGCCGGTACTGGGCGCGGCGGGCGTCGAATACGGTATTGACCCGATGCACATAGCGCGGGCCTCGGTGCTGGGCCAACCGGTTCACGCACTAAGCCCCTTGGTGGCGGCGGTTTATCTGATCAGCGGAATCATCAAGCGGGACATGGGCGACATGCAACGCTATTGCCTGCTCTGGGCGATCGGCAGCAGCCTTGTCTTGATTGTAACCGCGGTCATTACCCGGGCGATTATCTGATTCATTAACGCGCAGCGCCGAAGTTTGAAGGACGCCGAGTTGCGTCCGCTCACGTCAAAATAAAAATAATAGATGAGGTGGTCGATGAAATCGATTAACGCCGTCGCTATGACGTTGCTGTCGACAATGTTTGTGTCTGAAGTGGCTCTTTCAGCAACGATCAGTTATCCGGACCGGTTTCAGCATGAAGGAAAGTTGAATGCTTATCTGCGCTCGGTTTATATCAATACTCGAATATCCAACGACTTGATCGAAGAGCGTTTTGGCGGTTTTCCGGACGGCAACAAACTGGGCGGTACCGGAATCGGCGCCATTCTGGATTACAACTCAAGTTATTGGGCCGGCGTCGTAGGGTTTGACGCCTCGCTGTATGGCGTGGCAATGATCGACTCCAAAGATAACGGCCGGGACTTGTTCGACGATACCGATGGGACCAATGGCGGTTTTGCGAAAGTCGGGCAGAGTTATTTCAAGCTGCGTTATGAGGGCGATGGCTGGAACGTCGATTCCCAGATGGGGCGGGGTCGGTTCGATGCGGGAACATTGGTCACGCTCGACACGCGGATTGTCCCGGGTTCCTATCAGGGAGGCCGGGCTCATTTGAATTTCACCGAGATGGGCATTGGTCCGCTTCCCGGCACGCTGGGGTTCGAAACGGCCTATATCAACCGTACGTCGCCTCGGGACAGAGAAGAGTTCGAGCACTTGTTGAGTCAGTCGGGCGAGGAAATAAAAGACCTGTACACCTACGGCGTCAAATACGACCTGAAGGCCATCGAACTTGGCTACGACCATGGCGTATCGCGGGACTTCAATGAAAACACTCGATACGGACTCACGTTGAAAGCGCCTCTCGGTGATAAAGCCGGGATCGTACTGGACACTCAATATTATGAGTTCGAAAAGGCCGGGCGAATCTGGGAACGTGATTGGCAGGCCGGCCAGGCCGCTTATGACGATGAGGCGAGCTGGTTGAATATCAACGTTGGTTTGTTGCTCGACAAACTTCGCCTGGGTGTTTCGTTTTCCGAGACCAAGGCCGAGTTGAGCAATGGGCAGCTCGGTTATGCCTACTTTGATCATGCGGACAATGTCGACGGCAGGATGGATGCCTGGACACGCTCCGGCAACGACTTCAATAACGATGGCGAGCGAACCTGGCAAATCGGCGCCGAATATGACTTGAGCGGACATTCTTTATTGGGGGCTTCGCTGGACGGTTTCAAAGTCATGACTATTTATAAACAAGGTCAGTTTGACGCCACCGATCCATTCAACGGACGCCGCACCGATGTGACCGAGCGACAGAATGAATACCGTCTCTATTATCGCTTCGATGAAAAGGAATACGCCGGGCTCTCAGTCGGCTTGATTTATATCGATTACCGCATTGACCAGGATTTTGTCGCATTGATATCCGCACAACCCGACAACGTGGTCAGCGGCTCGGAGGCCAGGGTGTATCTGGATTACGCATTTTGAATGCTGGACGTTTCTATCAAGAGGTCCGTGATGCTTGATCATCGCCATAAAATAGTGGTTACACAGCGGTTTTTCGACTCCATCGCCAGCGACTTTCTGCAGAACCATGGCTGTGAGGTGGTTGTCGCGGAGCTGGCGCCCGGACAAGCCGATGGCGATCTGAGTGAACGGCAACTGATCGACCTGCTGGCAGACGCCGACGGTTGGATCGTCGGGCACGCGAATGTCACGTCCAGCCTGCTGAATGCACTGCCGCGCGTGCAAGTCATCGCCCGTCGCGGCGTCGGTTATGAGCGGGTCGATACGGCAGCGGTGGCAGCGGCAGGGAAGGTGGCGACCATTGCTACTGGCGGCAACGATGCCAGCGTCGCCGACCACACCGTTGCGCTGATGCTCGCCGTCTGCCGTCAACTCAAGCGCTGCCAGATGGGCTTGTCGGGCAATGACTGGTCGATTCCCCTGGGCGGTGACCTGTACCGCAAGACGGTTGGCATCGTCGGGTTGGGCCGGATTGGCCGGGGTGTCCTGCAGCGCTTGTTCGGGTTTGAAGTCAGGCCGCTGATCTATACGCCTCATCCAGGCGGCGCCGAGGCCGACGGTGATTTTGTTGACCTGGATACGCTGCTCAGGCAAAGCGACTTCATCACCCTTCACGCGCCGCTCAATCCGCAAACCCAAGGACTGATCGATGAGCGCGCACTGAACCTGATGAAGCGTTCCGCGGTGCTCATCAACACCGCGCGGGGCGGGTTGGTGCGCGATGCCGATCTGCTGCGGGCTCTGCGCGAAAAGCGAATCGCAGGGGCAGGGCTCGACGTCTTTGAAAGCGAGTCGGACCCCTCGCTCTTGCCGGTGACCGAACAACTGATCCAGCTACCGAACGTGATCGTGACCCCCCATGTCGGCGCGTCCACGGTGGAGGGGCTCAATCGCACCAATCTGATCGCCGCCCAATGCGCGGTGGCCGTCCTGGAAGGACGCAGCCCGCCCAGCCATTGCGTCATTGCGGACGGACGTCGAGCTGTCGGCTGCGAGAGCCGCGTGGATAACCGGCCATGAGTCGCGACGAAAATCCGCCGGTGCATCCCGACCTGGCGGCCGTGGTCGGCGCGCTCCGGGAGCAGGGATTGTTGCCCGTCGTTCATGGGGATGTGCACAGCGTCCGGGCGCATCTGGAACGGATCAATGCCTGGGCGGCGCAACGCAGCGTGCCGCTGTCCTACGAGCGCACCCTGGGCTTTGCCGTTGATGGGCGAACGGTGCCCTGCAAACTCTATTGGCCGGAGGGCGATGAGACGCCTTGCCTGATGTTCTACTGCCATGGCGGCGGATTCCGCCACGGTTCGCTCGCCGGCTGGGACGCACCTTTGCGCCAGTTGGTGCGCGACAGTGGCCTGGCGGTGCTCTCCATCGACTATGCGCTGGCGCCGGAACATCGCTTTCCGGTGGCGTTCAACGAGGTGGCGGCGATCGTCAGCCGGGTCATCAAGCTCGGCGCTATCACCGACTGCCCGGTACGCGGCTATGCCCTGGGCGGCGATTCGGCAGGCGCCAATCTCACCTTGGGCGTCGCCATTGCACTACGCGACGCGGGAATCGATGCGTTGCGGCAGTTATTGCTGTTCTACGGCAGCTATTCGCTGGACCTGACCTCCGATTCCTGGCAGCGACTGGGCGGCTACGGCGGCCAGAATCTTTCGGTCGAGACCATGGGCGCTTACTGGGCCAGTTACCTGGCCAATGACGAGGATGACTGGCGGGTGCAGCCGATCATTGCCGATTTGGCGGGCCTGCCGCCGGTGCGATTGGTGGTCGGTGAACTGGATCCGCTGGTGGACGAAAACCGTGAGCTGGCGAGTCGATTGCAAAGCGCGGGCGTGGCAACACATCTGCAAGTACTCGCGAACATGCCTCACGGGTTCATTCGCTTCAATGAGGTGGCTCCTGTCGCACGCAACGTCATCGCTGCGCAGGGCAACGCCTTGCGCAAGGCATTTTCCGGTCGGGGAAACTTTCCATGAGTATCCGCCAAGCCTTCAGAGGAATTTGCGTGGGGGCGGTCATTGTCGTGGCAGCCAACGCGATGGCGGCCGGCACGCTTCCCGTCGGTCCCGCTGCCGGAGACATGCAGCTGTCGCCGTTTTATCGCTGGTCTGACGCGATGCCTGCGCAGCCTGGCGTGCTGCTGCGCAGCGAGGCCATGGCGGTTCAGGCTCAAATGCCTGCCGCCGCGCGCGCCTTGCGTCTGCTCTACAGCTCCATCGATCAGCGCTGGCGGTCCGGCCTCGTTCCGGTCAGCGGGGCGTTGTATCTGCCGGCAGGAAATCCTCCGGCCGGAGGCTGGCCGCTGCTGGCCTGGGCTCACGGCACGCTGGGCATCGCCGATGCCTGTGCGCCTTCGTGGGCGGGATTGCGTGAGCGTGACGCGGCGTATATCAATCGCTGGCTCGCGCGCGGCTTTGCCGTGGTGGCCAGCGATTATCAAGGCCTGGGAGGGCCGGGACCTCATCCCTATACGTTCTGGCAGGCCGAGGGACGCTCGGTCCTGGACTCGATTCGCGCTGCCCAAGCCTTCGAGCCAGGCCTGATCGCCAATCGCGTGGTCCTGGCCGGACAATCCCAGGGCGGTGGGGCGGCGCTGGGCGCGGCGATCCTTGCTGGTACCTATGCACCGGAACTGCCCATTCTGGGCGCGGTGCTCACGGCACCGAACAGCACATTCCCCGAAGGCCCCATCAAGCTGCCGCCGCGCCAGTCCAATACGGTGTTCCTGGCACTGGCGTCAGGCGCGTTGCGTGAGGACGGGCCACCGATCGAAGGCATCCTGACGGCCAAGGGGCTCGAACTGCTGAGCGTCGCCCGGCAAGGCTGTACCCGTGATATTGGGCAAAAGTCCAAGGCGTTGCAGATTGGTTCGTTTGCCGAGCTGTTCACGATCACCCCAGAGGCGTTGAACGCTGCGCGCATTCCAACGACCGATATGCCCCAGGCGTCGATAGCCTTCCCGTTGTTCATTGCCACGGGCCAGGCGGACCATACCATTACGCCAGAGCGGCAATACGCGGTCGCGGCGGCGTTGTGTGCCGCTGGCAATCCGGTGACGTGGCGTACGTATGAAGGCCTGGGGCATGACGGGGTGTTGCATGGTTCGCTGGATGACGTGTTTGCCTTTGTCGAGGCCCGGTTCGATGGACAAAATCACGCTTCCAATTGCTCCATCCTGCAGAGCCCCGGTGCGCCAGGCGAAAGAGACGTGGCGGCGCCGTTCAACGACGACTGAGTCTATGGGAGCGAGCCTGCTGGCGAAGGCGGTAACGCAGGCTGTGAACACGAACCGCCACGCCAGAGCAGGTCCCCCGTGGCGAGGGAGCTTGCTCCCGCTGGCCTGCGAAGCGGGCCCCGGCAGTTTTTCAGGCAGACCGCATCCACCGGTTTTGCGACTGCTGCGCAGCCGAGCGGGAGCAAGCTCCCTCGCCACGAGTTTTGAGGCGTCTGGGCTGGCGCCTTCGCGAGCAGGCTCGCTCCCACAGGGTTGGATCAGTCCGATTTGCGGCGGGACATCGGCCTGAACACGAACCGCCATGCCAGAGCAGGTCCCTCGCCACGAGTTTTGAGGCGTCTCGGCTGGCGCCTTCGCGAGCAGGCTCGCTCCCACCTTGGTTCGGGTTCACCCATCGAATACCCACCGCTTCGTGCCTCAATGCAACGAATACCGGGCCAGAGCCTCATATGACTAATAAGCGGCGCCGCTGATGTCGGCAGCCGGTCCGGTTTTTTCTTCACGACAGGGATTTTTATGACGATGGCTGAGAAAAATCATGTCGACTGGCTGGTCGAACAATCGATGCTCCACGCGGCGCGGCAGCGGGCCAAGCTCTATTCGGGGCAAGGACGCTTGTGGCAGCAGCCCTATGCGCACACCCGGCCCCGTGATGCTTCAGCGCTTTCCTCAGTGTGGTTTACCGCATACCCAGCCTCCATCGTCACCCGGGAAGATGGAACGGTGCTCGAGGCGTTGGGCGACGAAACCTTGTGGCACGCCTTGTCGAAAATCGGCATCCAGGGCATCCACAATGGTCCGCTGAAAAGATCCGGCGGCCTGCGCGGCACTGACTACACGCCAACCATCGATGGCAATTTCGACCGCATCAGCTTCGACATCGACCCTGAGCTGGGCACCGACGCTCAACTCCAGGCACTGACCCGCATGGCCGCTGCGCACAACGCGGTGGTCATCGACGACGTCATCCCGTCCCACACCGGCAAGGGCGCTGATTTCCGCCTGGCGGAGATGGCTTACGAAGACTATCCGGGCCTCTACCACATGGTGGAAATCCGCGAGGAAGACTGGCCGCTGCTGCCCGAGGTCGGGGAGGGGCGTGATGCCCAGAACCTCACCGCGCAGCAGGTGGACGCCCTGCGGGACAAACACTACATCGTCGGTCAGTTGCAGCGAGTGATTTTCTTCGAGCCTGGCGTCAAGGAAACCGACTGGAGCGCGACGCCGATCATCATGGGCGTCGACGGCAAGCCACGGCGTTGGGTTTATCTGCACTATTTCAAGGAAGGGCAGCCGTCGCTGAACTGGCTGGACCCGACATTTGCCGCGCAGCAAATGATCATTGGCGATGCGCTGCACGCCATCGATGTCATGGGCGCGAAGATCCTCCGGCTGGACGCCAACGGATTTCTCGGCGTGGAGCGCAAGCTCGATGGCACCGCCTGGTCCGAAAGCCATCCGCTGTCGATCACCGGCAACCAGTTGCTCGGCGGGGCGATTCGCAAGGCGGGCGGTTTCAGCTTCCAGGAATTGAACCTGACCCTCGACGACATTGCCGCCATGTCCCACGGCGGGGCGGACCTGTCTTACGACTTCATCACTCGACCGGCCTACCAGCACGCCCTGCTGATGGGCGACACCGAATTCCTGCGTTTGATGCTGCGCCAGATGCACAGCTTCGGCATCGACCCGGGCTCGCTGATCCACGCCTTGCAGAATCACGATGAACTGACCCTGGAGCTGGTGCATTTCTGGACGCTGCACGCCCACGACACCTACCTGTATCAAGGCCAGACGTTTCCCGGCAGCATCCTGCGCGAGCACATCCGCGAGCAGATGTATGAACGCTTGTCCGGCGAGCATGCGCCTTACAACCTGAAATTCGTCACCAACGGCGTGTCTTGCACCACGGCGAGCATCATCACCGCCGCCCTGGGCATTCGCGACCTCGACGCGATCACAGCGGCCGATATGCAGCAGATTCGCCAGGTGCATCTGCTACTGGTGATGTTCAACGCCATGCAACCGGGCGTGTTCGCCTTGTCTGGCTGGGATCTGGTGGGAGCGTTGCCGTTGCCGGCGGAACAGGTCGAGCACCTGATGCGCGACGGCGACACGCGCTGGATTCATCGTGGTGCCTACGACCTGGTCGACCTCAACCCGGAAGCGCCGCTGTCAGCCGGGCAGATGCCGCGTCCAAAGACTTTGTACGGCAGCCTGCCGAGCCAGTTGAAGGACCCGGATTCGTTCGCCTCGCAACTGCGCAGGATCCTCGCGGCGCGCCGCGCCTACGACATCGCGGCGAGCCGCCAGATCCTCATCCCGGACGTCGAGCATCCGGGGCTGCTGATCATGGTTCACGAACTGCCGGCCGGCAAAGGCACGCAGATCACCGCGCTGAACTTCGGTTCGACGCCGATCACCGAAACCCTGCACCTGCCCGGTATCGCACCGGGGCCAGTGGTGGACATCATCAACGAGCGGGTCGAAGGGGATCTCACGCCCGAGGGTGAGTTCACCATTACTCTGGATGCGTTCGAGGGGTTGGCGCTGCGGGTGGTGAGCAGTTCGCCGATGATCTAGGGAGCAGCAAGCGAAGAAGCGTATGGAAGATCAAAGGATTGAAAAAATAAATATCAATGTGCCACTATTGTTACTGCCGTCGCTGCCGACATAAGCAGCATCGTTTTTAATCATAGGGACTTGATACATGTCTTTTCATACGCTTCGCACCCTGGCAGCACTGACCGTTGTTGCTTGCCTGACACTCACCGGCTGCGCTCATGTCCAGCCTCCGGTACCGCTGGACCATCAATTCTGGGATGCCAAGGAGACCACCGTTGGCGTGGCGATCAACGTGGTGCCGGAACCCGTCCTGGCGCTGACTGGCAACCAGGGTCTGCTGGACCTGGCCATCAACAAAGGCGTCAACAGCAAGCTCAGCGATAATGTTGAAAAATGGCAAGTGCGCGATCTCAACACATTGCCGGATGCCATTGTCGCCAAGTTGCAAGCCAAGGGTTACAAGGCCAAGCGCATCAACGAGCCGGTGGATTTGAACAAGTTCAAGGAGACGAGTTTCCGTGAAGGCTACACCGTCCGCGACCTGACATCGATCAAGGCCACCTACGGTGTCGATCGCCTGCTGCTGGTCAACGTGACAGGGACCGGAGCCACCCGCAGTTATTACAGTATCGTGCCGACCAGCGTACCCATGGCGCAGGTATTCGGACAGGGCATGCTGATCGATCTGGCCGATAACAGACTGTTGTGGTTCAAACCCTTTTCCGTCGTGCAGGCCGCCCAGGGCGAGTGGGACGAGCCGAACTATACCAATCTGACCAATGCCTTCTACCAGGCGATGGATACGAGCCGTCAGCAAATGATCACGCCGTTCGAACAATGAAGCGTGAATTGATCGCGGTCACCTCAGTGGCCCTGTTGATGCTGATGGGATGCGCGCAGAAACCGGCACCTGAGGCCGGTTTCAAATCGCAGGACGCGGTGTCCTACGTCAAGGCCCATGGAGTCAAGGTGGACCTGCAATTGCCGCAGGCGTTTGTGGGAGCCAGCACGGTGGTCGACGCGCAGGCCGCGCAGAAGGCAGCGTCGTCCAGTCATACCCTGGTCGCAAGCTCCGGTAACAGCGCCGGGCTTGCCGGCTTGCTGGTTGCCAGCCTGATCAATACCCAGATGGGCAGTGGCAGCTTGCAGCGCGATGCGGAAAATACCGCCGCCAAGGAGTCGCGCCCGCTGGCGGACCTGCTTGCCGGCGTGCCGTTGCAGGAGCGGTTGCAACAGCGCTTCCAGCAAGCGTCGCTGGTGGCAGGACTCAAGCAGGGGCAGGGGCCGGTCAGCGCTCGCCTGGTGATCGAGCCCAAACTGATGCTTACGCCTGACCGTGGCAGTTTCGTGCTGATCAATCAGGTACAGGTCCAGGACATCGCGGGTTCCGCGTTGTATCGCATGCGCATCGAGGTTTCCAGCCAGCCGATCAGGCGCTGTGGCAAACGCTGTATTGACGACGGCTCGCTGGATCTGGCGCAAGTGACCCAAGTGCTCGACGAATGCATCGACGAGTCGATGCGGGTGCTGGCAACCGACCTGATGTTACCGGTGCCACCAGAGGCGGCCCAGGAAACCCTGCGCTATGTGCTTGACGGCCAGCGTGTGGTCGAGCGCGGCTACCAGTTGGCCAATATCGGTAACTACTGGCGCTATCGCAACCTGTATGGCGCGGTGAAGTCGGTGCCGGTCCCTTTCGAAGACGCGCTGTCCCAAGAGCAGTTGCAGAAGGTCTACGGTCGTTGACCGTGGATCGTTGCGAAAGGCTGCGAAATGTCAGCGTTGGCTCCGCCAATATCGACTGACAGCACCCTTGGCGCCTTGCACCGGATCCTGATCAGGAAACGGTAGCGCGTCGATGTTTGCCAGTTGCGCCGCGCTCGGCGCTTCGCGGCAGATGTCGGCCTGCTGGCCCGGTGGATACGCTCCGACGACCAGGAAATCTTCGCTGGAACCCAGGTTGCAATGCCCGGTGCCGGCAGGTAGCAGCAACACGTCGCCTGCCTGGACGTCGATCACTTGGCCATCGGGGCCGCCGATCATCAAGCGCGCTTGACCGCTGGCGACGCCCAGAACTTCGTGGCCCTCGGTGTGGTAATGGTGGAAATCGTAGATCCCGTAGCGCCATTGCGGCGGCCAGCCGTTGCTGCGGAACATCTCTTCCAGCTGGGCGGCCAGATCACCTGCCTGGGCAGCCATCGCGTCACGGTAGATGATCACCGGCAGGCGCGGATGGTTGGGTACCCAATCGTTGCGTTCCAGCATCAGGGTCTGAATGGACTCCGATGCCGAGTTCAGTGTGCTCATCGATACATCTCCATCGCGGTAGCCGAACCCAGGAATGTGGGAGCGAGCCTGCTCGCGAATCGGTGTGACAGACGACATTGATGTCGAATGTGCCGCCGTCTTCGCGAGCAGGCTCGCTCCCACAGAATCTAATGGGCTAGACGATGTTTGCGATGCGAGAGTTCAACGTCGCTGACCGGTGCCGCTCGTCAACGCTTCTCCTTCATGATCCGCTCGACTTCGCCCGACGCCTTCAGCGCTTCAAACGCGCGCTGGGCCCTGGCGACCGTTTCGTCCGGCGTGCTCAGGCTGAAAGCCAGGTAGACCCGGTGGGGCTGCTCGTCGAGGGCATAGACTTCCTCCAACTGATTGAAATCCATCTGGGCATCCTGGCTCATCAGGCGTGCCGTGTTCTCCGGCATCGGCACCAGTTGGACCTGACGGTTCAACAGTTTCTGGAAGTTGTCGTGGTTGTTCGCCGACACGACCAGACGACTGAAGCCACGTTCTTGCAGGTAGATCTGCTTGGCGTCATTGCGTATCACGCCGATGCTGTACTGCTTGGCCTCTTCAAGGTTGCGGACAGTGATGGGGTCGGCGTCGCGCAGCTTGTAGAGCCGGCTGGTGGAACGATGGATTTCACCGACCCACTTGAACAGCTGTTCCCGGGCCGGGGTGCGATCCAGTGGGAAAATCAGCACGTTGGGTTCGCGCAAGGCCATCTCATAAGCCCGCGCCCAGGGATACAGGGCCATGCGAAAATCGCTGAGGTTGGCCTGTTGCAGCGTGTCGGACGCGATATGGATGCCGGGGCCGACGAGTTTGTCGTCGCGCAGATACGCGTAAAGCGAGTCCTCGGTCACGACCTCGATCGTTTCGGCCTGGCTTGTGAGACTGATCAAGGCCAGGAGTACGCAGGAGCAGAGCATCAGAGAGTGGCGCATACAGACCTCGACGTTGATGGATCTTCAGAGGGAGACGCGGTTGCGTCCCTGGTGCTTGGCCCGGTACAGCGCCTGGTCGGCGCGTTGCATCAGTGGATCGAAATGATCCATGGTCTCGGGGTCCAGCTCGGCGACGCCGATGCTCAGGGTGACGAAGGGCGAGACCGATGAGCCGCTGTGGGGCAGCTTGCGTTCGGCCAGGGCGGCGCGCAGCCGCTCGGCTGCCTCGCAGGCCTGCTGCGCGTCGATGTTTGGCAGCACGACGACGAATTCCTCGCCACCCACTCGCGCGGTCAGCTCGCCGGAGCGCCCGAACACGTCACGCAGGGTTTCGGCTATCTGTTGCAGGCACAGGTCGCCGTTCATGTGGCCGTAGGTGTCGTTGTAGATCTTGAAAAAATCCACGTCGCACATGAGCACCGCCAGCGGCGTCCTATGACGCATGGCGCGGCGGAACTCGACTTCCTTCAGTTCGTCGAAGTGGCGACGGTTGGCCAGGCCGGTCAAGGCGTCGTGGCGGGACAAGGCTTCGAGGGCCTGGTTGGCGGCCTTGAGTTCCGCCGTGCGCGCCTCGACCAGTTCGACCAGTTGATCGCGGCTGGCGGCGATCGCCAGTTCGTCCGAACGCTGGCGCTCCAGGTGCGCATGGAGATTGTCCTGCAGCTCGTTGACCTGGGTTTCGAGCAGGCTCAGTTCGTCCTGGCGGTTGACCGAGCGCTGCAATTTGAGGTGACGCTTGAGAGTTTGCGGAGCGAGCTCACCCAAATGCCGGGCAATATGCACCACATGGATGGTCACCAGGCGGTTGAACATGGTCATGACCAGCCCGGCCAGGAGCATCGATTGGATGATTTGCGTGATGACGATGGTGCGCGCTTCGCCCCACAGGCGCCTCCAGAGCAGTTGATTATCGCCCTCGATGATCAGCTCGCCGACTTTTTCATGAGCGCCGAGATAGGGTTGCGCGATGAGCTGGCGCTGCAACACCGGTGCCGAGCCGGCGTTACCGGTGGTGTAGCGGTTGAGTTCGATGATTTCCGGTGAGCGGCCGGGCCGCAGGACATTCAGGACCACGCGTCCGACCGGCGCTGCACTGGCGACACTGTTGAGCTGCTTGTCCAGGGACTCGCGATCCATTTCCCAGATGGCGTGGGCCAGGGTGTCCTGGAACACCTGGTCAATCAGCCCCAGCTCGGAATTCATCTCCGCCAGGTTGCTTTCCCAGGCCAGCCAGGTGCGCCATGTCACCATCGCCACGGTGAAAATCAGACAGAACAGCAGCGTCGCGAGCACCAGTCGACGCCCCAGGGAGCTGAGGGCCTTGGCCTGTGGTCGTTGAAAGGGCGCCGGGGCGAAGTTGCCGTCCATCTCATAACCACTTGCGCGCGATGGCATCGTAGACGCCGTTGCGACGAATGGCCTCCAGGCCGGCGCGGAATTTCTCGACGGTTTGCGCCGGCGTGTTGCGGCTGAATGCCATGTTCAAGCCGTCGGCGCTGCTCAGTTCGGGCAGCGGCAATGACCGGATGAGGACTTTTTCCGGGTCTTCGCCATTCTGCCGGGTCAGGTACAGCGCGTTGAGTTCGTTGGAAATCCACAACTCCACATGATCGACCTTGAGCTTGCGGTAGTTGTGTTCGTATTTGGTGCTCGATTGCAGATCCTCGCCGATGCGGAACCCCTTCGAGACCAGGTATTGCTCGCCGACGTCCTGATTGACGGTCGCGATCTGGTGCCCATGGGCATCGGCCAGGGAGCTGAGCTTCACTGGCCGCTCAGCCAGGGAGTAGATGTACCACTGGGTCGGGGCGATGGCGCCGATCCACTGGAAAAGCGCTTCGCGTGCGGGCGTGCGGACGATCGAATAGATCAGGACGTTGCTTTCGTTGAGCGCCAACTCGTACGCGCGGGCCCAGGGCATCGGCTGGATCGACGCCTGGACGCCGATCTCCTTGAGCACGGCCTCGACGACCTCGGTGCTCATGCCGGTCACGCGTCCGTTCTGCGTCATGTTGTAGGGCGGCAACTCCTCCGTGACGATGCGCAGCGGCGGCTCAGCCGCGATGGCCAACGCCGCCCCACCTGCAAGCAGGAGCACCAGGACGCCAGACATCAGTAAGCGGTTAAGCTGCAAAGCCATTGATCATCACCCTATGCGACCAGCAGAGCCTGACGAGGCCGGAGGGCCGCCGTCACACAGGTTATCGGCCAGGTGGAGGGCTGCTTGAGGAGAGCGTTCGATTGTCGGGGCTGACGGCTCTATTCCGTGGTCGCCAGAACTATCGTCGGTGAACCTTGCGTCGATACAGCACTCACTTGTCAGGTAGTTGCCTCGGCTGAGCCGACTGTTTTTTGCCGATAAGGAATTCGCATGGACCAGATTTCGAGCCCGCATGTCCTCCCCGTCGAACGCGAATTCAGCCCGCGCGCGGTCATCACGGGGATCGTGCTTGGCATCCTCCTGACGCCCTCCAATGTCTATGCCGGATTAAAAATCGGCTGGTCATTCAACATGTCGATCATTGCCTTGCTGGTCGGCTACGGCATTTGGCAGGGCCTGGCCAAACGCTCGGCTGCGGCGCTGCCGTGGACGTTGCACGAAAGCAACATCAACCAGACCGTCGCGTCGGCAGCGGCGTCGATCATCTCCGGCGGGCTGGTCGCGCCCATTCCGGCGTACACCTTGCTGACCGGCCAGCAACTGGACCCGGTGCCGATGGTTGCCTGGGTGTTTTCGGTGAGCTTCCTCGGCATCTGGATTGCCTGGTACCTGCGGCCGTCATTGCTCAATGACAAGGCGCTGAGGTTTCCTGAAGGCATGGCGACCCTGGAAACCCTCCTGCACATCTACAACCATGGCCAGGAAGCCGCGACGCGGCTCAAGATCCTGCTCGGCGCGGCGCTGCTGTCCGGGCTCGCCAAGTGGGTGGATACGTTTTGGTGGACCATCCCGCGTTGGTCGCCGAACGCACAGTTGGAGCGCCTGACCTTTACCGCAGACCCTTCGCTGTTGCTGGTGGGGTTCGGCGGCATCATCGGCATCCGCGTCGGCCTGACCCTGCTGCTCGGCGCGCTGCTGGCGTGGGGCGGGTTGGCGCCGTGGCTGCTAAAAAATGGCCTGGTGCAGTTACCGCCCGGCAGCAGTGGACCGCAATTTGCGGTGCTGGTGGAGTGGCTGCTGTGGCCGGGGGTGAGCCTGATGGTCTGCTCGACGCTGGCTTCCCTGGCGATTCGCCTGTGGTCGTTGCACGGTTCCACCAAGGCCAGCGGCGCGGCGACCTGGGTGATTCCCAAGGCCGGCCCCGCCCTCGGTTTCCTGTTGGCGATCATTCTGGTGGTAAGCCTGCAAGCGCTGTTGTTCGGCATCAATCCGTGGATGGCGCTGCTGACCATCCCCTTGGCCATCTGCCTGGCGGCGGTGGCGGCCCGGGTGGTTGGCGCCACGGGTATTCCGCCTATCGGTGCCATCGGGCAATTGTCCCAGTTGAGTTTTGGCATCGTCGCCCCGGGCCAGGTGCCGATCAATCTGATGAGTGCCAATACCGCCGGCGGTTCGGCCGGGCAATGCACGGACTTAATGAACGATTTCAAGGTGGGCCGAGCGATCGGCGCCACGCCGCGCAAACAACTGCAGGCGCAGACCCTGGGAATCTTCATCGGCAGCATCGTCGGCGTGCTGGCCTATCTGGCGCTGATCCCGGACCCCCAGACCATGCTGCTCACCGAAGAGTGGCCGGCCCCGGCGGTCGCCACCTGGAAGGCCGTGGCACAAACCCTCACCCATGGCCTGGACTCACTGTCAGCCAGCATCCGCTGGGCGATTTTCATCGGCGCCATCGCCGGCTTGCTGCTGGGCATCCTCGACAGCCTGCTGCCGGCCCATCGGGCCCGCTACCTGCCAAGCACGGCGGCGTTGGGCCTGGCCTTTGTCCTGCCGGCCTCGGTATCGCTGATGATGGCCCTCGGCGCCGTGCTCACCTGGCTGGTGAGCTGTCGCTGGCCAAGCCTCACGGAACGGTTCGCTATTACGGCGGCGGCGGGGTTGATTGCGGGGGAGAGCATTACCGGGGTAGGGGCGTCGTTGTGGGAGATGGTGGGGAATATGTGAGTAGGGGCATCTATGAGTGTGCAGTTTACATGTGCCTGCAACCCACCGTGGCGAGGGAGCTTGCTCCCGCTGGGCTGCGTAGCAGTCCCTCTCAACAGCACCTCGGTGTGTCCGGCTGAGCACGTAGACTGGTTTGGGGCCGCTTCGCGACCCAGCGGGAGCAAGCTCCCTCGCCACGGAGAGCGAATCTGTCGATGGAGTGGCCAGTTAATAAAACCTGTAGTGGTGGTAAGGAACTCTCTCGGAAATATAAGCGACTATATGTAATCCCAAGTAGATTGGTCCTCGGTTTCTGCTTTTTTTAGATCGTCTGCCCATAATGTAGTCGCCAATCTATATATATCTTCAAAAAAAGCCCTGGGATTATCCATTGTGTCCCATCCGCAGGGGAGTGATGAGCATTCCTGGCAGTCATGTTCTAGTAAAGCCTGAAAATCATAACTACCGTCGTACAATGCTTCCTCTAAGCTTTTGTACAGTGCAAACTTTTGTCTATGCGTTATTTTCCAGCGCTTAGATAGCGAATAGTTTAGGATGAGGATCTCTCGGTCCGTTGGGTTGTTAGGGTCAAATTTTGCCAGTTCTTCCCCTAGTGTCTCCTCCCGATCGTAGATGTCAAAACACCCCAAAAAATACGCGGGCGTTGGTAGATATGGTTGGCCAGTGCTAGGGTCGATCACTTTGTTTTATCCTATTTAATTGGGTAGAGTGTAAATGGAACTTCGGTGTCTCGATCAAACTTCATTTCTATTCGATTCATTGTTACCAGTTTCGGGTCGCTTGGATTTTTAGGGTTTGGGATGTAGCCCTCTCCCGCACCTGGAAATTCTGATCGTATATACTTGCTTCCGCTTTTATCTATTAATAATTTGTGGTCGTTATTTTTCTTTGCAATTAATACCTCGTAGGCTTTTAGCTGAAGTTCCCAGCTGTAAAATCTCGAACTAGGATTGCCCTTCTTATGCCATGGGGTCTTGCCGGTTAACGGGTCTGTACCATCTATTGCGCGCCGTTTCCACACTTGATCTGAAACCGCAGGGCTATGTTTACTAACCATATGCATGCCTTGTTCACGGTCTAAACGTCTCACTTCTTTTTCAGCCAACTCTTCGGTGGTCGGCTTGGGCAGCGCCGGCTCACCCTCATCCACTCCAACCTTAGCCGCCGGATCCTGCTCCCCAACCGCCGGCTTCTTACACCCATCTCCCGGACAGTCGTCCAACCCCAACGGATCCACCCACCCCGTCGGGTTCAGGGTGTACCGGTACCCATTGAGCCCACCCGCCAGCTTGCTCGGGTCAGGCGTGAGATACCGCCCCGTGTCCGGATTGTAGTAGCGATGCCGGTTGTAATGCAGGCCGCTTTCCAAGTCGTGGTATTGGCCTTGAAAACGCAGCGGTTGGTTCAGTCGCTTGCCGGCGCCGTGGGCCAGTTTGGTGAGTTTGCCGTAGCCGGTGTAGCGCGCCGCCCAGACGATTTCGCCCTGGTGGCTGGTCAGTTCCTGGGGTGTGCCCAGGTGGTCGTTGTGGTAGTAGAAGGGCGTGGCGTTTTTTGGGCCTTGGCCTTCGAGCAGGGCGAGGGGGCGGAAGGTGCCGGGCTCGTAGACGTAGCTTTGATAATGGTGATCGCTGCTTTCGGCGATGAGCTGGTCGCCTTGCCAGATGAATTCGGTGGTCTGGCCGTCCACGGTCTTTTCGATGCGTCGGCCGAAGGCGTCGTAGCGGTAGGACGTTTCGTTGCCTTCCGAGGTGGTGAGGCCGATCAGGCGGTGCTGGCTGTCGTAGCGGTATTCGGTGACCAGGCACTGGGCTTTGCCGCGGCGTTCGGTGACCAGGTTGCCGTAGGCGTCGTAGTCGTAGTGGCGGTCGCCCTCCATCAGCAGGCGGTTGCCCTTGAGCCTGGTCGGGCCGGGGCGGTCGTGCAGCAGCAGGTTGCCGGCCGGGTCGTGGGAAAAGTGCTCGGGGGGCTGGCTGTGGGCGTAGTCGATGCGCAGCAGGCGATCTTGCGGGTCGTAGTGGTAGGCGCGTCGGTTTCGGGTGTCGGACAGCGTGGCGAGGTTGCCGTTGGCGCTGTAGGAATAGTCGCGCCAGAACAATTGCTTCTGCTGGGTCTGCCACACGGTCTGGGCCTTGAGACGGCCCTGTTCGTCGTAGCTGTAGTCGCTGAGCAGCAGGCCTTGCTGGCGCTGGCGTTCGCGGGTGCCGGTGAAGCGGTGTTCGGTCAGGCACTGGCCGTTGAGGTCGATGGCCAGCAGCGCGCCGCCGTAGAGGTGGCGGTAGTTGAGGGTGCTGCGGTCGGGCAGGCGGCAGTAGGTCAGCCGGCCGCCCTCGTCGTAGCGATAGTGCAGGGTGGCCCAGCCCTGGTGTTCGGCGACGAGGCGGTCCTGGTTGTCGTATTCGTAGGCCAGCGGCCAGTGGCCGTCGTCGACGCTGACCAGCCGCCCGAGGGCGTCGTAGCGGTACTCGATCGGTTTGCCGTCGGGCAAGGTCTTGCGCAACAGGCGGCCGGCGCTGTCGCGCTGGTAAGCGGTGAGCCGCTGGCTGCCATCGGAACCGAACTCGGTCTTTTCCAGCAGGTGGCCGTTGAGGTCGTAGGCGTAGCCGGTGCGCTGGCCGTCGAAGCCGGTTTCCTGTCGGATCAATCCGTTGGGCGTGTAGGCCAACTGATATTTTTCGCCGGATTCGTTCTCGACTTCGGTGAGCAACAGCCGCGCCGAGTCGTAGCGATACTTCAGTTCGCTGCCATCGGGATTGAGCCGCCGGCTGATCAGGTGCAGGTCGTTGGCGTATTCGTAGCGGGTGATGCGCCCCAGTTCGTCGCGTTCGGCGGTGACCTTGCCGTAGGCGTTGAAGCTCCAGGCGCGGGTGGCGCCGGTGGGCAGGGTGGTTTGCAGCAGGCGGCCCACGGCATCCCACTGGTAGTGGGTAATCGCGCCATGTTCGTCCTTGCGGGTCAGCAGCCGCCCCAACGTGTCGTAGGAAAAACTCCGCTGGCTGTCGTCGGGCAGGGTTTCTTCGGTCAGATGGCCCTGGCTATTGCGGACAAAATGATGGGTACCGCCGTCCGCGTAGCGGATCGAGAGCAGTTGTCCCTGGGCGTCGTAGGCATACCAGGTGCTGTGGCGATCCGGGTCGATGGCCTCGATCACATCGCCCTGGGCATTGCGCCGGTAGGTCCACACGGCTTTGCCGCGCTGTCGGGCGTGCAGGAAACCGTTGCGGTATTCGTAGGACGTCGGCTCGCCTTCAGGCGGAATCAACGCCACCAGCCGTCCGGCTTCGTCGTAGCGGTATTCGGTCACCGCGCCCAAAGGATCCTGCTCGGCGGTCAGCCGGCCCTGCTCGTCATAGGCCTTGAGCTGTTCGCCACCAGCGGGATCGACCTGGCGCACCAACCGCGCCCGGTCGTCGTGGACGTACACCTCCTGGCTGCTGTCCAGATGTCGGACCGTGACGCTGCCGTCTTCGCCCCAGGCGTAGCGGCTGTCCATCTGCGCGAAGGACGCCCAGTGCCGCACACAGCGCGCCGCCGGGCCGAGGCCTTGCCATTCCCAGTAGAAGCTCGCGCCGCCGGCCAGTTGCCGCTGGAGGATGACGTGCTGGTCGTCATAGTCGTAGCGCTCGCTTTCGCCGGCGGCATTGGTCGCCTCGATCAGTCGGAAACGGCCGTCGTAGCGGTAGGTCACCAGCGTCTGTTCGGTGCGCCAGGCTTCGTCCGGATGCTGTTGCGGGTCAAAGCTCTGATAGTCGATGGCGACCAGGTGACGATGCTCGTAGCGCAACCGCAGGCCGCGTCGGGCGCCGTTGTCCAGGCGGCTGATGTCGCCATAGATGTTGCGCTGGACGGTCAGGCGGTTGTCGTACCGATCGCTCAGCGCCGTCAGATGACCGTCGCGAAAGTGCAGGAAAGGGGCGTCTTCGCCGGGTTGGGCGATGATCAGTTCGTCCGGCTCGCGGCTCAGGTAGATCGCCGCGCGGGCCAGGCTGTTGTGGATCGCCGGGCGTTGCAGGCTGGGGCGAGGAAAGCTGGTGCGGCGGTTTTCCTGATCGATCCAGATCACCTGCTCACCCTCGATCACCAGGCGATGGGCCAGGCCATGGCTCCAGCCACGGCCGAGGCCGATGTCCAGCTCGGCGGCGCTGGTGCGATAGAGACGGGTGAAGACGAAGGGCAAGCGCCCGTCGAGGGTGCCGTCCTCCAGGGTCAGCAGTTCCTCGCCAGTGACCATCGACACCGGGCAGCCGTCGGTGCGGGTCTGGGCGGCGCTGTCGGCGGGGTCGCCGTTGGGGTTTTTCGAGGGGGCCGGGGCGTCGTCGTGGGGTTCGTCTTTTTTCAGCGTGGTGTTGCGCTGCGCGTCCCAGCGCAATTGCATCTGGCCTTTTTTCACGCTGGCGGCAATGCCTCGCGCCGCCACGGTTTTGTAGCGGTCCACGTAGGCCATGAACCCGTTCACCACCGCGAAGATCGCCCGGATGAAACGCGTCATCGCGTCCAGTAGCCGGGCGCTGTGCCGGACCAGGCGCAGCGACAGGTAGGTAATCCCGGCGCCCGCCCCGGCGAAGGTCAGGACCACGCCGATCAGCAGGTCGATCACCAACTGCACGACCACCATGGACAACGCTTTGGCCGTGCCGCCGGCCACTTCGCTGGGCGGCAGCATGTCCAGCCAGAGACTCGCGGTGCGCACCAGCAGGCAAAGCGCCGCTTCGTCGCTGGCGAGCAATTGCAGCTTGGCCATCACCAGCGGGGACGACTCGGCAAGTTCGACCAGGTCCGCCGCACCGCTGCCCAACTGATCGCCAAACCGGCTCGGGTCCTTGAGGATGTCGGAGAGCAAGCTGATGCTGTCCCACACACCTTCGATGGCCGCCCAACCGCCGGCGAGCAGGCCGTTGCCCACCGCGGCCGCCGACGTCGCCGACGATTGCTGCGCCCACTGCGGCTTGAAGCCCTGCCATTCGCTACGCAGCCAGTCCGTCAGATCAGCAGTCAGGCCGTTGTAGGAAGAAAACAGGTCCTCGATCTGCCTGGGGGTGACTTCGCTTTGAACGTGAACCCGATAGTAGCGACCCGCTTCGCCTTTGAAGGTCCCGACACCTTGGGCATCCAGCTGGACTGGGGTGAGCTCGCCGCTGTCCACCGACACTACATCCACCACGATGTCGCCCAGCGGAATGTCGTACACCGATTCGAGCTTGCTCTCGATCGTCAGGACCCCACCCTTGGGGCATCGAGCGACGGTCGAGTGAAAATCACTGTCGCGGCTGCTGACCGTCGTGGCGTTGCCACCAAAAACAAGCACCCGTTCCATGCCCATCAGCGAAGGCAAGTCGGCCGCCTGGCTGGCCCGGTCCGCCGCACGGGCGTACCAGCGGTCGAGTTGTTCGCGGTAGAGGGAAAGGCTGTCCTTGAAGCTGTCGAGTTCCGCCTCGATGCGGCGCACCTGATCCATCAGGAAGCGGCTTGTTCAAAGGCCGGCAGGAAAAATCGGTCGAACATGGGCAGGCGTCTCGCGAAAAATCGGGTGCGCGAGACTTTGCCGAGGAAGGCTAGGGAAATAAGTCAGACAAGGAGACGGGTGATGTAGGACGCTTCTTTAAGTGCTCTGAAGTGCCCGGCCACTCACGACCGGGCGCTTCGAGTCAGTGCGAATGCCGCGGCTCGCCACTGCGGGCGATTACTCGCAAATGCAACGTGGCCGGCTCCAGGCAACCGCCGGTGGACAGCTGCCCGACCAGTTGCCGATAGAGTTCCTGCCAGGGCGTTTGCGAGGGCGGGATGTTGGGTGTCCATTCGCGACGGCGCCGTTCCATTTCGGCCTCGTCGACCAGCAGGTTGACGGTGCGGGTGTTCAGGTCCACTTGCAGCCGGTCGTTGGTTTGCAGCAGCGCCAGGCCGCCGCCCACCGCCGCTTCAGGAGACATGTTGAGGATCGACGGGCTCGCCGAGGTGCCGCTCTGGCGGCCGTCGCCGAGGCAGGGCAGGGAGTCGATACCGCGTTTGATCAGCGCTGCGGGCGGCGCCATGTTCACCACCTCGGCGCTGCCGGGATAACCCACGGTGCCAACGCCGCGAATGACCAGGATGCAGCGCTCGTCGATGTCCAGCGCCGGGTCGTCGATCCGCGCGTGGTAATCCTCCGGCCCTTCAAACACGATCGCCCGGGCTTCGAAGCTGTTTTCAGCGCCGGGCTCGGACAGGTAGGTCTTGCGAAACGCCTCGCCGACCACCGACATCTTCATGATCGCGCTGTCGAAAAAATTGCCGCTGAGCACGATGAATCCGGCGCGATGCTTGAGCGGGGTATCAAACGGGTAGATGACATCGGCGTTGCTGGTCAGGCTGCTGCTGACGATTTCGCCAATCGATTTGCCGCTGACCGTGGCGCAGTCTTCGTGCAGGCGTCCGGCCTTTTGCAGTTCATGCATGACTGCCGGCACGCCACCGGCGCGGTGGAAGCCTTCGCCGAGGTACTTGCCGGCCGGCATGCAGTTGACCAGCAGCGGCACGTCTTCGCCAATCCGCTGCCAGTCGTCCAGGCTCAGCTCGACGCCCATATGCCGGGCGATGGCAATCAGGTGCGGCGGGCAATTGCTCGATGCGCCGAGTGCCGAGGCGACGGCGATGGCGTTCTCGAACGCCTCCCGAGTCATGATCCGGGATGGGCGCACGTCCTGGCGCACCAGTTCGCAGATGCGCTTGCCGGTGGCGTAGGCCATCTGCCCGCGTTCGCGATAGGGCGCCGGAATGCTCGCGCAACCGGGCAGCGACATGCCCAGGGCTTCGGCCAGGGCGTTCATCGACAGCGCGGTACCCATGGTGTTGCAGTGGCCCACCGAGGGCGATGCCGCCGTGGTCATTTCCATGAAGCCTTCGTAGTCGATTTCGCCGGCGGCCATCAGGTTGCGTGCGTGCCAGAGCACGGTGCCGGAGCCGATCAGTTCGCCCTTGTGATGGCCGTCGAGCATCGGCCCGCCGGACAGCACGATCGACGGCAGGTCGGTAGTCGCCGCCGCCATCAGGCAGGCAGGGGTGGTCTTGTCGCAGCCGGTGGTGAGCACCACGCCGTCCAACGGGTAGCCGTGGAGGATTTCCACCAGGCCCAGGTAGGCCAGGTTGCGATCCAGGGCAGCAGTGGGCCGGCGCGACTGTTCGGCGATCGGGTGCACCGGGAATTCCATCGGGATGCCGCCAGCGTCGCGAATACCGGCCTTGACCCGTTGCGCCAGCTCCAGGTGATGACGATTGCAGGGCGTCAGGTCGCTGCCGGTCTGGGCGATGCCGATGATCGGCCGACCCGATTGCAGCTCTTCGCGGGTCATCCCGTAGTTCATGTAGCGCTCGACATACAGGGCGGTCATGTCCGCGTGAGCCGGGTCGTTGAACCACTGCTCGCTGCGCAGGCGGCGTTTTGGCGTGTCACTCATGATTCATTTCTCTCTTGTAATTGGATGAATCGACGATTTGTCGGGCTCAGCGATCGAGCAGCCCCCGCGCGGCGAGATTACGCAGCAAGGCGCCGACGCCGAAGGTCCAGGGCGCGGCCTCGCAGCTATGAGTCACCTGATTATGCAAACTGCCGAGCAACGGGCTGCTGATACTGACCCGGTCGCCCAGTTTGTGGGTGAAACCGCTGCCGGCGTGGTCGCGATCCTCGGTGGGGGCGAACAGGGTACCGAGAAACAGCAGGAAGCCATCCGGGTATTGGTGGTTGGCGTTGAGTGTCTGGCCTGCGAGGTCCTGCGGGTCGCGGCTGATCTGGCTCATGGAGCTGCAGCCGTGCAGGTGGTAACCGTCTTCGCCGTGTACCTGGAGATCGACCTCGCAGGCCCGCACGTCGTCCAGGCTGAAGTGTTCATCGAACAGCCGAATGAACGGCCCGATGGCGCACGAGGCATTGTTGTCCTTGGCCTTGCTCAGCAACAACGCGCTGCGGCCTTCGATGTCCCGCAGGTTGACGTCGTTGCCCAGGGTGGCGCCGTGGATCTGGCCGCGGCTATTCACCGCCAGCACCACTTCCGGTTCCGGGTTGTTCCATTGCGAGGCTGGATGAATGCCGATCTGGCTGCCGCTGCCGACGGCGGCCAGCACCGGCGCCTTGGTGAAGATTTCCGCGTCCGGCCCGATGCCGACCTCCAGGTACTGCGACCACATGCCCTGTTCGATAAGGAAGGCCTTGAGGCGCATGGCTTGCTCGGAGCCCGGGACGATCGAGCGCAGGTTGTCGCCAATGACGCTGTGCACCGTCGCGCGCACGGCTTCGGCCCGGGCCGCGTCACCGCCAGCCTGCTCCTCGATCACCCGCTCGATCATGCTCGCGGCGAAGGTCACGCCGGCGGCCTTGATCACTTGCAAGTCCAAGGGCGGCAACAGGAAGGGCCTGGCCGGGTCAGCATGCATGCCGGTGTTGGCCAGCAGCGCGTCGACGCTGGCGATGAACGTGCCCGGCGTTTGCCTGACCGCTGTCAGCGGCGAGGGCGCTTCCAGCAAATCGCTCAAGGTCGCGAAACGCTCCGACAGGTCGAACACTCCGTCGCTGCGCAGTACGATTGGCGAAGGCCCGGCGATCCGCCCAGGGACCCAGGCACGACCAATCAGGGTGCCGGCCAGGCAATCGACCGGCAGTGTGTTTTCGGGGGTAAGCATCAGCGACATGGGCAGTCTTCCTGGTTCGTAAAGCTTTCAAGCTAGGGCGCGCTGGTGATGAACTCCAATGAGATATATTCAGTATCTGATAACGTCCGGTTATTGCATCGTGAGGGTTGCCCATGTCCGATCTGTCCTTTTCCAGCTTCTGCGGCTGGCTCAAATTCCGCCATCTGCTGCTGATCGATACCTTGGGCCGCACCTGCAACATGCACCTGGCGGCCGAACAGATGAACCTCAGCCAGCCGGCGGTGAGCAAGATGCTCAAGGAAATCGAGAGCCTGCTCGGCTTCGCCCTGTTCGAGCGGCGCCCGCGCAGCATGCCGCCCACCGCGCTGGGCGAGCATGTGCTGCGCTACGCACAGATCGCTTTGAATGACGCGCGCTCGTTCGTCGAGCAGATCAGCAGCCTGCGGGAGGGCGGCCATGGTTATCTCAAGGTCGGCGGGATCTTTGCCGCGACCGCGGTGGCCCTGCCCGAGGCGATCCTGCAGATCAAGCAGCGCTGGCCGTTGTTGTCCATCGAGGTGGTAGAGCAGACCAGCAATCACCTGATGAAGATGCTGGAAGAGAAGAAGCTCGACCTGGCTGTGGCACGGTTTACCGAGCAGAGCCAGCAGCAGCGCTACGACTTCCAGCCCCTGGCTCCGGAACCATTCTGCATCGTCGTCAATGACCGGCATCCGCTGGCAGACGCCGGGCCGATATCGCTGCAGCAACTGGTGGACCTGCCGTGGATTCTCTACCCGGTCGGCACGCCGATCCGCGCCCGCATGGAGCTGGCGTTCGCCGAAGCGGGCGTGCGGATGCCGCGCAACACCATCGATACGATTTCCATGCAGACCTTCCTCCAGGTGCTGAAACGCGGCCCGATGATCGGCATGTTGCCCAATGCCATGGTTGATCCGCTGCTGGAAAGCGGCCAGCTCAAGACCCTCGACACCCCCTTGCACCTGGTGCCGCAGGATTACGGCATCCTCACGCGAAAGGACGAGCCGCTGGTGGGCGCGGCGCTGGAGTTTGCCGAGATTCTCAAGGATAACGCCCGCCAGAGTGGTTGACAGTGCCGCCGCCTTCGCGAGCAGGCTCGCTCCCACAGTGGATTTTCTACTGAGGTAAATCACAGCCCGGTGGGAGCGAGCCAGCTCGCGAAGACATGGGTCCAGCCAGCACCAAACCCCGTGGCGAGGGAGCTTGCTCCCGCTGGGCTACGCAGTAGCCCCTCGGATTCCGATAACAACTGGTTATCAACTAATCCAAAAATGCCATTGGGAAAGAATCGATCCACGACAGTAGAGTCCTCGTTCAATCGCCGGATGAGCCGCTCATTCGACGTGACCCAATAACAACAATCAGGGGTTACCTCATGCAAACCATCTCCGAGCCGTTGCCTGCCCAGGCGCAAGCCGGCGAACTGGATTTCGAAGACCGGACCTACCGCAAGGTGATCTGGCGGATCCTGCCAGTGCTGCTGTTGTGCTACATGGCGGCATACCTTGATCGGGTCAATATCGGCTTCGCCAAGCTCGATATGCTCGCCGAGTTGCAGTTCAGCAACACTGTGTACGCCTTGGGCGCCAGTATGTTTTTCTGGGGCTATTTCCTGTTCGAGGTCCCCAGCAACCTGTTGCTGCATCGTCTGGGCGCGCGGTTCTGGATCGCCCGGATCATGCTCAGTTGGGCGGTGATTTCCATGGCCGTCGCCTACACCGTGCCGCTGGCGGCGTTCTTCCACATCGAATCGAGCACGATGTTTTATGTGCTGCGTTTCCTGCTAGGCATCTGTGAAGCAGGCTTTTTCCCCGGCGTGATCCTCTACCTCAACTACTGGTTCCCGACCCACCGGCAGAGCCGGGTGATGTCCGGGTTCCTGCTGGCGTTGCCGGTCAGCCTGACACTGGGCGGGATCCTGTCCGGGTGGCTGATGAACAGCATGCAAGGCGTGCAAGGCATGTCCGGCTGGCAGTGGATGCTGATCATCGAGGGCATCCCTTCGATCATCATGGCCTTCGTGGTGATCGTCTGCCTGGCCGATAACATCGACAAGGCCAAGTGGCTGTCGGCAGCGGAAAAGGCCTTGCTCAAGGCCAACCTGCAAACCGACAACCAGGGCAAGGCTTCGCGCCTGAGCGAAGTGTTCTTCAACCCTCGCGTCTGGTTGCTGGTGCTGATCCTGCTGACCTTCAACACCGGTTTCTACGGCCTGGCCTTCTGGATGCCGTCGATCATCAAGAGCACCGGCATCACCAACAGCCTGCACATCGGCTTGCTCACCGCCATTCCTTATTCGGTGGCCGTGGTCGCGATGCTGCTCAACGCACGGCACTCCAACCGCACCGGCGAACGGCGCCTGCACGCAGCCATTCCGGCATTCATTGGTGGCGCCGGGCTGATCCTCAGCGCGTTTTTCGCCGATAACCTGGTGTTGTCGGTGCTGTTCCTCAGCGTCTCCGCCTCGGGGATCCTCAGCCTGATGCCAATTTTCTGGACCCTGCCGGGCACTGTGCTGTCGGGCGTTGCCGCCGCAGCCGGGATCGGCATGATCAACGCGATCGGCAACCTGTCGGGCTTCACCGGTTCGATGATCACGGCCGTGGCGGAGACCCTGACGGGCAATATCAACAACGGTACGTACGTCCTGGCGCTGTGCCTGTTGGTCAGCGGTGGGTTGATCCTGGCGATTCCCGCTTCGATGCTCGGCAGGACAGCCAAGACCGCGCCCACCGCCGCGCAACTGGAGACCGCATGAACATGCGAGGCAAGCGGGTGCTGGTGACGGCGGCGGGACAGGGCATCGGCCTGGCCAGCGCCGTGGCCTTCGCCCAGGCCGGCGCCGAGGTGTTCGCCAGTGACATCGATATTCGCGCGCTGGCGGGCATCGAGGGGGTCACGCCGATGCTCCTGGATGTCACCTCGGCCAGCGCCATCGACGCTGCCCGCGAGCGGATTGGCGAGCTGGACGTGCTTTTCAACTGCGCCGGCTACGTGCACAGCGGCACCATTCTCGATTGCGACGAAGCCGCCTGGGCGCGCTCGATGGACCTCAATGTCAGCGCCATGTACCGCATGATCCGCGCGTTTCTGCCGGGTATGCTGGCGCGTGGCGGCGGGGCGATCATCAACATGTCGTCGGTGGCGTCCAGTATCAAGGGCGTGCCCAATCGTTTCGCCTATGCTGCCAGCAAGGCGGCGGTAGTCGGGCTGACGAAGTCCGTCGCCATCGACTTCGTCAGCCAGGGTATCCGTTGCAATGCGATATGCCCGGGCACCGTCGACTCGCCTTCGCTGCGCCAGCGCATTGCCGACCAGGCGGCGCAGCAGGGTGTCGAGGAGGAACAGGTCTGCCGGCAGTTTCTCGACCGCCAGCCCATGGGCCGCATCGGCAACACCGAGGAGGTCGCGCAATTGGCGCTGTACCTGGGCAGCGACGCATCTGCCTACACCACCGGGACGGTACACGTCATTGACGGTGGCATGAGCCTCTGAATTTTCACTTGAGCAGGAGCACTTCATGAAACTGTTGCGTTACGGCGAAAAAGGTTCGGAAAAGCCCGGGCTGCTGGATGATGACAATCAGATCCGTGATCTGTCGGGCCACGTGCCAGACATCGCCGGGCAAGCCCTGGCTCCTGAAAGCCTGGCAAGACTCGCCGCTATCGACCCGCGCAGCCTGCCGGTCGTGGGCGGCCAGCCGCGGATCGGCGCGTGCGTCGGGCAGGTCGGCAAGTTCATCTGCATCGGCCTGAACTACGCCGACCATGCCGCCGAATCGAACATGGAGGTGCCGAAGGAACCGATCATCTTCAACAAATGGACCAGCGCCATCTGCGGACCGAACGACGATGTCCAGATTCCCCGTGGCTCGCTCAAGACCGATTGGGAAGTCGAACTCGGCGTGGTCATTGGCAAGGGCGGGCGCTACATCGACGAAGCGAACGCCATGGAGCATGTCGCCGGGTATTGCGTCATCAACGATGTGTCGGAACGCGAGTGGCAACTCGAACGCGGCGGCACCTGGGACAAGGGCAAAGGCTTCGACACCTTCGGCCCGCTTGGACCCTGGCTGGTGACGAAGGACGAAATCGCCGATCCCCACGCGCTTGATCTGTGGCTGGAAGTCGACGGACATCGTTATCAGAACGGCAATACCCGGACGCTGATCTTCAGCGTGCCGCAACTGATTGCCTACCTGAGCCGGTGCATGAGCCTGCAGCCCGGCGACGTGATCTCGACCGGGACGCCACCGGGTGTCGGCCTGGGCATCAAGCCCAACCCGGTGTTCCTGCGCCCGGGCCAGACCATGCGCCTGGGCATTCAAGATTTGGGTGAACAGCGTCAGGTGACGGTGCAGGCGGACTGATCACTGGCTTTACCGCCGTCTTCGCGAGCAGGCTCGCTCCCACAGAATCTCCGCCTCCCTGTGGGAGCGAGCCTGCTCGCGAAGACGCGGGTCCGGCCACACAGGAATGGGAACTCTGGAGAGACTGTTCGCGCAATCAAAAATCGCCCAAGATGCGCGACCCGTTTCAAGAGAAATGACGCCCTCCATGCGCGACGACTCCCACACGCAGTTCTTCCGCTTCCAGACCCCTGATCCAGCCATCGGTCCGCGAGAGCAGGCACCGATGCTTGCGCAGGAGCTGGCCTGGGCGCGGGACCGTGCGTCCATGCATGACTTCAGTTGGTTGGTCGTACTGCTGCCGCCATTGAGCATGGGCCCGGTGCTGCCGGGCGTGGTGTTCCTGGCGGGCCTGGGCCTGGTCCAGAAGTTGTTCGCCCCGGACCTGGACGTTGATCGGATCGTCGGCGACTCCTTGGGCTGGCTGGCGCTGGCGACCCTGCTTTTCGTGGCGGCGTGGATACTCTCCAATTACCTGCGCGATTCGCGCGACCCGACCAAGCACTATTGGCAATCGATGCCCGATCAAGGGCTGGTCGAGCTTGAGCGTCATACGCTGATCTCGGCCATCAGTCTGTGGGCCAACGACTTTGATCCCGATTGCAGCAGCCTGATGTTATGGAAAAACGACAAGCTGGTGCGGGTGCAAAGCTCCGGCGTGTCGCAGTGGATCCTGGCGATGACCACGGCCGGCCATTGGCTGGTGCTCAAGGAGGAATTCCCCGGTGATTTCTGCTACCGACGGGTAGGGCAGATGCCCGCGCCGGAGAAGCAGATGCAACCCCGGCAGCAACTGGCGATTGCCTTCGCTCCCGGCACCCAGTTGGCGCTTGGCCGGCGTTTCGACGGTGCGCCTTTGCCAATGACGCAGACGTCTTACTGGATGTCCGCCGATGAGATCAAGCGACTCGCGCAGATTGCCCATCACTGGATGTTTTTCCCGCCGGACCGTTATGCGGTGGTCAATGCTGATGATGCCGGTTGGGTACGACGCCTGGCGGACAAAGCCCTGGCCAGCGTCGAGAGCCAGGCTGTGCCACAGGGCAATTAGCGTCGCCAGCCTCAACGCGTTTTGCTGCGCGCGACCCGCTTCATCACCACCACGAAAAACACCGGGACAAACACCACCGCCAGCGTGGCGCTGATCATCCCGCCGATTACGCCGGTACCAATCGCTTGCTGGCTCGCCGAGCTGGCCCCGGTGGCGATCGCCAACGGGACCACGCCGAGGATGAACGCCAGCGAGGTCATGATGATCGGCCGCAGGCGCAGGCGCGCGGCCTGGAGCGTGGCGTCGAGCAGGTCATGGCCATCGTCGTAGAGGCTCTTGGCGAATTCGATGATCAGGATGGCGTTCTTCGCTGACAGGCCGATGATGGTAATCAGGCCGATCTTGAAGAACACATCGTTGGGCATGCCACGCAACGAAACAGCCATTACGGCGCCGAGCACGCCCAGCGGTACCACCAGCAACACCGAGGTCGGGATCGACCAGCTCTCGTACAGCGCCGCCAGGCACAGGAACACCACCAGCAGCGACAGGCCCAGCAGGATCGGTGCCTGGCTGCCCGACAAGCGCTCCTGCAAGGACAGGCCGGTCCATTCCTGGCCCATGCCCTTGGGCCCCTGGGCCACCAGCCGTTCGATCTCGGCCATGGCTTGCCCGGTGCTGTAGCCCGGCGCCGGTTCTCCGGAAATACTCACCGCCGGATAGCCGTTGTAGCGAGTCAACTGTGCCGGCCCCTGGGTCCAGCGCGCCTGGACAAACGCCGACAACGGCACCATCTTCCCGCTGCTGTTGCGTACGTGAATCTTCAGCAGGTCCTCGACCTGGCTGCGCTGGTCACCCTCGGCCTGGACCACCACCCGCTGCATGCGGCCCTGGTTCGGGAAGTCATTGATGTAGGCCGAGCCCACCGCCGTGGACAACACGCTGCCGACGTCGGCAAAGGAGATGCCCAAGGCATTCGCCTGTTTCCGATCCACTTCCAGTTGCACCTGCGGTGCTTCCGCCAGGGCGCTTTCACGCACATTCATCAGCACCGGGCTTTTATCCGCGGCGGCGAGCAGATCGCTGCGGGCCTGCATTAGCGTGGCGTGGCCGAGGCCGCCGCGGTCCTGCAAGCGGAACTCGAAACCGCTGGAGGTGCCGAGACCGTCCACCGGCGGTGGCAGCACGGAAAACACCATGGCGTCCTTGATTCCAGCGAAGGCCTGGTTGGCGCGATCGGCGATGGACGCCGCCGAATCGTCGCCACCGCGCTGCGACCAGTCTTTCAGCGTGGTAAATGCCAGGGCCGCATTCTGCCCGCTGCCAGAGAAGCTGAAGCCGAGGATGACCGTGCTGTCGCCGACCCCAGGCTCGCCGGCATTGTGCGCCTCGATCTGTTCCACCACCTGTACCGTACGATTCTTGCTGGCGCCCGGCGGCAGTTGGATGTCGGTGATGGTGTAGCCCTGGTCTTCCACCGGCAGGAACGAGGAGGGCAGGCGGCTGAACAGCAGGCCCATGCCCACCAGTAGCACGCCATAGATCAACAGGTAGCGGCCGCTGCGTTTCATTGCGTAGGCGACCCAACCCTGGTAACGGTTGCCGAACCGGTCGAAGCCACGGTTGAACCAGCCAAAAAAACCGCGTTTTGCGTGGTGATCGCCTTGGGTGATCGGTTTGAGCAAGGTCGCGCAAAGCGCCGGGGTCAAGGTCAGCGCGAGAAAGGCCGAGAACAGGATCGACGTCGCCATCGACAGCGAGAACTGCTGGTAGATCACGCCCACCGAACCCTGCATGAACGCCATCGGAATGAACACCGCCACCAGCACCAGAGTGATGCCGATGATCGCCCCGGTGATCTGGCCCATGGCCTTGCGCGTCGCTTCCTTGGGCGACAGGCCTTCCTCGGCCATGATGCGCTCGACGTTTTCCACCACCACGATGGCATCGTCCACCAGGATGCCGATGGCCAGCACCATGCCGAACATGGTCAGTACGTTGATCGAGAACCCCAGCGCGAGCATGGTCGCGAAGGTGCCCATCAGCGCCACCGGCACGACGAGGGTGGGGATCAGCGTGTAGCGGATGTTCTGCAGGAACAGGAACATCACCGCGAACACCAGCAACATCGCCTCGCCGAGGGTATAGATCACCTTGGTGATCGAGACCTTGACGAACGGCGACGTGTCGTAGGGAATCTTGTACTCCACGCCGGCCGGAAAGTAGCGCGACAGCTCGTCCATCTTCGCGCGCACCAGGGTGGCGGTGTTCAGCGCGTTGGCGCCCGGCGACAGCTGCACGGCCACGGCGGTGGAAGGTTTGCCGTTCAGGCGCGTGGAGAACTGATATTCCTGGCTGCCGATTTCCACCCGCGCGACATCGGCGATGCGCACCGTGGAGCCGTCGGGGTTGGCCTTGAGCACGATGTCGGCAAATTCCTGCGGGGTCGAGAGCTGGCCCTTGACGACGATGGTCGCGGTGATTTCCTGGGTGCTGCGGCTCGGCAGGTCGCCGAGGCTGCCGGCCGAGACTTGGGCGTTCTGCGCCACGATGGCAGCGTTGACGTCGGCCGGGGTCAGGTTGAAGCCCAGCAACTTCTGCGGGTCGATCCAGATCCGCATGGCTCGCTCGGCACCGTACAGCTGGGCCTTGCCGACACCGTCGAGGCGCTTGATCTCGTTCATCACGTTGCGCGCCAGGTAATCGCTGAGCGCCACGTCGTCGAGCTTGCCGTCGCTGGAGGTGAGGGTGATCAGCAGCAGGAAGCCGGCGGAAACCTTGTCCACCTGCAGGCCCTGCTGGGTAACCGCCTGCGGCAGGCGCGACTCCACGGCCTTGAGGCGGTTCTGCACGTCGACCTGGGCCAGTTCCGGGTTCGTCCCCGGTTGAAAGGTCGCGGTGATCGTCGCGCTGCCGAGACTGCTCTGGGATTCGAAATACAACAGGTTGTCGGCGCCGTTGAGTTCCTCCTCGATCAGGCTGACCACGCTTTCGTCTACCGTCTGCGCCGAAGCGCCCGGGTACACCGCGTAGATCTCGATTTGCGGCGGAGCCACGACCGGGTACTGCGCCACCGGCAGTTGCGGAATGGCCAGGATCCCGGCCAGCAGGATGAACAGCGCGACGACCCAGGCGAATACCGGACGGTCAATGAAAAAATGCGGCATGGCTTAGTGTCCTGCCTGTGGCCCGGGAACCTGGGCGAGGGGGAGAGGGGCGTCGTCGACCCGGACCTGTTCACCGGGGCGGGCATGCTGCAGGCCTTCGACGACGATGCGATCGCCCGGCTTCAAGCCTTGCGTGACGATCCAGCGATCGTTCTGCGCCGCGCCCAGTTGCACCGGTTGCTGACTGATCTTCTGCTCGGCGTCCAACAGCAGCCCCTGCGCGACGCCGGCGCTGTCGCGCAGGATCGCCCGTTGCGGCACGGTGATTCCCTGGCGGTTGACCGCCTGTTCCAGGCGCACGCGAATGAAGCTGCCGGGCAGCAGATCGAGGTCGGGGTTGGGAAACTCGCTGCGCAGGGTGATCTGGCCGGTGCTCGGGTCGACGCTGAGGTCGGTGAACAGCAACTTGCCTGGCAGCGGATAAGGGCTGCCGTCGTCCTGGATCAAGGTGGCCTTGGCCTGGCCCTGGCCGACGGCTTGCAGCTGCCCCGCACGGAACGCGCGACGCAGCTCATTGAGTTCGCGGGTCGATTGGGTGAGGTCGGCGTGGATCGGGTCCAACTGCTGGATCAGCGCCAGTGGCGTGCTTTCGTTCTGCCCCACCAGCGCGCCTTCCGTCACCAGGGCCCGGCCGATGCGCCCGGAAATCGGTGCGGTCACCGTGGCGTAGCCCAGGTTCAGCTTCGCCCGTTCAACGGCCGCCTTGTTGGCGGCGACGTCGGCTGCGGTCTGGCGCACGGCGGCCCGGGCATTGTCATATTCCTGGCCGCTGATCGCCTGGTCATCGATCAACTGGGCATAACGCTGCGCCTGCAACCGGGCCTGGAACGCATTGGCCTCGGCCTTGCGCAACGCCGCCTCGGCGCTGTCCAGGTCGGCCTTGAACGGCGCCGGATCGATGCGAAACAACACGTCGCCCTGCTTGACGTCGCGGCCTTCTCGAAACACTCGCTGCAAGACCACGCCGGCTACCCGGGCGCGGACCTCGGCCACCCGTGGCGCGGCGATACGGCCACTCAGTTCGTTGCTGATCGACAGTGGCCCGGCCTGGACGGTCTCGATACGCACGCTTGCCAGCGGCGCGGATTCTTGCGGGGCCGAGGCGCTGTCACAGCCGCTCAGCAATGCCCCGACCAACAGGCCCAGTGTGACGAAAGGAATCTTGGACATGGTGCTTCCCCAATATTGAACCGCCCATGGTAGGGGCCGGAGCCAAGGTCAGGGGTGAAGCTTTGTAGGCGCTCTGTGAAATTGTGTAACCGCGCATCCACCGAAGTGCCCGCCACGGCGCCGCTGTGGCCGGCAATCTGCCCGGAGGGGGAGAGAATACTGATCTCGCTGTGGCCGGGGTACAAGTCATCGGCAAGGCTGGAGGCGAGTTGCTGAAGGGTATCCAGGCTGATGTCCATGCCGACGATACCGATGACTTTGCCCTCGTCCAGCAGCGGTATGGAAATGCTGCTCATCAGGGTCTTGCGGCCTTCGACTTCGATCGCGTAGGGCTCTGTCACGCATGTGCGCCCCTGGGTCTGCGGGCAGATGTACCAGGCGTTTTCCGGCTCGCTGCCCGGTGGCGCGGTGTTGGCGCTGATCTGGGCTTCGCTGAGCACTTCTTGCACCAGATGGCCGGGTTGGCTTTGTGACCAGTACAGGGCAAAGCGGCCGTTTTCATTGCCGGCGAGGTCGCGCTGCCCGGCGAAACCGGCGTCTGAACCGACCAGCACGTCGGGAAGCAGCACCACGTAGAAACCGAGGACTTTTTCGCGCTTCGCAAGGGCTTGGCGGGTTGCGGCGATCAGGTCCTGGCGCAGTTGCCCTGGGGTCAGTCGCCCGTGCAATGCCTGGGTGCGCAGCTGAAGCACTTGTTGGGCAAAGCCTTCGCCATAAATCGCTGTTTCGCTGAAAAAACGCTCCACCCGCTGACCGTGTGCCAGGGCCTGTGCCCGCAGGCCTTCCAAGGCCGATTGTCCTAGCAGCTGGCTGCTTTGCTGCTTCAGCAGCGTCGCGCCTTGCTGGTTCTGATACAGCGAGGCAGCGGTCAATGCCCCGACCACGGCGAGCAGGCACAGACCGCTCAACAGCGTGATCCGCCATTGGATAGAGAGACGAGCGAAGAACATGCTGAGGTTTCCTGCGCTTGGGGATTTTTATTGTTTTGGGCCCAACAGCGTTCGAACGGCGGGCCAGACTATCTTGCGGCAGGAAACGTCGCCCGGTTATCCCGAATCGGCAGCCGTTGCGCTTCGTCATAGGGCCAATACGCGTCACTCAAGAGCACGCTGAACTTGTGATGAGCAGTTTTGGGGCATCGCTTCGGATGCTGCCGTTTTGGGATAGCGCAGGGTTCTGGCGAGGGCATAGCATCGGTTCCAGCGTACAACCAGAACAATAAGCTTTTGGCGAACGGCGCCGTTGGCCGTCCCGATCCCGCCACACTGCCTCATACAATAAGGTCAAGAACAATGAGCGTATCTTTCCCGATCAATAGCTCGACGGAGTTGAAGCGCGGCGCCCTGGGTGTCGGCTTCATCATCTTCTTTGTGATTTCGGCGGCGAGCCCCCTGAGCGTGATCGCCGGTGGCTTTCCCATCGGCATCATGCTCGGCAACGGCGCCGGTACGCCCGCGCTGCTGCTTCTGGCGTTGTTGGTATTGTTGGCCTTTTCGGCGGGATACACCGCCATGTCCCGGCACATGACCAACGCGGGCGGCTTCTACGCCTTTACCTCCCGTGGCCTCGGTGGGTTGGCGGGCGGGGCGGCAGGCGTGTTGGCGATGTTTGCCTACAACATTCTGCAGGTCGGCCTGTACGGAATGTTCGGCGGTGTGGTCAGTGGCACGATGGCCAGCATGTTCGGCCTGGAATTGCCGTGGTGGGCTTATTCGCTGCTGGCGATGGCGAGCGTTGCGATTCTCGGCTATCGCAAGATCGACCTGTCGGCCCGTGTGTTGTCGGTAGTGGTCATCGCCGAATACCTGGCGATCCTGACGCTGGACTTCGCCATGCTCAAGTCCGGTGGCGACAGTGGCATCAACCTCGATTCGTTTGACCGCAGCCACGTATTCAGCGGCACGCCTTCGATCGGCCTGTTGTTCTGTTTTGCCGCATTCATCGGCTTCGAGGCCACGACGATCTACGGGGAGGAGGCGAGGAACCCGCAGCGCACGATTCCCATTGCCACCTATGCGTCGGTGCTGTTGATCGGTGGTTTTTATGCGCTGTCGGTCTGGGCCATGGTCATCGGCGTCGGGGCCGACAAGATCGTCCCGACCCTGCAGGCGCTGCAGGATCCGACCACGTTCATCTACGGCCTGTCCGATCATTTTGTCGGCCCGCAGCTGACCCAGGTCATCCGCGTGCTGTTCATGGTCAGCATCTACGCCGGGCTGCTGGCGTTCCACAATGCCGCGGCGCGTTACTTCTACGCCATCGGCCGGGACGGGCTGCTGCATAGCCGGTTGGGGACGACCCATCGCGTACACCAGAGCCCACACATGGGGTCGGTCCTGCAAAGCCTGATTGCCGCGGTGGTGGTGCTGATTTTCGCCGCGCTGGACGCCGACCCGATCCTGCAACTGTTCGCCTGGTTCTCCAACCTGGCCACCCTCTGCGTCATCCTGCTCATGGCGCTCACTTCGGCTGCGGTGCTGGTCTATTTCCGCAAGCACCCGGAACTGAAACTCGGGCTGTGGCGCGGTCGGATCCTTCCCGGCTTTTCATGCCTGGCGTTACTCGCGGTGCTAGTCCTTGCCGTGCTGCATTTCGATGTGCTGACCGGCGCCAGCCAGCTCTTGTCCTACGGCCTGTGCGCCGTCATTCCCATCGCGCTGATCGTCGGCGTGTTCCTCGCCGCCCGACTGCGCAAGGTCGCGCCCGAGCGATACAGCGCACTGGGTAGCCACAAGCTCTAGGGCGCCAACCCGGCAACGCCAGTCACCCAGAAAACCCGTTCGCTGCCGTTCCGCACGGTCCGGCAGTGCGTGAAAGGAAGGTTCCATGCACGATTATCAAATGCTCATCAATGGGCTCCCGGTCAACGGTGAAAATGGCCACTTCGATGTGCTCAATCCGGCCACCGGTACCGCGTTCGCCCGTTGCCCGGCCGGTTCCCTGGCCCAGTTGGACCTTGCTGTCGAAGCGGCCCAGTCGGCCTTTATCGAATGGCGACACAGCAGCCACGAAGACCGCCGCCGACGTTTGCTGGATATCGCCGATGATATCGAGCAGGAGGCCGACGCATTGGCCCGGCTCATCGTCCTGGAGCAGGGCAAGCCGCTGGCGCTGGCGTTCTCCGAAGTCATGGGCGCGGCGGCCTGGACCCGCTATGCCGGCGAGCAGCAGATTCCCGTCGACCTGGTGGAGGAGACCCCGACCCAGCGCATCGAGCTGCATCGCAAACCCTTGGGCGTGGTGGCCTCGATCACACCGTGGAACTGGCCGTTCATGATCGCCGTCTGGCACATCATGCCGGCGTTGCGGGCCGGCAACTGCGTGATCAGCAAGCCTTCAAGCCTGACACCCTTGAGCACCCTGCGCCTGGTGGAAATCATCGCCGGTCATGTGCCTCATGGCGTGATCAATGTGGTGACCGGTGAACAAGGTTTTGGCCGCGCGATTACCTCTCACGCCGGCATTCAGAAGATTGTCTTCACCGGCTCGACCGCCACCGGCCAGAGTGTGATGCGCGGCGCCGCCGCCAACCTCAAGCGCCTGACCCTGGAGCTGGGCGGCAACGATGCTGCGATCGTGCTGCCCGGCACGCCGGTCGAGGCGGTGGCCGAGGATATTTTCCAGGCGGCCTTCCTCAACATGGGCCAGACCTGCGCCGCCCTCAAGCGTCTGTACGTCCATCAATCCCAATACGAGGCCTTTGCCGATGCGTTGACGCGCATTGCGGCGCGCCAGGTAGTGGGCGATGGCCTGGAGCCCGAGGTGACCTTCGGCCCGGTGCAGAACGCTGAACAATTGGCGCTGGTGGAGGCGCTGGTAGCCGACGCCCGTGGCCATGGCGCGCGGGTGCTGTGTGGCGGTGCGCGACTGGACCGGCCGGGCTTCTTTTACCCGCCAACCCTGGTCGCCGACGTCACCGATGGCCATCGCCTGGTGGACGAGGAACAGTTTGGCCCGGTGTTGCCATTGATCGCCTATCAGGACGTCGAGGATGTCCTGCGCCGCGCCAATGCCGGCGACATGGGCTTGGGTGGCTCGGTTTGGGGCAGCGATATCGAGCAAGCCCAAGCATTGGCCAGTCGCCTCGAAAGCGGCGTGGCCTGGGTCAACTGCCACGCGCAGATCCAGCCGAATACGCCGTTTGGCGGCAGCAAGATGTCCGGGTTCGGCGTCGAGTTCGGCCTTGAAGGGTTGCTGGAATTCACCGGCCAGCAACTGCTGTACGTACGCAAGCGTGAAACACAGTGAGGACTGCAACCATGTACGAGCACTACAAGACAGCGCAAAAGAAATTCTGGCATCCGATGAGTTCATCGGCCCCCGCGAACCGCTCGAAGACGTTGGTCATTGCCCGGGGCGACGGCAACTACATCACCGACATCGAAGGCCATCGCATGCTCGACGGTGTCGGCGGCTTGTGGAACGTGAACGTCGGCCATAACCGTGCTTCGGTGAAGGCGGCCATTGCCGCGCAGATGGATGAACTGGCGTATTACCAGACCTTCGACGGCATCGCGCATCCTCGGGTGTTCGATCTCGCCGAGCGGCTGACGTCGATGTTTGCCGAGGAAAACATGGAGCGGGTGCTGTTCAGTTCCGGCGGTTCCGACGCAGTCGAGACCGCGTTGAAAATGGCCCGCCAATACTGGATCGCCAGCGGCGAACCCGGACGGACGCGCTTCCTGTCGTTGCGCAACGGTTACCACGGCGTGCACATGGGCGGCACCTCGGTGGGTGGCAATGGCGTCTATCACTACAACCACGGGCCGCTATTGGCCGGTTGCCATTTGCTCGACACGCCCTGGCTGTACCGCAACCCCTGGGACTGCCGCGACCCGCAGGAGCTCACCGCCCACTGCATTCGTCAGTTGGAGGACCAGATCGCCTTGCTCGGTGCGCAGACCATCGCCGCGCTGATCGCCGAGCCAGTGCAGGGCGCCGGCGGCGTGATCGTCCCGCCGGCCAACTACTGGAAGAGCCTGCGCGAGGTGTGCGATCGCCACGGCATCCTGCTGATCGCCGATGAAGTGGTGACCGGTTTCGGCCGCACCGGCTGCATGCTCGGCAGTCGTGGCTGGGGCGTCGCGCCAGACGTACTGTGCCTGGCCAAGGGCATCACGGCCGGCTACGTGCCCATGGGCGCTACCGTGTTCAATCGGCGTATCGTCGAGGCGATCGAGAACGGGCCGGGTTTCAGCAGCGTGATCATGCATGGCTACACCTACAGCGGACACCCGACCGCTTGCGCCGCGGCTTTGGCGGTGCTGGACATCGTCGAGGCCGAAGATTTGCCGCGCAACGCCGGCAAGGTCGGCGCCCAGTTGCTGGAGCAACTGCAACCGCTGGCTGAACGTCATGCGGTGGTCGGCGAAGCGCGCGGCAAGGGCTTGATGATCGCTCTCGACCTGGTGGCGGACAAGGCCACCCGTGAACCGCTGGACCCGGCCACCGGGCTGGCCTCGCGCATCGCCGAGCATGCGCGCCGCGCCGGCGTGCTGGTGCGCCCGATCGGCAACAAGATCGTCCTCTCGCCGCCGTTGACCCTCACCTCCGATGAGGCCGGCTTGATGGTCGACGCGCTGGACGACGCGCTCGCCAGCTGCCGCTGACCCGGTCCACCGGCGTAGCGTGCTGCGCCGGCTCCCCAAATAAAAAAGCAGCCTGCAAAGGCGCACCACAAGGAGCTCAGCCATGCGGTCCTTAGCGCGTATGGAATTTTTCGGCAGCGGTCTTGCCTGCACGCTGGCGCTCTGCGCCGCGAGCCAGGTCCAGGCCTATGAGCTGTATGCCGATGACGACACGCACCTCAACGCCGACATGCTGGCGGTGTTCGGCCATTTCAACAGCCGCAAGAATTACGACGGCAGGTCCGGCGGTTCTACCTGGCGTGAGGGCTTCATCAAGTACGGATTAAGCGGCGACCAGGGTCTTGCCGGCCATGGCACCGCCTACGGCGCGTTCAACCTGGTCAGTTCGGCCACCTGGGGCGATGGCGACGCGGCCGGCAATACGCTGGGCAGCGAGCGCACGACGAAGATCGAAGACGCTTACCTGGGCTGGCGCTCAGCCGATCTGTTCCCGGTGCTGGGACGGGACGGTATCGATATCTCCGGCGGCCGCCAGGTGGTCAAGCTGGGCCGGGGATTCCTGATCAACGATGACGGGCCCAACCTGGGCAAAGGCCCGGCGGACGGACGTTTGAACCGCGGTGGCGCCTATTACCTGGCTGCCCGGCATGCGTTCGATCGAACCGCCGTGTTGCGCCTGGGCGGGCAGGATGGGCTGCACGGCAGCGTGCTGTGGCTCAAGTCCGACAACCGCGCCCAGGCCGAAACCGAACTGGCCGCCGGCACGCTGGACTACACCACCCAGGCCGGTACGTTGGGGCTGACCTGGGTGCATGGCATGGACGTGAACGACCGCTGGGCCAGTGATTTCCAGCGCCAGCGCAAGGGCATGGACGTCTACAGTGTTCGCGGCGAGGGCGATGCCGGCATCGAGAACGCCAGCCTGGCCTTCGAATACGCCTGGCAAGACAAGGACGCCGGCCCGCAGAGCGCCTGGTACGCCGAGGGCGGCTACACCTTTGCCGATATCGCCTGGACGCCGAAGCTGACCTACCGCTACACCCGTTATTCGCAGAAATGGGACTCGCTGTTCACCGGCCAGAGCACCGGTTACGGCACTTGGTTCCAGGGCGAAGTCGCGGGGAACTATGCCGGCCCGTTCAACAGCAATTGTGGCATCCACCATCTCGGCCTGACCGCCAGGCCATCGGAGAACCTCACCCTCGGTGCGTTGTACTTCGACTTCAACACGGTGCGTAAGGACAACGCCCTGAACCTGGATGCCCGGGAGCTGGACCTGTACGCCGAGTGGGCGGTGAACGAGCATTTGATCGTCACGCCGCTGATCGGCCTTTACAAGCCGGACCGGGATACGACGACAGGGGGCAATCAAGTGAGCGGTAACGGCACCAACGTGTACAGCCAGGTGACGGTGGCAGTGCCGTTCTGAGGCAGGGGCTATTCGCTAAACCCTGTGGCGAGGGAGCTTGCTCCCGCTGGGTCGCGCAGCGGCCCCTCTCTTTAGGCCTGCTGCGCCCGAAGCGTCGGACCGGTCCAGCGGGAGCAAGCTCCCTCGCCACAGGTTGGGTGTTTTTTTAAGTGGTCGGTATGGCGCAAGATCCCTTTCTAGCCCACAGCAGGCGGATGCTGCATCCGTTCGGCAATCCGCCGGGTGGTGTCCATGACCATTTCAATCACGGTTTCCTGGCGCAGCAGCTTGAAACTGTGGGTGCTGCCGACGGCCGAAAGGCTGCCCACCACTTCATCGAGCCCGGGATTGATGATCGGCGCCGCGATACCGGTCAGCCCTTGATTGAGCTCATCGTGCGTCAGGCAATAGCCGTCCTTGCGGATCTTTTTTGCCGCCTTGGAAAAGCCCGCCCAGTCGTAGGTGTTCGCGGGGTCGTTGGCCAGGTGCTCGTCGAACAGGCGTTGCAGCCGCCGACCTTTCTGGAAAGCAATCAATACCTTGGATTGGGCACCGCGAAAAAACGGCAGCGGGTGGCCGCGGCCGAATGAGAACTGGTAGGTGTCATTCGGGTCGGCGATGTAGGTATTGATGATGTGACCGTCATAAAAAACGCTGGCGAACACGGCGAGGCCGGTCTGTTCGGACAGCTCATGCATCAGCTCGCGCCCGGCGACGAGGATCGGGTCGTACTGACGCATCATCCAGTCAAGCTCGATGATGCGCGGCCCCAGGCCGTAGCTGCCGGCATCCACCCGGGTCAACAGACCCGCGTCACACAAGTCCTTGACGTAACGGTACACGGTCGCCCGCGACAGGCCCATGCGTTCGGCAATGGTATCGGGGTCGATCTTCAGTCGATCCGGGCCGAAGAGGTCCAGGACGCTCAGCATTTTGCTCAGGCTGCTCATTTCGCTCCTAAAGGGGAGTGGCGCGTAGGTGGCCGTTTGGGTGAGCACTATAGGTAGGCGCGTCGCTGATGAAAAGCCTGCGAGGTCGTCCATGCGTGCGCTGCCAAGGTAACCCAATACCTGAGAAATACAAGTCTCAAGGCCAGCGTTTAGGCTTTATAAAATAACATAAATCTCAAAATACGAGTTTAACGTTAAAAAATAGCTTGTTTTGTCGATTTTCATGTGTGATAAATCTCAGCCACTGCAAACGCTCGATGAAGAGGGCTGGAAATGAATGGTGCGCAACTGATAGTGAAGGCGGCGGTGGCAAGCGGTATCGAGTACTGCTTCGCCAACCCCGGGACGACCGAGATTCCCCTGGTGGCGGCCATGGCCAGCGCGCCAGCCCTCAAGCCGGTGTTGTCGTTGTTCGAAGGGGTATGCACCGGTGCCGCCGATGGTTACGGCCGGATTGCCGGCAAGCCGGCGATGACCCTGACCCACCTCGGGCCGGGTTTTGCCAATGGCATCGCCAACCTGCACAACGCCCGTCGCGCCAACACGCCGATCGTCAACGTCATCGGCGACCACGCCTCATGGCATGTCAATTACGATCCGCCGCTGGCGAGTGATATCCAGGCGTTGGCCGGAAGCGTATCCGGCTGGGTGCGCACCTCGCGCACGGCAGCGGGCATTGGCGAAGATTTCCAGGAAGCGGTGCGCGCCGCCTGGCAAGCCAAGGGCCAGATCGCCAGCCTGATCCTGCCGATGGATCTGCAAGCCAGCCCGGTGCAGCGGGAGAAAGCCTTCGCCTCGTTGCAGGCCCCGGTCCGGCGCTTTGCCGGTGATCGGGTCGAGGCAGTAGCGCGGGCGCTGCGTGACGGTCGGCGGCTGGTGTTCATCGTTGGCGACCAGGGCCTCTCGGTCGCCGGCCTGGAAGCGGCGGGGCGCCTGGCCCGGTTGCCCGGCGTGCGGATGTTCGCCGAAACCTTCCCACGCTTGAGCTATCGCGGCGGTGGCCTGCCGGACCTGGATCGCCTGCCTTACTTCCCCGAGGTGGCTATCGAAATCCTCGACCAATACGACGCCGTAGTCTGCGCCGGCGTCCCGGAGCCCATCAGTTACTTCGGCTACGAAGGCATTGCGTCGCGGCTGGCGGAGCGTGAGCGGCTGTTGTGCCTGGCCGAGGTGGGCGACGACGTTGCCGGAGCGCTCACCGCACTGGCCGATGCGCTTGAGGCGCCGGCGCATATACCTACGCCGATCGGGATCGAGCTGCCCGCCGCCGAGGCTGAACTGACGCCTCAGTCGGTCGGGCAGGTGCTGGCCGCGTCGCTGCCGGACGACAGTATCGTTTCCGTCGAAGGCGGCACGTGCGGTTATCCGTTTTTCACCGCCTCGGCCCATGCCGCGCGGCACCGCGTGTTGACCAATACCGGTGGCGCCATCGGCCAGGGAATTCCGGTGGGATTCGGCGCCGCCATGGCCGAGCGGGGCAACAAGGTGTTCTGCCTGCAATCGGACGGCAGCGCCCAATACACCATCCAGACGTTATGGAGCATCGCCCGCGAACAATTGCCGGTGGTGATCCTGATCGCGGCCAACCATCGCTACGCGATCCTGCAGAACGAACTGCGCCGCTTCGGCATGACCGAGCTGGGCCCCGAGGCCCTTAGCCTGACGGTGCTGGACCGTCCACGCATCGACTGGAAAGCCCTGGCCAGAGGCTACGGCATGCCGGCCAGTACGGTGCATACCAATGGTGAGTTGCAGCGCGCCCTGGCTAACGCCAAGGTCGACGGCGGCCCGTGCCTGATCGAAATGGCACTGTGAAGGAGCGGATATGAGCCAGATCCAATTGTTACCTGCCGTCGAGCAGTTCCTGTCGCAGCCGGGGCGCCTGTTCATTGGCGGCGCTTGGCAGGACGCCGCCAGTGGCCGGCGGTTCGCCGTGGAAAACCCGGCCACCGAACAGACCCTGGCCGAAGTGGCCGAAGGCGCTGAACGGGACGTCGACGCCGCCGTCGCTGCCGCCCGCGCAGCCTTCACCGGCAGATGGGCACAGCAGTCGCCGGCCCAGCGCGGCCTGTTGCTGTTTCGTCTGGCGGAGCTGCTCGATCAGCATCGCGAAGAGCTGGCGCAACTGATCACCCTGGAAAACGGCAAGCCGATTGCCACGGCCCGTGGAGAAGCGGCGAGCGCGGCCAACATCCTTCGCTACTTCGCCGGCTGGCCGACCAAGATCGAAGGCAGCACGCTGCCGGTGTCGCCCGCCAGCGGCGCACCGATGCTCAACTACACCCTGCGCGAACCGGTGGGCGTCTGTGCGTTGATCGTGCCGTGGAATTTCCCCCTGACCATGTGCGTGTGGAAGCTCGGCCCGGTATTGGCGACCGGTTGTGTCGCGGTGCTCAAGCCTGCCGAGCAGACGCCGCTGGTTGCGATTCGCCTGGTGCAACTGATCGAGGCCGCCGGATTCCCGGCCGGCGTCGTCAACCTGCTCACCGGCCTCGGTGCCCAGACCGGCGCACCGCTGGCCGGGCATCCGGACGTCGACAAGATCGCCTTCACCGGCTCGACCCAGGTCGGCCGGCTGATCGCCCAGGCGGCCACTGGCAACATGAAGAAGGTCTCCCTGGAACTGGGTGGCAAGTCGCCGAACATCATCTTGCCGGACGCCGATATCGTCCGCGCCGCCAAGGGCGCCGCCGACGGCATTTTCTACAACCAGGGCCAGGTCTGCACCGCCGGCTCGCGTCTCTACGTACACGCCAGCGTCCTCGACCAGGTGCTTGAAGAACTCCAGCGCCACGCGGCCGCGCATGTCCTCGGGCCAGGCCTGGATCCGGCCAGCAGCATGGGCCCGCTGGTCTCGGCCCGGCAATTGGGCACGGTCCGTGGCTACCTGCAACGGGGCCAGGAGGAGGGGGCCGAACTGATCTGCGGTGGCGACCGGCCGGCCCATCTTGAACGCGGCCACTTTATCCGCCCCAGCGTGTTTCTCGACCGTGCCGAGCGCGCCTGCGTCGCCCGGGAAGAAATCTTCGGCCCGGTGCTGACCGTCATGAGCTGGACCGAAATCGACGAGCTGGTGCTGCGCGCCAACGACTCGCCGTACGGGCTGGCGGCCGGCCTCTGGACCCGTGACCTGCGTTCCGCCCATCGCGTGGCCGCGCAGCTGAAGGCCGGGTCGGTGTGGATCAACTGCTGGAACGTCGTCGACCCGGCGTCGCCCTTCGGCGGCTACAAGCAATCCGGTTGGGGGCGGGAAATGAGCAAGAACGTGATCGATGCGTACACCGAAACCAAAAGTGTCTTTGTCGATCTGGCCTGAGCGAATAATCACAAGAGGAACTGCTATGGATCTGGAATTGCAAGGCCGCGTGGCAATCGTCACCGGCGGTGGGATGGGTATCGGCAAGGAAGTCGCGCGTTTTCTGTCCCAGGAGGGCTGCAAGGTGGTGATCTGCGCGCGGCGCATGGAGTATCTCCAGCAAGCCGCCGAGGAGATCACCGCCGAAACCGGCAACCAAGTGCTGCCGCTGTTCTGTGACACCAACCAGATGTCGGCCGTGTCCGACATGGTCCAGGCCGCCCACAAGCACTTCGGCCGGATCGACATCCTGGTCAACGGCGCCGCGGCCCCGTCCGGCGTGGTGCGCAACGACATCGAGCATGCCGGCGACGACGAATTGCTCTCGGACCTGAACACCAAGGTGATCGGCTATTTCCGTTGCGCCAAGGCCGTGACCCCGCACATGAAGGCCGGCGGCTTCGGTCGCATCATCAACATCGGTGGCCTGACCGGGCGCGGCAGCAAGGTGCTCTCGGGCATGCGCAACCTGGCCATAGCCCACATGACCAAGACCCTTTCCGATCAGTTGGGGCCATCCGGCATCACGGTCAACCTGATTCACCCCGGCGTGGTCGACACCCCGCACATCCAGGAGCTGTACGAGCGCGAAGGGGTCAAGCAGGGCAAGACGCCCGAGCAGGTGGAGCAGGGCTACATCGACGCGACGCCGATCCGGCGCACCCTGGCGCCGATCGAAATGGGCTGGCTGATCGGTTTCCTCGCGTCCCCCAAGGCCGGCGCGGTGACCGGCGAATCCATCGGCATCGATGGCGGCCTGACCCGTGGCATCTTCATTTGAGGAGCAGCAGTGATGAGTAACGGAACGCTTTTAGTCGCCACCGTAGGGCAGGCGGTCATCCGCAGCGCCGACGATGGCCGCACCTGGCATCGCCTGGGCCTGGGCCAGGACCTGGAATTCGATGCAATCACCCGGTCCCTGAGTTTCCACCCAGGCACTCCCGAAGTGATCTACGCCGGCACCGACGTCGGCCTGTGCATCAGCCGGGATGCCGGTGGTTATTGGCAGCGGGTGGATTCGCCGTTCAATGGCGAGACCGTCTGGAAGGTCGCGGTGGATCCGCAGGACGCGCAACGCATTTTCATCGGCACCGGCGCGCCTTCCCGGGCGGTGCTGTGGCGCACCCTCGACGGTGGCCAGAGCTGGGATCGTGCCCCGGTTGAGATCCCGGAGTTCTGCGACGGCGTCAGTCGTCCACGCTTGCTGGCCTTCGCCTACGACCCGACGGATCGCAACCAGCTCTGGTTCGGCCTGGAAGAGGGCGGGCTGTTCCATAGCCGCAATGGCGGCGACAGCTGGACCCGCGTCGATGACCGCTTGTTGTGGGACTACAACTCGGATGTGCACAACATCCTGGTCCTGCCCAACCATGGGCAAAAAGTCATCGTGGTGGTCTGTGTCAATGCCGTCTACCGCAGCCTCGACGAGGGGCAGACCTGGACCGGCATCGTCGCCCGGGAAACCTTCGGCCTGTACTACGTGCGCGCCATGAATGCACCGCAGGGCAGCGAAGATACCCTGTACCTGAGCATCTCCGACGGCACGCCAGGCACCACCAGCAAGGTGCTGGTTTCCCGGGACGCGGCCTTGAGCTGGGAAGTGTTGCCGCTGTCGCAACAACCCAACTCGTGTGTCTGGGCGATTGCCTTCAACCCGGCTGATCCTCGCCAGATCGTCGCCGGCACCAAGTACGGACACCTGTTCACCTCCGAGAACGGCGGTGATGGCTGGCAGAAGCAGTGGCGTGAATTCAGCGAAATCGCTGATGTGCTCTGGACGCCCGCCGTGGCGCAGATCAAGTCCGGGCATCAGTCCATCGTCAAGAAAAACTGAGGTATCGCGCGATGAAAGTCGAGGTCGTTCGTACTCATCTGTCGCTGTTCGTGAGTGACCCTGAAGTGTCGGCGCGCTGGTACGCCGACGTGTTGGGCATGCATGAAAGTGCCCGCGGTGAAAGCTGGATCATGATGGCCTTCGGTGCCAAGCACCACGACATCGCCTTGATCCGCGCAGCACCGGGGGCCCATCAGGGCGGCCTGGGATTGCAGCACTACGGATTGGAGATCGCGGGTGACATGACCACCCTGCGCCAGCTCTACGGCATGTTGCTGAACAAGGGCGTCGAGGTGGTGAAAATCACCGATCACGAGATCGGCAACGGCGTGTATTTCAACGACCCCGATGGCAATCGCATGGAATTTTTCCTCGAGTCCGAACACGACGACGAGCGCGGCAAGGCCCGCTTCAAGGCCGCTGGCGCGCCCAGCCGGCACTTCGATCTCGACCCACTTTGAAAGAGGCTTCCGTTATGAAAATCGCGAATTTCGCCAGCTACCACATCCGCAAATGGTACAGCTTCGTCGAGGAAACCCTGGCCAACGAAACCGGCCAGCTCGCCGATGGCGAGCCGTTGTTCAAATATGCCATCGGCGCGGTGATCGCCAATCCTTACGCCGGACGCTTCAGCGAGAGCCTGGCCGAGCTGATCGAACCGTCACCGTTGTTGGGCGAGGAATTCGGCCGGCGTATCCAGGCACTGGCGGGCGGGCGGCACATCATCAGCTACGGCAAGGCTTGCCTGGTGGGCAGCCAGGGTGAGTACGAACACGGCAATGCGCTACTGACCAACCCGGCGGCGGACCCGATTCGCCTGGCCTTGGGCGGCGGCAAATCCTGGGTGCCTTCCACCGGCAAGCGCGGTGGGCCGGGTACGACCATTGATGTGCCGCTGGCCCACAAGGACGCGCTGTATGTGCGTTCGCACTACGACAGCATTTCGCTTTCGTTCGGTGACGGTCCTTCCGCGGACGAGTTGATCATCATCTGGGCCTTCGCCACGCGCGGACGCCTGCATGCGCGCCTGGGCGGCCTCCAGGCAGCGGACGTCAAGGGCAATGACGGCCTGTACTGAAGCGCGCTGATCGCGGGAGCAAACGTATGTCGGCTAACAGCCAGTTCTTCACCAATCGGACGGGGATGCGCCTGCGTTATGTGCGCTGGGGCAACCCGCCAGCAATTCCGCTGCTGCTGCTCCATGGGCTGCGCTCCTACGCCCAGACCTGGGCGCCGCTGGCCGCTGCGCTGGGCGAGCAGTATGCCTGCCATGCGCTGGATCAGCGCGGCCGTGGCGAGAGTGACTGGGCCGAGGCGTCCAGCTATCGCACCGAGAGTTATGTGAGCGACCTGGAAGATTGGGTGGCTCATCTGGGCCTGGAGCGTTTTGTCCTGGTGGGCCACTCGCTCGGCGGCACCAATGCGCTGGAATACGCCCGGCTCAATCCCGGGCGACTGCACGCGCTGGTAATCGAGGACATCGGCCCCGGTTCGTCGATCCGTGGCGAGGGCGCCGAACGTATCCGCCGCGAGATGAGCCAGACGCCGGTGGTGTTTCCCGACTGGGACAGCGCCGCGCAGTTCTGGCGGCAGTCGCGACCGGGTCTGTCGGCCGATGCGCTGGCGTCCCGATTGCGCTTTTCCATGAAGCAGACGCCGACGGGCATCGAATGGCGTCATGATCAGAAAGGCATTGCCGAGGCGCGCCTGAACATCACGCCGACTGACTTGTGGCCAGCGGTGCGGGCGCTGGATTGCCCGACGCTGTTCATTCGTGGCGCGCGTTCGGATTTTCTCCCGTTGGCGACCCTGGAAGCGATGCGCGAGGCCAATCCCCGCGTGCAAACGGCGGAAATCGCCGACGCCAGCCATTATGTCCACGACGACCAGGGCGAGGTGTTCAACCGGGTTGTCGCGGATTACCTGCGTGATCAACTCTTGCAACTACAACAATAAAGCGGTGGATAGCGATGAAGCAGGACAAAACCCAGGTTGTCATCGTGGGCGGCGGCCCGAACGGGATCACGGCGGCGCATTACATGGGGCTGTACGGCATCGACTGCATCGTCCTCGAATTGGCCGAGGGCATCCTGCCGTATCCCCGGGCGGTGGGCATGGACGATGAGGCGCTGCGCGTGCTGCAAGGCATCGGCATTGCGGAACTGGCGGCGCGGGACATGATCTGCAACGTGCCCCTGCGTTACTACAACGCGCGGGGCGTGTGTTTTGCCGAGGTCAAGCCGAGCACGGCCCATTATGGTTGGCCGATGCGCAACATCTTCATGCAGCAATTGCTTGAAGGCACCTTGCGTGAGCAGTTGGGCAAGCACGCGGGCGTCGAGCTGCGTCAAGGCCATGAAATGCTCGACCTGGAGCAGGATGAAGCGGGCGTGACCTTGCAGGTGCGCGATGCTCAGGGTGAGCTGTATCAGTTGAGCGCACAGTACGTGATCGGTGCCGACGGCGGCCGCTCCAGCGTGCGCAAGAAACTCGGTATCGAGCTGCTGGGGCTGACCCATCCGCGCAAATGGGTGGTGGTCGACACGGCCAACGACACCCTGGATGCGCCGTACACAGCCCTGCATGCCGATCCCCAGCGGCCCTTCGTGTGCATCTATTTGCCGTACCAGCAACGACGTTGGGAATTCATGCTGCTGGAAGGCGAGGACGAGGCCCGCATGTGCGAAGAAACAACGATCCGACAGTTGATCCGTGGTCATATCGGCGATGCGGTCGATCAGCTGGAAATCATCCGGATCCGCGCCTACACCCACAACTCGCGAGTGGCGGCGCGGTTTGTCGCCGGCCGCGTGGCGCTGGTGGGCGATGCGGCGCACATTTCTCCGCCCTGGGCCGGGCAGGGACTCAACTCGGGCCTGCGGGACGTGGTCAACGTGGCGTGGAAACTGGCGGCGATCCTCCAGGGCCGGGCATCATCGGCGATACTCGCCAGTTACGACCAGGAGCGCCGCGGCCATGCGACGGACCTCATCGCGCTGGCCGATAACATGGGCGCGGTCCTCGGCCTGACCAACCCACTGATGGCCGGCGTGCGGGACTGGTTGTTCCAGGCAGTGAACAGCGTCGACAACCTTCGCTCGCACTTGCTGGAGTTCAAGTTCAAACCCAAGGCGACCATCACCAAGGGCCTGGTCTACCACGAGCGCGCCGAGCTGCACGAGGATGACCTGGTCGGGCAGCTATTCATCCAGCCGTCGATCGAAGATGCCCAAGGGCAGCGTCGACAGCTGGATGAGGTGCTGGGGCATTCCTACGCGGTGCTCGGTTATCGGGTCAATCCGGCCGCGCACCTGGGCGAAGAAACCGCGGCCTGGTGGGCGCGCTGGGAGACGCGCTTCATCCAGATCAATCGTTCGCGCAGTGGCGTGGGGCGCAATCAGCCCTTGGCGGCCGAAAGCGCCCTATGCATTGAAGACGTTGATAACCGTCTGGGCGAGTGGTTTGCCAGGGTGCGCGATTGCGTCGTGGTGGTGCGGCCGGATCGGTTTGTCGCGGCGATCACCACGCCCGAGCGGCTCGAAGGCGTGTTGCGCAAACTGGCGGAGCAACTGTCATGAGGCGTGAAGATGATCTGTTGGTCCGGCTTCACGACGCCGCGCAGGCGGTACATGCCATGCCTTCATTGGAATCACAGGCTTTCGATTTACCGAAGGGCTACGCCTTGCAGCGCGAGGCGTTGCGCCGACGCCAGGCCGGCGGTGAGCAGTTGAGCGGGTGGAAAGTCGCTTTCGCTGGCCGTGCGGCGCAGGAACGCTTCGGGCTCGATGAGCCGGTATTGGGCGGCTTGACCGATGCCATGGCCGTCGAGCCCGGCAATGCGGTGGCGCTTGCACGGCTGATCCAGCCGAAGCTGGAAATCGAATTGGCGTTTGTCCTCGGGCGCGCGCTGGAGCCTGGTTTTCACAGCGACGAGGACATCCTCGCCGCCGTGTCGGACGTCGCGCCAGCGTTCGAGATCGCCGATTGTCGCTGGCAGGGCTGGCGCTTTGGTGTCGGCGCGTTCCTGGCCGACAATGCCGCCGCGGGGCTGTACTGCCTGGGGCCACGGGTGGGGTTCAGTCCTGATCAATTGCCCCACGTGAACTACCGGCTGGAATGCGACGGGGTGGCATGCGGAGAAGGAAACGTGCTGGCGCGCGAGGACACGCCGGTGTCGAATTTGTGCTGGCTGGTCAGGCGATTACTGGCCGATGGGCAGTGCGTTGAGGCGGGGCAGGTGGTGCTTTCCGGGTCGTTGTTGGCGCCGTTGGACATCAAGGCCGCTGAATACCGCTTGCACATGCTTGGCATGGAACTGGCTTTGGTTTTCCACCGATAAGAACAATTCTCTCAAGGACGCGATAAACCCCGTGGCGAGGGAGCTTGCTCCCGCTGGGCTGCGAAGCAGACCCCTTTTTGTGAGCGCTTCGCCCTGGAGCGCCAGCCCGGTCAAGCGGGAGCAAGCTCCTCGCCACGGGATTTATCGATTTCCTTGGATATCAGCATCGGGCAATGAGCGCAGGGCCACCGAGGAACAACGATCATGTTCGCCGAAGTTCGTACCTTCAATGATCCTCAACAACACGCCGGTTCGATCCTCGGCTGGCATCAGGTCTATGACCAACTCGGCCGTGGCTGCCTTTCCAGCGAGCTGCGGCAGGTGTGCGCCGAGCGCTTCCAGATCTTCCAGGAGGTGCTGGACAAACGCGTGGTGCAGCGCGGTAGCGCGCCGAAAGGGCGCTTGTGCATTGCCCTGTCGCTGGGCAATGCGCCGGTGGTCCAAGGGCACCAGGTCGGCGCCCACAGCGTCGTGCTGTTGCGCGACGGCGAAGACTTCATCTTGCACGCCCCGGAAGGCATGCATTTCTTCGCGGCCAATGTCGACACGGTGCGTTTTGCCAAGCTGGCAGCTTATGAGCTGGCGGACGAACAGCTCAAACGTCTGAAAAGCGTTTCGCAAATCAGCGTGGATGAAGCGGTGTTGTCGAGGGTCCAGCAGCAGATCCAACCGCTGTTTCGTCACCTTTTGGAACAAGCGGGCGCCGCCAATCCCACCGTGGAAAAAATCCTCGAAGACGTCCTGCTCAATGCTTTCCTCGATCTGTTCAGCCATGCCTCGGACGAGGTGCGTGGGCGTCGCGGCAACGTTGCCGTCAATGCCTACCTGGTCAAGCGCTGCCAGGAATTGGTCATGGCCAGCGCCGAAGTGCCGTTGAGCATCCTGGACCTGTGCGAACAATTGCGCGTGAGCCGCAGGACCTTGCAGAACAGCTTCCAGGCGGTCACCGGGATGCGTCCGGTGGAGTACTTGCGCAACCTGCGACTCAATGCGGTGCGTCGCCGTTTGATCAGCACCCCTGCGACCGCGCTGAATGTCAGCGAGATCGCCGTGGCGATGGGTTTTTTCCACCTGAGCCACTTCGCCACCCATTACCGGGCACTGTTTGGTGAGTCGCCTTCGGACACACCCCGGGCACCGGCTTGATGGGCTGCGGTGTTACCAAACCATCCCCCCTGCACCCATAAAAGGCAGCCGCTGAGCTGTTTGGTAGCACACCGGGTGCGACCCAGCCTGTAGCGCGCCCGCCGTTTTCCTCGACAACTTCCTCAAAATCAATCCCTTGCACAGCCAGCGGTTCGCTTGGCACGCATTCTGCTTTTGTGAATACATGGATAATTGGATACAAAAATGCAGAAGGTGCTGCCATGCAGTTTGCCCCGACCTACGCTGAACGTCCGCCCATCACTGCCGAGGAGGAAGCCTACAACTTTCTGCTCGAAGCCATTTGCGGCGGTCGCCTGCGCAAAGGCGACCGGCTGATCGCCGAGGACATCGCCAACGAGATCGGCATGAGCCGCATGCCCGTGCGCGAGGCTTTCCGGCGTCTGGATGCCCAGGGCCTGGTGACCCTGCGGCCCAATCGCGGCGCGGTGGTGAGTGGCCTGGACATTGACGAACTGCACGAAGTCTTTGAAATGCGCAGCGCCCTCGAAGGCCTGGCGGTCCGCGTTGCCACGGCGAAAATCGGCGAGCGTCAACTGGCCGCCCTGGAACGCCTGCTGGACGAGATGGACGATTACCGCGAAGAGAGCGCCGAGTGGGTCAGCCGCCATCGCACGTTCCATGAATATCTATGCAGCCTCAGCGGTCGGCCGCGCTTGTTGAAGCAGATCAGCGCGCTTTATTCGCTGATCGAAGCGCCGATGCGCCTGTGGCTGCAGCACGTGGAAAAGCCCCTGAGTGCGCGCCAGGAGCACACGCTGATTCTCGATGCCCTGCGTGCAGGCGATGCCGCAAAGGCCGAGGCGGTGGTGCGTGCGCACATCGAGGGCACCGTTCCTGAATTGATCGAGTTTCTGCAATCGAAAAAATAACGAGAGCAGGCTTTAAGCCTGCCCCGTGTTTTGACTTTGAGTACTGCCGTCATTTACTGAACTGGAGTGTCTGGTCATGCATAAGCCTCGCCTGTTGGTCGCCGCTTTATCCTTGGGTTTCTTCGCGCAATGGGCGGCGGCTGCGCCCGTTGTCCCGGAGCGTCTGCTCAAGGCCGATAAACTCGTCTACTGCTCGGGCATGGATTCGCCACCGCTGGTGTCCTTCGATGCGGCGCAAAAACCCAAGGGACTGACCGTGGACCTGGGGCTGGAAATCGCCAAGCGCCTGGGCGACAAGAAGGTCGAATGGCGGGTCATTCCCTTCTCGGGACTGCTCCCGGCGCTGCTGGCCCGGCAGTGCGACATGATCGTCGACCAGCTGTTCGACAAGCCCGAGCGCCGCGAGGTGATCGACATCGTCAACTACATGTACTCCAGCCAGGCGGTGGTGGTGCCCAAGGGCAACCCCAAGGGTCTCAAGACGCAGCAGAGTCTCTCCGGCCACAAGGTCGCGGTACTCAACGGTTCGACCATCAAGACCCTGCTCGACGCCGAGAACGAAACCCTGGCCAAGGCCGGCAAGCCGCCGATGAAGCTGGTGGTCTACAACTCCGACACCGATGCCTTCCAGGCCCTGCGCATCAGCCAGGTCGACGCCTACGGCACCACCGTGGAAACCGCCGGTTACTACGCCACCATGGCCCCCGACCTGTTCGAGGAAGGCGTGCCGGCCTTCAGCCGGATTCTCACCGGCCTGGGTATTCGCAAGGACGATCCGCAACTGACCGCCGCCGTGCAGCAGGTGATCGGCGATATGCGCAGCGATGGCAGCTACAGCCAACTGCTCGGCAAATGGCATGTCTCCAGTGACACCCTTGATTGAGGCGAACCGTCGATGAATTTCAATTGGGATGTGTTCTGGCAGTACCTGTTGCAGCCCAGTGAGGTGTACCTCACCGGGCTGTGGCTGACCTGCCTGATCAGCGTGCTGGCGATGCTGCTCGGCTGTGTCCTGGGGCTGGCGGCCGCGCTGCTGCGGTTGTCGAAGAACCCGTTGCTGCACCTGCCGGTGCGCTTCTACGTGTGGCTGATGCGCGGTACGCCATTGCTGGTGCAGATCGTCTTTCTCTACACCGCGCTGGCCGCTGGCGGGATTTTCCGCTTCGAAGACATCGACCTGTTTGGGCTGGTAATTCCCGGGAATATCCAGGCGGCGATCATCGCCCTGGGCCTCAACGAGGGCGCCTACATGGCCGAGATCATTCGCGCCGGCATCGGTGCGGTGGACAAGGGCCAATACGAGGCCGGACGTTCCCTGGGCATGACCTTCGCCAAGCTGATGCGTCGCATTGTCTTGCCCCAGGCGTTCCGGGTCATCGTTCCGCCGCTGGGCAACGAGTTCAACGTGATGCTCAAGAACACCACGCTGGTCAGCGTGATCGGCGTGCAGGAACTGCTGCTCAGTACCCAGATGGTCACGTCGGCGACGTTCCGGGTGTTCGAGCTGTACCTGGTGGTGGCGATCTATTTCCTGCTGCTGACCACCCTGTGGGGCTTTTTCCAGCGCTGGCTGGAGGGCCGTTTCGGCCAGTCGGACCGGCCGTCGTCACCGCCGCCGGCGTCGCTGCGGATGTTTGGTCGCAGCACCTTGAACCTGCTGAGGGCACGTTGACCATGGCGCACAAGAGTGAAGAGCTGATCATCGAGGCGCTGGACGTGCACAAGTCCTTCGGTGAGTTGCAGATTCTCAAGGGCATCTCACTGCAGGTGCGGCGCGGTGAAGTGGTGGTGCTGATCGGCGCGTCAGGCTCCGGCAAGACCACGTTCATCCGTTGCATCAATCTGCTGGAAGACATCCAGGGCGGACGCATTCGCGTCAATGGCCAGGCCATGGGTTACCGCGAGCGGGCCGACGGCAGCCTGGTGCGTGAGTCGGAGCGCAACATCGCCCGCCAGCGAAGGGACATTGGCATGGTGTTCCAGCGCTTCAATCTGTTCCCCCACATGACCGCCCTGGAGAACATCACCGAGGCGCCGATCCAGGTGCTCGGCGTGCCTCGCGCCGCTGCGCTGGAACAGGCTCGCGGCTTGCTGGAGCGGGTCGGCCTGGCGGACAAGGCTGATCACTACCCGTCGATGCTTTCCGGCGGTCAGCAGCAGCGGGTGGCGATTGCCCGCGCGCTGGCGATGAAACCCCAGGCCATGCTGTTCGACGAACCGACCAGCGCCCTCGACCCGGAAACCGTTGGCGAGGTCCTGCAGGTGATGAAGGAGTTGGCCGAGGAGGGCATGACCATGGTCGTGGTGACCCACGAGATGGGCTTTGCCCGCGAAGTGGCGGACCGCGTGGTGGTGCTCGATCAGGGCGAGCTCATCGAGCAAGGGCCGCCGGAGCAGATTTTCTGTCATCCCATCCACCCGCGCACCCGGGCGTTTCTCAGTCGCGTGCTGTGACCTTTCCCCGGCCATGAATTCCCCGTATTGAAGAGCCTTTGCCATGCTGAAATTTTCTGCCCACGAATACCCTTATCCGTCGCAGCGCCAGAGCGTTTTTGCCCGTCGTGGCATGGTCGCCGCGTCCCAGCCCCTGGCCGCCCAGGCGGGCATCGAGATCATGCAAAAAGGCGGCAACGCCATCGACGCCGCCATCGCCACGGCGGCGGCGCTGACGGTGGTGGAGCCCACCGGCTGCGGTATCGGCGGCGACGCCTTCGCGTTGGTCTGGTGCAAGGGCCAGTTGCATGGGCTCAACGGCAACGGCCATGCACCGGCGGCCTTGAGCATCGAGGCGGTCAGGGCGGCCGGCCATGAACAGATGCCGGTGTATGGCTGGACTCCCGTCACCGTTCCCGGTTGCCCGTCGGCTTGGGCCGAGCTGTCTCGGCGCTTCGGCAAGCTGCCTTTTGCCGAGTTGCTGCAACCGGCGATCAGCCTGGCGCGGGACGGTTTTGTAGTGTCGCCGGTGGTTGCCCATCAATGGCAGGTCGCGGTGAACGAGCTCACGCCCCATCGCGAACCGGTCCTGGAGGCCTGGTTCGATACCTTTCTCATCGAAGGTCGCGCGCCACGGGCCGGGGAGATTTTCCGCAACCCGGCCCAGGCCCGCACGCTCCAGGAATTGGCCGACACGTGCTGCGAAAGCCTCTATCGCGGCGCATTGGCCGAGCGCCTGGATGCCCATTCCCGAGCCAGCGGCGGCTACCTGCGTGCCTCGGACCTGAGGGATTATCACGCCCAGTGGGTCGACCCCATTCATGTCAATTACCGTGGCGTCGATGTCTGGGAGATCCCTCCGAGCGGGCAGGGCCTGGTGGCCTTGATGGCGTTGAAAATACTTGAAGGCTTCGACTTCGATCACCGTGACAGCCAACAGACCTGGCATCGCCAGTTGGAGGCGATGAAGCTCGCCTACAGCGACGGCCTGCACCACATCACCGACCCCCTGCACATGCGCGTGGCGGTGGCCGATTTGCTCAGTGATGACTACAGCGCCCGCCGTCGCGGACAGATCGGCGAGCAGGCCCAACCGCCGAAGCCCGGCGATCCCCACGCCAGCGGCACGGTGTACCTGGCGACCGCGGACGGCGAGGGCAATATGGTCTCGTTCATCCAGAGCAACTACCACGGGTTCGGCTCCGGCGTGGTGCTGCCCGACAGCGGAATCGCCCTGCAGAATCGCGGCCAGGAGTTCAGCCTCGATCCGGCCCATGCCAATTGCCTGGCCCCAGGCAAGAAGACCTTCCATACCATCATTCCCGGTTTTCTTACCCGCGATGGCGAGGCTCTCGGTCCTTTCGGCGTGATGGGCGGCTACATGCAACCCCAGGGACATGTGCAAATGGTCATGAACCTGGTGGATTTCGGCCTGAACCCGCAAGCGGCCCTGGATGCGCCGCGCTGGCAGTGGCTGGGCGAGATGAAAGTCGGCATCGAGCAGGGCGCTTCACGGGACCTGATCAATGCCCTGGCACGCCGCGGCCACGAGGTTCAGGTCGCCAGCGACCTGACCGATTACGGGCGCGGCCAGATCATCCTGCGCGATCCGGACACTGGCGTGTTGTGTGGCGGGACCGAACCGCGGGCGGATTCGCATATCGCGGTCTGGTAGCCGCTGCAGAGGGCGTTATCCAACCCCACCGCCGGCCTGCTCTTGAATCAGTTCGGCTAACGTCGCGACGGGGTCGGCAAGGCTCTGTCGCGATCGATGGATGAGGCCGATATCGCGGTGAAAGGTGTGCTGGCCCAAGTCGAGCGCCCGCACACCTTTCGGCCATGGCTGATGGGCCGATGTCTGCGGCACCAGGGCGACACCGACGCCTTTTTCCACCAGTTTGATGATCGCGTCCAGTTCATCCAGCTCGCACACTTCGCGCAAGGTGAAGTGCATCTGCCGCAGGAAACGGTCGACCTGCCTGCCACCGAAGGACGACCGGTCATAGCGGATGAAAGGTTGGCTGGACAGCAGCGTCGACCAGTCCTCGCCGAGCATTCCACGGGGGACGATCAACCGGTAGGGCTCAAGCGCCAGGGTCGTCCAGCGCAGGTCGCTTTGCAGCGAGAACGGCGGGCGGATCATCACCGCCAGATCGATTTCGCCGGCGTCCACCAGGTTGATCAGCTCGACCGACAGGCCCGGCACCACACGCGTGCGACATTGCGGACATTGCTGGTGGAACCTGGCGAGGGCGTCCGGCAGGTAGGAGCGCTGGACGGAGGCGATCGCGCCGATGTTCACGAGTACGCTGGGAGGAAGCCCGGGCGTCGTGGAGCCGAGATTCTCGTAAAGGCGAATCAGCTCCTGGGCTTGCAGGAGTATCTGCTGGCCCCGCTTGTTGAGGTGGGCCGAGCGTCCCTTGCGGTCGAACAGCTCGAAGCCCAGTTCGGCTTCCAGACGCTGGATCTGCGCGCTGACCGCCGCCTGGGTGAGGCCGATCCTGTGCCCGGCGGCGGCAAAGGTGCCTTCGCGCGCCACGGCGATGAGGGTCTTGAGTTCTTTGATCATTGATCAACATTAGTTGTGTTTCTAAGAAATTTATATTGATTTTTTTGTTGTGCGTGCGCGCCTAGGATGGGCTGCACGCGCCGTTGCGTCCCGATAGATAAACGTCCTTGGAGTCCCGATGAGCCTCTCACCTTTCCACCTTGCGATTCCGGTGTATGACCTGGCGGCAGCCCGCACTTTTTATGGACAAGTCTTTGGGTTGGAGGAGGGTCGTTCAAGCGAGCAGTGGGTCGATTTCAATTTCTATGGGCATCAACTGGTGATTCACGAGCATCCCAAGACCGCGTCCCAGGAAAGCGTGCACAGCAATGCAGTGGACGGCCACGACGTGCCGGTGCCGCACTTCGGCGTCGTGTTGGGCTGGGCGGAATGGGAAGCACTGGCCGAGCGATTGAAGTCGTTTGGTACCGAATTCGTGATCGAACCCTATATCCGCTTCAAGGGCCAGGTCGGCGAGCAGGCGACCATGTTCCTGTTCGATCCATGCGGCAATGCGCTGGAGTTCAAGGCGTTCAAGGACATGAGCCAGTTGTTCGCGAAATAACGGATGGGCGTTAAAGACTGTATAAGCAAGCTGAATGCAAGGCTGAACACTCACTATCCCTGTGGGAGCGAGCTTGCTCGCGAAAGCGGAGGGTCAGCTTGCAGTGATGTTGGCTGTGCTGACGTCTTCGCGAGCAGGCTCGCTCCCCCAGGTAATGCAGTTCATTTGAGAGCAACGACGGTCCTGTGGCGAGGGAGCTTGCTCCCGCTGGACTGCGCAGCAGGCCCAAAAAAAGGGGCCGTTTTGCGACCCAGCGGGAGCAAGCTCCCTCGCCACGGGTTTGTCGTCGGATCTAGCGCTCAACGTGCATGCCAACCCAACTGAGCTGAAATCTGCTGCGTCGCCTGCATCAGTTGCTTGACGTAGTCCTGCTTCAATTCTTCCCTGAAGCGAAAGCACGGGAATGAAACGCTCATCCCGCCGATCACATGGCCGAACCGGTCGCGGATCGGTGCCGCCAGGCAGCGCATGTTGTCTTCGAACTCTTCGTGGTCCTCGGCATAGCCCTGCTGGCGAACAATCTCCAACTCCTGCAGATACGCCTCGACACTGGTCAAGGTATTGGCCGTACGGCGCTCGAAGCTTTCCTGCGCGAGGTGCGCGAGCAGCTCTTCCTCTTCCAGCCACGCCATCAGCACCTTGCCGATGCCGGTGCAATACAACGGCGCCCGTCGGCCAATGCGCGAGTACATGCGCAGGTTGTACTTGGAGTCGATCTTGTGCACGTAGACGATGCTGCCTTCGTCAAGGATCCCCAGGTGCACGGTCTCGCCGGTCAGCTCGTTGATCCGGCGCATCCCCGGCTCCGCTTCGCGAACGATGTCCAGATGGGGCAGGGCCTGGGCGCCCAGTTCGAACAGCCGGACGCTGAGGCGATAACGGTCTTCGGCATCCTGCACCACATACCCGCGAGCCTTGAGTGACTGCAGGAAGCGATAAACCGTGGCTTTGGACATATCCAGTTTGGTGGCGATTTCCGACACGCCGCTTTCTTCCGGATGCTCGGCCAGGGCTTCGAGCACGGCCATGGTCCGGCCAACCGCCGACACCAGATCGTTGTTGGGAATGACGCTGTTGTCCATGAAGGCTCCAACGTGAAAGTAAAACCCAAGGATATACGCAAGCAGAACAAAACGCTGTTTCATTTTTGCTTGACGAGGCCGGAAATCTGACTAGACTCGGGCCTTGAGATAAAAATGAAACGCCGTTTTAAAAACAAGAAAGGCGCGTAATGATGGATTTGACACTCAACCATGGCCCGGACACCCGCTTCCCCCGACCGCTGAAGGTCGCGCTGGTGGGTGAGTGCATGATCGAGGTGCGCGGCGGGCCGGATGCCGAGATCACGCAGACCTTCGGTGGCGATACGCTTAACACCGCGGTCTACCTGGCCCGATTGAATCCACGTGGCGCCGTCGCCGTGGACTACATGACCGCGGTGGGCAACGACGCATTCAGCGCGGCCATGCGCCAGTCCTGGCTGGACGAAGGCATTGGCGATGCGCATGTCCGGGTGATCGAGGATGCGCTGCCGGGGTTGTACTTCATCCAGACCGATCCACACGGCGAGCGGCGGTTCCTCTACTGGCGCGGGGAAGCGGCGGCGCGGCGCATGTTCGAAGGCGCCGAGGCCGAGGCCATGCTCGCTGCGCTGGCCGATTACGACTATGCCTACCTGAGCGGCATCACCCTGGCGATCCTCCTGCCGGAGGGGCGCGAGCGCCTGATCCATGCCTTGCACCGGGCTCGCCGGGCGGGCACGCGCATTGTCTTCGACAACAATTACCGTCCCCACCTTTGGCCCGACCCCGAAACGGCCCGCCAGGCCTATCGCGATCTGCTGCACCTGAGCGACCTGGCGCTGGTGACTTGGGAAGATGACGCGAGCCTGTTCGGCTACCACGATCCTGATGCCTTGTTCAGCGCCTACGCCGAGGCGGGAGTCCGCGAAGTCGCCCTCAAGCGTGGCGCGGCCAGTTGCCTGATCCAGTGCCCCGCGGGGCGTTTCGAAGTGCCCGCGCAGACCGTCGCGCAGGTCGTCGACACCACCGCTGCCGGTGATTCGTTCAACGCTGCGTACCTGGCCTGCCATCTGCGCGGTGGTGATCCGCAGCAGGCCGCCCGCTGGGGCCATCGCCTGGCTGCCGAGGTCGTCCAGTACCGGGGCGCGCTGATTCCGCAGGCGGCCATGCCGAGCATGGGCACGTCCTCACTTCCTTTTGTCGAACAGGTCTGACTTATGAAAATCGTTGAAGCGCGTGTCATCGTTACCTGCCCGGGGCGCAACCTGGTCACGTTGAAGATTGTCACCGACGAAGGCATCTACGGCATCGGCGATGCCACGTTGAATGGCCGCGAACTGGCCGTCGTCGCGTATCTGGAAGAGCACGTTCTTCCGGCGTTGATCGGCCGCGATGCCCATCGCATCGAGGACATCTGGCAGTACCTCTATCGCGGCGCTTACTGGCGTCGGGGGCCGGTGACCATGACGGCCATCGCCGCCGTCGACGTGGCGCTCTGGGACATCAAGGCCAAGGCCGCGAACATGCCACTGTACCAATTGCTCGGCGGTAAGAGCCGTGAGCGGGTGATGGTCTACGGGCACGCCACCGGCAAGGACATCGAAGGCTGCCTGGACGAAGTCGCCCGTCACGTCGAGCTGGGCTACAAGGCCGTGCGGGTGCAATGCGGAGTCCCGGGCATTGCCACGACGTACGGGGTCGCCAAACGCAGTGGCGAGCGTTATGAACCGGCCGACAGCGACCTCCCCGCGGAACACGTCTGGGACACCGCGAAATACCTCAACTATGTACCCAAGCTGTTCGCCGCCGTGCGCGAGCGTTTTGGCGATGACCTGCACATTCTCCACGACGTGCATCATCGCCTGACGCCCATCGAGGCCGGGCGCCTGGGCAAGGCCGTGGAACCGTACAACCTGTTCTGGCTGGAAGACTGCACGCCGGCGGAAAACCAGCAGAGCTTCCGCCTGATCCGCCAGCACACCACCACGCCGCTGGCGGTGGGCGAGGTGTTCAACTCGATCCATGACTGCCGCGAGCTGATCCAGGAACAGTTGATCGACTACATCCGCACGACGCTGGTGCATGCCGGCGGCATTACCCACGTGCGGCGAATTGCCGATTTCGCCGCGCTGTTCCAGGTGCGTACCGGTTTTCACGGGGCCACCGACCTGTCACCGGTGTGCATGGGCGCGGCCCTGCATTTCGATACGTGGGTGCCGAACTTCGGCATCCAGGAACACATGCCTCACGAAGACCGCATCGATGAGGTCTTCCCTCATGCGTATCGCTTCGAGGACGGCCATTTCACCCCGGGCGAAACGCCAGGGCATGGCGTCGATATCGATGAAGAGCTTGCCCGCCAATACCCCTACAAACGCGCCAGCTTGCCGGTCAACCGTCTTGAAGACGGCACGCTGTGGCATTGGTGAAACGGTTTCAACCCATTCAAGGAAACGGGACGAATGTCCCGCCAGGAGTCTTCCGATGAAAGCGTTCCAGGTAAGAGCACCCTTCGAGTTCGGCCTGGCCCAGGTCGACCGCCCCGAGGTCGCTCGTGGCGAGGTGCTGGTCGATGTGGCGTATGCCGGCATCTGTGGCTCGGACATGCACATCATTCACGGGCAGAACGCATTCGTGCGTTTCCCCAGGGTCACCGGCCATGAATTCTCCGGCGTGATCCGGCAGGTCGGTGAAGGTGTCGAGCACCTCCAGACAGGCGACCGGGTTTGCATCGATCCGGTGATCAGTTGCGGCACCTGTTATCCCTGCCGCATTGGGCGGCCGAACGTCTGTACGCGGCTGCAAGTGATCGGCGTGCACCGTGACGGCGGCTTCAGCGAGCAGGTCTGCGTCCCGGCCGAGAACGCTCACCGCTTGCCCGATTTGATGTCCCTCAGCCACGGCGCCCTGGTGGAGCCTTATTCCATTGCCCTGAACGTGCTCGATCGGATGCAGCCGCAGCCGGGTGACAGCGTGTTGATCTACGGCGCCGGGGTGATCGGCCTGACCCTGGTGCAAATGGCCCGGGCGCTGGGAATGACCGACATCACCGTGACCGATGTCATTGACAGCCGCCTGGAGACAGCGCGTGCGCTGGGCGCCAGTCGGACCCTCAACGGCCAGCAAGTCGATGTCGAAGCGCTGATGCGTGAGCACACCCAGGGCGAGGGCGTGCCGTTGATCGTCGATGCTGCCTGCATTCCGGCGCTGATGCCGCAGATGGTGCGCCTGGCCTCGCCGGCCGGGCGCATCGGATTGCTCGGCTTCAATGCCACGCCCAGCGATCTGGTGCAGTTGGAAATGATCAAGAAGGAATTGACCCTGGTCGGTTCCAGGCTCAACAACCGCAAGTTCCCCCGGGTGATCGAACTGATCGCCAGCGGCAAATTGCAGGTCCAGGACCTGATCAGCCATCGCGTCAGCTTCGATGAAATGCCCGGCGCCATCGACCTGATCGAGAAGCACCCCGAGCAAACCCGAAAAGTCCTGGTGGAGCTGACGAGCGCCCTTCACTGAGCCGTCTGCATCACCGGTTTCATCGTGCCTGTCATGGGCACCCTCACCGAATAAACACAACAAGCGGGAGGTTCCACCATGTTTGGTCAAGGACGTAGCTTAATCATCATCATGCTGTTCCTGGCCGGGGTGATCAATTACCTCGACCGGTCGGCATTGTCTGTGGCGGCGCCGTTCATCCAGAAGGACTACGGTCTGAGTACGGGTGAGATGGGCATGATCTTCAGCAGCTTTTTCGTCGGTTATGCCGCCTTCAACTTCATCGGTGGCTGGGCCGCCGACCGTTATGGCGCGAAGACCACGTTGCTGCTGGCCATGGTCCTGTGGTCGTTGTTCAGCGGCCTCACGGTGCTGACGGTGGGCTTCGCGTCGCTGGTGCTCATCCGGATCCTGTTCGGCATGGGCGAAGGTCCGCTGAGCGTCACTACCAGCAAGATGGTGAACAACTGGTACACCCCCAAGCGCCGGGCGCGAGCCCTCGGCGCCTCGATGTCCGGCACGCCGCTGGGCGGGGCGATTTCCGGTCCGGTGGTGGGCTTCATTGCGGTCACCTACGGCTGGAAGGTGTCGTTCATCATCATCATGCTGGTTGGCCTGATCTGGGCGGCAATCTGGTACAAGTTCGTCAAGGAAAAGCCCGAGGGCGAGGGCGCCGAGGATATCCTGCGGGCGGAGGGGCAGAGCGAGCTGGCGTCGCAACCGGTATTCCCGCTGCGGTTCTACCTCAAGCAGCCGACGGTGCTGTTCACCTCCCTGGCGTTCTTTTCCTATAACTACACGCTGTTCTTCTTCCTGACCTGGTTCCCCAGTTATCTCACCATGGCCCACGGCCTGAACGTCAAGGACATGAGCATCGCCACGGTCATCCCCTGGCTGCTGGGGTTCCTGGGTCTGGCATTGGGTGGGTTCATTTCCGACTTCGTGTTCAAGAAGACCGGGCGGATCATGTTCTCGCGCAAAGTCGTGCTGGTGACTTGCCTGTTGGCCTGCGCCGGTTGCATCGGCGTCGCCGGGGTGGTGAAGACGCTATATCCGGCCGTCATCCTGGTGGCGCTGGCGGTGTTTTTCCTCTACCTCACCGGCGCGATCTATTGGGCGATCATCCAGGATACGGTGCCTGCGGCGCGTGTCGGCGGCGTCAGTGGTTTCATGCATTTCCTGGCCAACACCTCGGGCATCATCGGGCCGACCCTGACCGGGTTCATCGTCCAGTTCACCGGCTCGTTCACCAGCGCGTTCCTGCTGGCGGGCCTGCTGACTATCATCGGTGCGCTGTGCGTGGCGCGTTACGTCAAGCCGCTGGCGGTGGCAGGTGTCGCGCCGCAGGCCGATGCAGGCGTCCAGCCGCGTCCAGCCCTCGACCATCCCTGAAGGAGGATAGCCATGTCGCTCAACCAACGCGTTCCCGCCACCGGCCAGGCCCGCGAGATCGGCATCGTGCACCTGGGCCTGGGGGCCTTCCACCGGGCGCATCAGGCGGTGTACCTGCAACGCAATCTCAATCGCCACGGCGACAGCGACTGGGGCTTGTGCAGCGCCAACCTGCGCTCCAATCAAGCCTTGGTCGAGCAATTGCGCGAGCAGGACGGTCGTTACCATGTGGCGGAATATCGTGACCGCGAGCAGGTGACGCTGCGGGAAATCGGGGTATTGCGCGAGGCCTTGTATGCGGGCGAGGGCGGTCAGGAGCTGGAGCAGTTGTTGCAACGCATGGCCGCGCCGCAGACGCGGATCGTCACGCTCACCGTCACTGAAAAAGGCTACTGCCTGAGCCCTTCTTCAGGGCAGTTGCGCCGTGAGGATCCGACAATTGCCCATGACATCGCCCATCCGCAGGCGCCGCGCTCGGCGCCCGGCATCGTCCTGGAAGCCCTGCGCCGTCGTCGCGCCGCGGGCGTCCCGGCGTTTACCGTGTTGTGCTGTGACAACATGCCCGACAACGGCCAGCGCACCCGCCAGGCGGTAAGCGCATTGGCGGCGTTGCAGGATCAGGCGCTGGCGCAGTGGATCGAGCAACAGGTGGCGTTTCCCAGTTGCATGGTCGACCGCATCGTGCCGGCCATGGACGAGGAGTCCTTCGCCCGGCTGGCGCAACAATTGGACTGCCACGACCGCGCCGCCGTGGTCTGTGAAAGCTTCAGCCAGTGGGTGATCGAGGATCACTTTCCCCTTGGCCGACCGGACTGGGAAGCCGAAGGCGTGCAGATGGTCGACGATGTGCGCCCGTTCGAAACCATGAAATTGCGCATGCTCAACGGCAGCCATTCGTTGCTGGCCTATGTGGGGCTGCTGGCCGGGCATGAGTCAGTCTTCGAGGCCGTCAGCGATGTAAGGCTGGCGCATTTCATCGAGCGCTACATGACCGAGGAAGCTGCGCCCACGCTGGACATGCCGGCAGGAATCGACCTGTTGGTTTACGGTCGCGACCTGCTGGCGCGCTTCGCCAACGACAGCCTGCAACACCGCTTGCGCCAGATTGCCATGGACGGTTCGCAAAAATTGCCGCAGCGCTGGTTGCTCGGCGCAGAGCAATTGCTCGACCAAGGGCGCGGCATCGACTGCACCGCGCTGGGAATTGCCGCCTGGATTCATTACTGCACGCAGCCGTTGCCCGGTCGACCGGCGCATGTGGTTGACGACCCGCTGAGCGCAACCTTTGCCGACGTTGCGGGACGCTTCGACGGCGCATCGCGGGTCGATGCTTTTCTCGACCTTGGAGAAGTCTTCCCGCCGGCGCTGTCGGCTCGCGCCGTATTTCGCGATGCGGTGCACCGTGCCTACGCCGCCTTGACCCGCGATGGCGTGAACAGCCTGTTGCACACCTTTGCCGCACCCAACTGATAACAAGGAGAAGAACATGGAACAGACATGGCGTTGGTTTGGCCCCAAAGATCCGATTTCCCTGGCGGACGTTCGCCAGACCGGTGCGACCGGCATCGTCACCGCATTGCACGAGATTCCCAATGGCCAGGTCTGGCCGGTGGACGCCATCGCGGCGCGCAAGGCGCTGATCGAAGCGGCCGGCTTGACCTGGTCGGTGGTGGAAAGCATTCCGGTGCACGAAGACATCAAGCGCGGCTGCGGACGTCGTGACGAGTACATCGCCAACTACCAGCAAAGCGTGCGTAACCTGGCGAGCTGCGGCATCGATATCGTCTGCTACAACTTCATGCCGGTGCTGGACTGGACCCGCACCGACCTGACGTATGAATTGGCGGATGGCGGTTGGGCCTTGCGCTTCGACCAGACTGCGTTCGCCGCCTTCGACCTGTTCATCCTCCAGCGGCCGGGAGCGCAGGACGAGTACAGCGCCGCGGATATCCAGCAGGCCAAGGCCTATTTCGAACAACTGTCGCCGGCCGGGCGCGAAGCTTTGGTCGATACCCTGATCGCGGGATTGCCCGGCGCCGAAGAACACTACAGCCTGGACAAATTCCGCGAGTTGCTGCGTACCTACGCCGACATCGACGAGGCCAGGTTGCGTGAGCACCTGGGGTATTTTTTGCGCGCGGTCATTCCGGTTGCGGAGGAGGTGGGCGTGCGCATGGCGATCCACCCGGACGACCCGCCCCGGGCATTGCTTGGGCTGCCGCGCATCCTTTCTACCGCCGAAGACGCTCAATGGTTGCTGGACGCCGCGCCAAGCCCGGCCAATGGCCTGACATTCTGTACCGGCTCCTATGGCGTGCGCGAGGACAACGACCTGGTGGCGATGGCCAGGCACTTTGCGCCGTTCATCTACTTCACTCACCTGCGTTCGACCCGTCGGGAAGCCGATCCACGCAGCTTTCATGAAGCTCATCACCTGGCTGGGGACGTCGATATGGTCGGGGTCATCAGTGCCCTGGTGGCCGAAGAGCGCCGGCGCGAGCGCGAAGGCGGCCCGCGCTTGCCGCTGCGTCCAGATCATGGGCATCAGTTGCTCGACGACCAGCATCGCAAGAGCAATCCCGGCTACTCCCTGATCGGCCGCCTCAAGGGCCTGGCAGAAATCCGCGGCGTGGAACTGGCCGTGCGCCGACAACTGGACCAAACAGCACACTAAATCCCGAGCAACACTCCGTGGCGAGGGAGCTTGCTCCCGCTGGGCTGCGCAGCAGGCCCTGGAACAGGCACCTCGGTGCATCAGGCAAATCGCGTTCAATCGGATTGGGGGCGCTGCGCACCCCAGCGGGAGCAAGCTCCCTCGCCACAAAAGCGGGTACCGGTAAGGAAACGAGGCAGGAGTGCAGGCGCGTCGGTGCATCCCATACCCAACTGCCTACACGAACCCGTGGCGAGGGAGCTTGCTCCCGTTGGGCTGCGCAGCAGGCCCTGGAACAGGCACCTCGGTGCATCAGGCAAATCGCGTTCAATCGGATTGGGGGCGCTGCGCACCCCAGCGGGGATAAATCCCCTCGCCACAAAAGCGGGTACCGGTAGGGAAACGAGGCAGGAGTGCAGACGCGTCGGTGCATACCATACCCAACTGCCTACACGAACCCGTGGCGAGGGAGCTTGCTCCCGCTGGGCTGCGCAGCAGCCCTGAAACAGACACCTCGGTGCATCAGGCGAATTGCGAACCGGATTGGGGGCGCTGCGCACCCCAGCGGGAGCAAGCTCCCTCGCCACGGGTCTGTGTTCAGAGGATTGAATGGGTGGGGCTATTCGGCGGGGGCTTCAGGTTCGAGCGCCCGCAGCCAGCGGTTTTCCGAGCGGCTCAGGTGCTGGCGCATCGAGGTTTGTGCTCCGAGCACGTCCTTGGTGGACACGGCGTGCAGGATTGCTTCATGTTCGACGACTGCCGCCTCCCACGTCAGTGCGTTCTCCGCGTGTTTGCTCAGGTGCGCCGAAATCGGATTGTGACGTTCATCGAACAGGGCGGTGATGATCCGCACCAGGGCGGAGTTGCCGCTCATTTTCGCCAGGCGCTGATGAAATCTGCGGTCATCCTCCAACGGCGGCAGACCACTGGCGATGCTCGCGCGCATCGCATCGATGCATTCCTGCAGGTAGCGGTAGTCGCTTTTCTTGCCATGCAGACACGCCAGGATCACCGACTCGCCCTCGATCAAGGCACGAGCCTGCATGAGTTCCGAGGGACTCTCGCCCAAGGTCATGCTCGGTTTTTTTGCATCGCCGGACCTAGCCCGTACGTACACGCCGGAGCCCATCTTGATCTCGATGTCGCCGTCGATTTCCAAGGCGATCAGCGCCTCGCGAAGGGACGGCCTGGAAACCCCGAGAAGCTGGGTCAAATCGCGCTCGGGGGGAAGTCTTGCGCCCGTCTTGAATTCCCCCTCGGCAATGTAGTTGCGCAGTTGATCAGCGATTTTCTGGTACGGCTTGCGTTCGGTGGCGTTGATCGGTGAGACCATGGGTGGGCGTCCATCTGAGAGTCCGCAAAGGCTACCATAGCCGCTTGATCGTGTTCATTGATGTGGGAAAGAGTGCAACGACTCACATCACCGCACCGATCTGCCAGGGCAGGAATTCGTTATCGCCCAGGCCGTTTTCCTCGCTGCGGGTGCGGCTTCCGGAGGCGGTCTGCAGCATCAACTGGAACAACCGTTCACCGGCCTCGGCCACCGACTCCACACCGTCGACAATGCCACCGGCGTTGAAGTCCATGTCCAGCTCCATGTGCTGGAACAGGCGGGTGTTGGTGGCGATCTTCAGGGAGGGCGTGGGCTTGCAGCCGTAGGTCGAGCCGCGACCCGTGGTGAAGCAGATGAGATTGGCGCCGCCCGCCACCTGGCCGGTCGCGGACACCGGGTCGTAGCCGGGGGTGTCCATGAACACCAGGCCCCGGGTATCGATTTTTTCAGCGTAGTGATAGACCCCCATCAGCCCGGTCGAGCCGGCTTTTGCCACCGCGCCCAGGGATTTTTCCAGAATGGTGGTAATGCCTCCGGCCTTGTTGCCCGGTGACGGGTTGTTGTTCATGTCGCCGTCGTTGTGTTGCACATAGGTTTCCCACCAATGGATGCGCTCCATCAGTTTCGCCGCGATGTCGGCGGACGCGGCGCGGGCTGTCAGCAGGTGTTCAGCGCCGTAGATCTCCGGGGTTTCCGAAAGGATCGCGGTGCCGCCCTGTTGCACCAGCAGGTCCACGGCCGCGCCGAGCGCCGGGTTGGCTGTGATGCCTGAGTAGCCATCCGAACCGCCACATTGCAGACCGACGCACAGGTGGCTGGCGGCTACGGTCGTGCGCCGACATTGGTTGACGATGGGCAGCATCGTCTCAATAGCGGCAATACCCCGTTGCACGGCTTCTCGGGTGCCGCCTTCGTCCTGAATGATCAGGCTGGCCTTGAGTGCAGCGCGGCGATCACCCAGTTCATCCATGAGCGGGGTGAGTTGGTTGACCTCGCAACCGAGGCCGATCAACAGCACCCCGGCGAAATTGGCGTGATCGGCATACCCACGCAAGGTGCGCTTGAGGATGTCGATGCCTTCACCCTTGGCGCCCATGCCACAGCCACTGCCATGGGTGATTGCGACGACGCCGTCGACGTTGGGGAAACCTTTCAGCCGCTCGGATGAAAAGGTCTTCGCGATGTGCTTGCAGACGGTCGCCGAGCAGTTGACGCTGGCAATCACGCCAATGTAGTTGCGCGTGCCGACGCGTTCATCGTCACGCAGATAACCTTCGAACGTAGCGCGGTGACTGCTCGGCAATGTCGGCACATAGACGTGGCGCACGCTGTGTTCGGCATTGGTCGCAGACATGTCCAGATTGTGCACGTGGACGTGATCGCCGGGCTCTATGTCTCGGGTTGCCTGGCCGATAGTCTGTCCGTATTTGAGTACCCGATGGCCGGCCGACACCGGGCGCAGGGCGATCTTGTGACCGGATGGAATCGGTAGTCGGGCGGTCAGCGTGATGCCATCGGCGTTGAGGCTTTGACCTTCGGGAATGTCGCCCCGGGCTACGGCAACATCGTCACCGGCGGCCAGGACAAGCAAGGTGGAAGCAGGCGGGTTCATACGGTGTCCTCCGTTGCCTAGCACTCGATGATTGCCTTGACCACTCCTTGGTTGGGGTCGAGCAATGTGGAGAAGGAACGGGCCACGTCGCTCAGCAGCAACCGATGGGTGTTCAGGGCTGCATCGGGAATCAAGCCCTCGCGCAAACATTGCTCGACGTACTGGAAATCTTCCCGGGTGGCGTTGCGGCTGCCCATCAGCGTAGCTTCGCGCTTGTGGAATTCAGGATCGGAAAAAGTAATCGAGTCTCGCACCACCGAGATCATCACGTAGGTGCCACCGTGGGCGATGAATTCGAATCCGCGCTCCATCGCACGGGCGTTGCCGGTGGCATCGAATACCACGTCGAAAAAATCGTCCCCGGTCAGTTCGGCCAAGGCCTGCTTGTCGCCTTCGCCGATGTGCACGGCCGCGTGGATATCCAGATGTTCCTTGCAGAACGCCAGGCGATCCTGGCGGGTATCCAGTACGGTGACTTTCGCCCCGCGCAGGCTCGCGAAGATCGCCGCCGCCATGCCGATCGGGCCGGTGCCGACCACCAGGGCGTGTGTGTCTGCCTGGACGTTCGAGCGACGTACGGCGTGGGCTCCGATGGAGAGAAATTCGATCATCGCCGCCTGGTCCAGGGAAACCCCCACGGCCTTGTGCACGAACTCCTGGGGAACGCTCAGGTATTGAGTGAAGGCGCCGTCGCAATGGACGCCCAGGACCTGGATGCGGGTGCAGCAGTTGGTCTTGCCTTGACGGCAGGCAACGCAAGTGCCGCAGGAGAGATAGGGCATCACGTAGACGACATCACCGACAGCCAGGTCGCTGGAAGCGTCGCTGGCTTCGACGATTCCGGAGAACTCATGACCCATGACGCGCGGGTATTCGAGGAAGGGCTGGTTGCCGCTGAAAATATGCAGATCGGTGCCGCAGACGCCGACACGCTTGACTCGAATCAGGACCTCTCGCGGTTTCCTGACGGGCATTTCACGTTCGATGGCGGTTAGCGAGCCGGGTTCGTTACAGATGACAGTCAGCATGTTGATGCTCCTTGGCTGGCGCGCAGGCGGTGGATGGCTGCACGCGGTAGGAGGGGAGTGAGCGCACGGCTGCCGGGACCGGGACGCTCTTTCTTGTTGTAGGCGCAGTGAGCTGCGCCGCTGATGTTGGCTCGAAACTACACGGCGGAAAAAATATTGGCAAGACCAATTAGATAAAAAGTAGATTGGACAGACCAATTTATGGCGAGCGCAAACTCCGAAACCACCGCAATTTCCTGTGGGAGCGAGCCTGCTCGCGATAGCAATCCATCAGCCAGAATAATGTTGAATGTGCCGCCGACTTCGCGAGCAGGCTCGCTCCCGCAATTTGATTGGGCAGGAATTTCCTGTGGAGGAAGGGGCGGTGGCTCAGTGGCCGTGAACCGTCACGCGATTGCGTCCGGTTTTTTTCGACGTGTACAACGCCTGGTCGGCCCTGGCGATCAGTTCGGCGTGGTCGTTGGCGGGCTGGCTCAGGTCGGCCACGCCCAGGCTGACGGTGAAACTTATGTCCTGACCGTTGTACTGCACCAGCGACTCTTCAACTGCCTTGCGCAGGCGCTCGGCGAAAATCTGCCCGCCGGCCGCGTCGGTGTCCGAAAGCACCACGCCGAACTCTTCGCCGCCGTAACGCCCGGCGACGTCGGATTCGCGCACATGCTCGTGCAACAGTCGGGCGACTTGCTCGATGACTTTGTCGCCGGCCTGGTGACCGTAGGTGTCGTTGACCCGCTTGAAGTGATCGATGTCGAGCATCACCAGGCTCAGCGCATTGCCGTAGCGTTGATGGCGGGCGTAGGCGGCTTTCAGGCTGGCTTCCCAATGACCACGGTTGTACAGGCCGGTCAGGCGATCGGTGCTGGACAGCAGTTGCAGCTGTGCGTTGGCGGCCTGGATCTGGTGGCGGTTGGTGGCGACGTCGGTGACGTCGTAGATCACCAGGCAGATATGATTGATCCGGTTGTCGGGCGAGCGCAGGGGCAGCAGCGTGGTGTTCTGGTACATGAACTCTTCCTGGCCGGTGATCGGCTGGTAGCTCTTGAACCGCATCAGGTACGGGCGCTGCTCCCAGACCGTGAATGCCGGCGTGCCGAGGGTCGCGACGCTCTCGACCTTGCGGCTGAACCAAGGGCGATCGATTTCAGGAAACAGGCTGAAGAAGTTGCGGTTCTGGGCATCCTTGGGCTGCACGCCGGAGCGGTTCTCCATGAAGGTGTTCCAGACCTGTACGCGGTATTCGCGGTCAAGTACCACCACGCCGACGTCGATGCTCTGAACGATGGCCAGCAACCAGTGAAATTCGTTCAGATCGATGGATTCGCTCATGGCTCAGTTCATCAGGTAGGCGAGTTTGTGGGTCAGCCGCTCGATGGAGTCTTCCGTGAACAGCAGCAACAGGTCGAAGCGGATATCCTGGCCTTCCAGGCCATAACTGATTTCCACCGCCAGGGTCTTTTTCCAGTGGACGCGGTTGGCGCGGATCAATTCCTCGATTGCTGCATGCTGGCCCAGGATCTGCGGATGCCCCTGGGAAAAGATCACGTCGATCTGTTCGGCGATGCTGCTCAGGCAAGCCCCGATCAGGATGCTGGAAAGGTCCACCAGCATCTCCAGGTCCGAATAGTCGGCGCTCTCGCGCTGCATCAGTTGCCCGATGTCGGCGATCTCCGAGTCATGGAATATCAGCAGTGCTTCGCCGGCGATGCCGCTGCCGATAAAGCCTTGGCAGATGGCCGTCAGTTGCTGGGAGCTGCCGACGTCGTTCAGCGCCATGTGCAGTTCCCCGACTTCGAGGATGTTCACGTTCGGCACCGGCAATTGCACGAAGACGCCCAGGACTTTGGCAATCAGCGCCGCGGCCTGGCCGATGGCAACGTTGACCGTCTCGCGGAACGCATCCTGGAAACTGATGGCCGCGTTCGGTACCGGTCGATTTTGCAGCGGAGCCTGGCCGGGTTGAGTCAGTAGACCCAGCCCGGTGAGTGTCTGGCGCAACTGGTTTTCGTCGAAAGGTTTTTTCAGGAACGCCAGCGCGCCCAGTTCATGCACCCGGCGTACCGCTTCGTCCTGGACGTCGCCGGAAATCACGATGACCTGCGCTTTCAAGCCCTCGGCGCGCAAGGCACTCAGGACCTGATAACCATCCATCTCCGGCATGGTCAGGTCGAGCAGCACCACGTGGCCAAGGCCCTGGCGTATGGCATCCATCGCCTGGCGACCGTTGACCGCCTCGGTGACTGAAACCGGCCAATCTTGCGGCAGCGCACGCAACACCTGCTTGCGCGCCATGGTGGAGTCGTCGCACACAACCAGGGGGATCAGCGACACAGGGGCACCCAACAAGACTTAACGGCGCAGATTCTTCGTACATCGATCATAGGCGGCAGCGGTCCTCTGATTCACGAATGGGGTGTATCCAGCACAACGTCCGGTGAGATGCTGTCCTTGAAAACTGGACCATTAAGTCAAGGACGTCAAATGCACTTCGTCATTTGACGCAATTGCGCCGGACTCACACCAAGGCGCTGCTTGAACGTCGTTGTCATGTGCGCTTGTGAGCTGAAACCGCAGGCGAGGGCGATTTCCGGCAGTGTGGCCGAGCAATCGCGTATCAGCGCCCGGGCCTTGGCGAGGCGTCGGTCGATGAGGTAGCCATGGGGGCTCTTGCCGGTCGCGGCCTTGAACGCACGCATGAAGTAGCCCTCGGACAGCCCCAGCAGCTGCGCCATCGCCGGTACGGCCAATGGCTGATCGAGGCCTGCGTCGATGAATTCATCCAGCAAGCGCATCCGGCTGTCGGTGAGGGAACCTTGGGGCCTTGCCGACTTGGAATTTTCCGCTGCCGCGCATTCGGCCAGTGCCAGGGCCCAAGCCTCCCAATCGTCGTCGATCGAGCCGTGCAGGAGCGCGCGACGCATGCGCTGCGCGAGCGCAATGGCCCGAGGGTCGATGCGATTGTTGAAGGGGTGATCGCCCTCAAGCACGAAACCATCGGTGCGTATCAGGCGCAGGTATTCGCCGCCATGAGGTGACTGCGAATACACGTCGCACTGGGCCGGGACGAACGCCAGCCCGTTGGGCAGCGCATTGAAGGGCTGCACCCGGTCGCTTCCGATCGCATGCAAGCCGCGCTGGCTGTCGAACGCAAAACCGATCGCCGACTGGCTCGCGATGTAGCGCGCTGCATAGGCGCAGCCGGGGAGCAATTCGATCGCCCACGGCCCTGCCTCGATGCGACGGGTCGATTCAGTCTTGCGCGGCGGCTGTGGGCGGTTGCGATGGCTCATGGTGTCCATAGTAGTGAACCAGCGCCGGAAAAGTCAGGTCGGTTTTTTGAAAGCCGGGGCTCGGCGCCCCTGGCTAGACTGGACGAAATTCCAGGAGGCCATTCTCATGTACACACTGACGCTCGACGAGATTGAACAAGCGGCTCGGCAGGTCTATCAAGTCATGCCCGCCACCGCCCAGTACGCCTGGCCCTTGTTGGCGCAGCGGCTGGGATGCACGGTGTGGGTCAAGCACGAAAACCATGCCCCCACCGGGGCTTTTAAGGTGCGTGGCGGCATTACCTTCATGCATTGGCTCAAGCGTGAGCACCCGCAAGCAAAAGGGATCGTCACCGCCACCCGTGGCAACCACGGCCAGAGCCTGGCGTTGTCGGCCAGCGCCTCGGGGCTGAAGGCGTTGATTGTGGTGCCGGAGGGTAACTCGATCGAAAAGAACAATGCCATGCGCGGCTTCGGCGGCGAAGTGATCGAATACGGCCGCGATTTCGATGAGGCCCGGGAGGAGGCGGCACGCCTGGCGCAAGCGCAGGGGCTGTTTCTGGTGCCGCCGTTTCATACCGAGCTGGTCAAGGGCGTCGCCACCTATGCCCTTGAGCTGTTCATGGCTGTGCCCGACCTGGACACCGTCTACGTACCCATCGGCTGTGGCTCGGGGATTTGCGCAGTGATTGCCGCGCGCGATGCCCTGGGCTTGCAGACCCGGATCGTTGGGGTGGTCTCCACCGAGGCAACGGCTGCAAAAATGTCATTTGAAACCGGAGAAATCTGCGAAACCGCTTCGGCCAACACCTTCGCCGACGGCCTTGCCGTGCGCAGGCCGATTCTCGAAGCCTTGGCCATCTACCGCGCCGCGGCGGCGCGGATCGTGGCGGTCAGTGACCAGGAGATTGCCGAGGCCATGCGCGTCTATTACACCGACACCCATAACCTCGCCGAAGGTGCTGGCGCCGCGGCACTGGCAGGGCTGATCCAGGAGCGTGGGTTGATGGAGGGAAAAAAGGTCGGGGTGGTGCTGTCCGGGGGCAATGTCGACAGGGCGGTGTATGCCGATGTGATTGGCTGACAGCCAAAGGATGGCCGGCTCGAAGGGTAATGCTGTTCACTTAACAAAATGATGTACCCGTGGCGAGGGAGCTTGCTCCCGCTGGGCTGCGAAGCAGTCGCAAACCGGCGGATGCGGTGTGTCTGATACTACGTATTTGGCAGGTTTTGGGGCCGCTTCGCGGCCCAGCGGGAGCAAGCTCCCTTGCCACGGGTTCCCCGATCGCCTTAAGTGAACAGCATTAGCCTCGAAGGGAGCGTTTGTGACTCTATTCCGGAAAGGTCATGAGTTGTCAGCGACCTTTCGGGTGCGTAAGCTGCCCCCATGAACCAGCCATCCATTACCTCACCCAGCGCCCGCGGCCCCGTCGATCACGATATTCGCGATCAGATTGTCGCCGCCGCCAATGAACACTTCAGCCAGTACGGTTATGGCAAGACCACGGTTTCCGACCTGGCCAAGGCCATCGGTTTTTCCAAGGCGTACATCTATAAATTCTTCGATTCCAAGCAGGCGATCGGCGAGGCTATCTGCGCCAATTGCCTGTCGAAAATCGTTGCTGCCGTCGAAGCAGCCATCCAGGAAGAAGGGCTGTCGGCGACGGAGCGTTTTCGCCGGCTGGTCAAGACCGTGATCGCGACGGGCGTGGACCTGTTCTTCAATGAGCGCAAGCTCTACGACATCGCTGCGTTCTCGGCCTCGGAGCGCTGGCCCAGTTCACAAATCTACAACGAGCAGATCAAGAGCTTCGTGCTGCAGATCGTCCGGGAAGGTCGTGAGCTCGGCGAGTTTGAGCGCAAGACGCCACTGGACGAAACCGTCGAAGCCATTCACCTGGCGCTGCGGCCGTTCGTCAATCCGTTGCTGCTGCAGTACAACCTCGATTTCGTCGAGGAAGCGCCCACGCTCACTTCCAACCTGATCCTGCGCAGTCTTATGCCCTGAGCTAGAGGTTCACAGAAAAAGGGCTGCTGCGCAGCCCAGCGGGAGCAAGCTCCCTCGCCACGGGGGTGGTGAACTCCTCATGAATAGCCTTACCTGATATTGCCAATTAGTGACCATTTCAAGGAATGATCACCGGGTTGCCACGGGCGTTTCCTCAGGCGGCTGCCAGCCACCGCCGAGCGCCCGAAAGGCCGCGACTGCCGCCCGTGCCGATTCCGTTCGCGCCTGCGCTCGGGTGTCGGACGTGCGCAGCAGGGTCTCGTCGGCATTGAGCACATCGATCAGGCTGGCGGTACCTTTCCGGTAGGCGATAAACGTCGATTGGCGAGCCTGGGTCAGCGACGTTTCCCCTTGAGCAAGGGTCGTCGCCTGGGCTTCGCGGTTCACCAGGGCGTTGAGGGCGTTTTCAACCTCCTCGGTGGCGCGCAACACCGACTGGCGATAAGCCGCCAGCGCTTCGGCTTCCTGGCCCTTGGCCTGTTCGATCTGCGCGTTGATGCGGGCGAAATCGAAGAGCCTCCAGCGCAGCCCCAGCACACCCGCCGACTGGCTGGCCCCGCCGCTGAAAAGATTGCCGCCGGACACCGCCGTGGCACTGCCGAGCAAGGCGCTGAGGGAGAATTTCGGATAATACTCGGCGACGGCCTCGCCGATCCGTGCGTTGGAGGCCGCCAGGCGGCGCTCGGCGACGATGAGGTCAGGTCGACGTCGAAGCAGGTCCGCAGGGGTTCCTGTCGTCGCCATCGGTGGGGCGAGAGGAATATCGCCCACCTGAGCCAATTGCGGGCGATGGGTGCCAGGCGGCGTGCCGAGCATCACATCCAGCGCATTCATGGCCGCGTCCAACCCGGCCTGCAAAACCGGCACGGTGGCCTGCACCTCTGACAATTGTCCCTCGGTCTGGCGGACCTGATAGCTGGCGGCCAGGCCCTTGCTGTAGAGCAATTGGACTTTTTCCAGCAGGTCCTGCTGCGTCCTGACCTGGCGGTTCGCGATGTCGAGCCGGGTCTGTAGACCCCGCACGGTGATGTAGATGTCGGCGACCTGCGCGGCGACGGCCAGGCGCGTGGCGACGGCACCGGCCTCCGACGCCTGGTATTCGGCCAGCGCCGCCTCGCGCCCGCGGCGCAGGCCGCCGAAGGCATCTAGCTCCCAGCCGGCACCGAGGTTGAGCTCGTAGAAGTTTCCGTATCGGTCGTAGCCGGGCGTCGAGTCCAGCACCTGGCCGAGCGGGGTCTCGACCGATTGGTATGAACGCGCGGCCTGGCCACTGATGTTGCCCGAGGGCAGCAAAGCGGCGTTGGCCGCGCCGAGGCCGGCCCGTGCCTGGGTGACGCGCGCCGACGCCTGCGCCAGGTCCAGGTTCTGTTCCAGGGCTTGTTGGATGAAGGCGGTGAGGGTGGGATCAGCGAAGCCTTCCCACCAGTTGACCAGCAGGGTCGGTGCGGCCGTGGAGCGCTGTTCGACCGCAGGCTGGCCCAGGTACCGGCTCGGAAGCGGCGCGGCGGCACGTTGGTAATCCGGGCCGACCGCGCAACCGGCCATGAGGCTGGCACTCATTAGAAGAGCAATGGGGCGCAGGGGAGGCATCGTATTTCCTTAAGTGGAGATTATTTGTGACCATACTAATTATTGGTCACTTAAAGTCAAATCATCTTGTTCGCAGCGGTTTTTATCTCGTCGTTTAGGCCAGAACGTACGCTGCTCAGAAGAAGGTCGCCCGTCAACTGGTGTTTTAGTGACGATTGACATAAACGGTCACAAGCATTGAGAATGCGCCTTCCATCCTAGCGTTCAAGTAAGGGACCCTATGCTCCGGCGCCGACCTGTCACCATTGCCGCTTGCTTGTTGCCGCTCGTCCTGACGGCGTGCGGCGAGTCCTCCACCACCAAGGATCCGCGCACACTGGCGCCGTTGGTGCGGGTGTCCGAGGTATCGGCGGCGTCCGATACCTCGCGTTCCTTCACCGGCGTGGTGACCGCCCGCGTCCAGAGCGATTTGGGTTTCCGGGTTTCCGGCAAGGTGCTCGAACGTCTGGTCGACACTGGCCAGACCGTCAAGCGGGGCCAGCCACTCATGCGCCTTGATCCCATCGATCTCGGCTTGCAGGCACGCGCGCAGCAGGAGGCCGTCGCCGCGGCCCGGGCGCGGGCCCGGCAGACCGCGGATGACGAGGCGCGGTATCGCGACCTGGTCGCTGCGGGCGCTGTTTCCGCCTCGGGCTACGACCAGATCAAGGCCGCCGCCGACACCGCGAAAGCGCAACTCAGCGCCGCCCAGGCGCAGGCTGACGTAGCGCGCAATGCCTCCGGTTATGCGGTGCTGCTGGCCGACGCCGATGGCGTGGTGATGGAGACCCTGGCCGAGCCCGGACAAGTCGTCAGCCCTGGCCAAATCGTCGTGCGACTGGCGCGTGCAGGCCAGCGCGAAGCCGCTGTGCAGTTGCCCGAGACCCTGCGGCCCGCCCCCGGCGCAACCGCGCAGGCGAGGCTTTATGGCAACGCCGCCGCGACGGTTAACGCCAAGCTCAGGTGGCTGTCGGATTCCGCCGATCGGGTCACACGCACCTTCGAGGCACGTTATGTGTTGGAGGGCGCGCTGGCCAATGCCCCGCTGGGTTCGACAGTGACGCTGCGCATCAGTCCGGGCAGCCGGTTGGGGCAGGCGCTGCAAGTGCCGATCGCCGCGCTGCACGACTCGGGCAAAGGTGCCGGCGTCTGGGTGATCGCCGGTGAACCGGCAAAAGTTTCCTGGCGTCCGCTCCAGCTACTGGGCCTGAGCGACGACACTGCGCAAGTCTCGGGCGAGCTGAAAGTCGGCGAGCGGATCGTCGCACTGGGCGCGCATCTGCTACGCGAGGGTGAAGAGGTGAGGCTGGCTCAACCGGGCGATGTGAAGGTTGCGGAGAATCGTCCATGAGCTTCAATCTCTCGGCGCTCGCCGTTCGCGAGCGCTCGATCACGGTGTTCCTGTTGTTCCTGATTGCTGTCGCGGGTGTCCTGGCGTTCTTCCAGCTGGGCCGCGCGGAAGATCCGCCGTTCACCGTCAAGCAACTTACCGTCATCACCGCCTGGCCAGGGGCGACGGCCCAGGAGATGCAGGACCAGGTCGCCGAGCCGCTGGAAAAACGCCTGCAGGAATTGAAGTGGTACGACCGCACGGAAACCTATACGCGCCCGGGGCTAGCGTTCACCATGGTGTCGCTGGTCGACCGCACGCCGCCGTCCCAGGTCCAGGAGGAGTTCTACCAGGCGCGCAAGAAGCTCGCCGACGAAGCCATCAAGCTACCGGCCGGTGTCATCGGGCCGATGGTCAACGACGAGTTTTCCGACGTGACCTTTGCGCTGTTCGCCCTGAAAGCCAGAGGCGAGCCGCAGCGATTGCTGGTGCGTGACGCCGAGGCGTTGCGCCAACGGCTGCTGCACGTGCCGGGTGTAAAAAAGGTCAACATCATTGGCGAGCAGGCCGAACGGATTTTCGTGTCCTTTTCCCATGATCGGTTGGCGACCCTGGGGGTTTCGCCGCAGGAAATCTTTGCCGCCCTCAACGGCCAGAACATGCTCACGCCAGCGGGGTCGATCGAAACCGTCGGGCCGCAGGTCTTCCTGCGCCTGGACGGCGCCTTCGACAAGTTGCAGAAGATTCGCGATACACCGGTGGTGGTACAAGGTCGCTCGCTGAAGCTGTCGGACGTGGCGACCGTCGAGCGCGGCTACGAAGACCCGGCCACATTCCTGGTGCGCAACGGCGGCGAAGAGGCGCTGTTGCTGGGCGTGATCATGCGCGAGGGCTGGAACGGCCTCGACCTGGGCAAAGCGCTGGATGTGGAAAGCAGCAATATCAATGCGGGCATGCCACTGGGCATGACGCTGACCAAGGTCACCGACCAATCGGTGAACATCGACTCGGCCGTCGGCGAGTTCATGGTCAAGTTCTTCGTCGCGCTGCTGGTGGTGATGCTTGTCTGCTTCCTGAGCATGGGCTGGCGCGTCGGGGTGGTGGTCGCGGCAGCGGTGCCGCTGACCCTGGCGGTGGTGTTCGTGGTCATGGCCGCCACCGGCAAGAACTTCGACCGCATTACTTTGGGGTCGCTGATCCTGGCGCTCGGGCTGCTGGTGGATGACGCCATCATTGCCATTGAAATGATGGTGGTGAAGATGGAGGAGGGCTACGACCGGATCAAGGCCTCCGCCTATGCCTGGAGCCACACGGCCGCGCCGATGCTTTCCGGCACCCTGGTGACCGCCATCGGCTTCATGCCCAATGGCTTCGCCCAATCAACCGCCGGCGAGTACACCAGCAACATGTTCTGGATCGTCGGCATTGCGCTGATCGCTTCCTGGGTGGTCGCGGTGGCGTTCACGCCGTACCTGGGTGTCAAGCTGCTGCCCGACATCAAGCCGGTCGAGGGTGGTCACGCGGCCATCTACAACACCCGCCATTACAACCGCTTCCGCCAGATACTGACCCGCGTCATCGCACGCAAGTGGTGGGTGGCCGGGACGGTGATCGCAACGTTCTTCGTAGCGATTGTGGGCATGGGCCTGGTGAAGAAGCAGTTCTTCCCGACCTCGGACCGCCCAGAGGTACTGGTGGAAGTGCAGATGCCTTATGGCACTTCCATCGAGCAGACCAGCGCCACCACCGCGAAGGTCGAAGCCTGGCTGCAACAGCAGGAAGAGGCGAAGATCGTCACCGCCTATATCGGTCAAGGCGCGCCGCGTTTCTACCTGGCGATGGCGCCGGAACTCCCCGACCCGTCCTTCGCCAAGATCGTGGTCCTGACCGACAGCCAGGAGGCGCGCGAAGCCCTCAAGTTCCGTCTGCGTGAAGCGGTCGCCGAAGGGCTTGCCCCAGAGGCGCGGGTGCGGGTGACCCAGCTGGTGTTTGGCCCTTACTCGCCGTTCCTCGTGGCCTATCGGGTGATGGGGCCGGATCCGGCGAAACTGCGCGAGATCGCCAGCCAGGTTGAGGGCATCATGCAGGCAAGCCCACTGATGAGGACCGTCAACACCGATTGGGGGCCGCTGGCGCCGACGCTGCATTTCAACCTCGACCAGGACCGCTTGCAGGCGGTGGGGCTGACGTCCAGCGCAGTCGCCCAGCAACTGCAGTTCCTGCTCACGGGCGTGCCGATCACGGCGGTCCGCGAGGACATCCGCTCGGTGCAGGTGGTCGGCCGCGCTGCCGGCGATATCCGCCTCGACCCCGCAAAAATAGAGGGCTTTACCCTGGTGGGCGTGACGGGCCAGCGGATTCCGCTGTCCCAGGTGGGCGAAGTCGATGTGCGCATGGAGGACCCGATCCTGCGCCGACGTGATCGCACGCCGACCATGACCGTGCGCGGCGACATCGCCGAAGGCCTGCAACCTCCGGATGTCTCCAGCGCAATCATCAAGCAACTGCAACCGGTGATCGACAGATTGCCCAGCGGCTACCGTATCGAGCAGGCGGGCGCGATCGAGGAGTCGGGCAAGGCCGGCAAGGCCATCGTGCCGCTGGTGCCGATCATGGTCGCCATGACGCTGCTGATCATCATCCTGCAAGTGCGTTCGGTCTCGGCGATGATCATGGTCTTCCTTACCGCACCGCTGGGCTTGATTGGCGTGGTGCCGACGCTGCTGATCTTCAATCAGCCGTTCGGCATCAATGCGCTGGTCGGGCTGATCGCGCTGTCGGGCATCCTGATGCGCAATACGTTGATCCTGATCGGGCAGATCCATCACAACGCCAATGAAGGCCTCGATCCGTTCCACGCGGTGATCGAAGCCACGGTGCAGCGAGCCAGGCCGGTGCTGCTCACGGCGCTGGCGGCGATCCTGGCGTTCATTCCGCTGACCCATTCGGTGTTCTGGGGAACGCTGGCCTACACCCTGATCGGTGGCACGTTCGTCGGCACCATCATGACGCTGGTATTCCTGCCGGCGATGTATTCCATCTGGTTCAAGATCCGTCCCGAGACGAAGAGGGCAGCATGAAAAATCACCAAGGTCTGAAACGAATCGTCGTCACCGGTGTGGGCATGGTCGGGCCGCTGGGTTGCGTCGTGGATGAGGTGTGGCAGCGATTGCTGGCCGGGCATTCCGGCATTCGCAATCTGTCCGCCGACGTCACCGAAGGCACCGGCGTCGCGGTGGGTGGGCAGGTGCCGACCCTTGAAGAGGACGGCATTGCCGGTTACGACCCGGAGCGCCTCATCGCGCCCAAGGATCGCAAGAAGATGGACCGCTTCATCGAGTTCGCCCTGGTGGCGGCTCACGAAGCCCTGGAGCAGGCCGGCTGGCATCCCGTCGAGGGCATTGATCAGGAGCGAACCGCCACGATCATTTCCTCGGGCGTGGGTGGTTTCGCCACGATTGCCGATGCCGTGCGCACCACGGACAGTCGTGGCCCGCGTCGTCTGTCGCCGTTCACCGCGCCGGCTTTCCTGGCCAACATGGCGGCCGGGCAGGTGTCGATCCGGCATGCGTTCAAAGGGCCGCTGGGCGCACCCGTCACGGCTTGCGCCGCCGGCGTACAGGCCATCGGCGATGCGGCCAGGCTGATCAGGAGTGGCGAGGCGGACATTGCCATCTGCGGCGGCACCGAGGCGGCGATAGACCGCGTGACCCTGGGTTGTTTCGCGGCGGCTCGCGCGCTGTCCACCGGCTTCGCCGAGCGCCCGCAAGAGGCCTCGCGGCCGTTTGATCGTGATCGCGACGGTTTTGTCATGGCCGAAGGCGCCGGTTTGCTGGTGATCGAATCGCTGGAACACGCCCTGGCACGTGGGGCCAAGCCCCTGGCCGAGCTGGTAGGTTATGGCACCAGCGCCGACGCCTATCACCTGACCGCAGGGCCGGAGGATGGCAACGGTGCCCGCCGCGCCATGGAACAGGCGCTGCGCCAGGCCGGTATCAGCCCCGCCGAGGTGCAGCACATCAACGCTCACGCGACCTCCACTCAGGTTGGCGACGCGGGTGAGCTGGCAGCGATTCGCGCGGTGTTCGGCGTGGACTCCGGTGTGGCGATCACCTCGACAAAATCCGCCACCGGGCATCTGTTGGGCGCCGCCGGAGGCATCGAAGCCATTTTCACCGTGCTCGCGCTTCGTGACCAGATCGTGCCGCCGACGCTGAACCTGCTTCATCCGGATGAGGCAGCCAGCGGGCTCGATCTGGTTGGGCTGAAGTCGCGGAAGATGCCGATCACCCATGCGCTGTCGAATGGGTTCGGCTTTGGTGGCGTCAACGCCAGCGTGCTGTTCCGTCGCTGGGAAGACTGACGTCGGCTCAGCGGCGCAAGAAGAACAGCAGCAGCGCGATCAGGCAGGTCAACGCCTGGATCGCGCCCAGCGTGGTGATGGGCGAAAAGCTCAATACGGAGGCCAGCCAGGTGGTCAGCGCCGCAGCGCCCATGGACAAGAATCCCAGCAACGCCGAGGCCATGCCGGCCTCCTTGCCGAAAGGCCCCATGGTGATGGCGGTGCCCAGCGGGTTCGCCAGGCCCATGCCCCAGAGGAATGTCACCATCGAGAAGGCATACCAGCCCAGGCCTGGGTCAGCCGGCCCGACCACAAGCAGGCCACCGCCGAGCATGGCGCAGGCAATGCCCAGCAAGGCGATGGTACGCGTGCCGTAGCGGTGCGCCAGGCGCGGGGCCGCCATGCCGGCGGCGAACACGACGAACACCGTCGAGGCGAAATACAGGCCGGCTTGCACTGACGTCAGGCCGATGCCTTTCATCAGGATCGCCGGGGCGGCCGCGAAAGAAGCGAACAAGCCGCTCAGCAGCAGGCTCATCGACAGGGCGGGGAGGATAAAGCGCTTGTCCCCCATCAGCCTTGCGTAAGCGCGCACGACGCTGCCGGTGGAGTGCGGCGCCCGGCGATCGGCGGGATGGGTTTCACCAAGATCACGAACATAAAAAAACGCCAGCACCACGGCGGCCAATCCCACCAGGATGAAGATGGCGCGCCAGCCGAGCGTGACGGTCAGGAGGCTGCCGGCCAGCGGTGAAAAACCCGGCGCGGCGGCGGTGGCGACCATGGTCAGCGACAGGGCGCGGGCCAACGTCTCGCCTTCGAACAGATCCCGAGCGATGGCGCGCGACAGCACCGAGGCCGCGCACACGCCCAATGCCTGGACGATGCGTCCGGCGATCATGACATCGAGCGTGGTGGCGAGCCCTGCGATGACGGTCCCGACCATGAACACCGACAATCCGCCCAGCACCAGCTTCTTGCGCCCATAACGATCGGCCAGCGGCCCGACCACCAACTGGCCCAGGGCAAAGGTGACGAAGTAGCTGGAGAGCGTCAGGCCCAGTTCGCGGGCGGTCACGCCCAAGTCATCGCCAATGACCGGGAATGCGGGAAGGATGATGTTGGTGGAAAGCATGCCAATCGCCGCGAGGCCTGCGAGCAGGGCGACGACTCGACCGGTCAGGGCTGGACGCGATGCCTCTGGCTGCGCTTGCGCAATCGCTGATGCACTTCCAGTTTCCATGGATCAACCCTCTTGGCCGGTTATTGTCTGGCTTATGATGATCGTAATATGACGATCGACATCTGATGCGTCAAGTCAAAAGAGAATTCAGAGGGGCGGGTGCGATGAAGGGGGGCAGCGGGCTTGAAAAGGTTTTCGTTCAGCGCGAAATGGCTCGGTCGGCGCTTGTCGGCGCCGACCGAGCCAGGGGTTTTACCAGCGGAAGTTGACGGAGGTCACCAGCTCGCGCTCGTCGCCGTAGCGGCAGATGGCTGCTTCGCAGTAAACGTATTTCTTGTTTGTCACGTTGTTCGCATTGAGGGAGACGTCCCAGTTCTTGTCGATCTGGTAGCTGGCCATGGCATCGAACAGGGTGTAGGCGGGCAATTGTGAATCGATGCCCGACGCCTGGGTGGTGCCTTTGTAGCGCGCGCCGCCGCCCACCTTCAGCTGTGGCACGCCGAAGAGCGCGAAGTTGTAATCAGCCCACAGCGCGGCCTGGTGGTAAGGCGTATCTTCGCTGCGCTGGCCGACTTCGCTCTGGATTACGCTTTTGGTGATGCGTGAATCGGTGTAGGCATACGTCGCGATGACTGTCAGTTGAGGCGTGACGTCGCTCTTGGCTTCCAGTTCGAGGCCACGGGAGCGCTGTTCGCCGATCTGCTGCGGGTTGTTACCGGCGAGGTCGCGCTTGACGACGTTTTCCTGGGTCAGCTCATAAACCGCTGCGCTCAACAGCGTATTGCTGCCAGGAGGCTGGTAGCGGATACCGATTTCATACTGCTTGCCTTCGGTCGGCTCGAACGTCTGGCCAGGAGCATCGGCAACCGCTACCGGGAAGAACGATTCGCTGTAGCTGATGTAAGGGGCCAAGCCGTTATCGGCCTCGTACACCAGGCCGGCGCGCCAGGTGGTGGACTCGTCGTCCTGGCTCAGCTTCTGGCCGGTGGCGAAGCCTTCCTGGTCCTGGTCGGCCCAGTCATGGCGACCGCCCAGCAGCAGCAGCCAGTGATCATCGAACTTGATCTGGTCTTGCAGGTAGATGCCGGTCTGGAAGGTATCGATCTGCGAACCACGGTCACGGTTCCGGCGCTTGTCTACAACAACTGGCTGGCCGTAGTTGTAGTCACCGATATTGATCGATGTCGAGTTGGCGCGGAAATTGTGCGAGTCATACGACGCATCATAAGTATCCGCGCCGACGAGGAAGGTGTTTTCAATACCGCCAATGTTCCAGCGCGTCTCGATGTTGGTGTCGCTGGCCAGTGCCCGGGAACGCTCGCGCCGGTCACTGTACTGACGACGAAGGACGCCGGTATTGGCTGCTCCGTTGATGGCTGCCGTGCTGGTCTGTGCCTGCATGTATTTCCACTTCACATCCGCTTCGTAGTAACGGAGCTTGTTGCTGATACGGGTGTGCTCATCGAAGCGGTGTTCGAACTCATAACCGATGGCGGACATCTCGCCATTCATGTCGTCGTAATCGGGCTCGCCGATGAAATCGTGGCGGCCGATGGTGACCGGCCCGTTGCCCACGCCCTTGACCAATTGATAGGGCAGCGGGGCGGAGAAACGGGTGTCGCTCTTCTGATAGAACGAGAGCAGGGTCAGCGACGTATCTTCATTGGGGCGCCAGGTCAGGGCCGGGGCGATGTAGAGCTTGTCGTCGTTGATGTAGTCCTGCTGGGTGTCGCTGTCGCGCTTGAGCATGGTCAAGCGGTAGCTGAGGACTTCGCTGTCGCCGAGCGGCCCGCTGAAGTCGGCGGTCAGTTGCTTGCGATCATGGTTGCCGTATTGCATGCCCAGCTCGTGCTGTGGGGTTTCGGTCGGGCGTTTGCTCACGCCGTTGACGAAGCCACCGGGCGACAGTTGGCCGTACAACACCGAAGCCGCGCCGCGCACGACCTCCACGCGTTCCAGACCATAGGGTTCCTGCACACCGTCGTAAGAGTTGTACTGCAAGCGCATGCCGTCGCGTAGCGAACCGCCCGTGGCGGATTCGACGTCGAATCCGCGCATGCGGAACCGGTCGGAGGTGCGGTTGAAGCTGCTTGGCTGGCTGGTGAAACCCGGGGTATAGCTCAGGGCATCTGCCAGTGTGTCGGACTTGCGATCACGCATTTCATCGGCGGTCACCACGGAAACCGATTGCGGCGTTTCGGTGATGGCTGCGTTGGATTTGGTGGCGCTGCCGTTACGCAAGGCGACCTTGCCGGCCAGCGGCGCCGTCGGGTTTTCCACGGCGGCGGCGTTGATGTTGATTTCGCCGAGTTGAAGAGGGGCATTGGCAGCAGCCTCCTCCTGTGCGGCCATCGCCTGTGCTGAAAAAATGCTCCCCAAAGCCAGTGCCAGCGTGCTCAGGTGAAACGCAGGATGACGCGAGACGTAACGTTTTTCGGTGCCAACTATTGTTTTTCTGACGAGCATCGAGGAAGTCCTTGGGGTTGTTTTTGTCTTCGCAGGCCTGCTGTCCCGGTCCAGCGGCATCGGGCAAACGAACGAGGTTAGTGTCTACTGGCCATAATCTGACTGTGAATGATAAGGGTTTGCATTAATATTGTCAGGCTTGTAGCGAAATTATTTTGGTTTCGACATATTCTGTGCCCCACTTTTTTGACCCTTGGTGGATTTCCCTGTGTTGTCAGGGGGAAATGATCCGGGGGGATCTGTACGATGGACGAAACGATCAGGCCCTCTAGGGCGTTGGAGGGACGGTCATGCTGAAAGCCAGCAACGTGCGGCTGAGCTATGGCGAGCAACAGATTCTCAACGGTGTCAGCCTGGATATTCCCGAAGGTTGCTTCACCGCGTTGATCGGGGCCAACGGCTGCGGCAAGACCACGCTGCTTAATGTACTGGCGCATATGTTGCGGCCGAGCGCGGGTGACGTGCACCTGGGCGGAAAATCGTTGGGACAGTACTCACGCCGCGCATTGGCGCAACGAATGGCGTTGTTGCCCCAGCGCACCACGTCGCCGGCCGGCATGAGCGTGCGGGAGCTGGTGATGCAGGGGCGCTTCCCCTGGCAGAGCTGGTGGCGCCAATGGTCCGATCAGGACCAGCAGGCGATTGATCGCGCCATCGACCTGGCGGGTATCGGGCCTTTGCTGGATCGCTCGCTGGCCACCCTGTCGGGCGGGCAGTTGCAGCGCTGCTGGATTGCCATGACCCTGGCCCAGGACACTCCGGTGATCCTGCTGGACGAACCGACGACCTTTCTCGACATCGCGCACCAGATCACGCTGCTCGAATTGCTGGTGGATCTGCGTGAGCAAGGCAAGACCATCGTGGCGGTGCTGCACGACCTCAACCAGGCCGCGCGTTACGCCGATCACCTGGTGATGATGCGCGAGGGTCGGTTGCTGGCCCAGGGCGCGCCTGCCGAGGTGTTCACCCGGGAAAACCTCAAGGCGGTCTTTGACCTGGACGCGCACATCATTACCGACCCTTATTCCGGCGATCCGTTATGTGTCCCCCAAACCACCCGTAGCCAGCCGCTGGCTGTGCGGGAGGCGATGTGATTCACGGTTTGCGCTTGCCGGTGTGGCTGGGCCTGCTGATTGCGATTGCCCTGGCCGCGCTGCTGCATCTGGCGGTGGGCGCCAAGAGCATCCCCTGGAGCGAGGCGTGGCAGGCCTTGGTCGCCTATTCGCCAGACAGCCCCGACCAGAGCGTCATTCGTGGCAGCCGCCTGCCACGCCTGCTGGTGGCCATGCTGGTGGGCGCGAGTCTCGGTCTGGCCGGTGCGATCATGCAGGCGGTGGGCGACAACCCATTGGCCGACCCGGGGATCCTCGGCATCAACAGCGGCGCGGCATTGTTCGTCGTGTTCGGCTTGCTGGTGCTACCGGGCCACGATCTGTCGATGATCCCGCTGTTTGCTTTCAGCGGCGCCCTGGTCGCCGCCGTTGGTGTTCTGCTGTTGGCGGGCAGGGGCCACAACCCGATTCGACTGACGTTGTCCGGGGCGATGATCGCGGCGTTGTTCAGTGCTATCACTTCGATTTTACTGCTGCTCGATCAGCAGGGGCTGGACAGCCTGCGGCGCTGGCTCACCGGCTCGATCGGGGTGACCGGAGGCTCGATGCAGGCGTGGGTCTGGCCTTATGCCGTGTTGGGCATGTTCCTCTGCCTGGTCAACGTCCGCGCGTTGAACGCGCATCGGTTGGGTCCGCAAGCCGCCGCCGGCATGGGCGTCAACCTGTTGAAGATGCGTCTGTTCGGCCTGGCTTCGGTGGTTCTGCTGTCAGGCTGCGCCGTGGCCCTGGCGGGGCCGATCGGTTTTGTCGGGCTGGTGGTGCCTCACACCGCGCGCCTGTTGTTCGGCGATGACTACCGTCGGTTGCTGCTGGCCGCGCCCTTGCTTGGCGCGCTCCTGCTGATCCTGGCGGACATCGCCGCCAGGACCGTGGTGCGTCCCTTCGAGCTCAATACCGGGATCGTCACGGCGCTGATCGGCGGGCCGATCTTCGTGGTTCTGGTGTTGAGGAAAGTTCGATGATGCGCTTGGGGCTGACCCTGCCCAGAATGCTGCCGTTGCTGCCCTGGGTGGCCCGGCCGATCGACCTGATTTCGGTGCTGGTGTTGCTGCTTGCCTTGGTTGCGTTGGCCTTGTATGCACTGACCGTCGGCAGTTATTCACTGGATGTTGCCCAGGCCTGGCAAGCGCTGGCAGCCCCTGACCAGGCCAACCCGACGACGCGTAATCTGCTCTGGGAGTTGCGCCTGCCGCGGGTGTTGCTGGCGATCCTCGCCGGGGCGGCGATGTCGCTGGCCGGCCTGTTGATGCAATCGTTGACGCGCAATCCCCTGGCGGCGCCGGGCCTGGTAGGCGTGGAGTCGGGCGCCAGCGTCACCATGTTGTTGATCATCGTGCTCTGGCCCACGCTGCTGCCGCTGGAGCTGTATCCGTTGGCGGCACTGACCGGTGGGCTGGCCGTGGCGTTCTTCGTCGCGTTGCTGTCGTGGCGCCAGGGCATCTCGCCGCTGCGCTTGATCCTCGTCGGCGTCGGGCTGACCGCCATGCTCAGTGCGGTTGCCGACCTGCTCATCACCTACGGCAATATCGACCAGGTGGAGTCAGCCTTGATGTGGCTGGGCGGCAGCTTGCATCGGGCCGGCTGGGCCCAGGTCCATAGTCTCGCCGCCTGGTTGCTGCTGGCGGGGGCGCCGCTGCTGTTTTTTCATCGCCAGTTGAACCTGTTGCAGTTGGGTGAAAAAGTCGCCCTCAGTCGAGGCCTGAATGTGACGGGTGTCATGGCCTTCCTGTTGCTTTGCAGCGTCATGCTGACGGCGGCAGCGGTGGCGAATGTCGGCACCATGACCTTTGTCGGCCTGGTGGCCCCGCACTTGGCGCGCCAACTGGCGGGTGATCGCCACGGCGCCCTGATGCCTTTATCCGCGTTGATGGGGGCGCTGCTGGTGCTGGCGGGCGACACACTGGGGCGGGGGCTTTTCCCGCCGTTGCAATTACCGGCGGGGCTGGTGGTCGCGATCATCGGAGCGCCCTATCTGATCGTCTTGTTGGCGCGTCAACGCAGTCGCTGAGAACACCGCGACGTTCATATTGAAGTTATCTGGAGGCAAGAGCGTGCGGGGAAGGGTGAAGGGAATATTCCAAGGGTTGCTCGGCATGCTTTGTGTGTCGTTGGCATTGCTGTCGATGCCTGCTGGCGCGGCTGAAACCAAGGTGTTCGAGAACAGTTTCGGCCGGGTTGAAGTGCCCGTTTCGCCGCGTTGCATCGTGTCTTTGCATGATTTCAGCCTGACCACCCAGTTGCTGGAGTTGGGTATCAAGCCCTGCGGCTCGACAGGGCGCAAAAAGCTGTTTTCGGATGTGCTGTTTCGCGGCGCGCAAGAGCGCTTCGATGTGACGGGCATTCAATACATCGGCTCGCACCAGTCGCCTGACCTCGAAGCCATTGCGGCGTTGAAGCCTGACCTGATCATCGGCCTGTCCTATCACGCCGACCTCAAGGACAAGCTCAGCAAGATCGCCCCGGTCGTTCTGTTGCCGTCGCGAGAGAGCGATATCAAGACCTACGCCAAGGAACTCGCCGACCTGGTCGGCAAGCAACAGCGCTATGAAGAAATGCTTCGCGAATACCAATGGGTGGTCAGCGAGTTCAAGAAGCGCGTCAAGGACCCTGCGCGCATCACGGTCACCACGCTGGAAGTCTATACCGATGGTTTCCAGTTGATCGGCCGTGGCGGGATGGATGACGTTATCGCTGATTTCGGGCTGGGGCGTGTCGCCGCGTATCGTGAGGCGCGGCAGAATGTGCCCTACAGCCTGGAGCGAATCGGTGACTTCGACAGTGATTTCATTATCGACACCTATGAGGAGCTGCTCGATTCGGAAACCAGCACCGCAGCTTTCCGCCAGTCCCCTCAATGGCGGAACCTGTTCGCCGTGAAGAACCGTCAGTTTCTTTACCTGAACCGCAGTCGTTATGCCGATACGATGCAAGGCCTGCTGGGGTCCGCTTACCTGCTGATGTCCCATATCGCTGAGCGCGAGAGTGTGCTTCAGGGCAAGTGAATCGTAGCAGCTGTCATACTATCGTCATTAATGACAATCATTCTCTATTGCGGTTGTTACTCGTTTGTATTAGTTTGTGCTCTCGAAAAATACGCTCATCGGAATGGCGAGGGATTACAAATGGAAACTGGTTTGGCGCGTGCACAGGTTCAATCCATGGAAGGCGTACCGGGCAACGAGCAGACCTTGCCGTTCATTTTCGAAGCGCCCGCCACGGGGGCTCGCTGGCAGGATAGCCGAGCGCAGATCCTGCAGGCAGTCGAGGCCGAGTTGCCGCGTGTCGGCGGCATCCTGTTCCGCGGTTTTGCTTTCAGCGGGGAAGCTGATTTCGAGGAATTTGCCCGCGGTTTTGGCCATGAGCTGCTGACCTACGACTACGCCTCCACGCCGCGCACCAAGCTCAACAACCGCGTATACACCTCCACTGAATACCCTGCCCACCAGGTCATCCCGCTGCACAACGAGCAGTCCTATTCGCTCAATTGGCCGATGAAGATCTGGTTCCACTGCGTACAGGCTTCTCCTGTGGGGGGTGAAACCCCGATCGCCGATAGCCGCAGGGTCTACCAGCAACTCGATCCGGCGATCCGCCAGCGCTTCGCCGAGAAACGCCTGATGTACGTGCGCAACTACGGCAACGGCCTCGACTTGCCCTGGCAGCAGGCGTTCAGCACCGAAGATCGCTCGCAGGTGGAACAATTCTGTCGCGCCAACCACATCCAGTTCCAATGGACGGACGACGGCGAGCTGTCCACGCGCCAGGTCTGCCAGGCCGTGGCCCAGCATCCGGTGACCGGGGAGTGGGTATGGTTCAACCAGGCGCATCTGTTTCATATCTCCAATCTCGCTGCGCCGGTACGCGAGACGCTGATTTCCATCGTTGGCGAAGAGGGTGTGCCACGTAACGTCTTCTACGGGGACGGTTCACCCATCGAGCTGGAAGCCCTGGAGCATGTGCGCGGCGTACTGCAGCGCTGCCAGGTGACTTTCCCCTGGCAGGCGGGCGACGTGCTGATGCTCGACAACATGCTGGTGGCTCACGGCCGCTCGACATTCCAGGGCGCGCGAAAGGTCGTGGTCGCCATGGCCGAGCCTGCTTCGGCGGGTTGAGCCCGACGCTCTTGCATTAAGCCGCCGCATTGGGTGGCTTATTCCAAACAAGCAAAATGAAGGACATCAAATGCTCGATCGCCTGATGCATCGCTGCTGGCTGCGTGGAATTCGCCTATCGGAAGCCGAAGGTCAACTGGACATCGTGCCCGGGTCGCAAGGTGCTTTGACGGATGAACTTGAAGCTGAGCTCCGTTCGCGAGAGCACGAAGTGTTGCAATGGCTGGCCCTGCATCCCGATTATCTTGATGCGCGGCCACTGACCGACAATGAGCAGGCGCTCTGGTTTCTACAGCGACTGGAACCCGACAGTTGTGCCTATAACCTTGCTTACGCAGGACGAATCAAGGCGCAGTTCGTAACGGAGGACTTGCCTCGGCGCCTACAAGACGCCTGGGCCACGATTCAGCGGCGTTACCCTGTGTTGAGCACGGCCTACGGTGAACGCAACGGCGACCTGGTGCAGTGGAGTCGTAGCGAAAATATCCAGCCGTTGCAGTGGGTTGCCTTGCAGGCGGCGGACACCGATACCTTGCAGCAACGCATTGCCGAACTGGCCGACCGGCCTTTCAATCTCCAGGCCGGTGAAGTTAGCCGAGGTGTGGTGCTGAGCAACGCCCGGGACGGTCATACCGAGCTCACGCTGCTGCTGGTGATCCATCACATCGCTGCCGATCCGGCCACGTTCCATATCGTGCTCAACGAGCTGTTCGCACAGGTCGATGGTCAGCCGTTGCCTGCAATCAATCCTGATGCCTATCGCAACTACAACAGTGAGCTGCACGTGCGTAGCGAGGCGACCGAAGCTGCGGAGCTGGCATGGTGGCAGGCACAACTGAGCGAAGCTCCAACGCTGGAGTTGCCGACGGATTTCGCCTTTGGCGGTAACCGCTCATTCGAAGGGATGGAGCTGCCGGTTCGCTTCGATCCCGCCACCACGGCGAGGGCGAGGGCCCGGGCCCGAGAATGGGGCGTGACGCCTTACGTCTGGTGGTTCTCGCTGTTTCAACAGTTTCTCGGGGTGTTGTCCGGGCAAGACGATTTTGTGCTGGGTACGGCCGGCGGTCTGCGCTTGCGACGCGAACACCTCAATTTGCCGGGCTATCTGGTCAACTCGCTGCCGGTTCGCTGTCGCTTGCAGCCAGACCTTTCAAGTCGTGACTGGGCCCGTGAGGTAGACGCCACCGTCAAGCAGGCCCTCGCGCACCGACACTACCCGTTCTCGCGCCTGGTCAAGCAGTTGAACCTTGAGCGTCAGGCGGGCAAGGCGCCGCTGTTCCAGCACATGTTCACGCTCAACAAGGAACGTGCCGCGCCTTTTCACCAGTACGTGGACCCCGTGTTGTCGGAACAGCGTGGAGCGGCCCATGAACTGAACATGGTTGTGGTGGATGAGGAGGAGGGTTTCCTCTGTCGGTGGCGTTACAGCAAGGCTTTGTACCGTCACGAAACAGTCCAGGGTTATTGCGACCAGTTCGTTGCATTGGTCCACGCGGTCATCGACCAGCCGGACGTACCTTTTGCCCAGCTCGACTGGCTACCGTCCGTGCAACGATCGATCCTCAGTGGCGAGGACCTACCGGTCCCGGTCAGCAACGCCTGGCAGGCGTTCGTCCAGCAGTGCGCCCACAAGTCTGAGTCGATTGCCCTGCAAGACGAACAAGGCACATTGAGCTATGCCGAGCTGGGCCGAGCGGTGGTTGCCCGTGGCGAGCGCTTGCAGACAGGCGCGAACCTGGAGGGTGCTCGCATCGCCTTGTGCCTGCCCCGCAGCCGCGAGCTGGTGATGCACATGCTCGCGGCCTGGCAGTGCGGCGCCACGTACCTGGCCCTCGATCCGCAGTGGCCGCAGTCGCGTTTGCAGGACATCTGCGAGGATGCCACGCCCCGGGTCTGGGTGGGCGAGGGCCTGCGTCCCGAATGGCTGCCTGAACCGGTACGGTGGCTGTCGTTGCCAACCGCGTCGTTGTCCAGCGAATCGCCATTGCGCGCAGCCGTGGCCGCAGACCTGCCGGCTTACGTCGTCTATACCTCCGGCTCCACCGGACGGCCGAAGGGCGTGGCGGTCAGCCAGGCCAACCTGATTCATTACGTGACCGGCTGCCTTGAACGCCTGAACCTGTCCGCCGATGCCAGCCTTGCAAGCCTGGCCAGTTGCGCCACCGACCTGGGGCACACGGCGTTGTTCGGTGCACTGCTCAGTGGTCGGCGCCTGCGCCTGCTGGCCGAGGAGCTGGCTTTCGATGCCGAGGAGCTGGCTGCGGTGCTTGAGCGCGAGCCCGTGGACCTGCTGAAAATCGTGCCGTCGCACCTCAACGCCTTGCTGGTCGCCAATGATCCGCAGCGCTTGTTGCCGCGCCAGTGCCTGGTGACCGGCGGCGAGGCCCTGGGCCAGGCACTGGTTTCACGCTTACGCGCCTTGCAGCCGGACTTGCGCATCGTCAACCACTACGGCCCCAGCGAAACCACCGTCGGGGTGTTGACCCATGAGGTCGATACCCGCGGCGCAGCGCCGCTGGGTCGACCCCTGCCGAATGTCCAGGTCAGCGTGCGTTCGCCCGCCGGCGCACTCTTGCCGACAGGCGTCAGTGGCGAGCTGTACGTCGAGGGGGCGACCGTTGCGTTGGGCTACCTCAGCGCGACCGACGCAGACCGGGCCCGCTTTGGCCGGCACGGCTATCGCACCGGCGATCGGGTTCGAATCAATCATCAAGGGCAGGTGGAGTTTCTCGGTCGGCTCGATGAGCAGGTGAAGATCCGCGGTTACCGGGTAGAACCGGCCGAAGTCGCGGCTCGATTGCGCGCGATGCCGCAGGTCGGCGATGTGCAGGTGCTGAACAGCCCTTCGCCGTTGACCGGCAATCGCCTGGTAGCTTTTCTGGTCGCGCCAGCTGCCGCGCTGCCCGACATTCAAGCTGCCCTGCAAGCGCAACTGCCGGACTACATGCAACCGGCCCAATGGCATTGTCTCGAGGGTTTCGCCTTGCTGCCCAACGGCAAGGTCGATCGCCAGGCATTGCTGCGATGGGACGAGCAGGCGCCGGCCCAGGCGCCGGCGAAGACATCGCTCGATCAGCCGTTGGACGCGGTTGAAAGCGCATTGCTGGACATCTGGCGCGGGCTACTCGGCAATTCCGACCTGGGGCCCGATGACAACTTCTTTGCCCTGGGCGGCGACTCGATCCTCGGCTTGCAGATCATTGCGCTGGCGCGCCAGCAGAACATCCTGATGACGCCCAAGCAGCTGTTCGCCGAACAGACCGTGCGCGCCTTGGCGCGAGTGGTGCAAACACCGCAGCGCAGTCTCGAACAGCGCTTGCTCGACATCGCTCGGGAAATTCTTAGTAACCCGGAGCTGCGGGTCGATGACAATTTCTTCAGCGTTGGTGGCGACTCGATCCTGAGTCTGCAAATCATCGCCCGGGCCAAGCAGCAGGGCCTGCAACTAAAGCCCAAGCAGATTTTCGAGTTCCCGACCGTACGCGGCTGGGCCGAACACGTGGTTGACCTTGGCGCGGCGAAGGAGGGTGCCAAGCCTTCCGAGCTCGAGCCCGCCACGGCATTTGCCTTGACGCCGATCCAGCAATGGTTTTTCGCCCAGGAGCAAAGCCAGCCCGGGTATTGGAACCAGTCATTGCTGCTGGCGTTGGACCAGCCATTGGAACCGGCGCGGTTTACCCAGGCCGTGGGCGCGCTGTTGCAGCGTCACGCCAGCTTGCGCCTGGTCTTCGAAGCCTCGGCGCAGGGCTGGCAACAACGTTACCAGGCGTTCTCTCAATCCCAGGTCAACGGGTTGTTCCATGTCGAGGAGCAACCCCTGAGCGAAGCGCTGTTGCAGCAGTGGCAGCAAGGCTTCGATCTGGCAACGGCGCCGTTGATTCGCTGGGTGTATTTCTCCCAGAGCCGGGAGCTGCTGTGCACGGCGCATCACTTGCTCGTCGATGCAGTGTCGTGGCAGGTGCTGCTGGAGGAGCTGGAAAGTCTCTACCTGCAACCGGACCTGGCGTTGCCGGCCGTCTCGGCGGGTTTCCATGTGTGGAGCGAGGCCCTGCAGCAGCACCGCCGCGAGCCGGCCTTGCTGGCCCAGGTTGATTACTGGCACGAACAACTGCGTGCAGAGGGCGTTGTCCCCGAACAGGCGAATACCTATGGCGCAAGCCGCACGCTGGACGCGCAACTCTCATCGGCGCAGACGCAGTTGTTGCTGGGCGACTGCCACGCGGCCTACGGCACCCAGGTCCAGGATTTGCTGGTAGCAGCTTTGGCCGGCGTCATCGGCCAGTGGCAGGGTCGCGAGCGCGTCACCCTTGAGCTGGAAAGCCATGGCCGCAGCGGCTGGGAGCAGGCCCCCGATTTGTCCCGCTCGATCGGTTGGCACACCAGCCGCTATCCACTGGCGGTCGACACTTCCTGGGATCTGGAGCCCTCGATCATCGCGGCCAAGGAAGCCCTGCGCCGCGTACCCGAGCAAGGCATCGGCTACGGTCTGTTGCGCCAGGATCCGGCGCACGGCCTGGCTGCGGCCTCGCTGTTGACGTTCAACTACCTGGGGCGGGTCGACCAATGGATCGGCGCTTCGCGCCTCTGGCGCCTGGCGCGGCCGGTGTGTCCAGGCATGCGCGCCGAGAGCACGCGTCGCACGCATTGGCTGGACGTGACGGCGCTGATCAACGAAGGACAATTGCATGTGGAGTGGCGTTATGCGCCGCAAGCCCATGATCCAGCGCTGGTGGGCGAGTTGGCGCGGCAGTTCCAGCAGCGGCTCACAGCCTTGCTGGAACATTGCCAGGCGCCCTCGGTTGGCCGCGCCACGGCTTCGGATTTCGCCGACTCAGGCTTGTCCGACGATGAATTCCTGGGGCTGCTCGAACAACTCGAACAGTGAAACCTCTGCGTCCCCAAACATTACAGGTTCGGATACCGTCAGCATGAACGACAAGGTCAAAGCTCTTTCGCGCAACATCGAAGCTATTTACCCGCTGGCTCCCATGCAGCAAGGATTGCTGTTCCACAGCCTGATGCACCCGGGCAAGGGCATGTATCTGCTGCAATACCGGCACGTCATGGTCATGCCGAACCTCGACCTGGCGGCGTTCCGCCAGGCTTGGGCGCAAGTGGTGGAACGCCATGAACTGCTGCGCACCTCCTTCGTCTGGAAGCAGCAGAAGCGCCCGATGCAAGTGGTGCACAAGCAGGTCGAACTGCCGATCACTTATGAGGATTGGTCGCACCTGAGCGAAGCCGAACAGCACGCGCGTCTGGAGCAGTTGCTCAGCGCGGAACGCGCTGAAGGGCTGGACTTCACCAAGGCACCGCTCATGCGGGTCAGGCTGTACAAGTTGGCGCCCGACACGTATCAGTTCGTGCGCAGCTACCACCACATCCTGATGGATGCCTGGTGCTTCTCGATCATCATGATGGACTTCCTCAACGGCTACCGTGCCGCTCAGGAGGGCCGTCGATTGAACCTGCCGGCGCCCCGTCCCTATCGCGATTTCATTCGTTGGCTGGAAACCCAGAAGCCGGAGGATCACCAGGCCTTCTGGCAACAACGCCTGGCGGGTTTCGACACGCCAAACGAGTTCGGCTTCGGCCATGTCGGCCGCATCCAGGGCGCCAGTGAACCGGTCGAGGACTGTGTCGAGTTTCTGCAGCCTGAGCAGACCTTGGCGCTGCAAAACGTCGCGGCGCAGCACGGCCTGACCCTCAACACGCTGGTACAGGGTGCCTGGGCCCTGTTGCTGGCGCGCTACAGCGGCGATCGCGATCTGGTGTTCGGTATCACCGTCGCCGGTCGTCCGGTCCACCTGCAAGGTATGGAAAGCATCGTCGGCCTGTTCATCAACAGCTTGCCGCTGCGCTGGAGCTGGCGCCCGGATGACGCGCTGGGCCCGTGGCTGAAAGCCTTGCAGACCGAGAACCTGAGCCTGCGTGAACACGAGAGTGTTTCCCTGGCCGACATCCAGCGCTGGAGCGACGTGCAGCGCCAGGACCTGTTCCAGAGTCTGTTCGTGTTCGAGAACGCGCCCATTGCCGCCGACCTGCGCCAGGGGCAGCTGGACTACCTGATCAGCGACATGGCCAACCGCACCCACACCAATTACCCGATCACCGTGGTCATCGTGCCGGGCGAACGCCTGCACCTGCAACTGACCTACCAGACTGACTGGTTCCTGCGTGAAGAAGTCGAGCAGATGCTGCGGCATTTCCGTGCCCTGCTGTTGAACATGGGCCAGGCCCTGGGCGCGAACGCCGCAACGCCTTTGCATCAACTGGCGATGCTCGATGAAAGTGAAATCCGCCATCAGCACCAGGTCTGGGCCGGTGGAGGCCTGGCGGCCGATGAACAACTGTTGCAACCGTTGTTCATCGAGCGCTTCCAGCAGCAGGTCCGCCAGAATCCGCAGCGCATTGCCGTCGTGCATGGCGAGCACAGCCTGACCTTCGATCAGTTGAACCGCGCCGCCAACCGGCTGGCCCGGCACCTGCGTGCGCAAGGTGTGAGCAGCGACGATCTGATCGCGGTGTTCGATGAGCGCGGGCTGGACCTGGTGGTGATGATTGTCGCCACGCTCAAGGCCGGTGCCGGTTGGCTGCCGCTCGATCCACGCAACCCGGCCCAACGCCTGGCCCAGGTGCTGCGCCAGAGCCGCACGCCGTTGCTGGTGCACAGCGCGGGGCAGGGCGAGTTGGCCATGCAGGCACTGGATCTGCTCGAACAGCGGCCCAAGGCCGTGCGTTATGACCCCTCGGTGCTGAGCGGCTACAGCGATGAAAACCTGAACATCGCGGTGCACGGCGACTCGTTGGCCTATTGCATCTTCACCTCCGGCTCCACCGGCACGCCGAAGGGCGCCATGGTGGCCCAGGCGGGCATGCTCAACAATATTCTGGGCAAACTGCCGGGGCTGGGGCTCGATGCGAATGACGTGATCGCCCAGACCGCACCGCAGTGCTTCGATATCTCGGTCTGGCAAACCCTCGCAGGCCTGGTGCTCGGCGCACGCACGGTGATTCTTGGTGACTGTGTGGTACAGGACCCCGAGGCGCTGGCAACGGCCATCGGCCGGCATGGCGTCAGCATCCTCGAAGCGGTGCCGTCATTGATGCAAAGCCTGCTCGACGCCGGCCTGGAGACGTCGCCCCTGCGCTGGGTTCTTGCCACGGGTGAGGCCTTGCCGCCAGCCTTGGCGCGACGCTGGTTCGAGCGCTATCCGGCGATCCCGCTGATGAACGCCTACGGTCCGGCCGAATGCTCCGATGACGTCGCCTTCCACCCGCTGCTGGAGCGTTTGCCGGAACAAAGCATCAACGTGCCGATCGGGCGCGCCACGCTGAACAATCGCCTGTATCTGCTCAATGCTGATCTGCAACCGATACCGGTTGGCGCAGTGGGCGAGATTTTCGTCGCCGGTGTCGGCGTCGGGCGCGGCTACATGGCCGACCCGGCGCGCACGGCGGCGGTGTTCCTGCCGGATCCGATTGCCAACGACGGTTCGCGTCTGTATCGCACCGGCGACCTGGCGCGCTTCCTGCCCAATGGCGATCTTGAATACGTCGGACGCACTGACCACCAAGTGAAAATCCGCGGCCACCGTATCGAACTGGACGAGATCGAAGCCTGCCTGACCCGTTACCCAGGGGTACGGGAAGCGGTGGTGGTGGCCCGCGACGACCAGCAGCGCTCCAAGGTGCTGGTGGCCTATGTCGTGGCTGAGGTCGCGTGCAGCATCGAGGCGTTGCGCGAGCATGTTCTGGGCAATCTGCCGGCCTACATGATCCCGAGTGCATTCGTGTTGCTGGAGCGTTTCCCGCTCAACGGCAACGGCAAGATCGATCGCAAATCCTTGCCCGCTCCGGATTTCGCCGCGCAAAGCCAGGCCCGCTATGTGGCACCCAGCAGTGCGTTGCAAGGCCAGTTGGTGGAAGCCTGGCAAAGCGTGCTCGGGCTCGAACAGGTGGGCGTCGAGGACAACTTCTTCGAACTCGGCGGCCATTCGCTGCTGGCCACTCAACTGATTGGCCTGATCGGCAAACTCACAGGCAAGGACTTGCCGTTGCGCGTGGTCTTCGAGCGTCCGACCATCACCGCCATGGCCGATTGGCTGGAAAGCCAGGCCGGTACGGCAAAACCGTCGCCAACCCTGCTGCCACGACCGGAAAAGCTGCCGCTGTCGTTTGCCCAGCAACGTCTCTGGTTCTTGCAGCAACTCGACCCGCAGAGCCCGGCGTACAACCTGGCGGGAGCGGTACGCCTGACCGGCGAGCTGCATGTCGCTGATCTGCGTGCGGCGTTGCAAGCGGTAGTCGACCAGCACGAGGTGCTGCGCAGCGGCTTTGTCAGCGGGGCCGAAGGGCCGAGCCAGGTGATCCTGGCGCAGACCGAAGTTGATTTGCCGCTGATCGATGTGGCAAGCGAGGAAGCGCTGCACGATCGGCTGCGTCAGGATGCAATGACCCCGTTTGCGCTGGAAGCGGCACCGTTGCTGCGCGCCCGTCTGTATCGCCTGGCGCCGCAGGTGTTGGTCCTGTCGCTGAACTGCCATCACATCGTTGCCGATGGCTGGTCCCTGCAACTGATCATCGACGCTTTGTGCGAGCAGTATCGCAACCGCCGCCAGGGCCAGGCGACTCAACGGCTCGCCCCGGCGATGCAATACGCTGACTACGCCGTCTGGCAGCACCAGTGGATGGGCAGCAAGGCGTGCGCGCAAGAGCTGGCCTACTGGCGCGAGCAACTGTCCGGTGAACTGCCAGTGCTCGACCTGGCGGCCGATTTTGCCCGACCTGCCCAGGCCAGCCAGGCCGGAGGGCGCGTCGAGCGACGCTTGCCCGAGGACCTGGCGGCCCGCCTGAAGGCGTTCAGCGCCCGCCACGGCTGGAGCAACTTCATCCCGATGCTGACCGCTTTCCAGTTGCTGTTGCGCAGTCGCAGCGGCGAAGACGACATTCTGGTCGGTGTTCCAGCGGCCAACCGGCACCATGCGGTGTTGCAGCCTCTGGTCGGTTGCTTCGTCAACACGCTGGTGTACCGCAGGAAACTTTCCGGCGAGCGCAGCCTGCTGCAACTGATGAGCGAATTGCAGGCGCTGTCCGTGTCGGTCCAGTCCCATCAGGATCTACCGTTCGATTACCTGATCGAACAACTCGGCGTGGTTCGGCAGGTGAGCTACAACCCGCTGTTCCAGGTCATGTTCAACTATTTCCCAGGCAATGCCCTGGAGCGTTTCGACCTCACCGACGTCATTGCCGAACCGCTGGACAATCGTCCGGACAGCGCGCTGTGCGACCTGCACCTGGATGTGCGCGACAGCGAGCACGGCATCACCCTGAGCTTGCAGTACAGCAGCGACCTGTTCCGCGAACAGACTGTGCAAGCGATGGCCGCACAGTACCTGGCGTTGCTCGACGCGTTGATCGAGCAGTCCGATCAGCCGTTGGGTGAGCTGGCATGGCAGCCGGCCGAGCGGGATCTTGCACGGATTGATGGTCGCACGGTGAACGGTCATCAGGACATCCTCCAGGCCTTTGCGCTTCAGGTTGCCCGCCAGCCCGCGGCGATTGCCGTCGTGGCAGGCAATGAACAGCTGACCTACGCCGAACTGGATCAGGCCGCCGAGCGGTTGGCGGCGAAGTTGCAGGCCCAGGGCGTCGGTGTCGAAGACCGCGTTGCGCTGAGCTTGCCCCGCGACGCGCGCCTGCCGATGGCCATGTTGGCCGTGCTCAAGGCCGGCGCTGCGTATGTGCCCTTGGCCGAGGACACGCCACCGGAGCGTGGCCGCTACATTCTCCAAGCGGCCCGGCCCACGTTGTGCCTGGGCACGGCGGCGAGTCTCGGTGTGTTGGCGCAGTGGAACAGCGGCCTGCCGTTGCTCGACATTGAAGCCAGCGCTTCAACCGACACCTTCAATGCAGTGACTTGGGTCGCCGGTCAGCTCGCCTACGTGCTGTATACCTCGGGTTCCACCGGCCAGCCCAAAGGCGTGGCGATCAGCCGTGGCAACCTGATGAACCTGATGCTGGCCGTCGAGCAGGTCCTGCCGATGACGGCCCGGGACCGGGTCCTGGCGCTGACCACTGCGACGTTCGACATTGCCATCGTCGAGTTGCTCCTGCCCCTGGCCCGAGGCGCCAGTATTCTGCTGGCCGATCGCGAACAGGCGCGGGACCCGCAGGCCATCGACCAGTTGTTGCTGTCCGGGCAACCCACCGTCATGCAGGCCACGCCGGCCACCTGGCGGATGCTGGTGGCGCATACCTCGCGCAGTTGGCAAGGCGTGCGCGCCATCTCCGGTGGCGAGGCCTTGCCGTGCGCATTGGCCGAAGCCATCGAGGGCAGGGGAGCCGAGGTCATCAATGGCTACGGGCCGACGGAAGCGACCGTCTACAGCACCTTTGAAGTGCGCAGCGGCAACGAAGCCGGCGCCGAGGTGCCGATCGGGCAGCCGGTGGCCAATACCGCCGCGTACATTCTCGATGCTGACTTGCAACCGGTGGCCGCCGGTGTTCCCGGTGAGCTGTACCTGGCTGGGGCCAACCTGGGCCGGGGTTATTTCGCCGCTGCGCGCCTGACCGCCGCGGCGTTCCTGCCGGATCCTTTCGTGGCCGGCGCGCGCATGTACCGTACCGGCGACCGGGTCAGGCGTAACAGCAATGGCAGCCTCGTTTACCTGGGACGCCTGGATTTCCAGGTCAAGCTGCGGGGTTTCCGTATCGAATTGGGTGAGATCGAAGCGCTGTTGTCCCGCATCCATGGGGTTCGCGAGGCCGCTGTTGTGTTGTTGGGCAGTGGTGAGTCGGCGCGCCTGGTGGGCTATTACGCAGGCGATGCACTGGATGAGGCGCTGCTGCGTGACACCCTTGGCGCTCAGTTGCCGGACTACATGCTGCCCAGTCAGTTTGTGCGTCTCGACACGCTGCCGTTGAGCCCGAGCGGCAAGGTCGACCGCAAGGCCCTGCCGGCACCGCAGCAACGTGACAGCCAGCAGGGTGCGCTGTCGGGTGAGTGGGAACTGACCTTGGCCGAGCTCTGGAAGGAGCTGTTGGGATGCACCGAGGTTGGCGCCGACGACAACTTTTTTGCCTTGGGCGGACACTCGCTGCTGGCGGCGCGACTGGTCGCGCGGATCGCCGAACAGCATGGCCGGCGCCTGCCATTGCGCAGCGTGTTCGAGCAACCGCTGCTGCGTGACCTGGCCGCTACGCTGGCCCAGGCAAGCACCGAGGCCGACGGCATCCTGCGTGCTTTCGAAGAGCCCTTGGCACCGTTGCATTTCACCCAGCAACGCTTGTGGTTCCTTGATCGCCTGCAGGGCGATACCCAGGCCTATCACTTGTCCCTGGCCCTGCGCCTGGCTGGCAACTTGCAACCGGCCGTGCTGGAGCAGGCGCTGGCGCAACTGGTTGCTCGTCAACACAGCCTGCAAACGCTGTTCAGCGAAACAGCCGAGGGTGCGCGGCAGCGTGTCGAGGCTCTCGACGTCATGCCGCTGAGCTTCGAGCCACTGGAAAATGATGAGCAATCGAGCGCTTTCACCCAAAAACTGAGCCATGAGGCGCAGCGTCCGTTCGACCTCACCGCGCCGCCGCTGTGGCGCGTGCGTGTGTACCAAGGCCACGACCGCAGCGTGCTGCAAGTGACCCTCCATCACATCATCGCTGATGCACGCTCGCTGGAGATTCTCTTCAACGAACTGCAACTGATCTACCAGGCTTTGCTGGAAGGGCGCGACGCTTGCCTGCCACCGCTGCCGCTGCAATTCTCCGATATCGCGGCCAGTTGGCAGAGCCCGGCCGGGTACGCGCGAATCGAAGCGCAGCTCGGGTATTGGCGTGACGCCCTGGCGGGCGAGCCGCCCGTGCTGAATCTGCCGACCGACATGCCGCGGCCCGCCGAGCAGGGCTACAACGGCCAGCGGCTGCGCTTCAACCTGCCGACCGCGCTGGTCCGGCGCCTGCGCGAAACGGCACAACGCCACGGCCTGACCGCTTTCGCGCCGTTGCTGGCGGCCTGGAAAACCTTGTTGGCCAGGCACTCGGGACAGCGCGAAATCTGGGTCGGCCTGCCGGTCGCCCATCGCCATCAGGCCCACACGGATAACCTGATCGGTTACTTCGCCACCACCCAGGTCCTGCGTAGCCACATCGACCCGCAACAATCGGTCGAGCAGTTCTGGCAACAATTGCAAGCCACTCACCTGGCGGCGCAACAGCATGCCGACGTGCCGTTCGAGCGCTTGGTGGAAGCGTTGCAGGTGCGCCGCGATCTCAGCCACACGCCGCTGTTCCAGGCGTTGTTCAACCTGATCCAGCGGGATGCCAACGCAGCGCTCGAACAGCGCTTCGCCGGGCTGCCGTCACAGCGCCTGAACGTCGAAAGCGACAGCGCCCTGGTGGACATCGGCCTGCATATCGAACAGCAGGGCGAGGATTGGCAGTGCGTGCTGGAATACAACACCGACCTGTTCCTGGCACATACCGCGCAGCGTTACGCCGATGAGTTCCGTTACCTGCTCGAAGGCATGCTCGAGCAACCCGAGGCGCGCCTCTGGGACATCGACCTGGCGAATGCCGACCATGCGCTCGCCGAGCGGCCGTGGAACCGGCCCGCGCAATCCTTGACCGCCGCAATGGACGTGATTGCCCGCTTCGAACGGCAAGCTGCCCTGACGCCTGAAGCCCTTGCCGTCGATTGCCAGGACCGACAACTGAACTACGCGCAACTCAACGCCATCAGCAATCGACTGGCCCATTGGCTGCGTGCGCGCAATGTCGGCACTGATGATCTGGTTGCCGTTTGCCTGAGTCGCGGCCCGTGGTTGCTGCCAACCCTGTTGGCGATTCACAAGGCGGGCGCGGCGTACCTGCCGCTGGATCCGCAACACCCGAGTGAACGCCTGCGCTTCATCATCGATCACGCGCGTCCAGCCCTGGTGCTCGGCGAAACTCTCTGCGCCGAGGCCTTGGCCGGCGTCGATCACGTCCTGCTCGATCAGTTGCCGCTGGATGCCAGCAGCGACGCCAACCTGACGCTGGCGGTGGACCCGCGGCAGCGCGCGTATGTGATCTACACCTCGGGCTCCACCGGCACACCGAAAGGCGTGCAGGTGACCCGTGGCAACCTGAGCAATCTGTTGGCCGGTCTCGATCGCTTGCTGCCGCTTGGTGCCGAGGATGTCTGGCTCGCCAGCACCACGTACGCCTTCGATATGTGCAAGCCGGAGCTGTTCCTGCCGCTGGTCAACGGCGCCGCGATCCTGCTGGCGCGGCGCGAGCAGGTGGTCGATGGGCACCAGCTGTTCGCGCTGCTGCGTCGGGCCACGGTGTTCCAGGCGACACCGGCCGGTTGGCAGATCCTACTGGAGACCGGCCAGGCTGACTGGCCGCCGTTGCGTGGGCTGATCGGTGGCGAGGCGGTGCCCGGTGAACTGGTGAACGAATTGCGTGGCCGAGGCGTGGCGTTGATCAACGCTTATGGCCCGACGGAAACCACCGTCTGGTCGACCACCCAGGCGTTGCAAGACGTGCCGTCCGGCGTCGCCGACATCGGCGCGCCCTTGCTCAACACACGTTGCTACGTGCTCGACGACATGCTCCGCCCGGTTCCGCTGGGCGCCACTGGCGAACTGTATATCGCCGGCTCCGGGGTCACCCGTGGTTATCAACACGCGCCCGCCATCACGGCGGCGGCGTACTTGCCCGACCCGTATGCCGGCGAACCCGGCAGCCGCATGTACCGCACCGGCGACCTGGTGCGCCGACGCGACGACGGGCGACTGGCCTATGTCGGTCGCGGTGATTTCCAGGTCAAGGTACGCGGGTTCCGCATCGAACCGGGCGAAATCGAATCGCTGCTGCGCCGTTACCCAGGCGTCGAAGAAGCCGTGGTGATGATCGATTCGCGCAGCCAGAGCCTGTTCGCCTGGCTGCAAACGCCGAACCCGGTTGATCAGGCGGCGCTGCGTCGGTATCTCGAAGGTGTGCTGCCGGGCTACATGATTCCGGCCGGCTTCATCGAACAACCGCGCTTTGCCCTCAACGCCAACGGCAAGATCGACCGCAAGGCATTGCCGGCACCGCAGCCCGTGGCGTTCCAGGGCGTGGCACCGCGCAATGAACTGGAACAGCAACTGGCGGACATCTGGCAGAACCTGCTCGAGTTGCCGCAAGTCGGGGTGTTCACCAGCTTCTTCGAGCTGGGCGGGCATTCGTTGTTGGCGATGCGTTTGATGACCCAGGTCGAAAGCCGCTTCGGCGTCAAGCTTGAGCTGCGCAGCCTGTTCCAGAACCCGACGATCGCGGCGCTCGTCGAGCAGATCGAAAAGCCCCAGGGGCCTTCGACCGACGAAGCCCTGGACGAAATGCAGCGCCTGTTATCAGAGATGGAAGAGTAAGGATGAGTACGATGACGCAACAAGCTTTCCTGGAGATTGCGCAGCGGCTGGCATCCTTGCCCGCGGACAAGAAAAAAGTCTTTCGCCAGCGCCTGGCCGAGAAGGGCATCGACAGCTGGCGCCTGCCGATCGTCCCCGCCGTGCTCGGCGAAGGCGAGCACAGGCCGCTGGCGCAGGCGCAGCGGCGCTTCCTGTCGGCTGAAGCCCTGAGCAGCCGGGCCCTCTACAATCTGTGCTCGGTGCTGCGATTCGACGGGCGTCTGGACGGCGAGCGTCTGCAGCAGGCGATGCAGCAAGTCGTCGATCGCCACCAGATCCTGCGCACTCGCTACACCACGGATGCCAACGGGCAAATGCAGCCTCATTGCGCGCCGCAACAGGTCCGCTTGCCAGCCGTCGAGCGGTTGACGTTGGCGGCGTCTGACCAGGCGCAATGGTGCGCCGATGAGTACGCCCGCCAACTTGCCGAACCGTTTGACCTGGCTCAGTCGATGCCTTGGCGCTGGCAAGCGTTCAGTGACGCCCAGGAGCAATCCACCTGGCTGTTTTTCACCATCCATCACGTCGCCTATGACGCCTGGTCGGCCCAGCAACTCACACTTGAACTGGCCGAGGCCTATCGGGCGCTCGCTTCGAACCAGCCTGCCGCACAACCCGAGTTGAGCATTCAATACGCCGATTACGCCGCGTGGGAACGCGAGTGGCTGGACAGCGACACTTGCCGGCAGCACATCGACTTCTGGCGCGACCAACTGGCGGACGCGCCGGCGCCGCTGGCGTTGCCACTGGACCGGCCGCGCCCTGCGGCCACCCAACGTCGCCACAGTGGCGCGATCCTGGCACGGGAGCTCTCGCCGCAACTGACCGCAACGGTGGAGGCGGCCATTCGCAACCAGGGGGTGACGCTGTATATCTACGGCCTGACGGCCTTTACCTGCCTGCTGTCGCGCTACAGCGGCGAGACCGATCTGTGCCTGGGCACGTCGGCGGCCCAACGTGACCGTCCGGAGCTGGTGCCGCTGATCGGCCCGTTGCTCAATACCCTGGTGATCCGCCAGCGTCTGCAGGACAACCCGGACTTCGGCAGCGCCTTGCTGCGGACCCGCGATACGGTCGCGGCCGCATTCGACCATCAGCAGTTGCCCTTTGAAAATATCCTCGAAAGCCTTGAGCGTCCGCGTTCGAGCCCGCTGTTCCAGGTCATGTTCGTTCAGGTTGATCTACCCGAAAGCCGCACCCTGGCCTTGCCCGGTGTGGCGGTCGAGGTGCTCGACCCGCCGCAACGGCATGCGCGTTTCGACTTGACGCTGCGCATGGTACGTAGCGCTGACGCGCGACTGCGCTGCGAGCTGGAGTACAGCGACGAATTGTTTGATGCGGCGACGGTCGAGCAGATGCTCGACGACTTGCTGGCGATTCTGCACGAGGGCTCGGTGCATCCGCAGCGACGCCTGGCGGATCTGCAACTGGTTTCGCCGCCCAGCGAGTTGCATGGCCCCGCCCTGGATACGGCGCCGTTGCCGTTGGACCGGCAAGTGTTGCACTGGGCCAATCAGACGCCGACCGCTGCGGCACTCTGCAGCGTTGGGCGGACCCTTGATTACGCCACGCTCGGCGCCGCCAGTCGGTCGATGGCCGCGCGGCTGGCCGGACAGGGCATCGGGCCCGGGCAGGTGGTTGCTTTGTGCATGCCGCGCTGCGCTGAACAGCTGTTGGCGACCCTGGCTTGTTGGCAGCGTGGCGCGACCTGCCTGTTCCTCGACCCGGCGCAACCGCCGCAGCGCCTCGCGCAGTTACTGCAAGACAGCGGGGCGAGCCTGTGGGTGACGCTGGCGCACGCACCTGAAGCCGGCGTGGGCCTCGCGCATCTGGTGATGAGCGACGCCGACTGGTTGGCCGATGCCAATGCCGGGCAGGGCGAAAGCCTCAGCCAGCCGCAGTTGCCTGCCTACCTGATCTATACCTCGGGCTCGACCGGCCAACCCAAAGGCGTGCTGGTCAGCCATGCCAACCTGGCGCATTACGCGAGCGCAGTCGGCCAGCGCTTGCACGCCTTACCCGGTAGCCGTTGGGCGACCCTGGCGACCGTCGCCGCGGACTTGGGGCTGACCTCGGTATTCGCCGCGCTCGCCGCTGGCGACCCGCTGGTCTTGCCGCCGGTGTCGTTGGCTTTCGATCCACCCGGCTGGGCTGACTTTCTTGATCAGAATCCCGTCGATTGCCTGAAGATCGCGCCTTCGCATCTGCGCGGCTTGCTGGCATTGGACGATGGCCGTCGGGTGTTGCCCAAGGACATACTGATCCTCGGCGGCGAGGGGTTCGATCAGGCCCTGTTCGCCAAGGTGCATGAACTGGCGCCGCAACTGCGTATCTTCAATCACTACGGCCCGTCGGAAACCACGGTTGGGGTGATCTGCGGGGAAATCACCGGGTCCGACGCATTCGAAGCGGGTCAATACTTGCCTTTGGGCCAGCCTTTGTCCGGCTGCGAATTGCGCATCGTCGATAGCAATGACAGAACCGTACCGCTCGGGGTTGCCGGTGAGCTGTTGATTGGCGGGCCCCAGGTTGCCCAGGGCTACCTCGGGCAACCCGGCTTGACGGCGCGCGCGTTCGGTTGCACGGCCCAGGGGCAGCGATTCTATCGCAGCGGTGACCGGGTGCGCCTGGATCGCAACGGGCGGCTGGTATTCCTCGGGCGCCAGGACGATCAGGTCAAGATCCGTGGTTTTCGTGTCGAACCGGGCGAGGTCAGTGCCTGGCTCAACGCCCAACTCCAGGTGCGCGAGGGGGCGGTGCTTGCCTGCGACGTAAAAGGACGCACGCAACTGGTGGCATATTTCACCCCCGGGATCGGCTCTTCGATGACCACCGAAGCCTTGGCGATGCTGCAAGCCGAGGCCAAGCGCCAACTGCCGGAACACATGGTGCCGGCGTATTGGCTGGCCCTGGAGACACTGCCGCTGACCGCCAATGGCAAGCTCGACCGGCGTGCATTGCCCGAGCCCGCACCGGATGAGCCGAGCGCTGACACCGTCGAGCCACCGAGCGGCGCGACCGAACAGCGCCTGGCGCTACTGTGGTGCCAGATTCTCGGTTGCGCGCAAGTCGGGCGCGGGGATGATTTTTTCGCCCTCGGCGGCGACTCGATTCTCAGCCTGCAATTGATCGGCCTGGCTTCACGGGAAGGGCTGAGGCTGCAACCTCGCGATGTCTTGCAGCATCCGACATTGGCGGCCATGGCGCTGTGCATCGATTGCCGCGCCGAGCCCGCCTTGCGCACGGTGCTGACGGCCTTTCGCGAGCTGCTCGGCCAACCCGCGCTGGGCGCGGATGCGGATTTTTTTGCCATGGGCGGCGATTCGATCCTCAGCCTGCAACTGATCGCGCGCTTGCGTCAGGCCGAGCTGCGCCTGATGCCTCGGCAATTGTTGGAGAACCCAACCCCTCGGCAGTTGGCCAAGGCGCTGACGCCGGTCGTGGCGCCTGTCGTCGCGGCGGTCGAGCCGAGTGACGTGGCGAAGCAACCACAGCCGCTGTCCCACGCCCAGCAACGGGTGTGGTTCATGCAGCAGCTCGATCCGGCTGAAACCGCCTACAACGTCACCCAGTTGCTGGCCTTGCGCGGCGATCTGGATGTGCCGCGTCTGCAACGTGCCTGTCACGCGCTGGTCGCCCGTCATGATGCGTTGCGCTGCCGCTTCTTCGAAGAGCAAGGGCAAGTCTGGCAGCGCCTGGACGATACGCCCGCGGTGATCTTCAATGTCCATGACATCGGTGGCCTGACCGGGGCGGAGCAGGATGCGGCCATCGCCAGTGCGGCCAAGCGGGTCTTCGATCTGACGCAGGGGCCCTTGCTGGCGGTCGATGTGTTTTGTGTCGCACCCGCTGACTACCGCTTGCTGTTCAATGTGCATCACATTGCCGTGGACGGTTGGTCCATGGGCCTGCTGGTCGAGGATCTGACGTCGCTCTATCAGGACCGGACGCTGTCTTCGACAAGCGCTCTGCTGCCGTTGATCAATGCGCAGCGGCAGCAGTTGGAAGGGGACCACGGCAAGACGCTGTTGGCTTATTGGCGGCAACGCCTGGAAGGCTTGGGCAACGAGCCTTTGGAACTGCCCGGACAACCCACTCGGCCGGCAGTGCAGGCATACGTCGGAGCGCGGGACGAGTTCGCTTTGCCCGGTACGCTGAGTGCCGCTGTGGAGGCGCGGGCAAGGGCACTAGGCGTCACACCGTTCGTGGTGTATTTCGCTGCGTATCAATTGCTGCTCTGGCGTCATGGCGGACGCAGTGACTTCGCCGTGGGCGTTCCAGTGGCCGGACGCGAGTTGGCAGAGAGCCAGGCGCTGGTCGGCCTGTTCGTCAACACGCTGGCGCACCGGGTGCAGATCGATGCTCGCCAGAGCCTGCAAACGTTCGTCCAGGCCTTGAACGGCAGACTGAGCGAGGACCTGGCCCATCAGGCGCTGCCGTTCGAGCAATTGCTCGACGTGCTGAATGTCGAGCGCAGCCTGGATCGCACGCCGGTGTTCCAGACGATGTTCAACTACCAGGTCGACCACCAGCAGTCCCGCAGCCTGAACCTGCCCGGCGTCAGCGCACAGGCGCTGGCATTGCCGGGCGGGGTGGTGAGCGCCAAGTTCGACCTGACCTTCAACCTGTTCACCCAAGGGCGTGGTGCCGAGGCCAGTACCGGGTTGATCGTCGAATACGCGACCGCGCTGCTGCAACCGGGCACCACCCGGCGGCTGGTGGAGGACTATCAGGGATTGCTCGCCAGCCTGGCGGGTGTTGACCTTCAGACACGCTTGCTGGAAATCCCGCTGCGCTCCGTTGCGACCCTGGCGACTGCCGGTGAGCCGATGCGATTGTCCGGCGAAGCGGATTTCGTGACGCGTTTCGAAGCGCAAGCCGCTGCGCATCCCGAGCGCATCGCGGTGTACTGCGCTGACCGGCAGATAAGCTACGGGACGCTGGATGCCCAGGCCAACCGCCTCGCTCATTGGCTACTGGCCCAAGGCGTGGGCGCCGAATCGATGGTTGCCTTCTGCCTGCCTCGGGATGAGCGGTTGCTGGTGTGCATGCTGGGCATTCAGAAGGCCGGCGCGGCTTACCTGCCGCTCGATCCCGGCCATCCACCGGCTCGCCAGGCGCAAATCCTCAATCGGGCGCAGCCGCATCTGCTGTTCTGCGATTCGCCGAGCGTCGATCTGCCGGCGCTGTTGCGCGTGTGCCCATGGGCGGACCTGCCGCTGGGGCAGTTCGCGGCCCAGGCGCCGGAAGTGGCGGCCAATCTTGGGCAACTGGCCTACACCCTCTATACCTCGGGCTCGACCGGCCAACCGAAGGGCGTGCAGATCAGTCGCGGCAACTTCGCCAACTTCCTGCTGGCCATGGAACAGGCGCTGCCCTTGGCAAATGTGCAGCGCTATCTGGCCTTGACCACGGTCACCTTTGACATCTGTGGCCTGGAGCTGTGCCTGCCGCTGGTGCGTGGCGGTGCGGTCGTCCTCGCCGACGATGACGAGCGCCAGGATCCGCTGCTGCTTGCGCGCTTGATCGAGGAAAAAAATGTCGACCTGATCCAGGCCACACCGGCGACCTGGGCGATGTTGCTGCAAGGCGATCGCCAGGTGCTCAAGGGGCGCGTGGCCCTGGCCGGTGGCGAGGCAGTGTCGGCCGAATTGGCCCACGAGCTGAAGCAGTGCGTGGCGCAACTGATCAACGTCTATGGCCCGACCGAGACCACGGTGTGGTCGACCCAGACGCCGATCGATGCGCTGCAACTGCCCGTCGCGCCGATTGGCCGACCGCTGCTGAACACGCGCTGTCATGTTCTCGACGAACACCTGTGCGAGGTGCCGCCTGGCTGCGTGGGCGAACTCTATATCGCCGGCGACGGCCTGGCCCGCGGTTATGCCGGGCAGCCGGGGCTGACCGCCGAGCGCTTCATTGCCGACCCGTTCGGGGGTAACGGCGGGCGTTTGTATCGCACTGGCGATCTGGCGCGCTGGCAGCCCGACGGCCAGCTGTACTACCTCGGGCGTACCGATGACCAGATAAAGTTGCGCGGGTACCGCATCGAACTGGGAGAAATCGAGGCGGTTCTGCTCAGCCATCCCCAACTGCTGCAGGCGGTCGTGGCCGTGCAAGGCGAGCACCTGACGGCGTTCTGGGTGGCGGAGGCTGAAAACGCACCTGACGAGGCGGCTGTGCGCGACTATCTGCAGACACGTTTGCCGATCTACATGTTGCCGACGCACCTGCAAGCGCTGGAGCGGCTGCCGCTCAACACCAACGGCAAGGTCGATCGCAAGCAGCTGCCGCGCCTGCTCGCGGTGGTCGACAGTGCACCTGCTACTGAGCGCGCCTTGTCGGCGAGCGAGGCCTTGCTGATCCAGATCTGGACCTCGGTGTTGCACCTGCAACACGTGCCGGTTGATGGCCATTTCTTCCAAATGGGCGGGCATTCGCTGATGGCCGCTCAAGTGCGTGGGCGCTTGCGCGAGCAGGGGTTTGACGTGCCATTGCGCTGGCTGTTCGAAACGCCGGTGCTGGCGCAACTGGCTGAGCGAATCGAAGGGCTTGCGGGGCAGCAGGACCTGGCTTCGCTGACGATCTCGCCGGTTGATCATGAGGTCGAGCAACCATTGTCCTCGGCGCAACAGCGGGTCTGGTTGATGCAGCAGATGGACCTTGCCGACAGCAGTTTCAACATGAGCAGTAATGTCCGTTTGCGCGGGCAATTCGACATTCAGGCTCTGGACCGTTCATTGCAGCGGCTGGTAAGCCGCCACGCCATCCTGCGCACCACTTATCACCAGCGGGACGGCGAACCGCGCCAGCGCATCCACTCGCAATCGACAGTGGCCCTAGAAACCGTCGCGTCGACGCAAGCGCAGTGGCCGGTTGAAGCCCGGGACAGGGCACTGCGTCCCTTCGACCTGGTTCGCCAGGCTCCGCTGCGGGTGGTCCTGTATCGCCTCGGCGAACAGGATCATGTGCTGCAAATGATCATGCACCACATTGCCTCCGATGGCTGGTCCGGCGCTATTCTGGTCGATGAGCTGATCGAGGGCTACGAGGCCTATAGCACCGGCGTGCTACCGAGCCAGGAAGCGTTGCCGATCCAGTACGTCGACTACGCCGTATGGCAAGGTTCGGCCGCGGTCCGGTTGCGTCAGCGTGAAGGCCTGGACTTCTGGCGACGGACCCTGGCCGGCATTCCGGCGCAAGTGCCGCTGCCGTTCGATTTCCCGCGTCCGGAGCGTGACAGTGGCGCCGGGGCCGCAGTGGATTTCCAGTTGTCGCCCGCCATGGTCGGTCGGCTTAAGAGGTTCGCCCAGGACAGTGGTACGTCGCCGTTCATGGTGCTGCTGACTTGTTATGCCGCGGTTCTGCAACGCGAGACGCAGGGTCGCGATCTGGTCATCGGTACGGACGTGGCGAACCGCGACCATCCGGCCACCGAATCGCTGATCGGCTTCTTCGTCAACCTGCTGGCCTTGCGTGTCCGCCTGCAACCGGAGTTGAGTTTCCGTGAGCTGGCGCTCCAGGTGCGTGAGGTTTGCCTGCAAGCGTTCGCCTGGCAAGACACGCCGTTCGAACAGGTCGTGGAGTGCCTCGAGCTGCCGCGCGTGGCCAATGTCCACCCGCTGTTGCAGACCTTGTTCGTGCTCGACAACACACCACGCCAGCAGCGTCAGCTGGGCGATCTTCGGGTCGAGCCGCTGGCCGGCGAGCAACACCATTCGAAGTTCGACATGGCTCTGTTCGCCAGCGAAGACTCTGATGCCATCAGCCTGCGCTGGGTGTACCGCACCAGCCTGTTCCGCCAGGCCACCGTCGAGCGCTTGCGCCATGCCTTCGAGTCACTGCTGGAGCTGGCCCTCGGCGCGCCGGACAATCCCATCGATACCTTGATTCCGACTGTAAAGGGAGCCGCTGCAATGTCTACGGACAACCCGCTGCAACGCAAAATGAGCAAATTGGGCAAGATGCGCCAGAGCGGATCGGCGGCGACCCGTGAGCCCATCGAAGCCCGGCCGCTGCGAGAGGAGGCGAAATTTCCCCTGCTGGTCTCGCTGCGTGACCGTGAACTGGCCCCGGCTATCTGGGCCGAAGCCAACCGCGACAAGGTCGAAAACTGGCTGCGCGAGCATGGCGGTATCCTGTTCCGTGGGTTCGACCTGCCGACACCGGCGGATTTCGAGGCGTTCTGCCAGGCGCTGTGCCCGCAGCTGTATGGACAGTACGGCGACCTGCCGAAGAAAGAAGGCGGCAAGAACATCTACAAGTCCACGCCATACCCCAAGGACCGGATGATCCTGTTCCATAACGAGAGTGCGCATCAGCACCGTTGGCCGCGCCGCCAGTGGTTCTACTGCGAGACGCCAGCGACCTCCGGTGGCGCGACGCCGATCGTCGACAGCCGCCAGGTCTACGGCGAACTGCCGGCCTGGTTGCAGGCAAACCTGCGGCGCAAACAGCTGATGTACGTGCGCAATTTCAGCGCCAGCCTGGATGTCAGCTGGCAGCATTTCTTCCAGACCGAGGATCGGGCCGAGGTCGAGCGAATCTGCCGTGAGAGCAACATCGAATTCCAATGGCGCGGCGCCAATGACCTGCACACCCGCCAGGTTTGCCCGGCGGTGATCCTGCATCCATTGACGGGCGAAGAGAGCTTCTTCAACCAGATCCAGCTGTACCACCCGGCGTTTCTCGATGCCGATATCCGCGAGCAGTTCCTGCGCGATGGCGAAGCCGCCATGCCCAGGCAGGTGTTCTACGGTGACGGCTCGGACCTCGAGCCGGCCGCCATCGATGCCATCAATGCCGCCTATGACCGCTGCGCCGTGCGTTTCGATTGGCAACAGGGCGATGTGGTCATGCTCGATAACATGCTGGCGGCGCATGCCCGGGATCCGTTCGAGGGCGAGCGCAAGATTGTCGTGGCCATGGGCGAGATCTATGGTCGTCACCAGGTAATGGCTGCCCCTGCGCAGACCGAAGAGCATTCCGCAGAGTTGACCCCATGATGGATCTTGGACTGACGCTTTCACCGCAACAGAAACAACTGGCCCAGGCCAATCCGCAAGCCTGGCGCTGGGTCCGCATGCGCTTGGCGGGCGTGCCCGAGGGCATCGTCGAGCAACGCTTGCGCGACGCCCTGGCGCAGCATCAGGCGTTGCGCCTGCGTTACGAGCGCCCACTGGGCGCCACCGGCCTGCGCCAGCGGGTTATCGAACCTGATGCACTGCGGCTGGACTGGCGCCAGGGGCGGGCAGCCGACGGTCACGATGGACAGTCGTGGCTGGAGGCGGCCCGGCGTCGTTGCGACGCCGAACAACCCGACATTCTCGCCTGGCAGCTCGACGATCTGTTGCTGTTGGCAGTCCCGGTCTACTCACTGGACCAGCGCAGCCTGATCGGCTTGCAGGAACACTTGCTCGGGCGTGCCGCAGCGCTTGACGACGAGCCCATGCAGTACGCCGACTATGTCGAGTGGATCAACGGCCTGCAACTGGATGAAGACGCCGAGCAGGGCGCGCAGTTCTGGCGCAACCTGGCCTTGCAGGACATTCCCGGCATGCGCCTGGTCGAGCGCTATGGCATCGCCAGCGGACGTCACGCAGTCGTCCGCCAGGAAGTTGAGCAGCGCTTGCCGACGATGCTCACGGCACTGGCCGATCGTGAAGGCGTGGCCGTCGAGCAGTGGGTGCTGGCCGCCTGGGGTTCATTGCTCGGCAGGCTCAACGGGCAGCAGCAGGGACAGTTGGGGTTGCAACACGATCCTCGCGACAACTACGAGGAATTGTCCGGCGCGTATGGGCTGTTCGAGCAGACTTTACCGATGGTCCTGCAAGTGTCCGAACACAGCACTCTGACCAACCTGGCCCGGCAACTGGCCCGGCAACTTGAGAGCGCCGTGGACTGGCAGGAATATGTCGGCCAGGCACAGTTGTTGCCCGAGTGGCGGGCCAGCTTCCAGGCCGGCCTGCGGGTCTCGCCCGTGCCGCAACTGGACATGTCGCAGTGGCTATCTTTCGACACGCCGGTCGAACTGCAACTGCAATTGACGCTCGATGCCCAGGGCCACGGCGAGCTGGCGTTGGTCTACGACCTCGGCCTGTATCGCGAGGGGCAGATGCAGGCGCTGCTCAAGCGTTTTGCCCATTGGCTTGGCCAACTGGTGCAATCGCCCGACGGGCTCATCGCTGACGTTGACGCGCGCCTGCCTGAAGAACGGCTGGCCTCGGCGCAGACTGCTGCCCTTGGACCGGACCTCGATATCATCGCGACCTTGCGCCGCCATGCCCAGGCACAACCGTCGCGTCCGGCGCTGCGGTATGCCGAGCAGGTATTTTCCTACGCTGACCTGGATGCCCTGAGTGATCGTGTTGCCGGCAGCCTGAACGAGGCTGGCGTGGGCCGCGAGCAGGTCGTTGGGCTGTATCTGCCGCGTGGCGCGCAGATGCTGATTGCGATGCTGGCCTGCTTCAAGGTGGGGGCCGCGTATCTGCCGTTGGACCCACAGCAACCACCGCTGCGTCTGGCCGGCATACTCGACGACGCCCAACCGGCGTTGTTGCTGCATCTGGAAGGGCTGTTGCCCGAGACATCGGTGCGGACCCTGTGCTGGACGCAGGCGAGCAATGCACCGGCATTCGCCTCGCCAGTCTCCGGCACAGCGCAGGACCTGGCCTACGTGCTCTATACCTCGGGCACCAGCGGCAAGCCCAAGGGTGTGCAGATCGAACAAGGGCAACTGCGTCACTACGCCACCCAGGTGGTCCACGCGTTGCAATTGCCCGAGGGCGGGCATTACGGGCTGGTGTCCTCGTTGCTCGCAGACCTGGGCAACACCGTGCTGTTCCCGGCGTGGCTGCGGGGCGGCTGCGTGCATGTCCTGGCGCAGACGACCGTGACCGATGCGCGGGCGTTTGCCGATGAGCTTCGGCGCTACCCACTGGACGTGCTCAAGATCGTACCTTCGCACCTTGAAGCGCTGATGGGCGAGCAGGCCGCCGACGTCCTTCCACGCCAGGTCCTGGTGCTGGGCGGAGAGCCGATCGGCGAGGCGCTGTTGACCCGCCTGGCGCAGGCCGCACCGACCTGCCGTGTTTACAATCACTATGGTCCGACCGAGACCACGGTAGGGGTGTTGTGGCGGGCGATCGATCTGGAACAGGGGGTGAGTGGCTGCGCATTGGACCAGGTGTTGGGTGCCAACCGTATCCACCTGCTCGACGAGCGGCAGCGACCGGTACCCTCAGGCCAGGCCGGCGAGTTGTGCATCAGCGGCGCCAGCGTTGGTCGAGGCTATGTCGGCAATGTCGGCGGCAACGCCTTTGCTGTCGAGCCTGCCACTGGTCATCGTCTGTACCGTACGGGCGACCTGGCCATGCGCCAGGCCGATGGGGCCGTGCGCATCCTGGGGCGCAACGATCAGCAGGTGAAAATCCGTGGGTTTCGCCTCGAGTTGGCCGAGGTCGAGCAGGCAATGCTGGCCCAGCCAGGTATCTCGCAGGCTGCTGTGCTGCTGGACGGCGAAGGTGACCACGCCCGATTGCTGGCCTTCGTGGTCACGGAGGAGGCGTATTCGCAAGGAACGGATCAGTTGCGCGCCAGCCTGGCCCGCCAGTTGCCGGACTACATGCTGCCCAGCGCTGTACTGGCGCTGAAGGCCATGCCGTTGAACAGCAATGGCAAGCTCGATCGCAAGAACCTGCTCGAACGCGCCCGGCAGCGTTTGCACAATACCCGCGTGGCACCGGTCGGCGAGCTGGAGGCGGCGATCCTCGCCATCTGGTGCGAAGTATTGGGAGTCGAGGACCTTGGCGTCACCGACAACTTCTTTAATGTCGGTGGGCATTCGCTGGCCGCGATCAAGGTGGTGTCGCTGATTCGTGAACGGTTGGGCCTCGACCTGCCGACCAACCTGCTGTTCGAGCGCCATACCGTGCGTGACCTCGTCCAAGGCCTGGGCGAGATCGGTAGTGGTCCGTGGAAGGTCCTGAACACTGCCGATCCGCATGCCCCGGCGCTGTTGCTGGTGCATGGGGCGCAAGGGCACCTGCAGGCTTACCAGCCGCTGGTGGACAACCTGCGCGACGACGTCGCGGTGTTTGGCCTCGCCGCGCTTGAAAGCGGCTGGGCCGAAGGCGACATGGATGCACTGCTGCGCCGATACGTGGCGAGTATCCCGGCGCAGCTCAAAGAGCGTCCGCTGGTACTGTTGGGCTGGAGCCTGGCCGCGCGCCTGGCCATGTTGCTGGTGCCGCATCTGCAAGCAAGTGGTTTCAGTGTCGCCGGGTTGGTGGTGCTCGATCACGATGCGCAGCGCAGCCTGGCCGGCGAGGGTGATGAAGCCGGCCAGTTGATTGCCGATTTCGCTTTTTATTGCCGCAGCCACGCCCAGCCGCTCGGCGAGTCGCTACGGGAACGGTTGACGGGCCTGTTGGCCGGCCTTGACTATGCCGAGGGTGTCGCCCGGCTACTGGACGACGAACAGGTGCGCGCGCATCTGCAATGGGAATCGGCCGACGCGGAATTGTTGGCGTTGATGGCGCAATATCGCGCGATCAAGACCCGCTTGTACGAGCAGGCCTTGCCGACCGTCGATGTGCCGGTCTGGCTCTGGCGCGGCAATGCCCACGGCGATTTGCGCGCGCCGTGGCAACGCCATGCCTTGCAACAGGTCAGCCAGTGGACATTGGACGTGGGGCATCATGAAATGCTCGGCGAGCCGCGACTGGTCGAAAACCTGCTGCCTTTACTGTTGCAAAACTCTGCCAAGGTGGTGCCGGTCCCATGATGTTATTGAAAGAACTGCTGCATGATGCGCGATGGCGCATCTTCCTTGCGGTGCTGTGCAGTGCCTTGAGCGCGGCCACCAGTATCGGCCTGATCGGCTACATCAACCGTTGCCTGGAACAAGGCCTGGATGACCTCGGTCGGGGCTTGCTGCTGTTCGGTGGCCTGTTGGTGCTGTTGTTCATCAGCGGGGTCATCTCGCAATGGCTGCTGGTGCAGATCGGTCATCGCCTGGTCTACCAGCTGCGCCTGCGGTTGGTGGGCAAGGTGCTGGGCACCGCGCTCGAACGCGTCGAACGGCTGGGCAGCCCACGTATCTACAACGCGCTGACCAAGGATGTGACCACCGTCGCCACGGCGTTCAAGCAACTGCCGATCTCCTTGTACAACGGTCTGCTGCTGTTGGCGGGGCTGGCTTACATGGGCTGGTTGAGCTTGCCGTTCTTTTGCCTGACGCTGGCGGTGATCGCCGCTGGCGTTGGTCTCGATGTGTTGCTGGGGCGCAAGGTCAAGACCTTGATGCAGGCTGTGCGGCAACAGGACGACCAATTGACCGAGCAGTTCGAAGCCACGATCCAGGGGCGCTGCGAGTTGGGCCTGAGCCGCGAGCGCCGGCATCTGCTTTATCAACACAAGCTGGAACCCATCGCGCGCGCCTCGCTGGACGCCTCGGTGCGCGCCGACACCCTCTGGGCGGTGAACCTCAATTGGACGACACTGCTGGTGTTCATGTTGATCGGCACACTGTTTTTCCTAGGCCAGGGGCTGGGGTTGCTGGACCAGCAGGTGGTGGTCGGCTACGTGTTGGCGATCATGTTCCTGCGCACCCCCATCTCGATGATCCTCGACGCCATTCCCGCAGTGATCCGCGGTCATGTCGCGTTGCAGGCCATTGACTCGCTGGCGCTGGGCGAGACGGTGGAATTCAAGACGCCGACGCAAGCGGCGCAGCCGTTTCGCGAACTGCGCCTGGCGGACGTGCATTACCGTTATGCCGGCAAGAACGAGGAGTTTGCATTTGAACTGGGTCCGATCGACCTGACGATTCGCCCTGGCGAGCTGATTTTCATCGTCGGTGGCAATGGCAGCGGCAAGTCGACCCTGGCCAAGCTGCTGACCGGCCTCTACGTGCCCGCTTCCGGGGAGGTGTCACTCAATGGCGTGGTACTGGATGCCACTACCAGTGAGTGGCACCGGGAGCATTTCGCCGCGATCTTCGCCGACTTCTATCTGTTCGCCGATGTGCTGGGCGAGGCAGGAGACCATGCAGGGCTCGAAGCCCGGGTGGACCATTATCTGGAGCGCCTGGGGCTGGCCCACAAGGTCGAATTCGCCGCCGGGCGCCTGTCCACCACTGCCTTGTCCCAGGGCCAGCGCAAACGCCTCGCGTTGCTATTGCTGATGATGGAAGGCCGGGAAGTGTTCCTGCTGGATGAGTGGGCGGCGGACCAGGATCCGGTCTTCCGCCATGTGTTCTACAGCGAGTTGCTGCCCGAGCTGAAGGCCGCCGGCAAAACTGTCATCGCGATCACTCACGATGATCGTTATTTCGATGTGGCGGACCGGGTCTATCGCCTCGACTACGGCCACCTCGTCGATTACGACCGGGCCACGGAGAACCCTTTTCAGCTGGTGAAATGACGGCTGCGCTCAGGCGCCTTGAACCTGGCGCCTGGATTCATCGAGGGGGCAGCTGCTGCAATAGCCAACGCCGGGGAGGCGGTAGCGAATGCAGCAGATGCGCCTCAGGCGCTGCGGCTCGTCCTCGCCGATGTCTTGGTAGCGTACGGGCGCGAACAGCGGGTTGCGGCGGCCGTCGGGACGTAGCCGGGCAGTGAGGATCTCCCTGGCCGGCAGGGTGCTGGAGGCATCAGCCAGCGGGTGCAGCTCGATTCGCGTGGTGACGAATTCGAAGGTGTTGGCGGCGTTGCTCCAGAACAACCGGGGCGATGCCCGGCTGACACTGGCAAGAATCTCGATGACCGGTTCCAGATGGCATTCGACGAGCGTATGGAACCGCTCGAAGGCCGTGCACCGGGGGAGTATCTGACCATCGTCGCGCAAATGCAGGGCCTGGGGCCTGGCGTCATCGCCGAGTTTCAAGCCGACATCAGCCAGGGCGAGCGGCAGCTCGCGTTGCTGGAGCAGGTTGGCGGCCATGACTGGCGCCAGGAAGGTACTGAAATACCACTTGGACCACAGCGACACCAGGGCCAGGCGCTCATCGGTCTTGTAGCGTGCCAGCAGATCGTCGACGAATGCACTGAACGTCTCATGCTGGAAGAACACGGCGGCCGGCAGATCGGTGCGCGGGAGGCTGCGCAGTTGCAGTTTCTCTTCAAAGGCTGCGAGCGGCCCGATGAACAGCGGAGCAAGGCTGGGAATCATTGACTCATCCGTGACCGCGAATCGAGAGAGGTTATCGTTCAGGGGCGAAGTATAAACAGCGTACTGCTGTCTTGCGACTGCTCGCCAGCAATGAAATATGTGCGCAACGTAAGATTTTTATAATATTAATGAGAATCGCTACCATTAGTATTGTATCGTAGCGATCTTTTCCGTCATGCCAGTCAAAGGAGCAAGCAATGAGTTTGGATAGCCCGGATACGCGGTTTCTGGTTGTCGTCAACGAAGAGGAGCAGTACTCGATCTGGCCGGACTACCGCAGCGTGCCCGACGGCTGGCGCACCGTGGACATGCAGGGCAGCAAGGAAGAGTGTCTGGCCCACATCGAGAAAGTCTGGACCGACATGCGCCCGCTGAGCCTGCGTCAGGCCATGCAGGTACAAGGACAGGGCTGATCGCCTACAACCGAGTGGTTACTCAGGGAGTCAAAATGGAAAGTGTCCAGCCCCGTTCATCCTCCAGCGCAACCTTCACGCTGGAGCAGTTTCGCCAGCAAGCGCCGCGTGAACTGAACACCAACCCGTATCTGCAACGCCAGGCGGCCCGGGAGTCGAACGCCCGTTCTTACCCGCGGCGCATTCCGTTGGCCTTGCAAGAAGCCCATGGTCTTTATGTGCGCGATACCCAAGGCCAATTGTTCATGGACTGCCTCGCAGGTGCGGGGACATTGGCGCTGGGCCATAACCATCCGGTGGCCATCGCGGCCATGCGCCAGACACTCGATTCCGGCCTGCCCTTGCACACCCTGGACCTGACGACACCGATCAAGGATCGTTTCGTCGAGGACCTGTTCAACGCCTTGCCGGAAAACTTCGCCCGTCACGCGCGCATCCAGTTCTGCGGACCGACCGGTGCCGATGGCATCGAGGCGGCCTTGAAGCTGGCGCGGATCGCCACCGGGCGCAAACCGATCCTGACGTTCTCCGGCGGTTACCACGGCATGACCCTGGGGACACTGAGCCTGATGGGCAACCTGGGGCCAAAACAGGGGCTGGGCTCGTTGATGGCGGACGTGCAGTTCCTGCCGTACCCCTATGACTACCGCTGTCCGTTCGGCATCGGCGGCGAAGCCGGCATCGATGCCGGGCTGCACTTTATCGAACAACTGTTGAGCGACCCGGAGTCGGGTGTGCTGCCACCGGCAGCGGTGGTCGTGGAAGTCGTGCAGGGCGAGGGTGGGGTGATTCCGGCACCGGTTCGTTGGCTCCAGGGTTTGCGCCAATTGACCCGCAAACACGGCGTGGCACTGATCATCGATGAAGTACAGACCGGCCTGGGGCGTACCGGCAAGCTGTTCGCTTTCCAGCACGCCGACATCGAGCCGGACATTCTGGTCTTGTCCAAAGCTATCGGCGGCGGCCTGCCACTGGCGGTGATGGTGTATCGCGAAGAGCTGGACACCTGGAAACCCGGTGCCCATGCCGGCACGTTCCGTGGCAATCAGATGGCGATGGCAGCGGGCGCCGCGACGTTGCGCCATATCATCAGCGAACACCTGCCAGCGCACGCCGAGGTCATGGGGCAGCGCCTGATGGAACAGTTGCGTCAGTTGCAGGGCGATTACCCTTGCCTGGGCCAGGTGCGTGGTCGTGGCTTGATGGTGGGCGTAGAGGTTGTCAGCGATACGCCGAGCGATGCCCGTGTCCCCGCCGCGGATACGGCACTGGCCCAGGCCATCCAGCGCCAGTGCCTGCGGCTGGGCGTCATCCTCGAGCTGGGCGGGCGCCATGGCGCCGTTGTGCGATTCCTGCCGCCGCTGATCATCCAGGCTGAGGAAATCGATGTGCTGGTCGAGCTGTTCCGGGTGGCCTTGAACAATGCCATCGCCGAGACCAAGGGCAGGGCGTTGCACATCGCGTAAGCTGGTCATTCACTTATCGACCCGTGGCGAGGGAGCTTGCTCCCGCTGGGCTGCGCAGCGGCCCCAAAAATCTTGCGGCTGCTACGCAACCGAGCGGGAGCAAGCTCCCTCGCCACGATCACGCGTCTCTGCTACTTGTAACGCTGCTCAAAAACCGCCAGTTGCTCAGGCTTGATCAACTGGAATGGCACCCAGACTTCCGGTTCAACCGGCTCGCCCTTGATCATCATGAGCGCCGCCTGCACCGCGCTGGTCGCCTGGGCCTTGGGGTCCTGGAATACCGACGCGACCAGCATCCCGCGTTTTATCGCCGCCAGGCCATCAGGCAAACCGTCAATGCCGACAATCGAAATCTCGCCCTTGGCTTTGCCGGCTTGCTGCAAGGCCATGGCCGCACCGATGGCCATCTCGTCATTGTTGGCGACGATGGCATCGAAACGGCTGCCGGCGAGCAGCCAGTTGCTGGTCAGGTCCATCCCTTTGCTGCGCTGCCATTCGGCGCTCTGCTGCTCGACGACCCTGATCTGGGGGAAGTCCTTGAGCACCTGCTTGACCCCTTCGGTGCGGTCATGGGTCGCGTTTTGCGCGAGGTCGCCCATGATGATCGCGAGGTTGCCTTTGCCGCCGAGTTTTTCCGCCAGGTAGCGCATCTGCAGTTGGCCGGCCTCGATGTCGTTGGACGCCACCGTAACTACGCCTTTGGGCAAGGTGCGCTCGTCCGGGTGGCGGTTGACGTAGACCAGCGGCGTCTTGGCTTCGACCGCGGCGCGGGTGATGTTGGCCGTGGCGGAAGTGTCTACCGGCAGGACAATGACCGCATCGACTTTCTGGTTGATGAAGCCCTGGACCTGATTGAGCTGGCGGACCACGTCGCCCTGGGCATCCTCGAACTGGATCTGGACGTTATCCTTCCTGGCGGCCTCGTCCAGGCCGTTACGCACGTAGGTCATGAAGTTGTCGTCAACCCTGGCGATGCTGACGCCGATGCGATAATCGGCGACGGCCCATTGGCTGAACAGCACGAGCAGTGTGGCGAAAAGCACTGTGCAACGACGCATGATGGTTTTCCTTTTGTTGTTATGGAGTGAACGTCATCAAGTGATGGAAATTTTGCCGCGCGTCTGGAGTCCGCGAGGCGCTCACCCATCCAGGGTGAAAGCCTGTCTGAAGCGCTCCAGTGCTGTTTCGCTTTCACCGCTGGCCCAGCCTTCAAGGCCGACGACACCACTGTATCCCATGCCGAACAGCGCCCGGGCAATGGCCGGATAGTGAATTTCACCGGTGCCGGGCTCCATGCGACCCGGAACATCGGCGACCTGGATTTCGCCGATGGCGTCACCGGCGCGCTGGATCAGCTCGATCAGGTTTCCTTCGCCGATTTGCGCGTGATAAAGGTCCAGGTTCATTTTCAGGTGCGGGCTGCCCACGGCTTCGATCAGCGCCAGGGTATCGTCGGCGCGGGCGAACGGTGTGCCGGGATGGTCGACTTCGGTGTTGAGATTTTCCAGCAGGAACACCCGGCCGGCGTCTTCGCCCAGGCGGGCGATCTTTTCCAGGGTCTTGCAGGCGCTCAACCACATGCGTCCGGTGGTACGGGCTACCGGTTTGACCGGCAAGCCCTGATCACCCAGGCCGGTGCCGTGCAGGTTCAGGCTCGGGCAGTTCAACCGGGCTGCGACGGCCAAGGATTCCCCGGCGCTGTCGAGCAGTTGCCGGACGGCCTCGGGATCGGTCAGGTTGCCCGAGATGTAACCGGTCATCGAGGTGAAATCCGCGCCAATCGCCGCGAGGGCCTGGATGTCCTTGCTCGACCAGTTCCATATCTCGACGCTGAAACCCTGCGCGTGGATGCGTTTGACCCGTTCGAGAAAGGGCAGGTCGAGAAAGACCATCTCGGCGCTGACCGCCAGCTTGAAGGGGATGAAACTCATGACGAGGCTCCTTGCACACGTACCGCTTTACCCTGCTGGAAGGACTCGATGCAAGCCCGTGCAATGGCCAGGGCGGCCCGGGCATCTTCACCGCTGGCCAGCGGTTTCTCGCCGCTGCGCACGCAACTGACGAAGTGATTGAGCTCGGCCACGTACGCATCACGCAGCAAGTCGGTGTCCAGGCGTTGGGTATCGGCCTGGACCCCATTGGCCAGATAGCGCAGCAAGTCGGAGTCGTTGACGCTGCCCATGGTCAGCATGCCGGCACTGCCGAACACTTCGCCCCGGACGTCGTAGCCATAGACGGCCTGGAAGTTGGCCTCCGCGGTGGCAATGGCGCCATTGTCGAAACGGATCGTGACCACTGCCGTGTCGAGGAAACCTTTCTCTTTGTAGGCGGGTGCAATCAAGGCATCGGCCATCACGAACACTTCGACCGCCTCGGCGCCCGGATTCAGGTAGCGCAGGGTATCGAAGTCATGGATAAGCGTTTCCAGGAAGATCACCCATTGCGGCGAGGCGGCGGGGTTGTTCAGCGCCGGGTCGCGGGTCAGCGAGCGCAGCAGTTGGGGTGTGCCGATCCGGCCGGCGACCACGTCCAGATGAGCTGTGCGGAAACTCCTGGCGAAGCGCCGGTTGAAACCGACCTGCAGGGTCACCCGCGCATCGGCAGCGGCGGCGATGGCGCGGTCGGCTTCGTCCAGCGTGATCGCCATGGGTTTTTCACAGAACACCCCTTTGCCGGCCCGGGCCGCGCTGATCACCAGCTCGGCATGGCTGCGTGCCGGGGCGGCGATCAGCACGGCGTCGATGTCCGGGTCGTCCAGCAGTTGCTGCGGATCGGCGTAGGTCTTGCGCACATCCAGCTCCGCCGCCAGGCGCGCGGCCTGGCCGGGAGTAGGGTCGGCGATGGCGGCGAGGCAGGCGCCGGGGATGTGCCGGGCGGCGGTCAGGCCGTGAAAACTGCCCATGCGGCCAGCGCCGATAAGACCCAGGCGAATGGTTTTCGAGGTGCTCATGAAATGACTCCCTTTTATTGTTGTTCGCGACGCGTTGGCTGGAACGCCGGTGTCGCTATACAGCAGGGAGCAACTGCTGTGCCAATACTCAACACGCTGAATTTAAAGGTTTATTTCTGCGATCTTGAAGGAGGGATGTTCATTTCGTGGACATGTCTACACTGACATGTCGAGAACCTGAACATAGAGCCGACAATGAATGCACAACCCATGGCCCTGAGCGTTGAAGACCGGGACTATCTGACCGCCCTCGGCCCCGCGTCGTTGAATGGAGGATCAAACGCTGCGCTGGAAGAGGCCTGGCGAGCATGCCTGAACGCCAGCACCGAGCGTCCCGCCGGTGTCAGGCAAGTGATCTGGAATTCCTGGCGGCGCAGCGTCGATGCCGGGCTGGATCCGGAGGACGGCGAGTACCGTTTTGTCGCGCCCGCCGAGCTGACCGCCACGCTGACGGCGAATCGCCTGTTGATCGCCGCCGCCGCACAGGTCATGCGCGGCTTGCTCGCCTACAACCCCAACGGGCATATCAACCTGACCGATGCCGAAGGCACGACCCTGTATTTCTGCGGGCTGGACCTCACGCCCATCGGCAGCCGATTGCTCGAATCGGTGCAGGGCACCAATTGCACCGGGCTGGCGCTGGTCGAGGACCGGCTGGTGTATGTGCTGGCCGAGGAAAATTTCGGCATAGGCCTGCGCCAGCGGCGTATGCATTGTGCCGCCGCGCCTATCCGCGATGCTCATGGCCGGACCCTGGCGATGCTGACCCTGACCGCCGAGCCCGGCTGGTTTCACTTCCATACCCTGGGCACCGTCCAGGCCGCGGCTGAAGCGGTCTCCCGGCAAATGGCGCTGCAGGCACTGCTGGAAGAACAACAGACAGTCCTTGAAGTGCTCAACGAGGGCTTGGTGGTACTCGATGAAACGGGTTGCATCAAGGCCCTCAACCATTACGCCCGGCAATTGTTCCGCGTCGATCGTGACTGGTTGGGCAAGCCGTTCCAGAGCCTGGGGCAGACCGAGCAGAGCGGCGAGATCCTGCGCGGGGATGGCGAAGGGGCAAGGGACCTGGATTGCACCTTCGAGCTGCATGACCGCAGTCATCTGGCCTGCCTGGTGTCTGTCTGCCCTCTGGAGCAGGGCGGTCGTATCGTTTCGCTGCGCGAGAATCGGCGCATCCGTGAGATTACCCGGCGCATCATCGGCACCCAGGCCAGCTACACGTTCGAGATCATCCAGGGTCGTTCACGGGCGATTCAGGACGCCTTGCAACTGGGCCGGATCGCCAGTCGCAGTGACTCGACCACGCTGATTCTCGGTGAGAGTGGCACCGGAAAGGAGCTGTTTGCCCAGGCCATCCATAACGCCAGCGAACGCAGTGGCGGTCCGTTCGTGGCGGTCAATTGCGGGGCCATTCCCCGGGATCTGGTGCAGAGCGAACTGTTCGGCCATGTCGAAGGTGCGTTCACCGGATCGGCTCGCGGTGGCTCGGCGGGCAGATTCGAACTGGCCGATGGCGGGACGATCTTCCTCGACGAGATCGGTGATATGGCCTTTGATGCGCAGGTCAGCCTGCTGCGCGTCCTGCAGGAAGGCGAAGTGACGCGGGTGGGGGCGAAAAAATCGCTGCGGGTCAACGTGCGCATCATTGCCGCCACTCACCGCAACCTGAGCCAGGCCGTCGCCGACGGGGCCTTTCGCGAGGACCTTTATTACCGCCTCAATGTGCTGAGCCTGACGGTGCCGCCGCTGCGGATGCGGCGGGAGGATGTGCCCTTGCTGGCGCGGCATTTCCTCGCGCGGTGTGCCCGGTCGCTGCGAAAGCCGATACGAGACCTGTCACCACAGGCGCTGGAGGTTCTCGATGCCTATCATTGGCCGGGGAACGTCCGTGAGCTGGAAAACGTCATTGAGCGCGCGACCAACCTGGCAACCACCGAACTCATCCAAGCCAATGACCTGGCCCTGGAAGTCAGGCAGGGCGGACGGCCCTCGGCCCGCGAGGCTACTCCGGAACCCAGGGCGGCCGTCGATCTGGATACCCACGAAATGAATGCGATCATCGCCGCCCTGCGGGACACGCGCGGCAATATCCGCCTGGCCGCCCGACAGTTGAATGTGTCCCGGGGCGGGCTGTACAACAAGATGAGCCGGTTCGGGCTCAACGTCGAAGCGTTCCGCTCGGCGCAGGACTGACCCGATCGCCTCGCTGTGCGGTCACCTGCGGTCACGCTCCCGACCCAATGCCACCAGGCACCCGCCAAGCAACAGCGCCGCGCCCGCCACCAGCACGGGCGATGGTCGTCGCGCAGGCTTGCGCCAGCCGCCTTCGATTTTACGCGGCCCGCTGGGCGGGTTGAACAGGTTGCCCGAGGATGAAGCCAACGCCGGACTGCGGTTCAGGGCCAGACGCGTCAACCAACCGGACAGTTGCGGGAACCCGGGCAAGAGGACATGGGCGACTCTCGCCAGTATCGCCGCGCTGCCCACGGTGGTGCTGGGCTTGGGGTTGAGCGCACAGCTGACCATCGCTTCGGCAACCCGCTGCGGGTCGTAGACGGGAGGCGGTGGCTTGAGCGCATGGCCGGTGTAATTGGCGCCGTCGCGAAAGCCCGGCGTGTCGATGACGGCGGGGTAGATGTCGCAGACATGGATGTCCCGGTATTTGCCGAGTTCACCGCGCAAGGCTTCGGACAAGCCGCGCAAGCCGTATTTGCTTGCCGAGTAGGCAGCGGCATAGGGCTGGGCGACCCAACTGCCCAGCGACAGGGTGTTGATCAGGATCCCGCGCTTCTGCGCCTTGAAATAGGGCCATGCCACATAGGCGCCCCGCAGGTAGCCGAGCAGGTCGGTTTGCAGAACCTGTTCATGTACCTCAAGCGGCGTTTGCTCGAAACTGCCCACCGCGCCGACGCCGGCATTGTTGATCCAGATGTCGATGCGGCCGTCACCAAACGCGGCGGCCTCGGCGGCTAGCGCCTGCATCTGTTCGCTGCGGGTGACATCGGTGCACACCGCCAATGCGGCGGCGCCCTGGGCCTGGCATTCGTCGACAACTTCGGCGAGCGCCTCCCGATCACGTGCCGCCAGCACCAGGCGCGCCCGTTGCCGGGCAAACGCCAGGGCGGTGGCACGGCCGATTCCGCTGGACGCTCCGGTGATAACCACGAGTTTTTCCGCCAAGGGATACGACTTTGTCTGAGCGGCGGTAGCGGCGGGGCCCGTGGGCCGGTCGATGTCGGGCTGCAAGGGGGTCAGCTTGAGGCGCACGCCATCGGCCATTATCAGCGTCAGGTCCTCGATGGTGCCGGCCACTCTGCCGGGGTACACCGGCTCGCCCTCGGGGTCGAGCTGGTCGTAGAGGAAGGTCTGGCCTTCCAGCCAGCCCACTGCCGTATTCAATTCAGGGCCCAGGTAATACTTTCCATCAAGGAAAAAACCCGGGAAGTGAGGCGCGCGCTCGATGCTTTCAACGGCGTAACGCTCACCGTGCCGCATGCCGGTTGCTGGGGCAATCATGATCAACACCTCCGTCCTGTTGGTCCTGCGATAGAGAGCAGGGGTCAGGCAGGGGTTCCGTCGAGGTGAGGAAAGGCATTTCGAGTGAACCGCGCTCCACCTCGTTCTGTCACTCGTTGGTCAGGAACGACAAATGATGGAGCCGCCGATGCGACCACTGTATTTCCCCAGCCTGTCTCTCGCTGCCGTGCTGTGCACGGCCTGTTCAAGCCAACCTGCCGCCATGTGGAGTTATGCCGACGCCCGGGACCGGGCCAATCAGCCGCCCGACCAGATGTACCCCGAACTGTTCGAAGCCGTGCAGCGTCAGCAGGTGTTCACCGACCAGAAGCATTTCGTCGATGCGTTGCCCAAGCGTGACCCGGCGAAGATCCGTGCCGATTACCTGGCCCGTCGGGAGGGCGCCGATTTCGATCTCGATGCCTTCATAAAGGACAACTTCATCGAATCCGGCCAGGCTGAAAGTCCTGCCCCCGAACCGGGTGCGCCGATCAAGGAGCACATCGATAATCTCTGGCCCGTGCTCAGCCGAACCTACACCCACGTGCCGCCCTACAGCAGCCTGCTGCCGTTGCCGCAACCGTATGTAGTTCCGGGCGGACGTTTCCGCGAAATGTATTACTGGGACTCGTATTTCACCATGCTCGGTCTGGAGCAAAGCGGCGACAAGGCGCAGGTTCGCCAGATGACCGACAATTTTGCCTACATGATCGACACCTACGGCCATATCCCCAATGGCAACCGCAGCTACTACCTGAGCCGCTCGCAGCCACCGTTCTTTGCTTACATGGTCGAGTTGCAGGCGCACATCGAAGGCGAGCAGGCCTACGGGCGCTACCTTCCCCAGTTGCAAAAGGAATATGCCTACTGGATGGACGGGGCGCAGGCCCTCAAGGCCGGTGAGGCGGTGCAGCATGTCGTCAAGCTCGCCGATGGCAGTGTGCTCAACCGTTATTGGGATGCCAACGCTACGCCTCGGCAGGAGTCATGGCTGCAAGACACGAAGACCGCCGAACAGGCGCCACAGCGACCCAAGGAGGAGGTCTGGCGCGACTTGCGCGCCGGGGCCGAAAGCGGCTGGGATTTCAGCTCCCGCTGGCTGGGGGACGGCAAGAACCTGGCGACCATCCGAACCACGTCGATTGTGCCGGTGGATCTGAACAGCCTGATGTTCCACCTGGAGCGCACCATCGCCAAGGCCTGTGAGACGGTGGCGAACACGCCTTGCGTCCAGGCCTATGGGCAGCGTGCCGAGCAACGCCAGCGCGCCATCGAGACCCACTTGTGGAACGCCGAGGGTGGTTATTACGTGGACTACGACTGGCAGCAGAACCGGCAACGGCCGGGATTGACTGCCGCAACGCTGTTCCCGCTCTACACCGGCCTGGCCTCTGCCGAACGCGCCGATCGTACCGCCGATGCGGTGCGTCGAGGTTTGTTGCGTCCGGGCGGCATCGCCACCACCCAGGTCAATAACGGCCAGCAGTGGGACGAGCCCAATGGCTGGGCGCCGTTGCAATGGGTGGCGGTCGAAGGATTGGACCGCTACGGACAAACGGAACTGGCCCGGGATGTTGGCAACCGCTTTCTGAAGCAGGTCCAAGACCTTTATCTCAAAGAGGACAAATTGGTCGAGAAGTACGACGTGTCCGGACAGGGCGACGGCGGTGGGGGCGGCGAATACGAACTGCAGGACGGTTTCGGCTGGACGAATGGGGTAACACTGAAGCTGATGAATAAATACGGCGGTTGAGCCGGGCGGGATCGATGCTATTCTTCGCAAAATCTGCGAAGAATAGCGCTGCCGTGGGGCTTATGAACACGAGTCGTGATCAGTTTCCATTACCGGAGGACCTGAAGGTCTTTCTCACCGTCGTTCGAAAAAACGGCTTTGCCAGTGCCGCGCAAGCGCTGGGTTATTCACCGGCCTATATCAGCAAGCGCATTTCGGTACTGGAAGCAACGCTCGCCACGCGCTTGCTGCACCGTACCACCCGGCGCATCGCCCTGACCGACGATGGCGAGCGCGTGCGGGTCTGGGCCGAAAAGCTATTGGGGGATTTCGAGGAGTTTGTCGGTGAAATCGCCCAGGCGCGACATCAGCCCAGCGGCGCTCTGCACATCTGCAGCAGTTTCGGTTTTGGTCGCAACCACGTCGCACCGGCCATCGGCAAACTGTCGCAGGCGTACCCCCGGCTCGACATCCGCCTGGACGTATTCGACCGCGTCGTCGATATCGTCGGCGAAGGCTTCGACCTGGAGATCCGCGTCGGTGATGACCTGCCGGACCAACACCTGGGGCGCAAGCTGGCGAGCAATCGGCGGATACTCTGCGCAAGCCCGGAGTATCTGCAACGGCGGGGCATCCCGCATTTGCTGGAAGAGCTTGACGCCCATGATTGCCTGGTGCTCAAAGAGCGCAATAACGCGTTCGGCCTATGGACGCTGACCCGGGATGGCGAGGAGGCAACGGTACGTGTCGGCGGCCCGTTATCATCCAACAGTGGCGAGATCGTTCTGGAGTGGGCGTTGAGCGGCGGCGGGATCCTGCTGCGCTCGATGTGGGACGTCAAGCCGCTGCTGGAGCAGGGGCGGCTGGTCCAGGTGCTGCCAGACTATTCGCAAAGCGCCAATGTCTGGGCCGTATACCCGACCCGGCTCAGCCAGTCGGCCAAATTGCGGGTATGTGTCGAGTTTCTCGAGGAGTGCTTCCGGGATTTGTCGATTGGTCAGACATAGTGGCGTCCTCTGTGGGAGCGAGCCTGCTCGCGAAGGGGCCGGCTCATCCAACATCTTCAGCGGCCGACACGCCGCCTTCGCGAGCAGGCTCGCTCCCACATTGCAATATTCGACAGACACAGACCTCAAGGTATACACGGAACCCCTGTGGGAGCGAGCCTGCTCGCGAAGGGGCCAGCCCATCCAACATCTTCAGCGGCTGACACGCCGCCTTCGCGAGCAGGCTCGCTCCCACATTGGATTTCGACAGGCACAGATTTCACAGCCCACATGGAACCCCTGTGGGAGCGAGCTTGCTCGCGAAGGGGCCAGTCCATCCAACATCTTCAGCGGCTGACACGCCGCCATCGCAAGCAAGCTCGCTCCCACATTGCAATATTCGACAGACACAGATCTCACGGTATACACGGAACCCCTGTGGGAGCGAGCCTGCTCGCGAAGGGGCCGGCTCATCCAACATCTTCAGCGGCTGACACGCCGCCATCGCGAGCAAGCTCGCTCCCACATTGGATTTCGACAGGCGCAGATTTCACAGCCCACATGGAACCCCTGTGGGAGCGAGCTTGCTCGCGATGGGGCCAGCCCATTCAATATCTTCAGTGGCAGGCAGGCCGCCTTCGCGAGCAAGCTCGCTCCCACATTTTAATATCGACAGACACAGACCCCACGGTATACATGGAACCTCTGTGGGAGCGAGCCTGCTCGCGAAGGGGCCAGCTCATCCAACATCTTCAGCGGCTGACACGCCGCCTTCGCGAGCAGGCTCGCTCCCACATTGGATTTTCGACAGGCACAGACCTCACGGTATACACGGAACCCCTGTGGGAGCGAGCCTGCTCGCGAAGGGGCCAGCTCATCCAACATCTTCAGTGGCTGACACGCCGCCTTCGCGAGCAAGCTCGCTCCCTCATTGGATTTCGACAGGCGCAGATTTCTCAGCCCACAGGGGTAGCCTGGACCTACCAAAACCAGGTCAAACCCAACCCCAACCCCTACAACCAGGGATTCTCGGCCAGATGCCGACGCTCGAACCGGCGAATCTGCTCGGCACGCTGGAGCGTTGCGCCAATGGCATCCAACCCCAGCAGCAACGACTCCTTGCGCAGTCTGTCGATCTCGAACGCCATAACGCTGCCGTCCGCCAGCTCAATGCGCTGCTCGGGAAGGTTGACGCTGATAGCGGCCGTATCCGCACGGCCAGCGAGTTCGGCAATTTTTTTCCACTGGACCTCGGCAAGCTCAATCAGCAGCACCCCGTTTCGCTGGCAATTGTCGTAGAAGATCCCGGCGAAGCTTGTGCCAATCAGCGCCCTGATCCCTACCTGCTTCAAGCCCCAAACCGCATGCTCACGGCTTGAGCCACAGCCGAAGTTTTCGCCCACCACCAGGAACGTCGCATCGCGCCAGCCAGGTTGATTGAGCACGAAATCCGGATTGGCAACGCCAGGCTCGCGCCATCTCAGGTCAAAGAACAGGCCCCGGTCCAGCCCCTGGCGGTCAATGCCCTTGAGGAACTGCTTGGGCATGATGACGTCGGTGTCGATGTTGGCGGCCAGCAGCGGGGCGGCGATGCCGGTTACGGTGTCAAAGGGTTGCATCTTCAGGCCTCCGGGAGCAGTGAGCGGACGTCGGTCAGGTGACCGGTTATCGCGGCGGCGGCCACCATGGCCGGACTCATCAGGTGAGTGCGCGCGCCTGCGCCCTGGCGTCCTTCGAAATTGCGATTGGTGCTGGATGCGCAGCGATCGCCTGGTGCAAGCACGTCGTCGTTCATCGCCAGGCACATCGAGCAGCCGGACTGGCGCCATTCGAAACCGGCGTCACGGAAGATCGCAGCCAGTCCTTCCTCTTCTGCCTGGTCGCGCACCGCGGTGGAGCCGGGCACGATCATCGCCCGCACATGGGCCGCGACCCGCTTGCCGCGGACGACCCGTGCCGCGTCGCGCAGGTCTTCGATGCGCGCATTGGTGCAGGAGCCGATGAAGGCATGGCTGATCTGCACTTCGCCAAGGGGCATCCCTGGCGTCAGCCCCATGTAGTCCAGCGCCCGCTGCAGGCCCTGGCGCAGGATCGGGTCGGGCTGCGCCGCCGGATCCGGTACCTGACCGCCAATCGGCGCTGCCTGGTCGGGGCTGGTGCCCCAGGTCACCATCGGCTCCAGCGCAGCGACATCGAGACTCACTTCCCGATCGAATACCGAATCCTCATCGCTGCGCAGGTCTTGCCACTTGGCCACGGCCTGTTCCCACAACTCGCCCCGAGGCGCACGGGGTTTGCTTTGCAGGTAGGTAAAGACCTCGTCATCGGGGGCCATGAACGCGCCTCTCGCACCCGCTTCCACGGCCATGTTGCAGATGGTCATCCGCGCTTCGACGCTCAGTGCGCTGATGACCGGGCCGGTGAATTCAATTGCGTAGCCCGTAGCGCCCGAGGCGCCGATTTTTTCGATCAGCGCCATGATGACGTCCTTGGCGGTGACGCCCGCGCCGAGGGCGCCATCGACCGTGACGCGCAGGGTTTTCAGACGCTTGTAGACCAGCGTCTGGGTGGCCAGCAAATGTTCGATTTCAGAAGTGCCGATGCCGAAACCGAACGCCCCGAGCGCACCGTAGGTGGTGGTATGGCTGTCGCCGGCGGCGATGACCATGCCCGGCAGGATGAAGCCTTGCTCGGGAGCGACGACGTGCTCGATGCCCTGGCGCTTGTCCAGCACATCCAACAGTTCGATGCCGAAGTCTCGGCAGTTTTCGGCGAAGTAGGACACCTGCCGGGCGCCGCTCGCATCCGGCATGGCCGCGATGCGTTGAGGCGTGGTCGGGTTGACGTGGTCAACCACCGCGAGGGTCGCGCTGGGGCGCCAGACGCTGCGGTGGGCTTCGCGCAGGCCGCTGAACGCTTGTGGGCTGGTGTATTCGTTGGCGACCTGACGGTCGATGTACAGCAGCACGTGGCCCTGATCATCCAGCGCGCAAACGGTATGGCTGTCGATATGTTTCTGATAAAGCGTTCTCGGGCTGTTCATTTTCGCGCGCTTCTTGTCCTGGCGGGGCTTGCTGTGAACAGCATATGCCCCGCCCTGAAAGCATCAAGCACGCAAAAGTGAAGGCGTTGCACACGAGTCGTGATCAATCACCCAAGGGGCGGCCATCAACGTCGTCCAGTCCGGGTGCTGACGTCTACCCATACGGCCAGGACCAGAATGCTGCCTTTGACAATCATCTGCCAGTAGCTGTCGACGTCGAGCATCGACATGCCGTTGTCCAGGCTGGTGATGACCAGCGCGCCTAGCAGCGCACCGTAGACCGTCCCGGAGCCGCCGCGCATGGAGGTACCGCCGATGAAACAGGCAGCGATGGCGTCCAGTTCGCCCATGTTGCCGGCCGAGGGGGAGCCGGCCGCCAGGCGCGCGGTGTTGACCATGCCGGCGAGGGCGCACATCACGCCCATGATGCCGAAGATCCAGAGTTTCACTGCTTGCACGTTGATGCCGGACAGGCGGGTGGCTTCCATGTTGCTGCCCACGGAATAGACACGCCGGCCGAACACGGTCTGGCTGGTCACGTAGCTGAACACCCCCAGCAGGACCAACAGCAGCAGCACCGGAACCGGAATCCCGTCGTAGCTGTTCAACGTATAGACGAAACCGGCGAGCACGGCGCCGATCAACACCACCCGCACCACGTCGCGCACCAGTGAATGGGCGGCCAGGCCGTGCAAGGCGCGATTGCGGCGTTGTTTCCAGGTCAGGAACAACGTCAGGGCAAACAGCACCACGCCAAGGCCCGTGCCGACCGCATGGGGCAGATAACCCTGGCCGACATAAACCAGCTCCGGCGATACCGGGGCGATGGTGGTGCCGCCGGTGATGCCCAGCAGAATTCCGCGAAACGCCAGCATGCCGCCCAAGCCGACGATGAACGAGGGGATGCGCAGGTAGGCGGTCATGTAGCCGTTGGCGAGGCCGATGACCAGCCCGCACAGGGCGACCAGGCTCAGGTTCGCCAGTAGCGGAATGTGATAGACCACATCGAGAATCGCCGCGAGCCCACCGAGCAGGCCCAGCAGCGAGCCCACCGACAGGTCGATCTCGCCGCTGATGATCACCAGCACCATGCCGCAGGCCAGGATTCCGGTGATGGACATCTGCCGCAGCAGGTTGGAGAGGTTGCGCGGAGTCAGGAATCCGCCCTCGGTCTGCCAGCTGAAGAACAGCCAGATGACCGCCACGGCAATCACCAGGGCGAGCATTTTGTAGCGGGTGAACACTTGTTTGACCTGATTCATCTACGCGGATTCCGATCATTGTTGTCAGGGGCTTCGGGATGGCTGAGCGCGGCCGCAAGCACCTGCTCCTGGGTCAGTTCACGATTGACGAAATCGCCGCGCAACTGGCCGTCGCCAATCACCAGCACGCGGTCGGATACCCCGAGCACTTCGGCGAGCTCCGAGGACACCATGATGATCGACACGCCTTCGGCCGCCAGCGCGCCCATCAGCTTGTAGATCTCGTACTTGGCACCCACATCCACGCCTCGGGTGGGCTCGTCGAGAATCAACACCCGTGGCTTGGTCAGGAGCATCTTCGCCAACACGGCTTTTTGCTGGTTGCCGCCGGACAGGCTGGTGATCGGCAGGAACGGGCTTGCGGTCTTCAGATGCATGCGCGAGATCTCCCGGTCGATGCTGCCCAGTTCGGCCTCGGCATCGATCCGGGTCATCTTCGAGAAGTTCTCCAGCACCGCCAGGGTGATGTTCTGGCCGACGCCCAGGTCCGGGATGATGCCTTGGCGCTTGCGGTCTTCGGGGACCATGCACAGGCCGGCGCGGATCGATTTGAGCGGTGTGCTGCTGTCGATCCGCTGGCCGTCCAGCCAGACCTCGCCTTCATGGCGTCCGGGGTAGGCGCCGAACAGGGCCGACACCAGTTCCGTGCGGCCGGCGCCCACCAGCCCGGCGATGCCGAGGATTTCCCCGCGCTTGAGCGCAAACGAAATATCGTCGACCCGTTTGCGCCTGGGGTTGTCGACGTCGTAGCAGGTGATGTGGCGCGCCTCGAAAATCACCTCGCCGATCTCGTGGGGTTCGGTGGGGTAGAGGTTGCTCATTTCCCGCCCGACCATCTGCGTGATGATTTTCGGGATATCCATATCGGCCATGGCGGTGGTCGCGATGTGTTTGCCATCGCGGATGACGGAAATGGTGTCGCACACCGCCGCCACTTCATCGAGCTTGTGGGAGATGTACACGCAGGCCACACCCTTGGCCTTGAGGTCGCGGATGATGTCCAGCAGCACCTCGATTTCCGAGCGGGTCAGGGCCGAGGAGGGCTCGTCGAGGATCAGCAGGCGCGCCTGTTTGTTCAGCGCCTTGGCGATCTCGACCAGTTGCTGATAGCCACCGCCGTACTGCGAGACCGGCAGCGAGACGTTCATGTCCGGCACTTTGAGCTCACGCATCAGGGCTTCGGCGCGATGGATCATCGCCGGATAGTTCATGCGCCCGCCGGGCAGGGTCAGCTCGTGGCCCATGAAGATATTTTCGGCCACTGACAGGTCGGGGACCAGCGTCAGTTCCTGATGGATGATGACGATCCCGGCGGCCTCGGTTTCGCTGATCGATTGGGCTTTCAGCGGCTGGCCGTCCCAGAGGATTTCGCCCTCCCAGGTGCCATAGGGGTAGACCGCCGAGAGGACTTTCATCAACGTGGATTTGCCCGCGCCGTTTTCACCGCACAGGCCGACACATTCCCCGGGCCGGACCTTGATGTCGATGCCGTTGAGGGCTTTGACACCGCCAAAGGTCTTGACGATGCCGTTCATTTGCAACAGGTATTCGGACATGGCGAGGGCTCGTAAAAAAAGGGCTCACAGGCAGCGTTGAGGAGCACCACCCAGCCCTGTGGGAGCGAGCTTGCTCGCGATGAGGCCGTCACATCCGACACCAATGTTGACTGTCAGGCCGCCATCGCGAGCAAGCTCGCTCCCACAGGGACTGTTTGGCAAAAAGTCCCCGGGGTGCGCTTTGATCACTGCCCGGCAATCTGCGCCTTGGTGTAGAACCCGTCCTTTTCCAGCAGGTCGATGTTGTCCTTGGTCAGCGCGGTGGGCGTGAGCAGGATGGTGTCGACCTTCTTGTTGCCGTTGTCGTACTGCGAGCTGTAGGTGGGCTTCTCGTTGCGCGCCAGTTGCACCGAGAGCTTGGCGGCTTCGGAAGCGATCAGTTTCAGCGGCTTGTAGACCGTCATGGTCTGCGTGCCGTCGATCACGCGCTTGACCGCCGCCAGGTCGGCGTCTTGGCCCGAGATCGGTACCTTGCCGGCCAGCTTCTGCGCGGCCAGAGCCTGGATGGCGCCGCCGGCGGTGGCGTCGTTGGACGCGACGATGCCATCGATCTTGTTGTTGTTCCGGGTCAGGGCGTTTTCAACGATGCTCAAGGCTTCGGTGGGGTTCCATTCCTTCACCCATTGCTGGCCGACAATCTTGATGTCGCCCTTGTCAATGGCCGGTTGCAGCACCTTCATCTGGCCTTCGCGCAGGATCTTGGCGTTGTTGTCCGTAGGGGCGCCGCCCAGCAGGAAATAGTTACCCTTCGGCGCTGCCTTCAGGACACCGCCGGCCTGCATCTCGCCGACTTTTTCGTTATCGAAGGAAATGTAGGCGTCGATGTCGGCGTTGAGGATCAGCCGGTCATAGGACACCACCTTGATCCCGGCCTTCTTGGCTTCGGCGACGGCGTTGGTCAGCACGGTAGCGTTGAACGGCACGATGACGATCACATCGACACCCCGGGAAATGAGGTTTTCGATCTGGGAAATCTGCTTCTGCTCGTTGGCGTCCGCCGATTGCACGTAGACCTTGGCGTCGAGTTTTTCCGCCGCCGCGACAAAGTAATCACGGTCGCGCGACCAGCGCTCCAGGCGCAGGTCATCAATGGAAAAACCGATTTTCGGGTGGGTCGCGTCGGCCATGGCCGGAAGCGACAGCAGGGCGAGGGCGCCGGCGAGCAGGGTACGTTTGAAGGTTTTCATGGTGGTGCGTCCTTTTATTGTTTTTTGAAAGACACTGCCTGACGATGAACATGATGCCGGTAGAACTGTAGAGACTTGTTCGACGTTCCGGGCGCAGATTTGTCGCGCGAATGTAACAACCTCCCCGCGCCCACGGAGGTTGCCTGTGGTCAGGGGTAAATGAACCGGTTGACGACGTTTTCCAGCATCTCCTGCCGACCGCTGACGGCCTGCGGATTCAGCTCGTTGGTGAACGCATGCTCAGCCAGTGATTCGAGGCTGAAGTCCCCCGCCAGAACCGCCTTGCCGAACGGCTGCTGCCAGCCCGCGTAGCGCTGGTCCTTGAATTTCTGCAGTTGATCGTTCTGCACCATGGCCGCCGCGCGCTCCAGGGACAGGGCGAGCACGTCCATGGCGGCAACATGACCGTGGAACAGATCGACGTCGTCCACGCTCTGGCGGCGGACCTTGGAGTCGAAGTTGAACCCGCCGTTGCCGAAGCCCCCGGCCTTGAGGATTTCATAGGTGGCGAGGGTCATTTCCTCGACGCTGTTGGGAAACTGGTCGGTGTCCCAGCCGTTCTGCGGATCGCCACGGTTGGCATCGATGCTGCCGAAGATTCCCAGGGAGACCGCCGTGGCGATTTCATGATGGAAACTGTGCCCGGCCAGGGTCGCGTGGTTGGCCTCGATGTTGACCTTGATTTCGTTCTCCAGGCCGAACTGTTGCAGGAAGCCGAACACGGTGGCGCTGTCGTAGTCGTATTGGTGCTTGGTCGGCTCCTGGGGCTTGGGCTCGATCAGCAGGTCGCCCTTGAAGCCGATCTTGTGCTTGTGCTCGACCACCATGCGCATGAAGCGGCCCAACTGTTCGCGCTCGCGCGCAAGGTCGGTATTGAGCAGGGTTTCATAGCCTTCACGGCCGCCCCACAATACGTAGTTGGAACCCTTCAAACGTTGAGTGGCGTTCATGGCGCTGAACACCTGGGCGGCGGCGCAGGCGAAGACCTGTGGGTCCGGGTTGCTGGCGGCGCCGGCGGCAAAACGCGGGTTGCTGAAGCAATTGGCGGTGCCCCACAACAGCTTGATTCCGCTTTGTTCCTGATGGCGCTCCAGGTGATCGACCATCTGCGCGAAGTTGTTGCGGTATTCCTTCAGCGATTGTCCTTCCGGCGCGACGTCGGTGTCGTGGAAGCAGTAGTAGTCGATGCCCAGCTTGGAAAAGAACTCGAACGCCGCCTCGGCCTTGCCTATCGCCAGTTCCAGCGGGTCCCCGGCGTGCTGCCACGGGCGCTTGAAGGTCCCGGCGCCGAACACATCGGACCCTGGCCAGACAAACGTATGCCAGTAGCAGACGGCCATGCGCAGGTGCTCGCGCATGGGTTTGCCGAGCACCAGCTTGTTGGCGTCGTAATGGCGGAAGGCGAGCGGCGAGTCGCTGCCGGGGCCTTCATAACGAATCGGCTCGACATCGGGGAAGTACGACATGGGCGGGTTTCCTTTTTATTCTTGGCGGTGTCCCGATACTACCGCCGGCCCGCAGGCTGCTGATTATGAAAATCACCAATCGGCAGTTCGATTTTGAGTATTGAGATTCGCCGTTCGCGCGCCTAGTCTGTGTCCATCGGCCCAGGGTAAAAACAATGAAAATCGTCCCGCCCGTTCACCGCATCGCCCTGCTGTTCAACGGCAGCAAGATCTACGACCGCGGCATCATCAGCGGCATCGGCAACTACCTGAGCAGCACGCGCGCGTCCTGGGACCTGTTTCTCGAGGAGGATTTTCACTGCCGGTTGAAAGGGATCGAGCGCTGGCAGGGCGATGGAATCATCGCCGACTTCGATGACCCGCTGATCGGCGAGGCGCTGGCCGGGATCAAGCTGCCCGTGGTGGCGGTGGGGGGCTCGTATCAGGACGAGCGCGCCTATCCGAAGGGTATTCCATATGTCGCTACGGATAATCACGCGCTGATCAAGTTGGCCTACGCGCATCTGATCGAAGCCGGGTTGACGCAATTCGCCTGTTTCAGCCTGCCCGAAGCCCAGGCCAATCGCTGGGCCCAGGAACGGGAAAAGGCCTTTCGTCAGTTGATGCAGCGCGATGGCCTGCCGGCGCAGGTGTACCGGGGCATGGGCACCAGCGCGCCGCTTTGGGACAGCGCGGTCGAGCAGCAGATCGCCTGGCTGCAGAGCCTGCCCAAACCCATCGGCATCATCGCTGTCAGCGACGCGCGGGCCCGGCAGTTGCTGCAAGCTTGCCTGACAGCCGGGATCGCCGTGCCGGAGCAAGTCGCGTTGATCGGCATCGACAACGACCCGCTGACCCGCAGCCTGACCCGGGTGCCGCTCAGTTCGGTGGTGCAGGGCACCGAAACCATGGGCCGGACCGCCGCGCGCCTGCTTCATCAGATGCTGCACGGCATGCCTTCCACCGGCACCCAGGTGTTGATACCGCCCGAGGCGATCAACGTGCAAGCGTCGAGCCTGCACCAGCCACTGGGCAATCCTTATGTCATGCAGGCTTTGTTGTTCATTCGCCAATACGCCTGCCAGGGCATCAAGACCGCGCAAGTGGCGGCGTATGTCGGCGTGTCGCGTTCATCCCTGGAGTCGCATTTTCGCAAGGAGCGTGGTTGCAGCGTTCACGACGAGATCCTGCGCTTCAAGCTGGCGGCGGCGGCCAGCGGGTTGGAGAACACCGAGCTGGCGATTGCCGATATCGCCCGCGATTGCGGCTTCAAGTCGGCGCAGTACCTGCACACGGTGTTTCGCCGCGAATTCGGTTGTACGCCTCGGGGATTTCGCCAGTCAGTCGGATAGCCAGGTACTCATCACCCGCCGATCCAGTTCCTCCCAGTCTGCCATGCCCAACACCCGGGTAGTGTTCAACCCGCGCAGGTAACCGCGCAGTTGATTGGCCGTGTCCCGCTTGAGCTGGGGGGCGATTTCGGCATTGCTCAACAGCACGCTTTCGTACTGGACCAGGTACTCAGCCACCCGCTCACGGAAGTCCGGCAGTACCGCGTCACGAATCAAGTCAAACGTTCTCATCCGTTCCTCATCATCATCCGGCTTGCAACTATTGCTATGAGTAATAGTGACCATTACCAAATGCAAGTTCTGCTTTGCGGGCAATCATTGGAAAATCAGCGCCATCGAGACGCAGCCCAACGTTTTTATTTTCAGGACCGATCCATGCGCCCTTTATTTCTACTGTCCCTGGCGTTTTCCCCGCTGTTATTGGCGGGATGTGCCTCGGCACCGAACGATCCGACCCTGACCTTGCAGACCAGCAAGACCCCGGCCGAATACGCTGAATGCGTCGTGCCGAAGTTGCAAGGCAGCGCTTTGCACCCGATGGTCTCGCAGAGCCAGCGCAGCTACCGCATCGTCGTGCCGAGCAGGATTTCGGCGGACAACGTGCTGGAAGCCCACAAGGCCGGCAGTGGCGGCAAGGTGTTTGTCTACGAGCGCCACCTGCTGGCGTCCAATCTCCTGCCTTCGAGTTTCGAGCGCGCCGCACAGGAATGCATCTGACCGGCCCGTAAACGCTTTTCTCCGTGCTCCTTTGGTTGGCCGCAACCAACCAATTCCCTTGCCCCGCACCGTCTTCGGTCGCGGGGCTTTTTTTGTCCGGGGACCTCACATACCTTGGTGTGAGAGGATGGCGGACGCAAATCCGCCGCAGATAAAAGGACCGAAATGACCATGCTTCCAGCGTACTCCGCGCCATTCGCCCTGGCGCTTGCAGCCTTTTGCGCGCCGGCGCAGGCCGCGACGTGGCAGATCTGCGATATCCAGCTGCACGTCACCGAAGTGGTGAAACGGCCCACGCCGAAGCTCCAGGCCCAAGTCCTGAAGGCGCGCCCGGCCTCGCCCAGCGTGGAATGCCCGGAAGAGGGCGCGGTGATCAGCTTCATTCCGGAAACCGCCGACGACCAGGCCACGCTGCCACGCCGCAAATGGCCCGGGAAAGGCCAGGCGATCCGGATCAAGTACCGCTATCTGGATGGAATCTGCAAGGGCGACGGCAACGACTATCCTTGCCGTATCGAGCATTATCCGTTTGTGGCTCGATGAGAAAGTCGCTCATCGGACGTCCAGAACTACCGGGGCTGGATTAAAAGCGAATACCAATGATGCTGCCCGTTGGCCTCCGGCTGGGTAGGCTCCACCAAAAAACCACAACGATCGAGCACTTTCACCGAGCCGGCATTTTGTACATAGACTTCGGCGAGCAACCGTTCGAGTCGCCAGTGTGACCGGGTCTGTTCGATCAAGTGCTTCACTGCCAGCGTCGCCAGTCCCTTGCCACAAGCGTGTTGGGCGATTCGATAGCCGACCTGCGCCGTTCGCTCGCTGGTGTCGATGTCCTTGAGGTTCGCTCGCCCGATAATCGCTCCGCCGGCGTCCTCTATGACAAACGGGTGCCAGGTCCCGGCGGCGAAGCCGGACAGGTAATCGCCAATGTGCTCGCTGACCCCCTGCAACGAATAAAACGCCGGGGCGCGCGCATCGATGTGCTGCTCGAACCACTGGCGATTATCCACTTCAAACGCCAGCAATGACTCGGCATCGGCGACTTGCAGGGTACGAATCCTGATGGCTTCCTTGTCCACGTTTCACGTCCTCATCAGTCGGAGCATTCACAACGCCAAGTCCGGGTCGGAATCGCTGTTTTTCTGGCCCACGGGATCGCTGTTGGTCGGGGCCTTCGATTCGGCGTTTCCACGGATGTCCGGCGGCGGCGCCAGTTTTAGCACATCGCTGGTGTATTTCCATTCCTCATAGACACGATCAGGATCATCGTTTAGCCGTGTGCCATAGCTGGGAACGATCTGGTGCAGTTTTTCCTGCCAGGCCGGCGAGGCCACCTTGTCCTTGAAGACCCGCTGCATCACTTCCAGCATGATCGGGGCTGCCGTCGAGGCACCAGGGGATGCGCCAAGCAGGCCGGCAATGCTGCCGTCCTGGGAGGCGACTACTTCGGTGCCCAGTTTGAGCACGCCACCTTTTTCTTCATCGCGCTTGATAACCTGCACGCGCTGGCCGGCTTGCCAGAGGCGCCAGTCTTCCTTCCTGGCCTGGGGAAAATATTCCTGCAAGGCCTTGAACCGATCATCATCGGAAAGCATGAGCTGGCCGGCCAGGTATTCAACCAGCGGGTATTGTTCGATGCCTACTTTGGTCATCGGCCAGATATTGTGCGGGGTCATGCTGGTGAAAAGGTCGAAGTACGAGCCTTCCTTGAGGAATTTGGTGGAGAAGGTCGCAAACGGACCAAAGAGGATGACGCGCTTGCCATCCAGTACGCGGGTGTCCAGGTGCGGCACTGACATCGGTGGCGCGCCGGTGGAAGCGATGCCGTACGCCTTGGCCATGTGTCGCTCGGCAATGCCAGGGTTCTCGGCGACCAGGAACGAGCCGCCGACCGGGAACCCGGCGTAGTCGTCTGCCTCCGGGATGCCCGATTCCTGTAGCAGATGCAGTGCGCCGCCGCCGGCGCCAATGAATACGAATTTGGCGTCGGTGGTGGTCGTTTCGCCGTCCTTGAGGTTCTTGTATTCCACGCGCCAGGTACCGTCGTCATTGCGGGTGATGTCGCGCACCTCGCTGGAAAGCTTCAGGCTGAAGTTGGGCCGGCTCTGCAAGTAGCTGACGTACTGGCGGGTGATTTCGCCAAAATTCACATCGGTGCCGATCGGCGTCCAGGTGGCCGCGAGCTTCTGGTTCGGATCGCGGCCTTCCATCATCAAGGGTACCCACTTCCTGATCTGCTCCGGGTCCTCTGAATACTGCATCGGCCGGAATAACGGGCTCGCTTGCAGCGCCTCGTAGCGTTTTTTCAGGAATTTGATGTTGTCGTCGCCCCAGACAAAACTCATGTGCGGGGTGGAATTGATGAATGAAGGCGGATTCTTCAACACGTTGTTGCGCACCTGCCAGGCCAGGAACTGGCGGGTGATCTGGAAGGCTTCGTTGATCTCGATGGCCTTGGAAATGTTGACGTTGCCCTGGTCATCCATCGGCGTGTAATTGAGCTCCGCCAGTGCCGAATGCCCGGTGCCGGCGTTGTTCCAGCCGTTGGAGCTTTCTTCGGCTACCGCATCCAGGCGTTCGACCATTTCCATCGACCAGCCAGGCTCAAGCTCGTTGAGCCAGATGCCCAGCGTCGAACTCATGATGCCGCCGCCTACCAGCAGCACGTCGACCTTCTTCGTTTCCGCCGCCTGGGCCCCGTTGATGCCTGATAAGAGCGCAGCGCCCAGCAGGACCGCGATAATGATTCTGTTCATAGTTCCATCCTCGGCGACCCGAGGAGTCGCTCGTTGACCAATTGACGCTACCGACCTTGTGTTGACCTGCATGAAGAAAAGACTGTTCAGCAACCTGGCGGCGGAGAGTGACGAAAGGCAGCCTTGCCCTTGGGCAACGTCGAGGGTTTGACGACCCGAGGGAGACGCGGCATATTGTGCTCGGTTGTGTATATTCATGCTCGTTTATGCAGGTTCAGCTGTCATGAGTGCTACCCACGAAGTGTTTCCCGGCGAACGCCAACGCTTGATCAGCGAGCGGCTTGCCCTGTATGGCCGGGTCATCGCGGCTGACCTGGCCATTGAATTCAACGTCTCTGAACATTCGATACGCCGAGACCTGGGCACATTGGCGGCGGCGGGCTTGTGCAAGCGCGTCTATGGCGGCGCGATTCGCCTGCCGGCCGCCGAAGCGCCGATCGATGTGCGGATCCACCAGGATCCAGCGCGCAAGGATAATCTTGGCCAGGCGGCAGCCGCGCTGCTTAGCGCAGGCCAGCATGTATTCCTGGACGCCGGCTCGACCAACCTGGCCATTGCCCGTGCCATCGACCCGGGGCTGCAATTGACGCTCAGCACCAACTCCCCGCTGATCGCGGTGGAACTGATGAAGCTGCCCCGCGCCGAGGTCATCCTGCTCGGCGGTCGCATGAACCGCGTCGCGGGCGGGGCGATCGGTCTGGCCGCCGTCCAGCAATTGCGCCAGTTCAATTTCGACTTGTGCTTTGTCGGGGCCTGCGCCATCGACCCGGACAATGGCGTCACCGCGTTTGGCCTGGACGACGCCGAGTTCAAGCGCGCGGTGGTCGCGGCCAGCGGTCAGGTGGTGGTGGCGGTGACCAACCAGAAGCTGTCCAGCGTCGCTCATTATCAAGTGGCTTCTTGTGAAGAGGTGACCACGCTGGTGGTGGAGCAGGACGCGCCGCAAGAGCGACTCGGCCCCTTTTTCGAGCGAATCTCCAAAGTCGTGAGGGCGGTCGAACAGCAATAACGCAAGGCAAGGGGATTCGACCCATTGTCCGCCAGACGATTTACGTCTAGTTTGCTGGCCCATCATAAGTACAAAAGTCAGGAGTCATCGATGCAACCGATTCGTCTCGGCCTGGTGGGCTACGGCAAGATCGCCCAGGATCAACACGTTCCCGCCATCCAGGCCAACCCCGCGTTCGAACTGGTAGCGGTCGCCACGCAAGGCAAGCCCTGCGCCGGTGTGGAGAATTTCCAGTCCTTGGGCGAGTTGCTGGAAAACGGCCCGCACGTCGATGCAATTGCCTTTTGTACGCCGCCACAAGGACGATTCGGTCTGGTCCGGCAGGCGCTGGCTGCCGGCAAGCATGTGCTGGTGGAGAAACCGCCCTGTGCCACCCTGGGCGAAGCGATGGCGCTGGTGGAGCAGGCGAGCGAGCAAGGCGTCAGCGGCCTGTTCGCCTGGCATTCGCGTTTCGCCCCGGGCATCGAGGTTGCCCGGGACTGGCTCGCCAGTCGCACGCTGCAAAGCGTCCGGATCGATTGGAAGGAAGACGTGCGCAAATGGCACCCCGGCCAGGCGTGGATCTGGCAACCGGGTGGCCTCGGGGTCTTTGATCCGGGCATCAACGCCTTGTCGATCGTCACCCATCTGCTGCCGCTGTCGCTGTTCGTCGAGTCGGCCGAGTTGCGCGTCCCCGACAATTGCCAGTCACCGATTGCCGCGAGCATCAGGATGTCGGATGCCCGCCATCTCGATATCCGCGCCGAATTCGATTTCGACCATGGTCATGATGAGCTCTGGAGCATCGAGATTCGCTGCGCCGAAGGCGTTTTGCGACTGGACAACGGTGGTGCGTTGTTGAGCATCGACGGCGTGCGCCAGTCAGTGTCGGAGGAGGGCGAGTACGCGGCGGTGTACCGGCACTTCCAGCAGTTGATCGGTAACAAGGCCAGTGACATGGACCTGCAACCGCTGCGCCTGGTTGCGGACAGCTTTTTCGTCGGCAGCCGGACCTTGGTAGAGCCGTTCTACGACTGAATGGCGAGCGGGCCCATCTTCATGGGGGATGGGCCCGCGGCCTGCCTATTGATGTATTTCGGCAACCGACATGGTGAAGATCAGCTTCGACTTGCCGGCGTTGGAATACGTGTGTGCCACGTCGGTTTTCGCGACCGCCGAGCTACCGGCGGGGACGACCAGTTCCGTTTCTCCCACCACACATTTCAGTGTGCCTTTTTCTACATGGAACAGCTCAAGCGTGCCTTGAGGGTGTCCGGCCGAGGCGAAGGTTTCGCCGGGAAACATTTCCCAGCGCCACAGCTCGATCATGTTCGGGCCTGGCGTACCGGCCAGCAGGCGCGCGCTGCCTCCCAGCTCTCCGGTCCAGAGCGTGGGAATATCCTGGCTGTCGATGACATGGGCCGAGGGAGCTTCTGCCACGTTGACAATGTCGGCCACCGAAAGGCCCAGCGCCGCGGCGATCTTGCACAAGATGCCAATGCTCGGGTTGGCCGTGCATTTCTCGATTTCCACTACCATCCCTTTGCTCACGCCCGAGCGCCGGGACAGTTCGTCCAGCGTGATTTTCTGAGCCTTGCGCGCCTGCTTGAGCGTGCGCGCAACGGCCAGGCTCACCGCGTGGACGTCCGCGCCAGGGACGGTCGATAGAGGGCTGTTCAGGGGCATCACCAAGGATCGCGATAAATGTGCCAGGGATTCTCGGCGTTTGCCGGGGACGGCGTCAATCGGCTCATCGCACTTTGCTGACTAAAAAGTCGATATATTGACTTTGGCGGCCGGCGGTGACTAGCATGAAAACCGATTTTGAGTTGCTGGAGAATGCTGATGCTGTCGGTACAGCCGTTGATCGACCAAGCCGTTGCCGAGCTGGCGCCGGGATTCAGGGCCCTGAGCATCGTCGCGCAAGCTGCGCCGCTCACCGATCCCGACGTCGCCCGCGCAGCGCTGGAGCGAGCCTGTCAATCGGTGCTGGCGGGCGGGCCGGCCTGGGCGGAGGCCCATTTGCAGCAGTGGGCCCAAACGTTCCGACTGTTCGGTGCAAAGCCGCAACGCACACCTTGTTCAGCCGAAGCGTTGCGCAAGCGGGTGCTGCGCGACGGCGGTTTGCCGAGCCTTGATCCGGTCGTTGACCTCTACAACGCCATCAGTCTCGAATATGCGATCCCGGTGGGCGGGGAAAATATCGAGGCCTACACAGGCTCGCCGCGACTGGTGATTGCCGAGGGTGGCGAACCGTTCGATACGATGAAAGAGGGGGCGCCTGCCCATGAATATCCCGACGCCGGCGAAGTGGTCTGGCGCGACGACCAGGGCGTGACGTGCCGTCGCTGGAACTGGCGCCAGGGCGTCAGGACCCGCTTGGACGCGGAGGCCCGGCAGATGTGGTTCATCCTCGAAAGCTTGCCGGCGATGCCGCTCGAAGCGCTGACCGAAGCGGGCGACAGGCTGATAGAAGGGTTGCAGTCGATGATGCCCGGCGTGCAGATCGAGAGCGTACTGATCGGGCCCGGAAGCTAACGCGCTGGCGAAAGCTCTCGTGGTGAGGGAGCTCGCTCCCGCTGGTCTGCGCAGCAGACCCAACCCAGCCAACGCAGTCATTCAGGCATATCGCATTGACCGGCTGACGACTGCTGCGCAGCCGAGCGGGAGCAAGCTCCCTCGCCACAGGAGGTTGCGCGCGTCATTCAGTCCAGGTCTTGCGCGCTATGCCGCTCCGGCACCTGGCTCGTTTCGTCGCCCCAGGTCCGGTTGACACGCTGTCCGCGCGCCACGGCGGGACGCTTGGCGATTTCCTCCGCCCAACGCTGCACGTGGGTGTATTCGTGGGCCGCCAGGAACTCGGCCGCCGAGTACACGTTGTTCCGCACCAACTGGCCATACCAGGGCCAGACCGCGATGTCGGCAATGGTGTACTGGTCGCCGGCCAGGTAGCGGTTTTCAGCCAGGCGACGATCCAGCACATCCAGTTGCCGCTTGGCTTCCATGGTGAAGCGATTGATCGGGTATTCCAGTTTCTCCGGCGCGTAGGCGTAGAAATGTCCGAAGCCGCCACCCAGGTAAGGCGCCGACCCCATCTGCCAGAACAGCCAGTTCAAGGTTTCGGTGCGCCCGGCCGGATCGCTCGGCAGCAGCGCAGAAAATTTTTCCGCCAGGTACAGCAGGATCGAACCGGACTCGAACACCCGGATCGCAGGTTCGACGCTGCGGTCCAGCAGGGCCGGGATCTTGGAATTCGGATTGACCTCGACGAAACCGCTGGAGAACTGGTCGCCTTCGCCGATGCGAATCAGCCAGGCGTCATATTCCGCGCCGGTGTGCCCGAGCGCCAGTAGCTCTTCGAGCAGGATGGTCACTTTCACGCCATTGGGCGTTGCCAGCGAATAGAGCTGCAACGGATGCTCGCCGATCGGCAGGGTTTTTTCATGGGTCGGCCCGGCGACAGGGCGGTTGATGCTGGCGAAATGGCCGCCCGAGGGGGCTTCGTGCTTCCAGACTTTGGGCGGGACGTAAGACGCTTGGCTCATGGGACGTACCTTATCGTTTGAATGCGCTGATCCTGAAGCGAAGCCATAGCACATTTGCGCTATGGCTCAGGTCGGGGACATGGACTCTAATCTATGGGCGCTCTGTCAGGCAGACAAGGGCCGTCGAAAATAACAGTCGGATCAACAGGGAGCAGTCTTGAACAACCCATCGGCAAGCCATCCTGAAGCGAGTACCCAAGAGCACCGGCGCGTCGCAAGAGGCTTGGCCATGGTGATGATCATGACCGGGGCGTCGGCGGCGTACGCCGCAGACACTTCATCCGCCGATTGCACCAACGAAGCTGACTTCCGGCCCGGGACCGTGGTGCATTCCGAGAGTCGCGACAACCTGTCGCCCGCCACCAGTCGCAGCAAAACCGAGACGCTCGGTCGTGAAGCCTTTGCCGGAGCCGATCCGGTGGTGACCTTGCACACCTCGTACTTGAACAACGCGCCGTTCTTCCTGACCAAGACCTATGCCGAGATCAAGGACGGCAAGATGATTCGGTACGGCGACCGGCATGGCGACGGGGCTTCGTTGGTGACCACCACGTATGAACCACCGCCCGCCACGCCACTGGACCTGCAGCCTGGCCAGACCGTTTCCGTCAGTTATAAGGGCAAGGCCCACAGCGCCGGCGGGACGGTTGAATTCGAGGTTTCCGAAAAGCTGACCTATAACGGCCGGGAGACCATCACGACGGCGCTCGGGACGTTCGACACTTGCAAATTCACCAACGAAATCACCACCGGGGCCGCCGCGAGGCAGGTCGCCGTGGTGCAGAACTGGTTCCCGGTGGAGGGACCTTATCGCGGCCAATCGATCAAGTCGGTCACGCCGGCCTTCAACGGGGTTCCCGAAAGAGTCAGCGAAATTACCCAGATGAAGTATTCCACGCGGTGACGTTGTACTCCAGAGGTTATTTCTTTCGGCAAACAAAGTAAGCAGATACAGACTTTCTTGACGTCAAAAGATAATTCCTGCGTACCGTTTCAGTCTCCGGATGATTCGCCGATAGCCATTTGAGGTCCGGTTGATTTCCAGATTCTGCCGAGGGTAAGTCATGTTTAACACCACATTGAAAAATGAACTGACGGCCAGGACGGCCGAATTGGCAACCTATAAAGGATTGGTCGGCGCGCTGGAACGGTCGATGGCCGTGATCGAGTTCAGCCCCGACGGCAAAGTGCTGCGCACCAACGAAAACTTCCTGAAGACGATGGGATACCGCGAGGACCAACTGGCGGGCCTGTCACATCGCAATTTCTGTACACCCGCGCTGGCCGGCAGTGCTGAATATCGTGAGTTCTGGGACCGGCTGCGGGCCGGTCAGTTCGTTTCCGGGACTTTCCAGCGGGTCAGCGCGCAAGGTCGAAACGTCTGGCTGGAAGCCAGCTATAACCCGGTTCTGGACGAGCACGGTAAAGTCGTGAAAGTAGTCAAATATGCACTCGACGTCACCGCCCGGGTTGCCAGTGATGCGGAGATCCGGGGCCGGCTGGCGGCACTTGATCGGGCCATGGCGGTCATTGAGTTTGACCTGGGCGGCAACATACTGACTGCCAATGACAACTTCCTCCATACGATGAATTACTCCCTGGCGGAGATCAAAGGCAAGCATCACCGGTTGTTTTGCGAAGCGGGCCTGGTCAACAGTTCGGAATATGGCGATTTCTGGCGACGCCTCAATGCCGGTGAGTTTTTCACCGGACAATTCAAGCGGGTGGGCAAGCACGGCAAGGTGGTCTGGCTGGAAGCCAGTTACAACCCGGTGTATGACGCCGAAGGCAAGCTGAGCAAGATCGTCAAGTTCGCCAGTGACATCACCGAACGGGTGGAAAAGTTCGAAGAAGACTCACGCGGCGCGTCCCGTGCGTACCACATCTCTTCCGAGACCGAGAGAGTCGCCGAACAGGGCGCCCAAGTGATCCAGCAGACCGCCAGGGAAATGCGTCAGATCGCCGAAAACATCGGCGCTTCTGCGCGCCTGGTCGGGCAGCTGGGTGCGCGCTCGGAGGAGATCACCGCCATCGTCAACACCATTCGCGGCATCGCCGACCAGACCAACCTGTTGGCGCTCAACGCGGCCATCGAGGCGGCGCGGGCGGGCGACCAGGGCAGAGGCTTCGCGGTGGTGGCCGACGAAGTCCGGCAACTGGCCGGGCGCACCAGTCGCTCCACGTCGGAGATCGCCGAGATGATCGGCCTGATCCTTTCGGAAACCCGCGACGCCGTCGCCAGCATGAGCGTGACTCAGGAAGGCGCATTGCGCGGGGTGACCCTGGCGGACCAGGCCGGATCGGTGATCGTACAGATCAGGGCCGGGACCACGGATGCGTTGGAGGCGGTGAGCATGTTCGCCTCCAAGCTCGATGAATCCGAGGTTATTCCCAAGACGGCGATTGGCTGGGTCGGCTGAGAAGCACTGATTGCCGAGGCCGGGGGGGGACATCCGATAGGACCACCCCTTAGCCATTTGTTGATGCGCTTGAAAGGCGCCTCAATAAACCCGGTAATATTTCACCACGTCGTCGATAAAATAAATCGTCAAGACGGTGCCCTGGGTCTGGCTCTGTCCTTTTCGTTGGCCCGTCACGCTGCCGACGTCGTTGGCGACGCCTTGTGCCTTGGAGATCTGGGCCGAGGTGTCATACATCTTCAGGCTCGTCTCGGTCGAGACATATTTGTGAGCCAGCTTCATGTATTTATCCAGGCCTTCTTCCCTTTTGTCATACGTCCAGTTCGACTCATTGCTGGTGCTGGTTGAATCAAGTTCCTCGCTCACCGGTGCGCCGAACATCTGAGTGATCTGACCTTTGGTGGTCTTGCCCGGAATGATGGTCTGCTTGAGATAAGCAATGTCGTATTTCTGTGCGCCGGGGTTCAAGGCGCCCATCAAGTCACCGGTATTGGTACAGCCGGCGAGTGCCCCAGCCAGTAAGCACAGTGCCATTCCGTTCTTGAGTGTTTTTCCATAATTGAAAGACATAAGACTTACCTTGAGTGGTTTTCAGGACCGTTCCATTTCGCGGACAGGCGAAGTTGACCCAGCATGCGCAACCTGTTGGTTGTTTTTTTCTCGACAGTGCACGAAACGCCATCCACGATCCGTCGACGCGCGCATTAATGCGCGCGCAGTGGCGTGAAGTTTAATTAGCTTGAATGTTAGCCATTAATGGCGTGTTGGCAGCTTAGGCGCAGGGTAATGCTGAAGGCTATAGTACAAGTGTGCTATGGCCTGGCTCGCACGCAGGGCGGATAAAGTCTTATGTCGCGCACGCCTGGTGGGTGCTTCAGGTTCGACATTTACCTGGCCATTTATCAACGCTCGGGTCATTGGCGAATTGAGCGGCGGCAGCCGCGCGGGTAGGGACATCCAGCGCCTTGAGCAAACTTGAGACATGGATCCGGACGGTAAAGGGCGAAATCCCCAGCTCCTTGGCGATTTCCTTGTTGGTCTTGCCGGCGGCGATCAGGCCAAGCACTTGTCTTTGCCGTGCGGTCAGCTGGGAGAGCGCAGTTGATTCGACATCAACAAGTATTGAGTTTTCCGTCTGGTATTTCACGACCACTTCGCCTTCACGAATCGCCATGAGGGCTTCGGCGATGCCGGCGGGGTCGATGTTTTTGCCAATAAACCCGTCAGCCCCCAACGCCATGACCTGGTCAATGACGTCGATGTCTTCGACCATTGAAACCACAATGATCGAAGTGCGTTTGAATTCCTGGCGCAATTGTTTGATGACGTCGAGCGACTTGATGCCCGGAAAGCGCAAATCGAGAATCAGGGAATCCACTTCTGCTCCGGATCTGGCCAGCGACAGTACTTCCTCGAGATTACCCGCCTGTTCGATTATTGCTGTCGGAAGAAGCCTTTCAATGGTTCTTAACATACCCTCGCGAAACAAGGGATGGTCATCCGCTACTATCACTCTGCAGGTCATGCGCAAGATCCTCCTGATCTTCCAGTCCCGCGCATCGTACCTTAAACGTGGGTGTCGGGTTTCAAGTTTGGAACAACCTTTCATGTTGGGAAATGGATTTGAATATGACTGAAAAGAACAGCGAGCTGGACCAGGCCACATTAAGATTGACGGTCGGGGCTTGTGCCTCGCTATATGTCTTTGTCGTTGCGAGTCTTCCCTCCAGCGATTTTGCGACCTATGTACCGATCATGTGGTACATGACCTTTTTCTTCGGCGTCGCGATTCCGTTGCGCATGGCGATCAAGCGCTGGCCGGGACATTTCTTCTGGCGCCGACTGTTCGCCATGACCCTCGACTACGTAAGCCTGGCTTATGCGCTGTTCGTCGGCGGGGAGGGCGCGCTGCCGTTGTACGCTGCCGTGCTGTGGGTCACGCTGGGCAACGGCATGCGTTTCGGTACGCGCTACCTGACGATCGCGACGTTGATTGCCTTGGCCACGTTGGTGGCAATTTTCCTGTTCACGCCGTTCTGGCGCAGTCAGCCTTTCCTGTTCCTGACCTTGATAGTGACGACAATCGTCGTGCCGGCCTATGCCCACGTCCTGCTGACCCGCACTCGCATCGCGTCGGAAGAGGCGATTGCGGCGAATCAGGAAAAATCCCGTTTCCTCGCCCAGGCCAGTCATGACTTGCGCCAGCCGATCCACTCGATCGGCCTGTTCACCGCTTGTTTGCGGGACGCCAGGCTGGGCCGGGAGGAGCTACGGTTGGTGGATAACATCGACCGATCGCTGCATATCGTCTCGCAGCTGTTTCGTTCGATCCTGGACATCTACACCCTCGACAACGGTCAGCTTGAGCCGCAAGCCGAGCCGGTCAACCTTGATGTGCTGCTGCAGGACGTGGTCAAGCAGAACACCGAAGCCGCCCGCTGGGCCGGCGTCGAACTGCGCTTGCGGCCTTGCAGGCATTGGGTCCAGGTCAATGCCGGCCTGTTGGCGACGATGGTGCAGAACCTGATTTCCAACACGCTCAAGTACGCCCCCGGCCAACCGGTGCTAATCGGTGTTCGTCCGCAAGGCAGCGGCCTGTCGATCGTCATCTATGACAAGGGCCGGGGCATTGCCGCCGAGCACCTGCCCGAGGTGTTCAAGGAGTTTTACCGGGTGCGTCATGTGCGCGACAAGGACGTCGAAGGGCTGGGCCTGGGATTGTCGATCGTCAAACGCATCAGTCATCTGATCAACCTGGACATCCGCCTGGATTCGAGGCTCGGCAAGGGCACTCGCGCCATGATCCAGGGCCTGGAAAGGATCGCGCCCGGAACCACCGTGGACCGGCCGGTTGCGCCACAGAACCGTTTGCAGGGTTTGCGGGTGTGTCTGGTGGAAGACGATTCCAACGTCTTGATGGCGACGTCCGCGCTGCTGGAGAAGTGGGGCTGCGTCGTCGAGACCCACAGTGACGGCGTCGGCGTGAGCAGTGACTGCGACATCATCATTGCGGATTTCGACCTGGGTCCCAAAGTGTCTGGCGCCGAATGTATCGCAGCGATTCGTGAGCAGCGCGGCTGGGAGGTGCCGGCGATGATCATGACCGGGCATGAGATCGAACGCATTCGACATGCACTGCACCACATGAACATCTCGATCCTGGCCAAGCCCGTGCGCCCGCCGGAGTTGCGCACGACCCTGCTTGAACTGACGAAGAATTTTGCCTGGAGGATCTAGGCCCTGGCAGGCCAGCGGCCCCGAAGCCACGCGTCATTTCATTTGATGAAACAATGGATTTCAATCCGTGCGTATTCCTGCGCCAGCGCATTGGGCAGAAGATGACTCCACCCGCCCACACACCCAGTCAAAGGGGGTGACGGACGAACCCTGACCGTAGCGCACTGGCCCAGGCAGCAATGTCGCAGGCGCAAGGAGTGATCGATGAACGAAGCCTCGAAAGTAGCCCCTTCGCCCTGGCATGAAGGCGAGTTGGCCTTGCAGCGCACCGTCGGGGCAGTAGAAATGATGGCGGGTGTCGGCCAGCGACAACTGGCGCGTAGCTGGATGCCGGATCAGCACCGCGAGTTTTACGCTCAGTTGCCTTTCGTGGTGCTGGGCGCGGTGGATCGCCAGGGCGATGTCTGGGCGACCCTGCGCACCGGGCAGCCCGGCTTCATGAATTCACCGGACCCGGAAACGTTGCACATCCATTTCGACCCGGAGCCCGAAGACCCGGCCGAGCAAGGTATGGGCGAGGGCGATGCCATCGGCATGCTCGGTATCGAGTTGCACACCCGTCGCCGCAACCGCATGAACGGCGTCGTGCGCCGCCGGCTTGAGCGCGGGCTGGAGATCTCGGTGAGCCAGGCCTATGGCAACTGCCCACGCTACATCAACCTGCGCCAGTACCGTTTCGTCGATGAGCAGCCCGCCGAACCGCGCCAACTGGAGGCGGCCGACCCGTTGGTCCGGCGGCTGGTCACCGCGGCCGATTCGTTTTACATCGCCACCTACGTGGTACGCGACGGCGAGCGGCAAGTCGATGCGTCCCATCGCGGCGGCAAGTCAGGTTTTGTGCGCATGGACGAGGACGGCACGCTGACCATTCCGGATTTTTCCGGAAACCTGTTCTTCAACACGCTGGGCAATATCCTGCTGAACCCGCGTGCGGGCCTGGTCTTCGTTGATTTCCAAACGGGCGATTTGCTGCAGATGAGCGGTTCGGCGCAAGTGTTGCTGGACGATCCGCAGATCGCCGCGTTCCAGGGCGCAGAGCGGCTGTTGCGTTTTACTCCGCAGCGCATTGTCCATCGTCCGGCGGCGCTGCCGTTGCGCTGGAAAGATCAGGACGAGGGTGACTCGCCCAATTCATTGATGACCGGCAGTTGGGAGCAGACCGCCGAGCGCTTGCAGGCCGAGGCCCTGCGCAGCAAATGGCGGGCGCTGCAGGTCACCCGGGTGGTGGACGAAAGCCACGATATTCGATCCTTCTACCTGCAAACCAACGACGGCGTCGGTTTACCCCGGTTCGAAGCCGGGCAGCATCTACCCGTACGGATAACGCTGGAAGGACAGCAAGTGCCGTCGATCCGGACCTATAGCGTGTCCAGCGCACCGTCGGACGATTTTCTGCGCATCAGCGTCAAGCGTGACGGCGCGGTATCTTCGCACCTGCATGAGCAGATCCAGGCGCTCCACCAGATTGACGCCCGGGCGCCTCAGGGCCATTTCACGGTGAATCCGACTGAGCGCCGGCCTTTGGTACTGCTGGCGGCGGGCGTCGGTATCACACCGCTGTTGTCGATGCTGCGCGAAGTGGTCTACCAGGGGAAACGCATCAGCCGGATGCGCCCGGTCTGGCTGGTGCAAAGCGCTCGCCACGTGGCCGACCTGGCCTTTCGCGAGGAGATCGACGAATTGGTAGCCCGTGCCGGTGACAAATTGCGAGTGCTGCGCATGGTCAGCCAGCCGCCCAGCGACGGGACGGTCGGGCAAGGCTACGACGTGGCCGGCAGAATCGAAGTGACGCTGCTCAAGCAACTGTTGCCCCTCGATGATTACGATTACTACCTGTGCGGGCCGGGCAGCTTTACCCAGGCGCTGTACGACGGCTTGCGCAAGCTGCGCATTCCCGATGATCGCATTCACGCCGAAACCTTCGGTCCGTCCACGCTGGTGCGCGACGTCGAAGTCAGCGTACCGGCGCCCGAGCAAGTGCCGGCGGCCACCGAAGCGGTAAAGGTGCTGTTCGCCGGTTCGGCCAAGGAGGCCCGCTGGGAACCGGAAAGCGGGACGCTGCTGGAATTGGCCGAGGCGCGGGGTCTGAATCCGGAGTTCAGTTGCCGCGGTGGATCCTGCGGCACCTGCAAGACCCGCATGACCCAGGGCCAGGTGCATTACCTGACCCAGCCGGCCGAGCCCGTGGCCGCCGGCGAGGTGCTGATCTGCTGCGCCGTACCGGCCCAGGGCAGCGAGCCTTTGGTGCTGGAGGTCTAGCGTGCGGCGCTGGCGCTTGTTCCTTCGCCAGCACATTCAATATCCTCACTGCCTGATACGCCGCCTTCGCGAGCAGGCTCGCTCCCACATGAGTCCTGCGGCGCATACACATCCAACGCCGGGCCCATTCAAGTGTGGGAGCGAGCCTGCTCGCGAAGGGGCCTGTGTGTTCAATACCCAGGACAGTGAGTTTATTCCTCAGCCGGTCTCATATGAAAAATGGTATAGGGCAGGATCAGCGTATCGGCGACGAAGCTGAGGGGTAGATCGATGACTGCGAACGGCGCCAGTGCGCGTGCGATGGTCGCGTTATCTTCGGTCGTCGCCTTGAGCACCTGGAGATCGACGGACACGCCGCAATAAGGATGAATACCGCAAAGCTGCCCGGTGCCAAAGGTTTCGTTGGCCGTCGCGCACCCTGTCAGCAGTGCGATGGTCAAAGCAATTCCCACGATGCGCATGGCGGTCCCTCGTAATTGGTGCGCGACTGTAGCACTGTGATCGGGCTCAAATTGATTTATCCGCCCGACTCAGCGAACTCGCGATGACTCCCGCCGATTTTCAGTACGTCGCGTCTCTCGGCTTTCGTCACGCACCACCAGCCAGATCCCGATGGCGGAAACCGCCATCCCCAGTGCCATCTGCCATGAAAGCGGTTCGTCGAACATCGCCCAGGCCCACAGCATCGTGATCGGTGGGCTCAGGTACAGGACGCTGGCGACGCGGGTGGTGGACGCCCGGCGCAGACACAGCCAATAGAGCCCGTAACCGCCCATTGTCGACAAACCTGCCGTCCACAGCACACTCAGCGCGAACCCGGTACTCGGTATCGGCGCCAGGCTGCCTTGCGTGCCCTCGATCACGGCGAATGCCAGGCCAGAGACGCCACATTGCAGCCAGAGGTTAGGCAGCAGGCCGAGCGATTGCGAGGCAGGCAGCCGCTTTTGCCAGAGGGTCGCGATAGCCAGCGAAAACATTCCCAGCAATGGCAGCCCGTACGCCCACAGTGGCGCGTGGCCCCAAGCCAGCGCGCCGTGGGTGCCAAGCGCAACGCCGATCAGGCCGACCATCAGCCCGGCCCAGACTCGCGGCGCCAAGCGCTGTCCCAGCGCACCGGCGGCCAGCAACGCCAGGCCTATCGGCAACAGATCGGCGAACAACGCCGCCAGCCCGGCCGGCACGCCCAAGGCGATGCCCTGGGTGATGCCAGCCAGGTACCCAGCCATCGCGAGCAGGCCGATGCCGGCGTTTTTCAACAAAGTGACCCGCGAGGCTCGCCGCAACTGCCCGGCGACAAAAGGAAACAGCACCAGTGTGACTACCAGGCAGCGCCAGAACACCACCAGCAATGGCGGCGCGTAATCAATGGAGAATCGCGCACCGACAAACCCGGAGCTCCAGGCCAGGAGCAGGGCGGCCTCCAGCAAAGGCAAGGGGATCAGCCAATAGACGCTGGACGGCAAAGGGCAAGTGATCGATTTGGGCTGGTTCATGGTCACAGGCTACGAAAGCAGCCTAATCTAATAAATCAAAATATCTTGCAGCAGTCGTTCAGGAAAGATGAATCATGCCCGCCATTTTGGATATCGAGCTGATACGGACCTTTCACGCCGTCGCGCGCATCGGCAAATTCAGCGCCGCAGCCGAGCAGCTGCACAAAAGCCCGGCGGCGGTGAGCGTGCATATCCAGCGATTGGAAGCGGTCGCTGGCGGCCGTTTGCTGAACCGCGACAATCAGGCGGTATCCCTGACCGCACTGGGCAAACGCTTGCTGCTTTCCACCACCGAGTTGCTCACCACCCACGATCGGGTGCTGGCCGACCTGCACGGCACGCGGCTGGCGGGTCGCATCACGTTAGGCGTGCCGGACGAGTACGCCGACCACGTCATCCGCGACATCCTGCCGACATTCACCGCAGCCTGGCCTAACGTGATCCTCGAGCTCAGGACGGCCCCCAGTTATGCCCTGCGTGAGCAGGTGCAGCGCGGGAAACTGCAAGCGGCCGTGCTCGCTCAGCCGATGGATCAGCCAAGGGAGGAAACCGAGGTGTTGACTACCACGACGCCGGTCTGGGTCGGCGCGATTCAGGCGACGGCCAACCCGGCGCAGCCGCTCGCCTTGGCTGTGCATGCAGCGCAGTGCCCTTATCGGCAAGCCATGATGCAGGCGCTCAGGGAGAGCGGTTACCGGCTGCGCGTAGTTCTGGAAAGCCCGTCCAACCAGGCCGTCAAGGCCTGTGTCGAGGCCGGCCTGGCGATCAGCCTGATCGACCGTGCTCGCGTGACCGAGCACATGCGGATCCTTGATGGCCTGCCGGTGATCGCCGACCATGCAGTGGTGTTCATGCGCTCCCAGGCATCACGCGGCAATGAAGCGGTAGACCTGCTTGGCCAGGCCATGGAGCAGCGTTTTCGACTGTAGGCGGGCTGTTTCAGGTGGCGTTGGCCTTGCAGGTCGAGGCCTGGTCGGGCTGCGCCGAAAGCGGAACATCAAACACCCGGTCGAATGCCCACTGAAAAACCAGGGCGTAGAAAAAGAAAAACACGAAGAGCCCCAGGTTTGTCGCCAATGCCTGCCACAGGCTGATACCCAGCCACGCGGCAATCACTGGCGTGAGGATCAGCGTCAGGCCGCCTTCGAATCCTAGCGAATGACCCAGACGCCGCCGCCAGTTGCGCTGGCGATTGTCCTGGCGCCGCTCCCAGGCTTCGAACAAACCATTGAACAGCATGTTCCAGGCCAGCGCGACGGAAGAAATCAGCAACGACAGCAGGGTCGAATAACCCATGCCCTGCTGGTAGATCAGCGCCAGTGCGGGGGCCACGAACAGCACGCCGCCGGCTTCGTAGAGAATGGCTTGAAGGATTTTTCGAGGTGCGCCTTGCATCGGTGGTCTCCTGGGAAAGGGGGCAGGACCACAGCCTGGCGAGTTGAGCGGCGGCGCACAATTGAGCTAAATTGAGCCTCGCTCAACCTGAGTAATGCTTGCCGCCATGTTTGCCAGACAGCCCCTGACCGCCTTGCGCGGCTTCGAGTCCGCCGCACGGCTGGGCAGCTTCAAGGCGGCGGCCCAAGAGCTGAGTATCAGCGCCGCGGCGATCTCCCATCAGGTCAAGAGCCTCGAAGCGTTTCTGGGCGTGCGGTTGTTCGAACGCTCCAGCCAGAACGTACGCCTGAGCCTCGATGGCGAGCGGCTTTATCCGCATATCCACCGGGCCTTGGCGGAGATCCAGCACGGCTTGCAGACGTTGGCGCCGCCTTGTGTCGCGCAATCACTGGTGGTGAGCACGACGCCGGCCTTCGCCAGCCTGTGGCTGATCCCGCGGCTCGGTGATTTTTATCGAGCGCACCCGGACATCAGCGTCCGACTGCACAGCAGCAATGACGTCGTCGACCTGCAGCGTGACGCCAGCATCGACCTGGCGATTCGCGCTGTGTTCACCTCGGATCCGCAACTGTTCGAGCAGCCATTGCTGGATGAATATTTTGCCGTCTACTGCCACCCCGGCTGGCAGCCTCCCGCAACGGGGGCTCCCGTCGAGTTGATCGACGTGCCGTGGCTGAGCAGTTCCGATGTCGCGGTCGATTGGCCGGCCTGGTGCGCCCGGGCCGGCACTTCGGTCTGGCTGGATAATGCCCGCGTGCGAGGCTATGACGAAGAGCAACACGCGCTGCAGGCGGCAATCGTCGGACACGGTCTGGTGCTCGCCAGCCAGGTCCTGGTTGCAGAGGCTGTGGCCCGCGGGCAGTTAGTGCCTTATCGGCCGGAGGTTCGCCTGGCGGGCGCGCGCTATACCCTGGTGTGCGTACCGGGACGGGAGCGGCAGCCAGCGGTGCGGGCATTCAGTGAATGGTTGCTGGGGCAGGGCGCCTGCTGAAACAGGGCGTCAAACGGCTGGGCCATGGAAAACCCGATTGGCGCGGGAACAGGTTCGAGGTCAAGGCTGTCCCTGGACTTTGGTCGAGACGAGACTCTCGTAACTTTCTGGATGCGGTGCCTCGGTGAAAATCACGTTGGAACGCTCGCTGCGGCACTTGAACTTCACGCCCTTGCGCGGCGTCATCTCCCTGGCCGTCTCAAGGCAGATCTGCCTTGAAGCGTAGGTCGGCCCCGGTCTGCGTTCTTCAACGCAGCCCTCGAAGCCACTGCAAATCGTCATAACGACAAAATATACGGTCATCATCCTTGTATTGCTCCGCTGGGCGATGCGATTGACTACCTCAGCGCCTGCCGCTGTTCAGTTGAACAGGCAGGGCCGATGAGGCGGATGATGAGCGCTTCATCGAACCTTCAGCAATGGCACGCCAGTGCCATTTGTCGGAATATTGTCGCTTTTTCGAATGTTTTTAAAACTGCCGTTTCTGTCGCCAATATATTGGCGAAAACGCCGTTATCGATAGTTTTTGCCAGGGGTCAAAAAGGCCTAGCTCCGCGCCGAGAAATACCATGCAACCAGCGCCGCTAGGCTGATCGAGGCGCCCAGTAAACTCACCGCCTGCCAGCCCCAAAGCGCATACACCTGAGTGGCAGCTGCCGCCCCCAGCGCGCTGCCGACCGAGTAGCAACACATGTACGCGCCAACCATGCGGCTCTGGGCGTCGGGCCGCGCGGCGAAAAGAAAACTCTGGTTGGTCACATGCACCGCCTGCACGGCGAAATCGAGCAGGATCACCCCCACGACCAGCGCGATCAACGACGACTCGGCAAAGGCGATGGGCAACCAGGAGAGCGCCAGCAGCCCCAGGGAAAGGCCGGTCACCCGTTGCCCCCAGCCTCGGTCAGCCCAACGGCCGGCCCTCCTGGCGGCGAGCGCCCCGGCAACGCCGGCCAGGCCGAACAGGCCGATGGCGGTGTGTGAAAGCGACAGCGGCGCGGCACTGAGGGGCAGTACCATGGCGGTCCATAGCACGGAAAACGCCGCGAAGATCAGCAGGGCGAACAGGCCTCTGCTGCGCAGGACCGGTTCAGTCAGGAACAGTTTGAACAGCGATCGAATGAGCGCTGGGTAGGTATGCTGGTTACGTAGCGGTTTGGCGGGTGGAGCTATTTTCCATAACACTGCCGCGATCGTCAGCATCAGTCCTGACGAAACGAAATAAACCGCACGCCAGCCCGCCAGGTCGGCGATCAGCCCTGAAGTGAACCGAGCCATGAGAATGCCCAGCACAATCGCGCTGGTCAAGGCGCCCACGGCCTGCCCGCGTTGGGCGGGTGGAGACAGCAGCGCGGCGTAGGCGACCAGTACCTGCACGACCACCGCCATCAAGCCCGTGAGGCTCATGGCTGCCAGCAGGACCAGCCACTGCCGGGAAGCGCCGACGGCCGCCAGCGCCAGCACCGACAAGGTCACGAGCGTCAGGATCAGCCGCCGGCTGTCGACCTTGTCGCCCAACGGCACGATGAACAGCAACCCCAGCGCGTATCCAGCCTGAGTGGCCGTCGCCACGATGCCGATCGATCCGGGCGTCACGCCGAGGCTTTGTGCGATGGAGGCGAGTAACGGCTGGGCAAAATAGACATTGGCAACGGCCAGTGCGCAAGTCACCGAAAACAATAACGTCAGCGTTTTGGACAAGCCTCGTTCCAGGGCGGTAAATGCGCTCATGTTCCTCTCCGTGGGTAATCCTGGTTTCAATTGAAAACCTGTTTGCGATTTATGCGGGACTGGGTTTTAAATTGCAACCACTTGGGCGAGACTGACCGACGAGTAAACGGCGTACCGCAGCCCCGTCCGAAGGTAAACAAGATGGTTGAGAACGATGTGTCGCATAACCGCGAATGCCCCGTGGCACGCACGCTGGAAGTCATCGGTGATCGCTGGTCGCTGATGATCATCCGCGACGCCTTCGATGGGCTTCGCCGCTTCAGCGAGTTTCAGAAGAACCTGGGGGTGGCCAAGAACATCCTGGCGTCGCGACTCAAGGCCCTGGTCGAGGTCGGCGTGTTCGAGGTGCGGCCCGCCTCGGATGGGAGCGCCTACAAGGAGTACGTCCTGACGGAAAAAGGCCAGGCGACTTTTGCGCTGGTCGTCAGTTTGAGGCAGTGGGGCGAAAGGTTCCTGTTCACCCCGCAGGAGACAAGGTCGCTGTTGGTAGACAACGAGTCGGGGCAGCCGCTGATGCCGATCGAGGTTCGCTCATCAAGCGGCCGGAAACTCGAACCGTGGGATTGTCACCGGGTCAGGCGGGTTGCCGGCGCGTCGGGAAGCTGATGTGCTTCAGCGTTCGGCAGGTTGCTCGTAGCGTTGCTGGATGCGCGCCAGTTCACCGGACCGGCGCAGATGCTCAAGCGCGCTGGCCCACTTGGCAATCACCTGCTCGTCGCTGTCGACACTGAAGGCGATGTACAGCGAGGAGCGGTAGAGTTCGATGGGAATCCTGCGCAATGTTCCGGTGGGTATTTTCAACTGGCGGCTGTAATACGCCACTCCCGCATCGGTATCGCCGACGATGATATTCGTCCGCCCGGCCAGCAACATGCGGTAGAGCAGCTTGCTCTCGGTGGCGCTCTTGTCCAGGTTGTTGAAGCCCAGCGATTTCAGCATCTGGGGCACCAGGCCGGCATGGCGGGTGGTGATTTGCGGGGCGCGCAGCAGTTGTTCCAGCGAAGTGATCGGCGGCGCGTCTGCCAATTGATAGGCGTGGATGGATTCTTCGACAATCGGCCCGACCCACTTGTACAACGGTTCGCGCTCCGGCGTGCGGAACAGCGAGTACATGATGGTCTTGGGCCGGGTCCGCAATATTTGCGTGGCCCGCATGCTGGGCTGCAGCACTACTTCGAAGTCGTCCCCGGTCTGGGTCATGATGGCTCGGACGATTTCCGTGGTCATACCGGTGAGCTGACTGTTTTCGACGTAGTTGTAGGGTGCCCATTCCTCGGTCACGACCTGATATGGCTCAGCCGCGGCCCCTGAACCGAGCAATAGACAGAGCAGCGCTGCGGCAGGCATCGAATGCTTCACATGTTCTCCTGATAGGCGGTTCGCCGTTCCTGAGCGAACCCAAGACAAGCATAGACCCAAACACGTGGCTGACGACGGCTGCGGCTCCGTTATGAGAACGATCCCTCAGTTGCGTGCCTTGCCAGGCCGGCTGCGCGAGGGTTCACAAGCCTGACTGCATCCGTCGCTGGTACAGTGTCGCGCCTGACCGTGGCTACAGACGCCGGGCCTGCCTGGCGAGAATAGGACTGGAAGTTTGAACGAACAGACATTATCCATGCGCCTGGAGCGTGTGGCAGCGCATGTGCCGGCGGGTGCCCGGCTTGCCGATATCGGCTCCGATCACGGCTACCTGCCGGTGGCATTGCTACGTCGTGGTGTGATCAGCGCCGCTGTGGCCGGGGAGGTGGCGTTGACGCCGTTCCGCTCGGCCGAACGCACGGTGCGCGAAAGCGGCCTGGAACACACGATTGCCGTGCGCCTGGCCAGCGGCCTGGGGGCGATCGAACCCGGCGACGGTATAACGGCGATCAGCCTGTGCGGCATGGGGGGCGAGACGATTCGCGACATTCTCGAGGCCGGCAAGTCCCGCCTGAACGGCCGGGAACGGCTGATCCTGCAGCCCAACGGCGGCGAGCAGCCACTGCGCCAATGGTTGGTGGCCCACGACTACCGCATCCTTCATGAGGAAATGCTGCGGGAAAACCGCTTCTACTACGAAATCGTCGTCGCCGAGCGCGATGGGCCGGTGACGTACAGCGCCGAGGAACTGTACTTCGGCCCGCTGCAGATGCAGGCTCGCAGCCCGGTATTCCTGGACAAGTGGCAGCGCATGCTGCGCTTCAAACACAAAAACCTGGCTAACCTCACCCGGGCGCAGCAGGGCGTGGCGCAGGAAAAGGTGCAGGAGATCGCACGGCAAATTCGCTGGATCAGCGAATTGTTGGCGTGAGCCGCTCGAGCTGTTCCGCGACTGGCTGACAAGGCGCATCCGCCGCCGTTACATCGAATGGCGGATGCGCTTTTACTTCAACGTTGCGCTGCACCGCGCTCGACCATCGCTCGCCATTGCTGGACGCTGGGTCTTGCCTGCATCTTCGAATGCCATGCCAGCAACGCCTGGCATTCCTCGGGCACTGGCAACTTGACCAGCGAGGCGAAGATCATGCCGCCCAGTACCGCGATGTCTGCCATCGAAAAACGCTCGCCTGCAACAAACGGGCGTTGGCTCAGCAGGTCGTTGAAATAACGCATGCCCCTGACCGCCTTGTCGCGCATGCGCATGCCCCACTCAGCGTTCTGGTACAACTCGACTTCCGGCCCTAGCCCCGGCGTCGCATGGTGGAAGTACACGCTGACCGCATCGAGGAATTCTATTTCGGCGCGCTTGGTCATCATCTGGATCAGGCCTTTCTCCAAAGGCGTTTCACCGATCAGGGCAGGGGGGCCAACCAGGGCGTCCAGGTACTGCGTGATCGCCGTGCATTCGGCGATGAGCGTGCCGTCTTCCAGCTCCAATACCGGCAGCGTTCCCGAATAATTGATCGCGAGGAACGCCGGCTTCTTGTGTTCCCCTGTCCATAGATTGACCGAGACGAATTCGGTTTTCGAGAGTAGACCTTTCTCTGCCAGGGCGATGCGTACTCGCGCCGGATAGGGGCCGTCAAACCAGTCATGGATTTTCATCATTGGGAGTTCGGAAACGTCGTGGTGGGAGTGGAGAAGAGTCATGATCAAGTTACCTGCCTGTCAATTGGTAGGTAAAAGATTGGGCGACTATCCTTCGGCTGTCAACCCCTACCTGTCACTTGGCAGGTAAACTGGCTGCGGGTACAATCAGCCAGGTTTCAGCCATTCAGAATGAGGAACGGGACGTGAGCGAAAACGCTCGGGAAGCCATCCTGGCAGCCGCTAAAAGCGCTGCGCAGACCCATGGCTACAGCGGAATCAACTTTCGAAGCATTGCCGAAGCGGTGGGGATCAAGAACGCGAGTATCTACTACCACTTCCCCAGCAAGGCCGATCTGGGCGCGGCGGTAGCTGAACGCTACTGGCAGGACGCGGTCGCCGTTCTGAAGACGATCCGTGAGGAGAACCCCGACCCACATGGTTGCTTGCGGCTGTACCCCTCGATCTTTCGCAAGTCACTGGAAGACGGCAACAGACTCTGCCTGTCCAGCTTCATGGCGGCCGAACACGAAGACTTGCCTGAGCCGGTGAAGCGTGAGGTCAAGGCCTTCGCCGACGCCAACGTGGCGTGGCTGGCCGAGGTGCTGGCAGCCGCCGGCACGGGCAGCGTGGAAAAGTGTGAACGCCGCGCCCTGGCCATTTACACCGCTGTCGCCGGTGCCCAGTTGATCGCCCGGACGCGGCTCGACATCAGCCTGTTCGATGAACTGATCCTCAGCTACCAGGAGGCCGGACTCATCCCGGCTTGAGCTACTGTTTCAGCACCAGCAATCGATAAGTGCCCGCTTCGCTTTCAATTCCATGGGTGTCATGGGTGAACCCGGGGAACGATCGGTCAAAGCTTTCCAGCGCCTTGAGGTAGGTCAGCACCGGTCCTTCCGAAGGCCCTGCGTTTTCTCCCGGCATCAGCAAGGGAATTCCTGGTGGATACGGCACGATACCCGTCGCGGCGATGCGTCCGGCCGCTTCTTCGAGGGTGACTTGCTCGATCTCGTTCTTGACCAGTTTCTCGTACGCCTCCACCGGGCTGAAGTGCGCCTCAGGCAGTGTGCCGAACGCCTGGGCCATGGCGGCAGTGGTCCTGGTTTGTTTCATGGCGGCGAAAATTTCTTCGGCGAGGTCCTTGAGCCCCATGCCGGAATAACGTTGCTGGTTGGCGCTCAACAGGTCGGGCAGGCAGAGTTCCAGTTCCAGGTTGGCGTCGTAGTCGCGCTTGAAGTCGAGCAGCGCGTTGACCAGCGTGCCCCACTTGCCCTTGGTGATGCCGATGGAAAACAGGAACAGGATGGTGAAGTCGGTGGTCTTTTCCACCACGATGCCTTGCGTGCCCAGGTAGGCACTGAGCACACACGCCGGAATACCAAAGTCCAGCAGGTTGCCGTCGTCGCCCATCCCGGGGCTGAGGATCGAGACCTTGATCGGGTCGAGCATGCAGTAGCCGTCTTCAATGTCACCGAAGCCGTGCCAGACCTCATTGGGGTGCAGGACCCAGCAGCCTGGATCGACCTTGAGCCTGGCCGGGTCGACTTCGTGGAACGCAATCGACAACCCGTCGACCTGCACTGACGGCGGCTGCCAGCAGGAAAAGAACCAGTCGTCATGGCTGCGCATTTCGTTCTGCATATGCGAGATGACCTGACGGAAAGCGATGGCTTCCTCGATCGCCTCGCTGGTGAGGATCTGCCCGCTGGGCGCCTCCATCATCGCCGAGCTGACGTCGCAGGAGGCCATGATTGCGTAATTCGGCGAAGTCGAGGCGTGCATCATGTACGACTCGTTGAAGCGCCCGTGGGGGATCGGATTGCGGCCGTTGCGCACATGGATCATCGAGGCCTGGGACAGCGCCGCCAACAGCTTATGCGTGGACTGGGTGGCGAACACGGTCGGTTTCGACGGGTCGTGATCGTCCGGGCTGCCATGCATCGCAAAGCGATCCTTGTACAGCGGATTAAAACGCGCGTAGCCATACCAGGCTTCGTCGAAATGCAGGCGGTCGACGCTTTGCCCCAACAACTCTTCGACGCGAGTGACGTTGTAGGTCAGGCCGTCATAGGTGGAGTTGGTGATGATCGCATGCACCGGCGTCGGGTCGATGTGACTCTTGACCAGCGGGTTGCTTGCGATGGCGGCCTTCACCCCCTCGGCGCTGAGGGTCCGCGGCAGGATCGGGCCGATGATGCCGAAGCGGTTGCGGGTCGGCACCAGGTAGGTCGGAATGGCCCCGGAGAGGGTCATCGCATGCTCGGCGGATTTGTGGCAGTTGCGGTCGCACAATGCGATCTGGTCACGGGTCACACTGGCCATCAGGATGACGCGGTTGGACATCGATGAGCCGTTGGTGACGTAATAGGTGCGGTGCGCGCCGAACACTTTGGCGGCATAACGCTCGCCCTGTCCGATGGGGCCGCTGTGGTCGAGCAAGGAACCCAGCTCGCCGACGGAAATCGAAAGGTCCGAACGCAGCAGGTTCTCCCCGAAAAATTCATAGAATGCCCGGCCGGCGGTGCTTTTCAAGAACGCCGTGCCGCCCGCATGGCCCGGTGTGTGCCAGGAATATTCGTAGCTGCGGGCAAACTTCAGCAGCGCGCCGAACATCGGCGGCAGCACTGCCTGGCGATAGCGCTCGATAGCCGCCAGTATCCGCCCGCTGAGGAAACGGCTGGTGTCTTCAGGCAGCCAGATGAAGTCATCGGCATGTTGCATGACGATCAACGGCACATTGGACGCCGTGCTGCGATCACTGATCAGGAACACTGGTACGCGGGTGTTGCGCTCGCGTAGCGCGGTGAGCAGGTCGATGCATTCGCGGTGGTCGTCGCTGGTGTCGATTTCCCAACTGAGCAACACGCATTGGATGGCCGGGTCGGAACTCAGGATCGACTTGGCATCACTCAGGGTTTCGGAGGTCAGCACGCTCACGGCGCGGTCCTCCACGTCGCTGATCAGCTGGATCAGGGCACGACCGAATACGCTGCGTTTGTCGGGCGCATTGGAGACCAGCAAGGCCAGCATCCCCAACAGATTTCGATGTTCCGTCATGGCAAGGGCTCCAGGTTAGCTGCCTTCAGGTGGTTGACGGGAATGGGCTCGCCAACGATGTGCTGCGCCGCGACGGTCTGGGTCGGTACGCTGTTGTTCATGGCCTCCAGGCGGATCAGGCGGGTGTTGACGTAACCGAACAGCGTGTAGCCGACGATGACCGCCACGCCGCCGAGCATCAGCGCCTGTTCGCCTGAGCTGTAGAGCGCGAGGTAGCTGTAGGCCGCCGCGACGCCCGCGACGATGTTGGTGACCAGGGCCTTGTTGGCCGGGACGTTGGAAATTTTTTGCAGGGTCACCAGTGTTGCCATGGAGAGGATGTAGGGCACCAGGTTAGTGACCACGGCGAGGTTCACCAGCGTATCGAACTGCTTGGCCAGGTCCGGGCTGATGGTCAGCAGTGCCATGGTTGTCTGCATCGCCAGCAGGATCAGCATGCTGATGATCGGCACGCCATGCTTGTTGGCCTTGGCGAAGATCGGCAGGAAATAGCCGGTATCCGCCGAACTCTTGAAGACCTGTGCCACGGTGAATTGCCAGCCGAGCAACGAGCCGATGCAGGCCAGCACCATCAGGCCCATGACGATGTCACCCACCAGCGGCGTGAACATCTTGGCGAACACCAGGCCGAACGGCGCGGTGGAGGAGACCAGCTCGGCGTTGTCGACGATGCCGGCGATGACGTTGGTGGAAACAATGTAGATCACTGCGGCACCAAGGGTCCCGCCGAGGACCGCGATCGGCACGTTCTTCTCGGGATTTTCCACCGCGTCACCGTTGGCGCAGGCCGATTCGAGCCCGAGGAATGCCCAGAGCGTGATCGCCACCGAAGCGCCTGCCGCTTCGTACCAGGTCTTGTCGTGAGGGTTCCAGCCGGCGGCATAAACGCTGCTGTCGAACCAGAACCAACCGACGGTGGAAACCAGCACCACCGGGGCAATGACTCCCCACACCGTCACGGCGCCGATCTTGCCGGTGATGCCTGCGCCGCCGAAATTGGCGAAGGTGGTCAGCCACAGCAGCGCGATGGTCGCCAGGCCGACTTGCAGGGAATCGAGCTTGATCTCGAACAACGTCTGGATATAGCCGACCGCGGTAATGCTGATCGCCACGTTGGCAATCAACAGCGAAAGGCCGTAGGTATAGTTGGTGATGTAGTTGCCGGATTTGCCAAAGGTATATTCGGCGTAACCGCCCATGCCGCCGGTCTTGCGGCTGAGCATGCCGCAGCGGGCGAACGCGTAGGCCAATGCCAGCGAGCCCGTGGCGGTGATCAGCCAGGACAAGATGGAGATGCCGCCGACTTCGGCGAGCTTGGTCGGAAGCAATATGATGCCGGACCCCAGCATGTTGACGGCGGTCAGCATGGTCAGCTGGCTCACACTCATCTTCTTGGCGACTGACATTCCCTTGCCCCACATGCATGAAGTGAAGGGCTTAAGCTATAGCAGAGGATTCGCAGTAAGCCAGAATATCGCAGCGGGATTTGCCGCCGCTGGTCAAGAATCGGATCGAAAACGTGCCGGGGTGGCACGGGGGACGAATGTCCCCGGTGCCGTTGCTGGTAAAAAGCCCGGCCTGATCAGCCGTCGAGCAAGGTCATCACCTCGGCGCTGTAGCGTTCGCCTGCCACCGCGCCTCGGGCGCCGAAAATCGCATCCAGCTGAGCCAGCTCCTCGGCGCTCAGGAACACGCTGGCGGCAGCGACGTTGGTTTCCAAGTACTTTCGCTGCTTGGTGCCCGGGATCGGGATCACATTGCTGCCCTGGGCCAGGACCCAGCCCAAGGCCAGTTGCGAGGCGCTGATCTGCTTCTGCTCAGCCAACGCCTTGACCCGTTCGACCAAGGCCAGGTTGCGCTGGAAGTTGTCGGCCAGGAAACGCGGGTTGAAGCGGCGGTAGTCGTCTTCGGCAAAATCGTCCGGAGTCTTCAGCTCGCCCGTCAGGAAGCCGCGGCCCAAGGGGCTGTAAGCGACAAAAGCGATCCCCAGGCGTCGGCACGTGTCGAGCACGCCGTTGTGTTCCGGCTCCCTGGACCACAGCGAGTATTCGCTTTGCACCGCTGCCAACGGATGCACGGCATGGGCCCGCTGGATGGTCTCGGCGCTGGCCTCCGAAATCCCGATGTGGCGGACCTTGCCGGCCTTGACCAGCTCGGCCATGGCGCCGATGGTTTCTTCGACGGGTACCTGTGGGTCGATGCGATGCTGATAGTAGAGGTCGAGGTAATCGGTACCCAGGCGCTTGAGGCTGCCGTCGATCGACTGCCGAACGTATTCGGGGTGACCATTGACGCCCCGGGCATGCGGATCATCGCTGCGCACCAGGCCGAACTTGCTCGCCAGATAGATACCTTCACGCTTGCCGCGCAAGGCGCGTCCGAGCAGTTCTTCGTTGGTGTGCGGGCCGTACATGTCGGCCGTGTCGAACAGGGTCACGCCCAGCTCGACGGCGCGGTGGAGCGTGGCGATGGATTCGCGCTCGTCGGTGCCCGTGGTGTAGAAATCCGACATGCCCATGCAGCCCAGGCCGATGGCGCTGACGTGTGGACCTTGATGGCCAAGTTGACGAGTGATCATGAGGTTGTTCCTTTGGGTTGAAGTGACGCGATCAGTCTCCGTAAAACGGTTTTCTGGATAAAGCCGCTGTTTTTGGTTTAACTATTCGCGATTTCTGAATAGTGAGTAGAACCATGGATCGATTACAGGCTATGCAGGTGTTCCGGCGCATCGTCGAACTGGGCGGTTTCGGCAAGGCGGCCGACGATCTGGGTTTGCCCCGGGCTACCGTCAGCCTGTTGATCCAGCAACTGGAGGGGCATCTGGGGGTGCAACTGCTACAGCGCACCACGCGGCAGGTGCGCGCAACCCTGGATGGCGAAGCCTATTACCAGCGCTGCGGTCAGTTGCTCGATGAACTGGATGACCTGGAAACCTCGCTGTCCGCGCAACGCAGCCAACCTCGCGGCACCCTGCGCGTTGACATGCCCATCGCCTTCGGCTGCACATGGATCGTGCCGAACCTGGCGGACTTCTATCGGCGCTATCCGCAATTGAAACTGGACCTGGGGTTTCATGACCGGTTGGTTCATCTGCAGCGTGAAGGCGTCGATTGCGCCATCCGGGCCGGCGTCATCAGCGACCAGGCGCTGGTTGCGAGACCGATCGTGCGGTTGTGCCAAGTGACTTGCGCCAGCCCTGGCTACCTGGCCCGTTCAGGTACGCCTGTGGCGCTGGAGGACCTGGCAGAGCACCGCGCCATCGGTTTCGCGTCCGGTAACGGTCGTTATTTCCCGTTCGAATTCGAAGTGGCAGGGCAGGTCCGAGAGTTGCAAATGTCATCCGAGCTGACCGTCAACAACGCTGACGGCTACGTAACGGCTTGCGAGGCGGGATTCGGCCTGATCCAGGCGCCGCGTTACCACGTGCAACGGCAACTCGCCGAGGGGCGGTTGGTCGAGGTATTGAGCGGTCATCCGGTGCCGTCATGGCCGATTTCAGTGGTCTACCCGCCTCATCGACAGCTGTCGCCGAGGGTGAGGGTGTTCATCGATTGGCTGATCGAGTTGCTGCATGGCGCGGCGGATGCGGACGAGGCCCTGATGGTGCGGGTTTAACACGAACCATCTCCAACACCGGTCCCCCGTGGCGAGGGAGCTTGCTCCCGCTGGATTGCGCAGCAATCCCAAAAAGCCTGTTCGGGATCAGCCTGGCACACCTCGGTGATAGGGCTTGGGGCCGCTACGCAGCCCAGCGGGAGCAAGCTCCCTCGCCACGGTTTGTATCGGCATGCCCCGTACTCCTTGTCATGAAAACGCTGGGAACTGCCGCCTTATCCCAAGCGAAAAATCGGAACTATCGCTTTGGCGGCACGATCATTTCCCTAGGCGTTAATCAACGCGACCCCGACGGCCCGGATCTCACGGAATCCGCCACGGGACGCTGAACGATAAGGAGCTGTCATGACCGTTACCACCCATCCCCTCTACCGAAGCACGCCAGGTCCGCTTCACGCGGTCCTGCTCGCCGGCACCGTTCCGTTGTTTCTCGGGGCGCTGCTCAGTGACATCGCGTACTACAAGACCTACCAGATCCAATGGAGCAATTTCGCCTCCTGGCTGATTGCCGGCGGACTGCTGTTCTGTGGGTTGGCATTGCTGTTTGCGCTGGTCAATCTGATCCGTGCGGAGCGCAAGGGCGGGCGTCCGGTGGTGTATTTCCTGCTATTGCTGGTGACCTGGGTACTCGGGCTGATCAATGCCTTCGAACATGCCAAGGACGCCTGGGCCATCATGCCCCAGGGCCTGGTTCTGTCGGTCGTCGTAACCGTGTTGGCCTGCGCTGCGGCGTGGGTCGGGCTGACCAATCTGCGTTCCGGAGGTGAGCAATGAAACCGCGCATCGCATTGACAGCCTTGAGCATGACGTTGTTGCTGAGCGCCTGCGGAGGAGAAGGGGACGCCACTCAGGCACGCGGTCCGGACCCCAAATTGCCGGAGCCCCAGCGCGGGTTGTTGCCCAGCATGAAAATCGCCGAGCCGGTGCCCTGGGGCGAGCAGAAACCGACGGTGCCGCAAGGCTACGACATCACCGCTATCGCCACCGACCTGAAGATTCCGCGCCAGACCCTGGTACTGCCCAACGGCGATATCCTGGTGGCCGAAGGCCGTGGCGGAAACGCTGCGAAGCTCAAGCCCAAGGACGTCATCGCCAGTGTCATCAAGGCCAAGGGCAACACCCAGGTCAAGGGCGGCAATCGCCTGACGCTGTTGCGCGACGCTGACGGTGACGGCACCTACGAGCTCAAGACGGTCTTCGCCGAAAACCTCAACGCACCCTATGGCCTGGCGTTTGCCGACGGCAAGCTGTACGTCGCCAACCAGGACGCACTGGTGCGCTTCGATTATGAAGAGGGCCAGACCAAGGCCAGCGGGTCACCCACGAAAGTCACAGACCTGCCGTCCGAGATCAACCACCACTGGACCAAGGCGCTGGCCATCAGTCCCGACGGACGCTCGCTGTACGTGGGCATCGGTTCGAACAGCAACGTCACCGAGCGCGGCATGGAAGTCGAAATCGACCGGGCCATGGTCTGGCAGATCGATGCCGAGACAGGCGCCCACAAACCCTATGCGACCGGTCTGCGCAACCCGACGGCGTTGAAGGTCGAGCCTGGCTCCGGACAGTTGTGGGCGGTGGTCAACGAGCGCGACGAGTTGGGTCCCGACCTGGTGCCGGATTACCTGACATCGGTGCGCGAAGGTGCGTTTTATGGCTGGCCCTATAGCTATTGGGGGCAGAACGTCGATCCGCGCGCACAACCGCAGGATCCGCAAAAAGTCGCCGCTGCGGTCAAACCCGACTACAGCCTCGGGTCCCACGTCGCGGCACTCGGTGTCGATTTCTCCATCCCGGCCATGGGCGAGCAATTTGCCGAAGGCGCCTTCGTGGGTGAGCACGGCAGTTGGAACCGCGACCAGCCGGTGGGCTACAAGGTCATTTTTGTGCCGTTTCGCAACGGTCGTCCCGCTGGTGAGCCGGTGGACTTCGCCACGGGTTTCCGCGGCGACGATGGCAAGACCCGTGGGCGGCCCGTGGGTGTGACCGTTGATCCGCGCGGTGCGTTGATCATCGCCGATGACCTGGCGAACACCGTGTGGCGGGTGACTCGCAAGCCATGAACCCGATGCCCGGGACGCGCTGCCGTCCCGGGTAATCCCGCCGGTTTTGCACGTTCGCGCAAAACCCCGACAGTCCCCGCAACATCACCAAAGCCCGGTAACCCTCGTTGCGCGACAGTGAAGCCGTCAATCACGACAGCGCACCGGCGAATGTCTCGTCGGTCGGTCAACGAGGAGAGTTACCATGAGCGATATCAAACACAACATTCCCCACGAAGTCGAAGGCAAGGTCGCCCTGGTCACCGGCGCCGCCAGCGGTATCGGCAAGGCCATTTCCCTGTTGCTGCATGCCCGTGGCGCCAAGGTGATCGCCGAGGACATCAACCCCGCCGTCAACGAGCTGGCCCGCCCGGGACTGGTGCCGCTGGTGGCTGACATTACCGAGGACGGCGCCGCCGAGCGCGCGGTGGGCCTGGCGGTCGAGCAGTTCGGCCGGTTGGACATCCTGGTCAATAACGCCGGCATCATCATCAACAAACTGGTGGTCGACATGACGCGCCAGGATTGGGAACGCATCCAGGCCGTCAACGCCACCGCGGCGTTCCTGCACTCACGCGAAGCGGTCAAGGCGATGATGCCCAACAAGTCCGGGGCCATCGTCAACATCGCCTCCTATGCATCCTATTTCGCTTTCCCGACCATCGCCGCCTACACCGCGTCCAAGGGCGCCCTGGCGCAGTTGACCCGCACGCTGGCGCTGGAAGCCATCGAGCATGGCATCCGAGTCAATGCGGTCGGCGTTGGCGATGTGGTCACCAATATCCTCAATGACGTGGTCGAGGACGGCCCGCAGTTTCTCGCCCAGCACGGCGAAGCCGCCCCCATCGGCCGGGCCGCCCAACCTGAAGAAATCGCCGAGGTGGTCGCCTTCCTGGCCTCGGACCGCGCCAGCTTCATGGTCGGCTCGGTGGTCATGGCTGATGGCGGCATGACTGTCACCGCTGGCTGAGCCAACAGAGGAGAACCGTCATGAACAATCGTAAAACCTGGCTGGTCACCGGCTGTTCCACTGGTTTTGGTCGATACATTGCCGAGCATCTGCTCAATGCTGCGCGAGCAAGCTCGCTCCCACATGTGTTCCGCAGTGCACGTGCATTTTATGTCCGCTGGAAATCATTGTGGGAGCGAGCCTGCTCGCGATGGCGGCAAGTCAGATGGTGAAGGTGTCGGATGTAGCGGCCGCTTCGCGAGCAGGCTCGCTCCCACATGGGTTCTGCAGTGCACCTGAATTTTATGTCCGCTGGAAATCATTGTGGGAGCGAGCCTGCTCGCGATGGCGGCAAGTCAGTTGATAAAGATATCGGACGTACCGGCCCCTTCGCGAGCAAGCTCGCTCCCACATGGGTTCTGCAGTGCATATGAATTTTATGTCCGCTGGAAATCATTGTGGGAGCGAGCTTGCTTGCGATGGCGGCAAGTCAGTTGATGAAGATGTCGGACGTACCGGCCTTTTCGCGAGCAGGCTCGCTCCCACATGGGTTCTGCAGTGCACGTGAATTTTATGTCCGCTGGAAATCATTGTGGGAGCGAGCCTGCTCGCGATGGCGGCAAGTCAGTTGATGAAGATGTCGGATGTACCGGCCCCCTTCGCGAGCAGGCTCGCTCCCACATGGGTTCTGCAGTGCACGTGAATTTTATGTCCGCTGGAAATCATTGTGGGAGCGAGCCTGCTCGCTCCCACATGGGTTCTGCAGTGCATGTGAATTTTATGTCCGCTGGAAATCATTGTGGGAGCGAGCTTGCTCGTGATGGCGGCAAGTCAGTCGATGAAGATGTCGGATGTGCCGGCCTTTTCGCGAGCAGGCTCGCTCCCACAGAGGGGCTTCAGAACGGCCCGAGCTTCAGCGGGTACTGGATGACGACGTACAGCCTGTCAATGTCATCGCCGGCCTGGGCGCTGTTGGCGCGGTGGGTGACGTGGGACAGTTGCAGCGACAGGTCCTTGGCCGGCCCTGATTGCACGACGTAATGCAGGTCCAGGTCGCGCTCCCAATGACGGCCGCCGTCCCCCTGCTGCGGGCTGTAGGTTCCGGTGTCGCTGTCGAACGGGTTGTAGGCGCCGCCCCTTGGCGCATGGCTGCCATCTATCCCGTTGCCGGTTACATAGCGGGCCATGAAACTCAAGCCGGGGATGCCCAAGGTGCCCAGATCAAGGTCATAGCGAGCTTGCCAGGAGCGCTCGCCCGGGCCATTGAAATCAGCGTATTTGATCGAGTTGGCGAGGTAGATGGAGTCGCCACCGACGAAATCGAAAGGCGTGTCGCCGTTGATTTTCTGATACGCCAAGGTGAGTGCCTGGGCTTCATGTCGATATTTGCCGGACAGGCTGAAAGCCGTGTTGTCGATGGCGCCTGCGCTGGCCTGGCCATGGTCGCGGGTGTAGTAGACGTTACCGTCGAGGAACAGCTGGCCCAGCGTCGAATGCACATTGCCGTAGTACTGGCGCCAGGTGTCGCTCAGCTCGGAAGCATAGAGCGCGCCGCCCACCGTGCGGCCGCTGAACAGGTCGGCGCCGATGAAGTCGATACTGCCGTGGCGGGTACTTGCGCCATAACCGGAGAAATCACCTTTGGCGGTGGAGGCATCCTGATTTTTGAAGGCGTTGAAATGACCCGCCTGCACATCGACCTCATCGAATTCGTGGCTCGACAGCCACACGCCGCTGGCGTATTCCGGTTGCAGGCGCTTGTCAGCCGTATCGAATACTGGTGTCGCCACGGTCATTTCGCCGAGCGCCAGGGTGGTTCGCGAGGTGTTGAATTTCAGCGCAGCGCCGGCGCTGGAGTATTCGTCCTCACTGCGCCCGTCGTCGTCCAGCGGCAGCAGTCCCGTCCCCGAGTGGCCCTTGCCGCCGTCCAGTTTCAAACCGACGAACCCATGGGCGTCGATACCTGCACCGACGATGCCGGGCGTGAAGCCGGACTCGAACGTGGCGATGAAGCCCTGGGCCCATTCCGCCTTGTAGCTCTTGCCCGCCGGGGTCGGGGACCGGTAGTCATTGTTGAGGTAGAAGTTGCGGCTCAACACCTCAAATGTTGCCCCTTGCAAGAAACCCTCGGCGGTTTGTCCTGCCAGCGCGGGTGCGCTTCCCGCTAGCAAAGCCAGCAGCCAGATCGGCTTCAGGGCGACCGGTGCTGGCCCGGGGACAATCATGTTTGTGAATGCGGGCGACATGCGTCTTTTCCGTGTGAACCAAGGCCTGGGCAGAGCGCCATTCTTGGTGAGGTCGCGCGCAAGGGCGAGTTAAACGTTGTTAATTGCGTAACGCGGGCCCGACCGCACTCCAGAAAGCGCGACCCGTGCCGATTCAAGGGAGATTGCCTATAGTTTCTGCAACACAGGGACACCCGCTGCCGCGACGGAACACTGATATGACCGCATCTTCTTCTCCTCAAACGTTCAAATCCCTTGGTTGCGCCGAGTGTCGCGACCATTCGGCGTTGGGATTTGATTTCACCATGGCGTTCCAACCGATCTTCAATGTCCGCACGCGCACGGCCTTTGCCTATGAGGCACTGGTCAGAGGCGTGAACGGCGAATCCGCAGGTTATATCCTCGGGCTTGTGAATGACGGCAACCGCTACCGGTTCGACCAGGCCTGCCGAGTGAAAGCGATCGAGGAGGCTGCCAGGCTGGGTATCCTCGACATCCCCGATTGCCTGCTCAGCATCAACTTCCTGCCCAACGCCGTGTACCGGGCCGAGACCTGTATACGGGCGACATTGGAGGCTGCGCGTCAAAGCCGCTTTCCGCCGGACAGGCTCATGTTCGAGGTCACGGAAGGCGAAAGGGTGGACGACCCCGAGCACCTCAAGTCGATCTTCCTGGAATACGAACGCCAGGGCTTCACTACCGCAATCGATGATTTCGGTTCTGGCTACTCGGGGCTCAATCTGCTGGCGCTGTTCCAGCCCCAGGTGCTGAAGATCGACATGGCGTTGACCCGAGGCATCGACCAGGATCCGGTCAGGCGCGCGATTGTCGAGGGGATCATCCTGGTCGCCGGCCGGCTGGGGATTACCGTCATCGCCGAGGGCGTCGAGACGCGAGAAGAAAGCGCGACGCTGCTGGAGTTGGGCATCGAGCTGATGCAGGGGTATCTCTACGCGCGGCCCGAGACGGGTCGGCTTGCGGTGGGCAGGTTCGATTAGCCAGCAGCAGGCGCTGATGACGCAGGCCTCACAGCTATTGAAGCGGTGGGCCTGCTTTTCTGTTTCATGTACCCGCCGCGATCAGGCGCGTGGATGGTCACCAGACAACGGCGGAGTCCGCGGCGGGATCATCCGTTTCGAGCCCGTCGACTCGAATGCCGAGGCCAGTTGCAGCAGTTTCGAATCGTCATAGGCACGGCCCGCGAACGTCAGCCCGACCGGCATGCCGATGTCCGCCATGACGCCCATCGGCACGGTGACGGTTGGCACGCCGAGGTGGCGGATGGCGAGGTTGCCGTTGGCGACCCATACGCCATTGCTCCAGGCAATGTCGGCTGACTCCGGGTTGACGTCCGCGTCGGCGGGCCCGACGTCCGCCACGGTAGGGAAGATCACCGCATCCAGCCCGAGCCGCTCCATCCAGTCTTCAAGATCGATCCGGCGTGTCTCTTCGAGGCCGCGCAAGCCATCGGGCAACGTCGGGATCTGATCCCACGGCGTGATGCCGCGCTGGGCCATCTTCACGTATTCGTCCATGCCGGCGGCAAGATCATCCTCGCGATTAGGCAGGGTGCCCGGGTCGTGAGGGAAAATCAGCGGTCCGTCGACGTCGGCCAGGCGATTGAGTTTCGGATCGCCGTTGGCCCGCAGGAAATCGTCGAACGCCCAGGCCGACAGGTCCCAGAGTTCATGGTGCAGGAACTCCTTGGACACCAGGCCGCGGGTGAACACCGTCGGCGCGCCAGGACGATCGCCCTCGCAGTTGGATACCAGCGGGAAATCCACCTCGACCACTTCGGCGCCCTGGGCCTCCAAGGCTTTGCGCGCGGCTTCCCAGAGGGCAATCACCGACGGGCGAGTGATGATCCGTTGCCCGGTCGGGCCGCCAATGCCTGGCTTTTCAGCGGTGCCGGCCTCGGGGTCGGCATTGATGTACATGCGCGGCACGCCGAAACGGATGCCGGCCAGCGCTTCGGGTTTGGCGGCAAGGCTCGGGTACGAGGCGGGACGGACCGAATCGACGGACGGAATCGGCACCCAGGGTTGCAGGCGCCACAGGTCGCCACGAGGGTCGGGGTCGTTCGCCACCACCACGTCGAGCACTTCCAGCAGGTCGGCCATGGTCCTCGCATAGGGCACCACAACGTCCATCGTCGGCGTCAACGGCCAGTTGCCGCGCACCGAGATCACTCCGCGTGAGGGCGTGTAGGCACACAAGCCATTGTTGGAGGCCGGGCCGCGTCCGCTGGACCAGGTTTCTTCAGCAAGGCCGAAGGCGGCGAAACTGGCAGCGGTGGCAGTGCCCGCGCCGTTCGACGAACCGGAGGCAAAAGGCGCGGTGAGGTAATCCGCGTTATAAGGGCTTTCGGCGCGGCCATAAACACCGCGCTGCATGCCGCCGTTCGCCATCGGCGGCATATTGGTCTTGCCCAGGCAGATCGCCCCGGCGGCACGCAGGCGTTCGATAGTGAAGGCGTCGCGATGGGCAACCAGGTCCTTGAAGGCCGGGCTTCCAGACGCAGCGGTCAGCCCCTTCACCAGATAACTGTCCTTGGCGGTATAAGGAATGCCATCGAGGGGGCCCAGAGTCTGGCCTTTGGCCCGCCGGGCATCGGACGCCTTGGCCTCGTCCAGCGCAGAAGGGTTGCGAACCACCACCGCGTTGAGGGCGGTAGGCGTGTCGGGACCGTCATAGGCGTCGATCCGGGCGAGATAGGCCTGGACCAGCTCGACCGCCGTGGTCTGGCCGGATTCCAGCGCAGCCCGGAGCTGGGCAATGGAGACTTCGGTGATTTCAATCATGCTGTTACCGCTTCGGCTGACGAAGAACATGAGGCACGGGTCTGTTCAAGCAAAATTCCCCGGACACCTGATGTCGTTCAAATTGGGGCTGATATCGGGTGCAGACTGTACTACGAGAGCGTGATCGGAACACTCTCCCTTCTGAAATAACAACGGACTCCGTGGCGAGGGAGCAAGCTCCCTCGCCACGGGGGGGCGCCACTTTCGATTTCCTCTTGTATTCGCAAACACATATATTCGACTGAACCCCAATAGACGGCCCCTTCAAAATGACGATCAAAGTAGGCATCAACGGTTTCGGACGCATCGGTCGCCTCGCCTTGCGTGCGGCCTGGGGCTGGCCGGAATTCCAGTTCGTGCAGGTCAACGATCCGGCGGGCGACGCGGCGACCCATGCGCATCTGTTGAACTTCGATTCGGTGCACGGCCGCTGGAACCGCCAGGCCGACGCCGATGGCGCCAGCATGATCATCGAGGGGCAGCGCATCAAGGTCACAGCCAACAAAGCGATTGACGACACCGACTGGTCGGGCTGCGATGTGGTGATCGAGGCCAGCGGCAAGATGAAGACGGTCGCGGTGCTCCAGGCGTATCTCGATCAGGGCGTGAAGCGCGTGGTGGTCAGTGCCCCGGTGAAAGAGCAGGGCGCCTTGAATATCGTCATGGGGGTCAATCACCAGCAGTTCGAGCCGGACCGGCATCGCATCGTGACGGCGGCTTCCTGCACCACCAACTGCCTGGCACCCGTGGTCAAGGTAATCCACGAGAAGCTCGGCATCCGTCACGGCTCGATCACCACCATTCATGACCTGACCAATACCCAGAGCATCCTCGACCAGCCGCACAAGGACCTGCGTCGCGCCCGGGCGTCGGGTATGAGTTTGATTCCCACCAGCACCGGATCGGCCACCGCCATCGCCGAAATCTTTCCCGAGCTGCGCGGGCGCCTCAATGGCCACGCCGTGCGGGTGCCGTTGGCCAATGCGTCGCTGACCGATTGCGTGTTCGAGGTCGAGCGAGCCACCACGGTGGAGCAAGTGAACCGTTTTCTCAAGGACGCAGCCGAGCACGAGCTCAAGGACATCCTCGGTTTCGAGGAGCGCCCTCTGGTGTCCATCGACTACCGCACCGATCCGCGCTCGTCGATCATCGATGCGCTGTCGACCCTGGTTGTCAACGGCACCCAGGTCAAGCTTTATGCCTGGTACGACAACGAATGGGGCTACGCCAACCGCACCGTCGAACTGGCCCGGATGGTTGGCCTGGCCGGCTGAGGAATCGTGATGAGTGCCTTGTCAGCCATAGCGCCGCAAGTGCGACAGTACCTGCTCGTCACCGGTAATTACTGGGCTTTTACCCTGACCGACGGCGCCCTGCGCATGCTGGTGGTGTTGCACTTCCACGCGTTGGGCTACAGCCCGTTGCAGATTGCCGCGCTGTTCCTGTTCTACGAACTCTTCGGCGTGATCACCAACCTGCTGGGCGGCTATCTCGGTGCCCGGCTGGGCCTGAATCGGACGATGAATATCGGCTTGGGCCTGCAAGTGGTGGCGCTGCTGATGCTGACCGTTCCGTCCGCCTGGCTGACCATCGCCTGGGTGATGATGGCCCAGGCGCTTTCGGGAATCGCCAAGGACCTGAACAAGATGAGCGCCAAGAGTTCCATCAAGCTCCTGGTGCCTGACGGTGAACAGGGCAGGCTTTATCGCTGGATAGCGATCCTCACCGGCTCGAAGAACGCGCTCAAGGGCGTCGGCTTTTTCCTCGGCGGGGCGTTGCTCGCATGGATCGGTTTCCAGGGCGCATTGTTGGCGATGGCTGTCGTGTTGGCACTGATCTGGGGCGGTAGCCTGATCCTGCTGAAGAAGGACCTGGGCAAGGCCAAGGCCAAGCCCAGATTTCGCGACATCCTTTCCAAGAGCCGGGCGATCAATATTTTGTCGGCCGCGAGAATGTTCCTGTTCGGCGCCCGGGATGTCTGGTTCGTGGTGGCCCTGCCGGTCTACCTGAGCAGTGTCTACGGCTGGAATTTCTCGACCGTGGGCGGATTTCTCGCCGCGTGGGTCATCGGCTACGGCATCGTGCAATTCCTGGCGCCGAACATCACCGGCAAGAAACGCGGGCAGGTGCCGGATGGACGCGCCGCGTTCCTCTGGGCGCTGGCGTTGGCGGGCTTGCCAGCGGCGATGGCCCTGGGGCTGTCACAACAGGCGATGCTGTTGGGCGGGCTGATGGTCTTTGGCGTGCTGTTCGCGGTGAATTCTTCCCTGCACAGTTATCTGATCGTGTCGTACGCCAAGGAGGACGGCGTGTCGCTGGACGTGGGTTTCTATTACATGTCCAACGCCATCGGCCGGCTGGCCGGGACGCTGCTTTCCGGTTGGGTCTACCAGGGGTACGGGCTGGCGGCGTGCCTGTGGATTTCCAGTGCATTCGTGTTGCTCGCTGCCCTGATTTCGTTGGCATTGCCTCGTCACGCAACGCACTGATTCGCTGCGCTTGCTGTTTCCGTTGGTCTGCAAAGTATCAGGCCCCGTCTTGACAATACGGCGGGGCGAAGCAAATACTCAGCTCAAATTCATATAGATGACTAGATAACAAGGTGAATATAGTCCTATGAACGCCCTGTCCAGCGACGCCCGCCTGCCGCTATATCAACGTTTGCGTGACCAGTTGGCGGAGCAGATCGCCAATAATCGCTGGCGTCCGGGGGAGGCGATTCCCACCGAGGCGGCGTTGTCAGCCGAATACCAGCTGTCCACCGGAACCGTGCGCAAGGCAATTGATGCTTTGGTCAGCGAGGGCATCCTGGAGCGCCAGCAAGGGCGGGGCACCTTCATTCGTCGTCCCCAGTTCCAGTCATCGTTGTTTCGTTTCTTTCGCTTTCAGTCGGCGTCCGGTGAACGCCGGGTTCCGGAGAGTCGCATTCTGTCTGTCGAGCCGGTGGCGGCGCCATCGGCGGTCGCACAGGCCTTGGGGTTGCCGGTCGATGCGCCGGTGATCCGCATCGTCCGGGTGCGCCTGCTGGAAGTCGAGCCGGTGCTCGCCGAAGAAATCTGGCTGCCACGTGGCCGATTCCAGCCGTTGCTGGAGATCGACCTGAACCAGAAAGGGCCGTTGCTCTATCCCATCTACGAGGAAATCTGCGGGCAGGTGGTTGCCTATGCGCAGGAAACCCTCACGGCCGAATCGGTCAACGAGGTGTATGCGCGGTTGTTGCAGGTTCCGGTCCACAGCCCGGTGGTGGTGATCGAGCGCCTGGCCCGCGATTACGCCGGCAACCCGCTGGAATGGCGCCGTTCGCGCGGGCATGCCGAGCATTTCCGCTACAGCGTCGAAATCCGCTGACTTCGGCGGGCTAGCGGCGTCTCGAACGCCGCTGCCCTTGCCCTGTGTGTTTTTCCTGACTGGCCCTGTAGCGGCGCGGTTCGCTCTCGGCTGCCTTTTGTTCCACTCATAAGGATAAGAATCATGTTCAGTTGGTATCGCCAGATCACTTCGCGGGAGCGCAAGACATTTTGGGCGTGTTTTGGCGGCTGGTCGCTCGACGCGCTGGAAGTCCAGATGTTCGGCCTGGCGATACCGGCGTTGATCGCCGCGTTCGCCTTGTCCAAGGGCGATGCGGGGCTGATCAGCGGCGTTACGCTGGTGACCTCGGCCCTGGGTGGCTGGGTCGGCGGGACGCTGTCCGACCGTTATGGCCGGGTGCGCACGCTGCAATGGATGATCCTGTGGTTCTCGTTCTTCACCTTCCTGTCCGCGTTCGTCACGGGCTTCCACCAACTGTTGATCGTCAAGGCATTGCAGGGCTTTGGCATTGGCGGAGAGTGGGCCGCCGGTGCGGTGCTGATGGCCGAGACGATCAACCCGAAATACCGCGGCAAGGTCATGGGCACGGTCCAGAGCGCCTGGGCGGTGGGTTGGGGGCTGGCTGTCGGGGTCTTTACGCTGATCTACTCCCTGGTGCCGCAGGACATGGCCTGGCGGATAATGTTCATCGTCGGCCTGCTGCCATCGTTCCTGATCATCTGGGTGCGGCGTAACGTCGAGGAGCCGGACAGTTTCCAGCGCCTGCAAAAGGAACAGGCAATTGCGCAGAGCTTCTTCAAGTCCCTGGGCGGCATTTTTCGCCCGGAACTGATTCGCGTGACGCTGTTCGGCGGTTTGCTCGGGTTGGGTGCCCACGGCGGTTATCACGCGGTGATGACCTGGCTGCCGACCTTCCTCAAGACGGAGCGCAACCTGTCGGTGCTCAATTCCGGCGGCTACCTGGCGGTGATCATCTTTGCCTTCTGGTGCGGTTGTGTCGTCAGTGGCTTGCTGATCGATCGCATCGGCCGGCGCAAGAACATCCTGTTGTTCGCGCTGTGCTGTGTGGTGACCGTGCAGTGCTACGTATTCCTGCCGCTGAGCAATACGCAGATGTTGTTCCTGGGCTTTCCGCTCGGCTTTTTCGCAGCAGGCATTCCGGCCAGCCTCGGGGCGTTCTTCAACGAGTTGTACCCGGCGGATGTACGCGGTGCCGGCGTCGGTTTCTGCTACAACTTCGGCCGGGTGCTGTCGGCGGTATTCCCGTTCCTGGTGGGGCACATGAGCGATTCCATGTCCCTGGGATCAGCCATCGGCATCGACGCCGGCATCGCCTACGGCGTGGCTGTGCTCGCGGCGCTTTGCCTGCCGGAAACCCGCGGCCGTAGCCTTGAGGCATCTGCGTCACCGGCGCCCGCCGTGGCATCTGCCAGCGAGAGCGCCCGGGCCTGATCACTTTAATTTTGATAGATGAGAACCATGGTTGATTCCTGTACTACGTCGATGACCGGCATCGACTGCCATGCCCACGTGTTCAGCCGTGAGCTGGAGCTGGCTGCCGTGCGGCGTTACACACCGGACTATGACGCTACGCTTGCGCAATACCTGAACCATTTGCAGACCCATGGCTTGAGCCATGGGGTTCTGGTCCAGCCGAGCTTTCTCGGCACCGATAACCGCTACCTGCTCGCCGCGCTGGAACAGGCGCCGGAGCAACTGCGCGGGGTCGTGGTGGTGGAACCGGATATCAGCCGAGTCGAGCTGGAGGAGATGGCGCGGCTGGGCGTGGTCGGCGTTCGCTTGAACCTGATGGGCACGGCCTCGCCCGACTTTCGCGAAACCCTGTGGAAAGACTTCCTTGGCCACCTTGCCGAATTGAATTGGCATGTCGAATTGCATGCCCCGGTAGAACATCTGCCGGGACTGATTCGCCAGTTGATGCCGTTCGGCGTGCGCTTGGTGGTCGACCACTTCGGTCGCCCCGATGCCCGTTCGGGCCTAGATCAACCAGGATATGCCGAGCTGATGGCGCTGGGCGCCAGCGGGCAAATCTGGATGAAGGTCTCCGGTATCTACCGGCTGGCGGGGACCGAGCGGCAGAATCTGGCATTTGCCAGGGCCGCATTGGGCCTGCTGGAGCTGAGTTTCGGCGCCCATCGCCTGGTGTGGGGCAGTGACTGGCCGCATACACAACACGAGGCAGTCGTGAGCTTCGATACGGTGACGCGCCAGTTACAGGATTTGCAGATTTCTTTGCCGTTTATGCGTGCGCTTATGGTAGAAACGCCCCGCGCGTTGTTCCGATTCTGAGACTGGCGTGCCATACCGCGCAATTTTCCTGAACTCGCAGGTTGAATAAGGATCTAGTATCCATTGCAGCTGCATGAAAAAATCCGCTCTGGCATGTAAAGGAATAGTCCGGGCTGGGATCGCCGACTCAGGGGATACCGGGTCGTTGGGTAGCATGCGCATTCAGCCAGGCGGATTGGGGATCGAAATGTCGAATATTGAAGCGTTTCCCGGGGAGACGCGTACACCGAGCGAATACGAAGGGCTTGTGGCGATGGGCGCGAACGCGCTCGACGCCATTCCTGGCGCGGTGTATCTGTGTGATCACAACGGCTGGCTGGTCCGCTACAACAGCGAGGCGGCCACCTTGTGGGGACGAGCGCCGATGTTGGGGGAGGGCGGCGACCGTTTCTGCGGTTCCTATCGCCTGTTCCTGGCCGACGGTACGCCGTTGGCATTGGAAGACTGCCCGATGGCCTGGGCGCTGGAGTCGGGTACGGCGACGCGCAACCAGGAGGTGTTCATCGAGCGTCCGGACGGCTCGCGGATCGTCGCGCTGGTGAACATCCGGGCCCTGAGGGATGAGCAGGGCACTATCCAAGGGGCGATCAACTGTTTTCAGGACGTCTCGGCGCACCACGCGATGGCCGAAGAGCTACGGCGCAAGAATGCCGACCTGGAAGATTTCTTTGAAAACAGTGCGGTGGGCCTGCACATCGTCAGCGGCGAGGGCACCATTGTGCGTGCCAACAAGGCTGAATTGGCCTTGCTCGGTTATTCGGCGCAGGAGTACATCGGCCGCCACATCACCGAGTTCCATGTCGATGAGCCGGTCATCGGCGACATCCTGAGCAAATTAAGCAACGGCGAATGCCTGGAAGACTATCCGGCTCGCCTTCGAGCCAAGGATGGTTCGATCAAGCATGTCACCATCACCTCCAACGGGCGGTTCGAGGACGGCAAGCTTTTCAACACCCGGTGCTTCACCGTGGACGTGACCTCGGTCCATGCGGCCGAGACGGCGCGCCAGGAGAGCGACGACCGGTTGTCCGCGACCTACGAGGCGGCGACGATCGGCATTGCCGAAGCCGGGGCGGATGGCCGTCTGTTGCGGGTCAACGATGCGCTCTGCAACATGCTCGGGCGCTCGCGCGAAGAACTGCTGAACATGACTTTCCTGGGGTATACCCACTCCGACAGCACCGACGAAGACGCCGCGCTGTATGCTCGCCAGGTGGCGGGCGAGCTGGATAACTACGTGCTGCGCAAACGCGCCTTCAAGCCTGACGGCGAAACCGTCTACCTGGACATCCACAGCTCATCGGTCCGGGACTCCCAAGGCGTGTTTCGTTATGGCGTGCGGGTTATCCAGGACGTCACGCAGGCGCGGCGCATGGAAAACCAGATCCTCGAAAGCGAACGGCACATGCGCAACCTGCTCGAGGCGCTGCCCGCGGCGGTCTATACCACGGACGCGCAAGGCCGGATCAATTTTTTCAACCGGGCGGCGGTCGAGTTGTCGGGGCGTACGCCTGAATTGGGCGACCTTTGGTGCGTGACCTGGAAACTGTTCACAACCGATGGCAATTTCCTGCCCCACGACCAGTGCCCGATGGCAGTGGCCTTGAAGGAAAACCGGCCGATACGTGGGGTCGAGGCAGTCGCGGAGCGTCCCGACGGCAGCCGGGTCCCGTTCGCGCCTTATCCCACGCCGCTGCACGACGCGGAGGGCAACCTGGTCGGCGCCATCAACATGCTGGTGGACATCTCCGAGCGCAAGCAGGCCGAAGACCGGCAGAAAACCCTGATCGACGAGCTCAACCACCGGGTCAAGAATACCCTGGCCACGGTGCAATCCCTGGCAGCCCAGACCGCCCGCAATGCGGTGGATGCCAAGGATGGTTACAACCGTTTCGAAGCCCGGCTTCTCGCGTTGTCCCGCGCCCACGATCTGTTGACGAGGCGGCATTGGGGCCAGACTCCACTGGCCTCCCTGGCCCGGGAAGTGCTGGTGCCGATATTCGGGGCCGACCCTGGCCGTATCACCATCGAGGGTGATGCCATCGACGTCGATACCCGGGTCGCGCTCGGCCTGACCATGACCCTCAACGAACTGGCGATCAATGCGCTCAAGTACGGCGCGATGTCGGTCGAGACGGGCAGGCTTTCGCTGAACTGGAACGTCCAGCCGCAATCGAACGGCACCTTGCTGACCTTGGATTGGCGCGAGCAGGGCGGCCCCCCGGTGTTTCCGCCGGAACGGGAAGGGCTCGGTTCGCGGTTGATGAAGCGCTGTATCGAGCGCGATCTTGGCGGAATTTTTGTCCTGACTTTTGCACCTGAGGGCGTTCTCTGTCGCTTCTCGTTCATGGTCGTTGAGCAATCTGCATGAACCGGTTTGCTGGTATCAGGGTTCTGCTTGTCGAGGACGAAGGCGCGGTCGCCATGCTGATCGAGGAAATGCTCGAAGAGCTGGGCTGCACGGTGGTGGCGTCAGTCCCACGACTCGCCCAGGCTCGAGAAAAAGCGGACACCCTGGAGGTTGACCTGGCAATCCTGGACGTCAATCTGGCTGGTGAACGGGTGTTCCCGGTGGCTGATATCCTGCGCGCTCGTAACGTTCCTTTCCTGTTCAGCACCGGATACGGCGTCAGCGGCCTGCCCGCTGACTTCGCCCAGTGTCCGGTTCTGCACAAGCCCTTTTCCGAAAACGAATTGCAGCTGAAGATAGCGCTGACGCTGAAAAATTGAAGTATTTGCGAGGAGCAACCATGAGCTTGTACGGCCAATACGATCCGCAGAACATCTTTGCGCTGATTCTTCGCGGCGAAGCGCCCTGCTATAAAATCTACGAAGACGCCGATGTACTGGCCTTCCTCGATATTTTTCCGCAGTCGCGCGGTCATGTGCTGGTCATCCCGAAGGCGGCCCAGGCGCGCAATATTCTTGATGTCGACCCCGCGGTGCTGGGCAAGATGATGTCGGCGGCGCAACGCCTCACTCGCATCCTCGTCGACGAGCTGCAGCCGGATGGCGTGCAGATCGCGCAGTTCAACGGCGCGCCCGCCGGGCAAACGGTCTTCCATATCCACGTCCACATCATCCCGCGCTGGAACGGCGAGGCGCCCGAGGCTCATGGACGGGGCAAGGCCGATCCGCAGGAGCTTGAAGCGTTGCAGGCGCGGCTGGTGGAGCGGATTGATTCTCAAGCAGAGTGAACCCATGCTTGGAATGAGAGGGCATGGCGACTAATCATGCACCACGATCGATTGCGTCTATACCCTCTAAGTAAAGTCTATGTTTTCAGAGCTGGCTCTAACACCTAAAGCTCTTAATTTGAACTTGGCGAGCGTTGTTCTTTTGGGTTTTGGCATGTAATGACCGGAATGGTTGGTGACGATGTATCCGTCATCAGACCTTATTATATAGCCCGCACTTACCACTTCGCGGCTTACGTTATCGTGAGTGGCTGCGTATTTTATTATGCTTGCATGCGAAGGGACTATGCTTTCATCCATATCATCTGCAATTGATCCCACAACAAGGGTGTTATCCTTGTTTAATACATACTTGTTCACCCGCCCAGGCTGCTCCAGGATCCCCAAGTCACTTTTTTTGGATATGGTTTTTATTGACGTTTTACTGTATTTTATATTCCATTTCAACACCACATCTTCACCGGCTATTGTTCGAGGTGCTGATTCAACGTTAGCGAGAGATGAAGATGCTCTGGCCCTTAATTTTCCAGAGCTTTTATAATAGGCTCTGGTTGTTCGGTTTCTAAATAAGTTAAGTCCGTCGGAGATCAAGCTGAAGATTGAGTTGGTGCCGGTGGGGTCGATGTAATTTATAGGGTCTCCTGAGCAGTAAGCATACGAATTAATGCCACCCTCGTCAAAAGGACTTAAAGAATCAGGGGAATTAAAACGCATCAGTATGGGGTTGTAGGATCTATGTCCTTGCCCCAACAGATAATGGCCCGTGACTGGGTCTGGCCGTTCGCCGTTGAATCCCAGTACGTTAAGTAACCCATTCGTCTTTGGACGATGGCCGTAAGGGGCGTAACTCTGCGGTTGGCTAATTGCATGACTGACACCGTGCAGCACCGATCTTTGCTGATCCGTGGCAAGCAAGGTGACAACATCGCCGGGGTGTAACTCTGCCAGAGGCATCGCCTCATGTTCGAAAAAACAGCTTCTCCGCTCTCCTTGAATCTCGGTCGCAATACGGCTGCCGTTGGAGAACCGTTGAGTCGAGTGAGCGTTCACCAACCGATCCAAGGGGTCGTAAACATAGACGTTGGCGGTGATTTTACGTAGTTCGTTCATGTGCCAAGCTCGGGGGAATAATTATCGACACCTCACAATCTCCCCGTTTACCAGAGCTGTATAGCTAGCAAATTTGTTAGGTGAAAAATGTGGGACAGCGAATACCGTGTTCCAGACCTGCCAGTTTGCGCAGAGCATGCCTAGCCGCGTTTGCTCAAAAGCGCGTAGTCAGGCCCCATATTGGCTGCCGCTGTCGGCCCCGGGGCTGAGCCAATACACCCACCGTGGCGAGGGAGCTTGCTCCCGCTCGGTGGCGCAGCCGCCGTAAAACCGAGCCATGCGGTGTGTCTGGTAAAAGGGAGATGCTAATTCAGGGGCGCTTCGCCCGAAGCGTCGGACCGGCCCAGCGGGAGCAAGCTCCCTCGCCACGGTTGATGCATTCGTCCGCGTAGATAGGGCAGCCCGCCGCTCTCGTACTGGCTCATTTATGTGATTTCGATATGAGTCCTATGTCATTGCCATGGTTTATCGATCAATGATGCCCGGGTAGTTTGCTTCTCAAGGATATCCATAGAGAGGCAAACCCAATGAAGGCAAGCACCTTTTATCTTGCGTTATGCGCGGCAGCGCCTTTTGCCGACGCCGCTGGCCCGGAAAGCGCCAGCGAGTCGCGCAATTCACAACAGATCAGCCGGGCGGGCAGCCAGGCTTCCGCCGCGGGACCGGCGGACTATTTCACCGGAAAAGTGCGTGTGGACCCGCTGTTCCCAGCAACGGAAGAGATCAACGTGTCTGGCGCCTACGTCACTTTCGAACCGGGCGCGCGCTCGGCCTGGCATACCCATCCCGCCGGTCAGCGATTGGTAGTGGTCTCCGGCGTGGGCCTGACGCAGGAATGGGGCAAGCCGGTGCAGCAAATCCGTCCCGGCGACGTGGTCGTTTGTCCTGCTGGCGTCAAGCATTGGCATGGCGCCGCGCCGGACACCGCCATGACTCATCTGGCCTTGACCGGCACGGTGGAGGGCAAGAATGTGCAGTGGTTGGAGAAGGTCAGCGAGGAGCAATACGGCGCCGGTGGAACGCTGACATCATCGGCCAAGCCAGATGCTGCGGCGGTTTCACAAACCCTGTCGGCCAGACAGCGAGCCATTCCGCTGATCGCCGCCGCCATGGCCACAAGCAACATGCCGGCTCTCGATAGCGCCTTGAATAAAGGGCTGGATGCGGGTCTCAGCGTCAGCGAGGCGAAGGAAATCCTGGTGCAGCTCTACGCTTACAGCGGGTTTCCCCGCAGCCTCAACGCGCTGGGCGAATTGATGAAAGTCGTGGAGGCCCGAAAGCAACGCGGCGTGCAGGATGCTCCGGGGCGCGCGCCGACTCGCCCGATTCCTACCGGCGATGCATTACTGGCGGCGGGCAAGGCCAACCAGACACGGATCGCCGGTGCGCCTGTCCAAGGGCCGCTGTTCGACTTCGCCCCGGTCATCAACCAATATCTGCAGACGCACCTGTTCGGCGATATTTTCGAGCGCGACAACCTGGACTGGCAAAGCCGGGAGCTGGCGACGGTCGCCGCGCTGGCCGTGACCCCAGGGGTGGAGTCACAACTGCGTTCACACATGGCTGCGAGCTTGCGGGTCGGATTGAGCGCTGCGCAATTGCGCCAATTGATCCAGCTGCTGGACGAGCAGGGCGAGGCCGCTGCGGCCAAGCGTGCCGCTGAGGCACTGGATGCCAGTCAGTCCTCGTAACGCAAGGCTTCGCGCAGCAGCGTGAAGGCCGGAGAGGTCTGGCGGCGACTCGGGTAGTACAGATGATAGCCGGAAAACGGCTCGCACCAATCGTCCAGTACCCGGATCAGCCGGCCTTGCGCGACAGCATCCAGCACCAGATCTTCCGGCATGAAGGCCAACCCCAAACCCTGGAGCGTCGCCTCCAGGCGCATGGCGATCGTGTTGAAAACCAGTTGGCCTTCTACCCGGACTTGCAGTTCCTGACCGCTTTTTTCGAATTCCCAGACATACAGGCCGCCATGAGTCGGCATGCGCAAGTTGATGCAATTGTGCGCCGTCAGGTCGTTTGGAATCAGCGGCTTGGGATGTTGGGCGAAGTACGTCGGCGAGCCGACGACCGCCATGCGCATGTCGGGGCCAATGCGCATGGCGATCATGTCCTTGGCGACCTGCGGGCCCAGCCGCACGCCGGCATCGAACCCCTCAGCGACGATGTCGGTAAAGGCGTAGTCGACGATGATCTCGATGTTCAGGTCGGGATTGTCCGGCAGCAGCTTGGCGAGAACCGGCTTGAGCACGGTGATTGCAGAATGCTCGCCAGCGGTGATGCGCAATTTACCGGCCGGCTTATCGCGAAACTCACTGAGCATCGCCATCTCCTGATCGATCTCTTCAAACCGCGGCGCGACCACCCGCAACAGCCGTTCGCCCGCTTGGGTCGGGGCAACACTTCGCGTGGTACGCGACAACAGCCGGACTCCCAGCCGTTCTTCCAGTTGTCGCATCGCCCGACTCAGTGCCGGTTGCGACATGCCAAGCCTGGCCGCCGCCCGAGTGAAGCTGCGCTCTTGGGCCACGACTGAGAAGATGGCGAGTTGGTCGTAGCGTTCAGTGGTCATTGAGCTGTCTCTGGTATAAGTAGGGTGGGATTATGGCATTGCGAGAATTAATTAAGAGCTTTCTAGTGGCGATGGCTTTGCTTGACCACTTTTAACTAAAAAGCGCAGCGGCATAGCAATTTGCCTTCTACTCTAAGTTGGCTTGCATCTATCGCTGAAGGTCCTCGCATATTTAGGGAAGAGATCAATGATAAACGTGACTTGCTTGACTGTAGTGGCTGTGACGTTTTGTTTGCTGACTGCCTGTGCCCCCTATCAAAAGTCTCGAGTCCTTGAGGCCGATGAGCGGTTGTTAACCTATTCCACTCGGATGGATGCAAGTGGCAAGAAAACCGAAGTGCTATGTCCCGAGCCCAGCCCGGATGCGCTTAAGACATTGGCAGGTTCGCTATCTGTAGAGAAAGAGAATGTGGCTGCGCTGGCAGCAGCATTTCAGGAGTCGGGTGCAAGTATTGGTCTACGGACCCATTCGATTCAGCTGCTGAGGGACCAGCTTTTCAGCATTTGCCAAGCTTACGGCAACTCTGGAATCACACCGAGCGCGTACCGCATGATGCTGACCAGGAACCAGCGCAATACGGTTGCTCTGATGGCGATCGAACAGCTTACGGGAGTTGTTCGTAGCCCGAGCGTAACGCTGAGCGGCTCGGCCACAGCCGATAGAGCGGGCACCGTGCTAGAGCTGACCAGCCAGCTCAATGCGGCGAACACCAAGTACAAGGCGATGGATGCATCAACGGATGAAGCCAAGCAGTTGAAAGTGTCTATCGACTCCATCGAAGGTGCACTGAAGGAGGCTAGGAAGTCGCTAGTCAGCGCCTCAGGATCAAGCGCATCTACAGTGGCGAGCACGAGCGAGGTGAGTAAAGACGTATTGGCTGTTATCGCCGCCAGTGTCGAGAAAATCGCTGGCTCGGTTATTGGGGTGGATGACCAGTTTTATCTATGCCTGGATCTGTACGAGAGCATTGGCGAAGGGAAGGTACCGGCCATACTCAGGGCTAGGTGCTCTGCAGTTTTCGCTAGAGACCTGACAGTGAAAGGCTTAGGCCAACAAGAGCAGTCGGTTGAATCCAGCGGTGGCGGCGAAGAGGTTGATACGACGCCAGTTGCTGGTCTGGTGCCGGGTTCTAGAGTCGCTACTACCGTTACAGTTCCGTCGGGTGCACAGCTTTTTATTTATGATGATAAGAGTATGGCTGTGATGCGCAAGCTAAAGCCTGGGGAATCAATCGGAAAGGAAATGGTGATCGACTCCAAGGGCTTGAAAGAGGTTATTGAAGAGTTACGCCGAGGCGCGATGTAGCGGATCTTCATGTCGCTGAAAGCCAGGTCACCAATGGGTGGCCTTGGTCATGTATTGCTCTCCCGCTCGCTCTCGTTTAACAAGGCCGGAAGGCTTGTATCGTCGTTCCAGATTATTTGTTTTGCGTTTATAAGGGCCTTCAGCTTCAATATATATTGTGTTATTGAGTGATCGGACGAAAAATTCGACACGGGGCCACTGATGGCTTTGATGAACCGCCCCGCCCAGCCAGCACTTGTAGAGATACCTTCATGCTGCAGCCATATTTCGGATCCCACATGCTTATAGAAAAACGGTGGCGTGAAAGGAACTGCGTCGGCGTTATTTATCAGTCGTACGGTTTTATTACCTAGTGTTCCGTAGTGTTTCTTGAATGCAGAAAGGCCAACAGCAGGGGAACCGAAGGTTACTATCTCTTCAAGGTTTTCTTTGACTTTGTCAGGGTGCAAGCTTCGCAGCTTGACGGCGAACAATATCGCTAAAGCTCCTCCGAGCGAGTGTCCGGTGATCGCAATCTTTTTATCTAGCAGGCGGTTTTTCTCAAGGCAAAGAAATATCGCATCGAGGCTACGCAGGTGAGTGGTCTTATCGACGTAGTCTAGTGTCCCTTGGAATCCCCTATGGACGAAGGTGTTCGAGGTTTCCGGGCAGTCTCGCAGCTGAGTCGGAAAAGCTCTCAGATTCGAGATCTGCCAATCAACACTTTCTCTCGTACCTCTGAAACATATTACGACCGATTCGGTGTTCCAGAAGATGCGGCAAAACCCTCTGCCGATAGAACCGTGGATTATTCTCTGCTCCTCGAAGGGCTTGCCTTTGTAACTGTGGTACTTATGAACTATCGGGCTGGCATATGCGGCTTTACTCGCCCTTGCCAACTCCAGAAAAGTTTTGAGTGATTCCATGTTGTGCATTCGGTGGCCCTTGCTGCTCATGCATCGCTGAGGTGAAGTAGGTGCATTGGAGTCTAGTATCAGTTTTGACCGCGCCGGTCTTGCATCTCAGGCGCCGAAAAGGGCGAGGGCCCGCAACAATTATGTCCTTGGGCGACAGGCGAAGAGAGTGCGAGTCCAAGGGCAGTGCTACGAATATGTTTGGTGAAAAACTATCAAGGCGTACTTCAATAACCGCTCGCCATACGTTCCATTTTTTACAGCCAACCGTTACCCGCGCTCAATACAGGCGCGATACCGGATTTGGCACGCATGAACGGGCATGATCCGTTCGCGTATCTCAAGGATGTACTGACGCGGTTGCCGACACAGAGGGCCAGTGCGATTGACCAATTACTACCGCATCAATGGGCACAGGGCTCTTAATACGCTGTGAGCTACATCAGTCAGACGCTTCTGAGCCTAATGGTGTCATGTAGGTATTTGCCATGCGGGTTTTTTGTCATCCTGACTGTCGAAAATACGCCGCGCCTTGCGGAAACCCTCAACGTTCTCGACAACCCAAGTCCAGATAGGAGACATGCGGATCAACAGTCCCATACCCAGCGGCGTCAGTTCATACTCGACACGTGGCGGGATTTCACCGAACTCCCGCCGAACCACTAGGCCATCCCTCTCCATGGAGCGTAGTGTCTTGGTCAACATCCGCTGAGTCACCCCAGTCATCTGCCTTTTTATTTCGGCATGACGCATCGTGCCGTACACCCCCAAGGCATGCAGGATACCCAACGACCAGCGGCTGCCTGCGTGAGCAAGCACTTCCCGCCTGACGCCATCATCGTTTTCTCTAAGCGTTCGGCAGATTGTCTCTGCCTGGCTGAGAGCCTCCTGATCGGTCATTTCTTTCTCTGGTATCACAGGTGTGCCTTCTTACGAGCCTTGCCAAATCGTGCAAGCATTTGTTCATCTTACAGGCAACAGGTATCAGGAGAAATCATGATCGAAGTGACCCAGTTTTCCCCCCAATCCATTCTCGTTCTAGGCGCCGGTGAGCTTGGGCTACCGGTTTTGCGCAATCTTGCGCGGGTAGCAAAGCGCGCGCCCGGTTCCACAATCAGCGTGCTGCTCAGGGATTCGACCATCAACACTGAGGTACCCGAGAAAAAGGTCGAAATCGATGAGCTTCGGGGGCTCGGCATCCAAATGGTAGTCGCAGACCTCGTAAATGACTCAATCGATCAGTTGGCTGAAGTTTTCGCACGTTTCGATACCGTAATCGGCTGTGCAGGCATGGTTGCAGGCCGGGAAACCCCGATGAAACTGGCTACCGCTGCTCTGAAGTCCGGTGTGAAGCGCTACTTCCCGTGGCAGTTTGGTGTCGACTTCGAGGTAATCGGTCGGGGCAGTCCTCAGGATCTGTTCGATGCTCAGCTTGATGTTCGCGAATTGCTTCGAGCCCAGGATAAAACTGAATGGGTAATCATCTCGACGGGTATGTTCACCAGTTTCCTTTTCGAGCCTGTATTCGAGGTGGTTGACTTCGAAAACGATACCGTGAACGCGCTGGGCAGTCTTGAGACCAGCGTGACGCTTACGACTCCAGACGACATTGGTGCGTTGACAGCGGAAATCGTTTTCTTCGAACCTCGCTTCCGCAATCAGATTGTGTACCTCTCGGGAGACACCGTGACGTACGGAGAGGTTGCGAGCCTCCTCGAACGTTTACTGGGCCGCCCGTTCAAACGTAACGTATGGACTGTTCCGTACTTGCTCCAAGAATTGGAGAAAGACCCAACGCATCACATCAAGAAGTACCGCGCTGTGTTCGCTCAGGGCAGAGGTGTGGCCTGGCCTAAAGCAGGCACATTCAACGCGCAGCACTCGATTCAAGTCACGACCGCTGAGAAGTGGGCCCGGGCAAATCTGGCAACTTCTTCAGCACAAGTGCAGTAGCCGAACTAGCATTTTCGCGCAGGGAGTTGACCTACTGAATAGCTCCTTAGCCTGATAAAGGGCGCTGATGACCGAAGCAAAACCGCGGGGTACGGGTTTAGTAATCCTAGACGTCCAAATATTTATCTTTTCCGCACCATCTGCCAGGGTCTGAGGCGCTCCAAAGCCACCAACTATTGAGTTTGCTCAGCGCCGACTGCCAACCACAGCGCATGAATGAAACGCTTGCCATGATTGGGGATTCTGAAGGTGTGTTCGTCGGACGCTTACTGCGAAGGGCGCATATTGTCACTTCAAATTGCTCTTGAAGAAACTCGTCAACTTATCGAAAGGAATCAGATCGACCCGGTCATAAAGATCGACATGCCCGGCGCCTGGAATGATGACCAGTTCCTTGGGTTGACCGGCAAGCTTGTAGGCCTCTTCGCTGAACTCCCTGGAATGCGCATCGGCGCCGGCAATGAACAGCATCGGATGAGGCGAGATAGTCTCGATGTCATTGAGCGGATAGAAATTCATGAACTTGATGTTGCTGGTCAGCGTCGGGTGCGTGGTCAGGTCCCTGGAAGAGCTGGCGGGCGTGAACTCGCCGCGGGGCGTGCGGTAGAAATCGAAGAACTCACGCTGGATAGGATGGGTGTTTTCATCCAGTTGATGCACGGTGCCGCTGGTGTAGAGCGTTTCGCCACCGGCGAATTCGACATTACGCTGCTGGGTGGCTTGGGCGATGATGGCGCGGCGTTGGTCCAGCGTTTGGGAATGCTTCAATCCGTTGCGATTGACGCCGCCCATGTCGTACATGCTCACGGTAGCGATGGCTTTCATACGCGGATCGATCTTGGCGGCGCTGATCACGAAGCTGCCGCTGCCACAGATGCCGAGAGCGCCAATGCGTTCCTTGTCGACAAAGGGCTGGGCACTGAGAAAGTCCACCGCCGCGCTGAAGTCCTCGGCATAGATATCCGGCGAGACTGCATTGCGCGGTCGTCCCTCGCTTTCACCCCAGAACGACAGATCCAGGGAAAGGGTCACGAAGCCTTTTTCCGCCAGCTTGGTGGCATACAGATTGGCGCTTTGCTCCTTCACCGCTCCCATCGGATGGCCGACGACGATTGCCGGATTGCGGGTCTTGCCATTGAGCTTTTTCGGAATGAACAGGTTGCCCGCCACGTTCATCTGGTATTGGTTCTTGAAGTTGACCTTCTGTACGGTCACTTCATCACTGCTATAAAAATTGTCTGCGCCGTGGGACATATCGGCTCCTATCGCTGAGAGCGAACTGACGAGAAGGGTCAATAAAACGAGGATCTTTTTCATGGGAGGTCCTGTCGATGCGTTGGCATCAATCGTGGGAGAACGTTACTTGCACCGTCCCCAGGCCCAGCGCTTGAGCCAGTCTTGAGGTGTCGTTCACGTGGCCCAGGCGCGTGTACGCGTAGGTTGAGTTGAAGTCCTTGTAGAAGACGACCAGGGTGTCCTTGCCGTACAGCATCAGGTCGCCGTTGCGGATTGTTCCCGGCCGGCTCGCCTTGACGGGCAGCGCTCGGGGGAGGGTGGCGTATTTTTCGTTGCGGTTGAGATCGTTCATCTCCAGTGTCAGCGGGGCTAACGCGGCAAGCGATTGGGCTGCGGTGGCATCGGCCAGAGTGATGCCAAAGCGTTGTTCGCCGACGATCATCCACATGTCAGGTTTCTCCGCTGTCAAAGAGGCCGATGCGGCATCGCCCCCGGCCATGCAACTGCCCAGCAGGAGCAAAGAGGCAAGCAAACCAAGGCTGGCAGAGCGCATCGGGGTTCTGTGTCGGGTTCTGTTCATGGGGCCCATGGTGACGCGCGAGCACTGATGCGACTAGCTAATGAGTACTTAACAAGGCTATAAGCCTGGCTAATCAATAGCTCTTGAAGTGCTTCGCCATGGTCAAACGCAATCTCAACGATCTGCTGTCTTTCGTCACCGTGGCGAGGGAGGGCAGTTTTACTCGTGCTGCCGGTGCACTAGGCGTCACCCAGTCGGCGCTGAGCCAGGCGATCAGTGGCCTGGAGGCGCGTTTGCAGATCCGCTTGCTGACGCGAACCACCCGCAGCGTATCGCCAACCATCGCCGGCGAACGGTTGCTGCAAGCCATCGGTAATCGTTTCGATGAAATAGAAACCGAGCTGGACAGGCTTACGGAAATGCGCGACAAGCCCGCTGGCACCGTGCGCATCACCTGTGGCGATCACGTATTACGCACGACCTTGCTGCCCAAGCTGACCGGATTGCTGCACGAGTACCCGGACATCAACGTCGAGTTCGATGTGTGTTACGGGTTCCGGGACATCGTCGCGGATCGCTTTGATGCGGGGGTGCGCCTGGGCGATACCATCGACAAAGACATGGTGGCCGTGCCGATAGGCCCTGCGTTGCGGATGGCTGCTGTCGCTTCACCTGAATACTTCGCCAGTCGCGCCATTCCGAAGAGCCCGCGCGACCTGCTCGGCCATCGCTGCATCAATCAGCGTATGCCGACGTCGGGCGGGCTGTATGTCTGGGATTTCGAGCGGCGCGGCAAGGAAGTGAACGTCCGGGTGGATGGGCAGTTGATCTTCAACACATCGACCCACATCGTCGAAGCCGCGCTGGCCGGATTGGGGGTGGCGTACCTGCCTGAAGAAGAATTCGAACCGCACCTCCAGGCGGGCCGGCTGGTGCGCGTACTGGAGGATTGGTGCGCGCCGTTTCCCGGGTACTACCTTTATTACCCCAGCCGACGGCAACCGTCGCCCGCGTTTACCCTGGTTGCCAATGCATTGCGTAATATCAACTGACACTGGCAGGCGCTCGGGTCCGTCAGAGAGTCGTTGCATCGTCTATCTTGTCAGGAACGGTTTTTTCGAAAAGCAAGCTAACCAATAGTCGCTTTCAGGACACGTTTCGTCGTCCACGTGCAATCGCCGCCCCCCGGGAGTGGCAAGCTGTGAAGATGCCCCGGACCAGGTGCGCCAAAGACACCTGGCCGGAGAGCAGGAATGGCGATCGGATTTGCCACGCTACCGTGACGTGGGCCGCACGCCCTAGCCAAGACTCCGGACGACTACCGCCACGCGGCGGTGTCGTTCGAGATGCCGAGGTACGTTTATGCCTGATGAGACGCTTCACCTGCCTCTGATTCACGGCGTGCTGGCGCGCAAGAAGGACACCCCCGGTGCCTTGTTGCCCATCCTTCATGCCATCCAGGAAGGTTGCGGGTACATTCCCGACGCCGCGGTCCCTGAAATCGCCCATGCCCTCAATCTCAGCCAGGCTGAAGTGCGCGGGGTAATCAGCTTCTACCATGACTTTCGCACCACGCCTCCGGCGCGCCATACCCTGCGCCTGTGCCGGGCGGAGTCATGCCAGAGCATGGGGGCCGAAGGCCTGGCTGCGCAGTTGCGCGAACAACTGGCGCTGGACGATCACGGCACCAGTGCCGACGGGGCGATCAGCCTGCGACCGGTCTATTGCCTGGGCGCCTGCGTGTGCTCGCCGGCCCTGGAGCTGGATGGGGAGCTGCACGCACGGCTGACCCCAGAACGCCTGCGCCAGTTGGTGAACGGTTGCCTGGAGGATGGCCCATGCTGACCCTCTGCATTCCCCGTGATTCAGTGGCCCGCGCCGTCGGTGCGGACAAGGTGGCGGATGCGCTGGTGCGCGAGGCCGAGCGTCGTCAATTACCGCTTGAGGTGCTGCGCACCAGCTCTCGCGGGCTGTATTGGCTGGAACCCCTGGTAGAGCTTGAAACGCCCGAAGGGCGGTTGGGGTTTGGCCCGGTCACCGCGCAAGACGTGCCAGGCCTGCTCGATGCACTTGGCCACGACCCGGGCGGGCATCCTTCAGCCTTGGGGCTGGTGGAGAACATTGCGTATCTGAAAAGCCAGCAGCGCCTGTTGTTTGCGCGTGCAGGCATCACCCGGCCCTTGTCTCTCGATGACTACCGGGCTCAGGGCGGGTTTCTCGGCCTGGCCCGGGCGATCCGGATGGACGGCGCCGAGGTGGTTGCCCAAGTACTCGATTCCGGCCTGCGCGGCCGGGGCGGCGCGGCGTTCCCGGCGGGCATCAAGTGGCGCACCGTGCGCGACGCGCAGGGCCCGCAAAAATACGTGGTCTGCAATGCCGACGAAGGCGACTCCGGCACGTTCGCCGACCGTATGTTGATGGAGGGCGATCCGTTCCTGCTGATCGAAGGCATGGTCATCGCCGGGATCTGCGTTGGCGCCACCATGGGCTACATCTATGTGCGCTCGGAATACCCCGACGCCGTCAGCACGCTGAACGAAGCGCTGCACATCGCCCGCGAAGCCGGTTACCTGGGCGCCGATGTCGGCGGCAGTGGCCGCGCCTTCGAGCTGGAAGTGCGAGTGGGCGCCGGCGCTTACATCTGTGGCGAAGAAACAGCGCTGCTGGAATCTCTCGAAGGCAAGCGCGGGATGGTGCGTGCCAAGCCGCCGCTGCCGGCGTTGCGGGGCCTGTTCGGCTTGCCGACGCTGGTTCATAACGTGGTGACCCTGGCCTCGGTGCCGGTAATTCTGGAGAAGGGCGCGCAGTTCTACCGGGACTTCGGCATGGGCCGTTCACTGGGCACCATGCCGTTCCAGCTGGCCGGCAACGTTCGTCGCGGCGGGCTGGTGGAGCGCGCATTTGGCCTGAGCCTGCGCGAGTTGGTGGAGGAGTATGGCGGCGGCACCGCCAGCGGTCGGCCGTTGAAGGCCGCGCAAGTCGGCGGCCCGCTGGGCGCGTGGGTCCCACCCGCGCAGTTCGACACGCCGCTGGACTACGAAGCGTTCGCCGCCATGGGCGCGATGCTCGGGCACGGTGGCGTGGTGGTTGCCGACGACAGCCTGGACATGGCCCGGATGGCCCGGTTCGCCTTGCAATTCTGCGCCGAGGAATCCTGTGGCAAATGCACGCCGTGTCGCATCGGTTCGACCCGTGGCGTCGAGGTGGTGGATCGCTTGATCGCCAGCACCGATGCCAACGCCCGCCAGGAACAGGCGGCGTTGCTGCAAGACCTTTGCGACACCCTGCAATACGGCTCGCTCTGTGCCCTCGGTGGGATGACGTCCTACCCCGTCGCCAGTGCCCTCAAGTACTTCCCCGCCGACTTCGGTCTGGCGACCACGGAGGCCGACCAATGATCAACATCTTCGATCCCGCCAGCGACATCGACCTGGGCACCCCGGCCCGAGTAAGCGACGTGCAGGTCAGTCTGACCATCGATGGCCGTGAAATCAGCGTTCCCTCCGGCACGTCGGTGATGCGCGCGGCGGCCTTGCTCGGTACTACCATCCCGAAACTGTGCGCCACCGACAGCTTGGAAGCCTTCGGCTCCTGCCGCATGTGCCTGGTGGAGATCGACGGGATGCGCGGTTACCCGGCCTCGTGCACCACGCCGGTGACCGACGGCATGGTGGTCCGCACCCAGACCTCAAAGCTCGCCACGCTGCGTCGCAACGTGATGGAACTGTACATCTCCGATCACCCGCTGGACTGCCTGACATGCCCGGCCAACGGCAACTGCGAGTTGCAGACCGTGGCCGGGCAGGTGGGCTTGCGGGAGGTGCGCTACGGCTACGAAGGCGCCAATCACCTGGCCGAAGCCAAGGACGTGTCCAACCCTTATTTCGACTACGACCCGAGCAAGTGCATCGTTTGCAGCCGCTGTGTGCGTGCCTGCGAGGAAATCCAGGGCACCTTCGCCCTGACCATCAGCGGACGCGGCTTTGATTCCCGTGTCGAAGCGGCCGGCGGTGACAACTTCCTCGACTCCGAATGCGTGTCCTGCGGCGCCTGCGTCCAGGCCTGCCCGACAGCGACGCTGATCGACAAGAGCGTCGTCGAAATCGGCCAGCCGGAGCGCAGCGTCGTCACCACCTGCGCCTATTGCGGCGTGGGCTGCTCGTTCCGCGCCGAGATGAAAGGCGAACAACTGGTGCGCATGGTCCCGGACAAGAACGGCCAGGCCAACCACGGCCACTCGTGCGTCAAGGGCCGCTTCGCCTGGGGCTACGCGACGCATCCGGACCGCATCACCAAACCGATGATCCGCAAGCACATCAGCGACCCGTGGCAGGAAGTCAGCTGGGAGGAGGCGGTCACCTACGCCGCCAGCGAACTGCGGCGCATCCAGCTCAAGTACGGGCGCGATTCCATCGGCGGTATCACCTCCAGCCGCTGCACCAACGAAGAAACCTACCTGGTGCAGAAACTGGTGCGCACGGCGTTCGGCAACAACAATGTCGACACCTGCGCGCGGGTCTGCCATTCGCCGACCGGTTATGGCCTCAAGCAAACGCTCGGCGAGTCGGCCGGTACGCAGAATTTCGACTCGGTGATGAAAGCCGACGTGATCATGGTGATGGGCGCCAACCCCACCGATGCGCACCCGGTGTTCGGCTCCCAGCTCAAGCGCCGCCTGCGCCAAGGCGCGCGGTTGATTGTCATCGACCCGCGGCGCATCGACCTGGTGGATTCGCCTCACGCCCGTGCCGAGCTGCATCTGCAGCTGCGTCCGGGCACCAACGTGGCGATGCTCAACGCGTTGGCCCACGTGATTGTCACCGAGGGGCTGGTTGACGAGCCTTTCGTCAAAGAGCGTTGCGAGGCGACAGATTTTGCCCGTTGGCGCGATTTCGTCAGCCTGCCGGAAAATGCGCCCGAGATCCTCGGCCCGGTGTGCGGCGTGCCCGCCGAGCAGATCCGCGCCGCCGCGCGGCTCTACGCCACCGGCGGCAACGCGGCCATCTACTACGGCCTCGGTGTCACCGAACACAGCCAGGGCAGCACCTCGGTGATGGGCATCGCCAACCTCGCCATGGCCACCGGCAATATCGGCCGCGAGGGCGTCGGGGTAAACCCGCTGCGTGGGCAGAACAACGTCCAGGGCTCCTGCGACATGGGCTCGTTCCCCCATGAGCTGCCGGGCTATCGGCACATCTCCAATGAAGCGGTGCGGGCCCAGTTCGAGCAGGCCTGGAACGTGACGTTGCAACCCGACCCGGGCCTGCGCATCCCGAACATGTTCGAGGCAGCGCTGGACGGCACCTTCAAGGCGCTTTACTGCCAGGGCGAGGACATCGCCCAGAGCGATCCCAACACCCAGCATGTGACTGCGGCGCTGACCGCTTTGGAATGCGTGATCGTGCAGGACATCTTCCTCAACGAAACGGCCAAGTTCGCCCACGTGTTCCTGCCGGGCAGCTCGTTCCTCGAGAAGGACGGCACCTTCACCAACGCCGAACGCCGTATCTCCCGCGTTCGCAAGGTCATGGACCCGTTGGCCGGAAAGGCCGACTGGGAAGCCACCATTGCCCTGGCTGGCGCCCTGGGCTACCAGATGCACTACAACCACCCTTCGGAAATCATGGATGAAATCGCCCGCCTGACGCCGACCTTCAGTCGTGTCAGCTACGCCGAACTGGAGCGTCACGGCAGCTTGCAATGGCCGTGCAACGATGCCGCGCCGGACGGCACGCCGACCATGCACATCGACCAATTTGTGCGCGGCAAAGGGCGCTTCATGCTCACCGGCTATGTGCCCACCGAGGAGAGGGTCAATGGCCGTTATCCGCTGCTGCTGACCACCGGACGGATCCTCAGCCAGTACAACGTCGGCGCACAGACCCGGCGCACCGACAACGTGGCGTGGCACGAGGAGGATCGCCTGGAAATCCACCCGACCGACGCTGAGAATCGCGGCATCGCCGAGGACGATTGGGTCGGTATCAGCAGTCGCGCCGGGCAGACGGTGCTGCGCGCCAGGGTCACCGAGCGGGTGGCGCCGGGGGTGGTCTACACCACCTTCCACTTTCCCGAGTCCGGGGCCAACGTGATCACCACCGACAACTCGGACTGGGCCACCAACTGCCCGGAATACAAAGTCACGGCGGTGGAAATCGTGCGGGTCAGCCAGCCTTCGGAATGGCAGAAGCGTTATCAGGCCTTCAGCGATGAACAGCGGCGCCTGCTGAAGGAACGTCGTCACGCCGAGAAAGCCGAGGTGCGCCGATGAGCTCGCAGAACCTGATCAAGATGGCCAACGAGATTGCCCGCTACTTCGCCACGGAGCCTGATCAGTCGCTGGCGGTGAGCGGCATCCGCCAGCACATCAAGAACTTCTGGACGCCGGGCATGCGCAGGGATTTGCAGGGTTGGGAGGAGAAGCATCCGGATGCGGTTTTGCATCCGTTGGTGTTGCTGGCGTTGAAGGAGCCGGAGGGGGTTACCTGGTAGCCGACCTGGTTCTTGCTGTCGTACTCCGATCCAACTGTGGGAGCGAGCCTGCTCGCGAAGGCGGACTGTCAGCCAATTAAGATGCTGAATGTGCCGGCGCCTTCGCGAGCAGGCTCGCTCCCACAGGGTTCTATGTGTGCCGTGAGATCTATATCCGCCGAAAATCCAATGTGGGAGCGAGCTTGCTCGCGATAGCGGTCGTTCAGTGACGAAAGTGTCTGACTTGCCACCGTCATCGCGAGCAAGCTCGCTCCCACAGGTACATGGCTCAGGCTTTGGATTGTTGAGCCGTCCAGTGTTTCATCTCTTCAGCAATGAAGTGATTGACGAGGTCGCTGTACATCTTTTCGATGGCATCCGGGCTGAGGTCCTCGGCCTCGGCCCATTGTCGTCTAATTGCCAGCATCGCCTGGAAACGCTCCGGGGCGCGGACCGAGGTCGCCGAAGTTTTGAACTTCGATGCCGCCAATACGTATTGAAAGCGCTTGCCCAAGAGTTTGATGACAGTCTGGTCCAGGGCATCGATTTCGCGGCGGATGTCTTCCATGCCGGTGCATTGCGCGGGGGACAGCTGGTTGTCGACTTCCATGTAGTTAACTCCGTTTGTTGAACTCTGATGTAACTCCCGGTTGGAGGCTCTTTGTGGCGAGGGGATTTATCCCCGCTGGGGTGCGAGGCACCCCATGGATCAGACACCGCAGTGTGCCTGGCAATATGGGGTCGCTGACTTAGGGCTGCTTCGCAGCCCAGCGGGAGCAAGCTCCCTCGCCACGGGTTCTAAGTCAGCCTTCGAGACCGCGTCGTTCAATGACGCCGAACACGTCGGCCACGTCCTGCACGAGGATCCGGGCAACGTTGGTCAGAGTGTTGATATCACTGGTGGAGGAGTCCCGCAGGCTGGAGCAAGCCACCAGCGTCAGGTAATCGAGCGTGGCGTGCAGCCGCTCGCTGACACAGGCGTGGAGTTCGGGCAGTGGCGCGTGAGTGTCGATCAGCAGGACCGGGTAGGTGGTGGCGATCGGGGTGAGGGGGGTGTAGCGGGCAGATGCTTGATTAGCGGTCATAAGGTTACTTCCTTCAAGAAAAAAGAAATGCCACCTTTTCGCTGCGAAACAAACGGGTGGCAGTTGCGCGCGGGTTCGCAGACCGAGGAAGGAAAACCCGGCAGACCCGAAGATCTCCCGCGCGCAACCGCCATAAAATGAACGCGGGCAAGTTTGCCTGAATTTCATTCGACGGTGCATTTCCTTTGCAGTCGGGCTGCGAAACCCAGCCACCAGCCAAAACCAGTGACGACCCAACTATAGAAGTCGATCCCAGCCCTCACAACCGACCTGTAGGACGCACACCGAACCCGTGGCGAGGGAGCTTGCTCCCGCTCGGTGGCGCAGCCGCCGCAAAACCAGGCGATGCGGCGTGCCTGACGAAATGGCGCAGCTGATTTGGGGCCGCTTCGCAGCCCAGCGGGAGCAAGCGCCCTCGCCACGGGTTGTGAATTCCTACATGTTTTTCGGAACACTATCGGTGGAAAACTCATCGCAAATCCCGAAAGAACGCCCGAATATCCTCCGCCAGCAACTCCGGCTGCTCCAACGCAGCAAAGTGACCACCGCGCGGCATCGGCGTCCAGCGCTTGACGTTATAGCCACGCTCCACCCAACTGCGTGGCGGCAGCGGCAGTTCCCTGGGAAACAGCGCGACCCCCAGTGGTGGTTTCACCCGTTCACCGCTATTGAGTTGCAAAGGCCGCCGACTGCCTTCCACATAAGGGCGAAACGACGAGCCGATGCAGTTCGTCAGCCAGTAGAGCGTCACATTGGTGAGCAGCCATTCGCGGTCGATGGGGGCGCTCGGATCGCACCACGACAGAATCTTTTCGCCCATCCAGGCGAGCAATCCCGCAGGTGAGTCGTTCAAGCCCACGGCCAGGCTTTGCGGCTTGGTTCGCTGGATGTGCGCATAGGCGCCTTCGGCTTCGCTGAAGGCCGCGGCGCGTTGCAGGAACGCCGTTTCTTCTTCGCTCAACGGCGGATCGGTTTCGCCCAGGGGCGGGCGGTAGGCGCCGGGGATGTAGTTGAGGTGGATGCCGGTCAGTCGCTCGGGGAAACGCACGCCCAACCAGGTGGATACGGCCGCGCCCACATCGCCGCCCTGGGCTCCGAACCGCTCATAGCCGAGCCCCGTCATCAGCTCGCTCCACAAACCCGCCGCCTCGAAAGGCCCGCAACCCGCCTGTTTGAACGGCGCGGAAAAGGTATAGCCCGGCAAGGATGGCACCACCACATCAAAGGCATCTAACGGATCACCGCCATGGCTGGCCGGATCCGTCAGCAGTTCGATGATGCGCTGCATCTCGATGAACGACCCGGGCCAGCCGTGGGTGAGCACAAGCGGCATCGGATTGGGCCCGACGCCGCGCTGATGGACGAAATGAACCTGCTGCTCGCCGAGCGTGGCGACAAATTGCGGCAGACGATTGAGCGCGGCTTCCTGGGCACGCCAGTCGAAGGTTGTTGACCACTGGCGGAGGAGTTCTCCAAGCACGTCCATGTCCATGCCTTCGCTCCAGCCCTGACCGGCCAGTGGCACCGGCAGCCGAGTGTTTTGCAGGCGATGGCGCAGGTCATCAAGTGCGCTTTCAGGAATGTCGATGGAAAAAGGTCTGGCGAACATTTCTTGCTCCCAAGTGGGTGGCAGCTGCCCGCCCAGTCATGGGCCTAGCGTAGGCGATTTGCCGGATTCACGGCAATTGATCGCGCCTGGCCCAGCGCTCAACCTTCCTTCCTGATACAACTGCCCCGAACGCGTTGAATTTTTACCAAGGCCAGCGAGTCTTTGAGAAGGACATGGCGATGCATCGCAACCAATCGCTGCCGATCATGCTCGCCCCTCGATAACGGCCCCCAGCCAAGGACGCCCAATGACCTTCTTTATTTTCCTCCTCGCCTGCTGCGCTGCGGCAAGCACCGGTGTCATTTTCAAACCGGGCCCGTGGTACGAATCCCTCGTCAAACCCCGCTTCACACCCCCCAACTGGTTGTTTCCCGTGGCCTGGACTGTCATCTACCTGCTGCTTGCCTGGGCCGGATATCGCTTGAGCCTGATCCCGGGGAGCCAATTCGTATTGGCTTTATGGGCGGCGCAGATTGCGCTCAATACTCTGTGGACTCCGGTGTTTTTCGGCGCCCATCAGGTCCTGGCCGGTATGGTGGTGATCACGCTGCTCTGGCTGGTCGTGGCCGTGATGGTGGTGTTGGCGTTGCGCCTGGACGTGATCACCGGGTTGATTCTGTTTCCTTACCTGGCGTGGCTTTGCGTGGCCGCTGCCTTGAATTTCTCGATCCTGCGCAATAACCGCTGATGAGCAGTCGCCCGTTGAATACCGCAAAGCTATGGCCAGCGGACGAAAATGAGCTGGCGCAGGTGCGCAGTTTCAACAGGAAACTGGTGTGGCTGCCACGCTTTCGCATCCGCAATCGTGTCACCCCGCGCCTCATTCAAGCGCTGTTGCGTGCCAGTCAGATCAACGGCGACGGCAAGTTGAACAAGCATGGGCTGGTGGCTGAAAAACGCCGGATAGGCAAGGGCGACGTCGCGGTCCCAGTGCGGATAATCCGGCCGAAAGGAAAAGCCAGAGGCGTCGTGCTGGATTTCCACGGTGGCGGGTGGGTCATCGGCAATGCCCAGATGAATGACCCGTTCAACATCGCCATGGTGCAAGAATGCGGGGTCGCGGTGGTCTCGGTGGATTATCGGCTCGCGGTCAGCACACCGGTGGAAGGCCTGATGGAGGATTGCCTCTCAGCAGCACGTTGGCTGTTGGGCGAGAAGGAGGAATTCGCCGATCTGCCGGTGATCGTTGTGGGTGAATCGGCTGGAGGCCACTTGGCCGTGGCAACGCTGCTGGCGCTCAAGCAATGGCCGGATTTGCTTGGGCGCATACGCGGTGCGGTGCTGTACTACGGCGTCTACGATCTGGCCGGGACCCCCAGCGTCCACGCCGCCGGCGCTGAGACGCTGGTGTTGGACGGGCCCGGTATGGTCGATGCCTTGCGCCTGCTGACGCCGGGCCTGAGCGATGAGGAGCGACGCCAGGCGCCGCTGTCGCCGCTCTATGGTGACTTCACGGGGATGCCAGCGGCGCTGCTGTTCACTGGCGAGTTGGACCCGCTCAGGGACGACACGCTTGGCCTGGCTGAGTTGTGGGGCAAGGCCGCTACGGTTGAAGCGCATCTTCTACCATCCTGCCCCCACGGGTTCATTCATTTCCCGACGGCGATCGCCGAGCACGTGCTCAAGCACAGTCGGGACTGGATCACGGCCCGGCTCAACGCTGCTTCGACCCCCCACCAATCTGCCAGACATACGGCGGCTCCGTCCCGTTGATCTCCCAGTCGCCAATGATGCGTTCCTTGTAGATCAGCGGGTTGTGCGAAGCCGCCGTCCGAGCGTTACGCCAGTGGCGGTCGAGGGCTTTGCTGGTGCTGGTGGCGGAAGCGCCCAGTGCGTTGAACAGGTCGCTGGTGGCGCGCAGTGTCAGGTCGGCGACCGCCACCTGGGCCTGGGCCGATTCCAGTTCGGCGAGGAGGTTAGCGGTGTGTTCCTTCTCGGCGTCCAGGTCGAAGCGACTTTGATAGGCCCGCTGCGAGGCATCGGCGGCGCGCAGGGTGGTGGCTTCGGCGGCGTAGACCTGGGCCGAGGCCCTGCCGATGACTTGCTGGACTTGCACATCCTGGCTCACTTCACTGGCGTTGCCGGTGCTGAACACCCGCGTGCGCTGGCGCACCTGTTCGCTGATGTCGCGAACGGCGGCGCGCCCGGCGCCGGTCTGCACGGCGAGCAATACCAACTGGTAAAACGCGGTCTGATATTTGAAGCGGGTGGAGAAGTCGATGAGGTTTTCGTCTTCTACCACGGCGTTCTCGAAGACTGACGTGCCGCTGCCCGTGGTCCGTTGACCGAAACCATCCCAGTCATCGCTTTGCCTGACGCCCGGTTGATGAACGCTGACGGCGGCGATCACGTCGGCGCCGGTGTCGTCGCGTTGGGCATACAGGTCGATCCAGTCGGCAAAGATGCTGCCGGTGCTGTAGTACTTGGTGCCGTTGACCACCCATTGGTCACCCTGGCGGGAAACCCGGGTGATGACCTGGCCAAGTTTCACCGCGCCGATTTCGGTCCAGGCGTTGCCCACCAGGTCACCGTCGACGAAGCGCTTGAACCAGACATCCTGTGGGCGGGTGGCATGGGCGTTGAGGCGATCCTCGACAAAGGCGAAGTGTCCGCGCAGCGCCTGGGGCAGGTTGGAGTCGGCTTCGGCCAGTTCGATCAGCAGTTGCAACAATTGCGGCAGCGAGGCGCCTGCGCCGCCATATTCGACCGGCACCCTTACGGCGCCGAAGCCCGCTTCCTTTAGCCATTTCACTTGTTCGAAAGGCAGGCTGCGGGTCTGTTCGCGTTCCAGCGCCCCGGCGTGGATACGCGCGAAAATCGGCCGGAAGCGCTCGGCCAGGGCTTCGTAGTGGGTGCCGGTGGAAAGGACATGCGGCAGGTATTGTTGCTGTGCGGTCATGGCGGTGTTCCTTCTGAGGGAAAGAGGGCGGGCAAGGCCAAGGCCTGCCGTTGCCGACAGCCATTGCACGCTCCATGCCGCTGCTCGAAGCCAATGAAAACAAGGGGTTCGCCGGGTTTACCGGCATAAATGCTGTCGTCCCGCGGGCAATCTGTCCGGCGGCTGTTCGGCAGGCAACAGTCCACCTTTTGCGCGGCAGTACGCCGGGTGTTGGCTGTGCAACAGCGATCCAGCAGCTTGCTCGCCGCACGACAGTGGCAAAACTGAGCAGGCGAATTAAGTGACTGAAAATAAAGGGAAAAACCAAGTGGCACGGTTGCTGCTCTAGCCGTTGTACAAAGGCGACGACGCCTATATCTCAACGAGCCGGGAGTACACGCAATGAGCCAGGACACGATCAAGTTTGCCTACTGGGTGCCCAACGTCAGCGGCGGGCTGGTGGTCAGCAAGATCCCGCAGCGCACCGACTGGGGGATCGATTACAACCGCAAGCTGGCGCAAATCGCCGAGGATGCCGGCTTCGACTATGCCCTGACCCAGATCCGTTTTACCGCCGGTTATGGCGCCGAATACCAGCACGAATCGGTGGCGTTCAGTCACGCGTTGCTGGCGGCCACCACGCGCCTGAAAGTCATCGCGGCGGTCTTGCCAGGGCCGTGGACGCCTTCGGTGCTGGGCAAGCAGATCGCAACTATCGACCAGCTCACCGGCGGCCGCGTGGCGATCAACGTGGTGTCCGGCTGGTTCAAGGGCGAATTCACCGCCATCGGCGAGCCCTGGCTGGAGCACGATGAACGCTATCGCCGTTCCGAGGAATTCATCACCACGCTCAAGGGCATTTGGACCACCGACAACTACACCTTCGCCGGTGATTTCTATCGCTTTCGCGACTACACGCTCAAGCCCAAGCCGCTGCAGCAGCATCCGGAAATTTTCCAGGGCGGCAGCTCACGGGCGGCGCGGGACATGGCTGCGCGGGTGTCCGACTGGTACTTCACCAACGGCAACACAGTGGAAGGGGTCAAGGCCCAGGTCGATGACCTGCGGACCAAAGCGGCGGCCAACAACCACACGGTCAAGGTCGGCGTGAACGCCTTCATCATTGCCCGCGATACCGAAGAAGAGGCCCGCGCGGTGCTGGCCCAGATCATCGACCAGGCCGACCCGGAAGCCGTCAACGCTTTTGGCGACGCGGCAAAACAGGCCGGCAAGGCCAGTCCCGAGGGCGAGGGTAACTGGGCCAAGTCCAGCTTCGAAGACCTGGTGCAATACAACGACGGTTTCAAGACCAACCTGATCGGCACACCCCAGCAGATTGCCGAGCGCATCGTCGCCTTGAAAGCCGTGGGAGTGGACCTGGTACTGGCCGCATTCCTGCATTTCCAGGAGGAAGTCGAGTATTTCGGCAAGCGGGTCCTGCCGCTGGTGCGCGAGCTGGAGCAGGGGAAATTGACGGTGAAAACCGCAGCGGTAGCCTAGTAAAGAACCCTGTGGGAGCGAGCCTGCTCGCGAAGACTTTGGTACATTCACCATTTTCACCATTTTCGCCAATTGACGCACCGCTTTCGCGAGCAGGCTCGCTCCCACATATCTCCCACATATCTCAAGTCGACAGATTGACCACCCGACCATCGCGCGTACTCAGCGCCGGGCGCCGTTTGTTGACCACCAGCTCGCCGATCCGGATCAGCAGGCTGCGGGTGACGTTGCGGCTCAGGCCCAGCAGGCTTGCGGTGTGGACCTGGTTACAACTGGCGTAGCGGTAGGCGGTGCGCAGCAGGGCCGCTTCGACTTTTTCATAGACATCGCCGTGCGCTTGCTCAAGCAGTTGCTCGAAGGCCTTTTCCAGCAGTGCCTCGGTGGTTTGCGGCGTGTTGTCCTGGGACGCGTCCTGGCGCTCGATGCGAAAGTTCGAAAGGTGCAGATCCTGCACGCCGATCACCTTGTTGCGGCAGATCAGCAAGGTGTGATGGATGACGTTTTCCAGTTCGCGAATATTGCCCGGCCACGAGTAGTCGAGCAGTTTGCGCTGGGCCTGGGCATCGAGCGTCACCTCGCCATGACCGAGCCTGCGGCTGTACTCGGCGACGAAATGGCGAATCAGCGGCAGGATGTCGCCGGGACGCTCGCGCAAGGGCTTGAGCACCAGGCTGACCACATTCAGTCGGTAATACAGGTCTTCGCGAAAATGCCCGGCGTTGATGGCTTTTTCCAGTTGCACGTTGGTGGCCGCCAGCACCCGCACATTGATTCTGATGGGCTTGCGCGAGCCGAGGCGGACCACTTCGCGCTCTTGTAGAACGCGCAGAAGCTTGACCTGGATCGGCAAGGGCAGGTCACCGATTTCATCGAGGAACAGCGTGCCGCCGTCGGCTTCTTCGAACCACCCGGCCTTGGCGGTCAAGGCGCCGGTGAACGCGCCTTTTTCATGGCCGAACAACTCGGCCTCCACCAGCGTCTCGGAAAACGCCCCGCAGTTCACCGCCACGAACGGTTTGTCGCGTCGAGCACTGAGGTTGTGGACGTGGCGGGCGACCAGCTCCTTGCCAGTACCGGTCTGGCCAATGATCAACACGCTGGCGTCACTGGGCGCGACTTGCTGCAAGTGCGTCAGCAGTGCCTGGGAGCTGGGATCGGCGAACACTTGGGCCGTGGCGCGGATCGAGGTAGCCAGGCCGGGGGAGGGAGGAAGCGTAAGAAGCTGCATGACGGTGGCCCGTTTATGAGAGTGCGGTGATGATTGGGTGAGGACCAACGCTCCTTGGTGGTATCACCGTGCGAAGCCATTGGGCTTAAGGCTTAATCTAAATGATCTAAAAAAAATAAAACAAATAACATAGAGTTATATGCTTAAGGCGATGAGCCGCCTTCGTCGTCGGCCGCAGAGCTTCTACGCAGGACCGGGTTTGGCGAGATCAGGCAAAAAGGCGGCGCTCACAGGTAACTAACTCGGGAGTGTAGGCGGGTAACGTGGCTCAACTTTACTGCAGAGCCCAATTCGCGAGGGACGGATCAGACATCCAGGGTGTGCCGCTTTGAGGAGGAGCGAAACCAGCAGCACCGACGGTCCCTCGACACGCCTCAATGTCGACAAGAGAATAAAAAACCATGACCAGCCCGAGCTTCAAGGATTCGAACGGCCACTTGGCGCAGGGCTTCAAGCCTCGTCACGTCACCATGCTTTCAATCGCCGGGATCATCGGCGCCGGCCTGTTTGTCGGCTCAGGCCATGCGATCGCCGCTGCCGGTCCGGCCGTCATGTTGGCCTATCTTTTTTCCGGTCTGCTGGTGGTGCTCGTCATGCGCATGCTTGGCGAAATGGCGGTAGCCCGGCCAGACACCGGCTCGTTCTCCACCTACGCCGACCAGGCGATCGGGCGCTGGGCAGGCTTCACCATCGGTTGGTTGTACTGGTGGTTCTGGGTGCTGGTGATTCCCATCGAGGCGCTCGCCGCCGGCCATGTACTCAACCAGTGGTTTCCCTCCGTTGATGCCTGGCTGTTTGCCTCGGTGTCGATCATTGCCCTGGCCGTGACCAATCTGTTCAGCGTGTCCAAATACGGCGAGTTCGAGTTCTGGTTCGCCATGGCCAAGGTGATCGCGATCATCGGTTTCATCTCCCTGGGATTCGCCGTGCTGATGGGCTGGATTCCCGAGCGCGAAGCCAGCGGCTTGAGTCGCTTGATGGAGGAGCATGGCGGGTTCGCGCCCAATGGCTTGTCCGCCGTGGTCGGGGCCTTCATCACCATCATGTTCAGTTTCATTGGCACGGAGGCGGTAACGATTGCCGCCGCCGAATCCAGCAACCCGGCACAGAACATCGCCAAGGCCACGCGCTCGGTGATCTGGCGCATCGGCGTGTTTTATCTGCTGTCGATCTTCGTGGTGATTTCCGTGGTGCCCTGGAACGATCCGCTCCTGGCCTCGGTGGGCTCCTACCAGCGGGCACTGGAGTTGATGAACATTCCCCACGCCAAATTCATGGTGGACGTGGTGGTATTGATTGCCGTAGCCAGTTGCATGAACTCCTCTATCTACATTGCTTCACGCATGCTCTATTCCCTCGGCCGGCGTGGTGATGCGCCGAGGGCGGTGGAAGTGACTTCGTCCGCTGGCGTGCCCCGGGCAGCGGTGATAGCCAGTACGGTACTGGGCTTGGGCATCACCGTGTTCAGCTACTTCATGCCGGCCGGGTTGTTCCAGTTCCTGCTCGCCAGCTCCGGCGCCATCGCCTTGCTGGTGTACCTGGCGATCGCCGTGTCCCAGTTGCGCATGCGTCGCAAGCTGCTTCGCCAGGGCGTCGAGCTGGGCTTTCGCATGTGGCTGTTTCCCTGGCTCACCTGGGCGGTGATCGTGTTCATCTGCGCGGCCCTGGCGGTGATGATGGTGACTCCCGAGCACCGCAGCGAAGTGAGCACCACCCTAGGCCTGGCCTTGGTCATTTCCTTTGTCGGCCTGGTGACTTCGCGGCAATCGCCGCAGCCTGAAGAGGCGGTTTCCCTCGGCTAGCCTTTATAAACCTGTGGGAGCGAGCTTGCTCGCGATTACGGTGTGTCAGCCAACATTGATTTGTCTGACCTACAGCAATCGCGAGCAAGCTCGCTCCCACAAGAGAACCGATTCCAAGTTCCCCTCTGTCTTCAACTCCGCCTCCAAAATCCCTCGCTCCCTCCAGCAACTAACCCTTGCTTACGTTGTCAGTACTTGGCGCCCGTAGCGCCGACGTTCGCCACCGATGGCGACAATGTCAGCTACATGGCGCTTTTTTTCTGACGCCTCAAGGCAAATAGCTCGCAATGGATTGCGCCGGGACCGTTTATTCCTTTTGCGGGTTGATTCTCTATGGGTTTTTTTCTTGATCCTCGGCATGACATCGACGCCGCTTTGTTGAGTTATCGCCGGGTATTCTGGTCCCTGGCCCTCTTCAGCGGCGTGATCAATCTGCTGGTGCTGGTGCCATCGCTGTACATGATGCAGGTCTACGATCGGGTCCTCACCAGTCGCAACGAAACGACGCTGTTCATGCTCACCTTGATCGCTCTCGGGCTGTTCATGTTCAGTGCGTTGATCGAGTGGGTGCGTGGCGAAGTGATGATCCGCATGAGCGCCGGGCTGGACGATGCCTTGGGCGAGCGGATTTTCGATGCAGCGTTCGCCCGCAGCCTGCGCGAGCACAACGCCAACCCGGCGCAGGTGCTGAGTGACCTGGCCACCTTGCGCCAACTGATTACCGGCCAGGGCCTGATCGCCTTGCTCGATGCACCGTGGTTGCCGATTTTCCTGCTGGTGGCGTTCATCATCCACCCCTGGTTCGGCGTGCTGACCCTGATCCTCGCAGCGTTGCTGGTCGGCCTGGCACTGTGGGGCGAGCTGGCGACCCGCACGCGCCTGGGGGAGGCCAATCGGCTGGGCGTGCAATCGTCGATCTACGTCAACAGCACCCTGCAGAATGCCGAGGTCATCCAGGCCCTGGGCATGCTCGGGCCGCTGCGCCAGCGCTGGAGCCTGCTGCAGCAACGGATCATCGCGGCGCAGGCGCATGCCAGTGATCGCGGTGCGCGTATCACCTCGGCGACCCGTTTCGTTCGGATTTCCGGCCAGTCCCTGGCCTTGGGGCTGGGGGCGCTGCTGGTACTCGAAGGGCAATTGTCGGCGGGCATGATGATTGCCATGTCGTTGTTGCTGGGGCGCGCCCTGGCGCCGGTGGAAATTGCCATTGGTTCGTGGAAACAATTCAACGCCGGTCGCCAGAGTTACCAGCGTCTGAGCCAGCTGCTCGCGCAACATCCTCGCGATCGCCTGCGTATGCCATTGCCACCGCCAACGGGCGCGGTGCGCCTGGAGCAACTCTACGTGGGGCCACCCGGTGCGACGCAGCCGCTCCTGCGCGGCATCAATTTCAGCCTGGACAAGGGCGAGGTACTGGCGGTGGTCGGGCCCAGCGCCAGCGGCAAATCGACCCTGGCTCGGGCATTGGTTGGCGTGTGGCCGGCCATGGGTGGCTCGGTGCGGCTGGACGATGCCGAGATCAGCCAGTGGTCCCATGACGCCTTGGGCCCGTACCTCGGTTATCTGCCCCAGGACATCGAACTGTTCGATGGCAGTGTCGCCGACAATATCGCCCGTTTCGGCGAGCAGGACGCCGACAAGATCATCGCCGCCAGTCGTCACGCGGGCATTCACGAAATGATCCTGCGATTCCCCAAGGGCTACGACACGCCGCTGGGTCCCGGCGGGCTTGGCCTGTCCGGCGGACAGAAGCAACGCCTGGGCCTGGCCCGTGCGCTTTATGGCAGCCCTTCGCTGATCGTCCTCGACGAGCCCAACTCGAACCTCGACGAAGTCGGCGAGCTGGCGCTGGTGCAGGCCATTGGCGTGCTCAAGGCCGCCGGCAGCACGGTGGTGTTGATCACTCACCGGCCCAACGTGTTAGCGGTGGTTGATCACATCCTGGTGCTGAAGGACGGTACCCAGCAGGCGTTTGGCCCGCGCGACCGGGTGCTCAAGGCGCTGATGCCAGGCCCGAGGCCGACGGCCGTGCGGGAGGCGGGTAAAGATGCGTGATTTGAAACCGGCGACTCCGGCCCACGGCGACCACGGCTTGAGCGTGCTCAGCAGCAACACGCTACCCAGCGCCAGTACCGATGCCGGCGGCGCGGCGCGCTACGGCGTGGTCTTTCTGGCCCTGACCTTGGGCGGTTTCCTGCTTTGGGCGTGCCTGGCGCCGCTCGACCAGGGTGTGGTCGGCAGCGGCACCGTGGTGGTGGCGGGCGAGCGCAAGGCTGTGCAATCGCTGGTGGGCGGGGTCGTGGAAAAGCTGCTGGTCAGCGACGGCGACCGCGTCAGCCAGGGCCAATTGCTGGTGCAGCTCAACACGGTGCAGGCGCAAGCGCAGTTGGACGTGACCCTGGGCAAGCTGCTCAATGACCGCAGCATCGAGGCGCGCTTGATGGCCGAGCGCCTCGGCGCCGAGGAAATCCAGTGGCCGGCGCAATTGCTGGAGCGGGCCGAGGAGCCGCGCGTCAAGGCGGCCATGGCGCTGCAGAAGCAACTGTTCCTGACACGCCGTGCCGAACTGGGCAGCCGCCTGCAGATCATCGAACATGAAGTCGGCGCCTTGCAGCAACAGTTGCAGGGCTATGAAGGGGTCAAGCGCAACTACGACGCGCAGATGCGATTTCAGCAGCAAGAGCTTGAAGGTTTGCGCGAATTGGCCCGGGAAGGCTACGTGCCGCGCAACAAACTCTTCGAGGCCGAGCGCAACGCGGCGCAACTGGCCGGGCAGATCGCTTCCGGCATTGGCGATGTCGGCCGCACGCGCCAGGCAATCAACGAAAGCCGGCTCAAGGCCTTGCAGGCGCAGCAGGAATTCCGGCGCGATGCCGAAACCCAACTCAGCGAGGTTTCGGCCGAGGCCGCCGGTTATGCCGATCAGATCCGCGCCTTGCAGTTTGAAGTGGATAACGGGGCGATCCGCGCGCCGGTGGCGGGGCAGGTCATGGACGTGTCGATCCATACGGTCGGCGGGGTCGCCCAGGCTGGGCAGACGCTGATGCAGGTGGTGCCGCTGGATGCGCCGATGGCGATCACCGCGCGTTTTGATCCGCTGATGGCCAACAAGCTCAGCCCGGGGCTGCCGGTGCACGTGCATTTTACTGCGTTGCAACGGGTGGACACGCCGACGGTGACCGGCACGATCACCACCGTGTCGGCGGACCAGTTGATCGACCAGCAGACCCACCAGCCGTACTTCTCCGCCAAGGTCGAGATTCCCGCCGACACGGTCGTTTCGCTGCAGGGCGCCGGGCTGCTGGTGCGCCCCGGCATGCTTGCCGATGTCACCGTGGTGACCGGCGAGCGGACCTTGATGAACTACCTGATGAAACCTTTGCGCGAACGCTTGCTGGCGGCCTTCAAAGAGGAATGAGCATGACCGACCGTTGCCGTTATGGCGTCCGTGTGCTGTTGAGCCTGTGCACCAGTTGGGCGGTGATCGGCCCCGTCTGGGCGGCGGAGGGCGGGCTGAGCCTGATCGCCGCCTACGATGCCTCGCGCCTCAACGACCCGACCTTGCAGGCAGCGACCCACGCCTACGATGCGTCGCGGCAGGAGGAGGCGATCGGCCGTGGCGGTCTTTATCCGCAAGTGTCGCTGTCGTCGCGTTATGGCTATGGCGGGCGTACCGATGGCGGCGACGACAGCAGTTACGTCAACAGCAACGATTACCAGGCGAACAGTGTGACCCTGGCGGCGCAGCAGGCGCTGTATGACAAGGGGCGTTGGGCGGCTTATCAGGAAGGCAAGGCGCGGGGGGCGCTGGGTAGCCAGCAATTCGACGTGGCCGGCCAGACCCTGTTTGATCGGGTCGCCAAGGGCTATTTCGACGTGGCCCGGGCCGAGAACGAACTCAAGCTGATCGCCCAGCAGAAAACCGCTATCAGTGGCTTGGTCCTCCAGAGTAAAAAGCTCTATGAGGGCGGCCAGGGGGCGATCACCGATATCGACGAGGCCCAGGCCCGGCTCGATCTGGTCGAGGCTCAGGAAACCGAAGCCCAGGCCCGCCGCGTGGCTGCGCTGCGAGCACTGTCGGGGCGGGCCAGCGTGCCGATCGACGACATCCAGGCGATGCGCGAAGAACTCCCCGCCGGCAGCCCGATCCCGCCGGAGCAGGATCTGCCGTATTGGACAACCATTGCCCGTGAGGCCAGTCCGGAGCTGGCGGCGCGGTTGGCGGCGGTAAAAGTCGCCGAGGCCCAGGCCGACAGCCAGCGCGCCGGGCATTATCCGACGTTGTCGCTCACCACTCAGTTGACCCGTCGGGAAACCCGCCAGTACCAGGAGCTCGACCCGCGCCAGGACACTTACTACGTCGGGGTGCAGCTGGATATCCCGTTGTATCGCGGCGGCGCGGTGCGTGCATCGGTGGCCAAGGCCGAGGCCCAGCTGGCCGGGGCCCAGTCCGATTACGATGTGCAGCGTCAGGAACTGGCCGAGGCTATCGAAACCGACTACCTGGGCGTGGTGGCGGGCTTCGCCAAGAGCAAGGCGATGCTACGGGCGGTGGAATCCAACCAGCGGGCGCTGACGTCGACCGAGAAGGGTTTCCAGGGCGGCGTACGCTCGACGGTCGACATCCTTGATGCTCAGCAACGCCTGTTCCAGGCACGCCGCGACCTGCTCGATACCAAGCTGGACATGCTCGAAAGTTATGTAAGCCTGCACACCCACACCGGCCAGATGAACCGCGCGGTGCTGGAACAGGTGCAAAGCCTGTTCTAAGGAACCGGCCGAGCCGCATCGCTTCTGTGGCGAGGGAGCTTGCTCCCGCTGGGGTGCGAAGCGCCCCCAAAGCCAATCACCGCGCTGTGTCAGGCTGGACCCCATCAACCTTTTTGGGGCTGCTGCGCACCCCAGCGGGAGCAAGCTCCCTCGCCACAGATGTATTGGCAAGCACCGTGTGGGAGCGAGCCTGCTCGCGATGACGGCAGTTCATTCAACGCCGTTCAGCCTGGCACACCGCTTTCGCGAGCAGGCTCGCTCCCACAAGGGGCACTGCCCTGGGGCCCAATGCTTCCTGCCCACAAGGATTTGCTTCATCAATCCTGTTGTGGCGAGGGAGCTTGCTCCCGCTGGGGTGCGAAGCGCCCCCAAAGCCAATCACCGCGCTGTGTCAGGCTGGACCCCATCAACCTTTTTGGGGCTGCTGCGCACCCCAGCGGGAGCAAGCTCCCTCGCCACAGATGTATTGGCAAGCACCGTGTGGGAGCGAGCCTGCTCGCGATGACGGCAGTACATTCAATGTCGTTCAGCCTGGCACACCGCTTTCGCGAGCAGGCTCGCTCCCACAAGGGGCACTGCCCGGGGGCCCAATGCCTCCTGCCCATAGGATTTGCTTCATCAGTGCTGTTGTGGCGAGGGAGCTTGCTCCCGCTGGGCTGCGCAGCAGCCCCCTCGTTCGCTCAGGCGGTGAAGTCGCTGGCGTGCAGCTCCTTGACGCCCACCAGTTCGAACTCGAACTCGGCGGTGGCGTCGGCATTGATGCTGCCGTAGAGGATGCCATCGACAAAACGCAGCTGGCCGGTGGCGTTGCTGGCGTCGAAGGCGTTGCTGCCGATGAAGGTGAAGGCATCGATGCTGGCGGTCAGCGGGTTGGCGTCCAGGCCGGTGAAGTCCAGTTTATCCAGCTCAGCCGTCTTGAAGCCGTTGATCACATCCCGCGCGGCGCCGACGCCCATGTCCGACAGCGCAGTAAACGCGTAGGTATCCGCGCCAGTGCCGCCGGTGAGGTTGTCGGTGCCGGCGCCGCCGATCAGCCGGTCATCGCCCGAGCCGCCCACCAGTGTGTCATTGCCGGCGCCGCCGTTGAGGATGTTCCCGACACTGTTGCCTGACAGCGTATCCGCGTAGGCACTGCCCGTCAGGTTCTCGATAAACTTCAGCGTGTCGAGCCCGGAACCCACGGTGTTCTGTTGCGCGGACGTCGACAGGTTCACGGTCACCCCGGCCAGGGCCCGGTCGTAGGAGGCAGTGTCGTTGCCATCGCGTCCATCCAGGATGTTGTCGCCCGTACCTGCAAACAGCGTGTTGTTCAGCGCATTACCGATCCCGTTGGCGGCCCCGGCGCTGTCGATGTACAGATTCTCCACGTTGTTGCCCAGCGTGTAGGTAGCGAGGCTGCTGTGGACGCCGTCGATGCCGCCGGACACCGGGTTGCTGCTGGTCTCGATCACGGTATCGCTGGCGTTGTCGACGTAGTAGGTGTCGTTGCCGTCGCCGCCGCTCATGCTGTCCGCTCCCACTGCACCATCGAGCACGTTGTTGGCGGCATTACCGGTGATGAAGTTGCGCCGTTCGTTACCGGTGCCGTCGATGTCCGACACGCCGGTCAGCACCAGGTTTTCCAGGTTGGCGCCCAGGGTCCAACTGACCGAGGCCTGTACCGTATCGATCTGCGAAGTCGAGGTGTTGGTTTCCACCACGCTGTCGAACGCGTTGTCGACGACGTAGATGTCGTTACCATCGCCGCCGGTCAACGAGTCGGCACCCAGGTCACCGTCCAGTATGTCGTTGCCGGCGCTGCCTACCAGGGTGTCGGCCTGGTCGGTGCCGGAAATCTTCCCGCCCTCATTCTGCGCGCCGTCGAAAATATCCTGCACGCTGTTGTTGTCGTTGGGGTTGCCCTGGAAGCCAAGGTCATTGGCGATGTAGTCCGCCAGGCGCTGGCCGACGATTTCCGCTGACTCCTCGTGCAGGTGCCAGACATCGTCGGGATACACCAACGGATCGACTTCATAACGCAAGGGCAGGTCGTTGTAGTCCACCGCCAGTTTCACATCGGCGCGCTCGGCGGCGATGGCTTCCTGGACGGCGCGGACGTAGCCCACACCCTCGACGATGGAAGCAATCTTTTCCTCCGAGTAACCACGGGCGCGCGCGGCGTCCTGCTCGTAGTGACCGGTCTCCATCAGGTACACGTTGAAATTGCCGAGTTGGGCGTGCAGGTAATCGAAGACTTTCAGCGTCGACGCCTTGTAGGCCGCCGCAGCCGCTGCCTTGTCGGTGGAGCGGGCGATTTCCTGGGCGGCTTCCTCGCCCTGGCCCCAGATGATCCCCATGGTCACGTTGTCGATGGCCTTGAGTTCCGTGAGCTGGTCGCGCAACAACGTCACGGCGCGCAGCAATGCCGGCCCGGGTTGGTTGGTGTCGGTCAGCCACCAGCACAACTTCAGCTCCTCGGCGCCGAGGGTCGACAAGCCGTTAACCGTGCTGCCACCCACTGCGATGTCAATGCCGTTGCCGTCGGCGTCGCTGAACTGGCTGCGCACGTCATAGGTGGTGTACTTGTTCAGGTCATTGACCAGCATCGAAGTGCCGGACTGATCGTCATCCTCGCTCATGCGCAGCAGGCGTGCGTTGGATTGGCCGAGCGTCGGCAGATATAGGATGTCCTGCTGGGCGCGTTCGCCGAAAACGAAATCACTGGCGGTCAGGGTGTTGAGGTAGTTGCCGTTCAGGGCGATCTCGAAACGGTTGCCATTGGCATCTGCCTGGCTGGACTTGACATAGGTCTTGTCGCCTGCCGCATTCAACGTCATGTAGAGCGTGCCGTTGCTACCGTCGCCGAGGCCGAGGAAACCCAGCCCGGAGACGTCGATCTTATCGACGCCGACGGTGAAGTCATAAATCGTGTCCGTGGCCGTGACGCCACCGGTATCGTAGTCCCGGTAGCTGTCGGACAGGTTGCTGTAGCGGAACGTGTCAGCGCCGTCGCCGCCATACAGCGAGTCCCTTCCGGCGCCACCGTCGATGATGTCGGCACCGGTCCCAGCCTTGATGGTGTCGTTGCCACCCAGGCCGAGGATCAGGTCGGCGCCTGCCGTACCGTTGAGGCTTTCGGCATTGGCCGTGCCGGTGATGGTGTTGGCGGGCGCATCGGCGACCACCAGGGCAAAGCTGTCGCTGACCGATGCGCCGGACGGATCGGTGGCCTTGACCAGCACGTCGTAGTTGCCGGATGCAGTGCTGGTAGGCGTGCCGCTGAAAGTCAGCGTGCTGGCGTTGAAGCTCAGCCATGAGGGCAGGGCGCTGCCATTGGCCAGGGTCGCGGTGTAGGTCAGCACGTCCTGGTTGGCGTCGCTGAAGCTGTTGTTGGCCACCGTGTAGCTGAACGGCGTGCTTTCGCTGGCGTTCTGGTCGAGCAGCGGAGTGACCACCACCGGCGCCACGTTGGTCGGGGTGTTCTGGTCGGCAAAGACAAAGTGATTGGCGGTCAGGCTGCTGACGAAATTTCCCGCCAGGGAGATTTCAAAGCGGTTGCCGTTGGCATCGACCGTGAGGTCCTTCAGGTACGTGCGGTTGGTTGACGAGCTGTAACTGACTTGCAGCGTCCCGTTGAGCCCGTTGCCCAGGCCGGTGTAGCCCAGCGCCGCGACATCGATCTTGTCGGCGGCCACGTCGAAATCGAGGATCTGGTCACTGGCGCTGGTGGAACCGGTGCGGTAGCTGTCGAGCTTGGAGGTGTAGCGAAACACATCGGCGCCCGTGCCGCCGGTGAGTTTGTCCACGCCCGTGCCGCCCACCAGAATGTCGTTGCCCGCTGCCCCATTGAGGGTGTCGTTGCCCGCGCCGCCGAAAATCTGTTCGTTGGCGACGGTGCCGGTCAGCGTGTCGTTGTTCGGCGTGCCGTTGATTACCACCGAGCCGGGCACGTCCTGCACCGCCAGGGTAAAGCTGTCACTGACGGTCGCGTTGCTGCCGTCGGTCGCGGTGACCTGGATCGAGTAGGTGCCCGATGCCGTGTCGGGTGGCGTGCCGCTGAAGGTGCGCGTGGCGGCGTCGAACGTCAGCCAGCTGGGCAGGGCGCTGCCATCGGCCAGCTTGGCGGTGTAGCTGAGGCTGTCATTGTCCGGATCGGTGAAACTGGTGGCCGGCACCACGTAGCTGAAGGGCGTCTTTTCACTGGCGTTCTGGTCCAGCAATGGCGTGGCCAGCACCGGTGCCTGGTTGGTCGGCGATGTCGTGGCGAAGACGAAGTTGGCGCTGGTCAGGGTGTTGAGGTAATTGCCGTCCAGTGCCACTTCGAAGCGGTTGCCGTTGGCATCGGCCTCCAGGGATTTGATGTAGGTCTTGGTGCCGGCGCTGTTGAGCACCAGGTAGACGGTATTGTTCTTGCCGTCGCCCAGGCCGGTGAAACCCATGGCGGAAAGGTCGATCTTGTCGGCAGCGATGTTGAAGTCGGTGATCAAATCGCCCAGGTTGGCGCCACCGGTGTTGTAGTTGCGGTAGCTGTCCAGCCGGTTGGCGAACACGAAGGTGTCCGCCCCGGCGCCGCCCGTGAGGGTGTCCATGCCGGCGCCACCGTCGAGCTTGTCGTCGCCCGCGCCACCGCTGAGGCTGTCGTTGCCGGCCAGGCCGAGCAAGGTATCGGCGGCGTCGCTGCCCAACAATGAGTCGCTGCCGGTGGTGCCGGTGATGACCCGATTGAAGATGAAGTTGCCCGCCGTCAGGGTGCTCGCCAGGTTGCCCGAGAGAATCAGTTCGAAGCGATTGCCGCTGGCATCGGCGTCGTAGTCCTTGATATAGGTGCGGTCGCTGCTGGCGTTGTAACTGACTTGCAGGGTGCCGCCGCGACCGTTACCCAGGCCGGTGAAGCCGAGGCCAGCAAGATCGATCTTGTCCTGTGTCACGTCGAAGTCGGTGATGGTGTCGTCGAAGCTTGCCGTTGCATTGCGATAGCTGTCGGACTGGCTGGTGAAGCGGAACGTATCGGCGCCCGTGCCACCGGTGAGTTTGTCGACGCCCGCACCGCCCACCAGGATATCGCTTCCGGCCGCGCCATTGATGGTGTCGTTGCCGGCCGCGCCGTAGAAAATTTCGCTGGCGGCGGTGCCCGTAAGGATGTCGTTGCCCGCCGTGCCTTGCACGGTGGTCATCGGCACGGTGGCGCTGACATAGCTGCCATCGCCATAGACCAGCGTGGCGCCCTTGCTGGTGTGGCTGATGGTGTTGGCGATGATCGCGTTGCGATCGGTGCCGTCTTCGTTGCGCTCGGCGACGCCGTAGGTAGACAGGTTGCTGCCACTGATGACGTTGCCCTGGATCAGGTTGTCGCTGCCGTTGAAGTACTTGCCGGACACACCGAGGGTGTCGTCGTAGGACTGGATGATGATTTCCGGCACCGCGCCGCCCAACGAGTTGTTGTTGAGGGTGTTGTCGATGACCTCGACATGGTTGCTGCCGTAGATGCGGATCCCGGCGCTGGCGTTGTCATGGATATCGACGCCGGTGACGGTCACGTCGCTGGACAGCTTGACCAGCACGCCTTCGGCGCCGTTGCCATAGACCTCGCCACCGGTGATGGTGATGTTGCTGGGAGAGGGAATATCTTCGCTGCCGCGCTGCACCACGATGCCGTTGCCGCCGTTGTTGTAGGCGACGTTGTTGGTCAGGGTGAAATCGTGGGTGCTGGTGACGACGTTGAAACCGTGGCGGTCGTTGTCGTAGGCGATATTGTTTTCGAAGGTGCTGTCGCTGAGGAAGTCGGCGACGAAGCCATCCAGGCCGTTGCCGTGGGACACGCTGTTCTTGATGACCATGTTGACGGTCTGCTCATGCGGGTCGAAGCCGTACCCGGAGCAGTCCTTGATCTCGACGCTGTCGAGGGTGACGTTGGAGTCGTAGCCTTCCTCGCCGGGAATATAACCGTTGAACCAGCCATCCACCTTGCCGGTGGTGGCGTCGCGGTTACCGTCGATGGTGAGGTTGCTGACGCCGAAGTCGTGGGTTTCCTCGCCATAGGCCGAGCGGATGATGCCGGTGATCTTGGTGTCCGATCCGTCGGCCAGCTTGACCGTGGTGTCGCCCATGCCGTCGCCGTACAGGTAGACGTTGCTTTTGAGCATCAGGCAGCCATCGGAGGGTTCCTCGCCTCCCGAAACGATGTAGGTGCCGGTGGGCATGTACACCTGGCCACCGCCTGCGGCCGCTGCCGCATCGATCGCGCTTTGAATGGCCGCCGTGTCGTCGGTGACGCCATCTCCTTTGGCGCCAAAATCTTGTACGTTGAAAATCATGGACTTATCTCCGTATCAGGCTAAAAACCTAAGTGACTGCCAATATTCCATCGGCGACCACCGTGTTATGACCCAGCGGAGCGAAAAAGTTGTGACCGCATATCGGCGAAGTGTCAAAAAACTGATAAACGGTTGTGGGGATTGTCGATGTGTAACGTTTCATTGACGCTTTTTGGTGCGAACGATGTTCCCTGTGGGAGCGAGCCTGCTCGCGAAAACAGGCCCTTCGATGCAAGCTGACACACCGCTTTCGCGAGCAGGCTCGCTCCCACAGGGTGAATGCGGCTGAGGCGCTAGCTGCGCCATGTGAAGAGTGCTTTCGTGGCGAGGGAGCTTGCTCCCGCTCGGTGGCGCAGCCGCCGCAAACCAGGCGCTGCGGTGTGCCTGGCGAAATGAAGTGATTGCCTGTGGGGCTGCTTTGCAGCCCAGCGGGAGCAAGCTCCCTCGCCACGGTTCATCGTGCGGGTTGCAGAGCTCTTTTCAGGAACGGTGCGGTACGGCTTTCGTCACAGTCTGCAACGACCTCTGGCGCACCGCACACCACCACGTTCCCGCCCTGTGTCCCGGCTCCCGGGCCGATGTCGATGACCCAGTCGCTCTGCGCCACCACGCGCATGTCGTGTTCCACCACAACCACCGTATGGCCTTCGTCCACCAGGCGATTCAACTGCGCCAGCAGGCGATCCACGTCCTGGGGGTGCAGACCGTTGGTAGGCTCATCCAATACATAAAGGGTCGCGCCCCGAGCCTTGCGTTGCAGCTCGGTGGCCAGTTTGATCCGCTGCGCCTCGCCGCCGGACAGCTCGGTGGCCGGTTGGCCAAGGCGCAGATAACCCAGGCCGATGTCTTGCAAGACTTGCAACGAGCGCCTGGCCGACGCTTGTTCGGCGAACACTTCTAGAGCCTGGTTCACCGTCAGTTGCAGCACTTGGGAAATGTCCAGCCCCTGCCAGGTCACGTCCAGGGTCTGCGGGTTGTAGCGGGCCCCATGACAGGTCGGGCAGGGCGCATACACGCTGGGCATGAACAGCAGCTCGACGCTGACGAAGCCTTCGCCTTCACAGGTTTCACAACGACCCTTGGCGACGTTGAAGGAAAACCGTCCGGCATCGAATCCCAGCGCCTGCGCCTGTTCGGTGGCGGCGAAGAGTTTGCGTACGTGATCGAACAGCCCCGTGTAGGTGGCGAGGTTGGAGCGCGGCGTGCGGCCGATGGGTTTCTGGTCGACCTGGACCAGTCGTTTGATTGCGTCGAGCCCGGCGGTGACGTGGCCGCCACTGGTTTGCACCGGTTCGTCTTCCAGGCTCTGCTCCTCGGCTTCCCCGTTGGGGCTGGCCTGACCCAGATGGGCACCGACCAGGTCCAGCAGGGCCTGGCTGACCAGGCTGGACTTGCCCGACCCGGAAATGCCGGTCACCGCCGTGAAGCAACCGAGTGGAAACGCTGCGCTCAGGTTGTCGAGGTTGTTGCGGGTGATGCCTTCCAGGCGCAGCCAATCCTCGGGTTCGCGGGGGATGCGCGCGGTGCCGCGGTCTTCGCCGAACAGGTAGGCGCGGGTCCGGGACTCGGGCACTTGACCGAGGCCATCGGGTGGTCCGCTGTAGAGGACCTTGCCGCCTTGCTCACCGGCGTCCGGGCCGACGTCGATCAGCCAGTCGGCGCGACGCATGGTGTCGAGGTCGTGTTCGACCACGAACACGGAATTGCCTGCGGCCTTCAGGCGTTGCAAGGCGCCGAACAGCGCCTCGCTGTCGGCCGGGTGCAGGCCGGCGGAAGGTTCGTCCAGGACATAGATGACGCCGAACAGCTGGGAATTGAGCTGGGTGGCCAGGCGCAGGCGCTGCAATTCCCCGGAGGACAGCGTCGGCGTGCTGCGCTCCAGGGCCAGGTAGCCAAGGCCCAGGTCGATCAGCGTGACGATCCGCTCCAACAATTCGGCGGCGATGCGTTGGGCCGCCAGGCGCTTTTCCAGGGACAGGTTCGGCGTGTGGCGCGCATCCGGCCCGCCGGCGTGCGGGTTGTCGCCGCGGGCGGCGCGTTGCTCGCGGGCCTCTCGGGTCTGGCTGTGGGTGAGCACATCGCCCGGCTCTTCGGGTTGCTCCAGATAGTCGGGGGCCGCGACGGTCTTGAGCACTTCGGCCAGTTCCAGCAGCGTCAGGTTGGACAACTGCGCTATGTCCAGGCCCGCGAAGGTGACGGTCAATGCCTGACGCTTGAGGCGCTTGCCTTCGCACATCGGGCAGGGGCTGGCGCGCATGTATTGCGCCACGCGCTTGCGCATCTGCGCGCTTTGCGAATGCATGAAGGTGTGCAACAGATAGCGTCGGGCCCCGCTGAAGGTGCCTTGATAGCTGGGTTCGAGCTTGCGCTTGAGCGCTTCGCGGGTCTGGGCTGGGGTCAGCCCTGCATATACCGGGACGGTGGGGGTCTCTTCGGTAAACAGAATCCAGTCGCGCTGCTTTTTCGGCAGGTCGCGCCAGGGAACGTCGACGTCATAACCCAGGGTCACCAGGATGTCGCGAAGGTTCTGGCCTTGCCAGGCCATGGGCCAGGCCGCCACGGCGCGTTCGCGGATGGTCAGTGATGGGTCCGGCACCATGGACGCCTCGGTCACCTCATGGACCCGCCCCAGCCCGTGGCACTCCGGGCAGGCGCCCTGCGGGGTGTTGGGCGAGAAGTCCTCGGCGTACAGCATCGGCTGGTCCGCCGGGTAGCTGCCGGCGCGGGAGTAGAGCATGCGGATCAGGCTCGACAGCGTGGTGACGCTGCCCACCGAGGAACGTGCGCTGGGCGTGCCGCGTTGCTGTTGCAAGGCAACCGCCGGCGGCAAGCCCTCGATGCTGTCCACGTCCGGCACGCCCACCTGGTCGATCAAACGCCGCGCGTACGGCGCGACCGACTCGAAATAGCGGCGCTGGGCTTCGGCATAAACCGTGGAGAAGGCCAGCGATGACTTGCCGGAACCCGACACGCCGGTGAACACCACCAGGGCATCGCGGGGGATGTCCACGTCGACGTTCTTGAGGTTGTGTTCGCGGGCGCCACGCACCCGGACGAAACCGGTTCCCGCGGGCAAGGCAGCAGCTGAAGCGGGGGCGGAGCGTGGCGGCATCGGGTATTCCTTGAGTATGTCGTGGTGCGCTTCGGGGCGTTGTGGTGTGGCGAGTGGGAGTGAGCCTGCTTGCGAAAAGCGCTGGCTCAGCTTGAACGATCAAGGAGAACCCCGTGGCGAGGGAGCTTGCTCCCGCTGGGCTGCGCAGCAGCCCCAAAAATCTTGCGGTCGCTGCGCAACCGAGCGGGAGCAAGCTCCCTCGCCACGGGGGGCGTGCAGTTTTAGAGCTTCGGTAACTGCCCGATCCGCCCCATCATCTCGGTCACGACCTGCAGGTCCAGCAGGAACTGCTCGACGGTCTTGAACTCGTTATCGTTGTGCCCGGTGTACTTGACGTCGGGCATGGCCAGGCCGAACTGAACGCCGTTTGGCAGATCATGAACCGAGGTGGCGCCGGCAGACGTGCCGAACTTGTGTTCCATGCCGAGATTTTCGGTGGCAACGGCGAGCAGCGCCTTGACCCACTCACCTTCGGGATTGCGGTACATCGGCTCATCGATGGAGTTTTCGAAGGCCACGGCAACCTTGGATTTCTTCGCCCAGGCCGAAAGTCTGTCGTCAATTTCAGTCTTCAGCGCTTGCGTCGGCTTGCCCACGGGCACCCGCAGGTTGACCGCGAGCTTGAAGGCCTTGTCATCCATCCCGACGTAGGTCAGCGAGGCGGTCAGCGGACCCATGAACGCGTCGGAAAAACCGATGCCGAGTTTTTTCCCCAGGTAATCCAGGCCCCAGTTGTCGGCGGCATAGCGGGCGGCGTCGGTGATGTGATTGTGCTTGAGTCCAACGGTGCCGTTCAGGCCATTGATGAATATCAGCATCCTGGCGACCGGGTTGACGCCTGACTCGGGCTCGGAGGAGTGTGCCGAAACGCCGGTGAAGGTCAGCTTGACTGTGTTATCGACGACCTCGCTGGCCACTTGAAAGTCGCCGCCATTGGCCTTGGCAAAGTCTGAGCCCGCCTTGACCAGGCTGGCAGCCAGCTCGGCGGGCTTGTCCGTGGTAAAGGTTGCCACCGAAGTCGACGGGATCTGGTTGGTCGCCATGCCGCCCGTCAACGCCGTGATCTCGGCACCTTGACCCTGTGCCGCCCGGCGCGGGAAATTCGCCATGACCGTGCCATAGCCTTTCTCGGCAATCACCACCGGGTAGCTGCCGTCCAGCGCCAGGTTGTAGTTCGGGGTCGGGTTACGCTCGAAGTAATAAGGAATGGCGTCGCCGGTGGTTTCCTCGGTGGTATCGACCAGCAGCTTGAAGTCGCGCGCCAGTGGCAGTTTTTCTTCCTTGATGATCTTCATGGCGTAGAGCGCCACGACGATGCCGTTCTTGTCGTCTTCGGTGCCGCGGCCATACATGCGATCACCCACCAAGGTGACCTTGAAGGGATCAAGCTTGGTGCCGTCCTTGAGCACCCAGTTTTCCGGCGTGACCGGCACTACATCGGCATGGGCGTGAATGCCCACTACTTCGTCACCCGAGCCTTCGAGGGATATCTCGTAGACGCGGTTGTCGATGTTGCGAAAGTTCAGGTTGAAGGACTCGGCCAGGCTCTTGATCTTGTCGGCGATCTTGAGAAATTCAGGGTTCTCATGCTGGGCAACGCCGTCCTTGCGATAGGTCGGGATTTCCACCAATTGGCGCAAGGTTTCGGTGGCGGCTTTGCCGTACTTTACCCGGGCGTAGATACCCAGCAGGCGATGAATTTCGTTCTGCTGTTCCGCCGACAGGGTCTTGTTGCCCTGGAAGGCGCTGATGGCCGGGCCGAGGTTGGCGGTTTTTGCCACCTCGCTATTGGCGACGCTTGCGAGGAACTGGCGGAAATCGTTGACCGAGCTATCAGTGAAATTTTTCACCAGGGTCGCGCTCTGTTGCGCGGAAATGTTGGCGTAGGCCGACATCGAGAAAGACGACAGGCTGGACAGGACGAGGGTGGCGATAGCGAGACGCTTGAACGGGAAGTTCATGGTGGGAGGCATTCCTTGGCAGGGAAAAAGTGACGGTATGAAACAATCACTTACAACCTAGCATCATGAATGCGCGATAGGGGAGCCCTTTGAACAGAATCTGTCGCCCGACAAAGCGAAAACGGCGCAGAAATGAAAATCCCTGTGGAATCGAGCGATGAGGCTGCAAATTCAGAATTTCTCCAAGCTGACTCACCGCTTTCGCGAGCAGGCTCGCTCCCACAGGGTGGACAGCCGCCAAAAAGTTGGACTCCAACCAGGGGGCAGGCCGGGAGAAGCTCAAGGCTACTGTGGGAGCGAGCCTGCTCGCGAACAGGACAGCACAGTCAATCGAGATCCATCTGGCTCAATGCGCTCCACGCACAATCGTCTTGAGCAAGTCTTCCGGACTGATATGACCGACCACCGGCTGCGCCGTGCTACCGGGCAACGGCAGGTCAAGGATGTGCCCCTTGATCTTGCCCACCACATGCATCTCGCAGGGTTTGCAGTCGAACTTCAGCGTCAGCACTTCATCACCATGGATCAACTGCATCGGCGCAACCTTGGTGCGTACGCCGGTGACGCCCTTGGCCTGCTTGGGGCAAAGGTTGAAGGAAAACCGCAGGCAGTGCTTGGTGATCATTACCGGGACTTCGCCGGTTTCCTCATGGGCTTCGAACGCCGCGTCGATCAGCTTGACCCCGTGGCGGTGGTAGAAGTCCCGGGCCTTCTGGTTGTAGACGTTGGCCAGGAATGACAAATGCGACTCCGGGTATACCGGCGGCGGCGTAGTCTCGGCCTTGCGTCCGCCCCGTGGGTGCGCCGCGACACGCGCTACGGTCAAAGCTTCGATGACCTCGCGACGCAGGGCCTTGAGCTGGGAGTTGGGAATGAAATAAGCCTGGGGCGCATCCAGTTTGATCGATGTGGCGTGGTATTCGGTGGTGCCCAACTGGCCGAGCAGGTCTTGCAATTGCTCCAGGGCCTGCTCCGGCTTGTTCGCCAGGCCGAAGGGACCGTCCAGGGCGACGCTGGCGCTGATGCCTTCTTCGCTGGTGGCGGTCAACTCCAGGCGTTCCTCGCTCAGACGAGCGACCCAGGCCAGGCCCACGCGGCGCTCGGCAGAGGTCTTGAGCAGTGCTTGCTGCCAGTTGTGATCGAGGTTGCGGCTCAGCGCATGGTTGGGGCGCAACTGGTACAGGCCGGCCGGCATCTCGTTGGGTTCGACGCGGTAGCGGTAGCGCTGCTTGCCGTCCTCGTCGAGGAATTCACCCTTGGGTTCGGCGATGTTGGCCCGGAAGCCGACCACTTCGCGCTTGACCAGCACGTTGAGGCCGTCACCGTTGGACAGCGGATCAAAGGTCACCACTTGCAGGTCGCGCTTGCCGACTTTTTCCACCACGCCCACCGGCACGCCGGTGAACGTCGGGGAGTCGAAGGCGCCGATATCGATCTTGCGCTCGCTGACGAAATAATCGGTGCTGCCACGGTGGAAGGTCTTGTCCGGGTCCGGCACGAAGAAATGCGCGGTGCGGCCGCTGGAGGCGCGGGCCAGGTCCGGACGGTCTTCGAGGACATCGTCGAGGCGCTGGCGATAGTAGGCGGTGATGTTCTTCACATAACCCATGTCCTTGTAGCGACCTTCGATCTTGAACGAGCGCACGCCCGCTTCGACCAGGGCGCGGATGTTCGCGCTCTGGTTGTTGTCCTTCATCGACAACAGGTGTTTTTCATAGGCGACAACCCGGCCCTGGTCATCCTTGAGGGTGTAGGGCAGGCGGCAGGCCTGGGAGCAATCGCCGCGGTTGGCGCTGCGCCCGTTCTGGGCATGGGAAATGTTGCACTGGCCGGAAAACGCCACGCACAGCGCGCCGTGAATGAAGAACTCGATGGCCGCATCGGTCTCGTCGGCAATGGCGCGGATTTCCTGAAGGTTCAGCTCGCGGGCCAATACCAGCTGCGAGAACCCGGCCTGGTCGAGAAACTTTGCCCGGGCCAGGGTGCGGATGTCGGTCTGGGTGCTGGCGTGCAGCTCGATCGGCGGGATGTCCAGCTCCATGACGCCCAGGTCCTGGACGATCAGCGCATCGACGCCGGCGTCGTAGAGCTGATGGATCAACTGGCGGGCCGGCTCCAGCTCGTTGTCGTGCAGGATCGTGTTGATCGTGGTGAACACCCGGGCGTGGTAGCGATGGGCGAATTCCACCAGCCCGGCGATATCGCTCACCTCGTTGCAGGCGTTGTGACGCGCGCCGAAACTCGGGCCACCGATGTACACGGCATCGGCGCCATGCAGAATGGCCTCGCGGGCGATGGTTACGTCGCGGGCGGGGCTGAGCAATTCCAGATGATGTTTAGGCAAGGACATGTTTTTTTAGTCAGGCTGGTCACGGTCGAAGCGCGCATTGTAGCCGCCAGGCGCCGGATCGGCACCTGTGCAGGCCAGTGTTGGCTGAAATCAACCGATATGCGGTCAGGCCTGGGAAGCGCCGGCGCTGCACCAGCGGTTTCGCCCGGTGTTCTTCGCCAGGTACAGGAAGGCGTCGGCGGCCTTGATCAGCATCGCAGGGCTGACGTCCTCGCTGCTCGGCTGGCAGGTGGTGATGCCGGCACTGATCGTCACGATCCCCAGCGGGTGGTCGCCGTGCTCAATGTTCAAGGCCCTGACGGACTCAAGGATTTGCTGCGCCACTTTGGCCGCACCTGCGCTGTCCGTGTTCGGTAGCAGCACGGTGAATTCTTCACCGCCGTAGCGGACGGCCAGGTCTCCCGGTCGCTTGATGGTCTGCCCGATCGCGCCGGCAATTGCCCGCAGGCAATCGTCGCCAGCGGCATGGCCGTATTTGTCGTTGTAGCGTTTGAAGTAGTCGACGTCGAGCATGATCAGGGCCAGGGACGAGCCTTGGCGCTTGGCCAGGCGCAGCTCGTCGGCCAGGGCAATGTCCAGCCGCCGACGATTGCCCAGCCCGGTCAGGCTGTCGGTCAACGCCATGTCACGCATGGCCTGGTGGGCGCTGCGAATCTGCGTTTCCATGGTCATGCGGTAGCGCAACTGGCTCAGGACGATGAGCCCGAAGCCGACCAGGATCGCGATCAGGAATACCAGTACCAGGCCGGTCTTGAGCAGGTCACGACGCCACGGGGCAATGATCGATTCCCGCGACAGGCCGGCTTCCACCACCAGCGGGTAGGTGGTCAGGGCCCGGTAGCCATACAGACGCTCGGTGTCGTCGACGACGGCCCTGGCTTCGGCGACGCCCTGGTTGGAAGTCGGCAGATGCTCCCGGAAGATCACGCTGTTGACGAGGCTCTTGCCGATCACCGCCGCGACGAAAGGCCGGCGGACCAGGATCGTACCGCTGCGCTTGGCCAGGACCAGCGCGCCTTTGCCGTCGATCTTGAAGTCGCCGTAGTAGTCGACGAAATAACTGACCTTGACCGTCCCGAGCATCACCCCGGCGAACGAGCCATCGGGGTTGTTCAAGCGGCGGGAGATGGGGATGATCAGGTCGTTGGTGGATCGGCTCTTGACCACATCGCCAATACGTACGCCTCGATCCTCGTGGGTGCGGTGGTACTGGAAGTAGTCGCGGTCGGCGTTGTTCGCCATTTCCGGAATCACTTCCTTGTCCGTCACCAGCCATTGGCCGTCCGGGCCGTAGATGAACAGTCCGTGCAACTGCGGCATGATCGCGGCCTGCTGCACCAGCAGCCGATGAATGCGCGGGATGTCCATGTTCTGCAGGCCGTCGCCTTCCACGCGTTCGGCGAGGGCGGCGGTGACCACGTCCACTTGTCGGATGGTGTCTTCGGCGTGTTGGGCCGTCGCCCGCGCCAGGTTCGTCACCGAATCGCGGGCAGACGCAAAAGCCGCCCGATAGTCTCGCCAGGTGCGCCAGCCTTCGACCGCGAGGAAAGCCACGATTACCACGAGCATGAAACTCACGGTCAGCCGAAATGCAGCCCCGGCCCGCACAGCTTGCGGGGAAAAGGCTTGATCGGGGCTTTCAATCCCGGGCTCCGGCCGTTTGCGTCCGAGCATTGATATATCCTTCTACACGACAGGGCTTGGCGCTTCAGCGCGCAGCCTATCCTATTCGATTTCAGCACGTTAGCTAACTGCGACGAGGCAGCTACAGCTGACGACACACCGTAGGGGAGGAAGGTTTCATGAAAGTGGGCGTGATTTCAGATACCCATGGCCTGCTGCGCCCCGAAGCAATGGCCGCGCTGCAAGGCTGCGAGCGGATTATTCATGCCGGTGATATCGGCAGCCCGGAGATCCTCGAGACGTTGGCCGCCATTGGCGAGCTGCACGTAGTGCGGGGCAACAACGACCTCGGCGCCGATTGGGCAGGGAATATCGCCGACAGCCTGCAATTCGAACTCGGCGGGTGGCAGGTGCTGTTGGTCCATGACATCGCCGATGTGCCGGCGCTGCTTGATGCCGATGTGAGGCTGGTGATCACCGGCCATTCGCACAAGCCCTTGATCGAATGGCGCGGCGAGCGGCTTTACCTCAACCCTGGCAGCGCCGGCCGGCGGCGGTTCAAGCTGCCGGTGACGCTGGCGTTGCTGGAGGTAAGCGAACAGGCGATCGAGCCGCGTATCGTGCCGTTGCTCGCCTGATCGGCACGGACTACTTGAAGTACTTGTCCACGTACGCCTGGATTTCCTGGCGCATGAACCGCCCCGAGTCATCCGCGCGTTCTTCCCAGCCGAACACGCACGCTGTAACGATGCCGTCGAAGCCGGTCTTGGCCAACTCGCCGAAGAACAGGTCCCAGTCGATCTCGCCCTGGTGCATGTCCATGTGCTGGTGCACGGTCACTTTCGCCCCGGGTGGGTTGACGATGTAGCGCAGCCCCGACGAAGCCTTGTGGTTGTAGGTATCAGCGATGTGCACATGGGCGATCATCGATCCGGCTTCGGCGATCATGGCTTTCATGTCGTCGCCGAAATAGAACGTGTGCGGCGTGCAATAGAGGAACTTGACGTTGTTCGAGCCGAGGGTCTTGAGCATGTCCAGGGCCGGTTGCAGCGTCTCGCACCAGTCTTCCGGATGAGGCTCGACGTTCAATGTGACCCCCTCCGATTCCAGGATCGGCACCAATTCTTCCATGGAGCGCCACCAGGCCGCTTCGCTGGACTCATGGCTGTGTACGCCGCCGCAGCAACTGACCTTGTGCCCGCGATCCGGCGACGGTCCGCGCCCGAACTCCGAGTTCATCGTCGTGCACCCCATCTCCACGGCGACCTGGATCGCTTCCTTCCAGTAGTTCACTGCGGCCCGGCGCTCATCCTCGTGGGGGCTGGCCCAGCGGTACATCGGCAGCAGCGAAGCCAGTTGCAGATCATGGTCGCGCAAGGCTTTCTTGAATTCGGCGATGCGCTCCTTGTGGGCGCGTGGGCGGACCCACCACGGCAGGAAGTCTTCCCGGGGCGACAGTTCAAGGTATTCGAAGCCGAGCTCGGCGGTCTTGCGACACAGCTCCGGCAGGCTCAGGTGACGGTGCATGTAGGGATCGAGGGCGATTTTCATTGTTGTTCTCCATGAGATAAAACCGGTTGCCCGTGGCGAGGGAGCTTGCTCCCGCTGGGCTGCGCAGCGGCCCCTTTTTTTTGCGATTGCTGCGCAATCGAGCGGGAGCAAGCTCCCTCGCCACGGGGGGTTAATAGGCGACCCAGGCTGAATCCTGGTTGGCTGATTCCACGCAGCGTTCGACCCAGCGCACGCCGTCCACGCCGGCGTCGATGCCGGGGTAGCGCAGGGCGGCGAGCGCCTCGGCGTCGCCACGTTCGGCGGCGTCCATGGCCAGGGCGAACCGCCGATAAAGGTTCGACCAGGCCTCGAACAACCCTTCGGGATGGCCACCGCCGATACGGTCATCCAGCAGGGCATCGGGGTGCAGGTAGCCCATGCCGCGCTCCAGGGTTTGCACGGGTTGGCCCTGGATCTCGAAGCTGAGCTGGTTGGGGCGCTCATCCCACCATTCCAGGCTTGCCCGCGAGCCGATCACGCGAATCTTCTGGCCGTGCATGGAGCCGGCATTAACCGCACTCGACCAGACCATGCCCATGGCGCCGCCTTCGTATTCCATCAAGGTGTAGGCGTTGTCTTCCAGCGGCGCGCGGCTGGCGACGAAGCTTTGCCGGCTGCACATCAGGCGCTTGATCCTGAGCTCGGGCAGCATCACCTTCGCCAGGTACAGCGGATGAGTGCCGACATCCCCCAGCACATAGCTGGGCCCGGCCTGGCGCGGGTCGACGCGCCATTGGGTCGCCGGGTTCTGCGCCTCCACCGGTGCGCTGTGAAAACCGTGGGCGAACTGCATGTGCACCATGCGAATTTCACCCAGCTCCTGTGCGGCGATCAGCGCCCGGGCCTGTTCGATCAACTGGTGCCCGGCGTATCCATAGGTGAGGCCGACGATGCGTCCTCTGGATCGCGCCAGGGTTCGCAACGCTTCGGCCTCTTCCAGGGTAAAGCACAGCGGTTTCTCGCAGACCACATGCAAACCGGCTTCAAGTGCGGCGCGGGTGATGGCGTAATGGGTGCCATTGGGTGTGGCGATCGATACCGCCTGGATGCCATCGGGCCGTTGCGCCTCAAGTTCGAACAGGCTCAGGTAGTCGGCGTAGCAGCGCGCTGGGTCGATGCCCAACTGTTCGCCAAAGGCCCGGCCACGGTCGGGATCGATGTCCAGCGCGGCGGCAACCAGCTCGAAGTGGCGATCGCGCAGGGCGGCCGAGCGGTGGATGTAGCCGATCTGGCTGTGCTCGCCGCCGCCGACCATGGCCCAGCGGATAGGCCGTGCAAGGGTTTTGCTGCCGTTGATCATGAGAAAAGTCCTTATGCGGGTCAGAAGCCGATGTTGGCGAGGTAGGCGCGACTGGCTGCCACGTCGTCCAGGCTGGCCGCGGCGTCGCGCGGGTCGCGTTCCTGTTCGACGGTGATGCAGCCGTGGTAACCCAGCTCCTGCACCAGGCTGTGCAACGCCGGGTAATCGATGACACCACGCCCGATGGGGCACATCACGCCACGGGCGCAGGCGGCAAAAAAACGGATGTGTTCGTTCAGCACCTGATCGAAAACCGTCGGGTCGATATCCTTGAAGTGCAGGTAGTCCAGGCGATGGGCGTAGGTGCGCAGCGATGCGACCGGGTCCATCCCTGCGTAATAGAGATGACCGGTGTCCAGGCACAGCCCGGCGACTTCATGGGGAATGTCATCCACCAGGCGCGCCAGTTCATCGGCAAATTCGATATGGCCGCCAGCGTGAGGATGGATGACGGCACGGATGCCGTAGGTGTGCCAGGCGATCTCGGCGATGGCGCGAATGTGCGTCATCATTGCGCTCCAGCGGGCATCGTCCAGGCGGGGCGCGCGGTCCGAGTGGCCGGCGGCGTAGTCGCGCGCGTCGTGGCCCCAATCGATGATCACCAGGTAGGGACCGGCAAAGCGCTGGCCCGCTTGCTGCTTTATCGGCGGCAATTGTTTGAGCAGCGTGCAGATGCCATGGGTCTGGCGCAGCAGTTCGGGCAGGTTGGCCGGGCTCACCACGTCATCGAAAATCGTTCCCGCGACCACTTGCAAGCCAGTCTTGGACAAGGCTGGTTCGAGGATGCCGGTGTCCAGCGGCAGAAATCCGTAGGGCCCAAGCTCGATACCGCGATAACCGGCCTCGGCGGCCTCGTCGAGCACGCGTTGCCATGGCGGCAGGAACGGGTTGTTGACGTCGTCGACGCCCCAGCAGCAAGGCGCGGTGCAGATGTGGATCGTCATGGAGCACTCCGGCGACATTGTTTTTATTGGCTTGGTCCTGATGCTATTGGGTTGCCGGAAGGGCGGCCATGGGGGCGTGGCTTAATCTGTCAAAACCCCTCATGATGCCGGGAAGAGGTGTCAAGACATGTCAGAAAATCCACGGCGCAAACTGCGTCCCACTATGGCCGATGTCGCTCGCGAAGCCGGGGTCAGCCTGTCTACCGTCGACCGGGTGCTGAACCTGCGTGCCGATGTGCGGGCCGATACCGCCCAGCGCATCGCCACCGCCGCCGCACGACTGGGCTTCCATGCCAAGGGCGTGATCGAGCAGCGTGTGCTCAACGACCGTCCCACGTTGCGTCTGGGGTTCTTGTTGCAAAAAAGCGGCGTGCCCTTTTACCAGGGGCTGGCTCACGCGCTGTCAAACGCCGCCGCGATTTGCACCCGCGCGAGGATTCGCGTGGTCATCGGTTATCTCGACGATCTCGACCCGGTCAACGTGGCGCAACGCATCCTGGCGCTGCGCGATCAGGTGGACGGCCTGGGGGTGGTGGCAGTCGACCATCCTCGGGTACGCGAGGCCGTTGGCCAACTGCGCGAGACGGGCATTGCGGTGGTTGCGCTGCTGTCGGAATTGTCGAGTACCGCCGGCACCGGTTATGCCGGTCTCGACAATCGCCTCACCGGCCGTACGGCGGGCTGGTTCATCAGCCGCCTCGCCAGGCAGCCCGGGCCGGCGGTGGTCATGCTCAGCAGCCAGCGCTTCCAGTGCCAGGAACTCTGCGAGCTGAGCTTTCGCAGCTATCTGGTGGAGCATTCCAGCGAATGGGAACTGCTAGCCTCGCGCCTGACCCTGGAAGACGATGAATTCGCCTATGGCAACACCCTCGACTTGCTCACGGCTGAGCCCGATCTGGCGGGGCTTTATGTGGCGGGCGGCGGCATTGCCGGAGTGCTGCGGGCTTTGCGCAGCTTCCAGGCACAGCAACAGCGCCTGCCCGTCGTGGTGTGTCATGACCTCACGCCGCTCACGCGCGAAGCGTTGAAAACCGGCTTGGTCCAGGCAGTGTTGTCCCACCCGGTGGTGACGCTGGCCGAACAGGCTGTCGATGCCTTGGTCGAGGCCGCAACGACCGCGCCGACAGGGCCGGTGACCAGGAGAGTGGTTCCGCTTCAGGTTGATGTGCAGGAAAGCGTTTAGCGAAGCGTCCTGCAATTTTTATACAGTATCTGTACAAGTTGTGCATTTTGTACAATTATCGGAGACCTCTGAGAATCCGGAAATTCGTCAATGCACAGCTTTTTCGCAGCCGACAGAGGGCTGCTCGCTATCGTAAGTCTCGCCTTGGCGTTGTTCTGGCTTGATCCTCGTACCCGTGAACCCGAACTGCGTCAGCGTTTGCTCGGGCTTGATCCAACCCGCGCCAGGAGCAGTACGCCATGACCCTGAAGGATCTGGTTGCGCTGGCTGTGGAGGGGCGAGTCGTCGGGCTGGAGCTGTTGTCGCTGGAGGGCGGCATCTACCTGCTGCGAGCTCAGTTGGATGGACAAACACGCACATTGCTCGATGAGTCGGGGCGTACGTTGCGTGTGCGCTCCGCTACCCATTTGCGCGAGCTGCTGCGTGAAGTTCCGCGCTTGCCTTGCATGCTGGTGCAGCAGGTCGTCCACGATGAAATGTGCGGCCAGCGTGAAGAGCCGATCACGCCGTTACGGTTGCCGATTTTCCTCGATGAGCCTTGGTAAACCGCCGCACCGGATCAGCGCGGGTCGGCCAGACGCACGGCCAATGGCAGCCACATCGCCCATAACGGTGCCAGGATCAACGCGGTGCCGGTTACGCCCAGCGGCAGCGTCACGCCAGCCAGCGGAGCGCCGGCACAATAGGCGAGAGGGCCACCAAACATGCCGGCCAGGGCGCCACGCCATACGGGACTGCTTGCCCAGGCCAGGCTATGCCGTAAACCCGTGGCGAAGACCAGCCAGAGCAGGGCCAGCCACAAGGGCAAGGGACTCTCGTTGAACCCGAACAGGCCCAGGGCGCCGAGGCTCCCATCCAACAGCATCCCGCTCGCCCCGACACGCAACAGCGCCTGGCACTCGCTTTTCGGATCGGGACACAACCCCAGGTGGACGCCTAACCCGGCGACGACCGCCAGCAGCCATGCGGGCTGTTGCGCACCCAATACACAGCCCCACCAGCCCAATTGCAGCCAGAGCGCATTGCCTATCAGCCAGCTGCGGCTCTTCATCCTTGCAGGTGTTCCTGCAAGGGCACCGGGCGAGCCGCTGGCGCAGCGAACAGCAGTTGCGCGACACCGATCGCACGCTCCTGGAATCCGCCTTCGCAGTAGCACAGGTAGAACTCCCACAGGCGCTGGAACGTCTCGTCGTAACCCAGCTCCAGCAAGGCCTGGCGCGATTGCCGGAAGTTGTCGTGCCAGTGCCGTAGCGTGCGCGCGTAGTGCTCGCCGAAGTCCTCCAGGTGCAACAGGTTGAGCGGCGTTTGGGAGCTGGCGGTCTGCAATAACACCGACAGCGAAGGCAACGCGCCCCCTGGAAAAATGTGGCGCTGGATGAAATCCACCGAGCGGCGGGCCTGCTCGTAGCGTTGGTCACGGATGGTGATGGCTTGCAACAGCATCAACCCGTCGTCCTTGAGTAGCGCGGCGCAGCAGCGGAAGTATTCGGGCAGGTAGCGATGGCCGACCGCTTCGATCATTTCGATCGACACCAGTTTGTCGAAGCGTCCCTCCAGGTCGCGGTAGTCCTTGCGCAGCACTTCGATGCGCTGTTGCAGGCCGAGCGCCTCGACACGTTGGCACGTGTGCGCGTACTGCTCCTCGGAAAGCGTCGTGGTGGTGACCCGACAGCCGTAGTGGGTGGCGGCATGGATAGCCAGGCTGCCCCAACCGGTGCCGATCTCCAACAGATGGTCACCTGGGCGCAGGTCGAGCTTGCGACAAATGCGTTGGAGTTTGTTGATCTGCGCCTGTTCGAGGCTCTGGTCGGGATTTTCGAACATGGCCGCCGAATACATCATGGTCGGGTCGAGCAAGCGTTCGAACAGGCTGTTGCCCAGGTCGTAGTGGGCCATGATGTTGCGCCGCGAGCCTTTGCGACTGTTGCGGTTGAGCCAGTGCAATCCGCGCAGCAACGGCCGCCCCAGGCGAGCGAGGCCGCTGTCCATCGCGTCGAGCACGCTGAGATTGGCGACGAACAGGCGAGTGACGGCAGTCAGGTCATTGCTGCGCCAGTAACCTTGAATGTAAGCCTCGGCGGCACCGATCGAACCGTTGCCGGCGACCATGCCCCAAACGGCGTTGTCGAGTATCTCGATGTCGGCCACCAATGGGCTGGTCGCGTCGCCGAAGCTCAGGGGCTCGCCCTCCAGCATCAGGCGCAGGTGGCCATGACGCAAACGGCGCAGTTGCGCGAGTACGGCCTGTTTGAACAGACCGCCGTTCAATGGGCAGGTACCGCCCGCCTTAGTGACGCTCAGGGTGGGTTCGGACATCGTCAGGATCCTCATGGACAGGTTCGCCGACACTCAGGTCGCCATGGCTGGCCTGGTGGTCGTGCAGGGGCGTGCGTTTGAAAAGCAGGCGCAGCGCCTGCCAGTAAATGGCGCTAACGGTGCGCAGGCTCATCCACGGGAAGGCCAGGAAATAACGACGCAATGCCGGTGCGTCCAGGGGCGCACGTTGCAAGGCAAGGTCGGCCTCGAACACCTTGTGGCCGGCACGCCAGTTCTCCATGCGTACGCGGATGCGGGTGTCCTGGATCAAAAAGCGCATGCGGTAATCCATGTCCCGTGGCAGGAAGGGTGAGACATGGAATGCCTTGGCGACCTGGAACGCATGGGGCTCGCCAGGGCTTGCCGGCAACACATAATGGTGGCGCTCGCGCCAGGGGGTGTTGCGCACTTCGCAGAGAATTGCCGCCAGGCGCCCGTCGGCTTCGTGGCAGAAATAGAAACTCACCGGGTTGAACGACAGGCCCCAACTGCGCGGTTGGGTCAGTAGGTGGATCGCGCCTTGGGGAGCTGATCCCAGAGCCTGCTCGACGATCGTCCGCACCGCTTGGATCAGCGGAATACCTTCACGGGTCAGGGCCGGCAGGTAATCACGTTCACGCCAGCACAACGGGGCCATGCGCCACGGGCGCAGCAAGCGCGACAGGCCGAGCACCTGTTCCTGCTCGGCGAGGTCCAGGTAAAGCATGCCGATCGGGTAGCGAAACGCGTGCACCCGTGGCGTCTGGCGCCGGTGGCCGATCCAGCCGTGACACAGGCTGCTGTTCAAAGGGTTTCTCCGAAATGCCGCGCCACGGCAAGCGCGCTGACCACGCCATCCTCATGAAAACCGTTGGCCCAGTAGGCACCGCAGAAGTAGCTGTGCTGGCGTCCTTGCAGATCGCCCTGGCGTGCCTGTGCGGCCACGCCGGCGAGGCTGTATTGGGGATGGGCGTAGTCGAAGCGCGCGAGTACCTGGGTCGGTTCCACCGACTCGCTTTGGTTGAGGCTCACGCAAAACGTCACGGGGGCATCCAGGCCCTGGAGGATGTTCATGTTGTAGGTCAGCGCGGCCGGCGCCTCGGGCGGGCCGCCAAGCCGATAGTTCCAGCTCGCCCAAGCCTTCCGGCGCTGCGGCAACAGGCGGGTATCGGTATGCAGCAGCACCTCGTTGCGGGCGTAGGCCAGCGCACCGAGCACCTCGGCTTCAGCGACGCTGGGCGTTTCCAGCAAAGCCAGGGCCTGGTCGCTGTGGCAGGCGAATACCACCTTGTCGAACCGCTCGATACCACGGCGGCTGTGCACGGTGATCCCATCGGCGTCGCGGCTTACCCGGCGCACCGGGCAATCGAGGTGGATATGCTCGCGAAAACCCGCGCACAACGGCTCGATATAGCCGCGCGATCCGCCTTCGATCACCCGCCATTGCGGACGCTGATCAACCGACAGCAGGCCGTGGTTGTGACAGAAACGCAGGAAAAACTGCAGCGGGAATTCCATCATCCCAGCCGGTGACATCGACCAGATCGCCGACCCCATGGGTAGGATGTATTGCTCGATGAAACGTCGGCCGTAACCTTGCGCGTGCAGGTAATCTCCCAGCCGGGTCGAGGCATCGATGCGCTGCGCCAGCAGGTCTGCGGTCGCCTGCCGGTTGAACCTGAGGATATCCAGGAGCATGCCCCAGAACCCCGGCGACAGCAGGTTGCGTCGTTGGGCAAACAGGCTGCCCAGGGTGTGGCCCTTGTATTCCAGGCCGCTGGCCGGGTCGTGCACCGAAAAGCTCATCTCCGTCGGGCGCGAAGCCACGCCCAACTGGTCCATCAGGCGAATGAAGTTGGGGTAGGTCCAGTCGTTGTACACGATGAAGCCGGTGTCCACGCCGTAGCGTTGGCCTGCCCATTCGACATCCACCGTATGGGTATGCCCGCCGATCCGGTTGTCGGCTTCGAACAGGCTGACCTGATGCTGGCGAGACAACAGATAGGCGCAGGTGAGGCCCGAGATACCGCTGCCGATAATTGCGATGCGCATGCTTCAAGCCTCCCCGGATTTGCGCGCCAGGCGCCGGCCGAGCGCCAGCCGCCAGCGTGCGGGCAGATGCCCGAGCAGACGCATGACCACGATGAACAACCCCGGAAACGCGATTTCCAGAGGGCGGGCAGGCAGTCGCCGTGCGATGTGCCGGGCCGCGCGTTCGGCCGGCCAGCACATGGGCATCGCGAAGTCATTGCGCTGGGTCAGCGGCGTATCAACGAATCCGGGGCTGACCAGCGTGACGTCAATGCCCTCGTCGGCCAGGTCGATGCGCAACGATTCAAACAGGTAGCGCAACGCGGCCTTGGATGCGCCGTAGGCACCGGCGCGCGGCAGGGCCAGCCAGGTCACTGCGCTGCACACCGCGACCAGATGCGGGTTCTGGCCTCGACGCAACAAGGGCAGGGCGACGTCCAGGCAGTGGCAGGTGCCCAGCAGGTTGGTATTGAGCACCCGTTCCACCAGGCGCGCGTCGAAGTGTCCCGGCTCCAGGTATTCGCACGTGCCGGCGTTGAGAATCACCTGATCGAGGGCGCCCCATTCCCGGTCGATGTGCTGGATGATCGCGACTACCTGATCCCGGTCGGTCAAGTCGCCCGGGAGCACCAGGACCTGATCCTGATAACGCTCGGCCAATGCTTGCAGCGGGCCGGCTTGCCGCGCGCTCAACGCCAGGCGATGACCTTGTTCAAGCAACACCTTCGCCAGTTCGGCACCGATGCCGCTGCTGGCGCCGGTCAGCCAGATGCGGCTCATGCCAGCCTCCGCTTGAGCCAGCGAATGAGCGGCCCGAACACGGGCAAGTGCTCGTAGAGCAGGGCGCCGGCATCAAAGAAGTCCCGGTGCGAATAGACCCGATCATTCCAGCGCAGGTAGCTGCAGCCGGGCAAGTCGACCGGCGCGCCGGCGTTCAAGCGTGGGTGCCGAAAGCGCAGGGTCCAGCGCAGGTAACCTTCGCCGGGAGCGATTTCGTCATATCCATGGAAGTCGTAGTGCAGATCGCTGACATTGGCGTAGAGCTGGGCGAAATATTCGCGCAGGGCAGGCAGGCCTTCGATCCGGTGCAACGGATCCTGGAACAGCACGTCGGCGCTGTAGAGCCTGTCGAGCTGGTCCAGGCGACTGGCGTCCAGTGCGGCGAAGGCGTGGGCGAAACCCTTGAGGAATGCGGACATGTCAGGCTCCGAAAGTTGTACATAATGTTGTTCATGTACAAGTTTTCGGAGCGTACTGCATGAGTTGTACGAGTTAAAGCATTTTGTATAAGTATTTTACGATTTTGTACAATTTACTCGGGCGTGGCTGGATACCCTGCCGTTTCAACGCCAACACGAGAAATTTGAGATCAAGGCGTTTGCGGCTCGACCGGTCTGAATGCACCGTTAAAGCGCTTTTATCTGCCCGTCTTTGCCTGCGCCGTCCTTGCTTGACGCAGTTTTTTGCCTGCCAGTTTTTTCCTTCCCAGCCGCAATAAAAAGCCTCGTTTCGCAAATCCCCACCTGCCAACACAATCGCCTCGACAGCTCGTTTCGAACAACAAGAAACCAGAACCCGAGGCGGCGCCATGCCGACCTGAACCAGACCCTCTGCCGGAAGTGCCCAGACATGCCCGTTGAAACCCTACTTATCGATACGCTTGTAATAGGCGCCGGCCAGGCCGGTGTCGCCATGAGTGAACATTTGAGCCGCCAGGGCGTGCCGCATCTGGTGATGGAGCGCAACCGCATTGCCGAAGCCTGGCGCACGGCGCGCTGGGATTCGCTGGTTGCCAATGGCCCGGCCTGGCATGACCGCTTTCCAGGACTGGAATTCGAAGGGCTCGATCCGGACGCCTTTGCTTCCAAGGACCAGGTGGCCGAGTACTTCGAAGCCTATGCGCGCAAATTCGACGCACCGATCCGCACCGGCGTGGAGGTGCGCAGCGTCGAGCGCAATGCCGGTCGCCCGGGCTTCGCCATTGAAACGTCGGACGGCCGGATCGAGGCTACCAACGTGGTGGTCGCCACCGGGCCATTTCAGCGGCCCGTCATCCCGCCCATCGCGCCTGACATGGCCACGGTGACGCAGATTCATTCGGCGCAATATCGCAACCCCGCGCAGTTGGCCGAAGGCGCCGTGCTGGTGGTCGGCGCCGGGTCGTCGGGGGTGCAGATCGCCGATGAATTGCAGCGCGCCGGCAAGCCGGTCTACCTCTCGGTGGGCGCCCATGATCGTCCGCCGCGGGCCTATCGCAACCGCGATTTTTGCTGGTGGCTGGGGGTGCTGGGCGAGTGGGACGCCGAAGCGGTCAAGCCGGGCAAGGAGCACGTGACCATCGCCGTGAGTGGCGCGCGGGGCGGGCACACCGTGGATTTCCGGCGGCTGGCCCATGAGGGCATCACGCTGGTGGGACTGACCCGGGCGTTCAACGGCAGCACGGTGAGTTTTGAACCCAACCTCAATGAAAACATTGCCCGTGGCGATGAAAACTACCTGGCACTGCTTGACGCCGCCGATGCCTACATCGCGCGCAACGGCCTGGACCTGCCGCCCGAGCCCGAGGCACGTCGGTTGTTGCCCGACCCCGAATGCATGACCCAGCCGATCCTGGAACTGGATCTGATCGAGGCGGGCATCAGCACCATCATCTGGGCCACCGGGTATTCGGTGGATTACAGCTGGCTGAAAGTCGATGCGTTCAAAGCCGACGGCAAGCCACGGCATCAGCGCGGGGTCTGCAGCGAGCCGGGTCTCTATTTTGTCGGCCTGCCATGGCTGTCGCGGCGGGGCTCGGCGTTTATCTGGGGCGTGTGGCACGACGCCCGGCACATCAGCGACCACATCATCAAGCAGCGCACCTATCTCGATTACCGGGATGCCTCCCAGCGCCAGTCGCAACCTTCGAAAACCAGCCTCATGGGAGTCCGCTGATGCCTACTCATACTCGCATCCGCATGTTCAACACCAAAGACACCTATCCGAACCAGACGCTGGACAACGACCTGTGCCAGGCGGTTCGCGCCGGCAATACCGTGTATGTGCGCGGTCAGGTTGGCACTGACTTCAGCGGTCAACTGGTGGGCCTCGGCGACCCACGGGCCCAGGCCGAACAGGCCATGCGCAACGTCAAGCAACTGCTGGAGGAAGCCGGCAGCGACCTGAGCCATATCGTCAAGACCACCACCTACCTGATCGACCCGCGCTACCGCGAGCCGGTGTACCAGGAGGTCGGCAAATGGCTCAAGGGCGTGTTCCCGATTTCCACCGGGCTGGTGGTCAGCGCCCTCGGCCAGCCGCAGTGGCTGATGGAAATCGACGTGATTGCGGTCATTCCCGAATAAGGAGCACGACATGACGTTTTCCATCGTCGGACGCTGCGCCGAGACTGGCCAGCTGGGCATCGCCATCAGCTCATCGAGCATCGCCGTCGGCGCCCGTTGCCCCTGGCTGCGGGCCGGTGCCGGTGCCGTGTCGAGCCAGAACATCACTTTGCCGGCCCTGGGGCCGCTGATTCTTGATGAACTGGCCGCCGGCCAGACGGCGCAAGAGGCGCTGGACCATGCCTTGGCGCGTAACGGCTATAGCGAATATCGCCAGGTCGCGGTGGTGGATGCCCAGGGACGTACCGCGGTCTTCAGCGGTCGCCACGCGTTGGGTATTCACGGCGCCCAGCCAGGTGAGCAGTGTGTGGCGGCCGGCAATCTGCTGGCGAGCGACGGAGTCATCGCGGCCATGGTCGCGGCGTTCGAGCAGGGCGAGGGCAGTCTCGCGTCACGCCTGCTTGGGGCGTTGCAGGCTGGGCAGGCCGCAGGTGGAGAGGCCGGTGCGGTGCATTCGGCAGCGCTGTCGGTGGTGGATGACCTGACCTGGCCCATCGTCGATCTGCGGGTGGACTGGGCCGACGAAAATCCCATCGGTGAACTGAAAAAACTCTGGCTCGCCTATCAACCGCAACTGCAGGACTACCTGACCCGCGCGCTCAACCCGACCCTGGCACCAAGCTACGGGGTGCCGGGCGATGAGTGAGTTGCGCAGTCGCGCTTTGCTCGCCGAGTTGGTGGGCTTTGCCACGGTCAGCCGTGATTCGAACCTGGCTCTGATCGAGTTCGTGGGCGATTACCTGCAAGGCCTGGGGGTAAGCAGCGAGCTGATCTACAACGCCGAGCGCACCAAGGCCAACCTGTTGGCGAGCATCGGCCCGTCGGTGCCTGGCGGTGTGGTGTTGTCCGGGCATACCGACGTGGTGCCGGTGGACGGCCAGGCCTGGACGGTTGATCCGTTCTGCCTGAGCGAGATGGACGGCAAGCTGTTCGGGCGCGGTACGGCGGACATGAAAGGCTACCTGGCCTCGGTGCTGGCGGCGGTGCCGACATTCCTGTCCAGCCCGCTCAGACGGCCGCTGCATCTGGCGTTTTCCTATGACGAAGAAGTCGGGTGCCTGGGCGTGCGCAGTCTGCTGGAGGTGCTGCCGCAACGCATCCCTCAGCCGGCCTTGTGCCTGATCGGTGAGCCCACCGAGCTGCAACCGGTGCTCGGTCATAAAGGCAAATTGGCGATGCGCTGCCACGTCCGAGGCGCACCGTGTCATTCGGCCTACGCGCCTTATGGAGTCAACGCCATCGAGCAGGCGGCGCGCCTGATCGGTCGCCTGGGAGAGATCGGTGCAGAGCTGGCCGAACCGTCGCGACACGATGGGCGCTTTGATCCGGCTTACTCGACCGTGCAGGTCGGCGTGATCCAGGGCGGGACCGCATTGAACATCGTTCCGGCCGACTGCCGCTTCGATTTCGAGGTGCGCGCCTTGCCGGATTTTGCCCCGCAGGGGGTGGTCGAGAAATTGCAGGATTACGCCGACCAGGCGCTGCTGCCGAGGATGCGCGCGGTTAGCGCCGACACCGCGATTCGTTTCGAACACCTGTCCGCCTACCCGGGCCTGGCGACTGCGCCGGACAGCGAAGCCGCGCGTCTCATAGCCCGGCTGTGCGGCAGCGAGGCCTTCGGCACCGTGGCGTTCGGCACCGAAGGTGGGCTGTTTGATCAGGCCGGTATCCCGACGGTGGTTTGCGGGCCCGGCAGCATGGACCAGGGGCACAAGCCCGACGAATACGTGAGCGTTGAGCAAATGGCTGCCTGCGACCGGTTGATGGACCGCCTGGCGATTTACCTCAGCGAACCCAATGACGTTTGATCCAAGGAATTACCCGTGAACGAATTTAATGACTGGAAGGCTCGGGCCGCCCAACTGCGTCTGCGTGACAAGGCGCTGATTGACGGCGTACCGCACGAAGCTATCGGCGGTGGACGGTTCGAGGTGATCAACCCGGCCAATGGCGCGCTGCTGGCGACGGTCGCCGCCTGCGCCGAGGCGGACGTCGACCTTGCGGTACTCAGTGCGCGCAAGGCATTCGAGCAAGGCCCTTGGACGCGCATGGCGCCGAGCGAGCGCAAAGCGGTGCTTCTGCGTCTATCGCAACTGATGCTCGCCCATCGCGAGGAATTGGCGCTGCTCGACTCCGTCAGCATGGGCAAGCCGGTGATGGACGCGTGGAATATCGACGTGCCTGGCGCCGCCCATGTGTTCGCCTGGTATGGCGAAAGCCTCGACAAACTCTACGATCAGGTGGCTCCCTCGGCGTCGAATGTCCTGGCCACCATTACCCGCGTACCGCTTGGAGTGATCGCGGCGGTAGTGCCATGGAATTTTCCGTTGGACATGGCCGCCTGGAAGCTTGCGCCGGCTCTTGCAGCGGGCAATAGCGTGGTGCTCAAGCCCGCCGAGCAGTCACCTTTTTCGGCCTTGCGCCTGGCTGAACTGGCCCTTGAAGCGGGAGTGCCGCCGGGGGTTCTCAACGTCTTGCCGGGCCTGGGCGAGCAGGCGGGAAGGGCACTCGGCTTGCATCCGGACGTGGATTCGCTGGTGTTCACCGGCTCCACGGAGGTCGGCAAGTGCTTCATGCAGTACTCGGCGCAATCGAACCTCAAGCAAGTCTGGCTGGAGTGTGGTGGCAAGAGCCCGAACCTGGTGTTCGCCGATTGCCAGGACTTGGATCTGGCCGCGCAAAAAGCCGCGTTTGGCATCTTTTTCAACCAGGGCGAAGTCTGTTCGGCCAATTCGCGGCTGCTGGTGGAACGGTCGATTCACGACGAATTCGTCGAGCGCCTGATCGATCAGGCGCGGCAGTGGCACCCCGGCAACCCCCTCGATCCCGCGAGCCGCGCCGGGGCCATCGTAGATACGCGCCAGACCGCGCGAATCATGCAATACATCCAGCAGGCCCAGGCTGATGGGGCAAAGCTGGTTTGCGGCGGACGCCAGTTGAGTATCGACGGCTCGCGCAATTTCATTGAGCCGACAATTTTTACCCACGTGCAACCCGCCATGCAGCTGGCCCGGGAGGAAGTGTTCGGGCCGGTGCTGGCGATCAGCGTATTCGATGACGAAGAGCAGGCCATCGCCCTGGCCAACCAACATATCTATGGGCTGGCAGCCTCGGTGTGGACCGACGATCTGAACCGCGCCCATCGCGTAGCGCGACGCTTGAACGCAGGCACTGTTTCGGTGAACACGGTGGATGCGCTGGACGTCAGCGTGCCCTTTGGCGGCGGCAAACAGTCGGGCTTTGGCCGTGATCTGTCGTTGCATGCTTTCGACAAGTACACGCAACTCAAGACCACCTGGATCCAGTTGCGCGATTGACCGCACCCAGGTCTCCAGCGCAATCGATTTGTTCTTCCTAAAAACAACAAAACGGAGCAACCGATGGACAGTTCCTCGAGCGTGCCGCTACACACCGTTACTCCCGCCGTGACCGGCCCGCGCAAACGGCTGGGCCTGAGTGCCCTGCTGGCGGTGGCCGTGGGCCTGGTGGTTTCCCAAGGCGTCATGGTGCTGATGTTGCAGGGCGCCGGAATCGCCGGCTTGGGGTTTGTGATCCCGTTGACCCTGGCCTGGCTGCTGGCCCTGAGTTACGCCTGCTCGTTTTCCGAACTGGCGCTGATGATCCCTCGCGCTGGCAGCCTGAGCAGCTACACCGAAGTCGCCATCGGCCAGTTCCCGGCCATTCTGGCGACCTTCTCCGGGTATGTGGTGGTGGCGATGTTTGCTTTGTCGGCAGAGCTGCTGCTGATGGAATTCATCATTGACAAGGTCTACCCGCATTCGATGCCGCCGCTGAGTGTCGCGCTTGGCGTTTTATGTCTATTCACCGTGCTCAACCTGTTCAACATCGACATTTTCTCGCGGCTGCAGACCGTTCTGGCGCTGGTCATGACCGTGATGTTGTTGGTGATGGGGCTCGGCGCCCTGACAAGTGACGGTGCCAGCAGCGTGTCTACGCTGGTCGCGCCTTCCGGCTGGAACCCCATGGGCCTCGGGGTAATTGCCCTGGCGGCGATGGCGGTGTGGGGCTTCGTCGGGGCGGAGTTCGTCTGTCCGCTGGTGGAGGATACGCGGCGTCCGGAGCGCAACATTCCTGCTTCGATGATGATCGGCCTCACCGTGATCTTCGTCGTCATTTGCTTGTACTGCCTGGGGGCGCTGCTCACTGTTCCCCAGGCTGAGCTGGCCAGTAACGGGCTGCCACATTACCTGTTCGCGACCACCGTTTTCGGCGAGGCTGGACAGGTGTTCTTGGTGACCGCCGCCATCACTGCGACGTGCAGCACGCTCAACAGTTCACTTGCCGCCATCCCACGTATGTTGCTGGGCATGGCCCGTAGCGGCCAGGCGTTCGGCGTCTTCAAGCGCCAGGGCAAACGCAGCGGCGCGCCCTGGGTCGCGGTGCTGTTCGTGGCGCTGGTCACCGGTTTGCCGCTGTTGCTGATGCACGACAGCCCCGACGCCATCAACCTTCTGCTGCTGGCTGCCGCCCTGGCCTGGCTGCTGGCTTACATCATCACCCACATCAACGTGATCGCCCTTCGCCGACGGTATCCCGATGCGCATCGGCCGTTCCGTACGCCGTTTTACCCGCTGCCCCAGCTGTTCGGCATCGCCGGCATGCTCTTCGCCATCTGGCACGTATCTCCCAGCCCCGAGATGACGATTCCGATTTTTACCAGTGCCGGTGTGGTGCTGGGCATCGTTTCGTTGATCGCGGTGGTTTGGATCAAATGTGTGATGGGCAAACCACTGTTCAAACCCGAGCCGTTGGCAGCTGCGCAAGGCACCGAAACCGACAGCATCAACAAGCAAGGAGACCTTCAATGAACGCGCCACTGAACCCCACCCGCAGCACCCGCGAATATCAGGCGCTGGATGCGGCGCACCACATTCACGCGTTTCTCGACCAGAAAGCCCTCAACGCCGAAGGGCCGCGGGTGATCGTCCGCGGTGAAGGCCTGGCGCTATGGGACAACGACGGCAAGCGTTACCTGGACGGTATGTCGGGCCTGTGGTGCACCAACCTCGGGTACGGCCGCCAGGACCTGGCGGCCGCGGCCAGCCGTCAGTTGGAGCAATTGCCGTACTACAACATGTTCTTCCACACCACTCATCCGGCGGTGGTGGAACTGTCCGAATTGCTCTTCAGCCTGCTGCCGGATCACTACAGCCACGCCATCTACACCAACTCCGGCTCCGAGGCCAACGAGGTGCTGATTCGGACCGTGCGCCGTTACTGGCAGATTCTTGGCAAGCCGCAGAAAAAAATCATGATCGGTCGCTGGAATGGCTATCACGGTTCGACCCTGGGGGCCTCGGCCTTGGGCGGCATGAAATTCATGCACGAGATGGGCGGGGTGATTCCGGATGTGGCGCATATCGATGAGCCTTACTGGTTCGCCCATGAAGGTAACCTGACGCCCTCCGAATTCGGCCTGCGCGCGGCCCGGCAGCTGGAAGAAAAAATCCTTGAGCTGGGCGCCGAAAATGTCGCGGCGTTCGTGGCCGAACCGTTCCAGGGCGCCGGCGGGATGATCTTTCCGCCAGAAAGCTACTGGCCGGAAATCCAGCGCATCTGTCGTCAATACGATGTGCTGTTGTGCGCCGACGAGGTGATCGGCGGCTTCGGTCGAACCGGCGAATGGTTTGCCCATGAATACTTCGGCTTCCAGCCCGACACCTTGTCCATCGCCAAGGGCCTCACCAGCGGCTACATCCCCATGGGCGGCCTGATCCTGTCCAGACGCATGGCCGAGGTGCTGGTCGAGCAGGGCGGGGTGTTTGCCCACGGCTTGACCTATTCCGGGCACCCGGTGGCGGCGGCGGTGGCGATAGCCAACCTCAAGGCCCTGCGCGACGAAGGCATCGTTGCCCAGGTCAAGGAAGACACCGGCCCGTACTTGCAGCGTTGTTTGCGGGAAATCTTCGATGGCCATCCGCTGATTGGCGAGATCCAGGGCGCCGGCCTGGTCGCGGCCCTGCAACTGGCCGAAGACAAGGCCAGCCGCAAGCGCTTCGCCAATGAAAACGAAATGGCCTGGCAATGTCGCACCTTCGGTTTCGAGGAAGGCCTGATCATCCGCTCCACCCTGGGCCGGATGATCATGGCGCCGGCGCTGGTGGCCAGCCATGCCGACATCAATGAACTGGTCGACAAGACCCGTATTGCTGTAGACCGCACCGCCCGCGCTTACGGTCGCCTCTGAGCCCCATCGCCGGCTCGTGCGGGCGAGCCGGCATTTTCGAGGAACCGCTTCATGTCCATATCCTTGCGTTGCAACATTGCGTGTGCCCTGGCGTTGCTGAGCAGCAGCGTCCTGGCCGCGCCACCAAGCCTGACCGTGATCTCATTCGGCGGCGCCACCAAGTTGGCCCAGGACAAGGCCTACTTCCAACCCTTCAACGCCAGCGGTGCAGGAAACATCGTCGCCGGCGAATATAACGGCGAGCTGTCGAAGATCAAGGCCATGGTCGCGGCCGGGCACACCAGTTGGGATGTGGTCGAGGTGGAAAGTCCCGAGCTGCTGCGCGGTTGTGAGGAAGGTCTGTTCGAAAAACTCGACCCGGCGGCGATCGGAAAAGCTGCGGATTTTGTTCCGGGTGCGCTTACCGAATGCGGCGTGGCGACGTATGTCTGGTCGATGGTCCTGGCCTACGACCAGGGCAAGCTCGCCAAGGCGCCCCAATCCTGGGCGGATTTCTGGAACGTGAGCGAGTACCCGGGTAAACGCGGATTGCGCAAGGGTGCCAAGTACACCCTGGAAATCGCCTTGCTGGCGGATGGCGTCAAGGCCGAGGATCTGTACAAGGTGCTGAACACGCCGGAAGGGGTGACACGTGCTTTCGCCAAGCTCGATCAGATCAAGCCGAACATCCAGTGGTGGGAGGCGGGTGCGCAGCCGGCGCAATGGCTGGTGGCCGGGGACGTTGCCATGAGCGCCGCCTACAACGGGCGCATCGCCTCGGCACAGAAGGAAGGCATGAAACTGAGCATCGTCTGGCCGCAAAGCCTGTATGACCCAGAGTACTGGGCGGTGGTCAAAGGTACGCCGAACAAGGCCCTGGCCGAGAAATTCATTGCCTTTGCCAGCCAGCCGCAGACGCAGAAAGTCTTCTCGGAAAACATTCCCTACGGACCGGTGCATCGCCAGACGCTGGCCTTGCTGCCCGCCGAAATACGCGAGCAACTGCCCACGGCCGAGGCCAACCTGGCGCAAGCGCGAGCGGTGGATGCCGAGTTCTGGGTGGACCATGGTGAAGAGCTTGAGCAGCGCTTCAATGCCTGGGCGGCTCGCTAGGCACTGAAATTCCTGGCGAACCGCTCTTGTGGCGAGGGAGCTTGCTCCCGCTGGGGTGCGCAGCAGCCCCTTTGTTTGAGCCTGTGGTGGTGGACCCTGTCAGGCTTTTTTGGGGCTGCTTCGCAGCCCAGCGGGAGCAAGCTCCCTCGCCACGGGGGAGCGGCTGGGCGCAAGGGTGGGCTACGCCAGCCACTCGCCGAACTGCTCCTTGCAATAATCCACGAACAGCTGCGCCGGCTTGGTCAAGTGCGCGCGCTTGAGCCAGCCGGCCACCAGCGCTGAACCTGTCACGTCCTCGGCGATGTTGACGCACACCACTCGCTGCCCGTCGTAGGTGCAGCTCGATTGCGGCCGCGTAACCAGCACGGCGAAGCCGAATCCCTGGCCGACCATGCCGCGCACCATCTCGATGGAGGGCGAACTGAAGACAATGTTCGGCGTCAGGCCCAGTTCTTCGAAGATACTCACAAAATAGGTCCGGCTGGGCTGCACGTCCAACAGGATCATCGGTTCGAGCGCCAGGTCCCGCAATGACACCTGGCCTTGATCGGCGAAGCGATGCCCCTCCGGCAGCAACGCATAGGGCCGCTGCGGCGCGGTGAGCGCTTCGGTTTCGATGGTGCTGTCCAGATCGTGCTCATAAAAAATCGCCAGGTCGAAACGTCCCCCCGTCAAGCCCTGGACCAGCTCCTGCTGTTCGCCATCCTGTACGCGGATTTCCACCCCGGGAAAACGCTCCCGGAACCCGGCGATCAGCCGTGGCAAGTAGAGCGGGGCGACGGTCTCGAAGCAGCCGATGTCGATCTGCCCGCTGACCACATCGTTGTCCGCCAGCGCGTTCTGTTCGAACTCCCGGGCCATGCGCAGCAGTTCCTGGGCCTTGCGATAGAAACGCGCACCGGCGGGCGTCAGCGAGACGCCCTGGGCGTGATGGCGGATCAGCAATTGCACGCCGAAACTGTCCTCCAGGCCTTTTACCGCCGTGGCAATCGATGGCTGGGCGATGTACAGCTTGCGCGAGGCTTCGGCGACGCTGCCGCATTCCACGGTGGTCACGAAGTACTTCAACTGACGCAGGGAGTAGGACGCCACGACACACCTCGATCCGGATTTTTGCCTACCTTACCGTGTGTCGCTCATGCAGGGCGATGGACGTTGCAACGGATTTTGCTGGGCAGTGGCGATATCCAGGCTGGCTCGCCGCGCGGGTAGAAAAAACGCCCGCCGAAACAAACTTGGCAGGCGTCTGGGAAAGACCGGCGCAGAAGGACTGGCCGGGCCGGGCGCGTGAATCAGGCGAGAGGAATCAGGCCACGGGAATCGATGGATCGGCTGCGGCCAGGGCGGTTGCCCGATCGGCGGCGGGCGGGTAGATCCACACCGAATTGATCTGGGTCTTGAGCTCCTTGGCTTCCTCGCCAACCAATTTGAGCTGGCGGTCCCAGCCTTCGGTGTACACCGCGCCCCAGGCGCCCAGGTCCAGGCACGTCACGTACTTGGGCTGGCTGTAGGTCATCGGCGCGACGCCGAGCAGGTCGGCGGCAACGTTGTTGCCCGCATAACGACCCAGGGCGATGGCATGCTGGCAGGACATGACCGCGTAGTTGCCCAATTCGTCGGTGGCGGCATAGGCCACATCGCCGCTGGCGTAGATATCGTTCTGCCCGAGCACCTTCAAATGCCCGTCGACATGCAGACGGCCCTGGCGGTCGCGGGTTGCGGGCACCTGTTCGGTGAGAGGGCTCGCGCGAAAGCCTACGGTCCAGATAACGGTGCTGGACTCGATGCGCTGGCCATCCGAGAGGGTGACACCGCCGGCATCCACCGATTCGACCGAAGCATTGAGGATCCACTCGATGCCCAGGTGCTCGGACGCTTCGATGATCGAAGGGCTGATTCCCTCACCCAGTGCCGCACCGATTTTCGGCCCGCGGTCCACCACGATCACGCGGACATCGGCGTCGCTGCCGAGGACGGCGCGCAGACGGGCGGGCATTTCGGTGGCGGTTTCGATGCCGGTGAAACCACCGCCTGCGACGACCACGGTATTGCGTGCGGGACTGTCCGGCAGGTTCCCGAGCGAGTTGAGGTGGGCTTCGAGGCGTGTTGCCTGTTCGATCTCATCGACATCGAACGCGTGTTCAAGCATGCCTTGCAGGTCAGGGCGAACCAGCTTGCTGCCCGCGGCCAGTACCAGTCGGTCGTAGCCCAGCGTCGCGAGGCTGCCGGACACGTCGCGGTAGCTGATCTGCTTGCGGCTGACATCGATGTTCTCGGCCACGCCCTGGACGAAGTTCACGCCGACCGCATCGAACAGCGCGCCCAACGGCGCCATCATGGTATGGACGTTCGGCTCGTAGAACCGCGGGCGGATACGCAGTTCCGGCTGGGGGGCCAGGACGCTGATCTGTACGTCGTTGCGATCATGCTGGTCGAGCAGGCGGGCGGCGCTGAGTGCGCTCCATACGCCGCCGAAACCGGCGCCGACAATCAAGATGTGCTGTTTCATGATGAGCTCCCGAAGACGAAAATCGATACGTTGAATTGTTTGAGGTTTCAGCGTGACCGTGTTGCGAGGTACCCGAAGCTGTGGGGCCTGATGGTTGAAATCATCGGGCGCATTCAGCTTCGGTTCGCTGTGGGAGATGGTAGGGGGTGGCTCTGGGTTCGACACTTCTACATAGGGTCAGTGGGGGTATGCGTGGGTGTGAGGGGGGTATACGGAGGTATGTGTGTATATCCGTTCTCGCAGTCGCGGCCACTTAGGGTTCCGCCCTTACGGCGGCTCACTTTTGGAGGAGCGCCAAAAGTAAGCAAAAGCGCTTTGCCCCACCACTCGGTGCCTCGCCTAGGCTCGGCATGCCCTCACTCCGGCATTGCTCCGTGGGCCGCCGCGAAGGGCCATCCATGGCCCAGCGCGGCTAACCCGGCATCCATGCCGGGTTACCCACTGCGCAATGCCTGCGTTCGGCCAGCGTGGTTAATGGGGCGCTGAGATCAAAATCAAAAGCAGAGCAAGAGCAAGGGCAAGGGCAAGAGCAAGAGCAAGAGCAAGAGCAAGAGCGGGGCACATGCTGGCACTTATGCAACTGACCCATCGCCTTCGCGAGCAGGCTCGCTCCCACATTGGATTTTTGGCAAACGCTGATTCATGGCATACAGAGAACCCCTGTGGGAGCGAGCTTGCTCGCGAAGGGGCCAGCCCATTCAACATCTCCATTGGCTGACCCACCGCCTTCGCGAGCAGGCTCGCTCCCACATTGGATTTTTGGCAAACGCTGATTCATGGCATACAGAGAACCCCTGTGGGAGATTCTATGGTGCAGGACTAGCCCCTAAATGCCTTTTGGTAAGTATTCGCTCTGGTTCTTCAACAGAGCGAATACCACTCGGGCAAGCTTGCGGGCCAGCGCTACCAATGCCTCGGTTGTGCTGAGCCCTCGGGACCTCAAACCCTCGTAAAATCCCTTCCACGCCGCCGTGCGACTCGCCGACATCGCGGCGTTGTGCATCAATCGGCGTGCCTCCGGATCACCTCGCTTAGACAGGCAGCGGCGTCCCTTCTTTTTTCCCGAGTCCGATATGCGCAGGTCCAGACCCAGAAAAGCGATGAAGGCATCGGCATTTCTGAAATCTCCACGCTGGAACGACGTGAGCAAACGGGCACCGCTTAACAGACCGATGCCTTCGACTTTCATGCAGCGCTTGAGCTGACTGCCCAAACCGGCTGCATCCAACTGCGTCTGGATTGTTTTCTCAAGCAAAATTTCGAGTCTTTGCATGGCCTTTATCTGGTTCTCAAAGGCCGTTTTGAGCAACGGTTCGTTTGACCAGCTTTGCTTGAGGCTGACACGCGCCTGAACCAAGGCTGCCCGCCGCCGGAAAAGGCTTATAAGCCTGCAATACAGGGGCGATGGCGGGGACCAAGGGTGCAACTGGTGGCCTTCGTTGTTCAAGTAGCGAGCCAACAACCGAGCATCCAGCGCATCGGTTTTAGCGCGCATTTTCACACCTTTGCGGTAATGACTGAGTTCGTAACCGCCGATCATATAAATCACACAGCCATGCGCATAAGCCAGATCGGCGAAGTCCTGGTGATAGATATTCGTGGCTTCGATGGCGACATCCATTGGCGCAGGTAATGCCTTGAGCCACTTCTTGATATCAGCTTTGGTGTTGGGGATCGTTTCGAGTCGATCGGATTGGGCGTGATAAATCACCAACTCATCTTTGGCGACATCCACACCTACGATCGGCTGGGCGGTGGCGACGGGCATTGCCATTGAAAATCCTCCGGGCTAAGGTTTGAACACTTGAAGGGTTCACCCAGAGGCGCAGGCTTGTTCCTATCGTCGGTCTAGGCCAGATGCATTCTTTATCGGCGCTTGGGTGAAAGGAGGAGGGGTGAAATCTCCCACGGTCTGTACTGCGGCTAACAGTCAGAATCGAGCCTAGTCCCTCCTCCTCCCTTCAAGTCCTACCATACAAGCGAGTCTGCTCGCGAAGGGGCCAGCCCATTCAACATCTCCATTGGCTGACCCACCGCATCGCGAGCAAGCTCGCTCCCACATTGGATTTTTGGCAAACACAGATTTCATATCCCACATTGAGTCACTGTGGGAGCGAGCCTGCTCGCGAAGGGGCCAGCCCATCCAACATCTTCATTGGCTGACCTACTGCCATCGCGGGGATATACACACCAATCTAAACCGACCGTTCAAGAATCGACTCGATGCAAGCAACCAACTCCCCACACCTGAACGGCTTGGGGAAAACCGCCACGGGACCGCAACCCCCCGGTATGGCCAGCGCGGGCACAACAGGCAGGCCCGTGATGAAAACAAGCGGAATGTCGATTCCTCGGGCATAGAGCTCATCGCACAACTGAATGCCCGTCATGCCCGGCATTTGTATGTCCGACAGCACGCACGCGGTGTTTTCAAACCCGGCTGAAGACAGGAAGGCGACGGCACTGGCATAAGTCCTGACGCGATACCCGTGAGAGCGCAGCAAACCATCCAATGCAACTCGAACCGATTCATCGTCATCGATAACAGAAATAATTGCGCTGTCGGACATTTCGAAACCTGGCAGTAATATCAGGTCGCTATTAAAGCGCCCCTATCACTGCAAGATACGCGGTCCAAAAGCCGCGCCTAGTATACGTGGGTATGAACTTTCAACGATCGCGGCCCGGTTCCAGGGCCTGGGCCATGCGCACCAGGTCGGCAAACGAACGCGCAGCCATCTTGCGCATGGCCTGGCCTCGGTGGATCTTGACGGTGATCTCGCTCAGGCCTATTTGCCCGGCGATCTGTTTGTTCATCAGGCCCGACGCCGCCAGTGCCATAACCTGGCGCTCCCGGGCGGTCAACGTGGCGTAACGGTCCTGAAGCGCCTGCTGGCCACGCTCGGCTTCGCGGCGCAGTCGGTCGCGCTGATGGGCGGCGGACACCGCATCGATCAGGTCCTGTTCGCGAAACGGCTTGGTCAGGAAATCCACCGCACCGGCCTTCATGGCCCGCACGGTCATGGCAATGTCGCCATACCCGGTCATGAATACGATCGGCAGATGAATTCCGGCGTTCGCCAACTGCTGCTGGAAGTCCAGCCCGCTGGTGCCGCGAAGGCGCACATCGAGCAATAGGCAACTGGGCGCGTCGGGACGTGGATGGCCCATGAAATCCGTCACCGAGTCGAACAGCTCGACCAACAGGCCAATGGACCGCAGCAGACTGCGAAGGGCTTCGCGTAACGATGCGTCGTCGTCGACCACGTAGACAATCGGTTCATGGGCGAGAGCAGGGGGCATGGCGTGGCTTGGGTTCATGGCAGGGGTCCGCACAGGTCAGGCTTTGGCTAACAACGGCAACGAAAAGGTGAACGAGGTGCCTTGGCCTGCCTCGCTGGTAGCCCAGATCCTGCCGTCATGGAAATCGATGATCGAGCGACAGATCGACAGGCCTATGCCAAGGCCGTTTTCCCTGGTGGTAAAAAACGGGTTGAACAATGAGGGCAGTGTCTCGGCCGTGATGCCGATTCCCCGGTCCGTCACCGCCAGCAGCACCTCGTGCGCGTGCGTCCAGGTGCGCACGTAAAGGATTCGGTCGCGCACCGGGAGCGTTTCCATGGCGTGGCAAGCGTTGGAGACCAGGTTGATGATCACCTGCTGCAGCTGGACCCGATCAGCGTCGACCAGGCTTGCCGCCGTCAGGTCTACCTTTAGGCTGACTTGGTGCTGAGCCAGCTGGTGGCGCACCAGATCCAGTGTTTCGCTGACGATTTCGTCCAATCGTTCGGGCCGACGCAGAGGGTCGCATTTGCGCGCCATCGCCCGGGTCCGATTGATGACTTCACTGGCGCGGCACGCGTTGGCGACGATCCGGTCCAGCGAGTCGAGGGCCTCCTTGAGGTCGGGCACCGGACGGTCCAGCCAGCGGCGACAGGCTTCGCCGCTGCTGGTAATGGCCGTCAACGGCTGGTTCACTTCATGGGCGATGGAGGCGGCCATTTCCCCCAGGGACGTCAGCCGCGTGGCATGGGCCAACTGCGCCTGGGCTTCGATCAGGTAGGCCTGGTTATGCCGCAGGCGGTCCGAGGCATGCTTGCTGCGCAGTGCGAGAAACGCGATGGCTGACAGGGCCGTCAGGCAACGGAAGAACCCGGTGGTCGATTCCCAGCGGTGGTAACCGCCGTTGTACAGGAACATCGCCGTCAGCAGGAACATGCACAGCAGCGCAACGGTGATCACCAGGTTGATTGAAAACAGGTTGGCCGCCATCAGCAGCAAGGTGATGTACAGCAGCGTCGGTGCCAGGTCGGAATGGGTTTCGGAATTAATGATGACAATCCCGCAGGCCACGACCAGGCCGACCGCCCAGCCAAGGGCGTTGACCAGCGGGTGAGAGCTGATGCCCATAGAAGGGCTCGATGCCTTCGGAGGCGGCTGATACCGAAGGCTGTCGTAGATGCTTTTGAACATCATGGCGGGTGTGGGCACGCTGCAACCTTTCTTTTGTCTTGTCGGTCCGGTCCCGGTGGCGGTGGACACGGGGGCATCGTCTTGAATCTTAAAAGCTGCCCCTTGCCTCGGGGTAGGACATAAAACCCTGAAATCCTGCCAGACCCTGGCACTCGTCCTGTATACCCAGGTATCAATCGGTGGACCCAAAGCATCAACGCAGCGTCCTCCCGTACGACAGACGCCGGATGGGCCGTGGCATAACCTTCCAGGCACGCCGTCGCTGTCGAGCCGCGCAAAGCGGCCCAGGCACGACGTTTCTTTCCCGCCTCATTGGCCCTGCGCCTGGAATGGCTACCATGATGAACAGAAATGACCTGCGTCGTGCTGACATCAATCTGCTGGTTGTCTTCGAAACCATGATGCATGAGCGAAATGTCACCCGTGTCAGCGAGAAGCTGTTTCTTGGCCAACCGACCGTCAGCGCGGCCCTGGCGCGGTTGCGCCTGATGTTCGACGACCCCTTGTTCATCCGCGCGGGCCGGGTGATGGAACCGACCTCCCGGGCGCAGGAAATCTTTTCCAACCTGTCGCCGGCGCTGGATGGCATCGCGGCTGCCTTGAGCCGCTGCCAGGCGTTCGATCCCGCCACCAGCGACGCGACGTTCCACATCGGCCTGTCCGATGACGTCGAATACGCGCTGCTGCCAGACCTGCTGCACCGACTGCGTATCGAGGCGCCGGGCACGACTCTGGTGGTGCGCCGGGCCGATCAATGGCAGATGTGCCAACTGCTTGCGAGCGGCGAAATTACCATCGGTATCAGCCATACCCTGGAGCTTCCGGCCAATGCCCGGCGCAAGGCGCTGCGTCCGATCCGGCCGATGTTGCTGCGCGCCGATTCGCGTCCGGGCGAGCTGACATTGGATGAGTTTTGCCGCCGCCCGCATGCGGTGGTTTCATCCATGGGACATGTCATCGATGATTCCGATCGGGCCCTGAGCCAGATGGAGCGGCAACGGCGTGTGGTCCTGAGCGTGCCGCAATTCAGCGCCTTGCCGGTGTTGTTAGCGCGCAGCGAGATGATCGCCATCGTGCCCGACTACGTCGCTCGGGCAATGGCCCAAACGACCGGCTTGCGCGCGGAACCGGCGCCGCTCCGGTTGCCCGAGCGCGAGCTGTCGATGGTCTGGCGAGGGACTTCCCATAATGACCCGGGAGAACGCTGGCTCCGTTCACGCTGCTGTGCGTTCATCGGTGAGCAGGCCGAAGCACAGGCTCAAGCCAGGCGCGTAGCCTGACGCGACAGCGCGGTTCAAGCTCAGCGGGAGAACCGGTTGCGATAGTCCCGTGGCGAAATCGAGAGGTGGCGTTGGAAGGTGTAGCGCATCCGTTCCTCGTCGCCGAAACCGCACGAACGGGCAATCTGATCGATGTTGCGCTCGGAGTCCTCCAGCAGTCGTCTGGCCGCTTCGAGCCGGAACATCTCGACGGCCTTGGCCGGGGTGCGTCCGGTCTGGCGCTTGTAGACCCGGGCGAAGTTGCGCGGGCTCATGCGCGCTTGCCGGGCCAGGCGTTCGATGCTCAGGTCGGCCTCATCCAGGTGCTCGGCGAGCCAGGCGTGCAGTTCATCGAATCCGGCGCTGTCCTGGGTCTGTGCCAGCAGCAACTGGCTGAACTGCGCCTGCCCCCCGGGGCGCTTGAGAAACACCACCAGTTCCCGGGCCACTTGCAGCGCGACATCGCGACCACAATCGGCTTCCACCAAGGCCAGGGCCATGTCGATGCCGGCGCTGACGCCCGCCGAGGTCCAGACGCTGTCCTGCTGGATAAAAATCGCGTCGAGGTCCACTTCGACCAAGGGGAAGCCACTCTTGAGCATTTCGCACATGGCCCAATGCGTGGCGGCGCGGCGGCCGTCGAGCAAGCCGGCCTGGGCCATGAGGAAGGTCCCGCTGCACACCGAAGCAGTGCGGCGGGCCTTGGTCGAGGCCGCGCGCAGCCAGTCCACCAGCTCGACGCAGTCGATCATCGCCTGACGGATGTTCGGCGCGCCAGGCACGATCAGCGTGTCGATGACGGCATTGTCGAACTCGCCCAGGGCGCAGGTTTGCACCACCAGCCCTTCGGCGGTCTGCATCAGGCCGCCTTCAAGGCTGGCGGTGTGCATCCGGTAGCCGGGCAGGCCACGTTCGGTCATGGCTTTGGTGGCCGCCCAGAACACCGTCTGGGCGCCGGTCAGGTCGAGCAGGCCCATCTGCGGATAGGCGAGGAATACCAGCGCGCGCGGTTGGGATACGGACTCGGCGGCAACGCGGATGTCACAGGTCATCTCGTTCATGGTCGCGCGGCTCGTTTCAAGAATGGGCGGGTTCGGAGGGGGCAGCGGCTGCGCCTCGGTGTCCCTGGGTGATTAATCCTCCGCCCGGACAATGTCAAGTCGGCCGCGTTGAATCCTCAGGTGCTAAAGTTATGCGATACAGGTATTTAAATTTTATTTTTTATAGCTTTAAAGTCGGCGCCTGAATTTATCCATAAGAGGCCACGGCCATGGCGTTCAAGCGTCCCGTACTTTTTCTTTCCCTGGCGGCGAGCCTGCTGGTCGGGCCGCTGGCCCATGCCGAAGGCAAGATCAGCATCGCCCAGCAATTCGGCATTGGTTATCTGATCCTGGACGTCGTGCGTGACCAGCAGCTCATCGAGAAACATGGCAGGGCCCAGGGCCTGGATATCAAAGTGGACTGGAACAGCATCTCCGGCGCCACCGCCATGAACGAAGCGTTGCTCACCGGCGCCCTCGACGTGGTGTCGGCCGGGGTGCCGCCAATGCTGACGATCTGGGATCGGACCCGGGGCAAGCAGAACGTCAAGGCCATCGCCTCGCTGGGCTCGATGCCCAACTACCTGTTGACCAACAACCCCGAGATCAAGACGCTCAAGGACTTCACCGACAAGGACCGGATCGCGGTCCCGGCGGCGGGTGTCGGCTTCCAGTCGCGCACATTGCAGATCGAGACGGCCAAGGTGTTCGGCAACGAGCGCTACAAGAAATTCGACGACATCTCGGTCAGCCTCCCGCACCCGGACGCAACGGCCGCGTTGATCGCGGGCAAGTCGGAAATCAATTCGCACTTTTCCAGCCCGCCGTTCCAGTACCAGGCGTTGCAGAACCCCAACGTGCATAAAGTCCTCAGCTCCTATGACGTGCTCGGGGGGCCGGCCACGTTCAACGTGCTTTACACCACGGAGAAATTCCACGACGAAAACCCGAAGACCTACAAGGCGTTCTACGCCGCGCTAGTTGAAGCCCAGAACATCATCAAGGCCGACAAACCTGCCGCCGCCCAGACGTATATCCGGGTAGAGCAATCCAAGCTGCCATTGCCCCTGGTGGAGAAGATCGTCAGCGACCCGGAAATCGATTTCACCGTGGTCCCGCAACGCACCTATATCTACGCCGACAAACTGCATGAGCTGGGTGTGTTGAAGAACAAGGCCGACAGCTGGAAGGACTACTTCTTTGAAGAAGCCCACGGCGGCGCAGGCAGCTGACTAGCCGTTTTCGGCACAATCGAGCGAGTCACCCGGGAGACGGAATGGAACTTGCCTGATCTTCGATCCATAACCCTGGAATCAGCGAAGGTCGGGTGAATGAACGACGACATGGCGGACGGGTTGCCGACGCGGCCGATCAATCGGTTCCGCACCGGCGACATCGACGAGCACGCGCGGAACATGGGCGGCTGGCAGGTGAGCTACGACCAACTGACGCCTGGACGCTTCGAAGGCGAGTTGATCGAGTTCCGTGCAGATTGGATGCAACTGGTGCGCGACCGCTCTAATCAGGCCATGACCAAGCGCGGCATGGCGTGGGAGGGCGCGATTACCTTCAGCGTACCGTTGCGCGCTGACGGGCCGGTATTCTGCTGCGGGCACCCGATTGTCGAGCCGAGCCTGATGGTCGCCCATGGCCGCAACCTGCCCGACCTGCGTACTCCCCAGCACTTGGACCTGCTCGGCGTTGCCGTCAAGGAGCAGGCCCTGGAGCACCTGCTGGAGCGCCAGGGCAGCGACTTTCGAATTACCGATCTTCCCAAGTGTTACCGTCTCGGCGATTCGACCTTGCCCGCTGAGCTGGCGGTGCTCTTCGACGAACTCGAAGGGGGCGGCCAGGGGCATGAGTCATTGTTGGGCTTCGAGTCGATCCGCCGTGGCATGCGCGATACGGTGATGCTGCACCTGCTGGAGCTGGTGGCGCCCGACCAGGCGCCGCCGCTGACCCCGACGGCCCGCAAGCGCATGGTCGACCGGGCCCGGGAATATGCCCTGGCCCATGTCGACGAGCCGCTGTCGATCCTCGACCTGTGCAACCACATTGGCGCCAGCCGGCGTAAATTGCAGTACTGCTTCCAGGAAACCCTGGGCATCAACCCGGTGGCCTATTTAAGGGCGCTGCGCCTCAATGCCGTGCGCCGGGAGCTGCGCGCTGGCGACCAGGCGCGGGGCGTGCAGGAGGTGGCGGCACGCTGGGGCTTCTGGCACCTGAGCCGTTTCTCCAGCGACTATCGGACCCTGTTCGGCGAAACCCCTTCACAAACCCTGCGGCGCACGCATCTGTGCTGAAAACGGATAACGGCTGGCGGACCGGCTCCCTAGGATGACCCCATCACCACATGGTTGGGACGGGGCATTCGATGAATCAGAACAAAAAGAAAAACCTGCAACGTAATGCGTGGATCACCGTGGGGCTGATCGGCGCCTGCGCCATGGCCAATGCCACTGAAAGTGGCGCGCCGACCACCGCGGTGGGGGTCTACGATTTCGGCGCTGGCATGATGCCGCCGGCCACGCCCTTCGGCACGGTCGGGCTGCGTACGGCGTTCTATTCGGCCAACGTGCAGAAAGATCGCCACGGCAATTCCCGCGACAACAATCTTTCCCTCGACGTGCTGTCCTTCGGCGTGGCTTACATGCACATGACCGATTACACCGTGCTTGGCGCCCAGTACGGTTATGGCGCGGTGGTGCCGTTCTTCAAGATGGACGCTTCGGTACGGGTGCAGACGCCGGTCGGTCCGCTGGACCTTGAAGCCGATCCGTTTCGCCTGGCGGATATCCAGGTGCTGCCGGTGATCCTGCAATGGACGCTGTCGCCGAACCTGTTCGTCAATGCCCAGTTCCAGATCCAGGCACCGACCGGCGACTACGACGAGGACCGCCTGATCTCGCCGGGCCTGAACCACTGGACATTCTCGCCGATCCTCAACGCGACCTATATCTCCGACACCGGCTTCGAGGTGTCCTCCAGTTTCGAAGTCGACGTGAACACCCGCAACCCCGCCACCGACTACAAAAGCGGCGTCGAGTATCGCCATGAATTCGCCGTTGGCCAGCATGTCGGCCCCTGGACGCTGGGTGTGGGCGGCTACTACTACCGCCAGTTCACAGACGACGATGCTCCGGGGCTTGAGGCAGGCAATCGCGCGCGGGTTATCGCGGCGGGGCCGGCGGTGGGCTATTTCAAACCGGGCGTGCCGCCGGTCTGGCTGCACGTCTACAAGGAATTCGACGCGCGAAACCGCGCCGAGGGCTACACCACGGCCCTGCGCATTTCTCACAGTTTCTGAAGGGGACGTCATGAACTCATCAAATTCCATTTCAACGGCGTCGCCGCGTCAGGCAGTTGGCCGGCGCGAAGGGTTGGTGCTGATGCTCGGCAGCAGCCTGACCATCATGGGCTCGGTAATGGTCACGCCGATTCTTCCTCGGCTGGCCGCCGAGTTCGGCCCCATCGAGCCTCGCGCCGATTTACTGGTGCCGCTGGCGATCACCGGGCCGGCCCTGGCAATTGCCCTTTGCGCGCCCCTGGCCGGCTGGTTGGCCGACCGGGTCGGACGCAAGGCCTTGCTGGTGCTGGCGACATTGCTCTACGCCTTGCTCGGCGCGTTGCCGGCAATGCTCGACAACCTGCCGGCGATTGTCGGCGCGCGCTTGCTGTTTGGCTGTGCCGAGGCGGCGGTCATGACCTGTTGCGCGACCTTGATTGCCGACTATTGGCACGGCGAGGAACGCTTGCGCTACGTCAACCGGCAAGTGGTGACCATCGGCCTGGTGGGGGCGCTGTTCTTCGTCGTCGGCGGGGCCCTCGGGGAACATTCGTGGCGCTCGCCGTTCCTGCTGTACCTGCTGCCGTTGTTGCTGGTGCCGGCCATGATGAAAATCCTCTGGGAGCCGCCGGTGGCCAAGCTGCGGACGGTCGACGCGCGCCCCGATGAATCGGCGCCGGGCAAAGTCGCGTTGCTGCAGCTGGTGGTGGGCTACCTGATGATCGTGAGCGGCATGGTCCTGACCTTCGTCATGCCGATCCAGGCCCCCACGCTGTTGGTCGGCCTGGGCGTGACCTCCAGCACTCTGATCGGCCTGGCGGCGGGGTTGAGCCTGTTGGCGACACTCGTTGGCTCGTTGACGTGGCCGTTGCTGCGCCGACGCTTGGGCATTGCCGGTTGCAACGCGCTGTTGCTCGCCCTGATGGGCCTCGGGCTGTGCTTGCTGGTGCGCGCGCAAAGCTACAACGCGGTGCTGTTGGCGGTGTTTGTCCAGGGGTTAGGCGCCGGGTTGCTGGTGCCCAACGTGATGGCGCCGGTGATGAATGCGCTGACCGCCACCACCCGTGGCCGAGGCCTGGGCGGGTTCACCTCGTTTCTCTACATCGGCCAGTTCATCAGTCCGTTGGTGGTGGCATTCGTCGGTGCCTTTGCCGGTGACCTTCGTCAGTCCATCCAATGGCTGGCCTTCGCCAGTCTCGCGGCGGCACTGCTCTGGGTGGCGGTCGGTTTACGCACGCGCGGCCATCGACAGGCGGACGTCGCCGGATCTCGTCAATCGTCATGAACAAGGAATCTGAAACCATGAGTCTGCAAGACATCCACCAATTGATGGACAGCGAAGACGGTACCGCCCTGGCCGAGTGGGTCAGGCGCGGTGAGGTCCAGCCCGGCGAGCTGCTGGAGACGGCTATCGAGCGCCTGGAACGGGTCGAACCGCAGCTTAACGCCGTGGCGGAACGGCTTTACGATTCGGCCCGGGAGGCGGCGCGTGCGCCTCAGGCCGGGCAGGGCCTGTTTGCCGGCGTTCCAACCTTGATCAAGGATCTGTTTTCGCCGGTCCAGGGCGCGGCGATGACCAACGGCTCCCGCTCGCTGGGCGCCTGCCGCGCGGATTTTGAATCGGAAGTGGTGACGCGCCTGAGAAATGCCGGATGCCAGGTGTTGGGGACCAGCACGTCGCCTGAGTTCGGCACGTCTTACTCCACCGAATCGGCGCGCTTCGGCGCCACGCGCAACCCGTGGAATACCGAGCGCAGCGCCGGCGGCTCCAGCGGCGGCGCGGCCGCATTGGTGGCGGCCCGGGTCGTGCCGTTCGCCCACGGCAACGATGGCGGCGGTTCGTTGCGGGTGCCGGCGTCGTGCTGCGGGGTGTTCGGCTTCAAGCCCAGCCGCGGATTGCTGCCGTCGGGGCCGATGATCGGCGAAGGCTGGGCAGGGATGGGCACGCCCCATGCAATCACCCTGTCGGTGCGCGACAGCGCTGCGTTGCTGGATTCCACCGTCGGGATTGATCCGGGCGCGCCGTATGCCGCGCCGCTTCAGGCGCAGCCTTACGTGACGGCGCTGCAGCGCGATCCGAAGCCGTTGCGCATTGCCCTGGTCGAGCAATTCGGCCCCTGGGGCACCTCCGCGCAAAGCCTACAGGCGGTGGGCGAGGTCGCCAGGTTGTGTGAAACCTTGGGCCATCGCGTCGAACCGGTGAGCTTGCCGGTGGTGTTGCCGGAGTTTCTTGATCAGGTCTTCACCATCATTGGTGCGAGTACCCGCCATTACGTCGACCTGCTCGGCCAGATGCGCGGGGCCGCGGTGCAGGCGGAGGAACTGGAAGTGCGCACCCGGATCATCCTGCGCGACAAGGGCAACGTCAGTGGCGCCCAATACGCGGGCGCGGTGGAGTGGATCCATGCCCTCGGTCGCGGGCTAGCGTTGTTCATGGAGAATTACGACGTGATCCTCAGCCCGGTCCTGAGCCGCGAACCGGTACCGATTGGCGAGTTGGACCTGCAAGACGTCTGCATGAGCCTTGAGCAGCTCATCGAACGATTCCACAGCTATTCGCCGTTCACCGCGCTGTTCAATGCCAGCGGCCAGCCGGCGATGTCGGTACCGTTGTCCTGGAGCGCGAACGGCCTGCCGCTGGGCGCGCATTTTGCCGGGCGGTTCGGCGAAGAAAGCACCTTGCTGGCCCTGGCCGCCCAACTGGAACGCGCCCAGCCATGGCGCGGGCGTGTACCGCCGGTCAATGCTCACCGCGGATGAAAACTGCACCCACACCTCATGTGGAAGCTGGGCGGGGATGGTGGGGGCACAGCGGAACCTGTGTGGGAGCGAGCTTGCTCGCGATGGCGTTGTCAGGTTTGACATCATTTATTGACTGACAGTCCGCTATCGCGAGCAGGCTCGCTCCCACAGGTGATGAGTGTCGGGCGGGGATGGTGGCGGCGCGGCGGAACCTGTGTGGGAGCGAGCCTGCTCGCGAAGGCGTTGTCAGGTTCAATATCCTCTTTGACTGAACGTCCGCTATCGCGAGCAAGCTCGCTCCCACAGGTGATGAGTGTCGGGCGGGGATGGTGGCGGCGTGGCGGAGCCTGTGTGGGAGCGAGCTTGCTCGCGATGGCGTTGTCAGGTTTGACATCATTTGTTGACTGAACGTCCGCTTTCGCGAGCAGGCTCGCTCCCACAGGTGATGAGTGTCGGGCGGGGATGGTGGCGGCGCGGCGGAACCTGTGTGGGAGCGAGCCTGCTCGCGAAGGCGTTGTCAGGTTCAATATCCTCTTTGACTGAACGTCCGCTATCGCGAGCAAGCTCGCTCCCACAGGTGGCGAGTGTCGGGCGGGGATGGTGGGGGCACAGCGGAACCTGTGTGGGAGCGAGCTTGCTCGCGATGGCGTCGTCAGGTTCGACATCATTTATTGACTGACAGTCCGCTTTCGCGAGCAGGCTCGCTCCCACAGGTGGTGAGTGTCGGGCGGGGATGGTGGGGGCACAGCGGAACCTGTGTGGGAGCGAGCTTGCTCGCGATGGCGTTTTCAGGTTCGACATCATTTGTTGACTGAACGTCCGCTTTCGCGAGCAGGCTCGCTCCCACAGGGCTTCTGAGCAGCGAGCATGGGGGAATCAGTGCAACCGGAGCTCAATACCGAATCATTACCGACTTCAGCTCTGTGTAGTCATCGATGAACGCGCTGCCGAACTCCCTGCCGATACCCGAAGACTTGCTCCCGCCGAATGGCACGGCGGGGTCGAGCAGGGTGTGCATGTTCACCCAGACGGTGCCGGCTTCAATGGCGGGCACCATGCGCAGGGCCTTGCCCAGGTCGTTGGTCCAAAGGCTGGCGCTCAGCCCGTAGGGCGAGTCGTTCATCAGGTCGAGCAGTTCCTCCTCGGTGTCGTAGGGCAGGAAGGTGGCGATCGGGCCGAAGGTTTCTTCATTGAGCAGCGCATCATCTCGATGGTTGGCGAGGATGATGGTCGGCTCGACATAGCAGCCAGGCCTGTCGATCAGCTTGCCACCATGAACAATCCTGTTGTTCTGTGCCCGCGCCCTGGCGAAATACTCGCCGAGTTTCTGCTGATGCTGACGGTTGGTCACCGGACCGAATTGCGTGGCTTCATCCAGCGGCGAGCCGATGCTGAGCTGACTCAGGCGTTCGGCGAGCTTGCGCATGATCGGTTCGATCTGCGAGCGGTGGACAAAGAACCGCTCGGCCGCCGCGCAAATCTGCCCGGAGTGCAGGAAACCCGCCTCGATGATGCCATTGACCGCCACCTCGGGATCCACATCTGGCAGGAATCCCGCAGCATTCTTGCCACCCAGTTCCAGTGTCGTCCGGGTCAGTCCGGCGCCCATCGCCGCCTGGCCCACGGCGATGCCGGTAGGCACCGAGCCGGTGAACGACACCTTGTTGGTGCCTGGATGCTCGATCAAGCCCTTGCCCACCAGGCCGCCGCCCGTCACCACGTTCAACGCGCCCGCCGGCAGACCGGCCTCCATGGCCAGTTCAGCGATGCGCAGGATAGTCAGGGGAGTGAACTCGCTGGGCTTGATGATAATGCTGCAACCGGTCACCAAGGCCGAGGCGAGTTTCCAGATGGCGATCATCGTCGAAAAATTCCACGGCACGATGCCGACCACCACGCCCACCGGTTCGCGCAGGGTGAACGCCGTGTAGCGTTCGCCGGCGAAGGAGGGCAGCGACGGGGTGATGGTCTGGCCGCTGATCTTGGTCGCCCAGCCGGCGTAGTAACGCAAGAAGTGCGTAGCCTGGTCGACTTCGAAGGCGCGGGAGATATGGATGATCTTGCCGGATTGGCAGGTTTCGATCTGTGCCAGCTCCTCGCGGTGTTGCTCCATCAGGTCCGCCAGTTTCAGCAATACATGCCCGCGGACCGCCGGGGCGGCCTGGGACCACTGCTTGAAACCGCGCCGGGACGACTCGACCGCCGCATCGATATCGCCAGGAACGGCGTCACAGACCTGGGCGATGACCTGGCCCGTGGCCGGGTTGATCACGTCCAGCGTCTGTCGGCTCTGGCTTTCGACATAAGCACCGTCGATGAACAGCGCGTGGTGTCGGCCAAGGAAGGCTTGGACCTCGGGCAGCAGGGCAATATCGCTCATGGGAAGTTCCTGTTCGCAGGCAAGGGAAAGCCCCGAGACTAACCCTTGGGAGGCCGGGCGGGCTTGACCGTGCCTGCCGCGTCGCATGTCTGTGGCTGCCAATTCCGGGGCTGATGCTCAGAACGGAACCGCCACCACCAACTGGCTGTAGACATTGGTGCCGTTGCCACCCACCTGATTGCCTCCGTTGCTGGCGTCTTTCTCTGGCTTGTACAGGCCCAGCAGCGGCGTGATGATCAGGTGCTCACTGGCTGCCCATTCGACGTACAGGTCCAGCTCACGACCGTCGAGGTTCAGCGCTTGAGCGGTGTGCAAGGTCTTGTAGTCGAAAAACAATGCGCCGATCGTCACGGTCTCGGTTGGCTTGAGCTTGAGGCCGACGTGCTGGATGGCCGTGTTGCTGTTGAACGGGCCGGCGTAATTGCCCGCCACTTCGCCTTGGAACCAGGTGCCATAACCTCGGTTCGTGCCGGTGAACATCGAGTCCCAGTTTTTCGAATAACGGCTGTAGCGATAGGTCAGGTCGGGGCTCCAGGGTAGCTCGGTGAAGGTATAACCGGCTTCGGTGTACCAGGCTTTCTGAGGACCGGCGTCCTTGTCTTGCCAGGCGTATTCGAAGGAGAAGTGCGCGTTTTCGATACCGGCATCGCCCGCGCCGCGCAGGCTGTAGATGTCCATGCCGTCGCGTTGTTTCTGCAAGTCACTGGCGTAGTGCTCATCCACATCGATGCCATGGATGTAGGTCAGCCCGAGGGTGCCGGGTGCTGCGGTGTATTCCAAGATGCCGGCGGCCATCTCGGTGTTGGCTTGGGCGCGATTGTCGGACTTGAACCACAACAGGCTCCCATACACGCCGTCCTTGCCGCCCAGGCGCAGCACCGCGGTCTTGTCGAAGGCGTGCCGGGCGGCGAGGTAATAGGCGCCGCCGCGATTGAGTTCGCCATCGGCCACGCCCTTGCCGACGTTCAGGCCGTCGTCGTTGATGATGAAACCGTCGCCAAGGGTAATCACCTGGCGACCGAAGGACAGGTCGACACCATCCTTGCCCAACAGCGGGAACAGATCGCCGGAGCGCCAACCGGCGAAGGCCTCGTCGAATTTCGTGGTGCGTTCGGAACCGTCGCTCAGGCCCGCCGCATCGCCATCGCCCCAGGTGCCGGAGCTGACCAGGTTGGCGGTCCCGTAGAGGTTTGCGCGGCCGTCGAGTGTCTGCTCGATACTCAGGCCATACTTGATGAAACCTTCGCGCCAGCTCGAACCGCCGGCGCTGCCGTCGTAGTTCTTGCGGCTGTTGAACAGGCCGTAGACCGCGAGGAAGTTGCCGGTGACGGTGGTGTCATCGTCGGCATAAAGCTCGAAGGCCTGGGCCGATGAGCCTGCCGCCAGCAAGGCGATGCCCAGGCCGATGGCCTGGCGTGGCAGGCGTGATTGACGAGTGTGCTGCATGGTGTTTCCCCCAGTGCGATAGAACAGCGGAGCGCGCATTAGGGAGAGCCTGGGCTGCGAAGTCTTTCACCAGCCTGCCAAGGTATTGATCCTGGCCGCCATGGCTGTGGCAGTGGCAGGCAGCTACAAGACCGGCGGCAGGCATGGGCAAGACGCTCGGGGCGAGGCGGCGCACAGTGATCCTGCACGCAACGCCGTTTTAATCAGGGACTGGCTGGGGAAGGCTTGAACGCCGGTGCCCGGACGGCGGTAGCAACCATACTAAAAGTCCGTTTTTCGAGGATCCGCACCATGTCGATCAATGACAGGCTCACCGAGCATCTGAACCGGGGTACGGTGGGTTTTCCCACTGCGTTGGCCAGCACCATTGGCCTGATCATGGCCAGCCCGGTCATCCTGACCGCCACCATGGGGTTCGGCATCGGTGGCAGCGCCTTCGCCATGGCGATGCTGATCGCGGTGGTGATGATGCTGGCCCAGGCGACGACGTTCGCCGAAGCCGCATCGATCTTGCCGACCACCGGCTCGGTCTACGATTACATCAACTGCGGCATGGGGCGCTTCTTCGCGATTACCGGCACTTTGTCGGCGTACCTGATCGTCCATGTCTTTGCCGGAACGGCGGAAACCATCCTGGCCGGGGTCATGGCCCTGGTGAATTTCGAACACCTCAATACCCTGGTCGAATCGGCCGGCGGTTCCTGGCTGCTGGGCGTGGGTTTCGTGGTGGTGTTTGGTGTACTCAATGCATTCGGCGTCAGTGCTTTTGGCCGGGCCGAAATCATCCTGACCTTCGGCATGTGGACGACCCTGATGGTGTTCGGCGTGTTGGGGCTGATCGCCGCGCCAGCGGTAGAACTTGAGGGCTGGTTCGGCGCGTCCGTGGTCGGGACCGACCTGGTCACGGTGCTGTCGCTGGTGGGCATGGCAATGTTCATGTTCGTCGGGTGCGAATTCGTCACGCCACTGGCGCCGGACCTGCGCCAGTCAGCCAGGACCATGCCGAGAGCGATGATGCTGGGCCTGTTCAGCGTCGCGGCCTGCATGTTCATCTATGGCGCGGCGATGAAGCGCCAGGTGGAAAACGTGCTGCTCGATGCCACCAGCGGCGTGCACCTGCTGGACACGCCCATGGCAATTCCGCGCTTCGCCGAGCAGGTGATGGGCGACATCGGGCCGATGTGGCTGGGGATCGGCTTCCTGTTTGCCGGCGCCGCGACCATCAATACGCTGATGGCCGGCGTACCGCGCATTCTCTACGGCATGGCGGTGGATGGCGCGCTGCCCAAGGTCTTCACTTACCTGCATCCCCGTTTCAAGACGCCGTTGCTGTGCATCCTGGTGGCGATGCTGATCCCTTGCCTGCATGCGCTGTGGCTCGGCGGCAACACCGATAACATCATGCATCTGGTACTGGCGGCGGTGTGCGCCTGGAGTTTTGCCTATCTGCTGGTGACGATTTCGGTGATCAGCCTGCGCGTCCGCCGTCCCGATCTGCCCCGGGCCTACCGCTCGCCGTTTTTCCCGCTGCCACAGATCCTGTCCAGCGTCGGCATCGTCCTGGGCATGTGGTTCATCACGCCGCCGGGCATGAATCCGGCGGACATTTATGTGCCCTTCGCCGTGATGCTTGGCGGTACCGCGGCCTACGCCCTGTTCTGGACCCTGGTGGTGCAGAAGGTCAATCCATTCAAGCCGGCGACCGTCGAAGACGTGCTGGCCAAGGAGTTTTCCCATGAGCCAGGGCAACCTGTCGGCGAGTTTATCGAGCCTGCTGCAAAAGCTGTCTGAGCTGTTTAGCGCCCGTCGCGCCCCGGCCGGTTATCGACCCGGGGTAACGCTGGAGCATTTGCGACGCAACCTCGCACTGGCGCGGTTTGAGGTGTCGATGCCGGGGGCGGCGACGGTGGTCACCGACGATGGCGGCCTGCAACTGGAGATCGTCGAACGCACCGAGTCGCAGTTGTTGATGCACGTGGTAACGACCGAGTTCGTGTTGCACGTGCCTGCGTCGAGAGAGGGCAACGCGCGCCTGCAATTGCACCACGGCGGAGCCATTCGGCGCAGCGGCATTCGTTGCCGCCAGTTGAAGGGAGATGACGCGTTGTCGGTTCGGCTGCGGACGGCCATCGAAGGTGATCGTGCGCTTTACGCCGCCCTGATGCCGCTGGACTTCAAGCGCCTGGACATCGAATTGCAAGGCCGGCAATGGTCTGTGCGACTGGAGCATGTGGGCGGCAGCGAGGTGGTCAACCGGATGCCCGCGTTCCGCCGCTACATCGCGCTGAGCCCATTGCAGCGCGAGGCCTTGTTCGCAACGCTGGGTGGGCTGCGGAGGGTACTCTCGACATTCTGAGTTTTCGTTTTGCCTGGCATCATTCCTGCTACTGCTCTGGCGATCAGGTACTTGTTGCGTGCATTTAGATAACATGTTAACTATTGCCGCACAAAAACAATAAGCCATTGTGGAGAGCGCCATGAGCATGCAACAGGCTGGGCAAGGCGGGCTGGACACCTGGAATCGGGACCTGCGTGCGACATGCGGCCATTTCGAGACGGAGCTGGCCTTCAATCGCGCGTTGTTCATTGGCGAAGTGTCGACCTTTCAGCGCGGCGGCCTCTCACTCGCCAACCTGCGCACCAATGCCGGTTCCATCAGGCGCCAGCTATGCAAACCGGATCACGATAATGACCAGGACTGTTTCCTGGTCAGCCAGCGCAGCGGTTATTCGCGTATCACCCAAAATGGCACGAGTATCCAGCTGGCTCCCGGCGAGCTGTTGCTGATGGATTCGGTGGGCTCCCTTGAAATCAGCCCGTTCGGCCTGATCGAGCATGCCGTGTTGTCGTTATCTCGGCGCGACGTCGCCAGGCGACTGGGCGGGGACAGCAAAACCTTCGGCAAGATTTCTTCAAGCAAGGCTTGCGGAAGAATGCTGCATGTATTGGTGGACCAGCTCTGCAAGGACACCCCGGACGGCGAAAGCAGCGCCGGGGAGGGCGAAGCCCTGCAAAACGCCTTTGTCTCGCTGTTGGGATCGGCGCTGGAGCATGAAACCGACCTGTGCGGCGACAGCGTCGGATTGCAAGGCAGTCATCTGCGCAGCTACGTACAGAAAGTCATTGATGAATGCCTGACCCAACCCGGTCTCAGCCCGGTCGGCCTGGCCAATCGCTTGAACATCTCGGTGCGACACCTGTACCGCTTGTTCGAAGAGCAGGATGACAGCGTGTGCCGCTACATCCAGCGCGCCCGCCTCAAGCGCAGCGCCGATGACTTGGCCAATCCTTTCTTGCGGGACGAGTCGATCACCTCGATTGCCTACAAATGGGGCTTCACCGATTCGGCGCACTTCAGCCGTTCGTTCAAGAAACAATTCGAACAGTCGCCCAAGGCGTTCCGCTCCAGCCAGTTGCAGCAGGCGCAAGGGGTGGCCTGACCCACCGCCTTCGCGAGCAGGCTCGCTCCCACAGTTGACTGGGTTGGCTCTGGATCTGGTGATCAGCACAAAACAGTGTGGGAGCGGGTGGACCCCGGATCAGGTGAACGACACAAAACAGTGTGGGAGCGAGCCTGCTCGCGAAGGCGGCGGTTGATTCGGCAACGATGCCAGCTGACCCACCGCTATCGCGAACAGGGCTCAAACCTCCGGCAAGGTTGAGCCGCCATCGACGATCAGGGTCTGGCCGGTGACGTAGGCGGCCAAGTCCGAGGCCAGGAACAGCATGGCTCCGGCGATGTCCGACGGTTTGCCGAGTCGCCCCAGCGGTACTCGGCGGGCGATGTCGTGGTTGACTTGGGCGTCCCCCAGGTTGGCCATGGCCGCTGTTGCAATCATCCCCGGTTCGACGCCATTGACGCGGATATTTTCCGCCGCCAGCTCCAGCGCCGCATTGCGGATGAAGCCGTTGACCCCGGCCTTGGACGCCGCATAGTGGCTGAGGCCCGGGTAGGCTACGCGCGGGCCGGTCACCGAAGAGGTCACCAGCACGCAGCCCTGACCCTGGCGACGGAACATCGGCAGTGCGGCCTGGGTCAGCCAGAACAACGCTGACAGATTCACCGCCAGCGTTCGCTCCAGCACCGCTGGCGTGATTTCGGCGAAGGGCGTCAGGGGGAAATAGCCGGCGTTGTGCACCAGCACATCCAGCCTGCCGGTGCGTTGTTCCAGCTCGGCGATCATTTGCGTAATGGCCGTGGCGTCGGCCAGGTCGGCGCCCATGGCATCCACCGGGTAACCGCTGGCGCGCAGGTCGCTGGATACAGCCTCGGCCCCCGCCAGGTCCAGGTCGGCAATGACCACTCGCGCCCCACGCCAGGCAAACCCTTCGACGATGGCCCGGCCGATGCCTTGCGCGCCGCCGGTCACCAGCACTGTCTTGCCGGAGAAATGCAGATCATCAGGCATTTGCTTGCTCCATTCGGCTGAAGGCTAGTGTCGGCACATCGACGATGCTGGATCCGCCATCGGCCACCAGCGTCGCGCCGGTGATGATCGAAGCATCCGCCGAGGCCAGGAAACGACAGACCCGGGCGATTTCCTCGGCGCTGGCGGGCCTGCCCAATGGCACATCGGCGCAGACCCGGGCATAGGCCTGTTGCAGATTCTCACCGTGGAACTGCATCAAGGCCTGCATCTCTTCGTCGGCCATCGGCGTGCGTACCCAACCAGGGCAAACCGCGTTGACGCGCACACCGCGTGGTCCGTAGTCCCGCGCCAGCGAGCGATTGAGGCCGAGCAGCGCATGTTTGGCGGTGGTGTAGCCGCAGACCTGCGGTCCGGCTGCCAGGGAGGCGATGGAGGCGACGAACACGATATTGCCGGCGCTCTCCATCAGCAGCGGCAGGCAGGCACGAGCGCTGTAAAAGGCGCTGTCCAGGTTGCTGCGTAGCGCCGCTTCCCATGCCGACGGGCTGGTGCCGGTGGCGCTGCCCTGGCCCAGCCCGCCGGCGCAAGCCAGCAGCACGTCAAGTCGGCCAAAGCGTTGGCGTATCTGTGCGACGAAACCGTCCCACGTTGCCGGGCACGCGGCGTCGCCCACCAGCACCAGGCCGCCGATTTCCTCTGACAGTTGCTCCAGCGGCTCGCGGCGCCGGCCGATCAGCACCAGGTTGGCGCCCTCGGCGGCGTACAGGCGGGCGCAAGCGGCACCGATGCCGGTGCCGGCACCCGTGATCACCACAGTGCTTGGCTCAGGCATCGGGATACTCCGTCTGGTTGAGCACCTGGCAATAGGAGCTGACCGGGAAGTTCGAGAACGCGTCGAAGGATGCGCCGGCGTAACCGAAAATCTTGCCGTCACTGCGGTGCTGCTGCAGGTCGATCAGCACCAGGCCCAGGGTCGGGATGATCTTCTCCCGCCAGACGAACAGGTACAGCTGATCGGCAATCTTGTAGGTGTCGCAGCGGTCGGTGTCGCACAGGCCTTGTTCAACGCCCTTGAGGCACTGCCAGGAATAGAACCGCTGGTTGAGGTAGATGTGTTCGTAGACTTCACTCGGGCTGTAGCGATACAGGTTGCGCAGCCCCACCAGTTCGCTCGTCGGTGCGTGAGGGCAGAGGCCCGGTTGCCATGGACGATCCAGCGTGCCGTGGAGGAACTCGACTTCCACCGACGTCAATGGTTTGCCGGCCAATGCACGACTGTAGAGGCCTTCGCGCGTTTGCGCCTCGGCGGGCATGCGCCCGATCACGGCGGTGAACGCAGCACTGACGGTATCGAGCACCAGGCTCACCGACCACGTCTGGCCATCTTCGCGCTTGATGAAATCGACGAGGTACAGGCCCGGACGCACCGAAGTGGCTCGATACGGCGCGGTGCCGGTGGAATGCCCGTCGGCTGCTTTCCAGCTCAGCGCGTCCTGTTCGAAGCGATGTTCGATCTGCCAGCCATTGGCAAAGTGCAGGGTAAAGGTCTTGCCGTCCAGGTCCGCGAGGTTCGGCAGGATGAAGGCTTCGGGGGCAAAGCCATCGGCCAGGGCGCCGACGGTGATCCAGTCTGAAGAAGTACTCATTGCAAGGCTCCGGTGGTTGAATGTGCCACTCGGATCATGGCGCCTGGCAGAGCGTCGGCCTATCAACCAAAGGGTTGAGCAAAGCTCTTGTGGCGAGGGAGCTTGCTCCCTCGCCACGGGGCGGTGCCACAGGCTCGGTGTTACAGGAAAAGGCTGCTGACCAGCTCGGTACGATTGCTCACGCCGGTCTTGCGGAACAGGTTGATCAGGTGGGTCTTGACCGTCGGCAGGCCGATGTCGAGTGCTCGGGCCAGTTGTTTGTTACTGGCGCCCTCGCGCAGCATCAGCGCAATCTGCCGCTCCTTGGGCGTCAGCTGGCTGAGACCGTCGTCCGCGCAGGGCAACTGGGCCACCGCAAGGTGCAGCAATGTTTGCAGCGCGCTGAGCTGGCTCAATTGCTGGCCGGTGAACGCGCCTTGTTCGGCGGTGCGCAGCATTGAAATCGCCGCTTGCGGCTGGCCGGCGCGGTGGACGAACACTTCCACGACATCCACCACGCCATAGCGCTGCAGGAAACGCTGGTAGCGATGATTGTCGCGGATCGGTTGGCGGGCCATGGCCAGGCTCAGCGGGACGACGCTCGGACTGGAGAGACAGTTTCGCGGGCGCAGCGGATCGAACGCGCAGTAATGGTCGAGATAGTCCTGGTGCATCTCGCCACTCATGCCGTGCAAGCTGAAGTCGTAGGCTTGCAAATGCCGGTCTACGCGATAGAACGCCGCCAGGCTGGCGGGAATGAGTTGCGTGAAGGCGTTCAGGCAATGACTTGGGATGTCTTGTGCAGCGATGACATTCATTTTCCAGACTCCGCCAGGAGGCTGCCGACGGGGGCCGGCAGCCGGAATCGGTCAGGCTACCGCGAAGTAGTGTTTCACGAAACTTTCGCTGACCACTTCCCACAGGACGGGCGTGCCCTTGGTCACGAACCAGCTGTCGCCGGCCTTGTAGCGGGTGCTCTGGCCGCTGGCTTCGTCGGTGAGGACCACTTCGCCAGTGACCACGGTGGCCTGTTCGGCGAACGGATAGACCATGCGGAACTTGCCTTGTGTGGTGCCGAAGTAGGCGCTGCTGACCGGGTCGGTGGGCGCACCGAAGGTCATCTTGCCGAAGGCTTTGACTTCGCCTTCGAGAATCTGCGAACCGAGGTCGGCAACGGTGCCCCAGGCGTCCAGGTCGGACAGTTGGATGTTTTTTTCGAGGGTGGTAAGCGGCATGGGATATCTCCTGATAAAGGTCGTGGTGTAAGTTCAATCCGGGTCAAGCGTGCCCTCTGTGGGAGCGAGCCTGCTCGCGAAAGCGTTGAGTCAGGCAACATCAATGTCGACTGTCGTACCGTCTTCGCGAGCAGGCTCGCTCCCACAGTGGCTGTATCAGGGTGTTGTCAACGACGACCATTCCAGTAACCCGACAACTGATGCCAGGACTTGCCGGCGGTCAGCAATAGCGGACGGATCGCGTCCTTGCCGATGATGGTCGGACGGTTGATCGAGCTGACCAGGTCGTAGCGCGCCGAGCCTTCGCTCATGCCTTCGGCCAGCACCTTGCAGATGATGTGGCTCGGCGTGACGCCAAAACCCGAGTAGCCCTGGACGAAAAACGCATTGCTGCGACCGGGCAGGGTGCCGACCTGGGGGAACAGGTTCGGACTGCACGCCATGGGGCCGCCCCAGGCCAGGTCGATCTTCACATCCTTCAGGTAAGGGAAAATCTTCAGCATCAGGCGCCGGTTCCACGCCTTCAGATCCTGCGGGATATGCTCGACCAACGGCGTTGCCGCGCCGAACAGCAGGCGGTTCTCGTTGGTAACGCGGTAGTAGTCGATCACCGGCCGGATGTCGCTGTAGGCGCCGCGAATCGGGCTGATGCGCTGGATCAGCTCATCCGACAGCGGCTCGGTCATCATCTGGAACGCGTAGGTGTTGATGGTCGAGCGATGCAGCTCCGGTTCCAGCTTGTTCAGGAAGCTGTCGCAGGCCCACAACAGCTTGCTGGCCCTGACCGAGCCACGGCCGGTGCGCACGGTGATGCGTTCGCCATAACTGACCTCCAGCGCCGGGCTGTTCTCGAAGATCCGCACGCCGTGGCTGACGAGTGCCTTGGCTTCGCCCAACAGCAGGTTCAGCGAGTGCACATGCCCACCGCCCATGTGCAGCAATGCGCTGCCGTACGCGTTGGAGCCAATGATCTGCTGGACGTCGGAGCCGCCGAGAAAGCGGATCTCGTGCTTGCTGTTGATCGACTTGAAATCTTTTTCCCAAGCCCGCAGGGTCTTTTCCTGGCGGGCGTTGAAACCCATGTAGCCATAGCCATGGCAGAAGTCCGCATCGATATCGTACTTGGCAATGCGGTCCTTGATGATGTCGGCGCCCAGGTCGCTGATTTCGAAGACCTGGCGCAGACCCTCTTCACCGACGTCCTTCTTGATTTTTTCCAGGTCATGACCAATGCCGGCCATGATCTGGCCGCCGTTGCGTCCGGTGCCGCCGAAGCCCAGGTAACGCGCCTCCAGCACCACGATGTTGGTAATGCCTTTCTCCGCCAGCTCCAACGCGGTGTTGATGCCGGAGAAACCGCCACCGATGACCACAACGTCGGCTTCCACGTCCTGTTCCAGGGTCGCAAAACTGAGGTTGTACTTCTTGGTGGCCGTGTAATAGGTGGGCGTTTCGATATTGATCATGACGCAACCTGACAAAGTGAAGGAAAGCTCCGCTTGCAGGGCCTGAGCCAGGCGCTGCGAGGGATGGCTCTATTAAGGGGCCTGGCGGGGGCGGCTGTCTTGATCATCCGTGCCGGTTATTTGACCGAGCGCGCCATCGCGGTATCGCGCACCATGAAAAGTACAATCTTGGATCTGGAAGGTGCATTTTTCAGCGGCTCCGGTGAACCCATACTGGACCGGCCTTAATCATTGATCCCGCTGTTTGTGCAACCGCCTGGCCGGCGGGCAAGGGCGGGATCGGCAGACGCCAGATAATAAAAGAGCCCGTCCATGAAAAAGCCAAACCCGCTGCTCGAAGACCTCAAGCCAATCCTGCCGCTCATCGCCGCCAACGCCTTCCAGGCCGAGAAGGACCGTACCGTTCCCGCCGAAAATATTGCCCTGCTCAAGAGCATAGGCATGCACCGGGCGTTCCAGCCGAAAAAATATGGCGGCATGGAAATCTCGCTGCCGCAGTTCGCCGATTGCATCGCCCTGCTGGCCGGCGCGTGCGCAAGCACCGCCTGGGCCATGAGCCTGTTGTGCACCCACAGTCATCAGTTGGCATTGTTTCCGGCCCAGACCCAGGAGGAGGTCTGGGGTGACGACCCCGACGCCACCGCCAGCAGCAGCATCGCGCCTTTCGGCCGCACCGAGGAAGTCGAGGGCGGCGTGACGTTCAGCGGCGAAATGGGCTGGAGCAGCGGTTGCGACCACGCCGAATGGGCCATTGTCGGTTTCCGCCGAAAGAATGCCGAAGGCACCCAGGATTACTGCTTTGCGGTGTTGCCTCGCCGCGATTATGAGATCCGCGATGACTGGTACGCGGTTGGCATGCGCGGCAGCGGCAGCAAGACCCTGATCATCAATAACGCCTTTGTGCCGGAACACCGGATCCAGAAAGCCAAGGACATGATGGAAGGCAAGTCCGGCGGCTTTGGCCTGTACCCCGACAGCAAGATTTTCTACGCGCCGTATCGTCCGTATTTCGCCAGCGGCTTCTCTACCGTCAGCCTCGGCGTCGCCGAACGCATGCTGGAGGTCTTTCGCGAGAAGACCCGGACCCGCGTGCGGGCCTACACCGGTGCTGCGGTCGGCGCCGCCACGCCAGCGCTGATGCGCCTGGCCGAGTCCACCCACCAGGTGGCCGCGGCTCGGGCTTTCCTCGAAAAAACCTGGGAAGACCACGCCGAGCACAGCGAGCGGCATCAATACCCGAGCCGCGAGACCCTGGCGTTCTGGCGGACCAACCAGGGTTATGCGACCAGGATGTGCATCCAGGCGGTGGATCGCCTGATGGAAGCCGCGGGCGGCGGCGCGTGGTTCGAAACCAATGAACTGCAACGGCTGTTCCGCGACGCGCACCTGACCGGCGCCCATGCCTACACCGACTATGACGTCTGCGCGCAGATCCTGGGCCGGGAATTGATGGGTCTTGAGCCCGATCCCAGCATGGTCTGATCGTCTGCCCGGCAAACCCGGTTCCAATAACAACAATCGAGGCCGTCGACTGAGGCGGCCGGGAGTCTTGCATGTCCGATATCTGTGAAACTGCTTTCGACACCCGCGCGTTCCGCCGGGCCCTGGGCAACTTTGCCACCGGCGTGACCGTGGTCACCGCCGCGACCGAGGATGGGCGCAAGGTCGGCGTGACGGCCAACAGCTTCAATTCGGTATCCCTCGACCCGCCGCTGATTCTCTGGAGCATCGACAAGCGTTCCAGCAGCCACGGTGTATTCGAAGCCGCGAGCCATTTCGCCGTCAACGTGCTGGCCGCCGACCAGATCGACCTGTCGAACAACTTCGCCCGGCCCAAGGATGACCGCTTCGCCGAAATCCAGTTCGAGGCCGGCGAAGGGGGCGCGCCGGTATTCATCGATTGCTCGGCGCGTTTCCATTGCGAGAAGTTCCAGCAGGTCGATGGCGGTGATCATTGGATCATGATCGGCAAAGTCGTCGCGTTCGATGATTTCGGGCGCTCGCCGTTGCTCTACCATCAGGGCGCCTATTCGATGGTCCTGCCGCATACGCGCATGACCCAGCGCGGCGAAGGCCAGCCGCCGAGCAGTCATTTCCAGGGTCGCTTGAGTCATAACCTGTATTACCTGATGACCCAGGCTCTACGGGCCTACCAGGCCAGTTACCAGCCGCGCCAGTTGTCCACCGGACTGCGCACCAGCGAGGCACGGATGTTGATGGTGCTGGAGAACGACGCCGGCCTGAACATGGCCGATCTGCAGCGCGAAGTGGCGATGCCGGTGCGTGAGATCGAAGAGGCGGTGGCCAATCTGCGGCGCAAGGGGCTGGTCACCGATGAAGGCGATCGGGTGCGCCTTACCGTCAAGGGCATCGATGAAACCGAAGGTCTCTGGGCGATTGCCAAGGAGCAGCAGGAAAAGGTGTTCGGCCAGTTCAGCGATGAACAACTCGAGAGTTTCAAGACGGTGCTCAAGGGCATCATCCAGGGCGCCTGAGCTGCACCGGGCCAAAAGCCCGGCACAGTCGCGGCGGCGGTCAGTCTTTCAACGGGATCAGCACCGCTTCGTCCTTGCCCATCACCATGAACACCAACAGCTTCGCCGGTTGGGTGGCGCTGGCGTTCTTCGACACCAGGTGCTCGGAGCCGGCGGCTTCGTACCAGAACTCACCGGCCTTGTAGGTGATCGCCGGTTCGCCCTTGACCTGGGAGGTGATGGCGCCTTCAAGCACATAGGCCATGGCCGTGCCGTCATGCTTGTGGGCGATGGAAGACTGGCCCGGCGCATAGTCGACGGTCAGCATCATGGCTTTTTTGTCGGGCAGGTTTTTCAGCAGTTTCTCTTGCAACACCTGGATCTTTTCCGCAGGCGCGGTTTCATGAGCGTAGAGCGGGGCGACGGGAAGCAGGCCAAGGGCAGCGATCAAGTAGAGGGTTTTCATCGAGGCGGGACCTTTGTGGTGGGAGTGGGTTCGCGCTGTGGCGATGGCTCCACCCTAAGCCCCGAGACGTTGCGGACAAACGTCCAATCTTTCGGAAGACAGGTAGACCAATGAGTGCCACACGTTGAAGGCCCCCCCGTGGCGAGGGAGCTTGCTCCCGCTGGGTCGCGCAGCGGCCCCCAGCTTTTTGCGTTGTGCCAAAGAACCTGGGCCTGCTTCGCAGTCCAGCGGGAGCAAGCTCCCTCGCCACGATAGCTTTCAGTGCCACAGGGAGAAGGGATTCACACCAGCGGAAAACTGTTGAAGTCGACGCTGCGAGCCAGGCGGCTTTCGATCAGGCTGATGAAACCCTGGACTTCGGGGCAATTGAAATGGGCCTGCATGGCCGCCTCCGATTGCCAGCGGGCGCTGACGTTCCAACGGTCGCTGTGCTCCGGGCAACGGTCGACCATGTAAGCATCGCAGCCCGGCAAGGCGCGCAGGGTTTCGACGATTTGCTGCAACTGCCGGCCGAGTTCTTCCGAGCGCCCGGCGGCGGCTTGCACCTGTACGGTGTTGATCACTTGGCGAGACATTGTCCTGGCTCCTGAATCAAGTCGAACGGGAGTGCTTCCGATACGCGATGACACCCGAGCAGAATAGGCCTGCCGGCACCCGGCTAAAACAGCCAATGGGCAGATAAATCCCCAGTCCAATCGATCAGGCGACCTGCTGGAGAATGTCGCGCAAACGGTCGAGGGCGACGTCGATGTCGAGTAGTTCGATGGCGCCAAAGCCCAGCATCAGGCCGGAGCGTACCGGTGCGGCATGAAAAAAACCGTCGAGGCTGTAAAGCCCGACCTCGGCTTTTTTCGCCAGCTCGATCACCAGCGCCAGGTCGATTGGCACCTTGCACAACACCGCCATATGGAAACCCGCGGTGGTCGGCACGGCCTCGAACCAAGGCGCCAGATCGGCGCCCATGCGGGCCAGGATTCGCTCGCGCCGGCCTGCGTACAGGGCGTGGCAACGGCGGATGTGCTTGAGCAGGCAACCCTCGGCGATGAATTTGGCCAGCGCCCATTGGGGCAGGGTGGAGGTGTGCTGGTCGGTGAGGCGCTTGGCGAGGATCACCGCTTCGAGGATCGCCGGTGGCAGGATTGCATAACCGAGCCGCAGCTCCGGCAACAAGGTCTTGGAGAACGTCCCGACGTAGGCGACGATCCCGCGCTCATCCATGCTTTGCAGCGAGTCGGTGGGCCGGCCTTCATAGCGAAATTCACTGTCGTAGTCGTCTTCGATGATGATCGCCCCCAGCTCGTAGGCCCGCGACAGCAAAGCCTCGCGCCGGGGCTGGCTCATGGGCATGCCCAGGGGGAACTGGTGGGAGGGTGTCACGTAGATCAGCCGTGTGCCATCGGGAATCAAGTCCACGCGCATGCCTTGCTCATCCACCGGCACCCCGGCCACCGTGGCGCCATGGGAACCAAACAGCAGGCGTGCCGGCGGATACCCGGGATCTTCCATGGCCACCAGGCTGCCGGGGCGGGTCAGCACCCGTGAAATCAGATCCAGCGCCTGCTGCGCGCCGTTGCACACCACCACGTCCTCGTCCTGGCAGTTGACCCCACGAGAGAACGCGATATGCCGGGCGATGGCATTGCGCAGCGCCGCCAACCCTTCGGGCTGGCTGTAGAAACCCTTGGCATTGGCGATCTGACGCAGGGCGTGGGCCGTACACCGGCGCCAGTCATCCAGGGGGAACTGGCCCTTGCCGGTAGCGCCGCCGATGAAGTCATAGCGCAACGCACTTTCGGCAAGCGGGTGACGCAGCAGGTCCGGCATGTTGCGCCAGGTCTCGACGACGTCCGCCCCGGCGAGTTCGCGGTGGCTTTGCTTGCGCACGATGTTGGCCGGTCGGGCGTTGACATAGGTGCCCTTGCCAATGACGCCGGTGAGGAAGTTTTCGTAGGTCAGCTGGGCGTAGGTGTCGGAGACCGTCTTGCGCGAGATGCCCAGTTGCTCGGCCAGCAGACGGCTGGGCGGCAGCTGCGTGCCGGCCGCCAGGCGACCACCTTCGATGGCGCTGCGAAGTTGTCGGTACAACTGGCCCGTCAGGTCCTTGCGGCCGTTGATGACGACATGAAGTTCCATACCCGCGGGCTCCTGGGTGATCGTTTGCGGCAAGGGGAGGACGCGAGATTACTCGCAATGCGCTGTGGCGGAGAAGTTGCGTGGGCGTTTTTCGGCGGATTGGACCTGTCACGCGCGGCCTCGACGGCCTACGGTGGATGCATCGATCACTACGGAGCCCGCCATGAGCCCGCGTCTGGATTACTACAGTGCGTCCCCCGCGGCCATGAGAGCCATGATTGGCCTGGAGGCGCTGACCAGCCGGCTGAGTATAGAACCGGCGTTATTGCAACTGATCAGGATCCGCGCCTCGCAGCTCAACGGCTGCGCGTTCTGTACCGACATGCATTCGGTGGATGCCCGTCGCCAGGGCGAGACCGAGCGGCGCCTCTACGCGGTGGCGGTGTGGCGCGACAGCGGGTTTTTCAAACCACGCGAACGAGCCGCCCTGGCCTGGACCGAAGCCGTCACGCTGCTGGCCGAAAGCCAAGTGCCAGACGACGTCTACGCCCTGGCCCGCGCCAGTTTCAGCGAAGAAGAATTGGTGGACCTGACCCTCGCGATCAGCACCATCAACAGCTGGAACCGCCTCGCGGTGAGCTTTCGCCAGAGCCCCGGAGGTTAAACGGCTATTCATGCGGCGGCCGTCAGACCGCCTTCGCGAGCAGGCTCGCTCCCACAGGGACGCAGTGTTGCGAATGTAGATGCAATGAACACCGGAGATCGGGGTGGGAGCGAGCTTGCTCGCGAAAGCGGTGGGTCAGTTTGCATCAGTATTGAATGTGCCGCTGCCATCGCGAGCAAGCTCGCTCCCACAGGGGGCGCAGTGTTGCGAATGTAGATGCAATGAATGCCGGAGACCAAGGTGGGAGCGAGCTTGCTCGCGAAAGCGGTGGGTCAGTTTGCATCAGTATTGAATGTGCCGCTGCCATCGCGAGCAAGCTCGGTCCCACAGGGGGCGCAGTGTTGCGAATGTAGATGCAATGAACACCGGAGACCAAGGTGGGAGCGAGCCTGCTCGCGAAAGCGCTGGGTCAGTTTGCATCAGCATTGAATGTGCCGCCGCCATCGCGAGCAAGCTCGCTCCCCCGGGGGTTTTGTTGTGTATGGAGATCCAATGAACACTGGAGATCAAGGTGGGAGTGAGCCTGCTCGCGAAAGCGGTGGGTCAGTTTGCATAAGTCGTGGATGTGCCGCCGCCTTCGCGAGCAGGCTCGCTCCCACAGGGGCATTCCCAATGCTAGAGCCAGCGAGGCGTGGTAAAGAATGAGGCCATTTCCGAGCGGGCCAGGGCTGCGCCGAAATACGGGCCTTGCACATGATCGCAAGCGACGCTGCGCAATTGGCTGAACTGCACGGCGTTCTCGATACCTTCGGCCGTCACCATCAACCCGACGCTGCGACTCAACCGAATCATTGCCAGCACGCCTTCCTGGTCATGTTCCAGGCCCAGTTGCGCCAGGATATTACGATCGAAGCGGATGCCGTCGAACGGCTGATCGAGCACTTCCCGGAGGGACGCTATGTTGGTGCCGAACTTGTCGATATTGATCCGCACGCCCAGCGCCTTCAAGGCATGAAGGGTTCTGGCGAGCATTTTATGGTCAGTCAGCAGGACGCCTTCGGCCACTTCCAGGGTCAGCCGTTGGGCGGGCAGGCCGCTTGTTTCCAGAGCCTTGTGCACCTGATTGAACAGGAAACTGCTGCTGAACCAGCGAGGCGAGACGGCGATGGAGACATTGAGCGGGGTAGGCCAGCTCATTGCCTCGTCACAGGCGTTGATCAGCATCCAGCTGCCCAGGTCCTCCAGTTGACCGGATGCTTCGGCGACCGGGATGAAGTCGATCCCGCCCAGCTCACCGCGCTCAGGATGGTGCCAGAAGGCCTGGGCTTCAAAACCATACAGCTGCTCGGCGCCCACATCGAAACGGGGCAGGTAACGCAATTCGAGCTGGCCCTGCTGCATCGCATCGCGCAACTGCTGCTCATAGCGTCGACGGTCGCGGGCCACATTGCCCATGGCCTCTTCGTATACGCGCCAGGTATTGCGTCCCGCGGCCTTGGCCGCGTACAGGGCGATGTCGGCCTGGCGCAACAGCTCTTCGGCACGCTGCTCAGCGGGCTGCGACCAGGCAACCCCGATACTCACGCCCAGGTACAGCGTATTGCCGTCCAGGTGCATGGGCCGTTGCATGCATTCGATCAGGCGCGAGCACAATTGGTTGAGATCATCGGCGCCGCCCGGGCTCGGCAGGATGATGACGAATTCATCGCCACCCAGGCGCGCCACCAGGTCGCTGCCGCGCACGTTCTGTTGCAGGATATGGGCAACTTCCTTCAGCACCTTGTCGCCGACGGCATGGCCCAGGGAGTCGTTGACCGGTTTGAACCGGTCCATGTCCAGGTTCAGTATTGCCAGTGGCGTATCTCGCGCCTGGTCGAGGTGTTGGCTGAGGCAATCGAACAGGCGGTTGCGGTTGGCCAGCCCGGTCAGCGGATCGTGCAGCGACAGGTGCTTGATCTGCGCCAGCGCCCGCAACTCTTCGGTAATGTCGGTGGCGGTGCCACGGAAGCCCAGGGCGCCGGCTTCAATGGCCCGTACCGAGAGTTTGCAGGTGCGTATGCGCTGGTTGCGCGCGGTGTATTCGCAAAGGAGCGGCGCAGAGCAAGCGCTGTCGGCACCGGCGAGCAGCCAATGGGCGATCGAGATCGATCCGTTGTGCGGATGCAACAGTCGGTGCAACGGCTTGCCCAACCACTCGCTGGGGTTGAAGCCCGTGACCTGTTCGAAGCGTTCCGACAGATAGGTCAATGTTCCGTTCGAGTCGACCTCCCACAGCCAGTCGGACGAGACCTCGGCGATGTCCCGGAAGCGCTCTTCGCTGCGCTCCAGCGCCTTGCGGTGGGCGAGAAGGCTGGCGTATTGCTGCTCCTGGGCGCGGAGCATGATCAGCGCATGACGCAACACCGCCAGGGCCATGACGGCAAGAAACAGCAATGCGAGCGCGAGCAAGGGCAGCAGCACTTTGCGCAGATCCTTGCCGGGGGTCGCGGGGCGCCAGGCCAAAGCTTCGCGGGTCAGGTCGTTGAGCAAGACCTGGGCGGTGTCCTTGGGTCCTGGCGTGCGGGCAATATGCGCGTCGGGCAGGGCGAAGTCCCGGGACAGGCTTTGCAGCGCGCCACGGTCCAGGACTTTGACAAATAACAGCAGGCTGGGCGGCCCCGGAATTTCGGCCACGCTGTTGTCGGTGCCGGTGGTAATCGCCGAGGCGGCGACGAAGGCGGGCGCGTCCTCGTGATGCAACAGCTCGACGATCACTTCATCGCGGTTTTCCGCCGCCCTGGCCTTGCTGGCGAGTGCGCGCAGGTCACCTGTCAACCACGTGTCGGCCGCCATCTGGCTCATCTCGCCATCGATGACCGAATACACCGTCTTGCCGGCTGGGGAAATGACGAACACGGCCTGGTAGCCATAGAGTGAAAACACGCTGCTGCCGACATTTTCCTGGTCGTAGGCCCAGTCTTTGTCGACCTTTACGTGCAGATGGCGATAAGCGTCGCTCCATTTGGAGTAGTCGCTCAGATCACGACCGATGCCCGTGCGCATGCCTTCGATGGCCCGCTGGGCAAAAAACACGCTTTGTTCTCGGGCCTGCTCGTCCTGGGTCTGGGTAACGTTGAGCAGCACCGCGATGGCCAAAGCGGACATGATGAACAGCAACAGCATGATGGCCGGGAAAGTGCGGCGGGTGAAACTTCGGGTTGGCCGCTCGCCGGAAATCACGGAGGAGCCATTGCCAGCATCTTCAATCATAAATACAAGCCATCAGCTGAACGCGAGAATACCCCGCACTGGCTTTGTATCGGCTGACTGCCTGATTAACTTAATAAAAGTGAGAAAATGCTGACCAGTTGCACCATTTTTCCGAGGACCGGTCCCTTTCACGTGCTGGCTTTCTTGCGCAGTGCCCATTCCAGGGCAAAGTCCCGTTGCTGGAAATAGTTGACCGCGGCGGCGGCCACCAACGTCAAGCACGCGGCCAAGCCCGCCAGCGCCATGTCCTTTTGCGAGTCCCACGGGTCCTGTTGCGCGCCGACGAAGGCCTTGGCGGTGTCGCCGCCCATATAGGCGCCGCCGATCCATTCGATCAGCTCATAGATGGCCGATGACGACAGGATCAGGTTCCACGCCAGGAAATAACCCGCGAAACCACGGGCCGGGATTACCCGCAGCAGCGCCTCGCGTACCGGATAGGCCAGCAGGAGGCCATAGCTGAAGTGCACCAGGCGATCGAACTGGTTGCGTTGGAAACCCAGGAGCTGGTCCAGCGGCTGGCCACCAGTCAGGGCTTGCCACCATTGGTTGTAGGGGACTTTTGCATAGGTGTAGTGAGCGCCGACCTCATGGATGCAGAGGAAAACGAACACCAGCGTCGCCGACAGACGCGAGAAGCTGAACCGCCGATGGACCGCCACCAGGACGATCAGCAGCGCAAACACCAGCAGATTCTCCGCCAGCCAGTCGCTGCGCTTGACCGGCGCGATAGCCAGCCCCGTCCATAGGGCGATAAAACTTCCCAGCAGGATCAGCTCGTAACGGCTTGCTCGGATCGGCATGCTTACTCTTTATCCTTGCGCTGGCCGGGCAGCAGTGCGCCCAGCACCTGTTTGGCGGTCTCGACCACGATGCCTCGTTCGTTCGGGTCGCCCTGGAGCAGGGTCGAGGCAAATTTTTTCGCCTGTTCCAGCTTGATGTGTGGCGGCAGCGGCGGCACGTCGGGATCAGTACGGAATTCGATCAGTACCGGGCGTTCGGCGGCAAGTGCCTGTTCCCAGGCGCTGGCCACGTCGCTTTCCTGATCGACGAGGATGCCCTTGAGGCCAATGGATTCGGCGAACAGGTGGTAGGGCACGTCGGGAATGTTCTGCGAGGCCTCGAATTTCGGATCGCCCTCCATGACCCGCTGTTCCCAGGTCACCTGGTTCAAATCCTGATTATTGAACACCGCGCAGATCCAGGTGCTGTCCGTCCAGCTGCGCCAATACTTGGCGACGGTAATCAGCTCGGCCATGTTGTTCATCTGCATGGCACCGTCGCCCACCAGGGCGATGACCGGCCGATCCGGATGGCAGAACTTGGCCGCAATGGCGTAGGGCACGGCGGCGCCCATGGAGGCGAGGCCACCGGACAGCGAACACAGCATGCCCCGACGGATCTGCAGGTCCCGGGCATACCAGTTGGCGCAGGAGCCGGAATCACAGGTGATGATGGCGCGGTCCGGCAACCGTGGCGACAGTTCGAACGTGACCCGTTGCGGATTGATCGGCTTGGCCGAGACCAGCGCGCGTTTTTCCAGGGTCTTGTCCCAGTCCGCACGCCAGTGTTCGATTTTCTTGCGCCAGGCGCGGTCGGTCTTTTCTTCGATCAGCGGCAACAAGGCTCGCAGGGTGTCGGCGCTGTCACCCTGCAGGTTGACTTCCATGGGGTAGCGCAGGCTGAGCATGTCGGGCTGCAGGTCGATCTGCACGCCACGCGCATGGCCCTCCCGGGGCAGGAACTCGGCATAGGGGAAGCCGGACCCGATCATCAGCAGCGTGTCGCAACCGGCCATGAGGTTGTCACTGGGTTCGGTGCCCAACAGGCCGATGGCGCCGGTGACCCACGGCAACTCGTCGGGCACCGCGGCTTTGCCGAGCAAGGCCTTGGCGACGCCGGCACCGAGCTTGTCAGCGATGGCAATCACTTCATCCGTGGCATGCAGCGCCCCGGCGCCCACCAGGACGGCGACCTTCTTGCCAGCGTTGAGGACTTCGGCGGCCCGCTGCAGGTCTTCCTCGTAAGGCACGACCTTGGGTTTGCGATAACCGACGCCAGAATGCAGAGTGCCGTGCTTGTGGGGCGGCGCCGTGTATTCCATGTCCTGCAAATCGTTGGGCAGGATCAGCGCGGTGACCCGGCGCTCGCCCACCGCCGTGCGCACGGCGCGGTCGAGCAGATGGCGCACCTGCGCCGGTGCGCTGGCTTGTTGGACGAACGCGCCGGCTACATCCTTGAACAGGCTGACCAGGTCGAGTTCCTGCTGGTAATGGCCGCCAAGCGCATTTCGCGCTTGTTGGCCGCAGATGGCCAGGACCGGCATGTGGTCCATTCGCGCGTCATACAGGCCGGTGATCAGGTGCGACGCCCCTGGCCCGGAAGTGGCGATACAGACCCCCAGCTCGCCGGTGAACTTGGCATGGGCGCAGGCCATGAACGCGGCCATTTCCTCGTGACGCGCCTGAATGAACTGGATCTTGCCCTTGGCCCGGTTCAAGGCGCCAAACACGCCGTTGATGCCATCGCCCGGGTAGCCGTAGATACGGCGAACCCCCCACTCGTAAAGGCGCTCAACCAGAAAATCGCCGACGGTCATGCTCATGTCTGTTCCTCGTCCTGATGGGCTGTCTTGTCGGGCTGCGACCCTAGGCAGCGGTACGCAGCGCCGTGGCTCATACAGGACTGGACCGACGCAAGCCGCTCAAGGTTTCGATTTTTTTATCGATTGCAGCTTCCTCAGCAAGCCATCCACACTCAATTTTCCGGCGCCCTGCAACAGCAACGGCAGGAGCGCCACCAGGTAAATCAATGGCAGCTTGAAGTTGCCAAAGCCTTTGTTGGTGATGGCGTATCCCTGGGCCAGTTCGCTCAGGCTCGACCACTCCGCCGGCCAGTGCACGGCCGCCGTGGCGACCACCGTGACGATCATCAGCACCAGCGCCGAAACACGTGTGCCCAGGCCCACCAGTAGGGCGATGGCGCAGATCAGCTCCGCCCACATCGACAGTTCCCAGTTCCAACTGGCCGGCACGTGGTTGAAAGGGAACGGGAAGGCCGCCTGGATTTCGGCGAACCAGTTCTGGCCGTTCCATTTTTCCAGGCCCGACTCGAAGAACTCCCAGGCCAGGAACAGGCGCAGCCCCAGCGGTGCGAGCCATGAGCCGGCGTGGTCGAGGTTAAGGTGCAGGCCGTTCAAGGCTTTCGAAAAAGACGCGTACATGTTTGATCTCCCTTACTCAGGCTGCACGTGCAGGGCGTGGCGCTTGTTGGCCTGGGCGAGCTTGCCCACCAGGCGGACCGCCGTGGCGGCGCAGATCAGGCCGAAGGGCAGCACGTACCAGGCGCTCATCGGAATGCGCTTGAAGTTGGAGTAGGCAAAGATCGCCGCCAATACCCACATGCCGGTGGTGTGCAGGCGTTTCCAGGCGGTGGCGCCGATCAGCCGCGTGGTGCTTTTGAACGAGGTCAGGGCCAGTAGCAGGATGAACACGTAGCCCACGCTGCCGGGCAGATTGCCGACGGCGGTGCGGCCCGGCCAGAACTCTGTGTTGAGCTGGCCGTACCAATAGATCAATACCGCGTGAACCAGGTGGGAAAAGGCAAAAGCCAAGCCGATGAAGCGCCGTTCGCGCACCAGGGACTTGCTCAAGGGCGAGGGCACCAGTACGGCAAACGCCGAAGCGGTGAAGGCCAGCAGGAACAGGGCAAAGGATGACCGGGCGGTGGCGCGAATGGCGCTGCGAACGCCTTCGGTGAGGTCCGGGTTGAGTGCCAGGATCAGCGCGGTCATCAACAGCACCAGGGCGGCAATCAGGCTGAACAGCGACCAGCCCTGGAAACGGAAAGCAGGTGGCGTTGCGGTGGTGGCAGGCATGGGTAGGCTCCTTGGATTCATGGCCCGGCCGTCAGGGTGGCCGGGGACACAAGGAGTCTTTCAAGCGGGTGTAAGCGGGGTGTGTCTGGAATGACGCTGGTGTGCAAGTTTGTGTATGTCATGCGCCCGCTGACACACTGATATACAAACCCAACATCAAGCCGAATGCCGAACCCTGTGGGAGCGAGCCTGCTCGCGAAGGCGTCAGGTCAGCCAACAGTGATGTCGACTGTCAAAGCGCTTTCGCGAGCAGGCTCGCTCCCACAGGGTAATGCTGTTCACTTAAGGCAACCCACAAAGGCCTGATCAGCTTCCGGATGGGGTATTGCAAGCCAACCGCAACTCGGCACACAACCCGCCGCCATCGCGATTGCTCAAGGTCAGCGAGCCGCCCATGGCACTCGCCAGTTGTTGGGCAATGGCCAGTCCCAGGCCTGTGCCGCCGGTTTCCCGATTGCGCGAGCTCTCCACCCGGTAGAACGGCTTGAGCACTTCGGCCAGTTCTGCCTCGCTGATGCCGGGCCCGCGATCCAGCACCTGGATCGCCAGTTGCCCATGGGTGGCAGGCTGGACCTGGATCTGCGCCGCGCCGCCGAATTTCAGCGCGTTGTCCACCAGATTGACCAACACCCGCCGCAGCGCATGGGGACGGGTGTCGATTACGGCGGCGTTCTTGCCCGACAGCTGCACGTCCTGGCCGGTGTCCTGGTAGTCGAACACCAAACTGTCGAGAAACGCATCCAGGCTGATCCGGCAACTGGCCTCGGTGGCGCCATGGATGCTGCGAGCGTAGGCCACGCCCTCACGCACGAGGTGTTCCATCTCGCTCAGATCGCTGCACAGTTTGTCCTTTTCGGTGCCGTCGTCCATGAATTCGGCGCGCAGTTTCATGCGGGTGATAGGCGTCTGCAAGTCATGGGAAATCGCCGCCAGCAGTTGCATGCGCTCCTTGAGGTAGGCGGCAATGCGGTCCTGCATGGCATTGAACGCCTTTGCCGCGTGTACCACTTCGGTCGGGCCTTTTTCGTCCAGGCGCACGCCGTGGGCGTTGGGGTCGAGGGTTTCCACGGCCTGGGCCAGCCGGGTCAGCGGGCTGACGGCGATGCGCACGGCCAGCCATGTGCAGCCGATCAACAGCGCCAGTTGCCCGAGCAGCACCGCGGGCAGCCAGGGCGAAAGCGGTGCCATGGCCGGACGCACATCGATGGTCAGCGGGTTGCCGTCTTTCAGCCGCAGGTGCGCTTGGTAGTGCATCTTCGGGCCAGGGATCTGGTTATAGGTCAGCGCATAGGCTTCGCCCAGGGCCTGCTGGATCGAACTGACCGATATCGGTGCGTTGTCGGGCAACATCGGCATGCCCGGTTCGCCTTCGTCGAGCACGTAGCCGTAGTTGCGCCGGGCCAGTTTCGGCAGCCAGGCCTCTCGCTCGGCGGCCGGCAGGCGATCGAGGATGGCGACGGACGTCGAGACGTCGGTTTCGAGGTTGCCGAGCATGGTGTTCTTCGCGCTCTCGTAGCGTTCGTAATACTGGACGCCAAACGACAGGCCTTGGGCCAGGACCAGGCCGATCAGGAAGATCAACGACAAGCGCGAGGCGAGGGTACGTGGCCAGCGCAGCGACAGCTTCATACCGACGCCTCGAGGATCTCCACCGGCAGCGAGAACACGTAGCCTTCGCTGCGTACGGTCTTGATGTAGGCCGGCTCACGGGCATCGTCCAGCAGGCGCTGGCGCAAGCGGCTGACCAGCAGGTCGATGGAGCGATCGAACAGATCGGCGTCACGGCCTTGGGTCAGGTTCAGCAACTGGTCGCGGTTGAGGACGCGCTGCGGATGATCGAGGAACACCCGCAACAGACGGTACTCCGCGCCGCTCAGGGCGACCATGGTGCCGTCGCTGTCCAGCAGGTGGCGGGCGGTGGTGTCCAGCCGCCAGCGACCGAACGCCAGCAGGCGTCCGCTCTCGGTGACCACCAGATTGGGCGGCAACATCCGGGTGCGGCGCAGCACGGCGTTGATTCGGGCGAGCAGCTCGCGAGCGGCGAAAGGCTTGACCAGATAGTCGTCCGCGCCCATTTCCAGGCCGATGATGCGGTCGGTTTCGTCGTTGCGGGCGGTGAGCATCAGCACCGGCGTGGCCTTGTGCTTGCCGGCGCGCAGTTCCCGACACAACACCAGGCCATCATCGCCGGGCATCATGATATCCAGCACGATCAGATCCACCGGGGTGGTTTCCAGGAAGGCCCGCATCTGCCGGCCATCGGCGACCACGGTGGTGCGCAGGCCGTTCTTTTTCAGGTAGTTGCCCACCAGCTCTCGAATCTCGCGATCGTCATCGACGATCAACACATGATCGACATGATCCATGCTGTTCTGCCCCTTGGCGTTTTGTTGTTGGCCAGTCTACAGGCACCAGCCGGCCTGGCCCGCGACGGTTTGTATTGCAGTGTATCTGGCGCGCGGCGGATACACAGCGATGCAAAAAGCCCCTGGCCCGATACAGGCGCGATACCTGGGCGGCATTCAATGGCATCCATCGAGGCAACACAACGGGCCTCTGCGATAAACCATTGAATCGAGGACATCGTCATGAACACCAAAGCCGTCTACGCCGCCTGCCTGTTTGCCGCGCTGAACATCTGCACCTTGTCGGCGCGGGCCGAAAGCGACGTTCAGCCGCAGACCTACAGCTACGGCAGCCACCTGGACGTGCGCAAAGTGCTGTCCCTGACCGAAGACCCGCAACCGGCCTGTGGCGTGGTCAATGCCCACATGACCTATCTGGATTCCGCGGGACACGAGCAGGCGCTGGACTATCGCAAGTTTTCTGATCACTGCACCAACCAGAACTGACGTTCTCTCGTAGCGAGGGAGCTTGCTCCCGCTGGGCCGCGAAGCGGCCCCAAAAACGCATTGACCATTCGGTGTGTCAGGCAGAAACGAGGGGGCGCTCCGCGCCCAGCGGGAGCAAGCTCCCTCGCCACGGGTTCTTCCGCCAACTTTCATTTTGAGGTGTTGCCATGCTTCTGATCGCTTTTCTCGGCGGGGTCCTGACGATCCTCAGCCCTTGCATCCTGCCCGTGGTGCCGTTCCTGTTCGCCCGCGCCAATCAATCGCGTGGCTCGGTGCTGCTGACTCTGGCCGGCATGGTGCTGACCTTCGCCCTGGTGTCGAGCCTGGCGGTGGTCAGCAGCGAGTGGGTCATCCGCGCCAGCAGCGTCGGCCGGCAAGTCGCCCTGGTGGTGATGGTGCTGTTTGCCTTGTCGCTGATGTTCAGCCGGGTCGGCACCTGGCTCGCGCGACCGCTGGTCAGCCTGGGCAATCGCCTCGACGCCGGAGCCGGACGGATGGCTGGGCCGCTGGCGTCGCTGCTGATCGGCGTCGCCACGGGGCTGCTCTGGGCGCCGTGCGCCGGGCCGGTCCTTGGGGTGATCCTGACCGGGGCGATGCTCCAAGGTGCCAGCGCGCAGACCAGCCTGCTGTTGCTTGCTTACGGGCTGGGCAGCGCCTTGTCGCTGGGTACGCTGATTCTGGCCGGGCGTGGCCTGATCGGTCGGCTGAAACCGTCGCTGCCAATCACCGCGTGGCTGCGTCGGGCGACGGGCGGGCTGGTGTTGCTGGCGGCTGTGGCGATCGGCAGCGGGGCAGATGACCGGTTGTTGGCGGCGACGTCCTCCGAACAGTCCGCCAGCCTGGAAAAAAGCCTGCTGGAGAACGTGCCCAAGGCCATCGATTACGTGGTCAGCAAGGCTGACGCCAGCAGCCTGCCGCCCCTGGATGCCCAAGGCGCGATGCCTTCGCTGGCAGGCGCGGTGCAATGGCTCAACTCGCCACCGCTGAACAGCGAGTCACTGCGGGGCAAAGTGGTGCTGGTGGATTTCTGGACCTACGACTGCATCAACTGCCAGCACACGCTGCCGTACGTGAATGGTTGGGCGAAGAAATACGAGAAGGACGGGTTGGTGGTGATCGGCGTGCATACGCCGGAATACGGCTACGAGAAGATCATCGATAACGTCCGCGAACAGGTGCGCAAGCTCGACATCCATTACCCGGTGGCCATCGACAACCAGTATTCGATCTGGCGCGCCTTCAACAACCAGTACTGGCCGGCCCATTACTTCATCGATGCCAAGGGGCAGGTGCGCTACAGCCACTTTGGCGAAGGGCGCTATGCAGAGCAGGAGCAAGTGATCCAACAACTGCTGCAAGAAGCGAAGGCCAGCAACTGACCCGTGGTGAGGGAGCTTGCTGTGGTGAGGGGATTTATCCCCTCGCCACGGTAGAAGGTATTTAAAAATAATGGCTTGAGAAATAATCCTATAGTTATTTCTAGGTTGCGCCGCAAAGGCCTGGGGCAAAGTGAAAATGCTGGCCCCTTGCTCATCCACACCAAGTCAAACTTCTTTCATTTCAGAATGTTGGACGACAAACCTATGCGCGTTTCTATATGGATCGCGGCGGCCATGTTGCTGACCGCTGTCTCGCTTGAAGCCCAGGCCAGGGCGCTTACCTCGAACCAGCAGTCGGTGTGTCGCTGGGGTTCGGACATTGCGGCGGGCGCCCAGGCGTCGAAGCTGTCCGGTGTCAGCCTGTATGGGGCGCGCAAGAAACTACAAGTGCGCAAGTTTGCGCGGCCATGGATGCGCATGACTGCCCTGGGCATTACCGAGCAGACCTACAACAGCGCATCGCGGCTCAAGCCTGCCGCCGTCAAGCAGACCTATTACGAACAATGCGTGCGTCACGAACTGGCCCGACGATAAGGGTTCAGCCGGGGCTTCTGCCGGGCATTTCGATGCCATGCTGATGCACCCGGCGATACAGCGTCGCACGGGAAATACCCAGGGCCCGGGCCGCCGGGGTGGGTTTCCAGCGATGACGCACCAGGGCATCGAGCAGCGCCTGGCGTTCCGGGCTGGCGCTGGGTTCTGGCCCCCGAACAGCGGTTTCGCTGCCGTGCAGTGACTCCGGTAAATGACTGAGCTGGACCACGCTCCCTTCGCAGACCGCACAGGCATAACGCAGCACATGTCGCAACTGGCGCACATTGCCCGGCCAGTGGTAACCGAGCAGGCATTCCAGCGCTGGGCCACTCAGCTGCACCGCGCCCCCGCACAGGGTCGATTCTTCCTCGAGGATGCGGTTGATCAACGCCAGCCGGTCGGTGCGTTCGCGTAACGGCGGCAATTGAAACCGGGCACCGCCGAGGCGGAAGTACAGATCCTCGCGAAACTCGCCGGCTGCCACCAGGGTTTCCAGGTCACGGTGGGTAGCGCAGATCACCTGGATGTCCACCGCCTTGCGCCGCGCGGCCCCCAGCGGCGCCACTTCGCCTTCGGCCAGTACCCGCAACAGGCGGGTCTGCAGGGTCAGGGGCATGTCGCCGATTTCGTCGAGAAACAGTGTGCCGCCATCGGCTTGTTGCAGCAGGCCCTGCATGCCTTTGGCCGAAGCGCCGGTAAAGGCACCGGCGACATAACCGAACAATTCGCTTTCGATCAGGCTTTCTGGAATCGCCGCGCAGTTCAGGGCCACAAACGGTCGGTCTCGACGTTGGCTGGCCTGATGCAACTGGCGGGCGAAGACTTCTTTGCCGGATCCGGTCTCGCCTTGGATCAGCACCGGCAGGTTGCGATCCTTGACCCGCACCGCCAGGCTCAGGCTGTCGGCCAGGCGTGGATCGAGCTCGGTCGGGGTCATCGTGGCACGCTTGCGTGGGGTTGCCCGGCGTCGCGGCGCGCTCAGGCGGCCGTGCAGGAATGGGTCGAGCGGGTAGAGGCTTTCGTCACGGGCGCGGTGCAACAGCTGCGGGTCGAAGACCTGGCTGATATGCCGGGGCATCTGGCCATAGCGCTCCAGCAAGTAATGGCGCGCCGCCGGGTTAAGCGCTTGCAGGCAACCATCGTCATCCCAGGCGAACAGGAAATCCGGCTGGCTGTCGACGTAGCCGGCGTTGCGATGGGCGCGCAAGACCCAGTAGCCCTGGGCACTGCTCATGAAAAACGCCTGTTCGATCTCCCGTGCGCTTTGCACCACCATTTGCCGGATCAGGTGCTGGGAACGTCGATCGTCCGGCGAACGCACCGCCGAGACGTCCAGCACCCCGAGCAGTTCTCCTTGCGGATCGAAGACCGGCGCGGCGGAGCACGTCAGGCCGATGAACGCGGCGCGAAAGTGGTCGCGCTTGTGTACCGTCACTGCCGTCCTGGCGGTGAGCACGGCCGCCACGCCGCAAGTGCCTTCTTCACCCTCCGACCAGCAGGTGCCCAGGTACAACCCGGCCTTGCGGCAGTCGTTGCGCAGGGTGGTTTCCACCCGATAGTCGATGGTCTGGCCCTGGGCATCGGTCAGCAGCACGCAATAGTCGGCATCGCGCACCCGGCCATGCAGGCGCGCCACTTCATCGCTGGCAATGTTGAGGAACAGTTCCGAGCGCTCGCGACATTGCTTGAGCACTTCGTGGGAAAGGATGCGCGGGCCCTGCAATGAACCTGGGTCCAGGTGATGTTGCTCCATGGAGCGGCGCCAGGAGTCGAATATCAGGTCCGGCACCGGCAGTTGCGGCAGCTGCGCGGCGTTCTTCAGCACGCGGCTGACGCAATCCACATGCGCCCGGGAGTGAGCGGAAAGCATTGGGGCCTCCGGTTCAGCTTCTTGTCGTTGTGCGCACATTAAGCGCTGATCACCGGGCGCCGGCAAGCCCGGCGCAGCGCCGGCGTCGAGGTGAGACGCAACGTCTCAGCGTCTCGCCGTCGTCCCGTGCAAGCTGACATGTGGCGTCTCACCAAGCACCGTCCCGGCGCACCCGAACTTACGTTTGAAGCGCTCTATATCGAGGCTTTCCAGCATTCAGCGGGTAACTGGCACCGGCCTTGCTCTAGGCCTTGGACCCACATCAGGTGGGCTTCCAAGAATAAGAAAGAGGTGCCTATGTCTATCTGCCCAGGTCATTTGCCTGTCTACCCCGTGGTGACGACATGAGTCGCCGTCCGCTCACCGTTGGCATCATCGCCAACCCCGCCTCGGGCCGTGACGTACGCCGCCTGACCGCCAACGCCGGGCTGTTTTCCAGTACCGACAAAGTCTCGGTGATCCAGCGCCTGCTGGCCGCGTTCGGCGCCACCGGCATCGAACGGGTGCTGATGCCGACCGACATGATCGGCATGGCCGCCGCCGTGCTGAAGAACAGCCACAGTCGTCAGGCCCGTAGCAGCCGTTGGCCGGCCCTGGAGTTTCTCGACCTGACCCTGCGCCAGACCGTCGAAGACACCCGCCGGGCCGCGCGCCTGATGGCCGAGCGCGAAGTGGCGCTGATCGCGGTGCTCGGCGGCGACGGTACCCACAAGGCAGTGGCGGCCGAAGTCGGTGATATTCCATTGCTGACCCTTTCCACCGGCACCAACAACGCCTTCCCGGAACTGCGCGAGGCCACCAGTGCCGGGCTGGCCGGCGGGTTGTATGCCAGCGGGCGGATTCCAGACCTGATCGGCTTGCGTCGCAACAAACGCCTGCTGGTCTGCGACGCTGGGCGTGGCTTGCGGGAAGTTGCGCTGGTGGATGTCGCCGTGTCGCCGCTGCGCTTTGTCGGCGCCCGGGCCATCAGCCGGGCGCAGGACCTGGCCGAAGTCTTCGTGACCTTTGCCGAACCGCAATCCATTGGCCTGTCGGCGCTGTGCGGCTTGTGGTTGCCGGTGTCCCGCCAGGCCCCGGGCGGCGCCTGGATGCGCCTGGACCCGCAATCGCCCGAAGCGCTGCTGGTGCCACTGGCCCCCGGTCTGCTGCAGGGCTGTGGCGTGCTTGCCGCCGGCCCTTTGGAGCCAGGCGTTGCCCACGGCTTGTCGCTGTCCAGCGGCACGCTGGCCCTGGACGGCGAGCGGGAAATCGAATTCAACGTCCATGACCGACCCACGATCACCCTCGATGCCGGCGGCCCGCTGAGCATCGACGTCAACGCGGTGCTCAGCTACGCCGCGCAACAACGCTTGTTGGCCATCGGTCGCGAGCACCCGCAACACCCCTTGAACCTTCAAGAAGACACCCCTGGAGAATAAAAATGTCGACACCGCTCACCCACGATCAATTGCTGCACGCCTATCAAGTGATGCGCACCATCCGCGCCTTCGAAGAGCGCTTGCACGTTGAGTTCGCCACCGGCGAGATCCCCGGTTTTGTTCACCTTTACGCAGGCGAAGAGGCTTCGGCCGCTGGCGTCATGGCCCATCTGGGCGATGACGATTGCATCGCCTCCAACCACCGGGGCCATGGCCATTGCATTGCCAAGGGCGTCGATGTCTACGGGATGATGGCCGAGATCTACGGCAAGAAAACCGGCGTCTGCCAAGGCAAGGGCGGCTCGATGCACATTGCCGATTTCGAGAAAGGCATGCTCGGTGCCAACGGCATCGTCGGCGCCGGTGCGCCGCTGGTGGTCGGCGCCGCCCTGGCGGCGCGGCTCAAGGGCACCGACAGCGTCGCCGTGGTGTTTTTCGGCGACGGCGGCTCCAACGAAGGCGCGGTTTTCGAAGCCATGAACATGGCCTCGGTGTGGAACCTGCCGTGTCTGTTCATCGCGGAAAACAATGGCTACGCCGAAGCCACCGCGTCGAACTGGTCGGTGGCCTGCGATCACATCGCCGACCGCGCCGCCGGCTTCGGCATGCCCGGGGTGACGGTGGACGGCTTCGACTTCTTTGCCGTGCATGAAGCCGCCGGTGCCGCCGTCGAGCGCGCCCGGGCCGGGGAAGGGCCGTCGCTGATCGAGGTCAAGCTGACCCGCTACTACGGCCACTTCGAGGGCGACGCCCAGACCTATCGAGCGCCGGATGAGGTCAAGCATTTTCGCGAGAACCAGGACTGCCTGATGCAGTTCCGCGAGCGCACCACGCGGGCCGGCCTGCTCACGGTCGAGCAGTTGGACCAGCTCGACAAGGAAGTCGAGCTGTTGATCGAAAACGCCGTGTACAAGGCCAAGTCCGATCCCAAGCCCGCGGCTGCCGACCTCCTGACCGACGTCTACGTCAGCTATCCCTGAATTTCCCTGAAAACAAGAACAGAGAATCCCATCATGGCGAGAAAAATCAGCTATCAGCAGGCAATCAACGAAGCCCTGGCCCAGGAAATGCGCCGCGACTCCAGCGTGTTCATCATGGGCGAGGACGTCGCTGGCGGCGCCGGTGCACCCGGTGAAAACGACGCCTGGGGCGGCGTGCTCGGCGTCACCAAGGGGCTTTACGACCAGTTTCCCGGACGCGTGCTGGATACGCCGCTCTCCGAGATCGGCTACGTCGGCGCGGCGGTCGGCGCGGCCACCTGCGGTGTGCGCCCGGTGTGCGAGCTGATGTTCGTCGACTTCGCCGGGTGCTGCCTGGACCAGATCCTCAACCAGGCGGCGAAATTTCGCTACATGTTCGGCGGCAAGGCCTCCACGCCCCTGGTAATCCGCACCATGGTCGGGGCGGGCCTGCGCGCCGCCGCCCAGCACTCGCAGATGCTCACGTCCTTATGGACGCACATTCCCGGGCTGAAAGTGGTGTGCCCGTCATCGCCGTACGATGCCAAGGGCCTGCTGATCCAGGCGATTCGCGACAACGACCCGGTGATCTTCTGCGAGCACAAGTTGCTCTACAGCATGCAAGGCGAGGTGCCGGAGGAGCTCTACACCGTGCCGTTCGGCGAAGCCAACTTCCTGCGCGACGGCAAGGACATCACGCTGGTGTCCTATGGCCGGCTGGTCAACACCGCGCTGGACGCGGCGCGCAACCTCGCCGGGCGCGGCATCGATTGCGAGGTGATCGACCTGCGCACCACCAGCCCGATGGACGAGGACAGCATCCTCGAAAGTGTCGAGAAGACCGGCCGCCTGGTGGTGATCGACGAGGCCAACCCGCGCTGCTCGATGGCCACCGATATCTCGGCGCTGGTCGCGCAAAAAGCCTTCGGTGCGCTCAAGGCGCCGATTGAAATGGTCACCGCGCCACATACCCCGGTGCCGTTCTCCGATTCCCTGGAAGACCTGTACATCCCCGACGCGGCGAAGATCGAACAAGCCGTGCTCAACGTGATCGAGTGGAGCAAGCGCTGATGAGCCAGATTTTTACCCTGACCATGCCCAAGTGGGGCCTGTCGATGACCGAGGGCCGGGTCGATGCCTGGCTCAAGGAAGAGGGGCAGGCCATCACCAAGGGCGATGAAGTGATGGACGTCGAGACCGACAAGATCTCCAGCAGCGTGGAGGCGCCGTTTTCCGGCATCCTGCGTCGACAGGTCGCCCGTCAGGACGAAACCCTGCCGGTCGGCGCCTTGCTCGGTGTCGTCGTCGAAGGCGAGGCCAGCGACGCCGAGATCGATGCGGTTATCGAGCAGTTCCAATCCAGTTTCGTGCCGGGCGACGCCGTCGATGAGGACAGCGGTCCGAAACCGCAGAAAATCGAGTTGGACGGGCGGTTGATCCGTTACTTCGAGCGCGGTGAAGGCGCTACGCCCTTGGTGCTGATACATGGTTTTGGCGGCGACCTGAACAACTGGCTGTTCAACCATGAAGCCCTGGCCGCCGGACGGCGGGTCATTGCCCTGGACCTGCCGGGCCATGGTGAATCGGCGAAAACCCTGCAACGCGGCGATCTCGATGAATTGAGTGGCGTGGTGCTGGCCTTGCTCGATCACCTGGATATCAACGCGGCTCACCTGGTGGGGCATTCGATGGGCGGGGCGGTGGCGTTGAATGTCGCACGACTGATGCCGCAACGCTTGCGCTCGCTGACCCTGATCGGCAGCGCCGGCCTGGGCGCGGAGATCAATGGCAGCTACCTGCAGGGCTTCGTCGACGCCGCCAACCGCAATGCCCTCAAGCCGCAGCTCGTGCAACTGTTCTCGAATGCCGAGCTGGTCAACCGCCAGATGCTCGACGACATGCTCAAGTACAAGCGCCTCGAAGGCGTGGACGCGGCCCTGCGCCAACTGGCCGGGAGTGTTTTCAGGGACGGCCGCCAACAGGTGGACCTGCGCGAAGTGGTCCAGGCCGGCCACGTTCCAACCCTGGTGATCTGGGGCAGTGACGACGCGATCATCCCGGCGGCTCATGCCGACGGCTTGGCGGCGCGGGTCGAGGTGCTGCCAGGCCAGGGGCATATGGTGCAGATGGAGGCAGCCGAGCAGGTCAATCGATTGATCCTGGATTTCATTCAGCAGCACTGATCGAGCGGGCGGCGACTGATTCGCCGCCCCGCCAGAATGGGAGACACCGCTATGAACGTTTCAATCAAGCCGACCCGCAGCATGCGCGCCGCCGTCTGGCATGGCCGCAACGACATCCGCGTCGAAGACGTGCCACTACCTGTTCCACCGCCCGCCGGTTGGGTGCAGATCCGCGTGCAATGGTGCGGAATCTGCGGCTCGGACCTGCACGAATACGTGGCTGGGCCAGTGTTCATCCCGGTGGACGCGCCGCACCCGCTGACCGGCATCAAGGGCCAGTGCATCCTCGGTCATGAATTCTGTGGCGAAATCGTCGAATTGGGCGCCGGCGTCGAAGGCTTCAGCGTCGGCGAGCCGGTGGCGGCCGATGCCTGCCAGCATTGCGGCACCTGTTATTACTGCACTCATGGGCTGTACAACATCTGTGAGAACCTGGCGTTCACCGGATTGATGAACAACGGTGCGTTCGCTGAATTGGTCAACGTCCCGGCCAACCTGCTCTACAAGCTACCGGCGAACTTCCCCGCCGAGGCCGGCGCGCTGATCGAGCCGCTGGCGGTGGGCATGCACGCGGTGAAGAAGGCCGGCAGCCTGCTGGGTCAGAACGTGGTGGTGGTCGGCGCCGGCACCATCGGCCTGTGCACCATCATGTGCGCCAAGGCCGCCGGCGCGGCCCAGGTGATCGCTCTGGAAATGTCCGGCGTGCGCAAGGCCAAGGCCCTGGAAGTCGGCGCCAGCCACGTCATCGATCCCAACCAGTGCGATGCCCTGGCCGAAGTACGCCGCCTGACCGGCGGATTGGGGGCTGACGTCAGTTTCGAATGCATCGGCAACAAGCACACCGCCAAGTTCGCCATCGACCTGATCCGCAAGGCCGGCAAATGCGTGTTGGTGGGCATATTCGAAGAGCCGAGCGAGTTCAACTTCTTCGAGCTGGTGTCCACCGAGAAGCAAGTGCTCGGCGCGCTGGCCTATAACGGCGAGTTCGCCGACGTGATCGCGTTCATCGCCGACGGGCGCCTGGACATTTCACCGCTGGTAACCGGGCGCATCCAGCTGGAGCAGATCGTCGGGCAGGGTTTCGAGGAATTGGTCAATAACAAGGAGCACAACGTCAAGATCATCGTGTCTCCGGCACGGATCTGAGGGCGCCTGAGATGGGCGATTGGCGATGGCCGGCAGCGGCCATCGTCTTGTTTTCAGGTATGGCTCAGGTATGGCTCAGGTGTAGGCCAGCAGTCGACCGCAGAGAATCACCGCGATCCATAGCGCGATCGATACCAGTGCCTGGACACGTGCCAGCCCGGGGGCCTTCTGACCGGTATTCCATTGTTCGACCGAACGGTAGGTTCCGACATGAAACAGCAGGGCGTTGATGCCCGCCGCCGCAATCAGGCTGAGCTTGATGATAAAGACGTTATTGCCGGCGAAATCCTGCGGGTGCGCGCTGAACATCATCAGCCCGGCCGGTACGATCAGCAGCAGGGCCCCGACGGCCCAGGTCAGCAGGTGCCGGGCGAGGGCGGTCACGGCGATGGCCTTGGACAGGCCGAGGACGCGCAAGTCGAACATCACCACCGCGCCCGCCAGCACCGAAAAGCCGATGATGTGCAGCACCTCCACCAGCGGGTACAGCCACAGCTCGTCGCGCATGGCCAATGCCAGCGACGAGTCGGCCAGCCGGTCCATCCAGCCTTGCGCGGCCGGACCCGCGGCCTGCATCAGCGCAACTCGGTGGTCTTGTCATCAATGGTGATGCGCTCGGCGCGCAGTTCATCGGGTTTGTTGCGGTTGGCATAGCCGACCACGGTGGCTGAGTTACCCGCCTTGAGCATGTCCTTGGTCAGCCCGCGGCTTTCCATGCGTGAGGGCGGCGCCAGCACTACGGTCCAGGTCTTGTCGGTGGTTTGCAGGCGCACGGTGCCGTGGGGATGGGAATAACCGGATTGCTTTATCGTGCCTTCCAGCGTCAAGGGGTTGCTGGCGTCGTATTCGCTCCAGCCATGGTGGGCAAACGCCGCCGTGGCGACCAGCAGCGACGATAAACCAATGCAGCGAAGGGTGAGGTTCATGACAAGCTCTCCGGTTCAATTGGGATGATATTCGCTCCAGACCCGCTGCCCGTCGAGTTGGAGCAGCTGTTCCTCGACCTCGCGGAAACGTCGGTCGCAGTCGAGAAAGAATTCATCGAGTTGCGGCGGCTCGACGTGGGTGGCGCTGAGCATGGTATGGACTTGGCCGCGGTGGTGGATCTGGTGCTCGAACAGGTGCAACAGCAACCGGTCGATCCGCTCGCAGACCCTGCCGTCGGCGCGCACCAGGTCGATGGAGCGGGCAAGGTCCGTTTCCCGCAGGGTTTCGCAGAAAGCCACCAGCCGCTGGTCGGTCTTGCCCTGGTTTTCGTTGAGCTCAGCGAAAGCCAGGGTCTGGTAGAAATCCTGTTCCTGGCCATCAACATCGCCTTCCAGGGCAGTCAGGTAATAACGGTCAACCTCAAGGATGTGGCACAGCGTGGCTTGGATGGAGGGGAAAAAACTGGTGCGGTAGGCTTCGTATTCGGCCGTGTTCAGTTGCGCGCAGGCGCCCAGCAGCCGGTGGTTGGCCCATTGGTTGTTCAGGGCCTGGGCCAGGAAATAGTTCATGGAACGCCTCCCGTTCGCGTTGTTGCGCCGGGCGAAAGCGTAGCAAAGACTGGCGGTGGCGACGTGTTGCTGGTCGGTTGGCCCTACGAACAGAGTGCAACCTTTGTGGGAGCGAGCCTGCTCGCGAAGACGGCGGCACATCCAGCACCTTCGAATCAGGCAGACCGCTTTCGCGAGCAGGCTCGCTCCCACAGGGTTTTCATCGGCTGCGGCTTTACAGCCCCACATCCGGCAACGCCGGCCGATTGGCCAGGGCCTTGGCCATGATCTGCTCCACGTACACCCGGTCTTCTTCCGGCAAGGCCAGGCGCGGTGGGCGGGTGAGCGCGCTGCCGCGACCGGCGATGGCTTCGCACAGCTTGATGCATTGGACCAGGTCGGCGCGGGCGTCCAAGTGCAGGATCGGCATCAGCCATTCGTAGATCGGCATGGCTTCGGCGAACCGTCCGGCGCGGGCCAGGCGGAAGATGGTTTCGCCTTCTTTCGGGAACACGTTGGACATGCCCGAGACCCAGCCCTCGGCGCCGACGGCGAGGCTTTCCAGGACCACGTCATCGAGACCGGCAAACAGCACGAAGCGATCACCGACTTCGTTGCGCACATCGATGAAGCGGCGGGTGTCGCCGGAGGAATCCTTGAAACACACCACGTTGTCGCAGTCGGCCAGGGAAATCAGGATGTCCGGGGTGACATCGTTCTTGTAGATCGGCGGGTTGTTGTAGACCATCAGCGGCACGTCGGCATGCCGGGCCACGTAGCGGAAATGTTCGGCGGTCTCGAACGGCTTGGAGCCGTAGACCAGCGCCGGCATCAGCATGACCCCGTCGACACCGACCTTGCGCACTGCGTTGGCGACCTTGGCGGCCTGCACGCTGGTGAACTCGGCCACGCCGCAGATCACCGGCACCCGGCCACGGGAGGCGTCCACCGCCACTTCAGTCACGGCGATTTTTTCCTCGGCGCTCAGGGAGGTGTTTTCCCCCACGGATCCACAGACCACCAGGCCGGAAACGCCATCGCGGATGACGTTGGAAATGACCTGGTGGGTTTTTTCCAGGTTGATGGAAAAGTCGTCGTTGAATTGGGTGGTGACAGCGGGGAATACGCCGCTCCAGTTGATGCGTTTGCTCATGGGTGTCTCCTTTTGGTATTTCGTATACGGATATATGTGGTTGCTTTTGTGGCGAGGGAGCTTGCTCCCGCTGGGTCGCGAAGCGGCCCCCAGGATCTGACTGACACACCGAGTTGTCAGCCTTCAGGACTGCTTCGCAGTCCAGCGGGAGCAAGCTCCCTCGCCACAAGGGTTTTGGGTGAAGCTGGAAATCATGCCCCCGGCCAGGTATCCGAAAGCCGATAGCCCTGTGGCCACGGATCGGCCGGGTCGAGCAGCAATTGGTGGGTACCGGTAATCCACGCCCGTCCGGCAATGCACGGGTAAATCGCCGGGCGTCCGGCCACGTCGGTCAGTGAATCGATCCGGCAATGAAATTCGGAGCCGATGATCGAGCGGCCGATAAACCGCTCGCCCACTTGCATCAAGCCTTTGGCGTGCAGCACCGCCATGCGCGCCGAGCAGCCGGTGCCAGTGGGGGAGCGGTCGATCTTTCCGGGCTGGATGACGACGGCGTTGGCGCCGGTGGCGATGCCGTTTTCCGTCACAAGGGGTGCGGCGATCTGGCAGAAAGATATGTGCGACCAGTCGGCGTTCAACGGGTGCACGAAGCCCAATTGCTCGTTCGCCGCGCGGGTGATTTTCAGCCCCACGGCCACCAGCTCGGCCGCCTCGTCAGGCCGGATGGCGAAGCCCAGGCGCTGGGCGTCGACGATGACGAAGCTATCGCCGCCGTAGGCCGTGTCCACTTGCAGCGAACCCAGGCCTTCGACTTCGATCCAGGCATCGAGGCGGTCGGCGAACGAGGGCACGTTCTTGATCTCGACCCGCTGCACCTTGCCGTCGCGGCAGTCGGCCACGGCTTCGATCAGGCCACCCGGTGCTTCCAGCACCAACCGCGTCTGGGGTTCGCTCATCGGCAGGATGCCGCTGTCCAGCAGCACGGTGGCGACGCACAGCGAGTTGGAGCCGGACATCGGCGGCGTGTCGGCCGGCTCCATGATGATCCAGGCCATTTGCGCCCGCGGGTCCTTGGCCGGCACCAGCAGATTGACGTGGCGAAACACACCGCCCCGGGGTTCGTTGAGGACGAAGTTGCGCAGGGTCTGGTCCTGGGCGATCCAGCGTGACTGTTCCCAAACGGTGGCGCCGGGTGGCGGCGCGACGCCGCCGACGATCACATCGCCGACTTCGCCTTCGGCGTGGCAGCTGACTACATGGATGATTTTTGATGAGCGCATGGATCAGATCCTTGTGTTGTCTGGTCGGGTCTCTTCGCGAGCAGGCTCGCTCCCACAGGGTTCAATGGTGTGCACGAGTCCGTGTGGGAGCGAGCCTGCTCGCGAAAGGGCCATTCGCTATTTCACCGATTTAAGAAACGCCGCCGTCTCCGGCTGCTGCGGATTGCCGATCACCTGGTCCGGCGGCCCGATCTCATGAACTCGACCATTGCAAAAGAACGCCACCCGGTCGGAGACGTCGCGGGCGAAGCGGATCTCGTGCGTCACCAGCACCATGGTCATGCCGTCCTCGGCGAGCATGCGCATGGTGTCCAGCACCTCACCCACCAGTTGCGGGTCCAGCGCCGAGGTGGCTTCGTCGAACAGCATGTAGTCGGGTGACATCGCCAGCGCCCGGGCGATGGCCATGCGTTGTTGCTGGCCGCCGGACAGCTTGCCGGGGAAGGCCTTGAGCTTGTCGCCCAGGCCGACGTGCTCAAGCTGCCGCACCGCCAGCGCTTCGGCGTCCTGTTTGCTCTTGCCCAGTACCTTGCGCGGCGCGAGCATGACGTTTTCCAGCACGGTGAGGTGGGGAAAGGCGTTCCATTGCTGGAAGACAATGCCGATCTTCTGTCGCAAGCGATTGAGGTCGGTGGCGCTGTCGTGGACCTCCACGCCGTCCACGCGGATGCTGCCTTTCTGGATCGGCTCCAGGCCATTGATGCACATCAGCAGGGTCGATTTGCCGGAGCCGGAGCCGCCGATGATCGAGACGACTTCGCCCTTGTCCACCGTCAGGCTGACACCCTTGACCACCTCCAGGTTGCCGAATGATTTGTGCACGTTTTCGATCTCAATCATTTTCCTGCCACCTTCTTTCCAGGCGCGCGCCGAGGCGGGCGACCACCAGGCTCATGACGTAGTAGATGAGGCCCGCGATGCACAGCACCAGCAGGGGTTCTTGAATCCGCGTGACAATGGTCTGCGAGGCGCGGAGCAATTCGACGATGCCGATCCACATCACCAGGGCGGTGTCTTTCATCACCCCCAGCACCAGGTTCAACCAGCCAGGGAAGGCCACCCGCGTGGCGATCGGCAGGACGATGAAGCGCAAGTCCTGCACGTAGCTCAGGCCCAGGGAACGACTGGCCCGCCGGGTGCTCAGCGGCACCGCCAGCACGCCACCGCGAACGATCTCGGTGAAGTACGCGGCGGCATAGACGCCGAGCACGATGCAACCGACGGCGAAGGCACTGAGGTCCAGGCCGACGATGCTCTTGAGGGAGTTGAACAGCACGAACTGGATCAGCAACGGCACACTGCGAAACACGTCCAATACCCAGGCCAACGGCAGGCTGGCGCGGGGCAGCAACGCCCGTAGCAAACCGAACAGCAACCCGGCGACGGTGCCCAGCAGGATCGACCAGGCGGTCAATTGCACCGTGACCCAGGCACCCTCGAGCAGGTACAGCACGTCATTAACGGTAAGGCTTGTAGAAAACATGACCAGCCCTCAATAACGAAACAGCCGCCAGGACAACAGCCGGGCCAGCCCGACGATCAGCTTGGCGATCAGGTAGTACAGCAGCGCCGCGAGGGCGAAGTATTCGAAGGTGCGGAAGGTCTTGACGTTGTATTCCTGGGTCACGCCGGTGAGGTCGTTGTTCAAGCCGACCACCACGCCCAGGGACGTCATCAACACCGCCCAGACCATCTGGTTGGTCAGCGGGTAGAAGACGATGCGCAGCAATTGCGGGACGATGATCATCCGGTAGGCCTGGAACGCGCTCATGCCCAGGGAACGGGCGGCGCGCATCTGCGTGCCCGGCACCGCCTTGAGTCCGCCGCGAAAGTTCTCGGCCAGATAGCCGGCGTTGTTGAAGGTGATACCGGCCAGCAAGGCGAACCACGAACTGACGTGCAGCCCGAGAGAGCCGAGACCGAAGTAGAGGATGTAGATCTGGAACAGCGACGGCGTGTTGCGGGCGATCGATACCCAGCCGTTGCCGACGCCGCGCAACAATGGATGGCGGGCCTGGCGCATCACCGTCAGGAGCAGGGCGATCAGCACGCCGAAAATCATCGACAGCGCGGCCGTTTCGAAGGTCACCCAGGCGCCGGCGAGCATATCGGGCAGCGCGCGCAGGGCCGGGCGCCATTGGAAGCTGTAGTCAAACATGGCTCGGGTTTCCCTTGCGTGCGATAGGTTGCAACCACTGCGGCGGCTGGCCGCTGGCCGTGGCGGTACAGGCGGCCTCGACGCAATCCCCGAGGCTGGCGAAGTGCACGCTGCGCCCCACCAGGCCGGGTGCGTAGTGGGCGTACTTGCCGGAATTGGTCATCAGGGTCGTGGCGGCCGGAGGGATCACCGGTTCACCCAGCATGCACCAGCAGGTGTCGGTGACGAGCGTCGCGCCGAAAGCCTCGATGGGCTCCAGGTAACCGGCCTGGCGAGCCTGCTCCAGCACGGCGCGACCGCAGGTGATCGCCACTGCCACGTCGGGGTGCCTGGTTCGTCCCGCACAAATGTTCGCCAGGGTGGCGAATTCGCTCAGGGAGAAGTGCGGGTTACCCAGGGAAACCACATCCACATGGCGGTGCCGGGCGCTGTTGAGTTCGTGCCAACTGGCGAGCAGTCCCGCCGCGTCCACGGTTTTCACCGATAACACGGCGTCGTGATCCAGGACCTGGGCCGGGTCCATGGCCTCCGGCGTCACCCCGGCGATGTGGAACAACGGTGCCGCGCTGGTGGTGGCGAACGCGGCGCCGAAGGCTTTAAGGTCGTCCAGGGTCGGCGCGGCGTCTTCCAGGCCTCGGATCAGCGGGATGCGCCGCCCCGTGAGGCCGCCAACGTGATAGCCGAGCAGCGGGTAAAAGCTGTCATCCGCTGATTCGATCCTCGGCACCTCGACGATCAGGCCGGCCTTGCGCTGGTCATCGAGATGACAACCGGCCAGCGGCGCGCGGCCACACAAGGCAATGCAGATATCGAGGAAGTCCGGGTATTTCTGCGTCCGCGCACCGAGCACGCTGTTGGCGTAGACCACCGCGTTGGACTCGGCCCAGACGATCTGTTCACCCGCCGTCGGCGCGGTGTCGAGCAGGTAGGGCGCGCAAGTGAAGCTAAATTGCGCGCCCATCGCCATGTAGGCGTCGCCCAAGGCACTGGCCGGCTCGCCCAGGGCCGGATCGACGCCGAGCTCACGCCAGCGGCGCTGGTCCACGGAAATCGAATTGAGGGTGGTGGGCACGCATACCTTTGCGCCCCACTGCACCAGTTGTTCGGCAAAACGCAGGCTGGCCGGGCCGGTATAAATGCAGCCGTCGATGTGGGCCTGGGTGATGTCCAGCAATTGTCCGGCGCCCTGGATGTCGGCCATGCGCAAGACGATTTTTATTGCCACCTGGGCAGCCTTGCCATGGACCCCGTCAAGCAGCGCCTGGTCCCGTTCGTTCAAGCGGACAGTGGAGGGCTGGAACGGCTGCGCGCAAGTATTTTCCCCACGCAATTGGTCGTTGGGCCGACGCCCGGACAAGGTCAGGCGGTTGCCCTCGACACGCCCGAAGCCCTGGCCGCGCAAAGCGCTGAATGCTTCGCTGCCGATGCACAGCACCGGCAGGGAGCGCTGAAAAACCACCTCGGCGACAAGCACGCCCAGGGTCAGGATTTCATCGGCTTCGGCCAGCACCAGTGCCGCCGGTGCATGGCCGTTGCTGATCAGTTCCATCAGCACGCTGCTGCCGGTGCAAGAGCCACGCCCGCTGGGAATCGCCAGCACGCGCCCGGCCAGGCGCTCGCCACTGAGCGGGTGGTGTCGGTCGATGACTTCGCCCGTGGCCGGATCAACCCCGCCCCAAAAGCTCAGGCCGACATCGGCGAACAACAGGCTGCCCTCGGCAGCACCCTCGACCAGGCTGCGGCCCTGCAGGCGGATAGGCGTGCTCGGCATGCGGCGATCCTCAGTAATAAACCTGCGGCACGGTCAGGTTGGCCGGCGGGATGTCGCTGCCGACCCACTTCACGAAGAGCTCCTTGTAGCGGCCGGTCCGCACCTGCTGGTTGACGAACAGGTTGAGGTAATTGAGCAGGCCGTATTCGTTGCGTTTGGCGCCGAGGGATACGTAGTCGATGACGTAAGGCGCGTCTCCGGCGATCTTCAGGCCCTTGTACTTGCCCGACTTGATGGTCGCGGCAGCGACGGTGTTGGTCACCACGGTGGCATCGATATGGCCCTGGGCGACGGCCAGCAGTGTGTCGTTCTGCGATTGATAGGCACGGAAACTGCCGCTGCCCCAGCTCTTCTGGTCTTTCTCCAGGGCAATGGCTTCATAGGTGCTGCTGGTGTTGCCGAGCTTCTTGCCCTTGAGGTCGGCGTAGCCGTTGATGCCGGTGTCGTCGCGGGTCAGCACGACCATCTGGAAAGCGAAGTAGGGCACGGTCAGGCCGACGGTCTTGGCCCGCTCCAGGGTGTCGGAAGTGGAGGCGACGATGACATCGGCGCGGCCCGAGAGCAGCGCGGGGATTCGGTCGGAGAATGGCGTTTCCACAACCTCCGCGTCGACGCCGAGAACCTTCGCCAGATCGTGGCAATAGTCCACGTCGAATCCTGCCGGTTTGTTGCTTTCATCACGAAAGCCCATCGGTGGGAAGTCCAGTGTCACGGCGCAACGCAGTTTCCCCGAGCCGATGATGTCGTCGAGTTTGTCGGCGTGGGCGGGAAGGATGAGCAGGGGAAACAAGGCCACGCCGAGGGCTACGGCCAATGCAGGGTTTTTCATAAATGCCTCGCTGTCGAATAAGTGCTGGGAAATATCGTATTGAGGATTTCGTATACGATATTAAATAAGCAATCGACGTGCCTGTTTTTGTTTTTCCGATAAATCGTCGGTAAGCGCTTGATATACCGAGGGTTGCCGATGCTGCTAGCTGACGTTGGCGAGCAGGCGCGTCAGGTGCGGTGTTACAGATAGGAGCAGTGATACTCGCGCACGCCCGATAAAGGAACAGCAATCAGCGCTGGTTTTCCCGGTATTGGCTGGGAGACAGGCTGGTCAGGGCGCGGAACTGGCGACTGAACGCGCTGTGATCGGTGTAGCCGCAGCGCAGGGCGATTTCGGTGATGGGCAAGTCCTGCTCCAGCAGCAAGCGCGAGGCTTCTTCCAGGCGCGCCTTGTGAATCATTTGTCGGGGCGTGAGCTGGAAGATGCGCTTGCAGTGTCGCTCCAGTTGCGCCACCGACAACCCGGCGATGGCGGTCAGCTCGGCCAGGCTGATGGTACGGGCGAAGTGGCGCTTGATGTGTGCATCCACCGCCGCCAGCTTCTGGAACGCCGGATGGCTCGATTGTGGCAGTTGCAGGTCACGGGAGATTCCGGCCAGGCCGACGATCCGGCCAGTGAGGTCGTGCAGGGCCAGTTTGTGGGTGAGGCACCACACTGGCTGGTTGCCGTAATACAGGTGCAGTTCGAGTTGGTCGGCCAGTTCTCTTCCGCTGGCGAGCACTCGGCGGTCCTGTTCGGTGTACAGCGGGCCGAAGCGTGCCGGGAATACCTGTTCGGCGGTGAGGCCGAGCAGGTCGTTGCGCTCTTTGAAGCCGCAGCGTCGGGCCAGGGTCTGGTTGACGAAGGCATAGCGGGCCTGGTTGTCCTTGATGAAGAACACTGTGTCGGTGAGGGTGTCGAGCAGCGGCGCGATGGGTTGCAGGCTCTGGAGCAGGGTGTCGAGGTCGCAGGGGGGCAGGGAGGCGAGTGAGGGGTACATGGGCGGTGTCGTTTTTTTGTGAGGCAGGGAGTGTCGGATGGAATTGATGTGCTTGTCACGCGCTCCGTCTTATCTCTCTCGGGCTGTCTATTGGTGTGTATATCCGTTGCTGCGGTCACGGCGGATTATGGTTCCGCTCTTACAGCGGGTCACTTTTGAGAAGCGCAAAAGTAACCAAAACGCTCTTGCCCCACCACTCGGCACCTCGCCTAGGCTCGGTGTGCCCTCACTCCGGCATTGCTCCGTGGGCCGCCGCGAAGGGCCATCCATGGCCCAGCGCGGCTAACCCGGCATCCATGCCGGGTTACCCACTGCGCAATGCCTGCGTTCGGCCAGCGTGGTTAATGGGGCGCTGAGATCAAAGTCAAAAGCAGAGCAGAGCAGAGCAAGAGCAAGAGCAAGAGCAAGAGCAAGAGCAAGAGCAAGAGCAAGAGCAAGAGCCGGGCACATACTGGCACTCACGCGACGGTCCTAGCGCCTTCGCGAGCAGGCTCGCTCCCACATTGGATTTTCGGCAAACGCAGATTTCATGGCATACAGAGAACCCCTGTGGGAGCGAGCCTGCTCGCGAAGAGGCCAGCCCATCCAACATCTTCATTGGCTGGCAGTCCGCCATCGCGAGCAAGCTCGCTCCCACAGGGAAACGCGAACCAACCGAAACCAGGTCGGCTACTAGGCCGCCTCGCGGCGGCCCACGGAGCAAGGTCTGCCTTCAGTCATTTGGATCCAAAGAACCTTCGGTCCATTGCTTTGAACTCAGCCACAGCGATCCCTTCTAGATGCACCTCAATCAAGCCGAGGAACCCCCTGCGCAATGCCCAGAATCCTGACTCACCCTACGCCCGAAGAAGATCTGACCGAGCACAATGCCAAGCTGTTTGGCTCACCCAAGGAGCGGCTGGATTTCTATCGGCGGGAAATCCAGTACGAAACCAGTATTCTCGCCAATCGAACCGACGCGTATCTGGCCGCACAGTCTTTCCTGGTGATTGCCTTCGCGTCGTGCATGGCCAACCTGAATCCGGAGTGGGGCAAGCTCTTCACGCTGATCGTGCCGCCATTCCTGGCGCTGCTCGGTTTCCTGAGTTCGCTCAACGCCTGGCCGGGGATTCGGGCTGCCTACGAGATCATCGACCATTGGCATTTCAAACAAAGCGAACTGCTGCGCAGTGAACCGTTGATGGGCCTGGCCTATGACGAGTCGCCGCTGTTCAGCGAGCGTGAATCGACCCATAAGGGTTATCGCAAGTCACTGCTGTTTTCGGTGCGCACACCGTGGATCTTCGCAGCGTTCTGGGTGTTGCTGGGGGTGTATTCGGTGTTCATCCAAGTGACCGATCCGGGTGGCTGACTGTCACTTTTTTCGGCGCTCATACCACGCCAGTGCGGGTTGGGTACTCACGCCGTGCACCAGGATACTCAGCGCCACCACCGACAGCGTGAGGTTAATGCACAGCTGCCCCACTTCAGGCTGCAGGTGATGGTTCAAGGCGTAGAACAGGTAAAACAGGCTGCCGATGCCGCGTATGCCGAACCAGCCGATCAATAACCGCTGCGGCCCATCCAGCAATCTCCCCCAAGGCATCGCCAACACGCTCAACGGGCGGATCACCGCGAACAGCAAGGCACCGATGGCCAGGGCCCGCCAATCCCAGTGATGGGCAAGGACCACGCCGAGCAGTGTGACCAGGAACACTTCCATGGAGCGCTCCACCAGGCTGCCGAACGCCAGCATGTCGCTCATCATCACCCCGGCCGCCACCTGGCCGTCGTCCAGGGCCTGGGTGTCGCCGTGCACGGCCTGCTCCGGTTCTACCGCTTCATGGCCCACCAGCGGTTGCACCAGATGCTCGGCCGGCGGCGCGTTTTCATCGGTAGACTCGACTTCCGCCTGACGCAATCCCAGGCCGGCGGCGAACACCGAAAGAAAGCCGTAAGCCTGCACCGACTCCGCCGCCACGTAGGCCAGCGCGATCAGGGCCAGGGCCAGGTAATCGTTTGGCGACAGGGTACTGTCGGCGTTCTTGATGCGCATCGACAAGGTCAGCCGGCCGATGCCACGCCCCAGCCAGTAGCCGATCAACAGCCCCGCCGGTACAGCCCACAAGACGTTGCGCAAGGCCCATTCGCCGAGGAATCCGCTGCCGTCTTCCTGCAGCATGAGCAAGCCAAGGATGACAAAGGGAAATGCAGTGCCGTCGTTCAGCCCGGCTTCCCCGGACAAGCCGAACCTCACCCGATCATCGTCGCGGGCATCATTGACCTGCACCAGTGCCGCCAGGACCGGGTCGGTGGGTGCGAGCATCGCGCCGATCAGCATGGACACACCCCATCCGAGGCCAAACAGGTAGTGCAAGGTCAGGCACAGGCCGGCGATGGTCAGGATCATCACCGGACCGGCCAGCCCGTAGGCCACGCGCCAACTGCGGTTCCTCAGTGGCAGGCGCAGCTTGAGGCCGCTGACGAACAGCGAGAACACCACGGCGACTTCGGTGAGGTGCTCCATCCAGACGGACGAATCGTCGACCCCCAGCCGCAGCAGTCCCAGCCCCGCCGGGCCAATGGCGACGCCCAGCACCAGGCACACGGCCGAGGTGGTGACCGGCATCCAGCGCAGGTAGGACGACGTCAGGGCCAGGGTCAGCAAAACGGCACCGAGCACCGCTACCCACACTGTGAAAATCATCGTTGCTCCTTGGGTTGGGGGTCACTCATTTCCTTGTGGCGAGGGAGCTTGCTCCCGCTGGCCGCGCAGCGGCCTTTCTTTGGGGGCTGCTGCGCACTGGAGCGCCAGCCCGGCCCAGCGGGAGCAAGCTCCCTCGCCACGAAAAACCGCCTTGCCTAGCGTTCGAGGGTGTTAGCGAAGCGAGGGTTCCCCGGCATATCGGCAGGCTCCCGTTTATCCGGGCGCTTTTCGATCCAGGGGAATTTTTTCCCGTGCGCGAGGCTCTGCAATGGAAGAGACGTGCTGATCGAGCGTCCCGTCGAGAAACCCAAGAGGCCTTTATGACTGCGCTGACACCCCTCCAATCCAGGCCTGCCACCGCGCAGCCATTCACCACTGCCGGCAGCGTTCGTCAATGCTACGAGCGGCTGCTGCAGGGCCCCGACGACAGCGACAAGCAAGCCGATGCCCAAGCCTTTCTCCAGCCTTGCCTGGAGCAGGCCGCGGCGTTGCCCCAGGAGATGCCTGACGATCCGGCGGCGCTGCTTGCCTGGGTAGAACAGCACAGCGCCGGCGTGGCCCGGCAGTACGCCGACTACCTGGAACGACGCAAGAGTGGCGGTCGTCGGGAGTTCTTCCACAGCAAGGCCCAGGCGTTGTACTTCCTGCAGGCCGTGGCGCCGACCAAACTGGTGGATGGCGCCTGGTTGTACGGCGTGCTCAGGCACTGGCATGACCACCGTTTCGAAGGGCTGCTGTGTACCTATCTGGAAGAGCTCGGCGATGGTGTGCCGGCCCAGAACCATGTGGTGCTCTACCGCAAGCTGCTGGCTGAACATGGCCTGTCGGACATGCCCGACATCCACGATGACCGCTATCTGCAAGGTGCGGTGCAACTGGCTTTGGGTTATGCCGGCGACGAGTATCTGCCCGAGGTCATCGGCTACAACCTTGGCTACGAACAACTGCCACTGCATTTGCTGATCAGCGCCTATGAGCTGAGCGAACTCGACATCGACCCGTATTACTTCACTCTCCATGTGACCATCGACAACGCCAGCACCGGCCATGCCCACAAGGCTGTGCAATCGCTGCTGCAACTGATGCCGATGGAGGCGGATCGCGAATCCTTCTGGCGTCGGGTCACCCTGGGCTATCGCCTCAACGACCTGGGGCAGGGCAGCCGGGCGGTCATCGAGTCGTTTGACCTGGAACGAGAGGTCCTCGACATGCTTGAGCGCAAGCGCCCGTTTGGCCAACACATGCATTCCGATTACTGCAAATTCGAAGGCAAGACCGTCAACCAATGGCTGGCGGAGCCGGGGCAGCTGGAAGGTTTCCTCAAGGCCATGCAAGGCAAAGGCTGGATCCGGCGCCACGAAGATCCGCAGAACAGCCGCTTCTGGACCCTCATCGAAGGCGCTGGCGCGGCGATGTTCGGGGTCTTCAGCCCTTACGAAAAGCAGCTGTTGCACGATTGGATCGCCGGTGACTGGTTGGAGGAGCGCGGTCGCTCCGGCGCCCGCCGCAGCCTTGGCGCGGCGCAGGATACCCAGGCACCGCCGCAGGATCCGGACGTGCAGAACCTGCAGCAATTACTGCGGGGCAAGGCGCCCGATGCGCAGATGCAGATCCTCATGCCCTGGCTTTCGCCGCGCGCTCATAGCCATCCGGCCGGGCTGCTGGCGACCCGCCGGTTCATCGAACTCAAATCCGCCCTTCGTTAGGAGCCCTGCATGAATCAGGAAGATCGCCTGTCCGAACCCGACCTGGCGCTGCTGCAACTGGGTCGCCGCCTGCACGCCGACGGCTACCGTTTCATCACCCCGACACCGTTGACCCATGAGCGGGTCAATAAACGGCCCGGCAACGAGCGCTCGAAGACCCTGCGGGACGTTTTCGGCTGGTCGCGGCCGTTCGCGCCTGGGCTGATTTCCGCCGATGAGCAGCGTCAGTTGCAGGAGGCGCAGGTGCTGGAGGAACGTGACGGCCTGTTATACAGCCGCGTGCGCTGGTCGAGCCTCGACGGCATGCTGTTCGCCCATTCGCAGTTTCCCACCCAGGCCAATGACGCAGTATTTTTCGGCCCGGACAGCTATCGGTTCGCCCATCTGATCCATACCCACCTGCAACAGAACTTCACCGCGGTGCATCGGGCCGTGGACATCGGTTGTGGAGCCGGTGTCGGGGCCATGGTGATTGCCCGCGCCCGGCGCGAGGCCGAGGTTCTCGCCGTGGACATCAATCCCCTGGCCCTGCGCCTGTGCGCGGTCAACGCCGCGCTGGCCGAGGTTGCCAACGTCGAGGTTGCCCACAGTGATGTTCTCCGGGACGTCGAGGGCAGCTTTGACCTGATCGTTGCCAACCCACCGTACATGGCCGACCCGGCCGAGCGCGCCTATCGCCATGGTGGCGGCGCGCTGGGCGCCGGCCTGTCGCTGCGTATCGTCGAGCAGGCGTTGCCCCGGCTTACGCCTGGTGGCTCGCTGGTGCTCTACACCGGCGTGGCGATGGTCGACGGTCGCGATCCGTTCCTGGAGGCGCTTGGCCCTTGGCGCGATTCGGCGCAGTACGCCTGGACTTACCGGGAACTGGACCCGGATGTCTTCGGCGAGGAATTGCTGACCCCGGGTTATCAGGACGTGGAACGGATCGCCGTGGTGGCGTTGGTTGTCACCCGCACGGGTGCGGGTATCGGAGGGAACATCGATGAACAGGCGTCTGAAGTTCGGCATTGAAGAGGAATATTTCGTCACCGACCTGCAAACCCGGCACATGCCCGACCAGCCGCCCGCGGCGGCGATTGCGGCATGCCGGGAGGAGCTGGGTGAGCATTTCGCCCACGAGATGTTTCTGAGCCAGGTGGAGATGGCTTCGCCCATCTTCCAGAACCTGGCGGAGGCCGCCGATTACCTGGCCCAGGTGCGTAGCGGCCTGACGCGGCGCCTGGCACCCCACGGCCTGGGATTGTTGAGCGCCGGCTCACATCCAATGACCACGGTCGGCTTGCAGCCCACCGACGAGCTGCACTTCCAGCAATTGTTCGACGACTACCAGCGAGTGGCGCGCCGCAGCGTGTTATCGGGCCTGCATGTACACGTGGAAGTACCGGGCGATCAGGACCGGGTCAAGGTCATGAACGAAGTGTTGCCGTGGCTGCCGATGTTGTTGGCGCTGAGTGCATCTTCGCCGTTCTGGAACGGCGGCTACAGCGGCTTCAGCAGTTATCGCCAGGTAGCCTGCGATGAATGGCCGCGGATGGGCGTGCCGGAGTTCTTCGCCGACGAGGCCGCGTTCAACGGCTACGTCGACATGCTCACGCGCACCGGCTCCATTCGCCAGCCCAGCGATTGCTGGTGGGTGCTCAGGCCGTCGTCGCGTTACCCGACGCTGGAGCTGCGTATCTGCGATGCCTGCCCGCGGATCGACGACGTTCTGTGCCTGGTTTCGCTGTTTCGCCTGATGGTTGCCCATGCCTGCGCCCAGCCCAAGCCTGGGGCCAATTACAGCCTGATGTCGCAGTGGATCCTCAAGGAAAACCGCTACCGGGCCAAGCGCCACGGCATCCTGGCGGAGTTCATCATCGAGGGGCAGGAACAACCCATGCTCATTGGCGAATGGCTGAACCTGGCCGAGCAGACCTTCGCCGACACCGCCACAGCGCTGGGTGTACAGGACGTGTTCAAGCAGGCCCGCCGGATCGTCCAGGAGGGCACCAGTGCTGATCGCCAGGTCGTACTGTATGAACAAGGCTTGCTGCTGGGGGACTCCATCGAACAGGCCTTGAGTCGGGTCGTTGATCAGTTGCTGTCGGAAACCGCCGGGATGCCCGTGGCCGATCCGACCCTTGCGCAAGTTGCAGGTGGCCCATGACCAGCAAAACCCTTGAAGACTACAACCGCATGCGCGATTTCGCCGCCACCCCGGAACCGGCGGCGAAACGCTCGCGCAAAGCGGCGAAAACCGCCCATGCCTTGCAGTACTGCATCCACAAGCACGATGCCACGCGGTTGCACTATGACTTTCGCCTGGAGCTGGACGGCGCGCTCAAGAGCTGGGCAGTGCCCAAGGGACCGTCCCTGGACCCGAAGGTCAAGCGCCTGGCCGTGCATGTCGAAGACCATCCGCTCGATTACGCGACCTTCGAGGGCAGCATTCCCGAAGGCCACTATGGCGCCGGCGATGTCATTGTCTGGGACCGGGGCGTGTGGATTCCCCAGGGCGATGTACACGAAGCCTACGAGAAGGGCCGGCTCAAGTTCGAGCTGCGCGGAGAGAAACTCGCCGGCCTGTGGAACCTGGTGCGCACCCATATGCCCGGTAAACAGGAGCAATGGTTCCTGATCAAGCATCAGGACGACGCGGCCCGTCCGGAGAGCGAGTACGACGTGGTCCAGGCCGAGCCGGACAGCGTGCTCAGCGACCGCACGATCTTGCCCAAGCGCCGGGGCAAGGCCACCGCTGCCAAAGCGGTGAAACAACCGGAAAAAGCCGCGCCGCCGAAGTCGTCGAAAAAAAATGCGAAGACCACCCTCAGCGGCGCCGTTGCCGGCCCGATTCCCGAGACCCTCAAGCCGGAACTGGCGACGCTGGTGGACAGCGCGCCCGATGGCGACTGGCTCTACGAAATCAAGTTCGACGGCTACCGGGTCATGGCACGTATCGACGACGGCGATGTGCGCTTGATCACCCGCAACGGCCATGACTGGACCCACAAACTGCCGAAACAGGCCGAGGCCCTGGCTGCGCTGGGGCTGGAATCGGCCTGGCTCGACGGCGAGATGGTCGTTGCCAACGAGCAAGGCGTACCGGATTTCCAGGCCTTGCAGAATGCCTTTGATGTCGGCAGCAGCGGCAAGATCGCCTATTACCTGTTCGATTTGCCCTACCTCAACGGCATGGATCTGCGCAAAGTGCCGGTGGAGGAGCGTCGGGCCGCGCTGGCAGCGGTGCTTGAAGCGAATGAAGATCCGTTGCTGCGTTTTTCCGACGCCTTCGAGGAAACCCCCGAAGCACTGCTCAACAGCGCTTGCCAGATGCGCATGGAAGGATTGATCGGCAAACGCCAGGGCAGCGCCTATGTGTCCCGGCGCAGCAGCGACTGGATCAAGCTCAAATGCAAAAATCGCCAGGAGTTTGTCGTGGTCGGTTTCAGCGAGCCCAAGGGCTCGCGCAGCGCGTTCGGTGCCTTGTTGCTGGGCCTGCATGACGTAGACAGCGGTGAGCTGCGGTATGCCGGCAAGGTCGGCACCGGTTTCAACGAGACGACGCTCAAAAGCATCTACCAGCAGCTGTTGCCCCTGGAAACGAAAAAAGCCGCCGTGGTCAACCCCCCCACTGGTTACGAGGCCAAGGGCGTGCACTGGCTCAAGCCGGAATTACTGGCCGAGGTGGCATTTGCTGAAATGACCAAGGAAGGTTCGGTACGCCACGCGGTGTTCCATGGCTTGCGCAACGACAAGCCGGCCAAGGCGATTACCCAGGAACTGCCGAAACCGATAGAGAAGCCCGCCAGGAAAAAAACCGCCGCCAAGGAGGAGCCGGCACCGGCCAAGCCCAAGACGAAAGCCAAGGCCAAGACCACCCAGGCACCGACTCTGGACGGCAAGGTGCGCATTACCCACCCGGACCGGATCATCGATGCCAGCAGTGGCACGACCAAGATGCAACTGGCCGAGTACTACGCCAGCGTTGCCGAGTTCATCCTGCCGGAACTGGCCGACCGCCCGGTGGCGCTGGTGCGCGCGCCGGATGGCATCGCCGGCGAGCTGTTCTTCCAGAAGAACCCCGAGCGCCTGGCGATTCCCGGCATCACCAGCCTGGACAAGGACCTGACCGGGCAACCGGTGATGATCATCAACAACGCCGAAGCGCTCATCGGTGCGGTGCAGATGAGCACCGTGGAGCTGCACACCTGGAACGCCACTTCGGTAGACCTGGACAAGCCCGACCGTTTTGTCCTCGACCTTGACCCGGACCCGGCGCTGCCGTGGAAAAGCATGGTGGAAGCCACGCAATTGACCTTGTCGGTGCTGGATGAGCTGGGCCTGAAGGCGTTTCTCAAGACCAGCGGCGGCAAGGGTATCCACGTGGTGGTGCCGCTGACCCGCAAGTTGGGCTGGGACGAGGTCAAGGGCTTCAGCCACGCCATTGTCAGCCACATGGCCAAGCTGTTGCCGGATCGCTTCTCGGCGGTATCGGGACCGAAAAACCGGGTGGGGCGGATCTTCATCGATTACCTGCGCAACGGCCTGGGCGCCACGACCATTTGTGCCTATGCCGCCCGCACCCGTGAAGGGCTGCCAGTGTCGGTACCGATTTATCGCGAAGAAGTGGCCGAGCTCAAGGGCGCCAACCTGTGGAATGTGCACAACGTGCATGAGCGACTGGCCGAGGTGGGGCATGAGCCTTGGGCGGACCTGAAGAAAACCCGCCAGGGCATCACGGCCGAAATGCGTCGGCGGATTGGGATGAAGACCACCGCCAAGTAGCTGGAGCCCGGATACTCAGCCGGAGCCAGACCGCTTTTGTGGCGAGGGAGCTTGCTCCCGCTCGGTTGCGCAGCGACCGCAAAAAGCTCAGGGCTGCTGCGCACTGGAGCGCCAGCCCGGCCCAGCGGGAGCAAGCTCCCTCGCCACGAAAGCAGTTCCCACTGGAGAACACCTCTGACTACAAAAGGGATTACCCTGCTGGAAGTCCCATCCCTGGCCGGCCATCTGCCTAGTAAACCCGCGCCCGCCGCAATTGCTCGATCGCTTCGATCAACTCGTCATAGGACACCGGTTTGCCGATGTGCTGGTCAAAACCCGACTGCTGCGACTTGTGCATGTCGACAGACGCACCGTACCCGGTCAGGGCGATGGCCGGGATGTTTTTGATGTGGGGCAACTCGCGCAGCGCCTGCATCAGTTCATGGCCATTCATTACCGGCATGCCCAAGTCCGAGATCACCACGTCGTAACGGGCGTCCCGGGCCGCTTCCAGCGCTTGCAACGGTTGATCGAATGCAACGACGTTGGCGTCTTCCATTTCCAGCAGCAGCTTGAGGGTATCGAGCACGTCGGGGGAATCGTCCACCAACAACACCGTCAAGCCGCTCAGGCGTCCGGATTGCTCTTCGCAGGCTTGCGGCTTGGGCGCCAGCTCGGCGCTGGTCAAGGGCAGGCGGATGGTGAACGTACAGCCTTTGCCCAGCCCTTCGGACTTGACCTCGACGCTGCCGCCGTGGGCTTCGGTCAACTGCCGTACCAGCGACAGGCCGATTCCCAGCCCTTCGCGCTGATGGGTTGCATGCTGGGTCTCGGCCTGGCCGAACAGGTCGAACACTTCGCTCAAGTGTTCCGCGGCAATACCGACGCCTGAATCCTTGACGTCCAGGCGAGCCATGCGCCCGTCCTGGCTGGCGATCAACTGCACGCGGCCGCCGTTCGGGGTGAATTTCAGCGCGTTGTTCACCAGGTTCCAGATGATCTGCTCCAGTCGGGTCGGATCGGCGTTGACAATCAGCTCGCTGCCGGGCCCTTCGGGCAGTTCCAGAGTGACCTTGTTCGGGTGATTGTCGTTGATCACCACGGTGTAGATGTCTTGCAGCACGCGGCCCAGATCGACCGCCAGGCGCTTGAGCTTGAGCTTGCCGGTGCGTACCCGGGCTACGTCCAGCAGGTCGTCGATGATGCGCGCCTGGCTGGTGACAGCGTCGCAGATGGTGTTGACCGCCCTGGCGGCCGCAGTGACGCTCTTGGTCACCGGCAGGCGGCGCAGCAATTCGGCGTTGAGCTGGATCAGATTCAGCGGGTGCTTCAGTTCGTGGGACATGACCGCGAAGAACTCATCCTTCAAGTGGCTGTTGTTCTGGGTTTCCATGAGCCGTTGGGTCTGTTCTTCGTGCAGGCGCTTATGCCCGGTGAGATCACGGGCAATCTTCACGTAGCCCTGCAAGTAGTCGCCACTGAGCAGCGTGACCTCGCCGCTGCAGAAGAAGCGGCTGCCGTCCTTGCGTTGATGCCAGCGCTCGTCTTCGCAACGGCCTTTGGCACGAGCGGTGCTCAGTTCGGTTTCAGGAGCGCCGTAGCTACGGTCTTCCGGGGTAAAGAGGAAGTCGTAATAAGCGCCTTCGGCTTCGGCCTTGGTATGGCCGAAAATCAGCTGCGCGCCGGTGTTCCAACTGGTGATCACGCCATGTTCGTCGAGCAGGATGATCGCGTAGTCGCGGGTGCTTTCGGCCACCAGGCGCATGCGCTCTTCGCCCAGGCGCAACTCTTCTTCAGCGGCACGGCGCTTGGTGATGTCGATAAAGGTCAACACCGTGCCGTCGATGTGGTCTTCGCTGGAGCGATAGGGCAGCAGGCGGGCGATGTACCAGCGGTCATCCTTGCTGCTGACTTCGCGCTCGATCATGTTCAGCGACTCGAACACCTGGGTGGCATCCGCAGCCATCTCCGCATAGTCCAGGCGGTGGGTGATGTCGAGCAGTGAACGGCCGGTGTCCACCGGGAGCATGCTGAAGATTTCCGTGGCCCGCGGGGTGAACCATTTGATGCGCATGCTGCGGTCGACGAATACCGTGGCGATGTCGGTGGAGGCGATCAGGTTGGTGAGGTAGTCGTTGATCTTGTCCGTTTCCTCGACCTTGGTCTTGAGCTCGAAGTTGACCGTCAGCAACTCTTCGTTGATCGATTGCAGCTCTTCCTTGCTGGTTTCCAGCTCCTCGGTGGCCGAGCGCAGTTCCTCGTTGATGGCCTGCATTTCTTCATTGGAGGCCTTGAGCTCCTCGCTGGAGACCTCGGCCTGCTCGATGGTGTCCTGCAGGTGCGACTTGGTCCGCTGCAGCTCCCGCTCCAGATTGGCCAGCACCTGGTTTTCGGTCTGGCTGGTGATGGCGGTAACCTGCTGGCTGGGGTCGACTTCCTCCTCCTCGAACACGACAAGGACAAACTCGCCATCGGATTCGTCGTCGCGATACGGCTGGACCAGCAGGTCCACCAGGAAGCGCTTGCCATCGCGCTCCATATTGACCTGGCGGGACTTGACCGGCTGGCCGTTCTGGTTCACCTGGAACAAGGCGGTGCGGATTTCCAGGCGCAGCTGCGGGTTGATCAGCGTCAGCAGGTTACGCGACATCTCGCCGCCAACGTGGCGCAGATAGCGGCCGGCGGTTTCGATCATGTGCAGGATGTCGCCATTGCTGTCGACAATTATGCTCGGTGGCGCGGCCCGTTCGATGGCACGCAAGTGGATATCGGCAAACGACACCTTGCGCGGCGCGATGATCTGCGGCGCGGCCAGGGACGAGGTGCTGCGCACGTAACCGCCACGGGGCATGGTCGGGGTTCGGCGGCTGGCGGCAGTGCCGTATTTGGCGCGGAAGATCCGGTTGCGCTTGTCCACCGGGCTGAACAGCTCGCTGCAGGCATCGGCCGACTCCGACGAACCGAGGAACAGGTAGCCTCCCGGGCGCAGGGCAAAGTGGAACATTTGCAGGATTTCCCGCTGCACTTCGCGGTCGAGGTAGATCAGCAGGTTGCGGCAGACGATCAGGTCGATCTGCGAGAAGGGCGGGTCCGACAGCAGGCTGTGTTTGGCAAACAGCACGCGCTCGCGGATTTCCTTGCGCACACGGTACGTCGTGGTTTCCTTCAGGAAATATTGGCGCAGGCGAGTGGGCGGCACGTCGGTAATGATCGCTTCCGGGTAGGCGCCGCCGCGCCCCACGGTAATGGCGCGTTCGTCGATGTCGGTGGCGAATATCTGCAGCTTGGCGTTGCTCGAATCATGCTGTAACTGATCGCTGAGCAACATGGCCAGGGTATAGGCCTCTTCGCCGGTGGAGCAGCCGGCCGACCAGATCCTGATCTCCTCAGGCGGCACGCTACCCGGCTCGACCGGCTTCAACAGGTTGGGCAGGACGTCGCGCTCCAGGGCTTCGAAGGCTTCGCGATCGCGGAAGAAATTGGTTACCCCGATCAGCAGGTCGCCCAGCAGCGCCTTGGTTTCTTCGGGGTGATTCTGCAGATACGCGTAGTAGGCGCCCAGATCTGGCTGGGCGGTGACCTGCATGCGCCGTTCGATGCGCCGCAACACGGTGGCCCGCTTGTAATGCTTGAAGTCATGCCCGGTGCCAGCGCGCAGCTGCACCAGGATGTCATGCAGCGATTGCTCGGCGGCGACTGCTTCGCGCTCGGAGGTTGGCGGTTGGGTCTTGATTTCCGGGTCGTTGGCCGTCGGCAGACGAATATTCTGAGAATTTCGCCACAGCTCCAGGAGCTTTTGCGGCATTTCCACCACGGGAAGCACCAGGTCGACCATCTGGGTGTCGATGGCGGCCTGGGGCATGCCGTCGAATTCGGCGTCCTGGGGCGATTGGGCGATGGTCACGCCGCCCTGTTCCTTGATGCGCGACAGGCCCACGGCTCCGTCGGAGCCGGTGCCCGACAGCACCAGGCAGAATGCCCGCTCCTTGTGTACGTCGGCCAGGTCACGGAAAAACAGGTCGATAGCCACATGCCCGCCGAGGCGCGGCTCGGCCGGCTTGACCTTCAGATATCCGTCGTTCATCGACAAATGGTGGGCGGGGGAAATGACATAGACATGGTTTTTCTGGATAGCGACCGTCTCGCTCACCTGGAGCACCGGCATCTTGGTCGATTCCTGGATGATCTTGTCGGCGATGCTTTGATGGTCTGGAGCCAGGTGCAGGACGATCACGAACGCCATGCCATTGTCCTTGGGCATGTGTTCAAAAAACTGCTTGATGGCCTGCAGCCCGCCCGCGGAGGCGCCGATTCCTACTACCGGAAACTCGAGGCTGCTGGGGCTCAGCTCTCGTCGCTGTGGCACGTTGGGAGAGCGTTTGCTTGGTGAAGACATATGACATTGGCCTTAGGAAGGGCGGCGGAGCGGTCCAGCGCTGCCGCCTCGATGTTCAGGGTGCAAAAACTCGCAGGATAGTCGGGTTAGGCGAAGATTGCGAAGTGGATGTTCGCCTGACCGCGGCTTCCGTCATTGTGCGCCTCGACGCGGGCTCAGCCCACCGGCACGCGAAGGTATTCCGGTTGCAGGTAGTTGAACCACAGCAGGATCATTTCCACCAGGATCGTGACCAGCACCAGTAAACCGACGCCCCAGACGCTCGCTGAATACAATAGCCCTTGTTCTTTCTTCAGGCCCATGAACTTGGGTAGACCGACGAACAGCAGGAATGTCGAGTAGACCGAGGCGAGCAACAGGACCACCACCGCCAGCCAGCGGCTGGGGTACAGCCCGAAGATGCCGGCCAGGAAGTACGGGGTTGCGGTGTAGGCGGCAAAACCGATGCACTGGTTGACCGTGGGCCGAGCCTCGAAGGTGCGCGACATCCAGCGGATGAACAGCCCCATCAGCGAGACGCCGATCACGATGGTCAGGTAGAGCAGGGCGCACAGTTGCAAGGCGCTGGCCTGACTCAACCTCACGGTCTCGTTTTCGGCCAGGCTCCAGCCGGTCCAGGTGGTACCGATGAACAGGCACACCGCCGGAATCAGCGCCAGCAACAGCAGATGGGCCAGGTAATGGTGAGGGTGAGCCTGCTCCTGCTCGCGAATGTCCCCCCAGGCAAATTCCGGATGGGTGAACAGCTTGACGAAAAGCACAGACATGACGACCTCCTGATCAGGACAGCCTCTGCATGAGGCTCATACCGTTATGAGGTACAGGATCGGCCAGGGGTTTCATTTATTTGGCATGTCCGGGCGACGGCGCGATAAAGGGAATGATTCGAAACCGCGGGGGTCAACCCATCAGCATCCATGAAGGACTGAATGCCATGACTGTTGCCCAATCCCTGGTTGATTATCTGCAAGACCATGAACTGCGCCTGACCACCGCCGAATCCTGTACCGCCGGGCTGATCGTCACCCTGTTGGCCGAAGTGCCGGGCAGTGGATCGCTGATCGAAAGCGGCTATGTGGTGTATTCCCCCGAAGCCAAGCAGCGCTTGCTCGGCGTCAAGCCGCGCACCATCGATACCTTCAATCTCACCAGCCGCGAAGTCGCCGAGGAAATGGCCCTGGGCGCGCTGCGCGACGCCGACGCCAACGTCGCGGTCGCTACCACCGGCCTGCTCGGGCCGGACGACAAGGACGGCATACCTGCTGGCACGGTCTGTTTTGCCTGGGCGTTCGAGGTAAACGGCCAGCGTGCGCTGTTCAGCCGCCAGGAGCGGTTCTTTGGCGACCGGCGCCAGGTGCAGTTGCTCTCCAGCGAGTACGCCTTGCGGCAATTGCCCGGCTATCACCAGCGCGCTTTGGCCGGTGAACTTCGATAGGAGGGGCCCCATGATCGATCAGCGTGAACAGGACGACCACCGCAGCCGCCAGTTCCCGGTGGAAGAGGACATGGCATTCCAGCACAAGGTCTGGCGCTTCGAGCGGGTCGGCTGGTACGTATTGGTGCTGTTGGTGATCCTGACCCTGCTCGGGCTGTTTTCCCGTGGTCCGCTGAGCAGCCGCGAAGCGCAAAGCGCGGACGGCAGCATTGGCGTCGAATACGAGATGTTCCATCGCAACGGCTCGGTCAATCCGCTGGTCGTCCGTCTGCAAGGCGCGTCCAACGCGGTGCTGGAGGTGGAGCTCGGCGGCGATTGGCTGGAGGGGTTCGATGTGCAGAGCGTGCAACCGCAGCCAGTGCGTTCGGCCGCCGCGGGGCAGGGTATGAAGGTCTGGGTCCAGGCCGACGGGCAGGGGCGGGCCAACCTGCACCTGTCACTGCTCGGTGAAGGCCTCGGTAACTATAAAAGCCGCATCGCAACGCCCAATGGCGCCGAGGTCAGGTTCAATCAATTCATCTTTCCGTAGGTGACGTATGGATTCGGTATTGCGAGCCGCCGCGATGTACGCGGTATTGTTGGTGTTGTTCAAGATCGCCGGGCGACGTTCGCTGGCGGAGATCACCACCTTCGATTTCGTCCTGTTGATGATCATTGGCGAGGCTACCCAGCAGGCATTGTTGGGGGACGATTTCTCGATGACCAATTCGTTCATGGTCATCGTCACGCTGATTGCCATCGATGTCGGGTTTTCGCTGCTCAAGCTGCGCTCCGACTGGGTTTCGCGGCTGATCGATGGTGGTCCGACCATCATCGTCGAGGATGGGCGTATCTTGCAGGGGCGCATGCGTCACGCCCGGCTGATAGAGGCAGACATCATGGAAGCGGCGCGCTCGAGCCAGGGCATCGAGACCCTGGATCAGATCAAGTTCGCGATCATCGAACGCAACGGGAAGATTTCGGTGATTGCCAAGGAGTGATCCTTGGTAGTGGCGGGGAGTGATCTTCAGCAGTGGCGGAAGTGCTGTTGTGGCGAGGGAGCTTGCTCCCGCTCGGTTGCGTAGCGACCGCAAGATTTCAGGGCCGCTTCGCAGCCCAGCGGGAGCAAGCTCCCTCGCCACAGAGTCAAAAGCACAGAGCCCGGAGCCCATAGCCGAGGGGGAGCATAGGGTCCATAGGTCCGCGGGATTGCGACGAGCTTTAAAGGATCGGCTTGCCCCCGGTCACCGCATACCGCGAGCCGGAAATGTAGCTGGACTCATCCGAGGCCAGCAGCACGAAGATCGGCGCCACTTCCACGGGCTGGCCGGGGCGCCCCAGTGGTGTCTGCGAACCGAAGTTCTGCACTTCTTCCTCGGGCATGGTGGCAACGATCAGCGGTGTCCAGATCGGCCCTGGCGCGACGCTGTTCACCCGGATGCCCTTGGGCCCGAGCATCTGCGCCAGGCCGCCGGTGAAGTTGGCGATGGCGCCTTTGGTCGTGGCATAGGCCAGCAACGTCGGCTTGGGCATGTCCGAGTTGACCGAGGTGGTGTTGATGATCGATCCGCCGGCCTTCATGTGCGGTACCGCGGCCTGGCAGATCCTGAACATTGCGGTGATGTTGATATCGAACGTGCGCACCCATTCTTCGTCCGGAATCTCTTCCAGGGTTTCGTGAGTCATCTGGAACGCGGCGTTGTTGACGAGGACGTCGATGCGGCCGAAGCGCGCCACGGTTTCATCGACGACCTTGCGGCATTGGGCCTTGTCCGCCAGGTCGCCGGGCAGCAACAGGCATTGCCGGCCGGCCTGTTCGACCCAGCGAGCGGTCTCCTTGGCATCCTCGTGCTCGTTCAGGTAGGAAATGGCCACGTCAGCGCCTTCGCGGGCGAAGGCAATGGCTACCGCGCGCCCGATGCCGCTGTCGGCGCCGGTGATCAGGGCAATCTTGTTCGCCAGGCGACCGGAACCCTTGTAGCTTTGTTCACCGCAGTCCGGATACGGGTCCATTTTCTGCTGGCTGCCGGGGACGGGCTGGCTTTGTTTGGGGAAGGGTGGGGTTGGGTAATCGGCCATTTTCGTTCTCCATGGCAGGTGGTTGCGATGGAGGGTGGACTGTGGCGTTTCAGGCAGAGTTCGGTCGGATTTTCCCATCGGTCGATGAGCGTGACCGCTAGCGTTTCGTCGAGCGGGCCCAAGGTCGGCTGAACGGCGACGCGGGCGTACTCTCCAATGCAAACAACGCTTCATAAGGAGAAGGGCATGTTCAGTCACATTCAGATTGGTGCGCGGGATCTACCGAAAATGGTCGCGTTCTACGATGCCGTCCTGGGGTGCCTGGGGTTGGTGCGCATGGACAGCGAAGACGACTCGGGCCCGCCCGGGGAAGGCTGGCATCAACCCGGCAGGCATTGGCCGCAGGTGTTCGTCCAGGTGCCGATCAATGGCCTGCCCGCAACCTGGGGCAATGGCATGCAAGTGAGCTTCGCCGCCGATTCGCCGCAGACCGTGCGAGCCGCCTGGGACATGGCCCTGGCGATGGGCGGTTTCGACGAAGGCGCGCCGGGCCCGAGGCCCCAGTATTCTAAGGATTACTTCGGGGCCTATTGCCGGGACCCGGAGGGCAATAAGTTGTGCTTTGTGCATACGCCGGATATGTATGATTGACCCGATCTTGAGGTGATCTGCTCCTGGGGTGATCCGCTCGTGAGGTCATCCGCTCTTGAGATGATCCGCTGTTGTGGCGAGGGAGCTTGCTCCCGCTGGGCCGGTCCGACGCTTCGGGCGTAGCAGCCCCAAAATCTTGCGGTCGCTACGCAACCGAGCGGGAGCAAGCTCCCTCGCCACGGGGGGGTCTGCTCAGCCTCGGGCCTTCAGGCTCCGCTCCATCCGCGCAAGACCTTCCTCCAGCAACGCCCTCGGGCAACCGAAGTTCAGCCGCACGAATTGCCCGGCATCATCGCCAAAATCCATCCCTGCGCTCAAGCCGACCTTGGCTTCCTTCAGGAAAAACGCTTGCGGATCGTCCAGCCCCAGCGCGGAGCAATCCAGCCAAGCCAGGTAGGTCCCCTGGGGCACGGTCATGGTCACGCCCGGCAAGCGGTTCTTCACCGCGTCGACCAGGTAATCCCGGTTGGCTTGCAGGTAGGCCTTCAATGCCTCAAGCCACGGACCCGCTTCGCTGTAGGCGGCACGAGTCGCCTCCAGGCCCAGGGCATTGACGCTGTCGACCATGCCCGCCCTGGCGCTGTTGACCCGCTCGCGCAGCCTGGCGTTCTGGATGATCGCAAAGGAGGTTTTCAGCCCCGCGATGTTGTAGGCCTTGCTGGCCGACATCAGCGTGATGGTGCGCTCGGCAATCTCCGCGCCGAGGCTGGCGGTGGGGATGTGCACGCGGCCATCGAAGCACAGTTCGGCATGGATCTCGTCGGAAATGATCCAGGCGTCCTGCTCGATACAAATGTCCGCCACGGCCTTGAGTTCATCGCGCCCGAACACCTTGCCCAGCGGGTTGTGTGGATTGCTCAGCAGCAGCGCGCCGCCGCCCTGCAAGGCGTCGCGCAATGCGCCCAGGGGCGTGTGGAACTCTCCGTCGAGCGGGGTGAAGGGCAGCTCCACCTTGTTCAGGTTCCAATGGCCCGGCGCATGACGCAGCGGCGGGTAGTTGGGCACCTGCACCACAACGTTCTGCTGCGGCTCGACCAACGCATGCAAAGCCATGTTGAAACCTGGCTCGACCCCCGGCAGGAACAGGATCTGCTGGGGCTCGACGCGCCAGCCATACTTGCTCCAGAGATCGGCGACGATGGCGGCGCGCAGGCTGTCCTGGGCCACGCTGTAGCCCAGCATCGGATGCTCCAGGCGCTTGTGCAGCGCATCGATCACCATTGGCGGGGCGGCAAAATCCATGTCGGCCACCCACATCGGCAGTACCTCGGCCGGGTAACGGCTCCATTTGGTGCTGCCGGTGCCTTGGCGTTCGAACACCTGGTCGAAATCGAAAGTCATGGTGGTTCCATCAGTCAGGGATACAGAATCGGGCCATCATAAAGCAAAGAGGCTGTACAAAAAGATTGGTAGCTAATTGCCATTAATTTGTTGCAATGCGCTACAGTTTCGTTCCGAGACGTCGATACGCCGCCGACGGACGCCCCGTTCATGACAAGGACAGCCCAGATGAAATCGCCCCTGCGCTTTAACGATCACTACCGCAAAGCCGATCGCATCATGCTCGGGCTGCTCTGGCTCACGCTCCTTTATTCGCTGGGCCTGGCATTTCTTCATTCGACCTTCACTCAGGCGCTGCTGATCGGCGCACCAACGTGCCTGCTGGCTACGCTGCTCTACCGGGGCATCGGCGGCACCCGTGCGATGCGCTGCATCATCGCCATGGCGCTGATGGTCATGGCCGCGCTGCACATCAACCAGACCCGAGGCGTGATCGAGTTCCACTTCGGCATCTTCGTGCTGCTGGCGGTGTTGACGTTCTATCGCGACTGGCTGCCGATCGTCGTGGCCGCCGGTACCATCGCCGTTCACCACGTCGGGTTTCATTGGCTCCAGCATCAGGGCTACCCGGTGTTCGTGATGGATGCCCACGGCGGGTGGACGATGATTTTTGTGCATGCCTTTTATGTTGTCGTCGAAAGCGTGATTCTGATCTACCTGGCGAACCAGAGCCTGGCTGATGCAACGGACAACCAGGACGTGCTCGACAAGGTGCTGGCCGCCGCCGCGCAGTTGAGTCGTGACACCGACACACAACGCAGCCAGGGCGTGAAAGTCTCATCCGGCGAGCGTTTCGACCATTTCCTCCTGCAAGTGACCAACCTGGTGGACGGTGTGGTGCGCGACACCCGTGACCTGTCGGACCTCGGCCAAGACCTGTCCCAAGTCGGCCAGACCCTGGAAAACGGTGCCCGGCACCAGTTGGACGAAGTGGCGCAGATGAGCGGCGCGATCGGCCAGCTGATGCAGGCCATGGAGAGTATTACCGGCCACGTCGGCCAGACGCTGCAACGCGCCGGGCAGGCCAACGAGCAAGTCAACCGGGGGCGCACCACGGTTGACCAGACCCGGGAAGAAATTCTCGAACTGGCGGGACGGATCAACCTGACCAATGAAACCGTGCAACTGCTGGCCGAGCAGGCGCAGCAGATCGGCCAGGTACTGGACGTGATCAACAGCATCGCCGAACAGACCAACCTGCTGGCCCTCAATGCGGCCATCGAGGCGGCCCGGGCCGGCGAGCAGGGGCGTGGGTTCGCCGTGGTGGCCGACGAGGTCCGGACGCTGTCCCAACGGACCTCGACTTCCACCACGGAAATCCAGCAGATTATCGCCAAGCTGCAACAGGGCAGCCGTCAGGCTGCGATCGCCATGCAAGACAGCCGTGAAGGGGTCGAGCGTTGCGTGTCCGCCAGCCAGCAGGCCTCGCAACTGTTGCATGCCGTCGTCGAAGACATCGCCGTGATCAACCATTTCAACGACCTGATCGCCAGCACGACCCAGCAACAGTGCGCGGCGTCGATGGGTATCAATGAGCGCTTGCAAACGGTCCAGGCCGTGGCCGAGCGCAACGCCGACAACATCGGCGTGCTGACCCGCAGCAGCCAATGCCTGCCGCCTTTGGCGGAGCGGCTGGCGGCGCTGGGGCAGGCGTTTCATGGGACCGACCGGCAGCTTCAGCGAAAATAGCCTCGATACAAATGTATCGCTGTGTATCCAGCCCCGCCGTCGATACGAACTGATTCCTTCAAGCCCGTTGCTGACACACCCGGGATACCTCGCCGGCGTCAAATGAGCCCATCGAGACAGCACAAGCCGTCTCAGGACCTCACTCAAACGCCGGAGACATCGCCATGTACCTGAAGAACCTCAGCCTCGCTTCACTGTTTGCCGTCCTCAGCCTCGGCGCCCTGACCGCCAACGCCCAGGACAGCGTCAAGCCACACACCTACATGTATGGCGATCACCTGGACATCGCCAAGGTGCTGTCGGTCAAGCAAGGGGCGGGCTCGGGCTGCGGCGTCGTCGAATCGCGCATGACCTATCTGGACTCCACCGGGACGATCCGGGCGCTGGACTACAGCGCTCTGGCCCAGGGGTGCGACCAGGATAATTGATCGCCGATCACCGCTAACTGTGGCGAGGGAGCTTGCTCCCGCTCGGTTGCGCAGCGACCGCAAAACTTGGGGCCGCTACGCAGCCCAGCGGGAGCAAGCTCCCTCGCCACGGGCTGTCACTTGCTGGCGGTTACGCCAGGTTGAACGGCAACTGCCGCAGCGGTTTGCCCGTCAGGCTGGCAATTGCATTGGCAAACGCCGGGGCGAGGGCGGGCAGGCCGGGTTCGCCCATGCCGGTTGGCGGTTCGGCGCTGGGAACGATGTGCACGGCGATCTGTGGCATGTCGGTGATGCGCGGCACGCTGAAGTCGGCGAAGTTGCTCTGCTGCACGACACCGTCTTTCAGCGTGACGGCACCGCCCGGCAGGCACATCGACAGGCCCATCAGGGCCGCGCCTTGAACCTGGGCTTCGACGCTCCGCGGATTGACCACCAGGTTGCAATGGACCCCGGCGGTCACGTTGTGCAGCACCGCACGCCCATCCTGCACCGAGGCCTCCACCACATAAGCCACCACCGAACTGAACGACTCGTGGACCGCCACGCCCCAGGCCTGGCCGGCGGGCAGTTGACGCTTGCCGTATTCGCTCTTGTCCACCGCCAGTTGCAGCGCGGCGCGATGGCGTGGGCTTTGATCGCCGAACAGGTTCATGCGATACGCCACCGGGTCCTGTTTCGTCGCGCGGGCGATTTCGTCGATCAGCGTTTCCATCACAAAGGCCGTATGGGTGGAACCCACGCTGCGCCACCACAACACCGGCACGTTGAGCTTGGGATGATGCACGGACAATCGCATCGGCAGCGGGTAGGGATCGCGCATGCCTTCGGTCGCGGTGGGGTCGATGCCATTTTTCATCTGCCCACCGAACAGCGTGCCGGTGAGGATGGATTGCCCGACCAGAGCGTGGTCCCAGGCCAGGACTTTGCCGCTGTCGTCAAAACCGATGCGCGCACGGTGCAGGTGCATCGGGCGGTAGTAGCCACCCTTGATGTCATCTTCTCGACTCCACAGCGTGCGCACCGGCGCATCGATGCCGGCAGCACGGGCGGCCTTGGCCACTTCACAAGCCTGCACGACGAAATCGTTGCTGGGCACACCACGCCGGCCGAAGCCGCCGCCCGCCGTCTGTACATTGACCTGGACTTGCTCGGGCTTGAGATTCAGCACCTTGGCCGCCGCCGCACCATCGCCGCCGGGGAATTGCGTGCCGACCCACAACTGGGCGCGACCTTCGGACAACTGGACGGTGCAGTTCAGCGGTTCCATGGGCGCGTGGGCCAGGTAAGGGAAAATGAACTCGGCCTCCAGCTGATGCGGCGCCGTGGCGAGTGGTTTCATGTCGGCATCAAAGTGGACCAGGCCGGGCTTGCCGGCCAGTTCCCGGTACTGAGCCAGCTGTTTTTCCGTGTCCACTTTCTCGACTTTGGCCACCTCCCACTCGACTTTAAGCGCATCGCGCCCCAGCTTCGCCGGCCAGTAACCGTCGGCAACCACCGCAACGCCTTCGGCGCCGCCGTCCAGCGGCACGCGCAAAACCGCTTTCACGCCTTTGGTCGCCCGTGCGGCGCTGTCGTCCAGGGACGCGATCCGGGCACCGAACACCGGTGGCCGGGCGACCACGGCGGTCAGTTGCCCCGGTAGATTCACATCAATGCCGAAATCCTGCTGGCCGCTGCTCTTGGCCTTCGCATCGAGGCGGGTGGTGGCCTGGCCGATGATGCGAAAATCCTTCGGATCCTTGAGCGTGACCTTCTCCGGAACGGGCAATGCCATGGCCGCTTCGGCGAGCTCGCCGTAACTGGCCTTGCGGCCGCCAGGCCCCAACACCGTGCCGTTTTGCGTGGTCAGGCTCGCCGCATCGACGTTCCAGCGCGCGGCGGCAGCGCTGAGCAGCATGGCGCGGGCGCGGGCGCCCAGTTCGCGGTATTGCGTGTAGCTGTTCTTGATCGAATTGGAGCCACCGGTGAGGTGAATGCCAAACGCCGGGTCCATGTAGGCCGAGTCGTTGCTGCCGTTACGCGTGCGCACCAGGCTCCAGTCGGCGTCGAGCTCTTCGGCGAGGATCATCGGCAGGCCGGTCTGGACACCCTGGCCGAACTCCAGGCGGTTGATCGTTACGGTGACTTCGCCATTCGGCGCGATCTGCACGAAGGCCGAAGGTTGTTGAGTCGGCTTGAGCGCGCCGTCGCCAGCGCCGTTGGCCTGTTGCCCCAAGGCCAGGTGAGGAAACGCGCCCAAGGCCAGGCCGCCGATACCGACGATCTTGAGAAAGCTGCGCCGGGGCAGGGTGGCGGGGCCGTCGTTGTCGTCGCGTTCAAGCAGGTGCTGCAAGGCGCGCGGAAGCTCGTTGGGAAAAATCTCGTTCAGCATGGCGAGCTCCTGTCAGGCGAGGGTCTTGGCGGCATCGGCCACCGCGGCGCGAATGCGGGCGTAGGTGCCGCAGCGGCAGATATTGCCGGCCATGGCCGAGTCGATCTCGGCTGGCGTGGGTTGCTTGCCCTTTGGCTGCGCCTTGAGGAACGCCGTGGCGCTCATGATCTGGCCGCTCTGGCAGTAACCGCATTGCGCCACGTCATGTTTGACCCAGGCGTCATGCACGGCACTGCCCACCGGGTCGCTGCCGTCGGTGGCCGCCTCGATGGTGGTGATCTTCTTGCCAAGCGCCGCGGCCACCGGGGTCACGCAGGAGCGAATGGCCTGGCCGTCCAGGTGGACGGTACAGGCGCCACACAGGGCTGCGCCGCAGCCGAACTTGGTGCCGGTCATGCCCAGCGTGTCGCGCAGGGCCCAGAGAATCGGGGTGCCGGGATCTACGTCAACCGTGTGTTCACGGCCATTGATATTGAGGGCGCTCATAGTCGGACCAGCTCCAGATGGTTTGGCACCGATTACTATAGAAAGCATCGGCGGGGAAAGCTTGCACGATCCGGTCCGATGATTGCCCAATCTTGCAAATCCACCGTCCTTTCGTTTGAAACGCCCACGCCAAGATGTATGCCGGCCATACCCCCGTATGGTATCGAGCGCGCTGCGCCGCGATGCACACTCGTTCTCCAGGTGATCAGCTGTTTCGTATTGAACAGCGCGATCGCCTCATCGAAAACAGGAGAGCGAGCATGACTATGGTTCTGCAACAGACTGCGCAGAAAGACCCGACAAACCTGAGCAGGTCAGCGACCGAGGAACTGGTGCCTTCGCGCTATGCGCTCAAGGTCGGCGACATCGATGTGCTGGTGGTCAGCGATGGCGTGCTGCCGCTGCCGACCTCGACCATGTCGACCAATGCCGACCCTGCCGCCCGTGCCACCTGGTTCAAGGATATGTACCTCGGCCCGGATGCGTTCGATTGGGCGTTGAACGTGCTGGTGGTGCGCAGCGGCGAGCAGACGTTGCTGGTCGATGCCGGACTGGGCGGGCAGTTCCCCGGTTTCCCGCGTGCCGGGCAGTTCCCCCGGCGATTGGAGGCTGCCGGGATCGAGCTGTCGTCCATCACCGATGTGGTGATCACCCACATGCACATGGACCACATCGGCGGACTGCTTGTCGAGGATGTGAAAAACCGCTTGAGTCCCGACGTGCGGATCCACGTCTGCGCGACCGAAGTCGCGTTCTGGGCGGCGCCGGATTTCTCGCGCACCGACATGCCCGCGCCGGTCCCGGACGTGCTGCGGACAACCGCCCGGCAGTTCATGGACGTCTACCGCGACAGATTGCAGACCTTTGAACAGGCGCACGAAGTCGCGCCGGGCGTCGTGGTCAAGCGCACTGGTGGGCATACCCCGGGGCACAGCGTGGTTTACGTGACATCCGGCAACGAAAAGCTGACGTTTGCCGGCGATGCCCTGTTTCCGGTGGCCTTCGACCATCCCGACTGGCAAAACGGCTTCGAGCACGATCCGGAAGAGGCCGTGCGCGTTCGCGTACGTTTGCTGCGAGAGGCTGCCGCGAGTGGCGAATGGTTCGTCGCGACCCACCTGTCGTTTCCCTCCGTGGGGCGCGTGGCGGTGGACGGGGACGCGTTTCGTTGGGTGGCGGGCTCCTGGGATTATTGATCGGCGGCTATCCCGGCATTCGACAGCCGCAGATTTCAGGGTTCACATGGAACCCTGTGGGAGCGAGCTTGCTCGCGAAGGGGCCCGTCCATTCAGCCTCTTCATCGGCAGACACACCGCCATCGCGAGCAAGCTCGCTCCCACACTAGATCCTCGACAGTCGCAGATTTCAGGACTCACATGGAACCCTGTGGGAGCGAGCCTGCTCGCGAAGAGGCCAGTAAATTCAACATTCTCATCGACTGATATACCGCCTTCGCGAGCAGGCTCGCTCCCACACTGGATCCTCGACAGCCGCAGATTTCAGGATTCACCTAGAGCCCCTGTGGGAGCGAGCCTGCTCGCGAAGAGGCTAGTAATTCAACATTCTCATCGACTGATATACCGCCTTCGCGAGCAGGCTCGCTCCCACACTGGATCCTCGACAGCCGCAGATTTCAGGATTCACATGGAGCCCCTGTGGGAGCGAGCTTGCTCGCGAAGAGGCCAGTAAATTCAACATTTTCATCGACTGATATACCGCCTTCGCGAGCAGGCTCGCTCCCACACTGGATCCTCGACAGCCGCAGATTTCACGGCACATAAAGACCCCTTGTGGGAGCGAGCCTGCTCGCGAAGGGGCCAGTCCATTCAACCTTTTCATCGGCAGACACACCGCCTTCGCGAGCAGGCTCGCTCCCACACTGGACCCCCGACAGCCGCAGATTTCAGGATTCACATGGAACCCTGTGGGAGCGAGCTTGCTCGCGAAGAGGCCAGTAAATTCAACATTTTCATCGACTGATATACCGCCTTCGCGAGCAGGCTCGCTCCCACATTGGATCCCCGATAGCCGAAGATTTCAGGACTCACATGGAACCCTGTGGGAGCGAGCTTGCTCGCGAAGGGGCCAGTAAATTCAACATTTTCATCGACTGATATACCGCTATCGCGAGCAGGCTCGCTCCCACACTGGACCCTCGGCAGCCGCAGATTTCACGGTTCAGCGAGACAAAAAAAACGACAACCCGGGCTCCGCTCTTTGTGCAATCAAGCTCCACCCGTGGGCCCGGGCAATTTCCTGGCAGATCGTCAGGCCCAGCCCGGCGCCATGATCGCGGCGATGAGCTCCGCGCCAGAAACGGGTGAATATCTGCACCATTTGCTCCTGCGTCACGCCAGGGCCCCAGTCGCGCACAGTCAGCGCATCGCCGCTGAGCTCCAACAATACTTGCGTACCACGAGGCGCGTGCTGAATGGCATTTTCCAGGAGGTTTTTCAGCAGGGTAAACAAGGCGCTGCGGTCGGCCTGCCAGGGCGCCGCCACAGCCGTCGGGCCAGCCAGGACGAGGCGCACATCGGCCGCGTCGGCCATGCGTTGCAGATAACCTGCCGCTTGCCGCGCAACCTCCATGACATCCACGGCGGCGAAGCTGTAGTTATGCGCCTCGCTGGTCTCGGCCAGCAGCAACAGTTGCTGGACCTGCCGCGTCATGTGCTCGGCATCGTTGAGCAGCGAGTCGCGGCCCTTGTCTGGCGCCATCAGTTCGAGCTGTGCGCGGATCAGCGCCAGCGGCGTCTTCAGTTCGTGCGCGGCGGTTGCGAGAAATTCCTGCTGGACCCGGTAGCCGTGTTCCAGGCGCTCAAGCGCGCTGTTGAAGCTGGTCACCAGCGGCGCTACCTCGGACGGCACGGTTTTGACATCCAGCCGTGAGTGCAGGGAGCGAGGGGAGATGGCGGCCGCCGACTCCGAGACCTCGCGCAGCGGTTTGAGCGTGTAGCCCAGCGTGAAATAGGCGCAGGTGCCAAAGACGAAGAGCAGCACCAGGCTGAACAGGACGATCCCGGCGCCCATGAAAGGCCAGGCAAAGCCCTTGTGCAGCAGGTCCATCAGGCGTTCGCTGACCGCGAATTGCAGGTACAAGGTGTGGTCGACCTGCTCCACCGGAGCGGTCGCGGCGTACATCGTGATGCCTTTGCGCTCGAACTTGAAGCGCCCCTGTTCCGCGGGGCGAACCGTTGCGGCCGAAGCCCAGAAAGCCTCGTCAGTGGAAGCCAGGAGGACGTTTGCCTCTGAATCCAGCACCCGATAGCCGATTTCCTCGCCCAGGCTGTTGAAGGTCCAGACGCGATCGCCCTCGCTGTTGTCGAACCCGGTGGGTCGGCCCGCCGCGTCGAACTGCAGCTTGCCGGCCAGCTCATGGGTGCGCTCGGCGACGTCGGTGGTCAGCAGGATATCGCTCTTGGACGTGATGAGCGCGAACGCGCCCAGTGCAATCAGAAGGATGCTCAAGCCCACGCCCGCGACGTAGGCGACCAGTACCTTGAAGCTTATGCTATTGCGCCAGATCGTCTTGCCGAAGGGCATAACCCAGGCCTCTGAGGTTGACTATCCGTTGGTGGGAACCGATCGCCAGCAGCTTGCGGCGAATCCGATGCAGGGCCACGTCCAGGGCGTTCGGCGTCACGGCTTCACTCAGGCCCCATGCCGCCGCCTCGATGGCGCTGCGCCGGACGATTTCGCCAGGTTTGCGCAGCAGCAACAGCATGATCTGCATCTCCGCCGGCGCTAGCGGAATGCTACCTTCGACGCTGCACATGAGGCCTGTGTCGGGCTGCACACTGAGGTCGCCATGGGAAGGCGCCAACGAACGCCGCTCTGCGGGGCGACGCAGCAGGGCTCGCACGCGCGCGACCATCTCGTCCATGGCGAACGGCTTGGGCAGGTAATCATCCGCCCCGGCGTCGAGGCCTTCGATCCGGTCATGCAGCGCGTCACGCGCGGTCAGGACCAGGCACGGCAGGCCCAGCCCGGCGTTACGCAAACGCGCCAGCAACAACAGCCCATCGCCATCCGGCAGGCCGCGATCAAGCACCAGCGCCTGGTAAGGCACTTGCTGGATTGCCGCCCACGCCGCGTCGATGCGGCTGATCACATCGACGGCGATGCCGGCGCTCGCCAGGCCTTTGCACACCAGTTGCGCGAGGCGTTCGTGGTCCTCGACCAGCAGGATGCGGCTCATCAGAAACGGTACAGGTAGCCGAACAGCACGCTGTTCTCGCTGGACTGGTCGACCAGCGGGCTGTCCTTGATTTCATTGGCAAGGCTCGTCGCCTTGAGGTCCAGGAACACGGAGTGATGGTCATCGAACATATAGTTTCCACGTACGCCAAATTCGGTGTTGATGCCGGACTTGCCATCATAGGCCGCCCGATCGATGCGAGCTTCATTTTCCCGAACGCCAAAGTAGTAATCGATGTATTTTTCGTCCTGCCAGATGGCCGCCAGCCGTGGCGTCAGCATGATGTGTTCGCCGATCCGCCAGGATCGCTCCAGGCCCAGGGTGAAACGCTGGCCCTTGCTGTTGCCCGAAACGTCGCCCAGCCACTCGGCGCTGACATCGGCCAGGTCATTGCGCCATTCAACCTTGGCACCCGCCCAGAATCCGCCTTTGCGATCGCTCATGCCCTCCAGGATTCGTGCGTCGTCGTCATCGTAGCCACTGAAATCGTATTCGCCGACGAGGCTGAAATCGATCTGCTGGGTGTCGCTGATCTCCAGGCCCGGCAGCTTGATTTCGGCGGTGGGGCCGAAGACACGAAGGTATTCATTCTCGAAATAGATCAGCGGCAGGACCTCGCTGTCACGGTCGATGCCTTCGTACGGCTGTTGGCTGCTGACCGCACCCACGCCGAGCCCCCAGGCGGAGCCTTCAGGCTGGTCGGCACTGGCCGCCATCGACGCGCACACGCCCAGCACGAACGCCGTGCCGGCGGTGGTCAACCGGATCGCAATTGCAGTTTTCGAAATGGACAGGGGCATGGAAGTCTCCGGATCAATGGGATGAAAGCGTCCCTATCGTTGAGAACTTCTTCTTACTGAACACTTACGGTTCGGCCTGGGTAAGCGCCTTTTTGCCGGTAAGACTTGCGCAAGGTTTCCTGGCGGATAGTTGCCGCCTCAAGCAAAGCGGCTTCTTGCGCAGGAGTACGAACCCTATGAAAAGAAAAACACGGCATGTCGTGCTGTTTGTCGTGACCATGGCCTGCGCCATCGCCGTCGGGATGATTGCTGTTTCGCCCGGCCCTCGCCAGGCCGAGGTCGAGGTGCCCGCCAGGCCGGCATTGACGGTGGCCGTCACCCGACTGCAATCGTCCATGTTGCCGATCCGTATCCAGGCGAACGGCAACATTGTCGCCTGGCAGGAAGCCAGTGTCGGCACCGAGGCCGATGGCCTGCGGTTGGCCGAGGTCATGGTCAACGTGGGCGATGTCGTCCGGCGCGGCCAGGTACTTGCCACGTTCAGCGCCGAGACGATGGCCGCTGAACTCGCCCAGCGTCGCGCCGCCACCGCCGAAGCGCAAGCGACGCTTGCCGAGGCGCGAGCCAATGCGCAGCGCGCCCGTCAATTGCAGTCGAGCGGGGCGCTGTCGAAGCAGGAGGTTCATCAACAGCTGACGGCCGAACGCACGGCTCAGGCGCGGCTGGAGGCGGGCAGGGCGCTCGAGCGTATCCAGCACCTGCGTCTGGCCCAGACCCAGGTCCTGGCCCCCGACGACGGGGTGATTTCGGCGCGCAGTGCCACGGTGGGCGCGGTACTGCCCGCTGGCCAGGAGCTGTTTCGCTTGATTCGCAACGGACGGCTCGAATGGCGCGCCGAAGTCGCGGCCCCCGACCTTGTCAGATTCAGCCCCAGCCAGCTCGCGCAGGTAACTCCGGTCAATGGCGGGACGATAGAGGGCCGGGTGCGCAGGGTTGCGCCGACGGTCGACCTGCAGACTCGCAACGGCCTGGTCTATGTCGATTTGCCCGCGGGCACGGCGGCGCGTGCCGGGATGTTTGCCCGTGGCGAGTTCGAAGTGGCCGCCGAGCGGATGAAGACGCTGCCCCAGAGCGCGGTGCTGCAGCGTGACGGCTTCGATTACGTGCTGCAGGTAGGACCGCACTTGAAGGTGAGCCAGGTCAAGGTGACGGTCGGCCGCCGCGTTGGCGACCGTATCGAGATAACCGCGGGTATCGACGCTGGCGCCGCAGTGGTCGAAACCGGAGGCGGTTTTCTTGCTGAGGGTGACCTCGTCCGGGTTGTCCAGGCGCGCACCGACCCAATGAACAACCCCCCAGCACGCGGGAGCGCGCAATGAGCCTCAACTTGTCGTCCTGGTCGATCCGCAATCCGACGCCTTCGGTCCTGTTGTTCATCCTGCTGACCTTCGCTGGCTTGATGGGCTTCTGGAAGATGAAGGTGCAGAACTTCCCTGACGTCGATCTGCCTATGGTCAGCGTGTCGGCCGAGCTGCCCGGGGCTTCGCCCGCGCAACTGGAAAATGACGTGGCCCGCAAGCTCGAGGACTCGCTCGCAACCGTGCAAGGCGTCAAGCATATCCAGAGCATCCTGACCGACGGAAACGCCGCTATCTCGATCGAGTTCCACCTCGACAAGCCCACGCAGGAAGCGCTTGATGACGTGCGTGATGCGGTCTCCCGGGTCCGGGCCGACCTGCCCGCCGACTTGCGCGACCCGGTGGTCCGCAAGATCGAACTCGCCGGTTCGCCGATCCTGACCTACACGGTTTCGGCCAAGCGGATGGACGACGAAGCGCTGTCCTGGTTTGTCGATAATAACGTCAGCAAGGCCTTGCTGGCGGTGCCTGGCGTGGGGGCCGTCACTCGGGTCGGTGGGGTGGCCCGGGAAATCCGCATCGACCTCGATCCCGCGCGTCTGTTGGCGCTGAACACCTCGGCCCTGGACGTCTCCCGCCAGCTGCGCCTGATCCAGCAAGAGGCATCGGGCGGACGTGTGGACCTTGGCGGCGCCGAGCAGACGGTGCGCACCCTCGCCACGGTGCAGTCGGCCGCGGAAATCGCCTTGCTTGACGTGACCTTGAGCGACGGCCGGCGTGTCCGGCTCGACCAGCTGGCCACGGTCTCCGATACCGTCGGCGAACCCCGCTCGGCGGCGTTCCTCGACGGTAAGCCAGTGGTCGGCTTTGAAATCACCCGGGCCAGAGGGGCCGGGGAAATCGAGGTGGATGAAGGCGTACGCGCCGCCCTGGAGTCGCTCAAGACCCGTCATCCCGAAATCACCGTCACCCAGGCTTTCAACTTCGTCGACCCAGTGATCGAGAATTACCGGGGCTCCATGCACCTGCTTTATGAAGGCGCGGCGCTCGCGGTGCTGGTGGTATTCCTGTTTCTGCCGGATTGGCGCGCGACCTTCGTTTCGGCCGTCGCGTTGCCGCTGTCGGCGATACCGACGTTCGCCGTGATGCACTGGATGGGGTTCACCCTCAACACCGTGACGTTATTATCGCTGTCACTGGTCATCGGCGTGCTGGTGGACGACGCCATCGTCGAGGTCGAAAACATCGGGCGCCATTTGCAGATGGGCAAGAAACCTTATCAAGCCGCCATGGATGCTTCCGATGAAATCGGCCTGGCGGTGGTCGCCACGGCATTCACGCTGGTCGCGGTGTTCCTGCCCACGGCTTTCATGAGCGGTACGGTTGGTAAGTTCTTCGTTCAGTTTGGCTGGACGGCCGCAACCGCAGTGTTTTTCTCCCTCGTCGTCGCCCGCTTGCTGACGCCCATGATGGCGGCCTACCTGATGCGCGCGCCGAAAAGGCCGGCCCGGGATGCCCCAGGGTGGATAAACCGCTACCTGTCCTGGGCGCGCTGGTGCCTGCGCCATCGCGTGGTGACCACCCTCGGCGCGGTGGCTTTTTTCGCCGGGGGGCTGATGCTCGCCACCGTTTTGCCGGGCACCTTCATCCCGCCGGATGACGACTGGCAGACCCAGGTCACCCTCACGCTTGCGCCAGGCAGCAAACTGGGCGACACGTTGGCGTTGGCTGAGCAAGCGCGACAGATAGTCACGCAAAATCAGCACGTCAGAAAGGTCTACACCGCGGTGGGGGATGGCAGCGCCGGCGCGGACCTGATCGAACCGGCCGGCAGTGATGTCGCGAATGTCCGCACGGCGGTGCTGACGCTTAACCTGACGCACCGCAACGAGCGTCCCGGACTGACCCGGCAGCAGCTCGAAAACCAGCTGCGCGAAGCGCTCGCCGTGTTGCCTGGCGCGCGTATCAAGGTCGGTATGGGAGAGTCGGAAAGCTACGTGCTGGTGCTCGCGGGTGAGGACGCTAGCTTGCTCACTCGGCATGCGCAGCAGGTGGAACGAGAGCTGCGTAGCGTGCCAGGCGTGGGGGCGGTGATCTCGACCGCCAGCCTGATGCGCCCCGAACTGGTGGTTCGGCCGGATTTCGCCAGGGCCGCCGACATGGGCGTGACCGCGAGCGCGATTGCCGACACGCTCCGCGTGGCCACCCTGGGAGATTACGACCAGGAGCTTGCCAAGCTCAATTTCAGCGACCGCCAGGTGCCTATCGTTGTGCGGCTGAGCGACACCGCCCGCGCGGACTTCGAGACGCTGAAACGTCTGCCGGTGCCCGGTGCGCGTGGTCCGGTAGCGCTGGAAAACCTGGCGACGCTGGAGATCACCAGTGGCCCGGCGCAAATCGAACGGTTCGACCGGATGCGCAATGTCAACATCGAGATCGAGACGAACGGCCAACCGCTGGGCGACATCGAGCAGGCTGTTCTGGCCTTGCCAGGCTTGCAGAATCTGCCGCCAGGCCTGGTGCGAACATCGGTAGGCGATGCCGAGGCCATGGGCGAACTGGCTTCCGGATTCGGCGTGGCGATGTTGACCGGAGTGTTATGCATCTACATGGTCCTGGTGCTGTTGCTCAAGGATTTCCTGCAACCGCTGACGATCCTCGCCGCCCTGGTGCTCTCGGTGCCTGGGGCCTTCGTGGCGCTGTTCGTGACGGGCTCGACATTGTCCATGCCCTCGATGATCGGCCTGATCATGCTGATGGGCATCGCGACGAAAAATTCGATCCTGCTGGTCGACTACATCATCCTCGCGCGTCGACGCGACGGCCTGAGCCGCCAGGAAGCGATCCTCGACGCCTGCGGCAAACGCGCTCGGCCGATTGTCATGACGACAATCGCGATGGGCGCAGGCATGATGCCAATCGCCCTGGGTCTGGGGGCCGACCCGAGCTTTCGCGCACCGATGGCCATCGTCCTGATTGGCGGGCTTGTCACGTCAACGCTGTTGAGCCTGCTGGTCATACCCGTGGTGTTTTCCTATGTGGACGATGGGGCGCAGTGGTTGTACAAACGCACCGGTAACGTTTCTCGCAGCGAAGCGCTGGAGTGATCAATTGATGATGTCAGCAAAAATCAGGAATGTGCCGTCGCCTTGGCGCCGGCTCATGCTGGGAGTCGTCGCGACCTTGGCATGCCTTGTAACGGCGGCAGGCTGCGCGCGGCAACCCAGCGCGGCCGATGCCATGACCGAAGCTGAAAATTTCCAGGCGTATGCCCAGGCATCTCGGGCCTGGATCGAGGAAAAGCGCCTGTTCCAGACCGAGAATCACGCCGATGAGCTGGCTTGGAACGCACCTTATGAAGTGCGCCCCGATGTTCCTTCCACCAAGGCCATTCTCTTGCTCCATGGCTTGGGGGACTCACCCTGGTCCTTCGTCGATATCGCCCGGGATCTGGCCGCGCAAGGCTACGTGGTGCGCGTCGCATTGCTGCCCGGGCATGGCACCAAGCCGGCCGACCTGATCGATGTGCAACTGGAACAGTGGCAACAGTTGGTCGAGCAGCAGGTTGCGTTGCTGCACAAGGAGTTCGCGAACGTCTACCTGGGCGGTTTCTCGACCGGCGCCAATCTGGCGCTGGCCTATGCCGCCGGGGACCCGGACATCAAGGGCCTGGTGCTGTTTTCCCCGGCCTTTCGCTCGAGCGAGTCCTACGACTGGGCCACGCCCTGGCTGGCGCATTTCAAGACCTGGATCCTTGCGCCCGACAATTCCCGGCCGCAGCAGTCGCCCGTGCGCTATCACAACGTACCCACCAACGGCTTTGCCCAGTTCTACCGCAGCAGCGTAGCGGTTCGCCGGCTCATCGAGCAGCAAGACTTCGATCGGCCGGTGGTTATCGTGCTGACCGAGCAGGATTCAGTCGTCGACGTGCGCTACGTGCGGGAGCTGTTCCAACGGCGCTTCACCCATGCCGCGAGCCGATTGATCTGGTATGGCCAGGCGCAGCCGACCGGTGACAAGGGCGCTGCGCAGGAGCGGCGCATCCTGACGCGCAGCGACCGCATCGCCGATGAACGCATCAGCCAGTTTTCCCACATGGGCATCCTCTTCTCGCCAGCCAACCCGCTCTACGGTCGTTCGGGCACCTTGCGGTTCTGCCGCAACAGCCGCAATGCCGACGAAGTGGCCCGGTGCGAAGCGGGGGAAGAGGTCTGGTATTCGGACTGGGGGTACAGCGAGCCGGGGAAGATCCACGCACGGCTGACCTACAATCCTTATTTCGAATGGCAGTCCGGGGTGATTCGTGGGGTTTTACAAGTGGCAGAGCAGGGCAGTTGAATCGCCCTAACCCTTCAGCCTGTTCCAGAACTCCTCTGCCGCTGCGCTGATCGGCGCGGTTGGGCGGGTGAGATGGATTTCCAATGGAATATCCCAGCTCTCATCCAGGGCCCGGACCAGGCGCCCGTCGGCCATTTCCTGTTCTGTCAGGCTCTTGGGCAGCCAGGCGACGCCTTTGCTTTCCAGTGCCATGGACATCAGCACCGCGGCGAGATGGCTGCTGAAAAGCGGCTTGAGGTGCAGGTATTCCTCCTTGCCGTGGAGTCGGTGAGCGACGATACGCCCGAGTCCCGATTCCTGGGTGTAGGCCAGGTAGGGCAACGTCGCCGGTGACGTACCGAAATTGGCCGAGGCACTCGCCAAGGGTATGAGGACGTCCTCGCCGACTTTTTTCCCGCTGAATTGATCAGGCGCCAACAGTGGCGGTACGTCGGGGTGCCGATGGCAGAGCAGGAACTGCACCTGGCCGTGAATCAGCATCTGTTCGCACACCGCCATGCTGTCGGAGTGCAGGCGCACGGCATCTATCGGCGCGCCATGCTCGGCGCTTCTCAGCCAGCGCGGAAAAAACGTGAACGACAGCGAATGCGTGGCTGCAAATTGCAGCGTCTTGGCGGCCACTCCGGCGACTTCCTGGGCCTCGGTGCGCAGCCTGTAGAGGCGCCTCGCAGCCTCCTGGGCGCCAGGCAGAATCTGCCTTCCAGCCTCGGTCAGCGTCGCGCCTTGAGGCGTGCGCACAAACAGATCCACGCCCATCCAGTTTTCCAGCGAACGGACCCTGCGACTGAAAGCCGGCTGCGTAACGTGGCGCGCTTCGGCGGCGCGAACGAAGCTGCCGTACTCTGCAAGCGCTGAAAAATCTTCTAGCCAGACGAGTTCCAAGGGCAATGCCTCCTGTGCATAGGGCGCGGCATTAATAGCATTGGGCGGGTTTCGTCGCAAAGCATAACGTGGGGTCAACCACAACAAGAGGAACCCCTCATGCGTATCGTCGACATCCGCGAAAAAACCGTTTCCATCGCCTCTCCGATTGCCAATGCCTATATCGATTTTTCGAAAATGACCTGCTCGGTCGTGGCGGTTGTCACCGATGTGATTCGCGATGGCAAACCGGTGATTGGTTACGGTTTCAACTCCAACGGTCGCTACGGCCAGGGCGCGCTGATGCGTGATCGATTCCTGGCGCGAGTCACCGAGGCCGACCCGGAAACGCTGATCGACAAGGAACACGCCAACCTGGATCCGTTCGCCATCTGGAAAACCCTGATGACCAACGAGAAACCGGGTGGCCACGGTGAGCGTTCAGTGGCCGTCGGCACCATCGACATGGCCGTGTGGGACGCTGTCGCCAAGATCGAAGGCAAGCCGCTGTACCGCCTGTTGGCCGACCGTTATCGCGGTGGCGTGGCGGATGACAAGGTCTGGGTCTATGCGGCGGGTGGTTATTACTATCCCGGCAAGGACCAGAGCAAGCTCAAGGCAGAAATGCAGGGTTATCTGGATCGTGGTTATGACGTGGTCAAGATGAAGATCGGCGCGGTGCCACTGGACGAAGATATCCGGCGCATCGAAGCGGTACTTGAAGTGGTAGGGGACGGGGGGCGACTGGCGGTTGATGCCAACGGCCGCTTCGATCTGGAGACCGGTATCGCCTACGCCGAAGCCATCAAGCAGTACAACCTCTTCTGGTACGAGGAAGTCGGCGATCCGTTGGACTACGCGCTCCAGGCCGAGCTCGCCAATCACTATGAACTGCCGATGGCGACCGGTGAGAACCTGTTCTCCCACCAGGACGCGCGCAACCTGCTGCGGCACGGCGGCATGCGTCCGGATCGCGATTACCTGCAGTTCGATTGCGCCCTGTCCTACGGGCTCGTGGAGTACATGCGCACCCTGAAAGTCATGGAAGAGATGGGTTGGTCTTCGCGCCGCGTGGTGCCCCATGGGGGCCATCAGATGTCCCTGAACATCGCCGCCGGTTTGCACCTGGGCGGCAACGAATCGTACCCCGATGTGTTCCAGCCGTTCGGTGGTTTTGCCGACGGCATCCGCGTGGAAAACAGCTACGTCGGCCTGCCGGATATTCCTGGCGTCGGTTTCGAAGCCAAGTCCGCCCTGTACGCGGTCATGCGCGAGCTGGGCGAGGGCTGATCGTCCTCATCGCCGCGGCCTCCAACGAGGCTGCGGCATCGGGCGTCGCGCAGACGCCTGCCACATGCCCATCACAACAATAAAATGAGGTGCTCTCGTGGAAATCTCCAAGTCTCGCTGGTATAGCCAGTTGTACGTGCAAGTGCTGATCGGCATCGTGATCGGCGCAGCGATCGGTTACTTCATCCCGAATGTCGGGGCCAAGCTCCAGCCCTTCGCCGATGGCTTTATCAAACTCATCAAGATGCTGTTGGCGCCGATCATCTTCGGCACGGTGGTCGTGGGTATCGCCAAGATGGGCAGCATCAAGGAGGTCGGAAGGATTGGTGTGAAGGCGTTGATCTACTTCGAGATCCTTTCGACCATTGCGCTGGTCGTCGGCCTGGTCGTGGTGAACGTCGTGAAGCCTGGCGTCGGGATGAACATCAATGCCAACTCCCTGGATGGCAGCTCCATCAGCAAGTACAGCCAGGTGGCGAGTGAGCAGGGCGGTACCGTCGAGTTCTTTCTCAACATCATCCCGCAGACGTTTGTCGGCGCGTTCTCCAATGGCGTCATGCTCCAGGTGATTCTGCTGTCGGTGCTGATGGGTGTCGCCCTGGTGCAAATGGGCGAAACCAGCAAGCCGCTGATCAACACCATCGATCTGTTCCTGCAGGGGCTGTTCAGGATAGTCGCAATGGTCATGCGCCTGGCGCCAATCGGCGCGGGCGCCGGCATGGCGTTTACCATCGGCAAATACGGCATCGGCACTTTGCTGTCGCTGGGCCAGTTGCTGGTCGCTCTGTATGTCACGACGCTGATTTTCATCGTCGTCGTGCTGGGCGCGGTCGCCCGATGGTCGGGGATGCCGCTGATGCAGTTCCTTCGTTATTTCAAGGACGAGATCCTCATCACGCTGGGGACCTGCTCGACCGAAGCGGTGCTTCCGCGAATGATGGTCAAGCTTGAAAAACTCGGCTGCAGAAAGTCAGTCGTGGGCATGGTCTTGCCCACCGGGTACACCTTCAATGCCGATGGCACCTGCATCTACCTGACGATGGCGGCGATCTTCATCGCCCAGGCCACCAATACGCCGCTGACGTTCATAGACCAGATGATCCTGCTGGGTGTGTTCCTGCTCACATCAAAAGGTTCGGCGGGTGTCGCCGGTGCCGGTTTCGTGACCCTCGCCGCGACACTCACCACGATTCATTCCATCCCCTTGGTCGGGCTGGTGTTGCTGCTCGGCATCGACCGATTCCTCAATGAAGCACGGGCCGTTACCAACCTGATCGGCAATGGCATCGGCACCATCGCCATCGCCAAGTGGGACAATTCCTTCGACGTGCAAGCCTGCGAGCGTGAGATCGCGGCGATGAAACAAGAGAAGGCCGATCGAAAGACGCTGTTGGCGCCTAAATGACGACGCCGACCGGTCATGCGGTCAGTCCAGTGACCGGTCCGGCGCCTTGTTCTCGACCAGGCAGTTGCCGCCGTCCACAACCATTACTTCCCCGGTGATGTAGCTCGCCTCGGCAGAGGCGAGGAAGGCGACCAGCGCGGCGACTTCCTCCGGGCGACCGGCCCGGCGCATCGGTGTATAGCGTGCGGCATTGGCTTCCTCGGCGGTGGTCGAGCCGGTGGCGATCCAGCCGGGTGCGACGCAGTTCACCGTGACTCCCTGCCGGGCCACTTCCAGCGCCAGGCCCATGCTCATGCCCACCATGGCGGCCTTCGCGGCGCTGTAGGCCGCCTCGCCAGGATTGCTGCACCGGGTGCCAGTGGTGGAACTGATATTGACGATGCGCCCGTAATTGCGCGACTGCATGCCGGGCAGGACGGCGCGGGTCAGCAGGAAAGCCGTGGTCACATTTCGCGCCAGCGACAGGTTCCACAGCGCCAGGTCCATGGTTGCCACCTCGGAGAAAGACTCCGGACTGCCTTGCATGGCCATGCCGGCGTTGTTCACCAGGATGTCGATCCGGCCCCAGACGGACTCCGCCCACGACCCAAACTCGCGTACCTGTTTTTCATCGGTGAGGTCGAGGGGCCGTCCCGCGACTTCAAACCCTTCGGCGCGCAGTTCCTCGATGCGCGCTTCGATGCGCGCGCTGCTGGCGGTAACGATCAGCCTGGCGCCGGCGGCACCGAGCCTGCGGGCGATCGCCATGCCGATGCCCGTCTCGCTGCCAACGCCACTGACGAGCGCCACTGGGTTAAGTCCGATTGCGTTTGGCATGGCAGTCTTCCAAGAGTGGTGGTTGGTCAGTATGGCATCGATTTACCGGGGCAAAGAGCGCTCTACTGCGGCCACTGCTCCAGCAGGATTGAGACGAACTCCTATACGGGAGGCAGCAGAGGTGGCGAAGGGCAAGTGTCGTATATGAGCTGCTTCGGTTGATGACTTGTATTCAGGGCGCGGTGCGTGACTCCAGGTCTATTTCCGTTGGCCATCGCACCTTGGGTGCCAAGCGGCGCGCGAGGTTTAAGGTCACGTCTTCGTTGTTCCAGTCGCGAGGTGGGCGGGAGAAGGTCGGCAGGGCTTGCGGGCCTTGCTGCATGAAGAGTTGGGCCATGGCCCAGTACATTTCGCCTTGTTGGATCTCGTGGGCGAAATGAAAGCGATCGATCACGTGGTGGGTGCCAGGTTTCACCACGGCAAGAGTGACAGTTTCGATGAGGCCGCCACTGCCCATGGGGCCGTATACGCTGCAAGCTTCGGCGCGCAGATCATCCCAGTCATAGACTTCGGTCCGTACGCCCCAGGCGCAGCGGCTGAAGGGCCTGAGGCCGTCGTGGTGGAAGCGGTAGACATAGACTTTGCGCCGCAAGCGGTTGAAGCGGATGGGTTCGTCGCGGGGGGCGGCGGTGTCCATTCTCCAGAAATAGATACCTGCCCACAGGGCAACAATAAAACCCAAGAGTAAAAAAAAGCTAGGAATGAAAGGGGGCGTACCCTCCTTCAATATGTATGCGATCAAAGTGAAGGGGGCGATCTGAGAAAGCAAGAACATAAAAGGAGTTAACCAAACACCAACCCCACGCATTCTCATCGTGGCGCGTGCCAGTTCGAGATACGCGTTGCTAACATGGTTGGGTGGATTCGAGAGTACTGAAGGGTACGGTTCAATAGAGGGCGACTCGTTTGGTCCCGGCAGATCGTGCTTCCAGCCAGGAGCAGGTTTGTCGAGAAGAGGTGCTGTGAATAACATGATGGAGAGTTCCAGTTCGGGGTGAGAGCTGTTTGTGATTTTTGGCTTGTCGAGCGGGCAGCAGGTAACCAGTAGGTGGACTCACTGTTGGTGACGAGCAGCGATGGTTGCCATAAAAAAGTTGACGAATGAGTACGCCAGTTGCGCCATCGGCTGTGGTTTACAAACTGTCCATCAAGATGAGCTCTGCATAGGCATCGTGAATGTCGCGATCGGGCCAATAGGTCACAGACAAGGTGGCCGCTTCAATGTTGTGCCGACGGCTGTCGGGCAACAGCACCACGGCGCCTTTGATGTCCTTGACCTGCAAGGTACGGGCGTCGGCCAGCGAGACGGTGCGTACTTCCTGTTGGGGTAGGGTGCTGTCGGCTTGGTAAGCCGGCTTTATCTAAAGATTTTAAGTATAGCTTTGTGACTCCTTTTAAAATTCAACGATCATTTTCAGTCTCAGCATTTTTTTGAGTTTAACGTTCGTTTTTTCTTCTCCGTCCCATCTTTGTCCAGGCGGCGGAGACTTCCAGTTCTGCGCTACCACCCATAACGAGTTCGAGCTCCGAGCCGTGCATTTCATCGAGGCTCTAGTGGGCCTTTATGGGTACGGTTTTGGCTATTTTTTTGTGCGAGGTTAGTTATCGATATGTTTGAACTCTTCCCAGATACTGCCATCGAAGCGTATTAATTTGTATGCCGAGAGAGCCCAGAGCACGCCGTCGGTTGAATCTACTGAGGAAACATGTTGGGCTGTTATCGGTTCTTTTTCAATGTTTAGGTTTGTCATTCTATAAATGCCATCGCTGGCACCGATATAGAAACTGCCATTGAACTCGGTAATTGCATGGAAATCCACATCAAGCGTTTTTCTTGTTATTGCTCTAAATCCTATGATGTGGTTGCCGGATAATATGGTTCCTCGGCTCCCGACTATCCATGACATATTGTTTTTGTCTATGTATATGGCGTGCAGGTCGGCCGCAGTGATTTGTTTTAGTTTATTCCACATTCCTCCGTTGTAATGAGCAATGAACCCGGTGGTTCCTACGGTATATATGTTGTCTTTGCTGCTTCCGGTTATATCAGAAAGACTGGTGACGTGATTTATGTACAGATTGAATTTATCTTCTATAGTAAGATTTTCGGCTTCGGTCGGCGATGGAGTGACTTGGAGAATATCATGGTCGATATGCTCCCAATTGGTGAAGGTTTTTCTATAAATTTGGCACTGGTGTCCACAAACATAAAGAGCACCATCTATGTATTTTATCTTGTTGACGTATCCGTAAAGCATGCTTGTTGGCAGAAGCCCGGCGTCTTTGATTTTGTCTATTGTTGTTTTTGCCCTACTCAATATCTCCACGTCTCCTTCTTCGCTTAATGCATATACCATCCGTGGCTTATCGTTAGTTTCGGGTTGAAAGCAGGTTGAAACCACTCGCCATTCGGGTCTGTCATGGTAGAACCATTTGTCCTTGGTTTTATGCTGGTAAAAAAAGAGTCTTGAGTATGACTCGTCTATGGAAAAGTCACTAAAGGAGCAGGACATGTAGTACATGTCTTTGTTTATTGCACAGCCTGTGGTCATTATAATGTCGTTTTTTGAATGTTTTTTCATGATTTAAAACTCACCATTTGAGAGCTTTCCCAGTGAACCTGGAGGCGATTTGCGTGCTAGATTTCCATTTTTGTCAGCGCGCACTTTGAAGCTGTGGTCCAGCTCTTGAAGTTCGTGGTATGCACGAAGTTGAGCTTGAAGCAAGCCCTTATTGCATCCTGTGAATTTTGAGGCCGCTCCCGAACCCAATATTTCAAGTTCCAACAGACTTGCAGTGCCTTGGGGGGTTTTTGAAAGACCAAGAACTGTTTCAGCCTTGTCGTAAAAACTGTGAATTTTGTTGTGCTGAGTTGGGTTCACGCAAATAACCAGACCTTCTGCTTCAGAGAGTCCGCCGGGTATTTGATTTCGTATTTTCTTTTCGCGCCCTCCCAATCTGAATGCACGATCAGGTACAACGTGGTGTCCTGCTAATCCTTTGGCACATTTGTTTGGTCGATATGGGCGTAGTAGGCATTTTTCATTACCGAAAACTTTCCCTCCGTTCGTATCTTTTTTTGCGGTGCCTGCGACGTTGATTTTTTGTGCGGGCACGCCTGTTTTTTTTCCCGCCTTTGCTATTAGCAAACTTCCTTTTATTGCATCTCCGGCAAAGGGTATAGCTGCTGTCGCAGACAGGCCTGCATTGATCGCATCACCCTCAGCCGCATAGATCCCGGCGTTGATCAGATCCGGGATAACCCCCACTCCAGGCACGAAGCCCAACACATCGAAGCCGCCGTGAACCCACGGGCTTGCGCTATTCCACCAGCCTTTTTCTGTATCCGTTTCGGCCTTTATCGGCGGATTGGCCTGCGAGGCGGGGACCGTAGCGGGTGCTGTCTCTCCTACTACTCGGCCGATGGTATTGCCGTTTGCGTTCGTCCCACCGGGAGTTCTATTCAGGCGTGGGTCAGGGTAGTCTGGCAGCGGAACAGGCAGTGCTTCTTTCTGCAACGCCACATACTCGGCATAGGTCATTTCCTGCTGGGTCAGAAGCGTCTCTCCTTCATAGACCTGAACAGTCACGCCCCAGCCGTTCTCAAAACTAGCGAAGACCTTTCCGCCATAAGGCACGAAGGATTTGTTGATGCTGATGTTTAGTGGCTCGGTCATGGACTAGCTCCCGTTCATCCAGAACATGTCGCCATGACGCACCAACAATTTGCCTTCGGCGCGGACGCTGCTGCTCTTCGCCAACGGGTAGCACTTGCCGCCCACGGTGTTGCTCTTGATGCCTTTAGCGGCGCCAGCACCATCGCCGTTGGTGCTGGGCACCAGGCTTTTGTTGAACACCACCAGCGGTTTACCGTTGGCCCTTACCGACTTGGCCACGCCGGTGGCAGTTTTCAGTTCGGCAGTCACCGGGTAAGGCACGGGCGGGATGGCGCTGCCCATCGGGGTTTTGCATACATCCGGGACGATGCTGATGACCTTCCATTTGTCCTGCTGGCGGGCGATCACGTTATCGGCCATGTCAGAGCACCTCCTTGGCTGTGCGCTTGATCAGCGGTGCGCTCGGATCGGTCTCGAAGCGCGCTTCAAGGACGCGGATGCCCAGGTGGTTGGGCAGGCTGATGCGGTGGGTCAGCGCCAAGGTCATGGCTTCGGTGTCGATGCGTAGGGTGTCGGTGAGCATGGGCAGCGGCAGCATGGCGCCGTTGCGTAGGCGCAACAGTACAAAGGGGCGGTGGCCGGGCAGTTCGACGCACAACGTGCCGTCGGGCGTTAGCGTCGGATCAGTCAGGTTGGACAGTTCCAGGCGAAACACAGGCGGCGGGAATTCGATCTGTTGGTCGATCGGCGCGCCGTTCCAGTAGGCAAAGTCGAAATCCCGTGGCAAGCCCGGCCAGCGTTCGCGCTGCCAGGTTTCGTCATAGCACCCGGCCAAGGGCAGGCGCGGAGCCCAGGTACGGCCCACCACGCCAAATCCGGCGGGCTGATTTTTGTAGCTGGCCGCGACCTGCGCCATGCCGTTGGCGTCGAGTTCGCCCTCGGGATGTTTGGCCCGCTCGAGGCGCCACACCGGTTGGTCGATGAGTTCGATCTGCGGCGCAGGCAATTCGCGTAGTGGTTTGTCCAGTTGATAGCCCAGATCTTCCTGGCGCTTTTCGATCCAGCCCCGGCCCAGCGGGTTGCTGTAGCACACCTCGTTGAGCAGGTAGGGTGGCGTGTTTTCATCAACCGCATGTTCGGGGTTGATGACTACGCTGCTGCCCCCGAAGGCATATTCCCAGCGCAGAGACACCAAGGTGGCCGGTTGCGGTTCGGTCAGTTGCCAGCCACCAAACAGGCTGTGGTTGAACTGCCGAGGGCCAGTGAATTTCAGGTACTTGTCCAACAAGTTATGGCGTGTCGGCGCTTCGGCCCGGCGCTTAAAAGCTTCTTGCCGGGCGGTTTGCCACGCGGCCAGTTGATACTCGGTTAACCGTTCGCCGGGGCTCAGCGGCGTCGGCAGCGGCACGTCCACATGGGGCAGTGGTGGCACTGGCGCACTGATGCGCAGGCCAGCAGTCCAGCGTGCGGTCGGTTGGCCTTGGGGCGCATAGGCATTGCCGACCACGATCACATCACAACGAGGTTTGAACGGCGCCAGGTCGCTTTCCTCGCAGACGCTGCTTGACCCTTCCTCGCCGTAGTAGCGATCAGCGGTGCACAGCGCCAGTGGATCCTCATCCATCACTTCGGCGCGAAATTGCCCCGGTTGCCCGTCTATAGGCAACAACCGATAGCCCACTTTCATGACCAGCACCGGGTACTCTTGATCGTCCATGCCCAGCGCGCTAAAGCACAACGCATCGAAGGGCGTCAGATTACGAAACTCCATGTCCGCCCCTCAGTTGATATCGACGTCTTTGCCGTTGATCTGCACGGCGCCGCTGGCGCTGAAATCGAAGGTACGGCCGTTGATCAGCACGGTGCCGTCGGACTTCATCACCAGCGTGGATTTGCCCACCGTGACCTTGAATTCATCCCCGGCGTCGATGGTGAATGTCTTGCCCACCGCCACTGATTTGTGGATGCCGATCTGCTCGCTCTGGCTCAGGCCCACGGTGGTGTTCATGGCGGCGCCGACGCTGGTCTGGTACGCCGCGCCAATGGTCAGCGCCTTGGCCAAACCAATGGTTTCTGCTTTAGCCAGCTTGATGGTCTCGGCCTTGTTGCCGCCGATGGTCACGCTGCGATTGGCACCGATGCTGATGGTTTCGTTCTGGCCGACGTCCTCGGTGCGGTGGTCGCCGATGGACACGGTTTCGTTGTGCTCAACCCGTTCCTTACGGTCGTTGCCGACGAAGATGCCGTTGTTGTTTTTGATGTGGACGTTCTTGTCTTTCTCGGCGTGGATGAACACTTCCTGGTGGCCCAGCTCATCCTCAAAACGCAGCTCATTGAAGCCAGAACCCTTATGGGTGCGGCTTTTGATGGTCATCCGCGTTTTGTGTTTGGGCAGCTCGTACGGCGGTAAATTGGTTTGGCGGTAGGTCCGTCCCGTGGCGATCGGTTGGTCAGGATCGCCATCCAAAAAGCTGATGATCAGTTCCTGATTTATCCGAGGCACGGCCATGGCACCCCAGGTCGCACCGGCCCAGCCTTGGGCCACTCGAATCCAGCACGAACTCTGGTCGTTGTTTTTATCCGAACGATCCCACGGGAACTGCACCTTGACCCGGCCCCATTCATCGCAATAAATCTCTTCTCCCGGCGGCCCGACCACTGTGGCGATCTGCGGGCCGTCGATGCAGGGTTTGTCGCGCAGCGGTGCTTTCCAATCCGAGGTCCAGCGGATGGCGCTGGCCTTCAACGTGTAAGAGGTACCGAGGCCGCTCCCAAACGATTCGTCCTGCAAGCTGGTGTGCTGTTTGCCTTCATGCTTGATGGCAATGGTGCGCCAGCGATCATTGAAGTCCTCACGGGGATGATCGTTGAGGTCGAACGCCAATCCCGGTTGCAGGCGTTCATCGTCGCCTTCCACATGGGCCAGCTTGGCGTCGTTGCGCAGCGCCGCCAGGCGGGTCTTGGTGAAGGGCTTGCCGGCGATGTCGCGCTTATAGCGCCCGGGGTAGTCGTAGCGTTCGTAGTCTTTGTGCTGGTTGTTCAGGTCCTGGTTGCCGGTGGCGGTGTGCTGCTGGTTGTAGCGCGGGTGGGTGAAGGTGTAGTCGCGCTGTACCTGCACGGCAGTGCGTACTTGTTCGGTGTAGTGGAAGCGGGTCAGTGCCGGTTCCAGGGCGTCGCCGCCACTCATCGATTGGTAAGTCACTGGGCAATCGGTGTGAGTACCGATGGTGCCGAGGCCGCCGACGCGGTCGGTGAGCCACAGCGTATGGCCGTCGGCCCGGTGTTCGAAGGTGTAGACCAAGCCTTCTTCGGCGGCGAGGCGGGTGATGAAATCGAGGTCTGTTTCGCCGGCCTGTACGCAGTATTCGCGGGGTTGGTGCTCGAAGCAGATTTCAGTGCGGATGTCGGTCAGCTTTTGCTCCGCCAGCACGCTGGTGATGATGTCGGGCACCGTCTGGCCCTGAAAAATACGCCAGTTGGAACGCAGATTGAAACGCGCCAATGTCGGTTCGACTACGGCGCTGTAGCGGGTGCGGCGAAAGCCGGTGTCGCCCTGTTGGAACAGGCTGACCAAACCGTGGACGTAGCGCACCGGGGTGTCGTTGCGCCAAATGGTAAATAACGCGGCCAGATCGAGCATGCGGAAGAAGTCGATAGCCGGGTGGTGGCTGACCAGTTCCAGTTCCAGTTTGAACGGCTGGGAGAGGCCTTCTTCAAGGGTGAAAGAAACCACTTCGAAGGGATCGCCCCGCAGCGGTTCGAAGGTGTAGCGAAGGTCGCTTTGACGGGGCATGGGGCCTCCTTGTCGAGAGTGTAAATGTCAGTCGATCAACCAGCTGATATCACCGTTTTCCAATTTTCCATCGTGATCGGTGGTATCGCCGACACGGGCTACTGGCTGCCCATTGACGGTCATCAAGGGCGAGCCGCTGGTGATCACGGCGCCGCAGCTGAGCGTGTCGCCAACACGGGCGATGGCTCGCCCATTGACTTTGAAATTCTCCGATCCACTTTCCACAGTGGTGGGTCCACACAATGGGCAATCATGGTCGTGACCGACCAGAACGACGGCAGGCATAGGGCCTCCTCATAAATATTGATTCAGTGAACACTCCGCCGCCTGTGCGGCGAAACGTGTCGGTTGGCGCTTAAGCCGGCTTGCGCCAGTCATCCGAAGCTTCGGTACCGGCCACCACATGGCTCCAACTGACCTTGCGATAAGCCAGGCTGGTCTTGATCAGTTGGGTGTAGTTGGCGTTGTCGCTGTCCTGCGCATGGGGCAGCACGGTGTGGATTTCGACGACAGTGGCGTCTTCGAGCTTGGTGGTGAAGAAGTGCTCCTGCTTGCCGTCGCCCGAGGTGCGGAACCACTTCACTTCAACGGTTGGCAGCATTTCGCCGGTGGCCAGTGCCTGGTAGAGCATGGGCGAGGCTTTGCTCAGGGCGCTGGTAAAAATCAGCGGTTTATGCACGCGCTGGCCGGCAGGCTGACCGCTTTGCGGGTCGGTAGGCGTGGTGATCTGATGGTCGATTTCCTGGGCTAGGATTTCGTCTTCGTGGCCTTCCACATAGACGTTGCCCACCGAGTCGGCGGTGAACGCACCCTTGGTGATGTGGCCCTGACTCTGGCCGTGGATGCTGATGTACGCAGGTGTTGGCATGACAAACTCCTTGTCGCGATCAATGAACGACCCCATGAGGTCGCGGGTTATGGCCAACCGGCCATGGCTTTGCAGGCGCTCGGATGAGCGCGCTGAAAATCGGTTACAGGTTGAGAATCCGTTCCAGGGAGGCGAGCACTTCCTGGGTGATGCGGTTCAGGCGCATGGAATAGATCGTGTAGGCGCAAGTCAGCACGACAGCGGCCAATGCCCATGGCATCCACAACGGCCAGGCGCGCTTGATCCGGTAGTTGCGAGGGGCGACGTTTTTCAGCGGGTCGGTCAGGCGCTTGGGTGTTTCGCCGCGCAAGGGGCGCAACAGGCCGTGCAGTTGGGTAATGATCTTCTGTATTTCTTCATCGCCCTTGGTATGGGCGCCGTATTTGCCCTTGAGACCGGAGACCAGGCACTGGTACATGAACTCCAGCACATGCTGATACCGGGGCGCTTCGAGGATCATGTTGTTCATCACGGTGAAAAATCTTTCGCCGCCTTGGGTTTCGCCGTGGAACTGGCTGAGCAACGAGCGTGCGCTCCAGCTGGAGAGCCTGCCCCAGGTGGTGCGCATGACCACCTCGTCAATCAATAGGCACAGGCTGTAGGAGTAGGCCTTGAGCATGCCGGCGTCGTAGTCGAGCTGACTGACTTCTTCCATGATCGTGGTGATCTGGTTGCTGACGCTTTTGTACAGCGCGGGCACGTCGTCGTGCTGGTCCAGACGGCGTAGGCGGATGACCAGGCCGATCAGCGGCGTGGCGGCATCGCACAACGGGTTCCAGGCCGCGCCGCGGATGTCGAATTCAGGGTCGGCGAGCAGCACGGGTGGCTTTGGCTTGGCCTGCTCTTCAACGGGTTCAGGTTCTTTGCTGCCGGTCGCCTGTTGCAAATAACCCAAGAGCTGATTGGTATTCGCAGGTGGCGTGGTTTCGGTGGACGTTGCTTCATTCATTTCTCTCACTCCTGATCGCCCAGAACTGCAACTCCAGCTCCGGGAATTCGCCGGCGATATGAAAACCAAACCCGCTGCCGCTGCTCAGGCTTTGCCAGGCGGAATGGTGGCGGTCGAGTTCGAAATAGCTGAAGCCGGCATGGAACGGCAGGTGCCGCGGCGCCACCGGCAGCGGCCGTAGTGGAATACCCGATAGTTGCAGGCTGACCAGTTGCTCCAGCCCTTCGGTGGAGGTGATCTTGATCTGCTTGGGCAGTTGCTGACACAGGGTCTCCGCCGGCAGTTCGGCGCGCACGGCAAGGATGAATTCGGCGTTGTCCAGCAGGCACTTGTCGTTCAACGCAGCGGTGCGTACGCCGTACTGTTGAACGACAATCGGCAGCGAAACCGCGCGCGGTTGCAGCACGGTGCCCAGGGCACGGCGCAGGGTGTGTTCCAGAAGCTGGAAGGATTCGCGCAGGTTGTCGTGCTGGTAGGCCGGGTATTCCTGGGGCAGGTGACCTTCATCGGTGAAGGTCACCAGTTCGCCGCAGGCCTGGGCCAGTGCGATGTAAAGCCGTTCCGGGTGAACCTGACGTTGGCGGGCCAGGTGCTGGAACAACGGGAACAAGCGATTGAGGGTTTGCAGCAGGTTGAAGTCGCTGACGTCAGCCACCCCCGACTGACCCGGTGAACCGATACGCTGGGCCAGATTTTTAGCTCGCTCGCGCATCAACCCGGCCACCTCACCGAGATAGCCATGCAGCGCCGGCACCGCTTGCAGGGACAGGCTGGTGGGGTAGAAATGCTCGTCCATCACCAGGCTGCCATCCGGGCGCTTGTCTTTGATCTTGCCCAGGGCGACGCCGGTGAAGGCACTGCGGTCGCTGCGTTCGAGCATCAATTGCAGGTTGGGCACGGCCAGGTCCATGCCGACCTGATCGCCGTCATCGCTGTGGGTATCACGAACTTCTTCCCGGCGGGCGATGTAGCGGCTGTTGCCGTACTGGTCGGGCCAGCGCACTTCGAGTGCGCCGCTGGAGCGCAGCGGCAGGGCCAGGTAGACGATTTGGCCGACGGCGCTGCCGTCAGCGATCTCCAGCGGGGAGGGCGGTGCCAGGTCGTGGGGAATGTCGAAGACACTGCCGTCAGGCATGATCCCGCGTGCCCGGGTAATGGCGATTTTGCCGAAGCTCAGGTACTCGTCGTTCAACGCCAGCTCGCTGAAGCCATGGAGGGCGTCGTTCAGGCTGTGCAAGCGCTGGTGCACGGCGGCTTCGGCGGCGCGGGCCTGTTGCTGGAAGTGCTGGGGCTTGACGAACAGACCTTCATGCCAGATGACGGGGTTGCGTGAACTCATCGGTAATTACTCTGGGCAATAGCGGCTGGAAAGGGCGTCATCGGGTTTCTCCCTTGAGGCTGACCTGGGCGGCATCCAACTGCACCAGCACGGCGTACTGGCGGCCCTTGGGCTCGACGCGAAGACGCTGTTTCCACTGGCCGACCTCGCTGCTGTGGTAGTTGGCGATCACCGCGATAAAGCGGGTGTCTTCATCCAGGGCGCGCAGATCGACGAACTTGAATTGTCCGGGCTGGAGCAGGTAGTCGTCGGCGCGGATGTAGGTGCTGCCCAAGGTCTTTTTCAGGTCCTCGGCCATGGCTTGGGGGCTTGCGTTGACCAGCAGCGAATCGTCGGTCAACTGTAAAACCTTGAAGGCGATCGGCGTGGCGACGTGCTGCATGGCCGGGTTGCCCCAGGGGGTGGTCAGGCGCACGTCTTGGGCGTCGTAGTCGCCCAGCAGCGTGTCTTCTACGGGCGACATCGGCACGAGGGGCGTTAGTTCTTCGCTCAGTGGCGACTGGGCCGGCACGTTTTCGTAGAGGTGATTGAGCAGGGTTTGCACCTTGTCCGTCAGCGCTTGGGGGCTGGTGGCTTGCACGTGGAGGGTGTAAGGCGAACGGCTCGCGCCTTCATCCGGTGCAGTGCCGGTGCTGGTCAGGCGTGGGTTGACGTCGTCGCTGGCGTGCAGGCTCAGGGAGTAGCGACTGGGCAGGTCGTCGGGGCCGCCGACTGGGATCGACGGCGTCCAGATCACCTGGCCGATTTTGCCGAGCATGGTGCAGCCGCCGAGGGTCATGCAGGCGAGCAACAGGGTGCCCAGGCGCAGGGTGCTGAACAGGCTGACGGTGCGCTTGGGTGCAGGCGCGCAACGGTCAGCCAGCGGTTCGGGTGGCGGCGTTTCATTCATCGCTCGCAGCGGGTCGCCTTGCTCGGATAAATCCACGGCTTGGCAAAGGCGCTCGAATTCTGAGCAAGTGGCTGGTCGTCTATCCGTCGGCGGCCGACTCGGCAGGTCTTCCTGGCGCCACACGTACATGCCCTCGGGGTGGCCGCCGAGAAGCTCATCGAGCGAATGCTGTCCTGGGGTGTGCTCACCCAGCTGAACCGCGACCTTATACGCACCGATCTGCAACCGATCACCGTCGTTGAGGCTTATTGCAACATGACGCTCAAGCGGCAGGTCGTGACCGTTGACGTAGGTTCTGCCGCTGCGGTCGATCACGCAGAACCGTCCTTCGATGACACGGATGTCGCAGTGGTTGGGCCGCACGCTGTTGTGGCGATCTTCCAGGCGCCAATCCACCGCGGCACTGCCGATGCTGCCGCCCTGTGGGCCAAATTGATGAGCGGGCAGATAGCCGTGCAACAGCTGTGCAGGATTGCTGATAACCAGGCTCAGCTTCATGCGCGCCCCCGAATCCGCACCACGGCGGGAAGACGTTGTTCCTGGTGTTGGATGAAGCTGGTCCAGCCCAAGTGACTGCCGCTGTCGCGGAGCAGGTTGAAGGGCGGGACATCTTCTTCGCGCAACCCCAGTTCCAGGTCGTAGGCGGTGGCATCGCGCAGCAGAAAATCTATCAACTGGCGCAACCGCCCGAACTGCTCGCCGCTGGGCAAAAACTGCCGAAAGCACGCCTGAGTCAGATTCGGAATTACCAGGGTGAACTTGCTGGCGCGGGTCTTGCTGCGGTCACCCACCACAAAGTCGTTGCCCAAGGTGCCGTTGGCCTTGCCCAACGCCATACGCTGACGCTGCGGCAAGCTCACCGAACGCGCCTCGAATTCACGGATGTACACACCATGCAGGTCGAAGCAATGTTCAACAATGCCGGACACCACCGAGGGTGAGCGGCTGCGGCTGGCGATCAGGCCGGCAAAACTCAGCAGACGGCCCCAAGGCAGTGGTGTGGCGCCGCGTAGGTCGTTGTCGTTCAACCCGATCAGGGAAAATACATAACGCGAAAACCGGTCGCTGGCCTCGGCCTGAAAGCGAATGTAGTAGCGGTACTTGCGCCAGCTGCTGTGCAGGAGGGTCAGCAAACGGTGATTGAAGAAATCCATAAACGCTGGGCGAATCCCGCGCTCCTGGGCCTGTTCGTAGGCCAGGCGATCCAGGTAATAACCGGGCAGCGGCGAGTCGGTGCCGTGCAGGCCGAAGAAACTGGTCTGCAAGCGGTAGCGCACTTCTTCGCCATCCTCTTCCACCCGCGCGGCCAATACCACGTCGGAAGCCGGAAAGCCCAACCCCGCATGGCTTTGCAGGCGTACCCGACGGTGCGCCGCAGCACTCAAGGGCTGCGCCTCCAAGTCATCACCATGCAAAGCGTGCAAATGCTCCAGCAGACGGTGAAACGAGTAGTTTCGCGCGTCGGCCAGCAGCACATCGGCTAGATCACGGGTTGTCTGCCGGTCAACAGTGGCCATTCATAACGCTCGTTGTTGGTGGTATTGATCACTTCCAGGCGATGGAAGGAATTGATGCTCGCGTACAGGGCGAAGAAGTGCGAAAGCACGCTGGCGAACAGGTACAGCTCGCCCTCGCAGAGAAAAGCGTTCTGGTCCAGTTGCAAGCGGGTCTGCACACCGCGCACCGGCTGGCCTTTCATCAGCCAGTCGATGGGGGTGGTCACCGCATCCTGGATGCCATTGAGGCGCTTGCGGGTGGCACGGGCCTGTTGCAGATCGTGCAGGGCGGCAAAGTCATAGGCGCGGATCACCGCCTTCAGCGGCTCGGCCGACAGCAGCGACAGGTAGTTCAGCGACAGGTTGGAAATCAGCGTCCAGTGCAGGCTGCTGTCCAGCACGGGCCGATAGCTGCGAGTCGGTGCGATCAGGTTGGTGTAGGTGGCAAACGACGGCGTGACTTCGGTGGACAGTGATACATCCCCCACGCCCAGAAGTTGGGGCAGATCGCGATTGGTGCAGGTCAGTTCGATGGACGCTGTTTCATGTTCGCCGATGTACAAGCTTTCATCGCCGCGCACGAAGGCGATGCGATGACGCAAGCCCTCGCGGCCATGGGATTCTTCGATATGCGTGCGAAAGTACAGCGCGGTGCGGCCCCGTGCATGTTCGATTTCATGCTGGAACGACTCGAACGGGGTAAAGCGCCGCAACGGATCGCCCTTGCGCTCCTTGTCGGCGGCATCCCAGCCGGCCACGTCGTCGACGCTGAAAATTTCATAGGCCTGCGGGTGATTGCCGCTGGGGCTGATCCGCTGTTCCGGGCTGCGGCCGTCCAGGGCTATCGGGTTGGCATCGTGACGGAACAGGTTGACCGCCGGCGCACAGAACAAGTGAAGGTCTGTTGTGCGCAGGTGCGTATTGGCCGGCATCGGTCGGGAGAAATGAAATTCGAAGCGAATCTGTCCAGCACTGACGGCCGGCCAGACCTTGGCAAGCCGGGTCAGGCTGAAAAAGTGGAATCGCTGTGGGAACACAAAGTATTCCTGCAGGATCCGATAGCCATCGAACACGTTGCGCGGGTAGGGCAGCAGTGCCTCGTCGGGGGTGAAACCGGGAAAGCCCAGCTCGTCGGGGTTCAGGCGATAAGGCGTGTTGTCGACGTACAGCGTGAAGCTTTTGAGGTAGTGGGCCAGCCACAGGTACAGCGTCAGTGCGGTGGCATTGTCGCCGCCGAGGTGAAAATCCAACTGATCGCACTCAAGGCTGTCGAGTGGTTGTTGGGTCAATACGTTGAGGTCGATGCGCAGCGTCGAGGCTTCGCGGCTGTGGGCATCGCTGACGGCCTGCAACGCCAACGGGTACAGATTAACGTCGGTGCAGGTGCGAAACTCGCAGGAGATACCATCCACCGGTTTTGCAAACAACGGCGTGCCCTTGGGAATTGTCTGGCGTTGGCTGATCGCATCGGGCAGTGGTGCAAAGCGAATGATGGTCGCGCTGGGCAGGGGCCGCAGGTAGTTGGGCCAAAGCATCTGCAACAGCGGACGGGTCAGCTCCGGCAAATCGTCGTCGATCTTCATGCCGAGTTTGGCGGTGAGGAAGGCAAAACCCTCCAGCAGCCGCTCCACATCCGGATCGCCGGCCTGATCGCCGAGAAACTGCGCCAGCTGCGGGTTGTCCTCGGCGAACTCGCGGCCGAGTTCGCGCAGGTAGCGCAGCTCCTCGGCAAAGCGTTGTTTCAAGTCCATCGCATCCTCATCTCACTCGGGTGTAGCCGTCGTGGCCATGCATGGCCACCTCGATCTGCACCTGTTCTTCCTTGTGGTTGACCCGCACCTGGCAATCGAGGCGAAAGTTCAGCTCCAGCGGCACGTCCGGATCGGGCTGATAGCGCACGCCCGTGACCTTGATGCGCGGTTCAAACGCCGCCACCGAGCGCCGGATATCGGCGCTGATGGCCACCACCAGATCACTGCTGGCCTGGGTGACGCCGTTGAAATCGCGCAGGCCCAGTTCAGGGCTGCTTTGCGAGCAGCCCTGACGTGAGTTGAGCACCTGTTCCAAGTGTCGTTTGATCGCCTCGACGCGCTGGCGCGCCTGCTCATCCGCGCGGCCAGGGTGGTGGCGCGGTGCATCGGGTTCCAGGCGTTCGAACAGGCTGCCGCCCACTTATTGAGTCTCCAGCCGACCGACCAGCGAGATCTCGAAGTTGGCGCCCATGTACTTGAAGTGCGGGCGCACCGCCAACGACACCTGGTACCAGCCCGGGTCGCCGGCCACGTCCTGCACGACGATTTGTGCGGCCCGCAAAGGGCGACGGCTGCGTACATCGGAGGAAGGGTTTTCCTGATCGGCGATGTACTGCTTGAGCCAGGTGTTGAGTTCGCGCTCCAGGTCCTGGCGTTCCTTCCAACTGCCGATCTGTTCGCGTTGCAGCACCTTGATGTAGTGGGCCAGGCGGTTGACGATGAACAGGTACGGCAACTGGGTGCCGAGCTTGTAGTTGGTCTGCGCTTCCTGGCCTTCGCGGGTCTTGGGGAAGTTCTTCGGTTTTTGCACCGAGTTGGCGGAGAAGAACGCCGCGTTGTCGCTGTCCTTGCGCATGGTCAGCGGGATGAAGCCGGCTTCGGCCAGCTCGAATTCCTTGCGGTCGGAAATCAGCACTTCGGTGGGGATCTTGGCCTGCAGTTGGCCGAGGGATTCGTACAGGTGCACCGGCAGGTCGTCCACCGCGCCGCCGGATTGTGGGCCGATGATGTTCGGGCACCAGCGGTAGCGGGCGAAACTGTCGGTGATGCGTGAGGCCATCAGGAACGCGGTGTTGCCCCATAGGTAGTTATCGTGGTTGCCATCGACGGCTTCGTTGTAGCCGAAGCTGCGAATCGGGTTCTCCAGCCCGTCGTACGGCGAGCGCAGCAAAAAGCGCGGCAGCGTTGCGGCAATGTATTTGGAGTCTTCCATCTCGCGCAGGCTGCGCCATTTGGTGTGGCCGGGGCCTTCAAAGATATCGCTGACTTCCTTGAGCGACGGCAGATCCTGATAGCTCTTGAGGTTGAAGAACTCAGGGCCGGCAGCCATCACGAACGGTGCATGGGCCATGGCCCCCACGGAGGCGACGTAGCTCAACAGCTTCATGTCCGGGGACGACGGGCCGAAGGTGTAATTGCCAATCATCGCCGCGATCGGCTCACCACCGAACTGGCCGTAGCCGGCGGTGTAGGCGTGCTTGTACAAGCCGCTGCGGGTGATGTCACCGGCGTTGTCGAAGTCGTCAAGCAGTTCTTCCTTGGTGACGTGCAACACCTCCAGCTTGATGTTCTCGCGAAAATCGGTGCGATCCACCAGCAGCTTCAGCCCACGCCACGCCGACTCCAGTTGCTGGAACTGCGGCTGGTGCAGGATTAAATCCATTTGCTTGCTCAAGGCGCGGTCGATTTCGGCAATCATCTGGTCAACCCGGTGCTTGTTCACCGGTTGCTGGTGATCACCGCTTTGCAGAATCTCGCAGATGAACGCGGCCACGCCTTGGCGGGCGACCGCGTAGCCTTCCTGCGAGGGCCGGATAGTGGTGTTGGCCAGCAGTTGGTCGAGCAATGACGGGGTTTCGTCAGCCACCAATACTTGGGCGGCGGCGCTTTCCATGGGCATGGGAAATACTCCGTTGAGAAGGGCGTTCAAATCAGTTGTTGGGCGCGTCGAGCACCAGGTTCAGCTCGCTGGCCAGACGCTGACGGGCGGTTTCATCGGTCAGCAGACTTTGCAGGTGTTTGCGGAAGGCCGGGACATTGCCCATCGGGCCTTTGAGTGCAATCAGGGCCTCGCGTAATTCCAACAACTTATTCAATTCCGGTACTTGGCGGGCGACGGCGTCGGGGCCGAAGTCGTTGATGTTTTTGAATCGCAGCTGCACATTTAAATCGGTGTCATGGTCGTTGTTCAAAACAGACGGAACTGTCATGTCTACGGATACTTCTGCTTTGCTCAGCACGTCATTAAAAGTGTCTTTGTCAATTCGGGTGGATTGCCGATCCTCAAGGGCGGTCAGTTCGCCATGACCTCTGAAGTCTCCGGTAATCAATAACTTCAGCGGTAGTTCCACTTCCGCTGTCTGGTCGCCTGTGGCCGGGACATATTTGATATTGATGCGCTCTTTGGGCGCGACAGAACCCTGAGTTTTCGACATGGGAAAGTCCTTTTCGTGAAATTCTCTTATTAAAAGCACCTATTTAAAGGTTTGTCATGTAGGAAAAAGTCTATAAGCCGTGGATGTAGGAAAAGTCGCAGTTTCTACGTGGGTTTATTTCCCGGCATACTATTTGGCTTGCGTCTGACGGACGGCTCTTTAAATTGTAATTTGGAAGGAAAGTCGGTCGCCTTTACTTGCCTATCAATTAGAACTTGGGTGACGCTTGTAAGGTTGGAGAATGCAACTTTCGGGTATCAGGAGATATGGATGCGCAACAAGCGGTTGGGATGGAAGTCAGGGTTCTGCTTGACGATTGTTGTGTTCATGGACTTGCAGGCAGCGACTCAAGATTGCCCGGCCATCGTCTCGCCCTTGAAGCGGCTGGAGTGTTTTGATTTGGCCGCTGGTACGCCCATTCATCACGCACCAGCGGCACCACGTGCCCTGGGCCGGGTGCTGCCGATTGTCGATCTGGTCCAACGCAATGAAGTCAAGCGTCCACCCGATGATCAGCGTTTCCTGCTGTCGTCATTCCCGGAGCCGGACAACGACCAACAACCCCGCTTGGTGATTTCCGCCCCGGCCCTGGGCGCGTTGCCGCCTCGGCCCTATCTGGCCATCAGTTGCGAGTCGAAGATCTCCCGCCTGCAGCTGGTGCTGGATGAGCCGGCGAAGCCCAACAAGATTCGCATTCAGTTGTTCAAGGATGAGCGCCCGGTCTCCGCAGCCTATCAGTGGCAGGTCCTGGACGACGCGGGCCTAGTGGTCGACGCCGGGCGCGGGCTGCAGGCGATTTCCCTGTTGCGCAACATGGGCGGCGGCCAACGCCTGAGACTTGAAAGCGACTATCCCAGGCTGCACGGCCTGGTATTCGACGCTCAAGGGCTGGGCGAACTGATCGAGCAGGAGCGCCAAGTATGTCGCTGGTGATCGACGTGCCGGCGGACACCGTCAAGCTGCTGTTGACGCCCATCGATCCCGAGCAAGCCGCCGGCCATTTTGATGTCGAGGATGAAACCTACCAGGCCATCGACCAGGAAATGGTCAAGCTCGGTGGCCTGCGCGAAGGCGATATCGATTGGGCGTATATCGACGAAGCCTCCCGCCAATATCTGGCGACCCAGTGCAAGCATTGGCGCATCGTTGCCCATCTGCAAGTGGTCTGGCTGCGAACTCGCCAATGGGCGCATTGGGCCGATGCCCTGGGTTTGGTCACCGGCATGGTTGAACAGTATTGGGGCAGTGCCCACCCCAAGCCCGGCCCTACCGGCTATCTGAACAAGCGCAAGCAGGTGCAGCGCCTGCTGAGCGACCTTGGGCAGGTGTTGCCGACCCTGGAGCGCAGCAGTTTTGCGCCTGCCTATCAAGCCGCGGCTGGATTGGCCCTGGCCAAGCTGCAACGCTGTGTCGAAAGCGCCAAGCTCGATCCGGCGCCGCTGGATGCGTTGCAACGTCAGCTGGACAAATACAGCGAGCCGGTTGTAGCTACCGCGCCTGCTCGTACGGCCACCTCAGGCAGCGTGCTGGAGTCAGCTTTTCCCCCCAGCCCCAAACCGCAAGCGCCCAGCAACGAGCGTGAACAACGCCGCGCCGTATTGAACATGGCCGAGCAGATCAATCAGCAGGACCTCTACGACCCTACCGGCTACCAATTACGACGCTACGGCCTGTGGTCGCATTTGCGCACTGCACCTCCCATCACTCGCGACCGTCGTACCGAATTGACGGCCGTGCCCAAGGATATCGTCGATGGTTACCAAGATGCGCTGAACCATAACGCTCTGGACCCGAACCTGCTGCTGCGCCTCGAAAAAAGCGTCTGCGCTTCACCGTACTGGCTGCGCGGCAGCTACCTGGCCGCCCACGTCGCCTCGCGCCTGGCGATGGAGCAAGTGGCCGACGCCATCCGCCAGACCTGCGAGCGGTTTGTCTGTCGCCTGCCGGCCCTGCTGGAGCTGTGCTTCAGCGACGGCACGCCGTTTGTGGATGCGCAGACCCGGGCCTGGATCAGCGGCGCCGATCAGGCGCAAACCACCGGTAGCCCGGTGCAGGATTACGCCAGCCTGCGCGACGAACTGGCCGCCCAACTCAACACTGAAGGCGTTGAGCGGGTGCTGCTGCGTCTGCAGGAACTGCATGCCACCCCTGACGCCCCGCGCCAGCGTAGCTACGCCACGGTGATTGCCGCCGACCTGCTGGCATCGCGAGGGTTGTCATGGCTGGCGGACGATCTCTACGCCAGCGTTGCGCGGCTGATGCGCGATACCACGGCGCAGCGCTGGGAGCCGGAGTTGTACCGGAAAGTGGCGCAACCCATCGACGACAGTCATTTGATCAAAGCGGTTAAGGAGTAGGAGCGATTTATGGGGATGATCTGGGGTTACCTCAAACGCTGGGGCCTGCCGGTGCTGCGTCAGTTCAACCAGGCGGTGCCAGTATTGGTGCTGCTGGGCGTGGCGTTGTTGTTGATCGCCATCTGGCGGCTGGGACCCCAGTGGACCTGGCGTGAGCACCAGCCGCTGGTTGAGTTAGCGATGCGGGTCTCGGCCAGTGTGGTGGTGATCGTAGCGCCGCTGCTGGTCTGGGCGTGGCGGGTGCGCAATCGTTACCAGCGTTTGCAGCTCGAACGCCAACATGAGGTTGCCCTACAAGCCGACCCCTGCCTGCCTTATGTAGAAGCGCAGGAGCGTGCGCTGGACTGCAGCCTGGGCAACCTGCTGAACAATATGGAGCGCCGCCGTTCGCTCTATCAACTGCCGTGGTACCTGGTGCTGGGCGAGAAAAATGCCGGCAAGACCAGCCTGATCACGCGTTCTAACCAGAGCTTTGCGTTATCCCATGTGACCAAGGCCGGAGTGAGGGCTCATCAGGAAGAGCAACTGGCCTATCCGGTGGATTGGTGGATCGGTGACGAGGCAGTGTTGATTGACCCTCCGGGTGAGTTCCTCAGTCATCCGGACTCACCGGCTGAAAACGTCGAGCAACAGGGCAAGGTCAAACCGGTATTGCCCGCCGGCACCCACCCGCGCCTTTGGTCGCACCTGCTCGACTGGCTGGCGCGCAATCGCAGCCGTCGGGCACTCAACGGGGTTGTGTTGGTGATCGATGTGCAGGCTTTATTGGCGCAACGTCCCGAGCAGCGCAAGGCTCACGCCAACCTGCTGCGCACCCGGCTGTTTGAGCTGACCCGGCAATTGGGCACGCGCTTGCCGGTGTACGTGACGCTGAGCAAGTTCGACCTGCTGGAAGGCTTTGAAGAATTCTTCGCCCGGTTGTCACGCAGCGGGCGTGAAGACCTGCTGGGCTTCACCTTCAGCTTGGACGCGGTGGATGATTTTGATGCCTGGCTGGCCGAACTGACGCGCCATTACCAAACCTTTGTCGTCTGCCTGAGCGAACAGGTTTTCAATAGCACCAGGGAGTCGCGCACATTGGATGAGCGTGATCGCTTGCAGGCGCTGATGCATCAGATGGCGGGCTTGCGTCCGGCCCTGTTCGGCTTCCTCAGTGAGATGCTCGGCAGTGATCGTTTCACTACACCGGCGCTGGTGCGCGGGCTGTATTTCTCTTCCGTGTTGCAGCAGGGCACCCTGAGCAATGCCTTCGTCAAAGAAGCAGGGCAAGCCTATCAACTGCCGCCACCGCCACCCGAAGTCAAACCAGCCGGTGGCACAGCCATCTACTTTGCTCAGCAACTGTTCCAGCGGGTGATCTACCCCGAAGCGGGCCTGGCGGGTGACAACATCAAGGTGGCCCGCAGCAAGCGGCGGTTGCTGATCGCCGGATTCAGCGTCGCATCCTTGGGCTGTCTGGTTGTCATCGGCACTTGGCAGTTGTACTTCAACATCAACCGCGACAAGGCTGCCAGCGTCTTGGCCAAGAGCCAGGACTTCAGTGGACGAGACATTGACGCCAGGGTCGACCCCACCGGTCGCAATCTGCTGGTCCCGCTGGACCTGATCCGCGATGCGGTGCAGGTGTATGGCGATTACCGTGAGGCGTGGCCGTTGCTGTCGGATATGGGGCTGTATCAGGGGCGGGCGATTGGCCCGACGGTGGATGAGGCCTATCTGAATCTGCTGTCCAAACGCTTCCTGCCGGCGATTGCCAGCGGTGTGCTGGATACCATCAACGCCGCGCCCTCCGGCAGCAATCAGCAACTGGCGGCCTTGCGCGTCTATCGCATGCTCGAAGAGCGGCAAAACCGCCGTCCGGCCATCGTAGAAGAATGGGTCGCCAAGCAATGGCAGCGCGCCTATCCGGGCCAGGGTCAGTTGCAGACCGACTTGATGGGTCACCTGGGCTACGCGCTGAAATATGCCGATGCCGATCTGCCGCAATACCGTGAGCGCATTGCCCAGGTGCAGCAGCAATTGCGCCAGTTGCCCATGGCCGAACGGGTCTACATGAGCCTGAAACAGGACGCCCTGGAGCGTTTGCATCACCCGCTGGACCTACGCAATGAGGTCGGCCCCGCGTTCGATATCGTCTACCGTCCACTGAACACCGATCAAGAGGGCAGCGGCCTGCAATTGCCGCCGATGCTCACCGCCAAGGGCTTCAAGGACTACTTCGAGCCTGGCACCGAAGGCATCATCGAGCTGGCCATGATCGACCAGTGGGTGCTCGGAGAACGCCAACGCCTGGACTACTCCGATGAAGACCGCAAAGTGCTGACCCAACGTATCCGGGCTCTCTACAGCGCCGATTATGTGGACAGCTGGCGGCGGGCGTTGAACCAGTTCGCGGTGACTGACTTCGATGACCTCAGCCACGGCGTGGCCGTGTTGGAACAGGTGACCGGCCCGGCTGCACCACTGCGACGCTTGCTGGAAACCTTGCGCGACAACAGCGTTATCTACCCGTCGGTGCCCTTGGTCGAAGGGCAAGCACCGCTCTCGCTGGACAAGGTGTCGGACGGCCAGCAACAAGCCGCCGGCATCCGGCGCGCGTTCTCCAGCCTGGCGGAACAGATCACTGCGCGAGGTGAGCAGCCGTCCTATTACGAAGAAACCCTGCGCTCGGTCAGCGCCGTCTACGACTACGCCAAAACCGTACACGACAACCCTGATCCCGGTAAGGCGGCGCTGAAAACCGTACTCAACCGCTTCTCCCTGGACGGTGCTGACCCGATTGCCAACCTGCAACGCGTCGCCGTGGGCCTGCCCGAACCGCTGAACCAGCACGTCAAGAAACTCGCCGACCAGACCTCACAGGTACTGGTGATTGCCGCCTTGCGTGAGCTGGAAAAACGCTGGGACAGTGAAATCTACAGCTTCTACCGCGACCGCCTGGCAGGCCGCTACCCGTTCAAGGCCAGTGGCGAGGACGCCTCGCTGGAAGACTTCGAAGCCTTCTTCGGCCCGCAGGGGCGCCTGCAGCAGTTCCACAACCAATACCTGAACGTGTTCCTCAATGACAACCTCGACGCCCTGTACTCCGACAGCCTCGGCGGCTACCTGGTGCGCAACGACGTGATGGAACAGCTCAAGAAGGTCGAACGCATCCGCGACACCTTCTTCAACCACCGCGGCCTCCTGGCGGTGCAACTCACCATCGAACCGCTGGCCCTGAGCGCGACCCGCCTGAGCAGCATGCTCAGCGTCGACGGTCAATTGATCCCTTACCAGCACGGCGCACCACAACGTACCGGGCTGGTATGGCCCAACAGCCTGGGCAATACAAATGGCAGCCAGTTGACCCTGGTGCACAGCACCGGCAACACGGCCAGTCTGAGCTATCGCGGGCCGTGGTCACTGTTTCGACTGCTCAGCCGCGGCCACCTCAATGGAAGAACCGATACCAGCGTGGACCTGACTTTTGCTGTCGCCGATGGGTTGATGCGTTATCGGATTGGAGCGGAGAAGGCCAACAACCCGATTACCCAGCGCAGTTTTGAAGGGTTTGTATTGCCGCGGACGTTGCTGGAGGAGCATCGATCAAAGAAAGTCGTAAGCGAAGTTGAAGATATCGCCGCAACAGCGCTCAACGATGAGCGCCTATAAATCAGCTGCCAATTAAATGCCGGCGCAAAGAGCGCTCTACTGCGGCCACTGCTCCAGCAGGATCGAGACGAACTTCTCCGCGGCAGGCGATAGCGAAGCGCCTCGTCGATAAACCAGGCCCAGGGATCGGTTCACCACGGGTTCAATCAGCGGCACGCTGACCAGCGTCGGATGGTCCCCGGCAGGCATTGCCAGGCTGGGCATCGCCGACACCCCGAGGCCGGCCTCGACCAGGCCGAGGGAGGTGGACAGGTGTTGCACTTCATAGAACCACTGCGGACGCCAGCTCAGGCCGGACAAGGCGTGATCGAGCAACATGCGGTTGCCGCTCAGGCGCCCGACGCCGATCAACCGATAGTCGCTGAGTTCCGACCAGGTCACGGCGCTGCGTCCTGCCAGTTCATGGTCGCGCCGACAGGCCAATACAAAGGGTTCGTTGACCAGCGGCACGAATTCGATGTCCGGGTGCTGGCCGCTCATCATGTTGATGCCGAAATCGGCTTCGCCGCGCAGTACCGCCTCCAGTCCTTCGTTTGCGCTGAGGTCCAGCAGGCGGATGCGGATTTTCGGGTAGCGCTCGTTGTAGAGCCGGATCACCGAAGGCAGGAAGTAGAACGCCGCCGTCGGGATGCAGGCCAGGGTCACTCGGCCGATTTGTCGTTCCGCCAACTCGCGGATGTTGAGGATCGAGTCGTCGAAATCATCCAGCAGGCGTCGCGCCTTGGGCAGGAAATCCCGCCCGACGCTGGTCAGGCTGACCTTGCGCGTGGTGCGATCAAGCAGGGCCGTTCCCAGGCCTTCCTCTAGTTTTTTCATGCGCCGGCTCAGGGCTGGCTGGGACAGATGCAGCGCATCGGCAGCCTCATGAAAACTCCCCAGTTCGGCGATTTTCACGAAAGATCGGATGTCCTGCAGTTCATATTCCATGTTTTATCTCGCTGGGAAGGGGCTGTGGACACGCCCCGGATCGTAGAATAATTCTTTTGTGAAACGCAATAATGGCTCCGATCTTTGCATTGGAATCACTTTTTAAACCCTGCCACTCTTGTGTCCAGAACATCAATTATCCAGATTGATCAACAAGAGTTAGTGGTCATGCAACGAATTCCTTGTGTACTCATGCGTGGCGGCACGTCCAAAGGTCCGGTTTTTCTCGCCTGGGATTTGCCTGCGGTGATCGCCGAACGAGACGAGTTGCTGCTCAACCTGATGGGTTCCGGTCACGAGCTGGAAATCGATGGCATCGGCGGTGGCAGCCCGCAAACCAGCAAAGTGGCGATCGTCAGTCCTTCACTGCATCCGGAGGCCGATGTGGATTACCTGTTTGTGCAGGTCATGGTGTCCCAGCGGCGGGTCGATACCGCACCCAACTGCGGCAACATGCTCTGCGCCGTCGGCCCGTTCGCCATCGAGCAGGGCCTGGTCAAGGCGACAGGCGAGCTGACCCGGGTGCGTATCCGCAACCTCAACACCGGCACCTTCGTCAACGCCGAGGTGCAGACTCCGCAAGGCAAGGTCAGCTATGAGGGCGACACCGCCATCGATGGCGTGCCCGGCACGGCGGCGCCAGTGCAACTGACCTTCCTTGACGCCGCGGGTAGCAAGACCGGCAAACTTTTCCCGACCGGGAAAGCCCTTGACCTGATCGACGGCGTCCCGGTGACTTGTATCGACATGGCCATGCCGATGCTGATCATCGAGGCCAGCCTACTGGGCAAGCGTGGCGACGAGAGTCCGGCCGAACTGGACGCCGACAAGGCTTTCCTGCAACGCCTGGAGTCGTTGCGACTGAAAGCCGGGCTCGCGATGGGCCTGGGCGACGTCAGCGACAAGGTGATTCCCAAGCCGGTGCTGGTTTCCGCGGCCAAGAGCGGCGGGACGATTCAAGTGCGCTACTTCATGCCGCACAACTGCCACCGCGCGCTGGCGATTACCGGCTCGATCGGCCTGGCGACGGCGTGCGTGACCGACGGCAGCGTCGCCGCCAACCTGCTTGGCGGCGCCAGCGAGCCGCGCTTGCAGCGGGTTCGCATCGAGCACCCCAGCGGCGGCATCGACGTGGTGTTGTCCTACACCGGCGAAAAGGGTGAGACCATCCGTGCGTCGGTGGTCCGCACCGCCCGCCGGCTCTTCTCGGGTTTCGTCTACGCCACGGTTTCCCGGCGCCTGGCCGGATAGTCCAGGCCGTTTTTGTCATTGCATCAGCGACTCAATAACAACAAGAGATCTGACATATGCTCGCTTTACTTGGCTTGGCCATGGTGGTGGTCTTTACCTTCCTGATAATGACCAAACGGCTGTCGCCGATCGTCGCCCTGACAATCGTGCCGATCGTCTTCGCAATACTGGGCGGGTTTGGCGGAACCACCGGCAAGATGATGCTGGACGGCCTGAAGATGGTCGCGCCGTCGGCGGCGCTGCTGCTGTTCGCGATCCTGTTTTTCGGCCTGATGATCGACGCCGGCCTGTTCGACCCGCTGATCCGCAAGATTCTCAAACGCGTCAATGGCGACCCGATGAAGATCGCCGTGGGCACCGCACTGTTGTCGCTGCTGGTGGCGCTGGACGGTGACGGCACGACGACCTACATGATCACCTGCGCCGCGATGCTGCCGCTGTACAAGCGCATCGGCATGAATCCGATGATCCTGGCGACCGTCTCGATGCTGTCGCTGAGCATCATGAGCGGCATGACGCCCTGGGGTGGGCCGGCGACCCGCGCCATCGCGGCGTTGGGCCTGGATGCCGGCGAGTATTTCGTGCCGCTGCTGCCGACCATGATCGGCGGTGCCGCCTGGGTGGTGTTCACCGCGTACCTGCTGGGCCGCGCCGAGCGCAAGCGCATTGGCAATATCCAGCTGCAAAGCGGTGGCGGCGACTGCTACATCAAGGCGATCCTTGAAGACACGCCGCACAAGCGTCCGAAGCTGGCCTACGTCAACCTGCTGCTGGTGATTGCGGTGATGGTCGCGCTGGTGATGGGGCTCATGCATTCGGCGATCCTGTTCCTGATCGGTTTTGTCCTGGCGCTGGTGATCAACTATCCGCAGCTGGATATCCAGAAGGAGCGCATCCTCGCTCATTCGGGCAACGCCATGACCGTGGTCTTGCTGGTGTTCGCGGCGGGCATTTTTGCCGGGATCTTCTCCGGGACCAAAATGGTCGATGCCCTGGCGCAGACCCTGGTCGACTGGATCCCGCCATCCTGGGGCCATCTGTTCCCGCTGGTGGTGGCGATTACCAGCATGCCGCTGACCTTCGTGCTGTCCAACGATGCCTACTACTTCGGTGTGGTGCCGATCCTCGCCAACGCCGCTGCCGCCTACGGCATTCATCCGGTGGAAATCGCTCGGGCGTCGATTCTAGGCCAGCCGGTGCACCTGATGAGTCCGCTGGTGGCCTCGACCCTGTTGCTGGTGGGCATGGTTGACCGCGACCTCGGCGACTTCCAGAAAGCCACCCTCAAATGGGCGGTGCTCACCTCCCTGGTGATTACCGCGTTGGCCCTGCTGACCGGGGCGCTGACGCTGTTCTCCTGAGTCACCCGACAACCTTGTTGCTTGCCTGACGCTCCCCACTCGGGGGGTGCGCTGGCCTGCGCGCCAAATAACAACAATGAGAAATCCGACATGAGCAATTACCTGACCCGAGCGGCCTGGTTTCCGATCCTCGGCCTGTTGCCGCTGTCCACGGCCAGCGCCGAAGGTTTCATCGACGACAGCAAGTTGAAGTTGCAACTGCGCAACGTCTACTTCAACGAGAACTTTCGCGACGAACATGGCATGAGCGCGCGGGCCGCGAGGACCGCCAAGAGCGAGCGAACCGAATGGGCCCAGGGTTTCCTGTTGGATTACCAGTCAGGTTATACCCCGGGTACCGTCGGCTTCGGCGTCGATGCCCTGGGCCTGCTGGGGGTCAAGCTTGATTCCGGGCGCGGGCGCAGCGGCACGGGCCTGCTATCGGTGCATGACGACGGGCGCGCCGCCGACGAGTTTGCCAGCGCCGGCATGACCGCCAAGGCCCGGGTGGCCAAGACCACCCTCAAGCACGGCACCCTGTTGCCGAAGAACCCGTTGCTGATCTACAACGACGCGCGCCTGTTGCCGCAGACCTACCAGGGGACCCAGATCAACAGCAGCGACATCGACAATCTCAGCCTGACTGGCGGGCATCTGCAGCGTTTCAAACTGCGCGATTCAAGCGACAGCATGCCGATCGTGCCCGACGGTTATGGTGGCGATCAGTCAGGCGACTTCAGCTACGCGGGCGCCGACTACAAGCTGGGCAAGACCCTGCGCCTGAGCTACTTCTATGGCGAGCTGGAGAACTTCTATCGACAGAGCTTCGCTGGCATCCAGCACGACCTGCCGCTTGGCCCCGGGGTTCTCACCAGCGATTTGCGCTATTTCAACAGCGCCGATTCCGGCTCGGCCTATGGCGGGAACATCGATAACGACATGCTCAGCGGGATGCTGTCCTATGCCGTCGTCGGCCACACCTTCAGCGCCGGCTACCAGAAACTCAGCGGGGAAGGGGGTTTGCCTTATATCAGCGGGGCGACGGTCTATTCCTTCAGCAATGCCGGGATCGGCAAATTCATCGAGGAAGACGAGAAGACCTGGATGCTCGGTTACGGCTACGACTTCGCGCGCCTTGGCATTCCCGGCCTGACGTTTTCCAGTCGTTATCTCAGCGGTGACGATGGCAAGTCCAACAGCGCGGTGAAGGAATGGGAGCGTGATGCAGAAGTGGCCTATGTCGTGCAGCAGGGCTCTTTCAAAGGGCTGGGTGTGAAACTGCGCAACTATGTCTATCGCTCGGATTTTGCGAGGGGCCGTGACAGTAATCGTCTTTACCTGACCTACGATGTTGCGCTTTGGTAGTGGCTTGGCCTGCGCCGCGGGCGGAAATGGGACATGACGAAATCATGGCGTTCCCTACACCCACTTGAACGTCTCCCTCAACGCAGCCTCTGACACTATTACAGGGCGCACCCACGTCGCCCATTCACCGCGCGGAGGATAGGTTCACATGAAGATTCTAATGGTCCTTACATCTCACGATCAGTTGGGCGACACCGGCAAAAAAACCGGCTTCTGGCTGGAAGAATTTGCCGCTCCCTATTACGTGTTCGTCGATGCCAAGGCCACGGTCACGCTTGCGTCGCCGAAGGGCGGGCAACCACCGCTGGACCCCAAGAGCGATGAAGAGGACGCCCAGACTGATGCAACCCGTCGCTTCGGCGCCGACACCCAGGCCCAAGCGGCGTTGGCCAACACCGTGCCGCTGGGCGAGGTCGATCCCTATGACTTCGATGCGGTGTTTTATCCCGGCGGTCATGGCCCCCTTTGGGATCTCGCCGAGGACACCGACTCCAAGACCCTCATCGAAGCGTTTTACGCAGCGAATAAACCCATCGCGGCCGTCTGCCACGCGCCCGGAATATTCAAGAACGTCAACGCCCCGGACGGCCAGCCCGTGGTCAAGGGGAAAAAAGTCACCGGTTTCACCAACTCCGAGGAAGAGGCGGTGGGGCTGACCCAAGTGGTCCCGTTCCTGGTCGAGGACATGCTCAAGGCCAAGGGCGGCGAGTATTCCAAAGGGGCGGACTGGGGCAGCCATGTGGTCGAGGACGGGCATCTGATCACCGGGCAGAATCCCGCCTCATCCGAAGCGGCCGCCAAGGCGTTGCTCAAGCGGTTGGAGGCGGAACAGGCGGGTTGACGGCCGCCTGTGAGGCAATCGACAAACCCGTGGCGAGGGAGCTTGCTCCCGCTCGGCTGCGCAGCAGTCGTGAATCGGTGGTCAAGGTGATTCCGATATTCCGCATTCGGCAGGGTTTGGGGCCGCTTCGCGACCCAGCGGGAGCAAGCTCCCTCGCCACGGGGCCTGCTTTTCTTGAATTCAACCGTCGTACTGAATCATTCGGGGCGACGGCATAGGGCAATCAGCCGAACCCGACGATCGCCTTGGTTTCCAGGTATTCCTCAAGCCCGAAGACGCCGTACTCACGCCCATTTCCCGATCGCTTGTAACCACCGAAGGGCGCCATGGGATTCCAGGCGGGGTAATTCAGGAGCACTTGCCCGGCGCGGATTCGAGAAGCCACCGCGCGCGCCAGGTCAAGGTCCTGTGACTGGACGTGGGCGCCCAGCCCGTAGACCGTATCGTTCGCAATAGCCACCGCCTCGTCGATCGTTTCATAGGCAATGATGCACAACACCGGCCCGAAGATTTCCTCCTGGGCGATGCGCATGGCGTTATCCACCTCGGAGAACACTGTCGGGCGGGTGAAGTAGCCCTTTTCAAAACCGGGCACGCGTCCAAGTCCGCCGCAAAGCAGCTTTGCGCCTTCGTGCAGGCCGTTCTCGATCATCGCCTGCACGCGATTGAACTGGGCTTGATTGGCAATCGGGCCGAGTACCGTTTCCGGCGATTGCGGATCACCAACGATGATCGCGTTGGCGGTTGCGGCCGCCAGCGCTTCGACTTCAGCCAGTCGGTCCTTCGGAACGATCATGCGGGTCGGGGCGCTGCAGGATTGTCCGACGTTGCGCAGCGCCGCCAGCACGCCGGCCGGGACGGCTTTGGTAAAGTCCGCATCGGGAAGCAATATATTCGGCGATTTGCCGCCCAGTTCCTGGCCGACCCGCTTCGCCGTCGGGGCGGCCGCCTGTGCCACCAGCGTGCCTGCGCGGTTTGAGCCGGTGATCGAAATCATGTCGATATCAGCGTGTGCGGCCATCGCCGCGCCGACTATATGGCCGCTGCCGTTCACCAGGTTGAAGACCCCCGGTGGCAGGCCCGCGTCATGCACCACCTGTGCAAACAGCAGGGCGCTAAGCGGTGACAGCTCACTGGGCTTGAGCACCACCGTGCATCCGGCCGCCAGTGCCGGGGCGACTTTTGCTGTGATCTGGTAAAGCGGCCAGTTCCAGGGCGTGATCAGACCGCAGACGCCTATGGGTTCGCGTCGGATTGCGGTCGTGCCCTCGAGCGTCTGGAAATCATAGGTGGACAGCAGATCGCGCGCGACCCGAACGTGTTCGGCCGCCAGGGGCACCTGCATTGCACGTGCGGCAGCGATGGCCGAGCCCATTTCCAGGGAGATCGCCTGGGCAAACGCTTCTTTTCGCTCAAGGATAAGCTCATGGATCTTGTCCAGCAGCAGCGCGCGTGACGCCGTGGAGGTGGCAGACCAACCGGCAAACGCGGCGCGCGCCGCCGCTACCGCACGATCGATATCCTCGGCAGAGCCGCTGGCGACCTGGGCGATCACTTCTTCGGTCGCCGGGTTGACCACCGCCAGGCTGGCCGGGCTAGCCGGCGCAGACCAACCGCCGTTGATATAAAACCGCTGAGCCGATTGCGGATCAACACTGTAGCGATTCGAAGATTGAATAGTCATCCAAGGCGTTCCTTTAGAGCGGCATGTCGAGTCTGCTCAATAAGCTAACAAAGCGGCCCGGACAAAATATGCCGTTGTTCAAGTGCCCAAAGGAGAATCTGCCGTATCTGCCAGGCTAACTTCCCATTAACCATGGCCTGCCAGGCTCTGACGCTTCCGACCGCAACGCCCGGGTTCGGAGCGTCCCGCAAAGTCTGCTGAACAGGTCGCGCAAAACGGTGCTTTGTACCAGGCGGCCTATACTTTTAGCCGTTTATGCACGGTTTCATGGTGTTGTAATAACGCCACCGCTCACCGCCCTTCAATGGACATCCCAAAATGCCTGCACCGTTAACTTCCGTAGAGACGAATTCTGAACTGCCGACGCACGCTGACGTTGTCGTGATCGGCGGCGGCATTATCGGAACCTTCACGGCCTATTACCTGGCCAAGCGCGGCCTGAAGGTCGCACTGGTGGAGAAGGGGCGCGTGGGGGCGGAGCAGTCGAGTCGAAACTGGGGCTGGTGCCGTCAGCAGAATCGGGACGCTCGTGAGCTGCCGCTTTCGACCAAGAGCCTGGAGCTGTGGGAACAGTTCGCCGCGGAGACCGGCGAGGACACCGGATTCAGAAGGTGTGGCTTGCTCTATCTGAGCAACAACGAGAAAGAACTGGCGGGTTGGGCAAAGTGGGGTGAGTTTGCCCGTACCGTCAATGTCACAACGCACATGCTGACGGCGGAACAGGCTGCAGAACATGGCCGAGTGACTGGCAAGTCCTGGAAAGGCGGGGTCTTCTCGCCGACCGACGGTACGGCGGACCCGTCCCGTGCCGCTCCGGCGGTTGCGCGGGCAATCATCAAGCTGGGCGGCACGGTACATCAGGGCTGCGCTGCCCGTGGCGTCGAGACCGAAGGCGGCCGGCTATCGGCGGTCGTTACCGAAAAGGGCACCATTCGAACCAAACTCGCGGTGCTGGCCGGTGGCGCATGGGCGTCCTCGTTCTGCCGTCAGTACGGCATCCGGTTTCCCCAGGCGTCCATTCGCCAGACGATACTGTCGGTCTCCAAGGGCGCCGAAGAGATACCGGACGCACTCCACACGGATGAGGTCTCCATGACCCGTCGCTCTGATGGCGGTTTCACGCTGGCCATCAGTGGCAGAGGGCGCGTTGACCCGACCCCGCAGCTGTTGCGGTTCGCTCCGCAGTTCCTGCCGATGTTCCAGCGCCGCTGGCGCAAGCTGGCGCCCGGTGGTCTGCAAGGCTTCCAGTCGGGGCATGAAGGCCTGGGCCGCTGGCGGTTGGACCAGCCAACCCCGATGGAGCGGATGCGCATCCTCGATCCTGCAGCCGATGCATCGGTTGTCGAGCTGACTTACAAGCGTGCGGTCGACCTGATCCCGATGCTGAAAAACTCGTCAGTCACCGCTGCCTGGGCAGGTTATGTGGACAGCACGCCTGATGGCGTCCCGGGCATTGGCGAAATAGCGAGCCTGCCTGGCCTGGTGCTGGCGGCGGGGTTCAGCGGCCATGGCTTCGGCATCGGCCCTGGCGCGGGCCACTTGATCGCCGACATTGTCAGCGACATGCCTCCCCTGGTTGACCCGCGTCCCTATCACCCGGATCGATTCCAGTCTTCAGCCTGGGGCAAAGTCGCGGAGTTCTGAGGCCAGTACAAAGCTCACCGGCAACACAAGCAACGGGCGCATCCTCAGGGAATGCGCCCGTTCTCGTTGGCGGGGTGGATTCTGCCGCTGGCGGCGGTTCGACTGGTTTTTTGCGCACCATAAATGGCCGCGAACACCCTGAAAAAGGTGCAGATGCACGGGCTTGGCGCATCCCGCACAGTCTGCTGAGCGGGCCCCGAAAAACGGTGGTTTGTGCCAAGCGGCCTATACTTTTAACCGTTTATGCGCGGTCTCATGATGCTGTAATAAAACCGTGATGCAGCGTTGCAGCCAGGCTTCAAGAACGAGCAACCGCTTGCCCCTCATGACCTCAACCATCACTCAGGACCGCACTCATGAGCTTCCTTCGCCCCAAGTTCATTACCTTTGACTGCTATGGCACGTTGACCAACTTTCAGATGGGGACCATGACGCGCGAGCTGTTCGCCGATCGGGTCCCAGCCGAGCAGATGGATCAGTTCGTCAAGGATTTCTCGGCCTACCGGCTGGACCAGGTGATGGGCGACTGGCGGCCCTATGATGAAATTCTCAAGACTGCCCTGGCCCGGGTCTGCAAGCGTTGGGGTGTCGAATACAAAGGCGAAGGCCAGCTCTATTACGATGCCGTACCGACCTGGGGCCCACATGCCGACGTACCGGCAGGCCTGTCGAAAATCGCCGACAAGATTCCCCTGGTGATTTTCTCCAATGCGATGGACGAGCAGATCATGTCCAACGTCGACAAGCTCGGCGCACCTTTTCATAAAGTCTTCACGGCTCAACAGGCCCAAGCCTACAAGCCACGTCTGGCGGCCTTCGAGTACATGCTCGATAACCTCGGCTGCGGGCCGGAGGATGTCCTGCATGTGTCTTCGAGCTTCCGCTACGACCTGATGTCGGCCCACGACATGAAGATCAAGCACAAAGCCTTCGTGGCCCGGGGTCATGAGCAACCGGCGAACGCGGCCTTTGGTTACCACCAGATCCCGGACATCGGCGGGTTGGCCGGTCTGGTCGGTCTCTGAGTCTCATTGCACGCTTCAAGGCATAAGGGGTTAGACATGGGCAGTGAGTCTTATTGGCTCGATACCGCACCGGCATTTACCGGTGCCCAGCTCGGTGCGTTACCCGGGCAGGTCGATGTGGCCATCGTCGGTGGCGGTTTCACTGGCCTGGCCGCCGCCCGGTCCCTGGCCTTGAAGGGCGCCAATGTGGTGGTGCTGGAAGGCGGGCGGGTCATTGGCGAGGCTTCGGGGCGCAATGGCGGCCAGTGCAACACCGGCGTCGCCCAGGACTACGCGTCATTGAGTGCCAGCCTCGGCGCCGACAAGGCGCGCGCCTATTACCAGGCCTATGAAAGCGCCGTGCAGAGTGTCGTCTCGCTGGTGGAGCAAGAGCAGATTGCCTGCGACTTCAAGCGTAATGGCAAGCTCAAACTGGCGGCCAAGCCGCTGCACTACGAAGGGTTGGCACGTACTTGCGAATTGATCCGGCGCGAGGTCGATGCCGAGGTCGAGTTGCTGTCTGCGCAAGAAACCCGGGCTGAAGTGAACTCGGCCCAGTTCCATGGCGGCTTGCTGCAGCGTAACGGCGTGCAGATGCATGTCGGACGCTTCGGAGTAGGGTTGGCCGAAGCCGCCGCCCGTCACGGCGCGCTGATTTTCCAAGGCGTATCCGTAACCGACTGGAAAACCAGCGCCGGTGGCTATCGGGTCAATACCACCAAGGGTTCGCTACAGGCCACGCAAATCCTGCTGGCCACCGGCACCTGCCAGCAGGGTGGGTTGGGTTGGTATCGGCGGCGGATCGTGCCGGTGGGCAGTTTCGTGATCGCCACCGAGGTGTTGCCGCAGGCCTTGATCGACAGCTTGCTGCCGGCACACCGCTCCTATGTCACCAGCCGGATGATCGGCAACTACTTTCGGATCACGCCGGACAACCGCTTGCTGTTTGGCGGGCGGGCGCGGTTCGCCATGTCCGACAGTGTGTCCGATGCCAAGAGCGGCAAAGTCCTGCACGCGGCGATGATGCAGATGTTTCCGCAGCTGGCCCACGTCAAGGTCGAGTATTGCTGGGGCGGATTGGTCGACATGACCTCCGATCGGCTGCCCCGGGCCGGCCAGCACGGCGGCGTTTATCACTCCATGGGCTACAGCGGCCATGGCGTGCAGATGTCGGTGCACATGGGCCAGGTCATGGCCGACGTCATGGCCGGCAAGGTCGAGGCCAACCCTTGGCGCGAACTCGACTGGCCGGCGATCCCCGGACATTTTGGCAAGCCCTGGTTCCTGCCGCTGGTAGGTGCGTATTACCGCCTTCAAGACTATTTGCACTGAGTGGCGAGGGACGCTTCAGGTTTCATCACATTGCGTATAGCGCGAGCAATCGAGCCTTATCATTTGCGAAAGGTAGAACCGACATGACTGACAAAAAAAACAGTATCGATACCCAGCTGATAACAGGTACGGAAAGTCTGCGCGTTTTCGAAGGGCTCAATCGCGGCATGTCACGCCGCAATGCATTGCAGATGCTCGGGTTGGCCGGGGTGGCCGTGGCGGGCGCCGGCAGCCTGTTCGGCGCCGCCGGCAAGCTGTTCGCCGATGAGGAGGCCGCCAGCCCAGGCAAAGGCAAGCCTGGCGGGCGGATCCGCGTCGCCGGCTCGACCAGTTCCACCGCCGACACCCTGGACCCGGCCAAAGGTTCGTCGTCCACCGACTACGTACGCCATTACATGTTCTACAACGGGCTGACGCGTTTTGACAGCCACATGGTGCCGCAACTGGAACTGGCCGAGCGTATCGAGACCACGGACGCCACGCTCTGGGTGATCAGCCTGCGCAAGGAAGTGACCTTCCATAACGGCAAGGCATTGACCGCCGCCGACGTGGTGTTTTCGCTGTTGCGGCACAAGGACCCGATCACCGGCTCCAAGGTCCTGCCGCTGGCGTCGCAGTTCGCCGAAGTCAAAGCCGTTGGCACCCATGAAGTGCAGATTCAGTTGAGCGGCCCCAACGCTGAACTGCCGTCGGTCCTTGCCGTCTCGCACATGTTGATCGTACCGGAAGGCACCAGCGATTTCAGCCAGGGCATCGGTACCGGTCCGTTCAAGGTCAAGGAGTTCAAGCCCGGGGTGCGCTCCGTCGGCGTGCGCAACAGCAATTACTGGAAGCCCGGCCTGCCGTACCTGGACGAGATCGAATTCATCGGCATTGCCGACGAATCGTCACGGATCAACGCCCTGCTGTCAGGGGACGTGCACATCGTCAACGAGGTCAATCCACGCTCGACCACCCGCATCAAGGACAGCGCCCGGCATCGGGTCATCGACTCGCCGTCGGGCAACTACACTGACCTGATCATCCGTCAGGACCAGATGCCCGGCAAAAGCCCGGAGTTCACCCAGGCGATGAAGTTGCTGCTGGACCGGGAACAGATCAAGTCGGCGATCTTCCGTGGCTATGCGCGGGTCGGCAACGACCATCCGATCGCGCCCGGGGCACGCTTCTTCAACGCCGATTTGCCGCAACGGGCTTACGATCCTGAACAGGCCAGGTCGTTGTTGAAGAAGGCCGGCATGGAAAGCATCAGCATGCCGCTGATGTGCTCGCCCGCGGCGACCGGTTCGGTGGACATCGCGGTGCTGCTGCAGCAGTCCGCCAAGGAGGCCGGACTCAAGCTCAACGTCAACCGCCTGCCGAGCGATGGCTACTGGTCCAACCACTGGGCCAAGCACCCGCTGAGCTTTGGCAACATCAATCCGCGACCGAATGCCGACATGCTGTTCTCGCAGTTCTTCCAGTCGAGCGCGCCCTGGAACGAATCAGGCTGGAAAAACGAGCAGTTCGACCAATTGTTGATACAGGCCCGCGGTGAAACCGACGAGGCCAAGCGCGGCAAGATGTACGCCGACATGCAAGTGCTGGTGCATGAGCACGGAGGCATCGGCGTACCGGTGTTCATCAGCAACATCGACGGTGCCGACCAGCGTGTAAAAGGCTACGGCGCCAATCCCCTGGGCGGTTTCATGGGCTACATGTTTGCCGAGCAGATCTGGCTGGATGCCTGATGAAGGTCGGTTTGGGCCACATTGCACGAGGGTCGGATGATGAATAGCAACACACTGTGGTTGATCGGCCGCCGTCTGGGGGCGGCGATCGTGACCTTGTTGATTGTCTCCATGGTGGTGTTCGCCATCACGGCGGTGCTGCCGGGGGACGCGGCGCAGCAGGCGCTGGGACAGTTCGCCACGCCGGAACAGGTGGCGGCTCTGCGGACCAAAATGGGCCTGGACCAGCCCGGTGTGTTGCGTTACCTGCATTGGCTGACGAGCCTGCTCAGCGGTGACCTGGGGATGTCGATGTCCAACGCCACGCCGGTGATCGAGCTGATGGCCGGCCGGGTTCCCAACACCTTGATGCTCGCCGCTGCCACGGCCCTGGTGTCGGTGCCCGTGGCGTTGACCCTGGGCATCGGCTCGGCCATGGGCCGAGGCGGGCGCCTCGACAGCTTCCTGAGTTTTTTCACCTTGACCATGGTGGCCGTGCCGGAGTTTCTGGTCGCCACCTTGGCGGTGCTGATATTCGCCGTGAACCTGGGTTGGTTATCGGCGCTGTCCTACGCCAGTGACATCACGTCCCCCTGGCAATTCATGCGCACCTACGCATTGCCGGTGATGACGCTGTGCTGCGTGATTGTCGCGCAAATGTCACGCATGACCCGCGCAGCCGTGATCGATCAGCTCGACAGCCCTTACGTGGAAATGGCCCGGCTCAAGGGCGTGAGCAATATCCGTATCGTGCTCCGGCATGCCTTGCCCAATGCCATCGGCCCCATTGCCAATGCCATCGCCCTGAGCTTGTCCTACCTGTTGGGCGGGGTGGTGATCGTCGAAACGATCTTCAACTATCCCGGCATTGCCAGCCTGATGGTCGATGCCGTGACCAACCGCGACATGGCCCTGGTTCAAGCCTGCACCATGTTGTTCTGTACGGCGTACCTGGCGTTGGTGTTGATCGCCGACCTGTGCGCGATTCTTTCCAATCCGAGGCTGAGAAACCAATGAACAACCTCATTGTGAAATCGCCGACGGCAGCCGCTGCGCTGGGGTTGGGCAAAGATGCCCACGCAAAGTCCTGGCTTGGCCTGGCCGGCGCCGCGATGTGTGTGATCTGGTTGCTGGTGGCGATTTTCGGCCCGTGGCTGGCGCCGCATCCGGTGGGCGAAGTGGTCTCCGACAACGTCTTCGACAGCCTCAGCGCGACGTACCCGTTCGGCACCGATTACCTGGGCCGCGACATGCTCAGCCGGGTTCTTGTCGGCGCGCGTTTCACCGTCGGCCTGGCGTTGGTGGCCGCGGTGCTGTCGAGCACCCTGGGAACCAGTCTGGCGCTGTTGTCGGTGGTTTCGCCAAAGTGGCTGGATGAGCTGATCAGTCGCCTGATGGACGCGTTCATTTCGATCCCGAGCAAGATGCTGGCGCTGATCATGGTCTCGGCCTTCGGCTCCTCGGTCACCTTGCTGATCTGCACGGCGGTGTTGAGCTACACCCCCGGTGCCTTCCGCATCGCCCGCAGCATGGCGGTGAATATCGAAGCGCTGGAGTACGTGCAAGTGGCCCGTACCCGGGGCGAGCGCCGACTGTACATCGCCTGCGTGGAAATCCTGCCGAACATCCTCAATCCGGTGCTGGCGGACCTGGGCCTGCGTTTTGGTTTCATCGTGCTGCTGCTCAGTGGCATGAGTTTCCTCGGGCTGGGCGTGCAACCGCCGGATGCCGACCTTGGCTCGCTGGTGCGCGAGAACATCGGCGGCCTCAATCAGGGGGCGCCGGCGATCGTGATTCCTGCCCTGGCCATCGGCACCCTGACCATCGGCGTGAATCTGTTCATCGACCGGTTGTCGTCGCGACGTAGCCGACGTACGGGAGGTCATTGAAATGAGCGAATTGATTCGGGTACAGGACCTGCGCGTGGTCGCCTGCGGCGAGCGCGAGGAGGTGGACATCGTCAAGGGGGTCAGCTTCTCCCTGCAAAAAGGCGAAGTATTGGCGTTGATCGGTGAGTCCGGTTCCGGCAAGACCACCATTGCCCTGGCATTGCTCGGTTATGCCCGACGCGGTTGCCGGCTGGCGGGCGGCGTGGTGAAAATCGGCGAGGATGACATGCTGGCGTTGAGCGAGAGCCAGTTGCAGAAGTTGCGTGGCAACCGCGTGTCCTATATCGCCCAGAGCGCCGCAGCTGCGTTCAACCCGGCGAAAAAACTCATCGACCAGGTAGTGGAAGGCGCGCTGATTCATGGCCTGGGTAGCCGGGCGGTGCTTGAGGCGAAGGCCATCGAGCTGTTCCGTGACCTGGCCCTGCCAGACCCGGAGCGCATCGGCCAACGCTATCCTCATCAGGTGTCCGGCGGGCAGCTGCAACGGGTGATGGCGGCCATGGCGCTGATCAGCGATCCATTGCTGGTGGTGCTCGACGAGCCGACCACGGCCCTCGATGTGACGACCCAGATCGATGTGCTGCGGGCCTTCAAACGGGTAGTCCGCGAGCGTGGGGCCACGGCCGTCTATGTGTCCCACGACCTGGCGGTCGTGGCGCAGATGGCTGATCAGATCGTGGTGCTCAATGGCGGCGAGATCTTCGAACACAGCGCCACGGCACCTTTGCTCAAGGGCCCGGCCCACGAATACACCCGCAGCCTGTTGGCGGCGGCGCGGCCGGACACGACGATCCGTCCGCCCGGCGACATCGCGCAAGACACCCCTTTGCTGACCATCCAGGGGCTGACCGCCGGCTACGGCAACAAGAATGCCCAGGGCATGCCAGCGATTCGCGTGCTGGAAGGCATCGACCTGACGGTTCGCCGAGGCCAGGCCATCGGCGTCATCGGTGAGTCGGGGTCGGGCAAATCGACCCTTGCACGGGTGGTGGCCGGGTTGTTGCAGCCAGCCCTTGGCGGGTTGTGCTTCGATGGTCAACCCCTGGGCGGCAGCCTGTCGTCGCGTACCCAGGAGCAGTTCCGACGCATACAGATGGTCTTCCAGAATGCCGACACCGCACTCAATCCGATGCACAGCGTCAGCACGATCCTGAGCCGCCCGCTGAAGATGTATTTCGGCCTCAAGGGCGCGGCGTTGCGCGAGCGTATCGGCGAGCTGCTGGACCTGGTGCGTTTGCCCCGGACGATGGCGGACCGGCGTCCGAACGAACTGTCCGGCGGGCAGAAGCAACGGATCAACCTGGCCCGGGCCTTGGCGGCCAAGCCAGACCTGATTCTCTGTGACGAGGTGACCTCGGCGCTGGATACCGTGGTCGGTGCGGCAATTCTCGAATTGCTGCGCGATTTGCGCCAGGAGCTGGGAGTGTCCTATCTGTTCATCAGCCACGACATCTCCACCGTGCGCGCCTTGTGTGACGACATCGTGGTGATGTACAGCGGGCACAAGGTCCAGGCCGGTACGCGTCAATCCTATGCCGAGGCTCCGTTCCACCCGTATACCGATCTGTTGATCCACTCCGTACCGGAACTGCGCCAGGGCTGGCTGGAAAGCTGCGGGGCAACGACCTGCCAGACGCTGCCGCCGATTGGCCCGAAAGCCGCTGTGCCAGGGCTGTGCACCTTCCTGAGTCGCTGCCCGGTGCGGGTCGACGGGCTGTGCAACCGCGTCGCGCCGGACCGACGGATGTTAGTCGGTGGCAGCGAAATCCTTTGCCACCACGACAGCGCCGAACTGATGAAAACCCAGCAACCGAACACTCCGACCGTGGCGGCGTACGCATGAAATCCCGTGTATTGGAGATTCTCAAACGGCTGATGGCCTTCGACACCGTCTCTTCGGAATCGAATATGGCCTTGATCGAATACGTGCGCGATCTGCTCATGACCAAGGGCATCGAGTCCTTGATCGTGCGGGACGACAGCGGCAACAAAGCCAACCTGTTTGCCAGTACCGGTCCAAGGGATGTGCCAGGGATCCTGCTGTCGGGTCATACCGACGTGGTGCCGGCGGCGGGGCAGGCCTGGACCTTCCCGGCATTTGCGGCGACGGTGCGGGACGGACGGATTTATGGCCGCGGCAGTTGCGATATGAAGGGCTTTATCGCCCTGGCAATCGACGCCATGCTCGATGCCGCCGGGCAGCCATTGAGCAGGCCGCTGCAGCTGGCGCTGTCCCATGACGAGGAGATCGGCTGCGTGGGGGTACGGCGTTTGCTGGATGTGTTGCACCTGGCACCGGTCCGGCCGTTTCTGTGCGTCATCGGCGAGCCGACCCATATGCAGTTCGTTCTCGGGCACAAGGGCAAGGGTTCCTACCGTACGTACTGTCGTGGGCTGGAGGCGCACTCATCATTGGCGCCACGCTCGGTTAATGCGATTCATGTGGCCTGCGATTTCATCGCCGCGCTGCGCCTGAGCCAACAGCAGTTGCAAGAGCAGGGTGCCCGGGATACCGATTACGATGTGCCCTACAGCACGGTGCATGTCGGGCAGATTGTCGGCGGCAAGGCGCTGAACATCGTGCCCAACCTGTGCACCCTTGATTTCGAAGTGCGTAACTTGCCGGCGGACAACCTGGACGGCTTCCTCGAGCAGATGCGCGAACGGGCCGAACTGATCGTGCGTGAGGCGCAAAAGCTCTCCAGCGTGGCTGCGATTGAAATCGAGACCCTGAACGTCTACCCGGGTCTCGACACCCACCCGAGCGTCGAAGCGGTACGGTTCCTGAAAAACTTTGCCGCCCCGGACATTGGCACCGCGAAAGTCTCGTTCGGCACCGAGGGCGGGTTATTCAAGCAACGCCTGGATGTGCCAGTGGTGGTTTGCGGCCCGGGTTCGATCGAACAGGCGCACAAGCCTGACGAGTACATCGAGATCAGCCAGATGGAGGCGGGTGAGTGCTTTCTGCAAGGGTTGCTGGGCTCGATGCGCATTTGATCGTGCAACAGTAAAGCCTGCCGTCGAAGGTAATGCTGTTCACTTAACAAAATGACGTACCCGTGGCGAGGGAGCTTGCTCCCGCTCGGCTGCGAAGCAGTCGTAAACCGGCGGATGCGGTGTGTCTGATACTAAGTGTTTGGCAGGTTTTGGGGCCGCTTCGCGGCCCAGCGGGAGCAAGCTCCCTCGCCACGGGTTCCCCGATTGCCTTAATGAACAGCATTATGCCGTCGAAGGCTGATTTTCAGCATTCGTGGCTGTAGGGCCGGCGTTTTCAGCATCCTCGTTCAGGGCGACTCAATAGACTGAAGGCTGTCTCAGAACAGGACCCGACGTCATGCTCAAGAATCGCCTGAAAGACCCCAGCCTGCTGGTAGAACTCGCTTACATCGACGGCCAGTGGGTCGGCGCCGACAACGCCGCCACCCTGGACGTGATCAACCCGGCCACCGGCGAGGTGCTTGCCCGGGTACCGGCGATACACGGCAATGAAACCCGGCGCGCCATCGAAGCTGCCGACCGTGCCTGGCCGGCCTGGCGTGCACGTCCGGCGGCGGAACGGGCGGCGCTGCTCGATCGCTGGTACCAGGCGATGATCGACAACCTCGACGACCTGGCGCTGATCCTCACCCTTGAGCAGGGCAAGCCGCTGGCGGAAGCCAAGGGCGAGATCCGCTACGGTGCCAGCTTCGTCAAATGGTTTGCCGAAGAAGCTCGACGGATCTACGGCGAAACCATCCCGGCCCCCAGCGGTGATCGACGCTTGATGACCCTCAAACAGCCGGTGGGCGTTTGCGCCGCGATCACGCCGTGGAATTTCCCCAATGCGATGATCACCCGCAAGTGCGCACCGGCCCTGGCCGCGGGCTGCACGATCGTGGTCAAGCCGTCGGACCTGACCCCGCTGTCGGCCCTGGCCCTGGCGGTGCTGGCCGAGCGGATCGGGATTCCGGCCGGGGTGTTCAACGTCGTGACCGGCATGCCCGCCGGCATTGGTGAGGAACTGACCGGCAACCCGACGGTGCGCAAGCTTTCCTTCACCGGCTCCACCGCTGTCGGACGCCTGCTGATGCGCCAGAGCTCGGAACACATCAAGCGCCTGAGCCTGGAGCTGGGCGGTAACGCTCCGTTCATCGTGTTTGACGACGCGGACCTGGAGCAAGCCGTGACCGGCATCATGCTCAGTAAATTCCGCAACGCCGGGCAGACCTGCGTCTGCGCCAACCGCATTCTGGTGCAGGATGGGATCTACGAGCGCTTCGCCCAGCGCTTGGTGGAGGCGGTGGGCAAACTCAAGGTTGGCGACGGCCTCGAGGCCGAGGTGAACATCGGTCCGCTGATCAACGCGGCGGCGGTCAGCAAGGTCGCTCGACACATCGACGAGGCGTTGAGCCAGGGCGCTCGCCTGCTTTGTGGCGAAATCCCCGCGGGCGACAGCCGGTTCGTCCAGCCGACGGTGCTCGGGGAGACGCATGCCGGGATGCTGCTGGCCAACGAAGAAACCTTCGGTCCGGTTGCTCCCCTGATGCGCTTCAGCACGGAAGAAGAGGCGCTGGCCTTGGCCAACGCTACGCCCTATGGCTTGGCGGCATATTTTTTCACCCAGGATCTGCGCCGCTCATGGCGGTTCGGCGAGGCCCTGGAGTTCGGCATGGTTGGCCTCAATACCGGGCTCATTTCCATGGACGTCGCGCCCTTCGGCGGCATCAAGCAATCGGGCCTTGGGCGTGAAGGCAGCAAGTATGGCCTGGATGAATTCCTTGAAGTCAAAGCCTTCCACGTCGGCGGGTTGTGATGCGGTCAGCGATTTGAAGAGGAGGCATGGTTGATGAGCAAACCATTCAGAATCGCCGCGATTGCTGGCGACGGTATCGGTAAGGAAGTCTTGCCGGAGGGGCTGCGGGTACTGGAACAGGCGGCGAAGAAATGGCAATTGGATCTGAGCATCGAAGTGCTCGACTGGGCCCACTGCGATTACTACCTGGAACACGGGCAGATGATGCCCGCCGACTGGTTCGAACAGCTCAAGGGCTTCGATGCGATCTACTTTGGCGCCGTGGGCTGGCCGGACAAGGTACCGGATCACATTTCCCTGTGGGGTTCGCTGCTGAAGTTTCGCCGGGACTTCGATCAGTACGTGAACATCCGTCCGGTGCGGCTGTTTCCTGGCGTGCCGTGTCCGTTGGCCGGACGCGAAGCCGGGGACATCGACTTCGTGGTGATCCGCGAAAACACCGAGGGCGAGTATTCCTCGGTCGGCGGCAAGATGTTCGAAGGCACCGAGCACGAGTTCGTGCTGCAGGAGTCGGTATTCACCCGACGCGGTGTGGACCGGATTCTCAAGTTCGCCTTCGACCTGGCCCAGACCCGGCCGCGCAAACGCCTGACGGCGGCGACCAAGTCCAACGGCATTTCCATCAGCATGCCGTACTGGGACGAACGCACGGCGCTCATGGCGCAGCAGTACCCGGACGTCACCTGGGACAAGCAACACGTCGATATCCTGTGTGCGCGCTTTGTGCTTCAGCCAGACCGTTTCGATGTGGTCGTGGCGTCGAATCTGTTCGGTGACATCCTGTCCGACCTTGGACCTGCCTGCGCCGGCACCATCGGCATCGCCCCTTCGGCCAACCTTGATCCACAGCGACGATTTCCCTCGTTGTTCGAACCGGTCCATGGCTCGGCGCCAGATATCTATGGACGGAATATCGCCAACCCGATTGCGATGATCTGGTCCGGTGCCTTGATGCTCGACTTCCTGGGTAATGGCGATGAACGCTATCGCGCGGCCCATGACGGGATTCTCAGGGCCATCGAGCGGGTTATTGCAGCGGGGCCGATTACGCCTGATCTTGGGGGGCAGGCGTCGACTCAGGAGGTTGGTCTGGCTATTGCGGGGGCGCTCTGAGCCGCTGATCCAATGTGGGAGCGAGCTTGCTCGCGATGGCGGTGTATCAGCCAATGAAGATATTGGATGTGCTGGCCCTTTCGCGAGCAGGCTCGCTCCCACAGGGTTCCTCGGTATGCCGTGAGACCTGCATCTGCCGACGATCCAGTGTGGGAGCGAGCTTGCTCGCGAAGGCGGTGTGTCAGTCAATGAAGATATTGGATGTTCTGGCGCTTTCGCGAGCAGGCTCGCTCCCACAGGCTTCTCGGTATGCCATGAAATCTGCGTCTGCCGGATGATCCAATGTGGGAGCGAGCCTGCTCGCGAAGGCGGTGTATCAGTCAATGAAGATATTGGATGTTCTGGCGCTTTCGCGAGCAGGCTCGCTCCCACAGGGGGGCTCGGTATGCCATGAAATCTGCGTCTGCCGGATGATCCAATGTGGGAGCGAGCTTGCTCGCGATGGCGGTGTGTCAGTGATGAAGATATTGGATGTGCCGGCCTTTCGCGAGCAAGCTCGCTCCCACAGGGTTCCTCGGTATGCCGTGAAACCTGCGTTTGCCGCCGATCCAATGTGGGAGCGAGCTTGCTCGCGATGGCGGTGTATCAGCCAATGAAGATATTGGATGTGCTGGCCCTTTCGCGAGCAGGCTCGCTCCCACAGGGTTCGATGTCAGCCAGGTATCTTGCGGCAAACCCAAAACCAATGTGGGAGCGAGCTTGCTCGCGATGGCGGTGGGTCAGCCAATGAAGATATTGGATGTGCTGGCCCTTTCGCGAGCAGGCTCGCTCCCACAGGGGGGCTCGGTATGCCATGAAATCTGCGTCTGCCGGTGATCCAATGTGGGAGCGAGCCTGCTCGCGATGGCGGTGTATCAGCCAATGAAGATATTGGATGTGCTGGCCCTTTCGCGAGCAGGCTCGCTCCCACAGGATTCGATGTCAGCCAGGTATCTTGCGGCAAACCCAAAACCAATGTGGGAGCGAGCTTGCTCGCGAAGGCGGTGGGTCAGTCAATTATCTTTCAACTGATCTGACGCCTTCGCGAGCAAGCTCGCTCCCACAGGGTTCCTCGGTATGCCGTGAAACCTGCGTCTGCCTCCGATCCAATGTGGGAGCGAGCCTGCTCGCGAAGGCGGTGTGCCAGTCAATTTACTTACAGACGTAAAACTTGCGCACATAGACGCTGCTCTTCCAGGCGCAAGGAGCCCCCTTGGGCACAAACACCGTATCGCCAGTATTCACCGCCAGCGCCGTCCCATCGCCGAGCTGGAGAATGATGCTGCCCTCGATCAGGTGCATCAGTTCGTGCATCGTGTGCGGCCTTGCCCTGCGGTTATAGGGCGTCGAATCCCAGACGCCGATGCGCAGGTTTGTCGTGTCCTCGACGAACAGATTGTTCGAGCGACATTGCGGGGTGGGGCTCAGCAGGAATTCTTCACTCGGTGGCGTCGAGGGCGCTAGGAGGGTGTGCCGGGGGAGTGCGGTCACGCCGACGATGCCCGCTTCAACAGGCTGGGTATCGGCGCAGAATGCCCAGAGCGAACCAGGTTGCGCGTCGATCCGAATCGATGTGCCGCAGGCAATTACCGCGCTGTCACCCGGATCGAGTTGCAGCGAGTGTTCCTCGCTTTGCAGAATGACTTGTCCGGCGTGGACCACGATCGTTTCACTGTAGGGATATGCATCGACGCTGAACTGTCCACTCGCCTGGACGATACCGGCAGCAATGTCTTGGGTCCCGAGATAGGCAATCTGCCTGTCGAACGGATCGTTGGCTCCCAATGAGCCGCCGGTGAATGCGGTTGAGGCGGGAGTGCCGTCGGCGTGGGCCAACAGCACGGCAGTGGGCTCTAGCATGAGGGTGTTTCTCCGGGAAAGTAGGGGATGTAGCGGTGATGCAGGGGCGTCAGCCGATGGCCTGGCTCACCAGCGCAAACTGCTTTATGCCGCCCCTGGCCTGGGGCGGGGAACCACGGACCATCTGGGCGACGGTGTCGACCTGCTTCAGCCCGGCTTCTTCCAGCCAGGGACCCAGGCCGCTGTCGGACGGTACATCCATGCGGACGAAAGCATCCGGCACTTGAGCCAACAGCACCGCGATCAAGTGCTTGGCCTGCTGTGGGTTTTCTGCAACGACCGGGCCGATGTAACGACCACGACCGAATGGACGCAGGATGGCGAACCCACGCAGTTGCCCATCGCGCTCGATGCCCACGATGTCTTCGACACTGTCGAACAGATCATTGAGCACGGCATGCCTGTCCAGGTCGCTGCCGGCGTTGGCGAGTTCGATCACGTTGTTTCGATCCGCTTCGGTCAGGCGGCGCAGGCGCTCACCGGATGGCAGGTCCTTGGGGGCCGGAGGCGATACGTTCCCCTGATGTTGTTGGATATGACCAAAGTCAACGAATCCCTGGCTGGCATAAAGAGGCGCGCCGGCCAGCGTCGCGTTGAGCATGGCGGTCTGCGTTCCACACGCTTGGAGTGCCTGTTCCATCAGTTTGCGACCGATGCCCTGGCCCTGGTATTCGTCACTGACAATCACCAGGCCGATCGTGGCGTAGTCACCCTGCGGACAGGTGAACGCGGTGCCGATCAGGCGGCCGTGGTCCTCGGCGACAAAACCCTGCGAGACGCGCTGCAGCATGGCCCAGTCCTCCAGGCGATGGGGCCACTTCAACTGCACGGACAAGGCATGGGCCGCTGCCACATCGGCAGCGGTCATGGGGCGATAGGCATACGCCGGGCGTTGCGAACTGGACATGAACATCTCCGTATTCAAGGGAGCGTGACCGGGCGGATTTCTCCGCCGAAAGGACTGATATCTCACCTGCCGCCAGACCTGACAAGAGGCGCAGATTGATTCGGTAGATTGCATCAGTTGCGGCTTCACGCACCGCAGTTATTGCTCAAATCGACAGCAGGCTCAGCAGCAAATATCAGCGGATTTTTCGCCGGTGCTTTTTGTAGCTGCGTGAGCACGCACCGCTCAATAACATCGCTGGCGGTCAATCTGGCCGAGCATCGGTTCACCGTGCTGATGCCGACGGATGTTGTCCAGCAACACGCCGAAGGCACTTTCGGGTTGAGTCATCGCCGCGATATGCGGCGTCAGCAGTATCTGCGGATGCTGCCAGAACGGGTGATCCGGCGCTGCCGGCTCCTGTTGCAGGACGTCAAGCACCGCCGCGCTGAGTTGGCCGCTGGCCAGGGCCTCGAGCAGATCCTCTTCTATCAGGTGGCCACCACGGCCCATGTTGACCAGGGCAGCACCCTCGGGCAGATGTCTGAATAACTGACGGCTGAGAATCCCTTGGGTCTGCTCGGTCAATGGCAGGACGCACAGCACGATGTCGCATTGGCCGAGGAAGGCCGGGAGCTGTTCGTCACCGGCAAAGCAATTCACCCCGGCGATGTGATGCTCGCTGCGTGCCCAACCTGACAAGGCGAAGCCAAAGGTCTGCAAGGTGGCCAGAATCTGCCGGGCCTGCATGCCGAGCCCCATGACCCCGACCCGACGCTGGGCCGCCGGTTGCAGCAAGTGCGCCTGCCAGCACCGGGCAATCTGTTGCTGGCGATAACGGAGCATATCCCGGTGCAGGCTGAGCACGGCGAAGCTGGCGTACTCGCACATGCCCCGGGTAATGCCGGGATCGAGGAGACGGACCACCGGCAGGGAGGTGGGCAAGCGATTAAGATCAAGCTGATCGACCCCGGCCGACAAAGCGAACAGCACTTGCAGGTTCGGCAAGAGTGTTTCGAGGTCATCCGGCGCCTGCCAGGCGGCGAGGAAGTGAATGTCCCTCGGGTCGCCGATGTCCGGCCAGGCGCGCCATTCGATGTCCGGAGCGTGCTCGGCGAATAGACGCTTCCATTGTTCACCGCGTACCGGGTCGGCTTTATACAACAGGGCCATGGGTCACTTCTCGTACAAGATAGGGAACACCCAGCATGCCCGAGTGGCAAAGCAGGATGTATCGAAACAGCCTGCGTAATCGCCGGACACTGCTTTGTACAGGGTGTCTGCCGGCAGATTCCATGGGGCTGGAGTCGGCTGAAGGATTCTGCTGTTTGCCGGGGTGAAAACAGTCGATCCGAATTTCCCAGAGGCCAAGTTCGGCTTAGACAATTGTGTCGAACGCTTAACCTGTGGAACACATCGCAGCCGTTTCCCGGTTGCCTGGTTCACTGTGGGAGATGCCATGAACAGTAAAGTCGAAGAAACCCCGAGCCTGCTCCTCCAACGCGATCAATTCGTGCCACGAGGGTTGGTCACCGCGCATCCGCTGGTCATCGACCGGGCCCAGGGGGCAGAGGTGTGGGACGTGGATGGGGCGCGTTATCTGGACTTCGTCGGCGGCATCGGCGTGTTGAACATCGGTCATAATCACCCGAAGGTGATCGCGGCGGTGCAGGCTCAATTGCAGAAGGTCAGCCACGCGTGTTTCCAAGTGGTGGCCTACAAACCGTATATCGATCTGGTCAAGCGCCTGTGTGCCTTGGTGGGCGGGCAGCAAGCCTGCAAGGCGGCGCTGTTCACTTCCGGCGCGGAAGCAGTGGAGAACGCGGTGAAGATCGCCCGCGCGCATACCAATCGTCCCGCCGTCATTGCCTTCCGGGGCGGTTTCCATGGGCGTACTTTACTGGGTACGACGCTGACGGGCATGAGCCAGCCCTACAAACAGAACTTCGGACCTCTGGCGCCGGAGGTCTTCCATACGCCATATCCGAATGCCTATCGCGGTTTCAGCAGTGATATGGCGTTGCAGGCACTCAACGAATTGCTGGCGACCCAAGTCGCTCCGGATCGGGTCGCGGCGATTATCATCGAGCCGGTGCAGGGCGATGGAGGCTTCCTCAGCGCGCCACCAGAATTTCTCCAGGCGCTGCGAGCGCTGACCGAGCAGCACGGCATCGTGCTCATCCTCGATGAAATCCAGACCGGCTTCGGTCGTACCGGCAAATGGTTCGGTTTCCAGCACGCCGGCATCCAGCCGGACCTGGTCACCGTCGCCAAAAGCCTTGCCGGAGGCCTGCCCATCTCGGGCGTGGTGGGGCGCGCGCACATCATGGACGCGCCATTGCCCGGTGGCCTTGGCGGCACCTACGGCGGTAACGCCCTGGCGTGTGCCGCGGCATTGGCGGTGATCGAGGCTTATGAGCAGGAGCATCTGCTGGAGCGTGGCCTGGTTCTGGGTGAGCGGCTGCGTCAGGGCCTGCTGCGCTTGCAGGCCCGCCACCCGCGCATCGGTGATGTGCGCGGCACCGGCTTCATGCTGGCAATCGAATTGATCAAGGATGATCAGGCCCGCAGCCCGGATGCCGAGCTCACCCAGCGCCTGATCGATCAGGCAAGGATTGGCGGGCTGCTGGTGATCAAATGCGGGGTGTACCGAAATGTCCTGCGCTTCCTCGCTCCCCTGGTCACCGAAGAAAGTCAGATCGACGAAGCACTGGCCATTCTTGAAGCCGCATTGCAGCGGGTAATGGATTAGTCTCAGGTCTCGGTCGGCAAGTTGGCGATTTTGTCGACCGAGGCAGCCAGGCATAAGGATTGATAAACGCACCATGGGAGGCGACACATGCACCTGACTGATTATCGTGCGCTGCTGATCGATTGCGACGAAGTCCTGGTCGATCGGGATTCCGGTGTCTGGACGGCCCTGCAACCGTTGCTCGAAAACCGTCCGGGCATGCCGGGCAAGGAACAGGTATTGGCGGAATTCGACGAGGCGGTACGCGGGCTCTATCCACGTTTTTCCGATCTCGGCTTCAGCGGCTTGTTGTGTTTTGCCCATCGCCAGTTGGCGGAGCGCCTGGGGCTCAAGGTCAGCTGGGAAGAGGGCATGAGCTTTGCCCGTTCGGCCTGCAACTGGTCGCTGTTCGAAGACGCACCGGGTGCCATGTTGTATTTGCGCAAATTCTACCGGTTATTGGTTTACTGCGATCGTGATGCCGAGGATCGCGACCAGCTCTGCGAGCGCTTGGGAATTCCACCCGAGGACCTGCATTCGCGAGCCAGCAATCCACTGGAGGATGAGGCATGGTTGCTGCAGAACCAACTCGAGCCTGCAACGATCATGCAAGTGTCCAGACCGCCTGCACAACCGCCAAAATCGGCTGGCCTGTGCCTGATCCGCCGTGGCCATGAGCCTGAAAATCAAGAATATTCCGCCGATTTCTACATCACCAGCATGGCCGACCTCGTCGCTCAGCATCAGCTATCTTTGCGCCGTTGAATTTGCTAAAACCACTGTCAGCCTGAAGACGACCGAGGGGTACCCGATGGAAGGTTTAATTAAACTAGACCGAATTGATATCAGTATCCTTGTTGAACTTCAAAAGGACGGTCGGATGACCAATGTCAGCCTCGCCGATGCCGTGGGACTGTCGTCCAGCCCTTGTTTGCAGCGGGTCAAGCGCCTCGAATCAGCCGGTTATATCTCCGGGTACAGGGCGCATCTGAACCTCGCAAAGATTACCGACTCGGTTACGGTATTTACCGAAATCACCCTCAGCGACCATAAACGGGAAGACTTCGCCAAGTTTGAATCGAATATTCGTCTGGTCGATGAAGTACTTGAGTGCCACTTGATCAGCGGCGGTTACGATTATCTGGTGCGCTTCATGACGTGCAGCATCCAGCATTATCAGGAAGTGATCGAAGGGTTGCTGGACAAGAACATCGGTATCTCCAAATACTTCAGTTACATCGTCATCAAATCGCCGGTGCTCAAGGATGGAGTGCCGTTGCGCCGACTACTGCGCCATTGAGCCCACCGCTGACCCGTGGGAGCGAGCCTGCTCGCGAAGAGGCCGGTTCATTCAACGATTTCATAACCGTGATAACCCTATCGCGAGCAGGCTCGCTCCCACACTGGGTTTTCTACAAAGTCAGATTGTCTGCCCGCCGGAAACTTCGATGCGCTGCCCGGTAACCCAGCGGTTGTCCTCCGCCAGCAGGCTCGCAACCATTGGCCCGATGTCGTCCGGGACGCCCACCCGGCCAAGGGCAGTCATGCCAGCAAATTGCGCATTCAGATCCGGCATGTCGCGCACTGCGCCGCCCAGGAAGTCCGTCGCAATCGCGCCAGGGGCCACTGTATTTACCGTGACTCCACGGCCGCCCAGCTCTCTGGCCATATAGACCGTGAGGGTTTCGATCGCGCCTTTAGCGGCGGCATACGCCGAGAAACCGGGAAAGGAAACACGCGTCAGCCCGGATGAATAGTTGACGATGCGACCACCATCGATGATCAGTGGCAAGAGCGCCTGCGTCAGGAAAAAAACACCTTTGACGTGCACATTGAAGAGCTCATCGAATTGCTCTTCGGTGGTCTCGGCAAACGCCGCCATCGCGCCGTGACCCGCGTTGTTGAGGAGGAAGTCGAAGTCGGCTCGACCCCAGCCTCGCTGGAGGGCGCCGGAAAGCGTAGCGACGAATGTGCCGAAGCTGGAGACGTCACTCACATCGAGTTTCAACGCAACGGCTTTGCGCCCGAGCCGTTCGATTTCCCCGACCACGTCCCGGGCCTGGGCCTCGCCGTTACGATAAGTGAGGATGACGTCGTTGCCCTTTTCAGCGATGGCAATAGAGGCATTGCGGCCCAGGCCACGGTTGGCGCCGGTAATGAGCGCAATCTTGTTCATTGGAAAGACCTCTTGGTGAGTTGGAATAACCTACGATTTCGCGAGCGGCTTTTTTGTCGATAGCCAATAAGCATGGCAAAGCACGGCGATGAGTTTGCCCCGCGCTAAGGAATTCTGTTATCAGTCGGGCAGACTGTAGGCAAACCGCAGCTGCTTTAAAAAGACTTTGTATGCTCGAACCCATGCCTTAGAGGTATCGCTTGATGGAGCTGCGTCACCTTCGTTACTTCGTTGCCGTTGCCGAAGAGGGCAACCTGACCTCTGCCGCGACCCGACGACTTCATACCGCGCAACCATCCCTTAGCCGCCAGCTGCGCGATCTGGAGTTGGAGGTTGGCGCGCAGCTGTTTGTCCGCAAGGCCAGGGGCATCGAACTGACGCCGGCCGGAATAGCGTTCCTGGATCAGGCCAGGCTTGCGCTCAGTCATGCTGAAGAAGCCGTGGCGGCGGCTCGGCGAGCGGCAAGGCCGGCGAAGAAGGTGTTCTCGGTAGGTTTCCTGACGGGGCAGGAGGTGGACTGGCTGCCCAGCGTGACGCGTTTGCTTCGGCATGAGCTGCCCAACATCGAATTCAAGGTCGTCAGCTTGCAATCGCCCTCGCTGGCCGACGCTATTCAACGCGGCGACGTCGACCTTGGCTTTCTGCGCGTTGAGCCACGGCCGGATGTCAGTTACGCGGTTGTCGCGAAAGAGCCATTGCTGGTGATCATGCCCAACGACCATCGCCTGGCCTCGATGGGTGATATCGATCCGGCCGAGTTGGCCTGCGAGACGTTCATCGGCTGTTCGGAGATTCCCCATGTACTACGCGATGTCATCGCGCAGTATTTCGCCAGTTGCAACGTGCAGGTCAACGCATCCTACTGGCTGGACGACTACGGCACCGGGATCTCCCTGATCAGCTCCACGCGGGGCGTTGCCATCCTGCCAGCCTACGTGGAGCCGCTGCTGCCGTGGACGATCGTCAGCAGGCCGCTCAAGGGAACACGACCTACCATTGATCTGGCGGTGGGTTATCGGACCGACAATCCGTCACCTATCCTGAAAATGTTCCTTGAGAACATCGATCAGATAAAAGACGCAGGGCCGCTGGGCAATCGGCGCAGGACGGACAACTAGCGGCGAAGCCCGGAGTGCCCAGGTGCTTACGGTTGAAGAGAGGGGATCATGCAAGACATCTACCACCTGTCTCGCTTCGTCGAGGCCCAGAACCCGGTGTTCGATCGAGTCATGGACGAGCTGCGCGCAGGCCGCAAGACGAGCCACTGGATGTGGTTCATCTTTCCCCAGTTGCAGGGCCTCGGGCGTTCCGAAATGGCCGCGCGCTTCGCCATCTCCGGCATTGCCGAGGCCCGTGCTTACGTTCAGCACGACGTGCTCGGCCCGCGACTGGAGGGTTGTGTGGAAACAGTTCTGCTGCATCACGGGGAGAGTGCCGGGCAGATCTTTGGCTCGCCCGACGACATCAAGTTTCGTTCCTGCCTGACCTTGTTCAGGAGCGTCCAACCGGGATCTTCCCTATACCAACAGGCGCTTGACCGGTTTTATCCGGGCGAGCCGGATCGCAAGACACTGCTACTGCTTGAGCAACCGAGTTGACGTGGCGAGACGACCCGCCGCCGGCTGGCCAGCCATTTTCACTTGCCGACTTCCTGCTCCGCCAGAGTCGATGCGGTGAGGGGGCTTCGCGTCTTTGCAAACCACCACCACGCCGCGGCTCCCAGGAGCGTCGCCAGCACGGCCAAAATCAGGATCACCGGTTGCGTGCCCAAGGGCGCCGCCAGCACCGCTACCAACAAGCCGGCCAACGGCTGCGAAAGGTTGTTGAGCAATGTGATCACGCCCACCGTCTTGCCGAAATCCTTGGGCGGAATCACCTGTTGCCGGATCGTGCGCATGTAGACGTTGAACATCTTGTCGAAGCCGACGATCAACAGGAAGCCCACGACGTAGCCGACCAGGTTCGGGCTCAGGGCGCTGATGAAGCCTCCCGCGGCGATCATCGAATAGCCGACGCCTCCCGAGACGCGCAGAGGCAGGGCGACCCGGGCGAGAAAGAACAGGATCACGATCGTTGTCACCGCGCCAGCCGCCTGCAGGCCCGCGTAGTCGTCCTTGCCGGCGCTGTACTCGCCAAGCACCATGGCCGCCGAGGTGGCCAAGGTGACACCCACGACCAGGTTGACGCCTACCGCCAGGGTGATGATTTTTTTCAGCTCCGCCAGGTTACGGATATGCCCGAAGGCAATCCGCAGCGGCTGCAACCAGATGTCCTGATGCTGCTCGAAAACCTCAAGCGTGATACGGCTGAGGCGTTGCCAGACCAGCATGCTCAGATCGGCCAGCAGGAACAACCCGGCGATCCACAGCACCACCCAATGCCAGGCCCACACTTCCAGCATCAGGGCCGCCACCAATGGCCCGAGCACCAGCCCGGTCTGGTCGGCGATCTGCGAGTAAGACAAGGTCTTGGTGTAGCTGTAGTGCTGGAAGATGTGCGGCATCAGCACTTCACGCGCCATGATGCCTTGCGTTGTCAGCACCCCGCACACCGCTGACAGCACGACGACCCAGGCGATGCCACCAAAGACCCCATGCAGCGCCATCGCCAGGACACACAGCAGGGCCCGGTAGACCTGGCTGATGTGCAGGATCCTGATGGGCGAATACTTGTCGCACAGGGCGCCACACAACGGAAACGCCAGGAATCGCGGCAGCGACTCGACAAAAAACGCCAGCCCGGCCCAGGCCGCGCTGTTGGTCGTCTGGAACACTACCAGCGGTACGATGAACAGCAGGATCTGATCCGCCAGCCGCGACAAAAACAACGACACGAAAAAAGCGAGGTAATCCTTACGCATGGAAACCTCCTGCAGATAAGTAACGGGGCGTGACGGCGCAGAAAATCATCAGTAGGCCGACCCTGAACTGTCGTTGAGGTTGTGTCGTTCGTCCCCGCGCAGTGGCGGATTGAAGACGCTGACCAGGATCAGGTCCTGGTCCTTGCCACCGCGCAGGAAATGCCGGTCATGCTGATCGAGCACGTAGACATCGCCAGGCCGGATCGCAAAGACATTGCCGTGCATGTCTTCGACTTCACCTTCTCCGGCAATGCAATAACAGGCCTCCAGATGATTGCGGTATTGCAACAGCGACTCTGTACCTGCACGCACGACGGTATGGCACAGCGTAAAGCCCATGGCGTCACGTTCAGTGAGCAGGCGATGACTCGTGCCGGCACCCCACTCGACGAAGTAAGGGGTTTTCTCGACCTCGGATATGTTGCGAATGAACATCGGGGACCTCTTTTTGAAGTAGTCGATTGGAAACAAATCAGTTCTTTGCAGTGCCGGCGGCGACGGGCCGCAGCAGCGCATCGCCGCTGGCCAGCATCGCCTCGTTCCAGGCAACGTCCCGATGCGCGGCCATGGCCTGGATATCACGCCAGTGGCGCTGGAGCGGGTTGCCGGCGACCAGGGACGACGCACCGAGCCTTTCTACCAGACGGCGCACGGCCTGCACGCACTGGCCCGCCAGATAGGCGCGGTCGCGCTTGAGTTGAAGCAGTTGTCGCGTGTCTGGCGGCCGGTCATTCATACCGGCGTCATGCAGTCGGGTGATCAGCGAGTCATACAACAACCCGGCGCTGTACAGCTGTGCTGCCGAGTGCGCGGCCTGCTCGGCGATCCGCGGATCGCTCACCGCCAACGAACCGTTGAGCCCAGTGACAAAAGCGCCAAGAGCACCCTCGGCGCACCCGAGCAGCGGACCGATGATCGACGTGGTGAGGTAAGGCACCAGGGGCATACGGTCGATGTAGTCGGCCGCCGGTGCATGCGTGGCCTGCGCAAACACTTCATGCAGCGCGAATACGCGAGCATGCGGCACCAGCAATTGGCGGGTCAGTACGTCATGGGAGCCGGTCGCCGCCATACCACAGCTGTCCCAGCTGTCGAGTCTTTCGACTTCATCGGCGGCGACCAGCACCAGGAAACGTGAGGTGTGAGCCGCGTCCGGGTGGTTGGGGCAGGGGGCGTTGAGCATCAGCCAGGTCGCGTTCTCGATCCCTGAACCGAAGCGCCAGCGCCCATCGATCCGTACCCCGGCGGAGTCGAAGGTCAGCCGGCTATCGGCACTGATGGAGGCTGAGGCGAAGAGCTGTCGTGGGCCATCGGTGTAGAGCTGGTCCGTGCAGGCAGGCGGCAGTCGTCGGGCGATGGCGCCGTGGCCGCCCACCAGCGCGAGCATCCAGCCCGTGGAGGCGCACGCCCGCGCGGCGATCCGCGCGCTTTCCACCAGTGTGGGCCAGTGTCCGCTGCTCGTCACCGGCGCGCGCGGCGTCAACAGATCCAGCCAGCCGCCGGCAAACAATTCGTCGAAGGTGCTGTTGCTCAGCCGTCGATTCGCTTCAGCCGTGGCGGCCCGCTCGCGCCAGCCGGGCAAGTGCTCGACGGCCCGCTGACACAGCGAGGGTTGTGCGGCCGGATGGAACGCCTGCTCGGCAAGCTCAAGCATCGTCTTGCCCCCCGGCACTGCGCAGCGTCGCCACGGCGCCCAGACGCGAGCCTTCGAAACAGAAATCCGCAGGTTGCGCCACCGGGCCCAACAGCCGAACCAATCGCTCGATTTGCTGTGGATCGTCGGAGGCGACGAACTCACAGAAATTGCTGCTGTTCCACAACAGATGGACGCACTTGAACCGGGCGCACAGGGCGCCTGCCAATTCTTCGAAGGTGACTTGGCCATTCTGCATTTGCTCAAGCATCTGCTGGCGTTTCCAGTGGATTTCTTCCTCGCTGAAGTAGCGGGTCTTGAATTGCTCATCCTTGACCCGTTCCCTGCGCAGGTATTCCTCCGGGTCCGGGTGGTTAAGCTTTTCAAGGAAAAACACCAGGCCGCCAGGCTTGAGAAATTGCTGGATATGGGCGATCTGCCGGTCACGGTCGCGGCTGTAGAACTGGAACGCGGCCATCTCGTAAATGAAGTCGAAGCCCTGGCTGAAAAGCCTGTATTCGGGTTGCTGCAGCAGGTCCGGTGTCACCTTGAACACCGACTGCGGATAGAACCGCGACAGCGCCGGGTCGGCATACCGGTCGAAGGCAACCTGGTTGGCCCGATTCGGCGATGAGGTGAAACTGCGGATCAGTCCATTGGAATGGCCAGCAACGGCGCGGCCGTTACTGCCATCAAAGGCATCCACTTCGAAGAGACTGAAGGTCTGGCCTGTTTCTGGGGTATTGGCCTCAGCCAGGCGCGTCAGGGCTGCGCCGATCCTGGACAACTCCTCGAGAATGTACGGCACGCTGGCGAGAAAGTGGGAGAACAACGGTCCTGCCCCTTCGATCAGGCGATCGTGGCAATCGAGAACCAGCGGATCCTGGATCTCGGCGCGCAAGTGGCTGCCAAGAGACTGCATGGGCACCTGGCTGGCGCCTGTCGCCAGACTGTGGAAATGCCCGGCGAGCTTGAGCATGGCGCTTTTTTGCAGGTCCCTGTCGAGGTCGGTGTCATCCATGGATTGCGGGGAAGTTTTCATGACATGGCTCCTGCTGTCAGATCAGTCCTTTGGTGGTGAACTTGCCCGAATCGGTTTTCGGCAAGGCCTTGAGGAATGCCCACTGGGCCGGGACCATGTGCCAGTCCAGATTCGCCTTGCAGTGATCGAGCAATGCCTGTTCGCTGGTCTGGCCATGATCGGCATCAAGCACGATGCAAGCCTTGGGCACGTGCCCGGCCGACTCGTCGGCAACCGGCACCACGAGCACCTCGGCGACCGCTGGATGCGCGGCTAGGCACTGCTCGATTTCTCGCGGATTGACGTTCCAGATGTTGCGAGCGAAGACGTCGTCCTTGCGGGCGACGTAATAGAGGTAGCCTTCGGCGTCCTGCTTGAACAGGTCCCCGGTGCGATACAGGCGTGAATGGCCGAAGGCATCATGGACGAAGGCGCGGGCATTGGCTTCGGGCATGTTCCAGTACTCGAGCATCAGGTAGTCGCTGGTCACCAGCAACTCGCCTATTTGTCCAGGCTGCTCGATACGCTGGCCCTGTTGGTCTACCAGGTACACGCTGACTCCCGGCAAAGGCTTACCCACCGAGGTCGGTCGTTGGTCGATTTCTTCGGGCGGCAGGTAGCTCACGCGTTTGCACTCGGTGAGCCCGTAGTTGGAAAAAATCCGCACCGCGGGCAGGGCTTCGCGGATCCGCTGGATATGACGACTGTAGAGGGCCTGCCCGCTGCTGGAGATGTAGCGCAAGCCAGGCACGCGCGCCTGCCAGTGCGGGCCCGTATTGGCCAGCAGGAAGAACACCGGGGGGAATACATGCATTGCCGTGGCCCCCTCGCGTTCGACCACCGCGAGCACCTCCTCGGCGCTGCTGGCCGGCCGGCTTTCGATGACACTGGTGGCCCCGGCATACAGCGGCATCATCACGTTGTACACCCCGTAGTCGGATGCCAGCGTGGAATAGCTGAGGACACGATCATCGGGGCTGATTTGCAGATACGCAATAACCCGGCTACTGGCCGCCAACATGATGCGGTGATTGACGAGCACGCCTTTCGGATTAAAGGATGACCCTGAGGTATAAAAGATCGAGGTGGGATGTTCAGGGTCAGCGGGCAACGGAGAGGAGGGCGCGGACTTCTTTCCTCCGAGCGCAGCGACGGCATCGGCAAGCTGCATGACCTTGGGCACCGCAACCTCGGCTGGAACGGTAAGCAGGACCAGTTCCAGGCCAGCCTCGTCAATCAGGCCAAGCAAGTCATCCGTGCAGTCGGTGATCAGTACCCGGGCGCCCGAGTGCTTGAGCTGGTGGATCAGCTTGGTACGACTCAAGGTGTGATGCGTCGCTGCGCTGATCACTCCAGCCTGCAGCAGGCCCAGGTAACCTGCGATCAAATCGACGGAAATGGGCGCGTACAGGCCCACCCGGTCACCGGGAGCAATGCCGAGCAGGGGGAGCACCGAGGCAATGTCATCCGCGCGCTGCTGCAGTTGCTGATAGGAAGTCGCTCGCCCGTCGAGGACGATGGCTGGCTTGGACGGGTATTTTCTTGCATTGCTGGCGATAACCTGATGGAACAGCTGCATGGCTCAATATCCTTTTCAAGCTGAATGTCGCAAAGTCATTTACGTTTTCGCGCACACACCGAGACGTAGGTGCCTTGCCAGGTATAGGGAGCTATTGGCAAGTTTGCCGAATCGCTTAATGGCCAACTTTGCTTATCAAAGAAATGCCGCGACGCATAAATGTCGAAATCACCCAGCCAGGCATCAAATAGCCCTTCGCTGTCCTGGACAGACAAGCCCGCTTCCTTGTCCCAGATGAAGGGTTCTCCGCTCGCTTGAAAGTACCGCGACAGATCCGATAAAAGATCAAGGAAAATATATCCGCCAGGCTTTACCGCACCGATAATCTTGGCCATTACCGTCTGAAGTTCATCTTGATTGAAGAAATGCAGCACTTCGGAACAGACAAGTACGTCGTAACCTTCACGCAACGGCTCGTACGTCAGAATGTCAGCCTGCTGGAAATTCAGATCCTTTAGCCAGGGATTGAGCTGGCGACTCTGTACCGTGCTGTCGACCATGTCCACGCCATTCAGGCTATAGCCCTTGCGCGCCAGGGCGGTAAGGTTGCGACCGTCTCCGCAGCCGAGCTCAAGGGCATCGCCGGGGCCGTCAGGCAGGGTGGATAAAAACTGTTTGAACTCTTCGCGTAGTTCACCAAATAAAGCACCGTTATTACAGGCGCTGTATTCGCTGTCGTACCATTCCTTCAGAACCGAACTGTCTACTATTTTCATGGTTATCCTCTGCCGACGACGGTGGGCGTTGCACAACAGTCCCTTCAGCGCCAAGGCGCCAAATAGAGTGATTAGTTGGGAAACGAGGAACTGAAGGAGAGTGACGGGATAACCGATGGAACTGTACTGAGGAAAACCATCATGAACTCCATTTGATTATTGTTATGGCATCCGCGCCAATGATGATTGAAGTTGAACCGTAGCGGAGGGAAATATTTCATCGGCTCCATTAGCCTGTCAAGGCGATTCCAGGAATTGGATCCAAGAATTTTGTCACCGTCGAGTGACATAGCTGATTATCTGTAGGCAATTGCTTATGGCTGGAACATGAACACTTATTCAGGCGGACTCAACACGCCGCGAATCAACGCGGCGAACGCTTCAATCACTTCATCCTGGGCATGTCGCCCCCGCACCAGGGCGCCGGCAAGTGCTTCCCCCGCACCGACCAAACCGGTGCAGCAGCGCTCAAGTTCTGCGCTTGGCAACGTCGCGTGAGGCTCAAGTACGCTCACGAACATCCGTACGCAGTTGTCGAGCAGCTCCTGGAAAACCGCCGCCTTCTCTTCACTGCCGGCCAGGGCCGCGCCGACCGCATGGAATTCATCGGTGTTGTCTGCTGCGCACTGAATATAGGCGCTGGCCAGGACCTGAGCGGTTTCCTCCGGGCTTCGCGCAGTCCTGCTCATGGCCTCGCGAAAAGCGCGGACCCGCTCGGTATCAATCCATTTGTACAGCTCGATCAACAGCGCCGAGCGGGTGGAGAAATGATCGTATACCACCGGTTTGGACACGCCCGCGCGGACGGCCAGGCGGCCCAGGGTCAAGCTGTCGGCGTTTTCCTCGCGCACGATCAATAACGCAGTGTCCAACAGCTGCCGGCGCCGTTCGGCTTTCGAGAGTCGGCGGGAAGGGGAGTTGCCTGTAGCGGTTTTAATGGGTTTCTGCACGGTGGCGCATCCAGATCAATAAAACCTACCAATGGTAGGTGACAAGGCGTGTGAGCGTGATAGTTTACCTACCAACAGTAGGTTTTAGTCCAGAAACGAGGAGAACTCACGATGTCACTTGATCCTATCTTGTTCATGGGTGGTTCCGGCGCCATTGGTCACCAGACTGCCCGAGCGCTGCGCGCCGCTCATCCCGACGTACCGCTGTTGATCGGCGGCCGTGACCTTGCCAAGGCTCGGCAGGCCGCTGAGGAAATTGGCGGGGCGCAGGGCGTGGTGATCGATTCCACTGCGGACGACCTGGGACTTGGCGCTCGCCCGGTCAGCGGGGTTGTGGTCTTTTATATGGACCACGCGATGGCCGGATTGCGCTTTGCACAAAAGCGTGGGGTGCCGCACCTCAGCATTTCTTCCGGAATTTTCGAGATCGCGCCGGAAATCGCCACGTACATGCACATGCCCGATGCTTCGCCCATAGTCCTGGGCTACGAATGGATGGCAGGCGCGACGACGGTGGCTACATTGAGCTGTGCCCAGGCGTTCAGCCGAGTCCAGGAGATCAGCATCAACGCGCTGGTCGATGAACAGGACACCGGCGGGCCGACCGTCGCCAGCGACTTTGAACACCTGAACAAAATGTTGCCCGCCGCGCTGACACGACGCGACGGGGTGTTCGTCTGGCGCGAAGGCGAGGACTCCAAGGCCAGCTTCCACGCTGTGGATGGTACGCAGATCGAGGCCTCAGGCTTTTCGTCGATTGATGTCGCCGGCCTGGCCACCGCTACAGGTGCGCCTGATGTTCAATTCAACATTGGCATCGGGGTCAGCTCAACCCGACGTCAAGGCAGGCCGATGTCCACCGAGATCATCATCGAGCTCGCTGGCGAAGACCTCAACGGCAAACCGCTGCGCACCCGTCATGCCGTCGTTCACCCAGCGGGCACTGCACCGCTGACCGGGCTAAGTGTGGCAATGCTCCTGGAGCGTCTGCTCGGTCTGGACGGCCAACCATCGACGCCGCCAGGGCTTTATTTCCCTTATCAACTGCTGGACGCCAGCGCGTATCTGCGGCGCCTGGAGCAGGAGGGGGGTGAGCTTCGTCAGCTGCAATGAGGTGGCTTGATCAGCATGCCTCCCGGGGTCACGGGGTAATTTTCAAGAGTCTTTGTTGCCGCAACACCGGTGCACTGGTTGGAAAGAGCGCTTCATCCGGTCGAAAGCGGGCGAGGCCGCAGGCAGCGGCTACGCGCTGGCGTTGCTGGCCCCGGACCAGTGCTTGCTCAAAGCTGCGTTCGCTGTGGGCCAGCCCCAGCATGTAACGAGCCCCCACCTGGAATTGTCCGCCATTGGCCTGCCACCAAGCCTCGATTGCCGACGGGTCGGGCCAGGGCAGGTTCTCATCGGGGTCCATGGCGACATTCGAGTCCTCAGCGTCATCGTTCGGCCCTGCGGCGAAGTCCGGTGAGCTGCGCAACTCCAGGTCGAGCTGCGCCAGGTCGGCGCCGGTGATCAGGCTGAAAGCTTCGCCAGCGACCCGGGCGTAAGGCAGGTCGTTCATCTGCTGGATCAACCACGGGATGCTGACCGGATCGCCCAGCAGTCCCAGGGCCTGGATGCCCAAGCGCCTATCCCTGGGATCCTGCACGCACTGGCGTATCCAGGCGATGCTGGGTTCGCGGTCCTGCCAGGCCAACAATACGCAAAGCGCGCGATACTGAAACTCGCCCGGTTGCTCGGCAAATTGACGCAGAGGCTCAAGGGCCTGCTGGTCGCCCATCTGGGCGGTGGCCCAATTGGCCCAGAAGCGCGTGGCCGCGTCCTCATGCAGCCGGTGGACGCGAATTTCCGGCAGCAGGTCCCGACGTCGCAGCTCGCCAGCCGTGCGCACGGCACGCGCCAGCACGCTTGGCTCAGCCTCGGACAGTCCGGCAAGCAGGGCCGGGCCAGGATCGCGGCGATGCATGCCGCAGGCGGCCAGGCCGAGACGACGGAACAGCGGCTCCGGAGCGGCGAGCATGCGCTCGATCCAGGGCGATAGCTGTTGCCAGTCCAGCCACCCCAGGGCCATCAGATAACCACGCTCGGTTTCCACCGCACTGCGCAGATGCTCGCTGAGCCGCGACAGAACCTTGGCCTCGGCCGCCTCGAAGGCCAGCACCACGCTGGCGAACATCTCGCCGACAGCGTCGGGACCGAGCTGGGCCAGCAGGATTTCCAGGCCGGTTGGTCCGGCGATCCGCAAGCCATCGAGGTGAGCCTCGATGCGCTCCTCCAGTTTGCCCAGGTCGTCGAGGTCATAGTGGGGGGCGCGTAATGCGTAGTCGCGCAGGATCGCGAGGAACGCGGCTTCCTCGACGTGCAGGTCAAGGACGACGGGCAATGTCTTCATCGTGCGTCGCCGCCGAGGCTTGGGCGGGTCGGGTCAGTCAATTTGCAGGCACCGTTTCCAGTTTGTACCGTCGAACTCCATCACGTCCTTGGGCCCGATGGACCACATGATCCCGTCGGCTGCACTCAGGTGATAACAGGTGCGCGGTGCGTCATCGCCGAAATCGACGGGGATGAGCTGGCCATCTTCCAGGCGATAGACGAAATGGGTGGAGGACACGTACAGATGGCCGTCGAAATACTCCATCCCCCAGAGGTCTTCCCGGGTGCTTTCGTGGTCGATCACTTCCCATTGGTCATTGCGCCCGCGCAGCAAGGTCCCGAGTTGGCCGCAGGCATAGGCAAAACCGTCCGACGCGCAGCGAACCTTGTAGAGGGCCAGGTTGGTCGGGCTGTTCTGCTGGGTAAAGACGGAGCCGCCGTATTTCCAGATTTCGCCTTCCCAACCGACGGTATAGATTTCCTGCTCGCTGAACCCGTCGATGGATTCGAAGCTGGTGTCGGTGATGGGCGTGTCGCCCACCTGGGCGCTCTGGTCGATGCAACGCCACTGGTCTTCGCCGTCGCGAACGTAGGCTTGGCGGCAGGTGCCTACGGCGTAGGCGCGGCCTTTGGCGATGCCACGGATTTCGCGCAGAGGGCCGCGTTTTTTTGGGTCGACGCCGCAGCTTGCGATGGGGGCCTCTTCTTTGATGGATCCTCCGCCACTGGCTCGTACAGAGCCATCGTTGCCCAGTACCAGATAACGTTCGGCCGGCACATGGCAGACCGTTCCGGAGCAGGCAAGCCATGGGACCGTGCCGGCGCCCCAGGTTCCCCGATCCAGGCCAAAAAGTATCGACCCCGTATGACCTTCGCTGATGGAGAGATCGTTCGTGGTGATCAAATAGCTGAGGTCCGAATAACGCACAACTCCAGTGCCGATACTCAGTCCGCTGAATCGCGGGTCTCTCGGGTCCATGTTCATCTCCTGAAGGATTGATTAACGGCTTGGTTCGTCGGCGTACATCTCGGCTACCGCCTTGTCGCGCTCGTGTTGGTCGCTGGTCATGGAAACGCTCGCGTTGATCGGTTTCTCCGCGCCACCGTCCTTGGCTTTGTCGTGATAAGCGTTCAACTGGCCTTCCAGGCACTCCTGAGAGCATTCGGAATCCGGGAATGTCTTCCTGGCCGCTTTCGCCCCAGTTGTCGTGGCCTTGGCCCTAGACCATTCACCCTTGGAATCTGCCTCGCGCAAAGCCACCACGCCACGGCGGGTGTGCATCTGGCCGTGGGTGGCAGTGGTCTGGTTGGGGCCCTCGACGCACATTACCGGGGCCTTGTCGGTCTTGTAGTTGCTCCAGCCATCTTTTGTCGGGTGCTGGTTCCTGGGCTGCCCGACGGACGCCGGCCCGTTGGTAAAGGAGGCGGAATCGATAAGGTGGTCGCCGGTCTGCCCCGGGCAGCATCTGTTGGGCTTGTACGGGGCCAGGAAACAGCGCAACGCCTTTTGGCAATCGTTGGCATTGATCGACGTCGCCAAGGACGAATATTCACCTTGGACTCCCGTGTGTGCCGCCAGATAGGCTGGGTCGGTTTTAAAGCTGTCGCCGGCGGTTTTTTTCGCATCGCTGCGGGCCTTGATGGCGTTTTTCAGCTTGTCCGTATCCGGGCAGCTCGTTTCCTTGTTGGTGCCCTTGCAAGCCTCGTTTGCTCGCGCTCTTTCACTTTCGCATTGCCCCAGCTCCTCGGCCAATGCCATTCGGTCAGCATAAGGCCAAGGCACCGTATTCCCGGGCTGAGAAGCATGGTTATGAGTAGTCAGATCCATGTGCCGAACAACATTCTTGCCTTCATATTTCACATCCATCGACCAGGAGGTGAAATAGACCTTGCCCTTGTTCCGGCTGGTGACGATGCCTTTTTTGGGCGCGTTCCCAGCCTCGTCGCCATAACTGGTCTTGAAAAAGCTCTTGTCCTTGAGCATCACTTCCTTGCCGCTGATCCTGACCGTTCGACTGCCCTTGGTTGTGTCCTTGGCCATGCCGGTGTTGGGGTAGGGGATGGGCACGCCGAGCGGGGTGGGCGGGGCCTGCGGAGGGGTGAAGCAGACATCCGGGAAACAGGCGATCGACTTGCCGTCGGCCGCCTTGCAGGAAACTTCCATGTTGTTGGCAAAGACTTCGTTGGCCATCAGGCAGCCCTCACAATCCGGTAGCTGAACAGTGCGGCCGCGCGCTCGCCGGCGTCGTTGCCCAGGTGGCAGAAAATATTCGGCCCTTCGCCGTAGCCCTTGCGACTGGCAGCGAGGGCCACGGCGAGCATTGCCGGGCCGATGGCCGCACCGACTTCGCCGATGCAATCCGCCGGATGCCAGAGATGGAAGAACTCCTTGCGTACCCGCAGGCTGCGACTCAAGGCCAGGGAAGCCTCCTTGAAGTAGTACTGTTCGCCGGAAATATCCGTCAGGCGGTAATCCATCTGCTCCAGGCCGCAGCCCGCTTCGTTCAGCGCTGCGCGTACAGCCTGGGTCAGGCCTTCGGCGCGCAGCGGCAGGTCTTCGGATTCCACCGTGGCCTGTTCCAGGCCGAAACCCAGGCCGATGGAGGTTAACTGCGGCGTTTCGCTGGCGACCGGGGCGGCCAGCACCACGGCAGCGGCGCCTTCGCCGGGAATGAAACCGTTGGAGTTCTGGCTGGTGAGCAGGCGCTCGCGCGCTTCGAAGGCGGTCAACGTCGCTCCTGCCAGAAAGGAATCGACGCCGGCAACCAGTACGTGGCGACGACCGCCCTGGTAGATCAGCGTGCGCGCATCGAGCAGGGCCACGGCAGCACTGACCCGTCCCCGGGCAATGACGCTGGAGTCAGGATGAAAGCGCAGCCCCAGCTCCGTTTCGATGGCCTGCAACAACCCCTTATCCAGGCCGCTCAGGCGTCCGGGACGCTCGGCTTCCGCCACGCACAGCAACAGCGGCGTCTTTTCCGGATCGACGCCGGGAATGCTCTGCAATGCTTCGCCAATGGCATCGGCAGCCATCTTGATCAGCTTGGTGCGGCCGCGCCAGGGCTGTTCCAAAGGTACGCTGGCGCCAATGATCCATTCGCCGCCGCGGTCGATGAAGCGGGTTTCCTGGAAGTTGTCGATGGCGCAGCGGATCGCCGCGCAGCTGGCCGGTGCGCTGAGGCCAACAGCGCTGACCATCCCCGAACCGATGACGCACAGAGCACTCATCAATCGGTTTCCTCAGGAGCACGTTTGGCCTTGACCAGGGCGCCCAGCGACGGGTAGTACTCCTTGCCCAATTCACGCGCACGCCACCAAGCCGTGGACATCGTCCCGACCAGCACCTGGGCAATCTCGAAAATGTTGCGCCGTAGCGGCCGGGAGATCCGCCAGGTCAATTGCACCTGGCGGGCGTCAGTGTCGATCAGCAAGGTGTCGATCACCGCCGAGACCGTTTCATGGCCGCCTTTTTTCATAAAAAAAGTCACCGGCACAGACATTTCCGGAATGCGAAAGCCTGCCCGCTCCTGGGAAGTTAGGTTAAGCAACAACACCTCTTCGCCGCCGCGCAGGTAATCGGTTTGCTGGTCTTCAGGCGCGGCCTGGAAATAGCGGTTGTCGAAATCCCCAGGCAGAAACGGAAAACAATCGGCCAGCCAGGCATCGTCGTAAGTCCCGGCGAAGCGTGCGCGTTGCGGCCAACTGCGCCCAATTGGCCCGAGGGCCATGGGGCGGAAATCGCCCGATGGGCTGTCGATCGGCTTGCCCGGTTGTTCGGTATTCGGCATCGGCCGACCGACGATGTCAGCCTCATCGCAACTGTCTGGGTACCAGCCGCAACCGCTCGGGTTGTCCTGGTAGCAGTGACGCACGTCGGGAATGTTCTCCATGGGATGAGAGCCGCCGAAAGCCTGGGCATAGGAGATAGCCTGCGCGGTGAAAGGCAGCGGTGAGCCGGCATGAATACCCGAGATTCCCGGTTGCCACTGCCGGGGACCGAACACTGAAAAAGCCTTGCTCACCCGACCGACACGAATACCGGCAGTCAACTGCGTCACCGGCCGACCACCCGGTGCATAACCTTTGCCCGATACCAGCACGTCGCAGAATGGCTTGATCGGGGCGAAGTCCATTTCCTCTCGTGGCGCGCTGAGGCCCGGCTCGCCGAAGAAGGTGTCGGCCATCAGCAGCGGTTGCTGGATGTCTGCGAGGGTCGCGGCACGCCCGTCCAGCGGCAAATCGAAGGTGCCCTTGGCCACGACGACCAGGGATTCGCGGCCGTCGCTCGCCATGCCCAGGGTATAGGCAGCCTGCAGTTTGCTGGCGTTGAGCAGTTCCATGAGGCGACTTACCTGTCAGTTGATTTGCACCGAGCCGCCCTTGATGCGGTTGACCCCGCTGGAGCGGCTGGAGAGGTAGGTGCCCCGGATGATCACCTTGCCCGCGCGGGTGAGGGTGATGCTGGCCTTGCCGCAACGCAGGACGATCTCCTGTTTCGCGCTGAACTCCAGCCGCTCGCCATCGAGGTGGGCGACCGTTGGCGTTGCGCTTGCCGGCAGGCGCTGGATGCGGCCGATCACCAGCGGCCGGGCCGGGTCACCGGCCTCGAACATCAGCGCGACCTGGGCGCCGATGTCGTCACGACAGAGCGCGGTGGTGGTGCGCGCGGCGAGGCCGGTTTCGCCGGGACAGCCGGGGAAGGCCACGACCGGAGCGTCCGGCGTGGGTACGTCCAGCAGCACCCCGATCACGACGCCATCCACGCGCGTCGGCGTGGCGGTGGAAGACACGGGGAGATCATATTCAACGGTCATGACGCCTGCTCCGTGGCTCAGTTCTGCAGAATTTTCTGGCCTTTGACGACCACATTCTTGTTGGCCTTGATGTTGATGGCGCCAGAGCCATCGATGGTGATGTTCTTGCCCTTGATGACGATGCTGCCGTCCTTCTTCATGGTGATGCTGGCGGCGCCGGTAGTCAGGCTGATCGAGTCGCCGGCGTTGAGCACGAAATGCTTGCCCACATCCAGGCTGTCGTTCTGTTTGATCCCCGTGCTGCGGTTCTGGGCAACGTCGCGGGATTCGTTCTGGCCGATCCGGGTGCTCTGGTTGCCGTTGATCTCGACCCCTTCGTTGCCCTGCACCGTTTCATTACGGTTGCCCGCGATGTCGATGGTCTCGTTGCCGCCGACGTCCTCGGTGCGGTTGCTGGCGATGCTGATTTTTTCGTTCGCGCCGACCTTTTCCGTGCGGTCCGCGCCGATGATGATGGTTTCGTTGCTACCGACCCGTTCGGTGCGATTCGCGCCGATGTTGATCTTTTCATTGCTGCCGACATCCTCGGTGCGGTCGACGCCGATGGAAATGGTTTCGTTATTGCCTACCGTCTCAGTACGGTCGTGTTTGACCTGCACGGTTTCATCGTTGTCGACGGTCTTGCTGCGATCATGGCCGACCCAATGGGTTTCGTCGTTCTCGACCTCGATGTCCTGGTTCTTCTCGGCGTGAATGAACAGCTGCTCCGCACCTTTTTTGTCTTCCATGCGGATTTCATTGAAGTTGGCCTGCGTGCCGTCCTTGCTCGATCGGCTTTTCACGCCGCTCTGAGTGGCGTTGGCCGGCAGTTGGTAAGGCACGGTCTGTTCAGCGTTGTAGACGCGGCCAGTGATGATCGGCCGGTCCGGGTCGCCTTCGAGGAAGCTGACGATGACTTCTTGGCCGATTCGAGGAATCTGCACCGAGCCCCAGTTCTTGCCGGCCCAGGCTTGTGAGACGCGAATCCAGCAGGAGCTGTTTTCGTTGGACTGATCATGGCGATCCCAATGGAAATGCACCTTGACCCGACCATACTGGTCGGTCCATATCTCCTCGCCACTGGGACCCACCACCACCGCGGTCTGTGGACCGCGGACAATCGGCATGGCCGTGACGGGGAGGGGGCGAAACGCCTGGCTGGCATCCATGCAGTCCAACTCGCTGACGAACTGTTCAGCCTGTTCCTGCTGCCCGCTTTCGTAGGCTTCCTGGCGGATCTGGTAGCGTGCGACGACGATCAGGTATTCGCGGTTCTGGTCCGCGCGGTCATAACCGGTCAGCGTGAACAAATGGCCGGAACCCAGCCCGCGAGCGCGGCCACGTAGCTGCACGCGCTCGAACTGGCTATGGATGGCTTCGATGCGGGTTCGCGCATAGTGATCGCCATCGTTGCTCTGGACGTACTCACCGGGGTAGTCGAAGAGCGGGTATTCGCCATTGCTGTGGTTGCGCGGCACACTGGAGCGCACCTCAAGGCTGGCGCGCGGCCGCAGGAAGTCATAGTCGTTCAGCGCCAGCGAGCCGGGTTGCACTTCACGGGCCATCTGCCAATCGTAGAAATGGTCGCGCTCGCGCATCTGCCGATCGGGCGGATAGAAGGGCACCGACGCGTAGTCCGCCGCCGTGGAATGAGCGCCGTAGGCATCGGCCAGCACCAGTACATGGCGGGACTTCTCATGGCGGAAGTAGTAATAGATGCCTTCCTGCTCCATCAGCCGACTGACGAAATCGAAGCTGGTCTCGCGGTACTGCACGCAATATTCCCACTCGCGGTAGCTGCCGCTCAGGCTGTCTTCGAAGTCGGAGAAGCCGAGGTCGCGAAATACCTGCTTGATGATGTCCGGCACGGTCTTGTTCTGGAAGATCCGGCAATCCGAGGTGCGGGTGAGCAGCCAGAACCAGGGCCGCAGGCTGACGCGATACCCGGCGAACTGCCCGTGCCCGGTCAGCTGTCGACAGGTGCTGACAATACCGTGGAAATAACGTTTGCCTCCGTCATAGAGCTCGAGGGTCAGGCCCATCGGCTTGCCCAGCAACTGGTCGAACTTGATCGCCCGGTCTTCGGAGGTGAGGTCCAGCTCGTAATGGAACAACCGCCCCAGCTCTTCGCTGCCGTCCATGCTTTGCAGCAGCAGGACATCGCCGCCGAGGGGACTGTCGACCTGCACCAACCGGTTGTTTTGCGTGATTGCCATTACGGCGTCCCCTGGCTCACGTGCGAGCGGCAGTCAGCCGGTCAGGAGACTGGGCAGCGTCCTCAGCCAGGCAGGCAGAATCAAGGGGTGTGGCGCTTTGCTCAGATAGTTGTACATACACCACAGGGGATCTCCATATCGGCCTTGAATCTATCCAGCCAAAGCGAACGCGCAATGGATCCTTTTACGCGAATCATCCAAACCTCCACCGCATCGATAAGTGGAAGGCTATCCATTTAGTCTTATTGGTTATAGCAGCCATTCTGAATAACGCACATAGGACAGCTGTTCTATGCGTATGGCGACTCGTGGCGTCGCGGCCACTGCGCAAGCGAGCGCAGGCAAACTGTCGCTTCAGAAAAAGCGTCTATCTGGGCAGCGGCGAATCAGGTACGGGAGCAGGCGGTCGCTGGGGCTTGACCGACGTGCCAAAAGTGTTGCCCATGCGTACGCCGGTGGCTGCCGGCGTCGCGAGGCCGACACTGTTCGGTGCGCGTTTGTCGACCGGCACATCCAGCCTGTCCTGCGCGTGTTGCGCAGCGGCGGCGGCCTCGGGGTCGTTGCCCATCTGGCGGCTCAGGCAGTTGTAATCCGGGGTCTTGTAGCCGCCGACAGTCACCTCGATACAGGCCGGGGCTTCTTCGCCCTGGACCCCGGGCAAAGTCATCAGCAAGCCGATTCCGGCTGTCATGCTCATCCACTGTTTCATCGTTGACCTCCTGGCCCGCCACGGTGGTGGCTCATCGTTTCGACACCAGTCTAGTGCCGCGCGCGGGATTTGTGTCGGGTGTCATACGACATTCATAAACACCCATCAGGATGACGTTTTTCAACGGATACGTCAGTCGTGCAGCAGGGCATAACCGGGGGCGGACGCAGGCGTGGATTGGCCAGGGCGCCCTTGGGGTGGCTGATGGTGACGTGGTGTCTGCTAGCCGGGCCGGCCCAGGCAGTCGGCATGGTGGACCTGGACATTGCGCCTCAGGAACTGGCCCCGGCACTGGAGCAATTCAGTCGGGCCACAGGCATGGCGGTGCTGGTGGATCACGCCTTGTCGAACCGGCGCCAGACGATGGGCGTCCAGGGGCTGTTCACGCCTGCCCAAGGGCTGACTGTTCTGCTCAGTGGTACCGGGCTGGCGGCGCAGTATGCCCGTGCGGATGCATTCACCTTGCAACCGGTACAGGTTCGCGAGGTGCCATTACCGCCGGGCGCCACAGCAGGATTGAGCGACAGCAACTATGCGGCAACGATCCAGGCGGTCATCCAGCGCAACCTGTGCCGTTCGCCATTGACCCGACCGGGCAGTTTTCGCGCGTTGTTGCAAGTGTGGATCGGACGCGACGGCGTGGTGCAAAACAGTCGGCTGGTCAGTTCCACGGGTGATGTGTTGCGTGACAAAGCCTTGGTCAACAGTTTGCAGAACCTCAGGATCGACCGTCCGGCGCCCAGTTCGCTGCGCCAGCCGGTGACCCTGCTTTTGTTACCCGATTCATCAGGAAAAAGCATGGAATGCACAGCAGGGGAAGAGGTATTCGGGCAATGAAAGACGCTGGCCGCAGCCCGATGGTCAAGCTGTTCCTCACCTCCTACGAGGATTTCAAGGTGCGCCTGCGCAGGCGCCTGGGTTCCGAGGAACTGGCCAACGATGTGCTGCATGAAACCTACCTGCGGGTCGACCGCATGGGCGACACGCCGGAGATCGTCCAGCCTAACGCCTACCTCTATCGCATGGCCCTGAACATTGCCGCCGACCGTCGGCAGTCCGATGCTCGTCTGCTCACCGGCAGCGAACTCGAAGAGCTGCTGCAAATCTCCGACGAAGCGCTGGACCCGGCTCGGGTGGTGGGTGGCCAGAAAGAGTTGCAGACCCTGCTTAAGGCCTTGTACGAGTTGCCGGCGCGGCGCCGCAGGATTTTCATTGCCGCGCGCCTGGAAGAGGCCCCGCACCTGGAGATCTCCCAGCGTTTCGGTATTTCCACGCGCATGGTGGAAAAGGAAATCAAGGCTGCGTTGGGGCATTGCGCCCTGCGCCTGGAAAGAAAAGTCATTCAGCGGTTCGGTCCCGGCGCGGGAAAACCGTCTTGAGAGTAGAGACCCGACCCATTCATGAGTGTGTGTGCGCTTGAACATCTTCAGCATCGCGTCCCCTGACGATACGCCCGAGGCCAGACTGGCCGGCGAGGCCCGTGACTGGTTGATCCTGCTGACGTCGGGACGCGCCACCGTCGCCGATGCCCGCGCCTTGCGCCAATGGTGCGGACAGAGCGCCGAACATGCGCAGGCGTTCGAGCAGGCCAAGGCGCTGTGGCATGGGCTACGACCGGCCGCCGAAGCGGTGCAGGGGCCTCGGCATTTTGGCCGTCGGGCGTTGCTCGGTGGCGCGCTGGCCGCCTCCGTGGGCTTCTTGCTGATCCGCGCCACGGTGCCGGGTGGCGTTTCCGGGCTCGCTGCGGACTACGTCACCGAGGTGGGCGAACAGCGCCGGGTCGAGCTGGGCGATGGCGTGAGCCTGGAACTCAATACCCAGACTCGCCTCAGCCGCCTGGCGCTGGCCGAGGGCGGGCAGGGCCTGGAATTGCTCGCCGGCGAAGTCGAAGTGTCCGGCGGCAGCACCGCGACGATCAACGTCCAGGCCGGCGCCGGCTGGATCAGCGCCGCGCGGGCCCGGTTCAATCTTCGCTACATCGATCAGAGCGTCTGCGCAACCTGTCTGGAGGGCGTCGTGCAGGTCCAGGTGCAGGGCCGGCTGTTTCGCCTCGATCCGGGCATGCAATTGACGTACGACACCCGCCAGGTCAGCAGCCCACAGGCCGCCGATGTATCCGCAGCCGTTGCCTGGCGCGAGCAGGTGCTGGTGTTCAACGATGCGACCCTGGCCAGCGTCATCGACGAGATCAACCGTTATCGGCCGGGCATGTTGCTGTTACTCAATCGCGAGCTGGGCTTGCGCAAGGTCCAGGCCCGTTTCCGCCTCGATCAACTGGCTGGGGTGGCGCTGCTGATTCGCGACGCCTATGGCGCCAAGTGCACCGAGTTGCCGGGTGGGGTGGTGGTGTTGAGTTAGTTCAGCGGCGCCTGGGCCGGCCTCTTCGCGAGCAGGCTCGCTCCCACAGTCAGATCGGGGTAAAGCTGAAGAGGCAGGCTGCCTACCAGACCGCCTCGCTCTTGATCTTGATCTTGATCTTAATCCTGATCTTGATCTTGATCTTGATCTTGATCTTGATCTGAGACGCCCCGTTAACCACGCTGGCCGAACGCAGGCATTGCGCAGTGGGCATCCCGGCATGGATGCCGGGATAGCCGCGCTGGGCCATGGATGGCCCTTCGCGGCGGGCCCACGGAGCAATGCCGGAGTGAGGGCACACCGAGCCTTGGCGAGGTGCCGAGTGGTGGGGCAAAGCCTTTTGGGTTACTTTTTTGGCGTCTGAAAAAAGTGACCCGCCGTAAGGGCGGAACCCCAAGCAGCCGTTACCGCAGCAACGGATATGTACCCAGTCAGACTCTCAGGCCGCCATCGCGAGCAAGCTCGCTCCCACAGGGAAACGCGAGCAGGCTCGCTCCCATAGTCTCGAAGGGCGGGCTACTCCAACGGCCCCAGCACCTGTCGATACTTCTCCGGCCCCTGCGGTGTCTGCCGGGTCAGGCTGATCTCGATGCCCGGCGGATCCTCCTGCCGGTTGCCGCTGAGTTTGCGCCAGCCCTTTTCCCTGTCCCAGAATCGCAGCCCCGCATCGCTGACCTCACTCAACACCGCCACGCCCGCACCCGGCGCCGGTAGAGGGTAGCGGCTGCGGGCCTGGCCCTGGGCGCGATAAAGTGTGTCGCCCTTGAGCCACCAGCGTACCCGTTGCAAGCCACCGCCCTGATCGGCGGCCTCACGGATAACATCAAGGCGAAAACCCTGGCCTTCGGTGCTGCGCAGGGTGAGGGCGGGCGGGGCGGTCGAGGGCTCGTTGTCGATCCCTGGCTTGAGCGGTTCGCTCAACTCGACGCCGGCCCGCAGGGCCACGTCGCGCTCCAGTTGATTAAGCACCCGGAGCAAGGCTTCGGTCTGCTCGGTGCTGGCCTGCAAGTGGCTGTCGGCTCGGGTCACGCTGTCCAGCCCGCGCCACGCGATCAGGCTGATCACCGCCATCAGCAGGATCGCCACCATGACTTCAAGCAAGGTGAAGCCTGTCTCCCGGCCGCTCATTGAACCCATACCCGACCGGCGGCGCTGCGCTGCACAGTGAAACTGTTCTGGCCGTCGGACAAGCGGATCTGTAGCGGCACGCCGATCCATTCGGCATTGAGCACCACGCGTTGCCGGGGTTCCACACGTACCTCCATGGACGGGCTTTGCCACCGTCGCGGGCGCAGCTGCGGGTCTTCCTTGAAGCGGTCCAGTCCTGCGCCCTGGTCCGGGCGGCGGCTGAAGCCGAAGCCCTTGGCGTCCCAGCGCCAGGTGATCGGTCGCCCGTCGGCGCGGGCTTCCGTCTGGGCGAGCTGCAGCAGCTGGGCCAGCCGTTCGGCATCCTGGCGCAGCAGCTTCGCCGGGTCCGGCTTGATGCTCAGGCTCACGGCCGCGCTGGCGATGCCGACGATCACCAGCACCACCATCAATTCGATCAGGGTAAAACCGCGTTGCTTGCCGTGCATCCGGGCGCGCTCCTTTGCGTGGGTGATCATCGTGCACGCTGAAGATGATAAGGATGTGAAATAAAACGGAGAGAATTGACGCGTACGCTGGACTCAGGAATCAAACAAGGAGATCAGGTCATGACGTTCACGGAACGAGTCTCCCCGGCGCATATCGTCCAGGCGCTGGGACTGGTGGCAGCGTTGGCCGGAGTGGCGACCTGGTCTTCTCTGCTGCTGACATCCGCCGAGTCGCGCACCCCGGACGTGGCCCCGCAACGCCTGGCCGAGCGTTCCGACAGTCCTGCATTGCAGTGGTTTTCCAACCAACCGGCGGCGGTGGATATCAAGGTCAGCGGGGTCATGGCCGGTGCCCGCGGCGCGGTGGCGATCCTGAGTCTCAACGACGGGCCGCCGCGCAGTTTCCTGGCCGGCGAGCGGGTAGCCCAAGGGGTAAGGCTGGTAGCGATCGAGGCGCAGGCCGTGGTGATCGAACGCGGCGGCGAACAGACCCGGCTGGAACTTGCGCGGCTGCCGGATTCAGTGAGTTTGCCGTCGCTGCTCCGCTGAACTTTGTGGCGAGGGGATTTATCCCCGCTGGGCTGCGCAGCAGCCCCAAAATTGAATATCCACTCGGTTATCGGCCTGAAAAGGGGCTGCTACGCAGCCCGACGGGGATAAATCCCCTCGCCACAGAAAGATCGTGTGCATCCGGTTATTTTTCCCGACTGAGCAAGGTCTCCAGCCGAGCCAAGGGCGGCGCCTCGCGGCTGCGGTCGGATACGCTCAGCTCGACCCGCAGCATCCGCCCGTTTTCCGCCGGGCGCAGGTTCTGCTCGCAACGCAGCAGCAAGCGACCCTGATCGCACTCAAAAACTTTCATCCCCGGCGTCGCGTGTCCTTCCAGGCGCAACTGAGCCAATTGGCTGCGTGCCGTCATCAAGGCGATGGACTTGTCTCGCAGCAAGCCGTTGCTCTGGGTCATCACCGCCGCCACGCGCACCGCGGCCGACATCGCCACGGCAATGATCGCCAGGGCCACCAGCACTTCAATCAGGGTGAAACCGGCTTGTGGGGCTGGGCGTGACATCGGTCGGCTCGAAGGGGCGAAAGCAGTACCCAAGCCTGAGCAATGTTCTTTACAGATTGACGACGCAAGCTCCTGAGCAATTTCAATATCGCTGACATATTTTCTTGCAACACTGCGCCTCGAATCGAATCCAGGAAGGACCGTCGAGATGCACATCGCCCCTTGTTACGCCCGTTCCCGAGGCCCACGCGGGCAGCGGGGCTTCACCCTGATCGAGATCATGGTCGTGGTGGTCATCCTCGGCATTCTCGCGGCGATGGTAGTGCCCAAGGTTCTTGATCGACCTGACCAGGCCCGTGCCACGGCGGCGAAGCAGGACATCGGCGGGCTGATGCAGGCCCTGAAGCTTTATCGCCTCGATCACGGCAGCTATCCCAGCATGAACCAGGGCCTCAAGGTATTGGTGGAGCGGCCGGCCGATGCCAAGAACAGCACCTGGCGTTCCTACCTGGACCGCTTGCCCAATGATCCGTGGGGCCGCCCCTACAACTACCTCAATCCTGGCGCGAACGGCGAGGTCGATATCTTTTCCCTCGGTGCCGACGGCCAGCCTGACGGCGACGGTGTGAACGCCGACATCGGCTCCTGGCAGTTATAAGGGCCGTGATGCGCACGAATTCGCCGACAGCGGCGAAGCAGCGCGGCATGGCGGTGATCAGTGCCTTGCTGATCGCTGCGGTGGTGGCCGTCATTGCCGGCGGCATGCTCACCCGCCAGACCCTGTTCACCCGCAGCCTGGAAGCCGAGCAACTGCGCATCCAGGGCGCGGCGCGGTTACAGGGCGGCCTGCAGGTGAGTCGCCAGTTGCTCTGGGATGTTCGCCAGCGCGATCCCTTGACACGCTTCGGCCAGCCTTGGGCGAAACCTATTCTGATGCCGGGCTCCGGGCAGGTCGACACGCCATTCGAAGGGCAACTGGAGGATGAACAGGGCAAGTTCAACCTGCGCAATCTGGTGGTCGTTGACCAGGTGGACCAGGAACAACTGCGCGCCTTCGAGCGGCTGTGCGAGCAGTTGGGTGTCGCCGCCACGGTACGGGCGCGTATCGTCGAGCGGGTGATTGCTGGCTACCCGCGTCTGTTGAATCCGCCGCGGGCGGGCCAGGTGTCTACGAGTAGCACGTTCGACAGCGGCCGCAGCACCTCACCGGACGCCTCCGACACGCTGGCGCCGACCCGGCCGATGCTGCGCACTTTACAGGACCTGCTCAGCGTCAAGGGCGTCACCCCGGCACTGCTGGAGACGCTGGCCCCCTACGTCACGATCCTGCCAGCCAATACCTGGCTCAACGGCAACACCGCCAGCGCCGCGGTGCTCGCCGCCTACGTGCCGGGATTGTCGCTGCAACGCGCCCAGGCGCTGATCAATGAACGCGACGGCGGCCACTGGTTCATCAATCGTGGGGATTTCGTCAACCGCTTGCGCATGCCCGAACTGGACGTGAGCACCGTCAAGGTCGGCATCGCCAGCGACTGGTTCCGCCTGCGGGGCCAGGTGCGCAGCGGCCAACGGCGGGTCGAGCTGGATGCCTTGCTTCAATGCAGCCAGGACCGCTTGCCTCAGGTGATCTGGTCGCGGGTGGGTGTATGAGCCGTTTGCGCATTGCCCTGGCGCCGCTGGATCGCCTTGGCCTCGACAGCCCGGTGGCATTTGCCTGGCTGGATCGCCAAGGGCAGGTGCGTGAGGCCGGTCTCAGCACACTCCGGGCGCTTGGCGAGGGCACGAAGAAGCAGGCGGTCGATTGCTTCCTGCATCCGCGTGACAGCTTGCTGACGCGCCTGGAGCTGCCGCCGTTGTCCGCGGCGAAGGCCACCGCCGCCGTGACCTGCGCGGCCCAGGCGCTAATGCTCGGTGCCACTGAACAGATGCAAGTGGCCCACGGCCCGCGCGACGCGGACGGGCAGGTAGCAGTCGCCTGGTTGGACCGTGCGTCGCTGAATATATTGGGTCAGATCCTGCTGCAGGCCGGCCTCAAATTGCGCGGCCTGTATCCGGCCGCCTACGCCTTGCCGGCGTTGTCGGGGCCAGTAGCGTGTATCGAAGACGGGCACTTGCTGGTGCGCCATGGCTTGCAGCACGCGGTGGTCCAGCCGTTGCTGGAAGATGCGCTGGACGAGTGGCTTGTTGAAATGGGCAGCGGCCTGCATTGGGTGGGCGAGTCGCCGCCGCAAGTGACGACTGACAGTTTGCCCATCACCCAGCGCTGGACGGGTGTCGCGCCGGGCTGGGGCCTGCATGCCGGGTTGACGCAGGGGCGTGCCGGGCGCGGCGGCTGGGGGCGGGCGGCGGGCATCTGCGCGCTGGCGGTGGCGGTGTGGGTGGTCGGGCTCAATCTGTATGCCAGCCGTGAAGCGGCCCAGGGGCAGCGGCTCAAGGCGCAGATGAGCCAACGGGTGAAGCAGGCGTTCCCTCAACTGCCGGTGATTCTCAATCCTTTGCAGCAGGCCCGTCAGCAAATCGCCGCGCGCCAGAGCGGTTCGCTGACGGAGCCTGGGCAGCGCTTCGCCAGCCTGGTAAGGCAGGCGGGCAGCGCCATGCCGTTCATGAGCGGCAATGTGCAGGAACTGGTGTTCGAAGACGCTGAGTTGCGCCTCAAGCTCGTCGCCGAAGCGCAGAAAGTCGCGGCGGGCGACGACTGGAAAATGCCCCTGGCCCAGGCCGGCATCGAGGTCGCGGCCATTGACCTGGGGTGGACGTTGCGCGTGGCTCCCGCCGGACAGGAAGCGCAAGACAGCCCCGACGAAAACCAGGAAGCGAACGATGAATAAGCTGACCGCGGCACAGCTGAAGGCGCGTTGGCAAAACCTTCGCACGGCCTGGCAGGGCCTGGCCGCCCGCGAGCAACGTGCCGTGGCCCTGGCGGCGTTGGTGCTCGGTAGCGGCCTGGTCTGGCTGGCGTTGATCGAGCCGGCGTTGAAAACCATCGCTTACTGGCAGGCCGAAACCCCGAAGCTGCGCTCACAGACCGAAGCCCTCGAAGTGCTGCTGCGCGACGTTGGCGGACCTGCCCGGGGCCAATCCCTTGAAGTCGCCCTGCGCCAGACCCTGGATGCCAGCGGCCTGGGCGAGCGCTACCAGTTACAACCGCCGGGCACCGCGGCGCCGGACGCGTGGCAACTCACTTTCACCGACGCGCCGGCGGACGGGGTGATCGATTGGCTGCTGGGCAGTCCACCACAATTTTCCCTGGAAGTGATCGAGGCCCGCTTGCAGCGCACGGCCCCGGCCAGTTCCGACCCAACCCCCGGCACTCTGTCCGGAACCGTTCGCATGAACCACGCGTCAAGCGCTAAGGAAGCTTCATGAAGGGGTCCAGATACCCGCGACATTGGCGCAAGGCCGCGCCGCTGCTGTTGCTTGCTTTGGGCGCGTGCACCAGCACGCCGCCGACCTCGCAGCCACCGTTGCTGGTGGACAGCGAACTGGGCATCCCGCTGGGCAGTACCCAGCGCAGCGGTGACGCGCTGCTGGACCGGCAACGGGCCCAGGCGTCCCGCGAGCAGAAACCCTCGGTGCGCCATCAGGTCGACCTGACGGCCCGCGCCCGCGCACCGCGCAACGATGCCCCTGCGAGCAATCCGTTGGGTGATCAACCGGTGACGCTGAATTTTGTCGAGGCCGATATCCAGGCGGTGGTGCGCGCCTTGTCGCGTTCCACCGGTCAACAGTTCCTGGTCGACCCGCGAGTCAAAGGCAACCTGACCCTGGTCTCCGAAGGCCAGGTGCCGGCCCGCCAGGCCTATGAAATGCTGCTCGCGGCCTTGCGCATGCAGGGCTTCAGCGTGGTCGATGTCGGCGGTGTCGCCCAAGTGGTCCCGGAAGCCGATGCCAAGTTGCTGGGTGGGCCGATCTACAATGCTGACAAACCGGCCGGCAACGGCATGCTGACCCGCACCTTTCGCCTGCAATACGAGAACGCGGTGAACCTGATCCCGGTGCTGCGCCCGATCGTCTCACCGAACAATCCGATCAACGCGTACCCCGGCAACAACACCATTGTGGTGACCGATTACGCCGAGAACCTCTCGCGCGTCGCCCAGCTCATCGAGGGCATCGACACCCCGAGTGCCATCGACACCGATGTGGTGCCGGTCCAGAACGGCATCGCCGTGGACATCGCCCAGATGGTTTCCGACCTGCTGGAGACCCAGGGCGGCGACCAGACGCAGAAGATCAATGTGATCGGCGACCCGCGCTCCAACTCCATCATCATCCGCGCCGGCAGCCCGGAGCGGACCGAGCTGGCGCGCAACCTGATCTACAAGCTCGACAACGCGCAGAACAACCCGAGCAACCTGCACGTGGTGTACCTGCGCAACGCCCAGGCCGCCAAACTCGCCCAGGCCCTGCGCGGCTTGCTCACCGGGGAAAGCGAAGGCGAGGGTAACGACAATTCGCGCTCGGTGCTCAGCAGCATGGGCGCCAGCACCAACGGCCAGAGCGGGCAGGGCAACGAAAGCGCAGCCAGCCCCGTGAGTAGCACCACCTCGGGCAGCGGCAGCGGCTATGGCCAAGGCCAAGGCAGCAGCGGGCAAACCTCCAGCACGACGCAGAGCGAGCAGAACACTGCCTTCAGCGCCGGTGGCGTGACCATCCAGGCCGATGCCACCACCAACACCTTGCTGATTTCCGCGCCGGACCCGCTGTATCGCAACCTGCGCGAGGTCATCGACCTGCTCGACCAGCGCCGCGCCCAGGTGGTGATCGAGAGCCTGATCGTCGAAGTCGGCGAGGACGATGCCAGCGAGTTCGGCGTGCAATGGCAGACCGGCAACCTCGGCGGCAGCGGCGTGATTGGCGGGGTCAACCTCGGTGGCACCGGGCTCAACCTCAACGGCAAGACCAGCATCGACGTGTTGCCCCAGGGCCTGAACCTGGGCCTGGTCAACGGCACCGTGGACATTCCCGGCATCGGCAAGATCCTCGATCTCAAGGTGCTGGCGCGGGCCTTGAAGAGCAAGGGCGGCACCAACGTCTTGTCGACGCCGAACCTGCTGACCCTGGACAACGAAGCGGCGAGCATCTTCGTCGGCCAGACCATCCCGTTCGTCAGCGGCAGCTACGTCACCGGTGGCGGCGGCACCAGCAACAACCCGTTCCAGACCGTGACTCGTGAGGAGGTCGGCCTGAAGCTCAACGTCCGACCGCAGATTTCCGAGGGCGGTACGGTCAAGCTCGACATTTACCAGGAGGTCAGCAGTGTCGACAACCGCGCCTCCAGCACCACCGGGATCGTCACCAACAAACGTGCGATCGACACCAGCATCCTGCTGGACGACGGGCAGATCATGGTCCTCGGCGGCCTGCTGCAGGACGGTTACAGCCAGAGCAATGATGCGGTGCCGTGGCTGTCGACGATCCCCGGCATTGGCGCGCTGTTTCGCAACGAGCGGCGCCAGGTCACCAAGACCAACCTGATGGTCTTCCTGCGGCCCTACATCATCCGCGACACGGCGGCGGGTCGCGGCATCACCCTGAACCGCTACGACTTCATGCGCCGCGCCCAAGGCCTGCTGCAACCGGAGCGCAGTTGGGCGCTGCCGGACGTGCAGGCGCCGCAACTGCCGGCCTCGGCCCGGGCGATTCCAGGCGCCACGCCCGCCGGGTTGCAAACGCCGAGGGCGGTGATCAAGGCGGTGCCGGTCGAAGGAGGCGCTCGCTGATGAACACCAACCCTGTGGGAGCGAGCCTGCTCGCGATGACGGCGACCCGATCGACATCCATACAAACTGACCCACCGCTATCGCGAGCAAGCTCGCTCCCACAAGGGAGTTGCGGTGAGAGCAATGTTGAGTTCACCCCAAGCCACTGTGGGAGCGAGCTTGCTCGCGATGACGGCGGTCTGGGCGATATCAATGCAGCTGTCCCACCGCCTTCGCGAGCAGGCTCGCTCCCACAGGGTGCCCAGACGACTCATGAACCCGAGGTGTCGGCATGAACACCCTCCCATACGCCTGGGCCAAGGCCCAGCGCCTGGTATTGCGCCAGGCCGGGGAAGAGGCGGTGCTGATGGTGTGCCCGTCGACGCCGGGCTGGTCGATCAGCGAAGTGCGTCGCCAGTTCGGCGAGGTCCGCCTGGAGCGGGTGCGTGACGAGGAGCTCGACGGCCTGCTCAATACCGCCTACGCCGACACCGGCAGTGCTGCCGCCGTGGTCGGCGCGGCGGAAAACGAGGTGGACCTCGACCGGTTGATGCAGGACATTCCCGAAATAACCGACCTGCTGGACACCCAGGACGGCGCGCCGGTGATCCGCATGATCAACGCGCTGCTGACCCAGGCCGCCCGGGACGAGGCCAGCGACATCCACATCGAACCCTACGAGAGCCATTCGGTGGTGCGCTATCGGGTCGACGGCACGCTGCGTGACGTGGTCTCGCCGCGCAAGGCCTTGCACGGCGCGCTGGTGTCGCGGATCAAGATCATGGCCCAGCTCGACATCGCCGAAAAAACGCCTGCCCCAGGACGGCCGCATCGCCTTGCGTGTCGCCGGGCGGCCGATCGACATCCGCGTCTCCACCGTGCCCACTGGCCACGGCGAACGGGTGGTGATGCGCCTGCTGGACAAACAGGCCGGACGCTTGCAACTGGAAACTTTGGGGATGGACCCGGACGTGCTCGGCAAGCTCGACCACCTGATCCGCCAGCCCCACGGCATTGTGTTGGTCACCGGCCCTACGGGCAGCGGCAAAACCACCAGCCTCTACGCCGCCCTGGCGCGGCTGGACGCCAGCGTGCACAACATCCTTACCGTCGAAGACCCGGTGGAGTACGACCTGCCGGGCATCAGCCAGATCCAGGTCAATGCGAAAATCGACATGACCTTCGCCCTGGCCCTGCGGGCGATACTGCGCCAAGACCCGGACATCATCATGATCGGTGAAATCCGCGACCTGGAGACGGCGCAAATTGCCGTGCAGGCCTCGCTCACCGGTCACCTGGTGTTGGCAACGTTGCACACCAACGACGCGGTGTCGGCGATCAACCGTCTGATCGACATGGGCGTCGAACCCTTCCTGCTGGCCTCGTCGATGCTCGGCGTGCTGGCCCAGCGGCTGGTGCGCAGGCTCTGTCCGCACTGCAAGCAACCCGAACCGGCCACCCCCGGCACCTGGCGCCCGGTGGGTTGCCCGAGTTGCAACCAGACCGGCTACAGCGGCCGCACCGGCATTCATGAACTGTTCTGCATCGACGACGACATTCGCACGCTGATCCATCAAGGGGCAGGGGAGCAGGCGCTGCGCGCCGCGGCCCGCCAGGCCGGCATGTTCAGCATGCGCGAAGACGGCGAACGCTGGGTGCGCAGTGGCGCCACCGCGCCTGAAGAAATCCTCCGCGTAACACGGGACGCCTGATGAATCGCTACCGTTTCGAAGCCGCCGACGCCCAGGGCAAGATCGAATCCGGGCACTTGGAAGCCGACAGCCAGGGCGCTGCATTCAGCCTGCTGCGCAGTCGCGGGCTGACGGCGTTGCAAGTGCAACTCGAGCGCAACACGGCGCAGGCCAACGGCGGCGGTCTGTTCGGTGCCAAACTCTCGGACAACGACCTGGCCTGGGCCACCCGGCAACTGGCGAGCCTGCTGGGCGCCAGCCTGCCGCTGGAGGCCGCGCTGAGTGCGACGGTGGAGCAGGCGGAGCGCAAGCACATCGCCCAGACCCTCAGCGCCGTGCGCGCCGATGTGCGCAGTGGCATGCGCCTGGCCGAAGCCTTGGCGGCGCGGCCACGGGACTTTCCGGAAATCTACCGGGCGCTGATTGCCGCCGGCGAAGAGTCCGGCGACCTGGCCCAGGTGATGGAGCGGTTGGCGGACTACATCGAGGAGCGCAACAACCTGCGGGGCAAGATCCTCACGGCGTTCATCTATCCCGGCGTGGTGGGACTGGTGTCGGTCGCCATCGTGATTTTCCTGCTCAGCTACGTGGTGCCCCAGGTGGTCAGCGCGTTCTCCCAGGCCCGCCAGGACTTGCCCGGGCTGACCTTGGCGATGCTCACCGCCAGCGACTTCATCCGGGCCTGGGGCTGGCTGTGTTTTTGCGTCCTGGCCGGGGGGTTCTGGAGTTGGCGTCTGTACCTGCGCCAGCCGGCGGCGCGGTTGAACTGGCACGCGCGGGTGCTGCGCCTGCCGCTGATCGGGCGATTTGTGCTGGGCCTCAACACCGCGCGTTTCGCCTCGACCCTGGCGATCCTCGGTGGCGCCGGAGTGCCCTTGCTGCGAGCGCTGGAGGCCGCGCGCCAGACCCTCTCCAACGACCGCCTGAGCCTGAGCGTCAGCGATGCCACGGCCAAGGTTCGCGAAGGGGTCAACCTGGCAGCGGCGTTGCGGGTGGAAAAAGTCTTTCCGCCGGTGCTGATCCACCTGATCGCCAGCGGCGAAAAGACCGGCTGCCTGCCACCCATGCTCGAACGTGCCGCGCAAACGCTGTCCCGCGACATCGAACGCCGCGCCATGGGCATGACGGCGCTGCTGGAGCCATTGATGATCGTGGTCATGGGCGGGGTGGTGCTGGTGATCGTCATGGCGGTGCTGCTGCCGATCATCGAGATCAATCAGTTGGTGCAGTAGCAAGACGCGCCACAAAAGCTGCGAATATTTTTGCACTGCCACAACACCTCCCGTGTCATGCCCGCGCCAAACTCGGGTTCCTCGTTCTGTCATGTTTCTCCGCCGCACGACCGCCTGCCGCCGACTTCGCTGGCAACCCTTGCCATACCCCCGCAAAACCAGCCCGGACCCTCAACCCAGAGCCCTCGAACACCCGAGGAAAAAACCCGAAAAACAGCCCTCAGCTCCCGAGGTTTTTTCCTTTATCTGTCACCGGAAGCTGCGAATTTCTAACCCATGGCCTCACCCCATCGCCACCGGCACAGGACCGAGCGCCATGACGGCAAGCACGCGTCACCCAACCTACGTACGAACACGATGAAAGGAGATTCTTCATGTTTAAGCGCAACGTTCTCGCGGTATCCCTGACCCTCGCCGGCCTCTGCGCCGCTCAGGCCGCCATGGCTGATGTCAATGGCGGTGGTGCTACCTTGCCTCAGCCGCTGTACCAGACCTCCGGCGTACTGACTGCCGGTTTCGCCCCTTACATCGGCGTGGGCAGCGGTGCTGGCAAGGCCGCTTTCCTGACCAATGACTACACCAAGTTCGTGCCTGGCACCACCAACAAGAACGTGCACTGGGCCGGCAGCGACTCCAAGCTCAGCGCCACCGAACTGAGCACCTACGTCAGCGCCCACGGTGCCGCCTGGGGTCCATTGATCCAGGTGCCTTCGGTTGCCACTTCGGTTGCCATTCCGTTCAACAAGACCGGCACTGCCAACGTTGACCTGAGCGTCAACCAGTTGTGCGGTGTGTTCTCCGGCCGTTTGACCGACTGGAGCCAGATCACCGGTTCGGGCCGTACCGGCGCGATCACCGTGGTCTACCGTGCCGAGAGCAGCGGCACCACCGAGCTGTTCACCCGCTTCCTGAACGCCAAGTGCGCTGAAACCGGCACCTTCGCGGTCACCACCAACTTCGCCTCCAGCTACAGCGGCGGCCTGCCAGCCGGTGCTGTTTCCGCCACTGGTAGCCAGGCTGTGATGACTGCGTTGAATGCTGCCCAAGGTCGCATTACCTACATGAGCCCGGATTACGCTGCTACCACCCTGGACGGCCTGGGTGATGCCACCAAGGTTGCTCGCGTTGCCGGTGTTTCCCCAGCGCCAGCCAACGTTTCGGCCGCTATCGCTGCTGTTCCGGTACCAGCCCTCGCCAACCGCGCCAACCCGAACGCCTGGGTGCCAGTGTTCGCTGCCGCTGCCAACCCTAACGACCCAAGCGTCGTGGCCTACCCAACCACTGGCTACCCGATCCTGGGCTTCACCAACGTGATCTTCAGCCAGTGCTACGCCGATGCAACCCAGACCACTCAGGTTCGCAACTTCTTCAGCCGCCACTACGGTTCGTTGGTCAACAACGATTCGGCCATCACCTCCAACCGTTTCGTGCCACTGCCTTCGGCCTGGAAAACCGCCATTCGTGAATCCTTCGTCACCGCTTCCAACGGTCTGAGCATCGGCAACACCAACACCTGCAACGCCATCGGTCGTCCGTTGTAAGCCCACGCTTGAACGACCCGCAATACCCGATCAGCAACGGCGCAAGCCGTTGCTGATTTTTGCGTCATAGACGTACGAACACAGCTATATGAAATTTTCATGACAAGCGTTCGGTCCCGAGCGGTTGTAACCGCCTAACCCCTATAACCAACGCTGGCAGCTTGATAGCACTGCGTTGCGCCCCTTTAGAGCGAACCCGAAAGGATGAGTAGGATGCTGCGCTGCAAACCCCAGACGAACCTGAATGCTCCACGTCGCGATGGCGAATTGTCGATGTTGCGGCTCAAGCCGCTGGCCCAGGCCATTGCGCTGCTGATGGTGGCCGGCAATGCCCACGCAGCGACGGCGTTCAGTTCGGCCTGGTTTGCCGCCAAGGGCGCGCCTCAGGCCGGCGGTGCGGGGCGTCCTGCAACGGCGCAGCCAGGCATGCCGCCACCCTTGGCGCAGCAGCAACGGGCCAATGCGCAGTTGCAGCGTTCGCTGACCAACTTGAATAACACTGTGGCCGCCATTGCGGCCCAGCAGGCTGCCCAGGCAGCGGGACGGCAAGCCGCACTCGGCCAAGTTCAGGTGGTGCCTGACGGTTTGGGCGAGGGCGGACTCAAGGTCGATAACAGCCTGACCCAGGGCTGGCTCAACGCCAAGGGACCGCAGCAGGCCCAGGCCGGTGGCAAGACCACGGTGAAGATCGAGCAGACCGCCGACAAGGCGATTCTCAACTGGGAGACCTTCAACGTCGGCCGTAACACCACGGTGGATTTCCAGCAGCAGTCGGACTGGGCCGTGCTCAACCGGGTCAATGACCCCCAGGCGCGAGCGAGCCAGATCCAGGGCCAGATCAAGGGCAACGGCACGGTAATGCTGGTCAACCGCAACGGCATCATTTTCAGCGGCAGCAGCCAGGTCAACGTGCGCAACCTGGCGGCGGTGGCGGCGAACATCAGCGATGAGCAATTCAGCCAGCGCGGCTTGTACGTCGATGCCAGCGGCAGCCAGCCGACCTTCACCGACGCAGCCGGCAAGGTCCAAGTGCAACAGGGCGCGCTGATCGAAACCCACCGCGCAGCCACTTCCACCGCCGGGGGCGGGTATGCCTTGCTGTTGGGCTCGGAAGTGGAAAACGCCGGTTCGATCATCACCGCCAAGGGCCAGACCACCCTGGCGGCAGGCGACAGCTTCTACATCCGGCGTGGCCAGGGCACCAGCGGCAACCTGCGTTCCACGACCCGTGGGAACGAGGTGGCAACAGCCGTCAAATCGGGCAGTAGCGCCGGCACGGTGATCAACAGCGGCCTGATCCAGGCCAGCACCGGCGACATCACCCTCACCGGACACCAGGTTGAGCAGAACGGCGTGGCCGTTGCCAGCAGTTCGGTGGACACCCGCGGCACCGTGCATCTGCTCAACGCCGCGAGTGACAGCAGCGGCAGCGTGACCCTGGGGCAGGGCAGCGCGACCGCAGTGCTGCTCGACGCCGCAGGCGGCAGCGCCCTGGACAGCCAGCGCAACGCCGGGCCCGCGGGTCTGGACGGCACGCCGAACAACCTGATCAGCGGCCAGTTCACCAACCTCAGCAGCGTGGTTGACCGCACCGACCAGTCGCGGGTCGAGATCGTCAGTGGTGGTAGCGTCGACTTCCAGAACGGTTCCATCACCCTGGCTACCGGCGGCCAGGTCGCGGTCAGCGCGGCCGGGCGCAGTCTGGTGCGCGACGGAGCCGTGATCGACGTGTCCGGCGCCATTGGTGTCAAGGTGGCGATGGAGTCCAACTCCATCAAGGTCAACGTGCAGGGCAATGAACAGCGCGACGCCCCGGTCAACCGCGAGGGCGGCAAGTTGACCAGCAACGACGTGTGGGTGGACGTGCGGGATTTGGTCTACGTCCCGGCTGGCACCAACGGTTACTCCACCGACCGCTGGTACACGGCGGGTGGTTTGTTGGAAGTCGGCGGCTATCTGGGGACCCGAGGCCACAGCGCCGGTGAATGGGCAGCGCAAGGCGGCACCCTGACGTTCACCGGTAACGACGTGGTGACTCAGCAGGCGGCGCAGTTGAACCTGTCCGGCGGTACCCTGGATGTGCAGAGTGGTTATCTGCGCCAGTCCTGGCTCAAGGGCCCCAACGGGCGTTTGTATGACTTGTCCAAGGCGCCGGGGGACATCCTCTACACCGGCATCTACAAGGGCTACCAAGACCACAGCCAACGCTGGGGCCAGACTGATTACTACTACAACCCGCTGATCGCCCCGCGCGAGCGCTTTGAAACCGGCTACACCGTCGGCCGCGATGCCGGCAAGCTGTTGGTGTCGACCCGCAACGCGGTGCTGGAAGGCCAGATCGTTGGCGAGGTCTACCAGGGCGAACGCCAGACCCAGATACCGAACCTCAACCTCGACGGCTACCAGCAATCGCAAAACGCCGTGGCCCGTCGGGCGCAGTTGTGGGTGGGCAGCTACACGCCGATCTACGACGATACCAGCGGCGTGATCAACAGTGGCCTGAGCCCCACTTTCGATCAGGTCACCGTCGGCAAGGTGGCCGACAAGATTGCTGCGGGCCTGGATCTGACCTCGGTGGTCGGTAGCGATCGGCAAGGGAAGCTGGCGCTGGACAACGAACTGCTCAATGGCTTCCAGCTCGGCGCGGTCAAGGTTGCGGCTACTGAGGGCATCAAAGTCGATGGCACGCTCAACGTGGCCGACGGCGGCGATATCACGCTTTACGCGCCGCAGGTCGAAGTGAACGCCGACCTGACGGCCCGCAGCGGTCGCATTGCCTTGGGTAACGTGCTTAAACAGGTCAGGACCGATAATTTCAAGATTGAGGACGTTACACTTTCGCCGGTCGCCGGTCAGCGGGCAAAGGTCACATTGGCCGAAGGCGTGACGCTGAATACCGCCGGCCGGTGGAGCAACCTGCTGGTGGATGGCGGCGATCGCCAGGAACTGCCGTTCATCAACGGCGGCAGCGTGTCCGTACGCAGCGGCGGCGACATTGACTTGGGCCAGGGCAGCCTCATCGATGTCAGCTCCGGTGCCGCCGTCATGGCCGATGGCAAGACGCGCGGCGGCAAGGGCGGCGATTTGACCTTGACCGCCGGGCTCAGCGCATTGTCCGACAACGGCGCCTTGAACCTGGACGGAGAACTGCGCGGCACCGGCGTGACGGGCGGCGGGACCTTGAAGCTGGCGGCCAACAAGGTGCTGATCGGCAACAGTGGTTCGTCATTGGAACCGGGAACCTTGCAACTGGGCGGCGATTTCTTCGACAAGGGTTTCTCCGCCTATGACATCACCGGCAACCATGGCTTGACGGTGGCCGACGGAACCCGGGTCGATGTGGCGATGCCGGTGTACCGCTTCGGCGAGCAGGCGTTGAGCACCGGTAGCGATGCAGAGCCGGTCGATGCGTTGCAGCGCTGGACGCCGGAGCTGTACCAGGAAGATGCGATCAAAGGCGTTCTCACGCAGCGGCGGGGCGCGAGCCTGAGCCTCAATGCCGGCACCGCGAACTCCAGCGCTGCTGATATGGCCAGCACGGTGTTGAACCTGGGCAAGGGCAGCGTGATCAGCGTCGACCCGGGCCAAGGCATCGATGTGCGCAGCATCGGTCAACTGACTGTCAACGGTACGCTCAACGCCTGGGGCGGGCGGGTCAGCCTCAGCGGATTGAGCGTCAATGATGGAAACGGCGAACGTGTCAATGCCCAGGGCCATGGTCGTTCCATCTGGCTGGGTGAGCAGGCGCTGATCGACGTTTCCAGTCGGGCCGTGACCGCCCAGGATATGCGCGGTCAGACCTATGGCCTGGTACGTGACGGCGGGCAGATTGTCATTGGTGGTCAGATCGATGCCGCGAAAGGTTCGGCTACAGCATCCGAACTGTTTGTCGTGGTGCGCGAGGGCGCGCGTCTGCAAGCGGATGGCAGCCAGGCCGTGTTGAATATTCACGGCCAGGGGCGTACGTCGGTGGCGAGCAATGGCGGCAGTATTTCCCTGGCGTCGGCGAATGGTTTGTACCTGGACGGCGAATTCAGCGCTCGTTCGGGTGGCAAAGGGGCGGCTGGGGGCAGCTTATCGGTAGCCCTGGAAACGCCGTATTACCTCAATAATGCCCTCAATGAGCGGGTCATGCAGGCGCGTGAGCTGGTGCTGGGGCAGAATGCCCAGGCGAGCCTGTTGGGCGACACGGCCGAGGCCTCGGCGGATTCACTTGTCTACGGTCACGCCCGCTTGGGCGTGGATCAGGTCCAGGCGGGTGGCTTCGACAACCTGGCGTTGTTGAGCAATGGGCTGTTAAGCATCGAGGGTGACGTGTCGCTGTCTCTTGATCAAAGCCTGAGCCTGTACGCCCGCGGCTTTGTAACGAGCGCATCCGCGCCAGCCAACACCCGCGTCCAGCTCAATGCTTCCCATGTGCTGTTATCGGGTCCGGCGGCCGCTCTTCTGAACAAGGAGCAATACACCCGGCCGCTGATCGAGGGTGGTGTTTCGCTCCTGGCGAACAAGGCAGTGTTTTTAATCGACGCGGACCTGCTGGATGTTCAGGGCAGTGTGATGTTCAGTAGCAAAGGCACTGTGCGCCAGGCTGACGGGAGCACCGTCGCGCTGGAGCGCGCCGGTTTCGACCGTGTTCAGTTAAGCAGCCAGGGTGATTTGCGATTCCTGGCTGGGTTCTCAAGCGATGGACTGCCTGCAGGCTTTACCACCCAACTGGTGACTCCATCGGACATGCTGCTGCAAGCGGCGCAGCTATATCCCACGACTGGCGTTGGGGCGCGCGTCCTGGCGGGTTGGAGCATCGCCGAAGGGGGAATTCCACGCTACGATTCTCTACGCAGCCTGGTCATCGGGCGGACCGGCCAAGCCTCGCCCCAAGTGCCTTACTCGGCATTCGGGCGTCTGCAACTGGGCAGTGCCAGGATCGAGCAGGGCGGGGTAGTGCGGGCACCGCTAGGGTTGATTGAGATCGGTACCAATGGTGGCCCCGGGGAAGCCATTACTGATCGGATAAACCTGTTGCCGGGCAGCCTGACCTCAGTGAGTGGCGCGGGTTTGGTGATGCCATATGGCGGCACCGTCGATGGTCAAAGTTATGCGTACGCTGGCAAGAAGGTCGTACTGCTGGGACAAGGCGCGGTGCCTTCCGAGAACGGCGACCTCAACATTGGCGTGATTCTCGGCGGCAAGTCCGTGGCGGGCCAGGAAGGCGCGGTGCTTGACCTTTCCGGTGGTGGCGACTTGCTCGGCGCGGGTTTCATCTCCGGCCGTGGCGGTTCCACCGATGCGCGTTTCAACCCGCTGGTGCAAATCGGCGCCAACGGCGGTTTCACCTTGCCGGGCCTGTCCAGCAACCCGGTCTATGCCATCGTGCCGGGCAATCGGAGCCAGTACGCTCCGGTCGCTGCCGAAGGCGGCGCGGTGGACCCAAGGGTAGGGCAGCAAATCACCATTGGCGCTGGTGTTCCAGGGCTTGCCGCGGGTACCTATACGCTGATGCCGTCCACCTATGCTTTGCTGCCGGGAGCGTTCCGGGTCGAGGTCAACGGTTTGGCGGGGCCAGCCTCCGCTACGGGGGCGCAACAGATGCGCAACGGTTCGTGGACCACCGCCGGGGTCTTGTCAGTGGCCAATACCGGGCAACGCAACAGCTTGTCCAGCCAACTCATCCTGACCTCCGGCGATGTGCTGCGTCGCTACTCGCAATACAACGAAACCACCTACGCCCAGTTCGCCGTCGCCGACGCTGCACGTTTGGGCGTTCCCAGGGCGTTGTTGCCGGTAGATGCCAAGACGTTGAAGCTGAATCTGGCAAAGGGCACCGCAGACCAGGCCTTCTCCTTCAAGGGGATCGGCAAGTTCGCGCCTCAGACCGGAGGATACGGCGGCACCGTCGCGGTGGTCGCCAGCAACGGTACCGCGCTTGAGGTCGTCGCCCAAGGACGAGGGGCGACGGCCGGTTTCGACGGCGTGACCCTCAACGCCGAGAGCCTCAATGCTCTGAATGCCACACGCCAAGTGATCGGCGGCCAGTTTTCGGTGCTTTATGGCCAGGGTGGTAACTACATCACGCCGCAACGGGTGTCTCGCAGTGTCGCCCTGCGTGAAGGTGCGACCCTCTCGGCGCCTGAGGTATTCCTCCTGGCCGATGGTGGTGAGCTGTTGGTGGAACAAGGCGCCGCCATCAATACCATCGGGCGGGGCAAGGCCGCCTACGATGCGCGCGACGGCTTTATCTATAACTTCAATGTGCGCAACCAGAACTACAGCTCGCTTGCTGCCTCCAATGGCTTGCTCAATGTGTTGGCCCCTGTGTCCGGAACCACGGGCACGGTCAACATCGGCGGATGTAGCCTGACGCCTTGCGGTGGCGTGACTCGGATCCACTCCGAAGGCAGCATCGTTGCCGCCTCCGGCAGCAGCCTGGAGTTGGGCGATGAGGTGCGCTATGGCACCCGCCATTTGACCCTGGCCCTGAGCAACATCAACGTCGGCACCGCCCAGGCACTGGGCGACGCGGCGACGCGCCAGGTCCTGCCAGCCGGTCTGACCCTGAGCCAGACCGTGCTCGATCGCCTGCTGCGCGGGGACACCGAATACGGCGCCCCGGCCCTGGAAACCCTCGAACTGTCAGCCAGTCAGGCACTGAACTTCTATGGCACCGTCAGCCTCGACACCTATGACGCCACAACAGGCAAGTCACGCCTGAACAACCTGATGCTCAGCACCCCGGCCATCTACGGCGCTGGTAACGCCAATGACGTAGCGACCATCCGCACCGCCAACCTGATCTGGAACGGCGCTGTCGGCGCGCCGGGTTCGGTGATTGCCGGCGGCGCCGGCACCGGTGCCGGTCGCCTGGACATCCAGGCCCAGCGCATCGAATTCGGCTATGGCCAGTTCGCCCAACCGAGCTCGATCACTACCCTGGATCGCCTGGCGCTGGGCTTCGCCAACGTCAACCTCAGCGCCAGCGAACGCCTGACCGCCAACCACAAGGGCAGCCTGGCGGTGTATCAGAGCCAAGGGGCCTATGACGCAAAAACAGGTTACGCCTACAGCGGTGGCGACCTGAATATCCTCACCCCGTTGCTCACCGGTGAAGCCGGATCGGTCAACCGCATCACGGCGGGCGGGGCTATCAATGTGACGGGCACGACCGCGAAGCCGGGCGCTGTCTCCGGGCTCGGTGGCGAGCTGTCGTTCAAGGGCGCGAGCCTCAACCTGGCCAGTGCGGTGGTGCTGCCCAGCGGCAAACTGACCCTGAGCGCGACGGATGACCTGACATTGGCGGATCAGGCGCTGATAGACGTGGCGGGTCGCACGGTCACCTTCAACGACGTCACCCGCTACAGCGCCGGTGGCGAAGTCATCCTGAAAAGCCAGAACGGCAACATCCGCCAGGCGGTTGGCTCAAGCATCGATCTCTCGGCCCGCCACAACCAGGCTGGACGGCTCAGCGCCGTGGCCTTGGGCAGCGCGGCGGGGGTCGTTGACCTGCAAGGACGAATCCTCGCCAGCAGCACCGGCGAATACGATGCCGGTGGCACGGCCATGCCGTACCTTGCCGGTGGCGTGGAAATCCAGGCTCAGCGTCTGGGCGGCAGTGGCAGCCTCAGCGAGCAGTTCGCCGCGTTGAACCAACGTTTGAACGACGGACAAGTGTTCGGCTCCCGCAGCTTCCAGCTCAAGCAGGGCGACCTGGTGATCGGCAACGAACTCAAGGCTTCGACCATCGGCGTTTCCCTGGATAACGGCAATCTCCTGGTCGCCGGCAAGGTCGACGCCAGCGGTGAGCGGGTCGGCAGCATCCGGCTCGCCGCCGGTGGATCGCTGACCCTTGGCGGTAACGCGATGCTCGACGCCCATGGCAATCGCCTGCGGGTGGACAGCTACGCAAAGATCATCGACTCACCGAACCGCGCCACGGTCGACCTGACCTCGCGGGGCGGTGTGTTGACTTTGGCCGACGGCGCGCGCATCGATCTGCGCCATGGCACCGCGGCGCGGGCCGGACAATATGACGGTCGCGCCCGGGGCACGCTGGAACTCAACGCCCGCCGCAGCGGACCGGACGCCACCCACGGTGACATCGCTATCGACGCCAGCGGAAACCTGGATATCCAGGGCGCTCGGTCAATTACCGTCAACGGTATGTGGCAGTACAGCGATGCCGAGTATGGCAGCGACCCGGCCGCCAGCGGGCGTCCTTATCAGGTCATCGACCAGGCGTACCTGGATCGCAAACATGAGGACAGCACGACCTTCATCAAAGCCGCGCATGGCAACAGCGACCTGATGCAACGCAAGCTCGCCGGCTTGAACAACACACGTTATGCCGATGCGTTCCACCTGCGGCCCGGCGTCGAGATCGTCAGCGCAACGGCCGACGGCGACCTGGTGGTGCAGGGTGACCTGGACCTGTCCGGATATCGCTACGCCAGTGTGAACCCGCACACGCAGAAAACCGCCGTGTACGGTTCCGGCGAGGCGGGAGCGCTGACCCTGCGCGCCGGTGGCGACCTGAGCATCTACGGCAGCATCAATGACGGTTTCGCGCCGCCGCCCCCTACCCGGGACGATACAGGCTGGGTGTTGCTGCCCGGCATCGACTTCACGGGTGGCGACATCGTTGTCCCCGGTGCCGGCGTGACCCTGGCCGACGGTACGGCGTTCCCGGCGGGGGCCACGTTGAACTATGACCTGCCGATCAAAAACGTGACCCTGGCGGCCGGCACCCGGTTGCCGGTGGCCGTGGTCCTCGATCAACCGTTGAACTTGCCGGCCGGCACGGTATTGGCGGCCGCGGTTCACGATGCGGCTGGCAACCTGTTGTTCCCGGCGGGCACCCTGTTGAGTCAGGCCCAGACGCTCGACGCCGGCTCACGTCTGGGTGCCGGCAGCGTGCTGAACGATGCCGCGACGCTGCGCGGTTTTACCTGGCCCAAGGGTGTGGCGCTGCCCAATGTGGCAAACGCCAGCAATGCGCAAACCAACATCCTGAAGCTCGAGAATAGCCTGGTCCTGAACCGTGGTTCACTGATCCCGTCCGGCACCGATGTGAAGTTGCCCAATGGCGTTGAATCGGTGCAGTTGCGTCCGGATGTTGCCGGCAGCGATGGGCGCCTGTGGGCCATCGCGCCGATGCTCGCCGAGGGTTCGCAGTCCTGGTCGCTGAGATTGGTGGCCGGCGCCGATACGGCGGCGGCAGACAGCCGGATCGTCCAGCCTGAGCCGGTGCAAGGTGACTTGCGTCTTGCCGATAGCCACTACGGCATGTTCGGCAAGCCGGTGCCGGCCAAGGGCACCTATCAGTGGACTCAACTGGGCGTGGATGAACTGGCGGCTGCGGGGATCACGGTGGAGCTTGGCCAAGCGGTCGGTCTGGAAATCATAAGCAACTTTGGTTATGACTCGATTGACGCCTTTTGTGCGGATTTCGCCGGTATCTGTGCCCTTCAGGCTTCTTACAAATGGACCAAGGCCGCAGAGGATGAGTTGGCAGGCTCTGGCTTTGAGGTCAAGGCCGGCGAGGTCATCAGTCAGGCGGCTGCGCAGTTTTTCCAGTTTGATTCGGTTCAGTCACTCTGCGACGCGGCGCCGAGCGTCTGTGCCCCCGCAAATGTGGATTATGAGGCGGTTGCCGGCAGCACCCGTCCAAGCGTCATTCGCACCGGCACCGGCGACCTGGAACTGCTGAGCGGCGGCAGCCTGCGCATGGATTCGTTGTTCGGCATCTATACCGCCGGCACCTCGTCAGCGCCTACGTTCCCGGGCGATCCCTACAATCAGCCCAAGGCCCTGGGCACCAACGGCAAGGTGCTCAACGATGAGGATGGCGGTAACGAAAAACTGGTCGATGGCGGCACCGAAAGTCTCTACCGCGCCTGGTACCCGGATGCGGGCGGTGACTTGTTGCTCAAGGTTGGCGCAAACCTCAGCGGCAACCTGACCGCGCCTGCTGCAACCCCCGTCGGCCGACCGAATCCCGCCGACATCGGCCAGGATTCGGCCAATGTGGGCAATTGGCTCTGGCGCCAGGGCAATGGTGATTCAGCGAACAGCCAGCCGACCGCCTGGTGGATCAACTTCGGCAGTTATACTGCCTCGACGGAGGCGGGGGGCGCTGATCAAATGGCCGCTTTCACCGGGTTCGGGACCCTGGGCGGTGGTGATCTGGATGTACAGGTGAAGGGTGACGCGGGGGTGCTGAACCGACTCGCCGGTAGCGACTTCAACTCAAACATCAACCCTCGTAGCCAGGGGCTGTTGCTGGCGGTGGGCAGCACCGGGCGTGTGGGCGCTGATGGCAGCCTGCAGCTGACCGGTGGTGGCGATCTCAATCTGCGTGTGAGTGGGGCGTTGAATCCCGAGAGCTTATTCAGGACCGGCCATCTCAACGGTGCGGTCATCAATTTGCGGGGCAACGCCCATATAGAGAGCGGCACCATCGGTAGTATCGATCTGCGCTACGGTAATCAAGTCGCCGACCAGACCCCCGGGGAGACCCGGGCCTATGATTCGTATCGAGCCACACGTGGGCAGGCAACAGGCGGATTGAGCCTGGTGCCGGGCGACGCAACGTTCAATCTCTCGACCTCGGGCGACCTTGTAGTGCAAGACATTTCCGACCCGGGGCGAGCATCGATGATGAGTGTTTCGCCTTTCAAGAATGGCGAGACCAACGGATCAGGTGTGAGCTGGTTCACGTTGTGGACGGCCAATACGGCGATTGACCTGTGGTCGTCGGGGGGCAATCTGACGCCTTTGGTGTCAGGGGTCGAGACGGACCTGGCGGTGCTGTACCCCTCCATCCTGCGCGCCGTAGCGGCCAGTGGCAGTCTCTACTACGGTGAGGCAAAAAACATTGGCATTGGCGGCTACGATGGTAGTTATCGTTCAGCCTTGCTGCTTGCACCTGGGATCAATAGCCAGCTTCAGTTCCTGGCCGGAGACTCCATCTACGGCGGCGACCTGACGGTCAGTCGCTCCGGTGCCTCGTCCGCAGCGATGGCTACACCATTACGACCAGCGTTTATGGGACTCACCGATGACAATGTGGTGGTCAGTAATCTCTCCGCCGACGGAAACCGTGCGCCCTCCACGGCTATCCTGCCGCTGTTCGCTTTTGATAGCAGTAGCGCCTCCAGCGAATGGGTAGGCAATAGCGATCCAGCACGTTTCTATGCGCTCAGAGGCGACTTGCTGGCGGTCAATAGCGGGCGGGTGGTGACGTTTACCACTTCAAACGATAGTCGACTCGGGCGGAGCTACTACGAAGGTAACGGGGCCGTGTGGATGATGGCCGGGCGAGACATAGTCAGCAGCGGTACACCACTAAGCGGCGGGCGCGGTGGGAACGCTGACAACGGAGGGGCATACACCAGCGCCGGCAACCTCTTCATCCACAACAACCCTACCGACATCTCCATCGTTTCAGCCGGGCGCGACATCCTCTACAGCAACTTCAACGTCGCCGGCCCCGGCCTGTTGGAGATCACTGCCGGGCGCAACATCCTGATGGACGACAAAGTCAGCATCACCAGCATTGGCGCCGTGGTGCCGGGGGATTCGCGCCCTGGGGCAAGCCTGGTGCTGCAGGCCGGCGCGGGCCTCGATGGTGCGGATTACCAGCGCTTCGTCAGGGCGTACCTGGACCCGGCGAACCAAGCCCTGGCCGGTGTGCCCCTGGCGGACCAGGATGGCAAGGTCGCCAAGACCTACGAAGCGGAGCTGGTGAAGTGGCTCAAGGAGCGCTTCGGCTTCAGCGGCGACACCGAGCAGGCCCGCAGTTTCTTCGCCGCGTTGCCGGCCGAGCAGCAACGGATGTTCGCCCGCGACGTGTACTTTGCCGAGCTCAAGGCCGGTGGCCGCGAGTACAACGAAGTCGGCGGCGTGCGCCAGGGCAGTTACCTGCGCGGACGAGAGGCGATCGAGTTGTTGTTCCCGAGCAAGGATGTGGCGGGCAATGCGATCACCTACAAGGGCGATATCACCCTGTTTGGCGGGGCAGGGGTGCACACCGATTTCGGCGGCAGCATCCAGATGCTCACCCCAGGCGGCGGGCAGACGTTCGGCATCGAAGGCAACGCGCCGCCGTCCACCGCCGGGGTCATTACCCAGGGCGAGGGCGATATCCAGTTGTACGCCAAGAACAGCATCCTGCTAGGGCAGAGCCGGATCATGACCACTTTTGGTGGCTCGATCCTCGGCTGGTCAGCACAAGGCGACATCAACGCCGGTCGTGGTTCGAAGACTACCGTGGTGTACACGCCGCCCAAGCGCCTGTACGACACCTGGGGCAACGTGACCCTGTCGCCGTCGGTGCCGAGCACCGGGGCGGGTATTGCCACTCTCAACCCGATTCCAGAGGTAGCGCCGGGGGATATCGACCTGATCGCGCCGCTGGGCACCATCGATGCGGGCGAGGCGGGGATCCGCGTGTCAGGTAACGTCAACATTGCGGCGTTGACCGTGGTCAACGCGGCCAACATCCAGACCCAGGGCAAATCCACCGGCGTGCCGCTGGCGGCTTCGGTGAACACCGGGGCGATCACCTCGGCCAGTTCGGCGGCGTCCTCGGCCACGCAAGCGGCGGAAGACGTGGCGCGCCAGCAGCAGAACGCGGCGCGGCAGAACCAGGCCTCGGTGTTTACCGTGCAGGTGGTGAGTTTCGGCTCCGAGCAACTGGCGCCTTCGCGTGATGGCGCCAGCCGTGAAGCACCACGCACCTATGATCCGGCCAGTCCGGTGCAGGTGCTGGGTGCCGGGCCGTTGGACGAGCAGGCGCGGCAGCGGTTGACCGAGGAGGAGCGGGGGCGGTTGAGCTTGTAAACCGAGTTGCCGCCTTCGCGAGCAGGCTCGCTCCCACAGGGGTTGTTGTGCCTGGGCATCCTCGGGCACCCATTACCCGTGGCGAGGGAGCTTGCTCCCGCTGGGCTGCGAAGCGGCCCCAATCCAGTCACCGCGGTGCGTCAGGCTGATCTCCAGCGGCCTTCTCAGGGCTGCTGCGCACCCCAGCGGGAGCAAGCTCCCTCGCCACAGCTGCGGCGCTCTCTCAAATGAAGCTTTCATGACAAAAGTTCGGTAGCACATCGCCATTCCCGTCATGCCTGTGTGACGTGTTCGAGGGGACCTCTCAGGTCGTTTGGAGCCGGGGCGCGAAGCCGGGAGTGAGGCAATGGGGACTATGGAACGTTATTCGAAAGTGGGCATGCAGGAGCTGGACCAGCGGCTATCGAAGATCGTCGAGGCGGCGCGCAAGCAGCCGGTCTCGGTGTATCGCTACGGTGCGCCGTGGGTCTGGATCGTTTCCCAGGATGACTGGCAGGGCGCGCTCAAGGAAGTGTCCAGCTACATCCCCCAGGGTCATTCCCTGGTGCTGTTACGGCCACAGATCGACGACCTGCTGGCCGAACACCGCGACGTGCTGCAGGGCCTCAACGCCGATGCCGGCATGCTCATCGCGCCGCAGACGGCCATGCACATCCTGCTGCTGCAATTGCTCTATTCGGTGCCCAGTGAGCAGCAACTCTACGAACAACTCAATTACAACCTGCTGTTCCGTTGGTTCGTCGGCCTGGACCTGAACCAGAAGGTCTGGAGCTTCAACGTGCTGAGCAAGGACCTCGCCACGCTGCTGGGCGATGCGCGGGCCGTGCGGCTTATCCAGAAAATCATCGGTGAAGTGTTCTGTGGCGCCTTGCTGCAAATGCCCGAGTTCTCCTTGAACTTCGCGCTGCTGCACACCTGGCTGGCCCGGCATGCCACGACATCGACCGCAAGCAATTGAGCCGTACTTTGAATTCAGGGGGTGGTGTGGAGCATTTTTTCAAATCGCGGCCGGCGCTGTGGGGCTGGCTGCTGTTGGCGGTCGGGGGGCCGTCGGCATTCGCAGCAGAAGGAGCACCGGAAGCCGAAGCGGCGCCGGCTCGCCTGGTGGACGTCAACGAGTACTTCGTGCGCGGCAACACTGTGCTGGATGCCCGCGCGATCGAGGAAGCGGTGTATCCGTTCCTTGGCCCGCAAAAGACTTTGAACGACATTGAAGGCGCCCGCGAGGCGCTGCAAAAGGTCTATCAGGCTCGCGGTTACCAATCGGTGTTCGTCGAGTTGCCGGAGCAGAAAGTCGAAGACGGCATCGTCTACCTGCAAGTCAGCGAGACCAAGATCGGCCGCGTGCGGGTCGTTGGTGCCAAGCACTATTCGCCGGTGGAAATCCGCGAAGATGTGCCGGCGCTCAAGGAAGGCGAGGTGCCGGATTTCGCCCAGGTCCAGACCGAACTGGCGCAGTTGAACAAGACCCCGGGGCGCCAGGTCATGCCGCTGGTACGCGAAGGCCAGCGGCCGGGCACCATGGACGTAGACTTGCAGGTAGAAGACCAGGATCCCTGGCAGGCCAGCCTCGGTCTGAACAACGACTACAGCGCCGACACCGAGAAGCTGCGCACGGTCGCCAGCCTCGGCTACAACAACCTCTGGCAACTGGGTCACAGTATTTCGCTGACCTTCTTCACCGCGCCCCAGGACACCGAAAACGCCAAGGTCTGGTCGGGTTCCTACACCGCGCCACTGAGCGAACGCTGGAGCGTGCAGTTCTCCGGTTACCAGTCCGACAGCAACGTGGCGACCGTCGGCGGCAGCAACGTGTTGGGCAAGGGCCACTCCTACGGTGTGTCGGCGATCTACAGCCTGCCGTCCAGTGGCGCATGGGCCAACAGCTTTTCGGTCGGAGTGGATTTCAAGGACTTCGACGAAGAACTCAACCTGGGCGGCGCCAGCGACAAGGCACCGCTCAAGTACGCGCCGTTCACCTTCGCCTACAACGGTTTCCGCTACACCGAAACCAGCCAATTGGGCCTCGGCCTGAGCCTGGTGGCAGGCACCCGTAGCCTGCTGGGTTATGGCAGCGACGACGAGGAGTTCGACTACAAGCGCTACCGCGCCAGCCCAAGCTTTGCGGTGCTCAAGGGCGACGGCAATTACACCTTCACCTTCGGCAACGACTGGCAGACCGCCTCCAAAGCCGCCTTCCAGCTGGCCTCAGGGCCGCTGGTCTCCAATGAACAGTTCTCCGCCGGCGGTGCCACGTCGGTACGCGGCTACCTGGCCGCCGAGCGCACCGCTGACGACGGCTACCTGTTGTCCCAGGAGCTGCGCACGCCGTCGCTGGCCAGGTTTCTCGGCAGCTATGTCCAGGAGTGGCGCTTCTATGCCTTCGCCGAGGGTGCGCAGCTGTACCTGCGTGACGAACTGCCCGACCAGGATCCCGATTACAGCCTCGCCAGCGTCGGCCTCGGCACCCGTGCGAGCCTGAGCAAATGGCTGTCCGGGAGCCTCGACTGGGGCTTTCCGCTGCTCGACGGGCCGAACACCACGAAACAGGAATCGCGCCTGCACTTCAACCTGCAAGCGACGTTTTGAACCCAGGAGTCATGTCCATGCAACGCTTATTAATACCGCTGTTGATCTGCCTGGGGCTGCTGCTTCCGGCGACCGCCAACGCCTGGTGGCAGGACGGTTGGCACTACCGCAAACAGATTTCGGTGGACACCACGCCGCAAGGCGCGGCCATCGCCCAGGCCTTGGGCCGCACGGCGTTGCTGGTGCGCCTGCACACCGGCAACTTCACCTTCGACGGCGTCAAGGAGGATGGTTCGGACCTGCGCTTCGTCAGTGCCGACGACAAGACCGTGCTCAATCACCAGATCGAAAGCTTCGACCCGTTGATGGGCATGGCCCTGATCTGGGTCGATATGCCGAACGTCGAGGGTGGCCAGCGCCAGGATCTGTGGATGTACTACGGCAACCAGAAAGCCCCGGCCACCGCCAGCGGCCAACTGGCCTTCGATCCGGACTACACCGCGCTGTACCACTTCGATGGCGCCACCGGCATACCACCACGGGACACCACGGCTTACGGCAACAACGCCCAGGGCGCGGCTGGCGTGAGCATCGACGGCGTGATCGGGCGGGCCCTGCAGTTCAACGGCCAGCCACTGTTGCTGCCGGCCAGCCCGTCGCTGCAACACACCGCCGGCGCCGCGTTCACCTTCAGCACCTGGCTGCGCCAGGACCAGGCCAGCGGTGAGCAAATCGTCCTGGCCCGTCGCGAAGCTGCCGCCAGTCTGTTGGTGGGGGTCAACCAAGGGGTGCCGTTCGTAGCGATCAATGATCAGCGTGCGGCCTCGACCCAGCCGCTGAACCCCGGCCAATGGCAGCACCTGGCACTGACCGCCTCGGGTGATCGAGTCGTGCTGTACGTCAACGGCCGCGAAGCCGCGAGCCTGGCGCTGGCAATGCCGGCGTTCAATTCGCCGATCGCCTTGGGGGCAGACGTTACCGCCGGCGCCTACGCGCCGTTCAGCGGGGCCATGGACGAGGCGCGCCTGTCCAAGGTCGCCCGGCCCGCGCCGCTGCTCCTGGCCGATGCCAACGCCCAGGGCGCCGAATCGAAACTGGTGGCCTACGGTGTTGATGAAGAACAGTCCGGCTTCGGTTTCGGCAGCCTCGGTTTCCTGCTCAATGCCGTGCCGCTGGACGCCTGGGTGATCATTGCCGTGCTGGTGCTGATGATGTTCCAGTCGTGGGTCATCATGATCCGCAAGAACCGCATGGTCAGTCGTCTCAGCGCTGCCAACGAAGCGTTCCGCGAGCAGTTCGCCCGGATCGGCACGCGCCTGGAAATGTTCGCCGACGACCAGGAACTTGCCCAGCGCCTGCAACACTCGTCGCTGTGGCGCTTGTACCTGGTGGCGGTCAAGGAGATCCGCACCCGCCGCGATCAGGGCGCCGACACCTCGACCGTTTCGGCCGCCACCATCGAGGCGATCCGCTGCTCCATGGATGGCGTACGCACCCGCGAAAACCAGGCGCTGAGCTCGAAACTCTCGACCCTGTCCAACGCCATCGCCGGCGGCCCGTACATCGGCCTGCTCGGCACCGTGCTGGGGATCATGGTGGTGTTCCTCGGCACGGCCATGGCCGGTGACGTCAACATCAACGCCATCGCCCCAGGCATGGCCGCCGCGTTGCTGGCCACCGCCATGGGCCTGTTCGTCGCGATCCCGGCGCTGTTTGGCTACAACCGCCTGATCACCCGCAACAAGGAAGTCAGCGCCGACATGCGGGTGTTCGTCGACGAGTTCATCACGCGCCTGGCGGAGATGCACGGCGAAGGCCAGTCCGGCGAAGCGGCTCATCGCCGTGACCATCACGTCCAATCGTCCGTACCGGCCTGAGGAGCATCGCCATGGCTAGCGTAAATACGTCACACGATGACGACGATGATGCAGCGGTCGACAGCATCAACGTCACGCCGCTGGTGGATGTGCTCATGGTAGTGCTGGTGATGTTCATCCTCACCGCCACGGCGCAGGTCTCGGGCATTCAGATCAACCTGCCCAAGGCCAGCGCCTCGGTGTCGTTGTCGGAGGCCAAGACCAAGGCGATTTCGGTGAATGACGGCGGCCAGGTATTCCTCGATGCCTACCCGGTGACCCTGGCCGAGCTGGAGGAGCGCCTGCGCATCGAGAAAGCGCAGAGCCCGGACTTTCCGGTGATCGTGCGCGGCGACGCCACCGTGCAGTACCAGAAAGTCATCGAAGTGCTGGACCTGTTGCGGCGCCTGGAACTGTCCCAAGTCGGTCTGGTGACCGGCAAACCGAGCCAGGGCTGATCATGACCGCCAGACTTCCCGTCAACCCGCCCCCCGTGAAGCGCTCGCCGCTGCGCCTGCTCAAGTGGGCCGCCGGCCTGGCGCTGGCTGGCCTGGCAGCGTGGCTGCTGTGGCAATGGGCCAACGACATGAGCGGCGTGCGCCGTGAAGCACCGAAGGTGCCGACGATTATCCCGCTGCCGCCACCACCGCCGCCGCCCCCGGAAAAACCCAAGGAGCCGGAACCCAAGGTCGAGGAAAAAGTGCCCGAGCCCGAGCCGACCCCGGAACCCGAAGCGGTCAAGCCTGAGGAAGAAGCGCCGCCGTCGCCGGTGGATGACCTGGCCAATCCGATGCAGATGGACGGTGACGCCCAGGCCGGCAACGACGCCTTCAACATTGGCGCGGGCAAGGGTGGCGGCATGGCCGGGGCAGGGGGCGGCCGCCTCGGCAACGGCACCTACAGCCAGTTTCTGGCGTTCACCTTCCAGCGCTTGCTGCGGGAAAACCCGGACTTGCGCAGCCTGGCGTTTTCGCTGCAGGCCGACGTCTGGCTCAGCGCGGTCGGGGAGATCACCCGTGTCGAGCTGGTCAAGTCCAGCGGCAACCCGCAGGTGGATGAGCAAGTGATCGCCGCCCTGCGTGCCGCGCCGCATCTGAGTGAACGGCCTCCGGCTTCCCTGACCTTGCCCGTGCGCCTGTCCTTGCAGGGACGGCGTCCGGGCTAACCCGAATTCTTCAAAGTTTGCCAACAGGAGTTGTGTGCAGATGATTGCCAATGTGAATCGATTGTCGTGGGCGGTCGGCCTGGTTGTCTTGAGCCTGGCCGGGCACGCGTCGGCAGCCCCGGCGCCTTCGGAAAACGCCACGATCAATCTGATCCGCCTGCTGGTGCAGCAGGGCGTGCTGAAGCAGGACCAGGCCGATGGCCTGATCGCCCAGGCCGAGCGCGAAGCCGTGCAGGCCCGTCAGGCTGCCACTGCCGTTGCCGCCGCACCCGCCGGTGCGCCCGGGGATGTGCGGGTGCAGTACGTGCCGAACATCGTGCGTGAGCAGATCCGCGACCAGGTCAAGGCCGAAGTCATGGCCACGGCCAAACAGGAAAACTGGGCGCAACCCAACACCTTTCCGGATTGGGTCTCGCGCATCAGTTTTGATGGCGATATCCGTCTGCGGGACGAATCGCGCTACTACTCGGGCACCAACAGCAACCAGATCGTCGACTTCGCTCGCCTCAACGACCGCGGCCCCTATGATGTCAACCCCAACAGCAGCTCGAACCTGCCGCCCTTGCTCAATACCCGTGAGGACCGTGAAAACCTCTTCCGCCTTCGGGCGCGCCTGGGCATGAAGGCGGTGATCGCGCCCGAGTGGACCGCGGGCATCCGTATCGGCACCGGCTCGGACAACAATCCGGTTTCCACCACCCAGACCCTGGGTGGCGGCTTCGGCAAGAAAGACATCTGGCTCGACCAGGGTTACCTGACCTGGAAGCCCTCGGATGAGTTGACCCTGACCGGCGGGCGTATCGCCAACCCGTTTTATTCCACCGACCTGCTGTACTCCGGCGACCTGAACTTCGATGGCGTGGCGGCGATTTTCAACCGCAAGCTCAGCCAGGACTTCGGCCTGTTCGGCACCGTCGGTGCGTTCCCGGTGGAGTACACCAACGACACCAGCACCAGCAACGGCACGGACAAGGAAGAGAGCGACAACAAGTGGCTGTACGGCGCGCAACTGGGCGCCAACTGGGCAATAAACGACGGCAACCGCGTCAAGGGTGCGCTGGCCTATTACCGCTTCGACGACATCGAAGGCCAGCGCTCGTCGCCGTGCGAGCCCTGGGCCGGTGACCCGGGCTGCGACACCGACGGCTCGCGCGTGGCGTTCATGCAGAAGGGCAACACCGTGTTCCTGCTGCGCGACATCACGCCCAACCCGCTCAATCCGTCTGCCACGCCCCAGCCGCAATACGTCGGCCTGGCCTCGGAGTTCAACCTGCTGGACCTGAACCTGGCGTGGGACACCGATCTGCCGGAAGACCTGAAGCTGCGTAGCCAGGCGCATTACGTGCACAACCTCGGTTATGACGAAGGTGACATGCGCAAACGTTCGGAAGGGCAGTTCGCCAACAACCTCGATGAGAACGGCGAGGTGGAGAGCGGCGCCAACGCCTGGATGCTCCAGTTCACTCTGGGTAACTCCCTGGAGCTCAAGCGCCAGGGCGACTGGAACATGTTCGCTGGCTACAAGTACATCCAGCCGGACGCCTTGCCGGACGGCTTCAACGATTCCTCGTTCCACTTGGGCGGCACCAACGCCAAGGGCTATTTTCTGGGCGGCAACTACGGCCTGGCGAGCAACGTCTTCGCCACCGGGCGCTGGCTGAGTTCCGAAGCGGTGTACGGCGCGCCGTACGACATCGATGTCTTGCAGCTTGAAATCAACACGCGCTTCTAAGCGCCGGGAGGCCTCATGAAAAGGCGAGCCATCAACCCTTGTCCTGCCGCGTTGCTGCTGGGCCTGTTGCTCAGTCCGTTATTGATCGGCAGCGCCTACGGCGAAGGCCTGGAAGAACGCCTGCGCACGCAACTGCGCAGCACCACCGCCCAGTTGCAGACGTTGCAAAGCGAACAGGCCCAGGCCAGTGTCGCCCGCCAGGCGGCGGAAAACCGCGCCAAGGAAGCCGAGGCTCAGGTCAAGCGCCTGACCGCCGAGCTGGCCAAGGCGCAAGGCCTGGCCGAACAACTGGCCGGGCGCCAGGAAAGTCTGCAAAGCCAGGCCCAGGCGCAGGTCGCGGCCAGCCATGAGCAGATCGGCAAGTTCAAGAAGGCCTATGACGAGCTACTGGTAATGGCCCGGGGCAAGGAAGCCGAACGGGCCCGTCTCGAAGCCCGGTTGCATGAACGTGACACACAAGTGCAGCAATGTTCGGTCAAGAATCAGCAGATGTACGACGTCGCCAAGGAACTGCTGCACGCCTACGAAAACATCGACGTGACCGACGTCATGAAGATCCGCCAGCCGTTCGCCGGCAAGGCCCGGGTACGTTTCGAAGAGTTGGCCCAGGGTTTTGGCGATGATCTCTACAAGAACCGTTTCGATGCGCCCCAGGCCTCGATCACCCATTGATAGCGCAAGGAAGAACCAACATGACTTCATTGATTGAACACGTCACGCCCGCGTCCCTCACCGAGGTGTTGCAAGCCGCCGGTTATCGGGTCAACGAAACGGAGCAGAACGGTATCGTGCAACTGCTCAGCGCCAGCCAAGGCATCGGTTATGCCGTGCGCTTCGGCAATCCGACACCGACGCCGGGCCAATACCTGGACTTCACCTTCAGCTGTGCCTTGCGCGTACAGGGTGAATTGCCGGCCGGGCTGGCGGAGCTGTGGAATGCCTCGCGACGCTTTGCCCGGTTGTCGGTGCAGGGCGAATTCCTGGTGATGGAAATGGACGTGGTGGTGGCGGCCGGCGTCAGCGCCGAGCACCTGCGCAGCAACCTGGAACTGTGGGACCGGTTGCTTCAGGAATTCATCGTCTACCTGCGCGAGTTCAGCCAGAACGCCGCCCGCCTGCACACCGGCGCCGAGCCTGCTGAGGCCGCGCCGGAGGAGGCCGCCGCACTGTGAAAAAGCCAACGTTTGTCATCAGCGCTGCGGCGCTGGGCCTGGTTGCCGTGGCTGTTGTCCTCGGCTTGCGTCCCGGCAACGATCCGGTGGCGGCAGTGCAATCGGTCAGCGTGGCGGCAAACGAGTCGCCGAGCCTGGCGCGGTTGGGCAGCCAGCAGGTCAGCCCGGAAGAACTCAAGGCGCTGCTAGCGGCGCTTGCCCCCGAGGTTCGCCAGCAGATGCGCGGCAACCGCGCCGCACTGGAGGGCTGGATCCGCGCAAGACTGGCGGAAAAAGCCGTGCTCGAGCAGGCCGATGCCCAAGGCTGGCGTCAGCGCCCGGAGGTGGAGCGCCAGATGCGCGCTGCGACCGAGCAGATTGTCTTTCGGGATTATCTGCAGTCGGTCAGCCAGGTGCCGGCCGGGTATCCCAGCGAGGATGAGCTGAAACAGGCCTACGAAGCGGGAAAAGCCAACTGGACCGCACCTGCGCTGTACCGGGTGAGCCAGATTTTCCTCGCCGCGACCGAGCCACAGACCGTCGAGGCGGTGCGCCGCCAAGCCGTGGAATTGAGCAAGAAGGCCCAGGCCGCGCCGGCTGAATTCGCCGCCCTGGCCAGCCGTTATTCCCAGGACCGCGCCAGTGCCGAGCGCGGTGGCGACAGTGGCTTCCAACCGTTGCAGCAACTGGTGCCGACGGTGCGCGAGGCAGTGGTGCGGTTGAAGGTGGGCACGGTATCGGACCCGGTGCAGAGCGCTGCGGGCTTTCACGTGATCAAGCTCACCGAGCAGCAACCGGCGCGGGAAGCGACCCTGGATGAAGTCCGCGAGCGCCTGACCCAGGCGTTGCGTGCCCAGCGCCAGGAGCAGATCGCCAAGGCCTACCTGGACGGCATGCTCGACACCGCGACGTTGAGCATTGATGGCGCGCAGTTGAGCAAGGTGCTGGAGGAGGTTCGGTAGCTGGTTTATAGGGACTGCTGCGCAGTCCAGCGGGAGCAAGCTCCCTCGCCACGCTTAATCGTTTTCTAATGACAGGGAGTCACTCATGTCTTTCATAGAGCCCGCAGGACGCCAGGCTGTCACCGCATACCGCGCGCCCTTGCGCGCACCTGAGCCCTGGTTGGCCTTGGCCGCCAGCATCGAGCCCCAGGTGGCGCAGTGTTTTCTGGTCAGCGCCCGTTGCGGCTGTTTCATGCAGGCGTCCCGCAGCCTGAACGTCAAGGCCACCTGGCTGCGCAAGCAGTTGGCCCAACTGGAAGCTCGCTTGCAGCGATCACTGTTCAGCTTCCAGGGCAGCACCCTGGCGCTTACCCGCGAAGGACGGCAATTGCAGGCGCGCTTGCTCGCTCTGGGCGAGGACGATCCGCCAGCGCTGGCCGACCAACCGTTGATTCGCCTTGCAGTGGCCGAGTCGATCCTGCACGACCTTCTGGGTCGTGACCTGATTTCATTGCTGCGCCGCAACGCCAGCGTGCGCTTGCAAATCATCACGCTGGACAGCGAACTGGCGCTGCAGGCGGTCAGTGCCGACCTGGTGCTGTGGCTGAGTGACGGGCAGGAATCAACGCCGGCGCCGAGCGTTGCGACACAGCCGCCGGAGCAGCTGGCGCGGCTGGACTATCTGCCGCACATCGCCAAGCGTTATTCCCGCCCGGCCAGCCGTCCGCGCCGGTTGGAAGAGCTGGACGACTACATGTTGGTGCAATGGCAGGCCGACAGCCAGGTGGGCAGTTTCACGCCGTGGAATAACCTCGTTGAGCAACGCCGCGCCGGCGTGGTGCAGGTGCAATCCTATGAGTTGATGCTGGAAATGATCCGCTGCTGCGCCTGCATTGGCCTGTTGCCGCAGTACATGAGCCATTTCGATCGCGGCCTGGTCGCCTTGCCGGGGTTGTTTGGGCAGCCGATGCAGCGCCACCTGTGGATGGCGGTGAGCACCGAGGCCCGGCCAGTGCCGCAGGTGCAGATGCTCATCGAACTGATCCGCCACACGCTGGATGAGCGCAGGGAATGGTTCCGGGCTTGATCCACTTGGATTCGCGCCAAAGCAGCTTCAAGCCGTGATCGGCAAATCGGTGAGATTGGGACGGCCCGAGCGAATACCATCCTCGACCGCCCCGGCGCTTTCGCTGATATCGGTATGTCAGCTAAAACTGGCGATACGACTTGCCTGCCCTATGGCGTAATGCGATAAACCGTTTTTCGGTTCTGTTTCGTTACATATTTTCTTCATCAGGCCGACATCGTTTGATAGCCAAGAGCGCAATCGTCAATGCCTGATCGTAAAGCCAGCCTTCTTTTTGCCGCCGCCACCGCGACTGCCGTCATGGCCGTCACCGCGGCGGTGGGGCCGATCACGTTGTTCTGGACCAATGAGACGCGCCTGGAGCGCAACGTGGTCGAGTCGCAGATCGACCGAATCCGTAACGTCCAGGGGTTGCTGGTCGACGCGGAGACCGGCGAGCGTGGCTACGCCTTGACGGAAAAGGACGACTTTCTACAGCCGTACTATGTCGCCGTGTCTCACTTGCCTCCTGCCATCAAGAGCCTGCGAATTGCCTATCAAGGGGATCCGGCCGAAGAGATTGCGCGTGTCGAAGCATTCATCCGGCACGCCGAGCTGAAGATGGTCCACCTGGACAGGGTCGTGAAGCTGGTCAGCCATAGCGGCAATGATGCGGCAGAGGCCGAGATCGCCGCGGGTGGCGGCAAGGAACTGATGGACACCGTGCGCTCCTTGACTGCGGAGCTCATTGCTGACGAAACAGAGGAGCTTGTGGCGCTCGAACGCCAGCTTTTGAGCAACATTCGTTGGGCGGTCGCGATTTCAATCCTCAGTTTCATCGTTACCCTGGGTTTGGGGCGTTTCATCTACCTGTCCATGCGCAGCAGCGTCCGCCGTCAATCGGAGTCTGCCGTGGCGGCCAACCTGGCCAGCGATCAACTGAGCCTGAGCCTGGCGCGTTTGAAACGCCGAAATGGCGAGATTGGGCTTCTCGCGGAAATGGCCAGGCTGATGCAGACGGAGTTGTCCCAGAAGGAAACGCTTCAGCTGGCCAGTACTTACTGCCAAAAGTTGATACCTGCAAGCGAGGGGGAGTTCTTCCTCTATCGCAACTCGGCTGATGTCCTGCAACACGCCGCAGCGTGGGGACAACCCGAGGAAAAGGCCGCCGATGCGATACTCAACCCCAAGGATTGCTGGGCGATCAGGCGTGGACGCTGGCATTTGTCGGCGCACAACCACGATCTTCGCTGCCCTCATTACCCTGTAGCGTCTGGTACTGACCCAGTGACTGATTGCTGTCTTCCGTTGATGGCTTACGGTGAAATCCTCGGCCTGTTGCATATCCGTCAAGTCGGCTTGCGCGACCTGTCCGAGGAGGGTCTGCAGATCGCTGAAGCCGTAGCGGAACAAACGGCGCTGGCGTTGGCGAATGGCCGCATGCGCCAGGTGTTGGAAACCCAGTCCATAAAGGACCCGCTGACCGGGCTGTACAACCGCCGCTTCATGGACGAGACGCTCAACCGCGAGCTGGTACGCGCCGAGCGCAACGGGGCGTGCCTGAGTGTCGTGATGATCGACCTCGATAACTTCAAGCAGTTGAATGACTCTTACGGCCATTCGGCAGGCGACGCCGTGCTGCGTGCGGCTTCCGCCTTGATCGTGCAATCGCTGAGATCCTCCGACATTGCCTGCCGATTTGGCGGGGAGGAGCTGATTATCATCCTTCCGGACTGTCCGCCCGAAGGTGCTGTGGCCCGAGCCGAATCCATACGGGTCTCTCTGGAAGAGATGAGTCTGGTTGATCACGGCCAGACGCTCACTGCGACTGCTTCTTTCGGAGTGTCCTCCACACAAACCTGCGGGGCCAATCAGAATGCACTGTTGAAAGCCGCTGACTCGGCGCTTTACGCGGCCAAGCGTTCTGGAAAGAACCGGGTTGAATCCTGGCCCTTGTCAAAAAGGTGAGCCGCAAAGCTAGCGCCAGCGTCGATGCTTATAGCTCGTAGGTGGCGCGGATAGCTTCCACGGCCCGCTCGCCGATCACGACGCAGGGCGCCATCGTATTCCCGCTCGTGACATGGGGCAGGATGGACGCATCGGCAATGCGCAGGCCCTGGACTCCGTAGACGCGTAATTGACCGTCCACCACGGACATCGCGTCCCGGCCCATCTTTGCCGTACCGCACTGGTGCCAATAGGTCACTGCAGCGTTGCGAGCATAGTGTTCCAACGCTTGGGTGTGCAGTTTTCCAGGCAGGCTTTCGCCCTTTACCAAGCCCTTGAACGGCGTCTGGGTGCCCAGCTCCTGGACGAAACGAATGTTTTCCAGGGCGTTGCGCCGATCGGTCGGGTGCGACAGGGTGTTGGGTTGAATGATCGGGGCATCGCTCACGTCCGGGCCGCTGAGCGTGATCCGCCCGCGACTTTGCGGGTGGGCAAGGCCAGCGAACATCGTCCAGCCATGGGCGGGAACACCGAGTGCGGCGGTCTCTGCGCTGGGCACTGGAAATTCAACCTGGCAGTGGAACATGTCCGGAAGATGCAAGGCGCTTTCGCTGCTCCAGTAGAGCGTCGCCTCCGAGCCGCCGTAACCCACCGGTTGTGGCCTCGCGTATTCGAAGATAACCGCAAAGGACACGTGGTCCTGATGGTTGGCGCCGACGCCGGGCAGGTGCTGGACGAGCGCAATGCCATGGCGCTGCAGTTCATCCTCCGGCCCCACGCCGGATTGCATCAGGACCTTGGGCGTATTGACCGCGCCCAGGGAAAGAATGACTTCGTGATCGGCGTAGAAGCACTCGGCCTGGCCATTGCTGATGGTCTGCACGCCGATGGCGCGTTGCTCGCTGAAGAGCACCCGGCTGACAAGCGTATCGGTCAGGACGGTGAGGTTGGGCTGGCCACAGCGTGGAGCGACGTAGGCGCGGTAGATCGAATGACGCCGGCCATCCTTGACGATGAGATCGTTCAAGGCCGCACCTCCGCGGCCCTCCATCATGGCGCCGTTGGGGTTTTCAAAGGTGGGGATACCCATTGCGCCAGCTGCACTGAGCATGGCGTTGGCAATCGGTTGCGCGTCCCGGACAGGCGCAACATGGACCGGTCCGCCGCTGCCGCGACGCAGCGGATCGGCGATGCCCCGATAGTCTTCCACGCGTTGATAGATCTTCAGGACCGAGGCGTAGCCCCAAGCAGGATCGCCGCTGTCGACGGCGAAGTCTTCCCAGTCGTTCTTGTGACCTCGGGCCCACAGCATGACATTGACGCTGGACCCGCCGCCCAACCCGCGTCCCATGTTCAAGGGCATCTTCCTGTCGTTGAGGTGAGGGTTGGCTGCACCAACGAAGTTCCAATCGCGCTCGCTGCCCAGGTTCAACGGCCAATGCTGCGGTTCCAGCACATGTGGATGCTCATCGCCACCGCCGGCCTCGATGAGCAATACCTGGACCTCGGGATTCTCGGCCAGCCGTCCGGCAACGACGGAGCCGGCAGTCCCCGCCCCGCAGACAATAAAGTCGTAATGGTGCTTCTTCAGGGCGGGATTCACGGGCATGAGCGGGCTTCCTTTGCAGGGTTCCTGTTATGGAGTTCAGCGCAGCAGCGGCCTGGGTTACTGGCTCTTCTGTACGGCCTGCATGATGACTTTTGCGACGTCTGCCGGGCGTGATTGCTGTGGCACGTGGCTGGCTTCGATTTCGCTGACCTTGGCACCGATCTTCTTGGCGAAAGCCCTTTGCAGATCCGGCTGGATCATCCGGTCTTCCTTGGCCACGATGTACCAGCTTGGCTTGCCTTTCCAGGCAGCGGCGCTGGTCTTGTCATCGAAGGCCGAGGCGCGGATCGGCCCTTGCGTCGCGGCCATTACCGCGGTTTGTGCTGGGGGAAGGTCCTGGGCAAAACCGCGAGCCATGCCCTCGGTGGTCATGTAGAGGAAGCCGTTCTTGTCGGCGGCGATGTCTTTCACGCCGGATGGAGCCGGGTATTCCTTGCCCAGGTCCTTGACGGCTTGACCGGCATCCGGAGCAAACGCGGCGACGTACACCAGGCTGCGGACTTTCTTGTCGGTGCCGGCCTCGCTGATGACGGTGCCGCCCCAGGAATGGCCGACCAACACGACGTCGCTCTCCTGGTTGTTCAGTACACGCTGCGTGGCGGCGACATCGTCAGCCAGCGAAGTCAGCGGGTTTTGTACGACAGTGACCTTGATGCCTTCCGCCTGCAGCAGTGGGACGACCTTGCCCCAGTCGGAGCCGTCGGCGAAAGCGCCATGGACGATCACGACTGAAGGCTGTTGCGGCGCGGCATGGACGGCGCCGCCGAACAATGAACCGGTCATGGCGATTGTGAGGGCAAGGGCCTTGGGTTTGAACATGATGCGATCTCCTGTTTGGGGTGAGCGCAGTTTCGGCGATACTCGGCGGCCCGGGTATCGGTCGTTTATCCGAGGCCATCAACATTCAATCGGATACGCGGAGGAAACGAGATGACGACAGCTGACTGTATCGCAGTGGAAGACGCCATCCTGGCGTTGTCCATGGTCGGCGACCTGAGCATGGGCCAGCCGTTCGATCAGTCGCGTCGCACTGCCCGTTTGGTGCAGATGCTCGCGCAGGCGTGCAACGGTGCTGGCGAGCACACCGAGACCGGACGCCAGGTGGCCTTGCTGCGCTGGTCAGGCTGCACCGCCAATGCCGAGGGCTTCACCCGGCTGCTGGGCGATGACGTCGAGGGCCGCAACGCAATGCTGACGCATACCCTCAGCGAGGCGGGGCAGCGGGCGATGCGCCGGTCGACGCCGCTGGCCCAGATTCATTGCGAAGTGTCCGGTGATATCGCTCACACATTGGGTTTGAAGACCGAAGTCGAACAGGGTCTGCGCCATGTGTTCGAGCAATACGACGGTGAGGGAAGGCCATCCGGCCTGCGACATCCGCACGTGCCGGAGGTGGTTTATCAGGTGTTGCTGGCGGGGGATCTGGAGATTCTGTCCCGTACGCATGGGCTGGAGAGCGCATTGCAATGGATTGCCAGCAAGCGCGATCGCCGGTATCCGGCAGCGCTTGCCGCTGAAATGCTGCAAAACGCCGAAGACTGGCTGGATCAGCTGCGCACGCCACAGTCAGTTGATTCGCAGGTCGCCACGGCACAAGTGCCGTTGAGCCTGGTTGCTGATGTGATCGATCTCAAGCTGCCGTGGCTGGCGGGGTACTCGCGACGTGCCTCGGAGCTGGTTCGAGAGGGCGCCAGGCTTTCCGGGCTGTCGGCGCCGGCCATCGACCATCTCGGCCAAGCGGCGCTGATCCATGGCATCGGCCGCGCGGCGGTGCCCAATCGCCTCTGGAACACTCCGGGAGCCTTGCTCGACGGGGATCTTGAGCAAGTGCGGTTGGTGCCCTACTGGACATCGCGAGCCTGTGGCCAGATACCCGCCCTGGCGGTGCCGGGCCAGCTGGCAGCGCATGCCTATGAGCGCCTGGATGGCAGCGGTTATTTCCGCAGCCTGGGCGGCGACACATTGCAAACCGAACATCGTTTGCTCGCCGCGGCCCTGGCTTGGCAGGCGATGCTCAGCGAGCGGCCGTGGCGGCCGGCCTTGAGTCACGACGAAGCGAGTTGCCTGTTATTGGCCGAGGCGGATCAGGGACGGTTCGATCATCGGGCCTGCCAGGCGGTAATGGCGGCGTCACGCGGGGACGCCACGATGACAGCCGGCAAGCCGGGCGGTGGACTGCTCTCGGAGCGTGAAACCGAGATTCTTCGGCGCATCAGTACCGGGGGAAGCAACAAGGAGGTGGCGCGCCAACTGGGTATCAGCCCGAGCACGGTGCGCACCCATGTCGAAAGCGTGTTCCGCAAGCTTCAATGCACCACCCGGGCGGCGGCGACGCTGAAGGCCCTGACACTGGGTTTGATTTGAAGCCGGCAGTGACTTAACGTCCGCCGCTTCTTTCGAGCAACCGGCTTCTGAGCGGCAAATCGCTGGTGCGGTTGGCCGAGGCTTTGCCGATTGCATTGCACAAGGCCCGGACGACGGGTACGTAGCTCACTTGGCTGGGCTGGCAGGCCTGGAGCACACCCGTAGGGTTGATCAGGTGTACCGCGATGTGCCCTGGCAACCAGGAGACGAGTGGCCAGCGGGGCCGCTGGGCGAGGGTCGGGCACAGATCAGCGGCCGTCGCGCCAAATTCAGCAGAGGCCACGAACGCGACGCCCATCAGGCACGCGCCTTCCAACTGAGCGCGCAGGCGGCCGGGGTTTTCTACAGCGCCCAGGTCCGCGACAAACACCGTGTCATGCACAATCAGGCGACCTTCGTCGCTCAGCTCGACATCAAGTACCGCGGCCATATAGCTCTGCGCATCGTAGTGGGCGGCGATGCCCTGCGTTCGGCGATCCCCTGAAGGCTTGCCCCAATGGCTTTTCGCGGCCGCCTCGGTGATGACATTACGCATCCGCTGGGCGTCGAAGCCTGAACGTTGCTCAGCGCCGTGGTTCAGTGTCGAGGCCGAATCGATCAGCGAAAGCAAGTAGTCACGTTGATCGCGCCTGCACACAGGGTCCTGTGCGGCCATGAGTCGCTGTTCAGCGCCCAGGCGAAGCAACAGGTTTCTGCGGTCCAGAATGCCACCTGGCGTCAACGGCCAGACGAAGTGGTCAAGTGCGCTGTCGTGCCCGTCAGGGTGGTTCATTGCGTGTCTCCTTCCGGCTGATGACAAGAGCTCCAGCAAAAAAACAACGGCGGATTCAAATCCTTGCTCAAGCCAGGACCCCGTGGGAGCGAGCCCGCTCGCGAAAGCGCCGGTCCAGCTTGCATCGCTATGGGATGTGCTGACGTCTTCGCGAGCAGGCTCGCTCCCACAGGTTGGCGCTGGCGCCGCAGGAACAATCCTGGCGTTACTTTAGGCGGGACGATCTGACGTCAGGGTGACGGGAGGCTGACAGGAACATGTCAGGCGATAGAAGGGGGCGCCCGGCGCAGGGCGCCCCATCCGGTTATCTCAATAAACCTGAGGAACGACGATTTCCGGCGGCGTCGGACTGCGGAAGTAGTCTTCCTGCCTGACGCGTTCCGGTAGTTCGATCACCGGGAGCTCGACTTCTTCATAGGGCATCTGGCCGAGCAGGTGGTGGATGCAGTTGAGTCGCGCTTTTTTCTTGTCGTCGGCTTGTACCACCCACCACGGCGCCTCGGCGATATGGGTGCGTTCAAGCATGATCTCCTTGGCCTTTGTATACGCCTCCCAGCGCCGCCGGGACTCCAGGTCCATGGGGCTGAGTTTCCATTGCTTGAGCGGGTCGTGGATACGGCTGAGGAAGCGCAGGTGCTGTTCCTGGTCGGAAATGGAGAACCAGTACTTGATCAGCTGGATGCCTGAGCGGGCCAGCATGCGCTCGAACTCGGGCACGGTCCGGAAGAATTCTTCGTACTGATCGTCGTTGCAAAAACCCATGACTTGCTCGACGCCTGCGCGGTTGTACCAGCTGCGATCGAACAGGACGATTTCACCGGCGGCCGGCAAATGTGAAACGTAGCGCTGGAAATACCATTGGGTGCGTTCGCGGTCGTTCGGGGCGGGCAGGGCGGCCACCCGGCAGACCCGAGGGTTGAGCCGCTGAGTGATACGTTTGATGACTCCGCCTTTGCCGGCCGCGTCGCGCCCTTCGAAGAGGATCACCACCTTGTGGCCCGTCTTGACCACCCAGCTTTGCAGCTTCACCAGTTCGCCTTGCAGGCGGAACAGTTCGCTGAAATAGATTCTCCGGGCTTCTTTTTCTGATCCTTCTGGAGCCTGTCCATCGAACAGGGCATCCAGGTCGTGTCCGTCTTCGGCCAGCTCCAACTCCAGTTCTTCATCGCTGTGATCGAGCAGTTCCCGGTGGATGCGCTGTATCAAGGTGTCGTCTATCGAGGACATGGGCGTGGGCTCGCGTTGTAGGAGATGGCGAAGTGTTAGTCGCAATTTGTTACGGGGCGATTACAACCGCCGCCATGGTGTAGGCGATATCTGACGGACATAAGTGCACTTTGCCACCGCGTATTCATAAAACCGTAACAAGAATGTTGCAGAGTTCCCCGGCCCGTCATCACAAGGAATTTCTTTTAATGAAAAGTTTGATGAAGTCTGCTGCGCTCGCCGTTACGGTTTCTCTTTGTGCCACCTCGGCGTCCTTCGCTGCAGAGAATGTCCGTCTGACGGGGTCTGGGGCGAGTTTTCCAGCTCCGATCTACCTGACCTGGTTCAAGGATTTCAGCAAGAAATCCGACGGTGTCACCGTGGATTACCAATCCAAGGGCAGCGGTGCGGGCGTACAGGACTTCCTGAACAAGACCGTTGATTTCGCCGCCAGTGACTCGGCGATGAAAGAAGAAGACATCGCCAAGGTTGCCGAAGGCGTGCAGTTGTTGCCGATGACCGCCGGTGAAATCGTGCTGGCCTACAACCTGCCGGGCAATCCCAAGGGCCTCAAGCTGCCACGCGATGTGTACTCGAACATCTTCCTGGGCAAGATCACCAAATGGAACGATCCGCAGATCGCCGCCGCCAACCCGGACCTGAAACTCACCGATACGCCGATCACTGTCGTTGTACGTGCGGACTCCAGCGGTACCACCGCGGTGTTCACCAAGCACCTGGCAACCATCAATCCAGACTTCAAGCAGGCGCTGGGCGAGGGCAACACCGTTAACTGGCCGGCCAGTGACAAGTTCATCAAGTCGCCGAAAAACGACGGTGTGACCGCTACCGTGCGTCAGACCCCGGGCGCGATTGGCTATATCGAATACGGCTTCGCCAAGCTCGCCAAGGTCGACTTCGCCCAACTGCAGAACAAGGCCGGCAAGTACGTCGTGCCGAACGCGGAGAGCGGTGCAGAGGCGCTGGCGGCGGTGAAGATGCCGGAAAACCTGGTGGCCTGGCTGCCGGATCCGGACGGCGCCAAGTCCTACCCGATCACGTCCTACACCTGGATGATCTTCCGCAAGGACAACGGCAACCCGGCCAAGGCCAAGGCCATGCGTGAAATGGTCGAATACAGCCTGACCGAGGGGCAGAAGATCGCCGATTCGATGGGTTACATCCCATTGCCGGCGTCGGTCGTCGAACAGGTTCGCAAGGCATCCGCCAACATTCAGTAACACCGTGAGGTCTCTCTCGGTGTGTGCCTCTGCGCCGCGCCGGGAGAGTTTTCCCCCTGTTCCGGACTTAGCCCATGAACAAACCTTTTGTCGTACCGGTTAATCCGGACTCTGCCTGCCAGCCACCCTCGACGAAGGATTTCCTGGTTGATCGCACTTTCCGTGCGCTTGCGCGCATCGGCGTGGTGCTGATTCTGGCGCTGGTATTTGCGCTGGTGTTCGAGGTGGGCCGCAAGGCAATTCCCGGCATGGAAAAACACGGTTTCGACGTGCTCCTGGGCAGCGTCTGGGACGTCAACCAGGGCAAATACGGCATCCTGCCGGCTATCTGGGGCACGCTCTACAGCGCCTTGATCGCGCTGTTGATCGCCGGACTTTTTGGCGTCAGCATGGCAATTTTCCTGACCCAGGATTTCCTGCCGCCCAAGCTCGCCGCGATTTTCCGCACCATCGTTGAACTGCTCGCGGCCATCCCCAGCGTGGTCTATGGCCTGTGGGGGATCTACGTGGTGATCCCGGCGATCCGGCCGCTGACAACCTGGCTGAACAGCGAACTCGGCTGGATACCCTTTTTCGGCACGTCCCTGAGCGGGCCCGGGCTGCTACCGGCGGCGCTGGTGCTTGCGATCATGATTCTGCCAACCATCGCCGCGGTTTCGCAGGATGCGCTCACCGGCGTACCGATGAAAACCAAGCAGGCCGCCTACGGCATGGGGACGACGCACTGGGAAGCGATTCTCAAGGTGATGGTGCCTTCTGCCGCCACCGGCATCTTCGGCTCCCTGGTGCTGGGCCTCGGGCGCGCCCTGGGCGAGACGATGGCGCTGGCCATGCTGGTCGGCAATGCCAACAACATTTCCCTCTCGCTGTTTGCTCCGGCCAACACGCTTGCTGCCCTGCTGGCGTTGAACTTCCCCGAGGCCGGGCCGAACGAGATCGAGGTGTTGATGTATGCCGCCCTGGTATTGATGTTGATTACGCTGATCGTGAACATTTTTGGTTCGATGATCATGATGTATGCCCAACGGGGTAACAAGTGATGACAGACCTCACTGCCGCAACAGACTTGACCGCGCCAGCGGGCGCGATGCCCAGCCTGCAGCGCAAGTTCGAAGGCCGCGCACTGCGCAGCCTGATCCTGACCACCCTGGTCTGGGCCGGCGCGCTGCTCGCCAGCGTGCCGCTGATTTCCGTGCTCTACATGCTGATCACCCGTGGTGGCGCGCGCCTGAACCTGGAAGTCTTTACCGAACTGCCACCGACCGGCTTCGAGATGGGTGGCGGCTTCGGCAACGCTATGGCCGGTACCTTCGTGATGGTCGGTATCGCGGCAGCCATCGCGGTGCCGATCGGCATCATGGCCGCCGTCTTCCTGGCTGAGCTGGGGCCGGACAGCAAGTTGGGGAACGCCGCGCGGTTTGCCGCGAAGATGCTCACCGGCCTGCCGTCGATCCTGGCCGGGGTATTTGCCTACGCCCTGGTGGTGATGACCACCGGTACGTATTCGGCGCCGGCGGGCGGCGTGGCGCTGGCCGTGCTGATGCTGCCGATCGTCGTGCTGACGGCGGAAGAGTCGATGCGCATGGTGCCCAAGATCATGAAGGATGCCGCCTATGGCATGGGCTGCACCCGCTCCCAGGTGATCTGGAAAATCGTCTTGCCAACCGGCATGCCGGCCATCCTCACCGGCGTCATGCTGGCCGTGGCACGTGCCGCGGGCGAGACCGCGCCGCTGCTGTTTACCGCGCTGTTCAGCAACTACTGGATTTACCACCAGGGCAATCTCGAGGTCATGAACCCGACGGCCTCGCTGGCGGTGCTGATCTACAACTTCTCCGGGATGCCTTTCGACAACCAGCTCGAGCTCGCATGGGCGGCCTCACTGGTGCTGGTGATGATCGTGCTGTTCGTGAACATCATCAGCCGTATTTTCGGCAAGCCCAAGTATTAAGAACGGGAGCATCTGATCTTGAACGTATCCACTGCGCAAATAGCCGCTCCGTTTGTCACCCAGGCACCTGTAGTCATGGACTGCAAACTGGACAAGATTTTTTATGGCAACTTCATGGCGGTCCGTGACAGTCATGTGCCGATCGAGAAAAACAAGATCACCGGGTTCATCGGTCCTTCCGGCTGCGGCAAGAGCACCGTGTTGCGCAGCCTCAACCGGATGAACGACCTGGTGAAAGGGTTCCGTTTCGAAGGCCACGTGCATTTCCTCGGACAGGACGTCTACGGCAAGGGCGTTGATCCGGTGGTCGTGCGCCGTTACATCGGCATGGTATTCCAGCAGCCGAACCCGTTTTCGATGAGCATTTTCGACAACGTCGCGTTTGGCCTGCGCCTCAACCGCTACAAGGGCGACATCGGTGACCGGGTCAAGCATGCGCTGCAAGGCGCCGCGCTGTGGGACGAAGTCAAGGACAAGCTCAAGGTCAGCGGCCTGTCGCTCTCCGGCGGCCAGCAACAGCGCCTGTGCATTGCCCGCGCCATCGCCACCGAGCCGGAAGTGTTGCTGTTGGATGAACCGTGTTCGGCACTCGACCCGATCGCTACCCGGCGGGTCGAGGAGCTGATGGTCGAGTTGAAGAAGGACTACACCATCGCCCTGGTGACCCACAACATGCAGCAGGCCATCCGCGTGGCTGACACCACGGCGTTTTTCTCGGTGGATATTTCCCAGGGCACGCGCACCGGTTATCTGGTCGAGATGGGCCCGACGACGCAGATTTTCGACAACCCGCGTGAACAGATGACCGGCGATTACATCAGCGGCAAGTTCAGCTAAGCCACCCATCAGGTCAAGGCCGCATCCCTGCAGAAGCCAAATGGATTTGGCGGGCATCCGGTAGACATTTACCAAGCGTTTTCCAAGGAGCACCAATGCCTGCTACGCATCGCCTTGATTTGCCAGCGATTGAACGCGCACTACGGGAAGTGCAGGACCGCTTCGCCCAGCTCAGCCGGCACTTCACCGAGCCGCGTGACCCGTTGACCGATGAAGTGCTGCAGAATGTGCTTGAAGGTTATGCGTTGGTTGACGAATATGTTGCCCGCGGCGTCGACCTGTTCGATCTGCAGCAACTGAACCTGATGCTGGAGATCAACGCCACGGTGCTCTGTGGCCGGGATCCGGCGCGCCGGTTGGAATACGCCCATCACCTGGCAGCGACCGAGGCGCATTTCTTCAACAATGTTGAAGGAGGCATCAAGGATTTGTACAACTGGTATTGCGCCTATCGCAGCGAGTCGGTGTGGAAGCGCGCGGCAGGCGTCTATGTACGGATTCTCAGCAAGCCGCAGTTGTTCATCGAAGGTAACAACCGCAGTGGGTCGCTTATTGTCAGCTATCTGCTGATGCGCGCGGGCTTGCCGCCGTTTGTGCTGACACTGGAAAATGCCGAAGGCTATTTCAACCCATCCTCGGTGATACGCAACTCTGCCAAGCATGGCGTCAAGGCGTTGTACGAATTGCCCAAGATCAAGAAAAAATACGCAGCGTTTTTAGAAGAACAGGCACCCGATCCAATGAAGTTTTTTCTCAAAGGCGAGTCTTTGCCGCTTTCCCAAGGTGGCCATTGATGGACGTCAAATGCAGAACATTCAGCGGCCGGGTAGGGCAGGCCATCCGCGGCGCATTGCCGACGCAGCTGTTCAAGCGCCAGCGCATACGGATTTCGTTTGATATCGATGACACGCTCGCCTGCCAACTCCACCACTGCGAAGTCGAGCAAAGCCGGCTGCCGGCCTGCATTCACCGTTGGCTGGGTGAGCCGCTGCGCAGGGGCACCCGCTCGCTGATCCGGGAACTGCGTCGCCAGGATTGCAGCATCTGGGTCTACACCTCGTCAGGCCGCACGCCGTCCTATATCCGCCGTTGGCTGCTGCTGTACGGCATCCGCGTCGACGGTGTGGTCAACAGCGTCCTGCACAACCGAGCCCTGACGGTGCATGGGCTGGAAAACTCACCCTCCAAATACCCGCCGGCGTTCGATATCGACTTGCACGTCGATGATTCGGAAGGCGTGCAACTCGAAGGCGATGACCACGGCTTTCGCGTCGTCGTGGTGCATCCGGAGGATGAGGGCTGGGCGCAGAAAGTGCTGGAGGCGGTCGCTGTTGTCCAGGCGCAGCTTGAGTGGCAGCAGATGTTCAGGCCCAAAGGAGCCGCGCAGCAACGCGCGGAAGCTTCTTTGTCTTGATGCGGAACCAGGATCGCGCCGGATGCTCCACTCAGGCTGTCATGGCGCGATTCAAGGCAACGATTTGCTCATGCGAAAACTGACTACCGGGCGCCATGAACCGGGCGATCAACGCGTCGCGGTTTTGCGCCGCCCGAGTCTTGTCAGCCGCGTCCAGCGCCAACTTCAACGCAGGCAACGTCAACTCGGTGCAATAAGCCGGTGTGCCTGGCTGCTGACGCCAAGAGTCTTCAAGGCTGCCAGCGACAAAGGCGCTAAAGCCGGTGTCTTCGACAAGATCCTGCGCAACCGCCAAAGCGGCGGGATCGCTCCCTGCCACAGGTAACGCTATGCGTGTTGAGGACCCGGCTGGCTGGCCTTTGTCGGCGAGCGTGGCGGCGAGCAGGGCATTCCAGGCCTTGATGACCGGGCGGCCAAGCTGTTCACTGACCCAGATGCTCTCGGGCTTGCCGTCATCGACGTCCTTGATCGCCCCGTCACGGCCTGGATAGTAATTGGAGGTGTCGATGACGACGGTCTTTTCAGGGACGTTACTGAATGCCTGCCTGAGTTCGGGGTATTTTGCGAATGGGATCGAGAGGATAACCGCGTCCACCCCAGACACAGCCTCTTCCCTGGTCACTGCCTTTACACCGATTTCGCTGGCGAGTTTCTGTAGGCTTTCAGGGCCCTTCGAGTTCGCCAGCTTGATTTCATGGCCGCACGCAGCGAGCTTGCGGGCAAGGGTGGCTCCAATGTTGCCCGCGCCGATAATTCCGATCTTCATTTCGATGGCCTCGCATAAAAAGCTTTCAAATTTTTCATCATTCAGCTGGCGCTTTGTATCCCGCCAGCATTTTCAGAACCTCGTCATGCGTGCCGTTCGCTTCAGCAAACCGTAATGGCTTGGCACGTTCGACGACAAGTTCCTGTGGCGTTGGAGTGATGGCGAGGAGTTCGAAGATTTCATCCAGGAACTGTTCCAGAGGCATGGCGTGTTCGTCGTTTTCCTGCCCAAGCAAAGTGGTACGCACACCCGGCGGCGCAAGCTCGATGACTTCGACCGAGGACGCCTCCAGCTGTACTCGAAGACTTTGAGTGAAGGAGTGCACGGCCGCTTTGGTTGCGCTGTAGGTCGGCGTCGCCGGCAGCGGGACGAATGCCAGGGCGGAGCTGACATTCACAATCGTTGCGCTGGACTGTTTGATCAGATGCGGCGTAAACGCGTACACCATGCGAATCGTGCCGAGCAGGTTGGTGGTCACGATATCTTCGGCGGTGCTCAGATTGTCCGGCGCAGTCAGGTCCTCCCATTGCATGATGCCTGCGTTGTTGATCAGGACGTTCAGGTTCGGATGGCTGATCGCAAGGGTTTCGCTGGCATGCAGGACAGATTGTGGATCGCAGACATCCAGCAATATCGATTCGATACCCGGATGTTCCGACACCACTTTGTCGAGCAGCGCCTTGCGACGTCCCGCGATAATCACCTTGTTTCCCGCCTCGTGAAGCCTGAGCGCAAGGCCAAGGCCTATGCCTGAAGTGCCGCCAGTGACCAGGATCGTGTTGCCAGTGCGGTTCATAGTAAACTCCGGTGATGAAATTCAAGCGGACAGCTGTCCACTTACGCAACGTACCGGACAGCTGTCCGCTTAGCAATGCATTCAAGGAAAATTTTTGCTCATGCCTGACGAACTGGTGATGCGTGCTGACGCCAAGAAAAACCGTGAACGGATACTGGAGGTCGCCGTGACAGAGCTGACCCTCGATCCCGCGGTCCCGCTGAGCACGATCGCGAAGAAGGCCGGGGTAGGACAGGGCACGTTCTATCGCCACTTCGCCACCCGCGAAAAATTGGTATTCGAGGTCTATCAATTCGAAATGCTGCAGGTGGCTTCGTTGGCGGAACAACTGCTCGCCACGAAACCACCGAAGGAAGCCCTCCGGGAATGGATGGACCGCCTCGCCGAATATGCGATGACCAAGGCTGGACTTGCGAGCGCAATACGCCAGGCCGCTTCTGCCTATGAGTTTCCCGGGAAGTCGGGATACGCGCCGATGCTGGCAGCGGCAGAATTGCTTTTGAGAGCGAATGAAAAGGCTGGCACGATTCGTAGCGGAGTGACCAGCGACGACTTTTTCCTGGCCACTGCCGGAATCTGGCAAATGGATTGCCAGAGCGAATGGCATCCACGTTTCTCCAGGTTGATGGACCTGGTCATGGATGGCCTTTGTGCGGGCAGCCCTGAAAGCCTGAAGAGGGACAAGGATTAGTTCTCGGATCTCAAGGCATCGGCAAACCCGCGGGGAGGGAGGGGCTGGCGTTCCAATGTGCGGCGCTCATCTTAAAGGGCCGCTACGCAGCCCAGCGGGAGCAAGCTCCCTCGCCACGGGGGGCTTGAATCAGTAGAGTCAGAACGCCGGGGCCGCTTCCTCACGTTCAACTGTGGATGGGTAATACCGCGGGTAATCGGTGAATCCCTGTTCATTGCCGCCGTACAGTCCGGTGGCATCAAGAGCGTTGAGCGGCCAACCATTGGCGATACGCTGGGGCAGGTCGGGGTTGGCGATGAACGGCCGGCCGAATGCGACCAGATCGGCCAGGCCCGACTCGATCAGGCGCGCCCCGCGGTCAGCGGTGTACAGCCCGGCATAGATGATGCGGCCGCTGAAGGTGCTTCGCACCTCGCGCCGAAACGCCTCGGGCAGGTCCGGCGCATTCGGCCAGTCGGCTTCGGCGATCGATAGATAGGCGATGCCTGCCTGCTCAAGCACCTTGATGGCTTCGATGTAGGTCTGGTGCGGATCGTCCTCGACGAAGCCGATGTACACGCGGTCTTCTTCGGTGCTGGTGAACAGCGGCGTGAAGCGCACGCCCACGCGGTCGGGCCCGGCCACGGCGCTGACGGCCCGGACCACTTCGCGCAGGAAACGCAGGCGATTGTGCAGCGAGCCGCCGTAGTCATCGGTGCGCTGGTTGGCATGGGCGGAAATGAACTGATTGACCAGATAACCGTTGGCGGCGTGGATCTCGATGCCATCGAAACCGGCCGCCAGGGCGTTGCGTGCGGCCTGGGCATAGAGTTCGACCAGCGCCTTGATCTCTGCGACGCTCAGCTCGCGCGGAGTGGAGGGTTCGACCAGTGTGCCGATGCCGGGACCGGTTTCGATAAAGGCTTTGACCTTTTTCGCCTGGATCGCCGACGGTGCGACAGGGGCGGCGTTGTCCGGTTGCAGTGCGCTGTGTGACACGCGACCGACATGCCAGAGCTGGGCAAAAATCACCCCGCCCTCAGCGTGAACCGCCTCGGTGACGGTGCGCCAGCCATCGATCTGCGCCTGGCTGTAAATGCCCGGCGTCCAGGCATAACCCTTGCCACGGGGTTCGATTTGGGTGCCTTCGCTGATAATCAGGCCGGCGCTCGCGCGCTGTTGGTAATAGCGGGCCATGAGTGCTGTGGGCACGTCACCGGGCTGGCCGCTGCGTTGACGGGTCAGGGGCGGCATGACGATGCGATTTTTCAGCGTCAGTGGGCCTAACGAGGTGTGTTCGAACAGCGAGCTGTATTTCATAACAGTATCCCTTGGTGGCGAGCTATCGGCGCGATAAGGGCGGGAGACCTGCGACGTCTCCCGCGGCAACAGGCTCAAGCCTCGTTCAGCAGATCGATAAGGACCTGCGCGGCTTCGCTTGACGAACCCGGGTTCTGACCGGTGATCAGCAGACCGTCACGCACCACGTAGGAGGACCAGTCGGCGCCTTTCGAATACAGGCCGCCGTTGGCCTTGAGCATGTCCTCGACCAGGAACGGCACGACGTCGGTCAGGCCTACCGCCGCTTCTTCGGTATTGGTGAAGCCGGCAACTTTTTTGCCCTGGACCAGCGGAGTACCGTCAGGCTTTTTCACGTGACGCAGCACGCCAGGCGCGTGGCACACCAAGGCGACAGGCTTGCCGGCGGCCTGGAAAGACTCGATCAAGCGGATCGAGACCGGGTCTTCGGCCAGGTCCCACAGTGGGCCGTGGCCGCCTGGGTAGAAAACTGCATCGAAATCGTCTGGCGAGACGCTGTCCAGGCGCACGGTGTTGGCAAGCAAGGCGGTCGCTTCAGGGTCGGCTTCGAAACGCCGGGTCAGGTCAGTCTGAAAGGACGGCTCGTTACTCTTCGGATCAAGCGGTGGCTGCCCACCCTCAGGCGACGCCAGAACGATCTCGGCCTTGGCGTCGAGGAAGGCGTAGTAGGGCGCCGCCAGCTCTTCGAGCCAGAAGCCGGTCTTGCGGCCGGTGTTGCCGAGGGTGTCGTGCGAAGTCAGTACCATGAGAACTTTCATTTCGGTTGTCCTGTTTGAGAGTGTGCTGCATTAGTTTGAATAGACCAGTCGTCTAGCGCCTGAGCAAAAAAATCAAGCTGCAAAAGGCATCGCCCAAACCTCTGGGTGGGTGGCTTTCTCGAGCTGCTGCCTGGCGATGCGTAGAACGTGTGGCTACCTTAATTTCAAATTAGACCAGTCGTCTAGTAATATTTTTGTTTTTTCGCATCACGGTTTTTTTGGAGGGGGGCAGGATAGGCAGATTTTGATGAAGGAGGCGGCGGTACCGATCAGGTAAGGCTGAGAATCTGGCGAGTCGTCGTCATCGCCGTCTCGAAAGGCTGGACACTCTTGGTGATCTTGACCATCACACTGGCGCCGACCCACAGCTGATAGAGGCTTTGCGCGACCGCATGAGGCTCGGCAACGGACTCCAGGGAGCCTTCGGCGATTCCGCTCTCGATCGCCACGGCCAGGCGATCGGTGATACCCGCTGTGCCGCGCTTGAGCACTGCGCGCATCGCCTCTGAAAGGTCGGCGACTTCCACGCCCAGCTTCACCGCCAGGCATTTGCCCTGGCAATCCTGGAACGATTGAGTCTGTTGCCAGATGTCCCAGTACTTCATCAGACGCTGAGCCATCGTCAGGCCAGGCAGGGCGAGAACCTCGTCCAGTTCCGCCAGATAGCTCGCGAAATAGCTTTCAAGCAATGCCTCGCCGAAGGCGTCTTTTGAGCCGAAGTAGTGGTAGAAGGATCCTTTTGGCACACCCGCAGTGGCCAGGATTTCATTCAGGCCCACGGCGGAATAGCCTTTGGCGGCCATGATTCGTTGGCCTACATCAAGGATTTCCTGGCGGACGTCGGAGGTTTCGCGGGTCTTTGGGCTGCTCATGGGGGCGATCTTATTCTCTACTAGACGATCAGTCTACTATCCTCAGCGAGCGGCCTTGGCCGACGCAGCAGGCGAGGGCGCCGACGTTGCGCTGTCGATGAACGTGGTGGTGTGGAACAGCGCAATCGCCGGCGGCGGGTTATTGGGCGGGGTGTTGCTTGGCCAATGGGGCGTCAGCACTTTTCCCTGGGTGCTGTTGGTGTTGCTGCTCGCCAGCCTGGCGCTCGCGCTCCGAGCGCGGGTGCATGGCTTCCCGCAGGGCGAAAGATATGCCGGTCATGGCGCAGCCCCGCATTGATTGGAATGAACTCGATAGAGTCGAATAAAAAAACCACTCGATGAGTGGTTTTTTTACATCCCTACGTTCAAAAGGCGACGGGATAAGACGTTTCGTTCAGCACAGTCGCTTTTGATCCAAAGGTGAGGTGAATCAGTTTCCTTGGCTTCGGGTCCCAACAGAAGAACCGACCCACGGAGCGCATCTGCGCAAGGTCCACGACGATAACCGATTCCACAGGCATGACCGTTTCGGTCCAGAACAACACGTAGAGGTCATCGGCGACATCGAAATAAGCGCACCGCTCGACGTCGGCCAGACCTTTCTCAGCCCCGTTCACGCAGTGCCAGGCCATGGTTTGCGCGCCGAAGTAGACGTGCTCATACCAATCGTCCGCGCTGTAGCGGTACAGCACGCGCTTACCGACCAGGCCGGCCCCTTGAACGATGGGCGCGCCCCCAGGCTCGCCATCGACCACGGCACTCACGAAATCTGTACGCGTACGTTTTTCGCCTCCTCTGTCATAAAAAAGGGAGACAGCCGCCAGTACATCACCGGTTTCGTATTTCCAGACCAGGGTCGCCGACTCCTGGTGTTCGGGCTTGAGGAAGTCGATGAAAAAGATACCGGGGCGAACCTCCACCGCTTCGTAGGTTTCTGTTTCGGATTCACCGGCGCCTTCGCCCTCCAGGATGGTCCAGGTCAACGTATTCCCATCAACAAAATGGTGCTCGATCAGCCAACCGTTGGCAAAGCGAAGGTTGGCTTTTTTTCCTGCCAGAAATAGGGACGGAGCGTATTTGTACTCATTAAAACCGTCGGCCATTTCCTCAAGCGTCGGCCATTGCTCTTCAGGCACGAATGGTTGGTTCTTCAGTTCTTGTTCGATCTGATAGCTCACGATGTCTCCTCGTTTACGGCCGGTTCCGATTGAGGTTTCATCCTAGGAGCGGGCGCAATCAATGTCTTGGCGCCGAGTGCCATCGCTTGTGCTGGAGTGACACATTTCCAACAAGCCGGAGGGTCAATTGCATTCGGTTGAAAACTGATGGCGATAATCGCGGGGAGAAATGCCGAATCGCAGCTTGAACGCCTTGGAAAAATGGCTCACATCATTGAAGCCCCAGGCGTAGGCGATGGCGGTGATTTTTTCATGGGCGGCTGCCTGGCTGATGGTCTCGGCACAGCGTTGCAGTCGCTGTTCCAATATGTGCCGGCCGATGGTGGTGCCTTGCTGGGCGAAGAGCCGATGCAGGTTTCTGACCGATGTACCGATGGCTTCCGCCAGACGCTCGGCACACAACTCGCTATCGCAAAGATGCCGTTCGATCAGGATTTTTGCCTTGATCAGTTTCTGCGCCTGGCCGCTGGAGTCTGCGCCCTCGATTGCACTGCTCACCCCAGGGCGCAACAGCATCAGCAATGCGTCGAACAATGCCGCACTCTCTTGCGGTAGCAGGTTCGAAGAATCGAATAGCCGTTGGGTCATCAGGCCGGCCATGCCCCCCAAAGCGCTGCTGGCAACCAAGGGACGGTTGAATATCAATTGCCTCTGCCCCAAGCGTTGGTGCAGCGCTTGGCGGGGAATGATCAGCGACATCTGGTCGCTCGGGGCATCGAAGTAAAAATCGCAAGGCTGCGTGATGTCCAGCAACACTAGGTCGCCCTTGTCCAGGCGGGCGCGATTGTCAGCCTGGCACATCAATGCGCTACCACCGACTTGCAGCACCAGGTAGAAAAAATCTTTGTCATCGGCCCGAATATCGCTGCGGTCGCGGTGCAAGTGCTGGCAATTGCTGATGATGCGCGAGCCATCCAACGCGGAATCTGTGCCCGTCAGATTTTTCATCGCGCCGGTAAAGCTCGCGAGGCCGGGCCCGGAAGGCGGCTCGGCGTGAAAGGTTCCGCATTTCTGACCGAGGTCGTGTTGCCAGGCCTCGAAGCCCTGGGCGCCCGTATAGAGCGGTTCTGTTTGCCAAGTGTTGTACATCGTTACCTCGGCTGCCGGCTGCACGCCGGTTTTGTTTTTATATTGGATCGGCCGTCGACACGTTTCCGACACCGGCAGTATTTAGTAGCACGCATGTTGAAAAGACAAGTATCTCCCTATCGATGGCAGTGACAGACATGTGCACGACATTCTCAACCATGTTCCTGGCCAGCCAGGGAGGCGTCTAATGGGATTGTGCTTCTTACCCGGCTGGAGTCTGTTCCCGTGGATACAACCAATAACAATACCTGTGCCTCGGCTTCGCATCTGCAGAAAACCTTGCGCTGGAGCGATGCATTCGCACTGTCAATGGCGGTGTCAGGCTCGATCTTCGCTTCTTTCGGCTTCGCCCTCGGTGCACTCGGTCCGGTAGCCGCGCTAATGCTCTGGGTGGGCTCGGCAGCCATCGGGGCCTGTCAGAACTGGATTTTCCTGGAAGTCAGCGCAATGTTTCCGGATAAACCTGGCGGCATCGCAATGATCGCGGCCGAAGGATGGCGCAAACGCTGTACCTGGGTCGGTCCCTTGGCCGCCTTTGGTTACTGGCTTGGCTGGTCGGCGGTGTTGTCGATCATTGGCGTGAGCGCCGGAGCGTTGATTCAGGCGCAGTGGTTTCCCTCGCAAACCTGGAGCTTCGATACAGGTCTGGCCAACATTGGCCTGGCCCAGATGATCGGAGCGGGTTTGATCGTGCTTTTCTGGCAATTCAATCGTCGCGGCATCCATCTAGCCGCATCGGTCTCCAAATACATGGGGGCGCTGCTGCTGGTGCCGATCCTGGTGTTGGCAGTGGCGCCTTTGCTGGCTCATGGCTGGAGCATGGAGCGCTTCGCATCGGCCTGGCAGGCGCGCGAGGCGTTCGGTTGGGAGTCGTTGCGCACCGCGTTGGTCTGGATGTTCCTGGTCAGCTGGAGCGCCTATGGCACCGAAATGTGCGCAGCCTTCGGGCCCGAATATCGCAGCGAGCGGGACATGCGCCTGGCGTTGATGAGTTCAGGTGGCTACACCGTGCTGGTGTTTGCCGCAGTAGCTTTCGGCCTGGGCGGCTTGGTGGATCCGCAAGCGGCCCTGGAGAACCCCAGCGGTTTCTACATTGCGGCCTTCAACGCGGTGCTGGGCACGGGCTGGAGCAGCTTTTTCGTGATTGCGTTGTTGGTGGGGCTGTTCATGGGGTTGAACGCGGCATTGGCCGATGGCTCGCGGGCGTTGTACGGCACGGCGCTGGAAGGACTGACCATCAAACAACTGGGTGTGCTCAACAAACACCAGGTACCCGGACGTTGCATGAGCGTGGCGGTGGCGGTGAACCTGGCGATGATCTTTTTCCTGTCATCGCCCCTGGCAATTCTGGTGACGGCCAATATTGGTTATCTGACCGCCATCTTCTTCGCGCTTTCAGGCTTTATCCTGCTGCGCAAGGACGCACCGTTGCACCCGCGCCCGGTGCGTCTGGGACGCGGCTGGCTGCCGGTGGCCTGGCTGCTGAGCGTGTTCACTGGCGTGGTGGTCGTGGTCGGGGCCGCATCTGCCGAGCTGGCCGGTTATGGCGGTGCGAAGGAGGTGCTGATCGCCTTGGGCATCCTGATGTTTTCACTGATGCTGTATGCCTATCGACGACTCGTGCAAGATCGCGCCCCGGCCTTGCCATCGGTCTCCCCACACTGAGCTGCATTTACAACAACAAGAAAACTGACCAAGAGGTGCAGGCATGCTGTCCGTTGAAACACCAACGACCTATTACACCGCCACTCGCAAATATGACTTGAAGTTCAATGACCTGGAGCACGATGTCGAGGCCGAAGTCGTCGTTATCGGAGGTGGATTTTCCGGTATCAATACTGCGTTGGAACTCGCCGAGCGCGGATTCACCGACGTGGTCGTGCTGGAAGCCCGTTACCTGGGTTTCGGCGGCTCGGGGCGCAATGGCGGTCATGTGATGGCCGGGATCGGACACGATCTGGAGAAGATTCGCAAAAGCGTCGGCGAGGAGGGGCTCAAAGCGATTTTCGAGATCAGCGACCTGGGCGCCTCGATTATCCAGAACCGCATCCAGCGTTATCAAATTGATGCGGATTTCTGCCACGGCTACGGCTATCTCGGTTTCAACAAGCGCCAGGGTCGGCTGCTACAAGCATGGGAAAAAGAATACAAACAGCTCAATCCGGATCACGAAATTGCCTATCTGGAGGGCGCCGAGGTCCAAAGCATCGTCGGCTCGGACGTATACAGCTGCGCCTTGAAGCACATGGGCAACGGTCATATCCATTCGTTGAACATGCTCCTGGGGTCGGCCAAGGCCTTGGTGGGCCTGGGTGGACGTATTTATGAAAATACCCCCGTGCTGGAGGTGACCTATGGCGACACCATTACCTTGCGTACGGCGAAAGGTTCGGTTCGGGCGAAGAAGATCCTCTGGTCCTGCGGCGCGTTTCTGGACCGGCTTGAGCCGGAATTGCACAAGACGATGGTGAGCACTTACGCCTTCCAATTGGTGACGGAGCCGCTTCCCCCTGCGCTGATCGAACAGATCAGTCCGATACGAGGTGCCTTCAGCGATATTCGTCCGGTGATCGAGTACTACCGGGTGACTAATGAAAACCGTCTGCTCTTCGGTTCGGCGACGCGCCTGCTCGAGTACATTCCCAACGATCTGAAGGCGTGGAACCGAAATCTGATGCTCCAGGTTTTCCCCTACCTCGATCACGTGAAAATCGACCTGGCTTGGGGCGGGCCGATGGAGTGCAGCGCTAATCTGTTCCCACAGATCGGTACCTTGCCCGGGCGCGACAACGCCTATTTCGTCCAGGGTTACTCGGGCTTCGGCGTGACGCCGAGTCATGTGGTCAGCCGTGTCATTGCCGATGGCATGACCGGCGGTTCACGGCATTGGGATGTGATGAGTGCGATCCCGCGTACGCGGATTCCCGGCAAGGATCATTGGCGCAACCTGATCTGCACCCTTGGAAAGGCCAGCCACCAGCTGGCGGGCTACCGCAACGGTCGCCGCTGATATCGCCTTACCCATGACCTGACTGGCGCTGACTGACGGCGCCACTGCTTCTCCTTTCGCATATCGGAGTACGGCCCATGCTCGCCTGTAAAAAAACAATAATCGCGCTCTCGTTCGCCTGCGTCTGTGTTCCAGCAGCAGCGCAGCCGCTTTACAAGGATGAAGCCACGGAAGTCGATGCGCGCTTGCTCGCGTTGGCTGGCGCTTTCCATAGCCGGGAAAACTACTCGCAATCGGGAACACGTAGAGAGGGGGCCAGCCGGTGGCAAGAGGCGGTCCTGCAATACGGTTTCGACCTGCGCCATAGTCTCGACGCCGGGTCGCAACTGTACGGTTCACTGAATTGGGTAAGCTCCGCCACCTTTGGCGATGGCGACCCGGCCGGCTGGTCTTCAGGTGATGAGCGCACCACGAAAATCGAGGACGCTTTCGTGGGTTGGCGCTCCGGCACACGGTTCGATGTCATGGGCGAGAACGGCGTGGACATATCGTTCGGGCGGCAAAACATCGTGATCGGCGACGGCTTTCTCGTCAGTGGCGATGCCTTGAATCTCGGCCAGGAGTTTGTCGACGGCAAAGCCAATCGGGGCGGGGGATACTACCTGACCGGTCGCAAGGCTTTTGATCGCACGGCCGTACTGCGCCTGGGTGCCCAGCAAGGCTGGCGGGGTGATCTTATGTGGCTCAAGTCCGACAACCCGGCCCAGGCCAGGCCGGAATTGGCACTGGGTACGCTGGAGCATGTCAGCGAGCAGGGCACCCTGGGCCTGACTTATCTGAAAGTCACCGATACCGACAAGGCAATGGCGGACCTGTTGTTTCCCGAGCGCAAGGATATGCAGCTCTACAGCGTTCGCGGACAGGGTAATGCAGGGGTTTCCGGGCTGTTCCTGGCCGGTGAGTACGCTTGGGAGCAGAAAGATAACGCCAGGGAAAACGCCTGGTATCTTGAAGCCGGTTGGACGTTTGATGATGTTCCCGGCACGCCTTCGATCAACTACCGATACAGTCGTTTCTCCGAAGGCTACGACCCGCTTTTCTATGGCAATGGCCGCGCGCTCGGTACCTGGTTCCAAGGTGAAGTCGCTGCCAACTATGCGGGCCCGTTCAACAGCAACGCCACTGTGCAGCATGTAGGATTGAAACTCGCTCCCGCCGAGGATCTCAAGCTAGGCATCTTGCTTTACACCTTCCGCACCCTCGACGCGAGCCGTAACCAACTGGATGCCGACGAGGCGGACCTCTACGCCGAATGGTCGATTGACCCGCATTGGACCCTCATGCCCTTGGTGGGCCTCTACAAGCCGAAGCAAAGTGCCGCAAATGGCGGGACGCAAGTCGGCAACAGCGCCACCAATCTCTACGGGCAGGTTTTGGTGGCGTGGTCGTTCTAGGTCGGAGGCGGTTCCCGAAGGTCAAGGCTTCAGCACCACCTTCACGCAGCCATCTTTTTTGTCCCGGAAGGTCTTGTACATGTCCGGGCCGTCTTGAAGACTCACGGTGTGAGTGATGACGAAACTTGGGTCGATCTGCCCTTCCTGGATGCGCTGGAGCAGATCATCGGTCCAGCGGTTCACATGGGTCTGGCCCATCTTGAAGGTCAGGCCCTTGTTCATGGCGGCGCCGAACGGAATCTTGTCGATCAAGCCGCCATAGACGCCGGGGATCGACAACGTGCCAGCGGGGCGGCAGACGTACATCATTTCCCGCAGCACGTGGGGGCGGTCGGACTCCAGCATCACTGCTTGCTTGACCCGATCATAGATGGAGTCGAACGAGCGGGTTGCGTGGGACTCCATGCCTACCGCGTCGATGCACTTCTCCGGCCCCTTGCCTCCCGTCAGCTCGGCCAGGCGGTCCAGCACGCTTTCTTCATCAAAATTGATGGTGATGGCGCCGCCGGCCTTGGCCATGGCCAGGCGCTCGGGCACGTTGTCGATGCATACCACCTGCCTGGCCCCGAGGATCACCGCGCTGCGCACCGTGAACTGGCCTACCGGGCCGGCGCCCCAGATAGCCACGGTGTCGGTTGGCTGGATATCGCATTGCACGGCGGCCTGCCAACCGGTGGGAAAGATGTCGCCAAGAAACAGCACTTGCTCGTCGGTAAGGCCATCCGGGATGACCACCGGGGTGAAGTCCGCGTAAGGCACACGCACGTATTCGGCCTGGCCACCGGGGTAGCCCCCGGTAAGGTGGGTGTAGCCAAACAAGCCCGCCGTGGTGTGACCGAAGGCCTTGTCGGCCAGGTCCTTGTTGCGGTTGCTGCGCTCGCACACTGAAAAATTACCCCGCCGGCATTGATCGCACTCACCGCAGCAAATGGTGAAGGGGACCACCACGCGATCGCCGACCTTCAACTTCTTGTTGGCCGAACCGACTTCCACCACTTCGCCCATGAACTCGTGGCCCATGATATCGCCATGCTTCATGCCGGGCATGAAACCGTCATACAAGTGCAGGTCCGAACCGCAAATGGCGCACGAAGTGACTTTGATAATCGCGTCTCGCGGATGTTCTATCGTCGGGTCGGGGAGATGGTCATCACAGCGGATATCTTTTTTTCCATGCCAGCGTAACGCTTTCATTTGATATACCTCCGAGGGTGAATCGGTACGCTAGCCATCAGGTAATTCCGACGCGCACCTGTTGATGTTTTCGGTCGAAGGAGAACCACACAAGTTCAAATCTTGTTTGCACGGATCAACAAGAACGCGATAAACGGCGAGGCACGCCGGGGTAAATGAGCGGCTCGAGAACCACAAGCGAGCCAAGGCGTCAGATACGCAGAGACGGCTGCCTGGGGGTTGAATCCAGGCTGGCGGATTTGAAGTAAACGGCTACGTTGTAGAAGGCAAAATTCTCGGGGTATCCCATCGACACTGTGAGGCTCAAGCATGACCAGCTCAAACATCAGCGTTGGCGCGGCGCTACGTGCCGGTACCGGCAAAACCTTCGTCGACCTGGACGGTTATAACGACACCGCCAAGATAGCCGTGGGGCCGGACGGCAAAATCTGGCTTGCCGGGATGACCTGGGTGGAAACCGGCCAGTGGGAGTACGAAGGCTACAGGACTTCTTTGGTTCGTCTTAACGCTGACGGCACGCTCGACAGCACTTTCAGCGACGATGGTAAAACCCTGCTGCCTCGCGACATCTACCCGGGCGAAGGCTATAGCGCAGCCGTACAGGCCGACGGCAAGTACCTGATCGTCTATCCACATTTTTCTGCGCCGAGCATCGTCATGATCCGCCTGAACACCGACGGTTCGGTGGATCAAAGCTTCGGCGTCAATGGAACGGCCACCGCTCCGGCAGCGTGGGGTGATTCCACCAGCGCGACCGTACAGCCTGACGGCAAGATCCTCGTGGCGAATCATGACTCTTATGACCAGATTTTTTCCGTTAATCGTTTCAACCCCGACGGTACGGTCGATTCCAGTTTCAACGGCGGCAGTGCCGTGGAGTTCACTGTTCCGGGCATCAGCACACTGGAGGGCTTTGGCCTGACGCTGCAGGCCGATGGAAAAATCCTCGTGCCCGGCTACAACGGCGCGTTTGTGGTCGCGCGGTTGAATCCTGACGGGTCCCTCGACACAGGTTTTGGCACGGACGGCACGGCGGACATTGAAGTAGCTGGCATGGCGAAATCGATTACCGTGCAGGCCGACGGCAAGATACTGGTAGCGGGTTACAACGAGGAGGAGGGAACCGGATTCGACGTCAAGATCATCAGGCTGAACCAGGACGGAACCTTCGACGCAGGTTTTGGCAACAATGGCATCGCTGTACTCGATCTGACCGGTGGCAGGGATACGGCCCGGGACATCACCGTGCTTGCGGACGGCAAGATCCTGGTAGCCGGGCAGAGCAACTATTTTGGTAACGATGACTTCAGCATCATCAGGCTGAATCCTGATGGAACCTTGGACACCACCTTCGGCGCGCTGGCCGGTGTGTTGCCGCAAATTGAAGGAAGCGCGGGCGCCGATGTTCTTTATGGCTCCTACGTCCCGGAATTGCTCACCGGACATGACGGCAACGACCTGCTCGACGGAGGAGGGCAGCGCGATGTTCTTCATGGCGGCGCCGGCGCCGATGTGTTCCGAATCAACTCCATCGGTGACAGCTATCGCACCGACTCTCAGGCCGTCAGTGATCGCATCGTTGATTTCGACCCCGGCCAGGACCTTATCGACCTGTCCTCCTTGGGCTTCAGCGGACTGGGCAACGGGCTCGACGGTACCCTGGCGGTCTCTGTCAATGACAGCGGAACCCGCACCTATCTGAAAAGCTTTGAAGCGGACGGACAAGGCCATCGTTTCGAACTGGCACTCAACGGCGATCTCTCTCAGGTTCTCAACGAAACCAACGTGGTGTTGTCCCGCAGCCTGATCCAGGGAACAGAGTCGGCCGATCAGCTGAAGGGCTCGGCGGCGGGCGACGTGCTCATCGCCGGCGGCGGCGACGATGTCGTCTCGGGCGGCTTTGGGCACGATGTCCTTGATGGAGGATCGGGGCGAGACGTGCTGACAGGGGGTGAGGGGGCCGATGTGTTCCGCTATGGATCCCTGGAGGACAGCTTCCGTACCGCGGATGGAAATTTCCAGGACCGGATTGTCGACTTCGACCCGGATACCGACAAGATAGACGTCTCTGCGTTAGGCTTCACCGAGCTAGGGAATGGCTACAACGCGACGCTGACGGCCGTGCTGAGTGAGGATGGCCAGCGAACCTTTCTGAAAAGCTACAGCGCCGACGAACAGGGCCGTCGGTTCGAAATCACGTTGCAAGGCGATGTGGTGGCGCAGCTTGGAGACGATGATTTTATCTTCGCTTCGGGTGATGAGCCTTTTACCGAGCTACAGCTTCTTGGGGTCGCTGCGCCTGAGCAGTTTGGGTGATCCTCCCTCGACAGTCTGAACCACCTCCGTTGAACTTTCCCTGAAAACAAAACCGGCCCCTGCCACGGGGCCGGAACCGCTCTTGCCGATATCCAGATGAACCAACGCAAGGAACAGCGCTCAATGGATTGCATCATCCGAAAGGCAACGAGTGCCGACGCCACGGCAGATAATCCTGCCCTCATCAAAAAAACCTCAAAGCAATCTTAAATGCCAGAATCTCCTGGTTAGATCGTTCTGGAGATCACCATGCTTCACGCATTCGAACAACGGCTCGACCCTTTTCCGCCTGACGAAGTCCCACCGCCACCAGACGGCCTGGCGCGTTTTTTGTGGGCCTGCACGCGGGGCGCCCGCGGTTATATCCTTGCCTTCGCGCTGCTCAGTGCCGCCGTGTCGATCTACGAAGCCTGGCTGTTTTCGTTTCTCGGACAGGTCGTCGACCTGCTCTCGACCTGGCAGGCCGGCGGCGATGCGGCGGGGCAGGAGAGTCGGGTGCTGTGGGGCATCGGCATCATGTTGGTGACCAGCATCGGCCTGGTCGCGTTGCGCACGATGGTGCAGCACCAGGTATTGGCGATCAACCTGCCGTTGCGGCTGCGCTGGGATTTTCATCGGCTGATGCTGCGGCAGAGTCTTTCGTTCTTCTCGGATGAATTCTCCGGCCGGGTCACCACCAAGGTGATGCAAACGGCGCTGTCGGTGCGCGAGGTGCTGTTCACCCTCATCGAGATCGTCCCCGGGATCGGCGTGTATTTCATCGCGATCATCGCCCTGGCCGGCGGCTTTGACCTGAAGCTGATGCTGCCTTTCATTGCCTGGGTGGCGTTGTTTGGCCTGGCCATGCGCTACTTCGTGCCGCGCCTGGAGAAAGTGGGGCAGGAGCAAGCCAACGCGCGGTCGTCAATGACCGGGCGGGTCTCGGACGCCTACACCAACATCACCACCGTGAAGCTGTTCTCCCACTCCAAACGCGAAGCACACTTCGCCCGCGCGGCCATGGAAGACTTCAAGCAAACCGGCTTTCGCCAGATGCGCCTGGTCAGCCAGTTCGAAATCGTCAATCAGGCACTGGTGGTTGCGCTGATCATCGGGGCCGGCGGTTACGCCCTGTGGTTATGGCATCAAGGCGAAGTAGGCACCGGCGCCGTGGCGGCGATCACCGCCATGGCGTTGCGTATCAACGGGATGTCGCACTGGATCATGTGGCAAATGACCTCGCTGTTCGAAAACATCGGCACGCTGCAGGACGGCATGGAAACCTTGACGCGCGGGCCCAAGGTTCAGGATGCGCCGGACGCCGGCGTGCTGGTTACTACCGGTGGTGCGGTGACCTTCGACAATGTCAGCTTCAATTACAACGGCGAACGCCAGGTGCTCGATGGCCTGAGCCTGAACATCCGGCCGGGAGAAAAAATCGGCCTGGTAGGTCGCTCCGGTGCCGGCAAATCCACGCTGATCAACCTGCTGCTGCGCTTCTATGACGTGGACAGCGGTGATATTCGAATCGACGGGCAGAACATCGCGCATGTCACGCAAGACAGCCTGCGCAGCGCCATCGGCATGGTTACCCAGGACACGTCCCTGTTGCACCGGTCGATCCGCGACAACATTGCCTACGGTCGCCCCGACGCCACCGATGAGGAAATACGCAGTGCCGCAGCCAGCGCCCAGGCCGATGGGTTCATCAATCAACTCAGCGACAAGCAAGGCCATAGCGGTTACGACACCCTGGTGGGTGAGCGCGGCATCAAGCTTTCGGGCGGCCAGCGTCAACGCATCGCCATTGCCCGGGTCATGCTCAAGAACGCCCCGATCCTATTACTGGACGAGGCCACCAGCGCACTCGATTCGGAAGTCGAAGTGGCCATCCAGGAAAGCCTCGATGAAATGATGCAGGGCAAGACCGTGATCGCCATCGCCCATCGGCTGTCCACGATCGCGGCGATGGACAGGCTCATCGTCATGGATGAAGGGCGGATCATCGAGCAAGGCACCCACGCCGAATTGCTCGGGAAGAACGGCACCTACGCGCGATTGTGGCATCACCAGAGCGGCGGCTTTCTGGGGGAGGATCAGGGCGTGGTCGAGGCGGTGGAGTAGGCGAGGGCGATGGCTGTTCACTGGAACAGCCGACACATCACTTCTGCACGCCAGCCACCCGACGACCGCTCATGAAACACAAGAAACCACCCATGGCGGTCAGTGCGCTCAAGGCATAGAACATCGTCGGTGCCGGAGTGTGCAGCAGCAGGTACCCGCAGATCACCGGACTCAGGGCGCCGCCGAGGGCTGCCAGGTTTTGCGCGCCGTAATAGCTGCCGCGCAGTTCTTCCGGGGCCAGGGTATCGACGAAGAGGAATTCGGCCGGATAGATGATCATTTCCCCAAGGGTGAATATGAACATCGCCACGCACCAGCTCAGCATGTCGTCCGCCAGGCTGAAGCCGATCAGGCCGACAATGAACAGGCTGGTGCCTGCGGCAATCCAGTAGCGCAGCTTTTCGCGATCCAGGAACCGGCCGATCTGGTACTGCAGCAGGATCACGGTGATCGCGTTGCAGGCGAGCAGGGCGGCCATGATTTCCAGCGCGCGTCTGGAGTCATGGGTCACCAGCAGGTATTGCGACAGGTAAAGCGTGAAACGTCCGTGCACCACCGTGCTCAAGAGGCAGCCGCACGTGAACATGATCAGGGTGCGGTCGTTTTTCAGGGTGATCAGGGTCTTGAGAAAGCTTGGCGCTGGGCCAATGGCCGGTGTCGCTGCCCTGGGGATGCCGGTCATCAGGAAGATGCTGAAAAACGCGATGCCTCCAGCAATGAGGAATGGGGCGATCGGGTAGACACCGGCAATCACCACGCCGAGCATCGGGCCGGTGGCGTAGCCGATATTGGTCAGCGTGTAGCGCAGGGAAAAAGCCTTGGCGCGCTGGCCGATAGGCAGGTTCTCGCTGAGAATCGCCTTGGAACCGATCAGGAACAGCGCTGACGCTGTCTCGGTGATGACCACGGTTAGCGTGGTCAGGTAGAGGTTTTCGGCAAAGGTCAGCAGTACGAAACCGACGGCGCTGGAAAGCATCGCCAGGATCAGCAGTCGGCGCTTCTCCAGGCGGTCGATGACATAGCCGCCATAGAGGGCCAGCAAGGTGGCGATGAAGACCGCGATGCCGAGCAGCAAACCGACGTCCTGTTGGTTGAGGCCCAGCTTGTTGCTCAAGAATAGCGTGAGCAACGGGCTGGTAATGGCGCGACTGACCACGATGGTCAGGGAAACCATCATCAGGCGCCGAATAACGAGTGAGTAAGTGGCCACGGTGGTGCAAATATCCTTATTCAGATCGAACGTGATCCCGATAATGCCGTTCATAAACCGCCGCGGGATGATCCTCGGCGACTGGCCCCGCGGTGTCTGACCACCATTGCGCGACCTCGGCGCCGGTGGCGATCCATACGTCATTGTGCCGTTGGATGCCCTCGATCAGTTCGCGCAACACGCCAATCCGTCCCGGCGTAGCGATGATTTCCGGGTGCAGGCGCAGCACGTAGCAGAGGCCGAACCGATGAAAGCCGGCGAAGTCCATCTGCAGGTTGCCCAAGGTGTGGCTATAGGACGCGATCCGCGATTGTGCGGGTGGCACTGCCGGGCTCAAGTTGAAGGCGAAGTAAGGCTCGTCCTCCAGCTCATAGTGCAGCGGTACTTCAATGACACTGGGTGCGGTCGGGTGAGCGAATGGCAGGTCATCGCCGCGCCACGACGACGACCAGCGAATGCCCTGATCCCTCAAGGCTTCGATGAACCCCGGTGCACCGTTGCCCGCCGGGATTCGAAAGCCGGTCGGGCGCTGGCCGGTCAGCCGGGCCAGGGTCTCGCAGCCTTTGGCGATATCGTCGCTTTGGGCGGCCAGGTCCAGTCTGTCGTAGTCCTGATGGCGATAGCCGGCGCAGGCAATTTCATGGCCGTCGGCCTGGATCGCCTGGATGTGCGCGGGGTTTTCCTCGGCAACGATACCGGGGACAAACCAGCTGGCGGACACCCCGAACTGCTTGAACAGGCCGAGCAATCGCTCGACGCCACGTTGGGTGCCGTAGCGCCACACCGACAGGGTCTTGTCGCGCCCGGCGACCTCCGGGGCCTGGGTGAGGATGCCGTGGATGTCGTTGTAGTCGACAGTCAGTACCACCGCGCAGCGATAGCCTTTCGGCCAGATAGGGGAGTCAGCCATGGTGATACTCCTTCAGCCACCACTGGGCAACGTCGCGGCAGGTAGCGAACCACACGTCGTCGCGCGTGCGCATGTGCTCGAAGAGTTTTTCCAGTAGCAGGATGCGTCCCGGCTTACCGGTAATCTTGGGGTGGAAGAGGGTGGTCAAGCATAATCCCTCGTTCATTGCGCCGTGGTATTCGCGGCACCAGTTATCCAGGGTCAGCGCGTAGCTGGCCGTGCGGTCCAGCCCGGAAGGGAAGTTCGGCGCGCGGGTGTACGCGAGGGAGGCGTAGTCGTCCATTTCCCAGCGACCGGGAATTTCCACCAGCGGCGTGTCGAACCCCGGCACGTTCACCAGGTATGGCCGGTCATCGCCGCGCATGCTGCTGGAATAGCGCACGCCGGCTTCCACCAGCATCGCCGGGGTTTCGGCGCGCCAGTCGCCGGACGGCGTACGAAAGCCTTCGGCGCGGATGTTCAGATGCTTCCAGAACACCTCGCGGCAGATATTCATCACGTCCTTTTGCTGATCCAGCGTCAGGGCATAAAAGGACTCGTGCCTGTAGCCGTGATAAGCCACCTCATGCCCGCGCTCGACGATCGCCTGGCACTGTCTCGGCCAGTTCTCCACGACCCAGGCCGGGACGAAGAATGTCGTCGGAATCTTGAACTCGTCGAGCATGTCGAGCAGCCGCGGTAGCGCCCGATAAGGGCCATAGCCGCCGAAACCGAAGTACTCGGGCTTGCGCCAGATCGAGCCGTTGAGCATGGCATCACCGGTCGGACCATCGAGGTCGAAGGCCAGGGCCAGACAAGCCTTGTGCGGGCCGGGCCAGGTGGGTTGGTGTGAGGAGGACATCTGTAGTGCTCCGATAATTTCAAATACACACCCGATCCCCTGTGGGAGCGAGCTTGCTCGCGATGAGGCCGGCACATTCAGCATGTTCGGTGAATGAAACACCGCTATCGCGAGCAAGCTCGCTCCCACATTGGATTGTGGATCAGCTCCGTTACTTCCCGGCGTTGATAGTCACAGTCTTGATCGCACCCAGTTCCAGGTCCCACTTCTTGAGGATCGCCTGGTAGCTGCCGTCATCGACCATGCTCTGCAACGCAACCTTCACCGCTTCACTGAGCTCAGGTTTTTTCTTGCTCACGCCCATACCGGTGAATTGCTCGGAGATCGGCAGGCCCACGGTCTTGTACATGTCCTTTTCCTGGGTCTTGAGGTAGGGCAGGGTTTCGCTGCCCTGCATGGCCGCATCGATGCGGCTCTGGCGCAGTTGCGCCCGGGCATCGGCCGAACCCTCGGTGCCGACCACGTTGATCGCAGGCTTGCCGGCGGCTTCACAGTTGGCTTTGCTCCACTCGGCGATCTCCGCCGGGAACGTGGTGCGGCGGCTGGTGCCGACCTTCTTGCCACACAGGTCGATGATCGCGTTGGTGTCCTTGTTTTTCTGCAGGGTGTAGAACTGCGGCCCGCTGGTGAAATAGTCGACGAAGGTCACGCTGGCCTGACGTTCGGCGGTGTCGGTCATGCCCGATAGCACCATGTCCACACGGTCGGTGGTCAACGCATTGATCATTTGCTCGAAGCCGGTCTCCTGCCATTTTATCTTCACGCCCAGGCGTTCGGCCAGGGCATTGCCCAGGTCGTAGTCAAAGCCGGTGAGGGTGTTGGTGGCCGGGTCCTTGAAATCCATCGGCGGGTAGTTCGGCATGATCGCTACGACGATTTCGCCCTTGGCCTTGATGCTGGCCGGCAATTGGGCGGCGAAGGAAAAACCGGATGCCATAACGCCTGCGAGTACTGCTGGAATAACGAAGTTCTTCATGGTCGTTCTCTTATGAGTGTTGTGAGCGCCAACGGGCGCCTAGGTTCGAACGGCAGAAATGAAGCTCTGGGTGCGAGGGTTTTGCGGACTTATTAGTATTTCTTCGGGGCTTCCAGCCTCCACGATCTGCCCGCCGTCCATGAACACCATGCGGTTGGAAACCTCGCGGGCGAAGCCCAGTTCATGGGTGACGACGATCATGGTCATGCCGGTCTGCGCCAGATCGCGCATCACCGACAGCACCTCACCGACCAGTTCCGGGTCGAGTGCCGAAGTGGGTTCATCGAACAGCATCAGCTTGGGGCGCATGGCCAACGCACGCGCAATGGCGACACGTTGCTGCTGACCACCGGAAAGCTCGATCGGGTAGCTGTGGTGCTTGTCGGCCAGGCCGACGCGGGCAAGCAATTCCAGGGCTTCTTCATGGGCCTCCTTGGGGGAACGCTTGAGCACCTGGCACGGGCCTTCGATGATGTTTTGCAACACGGTCATGTGCGGGAACAGGTTGAACCGTTGGAACACCATGCCGGTGGCCAGACGCTGGCGGGCGATCTGCGTTTCGTTGAGTTCGTGCAGCTTGTTGCCAACGATTCGGTAACCCACCAGCTCGCCATCGACCCACAGGCCGCCCTTATCGATTTTTTCCAGCTGGTTGACGCAGCGCAGCAAGGTGCTCTTGCCCGAGCCGGACGGGCCGATAATGCACAGCACTTCGCCTTGCTCGACCTCGATGTTGATGTCCTTCAGGGCGTGGAACTGGTCGTAGTATTTGTTCAGGCTCACGGCCTTGACGATGCTTCTCATGTGCGGCTCCTCAAGAACGCTTGCCGGCGCCGCGAGCGAAACGACGCTCCAGCCGGCTTTGGCCAAAGGACAGGACGGTGACCGTGGCCAGGTACCAGATCCCGGCGACGATCAGCAGCTCCATCACGCGGGCGTTGGCGTAGTAGATGTTCTGGGCGTTATAGAGCAGTTCCGAGTACTGGATCACGCTCGCCAGCGAGGTCATCTTCACCATGCCGATGAACTCGTTGCCCACCGGTGGAATGATGATGCGCATGGCCTGGGGAAGGATGATCCGGCGCAGCGCTTGCAGGCGCGGCATGCCGATCGACTTGGCGGCTTCATACTGCCCGGTGTCCACCGAGAGCAGGCCGGCACGGACCACTTCGGCAGTGTAGGCGCCCTGGTTGATGCTCAGGCCAAACAACGCCGCCACGAACGGAGTCATCAGGCTCACGGTGTCCATTTCGAACACGCCGGGAATGCCGATGGTGGGGAAGATCAGCGCCAGGTTGAACCACAACAGCAGCTGCAGAATCAGCGGCGTACCGCGAAACAGCCAGGTGTAGGTCAGTGCCACGTAGCGCAGGATCGGGTTGGCCGACATGCGCATGATCGCGGTGATCACGCCGAACACGATACCCAGCGCCATCGCCAGCACCGCCATGACGATGGTGTTGAGCAGCCCCCACATGATCGCCTCGGAGGTGAGGAACTGGCCGATGTACGACCATTCGATCTTGCCTTCGGCGAAGGCGCGCACCAGGCCGATGAGTGCGATAACGATCACCGTGGCGAAGAAGATCCGCCCGTAATAACGCCGGGGCACATGATCGTACTGGGTGATGTCGAACTGGTTTTCCGCCAGCTTGCGCTCCGCCTGGAGTCGTTCTGCCTGTGTCTGGCTCATGTTGGTTCTCCGTACTCGTTTTCTTTGCTATCTCTGTGGGAGCGAGCTTGCTCGCGATAGCGGTGGGTCAGTTCACATTGATGTTGAAGGTGAAACCGTAATCGCGAGCAAGCTCGCTCCCACAGGTTTGGCCGCGACTCAAAGGCGAAAGCCCTGATAGTCCTTGGTCCAGCGCCGCTGAGCGGCGAGGGCGCTTTTCAGCCGGCCGAGCTGTTCACGCACCTGTTCTGGCGCGGTGCCGCCCCAGCCATTGCGGGCGGCGATGGCAGCTTCCAGGGTCAGGCTTTCGCGTACTTCGGGGGTGAGACGCGGGTCGATTTCCGCCAGCAGTGCCGGGGAGGCTTCCCACAGTTCGATAGCGTGTTTCTCGCAAGCCTGGACCAGCGCACCGGTAATCTCGTGAGCCTCCTTGAACGGCACGCCGCGCACCGCCAGCCAGTCGGCGACTTCGGTGGCAAGGGTAAAACCCAGCGGTGCCTGGCGACGCAACTCTTCGACGTCGACCTTCATCGTCGCCACCATTCCAGCCATGGCCGGCAGCACCAGCAGCAAGGTGTCGACGCTGTCGAGCACGCCGTGCTTGTCTTCGCTCAGGTCGCGGTTGTAGGACAGTGGCAAGGATTTGAGCGTGGACAGCAGCCCGGTCAGGTTGCCGATCAGGCGACCCGCCTTGCCCCGTGCCAGTTCGGCGATGTCAGGATTCTTTTTCTGCGGCATGATCGAGCTGCCGGTGGCGTAGGCATCGTCCAGCGCGATCCAGCGAAATTGCCGCGACGACCACAGGCAGAATTCTTCGGCGAGGCGAGAAATGTTGATGCCGAGCATGCTGGCGATGAACAGGAACTCGGCGACGTGATCGCGGCTGGCAACGGCATCGATGGAGTTCTCGCATACGCCGCTGTACCCCATCTCCCTAGCCGATTGCTGAGGTAAACGAGCGATCGCCGAACCGGCCATGGCCGCCGCACCGAGTGGCGACAGCGAAGTGCGCGCGTCCCAATCCACCAGGCGCTGCACGTCGCGCAGCATCGATTGGGCGTGGGCCAGCAGGTGATGGGCAAACACGATCGGCTGTGCCTGCTGCAGGTGAGTAAATCCGGGGCAGATGCTCTCGATGTGCTGCTCGGCCTGGTTCACCAGCGCTTGCTGCAAGCCCAGCACTTCAACGGCCAGGGTACGTACGTGGTCCCGCAGGAACAGCCGCAGGTCGTTGGCCGTCTGGTCGTTGCGCGATCGCCCGGCCCGCAGCTTGCCACCGAGTGCACCGAGGCGCTCGGTCAGCAGCCGCTCGATGAACGTGTGGACGTCTTCATCGTCCAGGGTCGGGGCGATGATGCCGGCGCGGTAGTCCGTGCCGATGCGCTCCAACGCGTCGAGCATGGTCAGGGTTTCTTGCTCGTTCAGCAGTCCGGCACGCTGTAATTCCCGGGCATGGGCCTTAGAGCCGGCAAGGTCGTACGGGGTGAGCCGAAAGTAGCGTTCAGGGCAACGGGAGAGGGCCGCCAAGGCTTCGGAAGGGCCGCTTTTGAAACGCGCCCCCCAGAGACGGTCGGTGGGTTGGGACATTGTTGTTTTCCTCGTCGGTAACGCGAACTGAAACGGGTACTCCAGGCCGCAACATCGCCACAAAACAAGCGAACAAAGTCAGGCCAGAGCAGTTTTCAAGAGGGCAGTTGCATCGGTGCGAGTGCTGATCGAAGTGTCAGCTTTTAATGTTTTGCGATCAGCGCCTTGGCACTGATGTTCTGGATTTATTGGCGGTTGCCAAGCCTGGTTTTCTGTGTTCATGATTATTAGGCCAGCGTGTTTTTGTTGTGGGCACAGGTTGTTGAATTGGGCGTCAGAGGTAAATAAGCATTATGGAAACCCCACTTTCCAATTCCGGAAACCCGCCGCCGAAAATGCCGCAACGGGCACCGCTAGCCCTCAGCGGGCTGGACTTCAAACTGCTCAAAGTGTTCAAGGCCGTGGTCGAGGCAGGGGGCTTCAGTGCAGCGCAAAATGAGCTGAATGTGGGATTGGCTGCCATCAGCAAGCAGATTTCCGACCTGGAAATCCGCATCGGCATGCGCCTCTGCACACGCGGTCGCGAGGGCTTTCACCTGACGGAAGAGGGGCGCCTGGTGTATCAGGCGTCAATCGATTTATTTGCCTCGGTCGACAACTTTCGCGATCGCCTTAGTTCAGCGCAAAACGAACTTGTCGGTGACCTGGGCGTGGGCGTTATTGATAATACGATCTCTGACGAAAACTCCCCGTTAGTTGCCGCGCTCAGGCGCATGAACGAACAATCGCCGAAGGTCAGGTTTCAACTTCAGGCCAGCCAACTCGACGAGGTTGAAAGAGGCGTTGTCGAGGGGCGGCTGGTGGCGGGAATCGTGCCGATCTATCAAAAACGCGAGGAGTTCGACTACTACGAGCTGTACGAAGAACGCTCGGAAGTCTATTGCGCCCTCGGCCACCCGTTATTCAGCATGGCAGAGGCGGACATGGGCGAGGATGTGCTCAAGGCCCACGAGTGCATCAACCATCGTTACGCGATTCATCGCGACAAACTGAAGTTTGCTCACTACGACAGTTTTTCCGCCTCGGCCACCCAGGTGGAGGCCGTTGCGCTGCTGATCAAAACGGGGCGTTTTTTGGGATTCCTGCCCCAGCATTACGCCGCGCCGATGGTGGCGCGAGGCGAGTTTCGCGCGGTACGGCCGGATCTGATCAACATCGTCACCCCGTTCAGTCTGATCCTGCGTCACAACACGGTGCGCAGCCCGCTGGTCAAGGCGTTTGCCCAAGCGCTGGGCGTGGATTTGAAGGCTCCGGTCTGACTGCTCTAGGCGCCTGGGCTGATCTCGACTCGATGAACTTTGATGCCTTCAGAACGCTGCATGGTTTCCGGAACCCCAACCCATAACAGCAAAAATGCCGCTCCGGCGACCCCGGCAAGTGTCAGGAATGCCGCATCGTATCCCGCCGCTTCAACCACAAATCCCGCCAGACCGTTGCTCAACGCCGCACCGAGGCCAAACACCGTTGTGAGTGCGCCGAGGCTGATATTGAAATGGCCGGAACCGAGGGTGAGGTCCTTGACCATAACCGGGAACAACGCGCCGAAAAGACCGGCGCCGACACCGTCGAGCAGCTGTACCGCCACCAGCCAGTACGGATCATCCGCCAAGGTATAGAGCAGACCACGCAACGGTAGGATCAGAAAACCCGCCAACAGCAGCGGCTTGCGCCCCCACTGATCGGCTTTGGCGCCAGCCAACAGCGCCATCGGCACCATGACCAGCTGCGCCGCGACGATGCAGGCGGAAGTGAGCGGGGTGGCCATATGCAGATTGGCTTGCGCAAGTTTCTGGCTCACCAGCGGCAGCATGGCGGCATTCGCGAGGTGGAACAGCGCGCAGCAAACCGCAAACATCAACAACGGCCGGTGGCTGAGCAACACGGTAAACCCGGAGGGCTGAGGGTGATCGGTGCCACGAGGTTCGAGACCGCGAGCCAGATCATGGTCGATGGCTTCAGCCGAGACGAACGCCACGGCACACACGCTTGCCAGCGCCATGACCGCCATCAGGTAAAACACCGCCACCGGACCGAACAGGTAAGCAGACAAACCGGCCAGCAACGCCGCGCAAGCGTTGCCGGCATGGTTGAAGGTCTCGTTGCGCCCGGTTCGCCGAGTGAAAGCGCGAGGACCGGTGATGCCCAGGGTAATCGCCGAAATGGCCGGGGCAAAAATCGATGCTGCTACCGCACTCAAGGCCTGCGTAAGCGCCACCAGGCTGAATGACGAGACGAAGGGCAACACCAGGCAACTGGCGGTCACGACCAGCGCGGCCATCACAATCAGCGCGCGCTTGGCACGGCTGCTGTCGACCAGCGCTCCAGCGGGAGTTTGCGTGATCAGGGCCGCGACGCCAGCAATCGTCATCACCACGCCGATGCTCGCCGGGTCCCATTGATGCACCGCCAGCAGGTAGATCGCCAGATACGGCCCGAGACCGTCGCGCACGTCGGCGAGAAAGAAGTTGAGGCTGTCGAGCGATAGGTTGTTGCGGCGATCCAGGTGGGCTGTCACGGGTGAGTCTTGTCGATGTGAGGTTCGGCGAAATTGACTCAACCTCGGCGAGGTTAGAGACCGGTGCGGTGGGGATTAGTTGCAGGGGGGGGCGGAACCGGATCCTGAACGTATGCTGCAAACAAGTGGGCGACGTCAAATATTCATAAGCCGCTCTTAATCCCGCCGTACTTGGCTCAGTACGCTCAGAACGAATGCGTTTATTCATCGATTTATGTTCCTCAACGGGGTTTCCCGCTCGTCTGGCCGAATCCGACCTTTGGCGACTAGAGCACGGAGTGGCATCGGGGGATTGATGCGGGACGACGGTGACATCCGACATACTGAGATAGATTTTTTGAAAAAAAATTTATATAGAAATGAGAAAGCGACCTGGAGGAGGATATGCTGTACTAAGTCCTGCAATGCATTTGATAACGTCGCTTGACTATCGCTTTTTTATAGCGCACCCGCGCAGTAAAAAACTTATAAAATGAGGTTTTTGTCATGGTCTCTCAAGTGAGAATTTTTTTGATAAAAATATTAATAGCCGCCAGTTTATTTTTTGTGAACAATGTTCATGCGGCCGACGTTAAAAAAGAAAGCAATTGTTACGAGGAACTGGCAGGACTTGACGAATGGCCGCTCAAATCCGGACTAAGCATTAGAAAGGATGCCCTTGGAAATTTGCATGCTGCTTTCGGTCGAGATAAAGGTAAGTGTTACTTGCAATATTTAGAAGGAGCGATCGTGTGGGATGGAGAGAAAGCATATCCAAATGGCCTCAAGGTGAGTATAAGGCCAGAAGAACCTAGTTATTTTACAGTGCAACTTGCGTTTGGAGATGATAAGGGGTGCAGCGACTTGACGACTTGCTTGAAGAAGTCAGCCCGAAGCGAGCCGCAAGCGTATAGAAACAGTGTAATTGTAAATCTTAACAATTATCCAGGATTTAGTTTTCATTTAAATCAGCCCCCTCCTAGCGCATCGAATCGCGACGCTTTGCATATCCTTGAGTATGAGGAAAAGACAACGAATGGCACGGCGCAAAGAATATTTGAATGCCACGGTTTAAGGTCAAAAAGCGTCAGTCGACCCAGTGAGACAAAAATTGATCAGATGAGCGAAATGAATTTTTCCGAACTAAGCAACATTGATTTTTCAAATAATAGAAGTTATTGCGTGCTAGAATTTCCCTCTTTCCGTTTCCGTGCTGGGGGAGGGCGGCTGACATTGAATATTTATAAGTTAAACGAAGCTGCACAAGCAATGCCACACATAGAAAACTATCTTTCTAACGCAATAAAATAGGCGTTCATATGAGTTACGTATTTTCTGAGTTTGAGAAGAATAGAACTTTAAAGGCTGTGTCAGTGAGTTCGGGACTGCTTTTTCAAGCATGGAGATCTGTACGCTATACAGCTGTTCAGGAAAATCCTGAAGCGGACTGTGCCGATATATATTAAGTTATCTACGACTTCAGGAGTCGTACACTGATTGGGTGCGCGCAGCGAAGTCCACTCGTGAAGCTTAGAGCGGTGAGCGATCAGAAACATGAGATGGTGATGTAAGAATGATTGAGATCGTGAAGGGATTTTGGTTTTTAAGTTTGAAGGATTGGTGGCCTGGAGCAGTGGGAAGCTCGAAAGCTTAGGAGGTAGGGCGCGCAGGTCATTGATTTAATTGGATTCTAGTAATCCGTGGCAAATTCGAATTTTAGGATGCAAGCACCAATCCTGAACGTCCGTCATAAATACATCGTTTAACTTATGGGCCATTTCATATTTTCATAAGTCGCTCAAGGGCCAGAGATTGCTGACTCAATGGTCTTTAAATTAGCGCGACTGTTCGTCGACTGATGTTCATAGACCTAGTTTTCCCCGCCTTCCTTAGCCTCGTCGCCCCGACCTCTGACGGTCCCAGTCCAGAGGGTGATGGATGCTGATTTTCGAAAACCATGCTTTGGGATCTGGTTGGAAATCGGGTAGTCCCTGGCAGACTCAAGTTTGAGCAATGTGGCTTGTCCCCTGAGCTGGTTGCTCATGGCCTCTCCTGCCGCCAATGAGCCGCTTTACGCTAACGGGGCAGCGCTCCATTTTTTATTAACTGGGAAGTGGACTTCGCAAGTGCCTGGTGAAAGGCCTCCAATTCAGGCGCCAAGGCGCCTTCATTTGACGATGCATGGGCGTTGATCACCTCCAAGGCTCCTTTCAACGCTGGATTGCTGTTGAGCACAATCTCACGTGCCGACAGGTCTTTGAGCAGATTAAGACAAAGATGCCGACCCCTGTCGCTTACACCGCGATAGATCGAAACGAGGTGGTCATTGGTCTGTACGCGGATAAAGCGTACATGCTCAGCAAAACGATGAAATCTTGGGTGATACATTTCAGTGAACGCAGCAGGTGCCGGGTACTCCTCAAGGCCCCGTTTATCGAAGCTGGCCCAGACACGGTCGAGCTTTATTTGGTTGCAATCGAAACAGGCAATCGCCATGTTCCAGAAGTGAAATGTGTACTGGACGAACGTCGCACGCGGAAGAATGTGCTCGATGGGTTTGGCATAGGCAATATTCACCAGTGGGCGCTGGCAGTAACAGCATAGCCCGTTCTGCTCCCGCTCCAGGAAACCTCGCAAGGCTTTGCGAATTAACGGGCCGGTTACACCGGATTTGAAATCTTTTCTGTGCTTTGTCAGCTTGCTCCATAGATCTTGTTTCGAGGCGGGCAGTCCTTTTTGGCGTCGCTTGAATTCGGCAATGGCAGCGGCATTCTGGGTCGACAGATGTTCCAGTGTCTTCTTGCGATGAATCTCACGCTCGTGGCAATCACCTTCATACCGGACACGTGCGGCGTCCATCGCTTCCTGGGTGAGATCAACCATGGCGAGGCTCGCTTTCTTCACGCAACATCATGATCGCAGCCAGGGTTTTTTCGATCAAATCAAGATCGGTGGCCTGTCGTTCATCATCTTCACCTTGGCCGTTTTTTTGGATGGTCGTCTTGAAGGTTTTGAGCTTCTGGATCGCCGTTTCAGATCTGATGGCCGCGTTGGGTGTGTTCGCATCCGAGATAAGAGAGGCAACCAGCTTTGCACACTGCTCATGAACTTCACGGTTGTGCGGCGTATAGGTTTCGAAACCATCCATTAGCAGCGTCTCCACGGAGTGTCGCTCAATGACAGGGATCTCATCCAGGATGCCGATGCTGGACACGTAGCAAATATCGTCATCCGCTGCGTTGGCAATGAGGATCGGTGAATGAGTAGCTATCACGAAGGAAACATTCAAGCGATCACTCAAGAGATTGAAGATGCGGGGAAGCCGTTGTTGCCAACTAACGTGCAGGCTGATCTCAGGCTCGTCGATCAGAAACGTCGGGCGATCGGCGTCCGAGGCAATGATCTTGATAAGCAGGCCAATGATGCTTTGCTCCCCGGAACTGAGATTGTCGAACGAAATAGTACGGTGCCCCTCGCGAATGAAGTTGACCTCGTACTCGCAGGTCGAACTTCTGTCACGGTTGAAGTAGCGCATATCGTCAGCATTTGAAAGATCAAGCGTTTCTCGACGTGGGACGCCGAAGCGGTCGTGGCTGAGCTCGGACTTCAGGATCAGATAAATCAGGGACCGGAAGCCGACAAGCCCCAGGCACTCCCTAAGCAATTCGACTTTGCCTGGTGCGGATGAAATGGCACTCACCTCCTTGGTAATCTGGGTCCTGCGAGCACCTTTGTATTCGAAAAGATGCTTGATAGTGCCGTCGTCGACGGGGAAACGGTCAGCATGGGACAAGGGAAGGCCTACGCAGCGTTTTCCGGCTTCCACCAGTAGGTAGGCGATGTCGGTGAGCAGGAAACTCTTTCCTTCGCCATTGTTGCCAATGATATAGACGCAACACGGCCTGCCACGGCGTTCCAGCACATCCGCTATCAATTTGCTGTTATCCGATCGGGTTCGCCGCGAAGATTCGCCAGACGCGGCCTTGAGCAACAGTCTCTTGGTTAGGACGGTCCTCAAAACATTGCCGGGTCGCCTCTCAATTGCATTGCAGAGCCGCGAAATTGGCCTGAAGCCAGCGCTGAAATAGCTATTGAGAAAACGCCTTACATCACTGGAAAGATACTCGAAGTGACTGTGGGCGACGCGGCCTTGCCAAAGGTTGTAGATACAGCCAGCGAGGAGCATCCGCTCGATACCATCCAACGGTGGCAGCGATTTGTTTGATAGGGAAACATCGATATAAAGCGTTTCTCGCTGAATCGGAGCAGTATTGATAATAATCGCCGTACAGTAATCTGAAACGGTAGGCAGGCTGCTGAAGGCGATGACCGCTTCCACTTGGGCACGGTTCTCGATCAACGCATACAAGCGCGACCACGTATCACCCATATTGGCGCGGGTCCAGTTATGAATGAGCACCAGCCGACCTTGTACCTCATCGTCCAGCATGTTTTGCAGCCCATACAGCATTCGGGTCGGGTCAGGGTAGGGCGCGTCCAGAAGGACCGTCGATTGAGCTGGTCGACGATGATTCTTGAACGCGATGAAATTAGGCCTGATATCCATTGCTGCCAAGCGGATGCTGATCAGATCCCATTGGTGCTGGGTAACGTCGTCGGACATCGGAAAAGAGTCTTGCGGATAGTCACCGAGCAACCCCAGCGACAGTTCGGCTGTACTCGGGATTGCTTCAAACAGGGGGGTCGACAAGGTCGATTGAATGGTTCCGACCAATGCGGCGACCAGTTTCGGATGGCGGTAATCAATACCTAATGCCAACGAAACCGCTTTCGCGGCCAGATGAGTGATTAAAAAGTCTGCGTCTTCGCCAGGCTCGATAAGATTCTCTGCTTCATGCAGCAGACTGCTGAACTCACTGAGCTTGATCGAAGCAAGCACCGGGGGCTCCATCAGCTTTTGGGAGAGCGTGTACAGAATGTTGGACGGCTTGCCGATCCTGGCGACGATCACTAGCATCAGCAAGAGCCGTGCGTCCTCATGGAGACTGGTGAGCCTCTTTACCTGGGCTTCAAGCGTTTCGATCAATTTGTCGGCGTTGATTTCACGATCATCATGGTACATGTTAGTCGTAATCCAGAACTGTCAAGAGGCTTCCGTGGCGATGACTGGCAAGTGGCCATTCAGCGACTATTGAAAAGCTTTGGTGCCGTGAATTCAATAGGGGCTGGAAAGTGGGCGCTTGAAGACGGGTGCTTGCATTAGCACTCGCCGCGCCACGTCTAACGCTGCCCACATTCGTTCCTTCCACTCGCATGAAGTGGCGAAACGCTTAAATCGAGCTAGCATCTACCCGAATGCTGGCACTTTGGAGCAGCGACATGGTACGGAGCCTAGTTATGAAATCAACGTCACTAATAAGTTTCTTTGGACCTTTGTTACTTCTTCATGGATGTGCTAGTTTGCCCGATGCCAAGATAGGATATTATGCTGCTTGGACTACGGTGAAAGTAACCGCCACCAGAACGGTGGCGTGTAGCGCTCAAGACGACATTCATATTGCTACTGACGTTAGCCCTTCCACTTCTCAGGCAGCATCAAACAGCCCAAATGATTACCATGAGCTCGATCTTAAAAAGTTGGGAGGAGTTTTTTCTGATGCAAGCGTGAAGATCGAGCGCACCGAAGATGGGCGATTGAAAAGCTGGAACTCCTCTACAACGGGCCGGGGCGAAGAAATAGTGAAATCGGTGCTGAGCTTAACTTCTGTGCTGAGTGGAGGAGTTATCAAATCTTCTGGAACGCACCCAGATATATGCAACCTAATCACCCAGTATGGAAAAAATGGCACCCTGAGTCTAACCTACTCAGTCATTCTCGATCCTGACCAAAAAGAGCTACAGGCTTTGAAGGCCGATCCAACCAGTAATCCTTACACTGATGACTTGGCTAACTCCCTTCCACCACTAGCAGCTCAAGTCTTAAGAAAGTTAAAATCGGACATTCCGATTGTCAATGAAAATACTGCTGGCAAGATTCCGGTACTGCATGCTCGCCAGCCTGGACGATTAAATTTTAAAGTTATAGATCCGAATAGCAACATGAATGCCTCATATTGGTCAGGCTCAGTATTAGTCGCTCAGCTCGGTGAACCATATGAGATTCCAATTCCGACGCCGAGAGTATTCGGCAAGCTTACGTTGTCGACGTCTTTTAGCGAGTCAGGCTCACTCAACTCTCTGGAATATATCGAAACTAATGGTTCAGCTTCATTTTTTAACTCACTGTCGGCGCTTTCGAAGTCAACCGCTAGCGATACAACGGCCGAAAACCTTGCGCAGGCAAAAAATGAGGCCGACCTGATAGTGCAACAGCAAAGATTGGTCTTATGTAAATCTTCACCGTCGACTTGTAAGTGATTACGTGCTTACACACTCACTTCGGCGGAGAGTACCGCGACCTATGGTAACAAATAAGACGCCACCGCCGCCGACTACTGAGTGTCACCGACGCTCCGAGGAGCCACCGCTCAACCGAAAGGATCAGCCTGGCCGGCGTGACAGAGGCTATGGGGCAGGGGGCGAGCCTACGCAAATTCTCGTGCCCGCAACCTCCTTAAAACTCCCCAAACGCGCCAGGCGGGGGCTTGATTCACGACAGCTGTGCTCGAAGAGCGACGGCCATTGCTACTTTAATCCCCCAATATCGACTCATGATCGGACACAGCACCTTGTGATGCCATTCTTAAATTTCTCGAATCAGTGGCTTAAGCTGCTCATGAACATATCTGACATAGCACCTGATTTAACTTATGGGCGATGTCAGATGTTCATAAGTCGCTCGCAGGTCTACCAGTTTTGGCTTAATGCTCCTGAAATGAATGTGATTGTTCATCGTTTTATGTACATCTGAGCCGTTGTCCGCGCGCTTTTGCGCCACAGCCCGATCTCTGACGGTCCATATCTTGGGGATGAGGGATGCTGATCTTCAGAAAACGCGTTTTGGGAGCTGGATTGAAAATGGATGGCAAAGGATAACTGAACGCAGTGGGCCCACGAACAAATCGATCGGTTGGCTGGTCGCGGACCTCTTAATGATGCCTGCGATGCAAGGCGTCCCAGCCTCCGGTAGCGTCTTGAGGCGCTGAGCGTTAATGAGCACACGTACCATCTGGATTTTGTGCATCCAGAATATTAACGACAGTAGGTATCGGAGGCGCGGATCGCAGCATGACATCAGCGGAATCCGTGGCAATTTTGCTGACGTAAGAGTGTGCGAGAGGGCTCAAACTCCCTCAGTATTATGAGCGAGATTCAGCACGATGATTTTCACACGCCCTTGCGTCGCTGCCTGACTGCGCGCTTCAAGCATTCTCGCCATCTGTTCTGGAGATGAAGGCGCATCAGCACCTCTACCTGGGCCCTTCAGCTTGGCGTTCTTGCCAAACCATAGAACAAGATAGATACCCAAACGCTGGGCCTGGTGATCGGTTGTGTAGAGCCTGTCGAGCTGTAGATCCGCTGCATCCCAGACATCTTTATGCCATTGCCCTTTGATCTCGATAGGGATGCTAGCGCTCACGGTCGAGCACCAGATGTCTACTTCCTTGTCAGCCGCCATATGCTTTTCGGGATAGTAGACAACGCCCTCGGGGCCTTGTCGGAGAAGGGCCAGAAGATGATCCCGGCAACGCTCTTCCTTCTGGTGGCTGATCTGGTCATCACAATAAAAACCTCTCCACGAATCGATATCGTCACTCCGTATTTTGGCCTGTATGGTATCGATTTCCTCCATTATCCAGGCTTGCAGATCAGCAGCGCTGCGCGGTGGCTCGTCTCTCGTGATGGCAACCAGATCCTTCAGTGTTGGAGGGGTGAAGATCGATTCTTGGCAAAGGCGCAGTTGCCTGAACTTGGCGTCGAGTAACAGCGCTGTGTAGGAGTCGCGTGGGGCGTTGCTGAGCCTGTTCAAAGCGGCGATCGCTTCGGAGGTTGTAAGGCTGCCCAGATTATCAATTAGCTGGGCAAGCCCCCCGTCATTGATCCCGAACAGTGCCGGTTCGATGATTTCGCCAACAGGGTTCTCCGTGTGCGGCCACGACGTGCGGAAATTGGAAATCATCCACTCGACCAGCGCGATATCAGGTTTGATCGTGTGCCCATCGATGCCGGGGTAATGCCCGATCACCAGGTAACGGAGGTATTCCAGTAAGTCCATGTGCAGCGGAGCGCTGGCCAATCGGTCAGCTGTCATTTCGAAGTCGATTGCCAGGTCGACAGCATCCCAGATCAACATGTGCTCCGAAGAATATAAGCGACGCCGTTGGCCTAATGATTCCAGCAGATGATGCTCATCGGCGTCCAAAAGGATTTTTACAAGAATTTTCTCGCGGCTGTACGGTATCGACGGCAAAGTGTGCAGCCACTCTGCTGCCAAGCTCGCAGCCACTTCGTTAGCCTTGTCGTAATGCAAAAGCTCGTCCAGTGAGTCGCTGCCAGCGTCCGTCTGGACCAGGGGTTCATACGCCAACCTCAGCGCTTCCCGCCACAACCCTCTCGCTTGCAGCTCGACATTGAGTAGCGGGCGTACCGGCTGTGGGTCATGGGATACCCAAAGACGAAACGCTAGCGAAGCCGTCAGTAACTGAAGATCTGTGAGATCACTGAAGCCCCGTTTCACTCGATGGCGTTCAGTGATCGCTGCGATGATGATCAGCGGCGAAATGCCTTCTGGGCCGCCGGTTTCAGGCGGATCGAAGTACCAATCCTGTGTTGAGTAGAACCTGCTCACTTCTGGGCCTGAAAGTACGCAAGGAAGACGTTGCAGGTAGGTCTCGAATCCGATCAGCGCGTCCTGTGCCAACGCCTTGTCCAGCCATTCAGCCAGGCATTCGTCAGCGACAGCATCGGACCTGTAACCCCGATCAAGGCCCAGATAGATCATTGCCGGCTGTACCAGGTGCTCGAAGTGTCCAGCCCGAAGGGCCCAGGCATTGCGCTGATACCGTTGCAAGCGCAGGGTCTGATCTCGCTGACGTCCCTGTTCGTTGAAACGGCTTAATGTGCTTGACTGCTCAGCGATTGCCTCTTGCGACGGAGCCAGTGGTAGTTGCTCGAGCCATTGCAGCCGCTCAGGACAGTTCGATGCGAAGGCACGAGCCGCCACGCGCATGTCTGAACCCTCATCGTCACTGTGCGGTGTCAGTGAAACCACCGACCGCCAACGCTCATCGGCCAGGTCATCGGGGTCAAGGGCATCGAGCAGTGAAACGGCATCTGCTTCTGAGCACCAAAGGGCAGGGGATATGCAGCTTAGGCCGTAATGCCGATTACTCATGGTGGTTTCGCCATCTTTGCTCAGCAAAACGTATTGTTGCAGAGCGCGCCGTAGTCTGTGATCGTATTCGAGGCGGTCGTGAACATCGCTGGGTGGAAATTGAAACGCCCCATGAGAAGCAGCGAACTGTAGCCAACGCAACAGGTCGCTTGCGACGATGGTCGGGTTGCGGAGATAACAGGAGGTTAAACTCGTCGTCAGATTTGCTAGCTCAGGCCTCTGCTGTGACTCGACAGGCAACTCCATCGCGATCGCGGTTTCTGTAAGGCAGTCAAGAAACCGGCTGATCCGCTGCTCGGGAAGATGCTCAATCAACACATCATATTTATTGTCAGCTTCGCCTCTTCGATAATCCTGGTGCGCGCAGGCGATCACCCATTTCACAAGGTCGCTATCATCGAACAGGGCGTAACCTTTCAAACCTGCCAAATCCAGCGCCAGTCGTGCGCCGTCGTCGGTGGCCTGTGACGTAAGTAACTGAATCAGTTCGTAAGACTGTTCCACCGACAGCGATGGGTGTAACGCCTCAAGTGCAGCACCTCTAGAGGCAAAAAACTCTGTACCGTCGCGTACCATCGTCAGAAGCGTTGGGGCCAGCGTGTCGGCAATGCCAGCGTCCTTGACCGATTGAAGCACTCTCATCCGAAGCTCGAACGATCGCTGCGGCTGTACCAGCAGCGTCACCACTTCGCTTTCCATTCCTGGCCGGATCACGCCTCTGAGTGAAAGCCTGTGGGCGTAAGTCATGAATCCCGGATTACACAATGCCAATTGGCCGAGCGCCAGTAAAAGGGCACGCGCCTGACGTAGTGTCAAGCGTTCGGGGTCACCGTACTCGATGATGCCAAGGGGATCAGTAGCGATAACCTCTAATGCGAAAGCGGGGTAGAGCGCTATCCATCCATGCACGCCGCGTAAGCTTGCTGGGACGAGTCCGGATCCATGAAACAAAGCGAATAACCGGCGGCGCTTGCGAGGTGAGTCAGCATGACTTGAAAGCCAGCGAGCGGCCAGGTATTCGCCCAGACTTCTGTGGGTGTAGTTGAAATTATCCGCTCCAACCGAATCGAACAAACGTGTTCCGAGCACCCGAATCAAGCAACCGCCACCGGGCAACTCGCTCGCCTCTTTCGACGACAGTGCACGACCGCCACCAGAGGCGTGACTGATGGAATCAAAGTCGCCCAGTATAAGTGCGGTGCAGGCGGCTCCAGCAGCGTCGAGTGCATCTTGTTCGGTAGGTGCTGCAGCCCATTTGCTGGGCTTGTGCTCACTGACCAACTGCAAGATCGCCATCTCGAACAATCCGGCGCGATCCTTTGGTAAAGGTAATCCCGTCGCGGCCGCATCAATTATCAAACCCAACGTGTGGGGGTTTCCAAGCCAGTCGATGAGCCTACGGGCCTCAAGGTGTGCAATGAGATTGTATGCACCAGGTTCGCCCAGCCGCTTGCATAGAATCTGTCGAACCTGTTCGTCAGTGAGTGCCTTCAGATGCAGTTCAATATGAGATTTATCGTAGAGCGCTAGACTTTCAAAAAGCTCGGAGCACTCAGCAGTTCGCCAGTCGGATGCCCTGCACGACAGAACGAACCGCGGATAACCGAGTTGGGCCAGAGACGTAAGCGTCTTTAGCAACGCATCTGTTGAGGAGGACGCCGTCAGCTCATCAAGTGCGTCGATCACCAGCACTTGGGTCGTGTCCAACGGCTGCGCTGGCGGAAGAGGAAGGCTCAACTGTCGGGTTGTGACGAAACGATAACCATGGGTGGTCGCGAACCACTTGAGCAAAGTGGTTTTCCCCATCCCGGCTTCACCCAGAATGATCAGTGGTCGATGATTCTTGCGGACCAGAGCGTCGAGTTCTGAGTGCTCAAGCTCGGCGAATTCGTCATTGTCGTGGTGCCATAGGGTTCTGGGGAGAAAATTTGCTTCCATTCAATGCTTGACCATAACAGACGATACGAGGCTTTCTGAAAAGCCTATCAGTATTTGCTTTGCTCCAGTCGCGAAATATCGGGGCGCTGTAGGAACGCCTGGTCGGGCGGTTGCTGTATTGCACGAGGCGAAAGCTCTCGCTGACTGATACCGGGTTGCTTGCTTTACGATGGACTTGGATACCAGGCAGCCTTCTTCACCAGTAGTGCTTTGCTCCTTGCCGCTACAGCATTGACTTTTTGGCTGTGCGCAACGAAGGCTTGAGGTAACGGTTGACAACTAAAGCGGCAGTGCGCTGGCTCGCCAAGTCTAGATTTCTCTGATTCCTACAGGGTACATTTGTACTCCGCTTCACACAGATGTCCGCGCGCCGCTCTCAGCTCTACACAAGGATCAGCTCAGGGCATGAGCTGCAGTGAGAGGGCTCAGATCAAAGGACGAATTTCGCTCTCGAAGGAATTATGATTGGTGGCATAATGCCGCAGTCAGTAGCTAAGGGAGCTAGCATGAGCACCACCATCCAATTCCTCCACGCCTCACATGGTGACTGCATATTCCTACGTCATGAGCAGGAAGGAAAAATTTTCAACCTTCTGATCGATGGCGGGCCAGGTGAGACATTCGGTCAATTAAACGGATATGCAAAGCCCCTTCGCTTACTCCTTGAAGAGCTCAAGGCAAATGGAGAAGTTATTGATTTGGCTGTGATTACCCATGTCGACGACGATCATATTGGGGGCGTGCTCGCAGCCATGTCATACAATGACTATTTACCTTCTCTAGTCAAGGAATTTTGGTTTAATTCTTACGGACTTATCTGCTCAGCGATTGAACAAGCTGATGATAAAAAAAATGAAGTGGCAGGAGTCGCGGGAACTGAAACCAAGACAAGTATCACCCAAGGTGTCACTCTGGAGGGAAAACTTAGAAAACTCAATTGGTTTGATCAGGCAATTCACAATGAACTAACCCCAATTACCAGGTTAGGATTGGAGTTTACGATTTTATCACCCTCAATAAATTCGCTTCGTAGACTAGGCAAGGCTTGGGAGCGTGAGTACCCACCTTCAAATAAAAAAACAGCCAAAGCTGAGAGTGATCATAAATTTCCATTCTCCCATTTTTTGACCGGGGATAGGTTCAAACCGGATCGTTCCATACCAAATGGAAGCTCTATAGCTTTCATATTGAAGGTTGGTGATTTAAAGCTTTTACTACTGGCCGACTCGTATGCAGGCACGGTTGAGCGAAAGCTCAAATCATTGGGCTACAGTCCGACCAACCCTCTCGAATGCAGCATCGTAAAAATTTCGCATCACGGTAGCAAGGGCAATACAAGCCAGAAACTGCTTTCACTAATCGCATCAAAAAAATATGTCATTTCGACCGATGGTTCTATATTTGGACATCCGGATAAGCGAACCATTGCGCGAATTATTAATGCGCATCAAGATAACCATGTGTATTTTAACTACAAATCTGTTCTCAAGGGCATCATGCTGCCTGAAGATGCTGCTTATTCTGAAAGGCTACACGTTTGCCAAGAAAAAATGGTGTTCTAAATGTCCATTCACGAATTTATCAGAGAGCATGCTGTTAAAGTTAATGATGGGAGCGGGGTATTAGTTCACTGCCTCTCTGAAGACTACTCTTACGTGCTCACTGCTAAACATGCACTGAAGGCTCAGAATGCAGTTGAGACTTGGGATGGTCGCCCAATTACCGTCCTAGAAGTGTATCCTCATAAGGATGACTGTGCGTTATTGAAAGTCTCGTTCATACCGAACTTGCAATCAGTTAGATATAAAAATAATAAATTCGACTACAAGAGTGAGGCGATATTTGCAGGGTTTCCCGAGTATCGAGAAAATGAAGACACTCCCGAGCAAAGATTTAAGTCTTACGAAGGGAAAGTTAAACAGTTTGATAAAGGTTTCTATTTGACATTAGAGGGGCTGCCGCCCAGGGGTCATATCAAGGGTGCGTCTGGTGGAGGGGTTTACCTTCTTGTAGGTGGAAAACCGTACTTGATTGGTGTCGAGATTGAAATGGCTGGCCCTCAACCTCAAGAGGCTGGTGAGGTGCTATGTTTTGACATGGGAAGATTTGATGAGCTTGTAAAAGCCAATGATCTATCCCCGATTCTTCCCTCATTTCTGTTTTGCTTCACCAAGATAAGGCCAAGCACTTTTAACTACACGCTAAGTAGTTCGAGGGTTCTCCAGATTCTACAGCATCAACTTTATAGGAAAGCTGATAGCTTGGTTCGTGCGGGGATACCTAAGCCCTATGAGCTGTTAGCGCTGTATGACAAAGGCTTGATTGTTAACGGGCAGGCTGATGAAGCCATATTCGACATCGAGCTCTGGTCAGCATTTACTGAATTCTTGATTCTTCATTCACTATTAAATGATGTGGATGTGATGGATCTTAACTATTTGAAAGGAATAGAGCGGACCAGTAGGTTTGTTTACTCGAGAAGCAAAGACGCTTGGCTGCAAGATTTGAACAATATTTTAGCTTCGGCCAGAAAATTGCTTGATAATGGCGGGCTTTTAGTAGTTTCCAGTGGCGATGTTGGTAGTCCGCCGATTGCAAATAAAGATTTCATAAGATATTTAGTAGAAGATATCGGCACCCCGGCTGCTGAGTATGATGGTGACGACGGCGCACGCATCGACATGGGGCTGGAGGGCGGTGATGTACCTTTCAGCTTTGCGCTTCTGGGTAGTCTCCATCGTGAGTGTATAACAAGAAATGAGCAAGACTTTCTGGGACTAAATTCGGCTAAGTCCATGGAGCTTTTTAAGGAAAAATACTCCGATGAATTTAACAAGTGCAAGCAATGATCAGATCCTGGAGGTGCAACAAAGCTTTCCAGATTTTTCATTCAATTTCTTTACTGCTGGAAACTCCGGTTTTGTGAGTTGCATCGCGTGCTGGGCGGAAACCTCTGAAAGTCTTGAGGATAAATGGAATGCAATTCAGAATGTGCTGGCATTGCGCTACAAGGCGGAGAAGAAGGTAGCTAGGTGGAATGTTTATATAGCATTTTTTTGTAGGGAATCAGTAAGTCGGCCCCTGAGGCTGTTGATTGAGAATAATAAATTTACAGCTAGAAAGCTAATTTTTGATTCCTGTACGGATGATCAGCTTTGGCTAAAAGAAGAGTTCGCGCTCCAGCGCTTGAATCATGAAATCTTTGAAGTAGATCTCTCAACGGGCAAGAATTTTGGAGTTAAGTTTGTATATAAGCCATCATCTCTTGTGTCTTCCCTGACAGGCTATTTAGAGGCGACGTCTATCGAAAGGTTAGAGATGATCGAAAAGCTGATAGCGGAGCGTGATACTCATGAAAATAAAGAAAGTTGAGATTCAGGCTTTTCGAGCTTATCTTGAGAAAGCCAACGGCACGTTTGACTTTATGGTACACGGCCAGGATGGAGTTGAAGTCCCGGCTAATTTTGTATCGCTGTATGCTCCAAATGGTTTTGGGAAGAGCTCATTTTATGACGCGGTAGAATGGGCTATGACTAATGGCTCAGAGCGCTTTACAGGTAGCATCTATGAAGCCGTTGCACGTGGTTCTAAACTGGAGGATGAAGCCCTTCGTATTCTACGAAATACCGAAGCGCCTGATGATTTAGAAACGAAGGTTTCAGTATTAACCACTGTTAAGGAATTTGTCCGCAATCCGGGAGTTGTACGGAAAGACAGTATCGATGTCGATTTTAAGGACAAAAAACTCGCCGAGGGGGCTGATTTCTATCGAACAATCTTCCTATCCCAAGACGCGATCGATCGATTTATCCGCGGAGTTAACCCCGAGACTCGTTACCAAGAGTTTGCCGAAGAATATGGTGAGGAAACTGAGTCACTCCGTCGGGCGGTACAGGCGGCGTATCTGGGAGTGGGCGAACAAATTGAAAACTGCAAAGTCACTGAGAAAAAGTTATCAAATGAGCTGCAATCTCCAATTGATAATCGCCTAGTAGAGGCCTTCGTTGCTGTTGCTGAAGAACTAAGAGAAACAGGTACTCCTCTTGCTTCCTTGCCAGAGGCTGTTGGCGATACGGATCCAGATGAGCTTACCGAGGAAATTGTAACATCACTCTCGAAAGCTCAGCATGAAATAGACCTTCTGACTACTAGAGAGTTGGCACTAAACGAGCTCGCAGAAGGTCTAGCTTACAATATTACTGACTCCGACGAACTGTCTGGGCTGATTGCTGCAGAGCAGAAGCTTATAGGTGCTCAAGGCACTCTAGGTAAAAAAGATTCTTTATTGCAAACGCAAGCAGAGTGCGCACGCAAATTAAATAGCATAACCGAAGCTCTTCGGCGACATGAGTCGATAGTAGCGATCAGTGAAAAATATCGTGGACTGCGTAAGGCAAAGTTGGAATTTGATAAGGCGGTGAACGCTGAGGGCTTACTCCTTAAAACATTTGAATTGAAGCTGGAGCAGTTAATCTCACAGAGAGGAGAGTTGCAGGGTAGACTTAAAGATCTTCAGGAGCGCAAGGCCACTTGGGATGTTTTGCGCTCTGGTTCTGACGGCATTTTTGAAAAAATAGCGAAATCGGAAGATGATCAGTTAGTTCTCGCCGGAGAGCTGAAAGATGCTTCGACAAAACTAGATTTCATTTCCTCTAAGCTGACCGAGCAGGCGAGGCTGCTATCAGTTGTAGATCAAATGCCCGGAGATGTTTTTGAATTGGTCGTTCAGGATTTTGCGATTCTGGATATCAAGGCTGATCGCTTCTCTGAGCTTCGAGCGGCAAGAGCAGAAACAGTCCTCATCGAAAGCAGGCTCGTTAATATCAATTTCCTTATTCAGGATCTTGAGACCCAATCTAATGCTTTTGGAAAGCTTGCGGCAATTGCTGGAGAGATTTTAGCGAAAGACCCTGGGCCTAACTGCCCACTATGCCAAAAGAATCATGGCTCATTCCGTGAACTCAAAGATGCAATAGATAGCAATGGACTGTTGCAAGGATTCCTCAAGGAAAAATCAGATCAACGTGCTCTTGAGATAGATAACCTGGCTAGGTCTAAAAGAGTATTGTCAGATATGATTTCTGAAATCAATACTCTAAAAGCAAGAAAGATTGAACAGCTTGCAACTGATGTCCGAAGAATAACTAATGATGAGGCGCTGGCTCAGCGTGATAAGGCTCTAATTGAATCGAAGACTGCTTCCGCAAAGCAAGATTTGATATCGAATAAAGCCATAGTTCTCAACTTGGATCGTGAGCAGCTTTCAGCAAAAATAATTCAAGAGTTACAGGGATTTACGACTAAAATTGAGATTGGTCAGGCTGATTTGGCTGCTATAAATAAAGAAATTGACTCAATCGGCCCGCTGCAGTCCTCATCCATTTCAATAGTTTCTGAAGCTAAGGCAGGACTGGCAAAAATTGAAGCGGATGTGGATTTTGTAAAAGTACATGTTTATCTTCTGGAGAATAATCTTGAGCTCTCTGGGGATGTTGGAGAGCTTGAGGATTTTGCAGAAAAATTCAATGGTGAGGCTAAAGAGCTTAGGGGGTTATTGGAGGCGACAGAAAAATCTTTAGTTAACATTGCAGAAGAGTTGGAGAGTGCCGGGCTTCCTACAGAGATTGGGCTGATCAAAAGCGATGTTGAAATAGTCGCCTCTCGGATCTCTGAATTACGTGCGAGAATAGAGTTATATGGTTCAAGATTTGTCACGACTGTAGAGGTTTCATTTGCAGGTGACGCAGCTGATGAAGAGCGTTTGCGTATCGCAACTGAAGATACTATTAAACGTAAGAAATCGTTAGATGCAGCTCGTGAAAAGTTTGGCAAGCTACAAGCGTTGCTGGATTCCATAAGACCTGTTATCAGTAGAGAGCTTGCCAGGAAAGAGTTGGATGCCACCGTTAATCGACGTGCTGGGTATGAGTCGCTGAGAGAGAGGATTGCAGCTGAGCTCCAGGACATCAATGCGACGCTAGCGCGCCAGCTTGACAGTATGTTTCAAACAGACTTAATCAATGAAATTTACAGAAAAATTGATCCACATCCAAATTTTAGCGAGGTGAAGTTCGCTTGCGGTTTCCGGCTAAAAACTAAGCCAACGCTCAATGTGATGGTGAAGGATAAGGAGTCTGAAAAAGAAATCTCGCCTCTACTATATTTTAGCGCAGCTCAATTGAATATATTGAGCTTGAGCATCTTCTTGGCTAGAGCGCTGAACGCTAAGTCACCCTCAGGTCAGCCGCTTGACCTAATTCTGATTGACGACCCGATTCACTCGATGGATTCCATCAACGTGTTGTCAACAATTGATCTGCTCCGAGGCATCGCGCTCAATCATGATAAGCAAATTGTCATATCGACGCATGACGAAAACTTTTATGAGTTGTTAAAGCGAAAGGTTCCTGCAGGTCTGTGTGGGTCTAAATTCCTTAAGTTGAAGAGCTTTGGTCGTGTGGAGGTGGATGAGTAAATAACCTCATGGTGCTAGGCTGCAGGCTATGATGACATTCAGAGCTTGGAGCCTATGAATCATATGCCAGCTCTTGCCGCACGTCTTTCTGGTTTCGATGAGGCAAGGGGTTACGTCTCTGACAGTAATCCTTCCGCGGTGCCATATGGCCGATTCCATCTGGGACTAATCACGGCAGATGGATGCAGGCCATGCATACTGAATCGAACCTAATCTACTAGACACCTCCAAGCCACATAATGGGATCAAAATACTAGGCGCAATAAGTCGCCAGCTCCTTACAATTACGAATAATCGACCGCTGATGGCGTCATCGACTCAAAAAGCCAGGTCGACAGTGTCCCCGACCTATACGCATCAACAGTCACCTTGTTTAGCGTGAGACAGGGTATATACGTATCCTCCTCGGCGATAGGGTCAGGATGCGACACAAGGGACAACCAAAGCTGCGGCGGAAGCGGCAGCCGACTGTGACGGCATGCCATCACCAATATTGGCCAATGTGCAAGCTGGATAGCAGAGAGGCGAGTGTAGTCACCGCCCTCGAGACATTCCTTATTCAGTGTCACTCGGGCTGCTTTTCCGTCTGCAGTGATAGGGATGTCACACAGCGCCAGCCCATGCGGTGTTTTGCCCAGATAAAGCTGACTCTCGGTGTCCGGCCCAGGCATCCAAAGCTGCTGGTTGCAGTAGCGCATTTCATTTCGTACGAACTCGGAAAACTCCGCGTTGGACGACGTTTCGCCTCGTTGCGTTGCTCAGAGCATGGCCGTGGGTATGAGCACGCTCCCCTTCGTGTGCTGTGTTCGATATTCAGCAGTACTCGCCATGGGATGCCTGATCAGATCCTGGTAGTTGGCGTGGATAGAGGGGTACTGATGGTGCTTCATGAAATTGAAGTGGTAGTGGTTCAGAAGCTCGCAGCAATATTTTTGCGCAAAATCTCGCGACTCACTCATCATCGACAAGAACATCAGGGCGCAGCTGATTTCGATGATTTGCTCATCTGCCACTGGCGAGAACAAGACGCGATTGTTTTTGATGAGCTGGGCAGTGTGACGTCCAAGCATTGATGCTTGAACAGGCGTCTCATCGGGCTCCAGAACACGCAATCTGTCTCCGCCCTGATGAGGCCAGAGGATCCACAACCCCCTAACTGCAATGCGGCCCAGGGTCTCAAACACCTTCAAGTTGATGTCGACAGCACAATGGGAATTGACTGATGAGGCCACTGCATCGCGATTTGGTGTCAACGGCAGGATTTTTTCCTCTATCAGCTCGCCGCAAATCGTCTTGTGCAGCTCCACTAGCTCCTCGAAGGTCAACCCGATACGCTTGTGCCCTACAGACGCCGCTTCTATGTCGCCTTTGACCAACTCCCAGGCTCGCAAGATGACTACCTCACTTGCGCGGTAAGGTGCCTCCAAATTCTGTTGATCACGCGCCCAGACAAACAGCACGGATAGGCAAATGTACATCTGTCGCAGGGTGGCTAACCGTTGCGCGGGGAGCTGATTTTCAGCTTTAACAAGCCCTTCCACGAGTGCTGTGAAATGCTGAATCGAAACGTCAGGCTCGTCGAGCATCGCGATGGATTTCTGGAACCTCGATTGAAGGGCTTTGCTCACATGTTGATGCTGTAGCACTCCCTCTGCGAGCAAGCCTGCCATGTAATCACCGTTCCACTCCTGAAATGAAATCCGATCATTACTTTCTCTGGTAATGAGGCCCGTGAGGTTGTCCCGTACAGCCTCCTTAACGATCCCTCCAAAGCAAAGGCAGATGACGATTTTCAATGAATCGTACTGACCGGGGATTCGCTTGGGAATGTAACCGTCAATGATGTCGTTGATTGAGCAGCGTACACCTTGGGGCACTGCGTCCCACTCAGCTCTCGTCAAATCGCCCTGTTTGATTGAGAACAGATAGAGCTTCTGTTCACCTTTCACTGCAGGACTAACGGCGGCGACGTCGACACCGAACTGGCGAGGCCCTGTGGACGGGCGCGAAATCACGTTGTAGCCCAGCTCGCTTAGCAGGTCAGGCAGAACGACATCAAGTTCATCGCGCTCACGCAGGGAGGCGAGGTACTCTCGGAATACAAGTTTCATTGCGAGCGCGGCTCAAGTAGGAAGGTGAAGATCGTTAATTCCAGCGTGGTGGGATCTAACACCGACTGACGAGGTAAATGAAAGGTGTGCTGAACGGTAGCAAGGGATTGCTCCATGCGCCGCATAGGCGCGACCTGATCGTTAGCATCATTTTGTGCTTGGGGAAACTCCGCAATCCAACAGGCCATGCCGGTGCCATATAGCAGGACTTTTTCATTGACCAGACTGCTGAAAATGGAGCGTTTTCTCGCTTCCGCCATATCGTTCTGCATTTTTTCGTTACGTAGGTCATGCTCCAGCTGGCGCTGACGCTCCGAAGGCTGTAGCTCCCGAATATGCGCGTCCCCCAGGCCATCCAGGTATCCTCGCAGCGCCGCCATAACTCGTTGAACGGCCTGCGATGCCAGATCTGCGGGATTCTCGGCAATTTCGTTCAGATAGTCTGAGCCCAGGCCAGAGTAGTTAATAAGGATTGGGTCAAATAAAAGGTTCTCTAGCGCTCTCAGGGTAGCTCCGGTGGCACTGCGCATCATGCAGACAACCAGTGAGGCGGCGAAAAGAGGTTTTGCGAGGAAGGTTCCGATCGCTTTACGTGCGATGAAAGGGTAGTCACTTTCCAACAAATCCGGCATGCGAGCGAAATCAAACGCAAACATCCGCTCCTCGCTGCCTTGTAGAAGTCCACTTCTGAGCGATAGGCACAGGGCCAACGAGCCAGACCGCAGCCAGGACACTACCCACTCACTCAGCCGAGAGTCGTCTCCACTCTCAAGTTCATGCACCACTGAGTCAAAATGATCAAAAGGCACGCCGGGGTCAGTGGCAATCAGCCTTTCGACTACGCCACGAGCCAACACGACATCCCCAAATTTGATGAACTGCGACAAGACGATATCCAGCAAATTTACGATTTCATCCTCTGGCTGACCTGAGGCCACGAGGGTAAGGAGATCGTTACGTACTTGGAGGCTGTATGCGTCTGCGCCTGCCAATAGTGCTTGGCCGACTGCTCTTTTTGCCTCCAGACGAATGGGAGCGGCAGCTCGTTCGACCAACTTTAAAACTGAAAGCTGCGAATCAGCTGACGCGTCTTTTAACCAAGCAATTGCCATAGCGAGAAGCGCATCTCGCACAGATGGTTCGGCCTCGCGCTCGATCACGCTGGAAACGGCATTGCTGAGGTCAACGTTTGTGCCCAGCGTTCCAGATGACAAATTGCAAAAAGCTCTGGCGGCTTGGGCCCGCTCCTGGGCATCACCGATTTGAAGGAATTCAATGCCTTTTGTAGTGAACAGCGTTGGATCGACCGAAAGACCAGCGGATATGCATACTTGCAAACAGTGGAATCTGCGAGCAAGAGGAGCGCCCGACTCGATGAGGTGCAGCAGCTCTACGGGGCGATGAAATTCCGCTTGGCACCATTTCATCGACTCCGTGAACACCAGGTGGTTGAGCATCGGATCCTCCTGATGGACCGCCCCAGCCATGAGCTCAAGCAAGTCCTCACAGTTGAGCGCAATGGCGCCCAATGCTGGCACCAGGATTCCCAAACCTAGATACAGCTCATGGTTCGAGTAGGCGGGCGCCTCAGGAAGAGGGAGGAGTGCGCGTAGATTAATCTCCTTCGCTTGGTGGGCGCTGATCAACACTTGTGAATAGGCATCGGTATCATGCCGCCATCTGTCCTTGAATATTATATCTAGCAGTCGGCCTTCCGCGGCTGCGATTGCGATCTCTTCCTGCGTTGGGATGGTCATCTCAGCTCCTTCTTAGAAAACCGTATTCAGAAGTCGCCTAGCCCATAGACGCTCCCGATGTTACGACCTCTGATGCTCCGAGGCGAGTGGCCATCATGCATCAAACCGGTATCATGCGCTGGGCTTTCAGGAGGCAGTTGGTATAAGTTTGGCCGCTAAAGTCCACGACTAGCGACAGGATTTACTGGGTGGTTTTTAGGATCCCCAAAACTTGACGAGTCGCTGTAGCTTGGCGCCGCCGCTCCCCCCACCGACATCTAGGACGTTTATGAATCGATCCATCGCACTGCGAACTTATTGGGGCGATTGGATGAAGATTTCGATGAACGAGACCCAGCTCGTCAAGCTCAAGGTACATCTCCAAGCGGACTCAACCGAACCCATTGCCTTGGGCGGATACGTCTTTCGGCCTCAGGGAGACGTTCTCTATTTTGCAAATAGCGGAATACCCTCCAAATACTATTTTGAGATGTCGCCGTTGCAAGTCATCGCTGTCATCGATGAGGCGTTGAATGCAAGGTATTAGCTATCCATGCGATGGGTGCATGGGGAAGGTCAGCATCTTAAGCCCGATCCGAAAAGGAATTTAACGATGGCCATTCCTGTCGATTTCAATGCAGCACGATGGTTCACCCTGAATACCGTCGGAGGCTCGCGCCTATGATGTATAGATCTACGCCTTACGACTCATTCACTGCACACAATATCCATATCATCCAACAAGGCGAGAATCGCCTCAAAGTGACAGGCCAAGATGGCCTCATCGATATCCAGATCTCGGGTTTTGGCATAGGTGTAGAAAGCCTGGATCGCACGCAGGTGCGCTGCGGCGGTGTTGTATGCACGATGCCTGAGCTTGAGCTGGACGTAGATGAATGGGACTAGCTTGGGCAATGGCGCCGCCTGACCATCCTGCACAAGCAGCGGTACACGCTGACCAGAAGCGTAACGGCACTGAATCAGATTTATCGGCGGCCACCTCACTCAAGGACTCGCCATGAACACGAAGGATATGGCCCGTTGAGAGAGTGGACGTCAGAAGCGGGTTTGTCGAATCAGTACCTTATGAATCCCATGAACATTTCTGACATAGCATCTCGTTTAACATAATATACATTATGCGTAACAAGATGTTTCGCCTTGACGGCCATGCCGGGCTCCTTTTCAGTACTCACGGCAACTCTGGCTTTCCCCGGAACCTGATCCCGGACCGTCTGGCTCAAGACGCTCCGCAAAGACGGCCTGCCAACTCTTCGTGCGGTAGCTTCACGCTGATCGCCGACTGCCTGACCAGCTTGCATTCCTACAATGGCTCCGCCGTTTCGATGAGCGAATTGAGCACCAGCTTGATTTCCGCCGCCGGATCTTTATGTCCTTGCAATATCAAACCCTCCGACAGCGCCGTGAAAGTCTTCGCGAGTGCTGCGTACGCCAACGGAGGTTTCTTGCCGGCATGGTTGAAAATGATAGTGATCAGCTTGCCCAGCGCCTCGCTGTTTTCTTCATGCAGATCGTAGTAGTGCTTTGCGAACGCTTCATCGCGTAACGCGATCAGTTGCATTTCGGCATCGAGGATGGCGCAGTTCGTATTGTTTTTAAGTGTATCGATGTAGGCGTTCAATCCGTGCGCGAGTTGCTCTGCGGTATAACCCGCAGCCAACGTATCGCCCAAGCGGTCTATTTCAACCCGCTTGAAACGCTGGGTCAGTTGCAGAAGCAGTTCCGACTTGCTTGAGAAGTTGGAAAAGAACGCACCTTTCGAATAACCTGCCTCTTCAGAGATAATATTGACACTGGCGGCGTGGAAGCCTTTTTTGATCATGAGGTCAGTGGCGGTATCAAATAACTTGTCTCGTGTTATTTGCTGGCTTTCCTCGCGACCTAATCTTTTTCTAATCACGCCCTCGGCTCCTTTGGCCCAATATGTTTGTTTGTAACTAGATGAAACAGTTCAGTGAATCAGCTGTTTGCACCTTACCATCCGTACCCGTCCTTTGCATTTAAAGTTTTAAATCTGGCATGTAATCGCCACCTATTTTTGGCAGGATCGGACGACAGCGAGGTGACGGTTTTCATCAAAATGCAACGGATTCAGAGCGACCACTGCCCTGCCCCCTTTGGGGAAAAAACCGCTTACATGCCGGAAAAATGGCGTCATCAGCCTGGCGAATTCGTTGAGACATTGCGTCTCAGGCCCGTACCAGACACCTCGGCTTTCACTCGATAGTGAAATACCGCTTGATTTCCAGATACCGAATGGTTTTTACTGGCGCCGTTGGGTCATCCAACGCCTGTTCAGCGACGAAGCTGCACGAGCAGGCTACCTCACAGGAGCTGGATTTTAATGGAATATGCCTTTGTTACAGGTGCTACAGGCCTGCTTGGGAACAATGTCGTCCATGCACTTTTAAAACGAGACATCAAAGTAAGGGCGCTGGTACGTTCCATTGAAAAAGCGAAGAAGCAATTCGACGGTTTGCCCGTCGAACTTGTCCAGGGCGATATGCTTGATGTTGATGCATTCAGCCATGCCCTTGAAGGCTGTGATGCCTTGTTTCATACAGCGGCCTATTTTCGCGACAGCTATAAAGGCGGAAAGCATTGGCAAAAGCTCTACGATACCAATGTAACCGGCACCGAGCGGTTGTTGCAGGCCGCCTATGCTGCGGGCATTCGCCGTGCGGTCCACACTTCCTCCATCGCGGTCCTGAAGGGAAACCGCGATCAGGTAATCGACGAGACCATGTCGCGCGACGAGTCCGAGGCAGACGATTACTACCTGAGCAAGATCCTGTCTGAACAGAAGGTTCAGGAGTTCTTGTCGCTGCATCCGGACATGTTCGTCGCGATGGTTTTACCCGGTTGGATGTTTGGCCCAGGCGACATCGGTCCTACCTCGTCAGGTCAGTTCCTGCTGGATTTCGTAGGACAAAAATTGCCGGGGGTTCTTCCCGGGAGTTTTTCAGTCGTGGACGCCCGTGACGTGGCGGAACATCAAATCGCGGCGATAACACGTGGCCGATCGGGAGAGCGTTATCTGGCTGCCGGCAATCATATGGACATGAAGACTATCTTTCGGGCATTGGCCAACGTCAGCGGGATAAAGGCACCGGAACGGCCTGTTCCGTTGTTCATGCTGCGTCTTATCGCTTTCGCCTATGAAATTTATTACCGGGTTACTAAAAAGCCGGTGCTTATCAGTACTTCCACGGTCAAGCTCATTGAGCAGGAACAAGGGAGGACCCATTTCAGCCACAGCAAAAGTTCAAGTGAACTGAAATGCGCGTTCCGCCCGGTTACTGAAACCCTGACCGATACGCTGGACTGGTATCGGAACAATAACTACATAAAGCTCAACTGAAAAATTAGCCTGCCTCTGCAGTACTTATTTATCTGGCCATGACTTCAAGGATTGAGAGGTTGGTGGAATGAAAAGCCTTACCTGTAAAGAAGGTTTCCTGCATCGCTTTGTCGGTTTTTCGGATTTGCACCCCGACGCCATCGCTATCAGGAATCTTGATGCGGAAGAAACCTTCACGTACCGCGACTTGCTGAACAAGGCCGAAGCGTGCAACGGTTTGCTCCATGCCCTTGGGGTGTCGTCCGCAGAGAAAGTTGCGCTTGTCTTGCCCAATGGGGTGGATTTCATCGCCTATTATCTGGCGATCATTGGCCATGGTGCTATCCCCGTCATCCTTAACCACAAGCTGACGACGTACGAACTGAGCAACGTGCTGGGCCTCGCCGGGCCCGCATTGACCGTCACGACCGATTCGTTGTTCGAGCAACACCGCGAAGTCTTTCAGTCGGTCCGTTGCCTCGTCGTCCGCACCGCCGATGAGCAACCGTTGTCGTTGCCCGAACACGCAACGGCCGCCTCTGATCTTTCGCATCAGCTCTGGCCCTTGTCGCTGCCTGAAGGCAACCCGGTCGTTTCGGTACAGTTCACGTATCGGGGCGTTGGCATGCCGCTGGCTGTTTCTCATCGTTATCTGGACCTGACGCAGTCAAGCGACGGCTTGCACGAGCAGTTTCACCCTCAAGGCCTTGGGTCGGTCCACTTGGTGACCCTGCCGCTGTACGCGATCTTCGGCCTGTCCGTGATGATGGTTTTCCCGCTCAGCATCGGCGCTACGCTGCTGATGACCAACAGCCTGCTCAACAGGGACCTGGCGCAAGTCTTGTCCGAGCATCAGGTGTCCTTTGCCTGCCTGGTGCCGGATGTCATCCGCTACTTCAATACCCGACTGGCCAAACGCAAGGGCCCACGGCTGCCGCTGCATCCACAACTGATGATTTATTCCGGCGGCAGCCATCTGCCGGCGGATGAAGCGCAAAAGCTTGGCGATTTGCTGGGGTGTGGCCCTGTATTGCAAGGCTACGGACTGACGGAAAGCATGCCGGTGATTGTCCAGAGTTCGGTCGGCGAGGTGCATCGCGGTGCGATGGGCCAACCGATCGGTGGTGTCGAGTTGCGAATTGTCGATGGTCAGGGCCGCGACGTGGCCGTGGGGCGTATCGGCGAGCTGCTGGTACGCGGCCCGATGGTTATCCCAGGTTATGACGATGCGCCGCAGATAAATGCCCGGTTTTTCCGTGACGGCTGGTTCCACACCGGCGACCTGGTCTGGCAGGACAACGATGGGCACGTATTTTTCTGCTGCCAGCGCCTGCGCATCTCGAAAATCAAAGCGCAGATGATCGACCTGGAAGAAATCGAGTCCATTGCCCTCAAGCACCCCGGTTCAGTGCGGGCAAAGGCCTACATCGTCCCGGACCATAAAGCCATCAACGTACTGCACTTGTCTGTGGAAGGTAGCGCAGAGCTTAGCCAGGACAGCGTATCCACCCTGCTCGCCCGTTACCTTTCCGCCTTCAAACTCCCCAGGAACATACAGATTGTCCCTCTCAAGGAAGAGATCCATGCACGCTGATCACACGCGACCGGTGCTGGCCGTTTTCGATTTCGACGGCACATTGACCGACAGGCATACCTTCTGGCGCTACATGCGTTTTATCGTCGGAACCCGGCCCTTCTGGCTCAGGATCATCCCCCTGCTGCCAAAAATGCTCAGCGTGATCCTGGGAATCACACCGCTGATGCAGGCGCGACTGGCGTTTATCGCCTGCTATCTGGGAGGTCTGAGCGTCGAGCAGGAGCGCGAACATGCCAGGTACTTCATCAGCGAACAGTTGCCGCTCTGGCTCAGGCCCGAAGCGCTGCGTCGGCTGAAATGGCATCAATCCATGGGACACGTCACAGCACTGGTCAGCAATTCGCCGGAGAACTACCTGATCCCGTGGGGGCAGGCAGTTGGTTTCGACTACGTGTGCGGCACGCGCCTGGCGACGGCCCGGAACAAGCTGACCGGGGGCATATCGGGGGCCAACTGTGTCGATGGGGAGAAAGTCAGGCGCCTCAAAGGCTGCGTCGGCAACCTTGAAGATTTCTACATCTACGCCTATGGCGACTCGTCAGGCGACGAGGCCCTGCTCAGCGTTGCCAACTCTCCCTTCTATAGAAACTGGTACTGACAGATGAATACTCTGAGCACTTTCGTCCCCGCGCATTACAAACAACCGGGCAAGGCGCCGGCGGTAATGATCGTAGGCGCCGGCCCTATCGGCTTGTCGCTGGCGATCATGTTGCAGGAATGGGGCGTCGCTTTTCGTATCATCGAGAAAAACGCCGGTCCCTCCACTGCGACCAAGGCGATGGCGATCCATTCCAGGACCCTGGAAATTTTCCGCGACCTCGGCGTCGCCGACCAGGCCATCAACGATGGTTTTACCATCAATCAGTTTTCGGTGCAGTCCAACGCCCGACGGGTACTGAATTACAACTTTTCCTGCCTGGATGCTACCTATCCCCTGCTCCTCAGCCTGCCGCAGCCGCAAACGGAAAAGATCCTGCTGGAACGATTGACTGAGCTGGGCGTGGAAGTCGAATGGAACACCGAGCTGGTGGACATCGAGAACCAGCCCGAGTCCGTACGGGTCACGCTGCGTCATGGCGACGGTCGCGAGGAATCCTGCACCAGCCGCTGGGCGGTGGCCTGTGACGGTGCTCGCAGCAACATCCGAAAACGCCTGGAGATGACTTTCGAGGGATCGTCCTACGATCGCTTTTTCATGCTCGCCGACGCTGACATCGAGTGGTCCGGCAGCAAGGACGAAGGCGCTTTTTTTCTTGGCGCGCAGGATGGGTACGTGGCGGTAGCGCCGATCAGCGCACAATCGCGTTATCGGCTGTTCATCGAGATGCCCTACGACTTGCCACCGGAAGGCGAGCGCCCCTCCTTGAGCCTGGAGAACTTCCAGCGGTTGTGCGAGGGACGTGGGCAGAACATGACCCTGTCGAACATCTCCTCCACCACCATTGCCTCTTTCCAGCATCGCCGGGTGCAGTCATTGCAGCAGGGCTCGGTGTTCCTGGTCGGCGATTCTGCGCATATCGGCAGCCCGATCGGCGGCCAATGGATGAACCTGGGAATCTCCGAGGCCTACAACCTGGCGTGGAAGATCGCCTATGTCGATCAAGGCCTGGCGGATCCGTCACTGCTCGACAGCTACAACGAGGAACGTTATCCGGTGGCCCTGGAAGTCGAGAAGACCGCGCATCGGTTGACCGGGTTGATCACCGTAAGGCAACGGGCCCTGGTGTGGCTGCGAGATAACGTCCTGCCACTGCTGAGCAGCAGGCCCAAAATCCAGCGCAAACTGCCCTCGATGATCTCCGGCCATCAGTACCACTACGCCAAAAGTGACTGCATCCAGGAGGCGCTGACGAAAAAGCAGCGCCGCAACTGGACCAGGAAAGGAGCCCGGACGGCGTTCCAGCCGCCGGTGCCTCGCGCGGGGCAGCTGGCACCCGATGTCGAGCTTTGGCAACAGCAAGGGGCGCTGCCGGCGCGCTTGATCGACCTGTTCCACGGGACGTACACGTTGTTGATCTTCACCGCGGCGGATCAATTTTCTCCCGTCTTGCCAGGCCACTATGCACTGGCCGAGTCAGTAGAAAAAGATTATCCAGGCATCAAGGCCTACTGCGTGGTCGACGCCCTCAGCAGCGCGGAACTGCCGGCATGGCACTCGACATTGCTGGACCCCGACTGGAGGCTGCACAAGCGTTATCACGCCAGCGAAGGCACGCTGATGCTGGTTCGTCCTGACGGGTACATCGCGTTCCAGGGCGCCGACGCGATGACACTCGTGACGTACCTGAGCGTAAGGTCCGGATTGCTCAAGGCCTCGAGGAAAACCGCTTCCCCGACAAGCGAGGCAGTGCAAATCCAGCGGCCCGTCGCAACCGCTCACTGATTGCTTGACGGCGCCCTGCCCGGGCCCACGACTTTCGATGCTCGTCTAAAACACCTACCGATTTACGGTTAAGGAGAACCTCATGCGCTTGCAACTCAATGAAGTTGTGCAGGAATTCATCGTGTCCAACGGGAAAATAGCCCATAGCTATTTCTCCCTCTCGGAAAAAATCATCGATTCACTCTGCGAATCCAACATGGCGAAGGAATCGATCCTGATGCGCCTGCTGGAACAGGCTGAATCGGTCACCGCCCATTATTTCAATGCCCACCAGCAGGTGCTGGAAGGCGTCTATGCCCATGGCATCGAGGCGGCTGCTGGTAGAAGCGTCGCAACGCTGGGGCCCGTGCCTGCACACTCGACCGTGTTGGCCGCGGCACCGTCGTCGGAGCAACCTGTCGCCCTCAGCTATGAGCAATGGTTGCGCGCCGAGATCAGTTCGGTCACCGGCTTCAAGAACGAGCAAATCGACTTCGAACGAAGTTTCGAAAGCCTGGGCATCGACTCGCTAGGGCTGGTTGATATTTTCGAGTCGTTGGCCCAGCACTTCCCGGACAAGAAAGAACAGACCTCGGAACTCTTCGATGCCCTGACCCCTACGGTACTGCTGGCCAGGCTTGCAACCGATCCGAAGCCGTCTGCCGCACCTTCCGAGGCGCCGATGCCTGGCTCCGCCGATGCGCAGACGCAGCTCGGCGCGGTGCTGTTCAACGCTCTCTCACCGCTGGTTTCGGACGCACCGCAGCCACTGGACGTCAATACGACTTTTACCGATTTGGGACTCAACGGTTTCGACCGGCAAGCCCTTTGCCAATCAATGGCGCAAGAGTGCCCCGTCAGTGAGTTTGCTGGTGAGGCACTGATGTCGCGTCGTACCCCGGAAGACGCATTGGCGCTTCTGGCAAGAATGGGCTGAGGTCCGACGGCACACGCTTCCCGCAGATGGAATGGACACCGGGTGATCGCCAGGTCACCCCGCTTTTTGGCAATCAGGAGACAGGGTATGAGTGGCGCGGTAACGACAGCGGGCGAGTTGTGCTTCAGCGCAATGGCCGGCGAATTTCCAGGGGCTTCGTCCACCGACGCACTTTGGCACTTGCTCTCGCAGGGCGGCATAGCGCCTATCCAGGCAATGCCGGCGCGCTGGGAGTTGCAGAAGGCGTCGATATTTTCGAGCAAGGCCGGCGAAAAGGATCGTGTCTACCTGGACAGCGCATTCTGCCTTTCAGATGACCCATCGATGCCTTCCCGTCATGAAGGCCGGCAGGTCGCGATCGGCAAGAACGTGCTCCGGACGCTTTTTGCCGAACTCGCGGCGCAAGGCACGGTATTGAATACCGAGCGAACCGCATTGGTGGTCGCGACGTCCTGGAGCGATGAAAGTTATTTCGCCACGGCAGTGCCCGGCGGTACCGACACGCCATCCGGTTTCACGCCCGGTGAACAGGTGGCCGGGCTGGCGCGTGCTTTTGCCTTGGGCGGCCCGGCCTTATCGGTGGACACCGCTTGCAGTTCGTTCCCCTATGCCATCGACATGGCCAAGGCTCTGCTCAACAGTGGCCAGGCGGACAAGGCGATCATCATGGCGCTCAACACCGTTCTGCCCCCGGCATTGTTCCTCGGTTTCTCCCAACTGACGGCTTTTTCCGCCCGGGCCAGCATGCAGGCGTTCGGCGAGGATGCCGACGGTATTGTGCCGGGCGAATGCGCCACGGCTTTTCTGGTCGAGCCCGTGGCCGATGCCCTGAACGCCCGACGCCGGCCGCTGGGCGTGCTGAGAGGGTTGGGGCTTTCTGCCGATGGTGCCGAAGGATCGGTGTTTGCACCGGGCAGGCAGGCCCAGTATCGCGCCTATCAGCGGGCTTACATGGACCTTGATCCAGGCCGCGTGGATTACATCGAAACCCACGGCACCGGCACCCCGTTAGGGGATGCGACCGAACTGGCCTCGCTGAACAGCTTCTTCGCTGCCCATCGCAGCGCCGAGGAGAAAATCGCCATCGGTTCGATCAAGTCCGTTATCGGCCATCCCTTGGCTGCGGCGGGAGGCGCTTCGCTGGCCAAGGCGTTGATGATCCTGCGCCACAAGGGCATCCCACCCCAGCCGGACTACCGTCCCAGTCTGAAAGTCGACGACACCTGCCTGCGCCTGGCGACACAGCGAGTCCAGCCACTGGAGGATCGTCAATCGCCGATCCGCATAGGCATTTCCAGCTTCGGCTTCGGTGGCGCCAACGCCCATCTGGTGGTGGATGAATATGTGCCCGATGGCCTCCCTGCCCCCACGCCGGTGGCTTCAGGCGTGCAGATCCTGGACCTGGCGATAGTCGAGGCGGAAGCCGCACTGGGCGGTTGCGATTCACTGCACTCGTTCAAACGGCGGCTTGAGCAACCGGCTAGCCCACCGGTCGCTTTCCCTTACGGGCGTTTCGTCGATTGCAAGGGGGCCTCGGCCGGGCCGTTGTCGGGGAGATTCCTGAACCAGGACCGCGTCATCGATATCGACGGTTTTGGCATGGGGCCAAAGCCCCTGGCCCACGTCGACCCCTTCAAATTGTTGATCACCGACCGCGTCAATCACCTGTTGCGGCGCCTGCCAGGCGTTGCCGGATCGGCCGGTACGGCAATGGTCATGTGCTGCAACATGGGCGGGGAGCGGTTCAGCAATGCCTACAGCAGTGCCGAGCAATTCTATTCACGGGCCCAAGGCAGCCCGCCGGGCGTGGAAGTGACCGACGTGGCAACCATGTTGCCGAACATGTTGTCCGGCTACCCGGCGCAGATTTTCGATTTCAAGGGTTTCCATCAGACCCTGGCCGGCTCACCAGGACTGTTCTGGCAGACCCTGCTGGCGTCCCGGCAATGGTTCGACGACGGCATCACGACGCTGCTGCTCGGAGCCGGCCGCTTCATCAGCGGCGAGATCGAGGTCGACCGTGCTCGCCGCAGCGCTACGCCGCAAGGTGAAGGGCTCGGGCTGCTTGCGCTGCGCCCTTATCGAGCGGGTTCAACGGACACGCCGCTGCTGGTGATTCGCGCAGCGGTCCTCGCCCATGCCGCGGCTTCGCTGGACGAAGCGTGCCGATTGGTCGGCAAGGAGCGCGCCCAGTACCCGGTGGTGGAGGTTTGTGAGTTGCAGCCTGATAACACCCCTGTTGACGGGTCGTTGCAGGAGATGACCGGTTTTCTGGCTGAAGCCTGCGGCATCGAAACGCTCTTGTCGGTGACGATGAGCTCAGCGGCTCACACGGTGATCGAGGTGCGTGAGGCCGGCAAGGTTGTGATGTGGCTGTTCACTGAAAAACTGCGGGAATGGAACCCCGCGACGGCGAGCCCCGCCCCTGCGATCAAACACCCGTTCACGTTGCGCTTTGCCCACGAGCCCCATGAGCTGCAGCAGGTCATCACGCCGGTGCATGCCGGCGAAATCGTCCGCGAGCCACAACACGACGGTGTCGATGTGTTGCAACTCAGCGACATGCTGACCAGCACGGTTCTGGCCGGGTTGCGGGTGCGAGTCCGGGCCATGGAGGGGCTGTTCGCCCTGCACCGGGGGGCTCGTACCCAGCGCCCGGCGCCCTGGCAGCGTCGAGCGGAACACGTGGTGATTTCCCACCTCCAGCGCGAGCCGCGTGCGCTGCGGGCACGGCTGGTGGTAGACGAAGGTCACCCGTATTTCTTCGACCATCCGCTGGATCACATCCCCGGCATCCTGTTGCTCGAAGGGGTGATGCAACTGATCGAACTGGCCATGCCCCCGCTGAATGGTCGCGTCGCCTACGTGAAGACGCTCAGCATCAAGTTCCAGCAATACGTCCAGAAGGAGGACGTGATCGACCTGCGCCTGGAGCAAGGCCACGATGGCCAGGAATTTCAGGCAACCGTCATGCAGGCTGGAAAAGTCATGTGCACCTGCGTTCTGGGCATGGCCTACAGCTCGGCCTTCGAGACCTCGCCGGCGGCTGAGTTCGCGGCCGCGCGCTGTGTCGACAAGGCCCTGCTGCACAAGGCCCGGGAGGAAAATGTCATCGTCAGCGCCATGAGCAGCCTCGCCCAGGGGCTGAGCGTGGATACGGTCAGTCTGCCGGATGGGCATTTTTTCCACGAGGGCGATCCCGAGCATTTCTCGATGGTGTATTTCCTTGAGGTTGCCCGCCAGTGCTACATGCAGATTGCCCACGGTCATCTGCGTATTCCGCTCAAGACCCCGATGAACCTGCTGGCCCTGAGTTTCACCCTGGACCGGCCAATTCCGAGGAACAGCCCGTTGTCACTCGCTCCGCAAGCGAGCCTCGGGACGCAGCTTCAATCATTCAAGACCAACCGTATCCATATCGACCTGTTCAACCGGGGCGAAAAGATCGGCCAAGCCAATATCACCGCTCAAGTATTGAGCCAGGCCGCGCCTGCTGCCTGAGGCCGGGCGTTGATCAAACTCAGGGGCACAAGTGTGCCCGCAACAGACAGGGTGTCGCCGTGAACGATGTCAAGGTTCAACTCATAGTCAAATCACCACCGTCGGAAATCTGGAAGATCTGGAGCAATTTCCAGGAAGCCCCGCTCTGGGATACCGACGTAAGCCATTGTCAACTCGAGGGCCCGTTCCAGGCGGGAACCGCGGGTCAGTGTGTGCTCAGCAATGGCTTGAAAATGCCATTGAGGCTGCTGGCCGTGGAACCGCAGGAAAGCTATCGCAACAGCGCGAGACTGCTTTGGATACGGCTCGAATTCGACCACCGGATGCGCAGGCTGTCTCCGGACGAAACCCAGGTCATCCATAGCGCCAGGATCTCCGGCCCGTTGAGCTTCGTGTACCGCGGCCTGCTGCGCAAAATGCTGACGACGGCAATGACCACGGCGCTGGGCAATCTCAGAGCCCTTGCCGAACAACGCGCCAACGCTGTCGACGCCCCGGAGCGCGACAAAGCGCAAGCACATCTGCACCTCGTATGACCTGTTCGCGACGTCAGCGCCGCGCGCCGGCTCTCGCAATCTTTTGAATAACGGCACACTTCGGACCGAGCATGAACTTACTGAAAAACACTCAATACCTGGTGATGGGCATCATCGGCGTGGGCGCTGTCGCCCCGGCGTCCACCTTCGCCGACACGCTGGGCCCCTACGCCAGCCTCATGGGCGGCCTGAACTGGGTATCGGCGCAGGACCTCAACCAGAACAACCTGGATTTCGTCGAGATGGAATTCAACCAGCCGCTCCATTCCGGCTACGCCACCGGCCTGGCGTTAGGCTGGCGCTTCCCGGTCGGGCTGCGCCCGGAGGTGGAGCTCGGTTATCGCGAAAATACCCTGACCCAGTTCAACAACCGGGTCTATGAGGGCGGCGGGAGCATCGATGGCGAAGGCGAAGAGAAAGCCGCCAGCCTGATGGTCAACCTCTGGTACGACGTCTTGAACCTGCCCGCGCCTTTCAACCGGTTTACCCCTTACCTGGGCGGCGGCCTGGGTTACGCCACCCTCACGGTCAGCGGCCTGGAAGCCGGTGGCGTGGAGTTCGGCGGTACTCACCGCGACACCGTCTCGGCTTACCAACTGGGTGCCGGGGTGGGTTACGAGCTGAACGAAAACTGGTCGATGTCCTTGGATTACCGCTGCCTGAAAACGCGCGAGGCGCACTTCGGCGACATCGAACGGCTGCCCCAAGGCGATGTCAGCACCGAATATGAAGCCCAATCGGTGATGCTGGGCCTGCGTTACTGGCTCTGAATCGGCAGCCAGACCGGCGCCTTGCCTCGACGAGGCGCCCTCCTCGGCGACGTCAAGCCGCCGAGCTTTGCCACGGCCCCTCCCCCAGCGCTGCGGCAATTGTACGTTCGCCCAGCGCCAGTCCCACGCTCATGCCCAAGCCGGTATGCATCAGCACCGCAGTGACGCCCTGCGCAGCCGAAATCACGCTGAACGGTCCCGGCCCCCGCGCGCCATATACACCCTGCCAGCGTTCCAGTACATCAATCTCGCCGCCCAGGGTGTGCTGCGCCAGGTCAATCAGGATGCGGTCCACCTGCTCGGCGTTGAACGGTGAAATGTCGCTGCCGTAGACGTGGGAGTCGCCGATGATCAGGTCACCGGAGGGGGTTGGACTGATGAGCAGATGGATGCCATGGGCTTCGAGCTCTGGCTGGTGCGTGCGGATCTGCGTGCGGATGGCCTGCGCTTCAGGCAGGTCGGCAAAGGCGCCGTAGTGCACGCAGCTCAGTCCCGTGAGCAACGCGTGGCGTAACGCCAGGGGCTGGCGCGGCCGTACGCGGAGCATTTGCAAGCCGCACACTTGCGGGTTGAGCCCGGCGATGTGCTCGGCCAGCAGCGTCTGATAGTCATGACCCGAGCACACCACAATGTGCCGCGCGGTAAAGCGTCCGGCGCTGGTGAGCGCGCGGTGGGGTTCGACATCGCGGACCAGCGTCGAAAAATGGAATTCGACGCCCAATGCCAGGGCCAGGTAATCGACGATCTGCGGCAGTGCCTCGCGGGAATACAACTGTTGATCGTCGAGGCCGAGCAATGCCGCGCGGTGATGGGCAAAACGGCCATCGTAAAGCGCCGCCAACGCGTCGCCACGCAACAGCTCGGTGCGATAACCCAATGCTGCGCCCCGCCCGTTCACGAACGCTTTGAGCAGCGCTTCTTCGGCTTCCGTGCGGGCGAACAGCAGCGAGCCTTGCTGATGCATGTGCAGCCCGGCGGCCTGGCCCAGCGTTTTCCACAAACCGTTCGCCTGGCGTGCCAGGTCGAGCATGACACCCGGCGCCTGGCCGCCGACCAGGGCCTGGCCAAAGTTGCGTACCGAGGCGCCCAGGGGCGTATGGCTACGCTCGAACACCTTGACCTTGAGGCCGCGCCTGGCGCCAGCCCAGGCGTGGGCCAGGCCGAGAATGCCGGCGCCTACAATCAGCAGGTCACAGTCGTGCTCAGACATGGAAACTCCTTGAAAACCATCAACGGATAAGGCCCGGCTCGACACAGCCGGGCCTGTGAACAGTACAGAACAGAGCTTATTTGGCGACCGGCTCGGACTTGCCGTCGTAACGCTTGCGCCACTCGGCCAGCACCTTGTCGCGGTTCTCCGACGCCCAGGCGAAATCATTGCGGATCAAGCGTTGTTCATAGTCCGTCGGCAGCTCCGGCAGGCGTTCGGCGATGCCCGGTTGCGCCAGGACCGCGAAGTTCGCCTTGTATAACTGCATCGCCTCGGAGCTGGCGGAGAAGTCCGCGAGTTTTCTGGCAGCCGCTAGCTTCGGCGTGCCTTTGATGATGGCGGTGGCTTCGATTTCCCAGCCCAGGCCTTCGGCAGGCAGGACGATGTCCAGCGGCGCGCCTTTGCGCTTGAGCTGGATGGCCGGGTATTCGAACGAAATGCCGATGGGGAACTCGCCGGCGGCGGCCAGCTTGCAGGGCTTGGAGCCGGAATGCGTGTACTGGCCGATGTTCGCGTGCAGCTTGTCCATGTAGGCCCAGCCCTTGGTCTCGCCGAAGGTTTGCAGCCAGGCACTGACGTCCAGGTAACCGGTGCCGGACGACGCCGGATTGGGCATGACGATCTTGCCTTGGTACACGGGGTTGGCAAGGTCTTCCCAGCGGGTGGGCTTGGGCAGGCCGAGCTTTTGCGCTTCCACCGTATTGAAGCAGATGGCGGCGGCCCAGACGTCCATGCCGACCCAGGTGGGCGGCGTGTCGGCGTCGCGGTATTGGGCGGAAATCTGGCCGAGGTTCGCCGGGCTGTAGGCGTCCAGCAGGCCCTGCTGCTTGAGAATCGCCAGGCTCGAGCCTGCCAGGCCCCAGACCGCATCGGCCTGGGGGCGATCCTTTTCCGCCAGCAGCTTGGCGGTGACGATGCCGGTGGAATCGCGCACCCACTTGATCTCGATGTCCGGGTTTTGCTGCTCGAAGGCCTGTTTGTAGGCCTTGAGCTGCTCGACTTCGAGGGCCGTGTAGACGGTCAGTTCGGTATTGGCATGGGCCTGCAGCACACAGGCGGCAAGCAGGCCGGCGGCCCAGGCAGTGCGTTTGGACATGGTACGGCTCCGTGTCAGTCAGTGAAGTTTTTCAGGCATGGGACGGCAATACGCCGCGGGCCAGTTGTGTGTTGATGTGGTCAATCACGGCGGGCAGTTCGGCGATCGTGTCGATCAGGTAATGCGGACGGCTTGCGGCAAACAAGCCGTCGATGCGCTCGCGTTCGGCCGCCAGTTGCTGCGCCGACAGAGCCTGGAACTGCTCCCAGTCGAGGCCGAGAAAGTTGCCGGAAAACCTCAGTGCCACGGTCCACATCCCTGCCCTGCGGCCTTCGAGGATGCCGGGCTCGGTGTCATCGACTTTCACGCAGGCGGCGACATCGTCCAGGCCCAGGGCGATCACGTTGGCCAAGGCCTGCGCCGGGCCTGGCCGGCCCTTGGGCACGTCGTCGGTGGCGACCACATGGTCGGGGCTGTAACCCTTGGCGGCGGCCAGTTCGACGACCTTGTCCATCACCTGCCGCGGATAGCCGGAGCAACTGCCGATCCTGAGGCCGCGCTGGCGCAGGGCGGCGATGCTCTCCAGTGCGCCGGGAATCAGGTCCGAGTGGTCGGCGACCCTGGCGATCTGCAGCGGCATGAAGCGCTCATAGATAGCAGTCACGTCGTCATCGCTCGGTGCGCGCCCGAACCGGCGCGTAAACCGTTTCGCCACGGCCGGTTGGTTGCACAAGGTGCGGATGTGGTCCCATTTGCCCATGCCCATCGGGCCACGGGCTTCCTCCAGGCTGATCTCGATGTCGAAGCTGGCAAAGGCTTCGACGAAGATCCGTGTCGGCGCGAACGAACCGAAGTCCACCACGGTCCCGGCCCAATCGAGAATCGCTGCCTGCAGGCGAGTTGGTGTTTGGTAGTGCATCAGAGTCTCCAGGAGTTGTTCAAAGGCCCGGCGCCGGCTGGCGCCAGGCCTGGGAGCGGCGCAGCAGGCGGCGCGACAGCATTGCCAGCAGCAGCGATACGCTGGCCGAGGTCAGCAGGATCAGCGTCGCCATCGCGGCGGCCCCGCCGACGTTGCCGGCGTCGTCCATGTTCAGCACGGCCACCGCAGCCAGAACGCTGTCAGGGCTGTAGAGAAAAATCGCCGCTGAGACCGTGGTCATCGCCGACACGAACAGGTAACGAACGATGTCGAGCAACGCCGGCAGGCAAATGGGCAGCGTCACCCGCAGGAAGTGGCGAACCAGCGGGACTTTCAGCGCCAGGGCGGCGGCCTCGAACTCATCGTCGAGTTGGCGCAAGGCGGTGCTGGCCGTCATATGCGCCGTTGTCAGGAAGTGCGCGACCGTACAGACCACCAGCAAGGCCAGGCTGCCGTAGAGGCTGCCGAGCGGATTGCCCGGCAGATTGAAAAAGAACACGTAGCCCAGGCCCAGCACCAGCCCGGGCACGGCCATCGGGACGAAGCTGAGCAGCCGCAGGGTGCGCGTCAATGCGCTCTGCCGAGTCTTCTCGATCAGGTAGGCACCGGTGAAGATCGCCAGGCTGCCGAACGCCGCGCTGCACACCGCCAGCAGCAGGCTATTGCGATAGGCCAGCCAACCGCCGGGCAGTTCGGAGAAGGCATAGTTGTCAAGGGACAAGGACAGGTCGTACGGCCAGAACTGCACGAGCGATGCGTAGACTGCCATGCCGAACACGCCGAGCAGAACGCCGCCGATCAGTGCCGTTATGCTCAGGAACGCTGCATCCCGCCCCCGCGACGGTTGCGGGTGATACACCTGGGCGCGGCCGCCCATGGCTTCGCGTTGAGTACGGCGCAGCCACATGTCCACGGCGAAACTGAGCAATGCGGGCAGCAGCAGAATCATGCCGATCAGCGCGCCGCGACCAAACTGCTGCTGGCCAACGACAGACTTGTAGGCTTCCAGCGCCAGCACCTGATAGTCGCCTCCGACCGTGACCGGCACGCCGAAATCGGTGATGCACAAGGTGAACACCAGGCAGAAAGCCGCGAACACCCCTTGCCGGCTGCCGGGCCAGGTGATGGTGCAAAACGTCCGCCATGGCGAGGCGCCCATGCTTGAGGCCGCGTCGAACAGCCGTGCGTCCGCCAGCGCCAGCGCCGACATCAGCACCATCATGGCATGGGGAAAGGTGTAGATCGCCTGCCCCAGGACAATGCCCCAGAAACCATAGATGTTGCCGGAGCTGAAATCGCGCAGCAGCCCCTGGTTGCCGAACAGATAGATCAGCGCAATGCCGGGCAGCATCGAGGGAGCCAGCAGCGGCAGCAGCGAAAGGCCCCGCCACACCGGCTTTGCGACGATGCAGGTGCGCTGCAATGCGTAGGCGAACGCATAGGCCAGCGGCACGACGATAAGCGCGACGGTCATTGAAACCGTCAGGCTGTTGCCCAGCAGCCAGCGGAAATTGGCACTGGCCAGCAGCGTCAACGCCGCTTGCAGGCCGCCACCCTGGCTGGCATCGCCGCTGAAGGCGCGCCACAGCATGGCGAGTAAGGGCAGCAATACCGCCAGCACCAGCAACACCAGCAGCAGCCACTGACCGCCGCGTATGAACAATCGGTCTGCGAGGTCACCGGGCACCTGAGGTGCCTGCACTGCGGTCGGCTTGAGGATCATCGTGTTTTGCATATCAATTGAACACCTGCAGGCTATGGGCCGGCAGCGCAATTTTCAGCCGCGCCTGGGGCAACCCGGGCATGGCCTGCGGCTCCAGCTCGGCGAGCAGGGTGTGGCCCGGCAACGCGTCCAGCTCGAAGCTCAGCCGGCAGCGGTTGCCGAGGAACGTCAGCTCGCGCAGTTGCGCATCGAACAGGTTGGCTTCGGGCGTCAACGGGTTGATCCGGATGGCTTCCGGACGGCAGAAAAGTCGACCGCTGCGCCCCACGTCAGCGGCCTCCACGCTGAGGCTGAGCCCGCCGACGCGAACCTGTCCGTCGTGCCCGCGCTCGAAAGGCAGCCAGTTGCCCTGGCCGACGAAATCAGCCACAAAGGCGCTCGCCGGCGCGCGGTAGATCTGTTGCGCACTGGCGAACTGTTCGACGCGGCCCTGATTGATCACCGCGATGCGATCGGCCATCAGCATCGCCTCGTCCTGGTTGTGGGTGACCATCAACGTGGTAATGCCCAGGCGTTTCTGCAACTGACGCAACTCGCCGCACAGGTGCTCGCGCACCCGGGCATCGAGGGCCGACATCGGTTCATCGAGCAGCAACAGCGAGGGCGCCGGAGCCAGGGCGCGGGCCAACGCCACCCGCTGCTGCTGGCCACCGGAAAGCTGGCCGGGATATTTTTTCTCGCTGCCACACAGCCCGACCAGTTCCAGCATCTCACCGACCCGGCTGCGGATCGTCTCGCGGTGGTTGCCCGCCAATCCGTAGCCGATGTTCTGCTCCACGGTCAGGTTGGGAAACAGCGCATAGGACTGGAACAGAATGCCGTAGTCGCGAGCCTGCGGTGCCAGGGCGGAGACATCCCGCGCGCCGATCATGATCGTGCCGCGGTCTTGCCGTTCCAGGCCCGCTATGCAGCGCAACAAGGTGGTCTTGCCGCAGCCGGAAGGCCCCAGCAGGCACACCAGCTCACCGGCGGCGATTTCCAGCGATACCCCGTCCAACGCCTTGAAGGCGCCGAAGCCTTTATGGATGTCGCGTATCTGCAGGTCTACGGAAGGTGTTCTTGTCATGACATAACCTCGATGAGCTGTCAGCTCGACGAGGGTCATGGTAGGCAGGCAGTACGAAGGCTTGATTGCAGTTGGCTAAAAGCTGCCGATAGTGACATCAGCGGATTTGTGTAGCGAATTCAGGATGCGCTGGTCTCTCGTGCCAGGCCGAGGAATGCCGACGGCAGTCGGGCCTGGCGGCGCTCCTTGAGGCAGTACAGATATTCGGCGATCAGCGGCGCGCCTTCCAGCTCAACCACCTTGAGCTGTGGATTCTCCGGCACTTCGTGACGGGCAATGATGCTGATGCCGATGTTGCGCAGGACCGCTTCGCGAATCGACTCGCGACTGCCGATCTCCAGCAGCGGCCCGGTCGCCACCCCAGCCTCGCGCAGCAGCGTTGTGGTGAGCGCGCGGGTGGTGGAGCCGGTTTCGCGCATCAGCAGGCAATGCCCGGCCAGGGCGCTCGGCGCGACCCGGTCGTGGCTGGCCAATGGGTGCTCGCGATGTACCGCCAGCACCAGTGGATCGTGCCCCAGCACCAGCCGGGTCAGGCGCGCATCCTCGACCAGTTGCGAGGACGCGGCCAGGTCCACGCGATACTCCTCCAGCGCCTCGATGACCTGCAGTGAGTTGCCGATTTCCAGGGTCACTTCGCACAGCGCAAACTGCTCGCGAAAAGCCTTGATGATATCCAGCACGTAATACGGCGCGGTGGCACCGATGCGCAACGTGCCTTGCACCTGGCCGCTGTTGCGCAGGAAAAACTCGATGTCGGCCTCCTGCTGCAACAGTTTCTGCACCATCGGCAACAGCTGCGCGCCCTGGTCACTGAGTGTCAGGCGGCGCCCGCCGCGATAGAACAGTTCGACGCCGTACTGGGCTTCCAGGCTGCGGATCTGCGTGGTCACCGTCGGCTGGCTGAGCCCGAGTTTCTTGGCCGCCTGGGTGACGCTGGCCAGGCGAGCGACCATGTGGAAAGACTTCAGCTCGGCGCTGAGCATGTCGTGACGCTCCAGAAAAGTGACGGGACAATCTACTTGAGAAAAATGATCTATTTGTGGCGACGGAGCTTGCTCCCGCTCGGCTGCGAAGCAGTCGTAAAGCGCCGGGTGCGGTGTGTCTGATACTCCGATCTGGCAGGTTTTGGGGCCGAATCTCGGCCCAACGGGAGCAAGCTCCCTCGCCACGGGTTTGTCGATTGTCTTGGTTGAACAGCATTACGCTTGCATCGTGGCTTTGACCTTGTAGCATCCCCGCATCGAAACGGGCCAGGATTTACCTGGTCGGCAGAAACGATCAAGATTGCACCTGTTCGTCTACCCTCACAATGCGCCAGGCCAACGCGGCTCCTCAAAGCGTGCCTGGCGCTTGAACACTCACGCCCCACATGCACCGGAGATTTACATGCTCAAGCGTACCCTGGCACTGGCCGTCGGTTTGACCCTGTCCCTGAGCTCCCTTCTGACGCAGGCGGCCGATACCTTGAAGGTCAGCGCGATTCCCGATGAAGCGCCGACCGAACTGCTGCGCAAGTTCAAGCCGCTGGGGGCGTACCTGGAGCAAAAAATCGGCATGAAAGTCGAGTTCGTACCGGTGAGCGATTACCCCGCCGTGGTCGAGGCGCTGGCAACCGACCGGATCGACCTGGCCTGGCTGGGCGGTTTCACCTTCGTGCAGGCTCGCCTGAAGACGGGGAACGCCATTCCGCTGGTGCAGCGCGAACAGGATGCCCAGTTCACCAGTAAATTCATCAGCGCCGACCCTGCGGTCAAATCCCTGGCCGACCTCAAGGGCAAAAGCTTTGCCTTCGGTTCGATCTCTTCCACCTCCGGCAGCCTGATGCCGCGTTATTTCATGCTCAAGGACGGCATCAAGCCGGAAACCTATTTCAGCCGCGTCGGCTACTCGGGCGCCCATGATGCGACGGCCGCCTGGGTCCAGGCGGGCAAGGTCGATGCCGGCGTGCTCAACGCCAGCGTCTGGGACAAACTGGTGGCGGCCGGCAAGGTCGACACCAGCAAGGTCAAGGTGTTCGCGACTACCCCGGCCTACTTCGATTACAACTGGACCGTGCGCGGCACGCTCGACCCGGCACTGGCTGCCAAGATCAAGGCGGCGTTCCTGGACCTCGATCCGGCGAACCCGAAGGACAAGGAAATCCTTGATCTGCAAGCCGCCAGCCGCTTCATCGAGACCAAGCCCGAGAACTACAAAGGCATCGAAGAAGCCGCACGCGCCGCCGAACTGCTGAAATGACATTACGTCTGACCCGAGCCAGCGTCATCCACACCAACGGTGCGCAGGCGCTGCGTGGCGTGGATCTGCACATTGGCGCGGGGGAACAGGTCGCCATCATCGGCCCGTCCGGCGCGGGCAAGTCGAGCCTGCTCAACGTGCTCGCAACCGCCCTGCGGCCGGGCGCTGGCGAGGTGCAGGTACTGGGCGAGCCAGTCTGGCAATTGTCCGCGCGCCGGCGTCAGCGTCTGCGCGCGCGCATCGGCCTGGTCCACCAGGCGCCTCCCCTGCCGCCGCGCCAACGGGTGGTCACCGCAGTGCTGGCCGGCAAGCTCGGCCAGTGGGGCCTGGGCAAGAGCCTGCTGAACCTGCTGCACCCGCTGGACATTCCCGGGGCTCGGGCGGCGTTGGCCCGGCTGGACCTGGGCGACAAGCTGTTCGCGCAATGCCAGCAGTTGTCCGGCGGGCAGTTGCAACGTGTCGGCATTGCCCGCGTGTTGTACCAGGCGCCCGAGGTATTGCTTGCGGACGAGCCGGTATCGGCGATGGACCCGGTGTTGGCCGAGCACACACTTGCGGTGCTCTGCCAGCATGCCCGGGAGCACCGCGTGACCCTGGTCACCAGCCTGCACGCGGTGGAGCTGGCGCTGGCGCATTTTTCCCGGATCATCGGTCTGCGTGACGGACAGATTCTGTTCGACTTGCCGACCGAAGCGGTCGACCGCCAACTGCTCGACACGCTTTATGCCAACGAGCAATTGGAGTCCATGTCGAGCCCTCCACTCCCTACGAGCGTGCAGATTCCGCGATGCTGAAGCGTGACGCCCGGGACCCTGCCACCCGCCCTCGCCTGCTCCTGACCCTGTTGGCCCTGGCCCTGCTGTGGCCGGGTATTCGGTTCAGCGAGGTCGACCTCGGCGTGCTGCTGGCCAGCGACAGCCAGAGTGAGATGGGCCGGTTCGTCGCGGCGTTCTGGCCACCGGCCCATGACGAGACGTTTGTCGACCTGCTGCTGCAAGCCACCCTGCAGACACTGGCGATTGCCACCGCCGGCATGGCCCTGGCGCTGCTGGTGGCGGTCCCCGCGAGCCTGCTGGCCAGCCGCGCATTGTCCTTGTCGGCCGCCTACCGCTCCGGCAGGCCTGGCAATCTCGGCCAATGGTTGCGTTGGCCGATACGCAGCCTGTTGATCTTCCTGCGCAGCGTGCCGGAAATCGTCTGGGCCTTGCTCTTCGTGCGCGCTGTCGGCCTGGGTCCGACGGCCGGGGTGCTGGCGATCGCCATCACGTACAGCGGCATGCTGGGCAAGGTCTATGCGGAAATCTTCGAATCGGTCGACCAGCGCCCGGCACACGCATTGATGCAGGCCGGCAGCGGCCGGCTCGCGGCGTTCTGCTACGGGATCCTGCCCAACGTCGCCGCCGAGCTGCTGTCGTACACCGTGTACCGCTGGGAATGCGCCATCCGCGCGTCAGTGGTGATGGGTTTTGTCGGCGCGGGTGGCCTGGGCCAGCAGATGGACCTGTCGTTGCGCATGTTCGCCGGCGGTGAAGTGGCCAGCCTGCTGCTGACCTTCCTGGTGCTGGTGATGTTCGCCGATCAGCTCAGCCGCCTGCTGCGCTGGAGACTGGCATGAATCGGCTGTTCAACGTGCTGTTGCTGCTGGGCATTTGTGCGGCGGTCGTCGCTTCGTTCGGCTATCTGGGCATCGACCTGGGCGCGTTGGGTGACAGCGCGAGCCTCAAGCAGATGGCCGCTTATGCGCAACGCTTCCTCAGTCCGGACCTGAGCCCGGCGTACCTCAAGGCGATCGGCCACGGCGCGCTGGAAACCATCGCCATGTCCGCCATCGGCACATTGCTCGCGGCGGTGCTGGGGCTGGCACTAGCACTGCCGGCCGCCGGGCGCCTTGGCTGGCCGTTGCAAAGCGTCTCGCGCCTGGTGTTGAACGCGTTGCGCGCGGTTCCGGAACTGGTGTGGGCGGCGCTGATGGTGTTTGCCGCCGGGCTCGGCCCCAATGCCGGTACGCTGGCGCTGACCCTGCACACCATCGGCGTGCTCGGCCGGCTGTTCGCCGAGGCGCTGGAAAACACCCCGTCGCAGCCCGCCGATGCGATCCGTTTGCAAGGTGGCAGCGCGCTCGCGGCTTTCTGCTACGGCACCCTGCCCAACCTGATGCCGCAGCTGCTCGCCTACACCCTCTACCGCTGGGAGAACAACATTCGTATGGCCAGTGTGCTGGGCTTCGTCGGCGCCGGCGGCCTGGGCCAGATGCTCTATGTCAGCCTCAGCCTGTTCCAGGAAGCCCAAGGCAGCACGGTGATCCTGGCCATGCTGTTGCTGGTCTTCATAGTCGATACCCTGAGCAGTTGGAGCCGCCAGCGCTGGGTCAAGGCCTGACGGCCGCCCGGCGCGCCGTCACCACAGCGCCATCGAGTAACTGACGATCAGGCGATTTTCGTCCAGGTCATTGCCGAAGTTCGAGCGCACCGAGGCATTGCGCCATTTGAGCCCCAGCCCCTTCAACGTGCCGTCCTGGATCACATAGGCGATATCGCTGTTGCGCTCCCATTCCTTGCCTTCACCCGGCGCGCTGCGTTGCACGTTGTCGCCACTGATGTAGCGGGTCATGAACGTCAGTCCCGGCACGCCGAGGCCGGCAAAGTTGTAGTCGTAACGGGCCTGCCAGGAGCGCTCGTCGACATTGGCGAAATCACCGATCTGGACGAAGTTGACCAGATACGGATCGCTGCGCGAGATGTAGGGAAATGGGTCGTCGCCGCTCATGCGCTGGTAACCCAGGCCCAGCGCGTGCCCATCGAGGCTATAGGTGAACATCGCGCCGAACGCCTGGTTGTCGATAGCGCGGAAGCTGCCGTCCTCGGTGCTGCGGGAATAACGCACGTCGCTTTTCAATGATTGGCCCGCGCCCAGGTCCAGGCTATGGACCAAGCCCAGGTAGTTCTGCTGATAGATGTCCTCCAGTTTGCCGTAGCGGTATTGCGCCGTTAGATTCGGCAGGAACTGGTAGTCCGCTCCGGCGAACTGGAAGCGGTCGCTGATGCCTCCAATGCGGTTGGCCGTCATGTCCTGATAGTCGGTGGAGTCGACGAAGTTGATTTGTGTAAGCTGCCCGGCAGTCAGCTTCAGACGGTCGATTTCCTGCACGCTCAAAAGCCCGCCCTTGAAGGTCCCGGGGAGCAGGCGCGTATCGTTGGAATTGACCACCGGGTCCTTGATTTGCAGGGTGCCCACTTTCAGGGTGCTGTTGGACAAGCGTGCCTTCGCGGTCAGGCCAAGTTCGCCGTAGCGGTCCTGGGACCCCCCGGACGAGTCCGCCGGCAACAGATTGGTGCCTGCCGTGCCGCCGCCCGAATCCAGTTTGAAACCGGCCATGGCCAACGCGTCCAGCCCGAAACCCAAGGTCCCGGCGGTGTAGCCCGACTCGATGCGCAACAGAAAGCCTTGCGCCCACTCCTCGGCCTTGTCCCGCGCGCCCTCCTGCCGAAAATCGCGGTTGAAGTAGAAGTTGCGGGCTTCCAGGCTGGCCTTGCTGTCGCTGATGAAATCGGCGTGAGCACTCGACGCGCTCATCAGACCGAGGCCAAGCAAGGTGCCCACGGGTTTACGGTTGAAGTGATTAGCGATGAAACGGTGCATGGCGTGCTCCTTTTTTATGGGCGCGAGTGTTCCCGTCGGGGACGGCTGGCGCGCCTCGCTTATTGTTTGGGGCAGTGTCTTGAACGTCGCCCATGGAGGCGGCGTGACGTTCTCGCAAGAGAGACGATGAACCCGTGGCGAGGGAGCTTGCTCCCGCTGGGCTGCGCAGCAGACCCATTTTATGAACGCTTCGCGCTCAAGCGGGAGCAAGCTCCCTCGCCACGGGATATCAATCGTTCAAGCGAACAACATTGACGTCGGGGCAGATTCTTCCCACCGGCGCCGGACAGCGTCAAACGGGAAAAAAGCCGGCTCGGGCATAAGAAAATCTGATGCATGCCGGGTCGCAGCTGGTCTGACTTCGCTGCCTCGAGCGTCGGATAACTTTTTGTTGTCAGGGGGTACCAGTTTTCCTTGTTGGACGCCGTCGTCCGGGGCTTCTACAAAGGAGCTCTAACAAAAAACCAATGGAGATCCCAGATGCCGCCGTCCGCCCTGACATTCGAACAACTGCAGCAGTGTTCACCCCAGGCCTTGCGCCAGAACATCGCGGCCGGCCGCTACCATGGCCATACCAGCGGCCTGGGCCAGGGCCGGGTGCAAGCCAACATCGTGATCCTGCCGGGAGACTGGGCCGACGAGTTCCTGCGCTACTGCACGCTCAACCGTCAGGCGTGTCCGGTCCTGGACGTGAGCGAACCGGGGGATCCGTTCCTGCGCAACCTCGGCGCGCCCATCGATATCCGCCACGAAGTGCCGCGCTATCGGGTCTTTCGTCACGGCGAGTTGAGCGAAGAGCCGATGGACATCGAACACCTGTGGCAGGACGACATGGTGACCTTCGCTCTCGGCTGCTCGTTCTCGTTCGAGCAACCCCTGCTGGAGGCCGGTATACGCCTGAGACACATCGACCTGGGGCGCAACGTTGCCATGTTCCGCACCAACATCGACACGCGCCCCACCGCGCGCCTGTCTGGCAAAATGGTCGTGAGCATGCGCCCGATGAAGGCCGCCGCGGCGATCCAGGCGATCCAGATCACCGGACGCATGCCCAGCGTCCATGGCGCCCCGGTCCACATCGGTGATCCGTCGTTGATCGGCATTCATTCTTTGGACACGCCGGACTATGGCGACGCGGTGCCGGTGCAAGCCGACGAGATCCCGGTGTTCTGGGCCTGTGGCGTGACGCCGCAATCGGTGGTGCAGGCTTCGCGACCGCCGCTGTGCATCACTCACGCGCCGGGTTGTATGCTGGTGACCGACGTCTTGAACAGCGCGTTGTGATACCCGACCTGAAATGGAGATCTGATGAACAGCCCGCAGCGATCAATCGAACATTACATCCGCGCCAAGGACGGCAACCGCCCTCACCTGCTGGATCAGGCCTTCATCCAGGACGCAGTCCTGGACATGGTGGTCCGCACCGGCTCCATCGCCTTCCCGGAGCATGTCGCAGGTCGTGGCGCGATCGGTGACGTGCTGGTAAGCCGGTTCAACCAGGCGTTCGAAAACGTCTACACGTTCTGCCTGGGCAACCCTCCTCATGCCAACGTCCGCACCTACGAGTGCAAATGGTTGGTCGCGATGTCGGATAAACACAGCGGTGAGGTCAGGGTCGGTTGTGGCCGCTACGACTGGCGATTCAGCTCCGAGTACGGGCTGTCCGAGGGGCTCACGATAACCATCGAACACATGAAGACCCTGCCGGCAGCCGAGCTTACGGAAGTCATGGCCTGGGTGTCGGGTCTGGAATATCCGTGGTGCGACGCCGCTGCGGTCCTCGGCGAGGTGCCGGATTCAAGGGCGCTTGAAGACGTGGTCCAATACCTCTCGTCCAGGGATTGCAGGACCGGTTGATCACCAGCGCTCCCGGACAATCCAACACCTTGCCCCGCCCGTTTCAGGAGCCGCCGCCCATGAATATCAAGTTTCTGGAAACCTTCGTCTGGGTCGCCCGCCTGAAGAGCTTTCGCCTCACGGCGGAAAAGCTGTTCACCACCCAGGCGTCGATTTCCAGCCGGATTGCAGCCCTGGAAGACGAGTTGGGCGTGCGTCTGTTCGTGCGTGATTCCAAGGGCGTGTCATTGACTTCCGAAGGCCAGCGGGTGCTGGAGTACGCCGAGCGCATCATGGACACCATGCACAGCATGAAAGCCGTGATCAAGGACCCGCGCCAGGTACGCGGGCGGATTCGCATCGGCGCGATGGACACGGTGATCCATACCTGGCTCAGCCCGTTGGTCACGCGCCTGATGGAGTGTTACCCGGCGCTGGAAATCGAACTGTCGGCCGACACCGCGAGCAACCTGTGCACGCAACTGGAGAAAGGCTACCAGGACATCATTTTCCAGACCGACATCCTGCGCCTCGACAGCGTACGCAATGCGCTCCTGACGCGTTACCCGATGCACTGGGTGGTACGCACCGGCTCATCCTATGACCGCCACTATGCATCGCTGGACGAACTGTCCCAGGAGCGCATCGTGACCTTCTCGCGCAACTCCCGGCCCCACCAGGATCTCCTGAACATGCTGCACTCGGCCAACATCGTCTCGCCGCGGATCAATTGCGTGAACTCCGCCTCGGCGATCACCCGCCTGGTTCGTGACGGCTTTGGTATCGGCGCCATGCCGGCGGCGCTGGTGGTAGGCGAATTGAACCAGGGCAGCTTGACGCTGGTGGACGGCGTGCCGCTGCCGTCGGTGATGGACATCGTCGCCAGTTGGCGGACCGGCGCGGGCATGGAGCGGGTCGAAGACATCGTCAGCCTGACGCGGGAGGTGGTGGACGACTACGTGGGGCAACTGCCGGCGCCGTACCGGTTGGTGGTAAGCGAGGCCCCGTTTAACTGTCAGTGAACTGCAACATCCCGGACTTATTCTCGGATGAGCACGCCGCGGCGAACCGCTGCCGGCGCCCGCTCGGGATGGTCCAGGGAGTCCGCCATGAAAATCAGTGTGTTCGGCAGTGGTTACGTTGGATTGGTGCAAGCCGTCGTGTTGGCCGAGGTCGGTCATGACGTGGTGTGCATGGACATCGATGAGCAGAAGATCGAGCTCTTGCGTCAGGGCCAGGTGAGCATTTTCGAACCGGGCCTGGCGACGTTGGTGCGCGAGGGGCTGGAAGCCGGGCGTTTGCGCTTTACCTGTGATGAACAGGTTGCGGTGCAGCATGGGCAGGTCCTGTTTATTGCCGTGGGAACACCCTCCAGGGAGGACGGCTCGGCGGATCTGCGCCAAGTCCTCGCCGTTGGTGAGGCGGTCGCCCGCCATCGCGAACAGCCAATTGTTGTCGTGGAGAAGTCCACCGTGCCGGTGGGCACCGGCGACATCCTGCGGGCGCACATCGATCGATGCCTGCTCAAGGCAGGGCGCTTGCTGCAGTTCGATATTGTCTCCAACCCCGAGTTTCTCAAGGAAGGCTCGGCGGTCGCCGATTGCCGCCGCCCGGATCGCATCGTGATCGGCTGCGAGCGTGAGGAGGTACGCGAAACCATGCGCGACCTGTATGCGCCGTTCAACCGCAACCACGACCGTATCCTGTTCATGGACGTGCGCAGCGCTGAGCTGACCAAATACGCCGCCAACGGCATGCTGGCGACCAAGATCAGCTTCATCAACCAGATCGCCGAACTGGCCGAACACCTCGGCGCCGATATCGAGTCGGTGCGCCAGGGTATCGGCGCCGACTCGCGCATCGGCTATCACTTCATCTACCCAGGCTGCGGCTACGGCGGTTCATGTTTCCCCAAGGACATGCGCGCCTTGATCCACACGGCCGAGCAGGCGCGTTGCTCCAGCGATCTGCTGCAAGCGGTGGAAACCATCAACCAGCGGCAGAAACACAAGTTGTTCGAACGCATCCAGGCCTTCTACCAGGGTGACCTGCGGGGCAAGACCTTTGCACTGTGGGGCCTGGCCTTCAAGCCCAACACCGACGACATGCGCGACGCGCCCAGTCGCACCCTGTTGGAAGCGCTGTGGTCCGCCGGGGCCAGCGTCCGGGCGTTTGATCCGGAGGCCATGCAACAGACCCAGCTGCTCTATCCCAATGAAGCGAAACTGATGCTCATGGGCACACCGGAATCGGTGCTGGCCGGGGCCGACGCGTTGATCATCTGCACCGAATGGCAGTCGTTCAAGGCGCCGGACTTCCAGTTGATCCAGCAACGCCTCAAGGCGCCGGTGATTTTTGACGGGCGCAACCTCTACGACCCGGATCGCATGGCCGACAAAGGCTTCAGCTATTTCCCGATGGGCCGGGGGCAATCCTGCGAATTACCCATCGCGCAGCCGTCGTGGCCGCGAGCCAGAAGTGCTTGAAGGCATAGCTTCAAAATAAATGCACTCAACCAGCATTAATATGAATTTGTAAGCGGGGTTGGCGAGCGGCACACTGTGCATCGTTCCTCCCCCAATTGTTGGAACACTTAAAGGGCTTTCAGGGATTCTCCCGTAAGCCCCTTTTTTTGTTCGTTTTTTGGATGTTCGCTTGATGCTTGCTCGCTGGTTCCCCGCTGCTATCAATACCCGCCCCACCGAATGGAGTCGCGCCGCCATCGGCATGGCCCTTGGAACAATGTTCAGTGTCTGGCTCTGTGGCCAGGTATTCGGTCTTGAAGTGGCGCAACACCTGATCGGCCCGCTCGGCGCCTCGGCCGTGCTGTTGTTTGCGGTGTCATCGGGTGCCCTGGCCCAACCCTGGTCGATCTTCGGTGGTTATCTGTGCGCATCGGTCGTGGCGTTGCTGGTCGCCCATGTGCTCGGCCGCACGCTGGGTAGCGCATGCCTGGCGGCCGGCATGGCGCTGGTGTTGATGTGCTGGTTGCGTTGCCTGCATCCACCGGCCGGCGCCCTGGCGGCAACGCTGGTGCTGGCGGACGCAACCATCGTCGCCCTCGACTGGCAGGCGCTTGGCGCCGCCATGCTGGCCGGCTCCGGCCTGCTCGTCTTCGCGCTGGCCTACAACAACCTCACGCGGGTGCGCTATCCCAAGCGTGCCAGCGAGCCGGTAGCGGTGATTCCCGCCGACCATCCCCCCGTCGATCGCCAGGCGATCACCGCCGAAGACTTGAAACTTGCGCTTGAGGAAATGGAAGCATTCTTCGACGTAACCCCCGAAGATCTCGAACAATTGATCCACGCCAGCGAGCGGCATGCCAAGCGTCGCAGCATCACCGAGGTGCTGTCGGGTCGCGGCTGAGCCTGTGGCTGCTATAAATATGCAGACAGGACCTGCACGTATCCCGGTTGTGCAATGCAAATTTGCGCTGTTACGATCCCGACCGGGTACGCGCTTAAAAATTTATAAAGAACAATAAAAGCAGGGAGTTAGCGATGACAGTTCAGGTTTCATCCCAAGCTGCGGGCAGCATCGAAACCGCGCCTTACGAGGTGTTGGTCGAGGTCCGCAACCACATCGGCCACCTGACCCTGAACCGCCCCGCCGGCCTGAACGCCCTGACCCTGGGCATGGTGCGCAGCTTGCAGCAGCAACTCGATAGCTGGGCCACCGATTCGCAGATCCGCGCCGTTGTCTTGCGCGGTGCCGGTGACAAGGCGTTTTGTGCGGGCGGTGATATCCGCTCGCTGTACGACAGCCACAAGCAGGGCGACACCCTGCACGAAGATTTCTTCGTCGAGGAATACGCCCTCGACCTGACTATCCACCATTACCGCAAACCGATCCTCGCCTTGATGGACGGCTTCGTGCTGGGCGGCGGCATGGGTCTGGTGCAAGGCGCCGACCTGCGGGTGGTGACCGAGCGCAGCCGACTGGGCATGCCGGAAGTCGGCATTGGTTATTTCCCGGATGTCGGTGGCAGCTATTTCCTGCCGCGCATTCCCGGTGAACTGGGTATCTACCTGGGCGTCAGCGGGGTGCAGATCCGCGCCGCCGACGCTTTGTACTGCGGGCTGGCCGACTGGTATCTCGACAGCCAGAAAATCACCCAGCTCGATGAACGTCTCGACCGCCTGGACTGGCGCGATTCACCGCTCAAGGACCTGCAAAGCCTGCTGGCGAAAATGGCGGTCCAACAGTTGCCTGCCCCGCCCCTGGCCGAATTGCGGCCGGCCATCGATCATTTCTTCGCCCTGCCGGATGTACCGAGCATGGTCGAGCAGTTGCGCCAGGTCACGGTCGCCAACAGCCACGAGTGGGCACTGAAGACCGCCGAGCTGCTGGAAACCCGCTCGCCCCTGGCGATGGCGGTGACCCTCGAAATGCTGCGACGCGGCCGGCACCTGAGCCTGGAAGACTGTTTTGCCCTGGAGCTGCACCTGGACCGGCAATGGTTCGCGCGCGGCGACCTGATCGAAGGCGTACGTGCCCTGCTGATCGATAAAGACAAGAACCCGCGCTGGAACCCACCGACCCTGGAGGCGCTGGACGCCGACCATGTGGCGAGTTTCTTCGACGGCTTCGACTACCACGGGAATTGAACATGCACGACCTTGAGCTGACCGAAGAACAAGTGATGATCCGCGACATGGCCCGTGATTTCGCCCGCGGTGAAATCGCGCCCCACGCCCAGGCCTGGGAAAAAGCCGGCTGGATCGACGATGGGCTGGTGGCAAAAATGGGCGAACTGGGCCTGCTGGGCATGGTGGTGCCCGAGGAATGGGGCGGTACCTATGTCGACTACGTGGCCTACGCCCTGGCGGTGGAGGAAATCTCGGCAGGTGACGGTGCTACTGGAGCACTGATGAGCATCCACAACTCCGTGGGTTGCGGGCCGGTACTCAATTTCGGCAGCGATGAGCAGAAACAGACCTGGCTGGCGGATCTCGCCAGCGGCCAGACCATCGGCTGCTTCTGCCTGACCGAACCACAGGCCGGCTCCGAGGCACACAACCTGCGTACGCGGGCGGAACTGAAAGATGGTCAATGGGTTATCAATGGCGCGAAGCAGTTCGTCAGCAATGGCAAGCGCGCCAAGCTGGCGATCGTGTTTGCCGTGACGGATGCGGACCTTGGCAAAAAAGGCATTTCGGCGTTCCTGGTGCCCACCGACACGCCCGGTTTCATCGTTGACCGCACCGAACACAAGATGGGTATTCGAGCCTCGGATACCTGTGCCGTCACGCTGAGCAACTGCACCATTCCCGAAGCCAACCTGCTGGGCGCACGGGGCAAAGGCCTGGCCATCGCCCTGTCCAACCTCGAAGGCGGGCGCATCGGCATCGCCGCCCAGGCCCTGGGCATCGCCCGCGCGGCATTCGAAGCGGCCCTGGCCTATTCCCGGGATCGGGTGCAGTTCGACAAACCGATCATCGAACACCAGAGCATCGCCAATCTGCTGGCCGACATGCACACCCGCCTGAACGCCGCCCGCCTGCTGATCCTGCATGCCGCGCGGCTGCGCAGCGCCGGCAAGCCATGCCTGTCGGAGGCGTCGCAAGCCAAGCTGTTCGCCTCGGAAATGGCCGAGAAGGTCTGCTCCTCGGCGATTCAGATCCATGGCGGGTATGGCTATCTTGAGGATTACCCGGTGGAGCGCTACTACCGCGACGCGCGGATCACCCAGATCTACGAAGGGTCGAGCGAGATTCAGCGGATGGTGATTGCTCGGGAGCTCAGGCACTACCTGGTGTAACGCCAGAAGCTTCGCGAGCAAGCTCGCTCCCACAGTGGATCGGCGGGGTACGCAACATCTGTGTACGCCGCCAAACCCTGTGGGAGCGAGCTTGCTCGCGATGGCGTCAGTGGTGACGTCGCATTACTTGTCCTGAAACTCCGCCGCGCGTTTGGCCACGAACGCCGCCATGCCTTCTTTCTGATCCAGCGTGGCGAACGCCGCGTGGAATACCCGGCGCTCAAAACGCACGCCCTCGGACAGGCTGACTTCGAAGGCGCGGTTGACGCTCTCCTTGACCATCATGCTGATGGGCACCGATTTGGAGGCGATCAAGGCCGCGGTTTTCAGGGCCTCTTCCAGCAACTCGTCAGCCGGAACGATGCGCGCCACGATGCCGCAACGCTCGGCTTCCACCGCGTCGATGAAGCGCCCGGTCAGGCACATTTCCATGGCCTTGGCCTTGCCCACCGCACGGGTCAGGCGTTGGGTGCCGCCCATGCCCGGCAGCACGCCGAGATTGATTTCCGGCTGACCGAACCTGGCGTTGTCACCGGCCAGGATGAAGTCGCACATCAGGGCCAGTTCGCAGCCGCCGCCCAAGGCAAAACCGTTCACCGCCGCGATGATCGGCTTGCGGCGATTGGCAACCCGGTCGCTGTCGCTGAACAGATCGTCCAGGTAGATCTGCGGATAGGTCAGTTCGGCCATCTCCTTGATATCGGCGCCAGCGGCAAAGGCTTTTTTCGAGCCGGTCAGGACGATGCAGCCGATCTTCGGATCCGCCTCCAGGCGGTCCAGTGCCTGGTTGAGCTCGCTGACGATCTGCACATTCAGGGCGTTCAGCGCCTGGGGACGGTTGAGAGTGATCAGGCCAACACGGTCCTTGATCTCCAATAAAATCGTTTCGTAGCTCATGCGGGACTCCTGTTCAAAGGTTGCGCGAAATGACCATGCGCTGAATGTCGCTGGTGCCTTCGTAGATCTGACAGACCCGCACGTCGCGGTAGATGCGCTCCAGCGGGAAATCGTTGAGGTAACCGTAGCCACCGAGGGTTTGCAAGGCCATGGAGCAGACCTTCTCGGCCATTTCCGAGGCGAACAGCTTGGCCATGGACGCTTCGACCAGCGCCGGCTGGCCGGCATCGCGCAGCGCGGCGGCGTAGTGCACCATCTGCCGCGCCACGGCGATCTGGGTCGCCATGTCGGCAAGGCGGAACGCCACGGCCTGATGCTCAATGATCGGCTTGCCAAAGCTCTGGCGCTCACGGGCATAGTCGCGAGCGGCTTCGAACGCCGCGCGGGCCATGCCCACCGACTGCGCCGCGATGCCGACTCGCCCGCCTTCGAGGTTCGCCAGGGCGATCCTGTAGCCGTCACCCTCCTCCCCGAGACGATTGGCCACCGGCACCTTCACATCCTCGAAAAGGATCTGGCAGGTATCGGAAGCATGCTGGCCGAGTTTGTCCTCGACCCGCGCGACGCTGTAGCCCGGCGAATCGGTGGGCACAATGAACGCACTGATGCCACGCTTGCCGGCGCTCGGGTCGGTGACAGCAAACACGATCACCACCCCGGCGTTCTGCCCGGACGTGATGAACTGTTTGCACCCGTTGAGCACGTAATGATCGCCATCCAGCCGCGCCCGCGTCTTCAGGCTGCTGGCGTCGGAGCCAGCCTGGGGCTCGGTCAGGGCGAAGGCGCCGAGCATCGCGCCACTGGCCAGCGGCGTGAGGAAACGGGTCTTTTGCTCGTCGGTGCCGAACTTGAGGATCGGCACGCAGCCCACCGAGTTGTGCACGCTCATGATCGTCGAGCAGGCACCGTCGCCGGCAGCGATTTCCTCCAGGGTCATCGCATAGGCCAGGTAACCGGTGTCACAGCCGCCCCACTGCTCCGGCACCAGCATGCCGAAGAAGCCCAGTTCGGCCATTTCAGCGATGGCCTCCTTGGGGAAGCGGTGCTCACGGTCCCATTCGGCGGCGAACGGCTTCAAGCGCTCCTGGGCGAATTGCCGGGCCATGTCGCGGATCTGGGTCTGTTCATCAGTGGCAAGCATTGTGATTCCTCAGTACAGGCATTCAACGGCCATGGCCGTGGCTTCGCCGCCGCCGATGCAGATCGCCGCGACACCGCGCTTGAGGCCTTTCTGGCGCAGGGCCGAGAGCAGCGTCACGAGGATCCGCGCGCCGGATGCGCCGATCGGGTGGCCCAGGGCACAGGCGCCGCCGTGGACGTTGACCTTGTCATGGGGGATTTCCAGCTTGTCCATCGTCACCAGGCCGACCACGGCGAAAGCTTCGTTGACTTCGAACAGATCGACGTCGCCCAGCGACCAGCCGGTCTTGCCCATCAGTTTTTTCACCGCACCAATCGGTGCCGTGGGAAACAGGCCCGGGGCGTCGGCGAACGCGGCGTGGCCGTGAATTACCGCAAGCGGTTTCAGACCGCGCTGCTGCGCCTGGCTCTGGCGCATCAGCACCAGGGCGGCGGCGCCATCGGAAATCGAGCTGGCGTTGGCCGCCGTCACCGTACCACCGTCGCGGAACGCCGGCTTGAGCGTGGCGATCTTGTCGATCCGCGCCTTGGGCGGCTGCTCGTCGTGACGGATGGTGACCTGTTCCTTGCCGACCATGACCTGCACCGGCACGATCTCGGCGTCGAAGCTGCCGTCCTTGATCGCCTGCTGGGCACGGGTGGTGGACGCGATGGCGAAGGCATCCTGGGCTTCACGGCTGTAGCCGTTGGTCTCGGCGCAGTCTTCGGCGAAAGTGCCCATCAGGCGGCCCTTGTCGTAGGCGTCTTCGAGGCCGTCGAGGAACATATGGTCGAGCACCTTGCCATGGCCCATGCGCAAGCCGCTGCGGGCACGATCGAGCAGATACGGCGCGTTGGACATGCTTTCCATACCGCCAGCCACCACCACTTCGGCGCTGCCGGCGACGAGCATGTCGTGGGCGAGGATCGCCGCTTCCATGCCTGAACCGCACATCTTGTTGAGGGTGGTGCAGCGGGTCGACTTGTCGAGCCCGGCGCCCAGCGCCGCCTGGCGTGCCGGTGCCTGGCCCTGGCCTGCGGCAAGCACGCAACCGAACAGCACTTCTTCAACCGCCTGCGGCGAAATGCCGGCCCGCTCCACGGCGGCCTTGATGGCGGCAGCACCCAGCTGCGGCGCGCTGAGGCTTTTCAGTTCGCCCTGGAAGCCGCCCATCGGGGTGCGGACGGCGCTGACAATGACAATCGGATCGTTGGACATGATAAATCCTCTATTTGGCGGCCATGCGCAAGGCTCCGTCGAGACGGATCACCTCGCCGTTGAGCATGCTGTTTTCAATGATATGCCGGACCAGCGCGGCGTACTCGGCGGGTTTGCCCAGGCGCGGCGGGAACGGCACGCCGGCGGCCAGGGAGTCACGTACTTCCGGCGTCATGCCGGCCATCATCGGCGTTTCGAAGATCCCTGGCGCGATAGTCATCACGCGGATACCGAAGCGTGCCAGTTCACGGGCGGCTGGCAGCGTCAGGCTGGCAATCGCGCCCTTGGACGCCGCGTAGGCAGCCTGGCCGATCTGACCGTCGAAGGCTGCTACCGAGGCGGTATTGATGATCACGCCGCGTTCGCCGTCGGCGTTGGCCTCGGTTTCGGCAATGGCCGCTGCAGCCAGGCGCAGCAGATTGAAGCTGCCGATCAGGTTGACGTTGATCACCTGACTGAAACTGGCGAGCGCATGAGGGCCGTTCTTGCCGAGGATCTTCTCGCCGCGCACGATGCCGGCGCAATTGACCAGGCCATTCAAGCCACCGAACGCATCCACCGTGGACTTGACTGCTGCTTCGGCTGCCGCTTCGTCGCTGATGTCGGCGACCACGCTCCGGCAACCGAGCTTTTGCGCCTGGGCGGCCACCGCATCGGCGTTGAGGTCGACCAGCATCACCTTGGCGCCGGCCTTGACGAGCATTTCGCCGGTGGCCGCGCCGAGGCCGGAAGCACCGCCGCTGACGAGAAAAATCTTGTTGTCGATCTGCATCATGGTTTCCTTGGATTCAAGCTGAAACGTTCTGCGCCAAGGCCTCTTGAGCCTTGGCGATCTCCTGGTTGCGCAAGATAAAGCGCTGCAACTTACCGCTGGGGGTCTTCGGCAAGTCGCTGACAAATTCAATTTCACGGGGGTACGCATGGGCCGCCAGGCGCTTGCGCACATGCTGGCGCAATTCTTCGGCCAGCTCCGGCGCTGCGCGGTACTGAGCGCTGAGCACCACAAAAGCTTTCACCAGCTCGGTGCGCTCAGGGTCGGGTTTGCCGATGACCGCGGCTTCCACCACGGCCGGGTGCTCGATCAGCGCGCTTTCCACGTCGAACGGGCCAACGCGATAGCCGGACGTGGTGATCACGTCATCGCTGCGGCCGACGAAGCTGATGCTGCCGTCGGGGTTGGATTCGACGGTATCGCCACTCAAGTAATAATCGCCGACAAACGCCTTGGTCGGCCCGCCTTCGTAACCGGCGAACCAGCACATCGGCGACTGGCTGCGATCGACGGCAAGGATGCCTGGCTGCCCTACCCCCAACTCCCGTTGATCTTCATCCAGCACCACGATGCGGTGGCCCGGCGAGGCAAAACCGGCCGCGCCCAAATGCACCGGGTGGTCGAGGCCGTGGTGGTTGCACAGCACCATGCCCAGCTCGGTCTGGCCGTAATGGTCATGGATCACCACGTTCAGGTTGTCGGCAAACCAGCGGATCACTTCCGGATTCAGCGGCTCGCCGGCGCTGCTGACGATGCGCAGCTTGCCCTTGATCGAGCGGGCGAACTGCTCGCCGCCAGCGATCAGCAAACGGTAGGCCGTTGGTGAGCCCGCCAGGTTGCTGATGCCGTATTTGTTGATCACCCGGCAGGTGCTTTCCAACGTGAAGGGACCATCGTAGAAGGTGATCGGATGCCCCAGCGCCAGAGGCCCGGTCACGCCGAAATAGATGCCGTAGGCCCAGCCCGGGTCAGCGACGTTCCAGAACGCGTCTTCGGGACGCAAATCCACGGCGTCACGCATGTAGCTCTGGAACGCGACGATGGCCTTGAGCGGAACCGACAGCGCCTTTGCCGGCCCGGTGGTGCCGGAGGTGAACATCAGCAGGAACGGATCTTCGCCGGTCAGCATCAGCGGTTCGCACTGGTCGGAATGGTTGGCCAGTTCGGCCCAGAAACTGTAGTCGCCGCGGACGATGCCCTGGCCCTTCGCCCCGCCGACCGTAACGATGGTGGGGCACCCGAGCACTTCGTTGAGCTTGGGCCGGTTGCTGGCGTCGGTGACCACCACACGCGCGCCGGAGCTGCCGAGGCGGTGCTCGATGGCCTTGGGTCCGAATGCGGTGAACAGGGGCTGGTAAACCGCGCCGATACGCCAGGTGGCGAGCACCACGATCAGCAGTTCGGCGTTGCGCGGCAGCAGGCCGGCGACCTTGTCACCCTTGCCAACACCTTGGGCGCGCAGGAAGTTGGCGAAACGCGCGGCGTTGTCCTGCAGGTCACGGTAAGTCCACGTCGCATCGCTGCCGTCACGCCCCTCCCAAAACAAGGCAATGCGCCCCGGCAAGGCATGCCGGTCGCAACATTCCACGCAGGCATTAAGCGCCTCGAGCGAACCGTGCAAAGCGGCATTGGCGGTGTGCAGGTAATCGAACTGCGACGTGGCGGACGAATAATTGCGCATGACCAGAATCCCTCTGTACTTTTTATTGGTGGGGGAACCGTGAATAGCAGGGAAATACTCGCGCCGAAGGGGCTGCGGGGCAATGGTCAAAGCTTTCAAGTTGCTTGACTGGTTTGGCCATGGTTCGGGGGGTGTGTTGTCAGTGAGGTCCCTCTTCGCGAGCAGGCTCGCTCCCACATTGAAAATTGACCGTCCCATGTGGGAGCGAGCCTGCTCGCGAAGAGGGCAGCCCAGTCAACCAGGAATCCGGATCAGTCAGCCTCGTTGAGAATCAGGCTGCGATAGTGCCCCGGATTGGACCCGGACCACTTGCGAAACGCCTTGTAGAACGAGCTGGCATCGGCAAAACCCAGCCGCGCGGCGATTTCGACGAAGCTGATGGAGGGCTCGGCCAGCCAGGCGATCGCCAGTTCCTTGCGCACGCTGTCTTTCAGGCCTTGGTAAGTCTGGCCCTCATCCGCCAGGCGGCGGCGCAGGGTCGATGCGGAAACGCAGAGTTGTTGAGCCAGGGCCTCGGTTTCCGGCCATTGCTCGGCGGGCAGCTGGCGCAGATCATGGCGGATACGGCTGGCGAGGCTTTGCGGGTCGCGGTATTTGACCAGGATGTTCGCCGGGGCCTGGGCCAGGAAGCGCTTGAGCTCCTCCGGACTGCGGCGGATGGGCAGGTCCAGGCAGTCGGCGGAGAAGATCATCCGCGTACGGGGCCGGTCGAAGCGCAGGTTCTGCGAGAACATCACGCGATAGTCATCGCAGAAATCCGGCGCCGGGCAACGCAACTCGACGGACAGGATTGGAATGCGCCGCCCGGCGAGCCAGCAGGCCACGCCATGGACGATCATCCAATAGGTGAAATAGGTAAAGGCCCGGCGCGGGTCCTGGTCGTCTTCGAGCAGGACGATTTCCGCCAGGCTTTGCTGGCGAACCCACTGCGCCGGCAGGTGTTCAAGCATCAAGGAGAGGAAACCCAGCCCCGCCGTCAACCCGGTCGCCAACGTCGGCTGGGCCATGGCGCACTGGCACAGGAAGGCCAGGCTGCCGGACTTGAGCTTGCGCGGGTCCATGCCGAAGAACTCGTCATCCAGCCGCCTTGCCAGCAGGCGCCAGAGTCGCGCATAGGCATGGGCCGGCACGCGCGCCTGGGGCTCGTCGAGCCATGCGGGGTCGATACCGACCTTGCTCAGGACTTCTTCGGTGGCGGCTCCAGGGGCGCAGCTTTGCAGCAGCGCCTCGCGCACCAGCTGGATGGAGATGGTGTCTTTTTCCGACATGGCGCGGCGGTTCACAGGATCCGGTAAAGCAGTCGCTCTATTCGCACCCGGCTGACCCGTTTCAGAAACTTGCTCACCGCGGCGGGATAGTCCGGCAGGGTCTCCAGGTCCAGGTAGCGTTCGATCCGCCGGGTGTGTTGATAGATCCGCTCCAGTTCAGCCTGCCGCGGCCCCAGCAACTCCCCTTTGGGATCGTCGAGCAACAGGGCATTTTCCAGATCCAGGCGAAACGCCCGCGGGTTGAGGTTGTTGCCGGTGAGCAAGGTGTAGCGCTCGTCGACCCACATGCCTTTGAGGTGGTAGGTGTTATCACCGTCGCGCCACAAACGCAGGTTCAACTGCCCGCTGTCGATGTAGCGCTGATGCCGCTTGGCAAAGCGGCGCAGGCTGATCTCGTACAGATAGGGCAACGCCGCAATGATCTTGAACGGCTCGCTGGGCGGGATATAAAAATCGTTGGCGGTCTTGTCGCCGACGATGATGTCGATCCGTACCCCGCGCGCCAGGGCACGGTTGATGTCCCGGGTCACGGCCAGCGGCAGGTTGAAATAGGGCGTGCAGATGGTCAGTTGCTGACGGCTGCTGGCGATCAGCTCGCTGATCACCTTGCTCAGCGGATTATTCTTGCCGACGCCCAGCAGCGGGCTCACCGACAGCCCGTCCTTGTCGAGGCTGCCAGCCGTGGTGTCATAGGTTGCATATTTGAGGCGGCTGCGCAGGTCCCCAATGTCCTTGCGCAAGCTGCGGGTGCTGGGCAGGTTCGGCAGGTCAAGGCGATGCACCGCCCTGGATGCGATCAGGCCATGTTGCACCAGATGATGCATCGAATCGGCCAGCGCGCTGTTCTGCAGCAGGTGATATCGGTCGTAGCGGTATTTTTCGAACTTGTGCAGATAGACGTTGTTCAGGCTCGCGCCGCTGTAGAGCACACAATCATCGATCACAAAGCCTTTCAAGTGCAGCACGCCGAACAGCTCGCGAGTCTGCACCGGCACGCCGTAGATCGGCACTTCGCTGTCATGGACGCGGGTCTGCTGCTGGTACCACGCCGAGTTGCCCGGCTGCTTCTTGGCGCCGATCAGGCCGCGCTGGGCCCGTAGCCAGTCCACCACCACGGCGATGTCCAGCTCGGGCCGCGCGGCTTTGGCGGCATGCAAGGCGTCAAGAATTTCCTGGCCAGCCTCGTCCTCTTGCAAGTAGAGCGCGACGATGTAGATGCGCTGGGTCGCCTGGGCAATTTTCTCCAGCAGGCAACGGCGAAACTCGGCGGCGCCGTCGAGGATGGTCACAGCCTCGGCGGTGAGTGGAAAGCTGCGCAGCTTGGGCAGCAGGGAGCGTTTGAAAAGCGACGGCATAGGGCTCGCAAAAGGTCGAATCCGAAGAACGGATGAGCTTACACCATGACGCGCGGGTTTGGGCCTCCCCTTCGCGACGAAAAAACATTTGACCAAGGAGAACGATCGTTCTACTGTTCGATCCATGAACGAAATCACTAGCAATGAAACACGCGACATCATCCTCGATGTCGCCGAAAAGTTGATCTACAAAAGTGGCATCGCCGCCACCGGCATGGATCTCCTGGTGAAAACCGCCGGCGTCTCGAGGAAAAGCATCTACCGCTACTTCGCCAACAAGGAGGACCTGGTTGTCGCCGCCCTCAAGCGCCGCGATGAACGCTGGATGCACTGGTTCAGCAGCGAAGTGGACAAGGCGCCGACGCCGCTCGCGCGGTTGCTGAGCCTGTTTCCGGTGCTCAAGGGCTGGTTTGACAGCGAAGGTTTTCGCGGTTGCGCCTTCATCAATACCAGCGGCGAAACCGGCGACCCGCAGGACCCGGTCCGCCAGGTGGCAAAGATGCACAAGCAGAAGCTGCTCGACTATGTAACCCGCCTGTGCAGCGATCAAGGCATCGAGCAACCGCAAGTGCTGGCGGGGAAGCTGCTTATCCTGATCGATGGGGCCATCACCGTTGCACTGGTCATGGGCGATCACAATGCAGCCGATCAGGCACAGCACGTTCTGAAAACCCTGCTGGCTATCGAATAAGCAACACGCGTATCGCAAGACCGTCGTTGAGACAGACTGCCGTTGAGACAGGCAATAGTGCAATTCATCCTTCATTTATCGGGAGATTAACCATGTCGTCCTCTGCTGAAGTTCGCCCGCCGCTGCCGCCGTTCAGCCGTGAAACAGCGATCGAGAAAGTTCGCCTGGCCGAAGACGGCTGGAACTCTCGCGATCCGCAGAAGGTATCGCTGGCCTACACCCTCGACACCCAGTGGCGTAACCGCGCCGAGTTCGTCCATAGCCGGGAAGAAGCCAAGGCCTTCCTGGCCCGTAAATGGGCCAAGGAGCTGGATTACCGGCTGATCAAGGAACTCTGGGCGTTCACCGACAACCGCATCGCCGTGCGTTACGCCTATGAATGGCACGACGACTCAGGCAACTGGTTCCGCTCCTACGGCAACGAAAACTGGGAGTTCGACGAGAACGGCTTGATGTGCAATCGCTACGCCTGCATCAACGACCTGCCGATCAAGGAAAGCGAGCGTAAATTCCATTGGCCGCTAGGTCGTCGTCCGGATGATCATCCGGGGCTGTCCGAATTGGGGCTGTAACACCCGTTCTTGTGGGAGCGAGCCTGCTCGCGAAGGGGCCATCATCGGCTGTCAAACCGCTTTCGCGAGCAGGCTCGCTCCCACAGGGATTTTTGGCGTGTCAGTTGTGGCCGCGATCCAGCAGGAATTCCAGCAACGTTACCGCGCAGGCCTCGATACTTCCTTCCAGGATCAGCTCGTAACCGTGGGTGTTTTCAGTCGGGATGGCAATGCAGCCACCCTGGGCCGACACGCCGCTGCTCATGATCGCGCTGGCGTCACTGGCAAAATCCACCAGCAGCGCGAACTGAGGCGTCAACCCGCGACGTTTGCCGGCCTGGTACAGCTGGTCGACGATCTCGCGGTTGTAGCAACCGTTTTTATCGCCAGTGTTGATGATCGGATCGACGCTCAGTCGGGTAGCGTATTCGGAAATGATCGGGCCCACTTCAACCGCTACCGTGGCATCCCCCGGCAGATGGCTGGCGGCATAAAGCGCACCGGCATTGGATTCTTCCTCTTGCGTGGTGAAGACGAAATAAACGTCGTTTGCCAGTTCTTCGCGGCGCTCAGCCAATAACCTTGCGGCTTGCAGTGTCGCGACCATCGGCGCGCGGTCGTCGAGGAAATGCGCCGCGATGGCATCGCCGACCCGGAACGGACGTCGCCAATGCTGGCTCAGCACTACCCGGGTACCGGGCCGCACGCCGTGCGCTTGCAGCTGCTCACCGGAGCACCGGGTGATCACATGGACATCGCCCCAATTGACGTTCCCCGACAGCACATCGGCGCCCTGATGGGTTTCACCGGTGCTGTGCATCGACCCGAACGACAGCACGCCGGGAATGAAATCCCGGTCGCCGAGAATGTCCACCGGGCATACCCCGAAATTGATCGGATTGGCGCCGCCCAGGGCCACCACGCGCAACGTGCCGTCCGGCTCGATGCGTTTGACCAGCATGGCGATTTCGTCCAGGTGCGCCATGATCCGGATAGGCTGGTTCGCCTTGCCGCTCGGGCGTGTGCCCTTGATCAGGCCAATGACATTACCGGCCGGGTCGACCCAACTCTCATCGCAATGCGGTTCCAGTTCCCGTCGGCAGATGTCGCGCACTTCATGCTCCTGCCCGCCGGGCCCACGGGCCATCAGCAATTCTTCCAGCAGCGGTAAGGTGGACGGATCGGGTTGCATACGATGGGTTCTCCTTTTTCCGGGAGCGGCCCAGTTGTCGGAGCGAGCCGCGACGTGTTTGTCTTCTTGAGCCCTTCCGGCGCTGAAAAATTTGATCGGATCGCGGCAAAACAGACGAGCGGACCCGATTCAGACGCGGACAAGCGGCCCCCCTGGAGGGTTGACCAGCGCGCCGCGAGGCATCACATTGCCGGGGTCGCCCATACGCCCAAAGGCGGTTTTGTTGTGTCGCAGACCTTGTGGAGCCCATGACCGCGTCGATGCCGATCCGTCCCCCCTGCCCGCCCGGCGTCTGTGATTGCGGGCGTGATGCGTTGCTGCAAACGCCAGGCAGCGATTTGCGCATCCTTTGCCTGAATCGTCAGGAAGAAAAACGCCTGCTTGAGCGACTGGAAAACATCCAGAGCCTGGACGAGCTTGAACGGTTGCAGCAGCGGTTGTATGAAAACCTCGGCGTACGGGTAACCATCGAGCCGGGTTACAACGAAGTGCGGACCATGCGCGGCATCGCTATCGAATTCCAGGAGCAGCCAGGCCTGTGCCGCAAGATCCGCCAGTCGATTCCGGCGGCGATTCGTCGAGGGCTGGAGAAACGGCCTGAAATCGCCTGGCGGCTGCTGGATGCCCACGACCTGTTTCGCGACGGCTGATATCGTTTTTTAAAAATGCCATTGCATTCCCTGTGGGAGCGAGCCTGCTCGCGAAAGCGGTAGCACAGTCAATGAAGATGTTGAACGTACCGGCCTCTTCGCGAGCAGGCTCGCTCCCACAGTTGGACCATCTATTTAATGGCCGCCGGAAATCCCCTGTGGGAGCGAGCTTGCTCGCGATGGCGGCGGGTCATTCAATGAAGATGTTGGATAAACAGCAACTCCAATCAGAAATCGACAGTCGCCGACACCAGGTAAGTGCGCGGCGTCGCCAGGGTCAGCCCCGGCTCGCTGTCGTCCGAAGCCCCGGCCGAGCTCCAATAGCGCTTGTCCGCCACGTTCTCGATATTGGCGCGCAAGGTGATGTGCTTGTCATCGACCTTGAAGGCATACCGCGCACCGACGTCGAACCGCTCCCAGGAATCGATTTCCTTGGTATTGGACGGGTCCAGGTACTGCGAGCTGGAATAGATGCCGCGGCTGGTCAGGGTCAACCCCTGCACAGTCGGCACGTCCCATTCGGCGCCCAGGTTGACGTTGTACTCCGGTGTCGCCGGCGCGCGGTTGCCGTCAAACGCTGGGTTGGTGGTGTCGGTCAGTTCGCTGTCGATGTACATCACGCCACCGAGCAGGCGCAATCCCTTGACCGGTTCACCGAATACGCTGACTTCCGCGCCGGTGTTCTCGCGCTTGCCGTTCGGGCCGAAGACGTTGGTCGTGGCGTCGGTGGCATAGGCCGGTTGCTTGATCCGGAACACGGCGGCGGTAACGGCCAGCGCGCCGGCATCGTACTTGGCGCCAACCTCGACCTGGCGGCTGATGAACGGCGGGAAGATTTCATCGCTGTTGTCCGAGGACGTCGGCGCGATCTTGCCCTGGCTCAGGCCTTCCATGTAGTTGGCGTAGAGGGACAGCTTGTCGGTGGCCTTGAACAGGATGCCGCCCGACGGCGAGACTTTTTCCTCGTCATAGGCGGTGGGACCTTTGATCCCATCGGACCAGTCATCTACTTCCACCCGCTGCCAGCGGGCGCCAAGGGTCAGCAGCAGGCGGTCATCGAAGAAACCCAGGGTGTCGGACAGCGCCACGCCGCTGAAGTGGTTCTCGGTGTAGACCTTCGGGTCCGGCCGTGTGGGGGTGTTCGGCGTCGGTGTCGGCACCGGGTCATAGAGGTTGCTGCGCCCGTTGGCATAACGGGCGCCGCCGTTCTCGAAATCCATGTAGAAATAACTGGCCGCCAGGTTCAGCTCATGGCTCACCGGGCCGGTCTGGAACCAGTTGCGCACCCCGGCATTGGCCGTCCGCACATTCTCGTCCCGGGTAAAGTCGCGGGGCGACACGGTGAAATCGCCGGCCGCATTAGTGACCGACACGTTGTGCCGCAGAAAGTCGTGGTTGCTTTTACGCGCCCCGACACCGCCGTAGAGCATGACCGAATCGCTGACGTCGAATTCGCCGTTCACAGCGCCGAAGGTGTCCTCGGTACGCGCCTTGCTCCAATGCTGCGCGTAATTGCGTCGCACATCGCTGGCGTGCGGCACCGGCGCGGCGGCGCCGACCTGGACGCGCTCCTGCGGTGCGTCGGTGTCACGCTCGGTGTGGCCTATATCGGTAGAAAGACGTAGGCGCTCGCCACGAAAATCCAGGCCCAGCACGGCCATCTGGCGATCCACGCGCTGATGATCCCAGTCGGTGTCGCCGGCCTGCTTGACGCCGTTGAAACGCACGCCAAACTGGTTGTCCTCGCCAAAACGGCGGCCGACATCCACGGCAGCGCCGGGCTGGCTGTCGGAGGCGTAGCTGCCGGTCAGGGACGTGATCGGCGTGTCGGTGGCCCGCTTGGGCACTATGTTGATCCCGCCGCCGACGCTGCCTCGCGGCGAGATCCCATTGATCAGTTGGGTCGGGCCCTTGAGGATGTCGACGCGATCGGCCATCTCCATGTCGATTGTATAAGTCGGCAGCACGCCATAAAGGCCGTTGTAGGCCACGTCACTGTTGAACAGGCTCAAGCCACGAATGGTGAATTGCTCATAACGCCCGCCCGCCGGGTTGGTGGCGCGCACCGAGGGATCGCTGGCGACCAGGTCACCGAGGGTCCGTGCTTGCAGATTCTTGACCGTCTCCCCCGTGTAGGTGGTCATGCTGAACGGCGTTTCCATGAAGTCACGGGAGCCGAGCAAGCCCTGGGATCCACGCCGTGCCACCTGCCCCCCTGCGTAGGGATCGCCTTGCGTCGCGCCGGTGGCGCCGAAAATCGAGGTCGGCGCCAGCTGCAGGCTGCTGCCTTGCGCCGCAGGAGTGAGCATGTAGGCCTGCTCCCCCACTGGCTGCAGCTGCAGGCCAGAACCCTGCAGCAGCCGGGCAAAACCCTCCTCCACGCCAAACTCGCCAGCGAGCCCGGCACTGTTGCGACCGCTCACCAGGGCCGGGTCCACCGAGAGGTTGACGCCAGCCTGGCCGGCGAACCGGGTCAGCGCGGCGCCGAGGCTGCCGGCGGGAACCTGATAGCTGCGCCGGGCGCTTTCCTCGGCCTGGCTGGGCGGGATGAAAAACGCACCGGAGCTCAGGCTCAGCATGAGGCTCAGGTTCAGCAACGGGCGCCAGCCAGCAAGGGCCGGACGAAAACGTAAAGATACTGCTGCGGGCATTGGAGCAACTCTCGTTTTTTGTTCAGTTGCCTTGAATGACAAGCGAGACAAAAAAAGGGGACAGGCTTCAGACGATATTTTTTCGCGGCGTCAAGGTGACCCAATAGCGGGTACGCATGTGCACCTCAAGCGGCAGGCTGGCCGAGAGCAGCGCGAGGATCCGGTCGGTGTTTTCCAGACGGAAGCTGCCGGTGACGCGGAGCGCTTCCAGCCCTTCGTCCCAGCGCAACACGCCGGGGCGATAGCGGTCCAGCTCCCGAAGGAAATCCCCCAGCGGCTGGTTCTGCGCCACGAGCACGCCTTCACGCCAGCCCATCTGCCCGGCGTCGAAGGTGCTGGTCGCAGCCGCGCCAGTGGCACTTAGGTCGACCTGTTGGCCTTCTTCGAGTCTCCGCGCTGGCCCTTGCGCGGGTTGCAGTTGCACCGCGCCGCTGACTACCGAAACCCGGCAGTTGCGTTGATCCAGCCGAATACAGACTTCGCCTCGGCCGACGCTCACCTCACCGTAGGGCAGCTGGACCGCCAAGGGGACGTCGACGACTTTCAGGGCGATCTCGCCGCGCAGCAGCATCAAGCGGCGCGCCTCAAGGTCAAGGTCCACAGCGCTGTCGGTGTTCAACTGCAAAACGTCGCCACCGGCCAGCGTCCACCGACGGCGTTCCCCGGTGGCGGTGTGCAGGTCGGCGCGCCAGGCGTCCAGCGGCAGTTCACGTCCCAGCAACCACGCGGTCGGTACCAGCGCGGCGACACCCAACGCGCGCTTGAGTACGCTGCGACGGGCCAGTGCGGGACGATCCAGGGTGGCCAGGCCCAACGATGACGGCACCTCGGCAAACCGCTGGCGCAGGCGCTGGGCTTTCTGCCAGGCCGCTTCGTGCTCGGCCTTGCTTTCGCGCCAGCGCTGCAGCGCGCCATGATCGAATTCATCGGCGCCTGACTCGATCAGCGCCAGCCAGCGGGCCGCCGCCCGGGCGACTTCACGGGCTTCGGCCGACGGAGCCTGGCGCATCAGAAGTCCACCAACAGGCAATGTTCGTAGGCCTGGGCCATATAACGCTTCACCGTGCGTTCGGAGACTTGCAGGCGCTCGGCGATCTCGCGGTAACCGAGGCCTTCGAGCTGGCTCCACAGGAACGCCCGACGCACCACCGGCGGCAGGCCGTCGAGCAACTCGTCCAGGGCCTGCAGGGTTTCCAGCAGCAGCCACCGCTGCTCTGGAGACGGCACGCATTCGGCGGGGAGGCTGGCCAACGCGTCGAGATAAGCCTGTTCCAGATGGCGGCGCGTGTAGAAATTGCTCAACAAGCGCTTGCCCACCGTCAACAGGTAGGCGCGCGGTTCATGCAGGTCGGCCAGCGACTGGGCGCTGGACAGTACGCGCAGGAACGTATCCTGGCGCAGGTCGGCGGCATCCCAGGCATTGCCCATGCGCCGTCGCAGCCAGCCTTCCAGCCAACCGCCATGATCACGGTATAACGCGTCGAGGGCGTGCTCCGCCGGCTTAGCTGCATCAAGCATGTGAAGTGGCCCTGGGCAAGAATATCTTAAATGAGACTGATTCTAATTAATGTTCCCAGGTGAATCCAAGGCTTTAATTCATCGACGGTCAAAACGTCTGGCGAAGCAGGCGCCCTTGGACACCCAGGGCGCGCCGTATATTGCCTGCCGTCAGTGGCTGGCCTGCAGGGTCTTCGGTACTTCCGGCATGGCCGACGAGTGATGGTTGATGATTTTCCACTGGCCGTCGAGTCGCTCGTAAAGGAAGGTATAGCGCGCCTGCACTTCCCGCTTGGAACCGTCGGTCTGGGTCAGCGTAAAGGTATAGACTCCGCTGTCCATCGCCGCGTCAGGCCCCAGGTGACGGATTTCCCGGTAGTTGATCACCCCGACCGGCTTGGCCGCCAGGAAGTGCACGAAATAGTCCTGGATCTGCGCCGGGGTACTGCGCACCTTGTTGGAGACGGTCGGTTGCAGAATCGCATCCGGGGCGTACAGGCTGGTGACCGCGACGGCGCTGCCGGTCTTCAACGCAGCGTTCCAGCGGTCGAACAGCCCGGCGATTTCACGGTCGTTGGCGTTCTGCGGCTGCTCGGCCACGGTGCTGTAGACAAACGGCGTGGTCTCAAGCGCTTGGGCAAGGGGTGCGCCCAGCAGGAGAAAAGCGGCAATGGCACAGGTTTTCATTTTCATCGTAGCGTTCCTTTGGGTTTCAATGAGCCCACTGTGCCGGCCTTCGCAAGCGTCGCCATCGGCCAACCGGTGCCGATCGCCTATGCCATTCGGCAGATAGGCCGGGTGTCGATCACAGGGTTTAATGAAACCATCACCAACCGCGCCGGTTTCCCCTTCCACGCTGGAGTTCCCCATGCAAAGCCCACCCCATGACCCTGGCAGCGCCTTGGCGATCCGCACCCAGTACCGCCAGTCGCAAAGCCGGGCGGCGCGCCTGGGCCTGTTGTTGGGCACCGGGCACGAACTGACCCGCCTGCCGTTGGCGCAGATGCGCCAACGCGCGGTGGAACGTGCGTGCGCGTTCGTCGCCATGGATCACGGTCTGTTGCTGGAATGGAACGCTGACAGCCAGTTGCAAACCGTCGCCAGCCACGGCAGCGGCGAACGCCTCGAGCTGCTCGCCGAGCTGGCCCAACCGCCCTCGCCTGCTTCGCAGTGGATGGATCGCCCCGGCACGCCGTTGCCGCAGATCCTGCGGATCCCTCTGCGCGGGTCCAACGGCGTTGCGTTCGGCGCGCTGCTATTGGGCAACAGCGTGCCCTTGGGCGCCCCTGACAATGAAGACATCGAATCGCTGCAATTGCTGGCCACGCTGTTGGCGGCGCACCTGGAGAACAGCCGCCTGCTGCAAACGCTCCAGGCCCGCGAGCGGACCATGTCCGAGCTGGTCCATCGGTTGTTCAGCGCCCAGGAGGACGAGCGCAAGCGCGTCGCCTATGACCTGCACGATGGCCTCGCGCAGAACCTCGCCGGCTTGCATCAACGCCTCCAGGGCTTCGCCGGTCGCTGCCCGCCTTTGCCGGCGGCGCTGGCCGATGAACTGCGGGGCATTCTCGAACTGGCCCAGGGCTGCGTCGGCGAAGGTCGGCAACTGATCGGCGGCCTGCGTCCGCATGTGCTCGACGATTTCGGCTTGTACAAAGCCGTCGACAAGGAGGCCGATCGTCTGCGTGACGCCGGGCTCCGGGTCGATTGGGTCGAGCACAGCATCGCGCGCCTGCCGGGTAATACCGAGATTGCGCTGTTTCGCATCGCCCAGGAAGGCATCAACAACATTCTCAAGCACGCCCAGGCCAATCAGGTTTCCCTCGGGCTGGCGGTGCGAGACGGCCAGGCTTGGCTGCGGGTCGAGGATGATGGCTGCGGCTTCGCCTTGGAACAACCCATCGAGACCAATGGCACCCGCCACCTCGGCCTCGCCGCGATGCAGGAGCGCGCGAGCCTGCTGGGTGGCCAGCTGAACTGTCGTAGCGCACCCGACCGCGGCACTCGATTGCTGGCCAGCGTGCCGTTGCCAGCCCACGGAGTACAGCCATGAATCGTCCCTTGCGCCTGCTGTTGGCCGATGATCACGAAGTGACCCGCACCGGGTTCATTTCCATGCTCGCCGGTACCGAAGGGTTCGAAGTCATCGGCCAGGCCTGCGACGGCCAGGAAGCGCTCGACCTGTGCGAACGGCTACAGCCGGATATTGCCATCCTCGACATCCGCATGCCCGTGCTCAACGGCCTCGGCGCGGCGCGCATCCTGCAACAACGCCAGCCGCAGATCAAAGTGATGATCTTCACCATGGACGACAGCCCCGACCACCTCGAAGCGGCCATCGGTGCGGGCGCCGTCGGCTATCTGCTCAAGGATGCCAGCCGCGAGGAAATGCTCCAGGCCCTCAGGCGGGTCGCCCAGGGAGAAGAGGCACTGAACAGTTCGGTCAGCGCCCGCCTGTTGCGCCGCATGGCCGAACGCGGCGCCAACGGTGCGCCGCCCGTCCAGGCCCTGACCGCGCGCGAACGCCAGGTACTCGGGCTGGTGGCCGGTGGGTTCAGTAATCGTGAGATCGGTGAAAAGCTCGGCATCGCCCCCGGCACGGCCAAAGCGCATGTGGAGCGGGTCATCGGCAAGCTCGGCGCCGCCGACCGGACCCAGGCGGCGGTGCGCGGCGTAGCCCTGGGGCTGGTGGCGCAGCCCAGCGGACAATGGCCATGAGGTTTCTGGCCGCCCGGAGATGGGCCGACTTGCCGTTACGGGGCAAGGCGTTGGTGGTGATCTCGCTGCCGTTGGTGGTCCTGCTGCTGTCGCTGGTACTGATCTACATCACCGAACGCCAGACGGCCCGTGCCGAAGAGGATGTGCGCCGGGTGCTGCTGGTCCAGGGCGACATCCAGGCCGTGCACACGTTGCTGGCCGAGGCCGCGGCCAGCGTGCGCGGTTACCTGCTGACCCGGCGGGAAGATTTCCTGCCCGGCTACGAACAGGCCACCCCGAGGATCCAGGCTGCATTGCAACGCCTGGATCACAATATCCGTGACGCGAGGATGCGCGAGCACCTCAAGACCATTACCCCGCTGATTACCGAAAAGCTTGCCGGGTTGCAGGCGTTGCGCACCGGCAGGGCCGACGACACCGCGGCCATCACCGCGATCCTGATCGAAAACAAACAGGTGCTCGACGTGCTGCGCGAGCAGATCAGCGCCATGCGCATCCGCGAGGATGCCCTGCTCGCCGACCGCAGCGCCGCCGCGTCGGCCACGCGCATGCGGCTGCTGTTCGCGACGTTGCTGGCGGCGGTGTGCGGGCTGTTCGGGGCCATTGTCGCGGTGCTGTTCCTGTCCAAGGGCATTGTCGCCCGGGTCCAGCAGGTGCAAGGCAACGCCCAACGCCTGGCGCTGGGCCAGCCATTGTTGCCGCAACCGCCGGAGAAGGACGAAATCGGCCAGTTGGGCACTCGCCTGGTGGAAGCCGGGCAGTTGCTCGCCGAACGCGAGCGCGCCCTGCGCGATAACGAGGAACGCCTGCGGCTGATCATCGATGGCGTCAAGGACTACGGCATTTTTGCCCTCGACGCCAAGGGCCATGTGATCACCTGGAATGCCGGGGCCGAGCGGATCAAGGGCTATACCGAACAGGAGGTACTCGGCCGGCATTTCTCGCTTTTCTATCTGGCCGAAGAGTGCCCGGCCCACCCCGAAATGGCCCTGCGCGAGGCCACCCGCGACGGCCATTACATGGAAGAAGGCTGGCGTTGCCGCAAGGACGGCAGTCGCTTCTGGGCCAGCGTGGTCATCACCACTCAATACGACAGCACCGGCGCGCTGCGTGGTTTTTCCAAGATCACCCGCGACATCACCGACCGGCGCACCGCTGAAATCGCCCTGCGTACCGCCCGTGAGGAAGCGGAAAGCGCGAGCCGGGCCAAGAGCGAATTTCTTTCGCGCATGAGTCATGAGTTGCGCACGCCGCTGAACGCCATCCTCGGCTTCGCGCAATTGCTGGACATGGACTCGGTCGCCGGCCAGCGCCCGCAGGTCAGCCACATCCTGCGCGCCGGCCAGCATTTGCTCGCGTTGATCAACGAAGTGCTCGACATCGCCCGGATCGAAGCCGGCCGGCTGCCCCTGAACATCGAGCCAATCGCCCTGCCGACCGTGCTGCACGAAGCCTTGACGCTGGTGTCGCCGATGGCCGCGGATTCGGGAATTCATCTGGCCGCCCTGCCCGCGCTGCCCGAAGGCAGTGGCGTGCTTGCCGATCGCCAACGCCTGGTGCAGGTGTTGCTCAACCTCCTCTCTAACGCGATCAAGTACAACCGGCCCGGCGGCGAGGTGCGTATCGAAGTGAGTGTCGAGGACCAACAGGTGGGCATTGCCGTCAGCGACACCGGGCACGGCATCGCCCCCGAACAGTTGGACCAGTTGTTCAAGCCGTTCGAACGCCTGGGCGCCGACCCGCAGGTCGAAGGCACAGGCCTGGGACTGTCCCTGAGCAAAAGCCTGCTGGAGATGATGCAGGGTAGCCTTCAGGTACTTAGCGAACCGGGACAAGGCTGCTGCTTCACCTTGCGCTTGCCCGCTGCCCAGGTATCAGGCGCCCAGTTGCCGCCATTGGCGGCGTTGGAAATCACCCGCCCGCGCACCGAGTTCGACGGCAAGGTCCTGTGCATCGAAGACAACCTGTCGAGCCTCGCCTTGATCGAAACCCTGATGCAGCGTCGCCCGGGCATCCAGCTGCTATCGAGCATGCAAGGCCAGTTGGGCCTGGACCTGGCGCGCCAGCACGCGCCGCAGCTGATCCTGCTCGACGTGACATTGCCGGACCTGGAGGGGCTGGAAGTCCTGCGTCGGTTGCGCCAGTCGGCGGCAACTGCGTCCACGCCGGTGCTGATGATCACCGCGGATGCCAGCGACCTCACTCACCGCGCCCTGCGCGAGGCAGGCGCCACGGCGATCCTGACCAAGCCCATTCATATCCAGGCCTTCCTCGGCCACCTTGAACGTTATTTACCGGAGTCCGCATGAATCGCGATCTGCGCATCCTGATTATCGACGATCAGCGCCCCAACCTTCAGCTGATGGAACAACTGTTGGCCCGTGAAGGGCTGCACAACGTGCTGAGCAGCACCGAGCCGTTGCGCACTCTCGACCTGTTCAACAGTTTCGAGCCCGACCTGGTCATCCTCGACCTGCACATGCCGGCCTTCGACGGGTTTGCCGTGCTGGAGCAGCTCAACCGGCGCATCCCGGCCAATGACTATCTGCCGATCCTGGTACTGACCGCCGACGCCACCCGCGACACTCGCCTGCGGGCCCTGGCATTAGGCGCCCGGGATTTCATCAGCAAGCCCCTCGACGCCCTGGAAACCATGCTGCGGGTCTGGAATCTGCTGGAAACCCGAGCCCTGTACAAATCGCTGCGTACATTGATTCCCGCCGAGCAGATCGAATTGTTGCGCCAGCATCGAGGGACGGCTGACCAGCGCATCGAGCCGTCAGCGTAGCGTGGCGAGGGAGCTTGCTCCCGCTGGGCTGCGTAGCGGCCCCAAAAATCTTACGGACGCTGCGCACTGGAGCGCCAGCCCGGCCGAGCGGGAGCAAGCTCCCTCGCCACAAGAGCTGTGCCTCCCTGCAACGGGTGGGTTCAGTGGCCGCGGATGTAATGCTCCAGCTGGCGGATCAGGTCCGCCTGTTCGACCAGCGCTTCCTTCACCAGGTCGCCGATGGACAGCAGGCCGATCAACTGGCCGTCATCCAGCACCGGCAGATGGCGCAGGTGGCTCTCGGTCATGACTTCCATGCAGCGTTCGATGCTCTGCTGGCTGCTGGCGGTGACGACCGGCGCGCTCATGATGGTGCGTACCGTGGTGCCCACTGACGAACGCCCCTTGAGCACCATCTTGCGCGCGTAGTCCCGCTCGCTGAACACGCCGATGACCTGGCCGTTCTCGATCACCGGCAACGCGCCGACGTTTCTATCGGCCATGATCTGCAGCGCTTCGAGCACGGTCTGGTCCGGCGCGATGCTGTGGACCTGCCGGTTCTGCACACTCTTGAGCTTTACCAGTTGAGCGGCGGTTTTCATTTTCCATCCCCACATTCAGCGAAAGGCATGTTTGAACCCAGGCCTGACAGTCAACGAATTACTGTGTGGGAGCGAGCTTGCTCGCGATAGCGTCGGGTCAGCCACATCCATAGTGATTGACGTACCGCTATCGCGAGCAAGCTCGCTCCCACAGGTATTCATGCATTTTTCAACTCATCCACTGGAGTGAGTCAGTCCGCGCCAATCTCCACCAGATCCCCGTTCAACCGCACCGGCCAGACCCGCAGGCGCTGTTCGGGATATTCCAGGCAATGGCCGTCTTCCAGGCGGAAATGCTGTTTGTACATCGGCGAGGCGATCACCAGTTCGCCCTTGATGCTGCCCAGCAGACCACGACCGATGACGTTCGCGCCGGACTTGGGGTCGCGGTTGTCGACGGCGTACAGCGGCTTGTCTGTATGCTCCGGCAGGTAGAGCAGCGCCACTTGGCGGCCGTCATGCCAGGCAACCACGCCGGAATTGGGCACCAGGTCCTCGCGGCTGCACAGGGTGCGCCATTGGACGGGTTCTTGAGCGATACGAACGACGTTTGACTGGCTCATCAGAGCACCTCCTCGGTGACGGGAATCAGGTGAAGTTCGCCGGCATGCACCGGCCGGCGCTGGCCGCGTTCGCGGACGAAGTGGACGTCCGGATCGCCGCGCTTGTCGTTGACGAAGGTCCGGAAGCGCTTGAGTTTTTCCGGATCCTTCAAGGCGTTGGCCCATTCGCACTCGTAGCGGTCGACCACCAGTTGCATCTGTGCTTCGAGCTCGGCGCCCAGGCCCAGGCTGTCGTGGATGATCACGTCCTTGAGGTAGTCCAGACCGCCTTCCAGGCTCTCGCGCCAGACCGAGGTGCGTTGCAACTTGTCCGCGGTGCGGATGTAGAACATCAGGAACCGGTCGATGTAGCGGATCAGCGTGGCGTCATCCAAGTCGGTGGCGAACAGCTCGGCGTGGCGTGGACGCATGCCGCCGTTGCCGGCCACGTAGAGGTTCCAGCCCTTCTCCGTGGCGATCACACCCACGTCCTTGCTCTGCGCCTCGGCGCATTCACGGGTGCAACCGGACACCGCGAACTTGAGCTTGTGCGGCGAGCGCAGGCCCTTGTAGCGGTCCTCGATGGTCAGGGCCATCTGCACGCTGTCCTGCACGCCGTAGCGGCACCAGGTGCTGCCGACGCAGGACTTCACCGTACGCGTCGATTTGCCGTAGGCGTGGCCGGTCTCGAAACCGGCTTCGATCAGCTCGGCCCAGATGTCCGGCAACTGGTGCAACTGCGCGCCGAACAGATCGATGCGCTGGCCGCCGGTGATCTTGGTGTAGAGGTCGTATTTCTTCGCGACGACGCCGATGGCGATCAGTTTGTCGGCGGTGATTTCCCCACCGGCAATGCGCGGTACCACCGAGTAGGTACCGTTCTTCTGCATGTTCGCCATGAAGGTGTCGTTGGTGTCCTGCAACGGCACCAGGTGCGGGTCCATGATCGGCTGGTTCCAGCACGACGCCAGGATCGAACCCACCGCCGGCTTGCACAGGTCGCAACCGGTATGGCCGCGACCGTGTTTGGCCAGCAGCTCTTCGAAACTGATGATCCCTTCCACCCGCACCAGTGCGTAGAGCTCCTGGCGGGTATAGGCGAAGTGTTCGCACAGGCTCTTGTCGACGCTGACGCCACGGGCGATCAGCTCGTGCTCGAATACCTGCTTGACCAGGGCCGCGCAGCCGCCGCAACCGGTACCGGCCTTGGTGTCGCACTTGAGCTGGCCTAGATCACTGCAGCCGCCGTCGATGGCCGCGCAGATCGAGCCCTTGGTGACGTTGTGGCACGAGCAGATGGTCGCCGCTTCGGGCAGTGCGGCCGGGCCCAGTGTCGGTGCGCCCTCGGACGATGGCAGGATCAGGCTGGCGGCGTCCTTGGGCAAGGCGATGCCGTTCTGCATGTATTGCAGCAGGGTGTCGTAATAGCTGTTGTCGCCCACTAGCACCGCGCCGATCACGCGCTTGCCGTCGGCGTCCACTACCAGGCGCCGGTAGCTGGCGCTGGTTTCGTCGATGAATTGGAAGCTGCGCGCACCCGGCGTGTTGCCATGGGCGTCGCCGATGGAACCGACGTCCACGCCCAACAGCTTGAGCTTGGTGGACATGTCTGCGCCGGTGAACGCCTCGCCAGCCTCGCCGCACAGGCGCGCCGCGACATTGCGGGCCATCTGGTAGCCCGGCGCGACCAGGCCGAAGATGCTGCCGTTCCAGGCCGCGCATTCGCCAATGGCGTAGATGTCCGGGTCGCTGCTCTGGCAATGGTCGTCAATCACCACGCCGCCGCGCGGGCCGATCTGCAGGTCGCACTGGCGAGCCAGGGCATCCTGGGCGCGGATACCGGCGGAAAACACGATCAGGTCGGTTTCCAGGAAGTCGTCGGTGGCGAAGTTCATCCGGTAACGGTATTGCTCACCGGCGCTGATGGATTGGGTGCCCTTGGACAGGTGCACGCCGACACCGAGTTTTTCGATGCGCGCCTTGAGGGCCAGGCCGCCCTGCTCGTCCAGTTGCACCGGCATCAGCCGTGGGGCGAATTCCACCACGTGAGCTTCCAGGCCAAGGGTCTTGAGGGCATTGGCCGCTTCCAGGCCCAGCAGGCCACCACCGACGACCACGCCACGCCGGGCATCGTTCGCGGCGGCGCGGATGGCGTCGAGGTCTTCAAGGGTGCGGTAGACCAGGCATGAGTCACCTTCGGCGCCCTGGATCGGCGGCACGAAGGGGTACGAACCGGTGGCGAGCACCAGCTTGTCGTAGCCGAGGCGCTCGGTGGCGGTGACAACCTGGCGCGCCTGGCGATCGATTTCCAGCACCGGCACGCCCAAGTGCAGCGTGACGCCGGGCGTCTGGTACAACGAGGCTTCGCCCAGGGCCAGCGACTCCGCATCGCGGCCCGAGAAATACTCGGACAAATGCACACGGTCGTAGGCACGCATCGGCTCTTCGCTGAACACATGCACGCGGTAATGATTGAGGGCACCGCGCTCGATCAGTTGCTCGACGCAGTGATGGCCGACCATGCCATTGCCGATCACGATCAGCGTTTGCAGCTTGTTCAGGGAAGCAACGTTGGAATTCATAAAAGCACCCGACAAAAGCCCATCACGGTTTTTTGGAAGCAAAAAAAAGACGCCTGAAACCTTGCGGTTCCAGGCGTCTTTGCCTGTTCTGTGCGGTATCGATCCGGCGACTGCGCCCTGACCTACCGTAATATCCCCGGCCTGCTGGCACTCGATCTTCGTTGACCGACGGGGCTGCCCACTCGATTGTGTTCGCGGTGGGCCTGGACAACGTCTTGCAGCGAGCGTGCCAATCCTCATCCGCAGCCGATCTGCCGCCGCATAGCCACCGCTAATCCCCTGTGGGAGCGGGCCTGCCCGCGAACACGCCCGCCCTGCCACCTCAAGCTGACCGGCGCCGGCTACCGTTTCGCTAACATCACCATCTGCCTTGCGATGGTGCGGCAACCCACCTGCGGCTTCATAAAAGTGCACCCCTTCAAACCCGCCGGCAAAAATCCTGAACCATCGTCAGCCCCGATTTTCACAATAAGTGAGGAGCCAGTCCGGTGGCCGCACAAGTGACCCGCGACAGCCGGACAGTGGCTTGCTGTCCAACCCGAAACGAAGGAGATTCAACGATGAAAATCAATGAAATCATGAGTCGGGAAGTCCGCACGATCTCGCCTGATACCCCTCTGCGCGAAGTCGCGCAGATCATGCGCCAGGCCGATATCGGCGCGCTGGTGATCAATCAGAACGACCGCATGGCCGGCATGGTGACCGACCGCGACCTGGTGATCCGGGCCATGGCCGAAGGCATGAACATGGACACCCCGGTCAGCCGGATCATGAGCGATGAGGTGCGCTATTGCTTCGATGACGAGGAAATCGACCACGTCGCCAAGAACATGGCCCAGATCGAAAAACGCCGCCTGCCGGTGGTGAACCGTGACAAGCGCCTGGTGGGCATGGTCTCGCTGGCCAACGTCGCCAGTTGCAACGCCGACAAGGTCAGCGCAAACCTGCTGCGCGGCGTCGCGCAACCCCACTGACCCTTGGTAGGAGCTGCGGAGCAAGCACAATGGATGAGCGAAACCCACCTGTGGTGGTGATCTGTGGTTCCACCGCCGGCGTCGGGCGTGCGACCGCACACCGATTCGCTGTCTCAGGCTATCGGGTCGGGCTGCTGGCCCGGGGCGAACAAGCCTTGGCGGCCACGGAAGAAGAACTCAAGCAACTGGGCGCAACATGCGTGGCGATCAGCGTTGATGTCGCCGACGCCGAAGCGGTGTTTGAAGCGGCACAGCGAATGGAGCGGGAATTGGGGCCGGTCAGCGTGTGGGTCAATTGCGCGATGGTCACGGTGTTTTCGCCGATCCGCCAACTGAGCGCCGAGGAGATCCGTCGGGTAACCGAGGTGACTTACCTGGGCACTGTCCACGGCACGCTCGCGGCGCTGGACATCATGGGCCGGCGCAACCGCGGGGTGATCATCCAGGTGGGGTCGGCACTGGCCTATCGCGCCATTCCGCTGCAGGCGGCGTATTGCGGGGCCAAGTTCGCGGTGCGAGGTTTCACCGATTCCTTGCGCTGCGAACTGCTTCACGAGCACAGCGACATCAAGGTCTGCATGGTGCAATTGCCCGCTATCAATACGCCTCAGTTCGATTGGGCGCGCAACAAGTTGGGCAAGCGCGTGCAACCCGTGCCGCCGATTCATGACCCGGACGTGGCCGCCCGGGCGGTATTCAGCGTGGTCAAGCGCACACCCAGGGAATTGTGGCTGGGCGCGGCCTCGCTCAAGGCCATCGTCGGCACTTGCCTGATGCCGGGGCTGCTCGATCGCTTGATGGCCCGTAGCGCCTATTCAGGACAGCTGACCAACGAGGACGACGACCCTCAGCGTCCGGATAACCTGTTCGAATCGCAGGAGTCCTTGCATCGTACCCGTGGGCGGTTCAGCGGTCGCGCGCGGGACTCCGCCCTGGCCCTGAGTTCGACGCAAGTGTCGGCCCTGTTGTTCGCCGTCGGCGGGTTGCTGGCGGTCGTGCTGCTATTGTTTTGAGTCGACGCGGCGGAACCACCGATAACCGTACCCGTGCAACGTCAGACCCGATTGCGTCGTGGCCGGGTACGGACTGTCGGATAACATTTCTTCGAAACCCTCCAGGTCCATTTCCCGCAATCGCACGGTGACCGTTTCCTTGCCGAGGTTCGCCAGCATGACCGAGGTGGCCTCGCAGGCATGGGCGATGGCGAACACCGCGGGATGATCGACCGTCAGCAGTTGCGCCTTGCCGTCACCGACTTCGTTCAGGTCCGCGCGGGTCAGCAACAAACGACGTGCCCGGTTCAGTAGTGATTCGGAGTCCTTCAGTTGGCCTGCAACGTTCAAATGCGCATAGGCAAACGGCCCTTCATCGATCACCGGTGCGGCCAAACGTTGGGCCGAGGAAAATCCGGCGTTGGCCTGGTCATTCCATTGCATGGGCGTGCGCACCGACAGGCGCTCGGGGCGGGACAGGTCGTCGCCCATGCCGATTTCCTCTCCATAGCGCACGATCGGCGTGCCGGGCAGCGACAGCAACAATGCCTGGGCCAACGCCTGGCGCCGGACATCGCCGTCGAGCATCGGCGCCAAGCGTCGGCGGATACCTCGGCCATACAAGCGCATGTCCGGCTCCGGGGCGAACGCCTGCATCACTTCTTCGCGCTCCTGCTCGCTCAGGCGTTCCAGGTCGAGCTCATCGTGGTTGCGCAGCCACACCGCGTAGTTCGCGCCGTCGGGCGGTGCCGGCCGCCGGGTGATGGCCCGTTGCAGGGGTTCGGCTTCGCCGCGGGCCAAGGCCAGGAACAGGTGGTTGTTCACCCAGAAATCCAGCACCAGGCCCAAGCGCTCGCCCGTGCCGAAATAATGGCTGTAGCGCTCCGGCTCGACATCCACCTCGCCCAACAGCACACCCTCAGGGTTGATGCGGGTCATGCATTTATAGAATCGGTCCAGCACCCAGACGCCTTGCTCTTCATCGCCGCCACCGGCCTGCTCAACCAGGTGCGAAGCGGCATCGAGACGAAAACCGGCGATCCCCAGTTCGAGCCAGTGATCCATGATCCGCTCGATCTCCTCGACGACCCGCGGGTTTGCCAGGTTCAGGTCCGGTTCGTGGCGATAGAACAGATGCCGATAGTATTGGCCTGCCTGCTCATCCCACTGCCAGATACTGTCTTCCACCGAGGGAAAGATCGGCTGGTTGCCGTCGTCAACCGGCGTGTCGGACCACAGGTAGTAATCCCGGTAGACACTGTCCTTGTCCCGTCGCGCCCGAAGGAACCACGGGTGCTGGTCGCTGGTGTGTTGCACCACCAGTTCGAGAATGACGCGCATGCCGCGCTCCCCAGCCTGGACGATCAACTGGCGCAGGTCTTCCTCGCTGCCAAAACGCGGATCCAAGGCCATGAAATCGCTGACGTCATAACCGGCGTCCTTGAAGGGAGACCGGTACAACGGCATCAGCCAGAGCGCACCGACGCCCAACGCTTGCAAGTAGTCGAGTTGCTGGATGACGCCCTTCAAGTCGCCCCGACCGTCGCCGTTGCTGTCCAAGAACAAGGAAGGGTCGATCTGGTAGATCAAGGTGTTTCGGTGCCAGTTGGCTTTCATCAGTCATTCCTCATCGACACAGGATCACGGCTTGCTCGGCGGCCAGTCGGCCGCTGAATGGCCGGCCTTCATCGGCCCTGTCACTGGCGATCTCCACGCGCCAGGGGCCGGCCAGGGGAAACGTGTGCTCATGGTCGGCAAAGTTGACGCAGACCAGGCGCTCATCGCCGTCGCAACGACGTCGATACGCCAACACCTGCGGGTGCGATGGCAGCTCTTCCCAGCCGCCCAGGCGCAGGGCCGGGCTGTTGCGCCGGCAGGCCAGCAAACGTCGGTAGAGCGCCAACACCGAATCATCGGCACGCTCCTGCGCTTGCACCGACAGCAACCCCGCATCGGGTGCGAAAGGCAGCCATGGCACCTGTCCCGACCAGCCGTGAGGCGCTTGTTCGGTCCACGGCAACGGCGCGCGGCTGCCGTCCCGTCCGCCGGGGTCGACGCGGGTCTGGGCGGTCACGTGCGTATCCTCCAGGCCCAGCTCCTCGCCCTGATAGATGAAAGGCGTGCCGCGCAGCGTCAGCAGCATCACCGCCGCGGCCCGTGTCCGGCGCAATGAGCCACCGTAGCGACTGCGATGACGGCTGTTGTCATGGTTGGACAGCACCCAAGTGGGCCAGGCCTGCAAGGGGCCGAGGTCGTTTTCCACCTCACGGATGCACATGCGAAACACCACCGGATCCCAGGGCGCGTCCAGCGGCGGGAAGTTGAAGGACATGTGCAGTTCGTCACTGGCGCCGTAGTAAGCCGCCACCTGCGCCGTGGAGCGGATGTTCACCTCGCCGATCAGCACCCGCTCGCCGGGGTAGCTGTCCACCAGGCGCCGCAGCCCGCGCAGCACTTCGTGGCTGTAGGGCTGATCGTTGATCTTGACCATGGTTTCACCGGCCATGCAGCGCGGGTCATCGGCAAAGCTCTGGTCCTTGCCGACGCAATGCACCACGTCGACGCGAAACCCGTCCACGCCACGCTCCAGCCAGAAGTGCAGCACTTGATGCATAGCCGCGACGACGTGCGGGTTGTGCCAGTTCAGATCCGGTTGCTCGGGCAGGAAGAAGTGCAGGTAGTACTGCTGGCTGGTTTCGTCCCAGGTCCAGGCGCTGCCGCCGTCAATCGAGGCTCGCCAGTTGTTCGGCTGGTCACGCCAGATGTACCAGTCGCGCTTGGGGTTGTCGCGGCTGGAGCGCGACTCGATGAACCAGGGATGCTGGTCGGAGGTGTGGTTGGGCACGAAGTCGAGCAGCACTTTCAAGCCGCGTTCGTGGGCCTTGGCGATCAATGCATCCAGGTCCGCAAGGTTGCCGAACAGCGGATCCACATCGGTGTAGTCGCAGATATCGTAGCCCGCGTCGCACATGGGCGAGCGAAACACTGGCGAGAGCCACAACGCATCGATGCCAAGGCGTTGTAGATGGTCCAGGCGCGCTGTCAAACCGGGAAGATCGCCGATGCCGTCGCCGTTGGCATCGGCAAAGGAGCGAGGGTAAACCTGGTAGATCACGGCGTTCTTCCACCAGGGCGAAGGGAAGGAGTTGGGCATGTCGCCTCCTCTGATCGCAGTGTGTGGTGGGCAAGACCGCAGCCCCGCCTGCTGTCCTTTCATCAAGGGACATCAGTTAAGAACCGGAAAAGGGGCTTGGGGTTCGTTTTTTCTTGATGGAGAGTGAATCAGCGGAAGAGATGTTGGATGTGCCGCCGTCATCGTCGGATCGCCGCCCGGAGCAAGCTCGCTCCCACAGGGGACAGGGTTCACAAAGGTCCACTGTGGGAGCGAGCCTGCTCGCGAAAGCGTCAGCCTGACCAACTCAGAACCCGTGGCGAGGGAGCTTGCTCCCGCTCGGCTGCGCAGCAGTCGCAAACCGGCGGATACAGTCTGCCTGAAAGGTTGCTGGGGCCCGCTTCGCAGGCCAGCGGGAGCAAGCTCCCTCGCCACGCAAACCTGCTCCGAGATCGTGCCACCCCCTGTGGGAGCGAGCCTGCTCGCGAATCGCCCGGTCAGTTGGAGGCGATGCCAGCGGCCCGGTTGACCATCGCCACGATGCTGATGAACAGCTCTTCCTTGGCCTCCTCTGCACTGATTTCACCATTGGCCGCCGCATCGGACAACGCCTCCGCCGCCCCCAGCATCGCCCGCAGGCTCGCCTGGGAAAGTCGCCCGTTCCCGGCGAACGGTTCGAGCACCGACCGGCATTTGTCCAGGAAGATTCCTTCGTATTCCCGCTTGATGAGTTCCAGCTCCGGTGAGCTGCTCAGGGCTGCGCTGACGCCGGGAATTTCCCTACCCTGAAGCAGCACGCACTCGACGAAAGCATCTGCAATCACCTTCGAACGGCTTTCCAGAATCGGCTCGCTCGCCTCGAGCGCCGCATCCATCAGCGCTGTCTGGCGGGCGTCGAAATCCTGATAAAGCGCCGCCAAAAGTCCCGAACGCGTGACGAAATGGTCGTAAACGATGGGCTTGGTCACGCCGGCCTGGTCCGCGAGCCGGGCCAGCGTCAATGCTTCGCTGCCCTCCTCGCGCACCAGCCGCCAGGCGACATCCAACAATTGCCGTTGGCGATCCGCGCGGGCCAGGCGTCGACGGGGCGCCGGGGAAGACGATGAATTTTCTTCGGTGCTTGACATATTAACTTTACCAACCGTAACTTACTGTTCGTAACTTAACCAAGCATACTCGCTTGACGTTGTGTGATGCCAGAAGGAGATTCGCTATGCACGCGCTTATCGTTGTTGCCCACCATGACCCCCGCTCCCTGACCCATGCGCTGGCCCAGGCCATCGGCGACGGGATCGGCCAGGCCAACCGCGCCAATACCTTCGAGATTGCCGACCTGGCCGCCGAAGGCTTCGATCCGCGCTTCGGCTTCGCCGACCATGCCGTCCACCACCGTGAGGCCTTGCCGCCTGCCGACGTGCTGGCCGAGCAGGCCAGGATCGAACGGGCCGACGCCTTGGTGCTGGTCTACCCGATCTACTGGTGGTCGATGCCAGCGTTGCTCAAGGGCTGGATCGATCGGGTGTTCTCCAATGGCTGGGCGTTCGATTACAAGCCCGGAGAGTCGTTTACCCAGAAGCTCCAGCGATTGCGGGTCCATCTTGTAGCGCTTGGAGGGGCCGATGCCGATAGTTTCCAACGTCATGGCTACGATCAGGCGATGGTCACGCAGATCGACCACGGCATCTTCGATTACTGCGGTGCGCGAGTGATGAGTTCCGAACGCTTGCTGGATTCGGAAACCCTTGATCCGAACGTACATCTGCAAACGGCCCGAGCCCTCGGCCAGCGGGTGTTCTCGGCCATCGAGCAGACCACGCCCGTAGAAGCCAACGCCGCGTGTGCATGATCAGAGTGCTCGACGGTCGGCGGCAGACAGGGGCACATCGCGCTGGTAGATATCCGGGATATACACCGCCCGCCCCTGGCTGTCCGCTTGCACTGTCCAGTATCCAAGCAGGATCGGCATGGGCTTGGCCAGCCTGAATTCATGGGTCAACTCGCTTGCCAGCAAGGTGTCGGTGCGCGTGCGTTCGGCCGGGGTCACCAGCAGATCGCGCAGATGCATGACTTGTTCGATGCGTACACAGCCTGAGCTGAACGCCCGCGGGCCTTTGCTGAAAAGTGCCTGGCTGGGCGTGTCGTGCAGGTATACCGAAAACGGATTGGGAAAGCGGACTACCAGTTTGCCCAAGGGATTTTTCGCACCGGCATCCTGGCGCAGCATTAGATTGCCAGGGTGATCCCAGTCGATATTTTCCACCGCCAGGGGCAATCCATCCCGATCGATCACCTTGAGGTTGTGCCGGGTGAGGAACTCCGGGTCGCGGCGGATCTCGGGCAGTTTGTCCTCGCGCATGATCGTCGGCGGAATAGTCCACGTCGGGTTCAGCGTCAGTCGGGTGATACGCGACTTGATCAGCGGTGTCTGGCGTTCGGCGCGGCCAACCTGGGTCCGGGTCTGCCATACCGGGGCGCCAGCCTGGTAGACCGTCAGCTGCGCCGCCGCCACGTTGACCAGCACGCTGTCGGGCTCCAGATCCTGAGCCAGCCAGCGCATGCGCTCCAGGTTGATCCGCAATTGCTCGCGGCGCATGGCCGGGCTGATGTTCAGCTCGGTAACCGTCCACGGCCCCACTACCCCATCGGCTTGCAGTGAATGGTGGAGCTGGAAGCTTTTCATCGCCTCCACGAGGCTCGGACTGTAGTGCTCATCGGCTTCCAGCGGAGGCACGCTCAGGTAGCCTTCGTTGAACAGGCGCCGGGCCAGTGCGGGCACGCGGGCGTCACGTTTGTCGGGTTGCAGCAATGGGCCAGCCGGCACTGACTGCCAGTCAGCCAGCGGTTGTTGCCGTTGCCGGGCGTAGAGTTCGCGCAGGTTGCGATACAGGTCCAAGGGCGGCCGCGCCTGTTCGAACGCCTCGGCGGGGTCGTGCAAGCCGGCGACGGCGAAGTGCAGCACCATGGCCTGACGGTCCGGCAACTGCGGATTGGCCTTCCAGATCGGCTCCAGGCGGTTCTGCGGCAGGTAGCCGAAACGCAGCTCATGCAGCGCTTGCAGGTAGCGCTGGCTGATGGCGATGTCGGTACAGGCCACGTTGACGTAACGGCCATCGCCCGGCAGGTCGTAGCGGGCCGGATCGAGTCCGTCATCGGCCAGTTGCTGTAGCTGGGCTTGCAACGCCTGTAACCGCCCGTCGGCCGCCCAGATCGCCTGGCCTGCGTTTTGCTGGTACAAGGCCTGCAGGCTCATGACCGTCGGAAAGTCGACGCCACCGGCCAATTCGGGGCAATTGACCGACAGTTGCGCCAGTGTGGTTTGCGCCTGAGCCGGATCGCCGTCCTCGGCCGTGGCGACCAATGGCGCAACGAGCAATAAAAGGCTCAGGTAACATGCGGACTTTTTGAACAACTGCTTTACTCCAATCCATGGCCGTCTCGTTGACGGTGAATTTTGCGACAGGTACGACCCGCCATCATGCAGACAAACGAAACCGGACGGGATGCCGCAAACGAACGCCACCGCAAGCTGCCTTCACCTGTATCGGCCTTCTTGCGCCGATTCTGCCTGGTCGTGACTGGCCTTGGCATCCTGTGCAGCCCGGCGCTGGCCGAAAAACTCAACACCCAGCCTCTTTACAACAGCCTCGCCCACGCCGCGCCGGAACTCAATCCCCAAGCGCTGAAAAGTGCCCTGAGTGCGATGCAGTGCGCAGTTGCCAACGGTGCTCGACAGGCTCGCCACCTGGCGGTGATCGATTATTCGCAACCTTCGACGGCCCGGCGCTTGTGGATCTTCGACCTGCGCCAGAAAAAGCTGGTCCTGCGTGATCTCGTGGCCCACGGGCAGAAATCCGGGGAAAACTTCGCCACCCAGTTTTCCAACCGACTGGGCAGCTATCAATCCAGCCTGGGGCTGTTCCGCACCCAGGAGAGCTACCAGGGCACCCACGGCTACTCGCTGCGCATGGACGGCCTGGAACCCGGATTCAATGACCAGGCGCGCGACCGGGCGATCGTCATCCACGCCGCTGATTACGTGAACCCGCTCTGGAGCGCGCGCCAGGGCCGCATCGGCCGCAGCCAGGGCTGCCCGGCTGTGCGCCCGCAAGTAGCGCGCCAGGTGATCGACAAGCTCAAGGGCGGGCAATTCATGTTTTCCTGGTACCCGGACCCGGCGTGGCTCAAGCGCTCGCCCTATCTCAATTGCCAGCCGCAGCAGGTGGCGAGCATCCTCGCGACCAGCGGGGGCTGATAAAGCGGATTGCAGTGCATGGGTTCGTGGTTAAAATGCCGGCCTTTCGAGCTGCTGGCGTTTTTATCTGATGAACCCTCAAGCCCTTCAAACATTGCAGAGCCTTTTGCTGACGGCGCTGGAATCGGCGCCCGACGAAACCCGTCGCCTGTTCCATGGCCGCGGGCGCTGCTGGCCGGGGCTGGAACAGATCACCGTCGACTGGCTGCAAGGCGTGGTGTTGGTCTCGCTGTTCAAGGAACCCGATCCTACACAACTCGATGACCTGTTCGCCATGCTGCGCACCCTCGCCTCCTTGCCCGCCTGGCAACACAGCGGCGCCCACACCCTCGCGGTGCAACATCGATACCTGCCCGACAGCCTGACCCAGTGGTTGGTGGGCGAACCGATCGATGAGTGGACCCTGACCGAAGGCGGCCTGCGCTACCGGATCGACCTCGGCAAGAAGCAGAACAACGGCCTGTTCCTCGACATGCGCTATGGCCGCGACTGGGTGCGCGCTCACGCCCAAGGCAAGCGCGTGCTCAACCTGTTCGCCTATACCTGCGGTTTCTCGGTGGCGGCCATCGCCGGCGGTGCCCGCCACGTGGTCAACCTGGACATGTCCCGCGCAGCCCTGAGCCGTGGTCGTGACAATCATCGCCTGAACGGCCATGACCTGGGCCAAGTGAGCTTTCTGGGGCACGACCTCTTCAAATCCTGGGGCAAGGTGATCAACAGCGGGCCCTATGACCTGGTCATCATCGACCCGCCCACGTTCCAGAAAGGCAGCTTCCTGCTGACCAAGGATTATCAGCGAGTGCTGCGCCGCCTGCCGGAGCTGCTGACCGCCGCTGGCACGGTCCTGGCGTGCAGCAATGACCCGGCGACCGGCCCCGGCTTCCTCATCGAAGGCGTCATGCGCGAGGCGCCTGGCCTGACGTTCGAAGAGCGATTGGCAAACCCTCCGGAGTTTCCAGATGCGGACCCCGCCTGTGGCTTGAAGGCCTTGGTGTTCAGGCGTGACGACTCGGCCATCGGCTGAGAACTTCGTGCCGGGATTACACATTTCCGACCCGCGCCAGCGCTGGCGCGCATTGATCGTCTTGTGCCTGGGCGTGCTGATGGTCGTGCTCGACGGTACGGTGGTGCAACGGCAGTCATCGAGTGATGCCTGACGTTGCTGCCGGTCCGGTTGAGTCTCAGGCGGCCATCCGCTCACAGGCCTCGGCGCAAGACTGGCAGGCCTTGGCGCAATCCTGACAATGACCCGCTTCGTGCTTCGCGCATTCTTCGCCACACGCACGGCAGATGCTCGCGCAGACGATACAAAGATCCGTCGCCACCCGGCTGTCGCGCTGCATCAGCGTTGCCGCGAGACGGCACAAGTCGGCGCAGTCGCGGTCCAGCTCGATGCAACGCGCCATCATCTGGACGTTTTGCTCTTGCAGGCACGCACTGGCGCAGGCCTCGCAGGCCATGGCGCAGGCCAGGCACTCGTCGATGCAGGTTTGATAACGGCTGTTCATGGCACTCTCCTTTTTTGAAGGTCGATCAAAAAATACATACCGCCTGTTCTAGGCAGGTATAAGGGTGCGACTTGGCGCATGAACCGCGGGTTTCAAAAGAAAAATTACATTTTCGTCAGCTGGACCGGCCCTGCCGGTCTTCCTGCATCGTGGATCAGACCACCAGCGTCAACCACGCCGACACCAGTAGCAACACCGCCATGACGCGGTTGAAGCGCCCCATCGCCACGGCGGAACGGCAGAACCTTGCGGCCCCGCGCCCCAGGTAGGCCCAGGCCGTCATGCAAGGAATGGATATCGCAAAAAACGCCAGGGACAGCCAGAGCACGCGCACGGTACGGTCTGCCTCGGCGCCGGCGAATACACTGACCACAGCCAACGCCATCATCCAGGTCTTCGGGTTCACCAGTTGCAACCCGGCGGCGCCCGCCAGGCCCAGCCGGGGGCCTTCCACGGGTTTGTCGGGAATGGCCTCGGCGGGGGCGCTGAAGATCTGCCAGGCCATCCAGCTCAGCCAGGCGATGCCGGCCCAGGACAACACGGTCTGGATTGTCGCGTGTCGGGCCAGCACGTCCCCCAAGCCGGTGCCGACCACCAATACCAGCAACGCGGCGGCGGCACAGGCGCCGAGGATGATTGGCCAGGTGGTCGTCAGGCCAAAGCGAGAACTGTGGCTCAACACCAGGATATTGGTCGGGCCCGGGGTGATGGAGGCGACAAAGGCAAACAAGGCAAACGGCAGCAACTGGTCCATGAGCAACTTCTCGGTGAATGATCGTAGGGTTGATCATCCCGATGCCGGCGTGGTCAGTCTGGAACAATTGAGCAGCGCTTGCGGTAGTCCGCCGGGCTCATGCGATAGGCGCGCTGGAACCAGCGGCCCAAGTGACTCTGGTCGGCGAAGCCAAGCATGGCGGCCACCACCACGGCGCTTTCGCCACGGGCCAGCAACCGCCGCGCGCGAGCCAGGCGCAGCTGGATCAGGTAGGCATGGGGCGCCAGGCCGAACGCGGCCTTGAATGCGCGGCTCAGGCGAAAACGGTCGACACCGGTGGCCCGCGCCAAGTCGTCGAGGCCGACGTCTTCGCTCAAGTGGCTGTGCAGGTAGTCGCGGGCCTGTTGCGCAACTAGCGGCAGGCGCGGGTCGGGATTGATCCGCGCGCGCCAGTGCAAGTGCTGGGTGAGGTTCGCCAGCAGCGCGTCGAGGGCGGTCTGGCGGACGATCAGAATGTCTTGCTCATGCAGGCTCTGGAAAGCCGTGGCGGTGGCGCTCGCCAGACGCGCGTCATCATTCAGGGTGGTGGCAAAGCCCAGCTGGGCATTGTCCGGCGCTTCATCGAACAGGGAGCGCAGCTCGCGCTCGAGCCAATGCGGTTCCAGGTACAACGTGCGGTAGGTGAAACCGTGTTCGTGCGGTGCGTTTCCGTCATGCAATTCACCGGGTTCGAGCAGGAACACTTTGCCCGGCGTGCTGTTGTGTTGCTGCCGACGGCAATGGAACTGTTGCACGCCCTGCTCCGTCACGCCCACCAGGTACGCATCATGCCAATGCGGATCGTAGGCATGCCCTTCGAAATGCGCGCGCACGGTCTCGATGCCGGACGTGGCGTCCTGCTTGAGATCGATCCAGTTGCGCGCTGTCATGGGCTGTCTCGTTTATGTATCGGCTGGCTGAGATTAAACGACTTGGATGGGGTGGTCTGGAAGATTTGTGCAGTTTCACTCCGGCATTGTGTTCCTCCTGTGGGAGCGAGCCTGCTCGCGAAGGCGGTGTATCAGTCGATGAAGATGCCGGATGTACTGGCCTCTTCGCGAGCAGGCTCGCTCCCACAATTGCTAGCGGGCTAACGGAGATCCAATGTGGGAGCGAGCTTGCTCGCGATGCGGTGGATCAGCTTGCATTGATGTCGAGAGTGCCGACGCCATCGCGAGCAAGCTCGCTCCCACAGGGTTCGCGCCAGCCCTCAGGCATCCGGCGTGATCACTGGCAACACCGTCTCCACCGCCAATCGCGCCAGCTCCGCATCTTCCTCGGCCTTGACCCCGGACACGCCGATGGCACCGATGCACTGACCGTCGTGACGGATCGCCACGCCACCTTCGAGCATGCCCTGCAAGTGCGGGGCGCTCAGGAAGGCCAGGCGACCGCCGTTGATCATGTCTTCGAAGGCCTTGCTGTCCCGCCGGCCCATGGCGGCGGTGCGGGCTTTTTCGGTGGCAATGTAGGCTGACAAGGGCGAGGCGCCGTCCAGGCGCAGCAGCCCCAAGGGGTGCCCGCCATCGTCGACCACACAGACCGATACGGCCCATTGACGCTGGTGGGCCAGCTCTTTGGCTGCTACCAGCAACTGGGCAACGTCCTGTTCGGTGAGTACCGCTTTGGTTTTCATGAATCACTCCATGCTGTGCAGCGTGAGGCCCGTCAGCCGAAGCTGCGGGCGATGGACACGGCGACGGTCATTCGCCATAGATATCAAAATCGAAGTACTTCTGGCGAATCCGCTCGTAGGTGCCGTTGGCGCGAAGGGTCGCCAGCGCCTGGTTGAAACGGCCCGCCAGCGGATCATTCTTGCGCACGGCGATCCCAATACCCGTGCCGAAGTATTGTTCTTCGACGAAGTTTGGGCCAACAAATTCGAAATCCTTGCCTTCAGGGCGCTTGAGCAGGCTTTCGTCGATGGCCACCGAACTGGCCATCGTCGCGTCCAGGCGTCCGCCCAGCAGGTCGAGGAAGACTTCGTTTTGCGAGCCATAACGGATCACTTCGGCCCCGGCCGGGGCAAATTTGTCGGTGACGTAACGATCAAAGTTGGTCGCCCGCTGCACGCCGATCCGCTTGCCCTTGAGCTGCGAGGGAATCTCGCTGATGCCGCTGCCCTGGCGAAACACCAGGCGGGCCGGGATGCGGTAGTAACGGTTGGTGAAGTCGACCGATTTCATGCGCTCCGGCGTGATTGACATGGAAGAAATCACCGCGTCGACCTTCTTCACCTTGAGTGCCGGGATCAAGCCGTCGAACTCCTGTTCTATCCAGTCGCAACGAACCTTCATCTCGGCGCAAAGCGCCTGGCCGATGTCATAGTCGAAGCCGACGATGGCGTTGTCCGGGGTTTTCGAGGCGAAGGGTGGGTATGCCGCCTCGATGCCGATGCGCAGCGAGGTTTCGGCGGCGTGCAGATTGGCGCCGAATGCCAGCAGCGAGACGAAGCCCAGCTTGAGTGCAATGCGTTTAACGTTCATTCATTAGCTCCGGATGCGATGTTATTGATTTCGGACGCTCCACGGGAAGTCGTCCGTTATGGCAGCAGCAATCTGAACAAGCGCGGGCGACCACTCTGGCGGTGGTCTTGCCCGATAGCGGCACAGCAGTGTCCGGCGGTCCTACACTGCCGCGGTCACGATCAGTTCCAGCAGGATCTGCGGGTCATCGAACGCCACCTGTGCGGTGGCTCGCGCCGGGGTATGCGCGGCGTCGACCCAGTCGCTCCAGATCGCGTTCATCGCAGCGAAATCGCGGCCCATGTCCTTCATCCAGATCTGCACGCTGAGCAGGCGACGTTTGTCTGTGCCCGACGCGGCGAGCAATTCGTCGATCCGCTGCAGCACCTGGCGGGTCTGGCCCTGGATGTCCTGGTCGCAATCGGCGGCGACAATGCCGCTGAGCCAGGCCACGCCGTTGTGCACGACGCTGCGGCTCAGGCGCGGGTTGCTTTCGATACGTTGAATGGTCATGACGGTTCCTCGACGCAGTGACGTTCGCCGGCCAGTTGGGCCAGCGTGATGGGTTTGAGGGGGGGACGGATGCGGTAGTAACCGACTTCAGCGGGCGACACGCGGCGCTGGGCGGCGATGATCTGGGTGACGCTCAAGCCGCATTGGCGCCCTTGGCACGGGCCCATGCCGCAACGGCTGAAGGCTTTGGTCTGGTTGGGACCCAGGCAGCCGAGGTCGACGTAGCGGCGGATAGCGCCAGCCGTGACTTCTTCGCAGCGACACACGATGACGTCGTCGGGTGGGACGCAACTTTCTGCCGGGGGGCGATACAACGCATCGATCAAGGGCCGCGCAGCACGAGCACGACGCAGGCCTTTCTCAAGGCTGCGTGCTCCCCGAGACACACCGGCAATCGCCATCGCAGCGAGTCGCCCTTCCAGCCGCGCCACCTGCGCACCGCCAATGGCAGCGCCGTCACCGGCGATGAAAATGCCCGGTGCGCTGGTTTCGCCAAAGCCATTACGCCGTGGAACCCAGCACAGCTGCGCCTCGCTCCAGTCATGCTCCAGGCGCAACGACCAACTGATCTGCGTGTGCGGCACCACGCCCTGGTGCAATAAAATCAATTCGGCGGGCAGGCGCACCTGCTGGCCTCCACTGTCGAAGCCCAGTGCATTGGCGCAATCCTCACCCTCGACACGCAGGTTGCCGGCACCGCGATAATGGCGGATGCCGCCACGCTTCAACTCGGCCAGCAGCCCCACGCCCTTGAACAAGTCGCGCCAGCCGCGCAACGCACCGGGAATCAGTCGCCAGGCCCGCAGCAGCTCGCGACGATGGCTGGTATCGACCAGCGCCTCGACGGCGATGCCGGCGCGCAGGTACTGCGCCGCCAGCAAGTACAACAGCGGACCGCAACCCGCCAGGACCACCGGCCCCGCCGGTACCAGCGCCGCGCTCTTGAGCAGGATCTGCCCCGCACCGGCCGTCATGACCCCAGGCAAGGTCCAGCCGGGAATTGGCATCGGCCGTTCGAAGGCGCCCGTGGCGATCAGCAGATGGCGCCCGCGCAAAACCTCTGCGCAGCCGTCGATCAGGTAGTGCACCTCACGCTGGGGGGTGACTTGCCAGATCGCCGCGTTGGGCAGGTAACGAGCCCCGCATCGGAGAAAATCCGCCGCCAGCTGCGCACCGGCGCTGTAGTCTTCGCCGAGCACCGCGCGGCTGCGGGCATCGGCTTGAAGCACCTGGCGATAAATCTGCCCTCCAGGACTGGCCTGCTCATCCAGCACCACAACCGTCAATCCATGGTCCCTGGCCTCGATGGCGGCGCTCATGCCGGCCGGTCCGGCACCGATGATGATCAAGTCGATCACGGCGTTACTCATCGGTCCCCTCCTCGTTCGGCGCCAGGCTGACGGCGCCGCGTTGGCGTTTTACGCGCATGCCCGGGCGCACCGCCACCAGGCACGACTGGACGTTGGCCTGGCCGTCCACTTGCACCAGGCATTCGAAGCACACGCCCATCAGGCAGTACGGCGCAGCGGGCCTGCCGCTGACAGCGCTTTCACGGCTATGCCGAACTCCGCTGGCGAGCAGCGCCGCCGCAAGGCAGACATCACCCGGCACGCTCAAGGGCTTGCCATCGAACTCGATCAGTACCTGGTTCTGCGAGACGGCCAAAGGCCGGAACAGGCTTTCAGCCGACATGACGCACCTCGGTTGGCGAATTGAATCGCTGCAGGCCAAACGGCTTGACGGCTGGGTCATCGAACTCGCCGGCAATCCACGGGGCCAGGCGCAGGGCGTGAACAGCGGCCAATGTCACGCCGCTGTGGCAACTGACCACCGACAGGCCCGGGCAGCCTTGGGGCATTTCGTAAATCGGAAACCCGTCGGCGCTCATCACCCGCAACGCGCCCCAGGCCCGCACCAGGCGTACGTCACCCAGCAGTGGGAAACACTGCACGGCGCGTCGGGCGATCGCGGCCATGACCTGGCTGCCGGTGCTGTCGTCGAAGCCGGCCGACTCATGGGAATCGCCCAGTTGCACGGTGCCCTCATCTGTCTGGCGCACATACGTCGTGGGGTAATGGAGGAACGGCTTGAGTCGTTCGGTCACCAGGATCTGCCCGCGATTGGGTTGCACGGGCACGTCCAATCCGACCCTTTCGCCCAATGCCCGATTGCCCAAGCCCGCGGCCAGGACAACCTGAGCGGCAGACCAGCGCTGATCGGCGGCGCGCAATTGCAAACCCGTGGCGTGCGGTTCGATGGCCTCGACGCGGTGACCATTGATCAACGTCACGCCACGCGCTTTGCAGGCCGCATGCAGCGAACGCAACAGCTTGAGCGGGTTGACGTGACCATCCATGGGCGAGAAACAGCCGCCCACCACGTCGTGGCCGATACCCGGCAGACGGCCGCGCAGTTGTGCTCTGTCCAGCAGCTCATAGGGATAATCACCGTCGAGGGCCTCGCGCAGCCAGGCCAGGCGCGCGGCCTCCTCGGTCATTTCCGCATCGCTCAGGCACAACTGAAAACCGCCCTGCTGGCGCAGATGGATATCGATACCCGTGTCGGCTTGCAGCGCTTCGGCGAAGCGCGGCCATAGCGCCACCGAATCACGGGTCCATTGTGCATACGGGCTCATTCCGTAGCCCTTGCCCTGGACCCAGAGCAAACCGAAGTTGCCACGGGCGGCGCGAATCGCGTCGTCGCCCTCGTCGAGCACGCTCACCTTGCGCCCGAGCAGGGCCAGGCCATAGGCAATGGACATACCCACCAGGCCGCCACCTACGATGATTACATCAGTTTTTTGCATGACTGCTATATCGCTGTTCCAAAGGCCTTGAAGTACGGCGAAGCGCCGATTCATGGCCGGGCGAATTCATGCGATCGATCCTAGGACGCTGCCACGCTCATTAAAAATGCTTTATTTTTGATAGCTCATGTCTTTTTGTTATGGGTGAGCATCCTTATGAACCTCCGCCAGCTGGAAGCGTTTCGCGCGGTGATCCTCGGCCAGACGGTGACCCGCGCCGCCGAAATGCTGCACATCTCGCAACCCGCCGCGACCCGGCTGATTGCCAGCCTGGAAGAAGACATCGGCTTCAGCCTGTTCGACCGTATCAAGGGCCGGCTGCAACCGACCGCCGAGGCCATGACGCTGTATCAGGAGGTGCAGCGCTCGCTGCTGGGGGTGGAGCGGATCGCGCGCACGGCCCAGGACATCCGCAACCTCAAGCGCGGTTCGCTGCACATTGCCTGCGCGCCGGCCATGGGCTTGTCGTTCCTGCCGCGGGCGATTGCCGCGTTCATGGCCGAGCATGAGCAGGTGCAGATCTCGCTGGTGGTGCATTCCTCGCGGGAAGTCGTTGACCTGGTGGTAGGCCAACGCTGTGACCTGGGCCTGATCGTCCTGCCCAATACCTACCCGAGTCCCCGTGCCGAAAAGTTGCTGGCTACGCGCATGCTCTGCGCCCTGCCCGCCGGCCATCGGCTACAGGACCGCACGTCCATCAAGCCGGAAGACCTGCAGGGCGAACGGTTCATTTCCTATCCGCAATCCATCGGCTCCCGACAACACATCGACGCGATTTTCGCCGCTCACGGCGTCGAGCGTGAGCTGCGCCTGGAAACCCAATTGTCCCAGCCGATGTGCACTTTTGTTGAGCAAGGCCTGGGCGTCGCCCTGGTGGACGCCATCAGTGCCGTTGAATACCGCGGCAACGGCATCGTCTTCCGGGCCTTCGAACCGGCAATCGAAATGGACTTCAGCATGCTGCTGCCAATCCATGGACCGCTGTCGAAACTGCAGGCGCGCTTTCTCGAACACATGCAGCGATTCATCGAGGCGCAAGTGCCGGCGGCCTATCGGTTTTAAAGCGAGCAATGGATCCATTGAGAAACACCGATCATCTGCACAACCACCAAAATCGTTGACAAGCAAATTAGTTAAGAGAGTTAATGGATCCACTGATAATAACAAAACCAGCCTGGAGATCCCTCTCATGTACCCCAAGAACGCCTGGTACGTTGCCTGCACCCCGGACGAGATTGCCGACAAGCCGCTGGGTCGGCAGATCTGTGGCGAGAAAATGGTTTTCTACCGCGGGCAAGCCGGCAAAGTCGCCGCCGTCGAGGACTTCTGTCCCCATCGAGGCGCACCGCTCTCGCTCGGTTATGTCGAGAATGGCAACCTGGTGTGTGGCTACCATGGGCTGGTCATGGGCGACGATGGCAAGACTGTCGAGATGCCCGGGCAACGGGTTCGGGGATTTCCTTGCAACAAGACCTTTGCCGTGCAGGAGCGCTACGGGTTTATCTGGGTCTGGCCGGGTGAACAGGCATTGGCCGACCCCTCGCTGATCCATCCTCTGGAATGGGCGGAAAACCAGGAATGGGCGTATGGCGGCGGCCTCTTCCATATCCATTGCGACTATCGCCTGATGATCGACAACCTGATGGATTTGACCCACGAAACCTACGTGCATGCCTCGAGCATCGGCCAGAAGGAAATCGACGAGGCACCGCCAGTGACCACGGTCGAAGGCGATGAGGTGGTCACCGCCCGCCACATGGAAAACATCATGGCTCCGCCCTTCTGGCGCATGGCGTTGCGCGGCAACAACCTGGCCGACGACGTGCCGGTGGATCGCTGGCAGATCTGCCGATTCACCCCGCCCAGCCACGTAATGATCGAAGTCGGCGTGGCCCATGCCGGCCACGGTGGCTATCACGCCGCGCCGCAACACAAGGCGTCGAGCATCGTCGTTGATTTCATCACGCCGGAAACCGAGACCTCCATCTGGTACTTCTGGGGCATGGCACGCCACTTCCAGCCTCAGGACGACGCGCTGACCGCGAGTATTCGCGAGGGCCAGGGCAAGATCTTCAGCGAAGACCTGGAGATGCTCGAACGCCAGCAGCGCAACCTGCTGGACCATCCGCAACGCAATCTGCTCAAGCTCAACATCGATGCCGGCGGCGTGCAGTCGCGTCGGGTACTGGAACGCTGGATCGCCCGCGAGCGTGAGCAACAGGCCGCCCTGATCGCCAGTACCCAGCAGCCGCAACACGCGGAGCAACGGCCATGATCGAAGTCCAGGTCGCGGCACGCACTATTGAAACCCCGGACATCTGCAGCTACGAGCTGACCAGCATCGACGGTCAGCCACTGCCGGCGTTTACCGCTGGCGCCCATATCGACGTGCATTTGCCCGATGGGCTGGTTCGCCAGTACTCGCTGTGCAACCACCCGGAGGAACGGCATCGCTACCTCATCGGCGTGCTCAGGGACCCCTCGTCACGAGGTGGCTCACGCAGCCTGCATGAACAGATCCAGCCGGGCGCGCGGCTGCTGATCAGCGAACCGCGCAACCTGTTTGCCCTGACCCCTGCGGCCCAGGGCAGCCTGCTGTTTGCCGGCGGCATCGGCATCACGCCGATCCTGTGCATGGCCGAGCACCTGGCCCAGAGCGGCGCTGCGTTCGCATTGCACTACTGTGCCCGGTCCCGGGACCGCGCCGCTTTTATTAAACGCCTGGAGCAGTCGCCTTACGCCGACCGGGTATTCCTGCATTTCGATGAAGAACCCGCCACGGCACTGGATGCCGTTCGGGTACTGGCTTCGCCCAGCGCCGACCTGCACCTGTATGTCTGTGGTCCCGGCGGGTTCATGCAGCACATCCTCGACACCGCCAAGGCCCAGGGCTGGCAGGAAGCCAATCTGCACCGGGAATACTTCGCCGCGGCGCCGATCGACACCACGGCCGATGGCCGCTTCTCGGTGAAGCTTGCCAGCAGCGGCCAGGTTTTCGAGGTGCCGGCGGACCGCAGCGTGGTCCAGGTGTTGGAAAGCCATGGCATCGAGGTTCCGATTTCCTGCGAGCAAGGCGTCTGCGGCACCTGCCTGACCCGCGTGCTGGAAGGCGTGCCGGACCATCGGGACATGTTCCTGACCGAAGCAGAGCAAGCCTGCAACGACCAGTTCACGCCGTGCTGTTCGAGGTCGAGGACGCCGTTGTTGGTGCTGGATCTCTGAGTACGAATCCTATGCGGGGGTCTCTAAAACACCCTAATACCCTGTGGGAGCGAGCTTGCTCGCGATAGCGGTGTGTCAGGCAATATTAATGATGCTGAACGACCGCTATCGCGAGCAAGCTCGCTCCCACAGTAGAGGTTCATTCAGTTTTAAGGATCACCTTCATCCGCTCATCCGCCAGCGTCGAGCCAAACACCTCGGCGTAACGCAGGGTCGCGTTGGCGTGCTCGCGCATGATCGCCTCGGCCCGGGCGCCCTGGCGATTGACCAGCGCGTCGAACACCGAATGATGCTGCATGTGGGCATAGTTGAAGCGCCGGTATTCGCCGGCCATGTTCTGGCGATCGACCGCCAGGGCCGTGACCGAGGCGAACGGCAGGTGATCGTTGCGCGCCAGGGCGTCGGCGATGGCCGGGTTGTGGCTGCCCTCGACGATTACCTGGTGAAAACGCATGTTGAGGTCGTGATAGACCTCCAGGTCCTCTTCGGTCACATAACCTTTGGCGAACAGTTCATCGCCATCGACCAGGCACTGCTCAAGCGCCCGGCGAGCCTCCTCGGACAAGCCGCGTTCGGCGGTTTGCCGGGCGGCCAGGCCCTCCAGCACCCCACGCACTTCCACCGCGCCGGCAATCTCCTCGGCGCTGACCGAGCGCACCTGGAAACCCCGCCCGCCAAAACGCACCAGCAGCCCTTCCTGTTCCAGGGTGCGAAACGCCATGCGCACCGGCATCCGCGAGACGCCGAACAGTTGCGCCGTTGGAATTTCCATCAGCCGCTCGCCGGCCGCCAGCTCGCCGGAGGCGATCATCCGACGCAACGCAACCAGCACCGTTTGGCCGGGCTTGCTCATCCAAGTGATTTCCAGAAGAGAGAGAGCCGCCATAGTAATTGCAATCAAATGTGGGAGCGAGCCTGCTCGCGAAAGCGGTGGTTCAGCAATATCCAATTCTCGCTGATACACCGCATTCGCGAGCAGGCTCGCTCCCACAGGGTTTGGTGTTAATTGCCGGCGCGCAGGACCGTTGGGTCTTCTCCCCGATACAGCGCCTCGACCTTCGCCGCGCGCCATTGCAACACGGCGCGCTGGTTGATCGAGCCCTTGTCGGTGATTTCGCCACGGTCGATGGAAGCGGGTTCGTCGAGCAGTGCAATCCACTCCACACGACTGGCGTTGCCGTTGGCTTCGCGGTTCAGGCGCTGCAACCAGTCGGCAAACCACTGGCGCACCGGCGGACTGGCCAGGACCTCGGCGTCGCTGGCGCCCTGCGCCAGGCCCGAGAGGCGCCGGCAGTCATGCAGGCGCGGGAACACCAGCGCGCCCAGGTGCGGGCGGTCCGGCGCCGTCACCACCAGGTCCTGGACGTACGGCGTGCCCTCCAGCACCGCGCGGTTGCGCAACGGCCCGACGCTGACGAACACGCCGGAGGACAATTTGAAATCCTCGGCGATGCGCCCGTCGAACATCAGCCCCAACTGCGGGTTGGCGGGATCGGCCAGCTTGATGGCGTCGCCCGAACAATAGAAACCGGCCTCGTCGAACACCTCGGCGGTCTGCTGCGGCGAACGCCAGTAGCCGGGCATGATGTGCGGCCCGCGAAAGCGCCCTTCGAACTTGCCGTCCACCGGCACCATCCGCACTTCGCAACCTGGCGCCGGCAAGCCGATGTAGCCGGCCATGGACAGCGGCCCGGTGGTGAAGGTGCAGGACGGCGACGCTTCGGTCATGCCCAGGCCGGCCATCATGCGGATGCGCTCGCCGCAATGCTGCTCGGCCACCTTGTCGAGGCGATCCCAGGTGCTCTGCGAAAGCCCCGCCGCAGCGAAGAAGAACAGACTGATGCGCTTGAAGAAGCGCTCGCGCAACTCGGCGTCCTGTTCCAGCGCGCTGACCAATTCTTCCCAGCCCTTGGGTACGGTCAGGTAGGCGGTTGGGGAAATTTCCTTGAGATTGCGCAAAGTTTCGGCGAAGCCCTGAACGGTGGGCTTGCCATCGTCCAGATAGAAGGTGCCGCCGTTGTACAGCACGATGCCGACGTTATGGCTGCCACCAAACGTATGGTTCCAGGGCAGCCAATCCACCAGCACCGGTGGTTCCTCGCCAAACACCGGAAAGGTCTGCAAGAGCATCTGCTGGTTGGCGCAAAGCATGCGTTGGGTGGTGATCACCGCCTTCGGCAGCTTGGTGGAGCCGGAGGTGAACAGGAACTTGGCGATGCTGTCCGGGCCGGTGGCGGTGAAGGCCCGCTCGGCCTCGCTGCCGCCCGGCTGCGCCAGCAGGCTGGCGAAGCTTGTCCTGGCGCGGCCGGGTATTTCTCCGCGCACGCTGACCAGGGGGATATCCATAGGCAATACCGCATTGATCGCGCGCTCGAACGGCGCGGCCTCGCTGACAAATACCAGCCCCGGCTGCAACAGGTCGCAGACGTGCCGCAGCTTGGCGAAATCCTGGGAGAGCAACGAATAGGCCGGCGACACCGGGCAATAGGGAATCCCGGCGTACATCGCGCCCAAGGCCATTTGCAAATGCTCGATGTCGTTACCCGAGAGCAGCGCCAGGGGCTTTTCGGCCGACAGGCCATAACGAAGCAGGCCTTGGGCAATGGCCCGCACGCTGTCGAGCATTTCGGCATAGCTGACGTGACGCCAATCGCCTTGGTTTTCGCGAGCGGCAATGAACGTCTGGTCCGGTCGCACCCGGGCCCAGTGCACCAGGCGATCGAGCAGGCGCGACGGCAACGCCGCCAAGGGCTCCAGGGAGCGCATGTGCAGGATGCCCTGCTCTTCCTTCACTTCAACGGCTGGATGCCCGATCGACACCTGGCGATAGCGCGCAGGTTCGGGCCGGGAGGATGATCTGAACTCGGAACTCACGGTGCATCTCCTCCATCAAGGCACACTCGGGTCGCTTGACGCGAGCGGAGCGTGGCAGCGTCTGGCTGCGGCCTTGTGATTGTCATGTCTGGCGTGCATCGGACGATGGCTCGGGCGGCCCATCGCCGGCGATGCGACGGATTTTCAGATCGGGTAATGCCGTGGGCCGTTCTGCATCGTCACCCAGCGCAACTGGGTGAAATGCTCGATGGCGGCCTTGCCGCCAAAGCTGCCGTAGCCGCTGGACTTGACCCCGCCGAAGGGCATTTGCGCCTCGTCGTGCACGGTCGGGCCATTGATGTGGCAGATGCCGGACTCGATTCGTTGGGCCAGCGCCAGGGCGCGGCTGGTATCGCGGCTGAAGATCGCCGCCGACAGGCCGAACTCGGAATCGTTGGCCAGGCGCAGCAACGCTTCGTCACCGTCGCCGCGCAGCAACACCGCTACCGGTCCGAAGGATTCTTCACGGTACAGGCGCATGTCCGGGGTGACGCCGTCGAGCAAGGTCGGCTGAAGGATGCTGCCGTCCAGCTGGCCGCCGGCGACCAGTGTCGCGCCTTTGGCCAGGGCATCGTCGATCAGGCCTTTGAGGCGCAGTCCGGCGCTGGCGTCCACCAGCGAGCCCAGCACCGAATCACCCGCGGCAGGATCGCCGGCGCGCAGGGTCGCGATCTTCGCGGTCAGTCGGGCGACAAAGGCATCGGCTACGCTCGCGTCTACGATCAGGCGCTCGGTGGACATGCAGATCTGGCCCTGGTTGAAGTAGGCCCCAAACGCCGCCGCCTGCACCGCTGCGTCAAGATCGGCGTCATCGAGCACCAGCAGCGGTGCCTTGCCGCCCAGCTCCAGCAATGCCGGCTTGAGATGACGCGCCGACAGTTCGCCGACGATGCGGCCGACGTGGGTCGAGCCCGTGAAGTTGACCCGCCGTACCGCCGGGTTGGCGATCAGGCGCTCGACAATGGTCGGCGCATCCGCCGGCGCGTTGCAGATGACATTGACCACACCATCGCCCAGGCCGGCGTCCTGCAGCACCTGGCCGATCAGGCGGTGCACGGCCGGGCTGATTTCCGAGGCCTTGAGCACCACAGTGTTGCCGCACGCCAGGGGCATGGCGATTGCGCGGGTGGCGAGAATGACCGGGGCGTTCCACGGCGCGATGCCCAACACCACGCCACAGGGCTGACGCAAGGCCATGGCGAAACTGCCGGGCACGTCCGAAGGGATGACTTCGCCATTGATTTGCGTGGTCATGGAGGCGGCTTCGCGCAGCATGTTTGCCGCCAGATGCACATTGAAGCCGTACCAGTTGGCCATGGCGCCGGTTTCGCCAGCGGCGGCAATGAATTCGCCGCTGCGCGCCTGCAACTGCTCGGCCGCGCGCAACAGGCGGGTGCGACGTTCATTGGGCGCCAGCGCGGCCCAGGCCGGGAAGGCAGCGTGTGCGGCGGCCACGGCGGCGTCGGCATCTTCCAGCGTGGCGGCGGCCACGCGGGACACCACTTCACCGGTCACCGGGTTGCAGCGCTCGAAGGTCCGGCCATCGCGGGCCGGGCACGACTGGCCGCCAATCAACAGGGGCACGTCCAGCATGGTGATTCCTCTTTATTGTCTTTATCGGGAACACGTTCACAGTAGCGCCGAGGGCCTTGGACGAACAACCTGCGGGCCCACGATGGCGCCCGCCGCGCTGTCGTCTCAGCGTTTGTAGGTTTGCAGGCCCGGCTTGATGCTCTTGTCGTCCAGGAACTGCTTCATGCCCTGCTCGCGGCCGCCCTCGGTGTCGAGCAGGCGCGACTGGTCCAGCTTGGCGTAGAGGTAGTCCTCGTTCTGCTCCCAGGTCAGCTCGCGGCAACGCTTGAAACCATGCTTGGCCGCGCGCAGCACCACCGGGTTTTTCTCCAGCAGGTTGCGCGCCAGCTCCACGGTGACTTCACGCAGTTGCGCGAGAGGTACGCTTTCATTGACCAGGCCCATCTCGGCCGCTTTTTTCCCGCCGAAGGTCTTGCCGGTCATGATGTAGTACAGGGATTGACGATGGCCCACGGTATCGGCCATGGCTTTGCTCACGAGGTTGCCGGGCGGGATGCCCCAGTTGATTTCCGAAAGGCCGAAGGTGGCTTCGTCGGCGCAGATCGCCAGGTCGCACGCCACCAGCGGGCTGAAGCCGCCGCCGAAGCACCAGCCGTTGACCATGGCAATGGTCGGCTTGGCGTACATGCGCAGCAGTTTCCATTGCCATTGCGAGGCTTCGCGACGGATTTTTTCCTGGAGGATTTCCGGCCCGGCATCCACTTCGCGGAAATATTCCTTGAGGTCCATGCCGGCGGTCCAGGCCTCCCCCGCACCGGTCAGCACCAGCACGCCAGCGGCGGGATCCTGTTCCAGGGTCTCCAGCACATCGATCATCTCGCGGTTGAGGGTCGGGCTCATGGCGTTGCGTTTTTCCGGGCGATTGAGGGTTACCCAGGCGATGCCTTCCTCGATGTCGACCTTGACCGTTGTCCAGCGACCTTCGTAGTTGCTCATGGCGCGTGCTCTCTTGTTCTTGGCTGAAGATGGAGAAAAACTAACCTTGAATATTAGTTATGTCAATTAACTATTAATCAATTTATCTATATTTTTCTGTCGGCCTGGATGCAACGCCGGAGAACAAAAAATACCAGCGACCGTAGCCACCGAGCGGCAACCCCGGCAAACTGGATAGCCTTGTTAATCACTGACCTTGAGGATGCACCTTTCGATGGCCAAGTCTTCCAAGCTTGCCGAAGCCGCCGCCGCGCCCCTGGCCGACGGTACCGACACGCAGGCGCCGCTGGATTCCGCGCTGGATGACCTGATCGGTTACGCCTTGCGTCGCGCGCAGTTGAAACTGTTCCAGAACCTGATCAGCCGTCTTGCTGTCCACGACCTGCGACCGGCCCAGTTCTCGGCCCTGGCGATCATCGACCAGAACCCCGGCCTGATGCAGGCAGACCTCGCCAAGGCGCTGGCCATCGAGCCGCCGCAAGTGGTGCCCTTGTTGAACAAACTGGAAAGCCGCGCCCTGGCCGTACGGGTGCGCTGCAAGCCGGACAAGCGCTCCTACGGGATTTTCCTGAGCAAGACCGGCGAAACCCTGCTCAAGGAGCTCAAGCAGATCGCCGCCCAGAGCGACCTGGACTCCACCGCCGCCCTCAATGGTGCCGAGCGCGAGGAGCTGCTGCGGTTGCTGAAGAAGGTTTACCAGTAAGGAACCTCACTCCTCCCTGTGGCGAGGGAGCTTGCTCCCGCTGGGTTGCGCAGCGACCCCAACACAGTGGACGCGGTTTGCCTGAAGCGCCGCGGCCAATAGCTTGGGGCTGCTGCGCAGCCCAGCGGGAGCAAGCTCCCTCGCCACGAAAGCTCGTCAATGACGGCTTCACTGGCTTCACCAGATCGGCACGCTGTACGTCACCAGGAACCGGGTCTGGTTTTCATCGCGAAACGCCGCCGTTCCCGGAAAGTCGTTTCGGTAGATCGACTTGCGCGCCAGCAAGCCGACGTTTTTCAGCGGGCCGCTCTGGATCACGTAACCCAACTCCATCTGGAACTCACGCTCCTTGCGATCCTCGGCATTGAGGGCCGCCAGCTCGATATGGTCGCCACGCACGTAACGCAACCGGGTCCGCAAGCCAGGCACGCCAACGGCGGCGAAGTCATAATCGTGGATCGCTTGCCAGGTGCGCTCCTTGGCATTAAGAAAGTCCGAACTCATGGTCATTTCACTCAAACCCATCAGCTCGGTGCCGGACACGTAGGGCGTGGCCGTATCGCCGCTCGAATGCATGTAGCCCAGGCTGACGCGATGCCCGCCCAGGCGATAACCGACCAGCGCCGAGACGTTGCGGTTATCCACCTTGCCAGCCTTGGCGGCGCCCTCCTCGCTGCTGAAAAAACTCCGTAGATCGGTGGTCAGCACGCCATCGCCCAATGGCAGGTTGTGCAGCAATGCGAAGGTATTCTGCTGGTACAGATCGGCAACTTCGGCGTGGTAGATGCGCAGGCCCAGATCCTTGTTGACCTGATAATCGCCTCCCACGTACGCCATGTGAGACGAGGTAGCCGCGCCGTTGAAACGACGATTGGGCGAGGCGATGCTCATGGGCTGGTAATCGGTGGAATCGCGCCGGGCGATGCGATCGATGTAACCGGTGTTCAGCGTCAATCCGTCGATGTCCTTGGAGCTCAGGGTTGTCCCGCGAAAGGTCTGCGGCAATAGCCGCGACGGACTGGCGAAGGCAAACGGCAGGAAAATCGAGACATCGCCGGTCTTTACCGTGGTTTGGCCGAAACGCAACTTGCCGGTCACGCCCAGCCGCGAGTACTCATCCGCCGCGCGCTTGTCGCTGCTCGACACCGGCAACAGTTCGGTGCCGCTGCGGTCCGGCGAGGAGTCGAGCTTGATGCCCAGCAGCCCCCTCACATCCAGGCCAAATCCGAGCGTACCGGGGGTAAAGCCCGACTCGACGTTCATGAACACGCCTTGGGCCCACTCCCGGGCCGCAGTCTTGGCGCCGTCGTCCTTGTAATCGCGATCCATGTAGTAATTTCGCAGGGTCAACGTGCCGTGGCTGTCGTCGATGAAGCCTTCGGCCAGCGCCACGCTGCAAAGAAGACTCAGCCCGGTTCCGGCCAACCAGTGAACGAGCGGTGAAACAGGGATCGCCGCCTGGGCGTCCCGGATGATATCTGGCATGTTCGATGTCCGCTTTTTGTTGTTGTTTTCTATCGAGGCAGCCCCGAGTGGAGGGCTGTGCGGACAGAGAATGGAAACGGTCCGGTACTTCGTCAATCGGCGATGTCCGATAATCGAACGTTAATATGATTAACCAATACGGCGACTGTTTCTCCTATAGATACCAAACTGCTGAATTTCCAAGAGAAACCGAAGATTTCGCGGGTTTGCTCCTCGCGATTCATTTTTTAGTTAGCTTTGTTAATCTTAATCCCGCGCTGCGGGGTTCCCTTCGAGCCGCAGTCCCGACAAAAACAATCAGAGGATTCGCCATGAACCATCCGCCGCGTCGTGCGACGTTGACCATTGCCCTGTGTTTCATCGTCGCGCTGATCGAAGGCTTTGATCTTCAATCGGCCGGCACCGCCGCTGCCGGCTTGCGACAGACCTTCGCCCTGGACCCGAAGATGATGGGCTGGGTCTTCAGCGCGGGGATCATCGGCCTGCTGCCAGGTGCGTTTTTCGGCGGCTGGATTGCTGATCGCATCGGCCGCAAGAAAATCCTGATTGCCGCTGTCCTGCTGTTCGGCGTGTTTTCCCTCGGCACCGCGTTTGTCGAGCAATTCTCCAGCCTGCTGCTGGTGCGCTTCATGACCGGCCTGGGACTGGGCGCCGCCCTGCCCAACCTCATCGCTCTGTGCGCTGAAGCCGTCGGCGAACAACGCCGAGGTACCGCCATCAGTGTCATGTACGCCGGGGTTCCGCTGGGTGGCGCGCTGGCGGCAGTGGTCGCCATGACCTTTGGCGAGCACTGGCAAATGACGTTCTTCATCGGTGGCCTGGCGCCGTTGCTGGTGGTGCCGTTGATGCTGCTGTGGCTGCCGGAGTCCAGTGCTTTCAAGCAGATACGACACGTCGCGGGCGAGGTCCGTGGTTCGACCGGCCAGGCGCTGTTCGGCGAAGGCCGGGGGCTGACAACGTTGGGTCTCTGGTTGAGTTATTTCTTCACCCTGACGGTGATGTACATGCTGCTCAACTGGCTGCCTTCTTTGCTGGTGGAACAAGGTTTCAGCAAACCCCAGGCCGGCCTGGTGCAGATGCTGTTCAACATCGGCGGGGCCTTGGGGTCGTTGATCGGTGGGCTGTTGCTTGACCGTTTCAACGCCGTCAAGGTAGTGCTGTTTGTCTATGCCGGCCTGCTGAGCGCCCTGGCCGGGGTCGGTTTGTCGGTGGGCATCATGCCGATGGGCATCGCCGGGTTTGCCGCCGGGTTGTTCGTCATGGCGGCCCAACTAGTGCTTTATGCCTCGGCGCCGCCCTCCTACCCTACGGCGGTGCGCGCAACCGGCGTCGGTGCAGCCGTTGCCATCGGGCGCCTGGGCTCGGTGGCCGGGCCTTTGGCCGCCGGCCAGATCCTCGCGGCCGGCGGCGGGACCACTGCGGTACTGCTGGCGACTTCCCCTGGATTGGTGGTGGCGACGTTGGCCATCCTCAGCGTGATCCGCCGTTCGGCCGGGCCACGGTTGGGCACGGCAGAGCCGGTGGCGCAGAAATCCTGACAGGGGCTATCGCTTCCACATCGCACTTTCGGCGGTCATGACGAAGGTCTACGCCAGGTTCCTTTGTGGGAGCGAGCCTGCTCGCGAAGGGGCCTGCACACTCAGCCTCTTCATCGACTGACGCTCCGCTTTCGCGAGCAGGCTCGCTCCCACAGGATCACCGCTTCAGCCCCTCACCCAGCGCTCCCGCCGGCTCAGTTCAGGCTTCTTTTCAAACACCTTCCGCGGCAATAGCCACCATGCCAGGGCCGGCAGCAGGATCAGGGCGCCAAGCATGTTTACCAGGAACATGAAGGCCAGCAAAATCCCCATGTCGGCCTGGAACTTGATCGGCGAAAAAGCCCAGGTCGACACCGCCACCGCCAATGTCATGCCCGTCAGCAACACCACTTTGCCGGTGAATAACAGCGCCTGGTAGTACGCCTGGGCCAGGGTGTCGCCGGCACGCATGCGCGCCAGGATCACGCTGAGCACATAGAGCGCGTAATCGACGCCGATGCCCACGCCCAGGGCGATGACCGGCAGCGTCGCGACTTTCACGCCCATGCCCAGCCCCACCATCAGCGCCTCGCACAGAATCGAGGTGAGCATCAGCGGCAGCATCGCGCAGAGGGTGGCGCGCCAGCTGCGGAACGTCAGCAGGCATAACAGGCTGACCGCGCCGTAGACCCAGAAGAGCATCTCGCGCATGGATTTCTTCACGACGATATTGGTCGCCGCTTCAATCCCCGCACTGCCGGCCGCCAGCATGAACTTGACCTCTGGCAGCTGATGTCCGGCGATGAACTGCTCGCTGGCCTCCACCACGCGGTTCAAGGTGTCAGCCTTGTGATCGGCCAGGTAGACGTACAGCGACAGCATCGAGCAGCCCTGGTTGAACAGCTCTCGCGGCGCGCGGGTTTGCACGGCGCCCAGCGCGCCGTCATTGGGGATCAGTTCATACCATTTGAAATTGCCCTCGTTATATCCGGCCGTGGCGATCTTGCTCAGCGCCGCCATCGAGGTGGTCGATTCCACGCCGGGCAATTGCTCCAGTTGCCAGGCCAGCGCGTCGACCGCGGACAGGCTGGCGTAACGGGTGCACTGATCCTCCGGGGTCTTGATCATGACCACGAAGATGTCCGAGCTGGCCGCATAGTTTTGCGTCATGAACAGCGCATCGCGGTTGTAGCGCGAGTCGGCACGCAGCTCCGGAGCGCCGGGGTCCAGGTCGCCGATTTTCAGGTGCAGGCTCACGGCAAAACCAGACGCCGCCAACAGCAAGCCAGCCAGCATGGCGCCAATGGCCCAGCGCCGCTGGGTGAACAGATCGAGCACGCGCCACAGCGGATGTTTGATCTGCGCTTGCTGTTCGATGGTTTCCGCACTCAGGCTGCGTTGCGCCGCTGCCGGGCTGACGCCGATGTAGCTGAGCAGGATCGGCAAGAGGATCAGGTTGGTGAAGATCAGCACCGCCACCCCGAGGCTGGCGGTGACCGCCAGGTCCTGGATCACCCGGATGTTGATCAGCAGCAACACCGCAAAGCCCACCGCATCACAGAGCAAGGCGGTGATGCCAGCGGCGAACAGCCGGCGGAAGGTATAACGCGCGGCAACCACCCGGTGGGTGCCCCGGCCGATGTCCTGCATGATGCCGTTCATCTTCTGCGCGCCGTGGCTCATGCCGATGGCGAACACCAGGAACGGCACCAGTGCCGAGTATGGGTCCAGCTCGTAACCGAGCAGTGCCAGCAGCCCCAGTTGCCAAAGCACGGCGGCCAGCGAACAGGTCACCACCACCAGGGTGCTGCGCGCACAACGGGTGTAGCCAAACAGCACCATCACCGTCACCAGTACCGCCACCACGAAAAACAGCAGGACCTGGGTCATTCCCTCGATCAGGTCGCCGACGATCTTGGTAAAGCCGGTGATATGGATCCGCAGGTCGTCGGTCTGGTATTTGTCTCGCAACGCCTCCAGTTGCCGGGAAAACTCACCATAGTCCAGCGCCTTGCCCGTCTGCGGGTTGATCTCCAGCAGCGGCACGAAGATCACACTGGACTTGTAGTTGCCGGCGATCAACTGGCCGACTTCACCGGAACGGCCCACGTTGGTGCGCACCTGTTCGATGCTGCTGGCCGAGCCGTCGTAATCGTCAGGGATCACCGTGCCGCCATCGAGCCCCTCCTCCGTCACGGCGGTCCAGCGGGTGGTCGGGGTCCATAACGATTTCATATAGGGGCGGTCGACGCCCGGTAGCAGATAGAGCTCATCATTGAGCCTGGCCAGAGTATCGAGATAGTCCTTGGTGAAAATGCTGCCCTGCCTGACCTCCACGGCGATACGCAGCGAATTGCCCAGGCCACTCAACTCACTGCGATTCTCCAGGAAGTTGGCGACGTAGGGATGCCCGGTGGGAATGGTCTTCTCGTAACTGGCATTGATACCGATGCGCGTGGCTTGCCAGCCCAGCACCAGGGTCACCAGCAGGCACAGCAGGATTACCAGCGGTCGATGGTTAAAAATCGCCCGCTCGGCGAAATTGCCCGACGCCCGGTCGAAGTCTTCCTGGCGGCCGATCACGGTTTGGATTCTGTCGTCTTTCAAGTTTGACTCCTGTTGCACGAGCCTTGGCCCGATAGCGCTACACCGTGAAGTTTCAAGGTTTACTGGAGCCTCGCGGATCCTGGTCGGCGGCCACGCCGCTCAAACCGACGCTGGCGAGGCTGCCATCGACCGCCTGTTGCACGGCGGCAACCGTGCCACCGCTGCGGCTCTGACGCTTGTCAAAGCTGCGGCCCTGGTCATGGCTGAATAAAAACTCACCGCCCTGGCTGGCCAACAACAGGCTGCCGTCGCGCAGCTCAAGCGCTGCCGCCAGCGTCGACTCGATAGCGGTTTCAAGGCGTCGCCAACTGTTGCCTCGATCGTCCGACCACCAGGCATTGCCACGCAGACCGTAGGCAATCAAGGCCCCATCGCGGGTGCCGAGCAGGCCAAAAAAACTGCCTTCATAAGGTGACTTCAAGGCGTGGAACGACTGTCCGCCATCGCTCGAACGCAACAGCAGGCCGCGCTCTCCCGCCAGCAGCAGGTCCTTGCCCACGCCGCGGACGCCATACAGGTTCAAGCCCTGCGGGTTGTCGACATGACGCATCCACGGCTGCCAGCTACGCCCACCGTCGTCGGTACGGTAGATCTGGTTGTAGGCCCCCACGACGTAGCCGTGCAGGCGATCGATGAAGTACAGGTCAAGGAACGGTTTATCCGGCCCGTCGGCGAGCATATGCCGAGCCTGCGTCAACTGGCTGGCACCGCCGGGTTCATTGGCATCGCGCTCTGCAACCTGCATCGCGAGGGCGATCGCACGCTCACCGTCGAGTTGCTTTTCCCAGGTTTCGCCGCCGTCCCGGGTGTGCAGCACCACGCCCAGATGTCCGACCGCCCAGCCCTGTTCGGCATCGACAAATTGCACCGCCGTCAGGCTGACGCTGACCGGCACCTTGGCCTGGCGCCAATTCATTCCGGCATCGTCGGAAAGCAGCACGATCCCGCGCTCACCGACCGCCACCAGGCGCTCACCGGCCCGGGCCAGCCCGAGCAATACCGCGCGCGGCGCCTTGGCCGTTGGCAGCGCCGGTTGCTGCAGTACGGCCAAGGTCGTGGCCTGCGCGACCCAAGGCACGCTCGCCCACAGGCAACTCACCAGGGCACAAACTGCCCATAGCGGACCGCGGTTCACGAAGATTTTTTCAACGTTCATATCGTCATCCCGCCTGGAAAATCGTCAGTGGCCGCGCCGAACTCCCTCGTCACGGCCACCACTGGTTCAACGCATGTTTTCGTTGGCCATGGCATCCGGCGTGAAATAGGACGCTGAAGGCTTCGCGACCTTCTGGTATTGGACCGTCAGGTCGTTGCTCGACGAATTGAGGAAGTAGGCCCCGGTATCGAGGTTGTAGCTGCCCCACATGACCTGTGCGGTAAGGGCCGGCAGGTCCGGTGCCAGCAGCGTCAGCGAATACATTTGCCGACCGAGCTTGCCCTGGGCGTCATAACCGTCGGCCATCAGGATCTGCCAGGAGTCTTCGTCGACGTAGTAAGTGCGACGCGGCACGACATGGCGCTTGCCAGACTTGAGCGTGGCCTCGACGACCCAGACCCGATGTTTTTCCCAGCGCACCAGGTCAGGATTGAGGAAGCCGACCTTGACCAACTCGTCGCTCTTGGCCAGCGCGGCGCGGTTATTGTTGTAGGGGACGATCAGTTCTTTTTTGCCCACCAGCTTGAGGTCATAACGATCGGTCGGCCCGAACAGCATGAACGCCTCGTCGAACAGGCCGACGCCGGAGGTGACGAAGTCCGGTGTGTCATAGGCAATGTTCGGTGCACGACGAACCCGGCGTTGACCGACCAGGTACTGCCAGGCCGCACGATTGGCCGGGTCCAGGTCCCAATGGGTCATCAGGCCCTCGCCGGCCTTGGACGAGGGCAATTCGGTGAACAGCTTGCCCAGCAGGTACTTGCCCGAATAGTTTTCCAGGCTCCCGCCTTCGACGTAGTAGGGAAACTGATAAGTGTACTGGGCCCGGGTCGCCTGGACTTTCTTGCCACCGGCGGTCATCAGCCAGGTATCGAACGGCGAGCTGATGGTGTCGCCGCCCTGCCAGGACAACCGATAGTTCCACAGCACCTGCGCACCGTTCTCAGGGATCGGGAACGGGATGCCGCCATAGGCGTTGGAGACTTTTTCGCTGTCCACGTCCAGTGCGGCGCGCGTGGCATTCTTGCTGGTGTTGTCGTACACCCATTGCGGCGCGGCGGCCGAGCGATGGGTCGGGTAAACATCCAGGCGATAGTCCGGATATTTCTTCAGCAGCAGCTGGGTGCCCTCGGCCAGTTGGCCGGCGTACTGCGTCATGTTCGACGCCTTGATCGAGTACAGCGGTTTGTCGCCGGCAAATGGATCAGGGCGCTTGTCACCCGCTTTGTAGCCGGGCGCGACCTGGGTATAACCGCCCTGCCAGGCCGGGATGCTGCCATCGGCGTTGCCGGCGCGCTCACCACCAAAGGGGGTCAGATCGGTTTTCAAGCGCGCGGCCTGCTCAGGCGATACCGCCGCCTGCGCCAGGCTCATGCCGGCCAGGGCAAGGGCGAGGACGCAGGTGTTCAGGAATGCTGGGTTCTGCATGGCGAATCCACCTTGTTAGAATGAGGTTTTCACATAGAGCGAGACGAAGTCGCGGTCGGCCAACGACTGGCCGTAACTGAAATTGCCGTCCTCGCGTAGCCCGGCCTTGGGTGCGCCGAAGAAGTTCACGTAATTGAGGCCGACATCCCAGCGCTGCAGGTAGGTGGCTTTGAGGCCGACGCTCCAGTCGCCGGAATGGGTATTGCCGAAGCCGGATTTGTTCACCGCCGATGAACGTCCATCAAGCACAATCCCCATGCCGATCGGCACGGTGAGGTCGATCCCGTCGACGATCTGGAAGTACGCCGGTTCCATCAATACTCGCAACGCCGTGGCATCCCGGGTGGTATTGGAATCCAGCGCCGCTGCGTTCTCGGTCACGCTCAGGGTGCGGTTCCAGGCCAGCTCGGCCAGGGCCGAGCCGCCATCCCAGAAAGCGGTGGGCGACAACAGGTAGATCGCCGACAGATTGACGTGCGCGGTCTTGCCTCGGGCGAACAGCGCATCGTCGCCACCATCGGCCTGCGTACCGGGGGTCACTACTTGCAGGTTGCTCACCAGCGGCGCGTTCCAGCGCACCGACGATTCACCGGCAAAGTTGAACGGACCGTAAGCGGTAGAAAAGCTGACGCCGGCGGTCTTGATGTCTTCGGCGTAGACCTGGCGATAGGAGCCGAGGATCGGCAGACCGCTGGCCGCAGCCGCCGGACCGTCCAGGTAGGCATACAAGCCGATCGGCGCCTTGTCGTGATACTGGGCCGCGTAGAAACCCAGCTCCAGCTCTGTGCCGGCCGGTTTGAAGCGGATCTGCATACCGCCCTGCCCCGAATTGCGCGGTTTCAGGTCGCCGCCATTCACCGTGTCGTTGCCGAATACCTCACGCAGCGGACCGCTGCCGTAACCGATGGCGTCGGCGTCGCTCAGGTAGCTCCCGGCGCCGGGCAGGTTGGAACGTTCCCACTCGAACTGATAGTAGGCGCCCACCGACAGCTGCGGGTTGATCTGCAACTGCCCGGAAATCTGATTGACCGGCCGCAGGATCTCCTTGAACTGTGTGCCCGGCACGCTAAGCAACTTGACCACATCGGTCGGCCCCTGGGCATTGGCAATGCCGTTGCCGCCGTAGAACAGGCTTTCGCCGTAGATCAGGCTGTGGCGTCCAAGACGCGCCACGCCTTGGGAGTCATCCCCTAGGTCTCCGCGCAGGAACACGAAGGCATCGAGAATCTCAGCGTCGCGTCCATGCAGCTCGCGGGTTTCGCTGAGGAAATGTGGCTGCTCGCTGCTGTCGGTGTCCTGGTTGTAGATATCGTCGTACCAGGCCGCGCCGCTGACCCGCAGCCCGTAGTTTTGCCGGCTGAGGTCCATTTCGGAAAACAGGTCGAGACGGTTGGAGACCAGGCCGCGACTGAAGTTCTTGTCGCCCTGGCTCTGGATCGAGGGGTACAGGCCATTGGCGGTGGGCGCGTTGACCAGACGGCTGTCCTGTCCATGCAGGCGCCAGGCCTGGCTGTACTTGATCGTGTTGTCCCAGCGCAGTTTCCAGTCGGAGTCGCCCAGGTCCATTTGCATGGCCTCGGCCCTCTCGCCCATCACACCGCTGCTGCAAAGCGCCAGGAATAGCGCGCAATGCTTGAAACCAAAGCTGTCTTTGAGGTTGTCCATGGGGTGCTCTCATTATTGTTATTGTTTGGCATGGCTTTGCCGCCACCCGCGCGGGTGGCGGCTTGGGTTCTCAGACGTAGGTGGAGGCCAATCCACCATCGACGGGCAGGTTGACGCCGTTGATCCAGCGCGACTCGTCGGCACACAGGAAGGCGATCACCGCCGCTACCTCATCGGCGTAGGCGGGACGTTTCATGCGATGGGCATCGGCCTGGGTCCGAGCCTCGCCGAGCATGCTCACGAAGTCGTCGAGGATGGGCGTGAAGACCGGCCCCGGCGCGACACAGTTCATGCGCACCGAATGTTCCAGGAACCAGGGTTGGGCCTGCAGGTAGGTCCAGACGATCAAGGCCTCCTTGAAATACTGGTAGCAGGTCTGGTCCGGCACCGGGTGATCAGCCAGCCAGGCTTGCCCGGCGGCAAACCCTTCGCTGCGCGCCAGCGCCTTGTGCTGCTCTACGCGTAGCGGCCATTCGGCGCCAAGGATCGAGGCGATATTGACGATGCTGCCGCCCGCATTGATGCGTGGCAGCAACGCCTGGCTGAAGTGGCGCAACCCGAGGTAGTTGACCCGCGCCAGCAGTTGCGGATTGGCGGTGCCCGGCACCCCGGCAATATTGCACAGGCTATCGAACCGTGCGGGTAGCTGCGGCAGCAGGCGGTCGATGTTCTCGGCGCTGCTCAGGTCACCCTGTACAAAACCGTCCAGGGTCTGGTGCGGCGCCTTGAGGTCCACGCCGATTACCTCGGCGCCGTGGGCACGCAGCAGGCTCGCCGTGGCGGCACCGATGCCCGACGAGACGCCGGTCACCAGTACAATCTTGTTGTCGAGTTTCATGTTGAGTCCTCTTGTTATTTTTATCTGCCCCGTTGAAACCGACCGGTCAGAACGGATAGGCAGGCGCCTTGTCCTTGACCGTGACCCACTGCCACTGGGTGTACTCGTCCCAGTCCGCCGGGCCGCCAACGCTGCCGCCATTGCCCGAAGCGCCGCGCCCACCGAACGGGTTGATGCACTCGTCGGCGACAGTCTGGTCGTTGATGTGCAGCATGCCGCACTGCAATCGCTCGCCAATGGCCATGGCCCGGCCCACCGAAGGTGAAATGACCGCCGCCGACAGGCCGTACTCGCTGCGATTGGCCAGTTCGATGGCTTCCTCGTCGCTGGCGAAACTGACCACGCTCGCCACCGGACCGAAGACTTCATCCTCGAAGGCACGCATGCCCGGCTTCACGCCGCTGAGCACGGTCGGTTGATAAAACAAACGGTCGTAGTTACCGCCGGTTTCCAGCCTCGCCCCGGCGCGCACGCTGTCATTGACGATGTCATGCACGCGCTGCAACTGGCGTTGGTTGATCAACGGCCCCAGCGCGGCTTCCTCGCGGGCGGCGTTGCCGATGGTCAACGCCTGGGCTTTGTCCACCAGTTTCTGAATGAGGGCCTGAGCAATCGACTCATGGGCGAGGATCAACCCGGTGGCCATGCAGATCTGCCCCTGATGCAACCAGGCGCCCCAGGCCGCGTTGCGGGCGGCGAGGTCCAGGTCGGCGTCTTCGAGGACGATCAAGGGGTTTTTGCCGCCCAGCTCCAGCGCGACTTTCTTGAGGTTGCGCCCGGCCACTTCGGCCACCTTGCGACCGGCGCCGGTGGAACCGGTGAAGGCGATCATCTTGACGTTGGGATCACGGCACAGCGCTTCCCCGGCGTCGGCCGCACCAGGCAATACCTGCAACAAGCCCTTGGGCAGGCCCGCGGCTTCGAAGAGACGGGCAATCAGAAAGCCGCCACTGACCGGCGTCTGCGGATCCGGCTTGAGCACCACCGCATTGCCCGCCGCCAGGGCCGGCGCCACGGAGCGCATCGACAATACCAGGGGAAAGTTGAACGGCGAGATCACTCCGATCACACCATGGGGCAAGCGCCGCGCATAAGACAGGCGCCCTGCCTCGCTGGGCAGCACCACGCCATGGGCCTGAGACAGCATGCCGGCGGCCTGATGCAACAGCACGATCGCCTCGCGCACCTCGTGCTGGCCCTTGAACAAGGCCGCGCCGGTTTCCCGTGCGACGTACAGCGCCAGTTCCGCGAAGGAGCGCTCGGCGACGTCAGCCGCCTTGCGAAAGATCGCAGCCCGTTCCCGTGGACCGAGGGCGGCCCAGGCCGGTTGCGCCAGGGCCGCATCGCGACTGGCCTTGGCGATATCGGCAGCATCGGCCGAAGCACTGCGCATCAGCGCCTCGCCGGTCGCCGGCTCGATGATAGTCAGCAACGGGCCCGAGGCAGGCACCCAATTCCCGTTGAAGACACATTCGGACGCGATCACCTGGGCTAGCAGGTGGTTTTCGGATGCAGACATTTAAAGCTCCCGGCTCTTTGTTGTTGTCATCGTTTGCCACGCCTTGCCGACGCTGGCGCAAACGCCGTAGGAGTGGCTGAGCAAGCCGTGTGCCGAATTCACCCGCGGTACTGCACAAACTTGGCGCAAGGCTCTGGATCAAGGCTCCCCGGCTGGCAAAGGGCAACGTGGCTGGCGTCGAACCAGCCGCTGGCCGATCGCCACTTGTTCATTTGATAAAGTTATGCTTAATAACTATCTGGCCAGGTGTTCATTTCGACTACCACCATCAGGGGCAATAACAATGAATAATCCCCACTGTCCGCTGCCGGAGCGGATCGCTGCCGAGCCTTTTCGTCCACGCGGCGATAGCAAGGAACTGAGCGACAGCAGCTCGCCAACCCCGGCAGAACTGACCAACTGCCTGTTTTTCTCCCCCGACGACGGGCGTATCTGGCTCAACGACCAACGCATGTTGTTGCTGCACAGTTCATCCTTCGGCGCGTTGCGTCGGGAAATCATCGAGCGCCAGGGGCTGGAGCAGGCCCGGGGCATGCTCACCCGCACCGGCTATTGCTCCGGCGCCCGCGACGCCCGGCTGATTCGTGAACGCTGGCCCCACGCCGACGCGGCCGCGGTGTTTCGCGCAGGCACGCACCTGCATACCCTCGAAGGCATGACCAAGGTCGAGCCGCTGCATTTCAAGTTCGATGCGGAATCGGGGTTTTACGAGGGGGAGTTTCTCTGGCATCACTCCTGCGAAGCCGACGAACATATCGCCGCCTATGGCACCGGGCAGGATCCGGTGTGCTGGACAGAGCTGGGTTACGCGATCGGCTTCGTCAGCGGGTTGTTCGGGCAACTGGTGGTCTTTCGCGAAGTGGAATGCCGGGGCATGGGGCATGAGCGCTGTCGTGTCGTCGGCAAGACCGCCGAGCAATGGGGCGATATCGAGCGCGACCTGAGCTACCTCAATGCCTCGCAACCGGCTGCGCCTTTACCGTCCGGCGCCAGGCCCGATCCCATGACTGCCAGCGACCCGCTGCCTGACAGCGAACAACCGCTGATTGGCGCCAGTGCGGCGTTCAACGCGGCGACGCTGGCTCTGCAGCGGGTCGCCCTGACACCGGCCACTGTGCTGGTCACCGGCGAGTCTGGCGTGGGCAAGGAAATGTTCGCCCGTCAGTTGCACCAACTGAGCCGGCGCCGCCAAGGGCCGTTCATCGCCCTCAACTGCGCGGCAATACCGGACAACCTGATCGAAGCCGAACTGTTCGGCGTAGAGCGTGGTGCCTATACCGGCGCCACCCATTCACGCCCCGGCCGTTTCGAGCGGGCCGATGGCGGTACGTTGTTCCTCGATGAAATCACCTGCCTGAGCCTGGCCGGCCAAGGCAAGCTATTGCGCGCGTTGCAGGAGCGGGAAATCGAACGGGTCGGTGGCGGCCATGCCATCAAGGTCGACGTGCGAGTGGTCGCGGCGACCAACCTCGACCTGCGCAAAGCCGTGGCCCAAGGCGAGTTTCGCGAAGACCTGTTCTATCGGCTCAATGTCTACCCCATCGCCCTCCCGCCCCTGCGCGATCGCCGCGATGACATACCGTTGCTGATCAATGCCTTCCTCAAGCGCTTCTGCCGGGAATACGGCCGTACACCGGTGGGCCTGACCATGCGCGCCTTGAAGATGCTGCTGCGCTACGACTTCCCTGGCAACGTGCGGGAACTGCAGAACCTCATCGAACGCGGCTTGATTGCCAGCGAAGAAGGCCAGGCCATTGACCTGGTGCATCTGTTTCGCGACGAGCGATTGCCGGCGGATGCGTATTCGGTGGACGGCAATGGCGGGCTCACGTCATTGCCGCCGGCCGCGAGCGACGCTACGGCGAAGGCGCCGTTGTTGCCGTCCCTCAGTCAATGGGACGCGGACTTCTCCATCGACGGCCTGGAGTCGCGCCTGATCAACGAAGCCCTGCAACTGAACAGCGGCAACCTGGCGGCGGCAGCCAGGTCGCTGGGCTTGAGCCGGGCGCAGTTCGCCTATCGGTTGAAGAAACACCAACGCAATATCGATGAATAAACACAGGCTCAGTGGGAGCGAGCCTGCTCGCGAAAACATCGGCCACCACAAACCCCGTGGCGAGGGAGCTTGCTCCCGCTGGCCTGCGCAGCAGACCCCTGCATTTCTTCAGGCAGACCGCAGTAGCCTCTTTGCGACTGCTGCGCAGCCGAGCGGGAGCAAGTTCCCTCGCCACGAGCTGCGTCCGCTCAATCCGTCGTGCTCGCCGCCAGCACACCCAGGGTCCGGCGCTCGGGATTCCAGATATTCAGGCACCACACCCCCCACCACTCCAGGCCATCATCGAAATAGTCGCTCCAGGGATCCCGGGCGGGATCGGGCTCGTCGCTGGCCAATCCGTTGAAGTTGAAGTTTTCGACCCAGTCCAGCACCACCACGCCGCTATCCGGCACAAGCCCCAGCAAATCGAGCCACTCTTTGAACAACGCCTGGGGCGTGTCGTTGATGAAGCGGGTGCTGTAGGGCGGCTCGCAAAACGCGTCGTACAAGGCATAGGATTGCGGGTTGCGTTCAGTCTTTCCCGTGCGCATGAGCCGAATGACCTGGTCCTGACCCAGCGCCTTGGGAACGGCCTTGCTCAGGTCCCAGCGCATGCTCGGTGGGGCGATATCGGCATAGCGCGGATCAAGGCGCAGTTGGCGATCACGCTCAAGCCATTGCGCCTCGATGTACTGGAACAGCCGGTCCACGGCCTGGCAGTGCAACGACTGATCAACGATTTCATCCGCCTCGGGAGCAAGCACCAGGAATTCGAAGGCGCAACCGGCCGCCTCCATTCGCTGGCGCAACGCTTCACTGGCTGCCTGCTCGACAATGCTCAACATGCTCGCTCCGCTAACCTTTCACGCAGACGACCTGGCGCAGCGTATGCAGCACTTCGACAAGTTCACGTTGTGCATGCATTACCTTGTCTATGTTTTTGTATGCCATCGGAATTTCATCAATCACCGCAGCGTCTTTCCGGCATTCCACATGGGCGGTGGCGCGGACCTGATCCTCGACGCTGAAACGCCTTTTCGCCTCGGTCCGGCTCATGACCCGGCCGGCACCGTGGCTACACGAACAAAACGATTGCTCGTTGCCCAGGCCACGCACGATAAAACTCCTGGCGCCCATCGAACCGGGGATGATACCCAACTCGCCTTTCCTGGCCGACACCGCGCCCTTGCGCGTCACCAGTACGTCGTGTCCGAAGTGTCGCTCTTTCTGCACATAGTTGTGATGACAATTCACCGCTTCCAGCGCCACTTCGAACGGTTTGCCGATGACCTGCCGGGCGGCGCGTATCACCGCGTCCATCATCAAAGCCCGATTCTGCCGGGCGAAATCCTGGGCCCAGCCCACCGCTTCGACATAATCGTCGAAATGCCGGCTGCCCTCCTCGAAGTAGGCCAGGTCACGGTCCGGCAGATTGGCGAGGTGCTGGCGCATGTCGGCCTGGGCCAACTGGATGAACAGATTGCCGATGGCATTGCCCACGCCCCGGGAGCCGCTGTGCAACATGAACCAGACCCGGTTGGCCTCATCCAGGCACACTTCAATGAAATGATTACCGCTGCCCAGCGTACCCAGATGCTGCCGGTTGTTGGTCCGGGCCAGCTTCGGGTATTTGTCGGTAATCGCCTTGAAGCGCGCGGCCAGCGCGACCCACGCCTGGTCAGCCTCGCGTGGGACATTGCTCCAGGCGCCCTTGTCGCGTCCGCCATGGCTGAGGCTGCGCCCATGGGGCACGGCTTTTTCGATAGCGCTGCGCAGGGCCTGGAGGCTGTCCGGCAAATCGGCGGCATCGAGCGAAGTGCGCGCGGCGATCATGCCGCAACCAATATCCACCCCCACCGCCGCCGGAATGATCGCGCCTACGGTGGGGATGACACTGCCGATGGTCGAGCCCTTGCCCAGGTGCACATCGGGCATCACCGCCAGGTGTTTGAAAATGAATGGCATTTTTGCCGTGTTCAGCAATTGCTGGCGAGCTTCGGCCTCCACCGGCACGCCCTGGGTCCAGAGTTTGATGGGCTTGCCGTTGGCGACTTCCAGCAGTTCGTAGGTTTTCTCGTGCATGGTCGCGGTTCTGTTCAATGACGAGCCGCGCTTGATTGCCGGCTCACAATTTCGACACTGGGCATCAACGCAGATTCAGCGAGGATTTGTCGAACGCGGTTGCGTGTCTGGATGTGGCGAGCCGGAAATAACGCCCCGGCGATAGTCGCTGGGCGTCTGGTTCATTTCGATGCGGAAATGCCGATTGAAGTTGGACAGGTTGTTGTAGCCCACTTCAAAACAGATGTCGGTCACCGCCATTTCGCTCTGCGACAGCAACCGGCAGGCGCGCTGGACCCGGAGCTTGCGCATCAGGTCGATGAATCCGTGGCCGGTGATGCGCTTGAAGAACCGCGAAAAACCGGGTTCGCTCATGCCCAGTTGCCGGGCGATCACCGACAGGCGCACGTCGCCGGTCAGTTCGGCTTGCAGGTATTCGAAGGCTTTCTGAATGCGCGCCGAGCTGCGCTCATCGAGCGTCGGCGCGTAGCAAGGGCTGGCCAGGCACAGGACATCGCTCTCGCGGGCGCGACCAAGGGTGTCGAGCAATTCGAAAAACAGCGCCAGCCGCGCCAGGCCCTGGGCCGGACCGATCATTTCGAGCAGGTGCGCCGCGCACCGCGCCGTGCCGCCGCTAAAGGCCAGGCCACGGCGTGCCTGTTCGAACAGGCGTTGCAGGTTTCCCAGTTCCGGCAGTGTCTGACGCAGGGCCAAGAGGGTGGATCCGTCAAACTGCAACACCACGTCGCGCCCAGCCAGATGCTCGCCAGGCGCCAGGTCGCCCATCCAGTCGTGGGGCAGGTCCGGACCGATCATCGCCACATGGCCGGGCCCGAACGGGCCGATGTAGTCACCCGCCAGCAACCTGCCGCTGCCCCGACGGATCAAGTGGATTTCAAACTCCGGATGGTGATTCCAGCGCGCCATGGGATAAGGATAGTCATGCTCGTACCAGCGAAAGCTGTGCTCGGGCTCCGGCAGGATGACTTCCAGCTCGGGCGGCCGCTGGTCGTAAAGGAGCGTTCGGTGATCAGGCATGTCGCGCCTCTCTTATCGTTATGGACCGCACCTTACGCCGGGTGCCCAGCGGTCCGCCAGCTTCGCCCTGACGCGCCACTGATACTTTTTTAACTGCCATGTTGGTCAGTTAAAAAAGTATCACGCAGGGATCCTCTGCGTGTTTGTCGACCCTCAATGGCACTGCTGTAATCCCTATCGACAACGACGGCCCAAGCAAAGACGGTTCATCCAATACCCGTGGCGAGGGAGCTTGCTCCCGCTCGGCTGCGCAGCAGTCGTAAACCGGTGCCTGAGGTTTACCTGACGAAATGCATTGGCTGCTTTTGGGGTTGCTGCGCAACCCAGCGGGAGCAAGCTCCCTCGCCACAAGAGCCACCGACTTTCATTTTTGTTACCAGAACAGGACCATCCCCCATGAAACGACTGCAAGGAAAAAGCGCACTGATAACCGGTGCCGCCCGTGGCATCGGCAGGACATTCGCCCAGGCCTATATCGACGAAGGCGCGACCGTGGCGATTGCCGATATCGATCTGGACCGGGCCCAGGCCACCGCCAGCGAACTGGGCGACAACGCCTATGCGATAAAAATGGATGTGACGGACCAGGTTTCGATCGATCAGGCGATCGAGGCAGTCGTCGCCCGGGCGGGCAAGCTGGACATCCTGATCAACAACGCGGCGCTGTTCGATCTGGCGCCCATCGTCGAAATCACCCGGCAAAGCTACGAACGGCTGTTCTCCATCAACGTGGCCGGCGCGCTGTTCACGCTGCAAGCCGCCGCCCGGCAGATGATCCGCCAGGGCCACGGCGGCAGGATCATCAACATGGCGAGCCAGGCCGGCCGGCGTGGCGAGGCCCTGGTGGCGGTCTATTGCGCCTCCAAGGCGGCGGTGATCAGCCTGACCCAGTCCGCCGGGCTGGACTTGATCAAGCATCGGATAAACGTCAACGCCATCGCCCCTGGCGTGGTGGATGGCGAGCACTGGGACGGCGTCGACGCGCTGTTCGCGCGCTACGAGAACCTGCCCCTGGGGGAAAAGAAGCGTCAGGTCGCTCGGCAGGTTCCCTATGGCCGCATGGGCACTGCCCAGGACCTCGTCGGCATGGCGGTTTTCCTGGCCTCGGCTGACAGCGAATACGTGGTGGCACAGACCTATAACGTCGACGGCGGTAACTGGATGAGCTGACGCATCGCAGGTTTTACGGCCTTGAGACGATGAAAATGGACCTATTCGCCTGAAAATTGATCCCACTACTTGAGGAGCGTCCCGAACGGTACCAAACGGTGCCGTCCCTGGGATTTCAAAAGAGCGTGAATACCGTTGCCCCAGCGGGGCAAAAATTGCGCATCATAGGCGCCGTCCGCTCAAGGGAGATTTACATGCGTGCGATTTTTTCCGTCATGCGTCTTGCCGCGCTGTCGCTGGGGCTGACGTTCGCCGTCAGTGCGGTAGCCACCGAAGAGACAAAACTGGTCGAGTCCATCAACCTCTACCGCAGCCAGTCCCAGAGCTGCGCCGGCCAGGCGTCCCTGGAGCTGCCGCCGCTGGCGATGGATTCGCGGTTGATCCTGTCGGCCAATGGCATCGGCGATCTGCAACAGGCGTTGGCCCGGGCGGCCTATCCGATGGTCAACGTGCAAGCGATCAGCCTGTCCGGGCCGCGCGACGCGCAAGCGGCGATGAAGGCCGTGCAGGAAAGTTTCTGCCAGGTCGTGCTGGACCCGCAGTTCATTGACGTCGGTGTCAGCCGACTGGACCGCGAATGGCGCATCGTCCTGGCTCGCCCGCTGTTGTCGGCGCGACTGGGCGATTGGCAAGCCGAGGGCCAGAAACTGCTCAAACTCATCAACAGCGCCCGCGCGCAACCGCGCCGCTGCGGCACCGAGGCCTACACCGCGACCACTCCGCTGGCCTGGAACGCCACCCTGGCCCTGGCGGCGGTGAATCACACGCGCGCCATGGCCAACAACAACTTCTTCGACCACAAGGACCGCGATGGCCGCACGCCCGGCGACCGCGCCGAACTGGCCGGCTACCTGGGCCAGGCCATCGGCGAAAACATCGCCGCCGGGCAAGACACGGCTTTGAAAGTGGTGGACGGCTGGCTGGCCAGCCCCGGGCATTGTGCCAACCTGATGAACCCGCAATTTCGCGAACTGGGAGCCGGGTATGCGGTGGACCCGAAAAGTGATGCGGGGATCTACTGGACGGCGATGTTCGGTACTCAATGACCGGTGCTGAGCGGGCTTGGCCTTCGCGAGCAGGCTCGCTCCCACGAAGGGTCCGGGTGAACGAAGAATCCGCGTGCGCCGCAATCAATGTGGGAGCGAGCCTGCTCGCGAAGGCGGCAGACGGCCCCACATCAAGCGCCCGCCTCACCCCCCCGCAAAACCCGCCGCACATGTCCCATGAACTGGCTCAACGACGGCGATTGTGCCACCGGCTTGCGCTGCAACAGCCCGATCGAGCGCTTGGCCGGCTGATCGATCGGGGTTACAGCGCACTGTTCGCCGATGTTGAACACCGCCGTGCAACTGGCCGGCAACAAAGAGAATCCCAGCCCCTCACGTACCAGCGCCGTGGCCGTGCTCATATGCGCCACCTCCCAGGCTGGGATTGCATCCACGTTCAAATAGCGCAGCGCCGCGTCAGCCAAAGGCCGGATGCTCGTGTCAGGCGTCAGGGCAATGTAGGGCTGGTGCGTCCACTCATCCTGGCCGTCACCCTGCGAGCGCTTGTGGCTCAGCAGTACCAGATTGTCATCCAACAGGCGCTCGAAGCTCAGCCCAGACATGTCGTCAGGCAGCGAACTGATGCCGGCGTCTACCTCGCCGCGCTGTACCCAGCCGAGGATCTCTCCGGCGCGGCCATCCAGCAGGCTCACCGTCACACCGGGGTTTTCACGCTGGAAAGCAGCCATGGCGATCGGCAGAAACGACGCGGCAGCCGTGGGCAAGGCCGCGAGCCGAAGCGTGCCGCGACTCAGGCTCAAGGTGTCGCGAGCATCGCGCACGGCATCGTCCATGTCCCGCAGCATGCGCCTGGCCTGGGGCAGGAAATGCTCGCCGGCTGGCGTCAACTCGACGCTGCGGGTATTACGCGCAAGCAACTGCAACCCCATGCTCTCCTCCAGTTTGCGGATGCTGTAGCTCAGCGCCGGTTGTGACAGATGCAGCTGTTCCGCGGTGCGGGTGAAGCTTGAAGTCTCGGCGATGAGGATGAAGGCTCGAAGCTGTCGGAAAGAAACGTTCATGGCCGGCTCATAAAATTACTGGATCAATTGATTCTATCTTTAAAATTCACAGATTAATTCTGTCTCTCCACTATGGGGCCACCCTTCAGTGGAACACGAACATGACAAAAACAATTCTCGTCGGGTGTGGCGCAGGTTTTGCCAATGATCGGCCCGACGCCGCGCTACGCCTGGCCCAGGACCTGGCGCAACGCAGCGGCCAGCGCTACATCATGCTGGAGCTGCTGGCTGAACGGACCCTCGCCGAGGCGCAATTGCGCAAGCGCCTCGATCCACGGTCGGGCTACTCCGCGCGCCTCTTCGACTTCCTCGAACCCATGCTGGACATTTGCATCGAAGCCGGCATTGCGATCATCACCAACGGCGGCGCAGCCAACCCCAGGGCCGCCGCGCAACGGTTGCGCGACGAATTGGCCGGCCGTTTCCCGGCGCTGAAAATCGCCTGCGTACTGGGCGACGACCTGCTCGAAGAAACGCCTCCGCGCTATGAACAATGGCTGTCGTCGAGTACCGATGAACAGCCTGTTTCGGTGAACGTCTATACCGGGGCCGACGGCATCGCCTTGGCACTGGCCGAGGGCGCTGGCATCGTGCTGTGCGGCCGGGTTGCGGATCCGTCCCTGGCGGTAGGCGCGATCCGCCATGGGTTGGGTTGGAAGGCTGACGATTGGCAAAAAATGGCCGTCGCGACCGCCGCCGGACACCTGCTGGAATGCTGCGCCCAGGTCACTGGCGGCTATTTCGCCCATCCCGGAATGAAAGACATCCCGGATCCGGCGAACCTCGGCTGCCCGATCGCCGAAATTCACCAGGACGGCCGCTTGATCATCGGCAAGACGCGCAACAGCGGCGGACGAGTCAGCGAGCAGACCGTCAAGGAGCAATTGCTTTACGAAGTCCATGACCCGCGACGTTATCTGACGCCGGACGTCGTGCTGGATCTGGGCGCCGCCCACGTACAGGACCTGGGGAACGACCGGGTGGAAGTCACTGGCGTGATCGGCCATCCGCGCCCCGACACCCTCAAGGGCCTGGCGGGTATGCGCGGACTCTGGTTCGGCGAGGCCGAGATTTCCTATGCAGGCCCCGGTGCCGTGGCGCGTGCCGCCCTGGCGCGCGACATCCTGCTGCAGCGTTTCGATCGTCTGGCGCCAGGTGTACAGCCCTGGATCGACCTGTCGGGAGTCGCCAGCCTGTTCAACGACCAGGGTGGCCGTTATCTGCAAAAACACCTGGCCGAGGTGCCTTTGCTGGAGGACGTGCGGGTGCGTATCGGCCTGACCCACACTGACCGATCGCTGCTCGAAACCCTCCTGGCAGAGGTCGAGTCGCTCTACACCAACGGACCGGCTGGCGGCGGTGGCGTCCGGCGCCACCTCGCAGAAACCGTTACCACCCGCAGCTTCCTGCTGCCGCGTGATGAAATCCATACAGCCCTGGAGTGGTACTGATGAGCCTGGTGACCCTCGCCGACTTCGCCCACGCCCGTGCCGGCGACAAAGGCAACATCCTCAGCATCGCGGTATTTCCCCACGACCCGGCCCATTATCCCTGGCTGCTTCGGGTGCTGACCTGCGAGCTCGTCGCCGAGCAGTTCGCCACGCGCCAGCCCTCCAGGGTGCATCGCTATGAACTGCCGAACCTGAAGGCCTTGAACTTTGTGCTCGAGGACGCCCTGGAAGGCGGCGTGAATCGAAGCTGCGGTCTCGACCGCCATGGAAAAAGCCTGAGCTACCTGCTCCTGGCCGTGCGCCTGCCGGGACCGGAAGACTGAGCTACTCGCCGCCTGCAACACCATCCGACAACAATAAAAAGAGAGGCTGCAACATGATTACAACCCTGGGTTTCCTGATGATGCTTGCCATTATCGGGCTGATATTGCTGCGCCGGATCAGTCCGGTGGTGGCGTTCACCACCCTTCCCGTGGTCGTCTGCCTGCTCGCCGGCTTCAACCTCGCGCAGATCGGCGAGTTCATCAAGGCCGGCCTGGTCACCGTCGCGCCGACCGCCGCGCTGTTTCTGTTTGCCATCCTGTTCTTCGGCATCATGCGCGACCGTGGGTTGTTCGATCCGCTGGTCAACCTGTTGATCCGCAGCACGGGCGGCAAGCCCCTGGCGGTGGCGCTGGTTACCGTTCTGGTGACTTCAGTGGTGCATCTGGACGGCGTCGGCGCCGCGACGTTCCTGTTGACGATCCCGGCACTGCTGCCCTTGTACAAGCGCCTGAACATGAGCCCGACGATGCTGTTGTGCCTGGTGGGTACCACGGCCGGGGTCATCAACATGGTGCCCTGGGGCGGGACGACTGCGCGGGCCGCTGCCGTGTCGGGGCTCGATGCCACCGAGCTGTGGCTGGGGTTGCTGCCGGTGCAGATGGTGGGCCTGGTGTGCATGCTCGGGGTGGCGACGATACTGGGGTCGCGCGCCCAGCGGCGCCAACCGATGTCGCTGGGCGCGGCCGCGACGCGTGACATGGACGACCTGCAAATGCAAAGCCGCGAATTCAGTCTGTCTCCCCGGCAGCTGCGCTACTGGCTGAATGTGGCCCTGACCGGCGGCATTCTGCTGTGCCTGTTCACCGGTATCTTTCCGCTGTACGCCTGTTTCATGGTCGGATTGGGCATCGCCCTGCCCTTGAACTTCCCGTCCCTCGACGCCCAGGCCGAACGCCTCAAGGCCCATGCGTCCGACGCGTTGCAGATGGTTCTGGTGATGATGGCCGCCGCCGTGCTGCTGGGTGTGCTCTCCGGAGCGAAGATGTCAGACGGCATGGCCTTGGCGCTGATCGACATCCTGCCCGCCGGTGCTGCCCAATACCTGCATGTGATTGTCGGGTTCTTCGGCGTCCCCCTTGGAATGATCTTCTCGCCGGACGCCTACTATTTCGCCCTGCTGCCAGTGATCAAGGACGTCGCCATCGCCGCTGGCGTTCCTCTCGAAGCGGTGGCCCGGGCCATGCTGATCGGTGAGAACACCGGCTTCTCCATCAGCCCGGTGGTACCCAGCGTGTATCTGGCCCTGGCACTGTCCGGCGTAGAATTACGCAAGCACATGGCCTACACGTTTTTCTGGGCCTGGGGCGTCAGCCTGGTAATGCTCGCCTTTGCCGTGGCAACCGGGGCTGTTCAAGTGTGAAACTCAAGGGTGGGCTTGAAAGATCAGCGACCGATGTACCCCCGAGCCCGCCCTCACGCCATCGCCAACGGCCAGCGCGACCGAGCCGAACGGCATGGCCGCATCGCCGCAGGCAAATATGCCCGGAACGCTGGTTTCCCGGGTCATCGGGTCACTCTGGATGAATGCGCCAAGCGGACCCTCTTCAAACGCGCAGCCCAGGGCTGCCGCGAATGGACTGGCAACCCGCGTACGCGGCAAGACGAACAGGCCGTCGATGGCGACCACCCGACCGTTGGCCAGTACCACGTCGGCCCGCTCGCCTTCGATACGCGCCACTCGCTCGGTCACCACGGTGACGCCACGCTGATCGAGGCTCGCTTGTTGCTCCGGATCAAGCTCCAGCACGCCATTGGTGAAGAACGTCGTCGGCCCCCAGTCGGGCAGCATCTGGGCGTGGTGCAGTGACATCGGCGAGGTTGCGAGAACGCCGATCGGCCCTTGGTCCAACTCGTAGCCGTGGCAATACGGGCAATGGAAGACGCTTTTGCCCCAGCGCTCAGTCAGCCCGTGCACGTCGGGCAAGTCATCAATCACGCCTGTGGCCAGCAACAGCCGGCGAGAACGGTAACGCAGGCCGTTTGCGGTCTCGACAATAAAAGCTTCGGCATCCCTGCTGGCTTGGGTCGCGGTGTCGCGAACCCATTCAACCGTCGGGTACGCCATGAGCTGAACATGGGCGTCGCCAGCTATATCGTCTGGAGCACGACCGTCCTGCCCGAGAAAACCATGGGATGTCGCGGCGAAGCGGTTGCGACGCTCATCCGCGTCGATCACCAGCACCTTGCGCCGGGCGCGGGCCAGTTGCAGACCCGCGGACATACCGGCATAGCTGCCGCCTGCAATGATGACGTCGTATTCCATGAGCGATCTCCAAGAGTGGTTTCGATGGCACGGCAAGTCTCGACACATCGTAAGTTTCTTGAAAAGCCGCTGTCAACAGTCTCGTAACTTTTGCGATTACGGGTAATACTCCCACCTGCCCCAGTCATGGAATCTGTCAGCCCGATGAGAAACGACACACGCCTGTCCCGCATGCTCCATGTATTGATCCACATGGACCGCCACCAGCAATCCGCCACCTCCGACACCCTCGCGCAGATGCTCGGCACCAACCCGGTGGTCGTGCGCCGGACCATGGCATTGCTCAAGGAACAGGGTTACGTCACATCGGAAAAGGGCCATCGCGGGGGTTGGGCCCTGGCCAAGCCGCTCTCGGAGATGACGCTGCTGGATATTCATCAAGCGTTGGGCAGCACATCGATCTTTGCGCTTGGCCTGTCGACCGACCACCCGCAATGCCTGGTGGAACAAGCGGTGAATGCGGCGCTGACGGACGCCTTCGACGAGGCCCAGGCGTTGCTGCTCAAGCGTCTGGGCAGCATTACCCTGGCGCAGTTGGCCGAGGATTTTGATGCGCGGTTTCGGGGCGCCCACGAGGTCGAGCCTCACCACTGATCCCTGTGGGAGCGAGCCTGCTCGCGAAGACGGCAGCACATTCGACATTTAAGCAAACTGACACAACGCTTTCGCGAGCAGGCGCTCCCACAGGGGGGCGAGCCTGCAAATGAAAACGCCGCTCAATGAGCGGCGTTTTTGTACCTCACCAGACAGCGTCCGGTTTACAGCGCCATGTCGGCCGCTGGGTTGGCCTCGCGAGGAGCAGCCGGTTGGGCCGGTGCTACCGCGGTGCCTGGCTTGCCGATAGCCGGTGGCGGGTCCAGTTGCAGGACTTCGCTGGTGTAGGCCCATTCCTGTGCGACGCGCTCAGGATTGTCGTTCAGCTTGGTGCCGTAGCTCGGTACGATCTGGCGCAGTTTTTCCTGCCAGGCCGGGGTGGCTACCTTGTCCTTGAACACCTTCTCAAGCACGCTCAGCATGATCGGTGCAGCGGTCGAGGCGCCTGGCGAGGCACCCAGCAGACCGGCGATGCTGCCGTCCTGGGAAGCGACGACTTCGGTACCGAGTTTCAGCACGCCGCCCTTCTCTTCGTCACGCTTGATGATCTGCACGCGCTGGCCGGCTTGCCACAGGCGCCAGTCTTCCTGCTTGGCGTCCGGGAAGTATTCCTTCAGCGCGTTGAAGCGGTCCTCATCCGACAGCATCAGCTGGCCGGCAAGGTATTCAACCAGTGGGTACTGTTCGATACCGACCTTGGTCATCGGCCACACGTTGTGGGTCGTGGTGCTGGTCAGCAGGTCGAAGTACGAACCGTTCTTCAGGAACTTGGTGGAGAACGTGGCGAATGGGCCAAACAGGATCACGCGCTTGCCGTCGAGCACACGGGTGTCCAGGTGCGGAACCGACATCGGTGGCGCGCCAACCGAAGCCTTGCCGTACGCCTTGGCCAGGTGCATCTGGGCGACGGTCGGGTTTTCGGTTACCAGGAACGAACCGCCCACCGGGAAACCGGCGTATTCACGGGCTTCCGGAATGTCCGACATCTGCAGCAGGTGCAGCGCGCCGCCACCGGCACCGATGAACACGAACTTGGCGTCGGTCTCGGTTTCGGTACCGTCTTTCAGGTTCTTGTACGAAACGCGCCAGGAGCCATCCTCGTTGCGAGTGATGTTTTCCACTTCGCTGGACAGCTTGAGCGAGAAGTTCGGCTTGGTTTGCAGGTGGGCAGCGAACTGGCGGGTGATTTCGCCGAAGTTCACGTCAGTACCCAGCGGGCTCCAGGTGGCCGCGACTTTCTGGCTCGGGTCACGCCCTTGCATCATCAGCGGAACCCACTTGCTGATCTGCGCAGGGTCTTCGGAGTACTGCATGCCGGCGAACAGCGGGCTGGCCTGGAGAGCGTCGTAGCGCTTCTTCAGGAAGGCGATGTTCTCGTCACCCCACAGGAAACTCATGTGCGGGGTGGAGTTGATGAACGAGCGCGGGTTCTTCAGCACGCCGTTCTTGACCTGCCAGGACCAGAACTGACGGGAAATCTGGAAGGCTTCGTTGATTTCGATAGCCTTGGAGATGTCGACCTTGCCGTTCTTGTCTTCCGGCGTGTAGTTCAACTCGGCCAGGGCGGAGTGCCCGGTACCGGCGTTGTTCCAGCCATTGGAGCTCTCTTCGGCAACACCGTCCAGGCGCTCGACCATTTCCATGGTCCAGCCCGGCTCCAGCTCATTGAGCCAGACGCCGAGGGTCGAACTCATGATGCCGCCGCCAATGAGCAAGACATCCACTTTTTTCGGCTCGGCGGCGTGCGTGGTCGCAAGACCCATCGCCATCGCCAGGCCCAGCAGCGCCGTATGTGTTTTCTTCAACATGTGTGTATCCCTAGGGTGGAACGCCATTCCGTCCCCCAATCCTGTTCGAGCAGGGTCCGCACCCATGCCGGCATGGCCAGCGGGCGGGGATCGATGGACTGGAGGAAGGACCTACAGGGGCCGAGCAATATCGGCCTCACATTTATGTCTCTCCGGCGCTGACTTCTTGTAGGTCTTGGCTTCAGCTGGGTGAGGGACACTGCAAAACGGTCTGGATCGGGCCTGCCAAGGCCGTGCCCGATTGTCGCAGCGGGGGGAGTTTACAGAAGGAAATAAGCAGACCGAAGCGCATTTTTGCATTCGAGGTAAAAACGCCGACCAAATGACGGCGTTTTAATGGCTCGGTTGCGCGCCGTGGATACGCGCTCCGCCCCGAAATCAGAGGTACTTGAGGATCGCGATGTCGCGCCGACGTTGTTTCAACGCTGCGAACCAACGCGTTGGAAAAAACAGGACGACGCTCAACAACACGCTCCACAACCAGACCATCGGCAAGTGATCGAAGCCAAAATAAGCGCCCTGATTGGTGCCCCAGATAAACACTGCCACCAGATACATGGCCTTCAGCACGTACAGGTGCAGCAGGTAGAAGAACATCGGCGCGCCGCCATAAATGGCCAGAATCGCGATGCTGCCCTTCTCCTGGGCTTTTTCGAAAAGCGCCAGCAGGATCAGGCCCACCGCCAGCGTCGGCATCAGGAACATCAGCGACGGCGGGTACTTCGTCGCGCTCATGAAACTCATGAAGGTGCGCAGTGCATCCCCGGTCTGGACCCAGGGTTTGTCACCGTAGACGTTGAGATAACGGATAAACACGAACGCCACCAGCAGGCCGATGCCGACCTTGAGCAGGCGCCGCACTCGCGTGGCCGCTTCGATGTCCTTGCCGAACCATGGCCCGATCGCCCAACCCAGCAGGATCACGCCGATCCATGGCAACACCGGGTAGGTGGTGCGTGCCCGGGTGAACTCGGTGATCTCGATGAACGACCGCTGATGAAGAATCGACCACGGCACAAAAAACGGCGAGTCCGGCCCCAGCACCACACCATCCAGCAGGTTATGCCCGGCAACGATGGCCACGCCCAGCACGATCAGCCAGCTGCGTTTGAAGTGCAGCAACGCCGCCAGGGCGATCATGCAGATGCCGATGCACCAGATGACCTGCAGCCACAGAGTCTTCGGCGGAAACTCGGCGTTCCAGGCGAAACAGACGAAGGTGAGCTCCAGGAATACCAGGAACAGACCGCGCTTGAGCAGGAACACCGAAGTCTCGCTGGGGGTGTGTTTCTGGCTGTAGAGCCAGGCCGACAAACCGGTAAGGAAGATGAACACTGGCGCACAGAGCGTGCTGAGCAAACGACTGAAAAACAGGTCCGGGGTCACGCTCAATGCATCGATCGGGTCAGTGACCTGGCGGTGCAGCAGGAACGTTTCGCGGACGTGGTCGACCAGCATCAGCAACATGACAAAACCCCGCAGGGCATCGATGGCGAGCAGGCGCGTCGCGGTTGTTGCAGTACTGGAGGCGAGGGTTGGAGCGATGACAGCGGACGGGCTTGTCGCGCTTGGGGATAGGCTCATGGCGATACTCAGGAGTCGGGGGCTTTGCAGGATCAGGAATGAGAATTCCTGCCAAAAGAAAGAGGATAACATAACGAAAAGTATTGTTATCCATTCCGATGCCTTTGTGGGAGCGAGCTTGCTCGCGATGGCGGTGGGTCAACCGGAACATGTTTGCCTGACACTCCGCTATCGCGAGCAAGCTCGCTCCCACAGGTTTAATTGAAGACCGGCTACCCCAACAACTGGCTCAACACCGCACGCAACTTGCCCGGCTTGACCGGTTTGTTGAGCAGCGGCGCATTCAGCTTGCGCAAGGCACGGCGGCACTGGTCGCTGCGGTCGGCGGTGATGATCACAGCGGGGATCGCTTGCTGGAAATGTTCGCGCAGGTGCTTGACCACCTCGCAGCCGACCACCCCATGGTCGAGGTGAAAATCCGCCAGGATCAGCTCCGGTGCGCGGCCTTGCAGCACATCGAAGGCGCCCGCTTCGTCGGTGGCGGTCAGGACTTCGCACCCCCACTGCCCGAGCAGTGCCGCCATGCTCTGCAAAATGCTCAGCTCATTGTCGATGACCAGTAACCGGCGCCCGGGCAACGGGTTTCCGGCGACGGCCTGAGCAGGCGCGTGGGTCAGGGGCATTGGCTTTTCGGCAGACAATGGCACCTCGATGCTGAACACCGAGCCGCGTCCCGGCCGCGAACGCACCCGCACCCGGTAGCCGAGGATATGAGCGATACGCTCGACGATCGCCAGCCCCAGGCCAACGCCCTTGCGGTCCGCCGCGCGGCCGACATCCAGTTGGTTGAACTCGAGGAAAATCGATTCCAGGCAATCGTCGGCAATGCCCCTGCCCGTGTCCCAGACCTCCAGGCTCAAGCGCCCTTCCCGTCGCCGCGCCGCCAGGAGGATGCCGCCCTGGTCGGTGTAGCGACAGGCGTTGCTGAGCAGATTGCGCAGGATGCGGGTCATCAAACGCAGGTCGGTCAGCACCGCCTCATCGGCGAATCGCACGCGCAATTCCAGGCCCGCGGCGCCGGCCACCGATTGGAATTCCGACACCAGCGGCGCGAGCAGCTCATCCAGCCGATACGGCGCCGGGTCGGGTTTGACGGCGGCCTGGTCGAGCCGGGAAATATCCAGCAGGTCGGTGAGCAGGTCCTCGGCGCCTTCGAGCGCCTGGTGCGTGCGTTCCACCAGCAGATGCTCGGCGGCAGGCATCTGGCGTTCACGCAATGTAGCAATCAGCAACCGCGCGGCGTTGAGCGGTTGCAGCAGATCGTGGCTGGCGGCGGCCAGGTATTTGTCCTTGCTGCGGTTCGCGGCCTGGGCGGCGTCCCGGGCATCGCGCAGCTGTTGCTCGACCAACTCGCGCTGGGCGATCTGCTGTTGCAGGTTGTGGTTGGCCTCCAGCAACGCATCGGTGCGCTCCGCCACCCGTTGCTCCAATTGGTCGTTGAGTTGCTGCAGATGCTGGCGGGCCTGTTCCAGTTCGGCGAGACGCGCCGCCAGCTCCGGGTAATGGCTCTTGCGCGTCGAATGATTGCCCAATCCCAGCAGCCCGGCGAGAGCCTTTTGCTGTCCGTCAGAGGGCTTCGCCATAGACGACCTCGACATCCCGCTGGCTCGACTCCCGTGGATTGGTAAGGATGCACGGGTCATGCATGGCGTGTTGCGACAGGAACGGGATATCCGAGGTACTCACCCCATGCAAGCCGAGGGTTTCGTGGAAACCGATGGTGTGCTTGAGGGCAATCAGGTGTCCCACCAGCCGCGTGCGGATCTGTCGATGGTTGAGCCCGCGACAATCGATGCCCAGGGTTTCGGCAATCACCTTGAAACGCTCCGGCGCCGAGCTGTAGTTGAACGCCACCACATGCTCCACCAGCACCGCGTTGCACAAGCCATGTGGCAGGTCGAGGAAGCCACCGAGGCTGTGGGACATGGCATGCACCGCGCCGAGGATCGCGTTGGAAAACGCCAGCCCGGCCTGCATGCTGCCGAGCATGATTTTCTCGCGCAAGGCGACGTCGGCCGGGTTGGCGATCATCTGCACCAGATGGGTGTTGATCAGGCGCATCGCCTCCAGCGCGTGAGGATCGGTCAACGGCCCATGGCCGGTGGAGACGAACGCCTCGATGGCATGCACCAGCGCGTCGATACCGGTACAGGCCGAAAGGAACGGGTCCATGCTCAGGGTCGTCTCCGGGTCGATCAACGACACATCCGGCACCGCCGCCTTGCTGACGATGGAAAACTTCATGCGCTCCTGCTGGTTCGAGATGATGACGAACTGCGACACATCGGCCGAGGTGCCGGCCGTGGTCGGGATCAGGATCAGCGGCGGGCTGGGTACCTGCAGGGTGTCGACGCCTTCGAATTCGAGGATGCTGCGACCGTGGGCGACGACGATGCCGATCGCCTTGCCGCAGTCCATCGGGCTGCCACCACCGACCGCGACGATCACGTCGCAGTGGTTTTCACGGTACGTCTCGGCGCCGAGCATGACTTCCTCGACCCGTGGGTTGGGCGAAACGTCGCTGTAGATGCAGTAATCGATGCCCAGGGCTTGCAGGCTGGTTTCGACATCACCGACCCAACCGGCGGCGATGACCCCGGGGTCAGTGACCACCAGCACCTTGCGGGCGCCGAAGGTCTTGGCGTAGTTGCCGACATTGTGCCGGCAGCCGGCACCGAACATGATTTCAGGAGAAACGAACTTGCGCAGCGGGCTGAGGCTCATTTTTTCAGGGGGGCTCATCGGTAAGCCTGTTGTTATTGTCGTGGGATACCTTGAGCCTAAAGCATCGCGCCGTGAATGCAATCCGACCAATGGGTAGCCCGGCCCGAACGCGTCAGGCCGGGCCGGCACTCATCGGTTGGCGAAGTACATCGTCACTTCAAAGCCGATACGCAGGTCGGTATACGCGGGTTTAGTCCACATGGGTCTTTCCTCTTCTTGTACCGGGCGATTCCGGCAGGTTCATTAATGCACGGGGCAGCCTGGGGCCGAATGCTACTTTCGAAGGAGTGCACGGGGTGCGTTGGTATTAGCAACAGCGATTACCGTGGCGAGGGAGCTTGCTCCCGCTGGGCTGCGCAGCAGCCCCAAAAATAGCCGCTACACAGTCAATGCTTTGCCTTGAAGAAGGGGGCCGCTTCCGCGGCCCAGCGGGAGCAAGCTCCCTCGCCACAGGGCTCAGTCAATTGATGCGGCGAGGATCAGAAGAACCCCAACGGATTGACGTCATAGCTCACCAGCAGGTTCTTGGTCTGCTGATAATGGTCGAGCATCATCTTGTGCGTCTCACGCCCGACGCCGGACTTCTTGTAGCCACCAAACGCGGCATGCGCCGGGTACAGGTGGTAGCAGTTGGTCCAGACGCGTCCGGCCTTGATTGCCCGGCCCATGCGGTAGGCGCGGTTGATGTCGCGGGTCCAGAGGCCGGCGCCGAGGCCGAACTCGGTGTCGTTGGCGATGGCCAGGGCTTCGGCTTCGTCCTTGAAGGTGGTCACGCCCACCACCGGCCCGAAGATTTCTTCCTGGAATACGCGCATCTTGTTGTGGCCCTTGAGCAGGGTCGGCTGGATGTAATAGCCGCTCGACAGGTCGCCTTCAAGGCGTTCCGCCGCGCCGCCGGTGAGCAATTCGGCGCCCTCTTCCCGGGCGATGTCCAGGTACGAAAGAATCTTGTCGTACTGCTGTTCGGACGCCTGGGCGCCGACCATGGTTTCGGTGTCCAGCGGGTTGCCGCGCTTGATCTGCTGGATCTTCTTCAGCACCACTTGCATGAATTCGTCGTAGATCGACTCCTGGACCAGCGCCCGGGATGGGCAGGTGCAGACTTCACCCTGGTTGAAGAATGCCAGCACCAGGCCTTCGGCAGCTTTTTCGATGAACGCCGGTTCGGCCTGCATGATGTCTTCGAAGAAGATGTTCGGCGACTTGCCTCCCAGTTCCACGGTGGACGGGATGATGTTTTCGGCGGCGCATTTCATGATGTGCGAGCCGACCGGGGTGGAACCGGTGAAGGCGATCTTGGCGATGCGTTTGCTGGTGGCCAGGGCTTCACCGGCTTCGCGGCCGAAGCCATGGACGATGTTCAGGACGCCGGCTGGTAGCAGGTCGGCGATCAGTTCGGCGAACACGGTGATCGACAGCGGCGTCTGCTCCGCCGGCTTGAGCACGATGCAGTTGCCGGCGGCCAGGGCCGGGGCGAGTTTCCAGGCGGCCATCAACAACGGGAAGTTCCACGGGATGATCTGCCCGACCACGCCCAGCGGTTCATGGAAATGGTAGGCCGTGGTCAGTTCGTTGATTTCGGCGGCCCCACCCTCCTGGGCGCGGATGCAGCCAGCGAAATAACGGAAATGATCAGCCGCGAGCGGTACGTCGGCATTGAGGGTTTCGCGCACGGCCTTGCCGTTGTCCCAGGTCTCGCTGACCGCGAGGAGTTCCAGGTTCTGCTCGATACGGTCGGCGATTTTCAACAGCACCAGGGAGCGATCCTGGACCGAGGTTTTGCCCCAGGCGTCGGCAGCGGCATGGGCGGCGTCGAGGGCCTTGTCGATGTCGGCGGCGCTGGAGCGCGGAAATTCGCCGATGACTTCGCCGTTGACCGGCGACGTGTTGGTGAAGTACTCAGCGTGGACCGGCGGAACGAATTCGCCGCCGATGAAATTGCCATAGCGCGGTTTGAAGGAAACGACGGCGCCTGGGGTTCCGGGTTGTGCGTAAATCATGATGGGCCTCTGCCTGGTCGATGCCTGTCGCGGGACAGGCGATAGGCCGATGGTAGAGAGCCCCGCGCGATGGACGAATGCGTCATTGGCAGGGGGCGCTCTCGTTATTTGGTCGTAGTAATGCCGCGACTTACCGATGGATGGTGTTTTGTGTGGGAGCGAGCTTGCTCGCGATGAGGCCGGCACATTCAGCATTGATGTTGACTGATCGGCCGCCATCGCGAGCAAGCTCGCTCCCACAGGTTTTGCATTTACAGGGGATAAAAATTCAGCTCAGCGCTTGGCCACCAATTCTTTCGGCAACTTGAACGTCCAGAGCATGCCGCCCTGGTTGAAGTCCTTCACGCGCTTGGCCACCTCGCCGCCCCACAGCGGTACCGCGCCGCCCCAGCCGGAGACCACCGAGACGTACTGCTCGCCGTCCATCTCCCAGGTAATCGGCGAACCGAGCACGCCGGAACCGGTCTGGAATTCCCAGACTTTCTCCCCGGTCTTCGCGTTGAAGGCTTGCAGGAAACCCTCAGGCGTACCGGTGAATACCAGGTTGCCCTTGGTGGTCAGCACCCCGCCCCACAGCGGCGCGAAGTTCTTGTGGCGCCAGACTTCCTTGCCGGTCTTCGGGTCGATGGCCCGCAGCACGCCGATGTAATCCTCGTTCAGTGGCTTGATGGTGAACCCGGCCCCGAGGAACGCCGCACCTTTCTTGTAGGCGATGCCCTCGTTCCAGATGTCCATGCCCCACTCGTTGGACGGCACGTAGAACAGACCGGTGTCCTGGTTATAGGCCATCGGCATCCAGTTCTTCGCGCCGAGGAACGCCGGGGCGACGAACACCGAACTCCCCTTGGCTTCGCTACCCGGTGCGCCCGGACGGCTCGACTCCACGTAGATCGGGCGCCCGTCCTTGTCCAAGCCGGAGGCCCAGGTGATCTTGTCGACGAACGGGAAACCACGGATGAACTTGCCATTGGTGCGGTCGAGCACGTAGAAGAAACCGTTACGGTCGGCCGTCGCCGCCGCCTTGATGTCCTTGCCACCGTCCTTGTAGTTGAACGAGATCAGTTCATTGACGCCGTCGTAGTCCCAACCGTCGTGTGGCGTGCTCTGGAAGTGCCACTTGATGGTGCCGTCGTCCGGGTTCAGCGCCAGGCGCGACGAGGAATAGAGGTTGTCGCCAGGGCGCAGGTGGGAGTTCCACGGTGCCGGGTTGCCGGTACCGAACAATAGGAGGTTGGTTTCCGGATCGTAGTAACCGCCCAGCCAAGGCGCGGCACCGCCGGTTTTCCACAGATCGCCGGGCCAGGTCTTGCCGGCCTCGCCGCCGGAGATACCATTCTCCACGGCCTTGCCGTCCTTGTAGACGTAGCCCATGTGGCCTTCCACGGTCGGCCGCGTCCAGAGCAGTTCGCCGTTTTTCGGGTCGAAGGCGCTGATCTGCCCGACCACGCCAAACTCGCCGCCCGCCACGCCGGTGATGAGCTTGCCATTGACGACCATGGGCGCGGCGCTGATGGAATAACCTTCCTTGTGGTCAGCGACTTTTTTGCTCCACACCACCTTGCCGGTGTCCTTGTTCAAGGCCACCAGCTTGGCGTCCAGCGTGCCGAAGAACACCAGGTCGCCATACAGCGCCACGCCACGGTTGATCACGTCGCAGCAGGGACGGATGTCGTCGGGCAGGCGCGCATCGTATTGCCAGAGTTTCTTGCCGGTACGTGCGTCCACCGCGAACACCCGCGAATAGGAGCCGGTGAGGTACATCACCCCGTCCTTGATCATCGGCTGGGCTTGCTGGCCGCGCTGTTTTTCGCCGCCGAAGGAAAACGCCCAGACCGGCCGCAGGTCCTTGACGTTGTTCACGTTGAGGGTGTCGAGCGGGCTATAGCGCTGGCCCTGCACACCGAGGCCGTTGGTCACGATTTGCTGCGGGTTTTTCGGGTCCTGGAGAATTTCCTGGTCGGTCACGGCGGCCAAGGCCGAGCCGGACAGCAGCATGGCACTGAGCAGCAGGCTCACGGCGAAGGATTGGCGACGTGCGGGATGAGTCATGACGGCTACCTCTGCGGTTATTGTTATACCCGGGAAATTTTCCCGGTCTGCCACAGATTCTTGGGCTCGGCGCCGTCGCCAACAATTGCCCGCAATGTTGAGTTTTCTAGTTCCTTGGTACATGTCCCCCGTGGCGAGGGAGCTTGCTCCCGCTGGGGCGCGCAGCGGCCCTAAGATAGCCGGTCAACATTGATAACCAGGGTGACAACAGAAGGGCTGCTGCGCAGCCCAGCGGGAGCAAGCTCCCTCGCCACGGGGATGAGTGATCAGTCAGGGTTTTGGGTGTCCACCCGCCTCATCCCCGCCCGCTCATAACGCGGGTAAAGATGGCTGACGCTGCGAATCAATTCATAACGGCTCAGGCTGATCGCGGCGAAGCGCTCGGGGATGGGGCTACGGATCATCTCGGCCATGTCGTCGCCCCGGGCCGCGCCGTCGCGCATCAGTTGGTCGAGCCAGCCGAGGTAGTCGCGCATCTGCGCGAATGGCCGGGCATCCGCCGCCAGCGGACCATGACCCGGCACGATCTGCTTCCATGGCAGGCCCTGCAAGGTGTCCAGATCCTTGAGCCATACCTCAAGGCCGGGGCTGTTCGGGGTGGTCAGCGCTCGCTCATAAAACACCAGGTCGCCGGCGAACAGCACGCCCGTGGTTTCATCAAGGATCGCCAGGTCCGCCCCGGTATGCCCGGCCAGCGCCAGCAAGCGCAACGAATGCTCACCCACCTGCAGCGTGCCGGGGCTCAACGCCTGCGTCGGCAGCACCACCTCGGTGCCGCGCATCCAGTCGCCCACCAGCCGGTACATGTTTTCCGCCATCGCGTCGCCCTGCTGTCGCAGCAGATCGGTGGTGCCGGGCAGCGCCCCGATGGGCACATCGCTGAAGGCCTGGTTGCCCAATACATGGTCAGGGTGATGATGAGTCAGCAGCACCTGAGCCACCGGCTTGTCAGTCGTTGCGGCGATGGCCTGGCGCAGCGCCTCGCCGTAGCGCTTCGACGGTCCGGTGTCGATGACCACCACGCCGGCCTCGGTGACGATGAACGCGGTATTGACGATATTGCCGCCGTTGGCCTTGGCAAAATTATCCGTGCTGCCTTCCAGCAGCCATGTGCCCTCGGCGATCTGCCGTGGCTTGAGCGAATATTCGGTGGCGGACCAGGCCGGCAGGCACAGCCCAAGACAGATCAGCATCAACCAGCGCATGGCGTGCTCCTTGTGGTCAGGGAATGGCTGCGTCGAACTCGTTGCCGCTGGTGTCGCGCAGCAACAGGCGGGTCTGTCCCGGACCCTGGATGTCGAAGCCCAGGGAGGGGTTTTCGCTGACCGCCGGAAACAGCTCCAGGCGCGCCAATAGCTTGCCGTCGGCCTCCAGCAGCCGAGCCTGGTTGATGAAAAACTCCGGGATGCCGCTGACCAGGCCGTTGTCCATGGGGTGGGCAACCTGCAGACGCAGGCGACTCGAATCGCCCCGCGGGTAGCGACCGCCCAGCACTTCGCCTAAGTGCTCCTCCCAGCCCGGTTGGGTGCGCACGACGCTGGGCGCGGTGCAGCCGCCACCCGCCGCGTCGATCAGCGTCGAACCGACGTGCCACAGCCCGTCGCGGGTCTGCACCGCCGCACGCAATGGAGTGGCTAGCTCGATGCGAATACGGATCGACAGCCAGGGCAGCACCCGTTCCGTGGGCTGGAAGTCGACAATCTTCGGCAGCGGGTTCAGTTCGGCCCAGGCCAATATACGCACGACGTCACCGGTAAAGGCGCGGGCATCGATTTCCAGCGGCACTTGGCGCGCGTCTTCGGCAAACGGTGGCGCCAGCAGCCGGACTCGCTGGTCGAACACGAACGGCGCGTCTGCCAGTAGCTGCTTGTGATAAAAAGCCCACATCACGGAAGGCACCGGGTCCTTTCCCGGCTCGATCGCGCTCGCCATCAACGGCAGGCAACACCACAGCAGGCCCCACGCTCGCCAGTTCATCGCTGCGCTCCTATTGATACATGTCCGGCACTTCGTAGCGCAGGCCATAGCGGGCATACACGGCCTTGAGGCTGCCGTCGCGGATCAACGCTTCCAAGGCTTCCTCCACCGCATAGGCCAGTTGCCGGTTGCTTTCGTGCACGGCCATGCCGATTTCCCAGCGCTGCTTGCCCATGTTCGGATAAGCGTTCTCTGCCAGGGCCAATTGCGGATCAGCCGTCCGGTGCACTTGCCAGTCGATTTCCCCGCGCATCGCCATGACGGCATCGACCTCCCCGGCCTGCATGGCGCCGAAGGCCTTGGCAACGCTGGGGTAATGGCGGGTCTGGGCACTGAGCATGCCGTTGAACACGGACGTCAGGTAGAACGACGGCACGCTGTCGACTTCAACGCCAATGGGGTGTTGCTGGAACACCGCAACGCTGCCCACCGAGTCCAGTCGACGCCGGTCGTACGCCACTTGCCAGCATTCCTGCTGATACGGACCGAACATCACGACCTGGGCGTTCTCCAGCTCGCCAACGTCGTTGCGCCTTTGCACATAGTCATGGTCATAAGGCACTCGCATCATCAGATCGGCCAGTTGTCGATCGTGCAGCGGACTGCTGCGCCAGATGTAGTCGCGCAAGTCGTCGTCGAGCTTCTCGCCGGGCGGTGCCCAGAGCAATTTCAGCCGTACCCCCAGGGCCTTGGCCAGGGCCTGCGCCAGCTCCACGTCAACGCCCCGCGGCTGGCCCTGGTCTTCAAAGCTGTAGGGGGCAAAATCCTTGTAGACCGCGACCTTCAACTCACCGGCGGCGATCATCTGGTCATAGCTGCGCACCTGCGCCTGCACCGCCTGGCCACACAGCAGCAGGCTGCACATCACCCACGCGAACAGGCGCATGACGATCACTCCTCGACGTGCACGCTGTCCAGGTAGGTACGCACCGCCCACAGCGCTTCCTGGCTCAGGTAATCGGCCATTTTGGGCATATACACCCGGCCATCGCGCACCGCGCCATGGCGCACGCGTTCGACAAACCATTCATCGCCAGCCTCGGCGGCGTCGAGCATGCGCAAGTCCGGGGCGATACCGCCGGACTTGGCCTCAAGGCCATGGCAGGCCGCGCAGTTCTGGTTGTAGGCCGAGGCGCCGATTTCCACGGCTTTTTCGCGTTCGGGAGAATTGCGATAGGGGTTTTGTGCCGCCCAGCCGTCGGCATCCAACGGCAGGTTGGTGTCCTTGATCGGCGTCAGCCCTTGGGTTTCCACTGCCTGGGGCACTACGTTGCCATGGGCCCATGCCGAGCCTGCGCCAGTCAGCCCTATCAGCAATGCGCTAGCGATGATGGCGTTGCGTTTTGTTGTCATTGTTATGCCCTCGAAATTGCACGCAAGACCTCTTCGCAGAGGCCGTGCCGTCATCTTAGGAAGCGCCCGCCGCCGGCCGAATGCTGCTTTGGTGGCCGGGATCTAGTTCCTTGGTAGCGGGCCATCCGACGCAAGTCGCAAAGACAGGCGGTTTGGGAAATCTTCCCGGCAAGGGCGGGACTTTTTCCGTATCCGACACGGGTGCAGGCACCTGACCCTAGTCAGGCCAAAACCTCACTGGGAAATCCCACCATGACAATAAAAACGCTACCTGCCCTCTCCTCCCTGAGCGTTGCCTTGCTGCTCGCCGGCGGCCTGTCCCTGGGTCCGCAGGCGCACGCCGCCGTCACCTGGGAAGACATCGCCAACGATCACCTGACGACGAAGGACGTGCTGCAATACGGCATGGGCACCAACGCCCAGCGCTGGAGCCCGCTGGCCCAGGTCAACGACAAGAACGTGTTCAAGCTCACCCCTGCCTGGTCCTACTCGTTCGGCGACGAAAAACAACGCGGCCAGGAATCCCAGGCGATCGTCAGTGACGGCGTGGTGTATGTCACCGGATCCTACTCGCGGGTGTTCGCCCTCGACGCCCGGACCGGCAAACGCCTGTGGACCTACAACCACCGCCTGCCGGACAACATCCGGCCGTGCTGCGATGTGGTGAACCGTGGCGCGGCCATTTATGGCGACAAGATCTACTTCGGGACTCTGGACGCACGGGTGGTTGCCCTGGACAAGAACACCGGCAAGGTGGTCTGGAACAAGAAGTTCGGCGACCACGCCGGCGGCTACACCATGACCGGCGCCCCGGTGCTGATCAAGGACCAGGCCAGCGGCAAGGTCCTGCTGATCCACGGCAGCTCCGGCGACGAGTTCGGTGTCGTCGGGCAATTGTTCGCCCGCGACCCGGACACCGGTGAAGAAGTCTGGATGCGGCCGTTTGTCGAAGGCCACATGGGCCGCCTCAACGGCAAGGACAGCACGCCGACCGGCGACGTCAAGGCGCCCTCCTGGCCTGACGACAAAACCACCGAGACCGGTAAGGTCGAGGCCTGGAGCCACGGTGGCGGCGCGCCTTGGCAGAGCGCCAGTTTCGACCCCGAGACCAATACCATCATCGTCGGCGCGGGCAACCCCGGTCCCTGGAACACCTGGGCGCGCACCGCCAAGGACGGCAACCCGCATGACTACGACAGCCTCTACACCTCGGGCCAGGTGGGAGTCGATCCAAGCACTGGCGAAGTGAAGTGGTTCTACCAGCACACGCCCAATGACGCCTGGGATTTCTCCGGCAACAACGAGCTGGTGCTGTTCGACTACAAGGACAAGGACGGCAAACAGGTGAAGGCCACCGCCCACGCCGACCGCAACGGTTTTTTCTACGTGGTGGATCGCAACAACGGCAAGCTGCAGAACGCGTTCCCCTTCGTCGACAACATCACCTGGGCCAGCCACATCGACCTGAAGACCGGGCGTCCCGTGGAGAACCCCGGCCAGCGTCCGGCCAAGCCGTTGCCAGGCGAAACCAAGGGTAAACCGGTGGAGGTTTCGCCGCCGTTCCTGGGTGGCAAGAACTGGAACCCCATGGCGTACAGCCAGGACACCGGGCTGTTCTATGTGCCAGGCAACCAGTGGAAGGAGGAGTACTGGACCGAGGAGGTCAGCTACAAAAAAGGCTCGGCCTACCTGGGCATGGGTTTTCGCATCAAGCGCATGTACGACGATCACGTCGGCAGCCTGCGGGCGATGAACCCCACCACCGGCAAGGTGGTGTGGGAGCACAAGGAGCCGCTGCCGTTGTGGGCCGGTGTGCTGGCAACCAAGGGCAACCTGGTGTTCACCGGCACCGGTGACGGCTTCTTCAAGGCCTTCGACGCGAAAACCGGCGAGGAGCTATGGAAGTTCCAGACCGGCAGCGGCATCGTCTCCCCGCCCATCACCTGGGAACAGGACGGCGAGCAGTACATCGGCGTGACCGTCGGTTATGGCGGCGCCGTGCCGTTGTGGGGCGGCGACATGGCCGAACTGACCAAACCGGTGGCCCAGGGCGGGTCGTTCTGGGTGTTCAAGATTCCGAGTTGGGATAAAGCGACGGCGCAGAAATAACCCTGACCCAACCTGAGCCCTGCCCCCACCACAACCCCTGTGGGAGCGAGCTTGCTCGCGATGGCGGTCGTTCAGTCGATATTTATGTTGACTGACACTGCGCTATCGCGAGCAAGCTCGCTCCCACACTTGCCGAGTGTAGGCCATGAAACCACTGCCCTTGCTGCTTCTGCTCCTCGCCGCCGGTGCCAACGCCGACGACACCCCTCTGACCATCAACGGCTGCCTCATCGCCGAATCCAGTCAATGCCCTGGCGCTAACCTGCGGGGCGCCAACCTGGCGAGCCAGGACCTGCGCAAGATGAATCTCGCCGGTGCCGACTTGCGCGATGCCGACCTGCGTCATGCGCGGCTGGACCTGGCCAACCTTGAAAAGGCGCAGCTCCAGGGCGCCAACCTTAACCGTGCCAGCCTGCAACAGAGCAACCTGCGCCTGGCGGATTTCAGCGGCGCCACGCTCAAGGCAATCCAGGGATGGGGGCTGTTCGCCCAGGGCGCACAGTTCCAGCGGGCCGACCTGAGCGGTGCCTACCTACAGTTCGCCCGTTTGTCCGGGGCTCGCTTGCACGAGGCCAACCTGCAAGCCGCCGACCTGGAGATGGCCTGGCTGAGCAAGGCCGACCTCAAGGGCGCCGACCTGCGCGATGCCAACCTGCAAGAGGTCAAGCTCGCTGAAAGCAACCTGGAACAGGCCAACCTGAGTGGCTCGCGCCAGCATTACGGGAATTTCCAGGATGCGAATATGCAGGACTGCATCGGTTGCCCCACAAGTTGGGATCACTGAGACCGTGGCGAGGGAGCTTGCTCCCGCTGGGGTGCGAAGCGCCCCCAAAACCAGACACCTCGGAATGTCAGGTTCATTGAATCGAGCTTGTTGGGGCTGCTTCGCAGCCCAGCGGGAGCAAGCTCCCTCGCCACGGGGATCAGCATTTCACCCAGCCACCCGCACCACGCCCATATCGATTCCCAGGTGGACCAGTTCGGCATGGGAACTGACCTGCAGCTTGCTCTTGAGCAGCGTCAGATGGTTGGACACGGTCTTGGCGCTGATGCACAGCTGTTCGGCGATGGTCCGCGCCGGGGTGCCCCTGGCGAGCATGACGAAGATCTCCAGTTCGCGCTGGGTCATCGATTGCAGACGCGGATCCGCATCGGGCCGGCTGCTGGCGCAGGCCAGTTGGGTCGCCAGCGCCTGCTCGATATAGGCATGGCCGGCCAGCACCCGGCGCACCGCCTCCAACAATATTTGCGGTGCCGAATTTTTGGTCAGGTAACCCGCTGCGCCGGCGTCCAGCGCCTGGCGCACCAATGGCAGTTCGTCGTGCATGCTGAAAAACAGCACGCGCAGTTGCGGCAAGCGTTGACGCAGGCGGCGGGTGGTTTCCAGGCCGCTGATGCCCGGCAGGCCGAAGTCCATGATCACCAGGTTCGGCACCTGTTCCTGCACCTGGCTCAACGCTTCTTCGCCCGAGGCCGCTTCGCGCACCAGCAGTTCCGGCATCAACGCTCGCAACAGGCTGGCGTAACCTTGCCGAACCACAGCGTGATCGTCCACCAACAAGATGTTCATGAAGCCTCCAGGGGAATGTTCAAGGCCAGCGCCCACCCGGCGCCGGGCTGGCTGATGATGCGCAGCTCACCACCAAGGCTGCGGGCCCGTTCGGCCATCGAATGCAGGCCGACACCCGCCCGGGCCGGTTGCTGCGCGCCACGTCCGTTATCGCGCACCAGCAGGCGCAGGCGGCCGCTGCGGTGCTGCAAGCGAATCCGTACCTGACTGGCGTTGGCGTGCCGGGCGATGTTGGTCAGTGCTTCCTGCAACAGCCGATAGAGGTGGGCCTTGTCAGGCCCGGTTATCGAAGGCGACGCTCCATCGACTCGCACCTGACAGGCGATCCCGTGTCTGTCCTGCCACTGCCTCGCGAGCAGCCCGATGGCCTCGCACAACGGCAGGTGCTGCAGCACCACCGGATACAAGTCGTGGACCAACGCGCGAAAGCCTTGTTGCAGGTGATCGCAGTGTTCTTCCAGTTCGTTTGCCGTCTGCTCCAAGGCTGGCGGCTGATGGATGAGCAGGCGCAGCAGACAGGCCCGTGCGCGAATACCGGCCACGTATTGGCCGAGGTCATCGTGCAGCGTCTGCGCCAGGCGCGTGCGCTCCTGCTCCTGCACTGCCAGCAGTGCCCGGGTCAGCCGGGTGTTGTCCGCGCGGGTCTGGGCCAGCGCGGCGGTCATCCGATTGAAATGCTCCGCCAACTGCTGGGCTTCCGAAACGCCTTCGGTGCGCAGGCTGACCTGCAAGTCCCCGGCGGATACCTGGCGCATTGCGTGGAGCAATTCATCCAGCAAACGCACGCCCCGGCGCACCGCCCAGCGAATCACCAGCAAACTGACGAGGAGTGCCATCAGGCAGACGCCGAACAGTTGCGCCAGGGAATCGAGGATCTCGTCGATTTCATCCCGTGGGTCGACAGCAATCCAGGCCCGACGGCCATCCTGCAGGACCACCATCTGCGCAGCCGGGCCTTCGGCCAACAGTTGGCGACCCAGCCAGGCCTGCAACCCGGGATCGTTCGCCGGGGCGTTCTCCCCAGGCGCCAGCCAATGCACCCGCACGTGACGCAGGCTGCCGGTGAGCCGCGATTGAAGGCTGGTCGGGTCGCGCTCGGCGGTTTCGCGCAGGTAATGCACCACCGACTCGGCCGATTGCAGTTCGCGCTGCACATCGGCGGTGGCCTGGTGCAGCAGCAGCGTTGCGCAGGCCACGGCGACCAGGGCAAAGAACACCGTGACCCAGAGGTTGATTCGCCAGAGGGCAGACATGGCTAGCGCCCCGATCCCTGGTCTGAACCGGCCCCGTGTGGGACACCGACCCTCTGTGGGACACCGACATCCTGTGGGAGCGAGCTTGCTCGCGATGACGGCGGCACATCCAACATCAAGGTCGGCTGAACCACCGCTATCGCGAGCAAGCTCGCTCCCACAGGGATGGTCTTATGCCTGTCAACCCCGATCAGGCTCAGGATCAGCAACAACGGCAACAGCAGCGTCTTGAGTATCCGCACAATCCGTCCGCTCCCTGATGAATGACGTTATCGCCATCCTAAAACCCCGACGCCCGCGCCGAGCTACTACCTTGGTACTGCCCCGGCGGTACTTTCTGCATATTTCCCCGCGCTCCTGGCCTTCCTATGCTGGCGCTACCTGCAATGGAGGATGTCATGCGCCGGCTCGCACGTTTTGCCCTGGTTTATCTGCTGGCTACGACCACCGCTCAGGCCGGCGATGCCGTGGCGTTGCAAGTGCGCATCGGCTACCTGGGTTATCGCCCCGATCCCGGCCCGCTGCTGTCCAATGTGATTGCCGAACCCACCGATGCCGGGTTGCGCGGCGCCGAGCTCGCGATTGTCGACAGCAACAGCACCGGACGTTTTCTCAAGCACGACTACCGCCTCGAAAGCGCCAGCGTAGACAGCCCCGAAGCGCTGCTCCAGGCCGCCCGCGCCCAGCACGATCGGGGCCTGCGGCTGTTCGTGGTGAATGCACCCGCTACCAGCCTGCGCCAGCTCAGCGCCGCCCTGCCCGACAGCCTGCTGTTCAACGCCGGCAGCCCCGACGACAGCCTGCGCACCAGCGACTGCCTGGGCAACGTGCTGCACACCCTGCCTGATCGGGCGACACTCGCCGATGCGCTGATCCAGTTCAGCGTTGTGCGCAAATGGCAGCGCGCCTTGCTGATCGTCGGCCAGACACCCGCAGACCAGGCCTACGCCGCCGCACTGCGCCGGGCCATGAAGCGTTTCGGCATGAAGATCGTCGCCGAGAAACCCTGGCAGTTCGACAACGACCAGCGCCGCAGTGCCCAGGCCGACATGCCGTTGTTCACCCAGACCGCCGAATACGACGTGGTGCTGGTGGCCGACGAGCGCGGCGATTTTGGCGAGTACGTGCCCTACCAGACGTGGTACCCGCGTCCCGTGGCCGGCACCCAGGGACTGACCCCGACCGGCTGGCACAAGACGGTCGAGACCTACGGTGCGGCGCAGTTGCAAAAACGCTTCGAAGCCTTGGCCGGGCGCTGGATGAACGACCGCGACTTCGCCGCCTGGATCGCCGTGCGCAGCATCGCCGCCGCCGTCGGCAAACTGCGTCAGGATGACCCTTTCGCCATCCGCCAACTGGCCCTCGGCGACCAACTGCCGCTCGACGGTTTCAAGGGCCGCAAGCTCAGCTATCGCCCCTGGAACGGCCAATTGCGCCAACCGATTGCGCTGGTCCAGCCACGCGCCCTGGTCAGTACCTCGCCCCAGGACGGGTTCCTGCACCCCAGCAACGAAATGGACAGCCTGGGCTACGACCAGCCCGAAGTCAGCTGCCGCTACCCCTGATCAATAACAACAACAAGGAAAACGCCATGCGCCGCTCCCTGCTTTGCCAGATCCTCGCCTTCGGCGCTGCGTTGATCGCGGCGGGCCCTGCCGTCGCCGCCATCGCCTGGGTCTCCAACGAGAAAGACAACAGCCTGAGCCTGATCGATATGCAGAGCCTGGAAGTCGTCGACACCCTGCCGGTGGGCCAGCGCCCTCGGGGTCTGCTGCTGTCCCATGACAATCGCCTGCTGTACATCTGCGCCAGCGATTCGGATCGCGTCCAGGTGATGGACGTTGCCACCCGCAAGATCATCAAGGAGTTGCCCTCCGGCAAGGACCCCGAACAGTTCGCCCTGCATCCCAACGATCGCTGGCTCTATGTCTCCAACGAAGACGATGCCCTGGTCACGGTGATCGACACCGAAACCTCCGAAGTACTCGGCCAGATCGCTGTGGGCGTCGAGCCCGAAGGCATGGCCGTCAGTCCCGATGGCAAGTGGGCGGTCAATACCAGCGAGACCACCAACATGCTGCACTGGATCGACACCAGCACCCAGACATTGGCCGACAACACCCTGGTGGACCAGCGGCCGCGCTTCGTCGAATTCAACCGCGACGGTACGCAGCTCTGGGCCTCGGCCGAGATCGGCGGCACCTTGAGCATTCTCGACGTCGCCACCCGCCAGGTACTCAAGACCCTGACCTTCCAGATCAAGGGCGTGCACCCGGACAAGGTCCAACCGGTGGGCATCAAGCTCAGCGCCGACGGCAAGCTGGCATTCGTCGCCCTGGGCCCGGCCAACCATGTCGCGGTGATCGACGCGCAAACCTTCGAAGTGCTGGATTACCTGCTGGTGGGTCGACGGGTCTGGCAGTTGGCATTCACCCCGGACCAGAAGCAACTGCTGGCAACCAATGGCGTCAGCGGCGATGTCTCGGTGATCGATGTGCAGAGCCGCAAGGTGCTCAAGTCGGTGAAAGTCGGACGTTATCCGTGGGGCGTGGTGGTCACGCCATGAACGCCTTGGAGGTCAGCGACCTGAGCTTTGCCTACGGCGCGCGCGAAGCCCTGCGCCAGATCAGCTTCAGCCTGCCCGCCGGACGCTTCGCCGCGCTGCTCGGGCCCAACGGTGCCGGCAAGTCGACGCTGATTGCCTTGCTGACGCGCCTGTACGACGTGCAACGCGGCGAGATCCGGGTCGGCGGCCACTCGTTGCAGGGCGCGCCACGCCAGGCCTTGCGCCAGTTGGGGGTGGTGTTCCAGCAAAGCACCCTGGACCTGGACCTGAGCGTCGAACAGAACCTGCGTTATCACCTCGCGCTGCACGGCTTTGCCCGGCGCAAGGCTGACGTCCGGATTGAGCTCGAACTGGCTCGCCAGCACCTGACCGAACGGCGTCACGAGCGGGTGCGCAACCTCAACGGCGGGCATCGGCGCCGGGTGGAAATTGCCCGCGCGCTGCTGCATGAGCCGCGCCTGTTATTGCTCGATGAGCCGAGTGTCGGCCTCGATCCGGCCAGCCGTCACGCCCTTGGAGAGCATATCCGCCAACTGTGCCGCGAACAGGGCATCAGCGTGCTCTGGACTACGCACCTGCTGGACGAAGTGCAGCCTCGCGATGACTTGCTGATCGTGCATCAGGGGCGGCTGGTCGCCAGCGGTCGCGCCGAGGCGGTGAGCCTGGAACATGGCGGCAGCCTCGGCTCGGCCTTCCATCGATTGACCACCCCGGGAGTGGCCGCATGAATGCATATTGGCAATGTTTCAGCGGCATCGTGATGCGCGAATGGCTGCGCTTCGTGTTGCAACGCACGCGGTTGCTCAGTGCTCTGGTACGGCCGTTGTTATGGCTGCTGGTGTTCGCCGCCGGCTTCCGGGCCGCCCTGGGCATTGCGATCATCGCGCCCTACGACACCTACATTCCTTATGAGGTGTACATCGTGCCGGGGCTGGCCTGCATGATCCTGCTGTTCAACGGCATGCAGGGCTCACTGTCGATGGTCTATGACCGGGAAATGGGCAGCATGCGCGTACTGCTCACCAGCCCCCTGCCCCGGGCCTTCCTGTTGGCGAGCAAGTTGCTCGCGACTTCGCTGATCTCGCTGCTGCAGGTCTATGCCTTTCTCGCCATCGCCTGGTTGTATGGCGTCCAGCCTCCAGCCACGGGCTTGCTGCTGGCGCTTCCGGCGTTGCTGCTGGTGGCCTTGATGCTCAGTGCCCTCGGCTTGTTGCTGTCCAATGCGATCCGCCAGTTGGAGAACTTCGCCGGGGTGATGAACTTCGTCATCTTCCCGATGTTTTTCCTGTCTTCGGCGCTGTACCCGCTGTGGAAAATGCTCGAGGCCAGTCCGTGGTTGTACTGGCTGTGCGCGGTGAACCCGTTCACCCACGGCGTGGAGCTGGTGCGCTTCGCCCTGTATGGGCAATTCAACCTGCTGGCGATGGCCATGTGCGTGGGTCTGAGCCTGGTGTTTGCGTTGCTGGCGGTGTGGACGTTCAATCCGCAGCATGCGGCATTGCGCAAGGCGAATTAAAGCTACCTGGCAAATATCCCTGTGGGAGATTCTATGGTGCAGGACTAGCCCCTAAATGCCTTTTGGTAAGTATTCGCTCTGGTTCTTCAACAGAGCGAATACCACTCGGGCAAGCTTGCGGGCCAGCGCTACCAATGCCTCGGTTGTGCTGAGCCCTCGGGACCTCAAACCCTCGTAAAATCCCTTCCACGCCGCCGTGCGACTCGCCGACATCGCGGCGTTGTGCATCAATCGGCGTGCCTCCGGATCACCTCGCTTAGACAGGCAGCGGCGTCCCTTCTTTTTTCCCGAGTCCGATATGCGCAGGTCCAGACCCAGAAAAGCGATGAAGGCATCGGCATTTCTGAAATCTCCACGCTGGAACGACGTGAGCAAACGGGCACCGCTTAACAGACCGATGCCTTCGACTTTCATGCAGCGCTTGAGCTGACTGCCCAAACCGGCTGCATCCAACTGCGTCTGGATTGTTTTCTCAAGCAAAATTTCGAGTCTTTGCATGGCCTTTATCTGGTTCTCAAAGGCCGTTTTGAGCAACGGTTCGTTTGACCAGCTTTGCTTGAGGCTGACACGCGCCTGAACCAAGGCTGCCCGCCGCCGGAAAAGGCTTATAAGCCTGCAATACAGGGGCGATGGCGGGGACCAAGGGTGCAACTGGTGGCCTTCGTTGTTCAAGTAGCGAGCCAACAACCGAGCATCCAGCGCATCGGTTTTAGCGCGCATTTTCACACCTTTGCGGTAATGACTGAGTTCGTAACCGCCGATCATATAAATCACACAGCCATGCGCATAAGCCAGATCGGCGAAGTCCTGGTGATAGATATTCGTGGCTTCGATGGCGACATCCATTGGCGCAGGTAATGCCTTGAGCCACTTCTTGATATCAGCTTTGGTGTTGGGGATCGTTTCGAGTCGATCGGATTGGGCGTGATAAATCACCAACTCATCTTTGGCGACATCCACACCTACGATCGGCTGGGCGGTGGCGACGGGCATTGCCATTGAAAATCCTCCGGGCTAAGGTTTGAACACTTGAAGGGTTCACCCAGAGGCGCAGGCTTGTTCCTATCGTCGGTCTAGGCCAGATGCATTCTTTATCGGCGCTTGGGTGAAAGGAGGAGGGGTGAAATCTCCCACGGTCTGTACTGCGGCTAACAGTCAGAATCGAGCCTAGTCCCTCCTCCTCCCTTCAAGTCCTACCATACAAGCGAGCCTGCTCGCGAAGGCGGTGGATCAGATACATCAATGGCGGCTGGATGACCGCTTTCGCGAGCAGGCTCGCTCCCACAAGGGATTGGTGTGTACGTCCATAATTGGGAAATTACTACTTTAGTACCGGTTTTCCTGTCTATGGTCGCATTCACAAGACCTCGACCGTGACATGTAATGGGCGCATAACAAGAAGGATAGAACCTATGCCCCGTTTGCTCGCGATCGTCTTGCTGGGCCTGTCGCTGAATGTCGCGCAGGCCGACAGCTCGCTGTTTTCCCCGCAGGGCTTTCGCATCACTCAATACCGCAGCCCGACGCCCGCCTCCGCAGACAGCGCGCAAACCGTCGACACCGAAGCCTTGCAGCGCCTGCTAAAGCAAACGCCCGCGCCAGTGCTGATCGACGTCTACCGCCGGCCCTGGGTCCAGGGCCGGTTCATCGACACCGAACCCCATGCCAACCTGCCCGGCAGCTTGTGGCTGGCCAACACCGGCGACGGCGAACTGGACGCGACCTGGCAGGACTACTTCACGTTTTACCTGCGCAAAGCCACCGCCGGCCAGGCCGATCAACCGCTGGTCTTTTACTGCCGCTCCGATTGCTGGTTGAGCTGGAACGCGGTAAAACGCGCCGCCGCCTTGGGCTATAAACATCTGTATTGGTACCGCGACGGCCTGGATGCCTGGGAGGCGGCCAACCTGCCCCTGCAAGCGGCCCGCCCCGAACCCTTGCCCTGAATGGCCGAGAGCCGTGCAACTGCCCCAACACGACAATAACGAGGTGAATGGCCATGTATAAAATCCTGATAGCCGACGATCACCCACTGTTTCGCGAAGCCATCCACAACGTCATCAGCGACGGTTTCGCCGGGAGCGAGGTGATGGAAACCGCTGACCTGGACAGCGCCCTGGCGCTGACTCGCGAACACGATGACCTCGACCTGATCCTGCTCGACCTGAACATGCCCGGCATGCACGGCCTCAATGGCCTGATCAACTTGCGCAACGAGGCACCGACCATCCCGGTGGTGATCGTGTCCGCCGAGCAGGACAAGCAGATCGTCCTGCAGGCCATCACCTATGGCGCGGTGGGTTTCATCACCAAGTCGTCGCCGCGCGCGCAGATGACCGACGCCATCGAGCAGATCCTCAATGGCAACGTGTACCTGCCGCCAGACATCATCCGCACCCAGAAGAGCCCGACGGGCCGGCGCCTGAACGAGACCCCGGCGTTCCCGCCGGAACTGCTCCAGGCCCTGACCCGCAAGCAACTGCTGGTGCTCGAACGCATGACCAAAGGCGAGTCGAACAAGCAGATCGCCTACACGCTGGACATCGCCGAAACCACGGTCAAGGCCCACGTCTCGGCGATCCTGCGCAAGCTCAACGTGCATAACCGGGTGCAGGCGATTCTCAGTGCGGGGGATATCGATTTCGGGGCTTACCTGCGGCGTTGAACCGCGGCCTGGAGAAGATCGCCCGTGGCGAGGGAGCTTGCTCCCGCTGGGCAGCGCAGCGGCCCCAAACCCAGGGAACGCGGTGTGTCAGTCTGGTTGAGTTGAATGGATGGGGGCTGCTGCGCAGCCCAGCGGGAGCAAGCTCCCTCGCCACAAAAAGCGGTTCTTCTCAACGGCTGGTTGCCTGGCCCAACAAATGACTCATCGCAATCTTCAGCTTCATCGGCCGCACCGGCTTATGCATCAGCGTGTGCCCGCGCTCGCGGATCTGCTGCTTGAGTTCGTTGCTGTAGTTGGCCGTGATCATCATGGCCGGGATCGGTGAGGTGCGGCAGGCGTTGATCCGGGCCACCGCGTCCATGCCATTCTGATCGTGGTCCAGGTGATAGTCGGCAATCAGCAAATCCGCCTCGGCGCGGTAATTGTCCACCTGGCGTGCCAGGTCCTGTTCCGACAGTGCAGTCACCACGCGGCAGCCCCAACCTTCGAGCAAGGTGCGCATGCCGGCACAGATCGCCGCGTCGTTATCCAGCACCCACACCCGCGCGCCACGCAGGCGTTCGAGCATCGGCTCGCTCATATCCAGGCACGCCAGCGGCTTGGGCGCGGTGGCGCTAAGTGGAACCTCAATGGCGAACACCGAGCCCTGGCCCGGCCAGGAGCGGACCTTGATCGGATGCCCGAGAATCCCGGCGATCTTCTCGACAATCGCCAACCCCAGACCGAGTCCGCGATCCTGGTCCGGGCGCTGGACGTCCCCACGCTTGAACTCCTGGAAGATTTCCTCCAGCCGATCCTGGGCAATGCCGATGCCGGAATCCCAGACTTCGATCGAGACACGGTTACCGTGACGTCGGCAACCCAGGACCACCCGCCCGTTGGGGGTGTAGCGAATGGCGTTGCTCAACAGGTTGCGCAGGATCCGCGCCAGCAACTGGATGTCGCTGCGCACCAGCACCGAACAAGGCACGAAGCGCAACGCCAGGCACTCGCTACGGGCGACCTGAAGGTATTCGGCGGCCAGGGTGTCGAGCAGCTCACTGAGGGCGAACGGCGCCACATCGGCCTTGATCACCCCGGCATCCAGCTTGGAAATATCGACCAGGGTGCCCAACAGGTTTTCCACGTCCTGCAGCGAATTGCTGACGTTGCGCACCAGTTGGGCGTTCGCCACCGGTTCGCGGCGTTCGAGCAAGGCGCTGGTGAACAGCCGCGCCGCGTTCAACGGTTGCAGCAGGTCATGGCTGACCGCCGCGAGGAATTTGGTTTTCGACAGGTTGGCCCGCTCGGCCTCGCGCTTGGCTTCGCGCAGGCGCAGCTCGACCCGGCTGCGCTCGTCGATCTCGCGTAGCAACTGGTCGTTGAGCGTGGTCAGCTCGACCGTGCGCTCCTGCACGCGCTGCTCCAGGTTCTGGTAGGCCTGGTGCAGGGCCTCGGCGGTGCGGCGACGTTCGGTGATGTCGCGGATCAGCACGAAGATGCCCACCACCTCGCCATTGGCCAGCCGATTGGGCACGTAGGAGCGCAGCATGTAGCGCTCCTGGTTGTTGATGTTGGTCTCGGCGAATTCGAAGGTCACGCTCTCCCCGGCCAACGCTCGGGCCACGTAGGCTTCCAGGCGCTGGTAATGCTGCTCGCTGTGGGCTTCGCGCAGGCTTTGGCCGAGCATCACCCCCCGCGGCCAGCAGTACCACTGCTCATAGACCTTGTTGGTGAATTCGTAGACCAGGTCGGCGTTGAGGTAGGCGATCAGTGCCGGTACGTGATCCGTGATCAAGCGGATCCAGCGCTCGCTTTCGCTCAGTGCCTCGGCATGCTGGTAGCGCTCGGTAATGTCAGTGAAGGTATTGACGTAGCCGCCGGTCGGCAGCGGATGAGTCCGGATCTCCAGGACCCGGCCATCGGACAGGCGCTGTTCGCACTCCTGGATCAACCGCCCATTGCCGTCGCGACTGGCCGGCGTCAGCAGTTGCAGCTCACTGTCGGCGATCACCTCGTTGAATGGCCGATGAGCCGCCACCGGCGCCAGGCCGCTGAGCTCCAGGAAGCGCCGGTTCCACAATTCCAGTACGCCCTGGGCATTGACCATCGCTACGCCCTGGGACAGGTTGTCCACCGCGCGCTGCAGCAAGTGGGATTTCTGCGCGATGGCTTGCTCACGGCGTACGGTTTCGCTGAGTTTGACGTCAGTGATATCGGTAAACAGGAACACCCGCCCGCCCTCCTGGGTCGGCCGTTCGCTGACCTGCAGCCAGCGGCCGTTCTGTAATCGGTACAGCACCGGCTCATCGGGCTGGCCGCGGGTTTCTTCGCTGAACAGGCCATTGGCGGTCATCAGGCGCTTGACCTCGCCCAGGCGCATCCCCGCGATGATCCGCACCCGGCTGTGGGCCCAGAACGCCTTGAAACGGCTGTTGAAGAGGACAATGCGTTGCTGTTCGTCGAACAGCACGAACGCATCGGAAATGCTCTCGATCGCATCGATCAGATGGCGATGGGCGGTTTCCGCCCGCAGCCGGGCTTCGCCCAGCAGATGGTTGCCGGCCTTGAGCTCGGCCATCGCCTGGTTCAAGGCGTCGGTGCGCTCGCGGACCTGTTCGGCCAGCACCACCGAATGCTGGAACGCTGCGTACGGGTCGCTGCCTCGGGTCACGCCGGATTCGACCCGCTCGATCAGCGCCGCGTTGATGCGCCGCAGCTTATGGTTGTCGTGTTGCAGGGCGGCGATCTGTGCCTGCAGTTCAGCGATGACCGGGGACGCGATGACGGGCAATGGCAACTCCGGTGAAGGTCTGGTTGATGTGCATGCCATTGAACTGTTCTCCATAGGTGTTGAACCCCATCACCCGTTGTTCGCGCAGGAACTGGCCGATCTGCTCCAGGCCAGCGCTGTCTTCCAGCTCAAGGCGCCTGAGGAAGCAGTCGCAGCCGATGGTCAACAACAGGTCCCCCAGGCGCTCCTGCAAGCCATCAAACAGCGCTTGCAGGTTTTGCAGCAGAGGCCCCGGGCGCATGGCCGTGAGCACGATGCCGTTCTCTACCGCGCAATAAAAACTCAGGCTCAGGTCCGAGTGGACTTGCTGGATCGCCCGCACGTAGTACTGATCGTTGATGCGCACGGCCAGTGGGTGGGCGGCAAATATCCGGTAATCCAGCGCGCTGACCGGCACACCGATATGCCGGGCGTATTCTTCGGCGGCGGGTTCGGCATTGAGCTCGTAGACCCGCCGCGAGGCGCTGTCGGCGCCGGTCACCACCAGCTTCTCCTGGCGAGGCAGGATGTGATGGGTGGTGAACACCTCGAACGCCAGCCAGGTATTGATCAGCACCACCACGGCGGCGCCGCTGTGGAACTGGCCTTCAAAGTAGACGTGGGTGTGGGTCAGGTAATTGTCATCGCCGGCCGAGCCACCGAAATGCGGGATGTCGCCCAAGGCTGCGCTCAACGCGGCCAGTACCATTTCCTCGCGACTGGACAGGCCGTCGAGCAAGGTCAAGGCAAAACTGTGGCCCTTGATCGGCGCCAGGACGTTGCTGCGACAGCCACCGGCCAGTCGCTCGACCATCTGCTGGGCGTCGATCAGGCTGAAGTGCTCCATCTCGCCGATCAGCTCGGCGGCAATGGAAAAATGCCGATGATCGAACCCCACCGCCGTCACGCAGTTACGACCGTAGCCCTGCGGGGTGATTTCCCCGGCGCTGGTGCAACCGACCAGGCGAATCCCGCCGAAACTGCGAGACAGCGCCTGGCCCAGGGCCGGCAAGTTGTATTCGGCGGAACAGAAAAACAGCACGAAACCCAGGTACGGGTGCAACAGCTGTCGCGCCAGTTCCTGGGCCACTTGCTCGACGTCCGTTGCCTGGGACATGGCGCTGACCACACCTTCGCTCTGGGCCTGCTGCATCTGCGCCTCCGACGGTGCGTGATAGAGCCCTGAGTGTACGAACCCGCGCCCGGCGGACGAATGCTACTTGGGTAGCGGGTGGACACTTCCATGGGAGGAGAACCGAGGGTTTGTTCGCAACGTGGCGAGGGAGCTTGCTCCCGCTGGGCTGCGCAGCAGCCCCTTGAACTGGCATTGAGGTATATCAGGCTCATTCAGTCAGATTTTTGGGGCTGCTTCGCACCCCAGCGGGAGCAAACTCCCTCACCACGCCGGTGCGGCCTTACCAGGTCAGCACGGCCCCCACCGCGAAGGTGTCGGTGTCTTCGTTCTGTGCGCTGGTGTCGTGGCCGTTGATTTCGAACTGGTTGTATTCGGCGACGAGCTTGAGGTTGTCGTTGATGTCATGAAACAGCGCGACACCGCGAGTCTCGTAGTCGGCGCCACTGCCGACCACTCCGTTGCCGTCGTCCTCGGTCTTGCCGTAGGACAGCGCCAGGCGATTCTTGCCGAGCTTGTAGGAACCCTGCAGCAGATATCCCTTGCTGTCGACGTTGCGCAGCGTGGCCTCGCCGGCGTTGTTGGTGAAGAACGGGTTGATGCCCTTGGCCTGGAACCCGGAGCCGGTGAGCGAGAGCCCGCCCATCTTCGCTTGCACGCCATAACCCAGGCCTTTGGAGGTGACCGATTCGACATTGGTATCGGTGTTATCCGAGGTCTGGTAGCTGCCGTTCAGCCAGCTGTAGATCTTCGCGCCGCCGAGATCGAACTGGTAGGTGACCTCGCTCTCGGTACGCGGGTTTTCCTGGTAGGCCTTGCCGGTGGCGCTGCTGTCGTTGGTGTCCACCGGGTCCATGATGCCTACCGCCACACGCAACCCGTCCATCACCGGAGTGCGATAGGTAATCTGCGAAGTCGGGAACGGGTATGGGTAACCACTGCCGATATTGCCGAACGACACCCCGCCGCCATCCACCAGGCCGAGGGTGTCGCTGACCTGGCCGTAACCGGCCAGCAACTCATCAAGCAGGATGTTGGAACGGGCAAACAGGCCGAAGTCCTTGCCGATCAGCACCTCGCCCCACTCCGGATTGGCGACGGTGCCGTAGAACTGCCGCACGTCGATGGCGGTGTCGGTGCCGTTGGTTTCGCTGTCATTGATGGTCACCCAGAACGAGGCGCGGGCGCCGAGCTTGAGGTCATCGACCTGCTTGCCCATGTTGAAGCCCAGGTAGTTGGGCAAAAAGCCCATCTTGACCCGCGACTGGCGCCGGTCGAACTGCTCCCCCGCCCGGTCAACGTCGCTGTTGACGTAGAAGGCGTTGATGTAGCCATCGGTGGAGAAAGTGGTCTGGTCCTTGTCGTACAGCATGATTTCGGCTTGCGCCCAGGGCGTCAGGCCCAGGCTCGACAGGCCGGCGATGACCGCAGGCAAAAAACGCAGGCAGGTATTCTTATTGTTGTGCATGGCGCGCTCCGCAACAGGGGACGGGATGTCGGAGGCGATTATCGAAAGGCAACCGGGCGGGTCATACGCTGCCTTGGAGGGGATTACCGGCTGCTTTGGCAGCGCCGGCCCGGCGCGGCAGTTTGGGTGTAAGACGGCGAGGCTGGCGGGCGCGGTACTTTGGGTGGGGGCCAGCGGTATTGCCCGCAACAGCAGGCCCTGTGGGAGCGAGCTTGCTCGCGATGGCGCCGGATCATCAACATAGATGTCGATTGATACACCGCTATCGCGAGCAAGCTCGCTCCCACAGGTTTCTCACCATGTTGCTCTTGTGGCGAGGGAGCTTGCTCCCGCTGGCCTGCGCAGCAGGCCCATGGGCTTCGGATCAGAAACGCGGTTTGACCGTGGTCCAGTCCGGCCGATAACGCCGCATCTGCCGCACATCGTCGCGCTGGCGAATGCCGCAACTGAGGAACTGCTCATGCAGCTTGCCCAGTTGATCGCGGTCCAGCTCCAGGCCAAGGCCCGGCGCCCGGGTGATCTTCACGCAGCCGTCGACAAACGCCAGCTTGCCGCCCTTGATCACTTCTTCATCCGGTTCCTGCCAGGGGTAATGGGTATCGCAGGCGTAATCCAGGTTCGGCACCGAAGCCGCCACGTGGGCCATGGCCATGAGGCTGATGCCCAGGTGCGAGTTGGAGTGCATCGACACGCCCAGACCAAAGGTCTCGCACATCTTCGCGAGCATCTGGGTATCGCGCAGCCCGCCCCAGTAATGGTGGTCGGCCAGGACAATCTGCACGCTGTCCTGCGCCACGCTGCGGCGGAACTCGTCGAAGTCGGTGACCACCATATTCGTCGCCAGCGGCAATCCCGTGCGCTTGTGCAGCGCGGCCATCCCTTCGAGCCCGGGCGTGGGGTCCTCGTAATATTGCAGGTCATCACCGAGCAGCTCGGCCATGCGGATAGAGGTCTCCAGCGACCAGTTGCCATTGGGATCGATGCGCAGCGGCAATCCCGGAAAAGCCTGTTTCAAGGCCTTGATGCAGGCCACTTCATGCTCCGGCTCCAATGCCCCGGCCTTGAGCTTGATGCTCTTGAAACCGTACTCCTCGATCATCCGTCGGGCCTGGGCGACGATCTGCTGCTCATTCAGCGCTTCGCCCCAACTGTCTGCGGGATACGGTGAGTCGATATGCTCGGCGTACTTGAAAAACAGGTAGGCGCTGAACGGCACTTCGTCGCGGATCGCACCGCCCAGCAAATCCACCAGCGGCACATTCAGGTAATGCGCCTGCAAGTCCAGGCAAGCGACTTCGAAAGCGGAATAGGCATTGCTCACTGCCTTGCTCGCATGGGAGCCCGGCGCCAGTTCCGCCCCGGCGACGCTCGCCGGTTTGTGGGCAGCCACGGTGGCCTGGACGATAGCGCGCAACTGGTTGAGATTGAACGGATCGAGGCCGATCAACTGGCTCTGTACCTGCTGCTGGATCGCCAGGGCCGGCGCATCACCGTAGCTCTCGCCGAGGCCGATGTAACCGTTGTCGCTTTCGATCTCGATGATCGAGCGCAGCGCGAACGGCTCATGAATGCCGCTGGCGTTGAGCAGAGGTGGATCGCGAAAAGCGATGGGGGTCACGGTAACGCGTTTGATCTTCATGCAGCGGCTCCCGATGGGCCAGGTTTCAGGGCTTGAGAATTGTTCAGCAGGTCAGCTTCGACCGGGTTTTCAGGCTGGCCGGACAGCGCGCCAGGTTTGCCGCGCCCCGGTTGGGTCCGGGCGAAAAAGATCACCACGGCGGCAACCAGCGAGGTGATCGCCAACCCATACAGGCCGCCTTCGATGGAACCGGTGGTCTGCTCCAGGAATCCGAAGGCCGTCGGGGCGACGAAGCCGCCGAGGTTGCCGATGGAATTGATCAAGGCAATCACGGCCGCCGCGATGCGGGCGTCGAGATAGCCTTGGGGGATCGGCCAGAAGAGCGCCGAGGCGGCTTTGAAGCCGATGGCCGCGAAACAGATGGCGACGAAGGCAAAGATCGGCCCGCCGGTGGTGGACATGAACATGCCGAACGCGGCGATCACCAGCGTCACCGCGACCCAGGCCTGCTGGAACTTCCACTTGCCGGCCAGGGCGGCAAAGCCATACATCGCGACGATGGAGATGATCCACGGAATCGAGTTGAGCAAGCCGACCTGGAAATCCCCCAGGTTGCCCATCTTCTTGATCATGCTCGGCAGCCAGAACGTGGCGCCATAAATGGTCAGGGCAATGGAAAAATAGATGAAGCAGAACAGCGCGATCTGCCGGTCGGCGAGCAATTTGAACATTGAAGGCTTGATGACCTGGGCGGCTTCCCGCGCCCGCTGCTCTTCGGCGATGGCGGCGATCAACACGGTTTTTTCTTCAGCCGTCAGCCATTTGGCCTGGCTGGGGTGCGATTGCAGCCAGAACCAGACAAACCCGCACAGCACGATGGACGCGCCGCCTTCGATCAGGAACATCCATTGCCAGCCATGCAGGCCCAGCCCGCTGATGTGCAGCAAGGCGCCGGATACCGGCCCGGAAATCACCGAGGCGATCGCCGAACCGCTGAGGAAGATCGCCATCGCCTTGCCGCGCTCGTTGGCCGGCAACCATTGGGTGAAGTAATAGATGATGCCGGGAAAGAACCCCGCCTCCGCCGCTCCGAGGATGAAGCGCAACACATAGAAACTGGTTTCGCCACGCACGAACGCCATGGCCATGGCCGCCGCGCCCCAGGTGAACATGATGCGCGTCAGCCAGGCCCGGGCGCCGTAGCGCTGCAAGAGCATGTTGGACGGCACCTCGAACAGCGCGTAGCCGATGAAGAACAGCCCGGCACCGAGGCCATAGGCTGCAGCGCCAATGCCCAGGTCGGTTTCCAGGTGGCTGCGGACGAAGCCGATGTTGACGCGGTCGATGTAGTTGACGATGAACATCACCACCACCAACGGCAGGACGTGACGTTTGACCTTGGCCGCGGCGGTGGCCAGGGTCGAGTCCGATGCGTGATTCAAGGGTGCCTCCCAATCTTGTTTTTGTGGGGCTTTCTGCTTTTGCTAGGAGCGGATTGATGATGGACGCGAGGGATTGTTCCCGTCTAATCTAACTTGGCACTTGATTGATACCGGAATTGAATCAATGTTTGAACTGGCCCAACTGCGCTGCTTCACCACAGTGGCAACTGAACTGAATTTCCGCCGGGCCGCAGAACGCTTGAACATGACCCAGCCGCCCTTGAGTCGACAGATCCAGTTGCTGGAGCATCACCTCGGCGTCGAGTTGTTTACCCGCAGCACCCGCAGCGTCGCCCTCACCGCAGCCGGCCGGGCATTTTTCATCGAAGCGCAGAACCTGCTGCAACAGGCGCAACAAGCCGCCGAGGCCGCCAAGCGTTTTGCCCAGGGCGATATCGGCTCGGTCACCATCAGCTTCGTCGGAAGCGCGGTGTATGAATTCCTGCCCAGAGTCATTGCCGAGGCGCGGCTCAAGCAGCCACAGGTCAAGATCGTTCTCGCGGAGATGAACACCTACCAACAGCACGAAGCCTTGCGCGCCCGGCGCATCGACCTCGGCATCGTTCGTTCGCCGTTGCTGGAAACCGGCTACGCGACCGAATGCCTGGTACGCGAGCCGTTCGTCCTGGCCGTGCCGGCCGGCCATCCGCTGGCCAGCGCCGAGTCTGTCAGCGTGCAGGATCTGGACGGACAACCGTTCCTCATGTACTCCCACTCCGCCTACCCACCCTTCAACGAACTGCTCACCGGCATGCTGCGCTCGGCCCGAGTCGCCCCACAGTTCGTGCAATGGCTCGGTTCATCGCTGACCATCCTGGCACTGGTCAACGCCGGCATGGGCGTGGCGCTGGTGCCCCGGTGCGCGACCAGCGTGGTGTTCAAGCAGGTGGTGTTTCGCGAGATCGACCTGGGCGAAGGCGTGCAGAGCGAACTGCATCTGGTGTGGCGGGAGGATAACGACAATCCGGCGTTCACGATGCTGTTGGAGGGGATTCGCGGGGCGGTTCGGGAGGGGTTGTGAGCATATTCGCGGGATCACGTGGCTATTCCAGTCTTTCCTGACAAGTTGTACGATGACCGACGAGAGCTCACGCCTCGTTCCTGCATACCTACAACAACAAGGAAATTCTCATGAAAAAAGCGCTATCGGTCATCGGCTTCCTGTGCCTGTTCAGCGGCTACGCCGCAGCCGCCCCCGCCTCAGCTGAAAAAGAGGTTGCCGAAGCGGTCGACCACCTGACCCAGGCCATGCTGCACAAGGACATTCCCCAGCTTCAGGCGCTCGCCGCCGAGAACCTGACCTACGGCCATTCCAGCGGCAACATCCAGGACAAGAAAGCCTTCATCGCCGACATCGAAACCGGCAAAAGCGCGTTCAAGACCCTGGAGATGAAGAATCAGAAAATCACCCTGTCAGGCGATGTGGCCCTGGTGCGCAATCATTTTTCCGCGCAAGCACTCAAGGGCACCGAAGTGATCCCGACGGAAATCGAGAACTTCCAGATCTGGCAGAAGCAGAATGGGAAGTGGCTGCTGATCGGGCGTCAGGCGTTTCGGTTTTGATCGCGGGTAGCGTTATTTGAGGTAATGGTGATCCCGTGGCGAGGGAGCTTGCTCCCGCTCGGTTGCAAAGCAACCGCAAAAAAGGGGCCGCTGCGCCCGAAGCGTCGGACCGGCCCAGCGGGAGCAAGCTCCCTCGCCACGGGGGATCCAGCCAGGCCGGGGGGGTGCTTTCAACCCTCGGCCCATTGCTGCCGATACCCCAACAGAAAATCCACAAACGCCCGCACTCGCTGCGGCACGTAACGGCCGTGGGGGTACAGCAAGGTGAACGGGCGCGAGCGTCCCGCGAACGGCGCCAGCACTTCCACCAGTTGCCCGTCCGCCAATTCCTTTTCCACGATAAATCTGTAGGTCTGGAACAATCCCGCGCCATGCCTGGCCAGCGTTACGCCGCCCAGCACATCATCGGAACAGCAATACCCGCCCTGCCCGAACACCTCCTTCTCCTTGCCCTCGACATTGAACAGCCAGGAGATACGCCGCCCGCTGCTGGGCAATTCGAACTGGATGCATTCGTGTAAGTCGAGGTCTTCCAGGGTGAGCGGCGTGCCGACCCGTTTCAGGTACTCCGGGGACGCAACCACCACCAGCCCGGCGTCCTCCAGCAACCGGGCGATCATCGAAGAATCCGGCTGGGCGCGTACCCGTATCGCCAGGTCATAACCCTCGGCAACGAAGTCGATGTTGCGGTTGCTCAGATGAACATCCACGCTGACCTGCGGGTACAACGCGCGGAATGCCGGCAGCAGCGGCAGAATGCGATGATGACCATAAGTCGTGGGCACGCTGATGCGCAGTTGCCCGGACGGCACCGTTTGCGCGCCCATCACTTCCTGTTGCGCCTCGACCAGTTGCGTCAACGCCTGGCGGCATTGCTCAAAAAAGGTCCGGCCGGCATCGGTCAGCCGGATGCTTCGAGTGGTACGCACGAACAGCCGCGAACCCAGGCGCTCCTCCAGGCGAAAGATCGAACGGCTCACCGCCGCCGGAGTCACCCCGGCCACCTGGGCGGCCGCCGTGAAGCTGCCCGCCTCGGCCGCCAGGCAGAACAATTCGATGCTGCCCAACTGCAAATCTTCGAAATGCCGCTTCATGATTCATTACACCGCGTATCAACAGAAGATTCCCGATGCCTGTTTATCAGCCCGTGGCGTATAAATACAGTGGCCTCGATTGCGTGGGGCTCTTCCTGCGTACATTTGTTCAATTGGAGTGCAGCATGCCTTTCGTCAACGTTCGTATCACCCGCGACGGCGTTACCCGCGAGCAGAAAGCCCAGGTCATCAGCGAAATCACCGAGACCCTGCAGCGCGTGCTGGGCAAGGACCCGCACCTGACCCATATCGTGATCGAGGAAGTCGACACGGATAACTGGGGTTACGCGGGCGTGACGACAACCGAGTATCGAAGCAAGCCCAAGGAATGACGCTTCATCCCTGACGAGCCCGGTCCGAATGACCGGGCTTTTTTCTGCCCGCCATCCCGCGACCTCTGTGGGAGCGAGCTTGCTCGCGATGGCGGCGGGTCAGACAGCTCAAATGTGACTGATGGGCCGCTATCGCGAGCAAGCTCGCTCCCACAGGAGTTGGGTGAATTTCTGCAGGATTGATTACACCAAGTATCAACTCAAGTACCAGAACCCCCATTTATCAAATTCGAGCGCATCAATAACCTGATCTCAACCCCGCCAACCCAGGCGCAGCGGTTCTAACCCAACGGGATCAGGAGTCAACATCATGAGCAATCGGAAAACCATCATCATCACCGGCGCGTCCAGCGGCATCGGCCTTGGCCTGGTCAAGGCGTTCCTCGCTCGCGGCTATAACGTGGTGGGCAATGCCCGCTCGCAATCGGGCCTGGATGACGCGGCCGGCCAGCTCGGTCACCCGGCGAGCTTCATCGGCGTGGCCGGTGACATTGCCGCCCCGGCAACCTCTACCGCCCTCGTCGGCAAAGCCATCGAAGTCTTCGGCGCGGTGGACGGGCTGGTGAACAACGCCGGGTTCTTCCTGCCAAAACCCTTCATCGAATACAGCCCCCAAGACCTCGAATCGCTGTTGGACACCAACCTCAAGGGGCTCGTCTACGCCAGCCAGGCTGCTGCCGCACACATGATCAGTCGCCGCCAGGGTTTCATCATCAACATCTCCGCCTCGGTGGCCCTGCAACCGAACATCCAGGTGCCGGCAGCGCTGCCGGTGCTGATCAAGGGCGGTGTCAACCAGATGACCCGTGCCCTGGCGCTCGAACTGTCGCCGCACAACATCAAGGTCAACGCGGTAGCGCCCGGCATCATCGACACGCCGATGCATGACCCGGCCAATCGTGACTTCCTCAACAACCTGGCCCCGGCCGGTCGGGTAGGCACCATCGACGAGATTGCCGAAGCGGTCCTGTACCTGGCGGGTGCCGATTTCACCACCGGCGCGATCCTGCCGGTGGACGGTGGGATGAGCACCGGCAAGTGGTAAAAAAAAACCCGAAGGCAAAACCTTCGGGTTTTTCGTCAGGCCTTTTTGTTTACATCGTGTAGGAAATACCTGCCTGCACGGTGCGCGGCGCGCCCGGATAGGCGTACACACCACCAAACGCGCCCTCCTCGTAATCCGCATCGAACAGGTTCTTGAGGTCGAGGTTGAGGCGAATGCGCTCGTTGACCTTGTAGTAGCCGAGCAGGTCAACCACCGTGTAATCGTCCATGGTGAAGGTGGTGGCCGCGGTGTTGCCAGCCCGCTCATCGACGTACCTGGCGCCCAGGCCAAGGCCCAGTCCCTTGAGGCCGCCGTCCTGGAACTCGTAGACGTTCAACAGGCTGACGGAGTTCTTCGGCACGTTGAGCAAGCGCGTCCCCGTCGGGATGCTGACGTCCTTGGTCACTTCGGCATCCACATAGGCGTAGCCGCCAATCACGCGCCACTCCGGCGTCAGGTTGCCCGCCACGTTCAGGTCGAAACCACGGCTGCGCACCTCGCCGGCCGCCACGTTGAAGGTCGAATCCAGCGGATCGGGTGTCAGCACGTTGCGTTTTTCGATCTGGTATATCGCCGCATCGACGCTCAACTGACGATCCAGCGCCTCCCATTTGATGCCCATTTCGTAAGACTTGCCTTCCTCCGGCTTGAACCCGCCCCCTTCGCGGCTGGCGCCGTTGTTGGGTTTGAACGAACGGGCGGTGTTGGCATAGACGGCGACCGTGTCGGTCAGGTCATAGATCACGCCCAGGCGTGGGGTGACGGCGTTGTCGGTGACGTCCCAGTTGCGGCTGCCGGGACGCGCCTGGGGAACGAAGGTTTCGTACTCATGCTCGAACCGCTCGAAACGCGCACCGGCCAGCACCTTGAGACGCTCGGTCAACGCCACTTGGTCCTGGATGAAAAAGCCGAAGGTCTTGAGGTTTTCCTGGTCATTGGTGGGCGTACGGGTCAACGCCGGGCGCGGCTGCCCATACACCGGATCGAAGATGTCGATCGGATACGCACCGGCACCGGCAGCAGAGCGCTGGATGATCGACTTATAGTCGTAGTCTTCATACTCGACGCCGGTCAACAGCGTGTGCTCGAACCCGCCGGTGGAGAAATGCCCGGTGAGATTGAGCTGGGTATCGCGGTCGGTCCATTCCAGTTTGCGATAGTTGAAGTTGCGCCCCAGGGTCCGCCCGTCGGCGCCGATGCCGTTGGCTTCGACGGCGTTGCCCTGCAACGTGCCGTCGAGCCACTGAGTGCCGCCGGCGAGGGTCCAGTCGTCGTTGAGCATGTGCTCGAAACGCACCTGCAGCATGCTGTTGTCGTTGTGCAGCTTGCCGGCGTCTTTTTCACCGAAGAAGGTATCGCGGGACGCCGCGCCGCGCTGGCCAGGATAGTGAGTCAAGCCCCGGTCCAGCGGATGGTTGTTGCGCATGAAATCGCCTTCGAACGTCAGGCGCGTGGTGTCGTTGACCTGCCAGGTGACCACCGGGGCGATGCCATAACGCTCGGTCTCGACGTGGTCGCGAAACGTATCGCCGCCCTCGCCGATCACGTTCAGGCGATAAGCCAGGCGCCCTTCTTCATCCAGCGGCCCCGACGCATCCAGGGTGCCGCGACGCATGCCCTGGTCAGTGACCTGGCTGCCCAGGGTCACCGTGCGCTCGGCCAGCGGTTGCTTGGATACGATATTGAACGTGCCACCCGGGTCGCCACGGCCATAGAGCATCGTCGCCGGGCCGCGCAGTACCTCCAGCCGCTCGATGGTGTTGGCATCCGGCATGTTCGGATAGCCGCGGTTGATCGGAAAACCGTTACGGTAGAACTCGCCCGTGGTAAAGCCGCGCACCGTAAAGGTGGTCAGGCCCTGGCCGCCGAAGTTGTTGGCCCTGCCGACGCCACCGGCATAATCAAGGGCATCCTGCAGACGCATGGCGCTGAGGTCCTCCACCACATCGCGGGATACGACGGAGATCGATTGTGGGGTTTCATGAATCGCGGTGTCGGTACGCGTGGCACTGGCCGAACGGGTCGCGTGGTAGCCCTTCACCGGCCCCTGCGCGGTCTCGAAGTCCGAGGTGCCGACGATATCGGTGGCTTGCAGCTCCAAAGGCGCCCTGTCCGTCGTGCCGGGTTCTTCTGCCCGGGTGGAAATGGAATAAGCCTGGAGCACACACAGAGAAACGAGTATCCGACGCATCGACACACAATCCTAACGAAAGAACGCCAGCCTGGAGGCCGGCAGGAATAGGTCGCGAAAGATACAGCAACTCATTCCTATTTGACATCTATTCCCATTAGCACTGACGTCCCAACAGTCGACTCCCGCTCAATCTCGCGGAAAAAAGCCTGGGCACGAGCATCCTGGGTATACGCCACGTTCAGGCGCAACCAGTCACTGCCCTCCCCGTTCGGCAGGAACGTCGACCCCTGGGACAACTGCACTTGCAATTGCTCGGCGATCCTTTGCACGCGCCCCGCCGGCACATGCCGAGGTCGCGCCCAGATGAACAGGCCACCCGAGGGCTCGGCAAACACCTCCCAAAGGGCCGGTTCAAGCTGGCGCAACGTGCCTGCCATCTGCTTGTTCAAACGCAGGCGCAAGCGTTGGATCAACTTGCGATAAGCGCCGTTGGCCAACAGCGTCGCCACGACGTTTTCCGCCAGCAATGAACAGCCGATGCCGGTCACCATCTTGATTTCAGCCAGGCGGTTGATGATTTCCGGCTGGGCCACTACGTAGCCGACGCGTAATGAACTGGACAAGGTCTTGGAAAAACTCGCCAGGTAGATCACCCGGTCCAGGGCATCGAGGGAAGCCAGGCGTGAGGTCGGACCGTTCTGGAAGTCGGCGTAGATGTCGTCCTCGATGATGCGAAAGTCATGCAGCGTCGCCAGTTGCAGCAGGCGATAAGCAACGCTCGGCGCCAGGCTGGTGCCGGTGGGGTTCTGGTACATGCTGTTGACGAAGAAGTACTTCGGCTCATGCGCGCCGAGCAAGCGCTCCAGGCTCGCGACGTCCGGGCCCTGCGCGGTCCTCGGCACCGCCAACGTCTTGACCCCGTGCAGCTTCAGCAGGTTGAACAGGTTGTAGTAACCGGGGCTTTCCACCAGTACCAGGTCGCCGGGTTTGAGCAACGTGCGCACCAGCAGGTCGAGGCCATGACTGGCGCCCTGGGTCGTGATGATCTGCGCCTGATCGACGTGAATATCGATCAGGCCCAGGCGCTTCTGGATCTGCAGGCGCAGAGGAGCGGAGCCCAGCGGGGTGCTGTAGTTGAACAACGCGTGACTGTCGCAGCGCACCACTTGGCGGATCGCCTGGCCCAGGTCGCTGTCGTCGCGCCAGGCGTCCGGCAGCCAGCCGCACCCCAGCTTGAGTTGGGTCGATGGGTTATCGAACAGTTTCCAGGCGCCAGCCTCCTCGGCTTCCGGGGCCAACGCCTCGGGGCGGCGTTGCGCCACGAAAAACCCTGCCCCATGCCGGGATTCCAACACACCGCTGGCGACCAGTTGGTCGTAGGCCTTGATCACGCTCGACAGGCTCAAGCCATTTTCCGTCGCCAGTTGGCGGATCGAAGGCATGCGGGCGCCAGGGCGAATGCCGTGGGCGTTTATCCAGTCGCTGACGCTGGCGACGAGTTGCCGAACCAGGGACCCCGTAGCGTTGCGATTGATGTTCAGGTCCATGACACGGGCTCTCTCCAAGTGTTCTTGAATTTCGCGCAAACAGTTAAACATAAAAGGCGTCCGTCTGTTCCTTGTTTGCCTGCGGGACGGCCGCGATAGTTCGCCGAGACTCCGCACTCTCAAGGAACGCTCTTGAACGCATCGCAACGACACTCATGGGGCCTGGCATTCGGACTGTGCCTGATCACCCTGGCGGTCAATCTCCAGGCGCCGCTGTACACCACCTATGCGCAGCTTTCCGGCTACGGAGCCGGCGCCACGGCGGTGGCGTTCTCCGGTTATGTGCTGGGGGTGTTGCCGGTGCTGCTGGCCTTCGGCGGTTTGGCCGACCGGGTGGGTCGCAAACCGTTGATTCTCACTGCACTTGTCCTGTCGATGCTGGCGACGCTGGTCACCGTGCTCTGGCCCAACCTGATCGCCCTGGGTGTGGCGCGCCTGATGATGGGGGTCGGGACCGGGCTGGCCTCGGCGACCGCGACCGCCTACATGACGGAACTGCTGGCAACTGCCGACAGCCGCTCACCGGCCAACCGGGTCACGGCGAGCACCTCCCTGGGTTTTGGCCTGGGCGCGGCGCTGACCAGCCTGTTTCTTTTCGCCTGCCCCAGCGTTACCCCTGGCAGTTTCTGGCTGCAGTTGGTGCTGGCTGGCCTGGCGCTGATCGTGGTCTGGCGGCTGCCCGACCCCGCGGTGCGAATCGAGCAGGCGCCGCTGCTGCGCCAGCCGCTGTTTCCCGCCGGGAGCCTGCCCTACAGCTTTTCCATGCTGCTGGCCTGGGCCACTTCCGGGCTGGTGATCGCGATCCTGCCGTCGGTGCTGGCCAGCCACGATTTGCAGCGTTGGTCGGGATTGTCAACGTTTACTGTCATCAGCTGCGGCCTGCTCTTCCAGCCCTGGGTGCGACGCATGCAACCGGCCAGAGCTACCGGCTTGGGCTTGTTGGTCTTGCCGTTGAGCTATGCATTGCTCGCCTGGGGCGCGAGCATCGGCTCCCTGGCCGCGGTGCTGTTCGGGGCCCTGGGCGCCAGCAGTGCGTGCTATGGATTTTTGTATCTCGGCGGGTTGTCGGCAGTGACCGCCATGGCCGGTGCGCAGAAAGCCCGGGTCAGCGCCGGTTTTTTCCTGTTCGCCTACGTCGGGTTCAGCATCCCGGTGGTGGTGACCGGGTTGCTGGCCGATCGTTTCGGCGCTGACATGGCGCTGCTGGTGTTCGGCCTGGCACTGCTGGCGGGCGCAGCGGTCACCGGTTTGCTGATCGTTCGCAGCGAAGCTTTCATCGCCCAGCCATCCCATGGCTGACCTCGCCACACCAGCGCTCGACATCGCCGCAGGCAAAGTCGTATACCATATCCCCAACTCAGCCCGAACGACTCGCCGCCGTGACATTATCCAAGTTCAACCTGCCCGACCTGGGCAATACCCCTTCCACCTCGGAAATCATCACCCGTCACCTGCGCGATGCCATTGTGGCCGGGCACTTTGCCGAAGACGAGCCGATCCGCCAGGACGACATCGCCCGGCAGTTCAATGTCAGCAAGATCCCCGTGCGCGAGGCGCTCAAGCGCCTGGAGGCCGAAGGCCTGGTGATGTTCCAGCGCAACCGCGGGGCGATGGTCACGCGGATTTCCGAAGCGGAACTGGCGCAGATGTTCGAGGTGCGGATGCTGCTCGAGGACAAGGTCCTGCGCCTGGCCATTCCCAACATGACCGAAGCGACCTTCGCCCGCGCCGACAGCATCTGTCGCGAGTTCATCGGCGAAGATGACGTCGGCCGCTGGGCCGAGCTCAACTGGCAACTGCACGCATGCCTTTACGAACCGGCGCAACGGCCGTTCATGGTCGGGCTGATCCGCTCGGTCCACGACAAGCTTGAACGTTACCTGCGCATGCAGATGAGCCTGTCGGCGGGCAAGGAGCGCGCCGACCACGAGCACCGGGAAATACTCGACGCCTGCCGGGCCGGTGATGTCGAACGCGCGGTGAAGCTGCTGGACGAACACATCGCCGGAGTCTGCCAGACACTTTTCGAATTCCTGCCGTCGAGCCGATGATGCCTTCGCACTGTGCCGATTTCGTCACGAGCGACAGATAAAACCCTCAAGCCGCCAACCCTCGGCACGGGCCACGCTTGCGTTCACTCACCTGAACGGACGTGGCGCCATGAAACGCATCACTGTGATCGACTCCCACACCGGCGGCGAACCGACCCGATTGGTCACCGCCGGTTTCCCTGAACTGGGCCAGGGCAGCATGGCCGAGCGCAGGCAGCGCCTGGCCGAACAGCACGATGCCTGGCGCACCGCGTGCGTGCTGGAACCCAGGGGCAGCGATGTGCTGGTGGGCGCCCTGCTGTGTGAACCGGTGGACCCGACGGCCTGTGCCGGAGTGATCTTTTTCAACAACAGCGGTTACCTGGGCATGTGCGGCCACGGCACTATCGGCCTGGTGGCGTCATTGGCGCACCTGGGCCGGATCGGCCCCGGCGTGCATAACATCGAGACGCCGGTGGGCACGGTGCAGGCCACTCTGCACGAGGATCGTTCTGTCAGCGTGCGCAACGTGCCGGCCTACCGTTATCGCCAGGCGTTGCGCCTGGAAGTGCCCGGCATCGGTCCGGTGGTGGGCGACGTGGCCTGGGGCGGCAATTGGTTTTTCCTGATCGCCGACCATGGCCAGCGGGTGGCGGGCGACAATCTCGATGCCTTGACCGCCTACACGTTCGCGGTCCAGCAGGCTCTGGAACAGCAGGGCTTTCGGGGCGAGGACGGCGGGCTGATCGATCACATCGAACTGTTCGCCGATGATCCCGATGCCGACAGTCGCAACTTCGTGCTCTGCCCCGGCAAGGCCTATGACCGCTCCCCTTGCGGCACCGGCACTAGCGCCAAACTGGCGTGCCTGGCCGCCGACGGCAAGTTGCAACCGGGACAGATCTGGCGTCAGGCCAGTGTCATCGGCAGTGAATTCGAAGGCTCGTACGAGCGTTCAGGCGAGCGCATCGTCCCGACCATCCGCGGCCGCGCCTACATCAGCGCCGAAACTACGTTGATCATCGATCCGGACGACCCGTTCGCCTGGGGCATTCGTCCGTGAGCGAGGGTCCTGTCGCCGATGTCATCGTCATTGGCGCCGGCATCATCGGCGCGGCCTGCGCCCGGACCTTGGCCCTGCGTGGCTTGCGGGTGCTGGTGCTGGACGCCGGCTGGCACGGCGCCACGGCGGCCGGCATGGGGCATCTGCTGGTGCTCGACGACAACCCGGCGGAGCTGGCCCTGAGCCAATATTCCCTGCGGCGATGGCGCGAGTTGGCCCCCGCCTTGCCTGAGGGCTGCGCCTGGCGCAATAACGGCACACTGTGGCTGGCCGCCAACGCCGAAGAGATGGCCGTGGCCCACGACAAGTACCTGAATCTGATGGCCCACGGCGAAGCCTGCGAACTGCTTGGCCGGGCCGCTTTGCAGCAGCGCGAACCGGAACTGCGGACGGGACTGGAAGGCGGGCTGCTGATCAAGGGCGACGGCATTCTCTATGCGCCCGCCGCCGCCCGCTGGATGCTCGATCACGACAACATTCGCCAGCAACGTGCCGAGGTCAGCGAAGTGGACGGCCTCCGCGTACGACTCAGTGACGGTCATTGGCTGAGTGCCGAAGCGGTGGTGCTCGCCAACGGCATCCAGGCCACCGACTTGTGTCCGGAGCTGCCGATCGAACCCAAGAAAGGCCACCTGTTGATCACCGATCGCTACCCCGCCACTGTCACCCACACCCTGGTCGAACTGGGTTATGTCACCAGCGCCCACAACGCCAGCGGGCCATCGGTGGCCTGTAACATCCAGCCGCGCCCTACCGGACAACTGTTCATTGGCGCCTCTCGGCAATTTGGCAACATCGATCCGCAGGTCGAGGGCTGGATGCTGGCGAAAATGCTCAAGCGCGCCGTCGACTACATGCCTGGCCTGGCGCATCTCAACGGCATCCGCGCCTGGACCGGTTTTCGCGCGGCGAGCCCCGACGGCCTGCCGCTGGTGGGCCAGCATCCGCAACGCAAGGGCCTGTGGCTGGCGGTGGGTCACGAAGGACTCGGCGTCACCACCGCGCCGGCGACGGCCGACCTGCTGGTCGCGCAACTGTTCAACGAAACCGCGCCGCTGGCCCCACAACCTTATCTGCCGCAACGTTTCCTGGGAGAACCTGCCCATGCCTGAAGCCCTGAACCTCTCTCCCGTGGCGAGGGAGCTTGCTCCTGCTGGACTGCGCAGCGGTCCCAATACATTGCTAGCAGGTTACCCAGGCACACCGCGTGTACTGGTTTTGCGGCGGCTGCGCCACCGAGCGGGAGCAAGCTCCCTCGCCACGGTGGGTTGCTCCAGGCTCTATCTGGCTGAAGGGTAAGAGACCATGCCTGAACTCTTCATTGATGGACGTAAATTCTCGATCGCTGAAGGCACCACCGTCGCCGCGGCTTTGGCCCTGGGCTCCGACGGCTGCAGCCGAACCTCGGTGACCGGCCAGCGACGCGCGCCCTTGTGCGGCATGGGCATCTGCCAGGAGTGCCGGGTGCTGATCGACAGCCGCCGGCGCCTGGCCTGCCAGACGCTGTGCCGTGATGGCATGCAAGTGGACACCCGGGCATGAATCAATCCACTGACATTCTGATCATCGGTGCCGGCCCTGCCGGAATGGCGGCGGCGCTGGCGGCGTCCAGCAGCGGCGCGCGCATTGTGCTGCTCGACGACAACCCGGTCCCCGGCGGACAGATCTGGCGCGACGGCCCCCAGGCCAACCTGCCCAAGCAGGCACGGCGCTTGCGGGAACGGGTGCGCGCTTGCACCAATGTGTCCTGGCGCATGGGCGCCCGAGTGATCGCCAGCGCCGCCGATAAAACCTTGCTGGTAGAAGACGCCGAGCAGGGTTGGCTGATCGCCTATGACCGCTTGATCCTGTGCACCGGAGCCCGTGAACTGCTGCTGCCCTTCCCTGGCTGGACGCTGCCCGGTGTCACCGGCGCCGGCGGCTTGCAGGCGTTGATCAAGGGCGGCCTGCCGGTGCGTGGCGAACGTTTGGTGATCGCCGGCAGCGGGCCGCTGTTACTTGCCAGTGCGGCCACGGCGAAACATCACGGGGCGCAACTGCTGCGAATCGCCGAGCAAGCCAACCGCGCCGCCGTGGCGGGTTTCGCCGCGAGTCTGCCGCGCTGGCCGGGCAAATTGTTGCAGGCGTTCAGCCTGTTCGATTCTCACTACCGCACCGACGCCTACGTGCTGGAGGCCTTGGGAACGGACAAGCTCGAAGGTGTGCGTCTGCTGCAACACGGCAAAACCGTTGAACTGGCCTGCGACCGGTTGGCCTGTGGCTTCGGCCTTATTCCCAATACCCAGCTGGGCCAGGCTTTAGGCTGTGGCCTTGATGGACAAGCGCTTGCGGTCGATGCCCGGCAAGCCACGACTCGCGTTGATCATTACGCCGCAGGTGAATGCACCGGTTTCGGCGGCAGCGAACTGGCCTTGGTGGAGGGCGCCATCGCTGGCCACGCCGCTGTCGGCGAGACCCTGGCCGCCGAGCGTCTGTGGCCTGGTCGTGCACGCTGGCAAGGTTTTGCCCGGGCCTTGAACTCTGCGTTTGCGCTTGATGCCCATTTGAAGAACCTGCCCCAACGCGACACCTTGGTCTGCCGTTGTGAAGACGTGGCCTATGGTGAGCTGAGCGATTTTGAGAACTGGCGTGAGGCGAAACTGGCGAGTCGTTGCGGCATGGGGGCGTGTCAGGGCCGGGTCTGTGGTGCGGCGCTGGAGCATCTGCTTGGCTGGACGCCGCCTGCTCCTCGCCCGCCTTTCAGTCCGGCGCGGATAGAAACGTTGCTGAGGTTGGAAGATATCCCGTTCAATTGAGAACGGCCCTGTGCTTGAAAAAAAAGAATTCCACGCCCGTGCCAAGGTCTGTAGAGCATCAACGGCAAGAGGAAGAAATGCGTGGATTATCTGGGATGGGTCCAATGGCCCGCGATGGCGGTAACGGTATTGGCCGCGTGGCTGATCGGCTCACGCCAACCCCGCCGGCGGGTCGCTGGGTTCAGTTGTTTTATCGTCAGTAACATTCTCTGGGTCGTGTGGGGTCTGCACACCGATGCCTATGCGCTGATCGTCCTGCAGTTCTGCCTGTGTGCGATGAACCTGCGCGGCTTCAAGAAAAATACCCAGTAGCTGCGCAAGTCGCTTTGGTGGCGAGGGAGCTTGCTCGCGATGGGTTGCGCAGCGACCCCAAGACGGTTTATTTCATCGTCTGCCCAATCACCTGCACCAGATCAATCTGCTTGAACGGCTTGGTCAGCCGTGGCAACTGCGTGGCGAAGCCTTCCAGGCGCTCGGCGTAGCCAGTCGCCAGGATGATCGGCAGCGTCGGCTGACGGTCGCGCAGCAGTTTCGCCAACTGCGCACCGTCCATCTGGGGCATGGCCATGTCGGTGATCACCAGGTCGATATCCGGGTTGCGCTCATACAACTCCAGCGCCTGGGGGCCCGACAGCGCGCAAAGCACCCGGTGGCCAAGGTCTTCGATCAGCAAGCGGGTGCTGGTCATCACCAGGCTGTCATCGTCGACCACCAATACCAGTAGCGCGTGGACAGGTGGCGTAGCCGTGTCCACGACCGGCGGCTTGTCCGTGGTCGACTCATCAGCCACCGGCAACCACAGCTCGGCGGTGGTACCGACGCCTTTTTCGCTCTTGAGGATTAGCCGTCCGCCCAGTTGCTCGGCCAGACCATGCACCATGGACAGTCCCAGCCCGGTGCCCTTGCCCACGCCCTTGGTAGTGAAAAAAGGATCCACGGCCGAGGCCAGCGTCATTTCGTCCATGCCATCACCTTCGTCGGTGAGCGACAGGCAAATGTATCGCTCGTTGCCTAACGGCCTACCTGGACCACCGGCCTGGCTACCCAGCCGCTCCTGCGCCTCGATCAATATCCTGCCGCCCTGGGGCATGGCATCCCGGGCATTGGTCGCCAGGTTGAGGATCGCCAGTTCGAGCTGGTTGACGTCGGCCAGTACCGGCGACAACGCCTCGGCAAATCGGGTCTGGATATGAATCGACGGGCCCATCGAACTTTGCAGCAGGCCGCTGATGCCTTGCACCAGCGTCGCCAGCTCCACTGGTTCGGAGCTGAGCTTCTGCCGACGGGCGAACGCCAGCATGCGCTGGGTCAGGGAAACACCGCGAAGCGCCCCCTGCACGGCGTTGTCCAGCAGTTGGGTGAGTTTTGGTTCGCTGGGCATGCGCTTGCGCATGATTTCCAGGTTGCCGAGGATCACTGTCAGCAGATTGTTGAAATCGTGGGCGATGCCGCCGGTAAGCTGGCCGATCGCTTGCAGTTTCTGCGCTTGAAACAGTGCCTCGCGAGCCTGCTCCAAGGCCTGTTGCGCCTGCGTGGCATCGGTAATGTCGCGGGTGATCTTGGCAAATCCCAGGAGTGTGCCGGTATCGCTGCGAATCGCATCGATAACCACATGAGCCATGAAGCGCGTGCCATCCTTGCGCACGCGCCACCCCTTCTTTTCAAAACGGCCGACGCTGGCGGCGATGCTCAGGGCCCGCTGCGGCTCCCCGGCCTCCCGGTCTTCGGGGGTGTAGAACATCGAGAAGTGCTGGCCGATCGCTTGGGCCGGCAGGTAGCCCTTGATCCGCTGCGCACCCTGGTTCCAGTTGGTCACCTGCCCGTCCGGGTCAAGCATATAGATGGCGTAGTCGGTGACGCTTTGCACCAGCAGGCGGAACTGTTGCTCGCTCTGCTTGAGGGTTTCCTCGGCCATCTTGCGATCGGTCAGGTCCCGGGTGATCTTGGCGAAACCGAGCAGTTCGCCGCTCTGGCTGTCGATGATCGGGTCGATGACCACATGGGACCAGAACAGCGTGCCGTCCTTGCGCACCCGCCAGCCTTCGCCTTCGAAACGCCCCTCGCGCACGGCCGTATCGAGGGCCGATTGCGGCAACCCGGCGGCACGGTCCTGATCGGTGTAGAACCGGGAAAAGTGCTGGCCGAGGATCTCGGATTCCTCATACCCCTTGAAGCGTCGAGCGCCAGAGTTCCAGCTGGTGATGATGCCGGACGGGTCGGTCATGTAAATGGCGTAGTCGACCACGGCATCGATAAGCAGCCGGAAGCGCTGTTCTTCGTTGATGCGGGTAGTCTTTGGGTTGTTCTCAAGCATGTTGGCCGAGGGATCAGGGGATTTATGCGGAGTATGGAACAACTGCAGCCCGAGTAAAAACCTGATTTATGTGGGGCTATAGAATACTTGTGGGAGCGAGCTTGCTCGCGATCGCGGTGGATCAGTCTATGAAGATGCAACCTGTTCCGACGCCATCGCGAGCAAGCTCGCTCCCACATTGGATTGGGGTTGCTCCTGCCTGACGGTCCACCACTGCGGCAATAATCGCTGCACCTTGGCCTCGCCAAAGCGGTCGTCGATCAGCATCACCACTCCGCGATCCTGCTGGGTGCGGATGACCCGGCCAGCGGCCTGCACGACTTTTTGCAGGCCGGGATACAGGTAGGTGTAGTCATAGCCGTCGCCAAAGATCGTCGCCATGCGCTGCTTGATCTGTTCATTGACCGGGTTGAACTGCGCCAGCCCGAGGGTGGCGATGAACGCTCCGATCAGCCGCGAGCCCGGCAGGTCGATGCCCTCGCCGAACGCGCCGCCCAGCACCGCGAAGCCAATGCCCTGGCTGTGCTCCATGAAGCGTTCGAGGAACGCCTGCCGCGGCGCCTCGCCCATTCCGCGCGATTGCGTCCAGGTCGCAATGTGCGGATGTCGCTCGGCCAACAACCCGGCCACCTGTTGCAAGTAATCGAAGCTGCTGAAGAACGCCAGGTAGTTGCCGGGACGCTCGGAGAACTGGCGAGCCATCAGCGCGACGATCGGCTCAAGGGAGCCCTGGCGATGGGCGAAGCGGGTGGAGATCCGGCTGACCACCCGGACATCCAACTGTTCGGCCTGGAACGGTGATTCGACATCGATCCATACCGTGTCCGCGGGTGTCCCCAGCAAATCGGCGTAATAGCGCCGCGGGCTCAGGGTCGCGGAGAACAGTACGCTGCTGCGCGACGCCGTGAACCTGGGTCGCAGGAAACCGGCCGGCACCACGTTGCGCAGGCACAGCGTCGACAGGCTGCGCTGGCGGCCGGATTCGCGCTTGTGAATATCGAACAGGAAATGCTCATCAAATGCCTCCGCCACGCGAGCGAACTGCAACGCATCGAAATAAAACGCTTGCAGCTGACTGTCCAGCCCTTGGGGATGGTCATTGAGGTAATCGCCGATGGCGCTGGTGCACGTTCCCAATGCCTGAAGCAGTTTCTCCGGTGGTTTTTCATACGCCTGGTAGGCGGCAATTTGCGGCTCGTGCAAGGCGCTCCACTGACGGCTGACCTTGCGCAACGATTTCTTCAAAGGCTCCGGCGCCGTTTTCAGCACCGTCGCCAGCGCAAGCTGGTCCAGGCTCGCGCTGTACATCTGGCGCCCTCGCTCCACCAGGTTGTGGGCTTCGTCCACCAGGGTCGCGACCGTCCAGCCATTGGCCTGGGCGAGGCCGAAGAGCAAGGCGCTGAAATCGAAGTAGTAGTTGTAGTCAGCCACCACCACGTCGGCCCAACGGGCCATTTCCTGGCTCAGGTAGTACGGACAGACTTCATGGCTCAAGGCGATATCGCGCAACGCCGCCTGGTCGAGCAGCGTGACCTGGCTCGCCGCTGCCCGGGCCAGCGGCAGGCGATCATAAAACCCCCGGGCCAGCGGGCATGATTCGCCGTGGCAGGCTTTGTCCGGATGCTCGCAGGCCTTGTCCCGCGCGATCATTTCCAATACCCGCAGCGGCATCGCCGGGGCGTTGTTGGTGATCAGCTGGGCCGCATCCAGGGCCAGCCTGCGTCCGGGGGTTTTTGCCGTGAGAAACAACACCTTGTCCAGACGCTGCGGCGCCATGGCCTTGAACATGGGGAACAAGGTGCCGACGGTCTTGCCGATGCCAGTGGGCGCCTGGGCCATCAGGCAGCGCCCGGTGCTGACCGCCTTGAACACCGATTCAGCCAGGTGACGTTGCCCCGGCCGAAAGCCGGCGTGGGGAAACGTCAGCGCCTGGGCGCCCAGGTTACGCGCCTGGCGATGGCGCATTTCCTGTTCGGCCCACGCCAGGAACCGAGCACACTGCTGCTCGAAGAACGCCTGGAGCTGCGAGGCTTCGCAGCTTTGGGTCAGGCAGGTCTCCTTTTCACTGACGATGTCGAAATAGACCAAGGCAACCTCAATGCGCGGCAACTGCAACTTTTCGCACAGCAGCCAGCCATAAATTTTCGCCTGGGCCCAATGCAACTGGCGGTGGTTGTCCGGTTGCTTGCTCAGGTCGCCCCGATAGGTCTTCACTTCCTCCAGACGATTGCGGGCCGGGTCGTAGCCGTCGGCCCGCCCCTTGACCTTCAAGGTCTGGTAGACGCCTTCCAGGCTGACTTCGGCCTGGTAGCCCTCCTGGCGCCGTGATGCCACGGTACGGTGGCCGACGATACCTTCCAGGGCGGTGGGTGACGGCGTGAAACGCAAGTCGAGATCGCCGACCTTCGCGGTGAACTCGCATAACGCCCGCACGGCAATGCTGTAGCCCGGCATCTCGGTCACGCGCCCTGCTCCGCCCATTGCACATAACAGACGGCGACGGGCATCCGGTGTTCGTGGCAGAACTCCAGCCAGCGCAGTTGGTTATCCTGCAGGCGATCGCCGGGGCCTTTGACTTCGATCATGCGGTAGGTCTTGTGCTGCGGCCAGAACTGGATCAGGTCGGGCATGCCGGCGCGGTTGGCCTTGATGTCCAGCAGCAGACGGCCGAACCAGTGCTTGAGGTGTTCGGCCGGCAGACAGTCAAGCGCCTGGTCCAGCAGGTCTTCGGACAGTGCGCCCCAGAACACGAACGGTGACTGCACGCCCCATTTTTCCGCGTAACGTCGACGGATGGTCTGCCGATAGCGCCCGTCGTCCAGCTCGGCGAAACAGGCCGCGAACAGTTCGGCGCGACGGTCATGGAAATCTTCGTTCAGCAGGTCCACCGGCCCGCGCTGGAACGGGTGGAAAAAAGCCCCCGGCAGCGGCGCGAAAATCGCCGGCCAGCACAACAGGCCGAACAGCGAATTGACCAGGCTGTTCTCGACGTAGTGCACCGGGGCGGCTTCGTCATGCAGATGAGCCTGTACGTAATATTCCACCGACAACGTCGGGTCGACACGCGGCAGATGCAAGTCCAGTCGTTCGACCTCCCTGGCCACGGCGCGGGCCACCGGCGGGCCGCCGAGTTTGCGCCGCAGTCGGGGCACGATCCGGAGCAAGGCCTGGCGCTCGGCAGCGCTTTGGGGCGCCTGGGCCGCGGCCTCACCCAGTTCGAGGGCCAGGGCATATTCGCCGATGCGCTCCAGCACGCGGATCATTCGCAGTCGCGCGCCGGGGTAAGTACAGCCGCGATAAAGACTCAGGGCCTGGGCAAAATCACCGATGCGTTCGCAATGCTGGCCGATCTGGAACAATAGCTTGCCCCGGCGCCGCTCAAGCCAGGGATTGTCCAGCTCCAGGGCATTGACCCGGGCGATGATCGGTTCGAGCGGTTCGCCGGCGTCGAAGCGTTGCTGGCATTCATGCAGGAAGACGCAGGCATCGATGTCCTCGCGGCTGCGCAGCCCCCGGGAATCGGCGCTGAACTCAACGGCTTCATAGACAAAGATACCCAGGTCCGCCAGCACGAACTCCGACCAGTCCTGATAGAGATTGCCGAAGAACATCAACCGCAAACGGTCGCACAGCCCCATCACCGTGAGGCTGTACAGCCGCTCTTCGAGTTGCGGGCACCAGGCGCGAAACGGCTGCGGCTGGCCGTCCTGATCACTCAGGGTGTGCAGCCATTCGGATTTGCGTGCCTTGGGTTGCTCGATCAGATGCCCCAGGCACAGAAGTATTTCCGGCTTGAGCAGCATATCGAACAGTTCGACAAGGCTCAGGCACGCCTGCTCTTCGACCCAGCCCAGCGCCAACAACGGCGCCACGGCGTCGGCGATGTCGCCAATTTCCGCATAGCGCAGCTTGGTGTGACGAAAGTGCAGGCCCTTGCGCATCACCATCCGCACCAGCAAGCCTTGGGCCGGACGCGGCAAAGCGATGAAATCATCGATAAACCGATGCTCTTCGACACTCAATACGTCGGCATAGCGTTGCGTCAACCAGGCGAGGACCCGCTGGAAGTTGTTCAGGTAATAAAAGGGGTCGTCAAGGGGATTGGCTGTCACGGAAAAAAGCGCCACGCATGCTGAAACACTGGTTATGCGTACAGATATCAGCTACTCGCCGCCCAGGCAACTGCAAAAGATGAGCGGTCGCCTATATTTAAAGGAGAAATCCTTCCCTGTGCGATGAACTTTCCTACAACAAGCGAGACCAATGGCGGTTAACTCAGTGATGGCCCGGTCGAATCAGCCGGGCTGCGTCCTTTCGAAAGAGGTTATGGATATGAACATCAGGTTTCTGGGCCTGCCCTTGGTCGTCACCGCGCTGCTGGCGCTGGCCGGCTGCGCCTCTCCGACCGTGGTGACCTTGCAGAACGGTACCCAGTATTTGACCGAGGACACGCCGAACACCCGCACCGCCGATGGCTTCTACGAATTCGAAGACATTTCTGGCCGCAAAGTCCGGGTCCGCGCCGATGAAGTGGCGACGATTCGCAAGGAAGACTGAACCGTTTCCTCCAGGCTTATTGCCCCCCAGGTTTTTTGCGCGCGTATTGATCCGCGCAAACCTCTCTCATGCAATCTCTTAACCAGCGATGCACCGGATCGGCATCCATACGCGGGTGCCAGAGCATCGCGATAGTGAACCCGGGCAGCGCAAACGGCAGCGCGAAACTGTGCATGCCGGTGCGCAAACGGGTGGTGTAGCGCTCCGGCACGCTGGCGATGAGGTCGCTGGACCGGGCGAGCCCCAGCGCAGCGGAAAAGCCCGGGACGCTGGTGATGATTTCACGGGACAGACCCAATGCCCCCAATGCCTGATCCATCGGTCCATGATCGAGGTCGTGCAGGGACACGCCGATGTGCGCGCCCATCCCATAGTCGGCAGCGCTCACCTCGATCTGGCTCAGCGGATGCCCCGGGCGAACCACGCCGATGAGGCGGTCTCGAAACAACGCCTGCGTGCGCAACTCCGGACGGGTGCGCTCATCCACCACGGCGGTTTCCAGATCCACACTGCCCTCGCGCAGCGCGGTGCTGTCCTTATCGGCCTTGTCGACGAAACACAGCCGAACCCCTGGCGCCTGTTCGCTGACTCGGGCAATCAGCTCCAGCGCGAAATTCTCCACGAAGCCTTGGCGGGTACGCAGCGTGAAGGTTCGGTTCACTCGACGCAGATCCGGCGCCTGCTCCGGGCGCAGCGCGGCCTGGGCGTCCTGGACCAGTTGACTGACCTGCTCGCGCAACGCCAGCGCGCGCGGAGTTGGCACCAGACCCCGCCCGGCCCGCACCAGCAACGGGTCGCCAGTGGCCTGGCGCAACCGCGCCAATGCCCGGCTCATGGCCGAAGGACTGAGGCGCAGCCGGCGCGCCGCACCAGCCACGCTGCCTTCGGACAGCAGCACATCCAGGGTGAGGAGCAAATTCAAATCGGGTGCGGACATTGATGGGACTCGATCACAGGTGGCGTTGTGTGCAGCTGTAACATGCAACTGCTGCGTCTTCCGCCATGTTATGCCTCGGCGTACCGTTCTGACAGCTGCGCCGAAGGAGCCGCAGACAGAGAGGACACGATGAAACCCGTTACTGCAGATCACCTGTCAACAAATGCCGACAATCCACCGCAGCGCAAGGCACATGGAGCCCTGGCCAGCCTTGCACTGGCAACGCTGCTCGCATCCCTGGGCGCCAGCGTCGCCAGCGTCGGCTTGCCGGTGCTGGCCCAGGCATTCGATGCGTCCTTCCAACTGGTCCAGTGGGTGGTCCTCGCCTATCTGCTGGCGATCACCACGCTGATCGTCAGCCTCGGACGCTTGGGCGACCTGATCGGGCGCCGCAAGCTGCTGCTGGCGGGCATCGCGCTGTTCACGCTGGCTTCGGCCCTGTGTGGCCTGGCGCCGTCGTTGTGGCTGCTGATCGCTGCCAGGGCCCTGCAAGGCGTGGGCGCGGCCATCATGATGACGTTGACCCTGGCCCTCGTCGGCGAAACGGTCGACAAAGCCAGGACCGGCAGCGCCATGGGTCTGCTCGCCACGCTGTCAGCGGTCGGCACCGCCCTCGGGCCGTCCCTTGGCGGCATATTGATCAGCGGGTTCGGCTGGCAGGCGTTGTTTCTGATCAACGTTCCTCTCGGGTTACTGACGCTGTTGCTGGCCTGGCGCTTTTTGCCTGCCGGATACCCGGCGCAAAAGACCGGGCGCGTGGGTTTCGATGGCCTGGGCACGCTCCTGCTGGCTTTCACACTGGGCGCTTATGCCCTGGCCATGACACTCGGACGTGGGAGCTTTGGCGCATTGAATATCGGCCTGTTGCTGGCGGCGGTCCTGAGCGGCGGATGGTTCGTCCGGACGCAGAAACGACTCGCGTCGCCGCTGATCCCGCTGCCGATGTTTCGCGACCGCCTGCTCGTCTCGGGCCTGGCTACAAGCGCGCTGGTCGCCGCGATCATGATGGCGACCCTGCTGGTCGGCCCGTTCTATCTCGCCATCGCCCTCGGGTTGCCTCCGACAACGGTGGGCCTGGTGTTGGCGGCAGGGCCGTGTGTCGCCGCCCTCGCCGGCATGCCCGCCGGGCGGCTGACGGACCGTTTCGGCGTGCGCCTCATGCGTCTCGTCGGGCTGACGACCCTGATGTTCGGCTGTCTGCTGCTGTCGCTGGTTCCTCCCGCCTTGGGCATAGCCGGTTATGCCGCGGCCATTGTAGTCACGACACTTGGCTATGCGATGTTCCAGACGGCCAACAATACATCGGTCATGGCCGAGCTCCCCGCCCATCAGCGGGGGGCCATTGCCGGCTTGCTCAACTTGTCGCGCAACCTGGGATTCCTTACTGGCGCATCAGTGCTAGGTGCAGTCTTCGCCAGCGCTTTGCCGACGAACGGTATCGGCGCTACAACACCCGAAACTGCGGCCCACGGCTTGCACGTCACCTTCGCCATTGCCCTCGCAATGGCGGGCCTGGCACTGCTGATTGGGCTGAAATACCGCGATCCAGAGCCGTCGTCCCAACGGCAATAAACCTCATGCAAACGATGGTGGCATTCTGAACATTCCCGATTAAGTCATGATCCAGATCAAAAAAACTGAACCAATCGCCAAACGGACTGAAAAAATCCACATCAGCTTCATTTTCCGGTGCTATTTTAATTCTCACTGGTAGGGCCATGATGGCTCTTCCTTCCTGACATGAGCAAACGGAAGCGCTTGATGAAGAAGGCGGGCTACAGATGAATAAAGGATCTTTCAGCAAGGTTACATTCCCCAACGCCTGCCAATTGATGCGCTGGCATTTCCATCCCATGGGCTTCGAGGCCAGCATGGATGCGCCGGGCAGCATGGTGGCCCGGTTGTTCGACCGTGCCAGCGGCGAAACCATGATCGCGATTGCAGGCATCCCCTGCGCCACCGTGATGAACGCGCCTGATGTGGAGCGAATCATCGAAGCGGTGGAAGCCGAGCTTGAAGCCTTCGTACCGCCGGTTGGCTTGCGACGATTCGCTTCCTGAACAAAAAAGCCCACATTCACTGATGCGGTTCATTCAAGGCAATCGACAAACCCGTGGCGAGGGAGCTTGCTCCCGCTGGGCTGCATAGCGGCCCCAAAACCTGCCAATGCGGAGTATCAGGCACACCGCACCCGTAGGTTTACGACTGCTCCGCAGCCGAGCGGGAGCAAGCTCCCTCGCCACGGGCTTTTTTGTGATTATCGACTGTGACATGTATCAGCCGCGCGCACGGCGATGATCGACAAAGAATGGCTTGCCCGCCGCGACACGGTCCGAGGCTCTGGGCGCGTTGGCGGCTTGACTGTCCTGGCCGTCCACATACCAGTAGCAATGTTGCACCGCCCGCGTGATCCCCACGTATGCCAGGCGCAGAATCTCATCTTTTTGCGCCGTGTCGTACGGTTCGGTGTCGCCGTCCTGGCCCAGCCCGGCCATCCGGTAGACCTGGTTCTTGTACGGCGAACTGGTCAGATGCTGGCAGTCACCCAGAAGGAATACCGCATCCGCCTCAAGGCCTTTCGCGCTGTGATAAGTCATTTGCCTGAAGCGTCTCATTGGCATCGGCAAGCTAGAATCAACATTAACTATTGGCTGAATATGCTTTTCTAACAATGACTTGTCGCTACTTCTTCGATACAGCATCAAGATCGAATCACCCTTCCGGTAATGCTCATCAAGTCGCCGCGCCAACCCTTCGTCATCTCGATCCAGCACATTGACCGGACTTGGCGTTCGTGACACGCCGCTGGCCTTGGCTTTTTTGCCAGGCATGGCCTCCGCCGCGCGCACGACATGCTCGGCGGCGTCGATGATGTATTGATGGCTGCGGTAGTTTTCGGTGAGCATCACCCGCGTGCTGGCCGGGGACGGGAATTGCTTGTTGAAGGCCATGAAGAAACTCGGCGAACTGCCCCGCCAGCCATAGATCGATTGCCAGTCGTCACCCACGCACAACAGCGAAGAACGCTGGGCGGCGCGCCCCACGTGCAGGGCGGTACCGCGCCTGCGCACTTCGCGCAGGCTCGCTCGGATCCAGGAGACGATCTGCGGCGAAACATCCTGGAACTCGTCGATCATCAAGTGGGCCATCGGCCGCAACAGCGCGTCATCGAGCAGCTTGAAGTTTTCCTCTGAATGCTCGCTGAACAGCGCAAACATGCGGTTGTAGGTCATGACCGGCGGCGACTGGTCGAGCAGATGATCCTCGAAAGCGCGCCAGAAGCGGCTCAACGCTTCGAAGAAATACCGATCGGGATCGTCATGGGAGAAACTCATCTGGCCCACGGCATCAGGGACATCCAGGCCGAGATTCTCGATGAACCCTGCCGCCGCGACAAAACAGTCCAGCAAAGGGGCGGAGCCCAGCTCTCCCTTGACCTTGTAATCGAACCCCGGCCCGGCACTGGCATCCCCGGCCAACGAGGCCAATACGCGCCTGGATTCCTCATAACTGTCGAGCCATATCAATGGCTTACGACAGAAAGCTTGAAACAGGGTCCGCTTTACAGCCCATTCCGCGCGCAGGCTCAGCTTGGCGCCGGGCCGGCTGAGCTGAGAATCTTCACGTGGATCGAAACCCAGCATTACCCAGGCGTCCAGCGAAGGAACGTAACCGTGGCAATGAAACCTGGAACCATTGACTTCGAAGGCCTGGCGTTTCGGCTCGATCCCCTTGATTGGCCAGGCGCCCGCCTTCAACCAGAGATCCTCGATCGCGTCGCACAGTGCTTCGTCGCGCTGGGCCGCCAGTTCAGTCACGGCTATCCGCTTCTGCACATCCGGGTGATCGCGCTCCAGCGTCTTGAGCTGCAAGGCGTGCCGGGAAAGCGGCTTGATCAGCTCGCGGAAACGCTCGTCACGCTTGTAGAGGCTGTGATAACAGGCGTTGAGGTGCTGGCGCTGGACCTCGTTGATGCGCAAGTCGAATGGGCTCGCCAAGGCGCCATCGTCATTTGGCCCGGCGCGAAGGCTCAGCGCCTCGAAGGCCTGGAGCCGTTCGAATCCAGGCAGGCTGCGCACCATGGGCAGGATTCGTGAGTGGAACGTGCGCACCAGCTCGCGTGCCTGCGCCAGGCTGATCGTACGCCCCCAAAGCGCAAACATGTCGATGAGCTTCTGCATGAAGTCCTTGCGCGATTCGCGAGTAAACGTGACCACGGTCATCGAATCCAGCTCGAACCCCAAGTAATGACAGAGAAGCACGATGCGCAGTACCAGCGTTGTGGACTTGCCTGCGCCTGCCCCCGCGACGACCGACGTCGCCGGGGTGTCGCTGAAAATCATCTTCCACTGCGCGCTGCTGGGTTGCGCATGCGCCGGTAGCAGGCGCGCGACGTCGGCCTTGATGCGCTTCTTCAGTTCGGCGGTAAGCGGCAGGCGCCAGTCATCGAACAACAGATCGTCGACTTTGGGCCCCGGATGCTCGGTGCTGCGCCAATCCCTGATCAGCAGGACCTGACGCCCCTCTTCCAGGCCTTCGGCCTTGCCTTCCTTGAAACCATAATCAAAACCCGCGGTGTGCCCGCTACGAAAGCCATCGGCCTGGCCATGCAGCCAGGACGCCCGGTGCTGCGCGCGCAGGCGCGTCAGGCCATGACCAAAAAATCGCGCAGCCAGGCGCTTGAGCCAGGGCATCTGGGCCAGTGGCAGGAGTTCGGGAGGAAGATCGGGAGTGTGTTGCGACACGCTGAAGGACTCCGGTGTTCAGAACCATGAGGGCTATGGTGTCTGGATTTGCAGCCGGATTCCAGCCAAAAGCTTTGCTGTCAGCTATTTAGACGATGAAATGAAAGTGATATGGCAGGTTGGCATTGCGCTATTTCAGGGGACTAGGCCCTTCGCGAGCAGGCTCGCTCCCACAGTCAGATTACCTGTGGGAGCGAGCCTGCTCGCGAAAAGGACGCGATCACTGCCCGGAAATCGCGCCATCCACGAGCGCCTGGGCCTCGACCACCAGCTGTTTCAGGTGCTCGTCGCCAATAAAGCTTTCGGCGTAGATCTTGTAGATGTCCTCGGTGCCGGACGGACGCGCGGCAAACCAGCCATTTTCGGTCATGACTTTCAGGCCGCCGATGGCCTGGTCGTTACCCGGGGCGTGGCTGAGGATGCTCTGGATCGTTTCGCCCGCCAGTTCAGTGGACTGGACCTGATCCGGCGACAGCTTGCTCAGCAGCGCTTTCTGCTGCGGGCTGGCCTTGGCATCGACACGTACCGAGAACGGCTCGCCCAGCTCGTCCGTCAGGGCGCGATAGGCCTGGCTTGGGTCGCGACCGGTGCGAGCCGTCATTTCAGCGGCCAACAAGGCCGGGATCAGCCCATCCTTGTCGGTGCTCCATACGCCGCCATCCTTGCGCAGGAACGAGGCACCGGCGCTTTCTTCACCGCCAAAGCCAAGGGAACCATCGAACAGGCCGTCGGCGAACCACTTGAAGCCCACCGGCACCTCATAGAGGCGGCGGCCCAGGCGCTTGGCCACGCGGTCGATCAGGCCGCTGCTGACCACGGTCTTGCCGACCGCCGCATCGGCACGCCATTGCGGCCGATTCTGGAACAGATAATCGATGGAGACCGCCAGGTAATTGTTCGGCGCCAGCAAGCCGCCACTCGGCGTCACGATGCCGTGGCGGTCATGGTCCGGGTCGCAGGCGAAGGCCACGTCGAAGCGCTCCTTCAAACCGATCAAACCTTGCATGGCGTGGCTGGAGGACGGGTCCATGCGGATCTGCCCGTCCCAATCGACCGTCATGAAGCGGAAGGTGGAATCCACCTGGGTGTTGACCACTTCCAGGTCCAGTCGATAGTGTTCGGCGATGGCGGGCCAGTAGCGCACGCCAGCGCCGCCCAGCGGGTCTACGCCCAGGCGCAGCCCTGCACCACGGATCGCGTCGAAATCGATGACGTTGCCGAGGTCTGCCACGTAGGTATTGAGATAATCGTGACGGTGAGTGGTTTCGGCCTTGAGCGCCTGTTCGTAGCTGATGCGCTTGACGCCGGCCAACTGGTTGGCCAACAGCTCGTTGGCCTTGGCTTCAATCCATTTGGTGATATGGGTATCGGCCGGACCGCCATTGGTGGGGTTGTATTTGTAGCCGCCACTTTGTGGCGGATTGTGCGACGGCGTAATGACGATGCCGTCAGCCAGCCCAGTGGTCCGGCCACGGTTGTAGCACAGGATGGCGTGGGAAATCGCTGGCGTCGGGGTGTACTCGTCACCCTCGGCGATCATCACGGTCACGCCATTGGCGGCCAGCACTTCCAACGCGCTGGCTCCCGCCGGAGTCGACAGTGCATGAGTGTCGATACCGACAAACAGCGGTCCGTCGATGCCCTGGGCTTCACGGTACAGGCAGATCGCCTGACTGATGGCCAGTACGTGCCATTCGTTAAACCCCAGATCGAACGAACTGCCACGATGCCCGGAAGTGCCGAACGCGACGCGCTGGGTCGCAATCGAGGCGTCGGGCCGGCCGGTGTAATACGCCGTCACCAGTCGCGGGATATCGATCAACAACTCTGCCGGCGCCGGCTTGCCCGCAAATGGACTGACTGTCATGCAAAACCTCGGAATGGAGTGGCTCGGAAAAATGAAGGCAGTTTACTGACAGTTCGACCATCACGCGACGGGTTCGATCCATCGCCCCGCGATCAGGATTGTTCGAGCCTCAAGGCCTCGGCCAGTGCGCAGAAGGCCGCTTCCCGGCCGCCCACGCCGTCGAGAGCATGAGCCAACCGAAAATGCTGGTCATATCGTCCTTGGGTGCTGAACAGCTCTCCCGGCGCGATGACGATTCGCCGGGCGAGCAGCCGTTGGAAAACCCGCCGCAGATCGACCTGGCGTGAAGAGCGTACCCAGATTGTTGCGCCGCCCTCGGGCTCCTCCCATTCCAGGCAGTTTCCGACTCGCTCGCGCAACAGTTGCGTCGCCGACGCGGCGCTTTCGCGTAGCAGGCGTCGCAATACCAGTAGATGCTGGTCGATCCGGCCATTGTTGTATAAACGCGCAATCGCTTTCTGGCGAATCGGCGAAAGACGAAATGCGCGCAACAGGAAATGACGCTGCAACATCAGCGTCAGCTGACGCGACAGCACATAACCGTAGGGCGCCTCGGGCCCTATGGTTGTCTCGAAAGTGGAATACACGATCAGCCGGTCCGGGTCGAGCCACTCTCGAAAAGGCAACGCGCCGGGCTCGAATACCAACTCCGTATGGCTGTCGTTCTCCAGTACCCACGTGCCGTACTGTTCCAGCAGACGCGCCAGTGCTCGCCGGTCGGCTGCACTTTTCAACCTCCCCCTGGGCATGCTCAACACCGAAGACACCACCATCAGGCATACCGTTTCATTCGCCAGCAACCGCTCCAACTGTTCAATATCGATTTCCCCCTCGGCCAGCAAGGGCAGCTCGATGACGCGGATATCGGCCGCTTGCAACAAACGCAGGACGGTCCATTCGCAGGGCGACTCCACGAGCACCGTGTTGCCCTTGAGTGCCAGCACTGCAATCAGGATTTCCAGAACGCCGCGCAAGTCAGCGCCGATATAGACGTCATCGGCACTCCAGCATCGCGACGGTGAAGAGGTGTAGCGTGCCGCCAGTGCGGTACGCAACTCCTGCTCTCCCCAGGGCTGCAGCGGATGTTGTGAAGCGCGCGGGTACTGGCGCAGGAGCTCGCGTTCAAGCAACAGAAGCGGACTGTCGAGCGGCTGCAACGAAGCCGGTTCATCACCGCTGAGCACCAGCATGCCTGGGCGACGCGCGTTGACGTACAGGGTCTCCAGCAAATCATCGCCATCGCCAAGAGTGGACACGCTGACCATCGGCAATGCGTAGTATCCGGACTTGGCAATCGAATAGACCCGCCCTTCCTTTTCCAGCAGGGAATAAGCGTACTGGATGGTGGATATGGAGACATTGAGGCGCTCGGCCAACTGCCGCAATGACGGCAGACGCACCCGAGCATCAGCGCCCAGCTCATTGATCAGGTTCGTCAGGTACCGATAAACCGCCTGGTAGGTGAAGTCTGTTTCACGATGGCCCTTCATGAGACTGGGCCGCCGAACCGAACCTTCACCAACCGGGCCCGGGCGATCGCGACAAAATACGTCAAACCCCGTCCCTCAGCGCCGCGCTGCACGTTCGCCGGGATCATCGGCGCCCTGCCCGCCCTGATCCGTATCAGCGCGCTCCATGGCCGTTTGCGGGTCCGCCCGGATGATCTCCGGCTCCGGCGTGGTGATTCGGGCCCGGTACAACTTACACAGCATCGCAACGGGCAGGCCACTGACATCGACCATCCAATGCGCCACCTGATCCGTGACCGGGCCGCCCCGCAACGCCCTGTGCAGATCGGGCATGCCCACCAGCATGCCGGGATGACAGCACCGCAGGAAATGCTCCAGGCCGGCGCCCTTTTCAACGAAGGGCGCAAACAGCATGCACACCAGTTGCGTTTCGTTCAGATTCAGATTTTTTTCCGTTTCCAGGGCGATCACGGTTCGACGCTCGGGAATCTCCGACGATGAACCCAACAGCCCCTGGACCTGCTGGCAGACGGGCTCCGGCATACGCTTGCGGTGCATGACCATGATCATGCGTTGCACGTAATCGGTGTAGCCAGCCGCATAGCCGCGTTCCTGCTGATGACAGGCCTGCAAGCCACATAGGTGGGCCGAGAGGTACGGGCTCAGGTATTCATGCTCAAGCGATGGCGCAACCAGCTCATCGGAGCTGACGCCGAGGAATTCGCTGAACAACGCCCAGTTGCTTTCCTCCAGCCGCTCGGTGATCAGATCATCAATACGGATGTGCCCCACTTGCCGGCAGGCCTCCAGCCGCCCTTCGGGTTGCCAGACACCCAGGTGCTCCTGGCCATAAAAACGCCGGAACAGGTCACTGCCCAGGAAATCGAGTTGGGCAAACAGGCCGTCGAATCCACCCACGGGCTCAAACACCAGACCGATCTTGCGGGTCGCCCGGCGCAACCCGGACAGGAACTGCTTTTGCTGGCGTGGCGTGTCGCAACTGACCCATGAATCCACGCCCGCATCCCAGCGAGCCATGTTCTTGTAGAACTCCGCCATCGCCAGGTAGCCTTCGTCGCCCACGCCCAGGAGGCTGTCGGAGGAACGCAGGTGCCCAAGCATCAGCATGTCAGTGCGATTGGCCTCGCGCCCTTGCGCCGATAACGGCTTGGAGCGATCAAACGGCACCACCTCTCGATTGTCCGCCATCAGTAGCTCTACCCGTGGGTCGTCGTAGAGAAACAGAGCGCTGTAGCAACAGTGGATATTCTCCAGGGTGGCCTGGGTCATCTCGCCCAGGCGTGGCGTGGCGACGCGCAGGTCGAAAGTCGTCGGATGCCGGCCAGCAATGCTCAACTGCGCGGCGCGCAGGGCCGTCAGCGCATAGAACCCCTCCCGACTGCCATTCTGGGCCACCAGCACCCGATAGGTGCCAATTCGTTCAATACCGCCAGCGGCGACGATCAATCGCTGGACCAGAAGCTGCAGTGCGGTCCGTTCCGCACGGGAATAAATTTCCAACAAGCGTTGCAATACCTGTTGATATACGTAAGTCATTGCCTGCTGATGAATTGCACTCATAACTTTTACCTAAAATCCGTTTATCGACGTCGCACCCACACCACGTTGATTGCTCGACGCGCCAGTCGGGTGAATGCCTTTGCCATTTATTAAGAGTATTGACGATACACTTTGCTTTCGCGCGATGTAATTAATCCACACATGTATGGGTCGTGCCCCCTGCTTTTCTCTTTTCGCCAAAAGCACCCGTATTCATTGGCCTTCGCCCACCTCCCAAACCGTCCTAGGAGATTTCTTACAGCGTCCCACAGACAATGGAGACAGAAAACAAGGAATATGCCGAGCGACGCTTTACCTCTTGCCAATAATCTTCTTCAAGGCAGCAGGCGACCCAGGGCAAACAACACCCCGGACACTTTAAATAGGAACAAGAAACAGCAGACGGCCGCGCAAACGAGTGCTGCGCAGCAATTCCTCCTTGAGTTCGAAAGTCAGTATTCAATTATCAAGACTTGAGTAATGATTAAAAGATACAGATTGGCGGCAAAAACCAGTTCAGTTGCTTTTTGCAAGATGCCGCCTTTCGACAGACGAGAGTAAACAGGGTCGTTGATTCGTGCGCAGTTATGCGCAGGCCTGCTGAAGGACAGACACACAGAACGGTCAAGAAGACTGGCCAGGGCGGCCGAAAACAGCGCAAGAGTCGAAACGATGACTCTTGCGCAAGAGAGGAAATCAGGCGGGGTCGACTACCTGGAGGGCAACGCGTTCACGGCAAGGGCATTCGCCCATGTACCGATGGGCCTCGACGAACTCGGAGAACGGAAACACCCGAGTCTTGAGGGGCAACAGGACACGGTCGGCGGTCAATTGGTTGATATCACGCAACGCCCGTTGCAACGCGACCTGGTCCTGGAGAATGCCCAGCTCCGGCTTGCCGGTGAAATTGCCGATGCAGTGGACAAAGAACTGGATGTTCTTCTGGAACGCCGCGCAGGCTGGAAACGGTGTCTGGTTGCCGCCCTGCAAGCCATACAGCACCAGGCTGCCACGGGGCGCCAGGACATCGCCGAGCAGCGACATCTGCGGCCCGCCCAAGCCGTCGAACACCACATCGACGCCACGGCTGTCGGTGAGTTTGTTGATTTGCATCAACAAGTCCTGCTCTTCGGTGACGATGACTTTTTCGGCGCCCAGCGACAGCAGGTATTCACGCTCTTCAGCCGTCTTGGTGGCGGCGATCACCCGCACGCCCAACGCCTTGCCAAGTTGCACGAAGGAAGGACCGGCGCAATGGCTGGCATCGGTCACCAGCGCAAATTGCCCGGGCTTGACCCTTGCCAAGTCCATGTAGGCGAAATAGGCGATCAGCAGCGGCGTGTAATGAACCGCGGCTTCGATCGGGCTGAGCACGTCAGGATAGCGGGTCAAAGCGGTGCGCGGCAGGACGATGACCTCACCGTACACCGGATAATCGTTCGGGCTCTCGGCGGGGAAGCTGGCGACTTTGTCGCCCACGGCCAAGTCATCGACCCCGTCGCCGACGGCTGTCACCACGCCGGCCATTTCATGGCCCAGGCCTGAAGGCAGGCGCGCCTGGGACGATGCCAGGTTCTGGCGCCACAGGGTGTCGTACCAACTGATGCCGATCGCTTCGACGCGGACCTGCACTTCTCCTGGCGCAGGAAGAGCCGCCGCATGCTCTTCGCATTTGAGCACCTCGGCACCACCAAACTTGTGAAAACGGATCGTGCGGGACATCGCAAACCTCGTCAAAGTAACCTCTAATGCCATGAACTCTATCCGGGCTTTGTAGCCAAGACCATCAGTGGCTATTAATAGTCGACATGCCTGTCATTGATTCCGCAGCAAGAAAACTGAACCGGCCCTGTAGGACCCCGCCCTGAAAAATGCAATTAGCCGGTGCAGAGTACCAGCCTTTCCCCGTAAGATTCATGCCGGCCATTGTTCCCATATGGCCGCCCACGTCAAGCTTGCCGAATCTGCCAGGACCCCAGATGAATCGTAATGACCTGCGTCGTGTCGACCTGAACCTGTTGATCGTGTTCGAAACATTGATGCATGAGCGCAGTGTGACCCGCGCCGCCGAGAAATTGTTCCTCGGCCAACCGGCCATCAGCGCCGCGCTGTCGCGCCTGCGCAGCCTGTTCGACGATCCGCTGTTCGTGCGTACCGGGCGCAGCATGGAGCCCACCGCGCGGGCGGTGGAAATCTTCGCCCTGCTCTCTCCGGCCCTGGATTCGATTTCCACGGCGGTCAGCCGGGCGGCGGAATTCGATCCGGCCACCAGCACCTCGGTCTTTCGCATCGGCCTGTCGGATGACGCCGAGTTCGCCCTGCTGCCGATGCTGCTCAAGCGCCTGCGGGCCGAAGCGCCAGGCATCGTGCTGGTGGTGCGCCGGGTCAATTACATCCTGATGCCGGGCTTGCTGGCCTCTGGCGAAATCTCCATCGGAGTCAGCTACACCGACGACCTGCCGGCCAACGCCAAGCGCAAGGTCTTGCGGCGCAGCTCGCCGAAAGTGCTGCGCGCCGACACCGCACCGGGACGTCTGACGCTGGACGAATTCTGCGCCCGCCCCCATGCATTGGTGTCCTTTGCCGGCGACTTGAGCGGGTTCATTGATGAAGAACTGGAAAAACTCGACCGCAAGCGCCATGTGGTATTGGCCGTACCGCAGTTCAACGGCCTGAGCACGCTGCTGTCGGGCACCGACATCATCGCCACCGTGCCCGACTACACCGCCGAAGCACTGACCGCCGCCGGCGGCGTGCGCGCTGAAGACCCACCGATCCCGGTGCGCAGCTTCGAACTGCACATGGCCTGGCGCGGCTCCCAGGACAACGACCCGGGCGAACGCTGGTTGAGATCGCGGATTCAGATGTTCTTCGGGGATCCCGATAGCCTGTAATGGAATTCCACTTTAATCGCCCAGAATGTTCTTCAACGCAGCGGTATGGCCGGCCGGGTCGTTTACGCTGGACATCACTTCGATGATGGTGATCTTCTGATCGTTCATCGTCATCAACGAGGCCATTAGTAGTTTCAGGCCGTTGAAATCGTCGGTGCCGTCCAGGCGGTACATCTTCAGGCCGTTCACCTGAATGGTCTTCTCGCCAGTCATGCGAAAGTTGGGTGATGCGGCCTGCTGCGTTTCCTTCACAGTATCCACGGCGAGGAGAAACGCAGCGTCCGGGGTGGTGCCCGCAGTCGGCGCCGGACCTTCGGTAACGATGATGGCCCGCTCGCTTTTCGGATCGAAGTACATCGTGCCGCCGTTGTCGCTGTTCAAGGTACGGGCCTCGACGCCGTTCAGCACGAACTTCAGCTTGCCGCCTGCCAGGGACACCGCTTGCGTATCCGATGCCGTCGTAGCGGTTTTTTCAGGCGAGGCAGCAACTGCCATGGTGGCCGCGCCGCTCAAGGCAGCAAGCACGCACAAAAAACGGGTCCAGCCCAACAGCAAATTTTTCGACATTGATAATGCCTTTGTTTTCAGGCCGTCGAATACCGACGGCCTGTTGTGCGAGCAGCCTAGCTTACTTGCCTGCTCATTTGCCCAGAATGTTGTTCACAGCCGCAGCGTGTCGCTTACATTTGCGGTCAGCATGGGGATTGATCCCTTCGCGAGGAGCGCCCGGGCTTCATCACGCAAGGTGCATGCTTCATGCAGATCAATCTCAGGATAGGTGCCCAAGGAGATGCGCTTTTGCCAACTCCAGCAACAGCCCGGAACCGGCGCCCCGTACTCCTTGGCCTCAATTCTGGCCTCAAAAACGCTGGCTGTCGGTGGATTTGCATGGCGTTTGCTGTAACGAAAAAAGGACCTGCCGCCGATGATCCGGGCTGCCCACATCATCGGCGATTGACTTTATTGTCCGTTTTTAATCCGGCTCCAGACACGCGTGCGCAGTCGGTCGGTCTCTAGCGGTATCGCTTCCAGCACAAAGAGTTTCTTCATCACGCTTTCAGGCGGGTACACCATCGGGTCGTTGAGAATGGCCTTGTCGACCATGCCCTCAGCGGCAGCATTGCCGTTGGCATAGTGCACATGGTTGCTGATGTCAGCCATGACGCTGGGGTCCAGCAGGTAGTTCAGAAACGCGTAACCGGCCGCTTCATTCGGAGCATCGGCGGGCATGGCGACCATGTCGAACCACATGGGTGAGCCTTCCTTGGGGATGGCATAAGCAATCTGCTGGCCGTTCCCGGCCTCATTGGCTCTTGCGGCCGCCTGCATCACGTCGCCAGAAAACCCCACGACCAGACACACATCACCCGTTGCAAGATCGCTGGTGTATTTGGAGTTGTGGAAGTAACTCACATAGGGGCGCACTTTGAGTAGCAGGGCCTGGGCCTTCTCGTAGTCGGCCTTGTCCTTGCTGTGATGCGCAAGCCCCAGGTAGTTCAAGGCAATGGGAAGGATCTCGGGGCCATTGTCGAGCATGGCTACGCCGCATCGGGCAAGTTTTTTCATGTTCTCCGGCTTGAAGACGATGTCCCATGAGTCTATCGGTACATCGCCCAGGACGGCCTTGACCTTGGCTACGTTGTAGCCAATGCCGGTGCTGCCCCACAGGTAGGGAAAACCGTATCGGTTGCCCGGATCGTTGGCCTCCAGAACTTTCATCAGCGTCGGGTTGAGGTTCTGCCAGTTCGGCAGTTTGCTGCGGTCCAGCGGTTTCAGCGCACCGGCCTTGATCTGCCGGGCCATGAAGTGGTTAGAGGGAAACACCACGTCATACCCGGAACGGCCGGCCATCAGTTTGGCGTCGAGGACCTCGTTGCTGTCGTACACGTCATACTGAGTCGGGTGCCCAGTATGAGTGGTAAAGTTTTGCAGGGTATCGGGGGCGATGTAGCTGCTCCAGTTGTAGATCCTGACGGTGTCTGCCGCCTGAGCGGTAGACGCGATCAACAGTAGCGGAACGATCGATTTCAACATACGAGACCTCAACCTTTGTTCTAAGCGTTATGGATGAAGGCAGTTCAGAAAATCAGCACGTAGCTTTTGCGAACGGTTTCTTGTATGTCCCAGACTCCCGTCGTGTTCGCAGGCAACATCAACGCATCACCGGCCTGGATGTGGAGGGCCTCACCGCCGTCCGGGGTGAAGGTGCAACGCCCCTGAACGAAATGGCAGAACTCCTGTTGCACAATCTGGCGCCGCCAGCGTCCGGGGGTGCATTCCCACACGCCAGCCTCGACGCCGTCATCGCGCTCAACGCTTGTCGTGGCGACCTGTGAAATCGGCTCGCCCAGCGGCATGCCGACAGCGCCCGATTCCCCGAGAGACAAACGTGGGGTGTCGCGAAAATGATCTATCTTCATGCGAACGGCTCCTTGGACTTCATCAGACGTTCCATGCAACCAGCCAAGCCCTCAGCCATCCGGCGACGCCAGCGCGGTACATGGAGGTTGGCCAATATCCGATCTTCATGAACAAAGCTCTGGATAATGGCGTTGTAACCCAGCCAGCGCAGGGGCTCTGGCTCCCAGCGTGGCAGCGAGGCCAGCGGACGGTCGCCCAACACCCAAGGCTGGCGGGTCAGTTCGTTGTCCTGACCGAGAATCAGCGCCGCCACCGTGCGGCCCCCCAGGTTGCTGGCGCCTACGCCTTCGCCGCCATAGCCACCGGCGAGTGCGATTTTCTGCCGGCGGTCAGCCAGCATGTGCGGATGAAAATGCCGGGCGACACCCAGGTTGCCGCCCCAGGCGTGAGTCAGGCGAACATTGCGCAAAACCGGGAATAGTTCGCTAAACAGGTACTGACGCAACTCACGTTCGGCCTGACTGAGGTTGAAGTCACTGCGCAGGCGACCTCCAAAGCGATAGCCACCGCGGGCACCAAATACCAGGCGGTCATCGCGGCTGCGCTGACCGTAGGTGACTTGTCGACTGTTTTCGCTGAAAGCCTGGCCACGGCTGAGTCCGATTTCGGCCCATATATCGGTCGGGAGCGGCTCAGTCGCAACGATCAGGCTCTGCGCGGCCAGTTGATATTTGTTCAACGGGGGCAAGGCACTGGCATACCCCTCGACTGCCGGAACAACCCAATCGGCGCTCACCCGACCGTGCTCGGTTCGAACTTGGCCTGCCGTCCAGTCGAGCACAGCGCTTTGCTCGAAAATGCGCACACCCATGCGTTCCACGACTTCAGCTAGCCCCCGTACCAACCGGGCAGGTTGAAGGGTCGCGCAGTGAGGTGAATACAGGGCGCCGTACGCCTGGGCCACATTCAATTGTTCGCGCAAGGCCTGAGGGCTCAGCCAGCGATAATCGTCTTCACCCAGGCCTTGCGCACGGGCGGCAGCGAGTTGTTCGCGCAGGCGCCGTTCTTGCTCGGGATACCGCGCCGCGCAGTACAGCACTCCGCCTTTACGCAGTTCGCAGTCGATGCTTTCGACGTGGCACACCCGCGCCACTTCATCGGGAATTCCGTGCAGCAGTTGATATCCTGCATGACGCTGCGCGGCAGGCAAGGGCCCCAGGAGTCGGTCTTCGCCGAGCAGATTACCCATCAACCAGCCGCCATTGCGACCGGAGGCGCCGAAACCGGCAATCTGTGCTTCAACTATGACGATGTCCAGGTGCGGTGCTTGCTGCTTGAGGTAATAGGCCGTCCAAAGACCGCTGTAGCCGGCACCGATGATCACCACATCGGCTTGCAGATCCTGATGCAACGCCGGACGCGGCGTCAGCGCCTCGTCGATTTGCTCCATCCACAAACTCACACCACCCCAACCAGCCATCACCTGCTCCGTCGTTTGATTGCCGACAAAGCTTAAAGCGCCGTGAAGGGGCCTGTGTTATCTGCGGGTACGCGCGCAATTGGCCTTTAACCAGGCTTTAGGTGTGCAGCCGGTATGGCTACGGAAAGCCTTGTAGAACGCCGAGATGGAATTGAATCCAGCGGCCACCGCGAGGGTATCGATGGGGGCGTTTTCGTCGTAACTGGCAAGGCGTTCAAGGAGGTAGACCAATCGAGCCTGAGTCACGTAGCGATAGAAGCTTTGCCCCAGCACTTGATTCAATAGGTAAGACAACTGATTTCGGCTGTACCCGGTGGCGCTGGCGATCCGTGCAAGATCCAGGTCAGGGTCCAAGAATGGCTGCTGGCGGGTAAAGTAATCGGCCAAGTCTCTCGCCATGAAACTCAACTGGCGCGCCGAGAGCCCCAGCTTACTGATGGCAGGGGCGCGACGCCCGGCGTGCGGCTCGCCGTCGCGCACGAGTGACGCGTATTCATTGACACGCAGGATCCGACCCTCACATACGGTGATCGCTTCGCTGGTTCGGAAAACCACCTGCTCGCCACTGCCCTTCAGGGCGGTCTGGTACTGGATGAATGCCGTGCAGCCGTCAGCGCGAATGCGATCATTGTGCTCAAGATATTCATCGGGATGGCGCGGCAATGTGCCGGTGATGTAGGCGCGCAGCTCGGTCAGGCCCATGCTGCGATTCTGGAAAAAATCGTTGTACTGCACTTGCGGGTGATAGAGCGCGAGTATCGCCTCCAGGTCGCGGTGCTTCCAGGCCATGTGATAGCGCAGCACCACCTCGAGGGTGAGCTTTGTCTGTTCGGCGGTATCTGGCGGGACGAGGAGCATGGGTTGACGGGCCTTATGACTGGGCAGCACCAGTCTAGTCCTTGAGTGGTTGAGCGAACAAATTCAGGCACGCCCAGGCGCACACCGCTAGTGATAAATAAGCCATACGCCATCCGATATGCTCAATGATCAGCGGCAATGACAATGCACCGACGATAGCCCCGATCATGATCGCGACCTGGATTAATGCTGTGGGCAATATTCGTCCACTCCGGGCCCGTGGCGTGGATTACTGAGCTCTGCTCACGGATTCATTCTGAAAACGCCAGTTATCAGCTGCAACCTAGTGCCATAGGCTCCCACACTGAACATCCGCCTTCAGCCACACCTACTGCGAATGGAGACGTTTATGAACACTAGAACCCCCACCGCAACCGGAGCTGGAATAGAACTCTCCCGACGACAAGTGCTGATAGGTACCGCAGGTACTGCGGTCACGGCCGTATTGGCGCAGGTCGATGATGCCCAAGCGACTGCCAACACGAAATCAGCAGCGCAGAGCCCGCCAGGCAGTCATGTAACGTTCACCCTCAACGGGCGGCGAGTTGCCTTGGATGTCGACAACCGCAGCACGCTCCTGGACGTCCTTCGAGAAAGGCTGCATTTAACCGGCACCAAGAAGGGTTGTGACCACGGCCAGTGCGGTGCTTGTACGGTGATCGTAGAAGGTCGACGAATAAACGCATGCCTCACGCTTGCGGTCATGCATGAAGGTGACAGCATCACCACCATTGAAGGGCTCGGTACGCCGGACAACCTGCACCCTCTGCAAGCGGCATTCATCAAGCACGACGGCTACCAATGCGGTTACTGCACGCCTGGACAGATTTGCTCGGCAGTCGCGATGCTTGAAGAGATAAAGGTCGGCATACCCAGCCACGTCAGCAGCGATTTGAGCGCCAGGAGCACCGTCACAGCCGCTGAGATTCGCGAGCGCATGAGTGGAAACATCTGCCGTTGCGGGGCGTACTCCAACATCGTCGATGCCATTCAAGAGATAGCCGGAGGTGAGGCATGAAATCCTTTACTTACGAACGAGCCACCTCTTTGCAGCAAGCGGTTAATGCCGCTGCCAATAACCCGGGCGCCCGATTCATCGCCGGTGGTACCAATTTGCTCGACCTGATGAAACTGGAGATAGAAGCCCCGCAGCACCTGATTGATGTAAACGGACTGGCGCTCGATGAAATCACCCCGACCGAGGACGGCGGGCTAAGGATCGGCGCCATGGTGCGTAACACCGACCTGGCCGCTGCGCCTCAGGTACGTCGAGACTACGCCGTACTCTCCAAAGCGCTGCTCGCGGGAGCGTCAGGACAACTGCGCAACAAAGCCACAACGGCGGGCAATCTATTGCAACGCACCCGGTGTGCTTACTTTTACGATACTAATCAGCCCTGTAATAAGCGCCGCCCGGGCGCCGGCTGCTCGGCGATTGGTGGCGCCAGCAGGCAACAAGCGATTATCGGTGTCAGCGATGCCTGCATTGCCAGCCACCCCAGCGACATGGCCGTGGCGATGCGAGCATTGGGCGCAAGGGTAGAAACGCTCAACTCGGACGGCCAAGTTAGAACGATTGATCTCGCCGACCTTTACAGCGCACCGGGGACCACCCCACATATCGAGAACATCCTGGACAACGGCGAACTGATTACTGCCGTGACGCTGCCTAAACCTTTAGGGGGCGAGCATATCTACTACAAGGTTCGTGACCGCGCCTCCTACGCGTTTGCGCTGGTGTCTGTCGCGGCGATCGTGCTGCCAGACCGGACGGGGCGCCTCGCCCTGGGCGGCGTGGCGTACAAGCCTTGGCGAAGTGAAGAGGCCGAAGCTTATCTGCCTGATGGCGCGAAGGCCGTAGCCACACATTTGCTGGCTGCCGCTAATCCTACCGCGCAGAACGCCTTCAAGATCAAACTGGCGGAACGGACAATTGGCCTTGCGCTTTCCACCGCATTTTCCTAAGCGACATCACCGACATTGCGCGGCTGCGGTCGATTGACCAGGAGTAAGCCTCATGAAGTTTGATACGCCTGCGAGCACCAATCCCATTGATCAAATGAAGGTGGTTGGTCAACCCAAAGATCGAGTTGAAGGCAAACTGAAAACAACCGGCACGGCGACCTATGCTTACGAGCAACAGGCCGCTGTCAGTCCCCCCGCCTACGGCTATGTCGTCGGTTCAGCAATCGGCAAAGGCCGAATTTCCTCAATTGATTCGAGCGAAGCACGCCAAGCCAGCGGCGTGATTACAATCGTCACCTATGAAAATGCGGGTCCACTGGACAGGGGCGAATTTTACGTTGATCGCGCACTTGCCGGTCCAAAGATCGATCACTATCACCAGGCCGTAGCAATCGTCGTCGCACAGACGTTTGAACAAGCCAGGGCTGCTTCGGCTCTGCTTCGGGTCTACTACGTAAGAGAGCCTGGGGCCTACGACCTCGCCGCACAGAGAGCGTCAGCCAAGACACCCGCGCCGGGTGCGTTCGGCCCTCCTCCGCACACCGCGATCGGGGATTTCGAAGGCGCGTTCAAGCAGGCAGCGGTCACCCTCGACGGCCATTACACCACCCCTGACCACGCCCACGCGATGATGGAACCCCACGCCACCATCGCTCAGTGGCAGGGAGATAAACTGACGCTATGGACGTCCATTCAGCAGATGAACTGGGGTGTCAGAGACCTGGCTAGAACGCTAGGCATCTCCAAAGACAACATTCACCTGATCTCGCCCTACATCGGCGGCGGCTTTGGTGGAAAAGGCACCATCCTGTGCGACGCCGTATTGGCGTCTCTTGCCGCTAGAGCGGCCGGGCGCCCGGTGAAAGTAGCACTCCCCCGCCCGCTCATGTTTAACAACCTGACCCATAGACCCGCGACGATTCAAAGAATCCGGCTCGGTGCAAATCCGGACGGCACACTCACTGCCGTCGGCCACGAGAGCTGGTCGGGCAATCTGCGCGGTGGTCGCACTGAAGCGGCCACCGCATCGACCCGAACGTTGTATGCGGGTGCAAACCGCATGACTCGCTTGTATCTCGCCGAACTCGACCTTGCCGAAGGTAGCGCCATGCGCGCGCCCGGTGAAGCACCAGGCATGATGGCATTGGAAATTGCCATGGACGAAATGGCTGAGAAACTGGGAATGGATCCTGTGCAGTTTCGCGTCATCAACGACACCCAGGTAGACCCGGAGCAGCCTGATCGCCAGTTCTCTCAGCGCCAGTTAGTCGAATGCCTGCATACGGGAGCCGATCATTTTGGCTGGGCTCGGCGTAGTACCCAACCGGCTAAAGAACTGCATGACGGTTGGTGGATCGGGTTGGGGATGGCTTCCGCGATTCGAGGCGCACCCACGACGAAGTCAGCTGCTCGCGTACGGCTTGATCGCAAGGGCATGGTCACCGTCGAAACCGACATGACTGATATTGGCACCGGCTCTTACACAATCATTGCTCAAACGGCTGCGGAAATGATGGGCGTGGACATGGACAAGGTAAACGTCTACCTGGGCGACTCAAGATTTCCGGAATCATCGGGTTCAGGCGGCCAATGGGGCGCAGCCTCATCCACGGCGGGCGTCTATGCAGCTTGTGTGAAACTTAGAGAAGCCGTCGCAACCAAGTTGGGCCTCGATCCGACAAAAACCGAATTTATCGATGGCCACGTCCGTGAAGGGTCAAAAAACCTGCCATTGGCACGAGCGACAAAAGACGGCGACTTGCAGGCCGAAGACGTCATGGAGTTTGGCGACTTGGCTAAGCAGTATGCCCAACAAACCTTTGGCGCTCACTTCGTAGAGGTGGGTGTAAACGCGGCCACCGGAGAAATTCGCATTCGCCGCCAGCTGGCAGTGTGCGCAGCAGGCAGAATACTCAACCCCAAAACGGCACGCAGTCAGATCATCGGGGGAATGACCATGGGCGCAGGTGCAGCGCTGATGGAGGAAATGATTGTAGATCATCGCTTGGGCTATTTTGTTAATCATGATCTGGCTGGCTACGAAGTGCCGGTGCATGCCGACATCCCCTATCAGGAGGTTATTTTCCTGGATGAAGTTGACGCCTATGCGACTCCGCTGAAGGCTAAAGGTGTCGGCGAACTCGGTATTTCAGGAGCGGCAGCGGCGATTGCCAACGCTGTTTATAACGCCACCGGCATTAGGGTTCGTGATTACCCCATTACGCTCGACAAGTTGATTGACCACTTGCCCGCTGTGGGCTGACCTTACCGCTTTTTGCTTCGGAGTCATCAATGCAACTGAGCCGCACGAACCTGGCAGATATTGTTTATTTCCTCGCCATCGCTCGGCATCAAAGCTTCAGAAAGGCGGGTCTGGACGTGGGCATCAGCGCGTCTGCTCTGAGCCACGCCATGAAAGGGCTGGAGACACGGCTTGGTGTTCGACTGCTCAATCGCACCACCCGAAGCGTGACACTCACAGCAGCTGGTGAGGAGCTGCAAAGCCTCATCAGCACCCCGGTCAATGATATCGGACAGGCGCTGGAGACCCTGAACCGGCTACGCGATGAGCCAGCCGGGCGTATCCGCCTGAACGTGTTGAGCGATGGCGCAAAACTGCTGCTCGGCCCCGTTCTTCCGGTTTTCATTGATCGCTATCCGGACATCGAGGTTGACCTCACCGTGACTAACCGAATGGTCGATATTATCGGCGACGGCCACGATGCAGGGATTCGTTTCGGCGGGACGGTGCCCGAAGACATGATCGCTCAACGACTCTCTCCCGATGTGGCCTGGGCCGTCGTTGGCGCGCCTGACTACCTTGAGCGATTCGGCACCCCGCTACATCCGGAAGAGCTGTACCAACATCGTTGTTTACGCGTGCGTCTGGGGAATGCACGCATTTACCACTGGCAATTCTCGAAGGAGGATCAACAGATGGAGATAGACGCGCCGGGCGCTATCACTATCGATGAGACCCGCGTTGGTGTGGCGATGGCAATGCGCGGCGCCGGCTTGATGTATGTTCCTGCGAAGGTCGTCGAACGACAGATCGCGGAAGGCTCCCTGCGGCGAGTCCTTGAGGACTGGACTCACCATGACCCAGGCTTTCACATCTACTACTCAAGCTTCAGACAAGTTCCCGTAGGCATTCGCCTACTGATTGACCTCATCCGCGAACTCGAACCCATGGGGCCACTCCCCTAGCGACTCAGCTCGCCTGGCGCTTGGTGAACACATCGCTGAATACGGGCACGGCTGAGAAGGCGTTAGGCCATCCAGCATAGAACGCCAGATGTGAAAGCAATTCGGAGGCCTCGGTCTGCGTCAGGCCATTGTCCATCGCACGATTAAGGTGGTAACCGATCTGCGCAACCTGACCGTTTGCAACTAACGTCGTAACAGTAATCAGACTACGGTCTCTGGGCACAAGACCCGGACGCAGCCAGAGATCGTTGAATAACGCACTGGTGGTGAATTTCACTAACCCTGGCGAAACCGGGCCAACAGATTTGTCGACAGCTGCAACGCGTGCGTCTTCGGCAGCCTGATCGATAGGCAATAGCACGGGCGACACCGGCGCCAGTTGGTCAGAGGCTATGCCATGCTTGCTAAACACCTCTTTGGCAATGGCGCTGCTCCAGCGGCGTTACCCCAACCCGAATAAAACGCGAGATGGTTGATAGTTTCGGACAACTCTAAAGGCGTCACCCCGTTCTTCAACGCCAGATCCAGGTGTGCCGCCAGCTCAGCTGTCTGACCTCGCGCAATCAGGACGGCAACCGTTGCCAGGCTCCGGTCACGGGGAGACAACTCTGGGCGTTTCCAGACCTCACCGAGCAGTAATGTGTCAGCGTTGTGAGCCATTACCGGTGATGCGGCGTGTATATCGGCTGAATTTGACATGTGCGAAATTTCCTTAGTCCGCGCCCCCTCGGGGGTGGCGCATGCAGACAAGCACAGCGCTAAGCCTGCTGCTGCAAATGTTCGAATAATCATAATGAAGCGCCGTACCGGGCTTCGGTAACTGGCTCAAGCCACTCGACATTTTTGCCGTCAAGCGTCTCTTGAATGGCCATGTGAGTCACGCCGGTCGTGCTCGTTGCGCCATGCCAATGCTTGACGCCAGGCGGCGTCCATATCACGTCTCCAGGCTTGATGACCTGTTTATCAGCGCCCTCTTGTTGAACCCATCCGGTGCCCATAGTGACCACCAACATTTGTCCCAACGGGTGGGTATGCCACATCGATCGCGCACCCGGTTGAAAGGTCACATACCCTGCCGAGACTTTCGACGGTGCCCGTGGGGCGAAGAGAGGGTCAATTCGTGCATGCCCCACAAAATTAGCTGGCGGCCCGATTAGGGATGCCTGCTCACCATTTCTCACGATCGTCATCGATTGCTCGGAGGGGGCATCAGCAGCGCAGGCGTTAAATGCGATGACCAACAGGGCGACTGCAGGCATGGCTGCTCTTGGGCGCATCGGTAGCTCCTTGCTCAATGAATAGAGTTGCGAACAACCTAATTGATGTCGCTACGTCCAACTACCGGCTGTTTGGTTTATGCACCGATGAGCAGCGCTCAACAATAGGCCGGTGTGCGCTCAGCGCTGGGGGCATGCGCAAACGTCGTGCTGGCGCGAGCGATGGTGCGAGACCTTCCGCTCTCGCGGGGTCGCCCAGGGACCGCTTCCATACTCCCACCATTTTCCTGAAGGCGGTGGCCGATGCATTCAAGCGTTCCCGGCCCGCGTATTTTGCAGCCCAGTTGTTCGCTTCAAAGACGCAGCAGACGTTCAGCATTACCGTGAGCGATGAGTGCTTTCTCCGCATCGCTAATTGGGAGCGCGTCGATGAAGGCTCGCGCGCCATCCAGGCTTTGGTAGGGATAGTCGATGGAGTGCAGGATGCGCTCAGACCCCATCAACGAATGAATAAACTGAAAGTGCGGCAGCGTCAGCATGCCACTGGGGGTGACGTACACATGCTCACGATAAGTCTGCACGATGGGTCGTTTCAGGCCAGAGGCCTCCTGCGGAATGGAGTCTTCCAAACGCTGCAGGTAGAACGGCACCATTTCCCCCCAGTGTCCGCTGATGACCTGCAGATTTGGATAACGGTCAAACACACCTGCAAGCAATAAACGCACGACGTGAATACCGGCTTCGTTGTGCCAACCCCAAGCGAACATCGACAGGCGAGCGGTTAGTTCGCGATCAAATCCACCGTAGTAAGGGGCCTGCACCGCCGGCAGCGGCAGGCCGGGATGGACGAACAGCGGCACCTGCATTTCATCGAGCGCTGCCAGGATCGGTGCATAGCGCGGATCGTCCAGAAACGTTTCGCCAGGACGGCCGTTGATAAGTGCTCCTTTGAGGCCCAGCTCCTTTACTGCCCGCTCCAACTCCCGTGCAGCTGCTTCCGGCGCCTGCCACGGTAGGCTTGCAAAGCCGGCGAAACGTTCTGGATGGGCTTGGGCAGCCTCGGCCAGCCTGTCGTTGGCAGCTCGATTCAGTTCGACGGCTTCTTGCGCAGGCAACAGCTGGGGGAACCCTCCATAGGAAAGCACCTGCATGCCAATTCCCGCCGCGTCCATGTCCGCCAAACGTGCGGCGCCCATCTCCAGTGCCTTTCTTGCCGACTCGCCGGCCGCAACCACATGCGGACGACTGTCATCCGTGACATCGCAACCGTCGGTTACGCGACTACCCCAATCAGGAAGATAAGGGGCCTGCGCCAGTGTGCGCATTTGCGTAGCTTTACCAATGGCAGGATCGAGTACATGTTCTTCGACGCAGATCAGTTTCATGATGACTTCCTGGGTTCCGAAAAGTGATCGCCCTTCACGAGCGCTCTCTGTCGCCTTCAAAGCGTGCCCGTTGCCAACGTTGGCAATGGTTGTGAACGGCCAATCAAACCGATAAAGTCCTAACCGTCGAAAGAGTGCTGGCCGGATGGTAGCCCGGTCGCCGTTCCACGGAACGGCAACTCCTCCCCTCGGGGTATCCGCGACACCTAGCCCGGCTTGCCGGTTGCGAAGGTGTGCCCGCGGATAACCTCATTAATCGTCGGCGCGCCTTCTCTATCAATACGGAAGGAAAGACGACGATGAAACTTATAGACAACACCATTCTAATCACTGGCGGCGCGACAGGCATCGGCTTGGCGCTGGCGAAACGCTTTTCCAGCGAAGGCAATAAGGTCATCATCTGCGGCCGTAGCGAGACCGCCTTGCGGCAGGCCAAGGACTCGGTGCCGGCCCTGGTTACGCACGTCTGCGACGTGGCCGATGCGGTCAGTCGCTGTGCGTTGGTACAGTGGTTGAAGACCCACCATCCGACCCTGAACGTCCTTATCAACAATGCCGGCATCCAGGCACATCGCGACTTCACCACCGATCCCGCAACGGACAGCCTGGATCAAGAAGTGGCGATCAACTTCACTGCGCCCATCCACTTGATTGCTGACTTGTTGCCTACGCTCAGGCTGCAAGCCCAAGCCTATGTGATTAACGTCAGTTCGGGCTTGGCCTTCTCGCCAATGGCTGACGTGCCGGTCTACTGCGCGACCAAGGCCGCGATTCACTCCTTCACGCTCAGTCTGCGGCATCAACTCAAGACGACCGGCATCCGAGTGATCGAGATCGCCCCGCCGATCGTCGATACCGGACTGGGTGGCGGCGCCCGCAGCGAAGGCACCGTCAACCACATGATGGTCACCCCCGACGACTTCGCCAAGGAGACGCTTGAGCAACTTGCCGACGGCAAGGATGAAGTGTTGATCGGTGTTTCGACCAAGACACGCGAGCTTGGAGAAGCCATGTTCGAAAGAATGAACAGCCTCGGCTGATTCGAACCCAAGCGGGCCTTGAATGATCGTGGCTGCATGCTTGCCTCCATATCGGAGCCAGAATCGTGCCAGCCCCGATGACAAAATCGGCAGACGAACCACTTCCGTCCGTCAGGTCGTCGCCTTCAACTGGGCGACGACCGCTTCGCCCACGCCACGCGCTGAGGCTGGGTTTTGGCCGGTCACCAGGTGCCCATCGGTTACCACTTGCTCTGACCAGTTAGGGGCTGGCTGATGCAGCGCGCCGCGCGCCTTTAACGTGCTCGCCAGCAGATACGGCACAACCGTGGTGTACTGGACCTCGGCCTCTTCCTCATCCGTGAAGGATGCGAGCTTCTTGCCGGCGACGAGATAGTTGCCGTCCGACAATGTCGCATTCACCAGTGCGGCCGGGCCGTGGCAAACGGCCGAGACAATGCCGCCGGCCTCCCATATCTCGCGAATGACCTTCTGCACAGCCTCGCTGTCCGCAAAGTCCCACATCGTGCCATGGCCGCCGGCGAAGAAGACCGCCGAGTAGCGCGAGGGGTCGAGATCGCTGAGCACCAGGGAATGAGCCAGTGCGTCTCGGAAGCCCTTGTCCTTCCAGTAGTGGTCGTTGGTTGAATCGGACAAGTCGAAGAAGTCGATCGGCGGATGACCGCCTCGGATGGAAGCGATCTCCACCGCAATCCCAGCCGCCTCGAAGACTGCCAGCGGATGGGTCAGCTCAACCATGGCGAAACCAGTCGGTTCGCCACTGTCGCCGCGGATCGGATGGCTGGTGACCACGCACAGTATGGGTTTGATTGTGCTTGTCATGTTTTACTTCCTCAGGACTTTATCGTGGCCATATCGATGACGAAGCGGTACTTCACATCGCTTTTCAACATGCGCTCGTAGGCTTCGTTAATCTTCTGGATGGGAATGATCTCGACGTCCGAGACAATGCCGTGCTTTCCACAGAGATCCAGTATCTCCTGTCCGAATCCGGCCGCTCCACTTGCGCAGCGCGGCCGATCCCATCGGCGCCTCCTGTTGTTGGTCTCAGGCATTGCCAGCAGCGAACAGCGCTTCCCAGTTGGTGAAGGGACCAAGCGGGATGACCTCCCAACCAATGAGGCCTGCCTTGGCGAGCGGGAACTCGGCCAATGCTGCCTTGGCGACTTCGACAGATTCGGCTTCGGCGATGATCGCGACACCCGGACGATCCTGCCGGAAATAGATATCCCGGATAATGTCACCCTTGTACATCTGCCAGGTGTGGCGGACTTCGTCTGCCATGTATGGTGCATATTTTTCCATCGTGGCGCCGGGCTGCGGGACATCGAGGCAAAGCAATTTCATGGTCTTGCTCCTGGATTCGATTGAGGCGAAATGGCTTATACAGAATTGAAGCGGCGGGCAGTCTGGGCGACCCGTTTACCTGAGATCAACTTCATACAACTCCCCTGTTCTTTGGCGAATACGCAAGATCCATAGGCAGGTAGTTCTTCTGGTGTGAACCACACGTTGCAAAAGCACAAAGACACGTGTGCTGCTGTGCTACTTTAAAGTAGAATTTTGTTAAGCATTGGAGGCAATAATTCTCACCAATGCATCCTTTAATTCTACAATCACAGAGAGCCAGCCGTGCGAGATAGATTCGATGGTGTGCAGCTGTTCGTCGAAGTCGTCGACGCCGGTGGTTTTGCGAAAGCCGGTGAACGGGTTTCCTTGACGCGCTCGGCGGTCGGCAAGGCGATTGCACGTCTAGAGGAGCGACTTGGCGTTCAGCTGTTTCAGCGGACCACGAGAACTCAGTGTCTGACCGAGGACGGCCAGCAGTACTATGAGCGCTGCCTACGTGCGATCGATGAGTTGCGCGCGGGTGAGACCATGCTGGAGAACGGCCGGCGGGAGGTCGTCGGCAAGTTGCGAGTCACGCTTCCTGTTTTGTTCGGGCGCTATCGCGTCGCGCCCATCTTGCGCGCCTATGCGCGCCAACATCCCAACCTCGAGCTGGAGTTGAATTTCAGCGATCGCCAGGTTGACTTGATCGCCGAGGGTTTTGACCTCGCAGTACGCAACGGTCGGCTAGGCAATGGCTCGACCCTGCGTGCGCGCCAGTTAGTCAGTCAACGAAAGGTGCTGTGCGCCTCCCAGGCTTATCTCGAAAGACGGGGCGAGCCACACACGTTAGCCGATCTGACTGACCATGACCTACTCCCATACTGGCGCAACGATCACGGTTTGGCGTGGAAGCTTCCCGACACAAAAGGTGCGCTCGTTGACGTTCTTGTCACCTCACGCCTGCGCTTCGACGACTTGGAGGTGATTGCGGATGCCGCCGCCGAGGGCATGGGCCTGGCTTGGCTTCCTTACTGGCTGATCCGGGATCGGATGCAGCAGGGCTCGCTCGTAGAGATATGGGGAGATCGGCCTAAAGCAGCGATGGAGTGCTATGTGGTCTGGCCTGCTGCCCAATATCAGCCGCTTCGATCTCGACTTGCGATCGACGTGCTTGTATGCGAGTTGGAGAAATACCCGCAAGATTGAAAGCACCCTCGATGATTGAAAGGTAAGTCATGCGCCGCTGCATCAGTGCCCATTGACCCAAGGAGATATCACATGACAAAGAGCAGAAACCGACTCCTGCCGGCAGTATTTTTCGCTGGGATGGCATGTAGCCTCGGAGCAGGTACGGTGCAGGCACAGGAGCCAACCACGACCGTTGTACGCATTGCCGAATTGGTGATCGATCCGGCGCAGCTTGAAGCCTACAAGGTGGCCGTCAGGGAAGAAATGGAAGAATCCATCCGTGTTGAACCTGGCGTGCTCGCTATCTATTCAGTCGCGGAAAAGGGAAAGCCCAACAGTCTTCGTTTTTTCGAGATTTACGCTAGCGAGGAAGCCTATCGAGCACACATCGAATCCCCGCACTTCAAGAAATATGTAGCGATCACACAGCCCATGATCTTGTCGCGCAAGCTGATTGAAACACAACCCGTCCAACTCAGCGCCAAAGCGCTACAGCCTGACTGATGACCAACGCCACCTCAATCTTGCGAAGGAGCATGACCAATGAAGCTGAATAACACCGCATTTTATATGGCCGTCGCGACTGTAATCTTGACCCTTGGCGCGCCCATTGCCCAAGCTCAGACACCGCCTCCCCCGGCTCAACAGGCTAAACGAAGCGCCCCCGCCTACTACATTGCCGAATTCGAACTGACCGACCCGGAGGGAATCAAGCCATACCGGGAGCAGGTGGATGCCACGTTTGAGCGCTACAGCGGACGATACATAGTGCGTTCGCCCGGAGTCAGCCCGCTCGAAGGCACTCCACCGGGTCATCGGTTGATCATCATCGAGTTCGATAGCCTTGAGCAGGCTCGTGCCTGGTACAACTCACCTGAGTACGCCAAGATCCGGCCCTTCCGGCAGCGATCAGGCCATACCAATGCCTATATCGTCGAGGGCGAGCCGAGGTAGAAAGGGGATCACCATGAGCGTGTTGATCAGAGGGGCGTGGAAGACCTGCCTTGATCATGTTGATAGCGAGTAAACCATGGCCATCGAAAATGATGCTCCAATCCTGCGAATCTTCGAGTTCGTGCTCGATCCACACGACCTACCACCGTCCCTTGAGGCAGGCAGGATAAATATTGAGGCCTCGTTACGGAACGAGCCGGGCGTTCTCTCAGTGTATTGCGCCGTCGATACAGACGACCCGACCAGGCTCTATGGGGTGGAGGTTTATCGGGATCAGGCGGCTTATCAGGCACACGTGGAATCTGCACATTTCAAAACGTTCCTTCGAGCAAGCGAGGGCAAGGTCATTTCGCGACAGATCATACAAACCATTCGATGATATCGGCCGGGCTGGGCAGTGCCAGGTCCTGCAACGCCAAGTCAAAGCTGATATGGGCCGGGCTGGTTTGCGGCTGCAGAATCCACGGCCAGTCACGTACCAGTTCCGCCAGCGATCGCGCCGGCCTGCTCGACCCCGACTCCCCCGCCATGCTTGCCTAAATGAGCTTGATACACCGGTAACTTGCTGCGCTGGTGATGTCGGGTTAATTGGCGCTTGGCTTTCGAGGATTTTGGGAAGCTCGAAGTGCGAGCACGTCGTTTGCCAGCCTTGGCAAAACCATCGGCTTCAACCACATCAACGAACAATTACACACCATCGAAATCGGCAATAGTTCAGCACAGGCGAACTAAGTGGAAAACTGATCGAATGGTGACAAAAACTGACCACCTTGCTCTGTAGATTCCACTCGGTGACAACCCCAGTCGTATGCCGGAGTTTGGAGACGCATCATGAAACGCATTCAGTACAGCAGATATGGCGGGCCAGAGGTTATGCAGGTTCAAGACTTTGAGCTTCCTACCCCAGGCGAAGGTGAAGTCGGTGTCAGCGTCAAGTTTTCAGCGATCAATCCAATTGACTGGAAGCTGCGGACTGGGCAAATGAAGATCATTACCGGTAGGAAATTCCCTCGCGCGATGGGTATGGATTTCTCTGGCAGGGTTATATCGATAGGCACCGGCGTCACGCGATTCCAGGTCGGGGACCCGGTGTTTGGACTTGCTCGATTTAAAGAAAGCGGAGCGTTTGGCCATGCTGTTATCACAAAAGAGGCGTTTTTAGCCCATAAGCCGGAGGATGTATCATTCGAGCATGCCGCCTGCCTGGGCACCCCAGGTATAACTGCCTGGAACGGGCTTATAGACAAGGCCAAGCTGCGAGCCGGCCAGCATGTCTTCGTCAATGGATGTGCCGGAGCCGTAGGCGAAGCCGCTGTACAAATAGCTTTGATGCAGGGGGCCGTCGTCTCGGGCAGCTGCAGCGACAGGGACATGCAGCGAGCAAAGTCGCTGGGTGTGCAGAATGTTTATGATTATCGGAACATGCAGCTATCGAGTGTTGCCAATCGATTCGACGTAGTTTACGACACTGCGGCAACGCTGCCGGTATCTAAAGGCGTTGCGACGCTAAAATCAGGAGGCGTATTTCTTGATCTGAACCCCGGCCCAGGCAAGTTTGTCCGCGCTGTTTTTGATCGCAGACTCAAAATGATCATAGGCTCACCTCGCGCCGAGATACTGGATCAGCTTGCCAAGGCTGCCAGTGAGAGGAGCTACAACGTCCGAGTAGCGGAAACCGTTTCGATGTCCGAGGCGATTCGGCTTATCACTGAGCTTGAGAAAGGCCGTAAGCTCGGCGGTAAAGGTGTCATCGCGATGGAGTAGACATGGCCAGGAGTCACCGTTTGTTTGAGCTAATGCAAGTGCTGCGCCGACATCGTAGAACGGTGTCGGGTCAGACACTTGCGCTGGAATTGGGCGTTTCATTACGCACAATACGTCGCGATGTGGTGACCTTGCAGGGGATGGGCGCCGACATCGAGGGTGAGCCGGGCTTAGGTTATATTTTGAAACCTGGCTTTCTGTTACCCCCGCTTGCATTTACAGAAGAAGAAATTCAGGCGCTTGTAGTCGGTGCCCAGTGGGTCAGTCGTCAGACAGACGATAAATTTGCCCTCGCGGTAAAGAACGCGTTGGCCAAAATTAATGCTGTGTTACCTCTGGATACGCGTCACACCTTTGACGACGAAACGTTCTATGTGGGCGCCCACTCGCACCTTTCCACTTCAATCGACCTGAGTGAAGTCCGATTCGCATTGCGTGACCAGCGCAAAATGCTTATCACCTTGTCGATATCCCGCGCACCTGCAGATAAACAAATTATCTGGCCGATCATGCTGGGCTTTATAGATGCAAAGCGCTTCCTGTCGGCGTGGTGTGAAGCGGACAACCGGTTCCGTGTGATAGCTATGGATGACATCGCAAAACTGGAAGTGCTTGCCGAGCGCTATAGTCGTAACCGACGTCAGCTTATCAAGGAATGGCGAGCTCATGAGGTCTTGCCTTGTAACGGCTCTGGCAAGGTGTGCTGATCGGAGGAATAAAAGACGTCGGATGCTTGGATGACGGTCACCGATACGCCACACAGGCCGCATACAGCGCAGTTGCTAGCTTGAGAATGCTATCCAGCATGCCCCGCGAGGCACTGAAGTCCATGTAGCGCTTGATGAGAACCCCTGACTGTACGTGATTGGGGCGCTGGTGTGAGGTCAGAGCAGCTATCGCAGGTATTTGCTCGTTTCTGGCGCGGCACTCATCGACGCGACCATGGCGCCGGATTAGGCCTGGCTATCCGCCAAGAGATCGCGCGGGCGCACCGCCGATTGCGCCAGGAGAACCTTCAGGCATGGGCGCAATCAGGAATGGCGGCGCGGGCAGTATGGGAGGGCAATTCCGCGAACAGCTCCTGATACTCCGCGGCAAAATGGCTGAGGTGATAAAAACCCCATTGGGCGGCGGCGTCGCCGATCGACAAATGGGACGCCCGGGTAGACATCAAGGTCCGGCGCACACCGTTGAGCCTGACGGAGCGCAGATAGTTGAGCGGCGTGGTCTCGGCAACCGAGCGGAAGCTGTTCTGTACGGTACGCCGGCTCACCTGGAGGCGCTGGCAGAGGTCGTCCACGCTGGGCACGTTGTTCAGTTCCGCGGTCGCCAGGCGGTGGCATTTTTCGACAATATAACTGCGCGTCGAGCTTGGCGTGCGCTGCTGCTTGTCGCAGGCCGGATCGGTCATCAGTTGCAGCAACTCGCCGAGCATGGCCTGTTCCAGCGCCAGCTCGCGATCGTGCGTCAGGTCGAGCTCTTCGCTTGAGAGGGCCAGGGAGAATGCCGCCAGCATGCGACGGCGGGCGTCGGCATAACGTTGAGTGGGCAGCCTGATGACCGGCTGACGCAACAATTGACCGATTTCCTTTGCCGAGGTGGTTTGTGCCAGCGCCTGCTCGAACCATTCGCGCTCGAAGGTAATGGCCAGCAGCTCCATGCCCATCGGCATATGGAACATGAACTCCTCGCCCCCGTGCAGGAAGAACAGGCTGCTGTCGTCGACCTCCCGCCCTTGCATCCGGATCGAACCCGGAACCGTGATGGGCACGGCGAAACACATCTTGCCCCGGGGCGCGACGCCGTGCTGCACGACACGCTGGTTGATCTTCTCGCGAAATACGTGGCAGCGCGCGGTGCTCAGCTGTATGAGCGAGCTCTCGGCCGAGCCGGCGGTCAGTTGGTTGTAATCCTGATTCCACTCCTGGACGGTAGCGGCGTGGACATGAATATCGCGGAAATGGCTGATGTTGTGGTTTTTCATGATGACAAAAGCCTCTGCCGATATTCTTGTTATTGGGATCGTCTTTGTGCGCAATATTCTCACGATAGGAGAATTCTGCAAATTTATTTGGTTAGCTTTCAGCACTCCTGCCGGAACGCTTCGGGATGGCCGGCCAATGTGCCGATTCGGGCTACCGGCCGCGCACGGGCGACGGGGATGATCGGGACACTGAAACCGACATCCTGAGAGACCGTCATGAGTGAAGCCAAGCTTGAATCCCTGCATTTTGCGGATGCCCCGCGGATCACCTCCGCCATTCCCGGCCCCAAGACCATCGAGGCCCTGGCGTTATCGGCGCGTACCGAGTCGATGGCGCGCGGTGGCGGACGCATGCCCGTGGCCATGGACCGGGCTTTTGGCGCGACCTTCAAGGACCCCGATGGCAACACCTATATCGACCTGTCCGCCGGCGTGGGCGTCAGCAGCGTAGGCCGCTGCCATCCGAAGGTGGTGCAAGCGATCCGTGAACAGTCCGAAGTGCTGATGCACGCCCTGGAAGTGAACAGTACCCGGCGCACCGAACTGGCGGCGAAGATTGCCGAAATCGCCCCCGACGGCTTGCGCGGCGATTGCATAACATTCTTCACCCAAAGCGGCAGCGACGCGCTGGAAGCCGCGGTCAAGTTCGCCAAGCGCATTACCGGGCGGCATCAGATCATCGCTTTCCACGGTGGCTATCACGGCGTCTGGAACGCCTCGGGCGCGCTGACCACTGGCACCGCCTACCGCAAGGGCTACGGTGCCCAGATGGGCGGAGTCATTCATGCGCCCTACCCTTACGCCTATCGTTTTCCCTTCGACACCACGCACAAAAGCGCGGAGCAGATCGCCGGCGAATACGTGGATTACTTGCTGAACACCCCTTACACAGCGGCCGATGACGTGGCCGCGGTGATCGTCGAACCGGTCCAGGGCGAAGGCGGCTACGTGCCCCCGTCGCCAGAGTTCCTGCAATTGTTGCGCAAGGCCTGCGACCGCAGTGGCGCGTTGCTGATCGTCGATGAAGTGCAGTCCGGCGCGGGACGCACCGGCAAGATGTGGGCGGTCGAGCATTCAGGCGTGAAGCCCGACATGCTCACCTTCGGCAAGGGCATCGGCAGCGACCTGCCGATGGCGGGCCTGATCATGCGCTCGGACCTGGCGGCGGCGATTCCTGATGGCTCGGTGCCCAATACCTTTGCCGCCAACTCACTCTCGGCGGCCGTGGCGCTGACCAATATCAGCATCCTCCAGGACCCCGAGCTCGACCTGCTCAACCGCGCCCACACGCTCGGGCTGGAAGCACAGGAACGCATCCGCGGTTTCGACAGCCCGTTCATCGGCGAGGTACGCGGTCGCGGCCTGATGATCGGCATCGAGCTGGTCGAGGACCCGGTCACCAAAACGCCGCTGGCGCCGGCCAGGATCGGCCAACTGATGGGCTACCTGCTGAACCACGGCGTACTGATGATTCCCTGCGGTCGCTACAGCAACGTGATGCGGGTGATGCCTTCGCTGACGATCCCACGCTCGATGTTCTTCAAGGCTCTGGACATCTTTGGCGACGCCCTGGCCACCCTCAAGGCATGACCGTCCACTTCACTTTATTACGGACTGCAAAATGACCCAGCACTTCAAACACTTCATCGAAGGCGCGGCCGTCGAAGCCTCCGACGGTCGCCGCATCCCCCTCGTCGACCCAGTGACGGAACAGGCCTACGGCAGCTCCGCACGCGGCACCGCCGAGGACGTCGACCGTGCGGTGAACGCTGCACTCGAGCAACTTGAGCGTGGCGCCTGGAGTCGGCTCGACGGCGCCCAGCGCGCGCGACTGCTGTCGAAACTGGCTGACCTGGTCGAGCGCGACACCGAACAGCTCGCCGACCTCGACGCCAATGCCATCGGCCGCTCCCCCCTCGAACCCCGCCGGATGGACATCCCAAACGCCGTTGCGAATCTGCGCGCCGCCGCCGGCTGGGCCAATCAGCTGGAGGGCCGGACCATCCCCTCCGGCGGCTATTTCGGCACCAGGACCCTGTCGTATACGGTGCGCGAGCCGGTGGGCGTGGTCGGCGCCATCATCCCCTGGAACTCGCCGCTGATGATCACCGTCTGGAAGCTCGCCGCGTTACTCGCGGCAGGCTGCACGGTGGTCATCAAGCCTTCGGAAGAAACCCCGCAATCGGCCCTGCACCTGGCGGCGCTGGCCCAGGAAGCGGGCTTCCCAGACGGGGTGATCAACGTGGTGACCGGTTACGGCGATGAAGTCGGCCGTGCCCTGTGCGAACATCCCCACGTCGCCAAGATCAGCTTCACCGGCAGCCCCGAAGCGGGTCGCGAGATCCAGCGCACCGCCGGTGTGCTGTTCAAGCGCGTCGCCCTGGAGCTGGGCGGCAAGAGTCCGCAGATTGTCTTCGATGACGCACCCTTCGACCATGCGCTGCATGGCTGCTCGCTCGGCCTGTTCGTCAACCAGGGACAGATCTGCGCGGCCGGCTCGCGCATCCTGGTCCAGCGCGGCATCGCCGAGCGCTTCGCCGCAGCGCTTGCCGATGCCGCACGGGCGGTCAAGGTCGGTGATCCTCGGCAAGCCGACGTACAGATGGGCCCCGTGGCCAAAAAAGCCCAGTTCGAGCGCGTCAACCGGTACATCCAACTGGGTATCGAGCAAGGTGCCACGCTGTTGGCTGGCGGCGTATCGACGCCCGAAAGGGGCTGGTTTGTCCAACCGACCATCTTTGCCAATGCACGCAATGACATGGCGATCGCCCGGGACGAGATCTTCGGCCCGGTCGGCACCGTGATCACTTTCGACAGCGAAGACGAGGCTCTAGCCTTGGCCAACGATTCGGCTTACGGCCTCGCGGCGACGGTCTGGACCAATGACCTGGCAAAGGCGCATCGCGTGGCTGGCGCGGTGAAGGCCGGCGCCGTGGGCGTCAACTGCTGGAGCCCGCTGGATGCCAACCTGCCGTGGGGCGGGGTGAAAGCCAGCGGCATTGGCCGTGAGGGCGGATTTGCTGGCGCGTTGGCCTACACCGAAGAGAAAGTCATCACCGTATTACTGCCCACCTGACAGCCATCCCTGCACTGACCAAGCGACCCTCGATGCGCTGATTAGCCGAGGGTCGCTCAGGTGCATTTTTGTTACCGATGGAGAGACCGCGATGCATCCGGCAAGTCAAACACCTGTTGATCGGTATCCTACGTCCCTGCGACTCCTGCATTGGGCGCGCGCCGTGCTCATCGCAGGCCTGCTCTGGGCAGGCTGGCACATGACCGGGCTGGATGACGAGGTGGCGAGCAAATACGAGCTTTATTATCCGTGGCACAAATCGTTCGGGGTGTTGGCATTCTTGCTGGTCCTGGTCCAGATCGTCTTGCGCATGCGAACCCCCAGGCTGCCGCAGCCGCCGGAATCATTGGCGCGCTATGAACGGGTTTCGTCAAGACTCGCCCACCGTACCTTGTATGCGCTGCTGGTGATCGTGCCTTTGATGGGCTATTCGATGTCGAGCACCTACACGATGAGCGACGGGGTGTTCTTCTTTGGCGTGAACCTCCCGGAGCTGCTTGGCAAAAATGACGATTGGTTCGTCGTCTTCCAGTGGCTGCACAAGGTGCTTGCCTACACGCTGCTCGGCCTGATCCTGCTGCACGTTGCCGGCGCGCTCAAGCACCGGTTCCTCGACCGCGATCCCCGAAGCGACGTGCTGCGCCGCATGCTCTGACGGCTTTGCAAACCCTCGTCGGACACCGCGGGAGCCTTGATTATGCGTTCACATCCACGACCGTACGCCCACGCACCTGTCCTTCCAGCACCTGAGCGGCGACCTGCGGAACCTGCGCCAGGCCGACGACCTGGGTGGTCCGGGCGAGCTTGTTCACGTCGAGATCCCGGGCCAGTCGCGCCCATGCCTGCAGGCGAACATCTTGCGGAGCGTTCACCGAATCGATACCGGCAAGGGTCACGTTGCGCAGGATGAAGGGCAGCACCGAGCCGGGCAGATCCGCGCCCTGGGCCAGCCCGAAAGCGGCGACAACGCCACGATATCGAGTCTGTGCCAAGGCATTGACCAGGGTATGGCTACCGACGGAATCGATGACGCCGGCCCAACGCTCCTTGGCAACCGGAGCGCCCGGCTCGGACAAGGTATGGCGATCGATGATCTCGCAGGCACCTAGATCGCGCAGATAATCGGCTTCTTCCTGACGGCCGGTCGAGGCAATCACCCGATAGCCCAGGCCGGACAACAGTGCGATTGCAACCGAGCCCGCGCCGCCGTTGGCGCCGGTCACCAGAACGTCGCCACGCTCAGGCGTCAGGCCGCCATGCTCCAGGGCCAACACACTGAGCATCGCGGTGTAGCCGGCGGTGCCGATGGCCATGGCCTGGCGGGTCGAAAAAACCTCCGGAACCTTCACCAGCCAGTCGCCGCTCACGCGCGCCTTCTGGGCAAAGCCGCCGTGGTGGGTCTGGCTCAGCCCCCAGCCGTTGAGCAGCACCCGATCGCCAGCCTGGAAACCGGCATGACTGGAGCTTTCGACAACGCCGGCAAAGTCGATGCCGGGAATCAGCGGAAATTGGCGGATCACGGGTGTGCGACCGCTGAGCGCCAAGGCGTCCTTGTAATTGACGGTGGAATACTCGATCGCGACGGTGACGTCGCCGGCCATCAGGTCCTCATCCTTGAAGTCGACCAGGCTGGTGGAAATCACGTCAGCGGTTTTGGTGCAAAGCAGCGCTTTGAAGGTCATTGTTGGTTTCCTCTTCATTCTGAGCGGGTCGGGGCCAACGCAGCGAATGCGGGCGCTGGCCCGGCTGGCAATTCACGCGAGCTGCAGGGCCTTGCGGATGCCCGTGTCCAGCACGCCAGCCGGCGCGAAGCGACGCATGAACTGCAGCTGCGCGGCTGTCTTGCCGGCGGTGTAACGCAGCTTCGGCCGCTCGGCGCGAGCAGCCTTGAGCACCACGTCAGCCACCACGTCGGGGCCCTCGGCGGTCGCCATCGCCTGGTTGACGACCTTCGTTACCTTAACCCGAATGTCCTCATACACGTCCAGCTTGGCGTCAGCCTGCAGGCTGTTGCTTTCGAAGGCCGTGCGCGTATAGCCGGGCTCGATGACGACCACCCGGATGCCATGGGTACGCAACTCGTGATCCAGCGCTTGGGAATAGCCATCCACCGCATGTTTGCTGGCCACGTAGAGCGCCACATAAGGTACGGATACGACACCAAGAATGGAGCCGATGTTAATGATTCGACCGCTGCCCTGACGTCGCATGTGGGGCACAACGGCGCGGGTCATACGCACGACACCGAGGAAATTGGTATCGAAGACAGCCTTGGCCTGCTCGATCGAGCTTTCTTCCGCCGCGGCCGGAGCAAGCCCGAAGCCGGCATTGTTGACCAGCAAATCGATGCGCCCTTCCCGGCGCAGCAGCTCGGCGACGGCGGCTTCGACGCTGGCGTCGTCGGTCACGTCCAGCGCCAGCATCGCATAGGGCTGATGCTCACCGCGGGTTCCGCGGCGACTGGTGCCATAGACGGTGTAGCCTGCGGATGCCAGCTTGTTGGCGATGGCCTCACCGATGCCGGACGAAGCGCCAGTCACCAACGCTACGGGTTTAGTGGTGGTCATGAAGTTTTCCTCGGCTGCCTGGTTGGCCCGGCATCGGTGCGTGTCGGGCGAACCTATGATGATGACCATAATCATAGACGTCAAGATTTTTGATTTTGATCGACATCAAAATAGACTAACCTGTTTGCGTCCCCCATGAACCCACCGTTACCGGCAGGATGATCTATACCTACAGGAACACGCGCCCAGGCCAGACGACAATAAGAGACGCCCGGGCAAGACGATTGACCAGTCAGGGAAACGTGGCCTCCGTGCATTGGCCTGCGACATGTTCCCGGCGCCGGACAGGTAGGATGGCGCCCCCCCCTTTTTAATGCCTGAAGTATCGATCATGAGCCGGATCCCGCGCGTATTGAATGGCCGTCCCAAAGTGTTTGCCCGGCTCTGCCTGTTACTGCTGGCATGGGTTATCCAACCAGCGCACGGTGAGCCACAAGTCATCGAGCTGCACATCCCGGACGCACCTCCGCTGACGTTCATCAACGACCCCAGGGGGTACGGCATCGTCGGTGACGTCGCGGTGCAGGCGGTTACCCGGGCCGGCTATACGCCAAAGATCCACCTGCTGCCTTGGGCAAGGGCACAAAAACATGTCAGCGAAGAACACGACTACCTGATAGCTCCCTTGTCGCGCATTCCTGTGCGCGAGGATCGCTTCACCTGGATCGCTTCGATCATGCCCATGGAGCGCGCCTTCTTCAGCCTCGACCGGCAGGTCACCAGTTTCGCCCAGGCGAAAGCAACCTACCGCAAGATCGGCGTCGGCCTGGGCAGTGCACAAGAGGACATCCTGCGCGCCGAAGGCTTCAGCGACGAACAGATCTATCCGCTGGCCATCGGTGACAACCCTGCCCAGATGCTGTTGATGGGACGTATCGATGCCTGGTTCAACGGTGTTCCGGAGAGTCGCTACATCTGGCCGAAGGTGTCCAGGCGCAAACTGCTGATGAGCCCGGTTGGCAGCAGCGCCGACCTCTATCTGGCGTGTTCCAGGCGCTGTTCCGAAAAAATCGTCGAAGACTTGCGTGGGGCCGTCGAGGCGCTGCGCAAGGACGGCACGATCAAGCGGATACGTGGGGTATACCTGCCTGACTAAGTAGCCGGCTGGCACCGATCCACTGCACCGTTGCCGTATGCCATGGCTCATCAATGGCTTATATCATTCCGAATGATAGTTACCTTTGCTTCATTCGATTCGTTCCTTTCAGCCTTGCCACGCATCATCCGCCCATCTCAATACACTTGGCGGATGCTATCCATGGAACATTCACTTTCTAAATTGCGCTTTCCCCTGGCACTGTTGGCAGTGCTGGTGATCAGCGCGTGCGGCAAGACCCCCGACACGGCAGCTTCGATGCCGGCGGCCAAAGTCAGTGTGGCCAAGGTACTGGAGCAACCCGTCAACGAATGGGACGAGTTCACCGGGCGCCTCGAAGCGCCGGAAACCGTCGAGATCCGCCCGCGCGTTTCCGGGCAGATCGATGAAGTGGCCTTCACCGAAGGCGCGCTGGTCAAGAAAGGCGACCTGCTGTTCCAGATCGACCCGCGCCCGTTCCAGGCTGAAGTGCGTCGTCTCGAAGCCCAACTGGCCCAGGCTCGTGCCACCGCGACCCGCAGCGAGAACGAGGCCCAGCGCGGCGAACGCCTGCGCTTGAGCAATGCGATTTCCGCTGAACTGGCGGATTCGCGCACCACCGCAGCCCAGGAAGCCCGCGCCGCCGTGGCAGGCATCCAGGCGCAACTGGACCTGGCCAAGCTGAACCTGAGCTTCACCCGGGTCACCTCGCCCATCAACGGCCGTGTCAGCCGGGCGGAAATCACCGCCGGCAACCTGGTGACCGCCGACGTCACGCCGCTGACCAGCGTGGTCTCCACCGACAAGGTCTACGCCTACTTCGACGCCGACGAGCGCGTCTTCCTCAAGTACACCCAACTCGCCCGCCAGGGCCAGCGCGGCCAGGCCACGCCGGTCTACATGGGCCTGTCCAACGAGGAAGGCAACCCGCACCTGGGCCAGATGAACTTCGTCGACAACCAGGTCAACCCGCAGACCGGCACCATCCGTGGCCGCGCGGTGTTCGACAACAAGGACGGCGCCTACACCCCTGGCCTGTACGCCCGACTGAAACTGGTGGGCAGCGGCACCTACTCCGCCGTGCTGATCAACGACGAAGCCGTCGGCACCGACCTGGGCAAGAAATTCGTGCTGGTGATGGACGCCGACAACAAGCCGGCGTACCGCGCCGTCGAGCTGGGGCCGAAAATCGAAGGCCTGCGTATCGTGCGCAACGGCCTGAGCAAGGACGACACCATTATCGTCAAGGGACTGCAGCGGGCCCGTCCGGGTTCGCCGGTCACGCCTGAAACCGTGCCGATGGCCAGCGAGCAAACCCTCGCCGCCCTGGCACAACAACGTAAAGCGCTCGAAGCCAGCAACCTGCCCCAGGTCGCGCCCAACAAGGCAGCGTCCGGCTCGGCAGGCAAACTGGCCTCTGCGTCCCCACGCGGCTAAGGGACTGAACCCAAGATGAAATTTTCCCAGTTCTTCATTTCGCGGCCGATCTTCGCAGCGGTGCTCTCGCTGCTGATCCTGATCGCCGGCGCGATCTCGCTGTTCCAGTTGCCGATCAGCGAATACCCTGAAGTCGTGCCGCCGACCGTGGTCGTGCGCGCCAACTTCCCCGGTGCCAACCCCAAGGTCATCGGTGAAACCGTAGCCGCGCCTCTGGAACAAGCCATTACCGGTGTCGAGAACATGCTCTACATGTCCTCGCAGTCCACCGCCGACGGCAAGATCACCCTGACCATCACCTTCGCCCTGGGCACTGACCTGGACAACGCCCAGGTGCAGGTGCAGAACCGCGTCACCCGCACCGAGCCCAAGTTGCCGGAGGAAGTGACCCGGATCGGCATCACGGTGGACAAGGCGTCGCCCGACCTGACGATGGTCGTGCACTTGACCTCGCCGGACAAACGCTACGACATGCTTTATCTGTCCAACTACGCCTTGCTCAACATCAAGGATGAGCTGGCGCGCCTCGGCGGCGTCGGTGATGTGCAGTTGTTCGGCATGGGTGATTATTCGCTGCGGGTCTGGCTGGATCCGAACAAGACCGCGTCGCGCAACCTGACCGCTACCGACGTTGTCACGGCGATCCGCGAGCAGAACCGCCAGGTTGCCGCCGGTGCCCTGGGCGCACCTCCAGCGCCGAATGCCCAGGCGTTCCAACTCTCGGTCAACACCCAGGGTCGCCTGGTCAGCGAAGAAGAGTTCGAGAACATCATCATCCGTTCCGGCGCCAATGGTGAAATCACTCGCCTGAAAGACATCGCCCGGGTGGAGCTGGGTTCCAGCCAATACGCCCTGCGCTCGTTGCTCGACAACCAGCCGGCGGTGGCGATCCCGATCTTCCAGCGCCCAGGCTCCAACGCCATCCAGATTTCCAACGATGTGCGCGAGAAAATGGAGGAGCTGAAGAAAGGCTTCCCGGCCGGCATGGACTACAGCATCGTCTACGACCCGACGATCTTTGTGCGCGGCTCCATCGAAGCGGTAGTGCATACCCTGTTCGAAGCGCTGATCCTCGTGGTGCTCGTGGTGATCCTGTTCCTGCAGACCTGGCGCGCCTCGATCATCCCGCTGGTGGCGGTGCCGGTATCACTGATCGGTACATTCGCGGTCATGCACCTGTTCGGCTTCTCGCTCAACGCGCTGTCGCTGTTCGGGCTGGTACTGGCCATCGGTATCGTCGTGGACGATGCCATCGTGGTGGTGGAGAACGTCGAGCGGAACATCGGCCTTGGGCTCACGCCGGTGGAAGCCACCAAGCGCGCCATGGGTGAAGTGACCGGGCCGATCATCGCAACGGCGCTGGTACTCTGCGCGGTGTTCGTTCCCGCCGCCTTCATCAGCGGCTTGACCGGGCAATTCTACAAACAGTTTGCCTTGACCATTGCCATCTCGACGGTGATCTCGGCGTTCAACTCGCTGACCCTGTCGCCAGCCCTGGCCGCGGTATTGCTCAAGAGCCATGACGCGCCCAAGGACCGTTTCTCGCGGTTCCTCGACAAGATTTTCGGCGGCTGGCTGTTCCGACCGTTCAACCGCTTCTTCGACCGTGCCAGCCACAGCTATGTAGGCGCCGTCGGCCGCGTGATCCGCAGCAGCGGCATTGCCCTGATCCTTTACGCAGGCTTGATGGTACTGACCTTCTTTGGTTTTTCCAGCACGCCGACCGGTTTCGTACCTGGCCAGGACAAGCAATACCTGGTGGCCTTCGCGCAACTGCCGGACGCCGCGAGCCTGGACCGCACCGAGGATGTGATCAAGCGCATGTCCGAGATGGCCCTCAAGCAGCCGGGCGTTGAAAGCGCGGTGGCCTTCCCGGGTCTGTCGATCAACGGCTTCACCAACAGCCCGAACGCCGGCATCGTCTTCGTCACCCTCAAGCCCTTCGATGAGCGCAAGGACCCGAGCATGTCGGCCGGTGCAATCGCCGGTGCGTTGAACGGCCAGTATTCGGAAATCCAGGAAGCCTACATGGCGATCTTCCCGCCGCCGCCGGTACAGGGCCTGGGTACGATCGGTGGTTTCCGCCTGCAAATCGAAGACCGGGGCAACCTGGGTTACGACGAGCTGTACAAAGAAACCATGAACATCATCACCAAGAGCCACAACGTGCCGGAACTGGCCGGGTTGTTCACCAGCTACACGGTGAACGTGCCTCAGGTCGATGCCGCCATCGACCGTGAAAAAGCCAAGACCCACGGCGTAGCCGTCAGCGACATCTTCGACACCCTGCAGATCTATCTGGGCTCGCTGTATGCCAACGACTTCAACCGCTTCGGCCGTACCTACCAGGTCAACGTCCAGGCCGAGCAGCAGTTCCGCCTCGAGTCGGACCAGATTGGCCAGCTCAAGGTGCGCAACAACCGTGGCGAGATGATCCCGCTGGCGACCTTCATCAAGGTCAGCGACACCTCGGGGCCGGACCGCGTGATGCACTACAACGGCTTCATCACCGCTGAAATCAACGGTGCCGCCGCCCCGGGCTACAGCTCCGGCCAGGCTGAAAAAGCCATCGAGAAACTGCTCAAGGACGAATTGCCCAACGGCATGACCTACGAGTGGACCGACCTGACGTACCAGCAGATTCTTTCGGGCAACACCGCACTGTTCGTGTTCCCGCTCTGCGTACTGCTGGCGTTCCTGGTGCTCGCCGCTCAATACGAAAGCTGGAGCCTGCCGCTGGCGGTGATCCTGATCGTACCGATGACGCTGCTGTCGGCGATTACCGGGGTGATTCTCTCCGGTGGCGACAACAACATCTTCACCCAGATCGGCTTGATCGTACTGGTGGGGCTGGCCTGTAAGAACGCGATTCTGATCGTCGAGTTCGCCAAGGATAAACAGCTCGAAGGCATGACTCCGCTGGCTGCGGTACTGGAAGCCTGCCGTCTGCGTCTGCGGCCGATCCTGATGACCTCCTTCGCCTTCATCATGGGCGTGGTGCCCCTGGTGTTCTCCAGCGGCGCCGGTGCGGAAATGCGCCACGCCATGGGTGTCGCGGTGTTCTCGGGCATGCTTGGGGTGACCTTCTTCGGCTTGCTGCTGACCCCGGTGTTCTACGTATTGATCCGTAACTTCGTCGAGCGCAGCGAGGCCCGCAAAGCGGCCCGGGCCTTGAAACTGGAGGCGCAACAATGAGTTTGAAAGCGTTCGTGCCGAGCCTGCTGGTCCTGGCGTTAAGCGCCTGCGCCGTGGGCCCGGACTACCAGGCACCGAAAACGGAGGCGGCGAATATCACCACCGCCACCGACGGCGCCGCCGGCCAGAAGAACTTCGACCGCGCCCGGTTCGAAGGTATCTGGTGGCAGCAGTTCGACGACCCGACCCTCAACGCGTTGGTGACTCGCTCCCTGGAAGGCAACCGCGAGTTGCGCGTGGCCTTCGCCCGCCTGCGGGCCGCCCGGGCGATTCGCGACGACGCCAGCAATGACGCCATGCCGACCATCACCAGCCGCGCCAGTAGCGAGCTGGGCAAAGGCCAGAACCCGATGGGGCAGACCGACGACCGGGTCAACTCCGAGCGTTATGACCTGGGCCTGGACATGGCCTGGGAACTGGACCTGTTCGGCCGCATCCAGCGCAACCTGGAAGCGACCGATGCCGACCAGCAGGCCGCCGAGGCCGATCTCTATCAGTTGCAGGTGAGCATGATCGCCGAACTGGTGGACGCCTACGGCCAGCTGCGCGGCGCCCAACTGCGTGAAAAAATCGCCCTGGCCAACCTGCAGAACCAGCAGGAGTCGCGCAAGATCACCGAAAGCCTGCGTGATGCCGGCGTCGGCGATCAGCTCGACGTGGTGCGTGCCGATGCGCGCCTGGCCGCGGTGGAAGCCAGCGTGCCGCAACTGCAAGCCGAACAGGCGCGCCAACGCAACCGCATCGCGACATTGCTGGGCGAGCGTCCGGACAAGCTGAGCGTGGACCTGAGCCCTAAACAGCTGCCGGCGATTGCCAAGGCACTGCCGATTGGCGACCCCGGACAACTGCTGCAACGCCGTCCAGATGTCCTGAGTGCCGAACGTCAACTGGCGGCTGCCACGGCGCGCATCGGCGTGGCCAAGGCCGACCTGTTCCCAAGGGTCAGCCTCAGCGGTTTCCTCGGCTTCACCGCCGGACGCGGTTCGCAAATCGGTTCCTCGGCGGCCGATGCCTGGGCGCTGGGCCCAAGCATTACCTGGGCCGCGTTCGACCTGGGCAGTGTGCGAGCGCGCTTGCGCGGTGCCAGCGCCGAGGCTGATGGCGCCCTGGCGAACTATGAACAGCAAGTGCTGCTGGCCCTGGAAGAATCGGAAAACGCCTTCAGCGATTACGGCAAACGCCAACAGCGGCTGATCTCGCTGATCCGCCAGAGCGAATCGAGCCGCGCGGCCGCCGACCTGGCCGAGATTCGCTACCGCGAAGGCACCGAGGACTTCCTCGTGCTGCTCGACGCCCAGCGTGAACGCCTCGCCGCCGAGGACAGCCAGGCCCAGGCCGAAGTGGACCTCTATCGCGGCATCGTCGCGATCTACAAGGCCCTGGGCGGCGGCTGGCAACCGGAAACCGTCGCCAGCAACTGAGCCCTCCCCAACCGAGCTCCTTTGGTTGGCCGCAACCAACCAATCCCTTTGCCCCGCGTCTCATTCGGTCGCGGGGCTTTTTTGTTTATCGACCAGCGCTCTTGGAAAAGCCTGTTGTGGGAGCGAGCCTGCTCGCAATGAGGCCAGCCCAGATACCCCGTGGCGAGGGAGCTCGCTCCCGCTCGGCTGCGCAGCAGTCGCAAAACCGGCTGACGCGGTCTGCCTGAAGACAGCCAGGGCCGGCTTTGCCGGCCAGCGGGAGCAAGCTCCCTCGCCACAGGGTTGTCTGATATATCGGGTTCCTGGCGATGAAATGTCATTGCCTGCCCCACCGCCATCGCGAGCAGGCTCGCTCCCACAGGTCCTTCACCGCCATTCAGGTTTGACTCAAGCCCGGACCTGACCGAAGCTTGCGACACTTCACGCTTCTGGTTATGGATTACCTGAATGTCCTCGTCTCGCCGCTATCTGCTCCTCAGCCTCGCCATCGTCCTGGTCATCGGTCTCGTCGCGATATGGCTACGCAGCACCACGCCGCAAATCCCCGAAGCAATCAAGCGTGGTTACAGTGAGGCCCTGGACAACGCCCGCAACGGGCAGCCCGGCGCGGCGCGGATGCTTTACCAGCAACTGGGACGCCCGGACCTCTCACCCAAGCGCCGCGTACGCTTGCACGCCGAGCTGCCCAACTACCCGAGCCCCCAGGCCCTGAAACTGGCGCAAGCGGACTTGCACAGCGAATCGCCGCAGGTGCGCCGCGCGGCCATCGACAGCATCGTCGGGCTGGTACCGAACGCCCAGCGCAGCCTGCTGCTCGGCCCGCTCCTGGAGGACAACGAGCCGGACGTCCGGTTTGCCGCCGTGAATGCCCTGCTGGGTCTTTCGCCAGATGAATTGGGCCTGTATTTCGGCGCGATGCAGATCGCCGCCGACACCTGGAAGCAGGTACTCAACGACGCTCCGCCCACCACCGAGTCGCTCTATCAGCTCGCCCGGCTGTACCTGCATAACGCTGATCTGAAAAAAGCCCAGCAGGCGCTGGAGCAGGCCCTGCGCCTGCAGTCGGACAACCTGCCGGCGCTGGTCATGCAGGTCGATGTGCTGGACCGACAAGGCCAGGCCGAAGCTGCACGCCAACTACTCGCCCGGCAGTTGCAAACCCAGCCGGCATCGGCTTATCTGCAACATGCGCTGGGCATGTGGCTGCTCCAGCACGGGCAGACCGAATACGCCGTGCTTGGCCTGGCCAAAGCGGTGGAGCTTGAGCCTGAGAACCGGCACTACCGCTATGACCTGGCGACCACTTTGCACGCCGAGCAGGAGGTGGAAGCCGCGCAGAAGCAGCTACAGGAAATCGTCCAGCGCTACCCCGCCGATCGCAAGGCGCGGGTATTGCTGATCAATTATTGGAAGGAGACCGGTCAGTTGCAGCATGTCCAGGTTTTATTGGCCCAACTGGAACAACTGAACCCCGACGACCCGGCGATACAACAAGGCCTGTAGGCCCATTTGCGCGGGTGGAAAGTTGTGCAGCAGTGCGCGTTTTGTCAAAGGAAGCGGAACCGCCATCACTGCCAAAGGTCAAGTGTTCAGGCAGTTCATTTTCAGGCGATACCCCGCCTGCTGCCCACTTCCCTAGTCATGAGAGGGTTATTTTTGATTACATCTAACGAGTCGATCAGCGCAAAAGCCGCCACCGGGATCGAAGGGCTGGACGATGTCCTTTCCGGTGGTTTGTCCCGGGGTCACGTGTTTCTCCTAGAGGGAGAGCCGGGTACCGGTAAAACCACGGTCGCGTTGCATTTCCTGATGGCCGGCGCCAAGGCCGGCGAACGCTCGTTGTATATCACGCTGTCGGAAACCGAGCGTGAATTGCGTCAGGGCGCGGCCTCCCATGGATGGACGCTCGATGAGAGCATCCACATCTTCGAGCTGACCCCGCCCGAGAGCCTGCTCAACGCCGATCAGCAACAGAGCCTGCTGTATTCCTCCGACCTGGAACTGGGGGAAGCGACCCGGCAGATCTTCGAAGTGGTGGAGCGCATCAAGCCGACCCGGGTCGTGCTGGACAGCCTTTCGGAGATCCGGCTGCTGGCGCAGAGCTCTCTGCGCTATCGTCGGCAGATCCTCGCGATCAAACACTACTTCGTGCGTTATGACGCCACGGTCCTGCTCCTGGATGACCTGACCACTGAATCCCTGGACAAGACCGTGCACAGCGTGGCTCACGGCGTCATTCGCCTCGAGGAACTGACCCCCAACTACGGTGCCGAACGGCGCCGGCTGCGGGTGGTCAAGTATCGCGGGCAGAAATACCGTGGCGGCTACCACGATTTCACCATCATGAGCGACGGCCTGCACGTCTTCCCTCGCCTGGTGGCCGCCGAGCATCGTGGCCAGTACTTGCGTCAACAGCTGTCCAGCGGCATCGCCGAAATGGACGCCCTGTTGGGCGGTGGCATCGAGACCGGCTCCAGCACGCTGATTCTCGGTCCGGCCGGTACCGGCAAATCGCTCATCGCATTGATCTTCGCTGCTGCCGCCGTGCTGCGCGGAGAAAAAGCCGCGCTGTTCATCTTCGACGAAGAGCTGGGGCTGCTGTTCGAGCGCATGAAAAACATCGGCATCGATCTGCACGAATTGCAAAAAACCGGCAACCTGCTGATCGAGCAGGTCGACGCCGCGGAGCTGTCTCCGGGTGAGTTTTCCCATCGTGTGCGGCGTTGTGTCAGTGACGGCAACATCAAAACCGTGGTGATCGACAGCATCAACGGCTACCAGGCCGCCATGCCGGAAGAAAACGCCCTGGTCTTGCATATGCATGAGCTGTTGCTCTACCTCAACCGCAAAGGCGCGGCGACCTTCATGACCGTCGCGCAACACGGGCTGGTGGGCGACATGCAGGCGCCAGTGGACATTACCTACCTCGCCGACACCGTCATCCTGCTGCGTTACTTCGAAGCGCTGGGCAAGGTTCGCCGGGCGGTTTCCGTTATCAAGAAGCGCACCGGCGCCCATGAGTCGACTATCCGTGAATATCGCATCAGCACGCAGGGCATGACCATCGGCCAACCGCTGGAAGCATTCCAGGGCGTGTTGCGCGGCGTACCGACCTATATGGGCGCGGACAACCCGTTGCTTGAGGATGAGACTCCGTGACGTCGGCCGAGCCACTGTCCGAGCGGGCGTTGATTCTCGCGCCGCTCGGACGGGACAGCCAGATTGCCCTGATGATTCTCAAGGAAGCCGGTTTCAACGGCCTCGTTTGCAGTCATCTGGGCCATTTATGCGAAGAATTGGGGCAAGGCGCAGGCCTTTTGGTGATTTCATCGGAAGCCCTGGTCGGACCGGATCTGGAAACCCTGTTCCAGCACATCGAACAGCAGCCGGCCTGGTCCGACTTGCCAATTGTCCTGCTGACTCATCACGGTGGCCCGGAGCAGAACCCGGTGGCACGCATCGGCGTGCAGCTGGGCAACGTGACGTTCCTGGAGCGTCCGTTCCATCCGGTGACGCTCGTCAGCCTGGTGACCACCGCGTTGCGCGGACGCCGCAGGCAATACGAAGCGCGGGACCGGCTGATCGACCTGAGCAACAGCGAGCTGCGCCTGCAAACGACCCTCGAAACCTTGGAACAACAGGTGGAGGAGCGCACCGCCCAGCTGCGTCATAACGAAGAAGCCCTGCGCCAGTCGCAGAAAATGGAAGCAGTCGGCCAATTGACCGGCGGCATCGCCCATGACTTCAACAACATGCTCACCGGCATCATCGGCAGCCTCGAATTGCTGCGCCGACGCCTGGCCCGCGGCCGCACCGAAGACCTGGACAGCCTGATCGACCTGGGCGTGACCTCGGCCAACCGGGCGGCAGGACTGACGCATCGGCTGCTGGCCTTTTCCCGGCGGCAATCGCTGGACTCCAAGGCTGTGCAAATGAACACGCTCGTATTGTCCATGGGCGAGCTGCTGCAGCGCAGCCTCAACGAGAGCATCCGCCTGGAAATGCAACTGGACGAGCAACTCTGGATCGCCGAAGCCGACCCCAATCAACTTGAAAGCGCCCTGCTCAACCTGGTACTCAACGCTCGCGATGCGATGCCCGGTGGCGGCAAACTGCTGGTGCAGACGTTCAATCGTTACCTGGACACCGGCTTCACCGACGCCTACACCAACCTTGAGCCCGGGGACTACGTGGTGTTAAGCGTGCAGGATAGCGGATGCGGCATGCCGGAATCGGTGATGCATCGTGCGTTCGATCCTTTCTTCACGACCAAGCCGATCGGCCAGGGCACCGGCCTGGGTCTTTCGATGATCTATGGCTTCAGCAAGCAGTCCCGTGGCCACGTGACCATCGACAGCGAGGTCGACAAAGGCACCACCGTGAACCTTTATCTGCCGCGCTTTGTGGGCGAGGAGATACACGAACCGGCCGTCGCCACCCAGCAGGCGCCTTATGCGCAGGATGGCGAAACCGTGCTCATCGTCGAAGATGATGCGGCGGTGCGAGTGTTGGTCAGCGCAGTGCTGAGCGAGTTGGGCTACGCCTTCGTCGAGGCCGGCGACGCAAACGCGGCGATGCCGATCCTGCAATCGAACCAGCGCATCGACCTGTTGATCAGCGATGTGGGCCTGCCCGGCATGAATGGGCGGCAACTGGCCGAAATCGGCCGGCAGATCCGCCCCGATCTGAAAGTGCTGTTCATTACCGGTTACGCCGAGCACGCGGCGGTGCGCGGTGGTTTCCTCGACCCTGGCATGCAGATGATCACCAAGCCGTTCACGTTTGATCTGTTGACGGCGAAGGTGCGGGAGATGATCAAGGTTTGACCCCTTCGCGAGCAAGCTCGCTCCCACAGGGATTGCTGTGTGCCGTGAGGCCTGTGTCTGCCCATAATCCAATGTGGGAGCGAGCCTGCTCGCGATAGCGGTGGGTCAGCCAATGATGATGTTGGATGGACTGGCCCCTTCGCGAGCAAGCTCGCTCCCACAGGGATTGCTGTGTGCCGTGAGGCCTGTGTCTGCCGAAATCCAATGTGGGAGCGAGCCTGCTCGCGAAGACTGAGTGCCAGTCAATACAGATGTTGGCTGGACTGGCCCCTTCGCGAGCAGGCTCGCTCCCACAGGGATTGCTGTGTGCAGTGAGGCCTGTGTCTACCCAAAATCCAATGTGGGAGCGAGCCTGCTCGCGAAGACTGAGTGTCATTCAATGCAGATATTGGATGGACTGGCCCCTTCGCGAGCAAGCTCGCTCCCACAGGGATTGCTGTGTGCCGTGAGGCCTGTGTCTGCCGAAATCCAATGTGGGAGCGAGCCTGCTCGCGAAGGCTGAGTGTCAGTCAATGATGATGTTGGATGGACTGGCCCCTTCGCGAGCAGGCTCGCTCCCACAGGGATTGCTGTGTGCCGTGAGGCCTGTGTCTGCTCAAAATCCAATGTGGGAGCGAGCCTGCTCGCGATAGCGGTGGGTCAGTCAATGATGATGTTGGATGGACTGGCCCCTTCGCGAGCAGGCTCGCTCCCACAGGGATTGCTGTGTGCCGTGAGGCCTGTGTCTGCTCAAAATCCAATGTGGGAGCGAGCCTGCTCGCGATAGCGGTGGGTCAGTCAATGATGATGTTGGATGGACTGGCCCTTTCGCGAGCAGGCTCGCTCCCACAGGGATTGCTGTGTGCCGTGAGGCCTGTGTCTGTCCAAAATCCAATGTGGGAGCGAGCCTGCTCGCGAAGACTGAGTGTCATTCAATACAGATGTTGGCTGGACTGGACCCTTCGCGAGCAGGCTCGCTCCCACAAGGGATTCCTGTGGCCGTGAAATCTGGGCCTGTCGAAAATCCAATGTGGGAGCGAGCTTGCTCGCGATAGCGGTGGGTCAGCTACGCAAATGCTTGCATGTACCCGCTGTTGCTCTTGCTCTTGCTCTTGCTGTGCTTTTGATGTTGATCTCAGCGCCCCGTTAACCACGCTGGCCGAACGCAGGTATTGTGGAGTGGGCATCCCGGCATGGATGCCGGGATAGCCGCGCTGGGCCAGGGACGGCCCTTCGCGGCGGGCCCACGGAGCAATGCCGGAGTGAGGGCATGCCGAGCCTTGGCGAGGCACCGAGTGGTGGGGCAAAGCCTTTTTGGTTACTTTTTTGGCGTCTGAAAAAAGTGACCCGCCGTAAGGGCGGAACCCTAAGTAGCCGTTACCGAAGAAACGGATATACACCCATTGAAGCCCAAACAACCGGCTGAATTACGACAACATCCCCTGCATGATCTTCTGCAACACATCCAGATCAAACGGCTTGTCCAGAATCGGCGCCTTACGCGTGATGGGGCTATCGGTCTCGCGCACTTCCTGAGCATACCCACTGATAAAGATGACCTTCAGGTCCGGACGCAACCTCACCGCAGGCTCGGCGATCTGCACCCCGGAAATCCCCCCCGGCAGACGGAAGTCGGTAATCATCATGTCCAGGTGAGGCTTGCTCGCCAGAATCTCGAACGCCTGCTCGCCGTTTTCAGCCTGGAGCACCCGGTATCCTTCGCCAGACAGGTAGGCCGACAGCACCATCAGGATCGACGGATCATCCTCGACAATCAGTACAACGTCTTGCGCATCTTCACTCATGAGAAGCCTTTGTTGGATCAATAGCTGCTGATACGACCTTGGGGCCACTCAGAGGTTGCGTCCGTTCGCCAGTTTTCTGAAAAGGCAGACAAACGCGAAACAACGCCCCTTCGTTGAGGCGGCTATTGACCGTGATGATACCGCCATGGGCAGTGACAATCTGCTCGGAGATGAACAAGCCAAGCCCCAGGCCAGCGGTGGCGGCCTTGGACGATACCCGCTCGAACTGCTGGAAGATGCGTTTCTGGTTCTCTTCGCTGATTCCGATACCGTGATCCTGCACTTCGATGCAGGCGTGGTCGGGCGTCTGGTAGACGCGCACCTCGATCGAACTCTTGCTGCCATAACGCAACGCGTTGGTCAGCAGGTTCGAGACTACCTGCTCGATGCGAAACTCATCCCAGTGCCCTTCCACCATAGGCTCGGCGGTACAACTCACGGAGCATTCGGCGGCAGCGATCTGCGGCTGGAAGTTGCGCAGCAGGTTCTCCACCAGCGCCGTCAGGTTGAAGCGGGTCGGACGGATGGACAACTTCCCGGTGCGAATCCGGGACACGTCCAGCATGTCCTCGATCAAGCGGATCAGGCTCTTGATCTGGCGCTCATCACGTTCAACCATCGCCTTGATCTTTTCCAGGGTGAACGCCGAGGCGTTGTCGCGCGCCAAGTGCATCTTGCGCAACTGCGTTTCCAGGATCAGGCCGTTAAGCGGCGTACGAACCTCATGGGCGACGATGGACATGAAATCGTCCCGCATACGCACCGCCTGCTCGAGCTCGCCACGGGTGGCTTGCAACTGCTGGAGTAATTGCTCCTGCTCCCGGCGACTCTGCTCGAGAGCTAGCACCTGTTCCTTCATCGCCTTGCGCTGGCGATAGAGCTCGACGAACACGCTGACCTTGCTTTTGACCGCGTGGGTGTCCAGCGGCTTGTGCAGGAAATCCACCGCGCCGCTTTCATAGCCGGTGAATGCATAGTTGCGCTCGCGGCCGGCGGCGCTGACAAAAATGATCGGGATGCTGCGGGTCTTTTCCGTGCCGCGCATCAGCTCGGCCAATTCGAATCCGTTCATGCCCGGCATCTGCACATCAATGATCGCCAGGGCAAAGTCGTGTTGCAACAGCAGCGACAGCGCTTCATCCGCCGACAAGGCCTTGAAGACCTCGCGGTCCTCGCGCTTGATCAGCGCTTCCAGGGCCAACAGATTCTCAGGCAGATCGTCGACGATCAGCAGTTTGGCTTGAATATCTCTTGGCATGTGGTTCATTCCAGCCCGGCCAGCAACTGGCCGATGCCCTGTAAAGTTAGGATATGGTCGGGCTCATGCAACGTAATCGCCGCTTCGGGCATGGTGGAAACCTGTGCCTCCTTCGGATCCTGTACGACGGTGATGCCGCCCAGCTCTTTCACCCTGGCCAACCCCCTGGCGCCGTCATTGTTGGCACCGGTCAGGACCACTGCCAGCAGACGAGGACCATAGACATCGGCGGCTGACTCGAACAACACGTCGATCGATGGCCGCGAATGGTGCACCGGCGCTTCTAGGCTCAGTGACAGGCTGCGATCAGCCTCGATCGACAGGTGATAACCGGGCGTTGCGACATACAACGTGCCCGGGCGTATGTCCTGCTTGTCCCGGGCTTCTTCGACGGGTATTGCCAGGCGATGACGAAACACCTGGGCCAACTGGCTGTTACGTTCGTCGGGCAAATGCAGCACCACGAGGACAGGCAGGCTGAAGCCCTTGCGCAGCGGCGTGAAGATGTTGAGCAGCGCCTCGACGCCTCCGGCGGAAGCGCCGACTACGATGGCCTCGATCAGGGGCCTGGATCTGTCCGTCATTGGGCTCATAACTTGCGATAGATCCGTTCCTGTTTGACCAACGGCTCGAACTGCTTGCCGAAAGCCGAAAAATCCAGTGTTTCCTTACTGCCCAACACCAGGAAACCACGATGGCAGAGGGACTCATGAAACAGTCCAAATGCGCGATCTTGCAGCTTTTTATTAAAATAAATCAATACGTTACGACATGAAATCAACTGAGTTTCGGAAAACACGCTGTCCGTCGCAAGGCTGTGATCGGCAAAGGTCACATTCTGACGCAGGGTTTTGTCGAACATGGCGTAATCGTAGGCGGCCGTGTAGTAGTCGGCAAACGAACGCCGGCCTCCGGCGAGCTGGTAATTCTGGGTGTAGGCCCGCACATTCTCCAAGGAAAAAATGCCTTGCTTGGCTTTCTCCAGTGAACGCGGATTGATGTCCGTGGCGTAGATCAGGGTGCGGTCCAACAGCCCTTCTTCGTGCAGCAGGATCGCCATCGAGTAGACCTCTTCACCGGTGCTGCAGCCGGCGATCCAGATCTTGATCGAGGGATACGTCTTGAGCAGCGGCACCACTTCCTCGCGAATGGCCAGGAAGTGCGCAGGGTCGCGAAACATCTCGCTGACCGGAATCGTCAGCAGTTGGAGCAATTGCATGAACGCGCTCGGGTCGTGCAGTACGCGCTCTTGCAAGGCCGAGATGGTCTTGCATTCGAACTGATTCAACGCATGCAGGACCCGGCGCTTGATGGAGGCGCCGGAATAGTCACGAAAGTCGTAGCTGTACTTCAGATAGATCGCTTCGATCAACAAACGAAGTTCGATGTCAGTGTTTCGTTCCACTAGATTCTTTCCATATTCGGCAACCACACGCGAATCAGTGAGAACAGGCGATCCAGGTCGATCGGCTTGGCCAGGTAATCGTTGGAGCCCGCCGCCAGGCAACGCTCCTGGTCATCCTTCATGGCCTTGGCGGTCACGGCGATGATCGGCAACTTGCGCCAGCGCGGGTCCTTGCGGATCAGCGCGGTGGCTTCAAAGCCGTCCATCTCGGGCATCATCACGTCCATCAGCACCAGATCGATATCCTCGACTTCGTTCAGCCGTTCGATCGCTTCGTAACCGTTACGGCCGATGACCACGACGGCGCCTTTCGCCTCCAGGGCGCTGGTCAGTGCAAAAATGTTGCGCACGTCGTCGTCCACCAGCAGCACCTTGCGGCCTTCGAAAACCTTGTCGCGGCTGCGGGCGGTCTGCAGCATCCGCTGTCGTTCATGGGACAACCGCGATTCGACTTTGTGCAGAAAGAGTGTGACTTCGTCCAGCAAGCGTTCCGGCGAGCGCGCGCCCTTGATGATGATCGAGCGCGAGTATTTGCGCAGTTCGGCTTCTTCATCACGGGTCAGGTTGCGCCCGGTGTAGACGATCACCGGCGGAAACGAGCAGATCTCTTCGCTGGACATGCGTTTGAGCAAGTCATTGCCGAGCATATCCGGCAGCTTGAGGTCGATGATCATGCAGTCATAGACATGCGTGCGCAGCAGGTCCAGGGCCTGCTGGGCCAGGCCGACCGCGGTGATCTCGATATCATCGTCGCCGATCAGCCGGGTAATGCTGTCGCGCTGCAAGTCATCGTCTTCCACCAGCAGCACGCGCTTGACCTTCTGGGTCAGCTTGGCTTCCAGGCGCGCGAAAACGTCCTTGAGCTCTTCTCGGGTCGTCGGTTTGACGGCATAACCGATCGCGCCCATGTGCATCGCCGCTTCGACGCGGTCCTCGACGGAAATGACGTGCACCGGGATGTGCCGGGTCTGGGCCTGCTCCTTGAGCCGCTGCAACACGGTCAGCCCGGAATGGTCCGGCAAACGCATGTCCAGCAGGATCGCGTCCGGGCTCAGTTGCAAGGCCAGGTCAAAGCCTTCGTCAGCGCCATGGGCGACCAGGCACTGATAGCCCAGTTCATGGGCCAGATCGAACAGGATCCGGGCAAACTTTGGTTCGTCTTCGATAACCAGAATGCAACGGGTAGCGAAAGGCGCCTTGTCCCGGTCATCGGCAAATTGCGGCACAGGGGTTTCCACCTCGGCGACCAGTGTCGGAGCCGGCAAATGGGCCGGGGCAGTGGTCGTCAGGGTGAACGCCATCGGTTTGACAGGCGCCTCCCCTGGCTCGACATAACGCCCAGGCATCACCAGCGTGAACACACTGCCCTGCCCCGGCTCGCTGGAGACCGAGATCGAGCCGCCGAGCAACGTCGCCAGGTCGCGGGAAATCGACAGCCCCAGGCCGGTGCCGCCGTAACGCCGATTGGTGGTGCCGTCGGCCTGGCGGAACGCCTCGAAAATACTCTGCTGCTGGTCGGCGGCGATGCCGATCCCCGAGTCGCGCACCATGAACGCGATACCCGAGCCGGGCTGGCCGGTGATGGTCAGGCAGACGGAGCCCTGCTCGGTGAACTTCACCGCGTTGGACAAAAGGTTCTTGAGCACCTGCTCAAGGCGCTGGCGATCGGTATACAGCATCGACGGCGCGTCAGGCTGCAACTGCACCTCGAAACTCAGGCCCTTGTCCGCCGCCAGCGGCTTGAACATGTCCCGCAGCCCTTCGACCAGGCGAGGCACGCTGGTGTTTTCCGGGCGCACCTCGAGTTTTCCGGCCTCGACCTTGGAAATGTCCAGGATGTCGTTGATCAGGTTCAGCAAGTCATTGCCGGCGGAGTAGATCGATTCGGCAAACTTGACCTGTTCGTCGCTGAGGTTCCTCTGCGGGTTTTCCGCCAGCAGCTTGGACAGGATCAACGAACTGTTGAGCGGCGTGCGCAGCTCATGGGACATGTTGGCGAGAAACTCGGACTTGTACTTGCTCGAACGCTGCAGCTCTTCGGCGCGCTCCTGCAACTGGATCTGGGCCAGGTTCAACTCGCTGTTCTTCTGGTCCATGGCGTCGCGCTGCTCGGCCAACTGCTCGTTGGTCTGCTCCAGTTCCTGCTGCTGGGCTTCCAGGTGGGCCTGGGATTCCTTGAGGATGCGCGACTGTTCCTCGAGCTCTTCGTTGGCCGTCTTGAGTTCTTCCTGCTGCACCTGCAACTCTTCGTTGAGTTGCTGGGTTTCGGCCAATACTTCCTGCAGACGCTGACGGTAACGGGCCGCTTCGATGGAGGTGCCGATATTGCCGGCCACCAGTTCCAGCAACTCGATGTCCCGCCCGGTCAGGGGACGCAGGAAGCCCAGCTCGATGACACCATTGATGCGGTCGTCGTCACGGGTCGGCACCACCATCACGCAGTTGGGCAGCCCTTGGCCGAGCCCTGAGCTGACCTTGAGGTAATCACTTGGCACGTCATCCAGACGGATGAGCCGCCCTTGGCGCACGGCCTGCCCGACGATGCCTTCGCCGTCCATGACCATCTGGTGCTGTTCGTCGTCTTCCCGGGACATGCCATAGGTGGCGATGCGCTTGAGCACGCCGTTTTCCTCCCGCGCATACAGTGCGGCAACGACGCTGCCCAGGTACTGGGCGCAGAACTGCAGAATGTTGCGCCCCAAAAGATTCAGCGTCAGTTGGCCGAGCACCTGCTCGGCCAGTTGAGTCTGGCCGTTGCGCAACCACGCCTGCTTTTCCAGATGCAGGGCGCTTTCTTGCTGGACTTTCAGGCTCGCGCTGTAGTTGCTCGACAGGGCCAACAGATCGCGCCGCCCCACGTAGGCCAGCAACCCGCTGATGGCCGCGACGAAGAGCAAATACAGGGCAATGCTCCAGAGCGTCGTGGTGCGCACCTGCTCGTTGCGCTCGGCGCGCAACTGCTGCTCGGTTTCGACGATGTCTTCGAAGGTCGTGCGGATCTCGTCCGTCAACCGTTTGCCACGCCCCTTCTTCACCGCGCCGCGGTAATCACCGCTGCTGCGCTGCAGGTCGATCATGCTCTGGGCATAGTTGGCCCATTCTGTCTGCAGTGCCTGGACCTTACGCAGGCGATCGGTCTGGACGGGATTGTCGGCTGTCAGTTCCAACAATGTATCCAGGGCCACGGCGATGCGCGGCTTGGCCACCTCGTAAGGGTCGAGGAAATGCTCGTCGCCGCTCAGCAGGTACCCGCGCATGCCGGTTTCCAGATCGACGCTCAGCTTCAGCGCTTCATTGGCATTGTTGATGACGCGATCGGTGTGCCCGACCCACTGGATCACCGACAGCAGATAAGTGATCAACACGATGAAAAACACCGCGCTGAGTGCACCCATGCCCAGCGGCAGGCTGATATTGCGGCTCAGGAGCTTGCGAAAACTTTGTTCGTCGACCGAAGACGAAGGAGTCATGGAAAAGGCCTTGGTGGACAGTTGAAGACGATGGAGTTTGCCCAAAAATACGGGTTGGATCCATACATCTGACAAGGCAATGCCACAATTTCCTGACGGTACGACCGGGTCATAAGGATGCGACTATCCTTGTCAGCTCTTGTACTATAGATCCTTTCTTGTACAACCTCGGGAACTTGTACCGCTTCGCGACTTACTCATGCATACGGCTATTTTTTGCCGCGCCCCTACCGATTCCATCTTCCGAGAAGTCTATTATGTCCGTCCCCGCTTCTGACACCCCCTCCACCATCCTGGTAGTCGAAGACGACAACATCGTGCGCATGTTGATTGTCGATGTGCTGGAAGAACTGGAATACAAGGTTTTGGAAGCTGACGGCTGCGAGCAGGCACTTGAGTTTCTGAACGATGACGCTCAGCCCATCGCCCTGATGATGACGGACGTCGGCCTGCCGGTCATGGACGGCCGCGAGCTGGCGAAACGGGCCCAACTGGCCAGGCCCGGGCTGCCGATCCTGTTTGCCAGCGGTTATGCCGAAAGCATCGATGTGCCCGAAGGCATGAACGTGATCGGCAAACCCTTCTCCATCGACCAACTACGCGACAAGGTCAAAAAGATTCTTTCTTGAGCCCAGGCGCATTCTTGGTCACTATCGGCGCCCCGCGCGCCGACCGCGCCTGACCCGCCTCAAGGAATGTCCCTCATGTCTCATCCCACCGCCACCAAGGTCCTGGTGATCGGCTATGTCTGGCCCGAGCCACGCTCATCGGCGGCCGGTGGGCATGTCATGCAGTTATTGGAGGCTTTTCTCGGGCAAGGCTGGGACATCACTTTCAGCAGCCCCGCCAGGCCCGGGGAAAACCGCGCCGACCTGATCGCCCTGGGCATCCGCGAGGTACCGATCGAGCTCAATAACAGCAGTTTTGACGCATTCATCAGCGAACTCGCCCCCGATGTCGTCCTGTTCGACCAGTACATGATGGAAGAACAGTTTGGCTGGCGAGTCGAGAAGCACTGCCCCGACGCCCTGCGCGTACTGGAAACCTCCGACCTGCAAAGCCTGCGGCACGCGCGGCATCAGCGCTTGAAGGATCGCTTGAAAGCCGATGAAACCTGCGAGGATTTCAGCGACCTGTTCGCCCCCGCCCTGCGCGAAGAATTCGAGCTGATGGCCGACACCGACCTGGCCAAGCGCGAGATTGCCGCCCTGTACCGGTGTGACCTGAACCTGATGGTGTCCGAAGTCGAGATCGAGCTGTTGGTGGAGCACTTCAAGGTGCCCCGTGAGCTGTTGCTCTGGTGCCCATTGATGCTTGACCTGCCTGAGCAAGCCTTCGTGCCGTTCGAAGAACGGGCGCACTTCCTCAGCATCGGCAATTTCCGCCATGCACCGAACTGGGACGCCGTACTCTGGATGAAAAATGCCGTGTGGCCGCTGATTCGCCAGCGACTGCCCGGTGCACAGCTGCATCTGTATGGCGCCTACACCCCACCCAAGGCCGCAGCGCTGCATAACCCGGCCCAAGGCTTTTACATCATGAACTGGGCGGAGGATGCCTTGCAGGTCATGTCCGCGGCGCGCATCTGCCTGGCCCCCCTGCGTTTCGGCGCCGGTATCAAGGGCAAACTGATCGAAGCCATGCTCTGCGGCACGCCCAGCGTCACCACGCCCATCGGTGCCGAAGCCATGCACGCCGGCATGCCCTGGCCCGGTGTCATCGCGCAGAGCGCCGAGGACATCGCCAACGCCGCCGTGCAGTTGTATAGCGATCAGGCACGCTGGGCCGATGCCCAGGACGCCGGGCTGGCTTTGCTGGCGGCGCGCTTTCGCCGGCAGGTGCACGGCCCCGCGCTGACCGACAGCATCAATGCCTGTCGTGCCGATCTGGCGCGCCGACGCCGGGACAACTTCACCGGCAGCATGCTGCGCCATCACCAGCACAAGAGCACCCAGTACATGTCCCAGTGGATCGAAGAGAAGAACCGCAACAGCTGACCGACCTTCGTCCCGGGGCTGGAACCTGCGCGGCGAAGGGGGCATTATCCAGCGGCGATAACAATAAAAGCGCCAGGCCCATGACCCGAACAGCCAGAGTCACCGACCCTTCCTACGAGTTGATGGACGACCACAACGGGCTGTCCATCATCTATCGCCAGCACGGCTTTCCTTGCCCGCTGGTGCGCTGGCATTTCCACAAGGAATACGAGCTGCACCTGATCGTCGCCAGTTCGGGCAAGGTCTTCATCGGCGACTACATCGGCAATTTTTCTCCGCAGTCGCTGTTCCTTACCGGCCCCAACCTGCCCCACAACTGGATCAGCCAGGTGGCTGAGGACGAGGTGGTGCCCAAGCGCGACATGCTGGTGAACTTCACCGATGAGCTGTTTGAAAGCGGCAACCAGGTGTTCGCCGAGCTCAAGTCCCTCGCACCGCTGCTGGAGCGTGCCCAGCACGGCATCGAATTTCGCTGCAAGCGCACCATCCGCCAGGCCATGACGTTGATGCAACGCATCGCCGACGCCCAGGGCATGAGCCGACTGGGTTACTTTTTTATCCTCATGGAGCTGCTGGCGGCCTGCGACGACTTCCAGCTGCTTTCGGGCGCCACCACACCACACGCGGCGGACGAACACAGCATCGACCGCACCAACCGCGCGGTGGATTACATCTTTGCCCATTACGCCCGGGAGTTGCCCCTGGAAGAAGTCGCCGAGCACCTGGGCATGAAACCCACCTATTTCAGCCGGGTTTTCAAGCAAGCCACGGGGCGTTGCTTCATCGAATTCGTCAATCGCCTGCGCATCAGCAAATCTTGCGAGCTACTGGCCGATGGCGACAAACCAGTGACCGATGTGTGCTTCGAGTCGGGCTTCAACAATATTTCCAACTTCAACCGACGCTTCCAGCAACTCAAGGGCATGACCCCGTCGCACTACCGGCGGCTGGCGGTGCAGCGGTTGACCGAGCAGAACCAGGCCTGACCTTTACCCGATTCCCTCGCCACGGGTTTTTTGCAAATCCCATCCAGTGCAAAAAAGTATCAGTAAAAGTGCGACGAATGATTTGTCATGCAATCCATTGAGGGCTGTAATCAGCGCACATTCTTCCTCTCATCCGGAAGACACAAAAACAATAACTGTCCTTCTGCAGCCCGTGGGCGCGGAAAAGGAGTGCGCGATGAAACCTTCGGTAAAAGCTCTGCTTGTCTCCACCTGCATGACCCTCAGCAGCGTCAGTTTCGGCGCACAAACCCTGACCATTGCCACCGTCAACAACAGCGACATGATCCGCATGCAAAAGCTTTCGAAGACTTTCGAGGCCGAGCACCCGGACATCACGCTGAACTGGGTGGTGCTCGAAGAAAACGTCCTGCGCCAGCGCCTGACCACCGACATCGCCACCCAGGGTGGACAGTTCGACGTGCTGACCATTGGCATGTACGAAGCCGCACTGTGGGGAGCCAAGGGCTGGCTGGAGCCGATGAAGGACCTGCCGGCGTCCTACGACCTGGAAGACGTCTTCCCTTCCGTGCGCGATGGCTTGTCGGTCAAGGGCTCGTTGTACGCCCTGCCGTTCTATGCCGAAAGCTCGATCACCTATTACCGCACGGACCTGTTCAAGAACGCCGGGCTGAGCATGCCTGAGCACCCGACCTGGACCCAGATCGGTGAATTCGCGCAAAAGCTCACCGACAAGTCCAAGGAACAGTATGGCCTGTGCCTGCGGGGCAAGGCCGGTTGGGGCGAGAACATGGCGCTGATCACGACCCTGGCCAACGGTTTTGGCGCGCGCTGGTTCGATGAGAAGTGGCAGCCGGAGTTCAATGGGCCTGAGTGGAAGGATGCCCTGAACTTCTACGTCGACAACATGAAGAAATCCGGCCCGCCGGGCGCGTCCAGCAACGGCTTCAACGAGAACCTGGCCCTGTTCAACAGCGGCAAGTGCGCGATGTGGGTCGATGCCAGCGTCGCCGGTTCGTTCGTGACCGACAAGACCCAGAGCAAGGTGGCCGATCACGTCGGGTTCACCTTCGCCCCCCACGAAAAAACCGACAAGGGCACCTCCTGGATGTACTCCTGGTCGCTGGCCATCCCGACCAGTTCCAAAGCCAAGGACGCGGCCAAGGTCTTCACCACTTGGGCAACGTCCAAGGAATACGGCCAACTGGTCGCCAAGACCGACGGCATTGCCAACGTACCGCCAGGCACCCGCGCCTCGACCTACAGCGACGAGTACATGAAGGCCGCGCCGTTTGCCAAGGTGACGCTGGAGTCGTTGAAAGTCGCCGACCCGAAAGCACCGACGCTCAAGCCCGTGCCTTACATCGGCATTCAGTTGGTGACCATTCCCGAGTTCCAGGCCATCGGCACCCAGGTCGGCAAGTTCTTCTCCGGCGCGCTGACCGGCCAGCAGAGCGTGGACCAGGCATTGACCGCCGCGCAGTCCACCACCGAGCGCGAGATGAAACGCGCCGGGTATCCCAAGTAAAGACTTGTAAATATCCATTTGTGGCGAGGGAGCTTGCTCCCGCTGGCGGGCAAAGCCCGCCCTGGCGATCAGAAAGATTGCCTATGGGCATGGGCCCGCTGCGCGGTCCAGCGGGAGCAAGCTCCCTCGCCACAGGGAATGTGTTGCATAAGAGTAAGCGCTCATGAATAGCTCAACGACAACCGCCAAAGCCCCCGTCGAGATTGCTCCGCCGCCAGCCCGCAAGATCCGCCTGGCCAACCCCGGCTGGTTCCTGGTCAGCCCGTCGGTCGCCTTGTTACTGCTGTGGATGATCGTGCCGCTGGGCATGACCGTCTATTTCTCGATGATCCGTTACAACCTGCTCTACCCCGGTGAAAACGAATTCGTCGGGCTGGAGAACTTCACTTACTTCCTGACCGATTCGGGCTTCATGCCCGGTGCCACCAATACCTTGCTGCTGGTGGGCAGCGTGCTGCTGATCAGTATCGTGCTCGGCGTATTGATCAGCGCGTTGCTGGAGGCCAGCGAGTTTTTCGGTCGCGGCATCGTGCGGGTGTTGCTGATCTCGCCGTTTTTCATCATGCCCACCGTCGGCGCGCTGATCTGGAAGAACCTGATCTTCCATCCGGTCTCCGGCATCCTCGCCTCGGTGTGGAAGCTCTTCGGTGCGCAGCCGGTGGACTGGCTGGCGCATTACCCGTTGCTGTCGATCATCATTATCGTGTCGTGGCAATGGCTGCCCTTCGCGATCCTGATCCTGATGACCGCCATGCAGTCCCTCGACCAGGAACAAAAAGAAGCCGCGCGCCTGGACGGTGCCGGACCGATCGCGATTTTCTGGCACCTGACCCTGCCACACCTGGCGCGTCCGATTGCCGTGGTACTGATGATCGAGACGATTTTCCTGCTGTCGGTGTTCGCCGAGATCTTCACCACCACCAACGGTGGCCCTGGCTACGCCTCCACTAACCTCGCCTACCTGATCTACAACCAGGCGCTGGTGCAGTTCGACGTCGGCATGGCGTCAGCCGGTGGCCTGATCGCCGTGGTGATCGCCAACATCGCTGCCATCATCCTGGTCCGGATGATCGGCAAAAACCTCACCGACAAGCATTGAGGCCGTCGCCATGACTCTTCAACAATCCCGTCGCCTGCAAAGCCTGCTGCTGGGCACGTTGGCTTGGGCCATCGCGATCCTGATCTTCTTTCCGATCTTCTGGATGGTGCTGACCAGCTTCAAGACTGAAATCGACGCCTTCGCCACGCCGCCGCAGTTCATCTTCGCGCCGACACTGGAGAACTACCTGCACATCAACGAGCGCAGCAACTACTTCAGCTTCGCCTGGAACTCGGTGGTGATTTCCTTCAGCGCCACCGCCCTGTGCCTGCTGATCGCGGTGCCGGCGGCCTACTCCATGGCGTTCTACGAAACCCAACGCACCAAAGGCACGCTGCTGTGGATGCTCTCCACCAAAATGCTGCCGCCGGTGGGCGTGCTGATGCCGATCTATCTGCTGGCCAAGCAGTTCGGCCTGCTGGACACGCGCCTCGCGCTGATCATCATCTACACCCTGATCAACCTGCCCATCGTGGTCTGGATGATTTACACCTACTTCAAGGACATCCCCCGCGACATCCTCGAAGCCGCGCGCCTGGACGGTGCCACCCTGTGGCAGGAAATGGTCCGCGTGCTGCTGCCGATCGCCAAGGGCGGCCTCGCGTCAACGGTGCTGCTGTCGCTGATCCTGTGCTGGAACGAGGCGTTCTGGTCGCTCAACCTGACCTCATCCAAAGCCGCGCCGCTGACAGCACTGATCGCCTCGTATTCCAGCCCCGAGGGCCTGTTCTGGGCCAAGTTGTCCGCCGTCTCGACCCTGGCCTGCGCGCCGATCCTGATTTTCGGCTGGATCAGCCAGAAACAGCTGGTGCGCGGTTTGTCCTTCGGCGCGGTGAAGTAACGCGCCCTACACAGTCATCAGAAGTGGAGGCCCATCATCATGGCCAACCTGAAAATCAAGAATCTGCAAAAAGGCTTCGAAGGCTTTTCCATCATCAAGGGCATCGACCTTGAAGTGAACGACCGCGAATTCGTGGTTTTCGTCGGCCCCTCGGGCTGCGGCAAGTCCACGCTGCTGCGGCTGATCGCCGGCCTGGAAGAAGTCAGCGACGGCACCATCGAGCTGGACGGCCGTGACATCACCGAAGTCAGCCCGGCCAAGCGCGACCTGGCGATGGTGTTCCAGACCTATGCCCTGTACCCGCACATGAGCGTGCGCAAGAACATGTCCTTCGCCCTCGACCTCGCCGGTGTGCCCAAGGCCGAGGTGGAAAAAAAAGTCAACGAAGCGGCGCGCATCCTCGAACTGGGGCCGATGCTGGAGCGCAAGCCCAAGCAGCTGTCCGGCGGCCAGCGCCAGCGCGTGGCGATCGGCCGGGCCATCGTGCGCAACCCGAAAATCTTCCTCTTCGACGAGCCCTTGTCGAACCTCGACGCCGCCCTGCGCGTGCAGATGCGCCTGGAACTGGCGCGCCTGCATAAAGAGTTGCAGGCAACCATGATCTACGTGACCCACGACCAGGTCGAAGCCATGACCCTGGCCGACAAGGTGGTGGTGCTCAACGGCGGGCGCATCGAGCAGGTCGGCTCGCCGCTGGAGCTTTATCACCAGCCGGCCAACCTGTTCGTCGCCGGGTTCCTCGGCACGCCGAAGATGGGTTTTCTCAAGGGCAAGGTCACCGGCCTGGACGGCCAGGGTTGTGAAGTGCTGCTGGACGCCGGCACCCGCATCAGCCTGCCGCGCAGCGGTGCCAACCTGAGCGTCGGCGGCGCGGTAACCCTGGGGATTCGCCCGGAACACCTGAACCTGGCGCAACCGGGTGATTGCACGCTGCGGGTCACCGCCGATGTCAGCGAACGCCTGGGCAGCGACACCTTCTGCCATGTCGTCACCGCCTCCGGCGAAGCCCTGACCCTGCGCGTGCGGGGTGACCTGGCGAGCCGTTTCGGCGAGCAACTGGAGCTGCACCTGGACGCCGAACACTGCCACTTATTCGATGCCGAAGGCGTTGCGGTTTGCCGCGCGCTGCGCGCTGCCGCCTGATTGCCGAGATTTGCGATGAAACTCAACCGACAGAACCTGCACAACCTCAACGCCGAGGTCGCCCTGCCCGCTTACAACCTGGGCGACCGCCGCCAGGGCATCGCCCACATCGGGGTCGGCGGTTTCCACCGTGCGCACCAGGCGTATTACACCGATGCGTTGATGAACACCGGCGAAGGCCTCGACTGGGCGATCTGCGGCGTCGGCCTGCGGGCCGAAGATCGCCGGGCCCGGGATGATCTGGCTGGCCAGGACTACCTGTTCACCCTGTATGAACTGGGCGATACCGACGACACCGAAGTCCGGGTCATCGGCGCGATCGCCGACATGCTGTTGGCCGAGGATGGCGCCCAGGCGTTGATCGACAAACTGGCCGACCCGCAGATCCGCATCGTCTCGCTGACGATCACCGAGGGTGGTTATTGCATTGACGACAGCAACGGCGAATTCATGGCCCATCTGCCGCAGATCCAGCACGACCTGGCCCATCCGGACGAACCGCACACCGTGTTCGGCTTCCTCTGCGCCGCGCTGGCCAAACGCCGGGCTACGGGGACGCCGGCGTTCACCCTGATGTCCTGCGATAACCTGCCCCACAACGGCGCCGTCACGCGCAAGGCGCTGCTGGCGTTTGCCACATTGCGAGACCCCGGACTGAAACAATGGATCGAGCAGAACGTGAGTTTCCCCAACGCCATGGTCGATCGCATCACCCCGATGACCAGCAGCGCCCACCGCTTGCAGCTGCACGACGAGCATGGCATCGACGACGCTTGGCCAGTGGTGTGCGAACCCTTTGTGCAATGGGTGCTGGAGGACAAGTTCGTCAATGGTCGCCCGGCCTGGGAGAAGGTCGGTGTGCAGTTCACCGATGACGTTTCGCCCTATGAAGAGATGAAGATCAAGCTGCTCAACGGCAGCCATCTCGCGTTGACGTACCTGGGTTTCCTCAAGGGATATCGTTTCGTCCACGAAACCATGAACGACCCGTTGTTCGTGCGCTACATCCGCGCCTACATGGACCTGGACGTGACGCCACAACTGGCGCCCGTGCCGGGCATCGACCTGACGGAATACAAGGACACCCTGGTAGAGCGTTTCTCCAACCAGGCCATCGCCGACCAGTTGGAACGGGTGTGTTCGGATGGCTCGTCGAAATTCCCCAAATTCACCGTGCCGACCATCAACCGCCTGATCGCCGACGGCGGCCAGACCCGCCGCGCGGCGCTGGTAGTGGCGGCCTGGGCTGTTTACCTCAAAGGGGTAGATGAAAATGGCACGACCTATACGATCCCCGATCCACGCGCGGCGTTCTGCCAGGCGCTGGTGGCCGACGACGCGCTGGTGACCCAGAGAATGCTTGCAGTGGAAGAAATTTTTGGCACGGCCATCCCCCGTTCGCCCGAGTTCGTGGCAGCATTCGAATGGTGCTGCAACAGCTTGCGCGAGCAAGGGGTGACACGAACACTAGAGCGGATTCTTGCTGACGCGGACTGAGCGGGCACACTCCGCTTTTGTGGCGAGGGAGCTTGCTCCCGCTGGGTTGCGAAGCGACCCCCTGAGTTTGTCAGGCTCACCGCGCTGCCAGGATTGGGGCTGCTGCGCAGCCCAGCGGGAGCAAGCTCCCTCGCCACAGGTACTCCATGATCCTGACCATATGTCCCTGACCATAACGTAATCAAGCTGCTGACCCGAGGATTTCCATGGCAAACCAACAACTGTTCCTGGGCATCGACTGCGGCACCCAAGGCACCAAGGCGCTGATCCTCGATTCGATCAGCGGCCAGGTACTCGGCCAGGGCGCCGCCGCCCACGACATGATCAGCGGTGCCAACGGCCGCCGGGAACAAGACACCCGGCAATGGCTCGACGCGTTCACCCAGGCCACTCGGCAAGCGCTGGCGGATGCAAAGGTCGATGGCCAGTCGATTCTCGGCATCGGCGTCTCCGGCCAGCAGCACGGCCTGGTATTGCTCGATGAGCAGGGCCAGGTCCTGCGCCCGGCAAAACTGTGGTGCGATACCGAGACGACCGCGGAAAACGATCGTCTCCTGGCGCATCTCGGCGGTGAAGAAGGCAGCCTGGAACGCCTCGGCGTGGTGATTGCGCCGGGCTACACGGTGTCCAAACTGCTCTGGACCCGGGAACAGCACCCGCAGGTATTCGAGCGAACCGCCAGCATCCTGCTGCCCCACGACTTCCTCAACTACTGGCTTACCGGGCGCCATTGCAGCGAGTATGGCGATGCCTCGGGCACCGGTTACTTCAACGTCCGTACCCGCCAATGGGATCGCGCGCTGCTGCGCCATATCGACCCCAGCGGCCGGCTGGAATCGGCCTTGCCCGAGCTGATCGAGGCCCATCAGCCAGTCGGCAGGATCCTGCCCGAGATCGCTGCACTCCTGGGCCTCAATCCCGACGCGGTGGTCGCCAGTGGCGGCGGCGACAACATGATGGGCGCCATCGGCACCGGCAACATCCAGCCCGGCGTGATCACCATGAGCCTCGGTTCCTCCGGCACGGTGTATGCGTATGCCGCCGAGCCCGTGGTCAGCCCGCAAGCATCCGTGGCGACGTTCTGTTCGTCGAGCGGCGGCTGGCTGCCGTTGATCTGCACAATGAACCTGACCAACGCCACCGGAGCGCTGCGCGAGCTGCTGGAACTGGACATCGATACGTTCAATACCCTGATAACCCAGGCACCGATCGGTGCCGAGGGCGTGTGCATGTTGCCGTTCCTCAATGGCGAACGCGTCCCCGCCCTGCCCCATGCCACCGGCAGCTTGCTGGGCCTGACGACCACTAACCTGACCCGGGCCAACCTCTGCCGCGCGGTGGTCGAAGGCACGACCTTCGGCCTGCGTTATGGCCTCGACCTGCTCCGTGCCAACGGGCTCAAGGCCCAGAGCATTCGCCTGATCGGCGGCGGCTCGAAGAGCCCGGTCTGGCGACAGATCGTCGCCGACATCATGGACACTACCGTCATTTGCACCGAACAGAGCGAAGCCGCTGCCCTGGGCGGGGCGATCCAGGCGGCGTGGTGTCATGGCGCCGGGCAAACATCCCTGGCCGACCTGTGCGAGCGCTGCGTCAAACTCGACCCGGCCAGCGAAACCCGGCCCGTCGCCGCGCACGTCGCGGCGTCACAACAAGCCTACGAACGTTACCGGCAACACGTCGCAACCCTTTGAGAGCAGGCAATTATGTATCTGGTATGTGGTGAAGCGCTGTTTGATTTCTTCAGCGCAAACGAAGCGCAGACTCCGGCTTCGCAAGTGAATTTCAAGGCGCTCGCCGGTGGTTCACCGTTCAACGTGGCGGTGGGTTTGCGTCGACTGGGGATCGAGTCGGCGCTGTTCACCGGGCTGTCCACCGACTATCTGGGCCGGCGCTTGAAACAGGTGCTGGTGGACGAAGGCGTCAGCATTCAATTTGCCCAGGACTTCGAGGCCCCTACCACCCTGGCCATGGTCGCTGTCGGCGCCAACGGCTCGCCCCACTACAGCTTCCGTGGCGAAGGCTGCGCAGACCGGCAACTGCGCGTGGAGCATTTGCCGACGCTGGGCCCGCAAGTGCGCGGCCTGCATGTGGGTTCGTTCTCATTGGTGGTGCAACCGGTGGGCGATACGCTGCTGGCACTGGTACAACGCGAAAGCGGCCGACGCCTGATCAGCCTCGACCCGAACGTGCGGCTCAATCCGCAGCCAGACATCGAGTTGTGGCGTTCACGGATCGCGACGCTGGTGGAGTACGCCGACCTGATCAAGGTCAGCGATGAGGACCTGAGCCTGCTCTACCCTGACCGGGACCCACATGAAGTAATTGGGGGCTGGCTGGAGCACCGCTGTCAGTTGGCCTTCCTCACCCGTGGCGGCCAGGGCGCAACGGTGTTCAGCCGTCAGCATGGCGTATGGTCGCTTCCCGCCTGCCCGGTCCAGATCGCCGATACGGTGGGCGCGGGCGACACGTTGCAGGCTGCGCTGATCGCTTGGCTGACCGAGCAGCAGTTGGATGATGTGCAGGGTTTGCATTCGCTGAGCGCGGAGCAGATCGGGGAGATGCTCCATTTCGCCATGCGCGCCGCGGCGCTGACGTGCGGTAAAGTCGGGCCAGACCTGCCCTATCGGCAGCAATTGGTCTAGGAAAAAACGAAAGCTGGACGCCGGGTTCGAAAACATCGGACCCGGTCGTCAGGTTTGCAAAGGTCGGGCGGTGCTTAACGCCCGCTCATCCGGTGTTGCTGGTGGAAATAGTTCCCGTGGCCGTGACCCTGGCCACGGTCGAGTTCGGTACGCAGTTCCGCAATCAGATCGTTAATGGCGCGGCAGCCGGTGAGCTTGGTGGCGTCAATATCACTCTTGACCAACGCCACGCGGTCGGTCTCGTGGTCGTCGTAGATTTTAACGGTCATGGACAGATCAGGTGACAAGGTGCATTGCGAGCGTTTGGGCAGCAGGCTGCTTTCAATGATGTTTCGCATTTCGAGGGCAGATAAAAACATGGCAACTCTCTCCTTTTGAGGCAGCCAATTCATGTTCACGACGGCGGTATTTTCGTCCGATTCTTCCCTGCGGACAGGACTTCGAATGCCGTGCCGTTCGTTCATTTTGGCGTTTTCTGGTGTTGGAGCCCGTCATCGGACTCGGGTATCAACTCGCAAAAAATATGCCCGTAAATCAGTACAGCGACACTGTTACAAATCAATTACTTAGCAGTCAGGTCCAACGCAACGGCCATGCAAAATGCAAGGAAACGGTGTTTTATCCATGCAAACTGCATCGCGCCGCTCAACTTGCCAGGCTGGAGATTAGCCACTATTTCGACTTCACGGGCGGGCACCCGTCGGCTACTTCAAAAAATATGGTGCGCAGGAGCACCTCAAGACGCAGCCATTGCCGCGCGCTCTGCCACGTGGCCCAAGCTGTCGAAGTTGATGTTTGCGCCAGAGTTGATCGCCACCAGTGTCTGGCCCTGCGCTCCGCTGTCCGTCACGTAGCGCTTGATCCCCGCCACCGCCAGGGCGCCGGATGGCTCGGTGATCGAGCGGGTGTCGTCATAGATATCCCGGATCGCGGCGCAGAGCTGGTCGTTGCTGACGGTGATCACTTCATCGACACAGAAACGACAGATATCGAAGCCATGGGCGCCGATCTGCGCGACGGCCACGCCGTCGGCGAACGTGCCGACGCTCGCTAGCGTTACCCGTTCCCCTGCTGCCAGTGCGGCCTGGAGGCATGCGGAGTGTTCCGACTCGACGCCAATGATGCGCACCTCCGGACGCAGGTATTTGACGTAAGCCGCCACCCCGGCAATCAAGCCGCCACCACCGACCGGAACAAAGATCGCATCCAGCTGACCTGGATGCTGGCGCAGGATCTCCATCGCGACGGTTCCCTGCCCGGCGATGACTTGCGGGTCATCGAACGGCGAGACGAATTCCCGCCCGGTCTGCCGAGCCAGGTCCAGGGCGAATTCCAGGGCGAATGGAAAACTCTCACCGTGCAGCAACGCTTCGGCCCCGCGACTGCGCACGCCCAGTACTTTCAGTTGGGGCGTCGTGCGCGGCATGACGATGCACGCCGAGATACCCAACGCTTGAGCCGCCAGCGCCACGCCTTGGGCGTGGTTGCCCGCCGATGCGGTGATCACGCCACGGCTGCGTTGCTCGGGGGTCAGTTGCACGAGCTTGTTATAAGCGCCGCGGATCTTGAACGAGAACGTCGGTTGCAGGTCCTCGCGCTTGAGCAGAATCCGATTGCCCAAGGCCTGGGAGAGCGCCGCAGCCGCTTGCAGCGGCGTGGGCACCGCCAGTTCGTACACCGCAGCGGCAAGGATCTTCTTGACGTAGTGCTCCAGCAGCGTCTGCTCGGGGCTGGTTGGGGTCATGGCGGTCTCCTGGTCGGGTAAAGCCCTGGAGACAGAAAGAAAAAACCCGCCTCTAGGGCGGGTTGGGTGCAGTCGTCGGCTAGCCCGCCAGATAAGGAATGGCGGTAATAATGCTTGGCTGGCTGCGCAGTACGGTGGAAGTCATGGCTCGAAACTAGCCGCGAGGGGCCGGGAAGTCAACGAAAATCCCCGGCCTCCGCGATCCTTTGGCGCTTTTGATCCTGTGGCGAGGGAGCTTGCTCCCGCTGGGTTGCGAAGCAACCCCAAGATCGGACACTCGGTGTGTCAGGCTAATCGCGTTGCCTGCATGGGGCTGCCACGCAGCCCAGCGGGAGCAAGCTCCCTCGCCACGCAAAGCTTCATAACATGCTTATTGCTTCAGCCCGACCTTGTACAGCGCACCGTCATCGTCGTCTGTCAGCACATAGAGGAAACCATCCGGCCCCTGGCGAACGTCGCGGATCCGCTCCTTGAGCTCGCCGAGCAAGCGTTCTTCATGGACAACCTTGTCGCCGTCGAACTCCAGGCGAATCAGGTCCCTGGAAACCAGCGCCCCGACAAACGCGTTGCGTTGCCAGGCCTTGAACCGGTCATTGTCGTAGAACGCCATGCCGCTGAGCCCTGGCGATACCTGCCAGACGTGATGGGGACCGACGGTACCCTTCGCGGTCTTGCCTTGGGCCTCGGGAATCGGCGCGCCGGAATAGTTGTCACCATGAGTCGCCAACGGCCAGCCATAGTTCTTGCCGCGCTCGATGATGTTCAGCTCGTCACCGCCCTTGGGGCCATGCTCATTCTCCCAGAGCGTGCCATTCCAGGGATTGAGCGCGGCGCCTTGGGGATTGCGCAAGCCGTAGGACCAGATCTCGGGACGGACGTTTTTCTGTCCCACGAAAGGGTTGTCGTCCGGCACCTTGCCGTCGGGATAGATCCGCACGATCTTGCCTTGCAGCTTGTCCAGGTCCTGTGCGGTCGGACGGTCGTTGTTTTCGCCCAGGGTGATGAACAGATAGCCGTCCCGGTCGAATACCAGGCGCGAACCGAAATGGTTGCCCGTCGAGAGCTTGGGTTGCTGGCGGAAAATCACGTCGAAGTTGTCCAGGCGCGTCATGTCGCTGGACAACTGGCCACGGCCCACCGCCGTGCCGGCCTTGCCATCCTCGCCCGCCTCGGCATACGACAGGTAGACGGTGCGATCCTGTTTGAAGTCTGGAGAAAGCACAACATCCAGCAAACCACCCTGCCCCTTGGCCCAGACCTCGGGAACACCGCTCAACGGCGCAGACAATTTCCCGTCGGCCTTCACCCATCGCAGGTTACCGGGACGCTCCGTGACAAGCATGCCCTGCTGCTCCGGCAGGAACGCCACGGACCAGGGCCGCTCCAGCCCCCGGGTGACCGTGGTGACTTCGACGGTGCCATCCTCGGCCTTGAATTGCTGGACTGGCGCGGCAGAAGCCGGCGTTGAAAGGGCCAGGGCAGCGCTGGCGCAAAGTGTTGCCAGGAATGTTTTACGCAACATGCACACTTCCTTCTGTGGTGGTGTTGATCGGCACGGTGTCTCAACGATTGCCGTTATTGGTGTGCCGGGGAGGCGTCGGCGCCTCGATGGTGGGGCGTGGCGACCCCGATGGCGGTCCGGAACGCGGGTAGCCGTTGCCGATGCCGCCATTCTCCAGGGTCGGCGGTCGGGGAACCGGAACCGTCGGGTTGTTCCGTATGCCTGGCACGTTGGGCTGGGTGCCCTGCATGCTGTTCGGGTTGGCCCGGCGAATCGGACTGTTGTAGGGATTGTTGTTGCCCGGCAGGTTCTGCGCCACGAGTACTGGATCGGCGCCGGGCGTAGCCGCCTGGGCGGTGGCTGCCGTCAGCAGCACCAGGGTGGCGAGTATCAGCCTGTTCATCGAGACCTTCCTGATTTGATGGGTACGGCACCCGCATTTCGAAAACACGCTACGCCGCAGGTTCGCCGTTGTTAAGCAAAATATCCTCATGAAGATGTAACCAGGCGTCTCCAACTCAGTGCCTCTGGAGGACCCCAACCGCAGCCAGCCGGCGCCCGGTGGAAACTTTTCCAGAGACCCAAGGGTCACCAGAGAGACTATTCACCGGCAAGGAAAACTCCACCATGGCACGGGCTATCTGGAAAGGCGCAATCAGTTTCGGGCTGGTCCACATTCCCGTGGCCCTGGTGTCAGCCACCGCGTCCCAGGGCGTGGATTTCGACTGGCTGGACAAACGCAGCATGGACCCGGTGGGCTACAAGCGGGTCAACAAGGTTACCGGCAAGGAGGTGACCAAGGACGACATCGTCAAAGGCGTGGAATACCAGAAAGGCCAATACGTGCTGATCAGCGAAGAGGAGATTCGCGCCGCCCACCCCAAGTCCACCCAGACCATCGACATCTTTTCCTTCGTCGACAGCGAAAAGATTCCGCTGCAGAACATCGAAAAGCCGTATTTCCTCGCGCCTGACAAACGTGGTGGCAAAGTCTACGCCCTGCTGCGCGAAACCCTGCTCAAGACCAACAAAGTCGCGCTGGCGAATGTGGTGATGCATACCCGCCAGCACCTGGCCGCGCTGATGCCCCTGGAATCGGCGCTGGTGCTGGTGCTGCTGCGCTGGCCCGCCGAAGTCCGCGAACTCGACGTCCTGGAACTGGGCGACGAAGTCACCAACCCGACGCTGGCGAAGGGCGAACTGGACATGGCCAAACGGCTGGTGGAAGACATGAGTGGCGACTGGGACCCCCAGGAGTATCGCGACAGTTTCCAGGAAAAGATCATGGAACTGGTGGAGAAAAAAGCCACCGAAGGCCGGCTCGAAGCGGTGGAAACCGACCCCGGCGAAGAACAGCGCAAAACCGCCGACGTTATCGACCTCACCGAATTGCTCAAGCGCAGCCTCGGCGGCAAGGGCAAGACGGCGGAAAAGCCTGCCGAAAAGCCTGCGGCAAAATCGACCAAGACGCGCAAATCCGCTCCTGCTAAAAAAGCCACCAAGGCCTCCCGGGGCTAACCCCCGGGCGCCTGTAATACAAGGGAATCTGTCATGGCCAAGGCCGAGAGTGAATATGCCCGCCTGTCCGCCGTGGAGGCGGATGAACCAACGACTCGTAGCCGCACCCGCCGGAATGCGCAGACCGACACGGGGCGAATCCCCGAACGTCTGTCGCCGCAGTTGGCGACACCGGTGGAGCAACCGCCGGCCGGTGAGTGGCGCTATGAAGTGCAGTTTCATGGCTACCGGTTGATGGCGCGCATTCAGAACGGCGAGGTCCGGCTGTTCAATCGCCACCATGCGGACTGGACCGATCGCCTCACGCTGCACGCCGAAGCCCTGGCCCAGTTGAATCTGGACGACAGCTGGCTCGACGGCGAGCTGGTGCTGCTCGATGAGACCGGGCATTCCGACTTCCCCGCCCTGCGCCAGGCCTTCGAGATCGGCCGCAGCGTCGACATGCTGTATTTCCTCTTCGACGCACCGTTTCTCAATGGCGTCGACCTGCGCGACAAACCGGTTGAAGAACGCCGCGCAGCCTTGAAAAATGCGCTCAAGAGCAACGCCAGCAAGCGCCTGCGGTTCTCCGAGGCGTTTTCCGCCAGCCAGCATGACATCTTCGAAAGCGCCAGCGCCCTGTCACTGGACAGCGTGGTTGGCAAGCGTCTGGGCAGCCCTTATGCCTCGGGACGGAACGCCGACTGGGTCAAACTCAAATGTCGGCTGCGCCAATGCTTCGTCATCGTCGGGTTCACCCGCCCGCAAGGCACGCGCAACGGCTTCGGCGCACTGTTGCTGGCGGTCAACGGGCCGTCGGGGCTGGTCTATGCCGGCCGGGTCGGTACGGGCTTCAGCCAATCCCAACTCAAACAACTGCATGAACAGCTATGTGCCTTGGAACGTGAAACGTCGCCACTCGACCAGCCGCTCAAAGGCGCACCGGCGCGCGGCGTGCATTGGGTCGAGCCGACGCAGGTCTGCGAAATCGAATTTGCCGAATGGACCCGCGACGGGCTGGTGCGTCAGGCGGTGTTCCTCGATCTGCCCGGCGACCGTCAGGTCAGTCGGGTGACGCGTGAACAACCCATGCCCATCAAAGCCACGCCCGCCAAGCCCAAACGCCGCGGCAAGGCCGACACCGCGAAAGTCGACGGCGTGGTCATCACCCACCCGGACCGCGTCGTCGACAGCGTCAGCGGTGTGCAGAAAGCCGAACTGGCCCAGTATTACCTGGACATCGCCCCCTGGATCCTGCCGCATCTCAAGTTGCGGCCGGTCTCCCTTGTACGGGCGCCGGAAGGGATTGGCGAGGAGCTGTTTTTTCAGAAGCACGCCGATCGCCTGGAAATCCCCCATATCAGGCAACTCGATCCGGCGCTGGACCCGGGCCATGCGGCCTTGATGGAAATCGACAGCATCCATGCCCTGGTCGGCGCGGCGCAGATGGGCACGGTGGAACTGCACACCTGGACGGCGACCCATGACCGGATCGAGACGCCCGATCTGTTTGTGCTGGACCTGGACCCGGATCCGTCGTTGCCCTGGAACGCCATGCTCGACGCGACGCGCATGACCCTGTCAGTACTCGACGAACTGGGTTTGCAGGGGTTTCTCAAGACCAGCGGCGGCAAAGGCATGCACGTCATCGTGCCGCTGGCGCGAAGCGAGGGGTGGGACGTCACCAAGGCCTTTGCCAAGGCCATATCGCAGTTCCTGACCCGGCAGATGCCGCAACGGATCACCGCGACCATGGGCCCGAAAAACCGCGTGGGCAAGGTCTTTATCGACTACCTGCGCAACGCCCGTGGTGCCAGTACCGTCGCCGCTTATTCGGTGCGTGCCCGGCCGGGCCTGCCGGTTTCGGTACCGATCGCCCGGGACGAACTCGCCGGCCTGCGCAACGCGCAGCAATGGGATATCCATACCGCGCTGGAACGGGCCAAGGGCCTGGGCGCCGATCCGTGGGAAGGCTACAGCCATCGCCAACGGATCACGGCGAAGATGTGGGAACAGTTGGAGGCTGAAAAACCGGGCGGCTGAACCATTCAGATCCAGATGAAGATCGCCAGCAGGCCGCCAAAGAACGCCCATTTCTGCAGGTAATACAGCTTGCGATTGCGCTTTTTCAGCGCTTTGCCTTGCAGGCGGATCTTGTACAGCCGGGAAAACGCCCGGTTCAGGCCACCGGTCCGGTCCCCGGCGTCATTCGGCGCGCCAGCAGCGGCCATCACGGAACGGCTGAACCAGCGATTGAAGGCGGTGGCCCAACGAAATCTCATCGGCCGCTCCACGTCGCAGAACAGGATGATACGGTTCTGCGCCGTGGTGTTCTCGGCGTAATGGATGAATGTTTCGTCGAACACCACCGCCTCGCCGTCGCGCCAGTGATAGGCCTCGCCGTCGACATCGATGTAGCAGCCGGCGTCGTTGGGTGTCTGCAGCCCCAGGTGGTAGCGATAAGACCCGGCATACGGATCGCGATGACGCACCAGCTTCGAACCCGGCGGCAGCTCGGCGAACATCGCGGCCTTGATCGAGCCGATGCTCTGCACCAGTTCGGTGGTGCGCGGGCACAGCTTCATCGCCGAGGGATGGCTGTCGCCATACCACTTCAGGTAGAAGCGCTTCCAGCCAGTCTTGAAAAACGAGTTGAAGCCCACGTCGTCATATTGATCGGAGCGCTTGATCTCCCCCGCTTGCAGCAGGCTCTGGCCTTCGGCGCGGATCTCTTCCCAATGGGCCTGCAAGGGACTCAGGTCGGGAAACTGGGCCGGGCTCAGGAAAGGCCTGTTGGGCAGTTTCGAACACAGGTAGAGCAGGCAATTGATCGGCGCAAGGAAGGATGAGTGATCGCTCAACTGGCGCCCGAGTTTATGCCGCACGCGCCCGCGCAGGTGCACATAGCCAATGGAAAGTACGTAGATTGCGACAATAATGAGCTTCACGGATTCGGTCAGGGTCCAGAAGTGAACAGGCTGCTTCTCCGGGGCCAGCCAAGCGGCAAGGGAGATGGCGTCGAGTGAGATGGCATTTTAGCCACAGTTGCCGATTTAAAGTTATCCCTGCGTTGTGAAAAACTGTCTTGCCTGGGTTACACCCTATCGTTAACGCGGCCAGATCAGTACAATCGCCGCCAACTATCAAGCGCCCCCTCTGGCTGACACCGGCAATCCCGGCTTCGGCGCATATCCACTCGGGCCAGGCGCTCCGTATGCAGCTGTCCTCTATATGCCGGATGGACCCTTGCGCCAGTGACCGCCAAGCTGCTTGCGCGGTCGGGACTTGCGCAAACAGGTACTGAACAGGTACTGCCGCACCCTTAGCTACTCTGAATGTTCCGCAGGATAAACCTTTGATCTCTACAGCTAACATCACGATGCAGTTCGGCGCCAAGCCACTGTTCGAAAACGTCTCTGTCAAGTTCGGCGCGGGTAACCGCTACGGCCTGATCGGCGCCAACGGTTGCGGCAAGTCGACCTTCATGAAAATCCTCGGCGGCGACCTCGAGCCGTCCGGCGGCCAGGTGATGCTCGAGCCGAACGTGCGCCTGGGTAAACTTCGCCAGGATCAGTTCGCCTACGAAGAATTCACCGTGATCGACACCGTGATCATGGGTCACGAAGAGCTGTGGAAGGTCAAGGCCGAGCGCGACCGCATCTATTCGCTGCCGGAAATGACCGAAGAAGACGGCATGGCCGTGGCTGAGCTGGAAACCGAATTTGCCGAGATGGACGGCTACACCGCCGAATCTCGCGCCGGTGAACTGCTGTTGGGCCTGGGGATTGGCATCGAGCAGCATTTCGGTCCGATGAGCGAAGTGTCGCCAGGCTGGAAACTGCGTGTGCTGCTGGCCCAGGCGCTGTTCTCCGACCCGGAAGTGCTGCTGCTCGACGAGCCGACCAACCACCTGGATATCAACACCATCCGCTGGCTGGAAAACGTACTGACTCAGCGTTCGAGCCTGATGATCATCATCTCCCACGACCGGCACTTCCTGAACAGTGTCTGCACCCACATGGCGGACCTGGACTACGGCGAGCTGCGCCTGTTCCCGGGCAACTACGACGAGTACATGACCGTGGCGACCCAGTCCCGCGAGCAGCTGCTGTCGGACAACGCCAAGAAGAAAGCACAGATTTCCGAACTGCAGTCGTTCGTCAGCCGTTTCTCGGCCAACGCCTCGAAAGCCAAGCAGGCCACCTCCCGCGCCAAGCAGATCGACAAGATCCAGCTGGCCGAGGTCAAGCCATCGAGCCGCGTCAGTCCGTTTATCCGTTTCGAGCAGACCAAGAAGCTGCACCGCCAGGCGGTCATCGTCGAACGCATGGCCAAGGGCTTCGACGGCAAGCCGCTGTTCAAGGATTTCAGCTTCACCGTCGAAGCCGGCGAGCGCGTGGCGATCATTGGTCCGAACGGCATCGGCAAGACCACCTTGCTGCGCACCCTGGTCAATGAACTGGAACCGGACGCCGGTACCGTGAAATGGACCGACGCCGCGGAACTGGGCTACTACGCCCAGGACCACGCCCATGACTTCGAGGATGACGTCAACCTGTTCGACTGGATGGGCCAGTGGACCCAGGGTGGCGAGCAGCTGGTTCGTGGCACCTTGGGCCGCATGCTGTTTTCCAACGACGAGATCCTCAAGTCGGTCAAGGTCATCTCCGGTGGTGAACAAGGCCGCATGCTGTTCGGCAAGCTAATCCTGCAAAAGCCGAACGTGCTGGTGATGGACGAACCGACCAACCACCTGGACATGGAATCCATCGAAGCGCTGAACCTGGCGCTGGAAAACTATCCGGGCACGTTGATCTTCGTCAGCCACGACCGTGAGTTCGTATCGTCCCTGGCAACCCGCATCATCGAGCTCAGCGCCGACGGCGTGGTCGACTTCAGCGGCACCTATGACGACTACCTGCGCAGCCAGGGTGTGTTGTTCTAAAACAGCTTCAAGCTGAAAGCTGCAAGTAAAAGCCCTGTCCATGTGACGGGGCTTTTTCATGACCGCGACATAAAACCTGTGGGAGCGAGCTTGCTCGCGATGAGGCCCAGCCTGTCAGCATCTAAGTGCCTGACCCACCGCCATCGCGAGCAAGCTCGCTCCCACAATGGCCCTGTTCCCAAATAGAAGTGGGTGACTTCAGCTCACTATGAGGCTATCACTGATGGCGAACCGTTAGCCTGCTTCCTTTTCTCCCCCGCACCCGCCATGATGAAGCACTCTTACCGCTGCCCGCGAACGAGCCGCCATGCCAACGCCCCAGCCCGCCCCCAGTTCCCTGTCGATCACCTTGCAGATCGTCTCCATCGTTTTTTATACCTTCATCGCCTTCCTCTGCATCGGCCTGCCGATTGCCGTGTTGCCTGGGTATGTCCATGAGCAACTGGGCTTCAGCGCGGTGGTGGCCGGGCTGACCATTGGCTCACAGTATCTGGCGACCTTGCTCAGCCGGCCCATGGCCGGGCGACTGTCGGACAATGTCGGCACCAAGCGGGCGATCGTCTACGGCCTGGTGGGCATCCTGCTCAGTGGCGTGCTAACGCTGTTGTCGACGCTGCTGCAAAGCTTTCCGTTGCCCAGCCTGTTGATCCTGATTGCCGGGCGTTTGCTGCTCGGGGTCGCCCAAGGCCTGATCGGCGTCGGTACCATCAGCTGGTGCATGGGACAGGTCGGCGTGGAGCACACCGCCCGTTCGATCTCCTGGAACGGCATCGCTTCCTATGGTGCCATCGCCATCGGCGCACCGCTGGGGGTGGTCATGGTCGGCGGCCTGGGCTTCGCCAGCCTGGGCATCGCCTTGTCGTTATTGGCCGGCGGCGCATTGCTGCTGATTCGCAACAAACCCTCGGTGCCGGTCGTTCGCGGCGAGCGCCTGCCCTTCTGGGCCGTGTTCGGACGCATTGCACCGTTCGGGACAAGCCTGTGCCTGGCCTCGATCGGCTATGGCACCCTGACCACCTTCATCACCCTGTTCTACCTCAGCCGAGGCTGGACCGGCGCCGCCTGGTGCCTGACCGTTTTCGGTATCTGCTTCATCCTGTCACGGTTGCTGTTCATCTCCAGCATTGCCCGTTTCGGTGGCTTCAACTCGGCCATTGTCTGCATGAGCATCGAGACCCTGGGCCTGGTGCTGCTGTGGCTGGCGCCCTCCACCGCATTCGCCTTGGTCGGCGCGGGGCTGGCGGGCTTCGGGTTGTCGCTGGTGTACCCGGCGCTGGGCGTGGAGGCCATCAAGCAGGTGCCCAACAGCAGCCGCGGCGCCGGCTTGAGTGCCTATGCGGTGTTCTTTGACCTGGCACTGGCGATTGCCGGACCGTTGATGGGCGCGGTGGCATTGAACCTTGGCTATTCGTCGATCTTTTTCTTCGCCGCCTTGCTGTCGATCATCGGCCTGGGCCTGACGCTGGTGTTGCGTCGGCGAGCCGAAAGCCCGCATCACTGATCGGCAGTCCGCAGGCCCGCACGGGTCGGCTTTCCCAGTGCCTGGCTGAAGAAGCGACTGGCTTCGGTGATCATGGTGCGGTGGATGTCCTTGCGATCAACGCCGTCGGCATCGGTGCACAGCGCCGGCATCGCCGCGATCTGCTCGTCCGTACAGGGCGCCATGAAAACAAAGTGCCCGGCCCCGGCCAACGTCTTGAAATCCGGCGCGGTAGGCAGCTTGCGCGCCAGGGCAGCGGCGTTCTTGTCGAAAGCCACCAGTTTGTCGCCGTCGCCGCTGTAGAGCAGCACCGGCACATGGACATCGGCCAACGTGTGCCGACCGAACTTCAAACTCAACGGCGCCATGAGCAACAGCGCGCGGACCCTGGGATCGGCCACCGGATACAGGTCATCACGGTCGGCAATCAGCTCACCCTGGGTATTGCAGGCGTCACGGTCATCCGGTCGCTCCTGGCAATAACGGCGCAGGCGATTGAGGTCCGGCGTGGCGCCAGACAGGATCAACGCGGTTTCGCCACCGGCCGAATAGCCGATCACCCCCACCTGCCCGGCGTTGACGAAGGGCGCCAGCATCGGGTCGTTCAGCGTCGCGGTGATGGCTTCGGAGATCTGGATCGGCCGCCCGTACAAGTTACTCAGCGTACCGAGTCGGCTGTGATCCTGGGCGTTATCGCCGGGATGAATCACCGCCACCACGACGAAGCCCTTGCGGGCCAGCGACGTGGCCAGATCGTGCAGGGCCAGCGGCGTGCCGGTATTGCCGTGGGACAGCATCAGCAGCGGAAACCGCCCGATGGCGATCTGTGCATCCGCCGCCGCATCGATCTGATAGCCGCCCAACAGACTGGATTGCTCCTTCGCGGTGGAGGGGTAAAACGCGATGGCATGCATCGGCTGGTGGTCCAGCGGATCAGGAAAATCCAGCTCATGAAAGCCCGCGCTCCAATGCGGATGTGGCGCCGGCGCGGCCTGCACCGAACCGAGACCGCTCACCCAGCAGAACAGCAGCAGCGCACCAAGACGCATCATCGAATAGTCCACCTTCACCCACCCACCAGGAGCCACGTCGCTCGCCGCTCCGGCCATGCACGACCTGCGCCATGTTTCCCAGCGCCAAATGCAGGAAAACCCTGCACCCCAGCCATCCGATGACGACGAGAATACAGGGTTTTCCGGAGGTTGCCCGTAGAGCTTGATGCCTCGATGCAAGCCTTACGCAGCGGCGAACTGCTGGCTGATCTGCAGCTTGGCCTCGCTGATGGCCTTGGTGCGCATGTCGTCACCGTAAGCCAGGCCTTCGGCGCGAACAAATTCGATGTCGGTGATGCCGAGGAAACCGAACATCAACCTCAGGTATTGTTCATGCCCCACGCTGCTCGGTTGACCGGCGTGCAGGCCGCCCGAGGTGGAAACGATGACCAGCTTCTTGTCTCCACACAGGCCTTCCGGGCCGGCTTCGGTGTAGCGGAAGGTCTGGCCGGCCACGGCGATACGGTCGATCCAGGCTTTGAGTTGGGTCGGGATGCTGAAGTTGTACATCGGTGCTGCGATCACCACCGCGTCGGCGGCGAGGAACTCGGCCAGGGTCGACGCGCTGAGGTCAGCTTCGTGCTGTTGAGCGGCATCGCGCAATTCGGTGCTGGTGCCGGCAGCGACCAGGGTCTGCGCGGAAAAGTGGCTGATGGCGTCAGCGGCCAGGTCACGATAGGTGACGTTGATAGCTGGCTCGGCGGCTTTCCAGGCTTGCACCAGTTCACGGCTCAGTTGGCGCGAAGCGGAGTTGTCGCCGAGGATGCTCGAATCGATGTGCAACAGTTTCATGTGAATGCTCTCCAAGTGAGGATCGCAACCAGGCGATCAATTGACAACAATCCTATCGATGAAGCCAATCCGAGATAAGTCTGCAAGAATGTGATGGTTCGTTCCACTGACAGGACAATCGATTCGACATGCAAGACCTTAATGACCTGTATTACTTTGCCAAGGTGGTTGAAGCCGGTGGCTTCGCGGCCGCCGGGCGCTTGCTGGGCATCCCCAAGTCACGCTTGTCACGGCGAATCGCCGAGCTCGAAGAGCGCCTTGACGCCCGACTGCTGCAACGCACCACCCGCCAATTGAAGCTGACCGCCGTGGGTGAACGTTACCTGCGTCATTGCCAGGCCATGTTGCTGGAAGCGGAGATGGCCGACGAAGCGGTGGCGAGCATGTCCAGCGAGCCCCGTGGGCGTTTGCGGGTGTCGAGCCCGGTGGGCCTGGCGCACCAGTTCCTGCCGGTGATCATCGAAAGCTTCCTGGCAAAATACCCGCAGGTGCAGTTGGAGATGATCCTGCTCAACCGGCGCGTGGATCTGATCAGCGAGGGCATCGACGTGGCGTTGCGCGTCCGTGACCTGGGTGACGAAGACCCGCTGCTGATGACCCGGCGCTTGCGCCAGGCCCGCCTGACCTTGGTCGCCAGCCCGGGACTCGTTGAAGGGCGACAGATTGAAACCCCGGACGACCTCAGGCAATTGCCGGTGCTGGGAGCGCTGGAGGCGGACCGTCTGGTGCATGTGCGCTTGCTCAGTACCGCAGGGCAAAGCGTCGAGCTGGCCCTGGAGGCACGCCTGGGCATCGACGACTTTATCGTGCGGCGCGCCTGCACCTTGACGGGCCTGGGCTTTACCCTGTTGCCGAGCATGTATTGCGAAGAAGAACTGCGCGACGGTCGACTGGTGGAGCTGTTGCCTGGATGGTCATCACCGGATGGCTGGCTCCAGGCGGTCTATCCTCACCGGCGCGGCATGCTGCCGGCGGTGCGCGCGTGGATCGATCATCTGGTGGAAGCTTTTGCACAATGTGGAGACAGGACGATATGAGCTTGAGCGAAGAGGACGTCGCGCAATTCTGCCTGGGCTTGCCGGGCGCCCGGGAAGACTATAAATGGGGCGGCGTGCGAGTATTCTCGATCGCCGGCAACAAGATGTTCGCCTTGCAGAACCTGCGGGGGGATTCGTTGGCGTTCAAGGTCGACAAGGACCTGTTTCTCGGCCATTGCGACCGCCCCGGCATTCATCCGGCGCCGTACCTGGCCAGGGCCCAATGGATCATCATGCAAGTGCCCTACCCGCTGGGCGATGAGGAGCTGCGCAGTTTGTTGCGACGTTCCCATCAGTTGGTGGTCAGCAAGTTGCCCAAGCGCACGCAGGTTGGGTTGTTGCTGTAGCGGCTCAGCCGGGTTGCAGCCGCTGCCTACCAATGTGGGAGCGAGCTTGCTCGCGATAGCGGTGCCACAGCCAGTGAAGATGTTGGATGTACCGGCGTCATCGCGAGCAAGCTCGCTCCCACAGGGAACGCATACCGATCAGAACAACGCCAACAGATGGCCGCCCAGGAACAACTGGTCGATCCAGAATCCCTGGTGCAACACCACGATGAACCAGAACACCACTTGAAACGACACTTTGCGGGTCTTGTGGCGAAACATCTGCTGGGCCAGCAATGCGCCTGGCCAGCCACCGGCGAGTTCGACCGCGTGCAGGATGTTCTCCGGCGTGCGCCAGGCATCGGCGCGTGCCTTGCGCTTGTCGCTCCAGTAAAGCAGGAACGCCACGGCACTGACGACTCCGTAAGCCGTCATGGGCACCCACGACTCGCCCCGCAATCCGAGCAGCAGCGAGCCAAAAAGCGGCAACGCGCAAAGAATCGCAAATACCGTCAACTTGAGGCGCAGGTTCTGCACGGCCCCGCCGGTGTTACGTGCGACTCGCCTGGCCGATTCGTTCAAGGCTGGGCAGCCGTCCAGTCGACCCAGCCGAATTGCCAGGTCGCCAGGATCAACAGGCCGAACGCAATCCGGTACCAGGCGAACACCGCATAACTGTGGCTGGCGATGAAGCGCAGCAGGCCCTTGACCGCGATCATGGCGAAGATGAACGCGGTGATGAAACCGATGGCAAACACCGGGAAATCCGCCGGGACAAACAGCTCGCGGTATTTATAACCCGAGTAGACCGCCGCGCCGACCATGGTTGGCATGGCCAGGAAGAACGAGAATTCGGTGGCGGTCTTGCGCGACAGGCCGAACAGCAGGCCGCCAATGATGGTCGCACCGGAGCGAGATGTGCCGGGGATCATCGCGATGCACTGGGCCAGGCCGACTTTCAGCGCATCCTTCCAGGTCATGTCATCCACGGTTTCGGCATGCACCGTGTGCTGGCGCCTCTCGGCCCAGAGCATCACCAGACCACCCAATACCAGTGCGGTGGCGACCGTGATCGGGTTGAACAGGTAATGGTGGATCCAGTCGGCAAGCAGTACGCCCAGTATCACCGCAGGGAAAAACGCGATCAGCAGGTTGGCGGTAAATCGGCGAGCGCCGGGCTGGGTCGGCAGGCCCAGCACCACATCGAAGATCTTGCGCCGAAACTCCCAGACCACCGCCAGGATCGCACCGAGCTGGATGATGATGTTGAACGCCATCGAGCGCTCCCCACCGAATTCGAGCAAGTCGGCGACAACGATCTGGTGCCCCGTACTGGAAATCGGCAGGAACTCCGTCAGCCCTTCTACCACGCCAAGAATCAATGCCGAAAAGGCCGTCCACAAATCCATTCATCCCCCAGAAAAGCCTGTCGTTTCAGGCCTTGTCGCTATTCAAATGTTACGCAGGTGCACGCAGCGGCTGCACGATAACCGCGACGTTGCAAAAAAAACCAATGAAAAATCAGAAGCGACTCAGGTTTTGCGCTGCGGGGCCGAAATCCTATCAGACAAGCCCTGATAACGCTGCCGCGTTATGACCCAGGTCAATCGCGCGTAGACGTCGAGCGTTAAAGTGCCGCCGTCGTTAATGACAAGAATAAAAACCGGAGTGACAGCGTATGAATAGCTTGCGCAGTGTATCGATCAGCCGACGCCTGTGGCTCATCCTGGTCGTGGCCATCGTGATGTTGTTCACGCTGGGCGCGTTCATGCTCAAGCAGATCCACACCGATCTGTATCAGGCCAAGGTTCAGAAAACCCAACATGTCGTGCAGACCGCCAGCGGCGTACTGAGCTATTACCATGGCCTGGAGACTGCCGGCACCCTGACGCGCGAGGCGGCGCAGAAGCAGGCGCTCAGCGCGGTGCGCGGCCTGCGTTATGACCAGAATGACTACTTCTGGATCAATGACCTGGCGCCGGTCATGGTCATGCACCCGACCAACCCGAAACTTGAAGGGCAGAACCTCTCGGCCATTCGCGATCCAAACGGTTTTGCGCTATTCAACGAAATGGTCGCCATTGCGAAGGCCAAGGGTGCGGGCATGGTCGATTACCTTTGGCCCAAGCCCGGCGCCGAGGCACCGGTGGGGAAAACGTCCTATGTGAAACTGTTCGAGCCTTGGGGCTGGATCATCGGTTCGGGCGTGTACGTGGATGATGTACAGGCGGAATTCCAGTCCCAGTTGATCAAGGCTTCCTTGATCGGCTTGGCGATCACCTTGTTCATGGGCCTGCTGTTGACGCTGATCGTACGCAGCATCGTTCGGCCCTTGCAGGAGACAGTCAATGCCATGGCCAACATCGCCAGCGGCGAGAGCGACCTGACCCGCACCCTAGATGCCCATGGCCAGGACGAAGTCACGCAATTGGCCAAGCACTTCAATGCCTTCACCGCCAAGCTGCGCCAGGTGGTGGGTCAGTTGCAGGTCTCAGCCAGTGAGTTGGGGCAATCGTCCAGCGACTTGGGCAACGACGCCGCCCAGGCCCAGCAGCGCAGCCAGCAGCAATCGCAACAGATGGAGCTGGTAGCGACCGCCATCAACGAAGTGACTTATGGCGTGCAGGATGTGGCGAAGAATGCCGAACACGCCGCCAGCGAAATGCGCGACGCCGAATCCCAGGCCCAGCAGGGCCAGGTGAACATCGACGGCAGCCTGCAGCAGATCGACCGGCTCTCCCAGACCATCGACCAGGCCGTGGAAGTGATCCGCACCCTGGCCAGCGAAAGCACCCAGATCGGCAGCGTGCTGGAAGTGATCCGCTCGATTGCCGAGCAGACCAACCTGCTGGCGCTCAACGCCGCCATTGAAGCCGCCCGCGCCGGCGAGCAAGGTCGCGGTTTTGCCGTTGTGGCCGACGAGGTGCGCCTGCTGGCCCAGCGTACGCAGAAGTCCACCGCTGAAATCCAGGCGATGATCGAACGCCTGCAAAATCATTCCGAAGCCGCGGTGAAAGTCATCAGCGACAGCAGCCGTGCCTCGCAACTGACCATCGAGCAGGCCGGACTGGCCGGCGCCAGCCTCAACGCCATCGGCCAGGCCCTGCGCAACCTCAACAGCCTGAACGCCTCCATCGCCAGCGCCACCCTGCAACAGGCGCATGTGGTTGAAGACATCAACCAGAACGTCACCCAGGCCGCTGGGCTGTCCCACAGCACCGCCATGGCCGCGGAACAGTCCAGCGTGGCAAGCGCCCGCCTCAAAGGCCTGAGCGAACAACTGAACGGCCTGCTCAAGCAGTTTCGAGTCTGAGGCTGGTGGTCCCACAGTGGTTTTGTGTTGGCCCCAGATTTGGTGCCCACCACAAAACGCCCTGTGGGAGCGAGCCTGCTCGCGAATGCAGTAGCACATTCAGCACTGATGCAAGCTGACCCGCCGCCTTCGCGAGCAGGCTCGCTCCCACATTGGTTTTTGTGTTGGCCCTGGATTTATTGCCCACCGCAAAACGCCCTGTGGGAGCGAGCCTGCTCGCGAATGCAATAGCACATTCAGCACTGATGCAAGCTGACCCGCCGCCTTCGCGAGCAGGCTCGCTCCCACATTGGTTTTTGTGTTGGCCCTGGATTTAGTGCCCACCGCAAATCCCCTGTGGGAGCGAGCCTGCTCGCGAAGGCGGTAGCACAGCCAGCACCAGGATTGGAGCTCCGCCCGCCATAACGTTTACAATCCCCGCCCTCTTCGTCTTCCCCAAGGAACCGCCATGTCCGGGCTTGAACTGTTTGCCGCAGCCCTCGGCGTTATCGCTGTCTGGTTGACCGTCAAGCAGAATCCCTGGTGCTGGCCGATCGGCCTGGTCATGGTGCTGCTGTACAGCTGGTTCTTCTTCGACGTGAAGTTGTACTCCGACATGCTCTTGCAGATGGTCTACGCCTTCCTGCAACTGTATGGCTGGTGGCAGTGGACCCGCGCCGGACACAATCACCATGGTCGGCAGGTGACGTACCTGGGTACGCCGTCAGTGCTGCTCAGCCTCGCCATCGGTGCGACGGGGAGTCTGCTGCTCGGGGCGGCCATGGCGCATTGGACCGACGCCGCCCAACCCTGGCTCGACGCGGCGCTGACCGGTTTCAGCCTGGTGGCCCAGTGGTGGATGGCGCAAAAGCGTGTGCAGTGCTGGCCGCTGTGGATCGTCCTGGATGTCATTTTTGTCGGCCTGTTCGTCTACAAGGGCCTGTACCTGACCGCCGCGCTTTATGCGCTGTTCACTCTGCTGGCGGTGCAAGGCTGGCGGGAATGGCGCGCCGACCCGGCCCTGCGCACATGAAAGTAGTGGTACTGACCGGCCCGGAATCCAGCGGCAAGAGCTGGCTGGCCGGGCAACTGCAGGCGCATTTCGGTGGTTTGCGGGTGGACGAATACGTGCGCCACTTCATGGAGCAAACCCAGCGTGATACCTGCCTGGCCGACATCACCGATATCGCCACCGGGCAACTCGCCTGGGAAGACGCGGCTCGCGCCCGGCAGCCGGCGCTGCTGATCCTCGATACCCATCTGTTGAGCAATATCCTCTGGAGCCAGACCCTGTTCGATGATTGCCCGGATTGGCTCGAACCCGCCTTGCTGGCGCGCCATTACGATTTGCATCTGCTGCTCAGCCCCGAGCAGGTCGAATGGGTCGGCGATGGCCTGCGCTGCCAGCCAGCGCTGACGGAACGGCTGGCGTTTTTCGAGGCGATCGAGCACTGGCTGATGCGCCATCGGCAAGCGTTCCTCAAAGTCGAGGGCGACTGGGCGCAGCGGCGCGAGCAGGTGTTTGCAGCGGTTTCGCAGCTCCTCCTGGCTCGATGATGTTTCATCCCTGAAACATCACGACTGCTTCAAACCCGGATCCAGGGCCACCTCGCGGCGTTCCGGCCCTGACTGTCAAGTCACTGAAACACCGTGCCCCAGGGCTCAAATCATAGCCAAACGACAGCAGATGGCCCTTTGCAGCCCATGAGGCTGTCTCAACGATGAAACAGGTTTCGCCATGGAAACCTTACCCATCAGCCAAGCCATTGAATCCATTGGTTTTCCAGAATCCGGCACAACACCTGCTCTTTCCCTTCGCAACGCTGACTAGGGCCAGCGTCCAGTGAACAAGGAAATGATGTCATGGGGACTTTCAACAGAAGCTTGACCTGTCTGTTAGTGATTGGCTGCGCCGCCGGTGCGACGCTCAGCTTACCGGTGCAGGCCGAGGGCAACGGCGTCATCGTACTCGACCGTGACGTGCAACCGGTTCATTTCGGGCGTAACGGCGGTAAAGACCCCTACCCGACCACCGTCAATGCCAATCCATCCGACCGAATCAACCAGGCGACTGCCAGCACCGAGCTCAGCGACGGCGAATTTGCCGGTGTCGCCAGCGGCTCGACAATCCGCAACACCATCACTGCGAACACCGGCGTGCAGGGCGTCAATGTCGTGACCAACCCCAACGGCATGCCGGGCATGAGTGCCGGCCACGGTGGCGGCAGCGGTGGCGCCATCTCGGGCACCATCAACCGCTCGCTGAGTTCCGGCCTGGCCCCTCTAGGTCGGTTGGCGGGAGGCCAGTGAGATGAATCCAACCTGGCTCATGGTTGCCCTGCTCGGCAGCTCAACCGTGCTCGCCGCCCCGGGCGTGGCGGTGGTCAACCAGGCCGACCTGGAAAATTCCGGCGGTCGTTACACCGGTAATTTCAACGTCAACCAGGCGGCCGGCGACCAGACGCAGCAGACCAACACCCGCGCCATCGCCATCGGCACCGATGCCCACGCAAGCACCGTCGTGCACCAGCGCCTCGATACGCCGGCCAACCCGTCGATGAACGCGAGCGCGCGTATCGGCGGCAATTCTTTCACCAATGGCAACGGCGTACTGGGCGTCAACCAGTCCGCCGGGGCCAACAACCAGATGGCCAATGTCATGCGAGTGGGCATCAGCGCCCGCCCGCAGAGCATGGACGACAGTGCCCTTTCCCAACAGAACGTGGCGCTGGTACCGAACTCGGGAGCAACTGACACCCCAACCGGCAGTCGCCAGGTCGCCACCAGCGACCAGGCCTTCACCGGCAGCCGAGGGGTGATCCAGGTGAACCAGAGTGCCGGGGTGGGGAACCGCATGGCCAACACCCTGAGCATCCGGGTCGCAGACTGACCCGGCGCAGTGGATAAGAACGTACCGACACTTAACCAACGACACGCAAGGAGAAACACCATGAAACCTACAATGGCGCTCAAACCATTGGTTTTCGCTCTCGCCGCTGTCATGGCAATGGCTGCGCAGGCCGGCGGAAACGGTAACGGCCACGGCAACGGTCATGGCAACCACGGCCCTCAAGGGCCAACGCTGGATCAGTTGCTTTCCATCAGCGCCGGCGCAGGGGCCACGGTGCTGGACGAGCAGAACAGCGATGGCAACGTGGTGACCAACCAGGCCACCCGCAACACCGCTGAAGCCACTGATTCGCTCAACGGCAGCAACGGCAACATGGGCGCCAACATCGCCGCCGGCGACGGCAACCAGCAAGACAATGCCGCCGCCCTGGCCACCGCCGACGAAAGCTTCATCTTCGGCTCGGCTGTCGCAGCGTCCAGCGCCACACAAGTCAATAACAACAACTATGTGAAGAACAACTCGACGCAGAACAACGCCTCGCTCACCAGCGCGGGCAACAACGGCTCCGGCAACATCGGCATCAACGTGACCGCCGGCAACTTCAACCAGCAGAAAAACAACCTGGCCATCGCCGTATCGGGCGGTCGTGTCGCCCAGGCTTCCGCCGCGGCCGACCAGTCGTCCACCGGCCTAGTCGTCGACAACAAAGGCGTGCGGACCTACAAGACCGACACCCTCACCAGCACCTCCGAGGCTTCCGGCACCTTCAAGGCCAAAGGCACCGGTACCGTCGAGGATGACGGCGGCTGGGGCAACAAGGGCGGTTACGGTGGTGGTCACGATGACGACAAGTTCAAGTTCTCCGCCGTGGGCACTTTCGAACTTGCCGGCAGCAATACCCAACAGGTGCTGACTCGCGACGGCTGGAAAAATCCGGTCTACAACAACGCCACCATGACCAACTCCATGAACGGCTTCTCCGGTAACGGCGGCGCCAACGTGTCGGCGGGCGTGGGCAACCAGCAAAGCAACTCGCTGTCGATTGCTGCCGGCTGCAAGGCTTGCATGTAAAAAAGTACCACTGTGGGAGCGAGCCCTGCTCGCGAAGGCATTGGATCAGTGACCTTTGTGTTGCCCGACACACTGCTATCGCGATCAGGCCCGCTCCCACAGGGGCTTTTTCCTGGGTATCACTAGGCGTATCGACCATGCGTGCAACTGCCCTTTGCCTATTGGTTTTGCTTGCCGGCTTGACCGAAGCCGCGCAGATGCCGGTCGCCGCCCTGCCTGGCGGCATGCTGGTCCACAAACCCGTGCAAAGCGTACGCGAGCGCAAGTTCAGCGACATCGTCGAGCAGAAGACCGATTTCAGTTGTGGCGCCGCGGCGCTGGCCACTGTGTTGCGCCAGGCCTATTGGCTGGACGTCGACGAAGAACATGTCATCAAGGGCATGCTGGTCAATGCCGACCAGGATCTGGTCCGCACCCAGGGTTTTTCCATGCTGGACATGAAGCGCTACGTGGAAACCATCGGCATGCGCGCCCGCGGCTATCGGATACCACCGGAAAAACTCGCCGCGGTGACGATCCCGGTCGTGGTCCTGATGGACATTCGTGGCTACAAGCACTTCGTGGTATTGCAGCGGGCGGACAAGCGATGGGTGTATATCGCCGACCCGGTGCTTGGCCACAAACGCTACGCCCATGACGAATTCGTAAAAGGCTGGAACGGCATTGTCTTCGCCATCGTCGGCCCCGGCTATGACAAGACCAACGCCTTGCGCAGCCCTCCGCAACCTCTGACAGCGCGCAACAAGCTGGACGGTTTTAATCCGGTCAAGGACGCGGAACTGATGGATTTCGGCTTCATCCAGAGCGACTTTTTCTAATCGCCGAACAACTGCCAATAAAAATACAAAAGGAGCAGGACGCTCCGGGAGCAACAGATGAAACGCTCATACTGGCTCACGCTGGCCTGCCTGGCCGCAACGACGTCGGGTCTTGCCCACGCCGGTTTCAAACCGATCGAAGTCCAGGACCAGGAGCTCGCCGAGCTGCGCGGTCGCTACGTCATGCCCGGACGAGTCATCAGTTTTGGCATCGTCATGAGCAGCACCTGGCGCAACGCCAGTGGCGACCTGATCGGCGCTTCCAGTTCCATGCAGATCCAGGCTGCAACGGTCAAACCGCAGTTCTACGTCTCCACGATCAAGCAGATCGGCAACGGCAGCGCCCCGGAACAGGGTGGCGGCACGATCACCGGCGGCGCCGGTCTCGGCTCGGGCCAGGGCGTAACCCAGAGCGTGCGCGCCGCGGGCGACAGCAACAGCGCGTACAACAATGTCAGCATCAACGTGAAAGAACGCAGCCAGGTACCTGCCCTGGCGCCCGCCCAAGGCCAATTGCTCGACAAGGGCCAGACCATCAGCGGCAGCAACGCCGCCGGCAGCGTGGCGGTCACCGCCACCGGCAGCGGCGTGCAGATGGCAATCCAGGCCAACCACAACCAGGGGAGCACCCTGCAACAGGTGGCCCAGGGCGGCTTGCTGCAAAACACCCGCCTGCTGGGCAACGGCAACCTGGTCAACAACATGACCCAGCTCAACGTGGTGCTGAACAGCAACGGCCCCAGCGCCGGGGCATTGGACTGCAACCTGACGCAGCTGCGTGGCCTTCGAAACCTCGGATATTGAACTACGCTGATCTCCGATCATTGGGCTAACTAGGGACGGCATATTTCATGTATCGATCCGTATCGTTGCGCGCTGTGATGTGTTTAAGCACGATGTTTCCGGCGACCGTGCTGCAAGCGGCACCCGACGCGGACATCGAGGCCCTGAAGCAAGAACTTCTCGAGCTCAAGCAACGCTACGAGGTCCAGCAAAAAGCCCTGGCGGTACTCGAACAGCGAGTCCGCCAGGTCGAGGATCAACCCGCCGCCCCGCCGCCCAAGCGCCTGGCCAAATCTCCCGCCGACATGAAAGGCAACCAAGGCGTGGCCGGCAGCGGCGCGGCAACGGCGGGTGGCAGCGGCTACGGGCAGTCCCTGGCCGACGACTCGCAACCGGCCCAGAGCGTCTCCAACCTGTATGACGAAGCCAGCGGCTTTTTCGGCGGCGGCAAATTCAGCTTCGAAACCGGCGTGACCTACTCGCGCTACGACACCCGGCAACTGATCCTCAACGGCTTCCTGGCCCTGGATTCGATTTTCCTTGGCAACATCAACCTGGACCGGATCAAGGCGGACACCTGGACCCTGGACCTTACCGGTCGCTACAACTTCGACAATCGCTGGCAGTTCGACCTCAACGTGCCGGTGATCTACCGCGAGTCCACCTACCAGTCCGGTGGCGCCAACCAGGGCGCGGCCGGCGTCACCAGCGAAGAAACGGTGACCCGCGACCCCACCATCGGCGACGTCAATTTCGGCATTGCGTACAAATTCATGGATGAATCGGTCAACAGCCCGGACGCAGTGGTGACCCTGCGCGTCAAGGCACCCACCGGCAAGGATCCGTTCGGCATCAAGCTGCGCCAGTCCCAGGCCAACACCAACCTGTTCGTGCCGGAAGATCTGCCCACCGGTAACGGCGTGTGGTCGATCACGCCCGGGATATCCCTGGTCAAGACCTTCGACCCGGCAGTACTGTTCGGCAGCCTGTCCTACACCCACAACTTCGAAGAGTCGTTCGACGACATCAGTTCCACCGTCAACCAGGAAGTGCCAGGCAAGGTGCGCATCGGCGACAGCTTCCAGATCGGCGCGGGCATCGCCTTTGCCTTGAACGAGAAGATGAGCATGTCGTTCTCGGTCTCGGACCTGATCCAGAAGAAGAGCAAGCTCAAGCAGGACGGCGGGGACTGGGAATCGGTGGTCTCCAGCGACGCCAACGCCGGATACTTCAACATCGGCATGACGGTGGCCGCCAGCGACAACCTGACCATCGTGCCCAACCTGTCCATCGGGCTGACCGACGATGCGCCGGACTTCACCTTCAGCCTGAAATTGCCGTATTACTTCTAAGGCAGGTCCCATGTGGGAGCGAGCTTGCTCGCGATGAAGCCCTCTCAGCCAGCATTGATGTTGACTGGAGGACCGCTATCGCGAGCAAGCTCGCTCCCACTGGTTTTGCGCAGGCGCGGCTCTAACGAATCTGATGCTTGTGCAACAGCCGATAGAACGTCGGCCGCGACACGCCCAGCACACGGGCCGCCACGCTGAGGTTATCGCTGTGGCGGTTGAGCACATCGCTCAACGCCTGGCGCTCGGCGCGGGTCTTGTAGTCTTCCAGGGTACCCATCGGTGCGGCGACGCCCTGCTGGCCGACAAGGCCAAGGTCGCGGGCCTCGATCTGCCGCCCTTCGGCCAGCACCAGGCCGCGACGGACGCGGTTGGCCAGCTCCCGCACATTGCCGGGCCAGTCGTGCATGCCCATCGCTACTAGCGCGTCCTCGCTGAAACTGCGCGGCCGGCGACCGGTTTCGTGGCTGTAGAAATGGGCAAAGTGGCTGGCCAGCATCGACAGGTCGCCATGGCGTTCGCGCAGCGGTGCCATGACCACCTGCAAGACGTTGAGGCGGTAATACAGGTCCTCACGAAAACGCCGATGCTCGATGGCCGCCTCCAGGTCGACATGCGTCGCCGCCAGCACCCTCACATCGACGGCAATCGGTTGGCTGCCGCCTACACGCTCGATGTGCTTTTCCTGCAAAAAGCGCAGCAGGTTGGCCTGCAGCTCCAACGGCAGATCGCCGATCTCATCGAGAAACAACGTGCCGCCATGAGCGGCTTCGATCCGTCCGATCTTGCGTTGATGAGCGCCGGTGAAAGCACCCTTCTCGTGGCCGAACAGCTCGGACTGGATCAGATGCTCGGGGATCGCGCCACAATTTATGGCAATGAACGGCTTGTTACGCCGGTGCGATTGGCAATGCAGGGTGCGCGCGACCAGCTCCTTGCCCGTGCCGCTTTCACCACGAATCAATACCGGCGACTCGGCGGGGGCCAGCTTGCCCAATAATTTGCGCAGTTCGCGAATCGGCTTGCTGTCGCCCAGCAGCTCATGTTCAGGCTGATTGATGTGAACCGCGCCCCGCCCCCTCAACCGCGCCATGCCGAACGCCCGGCCCAATGTCACCTGGACGCGGGAGACATCGAACGGCAAGGTATGGAAGTCAAAAAACCATTCACAGACAAAATCGCCGACGTTTTGCAGGCGCAGCACTTCCTGGCTGAGGACGGCGATCCACTCGGCGCCGCTGCGGCGAATCAATTCCTTGACGGCCTCGGGACGCTCCAGGTGAAAAGGCTGCAGGCGCAACAAGCCGACGTCACACGTCCTGTCGCTGGCGTGTTCCAGGGAGCAGCTGTCGACGTCCCAACCGATTTCGCGCAGGCCCGGTAACAGGCGATAGCAATCATCGCAAGGATCGACCACGAGCAGACGACGCAACGCACTGGTTTCAATCACGACTGATCCTTGGCGCCAAAATAAGGAAATATGATTAGAAACAGGCGTTTGGCGAACCTGCATGTAACAGTAGCAAGAACTTGACACTTGCTTGTATCGATTAGTTATCAGGACATCAGAGAACCGGTTATAAGCGGGCGTTTCGTTAGTTAGTTAATCTCGCGGCGAATCTTTCATCCCCCTTTCAAACAAAAGTCCGAAAGCCTGGTCTGAAAGAAAATCGAAATTTATTCATCGATTGTGTGACCTGCTCCCGGGTTCGGGACATCAGTACAAGTAACCAGCCGCACGGTACGCCCAACCGACGGCAGATCATTTGATTGGGCACTATTGAGAGATAACGCCATGAACGCCCCGCTCCGTATCAACGAAGCTCTTTTGATTGCCGACCGCGCATTCCGTCCTTTCCAATGCGTGGCCTGGGCCCCACAAGACGGTAACGGCGAACTGAGCCTGACCGTCATCGACCGCACCAACACCCACATCGGCCGGACCCAGATCCCCAGCAGTGCCTATACGGACCCGGCGCAACTTGCCGACCTGTTGAAGCAGGCCCGTGCCGAGTTGAGCCAGGAAGGTTACAAGCTGCAATCGTGGTCCATGCCTGAATAATGCCCTGACAAGCCGGTTGTTTATTTGCCGGCTTGGCATTGGATTGCAAAGCCATTGTTCAGGCACGAATAGTCTTCGTGCCTGCAGGACCTGACAGTTGTGCACTGTCTGTTTCATGGATTGAATGTTGCTCTCATGCTAACACCGCCTCTTTATCCAGGCCGGTCGATGCGCAAGGAGAGCCACGCATGCCCGTTCAATCCGCATTTGCACTCCCGATACCCCGGGCTCAGGCCGGGTGCCTCGATACAGGCTTTGCCGACGGTGGTAAAGCCTGGGTTCGTTTTCCAGGAAATACCTCGACACTCACCACCGGATTGGCCGTTGACCATGCCGGCCGAATTTTATTGGCGGCGCGGGTCATGACCGCCCAAGGCAGTCGTTTCGGTCTTGCCCGGCTTACCCCGAACGGCATGATCGACAGGGACTTTGGCATCAACGGCTACGTGATCGACGCGTTTGCACCGGGCTGCGTAGCCACCGCGGGCAAGGTCACCGAGCTGCGCGACGGTAATATCCTGTTATCCGGCCTGCACTACGAAAGCGCCGACAATACCCTCCCTGCCCTGGCGCTGTTCGATCCCCACGGTCATGCCGTCCATGGTTTTGGCGATGCCGGGCGACAAGTCGTGCGACTTTGCGGCAACCTTTCCCAGGGCATGCGCGATCCTTGGCTACCGCCCGGCGTGTCTGGGGTCGAAGCCTGTGACATGCGCGTACAGGCCGATGGCAGGATATTCATCCTGGCCAACCATCACTTCCGGACGTCCGATCACGTTGGCGTGTTGATTCGATTATTGCCGGACGGCTCATTGGATGACTCGTTCAACCATCGTGGTTTCGTGATGGTTCGGCGATTGTTGAAAAACAGCTGGCTGAGGTGCCTGGCCCTGCAGGCCGACGGCCACATCGTCGTAGGCGGTGCCATCGATTGGCCCCAGCGCGGCCTGATGGCTCGCTACGACGCCTGCGGCCAACTCGACGAGCACTTCGGCGACGGCGGTTTCCTGTCCTTCACGGCCCAGGGACGCAGCGTGATGGTCAGCCAGGTCGTTGAAAACGCCAACGGCGATCTACATGCTTTTGGCGGCAGTCGCGACCCCAAGCATTGTCTGTCGGTGTGCATTCCCAGGGACGGCCAACCGACGCCGGACAACGCCGAAAACCAATGCCGCCTCCTGGCAATCGGCAACCATGCCAGCCAGTGGACGGCCGCCCAGCTGCAGGCAGATGGAAAAGTCGTGACGGCCGGCGCAACCATCGGCGGCATCGACGCCGACTTCATCCTGGCTCGACACCTGCCGGACGGCAATCTTGATCCGGCGTTCGGCCAGGGCCAGGGTTGGCTGCGCACCCGACTGGGTTACAGCCTCGATACCGCGACGGCCGTGGCGGTGCAGGCCGACGAAAAAATACTGGTGGGTGGGCATTCATTACAGGGCACCTCCAGGGCCGTGTTGACGCGGTACAGCGCCTGATTTCCGACCTTTCGGCTAGCGGTAACAAGTCCTACGCTTGATATTCCTCATGGCTTACGGCAAGTTGCGCGCTTCTAAATAAAAGGAGCAGCCAATGTCCGGTCAAATGGCTCAAGCTTTTGCGCACAACTTCCTGGGGCATTCTCCACGCTGGTACAAAGCGTGCATCATCATTTTCCTGATTCTCAATGCGTTGGCGTTCTTTACGCTGGGCCCGGTCGTCGCCGGTTGGATGTTGGTCCTGGAGTTCATTTTCACGCTGGCCATGGCCTTGAAATGCTACCCGCTGATGCCTGGCGGGCTGTTGGTCCTGCAAGCCGTGGCGCTGGGCATGACCACGCCAAAAGCGCTATACGACGAACTGGTCCACAACTTCCCGGTCATCCTGTTGTTGATGTTCATGGTGGCCGGTATCTACTTCATGAAGGACCTGCTGCTGTTCCTGTTCTCGCGCCTGCTGTTGGGTGTGCGGTCCAAGGCGGTATTGGCCTTGATGTTCTGCTTCCTCTCGGCGTTCCTGTCGGCATTCCTCGATGCGCTGACCGTGACGGCGGTGATTATCAGCGCCGCGGTGGGTTTCTATGCGGTGTACCATCGCGTGGCCTCGGGCAATGACCCGCGCCAGGACAGCAGCGTAGATGAGGACCATGACCTGCCGTCACTGCACCATCAGGACCTGGAACAGTTCCGGGCCTTCCTGCGCAGCCTGCTGATGCATGGCGCCGTGGGCACCGCGTTGGGCGGCGTATGCACCTTGGTGGGCGAGCCGCAGAACCTGCTGATCGGCCATGAAATGGGCTGGCACTTCGTCGAATTCTTCATCAAGGTCGCGCCAGTGTCGCTACCGGTGCTCGTGGCCGGGCTGGCGACTTGCGTGGCGCTGGAGAAACTGCGCTGGTTCGGCTATGGCACGCTGCTGCCAGATAATGTCCGGGCGGTATTGGCCGATTATGCCGAGGAAGACAACCGTGAGCGCACCGCACGCCAGCGTGCTGCCCTCATCGTCCAGGGCCTCGCGGCGCTGCTCCTGATCGTCGCCCTGGCCCTGCACATTGCCGAGGTCGGCCTGATCGGCCTGGCAGTGATCGTCCTGATCACCGCCTTTACCGGAATCACTGACGAGCACCGACTCGGCAGCTCATTCAAGGACGCCATGCCGTTCACTGCGCTGCTGGTGGTGTTCTTTGCGGTGGTCGCGGTCATTCATGACCAGCAGCTGTTTACACCGCTGATCCAATGGGTCCTGGCCCTGCCGGCCGATCAGCAGCCCGGCATGCTGTTCATCGCCAATGGCCTGTTGTCGGCCATCAGCGACAACGTCTTCGTCGCCACCATCTATATCACCGAAGTGAAACAGGCCTTTGTTGCCGGCCACATGAGCCGCGAGCAGTTCGAGACCCTGGCGGTCGCCATCAACACCGGCACCAACCTGCCCAGCGTCGCCACGCCCAACGGCCAGGCGGCGTTCCTGTTCCTGCTGACGTCGGCCATTGCCCCGCTGGTTCGCCTGTCCTATGGCCGCATGGTCTGGATGGCGCTGCCTTATACCGTGGTGATGGGTAGCCTGGGCTGGTATGCGGTGACTTACTGGCTGTAACGCCATTACTGAATGGATATGGCTTCGTGGCGAGGGAGCTTGCTCCCGCTGGGCCGCTCCGACGCCTCGGGTGCAGCGGCCCCCCTTTTTTGCGGTCGCTTCGCAACCGAGCGGGAGCAAGCTCCCTCGCCACAACGGTGCAGGATCATCTAGCGCGACAGGATGTACCGCTCGATCGCCAATGCCGCACCGTCCTCGGTGTTGGCTGCGGTAACGACATCCGCCTGACGCTTGATCGCCTCTTCCGCCTGCCCCATGGCAATCGACAGCCCCGCGCGATGGAACATCGCCGGGTCGTTGCCACCGTCCCCCATGGCGGCGGTCTGTTCCAGCGGCACGCCCAGAAAATCCGCCAGGGTCGACAGTGCCTCGCCCTTGTTCGCCTTCATCGCCGTCACATCCAGGTAAATCGGTTGCGAACGCGACACCTGGGCCTGGCCCTTGAGCAGCGGATGCAAGCGCGCCTCCAGCTCCACCAGCAGATCCGTGTTGGCGCTGGTCGCAACGATCTTGTCGATGCGCTCAAGGTAAGGCTCGAAACTCTCCACTTCCACCGGCGGATACCCCAGGCCGCGGGTTTCAACCGGCACCATCGGTCCGTTGGCGTCGCGCACCAGCCAGTCGCCGTCGGCAAACACCCACACTTCGATGCCGGGCTGATCGGCGTACAGCGCCAACGTAGTCAGTGCCGCCTCGGGCGGCAAGTAGTGAACAGCCAGGAAGGTCCCGTCCGGGTGCACCAGCGTGCCGCCGTTGAACGCCGCCGTGGGCAGGTCGACGCCCAGGGCTTCGATCTGCTGCAACATCGCCCGGGGCGGACGCCCGGTGGCGAGACTGAACAGCACGCCGGCCTCGCGCAAGGAGCGGACGGCTTCGATAGTGCGCTGGTTGAGGCTGTGGTCAGGAAGCAACAAAGTGCCGTCCATGTCACTGAGTAGGAAGCGGATGGGACGTTTCAACTGTTCAGTCATCCGAGGCCATGCCAGACGCGACCATCGCGAGTCAGCAATTCGTCGGCGGCCGCCGGGCCATCCTCACCGGCCTGGTACGGCTGGACTGTTGCGTCTTCCCGCCAGGCATCGAGGAACGGCTGCACCGCGCGCCAACCGTTTTCGATGTTGTCGGCACGCTGGAACAAGGTCTGGTCGCCCGTCAGGCAATCGTAGATCAGGGTTTCGTAACCCGTTGATGGCTGCATTTCAAAGAAGTCCTTGTAGGCAAAGCCCAGCTCGATATTCGCCATGTCGAGTGCCGGCCCGGGCCGCTTGGCCAGCAGGTCGAACCACATGCCTTCGTTGGGCTGAATCTGGATTCTCAGGTACGTAGGTTGCAGTTCGTCGACCTCGGTGTCACGAAACTGCGCATACGGTGCCGGCTTGAAGCAAATGACGATTTCCGTGTCGCGCACGCTCATGCGCTTGCCGGTGCGCAGGTAGAACGGCACGCCTACCCACCGCCAGTTATCGATCATGACCTTGAGCGCAACGTAGGTTTCGGTGCTGCTGTCGGGCGCGACATTGGTTTCCTCGCGGTAACCGCTGACAGGGTTGCCGTTGATCTCACCCGCCGTGTACTGGCCGCGCACCGAATTGGCTCGAGCCTGCTCGACCGACCAGGGCCGGATTGCACCCACCACCTTGGCCTTTTCGCCTCGCACCGCGTCGGCGCCGAACGCGGCCGGCGGCTCCATGGCAACCATTGCCAGCAACTGGAACAGGTGATTGGGCACCATGTCCCGCAGAGCACCGGTATGTTCGTAAAAGCTGCCGCGGGTTTCCACGCCGACGGTCTCGGCGGCGGTAATCTGCACGTGGTCGATGTAATGATTGTTCCAGAACGCCTCGAACAGGCTGTTGGAGAAACGGCTGACGAGAATGTTCTGCACCGTTTCCTTGCCCAGGTAATGGTCGATCCGGTAGATCTGCTTTTCACTCATCACCTTGAGTAGGCAGGCATTGAGCGCCTCGGCGGTTTGCAGGTCGGAGCCGAACGGCTTCTCGATCACCACGCGCCGGAAGGCGTCATCCTGCTCTTGAAGCAGCCCGGCCGCGCCAAGGCGGCGGACCACTTCACTGAAAAAGCGTGGCGCGGTCGCCAGGTAGAAGACCGCATTGCCGGTGCCGCTGGCGGCGATCTTCGCCGCCAGCGCTTCGTAGGTACTGTCATCGAGAAAATCACCCTGGACGTAACTGATGCCCCGGGCCAGGCTGGCCCAAAGCACCGGATCGAGCGCCTGGTCGGGGTCGCCGCCCTTGCTCGCCGCTTCGTTACGGATGAAATCCTCGAGTTTTTTAGCAAAATCCACATCGCTGATAGCGTTGTGGTCGACACCAATGATCTGCAGGCCATCCCCCAACAACCCGTCACGACTCAGGTGGTAAAGCGCCGGCATGAGCAAACGCTTGACCAGGTCTCCATGAGCACCGAACAGGAACAACGTGGTCGGTGGTGCCGGTTCTGCCTTGGATTTCCTGCCGATCGAGGTCATTTTTTCGGCGTCTCCACATGGCCGCCAAAGCCGAAGCGCATGGCCGAGAGCATCTTGTCGCCATAGGTGGCTTGCTGGCGGGAACGGAAACGGGCGAACAGCGAACTGGACAGCACCGGCACCGGCACCGCTTGCTCGATGGCCGCTTCGATGGTCCAACGGCCTTCCCCGCTGTCGGCGACCTCGCCGGAGAAGCCATCGAGCTTCGGATCGCTGGCCAACGCATCAGCGGTCAGGTCCAGCAGCCAGGACGAAACCACGCTGCCACGTCGCCAGACCTCGGCGATATCGGCCAGGTTGAGGTCGAAACGCTGCTCCGGCGGCAGACTTTCGCTGGATTTGGTCTTGAGGATGTCGAAGCCCTCGGCGAAAGCCTGCATCATTCCGTATTCGATGCCGTTGTGGATCATCTTGACGAAATGACCGGAACCGGCCGGGCCCGCATGGATGTAGCCACGTTCGGCGCGGTCGTCGTCAGACTTGCGGTCACGGGTACGCGGGATATCGCCGATGCCCGGCGCGAGGCTCTCGAACAACGGGTCCAGGCGCCGCACGACTTCAGTGTCGCCACCGATCATCATGCAATAGCCGCGCTCAAGCCCCCAGACGCCGCCGGAGGTACCGACGTCGATGTAGTTCAAGCCTTTTTCCGACAGCGCCTGGGCGCGCCGGATGTCGTCCTTGTAGTACGTGTTGCCGCCATCAATGATGACGTCTCCTGGCTCGAGCAGGTCGCTGAGCACGTTGATGGTGTCTTCGGTGGGTGCGCCGGCCGGCAGCATGACCCAGACAGCCCGAGGCTTCTCCAGGCCGGCGACCAGCGCCGGCAGGTCCGCGACGCCCGTCGCGCCTTCCTGGCTCAGGTTTTCGACAAAAGCGGCATTGCGGTCATAGACGACGGTGGTGTGCCCATTGAGCATCAGGCGCCGCGCAATATTGCCGCCCATGCGGCCCAGTCCAATGATCCCGAGTTGCATGTGCTGATGCTCCCTACTACAAATAAAGGTGTGTCAAAGGTTTAGCTCAAGGTGACTTGTGGAGGTTAGTCCAGAGCATTGCCGCATAGTTTCCGGGTAAATCGCCCGATCACAAAGGATAACGTTCAAAAACCGGCCGAAGACACGCGGACCATGAAAAATAAAAAAGTTCCATCAACGGGCAAAAGTATTCAGAATTGGTGCCGATAAAGAATTGTCGCCAAGAAACTGACGACATCTCTCTAGTTGATGTAGCCATTTGCGAGGTGAGCAATGGGCCCTGTCGTTACCGCACGTCCTCCACAAACCCTTTATGTGACCATTCGTCGCGACGAATTACGCCTGCTGAAGGAAGAGCGTGATCTGCTGCTTGATGAAGTGACGCAGTTGCGCATGCAGTTGCAACACGCACAGCTCTCACACCAGGGCCAGGCTTTGGCTCGCTGATCCTGTCCTCCGGGCAAGACACTTTGGTGACGCCGGGCAAACCGGTGTCACCACGTAAGAACACCGCAGACCCTGTGGCGAGGGAGCTTGCTCCCGCTGGGGTGCGCAGCGTCCCCTAAAATTGGCGGTCGCTGCGCAACCGAACGGGAGCAAGCTCCCTCGCCACCAGCCCTCCAGCAGCTCCGGATGCACGGATCGCGAAAAACTCACGAAGTTTTCACACCTGATCCGTAATAATCCTGCAATCACAAATAGTTACGGCGACGGCCCGTGCGCACCAGTCCGGTGCCGGCAGTCTCGTCGGTGAACGCTGGAGCGCTTGATGAGTGTGTTCAAACGCAGCAAAACGACTGCGAAAGGTTTCGATTGGGCCGGGTTCGGTTGGCTGTTTCTGTTCTTCTGGTATTTTTCCGGCATCACCCAACTGCTGATCCTGTCGAGCGGCACTGCCGGGTTCGCCGGGTTTCGCCAGGCCTTCGTAATGAGTGCGTTGTGGTTGGCACCACTACTGCTCTTCCCTGCCCGCACCCGCCTGCTCGCCGCGATCATCGGGATCGTGCTCTGGGCTTGCTCCATGGCCAGCCTGGGCTATTTCTTCATTTACCAGCAGGAATTTTCCCAAAGCGTCATCTTCATCATGTTCGAGTCGAACGTGTCCGAAGCTGGCGAATACATGACCCAGTATTTTGCCTGGTGGATGGTGCCGGCGTTCCTGGCGCATACCCTGGTCGGTTACTTCCTCTGGACGCGCCTGCGCCCGGTCTACCTGCCACGCAGCCAGGCCTGGGCGGCAGCGCTGGTCATCATGGTGGCCGTGGTCGGCTACCCGCTGACCAAGCAGACCCTGCGCACCGGCAACCTGGCCAAGGGTTTCGAGAAGTTTGAAAGCCGCGTCGAGCCTGCGGTGCCCTGGCAGATGCTGGTAGCGTACCGCCGCTACACCGAACAGCTGGAAAACATGCAGGGCATGCTCCACAGCACCAGCAAGATTGCGCCCCTGCGCAACCTTCAGGACACCATGGCCAACGAGCCGGCCACCCTGGTGCTGGTCATCGGCGAATCGACCAACCGCCAGCGCATGAGCCTGTACGGCTATCCGAGAGAAACCACCCCGGAACTGGACAAGCTCAAGGATCAGCTCTCGGTCTTTGACAATGTCATTACCCCGCGCCCCTATACCATCGAGGCGCTGCAGCAGGTACTGACTTTCGCCGACGAGGAAAACCCCGACCTTTATCTCAGCACACCATCGCTGGTGAGCATGATGAAACAGGCTGGCTACAAGACGTTCTGGATCACCAACCAGCAGACCATGACCAAGCGCAACACCATGCTCACGACGTTTTCGCAACAGGCCGATGAGCAGGTCTACCTGAACAACAACCGCAACCAGAACGCCGCACAATACGACGGCGACGTGATCGAGCCCTTCAACAAAGCCTTGGCCGACACCGCGCCGCGCAAGCTGATCGTGGTGCACCTGCTCGGCACCCACATGAGTTATCAGTATCGGTATCCGCCGACCTTCAACAAATTCACCGACCGCCAAGGCGTGCCTGCCGGGGTGCGTGACGATCAGGTGCCGACCTACAACAGCTACGACAACGCGGTGCTGTACAACGACTTCGTGGTGTCCAGCCTGATCAAGGACTACGCCAAGAGCGACCCCAACGGCTTCCTGCTGTATCTGTCGGACCACGGCGAAGACGTCTTTGATTCACCGGGCCATGGCACCCTCGGTCGCAACGAGGCCAAGCCGACAGCGCCGATGTACACCATCCCGTTCATGGCATGGGCCTCGCCGAAGTGGCGCGAAACCCATGATTGGAACTTCGCCGGCGACCTGTCGCGGCCGTACAGCAGCTCGCACCTGATTCACACCTGGGCGGACATGGCGGGCTTGAGCTTTGATGAGCTGGACCGCAGCAAGAGCCTGGTCAGCGATGACTTCAAGTCGCGGCCGCTGTTGATCGGCAACCCCTACCAGGACCAGCGCAAGGGGCTGATCGATTTCAGCCTGATGCAGCCCAAGGGCCCCGCGGGCCAGGTCGTGCAGAAGTAGTCGAAAAGCCACAACCCGCATCTTATACGGTTCACTGGGGGCAATCCCGTGGCGAGGGAGCTTGCTCCCGCTGGGCCGCGAAGCGGCCCCAAAACCTGCCAATGCGGAGCATCAGACACACCGCATCCGCCGGTTTACGACTGCTTCGCAGCCGAGCGGGAGCAAGCTCCCTCGCCACGGGTTCTTAAGTGAACCGCATTACGCCCCTAGAGGGGCTTGATCCAGAACAGCATGCGCCCGTGGGCCGGGTCGAACATGCCGGCGGCAAAGCCGAACTTGGCATAACTGGCCTGGGCCACGGCGTTGCCTTCCAGCACTTCCAGGGTGATCTTGCAGCACCCGCGCTGGCGGGCGATGTCTTCGACTTTCTGCAGCATCTTCTGGCTCAGGCCAAGCCCACGAAACGCCGGCATCACGGCTACATCGTGGACATTCACCAGAGGCCGGCAAGCGAAGGTCGAAAACCCCTCGAAACAGTTGACCAACCCCGCCGGTTCGCCATTGACGAATGCCAGCACACTGAAAGCGTGGGAACGCTTGGCCAGCTCTTCAGGCAGATGGGCCAGCACCTCGGCCGGCAACGAGTGCCCACCGCCCATCGGATCCTCGGCATACCCGTTGAGCACATGGCAGATCGCTTCAGCGTGGACCGGGTTGGTGTAGCTGGCTTGCAGTACAAGGATATCCTTGGCTTCTTCCATGATCTTCCATCTCGTTTCGATAAGGCCGACGGCTTGGCGTCGGCAGGGTCGGGTCAGACGGGCTGACCAAAACGTTGCAGTTGCATTTCCTGAAGGCGACTGAGAGTACGGCGAAACGGGAATTGCAGATAGCCCTGCGTGTACAACTGGTCCATCGGCACTTGGGCCGACAGGTACAAAGGCACTTTGCGGTCATAACATTCGTCGACCAAAGCAATGAAACGCCGTACGCCGTCGTCATGAATCGACAGCTGCGGCAGCTCGCGATCACCGGCCTCGACCCGCTCGACCCCGTCTTCGGTGCCTCGGGCAATACGCCCTTCGCGTTGTTCAGCGCTCAGACAGGGTACGTCACTGAGAAGAATGGCCTTGAAACGATCGCACAGCGCCATGAAATCCAGCGCCGAGAACGGCTGCTCGCAAAGATCGGGGTAACGGCTCCACAGCACTGTATCGCTAGCCTGGACCGGAACGATCTGGCGATGGCCGACCTCAAGCGCCTGGTTGCGGGTTTTCTGCCCGGCGCTCAACTGGGCGAAAACCTCCGCCAACGGATCAGGCTGGGCCGGGTCACGCAGCCAATAACGCTGCTGCAAGGCGCCCGGGTGCTGGCGATGATCCTGCCAGCCATTCACCGGCACGACCTGCATGTACTGCTTGATGGCCGTGATGGTCGGCAGGAAGCGCTCACGGTTGTGACCGCTGGCGTACAGCTCATCCGGCGGCAGGTTGGACGTGCTGACCACCACCATGCCCAGCTCGAACATCACCTGGAACAGGCGGCCGAGGATGATCGCATCGCCGATGTCGGTCACGAACAACTCGTCGAAGCACAACACCCGCACCTCTCGGCTCAGCTCCCGAGCCAGGGCCTGCAACGGATCTGGCGTGCCGGTGAGCTGGAACGAGCGCTGATGCACCCAGGCCATGAAATGATGAAAATGCTGGCGACGGGCCGGAACCTCGAGGCTTTCATAAAAGCGATCCATGAGCCACGTCTTGCCCCGCCCGACCGGCCCCCACAAGTAAACGCCCTTGATTGTTTTGCGGCCTTCGTGCAATGCCTGGTGGCACTGCTCCAATGCCATGATTGCCAGCTCCTGGGCTTCGTCCTGGACGAAGCCGTGGTGTTCGATGGCATGCTGCCAGGCGCTCAAGGGGGAAGTGAAAGTCATGCGACCCGGGTCCGGAAGGCGAAGGTCTGGAGTATGCCATGCAGCAGGATCCGATAAGTAATTCATGATTCACTACAAATCCCGTGGCGAGGGAGCTTGCTCCCGCTAGGTTGCGTAGCAGCCCCAGGCTTTTGCGGTCGCTGCGCAACCGAGCGGGAGCAAGCTCCCTCGCCACAAAAGTCAGGCGGAAATATCCAGCCGACTGATCTTTCCCTGCTCATCGAGCCGGAAGGTATAGCGCAACTCCAGTGGACTGCCGGGAAAGGTTCCAGAGATCAGGTTATGGACCAGCACCTTTCCGGTGCGTTGCTGCACGTTGAGGACTTCGACCCGCGGTTGGTAACGGCGCGCGGTATCTTCCATCCATTGGGCGATGGCCTGGGTGCCGACCCGGTGGTTGCCTTCATCGAACACATTGGCATCCTCGGCGAAGAAACGCGTCACCGCCGAGCTGTCGCGCGCATTCGCGGCAGCGATGTAGCCGGCAATGGCCGGGGCCAGGGAAGAGACGGGATTGGACATGTCAGGGGCTCCTTGTTGTATCGATCCGGAGCCATCCTAGAACAGCGCGGTGTCAGTTTTTGTCAGGAGTAAAACGCCCCGCCTCATCGAGATTCATCAGCGCCAACCAGGCTCGCAGCAAGTCGCTGCGCCTGCCGGGGTAGCGCTCGCCCTGGACGCTGGCTGAGGCAATCCGGTCGGTACGAAACGTCCGATAGGCACCGCGTAGTTCGCACCAGGCCACGACCACCCGCGCCTCATTGAAAAAGCCCAGTGCCAGCGGCCAGATCAACCGCTGGGTGGGGGTCTTGTTGACGTCGGCGTAATCGATATGCAACTTGGCTTGAGTGCGAATGGCCTGGCGGTAGACATTCAGCTCGACGGCGTTCTGCGGATAACCGTAACCCGGTGGGCCGGGCAATACCGTGGGGTTGTGCAAGGCATCGCGCAAACCAGGGGCCAACACCGCCTCGACCTTTGCCAAAGCGTCGGCGGCGGCCTTGCCCAGTACCTCATCGCCACGCTGGTCGACGTAGCGCAAGCCCAGCACTATGGCTTCGATTTCATCGGCGGTGAACATCAGCGGCGGGAGGAACAGGCCGCTGCGCAGCACATAACCTATGCCCGCCTCGCCCTGGATCGGCGCGCCCAGGGCAGTCAGTTCGGCTATATCGCGATAAAGCGTGCGCTCGGACACCTTCAGCTCGGACGCCAGCGTCGCGGCGGTAACCGGGCAGCGCTTGCCCCGCAAGACTTGCAACAAGGTCAGCAGCCGAGTGGTTCGCGACACGATGGCGGATCCAGGGAAAAGATGAAGCAGATTAGCAGAGGCTGGTGTCAGAAACTGTCAGCAGCCGTACCGCCGTGACATCAATCCCTGTGGCGAGGGAGCTTGCTCCCGCTCGGTTGCGCAGCGGCCGCAAAAAACCGGGGCCGCTGCGCAGCCCAGCGGGAGCATGCTCCCTCGCCACGGACTCATGCGTCGCCAGGTGATAGGGTTGTAGCCAATAATCCACATGCGAGAACGTCCATGCGCAGAATCCTCGGCTTGCCCCTCATCCTCTTACTGCTCAGCCTGAGCGCCTGCGCCCTCTTCCCGCACCGCGACCCGCTGAATATCAACGTGGTCGGTATCGAGCCACTGCCCAGCGAGGGTCTGGAGATGCGCTTCGCGGTGAAACTGCGCTTGCAGAATCCCAACGAAACCGCCATCGACTACAGCGGTGCGGCATTGGATCTGGAAGTCAACGGCCGCACATTGGCGACCGGCGTCAGTGACCAGAGCGGCTCGATACCACGCTTTTCCGAAGGAATCCTGAGCATACCGGTGAGCATCTCGGCGTTTTCAGTGATCCGCCAGACTCTCGGCCTGAGCCAGACCCAGAGCCTGGACAACCTGCCCTATGTGCTCAAGGGCAAACTCGCCGGCGGTCTGTTCGGTACCCTGCGCTTCGTCGATCGCGGAACCCTTGATCTACCAAATTCCGCGGCCACCTGGTGAATCATGCAATGAAGCGCACGCCCGGCTTGGCTCGCTCATCCACCACCAGCTCGAATACATCCGGCCGGGCGTAGTGCCCGACCACGTCATAGTCGTAACGCGCCCGCACCAGCTCATCGGTATCGATTTCAGCAGTCAGCAATCCGACGGAGCCCCTCAACGGCCCGGCCAGCACGTCGCCCATGGGCCCGACAATCACGCTGCCGCCCGCGATTAACGGCCGCTCCGCCGGCCAGTTCGCCACCTCGATACCCAGCTCTGCTGGCGAGGCCTGGACCTGGCAAGCACTGACCACAAAGCAACGCCCTTCATGAGCGATATGCCGCATGCTCACCTGCCACATCTCCCGCTCATCCACCGTCGGCGCGCACCAGACGTCTACACCCTTGGCATACATCGCGGTGCGCAGCAGCGGCATCATGTTTTCCCAGCACACCGCCGCGCCCACGCGCCCGACCTGGCTGTCGATCACCGGTAACGTCGAACCGTCGCCCTTGCCCCAGATCAGCCGCTCAGTGCCGGTGGGCATCAGTTTGCGATGCCTGGCGACCAGGCCGGCGTCCGGTTCGAAGTACAGCGCGGTGCAGTACAGCGTATTGCCGGCGCGCTCGATGACGCCCAGCACCAGGCTTGCCCCGGTTCGCGCCGAAAGACCCGCCAGCGCCTCGGTTTCCGCACCGGGCACGTCGATGGCGTTGGCGAAGTAGCGGGCGAACGCTTCGCGCCCTTCCGGTAGCCGATAGCCGAGCTGGGTGCCAAAAGTCTCGCCCTTGGGGTAACCGCCCAGCAGCGCCTCGGGCATGACCACCAGGCGTGCACCGGCCTCACGAATGGCATCTTCGTAGGAAAGAATCTGCGCGAGGGTTTCGCCTTTACCGCCTGGCAGCGAGCCGATCTGCAGGGCAGCCACGATGGATTTGGGCATGGTCTTCAACTCCGTGATTTCAAGTGTTGCTGATTCTCAGGCGCCGACGGATCATGAATAAAGCCCTGTCCGCTGCTAAAAGATATGAAGCAAATGAATATCGCTGATGTAGACCTGAACCTGCTGAAGACCTTCGAAGCCCTGCACGACGAATCCAGTGCAAGCCGCGCCGCACTGCGCCTGGGCGTCACTCAATCGGCCATCAGCGCCGCGCTGCGCAGGCTGCGAGGCGTGTACGACGATCAATTGTTCGTGCGCACCGGCCGCGGCCTGGCGCCGACATTGCGGGCCAACCAACTGAAACCGGTGATCAGCGAAGCGTTGGACAAATGCCGCCAGAGCCTGGCGATGATCGATCCGGGCGCCAGCCACTACGGGGGCCGTTCAGTCATCGTCGGGCTGTCGGATGATTTTGAAATTGCCTATGGCCGGCGATTGATCGAGGAAGTTGCGCGACGAGCGCCGGGGCTGCGCTTGATCTTTCGCCAGACCCACAGCCAGATCGTCGGTCGCGCCTTGATGGAGCGCAGCCTGGACCTGGCGATCACAGCGGGGGGATTTACCGAACGGCTATTGAGTCGCCAGGTTCTCGGCGAAGGCGGCTACGCCTGCCTGGTCGACCCTGCCAGCCTAACGGAGGGCCAGCAGGGCCTGGGTATGGAAGCGTTCGTGACGCGGGAGCATCTGTTGGTTTCATCGGGCGGTTTCATCGGCATCACTGATGAAGGACTGGCCGCACTCGGTCTGCGCCGGCGGGTGAGCGCCTCGACCACTCACTTCGCCGCGCTGCCCTTCCTGCTCAAGGGCAGCCAGGCCGTGGCGACCATTCCAGACCATGCCGCCAAGGCCATCGCGGCGCTCAGCGGCCTGTCGTTGCTGCCCTGCCCGCTGGCGTTGCCGCGCTACCCGATCGAGCTAGGGTGGCGGACCCATGCGCAGCGGGACCCTGCCGCGGACAAAGTGCGCGAGGCGATCATTGAAACGTTCAGTTGAGGTTTATTTGTTCGCGGCCATCAGCCGATTGACCTCGCTGCGCACCATGTTGGCGTACTCCGGAGGCGACATGCCGTCCAGCTCGGCGCGCACCCACTCGGCCCATTTGCCCTTGCGCTTGGAGCGTTCGCCAAACAACCGCGCAGCGTCACCCTTGGCCTTGCCCAGGTTGTTTTGCCACAGCTCGAAAAGTCGGGATTTTTCATCTTCCAGCGCCGCGCGCTCGGCCAGGGGCTTGTCAGCCAGATTGAAACTCATGGGGAATTTCCTGTTGCGTAAATAGGCGCCATCTTACACCTTGCATAGAAACGTCTTAACCATGATTTTTGCCAGCGGCCCCGGGCCACGCCAACTGCTGCAACTTTTGCCCAAGCGCAACACTCCATTGTTCACTGCCATCAACCTCAAGGAGTACTTCAATGGCTCGCACAAGCGCCGCGCAAGCGAACGGAGAGCAAATCAAGGATCAAGCCTTCAGCGAACTGAAAGCGTTGATCGAAGAGTCGGAGAAGCTGCTCAAGAGCGGTGCCGCCCTGGTTGGCGAAGACGCGGAGAACCTGCGCGAGCAGATTTCACAGAAACTGCGCCAAGCCCTGGATTCGGTCGCCAGCGCACGGGAGCGCACGCGCCCGATGGTCGACGCCACGCAGGCTTACATCGGCGGCCATCCCTGGCAGACCGTAGCGATTTCCGCGGGTTTCGGGCTCGTGGTGGGCTTGTTGCTGGGACGCCGTTAAGCCCCAGGTAAAAAAGCCTGTAGCCCCGCCAACTCGCGCAGTTGGCCCAGCGTCTGCTCGTCCAGCACAATCCCTTGTTCGCTGGACTTGCTGCGCTCACGGTGTCGGCGATCCCCTGGCAACCGACGCAATCCGACACCGTGCATCTGCCTGACCAATTCTTCGCTGCGTGAAGCGAAATCCTGGCCGGCGGCCTTGCTCGGATCGATCACGATCAACAACTGTCCGGTCCAGGGAGTCTTGGCTCCGGGATGGTTGTGCCAGTCGAACTCGAACGAAAAGTTGCCCCCCGTCAGCGCGGCCGCCAGCAGTTCCACCATCATCGACAAGGCCGACCCCTTGTGACCGCCAAACGGCAGTAGCGCGCCGCCCTCCAGAATCGCCTTCGGATCACAGGTCGGCTGACCGAGGCTGTCCACCCCCATGCCGGGAGGCAATCGCTCACCTTTGCGCGCGGCAATCTGCACGTCGCCATGGGCGATGGCGCTGGTAGCGAGGTCGAAAACGATCGGCTCGCCGCCGTTGCGTGGGGCGGCGAAAGCAATGGGATTGGTACCGAACAATGGCCGATCCGCACCATGGGGCACCACACAAGTCATGCTGTTGACCACGCTCAAGGCCACCAGGCCTTCATAGGCGAACGGCTCGACATCCGGCCACAGCGCGGCGAAGTGGTGGGAGTTGCGTATCGCCAGCACCGCAATACCGGCGCTGCGAGCCTTTTCCCCCAGCAATGGGCGGGCGGCGGCCAGGGCGGGCTGGGCAAAGCCGTTGCAGGCATCGACCCGGACGAACCCGGACGCAACATCCTCGACGATCGGCACGGCCTGGCCGTTGACCCAGCCGCTGTTCAACGTCGAAACATACCCGGGCATGCGAAACACCCCATGGCTGTGGGCACCATCACGCTCGGCGCCGGCGCAGTTCTCGGCCAAGGTGCGGGCGACGTCGTTCGATGTGCCATGGCGCAGGAAAATCTGCTCCAGCAAGCTCACCAAAGCGTCAAAGGACAAGCTGCCAGAACCGGCATGATTGGATGGTGCGGACATCTGAAGCTCCATAGTGATTGTTGGAGGTAGCAACAGCGTAGCGGGAACTGCCCCGTGGATCAGATACCGCGTTTGGGGCGCACGATCAACCTTGATTGCGGTAATTATGTACCACCTTCGTTGATCGGGCGCTGGCTAGTCTAGCCGCTTCAACCACCGACGCGCCGCCTTGCGGTGCCTTGATCGAGAAGCAACATGGCCACTAAGACTACCCCGCTATTATTTCCTGAGGTACTGAATGCCAGCCGCCTGGATCAACTGAATCACAACCACGGGCTGACGCAGGCAGACCTTGAGTGGCTGCATCACGTGTCCCTGGAAAGCCACACATTACGCGAGGCGCAGCAGCCACCGATGCTGGCGGAAACGATTTTATGCGCAGGCGAAGGGCAACCCCCGATAGCGCTGGCGGGTTGTTTTACGCTCAGTGCCTGGCCAAGCGTCGACTCGCCGACTATCAGACCTGCTTTCCTCTATACACCGTATGGCGGGATCAAGAAATTCAGCAATCGGGAGACCCTCAAAAGCGCAATCGAGCAGATGCTGAAAAGCCCAGCGGACCGTGACGATCTGTTCCATTTCCTGTCGATTTCCCAGCGCAACAAACTTAACGCTGCAACTCATCTCAGAACGGCAAGGCTGACCATCGACGGGGATGTTTTCACAACTCAGCTGGAATCCATCGAAGGTGCGCAAAAGCTGAATGACCTGGCGATGGTGGACGAACTGACCAGACTACCCTCGCTTACTTCCATGTTCGACCGTGTCCTGAAGGAGGTGCTGCCGGATATCGATCATAGACAGGTACGCGTGGCCCTTGGCGTGTTTGGTGCTCTGCAGGATCCGAAGGCCAGCCAGGTGACCAGGAACATGTCGTTGAGTCACGCGGTCCTGTTCTACTTCCATCATCAGGGCTGGCCTTCAGGGCATACCGTTGATTTTTTCCACCACAAGACAGATCCAACGCCGGACAATGCGCGGACTTGGGAAACGGTGGTAAAAGTCGTCGCCCGCGAACTGATTCCCCAAATGACCGACGAAATTGACGCCTATTGGAATGCCCTGGGTCCGGACCATATTTCACGCCGCAGCTTTTTGTCCCGGGTTATCAACGCGGCTTTGCGGGCGAATATCCTGGTCATGCGGGAAAAAAAGCAGCTGACTGCGGCGCAGAGCCAAGAGCTGCTTCGACTGTTCCGGCCATCAGGCCCGGAAGAACGGCTGCTGTTTATCGAAACCATCCGGCTTTCGGAACATGGGCCGCACTACGTGGAGCTCGCGGGCTCGTTGATGGTCAGCTGTGATGGGCACTATCTGTATACCCCGGGTCAGGGTTTTCAGACAGTGGTCAACCATCAGGGTTTTGAAGAGGCACTGCTCAATACGTCCGCGCCTGCCGAGCGAAAGGAAGAACTGTATAGCCTGCTGAGCCTGGAAGAGCGTAACCGCTTCCTGCGCTTTGACAAGCCGCATGTATCGGGCAAGGAAATTTCGCTGCCCATGTCCGAATTTCTGGCTGAAGCAATTATCGACAAGCAGCGGGATAACCTGCATTACGCGCTGGAGATGTCCCGCCAAAGCGACGTGGATGTTAACGCATTGCTCGATAAGGCCCTGGATATACGCAGCTTTATCAACCCGGACCTGTTGAGGCAAACAACCGATGGCCGATGGGGCACGCGCCCGTCTTTCTATGGAAACCATCGACCGTCGAACCTGTTAGCCGATAAGGTCCAGCGAAAGATCCAGACGTATACCAATGTTGAACAGGCTACCAACGAGCTGTTTTCCCAATTACCGGTGTCCAACAAAACCTCGTTGAGAACAGCGCTGCAGGAGCTGCCAGAAAAGCTGGCGAGTGCTTTCTCCCTGGGGATACAGGCCGAGGCCGAACTCAGGGACCTCAACGGAACACTGCCGCTTGCGGCGCGCAACCTCATCGACGCAGTTTTTGTTCACGACTCCAATTACCCGGACCGCAAGCAACGTACCGTGGTCAGAGGCTTCCGGCCAGATGTTTACTCGTTGAAACTGGCCTGCACCACGGGCAAAGAAACTGACGTCGTATCGCTGGCCAATTGTTTCTTGTTGACCGAGCGCGGCGGCCTGGATACGCCGAACTCGGGCATGGCTATCTTTTGGACGCCCACCGAAGGCTTACATGTTTTTTCGTCCGTCAAACTGGCGACGGAACAACTGAACCGACGCTTGCTCGATCCCCGAAAGCGCTTTGATTTACTGCAAAACCTCACTACGGCCCAGCACCTCCCTCATCGGCAGTATCAAATCGAAGCGTTTGAACTGGTTGAAGACAATGTGCCGGTCAATCGGATGAGATCGTTCGTCAAGCAGCTTGAGGCTGACCATGATTACTTGAGCGCATTGGAAATTGGAAGTTGGCGCCCGACCGGGCCTGCATTGGAAAAAAGCCTTGATGCGCTCCTGAACAAAGGCGCACCCACCAATCTGACCCGTGCCGCACAGATCGCCCGGGCCATCCGCTGGCAACAGAAGCTTCCCGCCTGGCTCGGCACGGCCTCCCTTGACGATCAACGTCTGCATATCGAGTTGCTTGAGCAATATAAAAACAGCGTGGACGATGACAAGGACTACCTGGACGGTATCGAACCCTTGCATGCTTATGTCGGGAAACAACTGAAGGGATTGCTGGAAACACGCTTCGGCAAAAACGACCTTGATCCCGACGCGATTCAAATCACACCGAACCTTGCCTTGTTGGGGCCTGCCGGCACATTGACCGACTTCGCCCTGCGTCATGTCAACCTTATTCAAGGCTCGGGATTTAAAGTGTCTTCAATGTCCACGCAGCAACTCCCGCTGGGTTTGAACGAGGCAACCATCAAGCAGATGTTGTTGTCATTGGATATCCCCACCACCTATGCAACTCGTGTGCGGAATGAACTTGACGGGCCTTCCGCCAACGTCCAGCAGCGCAAGCAGCGGTTCTGCCGACAACTACCCTGGCAACTTCTGCAATACGCGCATGCGTTGCATCTACAGCAGCACCTTTCCAGCAGCGCTTTCGACTTGATCCGCCAGGTGCTGGACATGCCGGACGCCGTCGCCCGCCAGGCCGTGGAAGGCGCCGGCGCGTTTATCCGTCCGCTTGAACTGATCAAGACCGAGGGGGCCACGGCGGTCCAGGCATTGGGCCTTTACTTGATCGGGTCCAATACCAACGCAAGTTCCCACGTCCTGTATGCGCCCTATCATGAAGGACACAACTTCATGGAGTTCAAGGACGAAGCGAGCATCGTCGCTGCTTTCAACAAGCCAGGGGCGCTTCAGGACTTGCTGATTCGCAGGCTCCCCGAGAACCAGCAAGCCAGTTTCAAAAACCTCTTCGCAGAGACGATCGGAAAGCTATCCGAAATCACTCTGGCCTCGAACCCGATCCAGACAAACGTGCTGCATACCTTGTTCAACGACAATACCAGGCTGCTGCCCGCGATGCTCGCTACCCAAACAGATAAGGAACGGCAGTTTGACTGGGAAGCGGTCACGCATCTGCTCAGCTCTGGCGTCAAGGCCCTGGGCAGGATGTTTTCCGGCAAGTTGGCTTTTATCGAGACGCTCTGGGACAGCTACAAATACTTCTACGGCTCCTCCGAAGCCTTTCAGCAGGGTCGCTGGAAAGACGGCTTACGCAACTTTATCGCCGGCGCGGCGGAAATGGTTTCACTTGGCCTGGTCAATCGCGACGACACCGGCGGACTCCTCGATCCCCCAACACCCGTTTCGCAGGACGCCCCGACCGTGGTTCCACCGAAATGGGGCGAAATCAGTTCCACAGCGGCAGCGCGCACCGACCTGCAGGCATTCGAAGCGGCTGATGTCAGTCTCAAGGACCTCCAAGCGAATACCGCCGACGGCACCTACAAAGCGCTAGCGTCCGGCAAGCTCTACGCTCCTGTCGCCGGCAAGGTTTTTCAGATAGCAAAAGCCCACGACCTCTGGCGCATCATCCATCCAGACGGTGAAGGCCCCCTTTTGAAGAACCCGCCTGATAGCCGGAAATGGGTGATTGACCCGCAACTGCAGAACATTCGCTATGGCAAGGCGATGTCGACATTGAGCAATATCTACAGCGATTACAGGGCCGCCAAATCCCTTAACATCGAAGCCCGTGGCATGACGGAAATACGACTTAAATATCCGCACCACGCCTATATGATTCTGCAAGCACTCGCGACGGCGAGGGGTTACTGCGCCAACACGCTTCACAACCTCAATCTGGTCAGACACAACGTAATCCCAGGCTCTCGGGTGGACAAATTTCTCAAAGGGTTTTTAGGAGTCAACACGGTCGACAGCAGCCATGTGCAGAAGATACTCGCGGCGATCTCGCCGGTTTGCCAGGCTTTGGCTGATCCAGCCTGGGAGTTACTGAATGGAGAGCGCATCGTTATTGGCTCCCTTAAATACATAAACGAAGGAGCGTCCGCCTTTGTGTTTGGGGCCAAAAAGACCGGAAAAATCTACCTTACCCAACATTTTTTCGAGATGAACCTGGGTTGGTACAGAACCGTCGTGCCGAACTCTTTTGGTGTCGATGCTCACGCCCAGGCGGCGACATTCATCCACGAGCTTTCACATCAACTCTTCGATACGCTCGACATCGCTTATCTGGATATAGCCCGGCCATTTGCGGATCTGATATCTACGGTGACTCATTACGCAAAAAAGGAACATGACAAGCAAGTGGCGCTGCAACGCGATGGGTTTTCGCTGACCACTCCCCGGACGCAGCTGTTCATGGAGGTGGACAAAACCACAAACACGCTCAAGAGCCTGGAGCTGTTTCCAGAATTTGATGACCTGGCACAGGAAATCCTTGAAATAACAGGCGCCAGCACCATGGACCAGGCGCGTGATGCATTCCTGGATCCGGTTCGGGCAGACAAACGCATCGATGTCCTACTGCGAAATGCTGACTCCATGACTCTGCTCATCTGTGAACTGGGGCGCCAAATCGACCCGGGCCCGATCGTCATGCCATAGCTGGGCTATCCGGTGCCCGAAAGGCAGGTGGATTTGATCTTTTTTTCACGCCGCTCGTGCGACGGTAAGGCTATACGGGGCAACGCCCGGCTTTATCACATGAAAAACAAGGGTATTTGATGCTTAATCGCCATGTCGGTTGTTCTCGGCAGCTGCCGTCGAAGGTTAGAATGCGGCAAACCAGGAACAGCCAATGACCGAACGAATACTCTCGGAAGCCGAATACGACGCCATCAGCGATGCGGCCGCGCATTGGTGCATGCGTTTGCACGCTGATGACTGCACCGATGCCGACCGATTGGCGTTCAAGCAATGGCATGACGCCGACCCTCTGCACGCTTTCGAATACCAGGCCATGCTGGAAATCTGGGGCGTGGCCGAGCATCTGCCGCGTGTCGAATCCGCGCCGACCCCGCCAGCCCGGCGGCCACGGCCGCGTTGGAGCCGTCTGGCTGTCGCCGCCGCGGTGATCGCGCTGGGCTTGCCCCTGGCCGCGTTTACCGGTTGGAACATGGGTTGGCTGCCTGACTCGTACCAGCGCCTGGAAGCCGGCGCGAGCGTACGTCATGTCACGCTGGGCGATGGCAGCCAGGTGGAGCTCAATCTTGGCAGCGAACTGGTGTTCGCCAACTACAAGCATGAGCGTCGGGTCACGCTGAAAAAAGGCGAGGCGTTCTTCGATGTCAGTCACGACACCCGGCATCCTTTCGTCGTTCGGGCGGGCCAGGGACAGGTGCGTGTGACAGGCACCCGTTTCAACGTGTGGATGTATCAGGACCAGGTTCGGGTCACACTGGTGGAAGGCTCGGTACGGGTGACCAGCAACATGAACGCCACTGCGGGCGGCTCGCAACTGTCACCGGGGATGCAGGCAAGCTACAAGGCGGGCGATTTCCAGCCGCAGGTACGCGAGATTGAACCCGGCGACAGCTCCCTGGCCTGGCGCAACGGCAAGCTGGTGCTGAATGACCTGGCCCTTTCCGACGCACTGCCATTGATCAATCGCTACCTCGAACGTCCCGTCATGCTGGCCGACCATGCTACCGGCACCCTGCGTGTCGGGGGCATCTACAACCTCAACGAAGTGAAGAACCTCGTGCCCTCGCTTCCCAAGGTCCTGCCGATCTATCTGACCCAGAACCAGGACGGCAACCTGGTCCTCAATTCCATCGGTCATCATCCGGCCAAACATTAAAAAAGCCGCGCCCATTCGGGTCGCGGCTTTTCTTCACGACAAAGCTGCCTTACTGCGTCGCGACCCTACCCGCCTCATCACGCTCGCGGATGACCTTGGCCTGGTAGTTCGGATCGGCCTTGATCTGCTGTTCGGTAAAGGGCAGCGTGCTCCACTGCCGCTTCGAGAACGCCTGGGTCTGGTCCGCCGAGTAAGGCGAGGCCGGGTCACTGGAAATGGAAAACGCCAGCAGTCCCTGGGCCTGGGGGCCGCTGCCATCGAATGTCACCACTTGCAGATAGCTGGTGCCGCTGACCACTTCCCGCTTGCCGTTCGCCCCCGGCACACTCTGGATCGCGTTATAGATTCCCAGCTCCGCCGGGCCGCCGTGGATCGGCGTCTGGCGACCGCCCTGGCTGGCAACCTGGACGTCCCGCCAGCGGCTGTCCGCCGCCAGCCCTGCCGATTTCACCGACTCCAGTGAAGCCAGCATGGCCTGGCGCAGCGCCTCGGCCACCGCAGGCCGCTCGATTGCCAGGCCCCGCGGAGTGTGTTGCGGATCTTTCGGATCGAACGCGACGCGCCAGGTATCAGGCACGGCTTGCAGCGTCTTCATGATCTGCTGGAAATGCACGAAGCCGACGCCGCTGTCCAGGCTCGCCGTGCGATCCCAGGCCTTCAGGCGGGTGCATACTTCAGTCAGAGCTGCGGCATCAGCCTTCAGGTCCCCGGCGCAGAAGGCCAGCAGGTCCGGCATCAACTGGTCCGCCAGGTAAACCTTGTCGTCCATGACCATGCGCTGCAGCTCATCCACTTGCACCGGTTCGTCTTTGCCCAACTGGCCCAGCCGATCCAGCGCGAAACGTGCGCGCAACCCCAGCGGCTGGTCCGGCTGGCTGATCAGTGGTGAATAACCGGACAAAGGCTGAGCGGGATTGACCATCCAGGCCGAATCGTTGGAGTTCTGCACGTAATCACGACGCGACAACTGCGGCAGTTTGTCGGCGGCATAGATGCCCTTTTGCGCGGCCTTGGGGTCCACGCTCCAGTTGCATTCGCTGCGCGAGCCATCCAGCACGATCAGTTTCAGCCCGGCCCTCGGATCACTGCACCGCGCCAGCTTGGCCGCGTCAACGTTGGGCACCACCGAAACGTTCATGTAGAGACTTTGTCCCTGGTCGTCCACCGCCAGGGTATTGACCCAGGGAATCCCGTGGATCCGCTGGACCGACGCCTGCAGATCCTTGAGCGTGACCGCCCGATTCATGGCGTACCACTGCGCCAGCACCCGATCATTCTCCAGGTTCGCATCCCGCAGGCTGTAGGCGAAGCGGTTGTCCCAGTCCAGCTTGCCGGGCCATTGCACCACCGGCCCGAATTGCGAGCCGTACACCACCCGCGAAACCGGCGCGACTCGTCCGTCGGCCTGCTTGACGTCCACCGTGACCACCTGCTGGCTCATCGGCACTGACTTGCCATCCAGCAGATAGCGCGTCGGGTCCTTCGGGTCGAGCTGCAGGCGGTACAGGGTGAAATGCTTGGAGGTGTCGACGGTATGGGTCCAGGCAAGGTGCTGGCTGAAACCGATATTGATCATCGGCAAGCCGGGCAACGCGGCGCCCATGACATCCAGCTTGCCGGGAATGGTCAGGTGCATCTGATAAAAGCGCATGCCGCCCACCCAGGGGAAATGGGGATTGGCGAGTAACATGCCGCGACCGTTGAACGAACGTTCGCTGCCGATTGCCACGGCATTGCTACCGCGGTCGAGGGCGAAGCGCTGCTGGCGGGTCGCGGCGACCTCGAAGCCGGACATCGAGGTGTCGGCATGTGTGGTCGCCTTGGGCGGCTGCGCGCCCGCCACGGCCTCGGCGAACTGGCCGACGCCGCCTTCCACCAACAGGCGCCGGGTCAGTTTGACCAGGTCCAGCGCAGTGATTGGCCTCACCCATTCGCTGGCGCACTGTGCGGGCAAGCCCTGTGCCTTGCGCTCGGCCAGTGCGCGGTTGTAACCGGCCACGTAGCCTTCGACCAGTTGCTGCACCTGGGGCGTCTGGGCCTGCCAGAAACCGGATACGGCCTGAGGCGTGTTGAGCCAGCTGAAAAACAGGTCGCTGGCCCGGTTGGACCGCTGCTCCAGGGTGACCTGTTCGGGGCCGAAGTAACGCGAGCGCTGGCCGTTGACCGTCACAATCTCGTTGGCCAACAGGCAAAGATTATCCTGGGCATACGCGTACCCGATGCCGTAGCCCAATCCACGCTCATCCTGGGCGCGTATGTGCGGCACGCCAAAACTGGTGCGGCGAATCTCGGCGGTGGCCTGCTCCACCTCTCCTCGCGCGCTGACAACGGTACTGACACCCAGGGCCATCCCCAGCAACGCACCCGCAAGGCAAAACCTCGATAACTGCCCGGACATTCTCACGCTCACTCCTGATCAAAAACCAATACGCCTCCCTTGGGAACGAACCGGATGAAAAAAATTTAACCGCGGACAACCGCCTGACTGCGGGGCTTTGCTGATTTCCAGGCATTTTTTTCACATCGCCGCCTTCATGATTGGCCCTCCTCGTTCGTCTTATAGAGGAGAGCATTTCATGACCTTTTCTGATCAGGCTGTTAAGGAGTCTTTACATGCATAACGCACCAATGCCCATGGAGGGCAAGCCAGGATCGGCACGTATGTCAATGAGCACCACCAACAACGTCTTCGCCAAACCAACGGAACGCGGCGGCAATGACCACATCAGGCGCCTGCTCAAGAGCTACGGGCTGCGAACAAGCCTGATCCGCCTGAAGGTGATCGATGCGCTGCTCAAGGCCGCCGAAGAGAATCGGCAACTGGGGGTGCGGGGTGTGCATAGCCAGTTGCTGGGGCTGGACATTCCGTTGTCCTTCCTCAGTGTGCGCGAGGTGCTCAAGCGCCTGTGCAGCGAGGGAGTCGTCAGCCTCCATCCGGATAAAAGCTACAGCTTGCACCCGAGTGCGGTGGCCGTGCTCAACGCCAAGCAGTAGCCGGGGCTCAAGGCTTGACCTTGCGCCTCATCACCCCGTTGATCACCACCACGATGACCGCCACGGCAATAGCAATGTATTGAAACAGCTGCTCGCTGATCATGCCTTTACCTTGCATCCATGACAGCCCGAGCATGATTGCCAGGACAACGAGGACCACCAGGATCGAGTATTTCAAACGTTGCGAATGAGTCATTTGCCAATTTCCTGAATATATTCGTGCTGTTTCCGCGCGCCTGCCAGGCTCGTGCCCGGTGCGATGACGAGGCCGCAAACGGATGCCCATGGTACAGCCGTCGGAGCGTTTTTGGCGCAGTTACGACAGGTCCTGAACCAACAATGTGCGCCATGGAGTTCAAGACCGCTGGCGATAGGCCGATAAAGACAAGTACGTCCGTTCCACTTGTCTCTAGAAAGCCGCCATCGTGCAAGGAATCTCTACATGCCCGCATTCCGCACCATTCAAGCCCGCTATACGCTGTTCCTGGTTCTGTTCATCCTGGTGCTGTCCATCCTGACGGTGGTCGGTATCAGCTATCTGGTCGCGCCAAAGCTGCGCCAGACCGAGGAACAAGTAGCGCTGAACCGCATTGAAGAGGTCGCGGAACAGATCCAGGGCGAGCTGAACAAGGTGCAGGCGCAGCAGCGGAGCATCACCCAGACCATCCCGCTGCTCGACAGCGACGCCATCGACAAGGTATTGCCTGGCCTGGTGGATCAATACGGCGAATTGAAGGTGTTCGGCGGCGGGATCTGGCCACTGCCCAACCAGCGCGCCGAGGGTCGCAGCAAGTTCAGCACGTTCTGGCACCGCGACGCATCCGGCAAACTGGCGGTCAATACCTTCTGGAACAGCGACGCTGCGCCGAACTATTTCGATCAGCCGTGGCACAAGGGCGGCATGGCCACCCCTCCCGGCAAATGCGCCTGGGCCGCTGCCTACAAGGACGACGCCAGCGCCGAGCCTCGGACCAACTGCGCCATGGCGATCCAGAAGAACGGCGCGCCTTACGGCGTTTCCACCATTGACGTGACCCTGGGCTTTTTCAACGATCTGATCGCGCGCAAGGAAGCGGAACTGAGCGCCGAGATGCTGATCGTCGAAGCCGACGGCAAGATCATCAGCAACAGCTCGCGTATCAGCGGGCCGATCGTGCTGAAGAACATCAGCGAGCTGGCGGCTACCTCGCCGTTCGCCGCCCAGGTCAAGGCCGGCCTGGCCAACCGTGACCAGCCGTTGCAACGGCTCGAGTTCGACAACAAGGGTGAGGCCAGCACGTTTTTCATGCGCCCCATCGAAGGCTCCCCATGGTTCCTCGCCACTGCCCTGCCGACCCGCCTGATCACCGCCCAGCGTGACGACGTGTTGAGCACGCTGAGCCTGCTGCAGATTCCGCTGGTGATCCTGTTGGTGCTGATGCAGTTGTACGCCATCCGCCAACTGACCCACCGCATGAAGGTCCTCAAAGGCAATATCGACGCGCTGTCCACTGGCGATGCCGACCTGACCCGACGCATCACCATCCGTGCCGAAGACGAACTGGGCGCCATTGGCCATTCGGTCAACCGGTTCATCGCCTATCTGCAAGACATGATCGGCGAAGTCACCCAGGCCACCGGCGCCATGGCCTCGGGCCTGGACAGCCTGCAGCGGAGTTCGGCCCACACCAGCGAAATCCTGATGCGCCACGCCTCGGAAACCGACCAGACCGTGACAGCCATCACCGAAATGAGCTCCACCGCCGAAAGCGTGGCGCAAAACGCCGCCGAAACGGCAGCGTTCACCCAGCGCGCCAATGAGCATGCCGATCGTTCGCGGGTCGTGGTCGGTGAAGCGTCCAACAGCGTCGTGGCGCTGATCGATGAAGTGGCCAGCGCCACGCGCAAAGTCGAAGACATGCAGCAAGACGCGCAACGCATCACCGAGATTCTCGGCGTGATCGGCGCCATCGCCGGGCAGACCAACCTGTTGGCCCTCAATGCCGCCATCGAAGCGGCCCGGGCCGGCGAGCAGGGCCGTGGCTTCGCGGTAGTCGCCGACGAAGTCCGCGCCCTCGCCGCCCGCACCCAGGCCAGCACCTCGGAAATCAATGAAATGCTGACCCGCCTGACCCAGGGCGTAACCTCGTCGGTCGCGGCCATGGAAAACACCCAGGCCAGTTGCCAATCGGCGGCCGACGCCACGTCCCGGGTCAACTCGGGCCTGGATGAAATGGCCGGCTCCGTCAGCCAGATCAACAGCCTGAGCACCCAGATCGCCACCGCTGCCGAACAGCAGAGCGCAGTGACCGAGGAAATCAACCGCAGCATGGTGCAGATCCGCCATATGGTCGAGGAACTGGTGGAAAGCGGCCTGGCCAGCCAGAACAACACCCGCCAGCTGCTGGAAGCCAACAGCCGGGTGAATGCGATCATGGGGCGGTTCAAGGTTCGCTAAGAGGCATTCACCAATAACTGTGGGAGCGAGCTTGCTCGCGATAGCGGCGGCATAACCAGCATTATCGTAGCTGACCCTCCGCCATCGCGAGCAAGCTCGCTCCCACAAAAGGCACCGGCATCCCCCGGCCACCTGCTTTGGCAAAGCTGACAATTCTGTAATCCGCGCCTCAGCCTCGTGTCAGCCGCTCGCCGCTAGTCTGTTATCCTCCTTCCAAACTGTTCGCTACGAGACCATTTCCATGGCCCATCCCCTGCACCTGCTCGCCTTGAGTACCTTGCTCATTTCCGCCCTGGCCCAGGCCGCCGAACCGGCGACCATCGATGTGCACCGCGATGCCAATTGCGGTTGCTGCAAGAAGTGGATATCCCACTTGCAGGAGAACGGTTTCAAGGTCAACGACCATGTCGAGGCCGACATGAGCGCGGTCAAGCAACGCCTCGGCGTCGCGCCCAACCTGCGTTCCTGCCACACCGCCGAAATCAACGGCAAATTCGTCGAGGGCCACGTTCCGGCCGAGCAGGTGCTGGCATTGAGCAAACGCGACGACCTGCTTGGCGTGGCCGCGCCCGGCATGCCCATGGGCTCGCCGGGCATGGAAATGGACGGCATGAGCGATGCCTACCAAGTGATCGGGCTGAAAAAAGACGGGACGCAAACCGTGGTGGCGGACTATCCGGCCCATTGATGGGCGAGGCGTATATCGGGCTGTTCTTTGCAGCGTTTGGCGCGGCGACCCTGCTGCCGTTGCAATCCGAGGCCCTGCTGGTAGGCCTGCTACTGAGCGAACGTTACGCGATCTGGCTGCTGCTGGCAGCTGCAACCCTCGGCAACGTCCTCGGTTCCCTGGTGAACTGGTGGCTGGGTACACGCCTGGAACAGTTCAAGGATCGCCGCTGGTTTCCGGTCAGCCCGTCCCACCTGGACAAGGCCCGTCGGCACTATCAACGGTATGGCTACTGGTCGCTGCTGCTCAGTTGGCTGCCCATCATCGGCGATCCGCTGACCTTGATCGCAGGCGTGATGGGTGAGCCCTGGCGGCGCTTCCTGTTGATCGTGACGCTCGCCAAAGGCCTGCGTTATGGCGTGCTCACCTGGGCGACCCTCGGCTGGATGGGTTGAACGTTCCTGCGCTTGGGTTGCCTGTGGTTAATGTCGCCATAATCGAGCCGTTCCAGGATCGGCCGGTTGCCTCAAGGAGATTGCTCATGTCGCGTTTGACTGCCCGCTGGCTGCCCAGCCTCTTCCTCACCGCTGCCTTGCCAATGCTCGCCCAGGCCGCGACCCCACCTGAAGGCCCGGCCTATGGCCCGCAGCTTGAGGGTTTCGAGTACCCCTATACGCTCAAGCATTTTGCCTTGCAGTCCCAGGGTAAATCGCTGCAGATGGGCTATATGGACGTGCCCGCCCAAGGCAAGGCCAACGGCCGGACGGTGGTGCTGATGCATGGCAAGAATTTCTGCGCCGCCACCTGGGGCGATTCGATCAAGGTGCTCAGTGACGCCGGTTACCGGGTCATCGCCCCGGACCAGATCGGTTTTTGCACGTCGAGCAAGCCGGACCATTACCAGTACAGTTTCCAGCAGTTGGCGATCAACACCCAGGCCCTGCTCAAGGCCCTCGGCGTACAGAAGGCCATCGTGCTGGGCCACTCCACCGGTGGCATGCTTGCCACCCGCTATGCCTTGCAGTTCCCCGACCAGGTCGAACGCCTGGCGATGGTCAACCCCATCGGCCTCGAGGACTGGAAAGCCCTTGGCGTGCCTTACCGCACCGTGGACCAATGGTACGAGCGCGAGCTGAAACTCAGCGCCGAGGGCATTCGCAACTACGAGCGCAACACCTATTACGGAGGACGCTGGAAACCGGAGTTCGAGCGTTGGGTCGACATGCTCGCCGGCTTGAACAAGGGCCCGGGGCATACACAAGTGGCGTGGAATTCGGCGCTGATCTACGACATGATCTTCACCCAGCCGGTCTATTACGAGTTCAAGGACCTGAAGGTCCCCACGCTGCTGTTGATCGGGACCTCCGACACCACCGCCATCGGCAGTGACATTGCCCCGCCGGCCGTAAAAGCCCGGCTGGGCCGTTACGAGGTGCTAGGCAAACAGGTTGCCGGACTGATCCCGCAGTCGACCCTGGTGGAATTCCCCAACCTGGGGCACGCGCCGCAAATGGAAGAGCCGGCGCGGTTCCACCAGGCCCTGCTCGGCTGGCTGGACAAACCCATTCCCTGATAGAGGTGTTCCATGGCGGTGCAAATAGCGATCATCGACGATTGGCAAGATGTCGCCAGGGACGTGGTGGACTGGTCGGTGCTCGATAGCATTGGTGAAGTGGCCTTCCTGCACGATTACCCCGCCGACCGCGACACCCTCGCCGAGCGCCTGCAACGCTTCGACATCATCTGCGTGATGCGCGAGCGCACCCGCTTCGACGCAGAGCTGCTGCGCCGCCTGCCCAACCTGAAGCTATTGCTGACCGGCGGCATGCGCAACGCCGCCCTCGACCTCAAGGCTGCCGCGACACTGGGCATCCAGGTCTGCGGCACCGAAAGCTACAAGCACGCTGCGCCGGAACTGACCTGGGCGCTGATCATGGCCCTGAGCCGCAATCTTGTACCGGAAGCCAACGCCCTGCGCGCCGGGCTGTGGCAACAGGGCCTGGGCGGTGATTTGCACGGCAAGACCCTGGCGATCCTGGGCCTGGGCAGCATCGGCACGCGCGTGGCGCAGTTCGGCCAGGTGTTCGGTATGCGTGTGATCGCCTGGAGCGAGAACCTGACCGCCGAGCGAGCCGCCGCAGCCGGCGTGCAATACGTGAGCAAACAAGCGCTGTTCGAGCAGGCCGATATCCTCTCGATCCATCTGGTGCTCAGCGAGCGCAGCCGGGGCCTGGTGGACGCCCAGGCCCTGGGCTGGATGAAACCCGAGGCGCTGCTGGTCAATACCGCGCGCGGGCCGATTGTCGACGAGGCGGCCCTGATCGACGCACTCCGGCACAAACGCCTGGCAGGCGCTGCGCTGGACGTATTCGCCGAGGAACCATTGCCGCCCGAGCACCCGTTCCGAACCCTCGACAACGTGTTGGCCACACCTCACGTGGGTTATGTGAGCCGGCAGAATTATCAGCAGTTCTACGGCCAGATGATCGAGGACCTGCAGGCCTGGGCGGCTGGCAAGCCGATCCGGGTGCTGACCGCGGCTGGTTGAATATCCCCTCCACTGTGGGAGCGAGCTTGCTCGCGATGGCGGTAGATCAGTTGCAGTTGTATGGCTGACACACCGCTATCGCGAGCAAGCTCGCTCCCACATAAGGCATATCAACGCCCTCTTATAGGCCATCAAAACGCCTCCATCCAGCCCGCCCCCTTATGGTGCGGAGCGCTGTTGAACCGCGCACGCGATTGAACCATCGCGCCCTTCCTACACCCTGAATGTTTCAAACAACCTGCACTTCGTCGGTTCGTATTCCCCTGCTTCGTGTAAGACATTGCCGACAATCGACGTGATTGTCGGACAATTCGACGAACCGAACCGCAGCGCTCTAGCTTCTGACCTAGACTGCCTTTCCGTGGGGAAAACCGACCGGTCATCCGAAGGAAAAAAAGTCGAAACTTTTCACAACGGCGACAGGTCAGGTTAGAGGAAGGGCAACAACTGCTGGAGCATTCCTTGCAACGGCCCCCTCACCTGATTCGCTTCGCCGCATTGGGCAGCGCTTTGCTCTCCTTGCGTAGCGCTCGTGCGCCTGGCCGCAGGATTCGGCCAATGAAACAACAGCTCTGGCGCTTGCCGGAAACAGATCGAGAAATAGGAGTTATTTATGATCAGTGCTGCCTTGGAACCACAGCAAGTCCGCTCTCAATTACCGCCGGCGGCTGAATCGCCGACGGCACCGGTGCTGGCCACCGGAGGCAAGGCACTGCTCCCTGTCGTTCGACAGAACCCCAACCGCAAGAAGATCCTGTTCGTGACCTCGGAAATCGCCGACCTGGTCAAGACCGGTGGCCTGGGCGACGTTTCTTCCGCCCTGCCCCGGGCCATGGCCGGCCTGCATGATGTCCGGGTGCTGATCCCCGGGTATCCGCAAGTCATGAACAGCGGCAATCCGATCCATATCATCGGTGAACTGGGCGGCCACGCAGCGCTGCCGCCGTGCAAGATCGGCCGCATGGACATGGCCGACGGTCTGGTGATCTACGTCCTGATCTGTCCCGAACTGTATGCCCGCGAAGGCTCGCCCTACGGCGCCAACAATGGCCGCGACTGGCCGGACAACCACATCCGCTTCGCCCGCCTGGGCCTGGCCGCAGCCGACATCGCCGCCAATCTGGCGCAGATCCACTGGTGCCCCGACCTGGTCCATGCCCACGACTGGCCGGCCGGCCTGGCCCCCGCCTATATGCACTGGCGCGGCCAACGTACCCCGACCCTGTTCACCATCCACAACCTGGCGTACCAGGGCGTGGTCAGCCTGGCTTCCTGCCCGGAGCTGGGCATCCCGGAGCACGCGCTGCAACAGGAAGGCATGGAGTTCTACGGCAAGCTGTCGTTCCTCAAGGCCGGCATGGCCTATTCCAGCCACATCACCACGGTCAGCGCTACCTACGCCCAGGAAATCACCACCCCGGCGTTCGGCTGCGGGCTTGACGGGTTCCTCGCCGCCAAAACCCAACAAGGCCTGCTCAGCGGGATCCCCAACGGCATTGACGAGAGCTGGGATTCGGCGACCGACTCACATCTCCAGCGCCAGTTCTCCATTGGCGACTGGGAAGGCAAGGCGGTCAACGCTGCCCACGTACGCAACCTGTTCGGCCTGGATGACACCACCGGCCCGCTGTTCGCCGTGGTATCGCGCCTGGTGTATCAGAAAGGCCTGGACCTGACCGAGGCCGTCGCCGAATTCATCGTCGAGTCCGGCGGGCAGATCGCGATCATTGGCCGCGGCGAACCGGAAGAAGAACAGGCCATGCGTGAACTGGCGCTGCGCTTCCCCGGCAAGATCGGCGTGCGCATCGGCTTCAACGAAACCGATGCCCGGCGGATGTTCGCTGGCAGCGATTTCCTGCTGATGCCATCGCGCTACGAGCCGTGCGGCTTGAGCCAGATGTACGCCCAGCGCTTCGGCTCGCTGCCGGTGGCGCGCAATACCGGCGGCCTGGCGGACACCATCGAGGATGGCATCACCGGGTTCCTGTTCGACGAATCCACCGTGGAAAGCTACAAGCAGGCCCTGAGCCGGGCTTTCAAGGTATTCGAGTTTCCCGAGTTGCTCAATGCCATGCGTTGCCGGGCGATGTCGGCCCCCTTCAACTGGTCCAAGGCCGTAGAGCCCTATGCCGAACTTTATGAACAACTGGTAGCTAAATCGCTGGGAAAATCGGCCAGACAATGAGGTAACCGATGCCGTCAAGGACGCCTGAAACCTGGACCCACGGCGCGGTCTTGCTCGATTCCGAGCACACCCGCTTCGCGCTATGGGCCCCGGATGCCTTTTACGTCAGTGTCGAACTCGACACTGGAGAATCCATACCGATGCTGCCTCAGGCCAACGGCTGGTTCATGATCCAGGCCCGTTGCCCCGCTGGCACTCGTTACCGCTTCAACATCGATGGCGAGCTGGAGGTGCCCGATCCAGCCTCCCGCGCCCAGGACGGTGATATCGATCGCCACAGCGTGGTGGTCGACCCCCACGCCTACCAATGGCGACACACCAGCTGGTCCGGTCGCCCCTGGTACGACGCGGTCATTTACGAACTGCACGTTGGCGCCCTCGGTGGCTTCGAAGGCGTCGAGCAGCAACTGGCACGCCTGGCCGGGCTTGGCGTGACCGCCATTGAACTGATGCCCCTGGCGCAATTTCCCGGCGATCGCAACTGGGGCTACGACGGTGTGCTGCCCTACGCTCCCCAGGCCTCCTATGGCACGCCGGACCAGCTCAAGCATCTGATCGACAGCGCCCATGGTCATGGCTTGGCGGTCATTATCGATGTGGTCTACAACCACTTCGGCCCCGATGGCAACTACCTGCACCGCTACGCCAAGGGCTTCTTTCGCGAAGACAAGCACACGCCCTGGGGCGCGGCGATCGACTTCCGGCGCCGCGAGGTCCGCGATTTCTTCATCGAAAACGCCCTGATGTGGTTGCTCGAATACCGTTTCGACGGCCTGCGCCTGGACGCCGTGCATGCGATCGAAGACCCGGACTTCCTCCAGGAGCTCGCCACCACGGTGCGCCAACAGGTCGACCCGACGCGCTACGTCTGGTTGACCGTCGAGAACGAACACAACCAGGCCAGCCTGCTGGAGCACGGCTACGATGCCCAGTGGAACGATGACGGGCACAACGCCTTGCACGTGCTGCTGACCGGCGAGACCGATGCCTATTACGCCGACTATGCCGAGCAGACCACGGAAAAGCTGGCGCGCTGCCTGAGCCAGGGGTTCGTGTTCCAGGGCCATACCAACCGCCACGGTGAATCCCGCGGCGAGCCCAGCGGCCACCTGCCGCCGAGCGCATTTGTATTGTTCCTGCAAAACCACGACCAGATCGGCAACCGGGCCTTGGGCGAGCGCCTGCACCAGCTGGCCCCGCCAGAGGCGCTGCAAGCCGCGACCGCCTTGTTATTGCTGTCACCGATGATCCCGCTGTTGTTCATGGGCGATGAAGTGGTCGCCGAACAACCGTTCCTGTTTTTCACCAGCCACCATGGCGAACTGGCGGAGTTGGTGCGCGAAGGTCGACGCAACGAGTTCAAGGCCTTTGCAGCCTTTGCCGACCCCGAGAAACGCGAGCGGATTCCCGACCCGAACGCGGCCGGCACGTTCGACGCTTCACGCCCCAACCTGGAAGCCCATCAACCGGAACAACTGGCCTGCGAAACCCTTTATCGCCAGTTATTGAAGATCCGCCGTGAGGAAATCGTCCCGCGCCTGCCCGCCGCCCATGCCCTGGGCGCGGATGTGCTGGGCCATGGCGCCGTCAGCGCGCGCTGGCAGATGGGCGACGGCAGCGTGTTGCGCATCGACCTGAACCTCAGCGACAAACCGGTCGAACACAGCGCACCGCAAGATGCGCAGATTCTTTTCGAACATCCATCGCAGGCCATGGGTCTGTTGCAACAAGGGGTGCTCACGCCCCACAGCGCGCTGGTCAGTCTGACGCAAGCGACAACCTTGCCCAATATCACTGGAGAGCGCCTATGAGCGATGCGCAACTGGAAATCCTCGCTGGCCGAGCGGGCCTGGCGGTGGACTGGATCGATGCCAATGGCCGTGCCCAGAAAGTTTCACCCGCGGTGTTGCGCTCGGTCCTCACCGGCCTGGGGCATCCCGCCGGCACTGCCCAGGAAATCGACGCCAGCCTGTTGCAGTTGCAGGAAGACCAACAGAACCATCGCCTGCCGCCGCTGCTTACCGCAGACGCAGGCGTGAATGTTGACCTGAGCCGCTATTTCGAACCCGCGACCCCGTGCGAGATCCAGCTTGAAGATGGCGCGACGCTGAATCTGAAACTTGACGCCGACGCGACGCTCCCGGGGATCGTCCCGGTGGGCTATCAGCAGGTCAGCATCCAGGGCCAGCATTTCACCCTGGCGGTGGCGCCCGCCCGTTGCTACAGCGTGGCGGATGCGGTGGACGACCCGATCCCCAGGGTCTGGGGCCTGAGCGCGCAACTCTATTCCCTGCGCCGCCCTGGCGATGGCGGCTTCGGCGACACCCAGGCCCTGGAAGAACTGGCCCGGGTGGCCGGCGAACGTGGTGCCGACGCCCTGGCCATCAGCCCGATGCATGCGATGTTCAGCAGCGATACCGGGCGCTACAGCCCATATTCGCCCTCCAGCCGGCTTTTCCTCAACAGCCTGTACGCCGCGCCCGGCACCATCCTTGGCGAGCGTGCGTTGCGCACGGCCATCGACGCCACCGGTTTGACCAACCAGTTGCGCAGCCTCGAAGAGCAGCCGCTGATCGACTGGCCGGTGGCTGCCGAAGCCAAGCAGCGGGTTCTTCGCGCGCTGTACGACGGCTTCAGCCAGGGCGAACATCCGCTGCATGAGGATTTCAGCAGTTTCCGCCACAGCAGCGGCGAGGCCCTGGAAAACCATTGCCGCTTCGAAGCCCTCCAGGCCGATCGCGCCGCTCGGGGCGAAAGCCTCGACTGGCGCCAATGGCCGCAAGAATGGCGCGATCCGCGCAGCGCCGCGCTGGCCCGTTTCGCCGAAGAGAACGCAGATGAGATCGGCTTCTACGCCTTCTGCCAATGGTTGATTGCCCGCTGCCTGGAGCGCGCCCAGAGCGCGGCGAAGTCCAGTGGCATGGGCATCGGCCTGATCGCCGATCTCGCCGTGGGCGCTGATGGTGCCGGCAGTCAGGCCTGGAGCCGCCAGGATGAATTGCTCGCCTCGCTCACCGTCGGCGCACCGCCAGATATTCTCAACCGCTCCGGCCAGGGCTGGGGTATCTCGGCGTTCTCGCCAGAGGGGCTGGTACGCAACGGTTTCCGCGCGTTCATAGAAATGTTGCGAGCCAATTTCGCCCACGCCGGCGGCTTGCGCATCGACCACATCATGGGCCTGCAACGATTGTGGGTGATCCCCAACGACGCCCCGCCCACCGATGGCGCCTACCTCTATTACCCAATCGATGATCTGCTGCGGCTGTTGGCGCTGGAATCCCATCGCCACCGGGCCATCGTGCTCGGCGAGGACCTTGGCACCGTGCCCGAAGGCCTGCGGGAAAAACTCGCGGCCCGCGCCATCCTCGGCATGCGCGTGCTGTTGTTCGAACAGGACAATACCCACTTCAAGCCGATCCTCGATTGGCCGGATGACGCCCTGGCCACCACCAGTACCCATGACCTGCCGACCCTGAACGGTTGGTGGCACGGTCACGACATCGACTGGAACGCCCGGCTGGACCTGATCGACTCCCACACCGAGATGGACTGGCGCCGGCACCGCCAACGCGAGCGTGACGGGTTACGCAATGCATTGAACCAGGACCCGCAGAATTTTCGCGAAGAACACCGCGAAACCGACCAGGTGCTGGACGCCAGCGTGCGCTTCCTCGGCCATACCCGCGCGCCGCTGGTGCTGTTGCCCCTGGAAGATGCCCTGGGTATCGACGAACAGGCCAACCTGCCCGGCACCACCGACACCCACCCCAACTGGCGGCGGCGCCTGGCTTTGGAAAGCCGCGCGCTGCTGGATGACCCGGACGCCGCACGGCGTCTGGAAATACTCGCCTGCGCGAGACTTCAGGCGAACGAGCGTGACCGATGAACCAGACACTGATCCAACCGCTGCAGGCCACCTTGCGCCTGCAATTTCATAAAGGCTTCACCCTCGACGATGCAGTAGCGCAAGTGCCCTATTTCGCAGCGCTGGGCATCAGCCACATCTATGCGTCTCCCCTGCTCAAGGCACGGGCCGGGTCCATGCACGGCTACGACGTGGTCGACCCGACCCAGGTCAACCCGGAGCTGGGCGGAGAGGCTGCGCTAAAGCGCCTGGTCGCCACTTTGCGCGAGCACCGGATGGGCCTGATTCTCGACATCGTGTCCAACCACATGGCCGTTGGCGGCAACGACAACCCCTGGTGGCTGGACCTGCTGGAGTGGGGACGCTTGAGCCCTTATGGCGAATTCTTCGACATCCAGTGGCATTCCCCCGACCCGCTGATGGAAGGCCAGCTGCTGTTGCCATTCCTGGGCAGCGACTATGGCGTGGCGCTGCAGGAAGGCACGTTGAAACTGCGCTTCGATGCCGCGCAAGGCAGCTTCCATGTCGAACATTACGAGCACCGTTTCCCTATCTGCCCGATGCAATACGGTGAGCTGCTCAAACCTGGGGACGCTCTGGAGCCCGAGCAGGTCGACGCGCTCAAGGCGCTGGCCGAGCGCTTCACCACGCTGAACTACCAGACCGACGCCCACTCCCTCGCCCGCCCGCTCCAGCAAGAGCTGCGCGACCTTGCCAAACAAACGAACATCCTCAGCGCCATCGAAGACAACCTGCGCGGCTACGATTCCACCGAGCCCGCGGGGTTCGAGCGCCTGCACCAACTGCTCGAGCGCCAGAGCTACCGGCTCGCCAGCTGGCGCACGGCGGCGGACGATATCAACTGGCGGCGCTTCTTTGATGTCAACGAACTGGGCGGCCTGCGGGTCGAGCGTCCGGCGGTGTTCGAGGCGACCCACGCCAAGATCTTCGAGCTGATCGCCGCGGGGCTGGTGGACGGCCTGCGGATCGACCACATCGACGGCCTGGCCGACCCTCGCGGTTACTGCCGCAAGCTGCGCCGTCGCGTGGACTCGCTTTCGCCCTCGCGGCACCTGCCGATTTTCATCGAGAAAATCCTCGGCGACGGCGAAACCCTGCGCCGCGACTGGACCATCGATGGCAGCACCGGTTACGAGTTCATGAACCAGATTTCGCTGCTGCAGCACGACCCGGCCGGCGCCGAGCCCCTCGCCGAGTTCTGGAGCCGGCACAGCGAGCGCCCGGCGCACTTCATCGAAGAGGCCCGCCTGGCCCGCCAGCAGATTCTCAACGGTTCCCTCGCCGGGGATTTCGAAAGCGTGGCACAGGCCCTGCTGCAAGTCGCGCGGGACGATGTGATGACCCGCGATTTGACCCTGGGGGCGATTCGTCGGGCGTTGCAGGAGTTGATCGTGCATTTCCCGGTGTATCGCACGTACATCAATCCTTTGGGGCGCTCCGCCGAGGATGAAGTGTTTTTCCAGAAAGCGCTGGAAGGCGCCCGGCAAACCCTGAGCGAAGCCGATTGGCCAGTGCTCGACTGCCTCGCCGACTGGCTCGGTGGCATGCCATGGCGCAAGCGGCCTCGCGGCAGTGAGCGCAAACGCCTGCGCCATGCCTGCGTACGCTTCCAGCAACTGACCTCGCCGGCAGCGGCCAAGGCTGTCGAGGACACCGCACTGTATCGCTCGGCGGTACTGCTTTCACGCAATGACGTGGGCTACAACACCGAGCGCTTCAGTGCCCCGGCCGAGGAATTCCATGACGCGTGCCGGGAACGGCTCGAACACTTTCCCGACAACCTCGTCACCACCGCGACCCACGACCACAAGCGCGGCGAAGACACCCGAGCCCGGCTGGCAGTGATCAGCGAACGCCCGGATTGGTACACCGCGTGCGTGGAGCAATGGCGCATCCTCTCACCGTCGCTGCACAGCGACCCGGCGGCCCCATCGGCCGGTGATGAACTGATCCTCTACCAGGCCCTGCTCGGCAGCTGGCCGCTGGACCTCGACCTGCAGGACCCCAAAGCCTTGGCCGAATACAGCGAACGCCTGTGGCAATGGCAACGCAAGGCCCTGCGCGAAGCCAAGCTGCAAAGCAGCTGGGCGGCGGTCAACGATGCCTATGAGCAAGCCACCCAGATGTTCCTTGAGCGGTTGCTGCTGTGCGACGAGGGCCTGCCGTTGCGCAGCGCCATCGCCGAGGCGGTCCAGGCCATCGCTCCGGCGGGCGCCCTCAACAGTCTGGCGCAAACCTTGCTGCGCATGACCGTACCCGGCGTTCCGGACCTGTACCAGGGCAACGAGTTCTGGGATTTCAGCCTGGTGGATCCGGACAACCGTCGCCCGGTGGATTTTAATGCTCGCCGTGAGGCGGTACAGGGCGACAGCTCACCGGCGACGCTGGTACGCAACTGGCGCGACGGTCGGGTCAAGCAGGCACTGATAGCGCGGACGCTGGCCTTGCGCGCCGAATACCCGCAGTTGTTTCGCCAAGGCAGCTATCAACCGCTGCCGGTGCTTGGCGAACACGCCGGGCGGGTGCTGGCATTCATGCGCGAATACCAGCAGCAGCGGGCGATTGTGGTGGTCCCGGTGCACGCCGCCCGCCTGCTGGAAAACGGTGCCTTGCCCCACGTGGCTGCATCGGACTGGGGCGATACCCGGGTGTCGTTACCGTTCGCCGCCGAGGATGGAAAACTGAAGGGACTTTTTGCAAGCGCAGCAGTCACACCCCAAAGGGAGCTGATGGTCAGCGCCGCGCTGGGGGATTTCCCGGTCAATGTCTTTATTGAATCTTGAGTTTAGTCAGGAGCACTGCGATGAGTACCGACGATAAACGCATTCGTGAATTTGCCTATCAGATCTGGGAGTCGGAGGGTAAGCCCGCCGGGCAGGAAAAACGTCACTGGGAAATGGCGCGCAAACTGGCTGAAGCCGAGGCACTGGCGCCTAGCAAGCCGCCAAAAGCAGCGAGCAAGACCGCCGCCAGCAAGACTGACGGCACCAAGCCGGCACCCGCCAAGAGCGCTGCGACCAAGACCGCTGCGAAGAACACCACGCCCAAGGCCAAGCCTGCGGCCAAACCCTCCGCGGCGACTGCCGCAGTGGTCCCGCCCGCCGACAAGGCTGCCGCGAAGAAGCCACGAGCGGTGCGCAAACCACCGGCGGTCTGATCCAGCAAACTCATCGTTCTCAAGCCCGTGCTCCTTCCAATGAAGGGGCCTGCTTGTGGCATGGGGCTTTATCTTCCCACCACAAGCGCATGGCACGCAGTCCTGCGTGCGTCGCATCACCGAATCTGTCTTTTGCAGGAGCAACTATGACCCGTCCAAAAAAAACCACGCCGCCGCCGGTTATCGAGGCTTCGCGGATTCGTGAAGGGCTGCCGTTTCCGCTTGGCGCGACCTGGGATGGCCTGGGGGTCAATTTCGCGTTGTTCTCAGCCAACGCCACCAAGGTCGAACTGTGTATTTTCGATGACACCGGCGAAGTCGAACTCGAACGCATCGAGTTGCCGGAGTACACCGACGAGATCTACCACGGCTATCTGCCCGATGCCCATCCGGGGCTGATCTATGGCTACCGTGTCTATGGCCCTTACGATCCGGAGAATGGCCACCGCTTCAACCCCAACAAGCTGCTGATCGATCCCTACGCGAAACAGCTGGTGGGAGAACTGAAATGGTCCGAGGCCTTGTTCGGCTACACCATTGGTCACCCCGACGGCGACCTCAGTTTCGATGAACGCGACAGCGCCCCTTTCGTGCCCAAGTGCAAGGTCATCGACCCGGCCCACACCTGGGGCAACGACCATCGCGTCAGCGTGCCGTGGGACAAGACCATCCTCTACGAGACCCATGTGCGCGGCATCACCATGCGCCATCCCGCAGTGCCTGAGCACCTGCGTGGCACCTTCGGCGGCCTGATGGTCGACGATGTACTCGAACATATCCGCAAGCTGGGGGTTTCTTCGGTCGAACTGATGCCCGTCCATGCGTTCGTCAATGACCAGCACCTGCTGCACAAAGGCATGACCAATTACTGGGGCTACAACAGCATCGCCTTTTTCGCCCCGGACCCGCGTTACCTGGCCAGCGGCAAGATCGCCGAGTTCAAGGAAATGGTCGCGCACATGCACGAGGCCAATCTTGAAGTGATCCTCGACGTGGTCTACAACCACACCGCCGAGGGCAACGAACAGGGCCCGACCCTGTCCATGCGCGGGATCGACAATGCCTCGTACTACCGGCTCATGCCCGACGACAAGCGCTATTACATCAACGACTCGGGCACCGGCAACACCCTCGACCTGAGCCACCCGTGTGTGCTGCAGATGGTCACTGACTCCCTGCGCTACTGGGCCACCGAAATGCACGTCGATGGCTTCCGCTTCGACCTGGCGACGATCCTGGGTCGCTACCATGACGGTTTCGATGAACGCCACAGCTTCCTCGTCGCCTGTCGCCAGGATCCGGTGCTGCGCCAGGTGAAACTGATCGCCGAGCCTTGGGATTGCGGGCCTGGAGGTTACCAGGTCGGAGGTTTCCCGCCGGGCTGGGTCGAATGGAACGACAAGTTCCGCGATACCGTGCGCGCCTTCTGGAAAGGCGACGACGGCCAACTCGCCGACTTCGCCAGCCGCATGACCGCTTCGGGCGAAATGTTCAACCAGCGCGGTCGACGCCCTTATGCCTCGGTGAACTTCGTCACCGCCCACGACGGTTTTACCTTGCACGACCTGGTGTCGTACAACGACAAGCACAACGAAGCCAACGACGAAAACAACCAGGACGGCAGCAACAACAACCTGTCCTGGAACCATGGCGTCGAAGGTCCGACGGATGATCCCGAGATCAACGCGCTGCGCCACCGGCAGATGCGTAACTTCTTCGCAACGCTGTTGCTCGCCCAAGGCACGCCGATGATCGTCGCGGGCGACGAGTTCGCCCGCACCCAGCATGGCAACAACAATGCCTATTGCCAAGACAGCGAGATCGGCTGGGTCAATTGGGACCTGAGCGAGGATGGCGCGGCGCTGCTCAAGTTCGTCAAGCGTCTGATCAAGCTGCGTCTGACTTACCCGATCCTGCGGCGCGGACGCTTCCTGGTGGGCAATTACAACGAGGACATCGGCGTCAAGGATGTCACCTGGTTGGCCCCGGATGGCAACGAGATGACCGTTGAACACTGGCAGGACGGCCAGAACCGCTGCCTGGGCATGCTGATGGACGGGCGCGCCCAGGAAACCGGTATCCGCCGCAAAGGGGGCGACGCTACCTTGTTGCTGGTGGTCAACGCACACCATGACATCGTCAATTTCCGCTTGCCGGAGGTGCCGGAAGGCAGTTTCTGGACGTGCATGGTGGACACCAACCAGCCGACGGTGCGCGGCCAGGAGCGCTTCGATTTTGATGCCGAATACTCCGTGACCGGCCGCTCGTTGCTGTTGTTCGAGCTGCAACGCGACGAAGAGGAATAAGACGGCAAATCGACAAAACCGCAGGGACGCGGTTTTTCTGGTCACTCAGACGACGCAGTTCGAATAAAAAAAAGCGGTTCAGATACGCAATCTGACGCGACGAAACCGCCAGCATAGTCAATACTTCCCGTACGGCGGTTCCAGGACTCGGAGCGCCGCGAATCACAGTCAGCCCTGCGGGGCGACGCCGGGCAGTCGGTCCGGTGCATGACTGAACGATTGAACAGCACAAGGACGTAGCCTCATATGAAACCCGCCTCCCGCTTGCAAGGCCGGCAGCATCCCCAGATATGGAACAGCGCGCCGCAACTGGCCGACATTCCCATCATCAGCACCCAGACACTCATACCCGCCGGCTCCCGCGCGGTCATCCTTGCCCCGCACCCGGGCGACGAGGTCGGTGCCTGCGGCGGACTGCTCCAGTTGTTGAGCAACCTGGACCATCCCATGCTACTGATCTCCGTCACCGACGGCAGCCTCGGCCATCCGGGTTCGCCATTATGGAACGATGAGCGGCTGCGCACGTTCCGCCCCCACCCTCAGGAAAGCGTCGACGCCCTGCATCGCCTGGGTGTGCCGCCCAATGGCCTGCAATGGGTGCGCGGCGGCTTTCCAGAAAAGAGCCTGGCCGAGCACGAGGAGCCACTGGCCGCGTTCATCGGTCATCATCTTCGTCCCGGTGATGTGATATTCAGCACCTGGCGCCAGGACGGCGACAGCGATCACGACACTGTCGGACGCGCCGGGGCCCAGGCAGCCGAAGCGATCGGCGCGGTGTTCAACGAACTGCCGGTATGGGCGTGGCATTGGCCCGTCCGCGAACAGAAGAGGATCCCCTGGCATCGGGCTCGCAAACTGCGTCTGGATGTCTGGACCACCGCTCGCAAGCGCCACGCCATGCATGCCTACTCCAGCCAGCTCAACGGTGAACCCGCCAACGGTATCGCGCCGCTGGTACCGCGGGTGATTCTCGACCGCATGGGCATGCCGTACGAAATCGTTTTCATCTGATCAGTTCCCCGTCCTGTGGCTAGGGCCTGTTTATCCCGGGCACCACAACCTTGTGGGAGCGAGCTTGCTCGCGATAACGGGCTGACGGCTGCGGGGATTGTTGGGTACATATCCTTTGCTGCGGTAATGGCCACTTAGGGTTCCGCCCTTACGGCGGCTCACTTTTGGAAAAGCGCCAAAAGTAAGCAAAAACGCTTCGCCCCACCACTCGGCACCTCGCCTAGGCTCGGTGTGCCCTCACTCCGACATTGCTCCGTGGGCCGCCGCGAAGGGCCATCCATGGCCCAGCGCGGCTAACCCGGCATCCATGCCGGGTTGCCCACTGCGCAATGCCTGCGTTCGGCCAGCGTGGTTAACGGGGCGTTCCAGATCAAGATCAAGATCAAGATCAAGATCAAGATCAAGATCAAGATCAAGATCAAGATCAAGATCAAGATCAAGATCAAGATCAAGATCAAGATCAAGATCAAGATCAGATCAAGATCAAGATCAAGATCAAGATCAAGATCAAGGTCTAAAGCGATGCTCCTGATGGCGCAGCTCCACTGTGGGAGCGAGCCTGCTCGTGAAGAGGCCAGTCCATTCAGCATCTTCATCGCCTGAAACACCGCCATCGCGCGCAGGCTCGCTCCCACAGGATTTTGTGTTGTGCCTGGGTGCTCCGGATGGCCCGGACTCGACATTCAACAAATCCGGAACTGCCGCAGCCGCCGTCAGTCGCATGAACACATACGTCTGATTCAGGAGTGAACGTGACTGGCGATTCCAACTGGCAGGCCGAGCAACCCGCGGCGGTGGATGCATCTGCGGCGGTTCATCGGCTGCGGGTCCTGACGGTCAATACGCATAAGGGGTTTACCGCCCTCAACCGCCGCTTCATCCTGCCCGAACTGCGCGAAGCGGTACGCAGCACGGGGGCCGACCTGGTATTTCTCCAGGAAGTGCTGGGTGAACACGACCGCCACGCGTCACGCTATGACAATTGGCCCCAGACCTCGCAGTACGAGTTCCTCGCCGACAGCATGTGGAGCGATTTCGCCTATGGCCGGAATGCGGTCTACCCCGACGGCCACCATGGCAATGCCCTGCTCTCGAAATATCCGATCCGCCAGTTCCGCAATCTGGACGTGTCCATCACCGGCCCGGAGCGGCGCGGGTTGCTGCACTGTGTGCTGGACGTGCCAGGGCACGCGGAAGTCCATGGGATCTGCGTTCACCTAAGCCTGCTCGAAAGCCATCGCCAACTGCAGCTTCAATTGCTCTGCAAGCTACTCGATTCGCTGCCCGAAAACGCGCCCGTCATCATTGCGGGGGATTTCAATGACTGGCAGCTGCGCGGCAACACCACCCTCGCCCGCCGCCGCTACCTGCACGAAGCCTTCGAACACCACCATGGCCGCCCGGCCAGGACCTATCCGGCGCGTTTTCCCCTGCTGCGCCTGGACCGGATCTATCTGCGCAACGCTACCAGCCATGCTCCGCAGATTCTCGGCAACCGACCTTGGACACACCTGAGCGACCATTTGCCGCTGTCGGTGGAGGTGCACCTGTAGCCGCGGTCACCATCGCTGACCTGTAAGATCTGACAGTAGCGACCCTCATCATCCGTTGTTAGCGTGCCCCATATACAGCAAGCGTTGCGAGGCCCGTGAGCCTTCTGTAGAGCAACCGAGGCTGGATTGCGGCATGCCACGGATGCCGATGCTGAGGGAAAGCGGATGAACTTGCGCAATCATGGCGTCAACCGGCTGTTCAATGCCTTGTGGCTGACTACACCGCTGTTGCTGGACGCATCGCCCGCCATGGCGGCATGCACCCTGACGCCGACGGCAGGCAATGACAGCTATGTCTGCGACAGCGGCACCAGCCCCGGATTGAGCGACCTGTCGGGAGATAACCGCCTGACGATGCCGACCAATGGCAGCGGTGTGATCCAGGGAGACATCACCTTCGGCGCCGGAGCCGATTACGTCGAGATCAATCCCGACGGCATCGTGGCAGGCGACGTGCAACAAGGCTCGGGCACCGATGATTTTGTCATGCGCGGCGGCAGCATCCAGTCACTGGCCCAGGGCGATGGGCTCGATACGTTCCTGATGACCGGCGGCACCATCGTCGGCGCGTTCGAAGACGGAGACCAGGCGACAATGACCGGCGGCACCATCGGCCGGGTCGACATGAAACTCGACGATAATATTTTCGACATGTCAGGTGGGCAGATTCTTGGCAATCTGGTGACCGGCTTTGGGCGGGACACCATTATCGTTAGCGCGGGACGCATCGGCGGAAACGTCAGTGTCAGTGGCGGTGACGACCGGATTGCCGTGAGCGGGGGCGAGATCGTCGGCGAGGTTCGAGCCAGTTTCGGTAATGACCAGTTGCAGTGGAGCGGCGGCCTCATCCGCTCCGCCATCCTGATGGGCGAAGGCAACGACACGGCGCTGTTGAGCAACCTGGATAAAACCCTGCTCGCCACCACACCCAGCCTGGATGGGGGGTTGGGCCAGGACACACTGGCTTTTGTGGCCAGCACGACCGGCGATGGCGCCCGTTACCTCAACTGGGAATCGGTCAGCCTCACCCAAGGCTCGCGCCTGGACTTGGGCGACACGCTGGTCTTGGGCGACGGTAACACCGGCACCGGCACGCTGAACATCGACGCAAGCAGCCTGTTGACGGCCAGCCAGGGCAGCATTCGCCCGTTCACCGCCGGCCAGATGGCGACGCTTGAAAATGCCGGAACCATCGACCTCGGTGCAGGCAACACCCGCACCAGCGACACCCTTACCGTACAAGGCAACTACGTCGGCAATGGCGGCCAGTTGCGCCTGCAGACGCTGCTTGGTGCAGACGACTCGCCGAGCGACAAGCTGATCGTCAACGCCGGCACGCTTGGCGGCAGCACGGCCATCACCGTCACGAACATCGGCGGTGCAGGTGCCTTGACTGCCCGCGACGGTATCGAGCTGGTCCAGGCTCAGGGCGGCGCCGTCAGCGACGGCGGGGCTTTTTCATTGGCGCGATCGGTGTCGGCCGGCGCGTTCGATTACCGTTTGTTCAAGGGCGGCGTGACCGGTAATGAAAACAGTTGGTATCTGCGGTCGACCGTGGTCGCCGGTCCGATTGCCGTGGCCAGCCCCACGCTGCCGCCCTTGCCCGTCGCCGTGCCTGGCGCAGCGCCCATTGCGCTGTACCGTCCGGAAGTACCCGTCTGGTCGGCGTTGCCTCCCGTCGCCGCCCAACTGACCCTGATGGCCCTGGGCACGTTCCATGATCGCCAGGGCGACCAACGCCTGCTGACGGAAACCGGCGCCTTCGGGGCCGGTTGGGGTCGAGTCTATGGCAAGGACCTCGATCAGACCTGGGCCGGCACGGTGACACCGAGGTTCGACGGCTCCATCAAGGGCTTCCAGGTCGGCAACGACCTTTACAGCGCGCCGGTCTTCGACGGCCAGACCCAGCGCATCGGTTTTTTCGTTGGCCATAGCGAATTGAACGGCAACGTCGACGGCTACAACCTGGGGTTCGAAGGGCGGCGCGCCGGCAAGGTTGAACTCGACGGCGACAGTTATGGCTTGTACTGGACGCTGACCGCTCCCTCCGGTGGTTACATCGACACGGTGGTCATGGGCACCCGGCTGAACGGGGACAACCGCTCAGAACGCGGCCTCAAGCTGGATAATCGCGGGCATGCGCTGACCCTTTCGGCGGAAGCCGGCTACCCATTTGCCGTGGGCAGTGGCTGGGTCGTCGAGCCACAAGCACAGATCATCCATCAGAAGATCTCCCTGGACACCCAGGATGATGGGATTTCCAGAGTCGAATTCGACTCCGACAGCGCCTGGACCGGACGGCTCGGTGCCCGTCTCAAGGGTCGCTACCTGATCAGCAACACGCCGGTAGAGCCGTACCTGAGGGCCAATGTCTGGCACACGTTTTCCGGCACCGACACGGTGACATTCGACGACGCCCAACGGATCGAGACCCAACAACGCAGCTCAACCGCCGACCTGGGCGCGGGCGTCATCGTCAGCCTTGCGCCTACGGTCAGCGCCTACGCCGGAGTGGACTACGGCAATAACCTCGACAGCAACCAGCAACGCAGCGTGGCCGGAAATGTCGGCGTGCGAATCAGTTGGTGACCGAGGATGGCGACTAATTGACGCCTGATAAGAGTCAAAAATAACCAACTGTAATCAGCCATTTACTGGCCACTGATTTCAGCGTGCCACTGGTCGGCCATTTTCTTGACGCACCTGCATCAGTCCTCTTGACTACAACGTACTACCCCCGGAAACACAGTCAGGGGCAGGCCTCTGGAACCCCGTTTACGACGGGCTGCCAGAGGCTTGCCCCAACCCATTCGGTCGCCCCTCATTCGGGGTAGGAGAGACGCCCTGAGCGAGAGATACATGCGATTGCAAGGCAGGCCCCCATGAAAACGTCCCAGCGCCCCCAAGCTCTTCAAGCTACCCTCTGCACCGTCTCCACTTCGTTATTGCTGTGCTCCACCATGGAGCTCCATGCCGAGCCCGCCGAGCGGCCGGCTTCCCTTTGGTATGACCGAATGCCAGCCGACGGCCAGACGGACAACGACGCCGTAACGGGCAGGAGCCCCGCCCTGCTTACCCTGCGAAACGACAGCGGTCACACCCAACGGATGGGTTTGATCAGCGCTCGACACCAGATCACTGCCAACCATGGCGGACTGCTGGTGACACCGGCCATGAGCGATCCCGGCAAGGATGCGCTGAACCTGCAGGGCCCCAGCCTCGGCGCCTACTGGAGCCTGACCGGTCCGGCAGGCTGGCACCTGGATTTGAGCGCGAGCGGCGGACGCGTCAATGGTTACAGCCTGACCGAACAAGGCCAGCGCCAGGCCACCGAGGGCAACGCCGTCACGCTGTCGGTCGAGGGCGGATTTCCCATCGGCATCAGCGATAACTGGATCGTCGAACCCCAGGCCCAACTGATCAACCAGCGCATCACACTCGACACACCGAATGCCGGCAATGGCAACAACAAACTCAACAGCTGGAGCGGCCGCGTCGGCGCCCAACTCAAAGGTACGTACCAGGTCAACGGCCTGGGCGTGGAGCCTTACGTGCGCACGAACCTCTGGCACACGGTCCAGAGCGCCGACACCCTGAGCCTGGACAAGGTCGAAAAAATCAGCAGCAGCCGCAAGTCTTCTACCGTTGAGGTGGGCCTGGGGTTGGTGGCCCGGGTGACGCCGGTGGTAAGCCTCTATGTCAGCGCTGACTACAGCAGCGACGTCGACGACAACGACCTCAATGGCGTCATTGCCAGCCTCGGCGTGCGGATGCGCTGGTAAGTGCTCGCCGTTCACACCCGCTCCCTCGTGGCGAGAAACCGGCATCTTCGCCACGCGGGCATTGCGCTCGGCGGAGTGAATGGCATGGCCTCGCGTCCCGGCACACTTAAAAAACACCTCCATTAAGGCGTATAACGCTAAAAGCGATTCATGCCTGCCGCAGCCCATGGCTCATTTCATTGATGGAGTAACGACATGACCACAGCCACCTTCCTCGCCAATCTGTTCCCCGGTGCCGCCGACATCCCGCCAGCCTACCGCCTCGAAGGCCAGGTGGAGCAGCGTGAATACCTGGTCGATGGCGTCCTGAAGACCTGGCAGGGTCCGCTCGCCACGGTGCGCAGCCCGGTGTACCTGGCCGGCGCCGATGGCGATGAACAGGTCATTCTCGGCAGCACGCCATTGCTGGATGCCGAGACCGCCCTCACGGCCCTTGACGCTGCCGTCCGGGCCTATGATCGCGGCCAGGGCCAATGGCCGACCATGCGCGTCGCTGAACGCATCCGTCATGTCGAGACTTTCCTGGCGCGGATGCGCGAGCAGCGTGAGGCGGTGGTCAAGCTGCTGATGTGGGAGATCGGCAAAAACCTCAAGGATTCCCAGAAGGAATTCGACCGCACCTGCGACTATATCGTCGACACCATCAATGCCCTCAAGGAACTGGACCGTCGATCCAGCCGCTTCGAGCTGGAACAGGACACCCTCGGACAGATCCGTCGCGTGCCATTGGGCGTGGCCCTGTGCATGGGCCCTTATAACTATCCGCTGAACGAAACCTTCACCACGCTGATTCCCGCGCTGATCATGGGCAACACGGTGGTGTTCAAGCCGGCCAAGCTTGGCGTACTGCTGGTACGGCCACTGCTGGAAGCCTTTCGCGACAGCTTCCCCGCCGGCGTGATCAACGTGATCTACGGCAGCGGCCGGGAAACCGTCAGCGCCCTGATGGCCAGCGGCAAAATCGACATATTCGCCTTCATCGGAACCAACAAGGCCGCCAGCGACCTGAAGAAACTCCATCCGCGCCCGCATCGCCTGCGCGCCGCGCTGGGGCTGGACGCGAAGAATCCTGGCCTGGTGCTGCCCGACGTCGACCTGGACAATGCCGTCAGCGAGGCACTGACCGGTTCGCTGTCCTTCAACGGCCAACGCTGCACCGCGTTGAAGATCCTCTTCGTCCACGAAGACATCGCTCCGGCGTTCATCGAGAAATTCAACGCAAAGCTTGCTGCGCTGAAACCCGGCATGCCATGGGAAGACGGCGTCGCACTGACGCCATTGCCCGAAGCGGGCAAGGTCGATTACCTGCATTCGCTGGTGGCCGATGCCGTTGCCAAGGGTGCCGGCGTCATGAACCAGCACGGCGGCGAGTCCCGGGCTTCGTTTTTCTACCCGGCGGTACTCTATCCGGTGAACACCGCCATGCGGGTCTATCACGAAGAACAGTTCGGCCCGGTGGTGCCCATCGTGCCGTACCGCGACGTCAATACCGTGATCGATTACGTCCTCGAGTCCGACTTTGGCCAGCAACTGAGCATTTTCGGCACCCACCCGGCCGAAGTCGGCAGGCTGGTGGACACCTTCGCCAACCAGGTCGGACGCATCAATATCAACGCCCAATGCCAGCGTGGCCCGGACACCTTCCCGTTCAATGGCCGGAAAAACTCCGCCGAGGGCACATTGTCGGTTCACGACGCACTGCGGACCTTTTCGATCCGCACCTTGGTCGCGACCAAGTTCCAGGACAACAACAAGGCGCTGATCAGCGACATCATTCGTGAGCGGGATTCGAACTTCCTGACCACCGATTACATCTTCTGATCAGCACCGACCCTCAACTCAGGGCTGGGCGGCGCGACTTGATGCCCCAGCCCTGTTGCATGCCGGCAGCCGCCAGCAGGATCGCCGCCACACCCAGCCATTGCAGCGGCTCGAGGCGATGGCCGAAGGCAAACCAGTCGACGAAGATCGCCGCGATCGGGTAAATAAAGGACAGAGCGCCCGTCACGGCAGTCGGCAAGCGTTGGATCGCGCTGTACAGCAGTACGTACATCACGCCGGTGTGAATCATGCCGAGGGTCAGCAGGCTGGCCCAGGCCTCGGGTTGCTGCGGCAAGGCCGAGAAATTCGCCCATGGCGCCAACAAGAGGATACCGGTGGCGACCTGGATCAACGCGATCAAGTGCGGCGGCGTGCCGGTCAGGCGCTTGATGATCAACGCCGCAACGGCGTACAGGAATGCCGCCCCCAGCGCCAGGGCGATGCCCACCAGGTAATCCTCGCCTCCCTGCCCCTGCTCGCCGTGGGCGCTGACAATGGCCAACATCCCGAGAAACGACACCGCCAGCCAGAACAGCTTCTGCGCAGTGATCTTCTCTCCCAGGAACAGCGCGGCCAGCCCCACCAGCATGAAGGGCTGGACGTTGTACACGGCGGTGCCGATGGCGATCGAAGCGCGGGAGTATGAAGCGAACAACAACACCCAGTTACCGACGATCGCAACACCACTGAGCACCGCCAGCAGGAAGGTCGTGCGGGTCAGGATATCCCGGCGCAGGAAACCGAAACCGGCGCAGATCAGCAACAACGTGCCGGCGCCAAACACGCAGCGCCAGAACACCACATCCAGCACCGGCAGGCCGGACACCAGCACGAACCAGCCGATGGTTCCGGAAATCAGCATGGCGGCGGTCATTTCGAGCGAACCGCGGCGTAGGGTCTTGTCCATCTTCAGGCTCCTTCAGTGAATGGACACAGTATGCCGACCCGCCTGGGTGCTTCTCCATGGTTTGAAAAAGGCTAGACTGGCTTTCGACCTTTTTTATCAAGGCAACTTCGAGCATTTGCCTAACGGAGCGAAAATGACTGACGACATCGACCAGATCCTCATCAGCGCCTTGATGGAAGACTCACGACGTTCCCTGAAGGCCTTGGCGAGCCTGAGCGGCCTTTCATCCCCCAGCGTTGCCGAACGCCTGCGCCGGCTGGAGGAACGTGGCGTGCTCAAGGGCTACACCGTCGAGGTCGATCCGAAGTGCTTTGGTTATCAACTTCAGGCCATCGTGCGCATCCGTCCGTTACCGGGGCAGTTGCAGGAAGTGGAGCGGCAGATCCAGGCCATCGGCGAATTCGCCGAATGTGACAAGGTGACTGGGGAAGACTGTTTCATTGCGCGACTGCACGTGCGCTCGATGGAGCAGTTGGATGTGCTGTTGGACAAGTTGAATGTGCTTGCCGAAACCAATACGGCGATCGTCAAGAAGACACCGGTCAAGCGGCGCTTGCCGCCGATGGAGTGAGGGCTTTTGAAGTGACCGCATTTCTGTGGGAGCGAGCCTGCTCGCGAAAGCAATATCACAGTCGATGAAGATGTTGGATGTGCTGGCCTCTTCGCGAGCAGGCTCGCTCCCACAGGGGCCGGTATCCGAATACAAAAAAAACGGCGCCTTCCCTTTCGGGAAAGCGCCGTTTTTTTAATTGAACAGCTCAGGCCATGACGGCCATCACTGCCCTATCAGTCGTCGCGACCCATCAACCCGAACAGTTGCAGCAGGCTGACGAACAGGTTGTAGATCGATACATACAGGCTGATGGTTGCCATGATGTAGTTGCGCTCGCCGCCATGGATGATGGCGCTGGTCTGGTAGAGGATGCAGACCGACGAGAACAGCACGAAGCCGGCGCTGATCGCCAGTTGCAGGCCGCTGATCTGGAAGAAGAAGCTGGCCACTACCGCACCCAGCAACACGAAGAAACCGGCGGTGATGAAACCGCTCAGGAAGCTCATGTCCTTGCGCGAGATCAGCACGTAGGCCGACAGACCACCGAACACCAACGCCGTCATGGCGAAAGCCGAGCTGACCACTTCGGCGCCGCCCTGCATGCCCAGGTAGCGGTTGAGGATCGGGCCGAGCAAAAAGCCCATGAAACCGGTCAGGGCGAAGGCCGAAACCAGGCCCCAGGCCGAATCGCGGAGCTTGTTGGTGAGGAAGAAAAGGCCGTAGAAACCGATCAGCACGACAAAGATGTTCGGGTAACCGACACGCATCTGTTGTGCGACGAAGGCCATCACACCGCTGAAAGCGAGCGTGAGTGCCAGCAGGCCATAAGTGTTGCGCAGGACGCGGCTAACCTCTAGCTGCTCAGCCTGCACGCTGTTGTTCACTGCGTAATCCTGTTCGCGCATGGCGACACTCCTCCGGGTTTGAAACATTCAGTGGCAAGGATAATAACAGACGCTCTGTAACAAGCTACGTAGAGAGTTTGACAGTGTGTTTCATTCGGGTATTATGGCGCCCGCAACGCAGTACGGAGGTGTGGCCGAGTGGTTTAAGGCAACGGTCTTGAAAACCGTCGACTGTAACAGGTCCATGAGTTCGAATCCCATCGCCTCCGCCATTTTCTAACGTTAAAGCCCTGATCATTCAGGGCTTTTTCGTGTCTGGCGTTTGAAAAAACAGTGACGGTCTTCACAAAGGAAACAGTGCATGCCATCCCCTACCCCACTCAAGGAAAGTAAAGTGACCAGCAAAACCATCGGTTCGATCGTCGCGGCAATTATCGGCGTGGTCCTGTTATGCGTGTTCTTTGGCAGCTGGTACACGGTTGATGAAACCGAGCGTGGCGTGCTTTTGCGCAACGGCGCGCTGGTTGGGGTGGTTGAGCCGGGCCTGTCGTTCAAGACGCCTTTCATCGAGTCGGTCCGCCTGATCAGCACACAGAGCCAGGTGACGTCCTATGACGACCTCCAGGCGTACAGCAAGGACCAACAATCGGCCGAGCTCAAGGTGTCCGTGTCCTGGCATATCGCGCCTTCCGATGTGGCGAAGGTCTATACCCAGTTCAAGGACCTGGAAGGCATTCGCGACCGGATGATCAGCCGCCAGGTGCCGACTCAGGTGGAAAACGTGTTCGGCAAGTTCAACGCCGTCGCCGCCGTGCAGAACCGCGTGCAACTGGTCAATGATATTTCGGCGGCGATCAAGGCAACGATCACCGGGCCGGTGATCATCGACAGCGTCCAGGTTGAAAACATCGACTTCAGCGATGCCTACGAAAAAGCCATCGAAGCGCGCATGGCCGCTGAAGTGCAGGTCAAGACGCGTGAGCAGCAGCTCGCCACCGAGCAGGTCCAGGCTCAGATTCGGGTGACCCAGGCCCAGGCGGAAGCCGATTCGCAAGTTGCCCAGGCCAAGGCCGACGCGCTGGCCACCGAGCTGCGCGGCAAGGCTGAAGCCGAGGCGATCAAGGCGCGCGCCCAGGCGTTGGCCAGCAACCAGAACCTGGTTGAGCTGACCAAGGCCGAGCGTTGGAACGGTGAACTCCCCACCACCATGCTGCCCAACACCGCGCTGCCCTTCATCGATCTCAACAAGTAATGCCCCTCGGCGCGGCCAGTCCTGGCCGCGCCTCCTCGCAGCACAGTGTGCCCGGAGCACATCCGTCCGCCTCGTTGACGCTACACTTTGCTCACTGACGCATCCGACGTTTGAACGTTAGCAGGGAGCTCTACGTGTACCCAGGCCAAAGCAGCTCGAAGAAACACCCCGTCTCCCTTATCAAGAAATACAAATGGCCCGCCCTGTTGGCCACCGCGCTGGTTGTGTTTTCAGCCCTGATATTCTTCCTGATCAAGTCCTACACGGGCGACACCGCGACCTTCTTCGAGTCACGCGACTTCATCCGTCAGCTCAAACAAGCCGACGCCAACTGGAACGTGAAGATTCTCAGGAAAAAAATAGGCGTCAGCAACAACTTGTCACTCGCTCCACCAGCCGACGCGCAAAGCCGATGGGAGCAATTGGAGCAACTGAACAGTTCCGGTCCACTGGCTGCACTTTGGGCGTCGAGACGCAACGGTTACATGGACGCGGTCAGGAACAAGACCCTGTTGGTGGAACAGTTCGAGCAGCACAATGCCAGTCTGCGCGCCTCCCTGGATGCACTTCCGACGGTAGAGGATGAAATTCAGACACTGCTGCAACAGATGAAGGATGACGGAGAAATCGCTCGGCTGACGGCAGCCTCCAGCGTTCTCGACCTGGCGCTGACCACACTGGAATACGCGCTTTATGTCACCTCGGACAAAGCCAGCGAACTGCAAGAACAGCTAAGCGAACTCGAACATCGGATCGACCAGTTGCCCTCGCCCTATCGGCCGGCTTTCACCTCACTGACCCGGCACGTCAAGACCGTTATCCAGGAACAGCCAGTGGTCAACGATCTGCTGGATCGCATCAGCGTCATCCCCGTCGCCCAGGAACTGGACAGCATCAACGAGCTGCTCAACGAAACGCAGCGCAGGACGGCCGCGACCGATCGCAAATATCATATGTACCTGGCCATCTGCGCCAGTCTGATGGCGCTCTTGATGATCTACCTCGCCGTACGGCTGGTGCGCAGTTCTTCGCTCATCAACCAGATCAACCATGAGCTGCAAACGTCCAACGACAAGCTGGAGCAACGCGTGCAGGAGCGTACGCGTGAGTTGAAGGAGGCCGAGCGTGAGCTGGTGGACGCGGCGCGCATGGCAGGCATGGCCGAGATCGCCACGAACGTGTTGCACAACGTTGGCAACGTCCTCAACAGCGTCAACATCTCAGCGGAGCTGGTGACGCGCAAGTTGAAGAACAGCAAGACGCAAGGGCTGGGCAAAGCGGTAAGGATGATGAATGAACATGCCACGGACCTGGGTCAGTTCATCACCGAGGATGAAAAAGGCAGGTTGTTGCCCCGGTATTTCAATGAACTGGTGGATTCCATCGCCACCGAACAGGGGTTGCTGATTGAAGAACTCGCGCAACTGACCAAAAGCATCGACCATATCAAGGAGATCGTCACGACTCAGCAGACCTATGCCGGGGCTGCGCGGCTGATCGAGCCGCTGAATGTGGCCGACCTGTTCGAAGATGCATTGCGCATGAATTCGGGTGCGCTCAGCCGACACCAGGTCACCGTGATCAAGGATTATCAGGACATTCCGATGATCATGGGCGACAAGCATCGCCTGCTGCTGATCCTGATCAATCTGATCAGCAATGCCAAGGCCGCCATGTCCAACGTCGAGCCGCCAAGGGAAATGACCCTGGGGGTCCGCATCGTCGATCAGACAACGCTCTGCGTCAGCGTCAGGGATCGTGGCGAAGGGATCGCGCCTGAAAATCAGGCGAGGATCTTCAACCACGGATTCACCACCCGCAAGGATGGCCACGGTTTTGGCCTGCACAGCTGTGCCCTGGCGGCGGTGGAGATGAACGGTCGCCTGCAGGTTGAAAGCGACGGACCGGGGCAAGGCGCCCTGTTCACTTTGGAAATCCCGTTGGAACTGGCAATTTCCTGAGACAGGTTGACTTCGCGGCGAGCGTTTATTCCCGCCGCGAAGTCAACGGAACGTCTGTCTACCTGACGTTCGCGGACGCAGCGCTGCGGCGTCTCCTGGCGGGCAACGCGGCGGCATAGGCCAACGCTTCTTCGCGCGAGGCAAAGGAACCCAACCGGTCCGCCTGGGTGCAGACCCTCCAGGGCCCGCTGTTCACGCTGAGCACGTCATAGCCGTTGATGTGCATTTTGGTCAGCATCGCAGTACTCATGATCGTCACCTCCTCAAGAAAACGGGGTTACCGCGCCTACCTTACTCCCGGTGCGCCCATAAGGGCCAACCGAGCGTCGCCACGCTGGCTCGTCAATGCCCGTCAGTCAGGATCGCGCTTCCATAACCAATCCCACAGACCGGGCAGGCGCACCGGCTGGGTGGCGTCCTTGAGGGTCCGGGCCATCGCTGCGCGCTCTAGCGCCTGGCGATCGTCATAGAATGGTTTCGCGTAGGTCTTCAATCCGGTGGCCTGGGCGCTGTCGATCAGGATCTGCAGATACTCCCGCGCATGACGGGCGGTATAGCGGTTGAGGTCATGGAAGGTCACCACCACCGGAATCACTCCATCCACCGCAGGCAACTGCCCGGCGGCGATGCGCTCACGCACCTCCGAGAGCTGGCGTAGCAGGTTTATCCGCCGGCGAGGACTCAGGGTAATACCCCAGACCTTGCCATCGTTGGCGCTCAGGTCAGTCAGCAAAACATGCATGCCATGCCGTTGATAGGCGGCGAAGGTGCGCTGGTCATAGCTCCAGAATGGCGGCCGGACCAGGGTCGGGGGTGCCCCGGTAACCGCGGCGATGTCGGCTGCACCGTGGGTAAGCGAAAGCTCCAGTTCATCGGGATCCAGAGATCGATGGTTGGTGTGCCAATGGGTGGCCGTGTGAAAACCCAGGACATGCCCCTCGCGCTGCTCACGTTGCAGCACCGAACGACCGATGTCGCTGCCACCGGCCCGTGGCGCGCGCGTCTGGACAAAAAACAGCGCCTTGATTCCCGGCTGCACCGGGTTGTCTGCAAGGGCGTCGAGCACGTCCAGGCTCGGGTTCCAGAAGGATGAGGCGCTGGGACCGTCATCGAATGTCAGGAGGAAACGGATCGGCGGTTGGACGCGCAAGCGTTGCTCGGTTTGCGCGGTCAGCTCGATGGGCGAGCCGATGCATCCCGACAGGCCGTTGGCAAGCAGCACCACAAGCAGTGCCTTGGCGATCTTATTCATGTCCTGCCTTTATTCAGTGCCAAACCTGCGTCGCCTTCGATCCCTGGCACCGGTGTTGAAGCCCACCTTGGAGAAGGTTAACCGGGTTTGGTTCCTCACCATAAGCGCCTTCATTCACGGTGTGTGATACATCTCACGCGGCAGCGCTGCCCGCCCCGATTTTGACCGTCCGGAAATTCAATGGAATTTTCCGAACGCCTCCGTATCCATCCGTATAGGATCAATTAGGGAGGATTTATGGGCGGTCCATCGCTTTACATCATCGACTACGTGCTCCATGGCGAGCCCAAGTCTTTCATCATTCGTGCAGAAGTGATGAATAACTCCGAAGCTTGGCACTGGGCCAGTTGCGATGCGGGTGTCGGACGTATACCCAAATTCGGCAGGGAAAAGGTCAAGCGGGTCTCCAAACCCATGGCAGAAAAATATGGCATTACCGATGTGCGCTGGCGAGCTTCCGTCGCGCCGTCATGGGTCAGGGAGTCAGGCTGAAACAGACATGAACACGTCCGGCGTACCGATTGTCCAGTCGTGCGCCGGATATCGTCCGATCAGAAATATCTCAACTACGCTTAACTGCAGCATGGCCCGCCGTCACTGGCGGCTTTTGTGCTGCCCCATCCTGACCTTTAATGGAGGTGTGACATGTCTGAAAAAGAGTCCATCACCACCCTGCTGACCTTACTGGAATCGCGCCAGGCGCGGCTGACAGCCGCCTGCAAGGAAATTGCCGACTGGGTCGACCACCAGGGCGGGCATCCCGCCGCCGTACGAATCCGCGACCGACTCAATGATATCGAGAAGGACGCCCCCACGATCCAGAGCGCGCTGTCCTCATTGAAGCCCGCGGAACCGCCACTGCCGAAGTTCCGTTAGCCATCGCCCCAGGCAGGCCTCCCCTGTTCCACGGTTGCAAAACCAATGGAACGAGCACGTCTTTTGCGCCTCGATATCGTTAGGTATCGGTGCAAAATCGTCTTGAAAGGGAGAACATCATGAATGCCAAGGTCCTGCTTCTGATCGCCTGCGCCAGCCCTGCGACTGTCCTGGCGCAAGGTTGTGAAGTCACCACCCGGTCCCAGAGCCAAGCGGTGCCGGAAATCGAAACCCGCAGTTGTTATGAGTACCAGGGTGTTCCTGCCGAAGCCATCGGCTGGTCGTGCAGTAACGAAAGCAAGGGCACGCTCAGCACAGAGAAGAAACCCGTCGAACGCTGCGCCGAGGGTTATGTAGCCACCTGCCAGGCGAGGCTGACCCAGGAGGCCCTGGCCAATCCCCATTCCACCAGCAAGGACCGCAGTGGCAGCTCGGCGAATCTTCCGGACAATGCCCGGGTCACCCGGTACTACTACGGCGCAGAACAGCTTCAGCAAGCGAAAAAGGACTGCGAAACCACCGGCGGCGAATGGAAAAACCGTTGACCGGGGTGGCCCGCATGTCCCGATGTCAGCCCTTGCTGTGCTCGGGCGACGAAGGCGGATTCTTCATGCCTCGCGGCCCGGCCACACCCCAGATAATCAAGCCCAGCACCGGCAGGATGACCAGCAGCAGTGCCCAGCCTGCCTTGGTCCCGGCCGATTTGCCGCTGCGAAAGACGCTGACGATCGCCCACAGATCCAATAGCAACACGATTACCGCAACCGCGATCCAGAAATAACTGGCTAGTTCAGACATGGCCTTATCCTCTTGTCAGTCTATGGATTTAGGCATGACCGCTGCGGGACCGTTCAAAGAATCTGCCTGTTACCTGCGGAGAGAGGCGATGCAGCTACGAGCGTTCATTCAGATAGGCGACCCATTGCTCATAGGCCTCATGTTGGCGCCGGACGGCCTCATCCCAGGCAGTCCCGGACATTTGATGGACACAGATCAGCGCCATCATTTCTGAGGTCGCTGTGTCGAGCTCGACTAAAAGTTCGTGGGATTTGATTTTGAAGTCTTCAACGGTGGTCATCTCTTCTCGCTCCCCCATTACCGGGACCGGATCGTCCACCCAACATTGATACGTTTTTCCGGCGCTGATTCATTTTTTGCGATGACCGGTCGATGCCGCGCAACACCGATAGCCATTGGTGAAATAAACGCAGCCTTTCATGGCTGCCCACGGTCCCAGCGGTATGAGCCGAAATACTTTTTGAACGTGCGGATGACGCAAGGCTCAAATATTGCAGTTATATTGCAATTTAATGACAGTCAGTAATTGGGCAACGTTTATGAAGATTCGAGCGACCGTCATTTGCGAAGAGAACCGCCACATCCTCCTGGTCCGTAAGCCCAAAAGCCGCTGGGCCTTGCCTGGCGGCACCGTCGAGCGTGGCGAGACGCATGCCGATGCTGCCCTGAGAGAACTGGCGGAAGAAACCGGACTGAGCGCCGAAAACCTGCTCTACCTGATGCGGGTCAGCGATGGCGACACCGAACACCACGTCTTTGAGGCTTCGGTCAACGACTCGAAGGGCGCCAGGCCGCAGAATGAAATCAGCGACTGCCTGTGGCACCCCTTGGATGCCCTCGCCCAATTGCAGATGAAAAAGGGCATGCGGGAAATACTCGAGGCATTTCGGCGCAGGTTGTAAAAACCCGGCACAGCGGCCGGGTTTTGTGGAGCCCTTTGCAAACTACTTCGCCCCGCCATTCTGGCGGTTCGTCTGGGCGTCCTGATCGGAACCGGGGTTTCCCGGCGGTGGATTCCAGTCTTCCGGCCTCTCGCCAGTGCCCTGCTTTGGCTCGGATTCAGCTTGTTCAAGACCGGAATCATGACCTTTGCCAGTCTCAGGCGTCTTTTCATCAGGTCCCGGATATGGCGCTTCTGGACCGTTGTTGTCGATTACCATGATGTGTCTCCCGTTCTGAAGCGCAGGATCTGCGCATACCTGTGAGAGGATTCGCTCGGGGAGGAAGTGCTATGGCCTCGACGAGCGGACGAAAAACGGCTGATCGGCCTGATGCTGCTCACTTTCAATGGAAACGACAGACCCGTGGCGAGGGAGCTTGCTCCCGCTCGGCTGCGAAGCAGTCGTAAACCAGCAGATGCGGTGTGTCTGATGCTCGGTGTTCAGCAGGTTTTGGGGCCGCTTCGCGACCCAGCGGGAGCAAGCTCCCTCGCCACGGGTCTGTGGTGAACTTGGCTGGTACACGCCAAGCGCTTGCTGAGCTGATAGTGTGAAGTGGCATCGAGGAGATGGGCGGGGCGATCACGTTGATAATTCATCACCTGCACGGCCTTGGCCCAAGCGGCGCCCTCCCCTTACTGACACCTCACGATATCGCCGTCTGTGGCGCGGAAGCTTGAAAACTTCAGGGTGCGCGAGGTGCTACGGATCGGAACTAGCCGCAAGCCGGAATAGTTTGTTCCAGCACTTTTTTCAGAATGCCCATGAATGTTTTAACGCTCATCAGGCTATCGAAATCGCCGCTGGGAATCTCGTAGTTATCCGCTAAATCGCCGTTACGATCCACATTGAATCGGGATATCTCGCTCTCTTTGCCAGCAAGATTGGGAATGGTGACCACGACCTCGAGTCCTCCCCTGCCGTCGATTACAAGAGGGCTTATAAGCAACGAAAAAGGCTTACCCAACACCGATCCAACGAAGCCGCGCTGCTCAGGTAGATGATCGATAGTTACCAGTTGACCGTATTTACGATCCGCGAGATTCTTCCAGTGATCTAACCGATCAAGAAAGTTAGTTCTCGCATGAGTTATGTCTCTGGCAGCTTGCCCAAGGTAGCTGCCGAAACTGTCGGGGTCTTGCTGAAAATCCATTTTAAATCCTCCCGTTTAATTGTCTCGCTCGACTGAGCAAGAACGTAATCCCCCAACCCAAACAAAATTGCCACTGGGCGCAGCATCAGGCGGTTAGGGGCGCGGAACGTCCTCATCCACTCGCTCCCCGGTGCTCGTGTCGACAATGATAATGTCCCACCAGGTGTCACTGGGGGCGGTTGTAAGCTTGTATGAGCGACCAGCGACAAGATCAACATCTCGGAGCTTTCGATCCAAAGAACTGGCAGTGCCTACCCAATACCTGAGTTCCAGTCGATGCCTACCCGCAGTGAGTCGATATTCTGTTTGGGTAGCGAGTGCGAAATTGGTTTTCCTGCCGTCAACAGTGGCAATGAACAGTGACTTGTTGGTTAGGCCGATGCGCGCAACGTCAGAATCCGGCAACCCTTCAGCTGCTTTTTCGGTGTAGGAGATACAGCCACTGGTGGCAGTGACCATCAGGGCAATTGCTAAGACTCGTAATGCCCGTGCTTTTGACATCTCTGCATCCAGAACCATGTGGAATGAACGCAGCATTCAACCCCAAATCCAATCAAATTGCCATCACCGGTCACGGGAGGGCGGCGCCATCTCGACAACAAGCGCGAACTGAAACCTGATCGTGTCTTTGATGATCCGCCGGCGCCACTGAAAACAATCGAGCCGCTCCACTTAAGGCAGTACCTTTCCTGGCGGAAGGCTGCGCCGATCAGAGCGAACCGTGAGAAGGCTTTGCTCAGGGCGATATGGAACTTCGCCAGGGATAAAGGCGGTCGTTATGACCGAACGATTCATCCACAACCGGATAGGCAAAAAGGTATCGCCACCAAGTAATTGCGGACCATGGTCAAAATTGCGGACCAGAAACGAAAAAGGGCTTGCCTCAGCTTTCGCTCGCAAACCCTTGATCTTGAATGGTGCCCGAAGCCGGAATCGAACCGGCACGCCCTTACGAGCGGGGGATTTTAAGTCCCATGCGTCTACCAGTTTCGCCATTCGGGCGGTAGCGCGGTCAAGCCGTGTGGAACTGTCAAATGTGCATCTGACAGGATCCAGGCTAGTGCAACAGAGCGGGAAATATATACATCCCTCCCCTGTGAAGCAAGGTTGGCATCGGCCTTTTCAAGACAAAACCTTTCCTTGCCTGGAAATAAAAAAGCTCTGTAGATCAATAATCTACAGAGCTTTTAAAAGTGGAGGCCGAAGTCGGAATCGAACCGGCGTAGGTGGATTTGCAATCCACTGCATAACCATTTTGCTATTCGGCCTCAAGACGCCTGATGCACTACAAACCACATCAACCGCATACAAACTGTATCGGAGTCCAGCTCGCTTACAGCGCGCTATCTCCTTGAAAACATTGAAGTTTTTTACGCTCCGATGCATTCGATGGGCGCAATTATGTACTCATTTGCCCAGGCTGACAACCCCTTGATTTCAAAAAAAATTTACCTGACGGCCAGGCCAAAGCGGCTTTTCGACGGGGTAGCGCAACGAGCTGGACCCTTGTCTCCTGCTCATCGGGAAACCATCGATTTAAACGGAACAACCTCCTTCACCCTCGGTTCATTCGTTATGTCGTCCTTGAATCAGTAAAGGAGAACCATCATGACTGAACGCCCACAACTGGTGGCGAGCCGGGCTCCGGTGCCGACGCCTTCGCATCCCAATCTCGGCAAGCCGGAGCGGCTGATGTCGCTGGCGGCCGGTTCATTGTTGATCGCCAACGGCCTGCGCCAAGGCGGCCTCAAGGGCTGGCCTCAGGTATTGCTTGGCGCGTGTGCTGCCTGGCGTGCCTATTCCGGCACGTGCCGGGTAAAACGGGCGCTGACGCATAGTCCGTTCGAGCAGACCTTCGAACAGGATCGTGACTGGGGCGGCAGCAAGGTGATTTCCCGCAGCATCACGGTTGGCAAGCCCAGGGAGGAAGTGTTCGCGTTCTGTCGCGACCCCGCCAATCTGGGTGCGCTGATGCCTTGGATCGACGCCATCGAGCAGACCGGCGAACGCACTTATCGCTGGGTCGCCCATGGCCCGATGGACAAGACGTTGCACTGCGACCTCGAACAGTGCGAGCCCAAGGAAGACCGCAAGCTGCACTGGATCGCCGGGCCGGACACACGATTCAAGCACGATATCCAGATGCATTTCAGCGATGCCCCGGGCGGGCGCGGTACGCAGATCAAAGTCATTGTCGCTTGCCAGACGCCGCTCGGCGCGGCTGGCTACGCGCTGGCGGCGGCGATTTCCCGGTTCTCGGACAAAGCGTTGTTGAATGTGCTGCGCAGCATCAAGCAGCAGCTTGAAACCGGAGAAGTCAGCACGAACAGGATGCGCCCGGAACAGACGCAGGATTTTCTCTTCGTGCACCCTGCCACACGCGCGACTCAGGCACCCGCCAATGACTCATCCACTGCAAAATCCGAACTCAACGGAGGAACCGTCTGATGCGCGCATTGACTTGGCAAGGCCCCAACAAGCTTCAGGTCGAGACGGTCGCCGACCCCTCCATCCTAAACCCTCGTGACGCCATCGTGCGGGTGATTCTGTCCTCGGTGTGCGGCTCGGATCTGCACCTGCTGGGCGGTTACGTGCCGACCATGCAGGCCGGTGACATCATTGGTCACGAGTTCATGGGCGAGGTGGTGGAGACCGGCTCGGCCGTCACGCAATTCAAAAAGGGCGACCGGGTTGTCACGGTGTCGATTGTCGGCTGTGGAGAATGCGAGCACTGTCAGCGCTCGGACTTTTCCTGCTGTGACAATTCCAATCCGAACCCCACGGCGACAGACATTGCCTACGGCCAACCGGCGTGCGGCATCATCGGCTACAGCCATGCCTTCGGCGGTTATGCCGGCAGCCATGCGACCTATATCCGCGTGCCCTACGCCGACGTCAATCTGTTCAGCATTCCCGAAGGCGTCAGAGATGAGCAGGCAGTGTTTGTCTCCGACGCAGTGCCTACCGGCTATTTCGCCGCCGACAACGCCGACATTCAGCGCGGCGATACGGTAGCCGTCTGGGGCTGCGGCGGCGTCGGGCTGATGGCGATCACCAGCGCTTACCTGCTGGGCGCCGAACGGGTGATCGCCATCGACCGCTTTGCCGATCGCTTGCGCCTGGCCGAGGAAAAAGCCGGGGCCATCGCCCTCAACTACGAGACCACCGATGTGCATGCCGCCTTGCTGGAGCTGACCGGCGGTCGTGGGCCGGATCGCTGCATCGATTGCGTCGGCATGGAGGCCCACGGCACCGAGGTCGATTATTTCTACGACAAGACCAAGCAATTGCTGCGCCTGCACACCGAGCGCGGAACGGTGCTGCGCCAGTCGATCCGCGCCTGCCGCAAAGGCGGGACGGTGTCGGTGGTCGGGGTCTATGGCGGCTTGCTGGACAAATTCCCGATGGGCGCGATCGTCAACAAATCCCTGACCCTGCGTTCCGGCCAGCAACCGGGGCAGCGCTACGTGAAGCGCTTGTTCGAACACATCCAGAACGGTGAGCTGGACCCCTCCTACCTGCTGACCCATCCCATGGGGCTGGAGCAGTCGGTAGAGGGCTACGCGATGTTCAAGGAAAAACGCCAGGATTGTCTGCGGGCGGTATTTCGGCCGGAGTGAAGCTCGTGGCGAGGGAGCTTGCTCCCGCTCGGCTGCGCAGCAGTCGTAGATCGGCGGGCGCGGTTTGCCTGATGCACCGTGTCGGGCCATCTGGGGCCGCTGCGCAGCCCAGCGGGAGCAAGCTCCCTCGCCACGAGAGCGAGTGCGCGCCAGCGGCGGGATTGAGTGTCGGCGCATTTTCCCCTTGCCCCGATCGACGCAGTGGTGGATAAGACACAGCTTTGTCGCCCTGCGAATGTGTCCATGCCCCGTATAGGTCTCCACCAGACTTCCAGTGTTCGCCTGCTCGTCTTCCTGCTGTTCTCCATCCAGCTGGTTTCCATGGGCGCGATGGAAATGAGCGGGCCGTTCTGGCCTGTGCATTTGCGCCAGCTGACCAGCAACGACGCGCTGTTCAGCTTTGCCAGCACGGCGGTGTACGTCGGCCCGATGCTGGGCATCATCCTGACCAGTGCCTTCTGGGGCCGGATCGGTGATCGTTACGGCCACAAGCTGATGATGATTCGCGCGCTGGCGGGGCTCTCGTTGACCCAGCTCGGGCTGGCATTGAGCAGCGATATCTGGACGATCCTGGTCCTGCGTTTCCTGCAAGGCGCCTTTGCCGGTTATATCGCCCCGGCCCAGGCCTATGGGGTGAGCATCGAGGCACCGTCGCGGCGGGCCAGGCTGTTTGCGCTCCTGCAGATTTCCACGAACGTCGGTTCGTTGCTCGGGGCGGTGGTCGGCGGGCTGATTCTCGATCATGCGACGTTTTTCTGGATCAACATCGTGGCCTCGGGCCTCTGCGCCGTATGTACCGTCGTCGCGGCGCTGGCGTTGCCCAACGTGGCGCCAGTAAAAAAAGCACCGCTGGCAGGCAAGCCTCCCCTGCCGCCCAGGCTGTTCGACCCGGCAATCAACTGGCTGCTGGGCATCATGGGCCTGCTGCTGCTGGCGCGAATGCTGCCACAGACTTCGTTTTCCTTGTACGTGGGGACGACCTTCGAGGTCAGCAATGCCATGGTCGGGCTTTGCTACGGCTTGCTAGCCCTGGGCTTCATTCTTTGTGCGACGTCCTGGTCGCGCTACTTCGAACGGCGCAACCCGGCGCAAACGCTGCAGGCCATGGCGAGCATCGTCATCTGCCTGGTCATCGTCACCGCCGTGGCCGGCCTGACGCCCCAGCCGGTCGTCTTCGCCCTCGCCTATTTCATCTGGGGCCTGCTGCTGGGCGCAACCACGCCAGTGCTGACGGCGCTTATCTCCAGAAGCGTCGACAACAGTCGCCAAGGCCAGGTGCTGGGGTTGGCACAGGGCGTTTCACAGACGGCATCGATCATTGGCATCTCCCTTGGTGCATTGCTCAGTCAGGTGTATGGCCTGGAGCACATTTTCCTTTATGTCTGCCTCGCCTACGCAATCGCACTGGTGCCCTTGATGCTACTGCGCCACAAACCACTCGGAATCGCCGACAGGGCTGGCGAATAGCGACACAAACCTAAATTGCCCGCCTATCAACCTTGCGCGGCACTGAGCGCCTCCACTACTATTGGGAATAATTCTCACTATCAAAAAAATACAACAGCCATGAGCGATCCAGGGTCAGCGGTCAACGATTGTCACCTGCGCACCGTCGCAGACCTCTACAGCGGACACCATGGCTGGTTGTACGCCAGGCTTTATCGAAAACTGGGCAATGCGCTGGACGCCGCCGACCTGGCCCATGACACGTTCATTCGCATCCTCGCCTCGAAGGTGGCGGTGATCGAGGAACCGCGTGCGTACCTGAGCTGCGTCGCCGGGGGCATCCTGGTCAACTGGTTCCAGCGCAAGGCACTCGAACGCGCCTACCTCCAGGCACTGGCGGCATTGCCCGAGCCCGAGGCGCCATCGCCCGAACGACGCTTGCTGGTGCTCGAGACACTGCATGAAATCGACGCCATGCTCGACACCCTGCCGCCCCTGGTAAAGCGTGCGTTCCTGCTGTCGCAGATCAACGGCCTGAAATATGACGACATCGCCACGCAACTCGGCGTTTCGCTGATCACCGTCAAGCGCTACATGAAACAGGCTTTCCTGCACTGCCTGATGCTGGTGGACTGAATGCCTGCCCATGACCGCCACGCCCTCGACCCGGCCATTCTCAACGAAGCCGCCGATTGGCTGATGCGCCTGAGCGAAGGCAGCGTCAACGACGCCGAACGCCTGGAGTGGGAACGCTGGCGTACCAGCAGCCCGGCCCACCGCCAGGCCTGGGCGCGGGCCGAACTGCTGCTGAGCAAGCTGCAAGGCTTGCCGCCCGCGCTGGCGATGCCGGCGCTGGACCGCCCGAGCAATCCGGCGCGGCGTGCCGCCATGGGGAAGCTGGCCGCCCTGCTCGCCCTGGCGCCATTGGCCTGGGGCAGCTGGAAGCTCAACGACTGGCAACAGTGGACCGCCGATTACCGCGCTCCGGTGGGCGAGCGGCGCGACCTGACCCTGACCGACGGCACCCGCCTGACGTTGAACACCGACACCGCAATCGATGTGTTTTTCGACGAACACCAGCGCCTGCTGCTGTTGCGCCGAGGCGAAATACTGGTCCAGACCGCAGCGGACCCATCAGCGCTCGCCCGGCCGTTCCGGGTGCAGACCGACGAAGGCCGGATGCAGGCGCTCGGGACGCGCTTCAGCGTTCGCGAAGACACCGGCCATACTCGCCTCGTCGTGCTGGAAGGCGCGGTGCGCATCGAGGTCAAGGGCATCGGCGAGCAAGTGGTCGGGGCTGGCCAGAGCAGCGGTTTTACTGCCCGGGGCATCGACGCCCTGAAACCTGTCGACAAGTCGGTGCTGGCCTGGACTCAGGGCATGCTGATGGCGGACAACATGCGCCTGGCGGATTTCGTCAACGAACTGAGCCGTTATCGCAACGGCGTGCTGCGTTGCGACCCGGCGATCGCCAACCTACGGATATCCGGCGCCTTTCCCCTGAACGACAGCCGGCAGACCCTGAACATGCTCGCCCGAACCTACCCCATCCGCGTCACATCCCGCCTGGGCGATTACTGGGTGATGCTGGCGCCGGCTTGAGCCCTGAAAAAATAATCGGGCGGGGCTGATACTTTTTTCAATCCTGGCTGGCTTAGAGAGCAAACCCTCTGCACAGGATCATCCCGCCATGCCCGTTGCCCGCCCCCTGCGTTCGGATCGCAAGCTGAATCTGGCGATTCGCAGTGCCATGCTCAGCGTTGCACTTTCCACCTTGAGCCCGTGCACTTGGGCGGCACCGGGCGCGCCGCTGGACAACGTTGCCAGCCAGTCCTACAACATCCAGTCAGGTCCTTTGGGTGCCACGTTGTCGGCGTTCGCCGTGCAGGCCGGCATCGCATTATCGTTTGAACCCTCCCTGACCCAAGGCTTGAACAGCCCGGGCCTTTCAGGGCAGTTCACGGCGCGTGAAGCGTTTACCCGATTGCTGGCCGGCAGCGGCCTGGAACTGGTCGCCCGCGACGATGGCAGCTACACCCTGGAAAAATCCGCCGGCGACGGGGGGCTGGCCCTGGCGCCAACCACCATCAATGCCGCCGAGGTGCGCCCCGGGGATTTGCCGGCGACCTACAGCGGTGGCCAGGTGGCCCGTGGCGGCCGGGTTGGCCTGCTGGGGAACAAGGACCTGATGGACACGCCATTCAGCGTCAGCAACTACACCTCGACCCTAATGAAAGACCAACAGGCCGTAACCGCCGCCGACGTGCTGGAGCGCGACTCCTCGGTGCGCTCCACCGGCCAGACTGGCGGCATCGTCGATTCGTTCTTCATTCGCGGTTTCCCGGTGGGCGAAGGCAACCTGGGTGAGCTGGCGTTCGACGGCGTGTACGGCGTGGCGCCGAACTACCGGGTGTTCACCGAATATGCCGAGCGCATCGAGGTCATCAAGGGCCCGGCTGCCCTGTTGTACGGCATGTCGCCCAACAGCGGCGTCGGGGGCGTGATCAACATCGTGCCCAAGCGCTCGCTGGACCAGGACCTGACTCGCGTTACCGCCAGCTACGCCATGGACACCCAGGCAGGCGGGCATGTCGACATCAGCCGCCGCTTCGGCGAGGAACGCCGCTTCGGTGTGCGCATCAACGGCAGCCTGCAGGGTGGCGACACCGCGATCGACAAGCAGTCCCGGGATGTCGGCATCGGTGCGATCTCCCTGGATTACCAGGGCGACCGGTTCAGGACCAGCCTGGACCTGATCAGCCAGGAAGAACAGTGGGACGCACCCTCCCGGCCGTTTGCCATCGCCAGCGGTGTCGAGGTGCCTTCGGCGGCCAACGGGCGCAGCAACGTGACCCAGGAATGGGGCTGGTCCGAAACCCGCGATAAGTCGGCGCTGCTCAGTGGTGAATATGACCTGAGCGACAACCTGACGGTATTCGGCCACGCCGGGGGCGGCAAGTCCGATGTGGCACGACTGTCGGACCAGACCCCGACGATCCTCAACAGCGCCGGCGACACCCGCTCGATACCGGGCTACTACAAGTTCGAGGTGGAGCGTTACACCGTCGATGCCGGTGCCCGTGCCCGCTTCGAAACCGGTCCGGTCAGCCACAGCGCCACCTTGCAGGCCAGCCGCTATCGCGATGAATTGCGCCGGGGAATCAATTCTGGCGCCCCGGTCTTTTCGAATATCTATCACCCGGTGGCGCGCGACAAACCGTCCATCGCGTCGCCCGATGTGGCGAAGGTCTCGGATACCGAACTGTCCGGCGTGGCCCTGGCCGATACCTTGTCGATCCTCGATGAACGGGTCCAGGTAACGCTTGGCCTGCGCAAGCAGAGCATTGAATCAAACAACTACAACACTCTCGGGAATGTCACCAGCGCCTATGACGAAAGCGAAACCACGCCTTTGTTCGGCGCGGTGGTCAAGCCCTGGGAACATGTGTCGTTCTACTACAACTACATCGAAGGCCTGAGCAAGGGCGACACCGCGCCGGCCACTGCGAGCAACTCGGGCGAAATCTTCAAGCCCTACATCTCTCGCCAGCAGGAGGTCGGGGTAAAGGTCGACTACGGCACGTTCACCTCGACCCTGGCGCTGTTCCAGATCAAGAAGCCCGCCGGCGAATTGACCAACGGCACGGCCGGTGGCATGTATTCGGTCCAGGGCGAGCAGCGCAACCGCGGCATCGAACTGAACATGTTCGGCGAACTGCGCGAGGGTACGCGCCTGCTCGGTGGCGTCACCTTGCTCGACGGCGAACTCACCAAAAGCGGGACCGCCGCCAATCGCGGCAACAAACCGGTGGGCGTGCCCGAAGTGCAGGCCAACCTCTGGGCCGAATGGGACACCCCCTGGGTCCAGGGCCTGACGTTGACCAGTGGAGCGATCTACACCGGCAGCCAATACGTCAACCAGGCCAACACCCAAGAGCTCGATCCGTGGACACGCTTTGATGCCGGCGCCCGCTACAGCACGGTACTCGATGGCCGGCCGACCACGCTGCGCGCCACGGTGCAGAACGTATTCGACCGCGAATACTGGTCCGGCGTGGCCTCCTACGGCGCGTTCTCCCAAGGCGCGCCACGCACCCTGTTGCTTTCAGCGACGGTCGACTTCTGATTGCGCCTCGCCCCGAACAGCGCGTGCACCGCTGGCGGGGCGATCCCTGACAAGGTTCCAACCATGCAGATTCAATCTCTGACGCGCTCATCGCTAATCGCCTGGCTGCTGGGTGCTGCCGCCCTGTTGCTGAGCGGCCTTTGTTTTGCAGGCACATCGCCTGTCACCACAACCACCGTCACCGACTTGCTCGGCCGCCAGGTCCAGGTGCGCATTCCGGTGCAACGGGTCATCCTCGGCGAAGGTCGCCAGTTGTACCTCGTCGCGGCACTCGACACCGACAATCCGATCCGCCGCATCGTCGGCTGGCGCAAGGACCTGATCCAGTCCGACCCGGACACCTACGGCGCCTACCTGCGGCGGTATCCGGCAATTGCCCGGATTCCGACCTTCGGCGGTTTCGAAGACGGCACCTTCGACATCGAGCAAGCGATCAGCCAGCAACCGGACGTGATCGTCCTCAACATCGAGGCCCAGCACGCCACCGAAGACGCGCGCTACATCGAGAAACTCGATGCGCTGGGCATTCCGGTGGTCTACGTCGACTTTCGCAACAACCCGATGCAGAACACCGAACCGACCATGCGCCTGTTTGGCCAGCTGTTCGGCGAAGAGGCACGCGCCGAGGCGTTCATTGCCTTTCGCAACCAGCAGATCCGTCGCGTCACCGATGTGATCCAGGCCCGCCAGCCGCCCCGCCCGAAAGTGTTCATCGAACGCATCGGTGGCTACACCGACGATTGCTGCCTGAGTTTCGGCAACGAAAATTTCGGCCGTTTCGTCGAGCTGGCCGGGGGCCGCAACATTGCCAGCGCAATCATTCCCAACACCTTTGGCCAGTTGAACGCGGAACAGGTGATCGTCGCCAACCCGGAACAGGTGGTGGTCACCAGCGCCAACTGGGAGGCCTTTGCGCCGGGCGGGCACTGGGTCGGTGTCGGGCCCGGTGCCGATCTGGCCGAGGCGCGGCGCAAATTGCAGTGGTACACCGCCCGCCCGGCCTATGCCGGGATCAAGGCTCAGCAAACCCAGGGTTTTCATGCCATCTGGCACCAGTTCTACAACAGCCCCTACCAGTTTATCGCCATCCAGCAACTGGCCAAGTGGTTCCATCCGGAGCTGTTCACCGACCTGGACCCCGACGCGACGTTTCGCGAGTTCCACCAGCGCTTCTTGCCTGTGCCCTATGAGCCAGGCTATTTCGTCAGCCTCAAGCCCGCGCAGGCCCAACCATGAATGGCCGTATCGAGGGGATCGCCCTGGGCACGATTTACCGCGAGCAGGTCTGGCGCAAACGCTTGATCCTGCTCAGCCTGGCCCTGTTGCTGCTGTTCAGCGTGCTGCTCGACCTGGCCCTCGGCCCGGCCAGCTACAGCCTGGATGAAGTGCTGGGCGCGCTGTTCTCTCCCGATGCCGCGGCGCCCCAGGTGCGGGTGGTGATGTGGGATATCCGCCTGCCGGTGGCGCTGATGGCCGTGGCCGTGGGCGCCGCGTTGTCCCTGGCCGGCGCGCAGATGCAGACCATCCTCAACAACCCGCTGGCGAGCCCATTCACCTTGGGCATCTCGGCGGCAGCCAGTTTCGGCGCGGCCCTGGGCTTGGCATTCGGCGTGGCCCTGGTGCCGGTGATCGCCCAATACATGGTGCCGCTCAATGCCTTTATCATGGCGATGCTCTCGGCGCTGCTGATCCATGTCCTGAGCCTGCGCCGGGGCATGACCAGCGAAACCATCGTGCTGCTCGGTATCGCCCTGGTGTTCACCTTCAATGCGCTGTTGGCGCTGGTGCAGTTCTTCGCCACCGAGCAGGCCGTGGCCGCCGTGGTGTTCTGGACCATGGGCAGCCTGACCAAGGCCACCTGGCCGAAACTCGGCGTGATCTGCCTGGTAATCCTCGTCACCTTGCCGATTTTTGCCCGCCGCGCCTGGGCCATGACCGCCCTGCGCCTGGGGGATGAAAAAGCCGCGAGTTTCGGCATCAACGTGCGCAAATTGCGCTTGCAGACCCTGGTCATGGTCAGCCTGCTGGCCGCGTTTCCAGTGGCATTTGTCGGCACCATCGGCTTCATCGGCCTGGTGGGGCCGCACATCGCCAGGATGCTGATCGGCGAAGACCAGCGTTTCTTCCTGCCGGCCTCGCTGCTGACCGGCGCGCTGATCCTGTCGGCCAGTTCGGTGGTGAGCAAGACCCTGATACCCGGGGCGATCTTCCCGATCGGTGTGGTCACGTCGCTGATCGGCGTGCCGTTCTTCATTTCTCTCATTCTGGGCGGCAGGAAACAGTCATGGTGACGATCGAGCTGCAAGGTGTCGGCGCTCGTTATGGTCGTCGGTCGATACTGGACGGGATCACTACGCCGCTGCTCACGGGTGGCGAGGTCGTGGCGGTGGTGGGCCCCAACGCGGCCGGAAAATCGACCTTGTTCAAACGCATCGCCGGCCTCATCGACGGCCCCGGCCATATTCGCCTGGAAGGCTCGCTCCGGGGCCAGCAGGGCATTTGCTACATGCCGCAGAACCTCAACGCCAACGCCCGGCTGACGGTCTACGAATCGGTGCTGCTCGCGCGCAAACAGCAGGCGCCCGGGTGGACAGTACAAGCCGATGAGCTGGAAGTGGTGGACCGCATCCTCGCGTCCCTGGGCATCAGTGATTTGTCGTTTCGCAACCTCGGTGAACTGAGCGGTGGGCAACAGCAACTGGTGTCGATCGCCCAGACGCTGGTGCGCGAGCCCGAAGTCCTGTTGATGGACGAACCCACCAGCGCCCTGGACATGCACCGCCAGGTCCAGGTCCTGAGCTTCATGCGCGCCCTCGCCCGCCAACACTCGATCATCGTGTTCATTGCCATTCACGACCTGAACCAGGCGTTGCGCTTTGCCGACCAGGTGCTGGTCATCGCCGAGGGCACCCTGCAAGGCTGCGGTCGAAGTGAAGAAGTGATCACCGAGCAGATGCTGCGCAACGTGTATCGGGTCCAGGCCCGGATCGAACGCTGTTCAAGGGATCAGCGGCACATCATCGTGGACGACGTGGTTTGAGCGGTAGCGTGGCGAGGGAGCTTGCTCCCGCTCGGCTGCGCAGCAGTCGTAAATCGGCAGGTCCGGTTTGCCTGATACACCGTGTGCGGCAATTGGGGCCGCTGCGCAGCCCAGCGGGAGCAAGCTCCCTCGCCACGAGAGTGGGTGTGCACCCGTGTATCTTCGCAGCTTCGCCGCCGCTGTTTTTTGCAGGATCAAATTCGCTACAGTCGATCCGCGCTGGCAAATACAACGCGTCACCGTGGCGAGGGAGCTTGCTCCCGCTCGGCTGCGCAGCAGTCGTAGACCGGCGGGCGCGGTTTGCCTGATACACCGTGTGCGGCAATCTGGGGCCGCTGCGCAGCCCAGCGGGAGCAAGCTCCCTCACCACGAGAGCGGGTGTGCACCCGTGTATCTTCGCAGCTTCGCCGCCGCTGTTATTTGCAGGATCAAATTCGCTACAGTCGATCCGCGCTGGCAAATACAACGCATCACCGTGGCGAGGGAGCTTGCTCCCGCTCGGCTGCGCAGCAGTCGTAGATCGGCAGGTCCGGTTTGCCTGATACACCGTGTGCGGCAATCTGGGGCCGCTGCGCAGCCCAGCGGGAGCAAGCTCCCTCGCCACGAGAGCGGGTGTGCACCCGTGTATCTTCGCAGCTTCGCCGCCGCTTTTATTTGCAGGATCAAATTCGCTACAGTCGATCCGCGCTGGCAAATACAACGCATCACCGTGGCGAGGGAGCTTGCTCCCGCTCGGCTGCGCAGCAGTCGTAGACAGGCGGGTCCGGTTTGCCAGATATGTCGTGTGCAGCAATGGGGCCGCTGCGCAGCCCAGCGGGAGCAAGCTCCCTCGCCACGAGAGTGGGTGTGCACCCGTGTATCTTCGCAGCTTCGCCGCCGCTGTTTTTTGTAGGATCAAATTCGCTACAGTCGATCCGCGCTGGCAAATACAACGCATCACCGTGGCGAGGGAGCTTGCTCCCGCTCGGCTGCGCAGCAGTCGTAGACAGGCGGGTCCGGTTTGCCAGATATGCCGTGTGCAGCAATTGGGGCCGCTGCGCAGCCCAGCGGGAGCAAGCTCCCTCGCCACGATTTGAGGCAGTCGCGGCCCGGCGTTGTTATGGGTAACATAGCGGCCTTTCCCGCAGTCTTTCTGCGCCCTGCCGAATAAGCCCCATTCCATGCCTTTTGAGCTCAGCGTCGACCTTTCCACCCTCGCTATCCTTGCCGTCGTCGCGTTCATCGCCGGCTTCATCGACGCCATCGCCGGCGGTGGCGGGCTGCTGACCACGCCGGCGCTATTGACCGCCGGCCTGCCACCGCACCTGGTGCTGGGCACCAACAAGCTCAGCTCGACCTTTGGCTCAGCCACGGCGAGTTTTACCTTTTACAAGCGCAAGCTGTTTCACCCACGGCAATGGACCCACGCCCTCGTCGGCACGCTGGTCGGTGCCTTGGTCGGTGCCGTCGTTGCTCATTACCTGCCCGCCGAGTGGCTGAACAAAATGCTGCCGGTGATTGTCTTTGCCTGTGGCCTGTACCTGTTGTTCGGCGGCACGCCCAAGGCGCCGCTGGACAGCAATGCGCCGATCAAGAAGACCTGGCAGTCATCCCAGGGTTTCACCTTGGGTTTCTACGACGGCGTGGCCGGCCCGGGCACCGGTGCGTTCTGGACCGTCAGCAGCCTGCTGCTCTACCCCATCGACCTGGTCAAGGCCAGCGGCGTGGCCCGCAGCATGAACTTCGTCAGCAACATTGCGGCGCTGTCGGTGTTCATCTTTTCGGGCCAGGTGGATTGGATCATCGGCCTGAGCATGGGCCTGTCGGTGATGGTCGGCGCGTTCTTCGGCGCGCGCACCGCCATCAGCGGCGGCGCGAAGTTCATCCGCCCGGTGTTCATCACCGTGGTGCTGGGCCTGACCGTGCGCCTAGCCTGGCAGCACTGGTTCAGCGTGGCCTAGACGTCGGGCGACATACAGGTCGATCAGGTAGCGGGCGATGGAGCGCGAGGCCGGCAACGGCGGCAGGTCATGGACGCTGAACCATTGGGCGTCCTCGATCTCGTCTTCCTGGGGCACGATCTCACCGCCGGCATACTCGGCATGAAAACCCAGCATCATCGAATGGGGAAACGGCCAGCACTGGCTGCCCACGTACTGGATGTTCTTCACTTCGATGCTGACCTCCTCGCGTACCTCTCGGACCAGGCAATCCTCGGCCGACTCGCCCGGCTCGGCAAACCCGGCCAGGGTGCTGTAGACACCGGTGACAAAGCGCGGCGAACGCGCCAGCAAGACCTCATCGCCACGGGTAATCAGCACGATCATGCTCGGCGAGATTCGCGGGTAATGCCGCAGATCGCATGCCTCACAGTACATCGCCCGCTCTCGCGGCACCTGGGTCATGCGCTGGCCGCAACTGCCACAAAAGCGATGTTCGCGAGCCCAGGTGCCGATCTGCGCCGCATAACCCAGCACCTTGAACAGCGTGTGGTCGTCCTCGAGCATGAAGGCCCGCAGGCCTTTCCAGTTGCAGCCGGGAATCTCCAGCGAGCTATGCAGTTCCAGCAGGTAGACCGGCTCGCCGTCGAGATGGCCAATGCCGTGCTCGGCGAGAATCGATACATCCTGGCGCTTGAGCCACTCGCGGGGAAACAGTGCGCCGTTGTCGTCGTAGAGAAAGCCCTCCGGGCTGCGGGCCACGGCCCAGCCGCCCGCGAGGTCGGTGTCGAGTACTGCGGTGGTCCAGCGTGAAATCATGATCGATCAATCCAGAAATTCGGGTTTCTGTTTGCTCATATGGGCGGCCATGGCCACGCGCAGGTCATTCGATTGCAACATGGCGGCATTCCACGTGGCGACGTATTCCAGCCCGTCGTCGATGCCGTGATCACGCATGTAGCCAATCATTTCCTTGGTGCCGGCTATGGCGATCGGCGACTTGGCGGCGATCTCCCGGGCGATGCCCATCACTCCGTCAAGCAGGCTGGCGGTATCGCTGTAGACACGATTGACCAGACCAATGCTGCGCGCTTCGTCGGCACCAAAGGTGCGCCCCGTATAAGCGAGTTCACGCAGCATGCCGTCCCCGATGATCCGGGGCAAGCGTTGCAATGTGCCAACATCGGCCGCCATGCCGATGTCGATTTCCTTGATGGAGAATTGCGCGTCCTCGGCCGCGTAGCGCATGTCGCAGGCAGAAATCAGGTCGATGGCACCGCCCAGGCAATAACCCTGGATCGCCGCGAGAACCGGTTTGCGGCAATTGTCCACGGCGTTGAACGAGGCTTGCAGTTCGAGGATCTTGCGCCGCAGCATACGGGCGTTGCGGCCGACGTCCTTGCCCAGTTCGTTCGCCACGCCGGCCAGCATCATCAGGTCGATGCCCGACGAAAAATGCTTGCCGGCACCGCTCAGGACCACCACCCGCACTTCGTCGGTATCGTCGATCCACTGGAAGATCTCGATGATCTCGCTCCAGAACGCGGCGTTCATGGCATTGATCTTGTCGGGGCGATTGATCTGCACATGGGCGATTTTGTCTGCAAGTTCGACGTGGAACGCTTGGTATTGCGACATGGCAGTGATCCTTTACCGGCTGAAAAGAGGCCTGAACTATACCAAGCCATCGCCAAGGGACGTAGGCAGCGCATCGGCCAAAAGCGGGACTGGCTTCGCCGAAAGCCACTGTGGGAGCGAGCTTGCTCGCGATAGCGGTGGTTCAGCCAAGGAGATGTCGCCTGGGCTGCCGCCATCGCGAGCAAGCTCGCTCCCACATGGATAGCGCTGGGTATCAGTCCGCTGCTGGCTGTTCGCTCGCCTGCAACTGCCCATCCCACCCGCCGCCCAGCGCCGCGATCAGTTGCACGCTGGCGATCAACCTGCTCTGTTGCAGGCTCAGCATGCTGCGTTCGTTGCTCAGGGCGGTGGCCTGGACGGTCACCACGTCGAGGTAACCGATCAAGCCGGCCCGGTACTGGTTCTGGGTCAGGCGCAGGGACTCGCGGGCGGCGTCCAGGGCTTCCTGGCGCACGCGGGCTTCGTCTTCGAGCACCTTGAGCTGGATCATGTAGTTCTCGACTTCGCGAAAACCGTCGAGCACGGTCTGCCGATAGGTCGCCACGGTCTGGTCGTACGCCGCGACGCTGCGGTCGACTTCCGCCGAGCGCTGGCCGCCGTCGAACAGCGTCATTGCCAGCTGTGGCCCGACCGACCAGAAGCGGTTCGGCACACTTATCCAGTTATCGTAGGTACTGCTGCTGTAGCCGCCACTCAGGCTCAGGGTCAGGTCCGGATAATAGGCCGCCTTCGCCACGCCGATGTTGGCGTTGGCGGCCATCACCGAGCGTTCCGCCGAAGCGATGTCCGGACGTCGTTCGAGCAATTGCGAGGGCACCGCCACCGGGACCTGCGGCAGCGCCGGGACGTCCTCGGTTTCGTCCAGGCTGAATTCGGCCGGAGGCAGGCCGATCAGCACGGCGATGGCATTTTCGAACTGGGCCCGCTGCCAGATCAGGTCGATCAGGTCGCCCTGGGTGGTCTTGAGCTGGTTCTGCGCCTGGGCCACCGCGTCCTTGCCCGACACCCCTGCGCGGTACTGGTTTTCGGTCATTTTTAATGAGCGCTGATAGTTATCGACCGTGGTCTGCAACAAGCGCTTCTGTTGGTCGATGACCCGTAACTGCAAGTAGTTCTGCACCAGCTCGGACTGCTGGCTCAGGCGCATCGCCGCCAGGTCGGCAAAGCTGGCTTGCGCGCTGGCTTCATCGGCTTCCAGGGTGCGGCGCAACTTGCCCCAGACATCCGCTTCCCAACTCACCCCGGCCTGGGCGCTGTAGGTGTCGCGAATGCCGCTGGAAGAACTGCTCAGGCTCGAACTGCTGCTGCCGGTGCCTTGGCTGGAGCGGTTCTTGCCGACGGTAAGGTCGACCGTTGGGAAAAAAGCTCCCCGCGCACTGCGCGCCAACGCCTGGGCCTGACGATACTGGGCTTCGGCCTGGGCCACGGTCTGGTTGGATGCGTTGAGCTTTGCCACCAGCTCATTCAGCCGGGCGTCGCTGTACAGCTCCCACCAGGCGCCCCGGGCCAAGGCGTCGCTGGGGTTGGCCTGGCGCCACCCTTGGGCTTCCTTGTACTGCACCGGCGCAGCGGCCTCCGGGCGCTGGTAATCCGGGCCGATCGCGCAAGCACTGAGCAGCGCAACGCACAGCGCCAGGCTCAATACCCGCGAGCCACGGGCGGCTGCCAGCGGTGCGGCAAGGTTGAAAAGCGAACGGTCGGTCATAGCGGAGTTTCCAGGGCAGCATCGGTGCGCACCCCACGCCAGCGGTTGAAGCGGTGGCGCAGGTTATCGAGATAAAGGTAAACCACCGGCGTGGTGTAAAGCGTCAGGACCTGGCTGAACACCAGGCCGCCGATGATGGTCAGGCCCAGCGGCTGGCGCATCTCCGAACCTTCGGCACCGCCGAGCAACAGCGGCAAGGCACCGAGGATCGCCGCCACCGTCGTCATCAGGATCGGCCGCAAGCGCAACAGGCAAGCACTGCGGATCGACTCCAACGGCGTCTGGCCGGCACGCTCCAGTTGCAGCGCGAGGTCGATCATCAGGATCGCGTTTTTCTTCACCACGCCAATCAACAGGAACAGCCCCAGCAGCGAGATCAGGCTGAACTCGCTGCCCAGCACGTAGATCGACAGCAACGCGCCAACGCCGGCCGAAGGCAACGTGGACAGGATGGTCAACGGGTGGATGTAGCTTTCATACAGCACGCCCAGGACCAGATACACCGCCAGCAGCGCCCCGAGCACCATGAACGGCTGGCTTTTCTGGGTGGCGGCGAAAGCGTCGGCGGTCCCGGCCATTTTCGCGATGACGTCTTCGGGCATCCCCAGCTTGGCGATCGCCCGTTCAATGGCGGCCGTGCCCTGCTCCACGGTCACGCCTTCGGCCATATCGAAGGAGATGCCCTCGGAAGCGAACTGGCCTTCGTGGCTGACCCGGTCGTCTTCCAGGCTGTTCTCGTAATGGGCAATTGCGGACAGCGGGACCCGCGCGCCATCGGCCGTAATCACCTGGACCTGTTCGAGGGTATTGGGGTCCTGGGCGTATTTGGGATTGACCTCCATGACTACCTGATACTGGTTGAGGCTGTCGTAGATGGTTGATATCTGCCGCTGGCTGTAGGCGTTGTTCAACACCGATGTGACCATGTCCATGTCGATGCCCAGGCGCTTGGCCTGGTCGCGGTCCACAATCAGGGTTACCTGCTGTGCCCCGCCACCGTCACGGGCATCGATGGCGGTAAGCTCCGGCAAGGCGCGGAACGCCGCGACGACCTTGGGGTACCACTCGCGCAGCGACGCCAGGTCGGCGCTCTGCAGGATGTAGGAATATTGCGAGGTGGTCTGCTCGCGGCCGCCACCAAATTGCAGGTCCTGGTCGGCCATCAGCATCAACTGGCCGCCGGGCACCTTGGGCATCTCCTTGCGCAGGCGCTCGATGACTTTCTGCGCGGAAATCCTGCGCTCGTTGATCGGCTTGAGGCGCACCAGCATGAAGGCATTGTTGGTGCCGTTGTTGCCACCGATAAAACCGGCCACGCTCTGTACGGCCTCGTCCTTGAGCACAGCGCGACGGAAGATCTCCATCTTCGGTTGCATCACGTTGAACGACAGCCCGTCGTCACCGCGCACGAAGCCGATCAACTGGCCGGTGTCCTGCTGGGGCATGAAGGTTTTCGGCACCACTACATACAACGCGATGTTCACGCCAATGGTCACCAGCAGACTGAGCAAGGTCAGGCGCCGATGGCGCAGTACCCAGTCCAGCGTGCGCGCATAGCCACGGACCATTCTTTCGTTGGCGCCCTGGCTCCAACGCTGCAAGCGGTTCTCCTGCCCTGGCACGTGAGGCTTGAGCCAGCGCGCGCAGAGCATCGGCGTAAGCGTCAGGGACACGATAAGCGAGACGATGATGGCCGCCGCCAGGGTGATGGAAAACTCCCGGAACAGGCTCTCGACGATCCCGCCCATGAACAGGATCGACAGGAACACCGCCACCAGCGAGGCGTTCATCGACAGCAGCGTGAAGCCCACCTCCTCGGCCCCCAAATACGCGGCCTTCAGCGGCGGCACGCCTTCATCGATGTGCCGGGAAATGTTCTCCAGCACCACGATGGCATCGTCCACCACCAGCCCGGTGGCGAGGATCAACGCCATCAGCGACAAATTGTTCAGTGAGAAACCGTACAGATACATCACCGCGAACGTGCCCACCAGCGACACCGGCACCGCCAGGGTCGGGATCAGCGAAGCGCGGAAATTGCCGAGAAACAGGAACACCACCAGTACCACCAGGGCGACGGCGATCAGCAAGGTCATTTCCGCTTCGTGCAGGGTCGCCTTGATCACCGGCGAGCGATCCATCGCCAGGTTCAGCTTGACGCTGGCGGGCAACACGGCCTGCAAGGCCGGCAACTGGGCCTTGATCTCGTTGACGGTCTCGATGATGTTGGCGCCGGCCTGGCGATTGATCACCAGCAACACGGCGGCATCGTCGTTGAAGAAACCGCTGTTGTAGCGATCCTCGACGCCGTCGCTGACCTTGGCCACGTCCTTGAGCCGCAACACCGAGCCATCCTGGTAGCGGATGATCAGTGTTTCGTAATCCTTGGCCTTTTCCAGTTGGTCGTTGGCCTGGACTTGCCACATCCGCTGGTCGTCCTCGACCGAGCCCTTGGGCCGGCGCACGTTGCTGTTGGCAATCGCCGTTCGCACGTCGTCCAGCGCCACGCCGTACTGATTGAGCAATTGCGGCTCCAGTTCGATGCGCACCGCGGGCAGCGAACTGCCGCCGATCTGCACCTCGCCCACGCCCGACACCTGGGACAGGCTCTGGGACAGAATGGTCGAGGCCAGGTCATAGAGCTGGCCTTTCTCCAGCACATCCGAGGTCAGCGACAGCACCATGATCGGCGCCTGGGACGGGTTGACCTTCTTGTAGGTCGGCATGCTGCGCATCCCGCTGGGCAGCAGGTTGCGCGAGGCGTTGATGGCCGCCTGCACCTCCCGGGCCGCACCGTTGATGTCGCGGTCCAGGTCGAATTGCAGGATCACCCGGGTCGAACCCTGGCTGGACCGACTGCTCATGGTGTTGACCCCGGCGATCGCGCCGAAGGAACGCTCCAGCGGCGTCGCCACGGTAGAAGCCATCACCTCGGGACTCGCCCCCGGCAGGTTGGCCTGGACCACGATCACCGGGAAATCCATCTGCGGCAGCGGCGACACCGGCAGCAAGCCAAAGCACACACCGCCGAGCAGCATGATGGCGAAGCTCAGCAGCATGGTCGCCACGGGGCGGCGGATGAAGGGGCCGGAGAGGTTCACTGGTCGCCGCTCCAGCTTTCAACCAACAGGCTCTTGTGGCGAGGGAGCTTGCTCCCGCTGGGTCGCGCAGCGGCCCCTTTTGTGAGCGCTGCGCACTCAAGCGGGAGCAAGCTCCCTCGCCACGGAAAGCACCCATGGAGTCCGGACGTCATACCCGCACCTCTTTCTCCTCAGGCCGGGCAAACCGACGGCCCAGACGATCGAAGTACAGGTAGATCACCGGAGTGGTGAACAAGGTCAACACCTGGCTCACCAGCAACCCGCCCACCATCACCAGGCCCAACGGCTGGCGCAACTCGGCGCCAGAGCCGGTGGCGAGCATCAGGGGCACCGCGCCAAACAGCGCCGCCAGCGTGGTCATCAGGATTGGCCGGAAGCGCAGTAACGCGGCCTGGTAGATGGCCGTCTGCGGATCCAGGCCCTGGTTGCGTTCGGCGTCCAGGGCGAAGTCGATCATCATGATCGCGTTTTTCTTGACGATGCCGATCAGCAGGATGATGCCAATGATCGCGATCATGCCCAGGTCATTGCCGGTGAGGATCAACGCCAGCAAAGCGCCGATGGCCGCCGAGGGTAAGGTGGACAGGATGGTGATCGGATGTATGTAACTTTCGTACAAGACCCCCAGCACGATGTACATGGTCACCACCGCAGCCAGGATCAACAGCAAAGTGCTCGACAACGATGCCTGGAACGCCTGCGCCGCGCCCTGGAACTCGGTCTGCACGCCCACTGGCATGCCGATGTCCTGCTGGACCTTTTCGATCACCTCCACCGCATGCCCGAGGGCCACGCCTGGCGCCAGGTTGAACGACATCATCACCGCCGGGAACTGGCCGATGTGGGCGATTGCCAGTTGCGCCTGACGCTCTTCGACACGGGCCAGGCTCGACAATCGGACCTGGCCGCCGTCGGTGGTCTTGACGTGGATCTGGTCCAGCGCCTGCGGCCCGATCCTTTCCCCGGCCTGGGCCTGCAGCACCACACGGTACTGGCTGGCCTGGGTATAGATGGTGGAGATTTGCCGCTGGCCGAAAGCGTCGTACAGCGCATCGGTGATGTTCGACACCGACACGCCCAGGCGTGAGGCGGCGTCGCGATCGATGACCAGGTAGACCTGCAAGCCCTTGTTCTGCAGGTCACTGGCGACATCGGTCAGTTCCGGCTGTTGGGCCAGGGCCTCGACCAGACGGCCGCTCCAAAGGCTGAGCAACTCGGCGTCCGGCGATGACAGGCTGAACTGGTACTGGGTGCGGCTGACGCGGTCTTCGATGGTCAGGTCCTGCACCGGCTGCATGAACAGGCGAATGCCCACCAGCCGGTTGAGCTGCGGTTGCAGGCGGGTGATGATCTCGCTGGCGCTGTCGTCCCGCTCGCTGTGGGGCTTGAGGTTGATCAGCAGGCGTCCGCTGTTTAGCGTGGCGTTGTCGCCGTCGACACCGATGTAAGAGGACAGGCTCTGCACCGCCGGGTCGGCGAGGATGACCTTGGCCAACTGCTGCTGGCGCTCGCTCATGGCGGCGAAGGAAATCGACTGCGGCGCTTCGGAAATGCCCTGGATCACGCCCGTGTCCTGCACCGGGAAAAAGCCCTTGGGCACGGCCAGGTACAACACCACCGTCAGCACCAGGCTGCCCACCGCCACCAGCAGGGTCAGCGGCTGATGCTTGAGCACCCATTGCAACTTGCGCCCATAGGCAGCGATCAACCAGTCGATCCAGGCACCGCTGGCCCGGTAGAAACGGCCCTGCTGCTCTTCCTTGGGCTCGCGCTTGAGCAAGCGGGCGCACATCATCGGCGTCAGGGTCAGGGACACCACCAAAGAAATCAAGATTGCCACCGCCAGGGTGATGGCGAACTCGCGGAACAATCGGCCGACCACGTCCGCCATGAACAACAGCGGGATCAGCACCGCGATCAACGACAGCGTCAAGGAAATCAGCGTGAAACCGATCTGCCTGGCGCCCTTGAGCGCGGCTTGCATCGGGCTGTCGCCCTCCTCGATGAAACGCGCAATGTTCTCCAGCATGACGATGGCATCGTCCACCACAAAACCGGTGGCGATGGTTAGCGCCATCAGGGTCAGGTTGTTGACGGAAAACCCGGCCAGGTACATCACGCCGAATGTACCGATCAACGACAGCGGCACGGCCACCGACGGAATGATCGTGGCGCTGACCCGCCGCAGGAACAGGAACGTCACCATCACCACCAGGGCAATGGCGATCAGCAGTTCATGCTGCACATCGGTGACGGAGGCGCGGATGGTCTGGGTGCGGTCGGTCAGCACGGTCACGTCGAGGCCGGCCGGCAGGTTATCGGTGATGCTCGGCAGCAGCGCCTTGATCCGGTCCACCACCTCGATGACGTTGGCCCCGGGCTGGCGCTGGATGTTCAGTAGCACGGCCTGGTTTTCGTTGGCCCAGGCGGCGAGGCGTTCGTTCTCCGCGCCGTCGACGATCTGTGCCACGTCCTTGAGCCGCAATGGCGCGCCGTTGGCGTAGGCCAGGATCAGTTCGGCGTAGTCCTTGGGCGAGGTCAGCTGATCGTTGGCGTCGAGCATCGAGACCCGCGTCGGGCCGTCGAAGTTGCCCTTGGGCTGGTTGACGTTGGAAGCGCCGATCAGGGTCCGCACATCGGCCAGGTTCAGCCCGGCGGCCGCAAGTGCCTCCGGGTTGACCTTGATCCGCACGGCCTGGCGCTGGCCGCCGGCGATGGTCACCATGCCAACGCCGCTGATCTGGGCGATCTTCTGCGCCATGCGCGTGTCCACCAGGTCATTGAGCTTGGGCAGCAGCATGGTCTTGGAGGTGATCGCCAGCGTCAGCACCGGGGTGTCCGCCGGGTTGACCTTGTTGTACACCGGCGGCGCCGGCAGGTCGGTAGGCAACAGATTGGTCGCGGCGTTGATCGCGGCCTGCACCTGCTGCTCGGCGACATCCATGTTGATGTCCAGATTGAAACGCAGGGTGATCACCGACGCACCACCGGAACTGGTGGAAGCCATTTGGGTGAGGCCCGGCATCTGCCCGAACTGCCGCTCCAGGGGCGCGGTCACCGCGCTGGTCATGACGTCGGGACTGGCCCCCGGGTACAGCGTCATCACGCGGATGGTCGGGTAGTCGACCTGGGGCAGTGCCGACACCGGCAGCAGCCGATAGGCAATCAGGCCGGCCAGGACAATCGCCAGCATGCTCAACGTGGTGGCGACCGGGCGAAGGATGAACAGCCGCGAGAGATTCATGCGCCGCCCTTTTTCGCCTTGTTGGCCGTGGTCGGCTCAGTCGGGGCCGCGGCCGTCTTGCCTTGCAGGTGTTCGGTCGGTGTGGTCGGCACCTCCTGGCTGTCGTTGACCACTTCCACCTCGCTGCCCTCCTTCAAGCGGTCGGTGCCTTCGAGCACCACCCTGTCGCCGGCGGCCAGGCCCTCGGTGACAATGGTTTTTTCGCCATCGCTGGCACCGATCTTGAGCTTCCTGATGGTGACTTTCCTGTCGCCATCAAGCGCGTAAACGAAGGTGCCGTTGGTGCCGAACTGGATGGCTGCGGTCGGCGCCAGGACCACACCCTTGAGGGTGTCGGCCAGCAGGCGCACGTTGACGAACTGGTTGGGAAACAGCGATTGGTCGCGGTTTTCGTAGCGCGCCTTGAATTTCAAGGTGCCGGTGGTGACGTCGATCTGGTTGTCCAGGCTTTGCAGAACACCGCTGGCCTGCAGTTTCACATCGCCACGGTCCCAGGCCTCGACCGGTAGTTTCGCTCCGCTGCGATAGCGGGCGAGCACGGTTTCGAGGTTGTTTTCCGGCAGCGTGAACACAACGCTGATGGGCTGGGTCTGGGTGATGACGGCCAGGGCCGTGGTGTCGTTGGCGGCCACCAGGTTGCCGATGTCCAGTTGACGCAAACCTACGCGGCCGCTGATCGGCGCGCGGATCCTGGTGAATTCCAGGTTGAGCTTGGCGTCGTTGACCGCCGCCTGGTTGGTCTTGACCGTACCCTGGTACTGGCCCACCAGCGCAGCGGCGGTATCGAGGGTCTGCTTGGCGATACTGTCTTCGGCGTACAGGCCGCGATAGCGTTCCAGGTCGACCTGGGCATTTTTCAGTTGGGCCTGGTTTTGCAGCAGCGTGCCTTCGGCCTGGAGCAAGGCATTCTGGTAAGGACGAGGGTCGATTTCCGCCAGCAGGTCGCCGGCCTTTACCATCTGCCCTTCTTCAAAGGCGATCTTCACCAACTCGCCGCCGACCCGGCTGCGAACGTTGATCGTATTGAGCGCGGTGACCGTGCCCAGCGCCTTGTAGTACAGGGGAAAATCCCCGGTGACCGCTGGCGCCACCCGAACCGGAATCGGCCCCGTAGCCCCGCCAAACCCTGGCCGCATGCCACCCGAGCGTCCCGCGTGTCCAGCCGCGGCTTTCTGCTCTGCGCCGTTTTTCGGGTCGGTACTGGCGGGCCAGAACTTCCAGGCCAGCAGCGCGATGACCAGTACGACAAACAGGCCGAACAGCCAGCGACGGGATTTGCGGGAAACAGAGGATTGCATGGAGTGGTCAACCATTGGGCGCGTGAGCTTCTTTTACAGGAGGCTGAACGATAAGCACTGGCGGATATTTAGCAAAGCGCCTTTACCGGCAATTTACCTTGGGCTTACATTCCGCCCGGTTAGCTAAAGCCTTGAAACACAAATGAAAACGGCCTGGTCAGGCCAGGCCGTTAACAATTGTAATAAATACTTTATTTCAGCGCAGTTATTTCAGAGCAGCGAGTGCAGCGTCGTAGTTCGGCTCTTCAGCGATTTCCTTGACCAGCTCGCTGTGCAGCACGGTGTCGTTTTCATCCAGCACCACAACGGCACGGGCGGTCAGGCCTTTGAGCGGGCCGTCGGCAATCGCAACGCCGTAGTTCTCAATGAACTCGGCACCGCGCAGGGTCGACAGGTTCTGCACGTTTTCCAGGCCTTCGGCACCACAGAAACGGGCCTGGGCGAACGGCAGGTCGGCGGAGATGCACAGCACTACGGTGTTGTTCAGATCGTTGGCCTGGGCGTTGAACTTGCGCACGGAAGTGGCGCAGGTCGGCGTGTCGACGCTTGGGAAAATATTCAGCACTTTGCGCTTGCCGGCGAAATCCTTCAGGGAAACGTCCGACAGATTGCCGGCAACCAGGGAAAAGGCTGGCGCCTTGGAACCGGCTTGGGGCAACTGGCCGTTGACTTGGACAGGGTTGCCTTTGAGAGTGACTTGAGCCATGAACGGATTCCTTCTGACAGGTTTGAAAATGGTGAGGCCGGAGTTAACCATGAAATGGTGCTCCGACCTATGCCTGCACACAAAAAGTCACGAGTGACCGGGCCTGCTATTTAGCCTTGAGCTGCAAATATGACTGATGCAGATCCGCCGCCCAGCCATCGATGACCCCTTTGACATCATCGGGCTTCATGATCTGGGACTCGTTCGACAACGGTTTACCCGTGCCCTTGCGCACCACCTGGGCGATTACCGCATTATTGCCACCGTCGAGAAACACCGCTTCGGTGCCCAGGGTGGTTTCCTGGTCACGAATGCCGCTGGCGGTACTGACCGCGGCGGCCACCAGGGCGATCGGAATCACTTCGTAGGGTTTCAGGCCCTCGGTCTTGCTGTTGACCGCGGTGATCGCCGCCCGCACCACCAGGACACCCGGGCCAGGGCTGGTCGCCAGCGGCAGGGACTTGCCGGCTTCACGCTTGAGCGCCTGGTCGTAGTAGCTGGTGATGCCGGCCAACGTTGCCGACGGGATCTTCACCGTCGCTTGCGGCTTGGGGTACAGCTGGGTCGGTTCGATATAGATGCGGGAGTACTTCGCCAGATCGATCTTCGGATCGACCCAGCGCATCACCTCGGCCCCCGACGGCGATTTTTCTTCCTTGAGCCGGCTGTAGTCCCCCAGGAATCCGGAATACTCGTCCGGCTGGGTGACTTTGCTGGAGCAGCCCGCGAGCGCGAGCGAGGCGATGCAAACGGTGCCGATCAGGGACGCGAATTTCATGCTGTTACTCCTGTAAGCCACACCCGACGGGGGGCGGAACTACAGGTATAGCCAATGCGCGGGGTTTTGCCCGGCCAAGCGTATTCAGCTTCGCTCGCGCGGTATAAGACTCTGCAACTGCTGAGCGAGGAAATTTGCATCGAAGACGTAGGTGTCCGGATCCTTCAACCCGTTGGTCCTGCGCCATTGCCACTGCGTTGATGGCGGCTGGCAAACCAGGGAAATGCTGCCGTGGCGAGTGGCGGTCAGGCCGATGATGGACAAGGAAATCAACCCGCCCGCGCCCATCACATCCGGCACAAACTCAACCGGTTTACCGGTAATGGACAAGGTCAGTTTTTCCGTCTTGAAAGTCGACGTCTCGGCAGGAACACTCGGCCCATGGGCGACATACGCGCCACGGCTCAACTCCAGCAGGTTCGGCGCCAGGACCGGCGCCAACCATTGCTCGATCTGCCCGTACAACGCCTCGATCCGCTCAGCCCATACCGCCGAGTGAGCCTGGTGCTGCTGCTTCTTGTGCGCTTCGCTGTCGGCGTAGTGACGGAGCATCTCACCCAATTGCTGTACATCGTCCATGGCGCTGTTCCTTTATAAGGGGGTGTTGCGAAGCGCGATGATGACAGGTTCGCACGGCTGCGTACGCAAAAGAACCGTGCAGCCGCCTTCGCGAGCAGGCTCGCTCCCACAATGGACCGGTGTCCGGCCGAAACCCTGTGGGAGCGAGCCTGCTCGCGAAGGGGCCTCAGGCTTTATTGGATCAATTACTGATGCTGCACCTGCACCATTGAGCTCACCTGCACCCGCGCGTGCATCTGCTCCGCCCCGCCGCCCCGGCGCATGCCGCGCACCGGGCAGGCGTCGAGGTAGTCCAGGCCGATCGCCAGTTTCAGGTGGCGATCGGGACGGGTCAGGCGATTGGTTACGTCGAAACTGTACCAGCCATCCCCCAGCCAGGCTTCAGCCCAGGCATGGCTCGCCAGGTGGTTTTCGTCTTCGGTGCACAGGTAGCCAGACACATACCGCGCCGGCACGCCCAGGCTACGGGCACACGCCACGAACGCATGGGCGTGGTCCTGGCAGACGCCGGCACCGCCGGCAAACGCCTCGGCCGCCGTGCTGCTGACCGCGGTAGTGCCCGGAAGGTAGGCCATGCGATCGGCAAGGCCATTCATCAAGTCGGCCAGCGCCGAACGATCACGCCGTGCCCCGCACCGGGCCACGGCGAAAGCGCTGAGACTCTCATCGGCCTGGCTGAGACGGCTGGTGCGCAGGAACGGCAGCGGTGACTGGCTGTCAGGCTCCATCTCGACGGCCTGGTCGATCTGCACTTCACCGTAAGCGGTCAGTACCAGAGCCCCATGAGGCTCGTCCATGGTCATGACATGCAGGATGTTGCCGTAAGGATCGAGCTGGCTGCGCACCAGGCGTGGCAACTCCAGGTGCCATTGCAGAATGCGCTGGCGCGGGCTGTCCTTGGGCGTCAGGCGCAGGAACTGGATGCTGGTGCAGACTTCGTCGGCATAGCTGTAGGTCGTGTCGTGGCGAATGGACAATTTCATACCACCTCCAGGTAGGCATCGTGAACGGTCTGGCCCAGGTGGCGGATCTGGCCGATGAGTTCGGTCAGCCATTGATGCAGGCCCGACGCGAGAATCTCGTCGATGCCGGAATAACGCAGGCGCGCATTCAATTCCGCGGCCAGGCGCTGGGCCGGACGACCGTTGTTGCCAGGCAGGCTGGCGAGGATATGGTCCAGTTCTTCGATGCACGCATGCAGCGAGCGCGGCACGTCGGCCCGCAGCAGCAACATCTCCGAGACCTGCTCGGCGTTGGGCGCGTTACGGTAGATCTCGTTGAACGCCTCGAACGAAGACAGCGCCCGCAACAAGGCACTCCATTGGTAATAGCCGCGCGCCGAGTTGTCGCTGACCTCCTCCGACTCCTCGCCGAACATCTCGTAGCGCGCGTCCAGCAGGCGCAAGGTGTTGTCCGCGCGCTCGATGAAGGTTCCCAGGCGAATGAAACTGTAGGCGTCGTTGCGCATGATCGTGCCCGACGTCGCTCCGCGGAACAGGTGCGAACGCTCCTTGACCCATTCGCAGAAATGGCTGATGCCGTAGCGGCCCAGGCCGTTACTGGCGATGTTGCGCATCTCCAGCCAGGTGGCGTTGATGTTTTCCCACATGTCGGCGGTGATGCGTCCGCGCACGGCGTGGGCATTGGTGCGCGCGGCACGCAGGCAGCTATAGATACTGCCGGGGTTGGCTTCATCCAGAGCAAAGAAATGCAGCATGCGCTCGCTGTTGAGCGCGTCATAACGGGCGTTGTAATCGTCCAGCGTACCGGCCGCCAGCAGCGACATCGCCAGCTCGGCATGCCCGTCGCTGCGCCCGGCCTGGGGCATCAGCGACAGCGAATAACTGACTTCGAGCATGCGCGCCAGGTTCTCGGCGCGCTCCAGGTAGCGGGACATCCAATAGAGGTCCGAAGCGGTTCTTGAAAGCATGTCTTAGTCCTCCACTACCCAAGTGTCCTTGGTGCCGCCACCCTGGGACGAGTTCACCACCAGCGAGCCTTCGCGCAGCGCCACGCGGGTCAGGCCGCCCGGTACCAGGCGGGTTTCCTTGCCGGACAGCACGAAGGGACGCAGGTCGATGTGGCGCGGGGCGATGCCGCTTTCGACAAAAGTCGGGCACGTGGAGAGGCTCAAGGTCGGCTGGGCGATGTAGGCCTCCGGCCGGGCCTTGAGACGGGCACGAAAATCCTCGATTTCCGCTGCGGTGGCGGCCGGCCCCACCAGCATGCCGTAGCCGCCGGAACCCTGGGTTTCCTTGACCACCAGGTCGGGCAGGTTCGCCAGCACATGGGACAGGTCCTGGGGTTTGCGGCACTGCCAGGTGGGCACGTTCTTCAGGATCGGTTCTTCGGTGAGGTAGAAGCGGATCATCTCGTCGACATAGGGGTAGATCGACTTGTCGTCCGCCACGCCAGTGCCGACGGCGTTTGCCAGCACCACGTTGCCGGAACGATAGACCGCGACCAGCCCGGGCACGCCGAGCATCGAATCGGGATTGAACGACAGCGGATCGAGATAGGCGTCGTCAAGGCGACGGTAAATCACATCCACCTGCTGGGGGCCGGCGGTGGTGCGCATATAAACGTGGTCGTCACGCACGAACAGGTCGGCGCCCTCCACCAGCTCCACGCCCATTTCCCGGGCCAGGAACGCATGTTCGAAATAGGCACTGTTGAAACGCCCCGGGGTCAGCACCACGGCGGTAGGGTTGTCGAGTGGACTTGAGCTTTTGAGGGTATCGAGCAGCAGGTTCGGATAGTGGTCGATGGGCGCCACGCGCTGGGCGGCGAACAGCTCGGGGAACAGGCGCATCATCATCTTGCGGTCTTCGAGCATGTAGCTCACGCCGCTGGGCGTGCGCAGGTTGTCTTCCAGCACGTAGTAGCTGCCGTCGCCGTCGCGAACCAGGTCGACACCGGCAATGTGCGCGTAGATGCCACGGTGCAGGTCCAGGCCCTGCATTGCGATCTGGTAGCCCTCGTTAGCCAGCACTTGCTCGGCCGGGATGATGCCTTCCTTGAGGATGCGTTGCCCGTGGTAGATATCGGCCAGGAACATGTTCAGGGCCTGGACCCGCTGGATGCAGCCACGCTCGACCGTCTGCCATTCGCTGGCCTTGATGCTGCGGGGGATGATGTCGAAGGGGATCAGGCGCTCGGTGCCCTGCTCGTCGCCGTAGAGGGTGAACGTGATGCCCGCGCGATGAAACAGCAGGTCGGCTTCGCGGCGGCGTTGTTCCAACAGCTCCAGCGGCGTATCCGCCAGCCAGCGCGAGAAGGCTTGGTAATGCGGGCGGCAGTCACCCTGTGCGTCGTACATTTCATTGAAAAAAGCGTGGGGCATAGCCAACTCCCAGCCGTGTCGTACACGGCATTTCTTATGACTTCGTCATTTCACCAGTCTGGCCTTGCCTTGTTTGATGAGCCTGTTCCTTGGAGCACCTCTTGGTTCTTGCGTCTTTGAGCCGTAGCAAACGCTGTGCCTAAGCGCGGGCGCATCCACACAATGCTGGAAAAAACGGCGCGCAACGCTGAAAAAGCGAAATTTCTTTTCTATTTGACGGCAAAAATCGGTTTGCTGGCTGAAACGTTTATTTCAGTGCCCGGCGTCGATGCCACAAACGGGTCGAATCGGTGCAGTCGGGCGAGAAGTTGGCCCCGGATGCCCTGAAAAGGGGAAATTTATACCCACCGGCAAAAATGGCTGGGTTTACCCAACGATAGCTCAAGCGCCGAGATTTCGCGGGAAAGCACATCGTGGCGAGGGAGCTTGCTCCCGCTGGGGCGCGAAGCGGCCCCATCATCGGCAACCATTTCACCTGTTACACCCAGTGGACTCCTTTGCGGCGACTGCGTCGCCGAGCGGGAGCAAGCTCCCTCGCCACTGGGTTCCCTGGCATCCTCAAGACCTCCTGCCCGCCCCCAGCCTTCCGTCGCCTCCCCTTGCACAAATCCTAAGTCGCCACTTGCACCAACAGTATTATGGTATACCATCATACGCACAGACACTTTCCCCACGGAGCAGCTCATGAGTTTCGAAATTCGCAAGATCGTCAGCTATGTCGAAGAAACCTTCATCGAAGGTGGCAAGGCTACCGACAAGCCGGTGACCATGGTCGGGCTGGCGGTGGTCATGAAGAACCCTTGGCTGGGCCGTGGTTTTGTCGAAGACCTGAAACCGGAAATCCGCGCCAATTGCTCCGATCTCGGCGCGCTGATGGTCGAGCGCCTGGTGGGCATCATTGGCGGTGCGCAAAAGATCGAAGCCTATGGCAAGGCCGCGGTCGTCGGCGCCGATGGCGAGATCGAGCACGCCTCCGCCGTGATCCATACCCTGCGCTTCGGCAACCACTACCGCGAAGCGGTCAAGGCCAAGAGCTACCTGAGCTTCACCAACAAGCGCGGCGGCCCCGGCACCTCGATCCAGATCCCGATGATGCACAAGGACGACGAAGGCCTGCGCTCGCACTACATCACCCTGGAAATGCAGATCGAAGACGCACCGCGCGCCGACGAAATCGTCGTGGTGCTGGGCTGCGCCGATGGCGGTCGCCTGCATCCACGCATCGGCAATCGTTACATCGACCTGGAAGAGCTGGCCGCCGAAAAGGCCCAGTGAACCCGCCGGGGCAACCACAATAAAAAAGGCATGCAGGAGCGCTCCATGATTCGGCTCACCGCTGAACTCACCCCGGCCGGCACCAGTTACCTGGCGACCGGCCAAGGCCAGCCCGTGGTCCTGATCCACGGCGTGGGCCTGAACAAAGAAATGTGGGGCGGCCAGGTCGTTGGCCTGGCCACGAAGTATCGCGTCATCGCCTACGACATGCTCGGCCATGGCGCCAGCCCGCGCCCTGCCACTGGCACCGGACTGCTCGGGTACGCCGATCAGCTGTTGGAGTTGCTGGACCACTTGCAACTGCCCCAGGCCAGCGTGATCGGCTTTTCCATGGGTGGCCTGGTGGCACGCGCCTTCGCCTTGCACTATCCGCAACGCCTGCAAGGCCTGGTGGTGCTCAACAGCGTGTTCAACCGCAGCGCCGAACAACGCGCGGGGGTCATCGCCCGCACCGCCCAGGCCGCCGAGCATGGCCCGGACGCGAACGCCGAAGCCGCGCTGTCGCGCTGGTTCAGCCGCGAATACCAGGCGGCCAATCCGGCGCAGATCGCCGCGCTGCGCCAGACCCTGGCGCAGAACGATCCCCAGGGTTACCTGACCACCTATGAGCTGTTCGCCACCCAGGACATGTACCGCGCCGACGACCTGGGCAGCATCCAGGTGCCGACGTTGATTGCCACCGGCGAACTGGACCCCGGCTCGACCCCGGAAATGGCCCGGCAACTGGCCGAGCGGATTCCCGGCGCCACGGTTGCCGTGCTCGCCGAGCAACGGCATATGATGCCGGTAGAGTCGCCGCGCCTGGTCAACCAGTTGCTGCTGGAATTCCTCGACACGGCCAACACCCGACAAAATCCAATAAAGGGGATCGTTGCATGACACTCGCACGCTTTTCGATGTGCATCGGCGGTGAATGGGTCGATGCGCTGTCCGGCAAGACCTTCGAGAGCCTGAACCCGGCGCTGGCCGAGCCCTGGGCCGAGCTGCCCGATGCCGACGAAGCCGATGTCGATCGCGCCGTACAAGCCGCACAAACAGCTTTTGACAGCCCGGCCTGGCGCGGACTGACCGCCACTGCTCGGGGCAAACTGCTGCGCCGTCTCGGTGACCTGATCGCCGAAAACAAGGAAAAGCTGGCCCAGCTCGAAAGCCGCGACAACGGCAAGCTGATCCGTGAAACCCGTGGCCAGGTCGGCTATCTGCCGGAGTTTTTCCACTACACCGCAGGCCTCGCCGACAAGCTCGAAGGCGGCACCCTGCCCCTCGACAAGCCGGACCTGTTCGCCTACACCGTGCACGAAGCCATGGGTGTGGTCGCCGCGATCATCCCCTGGAACAGCCCGCTGTACCTCACCGCCATCAAGCTCGCCCCGGCGCTGGCGGCCGGCAATACCATCGTGATCAAGCCGTCCGAGCACGCCTCGGCGACGATCCTGGAACTCGCTCGCCTGGCCCTCGAAGCCGGGATCCCGCCGGGCGTGGTCAACGTCATCACCGGCTACGGCCCGAGCACCGGCGCCGCCCTCACCCGCCATCCGCTGGTACGCAAGATCGCCTTCACCGGCGGCGCGGCCACGGCCCGGCATGTGGTGCGCAGCAGCGCCGAGAACTTCGCCAAGCTGTCATTGGAGCTGGGCGGCAAGTCGCCCAACATCATCTTTGCCGACGCCGACCTCGACAGCGCCATCAACGGTGCGATTGCCGGCATCTACGCCGCCTCCGGCCAGAGCTGCGTGTCCGGATCGCGGTTGCTGGTACAGGACGAAATCTACGACGAGTTTGTCTCGCGACTGGTGGAGCGCGCCCAGCGCATTCGCATCGGCAACCCCCAGGAAGACGCCAGCGAAATGGGCCCCATGGCCACCGCACAGCAACTGGCCGTAGTCGAGGGCCTGGTGGCCGACGCGATTGCCGAAGGCGCGCGCCTGCGCCTGGGCGGCAAGCGCCCGCCGAACCTGGGAGACGGCTGGTTCTACGAGCCGACCCTGTTCGAGTGCGATCGCAATTCGATGAAGATCATGCAGGAAGAAGTCTTCGGCCCGGTGGCGTCGGTCATTCGTTTCAAGGACGAAGCCGAAGCCCTGGCGATCGCCAACGACTCGCAGTTCGGCCTCGCCGCCGGCATCTGGACCCGTGACCTGGGCCGCGCCCATCGCCTGGCCCGGGACGTGCGATCTGGGATCATCTGGGTCAACACCTACCGCGCGGTCTCGGCCATGGCGCCCATCGGCGGGTTCAAGAACAGTGGCTACGGACGCGAAAGCGGCATCGATTCAGTGCTGGCCTATACCGAGCTGAAAACGGTGTGGATCAACCTTTCCCAGGCGCCCATGCCTGACCCGTTCGTGATGCGCTAGGAGTCCTGAGAAATGATCGAACCCGGCATCTACAAAGAAGTCATGAGCTCGTTCCCGTCCGGCGTCACGGTGGTTACCACCCTGGACCCGGAGGGCAATATCGTCGGCATTACCGCCAGCGCTTTCAGCGCCTTGTCCATTGACCCAGCGCTGGTGCTGTTCTGCCCCAACTATGCCTCCGATACCTACCCGATCCTGCGCGACAGCAAGCAGTTCGCGATCCACTTGCTGTCCGCCGACCAGACCGCCGAAGCCTACGCCTTCGCCGGCAAAGGCAAGGACAAGGCCAAAGGCATCGACTGGCACCTGAGCGATTTGGGTAATCCGTTGCTGGGTAAAGCCACGGCAATCATCGAGTGCGAGCTGTGGCGCGAATACGACGGTGGCGATCACGCGATCATCGTCGGCGCGGTGAAGAACCTGATCCTGCCCGCGCAACCGGTCACGCCGATGATCTACCACAAAGGCAAGCTGGGCCCGCTGCCCGTGCTGGCCTGAGGCTGACACAAAACCCTGTGGGAGCGAGCTTGCTCGCGATGACGGCTGCACATTCAACATTGATGTGACTGATCCACCGCTATCGCGAGCAAGCTCGCTCCCACAGGTTCAGCACTTTTTTCAGGAGCCGGTATCAGCCCGGTCGAGGATTTCGGGAGCACACCGCGATGAGCAACGAAAAATACCAGCAAGGCCTGAAGATCCGCACCCAGGTACTGGGCCAGGACTACGTCAACCGCGCCATCGAGAACGCCGACGATTTCACCCGGCCGCTGCAGGAAATGGTCACGGAATATTGCTGGGGCCATGTCTGGGGCCGCGAGGGTTTGTCGCTCAAGGAGCGCAGCATGATCAACCTGGCGATGATCTCGGCGCTCAATCGTCCGCACGAACTCAAGCTGCATGTGCGCGGCGCCTTGCGTAACGGACTGAGTCGTGAGCAAATACGCGAAATTCTGCTTCAGGTCGGCATTTATTGCGGCGTCCCCGCTGCCGTAGACAGTTTCCGGCTTGCCCGCGAAGCCTTCGCCGAAGCCGACGCCGAGGCCTCCAGTCAACCCTCGGCTGTTTGAACTGAACGAGCATGGATGTTTGCCCGTTTTGCATGGACAGCCACATAACAGAGCGGACCCCATGAAACGCCTGCCACTCGACGACAGCTTCAAGGTCAATCGCAACCCCGTTACCCTGCGCGAGATCGTGCTGGATAAACTGCGAAGCGCCATCATGAACTTCCAGCTGCTGCCGGGCGATCGCCTGGTCGAACGCGACCTGTGCGACCGCCTGGGCGTGAGCCGTACGTCGGTGCGTGAAGCCCTGCGTCACCTCGAATCCGAAGGCCTGGTGGAGTTCGCCGATGCCAAGGGTCCACGGGTGGCGATCATCACCCTGGCCGACGCCGGTGACATCTATGAGCTGCGGTGCGTGCTCGAAGGCCTGATCGTCCAGTTGTTCACCCTGCGGGCCAAGGCCAAGGACATCAAGGCCCTGGAAAAAGCCCTCGAGGAAAACCGCAAGGCTCTCAAGGACGGCGAGCTGCAGCAGGTGCTGGATTCGGTCCAGGGTTTCTACGACGTACTGCTTGAAGGTTCCGGCAATCATGTTGCCGCCACCCAGTTGCGCCAGTTGCAGGCGCGCATCAGCTACCTGCGGGCGACGTCGGTGTCCCAGGAAAACCGCCGTGGCAGCAGCAACCAGGAAATGGAACGCATGGTCGAGGCGATCAAGAGTGGCGATCCGCTGATGGCCCACCAGGCCTGCGTCGATCACGTACGCGCCGCCGCCAAGGTTGCGCTGGAATACCTCAAGCGCCAGCAGGAAGAGACCGGCAACATCCCGGAAATCACCGCACCCATCGCGTTGAAAGAACCGCGCATAGGACGCTGATCATGTTCAGCCCGAGCTTTTGTCCAAAGTGTGGCGGCACTGACTTGAGCCAGCGCCTGCCAGCGGGCGATACCCATGAGCGGCTGATGTGCGGCGGCTGCGGCTACATCCACTACGTGAACCCGAAGATCATCGCCGGCTGCATCATCGAACAGGACGGCAAGTACCTGCTGTGCCAACGCGCCATCCCGCCGCGCCCCGGCACCTGGACACTGCCGGCCGGCTTCATGGAAGGCAACGAGACCACCGAGCAGGCGGCCCTGCGCGAGGTCTGGGAAGAGACCGGCGTGCGCGCCGAAATCATCTCGCCCTACTCGATTTTCAGCGTGCCGAAAATCAGCGAGGTGTACATCATCTTCCGCGCCATCGCGCTGGAGATCACCGGCGAGTTCGGCGCGGAAACCCTCGCCTGCCAATTCTTCGCTGCCGAAGACATTCCGTGGGACAGCATCTATTACCCGGCCATCCGGCAGATCCTCGAACGTTACATAGAGGAACGCCAGGCCGGGGTCTACGGCATCTACATGGGCAACGACGACAGCGGCAAGATTCACTTCATCCGCTGACGCCTGCGATCAGGGCGCCACGCCCTCGACGATGATCACCTCGGCCCGCGCCACACCCTCACGATGCTTCTTCGCCTGCTGATACTCCTCGCAGTGATAGCAGGCCAGCGCCTGTTCGTAGGAATCGAATTCGATCACCACGCTGCGCTGCGGCGTGGCCCTGCCTTCCATCGCTTCGCTGCGTCCGCCCCGGGCGAGCATCCGTCCGCCATACAAGGCAAACGCCGCTGGCGCGCGCTGGGTGTATTGGCTGTATTGATCGGGGTCGCTGACATCCACATGAGCAATCCAGTACGCCTTCATAGTGACCTCTGTGTTTGTTTTGTATTATGGTATACCACAAGCTGCTTCCATCCTGCACCTTCAAAACAAAGAGAGCCCGCCATGGCCTTTAACAGCATTGAGGAAATCATCGAAGACTACCGCCTGGGCAAGATGGTGTTGCTGGTGGATGACGAAGATCGGGAAAACGAAGGCGACTTGCTGCTCGCCGCCGATTGTTGCAATGCCCAGGCGATCAGCTTCATGGCCCGCGAAGCACGCGGGCTGATCTGCCTGACCCTGACTGATGAGCACTGCCAACGCCTGGGCCTCGAACAGATGGTGCCGAGCAACGGCAGCGTGTTCAGCACCGCGTTCACGGTGTCCATCGAGGCCGCCACGGGCGTGACCACCGGTATTTCCGCCGCTGACCGGGCGCGCACCGTCGCCGCCGCTGTTGCTCGTGACGCGGGGCCGGCCGACATTGTCCAGCCGGGGCATATCTTCCCGCTACGCGCCAAGGAAGGCGGCGTGCTGACCCGCGCCGGGCATACCGAAGCCGGTTGCGACCTGGCGCGCCTGGCAGGCTTCACGCCGGCGTCGGTGATCGTCGAAGTCATGAACGATGACGGCACAATGGCGCGCCGGCCGGACCTGGAAATTTTCGCCCGAAAGCACGGCATCAAGATCGGCACCATCGCCGACCTGATCCACTACCGCCTGAGCACCGAGCACACGGTGGTGCGCATCGGTGAACGGGAACTGCCGACGGTGCACGGTACCTTCCGCCTGTTCACCTTTGAAGATCGCATCGAAGGCGGCGTGCACATGGCGATGGTCATGGGCGACATCCGCCGGGAAGAACCGACGCTGGTGCGCGTGCATGTGATCGATCCACTGCGGGACCTGGTGGGTGCGGAGTACAACGGCCCGTCCAACTGGACGTTGTGGGCGGCCCTGCAGAGGGTGGCGGAGGAAGGTTGTGGCGTGGTGGTGGTGCTGGCCAACCACGAGTCGTCCCAGGCGCTGCTTGAGCGTGTGCCGCAACTGACCCAGCCGCCACGGCAGTTCAGCCGCTCCCAATCGCGCATCTATTCTGAAGTAGGCACTGGCGCGCAGATTCTGCAGGACCTGGGTGTAGGCAAGCTGCGGCATTTGGGGCCACCGCTCAAGTATGCCGGGTTGACCGGGTACGACCTGGAGGTGGTGGAGAGCATTCCTTTTACCGGGTAGGCCTGTGCGCCATTCCCTGTGGGAGCGAGCTTGCTCGCGATGACAATAGACCTGTCGACATCCATGGCGACTGACAAACCGCTATCGCGAGCAAGCTCGCTCCCACAAGGTTCATGGACATAGAAAAAATCCGCTCCAGGCAGATAGCCGGTACGGCAAAACCCTTGCAGAAAGTTTGGAATACCATAATATGATATTCCATCGACCGAACGCTTCTGCCTACCCTGGCGCGGTCACTTGCAAGACCTGCTTGACCCAAAGCTCCCGATAAGTGGGCGAACAGAAGCCCACTCAATAAACACAACAATGAGGGCGTGAACATGGTGTTGAAGAAAAGTGCAGCCGCAATTCTTTTTGCCGGCCTGCTGAGTGTCACCAGCCAGGCGACGATGGCCGCTGAAAGCGTCAACTTCGTCAGTTGGGGCGGCAGCACCCAGGACGCGCAGAAGCAGGCCTGGGCCGATCCATTCAGCAAGGCCAGCGGCATCACCGTGGTCCAGGATGGCCCGACCGACTACGGCAAACTCAAGGCCATGGTCGAAAGCGGCAACGTGCAATGGGACGTGGTTGATGTCGAGGCCGACTTTGCCCTGCGCGCCGCCGCCGAAGGCCTGCTCGAACCTCTCGATTTCTCTGTCATCCAACGTGACAAGATCGACCCGCGCTTCGTCTCCGACCACGGTGTCGGCTCCTTCTATTTCTCCTTCGTGCTCGGCTACAACGAAGGCAAGCTCGGTTCGGGCAAGCCAACGGATTGGTCCGCGCTGTTCGACACCAAGACCTACCCTGGCAAACGCGCCCTCTACAAATGGCCAAGTCCTGGCGTGCTGGAACTGGCCCTGTTGGCCGATGGCGTGGCGCAGGACAAGCTCTATCCGCTGGACCTGGACCGCGCCTTCAAGAAACTCGACACCATCAAGAAAGACATCGTCTGGTGGGGCGGCGGCGCCCAGTCCCAGCAGTTGCTGGCGTCCGGCGAAGCCAGCATCGGCCAGTTCTGGAACGGTCGGATCTATGCCTTGCAACAGGACGGCGCGCCCGTCGGCGTGAGCTGGAAGCAGAATCTGGTCATGGCCGACATCCTGGTTATCCCGAAAGGTGCGAAAAACAAGGCCGCCGCCATGAAATTCCTGGCCAACGCCAGCAGCGCCAAGGGCCAGGCTGATTTCTCCAACCTGACCGCCTACGCCCCCGTCAACGTTGATAGCATCGCGCGCCTGGACTCGGTGCTCGCCCCCAACCTGCCGACCGCCTACGCCAAGGATCAGATCACGCTGGATTTTGCGTACTGGGCCAAGAACGGTCAGGACATCGCGACACGGTGGAATGAATGGCTGGTCAAATGAAAATGGCGGCAGCGGCAACCCCTCGCACCGGGAGCGCCGTCGGCGCTGCCGGTCCGGCCGTGGCGCGCAAGCAGACGCCGTCGTTGATGCAACGCTGGCGCGGCGCCGGCAACCTGATTCCTGCGCTGCTGTTCCTCGGCCTGTTCTTCCTGGCGCCACTGATCGGCCTGCTGCTGCGCGGCGTGCTGGAACCCGTGCCGGGCCTGGGCAACTACGAGCAGCTGTTCGCCAACTCGGCTTACGCCCGGGTGCTGTTCAACACCTTTTCGGTGGCCGGGCTAGTGACGTTGTTCAGCCTGCTGCTGGGCTTCCCGCTGGCCTGGGCCATCACCCTGGTGCCCCGTGGCTGGGGCCGCTGGATGCTGAACATCGTGCTGCTGTCGATGTGGACCAGCCTGCTGGCGCGCACCTATTCCTGGCTGGTGCTGTTGCAGGCCTCGGGCGTGGTGAACAAGGCATTGATGGCCCTGGGCATCATCGACCAGCCGCTGGAAATGGTGCACAACCTCACCGGCGTGGTGATCGGCATGAGCTACATCATGATCCCGTTCATCGTCCTGCCGCTGCAGGCGACCATGCAGGCCATCGACCCGATGATCCTGCAGGCCGGTTCCATCTGCGGCGCCAGCCCCTGGACCAACTTCTTCCGGGTGTTCCTGCCGCTGTGCCGGCCGGGGTTGTTTTCCGGCGGGCTGATGGTCTTCGTGATGTCTCTCGGTTACTACGTGACCCCGGCGCTGCTGGGCGGCGCGCAGAACATGATGCTGCCGGAATTCATCATCCAACAGGTGCAGTCGTTCCTCAATTGGGGCCTGGCCAGCGCCGGCGCCGCACTGTTGGTGGCGATCACCCTGGTGTTGTTCTACTTCTACCTGAAGCTCCAGCCGGAATCCCCGGTGGGCGCCAGCAACGCGAGGTAAGCCGCCATGCTCCTGACTCCCAATGCCATGAGCCGACGCATGCGGTTCGGCCTGTACTTCACCACCGGCGTGATCGCCTTGTTCCTGCTGCTGCCGATCGTGTTCATCGTGCTGCTGTCGTTCGGCTCGTCCCAGTGGCTGGTCTTTCCACCGCCGGGCTGGACCTTCAAATGGTACGGCCAGTTCTTCTCCAACCCGGACTGGATGAGCGCCGCGCTGACCAGCCTCAAGGTCGCGGTGCTGACCACCGTCAGCGCCGTGGCCCTGGGCCTGCCTACCGCGTTTGCCCTGGTACGTGGGCGCTTCCCTGGCCGGGAAATGCTCTACGGCCTGTTCACCCTGCCGATGATCGTGCCGCTGGTGATCATCGCCGTGGCGGTCTACGCGCTGTTCCTGAAACTCGGCTACACCGGGACGATGTTTGCCTTCGTGGTCAGCCATGTGATCGTCGCGCTGCCGTTCACCATCATCTCGATCATCAACTCGCTCAAACTGTTTGACCAATCCATCGAGGACGCGGCGGTGATCTGCGGCGCCTCGCGCCTGCAAGCGGTGTTCAAGGTGACGTTTCCGGCCATTCGCCCGGGCATGGTCGCCGGCGCCTTGTTCGCATTCCTGGTGTCGTGGGACGAGGTGGTGCTGAGCGTGATGATGGCCAGCCCGACCCTGCAGACCTTGCCGGTAAAAATGTGGACCACTTTGCGCCAGGACCTGACGCCTGTGATCGCCGTCGCTTCGACGCTGCTGATCGGCCTCTCGCTGCTGGTAATGGTGATCGCCGCCGCCCTGCGCCGGCGCAACGAAATCAGCGCCTGAGCGCCTAGGAGAATACGATGAGTGCCGTCAAAGACCCCGCACAGCAGAACAACAAGACCCTGGTCAGCCTGCGCAACCTGAACAAGCACTACGGCGATTTTGCCGCCGTGGACGATATATCCCTGGAGATCCAGGACGGTGAATTCCTGACCTTCCTCGGCTCCAGCGGCTCGGGCAAGAGCACCACCCTGTCAATGCTGGCCGGCTTCGAAACCCCCAGCAGCGGCGAGATCCTGGTGGATGGCAAATCCCTGGTCAACGTGCCGCCGCACAAGCGCGACATCGGCATGGTGTTCCAGCGCTATTCGTTGTTTCCTCATCTGTCGGTGCGCGACAACATCGCCTTCCCGCTGGCGATCCGCAAACTGGCCAGCGCCGAGCGCGAGCGCCGGGTCGACGCCATGCTCAAGCTGGTGCAATTGGGAGAGTTCGCCCATCGGCGCCCTTCGCAACTGTCCGGCGGACAACAACAGCGCGTGGCAATTGCCCGGGCGCTGGTCTATGAACCGCGCATCCTGCTGATGGACGAACCTCTCGGCGCGCTGGACAAAAAGCTGCGCGAAGATTTGCAGGACGAACTGCGCCAGTTGCACCGCCGGCTGGGCATCACCATCGTCTACGTCACCCACGACCAGGAAGAAGCCATGCGCCTGTCCCAGCGCATCGCGATCTTCAGCCACGGCAAGATCGTCGGCCTGGGCAGTGGCTACGACCTCTACCAGAATCCACCGAACGCCTTTGTCGCCTCGTTCCTGGGCAACTCCAACTTCCTCAAGCTCAAGGCCCAGGGCAATGCCGCGGCGACCTTCGAAGGCCAGTCACTGTCGATCCGCCTGACCACCGGCCTGCAAACCGACCAGGACGTGCTGCTGATGGTCCGCCCGGAAAAAGCCCTGGCCTTGAGTGTCGAGCAGGCGACCCAGGACACCCTGCCGGCCGGCTGGAACGAAGTCTCGGCCAAGGTCGTGGAGGTGCTCTTTCTTGGCGAAAGCCAGACCTGCAGCGTGGTCACCTCCGGCGGCACCCAGATGACCGTCAAGGCGCTGTCCGCCGCCGGCATGCCGCTCAAGGCCGGCGACCCGGTGCGGGTGCGCTGGGCCGCCGCCGATGCCTGCGTCTACACCCAATGGGCCGAGAGCGAACTGAACAAGGCCGCCGGCGCCCACTGAGAACACCGCGTCATAACCGCCTGCGTGCGAGGACTGCGAAATGATCGATGCCAACCTCTACAAACAAGTCATGGGTTCGTTCCCGTCCGGCGTGACGGTAATCACCACGCTGGACGATGACGGGCAAATCGTCGGGCTGACCGCCAGCGCCTTCAGTTCATTGTCGATGGACCCGGCCCTGGTGCTGTTCTGCCCCAACTACAGCTCCGATTCCTATCCGGTGCTGATCCGGAACAAACGCTTCGCCATCCACGTGCTTTCCGGCGGCCAGCAGAACGAAGCCTACGCGTTCGCCCGCAAAGGCAAGGACAAGGCCCAGGGCATCGAATGGACCTTGAGCGCGCTGGGCAATCCGTTGTTGGGCAACGCTACCGCCATCATCGAATGCGAACTGTGGCGTGAATACGAGGGTGGCGACCACGCCATCATGGTCGGCGCCGTGAAGAACCTGATCGTGCCGCAACACACACCGGGGCCGCTGGTTTATTGCCACGGCAAGATGGGCGCCCTGCCCGTCCTCGCCTGAACCGATCGTCAACAATAAAGAGAAAGCGCCATGAAATTTTCCCTGTTCGTACACATGGAGCGCTGGGACGAAAGCGTCAGCCATCGCCAGTTGTTCGAAGACCTCAGCGAGCTGACGCTGATGGCCGAAGCCGGCGGTTTCAGTACCGTGTGGATCGGCGAACACCACGCCATGGAATACACCATTTCGCCAAGCCCGATGCCGCTGCTGGCGTACCTGGCCGGCAAGACCACGACCATTCACCTCGGCGCCGGCACCATCATCGCGCCGTTCTGGCACCCGCTACGGGTGGCTGGCGAATGCGCATTGCTCGACGTTATCAGCAACGGCCGCATGGAAGTCGGGCTGGCCCGGGGCGCCTATCAGGTGGAATTCGACCGCATGGCCGGCGGCATGCCAGCTTCTTCCGGCGGCCAGGCATTGCGGGAAATGGTCCCGGTGGTGCGCGCCCTGTGGCAAGGCGACTACGCCCACGACGGCGCGATCTGGAAATTCCCCACTTCCACCTGCGTGCCCAAGCCCATCCGCAAGCCTCATCCGCCGATGTGGATCGCCGCCCGCGACCCTGACTCGCACAACTTCGCCGTCGCCAATGGTTGCAACGTGATGGTCACGCCTTTGATGAAAGGCGATGAAGAAGTCCTCGACCTGAAGAACAAATTCCAGGCCGCCCTGGACAACAATCCCGACGTGCCACGTCCGCAATTGATGGTGCTGCGCCACACCCATGTACACGCCGAGGACGATCCCGAGGGCTGGAAGATCGGCGCCCAGGCAATCTCGAAGTTCTATCGCACCTTCGACGCCTGGTTCGGCAACAAGCAGGTGCCGGTCAATGGCTTCCTGGCGCCAAGCCCGGAAGAAAAATTCGCCGAGCGCCCGGAGTTTCAGCTGGAGAACATCCGCAAGAACACTATGATCGGCACCCCGAAGGAAATCATCGAGCGGATCAAGTACTACCAGGAACTGGGCGTGGACGAGTTCAGTTTCTGGTGCGACAACAGCTTGCCGCATGCCGAGAAGAAAAAATCCCTGGAGTTGTTCATCCAGCAGGTGGTGCCGGCGTTTCGCTGATCCGTTACATCGCCTTCGCGAGCAGGCTCGCTCCCACAGGGTCTGTAACACCCGCTCCCACAGGGTCTGGAACACCCGCAGCCTATGTGGGAGCGAGCCTGCTCGCGAAGGCGGATTGAAGCTGAAAAAAAATGCCCGGACATTTGATGCCCGGGCATTTTTATTCAAGCACTGCGATCAGAACGTCACGCTGGCGCTCAATCTGGCAGTACGCGGCTCGCCGACGTTGACCTGCAACTGGCTCCCGGTAGACGACGGGTAGTACTGCTTGTCGAACAGGTTGTCGACGTTCAACTGCAACGAGGTCTTTTGTCCGAACACCGGCGACTCCCAGCGCAGGAACGCGTCGGCGACGGTGTAGCTGCTGAGCCAGAAATCGTTGGCGTTGTTGGCGGCGCGTTCGCCGACATACCGCGCTCCGGCCCCGGCGTGCCAGGCGCCGAATTCGGCCGGCACGTTCAGATGGTGGCTCAGGTACAGGCTGGCGGTGTGCTTGGGGGCATCGGCCAGACGGTGACCTTCGTCCTCCGGATCGTCGAGGATTTCCGTATGGGTGTAGGCGTAAGTCCCGATCAAGTCCCAGCGGTCGGCGAGGCGGCCCGTGATGTCGAGTTCCAGACCCTGGGAACCTACCTTGCCGGCGGCTTCCGCCAGCGTCACGCCATTGACCGTGGTGGACGTAACGACGTTTTTCTTCACGATGTCGAACAGCGCAACGTTGATATTCAAGCCTGGGAGCGGATCGTACTTGGCGCCGATTTCATAGCTGCGGCCCTCTTCCGGATCGAAGGTATTGCCGGCGTCGTCAACGTCGTCGTTCGGCTTGAAGGAACGGCTGTAGTTGCCATACAGCGACAGGCTACCGGTGGCTTTGTAGACCAGGCCGAGAAATGGCACGAAGGCGTCGCCGTTGTCATCGCGATTGAGTTCGTAATCGCTACCTACACCTTGATCGCTGTATTGGTCGTAATGTTGATAACGACCACCGACTACAAGAATCCAGCGGTCATCCAAATGCCAGTTGTCTTTGAGGTACACGGAACTGGAGTTCAATTGGTTGCGCAGGTCACTGTCGGTAGTGCTGACCAAACTCGGCTCTGGCAGGTTGCCGTAAACCGGTGAAGTTATGTTGAAGCCGGGCTGGGGGTTGCCACGATAGGTCTTGCCCCGGAATTGATCCGATACCTGATTATCGATGCCGAGCAACAGGTCATGACGCTGTCCGAGCAGCTCTTGCTTACCCATGAAATCCCAACTGGCGTAGCGGGTCTCATCATCGTAATGGGCGCCATTGGCCCTGCGGCGCAGTACATTTCCTGTGAGCGTAGCGGGCTGGGCAATCGCAAGACGGTAGCGGTCATTGTTCCAGCCGTAGGTCACCCGGGTTTTCCACGCTTCGCTCAACTCGTACTCGAACCGCGCGGTGGCCGTCTCGCGGATCCCGACGCTCTTGGCCCAAGGCTCGTCCAGGCGCTTGTCATAGTCGATGTCGGCCGGATGCCCATTCTTGAACACCGTGCCACGGTCAAACGGGTTGGAATATTCGTTGTACTCGTAGCTCAGGTTCAACGAAGCACGCTCACCGGTCCAGGCCAGCGATGGCGCCACCAGCGTGCTCTCATTGACGCCGTAGTTGCGCCAGTAATCCTCATGGCCGCGTTCGGCGATCAGGCGATAGGCCAACCCGGTGTCGCCCAACGGCCCGGTGGTGTCCAGGGCCATGGTGCCGCCGCCCTCGCTGTAGGCGGAGCCGCTCAGCGTGGTGCTCTGGGTGTATTCGGGCTTCTTGCTGATAACGTTGATCAGGCCACCCGGTTCCAGCGCGCCGTACAACATAGAGGCCGGGCCTTTTAGCACTTCGACTCGCTCAGTGGTGGCGCTGAAGTTGTGGCCCAGGTTCGAACGCACACCATCGCGCAGGATCGAACCGTCATCGTTGGTGCCAAAACCGCGCTTGACCAGCGAGTCCCGGGATCCCCCCAGGGTGTTGCCCTGGCTGACGCCGCTGACGAACTTCATCGCGTCGTCCAGCGAGCGCACCTGGTAGTCCGCCAGGGTCTGCTGGGTCACCACGTTGATCGACTGCGCCTCTTCCTTGATCGGTACATCGCTCTTGCTCGCCGTGCTGGCTTGCGTCGCCGTGTAGCCTTCGTCCTGAATGATCCGACTGCCTTGCACATCCGTGGTGGGCAGTTCAAGGGTGTCCTGGGCCTTCAAGGGGCTTGCCATGAAACAGCAGGACAGCGCGGGTAAAACACATTTGACGAGGGCATTGCGGTAAGCGAGGGGGGTGGAACGATTCAAGACGCTGCACTCATGGGGGGGATGTGAATGAGAGCGAATATACTTTGAGAATCATTCCCAGTAAATCTTTTGTATCAAATTGATAGCGCTATACACCCTGTAGGAGCGAGCCTGCTCGCGAAAGCGGTGGGTCTGCCAGCATTGATGTTGGCTGTACCTGCGCCTTCGCGAGCAAGCTCGCTCCCACAAAGTGATATCAAATCGCCCTGCTACCCTAAAGCTTTGGCGTCAGCGGTCGAATGTATTCCATTCAGTGATTTTTTTGCCCAGGAGCAGCGGCATGCAGACGTTAAAGGCCTTGTACGAGTCTATCGAGATGCAATTCTTCGATACCCTCACCAAAAAGCTTTCAAGCCTTTTCCTGCTGGTCGTCGTCAGTGGCCTGCTGTACTGGGTCGCCGTCAGTGCCCGGGCCGATATTCTCGTGCAGTTGCGCACGGCCCAACTGGACGCCGCACTGCTGGGCCAGATCGAAGATCGCCTCGACAGCCTCACCCATGCCCTGCTCTTCGGCGCGCTCCTGACGTTCGGCATGATCAGCTTCATGGTCTGGTATTTCCGCCACCTCATCGTGCGCCCCGTCACTGTGATGACCAAGGCGCTGGAAGAGATCGCCAACGGCGAAGGTGACTTGTCCAAGGACTTGCCGCTGGTCACCCATGACGAGATCCGCACGCTGGCCGCCACCTGCAACCGCTTCCTGGCCAAGCAGCGCGAGATCATCAGCAACGTCCAGGCCTTGACGGTGCACATTGCCGTGGAGTCGGCCCGTTCATTGAAGAACATCAGCGACTCCAGCGACAGCGCGACCCACCAGGCGCGCTTCGCCAAGGAAGTGATGGACCAGAGCAACACCGCCGTGGGCCGTATCGAAGAAGTCTCGCGCCAGACCCAGGGCATCTCCAGCACCACCGCGCAGAACCTGAACATGGCCCGCGATTCCTATGCCGAGTTGCTGGAAGTGACCGGCAACATCAGCGAGATCTCCAGCAGCCTGGGTGAATTCGCCACGCTGGTGGACGCGCTGAACCAGCGTTCGTCGAGCATCAAATCCATCGTCGGGCTGATCCAGCAGATTTCCGCCCAGACCAACCTGCTGGCGCTCAACGCCGCCATCGAAGCGGCGCGCGCCGGGGAAAGTGGCCGTGGCTTCGCCGTGGTCGCCGATGAAGTGCGCACCCTGGCGCAAAACGTCAGCCGGGCTACCGATGATATTTCCCGCAACATCGACGCGATGCTCCAGGAAGTCAGTTCCACCCACGAGCAGACCACCCAGATCAGCCACAGCGCCCGGGAAACCCAGAAGGTAGTGGAGCGCGCCTCTGGCCATTTCGAGAGCATGATCGTCGACTTCGAGTCCACCAACGGCAAACTGGCGGATATCGCCGACCACATCCAGCAGTTCGCCGACTCCAACACCGGTATCAACGAACGCGTCACCCAGATCCATGCCGACAGCCAGTCGATCGACCAGCGCATGCAGCAGTCGGCGACCGCCACCCGCGATCTGTCCGGTGTTGCCGAGAAGGTCCAGACGCTGCTGGGCCGCTTCGTGCTCGGCCACGGCAAGCTGGACGCCGCCATCACCCGCGCCAGCGAATGCCGCGACACGCTCCAGGTTCAGCTGCAGGCGCTGCAGGAAGAAGGCGTCAACCTGTTCGACCAGAATTACCAGTTGATCCCGGGCACCGATCCCAAGCAATACATGACCAGCTACACCGAACGCTTCGCCCGGGTCTGCCAGGAGGAATGCGACAAGCTGACCCGCAGCACGCCGGGCGGCAAGGTCTCGTTCATCGTCGATACGAAGGGCTATTGCCCGGTCAACAACAGCTGGGTGTCCAAGCAACCCACTGGCGACCGCGCGGTCGACCTGCCGGTGTGCCGCAACAAGCGGATCTTCAACGACCCGATTGGCCTGCGCGCGGCGGGCAACGTCCAGCGCTTCCTGCTCCAGACCTACCTGCGCGACACCGGGGAAATCATGACCGAGATCGACGTACCGTTCTTCTTTGGCGGCCGTCACTGGGGCAACCTGCGGGTGGGGTTTGATGCGGCGGTGTTGCTGGCTGACTGATCAAAGGATCAAGCCAGACAACTGTGGCGAGGGAGCTTGCTCCCGCTGGCGTGCGCAGCAGGCCCCGGCGGTTCTTCAGGCTGACCGCATCACCCGTCTTGCGACTGCTGCGCAGCCGAGCGGGAGCTAGCTCCCTCGCCACATTGGCCTTTCTGCGCACATACAATCCTGAATTCACCCCAAACAACTGTGGGAGCGAGCCTGCTCGCGAAGGCGTCAGGTCAGTCGACATCGTCCTTGACTGACACTCCGCTTTCGCGAGCAGGCTCGCTCCCACAAGGGCATCTGTGGCACATGCAAATCCTGGGTCCAACCCAAAACAACTGTGGGAGCGAGCCTGCTCGCGAAGGCGTCAGGTCAGTCGACATCGTCCTTGACTGACACTCCGCTTTCGCGAGCAGGCTCGCTCCCACAAGGGCATCTGTGACACACGCAAATGCTGAGTCCAACCGAAAACAACTGTGGGAGCGAGCCTGCTCGCGAAGGCGTCAGGTCAGTCGACATCATCCTTGACTGACACTCCGCTATCGCGAGCAGGCTCGCTCCCACAGGGGATTACTTCAGTTCAACAGCATTTGGGGCCACCCTTGCCACCGTAGCGGGCTTCCTGGCGTTCTCGGAAGAACGCCTCGTAGTCCATCAGCGGCTTGTCGGGGTGCTTGGTTTGCATGTGCTCGACGTAGTTGTCGTAGTCGGGCATGCCGACCATCAGGCGGGCGGCCTGACCGAGGTATTTACCGAGGCGACTCAAGTCATTGAACATCGTTGCAATCCCCTATCAAGCGTCCGGCAGGGCCTGGAATGGTGCTTCTTTGTCCGTGCGTTCTTTCGTGCCCCAGGCGGCGATGCCAACCTTGAGCGCATAGAACAGGATGCTGAAGACCACGAACAGGAACAACACCGTCAGCGTTGCGTTGGTGTAGGCGTTGAACACCACGTGCTGCATCTGCTCGATGCTCTTGGCCGGGGCCAGGATCTGGCCGGCGGCCAGGGCATCGTTGTACTTGCGCGCCAAGGCCAGGAAGCCGATCGCCGGGTTGGCGTCGAACAGCTTGATCAGGCCCGCGGTGGTGGTGCAGATCAGCAGCCAGCTGGCCGGCAGCAGCGTGACCCAGACGTAGCGCTGGCGCTTCATCTTGATCAGCACCACGGTGGCGAGCATCAGCGCGATACCGGCCAGCATCTGGTTGGAGATGCCGAACAGCGGCCACAAGGTGTTGATGCCGCCCAGCGGATCGATCACGCCCTGGTACAGCAGGTAGCCCCACAGCGCGACGCAGCCGGCGGTGGCGATCAGGTTGGCGGTCCACGATTCGGTGCGCTTGAGGGCCGGCACGAACGAGCCGAGCAGGTCCTGCAGCATGAACCGCCCGGCACGGGTGCCGGCGTCTACCGCGGTGAGGATGAACAGCGCTTCGAACAGGATCGCGAAGTGGTACCAGAACGCCATGGTGTTCTCACCCGGCAGCACCGAGTGAAGGATCTGCGCGATACCCACCGCCAGGGTCGGCGCACCGCCGGCACGGGCCAGGATGGTGGTCTCGCCGATGTCCTTGGCCACCGCTTGCAGCGCGTCGGGGGTGATTGCAAAACCCCAGCTGCTGACGGTCTGGGCCACAGCCACCACGTCGGTGCCGACGATCGCCGCCGGGCTGTTCATGGCGAAGTACACGCCCGGCTCGATCACCGAGGCCGCGACCATCGCCATGATCGCCACGAACGACTCCATCAGCATGCCGCCGTAACCGATGTAGCGGGCGTTGGTTTCGTTATCCAGCAGCTTGGGCGTGGTGCCCGAGGAGATCAGCGCGTGGAAACCCGAGACCGCGCCGCAGGCGATGGTGATGAACAGGAACGGAAACAGACCGCCCTTCCACACCGGCCCGGTGCCGTCGGTGAACTGGGTCAGCGCCGGCATTTTCAGCTCGGGCATGGTCACCAGGATGCCGATCGCCAGGGCGATGATGGTGCCGATCTTGAGGAATGTGGACAGGTAGTCCCGTGGCGCCAGGATCAGCCACACCGGCAGCACCGCGGCGACAAAACCGTAGCCGATCAGCATCCAGGTGATCTGGATCCCGGTGAAGGTGAAGGCCTTGGCCCAGACCGGGTCGGCAGCGATCTGCCCGCCCAGCCAGATCGAACCGAGCAGCAACAGCACGCCGATGAGCGAGATTTCACCGATGCGGCCCGGGCGGATGTAGCGCATGTAGATGCCCATGAACATCGCGATCGGGATGGTCGCCATCACCGTGAAGATGCCCCACGGGCTCTCGGCCAGGGCCTTGACCACGATCAGCGCCAGCACCGCGAGGATGATGATCATGATCAGGAAGCAGCCGAACAGCGCGATGGTGCCGGGGATGCGGCCCATTTCCTCGCGCACCATGTCGCCCAGGGAGCGACCGTTGCGGCGGGTCGACAGGAACAGGACCATGAAGTCCTGCACCGCACCGGCCAGCACCACGCCGGCGATCAGCCAGAGCGTGCCGGGCAGATAGCCCATCTGCGCCGCCAGCACCGGCCCGACCAGCGGCCCCGCGCCGGCAATGGCCGCGAAGTGGTGGCCGAAGAGGATGTGTTTGTTGGTCGGGACGTAGTCCAGGCCATCGTTGTTGAGCACGGCGGGCGTGGCCCGGCGCGCATCGAGTTGCATCACGTTGTTGGCGATGAAGAGGCTGTAGTAGCGGTAGGCGACCAGGTAGATGGCCACGGCTGCGACGACGATCCAGAGGGCGTTGATCGGCTCTCCGCGGCGCAGGGCCACGACGCTCAGCGCACACGCTCCCAGAACAGCCACGGCAAACCAGGCGAGGTGTTTAACCAGACGGGTTGTCATTGCATGTCTCCTGCCGATATCCAATGGATTGCGGCGATTGTTTTTATAGTGTGGCCCCGGCAATTCGGAGCTGGCCCAATATCCCTGCTGGCCGTCAATAAATAAATCCGTAGTACTACGTAGATGCCCCTTCCTCCTGTGTCCCCCTGTGGGAGCGAGCCTGCTCGCGAAGGCGGTGTGTCGGGTAACGATAATCCTGACTGACCCGACGCCTTCGCGAGCAGGCTCGCTCCCACACAGGCTCGCTCCCACAGGTTTTATGTTTCACCCATGGGTTTGGCATATGATGCCGCCATTCGCCTCCCCGCCGGATCCGGACAGGAGTACAGATGCTGCTCAAACACAAGATCGTCGCTCTCGGGATCCTGCCGCTGGTCCTGGCGATTGCCGTTATTGGTGCCTTGGTCATCTCGCTCAATCGCCAGTTGGGTGACCAACAGGCGCAGCTGATCGAAGACAGTATCCTGGCCAGTAAACGCGCCGAGCTGAAGAACTACGTAGAGATGGCGCAGAGCCTGATCGCCCCGTTGTACAACGACGGCCAGGGAGATGCGCGGGCACAACAGCAGGTACTGGAAGAACTGCGCAAGCTCAGCTTTGGCATCAACGGTTATTTTTTCGTCTACGACCGCCAGGGTCGCAGCCTGATGCATGCCCGCCAGTCGGAGCTGGTGGGGCAATATCTCTGGGACATGAAGGATCCTCAGGGCCTGCCCGTCATCCAGGCCTTGCTCAAGAGCGCCGAATCAGGCGAAGGCTTTCAGCGCTATGCCTGGAACAAGCCCTCCTCCGGTCAGGTAACCGACAAGCTCGCCTACGTCGTGATGCTCGATCGTTGGGGCTGGATGCTGGGCACCGGGATCTACCTGGAAGACGTCGAACGCGCCACCCAGCAGGCTCGCGCCGAAGTGGCCCAGGGCATCCACACCACCATGCAGGCCATCGCCGCCATCGCGTTGGTCGCGGTGCTGCTGGTGTTTGCCGGCGGCATCACCCTCAATGTCAGCGAGCATCGCCTGGCCGACAAGAAACTGCAGCGCTTGAACCAGCGTATCGTCAGCTTGCAGGAGGAAGAGCGCTCGCGGGTGTCTCGCGAACTCCACGACGGCATCAGCCAGCTGTTGGTTTCGATCAAGTTCCAGTTCGAACTGGCCAGCCATGTGATCGAGAACGGCCAGGAAAATGGCCTCGGCATCTTGAAGAATGCCACCGATCGACTGGGCGAAGCGATCGGTGAAATCCGCAGTATTTCTCATGATTTGCGTTCCTCGTTGCTCGATACCCTGGGCCTGCCCGCCGCCATCGGCCAGCTCGCGGCCGAATTCGAACAGCGCAGTGGCCTGGAAGTGTCCTACCGAAGCAACGAATTCGACTGTCGCCTGGAAAACGGCGCCCCGGTCTCGCTGTTCCGGATTGCCCAGGAGGCGCTGACCAACATCGAGCGACACGCCGGGGCGAAACGAGTCGCCATCACCCTGTTCGGTTCGGGCCAATCCCTGCGCCTGACCGTGGTGGATGACGGGATGGGCTTCAACGTCCCGCAGGTCGAGCGTGGTCACACCGGCATCGGCCTGCGTAATATCCGCGAACGGGTCGAGCATTTTGGCGGGCGGCTGGAAATGACCTCGGTTCCGGGACGAAGCGAACTGGATATCCTGTTGCCCATGACCCTGTCGGTCACGGAAAGTTGATGCGCGTTCATTTCCACAAGAGCACCTGCCCATGACCCTGCCCCCCGCCATACGCGTCGCCCTGGTCGACGATCACTCGCTGGTTCGTGACGGCATTCGCGCGCTGCTGTCCGTCATGCCCCGCCTGGACGTGGTCGGCGAAGCGGAGAACGGCGCGCAAGCGATCGACATGGTCGGGCGCTGCCAGCCGGACCTGCTGCTGATGGACATCGGCCTGAAGGACATGAACGGCCTCGAGCTGACCCGGCTGCTGGGCAAGCAATACCCCGGCTTGAAGATCCTCATCCTGAGCATGTACGACAATCATGAGTACATCAGTGAATCCGTGCGCGCCGGTGCCAGCGGTTACGTCCTGAAGAATTCACCTTCCAAGGAGATCATTGCCGCCATCGAAGCCATCATCGGCGGCGGCACCTTCTACAGCGCCGAGATCGCCCAGCGCCTCGCCACCGACCCGAACACCGACAGCGAACTGACGCCGCGCGAGAGCCAGGTCCTGGCGAAAATGGTCGAGGGGCTCAACAACAAGGAAATGGCCCGTGAACTGGACATCAGCGTACGCACCGTCGAAACCCACCGCCTGAGCATCCGCCGCAAACTCAATATCGACAAGCCTGCGGCACTGGTGAAATACGCGATCGATCACGGACTTGTTTCCCGCTAGCGAGGGAGCTTGCCTGGCTGCCTTCCGAGCAACACCAAAGCCACTACAAACGACAGCGCCACGGCGATGGCGCCGCCCAGGTAAACCGCACCAATGCCCCAGCCACTCGCCAACAGGCCGGCCAGCGGGCTGGTGATGCCCAAGGCAATATCGAGAAAGGCGACATAGGCGCCCATGGCGAGACCGCGAGCCTGTGGTGGCGCACGCCGCACCGCCTCCACGCCAAAGCCGGGAAACGCCAGGGAATAACCGAAACCGGTGAGTGCCGCCCCCAGGTAGGCGCTGGTCGCGCTGTCGGCGCTCCAGATCAGTAGCAGCCCAACGCTTTCGATCAACACACAGACCAGTGCCACACGGGCGCCACCAATCTTGTCCGGAAGGTGCCCGAACAGCAGCCGCGCACCGATGAACGCCACGCCGAACGCGGTGAACGCCAACGAGGCGTTGCCCCACTCCCGGGCCGCGAACAACAGGGCGATAAACGCGGTGAGAACACCAAAACCGACGCTGCAGAACGCCAACCCCAAGCCAGGAACCCAGACAGCGCCGAGCATCTTGTAGAACGGTGTACGCCGGGTCGCCGTAGGGGCGACGGCGCGCACGCCGGCGACAATCGCCAAGGCCAGCAGCGGCACGAACATCGAGGCCAGGACGATGCCCACGAAGCCCCAACCGGCATTCAGCGCAACACCGAGCGGCGCACCCAGTGCGTAGGCGCCGTACATGGCGATGCCGTTCCAGGCCATGACCTTGCCGGCATGCTGCGGCCCCACCAGGCCGATGCCCCAGCCCATCGCTCCGGTGACGATGAGGCTTTCCCCGATCGCCAGCAGCACGCGGCCGCCCGACAAAAGCCAGACCGACGTAACCGGCGCGGTAACGAACGCCAGGGAAAGCAGATAGACCAGCCCGGAAACGGCGGCCGTCACCAGCCCGGCCATGACCGCGCGCTTGCCGCCACGCAGGTCGGCAAAATTGCCGGCCCAGGCCCGTGACAGCAGCGCCGCGGCGAACTGTGCCCCGACCACCAGGCCAATCACCAGCGTGCCCATGCCCAGCGTGTCATGCAGGTGCAGCGGCAAGACCGGCAATTGCATGCCGATGGTGAGGAAACCGACGAACACGGTCAGTGTGAGCGGCAACAGCTTGAGCGCCGGACAGGCCTCGACGGTTGCCCCGAGCGCCGATGCGGCGCCGTGATGAAGATTTTCTTGAGTCATGACCCTACCCATGGAAAGGAAGCGAAGTGAAGTTGAACGGCGTCTGTGCAGCCGACTAGAATGCGATCAATTAGTCGCATTCAAGATACGAATAATCCGTCGCATTGCCTATTCGCATTCCTTTCGAGGTGCATGAACTTCATGTCCGAACGCCCAAGCCCGCAGATTTCCTCGCGCAAACAGCCGAAACAGGCCCGCTCCACCGAACTCGTGGCGGCCGTCCTGGAGGCGGCTGTTCAGGTTCTGGCAAGCCACGGCGCCCCGCGTTTCACCGTCGCTCGTGTGGCGGAGCGCGCGGGTGTCAGCGTCGGGTCGGTGTATCAATACTTCCCGAACAAGGCGGCGATCCTGTTCCGGTTGCAGAGTGACGAGTGGCAACAAACCACCGCCATGCTGCGGGACATCCTCGAGGACCAGGGCAAGCCGCCTCTGCAGCGATTGAGGGATCTGGTGCAGGCGTTCATCCAGTCCGAATGCGACGAGGCGCAGATACGCATCGCCCTCAATGACGCCGCCCCGCTCTACCGCGATGCCCCCGAACATCAGACGGCGCGAATCTCGGTGCAGCAATCGGTGGACGCTTTCATGCAACAAGTGCTGCCGGAAGCCAGCGCGCAGACCCGCGCCCTGGCCGGTGACCTGATCATCACCACGCTCGGTTCCGTGGGTAAGCGATTTTCGGCAACGCCACGCTCCGGCGAGGAAATCCGGGCCTATGCCGATGCCATGGCCGATATGTTCTGTGCCTATCTGGAGAGTCTGCGGCAGAAAGCCGTCGAGATCGCGCCAGGCTGACTGCTCGTCCCGACGATCCGGTGACAGCCCGCCGACACTTTTACTACACTCGCCCGTCTTGTCCTTCCCTTTGCGAGACGTCCGATCCATGAAAACCATAACAAGCACGATGACGTTCTGTGGCCTGCTGGCGTTCTGCGGCAGCGCCCTGGCCGAGCCAACCCCTTCGCATCTGGACAAGGTCCTGCAACAAGGTGAACTGCGGGTGTGCACGACGGGCGACTACAAGCCCTATACCTACAAGGCCGCATCGGGTGAATACGAGGGCATCGACATCGACATGGCCCGTTCCCTCGCCACCAGCCTCGGCGTCAAGGTGCAATGGGTCCAGACCACCTGGAAAACCCTGATGCCAGACATGTTGGCCGGCAAATGTGACATCGGCATGGGCGGGATTTCGGTAACCCTGGAACGGCAGAAAAAAGCCTATTTCAGCAGCACCCTGGACGTTGACGGCAAGATCCCCCTGGTGCGTTGCGAAGACCAGTCGCGCTACCAGACCATCGAGCAGATGAACCAGCCTTCGGTGCGTCTTGTCGAGCCGGCCGGCGGCACCAACGAAGCCTTCGTGCGGGCATTCCTGCCCAAGGGCCAACTGGCTTTCCATGACAACGTGACCATCTTCCAGGAACTCCTGGAAAAACGCGCCGACGTAATGATCACCGACGCCTCCGAAGCGCTCTACCAGCAGAAACTCAAACCGGGCCTGTGCGCCGTCAACCCGACCCAGTACCTGCAATACGGCGAGAAGGCCTACCTGCTGCCGCGCGATGACCACACCTGGAAAATGTACGTCGACCAGTGGCTGCACCTGAGCAAGGCCAATGGCAGCTACCAGAAAGTGATCGGACAGTGGCTGGCCGTCCCCGGCGCCCAGTGATGTATCTGCAAATATAAAACCTGTGGGAGCGAGCCTGCTCGCGAAGGCGTCAGACCAGTCGACATTTCCATCAACTGACACACCGCTTTCGCGAGCAGGCTCGCTCCCACAAGAACATCTGGGCGCATGCAGATCCTGAGTCCAACCCAAAACAGACTGTGGGAGCGAACCTGCTCGCGAAGGCGCCAGATCAGTCGACATCTTCATTGACTGACACACCGCTTTCGCGAGCAAGCTCGCCCCCACAAGAGCATCTGTGGCGCATGCAGATCCTGAGTCCCACCCAAAACCACTGTGGGAGCGAGCCTGCTCGCGAAGGCGCCAGATCAGTCGACATTTTCATCAACTGACACACCGCTTTCGCGAGCAGGCTCGCCCCCACAAGAACATCTTTGGCGCACGCAGATCCTGAGTCCAACCCAGAACCACTGTGGGAGCGAACCTGCTCGCGAAGGCGCCAGATCAGTCGACATCTTCATTGACTGACACACCGCTTTCGCGAGCAAGCTCGCTCCCACAAGAGCACCTGTGGCGCATGCAGATCCTGAGTCCAACCCAGAACCACTGTGGGAGCGAGCTTGCTCGCGAAGGCGCCAGATCAGTCGACATTTTCATCAACTGACACACCGCTTTCGCGAGCAGGCTCGCTCCCACAAGAGCATCTTTGGCGCATGCAGATCCTGAGTCCAACCCAGAACCACTGTGGGAGCGAGCCTGCTCGCGAAGGCGCCAGATCAGTCGACATTTTCATCAACTGACACACCGCTTTCGCGAGCAAGCTCGCCCCCACAAGAGCATCTGTGGCGCATGCAGATCCTGAGTCCCACCCAAAACCACTGTGGGAGCGAGCCTGCTCGCGAAGGCGCCAGATCAGTCAACATTTTCATCAACTGACACACCGCTTTCGCGAGCAGGCTCGCCCCCACAAGAACATCTTTGGCGCACGCAGATCCTGAGTCCAACCCAGAACCACTGTGGGAGCGAGCTTGCTCGCGAAGGCGCCAGATCAGTCGACATTTTCATCAACTGACACACCGCTATCGCGAGCAAGCTCGCTCCCACAAGAACATCTGTGGCGCACGCAGATCCTGAGTCCCACCCAAAACCACTGTGGGAGCGAGCCTGCTCGCGAAGGCGCCAGATCAGTCGACATCTTCATCGACTGACACACCGCTTTCGCGCGCAGGCTCGCTCCCACAAGAACATCTGTGGCGCACGCAGATCCTGAGTCCAACCCAAAATTACTGTGGGAGCGAGCCTGCTCGCGAAGGAGCCAGATCAGTCGACATTTTCATCAACTGACACACCGCTATCGCGAGCAAGCTCGCTCCCATAGTCCAGGGTCTCTAAAGGGGTCTCACTGCCCCGCCCGCACCTTGGCGATTTCGGCGTACATCATCTTTACCAGCTCACCGTCCAGGGATTTGGCGAATTTATCGATCACCGGCTGCACGCGTTCGCGGAAACGATCTTTCTCGGCCGGGGTGATTTCGTTGACAGTCATGGCGCCCGCCAGCGTCGCCTTGGCCTTGTCCATGCTCGCCGCGGTGACTTCACGCTGGAACTTCTGCGCCTCGCTCGCGGCCTCGCGGATCAGCGCCTTTTCATCGTCGTTGAGGCGGTTCCAGGTTTTCTGGCTGATGATCAACGACTGCGGATTGAAGATGTGGCCCGTCACCGAAAGGTACTTCTGCACCTCGTAGAATTTGTTGCCTTCGATCACCGTGAACGGGTTTTCCTGACCATCAATAGTGTGTTGCTCCAGGCCGGTATAGACCTCCGGGAAAGCCATCGGCACCGGGTTGGCGCCCAGGGCACTGAAGGTTTCCAGATAGATCGGCGACTGGATGACGCGAACCTTCAAGCCCTGCATGTCTTCAAGTTTCGCCACCGGATGCTTGCTGTTGGTCAGGTGACGGAACCCCAGGTCCCAGTAACCCAGGCCGACCAGGCCCTTGCTGTCCAACTGCGCCGCGAGTTTCTGGCCGACCGGCCCGTCGATGACCGCGTGGGCTTCCTCGGCGTTGTTGAACAGGAACGGGAAATCGAGCATGGCGAAATCCGCGGCCTGGGCAGCGAGGATGCCGGAGTTCAGCACCGTGATGTCCAGCGTGCCGCCTTGCAGGGCCGAGACGGTCTGCACGTCGCCGCCCAGGGTTCCGCCAGGGAACAGACGAACCTTGAGCTTGCCGCCGCTCTTTTCACTGAGCAGGTCGGCAAACTTCTGCGCGCCCTGCCCTTGCGGATGTTCCTTGACGTTCTGGAAGGCAAAACGCAGGGTGCGCTCGCGGATCTCAGCGGCGTGGCCGGCCACGCTGCCGAGCAGCAAGCCTGTTGCGCAGGCCCCGGCCAGCAAGGTTTTCATCAGTTTTTGCATGTCAGTCTCCGATCTTTATTGTTGTTGGTTTCGAGCTGCTACGGATTGCACCGGCATCAACCGGTGAAGAACTTCAACGGTCCCAGGACGAGCTGAGGGAACAGCACCAGCAGGAACAGCACCGCAAATTGCGCAAGCATGAACGGCCACACGCCACGCACGATTTCCTCGAATTCCAGCTTCGCCACGCCACAGACCACGTTGAGCACCGTGCCCACGGGCGGCGTGATCAGGCCAATCGCGGTGTTGATCAGAAACAGCACGCCGAAGTACACCGGGTCGATGCCCGCCTGGATCACCGCGGGCATCAGCACCGGCGTGAGGATGAGGATGGTCGGGGTCATGTCCATCACCGTGCCGACCAGGATGATCAGCGCCATCATCACCAGCAGCAGGAGGGTCTGGTTGTCCATGAACGGCGCCAGCAGGTCGGCCAACTGGCCCGGCAGGTCGGCGATGGTCACCAGCCAAGACGAGACCATCGCGGCCGCCACCAGCAACATCACCACCGAGGTGGTCCTGGCCGATGACAGGATCACTTCGTACAGCTGGCTGATCTTCATTTCCCGGTAGATCACCAACGACACGAACAGCGAATAGACCGCCGCGACCACCGCCGCTTCCGTGGGGGTGAAGATGCCGAACTTGAGGCCGAGGATGATGATCAGCGGCAGGCCCATCGCCCAGCTGCCGTCCAGCAATGTGCGCAGTACCTCGGAACGGGAGCGCTTGGGCGCCGTCTCGACATTCTCGCGGCGGGAGATGAACCACCAGGCGATGGCGAGCCCGGCACCGAGCATGAGCCCGGGCACAATTCCGGCCAGGAACAGCTTGGAGATCGATACCCCGGAGGCCACGCCAAAAACGATGAAACCGATGCTCGGCGGAATGACCGGCGCGATGGTGCTGCCAGCGGCGATCAGCCCGGCCGAACGTCCTCGGTTGTGCCCGGCCAGCACCATCATCGGCACCAGCAGCGCTGCCAGTGCCGCGGCATCAGCCACCGCCGAACCGGATAGCGACGCCAACAGGCAGGAGGCGATGATCGCGACATAACCCAGGCCTCCGCGCTTGTGCCCCACCAGCGCCATGGCAATGTTGACGATGCGCTTGGACAGGCCGCCGACATTCATGACCTCACCGGCGAGCATGAAGAACGGCACGGCCATCAACGGAAAGCTATCAGCGCCATTGAGCAGGTTCTGCGCAATGATCTGGGCATCGAACAGGTCCAGGTAGAACATCAGCGCGACGCTGACCACCAGCAAGGCAAAGGCAATCGGCATACCCAGCGCCATGCTGCCCATCAACGACCCGAGGAAAATGGCCAAGGTCATGGGCGGCTACCTTTGAGGGTGTCGTGGTTGGCTGCCGAAGCATCGCTGGCTTCGACCATCACCAGCTCGTCATCCGCGAGTTTACCGAACAGCGCCAGGTACAGTTCATACAGCAAAATGACGGTGGCGCTGACGCCGAACACCAGGCCGGCGGCGTAGAACAACGCCATCGACAGACCCGAAGCCGGCGCGACCACGTCCAGGTTGATCACCGCCTGTTGCCAGCTGCCGCTGACGATCAAGCCGCAGATATACAGCATCAGCAGATGGCTGATGACCAGGCAGGCACGCTTGCCGGCGGGCGGCAAGCGCTTGACCAGGCTGTTCATGCCCAGATGGGCGCGGTCCTTGAGCGCCACCAGGGCGCCGAGGAAAATCATCCAGACGAAGAACCAGCGCGACAGTTCTTCCGAAACGCTGATGCCGGAGTTGAACGCATAGCGCAGCACGACGTTGCCAAACACCAGCACGATCATCGCGACCATGCACAGGACAATCAGCAGCTTCAGCAGCTTGAAATACAAATCGACGACTTTTGTCATCTTGAAGACCTCACAGGTTGACCGAGCGCCGACATGTATCCGGCGCGACAGAGCGCAAACGCGTGCGCTATCGGATCGAAACTGAAACGTCCCGGCAGATACCGGAGCTGGAGGCGTGGGACGGGGCGAAAGCCATTGGACGGGAGCGCATGAGGACCTCTGTTTTTTATTATGGCCTTGCCTGGGCATGGCGAGGCTGAGTGCCAGCTAAAATGTACTACCCAGTTAATCCGGTCAATAACCTTGCGGGGCCTGAGCACGAATCAAGACGGAACTAGCGTGCGATTATCGGTCACTGGTCAGTGGATTACGGGGTCTAACCCGCTGGTCACGGGGGATTTGTATCGCTGTGTATATGGGCAGCGAATTGATACGAATTCGCCGATTTCACGCCTTCCCGGCACACATCGCCGATACACCTGCGCGTTTAACTGCACACACCGGACAGCAGCACACAGGCGCTGCCACGGCCCACTCAATAACGCGCAAGGAGAATCACCATGTTCAATTTCTCGAAACTTTCATCCCTCGCAATTGCCCTGACGCTGGTTGGCGGTATCGGCTTGTCGACGGCGGCCTCGGCAAAGAGCTCCCTTTCCCATGGCCAGGCTGCGCAGCAGCTGGCTGAGGGTGGCTCTGATCGTCTGATTCAGAATCGCGTGGCTGAAGGCGGGGCTGATCGGTTGCAGGAGCTGCGTGAACGCAGCACCGCATGAAAGCGCTGTTGTGGCGAGGGAGCTTGCTCCCGCTCGGCTGCGCAGCAGTCGTCAACCTGCCAGCCGGTTTTTCCTGGAGAACCGGGTTGAATGGTTTTGGGGCTGCTGCGCAGCCCAGCGGGAGCAAGCTCCCTCGCCACGAAAAGCTCTAAGGGCAAAGGCTCAAGGCTTGATGTTTTTCAACTCATTGAGCAAACCCAGCAGTTGCTGCATTTTTTCTTCGCCGAACTGTTCCTCGATCCGCCGGTAGTTGCTTTCCATGCCTTCGCTCATGGACACAAAACACTGCTGGCCGCGCTCGGTCAGGCCAACAAAAACCCGACGCTGGTCCTGGCTGGATTTCTGCCGCCGCACCAGCCCGTCGCGCTCCAGGCGAGTGAGCACGCCGGTCATGCTGGGCTTGAGAATGCAGGCCTGATGGGCGAGCTGGTGGCTCTCCAACTCACCCTGCTGGTGCAGAATGCGGATCACCCGCCACTGCTGCTCCGTAAGATCATGCTGGTTCAGCGCCGGACGAAAAAAAGCCATCGCCGCTTCGCGGGCTTGCAGCAGAGTCAGCGTCAGTGAAGGTCTCGGGTTGGCCATGTTCTAACTGTATGGATGGGCGAGTCGGCAGCTTAGTGTCGCCGGCAGGCTGCTGCAAGCGCCTCGCTTTTGTGGCGAGGGAGCTTGCTCCCGCTGGGCCGCGAAGCGACCCCAAAACCATTCAACCCCGCTGTCCAGGACGAAATGCATTGGCAGGCTTTACGACTGCTACGCAGCCGAGCGGGAGCAAGCTCCCTCGCCACGGGTTAGTCGACCTATTTGAACAACATGCCCGACTGCCGTTGCCGATATTCCCCCGGTGTCAGCCTGGCGTAACGCTGGAAAAACCGGCTGAAATACGCGGGGTCCTTGAAGCCGAGTTGGTAGCAGATTTCATTGGCCGAGCTACCGGTGAACAACAGCAGCCGCTTGGCCTCCTGCATCAGGCGCTCCATGATCAAGCGCTTGGAAGGCAGGTCGGCGATTCGTCGACACACGTCGTTGAGGCGCGCCTCGGTCACGCCAATGTCCGCGGCATAACGCGACAGGGGCCAGTGCTGGAAATAATGCGCTTCGATCAACTCATTAAAACGGTGGAAGATCTTCAGGTCTTCATGCCGCGCCGGCCTGGCTTCCAGGGAGTTGGAGCACAGCCGCAGCAGGCTGATCATGATCAGCCGCGTCAAGCCGTCCAGCGCCGCGCTGCGCCCCGGCCGCCCGGCCGTCACCTCTTCGCTCAATTCCTCGAACAGGCAGTCCAGCCGCCGCACCTCCCCCGTCTGCTCCGGCCCCAACTGCGCCAGCGCGACGCAGGACGCCGGCATCTGCACGCCCGCCGGCGCCAGGCTCGGATCGGCATCGATCAATTGCCACACCAGTTGCTGACGCACCGTCAGTACGTGTCCGTCGCTGTCGGCTTCGGTAACAAAAGCGTGGGGGATGGTCGGCGGCGTGAGAAAAAACATCGGCCCTGATTCGACGTATTGCCGATCATCCAGATACACCCGCACGGTGCCGCTCTTGACGTAGTGAACCTGGAAGAACCGGTCATGCCGATGGACCGGCATGTTGCGCCCAAAAAAGCCGGCCAGGTTGGCGAGCCGGTCGTAATGCACTTCGGCATCGCTGTAGCGCTGGTCGTACACCTGGCCAATGTTGATGTTCGGGATCGGCTGCCGTTCGGTCATCACGCATTACTCGTTTTTATTCTGATTCAGGCCACTGCCTGCGCTCATGCTGCGCCGAAATCGGCAGGGCAACCAGTGCCGGAAGATTCTGCCACGCTTGACGATAGTTAACATCTTAATTATAACTGTTAACACGTTAACAATATCCGCAGAGCACTGGTCTCTGCCATCCCAGGAGACAAGCATGAGCCGTGCCCTGCATGACGTCGCGACCGGCACCCTGTTCGGGGTCGCGCTGAACTACCAGGGGCTGCTGAAGCAGCGCCTCGCCGAGTTCGAGCAAGCGCCTTACCAGAAGCCGCCGCTCAAGCCCGTGCTGTTCATCAAGACGCCGAACACCCGCAACCAGCACGAGGCCGAGGTGATTCATCCAGGCCAGGGCGAGCGCTTGCAACCCGGGCCGGCCTTGGGTGTAGTGATGGGCAAGTCCGCCAGCCGCGTCAGCGCCGACGAGGCGTTGAACTACGTGGCCGGCTACATGGTGGTCAATGAATTCAGCCTGCCGGAGGACAGCTACTACCGCCCCGCCGTCAAGGCCAAGTGCCGGGATGGCTTTTGCGCCATCGGTCCCGACCTGGTGCCCAGCGCCGACGTGGCCGACCCCCACAGCCTGGCGGTCACGCTGTACGTCAACGGCGAGGTTCGCCAGCAGAACAACACGGCCAATTTCGTTCGCGACATCCCCCGCTTGATCGCCGAGATCAGCGAGTTCATGACCCTGCATGCCGGCGATGTCTTGATCACCGGCACGCCCGAGGGCCGGGTCGATGTACTGCCCGGCGATCGCGTCGAAGTGGACATCAGCGGCATCGGCCGACTCGTCAATACCATCGTCGCCGAGCAAACAGGAGCCGCCTCATGAAACGCGCACGCATTCACTTTGAAGGCCGGGTCCACGCCGTCACGGTCGAGCACGATAACGCCGTGCGCCTGGCCGACGGTCGGCTGCTGGCCGAAAACCAGGTGCAGTGGCTGCCCCCGGCCACCGGCAGCATGTTCGCCCTGGGCCTGAACTATGCCGATCACGCTGCGGAGTTGGCGTTCAAGCCGCCGACCGAACCGCTGGCCTTCATCAAGTCCCCCGGCACCTACACCGGCCACAACCAGATCACCTGGCGCCCCGACAACGTTGCCTACATGCACTACGAGTGCGAGCTGGTGGCGGTCATCGGCAAACCGGCGCGCAACGTCAAGCGTGAGGACGCGCTGGACTACCTGGCCGGCTACACCGTCTGCAACGACTACGCGATCCGCGACTACCTGGAAAACTACTACCGCCCCAACCTGCGGGTGAAGAACCGTGACGCCACGACACCGGTCGGTCCGTACATCGTCGACGTTGCCGATGTAGCCGACCCCGGCAACCTGACCTTGCGCACCTGGATCAATGGCGAGTTGCGCCAGCAAGGCAGCACCAAGGACATGATCTTCGACATTCCCTACCTCATCGAATACCTGTCCAGCTTCATGACCCTGCAACCCGGCGACATGATCGCCACCGGCACGCCCGAAGGCCTGGCCGATGTGGTGCCGGGCGATGAAGTGGTCGTGGAAGTGGAAGGCGTCGGTCGCCTGGTCAACACAATCGTCAGCGAAGCCGAGTTCTTCGCGTCCCGGAAAGAGGCTTGAGCAGCATGATCAAACACTGGATCGATGGCCGTGAGGTCGAGAGCAAAGACGTCTTCGTCAACTACAACCCCGCCACCGGCGAGGCCATTGGCGAAGTCGCCAGCGGTGGCGCCGAGGAAGTCGCCCAGGCAGTCGCGGCGGCCAAGGCAGCGTTTCCGAAATGGGCCAACACCCCGGCAAAAGAACGGGCCCGGCTGATGCGCAAACTCGGCGAGCTGATCGAACAGAACGTGCCGAAACTGGCCGAACTGGAAACCCTCGACACCGGCTTGCCGATCCACCAGACCAGGAACGTGCTGATCCCAAGGGCCTCGCACAACTTCGATTTCTTCGCCGAAGTCTGCACCCGGATGGACGGTCACACCTACCCGGTCGACGACCAGATGCTCAACTACACCCTGTACCAGCCGGTGGGTGTCTGCGCCTTGGTCTCGCCGTGGAACGTGCCGTTCATGACCGCGACCTGGAAGACCGCGCCATGCCTGGCACTGGGCAATACCGCCGTGCTGAAAATGTCCGAGCTGTCACCGCTGACCGCCAACGAACTCGGGCGCCTGGCCGTCGAGGCCGGCATTCCCAACGGGGTGCTCAACGTGATCCAGGGCTACGGCGCCACGGCCGGCGATGCGTTGGTGCGTCACCCGGACGTGCGGGCGATTTCTTTCACCGGCGGCACCGCCACCGGCAAGAAAATCATGCAGACCGCTGGCCTTAAAAAGTACTCGATGGAACTGGGCGGCAAGTCACCGGTACTGATTTTCGAAGATGCCGATCTTGACCGTGCCCTCGACGCGGCACTGTTCACCATCTTCTCGTTGAACGGCGAGCGCTGCACCGCCGGCAGCCGGATCTTCATCCAGGAAAGTGTCTACCCACAATTCGTAGCCGAGTTCGCCGCCCGCGCCAGACGCCTGATCGTCGGCGACCCGCAGGACCCCAAGACCCAGGTCGGCTCGATGATCACCCAGGCCCATTATGACAAGGTCACCGGCTACATCAGGATCGGTATCGAAGAAGGCGCCACCCTGCTCGCCGGTGGCCTGGAGCGTCCGGCCAATCTGCCGGCGCATCTGAGTCGCGGCCAGTTCATCCAGCCGACGGTGTTCGCCGACGTGAACAACAACATGCGCATCGCCCAGGAAGAAATCTTCGGCCCGGTGGTATGCCTGATTCCGTTCAAGAACGAGGCCGAGGCGTTGCGGTTGGCCAACGCTACCGAATATGGCCTGGCCTCCTATATCTGGACCCAGGACATCGGCAAGGCCCATCGCCTGGCTCATGGCATCGAGGCCGGCATGGTGTTCATCAACAGCCAGAACGTGCGCGACCTGCGCCAGCCTTTCGGTGGCGTAAAGGGTTCCGGAACCGGCCGCGAAGGCGGACAGTACAGCTTCGAAGTATTCGCCGAGATCAAGAACGTGTGCATCTCCATGGGCAGCCATCACATTCCGCGGTGGGGGGTGTAGCCCAAGCCTCCTTGGCGACGATGGCCCCGTGGCGAGGGAGCTCATCGGCAAGACCTGATTCAGCGTTTTGAAGATCAACAAGAACAACATTTCAGGAGAATCATCATGGGCGAAGTCGTCCTGGCTGCGAAAATCTGCCACGTTCCCTCGATGTACCTGTCCGAGCTGCCCGGCAAGCATCATGGCTGCCGCGCGGCAGCGATTGCCGGGCACAAGGAAATCGGCCGTCGCGCCCGTGAACTCGGCGCCGATACCGCCGTGGTGTTCGACGTGCACTGGCTGGTCAACAGCGCTTATCACGTCAACAGCGGCGCGCATTTCAAAGGCATCTACACCAGCAACGAACTGCCGCACTTCATCAAGAACATGGAGTACGAATACCCGGGTTGTCCGGAGCTGGGCGAGTTGATCGCCGCCGAGGCCAATGCCGCCGATATAAGAACCCTGGCCCACGACATCCCCAGCCTCGAGCTGGAATACGGCACCTTGGTGCCGATGCGCTACATGCACATGGATGTACCGGCGCAGCAGAAATTCAACGTGGTGTCGATTGCCGCCTGGTGCGCCTGGCACCGCCTGCAGGACAGCTTTGCCTTCGGCGCCGCCGTGCGCCGGGCCATCGAGAAGAGCGACCGCAAGGTCCTGGTCCTGGCCTCCGGCTCGCTGTCCCACCGTTTCTCCGACGACCGCAACGCCGAAGCCAACATCCACAACTGGACGCGGGAATTCGACAAGCAGGTCGATCTGCACGTCGTGAAGTTGTGGCGCGAAGGCCGCTGGAAAGAGTTCTGCGCCATGCTGCCGGACTACGCCGAACACTGCTTCGGCGAAGGCAAGATGCACGACACGGCGATGCTGCTGGGGCTGCTCGGCGGGCCGGACTACGCCAAACCCGCCGAAATCATCACCGAGCCCTTCGGCAGCTCCGGCACCGGCCAGATCAACGCGATTTTTCCAGTCTGAACAACAGCCGCAAGCTCAAGCTGATCGCCTCAACTTGCCGCTTGCCGCTTACAACTCGAAGCTGCCGACGCAGGAGGCCCCCATGCCCCATTTCATCGCGGAATACACCGATAACATCGAGCAGCAGGCCGACCTGCCCGGCCTGTTTGAAAAGGTCCACCTGTTGCTAGGCGACAGCGGCGTGTTTCCCTTGGGCGGCATCCGCAGCCGTGGCGTGCGCCTGGACACCTGGCGCATGGCCGACGGCAAGCACGATTACGCCTTTGTCCATATGACGCTCAAGGTCGGCCATGGTCGCGACCTGGCTACCCGGCAAAAGATCGCGGAAAAACTTTTCGAACTGATCACCACGCACTTCGCCGACTTGCAGGCCCAACGCCTGCTGGCGTTGTCGTTCGAGATGATCGAGCTGCACGAGCAGCTCAACTTCAAGGCCAACAACGTCCACGCCTTTCTCAAGGGCCAGCCCAGCTAGCCCGTTCGCCCCATCGGCCTCTCAGACAAAAAGTACAAGATCATGAGCACAGCCAATACTGCCGACACCGCCGGCACCCTCGCGCACGACCGCACCCATGCCAGCATCACCTGGCGGCTGATGCCGCTGTTGCTGGTCTGCTACCTCTTTGCCCACCTGGACCGCATCAACATCGGCTTCGCCAAGATGCAGATGAGCGCCGACCTGCAATTCAGCGACACGGTCTATGGCTTCGGCGCCGGCCTGTTCTTCATCGCCTATGCGCTGTTCGGCGTGCCGAGCAACATGGCCCTGGACCGGGTCGGCCCGCGTCGCTGGATCGCCACGCTGATGGTGGTCTGGGGCGCGTTGTCGACCGGCATGTTCCTCATCGAAAGCGCCAGCGGATTCTACGTGTTGCGCTTTCTGCTGGGCGTGGCCGAGGCCGGGTTCTTCCCGGGCATCCTGGTTTTTCTCAACCGTTGGTACCCGGCGCGGCGCCGGGCCCAGGTCACGGCGCTGTTTGCCATTGCGGTGCCGATGGCGGGCGTGATCGGCGGGCCGTTGTCAGGCGGCATACTGGAACATTTCCATGACTTCGGCAGCCTGCGCGGCTGGCAATGGATGTTCATCATCGAAGGCTTGCCGGTGATCCTGCTCGGCCTGGTGGTGCTCAAGTGCCTGCCCGACAGCTTCGAGACGGTCAACTGGCTCAGCGCCGACGCCAAGCAGCAACTGCGTGCGCAACTGAGCCACGAAGAACAGCGCAAATCCATTACCTCGTTCTCGGCCATTCTCGGCAACCCGCAGGTCTGGCTGCTGGTGGCGGTGTATTTCGCGGTGATGCTGGCGGTCAACACCCTGGCGTTCTGGATGCCCACCCTGATCCATGGCGCCGTCATCGGCAGCGATGGCAAGGTCGGGCTGCTCAGCGCCGTGCCTTACCTGGCCGGCTGTTTCTTCATGATCGGTTGCGGACGCTCGTCCGATCACCACCGCGAACGCCGCTGGCACCTGTGCGTGCCGCTGTTGATGGCGGCGGCCGGCATTGCCGTCGCCGGGCTTTCCCCGGCCAATCCGACTCTGGTGCTGGGCGGCCTGATCCTCGCCGGCATGGGCGCCAGTGCCGCGTTGCCGATGTTCTGGCAACTGCCACCGGCGTTCCTGTCCAACAGCACCCAGGCCGCCGGCATCGCACTGATCAGTTCCTTCGGCAGCATCGCTTCGTTCTTCGCGCCCTACCTGATCGGCTGGATGCGCGACACCACCCAGAGCGCCAGCCTGGCCCTTTACGTCCTGGCACTGCTCATCGCCCTGGGTGGCCTGTTGGTGCTGCGCACCCGGGCAGCCATCGTCAATCCACAATAGAGACCCTTGTCATGCTCGATCAAAGCCTCATCCAGCAAGCCGCCGCGCGTCTTGACCAAGCCGAACGCTCCCGTGAACAGGTGCGGCAATTTTCCCTCGACCATCCAGGCATCACCATCGATGACGCCTACGCTATCCAGCGCGCCTGGGTCGCGCAAAAAATCAACGACGGGCGCAAGCTGGTCGGCCACAAGATCGGCCTGACTTCCCGCGCGATGCAGGTCTCGTCGAATATCACCGAACCGGATTATGGCGCGCTGCTGGACGACATGTTTTTCGATGAAGGCAGCGACATTCCGTTCGAACGCTTCATCGTGCCGCGCGTGGAAGTCGAACTGGCGTTCATTCTCGGCAAGCCGCTCAAAGGCCCGAACGTGACGCTGTTCGACGTGCTTGATGCCACCGAATGGGTGATTCCGGCGCTGGAAATCATCGATGCGCGTATCCAGCAGATCGACCCGCAGACCAAGGTCACCCGCAAGGTCTTCGATACCATTTCCGACAACGCCGCCAATGCCGGCGTGGTCATGGGCGGCCGTGCCGTGCGGCCCACCGAGATCGACCTGCGCAAAGTGCCGGCAGTGCTCTATCGCAACGGCGTGATCGAAGAGTCCGGCGTGTCGGCGGCGGTGCTCAATCACCCGGCCAAGGGCGTGGCCTGGCTGGCGAACAAACTGGCGGCCTACGACGTCACGCTGCAGCCGGGCCAGATCATCCTGGGCGGCTCTTTCACCCGCCCGGTGGCGGCCAATCCGGGCGATACCTTCCATGTCGACTACGACATGCTTGGCTCCATCGCTTGCCGTTTCGTCTGACCGGAGACTTCTCATGGACATGCCCGTCAATACCTTCAAGCAACGCCTGCGCAGCGGTGAAGCACAAATCGGCCTGTGGCTGGGCCTGGCCGACGCCTACTGCGCGGAGCTGGCAGCCAACGCCGGATTCGATTGGTTGCTGATCGACGGTGAACACGCGCCCAACGACCTGCGCACCGTGCTCGGCCAGCTCCAGGCCATCGCGCCCTACCCCGGCCAACCGGTGATTCGCCCGGTTATAGGCGACACGGCGCTGATCAAGCAACTGCTCGATATCGGCGCGCAAACGCTGCTGGTGCCGATGGTGGAAAGCGCCGCCCAAGCCAGCGAACTGGTGCGCGCCATGCATTACCCGCCCCACGGTGTACGCGGCGTCGGCAGCGCACTGGCCCGGGCCTCGCGCTGGAACAGCATTGCCGGCTACCTCGACCACGCCGATGAGCAGATGTGCCTGCTGGTGCAGATCGAGAGCTGCGAGGGACTCGCCAACCTGGACGCCATCGCCGCCGTCGAGGGCGTCGACGGGGTGTTCATCGGCCCAGCGGACTTGAGCGCATCGATGGGCCATCGCGGCAATCCCGGCCACCCGCAAGTGCAAGCCGCCATCGAGGACGCCATCGCGCGCATTCGCCAGGCGGGCAAAGCGGCCGGGATCCTCAGCGCCGACGAGACACTCGCCCGACGCTACATCGAACTCGGCGCAGCCTTTGTCGCCGTGGGCGTGGACACGACGGTGCTGATGCGTGGGTTACAGGCGTTGGCTGCAACATTCAAGAACACCCCAAGACCATCGACCGGCGGTGTCTATTGATTCAATGTTCCCCCCGTGGCGAGGGAGCTTGCTCCCGCCAGGCTGCGCAGCGGCCTCTGGATCAGCTACCAGGATGAACCAGACACTCCGGGTCGGCAGATCGAGGGGACTGCTGCGCAGTCCAGCGGGAGCAAGCTCCCTCGCCACAAAAGCACATCCACTCGCGCCTTCTAGCGTTTGATTGTCTTGAGGTCATCAAGCAACCCCAACAACGTCTGCAATTTCTCCTCCCCCAACCGCCCCTGCAGACGCTGGTAATTTTCCTCCATGCTCTGGCTCATCGAGTCGAAGCATGCCTGGCCCTGGGGTGCCAGGCGCACCAGCACGCGGCGCTGGTCCTGCTCGGCCTTGCGCCGCACGACCATGCCCGCTGCTTCCATGCGTACCAGTACGCCGGTCATGCTCGGCTTGAGGATACAGGCCAGTTCGGCCAGGCGATTGATTTCCAGCTCGTCATGCTGGCTTAGGATGCGGATGACCCGCCACTGTTGCTCGGTCAATCCGTGCTGGTTCAGCGATGGACGGAAAAAAGCCATGGCTGCTTCACGGGCCTGCAGCAGGGTCAAGGTCAGGGATTGCCGGGGTTTGGGCATGACATGTTTTCGCGGAAAAATAGTTAATGAGTTAACCAAATCTTATCAGCTTCACGCTGGAACACTCAGCTTTGTGCGAACTGTTTGAAAACCAATAAAAAAGCCCCGCTTCTCTCGAGGCGGGGCTTCTTTATTCAGCGGTGTATCAGTTGGCCGTGACGACCGCCTGACCGCTCAACGCCAGGTCGAGCAGTTCGCGGTTGGCGACTGCGTACATGGCGTAGTCGGTACCACTGGCGGCACGGATGTCCACCAGCATGGCGCGCCAGCGCTCGACCATCTCGCGGTGCTGCTCCAGCCACAGCGCCAGACGGGTTTCCACGTCCTGGCTACCGTCGCCTTCCTGCAGGACCGAGATGGTGATCGCCCGCTGCTGCCAGTCGATGTCATCGCGGAACGCTTCACGGGCCAGGGCCTGCCAGTTGTTTTCAACCGGCAAGGCGCTGATCTGTTGCAGGTACCAAGTGATGTCCAGCGCACTGCCCACGGCGAAGTAGGCCTTGGCCACATCGGCGGCGTTCTGGCCGGTGACGTCGGACGCCTCGATGATCGGCAGCAAGGTGTACAGGTGCGTGGTGCCGGCAACCATGCGCGCCAGCAACTCCGGCACGCCGGCGGCCACGTAGGCCTGGTAGCGGGTCTGCCAGCCTTCGCGGGTCGGGCCTTCCAGCAGTTCGTCGAGCTTGAGGCCCAACGCCGCCAGGTGCGGACCGAAGTGAGCGACGTCACGGGCAGCATTCTGCTCGTTGCGGCGGCTGCGCAGGAACCAGCGCGTGGCGCGACGGCCCAGGCGCATCAGCTCGTCCATCAGCTCCAGTTGCACGTCGGCGGAAACCTGGTGGTCCAGGGCTTCGATCTGACGGAACCAGTGCGGGAGATGGAAGATGTCCCGAACGATTACATAAGCACCGGCCACGTTCGCCGGGCTCATGCCGGTCGACTCTTTCAACCGCTGGACGAACGTGATGCCCATGTGGTTGACCAGGTCGTTGGCGATCTGGGTGCTGACGATCTCGCGCTTCAGGCGATGGCGACGCATCGCTTCGGAGAACTTGCTCACCAGCGTTGGCGGGAAAGCCGTCTCCATGTCGCGGGTCAGGTAGTCATCGTCCGGCACCAGGGAATTGAGCAGCGCTTCCTTGAGATCGATCTTGCTGTAGGAGATCAGTACCGAAAGCTCGGCACGGGTCAGGCCCTGGCCTGCAGCGACACGTTCGGCCAGTTGGTCTTCGGTCGGCAGGAACTCGATGGCACGGTCCAGCTTGCCACGGGCTTCCAGATCGTTCATCAGACGCTTGTATTCGGCGATCCGCACAAAGGCGCGACGCGCCGCCAGGGACAGGGCCTGGGTCTGCTTGTAGTTGTTGCCCAACACCAGGCCGCCGACTTCGTCGGTCATGCTCGCCAGCAACTGGTTGCGTTGCTTGTCGGTCATGTCGCCGGCCTGCACCACTTCGTTGAGCAGGATCTTGATGTTCACTTCGTGGTCGGAGCAGTCCACGCCACCGGCGTTATCGATGAAGTCGGTGTTGGTGGCACCGCCATGCAGGCCGAACTCGACGCGACCGAGCTGGGTCATGCCCAGGTTGCCGCCCTCGCCCACCACTTTGCAGCGCAGCTCGTTACCGTTCACGCGCAGCGCATCGTTGGCCTTGTCGCCGACATCGGCGTGGCTTTCGGTGCTGGCCTTGACGTAGGTGCCGATACCACCGTTCCACAACAGGTCCACCGGCGCCTTGAGCAAGGCGTTCAGCAGTTCGGTCGGGGTCAGCTTGTCGGCCTTGATGTCGAAGCGCTCTTTCATCTGCGGCGAAATCGCGATGCTCTTCGCGCTACGCGAGAAGATACCGCCACCTTCGGACATGATGCTGGTGTCGTAGTCGGTCCAGGCCGAACGCGGCAGATCGAACAGACGCTTGCGCTCGGCGAAACTGCTGGCAGGCGTAGGGTTCGGGTCGATGAAGATGTGCAGGTGGTTGAAGGCCGCGACCAGTTGCAGCTTGTCGGACATCAGCAAGCCGTTGCCGAACACGTCGCCGGCCATGTCGCCGACGCCCACCACGGTGATGCTGTCTTCCTGCACGTTGATGCCGCGCTCGCGGAAGTGACGCTGTACGCCAACCCACGCGCCCTTGGCGGTGATGCCCATTTTCTTGTGGTCGTAGCCGGCCGAACCGCCGGAGGCGAACGCGTCACCCAGCCAGAAGCCGTAGTCGATGGCAATGCCGTTGGCGATGTCGGAGAAGGTCGCGGTGCCTTTGTCGGCCGCCACCACCAGGTACGGGTCATCATCGTCATGCCGCACGACGTTGGCCGGCGGCACCAGGGCGCCGTCCTTCAGGTTGTCGGTGATGTCCAGCAGACCCGAAATGAAGATGCGGTAGCAGGCGATGCCCTCGGCCGCGATCTCGTCCCGGCTGCCACCCAGTGGCAGGCGACGCGGCAGGAAACCGCCCTTGGCGCCCACGGGCACGATCACCGAGTTCTTCACTTGCTGGGCTTTTACCAGGCCGAGCACTTCGGTGCGGTAGTCTTCCTCGCGGTCGGACCAGCGCAGGCCACCGCGAGCGACGTTGCCGAAACGCAAGTGCACGCCTTCGACCCGTGGCGAGTAGACGAAGATCTCGAACTTGGGCACCGGCTTCGGCAGTTCCGGAATCAGGTGCGGGTTGAACTTGAAGCTGAAGTACGACTTGTTATGGCCGTTGGCGTCGGTCTGGTAGAAGTTGGTCCGCAGGGTCGCCTTGATCAGGTCCAGGTAACGACGCAGGATGCGGTCTTCATTGAGCACCTGCACATCGTCGAGGGCCGTGAGGATCGCCTGTTCCAGACGCTGTTGCTTGTCTTCCAGGTCATCGCCGCTGAGCTTGCGCGCCAGGTAGAAACGCGTCTTGAACAACCGGGTCAGCTCGCGCGCGATATCGGTGTGGTTGTTCAAGGTGCTGGCGATGTAGCCGAGGTCGAAGCCCAGGCGGATCTGCTTCAGGTAACGGGCGTAGGCACGCAGCAACGCCACGTCGCGCCATGGCAGGCCGGCAGTCAGCACCAGGCGGTTGAACGCATCGTTCTCGGCATCGCCACGGACGATGTGGACAAAGGCGTCCTGCAGGGTGTCGTTGAGCTGCTGGATGTCGAGGTCGAGGCCTTCGGCGGCGGTGAACGCGAAATCGTGAATCCAGAACTCGCGGCCGTTGGTGTGGCGCAGGCGATACGGGAATTCGCCCAGCACGCGCAGGCCGAGGTTTTCCAGGATTGGCAGCACGTCGGACAGCGCCAGCGGCGTGTCGGCGTGATACAGCTTGCAGTGCAGCTCACGCTGGCCGGACACCTGGCCCAACGGCTGGTAGAAGCTCATCACCAGCGGATTGGTTTCATTCAGGCTCAGCAGGTGTTGCATGTCCACTACGGCCGAGTGCGCGGCAAAACGCTCGCGGTAGCCGGCCGGGAAGCCTTTCGGGAAGTCCGACAGCACGTTGGTGCCCTGGGCTTCGCCGAAGCTCTCGATCACCAGGCTGGCGTAGTCGTCCTTCCAACTGCGGCAGGCCTGCACGACTTCTTTTTCCAGCAGGACCGGGTCGATGTCGAGACGGTTTTTCGGGTCCACGCGCAGGATCAGTTGCACGCGAGCCAGTACGGATTCGGAGAAGAACGTCCAGAACTCGCAGTCCGAGGCTTTCAGGCGATCCATCAGCACTTGCTGGATCTTCTGGCGCACTTCGGTGGAGTAGATATCACGCGGCACATAGGCCAGGCAGTAGCAGAAACGACCGTACGGGTCCTTGCGCAGGAACACGCGGATCTTGTTGCGTTCCTGGATCTGCACGATGGACATCACCGTGCTGAACAGCTCGTCCACCGGGGTCTGGAACAGGTCGTCACGGGGCAGCACTTCGACCACCTGGGCCAGTTCCTTGCCCAGGTGCGCCTTGGCCTGGAAGCCCGAACGACGTTCGATTTCCTCGACCTTGCGACGGATATACGGAATGACCCGCACGCTTTCGCCGTACACCGAAGAGGTGTACAGACCCATGAAACGGCATTCCTTGATGACCTTGCCGTTGGCGTCGATTTCACGGATCGACACGTAGTCCGGGTAGGCCGGACGGTGCACGCGGCTTGGGTGCGCGGCCTTGGCGAACGACAACACGGTCGGTTCGCGCAGGTAATTGACCGCGTAGTCTTCGATGCGCAGGTCTTCGGCGGTCAGGCCGGCGCGCAGCAATTTGGTCAGGCCGAGGAACGATTCAGGATCGTATTCGATGTGGCCGCCGTCGGCTTCATCGCGAACCACGAACTCTTCGTAGCCGAGGAAAGTGAAGTGGTTGCCCACCAGCCATTCCAGGAAGCTCTTGATTTCGGCTTTTTCGTCGGCATCGGTGGTGTAGGCGCTGTTGTCCAGGCTCGCGAGGATTTCCCGGACCTTGGCTTTCATCGGCTCGAAATCGGCCACGGCCACGCGCACTTCGCCCAGCACCTGCTCAAGTTCCTTGCTCAGGACATTGAGTTCAGCGGCATTGGCGCAGCGGTCGATCTCCAGGTACATCAACGACTCTTGCAGCACGTCGTCGCTCTGGGTGCCTTTGGGCAGGATTTCCAGCAACTCGCCCTTGCTGCCGCGACGCACGCTCAGGACGGTGGTTTGCAGGGTATGGATGCTGTAGCCGCGACGGTTCAGCTCGGTGCGGACCGAGTCCACCAGAAATGGCAGGTCGTGGTGCAGCACTTCGACGGCGGTGTGGGTCGACTGCCAGCCGTGACGTTCATAATCGGGGTTGTAGACACGCACCTGCGGTTGCGCGTGATCAAAGCGCTCAAGCAGGCGCCAGGCGGACAGGGTGCAGCCGGCGAGGTCGGACAACCGGCGCTGGGTGAGTTCATCGAGGGAAATGATGCCGAAGAATTGTTCAGCGAACAGCGCCACTTGTGGCAGTGCCTGTTCACTGATGTGCTGCGCCAGTGCCGCTTGCAGTTGGTGCTGGAAGTCGGCTTTGCTGGCTGCGGTGAAGAACGCCATCTGTGGTACTCCGCTTGGGCTTGTTATTGATGGTAGCGTCGCGTGCAACCCCTTTCGGGGCCGTCGGCCATCCTGTTCCTGATTCTCGGGCAGAGGAAACAGGATGACAGGTGGGTGAAGCTGGACGAGACCCGCAGGTCACATCCTTTTCCATGTAATTCCATGTCATGGACACCTGCAAAAAACACCCTCGGGTGGCCTTTGCAGGTGCACATCCGTTGCGCAGCTTAACGAGTGCGACAATGTGCCTGCTTGCAACGCTGCGACATATTCGGTCATCGGCAAGCGTTATGACCGCTCCGCATCGAACAACCCTAGCAGCCTGGAGCCCAAACGGCACCCGAAGGTGGTAATCCTGCAGAAAATCGTCCGGACTGGCAGAATTCCCGTTTTCGCCCCCGCAAGGCTCATCGAGCCAGGAGCCCTCCCCATGCAAATGACCACCGCCCTGCTGATCGCCAACCCGTGCGACGAAGAAGAGGACAACATGGCCATGCTGTGCTGCCACAGCAACCAGGGCGACATGTTCCTGATGACCCGCTATCCCGACGAAGACGAGCTGGAGATCACCCTGGACGGCGAGCCTTCGACGCTGGAAGGCGTCAAGGTCACCCTCAGCCGTACCTTGTTGAAAATCGAAATCGCCGCGGCGGATGCCGATGCGCTCAATGGTGATGACGTGCTGGAGATAACCTACGACGCAAACGTGACGGATCTGGCGGAAGTCGAACTGACATTGCAGAACATCCTGAAGGGAACCGGTACTTACATCAGCCAGCTCTGAGCTCCCCGTGGCGAGGGAGCTTGCTCCCGCTGGGTTGCGCAGCAACCCCAAAACCAGGCACCACAGATCCGGCAGGCAAACCGCGCCGGCCGATTTGCGACTGCTGCGCAGCCGAGCGGGAGCAAGCTCCCTCGCCACAGGGGGGGGGCGGAGGCTTTATTCGCCGTCCTTCACCAGATTGCCATCCGCGTCATACACCAGATATTCATCGCTATCACCCGGTCCCCTTACATAATAACGGGCGTTATTGCCGTTATCCGGCACCTTCATGCTGGTATAGGAGCCCAGTTTCTTGAACAGTTTGTTGTCTTGACTGATCAACACCAGGGCAGAACCACCACCGGCCCGGGTAGCGGCTGCGTAGCGGGTCTGGAAGGCGTTGAGCCGGTCGTACTCCAGCGGCACCTTCAGCCTGCCGGCCAGGTCGATGGCACCGTAGCTGCCATCGCGCCCGACCACCGCCATGCCGTTGGAAAACGGCTCCACCTCGTCATAGGGCAACTTGATAGGCAGTCGCGCGCCCTGGCGATTGATAAACGCGAACTTCTTGCTTTTAACCTCCTGCACGAGCAGCGGTTGCTGCCCCACGAAGCGACCTGACGTGTTGTATCCCTCGGGGTTGATCCGCTTGCCGTCCAGGTTGTAGACATCCTGCCGGCTTCGATCGGCGGAGCTGGCGTAGAGGTAACCCTCGCTGTGCTCGATGCCGGAAAACTGCGCTGGCAGGATTTCCTTACCCTCCAGGGTATAGGCGCCGTAAAGGCCTTCCATGAGATCGGTGCGTTTGCCGAGACGAGCAATGAACACCTTGCCGGCCACGGTGGGGTTGACGAATTTCATCGGCAAGATGAAACGATGCTTCCTGGCATCGTAGAGCCCATAAGGGCCGTTGGTTTCTCGCTCCACCAGCAGCAGGCCATCGCTCAATGCCTCGGCGATGTACTCGAATGGCAGATCGACGAGCTTGTTGCCGCCCGCGGGGAAATAGGCGAACTGGCTGCGCAACGCCTGCCCGTCCGACTCCGGGTCGCTGGGCTTAGCGGCTGAAAACAGCGTGTAGGCATCCGCCATCAGGCTGTCCTGTATCTGTACCCAACGGGGCTTGATGAGCCACTGGCCGGCCTCATCGATAAAGCCGTAGCGCTCGGTGTCTCGGTCAAGCGCGATGTAACGCGCCTGTGGCGCAAGGACGTTGTTGACCTGGCCGAATTCAACGCTGTTGTCTTCCAGCGGCTCGAGCACATGAATGACGATACGTTGCGGGGTGGCCTCGAACTGGTACTCGACCTCGGTGTTTTTCAACGGCCCCACCTGGGCGACAAGCGCTTCGGTCAGGCGCTCCAGCTGTTGTTGCACCGCCTGGCCGGTCTTGAGTTGCTTGAGATCATCCTTGGTCTGCTGCAGCGCTTGGTAATAATCCTGCAACGCTGCGATATCGCTCTCGGAGGGAAACGTCCGCGAACTGCTGCCGTTGCTGTAGAGCGCCTTGCCCGTCCCGTCCAGGCCCTGCACGACGAAGGTCGACGACTTCGGCGTACTCAAGCGCACGGAGGCGCTCGCGTCGCCCAAGGCGGTGAGCTGGAAGGATTGTCCGTCGTCCAGCGTCACTTTCGGCTGATCCTTGTCCAGTTGCACTTTCCTGAACGCCGGATAGCTGCGGTAAGCAACCGTCAGGCCGATACTCGCCAATGGCTTGTTGACATCGATCAGGAAGGCGTCATGGGACGCGATCATGTCGTCCGACTCAATTTCGGAGGGTGCCTTGGGTTCGGCGAAGGCTTTTTCGCTGCCATCACGAAAGCGCAGGCGTTGCGGCAGGTACCGCTCGGCCACGGGCTCGTCCGGGGTGGCGGCGCGCTTCCAGAGCGGATCGAGGCTGCTGGTGTCGAGCCTTGCTTCGGAGCCATCGGCAAACAGCCTCTGGGCAAAACGCAGGCCTTGGATCGTCGCCAGTTCAGCTTTCAGCTGCGCGCTGGTGAACGGGACAAACAGCGGCTCGTATTGCAACGACTGCTCGCCGGCAGACTCGCTCGTTTCGATGGACACGCTCAGTTGCGCATCACTCACCAACTCCAGGGACCGCAGGGTTTGCCCGGTGTCCTGAAGCAAATAGTTGAGGCGCTTTTCCACCTCGGGCAACGTCAGGGTGCCGATGTCTTCCACGCCCCCTTCGTTGAGTTCCCCGGCGACAAAACCTTCGTCTTGCGGCGCGCCGCTGTGACGAAACAGGGTGTAGGACGTACCGCCTACCACCAATACGATCACACTCAATATCGACAGCAATCTCAAACGAGGCTGGGTAAGGTTCATGGTGGCTTCGGCAGTCAAGGGGCTGGGAACGTCAGGCAGCTAAACACACGGCCTGGCGCGCTGCAAATCGCCTGCCTGGCCCGGTTCTGACAAGACCTGCCTGAAGCGCCGCCACGGCCCCGCTGCTGCGAAGCACCGTTGGTCGCTCCTATGACACGCCGCCCTTGACGCCCGTTGAGCTTCTGGTGTTTCCTGAAACCGGTTTCAGAACCGCTAATAAATCCAATAAGCAGGTTTAAATCCGTGACTTCTTTCTCCGCCGCCCAGCGCAGCCGCGTGACCATGCTTGATGTTGCCGAGCGCGCCGGGGTTTCCAAGGCCAGTGTCTCGCGCTTTATTGGCGAAGACCGCGCCCTGCTCTCCGAAGCCATCGCCCGGCGCATCGAGCAGGCGATCGACGAGCTGGGCTACCGGCCCAACCAGATGGCCCGCGGCCTCAAGCGCGGGCGCACCCGCCTGATCGGCATGCTCGTGGCCGATATCCGCAACCCTTATTCGATTGCCGTGATGCATGGCGTGGAAACCGCTTGCCGTCGCCACGGCTACAGCCTGGTGGTGTGCAACACCGACCGTGATGACGAGCAGGAACGCCAGCACCTGGCGCTGTTGCGCGCCTACAACATCGAAGGGCTGATCGTGAACACGCTGGGTCATCACCGCGACGAACTGTTCGAGCTGCGCAGCGAAATGCCCATGGTGCTGGTGGATCGCAAGGTCGACCGGCTCGACACCGACCTGGTCGGGCTGGACAACCCGGCGGCCGTCGAGATGGCCCTCGATCACCTTGACCAGCGAGGCTACCGCGACCTGCTGCTGGTGACCGAGCCATTCGATGGCACGAGCTCGCGGATCGAACGGGTCGAGAGTTTCAAGACCGGCATCGAAAGGCGTCCAGCCCTGGCCGGCGCCGTGGTGGAAACCGGCGATCAACTCCTTTCGCGCATCAAGACCTTTCTCGCCCAGCCGGACCGGGGCCCCAAGGCACTGTTCTGCGCCAACGGCATCGCCGCACTGGCCGCCACTCAGGTACTGCGCGACCTCGGTTGCCATTTGTTCAACGACATCGGCCTGATCGCCCTGGATGACCTGGATTGGTACCCGTTGGTGGGCAGCGGCATCACCGCCCTCGCCCAACCCACCGCCGAAATCGGCGCCCGTGCATTCGAATGCCTGCTCAAGCGCTTGCGCGGTGACAACGGGCCGGTGCAGACCCTGGATTTTGCGGCGCGGTTGATTGAGCGCGGATCGACGCGGGGAGGTTCGCAGTGATCGGGCTGGCCCCTTCGCGAGCAGGCTCGCTCCCACACTGGATCGGCGTCGCACTGGAGCCCCCTGTGGGAGCGAGCCTGCTCGCGAAGCGGCCCTGAAGCAAAACCCTTTTTTTGAACAGAACTGAAACCGGTTTCAGAGGTACAACAACAATGACCAGACCACACGTTTCCATCAGCCTATCCAGCTTCGGCGCCGACCTCGTGCGCCAACGCGGCCAAGGCAGCTTCGTCGAACTGCTGGCCGCCGCCGGCGCCTCGCGCATCGAATGGCGAGAGGAACTGTTCACCCACGAACAGCCCGACGAGCTGGCTGCTGGCGCCCGGGCTCAAGGGCTGGCAAGCATCTATTCATCGCCGCTCGAACTTTGGCTGCCCGGCCAACCCAGGCCCAATCCAGCTTTGCTGATCGCCTTGCAACGTTGCGAGGCGTTCGGCTCGTCCTGGCTGAAAGTGTCCCTCGGCCACTTCACCGATTCCCATGACCTCTCGGCCCTGGCGCCAATATTGGCGACAAGCCCGGTGCAACTGCTGGTGGAAAACGACCAGACCCTGCAGGGCGGACGGATCGAACCCCTGCAGCGTTTTTTCACGGCAGTTGAAGCACAGGGGTTGCCCGTCGCCATGACCTTCGACATCGGCAACTGGCAGTGGCAGGACCAATCGGCCACCGTGGCGGCGCGCCAACTCGGGCGGCATGTGGCGTATGTGCACTGCAAGGCCGTGGCCAGACGTGACGACGGCAAGCTGATCGCCGTGCCCCCGGCGCTAGCAGACCTGCACCTTTGGGAACAATTGCTCAAGCACATGCCCGTCGGGGTGATGCGCGCCGCCGAGTATCCGCTGCAAGGCGACGACCTGGCGCAACTGACCGCTGAACATGTCGCCACCTTGTCCCGCCTCGGACAATCGCGCCGGGAGACTGTCCATGCCTGAGTTCGATGTGTTGTCGTTCGGCGAAACCATGGCGATGCTGGTGGCCGACCAGACCGGCGACCTGGCCAGCGTCGACCAGTTTCACAAACGCATCGCCGGGGCCGACAGCAATGTCGCCATCGGCTTGGCGCGGCTGGGTTTCCAGGTGGCCTGGCTCAGCCGGGTCGGCGCCGACTCCCTGGGACGCTTCGTGGTGCAGACGCTGGAGAAAGAAGGCCTGGATTGCCGCCACGTGGCGGTCGATCCGGCGCACCCCACCGGATTCCAGTTCAAGTCCCGCACCGATGATGGCAGCGATCCGCAGGTCGAGTATTTCCGTCGCGGCTCGGCGGCCAGTCACCTGTCGATCGATTCCATCGCACCGCCCCTGCTCCGCGCCCGTCATCTGCACGCTACCGGCATCGTCCCGGCGCTGTCGGACACAGCCCGCGCGATGTCCTTCGAATTGATGAGCCGCATGCGCGAGGCCGGCCGCAGCCTGTCGTTCGACCCCAACCTGCGCCCGAGCCTGTGGGCCAGCGAAGCGTTGATGATCAGCGAGATCAACCGCCATGCCGCCCTCGCCCACTGGGTCTTGCCGGGCCTCGGCGAAGGTCGGTTGCTGAGCGGTTTTGACGACCCGGCCGACATTGCTGCCTTTTACCTGGACCAAGGTGCCGAAGTCGTGGTGATCAAGCTTGGCCCGGACGGTGCCTACTACCGCACCCAGCTGGACCAGGGATTTGTCGCCGGCGTGCCGGTGTCCAGAGTAGTGGACACCGTCGGTGCCGGCGATGGTTTTGCCGTCGGCCTGATCAGCGCGTTGCTCGAAGGCCGCGACGTCAGCGAGGCGGTACAGCGCGCCAACTGGATCGGCAGCCGCGCGGTACAGAGCCGCGGGGACATGGAAGGCTTGCCGACGCGCCAGGAATTATTGGCTGGATTTGAAACTGCCGATCGCGAGCAGGCTCGCTCCCACAAGGGCCGCCGCTGACCCTGTGGGAGCGAGCCCGCTCGCGAAAAAGCCACCGCAAACGCACCTGCTGAACAAAAACAACAAGCTCAGGAGTCACAACATGCAAACGCTCAATCTCGCCACCCGCCGCTGGTGGTACATCATGCCCATCGTGTTCATCACCTACAGCCTGGCCTACCTCGACCGCGCCAACTATGGCTTCGCCGCCGCGTCGGGCATGGCCGAGGACCTGATGATCACCCCAGGGCTTTCCTCGCTGCTCGGCGCACTGTTTTTCCTCGGCTATTTTTTCTTCCAGGTGCCGGGAGCGATCTACGCGCAAAAGCACAGCGTCAAGAAGCTGATCTTCGTCAGCCTGATCCTCTGGGGCTCGCTGGCGACCCTCACCGGGGTGGTGTCCAACGCGTACTGGCTGATCGTGATCCGCTTCATGCTCGGCGTGGTGGAAGCCGCCGTGATGCCGGCGATGCTGGTCTATCTGTGTCACTGGTTCACCCGGGCCGAACGCTCGCGCGCCAACACTTTCCTGATCCTCGGCAACCCGGTGACCATGTTGTGGATGTCAGTGGTCTCAGGCTATCTGGTGGAGCAATTCGACTGGCGCTGGATGTTCATCATCGAGGGACTGCCGGCGGTGCTCTGGGCCTTTGTCTGGTGGCGCCTGGCCGATGATCGCCCGGCCCAGGCCAAGTGGCTCAGCGACCAGGAAAAACAAGACCTGGAAACCGTGCTGGCGGCCGAACAGGTCGGCATCAAGGCAGTGAAAAACTATGCCGAGGCCTTCCGCTCGCCCATGGTGATCATCCTGGCCATGCAGTTTTTCTGCTGGAGCATCGGCGTCTACGGGTTTGTGCTGTGGTTGCCGTCGATCCTCAAGGCCGGCCTGAAAATGAACATGGTCGAGGCCGGGTGGCTGTCATCGCTGCCTTATCTGGCGGCGGTGATCGCCATGCTGATCGTCTCATGGGCGTCGGACAAGGTGCAGAAGCGCAAGCGTTTTGTCTGGCCGCCGCTGCTGATCGCCTCCATCGCCTTCTACGCCTCCTATTTGCTCGGGGCGGAACATTTCTGGTGGTCCTACGCCTTGCTGGTGCTTGCCGGCGCGTGCATGTACGCGCCCTACGGTCCGTTTTTCGCCATTGTTCCGGAAATCCTCCCGGCCAACGTCGCCGGCGGCGCCATGGCGCTGATCAACAGCATGGGCGCGCTGGGCTCGTTCGGCGGCTCGTACCTGGTGGGTTACCTCAACGGCTCCACCGGCTCCACCGGCATGTCCTTCCTGCTGATGAGTGGCGCGTTGCTGCTGTCGGTGGTGCTGACCCTCGCCCTCAAGCCCGGCGCCAGTGACCGGGTCGTGTCCAAAACCGCGACGCCTCAGCCGGCGCCTGTCCGTTAACGAATCGGAAATCCCCATGAAAAAGCACGTGGTGTTGTACAAGAAACTGTCAGCGCAACTGATGGATCGCCTGCAAGCCCAGGCCCAGGTCACTCTCATCGAACACCTCGACGCCCAGGGCCTGGCGCAACTGCGCGACGCCCTGCCCAGCGCCCATGCCTTATTGGGCGCAAGCCTCAAGCTCGATGCCTCGTTGCTTGATCTGGCGCCGAATCTTGAGGCCATCGCCAGCGTTTCGGTCGGGGTCGACAACTACGATATCGATTACCTGAGCGAACGTCGGATCCTGCTCACCAACACGCCGGATGTACTGACCGAAACCACCGCCGATACCGGGTTTGCCTTGATCCTGGCTACGGCCCGACGCGTCGTCGAACTGGCCAATCTGGTTCGGGCCGGCCAATGGCAGCAAAGCATCGGCCCACGGCATTTCGGCAGTGATGTCCATGGCAAGACCCTGGGCATCGTCGGCATGGGCCGCATTGGCGAAGCCCTGGCCCAGCGCGGCCACTTCGGCTTTGGCATGCCGGTGCTCTATCACAGTCACTCACCCAAGCCTGCGGTGGAACAACGTTTCAACGCGCGCTACTGCGACCTCGATACACTGCTGCAACAAGCGGATTTCATTTGCCTGACCTTGCCCCTGACTGCTGAGACCGAAGGCCTGATCGATGCACGGGCATTCGCGCAGATGCGCCCTGAGAGCATCTTCATCAATATCTCCCGGGGCAAAGTCGTCGACGAAACGGCAATGATCGACGCCCTGCGCAACGGGCAGATCCGTGGCGCCGGGCTGGACGTTTTCGAACGCGAGCCCCTGAATGCGGACTCGCCGCTGTTGCAGATGGATAACGTAGTGGCGACGCCACACATGGGCTCGGCGACCCACGAGACCCGGGAAGCGATGGCGCGTTGTGCGGTGGACAATCTGCTGGCCGCGTTGGTGGGTGAGCGGCCGATGAATCTGGTGAATCCGGGGGCCTGGAAAGGCTGAGAATTGTCACCGGTCAGACTAATGCTGTTCACTTAACAAAATGATGTATCCGTGGCGAGGGAGCTTGCTCCCGCTCGGCTGCGAAGCAGTCGTAAACCGGCGGATGCGGTGTGTCTGATACTACGTATGCGGCAGGTTTTGGGGCAGCTTCGCGGCCCAGCGGGAGCAAGCTCCCTCGCCACGGGTTCTCCGATTGCCTTAAGTGAACAGCATTACACCGGTCAGACCGCCTTCGCGAGCAAATCCGCCCCCACACCAGACCGAAGCCGATCACAAATCCGCACCCTCCATCAAAATCCCGTTAGTCGCCACCCCCCGCCATGCATTAAAGTATCGCCCCCAGCCCCGGCGTTATCCGAACGCCTGGGCCACCCTTTCCAGGAACAGTCACCGATGGAACATCGTGAAGCGCTGCTGGCGCTGCGAACCTTTCTTTCAACGCAGATTCTCGGCCAGGAAAAACTCATCGAGCGCCTGCTCATCGCCCTGCTCGCCGACGGCCACATGCTGGTGGAAGGCGCCCCGGGGCTGGCCAAGACCAAGGCGATCAAAGAGCTGGCCGAGGGCATCGAAGCGCAGTTCCATCGCATCCAGTTCACCCCCGACCTGTTACCTGCCGACATCACCGGCACCGAGATCTATCGCCCGGAAACCGGCAGCTTCGTGTTCCAGCAAGGGCCGATCTTCCACAACCTGGTGCTGGCGGACGAAATCAACCGTGCCCCGGCCAAGGTCCAGTCGGCCCTTCTCGAAGCGATGGCCGAGCGGCAGGTCAGCGTCGGGCGCAGTACTTATGAGCTGTCGCCACTGTTCCTGGTGATGGCCACGCAGAACCCGATCGAGCAGGAAGGCACCTACCCGCTGCCCGAAGCACAGCTCGACCGGTTCCTGATGCACGTCAAGATCGGGTTTCCGGACGCCGCGGTCGAGCGCCGTATCCTGCAGCAGGCACGCGGTGAGGCGTTGAATGGCGAAACCAAGCCCGAGCGTCGCGTCAGCCAGCAGGCAATTTTTTCGGCGCGCAAGGAGATCCTCGGGCTGTACATGGCCGACGCCGTGGAGGAGTACCTGGTGCAACTGATAATGGCCACTCGCAACCCGGCCAAGTTTGACCCGGAGATGGCCGAGTGGATCGCCTACGGCGCCAGCCCGCGGGGCTCGATTGCCCTGGACCGCTGCGCCCGGGCCCACGCCTGGCTGGCCGGACGCGACTTCGTCAGCCCGGAAGACATCCAGGCCGTGCTGTTCGACGTGCTGCGCCATCGCATCATCCTGTCGTTCGAAGCCGAAGCCGCCGGCATCGACCAGGATCGGGTCGTGCAGCGGATTCTCGACGTCGTCGCTGTCGCTTGAGCATGAATCATGAATAACCCACTGGCGCCCGTCCCGGGCATCCGCGTCAGCCTCTCGGAGCTGATCGAGATGCGCCATCGCGTGCGCGAAGTGCAGTTGTTCTCCACCCCTGGCCAGCGCAGCCCGCTGATCGGCCTGCACCATTCCAAGCTGCGCGGGCGCGGAGTGGACTTCGATCAGGTGCGGGTCTACCAGGCCGGCGACGACGTGCGGACCATCGACTGGCGCGTCACCGCCCGAACCCAGGAGCCCCACACCAAACTGTTCCATGAGGAACGCGAACGGCCGATCTTCATCATGATCGAGCAAAGCCACCGCCTGTTCTTCGGTTCCGGGCAGGTCTTCAAGTCGGTGCTCGCCGCCCAGGCCGCCAGCCTGATCGGCTGGGCCGCGCTGGGGCACAACGACCGGGTCGGCGGTCTGGTGTTCGGCAATAACAGCCACTACGAGGTCAAGCCTCGGCGCAGCAAACAAAGCCTGCTGCAGCTGCTCAACCGCCTGGTGCGCGTCAATCAGTCGTTGCACACCGAAGGCGAGTCGGACCGCGATTCCTTCGGTGTCGCCTTGCGCCGGGCCCGGGAAGTCCTGCGGCCCGGCAGCCTGGCGATCGTGATCTGTGACGAGCGCGCCCTCTCCGACGGTGCCGAGCAGCAGTTGAGCCTGCTGTCGCGTCATTGCGACCTGCTGCTGCTGCCGCTGTCCGACCCGCTGGACCACGCCCTGCCTGCCGCCGGCCTGCTGCGGTTTGCCCAGCGCGGTGAGCAATTGGAGCTCGACACGCTGAACCTGGAACTGCGCCAGACCTACCGCGCCCAGGCCGAGGCGCGCCTGGAGCGCTGGGAAATGCTGGCGCAGAAGCTGCGGATCCTGATGCTGCCCTTGAGCACTCAAGGCGACATGGTCGAACAACTGCGCGAGTACCTGAACCCCAAGCGCCCAGGGAAAACCCGATGAGCAACCTCGATCAGTTGCAACCACTGATGGCGCCACCGGCCATCGGCTTCTGGCCGCCCGCGCCGGGCTGGTGGTTGCTGCTGGTATTACTGCCATTGCTGGGCCTGGGCCTGTGGCACTTGCGCCGGTTCATTCCCGCCAAGCGCACCCAGGACCGCGCCGAGCAACCTCTGGACCCGGTGCGCCTGGCCGCGCTGGCCGAGCTGGCGCGGTTGCCCAAGCCCTACGACGGCGCGCCGGCCGGCGCCTGGCTGCAGCAACTCAACGGGCTGCTCAAGCGCCTGTGCCGCAACCATTATCCCTACAGCCAGAGCCATACTCTCAACGGGCGCAAATGGCTGGCCTTCCTCGACAACCGCTGCCCGGCCGCCGGCCTGACCCGCTGGATGATCCTTGTAGAAGGTGCCTACAAGCCCGAATGCAAGCTTGACGACAAAGCCATCGCCGGCCTGACGCAAGCGGTCGAGACGTGGATTCGCAAACATGTTTGAGTTCGCCTGGCCGTGGATTTTCGCCCTGCTGCCGCTGCCCTGGCTGATGCGCATGGTGCTGCCCGCAGCGGACAGTGGCGAACCGGCACTCAAAGTGAGTTTCCTCGAGGACCTCGAAGGGCTGGTCGGGCGCCGGGCCCGGGCCAATCTGCCGACATGGCGCCAGCAGGCGCCTTTCATCCTGCTTTGGTTGTTGCTGCTGATCGCCGCCGCCCGCCCGCAGTGGCTGGGCGAGCCGTTGCCGATTGCCGCCAGCGGTCGCGACCTGCTGGTGGCGGTGGATGTCTCCGGGTCCATGGATTTTCCTGACATGCAGTGGAAAGACGAGGACATCAGTCGCCTGGCGCTGGTCCAGCACATGCTCGGGGATTTTCTCGAAGGTCGGGAAGGTGACCGGGTCGGCCTGATTCTGTTTGGCAGCCAGGCCTACCTGCAGGCGCCGCTGACCTTCGACCGCCGCACCGTACGCCACTGGCTCGACGAGGCGCGCATCGGCATTGCCGGCAAAAACACGGCGATCGGCGATGCGATTGGCCTGGCCCTCAAACGCCTGCGGCAACGCCCGGCCAACAGCCGCGTGCTGATCCTGGTGACCGATGGCGCCAATAACGGCGGCGAAATCGACCCGCTGACGGCCGCCCAGCTGGCTGCCGACGAAAGCGTGAAAATCTACCCGATCGGCGTGGGTGCCGATCCGGAGCAAAGTGGCACGGCGGGATTTCTCGGCGTCAACCCCAGCCTGGATCTAGACGAAGCGACACTCAGGGAAATCGCTCAGGTCACCGGCGGCCGGTATTTCCGCGCCCAGGATGGCGAGCAGTTGCTGGCGATCAAGACCACCCTCGACCAACTCGAACCGGTGACCCAGCAGCCGACCCAGGCCCGCCCCGCCCAGGCGCTTTATCATTGGCCGCTGGCCGTTGCCTTGCTGTTGAGCATGTTGCTGGTGGTTCGTGAGCGCTGGCCAGACAACCCCTTGCAACGCCTGTTCACCCAGCCGCTGTTCCAACCCTCGCAAACCTCCGAATGGCGCCAGCGGCTCAAGCGCCTGCGACTGCGGAGGCGTCGATGATCGCGCTCTGGCCGCATTGGCTGCGTCCCGCTTTTATCTTGCTGCTGCCCCTGTTGGGCTGGCTGCTCTGGCAACTGTGGCACCGACAGAAACGCGTGGGCCGCTGGCAGATGATCCTGCCGCCGGCGTTCCATGCCGTGCTGCTCACCGGTGGCAGTGGTCGCGAAAGCAAGCTGCCGTGGATCGCCCTCGGGCTGGGCTGGCTGCTGGTGGTGCTGGCCTTGCTCGGCCCCAGCTGGACGCGGGTCGAACAGACCAGCCAGAAACCCGCCGATCCGCTGGTGGTGATTCTCGAACTGACGCCAGAGATGCTCGCCACCGACGTCCCGCCTACGCGCCTGGAACAGGCCCGGCGCAAAGTGCTCGACGTGCTGCAGAACCGCAGCGACGCGCAGACCGCGATCATCGTCTATGCCGGCAGCGCCCATACGCTGGTGCCGCTGTCCGACGACCTGGCCACCAGCGCCAACCTGCTCGAAGCCCTGGCGCCATCGATCATGCCGCAAGGCGGCCACCGTGCCGACCTGGCCGTCAACAAGGCCATGGCGTTGCTGGACCAGGCCGGGCTCGGCCACGGCCGGATCCTGTTGATCGGCTCATCCCTGAACGAGCAGGAACGCCTTGGCATAAGCCAGAGGCTAGACGGCTCCGCCACTCGTTTGCTGATGCTCGGCATCGGTACGCGTGAAGGTGCGCCCGTGGCCCAGGAAGACGGCAGTTACCTGAAGGATGCCCAAGGCGCGATCCTGGTGCCGCGCCTGGACAGCCCAAGCCTCAAGTCATTTCTCGATGAGCTGGACGGCCGTTACCGTCCCGCGCACCTGGACGACAGCGACCTGCGCAGCCTGGGCCTGCTGGACGGTCCGCGCCGTCTGCGCAGCGATGGCCAGAAACTGCGCCTGGACACCTGGGCCGACCAGGGTTATTGGCTGCTGTTGCCGCTCCTGCTGCTGGCCGCTTGCGCCGGGCGTCGGGGCTGGCTGTTCTGCCTGCCGCTGCTGTTTGCGCTGCCGCAGACCGGCCATGCCTTCGAATTCGAGGACCTGTGGCTGCGCCCCGATCAACAGGGCCAGCACCTGCTCAAGCAGAAACGCCCAGCCGAGGCCGCCACCCGCTTCGAGGACAGCCAATGGCAAGGTGTCGCCCTCTACGAGGCCGGCCAGTACAGCGAGGCCGCCCGGCGTTTCGCCGAAGGCAACGATGCCCGCGCGCATTATAATCGCGGCAATGCGCTGGCCCGCAGCGGCGAACTGGAGGCCGCGATCGATGCCTATGAGCAAGCGCTGGAATTGCAGCCGGACCTGCGCCCGGCGCAGACCAACAAGGCCTTGGTGGAAAGCCTGCTGAAAGAGCAGGCTGCGCCACCGGACACCGCCAAGCCCGACGAAAACCAGGACCCCGCGCCCACCGAGCAATCGCCGGATAGCGATACCCCGAATCAGTCGTCCGAGCCGGGCCAGCCTTCTTCCGAGGCGCCAGCGACGCCGGAGCAATCCCCGGCGTCCCAGGCGCCACCGACCCGCGCCGAGGACGTGCCCGGCAGCGAACTGCCCGACGAGCAGACCACCACCCCGCCACTGCGCCCGGCCGCGGGCCAGCGCAATGCCGAAGAGCAGCGCCAGGCACTGGAACAATGGCTGCGCCAGATCCCGGACAACCCGGGCGAACTGCTCAGGCGAAAATTCTGGTATGAACAGCAAAGCCACCAGGCTCAGGAAAAACACCAATGACCCGCTTCACCGCCTATCTCCTCGTCTTGCTGCTCTGGGCTGCCGGGTCCCAGGCCGCGCAGCTGACTGCCAGCGTGGACCGCAGTCGCCTGAACTCCGGGGAGACCGTCGAGCTGACGCTGGAGTCCAACGATGCCACGCTGTTCGGCAAACCTGACCTGAGCCCGCTCCAGGCACTGTTTGATGTGCGCGGTACCCGCCAGGTCAACCAGTTGACCACCCTTGACGGCGAGAATCGCGCCACTACCCGCTGGATCGTCACGCTGCTGCCGCGTCAGAGCGGCACGGTGGTGATCCCGCCGCTGCAACTGGGCGAAGTCAGCAGCCAGCCGATTACTTTGCAGGTGATCGAAAGCGAAACCCGCAACGCCTCTGGCACCCTCGCGCCGGTGTTCATCGAAGCCAGCCTCGACCAGCGCGAGGTGTATGTGCAGGCCCAGGCCATCCTGACGCTGCGCATCTACCATTCGGTGTCGCTGTACGACGACAGCAGCCTGACACCGCTGCATATTCCCGATGCGCGCACCGAGCAACTGGGCGAATCGCGCACCTACGAAAAAGTCATCAACGATGTGCGCCACGGCGTCATCGAGTTGCGTTACGGCATCTACCCGCAGCGCAGCGGCGAACTGGCGATCCCGGCCCAGACCTTCAGCGCCACGCTGGTTGAACCCACGGCCCAGGGCACCGCAGCACCGGGCGCCAAACCCGGCCAGTTGATGCGCGTCAGTTCGACGCAACTGCAACTGACCGTCAAGCCCAAGCCCGCCAGTTACCCGGCAGACCTCCCCTGGCTGCCGGCGCGCAGCTTGTCCTTGAGCGAAAGCTGGAGCCCGGAACCGACTCACAGCCAGGTCGGCGATTCGCTCACCCGCAGCCTGACCCTGGAGGCGGAAGGCTTGACCAGCGCCCAGTTGCCGCCGCTTCCGCCTACCGAAATCAATGGCCTGCGGCGCTACCCCGACCAGCCGGTGCTGAGCAGCCGCAGCAGCGAGCGCGGCCTGGTTGGCAGCCGCGAAGACCGCGAAGCCCTGGTGCCCAATCGTAGCGGCACCATCGAGCTGCCGCCCGTGGAAGTGGTCTGGTGGAACACCCTGGAAGACCACCTGGACCGCACCAGCCTGCCGGCCCGGACCCTGCAAGTGGCGAACAACCCGAGCCTGATGGTCGACACACCGGCAGGCACCACTCAGATCGTCACCACTGTCGACAGCGAAACCCTCTGGTACTGGCAACTCAGCACGTTGATCCTGGCCTGCACGACGCTGCTCGGCTTCGGCCTGTGGTGGCGCGCGCGCTGGCAGCCGGCGATCCTGCGCTCGGCCCAGGCCGGGCCGAGCCCACGCACACTGCTGGATGACCTCAAGCGCGCCTGCCTGGCCAACGACTCGCACGCCACCCGCCAGGCGCTGGATGCCTGGGCTCGACAGCAACCGGAAACCCTGGCCGACATGGCGGCGCGTTTCGTGCCACTGTCCGACGCCCTTGATGGCTTGAACGGCGCGCTCTACAGCGAAACCGGTCAGTATTGGCAAGGTGAAGACCTGTGGCGGGCGATCCGGACCATTCCGCCTCTGGAAGGAACGCCGGACGCTGCCAGTGATTCCAGCCTGCCGCCGCTCTATCCAAAATAACCCGGTTTTGTTGCGCAGGGCTGTTGTGACAAGGGAGCAAGCTCCCTCGCCACAACAGCCGCGCCGGTGCATCCGACAAAGTTGGGCAGCCCCTGCCCCGCGTTTCCCAGTAAACTCTGCATTTTTGCGCCGCCTCTCCTCCCGCGGCCACCGTCTGTATTCTGGAGTCTGCCTTGCGTCTGTTTCACACCTCCGACTGGCACCTGGGGCAAAACCTCCACGGCCAGGATCGTGACTTCGAACACGCCTGTTTCCTCGACTGGCTGCTGCGTCAACTGGGCAGCGAAAAGCCCGATGTGCTGCTGATTGCCGGCGATATCTTTGACACCGTCAACCCACCGGTCAAAGCCCAGGAACGGCTGTACGACTTCATCGTCAGCGCCCACGAACAAAACGCCAACCTGACGATCGTCATGATTGCCGGCAACCACGACTCCGGCTCACGCATCGAACTGCCGGCGCCGTTGATGCGACGCTTGCGCACCCATGCCCTGGGCCGGGTGCTGTGGCTGGATGATGGACAACTGGACGTCGAGCGCCTGTTGCTGCCATTGCCCGACACCAAGGGCAAGGTCCGCGCCTGGTGCCTGGCGCTGCCGTTCCTGCGGCCGGCGGAAGTCACTGGCGCGCAGTTGGGGGATGACTACCTGCGCGGCATCGGCCAGGTCCATGAATGGCTGATCACCGCTGCCAACGACAAGCGCAAGAAAGGCCAGGCACTGATCGCCGTCAGCCATGCGCACATGGCCGGCGGCTCGGTATCGGAGGACTCCGAGCGCAGCCTGATCATCGGCAATGCCGAAGCGCTGCCCGCCAGCCTCTTCGGCCCGAGCATCAGCTACGTTGCCCTCGGCCACCTGCACAAGCCGCAGAAGGTCAACGGTGAAGAGCGCATCCGCTACAGCGGCTCGCCGATCCCGCTGTCGTTCTCCGAGATCGGCTATCGGCACCAGATCCTCGACGTCACCCTGGACGGCGAAACCCTGGTAAACGTCGAACCCCGACTGATTCCCCGCGCCGTCAACCTGCAACGCCTGGGCCCGGCGCCGCTGGCCGATATTCTGCTGCAACTGAAAGACCTGCCGGACATCGACCTGCTGGCGGACGTGCAGCGCCAGCCCTGGCTGGAGGTTCGAGTGCGCCTCGACGAGCCGCAGCCCGACTTGCGCCATCAAGTGGAGACGGCGTTGCAAGGCAAAGCCGTGCGGCTGGTGCGCATCGCCGCCGAGTACGCCGGCAACGGCAGCTCCAGCGGCGTCGAGGACGGCACCGCGCTGGTCGAACTGGACCAGTTGAGCCCGCAGGAATTGTTCAGCCGTGCCTGGCAGGACACCTACGGCAACGAAGTGGACGAACAGACCCTCAAGGATTTTGCCGTGCTGTTGCAAGACGTGCAGATGGAGAGCGAGCAGCCATGAAGATCCTCGCGATTCGCCTGAAGAACCTCGCCTCCCTCGCCGGGCCGTTTGAAATCGATTTCACCGCCGAGCCGTTGGCCAGCGCCGGCCTGTTCGCCATCACCGGCCCCACCGGCGCCGGCAAGAGCACGCTGCTCGATGCCTTGTGCCTGGCGCTTTTCGGTGCGGTGCCGCGCCTGAACAACACTGGTCGTGACGCCAAGGTGCCGGATGCCGACGGCGAGATCGCCACGGGCGATCCGCGCACGCTGCTGCGCCGTGGCACCGGCGACGGTTATGCCGAAGTGGATTTCCGCGGTATCGACGGGCGCCGCTACCGGGCTCGCTGGGAGGCCAATCGCGCCCGGGAAAAAGCCGGCGGCAAATTGCAGGCCAGCCGCCAGAGTCTGCGCGACCTGGACAATGACCAACTGCTGGCCAGCCAGAAAGGCGAATACAAGACCCAGCTCGAAGCCGCCTTGGGCCTGAACTTCGAGCAGTTCACCCGCGCGGTGCTGCTGGCCCAGAGCGAGTTCAGCGCCTTTCTCAAGGCCGACGACAACGACCGCAGCGAGTTGCTGGAAAAACTCACCGACACGGCCTTGTATACGCGTCTGGGCCGCCGCGCCTTCGACAAGGCCAAGCAGGCCAGGGAAACCCACAAGCAGTTGCAGGACCAAGCCACCGGCGTCACGCCGCTGGCCGCCGAAACCCGCGCCGAGCTGGACCAACGCTTCAACGACGCCCAGCAACTGCTCAAGACCCAGCAGGCACAGCTCAAGCAATTGGAACAGCAGCACACCTGGCTCAGGGACCTGCGCCAATTGCAGGACGAACAGGCCAGCGCCGCCGAACAACTGCAACGGGCCCAGGCCGATTGGGCTGCGCTGGCCGGCGAACGCCTGAAACTGACACGCCTGGAACAACTGGCGCCCCAGCGGCACCCATTCATCCGCCAAGCGGAATTGGATCGTCAGCTGGAGCCGCTGGCAGTCAGGATCCAGCAACTGACCCAGCAGCAAGTCGAGTTGCATGAGCAACAGGCCGAACTGGAAAAAGGCCTGGGCGTGGCGCAATTGGCCCTGGCCGCCGCCCGCCAGCAGAGTGCGGATAACGCACCGCTGCTACGCCAGGCATTCGACGAACAAAGCAGCCTCGCTCGCCTGGCCAGGGAAGCCGGCCAAGGCGCCGAACAGTTGCAACAGGTCCAGCAGGCTTGCACCGACGGCCAGCGCAGCATCGACACCCTGCTCGAACAGCAACGGCAGGTTGATGAGCGCCTGCAAAGGATCGCCGGCGAACTGGAACAAAGTACCGATCTCGCACCGCTGGGCGATGCCTGGTCCGCCTACCGCGATCGCCTGCAACAGTTGATGTTGATCGGCAACCGGCTGAACAAGGGCCAGGACGAACTCGCGCTGCTGGAACAAAGCGCCACTCGCGCCGCCGATGACCTGGCAACCCGCCGGCAAAACCTCGAAGTGCTCTACAAGGAAGCCGGGGCCGAACCGCAAGCGGTGGCGGAACAGATCCAGTTGCTCGGCAACCTGCTGCAAGACAATCGCAAGCAACTGCGCGCATTCGAAGAATTGACCCGGCTTTGGGCCAGCCAGCAAGAGCTGGACAAACGCAGCGCAGAGCTGGAGCTACGCCAGCAGCAAGCCTTGCAGGAACGCGACCGGCTGGGGCGCGAAGGCGGCGAAGCCAAGGCCGAGCTGACCATTGCCGAACAGACCCTGACTGTCACCCGTGAACTGCTGGAACGCCAGCGCCTGGCTCGCAGCGAAAGCGTCGAGCAACTGCGCGAACAGTTGCAGGACAACCAGCCGTGCCCGGTCTGCGGCAGCGTCGAACACCCGTACCATCAGCCCGAAGCGCTGCTGCAAAGCCTCGACCGATTCGATGAAAGCGAAGAGGCCAATGCGCGCAGAGCCGTCGACCTGCTCAATGAAAAAGTCATCGATCTGCGAGCGCAATACAGTGGGGTCATTGCCCAGCTCAAGGAATTCAAACAGCAGCAGGAACAACTCGCCGCCCAGCAACAAGGCCTCGCGCCAAGCCTCGAAGCCCATCCGTTGTCGGAGCAGTTGCTGGCTCAGGCGCCAGACCAGCGTGACGCCTGGCTGGCCCAGCAAAACAGCCAGTTGAACCTGCGCATCAGCCAGGACGAACAACGCCAGGCCGCCCTGCTCACCCTGCAACAGGACGCCGCGCGCCTGACGCAGCAACTGCGCGAAGCGGAAACCGCCAGCCAGCAGGCGTCGCTGCACCTGGGCAACCAGCAACAGGAAATGGCCCGCGACCGCCAGCGCCTGGACGAAGAGCTCGGGCATTTCAGTGCGCTGCTGCCGGCCGATACTTTGCAGGCCCTGCGCAGCGATCCCGCCGCGACGTTCATGCGACTCGACCAGCGGATCACCCAGCGCCTGGCGCAACTGGAACAGCAACGCGAAGAACTCGGCGAACAACTTCAACGCCAGCAAGCCCTGGAGAAAGAGCAGGACCGCCAGCAGACCCGTGTGCAACAACTCGAAGCGGCGCAGCAGCAATTCAACGCACTGAATGAACAACAGCAGACCTGCCAGCAAAAGCTCACGCAACTGCTGGGCGAACATTCCAGTGCCGAACAATGGCAGCAACAACTCGACCAGGCCCTGGAACAGGCCCGCCATGCCGAGGCAGCGGCCGGTCAGCAGTTACAGGAGTTGCGCAATACCCTTGTGCAACTGGCTGCCGAGCTCCAGGCCCGGCATGAGCAGGCCCAGTTGCTTGAGGCCGAACAGCAGACGCTCGCCGCCGGCATCGCCCAATGGCGCGCTTCTCATCCGGAACTCGACGACGCCGCGCTCGATGCCCTGCTCGGCCTCGACGAGCAACAGGTCAGTCAACTGCGGCAACGCCTGCTCACCAGCGAAAAAGCCATCGAGCAGGCCCGCGTCCTGCTCACCGAACGCGAGCAGCGCCTGCACAACCACCAGGCCCAACACAACGGCAACCTGCCGCCTGAAGAATTGACCCAAGCCTTGGCGGTACTGCAGGAGCAGTTTGCCGCCAGCGAACAACGCTGCGCCGAGTTGCGCGCCGAACAGGCTGAAGACCAGCGTCGGCAGCACGCCAACCAGGCCCTGGCCCGACAGATCGAGCAGGCCTATGCCGAATACCAGCGCTGGGCGCGCCTCGACGCCTTGATTGGCTCGGCCACCGGCGACCGCTTCCGCAAACTGGCCCAGGCGTACAACCTCGACTTGCTGGTCCACCATGCCAACGCCCAGTTGCGCCAACTGGTTCGCCGTTACCGGCTCAAGCGCGGCGGCAGCATGCTTGGCCTGCTGGTAATGGACACGGAAATGGGCGATGAACTGCGCTCGGTACATTCGTTGTCCGGCGGCGAGACCTTCCTGGTCTCCCTTGCCCTGGCGTTGGGCCTGGCTTCGATGGCGTCCAGCACGCTGAGAATCGAATCGTTGTTCATCGACGAAGGCTTCGGCAGCCTCGACCCCGAATCGCTGCAACTGGCGATGGACGCCCTCGACGGCTTGCAGGCCCAGGGGCGCAAGGTCGCGGTCATCTCCCATGTGCAGGAAATGCACGAGCGAATCCCGGTGCAGATCCAGGTCCGCCGCCAGGGCAATGGGCTGAGCACGCTGGAGGTGAAATGAGCCGTGCCACGCTGTACTCCTTCCGTCGCTGCCCCTATGCCATGCGCGCACGCATGGCGTTGCGTTACAGCGCGGTCGAACTGACGATCGTCGAAGTCAGCCTGAAGGCCAAGCCCGCCGAGATGCTTGCACTCTCGAGCAAAGGCACGGTGCCGGTGTTGCAGGTCGATGGCCGAGTGATCGACGAAAGCCTGGAGATCATCAACTGGGCCTTGGCCCAACACGATCCGCAGGACTGGCAGCTACGGGACGATGCCAAGGCCCAGGCATTGACGGCAGCGTTGATCGAGGAAAACGACCAGGTATTCAAGCTTCACCTGAACCGCTACAAATACCCGGAGCGACATCCCGAATACACGCAGGAACACTACCGCAGCGAAGGCGAAGTTTTTCTGCGCAAGCTGGAAGGACTGCTTGAAACCCGGCCGTTCCTGGCGGCCGAACATCAGAGCCTGGCCGACGTGGCGGTGATGCCCTTCGTACGCCAGTTCGCCCATGTCGATCGCGACTGGTTTGCCGAGGCGCCCTATCCGCGATTGCAAGGTTGGTTGCAGAAATTCCTGGATTCCGAGCTGTTCGTAGCGATCATGGCCAAGTGAGCTGCATCGCCGTCGTGGCGAGGGAGCTTGCTCCCGCTGGCCTGCGCAGCAGGCCCATTCGGTCTACACCCAAGGCGTCTGCTGCGCAGCCGAACGGGAGCAAGCTCCCTCGCCACAAAAGCCCGTAGATCCCTTCAAGCGGCGACGCTGCACATGCGCACCAGCGCGCAATCAACCTGAAACGGCCCAAACTCAGCCACCCTCGGCGCCGACGGCGGATTACCCACCAACACCCCCAATGCCCTGGCGGTGAGAATGTTATGGGCGATGTTGTGGTTGCACTCGATCGTCCGCGCCAACGACCCCGCCGACGCCTGCCCCAACCCAAGCAACGAAAACCCGTTGGTGATAAACGCCAGGAAGGCAATCACCCAGAACTTGCATCTGCTCATGCGCCGACAGCCCCTTTGCCTGCGCCGCGTTCGGCGGCGACAGTGGCAACCGACGCATGCAGCGACGAATCAACGAAGCCTTGGTATTGGGCGCCGACGCTGACCACCAGCACCAATGCGACGTAAAGGCCGATGGCGATGTAAGCGCCGTGTCTGGCGGAAGAAAGGATTGCGCGGGCCATGGGGTTCTCCGTGGGCATGTTTCGATGCCCACAGAATCAATCAAATAAACCGTTATGAATAGCGACGATTATGCATAGTCACCATCAGGTTTATTGATTGATGAAACCCTGAAATCAGTCGTTGACCAAGCTCAACAATCGCTCGCGAGCCACTTCCAGCTCTCCAGGAATTGGCTGGGCCGCCGAGACAATCGGAGTGGAGTAGAGAAACAGCAGCATCACTGCCAGACGCATCGCCATGGTGTCGATCCTTATTGGTAAGGAGTCAATTAACTAGCGTCAAATTTAAACACATGGCTATGTGATATCACAACGGGATTTTCTGCCCAGGCACGAAGCCTGCGATCTTTTCTCTCCGCTGGCATCCAGCAGCAAATGAAAAGATCGCAGGCTTCAAGGGTCAGCGTGATTCAGTGTTGGGTCTTGTGATCCAGTGCGGCGTAGAAGTTGGCGCTCTGTTGCAGGTATTTCTCGGTGTAGCTCTGGGTGCGGTTTTTCTTGTCGCTGATTTCGATGCTGGCACTGGCTGGCAATGCCACGGTAGCAGAGATAGCGGAAGCGGCAATAACGGAGAAGAGATTCAGATTCATGGCGGTAGTCCTCGGATTCAGTTTGCTGATTTGCCCGGTGGGGCCGTGAAGCAAACTTACGCGCCGAGGCGTCTCGTCTTGAAATGCTTTGTAATACTAGCGACTATCAGTCTGGTTGATACAACGGCGAAGGCCCCGTGAGCCGGGGCCTTCAGCTTACTGACGAACCATGAATTTCAAGTCGCTCGGCGCATCCATCGCCAGCTTCTGGACGGTTTTACCCAGCAGGCCGGTCTTCGGATCACGCTCGATGACGACGATCTGGTTGCTCTTCTGGTTGGCCACCAGGACAAATTTTTCACTCGGGTCGAGGCTGAATTCCCGAGGGTGGTCGCCCTCGACAGAGCGCCGCTGAAGTTCTTTCAGCGTGCCAGCCGCCGGGTCGATGGCAAACACCACCAGTTCGTTGGTGGTGCCCCGATTACTGACGTACAGGAACTTGCCGTCCCAGGACGCATGCAGCGCTGCCGCCGCTTTACCCGGCTGGGGCTTGCCGGCGGCGAGGTCGACCAGTTGACGCTGGGTAAGGCGGCCATCCTGGTAGTCGAACACCGCAACCTGGGCAGTCATCTCCATGGTCAGCCAGGCGTGCTTGCCGTCGTTGCTGAACAGCAGGTGACGCGGCCCGCTGCCCGGCGGCAACTGCACGAATGCCGGATCGGCAGGCGTCAGCGGCAGCTCGGGGTTGGCTTTCGGGTCGTAGCGGTAGACAAATACCTTGTCCGCCCCCAGGTCATTGGCGAACACATACTTGCCGTCCGGCGAAGGCACCGCCGAATGCACATGCCCCGAGTTCTGCCGCTCAGGGTTGACCCGGCTCGGCTGATGGCTGCCCGACTGCACCACTGGCGCGAGCTTGCCATCCGCCCCCACCGGCAGCACGACCAAGGTGCCGCCCGGGTTTTCCAGAACGGAATAATTACTCACCAGCAGATGCTGGCCGTCATGGCTCAGGCTGGAATGAGTCGGCTCGTTGCCCAGGGACTGGACCTGATTGATCAGGCTCAGTTCATGGGTCTTGGGGTTAACGGCGTAACTGCTGACCTTGCCCACCGGGTCTTTCTGGCCCGGGCCGTTTTCGTTGACCACGAACAGCCGGCTCAGGTCCTTGGAAAGGGTCAACCAGGACGGGTTGTCCGTCTTGATCACCTGCAGTGGCTTGGCGTCGAGCTGGCCGGTCCGGCTGTCGAACTGCATGCGGTAGATGCCCTGGCTCTGGTCCGCCGTGTAGGAGCCCACCAGCAATTGATAGTGCTCGGTGGTTTCTGCCTGGACGCCCATGGCGCCCACGCTGCCGGCCATCAGCAATGGCCAGAAACTACGCATCTTCATGCTCGGAGTCCTCGTCGTCGTGGCCGCTGGTCGCCTCCACGCATTCCAGATGGTGATCGCCCGAATCACTGGTGATGACCCAATGTTTCGAGGCTGTGTCGAAAGTCGCGGCCTGCATCTGTGCCGGCGTGAAGCGCCAATGCTCGAGGGTGCGGCCGTTCATGCATTCGACGTGCAGTTGGTCCTGCTCGTCGAGGGAAAAATCGAAAGCGTGCAGCCCGTCGATGATCAGCATGTCGCAGTGTTCGAGGGCTTGCAGCAGAGTGTCGGTCGGGGCAGTCATGGCGATCAGTCAGTCATTGGGAAAGGCGGCATGATAACCCAATGTCAGAGTGGGGCTTGGGCCATAAGGTTCGAAAGCGGTGCTGGCCGACCTATCGCCATCGCGAGCAAGCTCGCTCCCACAGTTGAGATTTTCAGTGAACACAAATTTGGTATTCACAATAGATTCCCTGTGGGAGCGAGCTTGCTCGCGATGGCGGCGGCCCATCAAACCTCAATGGAACGGTCGAAACTTCAGAGCGCCTCGCGCCCCGGCACGCCATCCACCAGCCGCAGGATCCCCAGCGGGTTGGCGTTCTTCAACGGCTCTGGCAACAGGTTGTCGGGGTAGTTCTGGAAGCACACCGGACGCAGGAACCGATCGATCGCCAGCGTGCCGACCGAAGTGCCACGCGCATCGGACGTCGCCGGGTAAGGCCCGCCATGGACCATCGAATCGCAGACCTCCACACCGGTTGGATAACCGTTGAGCAAGATGCGGCCGACTTTCTGCTCCAGCAACGGCGTCAGTTCACCGAACCGTTCGAAGTCCGCCGGTTCGCCAATGATCGTGGCGGTGAGCTGGCCGTGCAGGCCATGCAGCGCAGCGCTCAATTGCGCCTGGTCCGCCACTTCGACAAACACCGTGGTCGGGCCGAAGACTTCTTCCTGCAACGCCTCGTCACCGTCGATCAACAGGCTGGCGTCAGCCTTGAACAATTGCGGTTGCGCCTGCTTGCCTTGCTGCTCGCGACCGGCCAGGTGTTCGATGCCTGGGTGGGCGAGCAATTTTTGCAGGCCTTTGCCGTAGCTTTGCAGCGTGCCGGCATTGAGCATGGTTTGCGGCGCCTGGTCGCCGATCAGCGCAGCCACCTGCTGGGTGAAGGCAGTGAACTCAGGTGAGCGGATACCGATCACCAGGCCAGGGTTGGTGCAGAACTGACCGCAGCCTTGCACCACCGAGGCGGTCAGGTCGCGAGCAACGATTTCGGCGCGCGCTTGCAACGCTTGCGGGAGGACGATCACCGGGTTAATGCTCGACATCTCGGCGAAGACCGGGATCGGCTGGGGCCGCGCGGCCGCCATGTCGCACAGGGCACGCCCGCCTTTCAGGGAACCGGTGAAGCCGACGGCCTGGATCGCCGGATGCTTGACCAGCCATTCGCCGACGCCACCGCCGTAGATCATGTTGAACACACCGGCCGGCATCGAAGTCTTTTCAGCCGCGCGAATGATCGCATCGGCCACATGCTCGGCGGTGGCCATGTGGCCACTGTGCGCCTTGAATACCACCGGGCAACCGGCGGCCAGCGCGGCAGCGGTGTCACCGCCAGCGGTGGAGAATGCCAATGGGAAGTTGCTGGCGCCAAACACGGCCACCGGACCGAGACCAATGCGGTACTGGCGCAGGTCCGGGCGCGGCAGCGGCGTACGCTCCGGCAAGGCCCGGTCGATGCGCGCGCCGTAGAAATCGCCACGGCGCAAGACCTTGGCGAACAGGCGCATCTGCCCGCTGGTGCGGCCGCGCTCGCCCTGGATCCGTGCGGCTGGCAACGCGGTTTCGCGGCAGACCACGGCGACGAACTCATCACCCAAGGCGTCCAGCTCATCGGCGATGGCATCGAGAAATTCGGCCCGGCGCGCCGCGCTCAGGCTGCGGTAGGCTGGATAAGCCGCCGCGGCGGCCTTGGCGGCGGCGTCGACTTCTTCCGCCGTGGCCTGGACGAAATCATGCGGCAAGGCCTCGCCGGTGCTGGCGTCGAAACTTTGCAGGCGAGTCTGGCCGGCCGCGCTGCGGGCGCCGCCGATGTAGTTGTGGCCAAGGATCTGGTTCATCGCAAGTCTCCTTTTAAAGTGTGCCGATAGTACCTGGGTTGAACACCGCGTCTACCGGAGCAATGCCGTTGATCAGCGGTGCGCCGAATTCGGCCTGGCTGATTTCGAACACGTCCCCCGGCTGGGTGCGGATGCCGTCGGCGAACGACAGCGTCGCGGTGCCGAAGAAGTGAACGTGCACGTCCCCGGGGCGCAGGAACTGACTGTACTTGAAATGGTGGAACTCGAGGTTCTCGAGGCTGTGGCACATGTTCGCCTCGCCGCTGAGGAATTCGCTCTGCCACAGCACTTCGCCGTTGCGCAGGATACGACTGGTCCCGGACAGATGTTGAGGCAGTTCGCCCACGCGAAGTTCCGGGCCGAAGCTGCAACTGCGCAGTTTCGAATGGGCCAGGTACAGATAATTCTTGCGTTCCATGACGTGATCGGAGAATTCGTTGCCCACCGCAAAGCCCAGCCGATATGGCTTGCCGTCGTGACCGATGACATACAGGCCGCTGATTTCCGGCTCCTCGCCAGCGTCTTCGGCAAAGGGCGGCAGCGGGAACGGATGGCCGGGACGGACGACGATGCTGCCGTCGCCCTTGTAGAACCATTCCGGCTGAACGCCAGCCTGCCCGGCGGCGGGTTTGCCGCCCTCCACGCCCCATTTGAAGATGCGCATGGTGTCGGTCATGGCGCTCTCGTCGCCAGCCTGTTGGTGCATCTTGTCCCGGGCCGAGGCGCTGCCCAGGTGAGTCAGGCCGGTACCGCTGACCAGCAGGTGAGCCGGGTCTGGATGGTCCAGCGGCGGCAGGATGCGCAACTCGCTCAGCAGTTGCGCATAGTCATGGCTCGCTCCCAGGCCCAGGCCGTCGACCTGTTGCTCAAGCTTGACGCCCGCCTCGATGGCGGCCAGCGCCAGGTCGCGCACCGTCGCGGCGCCCTGCACTTCGCGCACCTGCTCGCCGTCAACTACACCGACGCGGCGTTCGCCGTTACTCAATTCGAACTGAACTAAACGCATGGGTTTCTCCCTGTAAACAAAACTTGAATATGAACGCCGAATCGCTTTGCAGGCTTTTTTGTGGCGAGGGAGCTTGCTCCCGCTGGGGGCGAAGCCCCCCTACTTTCAGGCGCCGTGTTCATTCAGGCAAAACACATCGCCCATATTGCGACTGCTACGCAGTCGAGCGGGAGCAAGCTCCCTCGCCACAAAAGCTCTTGCGCAGCGGATTGCAATAAATCAGCTACGCGTCGCCCCGCGGGCGCTTGCCGCGAACTGGTCAGCCGGCAATACGTGCTTGCGTTCGAGCAAGCGATAGACCACGCCGGTCAACACCAGGCCGAACACCATCACGCACGACAGGAAGTACAGCCCGGACGCCAGATTACCGGTGTATTCCTTCAAGGCGCCGATCACGAACGGGCCGATGTAGCCGCCCAGGTTGCCTACCGAGTTGATCAAGGCAATGCCCGCCGCCGCGCTGGCACCGGCGAAAAACCGCCCCGGCAAGGTCCAGAACACCGCCGTGCAGGAAAACAGTGCAAACGCCACCAGGCACAACGCCGCCAGTTGCAGCACCGGCACGGTCAACCAGGCGCTGAGGAACAGACCGATGGCGCCCAATACATACAACACGGCCAAGTGACCGTAACGGTCGTTCAGGCGGTCGGAGCTGCGAGGAATGATCAGCAGGCCAATGATGCCGAAGATATACGGCACGGAAGAGACAAAGCCGGTCACCAGGTCACTGCCGCCGAACTGCTTGATCAGCGTCGGCAGCCACAGCCCCAGGCCGTAGATGCTCAGGGTCACCGGCAGGTAGAACAGCGCCAGCAGCAGGACGCGCTTGTCCTTGAGCGCATGCAGCGGGTTGCCATGACGGGTCTGGCCGTATTCCTCCAGGTCCTTTTTCAGCTCACCGGTCAGCCAGTCCTTCTCGGACTGGTCCATCCATTTGACCTGTTGCGGGCCGTCCGGCAGATAACGCAGCACCGGCCAGGTCAACAGCACCGCCGGCAGGCCGATGACGATGAACAACCACTGCCAGCCGTGCAGGCCGAGGATGCCGTCCATGCCCAGCAAGCCACCGGAAACGGGGCCGGTGATCATCATCGCAATGGGTTGGGAAAGAATGAACAGCCCGAGGATCTTGCCGCGATGGCGCACCGGGAACCACTGGGTGATGTAATACAGCACGCCCGGAAAGAACCCGGCTTCGGCCGCGCCCAACAGAAAGCGCATCACGTAGAAACTATAAGGCCCCTGCACAAAAGCCATGCCGATGGTGATTGCGCCCCAGGTGATCATGATCCGGGCAAACCAGCGCCGCGCACCGAAGCGTTCCAGCATCAGGTTGCTGGGAATCTCCAGGAGGAAATAACCGATGAAGAACAGGCCCGCGCCGAGGCCGTAGGCGGCGTCGCCGATGCCGATGTCCGCGCCCATGTGCAGCTTGGCGAAGCCCACGGCGGAGCGATCCACGTACGCGATCAGGTAAAGCAGGATCAGGAAGGGAATCAGTTTGAGTGTGATGCGACGTATAAGCCGCAATTCCTGGCTCATGGGACCGGTCTCCGATTGTTGTTGTTATAGAACCTCGGGGGATTTCTCTCGCGAATGACCGCCAGGACAACCCCTCCGTTAAATCGGACTATATAGTAATACTATTTACCCAACAACACTTCCAAACGGCGTAAATTGCGCTTATGTTACGCTTCAGCTCGAACAATATAGTCATACAATAAGAGAATCGATCATGTCTGATAAGAAACCCTCCCTGCGCTCGGCCCAATGGTTTGGCACCGCCGACAAAAACGGCTTCATGTACCGCAGCTGGATGAAAAATCAGGGCATCGCCGACCACCAGTTCCATGGCAAGCCGATCATCGGTATCTGCAACACCTGGTCGGAGCTGACACCGTGCAACGCGCATTTCCGGCAGATCGCCGAGCACGTCAAGCGCGGCGTGATCGAGGCCGGGGGCTTTCCGGTGGAATTCCCGGTGTTCTCCAACGGCGAATCGAACCTGCGCCCCACCGCCATGCTGACCCGCAACCTGGCGAGCATGGACGTGGAAGAGGCGATTCGCGGCAACCCGATTGATGGCGTGGTATTGCTCACCGGTTGCGACAAGACCACTCCGGCCCTGCTGATGGGCGCCGCCAGTTGCGACGTGCCGGCCATCGTCGTCACCGGCGGGCCGATGCTCAACGGCAAGCACAAGGGCCAGGACATTGGCTCGGGCACCGTGGTCTGGCAGTTGAGCGAACAGGTCAAGGCCGGCACCATCACCATCGATGATTTCCTCGCGGCCGAGGGCGGCATGTCCCGCTCGGCCGGCACCTGCAACACCATGGGCACGGCGTCGACCATGGCCTGCATGGCCGAAGCCCTCGGCACCTCCCTGCCCCACAACGCGGCGATTCCGGCCGTGGACGCCCGTCGTTATGTGCTCGCCCATATGTCCGGCATGCGCGCCGTGGAAATGGTCCGCGAAGACCTGAAACTGTCGAAGATCCTGACCAAGGAAGCCTTTGAAAACGCTATCCGCGTCAACGCCGCCATTGGCGGTTCGACCAACGCGGTGATCCACCTCAAGGCCATTGCCGGGCGCATTGGCGTACAGCTGGACCTCGACGATTGGACCCGCATCGGGCGCGGCATGCCCACCATCGTCGACTTGCAGCCGTCCGGGCGCTTCCTGATGGAAGAGTTCTATTACGCCGGTGGCCTGCCCGCCGTGCTCCGTCGTCTCGGCGAAGCGAACCTGATCCCCCACCCGAACGCACTGACGGTGAACGGCAAGAGCCTCGGCGAAAACACCAAGGACGCGCCGATCTACGGCCAGGACGAAGTCATTCGCACCCTCGACAACCCGATCCGCGCCGACGGCGGCATCTGCGTACTGCGCGGCAACCTGGCGCCATTGGGCGCAGTGCTCAAGCCGTCCGCGGCCACCGCCGAACTGATGCAGCATCGCGGTCGCGCGGTGGTGTTCGAGAACTTCGACGAGTACAAGGCGCGGATCAACGATCCGGAGCTCGACGTGGATGCCGACTCGATCCTGGTCATGAAGAACTGCGGGCCGAAGGGTTATCCGGGCATGGCCGAAGTCGGCAACATGGGCTTGCCAGCCAAACTGCTGGCCCAGGGGGTGACGGACATGGTGCGTATTTCCGATGCGCGCATGAGCGGCACCGCCTACGGCACCGTGGTGCTGCATGTGGCACCGGAAGCGGCGGCCGGTGGGCCTTTGGCCGCGGTGAAAGAAGGTGACTGGATCGAACTCGATTGCGCCAGCGGCCGCTTGCACCTGGACATCCCCGACGCCGAACTCGCCGCGCGCCTGGCCGACCTGGCGCCACCGCAGCAATTGCTGGTCGGTGGCTACCGCCAGCTGTACATTGACCATGTGCTGCAAGCCGACCAGGGTTGCGACTTCGACTTCCTGGTGGGCTGCCGCGGCGCCGAGGTGCCGCGTCACTCCCATTGATCCTGTCTCATGTGGGAGCGAGCCTGCTCGCGAAGGCATCGGCTCAGCCTGCATCACTGTAGGCTGGGCCACCGCCTTCGCGAGCAGGCTCGCTCCCACAATGGATCTGCGTCTATGAAAAACTCGCACTAGCGACCCGCCCTCGCCGCGCCTGCTATCATGCGCAGCACCCCTCGCACACAGGATCGCGCCGCCCCCCATGGATTACCGCAAACCCTCCGACCGCAAGAGCATGCACGCGCGCATCGTCCAGGAACTGGGCATGCAGATCGTCTCTGGCCGCTTCAAGCCCGACGACAAACTGCCCGCCGAAGCCTTGCTGTGCGAAGAATATGCCGTCAGCCGCCCGGTACTGCGCGAAGCCACGCGCGTGCTGGTCGCCAAGGGCCTGGTGTATTCGCGGCCGCGAGTGGGCACGGTGGTCAAGCCGCGTCGGGAATGGCACATGCTCGACCCCGATGTGCTGCACTGGCTGATGCAGAGCAGTCCGCAGAACGAGTTCTTCGGACTGCTCACCAGCGTGCGCAGCATCATCGAGCCGGCCGCCGCCGCCCTCGCCGCGCAATTCGCCACCGACGCCGACATCGCCGCCATCAGCGAAGCCTACCAGCGCATGGAAGCCGCCCCGACCCCGGAAGCCCTTCTGCAACCGGACCTGGACTTTCACAGCCGCATCGCCGACGCCACCCACAACGACCTGCTCGCCAACCTGTGCAACATGCTGTCGGTGGCCATCGCCGAAGCCCTCAAGCACTCCAACCAACGGCCCAACCTGCACGAGCTGGCGATGCCACGGCACAAGGCGATCCTCACCGCCATCGAGAACCGCGATGCCCTCGGCGCCCGCCATGCCACGCTGGTGCAATTGGACGATGCCCGCAGTGCGCTGAATGTAGTGCTGGGCAGCGATCCCGCCTGATCCACCGCCGATTTACTGAAGTCCCTCACGAACCTGGCATGCCTGGCGTTCAAGCGGGCGGTATCTATGTACCGCACGCCTGGAACAGTCATGGCGATACTGCGCGAGTCGTCATCCTGACGGCCTCGGGTTTATGAAAAGGAACTTCACATGGCATCGCCCTCCCCGGCTGGCAACGCCAGCACACAGGCACAAACCGTCAGCCTGCAATTTGCCGGTCGCCCCACCTTCGAACAGGTTGTGCTGAGCGTGTTCGAGCAAACCATTAAACGCAGATACGGCTGGCGAATGTTGAACCTCAACCTCTCCAAGGTTGTATTGGCAACTCCAGACGAGACCTCTGCCGGCTGGACGACCGTCCCCTTCATGACGCTCGTCCTCGATTACCTGGCTACCGGCACTCCCATCGACTTCCCGCAGTGGAGCAAGCTTGGCTGTTTCCTTTCCGAAAATATGCCGCACCCTCTCATAGCTCAAACGCAGGACATGCGTAAGCTCGAAAATCTGTTACTTGAGCTGCCCTGGACAGTACCGATCGGATTTGAAGATGCGCTGGTCCGCTATTGGAATGCCGACATTGATCCTCATCAAGGCAGCAGCCGCTGGGACTGGCTCAGCGGTGTATTGAAAAACATATTGCAGACTCGCGGCTTGCAACAATCCGGGCTCAGCGAACAGGCACGTGAAATCATCGACCAGATCACCCGCCGGCCGGTCAGCAAGCAGCGCTTGCGCGCCGACAGTCAGGCCAACGTCTACGCCTACAGCCTGGAAAGTACCCTTGTTCGAGGCGCCTTGCGCAGCGTGACTTACAGCAGCGAGATTCTGCTGAGCCGCGCCACCAAAGGTGGAACTCTCCTGCTGCTTTGCAGCCCGGGCAGCGCCGTTCAGTCCTTTGAATCGCTGGAGGCCTTTCATCGTTACTGGAGTGAACTCATCGCCAGCCGGTACCTTGTCGACACCGTCACTTGCACACGCAACGAGATCGCCGGCAACGTGTTCGATACCCAGGCAGCGCTGATCCTGGAGCAACAACTGGCTGACCTTCGGGCGCTGGAGTTGCCTTCCCGGGTCGGGCTGCAGGACTTGCGTACGCTGCACCGCGAATTGAGCGACCCGGCCCGCTACCTGCTCGATACCCCGCACCTCACGCCTCAGATGTCGCAGCTCATTGAGCCGCTGTTGCCCGAGTGGTTGAAAAAAGCACCCATCGCCGATCAATCCAGATTCCAACATTACTGCCTGGTGTTGGCCGGCGCGAAAAAACGCAGCCCGGGCCAAACCTTCCTGAGTAATATCCAGGATATCAAGACCTTCACGTCCCAAGCCCTGTTTGAGCGCATGGCGCGAACGAACGATAACTCGCCAAAGAAAGCCCAGCCCTCCAGCTACAACCCCGACGATGTGATACTGACCTTCACCGTAGCGAGGGGATATCCCGGCACAGTCGGAATCATCGAGAAAAAAACGATGAAGCTGACCGAACTGGCCATCCACAATCTCGTCGCCCGCCCCAGTGGCAACCTCGCACTCAGCCATCACTTGGGCCTGACGCTCCCCGAATGGCTGACACCGGACTACATAACCCGCCAGGGAGGGCTGATTGAACAGGTCGACATCGGCGCGACTTATCCCAAGTATCTACAGCAAAAGCTGTTTGACGATCTGCCTACCCTGCGTCAACAGAGATTCGCTGACCAGGTCCCCGCAGAGCTGCTTCTCGAAGCACTCAAGCAAAAGCTCGACCACGAGCCGGGCATAACCCGTCAAGGCCTGGATCTTCTCGAAGCCGTCCTTCAACCCGATGTCGATGACCAAAAGGTCGACGGTCGCCCGGTGGTGATTCGCCTCCTGGCCCTTCTGCGTAAAACGGGGTCCCGCCCTGACGTCGTGACGAACATGTTTGTCATCGAAGCGCAAGACGTCGATACGGGACCGCACTTGCTGTATCGCCCGCTTTACTCGCCCTCGTTGATGGAGTTCCCAACACGCCAGGCACTGTTGACGGCCATTGGCGAGGACGGCGAACTGCAGACCAGCGTCTTGACTTGGTTAGCGGATGCCGCGCGCCCGGTGTATGCCAATGGCGGCTTCCTGGAGCCACACATCGTGCACTTTTTTCAAGGCGACGAATTCGGGCTTCCCGAAAAGCCGGCCCCGGCGACACTCGCGATGGACGGTATCAACGAGGAACTGTTGCAATTCCTGCACAACGGCAAGCTGATGGAGTATCTCTACGGCAGCAACGCCCGAGCCCTGGTCGCCCAGGCCGACAGGGATTCGGTGTCCAACGCCGAGAGCCGCTGGGCTACCCTTCTCGAGGGCGGCGGGCTGCTGTTCAACACACTGTTGGTGCCTATCCTGCGTGGCCCGCTGATAAGCGTCGCCTGGTTATGGAACGTGATCGCCGTCGCCGGGCAAGACATCCCGGCCATGCAGAGCGAGGATCGGACAACGCGGGAGCTCGCTACCGTCGACTTTCTCTTGAACTTCGCCATGCTCGGGCACCAGGCCTTGTCCCTCGGCGAGCCCGTTCGCAAGCCACTGCCCCACGAACTGGAAGACCGGGCGATGCGTGCGCCTGCGCCGCGCATCGTTCCCGAGCAATGGCCCAAGCCGGCCCTGCCAGACGTCATCGAAGGCCCCGTCTACCTGCCCGGGGAACACGCCCAAGCTGCTTTTGACCACCTCGACTTCAGTTTCGCCAGCGCCCGTCGGCGCCTGACGCTGGAGCAACGCACCCGCCTGCAGCGCCTGACAGTGCAGCGTCCCGCTGACATGCCCACTGCACTCGCGTCTGGTCCGTACACCGGCCTCTATGTCATTAACAACAAATGGCATGCCCTGGTTGAGGGCGAGCTGTATCAAGTCGACACGTGGGACGGCACCGTACAGATCGTCGACCCACACGACCCGACACGAAGGGGACCGGCATTACTATCGGACGGCCAGGGTAACTGGTCCGTGGATGTGGGTCTCGGCTTGCGTGGCGGGATGCCGCCCAAGCGCGTGGAGGAACAACGCCGCCTCAACGAAAAAAGAAAGACGGAAATCCACGCGCAAACCAGGGAATTCATCGAAAAAAGTGAAGAGCGGACTAAAAAGCTCAACATCACCTTCAAACTGCTGACGTCCTTGGAGGCTGGTACGCCACCTGATGAGACGCGGATGGCGCCAATACGTAAAAGCTTGTATGAACAGCTGAAAGAGCAGGCCGATGCCGCTTTGAAAATCCTGGACAACGAGCCCGAAGCTCTCAAACTGAACATACCAATCTCCCTTGACAATATTTACCAGATCACACAGGCGTTGATTGATTATGGTCGTTCAGCCATTTCCGTCGTCGCGAAGGACATGCGAGCCCTGGAGGCCGCTCAGTCCTTATTCGTGGGGGTGTTGCCAGACCGCTTGAAGGCGATCGCTGATGACCCGACGGGCTATTTGAGGTTTGCCGCGCAGTTGTACGAACTCAATGAGCGCACGATCTATTGGATGGAGCTCGAACACCGCTTGCTGGATTCACTATTGAACCGGTCTGGCAAGGGCCGGGAAGCGTTCGACCGCCTGACCCGTGATCGCCCGGTGGCAAAAACCGATTCGTTGAGTACCAAAGCGCTGCAGGCGACCTTAGGCGCAATGCTCGCTTCACGCGGCGAAAGCGAGGTGGGCGAGCGCCTGAAAAGCATCAGCACGCCGTTAATGGAACAAGTGCAATCTCACGCTACGTTGTGGACGTACGACTTCTCGGAACGGTTCGAGGTGTTGGAGAGCCTGTCCGAACACTATGGCAAGGCGCTGGATGCCCTACAGATCGTGAAGGCCCTTCACGCCGATGAGATGGACCTGCCTTATTTCGACAGGCTGGTGACCTTGGTCGAGGGGCTGTATCAGGAAGTTTCCCAGGAACTGGCCACGGAAATAAAACCCGAGCCGAAACCGCCCGTGCGTGCGCCCAAACGCACCGGAACATCCGCCGGACGCCCTCAGAAAAAAGTGATCCGAACCCGCCATAATGGTGTATTGGTTGGCGACCTAAAACCTGCCGGCGAAACGGTATTAGTCGGAGGTGAGACCGTCACGGGCACAACCTTGTCGATTGATGTCGTCGAGCTGCGTTCCGAAAACGATGGCCGGTTGCTAGGCACCTATTCCCGCCATGAAGACGCTTGGGACCTCGTCGAGGAAGTGCGACAGGCCCCGCTTCTGAAAACGAGACCTGTCAGCGAAATCAAAGGCGCCGCACGAAAACTGCTCGGGCAACTGGAACAACTTCTGAAAAAGTCAAAAGGCTATAAAGCCCAGTGCCGCTACCCGCAGGAAATCGAGGAGATCATGAACAACGAGGCGGCTCGCTTTCGTAAAGTCGCCGAGGAACTTGAGCAAGCCGTCAAGGCCTCCACAACGGCGCCCGATCCGCGAGACCAGACCTTGATCAAGGAACTGACAACGGCCGCCACCCGCCTCGCAGCCCAGGGCGGCTACCTGCGCACCGAGCTGAGCCTGAAACTGCCACCCACCGACGGCAATCTCCGCTATCTGTTCGCAAAAGAATTGATCCAGGTCGGCAAGTACGGCGACCGCACAGCAATGAGCGGAGTCCGCAAGGACTTCATCCAGGAATATGCAATCCACGACCGTAACGGCTTCCCCCTCTGGTATGCCCATTTTCACTATGAAAAGGCCGACACCCCGAAAGCCGACTACAGCGTTGCACACGTGAAAACCAAGGAGCAACGGAAGGAAAGCTACTATTCAATGCTGTCCAAAGCTGAAGGCCCCTACGCCGTCGTGAACGTGCATCGCGGCCAGATCGGCAAACCTCTGGCGCAACGCTGGTTCTTGCCCCTCGACCAATAATCGCTGAGCTATCGGCACGTTTGTCCGAAGCCGGATGAAAAAAGCCGCAACCTCAGGTTGCGGCTTTCCTGTTTTTTTCAGGCATCAGGCTTCAGTGAGCAAACAACGAGTTGCCCTTCTGCCCCGCCAGCTTCTCCGGCTTGATCAGGAATCGCGCCAGCGCGGGCAGCAGCCACAGCGCACCGAACATGTTCCACAACAACATGAACGTCAGCATCAGGCCCATGTCCGCCTGGAACTTGATCGCCGAGAAAATCCAGGTGCAGACGCCGATGGCCAGGCACAAGCCGGTGAACAGCACCGCCTTGCCAGTGGATTTCAGCGTCTGGTAATAGGCCTCCTGCAACGGCAGGCCGGCGCGCAGGAAACTTTCCAGGCGGCTGTAGATGTAGATGCCGTAGTCCACGCCGATCCCTACGCCGAGGGCTACCACCGGCAATGTCGCGACTTTCACGCCGATGCCCATGAACGCCATCAGAGCGTTGCCCAGCACCGAGGTCAGCACCAGTGGCAGCACGATGCACAGCGTTGCTGCCCAGGAACGGAAGGTGATCATGCACATCGTCGCCACGCAGATATACACGAGGATCAGGATGGTCAGTTCCGACTCCTTGATCACCTCGTTGGTGGCCGCCTCGATCCCGGCGTTACCGGCGGCGAGGATGAACTCCAGGCCATCGCGGTTGTGCTCCTTGGCGAAGTCCTGCACCGCCGTCACGGCGCGGTCGAGCGTCTCGGCCTTGTGGTCGTTGAGGAACACCAGCACCGGCGCCAGGGAACAGCTGTTGTTGTACAGGCCGTCGGCCCGGGCAATGGAGCTGTTCAGTACATCAGGGTTGCGCGACAGGGTTTCCCATTTCAGGTTGCCCTCGTTCATGCCCTTGATCATCTGCTTGGACACAGTCACCAGGGAAATAGCCGACTGCACGCCCTCGGTGTTCTGCATCTTCCACATCAGCTCGTCGATGGGCGCCATGGCTTCGTAGCGCGAACAGCCTTCGGCCTTGGTCTTGACCATCACCACCAGCACATCGGAACTGGTGGAATAGTTGCTGATGATGAAATTGTTGTCCTGGTTGTAGCGCGAGTCCGGACGCAATTCCGGGGCACCCTGGTCGAGGTCGCCGATCTTCAGGTTCTGGCTGTACCAGAGGCCGCCGCCAAACGCGAGCACGGCCAGGGCAATCGATACCGGCGCGACCTTGGCGCTGGCAAAGTTCGACAGCAGGCGCCAGAACGGATGTTCGCGGGTCGCGTCTTTCTTGCTGCGCTCGACCGCGCGCTTGCTGATACCGACGTAGGAAATCGCCACCGGCAGCAGGATCAGGTTGGTGAACACAATCACCGCCACGCCGATGGACGCGCCGATGGCCAGTTCGCGAATCACGCCGATGTCGATGATCAGCAAGGTGATGAAGCCGACGGCATCGGCCAGGATCGCGATCATCCCTGGCAGGAATAATTGGCGGAAGGTGCGCCGCGCCGCCGTCAAGGCGTTGTCCGCCTCGCTGGACTGCAAGGCGATGCCGTTGATTTTCTGTACGCCGTGGGAAATGCCGATGGCGAAGATCAGGAACGGCACCAGCATCGAGTACGGATCCAGGCCGAAACCGGCCGCGTGCATCAACCCCAGCTGCCAGACCACCGCCACCAGGGTGGTGCTCAATACCGCAACGGTGCTGCGCATGCAGTTGGTGAACCAGTACAGCAGGATCAGGGTGATGACGAAGGCCACGCCGAAGAACAGCACCACCATGACCAGGCCGTCGATCAGGTCGCCGACCTTCTTGGCGAAGCCGACGATGTGAATCTGCACATTCGGGTTCTGCGCTTCGAACTTGTTGCGGATCTTGTCTTCAAGCTCGTGGGAAAACTTCCGATAATCGAGGGCGAGCAATTTGCCTTGGTCTTGCGGGTCGGGATAGGACTCCAGCAGCGGGATATCGATGATGCTCGATTTGAAATCGTTCGCCACCAGGCGCCCGACCTGGCCGGACTTGAGCACGTTGTTGCGCAACAGGTCGAGGCTGTCGGCCGAACCGTTGTAGCTCTGCGGGATCACCTCGCCACCGGCGAAGCCCTCCTCCGTCACTTCGGTCCAGCGCACGCTCGGGCTCCACAGCGACTTCAGGCCGGAGCGGTCGACGCCGGAGATGTAAAAGACCTCGTCGTGGATCTGGCGCAGGGTCTCCATGTACTCCTTGGAGAAAATATCGCCGTTGGTAGCTTCCACGGAAATCCGTACCGTGTTGCCCAGGTTCGCCAGGTCATTGCGGTGTTCGAGCATCTTCTCGATGAACGGGTGCTCGAGGGGAATCATTTTTTCGAAACTGGTGGACGGCCGGATCAGCGTGGCCTGCCAGAACAGGAAAATGCTGACCAGCAGGCAAATGATGATCACTGCCGGGCGGTTGTTGAAAATCAGGCGTTCGAGGAACGTCGCCTTGTCTTGGTGATGACTGCTCATGGGGTCCGCCTTCTTGTTATTGTGCCCGTCTGACAGGCCCGGCTCATTTGCTCAGTTCGGCGCCAGTGGGCGTGGTAGCGCGAACGCCGCCCTGTCCCGCCAGGATCAGGTTGCCGTTGCCCGCCGCCGTGACGGCCGCCACGGAAATGCGATCCGGACGGTTGAACACGCTGAAGGTCACGCCATCGTCGGTGCTGCGAATCACGCTGCCGCCGTTGCCGACGATCACGATCGAGCCATCCGGCAACAGCGTCGCGCCCGACAAGCCGAATTCCAGCGCGCCACGGGCCGCCTTCAGCTCGACCTGCTCCCAGCTGTCGCCGAAATCCGTGGAGCGATAGAGATTGCCGCGCAGGCCGTAGGCCAACAGGGTCGAAGGCTGGGCGGTGCCGATGGCGCCAAACAGCGAACCTTCGTACGGACCTTCGAGTTTTTCCCAGGTCTGCCCCCAGTCGGCGGAGCGGAACATGCTGCCGGCCTCGCCGACGATGAACAGCCCGGCGTCCTTTACCGCGGCGATAGCGTTGAGGTGATATTGGTCTTCATTCTCGAGGCGGTCGCTGGCCTGCTCCCAGTGCTTGCCGCCATCGGTGGTCGCGTACAGCGCACCGTAGGCGCCCACCGCCAGGCCACTGCTGGCGTCCTTGAACCAGACGTCGAGCAGCGGTGCTTCACGGGTGAGGTCTTCGAACTGCTTGGTCCAGGTGGTGCCGCCGTCCTCGCTGGCGAGGATCTGCGCGTCGTGCCCCACGGCCCAACCGTGCTTGTCATCGACAAAGAACACCGCAGTGAGCAGTTGGCGCGTCGGCACCTTGGCCTGGGTCCAGGATTTGCCCTGGTCATCGGCAAAGACGATATGCCCACGGTCACCGACCGCGACCAGGCGCTGGCCGGCATGGACCACATCGAGCATGAGGGTTTTGCTGGCCTTGGCCGATTCGACGGAATAGATGACATCGGCCGTCGACGCCGCAACCGCCAGCACCGGCGCCGACAAAACGGCAGAGCCCAGCAGCGAGAGCGCCGAGACCAGCAGCGCAACTCTGCGCAGCACTGGCGGGCGGCAGCGGCCCACAGCCATGACAGGCTCATTCATAGACCTTTCCCCCATTTATTATTGTTATGGCTTGGTACGTTGCAGTCCTGAAGCATAGTCCTGAAACCTGCAATCTAGAGCCACTTCGCAAGCTGGACCTATCCTATCGGGCTTTCGAAAGGTCTGACAATCGACGCCACGTTATCTTTTGTTAACCGTGGGGGGTTGGTGACAAGGGTGAATGGCGGGGTATTCGGCGGGGTGATGGCGCGAGTTTCAAGTGGCCCCCTTCGCGAGCAGGCTCGCTCCCACAAGGAATCCACGTCGATCACAGAATATGTGTCCACAGAGATCCATTGTGGGAGCGAGCCTGCTCGCGAAAGGGGCACCGCGGTCCGCCAGGCAGACCGCGGCATCAAGGTCAAGCCAGGCTCTTGTTCACCACTTCAAACACATCGGCCGACAGCCCACCGGACGCCAGGATGCGCTCCAGCTCGCCCTTCATCAGGGCCTGGCGGGCGCTGTCGTATTTGCGCCAGCGGGTCAGTGGCGCCAGTTGCCGCGAGGCGATCTGCGGGTTGAAGGCGTTGAGCTGGATCACCAGGTCCGCCAGGAAGCGATAACCGGAACCGTCGGCGGCGTGGAAGTTGATCAGGTTCTGCCCGGCGAACGCGCCGACCAGTGCCCGCACCTTGTTCGGGTTCTTGATGTTGAACGCCGGGTGCTCCATCAACGCCTTGACCCGCGCCAGCCCGCCCGGCAACGGGCTACCGGCCTGGACGCTGAACCATTGGTCCATGACCAGCGGGTTGCCCTTGAAGTTCTCCGCGAACACTTCCAGGGCCTTGGCCTTTTCGGTCTCGAACGGCGAGTTGACCAGCACCGCCAGCGCCGTGAGGCGCTCGGTCATGTTGTCGGCGGTGTCGAACTGTTCAAGCGTGGCGCTCAACACTTCAGGCTTGTCGGTCAGCATCAGGTAGGACAGCGCGATGTTCTGCAACGCACGCCGCGCGAAGTGCTCGGCCTCGGCCACGTACGGCGTGCGCCGGGACAGGTCGCGGTTGGCCTCGTAGCGCAGCCACAGGGCTTCGAACAGGTTTTCGGCCAACTGCCGGCGAGCGAACTCGCGGGCGGCGTGGATCGCCTCGACGTCCGCCACTTCGCTGATTTCGGTCAGGTAGGCTTCGCTTGGCAGCGAGAGCATTTCCGCGACCATCGCCTGATCCAGGGATTCATCCGACAGCACGCTGCGCAACGCGCTGACCAGCCGAGGGTCAAGCACCAGGCTTTCGCCTTTCTGGTGCTGGCCGATCAGTTCCTGCAAGACCTGCACCGACAATTGCTGGCCGGCATCCCAACGGTTGAAGCCGTCGCTGTCGTATTGCATGAGGAACATCAGTTGATCACGGTCGTACGGGAAGCTCAGCTTCACCGGCGCCGAGAAGCCGCGCAGCAACGAAGGCAGGGGCTTTTCAGCGATATCGACGAAGGTGAAGGCCTGCTCGGCCTCGGTCACCGAGATCACCCGGGTCGTGCCGCTCGCCGCCGCTTCGCCGCTCAGGCGCAGTGGAATTTCGGCGCCATTGCTGTCCAGCAGGCCCAACTCGACCGGAATCACGAAGGGCAGTTTCTCGGCCTTGTCCGGCGTCGGCGGGCAGCTTTGGCGGAACGTCAGGCTGTAAGTCTTCGCCGCGGCGTCGTAGGACTCGCTCACCGCCAGTCGTGGCGTACCGGCCTGGCTGTACCAACGTTTGAACTGGCTCAGGTCGACGCCATTGGCATCCTCCATGGCCTTGATGAAATCGTCGCAGGTGACGGCCTGGCCATCGTGGCGCTCGAAGTACAGGTCGCTGCCCTTGCGGAAGCCTTCGGCGCCCAACAGGGTATGGATCATGCCGACCACTTCCGAGCCCTTTTCGTACACGGTCAGGGTGTAGAAGTTGGAAATCTCGATGAAGCTGTCCGGGCGCACCGGGTGAGCCATCGGGCCGGCGTCTTCAGCGAACTGGTGGGTACGCAGGTACGCCACGTCCTGGATGCGCTTGACCGTGGCCGAGTTCATGTCCGCCGAGAACCCGGCGTCGCGGAACACCGTGAAGCCTTCCTTGAGCGACAGCTGGAACCAGTCGCGGCAGGTCACGCGGTTGCCCGACCAGTTATGGAAGTATTCGTGGGCGACGATCGCCTCGACCCGCTGGTGCGCGGCGTCGGTGGCGGTTTCGGCGCGGGCCAGTACGGCGCTGGAGTTGAAGATGTTGAGGCCCTTGTTCTCCATCGCGCCCATGTTGAAATCGTTGACCGCGACAATCATGAAGATGTCCAGGTCGTATTCGCGCCCGTACACCTCTTCGTCCCAGCGCATCGACTTCTTCAGGCTGGTCATGGCGTGCTGGCACTTGTCGATGTTTTCCGGCTCGACGTAGATGCGCAGCGCCACGGTGCGCTCAGTCATGGTGGTGAAGGTGTCTTCGACGCACCACAGGTCACCGGCCACCAGGGCAAACAGATAGGCCGGCTTCTTGAACGGGTCTTCCCAGGTCGCCCAGTGCCGGCCGTCTTCCCCAGGGCCGCTGGCAATCGGGTTGCCGTTGGAGAGCAGCACCGGGTAGCTGTGCTGTTCGGCGACCACGGTGGTGGTGAACTTGCTCATCACGTCGGGACGGTCGAGGTAATAGGTGATCTTGCGAAAGCCTTCGGCCTCGCACTGGGTGCAGAACATGCTGCCGGATTTGTAAAGGCCTTCCAGGGCCGTATTGGTTTCCGGATGGATGCGCACGGTGGTATCGACGGTGAACGCCTGGGCCTTGGGCTGCAAGGTCAGGTGGCTGTCATCCAGTTGATAGTCGCCCTGCCCCAGGTCGGCGTCGTCGAGCTTGATCGAGAGCAATTCCAACTGCTGGCCATCGAGCACCAGCGGCGGTAATCCGGCGCCGCGCTCGGGGTTGCGGCGCAGCATCAGTTGCGCATGGACCAGGCTGTGGTCCTCGAACAACTCGAAGGTCAGGTGCGTCTCGTCGATCAGGTATTCGGGAGCCTGATAGTCCTTCAGGTAGATCATCTTCGGTTGTTCGGTGCGCATGGGTCGAATCCTTCTACTGATGCACGGCGAGCTGGTAGGCCGTGTATTTACGAATATTGATCACGCCGGTGTCGAAAATCAGGTATTGGCCCTTGATTCCCAGCAGCGTGCCCTCGGCGATCGGGTCCTTGTCCAGGTTGAAGCTGACGATCTTCGCCGGGTACTGCTGCACCGGATAACGGATCTCGACGGGTTCGACGTCCGCTATGGTCTGGATCGCCTGCAAGCCGAATCGTTCCTGCAAACCCTGCAGGCCCTGGGCGCAGCTTTCAAACAGTGAATCACGGATCTGCCGCAAGTCCACCGCCGCTGCGTCACCCTTGAGCAAGGCGCGCCAGTTGGTCTTGTCCGCCACCTGGCTGCGGAACAGGTCCTCGACGAAACCCGACTGCTGCCGGGTGGCGACCCGCAGGATCGGCAGCGCCTGGCTCGCGCCCTGGTCGAGCCAGCGGGTCGGCAGTTGCGTGGCGCGGGTGATGCCGACTTTCACGCCCGATGAGTTGGCCAGGTAGACCACATGATCGGTCATGCAGAACTGCTCGCCCCAGGCCGGGTCGCGGCAGGTACCCGCCTCGAAATGGCAACGCTCGGGGCTCATGATGCAGACGTCGCATTGGGCCAGTCTGGTCATGCAGGGGTAGCAATAACCCTGGCTGAAACTGGTCTTGGTCCGCCGTCCGCAATGGGTACAGTGGATCGCACCGAGGTATTCCAGGCGGATCCTGCTGCCGATCAACGGATTGACCGGCACCTCGACATCGCCCAGGCGAAAGGCGTATTGAACGGTCGGCCCGTCAAGGCGTGCCGACATCTTGCTGATTGCACCGCGGCCAATCTCGATCAATGGATGGCGTCCGACTTGAACAGGATATTCGGCACGACGGTGGCTTTCGACTGGCATTCCTGCGGGCCCATATAGCCGGTGCGCTCTTCTTCGGGCAGGTTCTGGATTTCCCAGGCGATCATCGCTTGCAGCGACAACTCGCGCTGCTCGGCGGTGAGCTTGTTGCCGTCGGCCCATTTACCGATTTCCACGGCCAGTTTCAGGCTGCGGTAGATGTCGGGGGTGATGTTGTCGATCATTTCGTTGAAGGAAGACATGGGTTCTCCGCGCAATTGCGCATTCTCAAAAGGCACAGGCGCCGGTCAAAGGGCCATTTTACGGCGAGCGAACAGCCCGCCCAACAAGCCCGTGAAGCAACCGACGAGCAACCCGCCGACGTGGGCCGCGTTGGCGATCTCGCCGAAACCGATCAGCGAAACCAGCCCGGACAGGCACAACAGCAACCACACCAGCATCATCACCAGCACCCCACGGGGCAAGTGATAGGCCGGGTTCGGCGCGAGCAACTGGTAGATCCAGCAATGGCCCAGCAGGCCGTACAGCACTCCGGACAGCCCGCCGAACAGGGTCGCGCCGCTGAACAGATACTGGGCGAAATTAGACACGAGGCTGAACAGCAGCGTCAGCCCCAGCAGGTTGATCCCGCCCTGGCGCGCTTCGATCCGGCGTCCCAGTTCCCAGTACCACATGCCATTCATGGCGAGGTGCAGGAAGCCGAAGTGAACCAGCATCGGCGTCACCAGCCGCCACCACTGCCCCGCCGCGAGGCTGTCGGCCAACGGCGTGAACTGGATGTAGTCGCCGACGACGCGAAACTCGAGGAAGGTCAACCAGCGCAGGGTTTGAAGATTTTCCCCCAGCAGGGTCACGGCACCGACGATCAGGCTCAGCAGCAATATCAGGGCCGTCACCGGACTGCGGGCCAGTTGCTGGACGAACCCTGCCCGCCGGGACGTACTGCCGGTGTCAGGCAGCTCCAGCTGTTGCTCGGGATCGCCAGCGGGAAAACGCTCATATAACGAACGCACGTTTTCGCTGATTTCATCCGGCACCCAGAGCACCTGCTCGCCCGCCTCTTCGCTGACGCGATGAGGCACCTGCATGCGCTGCAGCAGCTTGACGAAACCGCTCAGGTCCACTGCCAGGGGCAGGCGCAGGACGGCGACGACGCTCATCGCCCCATCTCCGGCCGCTCGACATCGACCCAGACGAACTTGTGCGGGTCCAGACGGGTTTCCTGGTCGAGCCGATAGGCGACCAGCTTGCCGTAGAGCACCGCGCTGTAGTCCAGGCAGGCCAGGTTCGGGCGGATCGGCGCCGGTTTGCCGCTGCGCCAATAGTGGCCGACGAACAACATCGGCTCATCGACGCCATACCGCAGCAGGTTGTTTTTTTCGTCCGGTGACAACGGTGTGCGGGCCACCGGCTCCGGCAATGCGTCGGGCTGGAAGACGATATCGCCGTAGGTCTGCGGGTTGTCTTCCCAGAATTTGGTGCGAAAGAACGCACGGGTCAGGCCGTCGCCACCCGTCAGGGTCATGCCATGGGGCAGGCGCATGTCGGTGCCGCGCAACAGGCGATCGAACACTGTGCAGGCAAAACTGCCCGATTCGGCCGAAGCCTGGAGAAAATGCTCGTCGATGCAGCCTTCCGGGAACAAGCCGCGCAATGGCTCGATCAGGCCGGCGTCCCAGCAGGCGTGGACGACCCGGAAGCGCCCGGCGTCGACAAACAGCGGCAGCTCGTAGAACCACTTGAGAAAATCACGCCATTCACCCGGGTGCTGATCGAACTGGGTCAGGGTTTCGTTGAGCAAGCGGGCATGGCGCGGCGTGTGTTCGCGCACGTAGCGCTGGCCGCTGCCCGGCAATGCCGGGGTGCTCCAGCCAAGGGCATTGAACTCGTGGTTGCCCATGATGCACAGCGCCTGGCCGGCCACGACCATGTCGTGGACGATGTGCAGCGCCTCGCGAATCCGCGGGCCCCGGTCGATGATGTCGCCGAGGAACACCGCCATGCGCGAAGGATGTCGCCAGACCCCGGCCTGCTTGCGGTAACCGAGTCGGTCGAGCAGGTGTTCCAGGGTCAAGGCGCATCCGTGCACATCGCCGATCAGATCGTAACTGCGCGCGGGATCGAGCATCAGTCGCCTCCACCCCCCAAACGACTGCCCCAGCCGAGCTTGGTCCGGCAGACTTCGTAGTAGTTGTGATCCAACGGATGGATCAGGCGCAGCTTTTGCGCCTTCTTGCTGACGGTGATGGTGTCACCCGGCGCGCAGGTGAAATGGTTCTGGCCGTCACAGGACACTTGCGGGTAGATCTGCATATCCTTGGACACGACGATTTTCAGCTCACTGTTGCCATCGACCACGATGGGTCGCCCAGACAAGGTATGGGGGTACATGGGCACAATCACAATAGCGTCGAGCTTGGGATGCATGATCGGGCCACCGGCCGACAGCGCATAGGCCGTGGAACCGGTCGGGGTGGCGACGATCAGGCCGTCGGCCTTCTGGCTGCAGACGAACTGGCCGTCGATGTACAGCTCGAATTCGATCATGCGCGTGGATTTGCCAGGGTGCAGCACCACGTCGTTGAGCGCATCGCCCTGGCCGATGGCCTCGGCATGACGGCGCACCTCGGCTTGCAGCAGGAAGCGGTTTTCCACCAGGTAATGGCCGTCCAGCACCTCGGCGACCTTGACCTCCAGCTCGTCAGGGCGGATATCGGTGAGGAAGCCCAGGCTGCCACGGTTGATCCCCAGCACCGGGATGTTGTGCCGCGCCAGGGCCCGGGCGGCGCCCAACAGGCTGCCGTCGCCACCGACCACGATGACCATGTCGCAGACTTCGCCGAGCATCTTGCGCGACGACGTCTGCAGGCCGTGGCCCGGCAGCACTTCGGCGATGGTATCTTCGAGGATCACGTGCAGGTGCCGCTCCAGGAGGAAGCGCTTGAGACGGCGAACGGTGTCCAACACCTGGGAACTGCCCAGGCGACCGATGATGCCGATATTGCGAAATTGCTCCATGAGGCTCCTGCGAGGTCTGCGACGGGCGAAAAACCCGATTATGGGCGAAACCGCGCCGTAGACAAAATCCTTTAAGCCTGCAGTGCAACGGCTATGCTCGCAACATGATCCTGTTTCCCGAATTGCTCGACCTGCCCCGCCGCCTGCGCCATCCCGAAGTACGGGACCTGGCGTGGGTGATCGTCGCCCCGCCGATGCTCATCGACACGCCCTGGCCCCAGCGTCATCCGCTGGCGGGCAGCGGCTGGGTGCAGCAGCCCCATCGCCTGGAACACTGGTTGCGCGAACTGGACCGCGACAGCTATCCGTTGTTGCAGTGCCTGTCCCAGGGGCGCACGCGGCGCCTGGGGCTGTATTACGAAAGGCTCTGGCAATTTGCCGTGCAGCATGCGCCGGGCATCGAACTGATCGCGGCGAACCTGCCGATCCGGCGCGACGGCCATACGCTGGGCGAATTGGACCTGCTGCTACGCGATAATGAAGGCGTGCATCACCTGGAGCTGGCGATCAAGTTGTACCTGGGCCCGCAGCAAGGCAACGGGCGGGATACCGCGCAATGGCTTGGGCCCGGCTGCCATGACCGACTCGACCGCAAGCTGACGCATCTGCATGAGCATCAACTGCCGATCTCGGCACGCCCGGAAAGTCGCGAGGCCTTGGCAGCGCTGGGCATCGAGTCGTTTCGCTCGCACCTTTGGCTCGGCGGCTATCTGCTCTATCCCTGGCCGGGCGAGGCCGAACCGCCGAGCGGTGCGCACCCCCGGCATTTGCGCGGCCGCTGGTTGCACCAGCGGGACTGGCCCGGATTCGTCACCCAGCGCCCGCCAGGGCGCTGGCAGCCCCTGCCCCGCGCGGCCTGGCTGGCCCCGGCCCATTACCCGGTTGACCAGGTCTGGACTGCCGGACAACTGGAGGCCTGGCGAACCGCCCTTGATCCCATGGCACCGGCGCAACTGATGGTGCGCCTGACCGAAAATGCCGAGGGCGAATGGGAAGAAGCCGAGCGGGCGTTCCTGGTGGCGGATCTTTGGCCGGATGTGCCGGGTAATAGCTGAGGGTTGGGGTGCTTCTCAAGGCCCCATCGCGAGCAAGCTCGCTCCCACAGGGGAACGTATTGCCAGAGGAAGCTGCACTTCCAATGTGGGAGCGAGCTTGCTCGCGATTGAAGCCGACTCGGTCTAGATGGATAAGCGCACAGCCAGCGCCGCCAACGTCACCAGCAGCACCGGCACCGTCAGCACAATCCCGACCTTGAAGTAATAACCCCAGCCGATGCGGATATCCTTGCGTGCCAGCACATGCAGCCAAAGCAAGGTTGCCAGGCTGCCGATCGGAGTGATTTTCGGCCCCAGGTCACTGCCGATGACGTTGGCGTAGATCATCGCCTCCTTGACCACGCCAGTGGCCTGGCTGGCATCGATGGACAAAGCGCCGATCAGCACCGTTGGCAGATTGTTCATCACCGATGAAAGCAGCGCGGTCAACAGCCCGGTCCCCATGGCCGCGCCCCACACCCCGTAACCGGCGAAGCCATCGAGCCAGGCGGCGAGGTAGCCGGTGAGGCCGGCGTTGCGCAGGCCATAGACCACCAGGTACATGCCGAGGGAAAAGATCACGATCTGCCAGGGCGCTTCTTTCATCGCCTTGCGGGTGGAGATCTTGTGTCCTCGAGCCGCCACCGCCAACAGCAGTGCAGCGCAGACCGCCGAAATCGCGCTGATGGGAATGCCCAGCGGCTCCAGGGCAAAGCAGCCCAGCAAAAGGATCGCCAACACCACCCAACCGGCATAGAAAGTTGCCGTATCGTGGATGGCGCTTGCCGAGTCGTCCAGCTGCTGCGGGTCATAGTCGCGCGGGATATCGCGACGAAACATCCACAGCAGTATCGCCAGGCTGGCCGCAACGCTGACCAGGTTCACCGGCACCATGACCGACGCGTAGCGGTTGAAGCCGATGCCGAAGAAATCCGCGGAAACGATGTTCACCAGGTTCGATACCACCAGAGGCAGGCTGGCGGTATCGGCGATGAAACCGGCGCCCATTACAAACGCCAGGGTCGCCGCCGGCGAGAACCGCAGGGCGAGCAGCATGGAAATCACGATGGGCGTCAGGATCAGCGCCGCTCCGTCGTTGGCGAACAATGCCGAGACCAGCGCCCCGAGCAACACCATGAACGCAAACAGCTTGCGGCCGCTGCCTCGCCCCCAACGGGCCACATGCAACGCGGCCCAGGCAAAGAACCCGGCCTCGTCCAGCAACAGGCTGATGATGATCAACGCGACGAACGTACCGGTGGCATTCCAGATGATCTGCCACACGAGGGCAATGGCCCCGACCTGTACCACACCGCTCAGCAAGGCCAACAGCGCACCAAGGGTGGCACTCCAGCCGACGCCCAACCCCTTGGGCTGCCAGATCACCAGCGTTATGGTCAGCAGGAAAATCAATGACGCGATGAGCATGCGTTACAGCCTTGAAAGGAAAAGAAAAAACCAGCAGCAGGACGCCACTGCGCCAGCGAACGGCGAAGATAGGGAGTTTCGGATATCCGGTAAAGCAGCAATTGAACGGCTTATGCGGTCATGGATGCACTTGTGGCGAGGGAGCAAGCTCCCTGGCCACGGGTTTCACGGTGATATCAAACCTTCTTATGCTGCTCCACCCACTTGCCATAGGCATCGATGAACTTCTGCAAAAACGGCCGCACCGATTCCGACAGGTTGCCCGCCTCGTCGAACGCCGTTCCCGCACCGCTCAGGTAGGCTTCCGGTTGTTGCATGCAAGGCACGTCGAGAAAAACCAGGGATTGGCGCAAATGGTGGTTGGCGCCAAAACCGCCGATGGCACCGGGTGAGGCGCTGATCACTGCGCCCGGCTTGCCGCTCAGGCAACTCTGACCGTAGGGGCGCGAGCCGACATCAATGGCGTTCTTCAGCGGGGCCGGCACCGAGCGGTTGTATTCCGGTGTCACGAACAACAACGCATCCGCCGCGCCGACCTTCTGGCGAAACGCGGTATAGGCCGCCGGCGGCGAGACGTCGATGTCTTCGTTATAGAGCGGCAGCTCGCCGATTTCGACGATCTCCAGTTTCAGGTTGGACGGCGCCAGGTCCGCCAGGGCCAACGCGACCTTTCGGTTGATCGACGCCTTGCGCAGGCTGCCCACTAAAACCGCCACTGTGTAGACATTACTCATGAGAGGCTTCTCGACTATCGGCTCAAAGGGAGCCTGTAGTTATAGATGATCGGCACCACAATTGGACCAGTGGATCACCTAAAACCTGCCAACCGGACTATTTTTTTACTGTAGGAAAACTTACCGCACTTGACCAAGGTCTACAGAACCGCAAATCGAGTGATCTATTTTCAGAGGTTCCAAGCAATGGCAGCAGTACTTGTCGGACAATTTCACGCACGGGACGCCGAAGGTCGCGTCTATTCGGTGCATGAATTCCAAGAATCAGACCCGTCACAAGACGGCATTGGCAAGGATGTCATCACTTATAAGCTGGCCATTGGAGATCGGGTCAACAAAGTCGACGAGGACACGTTCCTGCTGGTGCAATCCGGCATCCACCTGACCCGCGAGCCTGAAACGCCACGGCAGCCTCAGGCGCCAGTCGAAACGCAGATCGCTCTATAACTGTTTGCATGAGCAGAAGTCGCACCCGTAATTGGGTTAGGATTCAGCCACTCAATGGCTTACCTGCCTAATACGGACCTCTTGCATGCGTTTACGCCACATCGAAGTGATCCAGGCGCTGCTGCAGACTGGCCACCTGGGTACCGCGGCCGAATGGCTGCAATTGCCGGTGGCCGAAGTCGAGTCGATCCTGCGCGATGCGGAGGCCCAGCTCGGTTTCATGCTGTTCGCCAGCGTGCGCGGACGCTTGCAGGCGACGCGGGAAACCCTGGAATTACGCGAAGGCATCACGCGGCTGTACGACACCCTCGAACCGATACAGCGAATGGCCGCCAGCCTGAAGCATTATCAGGCGCCGCCCCTGCGCATTATCTGCACCCCACCACTCGCCCAACAGCTGTTACCCCTGAGCATTGCCGCCCTGCGTCGGCGCCATCCGGATGCGCCGTGCACCCTGCTCAGCCAGCCGACCCGGGAAATCGTCAAGAGCCTGCTGCTGCGTGAAAGCGATTTGGGCCTGAGCCTGCACGATCCCGAACACCTCGACATCGATTGCCAGATGATCGCCCAAGGCAAACTGCAGCTGCTAGCGCCCCATGGCTGGCTGCAACCACGACAGAAATACGTGTCGGTTCAGGATCTGGCGGGCCAGTCGCTGGTCGGGCTGGAGGGGCATGATCCGCTGAGCCCGGCGTTCGACCATAAGCTTGGCGCACTGCGCCCGGCACCGGTGGTGCAGATACGCGTGCAGACTCATCAGATGATGCGGGCAATGGTCGAGGCCGGTGAAGGCCTGGCGATTGTCGACCCGTTTACCGCCTCGGGGGCCAGGGGCGGCGACCTGGACATCTGTCCGGTATCGCCTGCCGTGCCCATCTGCCTCTATGCATTGAGCCTGAACGGTGCCACGCCTTCACCGGCGGTCCAGTCGTTGCTGGAACGGATCACGGAACAAGCCGAGGCGTTGCTGAACCACTGACCGTCATGCCCAGCGGATCGTCGAACAACCGGTACCAGAACAGCGCCACCTCGGCGGTGTGCCGGTCAATGCCGCGATAACGCAGGTGATCGATGCCGCCGAGCACATAGCCGCAGCGCTCGTAAAGCCGACAGGCGCCCAGGTTGTTGTTCTGGGTTTCCAGCATGATGCCCGGCAGTTTTTTCTTGCGGCTCCAGAACTGGGCCACGTCGAGCAAGGCCTTGGCCACCCCATGCCGGCGAGCCGGTGCATGCACCGCCAGCTCGTCGATATGGGCATACCCGTTCCAATTGGTGCTGACGACCAGATGGCCGACCGGTTGATCGTCCAGGTAGGCCATGAAGATTTCGCTGTCCGGGGCATCGCGAAAACTGCCGAACTCTTCAGGGTCGATGCCGTAGCACTTGCGGTAGGGAACGATCGGCGTCACCGGCCACTGGCTCACCGGCCGGCCGATCTGCGCCGTGCCATAGACGCTGACTTCGAAACTGAAATCGCTGCCCCAGATATAAGCGGCGAAGCCGTCATCGGCGACGCGCACCGACAGGCCGGGGTGCTTGGGATTCATGACCGGTTGCATACTGGGGAAGGTCCTCATTCCTTGAGACAACCAACGGCGCGAAGCCATCCATTGCCCTTGCTTGTCGAATCTTCACACGTCACGCGGATAACCATGGCCTGCCTTTACTTCAAATTGGAAGGTATTGGCGATTGCGCCGAAAACTGCATGAGGAAAGCTCTTGTGGGAGCGAGCCTGCTCGCGAAGGCGTAGGCACATTCGACAGTTGCCAATTGACCCAGCGCTTTCGCGAGCAGGCTCGCTCCCACAGATATCTCATCAACTCGCGGCAGCCTGCGCCTCGACCAATTGCGTCCACAATGCCGGGGCACCGGCGGACTTGGCGATGGCTTCCAGACGCGTGGCATGTTCGGCCAGGTCGCTTTCGCTGGCGCGGATGATCCGGGCCGGCTTGCGGTCTGCCGGTAAACGCCGGATCTCGCTCGCCTGGTTACCCGAACCTTCGCCGGTGCCATTGCCGTCAGACGCATTGCCGGCCAGGGACAGACTGGTCTGACCGCCAGTCATGGTCAGGTAGACGTCGGCGAGGATCTCGGAGTCGAGCAAGGCGCCGTGCAGCTCACGACCGGAGTTGTCGACCCCGTAGCGCTTGCACAAGGCATCAAGGCTGTTGCGCTGGCCCGGATGCCGCTCCCGCGCCATCATCAAAGTATCGAGGATAGTGCAATGCCGGGTGATGTCGGCCCGGTCGTGCTGGCCCATCAGGGCGAATTCATTGTTGATGAACCCGACGTCGAACGCCGCGTTATGGATGATCAACTGCGCGCCCTGGATGAATTCGAAGAACTCATCGGCTACCTCGGCGAAACGCGGCTTGCCTACCAGGAATTCGTTGGTGATGCCGTGCACGCCAATGGCACCCTCGTCGCTTTCGCGGTCCGGTTGCAGGTAAACGTGGAAATGACGACCGGTCAGGCGTCGACCGATCAGCTCGACACAGCCGATTTCGATAATCCGGTGACCGTCGGTCACCGGCATGCCGGTGGTTTCGGTATCCAGTACTACAGATCTGTTGGCCATCAGTGTTCAGCTCTCAAACGGGCAGTCTTGCAAAAGCGCGAATGTTAGCACGCTATTCGGTGGGATAAGCCCGGGACCGCTTTTGGATCAAGCCTGCTTATACCCCCGTACCTCATCGACCCCACGATTGGCCAACTGGTCGGCCCGCTCGTTGCCGTGGTGGCCGATGTGCCCGCGCACCCATTTCCAGGTGACGTTGTGGCGGTTGACCTGCTCGTCCAGCAGCTTCCAGAGATCAGCGTTCTTGACCGGTTCCTTCGCCGCCGTTTTCCAGCCGCGCTTCTTCCAGTTGGCCATCCACTCGTTGATGCCTTTCATTACATATTGCGAGTCGGTCACCAGCAGCACATCGCATGGCCGCTTGAGTTCTTCCAGGCCGCGAATGGCGCCCATCAGTTCCATGCGATTGTTGGTGGTATTGGCTTCGCCGCCCCAGAGCTCCTTTTCCACGCCCTTGCACACCAGCAACGCACCCCAGCCACCCGGGCCCGGATTGCCCTTGCAGGCGCCATCAGTGAAAAGTTCTACGCTATCGCTCATGCCAATCTATCCAGAAAAAATGCAAAGGCCCACCGGCCGGGACCGCTCGACGCCCGAAACCGAATGCCGGCCAGAACCATTGGAAATAAAAGTTACGGCTCGATGTGACGGCGATTGACCTTGGCCATCGGCAAGGGAATCAGCTTGCCCACCGGCTCGCGCCGCGCCTGGCGTACCGGGCGCAAGCCGACCACGATCTTGCGCGCCACCAACAGATAGAAGCCACCGCCGGACAACTGCCAGTCACTGGCCTTGCGCTCCCAGCCGGCCAGACGGGCCTGCCACTTGGGCGACGCAAGCGGCGGACGATAGCACCCGAAGCGGCGTTTCTCCAGCGCGAAGCCCAGCAGGTTGAGCCAGTCGCCCACTCGCGAAGCCGAGATGCAACGGGCCTGGCGCAGCGCGTCGCCGGCGAATACATGACGCAGCCCCCAACTGCTCCAGGGGTTGATGCCGATAATCAACAAATGGCCACCGGGACGCACGCTGCTGGCGGCCTCGCGCAACAGGCCATGGGGCGACAGGCAGAAATCCAGGCCGTGCTGCATGACCACCACGTCGGCGGCATGCTCGCTCAACGGCCAGGCCTGCTCCTCGCAGACGATCTCCACGCCAGGCAACGGCGCGCCCAGGCGTACGTTGCGCTGCACCTGCGGGGCCGACGGTGGGGTCTGCGCCGAGGGGCCGTAATGCACCAGGTAGCCGCCGAAGAACCGGCCCAACTCGTCTTCGAGCATGCGCCGTTCTTCTTCCAGCAGGAATTGCCCGACAGGGCCGGACAGCCATTCACGGGCGGAACTGATCAATGCCAGCCATTCAGGATCAGCCTGAGCGAACGCTTCATCGGTCATTGCATTCTCCAACGCGCCAGGAAGTTCTAAGATGCGCCTTTGTTTTGAGCTTGGCGAATTCAGCGATGATACAGATCAGTGCCCTGCCCGCGTTTACCGATAACTACATCTGGTTGTTACGGGATCACTCGACCCAGCGCTGCGCCGTGGTCGACCCGGGCGACGCCGCCCCCGTACGGGCCTGGCTCGACGCCCATCCGGGCTGGGTCCTGAGCGACATCCTGGTCACTCATCACCACCATGACCATGTCGGCGGTGTCGCGGCGCTGAAAAGCGCGACGAACGCCACCGTCTACGGGCCGGCCAGCGAAAACATCCCGGCGCGGGACATCGCCCTGGAGGACAACGCCAAGGTCAACGTGCTGGGCCTGGACTTCGATATTCACGCCGTGCCCGGACACACCCTTGGGCATATCGCCTACTACCATCGCGGCCTGCTGTTCTGCGGCGACACGCTGTTCGCCGCCGGTTGCGGCCGGCTCTTCGAGGGCACGCCCGAGCAGATGCACCACTCCTTGAGCCGCCTCGCCGCACTGCCCGACGATACGCTCGTCTACTGCACCCATGAATATACCCTGAGCAACCTGAAGTTTGCCGTCGCGGTCGAGCCGGCCAACCCGGACATTGCCGCGCGCCTGGAGAAAGTCGCCGAGCAGCGCAGCCAGGGTGTCATCACCCTGCCGTCGACCCTGGCCCTGGAAAAGCTCACCAATCCGTTTTTGCGCACCTCTGAAACATCCGTTAAAGAAAAAGCAGACGAACGGAACGGCCAGCGTAACCAGACGGCGAGTGAGGTTTTTGCGGCCTTGAGGGCCTGGAAAGATAAGTTCTAAGCCCGCTATCAATTGATACAAAAATTCTGAATGGTTGACCTGTTGGGGTGCGCTTCCTAGAATCGGCCGACATTTTTGCCCGGAACTTACTTCCAGCCAATGTCGTCATCTATTAGCAGGTCCGTCCAGTCAGACACATTGACCCGCTTGGCTCAAGCCATCGCGGTGGCTGTGTCCGCCACGCTGGCCGGCTGCCAGAGCACCAGTCAGGTGCCGCAGGCCGATGTCGCGCATACGCCGAATATCGCCGCGCGAGCCAAGCAAAAACCCGTCTGGCTGACGGAAAAACCCAGCCCGCAAGTGCCCCAGGACGTCTGGGAACGCATGCGCCAGGGATTCCAGCTGCAGGAAACCGCCGGGGTCAACCCGCGCATCGAGCAGCAGCGCCTGTGGTTCGCCAGCAATCCTTCCTTCCTGGAAAACGCCGGCGAGCGCGGCAGCCTGTACATCCATTACATCGTCGAGCGCCTGGAAGAGCGCAACATGCCGCTGGAGCTGGCGCTGTTGCCGGTGATCGAAAGCGCCTACAACCCGATGGCCTATTCCCGCGCCAACGCGGTGGGCCTGTGGCAGTTCATCCCCTCCACCGGGCGTTATTTCAACCTGCGCCAGACGCGTTTCTACGACGGACGTCGCGACATCACAGCGTCGACCACGGCCGCCATGGATTACCTGACGCGCCTGCATGACATGTTCAACGGTGACTGGCTGCTGGCGCTGGCGGCCTACAACGCCGGTGAAGGCACGGTCAGCCGGGCCATCGAGCGCAACGAAAAGCTCGGCCTGCCCACCGACTACTGGAACCTGCCTCTGCCCAGCGAAACCCAGGCCTACGTGCCGAAGCTGCTGGCGCTGTCCCAAGTGGTACTGGCCCCCGATGCCTACGGCGTGAACCTCAACCCGATCGCCAACGAACCCTACTTCCAGGTCGTCGAGATCAACCAGCGCATGGACCTTTCAAAAGTCGCAGCGGTGGCGAACATCGACGAAGACGAGCTGTTCCAGCTCAACCCGGCGTTCAAGCAACGCACCACCGTCGACGGCCCACAACACCTGCTGGTCCCGACTTCCAAGGCACAGTTGCTGACCGCCAGCCTGTCAACCATGCGCCCGGAAGAACTGATCAGCCCGCGCTCGCTCAAGCCGGTCTTCGAAAACGCCGATGACAGCGAAGTGGAAGGTGTACGGCGCAGCTACCGGGTCAAGCGCGGCGACAACCTGGCCCAGATCGCCAAGGCCAACAACGTCCAGACCAAGGACCTGCAACGCTGGAACAAGCTCAGCGGCAATAAGCTCAAGGTCGGCCAGACCCTGGTCATGCAAGACGTCAAGGCCACCAAGGCAACCAAGGCCAGCGGCAAACGCATCAACACTGTCGTAGCCGCCAAGGGCAAGGAACAGAAGAAGCAGACCCAATACAAGGTCAAGCAAGGCGACTCGCTTTACGTCGTTGCCAAGCGCTTCAACGTCGAAATGCAGCACCTCAAGCGCTGGAACCCGCGCATGGGCAAGGCGCTCAAGCCTGGACAGATGCTGACGGTCTATTCCCCGCATTAACAGCGGAGCTCCCGTGGCGAGGGAGCTTGCTCCCGCTGGGCTGCACAGCAGCCCCAAAAGCAGCGACTCAATTCACCTGTCACACCGAGGTGCCAGGTTCACGGGTTGCTTCGCAACCCAGCGGGAGCAAGCTCCCTCGCCACACAGGCACTCTCGCCATGGATCCAGGTAATCCAGCGCTTTGAGCCCCCGCCTTTTTCCTGCCGATACAAGCTGTTACTGTACAGGCCATAAAAGCCCAAGCCGCCTGGATCGGATCTCAGACTTGATACGTCCCCTCCTCCTGTTCCTGATCAGCCTGGCCTTGAGCTCCCCCGCCGGCGCCACCATCAGCGAAAGCCATGGCTATGCGCAGTTCGGCACGCTCAAGTACCCGGCCAGATTCACCCACTTCGACTGGGTCAACCCGCAAGCGCCCAAGGGCGGCACCTTGCGGGTCATGGCATTTGGCACCTTCGACACACTCAATCCGTATACCTTCAAGGGCAGCAGCCCGGTTTCAACGGCAAATTTCCTGCAATACGGCATCAATGAATTGAACGAGCCGTTGATGGTTGGCACCGGCCAGTACGCACCGTCCGGCGACGAACCGACGTCGAGCTACGGCTTGATCGCCCGATCCGTGGAATACAGCGAGGACCGTAGCTGGGTGGTGTTCAACCTGCGGCCGGAGGCGCGGTTCCATGACGGCGTGCCGATCACCGCTTATGACGTGGCGTTTTCCTACAGGACGCTGCTCAAGGAAGGTCATCCGCAATACCGCACCAACCTGCAGGAAGTGCTGCGGGTCGATATCCTCAACCCGCTGAAAATCCGCTTTGTCTTCAAGCGTGCGGGCAATCCCTTGCTGATTCTGCGCCTGGGGGAACTGCCGGTGCTGCCCCAGCACTACTGGAAAGACCGCGACTTCAAGGCGACCACCTTCGAGCCCCCCCTGGGCAGTGGCCCTTATCGCATCACCAAGGTGCAGCCCGGTCGCCAACTGGTCTTCGAACGGGTCAAGGACTACTGGGGCAAGGACCTGCCGGTCAATCGCGGCAAATACAACTACGACCGCATGGTCGTCGAGTTCTACCGCGACAGCGAGGTGGCCTTCGAAGCGTTCAAGGCCGGTGAATTCGATATCTACATCGAACACCAGGCCAAGAACTGGGCCAACGGCTACAACTTTCCGGCGATCAACCGTGGCGATGTGATCAAGGCGCAGATTCCCCATCAGATTCCGACCCAGACCCAGGGCCTGTTCATGAACACCCGGCGCAGCACCTTCGCCGAGGTCAAGGTGCGCGAAGCCCTGGGATTGATGTTCGATTTCGAATGGACCAACCGCACGTTGTTCAGCGGTGCCTACAAACGCACACTCAGCTATTACCCCAACAGTGAATTTTCGGCCACGGGCCTGCCCGTGGGGCACGAATGGCTGCTGCTCAAGCCCTATCGCGAACAATTGCCGCCCCGGTTGCTGACCGAACCCTTCAGTCTGCCTCGCACCGACGGTCGCGGCGTTCCGCGCGAGACACTGCGCAAGGCCCTGGGCCTGTTGAAAGAAGCCGGATGGACCCTCCACGGCCAGCACTTGCTGAACGCCGACAAGCAGCCCCTACGCTTTGAAATCCTGTTGGTGAACCCGAACCTGGAGCGCATCCTCCAGCCCTACGTCGAGAACCTCGCCAGCATCGGCGTCCAGGCCCGTCTGCGCACGGTGGACCGCGCCCAGTACAAGCAGCGCCTGGACCAGTTCGATTTCGACATGATCCTGCTGACCCTGAGCCAGACCCTCAGCCCGGGCCTTGAGCAATGGCAGTACTTCCACTCCAGCCAGGTCGGGATCAAGGGCAGTAAAAACTATGCGGGCATCGCCAACCCCGTGGTCGATCACCTGCTGGAGAAGCTGCTCGCCGCCCAGACTCGCGACGAACAGGTCGCCGCCGGCAAGGCCCTGGACCGCGTGCTGCTATGGCAGCACTACTGCATTCCCAACTGGTATCTCAATTATCATCGCCTGGCGTACCGCAACCGGTTCGCTTTCGTCACTACGCCGCCCTACACCCTGGGCCTGAGCGCATGGTGGCTGAAATCTTCGGAGAAAGATCAATGAAGCCTTTACGCGCCCTGCTCCTGCAGGCCAGCGGTCTGTTATTCGCCGGACTGGCCTGTGCCGCGCCGCAGCACGCCTTGACGTTGTACAACGAGCCGCCAAAGTACCCGGCCGACTTCAAGCATTTCGATTACGTGAACCCGGATGCCCCCAAGGGCGGGATATTCCGCCAGGGCGGGTTTGGCGGCTTCGACAGCCTCAACCCGTTTATCAGCAAAGGCGTACCGGCCGACGATATCGGCCTGATCTACGACACCCTGGCCAAGCAAGGCCTCGACGAGCCCTTTACCGAGTACGGTCTGATCGCCGAAAAGATCGAGAAGGCCCCGGACAATGGCTGGGTGCGCTTCTACCTGCGCCCCGAAGCCCGCTTCAACGACGGCCATCCGGTGCGCGCCGAAGATGTCGTGTTCAGCTTCGAGACCCTGACCAGGGACGGCGCCCCGATGTTTCGCGGCTACTACAACGATGTCGCCGAAGTCGTCGCCGAGACACCGCTCAAGGTCCTGTTCAAGTTCAAGCACACCAATAACCGCGAACTGCCGTTGATCCTCGGCCAACTGCCGGTATTGCCCAAACACTGGTGGGCCAACCGCGACTTCAACAAGGGCAATCTGGAGATCCCCCTCGGCAGCGGCCCCTACCGGGTCACCGAAGTGAAGGCGGGGCGTTCGATCCGCTACGAGCGCGTCAAGGATTACTGGGGCAAGGACCTGGCGGTCAACCGCGGCTTCTACAATTTCGACGTACTGACCACCGATTACTACCGCGACAACACCGTGGCCGTAGAGGCGTTGAAAGCCGGGCAATTCGATTTCTGGCTGGAGATGGCTGCCAAGAACTGGGCCAACGCCTACAACATTCCCGCCGTCAGCGAAGGCCGCCTGATCAAGGAACAGATCCCCAACGGCAACCCCACCGGCATGCAGGGTTTTGTCTACAACCTTCGCCGCCCGATCTTCCAGGACGTGCGGGTGCGCCAGGCGTTGAGCCTGTTGCTGGACTTCGAATGGACCAACAAGCAGTTGTTCCACGGTGCCTACGCCCGCACCCGCAGCTATTTCGAGAACTCGGAAATGGCCGCGACCGGCCTGCCCGGCGAAGACGAATTGAAGATTCTCGAACCGCTGCGCGGCAAGATTCCGGAACAGGTCTTCACTGAAACCTTCCAGCCTACGGTCTGCGATGGCAGCGGCATGATCCGCGACCAGCAGCGCAAGGCCTATCAATTGCTGCAGGAGGCCGGCTGGCGCATCGTCGACGACAAGATGGTCGACGCCCAGGGCAAACCGGTGGTGCTGGAATTCCTCCTGGCCCAGACCGAATTCGAGCGGGTGCTGCTGCCTTTCAAGCGCAACCTGAGCGACCTGGGCATCGAGCTGGTGATTCGCCGCGTCGACGTGTCCCAGTACATCAACCGCGTGCGCTCCCGGGACTTCGATCTGGTGGTGGGCAGCTTCCCGCAGTCCAGCTCGCCGGGTAACGAGCAGCGCGAGTTCTGGATGTCGGCTGCCGCGGACAAGCCTGGCAGCCGCAATACCATGGGCCTGAAGGACCCGGCCGTCGACCAGTTGGTGGAACAGTTGATCAACGCCGATTCGCGCAAAAGCCTAGTAGCCCATGCCCGGGCGCTGGACCGGGTGCTGCAGTGGGGCTATTACGTGATCCCCAACTGGCACATCAAGACCTGGCGCGTGGCCTACTGGAACCATATCGGCCACCCGAAAGTCACCCCGACCTACGACATCGGCACCACCACATGGTGGGTGAAGCCGGACGTCAAACCGGCCGACGAAGTGGAAAAACAAGTGATCGAGCAGCAAGTCGCCGCCCCTGTGAGCGTGGAGTAACCCGATGCTGGCTTATATTTTTCGGCGCCTGCTGCTCATCATCCCGACCCTGTTCGGCATCCTGCTGATCAACTTCGTGATCATCCAGGCCGCGCCCGGTGGGCCGGTGGAGCAGATGATCGCCAAGCTCGAAGGTTTCGAAGGCGCTACCAGCCGCATCGCTGGCGGCGGCGCGGAAGTGTCGGTGGCCGGCTCCTCCTACCGCGGCGCCCAAGGCCTGGATCCGGCACTGGTCAAGGAAATCGAGCGCATGTACGGCTTCGACAAGTCGGCCCCCGAACGCCTGTGGATCATGATCAAGAACTACGCCCGCCTGGACTTTGGCGACAGCTTTTTCCGCGACGCCAAGGTCATCGACCTGATCAAGGAAAAGATGCCGGTGTCGATCTCCCTCGGACTGTGGAGCACGCTGATCATGTACCTGGTGTCGATCCCGCTGGGGATCGCCAAGGCCACGCGGCACGGCAGCCATTTTGATGTGTGGACCAGTTCGGCGATCATCGTCGGTTATGCGATCCCGTCGTTCCTGTTCGCCATCCTGCTGATCGTGGTGTTTGCCGGCGGCAGTTATTTCGACTGGTTTCCATTGAGGGGGCTGACGTCGAACAATTTCGAGGAACTGAGCCTGGGCGGCAAGATCCTCGATTATTTCTGGCACCTGGCCTTGCCTGTCACCGCCCTGGTGATCGGCAACTTCGCCACCATGACGCTGCTGACCAAGAACAGCTTCCTCGATGAAATCAACAAGCAGTACGTGGTCACCGCCAAGGCCAAGGGGCTGACGCGCAACCGGGTGCTCTACGGGCATGTATTTCGCAACGCCATGCTGCTGGTGATTGCCGGTTTCCCTTCGGCGTTCATCGGGATCTTCTTTACCGGCTCGCTGCTGGTGGAAGTGATCTTCTCCCTCGACGGCCTTGGCTTGATGAGCTTCGAAGCCGCCATCAACCGTGATTATCCGGTGGTCTTCGGCACACTGTTCATCTTTACCCTGCTGGGGCTGGTAGTGAAACTGATCGGCGACCTGACCTATACCTTCGTCGATCCGCGTATCGACTTCGAAAGCCGGGAGCATTGAGATGAACCTCTCCCCTCTCAATCGTCGCCGTTTCGAACTGTTCAAGGCCAACAAGCGTGGCTGGTGGTCGTTGTGGCTGTTTCTGTTCTTGTTCATCCTCAGCCTGGGCGCCGAGCTTATTGCCAACGACAAGCCACTGGTGGTGCACTACGACGGCGGCTGGTACTTCCCGGCCCTGAAGCGTTACCCGGAAACGACGTTCGGCGGCGAATTCCCGCTGGAGGCCAACTACAAGAGCCCGTATATCCGCGAGTTGCTCGCCGCCAAGGACGCCTGGGTCGTGTGGGCACCGATTCCATTCAGCTACCAGAGCATCAATTACGACTTGAAGGTCCCGGCCCCGGCACCGCCCTCGGTGGTGAACTGGCTGGGCACCGATGACCAGGGCCGCGACGTGCTGGCGCGGGTCATCTATGGCTTCCGCATCTCGGTGCTGTTCGCGCTCACGCTGACGGTGCTCAGCTCGATCATCGGGGTGATTGCCGGTGCGTTGCAGGGCTTCTATGGCGGCTGGGTAGACCTGGCCGGACAGCGCTTCCTGGAAATCTGGTCCGGGCTGCCGGTGCTCTATCTGCTGATCATTCTCGCCAGCTTCGTCCAGCCGAACTTCTGGTGGCTGCTGGGCATCATGTTGCTGTTTTCCTGGATGAGCCTGGTGGATGTGGTGCGCGCCGAGTTCCTGCGCGGGCGCAACCTCGAATACGTGCGCGCCGCGCGAGCGCTGGGCATGCAGAATGGCGCGATCATGTTCCGCCACATCCTGCCCAACGCCATGGTCTCGACCATGACCTTCATGCCGTTCATCCTCACCGGCGCCATCGGCACCCTCACCGCCCTGGATTTTCTCGGTTTCGGCCTGCCGGCCGGAGCGCCATCCCTCGGTGAGCTGGTGGCCCAGGGCAAGTCCAACCTGCAGGCGCCCTGGCTGGGCATCAGCGCATTCGCCGTGCTGGCGATCATGCTGAGCCTGTTGGTGTTCATCGGCGAGTCCGCTCGCGATGCCTTCGATCCGAGGAAGTGAAATGAACCAGGACAATCTGATCGAAGTGCGCGACCTGGCGGTGGAGTTCATCGTTGGCGAACGCCGCCAGCGCGTGGTCGAGGGCATCAGCTTCGACATCAAGCGCGGCGAAACCCTCGCCCTGGTGGGTGAAAGCGGCTCGGGCAAGTCGGTGACGGCCCATTCGATCCTGCGCTTGCTGCCCTACCCGCTGGCCCACCACCCGACCGGGACCATCCAGTACGCCGGCCAGAATCTGCTGGGCCTGAAGGAAAAGACCATCCGCCATATCCGTGGCAACCGGATCGCGATGATCTTCCAGGAGCCGATGACTTCCCTGAACCCGCTGCACTGCATTGAAAAACAGCTCAATGAAGTGCTCGGCATCCACAAGGGCCTGACCGGCAAGGTCGCCACCCGTCGCTCCCTCGAGCTGCTGGAACTGGTCGGCATCCCCGAACCGCACAAACGGCTCAAGGCGTTGCCCCACGAACTGTCCGGTGGCCAGCGTCAGCGGGTGATGATCGCCATGGCCCTGGCCAACGAGCCGGAACTGCTGATAGCCGACGAACCGACCACCGCGCTGGACGTCACCGTGCAGTTGAAAATCCTCGATCTGCTCAAGGATTTGCAGGCGCGCCTGGGCATGTCGCTGCTGCTGATCAGCCACGATTTGAACCTGGTGCGAAGAATTGCGCATCGTGTATGTGTCATGCAGCGCGGTTGCATCGTCGAACAGGCATCGTGCGCAGAGTTGTTCCGCGCGCCGCAACATCCGTACACTCGGGAATTGCTCGCCGCCGAGCCCAGCGGCAACCCGGCGACCAACGTGGTCGGCCCGCCGCTGCTGGAGGTCGAGGACCTGAAAGTCTGGTTCCCGATCAAGAAAGGCCTGTTCAAGCGCACGACGGATTACATCAAGGCGGTGGACGGAATCCGCTTCAGCCTGCCCCAGGGCCAGACCTTGGGCATCGTCGGCGAGAGCGGTTCCGGCAAGTCCACGCTGGGGCTGGCGATCTTGCGGTTGATCGGCAGCCAGGGCGGGATCCGCTTCGACGGCAAGCAGCTCGACAGCCTGTCGCAGCAGCATGTCCGGCCGTTGCGCCGGGAGATGCAAGTGGTGTTTCAGGACCCGTTTGGCAGCCTGAGCCCGCGAATGTGTGTGAGCCAGATCGTCGGCGAAGGACTGCGGATCCACAAGATCGGCACCGAAGCCGAACAGGAACAAGCGATAATTGCGGCATTAAAGGAGGTAGGCCTGGACCCGGAAACCCGGAACCGCTACCCCCACGAATTTTCCGGAGGGCAACGGCAGCGCATCGCCATTGCCCGGGCCCTGGTGCTCAAGCCGGCGTTGATTCTGCTGGACGAACCAACGTCGGCCCTGGACCGTACCGTGCAACGCCAGGTGGTGGAGCTGTTGCGGTCATTGCAAACCAAGTACAACCTGACGTACCTGTTTATCAGCCATGACCTGGCTGTCGTCAAAGCGCTGAGCCACCAATTGATGGTGGTCAAGCATGGCCAAGTGGTCGAACAAGGTGATGCCCGCAGCATATTCGCCGCGCCGCAACACCCCTATACACAGCAGTTGCTGGAGGCCGCTTTCCTGGCCCCGACAACTGCCGAATAACCTGAAAGAGGAGCAACACATGGGTTTTCTCGCCGGTAAGCGCGTACTGATCGTCGGTGTCGCCAGCAAGCTGTCCATCGCATCCGGCATCGCTGCCGCCATGCATCGCGAGGGCGCTGAGCTTGCCTTCACTTATCAGAACGACAAACTCAAGGGTCGTGTCGAAGAGTTCGCGCAAGGCTGGGGTTCGAGCCCTGAGCTGTGCTTCCCGTGCGACGTCGCCAGCGATGAAGAAATCGCCAAGGTCTTCGAAGAACTGAGCAAGAAGTGGGATGGCCTGGACTGCATCGTGCACTCCGTGGGCTTCGCCCCGGGCGACCAACTGGATGGCGACTTCACCGAAGCCACCACCCGTGAAGGTTTCCGCATTGCCCACGACATCAGCGCCTACAGCTTCGTGGCCCTGGCCAAGGCCGGTCGCGAGATGATGAAAGGCCGCAACGGCAGCCTGCTGACCCTGTCGTACCTGGGCGCCGAGCGCACCATGCCGAACTACAACGTCATGGGCATGGCCAAGGCCTCCCTGGAAGCTGGCGTTCGCTACCTGGCCGGCTCCCTGGGCCCGGACGGCACCCGCGTGAACTGCGTATCGGCCGGTCCGATCCGCACCCTCGCCGCTTCCGGCATCAAGAACTTCCGCAAGATGCTGGCCGCCAACGAAGCGCAAACCCCGCTGCGTCGCAACGTCACCATCGAAGAAGTCGGCAACGCCGGCGCCTTCCTGTGCTCGGACCTCGCGTCGGGCATCAGCGGTGAAATCATGTACGTGGATGGCGGCTTCAACACCACCGCCATGGGCAACATCGAAGAGTAAATCTTCACGTTGCAATAAAACGCCGCTTGCCCTGGAAAGGCCAAGCGGCGTTTTTTATTGCGGCTTTGGGGGGATGGCCAACAACACGAAGGCAAAGGCGAGCAGGAACAACAACGCCGCTATTAATCCGGACACGGCGTCATACAGGTAGGCCAAGGAGACCAACCCCCCCAGGAGCGACGTTAAAACAAGGGGAATATTGGCAAGCACATACACGCTGATACGCAGTCTGAAAGACCGGCGCCTGAGAAACCGCTGGGCGATACTGCCTATTCCGGTCAGGGCCAATGATGCCGAAGCCAATATGATCAGCAAGACCAGGTAGATCGAAACAGCGGGAACACCCCGGGTGTCGGTGAGATCTCCGGGATTCTCCACCACGCTGTCTGGGGGAAAGAAAAACAGCAGTGCACAGGCCGCCAATAGGCAAAGGATAGCGGCGCCCAGTCTTTTCTCGCTGCGTATCATGGTGGGTCACCTTGAAAAATTGATCGGAAGCTCGCCGGTAATTCGTATTTCATAGTCCTGCGCTCGGGCAACGCGCCCCACCTGATGCAGTGCCGTGGTCGCTTTTTCATCAAATACCGAACGATGATTGCTGGCATTTGCATCATAACGATCCGAAAAAGCCTTGGCAGTCCCTGTAAACGACAGGCTACCTGAGGTGTTACGGATCACCTGACCGGTTATTTGAAGCGTGATGTTTCCAAGGTAGATCCTTGCGATATTCGAATCCTGAGCCGTGGAATAGGGAAACCTCATATTGACACTGGTTACCCCTACTCCCGCGGTATTGATAATCGCCATCAGGTCGGGAATCTTGTTCGGTGCTGGGCTGATTCCAATTCTGTCGAGTCGAACGCTTGCAGGTTTGCCCTTGCCAAGTAACCAATGACCGATAGCTTTGAAGGGTGTGAACACGCCTCCGGAAAACTCCTGCTCGACCGCCAGCTGTTCAATAGCAGTTATCTTGGTTCCTTCTTTAACTCCCAGCTTCCAAGCGTCTGCAGTGCCAAGCCCGGGATTCTTCAGCATTAACAGATCAGAACCATGGGCAACCTTCAAATCACCAATGATGAAGCCGTCCAAGCCATAACGAACCGGTCGATTATTGCGCATGGCTACGAGATGACGTCCAAGCATCTGAGGCCAATGACCCCGTTCGTAAGCCACGTGCGCTCTTGGATCATTTTTCCAATCATCGCCAGCGGCGCAGGGAATGGGAGCCCCCTTCCACTTCCGCGTGACGTGCCAAATTCTTCGGGATAAACAAATGTCAGGGGCAATTCGTTATTCATAAGGGGTACCAGTCAGATGGAGGTAAGGCTGCGGTCATGGGTCTGCAAACATGATGCAAAGCTCATTCTGCGTACCTCCGCTCCCCCTTGTGCGGTACATATATATAGCGTCGCGTCGGCTACCTGCATCACTGCTGAATGCCTCCAAAGTGGAGCTGGACCATTCATCCCACAATGCATTTGCGCCATCCGAAGCATCCAGGAAAAACACAAAATCCTGTGGGAGCAAGCTTGCTCGCGATAGCGGTGCATCAGTCGACGGGGATGCTGAATGGGCTGGCCTCTTCGCGAGCAAGCTCGCTCCCACAGTGGAGCTGCGCCATTCGGAGCATCCAGGCACAACACAAAATCCTGTGGGAGCGAGCCTGCTCGCGAAGGCGGTTTTTCAGTCGCCATAGATGCTGAATGGGCTGGCCTCTTCGCGAGCAGGCTCGCTCCCACAGTGGTTCTGCGCCATCCGGAGTGTCAGGCAAAACACAAAATCCTGTGGGAGCGAGCTTGCTCGCGAAGGCGGTGTTTCAGTCGCCATAGATGCTGAATGGGCTGGCCTCTTCGCGAGCAAGCTCGCTCCCACAGTGGTTCTGCGCCATCCGGAGTGTCAGGCAAAACACAAAATCCTGTGGGAGCGAGCTTGCTCGCGAAGGCGGTGTTTCAGTCGCCATAGATGCTGAATGGGCTGGCCTCTTCGCGAGCAAGCTCGCTCCCACAGTGGTTCTGCGCCATCCGGAGTGTCAGGCAAAACACAAAATCCTGTGGGAGCGAGCCTGCTCGCGAAGGCGGTGTTTCAGTCGACAGAGATGCTGAATGGGCTGGCTTCTTCGCGAGCAGGCTCGCTCCCACAGTGGGTCTGCGCCATCCGGAGTATCCAGGCACAACACAAAATCCTGTGGGAGCGAGCCTGCTCGCGAAGGCGGTGTTTCAGTCGACAGGGATGCTGAATGGGCTGGCCTCTTCGCGAGCAGGCTCGCTCCCACAATGGAGCTGCGCCATCTGGAGCTCCAGGCACAACACAAAATCCTGTGGGAGCGAGCCTGCTCGCGAAGGCGGTGTTTCAGTCGACAGAGATGCTGAATGGGCTGGCCTCTTCGCGAGCAAGCTCGCTCCCACAGCGGAGCTGCGCCATTCGGTGCATCCAGGCACAACACAAAATCCTGTGGCAGCGAGCTTGCTCGCGATGGCGGGGTTTCAGTCGACGGGGATGCTGAACTCTTCGCGAGCAGGCTCGCTCCCACAGTGGTTCTGCGCCATCCGGAGTGTCAGGCACAACTCGAGACCGTGTGGGAGCGAGCCTGCTCGCGAAGGCGGTGGGTCAGCTGGGGGTGACGTCGAGGGTGGCTTACTCAGCTTGGGCTATTGCGCCGCTCCTGCTTCTGCGCATACATCGCCGCATCCGCCTCTGCCAGCAGGCTGTCGATCGACTCATGCCGCTCGGGGTCGTATTCGATCTGGCCCACGCTGAAATCGATGTCATAGCCGCGCTGCAACGTTATGTTGCGCTCTTCGAGCATTTCCCTGAGCCGTGCCATGATCGCCGTCGTCTCGACATGGGAAGCGCCGGTGAGCAAGGCGACGAACTCGTCTCCGCCCATGCGACCGATCACGTCGCTTTCACGAAAGGCAATGCGCAATACGTCGGCGAATGTCTTCAGCGCGCCGTCACCCTCGGCATGCCCGAAGCGATCGTTGATCGGCTTGAAGTCGTTGAGATCGAAAAACAGCAGTGTTGCCGGCCGCGAAAGACGGCTGCAGACACTCAGCGCGTGCTGGGCCAGCGTCATGAAGCCGCGCCGATTGGACAGCAGTGTCAGTTCATCCATGCTGGCCATCTGCACGGCCACCAGCTCCTGCTCGGCCATGCTCGCCAGATCGCGCAGCAGCTCGCGCTCGTCGTCGTTGAGGGTGCGCGGCCGGGTGTCCAACAAGCACAGGGTGCCCATCTTGCTGCCATCATCCAGCCCCAGCGGATGCCCGGCATAGAAGCGGATGCCAGGTTGGCCCTTGACCAACGGATTATCGTGGAACCGCACGTCCTGTTCCGCGTCGCAAATCTCCAGGATCTCGTCCTGCAAGATCGCATGCCCGCAGAACGACACCTCGCGCGGGGTCTCACTGGCTTCCAGGCCGGCGCTTGACTTGAACCATTGCCGATTGGCGTCCACCAGCGACACCAGGGCGATCGGCACGTTGAACAGACGCCGGGCGAGACGGGTCAGGCGGTCAAACCGCTCCTCAGGAGGGGTATCAAGCAGTTTGAGCGACTGCAATTGTTTGAGGCGAACGGCTTCGTTGTCAGGTTTGCCTGGCGCAAGCATCAGTAACTCCGTTGGCGGGACTCATCAGAGTCTAGCGCAGACCGGAGCAAACTCGAACGGGCATTTTCCGGCACGGACGCATACACTCAGGCACAGCCAATAAAACAGGACATTGCCTGATGAAGCCCGCCAACCACGACGCCGCCCCACGCTTCTGGCGCGACGCGGCGCTGCCTTTCATCGAGGCCCGGGCCATCGCCGATGGGCGCAAGGTCTGTTATTCGCGTCATTCCCATGATCACTTTTCCATCGGCGCAATCACCGCCGGACGCAGCACCTACCTGCACGAGCAATTGCGGTTCCAGGTCCAGAGCGGCACGGTAGTGCTGATGAATCCCGGCGACGTCCATGCTTGCAACCCGATCGACGATCAGCCCTGGTCTTATGTGATGCTGTATGTCGACACTCAATGGCTGCGGGATCTGCAACGCCGTATCGGCTTTGACCCCTCGCTGGACTTCCAGGCATTCGGCACAACCCATAGCCGTGATGTCGCGCTTTTCTCCGGCCTGTGCGGGCTCTACGAAACGCTGGTGGCTGAACATATCGATGCCAGCGGCAAGCAAGTCGCCGCCGAAGTGTTTTTCACCGATCTCCAGCATCGACTCAACCCGGCAGGACGTCCGGAGCGTGGCAGCCATCCGGCGCTGATGCGGGCGGCGCAGTTCATTCACGACCATTGCACCGAAGCCCTCAAGCTCGAGGATATCTGCGCCTTCGCGCAGCTTTCGCCATCCTATTTGAGCCGGGCTTTCAAGCGCCACTACGGCATGACACCGCACGCCTTCCTGATCAACCGGCGTATCCAGTTCGCCCGCCGTCAACTGCGCGAGGGCAAGCTGATTGCCGATGTGGCGCTGGACAGCGGGTTTGCCGATCAGGCGCACTTCCAACGGGCGTTCAAGCAACACCTGGCGGCTACACCCGGGCAATACCGCGGCTGACGTAGCCACTTGACTCCATGGCGAGGGAGCTTGCTCCCGCTGGGCTACGCAGTAACCCCAAAACCTGGCGACTGCTGCGCAGTCGAGCGGGAGCAAGCTCCCTCGCCACAAAAGCTCTGCCAGTTGGACACCTCGTCAGACTCAAGGCAACAACAGATACACCGCGCTCGCCACCAACAACGCCGCCATCAGTCGATTGAACAGGCGCATGGTCGCCGGGTTACCCAGCCACGTGCGCAGAAAGCTGCCCGCATAGGCCCAGCAACCCACCGAGACATAGCAGATGACCAGGTAGATCGCCGCAAACTGCCACACCAGCCGCGCCTCGCCGTCGGCCACGAAGGCGCCCATCCCCGCCACGCAAGCCAGCCACGCCTTGGGGTTGAGCCACTGCATCAACGCGCCATGGAACATCGAAGGCGCGCGCCCCTCGTCCCGGTCACCCAGCTCGCCTTTGTCCACCGCCAGTTTCCAGGCCATGTACAACAGGAACGCCACGCCAGCCAGTTGCACCACACGCGTGAGCCCAGGCCAGCGCTGCAATACTTCATGCAACCCCAATCCCATCAAGACCAGCAGCAGGACGAACCCGAGCGTGGCGCCGGCGACATGGCGCAAGGTTGCGCGAAATCCATATCGGGCACCGGAGCTGAGGGCGACGATATTGACCGGGCCCGGAGTAATGGAAGCCACCAGGGCAAAGGTGGCCATGGAAAATATCAAGCTCATCACATATCTTCTTGAGTTCAGGAAAGAGGTCCCAAGGTAATGGGGTCGCCTGCTCGGGTATTGAAGAAAACTGCCTTGGTCGTCGAGCACTTCCGCTTCATTTTTTTACGCAAATTTTACGCGGTAAGCGATTCACCGAATCGATACTGGGCAGCTCTTTGAATCAGGCGTCATCCATGTCTATAGCGGTTCTGCGTCTCATCGGTTTCATCCTCGGGATTTTCCTGATCACCCTTGCGATCAGCATGGCGATTCCGCTGTTTACGCTGATGTTCTACGAGCGCAACGATGACTTGTCGGCGTTTCTATGGTCGAGCCTGATCACCTTCGTCTGCGGTGTGGCACTGGTGGCCCGTGGAAGGCCGGACCACGTCCAGATGCGTCCCAGGGAAATGTACCTGCTCACCACCGCCAGCTGGGTAATTGTCTGCGCATTCGCCGCCCTGCCCATGGTATTCATCCAGCACATCAGCTACACCGATGCATTTTTCGAGACCATGTCAGGCATCACCACCACCGGCTCGACCATCCTGACCGGGTTGGATAGCGCATCGCCCGGCCTGTTGATCTGGCGGTCGATGTTGCACTGGCTCGGCGGAATCGGCTTTATCGGCATGGCCGTGGCGGTCCTGCCGCTGCTGCGGGTCGGCGGCATGCGGCTGTTCCAGACCGAATCTTCGGACTGGTCGGAGAAAGTCACGCCGCGCTCTCACGTCGCGGCCAATTACATCCTGTGGATCTACATCGGCTTGACCGCTCTCTCGACGTTGGGGCTGTGGCTTGCGGGGATGACGCCTTTCGAAGCGATCAACCATGCGATGTCGCTGATTTCCACTGGAGGTTTTTCCACCTCCGATTCATCCCTGGCGCACTGGCCGCAACCGGCGGTTCATTGGGTGTCAGTGGTCGTCATGATGGCCGGATCGCTGCCCTTCACGCTGTATGTCGCGACATTGCGGGGCCATCGGCGCGCCCTGCTCAAGGACCAGCAAGTCAGGGGCTTCATCGGCTTCCTGGTCGTTACATGGCTGTTGGTGGGTACCTGGCTGAGCCTTAACAGCGATCACGCGTGGTGGGACGCGGTCCGTATCGTGGCGGTCAACGTCACTTCAGTCGTCACGACCACTGGCGTGGCGCTGGGTGACTACACGTTGTGGGGCAGCTTTGCCCTGTTGCTGTTCTTTTACCTGACGTTCGTCGGCGGCTGTTCGGGATCCACGGCCGGGGGCCTGAAGATTTTTCGCTTTCAAGTCGCCAGGGTGCTGCTGATGGGCAGCTTGAAGCAGCTGATCCATCCCCGGGCGGTGATCCAGAAGAAATACAACAACCATCCCATCGACGAGGAAATCGTTCGTTCGCTGCTGACGTTCTCGTTCTTCTTCACCATCACGATCGGCGCCATCGCCCTGGGTCTGGCCCTGATCGGCCTGGACTGGACGACCGCCTTGACCGGTGCCGCCACTGCCGTCTGCAACGTGGGTCCTGGCTTGGGCAACATCATCGGCCCCGCCGGCAACTTCTCGACCTTGCCGGATGCGGCAAAATGGCTGCTGACCATCGGCATGCTGCTGGGACGGCTGGAAATCCTGACGGTGCTGGTGCTGTTCACGCCGGTGTTCTGGAAGTACTGACTCGTCGAACAGGACTGAACAGCAGACGAAAAAAATCGCGAGGCCCGGAAACAGGCCTCGCGATTTCATTCAAGCAATCAGCGGTCGTTCTTCATCGATGAACGGGTCGCGTTGCTCAAGCCCTTGGTGTTATGGGTGCCCGGCGTAGCGGCGGAAATCGCCGAAGCCTTGGTCAAGCCGCGAGTATCACGGTCCTTGGCAATGGCGGAAGTTGCCGACGCCTTGCTGGCGCGATCGGTGCGGGTGGTGCCGGTGTGCTTACCGCTCAGGCCATGATCGCGAGTCCGGGTACCGGCGCGATCACTGGCCAGTCCTTTGCCGTGGCCGCTGGAGTCGCTGGACTTGCCACCGTTGCCATTGCCTTGCCCACCGCCCACGCCGCCACCGTGGCCGCCGCCATTCCCTCCGCCATTGCCGCCACCGCCTCCATTACCGCCGCCACCGCCGCCGCCACCGCCGTTGCCACCGCCCGCGGCATAGCTCGAACCGATAGGTGACAGGTCGGCAGGCAACAAAGCCGAGGCGCCGAACGCCAAGGCACAGACAGCTACGGCGACGAGGGATTTCTTGTGTTTGGACATGATGTCTCCGAAAGACAAAAACAGCGGGTGAACCTCTAAGACTTGAAGGTTCAATTTTTGTTCGCGGGCATCCGACCAAATGACCATGAATTCATTGTCGATTTTTCGGTGGAGTCGTCCCGGCCACGGTTCTATGCTCTGCCCATGAACCTACATCACTCGCTGCTTCCGCCCCACGCCGAGATGGTCCGCGCCATGCTCGAACGAGACACCACCTACGAGGGGGTGTTCTTCACCGCGGTCAAGACCACCGGTATTTTCTGCCGCCCTAGTTGCACCGCGCGCAAGCCGAAACCGGAGAACGTCGAGTTCTTCGCCCACGCCGACGAGGCGATGTCCGCCGGTTATCGGGCCTGCCTGCGTTGCAAGCCGCTGGATGCCGCCGCCATTGCCCCGGACTGGATCCAGGCATTGCTCAAAGCCGTCGACGCCGAGCCAGACCTGCGCTGGACCGACGCCCTGCTGCTGGAACAAGGCATCGAACCGCTGAAATTACGCCGCTGGTTCAAACAGCATTTCGGCATGACCTTCCACGCCTACCTGCGCACCCGGCGCCTGGGCATCGCCCTGGGCGGGATAAAGGAAGGCGCCTCGATCGACAATGCGGCGTTCGACTCCGGCTATGAATCGCTGAGCGGGTTTCGTGATGCCTTCGTCAAATCCTTCCACATCACCCCCGGCCGCGCCGGCCTCAGCGAACCCTTGCTGTTTACTCGCCTGACCACGCCATTGGGGCCGATGCTGGCCATGGCCGAGTGCCGCGGCCTGGTATTGCTGGAGTTTCTCGATCGCCCGGCCTTGACCAAGGAGCTGGAGGAACTGCAGCAACGCTACGGCTATACGGTTGCGCCGGGCCACAACGCGCATCTGCAACAGATCGAAAGCGAGCTGGCCGACTATTTCGCCGGCAAGCTCACGGTTTTCAACGTCCCGTTGCACATGCCTGGCAGCGCCTTCGCGGCCAGGGTCTGGGCCGAGCTGCAGAAAATCCCCTACGGCGAAACCCGCAGCTACGGCGCCGTCGCCAACGCACTGGGCAGCCCTGGCGCCAGCCGCGCCGTGGGCCTGGCCAATGGACAGAACCGCTTGGCCATCGTCATCCCTTGTCACCGGGTGATTGGGGCGGATGGCTCCTTGACCGGCTATGGCGGCGGTCAGCCGCGCAAGGCGTTTCTATTACGGTTGGAGCGAGCCGCGGTGCAGGTTTCGTTGCCTTTAGCGTTTTGACTGATGGCGGCGTCTTATCAGCAAGCGAGCACTTTCCTGGCAGGCCTGGACGAAGACTGGCGACGCCATATCGAGTCGATCGGTCCTTGCCTTCTGCAACCCAAACCGGCCCGGGATCCGTATGAGGCGCTGATGCGGGCGATTGCCTATCAGCAACTGCACGCCAAGGCCGGGGATGCGATCATTGGCCGGCTGCTCGGGCTGTACCCATCGGGGACGTTTCCCGGGCCTGAGCAGATACTGGCAACTGATGCAGCGCAATTGCGCGGTTGTGGATTTTCAGCCAGCAAGATCGCCACTCTCCAGGGTATCGCCCAGGCCACGCTGGACGGCATCGTGCCGGATTACGCCACGGCGCAGGCCATGGACGACGAAGCATTGATCAAGCGCCTGGTCACCCTGCGCGGCGTCGGACGCTGGACCGTGGAGATGCTGTTGATCTATAGCCTGGAACGGCCGGATATCCTGCCTGCGGATGATTTTGGGGTTCGCGAGGGTTATCGGCGGCTGAAGGGGCTGGATGCCCAACCGAGCTCCAGACAGATGAGCGAAATCGGCCGGGCCTGGAGTCCCTACCGGACGGTGGCGGCGTGGTACCTGTGGCGGGTGCCCAAGTAATGCTGGCTGTACCAACGCCTTCGCGAGCAGGCTCGCTCCCACAGGGGATTTGTGGACCTCCCGATTCCAATGTGGGAGCGAGCCTGCTCGCGAAGGCGTCCGCACATTCAACATAAATCCAACCGGCAAAAAACGCCGACCGTCTAGGCTGTACTGAACCATTTCCAATCCACCGGAGGCTCCCATGCACCTCGAAGGATCCTGCCACTGCGGCGCCGTATCGTTCAGCCTGGACAGCAGTCACCCCTACCCTTACCAACGTTGCTACTGCTCGATCTGCCGCAAGACCCAGGGCGGCGGCGGTTTTGCGATCAACCTGGGGGGAGACGCCACGAGCCTGAAGGTGCAGGGTCGCAAGCACATCTCGATCTACCATGCGCGGCTCAAGGACGAGGGCGACAAACGCGCCCACCGCAGCAGCGCCGAGCGGCATTTCTGCTCGCTGTGCGGCTCGGGATTATGGTTGTTCAGCCCTGAATGGCCGGAATTGATCCACCCTTTTGCTTCCGCCATCGACACGCCGCTGCCGGTGCCGCCGGAACGTACCCATCTGATGCTGGGTTCCAAGGCGCCATGGGTAGAGGTCGAGGCGCGCTCGGGTGACCAGCAGTTCGACGTGTATCCCGAAGAATCGATTGCCCAGTGGCATGAACGCCTGGGTTTGACCCGTTGAGATGCAGCGCGGCTTTGGGCCCTATCGCGAGCAAGCTCGCTCCCACAGGGGATTCGGGATGGACTCAGGATTTGTGTTCAAAGAGAGTCCAATGTGGGAGCGAGCTTGCTCGCGATGGCGCCGTCATAACACCACAGTTCCTAAAGCGCAGGCACACCACTGTGGAACCGAAACTCCACATCCACTGATTCGATCAACTCGCGCTCCGCCTCGCGGACCTTCTCAATGACCTGGGCAATATCCTTGGCGTCGCCATACTGGTAGGCCAGTTTCAGGTAACCCTGAAAATGCCGGGCCTCGCTTTTCAGCAGGCCGAAATAGAACTTGCCCAGCTCCTCGTCCAGATGCGGCACCAAGGCCTCGAAACGCTCGCAACTGCGAGCTTCGATAAAAGCGCCGACCACCAGGGTGTCCACCAGTTTCACCGGTTCGTGGCTGCGCACCACTCTACGCAGGCCCGAAGCGTAGCGCCCGGCAGAGAGCTGGCGCAGGGCGACCTTGCGTTTTTTCATCAGGCGCATGACCTGCTCGTGATGCACCAGTTCTTCCCGGGCCAGGCGTGACATCATATTGATCAGGTCGACATGGGAGTGATATTTGGCGATCAGACTCAAGGCCGTGCTGGCGGCCTTGAATTCACAGTTCTTGTGGTCGATCAGCAACGTTTCCTGGTCGGCCAGCGCCGCCTGGACCCAGGCATCGGGGGTGCGGCAGCCGAGGAATTCGTGGATTTCGGGAAGGATCATGAGACTCACGGGCAAAGGTAGTCGAGCGAAGGGCGCCGATTATACCGGCCTGCCCCCAGACCACCAGCCACCGCCGTTGATATGCATCAAGTCGACGGGCCGTCCAGAACAACTATAGTTGAGCAACGCCGTGCCTTTTCACTGCTGGAGACGCCGATCATGCAAGCCATTCGCAGCATCCTCGTGGTCATCGAACCCGAACATTCGGAAAGCCTGGCACTCAAGCGCGCCAAACTGATCGCCGGCGTGACCCAGGCCCATTTGCACTTGCTGGTCTGCGACAAACACCATGACCATGCCGGGATGCTCAGCGTCCTGAAGGCCGCACTGGCGGCCGACGGCTACAGCGTGACCACCGAGCAGGCCTGGAACGAAAGTCTCTACGAAACCATCATCGACGTGCAGCAGGCCGAAGGCTGTGGCCTGGTCATCAAGCAGCACTTCCCCGACAGCCCCTTGAAAAAAGCCCTGCTGACCCCGGCCGACTGGAAACTGCTGCGCCATTGCCCGACTCCGGTGCTGCTGGTCAAGACGTCGGGGTCCTGGAAAGACCGGGTGATCCTGGCCGCCGTCGACGTGGGCAATGCCGATGGCGAGCACCGCCACCTGCACTCGACGATTATCGACCATGGCTACGACATCGCCCTCCTCGCCAAGGCGCACCTGCATGTCATCAGCGCCCACCCGTCGCCGATGCTCTCGTCCGCCGACCCGACCTACCAGCTCAAGGAAACCATCGAGGCGCGCTACCGTGAGCAATGCCGGGCGTTCCAGGCCGAATTCGACATTGATGACGAGCACCTGCATATCCAGGAAGGCCCGGCGGATGTCTTGATTCCCTACATGGCCCACAAGCTACAGGCCGCTGTCACCGTGATCGGCACCGTGGCCCGCTCGGGTTTGTCAGGGGTGCTGATCGGCAACACCGCCGAAGCCGTGCTCGATACGCTGGAAAGCGATGTGCTGGTGCTCAAGCCGCAGGAGGTGGAGGACCATCTGGTGGAGATGGCGGCAAAAGAATAAAAACCTTGGGCGATCAAGCTATTGTGGCGAGGGAGCTTGCTCCCGCTCGGCTGCGCAGCAGACGCTTGGGTTTTCAGGTTCAAAATTATCCGGATCAAGAGCGAGGGTCGCTTCGCAACCCAGCGGGAGCAAGCTCCCTCGCCACAAGAGCTACTGGGTACAAAGCAACTTGCCACAGATGAGGGCCTTTCAGCCGCCGATCGCATCCTTCAAGAACCCCGGCGCGATGTAGCGCTGGTAATGCGCTTCGGACAGGAGGAAAAATTCCCGATCAATGGCATCGCGCAGGTCGGGCAGCTCCCAGTCGCGAAATTCCGGCAGCAGCACCATTCCGTACGCTTCCAGGTTATTGATCACCCGCGCGCCCCGGGCGATCAACTGATAGGCCCAGCAATATTCCGACTGATGCGGCACGAAGCGGATCTTGCGCGATTCCAGTTGCTGGCGCAGCAGCTGCGGGTCGAAAACCTCGAGCTTGGCCACCATCACCTGCACCAGCAGCTGCTCGAGCCGCAACCACACCGCGCGCTTTTCCTCTTCGTTGTAGCCGTTCCAGTGAATCACTTCATGGTGGAACCGCTTGCAGCCACGGCACACCAGGTCGCCGTAGACAGTGGAACAGAGGCCGACGCAGGGGGTCTTGATGAGCTGGTTGGGCATAAGGCAACGCACACGCAAAAACAGGACAGGCCGGCATGTTAGCCCTTTGTCTAAGATTGATCACCCCTCAAACTTCCAGGCTCAACTTACCTTTAATTTTTTTTTCCCGTAGAATCAGCCAGCCTTTTAAGGCGCCAATGTCCGTTAGAAGCTGTTTTCAAAGCGTCACGAGCACAGTCGTTCCTTCAGAGCGGTGTTGGCGAAGGGTCTTTCCAGCGGGGAAAGCCCAACGCCAACCCTCATCAGCTCCCGTTCTGCAGGCGTAAAACTTTGAAAGCAGCTTCTGTGAGGAACTCCGGCAATTCTGGCGTGGAGGCCCAAAAAGCCCCCTGACGCGCATGAGTGCCGTGAGTTTCTGGATGAGCGTCCCGGACACCCATTTGGGACCACTGATGAGGGTAATAACTGTGCTTGAAGCCTACCGCAAACATATCGAAGAGCGCGCAGCACTGGGTATCGTTCCCCAGCCGCTTAACGCCGAACAAACCGCAGGCCTGATCGAGCTGCTGAAGAATCCCCCGGCTGGCGAAGAAGCTTTCCTCGTTGACCTGATCACCAATCGCGTTCCGCCTGGAGTCGACGAAGCCGCCTACGTCAAGGCCGGTTTCCTGTCCGCCCTGGCCAAGGGCGAAGCCCAATCCCCTCTGATCGACAAGAAGCGCGCTGTAGAACTGCTCGGCACCATGCAGGGCGGCTACAACATCGTGACCCTGGTAGACCTGCTGGACGACGCCGAGCTGGCTCCGGTCGCCGCCGAAGAACTCAAGCACACGCTGCTGATGTTCGATGCCTTCCACGATGTGGCGGAAAAAGCCAAGAACGGCAACGTCCACGCCAAGGCCGTCCTGCAATCCTGGGCCGACGGCGAGTGGTTCAAGAACCGCCCGGTGCTGGCCGACAAGATCAGCCTGCGGGTCTTCAAGGTCACCGGCGAAACCAACACCGACGACCTGTCCCCTGCCCCTGACGCCTGGTCCCGCCCGGACATCCCGCTGCACGCCCTGGCCATGCTGAAAATGGCTCGCGACGGCATCGTGCCCGATGAGCAAGGCAAGACCGGCCCGATGAAGCAGATCGAAGAGATGCGTGGCCAAGGTTTTCCGATCGCCTACGTCGGTGACGTGGTCGGTACCGGTTCCTCGCGTAAATCCGCCACCAACTCGGTGCTGTGGTTCTTCGGCGACGACGTCCCGTATGTGCCGAACAAGCGCGCCGGTGGTTTCTGCTTCGGCAGCAAGATCGCGCCGATTTTCTACAACACCATGGAAGACGCCGGCGCCCTGCCGATCGAGTTCGATGTGTCGAACATGCACATGGGCGACGTGATCGACCTGTACCCGCATGCCGGCAAAGTCTGCAAGCACGGCACCGATGAAGTCCTGACCACCTTCGAAATGAAGACGCCGGTCCTGCTTGACGAAGTCCGTGCCGGCGGTCGTATTCCGCTGATCATCGGCCGTGGCCTGACCGAAAAAGCCCGCGCCGAGCTGGGCCTGCCGCCTTCGGACCTGTTCAAGAAGCCTGAAGCGCCGGCCGAAAGCACCAAGGGCTTCACCCTGGCGCAGAAAATGGTCGGCAAGGCTTGCGGCGTGACCGGCGTTCGCCCGGGCACCTACTGCGAGCCGAAGATGACCACCGTAGGCTCCCAGGACACCACCGGTCCGATGACCCGTGACGAACTGAAAGACCTGGCGTGCCTGGGCTTCTCGACCGACCTGGTGATGCAGTCCTTCTGCCACACCGCGGCGTATCCGAAGCCGATCGACGTGACCACCCACCACACCCTGCCAGACTTCATCATGACCCGTGGCGGCGTGTCCCTGCGTCCGGGCGACGGCATCATCCACAGCTGGCTGAACCGCATGCTGCTGCCGGACACCGTCGGCACCGGTGGTGACTCCCACACCCGTTTCCCGATCGGCATCTCGTTCCCGGCCGGTTCCGGCCTGGTCGCCTTCGCCGCCGCCACCGGCGTGATGCCGCTGGACATGCCCGAGTCGATCCTGGTGCGTTTCAAGGGCAAGCTGCAACCGGGCGTCACCCTGCGCGACCTGGTCCATGCGATCCCTTACTACGCGATCCAGAAAGGCTTGTTGACTGTCGAGAAGAAAGGCAAGAAAAACGCCTTCTCCGGCCGCATCCTGGAAATCGAAGGCCTGGAAACCCTGACCGTCGAGCAGGCTTTCGAACTGTCCGATGCCTCGGCAGAACGTTCGGCTGCAGGTTGCACCATCAAGTTGTCCAAGGAATCGATTGCCGAGTACCTGAAGTCGAACATCACCCTGCTGCGCTGGATGATCGGCGAAGGCTACGGCGATGCCCGCACCCTGGAGCGTCGTGCCCAGGCGATGGAAGCCTGGCTGGCCAACCCGGAACTGCTGGAAGCCGACAAGGACGCCGAGTACGCGGAAATCATCGAAATCGACCTGGCCGACGTCAAGGAGCCTGTGCTCTGCGCGCCGAACGACCCGGACGACGCCCGCCTGCTCTCCAGCGTTGCTGGCGAGAAGATCGACGAAGTGTTCATCGGTTCCTGCATGACCAACATCGGTCACTTCCGCGCTGCCGGCAAGTTGCTCGACCAGGTCAAGGGCCAGCTGCCAACCCGTCTGTGGCTGTCGCCGCCGACCAAGATGGACGCTCACCAGCTCACCGAAGAAGGCTACTACGGCATCTACGGCAAGGCCGGTGCACGGATGGAAATGCCGGGCTGCTCGCTGTGCATGGGTAACCAGGCACGCGTGGAACCGAACTCCACCGTGGTCTCCACTTCGACCCGTAACTTCCCGAACCGTCTGGGTGACGGCGCGAATGTCTACCTGGCTTCGGCTGAGCTGGCATCCGTGGCGTCGATCCTGGGTCGCCTGCCGACCGTCGAGGAGTACATGGAATACGCCGGCAAGATCGACAGCATGGCAGCGGACGTATACCGCTACCTGAGCTTCGACCAGATCGCCGAGTTCCGTGAAGCGGCTGCCAACGCCAACATCCCGGTCGTTCAAGCGTAAAGCTTAAAACGCACCACTGAAACGCCGCCCTTCTTGCGAGGGGCGGCGTTTTTTTATGCCTGGGGATTTGATGCAAGCTGACAGACCGCCATCGCGAGCAGGCTCGCTCCCACCTTGGACTGCGGATGGGCGCAGAACCCCTGAACACCTTGGCCCTCTGTGGGAACGAGCCTGCTCGCGAAGACGGCGGCACAGCCACCATCCCTGCCGACTGAACCACCGCGATCGCGAGCAAGCTCGCTCCCACATTGGATTGCAGATAGACGCAGATCCTCTGAACACCTTGGCCCTCTGTGGGAGCGAGCTTGCTCGCGATTGCGGCCGGACAGCCAACATCCCTGCCAACTGAGCCACCTTCCCACCCTGGGTTATCAGGCCATGAGGGAATAGACCAACGCAGTGATCGCCACCAAGCCCACCGACACCACAAAGACATTCGACGCCTGGCCACGATAGCGGGCCATGGCTGGGACTTTGCGGATCGCGTACATCGGCATCAGAAACAGGATGGCCGCGATGACCGGGCCGCCCAGGGTTTCGATCATGCCCAGGATGCTCGGGTTAAGGGTCGCAACGACCCAGCACACCACCAGCATGAACGCCGCCGTCAGGCGATCGAGGGTTTTCGGCGCCGGGCGCCGGCCGCTCTTGACGATCAGGCCCTTGAGACCTTCGCTGGCGCCGATGTAGTGCCCCAGGAACGACTTGGAGATCGCCACGAAGGCAATCAGCGGTGCCGCGAAGGCGATGGTCGGGTTGCTGAAATGGTTGGCCAGGTACGACAGGATCGACAGGTTCTGCGCCTTGGCCTCGGCCAGTTGTGCCGGGGACAGGGTCAGCACGCAACTGAACACGAAGAACAGCACCATCACCACCATCAGCACATGCGCGCGCGACAGGATCTGTGAGCTGCGCTCTTCAGCGTTATCGCCGTAGCGACGTTTCTGGTCCACCGCAAATGCCGAAATGATCGGCGAATGGTTGAACGAAAACACCATTACCGGAATTGCCAGCCACAAGGTATGCAGCAATGCCGAAGGCTCCGGCAGCGTCGACGCAGTGGTCAGGATCCCGCCGTTCCAATGGGGCATTAGGAACACCGCAAGGAACAGCAGCGCCACGATGAACGGGTAAACCATCAGGCTCATGGCCTTGACGATCGCCTGCTCGCCGCAACGCACCACGGCCAGCAGGCCGAGAATGAGCATCAGCGACAACACAATCCGAGGAGGCGGCTGCACGTGCAGCTGATGTTCCAGGAAACTGCCCACCGTATTGGTCAGCGCCACGCTGTAGATCAGCAGGATCGGAAAGATCGCAAAGAAGTACAACAGGGTGATCAACGCGCCGGCCTTGATGCCGAAATGCTCTTCCACCACCTCGGTGATGTCTGCCCCGTCGCGACCGGACAGCACGAAACGAGTCAGGCCCCGGTGCGCATAGAACGTCATGGGGAACGCCAGCAGCGCCAGGATCAGCAGCGGCCAGAAACCGCCGAGGCCGGCGTTGATCGGTAGAAACAGCGTGCCAGCGCCAATGGCGGTACCAAAAAGGCCCAGCATCCACGTCGTGTCGTGGCGACTCCATTGACCGAGGGTGGCTGGGGCTGTCGTTTCAAAGCGCTCTTCGACGCTGTTGGCCTGATCATTCATCCGGTCGGATCTCCGCTTTCCGGTCACATGCACCCGGCCAGGACGAGTCGGAAAACCCCGACAGGCAGCGCCCTGGCCGAAACAGGGGCGCGATTGTCCGGGATTCATGAACAGAAGCAAAGACTTAGCTGAGGAGTGGTTATCCGGAGCAGATCATGGACAGAAAAATTGTCCCCCACATTCCTTGTGGGAGCGAGCCTGCTCGCGAAGAGGCCCTTCCTGTAACACCTCGCTGCCTGAACCAGCGTCTTCGCGAGCAGGCTCGCTCCCACAGGGAAATGTGCCAGCCAAAAATGAAATACAAAAAGCCCAAGCTACACCTCCCTGCGGCCCCTACAATCAGGTTGAATATCAAAATCGCCCGCGCCCACAGGAGCACAGCATGACTGCAACCGTTCTGGTACTGGTTGAAACCGTTAACGAATACCTGCCGATCCTGGAGCGCCAAGGCTATCACCTGGAACTCGCGCCCACGCCCGCCGAACGCAAGGCAGCGGTTTTCGAACACGGTGAACGGTTCAGCGCGGTGTTGACCCGCGGCCCCTTGGGCTTGACTGCCGAGGAAATGGCCGCCCTGCCCAACCTGAAGATCATCTGCGTGATCGGCGCCGGTTATGAACAAGTGGACCTGCAAGCCGCCAGCGACCGAGGCATCGTTGTCACCAACGGTGCCGGGGTCAACGCTTCATCGGTGGCCGACCATGCCATGGCGCTGTTATTGGCGTTGGTGCGCGATGTGCCTCGATCCGACGCAGCCCTGCGCCGGGGCGAATGGCCGCGAAGCACGCGCCCTTCCCTCGCTGGCAAGCACTTGGGCGTGCTGGGACTCGGCGCCGTGGGCATGGCGATTGCCAAGCGGGCCGCCCTCGGTTTCGACATGAACATCAGCTACCACAATCGCCGCGTACGCAGCGACGTGCCCTACGCCTTCTGCGCAACGCCCACCGAACTGGCCAGGGTCTCGGATTTTCTGATTATCGCCACGCCCGGAGGGCTGGACACCCGCCAGTTAATCAACAAGCAAGCCCTCGACGCCCTGGGTCCCAACGGATTCCTGGTCAACATTGCCCGCGGCAGCGTGGTCGCCACGACCGAGCTGATCTACGCCCTCGAACATCGGCGAATTGCCGGGGCTGCGCTGGATGTATTCGACCATGAACCCGAAGTACCCGACGCCCTGAAGCAATTGTCGAACGTCGTGCTGACACCTCACGTGGCCGGCCTGTCGCCGGAAGCGACACGCGCCATGGTGGAGTTGGTCGGCGATAACCTGAACGCGTTTTTTTCCGGCAAACCGGTGCTGACGCCAGTGGAGCTACCCGACGCGCAGCATTAGAGGACCCCGAGTAACGTCCACAGCCGCCGAGACTCGGCATCGGCACTGATCAGTTCTCCCAGCAGCTCGCTCAGCGGCTTGTTGCCCCACTCCACACCGCGCCGGATCAGATAGGGCACGGGACTGTGGGGTTCGGTGCGCGCCAGGTAACCGGCGATGACCAGCAATTGTCGATAGGCCTCCTCACGATTGGCCGGTTCCTGGAAGACCTGGGCAGGTGCCGCCGTCGGCGGGGAGGTCGGCGTCGTTGCCACCGTGGGCGTTTGCGCGGGCACGACGGCGGGTTGCTGTGGATGCATCGCGATGAACTCCTTTACCAATGCCAACATGGCTTGCATCACGTCCTGCAAGGATTTGTAGCCCGGCGCCAGGTTACCCAGGTAGGCGTCGCTCCAGGCTTCGAGCCGTTGCAAGTGTTGCAGGCTCAACATCAGGCTGCCCTGGCGGTGCAACCAAAACGACAACGGGGTGTTGCGAATCAGTTCGCTGAGCTTCTTTTGTTCGTTGCGCGCCGCCTCCGCCGAGGCCTTGGCATTCTTGCTGTCGTTGCCCAGCACTTGCTGGCGCTGCAGGCGCTGCCAATCGTCCAGGCTGAAACCCGCGAAGGCTGGGTCACGACCATCAAGCAACGGCACCCGCGTCAGCAGCACTTCGCTGTAGCGACGGGCCAGCCATTCCAGCGGAATCACCCGCCACGATTGATCGCCATCCTCGGCAAGGGGATGCAGGTGTTCCGGATAGCGCTCGCATAGCCCCGCCACCAGTGCCAGGCTGCCGGGCAAACCTTCCAGCCCGGCCAGGTGCAGCCAGGCCTCCCCCAGCCAGGCACTGATCATCAGGTCCTTGCTGCGCTCCAGCAGCAACGTGGTCGCGAGCCGCTCCAGGTCCGGCCAGAGCGCGCGCTTGATCGAAGACTGCCACACGCCGGTGGGTAGGCTGGTGTCGTCTTCCCGACGCAATTCGCGTAGCTGGTCGTACTCCGTTTCGTAACGCAGATCCTGGCCACAGGGCGACTCGGCGCTGATCGGTTCGAGCAGTTGGCTGACCAATTCGGGCAACGGGGTTATCGGCAAACTCACAGGCCCTCCTCACGGGTGGCAATGGCAGGCCTCGACGCAGGCGCGAGGAAAGGTGAACGAGGCGCCTGTGTCGGCAGCGGCGGGATCGACAGCGGCAATTTGGAACCCTGGCTCATCAACGACAGGCGCACGAACATCAAGGTCTGTTGCGCCGTGCGGGCTTGGGTCTGGGCGGTCACCGGCAGTTGCAGGGCCAGGGGAAAATCGGTGTAGTCGACATTCGGCTGGCGTTGGACCGAGCCCAGCGAACGCATCAGGCGCAGCAACGACCATGGCCCTTGGTATTCCCAGCCGGCTTCGAGGTCGCGCACCACCAGGTTCGGTTGCAACGGGTCGTTGGCCGGGCGCTGGTAGCCGTTGCGGGCCCAACGCAAGGTCAGGCGCACGGGCTGGCCGACCATCCAGCGCAGGTTCTGCTGGCCCTCACCGGGGTAGTTGATCTGCTGGTTGCCGGCGTCCAGGCTCCAGGCGATGACCTGGTCGGCGCCGCGCTCTTCCTCGCGGTCGGTGCGCCAGCGCACGTCCATCTCCACGCCCAGGATGCCGCTCTTGTCCCGCACGAACAGCGGCCCGAGCCAGACACCGGCCTGCTTCAAGCGGTTGAGGAAATCCTCGGCCGCCAACCGCTCCGGCGTCTGGCTGAGCGTCAGCCCGGCCTGGGCCAGGGGCACACGTGTCTCGATCAATTCCAACAGGTGCCGGACCCGTGCCGGGTCGGCATCACTGGCCCACACGTCCTGGGAAAACGGGAAGCGTCCCGCCAGGTACTGGTTGAAATAATTGGCCAGGTCATTCCAGGCCATTGCCGCCTGGTTCTGTTGCAGGTACAGGCAACGCTGCAGCGCCCCCTGCTGCAATGCGACCGTGCGCCGAGCCAGGTCGCCGCGCCCACCGGACAGGCTGGAGGTCTGCAAGATCTGCGCGCAGGACGCGGTGTCCATCGCATTGAAATCCCGACTTACCAATTGTTCCAACTGGGCAGCCGAACTGGCCGGGTTCTGATTCTTGTACTTGAGCAGTTCGTCGTTGAGGGCCATGAACCGCGCCACCTGGTCATGCTCCAGGGCGGACAGGTCGTCCTGCTGGACGATCAGCCATTCCAGGGCAGGCATGCGCTGTTCGGCGATCTGCAGCATGGCACTGAATTGCTGGTTCAGGTTCAGCTTCAGTTCCTGTGGATCGTTGGCGCCATACAGCTGCAAGCCGAAGTTCTTCGAACCGTCCCAACGCTCGATATCGGCGCGCTGGCTGAATAACGGCTGGGCATCGATTTCGGCCAGGCCATTGTTGATCTGCGCCAATGCCCGGCGATTGAGCAGGCGCTGGAAACGTATCGCCAGGTCGCCCCGGTGCACGTCCATGAAGGCTTTCTGCAGCGCCACGGCTTGGGCGGTCTGTACGTTGAAGCCCAGGTCCGGCGACGGCTCGTCGCTTTCATCCAGGCTCAACCACATGGCCCGTGCCGCGGCGCTTTCGGCGGCCTGCATCAGCGCGTCACGGTAATCCGGCGGGATCCGCGACAGCTCTTCGCTGGCATAGCTCTTGTAGCTGGCGAAATAATTCAGGGCGACGCTGAAATCATCACTGCCATCGCCCTGGCCTATTGAATCCGGATTGCCGGTCGACGGATCCTTCTGCATCGCCAACGCCACGAAATCCCGTTTGAACAGCGCTTGCACCGCGCCGTCCAACGCCGTGACATGGTCCTGCAACACCAGCAAGCCACTGCCCTGCTGCACCAGCAGATTGTCCCGGGAACCACTCTGGACGATCCATTGGTCGCGAAAACTTTGCTGCAACTTCGCCGCCTGGCTCTCCAAGTCCTGTGTGATATCCGGGCCAAGCAAAGTGCTGTGGCTGACCTTGTCCAGCATCTGGGTGTAGCCAGGCACGAGGTCCTGGCCCTTGCCCCGCCCCCAGGCGGAGTTGGTCAGGCTGACCAGCGTCTGCAGGTCATCGATCAGCGCCATCAGGTCTTCCAGCTCACTCAAGGAGTTGCCGCTGCCTGCCTCCAGTCCTTGCAGGTGCAACTTGAGATAACCGGCCTGGCGAACGAAGTTGTCCGCCAGGAAGTAATGGTCCAGCCAGCGTTGCATCAGGCCGGTGAAATTATCGGTAATCACAGGGCGCGCGGCGTTCAGGTCCAGCCCTTGCAAATCACTGTTTCGCGCATCGAACAGGACCCGGTTGTAAAACTGTGGGCGACTCAAAGTCCCGGTGTTCAGGCCCAAGGACAACGCGGCGTTGCTCAACTGCACCAGTTCGTCCAGTGGCGCCTTGGGGTCGTTCACCACTTGGCTGAACATCTGGTTGTGCTGCTCGAGGCGTGCCGCCAGATCCACCAGCGCCTTGGCCTTCAGGTAGCTTTGCCACTGCGCCGGATCGTCGTTCTCGACGTTGCCCCGCCGCTCGGTGTTGCGGATGGACTTGAGCTGTTCCAGGTCGGAATCGAGCAAGTCTCGCAGCGGTAGTATCCAATGGTGCCGGGCGGTCAGGCGCAAGCCATCCTCCAGCTGCGTGTCCACGGAGGAAAACCAGGAGGTGGGGAAGACGACCGAGACATAACGCCAGCGCGGGGCTTTCTCCAAGACGTTCCAGTAGTTCTGCACGTTATGCCGGGTCGGCTCCAGTTGCGGCTGGTCCGGGTCAACGACGATGTGGTTCTTGTGGGCACTGAGGACCAACCGTGACAGTCCCTCGGCGTTTTCCACCGAATCGCGCCAGACCCAGACCATGCCTCCCAACCAGACCAGGCCCACCACCAACGCCACCGCGCCGGCCAGCCGATGACCGCGTTGGCGCACGCGCAGCAAGCGAGGCACCGGCTGGGCCAGGCCGCGTTCGGCCATAAGACGTCGCGACCACAATTGCCGGGCAAACACCGTTTGCCGCTGGCCATCGTGATGGGCGGCCAAACTGTCGCCGCTGACGGCCGGTGCCTGACTGGCGGTGAAGTACACGCCGCGAAATCGCGGCGCTTCGCCTTGGGCGTTGCCCTGGAATACCGGCTCCAACAAGATCTGCAAGGTTCGTCGCAAGCCTTCGAAGCGTTCCGGCAAGCCATAAAGATCGGTGCTCAGCTGTCCCGACAACGCACCGATCTCGATGATCGATTGCGCCAGTGCGGCGTTGATCTCATCCAGCGCCTGGTCACTCCAGTGCGACTGCCACGCCGCATCCGGCAAATAAGGCGACGACCAACCCAGCATCGACTCCCGCGCCTTGGCAGGCAGCGCGCTGACCAATTCCTGGAACCCGGGCAACTCTTCCATCCCGGTGATCACCACGTAAACCGGCAGGCTCAGGCCAAACCGTTGCAGCAAATCGATAAAAACCCGTCGGACCTTGAGGCTCAGCTCAGTGGTGTGCTCGATGTCATCGAACTTGCTGAACGGTACTGTCCAGATCACCCCGTCCAATGGCCGCTTGCTGCGCAGCCGCAACAGCAGGCCCAGCAGTCGCCACCAGTTGCCCCGTTGCCGGTTCATGCCTTCATCGGGCAGGAACAACGCCTGGGGCACTACCAGCAAGGCGCCTTCGGCATCGCAAAACCAGCGCCCGAACCAGCCCGCCTTGTCCGTGGGTTGCAAACGCCATTGGCTGCACAGCTGGGCGCCGTCGGTTTCGTTGCCGAGCATCATCAGCCATGGCGTCTGATAGCGGTCGCGGGTGCCCTGCTCCTGCTCCATCTGGCGCACCGCCCCGTAGAAATTGCGAACCGCCGCGCCGCCCTGGGTTCGCAACCACCAGACCGCTGCCGCGACCACCAGCACCACGACAATGGCGAGCAGCACCAAGGCGACGATGCTCAGGGTATTCATGAATCCTTCTCCTGGCCTGACGACTCGTTCAGTTGCAATACCGGTTCGAGCTCCAGGCGGATGTCACGCCAGAAGACCTGCCCCAGGCCAGTCAACAACAGCACCATCGCCACGATCGCCAACCCCAGGCGAAAGCCGTCCGGCAAGGATTGCTGCGCGGGCATACGCGCGGGCGTCGCCGCCGCAGACATCGCCAGGCGCTGGCTGACGTCGACGTAATCGGGTTCGTGCTGCCAGGCAAAGGTGAACAACGCCACGCGCCATTTTTCGTGCTGGACCTGGCCAGGCTCGCCGCGCAAGCGCCCTTGGAATCCCAGGATCAGGCATTGCAGGTAGACATTCGCCAGGTCCCGAGTGCCCGGCATCTGCTCATCCAGCAGTTTCTTGATCGCTGCGGGCAAGCGCTCGCCGGCCTGGCGGCTGGCGTACATGCGTGACTCGAGGGGATGCTGCTGCCAGGCCAGTTGGCCGGGCCAGGTGCTGAACAGCAAGGTCTCGTCCACCAGCGCGACGAAGGCATAGACCAGCGCCTTGACCTGCTCGGAAGCGGCATCGCCGACGGTGGCATAGGCCACCCGCCAGAGACGCTGGGCGCCGCGACCGGAAAACTCCACGACCCGATTGACCAGCACCGCAGGGTCGCTGTCCTTGGGCAAGTCTTGCCATTCCTGGGACCACTTCAACCAGGCTTGACGAAACGCACTGCTCAGCGGCGCCTCGTGCAGACTCCGAACCACCCCGCCACTTCCGTCAGGCATACGACTCCCCTTCTGCGATCAGGCATTTTCACTGGCTTGCGCCACGAACAACACCACTTGCCACGGGCTGCTGGCCTGGGCTGAGGCCGGCGCCACGATGTGCAGCGGCAATTGCCCGTCGAACCATTGCCCGCTCGCGGCCACCACAAACAAACGGGTGTCGTCACCGACGCTGTAGGCCACCTGCTCGTTGCGGCTCATGGCCTGGTGCGGCAAACCACTCATGCGTTGGCGGCTCAGCAGCGCAATGTGGGGCGCCGACGCGATGATCGCGCCGCGCAACCATTCCGCCGCCGCTTGTTCGCCGGCGCCGTTGGGCATGCGCAAACCGATCACCAGGCGTTGATCGGGCTGGTCATCAGGCAACTGGATCGAGAAGACCTGCTCGTTGCGCTCGAATGCCAGGCTGCGGTAGCCGGCGCGGACCAATTCCAGGGTGGTTTCCAGCCAGTCGAGCAGCGGCTCGTAGCCGCGCTGCAACTCGAGAAAATCCAACGGCGCGAAAGCCGGGACGCCCGCCAACGGGTCCAGCGCCGACCAACTCCCGGCCAGCCCCAGCAGCAAACCGTAGAGCGCCTGGGGCGTCGCCACCCGGGTATTCAGCATCCCCTCGAGCTCCGGCAAGCGCGCCCACAGGGCCGTCAATTGCCGACGGATCTCCATGGCATCGTCCTGGTTGCCAGCCGCCTGGGCCTGACGCAAGCGACCGGCGAGAAACATGCACTTTTCCCTGGCCCTCGCGCACACCCCGGCCACCCGCCGACCAAGGGCCGACTCCGGCAGCAGGATCGGCGTTGGCGGCGTATACGGCACGCGCCAGAAACCGCCGCCTTCCTTGCGGATGCGCAGCAATGGCAAGCAGATCGAATCAGCCTTGCTCAATTGCGTGCACAACCTCGGGTTGGGCCGCCAGACGGTGATCGACTCGGGAAACTCGCCGCTGGTGAGGTCTGGCAAAGCCTCGCCGACCACCGATTGCAAACGTCCCTTGAGCGGCAGCAACTGCCCGGCACGCCACAGCGGGCTGACCGCCAGGTACACGGTCACGGTGGCGTCGTCGGTCTTGTCGATCGCCTCGCTGACGTCCAGTTCCAGGGTTGGCCCGACACCGGCCAGCAGATTGACCGGCAAGCCGTCCGGCAAGGTGCCTTGCAATTGCAACAGGCGTACCTGGCCGGCACTCAGGGCCGAAGGATCGACTTCCAACTGGCTGACGCCCCAGAACCAAGGGTTGCAAGCCCCGGCAAAATGCGCGGCAAGGGCCTCGGCGCGCAGTCCTTGCAACTGAAAATGCTGGGGCAACAGTTGCATGCCCTCGTGCCAGCACACCGCGTCAGGTAACAGGCTCATACGACTCCCTTCGACATCCCAAATTGCCGCGCGAGGCGGCCCGCGGTCACTCAAGGCTGCTTGTGCCGATCATCATTCACGAGGGTCATCTCGCGACTGTCGAACTTCAGCCAGGCCTCGTGCTGATCGTCCAGCCGAAGCCGGTGGGCTCCCGGAGTGTTATAGCTGGCGAAGACCAAAAGTCCAGCGGCGCGCCGGCCCTCCAGCGGGAAGGGTTGGCGGTCGATGAATTGCCCCGGGACCAGCTCCAGCCCCCACACCGACATGAGCTGACGATAGTCACGCTGGAACTGTTCGCGCTCGGCAAACCACTGGCTAGCGGTGATGCCCGAGAGTTGCTTGAGCAGGTCCGGGTCGTTTACCGCAATGAAATCCACGGCGATCGGCGTGTCGTCGTTGGCCCGAGGCGCGACGTCCAGGGTCAGGCTGTCGAGGTCGACGCTGGGGGCAAAGAGCGAGCAACCGGTGAGTGCCAGGCTCAAAAAAAACCCATGAAAAAACCCACGCAAAATGAATCTTCCTTTTCTCAGCGGTCAAAAATTGTTTTTGCTTGCATTTTTATAGACCTGTTCTAGCGTCTTGGATAGTTCGACCCACACAGTCGAATGGACCAGGTTCGTCAAGGGAATGACAGGTTTTCTGCCGTCCGTTTGCAACCTGCGGATCAGCAAGGGAATGCGATGAGCGGGACTCCCGATGCATTGCTTCCACACCTGCATCGGAGTCGGCCACCATGGCAGAAAGTACCCAGCACAAGCTCGACAGAGTCCGTCCTCCCCGCGTCCAGATCACCTACGACGTGGAAATCGGCAACGCCATCGAGAAAAAAGAACTGCCACTGGTCGTCGGCATTCTGGCCGACCTCTCGGGCAAGCCACTGGAGCCGCTGCCCAAGCTCAACGAGCGGCGCTTCACCGAGATCGATCGGGATAATTTCAACGAGGTGCTCGCCTCCATCTCCCCCCGCGCCACGCTGCAGGTGAACAACACCCTCAGCGGCGACGACAGCAAGCTCAATATCGAACTCAACTTCCGGCACATCGACGATTTCGACCCGGTAAAGGTCGTCGAGCAGGTCACGCCGCTGCGCCGCTTGTTCGAAGCCCGGCAGCGCCTGCGGGACCTGTTGACCAAGCTCGACGGCAACGATGACCTGGACAAGCTGCTGCGTGACGTGATCGCCAACACCGAAGGCCTGCAGGAGATCAAGTCGGCCCGGCCCCAGGACGCGACGCAAGAACTGCCCACCGTAGCCGCCAACGATGACCCTGCCCCGGCCGAACCACAGGCCTGATCGCGCGCCTCAATCAAGGGAGATAAAGCCATGCCTGCTTCATCCAGCGCTCAAACCAGCGAGAGCACGACCCAGACCCTGTCCTTGCTGGACAAGATCATCGCCGAAGGCCGCATGGCCCACGACGACAGCCAGCAAGACTACGCCCGCGACATGCTGGCGGAGTTCGCCACCCAGGTCCTCGACGAAGGCATGGCCATCGACAAGGACACCGTGGCCATGATCAACGACCGCATCAGCCAGATCGACGAGCTGATCAGCGCCCAGCTTAACGAAGTCCTGCACCATCCCGACCTGCAAAAACTCGAGGCCTCCTGGCGCGGCCTGCACCTGCTGGTGCAGAACACCGAAACCAGTACCCGGCTCAAGTTGCGCCTGCTCAACGTCACCCAGAAAGAACTGCAGAACGACTTGGAGAAAGCCGTCGAATTCGACCAGAGCGCGTTGTTCAAGAAGATCTACGAGGAAGAGTACGGCACCTTCGGCGGGCACCCGTTCAGCCTTCTGGTGGGCGACTACACCTTTGGCCGGCATCCGCAGGACATCGGCCTGCTGGAAAAACTCTCGAACGTCGCCGCCGCCGCGCACGCGCCGTTCATTGCCGCCGCCAGCCCGCGGCTGTTCGACATGACCAGCTTCACCGAACTGGCGATCCCCCGGGACCTGTCGAAAATTTTCGAAAGCCAGGAGCTGATCAAGTGGCGCGCCTTCCGCGAAAGCGAAGACTCGCGTTATGTGTCCCTGGTGTTGCCGCAGTTCCTGCTGCGCCTGCCGTACGGCCCGGACACGCTGCCGGTGGAAGGCATCAATTACGTCGAGGACGTCAACGGCACCGACCACAGCAAATACCTGTGGGGTAACGCCGCCTGGGCACTGTCGCAACGCATCACCGAGGCCTTTGCCAAATACGGTTGGTGCGCGGCGATTCGCGGGGCCGAGGGCGGTGGTGCGGTCGAAGGCCTGCCGGCCCATACCTTCCGCACCAGCTCCGGGGACCTGTCGCTCAAATGCCCGACCGAGGTGGCGATCACCGACCGTCGCGAGAAAGAACTCAATGACCTCGGCTTCATCGCCCTGTGCCACAAGAAAAACAGTGACGTGGCGGTGTTCTTCGGTGGCCAGAGCACCAACAAGGCCAAGGTCTACAACACCAACGAGGCCAACGCCAACGCACGGATCTCGGCGATGTTGCCGTATGTGCTGGCGGCCTCGCGTTTCGCCCATTACCTGAAGGTGATCATGCGCGACAAGGTCGGCAGCTTCATGACCCGCGACAACGTCCAGACCTACCTCAACAACTGGATCGCCGACTACGTGCTGATCAACGACAACGCGCCGCAGGAGATCAAGGCGCAGTACCCGTTGCGCGAGGCCCGGGTGGACGTGACCGAGGTGGCTGGCAAGCCCGGGGCCTATAAAGCGACGGTGTTCCTGCGGCCGCACTTCCAACTGGAGGAACTGACCGCCTCGATCCGCCTGGTGGCGACGCTACCGCCGCCGGTAGCTGCCTGACCACGGCGTGGCTGTGTGGCTATGTGGCTGGAGAGCTTTTTGTGGCGAGGGAGCTTGCTCCCGCTGGGGCGCGAAGCGGCCCTGTTTTTTGGGACTGCTGCGCAGTCCAGCGGGAGCAAGCTCCCTCGCCACAACAGCTCCATTGCCACAAAAGCGCTCCAGCCACAAAAAGCTATCTAGCCACAGCAAGCGCATTGGCCACGGGTTAATTCATCGGTATCGGGCACTGCCTCATTCGTCTTCTTCAGGAGTTCCAAACAATGGACGCAATCATTCTCGACCTCGGCGGCGACATCAAGGGCGACAGCCTGCTGGAGGGTTTCACGGACAAGATCGAGGTCATGTCCTACAGCCACAACGTGGCGATGCAGGTCACCAACGACGTCAGCAACTCGGAGCGCACCTCCGGCCGCCCGCACATCGGCGAGTTCACCCTGACCAAATTCATCGACAGCTCAACTCCGTCGCTCAATGAATATTGCTGCGCCGGTAAGCCGATCCCGCAAGCCGTCGTCACCATCGGCCGCAACGCCGCCGAAGGCAGCGGCCAGATCATGCCGTTCATCGTCTACACCCTGACCAACGTCGTGCTGTCCAACGTCAGTGTCAGCGGTGGTACCGGTGGCAAGCCGGTGGAAACCCTGTCGCTGAACTTCACCAAGATCAAATGGGAGCTCACCGCCCAGAAGACGGCACCAAGGAAGGCACGGCCGGCACGACCTGGGATTTGGCCGCCAACAAAATGACCAAGTAGGGACGCCGCGCCATGGCTGGCTTCGGGCTGCGGCCGCCCCTGTTCGAACGTTTGGCAAGCCCGGCAGACGATGCCGGGCGGGTGTTCGATCGACAGGCATTGCAGGACTCGGTGCATGCCGAACTGTCACGCCTGTTCAATACCCGGCGCGGCTCACGGGCGCTGACCGAACCGCCGAGCATCCTGGACTACGGCATCGCCGACTGGACCGCGCTGCAACAGCAGCGCAGCGATGACCGTCGTCAACTGACCCGGGAAATTCGCCAGGCCATCACCCACTTCGAACCGCGCCTGCGCCTGGGCGAGGTAGAAGTCTGCCCGGTGCCGGGCCATCCGCAGCAACTGTGCATACGGCTGTCGGGCGAACTGCGTGGGGACCCGCACCCATGGCCCGTGGCGTTTGTAATCGAGCACGCCGGCGACGGCCTTGAGGTGCGCCATGAGCGACTCGATTGACCCGCAACTGTTGGATTACTACCAACGCGAATTGACTTGGCTGCGCCATGCCGGAAGCCTTTTCGCCGAGCGTTACCCCAAGGTTGCCCGGCGCCTGGAATTGTCCCCCGGTGAATGTCCCGATCCCCACGTCGAACGACTATTGGAAGGCTTCGCGCTGCTGGCCGCGCGCTTGCAACGCCGGCTGGATGACGACTACGCCGAATTCAGTGATGCCCTGCTCGAACAACTTTACCCGTTGGCCATGCGACCCTTGCCATCGTGCGCCATCGTGCAGTTCGAGCCCGACCCGAGCAAAGGCAACTTGAACGAGGGCTATCCCCTGCCCCGCGACACGCCATTGTTCGTCACCACGGACAAAGGCCAGAGCATTCATTTCCGCACCACTGCTGCCGTGCATCTATGGCCACTGCAAGTGAGCGAAGCGTTGCTGCTGGGCAGTGACGAGGCCCAGGCGTTGACCGGAGTAGTCCAGGCCCGCTCGGCCTTGCGCCTGGAGTTGCGTTGCCTGGGAAAAAGCCAATGGTCGACGCTGGGCATCGATTCGCTGCGGATACACCTGGCGGCGTCACCGATGATCAACGCCGGGCTGTACGATTTGCTGGGCGCTCACGCCATCAAGGTCCTGGCTGGCGCGCCGGGCAGCGTGCCGGAACCGTTGGCGGGTTTGCCACGCATCGTCGGTTTCGCCAGCGACCAAGCCTTGCTGCCGGACGAGGACGGCGTGCACCCAGGCATGCGCCTGTTGGCGGAGTATTTCGCCTTTGCGGACAAATTCGGCTTTTTCGACCTGCCGCTGGCCGGCGCCCACAGCGACAACGCATCTTTATACCTGTACATCGCGTTCGACCGGGCACCAACCAGCCGCTTGCCGCTCCAGGCCAGCGACATCGCCCTGGGCTGCGCTCCGGTGATCAATCTGTTTCCCCGGACCTCCGAGCCGCTGCGCCCGGACGGCACTCGCAGCGAGTATCGGCTGGTGGCCGACAGTCACCGGGAAAACAGCGTCGAGATCCACAGCATCCGAGGCATGCGCGCCATGACCGAACAAGGAGTGCGCAAAGTGCCGGCCTATTACGGCAGCCAGCATGGCAACGAGCAAACTTGCTACTGGCATGCGCGCCGGGTCAGCGGCATGAGCCCGAACCGACTGGGCACTGACGTGATGGTCAGCCTAGTGGACACCCGCTTCGATCCACTGGCCGAATCCCGGGATTACAGCCTCACCGCCGAACTGCTGTGCACCAACCGCCACCTGGCCCAGAGCCTGCCGGCCGGCACGCCATTGGGTTTCGAGCGCCCCGGACCGGTGGCCTGGGCGCGCCTGCGCAATCCTCCCAGCCCGCAGAGCCTGCCGCGCCTGGACGGTGAGTCGCGCTGGCGACTGGTGTCGCAACTGACCCTCAATCATCTGTCACTGGTGGAAGGTCCCCAGGCGCTGGACGCATTGCGCGAGATTCTCGAATTGCACAACCTGCGGGACGAGGCCAGCGCGCGCCGCCAGATCGAAGGCGTATCCGGACTGACCTGTGAGCGGGTCATCGCCCATGTTGGCGAGGATGCCTGGCGCGGGTGGCGCAACGGCTTGGAGGTGCGCCTGCAATTGGATCCGCATCACTTCGTCGGCAGCAGCGCCGTGCTGTTCTCCGGCGTGCTGGCGCAATTCTTTTCTTTGTATGCCACCGCCAATCGATTTGTGCGCACCGTGCTGGTCCAGTCCGACAAGGAGGTGAAGACATGGCAACCCCAAGCCGGCAAACCCCTCGCGCTCTGAACCTGGGCGAGCGACTGCGGCGCGACCCACAACGCTTCGAATGGCTCCAGGCCCTGTTGCTGCTCGAACGCGAACATCCCCAGGCCGAGCCCCTGGGCAGCGGCACCGCGCCACAGGCCGAGGCCGTGCGTCTGCGTGGACCGCTGACGCCACTGTTCGCCGCCAGTGAGGTCGAGAGCCTGGGCCAGGAACCCGGCCTGCCGCCGACCCTGACCACGCCGATCTTTGGCCTCGGCGGCCCGGACGGCCCGCTGCCCTACGCCTACCAGGAATGGCTGCAACAACGGGCGCGGGCGAAGGACCATGCCCCGGCGGAATTCCTCGACCTGTTCCAGCACCGCCTGCTCAGCCTGCTGTACAAGGTGATGCGCAAACATCGCATCGCCCTCGGTTTCACGGCGCCAGGCGCGTCCGCCGTACACGCGCAACTGCGCGCTTTGACCGGCCTGCTGCCCAAGGCCTTGCAGGAACGCCAGGCCGCACCCGACTCGGCGGTCCTGGCCTGCACCGCGCTGTATGCCGATGGCCGGCGCTCCCTGGAGGGGTTCGCGGCGATTGTCCGTGAACAGTTCGGCTTGCCTGTGGAGCTGAGCGGTTATGAAGGTGGCTGGCGTGAAATCCCGCCGGCCAGCCGCAGTTACTTGCAGCCGGACGGACGCAACCTGCGCCTGGGCCGCAACGCAGTCGCCGGCACTCGGGTCTGGGACGAACATGCCGGCGTGCGCCTGACGCTGGGACCGTTGAGCGCGCCCCAAGCCAGCGGCGTGCTGCCCACTGGCGAAATCCATCCGCTGCTCGCCAGCCTTTATGCGCTGTATTTCGGCCCGGACCTGGATTGCACATTGGTCCTGCTGGTTCGTGGCGCCGGCCCGTTGCAGTTGAGTCGCCAGACTGCGCCACGGCTGAATTGGAACGGTGGCCTGCAACGCCAGCCGAGCCTGGCCGTGCAACGCATCGAAACCCGCCTTCGCCAGCCGGAGATCGCCTGAAATGGAACTGGCCAGCCTGATCGGACGCCTCAATCCGGACAATCGCCGAGCCCTGGAACGGGCCGCGCAACGCTGCCTGCAACGCAGCCACCACTACGTCGAAATTGAACACCTGCTGTTGGAACTGCTCGACATCGAAGGCGGTGACTTCGCCTGCCTGCTGCCGCGTTTCGGCCTGGAGCGTGACGCGGTGGCCGCCGAAACCAATAAGGCCCTGGACCTGTTCAAATCCGGCAGCACCCGCACGCCCGCCCTGTCGGCACAAACCATCGGCCTGCTGGAGGACGCCGTGGTCCAGGCCAGCGTGTTGGGCCTGGACAGCATTCGCTCCGGGCTATTGTTGCTGGCGTTGTTGGACCGTGACGAACGTCGCAGCCTGCTGCTCAACAGCGCCTCGTCCCTGCTGCGCATTCCCCGCGATGCCCTGCGCGCCCATCTGTTGGAATGGACCGAAAGCTCCCGCGAGCATGTCGGCGGCGTGCGCCCGGCCAAACCCGGCGAAGCACCACCGAAACAGGACCCGGTGCTGGACCAGTACACCCAGGACCTGACCGCCGACGCCCGGAATGGCCGCATCGACCCCATCGTCGGCCGCGACGGCGAGATCCGCCAGTGCATCGACATCCTCCTCAGGCGCCGGCAGAACAACCCGATCCTGGTGGGCGCGCCCGGCGTCGGCAAGACCGCCGTGGTGGAAGGCCTGGCCCTGCGCATCGCCGCCGGGGATGTGCCGCCGTCGTTGCAGGAAGTCACCCTACGCGTACTCGACCTGGGCTTGTTGCAGGCCGGCGCCGGGGTCAAGGGCGAGTTCGAACAGCGCCTCAAGGGCGTGATCGACGCGGTACGCAGCGCCGAAAAACCGATCATCCTGTTCATCGACGAGGCTCACACCCTGATCGGCGCCGGCGGTGCGGAGGGCGGCAGCGACGCGGCCAATCTGCTCAAGCCAGCCCTGGCCCGGGGCGAACTGCGCACCCTGGCCGCCACCACCTGGCTGGAATACAAGAAATACTTCGAGAAAGACCCGGCCCTGGCCCGCCGCTTCCAACTGGTTCAAGTCGAGGAGCCGGACGAACTCACTGCCGTGGAAATGCTCCGGGGCGTGGCGAGTAAATTGGAACAGCACCACGGCGTGCAGGTGTTGGATGCTGCCATCCACGAGGCGGTGAAGCTGTCCCACCGCTACATCTCCGGACGACAGTTGCCGGACAAAGCCATCAGCGTGCTCGACACCGCCTGCGCCCGGGTTGCCCTCGGCCAGCACGACGTACCGCCGCCGCTGGAAAGCCTGCGCCACCGGCAGAACAGCCTCAAGGATGAAGTCGAACGCCTGCGCCGGGAACAGGCCACCGGTCTGGATCATCGCGAGCGCATCACCTTGCTGGAAAGCGAATCGACCAGCAACGTGCAGGCCATTCGCGAGCTGGAAACCCGCTGGGGCGAAGAGCGCGAAGCCGTGCGCGAACTGCTCGACACCCGCCGCGAACTGCTCACCCTGAGCGAACGTGCCGACAGCGAAAAAGCCGACACCGAGATCGATAATCGCATCGACCACCTGGCCGCCGAACTGCTGCGCCTGGAGGCGGGCCTGGATGCCATTCGCCAGGACGATCCGCTGGTGCCCGAACAGGTCGACAGCAAGACCGTCGCCGCCGTGATCGCCGGCTGGACCGGCATCCCGGTGGGCAAGATGCTCGCCGATGAAGCCCATGCCGTGCGCACCCTCGGCCAACGCATGGGGCAGCGGGTCATGGGCCAGGGCACCGCGCTGAACACCATCGCCCAACGCCTGCAAGCCTACCGCGCCGGCCTTACCGACCCGCAGAAACCGGTCGGCGTGTTCCTGCTGGTGGGCCCAACTGGCGTGGGCAAGACCGAAACCGCCTACGCCCTGGCCGATGCCTTGTATGGCGGTGAGCGCAACCTGATCAGCATCAACCTCTCGGAGTACCAGGAAGCCCACACCGTCAGCCAACTCAAGGGCGCCCCGCCCGGCTACGTCGGCTACGGCAGCGGCGGCGTGCTCACCGAAGCGGTGCGCCGCAAGCCCTATTCCGTGGTGTTGCTGGATGAAATTGAAAAAGCCCACCCGGACGTGCTCGAGGCCTTCTACAACGTCTTCGACAAAGGCCTGATGGAAGACGGTACCGGCCTGGTGGTGGACTTCAAGAACACCGTGATGCTCGCCACCAGCAACGTCGGCGCCGAACTGCTTTTGGACACGCCAGTGGCGCAACTGGGCAGCGAGGCCTTCAACGACGCCTTGCACAAGGTCCTGCTGCAAGCGTTCCGCCCGGCGTTTTTGGCGCGCATGACGGTGGTGGCGTACCGGCCGCTGGATGAAGCGACGCTGGAGGGGATCGTGTTGGCGAAGTTGGAGAAATTGCGCGGGCGCTATAAGGCAGCCACCGGCAAGCAGTTCGAGTTCGATGCGGGAATCGTCAAGGCTGTGTTGGCCAAGTGCAGCGCGGCGGGGGCACGGGATGTCGAGAATGTGTTGATGACGCAGGTGACGGGGAAATTGGCGGAGTGGGTGTTGGAATGAACATACCTGATCGGCAGCAACCGGAGAATTAAAATGATATCGGATGAAGTAAAACAAAAAGTGCGAGTCGAATTACTTAGAAGGGAAAGGGCTTACCAGCATACCGCTGCCGCGGGCATTGTATTGTATGACGACGATAACTATGGCGAGATTCATTTTGGTCACAGTGGCTACATCCCCCCCGGCAAACACAACTTTACGGTTTACGACCATCGGTACCTTGCTGGAAAAAGCAAAAATGACGCCGAGGTGACTGTATTCAATGAAGCCGGCTGGGAAATCATCTACTGGAAGCAACGGAAGATCAAACCGAGTGAGATGTATATCTACATCGTGGGCCCTCATGACATGTGCAAACAATGCAAAGCACTCAAGTCCAAATTCGCCATGTCATTCGGAATAAAGTTTGGATCTATAAAAAAAGAGTACGCACAAAAAACAAACTGACCGCATCAACCCGATATCCCGCGATTTATATCCAGGTATTTTATGCCCCGCTCCACTGACAGCAACACCACCCTCTCCCTCACCGCCACCTCCCTGTCGGCGCTGTACCCCGATTCGCTGTCCGGCGAAGAACGCCTCAATGCCTTGGGCTCGCACATCCTCAACGGCATCAACGACGGCGCCTCGCTGGACCTCACCACGGCCGTCGCCAGCCACGTAACCACCACGCTGCACAAGGACGCCTTGCTGCGCCCGCTGGATTGGCTGGTGGCCGAGATCCGCCAACTGCCGGCCGACGCCACCGCCGAGCGGTATCAGCTTTTGCTCCGGCCGTGGCTTTGGTGGTTGAGCCTTGCCAGTAACAACCGTGTGTTCCAGAACCTCGCCACGTCGGACATCGTCACGACGATTTTCAAGGTCCACGGCTTCACCGACTTCCAACTCAAGCTCACCGGTAGCTACACACCCCGCGAGTATTGCGTGCAATATGGCGAAACCGACCTGGCCTTCGTCTCGCGCCTGCTGGAGGAAGACGGAATTTTCTGGTTCTTCAGCCATGAAGCCGGCAAGCACACGCTGGTACTGGCTGACAGCAACGACGCCTTCGCGCCCATCCCCAATGGGCCGACGGTGAACTATCTCGGGCAAAAAATGGGCGAGCGGGAACTGCACGGCATCCGTTCGGGGCAGGTGTGCCTGCAAGCGGTGGCCGGGGTTTACCAAGCCACCGATTATGAGTTCACCACGCCGACCACCTCGCTCTTCAGCCAGGCCGAAGCCACGGCCGGGCCGAGTTCGATGTACGAGCATCCCGGCGGTTATACCGCCAAGGCCCAGGGCGATGCGCTGACCAAACAGCGGGTGGACGGCCTGCGCAGCCAGGAGAAACGTTTCGTTGGCGAAAGCGATTGCCGCTGGCTGGTCCCGGGCTATTGGTTCACCCTCGCCGGCCATGAAGACACGACGCTGAATATCGATTGGGTAGTGACGTCGGTCAGCCATGAAGCCAGCCACGACAGCTATCGCAACCGCTTCGAAGCGATCCCCAAGACTACCGCCTACCGACCGGCTCGCATCACGCCAAAACCGCGCATGCACACCCAGACGGCGGTGGTGGTGGGCAAGGCCGGCGAAGAAATCTGGACCGATGAATACGGCCGGATCAAATTGCAGTTCCCCTGGGACCGCACCGGCAAGAACGACGAGACCTCCTCCTGCTGGGTGCGTGTGGTCTTGCCCTGGAGCGGCAAGGGCTTCGGCATGCAGTTCGTGCCGCGCATCGGCCAGGAAGTCATCGTGACCTTCATCGACGGCGACCCGGATCGGCCCCTGGTCACCGGTTGCGTCTACAACGGCGACAATGCCATGCCCTATGCGCTACCGGCGAACCAGACCCAATCCGGGATCAAGACCAACTCGTCCAAGGGCGGCGGCGGTTTCAACGAGTTGCGCTTCGAAGACAAGAAAGACGCCGAGGAGGTGTTTCTCCAGGCGCAAAAGGACTTCAACATCAACGTGCTCAACGACACCACCGCCACCGTCGGCCACGATGAAACCCTCACGGTGCAGAACGCCCGCACGCGCACGGTGAAGGACGGCGACGAAACCGTCACGCTTGAGAAAGGCAAGCGCAGCGTGACCATCCAGACCGGCAGCGACAGTCTCGACGTGAAGGACGCCCGCACCGTCACCGTGGGCTCGGACCAGACCCACAGTACCGGCGGCAATTACGATCACAAGGTCACCGGCAATTACAGCCTGACGGTGGACGGCAACCTGACCATCAAGGTCAGCGGCACCCTGACCCTGCAAAGCGGCGGCAGCTTCGCCATCAAGAGCGGCGCGGACCTGGCCGCCCAGGCCAGCACGTCCATCAGCCAGAAGGCCGGCACCGCCTTGAGCAATCAGGCGGGTACTTCGCTGGAAAACAAGGCCGGCACCACCCTGACCAACGATGCTGGCATCAGCCTGGTGAACAAGGCGGCCGCCGAACAGACCGTGGACGGCGGCGGCATGCTGACCATCAAGGGCGGCCTGGTAAAGGTCAACTGAGGAAGCGGCCATGGCCTCGAAAAAACTGGACGTCGAGCGTGGTGACAGTCGACTGAATGGGCAACTGATCGATGGCAAGCTCGACGGCCCCTTGCAGATTGAAGAAGCGCAGCGCCCACAAGCGAAACTCAACTACAGCCAGGGTGAACTGGAAGGCACCAGCACGTTGTATCACCCCAATGGCAAGGTCTCGGCCGTGTTGCCGTTCGTCAAAGGCAAACTCCAGGGAATGGCAAGCTTCTACGCGGCCGAAGGCGGCTTGCAACGCCAGGCCAGTTACCGCCGCGGGTTGTTGCACGGTGAGGCGAACAATTATTTTCCCGACGGGAAACTGGCCGAAGCCGAGTTCTATCGCGACGGCGTGCGTGACGGCCATTATCGGCGCCTGCACCCCAACGGCAGCCCGGCAGTCGAGGCCCGCTACCTCAACGGCCAACTGCTGGAACCGGCCCAGGCCTACGCCGAAGACGGCCGGCCACTGGACGCCGAGGGCAAGCCGATCTCCCGGGTGCGCTGGTGGTTCAGGCGCTGGAATGACCCGGCGCAGGCCTGAGTTTTCTGCCTTACCCCTTTCCCTTGTGGGAGCGAGCCTGCTCGCGAAGACAACAGTTCAGTCAACATCGAGCCCAACCGAGTTGGCACTTTCGCGAGCAGGCTCGCTCCCACAAGAGTCATCTTTTTAGCGCTATCAAGGAATCAACATCTGCACCTGCCCCGGCACGACGATCTTGATCACCCCGGCCCAGGTACACATCAACGTGCTGTTGGCGTCGATAGCCGGCATGTTGCCGAGCAACAGGGTCGGTGCGCCGCCGGGGATCCACGGGGTCGCGGTGGCCGGAATGCATGGCATGGGCGTCAGCACGCCCAACGCCGCCGCAGTGGCCGCGGCCACCGTCGGATTCGCCAGGCTCTGGCACATGCCGAACGTGGTGATGTTCACCAAGGGAATATGATCCATGATATTGGCCGCCGGCATCCCGCCGGTCAGCAGACGATTGACCGGCAGCACATTGAGCACCGCCGACGCCACGCCGAAGCTGCATTGCAGGGTCGCGGTGCCACAGACTTGCGGACATCCCATCGCGGTTGCTCCTTGGAGGCGACAGTCTCCAAACCTTAGCTCGCAAGCGCCCGCTGCGCACGGACGCCATGCATCAAGGCCGCTGATTATCCAGCAACACGCTAACCTATAAGACCCCGGCGTGCTTGTGACGCCTCCCACGCGCCATTAGATTAGCCAATGATCGATGGCCCCCAAAATAAGCAGAAGGGATAAGCATGGCAGTGACTGATCAGTCCACCCGCGTGCGCGACGGTGAAGAACTCGATGCCAACCTGATCGACCCGTACCTCAAGGCCCACATTCCTGGCTTGACCGGCACGCCGGTGATCAGCCAGTTTCCCGGTGGCGCGTCGAACCTGACGTACCTGCTGGAATATCCCGAGCAGGAGTTCGTCCTGCGGCGTCCGCCGTTCGGCCACAAGGCCAAGTCGGCCCACGACATGGGCCGTGAGTTCCGCATCCTCAATCAGTTGCGCGAAGGTTTCCCGTACTGCCCGAAAGCCTACGTGCATTGCACCGACGAGGCGGTGATGGGTGCCGAGTTCTACGTGATGGAACGGGTCAAGGGCATTATCCTGCGCGCCGAGCTGCCACCGGAACTGGGCTTCGACGCCGCCCGCACCGAAGCACTGTGCAAGAGCTTCATCGACCGGCTCGTCGAGCTGCACCGCGTCGATTACAACGCTTGCGGCCTGGCCGACCTGGGCAAACCCGAAGGCTACGTGGCGCGGCAGATCCGTGGCTGGAGCGAGCGCTACGAAAAAGCCCTGACCCCGGATGCGCCCAAGTGGGAGACGGTCAAGGCATGGCTCAACGACAAGATGCCTGCCGACCATCCAACGTCGAGCATCGTCCACAACGACTACCGCTTCGACAACGTGATCCTCGACCCGGACAACCCGATGCAGATCATCGGGGTGCTGGACTGGGAGCTGACCACCCTTGGCGACCCGTTGATGGATTTGGGCAACAGCCTCGCCTACTGGATCGAGGCCGGCGATCCGGCACCGGTGCAATTGATGCGCCGCCAGCCAAGCCACGCGCCGGGCATGCTGACTCGCCGCGAATTCGTCGATTACTACGCCGAGCGCGCCGGGATCCGCATCGACAACTTCGACTTCTACTACACCTACGGGCTGTTCCGCCTGGCCGGCATTGTCCAGCAGATCTACTACCGCTTCTTCCATGGCCAGACCCAGGACAAACGCTTCGCGCAGTTCGTTCAGATGAACAAACTGCTGGAGCAGATGAGCCTGCAGGTCATCAGCAAATCCACGCTCTGAGCGCACCTATAACAAGGAAACAGCATGTCCAAGACCCAGTTGTTCGACCTCGACGGTAAGATCGCTTTCGTTTCCGGCGCCAGCCGTGGCATCGGCGAAGCCATCGCCAAACTGCTGGCCCAGCAAGGCGCCCACGTAATCGTTTCGAGCCGCAAGCTCGACGGCTGCCAGCACGTCGCCGATGCGATCATCGCCGCTGGCGGCAAGGCCACCGCCATTGCCTGCCACATCGGCGAAATGGAGCAGATCAGCCAAGTGTTCGCCGGCATCCGCGAGCAATTCGGGCGCCTGGACATCCTGGTGAACAACGCCGCCACCAACCCGCAATTCTGCAACGTGCTGGACACCGACCTGGGCGCATTCCAGAAAACCGTCGATGTGAACATCCGCGGCTATTTCTTCATGTCGGTGGAAGCCGGCAAGCTGATGCGCGAGAACGGCGGCGGCAGCATCATCAATGTCGCGTCGATCAATGGCATCTCGCCGGGCATTTTCCAGGGCATCTATTCGGTGACCAAGGCCGCGGTGATCAACATGACCAAGGTCTTCGCCAAGGAGTGCGCGCAGTTCGGCATTCGTTGCAACGCCCTGTTGCCGGGCCTGACCGACACCAAGTTCGCCTCGGCGCTGGTCAAGAACGACGCCATCCTGAAGACCGCCCTGGCGCAGATCCCCCTCAAGCGCGTGGCCGACCCGAGCGAAATGGCCGGCGCGGTGTTGTATCTGGCCAGCGATGCGTCGAGCTACACCACGGGCGTGGCGTTGAATGTGGATGGTGGGTTCTTGTCCTGAGGATATTTCCCTAGTGGGAGCGAGCCTGCTCGCGAAGGCGTCAGGTCAGTCGACCTCAATGTTGACTGAACTATCGTCTTCGCGAGCAGGCTCGCTCCCACAGGAATCAGTACCGAAAATAAAATGAATATTTATTCCAGTATTTGCAATTAGAGAATATTTATTCCATAAAGAGCCTTCTGAAAATAACAATTCAAAGGGCTCCTCTCATGCGCGAACTCGGCATCGGTCTGATTGGCACCGGCTTCATGGGCCGTGCCCATGCCTTGGCATTCCACAATGCCAAGGCAGTGTTCGACCTCCCCCTGAACCTGACACTGGCCGCCCTGGCCGACGCCGATCCGCAACGTGCGCGCCAATGCGCGCAGAGTTGGGGCTTCGAGACGGCCCATAGCGACTGGCAACGGTTGATCGACGACCCGAAGGTTCATCTGGTCGCCATCACCACCCCCAACCATCTGCACTTCCCGATGGCCATGGCCGCGCTGGCTGCGGGCAAACCGGTGTATTGCGAAAAGCCCCTTGCGGTGTCCCTGGAACAGGCCGAGCAGATGCACCAGGCGGCCAAGGCTGCTGGCGTGGTGACACGCGTCGGCTACAACTATCAGCACAACCCGATCATCCGGTTGGCGCGGGAAATGATCCAGCGCGGCGAGCTGGGGCAGATCGTCAGCTTCCAGGGGGAATTCAGCGAGGACTTCATGGCCGACCCGACCTCGCCATGGTCCTGGCGCTGCGAAGCCGAGCATGCCGGCGGCGCCCTGGCTGACCTGGGCAGCCATTTGCTGGCCATGGCTCGTTACCTGCTGGGCGCTGTCGATTCGGTGTGTGCCGACAGCCAGACCGTCCACAACCGGCGTCCGGCCAGCGCCGGCGCGATCGAACAACGGGTCATTGCGGTTGACGACCAGGTCCAGGCACTGTTGCGCTTCACCAGCGGCGCCCGAGGCTCTGTGAGCAGCAGTTGGCTCAAGCACGGCTACAAGAACCACTTGAGCTTCGAGATCAGCGGCACCCTCGGGACGCTGGCCTTCGATCAGGAACGACTGAATGAATTGCGCCTGTGCCGCGCCGGCCAGGCAGGTTTCCAGCGACTATTGGCCGGCCCCGACCTGCCGGGCTACGCCGCCTTCAGCCCGGCGGCCGGGCACCAGCTGGGGTACAACGAATTGAAGACATTGGAAGTCCAGGAGCTGGTTATGGCCCTCGCGGGCGATGGCGGCAACGGGACGGATTTCGAAGAAGCCTGGGAAGTGGAACGCTTGGCGGCAGCGATCCGCGTGGCGGCGCGGGAGGAGCGTTGGGTACAAGTGCAGTCGCAATGAAACTCGCTTCTGTGGCGAGGGAGCTTGCTCCCGCTGGGTTGCGCAGCAACCCCAGAGAATGGGGAGGTAGTTGACCTGACACACCGAGGTGAATGGTTTTAGGGCTACTTCGTAGCCCAGCGGGAGCAAGCTCCCTCGCCACGGTGCTCAGTTTTGAGCTTTTAGTTCAACCAACCGCCCCGCCAGCGCCTTGGCCTGGCTCGCCACATCTGTCACCGCCGTGCTTTCCCACCACACCCCGCGCAATGGCGGGCCCATTGCAAACAGGCGACTGGCCGGCTCGCCATGGGCGTCCAGCACCGCGCCATCTGCACGCGCGGCGATACCCAGTGCCAAGGGACCGGGCTGGACCAAACCTCGTGCCAACAACTGCTGCGGCAACGGTCGCGCAACCCGGCGCCAGTCGTATTCGATACCACTGGAGTTGATCAACGCGGCGCCCTGCACCACTTCCAGTCCAGCCTCGCCCCGTCGGCGAATGTTGATTGCCACTGATCCTTCGCCAGCCGATACCAGCCCCTTGTACGACGCCGCCTGAATCCGCAACCGCCCTTCCCCATGCAGACGCGCCACCAGTTCCGCGCTCAACGGCGGCGAGCGATGGTGATGGCTTTCCCACCACGGCCGCACATGCCGCACGAACTGTCGGCGCTGCACGTCGCTGGCCTGGTTCCACAAACGCCCGATGTGTGCGCGCACCGTGTCCAGCGGCGCCTGCCAATCGATCCCCTCGGCCTCGGCTTTACGGCATTGCTCGCGCAGCACACGCATCAACTGCCGGGGCGAACGCAAGTTGTGATCTTCGGCGAGGAAATCCACCCAGGCCGGTGGCTGGCGACGTACGTGAGGCAACAGGCCATGGCGGGAAAACACTTCGATCGGCCCACGGTGCCCGGCCTGCTCCAAAGACACCACGGCATCGACCATGGTCAGGCCCGAGCCGATGACCAGCACTGTGGACTGCGGATCGAGCTGGCGCATCGCGGCCACGTCCCAAGGATCCAGCGCCGCGGCATTCAAGCCGCTCGATTCAGTCTGCGGGGTCCGCGCCGCTGGGAACATGCCGGTGGCCAGCACCGCAAAACGACCATGCAAGACCTGGCCGCCGCCCAGCGTCACCGTCACGCCACCGTCGGCAAGCCGTAGGTCCACGGCTTCCCCGCGCACATGCTCGGCGGTCGAACCGTGTTGTGCGCCCAACTCGCGCGCTTCGGCAAGGCGTTGCTGCGCGTAAAGGCCGAATATGCCGCGAGGCGGGAACAACTCACTAATGGGCACGTGTTGCTGATCCGACTCGGGCCAGCCGCCGGCCTCAATGAATGCGGTGAGCCATTGGGTCAAATCGTCGGCGTTGTCCGGATCGACACTCATGCGCGCCGCGTTGCCGTTCAAGGTGTGGCCCAGCTCCACCGCGCTGTAGGCCTCGCCCCGGCCCAACTCGCTGCGCGGCTCGACAATCAACACCTCGCGCCGGCCCGGCAGGCGCAGCAGCTGCGCCGCGAGCATGGCACCGCTCAGGCCACCGCCGATGATCAGCACATCGGCGGAACGGGAAATCGAGGTTGGCACGTCAGTCATCGAACGCTTCCGTCCTGAAAACAGCGGTTATCGTTCGCGGCTCAAGGCCCTGACGGGGCGCCGAAGCAACGGAACGACGAGACGCTACCTTACTGCCATCGCCTGATGCTCCGGAAGCGTTCTTTGGTAGCACTCGCGATGCAACGGAAGTTCAGATCACCACATTGCGCACAAACCGCGCCGCCACCAAATCGTTGTTGCGATAGGCATGGGGCTGGTTGCTGGCAAACATGAAAAATTCACCGGCCTCGATTCGACGCTCCTCGCTGCCCAGCAGTAGCGTCAGACAACCTTCGAATACATAAAGCTGCTCGCTCCAGCCGTCCGCGTCAGGCTCCGAGACATAATGCTCGCCGGGCTCCAGGCGCCATTCCCAAAGTTCCACTTCGCGATTGGCGGTGGCCTTGGCCAACAGTACAGCTTTGCTGCCTGGAATCACGCCGGCCCAGGCCAGCTCATTGATACGGCTCGGGTCGCGGGCATCGGGAGCCTGGATCAAATCGCTGAAAGCCACATCCAACGCTTCGGCGACACGGTCCAGGGTGGTCAGGCTGACATTTTTTTCGCCAGCTTCGATGGCGACCAGCATCCGTCGACTGACCCCGGAACGCTCTGCGAGCGCGGTCTGGCTGAGCTGCGCGGCGTGCCTCAGGCGTCGGACGTTCTGGCTGACGTGTTGCAGGACCGATGCCCGCTGGCTGTTTTCTTTGTGCACTATATTGCTCATCTGCCGGGGTTGCGCATTATACTGCCCAACTTCGGGCGCATTGTGCGTCCGCCTCAAGTAGCGCGCAAGGTCATGGCATCGTTGAACTCCCCGCAAGCGTCCACCCGTATCCCAAAGTTCAGCAAGGCCGAGTGCGTGCTGGTGCTGATCACCATGATCTGGGGCGGAACGTTCCTTTTGGTGCAGCACGCCATGACCGTCAGCGGACCGATGTTCTTCGTAGGCTTGCGCTTCGCCGCGGCGGCGGCATTCGTTGCGCTGTTCTCCTGGCGACACCTGCGCGACCTGACCTGGTTCGAACTCAAGGCCGGAGCCTTCATCGGTGTGGCGATCATGCTCGGCTATGGCCTGCAGACGGTCGGCCTGCAAACCATCCCCAGCAGCCAATCGGCCTTCATCACCGCCCTCTACGTACCCTTCGTGCCGTTGTTGCAATGGCTGGTGCTGGGCCGCCGGCCAGGGTTGATGCCGAGCATCGGGATTATGCTCGCGTTCACCGGGCTGATGCTGGTGTCCGGCCCGGCCGGCGCGTCACTGAATTTCAGTCCGGGGGAAATCGCCACCCTGATCAGCGCCATCGCGATCGCCGCCGAGATCATTCTGATCAGCGCCTATGCCGGCCAGGTCGATGTGCGCCGGGTGACCGTGGTGCAACTGGCAAGCACGGCGGTGCTGGCGTTCCTGATGGTGGTGCCGACCCAGGAAGCGATCCCGGATTTTTCCATGTTGCTGCTGGCCAGCGCCGTGGGCCTGGGCGCCGCCAGCGCGGCGATCCAGGTGGCAATGAACTGGGCACAGAAAAGCGTCTCGCCGACCCGCGCCACACTGATCTATGCCGGCGAGCCTGTGTGGGCCGGTATTGCCGGGCGCCTGGCCGGCGAACGGTTGCCGGCGATCGCCCTGGTGGGCGCCGGGTTGATTGTGGCGGCGGTGGTCGTCAGTGAGCTGAAGACTCGAAACAAAGCCGTTGTCGAAGTGGACGAGGCGCTTGAGCGCGAGCAGTAATACCGATCAATCAGCGAATAGCCGCGAACAGAAGTCCCCTGTGGTGGTGGATTGAACCTCTTGAACCTGTGGCGAGGGAGCTTGCTCCCGCTGGGCTGCGCAGCAGCCCCCCCCCCCCGCAGACCACCCAATCAACCTGGAATATCGCATCGACAGGTTTCAGGGTCGCTGCGCGCCCCAGCGGGAGCAAGCTCCCTCGCCGCGGGTTATGTGTATGCCGCGCTATTGAGCGCTATCTCCTACCCGAGTGCCTTCGATCACGAGTCGCGACGCTCGTTGAACACAGCATAGAGCGGCTCCAATCCCGAGTCTTGCGGAAATACCACGACGTAGTCATCAAATCCAACCTCTCCAAGGGAGTCGAAGGATTCCAACGTCGGTACCGGCGATGAGTGAATAAAACCGGCAGAATCGAGTCGATTTTGCTCGGATGTCATCGACGCCTCCATGGAGTCTGCGAAGGTCCATTCGAGCACTCGTGGTTGCGGGCCGTCCGTGGTCAAGCGAAAAAACCGTCCAGCTTCATCCCAAACCGCCAACCTCACGCGCACCTTGGACGCCAACACACCGGTGGCAGGCGTGATGTATATCTGAAAAAGCTCACGTATTTCTTTCAGGCCCCTGAAATGGCTGCCGGGTTTTGTCGCGATCATTGCCGTGCCCATTCGCAACGGCAACTCCACCTCGTCCTGCCGTGCGGCGAGAGCCTGCCAGTCTTGTTCGATTGCAGAAATCTCGGCCAGCGCAACACACAGGCCAAAACGCACTTCTTTGGTTCGACTGGCAAGATCAAAACTAAGGACTCCGGCATATTGCCCGGTGTGTGCCTGTTCTGGATGCGTCATCAGCCAATTGAACTCGGCGACAGCTGAACGAATGGATTTTTGCAAGTCCACCTTTTGACTGGTTCTTAGCGGCGGCGCGTCGCTTAGCAGCAGATTCGGACGCCTCATATCCTGGATCGCGGACATACGAAACAACACCGAGCCGTTGTCCTGCCCGCGTAACCGCATGAGTTGCTGCGAGGAACGCTCCAGTACCGCTTCAGCGGCGGCATGAAGAACGGCATTGCGCTGAGCGACGGAGGACAAACGCGCAAGATATTGGCCATGATTGGCAGCGGCCTGCCGTGCATTCGCTTGCCAGAGCGCCTCGTCAGCTTTGTTATAGGCCAGATCACGATGGGCGCCACTCAGGGCGAACTCGACGCGCATTTTATGGCGCTCGAACGTGCGAACGGCCATGACCACTTCGTGTTGAGCGTGCTCCACTCGCCGCATCCCCTGCTTGAGTGCATCCAGCGTCTGCTCGGCATCCCGTTCGTCCTGTCGTTGCCGGGTCGTAAGCTCCAGCTGGCTAAAAGCCTTTTCAACCGTCTGTGCTGCGGCAGTGATGTCCGAGGCCAACTGCTGTGCATTGGCAAGCTCGCGCTGGGCTCTTGCCGTCGCGTGTTGCGCCATGCTCAAGCGAGGCGCGGGCTTGGCCGGGGCAGGCAGTACCCCACCTTTGAAGGGAATAACATTTTTTTTGAAATGCCACTGTTTTACGAAGCGGACAATCGTTTCCGGGCCGTTCGAATACCCGGTGTCCTCGGGATAAAACAGCAGGTCCGCGCCTTTGGGGTGCCCGACAATTCGATCGAAGTGGTTGATCAGTCGGTCATGCTCTTCTTTGCTCATGTCGACATTCCAGATTTGCCCTACGAGCGCCTGAAACTCGGTTTCAGTGTAATCCTGGAGTTTGGGTTTAAGTTCCATCTATGGTTTTCCTTATTTAGCGTGCATGCTCGGTAAGGCACCTGCTCGATTGTTCGAGCAGATGCGTACACGGGGCTTGGTCTATTCCGGTTTGAAGCCGGGTTTGCTATTGCGGGCGCGCCATTCCTTGACTTCTTTCAGGATGCCTTCGGGGCTGTCTTCCTGGCCCTCCTTTGGGTAGAAGAGAACATCTGAGCCGTCGGGGTGTTCTGTAATAAGTTCGAAATGATCAACCAGTTTATCCAGATACTTCCCCAGCTCCTGCCCTTTAAGATCACTCGTATGACGGAATAGCTCCCCGAGAAAGGATAAAAATTCCAGCTCGGTATAATCTTCCAGCGCTTCTTTAAAGATCATTATCCTTAACCCTCCCTGTGGTGTTGGATGTGACGCTTGGGCGTAAGTACACGAATGTTGTCCACGTTATACACATCACCACCTTTTGAAATTTCAATCTCATGATGGAGTTCAAATACTTTTCGCCCTCCTACTTGGTCCTTTCTTATGGAGTATGGTGACTGGCCATTTCGCATCCTATCCAAATTGATGCCGGTAAATTGCTGACCCAGCTCCACATCCGCCGCCACGGCCTTCCAAACTGCCTCCCTGAACCGATGAAAGTTCGCAAACTCCCTCCCCCTCAACTGGTTTTAGGTAGTAGACGATATCGCTCGGAGAAGTCGGATCCAAGGTATCTTCCGGATAGAACAGCAGGTCCGCACCGCTGGGATGACCCACTATGCGATCAAAGTGATTATCGGTCTGTCATGGTCCTCTTCAAGAATATCGACGTTCCAGAACGGGTCGACGAACATCTGAAGCTCGGAATCGGTGTAATCCTGGAGTTTTGGTTTAGTTTCCATCTTTTGCTTTTCCTTGTTAAGCGTGCCTCCTTGACGACGCACCTGCTTGTATTGAATCAAGCGGTGCGTTCGAGGGGCTTATTTATTCCGACTTGAAACCAGGCTTGTTATGGCGCGCTCGCCATTCTTTTACCTCTTTTAGTATTCCTTCTGGACTGTCCTCCTGACCTGTCTTTGGGTAGAAAATAACGTCTGAGCGATCTGGATGCTCAGTAATCTCATTGAAGTGATCAATTAGCTGGTCAGTGTAACCATTCAGGGCTTCCCCCGTCATGCCGTCAGGAAACTCAAAAAAACAGCGTAAAAACTCGAGAAATTCACTCTCTGAGTACTCCTCATACTTCTTCTTCGCAAAGATCATTGGCCATTACCTTTATGAATATTGATATGCCGCTTAGGAGTCATAACAGTCAGATTTTCCATATCGTAAACCCCGCCGCCTTTTGCCACCTCTACCTTATGGTGCAATTCAAACTTTTTGCGTCCGCCGACTTGATCAAGTTGACTTGGATACGCAGCAGAGCCGTTGAGCATATGTTTCAGATTCCTTTCGTTGAATTGTTTCTGCAACACATCATCCACAGCCACAGCCCGCCAGAACGCCTCCCTGAACCGATGAAAATTCGCAAACTCCCTCCCCCTCAACTGATCTGCAATCCGATCAGGAATAGCTGCGCCAGTCGTCCTCGCCGCCTCCCCCAACCAAATACCCGAGACTGGCTGCCCAAACCCGAGCGCCACGCCGCGATCATCTCGCCGGTCGTAAAACAGCGCGTCCGGTGAAGGCAACTCCATGTCCGCCGGGTACCCCGGAATATTGGCATCGGTTTGCCCTGGATCAACAGCCGGAAACGTCTGGTTTTCCGGTAGGACCGGGATGACAGGGTTGCCGGGATATACCGACGAGAGTGGCGGTGTAATCGGTGAGGTGGTCGGGGCGAGCAGTTCGATGCCCGGCGGGACCAGGGGTGTTCGGGTGCCGTTGCCAATGGGAGGCGCCGGCCATGGGATGACGGCCGGAACGATGCCTGGCCTGCCGAGCAGGCTGTTCGGCGTGGTAATGCTGATGCGGTCGAGATTGAATGGGTTCTCACCCAGTTCTGCCCGTTCCTGGTAACGCAGTTCGAATTCGCGGCGCTCGCCGACCCACGTGCTTTTCGGCGCATAGGGGGCAAAGCCGCGTTCGATGCGTTTTTGGTTGATTTCGTCGGCGTTGCCCGACACCGACAGCGTTGGGTGCTCGGCGAGGGTACGCCACACTGCCTGGTCGAAGGCGCTGAAGGACTTTATTGGCTGCGCCCGCATCTGATGACCGACTTGCTCGGGAATGGCCGCGCCTTGGGGCTGGCTGGCCGTGCTCCACCAATCATTCGCAGCCGGCTTGCCGGCGCCCGTGACGATGCCCGAGCCCAGCGGCGGCAAATCGAATGAGAAATAGGTCGGTGGCAAGCCGGGAACACAGACGATGCAGTCTTGAATGCGCAGGTCCACGCCCGCTGGCAAGGTCTCCACCTGAGGCGCCATCGCCGTCAGCACCGGTTGGCTTGCAGGCATCGCCTGGCTGGCGGCATCGGCGGTAAATTGCAGGTGTCGGGTCGGTGAGCCGGGGACCTCTGCGTAGTAGAGGCCGGTCAGCGGATCAAATTGCGCGTTGATGACGGGTACATGAGCGCTGATCGTGTCGCCGGTACTGGCAATGCTAAGCGCAGTGCCTTCAGGAACAGCGTGCGGCTTGAGCCGGTACGCCACTTCAACCGAACCGCCTGCATCAGCAATCGATTGCAGCGCGGGTCCGTCGGTGAGACCGAGCGCTTGCGCCGATACCCCGACGCCTTGGAACAGGCGGCTGCGTTGTTCTGGAGTCAGTTCGCCGTCGCCCAGCGTTGGCGAGTAAACCATCGCCGTGACGAAGACCGGCCCCGTTCTGGCGAGGATCCGCCCGTAGTCCTTGAGCGTTTCGACGGAAGTGGCGACAGCCTGTTCCAGTACCGCTACGGCTTGCTGGCCGACGAACACGGCATCACGGGTCAGTACCATCCCGCCCGCAGTCAACGAAGGCGCAGGTATACTCAAGGTATGAACTTGCCGGAACCGCTCCAGCCGGACATTTTCATCCAGCTGCTGTTTGAAGCGAATGCGCGCCGCCCGTTGTTCGGCGTATTGGCGCTGGCGTTCCCAGACAGCCTCCCGTTCACGCCACACCACTGTCTGTTCGGCATGGTACCGGGCCAGCGCGTTGGATTTTTCGCTCAAGGCCTTGATCAGCTCGGACAGCAGCCGCGCCTCCTGGGCCGCGGTGTAACTTTGCTCCCAGAGTCGATGACCGTCATCGAGCGCGGCGCCGAACTGATCCAGTCGTGTGCGGTAGTCGTTCACCGAACGTATGAGCGGGTCCTGTCCATCAAAGACCTGGGCAGCGAGTTTCCTGGCGTTGAGTTCCTGGGTCTTGTGGGCAATCAGCCCGTCGATTTCGCTTTTTTCCTTGGTGATGGTGTAAAGCTGCCAACGCTCGGTCGAGTTCGAGGCGGGTGGCCGTTTTGCTGCCGAAATTTCCTTTTGAAGCGTCGCCTCGAGTTGTTGCTTTTTATTCGCGAAGATTCGATCCACCTCGGTCCGGGTGGAGGTGTGGCGTTGCACCATAGTCGCCAGTGCTTGTTGGCGTGCCTGCTCATTGGCGTTTGCGGCAGCCGCAGCCTTGGCTTTCACAGCGTCTGCTTTCGCTTTTGCAGCAGCATTCGCTTCCTCGGCCCGGCGCTTGAGCGTCGCTTGCCGCCGCTTTTTCATCCCCTTGGCTGAACGCATCGGACCGCCTGTGGCTCCGACGCGGTTCCCTCCATAGCCGCCACCGTATCCGCCCTCGGAACCGCCGCCCGAAGAGGGCCGTCCCGGCCTGATGACTACCGTTCCATCCGATCCATCGTTAAGTGTTTGCTTTGCCATACAGTTCTCCTTGTCTGTATGGCGCACAGTGGCGATGGAGCCACGTTCGGGGGCGGTACATATGTATGGCGCCCGGGTTTTTTTGCGTGTCTCCAGTACTCATGCCGAATTCTGACGCGCCGTCCCCCGCCCCTAAACGACGCAAAGTCAGAAAACTTCACCTACCTTGTAGGATTCTGCGACACCCTGGCGGTTGGTGATCGGGAATACGCCACGTATGATCCCGCACAACCTTTGCCGAATAGAAGCCTATGTCACTGATAGTTCTATTGCTTTTGCCCTTTATCGGCAGCTGTGTCGCGGCGCTGTTACCGCATAACGCCCGTAACGCCGAATCGCTGCTGGCCGGCCTCGTAGCCCTGGCCGGCACTGTTCAGGTGGCCTTGTGGTACCCGCAGATCGCCGATGGCGGCGTAATCCGTGAACAATATGATTGGCTGCCGAGCCTGGGCCTGAATTTCGTGCTGCGCCTGGACGGTTTTGCCTGGCTGTTCTCGTTGCTGGTGCTGGGCATCGGCACGCTGGTGTCGTTGTACGCCCGCTATTACATGTCGCCGGACGATCCGGTGCCGCGTTTCTTCGCGTTTTTCCTGGCGTTCATGGGCGCGATGCTCGGGCTGGTGATCTCCGGCAACCTGATCCAGATGGTGTTCTTCTGGGAACTGACCAGTCTGTTCTCGTTCTTGCTGATCGGCTATTGGCATCACCGCGCCGACGCCCGACGCGGTGCCTACATGGCGTTGATGGTGACCGGTGCCGGCGGGCTGTGCCTGTTGGCCGGGGTGATGCTGCTCGGCCATGTGGTGGGCAGCTATGACCTGGACAGGGTCCTGGCCGCCGGCAACCTGATTCGTGACCACGCCCTCTACCCGATCCTGCTGCCGCTGATCCTGATCGGCGCCTTGAGCAAAAGTGCTCAGTTCCCCTTCCACTTCTGGCTTCCCCACGCCATGGCCGCACCCACACCAGTGTCGGCGTACCTGCACTCGGCAACCATGGTCAAGGCCGGTGTCTTCCTGTTGGCGCGGCTGTGGCCGTCATTGTCGGGCAGCGAGCAATGGTTCTATATCGTCGGCGGCGCGGGGGCCTGCACCCTGGTGCTGGGCGCCTACTGCGCGATGTTCCAGAACGACCTCAAGGGCCTGCTCGCCTACTCGACCATCAGCCACCTCGGGCTGATCACCCTGCTGCTGGGTCTCAACAGTCCGCTGGCGGCGGTGGCGGCGGTGTTTCATATCCTCAACCACGCCACGTTCAAGGCCTCGCTGTTCATGGCCGCCGGAATCATCGACCACGAAAGCGGCACCCGGGACATCCGCAGGCTCAGCGGCCTGGTGCGACTGATTCCGTTCACCGCCACCCTGGCGATGGTCGCCAGCGCGGCGATGGCCGGGGTGCCGTTGCTCAATGGTTTCCTGTCCAAGGAGATGTTCTTCGCCGAGACGGTGTTTATCTCGGCCACCGCCTGGGTCGAACTGGCGTTGCCGATCATCGCGACCATCGCCGGCACCTTCAGCGTCGCCTACTCCCTGCGCTTTACCGTGGACGTGTTCTTCGGCCCCACCGCCACCGACCTGCCTCACACGCCCCATGAACCGCCACGCTGGATGCGCGCGCCGGTCGAGCTGTTGGTATTCACCTGCCTGCTGGTGGGGATTTTCCCGGCCCAGGTGGTCGGCTCGTTGCTGGCCGCCGCCGCACTCCCCGTGGTGGGCGGCCCGCTGCCCGAATACAGCCTGGCAATCTGGCACGGGCTGAACGCGCCCATGCTCATGAGCCTGGTGGCGATGGCCTCGGGCATCGTCCTGTACTTGCTGCTGCGCAAGCAATTCAAGCAAGGCCAAATCAAGCATCCGCCCCTGATCGGCCGCCTCAGCGGCAAGCGCCTGTTCGAACGCTGCCTGGTGCTGATGATGCGCCACGGCCGCCGGCTGGAGCGCAAGATCAGCACTCGGCGCCTGCAGGCGCAACTGTTCCTGCTGGTACTGGCGGCGCTCCTGGCCGGGTTGATCCCGATGCTGCACAGCACGCTGGTCTGGGGCGACCGGCCGAAGATTCCCGGCTCCGTTGTGTTCGTCACCCTGTGGGTACTGGCAATCGCCTGCGCCCTGGGCGCGGCCTGGCAAGCCAAGTATCACCGTCTCGCGGCGCTGACGATGGTCAGCGTCTGCGGCCTGATGACCTGCGTGACCTTCGTCTGGTTCTCGGCACCGGACCTGGCCTTGACGCAACTGGTGGTGGAGGTGGTCACCACGGTGCTGATCCTGCTGGGGCTGCGCTGGTTGCCCCGACGGATCGAGGACGTATCGCCCCGGTCCAACAGCGAACGGCGCGCGCGCATCCGACGCCTGCGGGACCTGCTGCTGTCCGGCGCGGTGGGCGGCGGCATGGCGCTGCTGTCCTATGCCATGCTGACGCGCCAGACCCCCAACGATATTTCCTCGTTCTACCTCAGCCGCGCGCTGCCTGAAGGCGGCGGCAGCAATGTGGTGAACGTCATGCTGGTGGACTTCCGCGGTTTCGACACCCTGGGGGAAATCACCGTGCTCGCGGCGGTGGCCCTGGCGGTGTTCGCCCTGCTGCGGCGCTTCCGTCCACCGAAGGAAAGCATGCAACTGCCGGCGCAACAACGCCTGCTGGCGCCGGACGTGGTCACCGACCTGGTCAACCCGCGCCACGCCAGCGACACCGCCCTGGGCTTCATGATGGTGCCGTCGGTGCTGGTTCGCCTGTTGCTGCCGATTGCCCTGGTGGTGTCGTTCTATCTGTTCATGCGCGGCCACAATCAACCCGGCGGCGGCTTCGTGGCCGGGCTGGTGATGTCGGTGGCGTTCATCCTGCAATACATGGTCGCCGGCACCCAGTGGGTCGAAGCGCAGATGAGCCTGCGACCACTGCGCTGGATGGGCACCGGGCTGCTGTTCGCCAGCGCCACGGGGTTGGGCGCGCTGGCGGTGGGTTATCCGTTCCTGACCACGCACACCTGGCATTTCGAATTGCCGCTGCTGGGGGATATTCACCTGGCCAGCGCGCTGTTCTTCGACATCGGCGTCTATGCCGTGGTGGTTGGTTCGACCCTGCTGATTCTCACTGCCCTGGCCCACCAGTCAGTGCGCGCCCACAAGCCGGGCCTGCACGCCAAACCCGTCGCCCCTCTCAAAGGAGCCAACGCCTGATGGAAGAAGTCATCGCAATCGCAATCGGCGTATTGGCCGCCTCCGGTGTCTGGCTGGTGCTACGGCCGCGGACCTTTCAAGTGGTCATGGGCCTGTGCCTGCTGTCGTATGGCGTCAACCTGTTCATCTTCAGCATGGGCAGCCTGTTCATCGGCAAGGAGCCGATCATCAAGGACGGCGTGCCCCAGGACCTGCTGCACTACACCGATCCGTTGCCCCAGGCCCTGGTGCTGACCGCCATCGTGATCAGCTTCGCCATGACTGCCTTGTTCCTGGTAGTCCTGCTCGCGTCCCGGGGCCTGACCGGCACCGACCATGTGGACGGTCGGGAGCCGAAGGAATGACGTTGACGCCACACTTGATCGCTGCGCCCATCCTGCTTCCGTTGCTGACCGCCGCGGTGATGCTGATGCTCGGCGAGAAGCACCGCCCGCTCAAGGCGCGGATCAATCTGTTCTCCAGCCTGCTGGGTCTGGGCATCGCCGTGCTGTTGTTGCGCTGGACCCAGGAGCAGGCGCTGCCCGCGTCCATTGGCGTCTATCTGCCCGGTAATTGGCAAGCGCCGTTCGGCATCGTGCTGGTGGTCGATCGGCTGTCAGCTCTGATGCTGGTGCTGACCGGGATCATCGGCGTCTGCGCGCTGCTGTTCGCCATGGCCCGTTGGGACCGGGCCGGGGCGAGTTTCCATGCGTTGTTCCAGATTCAGCTGATGGGGCTTTATGGGGCCTTCCTCACGGCGGACCTGTTCAATCTGTTCGTATTTTTCGAGGTGCTGCTGGCGGCGTCCTACGGCTTGATGTTGCATGGATCGGGCCGGGCGCGGGTGTCGTCGGGGCTGCACTACATTTCCATCAACCTGCTGGCCTCGTCGCTGTTCCTGATTGGCGCAGCCCTGATCTACGGCGTTACAGGGACCTTGAATATGGCCGACCTGGCCCTGAAGGTGCCCCTCGTGCCGGAAGCCGACCGCGGCCTGCTGCACGCCGGCGCGGCGATCCTGGCGGTGGCGTTCCTGGCCAAGGCCGGCATGTGGCCGCTGAATTTCTGGCTGGTGCCGGCCTACAGTGCAGCCAGTGCACCGGTGGCGGCACTGTTTGCGATCATGACCAAGGTCGGCGTCTACACCATCCTGCGGCTGTGGACCTTGCTGTTTTCCGGGCAGGCCGGCGCCTCGGCCTATTTTGGCGCTGACTGGCTGGTCTACGGCGGCCTGGCGACTATCGCCTGCGCGGCCATCGCCATCCTCGCCGCCCAACGCCTGGAGCGCATAGCCAGTCTGAGTATCCTGGTCTCGGCCGGCATCCTGTTGTCAGCCATCGGCTTTGCCCAGCCAAACCTGGTGGGGGCTGCGCTGTTTTACCTGGTGAGCTCGACCCTGGCGCTGTGCGCGCTGTTCTTGCTGGCCGAGTTGATCGAGCGTTCACGCTCGGCCAATGATCTGCCGCTGGAAGACGATCTCGACAGCCTGCCGCGCCCACTGGAATCGCTGCAGCCGCCCAAAGGCATCAACCTCGACGACGAACAGAAAGCCGTAGTCGGCCAAGTGATCCCCTGGACCATGGCCTTCCTCGGCCTGAGCTTCATCGCCTGTGCGCTGCTGATTATCGGCATGCCACCGCTTTCGGGCTTCATCGCAAAACTCGGGCTGCTCAACGCGTTGCTCAACCCCCAAGGACTCGGAGCAAGTACCGACACGCCCGTCTCTGCCGCCGCCTGGGGCCTGTTGGCGCTGTTGATCCTGTCCGGGCTCGCCGCGCTGATCGCCTTCTCGCGCCTGGGCATCCAGCGCTTCTGGACGCCACAGGAGCGGCCGTCGCCACTGTTGCGGCCGTTCGAATGCGTGCCGATCATCGCGCTGCTCGGCCTCGGAATCGCCCTGACCTTCAAGGCCGAGCCGCTGCTGCGCTACACCCAGTCCGCCGCCGATGCGCTGAACACACCTGAATATTATGTGATGGCGGTGCTTGGCACCCGCGCCGTACCCAACCCGCAAGTCGACACCGCAGTGCAGGCGGTGCAGCCATGAAGCGGCTGTTTCCCGCACCCTGGTTGTCGCTGGCGTTGTGGCTGCTCTGGCTGCTGTTGAACCTGTCCGTCAGCGCCGGCCAGCTGCTGCTGGGCGCGGCGCTGGGTTTCCTGGCGCCATTGATGATGCGTCCACTGCGGCCGCGGCCCATCCGTATCCGCCGGCCCTGGGTCATGCTGCGGCTGTTCCTGCTGGTGGGACGCGATGTGCTGGTGTCCAACCTGGCCGTCGCCTGGCGCGTACTGAACGCCGGACGCCGCCCGCCTCGCTCGCGTTTCGTCAAGGTGCCGCTGGACCTGTACGACGCCAATGGCCTGGCAGTGCTTTCAATGATCACCACGGTGATTCCCGGGACGGTCTGGTCGGAGCTGGCGCTAGACCGCAGCATCCTGTTGATGCACGTGTTCGATCTGGAGGACGAAGGCGCATTCATAGCGCACTTCAAGGCCACCTACGAGCGCCCGTTGATGGAGATTTTCGAATGAGCCCGTTGCTGTCCAATGCCATCCTGCTGAGCCTGTTCCTGTTCTCCCTGACCATGGTCCTGACCCTGGTGCGCCTGTTCAAAGGCCCCTCGGCACAGGACCGGGTCCTGGCCCTCGACTACCTGTACATCGTCGCGATGCTGATGATGCTGGTGCTGGGCATCCGTTATGCCAGTGACACCTACTTCGAGGCCGCGCTGCTGATCGCCCTGTTCGGCTTTGTCGGCTCGTTTGCCCTGGCCAAGTTCCTCTTGCGTGGCGAGGTGATCGAATGAACGTCGAGCTGTCGATGTGGGTGGAAATTTCAGTGGCAATCCTGCTGGTGGCCAGCAGCCTGTTCGCCCTGCTCGGGGCAATCGGGCTGGTACGGTTGAAGGATTATTTCCAGCGCATGCACCCCCCTGCCCTGGCGTCGACGCTGGGCGCCTGGTGCGTTGCCCTTGCCTCGATCATCTACTTTTCCGCGATCAAGTCCGGGCCGGTGCTGCATGCGTGGTTGATACCGATCCTGCTGTCCATCACGATGCCGGTGACCACCCTGCTGCTGGCCCGGGCGGCATTGTTCCGCAAGCGTATGGCCGGCGATGACGTGCCGGCGGAGGTAAGTAGTCGCAAGAATGACTGACAAACCGGCTTTCGTGGCGAGGTTATGGTTGTATTCAAGCCCACGCCACCGTCAGCAACCCCGCCCCCAGCACGACACACAACGGCGAATAGACCCAGGTGTCGAGCCGGGCAAACGTCGAGCCCTTGACCTCCTTGAAGAAGCCCACCAGGTTCGACTCGCCAATGGCCCGGGCGAACATCAGCAAGGCAATCGCACTGATCAGCCATTGCAAGGCGCGATGAGTGACGGGCGGCGAAATCAGCCCGACCCGCAGGCACACCAGCAGCGCAATCATCAACAGCGCCAGGGCCACCAGCAGCGTCAGCCATCCTGACGGGTTGAACGCCGGTCGCAGCGTGTCGCCCTGCTTCACCGGAACCTGCGGTACCACCGCCAGGGCTGCCCAGCGCCCACCCAGGGCCCAATACAAATGAAACAAGCTGATGGTCGCAAACACTGCGACCAGCGACCGAGCCAATAAAAGCGTCATTCGCCAGCCTCCTGAAAAAGGTTGAACAATCATCCTAGCTTGAATCTGACATTTCGCTGGACGGGCTCAGGTTGCCAGGTTCCAGCGGATGACGATTTGCCCGGGATCAACTGTTCAACAGGCTGGCATCACCAAGTTTTACAGCCCCGCCGCGACTTTGTCGGCGACGTCCTTGGGCAACCAGGCCTGCCAGACCTGTGGGTGGGCCTTGAGGAACGCCTCGGCGGCTTCGCGGGGCGGCGTGCGTTTCTCGCTCATGTCGGCCAGGGCCTTGTTCAGCGGCTCGATGGGCAGGTCGACCTTGCCGAAGAACTCGGCGATGTCCGGATGCTGCTTCTGGAACGGCACGGACACACCGATCGACAGCTTCGAGGCCAGGGAGCGAGTCGGTTTCGGGTTCGGATTGTCGGCGTCGGTCAGGGTCTTCCAGGCCTCGGCATCGAATGGCGGTTCTTGCAGTTGCACCAGCTTGAAACGCCCCAGCAACGGCGTGGGCGACCAGTAGTAAAACAGGATCGGCTTGCCACGGCGAATCGAGGAAGTAATTTCCGCATCAAGCGCGGCCCCGGAACCGCTGCGGAAATTCACGTAGCTGTCGGAAAGACCATAAGCCTTGAGTTTCTGCTTGTTGACGACTTCGGACGTCCAGCCGATGGGGCTGTTGAGGAAGCGCCCCTTGTCGGGGCTTTCAGGATCCTTGAACACATGTTTGTAGCGCGCCAGGTCCTCGACGCTGCGCAGGTCCGGGGCCAGCGGCTTGATCCCCTTGGCCGGGTCGCCCTTGATGACGTATTCCGGCACCCACCAACCTTCGGTCGCGCCCTTGACCGTATCGCCCAGGGCAACCACCTTGCCCTCGGCCTCGGCCTTGACCCATACCGGGCTGCGCCCCGCCCACTCTTCACCGATCACCTGGATATCGTTGTTGGCCAGGGCGGTTTCCAGGGTAATGGTGGTGCCCGGTAACGTGTCGGTCGATAACCCGTAGCCTTTTTCGACGATGATCCGCAGGATGTCGGTGATCAGGCTGCCACTTTCCCAGTTCAGGTCGGCAAAGTGGATCGGCGTCGAAGCAGCAGCGGATGCCGGAAGTGGCGAAACCAACACAGCGAGGGTAGTGGCGCAGCCAGCCAGCCACTGTCGAACTCGTTTCATGCTTGATACCTCATGCCGGACACAGCAATAACCGAACGGCGTTGCGAAGCGAACGCAAGCCTGTGAATAGTTCAGTCATTTGACTGTAGCCAAGGTTCCAGCAACAGCCTTTTAAAAACTGTTAAAGGATGAGGAAGGCCGAAAAAGATTCAGACCCATGCGCCATTTCCCAATGGGCGCGGACTGACTATTCGCTGGCCTTGAACGTCACGAGTTCGCCCTTGCGCCATTTGGCGGCCTTGGCGGTGACCGCTTTCAGCGTCTTGGTCAAACCTTCCTGCAACTGTTCGTGGGCCGCGAAGACGGTCAACACGCTGTGGCCTTCCTTGAACAGAATCGCATGGCCATCGGCCGTCGTGACGAAGGCATAGTCGCCGAGGCCATAGACCGTCAACTTGATTTCACGAAAACGGATTTCAAACTTGCCACCCTCGCGACTTGGCAATACCGCCGCGCGAAAATGATCACCGACCTTGAGTTCAAGCCGAGGCTTGTCATCAACCACCAGCGCCGATTCCGTATCGAGTTCGGCAACATAGATGCCCTCGGCGGTTTGTTCGGTGATATAGACAAAACGTGACTGGAATTGCTTGACCAGCTTTGCCCGAAGGTCACCCAGTACAAATAACGCGTGCATGTCGAGATTACTTACTGCCAAGGAAACATCCCCATCTTTGAATGACCCGCCCTGAAAGACGGACCACGAGAACCCGCAAGGTCACAATGACCTGAAGTTGAATTCGAATTGAACGACGCGCCCAGACCCAAGCGAGAGAAGACTAATGGATTGCCACTCTCGCTGCCTTTCCCCGTGATCGTCAGAGGCTGAAGGAAAACGCCACTCTGCGCATCGGAAAAGGTGGGACTACTAACTTTAGGGAAATTTCTCAGTTAAAAAAGCATTTTTCTGACATCGAGGGCAAAAAAAATTGCTTTAGATAGGCACAGCCGTCCACACGGCGCCGTCGATTCTAGAGCAGCCGATGGCGCGCAGACTACTCGAAACAACCGGCAATTCGTCGGTAAACCATGAAAAGGAATTCACATGGGTACTTCCCCAACGTTGCTCCGCCCCCTTGATTCGCGTACTGCCCAAGCATATGAGCGCCCTGGTGCCGAGAACCACCTCGCAACGGCCCTGATCCTGCCGCGATACCGAGTCGTGCTGGCCGGGACGTGTTTTTTCCATATCGAAGAAACGGCGACTGGACGTGTAAGAGGTTTCCGCGCCGATCATAACGAAGCCTGCTACCTGGCCAGGCGCCTCGAACAGAGCGCTTGCGTTTTATCCGCACCCCGTCCATGACTTAACTCAGCCGCCGACCGACAACTGCTGCCATACTGACCGCCCAGCGCAGGCCGCCATCCATTGGCGACCTGCGCACAATAAAATGACTTTGAAGGGAAGGCGCGACGTGACGGAATTGGATATCGGCGAATTTTTCATCCGGGGCGAAGCCAGAGAGGTCGAAGGCGAGTTCCAGGCCGTCATTGTGATGCGCGCCAAATCACCTTCCAACGCTGTCACTTACCACCAGGTGGAGAAGGATCGCTGGTTCAAGACTACGGAAATTGCTGCCGAAGCCGCCAGGGATGCGGCAAGGGCATTGAAGCTCGCCGTGGATGAAGGTGCGTTGAAAGCTTGAAATCGATCGAACTCCTGACGACTGCCTGGCCTCAGATAAGGGAAGCAACCGAGGCGCCATGACGGCGGCAGTCCAGAGGAGTCCTGCAACATGGAACAACCATCACACGAGCTCAAAACCCTGTTTGATCAATTGGGTCTGCCTTCGGAAGGCAGTGCCATCGACGACTTCATCATGGCACACCCGCTGGATCCGAACACCAAATTGGTCGATGCGCCTTTCTGGTCGGACCAGCAAAGAGACCTGCTGCGTGAATGGCTACTCGCCGACGGTGAGGAAGCAGTGCTGGTAGATCAACTGAATGTGCGCTTGCACGACGGTAAATAACCCAAGAACATCGTTAGACCGCTCTCGTGGCGAGGGAGCTTGCTCCCGCTGGCCTGCGCAGCAGGCCCATGATTTGCGACCGCTGCGCAGCCGAGCGGGAGCAAGCTCCCTCGCCACAACAGCTCTTCGCACCGTTGCGTTGAGGCTCAGCGCGGCTTCTCAGGCTTGTAACCCAACCGCAATCCCCCCCAGTGACGCCCCTTGAGCATGATCGGCACCGACAGGTCGTGCATCAGTTCCCCGGTGTCACGCGTATAGGTTTGCAGCAACACCGGCTGTTGGTGGCTGCCGCAGCGAATCCCGGTGCGATCGGAAAACTTGCGCTTGGTGCGGTTGCTCAGCGTGTCCACCTGGGGATCGCCGGTCAGTGGCTGGCAGAAGGCGTTGTTGTGGGTCGGCACGTAGCCTTGCTGGGTACAGGCGATTGCAAACACCAGGCCTTCATGCCGGGCGAGTAGCGGTTCCTGGATGGCCGGCAGTACCTGATCGGTGTAGCGGTCAAAACGGGTCTGGAACTTGGCCGGGTGGGTATTGGGGATGGGCTGGTAGTTGCGGTCGAACAGGTCTTCGAGGCTGACACGGCCCTGATCGACATCCGCTTCGAACTGCGCGGTAATCCGGCTAGCGCCTTCGCGGGCCAGGTCATAGACCCGCTGGTGGTAATCATCGAGGCCCACCTCGGCCAAACGCTCGCTGATGGTTTCGGCCTGGCCTTCCATCTGTACGGCAGCCTCGGCCAGGCGCTGGGTCTGTTGATCGCTGATCGCCAGATCGCTGCGCATCTGCTCGATGGCATGGAACAGACTGTCGAGCTGCTCGCGGTTGGTATCGGTGCCTTGGGCGATAGCGCTGACCTGGGTTTCGACACCCGCGGCGAGCCGGGCAATGTTCTCCAGGTGCTGGCCGGTGTGCTCGACTTGCTGCACGCCGCTGTCCAGGTCGCCAGCCAGTTGCCGGATCTGTTCAACCACCTGCGCAGTGCGCTGCTGGATGTCCGCCACCATCACCCCGACCTCGCCGGTTGCCGCGGCCGTGCGCCCGGCCAGGCCGCGGACCTCGTCGGCCACTACCGCGAATCCGCGGCCATGCTCACCGGCCCGGGCCGCTTCGATGGCGGCATTGAGCGCCAACAGGTTGGTCTGGCTGGCGATCGATTGAATCACCAGGCTCACGCGCTGGATTTCGTCGCTGCGCACGCTCAGCGCTTCGATCAACTCACGGCTGTCATTGGCGCGCTGGCTGAGCTGATGCATGCGGCTGATGGATTCCACCAGTTCGCTGCGCCCGGCGACACTGCTGCGATGGGCCTCGCTGGCCGCGCCCAGCGCCTGCTGGCTGAGGTGCGAGGTGGCCTGTTCGGTCGCGATCATCGCCTCCGCATTGCTGACGATCTGCGCCGCGGCGCCCAGCTGCGACTGGACCTTGCCGGCCAATTGCTTGACCGAATAGGCCACCCCCGCCGCCGACAGAGCGTTATGGCTGGTGGTGTAGGAGAGATCGCGGGTCAGCTCGGCCAGGCTGTCGCTCGCCGCTGGCGCGGGAGCATTGGCCAGGCGTGAGCGCAGACGTGGCAACCAGACGATGAGCAGCGCCAGCGGCAGGCCCAGATACAACGACCAACCGCCCAATGTCATGCCGCAAAGCAGCAAAACCAGCGCGACGCTTTGCAAAGTCGGCGCAACCCAGCGCGCCGTGCCACCCGCCGCGGGCACCGAGGCCGACGCTGTCGCCGCCAGAGATCCGTCTGTCGCCATGTTTGTCACCCACATTTATCATTGTTATGCACGCATTAAACGCCACTACAAGGCCATTATCCATGGTCCATTAGTCGTGTTTTTTGCATCAGCTCAATGAGCATAGGCGAACAGGCGAAAGCAAAAAGATCGCAGCCTCCGAAAGAAGGCTGCGATCTTTTTCTGGAACGGAATCAGGCCTGACGCTGGTGCTTGTCGATCTGTTCGTGACGTTCCTGGGCTTCGATGCAGTACTTGGTGGTCGGGCTGATCAGCAGGCGCTTGAGGCCGATCGGCTCGCCGCTGTCGTCGCACCAGCCGAAGCTTTGGTCGTTGATGCGGTCCAGCGCCTGCTCCAGTTGCGGCAGCATGCGTTGGTCGCGATCGATGGCGTTGACCAGCCAGGTGCGCTCTTCTTCCACGGAAGCGGCGTCCGCCGGGTCGGCCGGGGTGTCCAGGCTCTCAATGGCGATTCGGTTCTGTTCGATGCGCTCGTGGGTTTCGACCTTCATGTTCTGCAACAGCTTGGTGAAGTAAGCCAGTTGCTCGGCATTCATGTAGTCATCCGCCGGCATGGCCAGCAACTTTTCCTTTGTCATTGATATCTCTATAAAAAAACGTGCATTAAGGCGAATTATGGAGCGTCCCGCACCGGACTTGGTACGAAAGGCGCCTGCGTGACTTCTCGTACCCGTCCTGAGCCGCCACGCTCATCGGGAAGGCGCCGTTTATTCCAAGCGCCACCCGGCACTCAATTTACGAGGGGCGGCAGTCTAAGGCCGAGTTGGGGTGTCAGCAACCGAAAACATGGGGAAAATGTCCGACAACCGCTTCAAATGCTGCCTCGACAGGCTTCTACCGGCCATCGGAGTGCGTTTATAACAAGAAATTCGCTTCAATGGCTGTATTAAGAAGACAAATGGCAACGCCACGCGGGTCAGGCGTGGCGCTTTGTCGCATAGGCAGTGACCTAGCGCTTGAGTTTGCGCTTGTTGCGGTATTGGTCGATGACCACCGCGACCACGATGATCAGCCCCTTGATGATGTCCTGGATATAGGCGTCGACACCGACAAAGGTGAAGCCGCTGGCCATCACCCCGAGGATCAGCGCGCCGATCACCGTCCCGGTGATGCGCCCCACCCCGCCAGCCAGGCTGGTGCCGCCGATCACCGCCGCGGCAATCGCGTCCAGCTCATAAGACATGCCCATGCCCGCCTGCCCGGTCGCCGCACGCGCCGAAGCCACCACGCCGGCGAGTCCCGCCAGCAGCCCGGCGATGCTGTAGACGATCACCAGATGACGCTTGACGTTGATGCCCGAGGTCCGCGCCGCCTGCATGTTGCCGCCGATGGCGTAGGTGTATTTGCCGTACTTGGTGTAGCGCAAGGCGATGTGAAAGATCACCGCCACCACCAGGAAGATGATCACGGGCATCGCGCCATGACCGATGGCCGTGTACGAATCAGACAGCATGCTCACCGGCTGGCCTTCGGTGTAGTAACGCGCCAGGCCACGGGCCGAGACCATCATGCCGAGGGTGGCGATGAACGGTGGGATGCCGGTAAGGGCGATGATGCTGCCGTTGATTGCGCCGGCCAGCAAACCGACCCCCAGCCCCGCCACCACCGGGATCCACACCGGCAGGTCGGTCAGGGAAGGAAACACCGCCCGGGCGAAATCCGAAGTCTGGGCCAGGCTGGCGGCAATCATCGCCGACAGCGCCAGTACCGAGCCGGACGACAGGTCGATGCCGGTGGTGATGATCACCTGGGTCACGCCGATGGCCAGCAGGCCGATGATCGACACTTGCAGGATCATCAGCACCAGGCGCTGCGAATTCATCAGGAAACTCTGGTCGCGCATGATCCAGCCGAACATCTCGAACACCAGCCCGATGCCGATCAGCACCAGGAAAATGCTCAGTTCCGTCGGCAACCGTCGACGCGTCCTGGCCGGTGCGGCCGCGGGTTTGTTTTCCAGTATCGCGTTCATAGCCATTTACCTTCGTTATCTGGGCGGACGGGCAATCAGGACAGGCCCGACGCCAGTTGCATGACTCGTTCCTGGGTCGCTTCGCTACGGTCGAGAGTGCCCATCAGGTCACCTTCGTGCATCACCATGACCCGGTCGCTCATGCCGAGCACCTCGGGCAGTTCCGAGGAAATCATGATGACCGCCATGCCTTCGCTGGCGAGGTAGGAAATGAGTCGGTAGATTTCCGCCTTGGCGCCAACATCGATGCCGCGGGTCGGCTCGTCGAGGATCAGGATGCGCGGGTTGGTCATCAGCCAGCGGGCCAGCAACGCTTTCTGCTGGTTGCCGCCGGACAAGGTGTCGATGCACTGCTCGAGGGACGGCGTCTTGACCCGCAATTTCTTGCACATTTCTTCGCACAGCGCGCGCAGGGCTTTTTGCTGGATGAAGCCGTTGCCGACGTAATGGGGCAACACCGCTATCTCCATGTTTTCCAGCACCGACAGGCAGGGAAACAGGCCGCTGAGCTTGCGGTCTTCGGTCAACAGGGCGAAGCCCTTCTCGATCGCCATGTGCGGATCGGTGATGCGCACCGGCTCGCCGTCCAGCTGGATCTCGCCGCCGGTGGCCGGGGTCACGCCAAAGATGGCCTCGGCGACATTGGTCCGGCCCGAGCCCATCAACCCGGCGATGCCGAGGATTTCGCCAGCATGCAGGTCGAACGACACGCCTTTGAAGATACCGTCCAGGCTCAGGTCGCGTACCGACAGCACCTTATCGCCGATGGGCTTGTCCCGCTCGGGAAACAACTGGCTCAACTCGCGCCCGACCATCATCGAAATCAGGCTGTCGCCGTCCATGCTGTCGGCCCGTTGCAGACCGATGTAGGCACCGTCACGGAACACCGCCACCTCATCGGCGATGGCGAACACTTCATTCATCTTGTGGGTGATATAGATGATGCCCTTACCCTGGGCCTTGAGGTCGGCGATGATCGAAAACAGATGCGCGACTTCCGTCTCGGTGATGGCCGAGGTCGGTTCGTCCATGATCAGGATGTCCGAGTCATACGAAACGGCCTTGGCGATCTCCACCATCTGCCGCTCGGCGATGCTCAGGTTGCCCACCTGCTCCTCGGGGTCGAGCTTGATTCGCAGGCGCTCCAGCAAGCGCGCGGTGCACCGGTGCATCTCACCGTGGTCGATCATGTGCAGGCCGTTGAGCTGCTCACGGCCGATCCAGATGTTCTCGGCGATGCTCATGTGCGGCATCAGGTTCAATTCCTGGTGGATCATCGCGATCCCGGCCTGCAAGGCTGCCAGCGGGGTGTCGAAAGTGATCGGCTTGCCGCGCAGGCGCAGCTCACCGGCATCCGGCTGGTAGATGCCGGCGATGATTTTCATCAGCGTGGATTTGCCTGCGCCGTTTTCGCCCATCAAGGCCAGCACCGAGCCGGGGCGCACCCGCAGTTGCACGTCGGACAGGGCCACCACGCCGGGAAAACCCTTGCTGACGTTGACGACTTCCAACAGGTACGGTTCGTCAGGTAATGCGCCCGGCTGGAAAGTCGCCGCCGGGGCGCTCGTAGCAGTCGCTGATGCGAACATGGTCAGGTACTCCCCTCGGCAAGATCGGCGCGGCGACCTTGCCTGTTTATTGTTGTGATGGAACGGGTGGGACGTCACTTGAACTGATCGACGTTCTCCGGCGTGATCAGGCGATAGGGCACCACGACGGATTGCATCTTCTCGCCCTTGGCCATTTTCACCGCCGTGTCGATGGAGCCATCGGCCTGGCCCTTGGCGTCCTGGAACACCGAGACCGCCATCTCGCCTTTCTTGATGGCGTTCAAGCCATCCGGCGTGCCATCGACCCCGGCAATCAGGACGCTGCCCTTCTCTTTGCCAGCGCCCTTGAGCGCCATGGCGGCGCCGATGGCCATCTCGTCATTGTTGGACACCACGGCCTGGAAGTCGCGGCCCTGGGTCAGCCAATCGTTGACCAGGGTCATACCCTTATCCCGCGACCAGGTGCCGGTCTGTTCCTGTTCGATCTTGATGCCCGGGTACTTGGCCAGCACTTCCTTGACGCCCTTGGTGCGGTTAGTGGTGGAATTGTTGGCCAGGTCGCCCAGCAAGATCACGATGTCGCCCTTGCCGCCCATCTTGTCGGCCAGGTATTGCATCTGCATGCGCCCGGCTTCCAGGTCATCGGAGGCCACGGTGACCACCCCTTCCGGTAATTTCAGATCGTCCGGGCGGCGGTTGACATACACCAGCGGGATGCCGGCGGCGACCGCGGCCTTGGTGATGCGCTGGGTCGCGGCGGTGTCCACGGGGTTGACGATGAGCGCATCGACCTTCTGGCTGATGAAGCTTTCCACCTGGCTGAGCTGCTTGACCACGTCACTGCGGGCATCTTCGAATTGCAGCGTGACGCCGTCCGGCAGGGACTTGGCTTTCTTGTCCATGGATTCGCGCAGGTAGGTCAACCAGGTGTCATCGAACTGGGACATGCTGACGCCGATCTTCAGGTCCGCCAGGGCAACGCCGCTGGCGAACATCAACGACAGGGCCAGCGAGGCAATACGGGTCTTGGTCTTCATGAACGGTCTTTCTCCACATTTTTGTTGGTCTTATGGATAAGGCGTGACGGACTTCAGGAACGCGGCAAACGAACAATCGGTGCGCCGGGCATGCAGCACACCACGGCACCCTTGCGCTGGATGCACAGGGATTCGAAAAAAGGAAGGATTGCGGACAGACGCAAGGGCAGTGGCAGGTGAAACGCAGAGCGGTTGAAGGTTTTCATCGACGGTACCTGGCTGTGTTTCTTGTTTTTGTTTAGTTCGTCGTTCATTCAAGCCGAGCCTGGATAAACGCGAACAGGGTTGTCGGTCACCTGGAATCGACTTTATTGGAAAATATTTTCCATATCAACTTATTTTAGAATTTTATTCGTTTTTTGTTCCATGTCCTACGGGCGTGGATAAACACACCACCACGCCTTGCTCAGCACTTTGCCTGGCAGCGTCCAGAACGCGCGTCGTGGCCAAGGCATCGCGGGCCGCCACCGGCAATGGGCCGTTGCCCTGCAACGCGGCTTGGAGGCGCTGGTAGAATTCCAGCCAGCATCCCCGCTCCGAGGCGACCCGCTCGCGCTCTGCGCCGTGTTCGAACCAGCCCCAGCGGCGGTGCTCCTCTGCGCCCCAGCGTTCGCCTTCGGTAGCCGGGCTCAACCCCGCCAATGCCAAGGCTTCCTGCCCGTCGAGGCCTTCGACGGTATAGCAGCCTTCGCTGCCGCTGACCCGGAAACGTGGGCGTGGAGCGTTTTGCACGCAATTGCCGCTCAAGTGGGAAATGACGCCACCGACATGGGTCAGTGACATGAAGAAACCGTTATCGAACGCCTGGCCCGGCTGTCGATAATCGAGCTCGGCGTAAACCCGCATCACCGGACCAAACAATTGCAGCGCCTGGTCCACCAGATGGCTGCCCAGATCCAGCAGGAATCCGCCGCCGCTGCCCTTGCCCACCGAGGACGGTGAGTAACGTTCGACGCTGGATTCAAAGCGAATCACCTGCCCCAGTGCGCCGGATCCGAGCAACTTGCGCACGGTCAGGAAATCCGAATCCCAGCGCCGGTTCTGGTAGACGCTCAACGGCACGTTGCGGCGTTCGGCGGTCAGCACCATCGCTTCGGCCTGTGCGGCGTCCAGGGCAAAAGGCTTATCGCTGACCACCGCCACGCCGAGTTCGATCGCCTGCATCACGATGGCCGGGCGACCGTCCAAAGGGATAGACACGACCACCGCCTCGACACCCGCCGCCACCAACTGTTCGAGAGTGTCGAACGCCTGGACCTTCGGGTAATCGCTGGCCAGCTGCTGGCGCCGCTCGGCGGAGCGGGTCACCACGCCGATGAAGGTAGCCCCCGGCAGGCTGCTGATCAGCGGCGCATGGAAAAAACGACCGCCCTTGCCGTAGCCTACTAATCCGATTCGCATGAAAGCCCCTTATGTAGATGCAACTCCTGTGGGAGCGAGCCTGCTCGCGAAAGCGTCAGGCCCGCCAGCATCAATATCGCCTGACCCACCGCCATCGCGAGCAAGCTCGCTCCCACAAATTTGACCGAGTACTCTTGGGATAACACAGTCGACCGTGGGAGCGAGCCTGCTCGCGAAAGCGTCAGGCCCGCCAGCATCAATATCGCCTGACCCACCGCCATCGCGAGCAAGCTCGCTCCCACAAATTTGACCGAGTACTCCTGGGATAACACAGTCGACCGTGGGAGCGAGCTTGCTCGCGATAGCGTCGGATCAAGCTGGATTGTGTGACCTGACACACCGCCTTCGCGAGCAGGCTCGCTCCCACAGTTTGATTGCATGCCCAAAGGGCATGTGCTCAGCCGTAGAACCGAGGCCGCTCGGGCAGCTCGACCTTGACGATCTGCCCGCTCTGCTGCGCTTCGATACACGCGTCCGCCGCCACCGCCGCGGCAAAGCCATCCCAGGCCGAGGGGCCGCCCACCTGGCCGGCGCGCACGCCGTCGATGAAGGCCTGCAGTTCGACGTCGTAAGCGCCGATGAACCGGTCTTTCCAGTCCATCAGGATCGCATTGGAAAGCTTGGCGCCGCTGCGCAGTTGCACCTGGGACGGTTCTGGCAGCCTGGCGATGCCGGTCTCCCCCACCACTTCGCACTGGATGTCGTAGCCGTACTGGCAATTGACGAACACTTCAACGTCGATGCGCGTCCCCTTGGCGGTTTCCAGCAGGACGATCTGTGGATCGCGCAAGTGCACCAGGGCCTTGCTGGTCTTGCGTGGAAACACCACCTGCACCGAGACGTAGTCGTCGGCGAGCAACCAGCGCAACACGTCCAACTCGTGAATCAAGGTGTCGGTGATGGCCATGTCGGTCTTGTAGTTTTCGCCCACGCTGGGGTTGCGGTGGGCACAGTGCAGCATCAACGGCTCGCCGATCTGTCCGCTGTCGATCACCGACTTGAGCGCCCGATAACCTTCATCGTAGGGGCGCATGAACCCGACCTGTACCAGGCGCTTGCCGTGGGCCACTTCGGCTTCGACGATCCGGCGGCAACCTTCGGCGGTAACGGCCAACGGCTTCTCACAGAACACCGGCTTGCCGGCCGCGATGGCCGCCAGCACGAATTCTTCATGACTCGGGCCCCAGGACGTGACGAGGATCGCCTCGACGTCCGGCGCCTTGATCAGCGCATGGCCGTCGGGATAGACCTCGGCGGTGAGTTTCAGGTCGGCCACCACTTTCGCCGCCTGCACCAGGTTGATGTCGGTCACCGCGACGACCTGGCTGTTGAGCAACGTCTGGCTGCAACGACGGATATGGTCCTGGCCGATGGCCCCGGTGCCGATGACGCCCAGCTTCAAAGACATGTGGAACTCCTTTCGTAGGGTTGGGGCAATCAGTATTGACGGGCCTTGGCCAGTCGTTCGTTGAGGGTCTTGGCGACGGCATCGGTACGCGCGCTGGTAGAGACTTGCGCCACGCCGACCCGCCACCACGACAGGTACTTGTGGATCATGGTCTTGGGCAGGACCTTGATGTCGATCAGCGTCGAGACCGTCTGGAGTCGGGCGTCGGCCAGCGCGGCGTGCAGCTCCTCCAGTGTCTTGACCTTGTAGGTCTTGCAACCGTAGGCCGCCGCGCTCATGGCGAAATCCACCGGCACGAAGGCGCCGTCGAGCTTGCCCGTCTCGGGGTTGCGGAAGCGGAACTCGGTGCCGAAGCTGTCCATGCCGTGTTCCATCTGCAGGTTGTTGATGCATCCGAACGTCATGTTGTCCAGTAGCACCACATTGATCTTGCGGCGCTCCTGGATCGAGGTGGCGAGTTCGGAGTGCAGCATCATGTAGGAGCCATCGCCCACCAGCGCGTAGACCTCCTTGTCCGGCTCGGCGAGCTTCACGCCCAGGGCGGCATTGACCTCGTAGCCCATGCACGAATAGCCATATTCGACGTGGTAGGTGTTCACGCCCTTGCTGCGCCAGCTGCGCTGCAAATCACCCGGCAGGCTGCCGGCGGCGGCGACGATGACGGCATCATCGGCCAGGGTTTCGTTGAGGGTGCCGAGCACGCGGCTCTGGGTCAGGCAGGATCCGGTGAGCTCGATGAACTCGCGAAACACCGCCGGGTCCATGTGGTCGTTGATTTCCGGGACGAAATCCTTGGCCTGGTAATCCGCCTGGTAGACCCGGTCCACTTCGGCGTCGAGTTGGGCCTTGGCATCGGCGATCTGCCCGCCCCATTCGGCACGATAATACCCCATCGCGGCGGACAAAGCCTCAAGCCCGGAACGCGCATCGGCGAGCAATTGCACACCGTCGAGCTTCAAGGCATCGCATGGACTGATGTTGAGGTTGAGAAACTGCACCTCGGGATGCTGGAACAGCCATTTCGACGCCGTGGTGAAATCACTGTAGCGGGTGCCAATGCCGATGATCAGGTCCGCTTCCTTGGCCAGCAGGTTCGCCGCCAGGCAACCGGTTTCGCCGACGCCGCCGACGTTCAATGGATGACTGGAGACCACGGCGCTTTTGCCCGCCTGGGTTTCGGCGAAGGGGATGTCGAAACGCTCGGCAAAGGCCTGCAACGCGGCGCTGGCCCCCGAATACCTGACGCCACCACCGCAGATGACCAACGGCCGGCGCTTGCCCTTGAGCAGCGCCAAGGCATCGCCGAGCATCGCCTCGGTGGCCGGGCGACGGTCGATGCGGTGCACGCGTTTCTGCAGGAAATAATCCGGGTAATCGTAGGCTTCGGCCTGCACGTCCTGGGGCAGCGCCAGGGTCACCGCGCCGGTTTCGGCCGGGTCGGTCAGCACCCGCATCGCATGGATCGCGGCGGTCATCAATTGCTCAGGACGGTTGATCCGATCCCAGTATTTACTCACGGCCTTGAAGGCATCGTTGGTGCTGATGCTCAGGTCATGGAACTGCTCGATCTGCTGCAGCACCGGGTCGGGTTGGCGGCTGGCGTAGACATCGCCGGGCAATAGCAACAACGGGATGCGGTTGGCTGTCGCGGTCGCGGCGGCGGTCAGCATGTTCGCCGCACCGGGGCCGACCGACGAGCTACAGGCGTAGATCCTGCGCCGCAGATGTTGCTTGGCAAACCCGATGGCGGCATGGGCCATGCCCTGCTCGTTGCGGCCCTGATGGACCACCAGGTCGCCGCTGTCCTGCTCCAGCGCCTGGCCCAGGCCCAGCACGTTGCCGTGGCCGAAAATGGTAAAGACCCCGGCGACGAACTTGCTCTGGACGCCATCGACCTCGATGTACTGGTTATCGAGGAATTTCACCAGGGCCTGGGCCATGGTCAGTCGTGTTGTGGTCATGCTTGCACCTTTTCAAACGCAACTCGGTCAAGTGTGGGAGCGAGCTTGCTCGTGATAGCGGTGTATCAGGCAACTGATGTGTTGAATGGGCTACCGTCATCGCGAGCAAGCTCGCTCCCACAGGGGTTCTCCATCGTTTTGAGATCAGGTCAGGCCTGCGAGCCTTGCAGGTGGTTAATACTCGCCCCCAACGCCTGGCGGATGTCGGCCAGCTCATGGACGCTCTCGGCAAATGGCTCGAAGGACAGGTAACCCTCGTAGCCACCGGCCCGTAGCGCCTCGATCTGCTTGGCATTGCCGAGAATGTCAGCCTCGCCCACCAGCACTCGATGACCGTCGCGAATACTCGCCAACGGAGCCTGCGCATCCTCGACGCCGGAGATGTGCACCAGCCCGGTCAGTTCGGGGAAGAACTCCTGCTCGCCGGCCAGATGATGGTGGAAGGTGTCGTGCACCAGGCGGAACACATCCAGCCCGCCAATGCTCTTGATCGCTTCCACCGCCGCGCGTTTGCGCCGCAGCGAGCACTCCTCGAACCCCAGGGGTTCGATAAAACCGTAGATACCGAAGGCCCGCAGGATCGGCGCCAGTTCACTGAGGGCGGTACGCAGCCCCGCCGCACGCTCGGCTTCGCTGCGCGGGTCGGCGCGGTCGTTGAGCGGGCACATCACCAGCCCCTCGGCGCCGCATTCGCGGGCGTAGTCGGCCAGGCGCACGGCCTGGGCGCGGCGCTCCTCGTTCCAGACATCGAAGGGGTACAGGGCGTTGATCGACAGCACCTTGATCCCGCGGGCCTCGCACAACTCACGGACGCGGGCCGGCGGCATGCCGTCTTCGATCTCGACCCCCTCGAGGTCGTTGCGGATCTCGATGGCATCGGTTTTCAACGCCAGGGCCAAGTCGATGAACGCGGGCAGTGACAGGCGTGGGGCAACCATTCGGTTCAAGGCAAAACGCAGGGGCTTGTTCATTGTTGTTCTCCCTCCGGCATTCATGGAAATGGGTTATTGAGCAGTGGGCATGCTGAATTCGGGACCCTTGGCGATGCTGTCCGGCCAGCGCTGCATCACGCTCTTGTAGCGACTGTAGAAGCGCAGGCCTTCCTCGCCGTAAGCGTGGTGGTCGCCGAATAGCGAGCGCTTCCAGCCGCCAAAGGAGTGCCAGGCCATGGGCACCGGAATCGGCACGTTGATACCGACCATGCCGACCTTGATGCTGCGGGCGAATGCCCGGGCGATGCCGCCGTCACGGGTAAAACACGACACGCCGTTGCCGAATTCATGGGCGTTGATCAGCGCGACCGCCGTGGCGAAATCCGGCACACGGACGATCCCCAGCACCGGGCCGAAAATCTCTTGCTGGTAAATGCTCATCTCGGCAGTGACCTGATCGAACAGCGTCGCCCCGACAAAGAACCCCTGCTCCGCCCCCGGCACTTTGAAACCACGGCCATCGACGATCAAGCGAGCGCCCTCGGCCACGCCGGCATCGATGAACCCTTCGACCTTGGCCTTGTGCTCGGCGGTGACCAGCGGCCCCATGTCAGTTCCGGGCTGTTGGCCGTCGCCGACCTGCAACTGGTCGATGCGCGGCAACAATCGCGCGATCAGCTCATCGCCGACGTCACCCACCGCCACGGCGATGGAGATCGCCATGCAGCGCTCGCCGGCCGAGCCGTAGGCTGCGCCGATCAGCGCATCCGCCGCCTGGTCGAGGTCCGCGTCGGGCATGACGATCATGTGGTTTTTCGCCCCGCCCAGGGCCTGCACGCGCTTGCCGTTCGCGGTGCCCTGCTGGTGGATGTATTCGGCGATGGGCGTAGAGCCGACAAAGGAGATCGCCTCGATGTCCGGGTGTTGCAACAGCGCATCCACCGCCACTTTGTCACCTTGGACCACGTTGAACACGCCGTCCGGCAGGCCGGCTTCCGTCAACAAGCGGGCCATCAGCAAACTGGCGGACGGGTCGCGCTCCGAAGGTTTGAGGATGAAGCAGTTACCGGCGACCAGCGCCAGGGGAATCATCCACAGCGGCACCATCACCGGGAAATTGAACGGCGTGACTCCGGCGCAAACGCCCAGGGGCTGGCGCAGGTTCCAGTTGTCGATGCCGCCGCCGATGTTATCGCTGAAGTCGGTCTTGAGCAGGCTCGGCGCACCGCAGGCGTACTCGACGATCTCGATGCCGCGGGTGACTTCGCCGTGGGCGTCGGAGAGTACCTTGCCGTGTTCACGGCTGATGATCTGCGCCAGTTCGTCGTGGTGACGATCGAGCAGCTCCTTGAACTTGAACATTACCCGGGAACGGCGCAACGACGACTGCTCGGACCAGGCCGGGAACGCCGCCAGCGCCGAGGCCACCGCCGCGTCAACGGTGCTCGGTTCGGCCAGGGCCACCCGGGCTTGCACCGCACCGGTGGCCGGATTGAAGACGTTGCTGGACCGCGGGCTGTTGTCGCTGTCCTGCACCTGACCGTTGATGTAATGGCCTACTACCGGGGCGTCGCTCATCGTGCTTGTTCTCCCTGCGTATGTGTGGGGTCAGAGATCCAGCAGCCAGCTGTGCTGCGGATCGTTGTGGAATTGCCAGACCCGCTTCGGGCCGGCCATGACATTCAGGTAATACGACTCGTACCCGTAGGGCACGCTGACCGGGTGGTAACCCTTGGGCACCACGACCAGATCGCTATCTTCCACGGCCATGGCCTGGTCGATGCTGCGGTCGTCGGTGTAGACCCGCTGGAACACGAAGCCTTGGGACGGGTTGACCTGGTGGTAATAGGTCTCTTCGAGGAAACTCTGGTGCGGCAGGTCGTCGGTGTCGTGCTTGTGCGGCGGATAGCTGGACGAATGCCCCGACGGCGTACGCACTTCCACCACCAGCAGCGAGTGGGCCGGTTCGCTGTCCGGCAGGATGTCGCAGACGTAGCGGGTATTGGCGCCTTTGCCACGCACGCTGCGCTTCATGCTGTCCGGGCGGATCAGCCGTGGGACATAGCTGTTTTGCGCCGAACCCGGTGCGGCGCACACGGCAATCTGCACATCGCTCAGGGCGCTGACCAGGGCCTGGCTGCCGGGCGGCAGGTAAGCGGCATAAGGTGATTTGTCCTCGAACACCGACTGGCGATCACCGAGGTTGTCCCAATCGAAGGCGCCCTGCCCCGGCGCTTCGCCCTTGAGGCTGATGCGACCACTGAGCAGCACCAGGCACAGTTCCTTGTCGCCGGCGGCCACCGGCAGGGTTTCACCCAGGCTCAGGCGATAGGCGGCAAAGCCGACGTATTGCAGCTCACCCGCCGGCAACTGGACCATGGTTCGACCGCTGGGTTGGCTCTTGATCAACAGGCTCATGCCGGGCTCCTTTCCTGCAACAAGGCGCGCAAGGTGTCGTAGCCCTTCTTGGCGTAGGCATAACTCGGCGCTACGGCCGGGTCCTGCTCGGCTTCCACCACCAGCCAGCCTTGGTAGTCGGCAGCCAGCAGCACATCGAGCAACGCGGCGAAGTCGATATCTCCATCTCCAGGCACGGTGAACGTGCCGTTGATGATGCAGTCGGGAAAGCTCCAGAGGTTGTTGCGCGCCAACTGCACCACCGGTTTGCGCACGTCCTTGAAGTGCACGTGGCAGATGCGCTCGATGTGTTTGCGCAGCACCTGCAGCGGTTCGCCGCCGCCCATGTAGCAATGGCCCGAATCGAACAACAGGCCGACCTCGCTGCCGGTCAGCGCCATCAGCTTGTCGATGTCCGAAGGCGATTCAACGTAGGCGCCCATGTGGTGGTGATAGGCCAGGCGCACGCCTTGGGACAAGGTGAAGCGGGCCAGCTCGGTGAGCTTGTCGGCATAGGCCTGCCAGGCCTCGTCAGTGTGAAAGCGTGGCCGCTCGATCAACGGAATGCGCTGGCCCTGGATCGAATCGGCAACTTCGCCATAGACCAGCACCGTTGCGCCGTTCTGCGCCAGCAGCTCGACATGGCTGGCGATGGCGTCGATCTCCTCGGCCGCCGAACGACGCGCCAAGCGACTGGAATACCAGCCGGAGACCAGCGCCAGGTCGTAAGGTCGCAACACGTCGCCGACGCCCTTGGCGTCCTTGGGAAACTTGCCATTGAGCTCGAAACCTTCATAGCCGATTTCCTTGCCTTCGCTCAGCGCCGTACTCAACGGCGTCTCGCCGCCCAACGATGGCAAGTCGTCGTTGCTCCAGGAAATCGGGTTGATGCCAATTCGAATAGCGGGCATGGCTGCACCTTTTGTTGTTTTACATAACCAGGGCGGCGAACCCCTGTGGGAGCGAGCCTGCTCGCGAAAGCGGAGGGTCAGTCACATCAATGCTGCAGACCCGACGCCTTCGCGAGCAGGCTCGCTCCCACAGGCTCAGTGTTCACAATCTTTGACTTCCTTTAACTTCGCGCGGCGCGCCAGGCCTCGATCAATTCCACAAACCGGTCCTGCACATCCCGGATCAGCGTTTCATCATCGATCTCCCCGGCCAGCCAGGCGCGGCTCGGTTCCTGGAAGATCGTCCGGCCCACGGCAAACCCTCTGCAAGTGCTGCTCTGGCTGGCCTGGCGAAAGCCTTCGGCCAACGCGGCGGCAGGGGCATTGAGGCCCAGCAGCACCACGCCACGGCAATACGGGTCGCGCTGTTGAATCAGCTCGTCGAGCTGCTGCCACTCCTTCGCGCCCTGGGCTTCGATCTTCCACCACGCCGGGAAGATACCCAGGTTGTAGAGGCGCTTGAGGGCACGATAGAGCACGTCCGGGTGCGGTGATGGATGATCCTTGGGCGGTATGACTTCCAGCAACAACTCATGGCCGCTGGCCTGGGAGGCCTTGTACAACCCCATCAATTGCGCCTCTTGCTCCAGGCGCAGCAGCGGTTCGTCGTCAGGATGAAATTGCACCAGGCATTTGATGATCTGCTCTTGTGGCCAGGCAATCAGGTTGCTGCCGATGGAACGGCCGTGTTCGAACGCCAGCGGCCGTGAACCTTGCACCTCCACCGGCCGCGCCACCCACCAGCCGCGCCCGGTGGCAGCGTTCAGCGAATCCTGGCCGAAACGCTGGTCGGCCAGCAGACCGACGTCGGCCTCGATGCCCTGGTGCCGCAGGACGGCTTCGACCCGCGCCACGGCCTGGATGAATAATTGCTTGAGCTCGCCAATGCTGCTCAACTCGCGACCGCCCTTCTGGGCCAGCTCCACCAATTGTCCGCGATGGTCGAAGGCAAAGATGAACAACTGTTTCCAGGCCTTGCGGGGCACGCTGACCTGGTGCAGCCGTTGCAGCACGGCATCCTGATCGGGCCGGGTGATCGGCACCGGGCTTTGAAATAGATAGTCGAGCTCGGCCCGGGTCGGCATCGCCGGGGCGCAGGCATGGCGCGACACCACCAGGCCGCCGCAGGCATTGGCCAACTGGCAGCAGCGTTCATCACTGGCATCTTCCAGCCAGCCGGCAAGAAAGCCCGACATGAACGCATCACCGGCGCCCAGTACGTTCAAGACTTCGACTCGAACACCCGGGTAAATCGCACCGTCTTCGAGCCGGGCCGGGATGGCGCCATGGATCACCGTGCAGCCCTGGGGGCCGAGCTTGACCACCAGGGTCGCCGCCGTCAGCGAGCGTACGGTGCGCAGCGCGGTCAGCAGGTCTTCGCTACCGCCGGCAATGAGGAATTCTTCTTCGGTGCCAACGATCAGGTCGAAACGCGGCAGGATGCCTTGCACATGCTGGCTGACCTTCTGGTCGGCCACGAACCGGGTCTCTCCGTCAGCCTTGGCCGCCAGGCCCCAGAGCACCGGCCGATAGTCGATGTCGAGGACGCGCTTGACCTGGTGCTTTTGCGCGTAGTCCAGGGCCTGGATACTGGCCTGGTAGACGCCATCGGTGGAGAAATGCGTGCCGGTGATCAGCAGGGCCTTGCTGGCGGCAATGAAGGTTTCGTCGATGTCTTCGGCGCGCAGCGCCATGTCGGCGCAATTTTCCCGGTAGAACACCAGGGGAAAGGTTTCCCGGTCCTTGATACCCAGCAGGACCATGGCCGTCAGGCGTTCGGGATCGACCTTGATGCCACTGACATCGCAGCCTTCGCGAGCCAGGGACTCCACCAGGAAGCGCCCCATGTGGTCGTCCCCGACCCGGCTCAGCATCGCCGACCGGAGCCCCAGGCGTGCCGTGCCGAAGGCGATGTTGGCAGAGGAACCGCCCAGGTACTTGGCGAAGCTCGAAACATCTTCCAGGCGCGCGCCGACTTGTTGCGCATAGAGGTCGACGCCCAGGCGCCCCAGGCAGATCACATCCAATTGACGCCCACTGGCAAAACGAGTCTGGCCCATGCTGGCTCCTGTTATTTTTATCAGCCTGCGTTTGTCGCCGACACCGGCGCCAACGCTGTTGGTGAATGCAGACTAAAACGAGCCGAGGGCAATAATCAATAATTATTCTATAAATTTTTTACGTGGAATATTTTTTCCAATACGCTACAACCCAGGCGAACCAGACACAGTGCATCGTTTCAGCACTGCTGCAACATTTGTTCGCCCATGATTTTCCCCGCGCCTACGCTGTAGACTGCGACCAGCCAACCTATTGTCGAGGGCCGGCCTTTTTCCGGGCCGCCCTATAAGAACAAGCCAGAAGGATTTTCTATGACCCGCCCCGATGATCTGCCGGCGCCGACCGAGAGCGCGTCCGAACCCGCCCTCCCGAGCCCGCCGATCAATGCCGAGCGCCTGTTGCAACTGATCACCGATGAATACGAAAGCCTGCCGCGCCAGCTCAAACGCATCGCCAGCTACATGAGCCAGCAGAGCGACCGGATCATGGTCGATCGCATCAGCGACATCGCTCGGGAATGCGAAGTGCACCCTTCGGCCATCGTGCGGTTTTCCCAGCGCTTCGGCTTCAGCGGGTTCAGCGAAATGCAGGCGCTGTTTCGCGAGGCGTATACCCACAAGACCACGCCGGTGCAGAACTACCAGCAGCGCATCCGCAGCATGATCGCCAACAAGTCGCAGAAGGCCAGCGCCGGCGATCTCGCTCGAGAATGCGTCAACGCCACCCTGTCGGGCATCGAGCGCCTGGGGTTGGAACTCGACGACGAGGCGTTCGAAAAAGCCGTCGACCTGGTGGTCAACGCCGACAACATCTACGTCGTTGGTGTGCGGCGCTCGTTCGCGGTGGCCGATTACCTGGTCTATAACCTTCAGCACACCAACAAGCGTATTCACCTCGTGTCGGGCCTGGGCGGCAGTTATCGCGAGCAGATGCGCAGCGTCCGGGCCAATGATCTGGTGATCGCCATCAGCTTTACCCCGTACGGCAAGGAAACCCAGCACTGCCTGCGCATCGCCCAGCATCACCAGGCCAAGACGCTGATCATCACCGACAGCAACCTGTCGCCCCTGGCCAAGCGGGCGAATGCGGTGCTGCTGGTGAACGAAGGCAGCTCGTTCGCCTTTCGCTCGTTGAGCGCCACCCTGTGCCTGTGCCAGGCGCTGTTCATCGCCGTGGCCTACCGGCTTGAACTCAAGGTTGATGAAATCCACGAACAGGTCGGATTCGAAGATTGAGCCCGGCCTGAAACATACCGCTGAAGGAGAAGCCATGAAGCTGATCGGCATGCTGGACTCGCCCTATGTACGACGCGTCGCCATTACCGCCAAGCGCCTGGGCATCGCCCTGGAACACCAATCGGTTTCGGTGTTCAGGCATTTCGAGCAATTCCAGCGCATCAACCCGGTGGTCAAGGCCCCGACCCTGGTGCTGGATGACGGCTCGGTGTTGATGGACTCGACCTTGATCATCGATTACCTGGAAACCTTGGCCGGGCCCGGGAAGAGCCTGATGCCGAGCGATCCGGGGCAACGGTTGCAATCGTTGCAACTGATCGGGTTGGCATTGGCGGCGTGCGAAAAATCGGTGCAGATCTATTACGAACGCACTTTGCGCCCAGCACAAATCCAGCATGAGCCGTGGCTCACGCGGGTGTCGGGCCAGTTGCTGGCGGCATATGGCGAGTTGGAAAAGGTATTGGTGAAACAACCATTGCCCACCGATGGCTCGCTCGACCAGGCCGGCATCAGCGTCGCGGTGGCATGGACCTTCACCAACCTGTTGGTGGCCGATCAGGTACAAGGCAAGGCCTTCCCGCAGATCAGCGCGTTTACCGCTTATGCCGAAGGCCTGGAAGCATTTGTCAGTACACCGGTGGAGTAACCTCCCACAAGGGATTGTGGTGAACAAAAAAATCCTGCTCAACCGAAAAACAATGTGGGAGCGAGCCTGCTCGCGAAGGCGCCAGTGCATAGACATTGGCGTCGACTGACACGCCGCTTTCGCGAGCAGGCTCGCTCCCACACTGGGTTCGACCCGGCTCTCAGGCCGGTTGCATTTTCCTCGGTTCTGCAACCGCCGCCACTTCAAACCGGTCCGCCAGGAACGGTGTGATGTCCAGCGGCAACGGCTCGTCGTTCACCAGTTTGTCCAGCAGCACCCCGGTGATGGCCGAGGTCAGGATGCCGGTGCGAAAATGCCCGCAGGCGTTGAGGTAGCCCTCCACGCCGCGCATCGGCCCAAGGATCGGCAACTCATCCGGTGAGCCGGGACGCAGGCCGGCCCAGGTGCGTTTCAGGTTGATGTCGGCCAGTTGCGGGATACACCGCACCGCGCCTTGCACCAATCCCTCGATTTCAGGGTAGGTGGTGGTCACGTCGAACCCTTTGTCTTCCGTGGTGCTGCCGATCAGGATCTCGCCGTTGTCCTTCTGCGCCACATAACAATCGCTGGTGGTCAGGCATCCGCTGAGGATTTTCGGCATGCGCTCGGTCAGCAGGATCTGCCCCTTGACCGGCTTGACCGGAATCCGCACGCCCGTCGCCTGCTCGCTCAAGTCCGCCGCCCAGGCGCCGGCAGCATTGATCAACGTCCGGCAGTTGAAGCTGCCGGCTTCGGCAGTTTTCACCCCTGTCACCCGACTGCCATTACGCAACACGTCAGTCACATCGGTGTTGAAGAACAGATCAACACCATTCTGCCGCGCGCCCTCGGTGTAGGCGTCGGCCAGGCGGAATGGGCTGACCTGGTGGTCGCAGAGAAACTCCAGCGCGCCCAAGGCCTCATGGCTGACACTCGGCTCGGCCTCGCGCAACGCCGCCTGGTCGAGCCAGCGCACCTGATCAGCCAGGTGGGGAATGCAGGCGACAATGTGTTCGGCGTAGGAGCGGTCCTCATCGTCATAGATCACGAACTTGAGCCCGGTCTCTTCAAACTTGAAATCCATGCCGTGACGCTCGATCAGTTCCCTGTGCAATTGCGGATACATCGCATTGGACTGCAAGGCGAAATCGAAAAACGAGTCGGGCAGGATATGCGGCGTGCTGGCATCCACCGCCACGGCGGCGCCTCGGGCCTGGCGCTTGCGGTTGGCCGACATCATGCGGAAAAAAATCACCCCACAGCCCAGCCCCACCGATTCGCCGATGGCCCACAGGCCGCCGGCCGATGCGCGGGTGGCGTTGCCTGGACGCTTGGCATCGATCAGGGCGATCTTCAGGTGCTTGCGCTTGGACAGTTGATAGGCGCAGGACGCCCCGATCACCCCTCCACCGGCAATCACTACGTCATAGTGCCTGATCATGGGATACCGCCTCCGGGTCATCGTTCTGGAACGCAGAGAAAGGAATCGGGTCGATCGGAAAACGTGGCCGTAGCCAGCCCACATCGGTCCGTCCGGTAGCTTCGCGCAGGCGGTCGCTGCAGTAGCCGACACACAGGCGACCTTGGCAATCGCCCATGCTCACCCGGGTGCGCATTTTCAGGCTGGCCATGTCTTGCACGCCCTGTTCAAGGGCGCGGTCGATGTCCGCGCGGGTGGCGTGTTCGCAACGGCAGATCACCGTATCGGCGGCTGGCAGCGCGATTTGCCCGGCGCCGCGCCGGGTGTAGCGATCAACAGCGGCGCGAAAACGAATGATCCGGTCCAATTGGGCCTGATAGCACCTGCGGCGCCCCAGCGCCGTGGCCTCATCCAGGACATTACGCTGCAGCAGGACCGACAACGCCGCGATGCGCCCGCTCAACATGGCCGCTTCACCGCCGCGGATCCCGCCCATGTCGCCCGCCAGGTGGATATGCGCCTCGCTGCTGCGCTGCCAGGCATCGGACACGGCGCGCAGGTAGCCGTCCTCGCTGAAGCCATGGTCAAGCCCCATCTGCTGGCTCAACTGCGTGCGCGGGATAAACCCGTAGCCGACCGCCAGCGTCTCGGCCGACAGCTGTTCGGCCTGTCCGAGGTCCGGCTTCCAGTCGGCGGAGTAAGGCGCAACGGTCACGCTGCTCAGTTCACCCGCGCCCTCGGCGCGCACCACGCCCCAACCATAGCGCACCCGGATGCGGTGCCGCTTGAGGTACGCCAGCATGCCCAGGCCATCGAGAAACAATTGCGGTTTGTTCAATAACGCCAGGCTTTCCTTGGCGATCCTGCCGAAGGCACAGGCTTCGTAGACACCCGCCACGGTGACGCCCGAGGCGTGCAGCTGGCAGGCCACCAAGGGCAGCAACGGGCCGGTGCCGGCAATCACCACCGGGCTCGGCGGCTTGACCACGCCACTCTTGATCTGCAATTGCAGGCCACCGAGCATCATCACCCCCGGCAGTGTCCAGCCGGGGAACGGCACACTGCGTTCATGACAACCGGCTGCCAGGATCAACTGGGAATAGGCCACGTCCCGCAAGCGCTCGTCGCCGTCCAGCAGCATCAGGGCCCGGAACCCCTCGGCACCGATGACCCGACTGCCCAGTCGCACATCAATCAGGCCGGCGTTGCGCTGGAATTCCCCATGGAGCTTTGCCAGGGCCTCACTGTAGCGCGCCCCGAGGTAGTCCAGGCTCACCCCATCGCGCAACGGCCCGCGGTACACCACGCCGCCCACGCGTGGCGCTTCTTCGAGCAGCGTGCAACGCAGACCATTGGCGGCCAGCTCGATGGCCGCCGCCATACCCGCCGGCCCGCCGCCGACAATTACCGGATCGAGGTTCATGGCGCCTCCGTTGCGGCGATGCGATTGACCCGGGTTTCGATCTGCATGCCCGGTCGCACCAGCGTCTGGCAGGCCCGTCGCTTGTGGCGGCCATCGATCCTGACGAGGCAGCATTGGCAAATGCCCATGCCGCAGTAGGCACCGCTGACCTGGCCGTGGTCGTTGCGGGCCACCTGGCGTTGGCCCATGGCCTGGATGACGGTGAGTACGGTCTCACCCTCGGCGGCGTCGACAGCCTGGCCGTCCAGGCGAACGCTCATGTCGGCCCGTTTCAGCGGTTGGATATCGAATTTACGGCGTAGGACATTCTGGGAGTTGATCACGCGACTCATCCTTAAGGTTCAGTAGGTCTCGGCTCCTTGCGCCACTTGCCACCAGCTTCTCGTCATTGCCCGCCAGCGACAGCGCGGCGGAACACAGCGAGGGACGCAGCATGATGGTGCGTGCCGGAATATGTTAGGGATTATTTGTGACGAAGTATTGATCCAGGCCAGGGAATGCATTTGCCGGCGCCCATGAACTTTTTTTCAGAAAGCCGACAGGTAATCTTTGGCAGAATGCTGCGCAATGGCTCCACTTCCCAACCGGTAACGCCCATGAACCGTATCCTGACCATCGAAGACGACGCCGTGACCGCCCGTGAAATCGTCGCCGAACTGACCCGCAACGGCCTGGACGTCGACTGGGTCGACAACGGCCGGGAGGGCCTGGAACGGGCGGTCAGCGGTGACTATGACCTGATCACTCTCGACCGCATGCTGCCCGAACTCGACGGCCTGGTGATCGTCACCCAGCTGCGTAGCATGGGTGTGGCCACGCCGATCCTGATGATCAGCGCCCTCTCCGATGTCGACGAGCGGGTGCGTGGCCTGCGGGCCGGTGGCGACGATTACCTGACCAAGCCGTTCGCCACCGACGAAATGGCCGCCCGGGTCGAAGTGCTGCTGCGCCGCAACAACGGCGCCTGCGAGCCGGAAACCGTGCTGCGAGTGGCGGACCTGGAGCTGAATCTGATCAGCCGCGAGGCCAGCCGCAACGGCCAGTTGCTGAGCCTGCTGCCCACCGAATACAAGTTGCTGGAATTTCTGATGCGCAACAGTGGCCAGATCCTCTCGCGCATGATGATTTTCGAAGAAGTCTGGGGTTATCACTTCGACCCGGGCACCAACCTGATCGACGTCCACATCGGTCGCCTGCGCAAGAAGATCGACCCGCCGGGCCTGGAACCGCTGATTCGCACGGTACGAGGCTCCGGCTATGTCATTGCTGAACCCCGCTAAGGGCTGGCGCTCCTCCAGCAGCCGCCTGCTGGCGCTGTACAGTTCGCTGTTCGTGATCTGGAGCGCGATCCTGATGGGGGTCATGTATTACGAGGTGTTCGGCTACCTCGACAGCCTCGCCAAGCATTCCCTGATGCAGCGCCAGCACCTGTTCGCGCGCATCCATGGCGAACAGCTGGAAGACGCGCTCATGGCCAGCCTGTCGCTGGATGAACGCGGCGTCGACGCCTACGGCCTGTTCGACCCGCAGCTGCGCCATCTGAGCGGACCGATCCAGCGCATCCCCGCCGACCTGCCGCTGGACGGCAAGATCCATATGCTCGGTGGCTGCGTCGACTCCGACGACCCGATGATCCCCTCCGACAGTTGCGACGCGGTCGCGACCCGGACCCAGGACGGCCGCTGGCTGGTATTGGCGCGGGACAACGGCTCGCTGTTCGCCGTGACCCGCATCATCCTGCACGCGCTGCTCTGGGGGGTCTCGTTGACTATCCTGCCGGGCATCGCCGGCTGGCACCTGTTGCGACGTCGACCGCTGCGGCGTATCCGCGCCTTGCAGGCCAGCGCGGAAGCCATCGTCGCCGGCGACCTGACCCATCGCCTGCCGCTGTCGAGCCGTCGCGATGAACTGGACATGCTGGCAGCCATCGTCAATGCCATGCTCGATCGCATCGAACGGCTGATGAATGAGGTCAAGGGCGTCTGCGACAACATCGCCCATGACTTGCGCACCCCGCTGACGCGCCTGCGTGCCCAACTCTATCGCATCCAGCAGGAGGCCGCGGACGGCTCGCCGGAAGCGTTGCAGATGGATCAGGTGATCGCCGAGACCGATACGCTGATGGCGCGGTTTCGCGGTCTGTTGCGGATTTCGGAACTGGAGGACCAGCAGCGCCGCTCCGGTTTCGTGCGTCTGGATCCGTTGCAGTTGTTGCAGGAACTGCATGACTTCTATCTGCCGCTGGCCGAGGAACGCGAGCTGGTGTTCAAGCTGGAAGTGCCCGACACCCTGCCCTTGCTCAACGGTGACCGGGCATTGTTGTTCGAGGCGGTGTCGAACCTGTTGAGCAACTCGATCAAGTTCACCCCATCGGGCGGCGAGGTGATCCTGCGGGGCGTCGACCAGGGCGACAGCAGCCGCATCGAAGTGCTCGATTCAGGCCCTGGCATTCCCGAGGCGGAACGCAAGGCGGTGTTCCGCCGCTTCTACCGCGCCGAGGGCAGCAGCCAGCACGGCGGCTTCGGCCTGGGCCTGTCGATCGTCGCGGCGATTGTCACGCTGCACGGGTTTACGCTGGAGGTGGATCGCAGCGAGCTGGGCGGGGCGCGGTTGGCGCTGGATTGTCGGGCGACATTGCTTTGATTACGCAGCCCCATTGATGACGCGGTCTCCGTGGCGAGGGAGCTTGCTCCCGCTCGGCTGCGCAGCAGCCGCAAGCTGTTAGACGCGATGTGCTTGGGGACTGCCGATTCGACAGGTTTGGGATCGCTGCGCGATCCAGCGGGAGCAAGCTCCCTCGCCACGGGGGATCGCGTCGGTCTTATGGATCACGCCGGATCGCTGCGATGCAGCGGCGTGTTGTACAGCTCATAACGCAGTTCATCGATCAGCTTGTTCAAGCCTTCCTCGGAGCGGATGCTGTCGACGCTCATGCCGCTCACCACCAGGTCGACCTCGCCGCTTTCCTCGCGGTACAGGCGAATGGTCAGGGTGCCGTCGCCGTTGAGGCTGCATTCACAGGCCAGTGGCGCAAAGCTTTGCTCGAGACGGGTACGTAACGGAGCCAGATGGGTCATCTGTGTACCTCAGCTTCGAAGTCGCAAATGACCGGTGGCCGGCCTCCTGGCTCCCATAGACGTCCTGTCGATCTCACACTTGAAGGGTTTGCTGCACATCGGGGCGTATTCCTTGACTGTTTCGTGGGGACGCGGCGTTCAACAGCAATGCCGCACCCCTCCAGCCTAGGGAGGTTATAGCCTGCGCAGAACCTGAATTTGCACCAGAATACCAGGTGCATTTGCACTGGCTATCATGGTGCCTTCATCCGCCATTCGTTCGCGAACAAGCCCCGCTCCCGCGCCCAGACAATCGCCTCGCTACGACTATGGACGTCGAGTTTCGAATACAGCGTCGCCACGTGATTGCGCACGGTGTTGGGGGCCAGTTTCAAGCGCGCGGCGATTTCCTTGTCGGCCAGGCCCTCGCAAATCAGCCCCAGTACGTCACGTTCGCGGGCGGTCAGCTCAGTGAACGACGTCGTGGGGGTCTGCGCATTGATACTCTTCACGTTGGCCAGTTTTTCGATCAGCGTACGGCTGAACCACGACGCGTCCTTCATCACTTCTTCGATGGCCGCTACCAGCTCCAGCTCCGAGCGCTTGCGTTCGGTGATATTCATCAGCACCAGCAGGAAACATGGCTTGCCCTGGATGATGACGGTATCGGCCGCCACTTCGCAGTCGATCTGCTCCCCGCCTTTCTTGTGCACCTTGACGTCGACCCTGGACACGGTGGCAGTCTTTTCCAGGCGCCCGAACAACGTCGCCGCCGCTTCCTTCTCGAGGAAGCCGATCTCCTCCACGGTCTTGCCCAACAGCTCTTCGCTGGCATAACCCGTCGCCTGGAGGAAGGCCTCGTTGATTTCCGCCAGTTGCAGCTCGGCGCTACAGATCAGCGTCGGCACCGGTGACAGCCGGAACGACTTGGCAAAACGCTCCTCGCTCTGGCGCAGCGCCGTTTCGGCCTTGCGACGCGGCTCCATGTCCATGAACGAAAACAACATGCAGTCTTCATCGTGGAGGTCCAGCGGCTGGCCAGCGACGATCACCTGTTTGTTGGTGCCATCGGGCAAGCGCAGTTCGGCCTGCATCTGCGGGATGGTCGCGCCCTGCCCCAGGCGCTCGACGGCCAGATCGCGCTTTTCGGCAGCCTCGAGCACATCCAGTTCATACACCGAACGCCCGATCACCTCTTCGCGGCTGTAGCCGGTCATTTCCAGGAAACCCGCGTTGACCTTGATATAGCGCAAATCGCTGAGACGGCAGATCACCGCTGGTGCCGGGTTGGCGCCAAAGGTTTTCTCGAAGCGCTGTTCGGCGCTGGCCCATTCCGTGGCATCGCTGAGAATCAGCACCAGGTATTCCGGCTCGTCGTTGCGGTCGGTCAGCACCATGCTGCGGATGCGGTGCACCCAGGTGCGGTCCGGATCGGCCACGGGCGTGACCTCCACCAGCACATCGCTGAATTCGTCGCCGCGAGCGACGCGGGCGATGGGATAGTTGTCTTCGGGCAGCGAATGGTTGTTGCGATAACGCAAATTGAAACGCCGGGCGTACTCCTTGGCGTTGGCGCCCAACTCGCCAAGCTCCTCGACTCCGTGCATGGTCAAGGCCGCTTCGTTGGCCCAGGCAATCGTCTGGTCGACTTCGATCAGCATCACGCCATCCGATAGCCCGGCGATGATCTGCAGCAGTTGGCGGCGATTGGTATCGGTGCTCGGGACTTCCAGATTCATTGGATCTCCGTGGGGGTCAGAAACGCATGGAGGTTACGACTCCTGCACGAGTGACGCGTTCCCTGTGCAGGAAACGGCTTTCTTCTGCGGGTCATTGCTGTTCGGCGGCCGTGTCGATGCTCACCACCACCGACATCCCCGGCCGCAGGCGTTCACTTTCGGGCTGGTCCGGATCCACGGTGATGCGAACCGGAACGCGCTGGGCAATCTTGACGAAATTGCCGGTGGCGTTGTCGGCCTGCAGCAGGCTGAACTCGGAACCGGTGGCCGGGGAAATGCGTTCGACATGCCCCTGGAAGCGGCGATGGCCGAGGGCATCCACGGTGAAGCTTGCCGGCTGACCGACCCGTACCTTGTCCATCTGGGTTTCCTTGAGGTTGGCGATCACCCACTTCTGGTTCGGCACCAGCGCCATCAACTGCGCTCCGGAATTGACGTAGGCGCCCAGGCGCACGCCGATCTGCCCCAGCTGACCGTCCCGTGGCGCCAACACGCGCGTGTTGGACAGGTCAATGCGCGCCAGTTGCACCGCCGCCTCGGCGCTAGCGACAGCCGCTTCCAGGGAGCCGCGGTTGACGATGACGGTTTGCCGGTCCTGACGGGCAATTTCCAGGCTGGCCTGGGCCTGGGCGACGGCCGCGGTGGCTTGGGCGCTGGCGGCGCGACTGATATCCAGTTCACGCCTGGACACCGAACCGTCCTTTATCAACGCCTCGTTGCGGCGCAGGTCGGCGGCGGCTTTGTGGGCCTGGGCCTGGCTGTCGGCCAGCGCGGCCTGGCGCAGCCTGATGGTCGCCTCGGCGCTGTTGCGCTGCTGTACGACGTTGGCCAGGGCCGCCTGCTGCACCGCCAGTTGCGCCAGCGCCTGGTCGAGCCGTTGCCGGTAGATGCGGTCATCCAGGCGCACCAGCAGATCGCCGGCCTTGACGAACTGGAAGTCCTGCACCAGGACTTCATGGACATAACCACTGAGCTGCGGCCCGATAATCGTCACCTGCCCGCGCACCAGAGCATTCTCGGTGGTTTCCACGGCGCTGCTGAACGGCGGCAATTGCCAGGCATAAAGCACCACCAGCACGCCGACAATCGCCACTGCGGCGAATCCGAGGGATGAAAGCACCCGCACTCGCAGAGAGCGCGGTTTTGTCGCCGGAGCGGCAGGAGGCGCCTGGTCTTCCGGCGTATCGGCGATGGCGTTGGTGGTCGTGGTGGTCGGCTCGGTCATGGAGAAGTGGCACCGCTGGGTTGTGTCGAAGGGGCAGGCGCTGCGGCGGCGGGCTGGGTGGTGCTCATCAGCCACAGGGCACGAATGGAAATCCAGATCATGGTCAGCACGGCGATCACCGCGATCAGCATGAACACGTCGTTATAGGCAAGTATGTTGGCTTCGCGGGTAGCGGCCGTGGCGAGGCTGCGAAGGCCTTGCAGGTGACGCAGGCCCGGATCGGCAATCAGCGAACCCACCGCCGAACCGCCGCTGTCCACCCGCGCGGCGACGCGAGGATCGAACTGACTCAGGTTCTCCACCAGATGGCTGGAATGGAATTTCTCGCGCACCACCTGGAACGTGCCGAGCACCGCGGCCCCTACCAGGCCGCCGAGGCTCTGGCAGATCCCGAACAGCACGGAAAAACTCACCAGGTTTCGCGGGTTGGTCAGCACATTGCGCACACCCAGGATCATCGTCGGCCCGAGGAAGAACGTGCTGCCGAACGCCAGCAGGAACTGGCTGAAATACATGTTTTGCGGACGGCTCAGGTTGTTCGAATAACTGTCCATCACCGACCCCGTGGCCATCAACGCCAGGGAAATGATCAGCGGCATGAACAGGTGCGCCGGGTTGATCGTCAGCGCACTGGTCACCAGCCCGGCGATACTGCCGATCAGCATCACCACATAAAGGCTGTGCATCTGCTGGCTGCTCATGTTCAGCGCTTGCAGGAAACCCACCGCCCCGGTGGACTGTTCCGAGGTCACCATGCGGATCAGAATCACCGCCAGGGCCAGGCGGATCATCACCCCGCTGCCGAGCCAACGCGTCATCAGCATCGGGTTGCTGCGGTTATGTTCGATCGCCAGGCCTGCCATGATCAACACGATGGAAGCCGCCGAGGCCACGCCGATCCATGGCGCTTCCAACCACCAGTCGATGCGCCCCAGCGACAACACCGCGCACAGCAAGGCGACGCCGCTGGCGAGCACGGTGAAGGTCAGGAAGTCGAGTTTTTCAAAGGTCTTGAGGCGATCACCCGGCGGCAACTTGAGCAGCAGCACGCAGCCCAGCGACAGCAGCGCCATGCCCAGCTCGAACAGGTACAAGCCGCGCCATTCGGCGATTTGCAGCAGGTCTTCAGAGAACAGCCGGGCCATTGGCAAGGCCAATTGCGAAGTGCCCAGGCCCAACACCAGCGCCTTGAGCCGCCATTTGGCCGGGAAAGCCTGGACCATGTAATACAGGCCCAGGGAGCTGAGAGCCGCACCCACCATGCCATGGGCCGCACGCACGGCGATCGCCGAGTTCAGGTCGTTGACGAACAGATGGCCGAAGGTCACCAGGGCGTAGAGCGCCAGGAACACTTCGGTGAACGCGCGCAAGCCGAACTGCTGGCGGAACTTCACCAGCAGCAGGTTCATCGAGACGTTAGTCATGACGTAGGCCGCGGGCAACCAGGCCATCTCAGCCGTGGTGGCGCCCAGGGACCCTTGCAGATAGGGCAGATTGGCGATCACCAGCGAATTGCCCAAGCCCCCGGTCAATGCCACCAGCACGCCCACCAGCGCGTAGGCAAACCGCTTGGGCGTGGGATGCAACGGCGTCGAGGGCGAACCGGGCAGCGTCGGCCGTTCGTGCGGCTGCCAGGCGCGCGGGGTGTAGTGATCCATTCAAAAACCTTGCGGGAACATAACGACAATAGGCCGCTGGAAACTTTCCAGATGCCTGTTCGACGACAAGGACCGCCAAGAAGTGCCGCAGTTGCTTTCGTGGGGAGGGAGCTTGCTCCCGCTGGGCTGCGCAGCAGCCCAATCACTGGCAACTTGGCGACAATGATGCAAGGTGTTCAAGAGGGGCTGCTACGCAGCCAGCGGGAGCAAGCTCCCTCGCCACGGATCGTGATGGTTCAGGCGTCGCTGGCAGGGCCTGCCGCCTTCGAGCGGGCGCGATCCTTGGCGGCCTTGGCCTCGGCGGCCAGGCACTCCAGGCAGAACTGCTCGGCGTAAGACATGAGGATTTCCGTGGTGTCGCCCTTGATCGTACGCGAGCCCACAAGAATGTAGCGCATGCGTTTTTCAGTGATGCCGATGCGCAAGGCAATCCAGGCCGGCGTCTGGCCGATGCGGTCGACGAGTTTGTTGGCATATTCGGTGGAATGGTTGTAACGCTCGGCGTTGGGAAACATGAGGAGGGTCCATGGAAGGGAATCAAAGCAGGGCGGCAGGTTACTCCTTTTTGCGCTGGCAGCCTGTTTTTGTGCCTGTTCGATGACTGGAAACGCCGCCGATGCTTTGTGGCGAGGGAGCTTGCTCCCTCGCCACAAAAGCTTTATAGGCAGGCCCATTCGACTAATGTCTTAGACCAGTCATCGCACAACCCGATCTGCTCGCAGCTATTCTTCAGACCGCAGCATGCCTCACAGCGAAGCCCTTCCAGCCTAAGGTGCGCCCATAACCCCACGAGATGCCCACCCATCAGCGGCTATCGGGAAGCAAAATTCGCAGTAATGGCCAGTTGACAAGAATCACCCGCCACCAAATAATCCCTGCCATGTTGTACGACGACGTATAACAGATAAAAACAACAAAAAAGCAAGGGAGCGTCAGAGTGAGCACACGTGTCCGTTTTTCGCCCAAGAACCGTCCAACCCGTCCTTTTTCCCCATCGAATGTCGCCCTGGGCCTGATCAGTTGCAGCAGCCTGGCCATGTTCATGCCCATGACAGCCAACGCCGCAGGTTTTGTCGATGACGCCAAAGCCACGCTGAATCTGCGCAACGCTTATTTCAACCGCAACTTCGTCAACGACGCCGCCGCCCAAGGCAAAGCCGAGGAATGGACTCAAAGCTTCATCCTCGACGCCAAGTCCGGTTTCACCCAAGGCACGGTCGGCTTCGGCGTGGACGTGCTCGGCCTGTACTCGGTCAAGCTCGACGGCGGTCGCGGCACCGCCGGCACCCAGTTGCTGCCGGTGCACGACGACGGTCGCCCGGCCGATGACTTCGGCCGGTTGGGCGTGGCCCTCAAGGCCAAGGTCTCTAAGACCGAGCTGAAAGTCGGCGAGTGGATGCCGGTGCTGCCGATCCTGCGTTCCGACGACGGTCGCTCCCTGCCGCAAACCTTCCAGGGCGGCCAGGTCACTTCCACCGAGATCAACGGCCTGAGCCTCTATGGCGGTCAGTTCCGTGGCAACAGCCCGCGTAACGACGCGAGCATGGAAGACATGTCGATGAACGGCCGCGGTGCCTTCACTTCCGACCGTTTCAACTTCGGCGGCGGCGAATATGCCTTCAACGAAAAACGCACCCAGGTCGGCGTCTGGTACGCGGAACTGTCCGACATCTACCAGCAGCAATATTTCAACCTGACCCACAGCCAACCCATGGGCGACTGGACCCTGGGCGCCAACCTGGGCTACTTCACCGGCAAGGAAGACGGCAGCGCCCTGGCCGGCGACCTGGATAACAAGACCGCGTTCGCCATGCTCTCGGCCAAATACGGTGGCAACACCTTCTATGTCGGCCTGCAGAAAGTCGGCGGCGATGATGCCTGGATGCGCGTCAACGGCACCAGCGGCGGCACCCTGGCGAACGACAGCTACAACTCCAGCTATGACAACGCCAAGGAAAAATCCTGGCAGTTGCGCCACGACTTCAACTTCGCCGCCGTCGGCGTGCCGGGCCTGACCCTGATGAACCGCTACATCAGCGGTGACAACGTGCACACCGCCACCGTCGATGACGGCAAGGAATGGGGCCGCGAGACCGAGCTGGCGTACACCGTGCAGAGCGGTGCGCTGAAGAGCCTTAACGTAAAATGGCGTAACGCATCGATTCGTCGCGACTTCAGCACCAACGAATTCGACGAGAACCGGATCTTCATCAGCTACCCGATTTCGCTGCTGTAACGGAAGGATTCAGCCTGGGCGCATCCCATGGCAATCTACGGCAAGGACGCCGTTCCAGAGCGGTTCGTCGATCAAACGTTGACAAGGCAGCAGAAGGATAAGGATATTCGCCCTCGGTCGTACGACAACTTATAACAACTGTACCTCTCACTGTTTGCTCAGGTAATGCCATGACCACCACACAGATTCGCCACCCTTTCAATCGCTTGCTGTTGACCGGCGCCGCCGGCGGCCTTGGCAAAGTCTTGCGCGAACGCCTCAAGCCTTACGCTCGCCATATTCGCCTGTCGGACATCGCCAACATGGCACCGGCCATCGACGAAAGCGAAGAAGTGGTGCCCTGCGACCTGTCGGATAAACAGGCCGTGCACCAATTGGTGGAAGGCGTCGACGCCATCCTGCATTTTGGCGGTGTGTCGGTCGAGCGTCCGTTCGAAGAGATCCTCGGCGCCAACATCAGCGGCGTGTTCCATATTTATGAAGCGGCGCGCAAGCACGGCGTCAAGCGCGTGATCTTCGCCAGTTCCAACCACGTCATCGGCTTCTACAAGCAGGACCAGACCCTTGACGCCCTCTCCCCTCGCCGTCCGGATGGCTACTACGGCTTGTCCAAGTCCTACGGCGAAGACATGGCCAGTTTCTACTTCGATCGCTACGGCATCGAGACCGTGAGCATCCGCATCGGCTCGTCATTCCCGGAACCACAGAACCGCCGGATGATGAGCACCTGGCTGAGCTTCGACGACCTCACCCAACTGATCGAATGCTCGCTCTACACCCCGAAGGTCGGCCACACCGTGGTCTACGGCATGTCCGCCAACCGCGACGTCTGGTGGGACAACAGCCATGCCGCGCACCTGGGCTACCAGCCCAAGGACACGTCGGAAATCTTCCGCGCCAAAGTCGAAGCCCAGCCGATGCCGACCGAGGATGACCCGGCCAGGATCTACCAGGGCGGCGCCTTTGTTGCTGCCGGCCCGTTCGACAACTGATTCGCCTGTTTCATGGGATACACACGAACCAAGGAATCGCCATGCAAGCCGAATTGATTGTCGACGCACGCAATGCCGTCGGGGAAAGCCCCGTGTGGGTCCCCGAGGAAAATGCCCTCTATTGGGTGAACATCCCCAGCGGGGGCCTGCAACGCTGGAACGCCAGCACTGGAAAAATCCAGGGCTGGGAAGCACCGGAAATGCTCGCCTGTATTGCCCGTCACCAGGACGGCGGCTGGGTCGCGGGCATGGAAAGCGGTTTCTTCCGTCTGCAGCCCAATGACGATGGCAGCCTGGACAGCGAGCTGTGCGCCAGCGTCGAGCACAGCCGTACCGACATGCGCCTCAACGATGGCCGCTGTGATCGCCAGGGCCGTTTCTGGGCCGGCAGCATGGTGCTGAACATGGGCGCCAACGCCGACGAAGGCCGGATGTACCGATTTGACGCCGGGCAAAGCAGCCCGGTCGAGCCACAGCTCAGCGGTTTCATCGTACCCAACGGCCTAGGCTTCAGCCCTGACGGACGGACGATGTACCTCTCCGATTCGCACCCGTTGATCCAGCAGATCTGGGCCTTCGACTACGACATCGACAGCGGCACCCCGTCCAACCGGCGGCTGTTCGTCGACATGATGCCCCTGGCCGGTCGCCCGGATGGCGCGGCGGTGGATGCCGACGGTTGCTACTGGATCTGCGCCAATGACGCCGGGCTGATTCACCGCTTCACCCCGGACGGACGCCTCGACCGTTCGCTGGAAGTGCCGGTGAAAAAACCGACCATGTGCGCCTTCGGCGGCAGCCAGCTCGATACCCTCTTCGTCACCTCGATCCGTCCGGGTGACGACAATGATCCGCAATCCCTGGCCGGCGGCGTGTTCGCCCTCAATCCCGGCGTCAAGGGCCTGGCTGAACCTGCTTTCGGAGGACGGAAACACTCCGCGAACTGATCTGCTTTGCCGCTTCACATCGATAGACATAAAAACAACAACACTGGAGATTGACCATGAATTTCAAACGCACGCTTCTGATCGCGGCCCTGCCCCTGGCCTTCCTGGCGCAGGCGGCACACGCACTCGATATCAAGATCGCCGACATCCACCCCAAGGGCTACCCGACCGTGGTAGCCGAGGAATCCATGGGTAAAACCCTGGAAAAGGAGAGCAACGGCGAACTGAAGTTCAAGTACTTCCCTGGCGGCGTACTCGGCTCCGAAAAGGAAGTCATCGAGCAGATGCAAGCCGGCGCGATCCAGATGTCCCGCGTCAGCCTGGGCATCGTCGGCCCTGTGGTGCCGGACGTGAACGTGTTCAACATGCCATTCATCTTCCGCGACCAGGCGCACATGCGCGCCGTCATCGACGGTGAGGTCGGCGATGCGATCCTCGACCGGATCACCAACTCCGAATTCGGCCTGGTGGCCCTGGCATGGATGGACGGCGGCACCCGCAACCTCTACACCAAGAAGCCGGTGCGCACGCCCGAAGACCTCAAGGGCATGAAAATCCGCGTCCAAGGCAACCCGATGTTCATTGAGATGATGAACGCCATGGGCGGCAACGGCATCGCGATGGACACTGGCGAGATCTTCAGCGCCTTGCAGACTGGCGTGATCGACGGCGCGGAAAACAACCCGCCGACCATGCTCGAGCACAACCACTACCAGAACGCCAAGTTCTACAGCCTGACCGGTCACCTGATCCTGCCTGAGCCGATCGTGATGTCGAAAATCACCTGGAACAAGCTCACCCCAGAGCAGCAGGACATGGTGAAAAAAGCGGCCAAGGCTGCCCAGGCTGAAGAGCGCGTGCTGTGGGACAAGAAGTCCGCCGCCAGTGAAGAAAAACTCAAGGCCGCCGGCGTCGAGTTCATCACCGTCGACAAGAAACCTTTCTACGACGCCACCGCGCCGGTCCGGGCCAAGTACGGTGCTCCGTATGCCGACCTGATCAAGCGCATCGAAGCTGTCCAGTAAGGCCTCTCAATCTGTATTCATGAAACGGCTGGGCGCGCCTGCGGTTAAAAGGCGCGCCCAGTTACGGTGGAACCCGATGAAGAATTTGCTGCTGCGTATCAACGACACGATTTACATGACTTGCATCTGGGTCGCCGGCCTGTCTGTCCTCGCCGTTGCGCTGATGATCCCTTGGGGCGTGTTCGCCCGCTACGTCCTCGGCACCGGCTCAAGCTGGCCGGAGCCCACCGCGATCTTGCTGATGATCGTATTTACCTTCATTGGTGCTGCTGCCAGCTACCGCTCCGGCTCGCACATGGCCGTGGACATGGTCACCAGCCGCATGCCCCCGCACTTGCAAACCCTGGCTTCGGTGTTCACCCAGCTGTTGATGGCGGCGGTATGCATTTTCATGACTGTCTGGGGCGCCAAGCTGTGCATGACCACCTGGAACCAGTTCATGAGCGCCATCCCTACCCTGCGCGTTGGCATCACTTACATGCCGATCCCGATCGGTGGGTTCCTGACCCTTATTTTTGTCCTGGAAAAACTCTTGCTGGGTGATCAAAGCAAGCGTCGGGTCGTGCAGTTCGACCTGGTTGAAGAAAACGAAGGTGCCGTTTAATGGACGCTCTGATTCTGCTGGGCAGTTTTTTGCTGTTGATCCTGATCGGCATGCCGGTCGCCTACGCGCTGGGCGCTGCCGCCCTGATCGGGGCATGGTGGATCGATATTCCGTTCCAGGCCATGATGATTCAGGTAACGGGCGGGGTGAATAAGTTCTCGCTGCTGGCCATTCCGTTCTTCGTCCTGGCCGGCGCGATCATGGCCGAGGGCGGCATGTCCCGCCGCTTGGTGGCATTCGCCAGTGTGTTGGTAGGCTTCGTGCGCGGTGGCCTGTCTTTGGTCAACCTCGTGGCCTCGAGTTTTTTTGGCGCGATCTCCGGCTCCTCAGTGGCCGATACCGCCTCGGTCGGCTCGGTGCTGATCCCGGAAATGACACGCCGGGGCTATCCGCGTGAATACGCCACCGCCGTCACCGTCAGTGGTTCGGTACAAGCGCTGCTGACGCCGCCCAGCCACAACGCGGTGCTGTACTCGCTCGCCGCTGGCGGCACCGTCTCCATTGGTTCGCTGTTCATGGCCGGCATCGTCCCCGGCATCATGATGAACCTGTGCCTGATGGCGCTGTGCCTGGTCTTTGCGAAAAAGCGCAATTACCCCAAGGGCGAAGTGATTCCGCTCAAGCAAGCGTTGAAGATCTGCAAGGAAGCCATGTGGGGCATGATGACCCTGTTCATCATCCTTGGCGGCATTCTCTCGGGTGTGTTCACCGCCACCGAATCGGCCGCGATTGCCGTGGTGTGGGCATTCTTCGTCACCATGTGCATCTATCGCGACTACAAGTGGAGCGAGTTGCCAAAACTGATGCACCGTACGGTACGCACCATCTCCATCGTGATGATCCTGATCGGCTTCGCCGCCAGCTTCGGCTACATCATGACGTTGATGGAGATTCCGGCGAAGATCACCACCGCGTTCCTGACACTGTCGGACAACCGCTACGTGATCCTGATGTGCATCAACGTGATGTTGCTGCTGCTGGGCACCGTGATGGACATGGCGCCGCTGATCCTGATCCTGACGCCGATCCTGATGCCAGTGATCGTCGGCATCGGCGTGGACCCGGTGCAGTTCGGCATGATCATGCTGGTGAACCTCGGTATCGGCCTGATCACGCCACCGGTGGGCGCGGTGTTGTTCGTCGGTTCCGCCATCGGCAAGGTCAGCATCGAAAGTACCGTGAAGGCGCTGCTGCCGTTCTACGCCATGCTGTTCCTGGTCCTGCTGTTGGTGACCTACGTTCCTGCCATTTCGCTGTGGCTGCCGAATCTGGTGTTGTAACCCCAACAGTGAGCAAGCCCTCTTGTGGCGAGGGAGCTTGCTCCCGCTGGACTGCGCAGCAGGCCCCTGCGGTGTCAATCGGGGCGTCTGCTTCGCAGCCGAGCGGGAGCAAGCTCCCTCGCCACAAAAGCTTTCAGCCCTTACAAAAAAGACGCCGCCATGACACCACCTCTCCTTCATCTCGAAGACGAACTCACCCGCCTCACCCTGGCCCCGCACCTTGGCGCCAGTCTGGTTGAATGGACATTGCGCAGCACCGGTGCGCCGTTGCTGCGCCCGCCCGCACCGCAAGCACTGGAAAACCGCCTGCCGGGAAAACTCGGCTGCTTCCCGTTGATCCCCTGGTCGAACCGGATCGCCCAAGGCGGTTTCGACTGCCCGGGCGGCTGGCTCGCCCTGGAAGCCAATAGCCCCAACGACCCCTTTCCGATCCATGGCAGTGCCTGGCAGCAGCCCTGGCAAGTCACCGAACAAACTGGCCAGGAAGCCTTGCTGCAACTGGACAGCCTGCACCCGTTCGCCTATTGCGCCAGCCTGCGCATCCGCCTCGGTGGCGGCCAATTGCAGATAGCGCTGCACGTGACCCACATGGCCGAACAGGCGGCCTGGCACGGGTTGGGCTTGCATCCATATTTGCCACGCACCGCCGGCACTCGCCTGCAAACTCGTGCCAGCGAAGTCTGGATGTGCGACGCCTCGAAACTGCCAACGGAACTGACGGGCGTACCCCCAGCGTGGGATTTCCAGCAACCTCGACTACTGCCCGACACTCTCGTCGATAACGGTTTCGGCGGTTGGGATGGGCAGTGTCTGATCCAGCAACCTGACTTGGGCTACGAACTGGAATGTCGCGCCAGCGGCAGCGAATATTTCCTGTTGTACTGCCCCGTCGGTCTGGATTTCTTCTGCATCGAACCGGTCAGCCATCCGGTCAACGCTCATCATCTGCCAGGACGGCCGGGGTTGCGCTTGCTGGAGCAAGGGCAGTCGGTGGCGTTGGGGTTTTCGATGCAATGCCGAGAACTATAGGCGCGCCAATCCCCGTGGCGAGGGAGCTTGCTCCCGCTCGGCTGCGAAGCAGACGCCAGGCTTGATAATGGATGGGCCTGCTTCGCAGGCCAGCGGGAGCAAGCTCCCTCGCCACAAAAGCCTTCTCCTGCGCTAAGCCCGCAACAACATGAACCCCGCCACCGCCAGACACACCCCGGCAAACCCCACCTGCAACCCGCGCGCCGGAAGCTTCGCGGAGAATCGTCGCCCCAAAGTCATTCCGACGATGCTCGCCGCAATGAACGCCGCCCCTACCCGGTCGATGCTGACCCCGGCATGAAACGCGCCCACCACGCCGATCAACGAAATCAGGCTGATGACCATCAAGGAGGTGGCGACAATGCCGCGCATCTGCACGTCGGTCAGTTGCTTGAACGCCGGGACTATCAGGAAACCGCCACCCACCCCCAGCAGGCCCGAAACCATGCCCGTGACTGCGCCCAACGCCGACAGCGTGGCGGTGCAGCGGGCGGTCCAGGCCAGGCGCCCGGTCTGCTGATCCAGCATGCAGTTCTTCTGGCCCCAACTGGCCGCGCCGTGGTCGCTGGGTCCCGGCTGCGGGGTTTCCCGGCGCAGCATGCGCGCCGCCACCAGCACCATCAGCAGGCTGAACAGAATCATCAGGATTTTTTCTGAAAGCTGGTGGGCGAAATAGACACCCACCGGCGAGAACACCGCGCCCAGCAGCGCGATGAGCAAGGCCGCGCGGTAACGCACCAGCCCATGGCGCAACCCATCGATGGCGCCGACAGCTGCGGCGCTGCCCACTGCAAACAACGCCACCGGCGCCGCCTGGGTCATGCTCCAACCCAGGCCCAACACCAACGCCGGCACGGCCAGAATTCCGCCGCCCGCCCCTGTCAGGCCAAGGATCAGGCCCATGATCACACCAAAAAAACTTGCCAGTAACATAACCATCTCTCAAGCCGCGCACGCCTGTTGTCAGGTGTGATCGCATTTGCAGGACGCGGTGGCCCTCACTTAAGCTGCGGACCATATGTTGTAAGTCCCAAGCGTTGCAACCCGCTATTCATAGATTGGTATATGGCGAGGAAGCTTGCTCCCGCTGGGACGCGTAGCAGCCCCTTTCATGAGTTCTTCCCGCACAGGTTCGTTGTCATGCCCGCGCAGATCCAAAGCTTCCTCGACCCCGCTTCAAAGACCTATACCTACGTGGTTTATGAACACGCTGGCGGGTCCTGTGCGGTGGTCGACCCGGTGCTCGACTACGACCCGGCGTCAGGCCGCAGCGGCACTGAGCAGGCCGATCGGGTGATCGCTTTCGTGGCTGAACACCAGTTGACAGTGCAATGGCTGCTGGAAACCCACGCCCATGCCGATCACTTGTCCGCCGCTCCTTACCTGCGGGGGAAACTGGGCGGCAAGATTGCCATCGGCGAATCCATCCATCAGGTACAGAGTGTCTTCAAGACCCTGTTCAATCTCGAAGCGCAATTTGCCGTGGATGGTTCACAGTTCGATCACCTGTTCGCGGCCGACGAATCTTTTTTTATCGGCAACCTCAAGGCCACCGCGCTGCACGTTCCCGGCCACACCCCGGCGGACATGGCCTACCTGATCGATGGCGATGTGATCCTGGTGGGTGACACGCTGTTCATGCCTGATGTGGGCACTGCCCGCTGCGACTTCCCTGGCGGCGATGCCCGTCAGCTCTACGCTTCGATCCGCAAGCTGTTGGCCTTTCCTGCCGGCGTTCGACTCTACGTTTGCCACGATTATCCGCCGGAGGGCCGCGAGCCCCAGTGCATGAGCACCGTGGGCGAGCAGCGCCAGCACAACATCCATGTTCGCGACGGCATCGACGAGAACGCGTTCGTGGCCATGCGCACCCAGCGCGACAAGACCCTGGGCATGCCGACGCTGCTGTTGCCGGCGATCCAGGTGAATGTGCGGGCAGGCCATTTGCCGCCGGCGGAGGGGAATGGCGTGACCTATCTGAAGATTCCGATCAATCAGCTCTAAGATCACCCCATATCCAATGTGGGAGCGAGCTTGCTCCGGGCGGCGATCCGACGAAAGCGGTGGGTCTGCTTGCAGGATGTTGAATGTGCCGACGCCTTCGCGAGCAGGCTCGCTCCCACAGGGATTGGGGTGACTCAGGTACCCAGCGTCAACCCGTTGGCTGGCAGCGGCAACGCGGTCTTGTAGCGCACCTGCTTGAGGGCGAAGCTTGAGCGGATGTTTGCCACCCCGGGGACTTTGGTCAGGAAATCCATCATGAACCGCTCCAGCGACTGGATGGTCGGCACCAGCACACGGATCAGGTAATCCGGGTCGCCCGCCATCAGGTAGCACTCCATCACTTCCGGCCGGTCGGAGATCGCCTCTTCGAAATGCTGCAGTGCCTCTTCCACCTGTTTCTCCAGGCTGACATGGATAAACACGTTGACGTGCAGGCCCAGCAGGTCGGCATCCAGCAGGGTGACCTGCTCGCGAATCACTCCGAGCTCCTCCATCGCCCGGACCCGATTGAAGCACGGCGTCGGCGACAGGTTGACCGAACGGGCAAGGTCGGCATTGGTGATGCGGGCGTTTTCCTGGAGGCTGTTGAGAATGCCGATGTCGGTGCGATCCAATTTGCGCATGAGACAAAATTTCCTTCTTCTTATCGTTGTGCAGATTTTTTATCTGCAAATCATCTAAACAGCAAGCCAACAGAGAAAAAAATTCTCCTACGTCGAGCCTATGATTGTTGTAGGACAATTTCCCACCTACCCAGGGAAATTCGTCAGCTAGCGCGCCCACTACAAGAAATTCACAAGATCGAGCGTAGAAAGCCATGAACCCAGCGTACGAACCGCTACGCCTGCACGTCCCCGAACCTTCGGGCCGTCCCGGCTGCAAGACCGACTTCTCCTACCTGCATCTGACGGATGCCGGCACGGTGCGCAAACCTCCCATCGACGTCGAACCCGCCGACACCGCCGACCTGGCGCGCAGCCTGATCCGCGTGCTCGACGACCAAGGCAACGCCTTGGGCGAATGGGCTGAAAACGTCCCCGTCGAGATCATGCGCAAGGGCATGCGCGCCATGCTCAAGACACGCATCTACGACAACCGCATGGTCGTCGCCCAGCGCCAGAAAAAGATGTCGTTCTACATGCAGAGCCTTGGCGAGGAAGCCATCGGCAGCGCCCAGGCCCTGGCCCTGAACATCGACGACATGTGCTTCCCGACCTACCGCCAGCAAAGCATCCTCATGGCCCGCGACGTGCCGCTGGTGGACCTGATCTGCCAACTGTTGTCCAACGAGCGCGATCCGCTCAAGGGCCGGCAGTTGCCGATCATGTATTCGGTGAAGGACGCCGGTTTCTTCACCATTTCCGGCAACCTCGCCACCCAGTTCATCCAAGGCGTGGGCTGGGGCATGGCCTCGGCGATCAAGGGCGACACCAAGATCGCCTCGGCCTGGATCGGCGACGGCGCCACCGCCGAATCGGACTTCCACACCGCCCTCACCTTCGCCCACGTCTACCGCGCCCCGGTGATCCTCAACGTGGTCAACAATCAGTGGGCGATTTCCACCTTCCAGGCAATTGCCGGCGGTGAAGCCACCACTTTCGCCGGACGCGGCGTCGGCTGCGGCATCGCCTCGCTGCGGGTCGATGGCAACGATTTCATCGCCGTCTACGCCGCGTCGCGCTGGGCCGCCGAACGGGCCCGCCGCAACCTCGGTCCGGCCCTGATCGAATGGGTCACCTACCGCGCCGGCCCGCACTCCACATCTGACGATCCTTCGAAATACCGCCCCGCCGATGACTGGAGCCACTTCCCGTTGGGCGACCCGATCGCGCGCCTCAAGCAGCACCTGGTGAAGATCGGCCAATGGTCCGAAGAGGAACACGCCGCTGTCACCGCCGAGCTTGAAGCCGAGGTGATCGCCGCGCAGAAAGAAGCCGAGCAGTACGGCACCCTCGCCGGCGGGCAGATTCCGAGCGCCGCGACCATGTTCGAGGACGTCTACAAAGAGATGCCGGAGCACTTGAAGCGCCAGCGTCAGCAGTTGGGGATCTGACATGAACGATCACAACAACAATATTGCGTTGGACACCGCCATGACCACTACCACCATGACCATGATCCAGGCGCTGCGCTCGGCCATGGACGTGATGCTCGAGCGCGACGACAACGTCGTAGTGTTCGGCCAGGACGTCGGTTACTTCGGCGGCGTGTTCCGCTGCACCGAAGGCCTGCAGAACAAGTACGGCACCTCGCGAGTATTCGACGCGCCGATCTCCGAAAGCGGCATCGTCGGCGTGGCCGTGGGCATGGGCGCCTATGGGCTGCGGCCGGTGGCCGAGATCCAATTCGCCGACTACGTCTACCCGGCGTCGGACCAGATCATTTCCGAAGCCGCGCGCCTGCGCTATCGCTCGGCCGGCGAGTTCACCGCGCCGATGACCCTGCGCATGCCCTGCGGCGGCGGCATCTATGGCGGCCAGACCCACAGCCAGAGCATCGAGGCGATGTTCACCCAGGTCTGCGGGCTGCGCACAGTCATGCCGTCCAACCCCTACGACGCCAAGGGCCTGCTGATCGCTTCCATCGAAAACGATGACCCGGTGATCTTCCTTGAACCCAAGCGCCTGTATAACGGCCCGTTCGACGGCCACCATGACCGCCCGGTAACGCCGTGGTCCAAACACCCGCAGGCGCAAGTGCCCGACGGCTACTACACCGTGCCGCTGGACGTCGCCGCCATCACCCGTCCGGGCAAGGACGTGACGGTGCTCACCTACGGCACAACGGTCTACGTCTCCCAGGTAGCAGCCGAAGAAACCGGGATCGACGCCGAAGTCATCGACCTGCGCAGCCTGTGGCCGCTGGACCTGGACACCATCGTCAAATCCGTGAAGAAGACCGGCCGCTGCGTGGTGGTCCACGAAGCCACCCGCACCTGCGGTTTCGGCGCCGAACTGGTGTCGCTGGTGCAAGAACACTGCTTCCACCACCTGGAAGCGCCCATCGAGCGTGTCACTGGTTGGGACACCCCCTACCCGCACGCGCAGGAGTGGGCGTATTTCCCTGGGCCGTCCCGTGTGGGCGCGGCGTTGAAACGGGTCATGGAGGTCTGAATGGGCACGCACGTTATCAAGATGCCGGACATCGGCGAAGGCATCGCGGAAGTTGAATTGTCGGTGTGGCACGTCAAGGTTGGCGACATGGTGGTCGAGGACCAGGTGTTGGCCGATGTCATGACTGACAAGGCGATGGTGGATATCCCTTCGCCGGTGCATGGCCGGGTCATTGCCCTGGGCGGTGAGCCGGGTGAGGTCATGGCGGTGGGCAGCGAGCTGATCCGCATTGAAGTGGAAGGCGCCGGCAACCTGAAGGAATCGGCGCAATCGGCGGCACCGGTGGCCAAGCCTGAGCCCGTCGCGAAGCCTGAACAGGCTTCCAGACCCGAGCCTGTGACGGAAAAACCTGTCGCCGCGCCCCGCCCGGCCCAAGCGGCACAGGCGCCGGTGGCCCGCGATCCCGACGAGCGCCCGCTAGCCTCGCCGGCCGTGCGCAAACACGCGCTAGACCTGGGTATCCAGCTGCGCCTGGTCCAGGGCAGCGGCCCCGCCGGGCGGATTCTGCACGAAGACCTGGAGGCTTATCTGGCCCAGGGCCCATCGTCCCAGCCCAAGGGCGGTTCGGGTTATGCCGAACGTCACGACGAACAGCAGATCCCGGTGATCGGCATGCGCCGCAAGATTGCCCAGCGCATGCAGGAAGCGACCCAGCGCGCCGCCCATTTCAGCTACGTCGAGGAAATCGACGTCACCGCCCTGGAAGAATTGCGTGTTCACCTGAATGAAAAACACGGCGCCGGTCGCGGCAAGTTGACGTTGCTGCCGTTCCTCGTGCGCGCCCTGGTCGTGGCGCTGCGGGATTTCCCGCAAATGAACGCCCGTTACGATGATGAAGCCCAGGTCATTCACCGCTCCGGCGCCGTGCATGTCGGCGTCGCCACTCAGAGTGACGTCGGCCTGATGGTGCCGGTGGTGCGCCACGCCGAGGCCCGCAGCCTGTGGGACAGCGCGGCGGAAATCTCGCGCCTGGCGACAGCGGCCCGCAACGGCAAGGCCAGTCGCGACGAATTGTCCGGTTCGACCATCACCCTGACCAGCCTCGGCGCGTTGGGCGGCATCGTCAGCACGCCGGTGCTGAACCTGCCTGAAGTGGCGATCGTCGGCGTCAACAAAATCGTTGAGCGGCCCGTGGTGATCAAGGGTCAGATCGTGATCCGCAAGATGATGAACCTCTCCAGTTCCTTCGATCACCGGGTGGTCGACGGCATGGACGCGGCGCAATTCATCCAGGCCCTGCGTGGCCTGCTCGAACAACCCGCCACCTTGTTTGTGGAGTAGGCGATGCAGACTTTGAATACCAAACTACTGATCATCGGCGGCGGCCCGGGCGGTTATGTCGCGGCGATCCGCGCCGGCCAACTGGGCATTGAAACGATCCTGGTGGAAGGCCAGGCGTTGGGCGGGACTTGCCTGAACATCGGCTGCATTCCGTCCAAGGCGTTGATCCATGTGGCCGAGCAGTTCCACCAGACCCGCCATCACAGTCAGGGCTCGGCCTTGGGCATCACCGTGGCGGCGCCGAGCCTGGACATCGGCAAGAGTGTGGAATGGAAGGATGGCATCGTCGATCGCCTGACCACCGGCGTCGCGGCGTTGTTGAAGAAGAATAAGGTCCAGGTCATTCACGGCTGGGCCAAGGTGATCGATGGCAAGACCGTTGAAGTCGGTGACACCCGCATCCAGTGCGAACACCTGCTGCTGGCCACCGGTTCGAAAAGTGTCGAGCTGCCGATGCTGCCGATTGGCGGGCCGATCATCTCATCGACCGAAGCCCTCGCCCCCACCTCGGTGCCCAAGCATCTGGTGGTGGTCGGCGGCGGCTACATCGGCCTGGAGCTGGGCATCGCCTATCGCAAGCTCGGCGCCGAAGTGAGCGTGGTCGAGGCCCAGGAGCGGGTCCTGCCGGCCTACGACGGCGAGCTGACGCAACCGGTGCACGAGGCGCTCAAGCAAATGGGCGTGAAGCTGTACCTCAAGCACAGCGTCGAAGGCTTCGATGCCCAGGCCAGCACCTTGCAAGTGCGCGATCCCGACGGCGACACGCTGAACCTGGAGACCGACCGCGTGCTGGTGGCGGTCGGACGCAAACCCAACACCCAGGGTTGGAACCTCGAAGCGCTGGACCTGGCGATGAATGGCTCGGCGCTGAAAATCGATAACCGGTGCCAGACCAGCATGCGCAATGTCTGGGCCATCGGTGACCTGAGCGGCGAACCGATGCTCGCCCACCGGGCCATGGCCCAAGGCGAAATGGTCGCCGAGCTGATTGCCGGCCAGCATCGGGAATTCAACCCGATGGCCATCGCGGCAGTGTGTTTCACCGATCCGGAGGTGGTCGTGGTCGGCAAGACGCCGGACGAGGCCAAGGCCGCCGGAGTCGATTGCATCGTGTCGAGCTTCCCGTTCGCCGCCAATGGCCGGGCCATGACTCTGGAATCGAAAAGCGGTTTCGTCCGGGTCGTGGCGCGCCGGGACAATCATCTGATTATCGGTTGGCAAGCGGTCGGTGTCGGCGTGTCGGAGCTGTCCACGGCGTTTGGCCAATCCCTGGAGATGGGCGCGCGGCTGGAAGACATCGCCGGCACCATCCACGCCCACCCGACGCTGGGCGAAGCGGTGCAGGAAGCGGCGTTGCGGGCATTGGGGCATGCGTTGCATCTGTGACTCAGGAGAATTGATGGTGTGAGCGAGGGCCCCTTCGCGAGCAAGCTCGCTCCCACATGGAATTGCGTTCGCATGAACGACCGAGATCACCTGTGGGAGCGAGCTTGCTCGCGATTTTCAAGAGCACCATCATTTATCTGTCTGCCCCTTATCGAGCGGGCTGCGAAACACCCCCGGAATGAAGTATTGTTGTCCCCATTAAAAAACGTCAGAAGCCTTGAACCGTTTCGACGGTTGTCAGGAAATAGAGGGTGTCATGGGTAACGAGAGCATCAATTGGGACAAACTGGGCTTTGACTACATCAAGACCGACAAGCGCTATCTGTCGCACTGGCGCGACGGCGCCTGGGACGCGGGCACCCTGACCGACGACAATGTGCTGCACATCAGCGAGGGTTCCACTGCTCTGCATTACGGCCAGCAATGCTTCGAAGGCCTGAAGGCCTATCGTTGCAAGGACGGTTCGATCAACCTGTTCCGCCCGGACCAGAACGCCGCCCGCATGCAACGCAGCTGCGCCCGCCTGCTGATGCCACATGTCGACACCGAGCAGTTCGTCGAAGCCTGCAAGCAAGTGGTCCGCGCCAACGAGCGCTTCATCCCGCCGTATGGCACCGGCGGTGCGCTGTACCTGCGCCCGTTCGTGATCGGCGTGGGTGACAACATCGGCGTGCGCACCGCGCCCGAGTTTATCTTCTCGATCTTCTGCATCCCGGTCGGCGCTTATTTCAAGGGCGGCCTGACCCCGCACAACTTCCTGATCTCCAGCTTCGACCGCGCGGCCCCGCAAGGCACCGGCGCGGCCAAGGTCGGTGGCAACTATGCCGCCAGCCTGATGCCCGGCTCCCAGGCCAAGAAGGCCAGTTTCGCCGACTGCATCTACCTGGACCCGCTGACCCATTCGAAAATCGAGGAAGTCGGCTCGGCCAACTTCTTCGGCATCACCCACGACAACAAATTCATCACCCCCAACTCCCCTTCGGTATTGCCGGGCATCACCCGCCTGTCGCTGATCGAACTGGCCAAATCGCGCCTGGGCCTGGAAGTGATCGAAGGCGACGTGTTCATCGACAAGCTGTCGGAGTTCAAGGAAGCCGGCGCCTGCGGTACCGCAGCCGTGATCACGCCGATCGGTGGTATCAGCTACAAGGACAAGCTGCATGTGTTCCATAGCGAAACCGAAGTCGGCCCGATCACCCAGAAGCTCTACAAAGAGCTGACCGGCGTACAGACCGGCGACGTGGAAGCACCCGCGGGCTGGATCGTCAAAGTCTGACCCGGACACCTCGGTAGCAAAAGCTTGTGTAAGAGCGAGCCTGCTCGCGAAAGCGGTGGGTAAGCTTGCAGATATGTTGGATGTGCAGGCCCCTTCGCGAGCAGGCTCGCTCCCACAGGGATTGCCGGTGTCCAGAAATCCTGGACTCACCTCAAATCCACTGTGGGAGCGAGCCCGCTCGCGAAAGCGGTGGGTCAGCTTGCAGATATGTTGGATCTGCAGGCCCCTTCGCGAGCAGGCTCGCTCCCACAGGGATTGCCGGTGTCCAGAAATCCTGGATTCACCTCAAATCTACTGTGGGAGCGAGCCCGCTCGCGAAAGCGGTGGGTAAGCTTGCAGATATGTTGGATTTGCAGGCCCCTTCGCGAGCAGGCTCGCTCCCACAGGGATTGCCGGTGTCCAGAAATCCTGGACTCACCTCAAATCCACTGTGGGAGCGAGCTTGCTCGCGATGGCGCCTGTGGGTACGACATCGACTTCTGCATTGACCCCGAACCGCCCCGCCATTTCCCTGCGTCCGCAGGCCGTCAATGTCAGGGCCCGGCTGTCCAGGTCCTGCCGTACCCATTTGCGCTTGATCACCAGTTGCAGCAACGCCGCGCCCAGGGCTCCGCCCAGATGCGGTCGGCGCATGCTCCAGTCCAGGCACGGGCAGGCGAACCGGCGTCGTTGAAGCATCAGCGTAGAAACGTCCATGCCCAGCCCTTCAAACAGCGCTTCGCCGGATTCACTGAGCCGATAGCCCCGCCCTTCCACCTCCACCAGCCACCCGGCTTCCAGCAAGCGATCATGCAACCGCACCGCCAGCGTACCGGCCATGTGGTCGTAGCAAGTGCGGGCGAACTGCAAGCGATCCGGCGTGCGCGGCGTGAAGGTCGGCCTGGCGCCCTGGCCAATCATCATCAACGCCTCCAGAGCCTCGGCTACGCGCTGGTCGGCGAGGCTGTAGTAACGATGGCGCCCCTGGACGTGCAAACGCACCAAGGCGAGGTCCTTGAGCTTCGCCAAGTGCGCACTCGCGGTGGAAGCGCTGACCTCGGCAATCGCCGCCAACTCCGTGCTGGTGCGGGCGTGGCCGTCCATCAGCGCGCAGAGCATTCGGGTACGGGCCGGTTCGGCAATCGCTGCGGCCACCTGGGACACGCCCATGTCATGGTGTTCTGCGTTCATATTTCGCTCCCGGACGAATCAAGCCATGCATCGACTGGAGATAGTAGCAACACTTTCTCCACCACGAACGAGGCTGCGCTTCATGGACCCGATCACCGCCGCGACTCACGCTGATCCCTACCCTTACTACGCCAGCCTGCAAGACAACGGAGGATTCGGTTTCGACGCGCATCTGAAACTCTGGGTCGCCAGCAGCGCCGAGGCGGTGTGCGCGGTACTGCATCATCCCGATTGCCATGTGCGCCCTGCTGACGAGCCGGTGCCCAAGGCAATTGCCGATGGCCCCGCCGGCCAAGTGTTCGCACACCTGATGCGGATGAACGAAGGCGAACGGCAGCGCTGCCCGAGGGCGGCGATCGCGCCGCGGTTGCAGGACATCGATCCGCGCCAGGTCGAGGCATTGGTCAGGGCACGCTTGCTCAGGGAGGGCGCCGAAGGTCTGCACCAGGCGCAGTTCGTCGGGCCGGCCAGCGTGGTGGCGGCATTGCTGGGTTTCAACCCGGCGGAGAGCCGCCTGATCAGCGAATTGACCGCAGACTTCGTCGCCTGCCTGTCACCCCTGAGCCAGGTGAAGCAGCTTGAAGCCGCGCACCGGGCCAGCGAGCAATTGACGAGCCTTTTCCAGGAACGGATCGAGGCGCAGGACACTCCCTTGCTGAGCCTCATATGCCAGGACTTCGAAGGCGCCGCCCCGAACAGCCGGATCGCCAACCTGATCGGTCTGCTCTCGCAAACCTACGAAGCCACGGCGGGCTTGATCGGCAATGGACTATTGGCGTTAGCTCGCGACCCCGCTTTACATCAACAAGTTCGGGACGATCCCAAACAGATCGGCGCGTTGCTGGCTGAAGTGCAGCGCTTCGACCCGGCGGTGCAGAACACTCGACGCTTCATCGCCATGCCCTGCGAAATCGTTGGCACTGCGCTAGAACCGGGAGATGTGGTACTGGTCCTGCTGGCTTCAGCCAACCGCGACCCGCAGCTCAACCCGCAACCGGACGCCTTGCTGCTGGCTCGCGCCAACCGCCGCAGTTTCAGCTTTGGCAGCGGCCGCCATGAATGCCCTGGCCAAGACTTGGCCATGAACATCGCTCGGGCCACCGTGGAAACAATCCTTGAGCACAATCCACGCCTGGACCGGTTGGCCTGGAGCTATCGCCCCTCGATCAACGGACGCACCCCGCTATTCAGCGACCGCTAAACACGGCGCCATCAATCATCGCGGGTCAGCACTTCTAGCAACTCGATTTCAAAAACCAGGTTGCTGTTGGGCTTGATGTAAGCGCCCATGGAGCGCTCACCATAGGCCAGATGGGCCGGCACCAGCAGCTTGCGCTTGCCGCCGACTTTCATCCCCATCAGGCCGATATCCCAGCCCCTGATCACGCGACCGGTGCCAATCACGCATTGAAAGGGCTTGCCACGACTGTAGGACGAATCGAACTCGGTGCCGTCCTCGAGGGTGCCGCGATATTGAGTGGTAATCAGCGCTCCTTTGACTACGCTTTTGCCGTCGCCCGGTTCCAGGTCGATGATTTGCAGCTCTTCATTCATGGCGTTATTCCTGTGTGATCCAGGCGCGGGGTTTTCGCAGAAATCCGCGCGACAGGCAACCTTTTGCGGCAAAGGGGAACCGCAACGGCCACTTCGGTTCACATGGGTATCGACCCTGCATTTTCAGATAAGGACCTTCTGATGATCGACTCTCGTCCGCTCCACGGTTTCATTCCGCCTTATATCCTCAATCGCATCATTGCCCATGGCTCCGAACAGCAACGTTCCAGCGCCCTGGGCACCTTGACCCACGTCAAGAATCTGCGCCACAACCCTGGCCCGCCGAGCAACCCACCCGCCACGGCGAAACTGCCCAGACCCGGCAAGGCCGGTCATCCACAGCGCAGCGTGCACGACGCGCAGAACACCATGGAGTTGCCCGGCCAGCCGGTACGCCTGGAAGGCCAGGCGGCCAGCGGCGACCCGGCGGTGGACGAAGCGTATGACGCCCTCGGCGCCACCTATGAGTTTTTCTGGAAAGTGCTCGGGCGCGATTCCATCGATAACAAAGGCTTCGCCCTGGTCGGCAGCGTGCATTACGGCCAAGGTTATGAGAATGCCTTCTGGAACGGCGCGCAGATGGTGTTCGGTGACGGTGATGGCGAGATTTTCCAGCGTTTCACCCGCTCCCTGGACGTGGTGGCTCATGAACTGGCCCATGGCGTCACCGAAAGCGAAGCCGGCCTGATCTATGCCAACCAGTCCGGGGCGTTGAACGAGTCGATCTCCGACGTGTTCGGCGTGTTGGTCAAGCAATTCGTATTGGGCCAGACCGCCGACCAGGCCGACTGGCTGATCGGCGCCGACCTGCTCACCGACAGGATCAACGGTGACGGCCTGCGCAGCATGTCCAACCCTGGCACCGCCTACGATGACCCGCTGCTGGGCAAGGACCCGCAACCGGGGCATATGCGCGAATTCGTCATCACCCGTGAAGACAACGGCGGCGTGCACATCAATTCCGGCATTCCCAACCGGGCCTTTTATCTGGTGGCAACAACCCTGGGCGGATTTGCCTGGGAAAAGGCCGGGCGAATCTGGTATGACACTTTGTGCGACAGACAACTGGCCAACGACGCCTCCTTCAGTGCGTTCGCCCGCCTGACCGTCGAGCATGCCCGCCAGCGTTTCGGTGAGCGGGAAGTGCAAGCGGTGCAGGATGGCTGGGCACAGGTGGGCGTCGACCTGAACGAGGAGAACGGATGAAAACCCTTCCAGACCTTGACGATAAAGCCGTGGTCAAGCTGTCACGCCAAGGTGGCGTGGCGGCCATCCATGCCCTGACCCGCCCCCGGGAAATCGAATTCGCCCAGTGCGATATCAACCAGCGCTCGCGCATCTGCTCGGTGCTGGAGGGCTGCCTGCCGCTCACGTCCTCCACGCCGGGTCGGGGCGACCAAAGGTATTTCCAGATCGAGGTACGTTATCGGGCGAACGATCAGGATGACGAGATGGTGCTTCAGGTGCCCGAGGACCGGGCACCTGGCGAGCTTGTCCACTTGTGGGACAAGGGCGAAGTGCTTTGAGGGTCTAGCGTGTAGCGGGAACGATCTTGACGATGGCGCCGGACACGGTTTCGATCAGCAGATACTTGTCGTCGATCTGCACCCATTGCTGCTCGTCGGTCGGCTGCTCAAGTTTCTTCTGTTTCCAGTCCTTCATGGCCCTGTCCGCGCGCTGATAGTCTGCCGGTACCCGGTCATTTTCCACCAGCCGGCGGCCATTGCTCGGCGAATGCTCAAGGGCGTCGCCGGTTTTCTCGACCGCTTGCGCAACGGGCCCAAAGGCTCCGAGGCCGGCGATCAGGACCAGACTGGCGATCAAGGTTGGTTTACGCATAAAAAACTCCAGTTATTCAAGGTACTGAATCTGGGACTGCACTGGCGGCGAATCATTCCTTTTCCATGAACCGCATCTCCGTGGCGAGGGAGCTTGCTCCCGCTGGGTTGCGTAGCAGCCCCAATCCAGACGGCGCGGTCGTTCAATGACATTGCATTTACCGCGCTTACGACTGCTGCGCAGCCGAGCGGGAGCAAGCTCCCTCGCCACGGGTCCGCCATGGCATAGTGGCGAACCCTTGGACCACGGACCTCGCCATGACCTCTTCAGCCCCCGCCCTCAAGGAAATCTTCAACGCCGCGCGCCTTGAACACATCGCCAGCGAAATGCGCGCGGTGTACCCGGCCTTCGATGCCAAGGCGTTCTTGGACCTGGCAAACGACGGATTGGCCGAATTGTCGGTCATGCAGCGCATGGCGCGGGTCAGCGAGTGCCTGCATGAGGTCCTGCCGCTGAGTTACGAAGCCTCGCTGGAGGTGCTGCGGGCCGTGGCCCCGCGTGTGAACAGCATGTTCGTCAGCATGTTCCTGCCGCACTATGTCGCCTCCTACGGTCGGCAAACCTTCGAGCTGTCGATGGACGCGCTCAAGTATTTCACCCGGTTTGGCTCCGCTGAGTTTGCCGTGCGGCATTTCCTGCGCGACGACCTGACGCGCACCCTCGGGGTCATGCATGACTGGGCGCTGGACGCCAACGAGCACGTCCGCCGCCTTGCCAGCGAAGGCAGCCGGCCGCGCTTGCCTTGGTCGTTTCACCTGGAGCCGATCCAGGCCAACCCGGAACTCGCCGCCGGAATCCTTGATGCGCTCAAGGCCGACGACAGCCTGTACGTGCGCAAATCCGTCGCCAATCACCTGAACGACGTGACCAAGCAGCATCCCGATTGGGTCCTGGAGCGGATCGAAGGCTGGCCATTACACGAGCGCCATAGCGCATGGATTGCCCGACACGCGCTGCGCAGCCTGATCAAGCAAGGCAATCCGCGGGCGCTGGCGGTTATCGGCGCGGGCGCCAGGGCGCAGGTGGAAGTTTCCGAGCTGCAAGTGACGCCAGCGGTGATTCGCCTGGGCGAGCCCATCACCTTGTCGTTCAAGGTGCAGTCCACGGCCGGACAAAGCCAGCGCCTGGTGATCGATTACGCGATCGACTATGTGAAAGCATCCGGCGGCACGTCAGCCAAAGTGTTCAAGCTCAAGACCTTCGACCTGCCCGCCCTGGCTTCTGCCAGCCTCAGCCGTTCCCAGCAGATTCGCGAGCTGACCACCCGCCGGCACTACGCGGGCCGGCATGCGGTCCATCTGCTGATCAATGGCGAACGGCTGGGCAGTACCGCGTTCGAGATCGCTCCCTGAACGATCGCCTCAGGCCATCTCGACGCGTCGGGCCTGACGAATGTCCTTCAGGAAGTGTTCGGCCGGCTGCGGATGCCCCAGCAGATACCCCTGCAGCGAATCGCAGCCCAACTGGGTGAGGAAGTCCTGTTGCACATCGGTCTCCACGCCTTCGGCAACGATCCGCAAGCCCAAGGCCTGGCCGAGGGCGACGATGGCCGAGACGATAGCCGCGTCGTCACTGTCGTGCTCAAGATCTCGCACGAAACCGCGGTCGATCTTCAGCTCGTTGGCCGGCAGGCGCTTGAGGTACATCAGGCTCGAATAACCGGTGCCGAAGTCGTCGATGGACAGGTCCACACCCATGTCCGACAGCTGTTGCAGCACCGTCATGCTCGCGTCCGCGTCGCTCATGGCAGTGGTCTCGGTGATTTCCAGGGTCAGGCTGTTGGCCGGCAGATGGTGCGTCTCCAATGCCTTGGCCACGCTCTGCACCAGGCCCGTATGGCAGAACTGCAACGCTGACAGGTTCACCGCGATACGCCAATCGGTGTAGCCCAACACGTACCATTCGCGCATCTGCCGGCAGGCTTCGTTCAGCACCCATTCGCCGATCGGGATGATCAGCCCGGTCTTTTCCGCCAGGTCGATGAAAGTGTCGGGCATCAGCAGGCCCTGGGTCGGATGGTTCCAGCGCAGCAGTGCTTCGGCGCCCACCGGGCGGCCGTTCGCTGCGTCGAACTTTGGCTGGTAATGGAGGCTGAACTGGCGCTGTTCGACCGCGATGCGCAAATCCTGCAGCAGTTGCAGCTGCCGGCGGGCGTTGCTGTTCATCGAGGCGTCGAAAAAGCTGTAGCCATTCTTGCCGGCACCCTTGGCGTGGTACATCGCCGCATCGGCATTCATCAGCAATTCATCGGCGCTCTGGCCATTACCAGGGTACAGCGCGATGCCGACGCTGGCGGAAATCTGCAGGTCATGGTCGGCGACCCGGAACGTGCGACCGATCAGCCCGACCTGACGCGCGGCCAGGCGCAAGGCGTCGTCCGGCTCGGCCAGTTGCACCAGCAGGACAAACTCGTCACCACCGATCCGCGCCAGGGTGTCCTGGCTGCGCAGGTCTTCACGCAGGCGCAGCGCGACGTCCCGCAGCAACAAGTCACCCATGTGATGGCCAAAGGCATCGTTGACCGGTTTGAAGCCGTCCAGATCGATGAACATCAGGGCGAAACAACCGCCCTGCTCTTGCACCCGGTGCATCGCCTGGCCGATGCGATCCGCCAGCAAGACCCGGTTGGGCAGGCCGGTCAGGGGGTCGTGCAGGGCCAGTTGGGTCAGTTCACGATTGGCCTGGGTCAAGGACCTGGCCAGTTCCGCGGTACGGGCTTCCAGGCGTGCATCGAGGATCGAAGTCAGCAAGGCAATCGCCAGCACCGCCAAGGTGGTGATCAGCACCAGGTTATCCAGGCCCTTACCGCTCAAACCGTCCAGGGAACCGCAGAAACTGCCTTCGCTGAACTGCGCCGCGGCCATGCCGGTGTAATGCATGCCGACGATGGCAGCGCCCATCACCACGGCGGCACCGGCGCGAGCGAGACGTACATGAGGGGTGTTCTGGCGCAGGTGAAAGGCGATCCATAACGCCGCCGCGCACGCCACCACGGCTATTACCAATGAGGCGCCGAACAGCGTCGGGTCATAATCGATACCCGGCTGCATCCGCAGGGCCGCCATACCGGTGTAGTGCATGGCGCTGATGCCAGTGCCCATCACCAGCGCGCCGAACACCAGCTGCCAGGCCCGCAGTTGTGGCTGGCTGACCAGCCACAGGGCAAAGCCGCTGGAAAGGATGGCGATCAGCAGCGACAACGCAGTAATCGCCACATCGTAGCCAAGCTCCACCGGCAAGCTGAACGCGAGCATGCCGATGAAATGCATGGACCAGATGCCCACCCCCATCGCCAAGGCACCGCCCGCCATCCAGAAATGCACGGCCCGACCCTGGGCAGTGGCAATGCGTCCGGTCAGGTCCAGCGCGGTATAGGACGCCAGGATCGCGACAAACAGGGAAATCGAAACAAGGGCGGGGGAATAGCTGCCGATGAGCATGGATTTTTCTCGTGGCCAAAAGGCCGAACTGCTTCCATGCCTGGTTGAAAAGTCGGCGATTGTACACAATTGGTACGGCGGTGCACGAACCAAGCATCAAAAAGCCATCATCGGCGGGATATTTGCGACGAAAGACACTTCGCCATCGCGATCAAGCTCGTCCATACACAAATCCATGTGGGAGCGAGCCTGCTCGCGAAGGCGGCAGCCGCCGCAAATGAAGAACCCGAGCCTGACTGCTTCGGCTAAGATCTGATTCATACTCCCCGGCATTACCCCGCCACAGTGAGCTCCCATGCCCCGCCTCACCCGCACTCACCCGCGTCTTTCCTGCGCCACGGTCATCGGCCTGGCGGCGGGCCTGCTGATCCCTGCGGATTCGATCATCGGCAAGGTCCTGATCGGCTGGAACGTCGGGGTCTGGACCTACCTGGCGCTGATGTTCTGGCTGACGGTGCGAGCCAAGGCACCTGACGTCAAGCGCATCGCCGAAACCGAAGACGAGAACGCCGGGTTGGTCCTGCTGATGGTCTGCATCGCGGCCTTGGCGAGCCTGGCGACCATCACCTTCGAACTGGCCGGCAGCCGCGACCTGCAAACCGCAGGCAAGCTGCTGCATTACGGTTTCACTGCATTGACCGTGATCGGTTCATGGCTACTGATCGGGGTGATTTTCAGCGTGCACTACGCGCGCCTGTATTACACCTGGTCCGGCAAGGAGCCCGCCCTGCGTTTTGCCGAGGGACTGACCACGCCGAACTACTGGGACTTTCTGTACTTCTCTTTCACCATCGGCGTGGCGGTGCAGACTTCGGACGTGGGTGTCGCGACGCGGCAGTTGCGCAAGATCGTGTTGGCGCAGTCGTTGATCGGGTTTGTGTTCAACACCGCGATCCTGGGGTTTTCGATCAATATTGCGGCGGGGTTGTTTGGCTGAAGGGGGGCCACTTTGTGGCCCAGCGGGAGCAAGCTCCCTCGCCACAGGAGGTGATCAGCAGGTTGGAGGTAGCCAGAGCCGGAAGCGTGCCCCACCCAGCGGCGAGGCTTCGACCGTCAGGGTGCCGCCCTGGGCTTGCAGGGCGCGGCGGCTGATCGCCAGGCCGAGGCCGAAGCCGCCCGTGGCGCGATCACGGCTGCGGTCCAGCCGGTAGAACGGCTCGAATACCCGCTCACGCTCGCTGTCGGGAATGCCGATGCCGTCATCGTCGACCCAGATTTCGCAGCCTTGCTCGCTGACCAGCACCCCCACCTGGATGCGTTTTTCGCAATAGCGCATCGCATTGCGCAGCAGGTTCTGCAAGGCCCGGGCGGTGAGGCGCGGGTCGAGCTCGAAACGCTCCAGCGCCCCGTGCAGCAAAACGTCGATCACCACCTCCGGCGCCGCCAGGTCCTCATCGAGGCTGCCGAGGATGCTGTCGATGAACTCGTCCAGCGGCACTTCGACCCGCTCCGGCAGGCGCTCTGGGTTCTGCAGGCGGCTATAGGACAACAGCTCCAGCACCAACTCATCCAACTCACGAATGTGCGCCACCAGCCCTTGCAGACGCTCGCGGCTGGGCGCCGGCAAATCCTCGGACAAGGCCAGTGCCAGGCCGAAATCGAGCCGGGTCAAAGGCGTGCGCAGCTCATGGGATACGGCATTGAGCAGGTCGCGCTGCTGATTGAGCAGGTTCTCGATATCGCCCGCCATGGTGTCGAACACATGGGCCAGGCTGCCGATGTTGGAGCGCGGGGCGATATGCGTGCGCTCACCCAGGTGGCCCTTGCCGAAACGCTCGGCGGTGCGCTTGAGCCGCTCCAGGTCGCGCCAGTGCGGCCGCAGCCAGAGCAGCAGGCAGCCGAGCATCGTCGCGCCGATCAGCACGTTGATGCTCCAGTACAGCCAGCTGACATCAGCCGGATCCGGGGGAACGATCATCTTGACCGCGGTGCGCCCATCCAGCGGCGCGGCCGCCAGGGTTCGCCAACCCCAGTCGCCGATGCGCACCACATTCTCACCGCGCTGCAGACGCGCCTGCTCGGCGGCGGTGAAATCCGCATCATCGGTGGCGGCGAGCTCGATGTGCAGCGGCTCGAATTCCTTGTCCATCTGCGCTGCCAGCGCCGGCCATTGCGCGCTGGGCACGGCGCGAAACTGCTTGGCCATCAAGGTTTGCAGGCCACGGGAATAGTCGAGGTTGTAAGTCTGGAAGCGCTCATGGAACAGGCGGATCACCAGTTCCGGCATCAGGTAGATCGCCGCGCTGTAGGAGACGATGGTCACAAGATAGAGGCGAATCAGCAGTTTCCACATCGATCAGCATTCCCACTCGGAACGGCTGAACAGGTAACCCTTGCCCCACACGGTCTTGATCTTGCGCGCCTCGCCGGCGTTGTCGTCGAATTTGCGCCGCAATTTGGAAATGGCCACGTCCACCGAGCGATCGGTGCCGTTGAATTCGATGCCGCGCAAGCGCTGCAAAATCTGGTCGCGGCTGAGCACCTCGCCGGAATGCCGGGCCAGCACCACCAGCAGGTTGTACTCGCCGCTGGACAGCTCCACCGGCTGCCCGCGCCAGGTGACGGTGCGCTCGGACAGATCGATGCACAGGTTGCCCATGACAATACGGTCGTTGACCGTTTGCGGTTCAGCGAGGCTGCTGCGCCGCAGCAGGGTGCGTACCCGCGCCAGCAATACCCGCGGCTCGCAGGGCTTGGTGACGTAGTCATCGGCGCCCATTTCCAGGCCCAGCACCTGGTCGTGGCTGTCATCCCGAGCGGTGAGCATCAGGATCGGCAGGGTCGCCGAATCGGCGCGCAGCAGACGGCAGACCTGCAAGCCATCCAGGCCCGGCAGCATCAGGTCGAGGATCACCAGGTCCGGCGGATTGGCCCGTGCCCGCTCACGGACGTGATCGCCACGGTTGAGGACGCTGACCTGATAGCCGTTGCGCTCCAGATAGCTGGAGATCAGTTCGCAAAGGGCGGCGTCGTCTTCGACGAGGAGGATGTTGGGCATGGGTGGTCCAGAAAATACGGTGGCGCCTGGGCGAGACTCATCGCGAGCAGGCTCGCTCCCACAAGGGTTTCGGTACGCAGCAAAAACCGTGTGGGAGCGAGCTTGCTCGCGATGGCGGTCCCACAGGCGCAAGAAATCTCAAGCCACCTAGGATATACGCCGGCGCCCGTGGTCGAGCAAAACCCTTACACAATTTCACATAGCGTCTACAAAACTTCACCAATCGACCTGCAGCAAGGCCGCCGCACACTCGACGATCCGGAGGCACGCATCCGCCAATTGCACTTTGTCGACCACCAGGCCGATCCGGATATGCCCTGCCGCGCTCGGCCCGAACGCCTCGCCCGCCAGCACCGACACGCCATAGCCGTCGAGCAGGCGCTCGGCAAATGCCTGGGCGGCGAGACCCGTCTGGCGCACGTCGACCATCACGAACATCCCGCCATCAGGCCGTACCGGCCTGAGGCCCGCACGCCCCTCCAGCGCCGCGCACACCAGGTCACGGCGCTGGCGATATTCCTCGCGCATCCGCGCCACTTCAGGCAGATCCCGCTCAAGGGCAACCTGGGCGGCGCGCTGGACGAAGTCCGGCAGGCCGAACAGCATGCACAGCGACAGGTTCGCCAGATGCCCGGCAAGGGACTCGGGGCCGATGGCCCAGCCGATGCGCCAGCCTGTCATGGCGTGGGATTTGGACAGGCTGTTGAGGGTGGCGGTGCGCTCGGCCATGCCCGGCAGGCTGGCCGGGCTGATATGTTCGCCGTCGTAGAGCAAGTCGCTGTAGACCTCATCGCTGATAAGCCACAGGTCATGCTCGATGCACAGTTGCGCCAACGCTTGCCAGGTGGCCAGCGGCAGGCTGGCGCCGGAGGGATTGTTGGGGCTGTTGAGCAGCATCACGCGGGTACGCGGCGTGATCAGCTGGGCCACGTCGGCCGGCTCTACCCGAAAAGCGTTTTCCGGACGCACCGTCACCGGGACCACTTTCGCCCCGCAGGCGCCAAAGACCGCTTCGTAGGTGACGTACATCGGTTCGGCGACGATCACCTCGTCGCCGGGGTCGAGCAGGCATTGCGCGACCGCGAAGACCGCACACTGGGCGCCGGGCAGCACCGTAACGTGCCCGGCGCCCACCGGCTGGCCGCAACGTTGCTGGTGGCGCCGGGCGATGCTGGCGCGCAACGCATGCAGTCCACGGGTATCCGAGTAATGCGTGTCCCCCGCCCGCAGGCTCGCGACGGCGGCCTCGACAATGGCCGGAGGCGTGTCGAAATCCGGATCGCCCACCGACAGCAACAGCACCTCCCTGCCCTGTTCGCGCATGGCCAGCGCCCGGTCATGGATCTGCCAGGCGGCGGCGCCGTCGCCGGTGATGCGTTGAGTCAAGGCTGAAAAGCGCATGCATTGCTCCTGTTCGCGCGGTATCCAGCTTCAACCCTATCTCAAATAACGAAGCGCGCCACCGTCGCATTCAAACCCACCGCCAGGCGCGACAGTTCGTGAGTGGCGTCGCTGGTCTGTTGCGCGCCGCTGGCCGATTGGGTCGCCAGATCACGAATGTTCATCAGGTTGCGGTCCACTTCGCGGGAGACTTGGGCCTGTAAGTCTTGTACAGCTCGGCCTCTTGCGGGGTGGCCGGCAGCGCCGCATAGCTGTATTCAAGCTGCGTAGGGACATGGGAAGACCTCGGATGGTGGTCGAGCGTCCATGCCGCCGGCGTATCGTTTGGGATAATTGTGGGTACGCCTGCCTCGTTATCGGCCCGGCCTGCGGCTTTTGCAGGGCGAGATGAAAAATCCGCCGCATCGGTGGCGCGAAGCCGCGATTGACGCCCCGGCCTCGCCCATGGTCTCCTGTCGGCCTAGTTACGGGTGCCCTTCACAGGGTGAAACGGGAAACCGGTGAATCGTGTGCTTTACTCCAAGGCCACGTCAGTCCGGTGCTGCCCCCGCAACGGTAAGCGAGCGAAGCGTCGAATCCACTGTGCCTTGGCATGGGAAGGTGACGCTTGCAGGCAAGGCTTTGGCCCGGCCCCTCGCGAGCCCGGAGACCGGCCCATGACTCAAGCTCAACAAACCCGCGGTGGGCGGGCGCTGTTCGAATTCTGGCGAGCCCTCGCCCGGGTTTTCATTGCGCTCGCTTCCCCGCCGACAAACCCGAGGGAAGCGCCATGTCGACCATCAGCAGCACCGCCCGCACCACCAGCAGCACTGTCACCCTGAGCCAGCGCCTGAGCGCGGCGGTCCTCGCCTCGATCCTCGGTGCGGGCCTGGTCTACTTCGCCGGTTTCTCCCACATCGAAGCGGTGCACAACGCGGCCCACGACACCCGGCACAGCGCCGCGTTCCCGTGCCACTGAGACCTGACGACATGATCAAGCGTATCGCTCGGACTGCCGGTTTCAGCGGGCTGCTGGCCGCCCTGCTGTTGACTCTTATACAAAGCCTGTGGGTCTCGCCGCTGATTCAGCAAGCCGAAACCTACGAAAAGGCCCCGGCCAGCGAAGTCCATGAGCATGCTTCGGGCGCTGCCCACAGCCACGACGCCGAAGCCTGGGAACCGCAAGACGGCTGGCAACGCCTGCTCGCCACCACCGGCGGCAACCTGGTGGTCGCGGTGGGTTTCGCCCTGATGCTGGCGGGCCTGTACACCTTGCGCGAGCCGACGCGTACGTCCCAGGGCTTGCTTTGGGGCCTGGCCGGTTACGCCACCTTCGTCCTCGCGCCAACGCTTGGCCTGCCACCGGAACTGCCTGGCACGGCGGCGGCTGAGCTGGCCCAGCGGCAGATGTGGTGGATCGGCACGGCGGCGTCCACGGCGGTAGGCATAGCCCTGATTGCCTTCGGCCGGCAGTGGCTGCTGAAGCTTCTGGGTGTTGCGACGTTGCTGGTGCCTCACGTCATCGGCGCGCCGCAGCCTGAAGTCCATTCGATGCTGGCCCCCGAGGCGCTGGAAAGCCAGTTCAAGATCGCCGCGCAACTGACCAATGTCGCGTTCTGGCTCGCCCTGGGCCTGATCAGCGCCTGGCTGTTTCGCCGTGGCGCCCAGGCTCGCCACGACGCATGAATAGCGGGCCGATCCTGGTGGTCGGCCTGGGCTGCCAACGCGGTTGCCCGGCCAGTGCATTGCGGGCATTGCTTGAGCAGACGCTGCTGGCCCATGGCATTGCGCTCGATAATGTACAGGCCTTGGCCAGTATCGATCTCAAGCACGACGAACCGGGCCTGCTGGAGCTGGCCGAGCAATTGGCGCTGCCACTGACCTGCTTCACTGCCGAGCAGTTGGCGGGTTATCAAACCCAGCTCAGCCAGCGTTCCCGGGTCGCCTTCGAGCGTACGGGCTGCCACGGCGTCGCCGAAAGCGCCGCCCTTGCCCTGGCCGATCAACTGGGCGATTCGCCCGCGAGACTGCTGATTACCCGCCAGAAAAGTGCGCAAGCCACTCTGGCATTGGCGGCAGCTTCGTAACCCTCGATAATCGCCGCCGGAATCATGAGCGCTGCTCATGCAAGGCCCTTTTCTACAGGAACCGGTCATGACCGTTTACTTCATCGGTGCCGGCCCCGGCGACCCGGAACTGATCACCGTGAAAGGCCAGCGCCTGATCCACCGTTGCCCGGTGATCATCTACGCCGGCTCCCTGGTGCCGGAGGCCGTGCTCGAAGGCCACAGCGCCGAACAGGTGGTCAACAGCGCAGAGCTGCACCTGGAGCAGATCGTCGAACTGATCAGGATCGCGCATCTGAACGGCCAGGACGTGGCCCGGGTGCACTCCGGCGATCCAAGTCTGTATGGCGCGATCGGCGAGCAGATACGCTGCCTGCGGGAACTGGACATCCCTTTCGAAATCGTTCCGGGCGTCACCGCCACCTCAGCCTGCGCGGGCCCTGCTCGGCGCCGAGCTGACGCTACCGGACGTGTCCCAGAGCGTGATCCTGACCCGCTACGCGGACAAGACCGCGATGCCCGCCGGGGAAGAACTCGCCAGCCTGGCGCAGCATGGCGCAACCATGGCAATTCACCTGGGCGTCAATCACCTGGAAAAAATAGTCGCGGAACTGCTGCCCCACTACGGCGCGGATTGTCCGATCGCGGTGATTCACCGGGCCACGTGGCCGGATCAGGATTGGGTGGTGGGTACGCTGGAGGATATCGCCGGGAAGGTCCAAGCCAAGGGCTTTCGACGTACGGCGCTGATACTGGTGGGGCGTGTGTTGGGCAATGATGTGTTCAGCGAATCATCGCTGTATCGCGCCGGGCATGCGCATCTGTACAGGCCCTGACTCGTCGATATGGCTCAATCGGAATCCCTTGTGGGAGCGAGCCTGCTCGCGAAAGCGGTGGATCAGCCGGCAACGATGTCGAATGTGCCGGCCCCTTCGCGAGCAGACTCGCTCCCACACGATGCGCGCCGGAATCGTGACCCTGACCCGGATCCTGTGGGAGCGAGCTTGCTCGCGAAAGCGGTGGGTCAGTTGGCAACGATGTTGAATGTGCAGGCCTCTTCGCGAGCAGGCTCGCTCCCACAGGGATCGGCGGCGCTCCAAGATGGCATGCTGACCTTAGAAGCTTTTGTGGCGAGGGAGCTTGCTCCCGCTGGACCGCGAAGCGGTCCCTTGGCGACTCACGCGTCAATCACGGAAGACGCGCGGGTTGCCTTGCGATTGCTACGCAATCGAGCGGAAGCAAGCTCCCTCGCCACAGTGTTCTGCGCGCAACTGGCACCTATCAGTAGTAGGCGTTTTCTTTCTGCGTGTGGTCGGTCACGTCGCGTACGCCCTTGAGTTCCGGGATGCGCTCGAGCAAGGTGCGCTCGATGCCTTCCTTCAAGGTCACGTCAGCCTGGCCGCAGCCCTGGCAACCGCCGCCGAACTGGAGCACGGCGATGCCGTCTTCCACCACGTCGATCAGCGACACCTGGCCGCCGTGGCTGGCCAGCCCCGGGTTGATCTCGGTTTGCAGGTAATAGTTGATGCGCTCGTTGACCGGACTGTCGGCGTTGACCATCGGTACCTTGGCGTTTGGCGCCTTGATGGTCAGCTGGCCGCCCATGCGGTCGGTGGCGTAGTCGACCACCGCATCGTCCAGGAAAGCTTCGCTGAACGAGTCGATGTACGCGGTGAAGCTCTTGAGCCCCAGCGCGGTATCTTCGGGTTTTTCTTCTCCCGGCTTGCAGTAGGCAATGCACGTCTCTGCGTACTGGGTGCCGGGCTGGGTGATGAAGATGCGGATCCCGATACCCGGGGTGTTCTGCTTGGACAGCAGGTCGGCCAGGTAATCGTGGGCGGCATCGGTAATGGTAATGGCGGTCATGGAAACTCCTCGCAGGCTTGCCGGCAGTTTACGCCAATCATCGCGCCGGACAAAGTCCCAGTATTTTTGTCAGGAAAGCAGCCGACCGCGCAAGGGCGCTCCGTCGGCTACTTTGCTCAGAGGTTCTGATAACGATTCATGTCCAGCACGCCCGCTTCCATGGGGTCGGTTTGCTCGATGTAGCGGCTCAGATCGTGGAAATACCGCCAGAACTGCGGATGACTGCGGCGAATCCCCCAGCGCTCGACGATTCGCTCGAAAGCCGCCGCATCCGGCGCGTTCTCCATGGCATCGACAAACGCCGGCACTTGCCCCGCCGGGATATCGAAAATGAAATTCGGATAGCTGCTGAGCACACCCGGATAAACGGTCAGGGTGTCCAGCCCTGGCTGGTAGCGCAGCGCTTCACCCAGCAGGAACGCCACGTTGCTGTGGGCGCGGTTGCGCAGCAGGCTGTAGACCTCGCGCCGACCGTCCAGGGTTTCGACGCGTAGCATCGTCGCTTCCGGCAGTTGGTCGATGACCCTGAGACCCGCCGCCGGACGCGACACCAGGCGACTCAAAGCCTGCTCGGCATCCTGCAGCGCCGGGTCGATGTTGGGGCGCGAGCAATACGCTCCCGCACAACGGTTGATCGGGTCGGGGCGCGCGTTCAGCTCGCCATAGCGAAGCAGCAACTGCCGGGCGAAGTCGCGCTTGGGGTCTGCTTCGTCGAGCTTGAGCGCAGTCGGCTTGTCGTCGTCGATGGCCTCGTAATCCAGCCACATCTTGAATTTCCCACCGGCCTGGTACCAGTCGTCGAGGTAACCTTCGCGGGAATCGGCCGGCATCAGGCGCAGGAAATTCTGTTCCGCGCCGTTGCGGATCAGGTCGAAATACAGCCGGGTCTGGGCCTGGTGGGAGACATTGCCGAACACGTCGAAATTCACCGCCAGTTGATAATAGGTGCGCTCCAGCAGCGGGAAATCGAACAGCCACAGCGTCTGCGGCACCTCGCCAATCAGGCCCTTGGTGACCGCGGCGCTGTCGAAATGCCGGAAGATGCTCAGCAGCGCATTGTCATTTCCCGCCCACAGCGTCGACCAGCCCGGAGCCGGGAGCTCGGCGTAGCTGTCGCGGCGCAGGGCTTCGTACGCGTTGCGCTTGTCACGGTAATCGAGCCACAGGCTGACGACGCTGCCGACGTCATCGTTCTGGCCCGGCATCGCCAGCAACGGCGTCGCCCGGCCGCGATAGTTGGGGTCGGTGATGTACAAGTCGTGCTCGGGTGCCTGGAACAACGCCCAGAAGTTATCGCGAATGACGTCCGTGGCGATCTGGCCCCGGCACACCGGGCCACGGATGAACGTGCGCACGAAATACTCGGCGTTATTGAGCATGAACTGATAGCGGGCCTGGGCCGGAATCGCCTCGAAGGTGGAAAACGGATTGGCCCGACGCTCCGGCCCGTAGCCCGGCAATGAGCTGACCTGCCAGTTACCGCTGTAAAACAGACTCTTGATCCGCGCCATCTTCGCCGCGCTCAAGCCGTAAGTGATGTGGGTCTTGTGGACGATCACCCCCTGCACCGGCCAGAGCCGGTAATAGATGCGGGTGCCGGGGTCGTCATTCGGACGGCGAGTGTTGATCAGGTCGATCGGCTGGCCGGTCGGCGTGCGCGAGCGCACCCACTGGAAGAAATGCCCCGGCTCGCCGCCCTTGAAATAGATGTGGGCCAAGAAGAGGTGCTCGAACAGCCAGCGACCGACCAGGCTTTCCCGGGCGCCGGGGGCATTGAGCAGGTTTTCCCACTGCACCACCTGCAAGGCTTCGGCGGCGCTTGGCGCCAGGGCCTGCTGGTCGATGGGCGCGCCGGCGGCCAGCCAGCGCTGTAGCGTCTGGTATTGCTGGTCGGTCAGGCCGGTAACGGCCAGCGGCATGCCTTCCCTGGGGTGCGCGCCGGCATATTCCGCGAACTGGCCTGGCATCGGGCAGCTGTTGTTGCGGTTGAGCCCGAGGAGGATGGCTTCCGGCAGCTTGGCGTTGGGCTGCAAGGGCGTGTTGTGTCCCAGTTCGAGCATTTGCGCCATCAGTGCCGCCTGGCTGCCCTGGGCATCGATGACCGAGTAAAAGCCCTTGCGCTGCCAGGCCCGTTGGCCGGAGGCATCATAGAACAGGCGGGTCGGGTCGGCGGCCTGGCGGCGCTCGCCGTCGTACACCGGCAGCTTGCTCGCCCCCCGCAGCGCACCTTCGCCGCTGCCCAGGTTCAACTGGCAGGCGGAGTCGTAGCAGGCATGGCAGGCCACGCACTTTTCCGTGAAGATCGGCTGGATGTCACGAGTGTAGGAGATCGCGGGAGCGGGATTCTCGGCGGCTGCGCTAGAAGACAACAGCAGCAACAGACTGCCGAACAAGACGCGGTACGGCATGTCTCGGGTTCCTGGAAAATTATCCGGCGATTCTACCGGGCCAGCATGGCCTTGCAAACATGAGCGATATTCATGCAAAAGCCCTGCATGATCAAATCCCGCACAGGTTTGCTATCATTCCGGCCTTCGTAATGGTCTTTTTTCCAGGTAGTCCTATGTCTGATCGCAGCGCTCGCCTTTATCTTCTCCAGCAAGCCCTCAAGGAACGCATCCTGATCCTCGACGGCGGCATGGGCACGATGATCCAGAGCTACAAGCTGGAAGAGCAGGACTACCGTGGCAAACGCTTCGCCGACTGGCCGAGCGACGTCAAGGGCAACAACGACTTGCTCGTGCTGACCCGCCCCGACGTGATTGGCGCTATCGAAAAGGCCTACCTGGATGCCGGCGCCGACATCCTCGAAACCAACACCTTCAACGCCACCCAAGTGTCCCAGGCCGACTACGGCATGCAGGGGCTGGCCTACGAGCTGAACCTGGAAGGCGCGCGCCTGGCCCGCAAGGTGGCCGACGCCAAGACCCTCGAAACCCCGGACAAGCCGCGCTTCGTCGCCGGCGTGCTCGGCCCGACCAGCCGCACCTGCTCGCTGTCGCCGGATGTGAACAACCCCGGCTACCGCAACGTGACCTTCGACGAGTTGGTGGAGAACTACACCGAAGCCACCAAGGGCCTGATCGAAGGCGGCGCAGACCTGATCCTGATCGAGACCATTTTCGACACGCTCAATGCCAAGGCCGCGATCTTCGCCGTGCAAGGCGTCTATGAAGAGCTGGGCATCGAGTTGCCGATCATGATTTCTGGCACCATCACCGACGCCTCCGGCCGCACCCTCTCCGGCCAGACCACCGAAGCCTTCTGGAACTCGGTGGCCCACGCCAAGCCGATCTCCGTCGGCCTGAACTGCGCCCTCGGTGCCAGCGAACTGCGCCCGTACCTGGAAGAACTGTCGAACAAGGCCAGCACCCATGTGTCGGCGCACCCCAACGCCGGCCTGCCCAACGAATTCGGCGAATACGACGAGCTGCCGGTGGACACCGCCAAGGTCATTGAAGAATTCGCCCAGAGCGGCTTCCTCAATATCGTCGGGGGTTGCTGCGGCACCACCCCGGCGCACATCGAAGCTATCGCCAAGGCCGTCGCTGGCTATGCTCCACGGCAGATTCCCGAGATTCCCCGGGCGTGCCGCCTGTCGGGCCTGGAACCGTTCACCATCGATCGCAGCTCGTTGTTCGTCAACGTCGGCGAGCGGACCAACATCACCGGCTCCGCCAAGTTCGCCCGGCTGATCCGCGAAGACAACTACACCGAAGCCCTGGAAGTGGCGCTGCAACAGGTCGAGGCCGGCGCCCAGGTGATCGATATCAATATGGACGAGGGCATGCTCGATTCGAAGAAGGCCATGGTGACCTTCCTCAATCTGATCGCCGGCGAACCGGACATCTCCCGCGTGCCGATCATGATCGACTCTTCCAAGTGGGAAGTCATCGAAGCGGGCCTCAAGTGCATCCAGGGCAAGGGCATCGTCAACTCCATCAGCATGAAGGAAGGCGTCGAGCAGTTCATCCATCACGCCAAGCTGTGCAAGCGCTACGGCGCCGCCGTGGTGGTGATGGCCTTCGACGAAGCCGGCCAGGCCGACACCGAGGCGCGCAAGAAGGAAATCTGCAAGCGCTCCTACGATATCCTGGTCAACGAGGTTGGCTTCCCGCCGGAAGACATCATCTTCGACCCGAACATCTTCGCCGTCGCCACCGGTATCGAAGAGCACAACAACTATGCCGTGGATTTCATCAACGCCTGCGCCTACATCCGCGACGAACTGCCCTACGCGCTGACCTCCGGTGGCGTGTCCAACGTGTCGTTCTCGTTCCGTGGCAACAACCCGGTGCGCGAGGCGATCCACTCGGTGTTCCTGCTGCATGCGATCCGCGCGGGCCTGACCATGGGCATCGTCAACGCCGGCCAACTGGAGATCTACGACCAGATCCCGGTGGAACTGCGCGACGCGGTGGAAGACGTGATCCTCAACCGTACACCCGAAGGCACCGACGCCCTCCTCGCGATCGCCGACAAGTACAAGGGCGACGGCAGTGTCAAGGAAGCGGAAACCGAAGAATGGCGCGGCTGGGAAGTGAACAAGCGCCTGGAGCACGCGCTGGTCAAGGGCATCACCACCCACATCGTCGAGGACACCGAGGAATCGCGCCTGTCCTTCGCCCGCCCGATCGAAGTGATCGAAGGCCCGCTGATGGCCGGCATGAACATCGTCGGCGACCTGTTTGGCGCCGGCAAGATGTTCCTGCCCCAGGTGGTCAAGTCCGCCCGCGTGATGAAGCAGGCCGTGGCGCACCTGATTCCGTTCATCGAAGCGGAAAAAGGCGACAAGCCAGAGGCCAAGGGCAAGATCCTGATGGCCACGGTCAAGGGCGACGTCCACGACATCGGCAAGAACATCGTCGGCGTGGTGCTGGGGTGCAACGGCTACGACGTGGTCGACCTCGGCGTGATGGTGCCGGCGGAGAAAATCCTTCAGGTGGCCAAAGATGAGAAGTGCGACATCATCGGCCTGTCCGGCCTGATCACACCGTCCCTGGATGAAATGGTGCATGTGGCGCGGGAGATGCAGCGCCAGGACTTCCACCTGCCGCTGATGATCGGTGGCGCCACGACCTCCAAGGCCCATACCGCCGTGAAGATCGAACCCAAGTACAGCAATGATGCAGTGATTTACGTCACCGACGCCTCCCGCGCCGTGGGCGTGGCGACGCAGTTGCTGTCCAAGGAGCTCAAGCCGGCGTTTGTCGAGAAGACCCGCCTGGACTACATAGACGTGCGCGAGCGCACCTCCAACCGCAGCGCCCGCACCGAGCGCCTGAGCTACCCGGCGGCGGTGGCGAAGAAGCCGCAGTTCGACTGGAGCAGCTACCAGCCGGTCAAGCCGACTTTCACCGGCGCACGGGTGCTGGACGATATCGACCTGAACGTCCTGGCCGAGTACATCGACTGGACGCCGTTTTTCATTTCCTGGGACCTGGCCGGCAAATACCCGCGCATCCTCACCGACGCAGTGGTCGGCGAAGCGGCCACCGCGCTGTACGCCGATGCCCGGGCGATGCTGCGCAAGCTGATCGACGAGAAACTCATCAGCGCCCGTGCCGTGTTCGGCTTCTGGCCGGCCAACCAAGTGCATGACGACGACCTGGAAGTCTATGGCGACGACGGCAAGCCACTGGCGCGCCTGCATCACCTGCGCCAGCAGATCATCAAGACCGACGGCAAGCCGAACTTCTCCCTGGCCGACTTCGTCGCACCCAAGGACAGCGGCGTGACCGACTATGTCGGTGGCTTCATCACCACCGCCGGCATCGGTGCCGAAGAAGTCGCCAAGGCCTACCAGAACGCCGGCGACGACTACAACTCGATCATGGTCAAGGCCCTGGCCGACCGATTGGCCGAAGCTTGCGCCGAATGGCTGCACCAGCAGGTGCGCAAGGAGTATTGGGGCTATGCCAAGGATGAGCGCCTGGACAACGAGGCGCTGATCAAGGAGCAATACACCGGCATCCGCCCTGCCCCCGGTTACCCGGCCTGCCCGGATCACACCGAGAAAGCCACCCTGTTCCGCCTGCTCGACCCCGAGGCCAGCGAACTGAAAGCCGGACGCAGCGGCGTGTTCCTCACCGAACACTACGCGATGTTCCCGGCGGCGGCGGTCAGCGGCTGGTACTTCGCCCATCCCCAGGCGCAGTATTTCGCCGTGGGCAAGATCGACAAGGACCAGGTCCAGAGCTACACCGCGCGCAAGGGCCAGGACCTGAGCGTGACCGAGCGCTGGCTGGCGCCGAACCTGGGCTACGACAACTGATCAGGCGCCTCTGAAAAGATCGCAGCCGAGGCTGCGCTGCGATCTTTTCCCCGGGGTTGTCTATGCTTGTCCCAAACCCATGGCAGACGAGGGATTTATGGACGATCCAGTCGACAACAAGCCGCCGACCCTGTTGCAGATGATGCACAGCGTGCTGGCCGCCGCTTTCGGCGTGCAGAGCGGCAAGAACCGCGCCCGGGATTTCACCCACGGCAAGCCGAGTCACTTCGTGATACTGGGAATCGCGTTCACGGTGATCTTCGCCTTGACCCTGTTCGGCATCGTCAAGCTGGTGGTGCATCTGGCGGGGTTGTAACGCCCTTCAACATCACACACATACCCTTGTGGGAGCGAGCCCGCTCGCGAAAACGATAGTCCAGTCGATGATCATGTCGACTGACACATCGCTTTCGCGAGCAGGCTCGCTCCCACAATGGGTTATGCGTGGATTGGGAGGTTATTGATGACTGACCCAGAACACCGCCGTGCCCACCACCAGGATAATCAGGAACAGAATGGCCCAGGCATCAACGGTACTGTCGCTTTTCCTTGCTTTGGTCGGATTACTCATTGCATCGCCTCTTGTCGGTTTTGTAGGTGATTGCATAGGGACTCGACCACAGTTAAGACGATGATTGCCCGTACGACAAATGTGGGTTAGCCAATAATCGAAGGCATTAGTCGATTTGGTTCTTTACATATACTCAAACATCACTTTTGCGCATAACTCAAAACAGGTATCTTGCACCGGCTCCTCTAGGAGTGCGCGGCCGTGCGCGCAGAATTGCCGAGGCAGAACCCGATTTCAGCGAGCCAACCTGCAGCTGTTTCTGATCGGCCCAAGCCTGAGAACGAGACTTATATGTACGTATATGACGAGTACGATCAGCGGATCATCGAGGACCGCGTCAAGCAGTTCCGTGATCAGACCCGACGCTATCTGGCAGGCGAGCTGAGCGAAGAAGAATTCCGCCCTCTGCGCTTGCAGAATGGCCTGTATATCCAGCGCTTCGCCCCGATGCTGCGCGTGGCGGTGCCTTATGGCCAACTGACCTCGCGCCAGGTGCGCAAGCTGGCCCAGATTGCCCGCGACTATGACAAGGGCTATGCCCATATCAGTACCCGGCAGAACGTCCAGTACAACTGGCCTGCCCTGGAAGACGTGCCCGAGATCCTGGCGGAACTGGCCACCGTGCAGATGCACGCGATCCAGACCAGCGGCAACTGCCTGCGCAACGTGACCACCGACCAGTTTGCCGGCGTCGCGGCCGACGAACTGATCGACCCGCGCCCATGGTGCGAGATCGTTCGCCAATGGACCACGTTCCACCCGGAATTCGCCTACCTGCCGCGCAAGTTCAAGATCGCCATCAATGGCTCGACCTCGGACCGCGCGGCCATCGAAGTCCATGACATCGGCCTCGAAGCGGTCTACAACGCCGCCGGCGAGCTGGGCTTCCGCGTGCTGGTGGGCGGCGGCCTGGGCCGTACGCCGGTGGTCGGCGCGTTCATCAACGAGTTCCTGCCATGGCAGGACCTGCTGAGCTACCTCGACGCCATCCTGCGGGTGTACAACCGCTACGGGCGTCGCGACAACAAATACAAGGCGCGGATCAAGATCCTGGTCAAGGCCCTGACGCCTGAAGTGTTCGCCGAAAAGGTCGAGGCCGAAATGGTCCACCTGCGTGGCGGCCAGACCACCCTGACCGAAGCCGAAGTCCATCGCGTGGCCAAGCATTTCGTCGACCCGGCCTACAAGGCGCTGGACAACCAGGACGCCGAACTGGCCGCCCTCGACAAGGAACACCCGGGCTTCGCGCGCTGGCGGACACGCAACACCCTCAAGCACAAGAAACCGGGCTACGTCGCGGTGACCCTGTCGCTGAAGCCGACCGGTGTCGCACCGGGCGATATCACCGACAAGCAGATGGACGCCGTGGCCGACCTGGCCGACCGCTACAGCTTTGGCCAGTTGCGCACGTCCCACGAGCAGAACATCATCCTGGCGGACGTTGAACAGAGCCAGTTGTTCACCCTTTGGGGCGAGCTGCGCGAGCAAGGCTTCGCCACGCCGAACATCGGCCTGCTGACCGACATGATCTGCTGCCCGGGCGGGGATTTCTGCTCGCTGGCGAATGCCAAATCGATTCCGATCGCCGAATCGATCCAGCGCCGCTTCGACGACCTCGACTACCTGTTCGACATCGGCGAGCTGGACCTGAACATTTCCGGCTGCATGAATGCCTGCGGTCACCACCACGTCGGTCACATCGGCATCCTCGGCGTGGACAAGAAAGGCGAGGAGTTCTACCAGGTTTCCCTCGGCGGCAGCGGCAGCCGCGACGCCAGCCTGGGCAAGATCCTCGGCCCGTCGTTTGCACAGGACGACATGCCGGATGTGATCGAGAAGCTGATCGACGTGTACATCGAACAACGTACCGAAGACGAGCGTTTCATCGACACTTATCAACGTATCGGCATCGACCTCTTCAAGGAACGCGTCTATGCAGCGAATCATTAAGAACAACGAGGTCATCGACGAAACCTGGCACTTGCTGCCCAAGGACGCGACCTTCGATGGCATTTCCAACTGCGACGACCTGATCGTGCCCCTCGCCCTTTGGCGCGACCATGCCCATGCGCTCAAAGCCCGTGATGGCGGCCTGGGCGTGTGGCTGGATGCCGACGAAGAAGCGGAAGAAATCGGCGATGACGCCAATCAGCTCCAAGTCATTGCACTGAACTTCCCGGCCTTCACCGACGGGCGCAGCTACTCCAACGCGCGCCTGTTGCGCGAACGGTATGGCTTCAAGGGCGAATTGCGCGCCATTGGCGATGTGCTGCGCGACCAGTTGTTCTACATGCGCCGCTGCGGTTTTGACGCCTTCGCCCTGCGTGCCGACAAAGACCCCTATGAAGCCCTCGAAAGCCTCAAGGACTTTTCGGTGACCTACCAGGCGGCCACTGACGAACCGTTGCCACTGTTTCGCCGCCGCTGATAGTTGAAGTATGAAAAAGCCCTGATCCGGGTGTACCGGGTCAGGGCTTTTTCATTGGTCTCGACTCGAAACCATTGTGGGAGCGAGCCTGCTCGCGAAAGCGGTGGATCAGCTGGCATCCATGGCGAATGCACCGCCGTCTTCGCGAGCAGGCTCGCTCCCACAGGGGACAATGTTGGTGCGACTTCAGTGGATTACCAGAACCGCTGCTGCGTCAGGCGGCTCCACCAGCTCAGCAGCACCCGGTCCACCGAACCGCTGGCCGCCATGCCGATGCGCTCCTGCAGGCTTTTGCGTTCGGCATAGTGCAGGTGATAGAGCTCGGCACCCTTGGCCCGTTCGGCCAGGTATTCATCGCTGGTCTTGAGCTCGTCCACCAGGCGTTTCTCCAGCGCGGCGACACCGAGCCAGACCTCGCCGGTTGCCACTTCATCGATAGCCAGCTGCGGGCGGTAGTTGGACACGAAGTTCTTGAACAATTCATGGGTGATGTCCAGGTCTTCCTGGAATTTTTCCCGGCCCTTCTCGGTATTCTCACCAAACACCGTCAATGTGCGTTTGTACTCGCCGGCGGTCAGCACTTCGAAATCAATGTCGTGTTTCTTCAGCAGGCGATTGACGTTGGGCAACTGGGCCACGACGCCGATGGAGCCGAGGATTGCGAACGGGGCGCTGATGATCTTCTCGCCGATGCACGCCATCATGTAGCCGCCGCTGGCTGCAACCTTGTCGATGCACACCGTCAGCGGCACGCCGGCCTGGCGGATCCGCGCCAGTTGCGACGAGGCCAGGCCGTAGCTGTGGACCATGCCGCCACCGCTTTCCAGGCGCAGGACCACTTCGTCCTTCGGGGTCGCCAGGGTCAGCAGCGCGGTAATTTCGTGACGCAGGCTCTCGGTGGCGGAAGCCTTGATATCGCCATCAAAGTCCAGCACGAACACCCGGGGCTTGGCCGCCGGTTTGTCTTTCTGTTTCTTCCCGGCCTTCTCGGCCTTGCCTTCGCTCTTGCGCAGCGCCTTGAGCTGGTCCTTGTCCAGCAGCGTCTGCTCCAGACGCTCACGCAAGCCCTTGTAGAAATCGTTGAGCTTGCTGACTTGCAACTGCCCGGCCGACTTGCGCCGTCCCTTGCTGCGCAACGCAGCAAAACTGGCCATGACCACCAGAATGGCGATCACCAGCGTCACCGTCTTGGCCAGAAAACCGGCGTATTCGACAAAAAACTCCACAGCGACTCCTTAAATGCAATGCGCCACTGAACGCAGGCGCGTAACGGTCCCAGCATACCCATGCGCCTGCCCCGCTGCCAGCCATGAAACCTGCTGTTACCGTAACGCGAGTGAGTCCGGACGGGCCTGTAACGGTCATTTCAAACGAGCGTATGTTTTTTCGTTGACAGCCCTCCGCCATCCTCATAACCTCGCCAAACCTTCAACGTACCGGGATGACGCGGACGTGGGCAGCATTTATCTGATACGACATGGCCAGGCCTCCTTTGGTGCGGATGACTACGATGTCCTTTCGCCCAATGGCATACGCCAGGCCCAAGTGCTCGGCGGCCACCTGGCGGAGCTCGGCATCGTGTTCGATCGCTGCCTCTCGGGCGACCTGCGTCGCCAGCAGGACACCGCTATCGGCACGCTGGGCGCGATGTCCGCTGTCGGGCTGCCGGTTCCCGAGGTGGAAATCGACGCGGCGTTCAACGAATTCGATGCCGACGCGGTGATCCGCGCGCTGCTCCCGGACATGCTGCCCCAGGAGCCCGAAGCGCTGCATATCCTGCGCAACGCGGCGCAGAACCGCGGAGAGTTCCAGCGCATTTTTGCCTTGATCGTCGAACGCTGGCTCAGCGGCCAGTATGACCCGCCCGGGCTGGAGAGCTGGCTGGGCTTTGTCGAGCGGGTCCAGGCCGGCCTGCACCGCATCCTAGAAAAGGCCGACAAGACCCACAAGATCGCCGTGTTCACCTCCGGCGGGACCATCACCGCCCTGCTTCACCTGATCACCCAGATACCTGCCCGGCAAGCTTTCGAGCTGAACTGGCAGATCGTCAACACCTCGCTCAACCAACTGAAATTCAGAGGCCGCGAGGTGGCCCTGGCTTCCTTCAACAGTCATGCGCATCTGCAACTGCTGAAGACCCCGGACCTCATCACCTTCCGCTGAGGCCGGATTACTTGCAGACCCTTGCTGTACCACTCAAATAAGGATCGAAACAATGACCTCCGTAGCCGACGCCGTAAAAGCCATGCAAGCCAAGTTCAACCCAGCCGCCGCTGCCGGCCTGGACCTGGTATTTGGTTTCAATATCACTGACGAAGACAAGCAGTACGCCCTGATCGTCAAGGATGGCACCTGCGACATCCAGGAAGGCGCGAACCCCGACGCCAACTGCACGCTGGTCCTGGATAGCCAAACCCTCAAGGACATCGTCAGCGGCGAAACCGACGGCATGCAAGCCTTCATGGGCGGCAAGCTGCGCGTTGAAGGCGACATGATGCTGTCGATGAAACTGTCCGAGCTGTTCCCGTCCTGAGATCGGGTCGCGCCCTGGCTGTAACCAGATCCCGCCCTTGTGGCGGGATTTTTGTTTTTCGCGAGCAGGCTCGCTCCCACAGGGATGTGGATGGTATCGGATAGCTGGGCCAGCTCTTACAATGCCCGCTCCACCCGCTTCGGCCCGACCATGGACATCGACCTCGCCCGTACCTTCCTGGAAATCGTCCGCCACGGCAGCCTCGCCGCTGCGACGCAAAAACTGCACGTCACCCAGACGGCGATAACCGCCCGGGTCCAGAAGCTCGAAAGCCAGCTCGGCTGCGCGCTGTTCGTGCGTAACCGTGCCGGTGCGCGACTGACCGCCGATGGCGAAGCCTTCGTGGTCTACGCCAACCAGCTCGTACAGACGTGGGAGGCCGCCCGCCGGGACCTGCCGTTGCCCGAGGGTTATCGCAACGTCTTGCATCTCGGTGGCGAGGTCAGTTTGTGCAATCCCCTGATGCTTGCCTGGGCGGGGGAGCTGCGCCAAAAAATCCCCGGCCATGCCCTGCGCATGGACATCCGCGACGGTGAAAAACTCTTGCAGCAACTGGAGCTGGGTCTGCTGGATGCGGCGGTGGTCTATCAGCCCGAGTACTGGCCGCGATTGCAGGTGGAGCAGTTGCTGGAGGAAAAACTCATCCTGGTGCGCCTGGCCGCTCGCCCCGAGCCCTACGTGTACATCGACTGGAGCGCGGACTTCCGGCGCCAGCACGACACGGCGCTTCCGGACAAGGCCAAGGCCGCCGTGACCTTCAATCTCGGTCCACTGGCGCTGCAATATATTCTGGAAAACGGCGGTAGCGGCTACTTCCGCACCCGGGTCGTGCAGAGCTACCTGGACAGCGGCATTCTGGAGCGGGTGCCCAAGGCGCCGGAGTTCAACTACCCGACCTACCTGGTGTATTCCAGGGACCGCGATTCGGCGGCATTGCAGCAGGCGTTCGAGGTGCTGCGGGGGATCGTCAAGGCTGGCAGTGACTGGTCCCAGCGTTGGGATCCGCTGGGCTGAGAGATCAGGATGGGGCCGCTTCGCGGCCCAGCGGGAGCAAGCTCCCTCGCCACACAAGCGCTTACTGTCAGAAGGCCCTTTGCAGAACAAAGGGCCCGTACAACCTGGTTGGACTACGCCCGCATCAATTCGGCGATCTTGTCCTTGGTCTGCAAGCGTTCTTTCTTGAGTGTCTCCAAAGCAGGATCGGACAGCGTGACGGGCGGCTTCTCGGCATTCACGACCTCGGCGTCGATTCGCGCATACTTCTTGAGCAATTCGTCGAGCGTCGGATCCTCGCTACGCTTCTGCTGGATGTGGTCTTTTGTGCAATCAAGATCCTGGCAAAGATCATGGGACACCGGCATGGAGCACCTCCTTTGGTTGGTTCGGTGGCGAGTGCTTTTCATGGCACTGCCTGTCACCAGCATGGCCTTGCCGGTCGGCTTCTGTCGACCGCCAATCCGACCAGCGGTGACCGTTCGTCGTGCCGCGCCGCGCTCCGATCAAACCTTCGGCCCCTTCCCGCTCTCCATTGAACAGTGACCACAAGAACACTCGTACAACCTGTGTGGAGACTTACCTATGGACAGATTTACCCTGCGTCAACTCGGCCTTGCAGTTGCCCTGAGTACCAGCATGGGCATGGCATGGGCCGCGACGTCCAACGACTTTGTCGATAACGCGGCGGCCAACGGCATAGCGGAAATCGAAACCAGCAAACTGGCGCTGCAAAAAAGCCAATCGGCGGACATCAAGGAGTTCGCCAACAAGATGATCACCGACCACACCAAAGCCAACGAAGAGCTGAAGGCGCTGGCGCAAAAACACGACATCGAAGTACCGGATGACACCACGCTGATGAAAAAGGCCAAGGCCAAGATTCTCGATGTGCGTGACGAGTCCTTCGATCCAGCCTTCGCCAATAACCAGGTGATGGCCCATGAAGAAACCATCGCCCTGTTCAAGAAGGAAGCCGAGACCGTCACCGACGACAAGAAGCCCGGCAATACCGAACTCAAGGCGTTTGCCCAGAAAATGCTGCCCGACCTGCAGCACCACCTGGAAATGGCCAAGAAGCTCCAGGCCGCGCATCCTAGTAAATAACTCAAAGCAATGCATGAAAAAGCCCGACTATCGAGTCGGGCTTTTTGTTGGCTAGCTGTCGGCGGTATCGATGTCGGCGTCGGTCTTGTCGCCGGGGCCAGGTCGATCCGGCTCTGGCTTGAAGCCAGGGCTGTAGGTGTTGTCGTTGTCCTGGTGATGTTGTTTCTGATCGACCTCGCTGGCAGCGCTGTGAGCCTGGTGCGTTCCAGCCGGACCGGCGGGCGGGTTGCCCGGCGCTTGGGGATCGACGGCCGGATCGTTACGCGAAGACTGGGTCTGCGTCTGGCCTTGTTGCTGGGTATTTGCAGGATCGCTCATTGGACACCTCGTTCATGACAGGGCCGGTTCAATCGACGGCCTTGGTTATTCGAAGGTGGCAAGGCGGCTGGGTTCCATTCTTTTGCAGCATGCTCAGCCGCCCAGTACCGACCTGACCATCCGGGTCAGCGCATCCGGGCTGTAGGGTTTGCTCAGCAGATGGGTGTCCGGGCTCAACTGATGATTGCGCGAGATGATGTCGCGGGTGTGCCCCGACGTGAACAACACCGGCACCGGCGGGGACTGGACCTTGGCCCAGGCGGCCAGGTCGGAACTCTTGATCAGCCCGGGCATGACCACATCGGTGAAGATCAGGTCGACCGAGATGCCTTCCAGCAACAGCTTCATGGCCTCGTCGCCATTCGCTGCGGTCAGGGTCCGATAACCCGACAGCTTGAGCAATTCCACCGAGGCACTGCGCACGTCATCGTTGTCCTCGACCACCAGGACGGTTTCCTGCAAGCCCGACTGATGCGTGCGGTGGTGCGTCTGCTCCTCCGACTCGGGCCTATGGCTGCGCGGGAAGTACATGTGCACCTGGGTGCCTTCTCCCGGATGGCTGGAAATCTCGATATGGCCGCCGCTCTGCTTGACGAACCCGAACACCATACTCAACCCGAGTCCGGTACCGTGGCCGTCGGTCTTGGTGGTGAAGAACGGCTCGAAAACCTGCTTGAGGACTTCAGGCGCCATGCCCGCGCCACAATCGGTCACCGATAGCCGTACGTAATCGCCAGCCGCAACACCTTTACCGGCGCATGATGACTCATCCAGTGCGATATTCTCGCCAATCAGGCAGATAGTCCCTTCGCCGCCCATGGCATCGCGGGCGTTGATCGCCAGGTTCAACAGGGCATTTTCCAATTGGTTGCGGTCGACATGGATGCACCAAGGCTCATCCGGCAACGCCACCTCGATCCGGATGGTTTCCCCCAGTGCCCGTTGCAACAATTCGCCCAGGCCATCGTAGATGCGCCGTGGGTTGTAGACGGCCGGGGACAAGGGCTGGCGCCGGGCAAAAGCCAATAGTTGCGATGACAGCTTGGCGCCTCGCTCCACGGCTTCGATGGACGCCCCGACCCGCCGTTGCACGTTGGGATTGTCGGGTTCGTGGCGAGCCAGCAAATGCAGGTTTCCACCGATCACCTGGAGCAGATTGTTGAAGTCGTGGGCCACGCCCCCCGTAAGCCCGCCGATGGCCTCGAGCTTCTGCGATTGGCGCAACTGTTCTTCAGCCGCCAGCCGCGCCTGTACTTCATCGGCGACCCGTTGTTCCAGATCGCGGGTGAACTTGAGCAACGACGCTTCGGCAGTCTTGCGCTCATTGATGTCGATCAGCACACCGGGAAAACGCAGGGGTTTGCCCAACGCATCGAACTCGCAGCGGCCGCTGGCCAGCACCCAGAGGTATTCGCCCTCGCCACGGCGCACACGGTATTCAGCGCTGTAGGGCGCGCCCGTGCGCACCGTCAAGTCGACGCGTTGCTCCACGTCGGCAAGATCATCCGGATGGATGCGCTCGCGAGCGATCTCGATGGGCAGTGCATCCAGCGAACATTCGGGCGGATAGCCGAACGTACGGGCGAAACGCTCGTCGCCGGACAGTGTGTCGGCCGGGATATCCCAGACAAACGAGCCCAGCAACGGCCCGGCCGAAAGCGCCAACTGAATACGCTCGTTGACCGCACGGTAGCTGCGTTCCGCCTCTTGTCGGGCCCGCTCGCTGAGCACCAGTTCGGTGGTTTCCACGACGATCGCCAGGACGCCAGCCGGCGAATGATCATCGTCGGGCACCGGGCTGTAATAGAGGTCCATCCAGACGTCTTCGGGCTTGCCGTCGCGCAGCAATACCAGTTCCTTGCTGCGGTAGGACAAGGTGCCGCCAGCCAGGCACACGTCGAGTACATGGCGATTGAAATCAGCGACCTCTGGCCAACCCAGCTCCACCGCGCGCCCCAACAGGTACGGGTGACGGCCACCGGCAAACTCGGCATAGGCATCGTTATAAATCATGAAGCCCTGGCGGCCCCACAACATGACCATCGGCAAGGGCGAAGCCAGCATCAACTGAACAGCGCTGCGCAGGCTGGCGGACCAGTACTCGATCGCGCCCAGATCGGTGCGACTCCAATCGTAGGCCCGGATACGTCGGGCCATCTCACCGTCCCAACCGGGACACCCGTTACTCTGGGATAAGAACTTCATGGAACGACTCTCACCTCAAACTACCAGCAGGGAAGCGGCATACCACAAGTCCCTTGTGCTAGTGCTTCGAGCGCGGGGTTGGCAATTGGTTCATGCAGAAGCCTTTGCGCCGGCCAGGCTATAGTCATTGGCCGCTGCGGTCGGGCGGTTGGCGCCTGGGCGCTGCGTCAGTAGGTCGGCCGTCAGTTTGTCGCCGACGTCGTACTTGTAATCCTTCTGCAGCAGCGGCGGCTGGTGGTCGAAACAGATCTCGCTGCGGATGTCGGTCAGCTGTTGCTCAGTCAACACGCTGCTGAGGATGTCGGGCACAGTCTAGCCTTGGAAGATGCGCCAATTGGAACGCAGCCTAAACGCGCCAATGCGGGTTCGACCACGGCGGTGTAGCGGGTGCGGCGAAAGCCGGTGTCACCCTGCTGGAACAGGCTGACCAAACCGTGGACGTAGCGTACCGGAATGTTGTTGCGCCAAATGGTGAACACCGCGGCCAGGTCGAGCATGCGGAAGAAGTCGATAGCCGGGTGGCGGCTGACCAGTTCCAGCTGAACTTGTGGTAAGTCGACTTAGTCTGAGCGTGTGGGTAATTGATAATAACAAACTCAGTTGTCCGGCGTTTGACTTGTATTATTAACCTCCTCCGCGGCTTCTTGGCTCAGATCCAATATTTGAGGGTTAATATGATTCTCTATAGCTCGACGAATAGCACCCTCGTTCCTTCGAAGAGAATACGCCCGTATAACTCGAATTGGAGCGAACTCTAGTCCTTCCACACGGGAGTGGCCAGTGATTACTGGGGTGTTGAAGTTGACGTTGTGTTTGTCATCAAGAGGTAGAGTCCATAGCCCTCCATGATTAAGTCGTACGAACTCACCAAGGTAACCTGCCGAAAATTACAATCAGACTCGCAGTATCATCTTCGTTCATCCCTGCCGAGAGTAGGTTGAATAGATTTTCGAGTAAATCAGGTGTGCTGGGTGAGTTTGTCAGTTTAATATTGTATTTTTCTGATTCATCAGCTAGCTATTCAGTTTGGTCGTCCATTGCGATTAGGAAGTCATCAAATACTTCTTCTGCTTAATTTTTGTCAATATTCATTGTTGTTTCCTTAGTGTCCATCTGGCTTAAATAAACTAAAAGGGCCAGTCGCGATAAGCACCGGTCAGCCTGACTAGCCAGTCGGCGATGATTGCATTTTCCCGGTTTGGCTTGGCCTGATAGCGGCGGCAGGTCTGACTCACCTCAATTTTTTTCAAAACGGGTATCAGATCAGTCGAGATTTTTGCACGTAAATAGCCGGAGATATCCGGCTATTTCAGAGCATCCCAATCTGTGCAATGCGTGCCCGGTTCTCCGTTCTTGTTTATTTCATGAGTTTGTCGAAATCGACGTTGGAGAAAGGAAGAGTCGGACTGTCGAATTGACGCAACATGTGAAGGTGTGGATCCAGCTTAATACGACGAAGGTTATCCAGTGTCGCGCTTCCACCCATGACAAGCGCAGGTTCGAAGCCGAACATTTCGTCGGGCTCAAGTGGGCCGTACTTCTTTAAGGCGCGTTCAAACAGTAGTTTTCCGTTGATGTCTTGGTAGTCGAAGTCCTCTGGCTCGCGGGAACCAAAGAATGATTGAATTGAAGAGTCTTGCTCAAGCAAAGGTTTGGTTTTTAACTTATTTTTCAACGCTAGTATTTCGTTATCAGAGCAGGCAATTGTGACGCTTCTTCCTGTTTTCTCTCCACATAAATAGAGGTTGCCAAACGCACTGCGTGCGATCACGTGGAAGTTGTCTATACTGGTAAACGGTGTCTCCTCAAGCCAAACATGCTTGATGTCCTCATATTCTTCGGGATTCACTGTCCACACTCGACCGTTTGCATATCCTGCCCAGCCTTCTTCACGCCAATAAGTGATCAAGATGGGAGGAAGCTTGTCGGCCCATTGAGCAAGGGTGGTTTCTGAAACAGGCGTGCTGTAAGTGGCTTCGCCAAACTTCTCGATGAAGTATTCGAAATGGGGGTCTTTCATGTTCACTTTCCTTTCTTGTCAGAAGGACAGACTGTCAGTTCCACATTCATTATGTCTGAGTCATCGCCGCGAGCGACTGCGTTATTGGCAGCATCTTCCAGTAGTTTTGCTCGCCCTTTTTGACTCCAGCTTCCGCCAATGGCGCTATTTATGCCTTTACTGCCCAACGCTGATGGTTTGGGTTCATGCCAACCACCTGCCACCATGTCTGGTTCGTGCAGCGCTGCTAAGGAATCCATGATTGCTTTGGTTCGGACGGCTGCATTGGATTCAGCTACCCTCGGATCGTTTTTTGGATTCTTATTGATGATGCTCTCATAAATGCTGTCTTTAATTTCTGCTGCACGCTCACTCCGATAAGCATCCTGAGCTGCGGCAGCCTTGAGATTTCGCCCCTCATTATTAGGCGACGCTTTTTTGGCTGCATTGAACTTACTTCGAGCATTGGCAAAGTTCTTGGCCGACATGTTGTTTATGGCGTCTTCCTGTCGTTTGAGCTGCCGAGCGTATTCGCGTAGATATTCCTTCTGTTCGGCCTCGCTCATCTTCTTATATTTTTTGGACTTCCGTGGGTCGAAGCACTCTGGCTTTTTCTTCGGCAGTTTTTTGGGTTTGATCTTTGCCCCTTGCTCCTGTTTACGGGCTGTTTCCCTGGCTGTCTTCTCCGCCGCTTCTTTCGCGGCGTTGTCTGCAACCTCCTTACCCGCTTTGCCCGATACCTCGGCCATCTTCGCACTGTATCGGGCGGCCTTGCCAGCGGTGCCCGCATAGCCAACAAACGGGATCGCCGAGAGCAGCGAAAGACCTGCGCCCACGTAGTCTCCCCGAGCGAGACTAATAACGCCGCTGGCAATATCGGCCGGCCAGCGTTCGCGCTGCCAGGTTTCGTCATAGCGCCCGGCCAAGGGCAGGCGCGGAGCCCAGGCACGGCCCACCACGCCAAATCCGGCGGGCTGATTTTTGTAGCTGGCCGCGACCTGCGCCATGCCGTTGGCGTCGAGTTCGCCCTCGGGATGTTTGGCCCGCTCCAGGCGCCACACCGGTTGGTCGATGAGTTCGATCTGCGGCGCAGGCAATTCGCGTAGTGGTTTGTCCAGTTGATAGCCCAGATCTTCCTGGCGCTTTTCGATCCAGCCCCGGCCCAGCGGGTTGCTGTAGCACACCTCGTTCAGCAGGTAGGGTGGCGTGTTTTCATCAACCGCATGTTCGGGGTTGATGACTACGCTGCTGCCCCCGAAGGCATATTCCCAGCGCAGAGGCACCAAGGTGGCCGGTTGCGGTTCGGTCAGTTGCCAGCCACCAAACAGGCTGTGGTTGAACTGCCGAGGGCCAGTGAAATTAAGATATTTGTCCAATAGGTAACGACGTGTCGGCGCATTGGCTCGGCGTTGAAAAGCCTCTTGGCGAGCGGCTTGCCACGCGGCCAGTTGATACTCGGTCAACCGTTCGCCGGGGCTCAGCGGCGTCGGCAGCGGCACGTCCACATGGGGCAGTGGTGGCACCGACGCACTGATGCGCAGGCCAGCAGTCCACTGTGCGATCGGTTGGCCTTGGGGCGCATAGGCATTGCCGACCACGATCACATCACAACGAGGTTTGAACGGCGCCAGGTCGCTTTCCTCGCAGACGCTGCTTGACCCTTCCTCACCGTAGTAGCGATCAGCGGTGCACAGCGCCAGTGGATCCTCATCCATCACTTCGGCGCGAAACTGCCCCGGTTGTCCGTCTATAGGCAACAACCGATAACCCACTTTCATGACCAGCACCGGGTACTCTTGATCGTCCATGCCCAGCGCGCTAAAGCACAACGCATCGAAGGGCGTCAGATTACGAAACTCCATGTTCGCCCCTCAGTTGATATCGACGTCTTTGCCGTTGATCTGCACGGCGCCGCTGGCGCTGAAATCGAAGGTGCGGCCATTGATCAGCACGGTGCCGTCGGACTTCATCACCAGCGTGGATTTGCCTACCGTGACCTTGAATTCATCCCCGGCGTCGATGGTGAATGTCTTGCCCACCGCCACTGATTTGTGGATGCCGATCTGCTCGCTCTGGCTCAGGCCCACGGTGGTGTTCATGGCGGCGCCGACGCTGGTCTGGTACGCCGCGCCAATGGTCAGCGCCTTGGCCAAACCAATGGTTTCTGCTTTAGCCAGCTTGATGGTCTCGGCCTTGTTGCCGCCGATGGTCACGCTGCGATTGGCACCGATGCTGATGGTTTCGTTCTGGCCGACGTCCTCGGTGCGGTGGTCGCCGATGGACACGGTTTCGTTGTGCTCAACCCGCTCCTTGCGGTCGTTGCCGACGAAGACGCCGTTGTTGTTTTTGATATGGACGTTTTTGTCTTTTTCGGCATGGATGAACACTTCCTGGTGGCCCAGCTCATCCTCAAAACGCAGCTCGTTGAAGCCAGAACCCTTGTGGGTGCGGCTCTTGATGGTCATGCGTGTTTTGTGTTTGGGCAGCTCGTAGGGCGGCAGATTGGTTTGGCGATAGGTCCGCCCCGTGGCGATCGGCTGGTCAGGATCGCCATCCAAAAAGCTGATGATCAGTTCCTGATTTATCCGAGGCACGGCCATGGCGCCCCAGGTCGCACCGGCCCAGCCTTGAGCCACACGAATCCAGCACGAACTCTGGTCGTTGTTTTTATCCGAACGATCCCAAGGAAACTGCACCTTGACCCGGCCCCATTCATCGCAATAGATCTCTTCCCCTGGCGGGCCGACCACCGTGGCAATCTGCGGGCCGTCGATGCAGGGTTTATCACGCAGTGGGGCTTTCCAATCCGAGGTCCAGCGAATGGCCGTGGCCTTCAATTCATAGGTCGTGCCGCTGTCGCTGCCGAAGGCTTCTTCCTCCAGGCTGGAGTGTTGTTTGCCCTCATGCTGGACGGAACAGGTTCACCAAGCCGAGCTGAAGGCGATCTGCTGATTGATCGGCGCACCATACCAATACGGGTGTCAAGATAAAGCGGCATCCCGGCGAACGCTCCCCTCAGGAAGTTATATGAACGAAGCTGGCCAATAATAGACGCGATGTCTGAATGGCTCAGCGGGTTCGTCATCAAGGGCCGGGCTAGGGTAGCTCGGTTACGTCAATCCGTACGTCGGCGTCAGTTCTGAGGATCAACGTTGTAAAGTAGTCTGGTTATTTGCCAATTTTTCGAATGATGTTTGATGCCCCGTAACCAGTAGAGTCAATAAGGTGCAGTTCCTGCGTTTGGGAGATAATTGAAAGGTGTTCAATTGCTTTTACTCTTTTAAGATTGTCTATGTGCGCTAATCCTGCCATTGATAATGCGGGGAAGAACCCATAGCATTCGCCAACCTCTAACGGTCCAAGCTTTCTTTTCGCGCGTGAGAAAAGTGGGGCGTCTTCAATGTCGAAAAAATCTAAGGATTCGCAATCTAGTGCAAAAGGCAAGTAAATCGTGTTTTCCAGGTTTGAAGTAGTCTTGGGCGGCGATGTAAGATTTGCGCTGTATAAGTGGCCGTTTATCAAGTCAATTTCTCCACAGCCATATAGGTCGTGATAAAAATAAAGTGTCCCGAACGCGGAGTATGCGAATGCGTGACAGTTGTCCTTGTTGAAAACTTGGTCGTTGGCAAAAATTATTGAAAGAAGACCTTTGAAGTCAATTGGATGGCAGGTTTGTAAACGCCCGTCTTGGAGAGTGAAGCGACCGTGGCTTTGATATAACTCAAAAAGACAATTTGGTAGAGTGGTCGGTAGTTGGCTTAGCTCCTCCTGAGTGAGATGGGCAATTTTTTTTGGTGCTCCGTTTGCTTCGATTATAAAATTTATTAATTTGCTCACTGTTTACGTCCTCAGCATCTTTTGAGTTTTACTTTCATTTTTTCTTTGCCTGTACCGGCTTTTGCCATTTCCTTTGCATGGTTCTCAATCGATTGGGATCTGCGTCCCTTCCATTGTGCGCCAACTGAAGAGTTGGTTCTTTTATCTCCCATGGTGACATCGCTGGGATTGCCGCCTGCAATGATATCTAAGATATGTGTTGCTGCTAGTTCTTTAAGCTCTGTAGACACGATTTTTTTCGCTTTATTAGCATCGACGTCTTGGGCGAGCAGGTCACTCAAGCGTTTTCTTTCGTAATTCTTCCTTGCTTTGCGTTGGGCCTTTTTGTCTCGAAGAGCTTCAGTTCCCCCCGCATCATCTATGGCCTTTCTGCGTGAAATCAGCGTGTCTGCGTCCATTGCGTTGAGTGCATCTTCTTGTTCTTTAAGCTGACGGATAAATTCATCTTCGTTTGCTCCTTCAGGCAGATTGAAGCATTCAACATCAAATGTTGTTCGTTGTTTTATTTTCCCGCCGCCTTCGGCTTTGGAGGTAGCAGACTGCCCTGCCATGGGGTGTTCTACTGCATTTTTCCAAAGTCGTTCCGAAGCCTCTCGTTCCGCTCGTTCTGTTGCCTCTTTCGCAGCCTTGTGTGCCGTTTGTTGTGCTACCTCCGCGCCTAGATGATGGGCACCTTTGCCGACAAGCACTCCTCCCTTTATTGCATCTCCCGCAAAGGGTATCGCCGCGACTGCTGAGAGGCCAGCATTGACTGCATCACCCTCTGCCGCATAAATCCCTACGTTGATCAGGTCCGGGATAGCCCCCAGTCCAGGCATGAAGCCCAACGCGTCCAAGCCGCCGTGAACCCATGGGCTCGCGCTGCCCCACCAGCCTTTTTCTGCATCTGTTTCGGCCTTTATTGGCGGATTGGCCTGCGAAGCTGGAACTGTCGCAGGCACCGTCTCACCCACCACCCGCCCAATGGTATTGCCGCTCTTGAACGAACTGAACGGCGGTAGGGTCGCCAGTTCACGGGTCATGAAATACTTGCGCAATTGCTCGTATTCCTGCTCGTTGAAGGTGCGAGATTCATGGTAGGGCTTGCCCTGCGGATCTGTTCCGAAGAGGTCAGCCTGTACGGTATCGTCACCGTTGGCCTGCAGCATCATCTCGTCGAACTTGTGTAGCTGCGTCGGATCAGGACGCATCGGTACGCTGATCGCGTGTACCCGTACCGGGGCTAGATTGATCGGTTCGGCCATGCGTTACGCCCCATTCATCCAGAACATGTCGTCATGACGCACCAACAATTTGCCCTCGGCCCGCACGCTGCTGCTCTTCTCCAACGGGTAGCACTTGCCGCCGACGGTGTTGCTCTTGATGCCTTTAGCTGCGCCAGCCCCATCCCCCTTTGTGGTCGGCACCAAACTCTTGTCGAACACCACCAGCGGTTTACCGTTGGCCCTTACCGACTTGGCGACGCCGGTGGCAGTTCTCAGTTCGGCAGTCACGGGGTAAGGCACCGGCGGGATGGCACTGCCCATCGGCGTCTTGCATACATCCGGGACGATGCTGATGACTTTCCATTTGTCCTGCTGGCGGGCGATCACGTTATCGGCCATGTCAGAGCACCTCCTTGGCTGTGCGCTTGATCAGCGGTGCGTTCGGATCCGTCTCGAAGCGCGCTTCAAGGACGCGGATGTCCAGGTGGTTGGGCAGGCTGATGCGGTGGGTCAGCGCCAAGGTCATGGCTTCGGTGTCGATGCGTAGGGTGTCGGTGAGCATCGGCAGTGGCAGCATGGCGCCGTTGCGTAGGCGCAACAGGACAAAGGGGCGATGGCCGGGCAGTTCGACGCACAACGTGCCGTCGGGGGTGAGGTCGGGATTGGTCAGATTGAACAGTTCAAGACGAAACGCAGGCGGCGGAAAATCCATCTGCTGATCCACGGGCGCGCCGTTCCAGTAGGCAAAGTCGAAATCCCGTGGCAAGCCCGGCCAGCGTTCGCGCTGCCAGGTTTCGTCATAGCGCCCGGCCAATGGCAGGCGCGGTGCCCAGGCACGGCCCACCACGCCAAATCCGGCGGGTTGGTTCTTGTAGCTCGACGCCAACTGTGCCATGCCATGGGCATCGAGTTCGCCTTCGGGGTGTTTAACCCGATCCAGGCGCGACACCGGCTTGTTGATGGGCTCGATCTGCGGTGCTGGAAGTTCGCGCAGCGGCTTGTCCAGTTGAAAACCGAGGTCTTCCTGGCGCTTTTCGATCCAGCCCCGGCCCAATGGGTTGCTGTAACACACCTCGTTGAGCAAATACGGCGGTGTGTTTTCATCAACCGCGTGTTCGGGGTTGATCACAACGCTGCTGCCCCCGAAGGCATATTCCCAGCGCAAAGGCACCAAGGTGGCCGGTTGCGGCTCAGTCAATTGCCAGCCACCGAACAAGCTGTGGCGAAACTGGCGAGGGCCAGAGAATTTCAGGTGCATGTCCAATAAGTTATGGCGTGTCGGCGCGTTGGCCCGCTGCTTAAAAGCCTCTTGCCGGGCGGCTTGCCATGCCGTTAGCTGACACTCGGTCAATCGTTCGCCAGGACTCAGCGGCGTCGGCAGCGGCACGTCCACATGGGGTAGTGGTGGCACTGGCGCACTGATGCGCAGGCCAGCAGTCCACTGTGCGGTCGGTTGGCCTTGGGGCGCATGAGCATTGCCGACCACGATCACATCACAACGAGGTTTGAACGGCGCCAGGTCGCTTTCCTCGCAGACGCTGCTTGACCCTTCCTCGCCGTAGTAGCGATCAGCGGTGCACAGCGCCAATGGATCCTCATCCATCACTTCGGCGCGAAATTGCCCCGGTTGCCCGTCTATAGGCAACAACCGATAGCCTACTTTCATGACCAGCACCGGGTACTCTTGATCGTCCATGCCCAGCGCGCTGAAGCACAACGCATCGAAGGGCGTCAGATTACGAAACTCCATGTTCGCCCCTCAGTTAATATCGACGTCTTTGCCGTTGATCTGCACGGCGCCGCTGGCGCTGAAATCGAAGGTACGGCCGTTGATCAGCACGGTGCCGTCGGACTTCATCACCAGCGTGGATTTGCCCACCGTGACCTTGAATTCATCCCCGGCGTCGATGGTGAATGTCTTACCCACCGCCACTGATTTGTGGATGCCGACCTGCTCGCTCTGGCTCAGGCCCACGGTGGTGTTCATTGCGGCGCCGACGCTGGTCTGATACGCCGCGCCGATGGTCAGTGCCTTGGCCAAGCCAATGGTTTCTGCTTTAGCCAGCTTGATGGTCTCGGCCTTGTTGCCGCCGATGGTCACGCTGCGATTGGCACCGATGCTGATGGTTTCGTTCTGGCCGACGTCCTCGGTGCGGTGGTCGCCGATGGACACGGTTTCGTTGTGCTCAACCCGCTCCTTGCGGTCGTTGCCGACGAAGATGCCGTTGTTGTTTTTGATGTGGACGTTCTTGTCTTTTTCGGCGTGGATGAATACTTCCTGGTGGCCCAGTTCATCCTCAAAACGCAGCTCGTTGAAGCCAGAACCCTTGTGGGTGCGGCTCTTGATGGTCATGCGTGTTTTGTGTTTGGGCAGCTCGTAGGGCGGCAGATTGGTTTGGCGATAGGTCCGCCCCGTGGCGATCGGCTGGTCAGGATCGCCATCCAAAAAGCTGATGATCAGTTCCTGATTTATCCGAGGCACGGCCATGGCGCCCCAGGTCGCACCGGCCCAGCCTTGAGCCACTCGAATCCAGCACGAACTCTGGTCGTTGTTTTTATCCGAACGGTCCCAAGGAAACTGCACCTTGACCCGGCCCCATTCATCGCAATAAATCTCTTCCCCCGGCGGGCCGACTACCGTGGCGATCTGCGGGCCGTCGATGCAGGGTTTATCACGCAGTGGGGCTTTCCAATCCGAGGTCCAGCGAATGGCCGTGGCCTTCAATTCATAGGTCGTGCCGCTGTCGCTGCCGAAGGCTTCGTCCTCCAGGCTGCAGTGTTGTTTGCCCTCATGCTGGACGGCGATGGTGCGCCAACGATCATTGAAATCCTCACGCGGATGTTCATTGAGGTCGAACGCCAGCCCCGGTTGCAGGCGCGCGTCGTCACCGGCCAGGTGCGCCAGCTTGGCGTCGTTGCGCAGGGCAGCGAGGCGGGTCTTGGTGAAGGGCTTGCCGGCGATGTCGCGTTTGTAGCGGCCAGGGTAGTCGTAGCGTTCGTAGTCTTTGTGCTGGTTGTTCAGGTCCTGGTTGCCGGTGGCGGTGTGCTGCTGGTTGTAGCGCGGGTGGGTGAAGGTGTAGTCACGCTGCACCTGCACGGCGGTGCGCACCTGTTCGGTGTAATGGAAGCGGGTCAGGGCCGGTTCCAGGGCATCGCCGCCACTCATCGGTTGGTAGATCACTGGGCAATCGGTATGAGTACCGATGGTGCCGAGGCCACCGACGCGGTCGGTGAGCCACAGCGTATGGCCGTCGGCGCGGTGTTCGAAGGTGTAGACCAAGCCTTCTTCGGCGGCGAGGCGGGTGATGAAATCGAGGTCGGTTTCGCCGGCTTGCACGCAGTATTCGCGCGGTTGGTGCTCGAAGCAGAGGTAGGTTTTAACGTCGGTCAGCTGCTTTTCGGCGAGCATGCTGGTGATGATGTCGGGTACGTTCTGGCACTGGAAGATGCGCCAGTTGGAACGCAGTCCAAACCGCGAAAGGGTCGGTTCGACCACGGCGGTGTAGCGGGTGCGACGAAAGCCGGTGTCGCCCTGGGTGAACGAGCTGACCAGGCCGTGGACGTAACGCATCGGGGTTTCGCCGCGCCAGATCGTGAACAGCCCCGCCAGATCGAGCACCCGATTGAAGTCGATGGCGGCGTTGTGGCTGGCCAGTTCCAGGGTGAGCTTGAATGGCTGGGACAGGCCTTCTTCAAGGGTGAAGGAGATTACCTCGAAGGGGTCACCCTTCAAGGGCTTGAAGGTGAAGCGTAAGTCGCTTTGGCGGGGCATGGTCGCTCCTTGCGTAGGTCTAGGGGCGGTACCCGGCTGTGCGGTTTGCTCCCCGTGGCATACCGACTCGCAGGGTTTTTGCCCTCCGGCGCCGAAGTGTAGGAGGGGCTTGAATGCGCTCACAATGACTTGAGGTGAATTCAGAAAAGGCCTACTGCCACAGTCTTTTTCGCTGAAGGAAAGGGACTACGGCACGAGGCAGTTGCGGAATTTTGTGCGGAAAAGGCATTCGAGAAGGCGACTTGAATGATCAGGGCAACTGCCTTCCGGCCCCCATGGTCTGGGGGCGCTTCGCACCCCAGCGGGGCGGTGCGGCGTTTCGATAAATCCCCCAGTTTTAACCACAGTTCAGGTTCAGCGGAAATCGCGGCTGCGCACATTGATGCCCGCCAGCAATCCAGTCAGGTCGCTCAGACGCCCGGCGATCAGGTGCCGAACCTCACCGACACTCTCCCAGCGCCCGTCCACTCGAAGCAATTGCGAACCCACCAGGACCTTGCGTTGACGCTCGGCCAGGTCGCGCCAGACCACCACGTTGAGATTGCCGAATTCATCTTCCAGGGTGACGAAGGTCACGCCACTGGCCGTGCCCGGGCGCTGGCGGCCGGTGACCAGCCCGGCGACGCTGACGTTGCGACCGTGTTCCACCGCTTGCAATTCCCGCGAACTGCGGCAGCGCCGGGCGCGCAATTCGGGACGCAACAAGGCCAGCGGATGCGGCCCCAGCGTGGTGCCCAACGTGGCGTAGTCGGCGAACAGGTTCTCCCCCACCGTGGGCGTCGGCAAGACCACGGGCGGTTCCTCCTCGCTGGGCAAACCGGCGAACAGGCCCAGTTGTTTTTGCACCCCGGCGATTTCCCAGCGGGCACGGTGACGATCGCCGGCCATACCGCGCAACGCGCCGGCGTCGGCCAGTTGTTCCATGGCCCGGGCATCGAGTCGAGCCCGTTCGGCAAGGTCCGCCACATCGCTGAAAGGCCGCTGTCTGCGAGCCGTCTCGATACGGCGGGCATCGTCTTCGCGAAAGCCCTTGATCAGGCGCAAGCCCATGCGGATCGCCGGTTGCCGGCCCTCCAGGGGTTCGAGGCTGGATTCCCAGTCGCTGGCGCGCACGTCCGTCGCACGGATCTGCAAGTGGTGCCGACGGGCATCCTGGAGGATCTGGTCCGGGCTATAGAAACCCATGGGCCAACTGTTGATCAGGGCGCAGGCGAACGCCGCCGGTTCGTGGCATTTGAGCCAACTGCTGGCGTAGGTCAGCAAGGCGAAACTGGCGGCATGGGATTCCGGAAAGCCGTAGTTGCCGAAGCCCTTGATCTGCTCGAAGATCTGCGCGGCGAACTCGGGCGTGTAGCCGTTGTTCTTCATACCTTCCGCCAGGCGCTCGCGATGCGGCTCAAGGCCGCCGTGGCGTTTCCACGCGGCCATCGAGCGACGTAACTGGTCCGCCTCGCCGGGCGTGTAGTCCGCCGCGACAATGGCGATCTGCATTACCTGTTCCTGGAACAACGGAATGCCCAAGGTGCGACCCAGCACTTTTTTCAGTTTTTCCGAAGGATAAGTGACGGGCTCTTCGCCATTTCGTCGCCGTAGATACGGATGCACCATGCCGCCCTGGATCGGTCCCGGCCGTACGATCGCCACCTCGATCACCAGGTCGTAATACTCCCTGGGCTTGAGCCGGGGCAACATCGCCATCTGCGCCCGGGATTCGATCTGGAACACGCCAATGGTGTCGGCGCGGCTGATCATCTCGAACGTCGCCCGATCGTCCTTGGGCAACGACGCCAGGGTATGCCGCACACCCCGGTAACGGGCGATCAGGTCGAAACAGCGGCGGATCGCGCTGAGCATGCCCAGGGCGAGAATGTCCACCTTGAGCAACCCGACCGCATCAAGGTCGTCCTTGTCCCACTGGATGATGGTGCGCTCGGCCATCGCGGCGTTTTCCACCGGCACCAGGGTGTCCAGCGGTTGCTGGGAAATCACGAAACCGCCGGGGTGTTGGGACAGGTGCCGGGGGAAGCCGATCAGTTGCCGGGTCAGGCTCAGCACCCGGCGCAACACCGGGCTGTCCGGGTCGAAACCACCTTCGCGCAAGCGGTCCAGGGGCGGCGCTTCATCGCTCCAGCGCCCGCAGCAGTCGGCCAGCGCGTTGACCTGGTCCGGCGGCAGGCCCAAGGCCTTGGCCACATCGCGCACCGCCCCGGCGCCATGGTAACTGCTGACCACCGCCGTCAACGCCGCGCGATGCCGGCCGTAACGCTGGAACACATACTGCAAGACTTCTTCGCGGCGCTCGTGTTCGAAATCGACATCGATGTCCGGCGGCTCATTGCGCTCACGGGACAGGAAGCGTTCGAACAACATGTCCGTCTGGCTCGGATCGATTTCGGTGATGCCCAGGGCGTAGCACACCGCCGAGTTGGCCGCCGAGCCTCGACCCTGGCAAAGAATGTGGCGGCTACGGGCGAAACTGACGATGTCCTGCACGGTGAGGAAGTAGCTGTCGTAGCCCAACTCGGCGATCAGCTCCAATTCCTTGTCGATCTGCACGCGCACCTTGTCTGTCGCGCCGTTCTCCCAGCGTTCGCGCAGGCCGCGCTCGGTCAATTCCCGCAGCCAGGACGCCGGATCGTGGCCATCAGGCACCAGCTCGCGGGGGTATTCGTAGCGCAACTGGCCGAGGTCGAACGTACAACGCCGGGCGATTTCCAGGGTTTCGTCAAGCAAGGCGCGTGGGTAGAGATCGGCCAGGGCCTGCAAGCTGCGCAGATGGCGTTCGCCGTTGGGGTGCAGGCGCTGGCCGGCCTCGGCCACGGTGACGTGGTGACGGATGGCGGTCATGGTGTCTTGCAAGGCACGCCGACCACGCACATGCATGTGCACATCCCCCGTGGCGACGGCGGGAAGGCCCAGGTGTCCGGCCAATGCGAGCAAGTCCGCCAGCCGCTGGCGATCGTCCTGGCCGCAATGCAACTGCACGGCCAGCCATAGTCGCCTGTTGAAAACCTGTTGGAGCCAGCGCCCCTGCTCCTCGGGCGCCTTGCCTTCGGGGATCCACAGCGCCAGCAAACCCGGCAGAGGTTCGTCGAAGTCTTCCCGGACGATGCGATAACAGCCTTTCTCGCTGCGCCGCCGGGCGCGGGTGATCAGCCGGCACAAGGTCTGGTAGCCCTCGAGGTTTTCCACCAGCAGCACCAGTTTCGGGCCGTCCTCGACCTGGATTTCGCTGCCGACGATCAGTTGCAGTCCAAGCTCCCTGGCCGCCTGCCAGGCCCGGACGATCCCGGCCAGGGTGCATTCATCGGTAATCGCCAGGGCCGCATAACCCTGCTCCTTGGCGCGGCGACACAATTCCAGGGCGCTGGAGGCGCCGCGCTGGAAACTGAAGTTCGACAGGCAATGCAGCTCGGCGTATTCGATGCTCATGCGAACCAGCCCTGGAGCCACAACGGCCCGCCCTCGCCCACCGGTCGGTAGGCCCAGCCGCGTTGCCCGGCGCGGGTTTCGATCAGGTAGTAATCGCGGCGCACGTCGGCTCCGTCCCACCAGCCGGACTCGATGCGCTCCGGCCCCATGAGGATTCGCGCCTGGCCCTCGGGAAACGCCTGGGGCTCGCCGAGCAGCCAGCCGGGACGCTGGACTTCCTCGCGCAGCGGGCATGCCTGTTGCCGCGGCTGGGGAGTCATCTGCCAGGCGCACTCAGGTCGATGATCCTCACCGAATCCCAGCCCCAGCACGGCGTCATCCCCCAGGCGCGCCCGCAGCCGTTCGCGCAGTTGTTCCCAGGGCAAGGACTGTTGAGGACGCTCGTCGAACAACTCCAGGCGCTGGGGCACGAAGCTCGGCAGGTTGTCGGCACACAAGCGAAATCCGCGCACTGGCGCCTCGACCTGTACCTGTTCAAGACGACCACGGGCCAGTTCGAACAGCATCGAAGGCTCTCGCTCGGCGCTGAGCAGGCCGACCTTGATCACCGTGTCCGGCAGACCGGCGTGTTCCAGATGCAAGTCGAAACGCTGCACACCGCTGTCGCGCCCACACAGGAAAGCCGACAGGTCACCGGTCAACCGGCGCAGCGGAAACAGCAGTGCCTGGTGGGACTGCACGTCGTAATTGAGTTCGATGCGCACATCAAAACGGTCCGGAGGCAGGTAGAACGACAGCGCCAGGGTACGACTGCCCGTCAGCGCGTCGAGGTGCTTGAGCACATCGGCCTCGAAGCGCCGCGCCAGGGTGTGCCGAGGCAAGGCCCGGATCTGATCCAGGCGGCGCAGGCCCATGCGCGACAGTGCCGTGGCGACGTCGGCGGCCAGACCGATGCGGTCCACCGGCATTTGCCCCAGGTACGCTTGCAAAGTTTCGCCATCGGGCACGACCAGGGCGTCATGGGCATTGGCCAACATCCGCGCCGCCACGGGGTTGGGGGCGGCGACGATGCGATGACGGAAGCCCAGTTCAGTCAGCTCGGCCCGCAACCGAGCCTCGAACACCGGCCAGGGCCCGAACAGCCCTAGGCTCGATTCGATCTCGAACAGCACCGTGCGCGGGTAATGCACGCTGACCTGGGAACTGAAGCGGTAGGCCCAGGCCGCCAGGAATTGTTGCCAATGCTCGATCTGCGCCGCGTCGTATTCGGCCGTGGCGAACCCTTTGCTCAGGGCCTGGGCGGCGGTCATGGTCTGGCCGGGCCGCAAGCCCAGGGCGCGCGCCGGCTCATTGACCGCTTGCAACACCCGGCGCTGGGCCGGACCGGTCAACAGCGCCAGGGGCTCGTCGGGATCGGGGCGCTGGCGCAGCGCGGCGTCCAGCGCCAATTGCGGGAAGAGGATACAGACCCAGCGCATTGCAACCTCAATGCCCCGTGTGCGTGGTGAACGCAATCGGCGCCGAACGGGCCAGTCCACCCCGGGACTTGAGCACCCGCAATTGTGCCGGGCGGGCATCGATGGCGATGCGCAAGGCCGCCGGGGATGGGTTGATCGCTTCCTGGATCGAGCGCCAGGCGAACGCCAGGGTCTGGCCGGTTTCCGCCGCGACCTGCAAGCGACGCAGAGCCCGGTCATCCGCCTGGCGCGGCCAGCACAGCACCGCGCCGCAACTGCCCGAACGCAGGCATTGTTCGGTGGCCCACAAGGCATCCCGTGGGTCGGCCTGGATGATCGACAACTGGCGCAGGTCCACCCCGGCATTTCGCCAGGCCTGGGGATAGGGCACGAACGGCGGCGCCACCAGCACGATGCGTTCCCCCGCCGCCGACAGCCGCGCCAGGGTCGGCCACACCAGTTGCAACTCGCCCACGCCCGGCGCGCCGATGAGGATTTCCGTCAACGCCGCGTCCGGCCAGCCACCACTGGGCAATGCCGCGTCCAACGCTGCATGACCGGTGGGCTGCGGGCTGGCGGCCGGCGGCGCAGGCCGGCCCCTCCAGACCTGGCCGCCATTGAACAGCGTGTCCAGCGCAACGACGGCGCCCATCAGCCTTGTCTCACCAGGCCACAGAACACGCCTTCGATCGCCAGGTCCTGGTCGGCTTCGACGATGATCGGCTGGTAGGCCGGGTTGCGTGGCAACAAGCGCACGCGCTCGCCGACTCGCTCGAAGCGCTTGATGGTCACTTCACCGTCCAGGCGTGCCACGACGATCTGCCCGTTGGCGGCCTGGGGCGTACGTTGTACACCGACCAGATCGCCATCGAGGATACCGTCCTCGATCATCGAATCGCCCTGGACCCGCAACAGGTAATCCGGCGCCTTGGTGAAAATCGCCGGGTCCAGCAACAAGCGGCTGTGGACCTCGGCATCGGCGCCAATCGGCAGGCCGGCGGCCACCCGACCCAACACCGGCACGTCCAGAAGCTCGGGGCGCGGCGGCTGGTTCAACAGCCGGATGCCTCGGGCCTGGTGCGGATTGACTTCGATGAAACCGGCTTCGGTCAACGCCAGCACATGCTTGCGCGCCACGCTGCGGGAGGCAAAACCGAACGCCTCGCTGATTTCAGCGAGGCTGGGAGGCTGGCCCTGCTCGGCGATGCGTTCGCGGATGAAGGTCAGGATGGCGGTACGGCGGGGAGTGAGAGTCGTCATGGAGTACATTTGTACTCCTGTCGGTTTTGCCTGACAAGCGCCGCCAGTCAGTTCATGGGGTGGCTGACGAGCCTGATTTTGGAGGAAATACTCTTTCCCCAAGAAAAGGATAAACCCGTGGCGAGGGAGCTTGCTCCCGCTCGGCTGCGCAGCAGTCGTAAAAAACCTGCTGTTGTCCGGATGAATCCTGCTGAATGGTTTTGGGGCTGCTGCGCAGCCCAGCGGGAGCAAGCTCCCTCGCCACGGGATTCATCGTCGTCTTTGAACAACACTCCTCCCGAGTAGGAGAATTTTTGCGAGGGCTTCAACACATTCAACATCCATGCAAGCTGACCCACCGCCTTCGCGAGCAAGCTCGCTCCCACAAAGAATCTCCTACAAAGAATCTGCGAACAGTTGGATTCAACTAAAAACCCGCCAGATAAGCCCAGGGAAAAATCCCCCGCTCGTGCCCATCACTGAACACCAGCTGAACCCCATACCCCTGGGCATTGACCTCAACCACCCGCACCCGGGCATCGACCTGAACCGTCAGCCCTTGCAGGCGAAACGCCCGGCATTGGGAGCATGGGCATTGCCTGCGTAGCTCGACAGGGTCCAGCCGTTGCTCGCGACCATCGGGCCAACTCAGCCGCAACTGGCCCTTGTCCCGGGAATTGCCGATCGTCAACGGACTCATTGCAACTGGCCCAAGGCGATGCGAACGGCCTTGCGCACTTCAGGGTCGCCATCGTCCCGGGCTGCCTGCAAGGCGGGGATCGCTCCCGGATTGTTCAACTCGCCCAACGCCAACGCCGCCTCCTTGCGCAGATTGCTGATTCGATGGCCCAGGGTTTCGATCAGTGCCGGCAACGCCTGGACATAACGCAAGCGGCCAAGACTGCGGGTGGCGCGCAGGCGCACTTGCCAGTAATCATCATCCAGGGCATCGATCAGGGCCGGGCCGGCGTCGGCGTGACCCACTTTGCCCAGCGTGGTGGCGGCCTCTTCACGCACCGTCCAGGCCGGGTCGCGCAAGGCCTGGCGCAGCGCCGGCAAGACTTGCGCATCCGCAGCCAGGCCCAGGGCGCCGGTGGCCGCGCGGCGCACTTCGCTGTCCGGATCGGCGCTGGCGAGCCGGGCCAGGGCCGGCAGAGCCTCAAGCTGCTTGAGCCAGCCCAGCACGCCAACCGCCTCGCGACGCACGCCGGCATCGGCGTCGACCAGGGCCGCGATCGCAGCCGGTGCGGCAGCGCCCAGGCGCAACTCGCGCAAGGCCCGGAACGCAGCGATGCGCACGCGGGCATCTGCGTGGGTGGTCCAAGGCAATATCACCTCCCCCGCCGCCTCGCCCTTGAGCAGGCTCAGGCTCTGGGCAGCCGCGGCCTGCACGGTCGGGGAGGTATCGGTCAGGGCCTGGCACAGGGCCGCGACCACCGGCGCGTCCTCCCAGGCTTCGAGCAAGCGCGCGGCTTCGGCCCGCACCTCGGCGCTGGGATCCTCGGCCAGACGGTCTACGAGCCACAGCAGGCCTTCGGGTTCCTCCAGGTCAGCCAGTTCGATCAGGGCGATGCGACGCACCCCCGCGTCGTCGTCCGTCAGGCGTGGTTGCAGGGCAAGAATGTCATCGTTGTCGGTGTTTTCGAATAGAGAAGTCATAGGGCAAATCGCGGCAAGGAGGTTTCAGGAGGAAGCCCGAGGGGATTGAGGCGCGGCAATTGCCGGCCGTCTCCATGGCGCAGCAGCTCGAGGCAATGGCGTTTCAATCGGGAAAACTCAGGGCGGGTGACCAGGTCGGTGGTTCGTGGCCGGGGGAAATCCAGGCGCAAGTCCTCGATGATCCGGCCCGGGCGCGGGCTCATCACCAGCAAGCGATCAGCGAGGAACAACGCCTCGTCGATGTCGTGGGTGACGAAGACAACGGTGGTGCGGATGCGCGTCCAGATGTCCAGCAGCAGCTCCTGCATGTTCAACCGGGTCAATGCATCCAGCGCGCCGAAAGGTTCGTCCATCAGCAACAAACGCGGGCGGTTGACCAGCACCCGGGCGATCTCCACCCGTTGCTGCATGCCGCCGGACAGTTGGTCCGGCCAGTGTCCGGCGAAACCTTCCAGGCCCACCAGGGCAAGGATTTCATCGGCAGCCCGGTATCGTTCAAGCTTGCCCTGGCCGCGCATCTTCAAGCCGAAAGCGACGTTGTCGCGCACACTGCGCCACGGAAACAGGGTGTGCTGCTGGAACACCATGCCGCGCTGGGGCGACGGCCCGGCCACCGGCAGCGCATCGACATTCAGCGTGCCGGCACTGGGTCGCAGGTGCCCGGCGAGCGCGCCGAGCAACGTCGATTTGCCGCAGCCGGACGGCCCGAGGATGCAGACGAACTGGCCGGCCTCGATCTGGCAATCCAGCCCCTGCACTGCTTCGAAAGCCTGGGCGCCCTGGCCCAGGACAATGGATAACTGGCGGATATCGATCCGCCCTTCAGGGGTTTGCATCGCGCTCATCAGGCTTTTCCTCGGGGTCGGTGCCAAGGCGTGAACAGCCCGCCCAGGCGCTTGATCAACAAACTGCTGCCCATGCCCAGCACGCCGATCAGCAACATGCCGACGACGATGTCGGGGTAGTTCTGCACGGTGTAGGACGCCCAGGTGTAGTAGCCGATGCCGTACTGGCCGGCGATCATTTCCGCCGTCACCAGGCAGAACCAGGACGTGCCCATGCCGATGGCGAGGCCGGTGATGATGCTCGGCGCCGCGCCCGGCAGGATCACCTCCAGCAGGATTGCCCGGCGCCCTGCCCCCAGGCTTTTCGCCGATGCGACCAGTCGCCGGTCCACTCCTTCGACGCCGTGCACGGTGTTGAGCAGGATCGGGAACAGCGCACCGGTGAAGGTGATGAACACCATCGACAGTTCCGACGAGGGAAACATCAGGATCGCCAGCGGGATCCAGGCCACCGCCGGAATCGGCCGCAGCACTTCCAGCGGTGGCAGCAACAGGTCCTCGGCCCACCGGGAGCGGCCGATGGCCAGGCCCAGCGCCACGCCCACCAGCAACGCCGCGCCATACCCGGCAAAGACCCGGCCCAGGCTGCTGCCCAAGTGCCGAACGAGATGGCCCGACTCGCCCAGGCCGAGCGCGGCCTCGATCACCGCCAGCGGGGCCGGGACGTTGGCGAATGTCACCAGGCCGAGGTCCCAATGGCCGTTGGCGGCGAGCTGCCAGAGCAGCAGGCAGAGCAACAAGGAAGCGGCTCGCAGGAGCCAGCGTTTGGGTGATGGGTACACAAATCTATCCTCCGCAATGGACCCTGTGGGAGCGAGCTTGCTCGCGATAGCGGTGTATCAGGCACTTCAACTTCAACTGACCTGACGCCATCGCGAGCAAGCTCGCTCCCACAGGGGTCGGTGTCAGGTTTATCGGGCGGCGACTGCCTGGGTGGTAGCTTCGGTAAAATCGAGGACCTTGCCGCCCTCGGCCGTGGCAAATTGCTCAGCCTGCCCTTTCAACAGGAACGCGCTGAGTTGGCCCTTGGCATCGCTGGCGAACCACGCCTGCTCGGCCAGCAGCTTGATTCCACTGTCGCTGGCCTGGGCGTAAACGGCGCGGATGCCCTTGCCTTCCTGTTTGAGATTCGCCAGCGCGGTGAAGGCCGATTGCGCCGAGGCGTAATGACGCACTGTCGGCTCGCCGCGTACCCAGATCTGCGCCACATGGCGGGGATCGGTGATGGGCTGGCCGGTCAAGGCATCGGGGTTGCCAAGGGGCGTCTGGGCGTAGTTGCCCAGTTGCGCGGCGTAATCCAGGCTCGATGCCTTGAACGCGGCGCGGATGTACTGATCGTCGATAAAGGTGTTGAGGTCCAGGCCGCGATCAGCCTTTTTCAGCAATTTGAGGGTGTCGATCGCGGTGCCGACGGCTTGCCGGTATTCGGGTTTCCAGGTCAGGTCGCGGGTCTGTACGCCCAGCGGCCCGTGGAACAGGTAATTGACCTCGGCATCCACCCCGGTGACCTTGGCGATCAGCTCGCTGTATTTCTCAGGCTCGGCGGCCAGCAATTGATTGGCCTCGATGGTCGCGCGCAAATAAGCGACGACGATTTCCGGGTACTTTCTGGCATAGGCCTGATCCACCAGCGCGCCGTGGAAAGTCGGCGTCCCGGCCTGGGCACCGTCGTAGATCTTGCGGGCGAAACCGCGGCTGGGGAACAGTTCGGCGAACGGTACAAAATCGGCGTGGGCATCGATCTTGCCAGCTTGCAGCGCCGAGCCGGCGACCTCCGGCGGCTGGGCGATGATGTTCACGTCTTTGAGTGGATCCCAGCCCTGGGCCGCGACGGCTCGCAGCAACATGCCATGGGCGGTGGAAGCAAACGGCACGGAAATCGTCTTGCCCTTGAGCTCGGCGAGGGACTGCACGCCCGAGGCGCTGGGCACGACAATGCCGTTGCCGCTGCCCTGGGTGCTGCCCGACAGCACGCTGATGAACAGGCTGTGCTTGCCGGCGGTCTCGAACGCCACGCCGTTGAACGCCCCGGGGAAGTCGGCCATGGCGCCGAAGTCGAGTTTGCCGGCGACCATCTCGTTGGTCAGCGGCGCGCCGCTGGTGAAGTTTTTCCACTGGATGTCGTACTCGGCGTCCTTGTACGCGCCGTCGTGGGGCAGGTATTTATCCAGCAGGCCGAGCTCGCGGATCAACAAGCCGCCGGCGGCGCAGTTGATGGTGGTGTCCTGGGTGCCGATGGCAATGCGGATGGTTTCTGCCTGGGCAGGCAAGGTCAATGAAGCCAGTACCAGACCGGCCAGCGCTGCACGCAATAACATGGGTGTGTCCCCTCGAATCATTGATTGGATGTTCGTCTCCGCCACGATCAGGGCGCGGTGGGAAACGAGGGGTGTTCTGAATGGTGCGTCCGGGGGTGACCGGATGGCTTTTGTGGTGCTAGGGCGGGCCTCATCGCGAGCAAGCTCGCTCCCACAGGTTCAGGGGTGTACATAGCAACCGCGACTGGCCTTGATCCCCTGTGGGAGCGAGCTTGCTCGCGATGGCGTCCGCTCGGTCAACGCAGCAAATAAGGAATCTCCACTTTCACCGCCCCCGTCGGGCAGTCCTTTTCACAGGGCATGCAATACCAGCATTCATCGAACGCCATGTAGGCCTTCTGGGTGGCCGGGTTGATCGCCAACAGGTCCATCGGGCAGATATCGACGCAGACCGTGCAGCCCTTGTGGGCGATGCATTTGTCCTCGTCCACGGTGACGGGGGCATTGGAGCGGAAGAAGATTTCCTGGGGTTGATAGGCCATGGGAGTTCTCTCTGGGTATAGGGCTCACGCCGCGTCGGCACCGAGCCGAAGCCGGTCGTAGGCCTGCAGTTCGTCGGCATCGAGGGCGATGATGTAGGGCTCGACGGCTTTCTTGAACGAGGTCATCGCGCCGTCCTCGCCTTTCTTCAAATGGCAATGGCAGAACCAGTCGCTGTCGTTGCGTTGCGGATGATCGACCCGGTAGTGGTACAACCCCCAACGGCTTTCGGCGCGAAACAGCGAGGCGCGGGCGGCCATCTCGGCGCAATCGCGGATCACGCTGACTTCCATGGCGCGCATCAGTTCGTGGGCGTTGTGGGCCTTGAGCTGATCAAGGTCGCGCTGAATATCGCTGAAGCGTTGCAGGCCGATCTGCATTTTTTTGCTGACCTTCGGCGGTTGCAGGTAATCGTTGACGAAGCGGCGCAGCTTATATTCCACCTGGGCCGGCGGCAGGCCATGCGCACGGTCGAGCGGCGCGTAGACGCGGTTTTTTTCCTGCTCGATCTGCTGAGTATCCAGTGCCGAAAAATCCCTGCCAGCGACAAAGTCCGCCGCGTTCTGGCCGGCAAACCAGCCGTAGGTGAACGCGCCGAGCATGTAGTTGTGCGGCACTGCCGCCATGTCGCCCGCCGAGTACAAACCCTTGACCGAGGTCTCGGCGCGCTCGTTGACCCACACTCCAGAGGCCGAATGACCGCTGCAGAAGCCGATCTCGGAAATGTGCATCTCCACCATCTGCGTGCGGTAATCGGTGCCCCGGTTGGCGTGGAACTGCCCGCGACTGGGGCGCTCGTTGCTGTGCAGGATTTCCTCGATGTTCTGGATGGTTTCCTCGGCCAGGTGATCGAGCTTGAGGAACACCGGACCGTTGCCGCCTTCGAGCTCCTGGTGGAACTCCCACATCATCTGCCCGCTCCAGTAGTCGCATTCGATAAAGCGCTCGCCCTTGTTGTTGGCGGTGTAGCCGCCCAGCGGGCCGGTGACGTAGGCGCACGCCGGGCCGTTGTAATCCTTGATCAAGGGATTGATCTGGAAGCACTCCAGGTTCGCCAGCTCGGCCCCGGCGTGATAGGCCATCGCATAACCGTCGCCGGCATTGGTCGGGTTCTCATAGGTGCCCATCAGGTAGCCGGAGGCCGGCAACCCCAGGCGCCCCGCCGCGCCGCAGCAGAGGATGACGGCCTTGGCCTTGATCACATGGAAGTCGGCGGTGCGGCAGTCAAAACCCATCACACCGTTCACCGCGCCCTCCCCGTCGGTCAGCAACCGGGTGCAGACCAGCCGGTTGGTAATGCTGACTCGCGCCCGTTTCAACTGGCGATAGAGGACTTTCTTGATGTCGTGACCTTCCGGCATCGGCAGCACATAAGCGCCCATGTGGTGAACCTTTTTCACCGCGTAATCGCCGGTTTCGTCCTTCTCGAACTTCACGCCCCAGCGGTCCAGTTGCTCGATCGTTTCGAAGCTGTGGGTGGCGTAGGCGTACACCGCCGCCTGGTTGACGATGCCGTCATTGGCGATGGTGATTTCTTTGGTGTACTGCTCGGGCGTCGAATGGCCCGGGATAATCGCGTTGTTGAGCCCGTCCATGCCCATGCTGATGGCGCCGCTGCGCTTGACGTTGGCCTTGTCCACCAGCAACACCCGCAGGTCGCGGTTGCGTTCCTTCGCCTTGATCGCCGCCATGGGGCCGGCGGTGCCGCCGCCGATGACGACGATGTCGTATTCCTGTTCGAGGATATTCCTGGAGCTCTGGGTCATGCCTGCGTCCCTTTTTGCCGGTCGATCCGCAAGCGATACTGGAAGGCATCGCCACGGTAGTAGAGGTATTCGAAGTCCAGCGGCTGGCCGCCGGCGTCATGGGTCAGCCGTTCGATGCGCATGACCGGCGAGCCAGGCTCGACGTCGAGTGCTTGGCACAAGTCGCTGTCGGCCAGCACCGCATCGATGGCAAGGTCGGCGTGACCGAGGGCCAGGCCACAATCGTTTTCCAGGATCAGGAAGATGTCGCGGGTCACCAGGTCGGCTTTTTCCAGACGCTCGCCGAGGGCCTTGGGCAGGTAGGTGATTTCCAGGGAAACCGGCTCGCGGTTGATCAGCCGCACCCGCTTGATCTGCGTTACCACGTCGCCTTCCGCCAGTTTCAGTCGCTCGGCCACCGACTTGTCCGCCGGGATGAACTTGAAACTGCGCAGGCGGTTGATCACCTCGTAGCCGCGACCGGTCATGGACTCGGCCAGGCCCTGCAGTGTGCTGACGTTCTGGAAGGTCTTGGGCTTGGCGACGAACGTGCCTTTGCCGTGGATCTTGAAAATCAGTCCTTCCTTTTGCAGATCGCCCAAGGCCTGGCGCACGGTGATGCGACTGACGCGAAACAGCGCGCCGAGCTCGCTTTCCGAGGGCATCTGGCTGCCTTGCGGGTATTCACCGTCAAGAATGCGCGCGCGCAGCACGTCGCGCAGTTGGGTGTGCAGCGGCACGCTGCTGAGGGAAAGAAGGTTGTCGGGCATGGGTAGCAAGTCACTTGTCATAACGAGTTATGACAAGATCTTAAGAAAACTGTCCGACGCTTGGGAAATACTCTTTGAGCATTAGGTTATGCCCGCGTGGGCTCGCTTCAGCAGCGCTGGAGGATGCGGTCCATCACCCAGTCGGTCTTCAAGGCCTGTTCGGCAACGGCCGGATGCTGCGATTCGCCACGGATATGAGCATTCATGCCGAGTACATGGTGCCACTGAATATGCTCAGGATGATGAGGAATGTCGAGGCTGACGGAGGTGTCCGTACACAGTTGCAGCGGCTGATCATCGAACACCGAAAAACTGATCCGCCCTTGACTGCCGATCACTTCCACACGGTCCTCACGTCGGTCAGCAACGAAATTCCAACAGCCCATGCCCGTGGCACCGGAGGCGAAACGCCAATTGGCCACGACCGCATCTTCCGCCTGGTACAAGCCGTTCTGGCGAGCGGCGAAACCCGTTACCTCGACAATGTCCCCCAACAGGAACTGGAACAGGTCCAGGCCATGGCAGGCCAGATCAGTGAAATAACCTCCCCCTGCAATCGCCGGATCGGTACGCCAATTGACCGCTCCGTTGATATCCACCGACGACGCGGGCTTGGTCAGTGTCCAGGTCAAATGCCGGATGTTACCGATGCAGCCTTGCTCGATCCATTGCTGCACTTTGCGAAAACGCGGCAGTGAGCGCCGGTAATACGACACAAACAGATGCACCCCTGCGGCGTTGAAGACTCGCTGCATTTCCCGGCTCTGCACGACATTGAGGGCCATGGGTTTTTCAACGCAGCAATGCTTGCCTGCGGCCGCCACCAGCAGGCTATAGCTGAAATGGCTGTCGGGCGGCGTCGCAATGTAAACCGCATCGACATCGGGATCATCGACCAATGCCTGCGCGTCGGTGTAGAACCTGGCGATACCGTGGCGTTCAGCATAATCGGACACGGCCTCTAAACGTCGTCCCATCACCGCAACCAGTGCAGAACCGGGCGCCTTGTAGAAGGCCGGCCCACTCTTGCGCTCCGTCACGCTGCCACAACCGATCATGCCCCAGCGTACCGTTTTCATCGTTTGACTCATGGAATCGAGGCCACCGGGCTCCGCAATGAAGCCCCTCACAAAAGGCAGGAGTTTAATCAGACTCGGCCTGAATGTCTTGGCTACAACGTTTGCCCCTCATTGCGAAACGCACTCGGGCTCATGCCGGTCCAGCGTCGGAACGCCCGGCGGAAACTGCGCACATCGCTGATGTCGTTGCCGGCATGGGGCCCTCTTGGCTGCGCCTTTCTTGTTGTAGGGCAACACTAAGGCACGCCAGCGCGTCGGCTTGAGGTCATTGGGGGCCATAAAAGGGGGCTTGGGCGGCCAGCCCATTCGCTATGCCCCCCTGTGGCGAGGGAGCTTGCTCCCGCTGGGGTGCGAAGCAGCCCTGAGCCTGCCGCCCGGAAAACGGCCGATCGAGATTGAGCAACCAGCACTGCCCTCTGTGGGAACGAGCTTGCTCGCGATAGCGGTCTGTCCGTCAGCTATGTTTTGAATGTGCCGACGTCATCGCGAGCAAGCTCGCTCCCACAGTTTTTTTGGGGGGGTGTTGCATGAGCTCAGGGGAGCAACAACACCTGCTCGCGCTCGCACAACTGCACCACGTAATCCCACAACACCCGCAACCGGACGGACTTGTGCAGCTCGCGGCGAGTGCTGATCCAATAGCTGCGGCGGATGGTTTCGTCCGGCAGCAGCGGCACCAGCGTCGGATCGCTGCTGGCCATGTAGCACGGCAGCACGGCGATCCCCAAGCCCGAGCGCGCGGCCTGTTGCTGGGCAATGACGCTGGTGCTGTGGAACACCACGCGAGGGTTTCGGCAAAAGCTGTTGAGGAACATCAACTCCTGGCTGAACAGCAGGTCATCGACGTAGCCGATCCAGGCATGGCGAGCCAGATCCTCGCGACTGCGTAACGGTGGCGAACGGTCCAGGTAAGCCTGGCTGGCATAAAGCGCCAGGCTGTAGTCGGTGAGCTTGCGCGTCACCAGCAGGTCGGCCGCCGGGCGTTCGAGGTGAATGCTGATTTCCGCCTCGCGGTTGAGGATGCTGACAAACCGCGGCACGGCCACCAGTTCCACTTCAAGCCCCGGATAGCGCTGGAACAAGCCGTCCATGCGACTGGCGAGGAACATGATGCCCAGCCCTTCCGTCACGCCGAGGCGGATCTTGCCGAGGGGCGCGCTGGATTGGGTGATGTCTTCCTGGGCCAGCAACGCGACGTTCTCCATGGCCTCGGCATGCTTGAGCAGCGCTTCTCCGGCCGGAGTCAATTCATACCCTTGGGCGTGCTGGACAAACAACGCAGTGCCGAGGCTTTTCTCGATCGCCTCGATGTGCCGCGCCACCGTGGCATGGGTGGTGTTGAGCCGTCGCGCGGCCGTCAGCAGGCGGCCACTGCGTTGCAGTTCGAGGAAGTAGCGCAGGTCATTCCAGTCGAACATGAGCCATCCTTGAATCGCCTGAAGTCATGACTGTTCATAAACGCACAGCCGCTGCGCAAAAACTAACATTCTTTTGACGAAAACTAACAACTAGGATGAATCCCACAAGAACAAAAAATGAGGTCGCGAATGCAACCTGTCGTCGATGAATACGATTACGTAATCGTGGGCGCCGGCCCTGCCGGCTGTCTGCTGGCGAACCGGCTTTCGGCCAGTCCGCAACACCGGGTGCTGTTGCTCGAAGCCGGCGGGCGGGACAATTATCCGTGGATCCACATCCCGGTCGGCTACCTGTTCTGCATCGGTAACCCACGCACCGACTGGTGCTTCAAGACCGAAGCGCAACCCGGCCTGCAAGGGCGCGCCTTGAGTTACCCGCGCGGCAAGGTGTTGGGCGGTTGTTCGTCCATCAACGGCATGATCTACATGCGTGGCCAGGCGGCGGACTACGACGGCTGGGCCGCCGAAGGCAATGTCGGCTGGGGCTGGAAGGATGTGTTGCCGCTGTTCCGGCAGAGCGAAAATCACTTCGCGGGGGATTCCGAGCTTCACGGCGCAGCCGGGGAATGGCGAGTCGAACGCCAGCGCCTGTCATGGCCGATTCTCGATGCCTTCCGCACCGCCGCCGAACAGAGCGGCATCCCCAGCGTCGAGGATTTCAACGGTGGCGACAATGAAGGTTGCGGCTACTTCCAGGTCAACCAGAAAGCCGGGGTGCGCTGGAACGCGGCCAAGGCCTTCCTCAAACCGATTGGCAATCGCCCCAACCTGACGGTACTGACCGACGTCGAGGTTGATCGGGTGTTGCAGCGCGACAACCGCGCCGACGCCGTCAGCGCCCGCTGGCAGGGCAAGAACATGAGCTTCAGGGCGCGCAAGGAAATCGTCCTGTGCGCCGGCGCCGTCGGCTCGCCGGGCATCTTGCAGCGCTCCGGGATCGGCCCGCGCAGCCTGTTGCAACGCCTGGGCATCGGCGTGCTGCATGAACTGCCCGGCGTCGGTGGCAACTTGCAGGACCACTTGCAACTGCGGCTGATCTACCAGCTGGAAAACGCCCGCACCCTGAACCAGATCGCCGGCACCCTGTGGGGCAAGATGGGCATGGGCTTGCGTTATCTGTACGACCGCAGTGGCCCGCTGTCCATGGCCCCCAGTCAACTCGGCGCGTTCGCCCGCTCGGGGCCGGAACAGGCCTCCGCCAACCTCGAATACCACGTACAACCGTTGTCCCTGGAACGTTTCGGCGAACCGCTGCACAGCTTCCCGGCGTTCACCGCGTCGGTGTGTGACCTGCGCCCGATGAGCCGTGGTCGCGTGGACATCCGCTCGGCCGATCCTCATGAGGCGCCGTCGATCCAACCCAATTACCTGAGCCATCCCGAGGACCTGCGGGTCGCCGCCGACGCCATCCGCCTGACCCGCAGAATTGTCGCCGCGCCGGCCCTGAGTGCTTTCAAACCGGTGGAATATCTGCCAGGCCCGAGCCTGCAGACCGAGGAAGAACTGCATCAGGCCGCCGCCCGCATCGGCACGACGATTTTTCATCCGGTGGGCACCTGTCGCATGGGCCAGGACGGCGAGGCGGTGGTGGATGCGCAACTGCGCGTCCACGGCATCAAGGGCCTGCGCATCGCCGACGCCTCGATCATGCCGCGCATCACCTCCGGCAACACCTGCTCGCCGACGCTGATGATCGCCGAGAAGGCCGCGCGGATGATGCTTGAGCCGGCCACCGTGGGCGCTACGCTGCAGAAGGAGCCCGCCACGGTCTGAAATCGCCGAGTTCCATGTGGGAGCGAGCTTGCTCGCGATAGCGGCGGAACATTCACCACATCGGTGACAGACAGACCGCCATCGCGAGCAAGCTCGCTCCCACAGGGGAAATGAGTAGGCCAAGGAAGTGTGTCAAATCAGGAGACGCCCCAACCCGGCGTCGACAGTGGAACAACAAAAACAATCACTGTGAGGGATACCGCTATGTCTGAACATGTTCAGCCCCTGGAAGCCACGCGCAGCGCAGGCACCAGCCAGGAAACCCAGAAAGTCATCTTCGCCTCGTCCCTGGGGACGGTGGTCGAGTGGTACGACTTTTTCCTCTACGGCGCCCTCGCGGCGGTGATCAGCAAGCAATTCTTCGCCGGGGTGAACGACACCACGGCGTTCATTTTCGCCCTGATGGCTTTCGCCGCCGGTTTCATCGTGCGGCCCTTCGGGGCGCTGGTGTTTGGTCGGCTGGGGGACATGATCGGGCGCAAGTACACGTTCCTGGCAACCATCGTGCTCATGGGCCTGGCGACCTTCTGCGTCGGCCTGCTGCCCAACTACGCGAGCATCGGCATCGCCGCGCCGATCATCCTGGTGGTATTGCGCATGCTCCAGGGTCTGGCCCTGGGCGGTGAATACGGTGGCGCGGCGACCTATGTGGCCGAGCATGCACCGATGGGCAAGCGCGGCTTTCACACCAGCTGGATTCAGTCCACCGCGACGCTGGGCCTGTTGCTCTCGCTGCTGGTGGTGCTCGGTTGCCGTTACTTCACCGGTGACCAGTTCGAAGTCTGGGGCTGGCGCATTCCGTTCCTGCTGTCGATCCTGCTGCTGGGCATCTCCACCTGGATCCGCCTGAGCCTGCACGAGTCGCCGGCCTTCCTGAAGATGAAAGAAGAAGGCAAGTGCTGCAAAGCGCCAATCCGCGAGTCCTTCGGCAAATGGGAAAACCTGAAGGTGGTGCTGATCGCCCTGTTCAGCATCAACGCCGGGCAAGCGGTGACCTTCTACGCCGCGCAATTCTACGTGCTGTTCTTCCTAACCCAGTTTCTCAAGATGGACCCGGCCCTTGCCAATAGCCTGCTGATTGTCAGCGTGGTGATCGGCGCGCCGTTCTTCATCTTCTTCGGCTGGCTGTCGGACAAGGTCGGGCGCAAACCGGTGCTGATGATCGGCCTGCTGCTGGCGACGGCGTTGTACTTTCCGATCTTCAAGACGCTCGCCCATTACGCCAACCCGGCCATCGACCTGGCGAGCCGCCAGGCGCCGATCACCGTCGTCGCCGACCCGGCCACCTGCACCTTCCAGTTCGACCCGGTGGGCAAGGCGCGTTTCGACAGCCCTTGCGACAAGGTCAAGACCTTCCTGGTCAAGCAAGGCCTGCCTTACACCAGCGTCGCGGCACCGGCCGGCAGCACCGTGCAGGTCAGCGTCGGCGACGTGAAACTCGAAGGCTACGACGAAGCCGCCCTGCGCGGCGCGGTGACCCTGGCGGGCTACCCGCAACAAGCCGATGCCCAGCAGATCAACCGGCCGATGATCGTCGCCCTGATCGTGGCGCTGATCATCATTTCAGCGATGTGCTACGGCCCGCTGGCGGCGCTGATGGTCGAACTGTTCCCAACCCGCATTCGCTATACGTCGATGTCCCTTCCGTACCACATCGGCAACGGCTGGTTCGGCGGTTTCCTGCCAACCGTGTCGTTCGCCCTGGTGGTCTACACCGGGGATATTTTCTACGGCCTGTGGTACCCGGTGGTGATCACCGGCGTGAGCCTGGTGGTGGGGATGATCTGCCTGCGGGAAACCCGCAACGTCGATCTGGATACCAACTGAAAACCGCCCGTGGCGAGGGGCAGGCTCCTTCGCCACGGCACTCAGAAGCGCGCCTTCACCGTCGCGGTGAAATTGCGCGGCTCACCGTAATAGTTACCGAAGCTTTCGGTGCCGATGGTGGTGTAGTAGCGCTTGTCGAACAGGTTGTTGCCGTTGAGCGCCACCGACCAGGTGTCATCGATGCGGTAGCCGATCCGACCGTTCCACACCGCATAGCCGGCCTGGGTGATCTTTTCACCGCTAAGCGGCGATACGCGGAAATTATCGCTCTGCGCATTGACCCCGGCGCCGACGCTGAACCGCTCGAAGGCGCCACCGAGGGCGTAATCGCCCCAAAGGCGCAGCACGTGGCGCGGCACATAGCTGTTGAACGAACCGCCATTGAGGCTGCTGTCGATGTCGTCCAGGGTCTTGGTCTGGGTGTAGGTATATCCGGCGAGCAGTTGCAGGCGCTCGATGGCTTCGCCGCTGATCTCGGCCTCGAAGCCCTGGGCGCGGACCTTGCCAGCGTTCTCGTAGCAGTAGCCGTCCGATGAGGCGCAGGTGGAGTTGTAATCCGTCTGAGCCTGATCCTTCTGCACGGTGCGGAACAGGTTGAACGCCGTGTTCAGGCGCCCTTCGAACCACTCGCCCTTGATCCCCAGTTCATAACTTTCGCCCACCAGCGGCTTGAGCGCCGAGCCGCTTTGCGAGCGGTAGTTGCCCTGGGGCGTGAAGATATCCGAATAACTGGCGTAGGCGGTCAGGTGTTCGTTGAGATCGAGCAACACGCCGGCAAATGGCGTGACCTGGCCGGTCTCGGTGCTCCTGGCCTGTTCCGTACCGCCGGTGAGAAATACCGAGTCGCTCTTGGAGCTGTACCAACTCACCCGACCGCCGACAACGAAGGTCAACGGATCCGCCAGTTTCAGGCGCAACGTGGAATACACGCCTTGCTGTTCGGTGAGGGTCTTGACCGGCCCACCGCGGGTCGAATTATCAATGAAGTAGCTGTCGTCCGGCTCCGGGATGTGCCGATCCGGGTCGAAGACGTTCTGCTTCTGCGGCAACAAGGCGACCGAATAGAAATCATCCTTGTCCGAACGACTGGCGTTGACTCCGAAGATCAATTCATGTTGCTGGCCGAAGGCGTCGAACTTGCCGTCCAGGTAGGCGTCGAGGCCGTAGTCGACCTGATCGTAGTCATACAGGCTGCCCAACAGATTGGTGGTAGAGCCCCCCGGCGTCACCGCACCCGATGCAAACGCGTATTTGGTGTCCTGGGTGTTTTTTGTATAGACGCCTGCGACTTTCACGGCCCAGTCATCGTTGAGCTGATGCCGCAGGTCGCCGAAGACCGTGGTCCGCTGGCTGCGCCAAGTGTTCCACGAAGGGTCCAGGCAGGTGGAACGGCTGAGTTTCAGGTCGCGGCCATTGCGGTAGCGTGGCAGCCCGCCCCAGCAAGGGCTCGCGTCGACATCCTCGTACGCCACGCCCAGGCCGAGCGTGGTGTCGGGTGCAAGGTCCATATCCAGGGCGCCGTAATAGACCTGATCCGTACGCCGGGCATCGTCGTAGAAGTAGTGCCGGCTCTGCTCGGCGATCACCGCCCTGCCCCGCACGGTGCCGGCATCGTTCAACGGGCCACCGGTATCGACCTGCCCGCGATAGTTGTCCCAGGTGCCGCCCGAGAGGCTGAGTTCAGTCTGCGCCGTAGCCTGGCCGCGCTTGCGGACGAAATTGACGCCACCGGACGTACCGCCGGATCCCTTCATCATGCCGGCAGCGCCGCGCAGGACTTCGACCCGGTCGTAATAGGCCATGTCACTGCTGAAGCTGTCGGCCTGGACATAGCTGTTGCCCATGTCCAGCGGCACGCCGTCGTACTGGTATTGGCCGGACATCCGGAACCCGCGGGAATAGAAATACTTGCCGCCCATGGTCGAGTCGTAGACGGTGATACCCGGGGTCTTTTCCATCACCTGCTCGATGGTGTTCAGGTTCTGATCGTCGAGCATCTTGCGAGTGATCACGGTGACCGATTGCGGCGTTTCGCGCAGCGAATGCTCGCCTTTGCCGATGGTCACCGCCCCAGTGGTGTAGGACCCGCTGTTTTCGGTGGTTGCCGTGAGCAGTTGGCCGTCGATGGTCGTGGTGCCGAGCTCCAGCGCCGAGCCGGGCGCAGGTGCGGTACGCAGCCGGTAGGTCCCGTTGGCCTGGGGTTCGGCTTGCAGGCCGCTACTGCCGAGGATGCGCGCGAAACCTTCGGCCACGCCAAAGGAGCCTTTCAAGCCTGGCGACCGCAGCCCCTGCATTTGTGCGGCATCGAACGAAATCGCGACGCCGGCGAGGCTGGAGAAACGCGTCAGCACATCCACCAAGGTGCCAGCGCCGATATCGTAGGCCTGCGCCGAGTGTTGTGGCACCGAAGCCTGCGCAACCGGACTGGCGTAAGCCGCCCAGGCGCCGAAAGACGTGGCGGTCAGAAAACCGATTTTCATTGCGATTGCCAGACGACCTGGCGTGTTCACGCGAGACATGTGTCCCTTCCCCCAAAACAGTCAAGAAAACTCACTGAGGGATGAGCCGAACGATGCCGAGGAAAAGTGCAAAAACATTTTCAACCGGACCAACGGGAGCGCGTCGGCCTTGTCAGGCACGCGACACCTGGGCCCAGAACCGGCTGTAGCGAGTCACTCGCAACGAGAAACCGGTTTCGAGTGCGGCCAGGGCAAGATCGGTATTGTCGATGGGGAAAACGCCGGAGACTTTCAAGTCGCCGATGGCCGAGTCGCAGCGCAATATTCCCGTGCGATAGCGGGAAAGCTCCACCAGCAAGGCCGACAGCGGGCGATCGATGGCGATGATGCTGCCCTGTTGCCAGGCACCCACCGATACATCATTGGCGCGAAACGCACCCAGCGACCGACCGGTGAAGCCCAGGCGATCACCCGCGTCGACCCGCTGGGCTGGCCCGCCGCTGCGCAAACTGACTTGCACGGCCTTCTCCAGCACCGCCACCTCACCGCCGTCGTCCTGGGCGCGGACGATGAATCGCGTCCCCAGGGCCAGCACTTCGACTTGGCCAGTGATGACCTTGAATGGCCGCTGCAAGGGATCGACCCCGGTCGTCACGAGAATTTCGCCCCACAACAGCGTCAATGTCCGCTGGCGGCCATCGAAACGGACGTTTACCGAGGTGTCGGTGTTGAGCAGCAGCGTGCTGCCGTCCACCAACTGGAACTCACGCCGCTCGCCCACGCCGGTCCGGTAATCGCAAAGCAGGTTCTGCGCGGTCTCGCTGCGCCAGCCCAGCCATCCCAGGCAGCCGGCGGAGGTCAGCAGCAAGGCGCTGCGCAGCACCTCTCGACGAGGTCGGCCAGGGTGGGCACTCAAGGTTGGCGCAGCCAATGCGCCCGGCACGCTGGCCATCTGTTCCGACACCGCCGCCATGCGTTGCCAGGCCTGCTCGTTCAGCGGATCCGCGGCCAGCCAGGCCCGCCACCCTTCGTGCTCCGCGTCAGTTGTGGTGCCGGAGTGAAGCCGGGCATACCATTGCGCCGCGACACGGATGGCCTGCAATTGCTCGGACGACACGTTCATTCGGGCTGCAACTGGATGTGCATCAGACAGCAGTGTTCCATGGCTTTGGCCATGTGGTTGTTGACCGTCCGTACGCTAACGCCGAGGCGCTCGGCGATCTGCGGGTAGGTCAGGCCGTTGAACTGCGAGAGGATGAACGCCTGCTTGACCTTGGGTCCCAGGCCTTGCAGCAGCCGATCGATTTCCATCAGGGCCTGGAACAGGATCGCCTGCTCTTCCAGCGATGGCTGCTGCGCTTCAGGCATCGCGGCCAGCGCTTCGAGGTACGACTGCTCAAGGGAACGGCGGCGAAAGAGATCGATCAGCAGCCCTTTGGCGATCATCGACAGATAGGGCCGCGGCTCGCGGATATCCAGTGCCGAGCGCGCCTTGATCACCCGAACGAAGGTATCCTGGGCCAGGTCCGCCGCATCGAAGGTATTGCCGAGGCGCTTGCGCAGCCACCCCTGAAGCCAACCATGATGGTCGCAATACAGATCGTTGACGGCGCTGCGTAGGGACAGATCGTGGGCGGACATGACAATGGAATAATTCGCGACTGATAATGACTCGCATTGTCATCGTAGCGACCACCGTATTGCAACCGGATGTGAGCGAAAAACCCTGCCGTGGCTTCAGCCTGATCAGTGAACCGAATGGCTTTTAACAGTGCTCTCCACCAGATCGAGCATCTGTCCCAGCGCCCACGGCTTGGCGATGAACGAGGCCTGGTGCTTGATCCCCGCGCTTTCCGGCGTCTCGAAGCCCGACATGATCAGCAGCGGTATCTGTGGCCAGCGGTCCCCGGTCAGGTTGGCCAGGTCCGCTCCGTCCATCGCCCCGGGCATGGTGATATCGGTCAGCAGCAGGTCCACATAGTCGGCGCTCTCCTCCAGGAACGTCAGCGCCGAATCTGCGCTTTCCCGAGGCTCGACGACAAACCCTTCCTCTTCCAGGATTTCGCACAGAAACTCCAGGATGGTCGGATCATCCTCAACGACGAGAATCAAACGTGTGGTCGCCTGTCCGTTGCCCTTCGGCATCGAATTCATGAAAGTGACTCTCCTTGATTCCATTAGCTTGCTTTGCGGTTTCAGCCGCTCTGCAAGTTATGAGCGACGCCCTTGCGAGAAATTCATTCTGCTTGTGCAGACAACCGCCGGGCGTTGCGCCAAACGGCCCGTTGCAACGCAGCGCAACGTTTTATCTGTATATCCATACAGATAAAGCTTGCCGCGACGCCGATCCCTGACCATGCTAGCGCCCCATGAAACCTGCTTAGGAAGAGGCGTTATGCGGCTGTACCTGTGTGAAAAACCGTCCCAGGCCAAGGATATCGCCGCGGTACTGGGCGCCACGCGACGCGGCGACGGCTGCTGGCTGGGCGCAAACGTCACGGTCACCTGGTGCATCGGTCACCTCCTGGAGACGGCCCCGCCCGACGCCTACGATGCCCGCTACAAGCGCTGGGTGCTGGCCGACCTGCCCATCGTGCCGGCGCAATGGAAGATGACCGTCAAACCGAAAACCGCCAGCCAGTACAAAGCGGTCAAGCGCCTACTGGGCGAGGCAACCGAACTGATCATCGCCACCGACGCCGACCGCGAGGGCGAAATGATCGCCCGCGAGCTGGTCGAGCATTGCCGCTATCGTGGGCCCATCCAGCGCCTGTGGCTGTCGGCGCTGGACGAAGCATCGATCCGCAAGGCCCTGGCCGCCCTCAAGCCCGGAGCGGAAACCTTCAACCTCTACCACTCGGCCCTGGGCCGCTCTCGGGCCGACTGGCTGATCGGCATGAACCTGAGTCGCCTGTTCACGCTCCTTGGGCGTCAGTCCGGCTATCAGGGCGTGCTGCCGGTAGGCCGCGTGCAGACACCGACTTTGCGGCTGGTGGTAGACCGCGACCGTAGCATTGCCGATTTCGTCCCGGTCGCCTACTGGGCCATCGACGTGCGACTGAGCCACGCCGGCACGGCCTTCACCGCCCAGTGGCGCGCCGATCCGGATGCCTGCGACGACCAGGAGCGCTGCCTGAACCAGGCCCTCGCTCGCGATGCGGCACAAGCCATGGGCAATGCCGCTACCGCCAGGGTGATCAAGGTCCGCACCGAACGGTTGCGTGAGGCCGCGCCGCTGCCGTTCGACCTGGGCACGCTGCAGGAGGTCTGCTCGAAAAAGCTCGGCCTTGGAGCCCAGGAAACCCTGGACATTGCCCAGTCGCTCTACGAAACCTACAAGCTCATCACCTATCCGCGCAGCGATTGCGGTTTCCTGCCCTTGAGCCAGCACGGCGAAGCACCCGCCATTCTCGCCGCCCTCGCCCAGGCCGACCCGGGCCTTGCGCCGCTGCGCGAGCACCTGCAACCGCAACGCAAATCCCGCGCCTGGAACGATGCCAAGGTCAGCGCGCACCACGGTATCATTCCCACGGCCGCGGCGAAGAACCTCGACAAGCTCGCCGGCAAGCAACGGGCCGTCTATACGCTGATTCGCGCGCGCTACCTGGCGCAGTTCCTGCCCAACCATGAATACGACCGGACCCAGGCCGACTTCGATTGTGCCGGCCAGGCCCTGCGAGCCGTCGGCAAGCAGATCATCGACCCCGGCTGGAAACGCGCCCTGCCCGAAGCACTGGCGCCCGCACGCGGCCGCGAAGCCCCCGCGCCACAAACCCTGCCGCCGCTGGCCGAAGGCCGCGATTGCAATGTGGACGAGGTGATCCCCAAGGACCTGTGGACCCAGCCGCCCAAGCCGTTTACCGAGGGCGACCTGATCAAGGCGATGAAAAATGTCGCCAAGCTGGTGGAGGACCCGCTGCTCAAGCAGAAGCTCAAGGACACCACCGGCATCGGCACCGAAGCAACCCGAGCCTCGATCATCCAAGGTCTGCTCGATCGTGGTTACCTGGTAAAAAACGGCAAGGCCCTATCCGCCACTCCAGCGGCGTTCAGCCTGATCGACGCGGTGCCTCGGGCGATCGCCGACCCCGGCACCACAGCCATCTGGGAACAGGCCCTGGACATGGTGCAGAGCGGTGAGATGAGCCTGGAAGAATTCGTCACGCGACAAGCCGCCTGGATGAGCAAGCACGTCGCCCGCTGCCAAGGCATGAGCCTGACCATCAACGGCCCGGCCAGCCCCGCCGGACGTGGCGCGGCGCCGTGGAAGAAAAAACGCAAACCAGCCAAGCGCAAGGCTGACGGCGCACCGCGCAAAGCGGGCAAGGCCAAGGCCACCTGAACCCCGCCATACGCGCGGTCCCCGTGGCGAGGGAGCTTGCTCCCGCTGGGCTGCGTAGCAGCCCCAAGGAACCACACGCGCTATATCTGATATATCGCATGTGCCTTTTTGAGGGCCGCTTCGCACCCCAGCGGGAGCAAGCTCCCTCGCCACGGCAAACCAATCGCAGCCGGTTTTTCATACCCAAACCATTTTGTCCGACAATATGTAGTGACCAAAAATAATCACTACAAAACCGTTGACGCCTCCGATTTGCCCTTGCATGATGCAGACGTCTCCCCGATCGGGAGTACGGTAAATGTTTGAGCAAGCTCGTCTGACCGCCGAGCTGTTTTTTTGATAAGGGACTGCCCACAAGGCAGATTGAAGGTGCTGACCTGGCAAGACCGTCCGGTAACAAGGACGAGAAACGCTGGCGATCAATCCTCATGACGCATGGGCTCGACTGTCAAAAGTCGACACTGACCTGAAGATTCTTCGCTGTTTCTCATCGTTGTAGCGCATTTGCGTAGCAGCCCTTCGATAACACTACACAACCGATGCACGACCCCGTCGGATTCGACGGACGAGCGCTGACGACCTGTTTTCGGTAGCAGGCAGGCAATTTACCGAACAGCGAAGTTTTGCGAACCACCAGACAGATCAACCAAATGGTCAAGGGGCTTACACATGAATCTGAATAATCAACCATCTATTGATGAACTGGCTCGCATGTTCGCAGCACACAAGGACACCCTGGATAGCCATATCCTGTGGATCAGCAAGACTGGCCAGGTCCATATGGACTGCCTCTCGCCTTTCACCCAGGAAGAAGAATTCGAGAAAAGCCAGGAAGACCTGTGCGCCCGGCTGAAGATGTACCGTCGCGGCCAAGGCTACGTCGGCAAGAAAGCCGCCGCCGACAAGGACTTCATGGGCCGCGTGCTGCAAACGCTGACCCAGGCCTGGCAATCGGTGCAGAACTCTGCCGAGGTCCGGGTCATCGACCGCCTCTGCTGACATTCCACAAACACAAAAGGCCCGCTCCTGCGTCAGGAGCGGGCCTTTTTTTTGGCTTCTAGAAAACCGACCAGCCGATCCGTTGGCTGAGCAGTTCCAGCGCGGCCATGCCAGCCAGGGAGTTGCCGGCGGTATTGAGTTCCGGCGACCAGACGCAGACGCTGAACTGCCCGGGCACCACGGCCACAATGCCGCCGCCCACCCCGCTCTTGCCAGGCAGGCCGACGCGATAGGCGAAGTTGCCGGCCTCATCGTACAAACCGCTGGTGGCCATGATGGAGTTGACTTGCTGGGTCTGGCGAGCGCTGAGGATCTGCTCACCGCTGTGCTTGCAGAAACCATCGTTGGCCAGGAAGCAGAACGCCCGAGCCAGGTCGATGCAGTTCATTCGCAGCGCGCAATGGCTGAAATAGCTGCGCAACACCGCTTCCACGTCGTTATGGAAATTGCCGAAGGACTGCATCAGATAAGCCATCGCTGCGTTGCGGGCGCGGTGCTGGTATTCCGACTCGGCAACCTTGCCGTCTACCATCACCTGGGGATTGCCCGACAACCGTCGGACGAAATCGCGCATCGACAACGCCGGAGCGGCGAAGCGTGACTGGTTGATATCGCAAATCACCAAGGCCCCGGCGTTGATGAACGGATTACGCGGCCGGCCGCGCTCGAATTCCAGTTGCACCAGGGAATTGAAGGGCTGGCCAGAGGGCTCATGGCCCAAGCGCTCCCAGATGGCTTCGCCGGAATGCTCGATGGCCTGCACCAGGCTGAAAACCTTGGAAATACTCTGCACCGAGAACGGCGTCTCGGCATCGCCCGCGCAATAGATCTCGCCATCGTTGCTGTACACGGCAATACCGAGTTGATTGGCCGCCACGGTGCCGAGGGCAGGAATATAGTCGGCCACCTTGCCCTGACCAATCAGGGGGCGAACCGCATCGAGGATCTCGTTCAACAGTGCTTGCATGTGCGCAGGGGTCCGGTCATTCCCCGTTCGAGTGCGGGGATACAGACGCTAGACGCTGGTGGGTGGGGTCAGAGCACACTGAGTTGCCCGAAAAAAACCGTGGCCAGGAGCAAGCTCCTTCGCCACAAAAGCAATGATGCGTGGGCGCTTGTGGTGAAATCCTGCGGTCTATAGTCAAGAATCAACCCGCAGGAGGTAACCGATGCGCCAGATTATGCAAAAGGAACCCTGGTGGGCCGCGCCGCCCCGGCCTGGGCAGGATGAAAGTGAATTGGAATGGGGCTGGCTGGTGGTCTACAGCGAAGGCGAGCCGCGTTTCGAGTTCATCAAGGAGCGTCCCACGGACGAACAGATCCGTCAGCGCAAAGGCTGCCGGGTCACACTCGGGTCCGAGTGACCGCGCTCATGGTTCGATGACAGGCAGGAACACCGGTCGGTTGCTCAGGTCTGCCGCCACCAGGCTATCGTCGATTTGCCCAGCCAGGTAGTAGACCGCCGCCATGACGCCGCTGAGGGGATGCTTGAGCGATTTGAACCACGCTTCGTCGAACGCCGCGCTCAGGCTTTTACGGATCTGCGCTTCCATTTCCGGCCGTTCGCCCTCATGGATGATCGCCCGGATGCCCGCCACGCCTACCGAAATCAGCGCCCCTGCCGCCTTCCCGGCGACAGCCGCCGCCGCACCGGTCGCTCCTCGCGTGGCGAACTGCGCCTCGATTTTTTCACTGGTACGTTGCGCCACCGTGGCAATCACGGCGTCCGACGGACCGGAACCGGTGTCGGCGGCTTTGTCGACATGATCGATCAGCGCCGCATAGGCCGGCAGTGTATTGAGCGGTTCGGTGTGGACCATTTCGTACAACGTTGCGTTGCGCGTCGCTGGCGGTCCCAGGTTGATGGCCGTAATTGCGTGCAGGCGCCGGTTCATCAGTTCGGTCGGGATTCGGTGCCGTTGCGCAATGACCTGGACCTGTTGGTTGAGCAGGCGCAGGTAATGCCCCGTCGCGTTGGCCCGGATCGCCTCGGGATCGATTTCCACCGCCACCGGTTCCAGCACCTGCTCGCGATATTGTTCCTGCAGGTAACCCGCCAGGCGCCTGGACGACGAGTCCGCCTCGCCCTTGGCGCTTGCCGAATACCAACTCACCTTCACGGCCAGCCACTCCTGGGTCCAGTAGCTACTGAACCAGGGGATAAATGCAGCCTCGGTGCGCTCGTAGACCAGCACTCGCCAATGTTCCATTGATCCGCGCGCATAGAGTTCGGCTTGCTCGGTGGCGCTTTTCGACGCGGCGATGATCTGCCGGTCCGCCTGCCGCCAGGTGTCCGGCGCAATCACCACCGGGGCGACCTGTTGGCCGCGCTGCGACGTGGCGCACCCCGCCAGAACGAGCATCACGGCCAGCATCAGCGAACGCCGCACGATTGCGCCACCTTGGAATCCTCTCAACCCTGGGATTGAGTGTAGGCCGTTAGACAAATCATTGTGGGAGCGAGCTTGCTCGCGATGGCGGCGTATCAGTCGATATCAACTTTGCTGACACACCGCTATCGCGAGCAAGCTCGCTCCCACAAGGGTCTAGCGCAAGCTCGCCACGAGTCGCGGTCGTGTCAGTTAAAACCGGGTGAAATGCTCGAATTGCCAGCTATCCGCAGCGCCATCCTCGGACGGTTTATGCGAAGTGCCACTCGGCGTCCAGTCGGTGCGCTGCCCAACCAAAGTGCCGAGGTAGGGCCTGGCGACCTCCAGCACCCGCTCATGGTCCAGCTGTTCCGGCTCGACGATGCCGCGATCCGGATGCTCAACCGCCCAGACGATGCCAGACAGCACGCCTGCCGCCACCTGCAGGGTGGTGGCACTGTTGAAAGGCACCAGCGCGCGAGCTTCGTCAATGCTCAGCACCGAGCCAAACCAGTAGGCATTCAGCTCATGCCCCATGAACAACACCCCCAGCGCATCTGCCCCGCCGCTGTCGATTTCGCCGTTGAGGATGCGCTGCCGGGCTTGGGTTTGCCAGCCGCGACCGATCAGCTCGTGGACCGAGAGCAAGGCGTCATTGCAGGGGTGATAGGCGTAATGCAGGGTCGGGCGATAGATCAGTCGACGCTGGTCTTTCACGGTAAGCAGGTCGGCTGTGGAAGCGGTTTCATGATGGGTGATCATCAGCCCCAGGCATGGCCCGCCCAACGGCGTCCAGGTCTTGACCGGCACGCTGGCGCTCGGGCGTGCCAGGTAGATCGCATTGCGACTGCCAAAGCGATGGCGCCGGGCGGACGCTGGCCAGGTTCGCTCATGGCTGCCCCATGCCAGCTCCGCCGGTTGGCTGCCTTCACTGATGAAGCCCTCCACCGACCAGGTGTTGACGAACTCATCGTCCTCCTTGAGTTGCCGGGAACGCTGGGTATCACGCTCGGCAAAATGAATCACCTTGATCCCCAATTCCATGCATAACCTGGCCCAATCGACACCGGCGCGGCGCTGAGGTATCGGATGCCCCAACTGCACCGCCAGCTCCACCAGGCCGGCCTTCAGCAAGTGGGTGATCAAGCCCGGATTGGCCCCGTGAGCGACCACCGCCGTCGGCCCTCCGGCCAATTTCTTGCGCAGGCTCAGGACCTGATAACGCAGCGCGTAATTGGTGCGATGGGAAAAATCCAGGTGCGGATCGTCGTATCCGCCGGCCCACGGTTCGACGCAGGTGTCCAGGTACAAGGCGCCCTTGGCGCAGGCATATTCGATAATTGCCAAGGAGCTGACTTCCACCGAAAGATTGACGATGAAGTCACCGGGTTTGACCCAGCGATCCAGCGTCTGCGCGAAGGTTTGCTCGGTCAATGCCTTGCGGACAAAACGGATCCCCCGATCCTTGAACCAGAGGTTCTGGTCGATCACCGGCGCGATCACGGTGATTTGCCTGACCTCGATATGGTCCTGCCCCAGTACCAATGGCAACGTGGCCCGGGCGATGGAGCCGAAACCGATGAAGACCATGTGGCCGCTGAACGCAACCTGATGGTTCATGTGCCGCCTCCTTGACGGTATAACCGGACGAACAAGGCTGCCGCCACTCTCGACAGATAAGGCGCGGGCCACCCCGCGCCGTATCATTGCCCGTTTACGAGGTACCCAGGCCGCCAGACAGATCCGCGCCGGAATGCGCATGCCCGGTGGCCGGCGCAGCGCTTGGCTCGTCACGGTGCTCGGTGGTCTTGCTCACCGTATCGCGGACCGTTTCGTAGCCGTCGCGGGCCTTTTGCTTGGCCTTGTCGGCCAGGCCGGCACTGGTCTTGCCCATTACCCGCTGTTCGGTCGACGTGCTGGGTAGGGCTGCTCCGAGCATGGCGCCCAAGGCGATACCCGCTGCCGCCATCATCAGCGGTTGCTCCTTGAGCAGGCGGCTGAACTGATCGCCCAGATCCTGGGAACCTTGGGCCAGGCGGTCGCCTGTCTGCGTGGCGCTATGCCGTGCATTACGGGCGCTCGCCCCCAGGCCATCAGCCAGATGCGAAGCCTTGTCCTTGAGCTGATGAAACCCTTCGCGCAAGGAGTTGGTGGTGTCATGCAGATGACCGCGGGCGCTGTCCAGGCCACCCGACAGCCCCTCGCTCCAGCCGCTGGCGTCCTGGTCGGGCCCAACGCGATAGCCGACCCGGGGCGGGTGGTTCTGGCCGAGCATCAGCCAGCACAAGCCAACCGTGGTCAGCACGGTTGGCACCGGATTGTTGCGCACCGTCGTGCCCAGGTTGCCGAAAAATTCGGCGCCATTGCCTTTCACCATGCCCAAGGCCTGGTCAAGCATCTGCCCCGGCGTGAACTTGCTGCCCAAGGCATCGACGATGTGGCTGATATGGGCGCGCTGTTCGTCGATCTCGCGCTCGATGGTCTCCGAGCTCTTCTCCGCTTCAGTCTTCAATTCATCCTTCATGAGGCTTTCCTCCGCAGGGCTTCCTGGTCTTTGTGCATGGCATCGAGCGTTCGGTCAGGCTTGAAATGGGAAGGCTCGAATTGCTTCTTGCCGGACTGGACCATGACAAAACCGATGATCATCACCACCACGCCGACAATCAGTGCGGCCAGCCAGGGCGCCATCATCGTGCTCAGGCCATACACCACTGCCATCAGGAGGATGATGAAGCCGGCCATCAGCACCATGGCGCCGCCGGCCACTGCGGCGATACCTGCCTTCAGGGTGTTGAGGCTCGCCTGGAATTCAGCCTTGGCCAGCGCCAGCTCCTTGGTAAAGAGCGACGGGACTTCGTGGGTCAGTTGCCGCAGCAAGCCCATGACCGAGGCATCGTTTTCGGGCGTCGAGGCGCCGGCGGAACGCTGGATATCCGGGTCTGGTCGATTCATCACAATTCTCCTCTGGTATTGGCCGAGCCCGGCAGCGAGCCGGTGGCGGAATCACTGGGATGGTCCTGAACGCTGGGTGAAGTCGGGGTTACGCCGGTGGCGAGGCCGCTGCTGGTCCCTGCCCCCGGACCGATAGGATCAGGCATGGGGTCAAAGGGTTGGGCGTCGAAGGGCTGGGCTCCGAAACCTTCGGCGGCTGGATCCGACTGCGTAGAGGCAGGGCTTTGCACTTCGGTGGTGATCGGCGAGGTGCCGGCCTTGAGGAAACGCGAAAGCCCGAACCCCACCGCAATACTGCCGGCGAGGAACAGGCCGGGGTTATCCCGCGCCAGGCGAGAGCCATCGTGCAGCAGCTCTTCAGCGCTCTTGTTGCGCAGTTTGCTGGCCAGGCCGCTCATGCTGTCGGCCATGTCCGCCAGATAATGCGACAAGCCAAGGGTGTCGTTGGCTTCAAGCTCGGACATCGCGGACTTCGCGCCACGCGCCAATGCATCGATCTGGTCCGCCGCGGTATCGCGGTACTGGCCGAAATGCGCATCGGCCTTTTCGCGGGCGCTGCCGATGGCTTCGTTAACGTCCTCCTTGATGTGGTTCAGGGATTCTTCAGGTCGTCCCTGGTTTGCGTTACCGCTTTGTCGCTCGGTGTTGTTGTCCGGGATAGTCATGTCTGTCCATCGCCTCCGTGATGAAAAACTCAACATCAGGCAAGCGCCGAAACGTTGCCTGGATAAGTGCCTCTCAGAACAAGTGACGGGACGCGCGGGAGCGTAGTTCCAACGAGTTTTATTGTCAGACGCTGTGCGGTCGTTGGGGGCGTTTGGCTGGGTTTCGCTTAAAAAAATCGGGCATTGGGTGAACACCAATGCCCGATTCAACACTGCACCCGTGGCGAGGGAGCTTGCTCCCGCTGGGTTGCGCAGCGGCCCTGAAAACTCCTGCGTCTATACAAAAACCTGGGCCTGCTGCGCAGTCCAGCGGGAGCAAGCTCCCTCGCCACAAGAGCTCTTCAATTCAACCTCAGGTTTCCATCGTCGCCGCCTGGTTGCCGCCCTGCTCGGCGATTTTCGAAAGTTTCTCGTCGGTGGCTTTCTCTTCCTTGAGCGTCGCCAGCAACAAACCGACCACTTCGTCGCCCAGGTTCAAGTGCTTGGCCATGGCGATCAGCGTGCCGTAGCTGGCGATTTCGTAGTGCTCGATCTTCTGCTGGGCACCGATCAGCCCTGCATCGAGCACTGCGCCTTTTTCGATTTCGTCGATCAGCTCCTTGGACTCCTCCACCAGCCCTTCCATGGCAATGCATTTCATGCGCTTGAGCTTGATACCCGCCACCTCGACAAGGGTGTCGATGCGTTCGATCTGGCCTTGGGTTTCTTCAAGGTGATCGTTGAAGGCTTGCGCCAGCAAGGGGTTGGTGGTGGCTCGGGCCATGCGTGGCAAGGCACGAGTGATCTGCTTTTCGGCGCTGTAGACATCGGACAGTTCGTGAATGAACAGGTCCGTCACGGTTTTTCTGGCCATCTCGGCATCCTCCTTCGGGTTGAAGTGGTGAAGCGCCGCTTCACCTGTCATCAACACTGACCCGGAGCAAAATGCGGATGTTCAAGAAAATCCGTGCACGCCTGGACAGAGGGTTCCGGGTGCGCTTTAACCCAGCGCGGTATCGAGGAACATCATCACCGCAAAGCCCATCATCAGGCCCAGGGTCGCGGGTGTCTCGTGGCCGTTGCGATGGGTTTCCGGAATGACTTCATGGGAGACCACGAAGATCATCGCCCCCGCCGCCAGCCCGAGGCTGATGGGGTAAGCCACGGCCACGCCCGAGGACATGCCCAGGCCGATCACCGCGCCCAGCGGTTCCATCAATCCCGAACCGACCGCGATAAGCGCGGCCCGCAGGGTGCTGATCCCGGTCACACGCAGCGCCATGGCAATGGCCAGGCCTTCGGGGATGTCCTGGATCGCGATAGCGGTGGTCAGGGGCAGGCCGACCTTGAGGTCGCCATTGGCAAAGCTGACGCCGATGGCCATGCCCTCCGGCAGGTTGTGCAGGGTGATCGCGAGGACAAACAACCACACCCGGTTGATGCGCTTGGCCTCGGGACCGCGGCGCCCACTCAGCTCATGTTCGTGGGGCACGAAGCGGTCGAGCCCGACCATCAGCGCGACGCCCAGCGCCAGGCCGATAACGACCACCAAGGCAGCAAGCAACTGGTTGCCGCAAATGATCTGCGCAGCCTCGATCCCCGGCAATATCAGCGAAAAAGAGCTGGCCGCGAGCATCATCCCGGCAGCGAAACCGAGCATGATGTCCTGGGTACGCGACGAGATATCGCGTAGCACCACCGCCATCATCGCCCCCAGCGCGGTAGCGGCAAAACCGGATATCCCACCCAATGCCGCATAGCCGAGGTGTTGGCGATCGGCCCCCACCAAGGCGTTGTAGCCGCTATACAGCAGCAGTACGGCGACCAGTGCCAATCCCAGCCAGAAGCTCACGCCCAGCAGCAGGTTGTTTTGCACAGGATCAAGCCAGGTACGCCAGGGCGATCGGATCCGGGAGGTGGGCTGGTCCATCAAAGGTCCTTGTTGATTTGGCCGTGCAATACCCGACCGCCGAGCGCATTGGCAGAACGATCAGGCGGAATTTTCGGGCGGGGGGGCAAGGCCCCCTCGCCAACTTCTTACAGTTTGTCACCTTGCATCCCCGAACCCAAGTCGGCGCCCGTGGTGGGATTGCTTTCAGGATTGGACATCGTCCGCGCCTTCATGTCCATCAACAGTGCCTCGTCCTTTTCACTCAACTGCACGCTGGCCAGGCCATCGCCGCCGTCGACCGCTGGCGTCGGATTCTCGACGTACTCCCAATCGTCGCCCTGGTTCCATGGGCCGCGCACGGTAGGTTCACCCTGGGACATGTTGAAATACACGTTGGTGAACTCCGGCATGCCTGGCAGCTTACCTTGCGGGAAGTTGGGCTGGATGGAATGCAGGGCTTTTTCGAACGACAGCTGGTGGGCGATTTCCCGGGTCATCAAGAAGCCCAGGGCTTCTTTCACACCAGGATCATCCGTGACGTTCATCAGCCGCTCGTAAACGATTTTCGCCCGGGCCTCGGCGGCGATATTCGAACGCATGTCCGCCGTCGGTTCGCCGATCGTATCGATGTAGGCGGCGGTCCATGGCACACCGGCCGAGTTGGTCAACGGCGAGCCGGCGCCATACAGCACACTGGTGATGTGCGAGTCATTGCCGGCCCCGTTGATTTCCCGGTACAGCTGGCCCTCCTGCTCGACGCCTTCAGCCATCTTGCCCTTTGCACCCTTGTTCAGCATGACGATGATCGAACCGATCACCTCCAGATGGCTGAGCTCTTCGGTGGCAATGTCCATCAGCAGGTCCTTGCGGCCCGGATCATCTTCGGACAAGGCCTGGGTGAAATAGCGCGACGCCGCCGCCAACTCGCCCTGGGCGCCGCCAAACTGTTCAAGCAACAGATTGGCCAGTCCTGGATTGGGCTCAGCGACACGCACGGTATATTGCAGTCGTTTGTTATGTACGAACATGGTAGAACTCCTCGATCAGGACACTCATGAGAACACTGCCGGCGGCAGGCCCATGAAAGTCAGAAGAAGTTAAACGGATAAGATTTGTTTTTTATTCAAGGCAGAAGACGAATGGTAGTTTCAATCAACAGAAACTCATCCACGTCTCAATATAAGTGAACAAACGGAGCCGGGCATGACATGACCGACGCTATTTAAATCGATAGTGGCCGGAACAGACCCCATGCCAACGGCATGGGGCCTGCAGAGACCACGGGACATTACGATTTGCGACCGCCACCGTGGCTGTTTTCACCGCCTTTCTTACCGGCTTCGGAAGCTTTTTCCCGGTCGTTGGCAAAGTTGCCACCCGACGCCTGGCCACCTTTGCGGCCCGCTTCAGAAGCCCGTTCAGGGTCATTGGCAAAGTTGCCACCCGAGGCTTGACCACCTTTGCGGCCGGCCTCTGCGGCACGTTCCGGATCGTTGGCAAAATTGCCACCCGACATATGGCCACCCTTACGGCCGGCCTCGGCTGCGCGTTCCGGATCGTTGGCGAAGTTGCCACCCGATGCCTGGCCGCCTTTCTTGCCGGCTTCCGATGCTTTCTCACGATCGTTAGCGAAATTGCCAGGGTTGTTATTGCCTGTATTTGCCATTTCATTCACCTCGTTAGTTGCTATTTGCGAACCCCGTTGGCTCGTACTTATTCGGAAAACCTGAACCGTTCAAGGTTTGAATAAAGTTCTTCAAACGGCGACGAACGGTCATCGTCTTATTTATATACCGCTGCGCTTGGTATGTATTGAAACTGGCTATCAAACAAGCGGCGATCGATTAACGACAGCAAATACCAAACAATGTAGGAGCGAGCCTGCTCGCGAAAGCGTTAGGAAGTTCAACATTCATATCGAATGATAAATAGCATTCGCGAGCAGGCTCGCTCCCACAGGGGCGTACTCCAAACCTCAAAAACAGTGCGTGTCTTTCCACGCTGTCCGCCAAGGGCCGGATGGCGCCAGCACCCCATTGCACCGGTCTCGTCACCCAGGCCGCGCGCCGTTCCAGGAAGCCAAAACTCGCGAGCTGCCGGTGTTGTCTTGCACCACCGCACTGACCGGCTTGCGGTGTCCGGGCACCCTGTCGCCGATGCCCGGATAAAGCGATGTTCAAGGTGAAATCGGATCGCTGGCCGGGAACGTTTCCTCCAGCGCTTCATCCAGTTGGTTATTGGTAATGTCCCGCTCGCCGACCTTGCCACTTTGTTCGCAATGACAATCCGCCGCCGGACATGGCTCTCCATTCGGGTGTTGTTCCGCGCAGGCCTGGCTGCAATAGGCCTCGCCGACATGATTGAACACCCGTTCAGGATCTACCTCGCAATGGCAGCCGGGGCAGCCACACTGCAGTTCGCTCATGTTTGTCCTCCAGGGGACCGGTGTCGTCAGGATCCCACCAGTAATTGAACTTCAAGGTTGGCCGCCGCGACGCCGTGCTTCGCTACATACACTTCGTCGGTCCAGCCTTTGGTCAGGTTGCGATAAGTCTGCGTGCCAAGGGCCGCTCCGCTGTTCCATTCAATGACATCGCCAATGTCGACATCATTGGCGGGCCCAAGCTCAAGTACCGTATGGCCGTCTTCTTCCGCCACATAGACGCCCACCCTGGCACTCTGTCGATTGATGGCCCTAACCTCACCGGTGGTCTGCTTCATACCTGTCCTCTTTGCGGTTGATGGCAGGTTTGGCGCGGCCGAACCGGGCCGCGCCTCGCATTGCACCTCAGCGCTTGGCTTCGGTATGCGGATTGGCCGAACGCTCAAGGAACGCCTGGGTGATTTCCGGCAGATGATCGCGCAGCCATTCAGCCATGGCGATTTCCTGCGGCAGAATCTGCTCGCAGGCCTTTTGCGTTTCCACATCGCCAGCCACTTTCGCCGCTTCGATCAGCACCGTGTACGAAGCAATTTCCAGGTTCTCGAAGACGTAGCCACTCATGGCGCCCTTGACTACTTCGTCGCTCATCGCCATGCCACCCATGGCTTGACCGAACGCCATCAGCTTGCCGGCCATGTCCTTGAGCATCGACGGGCTACCGCCCAGGCGCTGGATGCATTGTTCCACCAGCTTCTGCTGGCCGAGCGTCTCTTCGATGTGCTGTTCGATCCGCGCCTTGAGCACCGGGTAGTGCTCCAGCCGCTCGGCCTGGGCCTTGAGCATTTTCTCCGCTTGCTGTTCCATGGCATGAGCGTCGTTGAGCCAATCCAGCAGGTTCTCTTTAGGGGTTGCCATTTACCTTCTCCTTAATCAGTGTTCATCGACGCACCGCAGTGCGAGAGCGCTGAAATACCGCACATAAGGTGGATGTCGCGCGCGCCGGGAAAGTTTGAACAATCACCTTCGGCGGGCGACGAAAGGCGCTTGGCGAAGCCGATGCTACCCTCAAGGAATCCAGGCCAGCGGAGTACACCCATGCCCGACGATCTACACCGTGACCCCGTCGAACAATTGCACGAATACCTGACCGGGCGGCGCTTCCTGGTGCTGACCGGAGCGGGCATCAGCACGCCGTCCGGCATACCCGATTACCGGGACAGCGACGGCGTGCGACGGGGCAGGCAACCGATGATGTACCAGGAGTTCCTCGCTAGGCCAGAAGCGCGACGGCGCTACTGGGCGCGAGCGATGCTGGGCTGGCCACGCTTGCGCCAAGCACAGCCGAACCAGGCTCATGAGGCCTTGGCGGCGTTGCAGGGCCAGGCGCGCATCAGCGGCTTGATCACCCAGAATGTCGACGCCTTGCATGACCGGGCCGGGAGCCGCGATGTCATCGAGTTGCACGGCAGCCTGCATCGGGTGCTGTGCCTGGACTGCGGCCAGCCGAGCGAACGGCAACAGATCCAGTTGTTGATGGAGGACCAGAACCCGTACCTGGCCGGTGTCGATGCGGTGCAAGCGCCCGACGGCGATACCTTGCTGGACTCGGCCTTCGAGGCCCGCTTTCAAATCCCCCGTTGCCCGCATTGCGATGGCGAACGCTTGAAACCCGACGTGGTGTTCTTTGGTGAAAACGTCGCCGCCGCTACCGCGACTCGCGCCACCGAGGCAGTCGGGCAGGCGGATGGATTGCTGGTGGTGGGTTCATCGCTGATGGCGTATTCGGCCTTTCGCCTGTGCCGGGCGATCAAGGATCAGGGCAAGCCGCTGCTGGCGATCAACCGCGGCAAGACCCGCGCCGATGAGCTGTTGGATCTGAAGGTTGAAGTGGCTTGCGAAGACTTGTTGCCATTGCTGATCTAACACCGCCATCCACTGTGGGAGCGAGCTTGCTCGCGATAGCATTGGATCAGTTGCATCAATGTTGGCAGACACACCGCTATCGCGAGCAAGCTCGCTCCCACAGGGATTGGGTTATGCCGAAGGTAACTGCATGCCCATATCCTGATCCCTGAGCGTATCGAACATCGCCTGCGCCGCCGCCGACAATTCATGACCCGGCTTGGTCAGCACGCCGATGGCCCGCTCTATTACCGGATCGCTGAGGGTGATGCAGCGAGCGCCCAGCTCGTGCATCTGGCCGACACACAGGGCCGGTACGGCGCTCACGCCCAGGCCGCTGGCAACCATCCGCCCGACTGTCGCCAACTGATGACTTTCAAACTCGACCGGCAATTTCATGCCGCGAGCGTACAGATGCTCTTCGAGCATCACCCTTACCGTCGAGGGTCGTTGCAAGGTGATGAACGGCTGCTCCAGCAGCATTTGCCAACGGATCTCGCCGAGCTTGGCCAGCGGCGAATCCAGCGGCACCACCGCGACGAAGCGATCGAGGTACAACGGCGTGAACGCCAGCGATGAACTTTGCATCGGCTCGAACGCAACGCCCAGTTCCACGTGACGATCACGGACCATTTCCAGCACCTGCTCGTTGATCACGTCGTTGACCGTGACGTTGACATTCGGGAACTGGGCGCGGAAGGTCTTGAGGATCGGCGGCAGCAGGTTGCCGGCAAACGAGGGCATCGCCGCCAGCGTCACGCGGCCGCGCTGCAAGGTGAAGCGCTGGCGCATTTCATCCTCGGCGTTTTCCCAGTCGGCCACCAGGCGGCGTGCCAATGGCAGCAGTGATTCACCTTCGGGAGTCAACGCCACGTTACGGGTGTTACGACTGAACAGGCGACCGCCGAGCCCTTCCTCCAGGGCCTTGATCGTCAGGCTCAGGGCCGATTGGGACAGATGTAGCCGCTCGCCGGCGACGGCGAAGCTCAGGCTCTGGGCCACGGCGAGGAAGGCGCGGATTTGCTTGAGGGTCATGGTCGCTGCGCTCCCAGCGGCAAGCAGTGAGTTCCAAGCTGCAAGTGAAGGGCAGCAACTATTGAGTTTTATCAATCAATCCCACGTAAAAATCAACTTAACAAATATATGACTTGGCGCAACACTGCATTTCATTGCGACCCCACTCAAGAATAAAAGAGGTGTCTATGGCAGGTTTCGACAAACGCGTGAGCTCCTATGAGGAAGCGCTTGAGGGCTTGAAGGACGGCATGACTGTCATTGCCGGCGGCTTCGGCCTGTGTGGTATCCCGGAAAACCTGATCGCCGAGATCAAGCGCAAGGGCACCCGCGATCTCACCGTGGTTTCCAACAACTGCGGCGTCGACGGTTTCGGCCTCGGCGTGCTGCTGGAAGACCGGCAGATCCGCAAGGTAGTCGCCTCCTACGTGGGCGAAAACGCCCTGTTCGAGCAGCAACTGTTGAGTGGCGAAATCGAAGTCGTGCTCACCCCCCAAGGTACCCTTGCGGAAAAAATGCGTGCGGGTGGCGCGGGCATCCCGGCCTTCTTCACCGCCACCGGCGTCGGCACGCCAGTGGCCGAAGGCAAGGAAGTGCGTGAGTTCCATGGCCGCCAGTACCTGATGGAAGAGTCCATCACCGGTGACTTTGCCATCGTCAAAGGCTGGAAGGCCGATCATTTCGGTAATGTGGTCTATCGCCATACCGCGCAGAACTTCAATCCGCTGGCCGCCACGGCGGGCAAGATCACCGTGGTCGAAGTCGAGGAAATCGTCGAGCCCGGCGAGTTGGACCCGGCGCACATCCATACGCCCGGCATCTACGTCGACCGGGTCATTTGCGGCACGTTCGAAAAGCGCATCGAACAGCGCACCGTGCGTAAGTGATCCCCTGCCCCCGGCCCGAATGAAGGAATAACACCATGGCACTTTCCCGCGAACAAATGGCTCAGCGCGTCGCCCGCGAAATGCAGGACGGCTACTACGTGAACCTCGGCATCGGCATCCCGACCCTGGTCGCCAACTACATTCCCGAAGGCATGGAAGTCATGCTGCAATCGGAAAACGGTTTGCTCGGCATGGGCGCGTTCCCCACCGAAGCCGAAGTCGATGCGGACATGATCAACGCCGGCAAACAGACGGTCACCGCGCGCATCGGCGCTTCGATCTTTTCTTCGGCCGAATCCTTCGCCATGATCCGTGGCGGCCACATCGACCTGACCGTACTCGGCGCGTTCGAAGTCGACGTCGAGGGCAACATCGCGTCGTGGATGATTCCCGGCAAGCTGGTCAAGGGCATGGGTGGCGCGATGGACCTGGTGGCCGGTGCCGAGAACATCATCGTCACCATGACCCATGCGTCCAAGGACGGTGAGTCGAAACTGCTGCCGCGCTGCAGCCTGCCGCTGACCGGCGCCGGTTGCATCAAGCGCGTACTGACTGACCTCGCCTACCTGGAAATCCAGGACGGCGCCTTTATTCTCAAGGAACGTGCCCCAGGCGTCAGCGTCGAGGAAATCGTCGCCAAGACCGCCGGTAAGCTGATCGTGCCGGACCACGTACCTGAAATGCAGTTCGCTGCCCAGTGAGGAGAGATTCGATGCAAGAAGTCGTGATTGTCGCCGCTACCCGTACCGCCATCGGCAGCTTCCAGGGTTCGCTGGCTGCCATTCCCGCGCCGGAACTTGGCGCCGCGGTGATCCGTCGCTTGCTGGAACAGACCGGTCTTTCCGGCGAGCAGGTCGATGAAGTGATCCTCGGCCAGGTATTGACTGCTGGTTCCGGACAGAACCCGGCGCGCCAGGCGTCGATCCTCGCCGGCCTGCCCCATGCCGTCCCTGCGCTGACGCTGAACAAGGTCTGCGGCTCGGGTCTCAAGGCGCTGCACCTGGGCGCCCAGGCGATTCGCTGCGGTGATGCCGAAGTCATCATCGCCGGCGGCATGGAGAACATGAGCCTGGCCCCGTACGTGTTGCCAGCGGCCCGCACCGGTTTGCGCATGGGTCACGCGAAGATGATCGACAGCATGATCACCGATGGCCTGTGGGACGCGTTCAACGATTACCACATGGGCATCACCGCCGAGAACCTGGTGGACAAATACAGCATCAGCCGCGAGGCGCAGGATGCTTTCGCCGCGGCGTCCCAACAGAAAGCCGTCGCCGCCATCGAAGGCGGTCGTTTCGCCGATGAGATCACGCCGATCCTGATTCCCCAGCGCAAGGGTGATCCGGTGGCCTTTGCTACTGACGAGCAGCCTCGCGCCGGTACTACCGCTGAATCCTTGGGCAAGCTCAAGCCGGCCTTCAAGAAAGACGGCAGCGTCACTGCGGGCAATGCGTCCTCGCTCAACGATGGCGCCGCCGCCGTGATCCTGATGAGCGCGGAAAAAGCCAAGGCGCTGGGCTTGCCGGTATTGGCAAAAATCAGTGGCTACGCCAACGCCGGTGTCGATCCGGCCATCATGGGCATCGGCCCGGTCTCGGCCACCCGTCGCTGCCTGGAGAAGGCCGGCTGGTCGCTGGATCAACTTGACCTGATCGAAGCCAACGAAGCCTTCGCCGCCCAATCCCTGGCTGTCGCCAAGGAACTGCAATGGGACATGGACAAGGTCAACGTCAACGGCGGCGCCATTGCCCTGGGCCATCCGATCGGGGCATCGGGTTGCCGGGTGCTGGTGACGCTGTTGCATGAAATGATCAAGCGCGACGCCAGGAAAGGCCTCGCGACACTGTGCATCGGCGGTGGCCAGGGCGTAGCTCTCGCGCTGGAGCGGGCGTAACCGGCAACAGGCAAAACGGTGGCTGCGCGGACCCACGATATCCGCGTGACCACTGGCAGCAGACCGGCGCAACTTTGGTTGCGCCGGTTTTTTTTTGCCTGCACCGGCCCCGTGGCGAGGGAGCTTGCTCCCTCGCCACGGGGGATTCGCCATGGCGCCGAATTCGGCAGCGCCTGCGATCGAATGTGGGAGCGAGCCTGCTCGCGAAGGCGGTGGGTCAGTTTGCATCAATGCTGAATGTGCCGGCCTCTTCGCGAGCGGGCTCGCTCCCACACAGGTTCTGTGGCAGCTGCGGAACTCGATAACACCCAAGATCCATGTGGGAGCGAGCCTGCTCGCGAAGGCGACAGACCAGGCGACGCGGATCTTTCAGGTCCCCGCGCCAAACCGGTCGCGGCTGTTGGTCAGGTGCAGCCACATGGCGGCGCGGGCGGCGTCGGGGTCCTGGCGCTTGATGGCGTTGAAAATCGCCTCGTGCTCCAGGTTCGCAAACTGCGCCAGCTTGCCCAGGTCCGCCTGGCCGCGTTCGGCCATGTTCACCCGGGTGCGGGGGATCATCGCGCTGCCCAGGTGCTGCATGATTTCGACAAAACAGCTGTTGTCCGTGGCCTCAGCGATCAGCAAATGAAAACGCCGGTCAGCCTCGACGCAGCTGTCGTTGTTGTTGAGCAAGCGCTGGTAGTCGTCCAGCGCCTGGCGCATCTGCTGCAATTGCTCCTCACTGCGGCGCTGGGCCGCCAGCGCCGCAGCCTGGGTTTCCAGGCCCAGGCGCAATTCGAGAATCCCGCGCACGCCCGCTGCCGTATCGACGTTGAGCCTCAGCCCCTGCTCTCCCGTCTGCTCCAGCACAAAAGTACCGATGCCATGGCGAGTCTCCACCAACCCCGAGGCCTGCAATTTGGAGATCGCCTCGCGCACCACCGTGCGGCTGACCCCATGCTCGCGCACGAAAGCACCCTCCGACGGCAATTTCTCTCCGGGCTTCAACTGCCCCAGCAGGATGCTCTGGCTCAACTTCGCCACCAGGTCATGGGCCAGGTTGTGGGTGCGCTTGCGCAGAGGCGATTGAGTGTCTTGCTGCATGTGCCACGGGTTCCTTGAAAACAGGCTCGTCGATCCTACCATCCGCCGCGTCGGAGTTGTTTGTCGATGCAAGCCAACTTGTATGACAACAGACTGTAGCCTACTGGTTCAATCCTCAAAGCTCACCAGGCATTTGGCAGCTAAATGCCAGGACCACCCCGCCAAAAACCTTACCAAAGCCAACAAACACAGCATAAAAAAGACCCAGCACCAATCCAATCGTGCTCAAAAACTGCTTGTCAGACAAAAAAATCAACTTGTATGATGTCTATCAACATCGGCACCTGCACGATGCCCCGCATAAAAATAAACAGTGGGAGAAAATCCAGTGAACTCATCCAGCCTCAAGGCAGATGCCGGCGCGGATCCGGTGCTGTCCTTGGCCATATCCAAGGTCAAGCGCCACATCCTGCCGCTGTTCGTCATCATGTTCATCGTCAACTACATCGACCGTGTGAACATCGGCTTCGTCCGTTCCCATATGGAGCACGACCTGGGCATCGGCGCAGCCGCCTATGGTTTTGGCGCCGGCCTGTTCTTCATCGGCTACGCGCTGTTCGAAGTCCCGTCCAACATCCTCCTGCAACGCATCGGCGCCCGTATCTGGCTGACCCGCATCATGCTCACCTGGGGCCTGGTGGCGGCAGGCATGGCCTTCATCCAGAACGAAACCCACTTCTACATCCTGCGTTTCCTGCTGGGTGTGGCCGAAGCCGGTTTCTTTCCCGGCGTGATCTACTACTTCACGCGGTGGCTGCCCGGCGTCGAGCGCGGCAAGGCCATCGCGATTTTCCTCAGCGGCTCGGCGATCGCTTCGCTGATATCCGGCCCGCTGTCGGGGCTACTTTTGCAGATCAACGGCCTGGGCATGCACGGCTGGCAGTGGATGTACTTCATCGAGGGGATGTTTTCGGTCTGCCTCTGTGTGTTCGTCTGGTTCTGGCTGGACTCCAAGCCTCACGACGCCAAGTGGCTCAGTCGCGACGAGCAGGATGCGCTGGTCAAGGCCATCGACGATGAACAGGCGGCCCGTGAAGCGGCGACGCCGATCAAACTGTCGATCGGCCAATTGCTCAAGGACCGCCAGATCATCCTGTTCTGCCTGATCTATTTCTTTATCCAACTGACCATCTACGCGGCGACCTTCTGGCTGCCGAGCATCATCAAGAAGATGGGCGAGCTCAGCGACCTTCAGGTCGGGCTGTTCAATTCGATTCCCTGGTTGCTGTCGATCGTCGGCATGTACGCCTTCGCCTCGCTGTCGGCCAAATGGAAGTTCCAGCAGGCCTGGGTTGCCGCTGCCCTGTTGATCGCTGCGGCAGGCATGTTCATGTCCACCTCTGGCGGGCCGATCTTCGCCTTCGTTGCGATCTGCTTCGCCGCCCTGGGTTTCAAGTCCGCCTCTTCGCTGTTCTGGCCGATCCCCCAGGCCTACCTGGACGCACGGATCGCCGCCGGCGTCATCGCACTGATCAACTCGGTGGGCAACCTCGGCGGATTCGTCGCCCCGACTACTTTCGGCCTGCTTGAGCAGCACACCGGCTCGATCCAGGGTGGGCTCTATGGCCTGGCGGCCACATCGATCATCGCCGCGATCATCGTGTTTGCCGCGCGCAATACGCCCAGGCCGATAACCCTCAAGCCTTCCACCGACCCGGCTACCAGTCACGCCTGACCACAACAATAACTCAAGGATCCGTACACGATGACTACTCCAGAAACCAGCAAAGCCCCGATCATCACCAGCATGCAAGTAGTGCCCGTGGCTGGCCACGACGGCATGTTGCTCAACCTCAGCGGTGCCCATGGCCCGTTTTTCACCCGCAACATCGTGATTCTCAAGGACAACGCAGGGCATACTGGCGTGGGCGAAGTGCCCGGCGGTGAGCGCATTCGCCAGACCCTCGAAGACGCTCGCTCACTGGTGGTCGGCAGCCCCATCGGCACCTACCAGAAAATCCTCAACAGCGTACGCCAGGCCTTTGCCGATCGTGATGCCGGCGGTCGCGGCCTGCAAACCTTCGACCTGCGTATCACCATCCACGCCGTCACCGGCCTGGAAGCTGCGTTGCTCGACCTGCTCGGCCAGCACCTGGATGTGCCGGTCGCCGCCCTGCTCGGCGAAGGCCAGCAGCGCGATGAAGTGAAGATGCTCGGCTACCTGTTCTATGTCGGTGATCGCCAGCAGACCGACCTGCCCTACCGCAGCGAACCGCAGGCTGAAAATGACTGGTTCCGCGTACGCCACGAAAAAGCCCTGGATGCTGACGCGGTGGTACGTCTGGCCGAGGCGGCCCACGCGCACTATGGCTTCGAGGATTTCAAGCTCAAGGGCGGCGTGCTCAGGGGCGATGAAGAGATCGAAGCGGTGACGGCGTTGGCCGAGCGTTTCCCCCAGGCGCGCATCACCCTGGACCCGAACGGCGCCTGGTCACTCAAGGAGGCCATCCGCCTGTGCCGTGATCAGCACAAGGTGCTGGCCTATGCCGAAGACCCTTGCGGTGCCGAGAATGGTTATTCGGGTCGTGAAGTCATGGCCGAATTCCGTCGCGCCACAGGCCTCAAGACCGCCACCAACATGATTGCCACCGACTGGCGCGAAATGGGTCACGCGATTACGTTGCAGTCGGTCGACATTCCCTTGGCGGACCCGCATTTCTGGACGATGCAGGGTTCGGTGCGGGTGGCGCAGATGTGCAATGAATGGGGCCTGACCTGGGGCTCTCACTCCAACAACCACTTCGATATTTCCCTGGCGATGTTCACCCACGTCGCGGCTGCCGCGCCGGGCGACATCACCGCCATCGACACTCACTGGATCTGGCAGGACGGCCAACGGCTGACCAAGGCGCCCTTGCAGATCCGCGGTGGCTGCGTGCAGGTGCCGAAGAAACCAGGGCTGGGGATCGAGCTGGACATGGACCAGTTGGCCAAGGCTCATGAGTTGTACAAAGGCATGGGACTTGGGGCGCGGGATGATTCGGTGGCGATGCAGTATCTGATCCCGGGCTGGACATTCAACAACAAGCAGCCGTGCCTGGTTCGCTGAGAGGCTGAGGACTTTTAGCTCAGCAACATACTGTGGGAGCGAGCTTGCTCGCGATAGCGGAGTGTCTGTCAGCACTTTTGTGACTGACTGACCGCCATTGCGAGCAAGCTCGCTCCCACATTGGATCAATGTGATCCAAATGAATCCGGGCCTACCCCTCCGGTCGCAGGATCAGCACCGCCAGCGGCGGCAGGTTCAGTTCCAGCGACAGCGCCTGGCCATGGCTGGGGATCGCCTCGGTGGAGGCGCCGCCGCCATTGCCATAGTTGGAACCGGCATAGGTGTCGGCGTCGCTGTTGAGCAATTCCACCCAGCGTCCGCCAAACGGCACGCCGACCCGATACGCCTCGCGTGGCACCGGCGTGAAGTTGGCCACCACCAGCACCGGCCGGCCATCCTTGCTCCAGCGCAGCCATGCATAGACACTGTTGACCGCATCGTCACCGATCAGCCATTGGAAGCCTTGCGGCGCATCGTCCTGGTCATGCAGCGCCGGTTCTTCGCGATAGAGCCGGTTCAGGTCGCTCACCAGCTTCTGCACGCCCCGGTGCTCGGGGTACTGCAGGAGGTACCAGTCCAATTGCTGGTCGTGGTTCCATTCGCGCCATTGGCCAAACTCGCAGCCCATGAACAACAGTTTCTTGCCGGGATGGCCCCACATGAAACTCAGGTAGGCGCGCAGGTTGGCGAACTTCTGCCAGCGGTCACCGGGCATCTTGTCGATCAGCGAGCGTTTGCCGTGGACCACTTCGTCATGGGAAATCGGCAAGACAAAACGCTCGGACCAGGCGTAAACCAGGCCGAAGCTCAATTCGTTGTGGTGATGAGCGCGGTACACCGGGTCCTGCTGGATGTAATGCAGCGAATCGTGCATCCAGCCCATGTTCCACTTGTAGGCGAAACCCAGGCCGCCCTGTTGCGTGCTCTGGCTGACACCCGGCCATGCCGTGGACTCCTCGGCGATCACCAGCGCGCCGGGCGTCTCCAGTGCAACCACGTCGTTGAGGTGGCGCAGGAAGTCGATGGCTTCCAGGTTCTCCCGTCCGCCGTGGCGATTGGGTACCCACTCGCCGGCCTTGCGCGAATAGTCGCGATACAGCATCGAGGCCACCGCATCCACCCGAAGGCCGTCGACGTGGAAATGCTTGAGCCAATGCAACGCCGAGGCCAGCATGAACCCATGGACTTCCGTGCGCCCGAGGTTGTAGATCAGCGTGTCCCAATCCTGGTGGAAGCCTTCCAGCGGGTTGCCGTATTCATACAGCGCGGTCCCGTCGAACTGGGCCAGGCCGTGGGTATCGGTCGGGAAATGCGCCGGCACCCAGTCGAGGATCACGCCGATATTGGCCTGGTGGCAGGCGTTGACGAACGCGGCGAAATCATCGGGCGAACCGAAACGCGCGGTTGGGGCAAATTGCGACAGCGGTTGATAGCCCCACGAGCCGCCAAACGGGTGTTCCATGATCGGCATCAGTTCGATGTGGGTGAAGCCCAGGTCCTTGACGTAGGGAATCAACCGCTCGGCCATTTCATGCCAGTTGTACTGCCGGGAAACCTCCCCCGCCTCGTCGATTTCGCACTGCCAGGAACCGGCGTGCAACTCGTAGATCGACAGCGGCGCGCCTGGTAGCTGGCGCTCGCGTCGGCTTTGCATCCACTCGTCGTCCTGCCACTCGATTTTCAACGGCGCGGCGACCTTGGATGCCGTGTCCGGCGGCATCTGGGTGGCCAGGGCCACCGGGTCGGCCTTGAGCGGCAGGATACCGTGGGCGCCAAGGATTTCGTATTTGTAGCCTTCGCCCGGACCGAGCCGCGGGATGAAGATCTCCCACACGCCGGACGGATAACGGATGCGCATTGGATGCCGGCGCCCGTCCCAGACGTTGAAGTCCCCCACCACCGACACACGGCGCGCGTTCGGCGCCCAGACCGCGAAGCGCACACCGTCGACGCCATCGACCGTCTTCAGTTGCGCACCGAGGCACGCGCTGAGGTCGCGGTGATTGCCCTCGGCGAACAGGTAAAGATCCATTTCCCCCAGCAGCGGGCCGAAGCTGTAGGGGTCTTCGGCAACCTGCTCGCCGCCCGCCCAACGGGTGCGCAGCAGGTACGGCTGTGCGCGGTCGAAATGGCCGACGAACAGGCCTGGCGTTTCGGTAGCCTGCAATTCGCCCAGCTCCTCGCCGCCGTCACGGGCCAGCACATGCACGCTCAACGCACCGGGCAGGTACGCGCGGATGAATTGCCCGCCCGCCCCGTCGCCATGCGGGCCCAGGATCGAGAACGGGTCGTGGTGTTCGGCGCGCACCAGCGCGTCGATGTCGTGGGGGGCCGGCAGCAATGCCTCTTTGGCCTGCCCCTGGGTTTCCTTGTTCGAGACGCTCATGATTCTCTCCACTAAATCGGTCCGGCTAAATCGGAAAAGGGTTGCAGCCCACTCAACAGCCCGTACAGACCGTGCAACGGCACGGGCAGCCAGGCGGGGCGATTCTCGGCTTCATAAGCCACTTCATAGGCCGCCTTCTCCAGGCCGAACAACGCCAGCGCGGCGTCCTCGCCTTCAGCATCCTTCCATTCATGGGCAAGACTAGCTGCCGCCAGCCGATACGCCTCGACAAATGCCTGGCGGGCCTCAATCAAATAACGGTCGGCGACCCGTTTGCGCGCCGCATCGGCGTCGGCCGTGGTGTCCACGGTGTGCAGTTGGACCGCCATCGCTGCCGCGTAATCGAAGGAACGCAGCACGCCGCTGACGTCCTTGTACGGGCTGTGCTTGCCACGCCGCTCATGCAACGGCCGCGCCGGCTCACCCTCGAAGTCGATCAGGTAGGCGTCGCCCTTGATCACCAGCACCTGCCCCAGGTGCAGGTCGCCATGCACCCGGATACGCAAGCCACCGGCGGCCTTGCCGGCCAGCTCCTGGACATGGGCCAGCACGGTTTTCCTGTGTTCCAGCAAGCGTGCGACCATGGCTTGGTCCGCCGGGTTCAATTGCCCCTGGTTCTGCTTGAGCAGACGCAAGGCGTTTTCCACCTGGGCGACGACGTCCTTGCCGATCGCCTGGGCCTCTTTGGCGCTGGTGGCCTGCGGCGCGAAGTCCGGGTTGTCGGTAGGCTGGGCGAGCACCTTGTGCATTTCCCCCAGGCGCTGGCCGAGCATGCCGGCGAAGTCCTTCAGCTCGCCCAGGGCGTTGTAGTGCTGTTCCTGTTCGGACACCGCGTCCGCCAGTTCGTCGCGCAAGGCGCGCTCGAGGTTGTTCTGGGTCCATTCCCACGCATCACCCTGATTGCTCAGGTAACCCTGGGCGATCATCAGCAGCGCATCCTCGCCCCTCGCGTCGCGGCGAATCACCGAACCCAGCAGCGGCGAAATATTGCTGAAGCCGGCAGCGGTCAGGTAAGCACTCATCTCCAGTTCCGGGTGCACGCCCGACGCAACCTTGCGGATCAGCTTGAGCACCAGGCTGCCGCCAACCACCACCGAACTGTTGGACTGCTCGGCGGACAGGTAGCGCACCTCCGGCTCGGCGCCAAGGTTCAGCGCCGCCAGGCCTGCGGTGGGTTCAAAACGCAACTCGCCATCGGCGCACGGCAATACGGTGTTGGCCTGGATGCCTTGCATCACGGCTCGCACGAAGCTCTCCAAGGTGAACGCATCGGTAATCAGCCCGACCTGACGCCCCCGGCGGACCCGCGACAAGGCCAGTTGCTGGGGCAGCGCCGGGCCCACTTGGTCCTCGGCCAACAGACCGAATGGCAGTTGATAGCGCAGCGTCTGACCGGCACTGGTCACGTCGATTTCGCTCAACAGCACAGGCCGTTGCGGATCACCGAAGCGCACGCCATAGACGATGTCGACTTTCTCGATGGCGCTGTCCTTGCCGGCGAACCAGCGACGATTCTGCAGCCAGCTTGGCAGAATGCTCTGCTCCAACGTCGTGCGTGACGGCGCCTCAAGCAATTCTTCCAAGCGCTTTTTCAGTACCAGCGTGGTGAAGTCCGGCAGGCTCTGGGCAGGTTCCACATGCCAGCTCGGCATCTGGTTTTCCGCCGCCAGGGCGAACCAGTAGAAGCCGTACGGTGCCAGGGTCAGGAGGAAATTCAACTGGCCGATGGGCGGGAAGGCATTACCCCCGAGCATCTCCACCGGGACCATGCCGGCATAGGCCGAGAGGTCCAGCTCCGCCGCCTGGGCGCTACGTGAAACGTTGGCCACGCAGAGGATGATTTCATGCTTGCCATCCGGGCCGGTGTATTCACGGGTGTAGGCAAGGATCCGGCGGTTACTCGGCGACAGCATTTTCAGCGTGCCCCGGCCGAAGGCCTTGGACTGCTTGCGCACCGCGAGCATCCGACGGGTCCAGTTGAGCAGCGAATGCGGGTCGCCGGCCTGGGTCTCGACGTTCACCGAGAGGTAGCCGTACTGCGGATCCATGATCGGCGGCAGCACCAGGCTCGCCGGGTCGGCGCGGGAGAAACCGCCGTTGCGGTCGATGGACCACTGCATCGGCGTGCGCACGCCATCGCGGTCACCGAGGTAGATGTTGTCGCCCATGCCGATTTCATCGCCGTAGTACAAAGTCGGCGTACCGGGCATCGACAGCAGCAAGCTGTTGAGCAATTCCACGCGGCGCCGGTCGCGCTCCATCAGCGGCGCCAGGCGACGGCGAATGCCCAGGTTGATCCGCGCCCGGCGATCGGCCGCGTAGTAATTCCACAGGTAGTCGCGCTCCTTGTCGGTGACCATTTCCAGGGTCAGCTCATCGTGGTTGCGCAAGAAAATCGCCCATTGGCAATTGGCTGGAATCTCTGGAGTCTGGCGCAGGATGTCAGTGATCGGGAAACGATCCTCCTGGGCCAGCGCCATGTACATGCGCGGCATCAGCGGAAAGTGAAACGCCATGTGGCATTCGTCGCCATTGAGGCCTTGAGCGTCGACATCGCCAAAATACAGCTGGGTGTCTTCCGGCCACTGATTGGCCTCGGCCAGCAGCATGCGGTCGGGGTAATTGGCGTCGATCTCGGCGCGGATCAACTTGAGGACATCATGGGTCTCGGGCAGATTCTCGTTGTTGGTGCCGTCGCGCTCGATCAGGTACGGAATCGCGTCCAGGCGCAGGCCATCGATGCCCATGTCGAGCCAGTAGCGCATCACCGACAGCACGGCCTTGATGACCTGCGGGTTGTCGAAGTTGAGGTCCGGCTGGTGAGAATAGAAGCGGTGCCAGAAGTACTGGCCGGCCACCGGATCCCAGGTCCAGTTGGACTTCTCGGTATCGAGGAAAATGATCCGCGTGCCGTCGTACTTGTGATCGTCATCCGACCAGACGTAGAAGTCCCGCGCCTTCGAGCCCTTCTTGGCCTTGCGCGCGCGCTGGAACCAGGGGTGCTGGTCCGAGGTGTGGTTGATGACCAGCTCGGTGATGACCCGCAGGTTGCGCTTGTGGGCCTCGGCAATGAAGCGCCGCGCATCGGCCATGGTGCCGTAGTCGGGGCTGACGCCACGGTACTCGGCGATGTCATAACCGTCATCGCGCCGGGGCGAAGGATAGAACGGCAGCAGCCAGATGGTGTTGACGCCCAGGTCGGCAATGTAGTCCAGCTTCTCGATCAGCCCGGGAAAGTCGCCGATCCCGTCGTTGTTGGAGTCGAAATAGGATTTGACGTGGACCTGATAGATGACCGCGTCCTTGTACCAGAGCGGGTCGTTGATAAAGGTGGCAGACCGGGGTTTCTTGGCCATTTGCAACTCCTGAAAATTCGATAGAACCGCTGGACTGGCTGGCGATATCTACGTGGCGAGGGAGCTTGCTCCCGCTGGGCTGCGTAGCGGCCCTCTGAGATCACGACTGCTGCGCAGCCGAGCGGGAGCAAGCTCCCTCGCCACAAGAGCGATCACTGAAATCGCTTACACCTCACGCCACGCTGATCCGCCAGATCCCGAACGGTTGGTATGCCGGGTCAATCCGCATGAACTGGTACTTGCCGTACCAGGTCCAGCGGTGGCCGTTCATCAAATCCTCGCCCTGGGTCTGGGCATCGTCCGGCAGGCCCATCTCCCACAACGGCAACTCAAAATTGGCTTCCTGGACATTGCGCGGATCGAGGCTTACCGCCACCAGGATGAAGTTGCTGCCATCCCGCGTGCGCTTGCCGAAGTACAGGATGTTGTCGTTCCAGGCGTTGTAGATCTTCAGGCCCAGGTGCGTATGCAGCGCCGGGTTCTGGCGGCGGATACGGTTGAGCTGAGCGATCTCGGCGATGATGTTGCCCGGCGCGGTGAAATCCCGTGGCCGGATTTCGTACTTCTCCGAATCGAGGTATTCCTCCTTGCCTGGCACCGCTGCTGATTCGCAAAGCTCGAAGCCCGAATACATGCCCCACAGGCCCGACCCCATGGTCGCCAGCGCGGCGCGAATCAGAAAACCGGCGCGCCCCGACTCGTGGAGGAACGCCGGGTTGATATCCGGTGTATTGACGAAAAAATTCGGCCGATAGCATTCGCGCAAGGGCGACTCATTGAGCTCGGTGAAATAGGTCGCCAGTTCGGCCTTGGTGTTGCGCCAGGTGAAATAGGTGTAGCTCTGGGAATAACCGACCTTGCCCAGCCGCGCCATCATCGCCGGCGTGGTGAAGGCTTCCGCCAGGAACATCACGTCTGGGTACTGCGCACGCACATCGGCGATCAGCCACTGCCAGAACGGCAACGGCTTGGTGTGGGGATTGTCGACGCGGAATATCTTCACGCCCTCGTTGACCCAGCCCACCACGATGTCACGCAGTTCGGTCCACAGGCTCGGTATCGCATCGGCGGCGTAGAAATCGACGTTGACGATGTCCTGGTATTTTTTCGGCGGGTTCTCCGCGTATTTGATCGTGCCGTCCGGCCGCCAGCTGAACCAGCCCGGATGCTGCTTGAGCCAGGGGTGGTCCTGGGAACACTGGATGGCGAAGTCGAGGGCGATTTCCAGGCCGTGATCGGCTGCGGCGGCCACCAGGCGGCGGAAATCCTCGCGAGTGCCCAACTGCGGGTGAATCGCCTCGTGCCCGCCCTCCTCGCTGCCAATGGCGTAAGGGCTGCCCGGATCGTCGGGGCCGGCGGTCAGGGAGTTGTTCGGACCTTTGCGGAAACTGCGCCCGATCGGGTGGATCGGCGGGAAGTACAGCACGTCGAAGCCCATGTCCTGGATCACCGCCAGGCGCGAATGCACGTCGTTGAACGTGCCGTGGCGGCTGGGATCATCGGTGATCGAGCGAGGGAACAACTCATACCAGCTTGCGAACTCGGCCCGTTCGCGCTCCACGTCCAGCGGATATTCGGGACTGATGCTCAGGTAAGGCCGATGGTCGGCCAGCGACATCAGGTCCGCGCTGCGTGGTTCAAGGAACAGGGCGACCTGTTCTTCCGGCAACAGGCTCGAAAGCTGCTGGTGCAACTCGGCCAGCTGTTCGCTCAATTCCCCATCGCTGCGCTCGGCAGCCTGTTGCACATGATTGCGCCCTTCCTGCAGCTCCAGGCTGATGGGGACCCCGGCGGCGAATTTTTTTTCCAGCTCGTAGCGGAAGCTGGCGAACTGATCAAACCAGGCCTCGATGCAAAACACGTAGCGGCCGACGGCCGGTACGTTAAATTGACCGCGCCAGCTGTTGTTGCCCAGCTCGGTCATCACTTCGCTGTTCCAGATATCGTCTTCCAGCGCCCGCCAGCGGATCCGCACAGCCAACTTATCGTGGCCATCGGCAAACACCTTGCTGGTCACCGTCACGTCCTGCCCCGCCAGGGCCTTGGCGGCAAACTGCCCGCCATCGATCACCGGCATGGTGTTTTCAATTGCAATACGTGGCAATAACAACGCCTGGGACAACGGCAGATGCGGGTTGTACGCCAGGTCATTTGGCTGTTCGGCAGTCATCGAGCATCGCTCCTTCTACGCCCCATGGACGCACTTGTGGCGGTAAAGGCCCAATGGGTCCCTGATTTAACTCACTTAAGCTCCGAACCGGACCGGCGACCAAAAGTTCAGCACGATTTACTGGCCGGCACCGGGGAATCAAACCCGTCGGACCATGGTCAACCAGACAAGCACGACTCAAGCCACATCCACCCCGGAGGCCCGATCGAATGACCATTCCCATCCCGGCCGAAACACCCGATCCGAACATCGACGACCCAACCCTGCCGCCACCCGGTCCGGATCCCGAGCCGATTCCAGAGAAGGACCCACCGCTGGACCCGCAACCGCCTTTGGGAGATCCGCCGAGCGAGGCGCCGCCGGAGCGGGTTTGACTCGACAGATCAGTGATAAACCTGTGGGAGCGAGCCTGCTCGCGAAAGCGGTGTGTCCGTCAGCATAGGTGGGGCTGATTACTCCGCCTTCGCGAGCAGGCTCGCTCCCACAGAATTCCCATGCCCAGTCCGGCGAATGGTTACAACTTTTCGTCTTTTTCCAACGCGCGAACAATCATCGGCATCACACTGAAAATCGCCAGCGCCAGCACCGTACTGAGCAACGCTGTCGCTTCCCGGCCCAATCCGGCGGCAACGCCGATGGCGGCGGTCATCCACAGGCCGGCGGCGGTGGTCAGGCCTTTTACGTGGCTTTCGTCGCCATTGTCGTTTTTCAGGATGGTGCCGGCGCCGAGGAAGCCGATGCCAGCGACGACGCCCTGAATCACCCGGCTCATCGCGTCGGCCTGGGAGCCGGACATCTGCGGCACCAACACGAACAGCGCGGCGCCCAGCGCCACCAGCATATGGGTGCGCACGCCGGCGGCCTTGCCCTTGTGCTCACGCTCGAACCCCAGGATGCCCCCCAGCAGTGCAGCCATTACCAGGCGCACCGTCACCCGTGTCATCTGCTCGGTATCGGTGATGTCGGCGAATTCAGCTTGCAGGGTTATCCAGACTTCATCCCACCACGATTCCATGGACCTTCCTCTCTTCACTCGATAAATGATGGACCACAAGCGATGCGAGACGTGCGACCGACCGCTGATCAGCCGCAACGAACCCTGCCGGCGGCACGCCACCTAACGTTCATACATTGAAGGAAGGAGCATCAACATGACTGTACGAATCGATGACAACCGGACCTGCCACTTCGACACCCCCAACGGCCCGGAACAGCGACCGGCGAGCGAATTGACGATCATTACCGACCCGGACAAGGCCATGTCAGCCGTGGAGCTCAATGGCGGGCGGGTCTACCTGACCGAGGCGGAAGTGGATGCCCTGACCGTGGCCGGAGCGGCTGACGGACGGCAGAACCTGAAGGCGACTGACAGCGACTCAGTGATCTGACTCCAGGTGGCGAGGGAGCTTGCTCCCTTGCCATAGGAGGGGGTTGTTCGGTCATCTCCGGGTGCATCAAAGTGTCGCAGGGCCGGGGCCGCGCGGTATCTGATCCGGTTTTTATCCCGCTACCTGAGTCTGTTATGCAAACAGTTCGATGGTCATAGTGCTCCGGCCAGATAGCGGCTGATGAGCGACCGACCATGAGCGAAAGAATCCCCGCCCAGTTGATACAGACTTTCGACCCCGCACCCACGAGAATCAGGGCCAGGACTACCGACAACCTGATCCACACCCGTAGCTTCAGCGGTTTGTTTCGTACCCTGCGCATCAGCGGTGCCGGCGTCCTGTTCCTGCTGTTCTTCGGCACGGTTTGGCTGGACTGGAACGGTCGCCAGGCAGTGCTCTGGGATCTTTCCGAGAGCAAATTCCATATTTTCGGCGCGACCTTCTGGCCCCAGGACTTCATCCTGCTCTCGGCGTTGTTGATCATTGCCGCGTTCGGCCTGTTTGCGATTACCGTGTTCGCCGGGCGTGTGTGGTGCGGCTACACCTGCCCTCAGAGCTCATGGACCTGGATCTTCATGTGGGTCGAGAAGATCACCGAAGGTGAGCGCAACCAGCGGATCAAGCTGCAAGCCGCGCCGTGGGGCGTGAACAAACTGCTGCGACGCTTGGCCAAACATACGTTGTGGCTGGCCATCAGCCTGCTCACCGGCCTGACGTTCGTAGGCTACTTCACCCCGATCCGGCCGCTGGCGGAAGAGCTGCTGACCCTGCAAATGGCTGGCGTCAGCCTGTTCTGGGTGGTTTTTTTCACCGGGGCCACTTACCTCAACGCCGGCTGGCTGCGCGAAGCCGTGTGCATGCACATGTGCCCTTATGCGCGATTTCAAAGCGTGATGTTCGACAAGGACACGCTGACCATTTCCTACGACGTGGCCCGTGGCGAAATTCGCGGCCCGCGCAAACGCGATGCGGTCCCGGCCAACATCGGGCTGGGCGACTGTATTGACTGCCAGATGTGCGTACAGGTCTGCCCGACCGGCATCGATATTCGCGACGGTCTGCAAATGGAGTGCATCGGCTGCGCGGCCTGCATCGACGCCTGCGATTCGATCATGGACAAGATGGGCTACGCCCGTGGCCTGATCAAATACACCTCCGAACGTCAGCTGCAAGGCGGCAAGACTCACCTGCTGCGACCACGGCTGGTCGGCTACACGGCGGTACTGATGGTCATGATCGCTGCGCTGGCCCTGGCACTGGTGGAGCGGCCAATGGTGTCGCTGGATGTGAGCAAGGACCGTGGCCTGTTCCGTGAGAACAGCCAGGGCCAGATCGAAAACATCTACAGCCTGAAAATCATCAACAAGACCCAGCAACGCCAGGCGTACCAACTGTCGCTGGTGGACAGCGACGGTTTCGTCCTGCAAGGCAAGACCCAGTTGAGCCTGGCACCCGGGGAAATCGTCGATGTTCCGGTTTCGGTGGTGATGCTCAGCGTACGGCCCAAGAGCGGGTCCCAGGAAATGACGTTCAAGGTCGCCGACAGTGATGAGCCCGATATTTCCAGCGAAGCAAAAAGCCGTTTTGTAGCACCGATGAATCGGTGAAGCCTTAAGATGCCTTGCTTTTGTGGGAGCAAGCTCGCTCCCTCAGAAAAAAGCGCAAACCATGCGTGATTCAAGACCGGACCCGCCATGAAACGCTACGAAAAATTTGCCGACGATATCGCCGAACTGATCCGCTCCGGCATGCTCGGGCCGGGCCAACGGGTGCCGTCGGTGCGCTACGCCAGCCAGACCTACGGCGTCAGTCCTTCCACCGTGTTCCAGGCCTATTACCTGCTGGAGCGACGTGGTCTGATCCGTGCCCGGCCGCGCTCCGGCTACTTCGTCAATCATCACGCGCCGAGCCCGTTCTGCGAGCCGGTCGCCAGCAGCCAGGTCCACGAGTCCACCGAGGTCGACGTCAGCGAACTGGTATTTTCCGTGCTCGACTCGATCAAGGATCCGACGACCGTACCGTTCGGCTCGGCATTCCCCAGCCCGACGCTGTTTCCCCTGCAACGCCTGTCCCGATCGTTGTCCAGTGCCACGCGGGACATGGATCCGCGCGTAGTGGTCACTGATATGTCGCCGGGCAACCCTCAACTGCGCCGCCAGATCGCCCTGCGCTATATGGTCGGCGGGCTGATGCTGCCCATGGAGGAACTGCTCGTCACCAACGGCGCCCTGGAGGCATTGAACCTGTGCCTGCAAGCCGTGACCGAGCCGGGCGACCTGGTGGCAATCGAGGCGCCCGCGTTCTATGCCAGCCTGCAAGTGCTCGAACGGCTGAAACTCAAGGCGGTGGAAATCCCCGTCCACCCACGCGACGGCATTGATCTCGATGTGCTGGAACAGACGCTGGCGCGCCATCCGGTCAAGGCCTGCTGGTGCATGACCAGCTTCCAGAACCCGATTGGCGCGACCATGCCCGAAGCGCGCAAACAGGCCCTGGTCGAACTGTTGCGTCGCTACCAGGTGCCGTTGATCGAGGATGATGTCTATGCCGAACTCTACTACGGCCAGCAGGCTCCCAAGCCGGCGAAAGCGTTCGACACCGAAGGCCTGGTGATGCACTGCGGCTCATTCGCCAAGAGTCTGGCCCCGGGCTACCGCATCGGCTGGGTCGCCGCCGGGCGCTACGCCCGCAAGATCGAGCGGCTCAAGCTGATGACTTCACTGTGCGCCTCGATGCCGGCCCAGGCCGCCATCGCCGATTACCTGCAACATGGAGGCTACGACCGTCACCTGCGCAAGTTGCGCTACGCCCTGGAAGAACAGCAAAGCGCCATGCTCGCCGCCATAGCCCGGTATTTTCCGGCGCAGACTCGGATGAGCCAGCCGGCGGGTGGGTACTTCTTGTGGCTGGAGCTGCCGGAGCAGATTGATTCGCTGAAACTGTTCCAGATGGCTCTGGCGCAAGGCATTAGTATCGCACCGGGGCCGATCTTTTCAGCGACCCGGCGGTTCAGGAACTGTATTCGCCTGAACTATGGCGGGCCCTGGACCGATGTGTCGGAAAAGGCCATGGAGACGTTGGGGCGGATTATCCGGTCGTTCTGAGTGCAATGTTGCCTTTGGGGTTGCCTTCGCGAGCAGGCTCGCTCCCACACTGGATTGTGCTGCGCACCTGAAATAGGTGCCAAAAAGAGAGCCAATGTGGGAGCGAGCCTGCTCGCGAAGAGGCCGGCAAAGACAACCAGAAACTAAGATCAGCGCCCGCCCCCCAGCTCCACAAACGTCCCGGTCGCATACGAAGCCTTGTCCGACAGCAGCCAGATAATCGCCTCGGCCACTTCGTCCGGACGTCCGCCCCGGGCCATGGGGATCGCCGATTCCAGCTTGCTGACCCGCTCCGGATCGCCGCTGAGGGCATGGAAATCGGTGTAGATGTAGCCCGGGCGGACCGCATTGACGCGAATACCTTCGCCAGCGACCTCCTTGGAAAGGCCGACGGTGAAGGTGTCCAATGCGCCCTTGGAAGCCGCGTAGTCGACATATTCACCCGGTGCGCCCAAGCGGGCGGCAACCGAGGAAACGTTGACGATGCTGCCGCCCTGCCCGCCATGCCGGGGCGACATGCGCAGCACCGCCTGCTTGGCGCACAACATCGGCCCGAGCACATTGGTCTTCAGGATCTTGAGCATGCGGAACTCGGACATTTCATCGAGTCGGGACTTGTGGGCAACCGTACCGGCGTTGTTCACCAGGGCGGTGACGCGGCCCAGCTCGGTGTCCACGCGGTTGAACAGGCCGACCACTTCGTCCTCGATGCTCACGTCGGCCCGCACCGCAATGGCCTGCGCGCCCTTGGCACGGATCTGGGCGAGCACATCCTGGGCAGCGTTTTCATCCGACTGGTAGTTGATGCAGATCCGATAGCCCAGGTCGGCCGCCAACAACGCCGTGGCCGCCCCGATCCCACGCCCGCCACCGGTGATGACGATGACTTTATCCACGCTTGCTCTCCCGTTTCCAGGCAAATACGTCGGGCCCAAGGATAGCGTTGACTCGACGATTTGCACAACGCGACCGGCCTGTCGGGGCGGGACGCTGCTTAGCGGGCGAGAGCCCGCAGGTCCAGGCGCCCGTCCAACTGCGGCGGGCACCAGTAGTAACCACCGGTAATCGGCCGGCTCATGCGATACAGGCCATCGGTAATACCGTCCTCCAGACCGCTCATGCGCCGCAATTGCGCCTCGAAGGCGTCCAGGGAAAAACCGAACGCCAGGAACATCAGGCCAGCGCGGTCACCTTCGATCCAGGGCATGGAACGGCGTACGACAAAAGCCTCCGGAGCAAAGCTTTCCTGGGCCGTGCGCTTGACGTGGGCAGACTCAGGCGCATCTTCGAGCTCTTCGTTATCGCTCAGGCGCCGGCCCATGATGTTGTCTCGCTCATGGGGCTGCATCGCGGCGAAACCGTCCAGGTCATGCTGCCATTGCTGGATCGCAGCAAAACTGCCACCGCGCAGCCCGTCGTTGCCCTGGGCCAGGGCGGCGGCCACGGCCGCTTCGTCGTGAGGGTTTTCGGTGCCATCTTCGTAGCCGGTCAGGTCGTGGCCGGTCATGTGCCGAAAGGTTTCGTTCATCTGCACCAGACGCAGTGCCGGCGCCAATGCCGCTTCGATGGCGCGACTGCGGTGCATCAGCTCGCCGCGATCTTCGCCATGCAACCAGCACCAGAGCGCGTGCTGGGTCGAAGGGTTGTCCACGCCGACGCCCGCCAGCGCCGGGAACGCGCGCAAGCCCTCGACCTTGGCGCCCAGCGCCTGGACCAGCGACTCGCCAAAGCCGACTACCACGCGGCCATCCAGTTGCAGCAACAGCTTGTCGATCGCAGCCGGCAGTGCCTCGACCGATTCCAGGGCAAAAAACAGATGACGGGCCTGAGGCGGAACAGGGGTGGCGAGAATGCCGGGCTGGTAGTAACTCATGGGAACTCCTTTGGAAAGAGCCGCGAGTTTACCCGGCGGCCGCCGCTTTGTGTGGTTTGGCTTGACGCCGGTCGCGTCAGGCCGCCGGGCTTTTTTGTAGGAATGCTCCCGCATCCTTGTGGGACCACTCTGAACCTGGCCCTCTACCCGATAGCCTCGGATTGCCCGACAGCGGAAAACGTCCTAGATTGACCGCCCTCAAGGAGAGCTAACGAGAGCGGTCCAGATGCACATTGCCAAATCGATACTCGCCGGGACTTTTGTCCTGGCCTGCGGGACGACCCCGGGCTTCGCCCAGGAGCGCATTGAAGACACGGTCAATGCCGTTATCCAACCCTTGATGAAAGAGCAGGACATCGCGGGCATGGCCGTGGCGATCACGCACAACGGCCAGCGCCGGTTCTTCAATTATGGCGTTGCCTCCAAAGATACGAAAAAAGCCGTCACCGAGCAGACCCTGTTCGAAGTCGGCTCGATCAGCAAGACCTTTACCGCGACACTCGGCGCCTACGCCCAGGCCCAGGGCAAACTGCAGCTGTCAGACCTCGCCGGTCGCTATGCCCCCGAATTGCGTGGCAGTGCCCTTGAAAACGCCCGCCTGCTCGATCTCGCCACCTATAGCGTGGGCGGCCTGCCGTTGCAGTTTCCCGACGATGCCGACCATCCCGACCGGATGTTCGGCTACTACAAATCCTGGAAACCGCTCTACCCGGCCGGCACCCAGCGGCTCTATTCGAACCCGAGCATCGGCTTGTTCGGCTTCCTGGCGGCCCGCAGCCTGGGTCGACCGTTTGATGAGGTGATGGAACAGACGCTGATGCCCGGGCTGGGCCTCAAGCACAGCTACGTACAAGTGCCACAAGATCAAATGGGAACCTACGCCCAAGGCTACGCCAAGGATGGCAAGCCTGTGCGGGTCGGGCCTGGCGCGCTGGCCTCCGAAGCCTATGGGGTGAAGATCAGCTCAGCGGACCTGATCCGGTTTGTCGAGGTCAATCTGCAACCCGGGAAACTGGACGCGGACCTGCAGCGAGCCATTGCTACGACACAAACAGGTTTCTACAAGGTTGGAGGGATGCACCAGGGGCTGGGCTGGGAGTTCTACCTACCTCCGCTCACCGTCGATGGCTTGCTCGCCGGCAACAGTCCACAGATGGCTTTGACGCCGCAAAAGGCCGAGCCGCTCACCCCGCCGCGCCCCGCGCCCGACGGCGCCTGGATCAACAAGACAGGGTCGACTAACGGTTTCGGCGCATACGCAGCGTTCGTCGCTGGAGAGGACTTGGGAATCGTGATGCTGGCGAACAAGAACTACCCGATTGAAGAACGGGTGAGAGCCGCGCACCAGATCCTGATGGCATTAGAAGCGCGGTGAGGTGCTTTTGTGGCGAGGGAGCTTGCTCCCGCTGGGTCGCGCAGCGGCCCCAAATCTGTCAGACGATGAGCCCGGAAAAAGCATAGGGCTGCTACGCAGCCCAGCGGGAGCAAGCTCCCTCGCCACGGGGGGTATCGTTGCTTTCAGGAATCAATCATCCAACGGTTTCGGCGCAGCCGCAGGCTTGGTCGCCTTGCCCGGCTTGGTGCCTTTGGCGTCCTTGGCCGGCTCGGGTTCCGGCGCTGGTGGTGGGGTTGGCGCCGTGGCTTGTTTTTCCGTCTCGGGCAGCTTGTCGACGGTATCGAACAGCGCCTTCAGTTCGATCGCGCCGGAATGCTCAAGCTTCTTTTCCCCGTCCTTGCCTACCAGGATGATCTTGGTCTGCGCTCCCGCTCCCAGCTTGAGGGAACGGATCAACGCCATGGTGCTTTGCGGGTCGAGGTCTTCGCCATCACGCTGGCCGATGGTATTGAGCACGGTATAGAGCACCATGTTGCGCTCCGAGAAACCCTGCTTGCCCGCCGGCTCGTCCAAGGCTTTTTTCAGGCTGACCCACGCAGAATCGACAGAGCTGCGCGCGATGACAATCACGGGCCGGGACTTGCCCACCTCCGCCACCAGGGGTGAGTCGCCATCTGCAGCGAACAACGGGCCGGCGATGGCCAGCAAGGTAGCGAAGGTCAACGACCGAATAAGCATGCGCCTCTCCTCTTGATAATTACGCTGTACTGATTGCACATGGCGGCGATTGTTCCGCGAGAGTCGCCCGATACCGCTATTGCCTGCCCTGAAGCTTAGGCCAACGGACTCATAGCGCAACCACGGCAGGCCGGCTTCAGAGGCCAAACGGGAAGGTGTCTTCCTCGCGCTCCAGCGTGTGCGGCGTGGGCAGCGGAGTGACGGCTTCGGTCTGCTCGAACCAGAGCCAGGCATCAAATTGCTCGGCCAGTACCGCTTCGAAATAATGACTCTGGCGTTCGGTTTCAGGGCGGTAGATCACCCCGATGGCGCGCTCGAGCAGCGGCTCGGACAGCACGTCCAACAGTGCTTCGTCCGGGTCGGTCCGCCAGTCCGTGAGCGATGCGCGCACACCCGCCAGTGAAAACTCCCACTCCCAACTGCCGGCCAGCGCCGGCACCACCTGCTTGATTTTCATCGGCGCGTCCCAGTCATCGGCTGCCGCCACGCTGCCACGGTCGGTGCCCATGCCCAGCAATACCGCGTCGCGGCCATAAGCCATGCGGCACAACTGGCCGATGTTGAACTCACCCTCCCAGCCCATTCGTGTCGCGGCGGCGTTGCCGATGTGGGAGTTATGCGCCCAGACGATCGCTTTCGCATCGGGCCCGCGATGCTCCAGCAGGCTTTGCAGAGTGTCGAACATGTGCCGGTCGCGCAGGTTCCAGGACGACTTGCCGCCGCGATACATGGCGCGGTAGTACTGTTCGGCGGCGCGCACGACGCGGGCGTTCTGCACCGCGCTGAAGAAGCTCTCGTCATCCTCGATCAACGGATCAAGGCGCTCGGCGAGCAGCGTGTTGAGCTGTTCGACCACTGCGTCTTCGCATGTCGCCAGGTTGCCGCGCTCGGTGAAATGGCCATACAGCGCCGGGTCGTCGTGCCAGGGCGTCAGACAGCCATAACGATGGCGGGCGTCACGGGCCAGGTGGGGATGGCTCTTGTCGAGGTAATCGAGTACCTCGTCGATGGAATGGCGCAGGCTGTAGACGTCCAACCCGCGAAACTCCACGCGATGAGCGTCAGGCTGGCCGAGATTGTAGCCGCGCAACCAACGGACAAAGTCCTGGACATCGGTGTTGCGCCACATCCAGCTGGGAAACCGGGCGAACGCCTGCTGTTTCCAGGCCGAAGGCCCAAGGTCGCGCACGCAGCGGTCAATCTGTCCGGCATCGGGCCAGTCGGCTTCGACCGCGACAATGCCGAAGCCGTGACGCTCGATCAGGTGCCGGGTAATAGCAGCGCGGGTGCGGTAGAAATCATGGGTGCCGTGGCTGGCTTCGCCGATCAGCACGACCTTGGCGTCGGCGAAGCGATCAAACATTTCGCCAAAGCTTGGGCTGTCCTCGGCAGGCAGCGGTTCGGCGTAACGGCGCAGGATGTCGGCGATGTCGGTGCGCGGTTCGGCGCGACGACGGCGCAGGCGTTGCAGCAGATCTCTGGCTGGGCTGTTCATGGATCGAGGCCTCATCAGTACCTGGTTTACAGGTATGACTATGCCGAGGCAGCCATGACTCCGACCAAATCAGAACGCGAGTTTGAAACCGATCATGGCCAACATCACCGCCAGGCAAGGGCGCAGGAGCTCGTCGGAAATGCGTCCCGACAAGTGGCTGCCCAGATAGATGCCCGGCAACGAACCGATCAGCAGAAAGCCGAGGATGTGCCAGTCCATGTTGCCCATGCTTGCGTGGCCAAGGCCCGCGACCAGGGTCAACGGCACGGCATGGGCGATTTCGGTGCCAACCAGGCGCTTGGTGACCAGGAACGGATAGAGGATGAACAGCGCGACGGTGCCCAGGGCGCCGGCGCCGATGGAAGTCAATGCGACCATCGTGCCCAGCACCAGGCCGGTGATGACAGTCAACAGGTTGAGCCGCGAGCCACTGGGGTTGTAATGGCCGCCGGCGCGGTCATGGGCAAACTGCAGCAGGCGCTTCTTGAACAGGATTGCCAGGGCGGTGGCGAACAGCACAAAGCCCAGGGCTTGCTTGATGACCGCGTTCATCGCGTCGGGAGAACTGTTCAGGCTGCTGAGAAACCACAGGGTCAGCCCAACCGCGGGCACACTGCCCAAAGTCAGCCAACCGGTGATGGCCCAGTCGATATTGCGGTTTTTCGCATGGACCAGAACGCCGCCGGATTTGGTAATGGCGGCGTACAGCAGGTCAGTCCCCACCGCCGTCGCGGGGTTGATGCCGAACCACAATAAAATGGGCGTCATCAGCGATCCGCCGCCAACGCCGGTCATCCCGACGATGAAACCGACCACCAGTCCCGCTACGACTAAACCGACATTACCGAAATCCATCAAACCCGTCTCAGCGCGACCGCATGAAAAATCTGGCCGCGAGCATAGCGATTTTTCTTATAACTCCCTATATCGATGTGATCTATGTTTATTCCATTTGCACGACGCAGCTACTGAACAGGCAGGAAATTGAGAAACAGCAGACTCTGCGCATAATTCAAGCCGATTCGCCGATAGCGCTCGTCCAGCATCTGGGTCAGCAGGTCGAGGCGCGCGACGATCTTCCCGAACTCCACGGCAAAGCTCAGGTTGCTGCCCTCCTCCGAGATTTCATTGGAGAACAGCATCGGCGTGCCGTCCTTGTTCTGCCGCTGGCCCAACAGCCACGTGGCTTTCTCGATGTTGCGCGCCGCGTTGCTGACGAAGCGCGGATCGATGGTGTCGGTCATGTAGAACTCGAGACGGTTGCCGTGAGCCGTCACCAGCATGCTGCCAATGGCATAGATGAACGCTCCGACCCGGTCACCGAGAAACTCGGGACTCATCGCATAGCTCAGCGCTGCCAGGTCCTTCCTGTTGCCCAGGGCCGGCAACGGTTGCTGCTGTTCAATCGCCTCGCGCACTTGCTTGACGGCGATACGGGCATCGAGAAAGCCGGATTTGCGCAGTTCTTCCGGGTTGCGCAGGTAGAGCTTGTGCATCAGCAGGTAAAGGCTCTGCAGGTTGTCATGCATCGACAGCGTGGCCATGCGGTCGACGCTGGTCTGCAAGAACTCCTGGGGCCTGGCATTGCTGAACTGGGTAACCATGTCCTGGCCTTGCTGATGGCTGCATCCGCCGCTGAGCATCAGCAACAGGCTCGCCAGCAGCAAGCCGCAGCGACGTGGCAAGACCCTCACGGAATGTAAGACAGCGGCCATCGAATCTCGGTCTGGGCATGGGGAAGCGGTGGGGAATCGCCGTTTCCTGGCCATGCATAGAGCGGCAAAAACCGTAAAAGTGCGGTAACGGCCGTGAGAGTACACGTTTGGCCAAGGCTCGCCTCGCTCAATTAGTCTTACTTTTTAATTGATAAATCTCGATTTATAGCTATAAATCCCTTCTGCACCCTCAAATAGAAAGACTACTGAACAGAAAAACCTTCATCGCTGTCCGACAGGTAACGGACTCGACCACGTTAAAAACAACAACAAAACAACAGGAAAGGAAGGTCACACCATGCTTGAATCCAGACATCTGCTCACGGCCCTCGGAGTCTCTCTGATGATTGCCACCTCTGCCCAGGCCGCCGGCCTGACCAATGAACGCGTTGCCTTCGGCAAGACCAACGACGGCACGCCGGTTGAAAAATACGTACTGCGCAACAGCCACGGCGTCGAGGCGACCGTCATCACTTACGGCGGGATCCTCCAGTCACTGATCGTGCCGGACAAAAACGGCATGACTGCCGACATCGTGCTCGGCTTCGACGATGTGCAGGGTTACCAGAAGAACGGCAACGTGTATTTCGGCGCGACCATCGGCCGCTTCGGCAACCGTCTGGCCGGCGGTGCGTTCGAGCTGGATGGCAAGCGTTACCAGGTGCCGCAGAACGACAAGGACAACTCCTTGCACGGTGGGCCGCAAGGCTTCGACAAGCGTGTCTGGAAGGCCGAGCCGAGCAACGGCAAGGACTCGGTAGGCGTGACCCTGACGTATCTGTCGGCGGACGGTGAAATGGGCTTTCCCGGCAACCTGAAGACCGATGTCACCTACAGCCTCAACGACCAGAACGAATTGCGCATCGACTACAAGGCCAGCACCGACAAGCCGACCGTGCTGAACCTGACCAACCACAGCTATTTCAACCTGGCCGGCGCTGGTAATGGCGACATCCTCAAGCAAGTCGCGACGCTGCACGCGTCCCGCTACACGCCAGTGACCGCCAAGCTGATCCCCACCGGCGAGCTGGCGCCAGTAGCCGGCACCCCGATGGATTTCACCAAGCCCACGCCCATTGGCACGCATATCAAGGCTGATCATCCGCAGCTGAAATTTGCCGAACCGAAACAAGGCGGCTTCGATTTCAACTGGGTACTCGACGCCAAGGGCGACGTGAACAAACTCGCCGCCGAGGTCCAGGATCCACAGTCCGGACGGCGCCTGCAGCTCTACACCAGCGAGCCGGGCGTGCAGTTCTACACCAGCAACTTCCTCGACGGCACGATCAAGGGCAAGCAAGGCAAGGTCTACCCGCACTGGAGCGCGTTTACCCTGGAAACCCAGCATTATCCCGATTCGCCAAACCAGCCGTCCTTCCCTACCACGCGACTTGATCCGGGCCAGACCTACACCCAGACCATGGTGCTGAAGTTCTCGGCCGAGTAATCCTGCCACCAACCGATCGTTCCCGCCTTTTGCGCGGGAACGATCAAGGTTGGAACGCCTGGTCTATCCTGCTGCCACACGCTGTATCGACCAGCACGACAGGAGATGTGCATGAGAACTGTGGAATTGGCCGGCGTATCCGTACCGGTAATCGGCCAGGGCACCTGGCGGATGGGTGAGGAACCGTCCCATCACAAGAAAGAAGTAGCTGCCCTGCGCCTGGGCATCGAACTGGGCATGAGCCTGATCGACACGGCCGAAATGTATGCCGAGGGCGGCGCCGAGCAGGTCGTTGGCGAAGCGATCACCGGGCTACGCGACCAGGTGTTCCTGGTGAGCAAGGTCTACCCGCACAATGCCAGCCGCAAAGGCATTCCGTTGGCCTGCGAGCGCAGCTTGCGGCGCCTCGACACCGATTATATCGACCTCTATTTGCTGCACTGGCGCGGCCAGTACCCACTGGAAGAAACCGTCGAAGCGTTTGAGCGCCTGCGCGAAGAAGGCAAGATCGGCCGCTGGGGCGTGTCGAACTTTGACGTCGACGATCTGGAGGCGCTGGCCTCGCCGGTCTGCGCTACCAATCAAGTGTTGTACAACCTGCAAGAACGCGGCATCGAATTCGACCTGCTGCCCTGGAGCCAGCAACAGCGTATGCCGATCATGGCCTATTGTCCGGTCGGCCAGGGCGGGCATTTGCTCAAGGACCACACCCTGCAACAGATCGCCGAACGCCACCGCGCGACGCCGGCACAGATCGCCCTCGCCTGGCTGCTGCGCCAGGACAACGTCATCGCCATCCCCAAGGCTGTGCAAGCTGAACACGTGCGCCTGAACGCCGAAGCGGCGAATCTGCAGCTTGAGCCTCAGGATCTGGCGGCATTGGACCTGGTGTTCCCGCAGCCACAGGGCAAGCAGCGGTTGGCGATGGTTTAGTCCTCAGCGGCGCGCTCTTATGGCGAGGGAGCTTGCTCCCGCTCGGTTGCGCAGCAACCGCTAGAAACTCAGGGCCGCTACGCAGCCCAGCGGGAGCAAGCTCCCTCGCCACAAGGGCACCCTGCGGCCAACAATGCCGATCAGAACAACCCCATCTGCCCACCGATCAACGTTGAAAAATCATCATCCACAAACGGCAGGATCGCATCCGCCACCGGCTGCAGCTGCTTCGTCACGTAGTGGTCATAGTCAATCGGCGCGCTACGGGTTTCCAGCGGCTCGGGGCCGGCGACGGTGATGACGTAGCTGATCCAGCCGCCATTCTGGTATTGCCGTGGCCGGCCCTGGCGCTCGTTGAACTCGTCGGCCAGCCGCGCGGCCCGCACATGTGGCGGCACGTTGCGCTCGTAGTCGTCCAGCGGACGACGCAAGCGCTTGCGGTAGACCAGGCGTTCGTCGAACGCGCCGGCCAGGGTCTGCTGGACATAATCGCGAACGTAATCCTGATAGGGCTGGCGATGGAAGATCCGTCCATACAGTTCCTGCTGGAACTGCCGGGCCAGGGGCGACCAGTCGGTGCGCACGGTCTCCAGGCCCTTGTAGATGATCTCGTCGCTGCCGTCGGCACGGGTCACCAAACCGGCGTAGCGCTTCTTGCTGCCCTCCTCCGCGCCGCGGATGGTCGGCATCAGGAAACGCTTGAAGTGGGTTTCGAATTGCAGCTCCAGCGCGCTTTCCAGCTCGAACTCTTCACGTACGTGATCACGCCACCATTGGTTGACGTGAGCGACCAGCTCCCGGCCGATCGTCGCGGCTTCTTCCTGGCCGTGGGGGCGGCGTAACCAGACGAAGGTCGAATCGGTATCGCCATAGATAACCACATGGCCCCGCGCTTCGATCAGTTGCCGGGTACGCTGCATGATCTGGTGGCCACGCAAGGTGATGGACGACGCCAGGCGCGAATCGAAGAAACGACAGCCACTGGAGCCAAGCACGCCGTAGAACGCGTTCATGATGATTTTCAGTGCCTGGGACAGCGGCGCGTTGTGTTCGCGCTTGGCGGTTTCCCGGCCGTCGGCAACCCGCGCCACGATGGCCGGCAGGCAGTGCCGGGTGCGCGAGAACCGCGCCCCGCGAAAACCTGGCACCGACTCGGTGTCGTCCGGGTGGCGCAGGCCTTCGATCAAGCCCACCGGGTCGATGAGAAAGGTGCGGATGATCGATGGATACAGACTCTTGTAGTCCAGCACCAACACCGATTCGTAGAGCCCCGGCTGGGAATCCATCACAAACCCGCCAGGGCTGGCCTCCGGCGGACGCTGGCCGAGGTTCGGCGCGACGAAACCCTGGCGATGCATCAGCGGCATGTACAGATGCGTGAACGCCGCCACCGAGCCGCCGCTGCGATCCGCCGGCAGGCCGGTGACGCTGGCCCGTTCCAGCAAGAACTTGAGCAGCTCGGTCTTGGCGAAGATGCGCGTGACCAACTCGCAATCCTTGAGGTTGTAGCGAGCCAGGGCCGGTTTATCCTCGGCGAACATGCGGTTGATTTCGTCCATGCGCTGGTACGGGTTGTCGATGGACTTGCCCTCGCCCAACAGGGTCTGGGCGACGTTTTCCAGGCTGAACGAAGGAAAACTCCAGGTCGCCGAGCGCAAGGACTCGATCCCATCGATGATCAACCGGCCAGCCGCCGAGGCAAAAAAATGGTTGTTGCGCGCGCCGTGCTCGCGCCATTGCATTTCTTCCCCGCCACGGCCAAGACGCAGCGGCACGGCCAGGCGGCGGGCGTGTTCATGCAACACGCGCAGATCGAACTGCACCAGGTTCCAGCCGATGATCGCGTCGGGATCGAAGCGGGCGAACCACTCGTTGAGTTTCTTCAACAGCGCCGCGCGGGACTCGCAGTATTCCAGCTGGAAATCCACCTCACGATCATCGCCATTGGGCGGCCCGAGCATATAGACCTGGCGCTCGCCGCAGCCCTCCAGGGCAATCGAATACAAATCGCCCTGGGCGGTGGTTTCGATGTCCAGGGATACCAGCCGCAGCGGTGGCCGGTAGTCGGGCGCGGGTTTCATCTGGGCATCCAGGAGCAAGCCATCGGCTGAGGGCGTGCCGCCGAACCAGACCGGCGCGGTGATGAAGCGCTCCATCAGGTAGCGTTCCGGCGGCCGGACGTCGGCCTCGAATACATCCACGCCAGCCCGCCGCAATGTCGTGTCCAGCCGCATCAGTTGCGCATGTTGCCGGCAATACAGGCCGAGCACCGGGCGGTGCTCGAAATCCAGCAGGTCCAGGGGCCGCAACTCGACATCCTTCTCGTCCTGCAACAGCGCCTCGACCTGGCCACGCTGGACCTGCGGCACGAACGCCACCGACGTCTGCACCGGCAGGCGCACGCGCCGGGGACCGGCATCCGTCGCCAGCCAGAACTCGACTTCGGTGCCCGCCGGGGTATCGCGCCAATGCCGGGTCAGGACGAAGCCCTGCTGTAAATCCACCGCTGAAACCTCGAATTTTGCGTGTTACGCATTCTACCTGACCTGGGGACTTCACCTGCCCTTGGATCTGCTGTCGTGGCGAGCCACGACAGCGCGCCACAATAAAATCAGTGGTTTTTCACCATCCATGACGGTTTTGGACGGCTGACTGCCGCTTTACCGCTTGCTCTGCGCCGTTGGGTCTACGATTCTTGAACCACCCGCACAAACAACACCCGAGGCTTCCCCATGAAAACCGTCGCGCAGTTGCTCCGGATAAAAGACGAGAAAAACCAGCAAGTGCACACCATTTCCCCGGACGACATGGTCTTGCAGGCCCTGATGCGCATGGCCGAGAAAAACGTCGGTGCCTTGCTGGTGGTCAAGAACGATGAAGTGCTGGGCATCATCAGCGAGCGCGACTATGCGCGCAAAATGGTCCTGCACGGGCGCTCTTCGGTGGGCACGAAAGTCAGCGACATCATGGTTTCGCCCGTGATCACGATCGATCCACACCAGAACGTCGAGACCTGCCTGAGCATCATGACCGAGAAACACCTGCGACATTTGCCCGTGGTGGAAAACGGCAAGCTGGTCGGCCTGTTGTCCATCGGTGACCTGGTCAAGGAAGCCATTGCCGAGCAGGCGGACCTGATCAGACAACTGGAGCAATACATTCGCGGCGAATGATTGGCTCGGGCGGGTTGCTCATTCTCGACTCACTTCTATATTGAAGGAGTTGCCCCCGCCGAGCATCCTCATGGCCGTTACCGACCGACTGATCATTTGTGAACATTGCGATGCAGTGTACGAGCCGGTTGCGCTCGCCCCGCATCAAAAAGCCTCGTGCGTGCAATGCCATGCAGTGATCCAGCGCTACAACGGCCTGACCATCGAACAGCGCCTGGCCCTGACCATCACGGCAGCGGTGCTGTGGGCCTTCGCCAATGTCTATCCGGTGATGAGCATCCGCCTCCAGGGTCTGAGCAACAGCGCGACCCTGTGGGATTCGGTCGTGGCCCTGAGCCAGGGACCCATCACCTTCATCGCCCTGGTGGCCGCGGTCGCGATCATCATCGCTCCGGCGTTCCAGTTGGCGCTGCTGCTCTGGGTGCTGGGCTACGCCCATTCCAACCGACGCGCCCCGGCCTTCAACCTGTGCATGCGCAGCCTGGAAACCCTGCGCCCGTGGAGCATGCTGGAGGTGTGCTTGCTGGGAGCCCTGGTGGCTGTCATCAAGCTTGCCGGGTTGCTGGATGTGCTTCCCGGTATCGGTCTGTTCGCCCTGGCGGCCTTGAGTCTGTTGATGATCCGCATTGCCGGTCGCGATGTGCGCGACCTGTGGAACACCCTGTGAACGCCGCAACGCCGGGCAATCCGCCCCGCGCCAACAATCTGAACCTGTGCCTGTGCCACAGCTGCGGCCTGGCTTGCGACATGACCGACGAACCCGACACCTGCCCACGCTGCGATGCCGCCCTGCACCGGCGCAAACCCGATACCCTGACTCGCACCTGGGCCTACATGCTGGCGGCACTGGTGTTCTACATCCCGGCCAACCTGCTCCCGGTCATGAACACGCAGATGCTCGGCGACGGTGCGGACAGCACCATCATCAGCGGTGTTCTCGAGTTCTGGCAGAGTGGTGCCTGGGACATCGCGCTGATCATCTTCATCGCCAGCATCGCGGTGCCTGGCATCAAGTTCGTCGTGTTGACGTTGCTGCTGGTGACCGTGCAACGGCGCAGTACCTGGGCCCAGGTGCAGCGCGCCAAGCTGTATCGGCTGGTCGAAGTCATCGGCTACTGGTCGATGCTTGACGTGCTGGTCGTGGCCCTTGTGGCGGCACTGGTCAAGTTCCAGGCCTTGAGCGACATCGAACCGCGACCGGGGATCCTGTTCTTCGGCCTCGTGGTGCTCTTTACCATGCTGTCGGCCATGAGTTTCGACCCGCGGCTGATCTGGGACACCCAACCATCCGAGGAGGTCATGGATGAAGTCACAAGCCACTGACGGACAACCCGCACCGGGCCGTGCCCATGTCTCCACCCGCCGCTGGACCGTGTCGCTGGTGTGGATCGTGCCGATCATCGCGGTGCTGGTGGGCGTGTCCCTGGTGGTCAACAACTGGCTGCAGGAAGGCCCGACCATCACCATCACCTTCAAGACAGGCGAAGGCCTGACCGCCAACAAGACCCCGGTCAAATACCGCAATGTGGTCATTGGCCAGGTCACCGACGTGCAACTGAGCGACGATCAGAAAAACGTGACCGCCACGGTCAAGCTCGCCAAGACCGCCGACACCTTCACTCATGAAGATTCGGTGTTCTGGGTGGTCCGGCCGCGGATTGGCGCGGGCGGGATCTCCGGGATCGACACCTTGCTGTCGGGAGACTTCATCGGCGCCGACGCCGGTCATTCGAAAGTGCGCGCCAAGTCCTTCACCGGCCTGGAGGCTCCGCCACCGATCACCTACGGCGAACCGGGCAAGCGCTTCACCCTGCATTCCCAGGACCTCGGTTCGCTGGACATCGGCTCGCCGGTGTATTTGCGCAAGATTCCGGTGGGCCAGGTGGTGTCCTACGCATTGGACGCCGATGGCAAAGGCGTCAATATCGAGGTGTTCATCAACGCGCCAAATGACGCCTACGTCACCGAAAACACCCGGTTCTGGAACGTCAGCGGCGTCGACGTGAACGTCGGCGCCAACGGTTTTGCGGTCAAAACCGAGTCGCTGTCCGCCCTGCTCGTCGGCGGCATTGCATTCCGGGCCCCGGAATACAGCCCCAACGACACGCCCGCGGCCGAAGACAAGGATTTCGAACTGTTCGCCGACCAGCAAAGCGCCCTGGCCCCGCCCAGTGGCAAGGCGCAGTACCTGGCCTTGCGCTTCGACCAGGCCTTGCGCGGATTGCGCGTCGGCGCCCCGGTGGAATTCCTCGGGATCGAGATCGGCCGGGTGGTCTCCATGAACCTGGACTTCGACGAAAAGCAGCGCACGTTCCCGGTCAACGTAGGAATCGTGATCTACCCGCAACTGCTCGGCAAGGCCCACGAGAAACTGCTCAAGTCATTGAACTATGACCCGGAAGACGAAGCCGCCGCCGCGCGCCTGGTCGGCAGCTTCGTCGAACGCGGCCTGCGCGCCCAGGCCCGCAGCGGCAACCTGCTGACCGGGCAGTTGTACATTTCCCTGGATTTCTACCCCAAGGCCGAGAAAGTCGCGTTCGACCTCGCCGCGCGCCCCCTGCGGATCCCGACTATCCCGGGCAGCCTCCAGCAGTTGCAGGAACAATTGCAGACGGTGGTCGAGCGCATCAACAAGCTGCCGCTGGAAAGCATCGCCAGCAACCTGGACGGTAACCTCGTGGAGCTGCGCAAGGGCCTGTCGCAATTCAACAGCAAGACCCTCCCGGGCGTGCAAAGCACCTTGCAGGACGTAAGCAAGACCTTGCAGTCGGCGAACTCGACCCTGGCGGAAGATTCGCCGCAGCGCGAACAATTGACCCAGACGCTGGATGACCTGGGCCGAATGTCGCGTTCGCTGCGCGAGCTGTCCGATTACCTGAGCCGACACCCTGAGTCGCTGCTTCGTGGCCGTCCGAAAGATGCTCCGGCGCAGAACCTTACCTTTCCGGTGAAAGAATGATCACAGGAGCACGCCCGATGCCGCTGATGCTGAAATGTTCGTTGATCGCCCTGGCGCTGCTGCTCGGTGCCTGTCGCAGCGATCCCATTCACTACCACACCCTGAGCCCGGTCCAGCCGGCGGGTCAGGCGCGTGCAGGGGTGGATATCCAGATCGAACAACTCAGCGTCCCGCCGCAAGTGGATCGCACCCAGATGGTGATTCGTCAGGGCGACAGCGGTCTGGCGATCCTGGAAACCGAATGGTGGGGCTCAAGCCTGGCGGATGAACTACGCAGCAGCCTGGACGAGCAATTGAGCAACCCCGGGGCCCCCAGGCGGCTGTTGCGGGTGGAGGTGCAACGCTTCGACTCAATCCCAGGCCGCTATGCGCGCATGGACGTGCAATGGCGCTTGCGTAGCCATGGCAACGAAGCTCAGGCCCTTACCTGCCGCAGCAGCCTGCAGACACCGGCCGGCGGCAGTATTGACGACCTGGTGAAAGGCCATCAGCAGAACGTTCGACAGCTTGCAGAACTTGTCCGCCAGGCCGCCTCGCGCAATGCGTGTCCCTGATTCATTCGGGCCAGTGCAATGAAAGCACTGGCGCGATTCGCGGATGGCGGTCGATGCGCTCCAGCAGGGCGTAGAACTCAGGACGGGCACTGAGCATCGCTTCGCGGGTTTCGACCCACTTGGTAATCACCGCCGCCAGGATATCCAATGCACCGGGCTCGGCACCGCCGAGGAATGGGCTCGCAGGAAACTGGTCGGCAAACAACGCCCAGTTGCGATACAGACGTTGCTTGGTGCCCGCCACCAATCGCTCCCGAGCAGCGTCGTCGGCGTCGGGCAGCCAGCGCTGCGGAAAATCGATGATGCCGATCGGCGTGTAGCAATTGGCGGCGATATACACCAGGCCGCGTATGACCTGCGCACGTTGGGCCGGATCATCCGGCAGCAGTTTCGATTCCGGAAAAGACAGCCCCAGGTGAATCAGGATCGCCGCCGCCTCGGTGAGCACCGAGCCGTCCGGCAATTGCAGGGTCGGGACCTGCTTCTGTGGATTCAGGGCTTCGAGTTCCTTCGCCGCGTCGTTGTCCTCGGTCGAATAGGTATCTACCCGGCGGTAAGGCACGCCGCAAACATCCAAGGCGACCTCCACGGCAGAGGAACCGGATTGGCTGTGGCCGAATAACTGATACATGGACTGGCCTCCTTCAAAAGGGATTCAGGTCGGTAGAGCGCACCGGTGCCCCAGTGTTCCATCAACCTGGCTGACACCAACCCGGCGAGCTATCACCGCCATCGATGTTCACCATCACGTCAATGAAGTTCTCACGATCGGTGCCCGGCGCAACAATGGCCCCACACAAACCAACGCACCCCGGAGCACACCATCATGAAACGCCAAATCATCCTCAGCCTCGCTTTCTCCGTTCTGGCAGCCAACGTATTCGCCGCCACTTCCCAGCCCGTCGTTGCCGAAGGCGGCTCTGACCGACTGATCGAAAACCGTGTTGCCGAAGGCGGTGCCGATCGCCTGCTGGAACGCCGCGTCGCCGAGGGTGGCTCCGACAAGCTGATTGAAAACCGTGTTGCCGAAGGCGGTGCTGACCGTCTGCTGGAACGCCGCGTCGCCGAAGGTGGCTCCGACAAGCTGATCGAAAACCGTGTTGCCGAAGGCGGTGCTGACCGTCTGCTGGAACGCCGCGTTGCCGAAGGTGGCTCCGACAAGCTGATCGAAAACCGTGTTGCCGAAGGCGGTGCCGACCGTCTGCTGGAACGCCGCGTTGCCGAAGGTGGCTCCGATAACCTGGCCAAGAACCGCGCATGAATTGTTACCACCGTGCTGCAAGATCCTTCAAGCCATCACAGTAGAAGCCCGGCCTCATCCGCCGGGCTTTTTCATGGCCGAAGATTCAGCGCCCCGAAGCCCGCGTCATGCACCGCTGATACCGCTCGTCCACGCGCTTGGCAAACCATGCAGTGGTCAGCTTGCGAGTGATTTTCGGACTCTTGAGCACGATGCCCGGCAACACCGCCCGAGGTAGCGGCTTGCCCTCGGCCTTCTCAGCTAGTTCGAACACCCGCTTGTAGAGCTTGCTGTCCTCGAACGCCAGGCTGTCGCCCAGTTCCAGCTGATCGCGGATGGTCGGGTTGCGCATGCCCAATGACTTGCCCAACGTGCGCACCGCCAGCTCCGTGCTGCCGGGCATGATCGAATCAGGCAGGATCAAATCACCGTCCAGGGCCAGCGTAATGCCCGAAGCGCGACTCACCGCATGCTGGAAGGCCGCGTTGCGACTGGCATACCAGCCAGCATTAAAATCGGCGAAACGGTACAGCGGCTCGGTATAACTGACGGGATACCCCAACAAATGCGCGATGCCGAAATACATCCCTCCGCGACGACTGAATACTTCCCGACGAATCGAGCCATCCACCGCGTAGGGATAATCGCGCGCATTGGCTTGGGCAAAGGCGATGCTGACCTGCATCGGCCCGCCCGTATGCACCGGGTTGAAGCCATCGAACAGGGTTTTGCCGAGCGGCACCATGCCGATGAAATCATCAAAAATTGCACTGAGTTCCTTCTCGCTGCGCGCCGCGTTGAGGCGGTCGCTGTAGCTTTTGCCATTGGACGAGCGCACCTGGAGGGCGCCGCTCACCAGAAACCCGGGGATGCGTAGCTTCGCCGCCCGGCGATCGATTTCCTGCCGGGCGATCTTGCCCAGCCCCGGCACGGCGGGATCGGCCTGGAAGGTCGACTCCTGCTCAGTCACCGCCAGCACCGAACAGATGTTCTGGGTCGTTGGCGGGATCTGCTGCGCCGCAAAGGCCACGTAGATGTCCGTGGCCCAACCTTCCCGATCGGCGGTCTTGGCCGGCAATAAGCGCGCGATCTGCGCCTTGACTTCGGCAGGCTGGCGCTCAGGCTCCTGGGCCTGACGGCTGCCGCAGCCGGCCAGGGCCAGCAATGCGGCAAGAGTGATCATCAATCGAGTGAAATGCATGGTGCTCCATCAGTTCCCTTGTTCGGGAGCAACCATACGATCAAAAGCCTGTGGAGGCTACTGATGCACTGATGCAAAGCCAGCACAAACCTGGTGGGAGCGCTGGGTCAGATCCCGCTCAGCGCCAGATCCATCGCGAAGTAAGTGAAGATCAGGTCCGCCCCTGCCCGCTTGATCGCGCCGAGGCTTTCTCGCATGACTCGGGCTTCGTCGATGGCGCCGGCCTGTGCGGCGAACTTGATCATCGCGTACTCGCCGCTGACCTGGTAGGCCGACAATGGCAGGTTCGAGGCCTCGCGGATGTCGCGGATGATGTCGAGATAGGCCCCGGCCGGCTTCACCATCAGCCCATCGGCGCCTTCCTGCTCGTCGAGCAGCGACTCGCGCAAGGCTTCGCGGCGATTCATCGGGTTCATCTGGTAGCTCTTGCGGTCGCCTTTCAACGCGCTGCCGCCGGCCTCGCGGAACGGCCCGTAGAGCGCGGAGGCGAACTTGGTGGAATAGGCCATGATCGCCGTCTGGCTGAAGCCCGCGTCATCGAGCGCCCTGCGAATGGCCTGGACTTGCCCGTCCATGGCCGCCGACGGCGCGATGACATCCGCGCCGGCGCGTGCCGCCGCTACCGCTTGTTTGCCCAGGTTGATCAGGGTTCGGTCGTTATCGACTTCGTGACCGTGCAGCACCCCGCAGTGGCCATGATCGGTGTACTCACAAAAACAGGTATCGGACATCACGATCATTTCCGGCACGGCGTCCTTGCAGATTCCGGCCATGCGCGAAACCAGGCCACGCTCGCTCCACGTGTCGCTGCCGTCGCTGTCCAGATGATGGGACACACCAAAGGTCATCACCGCCTTGATACCGGCACGAGCATACCGCTCGATTTCCCCGGCCAGCTTCGATTCCGGGATACGCACCACGCCGGGCATGCTCTTGATCGGCACGAAATCGTCGATTTCCTCTTCGACGAAAATCGGCAGTACCAGATCATTCAAGGCCAATTCGGTTTCCTGGAACAGGTTGCGCAGGCTTGCATTGCGACGCAGACGGCGTGGACGGGCTGCGGGGAACTGACTGGACATGGGACTCCGGAGGCGAAATGGGACACCAGATAAAGCTTATGCCCTGACCAGGCAGGGCACAAACGCCGACACATGAACAGAGTGTTACCGGACAGGCAATAATCCACTCACAACGTCAGCGAGCCGTTGCTGCACGTCACCCGATTAGCGGGTCATTCCGGAATCTTCAAGCCGCGCGCCACCGCCGGCCGCGCCAGGAAACGTTCCAGCACCCGCGTCACGTTCGGGAAGTTCTGGATACCCACCAGATCACCGGCCTCATAAAAACCAAGCAGGTTGCGCACCCATGGGAACGTGGCGATATCGGCGATGGTGTAGCGCTCGCCCATGATCCAGTCGCGTCCTTCCAGACGTCCATCGAGTACCTTGAGCAGGCGTTTGCTTTCCTCGACGTATCGGTCGCGCGGCCGTTTGTCCTCGTAATCCTTGCCGGCGAACTTGTTGAAGAACCCCAGCTGACCGAACATCGGACCGATGCCGCCCATCTGGAACATCAGCCACTGGATCGTCTCGTAGCGCGCCGCCGATTCCTGCGCGAGCAGCTGGCCGCTCTTGTCGGCCAGATAAATCAGGATTGCTCCCGATTCGAACAACGCCAACGGCCTATCTCCCGGCCCGTGGGGGTCAAGGATCGCCGGGATCTTGTTGTTGGGGTTGAGCGAGAGGAACTCGGGGGACAGTTGGTCATTGTTGCCAAAGTCCACCTTGTGCGCCTCGTAGGGCAGACCGATCTCCTCCAGCATGATCGACACCTTCACGCCGTTGGGGGTCGGCAGGGAATAGAGCTGGAGCCATTCAGGGAACTGGGCGGGCCATTTCTGGGTGATGGGGAAAGGGGTCAGGTCGGGCATGGCATGGGTTCCATGGATCAGTCGGAAAGCCCAAGCATAAATCAGCTGAGCAGGCTTTGGGGCCTTTGAACACAAGCCTTGGCTCTTTAGGGACAGCGCCTCTTTCTTAATTCCGCAACATCCTGTCGCTAACATTCGCTGCGTCCCTTGGCGGGACGCCGCTACAGTGCCCGGCATCAACCAGGATCGCCCCCAGGATCGAACCAAAGAAGCAGCGGGGACTCTGAGAGATGCCCCGAGCAATCGAAGCGGCCATAACGACAGGGAAAACACCCGGAGCCAGAGGCTTTGCGGTGCCTGGGTTTGTCAGCCTGAATCGAGAAGACAAAGACGTATATCGATGATCAACCCACTGAAGTTCGCCCAGTTGAAACGCCGTCCGTGGCTATTGCTACCGACGCTGCTCGTGACCTGTGGGCTGGTGCTGTCGCTGGAATCCAGCGTCAGCAGTGCCCAGCCCGTCGACGGCGTGCAGACGCTGGTGTTCCTGCGCCACGCGGAAAAACCGGTCGGTGGCCTCGGCCAACTCAATTGCCAGGGGCTGAACCGCGCCATCGACCTGGCCACCCTGCTGCCAGAAAGATTCGGCGAAGCCGACTACGTGTTCGCGGCCAATCCGACCCGTAACGTCGAAGAGGGTGAGCTGGACAACTCCTACAGCTACATTCGCCCCTTGATGACGATCAGCCCCAGCGCCATCAAGCTCGGCCTGCCGGTAAACATCGAGTATTCAGCCAACGACACCAGTGACCTGGCTGACGAATTGATGCAGGACAAATACCACAACTCCACGATCTACACGGCCTGGTCCCACGGCTACCTGCCTGAACTGATCAACAAGGTCGCGGGTGAAGCGGTGGGCAAGCGGCAGACCATCACCGACGACTGGGCATCGAGCGATTTCGACTCCCTGTACGTGCTGACCCTGACCTGGCACAACGGCAAGGCCAGCCTCACCAGCCAGAGCTACAAGCAAGGCCTGGATAACGGGCAGAAGACCTGCCCGACGTAATCTGCTGACTTCCCCTGTTGGAGCGAGCTTGCTCGCGATGGCGGCAGCACATCCAACATTCCCGCCAACTGACCCACCGCTTTCGCGAGCAAGCTCGCTCCCACAGGAAATCGGTGGTGGACGCAGAATTTGTGAGCAGCCGCAGATCCATGTGGGAGCGAGCCTGCTCGCGAAGACGGCAGCACATCCAACATCCCCGCCAACTGACCCACCGCTTTCGCGAGCAAGCTCGCTCCCACAGGAAATCGGTGGTGGACGCAGAATCTGTGAGCAGCCGCAAATCCATGTGGGAGCGAGCCTGCTCCCGAAGACGGCAGCACATCCAACATTCTCGCCAACTGACCCAGCGCTTTCGCGAGCAGGCTCGCTCCCACAGGAAATCGGTGGTGGACGCAGAATCTGTGAGCAGCCGCGAGCCCTTGTGGGAGCGAGCCTGCTCGCGAAGACGGCAGCACATCCAACATTCTCGCCAACTGACCCAGCGCTTTCGCGAGCAGGCTCGCTCCCACAGGAAATCGGTGGTGGACGCAGAATTTGTGAGCAGCCGCAAATCCATGTGGGAGCGAGCCTGCTCCCGAAGACGGCAGCACATCCAACATTCCCGCCAACTGACCCACCGCTTTCGCGAGCAAGCTCGCTCCCACAGGAAATCGGTGGTGGATGCAGAATTCGTGCGCAGCCGCGAGCCCTTGTGGGAGCGAGCTTGCTCGCGATGGCGGCGTCACGGACGAAGAAGATGTTGAATATGCTGGCCTCTTCGCGAGCAGGCTCGCTCCCACAGGAAATCGGTGGTGGACGCAGAATCTGTGAGCAGCCGCGAGCCCTTGTGGGAGCGAGCTTGCTCGCGATGGCGGCGTCACGGACGAAGAAGATGTTGAATATGCTGGCCTCTTCGCGAGCAAGCTCGCTCCCACAGGAAATCGGTGGTGGACGCAGAATTTGTGAGCAGCCGCGAGCCCTTGTGGGAGCGAGCCTGCTCGCGAAAGCGGCGGGTCAGCCAATGAGGGGGTGACTGACCGGATCCCTTCGCGAGCAGGCTCGCTCCCACAGGTTGTGTGCCAAGACTTGAGTTTTATCCTTCCCGAGCGGCGCGTTCACGCAGATATTCCAATACCGCCGCCTGCTCCCCGACAAACTCGATGCGCCCGCCCTTCTTTTCCCGCTGGAATACATACATCGGGTCGTAGTACTCGCGCAGCAAGCCTTCGATCCAAGCGCGATGCAGGTCGACGGCGCCGCTGGCGGCCTGTTCGGCCAGGGCGGCTTCCATGATGCCCAGCAATCGCCTATGGCGATCGCCACCCAGGCGTTTGTGGATGTTGTCCAGGCTCGCCAGCAATCGTTCGCCAAACAGCGAAAACCCTTCGTCGCCATGGACCTCGACAAACTCGGCGCAGAGGTTGATCACGTAGTCGCGCAGGATCCGCTCGACCCGCCGCTCCAGGCGATCTTCCAGCCAGACCATCGGCACCTGCTGCATGCGCTGGTACAACGGCAACGGCAAGGCGCAACTGCCGACCATGCGGCTTTCATCCTCCAGCACGAATTGCTCGATGCCGGCGGCACGCTTTTTCAGCACATCCACCGCCAGCTGGTTTTCGAAATCGATATTGGAAGGCTGCCCGGTCGCCCGCTTGCCGAAGCTCGAACCGCGATGATTGGCATAGCCTTCCAGGTCCAGGCCGTTATTGAGCTGCGCCAACACCTCGGTCTTGCCGGTGCCGGTCATGCCGCCCAGCAGGACCAGATCGCACTGAGCGACCGCCTGGTCGATAGTGCCCAACAGGAACGTACGCATCGCCTTGTAGCCCCCGCCGACTCGGGGGTATTCGATGCCCGCCTCGTCCTTGAGCCATTGCTGGACGATCTGTGAGCGCAAGCCCCCGCGGAAGCAGTACAGCAGGCCATCAGGATGGGCCTGGGCAAATTCGGCCCAGGCCTGGATGCGTTGGGCCTTGGTCTCGCCGCTGACCAGTTGATGCCCCAGGACAATGGCGGCCTGTTGCCCCTGCTGCTTGTAGCAGGTCCCGACGCGTTGCCGCTCGATGTCAGTCATCAACGGCAGGTTGACCACGCCGGGAAACGCGCCCTTGAGAAATTCCACCGGCGCGCGAGTGTCCATCATCGGGCGATCATTGAGGAAAATATCGCGGTAATCGGTGATGTCGTTGGGCATCAAGACACCTCGACCGCGTGGTTCTGTCGCTCGACCAATTCACCAATCGGTTCCAGCGCCAGACCCAGTTCAACGGCGACCCGCAGGAACTCGCTCTCCCCTTCGGGTGTGACGGCAATCAGCAGGCCGCCACTGGTCTGCGGGTCGCACAGCACCCGCTTGTGCAGCTCCTGGACGCGACCGACCTTGCTGGCGTAGCTGTCATAGTTGCGCAATGTGCCGCCCGGTACGCAGCCTTGATCGAGGTAGTACTCGACGCCTGGCAGGCGCGGCACCGCGTCGTAGCGGATACGCGCGGTCAGTTGGCTGCCATCGGCCATTTCCACCAAATGCCCGAGCAAGCCGAAACCGGTGACATCGGTCATCGCCGTCACGCCATCGAGCTTGCCGAAACGGCTGCCGGGCTTGTTCAGCGTGCACATCCAGTCTCGGGCCAGGCCCACGTCGGCGGCGCGCAGCTTGCCTTTCTTTTCCGCCGTCGTGAGGATGCCGATGCCCAGGGGTTTGGTCAGGTACAACCGGCAGCCCGCGGTGGCGGTGTCGTTGCGTTTCATGTGGCGCTTTTGCACAAGGCCCGTCACTGCCAGACCGAAAATCGGCTCGGGCGCATCGATCGAGTGCCCGCCCGCCAGGGGGATGCCTGCCTCGTCGCACACCGAGCGGCCACCGCGAATCACCTCGCGCGCGATTTCCGGGGCGAGCACGTTGACTGGCCAGCCGAGGATCGCAATCGCCATCAGCGGATCACCGCCCATGGCATAGATATCACTGATGGCATTGGTCGCGGCGATGCGACCGAAGTCGAACGGATCGTCAACGATCGGCATGAAGAAATCGGTGGTCGAGACCACGCCGCGCTTCTCATCGATGGCATAGACCGCCGCATCGTCCCGGGAAGCGTTCCCGACCCACAGGTTGGGATCAAGGTTTTGCGCACCGCTGCCGGCCAGGATCACTTCCAGCACCTGGGGCGAAATCTTGCAGCCGCAACCGGCACCGTGGCTGTACTGGGTCAGGCGAATCGGCTCGCTCATGGGCATACCTCTCGTAAGTCAAGGTGGCCGATTCTAGCAGCAACGCCAGCCGTTCACTGCCGGTCACGACCAGTCGGCACTCATCCGACGGAATTTTTCTGTTGCCAACAGACTCACTTGTTCAATAGCCGAGCCTTCATCCGGGGAGATTGCCGATGGACTTGAACCCACGCGTGGACACCCACCTTGATTACGGCCTCGACACGCTGTTCGGACGCGAAACCAAAAGCGTCGACTGCCAGTTCGATGTCAAGCGCCTCGACGACGGCGAGCCGCCATGGTTCGCCCTGCATGTACGCCCACCGCTGCCCGAAGACCTGGCAAAAGCCCAGATCGTGGTGTTCAGCGTCGAAGGCCGGCGCATCAGCGGCATTGTCCGACGTACCGAGCGCCTGGCTGATGACAGCCTGCAACTGGACGTCGAACCGGACTGAGCCGTTCAGCTCTGCCGCGTACTGCTGCGATACATGAACACCAGCGCCAGTGCCAGGCAGGCCATGGCCAACAAGCGGCTGGCGGACAGTTCGACAGGTGGATTGCCCAGCCAGCCAAAGTTGTCGATCAGCATGCCCATGGCAAGTTGCCCGACGATGACCGCGACAGTTGCCACGGCTGTGCCGACTCTCGGCACCGCGCCGACCATCACGATCATGTACACCACACCAAACAATGCGCCGCTGAGCTGCCATTTCGGCACGTCCAACAGGCTTACCGCATGGGCCGGCTCGAAAAACACGATCAACAACCCGGTCACCACCGTGCCTACCGCAAAGGTCAGCAGACTGCTGCGCAGTACGCCGACCGTCTCGCCCAGACGCCCGTTGATGGCAGCCTGGACGCTCAATACCGCGCCGGCGGCGACGACCACCAGCAATAACAGGATTACGCTCATATCAACCTCGGGCAATCAGGACAAGGGCCACGACAATCAACGCCAACGCCAGCCAGCGCTCGCGGTTGACACGCTTGCGGCTCGCGCCGAACCAGCCGAAATGGTCGATCAGCACGCTTTTGCCGACCTGTCCGGAGAGAATCGCGATCATGGTCATGGCAATGCCGATGTGCGGGGTGGCGAGCGTCAATACCACCACGTAGATCGGCCCCAGGAAGCCACCGATCAATTGCCAGCGCGGCAACTCATTCAGAGCCGGGCCTCGTTGCGGACCGCTGAGCAACAACAGCAGGAACAGCAGCGCCGCGCCAACGCCAAAGATGCTTAACGTTGCCCACAGATGCCCGACCTGGAGACCGAGCGGCCCGAGCAGACCGGCCTCCACCGATAGCCCCATGCCCGCCACGATCACCAGGGGTAGCAGGAGCCAGCGCAGGAAAGTCCGGGGTGGCGCGGCATCCGCTACCGCTGCGGCGGAGGGGGTGGATGTTGATTGCATGAGATAAACCTGCCTGAAAAGAAACGACGGGCATTATCGGCTGGCGCTGTTGTGCGATAAATGGCAGCATTCTTACAACTCTTTTGCGTAACACGCACAGCGGAGTCCCATGCACGGTCTTGATGAACTGGGTTTCAAGGCACTCCGATTGTTCGTCGCGGTGCTCGATCACGGCAGCTTCTCGGAAGTCGCGCGGCGCGAGGGGTTGGCGCCCTCCTCGATTTCCCGGCAGATCCAACTGATGGAGCAGGCGCTGAACCAGCAGTTGCTGTATCGCCATACCCGCGCCGTTTCGCCCACCGAAGCCGGCCGCCTGCTCGGGCACCATGCACGCTTGCTGCTGGTGCAATTGGAAGAAGCCGAACAAGCCTTGCAGGAACAGCGCAGCGAACCGGCCGGACTCGTGCGGATCAACGCCCCGGTAGTCTTCGGACAGCGCCACCTGACGCCCTGGCTGGGACAACTGTGCGAGCGCTACCCGAAGCTGCAGCTGGATATCCAGCAGACCGACAGTTACGTCGACCCGCTGCAGGAAGGTGCCGATCTGCTCTTTCGCATCGGCTCGTTGCACGATTCGAGCATGCAGGCGCGGATCATCGCTCCACACCGTTTCCAGATCGCGGCCAGCCCCACCTACCTGGCCCGCCACGGCGCTCCACAAAAACCCGAAGACCTGGCGGCCCATCAGTGCCTGGCCTACAAAGGCGTAGCCGGGCAACAGCGCTGGTTTTTCCGCAAGCCAGGTCAAGCCTGGATACGCTACAGCGTGAGCGGGCCAATCACCGGCAACCACGCCGACACCCTGACCCAGGCCGCCGAACAAGGCCTGGGCCTGGTGATGTTTCCGTCATGGCTGATCGGCGAAGCCGTGCGCAACGGCACGCTGGTACCGGTCCTGGGCGATTACGAAGCGTCCAACAGCCTCGAACCCCAGCAAATCGCCATCCTCTGGCCCGGCAGCCGACGCCTGTCAGTGAAAGTGCGCACGGTGATCGATTTTTTCCTCGAGTGTTTCGGCGAAGTGCCCTACTGGGATCGTCCTTGATCGCCCGGGGTGGCTCAGTCGAACTTGACCAGATTCAGCACCGGCAACGGGCCGCCGGGAAATTGCGTCAGGTGCGCTCCGGCGCTCAGCGGGCCGAGGTCCACGGCGAAGAATCCCAGCCGCTCGATCAACCCGGCCACTTCCACACGCGCCTGTTGGTCATCGCCGGTCAGGAACAGCACACGCTTGCCACCCTCGGCAGCCGGATCAGCCTCGAGCAATTTCGCCAGCATGTGGTTGAATGCCTTGACCACCCGCGCGCCGGGCACCCACTCGCTGAACACCTCGGTGGAGGTCCGCCCGTGCAGATCGATCGCCTGGAATTCCGGCACCTTGATGGCATTGTTGGCGTCGATCACGATCCGCCCGGCGAAATCCGGCAAACCTGCCAGGGCTTGCGGCAACTTCTGCCAGTTGACGGCCACCAGCACCATGGGTTGCGCGGCAGCTTCCTGCACGGTGCCGGCACGTACGGTCGGGCCCAGTTCGGCGACCAGCTCGGTCAGGCTTTCCGGCCCGCGACTGTTGGAAATGACCACGTTGATGTCTTGGCGAGCCAGGGCCCGGGCGAATGCGCTGCCGATGGCGCCAGCGCCGATAATGCCGATGGTGTTCATGTGATGTCCTCAATGGTTGGAAAAACCGTGCGGTGATGTCCGCCGTTGAGGTGCATATTGCGCTTGCCATTGCGCCCTGATTAGCCGGTAATGGCTTGAATTATCTTCAAGCATTACTATCAGGTCCCATCAAATGGAAACCCTCGCCAACCTCGAATGTTTCGTGCGCAGTGCCGAGACCGGCAGTTTTTCCGCTGCCGCCAGGCTGCTGGCGCTGACGCCCGCCGCCGTCAGCCGCAACGTGGCGATGCTGGAGCGAAACCTGGGTGTACGCCTGTTCCAGCGTTCGACCCGCAAGCTTTCCCTGACCGAAACCGGCGAACATTTCCTCGCCAGCATCGGCGGCAACCTTCAAGCCCTGCAGGTTGCGATTGGCGCGGTGAGCGCCGAACGTGGCGAGCCGGCCGGCCTGTTGCGGGTCAGCCTCTCCCCCAGCTTTGGCATGGCTCACGTCTTGCCGTTAATGCCTGCTTTCCTCGGTCGATATCCCCTGATCCGGCCGGAATGGCATTTCGAAAATCGTCGGGTCGACTTGATTGCCGAGGGTTTCGACGCGGCGATTGGAGGCGGTTTCGAATTGACTCCCGGCGTGGTGTCCCGGACTTTGGCGCCAGCCCACCTGATTGCCATCGCCAGCCCGCAGTACCTGGCCGTTCATGCCCAGCCCCAGCATCCGGAGCAATTGGCCGATCACGCTAACATCGTCCTGCGCTCAAGCCTGACCGGCCGTGTGCGCCAACCGATGATGCGCAACAGCGCCGGGCTCGAGTGCGCGGTGTCGTTGCCGGAGTCGATCACCTTCAACGATCCGGTCGCGATGCGTGAATCTGCCTTGCTGGGCCTGGGCGTTGCGCTGTTGACGGTGCCGGATGTCTTGCCCTGGCTGGAGCGCGGCGAGCTGGTGCGGCTGCTGCCGCAATGGTATGTCGACCTTGGCGCGATCTCGCTCTATTACCCGAGTCGTACGCTGATGCCCGCCAAGACCCGGGTCTTTGTCGACTTCATTACCGAGCACTTCGAACGTCGGGCGCTGGCGCGGCGCTTCAGTGCCGTCGGTGTTAACGTATCGAACCCATGACCGACAAGGACGACTCGTGTTCCAGTTTCAAGCCAACCAGCCCATGGAGCGTTTTAATGTCATTGCTGAGTAAACCAGCTGCCGCCCTGCTACTGGCAGCGATCACCAGCCTGGTCGCATCCCCGGCCCTTGCCGCCCAGCCCAAGAAACCCGTGGCGCAAGCACCGGCCCAGAAGGTTTCGCTGCTGGGCGGCAAGTTCAGCTTCACCCTCCCCCCGGGCTTCACGGCGACGCCCTTGTCCGCAGGGGACGTGGCACAGGGAACCGCCGGGGCGAGCGGTACGATGTACAGCAATGCCACCCGCAAAACGGTGGTGATCACGGCAGAGAACACCCTGGTTGACGGGGCGAATGTAAACGATAACGACGCAGCCTTCCTGGACACGACCTTCGCCGATTTCGCGGTCCAGAAGACCAAGGCCCTGCCGGATGCCAAAATCCTCGGGGAAAAGAGCCTGACCCTGAAAGCCACCGGCCTCGGCCTGCGCCAGCTCGACACCCGGGCCACCCAAGGTGGCGGGCCCACGTTGGACACTACCCTGATAGGGGCTTCCGGCACGCGCATGGCCGTGGTGCAGATCATCTCCAGGGCGAGCGACCAGGCCGGTCATGAGGCATTGGTCAAGCAGATCGCCAGCGGAAAGTGATGGGCCTGTGCGGTGTGCCTGGTGGACCCCATTGCTGCATTCGCGAGCAGGCTCGCTCCCACAGGGATCCGGCTGGATCAAGGGTTGAGCCGCTCCAGCCAGGCCCGCAGGTCCTTCACTTCCTGCGCGCTGATATTGTGACCAAGCCCCGGATACGCGTGGAATTCCGGTTCCAGGGCCAGGGTCTTGAGGAACGTGTCAGCGTCGGTGCCGTCGTGGTAGGGAATGATCGGGTCCACCGTGCCGTGGCCTATGAACACCGCCAGATCCCGGCGCGATTCATCGGGCGTCAGTTCGGCGCGCAACACCGAAAGAACTCGCCCGCCCATCGCGGCAATGCCGCCGACGGCTTCGGGGTGTCTCAGGGCTACCTCGTAGCTCATCATCGCGCCTTGACTGAAACCCACCAGATAGACGTTGCTCGCATCGGTCGGGTATTTGGCCCGAGCCTTCTCGATGAATTCCAGGAGCATCTGGCCGCTGGCCTTCAGGTCTGACGTGTCACCTTCATAGGCGCCCTCGCCTTTCCTGGCAAACCATTGGTAGCGCCCCGGCTCCATCGACTTGGGTGCCCGCACCGAAAGGTAGTTGTAGTGCTTGGGCAGTTCGTCGGCGAGCGTCAGCAGGTCTTCTTCGTTGCTGCCCGAACCGTGCAGGAAAATCACCAGTGGCCGGTTCCTGGCCTGTTCATCGGCGCGGGCCAGGTAGTTGAGTGGCAAGTCGGTATGCAGCGACGGTTGGGCCTGCGCTCCGGCAGACACCAGCAGCAGAAACAGGGCGAACGCTTTGAACATCGGTCTTCCTCCAGCATTGGATAACCGCACGGTGACGACCGTGCGGTGAGGTAGACAGCACTTATCAGCCGTTGATCAATTTCCCCGCCCGAATCGGCTCACGCCCGGCGACTTTCGCCTGCCAGACGCCCGGCTGGGTATAGCGCCCGCGATCCAGGGCGAACAATACGCCGCTGGTGCCGGCGCGGACCGTGGTCACTCGGTCGTTCAACGGATCGACCACTTCGAACAAAGCATCGCCTCGCTCCACCCACTCGCCAGCGTCGCGCAGGAAGCTGACCACGCCATGGTGCGGGGCAAACAGGTATTCGGTGCCTTCGAACGGAAAACCCTCGCAGCATTGCGCCGGCGCGGCCGGCCAGTCACCGCCGATGAGTCCCTGTTCGGCGAGAAATCCGAGGATAGCCTCGCAACTGGCCCGGGCCTGCTCCACCCGGGTGTCGCCCATGCTGCCCAGTTCCAGCGTTGTCGCCAGGTTGGCCGCCGGAATGGCCGCTTGCGGAAAGATCCTCGCCAGGCGCAACCAGGGCGTGGAGCAGGACTCATCGAACGAGCTGCCGCCGGAATCCTCGCACAACAACGCCACACCGGCCCTCAGCCGCGCGGCCAGCGAGCGCCACTGCGGCCATTGTTGCGGCAACGCGTACAAGTGAATCGCGGCCTCGAAATCGCAGTGCAGGTCGAGAGTGACGTCGGCGTCGCAGGCATGGCGAAGCAACAGCCGATGCATGGCTTCGAGTTGCGAAGGTGGCGCGGGAAGTTCGTCGAGCACCTCGGCCATGGTTTGCCGGATCAAGGTGACGTTGGCAGCCGGATCGTCGCCCAGACGAGCCCCGATGCGCTGCGCCACCGGGGCGCTGAGTTCGACGAAGGAACGGTTGAAATTTTTCCCGCTGCCCAGCTCGAAACGCCCCATGTGGGCACTCTGCAGATGCTGGTCCAGGCCGATGGGATTGGCCACCGGCACCAGTTCGATCACGCCTTTGAGCAGGCCGCGGGACTCAAGGTCGCTGAGCCGCTGTTTCAGTTCCCATGCCGTGCGCATGCCCGGCAGTTCATCGGCGTGCAGGCTGGCCTGGATGTAGGCCTTGCGCGGGCCATGGCCGAAACGAAACACGCTGAGCCGGCGCTCCGTGCCCAGGTGGCTCCACGGCAGGGTATGGTCGATGCGTTGCATTGGCACTCCAGATATCGGTTCTCGACAGGCTCAGGGTAAAACAATCGCCCATGAAAAAGGTGGCCGGCCGGGTCAGCGGCGGGCCACCTGTTTCCTTCAGCGATTAATGCCCGTAGACGTCAAAGGCGAAATATTTGTCCTGCACCTTTTTGTAGGTGCCATTGGCGCGGATTTCGCTGATGGCGGCGTTGAATTTGTCCGCCAGGGCCTTGTCACCCTTGCGCACCGCGATGCCGGCGCCGCCGCCAAAATACTTGGCGTCTTCATAGGTCGGCCCGACGAAGGCAAAGCCTTTGCCGGCGGCGGTTTTCAGGAAACCTTCGTCGAGGTTGACCGAGTCGGCCAGCATGGCGTCGAGGCGACCGGCGACCATGTCCAGGTTGGCTTCTTGCTGGGAGCTGTAGCGCACCAGGTTGATTCCCGCCGGCACCAGCACTTCGGTCGCGAAGCGGTCATGGGTACTGGCGCGCAGCACGCCGACTTTCTTGCCCTTGAGTTCGGTCAGCGGGTCCTTGACGTCCGTACCTTCCTTCATCACGAAACGCGCCGGGGTGTGGTAGTACTTGATGGTGAAGTCGACGTTTTTCTTGCGGTCGTCAGTGATGGTCATCGACGACAGGACCGCGTCGATTTTCCTCACCTTTAGTGCCGGAATCAGCCCGTCGAACTCTTGCTCGACCCAGGTGCATTTGACCTTCATCTGCGCGCACAGCGCGTCGCCGATATCCACATCGAAGCCGGTCAGCTTGCCATCAGGGGTTTTCATCGAAAAAGGTGGATAACCGGCCTCGATCCCGAGGCGGATCGGCTTGGCGTCTTCGGCCACGGCCGACAGGGAGAGTACGGACAGTGCCAGGGCACCGAACATGACAAGCTTCTTCATTTTTGCTCCTGAGTGCGCAGGTTTTTTTGATCGTTATGGGCAGATTCGGAAACAGCGTTCGGTCAGCGAGAACCGAAGTGAGCGGGAGTCTAGAGGGGCACTCGGGAGCGGAATTGCGTATAGGCGACAAATAGTTATAAAGATGGAAAGCATTTGCAAAACCGAAAGCAATCAGCCCTTGTGGCGAGGGAGCTTGTTCTCACCACAAGGAGGACGCACCGTTCAACAATCGCAGCTGACCGCCTGCTCCGTCACGCGCTCCACGGAACCGGTCAGGCGGAAACCTTCGTCGAGCCAGCCCATGACACCACCGATCATTTCCTTGACCGGGTACCCCAGGGTCGCCAGGCGCACCGCAGCCTTGTTGGCGCCGTTGCAATGCGGCCCCGCGCAATAGACCACGAACAGGGTGGCCTTAGGATAGGCCGCAAGCGCCTCGGCGGTCAGCGTGCGGGTCGGCAGGTTGATCGCCCCGGGCACGTGCCCGCGTGCGTAGGCCTGCGGCCCGCGCACATCAACGAGGACAAAATCGATCTCAGCGGCGTCCTGGCTGGCACGTACGTCGGAACAATCGGTTTCGAACATCAGGCGCCGACTGAAATGCTGCAGGGCAATGTCGGACGGGGCGGCAGGCACTTCGCGAACAGGGCTGGTCATCGTTTTTACTCCAGGGACGGATAAGGGCTTGGAGAGACTTTATCCACCCGCCGCCAACCGCTACAGTGGCGTACAAGACACTCTGTGGGAATTTTCCGCCAAATGCAGCCCACCCCTGGCCTCGTCGCGATTCTCGCCTACGACGGGCTGTGCACGTTCGAATTCGGCGTCGCCGTCGAGATATTCGGACTGGCACGGCCCGAGTTTGATTTTCCCTGGTATGAACACCGCATCGTCGCTGTCGACGACGGCCCGATGCGCGCCATGGGCGGCTTCCAGGTATTGGCCGATGGCGGCATGGAGCTGCTCGACAGCGCGCGAACCATTATCGTGCCGGGCTGGCGCAGTCGCAGCGAACCGCCCTCCGATGCCCTGCTCCAGGCCTTGCGACGAGCCCATGCCCGTGGCGCTCGCCTGTTGTCGATCTGCTCGGGGGCTTTTGTCCTGGCGGCCACCGGGCTGCTCGACGGCTTGGGCGCCACCACGCATTGGCGCTACACCGACGAACTCGCCGACAGCTACCCGATCATCGAAGTCGATCCCGACGTCCTTTACGTCGACTCAGGCCAGATCATCACGTCGGCTGGCAGCGCGGCCGGCATCGATGCCTGCCTGCACTTGGTGGCGCGGGATTTCGGCGCCCAGGTCGCCAATGCCGTGGCGCGCCGGCTGGTCATGCCGACCCAGCGCACCGGTGGCCAGGCACAGTTCATCCCCTCGCCGGTCAGCCGCACGCCGCGCAGCGATTTGTCCGGCGTCATGCAATGGGCCCGGGAACGTCTCCACGAGCCGCTGGGAGTGCGCGACCTGGCCAGTCACGCCGCCATGAGCGAACGGACCTTCCTGCGTCGCTTCACCCAGGCTTGCGGCCTGTCGCCCAAGGCCTGGCTGCAACATGAGCGCCTGGCACGGGCGCGGGAATTGCTGGAAAGCACGCAAGACAACACCGACAACATTGCCCAACTGTGTGGCTATCGTTCGGTGGAGAGTTTCCGGGTAGCGTTTCGCAACGTGGTGGGGCTGGCGCCGTCGGTGTACCGGGAGCGGTTTGGGCGAGGGTGACGACGTCTTCGAGGTCCTCCGTGGCGAGGGAGCTTGCTCCCGCTGGGTTGCGCAGCAACCCCGATGCACAAGATGGCTAATGTCTTGCGCCTGCTTCGCAGTCGAGCGGGAGCAAGCTCCCTCGCCACGGGTTGATCCGCACCATCAGGGTTTGCGCAACAAATACGTATCCATGATCCACCCATTCGCCTGTCGCGCCGCCTTGCGGGTGCGTTCGATGTCGTCGGCCACGTCCCCCAGCCGTCCGGCAATGAGCAATTCATCCGCCATTCCCACGTAGGCGCCCCAATAGATCTGCGTATCAGGATCGCTGACCTGGCGATACGCATCCTCGGCATCAAGCATCACCACCGTGCTCGCGGCATCGCCAACCTGCCCCGCCGCCAGCCTGCGCCCCGTGGTGATCTCCAGCGAGCCGCCGATACTGTTCAACGGCACCTTGTGTCGCGCCGCGAGGGCCTGGACGCAGGTGATCCCCGGAACGACATCGAACTCGAAGACGCAGCGCCCCGAATCAAGGATCGCCTGCAGGATGCGCAGGGTGCTGTCGTACAGCGATGGGTCGCCCCACACCAGGAAACCGCCACGCTGCCCGTCAGACAATTGCTCATTGATCAATCTTTCGAACGTTGCCTGCTTCGCCCGGTTAAGTGCCTCGACACTGGCCGTGTAGTCCAGATCCTCGCGCTGGCGCTCGGGACTGCCGGCTTCGACAAAACGGTAAGTGCGATCAGTGATGTAGCGGCGACAGATGTCGCGACGCAGGTCCAACAGCGCGTCCTTGCCGGGCCCTTTGTCCATCAGGAAAAACACATCGACCTGATTCAGGGCCTTCACTGCTTGCATCGTCAGGTGATCGGGATCACCGGCACCGATGCCTATCACCGACAATCTCTTCATGCTTGCGGCTCCCGGCCAGGCCCCTGGGTGCGAAATCGCCACACCCCATTGAAACGCAACTCAGTGACGGAAAGCGATTCGATGTCGATCCGGTGGAACATGCCCAGCGGGCAACCCAGTACGTTCACCAGGGCAGCGCGAATCACGAACGGATGGGTAACGGCCAGCCAGTGGCCCGGAGTGTGTTGCAGCGTCGTCAGCCAGTCGCCGACCCGGCGACATACCCCGCTGACGGACTCGCCGCCGTGGGGCGCGGCGTCCGGGTCGTCACGCCAGGCTTGAAGGCATTCCGGCTCCGTCTTGAGCAATTCATCGACAGACATCCCGCGCCAACGCCCGAAATCACAATCGGCCAACGCCTGGACCACCTGCGGATCGTCGCCCAACAGCGCCGCGGTCTGGCGGGTGCGCAGCTCTGGCCCGCAAAGCAGGCGGCGGACGTTCCGGTATTCATGGCCGATCTCGGCACGCGTCGCCAGCCAGCCGGCGTCCAGCGGTTCGTCCAAGCCGAAACGTGCATCTTTCTGGGCGGCGGTGCGGGCATGGCAGATCAGGGTCAGGCGAGTGGCTTGCACGTTGGATACTCAGGCTGTCGGACGGCTCAACACAGCAACCCTCCCGTATTTTCTTGTACAACACCTTATATGAAATCAAATAACCCGGACAAAAAGGCGGTATGTCTGACACAGACGGGAGCGATAGCTGACATACATTGGCGTTCCAACCAAACCCTTGCCCTACAAGGCCTCTACATGACTTGAGGCTTTTTAAACGGAAAGTAAAAACCTCTGGACACGCGGCACCTGCTGCCCAAATACTATTTTCGGCGCTAGAAAAGAAACCAGCACTCATCCCGGCAAGGAGCACGGATGCCTCTCTTCAGAGACCCGATCACTGATCCATGCCTGGCTATGATGCTTTCGGTACACAAGATCATATGTGCCCTGTATGGCCGGGCGCCGCCCGACGCCTTGCCCCAGGCGCTGTCACCAGCCGAACTTTGTGAGCACTATGCGTGAATCCATTGAATGTGCCGAATCGGGCCTCTATACCAAGCCTGCTTTCCGGTTGCTGCGTGAAGACTCCGAGCATCCATTGTTGCTGGTTTGCGAGCATGCCAGCCGCTACATTCCTGATGCACTGAACGACCTGGGCCTGGATGAAACCGCCGCTCAGGAACATATTGCCTGGGACATCGGTGCGCTGGCCCTGGCCGAGCGGCTGTCCGAAACCCTCGGCGCCACCTTGCTGTCGGCCAACTATTCAAGGCTGTTGATCGACCTGAACCGTCCGCTTCACGTCGCCGACAGCATTCCGGCGCAAAGCGAGATCTACCAGATTCCTGGCAACCAGTCCTTGGATGAAGCTACGCGCGCGTATCGCCAACGGTACCTCTTCCATCCATTCCATGATCAATTGCGCGCCTTGATCGACCGACGCCTGGCCGACAACCGGACCGTGCGAGTGGTCGGCATCCACAGTTTCACCCCGGTGTTCTACGGCCAGCCGCGGGCCCTTGAGGCCGGGGTATTGTTTGGCGAAGCCCGGGAATATGCCCAGCGCATCGTCGACGGGTTGATGCGCCATTCGCTGCGGGCCGCCGGCAATCAGCCCTATAAGGTCAGCCCGTTGAGTGACATGACGGTTCCAGTCCACGGCGACGGCCGCGGCCTGGATTCGGTGCTGATCGAAGTACGCAACGACCTGTTGCGCAGTCCCGAATCGGTGCGGACCTGGAGTGCCTATCTCGCGCCGCTGCTGTAACGCGACAGTGTCAAATCTCTGCTACAAGCTTCAACGCGTGGACATCGACAGTGATCGTCAGGCCCGGCACCTCTCGGCGGGCTCTTTGAAACAGGAGTGTTATCCATGCTGGCTTTACGCCCAGTTCAGTTAACCGATTTGCCGCAGTTGCAGCAGCTGGCCCGCGACAGCCTGGTGGGCGTCACCTCGCTTCCCGACGACACTGATCGCCTGCGGGACAGGATCCTCAGCTCATGCGCCTCGTTCGAAACCGACGTGCAACGCCCCGGTGCCCAGAATTACTTTTTTGTCCTGCAGGACCTGGGGTCGGGCCGCCTGCTGGGCTGCTCGGAAATCGTTGCGGCCACCGGTTGCGACGGGCCGTTCTACAGCCTGCGCAACCGGCCGTTTTCCAGCGAGTCCCGGGAATTGAACATCCAGCATGGCGTACCGGCACTGTCGCTGTGCCAGGACCTTAATGGCCAGACGCTGCTGCGCGGCTTTCATATCGACGCCGCACACGTGCACACGGCGCAATCGCAATTGTTGTCCCGCGCCCGGCTGATGTTTATCGGCGCCCATCCCCAACGCTTTGCCGACTCGGTGATCACAGAGATCGTCGGGTACAGCAGCGAGGAAGGCCATTCGCCCTTCTGGGATGCCATTGGCCAGCACTTTTTCGACCTGCCCTACACCGAAGCCGAACGACTGTGCGGCCTGCAGAGTCGGACCTTTCTCGCTGACCTGATGCCGCAATACCCGATCTATGTCCCTATGTTGCCGCCCCAGGCCCAGGCTTGTATCGGCCGGATCCACCCCGACGGCCAGGAAGCCTTCGACATTCTCGAACGCGAGGGTTTCGAAACCAATAACTACGTGGACATCTTTGACGGCGGGCCGACGATGCATGCCCGGGTCGCGAACATCCGCTCGATCATTCATAGCCGCTCGGCCGTCGTGCGTCCGAGCCAGCAGGTTGACGCCACGGGGCGCTACCTGGTGAGTAACGATGGCCTGGGTAATTACCGGGCCATCATCGCCGACCTGGACCTTGACGCCGAAGGCTTCGTGCGCCTGTCCCCTGACATGCTGGCAGCGCTAGACGTTGCCGACGGTGACCGGATTCGGATGGTCAGCTTATGAGCTGCATACGATCGCGCATCGTGCGGCAGCGTCCCGCCCGGCCTGTAGAAGGAGGCGCTTCGTGGTAGTCCGCCCGGTTGCCCTGACCGACTTGCCCGCATTGATGGACCTCGCCCGTTGCGCCGGCCCTGGGTTCACCAGCCTGCCGGCCAACGAGGAGCGCCTGGCGCACCGGGTACGCTGGGCCCAGCGCACCTTCGCCGGACAGGTCGAACGGGCGGACGCCGACTATCTGTTCGTGCTCGAAGACGACGACCGTCAGGTAGTGGGTATCAGCGCTCTCACTGGCGCAATCGGACTGCGCGAGCCCTGGTACAACTATCGGCTCGGGGTCACGGTCAGCTCGGCGCCCGAGCTGGGCATCCAGCGGCATATTCCGACGCTGTTCCTCAGTAACGAAATGACCGGGCAGTCGGAAATCTGCTCGTTGTTTCTTCATCCCCAGCACCGTCGCGGCCATAACGGGCGGCTGCTGTCCCTGGCGCGCCTGCTGTTCGTGGCGGAGTTTTCCGGGCTGTTTGGCGATAAGCTGATCGCGGAATTACGCGGCCACGCCGATGAACAAGGTTGCTCGCCGTTCTGGGACAGCCTGGGACGACACTTTTTCCAGAAGGACTTCAGCCACGCCGACCAGCTGTCCAGCATGGGCAACAAATCCTTCATCGCCGAGCTGATGCCCCGCCAACCGCTGTACACCTGCCTGCTCACCGAACAGGCCCAGGCCGTGATCGGCAAGGCTCACCCCAACACCGAGCCGGCCTTGAAGATCCTTGGCGATGAGGGTTTTGCCCATAAAGGGTACGTGGATATCTTCGACGCCGGCCCGGTGATCGAAGCGCCGGTATCGAACATCCGCAGCGTCCGCGACAGCCAGTCGCTGACGCTGACCATAGGCACCCCGGACGAACGGGCGCCGGTCTGGCTGATTCATAACAGGCGCCTGGAAAACTGCCGCGTCACCAGCGCCCGGGGGCACCTGCACGGCCAGGGCCTGGTGGTCGATCGCCTGACCGCCAAGCGCCTGCAAGTACAACCGGGTGACACGGTGCGCGCCGTGCTGCTGTTCAAACAGGATCGCCAGGCGGTGGCGGCATAGCGTCGCGGCGCCTGCCATATCTCACGGGATCGACTTCGGCCAGCCTGTCCCTGTAAATTCGTCATCATCCTTGGCCGTCCCGCGTGATAGCTTTCCATCCTTAGGCGTTGACACTTTTGCTCAAGCCCTTCCATTCCATTGGTGGAACTCATATGTCCAGGCTTTCCCATCAAGATTTGCGTCGAAATTTCCGCCAATTGCTGGCTTCCACAAATTGCTACCACACAGCTTCAGTGTTCGATCCGATGTCGGCGCGCATTGCCGCCGACCTGGGTTTCGAGGTAGGCATCCTTGGAGGCTCGGTGGCGTCACTGCAAGTATTGGGCGCGCCGGATTTTGCCCTGATCACCCTCAGCGAATTTGCCGAGCAGGCCACCCGCATCGGACGTGTCGCGCAACTGCCGGTGATCGCCGACGCCGACCACGGCTACGGCAACGCACTGAACGTGATGCGTACCATCATCGAGCTCGAACGCGCCGGCGTGGCGGCGTTGACGATTGAAGACACCTTGCTGCCGGCGCAATTTGGCCGCAAATCCACCGACCTGATCAGCGTGGCCGAAGGCGTCGGCAAGATTCGCGCGGCTCTGGAGGCGCGGGTCGACTCGGAAATGGCCATCGTCGCCCGCACGAACGCGGGGATTCTGCCGGTCCAGGAGATCATCAGTCGCACCCGGCAATACGAGCGCGCCGGCGCGGACGGCATTTGCATGGTAGGCGTGCAGGATTTCGGGCATCTGGAGCAAATCAGCGAGAACCTGAACGTACCGCTGATGCTCGTGACTTATGGCAACCCGCTGCTGCGCGACGATAAACGCCTGGCTGAACTGGGCGTGAGGATCACGATTGACGGCCACGGCGCGTATTTCGCCGCGATCAAGGCTACCTACGACAGTCTGCGGGAACAGCGTCAGATCTTCACCCAGGCATCAGACCTCAGCGCCACGGAACTGACCCACACCTACACCCAGCCCGAGGAATACATCCGTTGGGCAGAGGAGTATATGAGCGTCAAGGAGTGAGCTGATTCGTTGACCTGAAGGCCGCCATCGCGAGCAAGCTCGCTCCCACAGGGGCTTGCGGTGAGCGCAAATAACGCGTCCACCGATGAACCTCTGTGGGAGCGAGCCTGCTCGCGATAGCAGTCTCAGCGTAAACGAGCTTCAGCGCCCGCTACGCAACATCTCCTTCGGCACATACTTGCCGATCTCGAACTTGCCGATAGCCGCCCGGTGGACCTCATCCGGACCATCAGCCAGGCGCAGCGTGCGCTGCATGGCATACATGTAGGCCAGCGGGAAATCGTTGGAAACCCCGGCCCCGCCGTGGATCTGGATCGCCCTATCAATGACTTTCAAGGCCACGTTCGGCGCGACGACCTTGATCTGGGCGATTTCGCTTTTGGCCACTTTATTGCCGACCGTATCCATCATGTACGCCGCCTTCAAGGTCAGCAGGCGCGCCATGTCGATTTCCATTCGCGAGTCGGCGATCTTGTCGATGTTGCCACCCAGGCGCGCCAGCGGCTGGCCAAACGCGGTGCGACTGATGGCGCGCTGGCACATCAATTCCAATGCGCGCTCGGCCATGCCGATGGAGCGCATGCAGTGGTGAATCCGGCCCGGCCCGAGGCGACCCTGGGCGATTTCAAAGCCGCGTCCTTCGCCCAGCAAGACGTTTTCGTACGGCACCCGCACGTTATCGAACAGCACTTCGGCGTGGCCGTGAGGTGCATCGTCATAGCCGAACACCGGTAGCGGCCGGACAATTTTTACCCCGGGGGTGTCCACCGGCACCAGGATCATCGAGTGCTGGGCGTGACGAGGTGCGTCGGGATTGCTCAGGCCCATGAAGATCAGGATCTTGCAGCGTGGGTCACAGGCGCCTGAGGTCCACCATTTCTTGCCGTTGATGACCCATTGATCGCCGTCACGCTCGGCACGGGCAGCCATGTTGGTGGCGTCCGACGAAGCAACGTCCGGTTCGGTCATGGCAAAGGCCGAACGAATCTCGCCCCGCAGCAGCGGTTCGAGCCAGCGCTGCTTTTGTTCCTCGTTGGCGTAACGCACCAGCACTTCCATGTTGCCGGTGTCCGGCGCCGAACAGTTGAACGGCTCCGGGCCCAGCAGCGAACGCCCCATGATCTCCGCCAGCGGTGCATATTCCAGGTTGGTCAGGCCGGCCCCCAACTCGGACTCGGGCAGGAACAGATTCCACAACCCTTCGGTTTTGGCCTTGGCCTTGAGCTCCTCCATGATCGCAGTCGGCTGCCAACGGTCGCCTTCAGCCACTTGCCGTTCGAACACGGCCTCGGCCGGGTAGACATAGGCATCCATGAACGCCGTGACGCGCTCACGCAGTTCCTGAACCTTGGGGGAGTAGGCAAAATCCATGGGCAGCACCTTCTTGGCAGAGGTTGTTTTTAGGTCATGAAATCGATGCTAGTTCAGCTACGAAAATTTACCTAACCTATTCTCGGCGTGTATTAACATTCATCACCGATATATGGTTCACTGATTCGCATCGCCTTCCGGCACCTCACAACAAGCCCAAGAACAAGAGTGCAGCGCCATGAATCTGAGCAAGGTCGACCTCAACCTTTTCATTGTCTTTGATGCGATCTACACCGAAGCCAACCTGACCCGGGCCGGGCAGATCGTCGGCATCACTCAACCGGCGGTATCCAACGCCCTGGCGCGTTTGCGCGAGACGTTCAACGACCCGCTGTTCGTGCGTACTGCCCAAGGCATGGTGCCCACGCCGATGGCCCAGAATATTATCGGGCCGGTGCGCAACGCCCTGTCGCTGCTCCGGGTGTCGGTGCAGGAAAGCCGGATCTTCAACCCGCTGCAAGCCGTCAAGACCTATCGCATCAGCATGACCGACCTCACCGAGGGCGTGATCCTGCCGCCGCTGTTCCAGCGCCTGCGCCGCCTGGCGCCGACCGTGGCCATCGAGAGTTTCCTGTCCAAGCGTCGGGAAACCACCAAGGAGCTGGCCGCCGGGCGCCTGGATTTCGCGGTTGATGCTCCACTCAATACCGATCCGCAGGTGCGCCACGTCAAGCTGATGGAAGATCGCTACGTGTGTGCCATGCGCAAGGGCCACCCGTTGGCGGGCAAGGAAAAACTCAGCCTGGATGATTACCTGGCGCAGACCCATGTACATATCTCCAGCCGCCGCAACGGCCTCGGTTATGTCGATCTGGCATTGGGCAAGATGGGCATCCAGCGCAAGATCGCCCTGCGCTCGCAACATTATCTGATGGCTTCCCAGGTGCTCCAGCAGACCGACATGGTCATGACCGTTCCCGAACGTTTCGCCCGTCGCCACGATTTGCATGCGTTCCTGTTGCCCGTCAATGATGTGCCGCCGGTGGAAACCCATCTCTACTGGCACGAAAGCACCGACCAGGACCCGGCCAACCGCTGGATGCGCGAGCAGATGATCGAGCTGTGCCAGCAGGTGACGGCGCATGAGAAGAAGCTTGATAAGGTTTAGCCGATCAAACGGGTCTGATCCCAAATTGTGGGAGCGAGCTTGCTCGCGATGGCGGCGGTTCATTCAACATTGATGCAAGCTGATCCACTGCTATCGCGAGCAAGCTCGCTCCCACAGGTTTGCAGGGGGCCTGCTTGACGTGAACGTCAACCTGCCATTAGCTTAGCGCCAACCCCTTTCGTTTCGAGCGCTTCCATGAGCAGCCAGACCTACAGCATCTCCGACCTCGCCCGCGAATTGGATATCACCACCCGCGCCATCCGCTTCTATGAAGAACAGGGTCTGTTGCGCCCGGAGCGCCGTGGTCAGGAACGTATCTACTCGCCGCGGGACAAGGTCAGCCTGAAACTGATCCTGCGAGGCAAGCGCATCGGTTTCTCTCTCGCCGAGTGCCGTGAGTTGATCGAACTCTACGACCCCAGCAGCGGCAATCAGAAACAACTGCACAGCATGCTGGCGAAAATCGCCGAACGGCGCGAACAGCTCGAACAGCAGTTGCTGGATATCGAACAGATGAAGCTGGAGCTTGACACCGCCGAAGAACGTTGCATCCAGGCGCTGGAGCAGACGATCAAAGGCGAGGAAGTCGTCCAGTAATACGACACGTCCCCTGTGGGAGCGAGCCTGCTCGCGATGGCGATATGACTGGCAATATCGAATTGACTGTCATACCGCTATCGCGAGCAGGCTCGCTCCCACAAGGGTTCGTCATTGGTCCCGGATAGTTGGCAACTCACTACAGGTCAATCCCCATGTCCCTCCCCTCCTTTGTACGTTTGATCGAAGTCGGCCCCCGCGACGGCCTGCAGAATGAATCCCAACCCATCAGCGTGGCGGACAAGGTGCGTCTGGTTGACGCCCTGAGCGATGCGGGCCTGGGTTACATCGAAGTCGGCAGTTTTGTCTCGCCCAAGTGGGTGCCGCAGATGGCCGGTTCGGCCGAGGTATTTGCGCAGATCCAGCGCAAGCCCGGCGTGATCTATGGCGCCCTGGCACCAAACCTGCGGGGTTTCGAGGACGCACTGGCGGCGGGGGTCAAGGAGGTCGCTGTATTCGCCGCGGCGTCCGAAGCGTTCTCCCAGCGCAACATCAATTGTTCGATCAAGGAAAGCCTGAAACGCTTCGCACCGATCATGGAGGCGGCGAAGCACAGCGGCGTCAGCGTGCGCGGCTATGTGTCCTGCGTGCTGGGCTGCCCCTATGAGGGCGAGGTCAAGCCCGAGCAGGTCGCGTGGGTCGCCCGGGAGCTGTACGCCATGGGCTGTTACGAGGTGTCCCTCGGCGACACCATCGGCACCGGCACCGCCGGTGCAACGCGCAGGATGTTCGAGGTAGTCGGCGCGGACGTGCCCCGGGACAAACTGGCGGGACATTTCCATGACACCTATGGCCAGGCCATGGCCAACGTCTACGCCAGCTTGCTGGAAGGTATTGCCGTGTTCGACAGCTCAATCGCCGGCCTGGGCGGCTGCCCTTATGCCAAGGGCGCCAGCGGTAACGTCGCCACGGAAGACGTGCTGTACCTGCTCAACGGCCTCGGCATCGAGACCGGCATTAATCTGGATGCACTCATCGCCGCGGGCCGGCAGATCTGCGACGTGCTGGGTCGCTCGACCGGTTCGCGCGTGGCCAAGGCGCGCCTGGCGCGGTGAGGTGTTACCGCCCCGCTTGTAACGGGGGCGAAACGAGTAACACGGAAACAATTTGTCTGGAATCGTCGTACCGAGTTTTCAGCCAAATAACCTAATCCATTGATTTAAAAGGATTTCTAAAAGTTGGCACGGCACCTGCTATATCTCCAGTACAACAAGAATAAAAAAAAGCGACAAACCCAATAAAAACAAGACGAAACGACTCTGACATAACAAAAACAACACGGCAGAGACGCAGCTAACAGATTTTTTTGGAGAAGATGTGCTTTTCAGGGTGCTTCCAGGAGCAACCCGCAACCGGGCAGAGAATAATAAAACTACCTCCAGGTAGCTCCCGAATCGGTTGGATCGCAAGGCGAAAAAGCAGATCAGCGCTCAAAAAAATACGTTTGCTCTTGATCCCGGATGGGGATCGCCAAAAACAGCGGTAAAGGGTCACGGCTGCCAAAAACAACAACAGGCCGCCCCTCAATAATAAAAAAAGAGCACGCGACGACAAAATTAAAGGGGAGCTTCGGCTCCCCTTTGTGCTGTCTGGGGTTTGGTTTCCTTCCATGGGCTCAGAAGGCGATGTGTCACACCATGGCAGCTTGAATGACACACCGCTTTCGCGAGCAGGCTCGCTCCCCCACTAGGATTGTGGTTGGCCCTGGTGATTGCGCAGCTCTTCGATACTGATTTCGCGCATGCGAAATTTCTGGATCTTGCCGGTAACCGTCATCGGGAACTGCTCGACAAATTTGAAATGACGCGGTGTCTTGAAGTGAGCGATGCGTTCCTTGCACCACGCTTGCAACTGCTCCTCGGTGACGCTGTGGCCGGGATGGAGTTTGATCCAGGCCACGATCTCTTCACCGTAGCGCGGGCATGGAATGCCGATTACCTGCACATCTGCCACTGCGGGATGGGTGAAAAAGAACTCCTCCAGCTCCCGGGGATAAACATTCTCGCCGCCACGGATGATCATGTCCTTGTTCCGTCCGACGATACAGACGTAACCCTGCTCATCCATGCTCGCCAGGTCGCCGGTGTGCATCCAGCCCTGCGCATCGATCGCCTCGGCCGTGCCCTTGGGGTTGTTCCAGTAGCCGAGCATCACGCTGTAACCGCGCGTGCACAATTCGCCGATGGTGCCGCGAGGGACAACCTCGCCGTTCCCGTCGATGATCTTGCTCTCCAGTTGCGGCTGGGTACGCCCAACGGTGGTGACGCGCAACTCCAGTTCATCCGTGGGACCGGTCTGCAACGACACCGGGCTGGTTTCCGTCATGCCGTAGGCAATCTGCACTTGGGCCATGTGCATTTCGCTGATGACCCGCCGCATCACCTCGATCGGACAGGTGGCTCCGGCCATGATCCCGGTGCGCAGGCTGGACAGGTCGAAATCCCCGCGCTGCGGCTGGTCCAGCATGGCGATGAACATGGTGGGGACGCCGTACAGCGCGGTGGCTCTTTCTTCGGCCACGGTCCGTAGCGTCAGCAACGGATCGAAGGCATCGTTGGGGTAGATCATGGTACTGCCGTGGGTCATGCACCCCAGGTTACCCATGACCATGCCGAAGCAGTGATACAACGGCACCGGGATCACCAGACGATCGCCGGCGGTCAGGCCGAGGCTTTCACCGACCATGTAACCGTTGTTGAGAATGTTCTGGTGACTGAGGGTCGCGCCCTTGGGAAATCCGGTGGTGCCGGAGGTGTACTGGATATTCACCGGCTGCTCGAAATGCAGGCTGCCCTGGCGCTCGGCCAATTGCCCAGGCGAGATGGCTGCACCGAGGTCGGCCAGCTGCGACCAGGGCAGGAAGCCTGAAGGCGGCTGGGAATCGAGGCTGATCACGCCGCGCAGATCCGGCAAGCATTCGCTTCGCAGTTGGCCGATCGATTGCTCTGCCAGTTCCGGCGCCAATGCCTGCAACATGGCGTGGTAATCCGAAGTCTTGAAAGCGCCCGCACACACCAGCCAGCGGCATCCGGACTGCTTGAGCACATACTCCAGTTCCGAGGCCCGATAGGCCGGGTTGATGTTGACGAGGATCACGCCGATCTTCGCGCTGGCAAACTGGGTAATGCACCACTGCGCGCAATTGGGTGCCCATATGCCTAGCCGATCGCCGGTTTCCAAACCCAGCGCGAGCATGGCCCGGGCGTGCAGATCGACCGCCGCGGCCAATTCGCGCCAGCTGTAGCGCAATGATTGGTGGCGAACCACCAGCGCTTCGCCGTCAGGAAGGTCGGTCACCGTCTGGTCAAACGCCTCGCCGATGGTTTGGGCCAGCAAGGCCTTGGCCTGGGAACCGCGGGTATAGCTGAGTTGCGTATGCGAACCGGGTTGATCCATGACGCCCCCTGTTGTCTTTATTAGTGGGTGTATCGGTGGAATCTCACGACTTCGAAAGCTGTTCAAGCGGCCTTACTCTGGCCCAAGTTGACGTTAACGTAAAGAGCGATTGACAGCCATGGGTCGCGCGCTTACGTTAACGTAAAGGTGAGAGCGCTCCCGCCGCTTCCCCGCACCCGACAAAAAATCCAAAAGGTGTCCCATGAGCTACCCATCCCTGAATTTTGCCCTCGGCGAAACTATCGATATGTTGCGCGACCAGGTGCAATCCTTCGTCAAGGCAGAGTTGGCGCCTCGGGCGGCGCAGATCGACATCGACAATCTGTTCCCCGCCGATATGTGGCGCAAGTTCGGCGACATGGGCCTGCTGGGCATCACCGTCCCGGAAGAATATGGCGGCGCTGGCCTGGGTTATCTGGCCCATGTGGTGGCGATGGAAGAAATCAGCCGCGGCTCGGCCTCGGTCGCCCTCTCCTACGGCGCCCACTCCAACCTGTGCGTCAACCAGATCAATCGCAACGGCAACCATGAGCAGAAAACCAGATACCTGCCCAAGCTGATCAGCGGCGAACACATCGGCGCCCTGGCCATGAGCGAACCGAACGCCGGCTCCGATGTGGTCTCGATGAAACTGCGCGCAGACAAACGCGGCGACCGCTACGTTCTCAACGGCAGCAAGACCTGGATCACCAACGGGCCTGACGCCAACACCTATGTGATCTACGCCAAGACCGACCTGGAAAAAGGCGCCCACGGCATTACCGCGTTCATCGTCGAACGCGACTGGAAAGGCTTCAGCCGCAGCAACAAGTTCGACAAGCTCGGCATGCGCGGCTCCAACACCTGTGAGCTGTTTTTCGACGATGTCGAGGTGCCGGAAGAAAACATCCTCGGCGTACTCAATGGTGGCGTGAAGGTCCTGATGAGTGGCCTCGATTATGAACGCGTGGTCTTGTCCGGCGGCCCGACCGGAATCATGCAGGCCTGCATGGACCTGATCGTGCCCTATATCCATGATCGCAAGCAGTTCGGCCAGAGCATTGGCGAATTCCAGCTGATCCAGGGCAAGGTTGCGGATATGTACACCCAGCTCAACGCCAGCCGCGCCTACCTGTATGCGGTGGCCCAGGCCTGCGAGCGCGGCGAAACCACGCGCAAGGACGCCGCCGGGGTGATTCTCTACAGCGCCGAACGCGCGACGCAAATGGCCCTCGATGCCATCCAGATCCTGGGCGGCAATGGCTATATCAATGAATTCCCGGCCGGGCGCCTGCTGCGTGACGCCAAGCTGTATGAAATCGGCGCCGGCACCAGTGAAATCCGACGGATGCTGATCGGCCGCGAACTGTTCAACGAAACCCGCTAACGGAGCTGACCATGGCCACGCTGCACACTCAGCTCAACCCACGCTCACCGGAATTCAGCGCCAACCGCGACGCGATGCTCGGCCAGGTCGAGGCCCTGCGTACCTTGCTCGCCCACGTCCAGCAAGGCGGCGGAGCCAAGGCCCAGGAACGGCATACCTCACGGGGCAAATTGTTGCCCAGGGAACGCATCAATCGCTTGCTCGACCCGGGTTCGCCGTTCCTGGAGATCAGTCCGCTGGCGGCTTACGAGGTGTACGGCGAAGACGTTCCGGCCGCCGGCGTGATCGCCGGGATCGGCCGCGTGGAAGGCGTCGAATGCATGATTGTCGCCAACGACGCGACCGTCAAAGGTGGTTCGTATTACCCGCTGACGGTGAAAAAACACCTGCGCGCCCAGACCATCGCCCAACAGAACCGCCTGCCCTGCATCTACCTGGTGGATTCCGGCGGTGCCAACCTGCCGCGACAGGACGAGGTGTTCCCCGACCGTGAGCATTTTGGCCGGATCTTCTTCAACCAGGCCAACATGAGTGCCCAGGGCATCCCGCAAATTGCCGTGGTCATGGGCTCCTGCACCGCTGGCGGCGCGTACGTGCCGGCGATGGCGGACGAGGCGATCATGGTCCGCCAGCAGGCAACGATTTTCCTCGCCGGCCCGCCCTTGGTAAAAGCGGCGACTGGAGAGGTGGTCAGTGCCGAGGACCTGGGCGGCGCCGACGTGCACTGCAAGATTTCCGGTGTCGCCGACCATTACGCCGACAGCGATGAACACGCCCTGGCCCTGGCCCGTCGCAGCGTGGCCAACCTCAACTGGCGCAAGCTCGGTGATGTGCAGCAACGCGCGCCCATCGCCCCGCTGTATTCGAGTGAGGAGCTGTACGGCGTGGTCTCGGCCGACGCGAAGCAGCCATTCGACGTGCGGGAAGTGATCGCACGTCTGGTGGACGGCTCGGTGTTCGACGAGTTCAAAGCCCTGTTCGGAACGACCCTGGTGTGCGGTTTCGCCCACTTGCACGGTTACCCGGTCGCCATCCTGGCCAACAACGGCATCCTGTTCGCCGAGGCCGCACAAAAAGGCGCGCACTTCATCGAACTGGCCTGCCAGCGCGGCATACCGCTGTTGTTCCTGCAGAACATCACCGGCTTCATGGTCGGTCAGAAATACGAAGCCGGCGGCATCGCCAAGCACGGCGCAAAACTGGTGACCGCGGTGGCCTGCGCCCGAGTGCCGAAATTCACCGTGATCATCGGCGGCAGTTTCGGCGCCGGTAACTACGGCATGTGCGGCCGCGCCTATGACCCGCGCTTTTTGTGGATGTGGCCGAATGCGCGGATTGGCGTGATGGGCGCCGAACAGGCGGCCGGCGTGCTGGTGCAGGTCAAACGCGAACAGGCCGAACGCAGCGGCCAGCCGTTCAGCGCAGTTCAGGAGGCCGAGATCAAGCAACCGATCCTCGACCAGTACGAAGAACAGGGACATCCCTACTATTCCAGCGCGCGGCTGTGGGATGACGGCGTCATTGACCCGGCACAGACGCGCGATGTGCTGGGCCTGGCCTTGTCCGCGTCGCTGAACGCGCCCATCGAACCGAGCCGCTTCGGCGTGTTCAGGATGTAACCGGGGAACGCCCATGAATCATTACAACACGCTCCAATTGCAGATGGACCCGCGCGGCTTCGCCACCTTGTGGCTCGACCGCGAGTCGAAAAACAACGCGTTCAACGCCGAGATGATCCGCGAGCTGATCCTCGCCCTGGACCAGGTCGGCAGCGATCCGACCCTGCGTTTCCTGCTGATCCGTGGTCGTGGCAAACACTTCAGCGCCGGCGCCGACCTGGCCTGGATGCAGCAATCGGCCGAACTCGATTACCACACCAACCTCGACGACGCTCGGGAACTGGCGGAGCTGATGTACAACCTGGCCAAGCTGAAGATCCCGACACTCGCCGTTGTCCAGGGCGCGGCATTCGGCGGCGCGCTGGGTTTGATCAACGCCTGTGACATGGCCATCGGTGCCGATGATGCGCAGTTCTGCCTGTCCGAAGTACGCATCGGCCTGGCGCCGGCCGTGATCAGCCCATTCGTGGTGCAGGCCATCGGCGAACGGGCGGCACGGCGTTACGCCCTGACGGCTGAACGTTTCGGTGGGCAACGGGCGAAGGAAATCGGTTTGCTGGCGGACAGTTACCCGGCCGAGACCCTGGATGATCAGCTCGGCAAGTGGATCGACAACCTGCTGCTCAACAGTCCGGCGGCCATGCGCGCCAGCAAGGAACTGCTGCGCGAAGTCGGCAACGGTGCGTTGACCCCGGCGTTGCGGCGCTACACCGAAAATGCCATCGCGCGGATACGGGTCAGCCCCGAAGGCCAGGAAGGCCTGCGGGCGTTCCTGCAAAAACGACCGCCGAGCTGGCAAGCCGAGTCCAACCACAAGGAGCCGCGTCGATGAGCGCCCCTGCCCTCACTACCCTGTTGGTCGCCAACCGCGGCGAAATCGCCTGCCGCGTCATGCGCACGGCCAAGGCCATGGGCCTGACCACCGTTGCGGTGCACAGCGCCACCGACCGTGACGCGCGTCATAGCCGGGAAGCCGACGTGCGTGTCGATCTGGGCGGCAGCAAGGCCGCCGACAGCTATTTGCAAATCGACAAACTGATCGCTGCGGCGCAAGCCAGTGGCGCCCAGGCTATCCACCCAGGCTACGGTTTTCTTTCCGAGAATGCCGGGTTCGCCAGGGCCATCGAAAATGCCGGGTTGATCTTTCTCGGCCCACCCGCCTCGGCCATCGAAGCCATGGGCAGCAAGTCCGCCGCCAAGGCCTTGATGGAAACCGCCGGCGTGCCGCTGGTACCCGGCTATCACGGTGAAGCCCAGGATCTGGAGACGTTCCGCGCCGCCGCCGAGCGCATCGGTTATCCGGTGCTGCTCAAGGCCACGGCAGGCGGCGGCGGCAAGGGCATGAAGGTCGTCGAGGAGGTCAGCCAACTGGCCGAGGCATTGGCCTCCGCGCAGCGCGAGGCGCAGTCCTCGTTCAGCGATGCGCGAATGCTGGTGGAAAAATACCTGCTCAAGCCACGCCACGTGGAAATCCAGGTGTTCGCCGACCGGCACGGCAACTGCCTGTATCTCAACGAACGCGACTGCTCGATCCAGCGTCGCCATCAGAAGGTCGTGGAGGAGGCACCGGCGCCGGGCCTGAGCCAGGAATTGCGCCGGGCGATGGGCGAAGCCGCCGTACGGGCGGCCAAGGCGATCGGCTATGTCGGCGCGGGTACGGTGGAGTTTCTGCTGGATTCGCGAGGCGAATTCTTCTTCATGGAAATGAATACCCGGCTGCAGGTCGAGCATCCGGTGACCGAAGCGATTACCGGGCTCGACCTGGTGGCCTGGCAAATCCGCGTCGCCCAGGGCGAGCCATTGCCGATCACCCAGGAGCAGGTGCCGCTGCTGGGTCACGCCATCGAAGTACGTCTGTACGCCGAAGATCCGGCCAATGATTTTCTTCCCGCCACGGGGCGCTTGTCGCTGTATCGCGAGTCGGCCGAAGGCCCAGGTCGCCGGGTAGACAGTGGTGTTGACGAAGGCGATGAGATCTCGCCCTTCTACGACCCGATGCTCGGCAAGTTGATTGCCTGGGGGGAAAACCGTGAACAGGCACGTTTGCGGTTGTTGTCCATGCTCGACGAGTTCGCCATTGGCGGGCTGAAAACCAACATCGGTTTTCTCCGCCGTATCATCGCTCACCCCGCCTTCGCGGCGGCGGAACTGGACACCGGTTTCATCCCGCGTTACCAGGCGCAATTGTTGCCGGAGCCGGGCGAACTGGACGACGATTTCTGGCGCGCTGCGGCCCAGGGTTTCGCCTTGAACCTGACGCCACGTGTCCGCGCCGATGACAGCAACTCGCCATGGGCCGCTACCGCCGGGCTGCGCCTGGGGCTGCCAGCGGAAATCACCCTGCACCTGAGTTGCGATGGCCAGGACCGCGCCGTGACGCTGGATGTTGCTGGTCGCGGCGCCGAGCTCAGGGGCGAGCACTTGATCATCGAGCACAACGGTGTGCGCCGCGAACATCGAGTCATTCGGCACGGCGACAGTCTCTACTTGCAATGGAAGGGCGATCTGTATCGAGTCGACTCCTACGACCCGCTGGCGGCGGCCGAGGCCAGCCACAGCCAGCAGGGCGGCCTGGTCGCCCCCATGAATGGAAGCATCGTTCGGGTGCTGGTGAGCGCTGGCCAGGCGGTGGAAGCCGGCGCGCAACTGGTGGTGCTGGAGGCGATGAAAATGGAGCACAGCATCCGCGCGCCCAAGGCTGGCGTGATCAAGGCGGTGTATTGCCAGGAGGGAGAGATGGTCAGCGAGGGCAGCGCGCTGGTGGAACTGGAAGAATAGACATTCGGCCCGGTTTCCGGGCCGATCCAGTCAGAATCTGATGGTTGCCTGTACGACCACGCCGATGATGCGGCATTGGTCGGTAAACAGGGTTTTCGGATAAGTCGGATTGAGCGGAACCAGGTAACGCTGCCCGCTCTCTTCCATCAGCTTGCGGAAAGTCGCTTCGCTGCTGCCTGGCAATCGGGCAATCACCAGTTTGCCGGGCACCGCTTCGATCGCCGGATCCACCAGGATCGACATGCCCTCGGGAATGCTCAAGCCGCTTGGCGCCGTCATCGCATCCCCCATCACCACCAGCCAGAACGCGTCGCCCCGAGCATGGTAATCCGTCAGCTCATAGCGCGGCTGGCCGTAGTCCGCGACATTCTCTTCGCGAACGAGACCGATGTCGCGCCAGTCACTGACCGGGTAGCGAAAGTACGGGTTGTACTTCTGCGCCAGGGCCATCCCCTCGTCGGTGGAAGTGTCCGGCTCGCGGATCACCATTGCCACCTCGAGGAACTCCAGCCCCAGCTCCTGCAGCACCCGGTTCATGTCTCCAAGACTGGGTTGTCGGCGCTTGGTCAGCCAATGGCCGACTCCACCCTGAGACATCCCCAGACGCTCTGCGAGCACCACTTGCGTGATGTGCTGCTCCTTCATCCTGGCCTTGACCAACTCTATCCATTTATCCATGAGCGGCACGATACGTGGCTGACGCCGTCCAGCAAAACACAAGTTGTAGTATTTAAATTATCGTCACAATTACGCCGAGTACTAAGCTGGGATCAGGATTTCCAAACCCGCACGGAGAAACTCGACGTCATGGACAAGCCCAACAACGATGAGCCCGCAGCCCCCTCGAACAACCCATTTTCGTCGCTTCAGGATTGCCCGGCGGCCAAACGCGCCCTGGACCACTACCTGAAACCGGATATTGCCGACAACCCGGCGGAACATCGCTTCTTCGACGTCAACCGAAACATCAGTGGGGAGGAAGCCCTGGTTCATGCTTGCGACCTGCTACGTTGTGCAGCCGCTACCGCCCACGAATCCGCCAGCCGATTGAACGGCCCGAGTCGTGACCTGGCGTTTTCGGTGGTGCATATGATCGACCTGGTCAAGGTCATGCTCGACCGGACCCTGGACGGCTACCCGGCACGCTAGTCGCAACGCTTGAAATGACGCCGCGAACGCGGGCCACGAGAAATAATTTCCAATTGAGGCAATAAAAACATTTGACTTGCAAATGATAATGATTATTATTGCATCAGCTGGTCGCGAGATCAGTCGATAGCCCAGAGGACCTTAGGTCGGACCTCTGGAATATCTCCTCATCAGGCTAATCACGGTTTTTGACCCGGCTTTTTGCCGGGTCTTTTTTTGCCGATTTTTCGGCTTATGGCTTCAGGCTAATGAAGTCTTTGGATGCTGCTGATTCGATGACGGCGATGATAGCAAACGCACTTCGCTCGCCAAAGCATCTGCGCTGCAACAGAGTGAATGAACGACAGGCAGCACTTGAGAATCATTCAGCGACTGTCTAATCTGCTTCTGCGTCCAGGGAGGGCGCCCCCTTCTTTTCATGGCGCTAATCGTCCCGGTTCGCCCGTCCTGCGTGTAAAGTAACGGCCACAAGATCCTCTACCGGAACCGTGACCGTGGCTAAATCTTCCTTTGATATCAGCGCCAACTTCGACAGTGGCAATATTGACGTCGTGGACATCAGCAACCCGTTGCAGTCGCTGCTGAAAATCAGGCCAGACACCCGTAGCGCGCATTTCCAATGGTTTCATTTCAAGGCCAGTGGCCTGCACGTCGGCCAGGAATATTCCTTCCGCCTGCTCAACGCCAGCCAATCGTCCTACAACAAGGCGTGGACAGGCTACCAAGCCGTAGCGTCCTACGATCACGTCAACTGGTTCCGTATTCCTACGCAATACGAGGGCGATGCCCTGCGCTTTCATCTGGAAGCCGAACAGCCCCACGCCTGGTTTGCCTATTTCGAACCCTACAGCCGCGGCCGTCACGACTGGCTGATCGAACAGGCGCAGCACAAGGCCGGTACCGAACTGCTGGCGACCGGCAAAAGCGTCGAGGGCCGTGATATTCAATTGCTGCGCAAAGGCAGCGGTGCCGAGGGCCGACGCAAGATCTGGATCATTGCGCAGCAGCACCCCGGCGAGCATATGGCCGAGTGGTTCATGGAGGGAGTAATCGAACGTCTCCAGCACCAGGACGACGCCCAGCTGAACCGTTTGCTCGCCAAGGCCGATCTGTACCTGGTGCCGAACATGAATCCGGATGGCGCGTTCCACGGGCACCTGCGCACCAACGCGATGGGCCAGGACCTCAACCGGGCCTGGCAGAGCGCCAGTCCGCAAATCAGCCCCGAGGTCTATTTCGTACAGCAGCAGATGGAAAAGTACGGCGTCGATCTGTTCCTTGATGTCCATGGTGACGAAGAGATACCCCATGTCTTCACCGCCGGTTGCGAAGGCAACCCTGGTTATACGCCACGCATCGCCGGACTCGAAGAGCGCTTTCGCAGCCACCTCAAGCACCAGACCAAGGACTTCCAGACCGCCCATGGCTACACCCGCGACGAACCGGGCCAGGCCAACATGACCTTGGCCTGCAACGCCGTTGGCCAGAAATATGATTGCCTGTCCCTGACCCTGGAAATGCCGTTCAAGGACCACGACGACCACCCGAACCCACGCACGGGCTGGTCCGGCAAACGCTCAATGCAACTGGGCAAGGACGTGCTGAGCACGGTCGAGGACATCATCGACGAATTGCGCTGAGATTCCCCGGCGCCCCGCTCCCCGTGGCGAGGGAGCTTGCTCCCGCTGGGTGGCGTAGCCACCCCGAATGGCTCGATGCAGTTTTTCAGACATATCGCGTCAGCCGGTTTTACGACGGCTGCGCCGCCGAGCGGGAGCAAGCTCCCTCGCCACGGGTTATGCGTCAGTCCTTGCCGCGCAACATGCTGCCCAACACCTCATCCCGGCGCACCCACCCATGGAACAGCGCCGCCGCCAGATGCACCAGCACGGTCAGGAACAACAGATAGGCCAGGTAGCCATGGGCCTTGCGCAGCCACGCAAAAGTCTGGGCATCCGCTGGCAGGATGGAGGGCAACCGCAGCGATTCGCTAAGCATCACCGGGTCGCCTGCTGCCGAAATCATGCTCCAGCCCAACAGCGGCAGGATCAGCATCAAGGCGTACAGCAAGACATGCGAGGCCTTGGCCGCCAATACCTGCCACCCCGGCAGATCGGCTGGCAGCGGCGGCGTACGGCGAGTGAAGCGCACCACCAGGCGCACGATCACCAGCAACAGAATCGCGATGCCCAGAGGTTTGTGCAGCTGGAGCAGCCATTCGTGGCGCTCGGACACCGAGGCGACCATGCCTGCGCCGATAAACAGCATGGCGATGATCATCAGGGCCATCAGCCAGTGCAGCAGCCGGGCCAGCGGTGCGAAGTGTCGAGGGGCGTTCATTGACGGGACTCCTGGGTAGCGGGCAATTGGCTGACTTCGCTGGTGCGCCGCAGATAGGAACTGGCATAGGCTGCCGAGCGGGCGGCCAGCAGCGGATCATCCGAGCCTTCGATGCCACTGGGCAGGATCAGCGGGTCATAGTTGATGTCGCGGCAATCCCCGTTGTCCTGCGCCTGGGCGCGCTCCAGTACCAGGGTACCGGCGTTGAGCACCTTGCGGTCGCCGGGCCAGGCCTTGCTGGCGTCGTTGACCGGGTCGCCCGGATTGGCCAGGGTAATGTTCAGCTGCCAGCGCAGTGGCCCGGCAGCCAGGCGTTTCGTCAGGTCCTGCTCAAGGAAGTCAGCGCCTTGGGGCGGCGTGGTCTGAGCCGCGTCCTGGCGCGTTGGTACTACCGCCCAGCGCACCGCCTGGCGCTCCCCCGAGGGGTTCACCAGATAGAACGCGTTAATCCCGTTATAAGTTTCGGTGGCATAGCTGGCCGACGGTTTTGCGGTCTTGATCCATTGCAGGAACGGCATCGCCTCGGGATGCGCGGCAAAAAATGCCGGCACCGCCGCGGGGTTCGGTTTACCCGTGGCCGGATCCGGCGACTGGGCCTGTTGGAGCTGGAAGAACGCCTCGGGCGTCCCCACCGGGAAAACCGGCATGCTGTTCATGCCCGTGCGCCATTGCTGGCCATCGGACTGGGTAAAACGCAACGCCAGGCTGCGGATCGGCACGCTGCCATCGGGTGCGTAGGGGTTGCCGCTGGGCAGTGCAAAACGGCCCACCACCGGCGTCCGCGCATCGTTGAACACCTGCGCGCTGGAGTAGGCTCGCGCCTCGCCGCTGTTCTCAAAATAGCCCGCAACACAGACACCTTTGGAGTGATTGCGCCGAAAACCCGGATGAACCCCGTTATTGGTTTCCAGCACGTTGACCAAGGCCTTGGGCGTCAGCCGTTGCGGGTCCAGGGTACCGTTCACGTAAGCGAATGCCCCGGCCAGCGCCGCGACGACCGCGGCGATGCCGGTCAGGCGCAACGCCAGGCTGGCAGCGCTCAACGGCGGCCGACTCGATTCAGAAGAAGGGTCAACCATTTGCAGACTCCAGGGCACACGGCCATCTGTGAAAAGGACCTGTCAGACGAAAGCCCGACGGGTTTATTCCCACGTCGCGTATTTAATTTTCCTGCGCTGGAATAATCTCGTTCCCGGGTCGTCTTTCCAGTCCCAACTCAGCGATTGCCCAACGAAGCCGCCCGCCCATGAACGAACTCGACGACCAGTTGCGCCTGCTCATCCCACGGCTACGACGTTTTGCCGTGTCGCTGACTCGCAACCCCAGCAATGCCGATGACCTGGTGCAGGCGTGCCTGGAACGGGCCTTGTCGAAATGGACCGACAAGCGCCCGGACGGCGACCTGCGGGCCTGGCTGTTTTCGATTCTCTACCGGCAGTTCCTCGACGCCCATCGCCGCTCCCGACGTTATGCGCGGATGCTCGAACTGTTCACCGGCCGCGACGATGCGCACCCTTCGGCCGAACGCAGTGTCATCGCCCAATCGTCACTCCAGGCCTTCGATCAACTGCCCACCGAGCAACGCGCGCTGCTGTTATGGGTCTCGGTGGAAGGCTTGAGCTACCAGCAAGTGGCCGACATCCTGGACGTGCCGACGGGCACCGTGATGTCGCGTCTGTCCCGTGCGCGCCAAGCGTTGCGTCAACTCAGCGAAGGCGAAATCGCCCGCCCTGCCCTGCGGATACTCAAATGATCAGCATGCCCCCCAGCGACAGCGACCTGCACGCCTATGTCGATCGCCAGCTCAGCGAAGACGACCAACGCCAGGTGCAGATCTACCTCGACAGCCATCCCGATGTCGCCGCGCGGGTCCGCGGATGGCAGCAAGACACCCAGCATTTGCGCGCGGCCATGAGCGCGGCCCTGCAGCAATCACACAACCCTGGCCTGGATCCGGCGATCATCCGGCAACGCCTCAGGCATCGGTCCCGACGCCAGCTGGCCAGTGCGGCGGTGCTGGTGCTGGCGGTCGGGGTCGGCGGATTTGGCGGATGGCAGGCACGGCAGATGACCCTGCTCAGCGCCGCAGCACCCATGGCTGATGCGCTGCAGGCCTACCGCTTGATTGCCCAGCAGGGCGTCCTGCCCGCCGACTACCAGACGGGCGACGAGCAAAGCATGCAAGGCTGGCTCGACCGCTACTTCACCCAGGCCGACCGCCTGCCGGATCTCTCGGCGGCGGGCTTCAAGCCGGTCAGCGGACGATTGCTCAGTACTGACCAAGGCGCCGCGGCGATGGTGGTCTATCAGGACCCGAGCGGCCTGAAGATCAGTTTCTACGTGCGCCCACCTGGCCCGAAAAACTACCTGCTGCCCCGTGGCAGCCGGCGCGACGGTGAATTGCAGGCCGAATACTGGTCCGGGCCGGGATACAACTATGCGATGGTCATCCCGAGTGATATGCCGGCGGCGCAGAAGCTCAAGCAAACCTTGAACTTTTAATAGCGCCAACCCCTGTGGGAGCGAGCTTGCTCGCGATGGCAGTGGTTCAGTTGGAAATAATCTCGGCTGACCCACCGTCATCGCGAGCAAGCTCGCTCCCACAAAGGATATGGGCTGTTCTGGGATTGTACTCAGCCCTGCCTGAACACCTGCGAAGGCCTGCGTAGCAGCGGGTCGAACGGGTTGATGCGCGGACCGATCGCCGCGGCTTCGCGCTTGAGCATCTCCACCACCGTCGGCAGGCGATCCGGCCCGAGCCGGTCGCTGATGGTCGCCACGCTCAGCGCTGCGACGGCCCGGCCTTCACGATCGAGAATGGGCACCGCGACCCCGGCCATGCCTTGCAACACACCGGTGTTGCGTCCGGCGTAGCCCAGTGTCCGCACGTTCTCGACCTCGGTGCGCAGGAAGACTTCATCGTACAAATGAAAATCCTTGAGCCGCGGCAGGTTGTAATGGATCACCGTGTCGCGCTCTTCCTCTGGCAGGAATGCCAGGATCGCCAGGCTGCCCTGTCCCACGCCCAGTGCCACGCGACCGCCGATGTCGCCGGTGAACGTGCGAATCGGAAACGGCCCCTCGCTGCGATCCAGGCAGATGGCATCGAAACCGCAGCGCGCCAGCAGAAACAGCGAATCCCCCAGCGACGCCGACAGCCGCAACATGGCGGGCCTGGCCAGTTCACGCAGGTTACCGGTATTGCCAGCGCGGGCAGCCAGGGCAAAGAAGTCCAGGCTGAGTCGATAGCGTTTGCTGCGCGCATCCTGCTCGACCATGCCCTCGTCCATCAGGTTACGCAACAAGCGGTGCGTGGTCGGCTGGGACAGGCCGATGCGCTGGGCCAGTTGCGTCACGCGCTCACCGCCTTCAACGGTCTCGCCCAGGCTGCGCAGCACCGCGAACAGCCGAGAGACCGAGCCGACCCCAACTTCACCTTTTTCTGTATTCCGCTCAGTGGAATCAGGCATGTCATTTCTCTTCAGATAATTTACTCACCGGACGAAACTGAAAATAGTCGTCGTCTCAGTGAAATAGTCCATTGAGCCCATCCTATTCTTCGTCCTACTCTGCGTCCATACAGGGGCGATTCGAACAACAGCGGCAGCCGACTTGATCTCGAGCGCCAACGCACCCCGCGACATCCTTTCGTATCTGCCCATACAAAAAAGCGCGCCTCGCGGCGACGCATAACAATCTCAGGTGGAACGCAGTCATGGCTTTCGTGCAACTTGAAAACTTGAGCAAACGTTACGGCGACCTCGATGCTGTGGTCGCCACCAACCTCTCGGTGGAAAAAGGCGAGTTCGTCTCCCTGCTGGGGCCTTCAGGTTGCGGCAAGACCACGACCCTGCAAATGATCGCCGGCTTTGTCGAAGCCAGCAGCGGGCGCATCCTCCTCGACGGTCGCGACATCACCCACGCCAAGCCGGCCAGCCGGGGCCTGGGCGTGGTGTTCCAGAGCTACGCGCTGTTCCCCCACATGACCGTCAAGGACAACGTTGCCTTCGGCTTGCGTATGCGCAAAGTGCCGAGCACCGAATTGCAGACACGGGTCGATCGGGTACTCAAGCTGGTGCGCCTCGACCAGCACGCCGAGCGCTACCCGCGTGAACTCTCCGGCGGCCAGCGCCAGCGCGTGGCTTTGGCCCGGGCGCTGGTGATCGAACCGCCGGTGCTGCTGCTCGACGAACCATTGTCCAACCTCGACGCCAACCTGCGCGAGGAGATGCAGTTCGAGATCCGCCGCATCCAGCGCGAGGTCGGCATCACTACGTTGATGGTGACGCATGACCAGTCCGAGGCGCTGTCGATCAGCGACCGGGTGGTGGTGATGCAGGCCGGTCGGATCACCCAGATCGACGCGCCCTACACGCTTTATGAACACCCGCGCACCGAGTTCATTTCCGGTTTTGTCGGCAAAGCCAACCTGCTCCCGGGCCAGCGGGACAGCGCCGGCGTCGTGCAAGTCTGTGGCGCCGGTCAAGGCGAGCTGACCCTGAGCCTGCGCCCGGAGAAAATCGATCTGTGCGCCGCCGGCGCGGGGCGGCTGCAAGGCACTGTCACCAGCCGTTTTTTCCTCGGCAGTCAATGGCTGTACGGCGTCAACACCACCCTGGGCGAGCTCAGCGTGGTGCGCCGCAACGACGGCTCGGCGCCCCTGACCGAAGGCACCGCCGTCGGCCTGGACTGGGATCCGGCGCTGCTGCGGGTGCTGAGCGTGGACGAGGTGTCGGCATGAAGCTGATCGATGCCATCAAGCGCGGCCGCCAGGGTTACCTGATGTCGGCCCCGGCCCTGGCCTTGTACCTGAGCCTGCTGGTCATTCCCCTCGGGTTGACGCTGGTGTTGTCGTTCAACGTCTTCGACTACGGCTCGGGCATCAACAGCGAGGCCTACACGTTCGAGCATTACACCAGCCTGCTGGGCGATCCGTACTTTTATGAAATCTTCCTGCGCACGTTGTGGATCAGCGCCCTGACCACCGTGCTCTGCGTGCTGATCGGCGTGCCCGAGGCCTACATTCTCAGCCGCATGGGCGCGCCCTGGCGCTCGATTTTCCTGATTCTGATCCTCACGCCGCTGTTGATCTCAGTGGTGGTGCGGGCCTTCGGCTGGAGCCTGCTGCTCGGCGCCGACGGCCTGGTCAACCAGACGTTGCAGGCCCTTGGCGGCTCGCCGATGAAGCTGCTCTACACGCCGTTTGCCGTGGTCATCGCCCTGGTCCATGTGATGTTGCCGTTCATGATCATTCCGGTGTGGACCTCGTTGCAAAAACTCGACCCGGCCGCCGAACAGGCCGCCCTGTCCCTGGGCGCGAGCCAGTTTACGGTGATCCGCAAGGTCGTGTTGCCGCAGATCATGCCCGGCGTACTGTCCGGCACCCTTATTGTGTTCGGCCTCGCCGCCAGTTCTTTCGCAATACCCGGCCTGCTCGGCGGGCGTCGCTTGAAGATGGTCGCCACGCTGATCTACGACCAGTACCTGTCGGAACTCAACTGGCCCATGGGCGCGGCCATTGCCGTCGCGCTGCTGCTGCTCAACCTGCTGATCATGCTCTCGTGGAACCGCATGATCGAAGGCCGCTACAAGAAATCATTGGGGTAATTCTTCATGTCCAGGAACGGTCCTTTCGCCCTGTTGTTTCACGCCCTGGTCGTGGTGTTCATGCTGGCGCCACTGGTGGTGGTCTGCCTGGTGGCCTTCACCCCGGAAAACACCCTGAGCCTGCCCACCACGGAGTTTTCCCTGCGCTGGTTCCGTGCTGTGTTCGAGCGCGCGGATTTTGTCGATGCGTTCTACAACAGCCTGGTCCTGGCGTTCTGCGCGGCGTCGCTGGCGACATTGATCGCGGTGCCGGCGGCGCTGGCAATCACCCGGCTGGAGTTTCCTGGCCGGGATTTTTTCAACGGCCTGTTCCTGTCGCCGATCATCATTCCGCACCTGGTGCTGGGCGTCGCGTTACTGCGCCTGTTTGCGCTGATGGGCGTGAACGGCAGTTTTACCTGGCTGATCTTCGCCCACGTGCTGGTGATCACGCCCTATGTGCTGCGCCTGGTGCTGGCGTCGGCCATCGGCCTGGACCGCAGCGCCGAACAGGCTGCGCAATCGCTGGGCGCGGGGCGCTTCACCCTGTTCCGGCAGATCACCTTGCCGATGATTCTGCCGGGCGTGGCCGGAGGCTGGTTGCTGGCGTTCATCAACAGCTTCGATGAAGTCACGCTGTCGATCTTCGTCACCTCGCCGGCCACGCAAACCCTGCCGGTGCGCATGTATGTGTACGCCACCGAATCCATCGACCCGATGATGGCGGCGGTGTCGGCGCTGGTTATCGGGCTGACTGCATTGACGATGATTCTGCTCGATCGGGTCTACGGCCTGGATCGGGTCCTGGTGGGCAAACAATGAGGGCGCCATGGCTCTGCTGAAACGACTGGCCGAGCGCGATCGCCCGGCCCTGGACTTCACGCTCGACGGCTTGCCTGCCAGCGGTCTGCTCGGCGATACCGTGCTGACCGCCGTGCTGACCTGCGCTGAGCACTTGCGCGGCAGCGACTTCAGCGCGGAGCCCCGGGCCGGTTTCTGCCTGATGGGCGCCTGCCAGGATTGCTGGGTCCGATTGGGCGACGGCCGCCGCGTGCGCGCCTGCTCGACGCTGCTCGAAGCCGGTCAGCAGATCAGCCGCGAACCGGGGCGCAAGGTATGAATGACTTTGGCAGACGCGGCCTCTTCGCGAGCAGGCTCGCTCCCACAGAAGAGCCGGCATCATCACAACCCCATTGTGGGAGCGAGCCTGCTCGCGAAGGCGGCATCAGCCACTCCACCGATCTCCAAGCATCGCCAGCGAGGTGGCCATGAACCCCATAGCCATCATCGGTGCCGGCCCCGCCGGCATCCGCGCTGCGCAAACCCTGGTTGCCCATGGCGTGTACCCGGTCCTGCTGGACGAGGCGGCACGCGGCGGCGGTCAGATCTACCGGCGCCAGCCGGCCAACTTCACGCGCACGCCGGCCCAGCTCTATGGCTTCGAAGCGCACAAGGCCAGCGCCCTCCACCAGACCGTGGATGAATTGCGCGAGCAGATCGACTATCGCCCCGACACGCTGGTGTGGAACGCCGAGGGCGGGCTGCTGGATACCTTGCATGAAGGCCGCGCCGCGCGCCTGGCGTATGCCAGCGTGATCGTCGCGACGGGCGCCACCGACCGGATCCTGCCGGTCCCTGGCTGGACGCTGCCCGGGGTATACAGCCTGGGCGCGGCGCAGATCGCCTTGAAGTTCCAGGGCTGCGCCATCGGCGAGCGAGTGGTGTTCGCTGGCAGCGGGCCGTTGTTGTATCTGGTGGCGTACCAATACGCCAAGGCCGGCGCCAATGTCGTCGCGGTGCTCGACAGCTCCCCCTTGAGCGCCCAGGCCCGCGCCCTGCCCGGCCTGCTCGCACAACCGGCCACCCTCGCCAAAGGCCTCTATTACCGTGCCTGGCTGACGGCCAAGGGCATCGCCGTGCAGCAAGGCGCCAGCCTTTCGCGCATCGACGGCGAACGCCGGGTGCAGTCGTTGTCATGGCAAAACGGAAAAGGCCAGCACCGGCTCGATTGCGATGCGGTGGCCTTCGCCCACGGCTTGCGCAGCGAAACCCAGCTGGCCGACCTGCTCGGTTGTGAATTTGCCTGGAACCCGCTCAACCGAGCCTGGTTGCCGCAGCGCGACCGCGCCGGGCGCAGCAGCTCGCCAGGGGTCTACCTGGCCGGCGATGGCGCCGGGATCATGGGCGCCAATGCCGCCGAGATGGCCGGCGAACGGGCAGCCCTGGCATTGCTCGAAGATCTCGGCTACCAGGTCGACCCGCAACGCTGCGCCCAGCTGGAACAATCCCTCGAACGCATCGGCCGTTTCCGGCAAGGCCTGGAGCGCGCCTTTGCGTTTCCCGAGGACTGGGCGGACCGCGCCGCTGATGGGCTGATGATTTGCCGCTGCGAAGAAGTCAGCGTCGGTGACATCCGGCAAATCGTGGGTGAAGGCCATTGGGAAATCAACCGGGTCAAGGCCCATTGCCGGGTCGGCATGGGCCGCTGCCAGGGGCGGATGTGCGGTGCCGCGGCGGCGGAAATCATCGCTCGGAAAAGTGGACGCAACGTTCAGGAAATCGGCCGTCTGCGGGCACAGGCGCCGATCAAGCCGGTCCCGTTTGGCCTGGAGGTCGAGTCATGATCGAAGTGGATGCGCTGGTCATCGGCGGCGGTATCGTCGGCGCCTCGGCGGCGTTGTTCCTGAGCCAGGCCGGGCGGAGCGTGGCGCTACTGGAGCGGGACTTCTGCGGTTCGCATTCCAGTGGCGTGAATTACGGCGGCGTACGGCGCCAGGGGCGGCCATTGTCGCAACTGCCGTTGTCGCAACGCGCGCATGAGCTCTGGGCGCGATTGCCGCAACTGATCGGCATCGACGGTGAGTATCAGCGTAGCGGTCATCTGAAGCTGGCCCGCAGCCTCGATGACCTGCGTGCGTTGCATGATTATGCCGCGAGCAGTCATGGCTTCGGCCTGGATCTGCAATTGCTGGATCGCGATGAACTGCGCAGGCGGTTTCCCTGGGTCGGCGACGTCGCGGTCGGCGCTTCGCTGTGCCCGGACGACGGTCACGCCAATCCGCGCCTGGTCTCGCCGGCATTTGCCCAGGCGGCTCGCCGGCATGGCGCAAAGGTTTACGAACAATGCCCGGTCAACCAGGTGACGCACGACGGCCAGCGCTTTGTCGTGCGCACCGAGACAGGCCTTGAACTGCGCGCGCCATGGCTGCTGAACTGCGCCGGGGCCTGGGCGAGTCGGTTCGCCGCGCAGTTTGGCGAGGCCGTACCGATGCACGCCGGACACCCGGCCATGCTGGTCACCGAGCCGCTGCCGGTCGTGATGGACGCCAGCACTGGCGTGGAAGGCGGCGGCATTTATGCGCGCCAGGTCGCCCGGGGCAATTGCGTGTTGGGTGGCGGCCAGGGTTTCGCCCTCGATGACGCCCGCGCCCGCCCCGGCCAGAGCGCCGTCATCGAGATCCTGCGCCAGGCCGTCGAACTCTACCCGTTCCTGGAGGGCGCCCAGGCGATTCGCACCTGGAGCGGCACCGAAGGTTACCTGCCCGATCGCCAACCGGTGATCGGCCCGAGCAGTACCCAGTCCGGTCTGTTGCATGCGTTCGGCTTTGCCGGCGCCGGTTTCCAGATCGGCCCGGCGGTGGGCCAGGCGCTCACTGAGATCATCTGCTGCGGCGCATCAACGACGCCGCTGGATGCGTTTTCCATCACCCGGTTCCACTCCATCTCCGTTGCTTGATAGAGGAAGGTCGCGCCAATGAATAACGTCAAACGCAGTGCACTGTTCGGTTTCTGCTCGCTGGGTTCCGCTTGCCTGGGCGCCCTGCTCCCGGTCACCCAGGCGTTGGCCGAGCCGACGCTTTACCTGGGCATGAACGGCGGCACCATGGAGCGGCTGTATGCCGACAAGGTCCTGCCGGCCTTCGAGAAAGCCAACAACGTCAAGGTAGTGATCGTGCCGGGCACCTCGGCCGACATCCTCGCCAAGGTCCAGGCCAGCAAGGGCAACCCGCAGATGCACGTGATGTTCCTCGACGACGGCATCATGTACCGCGCCATCGCCATGGGGCTGTGCGACAAGCTTGAAGACAGCCCGCCCCTGGCGCAGATTCCGGCCAAGGGCCGGATCAAGGACCAGGCCGTAGCTGTCAGCCTCGGAGTCACCGGGCTCGCGTACAACGCGCGGCTGTTCAAGGAAAAAGGCTGGAGCACGCCCACCTCGTGGATGGACCTGGCCGACCCGCGGTTCAAGGACAAGGTAGTGTTCCAGTCCATGGCGTCGTCGACCTTCGGCCTGCACGGTTTCCTGATGTTCAACCGGATCCAGGGCGGCAGCGAAACCGACGTCGAACCGGGTTTCAAGGCCTGGCCGAACATGATCGGACGCAACGTGCTGGAGTACATTCCCAGCTCGGCGAAAATCTCCGAAATGCTGCAAACCGACGAAGCCGCGCTGTTCCCGCTGACGCCGACCCAGGTGACCGCCTTGAAACTCAAGGGCATGCCAGTCGAGTATGCACAACCGAAGGAAGGCGCAGTGGTGCTCAACGTCGCGGAATGCGCGGTGGCCCACAACAGCGAACCCGAACTCGCGCAGAAACTTGCCGCGTTCCTGCTGACGCCTGAAGCCCAGGCCATTGCCCTGGAGGAAGGCGACCAGATCCCGTCCAACCCCAACACCCCGACCACTGACAAGACTCGTGGCCAGGTGCAAGCGATGAAGCAATACCTGGAAACCGCGATCGCGGTGGATTGGGACCAGGTCAATGAGCAACGTCCGGCCTGGAACGCGCGGTGGAATCGCAGCATCGAGCGCTAGGCAACAGGCGCCGGTCTTTTTGTTTATCATGCGGGTCAACAACGCCAACGAACTCGACGCTTGATCCCAGTGGCTAGGGAGCTTGCTCCCGCTGGGCTGCGAAGCAGACCCCGAATCTGGCACCTCGGTGTGTCAGGTTGATGGAGTTGCAGCTTTGGGGCTGCGCTGCAGCCCAGCGGGAGCAAGCTCCCTCGCCACTGGTTCGGTGCTGATTTCGATATTTGCGCTCTCCTCATGGCCTCTATGCGAACCCGCCCATGCACACCCTCACCCAACTGCGCACCGGCCAGCTGTCAGGCATTACCCGACTGAAGCTCTCGTGCGGCCTGACGGAGTTTCCCCGGAAAATTTTCAACCTGGCGGACTCCCTCGAAATTCTCGACCTGAGCGGCAACCAGCTCGATACGCTGCCCGACGACCTGTATCGGCTGCCGCACCTGCGCGTGCTGTTCTGCTCCGATAACCGCTTCACTGAATTGCCCGAATGCCTGGGACGCTGCAGCGCGTTGACCATGATCGGCTTCAAGGCCAACCGCATCGAGCATGTGACGGCGCAGGCTTTGCCGCCACTGCTGCGCTGGCTGATCCTGACCGATAACCGCGTCAGCCAGTTGCCGAATGAACTGGGCCATCGCCCGCACCTGCAAAAGCTGATGCTGGCGGGCAATCGTCTTCAGCAACTGCCCGAGAGCCTCGCCCAGTGTCATCGCCTCGAATTGCTGCGCATCGCCGCCAATCAGCTGACCGAACTGCCGTCCTGGTTGTTGGAGCTGCCGAGCCTCAGTTGGCTGGCCTACGCCGGGAATCCCTTGGAAGCCCAGGCCGAGGCCGCCGCGCTGCATGCCGCCACGCCTGTCGACTGGCGGCAACTGAGATTGCAACACACTCTCGGCGAGGGTGCTTCGGGGGTGATTCATCAAGCGCTGTGGCAAGCACCGGGCCGCCCCGCGCGAAACGTCGCGGTCAAGCTGTACAAAGGCCAGATGACCAGCGATGGCTCGCCACTGCATGAAATGCATGCCTGCATCACAGCCGGCAAGCATCCGAACCTGATCGAAGTATTGGGCCAGGTCAGCGGTCATCCCGAGCAGCAGGTCGGGCTGGTGATGGCCCTGATCGGACCCGATTACCGCAACCTGGCCGGGCTGCCGAGCCTGGCGTCCTGCACCCGCGACGTCTACGACGACGAGCTGCGGCTGAGCGCAGCGGCGGCCTTGCGCATCGCCCAAGGCGTTGCGTCGGTGGCGGCGCACCTGCATCGCCAGGGCATCACCCATGGGGATCTGTACGGCCACAATATCCTCTGCAACGACCAGGGCGATTGCCTGCTCGGCGACTTCGGCGCGGCGTCTTTCCATGCCACGGCTGACGCGCCGCAAACGCGCGCCCTGCAACGCATCGAGGTGCGGGCGTTCGGGATTCTGCTGGGGGAGTTGCTGGCGCGGATCGAGCCGGCGCTCGCGGATGAGACGCTTGAGCGGTTGCGACAGCTGGAGACGCGCTGCTGTCAGCCGGACGTACTGGCGCGGCCTGGATTTGACGAGATAGCTGGCTTGTTCGGCGACCGCGGCGAGGGAGCTGCCTCCCTCACCACAAGGTAAGTCGCTTAACCGGCGAGGCCGACAAACATGTCCTGCACATCGTCATGGTTGTCGAGGCCTTCCAGGAACGCCTCGACTTCGGCCATCTGCTCGTCGCTCAGGCCGCTGACCGGGTTTTTCGGCTGATAGCCCAATTTGGCCGACAGCACGGTGAAACCCTGCTCCGGCAACGCTTTCTGAACGGCGTCAAGGTCGGCAGGTTCGGTGATGAAAAGCGTCGCCCCGTCTTCGCCCGGCTCGAAATCCTGGGCACCAGCCTCGATGGCGGCCATTTCCGGATCGGCGTCAGGGCTGTCCGGCGCAGCTTCGATCATGCCGACATGGTTGAAATCCCAGGCGACCGAACCGGAGGCACCCAACTGGCCCTTGCGGAACGCGACACGGATTTCGGCGACGGTACGGTTGATGTTGTCGGTCACACACTCAACGATCAGCGGCACCTGATGGGGCGCGAACCCTTCGTAGGTCACGCGATGATACTGAACGGTTTCACCGAGCTGGCCGGAGCCTTTCTTGATCGCGCGCTCCAGGGTCTCGCGGGGCATCGAGGCCTTTTTCGCCTGTTCAACCACCAGGCGCAGGTGCGCATTGGTAGCGACATCGGCGCCGTTACGCGCCGCGATGGTGATCTCCTTCACCAGCTTGCCGAAAATCTTGCCTTTGGCGTTGGCAGCCGCTTCTTTGTGTTTAACCTTCCACTGTGCGCCCATTACTCACTCTCTTGTCTGACGCGCCGAGACATCTGCCGGCCGGCGCTGTGGCGCCAAGTTTATACGGCCTAAACCGGCTGATCGACCAAAAAATCGCGCTGGCCAGATCGACATTTTCACAATCTGATGTAGGGGATTTCTGAAAGTGCCGTTCGGGTACACCTTAGTGCACAGCGGTTTCGTACCCTCAGCGCCCTCTCCCAGTAAATAAGAGCTGCGATGCGCAACGACACGGATTATTCCTTCAGCCTCACACTCACCGAAAGCAACCTGCAGCTTCACGTCCAGAGATTCGGCGGCCGAGAAGCCCTCAACCAGCCTTTTCGGTTCGACCTCGACTTGCTTGGCCTGACGCCGCCGATCGACCTCGACATCATTCTCGGCCAACAGGCGTTCCTGCACCTCGGTGCCGAGTCGGGCGTGCATGGGATCATCGCCAGCGCCAGCCTGACCTCCCACTCCCGGCAATGCGTAGGCTATCGCCTGACACTGGTGCCATACCTGCAGAGGCTGGAGCAGAGTCCGCGACGCCGGGTATTTGGCCGACTCAGCGCAGTCCAGGTGCTGCAACACTTGCTGGAAGAACACCAACTGCCCACCCACAGTTACCGGTTTGAATTGCCACACGGGCACTACCCATGCCGGCCGTTCTGTGTCCAATACGACGAAAGCGATCTCGAACTGTTGCAACGGCTGTGTGAGGAAGAAGGCATCCACTATCACTTCGAGCACGCCCCTACCGGCCATGTGGTGGTATTTGCCGAAGATGCGACAAGTTTCCCCGATCAGCCGGTCGGGTTGAACCTGCATCAGGAGGAAGGCCGGCGGCCAACAATAGCGCGACTGTACCAGCGCCATCACCTCACGCCACCGGCGTTGCCGGCCAACGCCAGGGATCGGGCGCCGGTTGCGGTTTTTGAAACCTCGGCAGCTAACCACCCGTTCATCGGCCCCGCGCTGGAAACCGCCTGGCACAACGTTGCACATACCCAGCAGGCGGGTCGCCGTACCCTTGAGCGGCTGCGCTGCACATACAGCGACATCCACGGCCAGAGCAGCCAGCCAACCCTGCGCAGCGCCGTCATCGTACAGATCGAAGGCCATCCCATATCAACGTTCAACGATCAATGGTTGGTTACCGAGATCACGCATCGCGGGCGGCAGCCTTCGATCCTCGACGCCCCGTCTTCCTTCCTTCCTGCGTCCCGACACTATCGCAATCGGTTCCTGGCGATCCCATGGTCGACGGTGTTCAGGCCGGCCCTCAAGCACCCGAAGCCGCGCATCGCCGGCAGTCATCTTGCCTATGTGCACGGTCAGCATGGGCATGGCCAGGTTAACGTCAGCCTTTGGACCCGGGAGGGCGAAGTCATCACATTGCCTCTGTCGCGGTTGACCTTGCACGACTGCCAGGTACCGCCGGCTGGCAGCCAGGTGCTGGTGACTTTTCTCGACGGCGATCCCGACAGGCCAGTGCTATGCCCCGGAATATTCAGCCTTCCGGGCGCCGGCGACGTCGGCGGGCCAATCGTCGGCCCTTCCACACCGCCCGCTCGTGATACTGGATTATTGCTGGATTGGCTGCTGAGTCCTCCTGATCCTACCCCTTGAACGCCCGGGCTGCTGGCGGCGGCTCCCCTTCGATAATGCCCACCCGATGCGTCAGTACCGCCCCGGCTCGGTCGCGAAAAGTTATAAAGGTGTCAATTGATTTTATGGCCGTCTTTATCCAGTAAATCTCCATCGGGATACAACACGCTGCCATCCGGATATTCAGTTTGGCCGTTGGCAAAAACAATACGTCCGTCAGGATATTTCACTGTTCCGTCATCGTACTGAATAATTCCATCCGGTCGCGTCACGGAATTGTTTTCTGCATTAATCACACTGTCATCCGCTAAAGAAGTTGATCCGTCTTTGTTCTGGACACTTCCAGGCGCTTTGATGAGGTTATAGATGGCGAGAGGATCAACAGCGATATTTAAAACAGGCCAAGGCATTGGCGCGGATGTCGGCTGGGGCGTTGGATTAGGCTTGGGCTGGGGAGGCGCTGGTGGTGCGTCGTTTGGCTTGGGCCTGGGTATTGGCCGAGGGGCCGGCTTGGGTGCGGGTTTTGGCACTGGCCTCGGGGCCGGTTTGGGCACTGGTTTAGGCGTTGGTTTGGGCACTGGTTTAGGCGTTGGTTTGGGCACTGGTTTAGGCGTCGGCGGAACGACCGGCTTGGGGGCTGGTTTCGGTCTCGGCCTCAAGGGCGGCCCTATTGCCATCAACTTTCTTGCGATGCCTTTGCGGCCGTCTCTACCACATGACTTATTCATCTTTAAATTCCTTTTAGAAACAAGTACGACCCGGCCAAGCCGAATCGTCAATTCGCCAATCCTGCGAACTTGCGGACAACAATAAATAAATCCCCCGCCCCCTACAAATTATAAAAAGCGTACAAATATTATTTCAGCCAAACCCGGCACTCCTCAACAGCATTTGCTACCGATGATGCCCAAATGTAATCAGCGGTCGATCACTCAAACCCGCGGCGACCTTGCAAGCCACCGGTATGAACAAAAATCAAGCGAGTGCCGGCGCCAAAGACCCCGGCCTCGATCCGGGCCTTGAGCAGCATCAGCGCCTTGCCGGTATAAAGCGGCTCCAACTCGATAGCGCTGGTAGTCTCGATGAACTCGCGGAGCTCGGTATCCACCCGGGCAAAACCGCCACGAGTGCCGTCCAGCAACTCATAACGCGGATTGCCCATGCCCGCCTCTGCCAGAATGCTTTCAACATGTTGCAGCACCCCATGGTCTTCAGGCACCGCCAGGACACCATGAACCGGATGCTCGCCCGCTTCAGCCAGAACCAGCCCCGCCAGCGACGTCCCGGTGCCGCAGGCCAGCCACCAACCGTGATAATCCTCCCAACCCAACGTGGCCAATTGGCTGCGGGCGGCCGTTACCCAGGACATGCAGCCTTGCGCGCCGGGCAACCCCGAGCCCCCTTCAGCTATCGGCCATAAATGCGGGTATTGTGCCTGCCAGGGAGCCCAGAACCCCGGCTCATGCCGCTCTCGATACCCGCCGTAACCCAACCAGTGCAAGGTCATGCCGAACGTCTGTAGATCAAGCGTCGTAGGCGTCTCCCGGGGATGGCCGCGCAATAACCCCACCGTCTGGAAACCGAATCGCTGCCCCGCCGCAGCCAACGCATGCAAATGATTGGAATAGGCGCCGCCGAGGCTCATCACGCCCTCCGCGCCGTTGGCATGGGCAGCACGCAGATGATGAAGCAGCTTGAACCATTTATTGCCGCTGATGAGCGGATCGATACGGTCCAGGCGCAAGACCGCCACCTCGATACCGGCCCGCGCCAGCCAGTCGAGGTGAAGGAGTTCGAGGCGCGGTTGAGGATGCCAGTCGAGGGCAGACAAAAGCATTGCAGCAGACCGGATGGGAAGGTGCCGGGATCTTATCAGCTTGGTGGCGGCCGTATGAGGATCCGGATACACCCCCGTCACCCTGTGGGAGCGAGCTTGCTCGCGATAGCGCCAGGTCAGTCGACACTCATGCAAATGACTGACCGCTATCGCGAGCAAGCTCGCTCCCACAAGGGCAAACCTTTCCCGGAAGGTTGAGCGCTACAACTGCGCCGCCAACCGCGAGCCCTGGTTGATCGCGCGCTTGGCATCCAGCTCCGCCGCCACATCCGCGCCGCCGATAAGGTGGACAGTCTGCCCCGCCGCCTCCAGGCCTTCCTGCAACTCGCGCAACGGATCCTGGCCGGCGCAAATAACCACGTTGTCGACGGCCAGCACTTGTGGCTCGCCCGCTTCGCCGATGCGAATGTGCAGGCCTTGGTCATCGATCTTCAGGTATTCGACGCTGTTGAGCATCTGCACCTGTTTGTTCTTCAGGCCGGTGCGATGAATCCAGCCGGTGGTCTTGCCCAGCCCGTCGCCGACCTTGGACTTCTTGCGCTGCAACAGGAACACCTGCCGCGCCGGTGCATGAGGTTCGGGCTTGATTCCAGCCACGCCGCCGCGAGCCTGCAACTGGGTGTCGATGCCCCACTCCTTCCAGAACGCCTCACGGTCCTGGCTGGTGGCAACCCCCTGATGAACGAGAAACTCCGACACATCGAAACCGATCCCGCCGGCCCCGATCACCGCGACACTGCGGCCCACCGGCTTGCGCTCAAGGATCACGTCCAGGTAGCTCAGCACCTTGGGATGCTCGACACCCGGGATCGCCGGTACGCGCGGGGCGATGCCGGTAGCCAGGATGATCTCGTCAAAACCGCCGGCCACCAGTTGCGCCACATCGACCCGGGTATCGAGGCACAACTCGACGTGGGTCGTCTGCAGCTTGCGTTTGAAATAACGCAGGGTTTCGAAGAACTCTTCCTTGCCCGGAACGCGCTTGGCGACATTGAACTGGCCACCAATTTCGCTGGCCGAATCGAACAGCGTCACTTGATGACCGCGTTCGGCCGCCACGGTGGCCGCGGACAATCCGGCAGGACCGGCGCCCACCACGGCGATTTTCTTCACCTGGGTTACGGGCAGGTAATTGAGTTCGGTTTCATGGCAGGCCCGCGGGTTCACCAGGCAACTGGTGAGCTTGCCCCCGAACGTATGGTCGAGGCAGGCCTGGTTGCAGCCGATGCAGGTGTTGATTTCGTCTGCGCGGCCAGCGGCGGCCTTGTTGACGAACTCCGGGTCCGCAAGGAACGGCCGCGCCATGGACACCATGTCGGCGTCGCCTTCGGCGAGGATCTGCTCGGCCACCTCAGGGGTGTTGATGCGGTTGGTGGTGATCAACGGAATACTCACCGAGCCGCGCAGCTTGGCGGTGACTTTACTGAACGCCGCCCGCGGGACCTTGGTGGCGATAGTGGGAATACGCGCCTCATGCCAACCGATACCGGTATTGATGATAGTTGCGCCGGCCTGTTCGATGGCCTTGGCCAACTGGACGATTTCATCCCAGGTGCTGCCACCCTCAACCAGGTCGAGCATGGACAGGCGAAAGATAATGATGAAATTCGGCCCCACCGCTTCGCGTACGCGGCGCACGATTTCCACCGGTAGACGCATGCGGTTTTCGTAGCTCCCACCCCAGCGGTCGGTACGGTGGTTGGTATGCGCAGCCAGGAACTGGTTGATGAAATAGCCTTCCGAGCCCATGATTTCGACACCGTCGTACTCGGCCTTTTGAGCCAATACCGAACAGGTGACAAAATCGCGGATCTGTTTCTCGATGCCCTCTTCGTCCAGCTCCTTGGGCTTGAACGGGTTGATCGGCGCCTGGATCGCGCTTGGCGCCACCTGCTTGGGGCTGTAGGCATAACGTCCCGCGTGGAGGATCTGCATGCAGATCTTGCCCCCCGCTTCGTGCACGGCCCGCGTGACGACCTGATGCTTGAGGGCCTCTTCCTCGGTGGTCAGCTTGGCCGCGCCGGAGTACACGCCACCTTCATCGTTCGGCCCGATTCCACCGGTGACCATCAGGCCGACCCCACCCCGGGCCCGCTCGGCGAAGTACGCCGCCATGCGCTCGAAGCCGCCGGGCTTTTCTTCAAGGCCGGTGTGCATCGATCCCATCAGGGTACGGTTGCGCAACGTGGTGAAACCCAGGTCCAACGGGGCCAGCAAATGCGGGTAATGAGGGGCGGTCATCGGTAACTCCACGGGCGATCACGGAAAAATGCGGAAGCTCTGCGGCTTCCATCAGTCATGACCGACAGCGTAAGAGTCGGGATGCGAGCGCTCAATGGCCGTAACTGACAACTTGATGATCGAAATGCACAGAGGCCGCGCCGGCAGGCGGGTCCCGAAGCGCACGCACGCGCCCTTTCGCTAAACCGTTGTTTTACCGTACCCTGCCGTGTGACTTCTGATGAAAATCATGAACCTGTACGCGGCCATCGACTGTCCCCATGCGCAAATTTCTGTACCTGCTGTTCTCATTGGCCCTGACGGCCGCCCTGACCACTTATGCACTGTGGACAGCAGACCGTCCGGCGGGCCATTACCTGTCAGACCTGCGGATCAACCTGGCGGTCGACCGGGGCACGCCGGCCAATCGAGGCAACCTGCTGGGCATCCAGCCGGAATTGTTCCCCACCGACTACCAGAGCCCCGAACGCCTGCATCGCAAGCTAGCGGCGTACCTGCAGACTGCCCGCGACCAAGGGTTCGTCAACGAAAAAACCGTCGTGGTCCTGCCCGAGCATATCGGCACCTGGCTGATGGTCAGCGGCGAAAAGGACGAGGTGTACCAGGCCACTACCCTCAAACAGGCCATGAACTGGCTCGCCATCAGCAATCCGCTGGCCTTTATCCGCGCATTGGCGCAGGCCGAGGGCGACAGCCGGCTGGACGATGCGTACCTGCGCATGAAGGCGGACAGCATGGCCCATGACTACCAGGCACTGTTCGGTGGACTGGCCAAGGAGTTCGGCGTAACGCTTGTGGCCGGCTCCATCGTACTGCCCGAGCCCAGCGTCAGCGAAGGCGAGCTGAAAATCGGTGGTGGCGCGTTGTACAACAGCAGCCTGGTGTTCGGTCGTGACGGCCGGCCGATCGGCCAACCACAACGCCAGCGACATCCGGTGTTTGACCAGCAGGACGTGCTTGGGGCCGAACGGCCGGACGTCACCCAGGTCATTGACACGCCGGCCGGGCGCCTGGGCGTGCTGATCGGCAGCGACAGTTGGTATCCGCTTCATTATCGACAACTCGACGAACAAGGGGCCCAACTGATCGCCGTGCCCGCCTTTGTCATCGGCCGCGACGCCTGGAACAAGCCTTGGGCCGGCTACAAAGGCCTGTCCACGCCAAGCGAAGTGAGCCTCAAGCCCGGTGAGGTGAGCGAGGGGCAGGCCTGGCGTCGGCTGACGTTGACCAGCCGGTTGCCCATCAGCCAGGCCCGCGGCGGCGTCAGCGTATTCTTGCGTGGGCAGTTCTGGGACAAAGGCAGCGCTGGCCAGAGCTTCATCAGCCACAACGGCGAGCAATTCACCGATGGTGAAGCCCGTGGCGCACGCCTGCTGAACTTGTGGCTTTAGATATGCAAAAGCCTATGCGCCTGGGTGACCTGTCCGTAGGTTTCGTCCATAGCCTGGCGGACGCAGTGGCCAGTCACGGCCATGACCCACAGCCATTGCTCGAACAATACGGCCTCGATGCCGCGCGCCTGGCTGAGCCCGGGGCGCGCCTGTCGATCCCGCGCTACATGCGCCTGGGCCATGCCGCCATCCAACTGACACAGGATCCGGCCTTGGGCCTGCGCATGGGCCAGCTCAGTCGCCTGAGCCAGGCCGGGCTGGCCGGCGTCACCGCGGCCCAGGCGCCCACCGTACGCGAAGCCGCACGCTGTATGATCCGCTTCGAGCCGCTGTACGGTTCCAACTACCGTGGGCAATCGAGTCTTCACGAGGACGCCCGGGGCGCGTGGCTGCGGTTCTACTCCATCAGCCCGTATAACGCCTACAACCGCTTCGTCGTGGACTCGATCATTGCGGGCTGGCTCCAGCAACTGTCCAGCGTCTGCGACGTGGTGTTGCGGGCCGAACGTATCGAAATCGAATTCGAGGAGCCAACTTACCTCGAAGCCTACCGCTGCCTCGGCGAAGGCCCGATCCAGTTCGCAGCCGAGCAGAACCAATTGCGCCTGGGGCTGGACAGCCTCGCCCTGCGCAACCCACAGCATTGCCCGAGCACCTGGCGTCACCTGGTTCAGTTATGTGAACGAGAACTGGAACAGCTGACTCGCACCCGCACCCTGCGCGAGCGAATCATTCAATTGCTGGGGCCGCTGCTCAATGGCGGACGGGAGCCGGATCTGGAAGAAGTGGCGATGCGCCTGAAGCTGCCGACCTGGACGCTGCGCCGCAAGCTCGCGGAAGAAGGTACGCAGTTCCGGGCGATCCTCAACGACACTCGCCGAGACCTTGCCATGACGTACATCCGCGACACGGAGCTGGCCTTTGGCGAAATCGCTTACCTGCTGGGGTTCGCCTCGGCCGAGGCATTCCAACGGGCTTTCAAGCGCTGGAACAACCAGACGCCGGGAGAGTTCCGGCGTAGCCGTAGAGCGACTTCAAGACCAGGCTCCCGGCCTGCACTGTAGTGTCTGCTACCTACAGTTCCGTGGCGTCTTCGGCAGGTTCCAGGGGGTCCAGCTCATAAGCCTGATATTCGAGCAGCTCTTCCTGATAATCGTCCATTGCCTGTCCTTCCCAATAATCGTTGAAACCGATGCCTGATGGCCTTGGAATCAGCATAAAGCTGCTTGATGAACAAAACATGAAGCCAAGGCTTCATGAATTAAACGTAGCACAGCATTGGGAATTTAATCAGCGCAGGTGTGGCAAGGCGTTACCGCCCGACCACAGGCTCAGGATGCAGGAAGCGGCTGGATCGGCTCGGTTGGCGCCGGCAGGGAACTGGGCGGTGGCGGAGTAATGCTCTCTGTCGACGGGGGTGCGTAGGACTCCGGCTCGCTGGGAGCGATTGGCGCAGGCTCGGCAGGTGGCGCGACCGGCTCGGAAGCGGCCGGCGCGGTTTCGACAGGTGCTGGAGCAGCCTCTTCGACCGGCGCAACGGGAGCAGGAGTCGGCTCGGGTGCCGGGATTGTCGCGGGCGCGGGAGTTGCGGCGGGAGCCAGGGCAGCCGGCTCCACCTTCGGCTCTGGAATGCCCAGTTCGGCTTTCGGTTTGTCGACGTTTCCAGCGGCTTTTTTCGCTTCGGGAGGCAGGAACACCTCCACCAGCGCAAAGAAACGCTCATAGAATTTGGCTGCGGACACCGTTTCGCTGGCGACTTTGACCATCGAATCGTCCGACGAGCCAATCGGCATCGACACCGACCCCAATACACCCACGCCAAGGCTGGCGGAGTTATTGGTCTTCTTCAGGGCATACCGGTCCTGTAGAGCGTTGGCAAAGATCGTGGCGCGGTGGCCCGGACCGCCATCTTCGGCACAGACCAGGTTGAAACTGATCTCCATGTGCGTGTCGCCGGTCTGCTGGAAACTCTTGTGGCCGCTGACCAGCTTCGGATCGCTGCTGGTGATGATGTACCCCTGGCTCAGCAGCGCACGACGTCCTGCTTCACAAGTCGCCACGTCAGTCACCGGATAGGTACGCGAGAACGTGCCCGAATCATCGAAGTTCTCGTGCTCGTAAATGGCCGCTTTCTTGGAAGAGCAACCGGTCGCGACGACCAGCAGCAATGCCAGCCCAACGGTGCGCATGTGAAATGATCTGAACATTGAACATCCTGAGGAAAACAGTCCGGGGCGTATTGTGCAACAGAATGCGGCCGGACAGCTTGGGTAATCTTGTCTCAAACGGCTTACAAGTCTACGGGGGGATGCCAGCGGGAAAAAGAAGCAATCCTGATGAATCGACGAACATCGCCGTCGTGGCAATACACGGATACAAAAAGACCCCGACCTTTCGGCCGGGGTCTTCAGGGTCACGCATCAAGTCAGAAGCGCTTGATGTCTGCCTCGCTTTCCAATTGCTTGCGATAAGCCGCGAAGTCCTGCTGGCCGACACGGGACGCCAGGTACCGACGGTATTCGGCCTTTTCTTCCTCGGTCGGAGCAGCACCTTCGTTGACGCCGTTCAAACGCAGGACCGTCACGCCGCCGTCAGGCAGGGTCACGCTGGCGAATGTCGGCTTGTCCTTCGACTCAGGCTTGGACATGCGGAACAGCGCCTGCAGCACAGCAGGGTCGATACCTTCCTGGCTGCGGGTCGCCGCCTCGACGACTTTCCAGCCTTGACCGTTGACAGGCTTGTCCAGCGCCGTCTTGCCATCGCGCAGGCTGGCAATCAACTCATCGGCCTGAGTCTTGGCGGCAGCGCTGGCATGTTCCTTGGCCAACTGGGCGCGGATCGGACCGGCCACGGTTTCCAGCGGAAGCTGCTGAGGCTTGCGATGCTCCTTGGCACGCAGCACCACGACGGTTTCCGGATCCAGCTCGATGGCGGTACTGTTGGCCCCCTCCTCCAGCACTTCCGGGCTGAACGCAGCGGTGATCACGGCACGGTTGGCCGCGATCCCTTCGCCGCCTTCACGACCGAAAGGTGCCGACGTATGGACGGTCAGCTTAAGGTCCTGGGCTGGCTGGGCCAGGTCGGAAGCCTCGAACGAAGCGTCTTCCAGTTGCTTGGTCGCCTCGACGAACCGCTGCTCCACTTGCTGGGTCTTCAGATCGCGGGTCAGCTTGTCCTTCAGGCTCGCAAAAGTCGGAACCTCAGGCGCTTCGACACCCAGCAGCTTGATCAGGTGCAGGCCGAAATCGGTTCGCACCGGTGCCGAGACCTGATCCTTGTTCAACGCATACAGCGCCTTTTCGAACTCCGGATCATAGACACCTGGACCGGCATAACCGAGATCGCCGCCGTTGTTGGCTGAGCCCGGATCCTGGGAGAATTCCTTCGCCAGCGCCTCAAACGACTCGCCTTTGGCCAGTCGAGCCTGGATTTCCTCGATCTTGGCCTTGGCCTGGGCTTCGGTGACCTTGTCGTTCACTTCAATCAGGATGTGCGCAGCACGACGCTGTTCGGAAAGATTGGCGATCTCTTTCTGGTAAGCCGCCTGCAGATCTTCATCCTTGACGCTGACTTGATCGAAGAACGAAGCCTTCTTCAGCTCGAGATAGTCGATGACTACCTGATCAGGCGTCATGAACTCCTTGGCGTGCTGGTCGTAGTAAGCCTTGACCTCATCGTCGGTCAGCTTCACGGCAGCCGGATCCGCCTTGACGGTGAGCGTAGCGAAATCACGGGTCTGCTTTTCCAGGCGGGCGAATGCCAACACCTGGGCATCGGTGACAAAACCGCTGCCAGCGAGACCGGCACGCAATTGGCCAATGAGCATTTCCTGCGCCAGCATCTCGCGGAACTGCAGTCGGCCATAACCCAACTGGCGAATCACCTGGTCGAAACGCTCAGGACTGAATTTACCATCGACCTGGAATTCCGGCGTTTGCAGGATCACCTGGTCCAACGCGGCTTCGGAGAAAGCGAATTTCGCATCGTGTGCGCCTTGCAGCAACAGCTTGCGATCGATCAGCCCTTTGAGCGCCGAGTCACGCAGCATCTTCTCGTCCAGCAGGGAGGCGTCGAAATCCTTGCCCAGCTGTTGCATGAGCTGACGGCGTTGCATATCGACCGCCTGGCTCAGCTCGTTCTGGCTGATTTTTTCGCCGTTGACCTTGGCCGCGTCATTGCTGTTGGTGGTGGCTTGAAAAATAGCTTCGAAACCGGTCAACGCCATCAATGCGACGATGATTCCGATGATGGTCTTGGCAATCCAGCCTTGTGAATTGTCCCTGATATTCTGCAGCATGCGTCCCCCAGAAACGGTTGAACTTCAAAATTAGGCAACCGTGGAGCGTGGGTAGAATCCGGATAGAAGAAAGGCGCATCCGAGGATGCGCCTTCTCGTAACTGGCGGAGCGGACCGGGCTCGAACCCGCGAGCCCTGGCGTGACAGCCCGTTTGTGCCGGCTGCATTACCGCTCCGCTGCCAAGCCAGGCATGACCCCGACCCGGATAAACTCAATGAAACCTTAGTTGACGGCTTCTTTCAGCGCTTTACCAGCTTTGAAGCCTGGCTTTTTGGCAGCGGCGATTTGCAGCGTCTTGCCAGTCTGCGGGTTGCGACCAACACGAGCTGGACGATCGGTAACGGAGAAAGTACCGAAACCCACCAGAACAACAGAGTCGCCAGCCTTGAGAGCGCCAGTGACGGATTCGATTACAGCGTCCAGCGCACGGCCAGCAGCAGCTTTCGGGATATCAGCGGATGCAGCGATAGCATCAATCAGTTCCGACTTGTTCACTCTAAGTCCCCTTATATCTATTTGAGATGATTCTAAGTTTTTTTGGTGAAAGCAAAAACGAGTGCTGAATGGCCTGCAGACACTTAAGAGCCGCTTTATAACAAGGGCTCTAAAAAACTGTCAAGGAAGCCCCCCAGGCAAATGCGTATTAATGCGTGCTAATTCTTTCCTTAGAGTCAGACTCTCGCTTTTCTTCCTTTGCGACAATCTCCGGAGCCACATCCGGCAAGGGCTCCGGCGCGTATTGCAGCGCAATTTGCAGGACTTCGTCAATCCATTTAACCGGTTTGATCTGAAGATCCTGCTTGATGTTGTCGGGAATTTCCTTGAGATCACGGACATTCTCTTCCGGAATGATCACGATCTTGATCCCGCCACGGTGAGCTGCCAGAAGTTTTTCTTTCAGGCCGCCAATCGCCAGGACCTGGCCACGCAGGGTGATTTCACCGGTCATGGCGACATCCGCACGCACCGGAATGCCAGTCAATGCAGAAACCAGGGCGGTGCACATGCCCACGCCGGCGCTCGGTCCATCCTTGGGTGTAGCCCCCTCCGGCATGTGGATATGCGTGTCCCGCTTCTCATGGAAATCCAGGGGAATGCCCAGGCTGCGCGCACGGCTGCGCACCACCGTCAGCGCCGCGGTGATCGACTCCACCATGACATCGCCAAGGGAACCGGTCTTTATCAATTGGCCCTTGCCCGGAACCACGGCGGCCTCAATGGTCAGCAACTCGCCGCCGACCTGCGTCCACGCGAGGCCGGTCACCTGACCGATCTGGTCCTGTTGCTCGGCGAGCCCATAGCGGAACTTGCGCACACCGAGGAAGTGCTCCAGCAGGTCGGATGTCACCTTGACCGCGAAGCGTTTTTCCAGCGCGTGCTCCTTGACCGCCTTGCGGCAGACCTTGGCAATCTGCCGCTCGAGACCACGCACACCGGCTTCACGGGTGTAGTAACGAATGATGTCGCGAATCGCCTCCTCGTCAAATTCCAGCTCACCCTTTTTCAGGCCGTTGGCCTGGATCTGCTTGGGCGAAAGGTACTTGACGGCGATGTTGATCTTCTCGTCTTCGGTGTAGCCCGGCAGACGAATCACCTCCATCCGGTCCAGCAACGCTGGCGGGATATTCATTGAGTTGGAGGTGCACAGGAACATCACGTCGGAGAGGTCGTAATCGACTTCCAGATAGTGATCGTTGAAATTGTGATTCTGCTCGGGATCGAGCACCTCAAGCAACGCGGACGCAGGATCACCGCGCATATCGCTGCCCATCTTGTCGATTTCATCCAAAAGGAACAGCGGGTTGCGCACACCCACCTTCGTCATCTTTTGAATCAATCTTCCTGGCATGGAACCGATGTACGTGCGGCGATGACCACGAATTTCCGCCTCGTCACGCACGCCGCCAAGCGCCATTCGCACAAATTTGCGGTTGGTGGCGTGGGCGATCGATTCCGCCAGGGAAGTCTTACCGACACCCGGCGGACCGACCAGGCACAGTACCGGACCACGAATCTTCTTCACGCGTTTCTGCACGGCAAGGTATTCAAGGATGCGTTCCTTGACCTCTTCCAGGCCGTAATGGTCCGCATCGAGGATGTCCTCGGCACGCGCCAGGTCCAGGCGAACCTTGCTCTGGGCTTTCCACGGCACCTGGACCAGCCAATCGATGTAGGAACGCACCACGGTGGCTTCGGCAGACATCGGCGACATCTGCTTGAGCTTGTTAAGCTCGGCCTGGGCCTTGGCGAGCGCATCCTTTGGCAGGCCAGCGGCATCGATGCGCTTTTTCAGCTCTTCGATTTCGTTGTGACCTTCGTCGCCATCGCCGAGCTCTTTCTGAATGGCCTTCATCTGCTCATTCAGATAGTACTCACGCTGACTGCGCTCCATCTGTTTCTTGACGCGACCACGAATGCGTTTTTCAACCTGCAGCAGGTCGATTTCGCCGTCGAGCAATGCCAGTACGTGCTCGACACGCGCCGACAACTCGATAATCTCGAGGATTTCCTGCTTCTGCTCGATCTTGAGGGCCATGTGGGCCGCCATCGTATCGACCAGGCGTCCTGGCTCGTCGATGCTGTTGAGCGACGACAGGACCTCGGCAGGCACCTTCTTGCCCAACTGCACGTACTGTTCGAACTGCGACAGCAGGCTGCGGACAAAAACCTCCGACTCACGCTCCGGCGCCTCGACTTCGTCGATCAGCGACACCTCGGCGCGGCAATGCCCGTCTACTTCGCTGAAACGCTCGACCGCCCCGCGCTGCTCGCCCTCGACCAGGACCTTGACGGTGCCATCAGGAAGCTTGAGCAGCTGCAGGACCGTTGCAATCGTACCTACGCGATAAAGTGCGTCTTCACCGGGATCATCGTCGGCAGGGTTTCTCTGAGCGATCAGAAGAATCTGCTTATCACCCGTCATCGCGGCCTCGAGGGCTTCGATGGACTTCTCGCGCCCCACGAACAGCGGGATAACCATGTGCGGATATACCACGACATCGCGCAATGGCAGGAGAGGCAATTCGATGGTTGTCTTCATGATTTCGCCTCTACGGCGGCCGTAAGGCCGTGAACAGATGGAAGTAAGCTTGAAACCAAGATGGGGGCAGCCTTCAAAAAAAACAAGCGCTAAGACACGTCTAAAACGCGCGAATAGCAAAGGGGCCCGAAGGCCCCTCCTTTATTCCGACAGCGGGACACTTATGCGTCCGGCGCAGCCTTGGCAGCCGGCTCACTGTTTTCGTAGATATACAGTGGCTTGGACTTGCCTTCTATGACGCTTTCGTCGATGACGACTTTACTCACCTCGGACTGCGAGGGGATTTCGTACATCGTATCGAGCAATACGCCTTCGAGAATCGAACGCAACCCACGGGCACCGGTTTTACGCTCCAGGGCACGCTTGGCGACGGATTTCAGCGCGTCGGAACGGAATTCCAGGTCTACGCCTTCCATTTCGAACAGCTTGGCATATTGCTTGGTCAGGGCGTTTTTCGGCTCGGTCAGAATCTGCATCAACGCAGCTTCATCCAGCTCGTCCAGTGTCGCCAGGACCGGCAGACGACCGACGAATTCCGGAATCAAGCCGAACTTGACCAGATCGTCAGGCTCGACTTCACGCAGGGATTCACCGACCTTCTTGCCCTCTTCCTTGCTGCGAACCTCGGCGTTGAAGCCGATGCCGCCACGGGTGGAACGGTTCTGGATGACTTTTTCCAGGCCGGAGAACGCACCACCGCAGATGAACAGGATGTTACGCGTGTCGACCTGCAGGAATTCCTGCTGCGGGTGCTTGCGACCGCCTTGGGGCGGAACGGAAGCGACCGTGCCTTCGATCAACTTGAGCAACGCCTGCTGCACGCCCTCGCCGGAAACATCCCGGGTGATGGACGGGTTGTCGGACTTGCGAGAAATCTTGTCGATTTCATCGATGTAGACAATGCCCATCTGGGCCTTTTCCACGTCGTAGTCGCACTTCTGCAGCAGTTTCTGAATGATGTTCTCAACGTCCTCACCCACATAACCCGCCTCGGTGAGGGTGGTTGCGTCGGCGATGGTGAACGGAACGTTCAGCAAACGGGCCAGGGTTTCGGCAAGCAGGGTCTTACCCGAGCCTGTCGGGCCGATCAGCAGGATGTTGCTCTTGCCGAGTTCGACTTCGTCATTCTTCTTGTCACGCTGGTTCAGACGCTTGTAGTGGTTGTACACCGCTACGGCCAGTACCTTTTTCGCGCGCTCCTGACCGATTACATACTGGTCAAGGATGCCGCTGATTTCTTTGGGCGAAGGCAACTTATGCGCGCTGCTTTCGGCCTGGGCTTCCTGCACCTCCTCGCGGATGATGTCATTGCACAGGTCGACGCACTCGTCGCAAATGAAGACCGAGGGGCCGGCAATCAATTTGCGTACTTCATGCTGGCTTTTGCCACAGAAGGAGCAATAGAGCAGTTTGCCGTTGTCCTCGCCGTTGCGGGTGTCAGTCATTCGATCGATCCAAATCCGATAGGCTTGCAACACAAGATGAAGGCAATTGCGGGCTTTTTCAAGCCCGCAGATGATCGGACCTGCCGATCAACCTTATTTTGAGCTGCTTATTTTAAGCGGGGCGCTGGCTGATCACTTCATCGATCAGACCATATTCACGTGCGGCTTCAGCGCTCATGAAATTGTCGCGATTGGTATCGCGCTCGATTTCTTCAAGCGTGCGCCCGCTGTGCTTGGCCATCAACGTGTTGAGGCGCTCGCGGATGAAGAGGATTTCCTTGGCATGGATTTCGATATCAGATGCCTGGCCTTGGAAACCGCCCAGCGGCTGGTGAATCATCACGCGGGAATTCGGCAGGCAGTAACGCTTGCCTTGGGCACCGGCGGTCAGCAAAAACGCACCCATGCTGCACGCCTGACCGATGCAGGTCGTCGAAACGTTAGGCTTGATGAACTGCATGGTGTCGTAGATCGACATTCCCGCCGTCACCGAACCGCCCGGGGAGTTGATATAGAGATGGATGTCCTTGTCCGGGTTTTCGGCTTCAAGGAACAGCAGTTGTGCACAGATCAGGTTGGCCATGTAGTCCTCTACCGGACCTACCAAAAAGATCACTCGCTCCTTGAGCAGACGCGAATAGATGTCATAGGCACGTTCGCCACGGGCGGACTGCTCGATAACCATAGGGACCAGGCCGCCTGCGGCCTGGATGTCAGAGCTCTGCTGATAAAAAGAATTGCGGGACATGTCTCGCAGTCACTCCCAAATAGTTATGTCTTGAATACGCATAAGCCAGCGCGAAGGCTGGCTTATGGTGTGTATTTCTTACCGCAGAACCATCAATCGGCTTGTGGAGCTTCCACCGGCTTGACCGCTTCTTCGTAAGAGACCGCTTTGTCGGTCACGCTAGCTTTCTGCAGAACAGTATCCACAACTTGCTCTTCCAGCACAACCGAACGGACTTCGTTCAGCTGCTGCTCGTTCTTGTAGTACCAGGACACTACCTGCTCAGGCTCTTGGTAAGCCGAGGCCATTTCCTGGATCAGCTCGCGAACGCGGGCTTCGTCAGGCTTGAGTTCGAACTGCTTGACGACTTCAGCGACGATCAGGCCCAGTACGACGCGGCGCTTGGCTTGCTCTTCGAAGAGTTCGGCCGGCAGTTGGTCCGGCTTGATGTTGCCACCAAACTGCTGAACGGCCTGCACGCGCAGACGGTTTACTTCGTTGTCCAGCAGAGCCTTCGGCACTTCGATCGGGTTGGAGGCCAGCAGACCGTCCATGACCTGGTTCTTGACCTTGGACTTGATGGCCTGACGCAGCTCGCGCTCCATGTTCTTGCGAACTTCGGCGCGGAAACCTTCCAGACCGGTTTCCTTGATACCGAACTGGGCGAAGAACTCTTCGTTCAGCTCAGGCAGCTTAGGCTCGGAAATGCTGTTGACGGTCACGGTGAATTCGGCGGCTTTGCCGGCCAGATCCAGGTTCTGATAGTCCTCTGGGAAGGTCACGTTCAGAACGCGCTCTTCGCCAGCCTTGGCGCCAACCAGGCCATCTTCGAAGCCCGGGATCATGCGACCGGAGCCCAGCACCAGCTGGGTAGCCTTGGCGGAACCGCCAGCAAACACTTCACCGTCGACCTTGCCGACGAAATCGATGTTCAGCTGGTCTTCGTTCTGGGCGGCACGATCAGTGGCTTCGAAACGGGTGTTCTGCTTGCGCAGGATGTCGAGCATCTTGTCCAGGTCGGCATCCGAAACGTCAGCGCTCAGGCGCTCGACGGCAATGGACTCGAAACCGGCGACGGTGAACTCGGGGAACACTTCGAACGTGGCAACGAACTCGAGGTCCTTGCCTTTTTCCAGCACTTTAGGCTCGACGGAGGGAGCGCCAGCCGGGTTCAGCTTCTGCTCGACCACCGCTTCGTAGAACGAAGACTGGATCACGTCGCCCACGGCTTCCTGGCGCGCATCAGCTTCGTAACGCTGACGGATCACGCTCATTGGCACTTTGCCTGGGCGGAAACCTGGGATTTTGGCCTTTTGGGCAGTCTGCTGCAGACGCTTGTTGACCTGAGTCTCGATACGCTCAGCTGGCACGGTGATGCTCATGCGGCGCTCAAGAGCAGAAGTATTTTCAACAGAAACTTGCATGGATATTCCTCGTTGCACAGACGTTGGCCGGGCGTTTCCGACCCCAGAATCAAGGGCATGCATTCTAGTAGGTCAAACTCAAGAAGTCACCCTACTGAAAACACGCAGGAAACAGACGCCGAATTTATAAGCAGGGCCATGGTTCATGCCCCGCCCGGTTTGCTAATACAGTTGATCACCGCCAAGGCTCTGCGCAGCACCTTCCTATATAGAAGCACCGCAACCGCGCGCTTGGCATGCAGCCTTTTATAAAAAGACCGACGGGCATGCCGAGTATCATCGCGAAACACAATCGCGAACACAGCCGCCTCGCGCCCGCCCCAGGACCGACGCCGACACGTAACCAGTGAAAACAAAAACGGCGCAGCCCCTTCTCAGGTTCTGCGCCGTTCTCTGCTAATTAAATAGCGACTTGTATGGTGCGGACGGAGAGACTCGAACTCTCACACCTTGCGGCGCTGGAACCTAAATCCAGTGTGTCTACCAATTCCACCACATCCGCGTATCAAGCTTTTAAAGCAAAGGCGCCAGATTGTTAGATCTGGCGCCTTTCTAGAATATGGGGTGGACGATGGGGATCGAACCCACGACAACGGGAGTCACAATCCCGTGCTCTACCAACTGAGCTACGCCCACCATATTGCCTTGTAGCGTTACTTGTGCCAAAGCTGCCTAATTGGCGCACCCGGCAGGACTCGAACCTGCGACCATCCGCTTAGAAGGCGGATGCTCTATCCAGCTGAGCTACGGGCGCCTTTTTAATCTGTATTCTTGGACGATTACAAACTAAGTGCTTTCAGTTTTGCCGAGTTTAAACTACCAACTCCGCTCAACCTTCTTAACCAGTGCTAGGCTGTGCCCGACAAGTGCGACGAATGTTATAGACGGCCCGATAGGTCGTCAACTCTTTTTTAAAAAAAATTCATTTAATTAAAGGGCTTAGGGGAATTTGCAGACCAAGCGCCTTTGCCCTCACGCCTCGGCATGCGAGAATGCGTTCTCTTTTTTTCCCCTCTCGATGGTTAACCACGCGCAATGACTGCACAACTTATCGACGGCAAATCGATCGCCGCCAGCCTGCGCCAGCAGATCGCCCAACGAGTCACCGAGCGCCGCCAGCAAGGCCTGCGCACGCCCGGCCTTGCGGTGATCCTGGTCGGCAGCGATCCTGCCTCTCAGGTTTATGTCTCGCACAAGCGTAAAGACTGTGAAGAGGTCGGCTTCCTTTCCCAGGCCTACGACCTGCCTTCCGAAACCACTCAGCAAGCGCTGGCCGATCTGATCGACCGCCTCAATGACGATCCGAACATCGATGGCGTGCTGCTCCAGCTACCGCTGCCCGAACACCTTGACGCCTCTAAACTGCTGGAGCGTATCCGCCCGGACAAGGACGTCGACGGTTTCCATCCTTATAACGTCGGTCGGCTCGCCCAACGCATCCCATTGCTGCGCCCTTGCACGCCCAAGGGCATCATGACCTTGCTGGAAAGCACTGGCGTGGATCTTTACGGGCTCGATGCCGTGGTCGTGGGCGCCTCCAACATCGTTGGCCGGCCGATGGCCATGGAATTGCTGCTCGCTGGCTGTACCGTCACCGTGACCCATCGCTTCACCAAGGACCTGGCAGGCCACGTCGGTCGGGCTGACCTGGTGGTGGTGGCCGCCGGCAAGCCGGGCCTGGTCAAAGGCGAATGGATCAAGGAAGGCGCCATCGTCATCGACGTCGGCATCAACCGCCAGGACGACGGCAAGCTGGTGGGCGATGTGGTCTATGAGACCGCCCTGCCCCGCGCCGGCTGGATCACGCCGGTACCCGGCGGCGTAGGACCGATGACCCGGGCCTGCCTGCTGGAAAACACCCTTTATGCGGCCGAGACGCTGCATAGCTGATTAGCCGTTTCAACTCAGCCACAAACCCTGTGGGAGCGAGCCTGCTCGCGATAGCTTGGGATCAGCCGACATCAATGCCGGCAGAGACACCGTTATCGCGAGCAGGCTCGCTCCCACAGTATTTTGTCATCTGATCCCTGATCGGCGGACGTTGGCCCGTGCAGAGTGCCCCCCGACTCTGCCAATTTACAAATTTTTCAGATTCGATTCGCCAGAATCGCCTTCATTAAACTTTATTTATTGATGCGCCCCGACGGCACAGGCATATAGCGCTGACGTCGCCCATACTCCTAAAATGCGGCGCTTTTTAACAAGCCGCTGCTCGACAGCACCTTCAACTCCATCGAGTCTACTCGCGTGAAAATCCGTCTTTCGATCCTCAGCCTGTTTTTCCTTTTCACGGGCACCTTCATCACGCAGAACATCAGCGCGCAGGAAACCATTGCCCCGCCACGAGACACTTCAAAACTGCAGGTCGCCTCTGGCAGTGCGATCCTGCTGGACCTGCAGACGGACAAGGTGGTCTATTCGAGCAATCCGGATGTCGTGGTGCCGATCGCATCGGTGACCAAGTTGATGACCGGCCTGATCGTGCTGGACGCCAGGCAGAACCTGGACGAATACATTTCCATGACCATCGCCAACACGCCGGAAATGAAAGGTGTGTTTTCCCGGGTCAAGCTCAACAGCGAACTGTCACGCCGGGACACGCTGCTGATCGCCCTGATGTCGTCGGAGAACCGCGCCGCCGCCAGCCTCGCCCATCATTATCCGGGCGGCTACGCGGCGTTCATTGCGGCGATGAACGCCAAGGCCAAGGCGCTGGGCATGTCCAGCACCCACTATGTCGAGCCCACCGGCCTGTCCATTCACAACGTCTCGACCGCCAGGGACCTGACCAAGCTGTTGATCGCCGCTCGCAAGTATCCATTGCTGAGCGAATTGAGTACCACCAAGGAAAAGACCGTGACGTTCCGCAAGCCGGCCTACAGCCTGGGCTTTCGCAACACCGATCATCTGGTCCACAAGGCCAACTGGGACATTCAGTTGACCAAGACCGGCTTCACCAACCAGGCCGGTCATTGCCTGGTGCTGGTGACAAAAATGGGTAATCGTCCGATGGCGCTGGTGATTCTCGACGCGTTCGGCAAATACACTCATTTTGCCGATGCCAGCCGTATCCGCAGCTGGGTCGAGACAGGCAAAAGCGCCAGTGTCCCGGCCGTGGCCTTGCAATACAAGGCCGCCAAGAACCTCAAGAGCCGCCAGAGTGGCGTGGTAGAAGCGTCAAAATAATTCGGCTAGGCGCAAACAGATAGCCCCGACTCGTCGGGGCTATTTTTGTCAGGGCTTAAGGTTACCCAGTGGGTCATAAGCTCTCGAAGAAGGTGGTTCCTCATCCTCCTCGTCCCGGGGCGCCTTGGCCGGCCCTACCGGGTCCACTTGCGGATCGTCGAGATCCGGCGAGTCCGGATCGAACCCCAAGTCATCATCACCGGATGAATGCTCGGAAGAATGCGGCCCTGAAGGTGTTTTCGACTGTGCCATGGTTGCCTCCTTGAATCATGGCCCGGAGATTCCAGGCCTTGACGATAAGAACCCGAGGCATGCGAGGTCGTGCCCGAAAGCTGACGAACGGGGACGCGACTCAGCGTGCGGAGCCCAACGCCTTGGTGGCCCGCGCGGCGGCCTGCTCCTGCCCTGCCCCGGCTAACTCGTCGGCGGCCTTCAACCAGCGCTGGGAGTCAACGTTGGCCGGAAGTTGCGTGGGTTGCTGTATCAACACCGCCCAACCGCCCGCGTCCTTGAACGCCGATTCGAATGCATCGAAACTCATCAACGACCGCCGGTTCATCCCCGACCGCAGCAGCACGGTGCGTTTTTGTCGGTTGTAGCCAGCCAGGATCGCGTAGCGCGGCCCGGACCAGAACGCCGAGCCCTCGGTGTAGCGCAACAGCACGGGATAACCCGCCGCCACCTGTTCGAGCAACGCCGCGAGCTCCTGGTCGAGGGGATAGACGACCAGTCCGTATTCACGTGCCAGGGTTTGCAGACTCTGCTGCAAACGCGCCTCGCCACCGGGCAGGTGTAACGGTTTCTCCAACAACCCGGGCGTGATGACCGTTCCTTGCAAGGTCAACAAGGACGCCAATGATTGCGGCGCTCCCTGATACATCTCGCCGCGAAAGAACGGCACGCTGTTGAGTTCGACCCGCTCGGGCAGACGCTTTATCTGCGGCGATACGCCCCCCGCGCACCCCGCCAGGACGGCGGCGCAGGTCAGCGCCACTACCAGTGATCGAAAAGATGAAATTACCGGCACCATTAATGACTCTCTTGTTCAGGCAGACCCGGCATCCGGGCCGGGCTTGGGCCGACGATCATAAAGTGCGCGCCCGCCTGGGTATAGCCACAAGCAAGAGTTTCACAACCGCGATAGAACGAACCGATCCGTCGCCACTGCCGACGATCGACTGCTCGTAACACTTGAGCGGCTAGACTGTCCATTGAAGGAGGCACAGATGAGCCTGACGACGACTATTCTGATGCTGATATTTGGCTGGCTGAGCGTAGCGACGGCCATGTTGTGGGGCGTACTGCGGATCGCCCGGCGTCATCACCACGCACCTCCCCCTCAAGCGAAACAGCCCTCCAAACCCGCCAGGCGCCACGCCACCGCACACTGAGATTATCGCCGCGCATGAAAAAGCCGCCCGGGCCTTGGACCCGGGCGGCTTTTGTCTGCCTGGTATCAGGCTTTGTCGACGAGCGCTTTCTCCCTGGCGCGTCGGGACAACATGTTCAACACCTCGATCGCCGCCGAGAAGGCCATGGCCGCGTAGATATAGCCCTTGGGCACATGGGCACCGAAACCTTCGGCGATCAGGGTCATGCCAATCATGATCAGGAAGCCCAGGGCCAACATGACCACGGTGGGGTTGTCATTGATGAACTTCGCCAACGGCTCGGCGGCCAGCAGCATCACCAGCACCGAAACCACCACGGCGATGATCATGATAGGCAAGTGTTCGGTCATACCCACCGCGGTAATGATGCTGTCGATGGAAAACACCAGGTCGAGCATCAGGATCTGACCGATCGCAGCAGCGAACCCGAGGGTCACGCCAGAAGTGGCCGACTTGGGATCGTTCGGCGCCGGGTCCATGCTGTGATGGATCTCGGTGGTCGCCTTCCACAACAGGAACAGGCCACCGGCGATGAGGATCATGTCCTTCCAGGAAAAGGCCTGGCCAAGGATTTCGATGACCGGTTCCGTCAACTGCACAATGAACGCGATGGTGCTCAGCAGGCCCAGGCGCAGGATCAGCGCCATGCCGATACCGATCCGCCGCGCCTTGGCGCGATGCTGTTCGGGCAGCTTGTTGGTCAAGATCGAAATGAAGATCAGGTTGTCGATGCCAAGCACGATTTCCATGACGACCAGGGTGGCCAAGGCAATCCAGGCGGTGGGGCTGGCGGCAAGCTGTAACAGATAATCCATGGGTCAGTCCTGACTCGATATGACGGGGTTAGATGGTCTTGGTGGAGGATTCGGATTCTTCAGCGTCTTTCTCCGGCTCTTTTTTGGGGCTTATCAGCCCACCGGTAGCCTCGCTGATGGCCTGTTCGGCAGCCTTGTGAGTATCGTCGATTGCCTGCTTGGCCGTTTCGACTGCTTGTTCCTTAAGTTGCTGGGCCAACTGCTGGGCGCTTTTTTCCGCTTGTTCACAACCCACGAGCGCTATCGATGACAGCGACAGGAAGGCTGCAAGACCCAAGGATTTATACGTCATGGACAGTGCCTCTTCAAAAAATGGATGGAGCACAAAGATGGCTCACCGATGGCCCGGCATTCTAGAGAGGCTGATACTTCAGGAAAATTCGTATTTTCAGCGGCTATACTTCGGTTTTTACGAATCGGCGAAAACCATGCTCAATTATCGACAGCTGCATTATTTCTGGGTGGTGGCAAAAACCGGCAGCATCGTGCGCGCCTGTGAGCAATTGAACCTGACCCCGCAAACCATCAGCGGGCAGATCTCCCTGTTCGAACAGACCTACAACATCAAACTGTTCCAGCGCGTCGGGCGCCAGTTGGAGCTGACAGAAGCCGGTCGCCAGACGTTGCCTTACGCCGAACACATGTTCCAACTCGGCGGTGAATTGGAATTGATACTGCGCGCCCAGCCCAACGAGCAGCAGACACTTTTTCGGGTCGGGGTGGCGGATGTCGTGCCCAAGTCCATCGTCTATCGGCTGCTGGCCCCGACCATGGAACTGAGCGAGCCACTGCGTATCACCTGTCGCGAGGACAAGCTCGAACGGCTGCTGGCGGACCTGGCAATCCAACGCCTGGACCTGGTGATTTCCGACAGCCCGATGCCGACTCACCTGGATATCAAGGGCTACAGCCAGAAGCTTGGAGAATGCGGGATCAGCTTTTTTGCCACCGCCGCGCTGGCCGATCGTCATGGGCGGGATTTTCCCCATGGCCTGCATGACGCCCCGCTGCTGATCCCGGGACCGGAAACCGTCGTACGCAGCCGCCTGCAACGCTGGTTCGCCGAACAACAGATCCAGCCGCGGATTGTCGGCGAGTTCGACGACAGTGCGTTGATGCAGGCATTTGGACAGTCAGGCAGCGGGATTTTTATCGGTCCCAGCGTGATTGCCGAAGAGGTCAAGCGGCAATATGGGGTGCAGGTTATCGGCCAGACCGAGGCGGTGAGCGAGTCGTTCTACGCCATTTCCGTGGAACGCAAGGTCAGCCACCCTGGCATCGTCGCGATTGCCGAAGGGGCACGCCGCGAGCTGTTCAGCGCCTAGCAATCAGCGCAGGCATTGCGGGGCTTGAACGTCATCAGCAACAGCGCCAGCAGGATCGATACCAGGATGAATCCGGCCGCCGCAAAACCGACGCTGCCCAGGCCCAGGGTATCGATGACCCGACCGCCCACCAACGCCCCCAGGCCAATGCCCAGGTTGGCCCCGGCGATGTTCAGCGAAGCAGCAAACGCCGGCGCTTCAGGGGCCGCTTTCATCAGCCGCACATGGCTGACCAGGAACAGCGCCGCCTGGGTCACGCCCCAGATACCCATCGCGGCGGCCAACCCCAGCGTCGAATGAATGCTCGGCACCAGCGCCACCATGCCGCCGATCATGAACAGGCAGAACACCATTGAGGCGATCAGCGGATGCCGGTCTACCGCGCGCCCCCCCAGGGAGTTGCCGAGCAGGCCGACAGCTCCAAAGCCCATCAGGCACCAACCCACGAGCGTACCGTCGAACCCGGCCAGGCGTTCGAGGATATCCGCCAGATAGGTATAGGCGGTAAACATGCCGCTGAATACCAGGATCGACAGCAGCACATGCCCCTGCATCAAGGGGCTGCGCAGAATCTTGAATTGCGAGCGAAAACTCACTTGATGCTGGTGCAGATTGGTTTTCGGAAGGTAGATAAACAGCAGCAGCGCCTTGGCAAACGCGATGACCGCCAGGATGGCAAAAGCGCTGCGCCAGCCGAATGCGTCGGAGATCAGGGTGCCGACCGGAATGCCGAATACCGTGGCGCAGACGATGCCGAAGCCGATACGCGCGATGGCTCGCCCGGCAAACTGCGGCCCGACGATGTCCACCGCGGTTTCACTGGTCAACGCCCAGAATACCGGCAGGCCCAATGCCGGGACCAACCGGGCAATGGCCATGACCCAGATGTTCGGCGCCAGCGCCGCCAAAGTGTTGGCCAGGCCGAACATCACCAGCACGCTGATGAACAGCCGACGCCGTTCGACACGGGCAAACCACGCGGTCAGGAACGGCCCGAACGCCGCGACAGTAAACGCGAACAAAGTCACCAGCAGTCCAGCCTGAGGGATGGTGACATGCAAGTCCCGGGCGATGGCTGGCAACAGACCGACAATGATGAATTCCGTGGTCAGCACCGTGAAGCCGGCGGCGGACAACAGGAAGATGGGCAACAGCATGCAGAACTCCAACAAAACGACGACACCAGCGTTAGCCCAAGGGCCCGCTGGAAAACAAATGAGGTGAGAGCTACAAAGCCTAACAGATTGGGGCCGTCAGAAAAACGCAGATAAACAGGCAGGTGACGGATCGTCACAGGTCCGTCAGATTTTTCGCCGGGCTGTGATAAAGTCCGCGGCCTGCAAATGCTCCACACTCTTTTCGGTCCCGATCATGTGGCCTGCCCGCTTGTTGCCCTGATTGACGGACCGTTGCACATAAAAAATCAGAGATACCGTCATGACTGCTGTGTCCTCTTCCCTTCTGCACCGCTTCAAACGCACCAGCCTGGTGACGCAAATTGTCATCGGCCTGATCGCCGGCATTGTCCTGGCGTGGCTGGCCCCTGACGTGGCGAAATCCACGGCGTTCATCGGCAAGGTCTTTGTGTCGGCGCTCAAGGCCGTGGCGCCGATCCTGGTGTTCGTGCTGGTCATGGCGTCGATCGCCAACCATAAGCACGGCCAGGAAACCCATATCCGCCCGATCCTCTTCCTTTATCTGCTGGGCACTTTCGCTGCGGCCGTGGTCGCGGTCATTGCCAGCACCCTGTTTCCCTCGAGCCTGGTGCTGAGCGCCCAGGACGTTGCCGTTACCGCGCCCGGCGGGATCAGTGAAGTGCTGCAGAGCCTGTTGCTCAGCGTGGTGGACAACCCCGTTCGAGCGCTGATGGACGGTAACTTCATCGGCATCCTGGCCTGGGCCATCGGCATGGGTATTGCCATTCACCATGCCGGCGAAACCACACGCACCGTACTCGCAGACTTGTCCAATGGCGTGACCGTGATTGTGCGACTGGTCATCCGCTTTGCCCCGCTGGGTATTTTCGGCCTGGTGGCCTCGACCCTGGCCACCTCCGGCTTCGGTGCGCTGCTCGGTTACCTGCACCTGTTGACCGTGCTGATCGGCTGCATGCTGTTCGTGGCACTGGTGGTCAACCCGCTCATCGTGCTCTGGAAACTGCGTCGCAACCCCTTCCCGCTGGTGTTCACCTGCCTGCGTGAAAGCGGCATCACCGCGTTCTTCACGCGCAGCTCGGCGGCGAACATTCCCGTGAACCTGGAGCTGAGCAAGCGCCTCGGCCTGCACGAAGATACCTACTCGGTCTCGATCCCGCTGGGCGCCACCATCAACATGGCCGGGGCCGCCATTACGATCACCGTACTGACGCTGGCGGCCGTACATACCCTGGGCATCGTGGTGGATGTGCCCACGGCCGTGCTGCTCAGTGTCGTCGCCGCCATCTGCGCCTGCGGCGCGTCCGGGGTCGCCGGCGGTTCGCTATTGTTGATTCCCCTGGCGTGCAGCCTGTTTGGCATCCCCAGCGAAATCGCCATGCAAGTGGTCGCGGTCGGGTTCATCATCGGCGTGCTGCAGGATTCAGCTGAAACCGCGCTGAATTCCTCCACGGATGTGCTGTTCACGGCGGCGGCTTGCCTGGGTGAAGAAGAGCGGGCGCGGCGTACTGCATAAACCGTGCGTCTTCATCGCGAGCAGGCTCGCTCCCACAAGGTCCCTGCGCAATCATTGATTCCTGTGGGAGCGAGCCTGCTCGCGAAGCGGCGCAACAAGCGCTGATGACCTGACAGGCAGCCACAAAAAAGCCCGGAACGGCTCACACCGTCCCGGGCTTTTTTATGCTCGCGGGTTTAGAACGCGCCCATGTAATCGCGCTTGCCTACTTCTACGCCGTTGTGACGCAGCAGTGCATAAGTGGTGGTGACATGGAAGAAGAACTGCGGCAGGCCGTAGGTCAGCAGGTAGGTTTGACCGCTGAAGCGTTTTTCCTTCGGGGTGCCCGGACGGGTGACAATTTCAATGCCTTCCTTGCCATCGATCTGCTCGGGGCTGATGCCGTCGATGAAGGCCAGCACCTTGGCGATCAGCGCTTGCAGCTCGGCGAAGGTGGTCTCGCTGTCGTCGTATTTCGGCACTTCGATCTCGGCCAGGCGCGCGGACACGCCCTTGGCGAAGTCGACGGCGATCTGCACCTGACGCACCAGCGGGAACATGTCCGGGAACAGGCGTGCTTGCAGGAAAGCGTTCGGATCGATGTTTTTCGCGGTGGCGTGGGCTTCGGCCTTGTTCAGCACATCGCTCAGGGCGTTGAGCATCTGTTTGAAAACCGGGACGGAGGCGGCGTACAAGGAAATGGTCATGGCGATCTCATGCGGGTGATAGAAGGAAACGAATCAAACGTGGGCGATTATAGCCACGCCTTGTTGCGCTCCTTGTCTTTTATTACGCAAGGATTAGGCTAGGCGGCTTCCACCGCATAGGGAACGCGCAATGAGCATCGAAGAACAAAGCCAGGCCGAAGAACCACGGCTCAACAGCACGGAAATCCGCATCCTTGGCGCCCTGATCGAAAAACAGGCCACCAACCCCGAGACCTACCCTCTCACCCTCAACGCGCTAGTGCTGGCCTGCAACCAGAAGACCAGTCGCGAACCGGTGACGAATCTCAGTCCGGGCCAGGTCGGCCAGAGCTTGCGGGCCCTGGAAGGCCGCGGTTTTACCCGGCTGGTCATGGGCAGCCGCGCCGACCGCTGGGAGCATCGGGTCGACAAGGCGCTGGAGCTGGTGCCTGCCCAGGTGATCCTGATGGGATTGCTGTTCCTGCGCGGCCCACAGACCGTCAATGAACTGCTGACCCGCAGCGGCCGCATGCATGATTTCGAAGACACCGAGCAGGTCGTGCATCAGCTTGAGCGCCTGATCGCCCGAGGCCTGGCGCTGCTGGTGCCACGCCAGGCCGGCCAGCGTGAAGACCGCTACGTGCACGCCATGGGCGACCCCGCGGACATCGAGGCCATCCTCGCCGCCCGCCAGCACCCGGTAGAACGCGGTGGCGCCGGCAGCGGCGTGTCACTGGAACGCCTTGAAGAGCTCGAAGCGCGGATCGCCGCGCTGGAGGAGCGTCTGGCGCGCCTGGAGTAATCAGGACCGTGCGAAAGCCACGGCCTTGTCGAATTGCTCCAGGTTGGGCCGCACGCCCGTGTACAGCACAAACTGCTCCAAGGCCTGGATCGCGATCACCTCCAGCCCGGTGATGACTCGCTTGCCTTCTGCCCGGGCCCGGACGATCAAGGGCGTTTCCGACGGAATCGCCACCACATCGAATACCGTCTCGGCTGCGACGAGGGCATCGGGCTCGAACGCCAGGTGGTCCGCTTCAGGACCGCCGGCCATGCCGATCGGCGTCACGTTGATCAGCATTTGTGGCCGGCGATCGCCCAGCTCGGCTTGCCATTCGTATCCCAGCGAGTCGGCCAGGGCTCGGCCGGTGGTTTCGTTGCGGGCGACGATCAGGCCATTTTTATAGCCGCCATCGCGCAAGGCACTGGCGACCGCCTTGGCCATGCCGCCGCTGCCGCGCAGGGCGAAAGTCGAATCCTTGGGTACCGCATGGGTCTGCAGCAACTGGGCGATGGCAATGTAGTCGGTGTTGTAGGCCTTCAAATGGCCGTCAGTGTTGACGATGGTATTGATCGACTGGATCGCGGCCGCGGAAGGATCCAACTCATCGACCAGGGCGATGCAGGCCTCCTTGAACGGCATCGACACGCCGCATCCGCGGATGCCCAGGGCGCGAATGCCACGCACCGCACCCGGCAGGTCGCGACTGCTGAACGCCTTGTAGTAGAAATTCAGGCCCAGTTGTTCGTAGAGGTGATTATGAAAGCGCAGGCCGAAATTGCCCGGGCGCCCCGATAGTGACATGCACAGCTGGGTGTCTTTGTTGGGGTTCATCTGCATGCTCGTCTCCTTGAAACACTTTCGGAAAAACGCGATCGCCGTACCGACCGGTCCTGTTCGATGCTCAGACCTCGGGCGCAGCGCAGCGACTCGCCATCCGCTGTAAAAAAATCAGCCACAGACCTTACACAATATTTACCCAACGGCGGTGCAAATCCTGGGAAAATCGCTGTCAGAGCAAGTATCCCCGCGCCTCTTATCGGGTCTGTCGCAGGCCACAGGCGCCGGGGCCGGAACGAGGAAACGCCATGAAACGCAAACTTCCCATTATCGCCCTGCTCGTGGGGGCACTCGCGGTCACCGGCCAGGCATCCGCCCATGGTCGCGGTGGTTGGGAGGGTCCCGCGGTATTTGGTGCGATCGTCGGCTCGGCCATTGTCGGCTCCGCGCTCATCAGCCGCGACCGACCGGTTTATGTCCAGCAACCGGTGTATGTCCAGCCACAACCGGTCTACGTGCAACAACCTGTCTATGTGCAACAACCGCCACCGGTCTATTACGCGCCGCAACCGGTATACATCGAGCGCCCGGTCTACTATCGCCCGGCGCCGGTGTATTACGGGCCACCACGGGGCTATTACTATGGCCCGCCGCGCGGCCATTACGGTCGCTGGTAGTCCGTTCAGGGGTCATAAAAAAGCAGCCGGTGATCGATGATCACCGGCTGCTTTTTTTACTCTTTCGATCGCCAGATCAGACGTGCTCGCTGCTCTTCAGCCGCACCGGGCCGTGCTCTTCCGGCGAGTGGGCGAGTTCCGCCACCACTGGAATCTCGTTGCCTTCGCAGTCATGCAATTTTCCGTCGCTGAAATAGTCGCCTTCACGCAGTGCAGCCAGGTCCTGATAGCGCAGCACCCGCTCGGTACCGGCGGCAAAAACTGACTGCTGGTCGGAGTTGCCGGTAGTGAAATGGTTGAACGCCAGGTTCAGGATAATCGCCATGATTGCCGAAGAACTGATCCCCGAATGGAAGATCGTCGCGAACCAGCTGGGAAAATGGTCGTAGAAGTTCGGTGCGGCGATCGGGATCATGCCGAAGCCAATGGAAGTGGCGACGATGATCAGGTTGACGTTGTTGCGGTAGTCGACCTTCGACAGGGTTCGGATACCACTGGCGGCAACCGTGCCGAACAGCACGATACCAGCACCACCGAGCACCGAGGTCGGCACGGCGGCGATCACCCGCCCCATGAATGGCAGCAGTCCGAGCACCACCAGAAATATCCCGCCAGTCGCCACGACAAAACGGCTCTTGATGCCGGTCACCGCCACCAGCCCGACGTTCTGGGCAAAGGCACTCTGGGTGAAGGAGCCGAAGATCGGGGCGATCATGCTCGACAGCATATCGGCTCGCAGACCATTGCCCAGACGGCGGGAATCGACCTTGGTGTCGATGATTTCCCCCACCGCCAGGATGTCAGCGGAGGTTTCCACCAGCGTCACCATGATCACGATACACATCGACAGGATCGCCGCGATGTGGAAAGTCGGCATGCCGAAGTGGAACGGCGTCGGAAACCCGAACATCGGGCCTTCGCTGACGGACGAAAAGTCCGCCATACCGAGGAATACCGCGATGACGGTGCCGATGACCATCGCCAGCAGGATCGACAGGCGGGAAATCGTCGCACTGCCCATTTTGCTCAGTACCAACACCAGTACCAGGGTCAGCGCAGCCAGGCCGATGTTCGCCATGCTGCCGAAATCCGCGGCGTGGCTGTTGCCGCCCATGGCCCAGCGCGCCGCCACCGGCATCAGCGTCAGGCCTATGGTGGTGATGACGATGCCGGTGACCAGCGGCGGGAAGAACCGGGTGATGCGCGAGAATACTGGAGTGATCAACAAGCCGATCAGGGACGCCGCGATTACCGCACCAAGGATGGCCTGGAAGCCCCCTTCCCCGCCGGTTCCAACGATCGCCACCATGGTCGCGACGCCGGAGAACGAAACGCCCTGCACCAGCGGCAACTGGCAGCCAAAGAACGGCAGGCCAAGCGTTTGCAGCAATGTCGCCAGCCCTCCCGCGAACAATGACGCCGCGATCAACAGACCGATGTCCGCCGGCGACAAGCCGGCCGCCTGGCCGATGATCAAGGGCACCGCGACGATGCCGCCGTACATGGTCAACACATGTTGCAGGCCGTAAGCCATATTCGCGCCGACGCCAAGGTTTTCGTCCTCGGGCCGTGGGAGTGAAACATGGGGCGTTTTCATGGTTCGGGGGTTCCCTGTTTTTTGTTATGCGCACACTGTATTCAAAACTTAGGACAAATGTCTATAGAGTTGTATACAACTTGTTGCGCATTGATCACGGACAAGGTTGCAAATCCCGAACCAGATTGCATTCAACTTCGCGTTATCAGTCCTTCCAGCGCCGGCCGCAGCAGTTCCCGTGGCGGCACCCGCAGCCCGAACTCCGTCTCCAGCAGGTCGATCAACTCATCGGCGTCCATGATTGTGCGTCGCTCGCTTTCGTGCCCGATCTGGTGCACGGCGTAGCTGTTGCCGTTGAGGGTCTTGCGCAACCCGTCGCCCGTGCGGGCCACCATCAACCGGTCCTTGAACGGAGAATCCGGATGGCTGCAGACGTACCAATTGCCGACGATGTAATCGATCTCTTCCTGGCGCTGCAGGTCGAACAGGTACATCGGCCGCCATTCGCCCCCTACGTTGGCGCGCAGCATGTAGCCGTCTTCAGTGGTCTCGATGCGGTATGGCTCGTGAGGAGTGGCCTGGACCTCGCGACTGTCCAGCAACAGTGGCGCGGTCGGCACCATGCCACCGAAGCCGACGTCGGTTACATAGCGCACGCCGTCAAGCGTCACCAGGCTCAAGCGATGGGTGCGTGCGGTCCAGGCGCCTTCAGGTGCGTTCATCACTACTCGCCCGGTAATGCCGCGGGCCTCGAAGCCCAGGTCCTGTAAAAGGGCCAGGAATAACTGATTGAGCTCGTAGCAATAACCGCCGCGCCCTTGCTCGAAGATTTTTCGTTCCACCGACTCAAGGTCGATCGGCACCGGCTGCCCTAGCAGCGTCGCGAGGGTTTCGAAGGGGAACTCGGCCGTATGACGCCACTGCAACTGGCGCAACGAATCGAGCGTCGGGGGTGGCGCCGTGTCGAAACCCAGGCGCCGCAGATAACGAGCGCAATCACTCAGTCGAGGTTGGTTCATGGGGTGTCCTTTCCTGTTCAGGTGCAGGGCTTGTGCAGGCACCCCGCCGTTGGCACAGGTATAAGGCATTTCCCCTGGGTGGACAATGATCCGGCGGCTTCAACGGCGCTTGCGCGAAGACAGACGAATCCACGTCGGGGCATGGTCGCTGGGGTGTGGCTGGTTTCTGACCCAGGCATCCACCCCCGCCTCGCTCAGGTAGGTACTGGCGGCAGGGTTGAGCAACAGGTGGTCGATACGTAGCCCGGAGTTTTTTTGCCAGTGCTGGCGGAAATAGTCCCAGAACGTATAGATCCGTTCTTGCGGGTAGAGATGTCGCAGGGCATCCGTCCAGCCCTGGTCCAGCAGGCGCTGGTACCGCTCGCGGCTTTCCGGCTGCAACAGGGCATCCTTGAGCCAGGAGCGTGGGTTGTAGATGTCGAAGTCAGTGGGCACCACGTTGTAGTCGCCCGCCAGCACCACCGGGTGATCGCTGGCTTGTAGCCCCTGGGCATAATCGATCAGCCGCTCGAACCAGGCCAGCTTGTAGTCGAACTTCGGACCAGGCTGCGGATTGCCATTGGGCAGATAAAGGCAACCTACCAGGACGCCATGCACGGCCGCCTCGATATACCGACTGTGGCTGTCTTCCTCTCCGCCCGGCAGGCCGCGCCGACTCTCCAGCGGTTGCGCATCGCGGGCCAGGATCGCGACGCCATTCCAGGAAGCCTGGCCGTGCCAGATCGCCCCGTACCCGGCCGACTCAAGCTCCGCCGCCGGAAAATCCTTGTCCGCCGCCTTCAACTCCTGCAAGCAGGCGATGTCGGGTTTCTCCCGCTCCAGCCACTCCAGCAGGTTGGGCAGCCGAGCCCGGATACCGTTGATATTGAAGGTCGCGATTCGCAGCTTTTTCATGGGCAGGCAACTCGAAAAACCAAAGTACTAGCTGTGACCGATGACAAGCCGCGGAGGTTGCAACAACCGCTCAGGAGCCGGTTTTCGACAGGGGCGGAGCGCTTTCCAGCAGATGCGCGAACGCCTGCTTGTCGATGGGGCGGCTGAGAAAATACCCTTGCACTTCGTGGCATTCATCCGAGCCCAGCGTGCCCAGTTGGGCCAGGGTTTCGACACCTTCGGCGGTGACCGTCAGGCCCATGGCCTTGCCCAGGTTGATGATCGCCTGGACCACGGCGCGGTCGTTGCTGCTGTTGCTCATGGAGGCGATGAAGCGCTTGTCGATCTTGATGCCATCAAACGGATAGGTGCGCAAATAACCGAGCGACGAATAGCCGGTACCAAAATCGTCCATGTTCAGGCGCACCCCCAGTTCCTTGAGCGCATTCATGACCTGGAGCGCACCGTCCACATCGTTCAGCATGACGTTCTCGGTGATTTCCAGCTCCAGGCGACTCGCCGGGAAGTGGGTTTCGATCAATACCTGGCGCACGTCCTCGACCACATCGCTGCGTTCGAATTGCGCAGGCGAGAGGTTGACCGAGACCATCAGCTCGCCCGGCCAGGTCAACGCGGTTTCGCAGGCCTCGCGTAACACCCAACGCCCAAGCGGGACAATCAGGTCGGTTTGCTCGGCCAGCGGGATAAACGCGTCGGGGCCCAGCAAGCCTTGGGTCGGATGTTGCCAACGGACCAGCGCCTCGACAGCGACGATGGTCTTGCCGTCCACGGTATAGCGAGGCTGAAAATGCAGGACGAACTCATTTTTCTTCAATGCCTGGCGAAGGTCGCTTTCCAGCTGGCGACGATGCTGGATCTGGTCGTTCATGTGCGAGGCGAAGTAGCACCAGGTCTTCTTGCCCTCGGATTTGGCCTGGTACAGGGCGATGTCGGCGCAACGGATCAACTCGCCCGGCACATAACCTTGGCGCCGGCTTACGGCAATGCCGATGCTGGCGCCTATGTGCAATGAATGGGTCTCGTAATGGATCGGTTGCTGCAGGCTGTCGATCAGCCGTGCGCAAAACCGGTCGATTTCGGTGGAGTGCTCCACTGCGCTGAGTACCACCACGAACTCATCCCCACCCAGGCGCGCCACCAGATCGTGCTCTCGGGTGCAGTCGCGCAGGCGCTGTGCCACTTCCAGCAGCACCGCATCGCCGGCCGGGTGGCCCAGTGAATCGTTGATCGGCTTGAAGTTATCCAGATCCACCATCAGCAAGGCCAGCGGTACGGAATGCTCCTTGGCAAGCAATGCATCGTCCAGGTGCCGGGCCAACTTGTTTCGATTCGGCAGGCCGGTCAGCGCATCGTGCATCGACAGATGCTGGACCTGGGCGTGGGCGGCCACTTCATCGGTGATGTCGCTGGCGGTACCGCGATAGCCCGTTACCACGGCCTTGTCGTAGATCGGCCGCGCCGATACCCGACAAAATCGCAACTGTCCGGAATGGTCGCGGTAGGAACACCGCAGGTTGCTGGCATTCTGTTCTTCGACCAGTTTGCCCAGCCACAAGGCAATCGGCGTGGTGTCGCAATACAGCAACTGTTCGATGTCCTGTCCCAGCCATTGCTGATCGGAAAAACCGGTAACGGTGTTAAAACGCCCCGACAGATAGGTGATGCGCTGCTGGCTGTCGATTTCCCATATCCAGTCCGACGCCGCCTCCGCCACGGCACGGAAGCGCTCTTCGCTCGCCTGGAGCGCCTGCTTTGAGGTTTCCAGGCTGTCGTAGCTGGCGTCCACCTGTCGAGCGGTACGCATGGCATAGCGGAAAAAATAAGCGGTGAGCAACGCCAGGATCAGCAACGCCCCGCCCAATGGCGGAACCAGAGACCACAACAATTGGTGGCCTGGCCGCTCCAGCCGGGATACCAGGCTGTAACCGGTGCTATCCAGCGGTACGGCTGGCTGACCGGTCGCCAGCGCCGTATCTTTCACCAGGTTCAACTCGTTCAGGCCGTAGCTCTTGCCTACCTTGCGAAGCTTGACCGGCGTTAGCTGGTCGACAAAAAGCAGCACCGACGTCCCCTTGGCCTCGACCTGAGGACGTTCGTCGTTGGGCAGGATCACCGAAGCCGTGACGATGGCCGGCCAGCCTTCGAACAAGGTGTAGCGGATCATGGGCCGGGTCAGGTCCGGTTGCGCCTGGAGCTGATCGACAAGGCCCCTCAGCGGTGTATCGATATAGGCCGTAGCCTCTGCCTGGACATTTTGTCCCCGCACCACCGCATATTTGGTGCGTTCACGGTCGATGACGAACACCCCTTCGTATTCATCGTTGGTGAACAGGGTCTTGCCGATGTTCTGTTCGGCATAGGCCCATTGCACATCGACCTCGCCGTTAAGACGCTCATAGCCGGTGGTCCAGTAGGCGTAACTGGCCATGTAGTTTTTCGACGCGGTGATGCGATTCTCGAGCGCGCGCTCGATGTAGAAGTGGGTCTTGCCCACATCGTCCGCGTCCAGCTTTTGCGCAATGTTGAACAGCGCGGCGACAGCCATCAGGACACCCATTACGAACAGCACGCCGACCGCCACCACCAGGCGACGGGTAATCGGCGTATGACGCGTGACGTCAGGGGGGATATCGGCAGAGGTGTCCATTGACCTGCTCCTGTCCTTCGGCGTTGGCTTCGCCGTGCAAACTTCACTGCATGAACTGCGTTTGACCCTTGGGTTTTCTTAACCTTAGCAGCCGCTGCCGCGTCAGTTGGCGAGCCTACAGAGTTTGGCGAAAAGGGCTACGCGTCGCCTATGCGTTGAACAATGGACCTTGATCCGCCGCCGATGATTCCGACGAATCTCAGCGATCGGAACGCTCCAGCGCATCGAACGCGTCTTCCCTGGACAATGCCGCGACACAGTTGCGACCGCTGTGTTTGGCCTGATACAGCGACGCATCGGCTCGCTGGATGAAGACTTCCGTACTGTCCAGGCTGCTGGGCACGAAGGCATGGCAACCCAGGCTCACCGTCAGGTAGCCGGAGGGGGCAGCCGAATGGGTAATCTGCCTGTCGATGACGCGGCGGCGGATCTGTTCGGCCAATGCCATGGCGCCGTGCAGGTTGGTATCGGGCAGCAGGACAGCAAACTCTTCGCCACCATAACGCACCGCCAGGTCGGCCTTGCGATGACAGCAGTCCTTGAGCACCTTCGCGACCTCCGCCAGGCAATGATCACCCGCGACATGCCCGTAGGTATCGTTGTAGCGCTTGAAAAAATCGATGTCGAGCATGATCAGGCTCAGGGGGCTGCGCTGGCGGGCGCCTCGGCCGAACTCGATGCCCAGGGCCCGCTCGAACAGCCGGCGGTTCGCCAGCCCGGTCAGGCTGTCATGAGTGGCGATCAGCTCCAGCGCTTGCTGGGCCTTGCGCAGGTCCGCTTCAATCCGCTCGCTGTTACGCACCTGATGCACGAAAACCCAGCCAAACAGACAGATACCCAGCACCACCAAGGCCACGATCAGGCTCGATTGCACCGCCCGGTCATACCAGCCCGCCAGGATCGCTGACTCGGACATCGCGGCAACGACCACCAGTGGGTAGGCTTGCAGATGCCGATGGCCATAGAGCCTGACGATATTATCGGTGTCGGAGCGGATCATCTCATCGCCGGAAGCCCCCACCACCGGATCGTGCTGGAAAATATGATGCCGCGCCATGGACGCACCAATCAGCGCCTCGTCGAAGGGCCGGCGCGCCAGCAAAGTCCCATCGGACAACGCCAGGGCCATCTCGCCTTGATCATCGAGATTAAAACTCTTCAGGAACTGGTCGAAATACGACATCTTGATCCCGGCCATCAGCACGCCCTGGAAATTGCCTTTGCGGTCATTCAGCCGACGGGAAACGGGGATGATCCACTCGCCGTTCTGCCGGCTGCGGATCGCCGGGCCGATATGGGCGACGAGCGAGGCATTTTCCTGGTGAAACTGGAAATACTCGCGATCCGCGATACCGGATCCCCGGTGCAGCTTTTCAAACGAGGTGATGACCCACTGGCCGCTCTTGTCGAACAGAAACAGGCCATGCAGTTGTTCCAGAGATAACACGCGCCGGGCGAATGTCTGTTGCAGGCGCGCGCGCACGGCCGGGCCGTAGCCATCGATCTGGATCCCGTCTGCCAGGCTGCCGAGCACGAGATCGGCCTGCAGGAAAGTATCCTGGGCCTGCTGGGCCATGGCACGGGTAAGGTTGGCCGAAGCAATCCGCGCCGACTCCAAGTCGTGACGACGAGATTGCTCCAGTTGCAGATAGAGCAAACCGCAGAGGCACAGGCAAACCGCCGCAATAAACGCCACCGCAGCCTTGAGCAATGGCAGGCGCTTGAGGGTGCCGCCGGGCGCATGGAGCGGATCGTTGATGGGGATAGGCAAGCGAATTCCTGAAGAGGGCAAAGCATGAGCAAAACGCTCAAAGCCCCCAATATTCGTGAGCTTAGCGTACCGCTTGGAGGCCGGCAATTTGCCAGTGGGGCGAAGTCGATGGATGGCGCTGTGGATCCAAAATCCCCCTCATCATTTGGCAATTCTGCCGCCCTTGGCGCGTTTTTTTTACACGCGAACCTTACCGGGGGCTATCTAAAACGTGTCTCGCCCCATAACGTAGGTGGCCTTTATATCAAGGCCCCGCGGACCATGAGCACTCCGAACCAGCGCACTGTAGAACAGGTACAGGCCAGACCGTCGACCGTCAGCCTGCGAGAGGCCTTCTGGTTCTGGCTGAAACTGGGTTTCATCAGCTTCGGCGGACCGGCGGGCCAGATCTCGATCATGCACCAGGAACTGGTGGAGCGTCGGCGCTGGATCTCCGAGCGTCGCTTCCTCCACGCCTTGAACTACTGCATGCTGCTGCCCGGCCCCGAGGCCCAGCAACTGGCGACGTACCTGGGCTGGCTGATGCATCGAACCTGGGGCGGAGTAATCGCCGGGGCGTTGTTTGTCCTGCCCTCGCTGTTCATTCTCATCACATTATCCTGGCTATACGTCGCCTTTGGCGAAGTGCCGGTGGTGGCCGGCATTTTTTATGGCATCAAGCCCGCCGTGACGGCGATCGTCGTGCATGCCGCGCACCGGATAGGCTCGCGCGCGCTCAAGAACAACTGGCTGTGGGCAATCGCCGCCGCGTCGTTTACGGCGATCTTCGCCTTCAACGTACCCTTCCCGCTAATCGTACTGGGGGCGGCGGTCGTCGGTTACTTCGGCGGTCGCTGGGCACCGGCGAAGTTCAGCCTGGGCGGCCACGATGCCAGGCACAAGTCGTTCGGCCCGGCCCTGATCGATGACGATACACCGACCCCGGAACACGCTCGTTTCAGTGCCACCCGCCTGGCCCGACTGTTGATCGTCGGGGCGCTGCTGTGGATTCTGCCAATAGGCCTGTTGACCGCGATGTTTGGTTGGGAAGGAACCTTGACGCAGATGGCCTGGTTCTTTACCAAGGCGGCACTGCTGACTTTCGGCGGCGCCTATGCGGTTCTGCCCTACGTGTATCAAGGCGCCGTCGGACATTTCGGCTGGCTGACACCGACCCAGATGATTGACGGCCTGGCCCTGGGCGAAACCACTCCGGGACCGCTGATCATGGTGGTCGCGTTCGTCGGTTTCGTCGGGGGTTACGTGACACAGGTGTTCGGCCCCGAACAGGCGTTTCTGGCGGGCGCGGTTGCGGCCACGCTGGTGACCTGGTTCACCTTCCTGCCCTCGTTCCTGTTCATCCTGGCCGGCGGTCCGCTGGTGGAATCGACCCATGACGAGTTGAAATTCACCGCGCCGCTCACAGCGATCACCGCGGCGGTGGTGGGGGTGATTCTCAACCTCGCCTGCTTCTTTGGTTATCACGTGCTCTGGCCCAAGGGCTTACACGCAGCACTGGACTGGCCATCGGCAATTCTTGCAGTCGCGGCGTTCATTGCACTGTTCCGCTATAAACGCGGCGTCATCCAGGTGTTGCTGGCCTGCGGCCTGGCCGGGCTGGCGGTGCACCTGCTGCGCTAAGAGAGGCGCTTGAGTCGGATCAGCGGCCCATGCCCGGGGCCGCTGACGGCAAGAAAATTGAACGGGCCTCTGCCACCTGCGAACTAACCAAGTTCATGGCCCGGCCAGTGCGGCCAGGGCACAACCTGAACAGAAATGGCACAGGTGATCCATCCATGGACTCAAGCTCCCTCGATATTTTTACCGACACCCAGGTACTGGGCATTTCCATCGCCAATTGGCTGCTGGCACTGAGCGTGATGACGGTGAGTTTCATCATCGCCAGGGCTGGCGTCGGTTTTCTGTTGAAAAACGTGCGTGCCCGGGCACAAAAACCCGACGCTTATGTCAGCCACATCGCCGTCGAAGTACTGTCCAGTACCAGCAATACTTTGTTATTGCTGGCCTCGATCCTGATCGGCGTTGGCGTACTGGACTTGCCGGAACGCTGGCTGAGTCGAGTCAGCAGCCTGTGGTTCGTGGTGGCGGCCCTGCAAGTGGGATTATGGGCAAACCGAGCGATCGCCCTGGCGCTGATGCATTATTTCGCCCGCCACAGCCACTCCGACATCCATCAGAAAAGCGCCTTGGCCACCCTGAGCCTGTGGGGTGCGAAAGTATTTCTCTGGGCGGTGGTGCTCCTGGCGATGCTTTCCAACCTGGGCGTGAACATCACGGCGTTCGTTGCCAGCCTCGGCGTGGGCGGCATCGCCGTGGCGCTCGCGGTGCAGAATATCCTCGGGGACCTGTTCGCGTCGCTGTCGATTGCCGTGGACAAACCTTTCGAAGTCGGCGACTTCATCGTCGTCGGCTCCCTGGCCGGGACCGTGGAACATGTCGGCCTGAAGACCACGCGAATCCGCAGCCTGGGTGGCGAGCAGATCGTCATGGCGAACGCCGGCATGATCAGCACTACCATCCAGAACTACAAACGCCTGCAGGAGCGCCGTATCGTCTTCGAATTCGCCCTGCCCCAGGAATGCTCGACAGAGCAACTGCGGCAAGTGCCCGTCATCGTCGAAAAGATCATCAAGGCCCAGGAAAAAACCCGCTTCGACCGCGCGCATTTTCGCGGTTTTGGCGAAAGCGCACTGGAGTTCGAAACGGTCTATATCGTGCTGGACCCCAGCTACAACGTCTACATGGACATCCAGCAGGCGATCAATCTGGGCATGATGGAAGAGTTCGCCAGGATCGGCGTGCGCTTCGCCATGCCGTCGCGCGCGGTGCATGTGGCTTCGTTGCCGGATGCGGTCGAGCGGATGGCCAGCAGAGGCAACGAGAGGACCTCCACGCAAAGCGCCCCCTCGTTTCGGGCGCAACACTGAGTCCACGCAGACGTTGGAGATTGCCGTTACAACTCACCAGATGAATAGGGGAGCTGCGTCCTATAGCATTGTCCGCCGGTAAGCCAATGGCGTACATTAGCTAATCAGCTCGCTGCGCAAAACGAAACCTCGCCATGACCCAGCGCAACTGAGCCCCCCACTCCTTCAGCTACGCTCAACCTATCACCACGACAGGGAATCGACATGAGCAAGGCAGACGAACTCGCGGCGAAGCTGAGGCAGGCCCAACGAACCCCAGCCGGCGTCGACAACTGCGCCGACCTGGCCATCGAACACTGGCCCGGCCAGGTCTACGACTTGTACCGTCAGATCGAAACATGGCTGGCGCCGGTGTGTGAGGCGGGCCTGGTTATCCGGCGCAATCCGACCCACGTCTTCGAGCGCCACTCCAGCGGTTCGACGTACAACTACGCCATTGACCAATTGGTGATCGAGGGCAACCACCGGCGCATCTCGCTCGATCCGATCGCCCGCTTCTCCACTAGCGCAGAGGGATGCATCGAAATCCATATGCAAGGCGTGGAACGCTGCATTCTGCGCACCGTGGGCGAGCATGGCGAATCGCTTTGGCAGCTGCGACCGGCCGGGCAACACACCGAACCCGTAGCGCTGGATGAAGATGCTCTTCTCTTGATCATCGAGGAAGGGTTGGGGCTTTAAAGCAAATGGGCGACCTATCGAGTCGCCCATTTCTGAAGACAGGAGGTTCAGCCGGCAGCCGATTCAAATGCTGCATCGGGCCCGCTTTGCACGGGATTGCCAGGCGTAGCCGTATACCGGCCGACCAGGACTGCCAAGGCGTTATCGATCTCGTCAGCCGCGCCTTGAGCGTGCTGGGCATCCGCCCAGCTCCAGTAGCGCTCGGACAACAGCCCGCCCACAGCCTGCGCGCAAAGTTCATCACAACTGACGCCCATCTTGCCCGCGGCAGCAATGACCGCCAGGAGCGCCTGCTCCAATTGGGAAATTCTTTCAGTAGACACAACTAACCAACTCGGTAGGTAACGAGCCTGAAGCTTACCAAGATATCAATATGCCACCAAACTGTAGGCGCCCAACGGTCTCGTCCAGCTTCGGTTGCCCGATAGCATCAGGGTTTTTTTTCCCCTGCTTATAGATCAACGAAGCCTGCATTGGTTTCGATCAGTTTGACTCCCGCACCGCGCCATATGTCGCGTCGCTCGACGCTTGCGAAGACTTGCGAGCCGCGGCACGGGCCGCCAGCATGGTCAGCACCGCCGCAACGACCAACACGGCCACGCTGGTTTCAAACGTCGCCCGATAACCGCTCAGGTCGAACAGGACGCCACCCACCGTGGCACCAGACGCAATGGCGAGCTGGACGATCGCCACCATCAATCCGCCGCCGGCCTCGGCATTTTCCGGCAACGTCCTGGCCAGCCAGGTCCACCAGCCAACCGGCGCCGCCGTTGCCACCAGGCCCCAGACACCCAGCAGCACCGCGGTCATTACCGCTGACCCGCCGAACGCAACCAGCGCAAGAGCGATTGCAGCCATCAACAACGGGATGCCGATGAGGGTCCGATACAGGCCGTTCCTCAAGAACGAACCGATCAGGAAGGTTCCGAGCAAACCGGCCAAGCCAATCACCAGCAACATGAACGACAACAGCGACACGCTCACCTGCGTCACCGTTTCGAGGAAGGGACGCAGATAGGTGAACAACATGAACTGGCCCATGAAGAACGTGCTGACGGCCAGCATGCCCAACGCAACCGGTGCCTGGGTCATCAGTTTGAAAGGATTGCCGCTGTCCTGCTTCACCCGCGAGGGCAGCGAGGGCAGGCTCAACAGCAACCACGCCAGGGCGAGCGCGGCGACAGGCACGATGCAGAAGAATGCGCCACGCCAACCGATGATTGCCCCCAGGAAGCTGCCCAATGGCGCAGCGACTACCGTCGCCAAGGCATTGCCGCCGTTGACGATGGCCAATGCGCGGGGGACCTTGTCCGCCGGCACCAGGCGCATGGCCGTAGCCGCCGACAGCGACCAGAAGCCGCCAATCGCAACGCCGATCAAGGCGCGGCCGACCATGAACGTCACGTAGTCGGGGGCCAGCGCAGCCACTGTGCCGGAAACGATCATCAGCAGTGTCAATGCCGAGAGCAGCCATTTGCGGTCGACCCGGGCGGCAATCGAGGCGATGAACAGGCTGGTGACCAGGGCGAAGGCGCCGGAGACGGCGATGCCTTGGCCGGCCTGCCCTTCGCTGACATGAAGGTCCGCCGCTACCGGTGTCAGCAGGCTGACCGGCATGAATTCCGAGGCGACCAGCGCGAATGCAGCCAACGACATGGCCAGCACCGCGCCCCACGCAGGCTTACCCTGCGGGGTGGGCGATAAAGTATGGATCATGGATAACAACCTGAAATTTATGAAAGGGCTCGAAACCCTTGGGCGAGCGAACTCGCTCGCGATGACGACGGCACAATCCGCACACAGGCGACTGGAGCACCGCCATCGCGAGCAGGCCCGCTCCCGCATCAATCGGGCCTGAACGCTTTGCGGCTTACATTCAACCGGCCAACGTAGCGTTGTCGATCACGAAGCGATACTTGACGTCGCCCTTGAGCATCCGCTCGTAGGACGCGTTGATCTGATCCGCACGAACCAGCTCGATGTCGGCAACGATGCCGTGCTCAGCGCAGAAATCCAGCATTTCCTGAGTCTCGGCAATCCCACCGATCATCGAGCCGGCAATGGTTCGACGCTTCAGGATCAAGTTGAAGACATTGGGCGACGAATGAGGCGTCGCTGGAGCGCCCACCAAGGTCATCGCGCCGTCGCGCTTGAGCAATACCAGGAAAACGTCGAGGTCATGGGGCGCCGCCACGGTGTTGAGGATGAAGTCGAAGCTCTTGGCGTGGGCGGCCATTTCATCAGCATTACGCGACACGATGACTTCATCGGCGCCCAACTGCCGGGCGGCCTCGCGCTTGGATTCTGATGTGGTGAATGCCACGACATGCGCGCCCATCGCGTGAGCGAGCTTGATGCCCATGTGCCCCAGGCCACCAATCCCGACCACGCCGACTTTCTTGCCCGGCCCGGCGTTCCAGTGACGCAATGGCGAATAGGTGGTGATGCCTGCACAAAGCAGTGGCGCGACGGCGGCCAATTGCTCTTCGGGGTGACGGATGCGCAGCACATAACGCTCATGCACCACGATGTTCTGCGAGTAGCCACCCAGGGTCCAGCCCGGTTCATCCGGCGTCGGGAAGTTGTAGGTACCGATCATGCCGTCGCAGTAGTTTTCCAGGCCGCTTTCGCAGTCCTCGCAGTGCTTGCAGCTGTCGACAATGCAGCCGACGCCGACCAGATCACCGGTCTTGAACGCGGAAACATGGGCGCCCACCGCCGACACGCGGCCGACGATTTCGTGGCCAGGGACGCAAGGGAACTGAGTGCCTGCCCACTCGGCGCGCACCTGGTGCAGGTCCGAGTGGCAGATCCCACAAAAGGCGATGTCGATCTGCACGTCGTGCGCGCCGGGTGCGCGGCGATTGATCTGCATCGGTTCAAGGGGTTTGTCGCCCGCGTGGGCGCCGTAGGCTTGTACACGCATGAGATGACTCCTTGTTGAGTTGAATTCGACTGGCAGTTTCAGGGACCGGCGTCATTGGCCGGTAGAACATTTCGCTGGAGTTCTTGCCCGATCCTGTGAGCCTGCTTATTTGCCGTAGGCAGCGCTTCGCTTGGCGAGTTAAGGTTCTGCCTATAACTATCACCCCGACAGACAATCGACATGACCAGCCACGGCAAATCGCCGCAAAAGATGCTCGCGGACCTCATCGCTCCCCGGACCACAGAATCGGGGGACGTCGAAACGTCGATGCCCGGCCTCTGCCTCTTCCGGCGCGACGCCCCTGCCCCGCCCGCGACCTGCATGATCGAACCGAGCATCGTCCTCGTCGCCCAAGGGATGAAGCAGGTCTGGATTGGTGGCCAGGCGTATGGTTACGACACCGGGCGATTCCTGATGACTTCACTGGATATGCCGGCGAACTCCGAAGTGATGGTCGCGAGCCCGGAACAGCCATGCCTGGGCCTGGTCCTGCGGCTGGATTTGCGCATGGTTGCCGATCTGGTCGCCCAGGGCGGGCTGGCGCCGCGTCTTGAGCGCCCAGTCGGGATTGGTGCGGGCATCGGCACCAGCACAGCGGACTTCCTGGCGCCGTTCGTACGCCTGCTGGCATTGCTGGATGAACCCGAGGCGATCCCCATCCTGGCGCCGCTGATCCAGCGCGAGATCCATTACCGATTACTGATGAGCGACCAGGCGGCGCGGCTGCGCCAGATCGCGTCCGTCGACAGCCAGGGCTACCGGATCGCCAAGGCCATCGACTGGCTGAAGTTGAACTACGCCGCGCCAATCCGCGTGGATGACCTGGCGGCGCGGGTGCAGATGAGCGCCCCGACCTTTCACCATCACTTCCGCCAGCTCACGGCGATGAGCCCCCTGCAATATCAGAAGTGGCTGCGGCTAAACGAAGCAAAACGGCTGATGCTCAACGAACACCTGGACGTGGCCAACGCCGCCTACCGAGTGGGTTACGAAAGCCCCTCGCAGTTCAGCCGCGAATACGCCCGCCTGTTCGGTGCATCGCCCAAGCGGGACATTGCGGCGTTGCGCAGGCCGGCAAGTGCGAGCAAGGGTATCTGACTACTGTGCCGGAGCCATCGTGGGCGCCGTCTTATCCCTGTGCCCCTACCGCAGCGCCTACGACAATCCGCTTCCCCATCTTCTCCCCCACCTCCAAAGCCTGCCCATCCCTCTGCTTCCCCTGCCGCGCCTGCCCCACCAGTTGAGGAATCAATTCCCCTTCAGGCAAATGCTTCCAGAACCGCCCGGGCATGTGCTGGCGCAACGCGGTCGGGTTGAGCCTCGCCGGGTTGAAGATGTGCCTGTAATAGGTCCGCCACAACTCGGCGCCGGGGTCTTCGGCGTGGCGGGCCCATTGTTGCCATTGCGCGGGGCAGTGGCGGTGGTAATCCAGCGATTGGCCGTCGAAACGAATACCGTCGCGAGGCGTTGCAATCAGCCAGCGTTGTCGACCGAGCCGCTCGGCAAAATGGCCGCTCGCGCTCTCAAGGATATCGTGTGCCGGCTGGTGGAACGCCACCAGGTCCAACTGCAATTGTTCGGCCACAGCTGGCGGCAAGGGAATGAAGCGCACGAAGGCGTGCAAGTGATGAGCCTCGCGACTGACCTGCTTGATGCGCCGTTGCAACTCGCTGCCCAGGCGATCGCCCGCGAGCATGGCGGTGCGGTCGCCATGCGCTACGCGCCAGAGCACTTCGTACAACAGGTTCCAGCGCTGTTCGCCGTGATAACGACTGGCCTGTTGCAACTGGCTCAACAACGCTGCCGGGACGCGAGTGCGGAACGGACCCGGGCCTTGCGGCAAGGGCGTCGGCATTGCCAACAGATCGGCTATGGGGCCCTGGGCCCAAGTCACGTCACAGGGGTCTATTCCATGACCAAGCAACGTCCGGGCTTGGTCGCGCCAGATGGCGAAATCGTCATCGCAATCCAGCGCGATCATCCCCACAGCCCCATTTGCACAGGCCTTTGCGGATCGCGCAAACGTGCCCGCAGCAAGCCGCTGCGCGTTTGCGCGTCAGCGGGCCGGTAATCGCTGGTCACAATGAACGGGCGGGCCTTTTCCAGCACGCAGCGCAACTGCACCAGATCGTCATACCGAATCCGCCGCTCCCTGCGCAGCGTCACCAGGCGCTGCACGCTACGCAGGCCGATCCCGGGAATGCGCGCCAGCAGGGCCGGCTCGGCACGGTTGAGGTCGAGTGGAAACACATCGCGATTAGCCAGCGCCCAGGCCAGCTTCGGATCAATGTCCAGGTCCAGGTTGCTGGACGTGTTCAACAGCTCGCCCGCCTTGTAGCCGTAGCCACGCATCAGGAAGTCGGCTTGATACAGCCGATGCTCGCGCAGTAACGGCGGCGCGGCGAGCGGCACACTGGCGGGGCTGTCGGGAATCGGACTGAAAGCGGAATAGTAGACCCGCCGCAAACCATAGCCCTGGTAGAGCGACTCGGCGTTGCTCAGGATGGCATGGTCGTCGGTGGCATCCGCCCCCACGATTACCTGGGTGCTCTGCCCGGCCGGCGCAAAGCGCGGCGCCCGCGGCTCGCCGGCCACCGCCTGCTGACCGTCATGGATGGTGCCCATGGCCTGACGAATCGTGATCAATTGCTTTTCCGGCGCGAGGCGCTTGAGGCTCACCTCGGAGGACAGTTCGATGTTCACACTCAGGCGATCCGCTAGCCGACCCGCCTCCTCGATCAATAGCGGATCAGCATCGGGAATGGTCTTGAGGTGAATGTAGCCTCGAAATTGATGCTCCTCGCGCAGCAAGCGCGCCACGCGAACCAGTTGTTCCATCGTGTAATCGGCCGAGCGAATGATACCGGAACTCAAAAACAGCCCGCTGATACAATTGCGACGATAGAAATCCAGCGTCAGCCGCACCACTTCCTCCGGCGTAAAGCGTGCCCTCGGCACGTTGCTGGAACGACGGTTGACGCAATACTGGCAGTCGTACAGACAGAAATTGGTCAGCAGCACCTTGAGCAGCGACACACAGCGCCCATCCGGCGTGTAACTGTGGCAGATCCCCATGCCATCCGTGGCCCCAAGCCCATCGCGACCGCGCGAACTGCGCTTCGGCGCCCCACTGCTGGCACACGACGCGTCATATTTGGCGGCGTCTGCAAGAATGCCGAGCTTGGCGATGAGCTGCATGGAGAATTCCCGAATACTGGATGCATGAACAGTATTTGGAGATGCACCGATATGCAAGCCCCGTTGGTCAATCCGTTTGCCGATTGAAGACTGATCCCGACCGCGACATAGGCCTCGCCGGGGCGATGGGCTATAATTCGCCAACCAACGCGATTCGAGGTCCACCCCGATGGGCACTGTCAGCCTGGAAACAAAAAAGGCCTACGCGGCCAGGACTCGCCGGTCCAACTACGCGGCCAGCCTGCGCCTGGAAGGGTTCAAGGTGTCTGCGCAAGACGGCGAAGACAAGCTGCCTTCCCGTGAGGAAGTCCTGAAGACCTTCACCAAGACCCGAGCCTGATGCCCGACAAATACGGCGTCGGCGAAGACGCCTATTGTTACCCGGGCTCCGCGGTCCTGCGCAATAAACTCGATATCCGCGATGAACAGACCCTGAGCGAAGCCGAACAACAGCTCTCGGCCATCGCTGCGAGCCATGTCGAATTCAACCCTCCTCCTTACAGCCTGCCTTATTTGCAGAATATTCATCGAGCGCTGTTCTCGGACCTGTTCGAATGGGCCGGAGCGCTGCGGACCGTTGGCATGGCCAAGCAAGCCACGCGTTTTTGCCAACCTGAATACATGGAAAAGGAAGCCAACAAAATATTCGCCAACCTGGCGGCGTCGAACTGGTTCGAGGGACTGAGCAGAACTGAACTGATCATCGCCGTGGCAGATGCCTATTCCGATATCAACATCATCCACCCATTCCGCGAAGGCAACGGCCGCGCCCAGCGCATCCTGTTCGAACACCTCATCATGAATGCCGGATTCGAGATCAGTTGGTGGGGGATCGATAAAGACGAATGGATCGACGCCAATATCGCGGCTTACAACTGTGCACTGGACCCCATGGAGGCGGTTTTTGAGAAGTGCATTGGGGAAATGATTCAGACCTGAGCCGCGGACAGTTGCACTTCATCACTGATAAACTGCGCCGATCCGCCCTTCTGATTCAAATTCCCAATGTATTTACACGCCGCTCCACTCTCCCGCCGCTTTTCTGTTGCCCCCATGATGGATTGGACAGATTAATCGTCGAACCCGCCGCTCCGCTTGCTTAGCGCCGCTTTCTTCGTTGTCCCTGTAGCAAATATCCAGCAACCACAGCTTGGCGTGTCACAACCGTGCGGTGCTGGCCGAGAATTACACCGCGATGCGGTGTGGGGTCTGCTTAGTATCCTGAGGTAGTAAAATCAACGGGTTAGCGCCCTTGCTTACCCGATTTGCCCTTCTAAAACACACTCGTTGGTACGAGAATTGGTACGAGTCAATCCTCCGTCACACTGAAATGTCGTGGCAGCCTGGCATTGACCGCGAAGTTCCACGATCAAGCACTTCAACTGCCACTTCTCCTCTCCCTTTAGCCAGAGTCGCGATCGCTTACAAATTGCCATCAGCTTCGATGCAGACGCTCTCAGCGCCTCATCCAGTAATCGCTGCTGCGCTTGAGCGATACACGCTTCGCAAAAAGGCTCGGTGGTTGGCGGTACGTCCAAGCCTTCTTTCAGAACGGCATTGTACGAAACCCCACATTCTGTACACTTTACGATTCATATGACTCAGCCATAAGACACATCCTCCTATCCAAACAATTCCTTTTTTAATACTAAACCTAAATAAAGCGTTGGAGCGATCGGTTTTTTTTGCCGAGTGGCGCGTTGCCAAGCGTGGTAACAAAACTTTTTCAACGTCGCTACCATGCAGCGTGGGATCGATTGCATCACTCAACTGGTGCGAAAAAATTTGGGTCCAGTACAAGTTCGCGAAGCGGCTTCAAACGCTCTTCTGCGTCTTTGGCTTGAGATCGGGAAAGCTCCGCATCTTCCTTAGAGCCTTGCGCTTCTGCCAGATCGCCCATTTGACGAAGCAGCATGATTCTTTCTTCAATCGCCCTAAGCGCGTCCCACAGCCCGGTATCAATCGCGGCGTTAACTTCAGCAATTAGCGTCTTGATCGAAAAAGCATGGCCCGTGTGGCAGCGAAACCTGACAATCGATCCCTCCTTTACTTGTACCAAAACTCCGTGACAATCGGGACATGTGTAATTTGAGATATTCCCTATATTCATGACGCCAGCTTCTAGGCCGTTACCGTGCTCACTGATGCTCGTCTCCATCAGATGGCGCTCGTTCAATGGGCTTATAACCAGTTGTTCGATAGGCAATCTAACTCGCGTCGCAATCTGATTCGCCAGCTCAGCGAGCGTGCCTACAAAGTCTGTTTCGACGTGTTCTATTGCACTGCGTGGCATGGAATCATAAGTAGCTTCAGAAGGGTCCTGCACGAGTGCCGTACCGTTTCTGTCCTTTATTGCCCAAAGGCCAGCAGTTCCGTCGTCCAGAGCGCCGGTCAATATCACGCCGATCACCCTAGAATCATAAGCCACCGACGCTGAGCGAAAGAGCACATCTATAGCCGGACGAACTCTGCACTCCTTGGGGCCGCGGGTAAGACGAACACCTTCCTTCGTCAAAAGCAGATGGTGATCAGCGCTGGCTACGTACACGGTTGAGGTTCTGAGAGATTGACTGGCTTGGACCGAAATGACGTCCATTCTGGTTTCACGAGCGAGTATCCTGCTTAACTCACTCGGCGAGTGTGGTGGAATATGTAGCACGACCAAAAACGCCGCTGGCAAGTCAGCGGGCAAGGAGCGAAATAGGCTTCTCAACGCTTCGACTCCGCCGGCGGAAGCGCCGATAACAATAATATTCCGACCCAGACTATCGAGCTCCATACGAACTCACCTCCCTTTATCAAAGCAAAACGTCAGATGACCGGCCCGCCCTGGTGGAAAACGATAGATCTTCAAAGGGCAACTATGTACGTTTATGAAGGCCTGGCTACCGTCACCGTACTGGCCCGCTATGTCGGGTAGCAGCCGGTGGAGTTGACCGCCTTGGAATGTCCAGTGCGGCTCCTCGATGCCGGACTCGGTCGCGTCCACGTCGAACTGCGGGATTACCTGCTAGGCTCCGGGGTACGCTAACACGCTGCCGGTGATACTGCCGCACGAAATGGTGCAAGGTCCCTTTTCGACGGTTGCAACGAACCCAAGCTCTTTTATCTGAGGGGAGCTATCCTCATATGCTCCACTCAGGCGGAAGACGATCATATGGCTGACGACTATTCTCTCTCGAACTTACTAGAAAGGATGTACCTCAATCAGTTGGCGCTGGAGGCTGGGCTGATGGAACTGGCTATTCATCTAGAAACGAGCGGGGCAGCTGAGACCGGAAGTAATATCAGAGGAGCTCTGGAGACGCTCGGAGAAAACGCAGGGTTTATCAAACAAGGTTTGGCTCGACTTAGGGCTCAAGAGATCGAGTAATCCTTCTAACACCTCCTCCCGAAGACCAGCCCATGGCGAAAGGCCTGTCGCTCTAGTCTTCGACGTAGTCACTGCTTGGCGATGTCTGTCACGACCTCGGCTCTATCTTTTCGATAGCGTGCGCGTAGTAGCCGACCGCCTCCCCCATCAACCATCTCCAGTCGTCCTTGCCAATAATCCCCTGCTGCTTGAAATCATCAGCCATGGCAATCAGCTTCTCATACTGCTCCTCCGCATCCATTCGAATGTCAGGTTCCTTAAGCGCCTTGTGCCAAGCGGCTAAAGCTTGTCTCCTCCGGTCCTCGCTCATCGTTGCAGCCTCCTTGTGACGTAACGTGTTGACTTTGACGCTTGATGGTCTGTTCCAAATTTGCTCGTGATACGGGCCTTGAATAAACCGGTCCCAGCCCCAGACGGACGATTTGCTCCAGCTCTCTCGCAGCTCTCCAGTCTGAGGATCACACCATGACCGTTCGGGTAGGTCCAGGGAACCTGAGCTTTGGCAGAAAAATCGAAGTTAAAATCACATTCAAAACTCTGTTATGAACATCGAAAATACAGCCTCGCTGATAAGTTTCTTACTGGATCAGATGTCCGCCGACATGCGATTCGACGCGGACCAATTGCAAGGAGAGCGGGAAATCGTTTTGTTCGGAATTCGAGAGATGCTGCGGCTCGGGCTGCTCACAGCGGAGTGTGAATACGCGCTAATTTGCGACGCTAACGGACCCCTCTTAGCGTCTGCTTCCAACATCTGCCTCACAAAAAGGGGCGTAAATTTCCAAAGGCATTAGGCCAGTATTTACTTAAGGCGCAGCTGGAATATGCTAGCACGCTAATAATTCCTAGGTGCTGTTATGGACAGGTTGTCGAAACATGAAATCGAGGCAGCACTGAGGAATCTCCTTCCTGGATGCTCTGTCGAATGCACCTTAGGCTTCAACGGAACAGCCTCGCTTTTAGTAGAAGGTCGCGACGGAGAATCTTTTGCCGTTGTGGGTCTGACCAGACACCAATTTCGAGGCGACGCCGGCTTAAAAAAGCTGGCTCGATTCATCTTTGAAGACATTGAACTGGCTCGCCAAGGCTTAAAGACTCAAAAAATGCAGATGGTCTCGCCTTCGTCCTTCCGAACCAAGGCAGCGCCAACGCTTAACGAAGCTTTCTGTTGAGGATGCTTCATGCCTGAGCAACCTGTTGCCAAGTCCCATACCACTGCCAGCCATAGCACGGTGGTAGCTTACTGAACACCTCAGCAGGACCTGGCAAATGGGGTGATTCTCATGGGGCCGGCTCACTTTCAACACATCCTGCGATCCAGCTGCGGAGCGGCTACTTCATTGCATGAACAATGGGTATCTACCGAGCAAGAGATGTGGGCTGAAGTACATCCCACATCAAAGCTACCAAATCGCTGGCGGCCCAAGGTTTCTGCAAATATCGGGTTGGGCGAGGCACTGTTTCCGGTAGAAATGAATACCCTGATGTGAGTATCGAACCTATGGCAGGCCATTTCCCCCTTACCATCCGGATGAAATCCATACCATTGATTTGCCCAGGAACACCGTAGTCAACAATCACAAGGCAACATTGGACTTGAGATTGAAGAAGGTAAATCAGTGCGTCATCGGCTGATCCGAAAGCGACAGTTCTTGCTCCGACGTCTTCCAAGATTTCGACCATGATCAAACGCAGCGTTTCATCATCCTCGACGATCAACACTTCGCCTTCAAAGCCGATCTCTATCCAATTTGTGATCATAGTCTGTCCCTGCCTGAACCGGCTTTCAGAAGCAGCCACCACAAACGAATATTCCCTTATATCGCGATTCTACTATGATCACGTAACGCTTAGCTAAGCGTAGCGCACTCAACTTTTGCTGCGTCGCTTCCTACGCCTCTCGTGCAGAAAGACGGTCGTACAGCCAGAACGAAGAAAGCAGAGCGGTGGGTACGGCTATTAATCATCGACAGGACACCTGCCACAGCTGATCCAGCTTAGTCGTGTAGCTCTGGCTCATCATCTCCCGGCGCATGGCCCATTCAGGATTTGCAGGCACGCAGGCTGAACGCATCGTCCCCCTGCCCCAGCGTCCGTTGATCTGGTCCAACACCGCCATCAACTTCGTGGCGTCGACAGGCTGCGAGGTGGCAAACAGGTCGTCGGTGTACTCTCCTCGCTGACAGAGGTTCATCAACAGCACCTCGGCCTTGCTGTACTTGAAGCCTGGTCGGAAAACCCGGTCAAGTGCATCTACCGCAGCCTTGGTCAGCAGCCGCCCATCGTCCGTGGGGTACGGCATGTCGATCAGCACACCGTTGGCGTACTTCGCCTCCTCCGGGTTGAACATGCCGGTGCGGATGCTGACACGGACCTTCTTACACAGCGACTTCTGCGCCCTGAGCTTTTCCGAGGCTCGCATCATGTAGGTGGCCACCGCCTCCTTGATCGGCGTCAGCTCCGTGAGCCGCTTCCCGAACATCCGACTACAGCAGATCTCCTGTTTCGGCGGGTCCGGCTCATCTAGCTCCAGGCATGGCGTGCCGGCGAGTTCGCGGGCCGTCTTCTCTATCACCACGCTGAATTTCTTACGTAGTGTCCAAGGGTCGGCCTTCGCCAGATCCATCGCGGTTTTGATGTCCATGGCGTCCAGGTGAAGTTTCATCTTGCGACCGACTCCCCAGACTTCGGACACGTCGGTGTTGCGCAGCACCCAGTCGCGCTTGAACGGGTCGCATATATCGACCACGCCGCCCGTTTGCACCTGGAGCCGCTTGGCGGTGTGATTGGCCAGCTTCGCCAGGGTCTTGGTGTGAGCGATCCCTACCCCGACGGGAATACCAGTGCAGCGCAGCACCTGACTACGGATCTTCCGGCCAAGGGCATCCCGGCCGTCAATGCCGGTCAGATCCGCGAAGGCTTCGTCGATGCTATAGACCTCAACTGCGGGCACCATCGATTCAATGAGCGTCATGACCCGCTCACTCATGTCCCCATAGAGCGCGTAATTCGACGAGAACGGGACAATGCCGTGTTTCTGCAGCTTGTGCTTGATCTGGAAATACGGCTCGCCCATCTTTACGTAGGGCTTGGCGTCGTAGCTGCGAGCGATCACACAGCCGTCGTTGTTGCTCAGCACCACAATGGGCACGCGGGCCAGGTCCGGACGGAACACTCTTTCGCAACTGGCGTAGAAGCTGTTGCAGTCGATCAGGGCGAAAACGGGCTGGGCTTTAGACATGGCTGCGCACGCTGCAGGTGATGACGCCCCAGATGACCAGCTCGTCGCCCTCGAGCACGTACCTCGGTGGGTACTTTGGGTTCTCCGACAGGAGAATCACCTCCTTCCCACGTATGCAAAGGCGTTTGCATACGGGTTCGTTGTTCAGCAGCGCCACGACGATGTGGCCATGCGCAGGTTCAATCGCACGGTCCACGACGGCTAGGTCCCCTTCAAAGATCCCAGCCCCTTGCATGCTTTCCCCGGCGATGGACACCAGGTAGACATGCGGGGCGCGTATGTTGAGAACCTCATCCAACGAGATGTGCGCTTCGATGTGGTCCGCTGCCGGAGACGGAAACCCGGCGGGTACTCGAAACGAACAGAGAGGCAGCTTTAAGCCGCCTTCGGCGATAGGACCTAAAATTGAAAAGCTCATCACGCACGACTTCCGAAACCTGTACAGATATACAGTTAACGTTGTACAAGTTTTGCGGTCAATTTCTTTGTAGGGGAATTCGGACAAGCGGATGAGTCGTACCGCCTCCACAGGTGGTAGTCGTACACTGCCTTGGTCCGCATCTGCATTTCGTCGGGTTGCTATCGTCCAGCGCTTACTGCCTCGATTACTGTATATCCAAACAGCTATACAAGGTATCGGTCATGGACCAGTACGAAATTGAAGACACAGACCACTGGCTCGGCTCGCCGACACTCGAAGAAACGCGGGCGCATTATGTGAACATGCTGGAGGGCGAAATGGCCGACCTGCGCGTTCTGCTCCGTAACGCACAGAGGAATATCACAGGCCTAATCGAGATGAACGCACAGCTATCTGCTGAGAGAGTTGCGCTTGTCCGAGAGGTCCAAAAATACAGAACCGGGAAAGACATCATGAATGTCGACGGGGAAAACTAGCTTCGTGGACTCACCTTGTGATTAAAAAAGTCCTCCCAACGATGCAGATTCCCAGTTCATGATCACGAGTTCGCCGCTGACCTCGGCCTTGCCCTGACGCTGGTTCGTGTTGCTGTAGCGTATGTCCAACGTTTCGAAGTGAAAGCCTTCAAACACACGCCGGATATCCGGGTGATCGTTGATGCTGACCATGACCTTGCCTTTGCAGCGGCGCATGAAGTCAGCCATCCGCTCGTAATTCTCGAACGGGAAGTCCACGCCATAACCAGCGGTCTGCCAGTACGGCGGGTCCATGTAGTGGAACGTATGGGCGCGGTCATAGCGCTCAGCACAATCAAGCCAGGGGAGGTTTTCGACGTAGGTGCCGGACAGTCGCTGCCATGCGGTCGAGAGGTTCTCCTCGATCCGCAGCAGGTTGATGGCCGGGCCAGTGGTCGCGGTGCCAAACGTCTGCCCGGTGACCTTACCGGCGAAGGCATGGTGCTGCAGGTAAAAGAAACGGGCAGCGCGCTGGATGTCGGTGAGGGTTTCGGGACGGGTCATTTTCTGCCACTCGAACACCTGGCGGGAGCTGAGAGCCCATTTGAACTGGCGCACGAATTCTTCTAGGTGGTTCTGCACGACGCGATAGAGCGTCACCAAGTCGCCGTTGATGTCGTTCAGGACTTCAACCGGAGCGGCCTGGGGTCGCATGAAGTAAAGCGCGGCACCGCCGGCGAAGACTTCAACATAGCATTTGTGAGGCGGAAAAAGCGGAATGAGGCGGTCGGCTAGGCGGCGCTTGCCGCCCATCCAAGGGATGATGGGTGAACTCATTGAAAGCAAGACCTTTACTGTATGGATAAACAGGTGCTAGGCTCGCCGCGCTTTGTGCACGGAGCAGGAGCCTTGGCTGGACTTGCAGGGACATCTGCAGGGACGGCGACCGGGTCGGATGTTGGCGCATCCGGCCCGGTCGCTCCTTTTCACTTCGGTGTTGAAACTTCTTTGGCGTAGGCCTGGCAGGCCGCCAGGGCTATCAGCCCCCGGTCGCCGACATCGGTGATGCCGATAATTCGTTGAGCATGCGCCGGGTCAAGTCGGGCGCGTGTGGTTCCATGAACCACGCCGCCGGCGCTGGTGGTGGCTGGCACTGCACAACCGCTGGCGGTATCGGTGGCGTCGAGTAGGACTGACAGCCGGACATCAGCAGTAGCGAGGCGATCACGCAGGCGATCTTGATCACGTAGGGCATCGGTTAGGGCTCGATAGTGGGTTTGGTCATTGGCGGCCAGCTGCTGTTCCAGGACCAGGCGCTTGTCCTGCTCGGTACGCTGCAGCGCGGCCGAGGCCAGGGTGACCTGGTTGAGGGTTTCGGTGTGGAGCCGGGCTTGTTTTTCCAGCTGCAGACCGTATCGCCAGCCTTGGACAGTCCAGGCAATGGCCGCCGAAACGGCGACCAGAGCGAACAACAGAAGCACGGCGACCAGCACGCGGTATTGCAGCGGGATCAGGTCGACGAGACGCATAGCACTGCCCTCGCCCGCTCCCACAGCTGCAGGCGATCCTGCAGGCCGTTGAGCCCGCCGTTGATTTTCCGGGTGATCGTTTCGAACTCACCCCGATCAGCCAACACGTTCAATTCCCTGACCCACCAGAACCATGCAGCCGACTCGGCCGCCCATTGGGGCAGCTCCAGTAGTTCAGGCGTACGCAACAGGCGCTCGTCACCGAACAGCGCCAAGCTGCAGCGTAGGTAGTTGTGGGCACCGGTAATCTGGATTAAGCCGCGACCACGATAGCGCTGGCCATCTCCGTCGAGTTCGGGGGTGTTGCCGAGCTTCGAAGCCAGCGAACCGGTGTCGTATTTGCTGAGGTATTGAACGCCGCCCAGCTCCCGCACGTACTGCAGTTGGCCGGACTCATGCCCAACCTGGGCCAGGAATGCCGCCTGTCGCTTGGGCGTATCGATCTGTCGGTGGGCCATGGCGGCGTTCAGGGCCAATACAAAAACGCCCGCTTGGCGGCGGGCGTTGGGCATGATCCGTTGTAGTTGCTGCTCGGTGAGTGGCATGGTGGCTCCAAAAAAAAACCGCTCGATGGCGGGTTGCGGTTGTGTTTGAGGGTGGTGCTTGGCGCATCTAAAGCTGGACGACCTTGACCGGCTTGGCTTCCTTCTTCTTTTTCTTACCTTTGGCATTGGCCTTGCCCTTCTTGCCGCCGTTGCACTCGACGGTGGTGGTCCAGCCACTGGAGGTGAACAGTTGCTCCACCGCCTCAGCCAGGTATTCACCATCAAGCCCGGGCTTGATCCCCTGGACGATGATCGACCGCTCGGCAAATACATCGGTGCGCCCGGCCATTTCCAGACGGACCCCGGCGCTGCTGCGATTGAAGGCGGCCAAGCGCGCCTTGGCGGCCTGCTCGGCGGCTGATTTGTTAGGGTAGATATGCCGGTCGGTATGCACCGCTGGTAGGCCGTTCGGCAGGTCATCGTTGTCCAGCTCGACCACCTTAAGCGCGCCGGATTTTTTGTCCTGGTGCTTGGTGCGTACCGCCTTTTGCGTATTACGGTCACCGAGACGGAATTGATAGCGGCTCAGATCAGAGCGCCTCAGAACTACAGGGCTCAGGTTCTTGCCGCTCGCGGTCTGGCCGCCCTGTCTAGGCATGACCAACAGTTTGCCGTCGGCCAGCTTGGCCGTGCAGTCATATTGTTTGGCAAGGCGGGTGATGAAGTTGTAATCCGACTCGTTGAGTTGGTCGACGCGGGGCACTTTGGTTTGCACTGGGCACACTGGCTGCCAGCCGTTCCGAGCGGCCACGTCGCGGACAATTTGCTGCAGGGGCACGTTTTCCCAGGACCCGCTGCGCACGGTCTTGCCGCTGCCGCGCATGTCACTGGCTTTACCCCGAATCACCAACGTATCAGGCGGCCCCGACAACTCGATCTCGTCGACGGTGTAGCGCCCCAAACGGGTCAGGGCCTGGCCGGTGTATCCCAGGTAAACCTCGACACCCGCCCCCCGCGGGGGCAGCGCAACCGCTTGATCACGATCATCAATCCGCAACTCGAAGTCGTCCGAATCCATGCCCGGCTTATCCGAGGTGCGCAGACTCAATAACCGGTCATTGATCAACGCGGTGATGTCCTTGCCGTCCGCAACGATGCGATAGGTCGGCTTCATGGTGATACTCCAGAAAAGAGAACCCCCGCGCAGGGCGGGGCTTGCGACGTGCGACGGCGTTGGTTAATCCCATAGCTGGATATCCTCTAGCGTCTGCGCTGGCAGATCTGGCAGCAGGATGATCACACCGGCACGAAACGGTTGTGACTCATCGGCCAAGCCTTGATTGGCGGCAAGCACGGCCTCTACCGTGCCATTCAGGTGGCCGTAGTAGTGATGACAGACGGTGTCCAACAGATCCCCGTCAGACGTTCTGCAGGTCGTCGCCATAGCTTACAAACTCCAGTGAAAAGGACTGCTTACGCGGAATGCCACCCGCGAGCAGGTTGCTTTGATCTTCCTCGATGTTGAGCAGGCACCAGGTGCCGAGCACTTCGCCGTAGCCAGTGGTCAGGCTCACCGGCTGCAGACGCCGCCCGATGGTGCGCAGAGTGTCCAGCTGTTTGAGCCCACCTTTGAAGCCCGGAAAAATCGCGCCCTTGAGGCTGATCTTGTCCTCTCCCTGGCCGACCGCTTGCTGGGCGATGCTACGTGTCAGCCGTTCCTGGCCTGCCCAGCGAAACGACGTCTGCCGACGTAGCTCCTCGAAAGCCGCCGTATCCAGGTTGAAGTAATACGGCGGCGCGTTCGGCTCCAGGGGCTGCATGATCAGCAGGTGCGGGAACGGCTTCACCGCCTCGGCAGCTGGTGTCAGCTGGGGCGCAAATGACCCCGTGGGCATGATGTTGCTCAGCGATGGGCTCACTTGGCCGGCGATGCGATTAATCGCCGCACCCGCCTTGCCTGCCTGTTCCTTGAGCGAACCCAGCCGCTCTTGGACTTGGCCGGCTGCGCTGACGGCTTGGTTGTACTTCGCCGCCACCTGGCCCACGGTGGACTGCGCCGCGTTGATTGCCCGCATGGTCCGTTGCATCTTGGCGCCGATGGCAGGCCCAATGAATGGCACCCCCTCCAGCTCCGAGGCTGCGCCCGTCATGTCGCTGATTGCACCATTGAGTGGGCCCAGCATGCCGTCGAGACTGGTACGGCCAGCCTCCCCCGCTGCAAGCAGTGATTTGAACACCGATTGCAGTTGCTCCATGTAGGCCATGGCACCTCCTTAAACGTGAGGGGCATCGAACAACTGGCTCGACGACTGTCGAGCGAGCGTCTCCCGAGAGAAAGCCTCCATGAGCTGACGCAAATGCGGCTCCAGCTCCCGAGCCAGCTGCGCAGGATCTTTAACATCGCCCTGAACAGTGATGGAGACATTCGGCGCAAAGCTGAAAGCTTGCTCAACCTTTGGCGGCACGGGCGGTGTGGGGTCAGCTGGCTTGGCGACCTCGGCAGGCTTGGCCTCTTCCGCCTTGGCCTCACTGCCAAACCAGGACTTACCCAAGAAGCTGCCGATGCTTTCGCCACCCAGGCCGCCCAGCGCGGCACCGATTGCGCCGCCGATGGCCGTACCGATGATCGGCACCACCGAACCGATAGCGGCACCTGCTGCACCGCCGGCCAGGGCGCCCGCGAAACCACCCGCAGCACCGCCGTATCCCTCGGCTTTTTCGTTTTGGGTCTTGGCGTTAAGCGCGGTATCGATAACTCCCACCCCGGCATCTAATACCGAACCGCCGGGGAGACGCTTGGTGGCTCGGGTGACGCCCCTGATCGACTGAACCGCACGGCCGAGCGAGCTATCGGGCACCGCCTCCGCCGCAGCGGCAATAGGCGCAGCAGCCAACAGGCCAACCTTTGGCATCATAGAAACGGCGGCAGGAGCCGATACGGACGGGATATTCGACGCCCGGCCGGGCAATCGGCGACGTGGAAGGTTTCCGATGCCGGAACGGCGACCGCGTCGTCCACGCTGACGTCTGCCTGCACCGTCGGGGCCTGAGCTTGGACCAGAGCCTGCTCGGCCTATCGCATCAGCGTTGACGACGAACACACGTTGCGGCTCAGTGCTCAGCCCCCCACCGGAATCATTGCCCGCTCCCATCAGCTTACCGAGTACGCCGAGGCCCTTATCCACCGTCTTGATACCGGTTTTCGGAGCTTTGGCAGCCGCATCACCAAGGGCACCCACGCCTCGTTCCATCGCTCGACCACGCGATATGTTGTAGAGCCCCTTGCCAATCTTCACCGCGCTGGCAGCCGTCTTGAGGGCCAACAGGCCGGTGGTGATAGCAGCAATGCCAAGCACCACCGGTTGCGAGCCATCGGAAAGCTTGGTCAACCCACGCACAATTGACGTCAGACCCTGGGCGACCGCGTCAGTCGCCGGGCGGATGGCGTCACCCACGCTACGCATGCCATCGCTGACCGCCTGGCCCAGCTCATCCCACATCTGTTTCGACGTTTCGCGCCGCTCGGCCAAGTTCTTATCGAGGATCCCGCCAGAAGACTGGGAATCCTTTTTCAACTGCTCGTACAGCGACTTGTTTTGCGAGTAGGCCGTGAGCGCCGCCTTGACCTGCATGTCGGCGAACAGGTCACCGGTCCGCAGGGATTTCTCCAGCGCATCGAGCGCAGCCTTGGCCTTCTCCGGATCCGTCTCCTTGCTGATCTTAGCCTGGGCCTCGGCCATCTTCCCGGCTTTCGCCGGGTCGGTGGCCTGGATGTATTTCATCGCCAGGGCGAAGCTGGATTCCAGGGTCGACATGCCCTTCTGAATGCCAGTGTTCAGGGAGCCTTGATAGTCAATGCCGGCGTCCTTGTACGCCTTGACCACGTCGCCCGAACCGATTTTCTCCATCCAGTTTTTCAGGTTGTTGGCCGCTTCGTCCGAGCCGCCGGCCGTTTTCATCTGGACTTGAAGCATCGCGCCCAAGGAGCTGACCGCCTCCATGCCGGTGCTGCCGTTCTTCTCCATGCTGGCCAGCAGTTGCGGGAACCACCGGGCCATGTCGCTGGCCTCGAAGCTCCCCGCCTGTCCTTGGTAGGCGATGGCCTCCAGGGCCTGTTGCATTACCTTGGGGTCAGTGATCTTGGCGTTCTGCTGTAGCGCCATGATCATGCTGGCCGTGTCGACGCCGGAGGCGCCCTGGCCGATGGCAAACTTCGCCGCCGTCGGCGCGTAGGCCATAGCCTGCTTGAGGTCCATACCGGCACCAACCAGCTGGTTTACCAGGTCCGCCACGTCGTTACGGGCCATGCCCGTATCGCGGGAGGTCTGGATCACTGTCTGGCTAAGCTGTGTTTCTTGCGGCTTGTTGACCACATCCGCCTTGATCGCAATGTCGCGGATGATCGCCTGATAATCCGCGCTGACCTTGGTCGGAATCGCTGCAAGACCGGTGGCGACAACACCTTGACTAATGCTCGACGTAAGCCCTTTCTTGCCGGCATCGAGCTGCTGGTGACCTTTGAGCTGCAGATCGGCGGTTTTGGCTGCGCGGCCGAGGCGCTGGTACTCCTGCCCCAGCCTGCCCACCTCCACGCCCTGTTTACGCAGGGCGTCAAGGTTGCCGTTGAGCTTGCGCAACAGACCATCCGCCGAAGCAGCACCGCTGTCGTGCGCCCGCTTCCATTCATCGCGCAGGCGGATGGTTTCGCCAATGGTGCTCTTGAGCACCTTGGCCTTACTGCCTTTTTCCTCCAGCTTTTTGATGTGGCCATCAACCGTGCGGAAGGCAGACGCCATCGTCGAACTGACGGCGCCGCCAATCACTAGCGATAACGCCAGTTTGCTAGCCATCGTCTACCCCTTGTTCAGTCTGAGAGCCACCAGACCATGTCGGAGAACGGCATGGCCAGGATTTCAGCGGCGGAAAAGTTCAGTTCGGTGGCAAGACGCTTAGCCAGTTGCTTCTGCACCTTGGGGCTGAAGTTCATCTTCTCGCACCAGGCGAAAATAGCCGGCCTGTATGCGGTTGAAGTCCTTCAGCGTCAAGCCATCCAAATCCTTGGTCCCGACTTCGGCCAGGGAGGCGAACAAGTTCAGATCTTGTTGCTCCTCATCATTGGGCGCTGTTTGGCGGGCAATGCGAAGGTCACGCACGGTCGGTGTTCGGAGGCTCAGCGTATCGACACGCACGCCGTTGGCTTCAGATGGCACAGTCAGTTTCACGGTGACGCGATCAGCGGTGAGGGTCATCCAGCTTGGAATTGCGATACTGCTCATAGAGGTGTGTCCTTAAAAAGAGGAACCGCCGCCCGGGCGAATCACCAGGCGGGGTATCAAGAGGAGTTAAAGGCCCAATGCGGAGCGCTGGGCAGCCAGTTGATCAACGCCATTAATCACGCGGCGCATGCCGATGGGGTCGATCTCGTAGACGGTTCGGCCGTCCACTTCGAGCTTGTAGTACGTCAGCCCAATGGAGTGCTTGATCTCGGCCTTGTCGCCCGGCTTCCAGTCGCCCATGTCGACTTCTTTCAACGTGCCGCGCAGGGTGACGATGACCGGCGTGACTTTGCCTTTGAGCCCTTTGTAGGCTCCCCGGAACGTTCCGTTGAACGCCGTGCCGTCGGCCAAGCCGAAGAACTTCAACGACTCACGACGAACGCCTGTAGTGGTGAAGTTCGCCTCTTGTTTTTCCATGCCCATGTCCAGCTCGACCGGCGCGTCCATGCCGCCGCCGCGATGCTCTTCCATCTTGAGCGTGAGTTTGGGGAGCGTCAGGCTCGGCACGTCGCCTTGGAAGCTGACGCCATCGGCGAACAAGTTCAGGTTCGCCAGGGTTTCGGGAATCATTGCCATCGAGATCGCTCCTTAAGCGGCGGTGTCGAGCACTTCGGTCAGCCATTGATTGGTGACCTCTACGCGGAAGTTGGGGTTTTCTGCCGGCGGAACATCGGTGAAGCGGATGTTCCAGTACACCTTGCCCTGCTCCAGCTGGCTGGCCGTATTCAGCTCCGGGTCGGCAAAAACCTCGAAGTTGATGATCGCGCCCTGGGCTTTCAGGTCGCGCATGAACGCTTGAAGACCTTCGGTCACGTCCTTGATGTAGGTCGCGGTGATGGAGCGGTCGACCGCCCATTTGTGGCCGTAGAGGATCGCGTCCATGACGATGTCCATCGTCCGTACGCGAGTGACGAACGCCCACTTCGGATCGCTCGACAGGGTGCGGTTACCCCACAGGCGGAAACCGTCATCACGGATAATCGTGGTGATGTTGGCGTTGTTGAGCAGGTTGGCCCGGCAGGTTTCGTCACCGTCCAAAAACTCGATGGGCCGCGTGGTACCGGTGATGCCGACAAACTCCTTGTTGGAAGGCGATGCCCAAAAGCCGTATTCACTGTCGGTCCAGGCAAACAAGCCAGCCACCCAGGCAGAGCCCGGCGCGTCGACCGTGGCGTCCACCGTGGTGTCCCAATACTGCACGCCTGGATCAACCAAGTACGCCCGCTTGGCGCCGAAGTTCTCGGCGTAGGCCATCACTGCCTCATCGGTGGTGTTCGGACCGTCGAGGATGGCGAGCCCTCGCAACTTGTCGGCCAGCGCGACCAGGGCGGTACCGACAGCCTGTGTCGCACTGTGCTTGGGAGTCACCAACAGCCGCGGCTGCGCGTTGAACCGGCTCTTGCCGTCCAGCAGCGCTTGCAGGCCGGTACGCTTACCGTTGGCTTGTACGCCACCGATGATGGCCGAGGTTTGTTCGGCTGGATTTTCCAGCTTGGCCACACCGCAGGCCACGATCACCGCCTTGGCTCGGGTGTAGATGGCTTGGCAGGCTTTGGTCATTGCCGAGTCAGGCCCGAAGGCGGCCACCGCTTCGCGCTCGTTGGTGATCATCACCAGATCGTTGGGCTGCGCGCTGTAGGCCGGCGCCGGCACAAAGGTGTCAACCAGTCCAATGATCGAGGACGAAGGCAACGCAATGACACGAGCGCCGGTGTCGACGTTCGTGGTGGTAACGCCGTGAAAGAAGCTCATAGATTCTCCAGATACGAAAAAGCCCCGCAGTGCGAGGCCTTGTTTTTGGTGAAGCGGAAAAGAAAACGCCCCGTCAGTGCGGGGTGCTTATTGGACCTGGCCAGCCAGCCAAAGGGGCGGCGGCGGTCGATGATCAATCAACGGGAACTCGCCCGCTTCCGGCCAGTTGCGAAGCGCACGACGGTACGCCTGAAGCTCGACGTATTGCTCGGCAGTCAATGTAGGCTCTACGCCTTCTTCCAGTTCGTCGCGATGGCGTGTCACAACCCCATCAGTAAGCGAAAGTTGATTATCACGCCAAGCCCGCTCGATACCCGCTAGCTCCTCTACGGTCGGCTGTGGCGGGTCCTGCAACTCCGGTAGGCCATCAGCACCCTTTCCAATAATCTTGACCACCTGGCGCGGCTCGAATAGTGCTGCGTGATCTTCTTCAGATATTTCGATGCCCCCGTTATCCGTTACCTCGAAGGCAAATCGACCGTCTTCCTCAATCCATTTAGCGAACATAGATACCCTCAATAGCCGATGGCCAACCAGTTGTAGCCACCCGTAGTAACAGCCGAAGTATTGCTAGCCACACTCGTTATGTAGCCCGTAAATCCCGTACGGGTCGGTTGTCCGCACTGACAAACACTTGGATTCGGCGCCGCACTGGCCCCGGCATACATGGCTCCCACGAACATGCAGGCCGTAGGAAATGCAGTGGGGAAAGTTACCGGCACAGTTCCCGTTGAGGTGTCCGTTGATGCGTGCCCGATTTTGAATATCCATCCGCTGGGCAAAACTTGGTGGCCGTTAGCTCCAAACATGGCGGCAAACAGCGAAGACGTTCGCAAACACTCAAGACTTGCGTGAGCCCGCCACATCGCACCATCCGACACCAACAATATGTCCGACCCCATGACCATGGTGTAAGGCGACGCGACAGCAACGTTATTGATAGCCAGCGAGTCACCTGCCATGAGCGCCAATTTGGCCGCGTCGACTGCACTGGAAGTGGTAATCAGAATTGACGACCCCTTGGGCAGCGCACTTGCCCTGGGCAATGTCAACGTGCCGTTGGCGGACATCTCAATTCGTGTGCCGACGTGCGCCGCCGTTAAGGTGACATTGCCTCCCGCAATCCCCGCACTGCCGGCAAAACTCCCTTTTTCGCGCTGCACAAACTCTGAAGTCACCAGCGATTTGCTGCTGTCAAATTGCGGCGGAGTGATCCAGTTAGGGCCAGACATGACGGCCGCATATTTCAGCGAGACACTACCGCCCATTAACCGCCACAGCGAGTCGATACGAATAAACTCGGCGGTATCACCTTGAGCCATGGAGATGTTGCCGACGAAGTTAATGGCATCGATTGAATCGCCAGCGGCGGCCTTTACCGTTACCGTGCCCATGCTGCACAGGATCTTGACCACCGCCCCCCGTGGAATTTGCCCGCCAGTTGGGAGAGTGGCGGTCACTGACCCAGCGCTACCAAACGCAGCCACCTTGCCAATGTCAGCGGCGGTTAGTGTCGTCGTCGCCGTGTAGTTGGTGTAATCCCGGTATTCAAGCCCCATCCTCTTTACAAACTCGGAAGTGGCCAGCGCCTTCGAGTTATCAAACTGAGGCGGAGTGTTTGCCGTTGGGTTCACCAACGCCGGGGAATTTATGGTTGCGAACCCCTGGGTGATGTTCTGAAAAGTCAGCGACGTGGTACCTAGGACAATCGCCCCATCCGTTACCAACTGCCAGCGAGTGTCGGCCAGCGTAGCGCCTTGCTCAACGGACAGAATCATCGCCGAGGTAACTTCAGCACTGCTGTCAGCATCCGGCGCACGCTGCCATGCCGCTACGCCAACAATGTAGATGCCGTTGTCCTTGGAGGCCGCTTGATTCTTCACCAACACCCGGTCGCCTGCGAGCAGGCTAACGCCGTCGATGGTCTGAAGCCCAGTCAACGCAATATTGGCCGTAGTCGCAGCGCGCACCGACTGCTTGTTATCGAGCTTGTAGAGTTCTTCCTGGATTCGTCTTTCGACAAACTCCCGTGTCGCCAACACCACAGAAGGGTCAATCTTCAACGTGATATTGCCCGTGCTGCTGACAATGAAGTTCATCCGAACGACTTGGGTCCTGCCCGAGCCCTGCGACATGATCGGCTTAAAACTCGGCGGGCAGTTCGCGACCGCCACCAGGTCACCGTCAGCGTCGTACAGGCCGATTTCACGAATCCAGTATCCACCCTCATCGGCCGGAATCACTTGCTCGGCGATAATCACCGCCGGATTGACCGGATCAATGAAAAGCTGATTCAGCGGCCGACGGCGCCATTCGTTGATAAGAGACGTTTGAGCCGCGCTTGGAGTCGGGTCGGTGCCGTTGGCATCGCCCACGCCCATTTCACTAAGTTTCCAAGGAATGCCAAGGGCATCGGCATTCGCCTGTTTCGCCGCTCCAACGTTCGTGAGAATCGCGAAAAATTGCGAGGTCTGATCAATCATTAGTAAACGTCCAAGGTGTCTATGGTGTGTTCGCGCCCTACCACGCCGATGGATCCGGTGACTTCAATGTCACGCATGATCGGCGGGTACACGTCGATTTCGTCGCCCTCATACAGGGCAACACCGATGTTCAATTTCCCCCGAGTTTCGAGGCTGATCGCCAGTCCGGTCATGTGGCGACTGACCGGCCGGGCGTCATCGATCAGCCACGTCAGTTCCTGATAGGTTTCTTCGCTGATGCCTTCATCGGAAACACCGATCTTCAAGGCGAACGTTCCAGGCACCCCCATGGGCTCAGTCTTGAACCACTCGACTACCTCAATCAGATAACCGAACGGTTCCACCACCCGGCGCAAGGCGCCGATGGTTCCTTTATGGGCATGGACGTAGAACGAAGAGCGAATCACCGAACGCTTGATCTCTTCGGGCCATGCCTCGTCCCAGCGGTCCACGGACCAGGCCCAAGCCAGTTGGTAAAGCAGGTGCGCCGGGCAGGTGTCCGGGTTGTATAAGGTTCGAAGCGGTATCTGCGTTGTTTCGTCGATAGCCGCTTCAATTGCCCGTTCGACCTGCGTGCTGTTGAGGGGAAGCAGACTTTTCATTTGCTACCCCGCGTTATGGTGAACCCCGTGCACCACGCCGCTTGGGCTTTGGTTGGGCGGATGTCCACCCATCCAGGGATCTCGACCCGGGCCACGCCACTGACGTGGATCTGTGCATCAATCGCCGAACGGGCCACCTCAACGCCTAAGCGGCGCCGGGGGTTGATCCAGGCCTGCAATCGCGCATTGCATTCGGCCAGCGCTGCCTCGTTTTCCGGGCCATTACCGGCCATGTACACCACGGCATCGATTCGATAAGGCAGGATCTCGGCGCCCTGCACCGTCAGCCGATCAGCAACAGGCCGCCGATCTTCGTCGTTGAGGTGAGTGTCCACCTCGGCCAACAACTCGGGGCTGGCCGTACCATCGCCCTCCAGGGACAGTACCGTCACGACCACCTCGGCCGGCGCCGGGCTTTCGGCCGTGGCGTCTGCCACCAGGCCCGAGGCGTTACGGGCATGCAGGATGTAACTGTTCCGAGGCCCAGCAGTGGTCAGCCCTTCGTACCTCAATTGGATGCGCTCGCGCAGTGCGTCGTAGCTTTCCAGCACCGCCGACACCGGCGGCACGGCGGACAGGTCCTCGGCCTGAATGACCAGCCGTTCAAGGTTCACGTTCGCGGCCAACTGCACCAGGTCAGCACCAGTGGCATGAGCCAGAAACAGTGCCTTGGCCGCGTCGTTGACCCTCGCCCGATTCTGCATGCGTCGATAGGCGCCCAGCTCCAGCAGCTTGGTCACCGGATCGCTTTCAAGGAAAGCGGTCCAGTTATCGCCCATGTAGTCGCGGAACGTCGCCAGCTCGCCCTGATACAACTCTTCAAAATCCAGACTCTCCAGCACCTGTGGTGCCGGCAACGCCGAAAGGTCGATAGTGCTCATGCGTTCACCTCCAGCACCACGCCATCGCCAATGTAAGAGCCCGTCAGTTGCAAGGTGATTTGTCCATCCACCACCGCAATGACCCGGACACGTTCAAGTTTCAAACGGGGCTCCCAGCGCCCGAGGGCACGAGCGACTTCAGCCTGTACCGCGCTTTTCCAGCCCTCATTAACTGGCAGGTCGACATAGCGACGCATTTGGCTGCCGTACTCTGGCCGCATGCGGCGGCTGCCGACAGGCGTGCTCAGAATGTCCTCAATGGACTGCCGCAAATGCGCCTGCCCGGACAGCGGCTGCCCCGTGCGACGGTCCACTCCGATCATGGAATTACTCCGTCAGCTGTTGCATATCCGGGTGGGCCTTGAGAAAGGCGTATTGATCATCGCCGCAGGCTGTGACCTGGCCGGCGATGATCGGCAAGCTGCTGCCGTCCGGCATGATCAGCGTGCGTGAGGTGTATCGGGTGTCACGAAACACTCGTGCCGGTCCGATGGGGGCCGACGACTCGGTTTGGACGGGCTCAGGCACCGCCGCGACGGCAGTTGGCCGCTCGGTGTCTGTTCGCGTTTTGCTCATTTGGGCAGCTCCAGAAATGCGAAAGCCCGCACGTGGCGGGCTATGGATAAATGTCGGAGTCAGTGTTTGTGGTTCGGCGTGTTGCCACCGGTATCGATGATTTTTCCGCCGCCGTTGATATCGCCCGTGACCTGCAACGGGCCGTTGATCAGCACATTGCCCGTCAGGGTGATATCGCCTGCCGTGGCGTTGATCTCGCTGTCCGTTACGACCACTTCGGTTCCGCCGACTTTGATCGTCACGGTACCGCTTGGCACGGTGATGATGTAGGTGCCGGCCTGCCAGTCATAGACCAGCGAGCCCCCATCCTCGAAGCGCCATACCTCGACGTGGTCGCGGTTGTCCGGCGGTGCCCCGGCATCGCCATAGAGGCCCGGGATAAATGTGCCCTGCGCCACATCGCCGCTGGCACTTACCAGAGTTCCCTGCTCGCCCATGCTGGGGGCTCGCCAATGACGGGCTTTGCCGGCGGCGATGCTGTGCCAACGCACCCAGGCACTGACCCAGTCCCCATCCGACACCCGACATGCGGGTGGCGAAGCGGTCAGATCCAGCGCGACCACATAACAATCCTTGACCAGGCCGGCCAGCATGCGGTCATGCTGCGCACTGGGGTAGCTCATGCCATTTCCTCCGGTGGTTGATAGCTTTCCTCGCTACCAGGGCCAGTGTCAGGGCTGAAGCCCCAGAGCAAAGTACCTGGGGGCTGATTCGGCCACGGCCACTCTTCCCTGCCTAAGTAAATACCCTGGGTCCACTCAACGACCCACACCGCATAGCTGTCGAGCTCCGGCCGGGTCCAGTCCTGTGATGCCTGGACGAACTCTGCCGGCTCGACCGCCAATCCCCATGTCTGCATGCGCAGCACAATGATTAGCTGAGCCGCGATGAAAGCCGCTACCTGCTGGCAGTGCTCGTGATCGCTGCCGACGATGATGCGCGCTTCGAAACGCGCCTCGACTCCGACTTCGCCTGTGCCGGGGTCCCGACCGGGCTCCAGCTCGACCAGCTCAAGCACAACTGCAGGGATGGGTACGTGCTGCAGCATGTCGGGCATGGTGCAGATGTATGCCAAGCCGGGAATAGCCTGGGCGATCTGTTCTTCAATGGCTGAGTAAAGGTGGTCGAGAGGAATGATGGGATCAGACATGGGCTGATTTCCTCAAGTATTTTTGCAGCTCGAAATTCATCTCCTGCTCCAGGATCTCAAGCAGCCGCTGATGCGCACGACGCGACCATTCCTCAAAGTGAGGCCGCACGTCGTCGAGCGATATCTTGGCCTTGGCCAGTGGATAGCGGCTACCGTTCTCGGCAATCCAGCCCGAACTTGGCCCACCGCCGCCAGACACGTCACTGTCGGGATAGTCGCTTGCTCTGAAGTGTTTACTGGCGGTACGAATCCATATGTCAGGCGCGCCGCCATAAACGGTCTGATAGAACGCCCCCTGATACTTGCGACCCGCGACAGAGACGCCAGAGCGGCCCTGTCGTACCCGGCCTGCGCGACTGGCCTCAATGGGATTGACGCCAAACCACAACTTGGCTTGCTCGTTGGAGTTGACTGGGTAAGCCTTTAGTCGCTGACGCACAGCGGCGATGGCGATTCGGGCTTGCCGGCCTACTGCTCGTGCAATGTGAGTGCGCAACCAACGCAGCGTCTTGTTCAGTGCTCGCCGTTGAGCTGCACGGGCGGCTTGTGGAACAAGAGCGGCAAAGTCGGAGAACGCATCCTTATCGGCTTGAGCCAGTTGCAGCGTGAACAGACCGGAGCTGGCCGAGGATTTGACATGACTGCCGACGCTCATCGCACCTCCCGAAGAATCAAGTTGACCCAACCGGTGCCATCCGGCTCACGTTTGACGATGACATAACGCCCGCCGCCGTCTTCTGGCATCAGCTGGACAGTGATTAACTGGCCATCCGAAATGAGGTGGGCATCAACAATACGGACGGCGAACACTGGCTCGCGTATACCGGTGTTGATCCTTCCCACCTTTGGTTGCAACCAGGGCGCCGAGAAGAATCCCGGCACCGGTAAGTCACGCCCGTCAACCAGAGCCTCGTCGCCCAGGACATCCAGCAACTGCACATCCATCGCTGCAACCTGGTCACGGAAAGCCATCAGCTATCTCCGCCATCCGAAGTAGAGGATCCAGACTCCAGCTTGCCGCGCTTGGCAATGACGCCTTCGTCGAGCAACAGATCCCGGATCTCAATGCTGGGCGGAACGTACACTTCGCCTTTCCGCACCAACTTAGCACCGTCCTGCACACAGCCTTCGATCACAACGTATTCAGCTTTCGCGGCCATATCACACCACCTTTGCAAAGACGAAAGCGTTAGGCTCTAGCATCCCGGCCAGGGCAGCGCTTTGCAGCTTCAACCACCGGGCGCTCGGATCTTGGGTGACCCAGCTTTTGGGGAAACGGGCCGCTTCGACCAGGCCACTTTCAATGGCTTCGATGTCCTTGATCGCGCCATACAGCATCGCGTTTCGAGTCGAGGTCGAGCCGAGCATCAAGCCGCCGCTTGGCACCATCTGCTGCTCGTCACCCTCATCGTCTAGGTACCACTCGTCGTAGACGTACAGGTCGATGCCGGGGTCGTTCAAATAGCCGAGATAGGTCACGCCATCTGGCAGCTCTTCAGGCTTGATCACGCCCATGTCCACTCGGCGAGAGTTGAGCTGTTTCAACACTGTTTCGTTGCGCTGGAAAGCATCCTGGGCTTCGCCACTGAGCACAGCGACGTTACCGGTGCGCCCGGAATCCTTGGCAATCTGGCGTTTCCACTGCCGCAAGTTGGCGATAGGATCGGAGTCCGCCGTGTCCCAACGCCCAGCGCCCAAGACGATCTTGTGGCTGTCCTCCATCAGAAAATCGATGGTGTCATCCACGCCATCGCCCAGCACCCGAACGCGCCCAGTGCTCAGCGCCTGGGCGCACATCCACTCTTCACGGCGAGTGATCTCGTCGTCCAGGTCGATCAGGTCGCGCCCCAACTGCTCGCCCGCTCGCTCCAGGGGAGTCCGTGAGGAGAATGGGTTATCGCCGGCAGCACGCTTGAGGATTTGTTCTGCTCGCGTCTCGCGCTTAGGCTGGATGTAGGGCGGCTTGTACGTCTCAGAACTGAAGCCGTTACGCAGCGAGACACTGCCGGGCAGCGACGGGTGTACGAAAGGCGCCATCTTGCGCTGGCCCTTGATGATGTCGATGGTCACCGCCTCGGTGCCGAAGGTAACGGGGTTGCCGCCGTTGAAGAAAGTGTTCATCAAGAAGCGACGAGGCGTATTCATCTGCTCAACGGCTTCGAGCATGGTGAGGGTGTCAAAAATATCAGTCATCAGATGCTCCGGTCAGCGGATGAAAATGCAGAAATGTCGAAGGGCGGCTTTGGCCGCAGCCAAGGTCAGGCCCTCACCGAGGTGGAGCTGGGTGCCCAGCACTTGACCCGTCAAACGAACGGGCGCGCTCTTGGCCCCGCCCGTGGTGTCTACGTCCTCGTCGAGGATGGCCGTAGGCACCTGGGAGCCGTCTTCAGCAGCGGTTTTACACAGCACGAACTCTTTCGAACTGGTTACCTGCCCCAGGACAGATCCCCGCAGGAGCGTCTGGCCAGCGGCGATCAAACCGGTGTCCATTGCAATGGGAAAGTCACCGGCAGAAAGGTGGCTCGGCTGGTAGGTTTTACGTTCCGGGTTGCTCATGAATGTCTCCTGTCAGCGGCGCGAAGCGCCCGCAACGATTGCACTGACGGCTGCCTGGCGTTCGCCCTGCTTGCCATCACCGCTTGGGGTTGTAGCCGTGACGCCCTGTGCATCGCTTTTGATGGCAGAAAGGGAAATCCCGCGATCCTGGGCGGCTTTGAACAATTGCAAGGCTGTGGCCTCGACCGTAGTGCCTGCATCAATCGCCGCTTCGATATCTTTCTCGAAGCCTTTGCTGGCCAAGGCGTTAATGCCCTTGATGCGCTCGCGTTCTGCAGCGGCGCCTTCGGCTCGAATGGCGCCGAGGTCAGGCTGCTGGGCCTGGGCGATTTCGATGGAGTTCGGATCAGTGCCGGCGGCCAGCGCAGTACGCAGCTCCGCCGTGGTGTGTACGGTGGTCATGGTGGTTTTCCTTGGGACAGTGATGGCCGGTCTGGCCAGTTCGGTGATGAGGGATTCAAGCGAGCCCAACCGATGGGCAAGACCCGACTCAACAGCGGCGGCTCCGACGCGTAATCCACCGAAGTCACCCATTGCGGGGACCTTGGCGGCGTCGGTGCTCAGGTTTCGCGCCACTTTGCCGACGAAGACTTCACCGAGGGCATTCACGGTTTCACCGATCTTGGCGCGCCCTTCTTCGGTTGCGAGATCGGGCCGCTTGTTCGGGGCGTTGCTGCTAACGATCTGATAGCGCTTGCGGCCGTTGGCAGCGTCACTTTCAACGACAGCCTCAACGACTACGCCGATGCTGCCGGCCAGACTGGCTTCGTCGATGACGATCTCGTGCGCTGCCGAGGCGATCCAATACGCAGCGCTCGCCCCTATGCCACCAATGTACGCGACGATCCGCTTGCGCTCTCGACCCGCGAATATCATCTCGGCCAATTCATTGATGCCGGAAGCGACACCGCCAGGGCTGTCGATGTTGAGCACAATCGAACGGACTTTGGGATCGTCCAGCGCTCGCTGGATGTCCGTGCCCAGGACCTGAGTGCTAGTAGCGCCACTGATTTCAGTGAACATGTTTGCATAGCGAAAGATCGGCCCAGTTACGGGGATCACTGCCACGCCGTTTCGCATAGTGACTTTGCGGGTATCTTCCAGCCGCTCGCCGCGTCGGGTCGCCAGGGCCATCGGATCGCCCATACGGTCGGCAATGGTCAGCAAGTTTTCCAGGGCGTCAGGCAGCATTAGCCAAGGCTGCGACGCAGCCAGCTCAAGTGCTCGAGGCATATTCAGTCCTCTTCGGATTTGGGGTCAGGCGGGTTTTCTAGCCCGCTCTTGGGCAGGGCCTGCAGGTTTTTAGCGCGGCGTTGCTCCACTTCCCGTACACGCTGACGGAACACCTGCTGCCAGGGCTCGCCGGTCATGGCCGCTGTTTCGAGGGTTTCGTTGCTCACGCCAATTTCGATGCGCTTACCGGCCGCGTTGGCTTCCTTCAGCTCATCAATAGCCCCACGGGCCGGACCGATCCAAATGGCCTGACAGTAGGCCTTGCGCTTGGCTGGGTCGCCGTAGCCCGGAAGGTCAATCAGGCCCCTAGCCACGGCTTCGTCGATAATCAGCTCACGGCTTGGCTGGCAGAAATCACAGGCAAGCCACCAACGACGCAGACTGTAGAAACGCCAAGCCTGAAGCATGGCGGCGCGGGCCGCGCTGTAGCTGCTGCTGTAATGGAGCAAGAGCTCTTCAAGTGGCAGCTCCAGGGCAGCGCCGATCTCTTTCACCACGGCGGTGAAGAAGGGATCAAACTGGGCATTGGGTCGACCTGGGTTCGCTACGACTGGCTCTTCACCAACGCCGAGGTCAATCACGGCCCCCTCGCCTAGGGCCAGCTCGCCATCGGTGGTGTCATCGCCTTCAGGGCGCTCGTCCGCCAAAGCAGTCATTGGCAGGTTGCCGGTTGGGAAATCAGAGCTCTTTTTGATGAACACCGTGAACATTGCGGAGATCACGGCGGCCATAAGCTCCGCGCTGCTGTAGCGCTCGAGCTTTTGCAGCGGCTCCAGCACAGGCGCCAGGTAGGGAGCCCCGCGCTTCTGACCTGGACGTTCCTTGTCCGCCAGGACGTGCAACACACGTCGCCGGCCTGTCTCCTCACCGAAAGCGGTAAGTCGCTCCCAGCTCAGTGGCTTACCGGCTAGATGCTCGCCGGGATAGCCGGTGCAGACGTGATAGGCCACGGGCGCGCCCAGCGAATCGAACTCAACGCCATCAACCAGATTGACCCGGTCCATACCGCCGTTCGGATTGCCGACCCGATCCGACTCGATCAACTGTAGTCGCGTGCTGAAGACACAGCCCGGACGCTCCTGATCCGGGCTGGCCACCAACACATCACCAGCGACCAGCGACGACACCAAGACCAGGGCTTGCAACTGGTAATGATTGAGGGTCGCTTCGGCATCACACTCTCTCGGATCATCGGCATACAACGACCAAAGCCGGTCCAACCGGCCATTCAATTCGTCTGCCTCCTCTTCGGTAAGGCCTAGGGCCTCATGGTCCACCTGGGCGCGGCACACCAGCCCGGTGCCCACGACATTGGTGCGCAACCGGGTGATGGCAGCGCGGGCTATCAGGTGGTTACGCATGGCGTCCCTTGACCGGGCCACCAGCATTCGCCGCTCGCTCTGATTGAAGTCCCGTCGCGGACTCCCGAGGCCAGGTATCCAGCTGGCCATGCTGCGCAGCATGCGCGAAGCGCCTCGCCAGCGAGTTTCAACACCGCCGCCACCGCCCTGAGCAACAATCTGCTGGCCGTCCACCGAAGCCTTGGCCACCTTAATGGCCTCGCGCATCAGCAGATCGGCCGGGCCTTCACGCTTACTGAATGGCCACATGATCAGATCCCCAGGTACGAGACGCGATTGCGGCCTCGACCACGCAGTGCCGCCTGTTCGTTGGCGACTTCCTGAGCATATTGTTTCTCCAGCAGGCGCAAGCTGTTGAGCTCTGCCAGTTGTACCTCACGATCAGCCCGGCGCAGGCGCTGACCCTTTTTCAGGACGTCAGAAATTGCCGCCCTAACTTCAGCTAGGCGCTGTTGTGCGTCAGTCATGGTTGATTTCCTTAATAGCCCGCTCGACTGCGGGTGCCCCGCCCACGAGCGACTACTCGGCGCGGTACCGGTGCGACCGGTTGTTCGGTGTTGAACAGCGTTGGCTGCATCAATTGCTGTTCCAACTGGTCCCACTCGTGGTCACGTAGCAGATGCGTTTTAAGGCTACGTGCGGCATGCAGGGCATACACCTCGCAGTCCAGGGCTTCGTTGCGGCGCCCGGCTTTTTTCTGCCAGACCATCTTGCTGGGGTTACGCGCATGCGGCGCCAGCACTTCGTTGGTGAGCTGTTCGTAGTAATCCGAACGGATCTCGCTGTACCAGTGCATGCGCCCCGGCCCGACACCCTTCAAGCGCAGACGGCCATCGATCAGCGTCTTGGCCTTATGCGTGCCAACGATGTGCACCCGCAGGCCATATTTCGCCGCTTTGGTGTTGTCCTGCGAGGTGTCCACAGACTGCGGTGGTTTGGTGAAAATTTCCTTGTCGCGGCTGTCAATCGACGCGCCCTTGATCGCCATGATGTTGAAGCGCTGCCGATCACGGACATAGCTGTAAACGGCATCGCTGGTATTACCGTCCGAGCTGTCGATACTGACCGCCGACACCGCGAGGTGCGCGCCGCCCTCGGTAGGGATTGGCTGAGCGATGACCCGATCCAACTCCTGCCAGACGCTGTCGTGGGGATCGATGGGGTTGCCGTGTAGCTCGCCCCAATAGAGCCGCCAGGACTCTTCGCCGCGCCCCCATCCGGTGATGATCAGCGCTAGCCGGTCACCTTGCACGTCCACACCCACGGTGACCAACAGCACGCCCCTGGGCGCTGTCAGTTCGGCGTATGGTTCGGCTCGCTTCTCCAGTTCGTCTGTCTTGGGCGCATCGCTTTGGTACTCGTAGCTTTCGCCCTTGGAGCTGTTCACAAAGGCAATCATCGGACCGATGTTGCCTTGCGCCGCTGCGTGTTCGGCCTGGAGCTTTTTCTCCATCAACGCCTGGAAGCGTGACCCCCAAAAGGTAGCGTACAGCTCATTTAGGATGTAGCCGGCAATACCGCGAAACTCAGCCGTAGCCTGCCAGCGCCCATGCTTGAGGTTCGCGTTTTTCTGGTTGTCGTCCCAAATCGCGCCGCAATGTGGGCACGAATAGAACGCCTTCTCCGGCCGTTTTTTGCCGTAGACCTCGTGGTGATACTCGGGGTCTTCATCGCAGTGAAGGTTGTCAAAGCTCAGCGCATGTTCCTGGCCGCATTCGTGACACGTCACCAAGCCGATGCGCTTGTCCGACAGCTCCAGCTCCGCATCAATCGCCGACAGACCTTTGATCGTTGGTGTGCCGCCGATGATGATCTTGGAACGGCGAAAGGTTTTAAGACGCTCCTTGGCGAGCTTGATGCTATCGCCCTGCCCGCGCAGGTTGAGGTTGCAGTCATCGGGCTCTTCAATGGCTACACGCGGTACCGGTGTAGATTTCACGCTGGCCGGGCTGTTGGAGCCCACCATCTTGAGGAAACCGCCAGGAAAGCGCTTAAAGTCTTGGCGCTGCTGCAACTTGCGACTGCGTAAATCGACCTTTTTGCGAAGCCGTGGTGTCGCCTCGATCATGGGTTCGAGCTTCTCACCCACGTACTGCTTGGCGGCTTCGGCCTTGGGAAACAGCACCAATATCGGCGACGGATCGATGTCGATCCACTTGCCCAGGGCGTTACCGAGAACGCCCGACGTCCAGGCTACCTGAGCCGATTTGCGACCGACGATCTCGGTGACCGCCGGATCGTCCAGCGCCTCCAGAGGGCCGCCGGGCCAGGTCAGGTGAGGCGTGACGTTGAAGCGATATTTGCCGGGGCGGGCTGATTCTTCTGGCGCCAGCCAGCGGTATTTTTCCGCCCATTCGATAATGCTCATGCGCGGCGGCGGTGCCCACTTCCGGCAGGCGCCGCGCAGCGCGTTAATCGCCGTCTTTTTCAAGGCCCTCCGGATCGTCCGGTTCGTCAGAATCTCCATCTGACTGGGCATCATCCTTGTCATAGTCTGACAGCCTCCTCAGGATGGTTTCGATGGGGTCGGCGATCAGGCGCTCGTCAACTTCAACGCCGTAGCGCGCCGACAGTTGTTCCGCCAACTCATCCGGAAATGAGTTGAGCAGCTCGACTTTGGCTGCCGTGATCATTGCCTCAAAGCGTCCGATCAGATCCGCCGCGATTACGACCTCGCCCAAATCCTTGGCCAGCGCCAGCTCTTCACGATTGGCCCTGACACGGTCGAGCCGGTCACGAGAGGATTCTTTTTTGCCGTTGAGCGCGGCCTGTTGCATCAGCCACTGGATCACCGCCTCGGTGTCGTATTGGTTTTCATTGCCCCGGCCCAGGCCGAACTCGATTACGGGCATGCCGTCGTTCTGCCAACGGGTCAGCGTGCGTTCATCGCGGCCGACGATCTCGCTCAACTCGGCTTTGCTGACTGTTCTTCCCATCGCTAACCCCTTGAAAAGACGGACATCCCAGCAAAAAACTCAGCTGCAGGGAATCCGCGAGTTCGGTAACCCGTGTAGGGGGCGAGCCAAGGGGAGGACCCAGAAAATCCCCCTCCCCCTACCCCTGCCCCGCGTTGCTTGATGCCTCGGTGACACCCAATCGTTTCGCTACCCAGCGTTCGTACAGGCCAATCGCAACGTCGGCGCCGGCCATAGCCGTCAAACATCCCAAGGCGCCCGCCGTCCAGATCGACATGCCGGCGGCGATCATCAACATCATCGCCGTCACTCCGCAGGCGATACAGGCACCGGATCGAAGGGCGAGGCGCCGCAGCAATGCCCAGCCCCGCGCCCCGTCCTTGTCGGCCCGCCACATCTCCCCCGATACGCCGCCAACCAAGGCCAGGAGAATCACTAACCAGATCGGCATCTCTGCCAGTGCTTGTTGTTCGTTCGTCATTGCCCCGCCCCTTAAACGCAAAAACCCGGCGCAAGGGCCGGGTTTGGTGTGTGGTGCCTGCCGCTTTATGCGGTCGCACCTATCGAAGATGAGTACTTTTTACAGGTCGATTCCGGTGGCAGCAAGCCGGTTTTAATGCCACCCCATCAATAAGGGGTCAACGCAAGGTCAATGTGGGGGTAATGCACGGGTAATGCGCGGCGGGGCATAGTTATCGCGGCTTCCAGCGCCTAGGGCGCTGTCCTTCCTGTCCCACTATCTCGGGTCGAAGTAGGACAGCTACAGGCGCCTAGAATCGGGGCCTGCCCCACTGTCCTACTTTATTTTCTCTTCTCTCCCGTAAAGAGAAAAAGCTAAGAGCACGCGTGCGCGCCATGGGCGCGTATGCGCTCCCGCTACGCTCACACATGGGCGGGACGTGCTGGAAGGTTGGACAGTAGGACAGCTCAACAACAGCGCGGCCCGCGCTTGTCCAACTGCATCGAACAGCAGTGGGACAAGGCGAGCCGGTAGGACAGCCACGGACGCAAACGAGGTCAAGCAGCAACTCCCATCAGTAGCCAATAGATGCACAAGTGCGCGTCATGCAGACGCTGGTAGTAGGTGTCGCGCCCGCAGCCGCAGTGGGCATACTTCAAGCGCATGTCGCTGTCTTGGTTGCAGTAGTGCTCTCGCACGATTTGCACATGCAGAGGATCGAGATGTTTGGTCACGATCAGCTCGACATCAAGCGAACCTTCCAGCGGCGCACGGAACGCCCGCCGGCCTCGAATCAGCTGTCCATTGCTCTCCATCATCATGGCAACCATGTTCCCACCGGCGAGCCCGCCGGCACTGAGGTCGCTATGCAGCTCCTCGGCCCATTTGCGCAGCCGCGCATCGATCTCCTTAATCATCGAAACATGGCTCCTCAACCGGCTGCTGCTGAAGGTTCGATGACCTGCCCCAGTTTTCTGGCTTCTTGTAAGCCCAAGGCCTGATGCCACTCTTGCGCAGAGCAGGTTGCCGGACCTTTCGCCAACCCAACCGGTGCATGATCGCCCCCACCCGCATCTGCTCCGGCTTGCCCCAGTGACCGAAGTCCAGCTTCAGAGCCCCGAGGAGAATGTCGGTGCCGGTCGCAGTCTCGCCAAGCTGAGACTCTTCGAGCCAAGCCAGGATCGGGCCTTCCCACTCATCCACCACGAAGCGTTCTTCCTGAGCCTCAGCGAACAGCGGCGCCTCCTCCCTGTTGACCCACCAGATATCGCCTGACTGATAGCAAAACATTGCCTCGGCCCATAGCTGGTCGCGGATCTCGCGCAACTTATCAAGGTCCACCTTGGTACAAGCAACCGGCCAATATCGACGGTTGCCGGTGGCATCCTTCAGGTACTCATCTTGGTTCGTCGTACCCACGAAAACACACTGGCGTGGCACGTCCATCGTTCTGCGGCCATAGCTCTCGCGGTAAGTGTCCGTCGAGGCAGAAAAGAACTGCTTCGCCTTGGTGGACTCGGCCTTGTTGAAACTGTCCAGCTCCCCCAGCTCAACGATCCACTTGCCGCGAATCGCCTGGAACCCATCCTTGTCGCCCAAGGCGAAGGGGGTATCCATAAACCAGGCACCACCCAACACCGACATGGCCGTGGATTTACCGGCGCCCTGTGCGCCTTCGAGGATCATCACCGAGTCAGCCTTGCAGCCCGGCTGCATCACCCGGCCGACCGCCGATACCATCCAGCGCTTACCGACCTTGGAGCTGTAATCTGTCGGGGCTACGCCCATGATGTCTGTTAACCAGGTGTCGAGCCGGGGTACCCGATCCCACTCCAGGCCATTGAGATAATCGCGTACCGGGTGAAAGGCATGGTCATGTGCAACAACACTGACGGCCTCAATAACGCTGCTCGCCTTGACCCGCAGGTTGTATTGTTGCCCGAGCCACTTCATGACCAGCATGTCATCAATGTCGGCCCAATCGCCGACACCGCCGCCATACGGGGCAGCACGCAGCTTGACGATCTTTGAGCTGAACGCACTGAAGCCAATCACACCGGCCCAACGTTCGTCGTTGCCCAGAATCAGCTCTACGTTTTGCATGTGCGCGATCAACATGCCGTTTTCCGTGCGGGCCAACTGGTCTTTCCAGCCTCCTGCCGCAGGTGGCTTGACCACGGCCAGTATCTGGCGGCGCACCGCCTCCAATCCTTCAGCACAGTGCAGGTCGTTGAAGTCAGTCCACTTGTCCTCTCGCTCCACCGAAAAGATAGGGCCGACTACCTGACCACCTACAACCGTTGCCGCGTTGTTGGCTTTCTCTTCACCTGGGTTCCAGGGCTCGCCATTCGGGCGCTTGGTTTTCCAGTCATCATCCCGGCAGATGATTAGAGGACGCCCTGGGAACCGCTCGCGCATTGCCTTGGCGACCGTCATGAGGTTGCCCGCATCAAAGGCAATGGCGACCGTCAACGATGTCGCCATGTGCAGGCTTGCACCGGTGGCGTAGCCCTCACACACAAGCACTGGCTCACCCGGCTCAGGGTGCGGACCAATGAGGTGGAAGGCACCCTCTTTCGCCATCCCATAGGGCCAGTAAGACTTGTCGCGGCCAGTGTCCTCTTGCTTCTCGGGAAATATCACTTGCAACCCGACGATCTGGTCCCGAGCGCTTTGCATGGGCACCAAAACCGCGCCGGAGCGCGGAGCATAACGAACGCCGAGGCCTACGATCTGCTTTCGATCCAGATAGGCGCTACGGCCCTTCTCGGGCATCCGTTTGAATAAACCAGCAGCACGGTTAGCCGCTCGACGGGCAGCGTTGGCAGCCTTCTCGGCGGCCTTGCGCTTGGCCTCCTCCTGACGAGCGCGCATGACTTCACGCTCTTCAGGCGTCATCCGGCCGGGCTTCACCCTGATCTTTTGCGTTTCCCCTGTGCGCCAGTCTCCGAACGCACCGAAGATCAAAGTTTCGCCTTTCTCGGTGTGGTGCTCGTGTAGAACGTACCAGCCGTTTTTTTCTTTGCCCTTATCCAGGGCGGTCTTGCATCGAGTCAGCTTGCCGTAAAGCAGTGGTTGCGCGGGCTCCAGACCGAAGTCCGCAAATTGATTCAGCACGTCATCGAGCATGGCGAGCCTCTCGCATCTCATCGATGGACTGGCAGTTCACACACTGCGTGCAGCCCTGCTGGGCCAGTCGCCGCGCCTCGGGGATCGGATCGTCACAGCTTTCACAGAACAACAACGAATGCCCAGGCAGCGCCGGCTTGAACGCACTGCGAGCAGCAAGCGCCTGATCGATGCGCTCCTGCACCAAGTCATTGGCAAAATCAGCAATATCAGCCACGGCCGTCACCCCGCGTTGTCTGGTTGACGTACGTGGCGCGGTTGAACAAGCCCAGCAGCCCCTGGATACCTCGAAATACTTGCAGGCGGATCGCGGCCAGCTCGTGATCGCTGACCACTCCATCGCCAATGCTCTTGGCCCAGGTGTCGGCCAGATCGGCCACCTGCCGAAAATACTCGGCGAGGCCCACGGTCAGGGTTTCCGGCATGTCAGTGGTGTACACCTCAGACAGCTCATGCCAGATCGTATCGCCGACCAAGGCATGCACCGCATCCAGAATGCGCCTGTCCTTTGTCAGCTCGAGGATCTCGCCAAACTCTTGAATGTTCACCGAGTGGCTGGGATGCGTGGGGGACAGTTTGTGCTGCAGCGTGGTGGGGTTTCGGCCGGTGGTGGCGGCGATTGCAGCGGCGCCGCCTGGGTAGTCCCGTGCGGCATGGTAAAGCGCCAGATCGAGCGGCAGGACTTCCCGCTGTGCTCGTTCAACGCAACTCAGAGCGATTCGGCTCATGGCATTAATCCTTAAAAGTTGCCAGTGCCGCGCGACATGCAGTGGTGATACATTTGCCGCGTGGCTTGAAAGGGCCCAAACGCCGGCTAGATCTAAGGGATCGATACCGGCACCGTGCCGGGGCAAACAATCCGTTGTTCACCCCTGGCGCAACAGCTGCCCAATCTGTGGTGGAAAGGCAGCAACACCAAGGCTTCCGAGCCTTGGGAAAGCGCGATAAAGAGAGGTGGTTTGCATGTGGTGTGCCCGCCTATCTTTATCGCGACCCGACAGCGCTGTGGTGGTGCGTGCCGGGAGGAACTGGGCGACCTTTGGGTCGCCTTTTTTCTAAGCTGCGCGGGCCAGGACAGGCTCCGGAGGAAACACATCATCAAGCGTGCAGGTAGCCCCGAGTCGATTCAGTGCAGCCGTTATGGCGCGACAATCACTCAACCCAGGCATCCGATTGCCTGACTCGTAGTTACTCAATCGAGCCTGCGTCCAACCCAGCACCTGCCCCAGATCTCTTTGCTTTATTTGTGCCTCTTTCCTGAGGCGAGCGATGTTATTCATGGAAATGACTCCTCTAGTCAGCGCAGAGAATAAACACATTACGTGTTTTATTCAACACGATAAGTGAGAAAAATATATTTCATTACGTGATAAAAAATCCCGATGGATACTTTAGGCTCACGCATCAAGCGACTTAGGAAACAGAAACGCATCAGCCAGAAGGCCTTAGCGGAGGTCTGCGGCTGGTCGTCTCAATCTCGAATAGGTAATTATGAGAGCGATCTCAGGGAGCCAAACCTGATGGACCTTGCCCTTTTAGCCCCTGCGTTGGGGGTGACGGTGGCAGAACTCATTAGCGGCACGAACTCAACACAGTCGGCTTTAGCAGGACATGAAGATGCGTCGATAGCTGTATCGAACTCTTCAGATGGGGCGGCAAGGCTGATAGGCCCCGCCAAGACAGGAGTGGTGCCAGTGGTAGGCACAGCGAAACTAGGGATGGACGGCTATTTTGAAGCCTTGGACTTCCCGGTAGGCCACGGTGATGGCTACCTGCATATTTTCAGCGATGACCCAAATGCTTATGGCTTGAGGGTCATCGGCGACAGCATGCATCCGCGCATCAAAAGCGGAGAATACGTCCTGATAGAACCGAATAAGGCCTATGTTACCGGCGATGAAGTCATGGTTCAGACTTATGACGGCCGCTCGATGATCAAGGAGTTCATCTATCTACGAGAAGGCGTGTACCGGTTCGATAGCGTCAATCAGGACCATAGTCCATTGCACCTGGACCAGCACGAAGTGATGAAGGTCCATCTGGTTGGCGGCATCCTTAAATCATCACGGTTCACGCATGAGCCTCAAAAATAATCACAGTACGTGTTGACTTAGTCAACACAACACGTGATATTTGCCTCACTCTTCCACCACAGAGCGAGGCAAAACCATGTACACCACAGCATCCCTTCACATCCATCCGGCAGTTGCCGACCTAGCCCGCGTCTTTGAAGTAAGGCGTCTGGCCCGCATCTACGGCTGCGCATTCATCCCGTCTAAACCGAAGCAACAGGCCCGTACCGCACCGGCTTCCTTCGATCCAAACGACGGAGGACGGGCGGCATGAGCAAATTCAAGATAGACAACCGCGCACTGACGTTGCTTAGCGCCCAGGTGAACCTCAGCGGGACTTTCAACCACACCCTACGGTCAACGCCTCGACGCGATGTGCTGGCGTTTCGTTTGAAGGTTGAACGCAACAAGGCGGACAGCACCTTCACCATTGAGCTGGGCTCAGAGCGCCACACGTTGACTCTGCCCAACACCAAGAAAACTCACCTGAAGCTGGCCGACTTTATTGAGGAGATCGTCAACGGCCCTTTTGACCAGACTGGCGAACCGCATCCGGTACGACATGCTGAGCGCGAGTACGGCGCTTTCAGCGCCCAGCAGCGCGAACAAGTTTACATGCTGGTTTGCACGGGCGGATTTATCGACCTGGACCTGGGCTTTGAGCTACCGATCCGGCTCGCCGTGCACCGAACGCGCACGCGCTCCGGAATCACCGTAGTCATGAGCATCGGCGTCAAAAGCCCGCGTACCAAGTGCTTCACCGTGTACGGCACCGACGCTGAGATGTACGAGCAGGTTTGCGAATCCATTAACCACCTGGCTGCGCTGGCGACACCCGCCGCGCACGCAGCTTAGGAGGTCTGGCATGGAGCGCAATCTCGAAAAGACCGCCAAACATTTCGGCCTGACTCGCCCCGCCCTGATCAAGCTCATGCGTGAGAAGGGCCTGCTCACCGACCGCAACCTGCCGGCGTTCCCCGTTCGTGACCGTGAATACCTGCGGGTCAAGGACAGTAATTGGTACCACGACACGCTGGGCATGCAGTACAGCCAATCGACCCGCGTCCGGCAAGCCGGCATCCCCTGGCTAGCAGTGCAACTAGGCCTCGACCTTCCTACCATCCCGGCAGAAAACCGTGACGTGGCCTAGGGAATATGCCCGCCAGATCATCGCCCTACGCACCCGAGAGGAGCGCAACGCCGCGCTCCTTGAGGTGCCGGAGCATCTGCGCGAGCTGACCAAACGCCACTGCCTCAATGCCTGGAATCACCCTGCCCGAAACAAACGCATGGAGAGCCGAAAGCCTCATGACTAGCCAGCCTCAAAACCCGCTGCGCCTGATGCCAGCACCGGAGACGGCCACCGTCGAGCTGCTCTATCGCACCTTCGGCGACGTGCTTATCCCCCTCGAAAAGCTGCGCGTGCAGTACTTCCGCAACATCAACGCTGAGCGGTTTGCTGCAGAGATCAACAGCGGACGCATACAGCTTCCAGTTACGACCTTGGACGGTAGTCGTAAAGCCTTGAGGTACGCACACATCCGCCACGTCGCTGCACTCATCGACATCCAGGCATACAAGGCCGACGAACTCCACGCGAAGGCCCACGCCGACGCCACCGAAGAAGCCTAACCGTAACGGCTGTCACCACCGGCCACCCACACCACCAGGAGCACACCACATGACTGCAATTCAAATCTGCGCGTTGATCGGCCTGATAGTCGGCGCGGCCCTCATCTACTGGACCGGCTACCGAGGCGGGCTCATTGACGGCCGCGTCGAAGGCATCGAAGAGGGCACGAACGACGAACGCGCCGCCAACGCGAAAACCATTCGTGAGCTGGAGGCATCCCTCCAATTCATCCGCGCCGATCACAAGCACCTCGCAGCCCATGCGAAGCGGCTGAGAGAAAGCCAAGCCTTTGGTCCTCAAGAGCGCCAAACGCTTATGCAGATCGCCGAAAAATTGAGGCTGGCCTCTGACACCTTCCGCGCCATGAGTTCGAAGGCCCAGGCACAGCAGGCGCTCGACCTGCGCGAAAAAACGCTGGGCATGGCCGCTCTGCTGGATCAGGCCAAAGTGGAGGACGCAGCATGAGCCGTCATTGCCCGATGCTACGCCTCTCACCTCAAGACGCCGGCGCGCTTCACCAGCAACACGCCAAAGCCACCGCCGAACTGCGCGAAGTGACTCGATTCCGCAAAGAGTTCGACCGGCAGCTGTCGTTGCTGATCGGCAACGACGCCCTGCGCAAGTTGCACAAGGACACCCAGAACGCCCTGCTGCTCGCCGACCTGGTCAAGGAGGCAGCATGAACTGGATCCTCACGCATACCGGCAAACGCTTCGACCTGTTCGAACCGGACGTCGACATGATCGACCCACGAGACATCGCGCACTCGCTTGCCCATTTGTGCCGCTTCAACGGCCACACCCGCGAATTCTATAGCGTGGCCCAGCACAGTTGCTTGGTTGCGGATCTGGTACCGACCGAGCATAAGCTCGCCGCCCTCCTACACGACGCCACCGAGGCCTACCTCGGCGACATGACCCGGCCGCTCAAGGAGTGGATGCCTTATTACCGTGGCTTCGAGGACGTCGTGTGGGGGCGCGTTTGTGAGCGCTTTGGCCTGGAGATCGACCTTCCCGCAAGCGTGCGCCAAGCCGACCTGATCGCCCTGGCCACCGAACGCCGCGACCTTATGCCACCCGACCCGGCTACCTGGGATCGCCTTGTCGGCATAGAACCCGCGCCTGAGCGCATCCGGCCGTGGTCACCCACCGAAGCCCGGCTCACCTATCACCAGCGCTTGATGGACGAGCTCGCTATCGAACACCGGAGGAAAGCGGCATGAAGCAGAATCAGACCAACACCCAAACCCAGCCCGATTTGCTCCGCAGTGCTAGCAGGGTCGACGCGCCTGTAAAAAACAGCCTCTGCTGCGCAGCAGCAGGCATTACTGCTCTTCCCTGCAACGCCACCGAGGCGCTTATACCCCACGAAAAGCTGCGCGGGGCAGCGCACACTGAAGCAACGCTGATCGCTCAACATAGCCCGCTCGCGCAGCCTGCTCAGGGGTATAAAGCCCACCAGAATGTAGTTTCATGCTTTACAAGCGGCATTAATCCGACCTCGAGCCTTTTCAGCCGCGATGGCAGCCGCCTCGATGTCATAGATAACAAGCATGGAAATGCCACCAGGTTTCGCTTCCTGAATTATCTGTATGCCATGAAGGACATCTCTGACCGCTGCACGGAGTTCAAGCCAGCCTATAGCTGCTTCAGCGCGAGGCACCTCATTGAACTGCACCTCACGCATCAAGTAATCGCAGTCGCGCATAGAGACCTCAAGCCTGGAGACCATACGTCTGTCGCCAGCATTGTCGCTAAGGTAACGGCTGGCATCGCCCGATACATTTGCAACGAAATTCGCGACGGCAAACAATTTATCCAAAAGCTCACGCTCCGCCTGCTTCCCGGCTTGATATGCCCGCTGGTTTTGCGAACTGGCTACGGCAATTGCAACGATAATCGCAAGGACAGAACCGACAGCTTGCACCCATGCCGCCGCGTCCTTCTTGGCATCAAAAGCATCAAGCAATACAAACAGAGCCCACCCCAAAGCGCCGATAGCCAAAAACAACCACACCACCCATACCGTGGCCACGATCATAAGCGGTGGAACGTTCAACCCTTTCATTCAACCCGACACCTTACTATCAAAAAATCCGAGATATTGCCCAGCTTCATTGCTCCCCGTCCACGGAGGCCAAGCATGATGGCATTGATACCTCCAAATGTGGATGGACAATCAAACGGCATGATGGAGGCCGCATGAACACTCTTTTCCTGTTAATGGCCCAGTATGAAGGGCAAGCGGTTATCCCTCTTGATCGCGTCTGTAGTGACTATATGAATTTGACCGTGGAAAAATTCAAAAGAAAAAGACTCGATGGGGAAATCGACATTCCCGTTGTGAGGCTCGGTGCTGACAGTCAAAAGGCGGCATTAGGCATACACCTTCGTGACTTGGCAGAGTACATCGATAAGCAACGCGAGAAAGCAGCAAAGGAACAGAACCAGCTGATGGGACGCGCTGCTTAATATAAAGGGGCATCAGCCCCTTTTTTGCCCTGAAGGACATGCAAAGCTAGTTACATTTTGCCCATTATGAAATAAAAAATAATTGTACTTTTTATGAAGCGCGTAAGTTTTAGCCAAGTCATAAATCTCATAATATTTAGAGCTCGCAGTATTATAGCGCTTAACGTCCTCTGCCGTTCCACAATGCGGATTCGAGTCTAAATCCACTCCTAGAGCAGAAAATTCTGACATTAACAACTGAAGCTTAGTCTCGACATCCTTACGTGCTTGAGCCTCACTTAATGCACTTTGCTGATCTCTTAATTGCGCCAAAGATTTTTCATTCGCGCTTTTCTGTGATTTTATCTCAGATACAGTTCTGGCGACTTCATCCTCAGCTTTTTGCACATTGTACTCACGCTTCTGCAACTCAATTTCACGATCACTTTGAGTTTCCATGACCGAAGCTTTTTCCTCTAAGAATTCTATTTTCTTAGCGTTCAAATCCTCATAACCTTTCCAGAGAAATCCAAGCCCACTGGCATACATCACCAACAGAACAATCACTACTACAAAGTGCTGCTTAACAACGTCTATCATCCCCTTGAAACTCATAGTGAAGCTCACCCACCAATAAAATTAATCGTACAGATTTTCTAGCCACTTCCACGAGGCATATCGATCCCCGCGCCCCCTTAAGTGAGTATACCGTCGCAAGGAGTTCCAATCACGATGACCTGAAACACTCGACACCCTTGGAATATCCCAGTCCATCTCGAACAACCGACTCACCCCTTCATGCCGGAGGTCATGAAAATGAAGGTCAACTATCCCAAGCAACGGACAAGCCCTGGTGAAAGAGGCTGATACCGATTTACCGTTGAAAGGGAAAATCTCCCGCTCCACTTTGGGCATTGAATTCAAGATCGCCCATGCCTCGTCCGGCAAGTGACACCAGACGTCGTTACCTATTTTCTGACCAGGGTTCTTCATGTCTCGAACCAGCACCGCCTGCCTGGATTCGTCGATGTCCTCCCAGCGTATCCGAGTGATTTCTTCCTGCCGACGTGTCGAAAAGATAGCAAAAGCTATTATTTTTGGCATGGGGATCGAGTTATTTCCCCGAGTCTGCATTTCAAAGTAATGCTTCATCAGCTTGTCCAACTCATCAAGAGTAGGTCGGCGATTGCGCTCTTTGCTCTTGGTGACCATTCCGAGCTTACGCAACACCTTTCGAGCGTCAGTCATGGCAAGCGGATCTATCTCATACCCCCAGGCCGGCCGAGCGACCGACAGTACCGCTCCCAAATGCGACAAATCGTTGCCCACCGTCTGCGCCTGGACACCGCCCCCCTCTTTGCTCATTCGCCACTGAGCAAACTCCACCAGCTTCTGACTATTCAGCGCCGAATCATCGACCTCGCCCAGCCACGTCTCCTTGATCGCCGTCAGGGTTGCTCGTTTAGTCTTCCCCAGCGGCCGGATCTTTTCGTACTCGTCCAGGTACTGATCGATCATTTTTTGGATCGTCACGCCCTTCCGGTTCGCACGTTCGATAGCACCTGGCGCGGCCAGCTCCGTCTCCCGTCGCTTGATCCATGCCTGAGCCACCTGCTTCCGGTCGAAGGTTTGGCTTTCCTGATAAACTGTCTTCCCGTCCCGATTAATCCGTATCTGCGCCGTGTAGGCCGTCGAATTGTCCTTGCGCTTGCGTGATGTGATCGTGCCCATATCCAGTTGCTACATTGCCGAGACCGGTTGCTACAATGTAGCAACCGCTTTCCAAAAACAAGGAAAAATGGGTAAAAACTGCTGTATAAAAGATCAGTATTAATGAACTTAGAAAAACCTGAATCGCCTGTAAACACTGGATTGTCCCACCAAGAGCTGTCCCGCCGCTTCAGCGTTGCCCCCATGATGGATTGGACTGACCCCCATTGCCGGTACTTCCTGCGCATCCTCTCCAAACACGCCCTGCTCTACACCGAGATGGTCACCACCGGCGCCCTGCTCAACGGTGATCACGAGCGTTTCCTGCGTCACCACGAAGCCGAGCACCCGCTGGCCCTGCAATTGGGCGGCAGTGTTCCCGCCGACTTGGCCGCCTGCGCCCGAATGGCCGAGGAACATGGCTACGATGAAGTCAACCTGAACGTCGGTTGCCCCAGCGACCGGGTGCAGAACAACATGATCGGCGCTTGCCTGATGGGGCATCCGGAGCTGGTGGCCGATTGTGTGAAGGCCATGCGTGATGCGGTGTCGATTCCAGTGACGGTGAAGCACCGGATTGGAATAAATGGTCGAGACAGCTACGAACAATTGTGCGATTTCGTCGGGACAGTGCGTGAGGCCGGGTGCGGCAGTTTTACCGTGCATGCACGAATCGCGATTCTGGAGGGGTTGTCGCCCAAGGAGAACCGCGACATTCCACCGCTACGTTATGACGTGGTGGCGCAGCTGAAAGCTGACTTCCCTGAGCTGGAAATCGTCCTCAACGGCGGCATCAAGACGCTGGAGGCGTGTCATGAACACCTGCGGACGTTCGACGGCGTGATGCTCGGACGCGAGGCATACCACAACCCTTATCTGCTGGCCGAAGTGGACCAGCAATTGTTCGGCAGCACTGCGCCGGTCATCAGCCGCGCCGAGGCCCTGGCGCAATTGCGGCCTTATATCGCCGCCCACTTGGCGGCTGGCGGCGCCATGCATCACATCACCCGGCATGTGCTGGGGCTGGGCACGGGATTTCCGGGGGCGCGGCGGTTCCGGCAGTTGTTGTCGGTGGACATTCACAAGACGAAGGATCCGTTGGCGCTCCTGGATCAGGCCGGGCAGTTGCTTGAAGGGCGCTAACCATCACTTGCTTTGAACCTGCGCGCTGTTTTGGCATCGTATCTACCGATAGTTGCCCCGGCCTTTCAAACAGCCGTTTCCGGGTTGTTGCCGCTGGGGCCATCGATACCTCTTCACGCCCTTGAGTGGCTGCCGGCCCTCGGGTAATGTCAACGGACCCATAGGACAGAGCACGCTCATGACTTCCAAGCTGGAACAACTCAAGCAGTTCACTACCGTCGTGGCCGATACTGGCGACTTCGAAGCCATCGCCCGCATCAAACCGGTGGACGCCACCACCAACCCTTCCCTGCTGCTCAAGGCTTCGGCCATTCACGGTTATGCCGAACTGCTGAACGCCTGCGTGGCGGACTGCAAGGGCGACGTGGGCCTGGCCAGCGACCGTTTTGGTGTAGCGGTCGGGCAAGAAATCCTCAAGGTGATCCCGGGGCGCATCTCCACCGAAGTGGATGCACGCCTGTCGTTCGATACCGAGGCCATGTTGAAGCGCGCCCATCGCCTGGTCGACCTGTACGAAAAGGCCGGTGTGGGCCGGGATCGCGTGCTGATCAAGATCGCCTCCACCTGGGAAGGCATCCGCGCCGCCGAGCAACTGGAGCGCGAAGGCATCCAGTGCAACCTGACGCTGCTGTTCTCCTTCGCCCAGGCCGCGGCCTGCGCCGACGCCGGGGTGTTTCTGATTTCGCCATTCGTGGGCCGTATCTATGACTGGTACAAAAAGGCCAATGGCAATGACTACACCGGGGCCGACGATCCCGGCGTGCAGTCGGTGACGCGCATCTACAACTACTACAAGGCCAATGACTACAAGACCGTGGTCATGGGCGCCAGCTTCCGTAATCTCAACCAGATCGAGCAACTGGCCGGCTGCGACCGCTTGACCGTCAGCCCCGAACTGCTGGAAAAACTGGCCGCCGACGAGGGCAAGCTGGAACGCAAACTGGCGCCTGGCCAGGCCGGGGAAGCGCGCCTGAGCCTCAATGAGGCGCAGTTCCGCTGGTTGTCCAATGAGGATGCCATGGCAACCGAGAAACTGGCTGAAGGCATTCGTCAGTTCGCTCGGGATCAGGAGAAGCTGGAAGCGTTACTGCAAGCCAAACTCTGAGCTGAACCGACGGCATGCAAAAGGGCGAACCTGGATGGGTTCGCCCTTTTTTGTTCTGTTTGGCTCAAGAGATGGCGGATCGACAAACGCCACCGCGAGCAAGCTCGCTCCCACAGTTTCTGACCGAGTCCAACCTTGAACCCTGTGGGAGCGAGCCTGCTCGCGAAGGCCTCAGCTCGGTCTACAACACCCAGGAATCAGGGCCGCTCCAACGCACTCACCAAGTCATGGAACGCTTCACGATTGGAGTCGTTCAGCCCCATGAGGATCTTGTGCGCTTCAAGCACCTTGATCCGCACGTCCTCTTCGGACTGGTCCTGATCAGGCAGATCATCCAGGCATTCCGGGCATGGCACCGGATCGCCCACGATATTGAACACCTGATCGAAGCCCATCGACTGCAGCAAACGGGTAATGTCGTTGTGGGTGGTGACAACGGTCGGCAGCAGGCCAACCTTTTGCCGCGACAGGATCGACAATTTGGCCAGCAGGCCCAGGGTGGTGCTGTCGATGCTGCGGGTTTCGGTCAGGTCGATCACGATGGCGTTGAAGTTCAACGCGGTGAAGATCTTCTCGATTGTCGCATCCAGCGCCGAACACAGGGTCAGGCGCACTTCACCGACAAACTTCAGGACGAAGGTGCCGTCCTGCTCGGCGAACTGGATTCTACCGGTACTCATCAAAGATTCCTGCTCAACACTAACAGGGCGATATCATCCGGCATCTCCCCTAGCGTGGCTAATCCAAACACTTGCCGCAGGCCTTCCAGGCTGCCGCCCGCCGCACTTACCCGTTCAGGCAAGGCCGCTTCTTTCTCTTTGAGTGTAGGTTCCGACAAAAGGTCCAGAATGCCATCAGACATCAGCGTCAGGCTGAAAGCCGGAGGCAGTTCCAGCACGTGATCTTCATAGGTGGCCTCGTTGAACAGGCCTACCGGCAAGCCACGCCCTTCCAGGTAACGAACACTGTCAGGTGTGTACAACACGGGCAACGGCAGGTGACCGCCGATGCTATACGTCAACAAACCAGTCTCCTCGTCGATGACTCCACCGACCATTGTGACGTGTTTGCCCAGCTTACAACTGATCAGGCCTCGGTTGATATGCCCAAGGACCTCCGAAGGCTTGAATTCGGGCAACGTACCATTGCGCTTGGATTCGAACAGCAGGCGCGTGGTCATGAACTTCAGCAGTACGGTCACGAATGCCGACGAAGCACCGTGTCCGGAAACATCCGCCAGGTAGAAAGCCACTCGGCGCTCATCGACCCGGAAATAATCGACAAAATCCCCCGACAGGTACAACGACGGGATGATCTGGTGGGCAAAACGGAAACCGTCGACGGTCCAGGGGCTGACCGGCAGCATGTTCATCTGCACCTGACGCCCGGCGTTCTGGTCTTCCTGCAACAGGTTCAGGCTGGCTTCCAGCTCACGGTTGGCCGTTTCCAGCTTCTCGCGATAGCGCTGGTTCTCGACCAACAGGCGCGAGCGGTCCAGGGCTCGACGCACCGAATGCTCGAGCACTGCAAGGTCTTCCAGGGGCTTGATCAGGTAATCCGCCGCGCCCAGGCGCAATGCCTCGACCGCGTCGTTCATCACCCCCGCGCCCGACACCACGATCACCGGAGTCTGTGACGATAGCTCGGTGACCTGGCGAATGAGTTCGAGTCCGCCCATCTGCGGCATGCGCAGGTCGCAGATGACCAGGTCGGGCTTGTCCTGCTCGAATACCTGAAGACCCTGCTGGCCGTTGCTGGCCTGCAGGACGCTGAAACCACTGTCTTCCAAGTAGGCGGCGAGGCTGGCTCGCACCACTTCGTCATCATCGATTATCAGCAGCGTGGCACTGGTTTTTGGCATGTGGGCAAACGGCGCCAGAATTAGGTTGGCGTAGGGGGCTGGGCAACTGGGCCTGGCACGCACTACTGGATTCGCTTTCTAGCCTCTCTGTCGTACAGGTTTCAGGCCTTTGCCCTACACGCATATACATCAGAGGTGCCCTTCTAAGGCGCAGACGGTACTCCCATCCGCGGGGCGTTTCAAGCTCATGCAGATAGCCCGCTCGAGCTCTTTATTTGTCAAAGCACAGAGAGTTATAAGAACCGAGCGAAGCGTAACTCAATGGAAGGTTGATCCCGGCCCTGGACAGAAGCCAAAGCACGAAAGGCGGCCTTTCGGGCCGCCTTTCACATTCAACCGGCCGAAATCAGAAATCGTCTTCGACCTGGCCATCCTTGACCTTGAATTCACGGTTCTGCAGAAAGGCGTTGCGCAAGAACACATACTTGTCGCCACTGACCATTTTCTCGGCCGACAGCAGGCTGGCGCGGGTGTCGACGATGTTCAGGCCCCAGACCGAATTACGCACCGAGACGTTGTCGATGTAGGGGTATGGGGTGGCGTAGCTGTCGACCAGCTTGGCCGGCGCATCACGCAGAGTGCTCGGCCCGAGCAGTGGCAACATCAGGTAGGGGCCGCTGCCCAGCCCCCAATATCCCAGGGTCTGGCCGAAATCTTCATCGTTGCGCTGCAGCCCCATCTGGGTCCCGACATCGAAGAAGCCCAGCAGGCCGAACGTCGTGTTGAAGATCAACCGGGCAGTATCAACCCCGGCGGCAGCCGGCTTGGCTTGCAGCACATCGTTGGCCAGGTTGCCGACGTCACCGATGTTGCGAAACATATTGTGGATGCCGTCCTCGAGGAACTGCGGCGTCACGTACTGGTAACCCTGGGCCAGCGGCTTCAGCGCGTAGGTGTCGATGGTGTCGTTGAAGGTGAATATCGGACGGTTGACGCTTTCCCAAGGATCTTCTTCCGTGGCGGCGTGAGCGGCGAACGGCACCAGCAGAACGCTGGCAGATAGACACAGCTGAGCTAGACGATGGCTCCAGCGCATAGGGAAAAACTCCTTGGATTATTCAGGCAAGGGCGCCGAGCCCAGGCGGTAAGGTGGCTAGTATAAGGCGGAACGCGTGGATAGGCAGCACAGAAAAAGGAAGCTCTCCGTAGGAATTTTCCATACGGGTCGCCTTCATCCCACTGTAACCGGACTGTCATCGTGCCTCGTTAGGCTGCGGGTTATTTCAAGGACGTCCACATGCCCCGCGCCGAAGCCAAGCCCCTCCCCGCCCCCAGCCTGACGGCCGTCCTGTTTGGCCTCAGCGGATGCCTGGTTGATTTCGGCTCGCGTGCTCGCCAGCCAGGGATTGTGCCGGCCGAGCACACGCAACTTACACCCGGGGCGTTGGAAAGCCTGCAACGCCTGCGGCAGCTCGACATCCCCTGCGCCTGGCTTGACGAATTGCCGCCCGCCATCAGCCACGGGTTGGCGGCCTCACTGCCGGCATGGGTGAAATCTCCGCAACTTCCTGCAACAAATAATCCGTGGCCAGCGCCCCATGCCTGTTGGCAAGCCCTTATGGCGCTGGATGTCAGGCAACTGGATGGCTGCGTATTGGTCAGCGGCGAACCGAAGCTGTTGCAGTCGGGGCTAAACGCCGGTCTATGGACCATCGGGCTGGCATCCTGCGGCTCGCTGTGCGGCCTTACGCCCGCCGAATGGCAAGCCTTGAGCCAGCAGGAACGGGAAATCAAACGGGCCAAGGCCACGGTCCAGTTGTTCGGCCTGGGCGTGCATTCGGTGATCGATCACCTGGGCGAACTCGATACCTGCCTGGCCGATATCAGCCTGCGTCGCCTCAAAGGCGAGAAGCCGTGACCAGGATCATGCAGGGCGCTTGAGTGTGGATTACTCTTAAGGCAAGCCATGGACTTTTGACGCTGCGTCGCGGTCCATGGCAGTGCCTATCAATAAAGGGAGTACGCCAATGCCTGCCCGCCGCGAATTGCAAGAACAACTGAATGCCCTGCGCGAGCAATTGGAACAGAACCCGCCGCTGTCTGAGTCAGAGCGCGAAAACCTGCACCAGTTGATGGCGCAGATCGACTCTGAGATCCAATTGGAAAACCAACTTCAGGACAACAACCTGGTCGACGGCGTGAACCTGGCCGTGGAACGTTTTGAAGTGGACCATCCAACGATCGCCGGAACACTGCGCAATATCGTTAACACCTTGGGCAGCATGGGGATCTAAGCCCGTCAGACGCCAAAAGCCCTGCTATCGCCAGCAGGGCTTTTTAGTATCTGCGAATTGAAATGCAATCCACTGTGGGAGCGAGCTTGCTCGCGATAGCGGCGCGAAAGTCAGCACATATGTTGAATGAATGACCGCCTTCGCGAGCAGGCTCGCTCCCACAAGAGTCCTCCCACAAGGTCTCTTCCACAAGAACTCTTCAGGAAGGAAATTTTATTGCCGAACCAGACGCTGGTTCGGCAGTTGCACATCCTCGGTGCTGCGATACGGATTGATATCCAACCCACCCCGGCGCACATACCGCGCAAATACCGTCAACTTCTCCGGCTTGAGCAAGCGTTGCAGGTCGAGGAAGATCCGCTCGACGCACTGCTCATGGAAGTCCGAATGCTGGCGGAAGCTGACGATGTAAGCCAGCAGGCTGGCGTGGTCCAGCGCCGCGCCGCGATACTCCACCGCCACGCTGCCCCAGTCCGGCTGGCTGGTTACCGGGCAGTTGGACTTGAGCAGATGGCTGTGCAGGCTTTCCTCGACGATACGCGATGCATCGCAACGCAGCAGCTCCGGACGCGGGTGCTCATAGGAGTCGACAGTGATGTCCAGGTCGTCAACGCAGACACCGGGTAATTCAACGATGCCTTCGCTCTCGACATCCTTGAGGCTGCGAATCCGCACGCCTACCGGCTTGCCCGCCGCGGCCGAAAGGTCCTGGCGCAGCGTGGCTTCCAGGCTCGCGCTGTCGTTGAATGCCGTCTGGTTCAAGGAGTTCAGGTACAGCTTGAAGGATTTGGATTCGATGATATTTGGCGAATCCGCCGGGATCGCGAATTCACCGATGGCGACAACCGGCTTGCCGGACGGCAGCAGCCATGACAGCTCGAAACAGTTCCAGAAATCCACGCCCTTGTACGGCAAGGTCTCGGCCGTCAGGCCCAGTTCCGCCCATTTCGCGGTGCGCGGGATCGGAAACAGCAGTGACGGCGTGTACGTGGCGATGTATTCGCTGGATTTGCCCAGCGGCGAGTGTTCGGCTGCGGGATGCATGACGGAAACCTGACTGAAGAATCAGCGGATTCTACCAGCCTTTACGGTTTCCTTGAGCGCTTGCTCCGCCAACTGGCTTACAGTTGCATTACAACTTTGTCAGCTTGCCCCATGGCACCATGCACCACGGTATAACGCCCACGTTCAAACACAGCCTTGAGCCCTACCATGAAACTGCTGATCGTCGAAGACCAACTGAAAACCGGCCAGTACCTGCGCCAAGGCTTGAGCGAAGCTGGGTTCAACGCCGATCTGGTGGCTGATGGCAGCACCGGCCAGCAACTGGCCGTGAGCGGTGAATACGCGCTGTTGATTCTTGACGTGATGCTACCCGGCCGTGATGGCTGGCAGATTCTGCAAGCGGTGCGCGGCGCCGGGCTGGACACGCCAGTGCTGTTTCTCACCGCGCGGGATGCGGTAGAGGATCGTGTGCATGGCCTGGAACTGGGTGCCGATGATTACCTGGTCAAGCCCTTCGCCTTTTCCGAACTGCTGGCCCGGGTGCGCAGCCTGCTGCGCCGAGGCAGTTCGGCGGCCCAGGAAACCAGCCTGCAACTGGCGGACCTACGGCTGGACTTGATCCGGCGCCGGGTAGAGCGCGGTGGCAAACGCATCGACCTGACCGCCAAGGAATTTGCCCTGCTGGAGATGCTGCTGCGGCGCCAAGGCGAAGTATTGCCAAAGTCGTTGATTGCCTCACAAGTCTGGGACATGAATTTCGACAGTGACACCAATGTCATCGAGGTGGCGATCCGGCGTCTGCGGATCAAGATTGACGACGAGTTTCCCGACAAGCTGATCCACACCGTGCGCGGCATGGGCTATGTCCTTGAAGAGCGCAACCTGTGAGTCGCCGATGGTCGCTGAGCAATCGGTTGGCGCTGCTTTTCGCCGCCTGCACCGCCATCGTGTCGTTGTTTGCCGGCGTGCTGTTCAGCCGCGGCAGCGAGGCGCACTTCATCGAACTGGACCAGCAGTTGCTCGAAGCCAAATTGACTGGCGTGCGCCGCGCCCTGCAAGATGGCCCCAACCCCCAGGCGCGCCTGGCGGACGAGTTGAGCCGTCAGCCGGACCTTGCCTTGCGCATCAAGGACCGCGATGGCGTGCGCTGGCATGACAGCTCGATCCGCCTGCCGGTCCAGGTGCCTGAACGGCCCGGCCTGTCGACCCTCAACGACACCGACAATGACTACCGCGTATTAAACGCGCCGCTGGATCCCAATCGTGCGGATTCGCCCCAACTGACACTGCTGCTGGACATCACCCACCACCAGCATTTCCTGCAACGCATGCAGCGCCTGATCTGGCTGACCGTCGGCCTCTCGGCGCTGGCGACCGCCCTGCTTGGCGCCTGGGCCGCCCGGCGTGGCTTGCGCCCCCTGCGCCGTATGGGCGCCATTGCCAGCAGCGTCTCGGCACGTTCGCTCAATGCTCGACTGCCAGAAGAACACATGCCCGCCGAACTGGCGGAACTGGCCCACAGCATCAACGACATGCTTGGACGCCTCGACGATGCCTTCCAGCGCCTCTCCGCATTCTCCGCCGACATCGCCCATGAACTGCGTACGCCGTTGTCGAATCTGCTGACCCATACCCAGGTCACGCTCACCCGCGAACGCTCGTTGGGCGACTATCGCGAAGCCCTGCACAGCAATCTCGAAGAGCTGCAATGGATGGCACAACTGGTCAACGACATGCTTTACCTGGCCAAGGCCGACCATGGCTTGCTGGCCGTCCAGCGCGAACCACTGGAGCTGGCGCTGGAAACGGACCTGCTGCTGGAGTTTTTCGCGCCGCTGGCCGAAGACGCCGAGGTAAAGCTGAGCCGCGAAGGGAACGCACGCATCGAGGGCGACCGCAGCATGCTGCGCCGCGCGCTGTCCAATCTGCTGGACAACGCCCTGCGCTTCAGCCCAGGTGGTGGCGAGGTGCGGATACGGATTGTCGACGGGCCGCAGACTGTGCGCATCGACGTGGAAAACAGTGGCGGGGAAATTCCGGCGGCGCTGCTGCCGCGCCTGTTCGACCGTTTTTACCGCGCCGACCCGGCTCGCCAGGAAGGCAGCAGTGAACACGCCGGGCTGGGGCTGGCCATTACCCGCTCGATCATCCGCGCCCATGGCGGGGATATCCGCTGTGAATCGGCCGATGGCTGGACGCGGTTCGTGGTGGAGTTGCCAAAGGCCGGTCAGCCCTGACAAAAAACCCTGTGGCGAGGGAGCTTGCTCCCGCTGGAGTGCGAAGCGCTCCCAAAAAATCTGAAAGTCTGCACATCATCCATAATAAGCCCGCCGCCTTTGGGGCTGCTGCGCAGCCCAGCGGGAGCAAGCTCCCTCGCCATGGGGGCTTCCCGCGTTATCAGGAATACCGCAACGCCTGTGCAGGTTCGATCTTCGCCGCGCGCCAGGCCGGGTATACGGTGGCGAGGAAGCTGAGGATGAACCCGGCGGAGCAGATCAGCACCACGTCGCCACGCTGCAGTTCCGACGGCAGGTTGCTGACGAAGTACACGTCGGAACTGAAGATATGCTGGCCGCTGACCCGTTCCAGCCAGCCCACCAACGCGCTGACATTCAATGCCGCAATCACCCCCAGCACGCCGCCGATCAACGTGCCCACCACGCCGATCACCGTGCCCTGGACCATGAAGATTGCCATGATCTGTCGCGGCGTGGCGCCGATGGTACGCAGGATCGCGATGTCCGCGCCCTTGTCGTTCACCACCATGATCAACGTGGCGATGATGTTGAACGCCGCCACCGCGACGATCATCAACAGCAGCAGGCCGATCATGGTTTTTTCCATTTTCATGGCGCTGAACAGGCTACCCTGGGTGTGGGTCCAGTCGTCGGCCTTGTAGGCCGCGCCAAGCCCGCTGGCGATGTCACCGGAGACTTTCGGCGCTGCGTACAGATCTTTCACCGCCAGGCGCACGCTCTGTACCTGGTTCGGTTGCCAATGCTGCATCTGCGCGGCGTCGGCCAGGTGAATCAGCGCCATGGATCCGTCCAGCTCGGCGCCGACCTTGAACACCCCCACCACATTCAGCCGTTGCATCCGCGGGGTGATGCCCCCCGGCGCGGTGCTGACTTCCGGCACGATCAGGGTGACCTTGTCGCCGACATTCAAGCGAAAGCGCCGCGCGGTGATCTCACCGATCACCACGCCGAACTCGCCGGGCTTCAAGGCGTCGAGACGCCCCTGGACGATGTGCTGGGCGACAATCGAGACCTTGCCTTCCTGGGCCGGATCGACGCCGCTGATCTGGATCGGCTGCATCGAACCTTTATGGCTCAGCATCCCTTCCATCTCGGTGAACGGCACCGCAGCCGTCACTTCAGGATTTTTTAATGCCGCGGCGGCCACCGGTTGCCAATCGTCGATCGGGTTGACGCCGACGATAGTGGCGTGAGGCACCATGCCGAGGATGCGCGAGCTCATTTCGCGCTGGAAGCCGTTCATCACCGACAACACGACAATCATCGCCAACACGCCAAGGGCGAGGCCAATCATCGAAGTCATGGAAATGAACGAGACAAAACGATTGCGGCGCTTGGCGCGGGTATAGCGCGTGCCGATGAAAATCGATAACGGTCTGAACATTCGCTGGGCACCGTATGAAAATAAAAGACCCGGCGCCGTATCAGCTACCGGGTTTCGGTCGGTCAGATCGGCGTCAGGCGACCTTCCTGCAAATGCAGGACGCGGTCCATCTGCCGGGCCAGGTTCATGTCGTGGGTCACCACCAGGAACGCCGTGCGCATCGAGGTGCTGAGTTCCAGCATCAAGTCCTGGATGCCTTGCGCGGTATGGGAGTCGAGGTTGCCGGTCGGCTCGTCGAGCATCACCAGCCCAGGCTTGTTGACCAGGGCCCGGGCAATCGCCACGCGCTGGCGCTCGCCGCCGGACAGCTCGGCCGGCTTGTGCTCCAGGCGATGGCCCAGTCCCACGCGCTCCAGCAACGCCGTAGCTCGCTGGCGGGCTTCGGGAATTGCGGTGCGGCCGATCAACAGCGGCATGCAGACGTTTTCCAGCGCGGTGAACTCGGGCAGCAGATGGTGGAACTGGTAGACGAAGCCCAGGGAGCGGTTACGCAACAGGCCGCGGGCCTTTTCGTTCAGCGCCGAAAGCTCTTCGCCCGCCAGCCAGACGCTGCCGGCGGTCGGCGTATCGAGGCCACCGAGCAAATTCAACAAGGTACTTTTTCCGGAGCCGGAAGTCCCGACAATCGCCACGCGCTCACCGGGATGCAGCTCCAGTTGCAGGCCCGACAACACCACCACCGATTCCGGGCCTTCCTCGTAGGACTTGCCCAGGTTGCGGCAGCTCAAGATTGCTTTTTCACTCATGCCCGACTCACTCATAACGTAACGCCTCCGCCGGCTGGGTGCGCGCGGCACGCCAGGCTGGATACAGGGTGGCGAGGAAACTCAGGATCAACGCGGCGCCGCAGACCATCAACACGTCATCGGCCTGCAACTGCGAGGGCAGGTAGTCGATAAAGTACACGTCGGCGTTGAGAAACTTGTGCCCGATCAGCCCTTCGAGGGCGGCAATCGCGGCGCTGACATTCAGTGCGGCGAACATCCCGACCAAGGCGCCTACAAACGTGCCGATGACGCCGATGACGGTGCCCTGGACCATGAAGATCCGCATGATCTGCCCCGGCGTGGCGCCGAGGGTGCGCAGGATGGCGATGTCGCCTTTCTTGTCGTTCACCACCATCACCAGCGTGGAAATGATGTTGAACGCCGCCACGGCGACGATCAGCAACAGGAGCAGGCCGATCATGGCTTTTTCCATGCGGATCGCCTGATACAGGTTGCCATGGGTGCGGGTCCAGTCGCGGGCGTAATAACGGTCTTCGCCGAGCTGCTGGGCGATGTTCCACGCCACGCGCGGCGCCTGGAACAGATCATCGAACTTCAACCGCAGGCCCTGGACCTGATCCGGCTTCCAGCGATGCAGACGCGCGAGATCCTGAAGGTTGGTCACCCCCAGGTAACCGTCCAGCTCGCCGGCACCGACATGGAAGATGCCGACCACGGTGAAGCGCTTCATGCGCGGGAACATGCCGCCTGGAGTGACAGTGACTTCCGGCGCGACAAACGTCAGCTTGTCGCCGATGGCCACGCCGAGCTTGGTCGCCGCCTTGTCGCCGATCACGATACCAAAGCTGCCCGGCGCGAGGTCGTCGAGTTTGCCCTGCCGCATGAAGTTGTCGATGATCGACACCTGCCGCTCCAGCCCGGGATCGATGCCATTGAGCAAGACCTTGGAGACCTTGCCGTCGTTGGTCAGTAACCCCTGCATCTGGGTGAAAGGCGCAACGGCCAACACCTGCGGGTTCTGCTTGACCTTGGCGGCCAGGCTTGGCCAGTCGCTGATGGCTTCGCCGGTTTCGAGGGTCGCGTGGGGCACCATGCCCAGCACGCGGGTGCGCATTTCATGGTCGAAGCCGTTCATGACCGACAGCACGACGATCATCACGACCACGCCGAGGGCCAGGCCGATGATGGACGTCAGGGAAATGAACGATACGAAATGATTGCGACGCTTTGCACGGGTATAACGCGTGCCGATGAATACGAAGAGAGGTCTGAACATGTCGGGGCTTGTTCGGAGGGAAAAGGAACGTCCTTGTGGCGGGGGTCACAAACCAGCTTTACACTCAGACCACCGCCGCTACCATGGGTTCGCCATGTCGACATTAGATGAAGAAGATCGCCGCGAATACTACCGTATCGAGGACACGATCGCACTGGAAATTCGGCCCCTGTCCATTCCTGAAGCAGCCAGCCAGGAAGTGTTGCAGGATGAGTCCCCACTGTTCAACCTGCTCAGCGAGCTGCACCTGAGCGAGTTCGAATCACAACACCTGTTGCGCCAGATCAGCGAGCGCGAGCGCAGCATCGCGGCCTACCTCAAGGCCATGAACAAACGCATCGACCTGCTCAGCCAGGTCATCGCCGTAACGGTGCTCGGCGAAATCGGCGATCCCCAGCCGGTGATCATTTCCGAAGGCGGCATCGATTTCCAATACCCCAGCGCCATTGCCGTCGGCGCGCACCTTTCGGTCAAGCTGGTGCTGATGCCCCAGGCCCTGGGGCTGTTGTTGCGTGCCCGCGTCACCCATTGCGACCCCAAGGGCAACGGTTATGACGTAGGCACCGAGTTTGAGCACCCGACCGACGCCCAGCGCCAATTGCTGGCCCGCTACATCCTGCAGAAGCAGGCGCAGGAACGGCGCCTGGCCCGGGAACTGAACGAATCTGGCATCGATAAGGAATAACCGTGACCCTCATTTATGGCCACCGCGGCGCCAAGGGCGAAGCACCGGAAAATACCCTCACCGGTTTCCAGGAATGCCTCAAGCACGGCGTACGCCGTTGCGAGCTGGACCTGCACCTGTCCATGGACGGCGAGTTAATGGTCATCCACGACCCGACCCTCAAGCGCACCACCGATCGCCGGGGCAAGGTGGTCGAACACACCGCCGCTGAACTGGTGACTTATGACGCGCGCAAGGGCGGCCCGGGCTGGATCAAGCCGTGCCCGATTCCACGCCTGGAAGAGTTGTTCGAGAAGTGTGATTTCGAGCACTGGCAACTGGAGGTGAAAAGCGCCTCACGCACCCGCGCCGCCGCCACCGTGCTGGGCATCCGGGAAATGGCCCAGCGCTTCGGCCTGCTGGACAAGATCACCATCACTTCCAGTTCCCGGGAAGTGCTCAAGGCCGCGCTGGACCTGACTCCGGACATTTCCCGTGGACTGGTCGCCGAATACGCCTGGCTCGACCCGTTGAAGGTCGCCCAGAGCTATGGCTGTGAGATTCTGGCGCTGAACTGGACCCTGTGCACGCCGGAACGCCTGATCAAGGCGCAGCGCCAGGGGCTGCATGTGTCGGTGTGGACGGTCAACGAGCCCGCGCTGATGCGCAGGCTCGCCGACTTTGGCGCTGACAGCCTGATTACAGACTTTCCCGGTTTGGCCACTGCCACCCTCGAGAATTGCTGAAATCGGTCTCCCCGGCCGGCTCAGGCCACCGGCCGGAGCCGCTCAAAAAAGCCGGTTGAGCCCGTCGTAGGCCGCTACCCGATAGGCTTCGGCCATGGTCGGGTAGTTGAACGTGGTGTTGACGAAGTACTTCAACGTGTTCAGCTCGCCCGGCTGGTTCATGATCGCCTGGCCGATGTGGACGATTTCCGAGGCCTGGTAGCCGAAGCAGTGCACACCCAGCACTTCCAGGGTCTCGCGGTGGAACAGGATCTTCAGCATGCCTTGCGGCTCGCCGGCGATCTGCGCACGCGCCATGCTCTTGAAGAATGCCTTACCCACCTCGTACGGCACCTTGGCCTGGGTCAGCTCCTGCTCGTTCTTGCCGATCGAGCTGATCTCCGGAATGGTGTAGATGCCGGTCGGCACGTCGTTGACGAAGCGCCAACTGCCGTTGTCGACGATGCTGCCGGCGGCCGAGCGGCCCTGGTCGTGGGCGGCACTGGCCAGGCTCGGCCAGCCGATCACGTCACCGGCGCCATAGATGTTCGGCACGCAGGTGCGGTAGTTCTCGTCGACTTCGATCTGGCCGCGACTGTTGACCTTCACGCCGATGTTTTCCAGGCCCAGGGTGTCGGTGTTGCCGGTGCGGCCGTTGCACCAGAGCAAGGCGTCGGCCTTGATCTTCTTGCCGGACTTGAGGTGCAGGATCACACCGTTGTCCACGCCTTCGACACGCTCGTAATCTTCGTTGTGGCGCACGGTGATGTTGTTGTTGCTGAAGTGGTAGCTCAGGGCCTGGGAAATTTCCGAGTCCAGGAAGCTCAGCAATTGGCCACGGTTGTCCACCAGTTCCACCAGCACGCCCAGGCCGCTGAAGATCGAGGCGTATTCGCAACCGATCACGCCGGCACCGTAGACGATAAGTTTGCGCGGGGTATGCCCCAGGCTCAGGATCGTGTCGCTATCGTAGATACGTGCGTGGTTGAAATCGATGTCTGCCGGGCGATACGGACGCGAGCCAGTGGCAATGATGATGTGCTTGGCCACCAGTTTCTCGACTACGCCATTGCCGCAGACCACTTCGACCGTTTGCTCGTCGGCGAAGCTGCCCGTGCCGAAAAACACGTCCACACGGTTGCGGGCGTAGTAGCCGGTGCGCGACGCCACTTGCTTGGAAATCACCTTCTCGGCGCTCTTGAGCACGTCCGGGAAGGAGAACCAGCGCGGCTCGCCGATTGCCCGGAACATCGGGTTGGTGTTGAACTGCATGATCTGCCGGACCGAGTGACGCAAGGCCTTGGACGGGATGGTACCCAAGTGGGTGCAGTTGCCGCCGACCTGCCGACGGCTGTCGACCATCGCCACCTTGCGCCCTGCCTTGGCGGCGTTCATTGCCGCACCTTCCCCCGCCGGGCCGGAACCCAGTACCACCACGTCGTAGTTGTAGACAGCCATGCGTACTCCTCAGAACAGGCCGCGATGCCACAGTTGGCACCGACGGCTAAATCATGCCGGCCGGCGGCATGAAGGAACAATTTGGGACCGGTTCACGCGCCCGGCCACAGTCTATAGAAGCGTCAACGCCGCGCACATTACCCCTTGGTCGCGTCGTAGGCTAGGGGGCGCTCCCCTTTACCTGCGCTATTTCGCCACAGGTAACCTTTCATGGCGCTGTCATGCGTATACAAAAACCTGCCTGCATCATCGTGGCGAGGGAGCTTGCTCCCGCTTGAGTGCGAAGCGCTCACAAAAGGGGCCGCTACGCAGCCCAGCGGGAGCAAGCTCCCTCGCCACGGATTCATTGCTGGACGATCTATTGGGGTTTTCCGCCGACCATCCGTTCAAACGCATCGTTTGTGCGTACGACGAAACGCTCTCCATCGCGCAGCACAAAAAATACTCCGATGCCGTGCTCCTGGGCATAGTCCCAACCCTCTTCGGGACCGAGAATCAGCAACAGCGTCGATAGTCCATCGGCCAACATCGCTGAAGGATGAATTACCGTGACTGACGCCAGGTTGTGTAAGACCGGCGCCCCGGTGCGCGCATCAAAGGTGTGGGAGTAACGCTTGCCGCCCTGCTCGAAATATCTACGATAGTCGCCCGACGTTGAAACCCCGTAGCCGTTGACCTCGATGACACGCTCAGCCATTTGCCGATCGTTCCGAGGCTCTTCCAGGGCGATGCGCCAGGCCGACCCATCCGGCTTGTGCCCGGCAGCCTTGAGCTCCCCGGTGGCTTCGGCCAGATAGCTGTCGATGCCCAAAGCCTGGAGCTTCGCGGCGATGCGGTCGACGGCATAACCCGCCGCGATGCTGTTGAAATCGACTTCCACCGCGGCGTCCTTGCATAACCGGTCGCCTTCGATCCGCAAGTAGCCATGGCCAACCTGTCGTCGCGCCAGGGCCAGGGCCTCGGCGCTGGGCACCGCCTCTCGCCGGGATTGCGGGCCGAAGCCCCACAGGTTCAGCAAAGGCTCCACCGTCAGATCGAACGCGCCATGGCTTTGCGAAGATAGCTGCTCACCCACCCGGACAAGTTCAAGCACCGGTCCCGGCATGGTCAGGCAACTGCCGCCAGGCAGCGCATTGAAGCGCTCGATTTCCGAATCGCTGCGATAGGTGGAAAACAGCCGATCCACTTCAGCGAGAATTTTTCCCACCTCGGCCTGCACCACGTTCGGACCGGGCGTGGCGGCATGCCTGACGTACTGGACGGAATAACGGCTGCCCATGGTCGGGCCATCGAAGCGTTCCAGGTTATCGCCCCGGCCGCAGCCGGACACAACGCCGGCCAGCATCACAAGCCCAATCCATCGTCCAGTTAACAAATCTTCATCTCCCCACAAAACCACGCCGGCCATTATGGGCTACAGCGCATGCAAAAAACCCCTGTGGGATTGCAGTGCTTTCATACAAGATTGCCAGAGTGAGTACCTACACATGCCTTCCAACACGAGCAACGGCAAGGCGATTTTTCGCGTTGTCAGCGGCAACTTCCTGGAGATGTTCGACTTCATGGTCTATGGCTTCTACGCCACGGCCATCGCCAAGACGTTCTTCCCGACCGACAGTGCCTTCGCCTCGCTGATGCTGTCCCTGGCGACATTCGGCGCCGGATTCCTGATGCGTCCGCTGGGCGCGATCTTCCTTGGCGCCTACATCGACCGGCACGGCCGGCGCAAAGGCCTGATCATCACCCTCGCGATGATGGCCGCCGGCACGGTGCTGATCGCCTGTGTACCGGGTTATGCCACGTTGGGCGTGGCGGCGCCGCTGCTGGTATTGCTGGGCCGATTGCTGCAGGGCTTTTCCGCAGGCGTGGAACTCGGTGGGGTCTCGGTGTACCTGGCGGAAATCTCTACGCCGGGGCGCAAGGGCTTTTTTGTCAGTTGGCAGTCCGCCAGCCAACAGGCCGCCGTGGTCTTCGCCGGTCTGCTGGGGGTTGGCCTCAATCACTGGCTGAGCCCGCAGGAAATGGGCGAATGGGGCTGGCGCGTGCCGTTCCTGATCGGTTGCCTGATCGTACCGGTCATTTTTGTAATTCGCCGCTCGCTGGAAGAAACGCCGGAATTCCAGGCGAGAAAACATCGCCCTAGCCTGGCGGAAATCGTCCGCTCCATTGGCCAGAACTTCGGCATTGTCCTGGCCGGCATGGCACTGGTGGTGATGACTACGGTGTCGTTCTACCTGATCACGGCCTACACGCCGACATTTGGCAAGGCTGAGCTCAACCTGTCTGACCTGGATGCGTTGCTGGTCACGGTGTGTATCGGCTTGTCGAATTTCTTCTGGCTGCCAGTCATGGGCGCGCTTTCCGACAAGATCGGGCGCAAACCCCTGCTGCTGGCTGCGACAATCCTGGCGATCCTGACCGCCTGCCCGGCGCTGTCCTGGCTGGTGGCGAACCCCAGCTTCAGCCATTTACTGATCGTCGAGCTGTGGTTGTCGTTCCTGTATGGATCGTACAACGGCGCCATGGTGGTCGCCCTGACGGAAATCATGCCGGTTGAAGTGCGTACTACTGGCTTTTCCCTGGCCTATAGCCTGGCGACGGCAACGTTCGGCGGGTTCACGCCGGCGGCCTGTACCTATCTGATCCATGTGCTGGATAACAAGGCTGCACCGGGAATCTGGCTCAGTGGCGCGGCGGTGTTGGGGCTGATTGCGACGTTGGTACTGTTCAAGGGTAATAGGCATGAGCTGCGCACGGCGCAGGCCTCTGTAGTGGGCGGTGCCTGACAGATCGCCATCGTCGGATCGCCGCCCGGAGCAAGCTCGCTCCCACAGTTGACCGAGTTGTTGCTGATGTATGCGGTCCAATGTGGGAGCGAGCTTGCTCGCGATGACGCCCGCCCAAACACAGCAAAACCCAGACAAAAAAACGCCCCGACAAGTCGGGGCGTTTTTTACCAGCAGCTAAAGCTTACTTAGCGCGGAAACGCAGGCGGATTCACATCAGCCATGTCTTCCATTACGCGAACTACCTGACAGCTGTAGCCAAACTCGTTGTCATACCAGACGTACAGGACAACACGATTGTCCTGGACGATGGTCGCTTCGGCATCGACAACGCCAGCGTGGCGCGAACCGACGAAGTCGGTGGACACCACTTCCTGCGAGTTGACGAAGTCGATCTGCTTGTGCAGGTCGGAGTGCAGCGCCATGTAGCGCAGGTACTCGTTCATCTCTTCACGGGTGGCGGCTTTCTCAAGGTTCAGGTTGAGAATGGCCATCGACACGTTCGGCGTCGGCACACGGATCGCGTTGCCGGTCAGCTTGCCAGCGAGCTCAGGCAAGGCCTTGGCGGCAGCAGTGGCGGCACCGGTTTCGGTGATGACCATGTTCAACGCGGCGCTACGGCCACGGCGATCGCCCTTGTGGAAGTTGTCGATCAGGTTCTGGTCGTTGGTGTACGAGTGAACGGTTTCGACGTGACCGTTGATGATGCCGAACTTGTCATTCACGGCTTTGAGCACCGGCACGATGGCGTTGGTGGTGCAGGAAGCGGCGGAGATGATCTTGTCGTCAGCGGTGATTTCGGTGTGGTTGATACCGTGAACGATATTCTTCAGCTTGCCCTTGCCAGGTGCGGTCAGGACAACGCGGTCGATACCCGGGCAGGCCAGGTGCTGGCCAAGGCCATCGGCATCGCGCCATACACCGGTGTTATCCACCAGCAGGGCGTCCTTGATGCCGTACTGGGTGTAATCCACCTCGGTCGGGTTCTTCGCGTAGATCACCTGGATCAGGTTACCGTTGGCGGTGATGGTGTTGTTTTCTTCGTCGATGGTAATGGTGCCGTTGAAGGAACCATGCACCGAGTCGCGGCGCAGCAGGCTGGCACGCTTGGTCAGGTCGTTCTCGGCGCCCTTGCGCACGACGATGGCGCGCAGGCGCAGGCCGTCGCCACCACCGGTTTTCTCGATCAGGATACGCGCCAGCAGACGGCCGATACGACCGAAGCCGTACAGGACCACGTCGGTACCTTTACGAGCCGAAGCGTTCTGCTGACCAACCACGTCAGCCATTTCTTCGCGCACGAACTGTTCGGCGCTACGGCCATTGGCTTCGTTACGGAATTTGAACGCCAGCTTGCCCAGGTCCACCGAGGCCGCGCCGAGCTTGAGCTCGCTCATCGCCTTGAGCAGGGGGAATGTTTCGTGGACGGAGAGTTCGCTGTCGTCGGAAGAACGGTGGCGAGCAAAGCGGTGGGCCTTGAGGATCGCGATGACAGACTGGTTGATCAGGCTGCGGCCATAGATCGAGCTCACCACGTTGTTATTGCGGTAGAGCTGACCGATGAGAGGGATCATCGCTTCTGCGAGTGCTTCACGATCAATCCATTCACCAAGACACTGGTCGGGCTTCTGAGTCACGGTAACCTTCCACATGTAGGGGCTGAAAAAAGGGGCTACATTATGCCGCCGAGTCATCGGCGGAGCAATGCGCGCCCGTCGCGCCGTGGTTTTGCGTTCCTGCAGCATAGTCCGCGACTGACAGAAGCCCCCTTCCCCCGCTACAATTGTCGACTTTGTCGCAACGCTGGAGCTCAACCTTCCGTGCCCGTTCTGCGTCTTCCGCTTCTCCCTGCCGCGGCAGGTAAACAGCACTGGGGCAACCTGCCCGGTGCCGCCCTGAGCCTGGCCATCGCCGAGGCTGCCAGCGCTGCAAAGCGCTTTACCCTGCTGCTGACCGCCGACAGCCAAAGCGCCGAACGGCTGGAACAGGAGCTGGCTTTCTTCGCCCCGGATTTGCCAGTGCTGCATTTCCCGGACTGGGAAACCCTGCCCTACGATCTTTTTTCGCCGCACCAGGACATCATTTCCCAGCGCATCGCCAGCCTTTACCGGCTGCCGGAGCTCAGTCATGGCGTTTTGGTAGTGCCGATCACCACAGCCCTACATCGCCTGGCGCCGACCCAATTCCTGCTGGGCAGCAGCCTGGTGCTGGACATCGGCCAGAAGCTCGACGTCGAGCAAATGCGCACCCGGCTTGAGGCCAGCGGCTATCGCTACGTCGATACCGTGTACGAGCACGGCGAGTTCACGGTCCGCGGCGCGTTGATCGACCTGTTCCCGATGGGCAGCAAACTGCCCTATCGCATCGACCTGTTCGATGACGAAATCGAGACCTTGCGCACCTTTGATCCGGAAAACCAGCGTTCCATCGACAAAGTACAGTCGATCCGCCTGCTGCCGGCCAAGGAATTCCCCCTGCAAAAAGACGCGGTAACGCGTTTCAAGGCGCGGTTTCGCGAGCGCTTCGACGTGGACTTCCGGCGCTGCCCGATTTTCCAGGACCTGAGCAGCGGCATTACCCCGGCCGGTATCGAGTATTACCTGCCGCTGTTCTTTGAAGAAACCTCCACCCTGTTCGATTACCTGCCCCAGGATACCCAGGTATTTTCCCTGCCCGGCATCGAGCAAGCGGCGGAAAACTTCTGGAATGACGTGCGCAACCGCTACGAAGAGCGGCGTGTCGACCCGTCCCGTCCTCTATTGCCACCCGCCGAGTTGTTCCTGCCGGTTGAAGACTGCTTCGCCCGCCTCAAGAACTGGCCGCGCGTGGTGGCGAGCCAACAGGACGTGGAGACCGGCGTCGGTCGCGAACGCTTCCCCGCCAGACCGCTGCCGGACCTGGCGATCGAAGCCAAGGCCACGCAACCGTTGGCGGCCCTGGCCGGTTTCCTCGACCAATTCCCTGGCCGCGTGCTGTTCACCGCCGAGTCCGCCGGCCGTCGCGAAGTATTGCTGGAGCTGCTCGAACGCCTGAAGCTGCGACCGAAGACTGTCGACAGCTGGCCGGATTTCGTCGCTGGCAAGGAGCGCCTGGCAATCACCATCGCGCCGCTCAATGACGGGCTGGTCCTGGATGACCCCGCCCTGGCACTGGTCGCCGAGAGCCCGTTGTTCGGCCAGCGGGTGATGCAGCGTCGCCGTCGCGAGAAGCGCGCCGACGCTGCCAACGACGCGGTCATCAAGAACCTCACCGAACTGCGCGAGGGCGCGCCGGTGGTGCACATCGACCATGGCGTGGGCCGCTACCTGGGCCTGGCGACCCTGGAGATCGAAAACCAGGCCGCCGAATTCCTCACTCTGGAATACGCCGAGGGCGCCAAACTCTATGTGCCGGTGGCGAACCTGCACCTGATCGCCCGCTACACCGGCAGCGACGATGCGCTGGCGCCGCTGCATCGCCTGGGCTCGGAAACCTGGCAGAAAGCCAAGCGCAAGGCCGCCGAACAGGTGCGTGACGTGGCCGCCGAATTGCTTGACATCTACGCCCGTCGCGCCGCGCGCGAAGGCTACGCGTTCGCCGACCCGAAAGCCGATTACGAAACCTTCAGCGCCGGCTTCCCGTTCGAGGAAACCGTCGACCAGCAGACCACCATCGAAGCCGTGCGCGCCGACATGCTCGCGCCCAAACCGATGGACCGATTGGTCTGCGGCGACGTCGGCTTCGGCAAGACCGAAGTGGCGATGCGCGCCGCGTTCATCGCCGTGCACGGCGGCAAGCAGGTGGCGATACTGGTGCCGACCACCCTGCTCGCCCAGCAGCACTACAACAGTTTCCGCGACCGCTTCGCCGACTGGCCGGTGACCGTGGAAGTGATGAGCCGCTTCAAGTCGACCAAGGAAGTGAATGCCGCCGTGGCCGACCTGGCCGAAGGCAAGATCGACATCGTCATCGGCACGCACAAACTGCTTCAGGACGACGTGAAATTCAAAAGCCTCGGGCTGGTGATCATCGACGAAGAGCACCGTTTCGGCGTGCGCCAGAAAGAACAGCTCAAGGCCCTGCGCAGCGAAGTCGACATCCTGACCCTCACCGCCACGCCGATCCCGCGCACGCTGAACATGGCGGTGTCGGGCATGCGCGACCTGTCGATCATCGCCACGCCGCCGGCCCGTCGCCTGTCGGTGCGTACGTTCGTGATGGAGCAGAACAAAAGCACGGTCAAGGAAGCGCTACTGCGGGAGCTGCTGCGTGGCGGCCAGGTCTATTACCTGCACAACGACGTGAAGACCATCGAGAAATGCGCCGCCGACCTGGCCGAGCTGGTGCCGGAGGCCCGCATCGGCATCGGCCACGGACAGATGCGCGAGCGCGAACTCGAACAGGTGATGAGCGACTTTTATCACAAGCGTTTCAACGTGCTGATCGCCTCGACCATCATCGAGACCGGCATCGACGTGCCAAGCGCCAACACCATCATCATCGAGCGCGCCGACAAGTTCGGCCTGGCCCAGTTGCACCAGTTGCGCGGCCGGGTCGGCCGCAGCCACCACCAGGCCTATGCCTACCTGCTGACGCCGCCGCGCCAGCAGATCACCCCAGACGCGGAAAAGCGCCTGGAGGCCATCGCCAACACCCAGGACCTCGGCGCCGGCTTCGTGCTGGCCACCAATGACCTGGAAATCCGTGGTGCCGGCGAATTGCTCGGCGACGGCCAGAGCGGCCAGATCCAGGCCGTCGGCTTCACGCTGTACATGGAAATGCTCGAGCGCGCGGTCAAGTCGATCCGCAAGGGCGAGCAACCGAACCTCGACCAGCCCCTGGGCGGCGGGCCGGAGATCAACCTGCGGGTGCCGGCGCTGATCCCGGAAGACTACCTGCCAGACGTCCATGCCCGGCTGATTCTCTACAAACGCATCGCCTCGGCCACCGACGAGGAAGGCCTGAAAGACTTGCAGGTGGAGATGATCGACCGCTTCGGGCTGCTGCCGGAGCCGACCAAGAACCTGGTGCGCACCACGCTGCTCAAGCTCAAGGCCGAGCAACTGGGCATCAAGAAAGTCGACGGTGGGCCCAACGGCGGCCGCATCGAATTCGAAGCCCAGACGCCGGTCGATCCGCTGGTACTGATCAAGCTGATCCAGGGCCAGCCCAAACGCTACAAGTTCGAAGGCGCCACGATGTTCAAGTTCATGGTGCCCATGGAACGCCCGGAAGAGCGTTTTAATACCGTGGAGGCGCTGTTCGAGCGCCTCACTCCGACCACTGCTTGAAGGACGCCCAATGCGCCTGTTTCGCTCCTTGACGTTGTTGATGACCCTGGTCGCCCCCCTGGCCTTCGCCGACGACCTGTATCAGGTGGAAATGATCCTGGTTCGCCAGAATGCCGAACCGGCCATTATCAGTCGCGCCGCGCCGGAAGACTGGGACGCCGGCGCACAACGCCTGGGCGCGGACAGCCAGCGCACGCCAGCATTGGGCAACATCGTCGAAAAACTCAACGCCAGCGGCCAATACAGCGTGCTGATGCACAAGGCCTGGCAACAGAACCTGGGCGAACAGGGCAGCAAGGTCGCGGTCAGCGAAGGCACCGAACAGTTCGGCCAGTTTCCCATCGAGGGCACCCTGGAACTGAAACTGGGCCGCTTTACCGATGTCGACGCCGACTTCTGGGTCAACCAGATCGACGCCAATGGCCTGGTCACCGCCAGCGAACGCCTCAAGCAACAGAGCCACACCAAGAACGGCCAGCTGAATTTCCTCGATAACGGTCACCTCGGCCTGCTGATCAAGATCACCTCGCTGACCGCGCCCGCGCCACGGCAGGCGCCCGAAGCGATTCCGGACTGACCGGCGCGCCTATGCCCTCGCCCCTGAGCAAACCCCTGGCACCCTCCTGGGTCAATCGATTCAAGGAACAAAGCCTGGAGCGCGGACGCCGATACGCGCTGGAAAATCGCGTCAGGATCGTCGAGACCGGAGACAGCACCATCATCGCCAGTTGCGAAGGCTCTGGCGGCAGCGTCTATCGTCAGACCATTCGCCTCAAGGAGTCAGCCAAGGGCACGCTGATCCTGCTCGAAGCGGCTTGCTCCTGCCCGGTGCGCATCAACTGCAAACATTGCGCGGCGGTCTTGTTGCAGGTCCAGGAAACCCTGGCCTACCCAGCCGCCGAGAAAGACGCGCATCTGCTGGAAAAACTCCAGACCGTGCTCGACAACCGCAGCCCCAAGGCCCCGCCGCAGGTGCTCGTGGACAACGTGCAACCGGTGCCGCGCCTGTGGCTGGCGAGTATCGAGTTCAGCGCCTTCGAGCCACGCAACGGCAAGATGCAGCGCTACATCCAGCACCGCGCAGCCCTGTCTTTCAGCTATCTGGACGAATACGTCAGCGGCCAGCGCAACACCGACGTACTGATTCGCCAGGAAACCCAGACGCTGCGAATCAAACGCCAGACCGATGTGGAACAGTCCTACCGCGAACAACTGCGAATCCTCGGTTTCAAGGTCGCCACCCGGCAAAGCAAGGCGCTGCCGGAAAGCGCCGGCGAGCTTTATGAGATGGTCAACGACAGTGCCTGGTTGACCTTTACCCTTAATGACCTGCCAAAACTGCGCAACCAAGGCTGGGAGCTGCAGATCGACGAAGACTTCGGCTTCGACCTGACGGCTGTGGACGAGTGGTACGCCAGCGTCGAGGAAACTCCGGAGCGAGACTGGTTTGATCTGGAACTGGGGATCATCGTCAACGGCGAGCGCTTGAGCCTGCTGCCGATCCTGCTGAACCTGATGCGCTCGCACATCGAGCTGTTCAACCCGGAACGCCTGGCCCGGCGCCGCGACGACGAACTCATCCTGGTCAACCTGCCGCACCGTCCCAATTCGGAATTCGGCCCGCAGCAAGTCGCCCTGCCCTATGGACGCCTGAAGCCGGTGCTGGCGACCCTCGGCGAGTTTTACCTGCAAGAACCCGGCACCAGCAAACTGCGCCTGAACAGCGCGGACGCCCTGCGCCTGAACCCGCTGCAAGACATGCCGCTGCGCTGGGAAGGGGGCGAACACATCCGTGGCCTGGCCCAGCGGCTGCGCGACATCAAGGACTACACCGCGGCGGCACCGGAAGGCTTGAACGCAACGCTGCGGCCCTATCAGCTCGAAGGCCTGAGCTGGATGCAATCGCTACGACAACTGGAGGTTGGCGGCATTCTCGCGGATGACATGGGCCTGGGCAAAACCCTACAGACCCTGGCGCACATTCTCAGCGAAAAAAACGCCGGCCGCCTCGACAGGCCGTGCATGGTGGTGATGCCGACGAGCCTGATTCCCAACTGGCTCGATGAAGCCAGCCACTTCACCCCGCAGCTCAAGGTATTGGCCTTGTACGGTGCCGGACGCAAGAAACATTTCGAGCGGTTGGCCGATTACGACCTGATCCTGACCACCTATGCATTGCTGCCCAAGGATGTCGAGCGTCTCAAAGCGCAACCGCTGCACGTATTGATCCTGGATGAAGCCCAGTACATCAAGAACCCCACCAGCAAGGCCGCCCAGGCCGCCCGTGAGCTCGATGCCCGGCAGCGGTTGTGCCTGTCCGGGACACCGCTGGAAAACCACCTGGGTGAATTGTGGTCGCTGTTTCATTTCCTGTTGCCGGGCTGGCTCGGCGACATCAAGGATTTCAACCGCGACTACCGCGTGCCGATCGAAAAACGCGGGAGCGCCGTACGATTGCAGCACCTTAACGGTCGGATAAAACCGTTTCTGCTGCGCAGGACCAAGGAACAGGTCGCAACCGAATTGCCGCCCAAGACCGAGATCATCCATTGGGTCGAACTCAGCGACGCCCAACGGGATGTCTATGAAACCATGCGCCTGGCGATGGACAAGAAGGTGCGTGACGAAATCACCCGCAAAGGCGTGGCGCGCAGCCAGATCATCATCCTCGAGGCGCTGCTCAAGCTGCGCCAGGTGTGCTGCGACCTGCGCCTGATCAGCGACGCCGCCCTGCCAGCCCGAGGCAGTGCTTCGGGCAAGCTCGACAGCCTGATGGAGATGCTCGAGGAGTTGTTTGAAGAAGGTCGGCGGGTGCTGCTGTTTTCCCAGTTCACGTCCATGCTGGCGCTGATCGAAGACGAACTGAAAAAGCGCGGTGTGGAATACGCCATCCTGACCGGCCAGACCCGGGACCGACGCACGCCTGTGAAGGAATTCCAGAGCGGCAAGCGTCAGATCTTCCTGATCAGCCTGAAGGCCGGCGGCGTGGGTCTGAACCTGACGGAAGCGGACACGGTGATTCACTACGACCCGTGGTGGAACCCGGCCACCGAAAACCAGGCGACCGACCGCGCTTATCGCATCGGCCAGGAAAAGCCGGTGTTCGTCTACAAGCTGATAGCCCGGGGAACAGTGGAAGAAAAGATCCAACTGCTGCAGAAGGAAAAGTCCGATCTCGCGGCCGGCGTGCTGGATGGGCGCGTAGCCGGGGACTGGAAACTGCAGAACGAAGACATCGAGGCGTTGTTCGCACCGCTGCCGGATAAGCTGGAGAAGCGCTGACACTCCCTCAACTCATCTTGTTGGGTGTCCATGAGCCTGGTGTTCACCGCAGATCCACTGTGGGAGCGAGCTTGCTCGCGATAGGGGTGGTTCAGTTGATGCAGATGTTGACTGTGCAGCCGTCATCGCGAGCAAGCTCGCTCCCACAGGGAATTTGCAGCGCTCACAAAAACCAGAACCCACATCACTTCCAATGTGGGAGCGAGCCTGCTCGCGATGACTGACTATCAGGTGACATAACCAGTGAATGTGTCGGCGGATCAGGCCTTGGGCAACGGAGCAAACAACGCTTCGATGTCACTTTGCTCAAGCTTCCATCCGCCCGTTGTTCCGCCATCCAAAACCCCGCCTGTCAATGCAGCCTTATTCTCCTGAAGGGCCTGTATCCTCTCCTCCACCGTACCTCGGGCAATCAGCTTGTAAACGAAAACAGGCTTGTTTTGACCGATCCGATAAGCCCGGTCGGTCGCCTGATTTTCCACCGCCGGATTCCACCAAGGATCGAAGTGAATAACGGTATCGGCAGCCGTCAGATTGAGTCCCGTACCCCCTGCCTTAAGGCTGATCAGAAAAAGCGACACCTTGCCGCTCTGAAAATCCCTAACCGGCGTACGGCGATCAACTGTACTTCCGGTCAACAACGAAAAAGCAACGCCGCGCTTCTGCAGTTCCTCCTCGATCAACGCCAGCATGGACGTGAACTGGGAAAACAACAGGATCTTGCGCCCTTCGCTGAGCAACTCTTCGAGCATCTCCATCAAACTGACCAACTTGCCGCTGCCAAAGCGCGGTGTTTTGGTGGTCTGTGGGGTATTGAGCAATCGCAGATCGCAACAGGCCTGGCGCAGCTTGAGTAACGCATCAAGGATGATGATTTGGCTACGAGCCACGCCGCTGCAAGCAATTTCGTCGCGGACTTTCTTGTCCATGGCCACGCGCACCGTTTCATAGACATCCCGTTGCCCGTCGCTGAGATCGACCCAATGGGTGATTTCGGTCTTGGGCGGCAGCTCGGTCGCGACCTGTTCCTTTTTTCGGCGCAGCAAGAAGGTTTTATGCGGGCAGTCAAATGCCGCATGCGCTCTTGATTGCCGTGTTTTTCGATGGGCGTGCGGTAGTCACGATTGAAGGTTTTGCTATCCCCCAACCAGCCGGGCAATAAAAAGTGAAACAACGACCAGAGTTCACCCAAGTGATTTTCCAGCGGCGTGCCGGACAGGCAAAGACGCTGCCGGGCGCCGAGGTCGCGAGCAGCCTGGGCGGCCTTGCTGGCAGGATTCTTGATATTTTGTGCCTCATCAAGAATCAGCACACTCCAGGCCTGGGGCTTCAATACTTCCAGATCCCGCGGCAACAAAGTATAAGTGGTCAATATCAAATCGTACTGACCAAGGCTGGCAAAGTCTTTTTGCCGGGCCGCACCATGAAGTGCCAGCACGCTGAGCTGTGGCGTAAAGCGTGCTGCTTCGTCGAGCCAGTTGGGAATCAGGCTGGTGGGCATGACCGCTAGCGCCGGGACATCGAGACGCCCTGCTTGTTTCTCGCACAGCAAATGAGTCAGGGTCTGTAGAGTTTTGCCCAAGCCCATGTCATCACCCAGAATGCCGCCCACTTCCAGCTCGCGCAGGGTTTGCATCCAGTTAAGCCCTTCGAGTTGGTAGGGTCGCAGCACAGCCTTGAGCCCATCTGGCGCTGGCACATGCACATGAGTCGCCTCATGCAATTGTTTGGCAAATGTGCGTAGTCTTTCCCCGCCTTGCCACACCAACGGAACGCCTTCGAGGGCATTGAGCCTGGCCGCATCAAAGGCGTTCAAACGTATCGAGTCACCCCGATGTTCTCTCATGTACAACTCACCGAGGGTAGCCATCAACGGCTTGACGCGCCCATACGGCAACGCGACCCTCACGGAGGGGCCTGCCATGAACGTTCCACTGTTGAGATCAAGCAATAACAACTGTTCATCACTGCGCTGATCGAGATTGGCCGGTTCCATCATCTCGGGATTTGAGCGAAGCAGATAAAGCAAAATCGGCAGAAGACTGTGCCGCTTGCCATTCACGACAATACCCAACTGCAAATCAAACCACTCCCGCCCCGGAGACTCCTCGATGTCAGCGTACAACTGCTCTACGGGTTGCAGGTCGAAGTGAAAGCCATCTTCAATATCGACTTGCCAATGGGCGGCTCGCAATTGGGACAAGCCTCTATCCATGAACGCCAACCAGGCAGCGTCATCCGGCATCTGGAACAGTTCACCCGCGCTGCCCGCGAGTGCGAGGCTTTTGCGGCTGGCCTTTTTGAATCCTGCCTTGCGTAGAGTGGTGCGAAAGGCCTGTTCGAGATCCGGCTTGCGCCGGATGCGCAGAGTCTCGGTCCCGGACAGAATCGAGATCTCGGTGGGGGCTTTATCGTCGGCAGCATGACCATCGTAAACAAAGGTCAACGCCGCACGATGTTCTGGCACCGATTTCCAGTGCCGAAGATTGAGTGCACTTCCCAACGTCAGCACCGCCCGTGGCTCGATATCGTCGATGATGCGTTCAGTGAGTTTTTTCGGGGGAGGGATTGCCAGGCCAGCAGCGTTGATCCGATGGCTGAAAAGCGCAGCCTGGTGAGCGGGCACCTCTGGCGCAAGGCTTAAATGGCAGGCCAGCTTGTCGTCCATTTCATAGGTGAGCCGGCCAAGCTCCTGGCGTGCCACATCCAGATAATGAAGCGGCTCAAGCACCAGAATCCTACCCGCCAGTTGATCGACACTTTGCCACTCAGGCCGGTAGTTACCGCTGGGTTGCTCAGCCCAGGAAAACTGTACCGACTTCTGAGGCCCCGCCCGTAGCGGCTGCGGCGGTTCCAGCTCGAGAAACAGGCGGGAAGACTGCGAGGCAAGCGCAAGCACATCAGCGCCATTGCGTCCGTGCAGCGGATAGCTGTTCATTTGCCCATGAAAACGTTGAGTGCTGATCAACAAGCGACCGATCTGCTGGTCAATGTCGAACAGGTAGTTCGGCAAACTAATCAGCATGTCCGCAAGTTGGTAAAACGCTTTCATATCTCGCAGGGAACCATCATTGAGCTGACGCCCCTTGAAGAGTTCCAGTACCCATTGGCCGGTGTGCGTATTCTTGAGCTTGTAGAGAAGCCGGACATCCGTGTTCTTTTCGATCGCTGCCGAATCAGGTCCCTGCTCAGGTATATGCTCGATCCAGGCCTCAAGAGCGCGGCTCAGACGCTCGCCGCCGGAGCCTGTCTGCAACACTTGCTCATTCCACATCAAGTGGAACATGACCGCCACACAATGTTTGCAGTCGCCGCCCCCTGGGCATGAGCATTCGTAACGAACATCGTCATAACCCCGGTGGCGAACGAGCTCGATCACCTGCTGGTAGACACTGGTACCGGCTCCTTCGCACTCAGCGTGAACCGCTCGTTTGTCTACCTGCAGTATCCGGACTCGTTCTTCCTCGGCATAGTCGAACCCGCGAGCGAGTGTACGATGACCGAACGAATCCGCCCATTCAGTCTCAAGGAGTTCTGCAATCGATTCAATCATGTCCAAGGACTTCATGAAAGATAATGAAACCGGGAATCGGAGCCTTCCGAAAACCGTGTATTAATGCTTTTGCCGGCCGGAGGACGCCCCTGCGCCAGTTTTTCTCCGGCTCCACTATCCAGCCATCAATACCCGCGCCAGGGTCGACTTCACCTTCCCCATCCCGTCATGCAGCGCCTGCTCGATCTCGGCCATGGTGATCACCGCCGTGGATTTGCCTGCCGCGGGATTAACCACCAGGGCCAGGCACGCGTAGTCCAGCTCCAGCTCGCGAGCCAATGCTGCTTCCGGCATACCTGTCATGCCGACGATGTCGCAGCCATCGCGTTCCAGGCGGGCGATTTCAGCCACCGTTTCCAGGCGCGGCCCCTGCGTGCAGGCATAGACGCCGTGGCTGCTGTAGCCGCAGCCTTCGGCGGCCAGGGCGGCAATCAACTTCTGGCGCAGCGTCTCCGTGTAGGGATAGCTGAAATCGATATGGGTAACCGCTTCCAGGTCATCGGCAAAATACGTGTGCTGGCGGCCACTGGTGTAATCGATCAACTGATGGGGCACGCAGAAATGTCCGGTGCCCATCGCCGCGTGGATCCCGCCCACGGCGTTGACCGCCAGGATGGCCTCGGCACCCGCCTGCTTCAGTGCCCAGAGATTGGCGCGATAGTTGACCTGGTGCGGCGTAAAACGATGAGGATGGCCATGACGGGCCAGGAACAGCACCTCACGCCCGGCATATTCGCCAATCTGCACGTCGGCCGATGGCGCGCCATAGGGCGTTTCCACCGCCAGGGACTGGCGAATGGTCAGGCCTTCCAGCTGGGTCAGGCCTGTGCCGCCGATAATTGCGTAAACGGTCATACAAACGTCCTTAATCGATCAGTTGGGCAGCTTTTAACGCGCCGATCGCTGTCAGCCAGCGCGGATCCTGACGGTACTCGGTACTGGCGAAGGCTTGGCCACGCATGCGGGCGATCCGCGCTGATGGCTTGATCTTCAAGCGTTGGGCGGCGCTCAATGCCAACTCTGCGGCCGCGCGATCGTTGCACACCAGGCCCATGTCGCAACCCGCCGTCAATGCGGCCTCGATACGACTGGCGGCATCACCCACCACATGGGCCCCGGCCATCGACAGGTCATCACTGAAAATCACCCCGTCGAACTGCAACTCGCCCCGCAGGATGTCCTGCAGCCAGCGTCGGGAAAACCCGGCCGGGCTGGCATCGACCTGCGGATAGATCACATGGGCCGGCATCACGGCGGCAAGCTGCTTGCTCAGCCTGGCAAACGGCAGCAGATCGTTGGCGCGGATCTGTTCCAGGCTGCGCTCATCATTGGGAATGGCCACATGGGAATCCGCCTCGGCCCAGCCGTGGCCCGGGAAATGCTTGCCTGTGGCGGCCATTCCCGCGGCGTTCATGCCCCGGATAAAGGCACCGGCCAGCAACGCGGCGCGTTCGGGATCGCCCTCGAATGAACGAGTGCCGACGACGGCGCTGCGCTGATAATCAAGATCCAGCACCGGGGCGAAACTCAGATCGAGGCCGACCGCCAGCACTTCGGTGGCCATGATCCAGCCGCATTGTTCGGCCAGGTATTCGGCATTCGGATTATCGGCAACGGCCCGCATCGCCGGCAGACGCACGAACCCTTGGCGCAGGCGCTGGACACGCCCGCCCTCCTGGTCAACCGCCAGCAACAGGTCGGGACGAATGGCGCGGATCGCCGCACTCAGCTCGCGCACCTGGCGCGGATGCTCGATGTTGCGAGCGAAGATGATCAAGCCGCCCACTTCGGGCTGACGCAACAGATGGCGATCCTCGGCCGTCAGCCAGGTACCGGCGACGTCCACCATCAACGAGCCTTGCAGGCCAGCAGTCATAGCAATTCCTTAATAACGATGGATGCGCACGGCGACGCATGCACGATGACGCCGCCAGGCTCCAGGCCTGGCAGGTCGCGCATCGGCGATGAAATTTGATACGAACTCAAAGGGAGAATCGGCATGGGCGGCTAGCTTAGCGGATGTAAGCAGCCGCGCCCACCCGTGGCCTTACGCCTTGGCGAGCGCCGGGGCGGTTTTGCTGCGAGGACGCAGTTGCGCTGCGGCCATTGCCTCATCGGTGACGCCGCTTTCGGCACGCATGCCGGCGGCCAGGAATGGCACCATCAGACGCATGACCTGTTCGATGGACGTATTCACGCCGAAATCGGTTTCGGCGATGGCCCGCAGCGCCTTGATCCCAGACATGCTGAACGCAGCGGCGCCAAGCATGAAGTGCACGCGCCAGAACAACTCGATCGGTGGTATGCGTGGCGCGGCTTCATTGACCAGGAGCATGTAGCGACGGAACACCTTGCCGTACATGTCTTCCAGGTAGCGCCGCAGGTGACCCTGGCTTTGACTGAAGGCCAGGCCCAAAAGGCGCATGAAGATGGAAAGATCATTGCCGCTGCGTGGCTGGACCACGAGGGCCTGCTCGACCAGGATCTCAAGCAGCTCTTCCAGGGTGGGCTTGACGTCAGGCTTGGCCTGACGACGTTCCAGTTCACGGTCGAGGCTGATACAGAACGGCCCGAGGAAACGTGAGAACACCGCCTGGATCAGCGCCTTCTTGGAACCGAAGTGATAGTTCACCGCAGCCAGGTTCACCCCGGCCTTGCTGGTGATCAGACGCAAAGAGGTTTCGGCAAAACCTTTTTCCGCGAACAACTGCTCGGCAGCATCGAGAATGCGTTCAACGGTTTCCGACTGGGCCATGGCTACTCCGCCTGACAAACACTTGTTTGAAACATACGTTTCAGCCCTGGGCTTGTCAAGCCTGCCGGGACGTTTTGCGAACGCTCGGTCAGCTATTTAACCACACCTTCATCCGGGCTGTAGCCCTGCCCTTCATAGCGGCCGAAACGACCGTCGAGCGGCGCACGAAAAAAGGGGCATTGCCAAGCGGCTCGCACTGTATATAATCCCAGTCACTGTATAAAAAGACAGAGCGATCGATATGCTAAAGCTGACGCCACGCCAAGCAGAGATTCTGGCCTTCATCAAACGTTGCCTCGAAGACAATGGCTACCCGCCGACCCGTGCGGAAATCGCTCAGGAACTGGGCTTCAAGTCGCCCAACGCGGCGGAAGAACACCTCAAGGCATTGGCCCGCAAGGGCGCGATTGAGATGACGCCGGGTGCCTCGCGAGGCATTCGCATCCCGGGCTTCGAAGCCAAGGCTGACGAAACCACCCTGCCGATCATCGGTCGTGTAGCCGCTGGTGCTCCGATCCTTGCCCAGCAGCACGTTGAGGAATCCTGCAACATCAACCCTTCGTTCTTCCACCCGCGGGCTGATTACCTTCTTCGCGTGCACGGTATGAGCATGAAGGATATCGGCATCTTCGACGGCGATCTGCTGGCGGTCCACACCACCCGTGAGGCTCGCAACGGTCAGGTCGTGGTGGCGCGCATCGGCGACGAAGTCACCGTCAAGCGGTTCAAGCGCGATGGCAGCAAGGTCTGGTTGATGGCCGAAAATCCTGAGTTCGCCCCCATCGAAGTGGACCTGAAAGATCAGGACCTGGTCATCGAAGGCTTGAGTGTCGGCGTCATTCGCCGCTAAAGGAGGCTTTATGCAATTCCCACACACACCACAGCACGCGCAGCTTCCGCTGTTCGAGGCATTCATGGCCCAACCGCTGGTTCCAGTGCTTAAAGAGGTCATCGAATCGCCTTGGGGCGTCGAACCCGAGGCCTTCAGCGAATTGTCGTTGCGTGGTGCGGCCGGGAATTGCCTGAACCTGCTTGCGCCGATTCTGCGAGAGCTGAGCCAGGACCAGGACGCTCGCTGGCTGACGCTGATCGCGCCACCCGCCAGCGTTACCCAGGCCTGGTTGCGGGATGCCGGCCTTAATCGTGAGCGGATCCTGCTATTGCAACCGCGCGGCGCACAGAGCGCCCAACAATTGACGTGCGAAGCGTTGCGTCTGGGCCGCAGTCATACGGTGGTCAGCTGGCTCAACCCCTTGACCGCGACAGCTCGCCAACAGTTGATCAGCGCCGCACGCACCGGGGACGCACAAAGCCTGAATATTCGATTGGGCTAAGACAAACGCAGGGCTTCTCCAGGGCAGAGAAGCCGGAACAGCTACCGGACCGTCAAAAGTCGCCGAACAGGATCAATGAAGAACCCGCGGCCCCTCTTCCTTGTTAAATTCGCCTTCAACCAGGCGGCCGGCCATCTGGACACCCACGCTCAGCATCGCCTTGGCGACCTCAACGTGTTGACCTTGCAGGAATACCTTGGCGTCCTCAGAGAAGTTCAGGGTAACCAAAGACCCCTCGTCTTCGGCCCGGCGCAGCTCGATGCGGCCATCAGGAAGCTCGACAATTTCTAGAAAGGACGTAGGCATAAAAGTCTGTTCTCCACGAAAGGCGGGGATTATATAGTCATCGGCCAGGCTTCGCTCGGGATCTTGACCAAGCGTCGTTAGCGAACGTTACGGGACGAACTGAACTCAGCACTCGTTCAACCCTTCGCGAAAGCGAATGGCCAGGTTCTTGAGATTCTGCCGCCAGCTCTCCAACTCTTCCCGATTCAGCTCTTGCTCTGGCTCTTCTTCGTCAAGATTGACCGCCACGATAAGCGGCTGGGTCACGTCGCCCTTGGGCTTGCGCGGGGCCCGTGGTGGCTGGAACAGCGCCTGGTGGGCCGCCAGCAATCTGGCCAGCCAGGTTTCCGGGTTCTGCGCCAGCTCGACCATTTCGGCCAGCTCCGGAATTGCGATGGTTTCCAGCACCTCACGAGTCAATACCACCTCGGCCCGTGACGCATTCGCTTGGGGCAAGCGATAAAAACCGGCAATTTCGTGGCACAGGCCCAACAACGCACCGTACAGATGAAACAACGCTGATTCGCGTCCCGCCTGGATCAGCGCAGGGGAATTCATTGCACGCCCATCCTCCGCCCGCGCTAGCGCTTCAAGCGAAAGGCCGGCGAAATAAATTTTCTGATTGGTGCGGGTATAGAGTTCGTGGGCCATGGCGGCATCTCCCCAACGAAATAAAAGCGTCACTCAGGTGCGACAGTGTCGTGGATCAACCGAGGCCACTGCAAGCCAAAAACAGCAAGGCCGCATGAAAACCCATAGGTTGTCATGCGGCCTTTTTTCTGCCTGAAGTGTAAGACTACGACCACGTCGGCGAGTGAGAGCAAGCTCCTTCGCCATCAAAGGCCCTCATGCCATGCCGATCAGCGCTTGTCTTCGACGGTCCACTTACCGCCGTCGTAAAACGCCTTCCAACCGGTAGGCTTGCCGTCGACCTCGGTCTGCACGTATTGCTCTTTGGTCTTACGGCTGTAGCGAATCACCGCCGGGCGGCCGTCCGGATCTTTCTGCGGTGCATCGCAAAGGAAGTGATACTTAGGATCGATTTCGTCCTTGTGCGGGACAATCTCCATCACCAACGGCGCACGGGTTTCACGGTTTTTCGGGAACTGGCTCGCCGCCAGGAACAGCCCGGATGCACCATCGCGCAAGATGTAGGTGTCATTGACCTTCTCGCACTTGAGCTCGGGCATCTTCACCGGGTCCATTTTTGGCGGTGCCGCATCGCCGCTCTTGAGTAGCTTGCGGGTGTTCTTGCAGGTCGGGTTCGTACAACCGAAGAACTTGCCGAAACGCCCGGTCTTCAGCTGCATCTCGCTGCCGCACTTGTCGCATTCCAGACTCGGGCCCTCATAGCCCTTGATACGGTAGCTGCCCTCTTCGATCTCGTAACCGGCGCAATCCGGATTGTTACCGCAGATGTGCAGCTTGCGCTTTTCATCCAGCAGATAGGCGTCCATTGCCGTGCTGCAGATCGGGCAGCGATGCTTGCCGCGCAGCACCAGGGATTCCGATTCACCTTCGTCGTCCGCAGCGATTTCATCACCGGGCACCAGGTTGACCGTTGCCTTGCAGCGTTCCTTCGGCGGCAGGCTGTAGCCCGAGCATCCGAGGAAAACACCGGTCGAAGCCGTGCGGATCTGCATCGGTCGGCCGCAGGTCAGGCACGGAATATCAGTCATCACCGGCTGGTTGGCGCGCATGCCACTGTCAGGGCTTTCGGCCACTTCGAGCTTCTTCTTGAAGTCGCCGTAGAACTCGTCGAGCACGTTTTTCCAGTCCCGCTCACCCTGGGCCACGTCATCGAGGTTCTCTTCCATGCCGGCGGTGAAGCCGTAGTCCATCAGGTTCGAGAAGCTCTCGGACAGGCGCTCGGTCACGATGTCGCCCATCTTCTCCGAATAGAAACGACGGTTGTGCAGCGCCACGTAGCCGCGATCCTGGATCGTCGAAATGATAGCCGCATAAGTCGAAGGGCGACCGATGCCACGCTTTTCCATTTCCTTGACCAGACTGGCTTCCGAATACCGCGCCGGCGGCTTGGTGAAGTGCTGGGTCGGATCCAGCTTGAGCAGTTTCATCACGTCGCCCTGGGCCATGTCAGGCAGGACGTCGTCATCCCCCGGCTTGGTGATCTGCGGCATGACACGGGTGTAGCCGTCGAATTTCAGGATACGGCCCTTGGCACGCAGCTCGAAGTCGCCAGCACCGACGCTGACGGTGGTCGACAGGTATTGGGCCGGCAGCATCTGGCAAGCCAGGAACTGGCGCCAGATCAGCTCGTAGAGACGCTCGGCATCGCGCTCCATGCCAGACAGCTTGCTCGGCGTGGTGTTGGCGTCGGATGGGCGAATCGCTTCGTGAGCTTCCTGGGCGCCTTCCTTGCTGCTGTAGACGTTTGGCGTTTCCGGCAGGTATTTCTTGCCGAACTCGCTTTCTATATAAGTACGCGCCATCGCCACGGCATCGACCGAGAGGTTGGTCGAGTCGGTACGCATGTAGGTGATGTAGCCCGCTTCGTACAGACGCTGGGCCATCATCATGGTTTTTTTCACGCCGAAGCCCAGGCGGTTACTCGCGGCCTGCTGCAGCGTGGACGTGATGAACGGCGCCGAAGGCTTGCTGCTGGTGGGCTTGTCTTCACGCTTGACGATGCTGTAGCTAGAAGCCTTGAGCTTCTCCAGCGCGGCCATGGCCTGCGCTTCATTGAGCGGCTTGAAGGCCTCGCCTTTCTCGCGGGCCACTTCGAAGCGCACGGTGGCGCCCTTGGCGGTACCCAGATCAGCGTGGACTTCCCAATATTCTTCAGGGATGAACGCGCGGATTTCCCGCTCGCGCTCCACTACCAGCTTCACCGCGACCGATTGCACACGTCCGGCAGACAGGCCGCGAGCGATCTTGGCCCACAGCAATGGCGAGACCATGTAGCCCACCACGCGGTCAAGGAAACGTCGCGCCTGTTGGGCGTTGACCCGATCGATATCCAGCTCGCCCGGCTGGGAGAAGGCTTCCTGGATGGCCTTCTTGGTGATTTCGTTGAACACCACACGCTTGTAGCGGCTGTCATCACCACCGATGGCTTCGCGCAGGTGCCAGGCAATGGCTTCCCCTTCGCGGTCCAAGTCCGTCGCGAGATAGATGGTGTCGGCATCCTTGGCGAGCCGGCGCAGCTCTTCGATGACCTTTTCCTTGCCCGGGAGGATCTCGTACTTGGCTTTCCAGCCGTGTTCCGGATCAACCCCCATGCGCGAGACCAACTGCTTGCGCGCCTTTTCCTTCGGCGACAACGCTGGCGCTTCGCCGGCGGCAGCCTTGCCGCGCTTGGCAGCAGGCTCTTTGCTGGCGCTAGCCGAACCGCTGGTGGGCAGGTCTCGGATATGGCCGATACTCGACTTCACCACGTATTGGTTACCCAGATACTTGTTGATGGTCTTGGCCTTAGCCGGGGATTCCACAATGACCAGCGATTTGCCCATGGATCAGAAAATTCCTGAATTCTAAAAAGTGAAAGGCGGTTGGCGCCTGACGCGGCACCGCTATATATAGTGGCTGCAAGGTGAGGTCAAGGGCAGGCTCGCCCTCATGTTGGCCTCAAGGCCTGGAAAAAATGCTCTCCTCGGCCTGCACCAAAGCAAAGCGTGGCACCTGTTCGCCGTCAACCTCGACGGACTCCTGGAACATGCTCAACGGACGCACCCAGAAGCCGTAATCGCCATACAGGGCTTGATAGAAGACCACTTCTTCCTCGGTCTCGGAATGCCGCGCAATACTGAATACGCGGTACTGCGGGCCTTTGTAATGTTGGTAGAGCCCAGGTTGTATCGGCATGCTTTGGCCCTCGCTGAATCTTTCCAAAATAAAAACAAAATTTTTCTTGTTGAAAACCCAGAAAAACAAAAACCGGGGCACTTGGCCCCGGCTTCCATCGACGTGACGCTTAGATGCGCTCGAAGACGGTGGCGATGCCTTGGCCGAGGCCAATGCACATGGTGGACACTCCAAAAGTGCCGCCGTTCTGCTTCATGACGTTGAGCAGCGTGCCGGAGATACGCGCACCGGAGCAGCCAAACGGATGACCCAGGGCGATGGCGCCGCCGTGCAGGTTAACCTTCTCGTTCATCTTGTCGAGTATTTTCAGATCTTTCAGCACTGGCAGGGCCTGTGCGGCGAAAGCTTCGTTGAGCTCGAAGAAGTCGATGTCGGAGATGCTCAGGCCCGCGCGCTTCAAGGCTTTCTGCGTGGCCGGTACTGGACCATAGCCCATGATTGCGGGATCCACACCGGCGACGGCCATCGAACGAATCACCGCCATCGGCTGGATGCCCAGGTCCTGGGCACGCTGGGCCGACATCACGATCATGCACGAGGCACCATCGGTGATCTGCGACGAGGTACCGGCTGTCACGGTGCCGCCCTTTGGATTGAAGGCCGGCTTCAACGTCGCCAGGCTTTCCAGGGTGGTTTCCGGACGAATGGTCTCGTCGTAGTCGAACAGTTTCAGGAAGCCGTTCTCGTCGTAACCCTGCATCGGGATGATTTCATCCTTGAACTTGCCTTCCACCGTCGCCTTGTGGGCGAGCTGGTGGGAGCGCACGCCAAAGGCGTCCTGCTGTTCGCGGGTGATGCCGTGCATCTTGCCGAGCATTTCCGCGGTCAGGCCCATCATGCCCGAAGCTTTTGCAGCGTACAGCGACATGTGCGGATTCGGATCGACGCCGTGCATCATGCTCACGTGGCCCATGTGCTCGACACCGCCGACGACGAATACATCACCGTTGCCGGTCATGATCGCCTGGGCGGCGGTGTGCAGCGCGCTCATGGACGAACCGCACAGGCGGCTGACGGTCTGGCCGGCCGCGGTGTGAGGGATCTGGGTCATCAGCGAAGCCATGCGGGCGATGTTCCAGCCCTGCTCCAGGGTCTGGTTCACACAGCCCCAGATCACGTCCTCGACCTCGTTGGGGTCGACCTTGGCGTTGCGCTCCAGCAGCTTGCTGATCAGGTGCGCCGACATGTCCTCGGCACGGGTGTTGCGGTGCATGCCGCCCTTGGAGCGGCCCATCGGCGTACGACCGAAGTCGACAATCACGACGTCTCTAGGATTCAAGCTCATAAATGTTCTCTCGCTCTAGTCGTTGGGCGCTTAACCGAAGAAACGCTGGCCGTTCTTGGCCATTTCACGCAGCTTCGCGGTCGGGTGGTACAGCGCGCCCAGATCAGCGTACTGGTCAGCCAGGGCAACGAACTCGGCGACACCGATCGAATCGATGTAGCGCAGCGCACCGCCACGGAATGGAGGGAAACCGATACCGTAGACCAGACCCATGTCGGCTTCGGCGGCGGTTTCGACAATGCCGTCTTCCAGGCAACGCACGGTTTCCAGGCACAGCGGGATCATCATCCAGTTGATGATGTCCTCGTCGGTGACTTCGCGTTGCTCGTAGACGATCGGCTTGAGCACTTCCAGCACCGACGAATCGGCGACTTTCTTCTGCTTGCCGCGTTTGTCGGTCTCGTAGGCGTAGAAGCCCTTGCCGTTCTTCTGGCCAAGGCGCTTGGCTTCGTAGAGCACGTCGACAGCCGAACGGCGATCGTCTTTCATACGATCCGGGAAGCCTTCGGCCATGACATCGCGACCGTGGTGGCCGGTGTCGATGCCAACCACGTCCATCAGGTATGCCGGGCCCATCGGCCAGCCGAATTTTTCCATGATCTTGTCGATGCGCACGAAGTCCACGCCGGCGCTGACCAGCTTGGCGAAACCGCCGAAATACGGGAACAGCACGCGGTTGACCAGAAAGCCCGGGCAGTCGTTGACCACGATCGGGTTCTTGCCCATTTTTTTCGCGTAGGCCACGGTGGTGGCGATCGCCTGCTCACTGGACTTCTCGCCACGGATGACTTCCACCAACGGCATCATGTGCACCGGGTTGAAGAAGTGCATGCCGACGAAGTTTTCCGGACGCTTGAGGGCCTTGGCCAGCAGCGAGATGGAAATGGTCGAGGTGTTGGAGGCAAGGATCGTATCTTCCTTGACCTTGTCTTCGACTTCAGCCAGTACCGCCTGCTTGACCTTCGGATTCTCGACAACGGCTTCGACCACCAGGTCGACATGGCCGAAATCGCCATAGGACAGCGTCGGGCGAATGCCGTTGAGCACTTCGGCCATCTTCGCGGCGGTCATGCGACCTTTGTCGACACGGCCGACCAGCAGCTTGGCAGCTTCGGCCAGGCCTTGTTCGATGCCATGTTCGTTGATGTCTTTCATCAGGATCGGCGTGCCCTTGGACGCCGACTGGTAGGCGATACCACCGCCCATGATGCCAGCACCCAACACAGCCGCCTGCTTCACGTCGCGAGCGATTTCGTCGTAGGCCTTGGCCTTTTTCTTCAGCTCCTGATCGTTGAGGAACAGGCCGATCAGGCTTTGCGCAGCCGAGGTCTTGGCCAGCTTGACGAAACCGGCGGCCTCGATTTCCAGGGCCTTGTCGCGACCGAAATTCGCGGCTTTCTGGATGGTCTTGATGGCTTCGACCGGCGCCGGGTAGTTCGGGCCAGCCTGACCGGCGACGAAGCCCTTGGCGGTTTCGAAGGCCATCATTTGTTCGATGGCGTTGAGCTTGAGCTTTTCCAGCTTCGGCTGGCGCTTGGCCTTGTAGTCGAACTCGCCGCTGATGGCGCGCTTGATCGTCTCAAGGGCCGCTTCCTGGAGCTTGCCAGGTTCGACCACGGCATCCACGGCGCCGACTTTCAGCGCGTCTTCGGCACGGTTTTCCTTGCCAGCGGCAATCCACTCGATGGCATTGTCGGCACCGATCAGGCGCGGCAGGCGCACGGTACCGCCGAAGCCCGGGTAGATGCCCAGCTTGACTTCCGGCAGGCCGATCTTGGCGGAGGTGGACATGACACGGTAATCGGCCGCCAGGCACATTTCCAGGCCGCCACCCAGGGCGATGCCGTTGATGGCCGCAACCGTTGGCACGCCAAGGTCTTCGAAATCGCTGAAGATACGGTTCGCTTCGAGGTTGCCTGCGATCAGTTCGGCATCGGGCAGCTTGAAGTTGTCGACGAATTCGGTGATGTCGGCGCCGACGATGAACACGTCCTTGCCGCTGCTGACGATCACACCCTTGATCGAAGCATCCGCCTTGATAGTGTCCACGGCCTGACGCAGTTCGTTCAGGGTTAGACGGTTGAACTTGTTGACGGACTCACCCTTGAGATCGAACTTCAGTTCGACAATGCCACTTTCAAGAGCCTTAACCGTGATGGCTTTACCTTCGTAAATCATCAACTGATCTCCACGATATGGAAGCTGAACAGTACACGTTGAACGCTGACCGCTGGTTCGGCATGGACATTACCGTCGATGCTACGCCAATCCGCCAGGCACACCCGCCAACGCGATCGTCGGGTTCTGTAGGAACGTTCTGAAATACAAACGCTCAATTCATACGCCCGTTTGATTTGGGTACGTCACCTTCACGGAATTTCCGACAATTGTCAATCGCCCTAAACAAGCGCTTGAACGCGACTTTACGGTCATTTCCGTACCCTGCGGATCCGCAACACGACGCCGCATGGGCAGCCATTCATAGAATCAATAATTAGAAAAGTCGCCCTAATTCCGAGCGCGCCGTATTCAACCGGCTAAGCTGGTGGCAAGAAGTTTGGGTTAAATGAAGAAAGGACGTTCGAATGAACGCCCCGAGGAGATGGTTTACCGGCCTGCCTGGCCAACCCGCCCGATGAATCTGTCGGGCTTTTTTATGCGTCAAGCCAATGCGTTGAGCACTGCGGATATATCCTGCAAAACACTCGCCTCGCCCTTTTCGCCCCAGTACAAGGTGATCATCTGCTTGTCGGCTTCGATTTTGTAAACGTTGGCGGGCAGCTTGTGGAAATGCGCCAGCAGCGACTCGTCCAGACAGGGCTCGCGCCACTGATTGACCCACACGCCAGGGGCGCTCTGCCAGTAGCTCCAGAGGGCCGGCTGCTTGCCACGTCGGGGCCGGTGGTACTGAGCGCAAGGGTTGGGCGGCGGCTGACTGAGCCAGTGGGGCCACTCCTGGGAAGCCAGTTGCATGGCCAGGCCGAGGCGTCGCGCCTCCATGCGCAGGGCCATGCGACCGCTCTGAACACGCGATGGCCGCAACCATGCCAAGGGGCTCAATACCACCAGCAGGATTGACACCACTATCCAGACCGTCATATCTGTACTCCCGAATTCTGATGAGCCCGTTGACCCGCATCGCCGTCAATGCGCTTGAAACCAGCCATACTTACCGTATCGCCATTCTCTGGAGTGCTTTTCATGTACTACGAACACGTCCTGGTCGCCGTCGACCTTACTGAAGAATGCGATCCTGTCGTCAAGCGAGCCCTCGCTCTCTGCGAAGGCCGGGACAACAAACTGTCGCTGGTGCATATCGTCGAGCCGATGGCCATGGCCTTCGGCGGCGACGTCCCAATGGACCTTTCCCAGTTGCAGCAGCAGCAATTTGACCAGGCCAAGGAACGCCTTGATCGACTGATCGTGAAATACCCGGCATTAAAAAAGGAAAACAGCCACCTGACCTACGGCCAGCCGCGCCAGGAGATTCATCACCTGGCCAAGGAGCAGGGCTGCGACCTGATCGTTGTAGGCAGCCATGGCCGCCACGGCCTGGCGCTGCTGCTGGGCTCCACTGCCAACGACGTATTGCATGGCGCGCCATGCGACGTGCTGGCGGTGCACCTGGTCAAGCGCTCGTAAACGGCAAACCGGAGGGAGCGAGCCTGCTCGCGAAAGCGCCATGACAGCCGACGTTCAAGTCGCCTGATACACCGCTTTCGCGAGCAGGCTCGCTCCCACAAGGGCAAGCGTTTCGAACAAAAATCCCGGTACTCATCGCTGAGTGCCGGGATTTTTTACGTCAACGGATCAGGCGTCCAGCTCAGCCCAGCGCTCGACCAGCGCATCCAGCTCGGCCTGCAACTGCTCCAGGTGGGCAATCACCTTGGCGGTTTCGGCCGCGGGTCGCTGGTAGAAACCGGCGTCAGCCATCTCGGCCTCCACCGCTGCAATCTGCTGCTCCTTCGCCTCGATATCGCCAGGCAATGCCTCCAGCTCACGCTGCAGTTTGTAGCTGAGCTTCTTTTTCGCAGGGGCAGGCGCGGCAGTGGCGGCAACCGGAGCCGGCTCAGCCTTGACGACCGCCGAATTCAGGTCGGCCTTGCCGGATTTGCTCTCGGTCACCCCCAGGAGACGTGGCGAGCCTCCCTGGCGCAGCCAGTCCTGGTAACCTCCGACGTACTCGCGAACCAGCCCTTCGCCTTCGAAAACCAGGGTGCTGGTAACCACGTTGTCGAGGAAGGCCCGGTCGTGGCTGACCATCAGCACGGTGCCGTTAAAGGTCAGCAACACCTCTTCCAGCAGTTCGAGGGTTTCCACGTCCAGGTCGTTGGTCGGCTCGTCGAGCACCAGCAGGTTCGCCGGCTTGCTGAACAGCTTGGCCAGCAACAGACGAGCGCGCTCGCCACCCGACAACGCCTTCACCGGGGTACGGGCGCGCTGCGGGCTGAACAGGAAATCGCCGAGGTAACTCAACACGTGGCGGCTCTGGCCGTCGATATCGATGAAGTCGCGACCTTCGGCCACGTTGTCGATCACGGTTTTTTCCAGATCCAACTGGTGGCGCAACTGGTCGAAATAGGCGACATCGATTTTTGTCCCCTCTTCCACCTTGCCGCTGGTCGGCACCAGACCGCCAAGCATCAGCTTGAGCAAGGTCGTCTTGCCGGTACCGTTGGCGCCCAGCAGGCCGATCCGATCGCCGCGCTGCAGAACCATGGAGAAGTCCTTGACCAGGAACGGGCCACCCGGGTGGGCGAAGCTGACGTTCTCCAGCACCATGACCTGCTTGCCCGACTTGTCGGCGGTTTCCAGCTGGATATTCGCCTTGCCGGTGCGCTCGCGTCGCTCGCTACGCTCAACGCGCAAGGCCTTGAGGGCGCGTACGCGACCTTCGTTACGGGTACGTCGGGCCTTGATGCCCTGGCGGATCCAGACTTCTTCCTGGGCCAGGCGCTTGTCGAACAGCGCGTTGGCGGTTTCTTCCGCCGCTAGCACTGCTTCCTTGTGAACCAGGAAACTGGCGTAGTCGCCGTTCCAGTCGATCAAGCCGCCGCGATCCAGTTCGAGGATGCGGGTCGCCAGGTTCTGCAGGAAAGAACGGTCGTGAGTGATGAACAGCACCGCGCCCTGGAAATCCTTGAGGGCCTCTTCAAGCCAGGCGATGGCGCCGATGTCGAGGTGGTTGGTCGGCTCGTCGAGCAGCAGCAGGTCGGGTTCGGACACCAGGGCCTGGGCCAGCAGGACGCGGCGACGCCAGCCACCGGACAGCTCGGCCAGGGTCTTGTCGGCCGGCAGTTGCAAGCGGCTCAGCGTGCTGTCGACCAATTGCTGCAGGCGCCAACCGTCACGGGCTTCGAGGTCGTGCTGGACATGCATCAGCTTGTCCAGGTCGGCATCGGTGACGATGTTCTGGCTCAGGTGATGATATTCGGCCAACAGCGCGCCGACACCGTCCAGGCCTTCGGCGACCACATCGAATACCGTCCGCTCGTCGGCTACCGGCAGTTCCTGGGGCAATTCGCCGATCTTCAGGCCTGGCGCGCGCCAGACCGAGCCGTCGTCGGGCTTCTGGTCGCCCTTGACCAGCTTCATCATGCTGGACTTGCCAGTGCCGTTGCGGCCGATGATGCACACCCGCTCTCCACGGGCGATCTGCCAGGACACCTTGTCCAACAACGGCATCGCGCCGAAAGCAAGGGACACATCGCTGAATTTGAGCAGGGTCATGAGCTTCTCCAAAAACCGGGCGCGCATTCTACCTGAGAAGAGGCCTCAAAGGTCCGCCAATTTCGCCTCCGAAGCACTCTGCACAACAATTGTTGCGAACTTGCGCGAACGGCCCTGCAAAGCTTTCGCCGGTTGCTGGCAAAAGGCTAAGCTACAGACAGTTACCCCGGGCTTCCCCCCGGGCTTGTCTTGTTTTTTCTGCCCGGACGTATCATGCGCAGTCGCCTTTTCAGTGTCTTATCTTGTTTGTTTGTGTGTGCCACTGCCGTTCAGACCGCCCAGGCGGTGGATATTTCCACCCAGCGCCAGTATTACGATGAGGCCAAGCGCGCCCTGGCCAAAGGTGATTCCGGCCCCTATTTGCGCTACAGCCAGGCCCTGCGCGATTATCCGCTGGAGCCCTACCTCGCCTACGATGAATTGACCGCTCGCCTGAAAAGCGCGAGCAATGCCGAGATCGAGAAATTCCTCGCCGAACATGGCGACCTGCCCCAGGCCAACTGGATGAAGCTGCGCTGGTTGCGTTGGCTGGCCGAGCGTGGCGACTGGGCGACCTTCGTCAAGTATTACGACCCCAAGCTCAACTTCACGGAACTCGATTGCCTCAATGCTCAATATCAACTGAGCCATGGCCTCAAGGCCGAAGGCTACGCCAACGCCGAGAAACTCTGGCTTACCGGCAAATCCCAGCCGGCGGCCTGCGATGCGCTGTTCGGCATGTGGGCGGCCCAAGGCCAACTGACTGAACAGAAACGCTGGGAGCGCGCCAAGCTCGCCGCCCAGGCGCGTAACTATCCGCTGGCCAACAGCCTGGTGAGCGGCCTGACCACCCTGGCGCCTCGCGGCAGTCTGTTGATCGACGTGGCGCAGAAGCCCGAACTGCTCAACCAGCCTTCGCGCTTCGCGCCCGCCGATGAACCGATGTCCGATGTCGTGAGCCTCGGCTTGCGCCGCCTGGCACGCCAGGACCCGGAAAAAGCCATGGCGTTGCTGGACGGGTATGCCAGCACCATGCATTTCTCTCGAGACGAGAAAGTGGCAATCGCCCGGGAAATCGGTCTGACCCTGGCCAAACGCTTCGACAGCCGCGCCCTCGACGTGATGACCAAATACGACCCGGAGCTGCGCGATGACACTGTCTCGGAATGGCGTTTGCGCCTGCTGCTGCGCCTGGCCCGCTGGGAAGATGCCTATCAGTTGACCCGCCGCCTACCCGAGTCGCTCGCCACCACCAACCGCTGGCGTTACTGGCAGGCCCGCAGCCTGGAACTGGCGCAACCGCAGAATCCGCAAGCGGTGACGCTCTACAAGCAACTGGCCCGGGAGCGTGACTTCTACGGCTTCCTGGCGGCCGACCGGTCCCAGTCACCCTATTCGCTCAACAACAAACCGCTGGTGATGAGCCAGGCGCTGATCAACAAGGTGCGCAACACCCCGGGCGTGCGCCGCGCGCTGGAATTTCATGCGCGCGGACAGATCGTCGATGGCCGCCGCGAGTGGTATCACGTCAGCCGTCATTTCAGCCGGGACGAAATGGTTGCCCAGGCGAAACTGGCCTATGACCTGAAATGGTACTTCCCAGCCATCCGCACCATCAGCCAGGCCAAATACTGGGACGACCTGGATATCCGCTTCCCGATGGCCCACCGCGACACCCTGGTGCGCGAAGCGAAGATCCGTGGCCTGCATCCAAGCTGGGCGTTCGCCATCACCCGCCAGGAAAGCGCATTCATGGACGATGCCCGCTCCAGCGTCGGTGCCAGCGGCCTGATGCAATTGATGCCAGGCACCGCCAAGGAAACTGCCCGCAAGTTCAACATTCCCCTGGCATCGCCCCAGCAAGTGTTCAACCCGGACAAGAACATCCAGCTCGGCGCGGCTTACCTGAGCCAGGTGCACAGCCAATTCAACGGCAACCGGGTCCTCGCCTCCGCCGCGTATAACGCCGGCCCCGGCCGTGTGCGTCAATGGCTGCGTGGCGCTGACCACCTGAGCTTCGACGTCTGGGTCGAAAGCATCCCTTTCGACGAAACCCGCCAATACGTACAGAACGTGCTGTCATACTCGGTGATCTACGGCCAGAAACTCAACTCGCCACAGCCGTTGGTGGACTGGCACGAGCGCTATTTTGACGACCAGTAATCACCAAAAATCCTGATAGAGAACCTGTGGGAGCGAGCCTGCTCGCGAAAGCGGTGTGACAGTCAACATCAATGTTGCTGGCTTATCGCCTTCGCGAGCTGGCTCGCTCTCACATCGGTTTCCCACACTGGATTTCGGCTCGTTGCTATCTTTCAGACGAGTCATGCTGACTGAACTGCAACGCCGCCAACCGCGCATACAGCGCATTGCTGGCTACCAGCTCCTGGTGAGTGCCTACGGCAACTACCTGGCCCTGATCCATCACCGCGATCCGATCGGCGTTTTTTACCGTGGCCAAACGGTGGGCGATGACCAGGGTGGTGCGGTTTTTCATCAGGCTGGGCAGGGCTTGCTGGATCAGGTGCTCGCTTTGCGCGTCCAGGGCACTGGTGGCCTCGTCCAGCAGCAGGATCGGCGCATCCACCAGCAACGCCCGGGCGATGGCCAGGCGTTGGCGCTGGCCACCAGACAAACCCAGGCCGCCATCACCCAGATGGGTCTGGTAGCCATCCGGCATTTTCTCGATGAAGTCATGGGCGTGAGCGATCCGCGCCGCTTCGCGCACCTGTTCGTCGGTGGCTTGCGGATTGCCGTAGCGAATATTTTCTTCCACCGTGCCGAAAAACAGTGCTGGGCTCTGTGAGACCAGGGCGAAGTGACGACGCAGGTCCAACGGGTCAAGCAAGGTCAGCGGCACACCATCGAGCAATATCTGCCCCTGCACTGGATCGTAGAACCGCAGCAGGAGGTCGTACACGGTGGATTTGCCCGCCCCGGACGGACCGACCAGCGCGACGGTTTCGCCAGCGTTGACGCTCAGGTTCAGGCCATCGAGCGCGTAGCTTTCCGGCCGCGACGGGTAGGAAAACCGTACACCTTCAAGGCGCAGGTCGCCCCTGACCCGCTGCGGCAACGTGACAAGGCCCGTCGCCGGCGGCTGGATGATGTTCTGCGAACGCAGCAACTCGGCAATTCGCTCAGCGGCGCCAGCCGCCCGCTGCAGCTCGCCGATCACTTCGCTGAGCGTACCGAAAGCGCTCCCGACAATCAGGCTGTAGAACACGAATGCCGCCAGCTCACCGCCGGAAATGCGCCCGGCGATCACGTCCATGCCACCGACCCAGAGCATTACGCCCACCGCACCCAGTACCAGAACGATCACCAGGGTAATCAACCAGGCGCGCTGGGCGATGCGCTTGCGGGCAGTGTCGAAGGCCTGCTCCACGGTAGCAGCGAAACGATGCTCGTCCTGGACCTGGTGGTTATAGGCCTGCACCGTCTTGATCTGGCCGAGGGTTTCGGAAACGTAACTGCCGACATCGGCGATGCGGTCCTGGCTTTCGCGGGACAGGCTGCGCACTCGCCGGCCAAAGACCAGGATCGGCGCCAGCACCAGCGGCAACGCAACCACGACGATGCTGGTGAGCTTGGGATTGGTGACGAACAGCAGCACGATGCCTCCGACCACCATCAGCGCGTTGCGCAGAAACAGTGACAACGACGAACCGATCACCGATTGCAGCAGCGTGGTGTCGGCGGTCAGGCGTGACTGGATTTCCGAACTGCGGTTGTTTTCGTAGAACCCGGGATGCAGATACACCAGGTGGTTGAAAACCTGTCGGCGGATATCGGCCACCACCCGCTCGCCAATCCACGACACCAGGTAGAAACGGGCAAACGTACCGACCGCCAACCCCGCCACCAGGACCATGAACAACCCGATCGATTGATTGAGCAGATGTGGCGAGCGCGTCATGAAACCCTGATCCACCAGCAACCGGATACCCTGCCCCATGGACAAGGTAATGCCGGCGGTGACGATCAGGGCCAGCAAAGCGCCAACGACCTGCTTGCGGTAAGGAGCGATGAAGCCGCTGGCCAGGCGTATGGCACGGCGTTGTCGGGAAGAAAGCATCGAGGGCATCCGATAATGCAACGGGAAAAGGAGTCGGTCACGAGCACCGAAACGCAGCGGAACCAATTTGAATCAGGATGAGTCAGGTTAGATATGACCGCCAAGATCAGGCTCTAGATGTTATCGGTCTAAAGTCTGGCTGGAAATGCGTCGGCGTTTCTGGTTGAGTGGAGCTGTCGCCGTGAACCTTCAAGGAGTGTCATGGCTCGGTCACCTGGCGACATTACTATAGGCACGCAACCTGATGAGGAGACAGGCCATGTCCTTGCAACACAGCAGCGAAGACAAGATTCAAGTGATCCGCACGCAACCGGACCAGTCCCTGGGCTGCTCGTTCATCGATGCCCAAGGGCGCGAAGTACCGATCACCGAAGACATGATCCAGAAAGCCTGCAGCGAACTGGAAAAACGACTGGTCAAACCTGCCGAACAAAAGTGATACAGCCCGTCTTCAACTGAACCCGACCTTGATGTCGGGTTTTTTATGCCTTTGATTTGCCGGCTTACGGGGTGAAGGAGCTTGCTCCCGCTGGACAGTTGCAGTCGGCGACTGCTTCGCAGCCGAGCGGGAGCAAGCTCCCTCGCCACAAGGCGCTCTACGCTCAAGCAATGGCGGCGCCCAGGGCTGCCACGATATTTTCCAACGTCGGCGATTGCCCTTCGATACGCACCTTCAAGCTGTCGATTTCCCGGCGTGGCGGATAGTGCTTGCGCAAGGCATCAAAGGCGCTACGTTGCTCGCTGTCGGTGCCGATCAGGCTGCGGCGAAAGTCTGCATCGTCACGGCGCGGGTCGTACACGCTCCGGCACAACGCCGCCAGGGCCCAGGCCGGGTCGGTGGCGGCATCCAGCGTGAGGCCGGCGAGCCACGGCCGTGGCAACAGCTCGGCCAGGCTGACTTCCACCGGCCGCTGCAAGAATCCGCACAAGGCTTCATAAATCTGCGCCGTGCCACGCTGGCGACCGTCAAGGCTATAGCCGGCGATGTGCGGAGTGGCGATCACACAGAGGTCGGCCAGATCGACGTCGACTGTCGGCTCATGCTCCCAGACGTCCAGCACTGCTTGCAGATCCTCACGCTCCAGCAGCACTTCACGCAGCGCCGTGTTGTCGATGACCGGGCCGCGCGCGGCGTTGATCAACCAGGTCCCCGGCTTGAGGTTGTTCAATCGTTGCTCGTCGAAAAGGTGCCATGTCGGTTGCTCGCCATCGCGGGTCAGGGGCGTGTGCAGGCTGATCACATCGCACTGCTCGATAATCTGCTCCAGGCTCAGGTAATCGCCGCCTTCGGCAGCCTGACGCGGCGGATCACAGACTTTAACGACCCAGCCCAGGTCTTTGAGTACCTTGATCAATCGCCCGCCCACCTGCCCCGCGCCGACGACGCCAAAGGTGCGCTGCGCAAGATCTGCGCCTTCGATTTCCGCCAGGGTCATGAGACTGCCCAGCACATAGTCCACCACACCACGGGCGTTACAACCCGGGGCGCTGGCCCAGCGGATGCCGACTTCGGCGAAATATTCCAGGTCCAGGTGATCGGTGCCGATGGTGCAGGTGCCGACAAAACGCACCTTGCTGCCTTCCAGCAACGCCCGATTGACCTGGCTGACCGAACGCACCAACAGCACGTCAGCCTGCTCGACCAGCGCCCGGTCGATGCCCCGCCCCGGCACTCGGCGGATTTCACCAAAACCTTGAAAAAACGCATCGAGCAGGGGAATGTTTTCGTCGGCAACGATCAGCATGGCAAAGCTCCATTGGCGGGGTGGGCAGTGTAGGCGTTCCGGTTGCTTCGCGCATTACCAGGAGCGAGCAATACCATTGTGGCGAGGGAGCTTGCTCCCGCTGGCCTGCGAAGCGGGCCCAAAATGCCAGCGACTGCTGCGCAGCCGAACGGGAGCAAGCTCCCTCGCCACGAAAGCTGCCGTACTGCCCGATTACAAATCCCCAACACAGTTTTTTTCCTGACCGATGCGTCAAGGCATAGAATTCGCCGCCTTGCGCTTAATATTTTGGGATGCCTGCCCTGTGAATCCTGTGATCGCCCCCCCCATCACTCTCTCCCGCCCGGCCCGGGTGCGCCTGGAGCTCAAGATGTTGCTGGCCCTGGCCCTGCCGATCATGGTGGCGCAATTGGCGACCACTGCCATGGGCTTTGTCGACGCGGTGATGGCCGGCCGGGTCGGGCCGCGGGATCTCGCGGCGGTGGCGCTGGGCAACTCGATCTGGGTTCCGGTATTCCTGTTGATGACCGGCACGCTGTTGGCTACCACGCCGAAGGTGGCCCAGCGTTTCGGTGCCGGTACGTTTGAACAGATCGGTCCATTGGTGCGTCAGGCATTGTGGCTGGCGCTGATGGTGGGCCTGGTCGCGACCGTGACGCTGCTCAATGCCGAACCGGTCCTGCAAGCCCTGAAAGTCGACCCCGAGCTCACCGCCCTGTGCATGGACTACCTGCGAGGCATCGCCATGGGACTCCCCGCCGCGGCGCTATGCCATGTGCTGCGCTGTTTCAGCGATGGCCTGGGTCGAACGCGCCCCTCGATGGTACTGGGGCTTTGCGGGCTGGCGCTGAACATCCCGCTAAACTACATCTTCGTCTACGGGCACCTGGGCGTCCCTCCCATGGGGGGCGCCGGGTGCGGCTGGGCCACGGCCGTCGTGATGTGGTTCATGGCCTTCGGCATGGCCGGCTGGGCACGCTGGGCGCCAGCGTATCAATCGAGCCGGTTGTTCAGCCGTTTTGACTGGCCGCAATGGACCGTCATCAAGCGTTTGCTGCGTATCGGCCTGCCGATCGGTATCGCTATATTTGCCGAAACGAGTATTTTCGCCGTGATCGCCCTGCTGATCGGCAGCCTCGGCGCTACCGTGGTGGCCGGGCACCAGATCGCCCTGAACTACAGCTCCCTGGTTTTCATGATCCCTTATTCCCTGGGCATGGCCGTGACGGTGCGGGTCGGCCAAGCCCTGGGGCGCCGCCAGCCTCGCCAAGCGCGCTTTGCCGCCGGGGTCGGCGTCGGCACGGCCATGGTGATCGCCTGCCTGTCGGCGAGCCTGACATTCTGGTGGCGCGAACCCATTGCGGCGATCTACACCACCAACCCACGTGTGATCGAAGTGGCATCGATGCTGATCGTATACGCCGCGTTGTACCAATTTTCCGAGGCCGTCCAGGTCACGGCTGCGGGCGCGTTGCGTGGTTACCAGGACACCCGCGCGACGATGTTGCTGACGTTGCTGGCCTACTGGGGGATCGGCTTGCCAGTGGGTTATGCGCTGGGCCTGACCGACTTGCTCGGTGCGGCCAGCGGCCCGAGCGGTTTGTGGCAAGGTCTGATCGTCGGCCTGAGCTGCGCAGCATTGATGCTGTCGATCCGCCTGGCGTTCAGCGCGCACCGGCGGATCCGTATCAGTCATTCGACGGGTTAGACGGGTTTCTTGCGGATCCAGTAGCGATAAGTGCCATCCACTTCGTCCTGGCTCACCAGTTCGTGATCGAGAAACACGCAGAACTTGGGGATATCACGACGCGTCGACGGGTCGGTGGCAATTACTTTCAGCAGTCCGCCGGGGGCCAGGTCACGGATATGCTGATGCAGCATCATCACCGGCTCCGGGCAGTTGAGGCCGGTGGCGTCCAGCGTGCCGTCGACCGGCGTTTCGTTCATTTCACTCATGTTCTACTCCTGAAACTGGCCGGCATTGTCGCGCAATGCCGGCGTTCTTAACAGATCTACATCAACCCTGTGGCGAGGGAGCTTGCTCCCGCTCGACTGCGAAGCAGTCGTCGCTTTTAGGAGCCCAGCAGGACATTGGGGTTGCTTCGCAATCCAGCGGGAGCAAGCTCCCTCGCCACAAAAGCTCGCTTCTTACTTTCAGCGAGACTTCGGCTTCTTGCTATCCAGCCGCCGCAGATGGCACGTCACTTCCTCACGGTCGTGATACAGCTGCTTGCAGCCAATCTCGACCTTGATACCCCGGGCCTTGAAACCCTCGGCGATGCGTTCGAGCAGACGCTTCACCTCGGCGTAACGCTGCTTCATCGGCAATTTCAAGTTGACCACCGCTTCACGGCAATGCCCCTCGCCAATCCACTCTTCCAACATCGCCGCATTGCGCGCGGGTTTTTCGACGATGTCACAGACCATCCAGTCCACCGGCTGCTTGGGCTTGAACGTGAAGCCGTCCGCCATCAAGTGCTGCACCAGGCCCGTGTCCATCAGGCTTTCAGCCATCGGACCGTTGTCGATGGCCGTCACCAGCATGCCCCGGTTGACCAATTGCCAGGTCCAGCCACCCGGCGCGGCGCCGAGGTCCACGCCGGTCATGTCGCTGTGCAGCCGCTCGTCCCATTGGTCACGAGGAATGAAATGGTGCCAGGCTTCTTCGAGCTTGAGGGTCGAGCGGCTCGGCGCTTCCCGAGGGAATTTAAGCCGCGGAATACCCATCGGCCACATTGCCGAATTGTCAGCTTCCGCCAGGCCAAGGAACACTTCGCGACCACTCTTGAACGTCAGCAGCAGGCGCGGCTTGTGCGCATCGTCCACCAGCTTGCCGGCGCCACTCAAGGCCTTGCGCAACGGACCTTCGAATTTCTTGCAGAAGTTCGACAGCTCCTTGCCGTCGTTGGTATCGACCACTTCCAGCCACAGGCTGCCGCACGTCGGGAAAGCCGCCAGATGGGCGAGGATGACGCTGATGCGGTCGGTCTCCGGCAACTCGATGAACGAGCCGCGCGCCCACTGGCGCGGGAAAATCAGCTCGGCAAAGCGCTGTCCACGCATCAGCCGCTCGGCGCCGTCTTCTTCAGTGCAGACGAATTCGGCGCACGCGCTGGCCGGCTTGGCCTTGGCGTAGCCGGCCACGTTCAGCCGCGCGGCATGTTCGGCGATCTCGGAACAGACCTCGCCTTCGAAGCCCGGTCGGCAGTGCATAAAAAGCGTGTTCATTGAAACTCCGTAGCAAAGCCTGTCACGAAAACCGCCGCATGATAGCGGAGTTCGGAACCGCGAACCTGTCCATAGAGTCCAGTGATTAGTCATACGCTCAAAACAGGGCTAGGTTAAAGGCTCTGTCCGTTCCGTCAGTCCGTAGCCGTGCGGACTCAAAGGAGTGATTTCAATGCCGTCCCTCGATAGCCTGAAAACCCTTAAAACATTGCAAGTCGACGCCAGGACTTATCACTATTTCAGCTTGCCGGACGCCGCGCGAAGCCTCGGTGATCTGGATAAACTACCGATGTCCCTCAAGGTGCTGCTGGAAAACCTGCTGCGCTGGGAAGATGAAAAAACCGTCACCGGCGCCGATCTCAAGGCCCTGGCCGGTTGGCTCAAGGAGCGCCGCTCCGACCGCGAAATCCAGTATCGCCCGGCACGGGTGCTGATGCAGGACTTTACTGGCGTGCCCGCCGTGGTCGACCTGGCCGCCATGCGCGCCGCCGTGGAAAAGGCCGGAGGCGATCCCCAGCGAATCAACCCGTTGTCACCGGTCGACCTGGTGATCGACCACTCGGTAATGGTGGACAAGTTCGCCAGCCGCCAGGCCTTCGAGCAGAACGTCGACATCGAAATGCAGCGCAACGGCGAACGTTATGCCTTCCTGCGCTGGGGCCAGAGTGCCTTCGACAACTTCAGCGTGGTGCCACCGGGCACCGGCATCTGCCACCAGGTGAACCTGGAATACCTCGGTCGCACGGTCTGGACCAAAGAGCAAGACGGCCGCACCTACGCCTTCCCGGACACGCTGGTCGGCACCGACTCTCACACCACCATGATCAACGGCCTCGGCGTGCTCGGCTGGGGCGTCGGCGGGATCGAGGCGGAAGCGGCGATGCTCGGCCAACCGGTATCGATGCTGATCCCCGAGGTTGTCGGCTTCAAGCTCACCGGCAAGCTGCGCGAAGGTATCACCGCGACCGACCTGGTACTGACCGTCACGCAGATGCTGCGCAAGAAGGGTGTGGTGGGCAAATTCGTCGAGTTTTATGGCGACGGTCTCGCCGACCTGCCCCTGGCCGACCGCGCCACCATCGCCAACATGGCCCCGGAATACGGCGCCACGTGCGGTTTCTTCCCGGTGGACGACGTAACGCTGGACTACTTGCGCCTGTCCGGGCGCCCCGCGGAAACCGTGAAACTGGTGGAGGCCTATTGCAAGGCTCAGGGCCTGTGGCGCCTGCCTGGCCAGGAACCGGTGTTCACCGACACGCTGGAACTGGACATGGGCAGCGTCGAAGCCAGTCTCGCTGGCCCCAAGCGTCCCCAGGACCGGGTCTCGCTGCCGAATGTCGGCCAAGCCTTCAGTGATTTCCTCGGCCTGCAGATCAAACCCACCAGCAAGGACGAGGGCCGCCTGGAAAGCGAAGGCGGCGGGGGCGTTGCGGTAGGCAATGCCGATCAGGTAGGGGAAGCCGAGTACGAATTCGATGGCCAGACCCATCGCCTGAAAAACGGCGCGGTGGTGATTGCCGCCATCACCTCTTGCACCAACACCTCCAACCCCAGCGTGATGATGGCCGCCGGGCTGTTGGCAAAAAAAGCCGTGAAAAAAGGCCTGACTCGCAAACCCTGGGTCAAGAGCTCCCTGGCGCCTGGCTCCAAGGTGGTGACCGACTACTACAACGCCGCAGGGCTGACCGAGTACCTCGACAAACTCGGCTTCGACCTGGTGGGCTACGGCTGCACGACCTGTATCGGCAACTCCGGCCCTCTGCCCGACCCCATCGAAAAAGCCATCCAGAAAGCCGACCTGACCGTGGCTTCGGTGCTGTCGGGTAACCGCAACTTCGAGGGCCGGGTGCATCCGCTGGTGAAAACCAACTGGCTGGCCTCGCCGCCATTGGTGGTCGCCTACGCCTTGGCCGGCACCGTGCGCATCGATGTCAGCAGCGAACCGCTGGGCAACGATCGAGACGGCAATCCGGTGTACCTGCGCGATATCTGGCCAAGCAGCAAGGAAGTAGCCGACGCCGTGGCCCAGGTCGACACCAGCATGTTCCACAAGGAATACGCCGCCGTGTTCGCCGGTGACGAACAGTGGCAAGCCATCGAAGTGCCGCAGGCGGCTACTTATGTCTGGCAGGACGACTCGACCTACATCCAGCATCCGCCATTCTTCGACGACATCGGCGGGCCTCCTCCGGCGGTCAAGAACGTCGAGGGCGCACGCGTCCTCGCGCTGCTTGGGGACTCGGTGACCACCGACCATATTTCGCCAGCTGGCAATATCAAGGCAGACAGCCCTGCCGGCCGTTACCTGCGCGAACAAGGCGTGGAGCCGCGGGACTTCAACTCCTACGGTTCGCGACGGGGCAATCACCAGGTGATGATGCGCGGCACCTTCGCCAACATCCGTATCCGCAACGAGATGCTCGGCGGCGAAGAAGGCGGCAATACGATCTATATCCCCAACGGCGAAAGAATGTCGATCTACGATGCGGCCATGTTGTACCAGGCCACCGGCACGCCCCTGGTGGTCATTGCCGGGCAGGAATATGGCACCGGTTCGAGCCGGGACTGGGCGGCCAAGGGTACCAACCTGCTGGGCGTAAAGGCCGTGATTGCCGAAAGCTTCGAACGCATCCACCGCTCCAACCTGGTGGGCATGGGCGTGCTGCCGCTGCAATTCAAGCTCGATCAGAATCGCAAGAGCCTGAACCTCACTGGCAGGGAGACCCTTGATATCCTCGGGCTGAGCGATACCGAGCTGACGCCGCGCATGAACCTGCCCGTGGTCATCACCCGCGAGGATGGCAGCCAGGAGCGGATTGAAGTGTTGTGCCGGATCGACACCTTGAACGAAGTGGAATACTTCAAGGCTGGCGGGATCCTGCATTTTGTCCTAAGGCAAATGTTGGGAGCGTGAAAGATTCCTGACGAAATCCGGAAGGCAGCCAAGTTTTAAAGCTGCCTTCCTTGGAATCCGACCGACGGAATCCGTCGCCCCAACTGCCGCTATGACTTCACCGAACAGGCCAGATTACCTTTGGCACAACTTTCGCTCGCTCAGTCGCGGGTTGAAAACTTCCGGGTAACTGAAGTCCAATTCAATTGCGGGTTTCCACCGATGCCGGCTCAGAGGCGTTCCCAAAAATATCCAAGGCGCGAACCTCAAATAGGTGAACGCCAGATAAAGGACCGTATTGCCGGTAAGTACCGCGCTGAGTATTGAGGAGCACCTTGTCGAGGTAGACGGCATAACCCCACATGCAGACGTCGTCTGTTGATTCCTCCCACGTCAGGACGGCCAATGCAGGCGTTGAAAAAGTTACACGAAAGTTGCGCGGCACACTGGGCGGAGTGACGTCTTCAGGACCACCAATGATTTTGCCAACTAATGCTGGCTCGGAGGTATTACCAAAAGCATCCACGGCCACGACTTCAAATAAATGGAAACCGGGTACCAGATCGACGGCGGTGTACTGACCAAGCGTTGTACTGTCGACATATTCATGATTGTTGTAGATGACATATCCATACATACCGATATCGTCCGTTGATTCATCCCAGGCCAGCGTAGCTGAATCGGGGGTTGAAGAAATAATCCGTAACATGCCCGGAACGCTCGGCGGTGCAGTGTCCGTCTGCTCAAAGGTAAGAGTAGTGGGCTCGGAGAATTGTCCATTTAACCAATTTAGAGTAATCAGCGTGATTGAATACTCAGTCCCCGGAACTAAATTTTCCAGTTGCTTTTGATAGTGAGGCTCCAGAACCGGATCCAGATATTCGTCATCAACTTTGATGACCACACCCAGAGCCCCGGTTCCTGCATGCTCGAATGACCAGTTGATTTCAACTGAAGTTGACGACGTGTGAACGATATCTATGTCGATCGGCGGCGTTGGGCGGGGCTTGGACGCCACCCCAGTGGTCTGGAACCAAACCTCACTTGGAACGGAGATGTTTCCAGCCTCATCCTCCGCACGCACGGTGGCGAGGTACCAGACACCGCGTTTCAGTTGGGTGAATGTTGTTGTCGTGAGCGATACGTTCTTAGTTACCAGATTGCAGCGTATCTTGTAACCAGTTACACCTTTATTATCGCTCGACGGTGCCCACGCCAGCGTCGCCGAAGTGTCCGTTATATTACTCAACACTGGGATCCCGGGCTGATTCGGGGGAAGAATGTCGTCGACCACTGCTTCCAAATTACTCGCTTCGGAATAATTATCACCCAGCTTGGCACGAACCGAAAACTCTAAATGCAACGGGACGGGGCCTGAGGTTACGTCCGCCAGTTTGAACTTGAAACTCAAACGACCCGGACCTGTACTAAAGGCGTGGCCGTTTATGGTCCCCTCATGCGACGGAAAATTCCAGTAGTATGGAGCCCACGCCAGCCTGCCGACTCCGTTACGTTGGCTGAATTTCAGTATAGGTGGACGCAACAACGTCTTAAATTCCAAAGAGGCGAACCTGGAAGCACGCTTTGTTCCAGTCTTGATAACCGCCCCTATTCGAACGTGGTAGACAGCAAGATCCTTGAGACAAGAAATTGTGTAAGTCAGCTGTTTGGTCTCTGCTCTGAGGACGCCATTGAGATAAATCAGGTAAAAAATTTCGCCGCTGTGGCTCTCTGATGCCCCCCAACTGAGTTCTGCACTATTGTGTGTCACTCCACTAGCCTTGAACGCCCTCGGCTTGGTAGGAGGCACTCTATCGTGGGTCACCACAAGAATGGACTGCGGGGTCCCTGGTGGATTGCCGTCACCTCTGTATGGCGTGACTTGATAAACGTATTCAACCTCTGGTGTCAGGCCCCTATCAATGTATTCACATAACGTAGTATTGACCGTTTCCCGACCTGGGCAGCTAACTTCGTAGCCAAGCAGATCCGAGGAATCGACAGGAGGATCCCACGTTAACCATGCCTCGCAATAAGTTTTCCCTGGGTTATGAAGGTTACGAGGTTGTGTCGGGTCTGCAACCAATGTCGCAATGGTTTCCTGAATCTTCGGTACGTCTCTCCCACGTTCAGCGCTGTGGCGTGGAAGAAAGGGACCCGCTTCGTCGGTGCTGTTCATATTTAATCTCCGCTGAGCTTGGAGTTTCCATTGCGCAAAAGCGTCCATTGCCGTCCCAGCTGACATTGCCGGAAATCCAGGCGATGCTTGACTGGCAACACCGCGCCGGCATGGTTCTCTCTTGGCTGAAGTAAGCATGCTTTTCTCGTGCATCGAAACTGTCAGAGTTGACAGTTGTGGATGCTGCCGACGAAGCTCCATATGGCAAGACTGTGATATCAAGCGCGCCAGGCATGGCCTCCGAACATTTGGGCGAGAAATCGCCCCCTACGAAAATTCCGTTACTTCAAAGTCGATGTTTTTGTACTCATCTGCTTATAAACTCGCGCCCCTGATAGCCTCTCACTGCAGAATTTTCCCTCAAGGACGTTTATGCCCGCCCTACCCTGGCCGTACCTGGCCCTTCTCTCGATCGGTTATGGTCTGGCCCTCGCGTACGGCCATCTGGCCTGGACTGCCATCATCTCGGTCGCGCTGCTGCTGTTCGCCGGGTACGCGGTTCGCCAGCGGCAGACGCCGGTCGGGCAGTTTCTCGGGCATTGCTTGTTCATCGTCCTGGCGGTCGCGTTGGCATTGCATTGGATGCCGGGTTTCTTCAACGGCCGGGCGATCGCGGCGCAACGTTTGAGCGATGACGCCGTGCGATTTGCGATGTATCTGAACCAGGACAAGCCCCTGATCGGTTTCTGGCTGTTGCTGGCGTGCCCCTGGATCGTTGGCCGCCGCTCGTTTCGTGGCGCTGTCTACGGCACGGCGCTGGGGCTTGCGCTAAGCGCGATAATGGCCTTGGGCGGGGCCATGTTGCTGGGCATGATCCATTGGGCACCGAAATGGCCGCACCAGGCCTGGATCTGGGTGCTCAACAATCTTTTATTGGTGACCTTGGTCGAGGAAGCACTGTTTCGTGGCTACATCCAGGGCGGCCTGAGCCGACGCTTCGAACATCTGCGCCATGGCGACAACCTCGCATTGCTGCTGGCCTCGCTGCTGTTCGGCCTGGTACATGCCGGTGCCGGCTGGCAGTGGGTATTGCTGTCGGGGCTGGCCGGGATCGGTTACGGCCTGGCTTATCGGTTTGGCGGCCTGGGCGCGGCGATAGCCACACATTTCGGCCTCAACCTGCTGCATTTCGCCCTGTTTACTTACCCGATGCTGGCGTGACGCCGCCGGGCAGAATTTTTTCAACAAAAAGCTGACGGTGCCGACAACCTTTCAAAGCCTTGCGGACTACACCACCATGCGTAACAATCAACCTATTACACAACGCGAAAGGACCTTCCCGGCCCAGCAGAGATTGATTTCCACCACCAATACCAAGGGTGTGATCACCTACTGCAACGACGCGTTCGTTGAAATCAGTGGGTTCTCGAAGGAAGAGCTGATCCATGCGCCGCACAACCTGGTACGCCATCCCGACGTTCCGTCGGCCGTGTTTGCCCACATGTGGGACACGCTGAAACAAGGCTTGCCATGGATGGGCATCGTCAAGAACCGCTGCCAGAACGGTGACCATTACTGGGTCAACGCCTACGTCACGCCTGTATTCGAAGGCAATCAGGTGGTCGGCTATGAATCGGTACGGGTCAAACCCAGCGCCGAGCAGATCTCCCGGGCCGAAGCGCTCTATCAACGCATCAACCAGGGCAAGGCCGCGGTACCCGGCAGCGACAAATGGCTGCCGATCCTGCAGGACTGGCTGCCATTCATCCTGGTCAGCCAGTTGAGCTTCGTCGTCGGCGCGTTCCTCAATTCTTCCTGGGGTTTTGCCCTGGCTGCGCTGCTGTCGGTGCCGTTGGGGTTGATGGGCCTGCAATGGCAGCAACGCGGGATCAAGCGCCTGCTGCGCCTGGCCGAACAGACCACTTCCGACCCGTTGATCGCGCGGATGTATACCGACAGCCGCGGTGTCCAGGCACGCCTGGAGATGTCGATCCTCAGCCAGGAAGCACGTCTCAAAACCTGCCTGACCCGCCTGCAGGACACCGCCGAACACCTCAACGCGCAAGCGCGGCAATCCAATTCCCTGGCCCACGACAGTTCCACTGGCCTGGAGCGTCAGCGGGTGGAAACCGAACAGGTGGCCACCGCCGTCAATCAGATGGCCGCGACCACCCAGGAAGTCGCCAGCCACGTGCAGCGCACCGCAGATGCCACCCAGGAGGCCAATCGCCTGACCAGTCGCGGTCGTGACATTGCCGGAGAAACCCGCGAAGCCATCGAGCGCCTGTCGGTGGTAGTGGGCGAGACCGGGCAGACCGTGACCCAGCTGGCCAAGGACAGCGACGAAATCGGTGGTGTGGTCGACGTGATCAAGGGCATCGCCGACCAGACCAACCTGCTGGCGCTCAACGCCGCCATCGAAGCGGCCCGCGCCGGTGAAATGGGCCGCGGCTTTGCCGTGGTGGCCGACGAAGTGCGCCAACTGGCCCAGCGTACCAGCGAATCCACCGGGCAGATCCATGCCCTGATCGCCAAGCTCCAACAGACCGCCAACAACGCCGTACAGACCATGGACGCTGGCCATCGCCAGGCCGAAGAAGGTGTGGCGCGGGTCATGGAAGCGGACCAGGCCCTGGTCGGGATCAGCGAAGCCGTGGCCCACATCACCGACATGACCACGCAGATCGCGGCTGCCACCGAGGAGCAGAGCTCGGTGGCCGAGGAGATCAGCCGCAACATCAGCAACATCTCGGAACTGGCCGACCAGACCTCGGGACAGGCCCACAGCTCGGCGCTGCTCAGCGAAGAACTGACTCGAACGGCCAATACCCAGTATTCGTTGGTGGAGCGGTTCAACCGCTGATTTCAGTGGCAAACTGAAAACCCGGACAGCGAAAGCTTCCGGGTTTTTTGTCGTCTGGCAGGCCGCTATCGCGAGCAAGCTCGCTCCCACAGGGGTTCACCGTGGTTCATTCAACCGGGTTCCAATGTGGGAGCGAGCTTGCTCGCGATGAGGCCGGGACAGGCTGCCGAGAACCTACCGGAGAAACTCGGCTACCTTGCGCGCCGCCGCCTCCAGATGCTGCTCGTGACTGAATCCCGAAGCCTTCAGCGGCTTCAAGTCATGATCCCCGGCCGCCAACCACAGCACTTCGATGCCAGGTGACAAGGCATAACCTTCGACCGCCTCACGATTACCCAGCGCATCCCGCTCGCCCTGGACAATCAGCGCCCGGGTGTTCAACGCCGCCAAATGTTCGACCCGCGGTTTCTCCGGTTTGCCCACGGCATAGAAGGGATACCCGAGGCACACCAGCGCATCGGCACCCAGCTCATCGGCCACAAGGCTTGCCATGCGCCCGCCCATGGATTTGCCGCCAATCGCCAGTCGCCCAGCGACATAGGGTCGCACCGTGGCGTACACCTCACGCCAGCATTCCAGCAGCTTAGGCGCCGGGTTGGGTGGACGTTTGCCCCCGTCCACGCGCCGTTGGGCCATGTAGGGAAACTCGAAGCGCAGCACATTGACGCCTTGTGCGGCAAGGCGCGCGGCCATTTCGTTCATGAAGCCGCTGTCCATCGGCGCACCCGCACCATGGGCCAAAATCAGCGTCGGCGATTCGGCACCCGCGCCTGGTTTCGCGGCTGTCCACAACCAGCCGCGCTCGGTCACGCATCGCGCCCATTGATCCCCGTCAATACTGGCCTTGTGCTGTTTGTTCATGCTTGCCTCGCTTTTAGTCTGCCTATAACTCCAGGCGAAGAACGCCGCACCTGCCCTGCGCGGGTGCGCACTTCGGCTGAACCGTGGATGGGGAACCATGAACACTTCAATCAGTACCGCCTACAACTACAAGGTGGTCCGCCAATTCGCCATTATGACGGTGGTGTGGGGCATCGTCGGCATGGGCCTCGGGGTTTTTCTCGCGGCCCAATTGGTCTGGCCACAGCTCAATTTCGATTTGCCCTGGACCAGTTTCGGCCGCTTGCGCCCGCTGCACACCAACGCGGTGATTTTCGCCTTCGGCGGCTGCGCCCTGTTCGCCAGTTCGTTCTACTCGGTGCAACGCACCTGCCAGACCCAGCTGTTTGCGCCGAAACTCGCCGCGTTCTGCTTCTGGGGCTGGCAGCTGGTGATCCTGCTGGCGGCCATCAGCCTGCCACTGGGCTACACCAGTTCCAAGGAATATGCCGAGCTCGAGTGGCCAATCGACATCCTCATCACCATTGTCTGGGTCGCCTACGCCATCGTGTTCTTTGGCACCGTGGCCAAACGCAACACCAAACACATCTACGTCGGCAACTGGTTTTTCGGCGGGTTCATCCTGACCGTGGCGCTCCTGCACATCGTCAACAACCTGGAACTGCCGGTGAGCCTCACCAAATCCTACTCGGTGTATGCCGGCGCCACGGACGCGATGGTGCAGTGGTGGTACGGGCACAACGCCGTGGGCTTTTTCCTCACCGCCGGTTTCCTCGGGATGATGTATTACTTCGTGCCGAAACAGGCCGAGCGCCCGGTGTATTCCTATCGCCTGTCCATCGTGCACTTCTGGGCGCTGATCACCCTGTACATCTGGGCCGGCCCGCACCATCTGCACTACACCGCGCTGCCGGACTGGGCACAGTCGCTGGGCATGGTGATGTCACTGATCCTGCTCGCGCCCAGCTGGGGCGGCATGATCAATGGCATGATGACCCTCTCGGGGGCCTGGCATAAATTGCGCAGCGACCCGATCCTGCGCTTCCTGGTGGTATCCCTCGCGTTCTACGGCATGTCGACCTTCGAAGGCCCGATGATGGCGATCAAGACCGTCAACGCCCTCTCCCACTACACCGACTGGACCATCGGCCACGTACACGCCGGTGCGCTCGGCTGGGTCGCGATGATCTCCATCGGTGCGCTGTACCACATGATCCCGAAAGTCTTTGGCCGCGCGCAGATGCACAGCATCGGCCTGATCAATGCGCACTTCTGGCTCGCCACCATCGGCACCGTGCTGTACATCGCCTCGATGTGGGTCAACGGCATCGCCCAGGGCCTGATGTGGCGTGCGGTGAACGAGGACGGCACGCTCACCTACTCCTTCGTCGAAACCCTGGTGGCCAGCCACCCCGGCTTCATCGTGCGGCTGGCGGGCGGGGCGATCTTCCTCGCCGGCATGCTGCTGATGGCCTACAACACCTGGCGCACCGTGCGGGCCTACCAGCCTGCCGAAGCCGCCGCTGCCGCGCAGATGGCTTGAGGAGTCCGCCATGAAACACGAAACAATCGAAAAAAACGTCGGCCTGCTGATGCTGCTGATGGTCCTGGCCGTGAGTGTCGGCGGCCTGACCCAGATCGTGCCGCTGTTCTTCCAGGACGTGACCAACAAACCGGTGGACGGCATGAAGCCCTACACCGCCCTGCAGCTCGAAGGCCGCGATATCTATATCCGCGAAGGCTGCGTCGGCTGCCACTCGCAGATGATCCGTCCGTTCCGCGCCGAAACCGAACGTTACGGGCACTACTCCGTCGCCGGCGAAAGCGTCTGGGACCACCCCTTCCTGTGGGGTTCCAAGCGCACCGGACCGGACCTAGCCCGGGTCGGCGCGCGTTACTCCGATGACTGGCATCGCGCCCACCTGTACAACCCGCGCAACGTCGTCCCCGAGTCGAAAATGCCGGCCTACCCATGGCTGGTGACCCAGGCGGTCGACAGCAGCCACACCGAAGGCAAGCTGCGCGCCATGCGCACCCTCGGCGTGCCGTACAGCGACGACGACATTGCAGGCGCGACAGCCTCGCTCAAGGGCAAGACCGAGATGGACGCACTGGTGGCCTACCTGCAAGTGCTCGGCACTGCCATCAAGAGCAAGAGGTAAGCGCGATGTTCCTTGAAATGAGCACTGGAATGATCCGCGGCCTGGGCACGGTCGTGGTGTTCGTGGCCTTCATCGGCCTGACCCTGTGGGTATTCAGCAGCAAGCGCGGCCCGGAATTCGCCCAGGCGCGCCTGCTGCCGTTCGCCGACGAGCCGCCCGCTGACGCTACCCCCCAAGACCCCGCACCAAGGAGTACCCGGTCATGAGCACTTTCTGGAGTACGTGGATCTGCGTACTGACCCTCGGCAGCCTCATCGGCCTGACCTGGCTGCTGATCGGCACCCGCAAGGGCGAGACCAAGGGCAGCGTCGACCAGACCATGGGGCACAGCTTCGACGGCATCGAGGAGTACGACAACCCCTTGCCACAATGGTGGTTCCTGCTGTTTGCCGGCACCCTGGTGTTCTCCGTCGGCTACCTGATCCTGTATCCCGGCCTGGGCAACTGGAAAGGTATCCTGCCCGGCTACGAGAATGGCTGGACCGGCGCCCACGAATGGGAAAGGGAAATGGCCAGGGCCGACGCCAGGTTCGGGCCGATCTTCGCCAAATTCGCCGCAATGCCGGTGGAGGATGTCGCCAAGGACCCGCAAGCGTTGAAGATGGGGGGCCGCCTGTTCGCCTCCAACTGCTCGGTCTGCCATGGCTCGGATGCCAAGGGCGCCTTCGGCTTTCCGAACCTGGCCGACAGCAACTGGCGCTGGGGCGGTAATGCCGAGACCATCAAGGCAACCATCATGGGCGGTCGCATGGCGGCGATGCCGGCCTGGGGGGAAGTACTCGGGGACGCCGGGGTCAGGAACGTCGCCGCCTATGTGCGCCACGACCTGGCTGGCCTGCCTCTACCGGCCGACAGCGGTGCCGACCTGCAAGCCGGCCAGCAAGCCTTCAACACCACTTGCGTGGCTTGCCACGGCGCCAACGGCCAGGGCACCGAAGCCATGGGCGCGCCGAACCTGACGCAACCGGCCGGTTTCATCTACGGCACCAGCCTGGCCCAGTTGCAGCAGACCATCCGCCATGGCCGCCAGGGCCATATGCCAGCGCAGAATGAATTGCTCGGCAATGACAAGGTGCAACTGCTCGCCGCCTACGTCTACAGCCTTTCCCACGGCGCCGGTACCGAGCGCCTGCAAGCTGAACGCGAAGGCGAATAAATCCTGTCCACTTGATCAGTCGCATTCCTCCGGATGCGGCTGATCCATGTCATTGCGCGACGCATTGTCGCACCCTTCCAAGGTCTTCCTTTCGGTTCGCTGCAATCGCGTCTAAGCTTGCCCCAAAGCATGTGGGCGACTGCCGGGACCTGGTCGAGCCGACCCGATGTGTTTGCCGCTCGTTCGACAAAAACCCCGCGAAGTCAGGTAGATACCGACGGTTGCGAGGACACCTGGGCACCCCCCGAACGCAGCGTTTGAACACACCCCGTTACAACCGACCCGCCCCCCTCGCCTCGTACATTTGACACGACAATTTGTCGGGGGCGATTTTTGTCCCTACGCGGCGCATGGAAAGGCCGCAGAATCAGCGTTGGAAAGCATTGACGCAGGTCATGGCGCGTTGCAATGACCCCCCGCTTTCTCCATACTTGCGGCCGATTTTTATCCTAATAAAATACCCAAACCGTGGAACCTTAGAATGAGCACAGCAATCAGTCCGACTGCTTATAACTATAAGGTAGTCCGCCAGTTCGCCATCATGACGGTGGTCTGGGGGATCCTTGGCATGGGGCTCGGTGTCTTCATCGCCTCGCAACTGGTCTGGCCGGAGTTGAACTTCGATCTGCCATGGACGACATTTGGACGCCTGCGCCCGCTGCACACCAACCTGGTGATCTTCGCCTTCGGTGGTTGTGCGTTGTTTGCCACCTCCTACTACGTCGTGCAGCGAACCTGCCAGACGCGACTGATTTCCGACAGCCTCGCCGCCTTCACCTTCTGGGGTTGGCAAGCGGTGATCGTCGGCGCGATCGTGACCTTGCCAATGGGTTTCACCACCACCAAGGAATACGCGGAACTGGAATGGCCCCTGGCTATTCTGCTCGCCATTGTCTGGGTGACCTACGGTCTGGTGTTCTTCGGCACCATCGTCAAACGCAAGACCAAGCACATCTACGTCGGCAACTGGTTCTACGGTGCATTCATCGTCGTGACCGCCATGCTGCACATCGTCAACCACGCGTCGCTGCCGGTCAGCTTCTTCAAGTCCTACTCGGCCTACTCGGGCGCGACCGACGCGATGATCCAGTGGTGGTACGGCCACAACGCCGTGGGCTTCTTCCTGACCACCGGCTTCCTGGGGATGATGTACTACTTCGTGCCGAAACAGGCCGAGCGTCCGATCTATTCCTACCGCCTGTCCATCGTGCACTTCTGGGCGCTGATCACCCTGTACATCTGGGCCGGTCCGCACCACCTGCACTACACCGCGCTGCCGGACTGGGCGCAATCCCTGGGCATGGCAATGTCGATCATCCTGTTGGCACCTAGCTGGGGCGGCATGATCAACGGCATGATGACCCTTTCGGGCGCCTGGCATAAGCTGCGCACCGACCCGATCCTGCGCTTCCTGGTGGTATCCCTGGCGTTCTACGGCATGTCGACCTTCGAAGGTCCGATGATGGCGATCAAGACCGTCAACTCCCTGAGCCACTACACCGACTGGACCATCGGCCACGTACACGCCGGTGCGCTCGGCTGGGTCGCGATGATCTCCATCGGCGCCATCTACCACATGATCCCGAAACTGTTCGGTCGTGCGCAGATGCACAGCACCGGCCTGATCAACGCGCACTTCTGGCTCGCCACCATCGGTACCGTGCTCTACATCGCCTCGATGTGGGTCAACGGCATCACCCAGGGCCTGATGTGGCGCGCGATCAACGACGACGGCACCCTGACCTATTCGTTCGTCGAAGCACTGCAAGCCAGCCACCCCGGTTTCATCGTCCGTGCCCTGGGCGGCGCGTTCTTCGCCAGCGGCATGCTGCTGATGGCCTACAACGTGTATCGCACCGTTCGTGCCTCTGACCCGGTTGAAGCAGAAGCCGCCGCCAAGATCGCCGTAGTTGGAGCTCACTGATGAAGCACGAAGCAGTAGAGAAGAATATCGGCCTGCTGGCCTTCTTCATGGTCATCGCCGTCAGCATTGGCGGCCTGACCCAGATCGTTCCGCTGTTTTTCCAGGATGTCACCAACAAGCCGGTCGAAGGCATGAAGCCGCGCACCGCCCTTGAACTGGAAGGCCGCGACGTCTACATCGCCAACGGTTGTGTCGGCTGCCACTCGCAGATGATCCGTCCGTTCCGTGCTGAAACCGAACGCTACGGTCACTATTCCGTTGCCGGTGAAAGCGTCTGGGACCACCCGTTCCTGTGGGGCTCCAAGCGCACCGGTCCGGACCTGGCCCGCGTCGGTGGTCGCTACTCCGATGACTGGCAGCGTGCGCACTTGTACAACCCGCGCAACGTAGTGCCTGAATCGAAGATGCCGGCCTACCCGTTCCTCGTAGAAAACAAGCTCGACGGCAAAGACACCGCCAAGAAAATGGAAGTCCTGCGTGCCCTCGGCGTGCCCTACACCGACGAAGACATCGCCGGAGCAAGGGATGCCGTGAAAGGCAAGACTGAAATGGACGCGCTGGTGGCCTATCTGCAAGGCCTGGGCACCATCATCAAAAGCAAACGGTGATCTGGATGGATATCGGGATGATTCGTGGCCTGGGCACCGTCGTTGTGATGGTGGCCTTTATCGGCCTGGCCCTGTGGGTGTTCAGCCCCAAGCGCAAGTCGGAGTTCGAAGACGCGACCTTGCTGCCGTTCGCGGATGATCCCGAAGCCATCAAGCACGTCGAGCAAGCTTCTAGGAGTAACAAAGAATGACTACGTTCTGGAGTCTGTACGTCACAGTCCTCAGCCTGGGAACGATCTTCGCCCTGACCTGGCTGCTGCTGTCGACCCGCAAGGGCCAGCGCAGCGAAGCCACCGAAGAGACGGTTGGCCACTCCTTCGACGGGATCGAGGAGTACGACAACCCGCTGCCGAAATGGTGGTTCATGCTGTTCATCGGCACCATCGTGTTCGCCCTTGGTTACCTGGTGCTCTACCCTGGCCTGGGCAACTGGAAAGGCTTGCTGCCAGGCTATAACTACCTGGACACTGAAAAGCAGACATCTTTTGCCAACGGACAGACCGGCTGGACCGGCGTGCACGAGTGGGAAAAGGAAATGGCCCGCTCGGATGCCAGGTTCGGTCCGATCTTCGCCAAGTTTGCCTCCATGCCGATTGAAGAAGTCGCCAAGGACCCGCAGGCCCTGAAGATGGGTGGCCGCCTGTTTGCCTCCAACTGCTCGGTCTGCCACGGCTCCGACGCCAAGGGCGCCTACGGCTTCCCTAACCTGACCGACGCCGACTGGCGCTGGGGTGGCGAGCCAGAGACCATCAAGACCACCATCATGGGCGGTCGTCATGCCGTCATGCCGGGCTGGGCTGCCGTGGTTGGCGAACAAGGCGTCGCCGACGTGGCTGCCTATTTGGTAACCGGCCTGCACAGCCGCAAACTGCCGGAAGGCGCCAAGGCCGATCCGGCCAACGGCCAGAAGCTGTTCGCCGCCAACTGCGTGGCCTGCCACGGCCCCGCCGGCAAAGGCACGCCCGCCATGGGCGCACCCGACCTGACGCACCCGGCCGGTTTCATCTACGGTTCGAGCTTCGCTCAGTTGCAGCAGACCATCCGCTACGGTCGCCAAGGCCAGATGCCGGCCCAGGCCGATCTGCAGGGCAACGACAAGGTCCACCTGTTGGCTGCCTATGTCTACAGCCTGTCCCACGGCGAAAAGGCTCCGGCTGCTGACGCTCAGTAAGGCAAGCAACTGATACACGAAGGCCCCGCCAATCACATTGGCGGGGCCTTTTTTGTCCACAGGGAAACATGCTGCACCTGTTCACCCTTGCTTGCATCCGGCGCCGGTAGTAACGTGCCTACATTCACACTCAATGGGGGACGCCGCCGTGTCCATCACCACCATTTCCAGCCGCGAGTTCAACCACGACACAAGTGGTGCCAAAAAAGCTACCCGAGAAGGTCCAGTCATTATCACCGACCGTGGCAGGCCGGCCCATGTGCTGCTAAGCATTGAGGAGTACCAGAAACTGACCGGCGCTGGCACCAGCATCGTCGAGTTGCTGGTCATGCCCGACGCGCCGGATATCGACTTCGATCCCGAGCGCGCCGTCATCACGCCCCGCTCGGTGGACCTGTCCTGAATGTTCCTACTCGATACCAACGTCATCTCGGAGCTGCGCAAGCCCCAGGCCGATAAAAACGTACAAGCCTGGGCGCGCAGTGTCCCCGCTCCCAGCCTGTATGTTTCGGCCATCACCGTGTTGGAACTGGAAACCGGGGTCTTGCGCTTTGAGCGCAAGGACCCGGCGCAAGGCAGCCGTTTGCGCGCATGGCTGGATAACCACGTCATGTCCGCGTTTGCCAGCAGGATCCTCGCGGTCGACCGCGCCGTGGCCCTGCGCTGCGCCCGCCTGCATGTCCCGGACCGCAGCAACGAGTGCGATGCGCTGATCGCCGCCACGGCGCTGGTCCATGGGCTGACCGTGGTGACCCGCAACGTGGCGGATTTCAGAAGCAGCGGCGTGGCGCTGATCAATCCATGGGCTAGCTAGCCAAGCAACAGATGCGCGCGCCGGAAGCCATGACATGGCTATAGTCAATTGATCCAGATCATGACTTGTTACATCCGCTACACCATTCGGACCAGACACCCAACGCGACCAAAGGTCGCACCACCGGGCCAGAGCGACAGGCGTATCATTGCGCCATTGCAACACCCTTTCTGACCGTGGTCGGCACGTACTGGCCTCGGCATTTTTCCACTGCCGTGGGATGCAATTGATGAGCAACCAGATTCCGGTACATGACGTTACCCCGCCTGCCAAGGACGCCAACAAAAGCGTCGACCTCTATGCCTCTCGGGAAAAAATCTACACCCGCGCCTTCACTGGCCTGTTTCGCAACCTGCGCATGGTCGGCGGGGCGGTTCTGTTCCTGCTGTATTTCGGTACCGTCTGGCTGAACTGGGGCGGTCATCAGGCCGTCTGGTGGAACCTGCCGGAACGCAAATTCTTTATCTTCGGCGCGACCTTCTGGCCCCAGGACTTCATCCTGCTCTCGGGGCTGCTGATCATCGCAGCCTTCGGCCTGTTTTTCATTACCGTCTATGCCGGTCGGGTCTGGTGCGGCTATACCTGCCCACAAAGCGTATGGACGTGGATTTTCATGTGGTGCGAAAAGGTCACCGAAGGCGACCGCAACCAACGCATCAAGCTCGACAAAACGCCCATGAGCGCCAACAAATTCCTGCGCAAGTTCGCCAAGCACAGCCTGTGGCTGCTGATCGGTTTTGTCACCGGCATGACCTTCGTTGGCTACTTCACCCCGATCCGTGAGCTGGTCTTCGAGTTCTTCACCGGCCAGGCCGATGGCTGGTCGTATTTCTGGGTCGGTTTCTTCACCCTCGCCACCTATGGCAACGCCGGCTGGCTGCGTGAGCAAGTGTGCATCTACATGTGCCCGTACGCCCGCTTCCAGAGCGTGATGTTCGACAAGGACACCCTGATCGTCTCCTACAACCCGCGTCGCGGCGAAGCCCGGGGCCCGCGCAAGAAAGGCATCGACTACAAGGCCCTGGGCCTGGGGGACTGCATCGATTGCACCATGTGCGTCCAGGTCTGCCCTACCGGGATCGACATCCGCGACGGCCTGCAGATCGAATGCATCGGCTGCGCAGCCTGCATCGATGCCTGCGACAACATCATGGACAAGATGGACTATCCCCGCGGCCTGATCAGCTACACCACGGAACACAACCTCTCGGGGCAGAAAACCCATAAACTGCGCCCGCGCCTGATCGGTTATGCCCTGGTGCTGCTGGCCATGATCAGCCTGTTGGTGACCGCGTTCTTCATGCGCTCGCTGGTGGGCTTCGATGTCAGCAAGGACCGCGTGCTGTACCGCGAGAACGCCGAAGGCCGGATCGAGAACGTCTACAGCCTGAAGATCATGAACAAGGACCAGCGTGACCATACCTACGTGCTGGAAGCCACCGGTTTGCCGGATCTGAAGCTACAGGGTAAACGGGAGATCAAGGTCGCGGCCGGTGATATCTACAGCCAGCCGGTAGAGCTGTCCAGCGCACCGGAACAATTGCCGTCCAGTACCAATGAGGTGACCTTCATCCTCAAGGATGCCGATGACGACAGCGTCCATGTTGAAGCCAAGAGCCGGTTCATCGGCCCACAGACTCGTTGAGAGAAATGCACATGCCTGCAGCAACCGCCACCAGCCCTTGGTACAAGCACCTCTGGCCGTGGATCATCATCGGGATCCTCGCTTGCTCGGTGACCCTGAGCCTGACCATGGTGACCATCGCGGTGAAGAACCCGGACAACCTGGTCAATGACAACTATTACGAAGCCGGCAAGGGCATCAATCGCTCGCTCGAACGCGAACTGCTGGCCCAGACCCTGCAACTACATGCCAACGTGCAACTGGACGACCTCACCGGTGAAGTAAGCCTGCGCCTGAACGGCAACAGCCGGCCCCAGACCGTAGAGCTGAGCCTGATCTCCCCAACGCAGCCGGAGAAAGACCGCAAGATCGTGTTGACCCGCAACGACAGCGAACCAGGACGCTATGTCGGCCAACTGGCGGACAAGATCGAAGGTCGGCGTTTTGTCGAATTGCTGGGTGTGGAACACGATCGGACCTGGCGCTTGTTCGAAGAAGAACAGATCACCCACGGCCAGGACATCCAGCTTGGCGACGAGCCGCTGCAAGGCGCTGAAGACCTGAAAAAATAAACCGCTGTTGTGTGGCGAGGGAGCTTGCTCCCGCTGGGCCGCAAAGCGGCCCCTGTTTTTGATCCAGCAATCCTCAGGCGTATTGTTGTACTCAGACTGCGACTGCTTCGCAGCCGAGCGGGAGCAAGCTCCCCCGCCACAAAAGGTTTTCACGCGACAACATGACCACTCCACAGCCCTGCTACCACTGCGCCCTGCCGGTACCTCCCGGCAGTCGCTTCACCGCCGTTGTCCTCGGTGAGACCCGCGAGCTGTGTTGCCCCGGTTGCCAAGCGGTGGCCGAAGCAATCGTTGCCGGCGGTCTTGAGCACTATTACCAGCACCGTAGCGAAGCGTCGGCCAACCCGCAAACCTTGCCCGTTCAATTGACCGACGAGCTGGCGTTGTACGATCGCCCCGATGTGCAGCAATCGTTCGTCCGCCATGAAGGCGAGCTGGCCGAAACCACTCTGCTGATGGAAGGCATCAGTTGCGCCGCCTGCGGCTGGCTGATCGAAAAGCAACTGCGCAGCCTGCCGGCCGTGGCCGAGGCGCGATTGAACCTGTCCAATCACCGCCTGCACGTACGCTGGGCCGACGCGCAACTGCCGCTGAGCACGCTGCTCGCCGAACTGCGCCAGATCGGTTATGCCGCGCACCCGTATCAGGCCGATCAGGCCAGCGAGCAGCTCGCCGCGCAAAACCGCCTGGCCCTGCGTCAGTTGGGCGTGGCCGGGCTGCTGTGGTTCCAGGCGATGATGGCGACCATGGCCACCTGGCCCGAATTCAACATCGACCTGAGCCCGGAGATGCACACCATCCTGCGCTGGGTCGCACTGTTTCTCACCACGCCTATCGTGTTCTACAGTTGCGCGCCCTTCTTCAAAGGTGCGCTGCGAGATTTGCGCACCCGCCACCTGACCATGGACGTTTCGGTGTCCTTGGCCATCGGCAGCGCCTATATCGCCGGAATCTGGACCTCCATCACCGGAGTGGGCGAGCTGTACTTCGATGCGGTCGGCATGTTCGCCCTGTTCCTGCTCGCCGGCCGCTACCTGGAACGCCGGGCCCGGGAGCGCACTGCTGCGGCCACCGCCCAACTGGTCAACCTGCTGCCAGCGTCGTGCCTGCGCCTGGACGAGCGCGGCCAGAGCGAACGCATCCTGCTCAGCGAACTGCGCACCGGTGACCGGGTGCTGGTCCAACCCGGAGCGATCCTGCCCGCCGATGGCACGATTCTCGACGGCCAGTCCAGCGTCGACGAATCACTGCTGACCGGCGAATACCTTCCGCAACCGCGCCAGGCAGGCGACGCGGTAACGGCAGGCACGCTCAACGTCGAAGGCGCCCTGACGGTCGAGGTACGGGCGTTGGGACAGGACACGCGGTTATCGGCCATCGTGCGCCTGCTCGAACGGGCCCAGGCCGAAAAGCCACGACTGGCGGAAATCGCCGACCGCGCCGCCCAATGGTTCCTGCTGTTCTCCCTGGTCGCAGCGGCGGCCATAGGCCTGTTGTGGTGGCAGCTGGATGCTTCGCGTGCGTTCTGGATAGTCCTGGCGATGCTGGTCGCGACCTGTCCTTGCGCGCTGTCCCTGGCGACACCAACCGCCCTGACAGCTGCCACCGGAACCCTGCACAAACTCGGCCTGCTGCTGACGCGTGGTCATGTGCTGGAAGGCCTTAACCAGATCGACACGGTGATTTTCGACAAGACCGGCACCCTCACCGAAGGCCGCCTGGCATTGCGCGCCATTCGGCCACTGGCCACTCTCGACGGTGATCAATGCCTGGGTTTGGCCGCGGCCCTGGAAAACCGTTCGGAACACCCCATCGCCCGAGCTTTTGGTCGCGCACCGTTGGCCGCCGAACAGGTACACAGCAGCCCAGGGCTGGGACTCGAAGGCCTGGTCGCCGAACAACGCCTGCGCATCGGCCAGCCCGGTTTTGTCTGCGAACTGAGCGGCTCGGCCGTACCGCCGATGCCGGACGAACCCGGACAATGGCTGTTGCTGGGCGACGACATCGGGCCACTGGCCTGGTTCGTCCTCGATGACCGCCTGCGCGCTGATGCGCCGGCGCTGCTCGCCGCCTGCAAGGCGCGGGGCTGGCGTACGCTATTGCTCTCCGGCGACAGCTCGCCGATGGTGGCCAGTGTCGCCGCCGAGCTGGGCATCGACGAGGCCCGCGGCGGCTTGCGTCCGGATGACAAGCTGGCCGTGCTCCAGCAGTTGCACCAGCAGGGTCGCAAGGTATTGATGCTTGGTGATGGCGTGAATGACGTGCCGGTGCTGGCGGCGGCGGACATCAGTGTCGCCATGGGGTCGGCCACCGACCTTGCCAAGACCAGCGCCGACGCAGTGCTGCTGTCCAACCGCCTCGATGCCCTGATTCATGCATTCGGCCTGGCCCGGCGTACCCGCCGCGTGATCATTGAGAACCTGGTCTGGGCAGGGCTGTACAATGGCCTCATGTTGCCGTTCGCCGCCCTCGGCTGGATCACGCCGGTGTGGGCCGCGGTCGGCATGTCCATCAGTTCGTTGACCGTGGTGCTGAATGCCTTGCGGCTGACCCGCCAACCGCAAGCGCAGGTTGGCGAAACCACGCCCGATACCCGTCCGCTGCCGGCCTGAGCCGCGCGGCATGGAGTTCCGAGATGCCAGCTCTCTACGTGATGATCCCGGCCGCACTGTTGATCGTGGCCGTCGCCGTCTACATTTTCTTCTGGGCCGTGGACAGCGGCCAGTACGACGACCTCGACGGCCCGGCCCATAGCATCCTGTTCGACGACCAGGACCCGAACCACAAGGCGGCCGTCGAGGAAGCCAGCAGCGCGGACCACAAACCGGACGACAAGGCGCCTCCCCATGCTTGACCTGGCGCCAATGCTGGTTTCCGCCGTCATCCTCGGCTTGCTCGGTGGCGGGCATTGCCTGGGCATGTGCGGCGGGTTGATGGGCGCCCTGACCCTGGCGATTCCCAAGGAACAACGCAGCCGCCGCTTGCGACTATTGCTCGCGTACAACCTGGGACGCATCGTCAGCTACGCCGCGGCCGGCCTGCTGATCGGCCTGGCCGGCTGGGCCGTGGCGAACAGCCCGGCGGCGATGATCCTGCGCGTGCTGGCCGGTTTACTGATGATCGTCATGGGACTCTACCTGGCAGGCTGGTGGAGCGGCCTGACCCGTATCGAAAGCCTGGGCCGTGGTTTGTGGCGGCGTATCCAACCCATCGCCAACCGCCTGCTGCCGGTGTCGAGCCTGCCCCGGGCCCTGCTGCTCGGCGCGCTGTGGGGCTGGCTGCCCTGCGGACTGGTCTACAGCACCCTGCTGTGGTCCGCCAGCCAGGGTAACGCCCTGGACAGTGCACTGCTGATGCTCGCCTTCGGCCTGGGCACCTGGCCGGTCCTGCTCGCCACCGGCCTCGCGGCAGAGCGCGTCACGGCGCTGCTGCGCAAACGCAGCGTGCGCATGGCCGGCGGATTGCTGGTGATTGTCTTCGGCATCTGGACACTGCCGGGGCCGCATCAGCATTGGCTCATGGGGCATTGAACAAGCTCACAGACAATGAGGAATGCCCGGCAACCCTGTGGCGAGGGAGCTTGCTCCCGCTGGCCTGCAAAGCAGGCCCCAACGATCCCAGGCAAGGCTCATAAGTTGACATTGCGTCTGCTGCGCAGCCGAGCGGGAGCAAGCTCCCTCGCCACGGGTTTTGAGTTGCCTGGGCTGGCATGATCACTGACTACCCCATGCCCCGTTGACGCAAATCAACACGCCCCTTCCCTTCGCCTCATAGACTTCAAGCATGCCAGCCTAACCGGGGAATGCCCGCATGCTCGACGCCATTCGTTGGGACTCAGACCTGATCCGCCGCTACGACCTGGCGGGACCGCGCTATACCTCGTACCCGACCGCGGCCCAGTTCGCCGGCCAGGTGGGCACGTTCGACCTGCTCCATGCCCTGCGCGACAGCCGCAAGGCCCGCAGGCCTTTGTCGCTTTATGTGCACGTGCCGTTTTGCGCGAACATTTGCTACTACTGCGCCTGCAACAAGGTCATCACCAAGGACCGCGGCCGCGCCCATGCCTACCTGCAACGCCTGGAGCAGGAAATCCAGCTGATCGGCTGCCACCTGGACCCGGCCCAGCGCGTGGAACAGTTGCACCTGGGCGGTGGCACGCCAACCTTCCTCAGTCACGACGAGCTGCGCCAGTTGATGGCCAGGCTGCGCGAGAGTTTCAACCTGATGGACGATGACTGCGGTGACTACGGCATCGAAATCGACCCGCGGGAGGCGGATTGGTCGACCATGGGCCTGCTGCGGGAATTGGGTTTCAACCGGGTCAGCATCGGCCTGCAGGACCTTGACCCTACCGTGCAGCGTGCCGTCAACCGCCTGCAAAGCCTGGACGAAACCCGTGCGGTGGTCGAAGCCGCCCGGACCCTGCAGTTTCGCTCGATCAACATCGACCTGATCTATGGCTTGCCCAAGCAGACCCCGGAAAATTTCGCCCGCACTGTCGAGGAAGTGATCAGCCTGCAACCGGACCGTCTCTCGGTGTTCAACTACGCCCACCTGCCGGAGCGTTTCATGCCGCAGCGGCGCATCAACAGCCAGGACCTGCCGAATCCTGTGCAGAAACTGGCCATGTTACAAGGCACCATTGAACAGCTGACCGCCGCCGGTTATCGCTACATCGGCATGGACCACTTCGCCCTGCCCGATGACGAACTGGCGATCGCCCAGGAGGAAGCGACTTTGCAGCGCAACTTCCAGGGCTACACCACCCACGGCCATTGCGACCTGATCGGCCTCGGGGTCTCGGCCATCAGCCAGATCGGCGACTTGTACTGCCAGAACAGCAGTGACCTGAACCAATACCAGAACGCCCTCGCCGACGGGCAATTGGCAACCAGCCGTGGCATCGTGTGCAATGCAGACGACAGGCTGCGACGCGCGGTGATCCAACAACTGATCTGCCATTTCAGCCTGGCATTCGCCGAGATCGAGCACACCTTCAATATCGATTTCCGGGGGTATTTCGGCTCTATATGGCCGCAACTACAGGCGATGGACGACGACGGGCTGGTTGAACTGACGGCTACGCACATCAAGGTACTCCCTGCCGGACGTCTGTTGGTGCGTTCGGTTTGCATGGTATTCGACGCGTATCTGCAGCAGCAGAATCGGCAGCGTTTTTCCCGCGTCATCTGAGCGCGACAATTTGACGGCAATACCGCACTGGCCGGTGTTTGCGTGCTGAGTTACCCTTACGGCTTATGTGTGTTTTCCCACAAGGATTTAAGAAATGTCCGAGCCAGTCAAATCGCGCGCTCATAACCAGGCCCATTGCAAGGACTGCAGCCTGGCCCCTCTGTGCCTGCCACTTTCGTTGAATCTGGAGGACATGGACGCGCTGGACGACATCGTCAAACGAGGCCGCCCGTTGAAAAAAGGCGAGTTCCTGTTCCGCCAGGGCGATGCCTTCGATTCGGTCTACGCCGTGCGCTCGGGCGCCTTGAAGACCTTCAACCTGAGCGACGGTGGCGAAGAACAACTCACCGGTTTCCACTTGCCCAGCGAGCTGGTCGGCCTGTCGGGCATGGACACCGAGACCCATCCGGTCTCGGCCCAGGCGCTTGAAACGACCTCGGTGTGCGAAATTCCGTTTGATCACCTGGACGAACTGGCCTTGCAACTGCCGCAACTGCGTCGTCAACTGATGCGCGTGATGAGCCGGGAGATCCGCGACGACCAACAGATGATGCTGCTGCTCTCGAAGAAAACCGCCGACGAGCGCATCGCGACCTTCCTGGTCAACCTCTCGGCGCGTTTCCGCGCCCGTGGCTTTTCGGCCAATCAGTTTCGCCTGAGCATGTCGCGCAACGAGATCGGCAACTACCTGGGCCTGGCGGTGGAAACCGTGTCCCGGGTGTTTACCCGTTTCCAGCAGAGCAAACTGATCGCCGCCGAGGGCAAGGAAATCCATATCCTTGACCCGATCCAGCTCTGCGCCCTGGCCGGCGGCTCGGTCGAAGGCTGATGCGCCTGCGCGGCTGAGGCTTTTGCCGCCGCCGCGCTATACTGCCGCGTTTGCAGCCAGCCAGGACACCTCGACGATGGTCTTCGACTCCTTCGACATCAAATCCCTGATCCGCCCGGTAATCGACTTCCCCAAGCCAGGCGTGATCTTTCGCGACATCACCCCACTGTTCCAGTCCCCTACCGCGCTGCGGCTGGTCATGGACAGCTTCGCCCATCGCTACGTCGAGGCCAGCTTCACGCACATCGGGGCGATGGACGCGCGCGGCTTCCTGATCGGCTCGATCCTGGCCTATCAGTTGAACAAACCGCTGGTGCTGTTCCGCAAGCAAGGTAAATTGCCGGCCGACGTGTTGGCCGAGGGTTACCAGACCGAGTACGGCGAGGCTTTCCTGGAGGTCCACGCCGATAGCCTGTGCGAGGGCGATTCGGTGGTGATGTTCGATGACCTGATCGCCACCGGCGGCACGCTGATCGCCGCCGCCAACCTGATCCGCCGCATGGGCGCCAAGGTCCATGAAGCCGCCGCGATCATCGACTTGCCGGAATTGCTCGGTTCCCGGCGGCTGGAGGACATGGGAATACCGACGTTCTGCCTGACCCGGTTTTCGCTTAGCGAAAAATAATCCCCGCCAACAAAACATCTATCCCTTGTGGGAGCGAGCCTGCTCGCGAAGGCGCTGTGTCAGTACATGATTTTTTGACTGATCCACCGCTTTCGCGAGCAGGCTCGCTCCCACAGTCCACAGGGAGGACTTTTGTAGGGTGGTTACAGAGCGATCGGCTTGCGCCCGGCAAACGAATGCGCCAGCGTCCCGCCATCCACCAGCTCCAGCTCGCCACCCAATGGGACGCCATGGGCGATGCGGGAGGCAACCAGGCCCTTGTTGCCCAGCAACTGAGCGATGTAATGGGCGGTAGCTTCGCCTTCCACCGTAGGGTTCGTCGCGAGGATGACTTCGGTGAACGTGCCCGCCTCTTCGATGCGCGCCATCAGTTGTGGAATGCCGATGGCCTCCGGCCCCAGGCCGTCAAGCGGCGACAAGTGACCCTTGAGTACAAAGTAGCGGCCACGGAAACCGGTCTGCTCCACCGCGTAGACATCCATCGGCCCCTCCACCACGCAGAGCAGGCTGTCGTCCCGGCGCGGGTCGGCACACTGCGGGCAGAGGTCGTCTTCGGTGAGGGTGCGGCATAAGCGGCAATGCCCTACCCCTTCCATGGCCTGGCTCAAGGCCTGGGCCAGGCGCGACCCGCCGCTGCGATCACGCTCAAGCAATTGCAACGCCATGCGCTGGGCGGTTTTCTGACCCACACCCGGCAAGGTTCGCAGGGCATCGATCAGTTGGCGGATCAAAGGGCTGAAGCTCATGGAGGAAACGTCCGACATAACAACGAGACGCGGTTTATACCCGCGCCTCCGTTTAGCGTCAAATACTCAATCCTTCGACACGCGTATCACCAATTTGCCGAAGTTGCGCCCTTCCAGCAGGCCGATGAAAGCCTGAGGCGCGTTCTCCAGGCCATCCACCACATCTTCGCGGAACTTGACCTTGCCATCGCGCACCCACGGCGCCATCGCGCTGATGAACTCCGGCTGGCGGTCGCCGTAGTCGTCGAACACGATGAAGCCCTGGATCCGCACGCGTTTGGTCAGCAACGTGCGTTGCAGTTGCGGCAAGCGATCCGGACCGCTTGGCGGCTGATGATCGTTGTAGGCCGCGATCAAGCCGCAAAGAGGGATGCGTGCCTTGGCATTGAGCAGCGGCACCACCGCGTCGAAGACCTTGCCACCGACGTTTTCGTAATAGATGTCGATGCCCTGGTCGCAGGCCCGGGCCAGTTCGTCGGCGAAATTCGCACCCTTGTGATCGATGCAGGCGTCAAATCCCAACTCGTCGACCACGTATTTGCATTTTTCACTGCCACCGGCCACGCCCACCACTCGCAGCCCCTTGATCTTCGCCACCTGGCCGACCACCGAGCCCACGGCGCCCGATGCCGCCGCGACCACCAGGGTCTCGCCTGCCTTGGGTTGGCCGATGTCCATCAGTCCCATGTAGGCGGTCATGCCCGGCATGCCCAGTACTCCGAGCGCCATCGAGGGGCTGGGGAGTCCGGACGGGATAGGGATAACGTTGCGGCCATCGCTGATGCAGTGGCTCTGCCAGCCCGTAGCGCCGACCACTAGATCACCTTCCTGGAATTTCGGGTGCATCGATCGCTCCACACGACTGACGGCGCCACCGGTCATCACTTCGTCGATTTGCACCGGCGCGGCGTAGGAAGGCGCGTCACTCATACGGCCACGCATGTAGGGATCGAGCGAAAGGTACAGCGTCTTTAGCAGGATCTGCCCGTCCGCCAGGTCCGGCAGCGTCACGTCTTCAAGACGGAAATTTTCCGGGGTTGGCGCACCTTGGGGGCGCGAGGCCAGGACGATGCGCTGATTGGAAATCAGTGACATGGAGGCGGTCTCCTTGTTCGGTGAGTGGACACGTATAGGGAGCAGACCATTGCCGAGGGGGCGGCGTTCGATGTTTGTTCAGTTGGTCCGCAGTGTGGCCTTCGCGAGCAGGCTCGCTCCCACATTTTGATCGCAACCACCTATCCATGTGGGAGCGAGCCTGCTCGCGAAGGCGGCCTGGTATTCACTCAAAGCACCCGGCCCACAAACAAAAAAAAATGCCAGGCGCGATGCCTGGCATTGTATGTAGCCCATCCCGAGCGGGGATGGCGAATCAGAACGGCAGCTTCATGCCCGGCGGCAGTTGCATGCCGGCGGTCATGCCGGACATCTTGTCCTGGCTGTTGGCTTCGATCTTGCGCACCGCGTCATTGACGGCGGCGGCAAACAGGGCCTCGAGCATTTCCTTGTCGTCTTCGCTCAAGCCCTCGACCACGCTCGGGTCGATGCTGACGCGCTTGATGTCGTGGCGACCGGTCATGACCACGGTCACCATGTCGCCGCCGGACTTGCCGGTGACTTCGGCGTTGGCCAGCTCTTCCTGCATCTTGGCCATTTTTTCCTGCATCTGCTGCGCCTGCTTCATCAGGCCGGCCATGCCACCTTTCATCATGGGAATCACCTCGAAAGTACGTGGATAAACACAGCGCCCGGCGTTCAGGCCGGCGCTTTCAATTATGAGCCCTGGGTAACCGGGGCCTCGACAGGTTCGATAGTATCGTGACGGACCACGGCGCCGAACTGTTGCATCATCTGCTGGATGAACGGATCGTTGTGGATCGACTCCTCGGCTTCGCGCTGGCGGTCGGCACGCCGGCGGGATGCGGCCTGGGCCGGGGTTTCCTGCTCGGGCTTGATCAGCTCGATGGTCAACGTCAGGGTGCGCTGGTGATATTGGTTCAGCGCATCGTTCAGGCGACGTTGCTGGGTCGCGTTGAACAGCGCGCTGTGGGCCGGATCCAGGTGCAGCAGCCAATGGTCGCCGTCCACCGAAATCAAGGTGCAGTTGGCGGCGATGCTGCCGGTCATGCCACTGATCTGCAGTTTCGGGAACAACTCCAGCCATTGCAGCGCCAGCCCGGTGGCCGGCATTGCCGCCGGTTCCGGTTCGGGCTCCGGCGCGGGCTCGGCGGCGTGCTCGCTGGCCAGGTCGTCCAGGTAGCTGTAGGCCGAGTCCATGTCCGGCTCGATGTAGTCCTCATCCAACGGTGGCTCATCGTCCAGGTCGATGCCCGGCGTGGCGACAGCAACGTCAGCCACCGTCGGCTCAGGCATCGGCGCGGCCACCCACTCGGGTGCATCGGGTACCACGCTGTCAGGCGTGGGCATAGGCATCGGCGGCAGCTCAGGCTGCTCGGCGACGGTTTCCAGCACCGGTTCCACTGCAGGTTGCTGGACGATCTCTGGCTCGACCGGGTCATTCCAGGGCAGGTCGACAATGGTTTCGGCGACCGGCTCGGATGGCGCCTCGACAGCCGGCTCAGGCTGCGACTCGACGACAGGCTCTGTAGCGACGACAGCTGTCGGCTCGGCCACGGGCGCCACCGCTGCCGGGGCAGAAGCCGCTGCCGACGCAACAACGGGCGTGGCAGCCACTGGCTTGGCGGAATCAGCTGTGGCCTGGCTGATTCCCACTGGCTTTAGCGCTTGTCTCGGCGCGTCCGGCGTATCGGCCGGCCGGAACGCGAGCATGCGCAGCAGGACCATTTCGAAGCCGCCACGCGGATCCGGGGCCAAAGGCAGGTCGCGTCGACCGATCAGGCCCATCTGGTAATAGAACTGCACGTCTTCGGCCGGCAGCGCCTGGGCCAATGCCAGTACGCGATCGCGGTCCCCGTGACCGTTATCGACACCCTCGGGCAAGGCCTGGGCGATGGCGACACGGTGCAGTACGTTGAGAATTTCCGAAAGCACGCCATTCCAGTCCGGCCCCTGCTCGGCCAGGTGACGCACCGCTTCAAGCAGCGCCTTTGCGTCACCTTCTATCAGCGCGTGCAAGACGTCGTAGACCTGGCCGTGATCGAGGGTACCGAGCATGGCGCGCACATCGGCAGCCATGACCTTGCCCTCACCAAAGGCGATCGCCTGGTCGGTCAGGCTCATGGCGTCGCGCATCGAACCATCGGCAGCGCGGCCCAGCAGCCAGAGCGCGTCGTCCTCGAAGGGTACGTTCTCGACGCCCAGGACGTGCGTCAGGTGCTCGACCACCCGTTCCGGCGTCATGTTCTTCAGAGAAAACTGCAGGCAGCGCGACAGAATCGTTGCTGGAAGTTTCTGCGGGTCGGTGGTGGCCAGGATGAACTTGACGTAGGGCGGCGGCTCTTCGAGGGTCTTGAGCAGCGCATTGAAGGAATGGCTGGAAAGCATGTGCACTTCGTCGATCAGGTAGACCTTGAAGCGCCCACGGCTCGGGGCGTATTGCACGTTGTCGAGGAGCTCGCGGGTGTCTTCGACCTTGGTGCGGCTGGCGGCGTCGATCTCGATCAGGTCGACGAAACGACCTTCGTCGATTTCCCGGCAGACCGAACATTCGCCGCAGGGCGTCGAGGTGATACCGGTTTCACAGTTCAGGCATTTGGCAATGATCCGCGCAATGGTCGTCTTGCCCACGCCACGGGTGCCGGTAAACAGGTAGGCATGGTGCAGCCGCTGGCTGTCCAAGGCGTTGATCAGAGCCTTGAGCACATGGGTCTGGCCGACCATTTCGCGGAACGAGCGCGGACGCCATTTACGTGCAAGAACCTGATAACTCATCGAAAACCGTCGCAACGAAGGAACATAAGCGGCTAATGCTAGCGGAGCAGGGCCGAAATTGCATCCGGTGTGCTCGTCTAATCTGACTAAGCTTGAGTTGGGGCTCGGTTGTCGACGCGGTTTTGCACAGTCAGGAGAGTTTATGCGCTCAGCCATGGGGGCTTTGCTGTTGCTGGGTACAGGATGTTTCGCCGCCGAAGTGCCCTTGCGCTTCGCCATTACCGATGGCTGGGCCATGCCCATGGTACAGATCGAACGGGGCCGTCCGACCCAGGGCATTCTTCCGGACGTCATGACCAGCCTGGCAACTCAGGTCGGCATACCGGCACAGTTTCATGTCCTTGCCCGCGCGCGATTGGACAGCGCCATGGAACACGGCGAAATAGACATGCGATGTTACGTCTCGCCCGACTGGGTGAAGGATAAAGGGGGCGATTACCTTTGGAGCGTCCCGCTGTTCTTTCAGCGCGATGTGCTCGTTGGCTCGCCCAGCGCCCCCGCCCGAGTGACCCCGGCAACACTCGGCCAGCAGTCCATCGGCACAGTGCTCAGCTATCGCTACCCGACGCTGCAACCCTTGTTCGACAGCGGCCATCTGCGTCGTGACGACGCGCGCAGCCAGGACCAAGTGCTGGCGAAACTGCTGGCCGGCCGCTACCGCTATGCGGTCAGCAATCAATGGGCACTGGACTGGTTCAATCAACGGCATGGCGCCGACCGGCAACTGCATGAGGTTGCCATCCTCCAGGAACAGCAACTGAGCTGTTATGTGCGCAATGATCCGGACATCCCGGCGCAACGCATTCTGCGCACCTTGCTGAAGATGAAGATGTCCGGGGAAATCGACGCGATCATCCAGCTTTATACCGGCCGCAACGAAGGGTCGCAGGCCGCCTCCCCTTGACTGCCCGGGTGGGCCTGCCACTGCGGTGGCGAGATGAAGTCCCTTACCCAGCCCGGTACCTCGTCGGCCGGCATGGGCCGGGCGATGAAGTAACCTTGGGCCACTTCGCAGCCCAGGCGCAGCAACAATTGCCCATGTTCGAGACTGTCCAGGCCTTCCGCGACCACTTGCCGGCCGAACGCCCGGGCCAGGCCGATCACTGCCTCGGTCAGTGCCAGGTCGTCCCGGTCGTCGAGGATGTCGCGCACGAACGTCTTGTCGATCTTGATGGTTTGCGTGCGCAAGTGCTTGAGGTCATTGAGCGAGCAATAACCCGTACCGAAACCGCCCAGTGAAAACCCTACGCCCAAGGCTTGGCACGCTTGGAGGCAGGTACTGACATGGGCCAGATTTTCCACGGCTACCGACTCGACGATCTGCAGATCGAGCATCCGCGGCGGCACCGTCGGATGCTGTTCCAGCATGCGTTGCAGCCGCTCGACGAAATCCGCCCGCTGGAAATGCCGCGCCGAAATATTGATGCTCACCGGCCAGCCCTGCCCCGCCTGCTGCCATTGCTGAAGCAGCGTCAGGACCTGGCCCATGACCCATTCGCCGATCTCGACAATCAGGTCGGTCTCTTCTACCAGTGGCAGGAATTCGCGCGGCGGCACCAGGCCTCGTTGCGGATGCTTCCAGCGCAACAAGGCTTCGAGACCGACTACCGCGCCGTTGCGCATATTGACCTTGGGCTGGAAATGCAGCCGCAACTCATCGCCGGCGAGTGCCTGCCGCACCCGATCGACAATCTGGTAAGTGGCCCGCACTTCCTTGTCCCGGGATACGTCAAACAGATGGAAACGATTGCGGCCGCTCTGCTTGGCGACATACATCGCTTGATCGGCGTGGCGCAGCAACGTATCGGCGTCTTCGTTATCCCACGGTGACAACGTGACACCAATACTGGCGAAGACGTTGATACTCTTGCCGTCGATCGCATAGGGCAGGGAAACCGCAATCAGTACCCGGTTCAATGCGGCATGCAGTTCGTCCATTCCAAGCACATGACGCAGCACCAGTACGAACTCGTCGCCAGCCAGGCGCGCCACCACATCCTCGCCGCGCACAATGCTGCGCAGCCGCCGGGCCACTTCCACCAGCAATCGGTCACCGCTGGCATGGCCATAACCGTCGTTGACGGCCTTGAAGCCATCCAGATCGAGCATGCACACCGCCAGGGGCAGACTTTCCCCCCGCGAAAAGTCCAGGGCCTGGTCCAGCAGCTCGGACAGATAGGTGCGATTGGGCAACCCGGTCAGCACGTCATGCCCGACACGCCATTGCAACGAGTGCAACAACCGGCGCTTTTCGCTGACATCGAAGCGAATCGCCAGGTAGCGCTCGATATGCCCGGTCGTTTCGTCGGCTACCGGTACCAGGGTGGTATCGACCCAATGCAGCGTGCCGTCCTTGGACCGATTGCAGATTTCACCTTTCCAGACGTTACCCAGGGCGATGGTGCGCCACATCGCAGTGAAAAATTCGCTGGGGTGCTGGCCCGAGTTGAGCAACCGGTGGTTGGACCCCAGCAGCTCATCGCGCCGGTAGCCAAACAGGGCGCAGAATTGATCGTTGACGTAGGTGATGCGCCCGCTCAAATCGGTTTCGGAAAAGATCGCGGCGGCGTCAACAGCCCTGCGGTACTTCTTATCCATCGAAGCAGTCATCCATGAGTCAGGCTCGTTTGTCGCGCGCGGTTGCACCGCCCCCGGACGGGCGAAAATCAACTAGGCTCAAATACCTTGAGAAAGCTGGAGCACGGACGCTGGCGGTGCGACCTGTATGCTCCAGGCCCCGCCTTGTGTCGCTGCAAAGAAGCGCGAGCCCCGGTCTTTTCACACACCCGGCTTCTGAAGCAGGTCACCAAATCCCCATGCCAAAGGCCGATTCTACGAAACACATCACATTTTGCAAAGCAAGGTGATGGAACGCGCGGTTGCCTAATGCGAAAATCTATCGTTAAGTTCTTGATTCTGAATGGGAATTAAGCGATGCAAATTTCAAGTCTGGGCTCGGCCATCAGACGCTACCGCAAAGTAGCGGGGCTCACTCAGGCTGAACTTGGCGAAAAGACCGGTTTTGACCCCAAAACCATCAGCCGCTTCGAGACCGGCACCTACACGCCCAGCGTCGAAGCCTTGTTCCTGCTGGCCAACGCGCTGGACGTACAGCCCAAGGCTTTTTTCGCCGACATGGGCGAGGAAGATGAACAGCGGGCATACCTGTTCAATGTCATTCACAAAGCCACTTCGAAGGATCTCGGGAAACTGATTGCCGCGGTTGAGCAGGCGTTGGCCAAGTCTTGAGACACCGTCACAGCCTCCGAAATGTATCCATCCGATCATGGAGCACACGAACAATCACAACCCCGTAGGTTGTGATTTTGAAGTAAATCATGTGCCGTTCGACACTACGCCGACGGTACCCAACTCGGATGTGGTCACATGCTGGAGCTGTTTCCGGCTGTTGCGCCAGTTCCTGAAACGCCGTTGAGATGACATCGATGTATCGATTGGCCTGCCCTACGCCCCAATGCTGGACGGTGTAGGTCCAGACTTTTTCAGGATCACGCTCGGCGGCCGGTGCAAGGCGATACTCAGCCATGCGCTTCCAGCATTCTCTTTTTGAATGCATCGGGATCGAATGATTGCGGATTTCCGCTGGACTCACCCTCTTTCAGGGCTGACCGGATAGCTTCGAGTTCGGCGCTACGCTCCTGCTCGCGCCGAATCAGATCGCGGATGTATTCGCTGTCATTGGTGTAGTGACCCGCTTCGATCTGAGACTTGATCCAGCCGTCCTGCTGGTCGGTAACGGTGATGGTTTTTCGCACGGTACCCATGAATAGCCTCGCGAGAGAATGACCGATTCAGGCGAAATTATCATACTATTGGTGCGATATCGAGATAGCCACGGGCTTATCCCGGCCCAAATCTGGACAATGGAAAACCGCCGCCTCGATCAGACCTCGAACCGAGCAGTGAAGCAAAAATGAGGGATTGGCAAACCTTGCGAACGAAGGCCTGAGGCGTTATGGAGGCAACCCCACCAGCCACACCCCGGCACACAATGTTCCCGCTGTGGCTGCTTCCTTCCGGATCTGACCAGGTTCACGGGTAATCGTTGCGGGGGGACCGATGGGGTCACCATAACGACGCCCGCCTGACGGCGAGCCGCGCCATTGTACCTATCTGACAAGAAGTTACAACCGTTCGTGCGGGATTAAAAACTGATTAAGCTCAAGCACTTGCTTCGGCTGATCTGCACACATCAACCCGGATGCAGGCGGGCCGGACGCTTTCGCGAGCAGGCTCGCTCCCACAGAACAGATAAGGTATCCAAGGTGGGAGCGAGCCTGCTCGCGAAGGCGTCGGTACATTCGAGACAGGGGCAGCCTCCTTCCACAGACTACAACAGCACCTCATCCGCCCGGCCACCCTCCTCCTGGATCACCAGATGGATGAAATGCAGCTTGGTGATCACCGCCGCCGGCACGACGAACGGGTAGAAATCCGGCTGGCCCATGCTGCGCGAGAGTTCGTTGAGCATGCCGGCCAGTTCGATCCAGGCGTTGACGAATGACAGGAACGCCGCGCCGCCGGCGTGCTCGGGGTCGAACAGGGTTTCGGGGGGAAATGGCTGGTAGTCGAAATCCATTTCCCGCGCGCTCATGCCAAAGCCCAGCGCCGTATCCACCGCGTCCATCATGTGCAAGTAATGAGCCCAGGTTTCGGCCCAGTCCTCCCACGGATGCATGGTGGCGTAGGCGCTGACGTAACGGGACTGCCAATCCACCGGCGCGCCTTGCTGGTAGTGCCGCTCCAGGGCTTCGGAATAACTGGCGCGCTCGTCGCCGAACAGCTCGCGGAAAGGTTCCAGCCAATGGCTGTCGGCAATAAGGCGATCCCAGTAGTAATGACCCACCTCATGGCGAAAGTGCCCGAGCAAGGTGCGATATGGCTCGCGCATCTGCTGACGCACGTGTTCGCGGTGAGCATCGTCGGCCTCTTTGATATCGAGGGTGATGAGCCCACTGGCGTGCCCGGTCATAGGCGGCTTGCCGTCGAGGTCGACGCCGATGAAATCGAAGGCCAGGCCAATATTCTCGTCGACGGTCTTCGGAAGGACCGGCAAACCGAGGGTGATCAGTTGCGCTACCAGTCGACGCTTGGCGGTTTCGACCTTGCGCCAGCGCTCGGGATTTTCCGGGACCGACAGGTCGGGAATCGTGCGGTTCAGGCTGCAAGCGATGCACAGCGTGTCTTGCGCGTTGGCAGGCAGCAGCCAGTTACACGACGCCGGGGTATCGAGATTGGCGCAGCGACGAAACAGTCCCGCCTGCGGATCGACATCCAGGGTCCAGGTATCCGGTTGCGCGCCGGGTTGCAGGGACGACAGGCGGCTCTGCTCCGGCTGATAGCCCAGCGCCGCCAGGCAGGCCAGGCACTGGCTGTTGCGAAAGAACAATGACTGGCCGCAGCGACACGGCCAGATCTTGCTGTTGCGTGATCGGTCGCCCAGGAACGGCGCAGCGATGCGTGAGCTCAGTTGTTCGAAGAAGCGGTACATGGCGATCTCTCCCTGGAGCCTGCAAGACTAGATCACCCTGCGTGCATGATCGTTCCCACGTTCTGGCCACGGACCACAACCCGTGGCGAGGGAGCTTGCTCCCGCTCGGCGGCGCAGCCGTCGTAAACCGGCTGATGCGGTCCACCTGGAGGGTTGCGTCGTTCCGGTTGGGGCGGCTGCGCCACCCAGCGGGAGCAAGCTCCCTCGCCACAAGAGCGGGCTGCCCACTCACACTGTGATGCCATGCCCCTTCAAGAAATCGACGAAGGCTTGTTCGTCGAGCACCTTGAGCCCCAGCTCATTGGCCTTGGCCAACTTCGAACCGGCGCCCGGCCCGGCCACCACGCAATGGGTCTTTGCCGACACGGAACCGGCCACCTTGGCGCCGAGGCTTTCCAGCTTGTGCTTGGCGACGTCGCGACTCATCAATTCCAGCGAGCCGGTCAGCACCCAGGTATGCCCCGCTTCAGGCAAACCCTCGACGACTTTTTTCTCGCTCTGCCAGTGCATGCCGAAATCCCGCAGTTGCTGCTCTGCGGCCACGGCCAGCTCGCGGTTGGCGGCGTTGGCGAAGTACTCCCGCACGGCGTTGGCCTGCTTTTCCGGCAATGCCTGGCGCATGTCCAGCCAGTCGGCATTCATGACCGCTTCGAGGGAGCCGAATTTGTCCGCCAGTTTTTGCGCCCCGCCCGGTCCGACCGAAGGGATGTGCAGCTTGTCGAGGAAGCCGCCCAGGGTGGTGCTGGCGGAAAACTCGGCGCCGAGTTCGCCCTGGTCCTGAATCTCCAGGCCATGACGCAGCAAATCCTTGATGACCTGGCGATTGTGCGGATCTTCAAAAAAGCTGTGGATCTCATGAGCGACTTCCAGGCCGACATCCGGCAAGTACGTCAGCACTTGGGGCAAGGCCGCCTGCACGCGCTCCAGCGAACCGAGGGAGCGGGCCAGGACCTTGGCGGTTTCCTCGCCCACGTCTGGAATGCCGAGGGCATAGATGAAGCGCGCCAGGCTCGGCTTCTTGCTGTCGACGATAGCCGCCAGCAGGTTCCTGCTCGACAACTCGGCGAAACCTTCCAGATCGACCACTTGCTCGAACGTCAGCGCGTAGAGATCGGCTGGCGAGCCCACCAGACCTTCATCCACCAACTGCTCGACGCTTTTTTCACCCAGGCCTTCGATGTCCATCGCCCGGCGCGAGACAAAGTGGATGATCGCCTGCTTGAGTTGCGCGCCGCAGGCCAGCCGACCGACGCAGCGGTACACCGCGCCTTCGCTGACGGTTTCGCGGCCCTTGCTGCGTTTGATCAGTTGCGTGCGCTCGACATGGGAACCGCAGACCGGACACTGCTCAGGCACCTGCACCGCCCGGGCGTTGTCCGGACGACGCTCGGTGACGACCTGCACCACCTGCGGAATGACGTCGCCGGCGCGACGAATGATCACCGTATCGCCGATCATCAAGCCCAGCCGCGCCACTTCGTCCATGTTGTGCAGCGTGGCGTTGGCCACGGTCACGCCAGCCACCTTGACCGGCTTGAGCCGCGCCACGGGGGTGACGGCGCCGGTGCGGCCCACCTGGAACTCCACGTCCAGCAACTCGGTGAGTTCTTCGCTGGCGGGGAATTTATGTGCGATGGCCCAGCGCGGCTCCCGTGCCCGAAAACCCAGCTCGCGCTGCGAAGCGATGCTGTTGACCTTGAACACCACGCCGTCGATTTCGTAGGGCAACGAATTGCGCCGCTCACCGATGTCGCGATAGTAGTCCAGGCATTCGTCGATGCCGTGGGCCAGCTTCAGCTCGCGGCTGACGGGCATGCCCCAGGCCTTGAGCTGCTTGAGGTTGCCGATGTGGGTATCGGCGATATCCGAGGTCACCTGGCCGATACCATAGCAGCAGAACTCCAGGGGACGGTTGGCGGTGATCCTCGAATCCAGCTGGCGCAAGCTGCCCGCCGCGGCGTTGCGCGGGTTGGCGAAAGTCTTGCCGCCCGCCTCCAGTTGCGTAGCGTTGAGCCGCTCGAAACCGGCCTTGGACATGTACACCTCGCCACGCACCTCCAATACCGGTGGCCAGCCGCTGCCCTGCAGCTTGAGAGGAATATTGCGCACGGTGCGCACGTTGACACTGATGTCCTCGCCCGTGGTTCCGTCACCGCGCGTCGCCCCGCGCACCAGCATGCCGTCCTGATACAACAGGCTGACGGCCAGACCATCGAGTTTCGGTTCGCAGCTGTACTCCACCGCCGCGCCAGCGCCGAACAAATCGCCCGTGGGCAAGTCCAGACCTTCCGTCACCCGGCGGTCGAACTCACGCATGGTGTTTTCATCGAAGGCGTTGCCCAGGCTGAGCATCGGGATTTCATGACGCACCTGGCTGAACGCCGACAGCGCCACGCTGCCGACCCGTTGGGTCGGGGAATCGCTGGTCACCAGCTCCGGGTGCTGCTCTTCCAGGGCCTTGAGTTCGTGGAACAGGCGATCGTACTCGGCGTCCGGGATGGTGGGTTCGTCAAGGACGTGGTAGCGATAGTTATGCTGGTCCAGCTCGGAGCGCAGCTCCAGGATGCGGGTTTCGACTGCGTTCATGGTGTTCTCTCATAAAGCAAAAGAGCAGCCTGGGCTGCTCATTTTTCAAGACTTTCTGGGAGGGCTTCGCCCTCCAGCGGGAGCAAGCTCCCTCGCCACCGCAAGCTCCCTCGCCACAAAAAGCCCTAGCCATAAAGACTCTGGCGACTTCAGCGTTTCTGGGTCAATGCCCGGCGCTCGAACTCGACGATGCGCTGGCGGTAATGCTCGATGGTCTGGGCGGTCAGCACGCTGCGCTGGTCATCCTTCAATTCACCGTTGAGTTCCTGGGCCAGCTTGCGAGCCGCGGCCACCATCACATCGAAAGCCTGTTTTGGATGGCGCGGGCCTGGCAGCCCGAGGAAGAAGCTCACCGCCGGGGTACTGAAATGATCGATGTCGTCCAGATCGAACACGCCTGGCTTGACGGCGTTGGCCATGGAAAACAGCACCTCGCCATTGCCTGCCATGCTTTCGTGGCGATGGAAAATATCCATTTCGCCAAAACGCAGGCCACTTTCGAGGATGTTCTGCAGCAGCGCCGGGCCCTTGAAGCCGGCTGGATCGCGGCAGATCACACTGATCACCAGCACTTCTTCAGCCTGGGCCTGGTCCTTGTCACCGTTGGAACCGGAGGCCTTGCTTTCGTCCGGGAAATCACCGTCGCGGCTGCTGAAGCCTGGACCACCATCAAGATCCAGGTTCAGGTTCAGGTCGCCCTGGGACGGCTCACTGTTGCGCTTGCCGCGCTTGGAGCCCGACTCACGTGGCTCGCGCGCCGGCGCGCTCATGGACGGCAGGTCGTGTTCGTCCAGCTGCGGCTCCTTGTGGGTATCCAGCACCCGGGGCGGGCCCAGCAGTTCCGCACTGTCATCTTCATCCGGCAGGTTCGACAGGCTGCGATCCAGGCGAAACTTGAGTTTCCCCTTGCCGCCGCGCATGCGACGCCAGCCGTCGAAAAGAATACCGGCAATGACAATGATGCCGATGACGATCAGCCACTCGCGCAGACCGATTTCCATGTAATCCCGTGCCTCTATAAAAATGCTGATAAATAAGGGGCTTAGCTATTTGCAAACCGCTTTAAAACGTGGCGCCAACTCTATGTTCTGAATGGCGTTTTGCCCACGCACACGAAAAATTGACATTAAACTAGCACGACCAAAGACAACTTTACACCGTCTGTCGCATTGGCTTATGCCCAATCTGTGAATTGAGTGACAAGCCAAAAGGGTAAAAAGGCCTACAACGCCCCACGCGAAGCGCCTACAGACATGCTTTACGCATCAACCATCGCCATGGCCTCTTCCACATCCACCGCCACCAGTCGCGAGCAACCCGGCTCATGCATGGTGACGCCCATCAACTGATCGGCCATTTCCATGGCGATTTTGTTATGGGTGATGTAGATGAACTGCACCGTTTCAGACATTTCCTTTACCAAGCGTGCGTAACGGCCCACGTTGGCGTCGTCCAGTGGCGCATCGACTTCGTCGAGCATGCAGAACGGCGCCGGATTCAACTTGAAAATGGCAAAAACCAGGGCCAATGCGGTCAGGGCCTTTTCGCCACCGGAAAGTAAATGAATGGTGCTGTTCTTCTTGCCGGGAGGACGCGCCATGATTGTCACCCCAGTATCGAGTAGATCTTCGCCCGTCAGTTCCAAATAGGCACTGCCGCCGCCGAAAACTTTCGGGAAAAGTGCCTGCAAACCGCCGTTGATCTGATCAAAGGTATCCTTGAAGCGATTGCGGGTTTCCTTGTCGATCTTGCGAATGACGTTTTCCAGGGTCTCCAGCGCCTCCACCAGGTCATCGTTCTGGGCGTCGAGGTAGCGCTTGCGCTCGGACTGCTGCTGATACTCGTCGATGGCGGCCAGGTTGATCGCGCCCAGGCGCTGGATGCGCGCGGCGATGCGTTCGAGTTCTTCCTCGGCCTCTTTCTCGTTGGCACCTGCCACGAGGGTGGCGAGCACTCCGTTGAGGTCGTAGCCGTCCTCCAGCAACTGGTCCTGCAAGGCTTTGCGGCGGACCGTCAGGGCCTGCCATTCCATGCGCTGCTGCTCCATCTGGCCGCGAATCAGCTGGGATTGCTGCTCGGCCTGGCTGCGGCGCTTCTCCGCGTCGCGCAGTTCGCGGTCGGCGTCCTCCAGCGCGATCTGCGCGGTCTTGAGTTCTTCGTCGACGCTCATGCGTTTGTCGAGCAATTCCTCGAGTTTCAGGCGCAGCTCCTCCAGCGGCGCCTCGCCCTCCTCCAGGTTGAGGCTCAGCTGTTCGCGCTTTTCGGTGAGCCGTTCGGATTGCATTTCCAAACGCTCCAACGCTTGGCGCGTGGAATCGTACTGGGCCTGGAGCGAGCCCAGGCGCACTGCCAGCTGATGGGCATGATCCTTGTGTTGGCGCGCTTCCTGGCGCACCCGATCGAGGCGTTCGCGCAGGCTGTCACGCTGGGCCAGGAGCAATTCGCGTTGTTCGGTGTCCAGCGCCATGGCGTCGAGGGCTTCCTGCAATTGCAGGCGCGCCTCGCCGATCTGTTCGTGCTCCAGCGCTCGCTGTTCGCCCAACTCGGCGATTTCTTCATCGAGACGGGTGCGCCGCAGGGCCAGTTGTTCAACCTTGGCCTTGCCGGCGGACAGCTGCGCCTTGAGTTCGCCCTGCTGGCGCGCCTCGTCCTGCAACAACCGGCGCAGGTGTTCGCGACCGTTTTCCTGCTGGCGCTGTTGCGCCCGCAGGTTCTGCAATTCGGTTTCCAGGGCTTCGACGCTGGCCTCGCGCTCTTCGCGCTCGGCGACCAGACGCTGGATTTCCTGGCCACGGGCGAGCATGCCGCTTTCGGCCTCGCCGGCCCGGCGCACCCGCAGGAAATGCCGGCCGAGCCAATACCCGTCACGACTGATCAGGCTCTCGCCGACGGCCAATTGACCACGCAAGGCCAGCGCCTGCTCCAGGCTATCCACGGGTTTGACCTGACCCAACCAGGGCGACAAGTCAACCTGGGCCTCGACTTTGTCCAGCAGGCTTCCAGGGATCCGCACGCCATCGCCAGCCGGACTGAGCAGGCGCAAATCGCCTTGGGCAAACCCTGAGAGATCGAAGCCGGCGAAATCATCCACCAGCACCGCTTGCAGGTCGGCGCCCAGCACGGTTTCCACCGCCAGCTCCCAGCCCGTGTCGACTTTCAACCCCTCGGCCAGACGCGGACGTTCGGCCAGATGTTGGTCGCGCAACCACTCGGCCGTGCCGGTGCCTGGGTCCAGCGCGGCCTGTTGCAAGGCTTCCAGCGAGGCCAGGCGGCCGTTGAGGCGCTGCAGTTCGCCCTGGGCCTGCTGCTGGTTCTGCAAGGCCAGTTGCAAGGCTTGGCGCAGTTGTTCCAAACGCTCGACCTGGGCGTCTTCGCTGGCCTGCAAATCTTCCAGGGTCGCTTCGCTGGTGGCGAGCTGCTCGCTCAGGTCGAGGATCGCCGCGTCTTCCGGATCCGCAGCGAGCAACGCCCGCTCTTCAGCCAGGCGCCGTTGCCGTTCAGCCAAACGCTCCATGCTGGTTTCGAGCTGCTGGATGCGCGACTGCTGCACCTCGGCTTGACGCCGCGGTTCGGCGGAAGTCAGGTTGAAACTGTCCCACTGCTCCTGCCAGCCGTGCATGGTCAGCTCGGCTTCCTCCAGGGCCGCCGCGGCCTCTTCGGCCGCGGCGCTGGTGATTTCCTGTTCCGGCACAAGACGGTCCAGTTCTTCGCCAAGGGTCAACAGCAAGGTTCGATCGTGGCCCAGGTGGGATTCGGTCTCCAGGCGGGCGCGCTCGGCTTCCTTCAAATCGTCCTGTAACTGGCGCAAACGCTGCTGGCCGTGCTGGATACTCTGTTCGACCCGGGCAATGTCGCCACCCACCGAATAGAAGCGTCCCTGCACCAGATTGAAGCGCTCGGACAGTTCGTGGTGCCCGTCGCGCAGGCGCTCGATGGCGGCATCGGCATTGCGCTGCTCGGCCACCAGTGCTTCGAAACTGACTTCCTGGTTGCCGATGATCGCCTCTCGCTGGCCGACCTGTTCGTTCAACGCCTGCCAGCGCAACGCTGAAAGCTGGGCCTTGAGCTGGCGCTCCTCGCCCTTGTATTCCTGATACTTCTTGGCGGCCTCGGCCTGGCGATGCAGTCGTTCGAGCTGACGTTCGAGCTCTTCGCGCAGGTCGGTCAGGCGCGCAAGGTTCTCGTGGGTACGGCGGATGCGGTTTTCGGTTTCCCGGCGCCGCTCCTTGTACTTGGAGATGCCGGCGGCTTCCTCGATGAAATTACGCAGGTCTTCCGGCTTGGCCTCGATCAGCTTGGAGATCATGCCCTGCTCGATGATCGAGTAGCTGCGCGGGCCCAGGCCGGTGCCGAGGAAGATGTCAGTGATGTCGCGGCGACGGCATTTGGTGCCGTTGAGGAAATAGCTGTTCTGGCTGTCGCGGGTCACTTTACGACGAATGGAGATTTCCGCGTAGGCCGCGTATTCGCCGATCAACGTGCCGTCGGAGTTATCGAACACCAGTTCGATACTGGCCTGGCTCACCGGCTTGCGACTGGTGGAGCCGTTGAAGATGACGTCGGTCATCGATTCGCCGCGCAGGTTCTTGGCCGAGCTTTCGCCCATCACCCAGCGCACGGCGTCGATGATGTTCGACTTGCCGCAGCCATTGGGCCCGACCACCGCCGCCATGTTACTGGGGAAGTTCACCGTGGTCGGGTCGACGAAGGATTTGAACCCCGCCAGCTTGATGCACTTGAGCCGCACGTCAGGCCGCCGTCAGGGCCGAAACCACCAGATCGCAACTGCGCTGGGCATAGGCCGTCAGCACGATGCGGATCTGCGGCAGATCGCGGGCCAGCACCGCAACAAGCAGGCGCTGGAACAGATCGAGGAATTCACTCATTTCAGCCTTGCGCTGTTCAAGTGCCAGGAAGTAGGCGCGACTCATCGCCGGTTGCAGGTTCTCGACGGTCTCTTGCAGATACGGATTGTCGGCAAACGGATAGGCCGCGCGCATCACGCTGAAGCTTTCATCGACGAAAGTGCGGATGTCCTGGCGCTCGTAAGCTTGCTGGAGGCGTTGCTGGATCGCCACGAACGGGGCCATGTCGGCCTGTTCCTTCCAGCCATGAGCCACCGCGTTGCCCAGCAGGATGTAGAGCTCGCTCATCAAGGCGCACAGGCTGCGCACCTTGTGCTCGGTAAGCTCGGTGACGTGGGCGCCACGGCGCGGCAGGATGGCGATCAGGTGACGCCGTTCGAGGATCAGCAAGGCCTCGCGGACCGAGCCGCGACTGACATTGAGCGCCAGTGTGACCTTCTGCTCCTGGATGCGCTCTCCCGGTTTCATTTCGCCGCGAATGATGCGTTCGGCGAGGTAATGGGCGATTTGCTCGGCGAGGCTGTCCGGGGCCTTGAACGTCATGGTTGTCCTTCAAACTCTTCGATCTGCACAAGCGGCGCAGTGTAGCGCACTCGATACGTCATGGCGCAGGGCCTGCACCGGGTTTTTGGCACGATATAAGCAAAAACTTCAGGAGTTTGTACCGAAACAAAAAACTGTGGGAGCGAGCTTGCTCGCGATAGCGGTCTGTCAGCTTGCATCCATACTGAATGTAACGCCGTCATCGCGAGCAAGCTCGCTCCCACAGGGCTCTACAGTGTCCATAGGTCATTGTGTATCGACAAAACAGCTTTTCTTGACCTTTAAGTCAGAAAATCGTTGACCGAAAAGTCAGAACTGCTAAATTCAGCCCACGTCGATACAACAATAATGAATCTGCGAGGCCTTCCGTGATCCAGTTTTTACTCAACCAGGAACTCCGTAGCGAGCACGCCCTGGACCCGAACCTGACCGTGCTCAACTATCTGCGCGAGCATGTTGGCAAACCCGGCACCAAGGAAGGCTGCGCCAGCGGCGACTGTGGCGCATGCACCGTGGTGGTGGGCGAACTGGAAACGGACGCGAACGGTAGCGAGCGCATCCGCTACCGCAGCCTCAATTCGTGCCTGACCTTCGTCTCGTCGCTGCACGGCAAGCAACTGATCAGCGTCGAAGACCTCAAGCACAATGGCCAGTTGCACAGCGTCCAGCAGGCGATGGTCGACTGCCACGGCTCGCAATGCGGTTTCTGCACCCCGGGCTTCGTCATGTCACTGTTCGCCCTGCAAAAGAACAGCGAACAACCCGACGCCCACAAGGCCCACGAAGCCTTGGCCGGCAACCTGTGCCGCTGCACCGGCTACCGGCCGATCCTGGCGGCGGCCGACCAGGCCTGCTGCGGCAAACAACCGGACCAGTTCGACGCCCGCGAAGCCCAGACCATCGCCCGCCTGAAAGCCATCGCCCCGACCGAAACCGGCGAGCTCAACAGCGGTGACAAGCGTTGCCTGGTGCCGCTGACCGTGGCCGATCTGGCCGACCTCTACGACGCCTATCCGCAGGCGCGGCTACTGGCTGGCGGCACCGATTTGGCGCTGGAGGTCACGCAGTTTCACCGCACCCTGCCAGTGATGATCTACGTCGGTAACGTCGCCGAACTCAAGCGCATCGAGCGTTTTGAGGACCGTTTGGAGATCGGCGCCGCCACCGCGCTTTCCGATTGCTACGAGGCACTGAAAACCGAATACCCGGACTTCGGCGAATTGCTGCAGCGTTTCGCCTCGCTACAAATCCGCAACCAGGGCACATTGGGCGGCAACATCGGCAACGCCTCGCCCATCGGCGACTCCCCGCCCCTGCTGATCGCCCTCGGCGCGCAGATCGTGCTGTGCAAGGGCCAGACCCGCCGCACCCTGGCCCTGGAAGACTATTTCATCGACTACCGGGTAACTGCCCGCCAGGAAAGCGAATTCATCGAAAAGATCATCGTGCCCCGAGCCAGCGCCGAAAAGACGTTCCGCGCCTACAAGGTTTCCAAGCGCCTGGACGATGACATTTCCGCAGTGTGCGCGGCGTTCAACCTGCGTCTTGAAAACGGTCTAGTGGAGGACGCGCGTGTCGCCTTCGGCGGCATGGCCGCAACACCCAAGCGTGCCAGGCACTGTGAAGCCGCACTGATCGGCGCGCCGTGGAACGACAGTACCGTCGAACGCGCCTGCGCGGCCCTGGCCGAGGATTTCACGCCGCTGTCGGACTTCCGTGCCAGCAAGGAATACCGTCTGCTCAGCGCCCGCAACCTGCTGCGCAAATACTTCATCGAGCTGCAAACGCCGCACATCGAGACTCGGGTGACCGCTTATGTCTAACCATCACGCCGTAGAGAAGACCCAGGCCGAACTGGCCGAGCTGTTCGCCCGCGACCTCACCACGGGCGTGGGCCGCAGCGTCAAGCATGACAGCGCCGCCAAACACGTTTCCGGCGAGGCCCAGTACATCGATGATCGGTTGGAATTTCCCAACCAGTTACACGTCTATGCCCGGCTGTCGGACCGCGCCCATGCGCGGATCCTGCGTATCGATACCACGCCCTGCTATGCCTTCGAAGGGGTGCGCATCGCCATTACCCATCAGGACATACCGGGCCTGAAGGACATTGGGCCGTTGTTGCCCGGCGACCCGCTGCTGGCGATCGATGACGTACAGTTCGTCGGCCAACCGGTACTCGCCGTGGCGGCCAGGGATCTGGAGACCGCACGCCAGGCAGCCATGGCCGCAATCATTGAATATGAAGACCTCGAACCGGTGCTGGATGTGGTCGAGGCGCTGCGCAAGCGGCACTTCGTGCTCGACAGTCACACCCACCAGCGCGGCGATTCGGCCACGGCGCTGGCCACCGCTGGACATCGCATCCAAGGCTCGCTGCACATCGGCGGCCAGGAACACTTTTACCTGGAGACCCAGATTTCCTCGGTGATGCCCACCGAAGACGGCGGCATGATCGTCTACTGCTCGACCCAGAACCCCACCGAAGTGCAGAAGCTGGTGGCCGAAGTGTTGGGCGTGTCGATGAGCAAGGTCGTGGTGGACATGCGCCGCATGGGCGGCGGCTTTGGCGGCAAGGAAACCCAGGCCGCCAGCCCGGCCTGCCTGTGCGCCGTCATCGCGCACCTCACCGGCCAGCCGACCAAGATGCGCCTGCCCCGGGTGGAGGACATGCTGATGACCGGCAAGCGCCATCCTTTCTATATCGAATACGACGTTGGCTTCGACGACACCGGGCGCCTGCATGGCATCGCCCTGGAACTGGCCGGCAACTGCGGTTGCTCGCCGGACCTGTCGGCCTCGATTGTCGACCGGGCGATGTTCCACGCCGACAATGCCTACTACCTGGGCGATGCGACCATCAACGGCCATCGCTGCAAGACCAACACCGCGTCGAACACCGCTTACCGTGGTTTCGGCGGGCCCCAAGGCATGGTCGCCATCGAAGAAGTGATGGATGCCATCGCCCGGCACCTGGGGCTCGACCCGCTGGCGGTGCGCAAGGCCAACTACTACGGCAAGACCGAGCGCAACGTCACGCACTACTACCAGACCGTCGAGCACAACATGCTCGAGGAAATGACCGCTGAACTGGAAGAAAGCAGCCAGTACGCCGAGCGCCGCGAAGCGATCCGCCGCTACAACGCAGGCAGCCCGATCCTCAAGAAGGGCCTGGCGCTGACGCCGGTGAAGTTCGGCATTTCCTTCACCGCCAGTTTCCTCAACCAGGCCGGGGCTCTGATCCACGTCTACACCGACGGCAGCATCCACCTGAACCACGGCGGCACGGAAATGGGCCAGGGGCTCAATACCAAAGTCGCCCAAGTGGTGGCCGAGGTGTTCCAGGTGGAAATGGACCGCGTGCAGATCACCGCGACCAATACCGACAAGGTCCCGAACACCTCGCCCACCGCCGCGTCCAGCGGCGCCGACCTGAACGGCAAGGCCGCGCAGAATGCCGCCGAAACCATCAAGCAACGCTTGGTGGAATTCGCCGCGCGGCAATACAAGGTCAGCGAAGAAGACGTGGAATTCCATAACGGTCACGTGCGGGTGCGCGATCACATCCTGACCTTCGAGGCGCTGGTACAACAGGCCTACTTCGCCCAGGTCTCGCTGTCGAGCACCGGGTTCTACAAGACCCCCAAAATCTACTACGACCGCAGCCAGGCCCGTGGCCGGCCGTTCTATTACTACGCCTTCGGCGCCGCGTGTGCCGAGGTGATCGTCGACACCCTCACCGGCGAATACAAGATGCTGCGCACCGACATCCTCCACGACGTTGGCGCCTCGCTGAACCCGGCCATCGACATCGGCCAGGTCGAGGGCGGTTTCATCCAGGGCATGGGCTGGCTGACCATGGAAGAACTGGTGTGGAACGACAAGGGCAAGCTGATGACCAATGGCCCGGCCAGCTACAAGATCCCGGCCGTGGCCGACATGCCGTTGGACCTGCGGGTGCGACTGGTGGAAAACCGCAAGAACCCCGAAGACACGGTCTTCCATTCCAAGGCCGTGGGCGAGCCGCCGTTCATGCTCGGCATCGCCGCGTGGTGCGCCATCAAGGACGCCGTGGCGAGCCTGGGGGATTATCGGCAGCAACCGAAAATCGATGCGCCGGCGACGCCGGAGCGGGTGTTGTGGGGGTGTGAGCAGATGCGTGGGTTGAGGGTGGTCAAGGCTGAGGAAGCTGAAGCCGAAGTGGCTTCGCTCTAGACCGCGGCGCGGCCAATCGCGAGCAAGCTCGCTCCCACAGGGGATTTGTGAACACCGATCCAATGTGGGAGCGAGCTTGCTCGCGATGAGGCCGGAACAGACAACAGAGATGTCGAGGTGAATATGTACAACTGGATCAGCGCCCTCGCCGACCTGCAAACCCGCGGCGAACCCTGCGTGCTGGTGACGATCATCGAGGAGCTCGGCTCCACCCCACGCAATGCCGGCTCGAAGATGGTCATCAGCGCCCGCCAGACATTCGACACCATTGGCGGCGGTCATCTGGAATACAAGGCGATGGAGATTGCCCGGCAGATGCTTGCCAGCGGCCAGCAGGACACCCATTTAGAGCGCTTCAGTCTCGGTGCCAGCCTGGGCCAGTGCTGCGGTGGCGTTACCGTGTTGCTGTTCGAACCCATGGGCCAGGTCCAGGCGCAGATTGCCGTGTTCGGTGCCGGTCATGTCGGCCGCGCCCTGGTGCCGCTGCTGGCGAGCCTGCCTTGCCGGGTGCGCTGGATCGACTCGCGGGAAGCGGAATTTCCTGAGCAGTTGCCCCACGGCGTACAGAAAATCGTGACTGAAGACCCGCTGGACGAAGTCGATGAGCTGCCCGCCGGCAGCTACTGCATCGTCATGACTCACAATCACCAGCTCGATCTGGAACTGAGCGCCGCGATCCTCAAGCGCAACGACTTTGCCTACTTCGGCCTGATCGGCTCGAAGACCAAACGCGTCAGGTTCGAACATCGCCTGCGTGATCGCGGCTTCGACAGTGGCGCCCTGCAGCGTATGCGCTGCCCGATGGGCATCGGCGAAGTCAAAGGCAAGCTGCCCGTTGAAATCGCCATCTCCATCGCCGGCGAAATCATCGCCACCTACAACGCAGATTTCGGCCAGCACACCTCCCGCGCCGAACCCATCGCCAGGTTGCTGCCGGTTTCGCGCCGCAGCCAGCGTTAATCCAGTTATCGAGAATTCCCATGCCCCTGACACGCAAAGCCTACCGCGCCGCCCTGCTCCACAGCCTCGCCGATCCGGCCGAAGTCGGTATCGAGGCGTCCTATGAGTATTTCGAGGATGGCCTGCTGGTAGTGGAAAATGGCCTGATCAGCGCTATCGGCCACGCCAGCGATTTGTTGCCGACCCTGCCGGCGGATATCGAGATCACGCACTACCAGGACGCCTTGATCACTCCCGGCTTCATCGACACCCATATTCACCTGCCGCAGACCGGCATGGTGGGCGCCTATGGCGAGCAGTTGCTGGATTGGCTCAATACCTACACGTTCCCCTGCGAAAGCCAGTTCGCCGACCCGGCCCACGCCGAGGCGGCAGCGGACATTTTCGTCAAGGAACTGCTGCGCAACGGCACCACCACAGCCCTGGTATTCGGCAGTGTGCACCCGCAATCGGTGAACGCTTTTTTTGAGGTTGCCGAGAAACTCGACCTGCGGATGATCGCCGGCAAGGTCATGATGGACCGCAACGCGCCGGACTACCTGGTCGACACCGCCGAATCCGGCTACACCGAGAGCAAGGCGCTGATCGAACGCTGGCATGGCAAGGGTCGCCTGCATTACGCCGTGACCCCGCGCTTCGCGCCGACCAGCACGCCGGAGCAACTGACCCTGGCTGGCCAGTTACTCGGCGAATACCCGGACCTGTACATGCAGACGCACATCAGCGAGAACCTGCAGGAAGTGCAATGGGTCAAGGAGCTGTTCCCCGAGCGCAAAGGCTACCTGGACGTCTACGACCACTACCAATTGCTCGGCGAGCGCTCGGTGTTCGCCCATGGCGTGCATCTGTGCGACGAAGAATGCGCACGCCTGGCACAAACCGGTTCGGCCATCGCGTTCTGCCCGACCTCGAACCTGTTCCTGGGCAGCGGCCTGTTCAACCTGCCGATGGCCGAGAAACACAAAGTCAATGTGGGCCTTGGCACCGACGTGGGCGGCGGAACCAGTTTTTCGCTGCTGCAAACCCTGAACGAAGCCTACAAGGTCATGCAGTTGCAAGGTGCGCGACTGAGCCCGTTCAAATCGCTGTACCTGGCCACCCTTGGCGGCGCCCGCGCCTTGCGCCTGGAAGACCGGATCGGCACGTTGCAGCCGGGCACGGACGCGGACTTCCTGGTGCTGGACTACAACGCCACGCCGCTGTTGAGCTATCGCCTGAAGCAGGCCAAGGACATGGCCGAGCGGTTGTTCGTACTGATGACGCTTGGGGATGACCGGGTGGTGGCGCAGACTTATGCGGCAGGCCGGCTGGTGCACCAGCGCTAACTTTCAGCGCCTGCCAGACCGCTTTCGCGAGCAGGCTCGCTCCCACAGGGTTGCCTGACCCCAGAAGCCAGATTGGTTGGAGACAGTCCAGGATCAGTGTGACCAACACAAATCCACTGTGGGAGCGAGCCTGCTCGCGAAGGGCGCGCCTCGGCATCGCTGACTCAACTCAATCAGAGCTTGGCCGTCGACCGCCCCGGCTTCTTGCTCTGCAACAAATGCGAAAACACCGCATGCAAGTCATCCGAAGCACTTTCTTCGTCGAGGTTGAGCTTGCTGTCGATGTGATCCATGTGATGCATCATCAGGTTCACCGCCAGGGCTGCGTCACGGGCCTCGATGGCGTCGATCAGCTGGGTGTGTTCGTCATAGGAACAGTGGGAACGGTTACCGCTTTCGTACTGGGCGATGATCAACGAAGTCTGTGATACCAGGCTGCGCTGGAAGCTGATCAGCGGCGCGTTTTTTGCCGCCTCGGCCAGCTTGAGGTGGAACTCGCCTGACAACCGGATACCGGCGCCACGGTCCCCCCGGGAAAAACTGTCGCGCTCGTCGCTGACCATCTGCCGCAGCTCGGCAAGCTGTTCGGCGCTGGCGTGCTGTACCGCCAGCTCAGTGATTGCCTTCTCCACCATGCGCCGGGCAAAGAATACCTGGCGTGCCTCTTCGACACTCGGGCTGGCGACCACCGCACCGCGATTCGGGCGCAGCAGCACCACGCCTTCATGAGCCAGGCGCGACAGCGCGCGACGAATGATGGTGCGACTCACCCCGAAAATCTCCCCAAGCGCCTCTTCGCTCAACTTCGTGCCAGGCGCCAGACGCTGTTCGAGGATCGCCTCGAAAATGTGCGCGTAGACAATATCGTCCTGGGTTCCGCTGCGGCCGGCTTTGCCTGCTCGCGGTTGTTTCTTGAGGGGTTGCAACTGTTCGTTCATGGGCACTCGAGTCGGGAGAACTGCGGCGATTTAACCGTGACTGTAATACGGCACAGCGGGTCGCTGGCAAGTATCGCGTAATAAACACGGCGATTGTACACAACCTCTGATGGCAACACGACTGTACGGCTCTTTGCGGGCATGGCTGTATTGCAATCGGCAACTGCGTTGAGTTTAGGCTTGATCCGGCAATCCGTGGCTCCGCCAGTCCAGCCAATCTACAACAAGGACAACCGCTCACCATGACCGAAATCAGCACCGCGCCACTTCGCCCCCTGGCCGATACCTCGCCCTCGGCCATCGTCGCCGGTTTCATCGCCATGATGACCGGCTACACCAGCTCACTGGTACTGATGTTCCAGGCCGGGCAGGCGGCGGGGCTGACCAGCGGGCAGATTTCATCATGGATCTGGGCCATCTCCATCGGCATGGCGGTGTGCTCCATCGGCTTGTCGCTGCGCTACCGCACGCCAATCACCATCGCCTGGTCAACACCCGGCGCAGCCTTGTTGATCACCAGCCTGGGCGGCGTGAGTTATGGCGAAGCCATCGGCGCGTACATCACCTGTGCGGTGCTGGTGACGATCTGTGGCCTGACCGGCAGCTTCGAGCGCCTGGTCAAACGCATTCCGGCTTCGCTGGCGGCCGCGCTGCTGGCGGGGATCCTGTTCAAGATCGGCAGCGAAATATTTGTCGCCGCGCAACATCGCACCGGCCTGGTGCTGGGGATGTTCTTCACCTACCTGATCGTCAAGCGTCTGTCCCCGCGTTATGCGGTATTGGCCGCGCTGCTGGTCGGCACTGCCTTGTCGGGCTTGCTCGGGCTTCTGGATTTCACCAGTTTCGCCCTGGAAGTGGCGACACCGGTCTGGACCACGCCGGAATTTTCCCTGGGGGCCACCATCAGCATCGGTATCCCGCTGTTCGTGGTGGCGATGACCTCGCAGAACATGCCTGGCATCGCCGTGCTGCGCGCCGACGGCTACAACGTACCGGCCTCGCCATTGATCACCAGCACCGGCGTTGCTTCGTTGTTGCTGGCCCCATTCGGTTCCCATGGTATCAACCTCGCCGCCATCAGCGCGGCGATCTGCACCGGGCCACATGCCCATGAAGATCGCGACAAGCGCTACACGGCGGCCGTCTGGTGCGGGATTTTCTACGGCTTTGCCGGGGTTTTCGGCGCAACGCTGGCGGCGCTGTTCGCTGCGCTGCCCAAGGAGTTGGTGCTGTCCATCGCGGCATTGGCGCTGTTCGGCTCGATCATCAACGGCCTGAGCATCGCCATGAGCGAAGCGAAGGAACGGGAAGCGGCGTTGATTACCTTCATGGTCACGGCGTCGGGGTTGACGCTGTTTTCCATCGGCTCGGCGTTCTGGGGGATTGTCGCGGGGGTGGTGACTTTGCTCATCCTGAACTGGCGGAGTGCCTGAATCTTGAAAGCTTCGCGAGCAGGCTCGCTCCCACAGGAGATGTGTGAACACCGACCCAATGTGGGAGCGGGCCTGCTCGCGAAAGCGGCCTGAAGGACAACAATTACCCAACCGACAGGCACAAAAAAACCGGCACCCAAACGGGTTGCCGGTTTTTTCAGACCATCAAGCCTTGTTGATAGGCTTTTCCGGATACCAGACATCCATCAGCGGGCTGACTTCAACACTGGTCAGCTCAGGACGGGCCTTGAGCCAGGCTTCAACGGCAGCGCGCTGCTCTTCGGTCACCGAGCCACGCTTCTGCAGGCAGACCAGACCATAGTCGTCACCGCCGACATAGCCCAGGCCATTGGCTTCCATGGCTTCTTTCAGGAAAGCGTCGAGGAAAGCGTCAATAGCCTCATCGGCCAGATCTTCTTTGAAATCCAGGTTCAGTTCGAAACCCAGCTCTTGAAATTCATCCACGCACAGCTTTTTGCGCAGACGCTGGGAACGGTTAGTCGCCATTGGAACAATCCTCATAAGTAATAACGGCCGGCACTTTACCAGTTTGGTGCGTCGATTGCCCGACTGATCGGGCAAGTCCGCCTACCGCCGGTAAAAAAATACCGCTTCGCTGGGCTTGGGCACGGCACAAGCCGTTGCGCCTTGGGGCATAATGCCGACACTTTCATGACCGTTGAGGGCGTTCATTTTCATGTCCTCGTTCTTTTCCCCCTCGCCTGTAGGGTTTTATTTCACATGATCAAATCTTTGCGCCCATTGCTTCTGGCCAGCCTTCTTCTTCCTTTGGCCCTGCCTGTCACCACCCAAGCCGCCACCATCAACACCGCCCTGTCGCCGAATGTGCAAAAGGCCCTGAAAAACAGCAAACTGCAAGACAACGCCCTGTCCCTGGTGATGGTACCGCTCAACGGCCCCGGCACCCCGACGCTGTATAACGCCGATGTCTCGGTGAACCCGGCGTCCACCATGAAGCTGGTAACGACCTACGCAGCCTTGGAAATGCTCGGGCCGAACCATCAATGGAAAACCGAGTTCTACACCGACGGCACCCTCAGCGGGGGCATTCTCAACGGCAACCTGTACCTCAAGGGCGGCGGCGATCCCAAGCTGAACATGGAAAAGCTCTGGCTGTTGATGCGTGACCTGCGGGCCAACGGCGTGCAGCAGATTACCGGCGACCTGGTGCTGGACCGCAGCTTCTTCATCCAGCCGCAATTGCCCGAGTTCAACGACGACGGCAATGACGAAAACAAACCCTTCCTGGTCAAGCCCGATTCGCTGCTGGTCAACCTCAAGGCGCTGCGCTTCGTGGCCCGCAATGACGCTGGCCGGGTGCTGATATCGGTCGAACCGCCCATCGCCAGCATCCGCATCGAGAACGTGGTCAACGCCGCCAACTCCAAGCAATGCACCGGTGGCGTGCGCTACAACCCGGTGGCCCAGGCAGACGGCAGCATGACCGTGACGGTCAGCGGCCAACTCGGCGAGGGTTGCAGCTCCCAGACCTACCTGTCGCTGCTCGACCATGCCACCTACACCGCTGGCGCCGTGCGAGCGATCTGGAAGGAGCTGGGCGGCAGCATCCAGGGCAGCGACCGCCTGGCCGCGACGCCGAAGAACGCCAAACTGCTGGCCCGGGCGTTCTCGCCGGACCTGGCGGAGATTATCCGCGACATCAACAAATACAGTAACAACACCATGGCCCAGCAACTGTTCCTGAGCCTGGGCGCGGAGTTTCGCAACGAGGCCGACGGCGACGATGCCAAGGCTGCGCAGCGGGTGGTGCGCCAGTGGCTGGCCAAGAAAGGCATCACCGCGCCGCACCTGGTGATGGAAAACGGCTCCGGCCTGTCCCGCGCCGAACGGGTCAGCGCCCGGGAAATGGCGGCGATGCTGCAGGCGGCATGGCGCAGCCCGTATGCGGCGGAGTTCATCAGCTCGATGCCCATCGCCGGCACGGACGGCACCATGCGCAAACGCCTCAAGACCACCGCCATGGCCGGCGAAGCGCACGTCAAGACCGGTACGTTGAACACAGTCCGCGCCATTGCCGGCTACAGCCGGGACATCAATGGCAATACCTGGGCGGTCGTGGCGATCCTCAACGATCCGAAGCCATGGGGCGCCTCCTCCGTGCTGGACCAGGTGCTGCTGGACTTGTATCGCCAGCCGAAACTGCCGCAGACGGCGTCGGTGCTCTGAGCCAGCCCCAACACAAGGCCGGATGGGTCTTGGGGTGAAGTTGGCTATCCCAACTGCACCTCGACCCGATCCCGCCCGGCCTGCTTCGCCGCGTACACACCTGAGTCGGCGCGCAACAGTAGCGCGTCGGCACCTTCGCCGACGCGCCAGCTGGCGATGCCAAAACTGGCGGTGATGGTACCAATGTCGTCGATCGGCGAACCCCGCAGGCCGTCCCATAACCCCAACGCCAGGGTGTAGGCACTTTCATTGTCCGTATCCGGGCAGAGCACCACGAACTCTTCACCGCCCAACCGGCAGAATACGTCCGTGCGGCGCAACCGTTGGGTGATGCGCTGGCAGACCGCCTGCAACACCCGATCACCCACCGCATGGCCATGCTGGTCGTTAATGCGCTTGAAGTGATCGATGTCGAGCATGATGACCGCCAGCTCGCCGGAGCCACGTTCAACCCGGGCCATCTCCGAAGTCAGGCGCTCCTGGAAATACCGTCGGTTGCGAATGCCGGTCAAGGCGTCGGTGATCGACAGTGCCCGCAGTTCTTCTTCCACGCGCTTGAGGTCGGAGATGTCCGAGACATAGCCGTGCCACAACACACCGCCGCCAGGCAATTGCTCGGGCGTGGCCTCTCCGCGTACCCAGCGCAGACCGCGCTGCGGCAGTTGCACCCGGTACTCTTCGCGCCACGGGCTCAATGTATCCGCCGAGATGCGGATCGAAGCACGCACCCGAGCGCTGTCCAGCGGATGGATGCGCGAAAACACCGCTTCGGCGTGCCGTACCAGCACGTCAGGCTCCAGTTCGTAGATGTCGCGGATGCCGTCGCTGGCATAGATCACGCTGAACTCACCGGTAAAGTCCATCTTGAACTGATAGATGCCGCCGGGAACATGAGCGCTGAGTTTTTTCAACAGCAGGTCCCGTGCGGCCAAGGCTTCGTGGACGCGCTTGCGTTCGGTGACGTCGATGCAGATTGCCAGGTGCCCGACCCACAACCCTTGGTCGTCGAGCACGGGCGTGGCCAGCATGTTGACCGTCAGGTGGCTGCCGTCGCGGCGCACCAGGGTCCACTCCCGAGCCTGTTGGCCGCCCTGCTCACCGCCTTCAAGCAGCATCGCATGGCACGTCGGGATTGGCTTGCCGAAACGCACGGCCAGCTGTGCGGCCCGATGCTGCAGCTCACGCGGAACGTGAAGACTTTCCAGGGTCATGCTCTGCAGGACATCGCAGCTGCGGTAGCCGAGCATCTGCTCGGCGCCGGCATTGAATGTGGTGATGACACCGCGCAGGTCGGTGGCGATGATCGCGACTTGCGTCGCGGCGTCGAGCACGCCCTTCAATTGGCCGTGGGTGCCGCGCAGTTCCGATTCCCGGGCATGCAGTTCCCGGGTGCGCTGTTCCACCAGCGCCAAGGCCCGCTGTCGCTGGCTGACCAACGTATACAGCAAGACGCTGAGCATCAGGCTGAGCAGCCCGCCCAACACCGTGACGCTCACGACGCTGGAATGATTGTTCGACAGGAACGCGAGACTGGGCCGCAACTCCACGCGGAAGTCATGATCGGCCAGGCGCAACATCCGGACCGCCGACAGCTCGCTTTTACCCGGTCGGTTGGATGTTTCGAACAGGACTTCCCAAGGGGTATCGTGGGCGGAATCAATCACACGCATCGTCAGACTGTCATCGTCCGCCTCCGGCAGCCCATCGGCGACCAACTGGCGCATGCTGATGGCCGCCACCACGTAACCGAACGGCTCGCTGGCCAGAGGCTTGAGAACGGGCGCCGCCAGCATCACACCTCGGGCAAAGGCCGGATCGCTCCCGATCAGATCAATGGGCTCGGAAACTACCAGGGCGTTACGCTGGCGCGCCCGTTCCAGCGTGGCACGGCGCAGTGGATGCGACAGCAGATCCAGGCCCAGCGGCGCGCCATAGGATGGCTGGCTCTGGATATACAGCAGCGGCGCGTATTCATTCCGCTCAGCGGCCTGGCGCAGGATCCCGGCCTCGTCTCGTTCACGAACGGTAAAGGTAGTGGATACTTCGGCTCGTGCCTCTTGCTCGAATGCCTGGCGCTCATCCCGCAGCACCCGTGGCGCCCAGGCAAAGGCCCGGGTACGCCGCAAGAGTGCTTCGGTATAGCCATGGAATTCGGCGCCAGACACTCCCGCGGAGTTGGCAAAGAACCGCCTCAGACTGTCGAGACGTTGCTCCTGGTCCTGGAAACGCTCTTCGAGGCGGCTATAGCGTTCTTCGGCGAGCAATTCGAAGCGCTGGCGCAATTGCTGGTTGAACTGCTTCAACGTGCCCCAGGCCAACAAACCGGTCAGCAACAGGCCTGCCATCAGGACGACGCAAGCCACGAGCCATGCTGAAACATCTTCGCTGATAAAGCCCAGGATCCTGGGACGCACCTGATGTAATGCCATAAACATGACTCAGAAAGGACCAGGCATTGGTCCAGCCCCGGTCACACACTAAGTTATAGCTATTTGCCATTACTTTTGCCAGTCCCAAAAACGCCTGCAAGCCTTGAATTTCAACGCTTGCATGGATCCAATCGACCGCCGGTCAGCGCGCCATGATTTTCCAGGCGCGGTGAATCTTGCTGTTTCGGGCAAAATCCGGGTCGATGGTCCCGGCGGTGATTTCCTCCACGGCGTAACGCTCGCCCAGGTTGTCCTCGAGCTGGAACTTGCGGAAGTTGTTGGAAAAATACAGCACGCCACCCGGCGCCAGGCGCGCCATGGCCAGATCCAACAGCTGGACGTGGTCGCGCTGCACGTCGAACACGCCTTCCATGCGCTTGGAGTTGGAGAACGTCGGCGGATCGATGAAGATCAGGTCGTACTCGTCGCGACTGGCTTCAAGCCAGGCCATGACATCGCCCTGCTCCAAGCGGTTCTTGTCGGAAAAACCATTGAGCGACAGGTTGCGCCGCGCCCAGTCCAGATAGGTTTTCGACAAATCGACGCTGGTGGTGCTGCGCGCGCCACCCTTGGCGGCATGGACGCTGGCGGTCGCGGTGTAGCAGAACAGGTTGAGGAAGCGCTTGCCGGCGGCCTCTTTCTGGATCCGCAAGCGCATTGGCCGGTGATCGAGGAACAACCCGGTGTCGAGGTAGTCGGTGAGGTTGACCAGCAGCTTCACGCCGCCCTCGTTGACCTCGGTGAACTTGCCCTGGGCGCTCTGGCGCTCGTACTGCTTGGTGCCGCTCTGGCGCTCGCGGCGCTTGATGACGACGCGGCTCTTGTCGACATTCAAGGCTTGGGGAATGGCCGCCAGCGCATCGAACAACCGGGCCGAGGCCTTTTCCGGGTCGATGGACTTCGGCGCGACGTATTCCTGGACGTGCACCCAATCGTGGTACAGGTCGATGGCCATGGAATATTCCGGCATGTCGGCATCATAGACCCGGTAGCAGTCGACGCCTTCACGCTTGGCCCACTTGCTCAGCAGCTTGAGATTTTTCTGCAGGCGATTGGCGAACATCTGCCCGCCTTCGCTCAACCGCGCCTGCTCGACCACAGGGGCTGGCGCCGGGGCCGGTTTGATCGGGTTGCCATTCTTGTTGTACTGGCGCTCTTGCGGTACTTCAGGGGTTTGATCGTAGACAGCCTGTTCACGCTCGGCCTGGCGTTGTTCCGGGGTGCGACGCTCGCCGGTGACGAACTGATCCGGGAGCACCCTGATCAGTAGCAACTTGCACGGCAAGGCGCCGTTCCAGAACGAATACTGCTTGTGGCTGCGAATACCCATGCGCTTGCCCAGGTCCGGCGCGCCAGTGAACACCGCGGCCTCCCAGTTGAGGCAGGCCTGGCGCAGGCGTTCACCGAGATTCTGGTACAGATAGAGCAGGCTCGCTTCGTCGCCCAGGCGCTCGCCGTATGGCGGGTTGCAGATCACCAGGCCCTTCTGGTTCTGGTCCGGGCGCGGCTCGAAGGTGGCGACTTCGCCCTGATAGATCTTGATCCACTCGCTCAGGCCCGCACGCTCGACGTTGTTGCGGCCCGGCTGGATCAGCCGTGGGTCAGCTTCGTAGCCGCGAATCCACAACGGTGGCTTGGCCAGCCCGGCGGCGGCGCGCTCACTGGCTTCTTCGTGGAGTTTTTTCCATAACGCCGGCACGTGGCCGAGCCAGGCGGTAAAGCCCCATTGCTGGCGACGCAGGTTCGGCGCCATGTCGGCCGCGATCATTCCGGCTTCCACCAGGAACGTGCCGACGCCGCACATCGGATCCGCCAGTGCCCCGCCTTCGGCGGCAATGCGTGGCCAACCGGCGCGAATCAGGATGGCGGCGGCGAGGTTTTCCTTCAGCGGGGCGGCGCCCTGCTGCAAGCGATAGCCACGTTGGTGCAGGCTATGGCCCGAAAGGTCGAGGGACAGGATCGCTTCGCCACGGTCCAGGCGCAGGTGGATGCGCAGGTCCGGGTTGAGCTTGTCGATGGATGGCCGCTCGCCCGACGGCGTGCGCAGCTTGTCGACAATGGCATCCTTGACCTTCAAGGCGCCGAAATGCGTGTTGTCGATGCCCGAGCCGTGACCGCTGAACTCGACCGCCAAGGTACCATCGGCGAGCATGTGGTCTTGCCAGTCGACGTCCAGCACGCCGTGGTACAGGTCTTCAGCGTCCTTCATCGCGAAGCGCTTGAGCACCAGCAATACGCGGTTCGCCAGGCGCGACCACAGGCACAGGCGATAAGCCGTTTCCATGTCGGCGATGCCGCGAACGGCCGAGGTGTGCTCGCGCGCCTCTTCAAGGCCAAGCCCGACGGCTTCCTCGAGAAGCAGGCCTTCGAGGCCCTTGGGGCAAGTGAGGAAGAGTTCGAAACGATCGGACATGGGATTCCAGAGCCTTTGGCTAAGTGGGCCGGGCAACGCATTGCCGGGCCGGGTTCAATCAGGTGCTTTTCTCAAGAGCACCCGCGTGGCACGAACGTGTGCCGTTCCGTACTCGCCGCTCAGGTTCAAAGAGCTTAGATGCGAGGACAGATAGAAAATTCTGTGCAACAAATTGTGAAAAGTTGTCCCTTTCGTCGAATAGTACCCGAGTGCAACGGGGGGACATTCTCATTCGACATCGGCGACCGCCCTTCGGCGCAGGGCTGATCATACAGGGGTCTGACGCAAAAGCGGGCGCCGAACATGATGTTACTTATCGCACTAACATCTTTCTTGTTACGTGCTTATGACAAAACGATCATTCCATCCATGTGACGCTTTGGTTAGAACTCACCACAGGTTGACGTCGCAACGGCGTCAACACCCTTGGCTCGTCACGCCGGCAACGAGCCACCAACGGCAGAATGATTCTGCCCCGGCCTCGATAGAGGTCGACGCTAAGCAACAGTCAACAAGTGAGGGCAACACCCTATGAGAAGACTTAAGCGTGATCCGTTGGAAAGAGCATTTTTACGCGGTTACCAATATGGCGTTGGTGGTAAATCCCGTGAGCTTTGCCCCTTTACTCTACCGTCGGTACGTCAAGCCTGGATCAACGGCTGGCGAGAAGGACGCGGCGACAACTGGGACGGTATGACCGGCACTGCGGGTATCCACAGACTCAACGAACTTCACGCCGTCGGCTGACACAGGGCCCTGATAATCAAAAACCCGACAATCTGACATTCAAATCGTTTTAACCACGCACGTCCCATCCGGGCGGCGGGCTACGGCCCAGAGGGCTCCCTTGAGGAGCCCTTTTTAATGGGCTTCCCAAAACCCCGTGGCGAGGGAGCTTGCTCCCGCTGGGTTGCGCAGCAGCCCCATAAAAGCTGACGGGTATCAGCCTGGCACACCGCGGTGATGGGTTTGGGACTGCTGCGCAGTCCAGCGGGAGCAAGCTCCCTCGCCACAGGGGGTCTGCTTCGCCTTCAAGAAAGGGTTAATCAACCCAACGCCGCAATCGCATCCACCGACTCGCGAATCAACGTCGGGCCCTTATAGATGAACCCGGAATAAACCTGCACCAGGCTCGCCCCTGCCGTAATTTTCTCGGCGGCATGCCGGCCTTCGGTAATACCGCCCGCCGCGATGATCGGCAAGCGTCCCGCCAATTCGCCGGCCAGCACTTTCACCGTGTGGGTGCTCTTGTCGCGCACCGGAGCGCCAGACAGGCCGCCCGCCTCGTCACCATGCTCCAGGCCTTCTACACCTTCGCGGCCCAGCGTGGTGTTGGTGGCGATCACCGCATCCATACCGGTCTCGATCAAGGCCTGGGCCACTTGGACGGTTTCTTCGTCGCTCATGTCCGGGGCAATCTTGATAGCCAGCGGCACATGCCTGCCGTGCGTCACCGCCAGTTCCGCGCGACGTCGCGCCAGGTCGGCCAGCAGTTGCTTGAGCGAATCGCCGAACTGCAGGCTGCGCAGCCCTGGTGTGTTCGGCGAACTGACGTTGACGGTCACATAACTGGCGTGAGCGTAGACCTTGTCCAGGCAGGTCAGGTAATCGTCGACGGCGCGCTCCACCGGCGTATCGAAGTTCTTGCCGATGTTGATCCCCAGCACACCCTTGTACCTGGCAGCAGCCACACGGGCCAGCAAATGATCGACGCCCAGGTTGTTGAAGCCCATGCGGTTGATGATTGCCTCGGCCTGCGGCAAACGAAACAGCCGTGGCTTGGGATTGCCCGGCTGCGGACGCGGCGTCACGGTGCCGATTTCAACGAAGCCGAACCCCAGCTGGGCGAACCCGTCGATGGCCGCGCCATTCTTGTCCAAGCCAGCGGCAAGGCCGACCGGGTTGGGAAATTCCAGGCCCATGACTGTCACCGGCAATTTTGCCGGGGCCTTGCACAGCAACCCGTTGAGCCCCAAACGTCCACCCGCGCCGATCAGGTCCAGGGACAGATCATGGGAAGTTTCCGGGGAAAGTTTGAACAGCAGTTCACGGGCCAGGGTGTACATGGGCGGCTTTGACTCGATCAGAGAAATGAGTCGGCGATTATAGCCGGGCCGGAATAGGCCAGGCGAGCAACCCTGTCAATAGAGCGCTATTTGATAGTCCAGTCCCCCGGAAGCGCTTGATGCTTGAACAGCCATAACAGCCACCCGCCCCTCAATCATGAAGGATGAAAAATGATCCCATCGACTCCAGGCTTGATTACTTCATCTTTCAACCGATCAGGCGTCAACGCGAACGGTCCGACTACCAACGCCACGAACAAGCTTCACACGACTATAGAAATGGGCGATTGCAGCAGGGCCCACAGCGAGCTGCTCGAACACTTGAATGAGCCCGATCAGCGAATAGAACGACTGCGGATGGACAACATCGTCCCGATACTGACAAGCGTCAACGATGAACTCGCCGATCTCATAGCGCAAGGCACGGAGAATGCTCCGATCAAGGTCCAGGAGCTGGTTCTTGACATACAAGCGTTGATGCAGGGCGTCCCCGACCGAATAAAAGACCGGAGCGACTACATCGTCCTGGATATCGAGAGTCCAGAGCTGTTCGATAACTCGATACATTCCGCAGAGCCCGAAACACTCATACAACGCGCCAAGATCCTCATGGATTATCTCGGCGAGCAGTTGGGCAAACTGGCCAGGAACGAATTCGAAGGCGACCTCGGACGCTGGGCCAGCAACCTGACCATTTCCACTGTGCGCACCGGGCTGGTTACCGGCACCTTGACGGTGCTCAGGCAGCTCATCGGGTTCACCGTGGAAAAAGCCTTGCAATCCAATGCCGCCTCGCCTCTGACTCGCAACGTTATCGGTGGGATAGCCCTGGCGATCGGCCCGGTACTGAACACCCTCGGCGCGATCCGGGACGAATGCAACGGAACTGCAAATGCAGAAACTCGCCTGGCTCGCCTCGCCGCATTCGCGCTGTCGATAGCCGCTTTCGCTGCCGCGATATCGGTACCAACCGTGCTGCCGGCATTGGCCTCCTTCGGTCCACAAATGGCCTTCTATACTTTTGCCCAGGACCTGGTGAACCTGTTTTGCCCGACCAAAGACAACACAACGGCCAACGCCAACGGCACGGCAGCCACCGGTGCGCTGAACGGCGCCCTTCAGTTCCTGTCCTTTACCGGCATGAACTACACCGCACCGCATTCCGGACCCGGATACGTGATGGCGCAAAGTCGCGAGCCACTACCGCCCGAGAACGAAGGCCTGGCCTTTCAACTTGCATCCTGGGCGGAACAGCAGGCGAGTATGACTCTCGATGCCAATCTATCGGTCGAGGCCCGGGCCAACCAGATCGTCGAGTCCCTGGTCCCGGTATTGGGGCACGATGTATTGCGGGGTGTTTTCAACGCCGGCGCCGAGGTCGCCGGGCAAGTGCTCGGGGGTGAAGTGACGCATTTCTTTCAGCCGAACGCTTCTGAAAAAGGCTACCGGCTTGATCCCCTCGCCCTACGAACCTCTACCACCGAGCAAGCGCTTGACCAATTGCTGTCCACCAACGCGATACGAACCTCCATGGGCCAAACGCTCAATGGCATTTTGATCTCGACGTCCCGGTACTTTTCGACCCTGCCAATCCCGAAAGAAACGGTGGACCATATCGCCAATCTGTTGATTGCTGCCTTATTTTTCGTTACGCGTGGGAGCAGCGTGTATATCAACCAACGCTCAGCGCCGTAACAACTTCTTCCAGAGGAAAAACGCCTGCGCCTAGCTTCTCGCCAAGGCGCATGGCGTTTACCACTCAGTCTTTTCCCAGGCCTCATCCCCCATCGGCTGGAACACCTGCCGCATGAAGTCCTTGGTGAACAGATCCATCGAGAACGCCAGGCCATTGGCGCCCGCGACTTCCTCATACAGGCTTGAATCCTTCAGCCCCTCGTCTACCAGTCGAACCAAGACCTTCTGAGTGACCCCCAGCAACTCCTTGGCGGTGGGATACGCACGCGTCTCTCCATCTGCACCCAGTCGCGTGCGGATGAACTCGTAGATCGCTTTCTCCCCTTCCCCCTCCATCGCCAGCAGCAATTGATACAGCTGCTCGAACTGCGGATCCGAAGACGGGCTTTCTACCGCCGGCTGGCGAGCGGCAAGCAGCCGGGATTCCAAGGCCTCGACCGGCAGGCAGGCACTTGAATCCGGCACGCCGGCCCCGGTCATTGCTTCAATTTTCACGGTGAACCTCGGCTTCTGCAGTCGGTGGCGAATCTGCGGGTTGCTCGGCAAAACTCGAGCACAAGTCGATGAGCATCTGTCTCGATGTCTGGTCCAGGGCGCGGGCTGCCTCAGGCAGATAGGCGATTTTCGCCAACAACCTTGGCTCCAGCCTTTGCCGGGCAGCTTCGACGTCAAACTCCAGCAGTTGGTCGGCGAGCCGCAGCACATAACGCTCTTGAGCGTGGTATTGCAGGCTCAACCTGCCGGGCCAGCGCTGGCGTAGATGCTCTTGCAGCTCGTTGCCTCGTGAGCGGCAATGCAACGGCAACAATAAGTGCAGTACCGCGTCCGAATCAGCTGATTGGTGTGCCTGAAGCCAACGCTCAAGCATTTCATCCAACCAGTGCGGACAACTCAAAGCTTGCGAGAGCATCTCACCCGCCGCCCGGGACAAGTCCTTGCGCAATTGGAACGCCAAGGTTTGCGCTTCAAGCAAAGCGTCGGCCAGATGCCCGGTCGCGCGCAGGATGCCCTCGGCATAGCCCTGCTGGAACGCATTAGCGTGTACCACCTCGACGTCGCGGTGTGCCTGCTCGATACATTCGCGCGCCCGGCGCCGGGCCTCACGCTGCAAGGCGTGGCGACGACGGGCGGCGACGATGTCCTCGCGCGCTAGGTACGCATCGCTGCTGGCAGGCAGGTCAGTCAGGGTTCGGATGGAGTCGAGCATGCTGCACCGCCAGGAAAAAAAGAGCTGGATCAGGTTTGGAGAGCGGCCATTGCCTGTGCAGGTGAACAACCGGCTCGGAGAATTGCAGGAGCAGGCGTTCCAGCAGCATGGGCGGAACCTGCCCGCCCCAGCTGCTTAGCGCGTTGAGACCGGCGGCATCGACCTGCTCCACTGAAATCGGTGAGCCATCGAGCATCAGCGCGCCGCCACTACCGAAACCGTAGCAGGCGAACCGGCGGACCGGTTCCGCCAGGCGCAGCAGCGCCGCGCCGCGCGCCAGGCCGGGCATCAAGCGAGCGGCCCCGATCAACCTGGCGATGTAGGGCAGTTGTTGCCAATGACGAACCCATTGTTGCGCCACAGCCGTCAGCGGCGCCGGCGGTACCGCCGACCTTTGCAGGGCCAGCCCCTCCAGCACCATCCGATTGAGCAAGCGGCGCACTTGAGGCCCATCGAACCCGGCCGGGAGAACCAGCCGTTGCCGGTGCAGGTAGGCCAAAGGTTCGTCCTGGATCGCCTGCAAGCATTCATTGAACGACATCACCGCACCCTGCGCCTGACGACTGGATAGGCCAAGGCCGCGCCGCCGATGGCCAGCGCAGCGGTTATCCCGATCAGCCACCAAGGCCAGTTCGACCGCCCTTGCGTGACCGCCACCGACGGCGCGACATGCTGGACAGGCGCGCGCCTGGACAGCACCACCGAAATGTTTTCGTAGCCGACCGCCGCAAAGCTGTTCTTGAGAAAACGCTTGATATCGGTAATCAGCAGTTGCGGTTCGACATCGCGCTCATGCAGGACCATCGCAGAAAGATGAATGGGCGGCGCGGCACGCCCGCCTTCCCCGGCATCCAGGTCGTAGCTGACGTGCACCCGGGCGGAAACCACCCCCTCAAGCACGCCCAACGATTGTTCGATACGCTGCTCCAACGCCGAATACAGCCGGGCTTTTTCCGCCCGGGGCGAGGCCACCAGAGCATCTGCGGGAAACATCTCGGCCACCTGCAGGCGTGGTCGCGACGGTAACGAATAGAGGTTGAGCAGATCGACCGCGGCCGCGAAGTCGCGCTGATCGATCTTCACTGCATAACCGGTTTTTCCGCTATCGACTTTAACCGCCACGACGTTGTTACGCTGCAGCACCGAAAGCACTTCGTTGGCCTGCTGCTGGTCCAGGCCTTCGAGCAGGCTGGGCTGTTGACACGCCGACAATGCGAGGCACAACAGGATCAGCCACACGCCTGGCTTCATGATGCACGCAAAAGGGTTTCAGCCGTGCCTACCGCTTTGCGTACCAGCACGTTGAGCAAATTGATGTCGACGTTGTACTGCCCTGTCAGTTCCTGCAACTGTGCGAGCACTTCCGGGTCGGTGACATCGGCGCGCTGGGTCAACTGGTTGATTGCCGAAACTTCCTGCCCGCTGTTGACCGCCGAGCCGGCAAACGCCTCGATCAGTCGTGATTCAAGTGAAACGACCGGGACTTCTCCGGGGCTACGCAACTCGCTGAGGGACGACGGGGTGACGAGCGAAGGGGAAAGGTTCTGAATGGACATAGGTGCACCTGTGCAGGTGGCCATTGCCGCGGGGACAACGGCCAACGAAGAAGAGAGCGCTTCAGCGCGCCGCCTGGATGATCGCCATGTCGATGTCCTTGAAGCCCTTGACCGTGTTGGTCTGGGCGTTTCGGAACACCGTGTACGATGAAAATGCCGCCTGGTATTCGGCCAGTTTGGTAGGGTCAGAGGCATCGCCTTTGAGAGCCTCCAGCGCTTTATCCAGGGTTTCTTTGAGCCTTACCGCGCCAACTTCGAAATCGGCCGCTTGCTGGCCTAGAAAATCATCGTGAAAGCCAGCAGCGCTTATGGGCAAGGTATCGTTCATTCTTCACCTACTCTGTTTGTCTGGGAAAAATGCCAGGACGAAACACTCGTCTTGACGTAGCCCTGCGGGCCGGTTTGAAACGACTTGCCCTTGAGCGCGTCGTCCTTCAGCTCGACTGTGAAATGCACATGACGATTACCCCACTGCCGGTAAAACTCATCGACGAACCCGCGCGCGGCGGCCAGCTCGTAGTCCTGCAGGTTGCCTGCGACGGCGAACGTGACGCCGCCCTCGTGCTCGGTCCGCTGGAAACCCAACGCAAGCCGTTCGAGGCCACCTTGCGCCGCGTCGGCAAGCAGCGCGTCGTCCTGCATCTGCACCACGATGTCGCGGGCATACGGCGCCGCCGCGAGCAGCACTTCAAGTAACCCTGCCTGCTTGTCCGGTGTGAGCACATTGCGTTGCGCGCTGAGCAGCAGACGCGGCACCGAGGGGTCCTTGAGATCGAGGAAATGCCAAGCCAGTTGCGGATCGTGATCGACCAACAATTGTTCCAATCGACGGCGCTCCTGATCGATCAGCAACACCTGACCGGCCGAAGTGTCGTGACGCGTCAGTACCTGCCGACTCCAGCCGGCATCGCGTTCGGAAGCGACAAAGACATAGACCGAACCATCACGGCCGCGCAACACTTGCGCCTTCGTACTGGCCCCAGCGATCAATGCGTGGATATCCGCCTCGGGCGTCGGCTCCGGCAGTCCCCAGAAACTTGTGGCGATCACCGACACAAGCAGCGCCAGCCCGCCGGCCGCCCAGCGCATCGACGGCGCAGTCCAGCTTGCGAAAGCATCCTGGTGAAGCGGCTCGCTGCCCGGCAGGGTGAAAAGTCCGGGAGCCCAGGACTGGTTTTCGGGACGCAAGGCAATTTCCAGGCCCCCCATCCAGACCCGGACCTGGAAGGCACAATGGCGTACCTCCACCGAATCGCCCAGCAGCCGCACCGGCGTTCCATCGCAAGTGGCCTGATCGGCCAATACCTCGAAATTGCATCCACCCTGTTCCAGCGGCACGTAGATCGTACTGACGGGAACGCTGGCGCAACGCATTTCATTCCCCAGCACCTGCGCAGGCCCGACCACAAACAAGGTCGAGCCTTCGCCCAGCGGGAACTCGGCACCCTGCAACGGACCGTTGAAGATCCGCAGGATATAGTGCTGTAGAACGGTGGCCGTCGGGACTGTCACTGTTGAAATTCCGGCGCAGGCAAGTGAGCAAGCAGGGTAGGAAATCCGTCCGTGGACTTCCTGATGGGATTCTGTCGATCACTGCCTGCGCAGGATCAGAATTACCGACCCGCCGGGTCATTGGCACCGTCATTCCCGGGCTTGGGTGAACACTTGATAGCGCTGCCAGACCTTGCGCGCGTAACGTATCCGCGCGGCCTGACGGTCGGGAGAGTTTCCCGCGTTGTAGGCGCCGACCGCCGTCCAGTTATAACCGTAACGCTTGATGAACCCGGCGAGCACCGATGCGCCGACCTCCACCGACAGGCATGGTTCGGCCAGCAAACGTCGCTCGGTAATACGCCGCGCACGCAATCGGTGCAGGTGGATGCTGTTGATCTGCATCAGGCCGATATCACGCGTGCCATTGCCATTGCGGTTGATTACATCGGAGCGCCAAGAGGATTCGACGTCGGCAATCGCTTGCAGCAGCTCGGGCTCGATCGCATGCGCCTCGCCCGCCTTGCTTCAGCAGAAGGCGTGCGCCTGAGGCATGCTCACTATCAGGCCCAGGTAAAGCGGCCAACGTAACCAGCGAGCCCCGCGCCGGCTCATGCCAGACACCGCTCATGGACATGACGGCTGCCTCCCGGTTGCAGGTTCCGATACGCCCAGGCGCCCACCGATTCGCCATCGCGCCCAAGCTCAATTCGAGCCTGCAAGGCTTGCGCCCGGACACACCCTGGATCATGTTGCAGGCACTTGTCGATACTCCGCGCAGCTTGATCGCTGCGCTGCCAGGACCAGTGGTGCCAGGCATGGAAATAGTGAACATCCGCCTGGTCGACCGACAACAGGCAGCGCCGGAACAACACTTGGGCCGCCTGATCGCAACCGCGCAGGCTGGTCAGCAGCGCCAGACGCGTCAATGCCGGGACGCTGTAAGGGTCCAGCGCCAACGCCTGGGAAACCGCCGAATGCGCTTCTTCGATGGCCCGCTCCGGCTCACCCAGTCCGATCATTACCTGCCCCAGCCAGACATCGGCCACACCGCACCAGGGCGGCGCATACCCGGCATCGAGCTTCAGGCAATGGCCGAACAACACCAGGGCGTCACGCAGACTTTGCGCAGTGTGTTGCTGTAAGCAGCACAGCCCATTGAGATAGGCCATCGCCACCGGATAAGACCCACAACGATCACCCACGGGGCGCAAGCCGGGCACACGCTGAGCAACCAGACAAGTCAGCGCGCCCAGCGCCTCCCCTCGGTCGAGGGCGTCCAGCGTTTGCCCATGCAGCAGCGCCTGGTCACCGCCACGAATCAATTCGACCGACCAGTGTCGCTGTTCACCCAAGCTGATATGACGCCCGCTCAGGCAATAATCTGCCGACAGTCGCCCGGCCAGCGACCGTGAATCCGCCGATACCAGGGCGGACGCGATCAGCCCCGAGGGAATGACGTGCAGCGCCTCGCCGAATGCCGTGGTCAGTTGACGGATCATCAGGTCCTGCAGATCCAGCGCCGCCATCTCATCCAGGTGACGAAAAGGCAAAACCGCCAGCGACGGCGCTATCACCCTCGCCTGGCTCGGCACATCGAGTTCAACCACGCAACCGGTGAATCGATAACCCTGGCCGTAAACCGTCGCAATGTAATCCTTGTCCTCCCTGAACAATTTGCGCAGTGCATAGATACAACGGGTCAACGACTCCTCCGCCGCATCCATTCGCGGCCAGACATGGTCTAGCAGGTAATCCTTGTGGACGACCGTACCCGCCGACCGCAACAGCTGGCGCAGCACCTGCAAATCTTTGGGTGGAACGTGAACTCCTTGTCCCTCTCGCATCAGCGTTCCATCGCTTTGCAATAACCAGCGGTCAAAAACATATGACTGAGCCGGTGTTTGATCAGTTGTACTGTCCATACACTAATATTTCTCTATAGAAAGTTACTGAAGCGCGATCGAGCCCGGGGTGTGATCAGGCTCGGGAGACGAGCTGCGTGACTATAGGAAGATGTTTGGGAGGAGTCCGTAGGCTTTGGATGCTGTAGGCGTAGGAAGCCGCGACACGAATTGTGGGACCTAAACCTACCTGAATCGCATCATCTTCACGCCTTCGGCACAACCAGCAGCACCTTGCAAAAATAATGGACGCAACATTAACCCCTTTCACAACACCATCAAGTTAGCTTCAGCGTGTACGGATTTTCCGACCTGGATTTTTCGGGTATGACTCGGATGGAATCAGCTTCATTGACCAACGTGTACAACACACCATCGTTTCTTCCTAAAACCAGCTCGTTCATCGTTCCGCCATCCTCCAGTGTTTTGATGACATCACTCAATCCAAAAGAGCGAGCCTGGTTAAGGGGATGATCGGCAACGTTGACACGTGCATGCAGGTGCAACGTCGCCGTCACATCAGCAGGCGGAAAGTGGAAATACAACTGGACCTTATCGACATTGGCGTCAACATCGTAAGTCTCGGCCAAATGACTGAGCACGTGCCGCTGCAACGCCTTCAACATTCCGATGTCTTCAGCACCCAAATCAAGAATCGAGGCCAGATACTTAACATCGGTACCTGCTTCTATGTCTGATAGGGTGCGCTTGTTATCGGTGTGATCGGCCTTGACCTGCGACTCTGCAAAACCAGTGGCGATGCCCATCTTTTCGATGAGTGACAGATTTTGATTGGGGTGAATGGCATAAGCGCCCAGGCATATACCGTTTCGCCGGTCCTTGAGCTCGGCGGGACTTGCGGAGAGAGCATTCAAATCAATATAAGGTGCATTCGGAAAAATCAGGAAGCCGTTAGAACCCGAACTTACGGGCGGCAAGTAGGAAAAATATTCAGGACGACTTAAAAATATATCCAAGTCCTTGCCTGGGATCAGATCAAGAACATTCCTCAAGAAACTGGTGACACCTGAAATCTGATGATAAGTATCCCGCAACGCGTTCAGGCTATGCTCGTCAACGTTGAGTTTAGTGCACTCCGGCACCTGATATTTTACCGTCGCAGGGCCTTCATGGAATCTGAATACCCCATACTTATCCCCCGCTTGAGGGTCCGAAATATATAAACCGGTCTTGAGATTGATCTGACCCTCTGGACTTCTATGGGCAAAAATTATCGATGATTCCTGAGCCTGGGCTTTGGCCACATGATCAAGGTTCAGATCAATTCCATATTTATCAAGGATGCTTTTGAACTCTCGCGACGAGTTCTTCACAACCACCAATTTTTCGCCGAGACTGCCCTGCTCGTTTTTTTGCGCCAATGGGCTAAGACCCATCAGGCTAGCTGATCGATTAAAATTCACGCTACCTAACGTCATCATACTTCCTTGCGATTTAACCAATTAATGAATCAGCTTTGCATCAAACAAACTGCGCGCAATGCGTGCAATTCAAAAACTCAACATCGCCTTCAACATATCCGTAAACTTATTCAGATCCGCCGACAACGTCTTGTTGAAATTATCGTGATATGAATTCGCGTTCGAATATTTCTGCGTCAAGGACTGCAGCATGTTTTTCATGCGTTCTTCCTGGGCGTTGAAGCCGGTTTGCCAGGCGTTGAACCTGGCGGTGTCCCACGTTACGGTGCCGCTGGACGGCAAACTGCCCGTCATACTCCAAAGCGGGCCTGTATCAATGACGACGCACCAGGTGCCATCGGCATTTTCCTTCAGACATTGCGGGGGCAGGCCCAGCGCCTTGAGCCACTTCTCTGCCTCTTCCTTGCTGGCTCCTTCATCACCTGGTTTCGGAAAAAGAACCGAGGCAGACTCCGGATGGGTGTACTTGGCGATAAGTTCAGTCAATGCGGCGTGCAATGCGCCCGCATTCAACTTGACCTCCTTCCCGTCGTTCGCCCCTTCGACCCAGTCCTTCATCATCGCAGTGATTTTCGAGTTGAACTCGGCGAAAAAGTCCGAGTAGGCCTTGATGATATGTTCATAGCCGGCAAGGTAGCCGTTCTTGATCAGGTCGATCAGGTCACGCAATTTCTTGAAGAAGTCCTCGGGTTCCTCGGTATTGAACGCGCCGATTTCCGGCGGGGTCCGCTGTTCATACAGGTTGTTCAGAATCTTGTCCTGCATGTCTGCCAGTTGCTGAAGCTGCCCCTCGCTCAGGGACGCCGTCTGGATGCTGTAGGTCATCACGGCGAAACACTGCTGCAACTGCTGCGCCCACATTTCGTAGCGCGCCCCGTTGGCCTGCCCGGTCGAGCCGTCGAGTGCACGATCGAGATGTCGATCGAGTTTTTTTACCGAACGTTCCAGCGAGTCCGCCAGATCAAATCCCGGCCTGACGGCGGCGGGCATCTCGGGGGGTGTCGGTGGCGAGGCTGCGGTGTTCGGTTCGGTGAGTCGGTGGTTGGTTGGGGTGAACCCTTGAATGATCATCTGATTGACTCCTAGGCCGTCAGGGCACGAATGACATCGCTGCGCGATTGAAAGAGCTGCATCACCATCTCCATCAGTTTTTGCACCAGCGCCGCTTCCGCTGCGTCTTTCTGCCCAACCTCATCGCCCAAGGTCTTTTGGCTGGTCTGGGCGCTCTGCATCAACACCTCCTTTTCCCGCGCCGCGTGCTCGGCCATGCGTACCGTGTTCGCCACGACCTGGCTCATGCTCATCGACATGGCGTTGAGTGCGCGTCCGATTTCCAGTTTCTTCTCGATGCCCTTGCTGCCCATCTGGCTCAACCAGTCGGAGGTCTGGCCGACCTTCTGGGCCTTGAGGATTTCGCCGTCGAACCAGGCCTGTTCCTGCGGCGTTAATGCCGAACCCTTGGGTTTGAAATCGACTGTCGTCGGGCGACCGAAGTCATCGAGTGTCTTGATCTTGTAAGTGGCATCCGGACTCCAGTCATTGCGCTCGCGCTCAAGCTTGAGGTCGCGCTCAACGTTGCCGGCATCCAGCGTGTTGCGCTTGTTCAGGTCGATATCCGCATGCTTGAGATTCTGGCCCTGGAAAGTCTTGACCATGGCGAAGCCTGCGATGGCGCCGGACACGACCGCGGACGTGATGGCGCTGTTGAGCGCCGCCCGGCCTGACTCGACGATAGCCGCCCCCTGGGCTTTGGCCGCCTCGGCGGCCATGACGCCGAAATGGCCGCGTAGCTGCGCGTTGGCGACCCGTGCGATGTTCAACGCGATAATCGCGGCCACCAGGACGTTGGCATGTTTCTCCCAGGCGCCCGGGTCAAACACCAGGTCGTTGCGCACGTCTTCGCCGACCATCGACAGGGCTTCATCGAAGTCCTTTCGATCGGATTCAGTAGGCTGATAGGCGGCGATCCGGTTTTCCAGTTCCGTAACCGATGGCGTCGGAAACTGGCTGTCCTGGAGTACCTGCTTCGCGGTGATCTGGTCGAGCATCGGCGAACCCGCGAGGGACTTGTCCCGCGAAGGTCCGCTCGGCCCTGTGTCGTTGGACGAGTCGTGGTGAACGGCAGCGGGAACGATCCCGACCGTGGTGGTAATGAGGGTCATGATGGGTTCCTGTCGGATGGAATGTCAGACGTGCCGGGCCATTTGCAGGCTGACGGAATGGCTTCGCTGCAGGTCGGCAAACAGCTGTTCGATCTGGCGTGTTCGGGCCTGCATCGCCTGGCCGTAGTCATCGACCACCTGAGTGAGGTAGGTGGTGATTTCCTCGCTGATGGCCATGCGCACCCGCACATCGGCGAGGTGCACGGCCGCCTGGGCCTGGTGCTGGCCGCTCTTGATCTGTAATCCGCCTTGCACCGCCACGTTGCCGAATTCGGTGATTGCCTGGGTGATCTCCAGGTTGGCGGCATAGCGCGCCAGCGTTACGGGATCGGCGCCGTTGGTTATGACGCTGCGCAGTTGCGTCAGCATCTGGGTCAGCGTATTGCCCACCGAGGTTGCCACTTGCTTCATCGCCTGCATCGCCGCGGGTGCGGCCTGGGCAACCATCGAGGCGAGTTTCGAAGCGACGGCGCTGAGCATCGGCCCGATCACCTGCGCCCCGACCACGGCTACCAGCGCGACGGCGGCCAGCGTCGCGACGATCCCCTGGATCATGCCGGCGATCTGCGCGATTTCCCGGGCCTTGTCCTCATCGACGCCCAGGCCGACCAGCAGCCTGGTGTAGAGCTCGGTGAACAGCTTGATGGCTTCCTGCATGACAATGGTCAGCGGTTTCATGACTTCGCCCATGAACGACACTCCGGTTTGGTCCTTGATCACCGAATCGGCGATCATCACGGCCGCGCCGACCACGCCCACCGCGATCAGCACCGGGTTGGCGGTCAAGACCCCGGCGGCGATAGTTGCAATGGCCAATATCGCCCCGACGATCTTGCCGATGCAGCCCATGGTTTTCTGCAACGCCTCGGCCTTGCGGACTTCCTCCAGGTATTTTTCCGACTCACGTTCCATGTGGGCCTGGAGCCTGGTCTGCAGCTCGTGGAAAAGCTCCTGGTTAAGCTCCTCCTTGTTTTGCGCCGACTCGCCGAGCAGCTCGATGATTTGCAAACGGCTCAACAACGCTTGCGCCCCACTGGAGAGGGCTTTTTCGTCGGCTTGCCGAGCGCCTGGCGTGTTGATGCCGGAGGCATGCACTTTTGCGCTTGTTTCGCTCACCGCCTTGGCACAGGCGTTGGCCACTTCGATCAATTTCAGATGAGCATCGGTTGCCACCTTGAAGGCTTGGGTGTGGCTCGCCAACTCGCCTTTGAGCTGGTCGCGACGCGCCAGCTCCCGCGTGTATTCCGGCGATTGCGGGTCGAGCTTCGTCAGCCGGGCCTCGCTTTCGTCCAGCCGTCCCTGGGCATGCGCGACCCGTTCACGCAACTGCTCGAGGTGTTCCTGGCTACTGCCGACGTCGCCCTCGGCAACCTCCATCGCCTGGACGGCGGCGGTGTACTCGGCCGACAATTTTTCATGCCCCTGCTGCCTGGCACCGGCCATGCTCTGGAGCATTGCCAGGCGACTCTTCAGCTTCTTGACGTCGACCTCCCCGATCAGCTCGTTGATCATTGCCATCAATAGCGTGAACAGATCGCCACTGGTATCCGGCTTGCCGCCGTCGACGCGCGGAGGCGGCGCTTGCAGTACGGGTTTGCCTGCGTTGGCACCAGGCTGACCGTCGCGGCCTTCATACTTCACCGACATCAGGCGTGCCAAGGCGTCCTGCCCGGCCTTCTGGTAGTCCACCGTCCGTGCGGCCTTGGCGGCGGCCTCGGCGTATTTTTCAAAGGCCTCGCCACGGCTCATGGGGCCGTGATGCCCCGGGTGGCCAGTCGTCCTTATTTCGCTCATGTGCAGTCCTCCGGACCTTGCTGTTCCATCATGTGAGCCAACGTGTCGAGATATACCCTGGCTTGCTCGTGCAGCTCGTCTTGCGTGGTTTGTTCCAGTACATACTCGAAACACAACCGGGCCTTGCCGACCTTGCCCAAGGCCAGGTGACACTGGCCGGTGTACAACATGGGCCGGTAGTCGTTCTTGCCCTGGGCGAAGGCAATCGCATACAGGTCGATGGCTTTCTGGTGGTTCTGCTTGAGTTGATGCACCGCAGCCAGTCCCATCCAGTAATGGCTGTTGTAGAAGTCGTAGATGCACAGGAAGTGGAAGAACTTCTCGGCATCGTCCAGCCGCCCCTGTTCATAGAACTGGAAGGCGAAGGCATACATACTGTCCATGTGTTCGTCGGTGATGCCTTGCACATCCTTCAACGCCGCGCCGCCGAGCACGGCGTCGACGACTTCCAGGGCTACCTGCTCGTCTTGTTTGTTGTCGCGACTCATCCGCCACACTCCTGAGAAAACGCCAGCGTCGCTGACCGATGCATTGAGCCAAAAACGCTGAAGGGCCCGCTGCCAGATTGCGCTCATGCAACAAAAACCAGACCGACGAAACTGCTCTTGTGCCAAGCCGCTTTTGTGGCGAGGGAGCTTGCTCCCGCTGGGCTGAGCAGCAGCCCCCTCCAAAAAGCGACTCAATCGGTCTGAAGCACCGCGCCGCCAGGCTTTGGGGCCGCTTCGCGCCCCAGCGGGAGCAAGCTCCCTCGCCACAAGGGCCGTGCCTGGCTTTGCTTGGTTTCAAGCCTGCTCGACCTGTTCGAGCCAGATCAGCAGGCGCAGCACTTCCTCGACTTCCTGCACCTGGAGGAAGCTGTAGCGCTGGTGGGTCTTGAAAATCCGTCGGGCCAGGGCGATGTCGTTGACCACCGGCACGCCCACTTCCTTGGCATATGCCCGCACGGCCAGGGCGCGCTGGTTGGTTTCCATCAGCGAGATGAACGGCAGCAAAGTGATTTCCGGGCGGAAATACACGCCGATGGCGATGTGGGTCGGATTGGCGATGATCATGCGCGAGCTGCGCACATCGGACTTGACCTGCTCCGACAGCAATTCCATGTGCAGGTCGCGGCGGCGCCCCTTGATCTGCGGGTCGCCATCCTGCTCCTTGTGCTCACGCTTGACCGCATCCTTGTCCATCATCTGGTCTTTCATGAACAACCAGTATTCGCTGAGGGCATCGAGCACGACGATCAGCAGGACGCAGGCCAGGAAGGCCACCACCAGCACCAGCAGCAAGTGCCCCCAGATAGCGAACAGCTCAGGCGCCTGGACGAACAGTTGGGCAAACAACAGCTGCCGTTGAGTGATCCAGACGATCCACAGCGCCATGCCAAAACTGCCCAGGTACAACAACGCCTTGAACGTGTCCTTGACGGTGCGCAGGCTGAAGAGTTTCTTGAAGCCATTGACCGGGTTCAACGCGTCCAGATTGAGCTTCAACGCTTCGCTGGCCAGGGCAAAACCGCTTTGCAGCAGCGCGGGCAGCGCACTGGTCAGCACGCACACCAGCAACAACGGCAACAGCGTCTTGAGGCCGAGCAGCACCAATGTCGCTGAATAGGCTTGCAGATCCGCCTGAAAATCACTGGCGATGATGCGCCGGTAAACCTCCATGATCTCGATCAGCGAGCTGTTGAGCACCATGTAGGCAATGCCGCACAGGGTCAGGCAGGTGATGACCAGGTCCTTGGCCTTGAACGTCTGTCCTTTGCGCGCCGCATCCCTGAGCCGCTTGGCGGTGGGCTTTTCAGTCTTCGACGCGCTGGACGACATGGCTTGCCTCTCCGCCATCCAGATAGTGCGCCAACCCATCGGCCTGCATGCCCATGCGCAGCACCTCATCCGGCAGATGCACGCCGAAATACAGCATCAGGACTACCAACGCCACCAGGCTCTTGACCGTCAACGACACGGAAAAGGCGTTCATCTGTGGCGCATAACGCGAGAGCAAGCCGAGCAAGGCCTCGCTGACCAGCAACGTCGCCACCACCGGCGCACTGATGACCAGCGTCTTGCTCACCAGCGCATCCAGCAAATCCAGGACGGCAGGCAGGATCACCTGGCAGTGATTCGCCGGCGCACAGATGCGATAGCTATGACTGACGGTCTCAAGCATCAACAACATGCCGCCACCTTCGAGATAGACCGCAGCGGCAAACAACTGGAGAAAATTCGCCAGCTCCGAAGTGTCGACACCGTTGGCCGGGTCCACCGTGCTGCTGAGCATCGCGCCGCGCTGGTTGTCGATCAGGTTGCCCATGGCATGCAACACCCAGAACGGCCAGCACAGCAGCACGCCCAGCAGCACACCGATACCCGCCTCGCGCAGCATCAGGGCGAAGAACGCCAGGCTGTCGAGGGCTGGCGCGGGCACGCCGACGTAGCGCCAGAATCCCAGCGCCACCAGCACGATCACCGCATGGCGCGCCACCCCGGTCAGCACACCGCTGTTGAGAAACGGCAACATGAAAAAAATCGGTGCCAGGCGAGCCACGCCCAGTGTTGCGGCGGCAAACCCGGCATAGAGTTCGAAGAACAGCGTCATAGACATCGCTAATCCAACGCCAGGCGGATGACTTCACGACTGAAATCGAGCAGGGTTTCGCCGTACCACCCCGAGAGCAGGAACAGGCACGCCGCGACTGCCAGCAACTTGAAGCCGAAGGGCAGCGTCTGTTCCTGCAACTGGGTCACGGTCTGGATCAACCCGATCACCAGCCCGACTACCGTGGCGACGATGATCGGCCAGGCCACCATGAGCAGGATCAAGTACAAGGTCTTGTTACCGGCATAAACCAGATCATTCATGGCCGCGCCTATGCCAGCAGCGTCAGGTATTGCTTGACCAGGCCGGTCGACAGCAGCGCCCAGCCGTCCAGTGCGACAAACAGCACCAGCTTGATCGGTACGGAAATGATCACCGGACTCATCATCATCATGCCCAACGCCAGCAGGATGCTGGAAATCACCAGGTCCACGATCACAAAGGGCAGGTACAGATAAAAACCGATCTTGAAGGCACTTTTGATCTCGCTCAGCGCATAGGCCGGCAGGAGCGAAAACAAAGACGGCGTCAGTTCTTCATCGGCCGGCGGGTCTGCATCGGTTCCATCCTGGACCGCCTGGGCTCGCTCGAAAAACAGCGCCAGTTCCGGGTCGGTGTACTTGCGCAGGTAGTCCTTGTAGCCGCCCAGGCCGTTCTCGGCGAAATTCACCACCGACTCGATATCGGTAAACGCCACCGCTTCGGTCTTGTAATAGTCGTGGCCCTGCTTGACGACCGGCGTCATGACAAGAATCGCCAGCATCAGCGCAATTGCATTGAGGGCCATGTTCGACGGCACCTGCTGCAAGCCCAGGGCGTTGCGCACGATGACAAAGACAATGGAAAACTTGATGTAGCAAGTGCCTGCCGCCACCAGGAACGGCAGCAGCGAGGCGAAGGCCAGCAAGGCGATCAGCGAAACATCATTCATCGCCACGGTCCCGATAGACGTCCAGCAGTTCAACGCCAAGTTGTCCGTCCAACTGCACCAGCTCCCCACGGGCAACAGGCTTGCCGTTGGCACGGACCTCGATGTTTCGCGCGACATCCCCGGGCAGAGGGATCAGTTGCCCGTCGCTGATCTGCGCGAGCATGGCCAGATCGGTTGCATGGGTGGCGAGGACGAATTCCAGGCGCACCGGGAGCGCCCCCAGGTCGATCTGCGCGCCGGGCCCCGACGTTTCTTCCGGGCAGGCATCAGCCAGCGTTGGTTGCATGCGTAAACCCTCCTGGGTCAAGGTGAAAGTGCCAAGGCATTGCTGTATTAACAAGCACTGCCGGGTCAGCCGGTTGATGCGCAGCACATCACCTTGAGCCAGGCGCAGGCGACTGGCGAGGCTCAGGTGGCTGATGCCCAACACGAACGTCAGTCGCAACGGCAGATCGCCCAGCCACGCATCCGCCTCCAAAGGGCCACAGGCAGTGCCGGGCGTCGGTAGCTGCTGCAACCACAGGCGTCCCCGCGGCGTCGCGATCCAGGGCAAGGGGTAAGTGGGTAATCGCGTCGGGGCGACGCATTCGATGTCGCACAGCTCCCGGTAGCCCAGCTCGTCCACGTCCGGCAACAAGGGCCGTGGCACCGCTCGAAACAAGGCGACGATACTCGGCAACGGGCATTCGGCCCTCAGCAACGGTTGCAGGGTGGGGATCGAGTGATGCAACCAGTCGTGGGCCATGATCAACCCTTGCCAGCCGCCGCCCTCGCCTTGCGCGCGAAATCGCAGATAGCCGCGACGCTGCGGCATCTGCTCCAGCCCCGCGTCCCGCCCAGCACGCCGCCAGCGTTGAATCGCTTGGGCATGAGCGTGCGCCGAAGCGTCGACGCGGCGCAGCTTCAGCGCGCTCATGCCGAATGCTCCGCCGATTCATCCTGATCCTCATCCGGCGATGGCTGCGACCCTTGGCGCTGCTGTTCGCCACCACGTTCAGCGAGTCGCCAGGCCGGCTCGCGGGCCAGCTCGAAAGGCTCTTTGAGCTGCTCGAACACCAAGGCATTGCTTGGGCTGAGCGTCAGGTTCCGAGTGGGCTCTTCAGGCCCGCGGCTGATAACCACCTGACCACTGGCCGCGCCTTTGTTGAAAGGGATCTGCAACAAGCCCCGGTCTGCCGATGGCAATGCTTCAACCAAGGCGTCGCTTGTCGAGGACGGCATGGGCGGCAGCGGGCGCTGCACGGAAACAACTGACGACGCCTGGCGCGGGGCTTGAAGACTCGTCGGCAGCTGGGGTATCTGTTCGGCGCCGATGGGGGCCGTTGGCGTATCACTGGCGAGGGGACGGTTCATCGGCTCGGGCAAAACTGCAAGCGCTGCCGGCATTACCCTGTCGACGACAGACGCCGTCGGCTCCGGACGTTGTGGCAGCGCCTGTTGTACCGGTGTAGCAGATAACAAAGGCTTTTCCGAAAAAAGCATGGCTGCCTGGAGATTCGGCTGAATGGCGTCTGGTTCGATGTCCATCGTCGTCTGGACAATCGATGCAGCGCCGTTGAATTGCACTTCCACGCTTCGCCGGGCAGCGACTGTCGTGTGCCAGGCCATTGCGCCACGGGGTTCGGCAGGTCCCGGCCGTATCAGCAAAGCCATCAGGTCAAGGACACCTTGCGGCAGCTCGTCCAGCTGCACCGGAACCAGCTCGGTCCGGTGCTCATCGCTCGAACGCCGGTCGGCGGGATCCTCGACCTGGATCGGTCGAGTGGGAACCACAGATATCTTGCTCATCGACGAACTCCGATCATCTCTTCCAGCTCCCGCTCTTCCCGGCGCGCCGCTTCAAGCCGTTGCGCGTGCACCAGTCGCTGGACTGAATCCACATATTTGTCGTGTCGGCGCTTCAATGAACGCAGCAGCTCACGTTGCCCGAGCAATTGTTGCTCGACCTGCCGGCACTGCTGCTCGACGCGGTCACGCTCAACGCGCAACACGTCGATCCGCCGGCGGATCACCGCCTGGGTGCGCAGCAGCGCCAACAGTTTTCCGTGGTCCAGCACACAATCGTTCACCCGATGGCTGACCAGCAGGCCCTGCAGCGCAGCCTCCTGTTCGTCGAAACCGGAGCGTTCTCGCAGCAGCGGCTGCAACTGACGCTGGGCGCGCACCACCGCCAGTTCGCCGCGTTGCCGGCGAAACAGACTGAAGGCCAGCAAGCGCCGTCGATCAGGCAAGGAGTTCATGCAGGCTCCGCAGTGCTTCGTCCGGCGCGCAATATTCGGCTGTCGGTTGGCGCAGCCACCGGTCAAGCGCGTCGCGACGTTGCAGCGCGTGGTCGTTGGCGGCGTCGGCACCCGGACTGTATTCGCCCATGTCGAGAAAAACCTGCAACCGTTCCAGGCGCGCCAGGATCTTGCGGGCCGCCACGGCCAACTGCCGGACCTCTGGCGAGGTGACTTGCGTCGCCACCCGACTGGCGCTGCGCAGAACATCGATTGCCGGATAGTGACCCTTGGCCGCCAGGGCACGGCTGAGGTAGACATGGCCGTCAAGAATGGAGCGAATCTCCTCGGCGATCGGGTCCGGCTCGTCGTCACTTTCCAGCAACACCGTGTACCAGGCGGTAATGCTGCCCGAGGCGGTCACGCCGGGTCGTTCCAGCAGACGCGGCAAGGCATCGAACACCGAGGCCGGATAGCCGCGCCGCGCCGGTGCTTCGCCAGCCGCCAGGGCCAGATCGCGCCGCGCGCGGGCGTAGCGCGTCAGCGAATCCAGCAGCAACACCACGCGCCGTCCCTCGTCACGAAAATATTCGGCGATGGCGGTGGCCTGCAACGCTGCGTTGCAGCGATCCACCGAGGAGAAATCCGAAGTGGCATACACCACCACGCAACAAGAGCGCTTGGGCGACTGGCGCAGGTGCTCGATGAACTCGGTCACTTCGCGCCCGCGCTCGCCAATCAGGCCGACCACGAAGACGTCTGCGTCCGTGTGCTCGATCAGCATGTCGATCAGGGTGGTCTTGCCGGAGCCGGCGGCGGCAAAAATGCCGATGCGCTGGCCCACTCCACAGGTCAGCAAACCGTCGATGACCCGAATGCCGGTTCGCAAGGGTTCCACGACTGGCCGCCGCTGCTGGTACGACGGCGGATCGGCATCCACCGGGCAGTCGCGCTGGACGGTCAACGTCGCCGGCGCCAGGCGCTCGACCACGACGCCCTGCGGATCGACCACGCTGCCAAGCAAGGCGCCGCTACAGGTCAGTTGCAGGGACGAGCCCGTCGGCACGATCATCGATTCGCGGGACAGGCCCTTCGCATCGCCAAGCAAACTGAGCAGCACCGCACCGGGCTTGAAGCCGATGACCTGGGCCCTGGCGGCGATGTCGGGCGAGCGCCAGTGCCGACGCACCTCACAGATCTCGCCAATGACCACCTCGCTCAGCGCCGCCTCGATCAGGGGACCGCTCAGGCGCAACGGATGGGCCGCCCGTCGTTCCAGCCGGGAGTTGATCAACGGAGGATTTCCAAGAGGCGTCCAAGGCCCTGCACAAAGGAATCGAGCGCCTGGGCCAGATGCTCGGCATCGCTCAGGGCCTGGGCATTGGCCAGCAAACGCAACTCCAGCCGCCCCTCGACTTCGCACAGGTGCAGTTGCCCGGTACGGGAAAACGGGTTGCCTTCGAGCAAGAACTGCAGCAGATCGAAAGCACAGTAATTCAACGACTGTGGCATCGCCTCGGCGACTGCTGCCCAGAGCCACGTATCGCCTTCGACGATAGTCAGATGCACATCGGGCAGATTGCTTAATTGCATCGTTATCGTGCCGTGGCTGTCGAAGTGCCCTATCTGACTGTCCACGCAACCGCTGTGACGCAATGCTTCGCGCAACAGGCCGGCAATATCCATCGGTATCATTTGCAGGGTTCCTTAGAGCGTCTTGATGACATTGACCGAGACGGTCTCGGAAACTTCGCCGAACGACATGACGTCCAGCTCCCGAAAACGCCCCTCGATCAGCCGCTTGATGTAGCGCCGTACGTCGACCGAACACAGCAGCACCATGTCCTTGTGGGCGATGTGCAGGCTGTCCAGGCCGACACTGAGTCGGTCCATCAGCTCTTCCGACTCGGACGGCTCCAGGTTGAGGAAATGGCCGCCCGAGGTCTGCCGGATGCCACGGCGTACCACGTCCTCGAATTCCGCCGACAACAGCAACACCGGCAACTCGTTGCCCCGGGCAAACTTGTTGCTGATATAGCGGGCCATCGCGCCGCGAACGTGCTCGACCAGCGCCAGTACGTCTTTCTCCCGGGAGGCCCAAAGGGCCAGTGCCTCCAGGATGAGCTTCATGTTGCGTACCGAAATGCGCTCGCCGACCAGCCGTTGCAGCACCTCGGCGATCTTCTGCACCGTGACGTGGCGATAGACTTCCTTGAGCAGATCGGGATACCGCGTTTCCATTTCGTCGAGCAGGTGCTTGGTTTCCTGCACGCCGAAAAATTCCTGGATGTTGCGCGCCAGCAACGTGACCAGGCAGCGGTAGCATTCTTCGTCAGCCGGTCGCAGGTGGTAGCCCAACTGTTGCACCCGCTCCCGGTCGGCGGCGCTGACCCAGACCCCGCCGAGGCGATTGCTGTCGTCGCCGCGCACCAGGGCAAAACCCAGCGGTTCGAGCTCGGGGGAATAGTCCAGCAGGCGCCAATGGTCGAAATGGATATCGAACTGTTCGGCGCGCACTTCATTGATCAGCACCGCCACTTGATGCGCCGGCAGCGCCTCGCTGGCCCGTAGCCGTGGCTCCGGAATGCGCAGCCCGTAATCGACGAAGAACTGGCTGCGAAAACGCGCCGCCCAGCGGTTCTTTTCCAGCTCCTGCAGGCGTGCAGTAGGCACCAGCAGCATCAGCGCAATGGTTTCTGTCGCGATATTCTCGACATCATCGAGCAACCCCGATTCGCCCTGGACCGAACCCTGTTCGGCGGGTTCGGCGCGGCTTTCGTCCGCACCCGCCTGGCGCAACGAGCGGCGATGGCGCACAAACACAACCAGCCCCAGCACACTGGCGATCGAGAGGAATGTCAGCAACGGAAAACCGGGCAACAGGCCCACGCCCACCGCCAGCAGTGCGGTTACGCCCAGGACGAATGGGTTGCCGAGCATCTGGGCGAGCATGTTGCGCCCCAGGTTGCTGTCGTCACCGTTGACCCGGGTGACGATGAAACCCGCGCCTATGGCGATCAGCAGCGCGGGTATCTGCGCGACCAGGCCGTCGCCGATGGTCAGCAGGGTGTAGGTCGACAGGGCCGTGGACATGTCCATGCCCATCTGCCCGACACCAATGGCCATGCCGCCGATGAAGTTGACGAAAATAATGATGATGCCGGCGATTGCGTCACCCTTGATGAATTTCATCGCTCCGTCGAAAGAACCGTACAACTGGCTTTCGCGCTCCAGCACACTGCGTTTTTCCCGCGCCTGGGTCGCATCGATGGCGCCGGCCTTGAGGTCGCCGTCGATGCTCATCTGCTTGCCGGGCATGCCGTCCAGGGAGAAACGTGCCGCCACCTCGGCGACCCGCTCCGAGCCTTTGGTGATCACGATGAACTGGACAATCGTGACGATGGAAAAAATCACGAACCCCACCACCAGGCTTTCGCCGATCACGAAGTCGCCGAACGAGGCGATGATCTCCCCGGCATCGGCCTGGCTGAGGATCAGCCGGCTGGTGCTGATCGACAGCGCCAGGCGGAACAGCGTGGTCAACAGCAGCAATGCCGGGAACGTCGAGTAGCTGAGGATGCGTTCGATGTAGAACGAGCCCATGAACACCAGCAGAGAAATGACGATGTTCAGGCCGATGAGGAAATCCACCAGCACCGTCGGTAGGGGGATGATCAGCATCGCGATGATCATCACCATCAACGTCAGGATCAGTAGCTCGGGCCGGGCACTGACATTGCGCAGAAAGACGTTGAGCAGCGAGGCCGGGGGGCGGAAGGACATCATGGTTGGGGCTCGCTGCGGTGCTGCTCGATGCACGCGTGGGCATGGACAACATCGGCCAGGCGCGTGAACTGCAAGGCCAGGCGCTGCGGCGCGGCTTCGTCGACGAACAGTGGCGCGGGCAAGCGCAGGCAGAGCCGACGCACGGCTTGCAGCAACATCGAGCGTTCACGGTGGGAACTGAGCAGCACCTGCTCGCCCACTGTGCCGAGCAACAGTTGGTCGAGATCATCGGGGCAGGTCAACACGCCGAGCAGGAACACCAGCCAATCGGCCTCGTGGGGGTTGTGCCGGCAGATGAGCCCATCGTCGAGCACAGCACCGACGAACAGCTGGTCGGCCGAGCGCAGGCGTTTGATATCGGTCACCCTGGCAAAAAGCAGGCCGAACTCGATGCGCGAGCAACTGGGGTCCTGGGCACTAATGTCGGTCAGCAATGCGGCCTCGATGAAGGCCAGCACATTCATGCGCTGTGGCGCGCCGTACTGGGCAATCCAGTCCTGGTAGCAACCGAGCGGGCCTTCGTCGGACTCGAGGAAATCGCGGTAGGTCTCGCGTAGCAGGCTGGCCCGCACCGCCATGCTCGAACCGAACATTCGCGCCTTGAGCGCCGCATTGATGCCGGCGTTCATGCGCTTGGGATCAGCCTGGGTAACCACCGTCTGCTTCAGCGCCATGAGTCGCTGCCGCGTGGAGGCTTCGAGTGTGCGGCGGCGCAACAACGCTCGCAGCACCAGCACCAGATCGCTGTCATCGGGAAACAGGCTGCGTGCCACCTGCAGCAACCAGTCGACAGGTTTGTCCGCCAGCCGGGCCAGGCTCAATACCTGGCGCGCCTTGGGCACGGTATCGTCCTCGAGCACTCGTTCGAAGGTATCGGCCTGGGTGCCTGACTTGAGCTCGAACAACCGTCGGCCACGGAACTGTGCGAGCGCCGCCGACAGCTCGTCGCTGATCTGCACGATGCGCTGCGCCACCGCGGCCGTCGCGCTGTCGTCCGGGCCCGTCTCGACGTCGACTGACGGCTGGCGTTGCTCGGCGGCCTTCTCGGCATTCAAGCGCGCCTGGGCGGCCCGTCCACCTGGGGATATCGGCGTCAGGATCATTTCTCCGACATCCGGAAGTACATTCGGCGCACCCGTTCGTGCAGCTCCGGGCTCAGCACTTCGGCGCCCTGCTCCAGCGTGGCCGACTCAAGGGCATCGACGATCTCCTTGGGCTGGATCAGGAACACCCGCACCGTGTTGGCCGAGCGGCTCTGGCGATAGCTGAACAACCTGCCGATCCAGGGAATCGAACCCAGCACCGGGATGCGTCCGATCTGCTCGCCGTGGTCATCGCGGGTGAACCCGCCGACCAGCAGGCTCTTGCCTTGTGGCACCCGCGCCACGGTGCTGATACGCGTGCGCCCGACCGTCGGCAAAGCCCCTTGCTGTTCGCCCTGGCCGGGGTTCTCCACCTCGTTGCCGTCCTCGATATTGAGCAGCATCTCGATTTCATCCGACTGGGCGAAACGCGGCAGAACGCTCACCAGCGTGCCGTAGGTCACATGCTGCAGATCGACGCTGCGCTCGCCTACCAGCGGCGCGTAGAACGTGCGGTTGTTATCGAAGATCGCCGGCACGTTCTCTTGCGTCAGGATGACCGGGCGCGAGACGACGTTGGCTCGCTGGGTACGCTCCAGCGCCATGACCTGGGTGACGAACGAAACACCGTCCAGTGTGGTGGCCGAACCGGCGTTGAGCGATGCACTGAACTGGCCGCCCGACTTCAATGCGCCTTGCCAGTTGATGCCCAGTTGATTGAGCTCATCCTTGTGCAGGTCGATGATCCACAACGACAACTCGACGTGTCGTTTCGGCGTGTCCAGGGCACTGACGAGATTTTCGATGAAGTGGACCTGCTCCGGCAGGCCCTTGACCAACAGACTGTTGGTGTCCGGATAGGCCACCACCCGGATGTTGCCGGCGGCCAGCTCCCGCGCAATGATCCGCGGTGCCAGCGGGTCCTGGTCCGACGAGGCGTTTGCCAGCCCCTCCAACGGGAACTGCGGCATCGATCCACGCGTTTGTTGGGCGGGGGCTTGCGCCACTACCGGCTCGACCCCACGCTTCTCGCCCTGCAATAACTGCTCGATCACCGTGGCCAGCCCGGGGACGGTGACCTTGTCGTCACGCAGTTCATACTTGCGGTCACCGACGAAGGTGTTGCGCACATGGATGACGCCGATCTGCTGCTTGCCCAGCAGCAGCTCCGAGCGCTGGTTGTCCATCAAGCTTGCGGCTTGCGTCACCAGGTCGACATAGATCGGCGGCCCCGACACATGGAAGGTCCGTAAACCGTCGTGGCGCAACGGATAACGCGGATCATCCAGTCCGGAACGCCCGAGGAATGCCTGGAGCCTGGCCACGGTCAGGGTTTGCAGCGACATCATCGAGCTCTTGAATTCCGCAGCGTCATACAGGTAGATCGCCTGGCCATCGCTGTACCAGATCAACCCCATCTGCGCACTGACTCGCTCGAAAGTCCGCTGCGGCGTGCGCAGGTCGAACGTCCCGCCGATCCGCTTGACCGCTGCGGCCTTGCTGACAATCACCGGCTTGCCCAAGGCTGCGGAGAGTTCACTGAAAAATGTCCGCGCGCTCTGCTCCCGGGCTTCGAACGTATAGACATCGGCCTGCGCGGCAACGGGCGCAAGCACCGCGATGCCCAGGCAATAGACGAGAAGAGCGGTAAGGGACAATCGGCGTTTCATCGGTTCACTGGCCTGGGCAAGTAGGTAATGTCAGCCAGGCTGCTGGGCGTAAAACCCACCAATTGACGAATCTCCCGAGAGAAATGCGAAGAAGAGGCAAAGCCGAACTCCAGCGCCACGTCGGTCAGGGAACCGTCCTGCAGGCTCATGTCCAGCAACGCCCGGGCCGTACGCCAACCACGCAGGGCCGGTTTGGCCGCGCTCCCCAGGGCCTGTCGGCAAAGCCGGCGAAAATGCGAAACCGAGACGCCGTAGCGCTGTGCCAGGGTGTTGAGCTTTTCGCTGTGAGTGCCCTGCTCCAACAGAAAACGCACCAGCCCGTAACTTTCCTGGTGACGCAACAGGTTGGCCACCGCGTGATAGGCCTCGGTGCCGCGCATCGCCTGCTCGATGTACCAGCGTTCAAGGCGCTGCGGCGAGCGGACGATTTCTTCGTTTACCGGCAACAGCGCCCACGGCGCAACATCAGCCTTTTGCCCGGAGAAGGCAGCGCTCATGTCGAAAAAAGCCAGTAGCTTTACCAACGGCGCTTCGTCAATCGGCGTGACGTGCAATTCGCCGCCGTGAAATTGCAGCGAATCGCTCAGCACCAGCAGCCCCTCCCACCCGGACGGCAGTGTCTGACCGAGGCCCGGCTGCCCCGCGTTCAGTTGAACCGGGCCCAGGGCAACACGCAGGTGCAGCACTCGCCCGCGCAGATCAGGCGAGGCCGGGAAGCAAAACGATTTTTCCTGCACATCCGTCTCCTTGCCAGGTGGCGATGAAAGGAGCGACAGGATGCAAGGCACGCCGTCCGCAATCCTGATGGGAAGGTGATGAGGCGCGAGCTGGCATATGCCTTGCACCCTTCGTGTTCATCGGCACCCATCCCAATGGCGGAATGAGTGCCACACTGTTTCAAGGACAACGGCGTCGTCCTCCGGCCTTGCTCTGGCATCGGTCCGGGCACGGCGCTTTTTTATGCGGAAGGTGATGCGCGATGAATGAAATTCCAGCCACCCCCCTGGCTTGGGTCAATGGCAGCGATGCCCCGGAAAAGAGCGCGATCAACCTCGGCTTCATGGCCCTGAGCGACTGCGCCCCGGTGGTCGTGGCCGCCACCCAGGGCTTCGCCCAGCCCTACGGCTTGACGCTGAACCTCAAGCGCCAGGCCTCCTGGGCCAACCTGCGGGACAAACTGGTCAGCGGTGAAATCGACGCGGCCCACAGCCTGTACGGCCTGGTTTATGCCGTGCACCTGGGCATCGGCGGCGTCGCGCCGACCGACATGGCCGTGCTGATGGGGCTGAACCAGAACGGCCAGAGCATCAACCTGTCCCATGGTTTGCAGGCGCAAGGCGTGACCAGTCCTGAGGCACTGGAGCAGCATGTGCACCAAACTCGCCCGAAACTGACCTTCGCCCAGACCTTTCCCACCGGCACCCATGCCATGTGGCTCTATTACTGGCTCGCCGCCCAGGGCATCCATCCGTTGTCGGATGTCGACAGCGTAGTGGTGCCACCGCCGCAGATGATCGCGCACCTGCAAGCCGGGCGCATCGATGGTTTCTGCGTCGGCGAGCCCTGGTGCGCCAGCGCCGTGAAGCAGAACCTCGGTTTTACCCTGGCGACTACCCAGACCATCTGGCCCGACCACCCGGAGAAAGTCCTGGGTTGTACCCGCGCGTTTGTCGAGCAATACCCCAACACTGCCCGCGCGCTGGTGATGGCCATCCTCGAAGCCAGCCGCTTCATCGAACAAAGCACTGAAAACCGCCGCAGTACCGCGCAATTGTTGAGCGCCCCGGAATACCTCGACGCTCCGCTCGATTGCATCGAGCCGCGCCTGCTCGGGATTTATTCCGATGGCCTGGGCAACAGCTGGCAGGATCCCCACGCCATGCGCTTTCATGGGGACGGCGAGGTGAACCTGCCGTACCTGTCCGACGGGATGTGGTTCATGACCCAGTTCCGGCGCTGGGGTCTGCTGCGCGAAGACCCGGACTACCTGGCCGTGGCCTGCCAGGTCCAACAGCTCAAGCTGTATCGTGAAGCCTGCGCGGCGCTGGGCGTGACGTCGCCTCGCCAGGACATGCGCAGCAGTCAACTGATCGACGGCACGACCTGGGACGGCTCGGACCCGGTCGGGTATGCCCGCAGCTTCAAACTGCACGCCTTGAGCGATGCGGCTCCCCTTCTCGCCAGCCGCTGACAGGAGCCTCGATTATGCTGCGTATCCTGCTGATCAACGACACCGCGAAAAAAGTCGGGCGTCTCAAGGCGGCCCTGATTGAAGCCGGATTCGAAGTGATCGACGAATCCGGATTGACCATCGACCTGCCGGCGCGCGTCGAAACGGTGCGTCCGGACGTGATCCTGATCGATACCGAGTCACCCGGGCGCGACGTCATGGAGCAAGTGGTGCTGGTCAGTCGTGACCAGCCACGACCGATCGTCATGTTTACCGACGAGCACGACCCGGATGTGATGCGCCAGGCGATCAAGTCAGGCGTCAGCGCCTACATCGTCGAAGGCATCCATGCCGCACGCCTGCAACCGATCCTCGACGTGGCCATGGCCCGCTTCGAAAGCGACCAGGCCCTGCGCGCGCAACTCCTGGCCCGAGACCAGCAACTGGCCGAACGCAAGCGCATCGAACTGGCCAAGGGCATGCTGATGAAGATGAAGGACTGCAACGAGGAACAGGCCTACACCCTGATGCGCCGCCAAGCCATGAGCCGCCAGCAGAAGCTGATCCAGGTGGCGGAGCAGATCATTGCCATGAACGAGTTGCTCGGCTGAAAGCCTTGTAGCGCCTGGCCAGACGCCTTCGCGAGCAGGCTCGCTCCCACAGGTTCGGAGAACACCTCTGATCCATTGTGGGAGCGAGCTTGCTCGCGATGGCATTCTAACGTTCAACATCGATATCGACTGACCCACCGTCATCGCGAGCAAGCTCGCTCCCACATGAACTCCAGGGTGAACGCAGCATCGCGAACGCCACCAATCACCTGTGGGAGCGAGCCTGCTCGCGAAGGCCTCCCCCGAACCTCGCAGGTTGGCACAGATCTCGCTTAAGCAACCCCACAGGTAACCAACGGCGGTTGCCCCACCTACGACAAAGACGTCGCACACCCTCCTCGCCTCTCTGGCGATCCGGGTTGCGGCGTTTTTTTGTTTTGGCCCCGCGGGGCCGGTGGTGCGACCACAGACGGCGCACTGCTCAAAGCACTGACTCATTTCTCGAGACTTTTACAGCTGAGGTGCGCGATGAATTCAAGCTTCTGGAAATCCGGCCACACCCCGACATTGTTCGCGGCCTTCCTCTATTTCGACCTGAGCTTCATGGTCTGGTACCTGCTCGGTCCATTGGCGGTACAGATCTCCGCCGACCTGCACCTGACCACCCAGCAACGCGGCCTGATGGTCGCGACGCCAATCCTCGCCGGCGCCGTGCTGCGCCTGTTCATGGGCCTGCTGGCCGACCGCATTTCACCGAAGACCGCCGGCATGGTCGGCCAGGTGATCGTGATCGGCGCGCTGTTCTGCGCCTGGAAACTGGGCATCCACAGCTACGAACAAGCCTTGCTGCTGGGCCTGTTTCTGGGCGTGGCCGGCGCTTCGTTCGCCGTGGCCCTGCCGCTGGCTTCCCAGTGGTATCCACCACAGCACCAGGGCAAGGCCATGGGCATCGCCGGTGCCGGTAACTCGGGCACCGTGCTTGCCGCGTTGATCGCTCCGGTGATGGCGGTGGCCTTCGGCTGGACCAACGTGTTCGGCTTCGCGGTGATCCCGCTGGTGATTACCCTGGTCTTGTTCGCCTGGCTGGCCAAGAACGCCCCGGAGCGGCCCAAGGCCAAATCCATGGCTGACTACCTCAAGGCCCTCGGTGACCGCGACAGCTGGTGGTTCATGTTCTTCTACAGCGTGACCTTCGGCGGCTTCATCGGCCTGGCCAGCGCCCTGCCCGGCTACTTCAACGACCAATATGGCCTGAGCCCGGTGACCGCCGGCTACTACACCGCGGCCTGCGTTTTCGGTGGCAGCCTGATGCGGCCCTTGGGTGGCGCGCTGGCGGACCGTTTCGGCGGCATCCGCACCTTGCTGGGCATGTACACCGTGGCGGCTGTCTGCATCGCCGCGGTCGGCTTCAACCTGCCGAGTTCCTACGCGGCGCTGGCCCTGTTCGTCTGCACCATGCTCGGCCTGGGTGCGGGCAACGGCGCGGTGTTCCAACTGGTGCCACAACGTTTCCGTCGCGAGATCGGCGTGATGACCGGGCTGATCGGCATGGCCGGCGGCATCGGCGGCTTCGCCCTGGCGGCGGGCATGGGCGCGATCAAGCAGAGCACCGGCAGCTACCAGCTGGCGCTGTGGTTGTTCGCCAGCCTCGGTGTTCTGGCCTGGTTCGGCCTGCACGGGGTCAAGCGTCGCTGGAGGACCACCTGGGGTTCGGCAGCGGTCACCGCGGCTCGGGTATAACCTGCAACCATGAGCCTGCAACTGAGTTTTGCCGAAGCCAGCGCCACGGGTCCCCGAGAGGAAAACCAGGACGCCCTGCGCCTGGTCACTCCCGCCCCGGCCCTGGCCGCCAGCAAGGGTTACCTGTTCGCCATCGCCGACGGCGTGAGCCAATGCGCCGATGGCGGATTGGCCGCGCGTTCGACCTTGCAGGCACTCGCCCTGGACTACTATTCCACGCCGCAGACCTGGGGCGTGGCCCAGGCGCTGGACCGGCTGCTGCTGGCGCAGAATCGCTGGCTGCAAGCCAACGGCGGCGGCCAACCGCTGCTGACCACGGTCAGCGCGCTGGTCCTGCGGGGGCGGCGCTTCACCCTGGCGCACGTCGGCGATTGCCGGGTCTACCGGTGGCACGCCGACCATTTGCAACGGGTCAGCGAAGATCACGTCTGGGAACAACAGGGCATGCAACATGTGCTCAAGCGTGCCTTGGGGCTGGATCAGCATTTGATACTCGACTTCCTCGACGGTGAGCTGCGTGAAGATGAAACCTTCGTGCTGCTCAGCGACGGCGTCTGGGCGGTACTGGGAGACACGGCCATTGCCGGCATCCTGCGCGACCAGCCAGACCTGGATCGCGCGGCGCAGACGCTGGTCAACGCCGCGCACCTGGCCGGTAGCCAGGACAACGCCAGCGCGCTGTTGGTGCGGGTCGATGCGGTGGGCGAAGCGAGCATCGGCGACGCGCTGATCCAACTGCAACAGTGGCCGCTGCCCCCTGCACTGAAGGCGGGCCAGGTGTTCGAAGGCTGGCAGATCGAAAGCCTGCTCGGCCAGAGCCAGCAGTCGTTGCTCTACCGGGTACACGATGGTCACGGCCAATCCTGGCTGTTGAAAACCTTGCCCGTGCAGCTACGGGACGACACCCGCGCCGGCCAGGCGCTGTTATCGGAGGAATGGTTTCTCAAGCGGGTCGCGGGTCGGCAGTTTCCGGAGGTGCATGGCGTCCCCCAGCGCCAACATCTGTACTACGTGATGCGTGAATATTCGGGCGTGACCCTGGCCGAGCTGTTCAACCAAAGCGGTCCGTTGCCCCTGGCTCAATGGCTGGAGCTGGCGCAGCGACTGGTACGCGCGGTGGGCCTGTTGCATCGAAGACAGATCTACCACCGCGACATCAAGCCGGAAAACCTGCACCAGGGCGACGATGGGGAGTTGCGCTTGCTGGATTTTGGCCTGGCGTACTGCCCCGGTTTGTCCGAAGACCAGGCCAACGTTTTGCCTGGCACCCCCAGCTACATAGCGCCGGAAGCCTTCGGCGGCGCCGCGCCGACGGCGCAACAGGATTTGTATGCGGTCGGCGTGACCTTGTATTTCCTGCTGACCGGGCAATACCCCTACGGCGAAATCGAAGCCTTCCAGCGACCGCGCTTTGGTGTGCCCGTGAGCGCCAATCGTTATCGACCGGACCTGCCCGAATGGCTCGGGCAAAGCCTGGAACGCGCCGTGGCGGCAGACCCTGCGCAGCGCTTTGAAACGGCTGAAGAATGGCTGTTGCAGCTGGAACAGGGCGAGCGGCGAAGCTTGAGCGTAAGGCCCCGGCCATTGCTTGAGCGGGAGCCGCTGAAGGTCTGGCGGACGTTGGCGCTGGTGTCGTTGGTGGTGAATGTTGTGCTGCTGTTTCTGGTGTTTCACTCATAACCACCGTGGCGAGGGAGCTTGCTCCCGCTCGAGCGCGCAGCGGTCGCCGTTTTTTTGGGTCTGCTTCGCAGCCCAGCGGGAGCAAGCTCCCTCGCCACAAAAGCCTTCTCGCCAGCCCTGCCACGCTCCATTACCGGGCAACACGCTTTGATTCGGTGCAATAAATCCCCCCGCAACGCGGCCAATCCGCGCCTCCTCCAGTAAATCCAAGCCCTCGCGCCACTTGGCACAACCACTGCATAACCTCTTCCACCATACATAAAGCAACGCTTCCAACGATGAAGGCGGTGCTTCCCGAGAGAACGGGACCAGGACAAAGGCGTCCTCGCTAGTTTGCTAGCGAGACGCCTTTTTTTGTTTTCGAAAAAATTGCCGAGCCAGCCCGACCGCCGTGATGAAACGGGCCTGAGCTTGCGGAGAACCCTGATGAAAAAACTCAAACTGGTAATGATCGGCAACGGCATGGCCGGGGTTCGCACCCTCGAGGAACTGCTCAAACTGAGCAACGAGCTCTACGACATCACGGTCTTCGGCGCCGAGCCCCACACCAACTACAACCGCATCCTGCTCTCGCCCGTGCTGGCCGGGGAACAGACATTCGAAGAAATCGTGCTCAACGACCTGAGCTGGTACCTGGACAACAACATCAAGCTGCTGCTCAACCGCAAGGTGGTGGAGATCGACCGGGTCAAGCGCCGGGTCATCGCCGAAGACGGCAGCGAAGCCAAATACGATCGCCTGCTCATCGCCACCGGCTCCACGCCGTTCATCCTGCCGATCCCTGGCAACACTCTGGATGGCGTGATCGGCTACCGCGACATCGCCGACACCCAGGCCATGATCAACACGGCCAAGACCCACAAGCACGCGGTGGTCATCGGTGGCGGCCTGCTCGGCCTGGAAGCCGCCAACGGCTTGAAACTGCGCGGCATGGACGTAACCGTGGTGCACATCGGCGAATGGCTGCTGGAACGCCAACTGGACAAGACCAGCGGCCAGCTGCTGCAAACCGCCCTGGAAAACCGTGGCCTGAAATTCCGCCTCGGCGAGCAGACCCAGGCCTTGCACGACGCCGGCAACGGCCGGGTCGGCTCGGTCCAGTTCAAGAACGGCGACATCATTCCCGCCGACCTGGTGGTGATGGCTGCCGGTATCCGGCCCAATACCGAACTGGCGGAAAAATCGGGCATTCCGTGCAATCGCGGAATCCTCGTCAACGACACGATGCAAACCTATGACCCGCGCATCTACGCCATCGGCGAGTGCGCCAACCATCGCGGCACCGCCTATGGCCTGGTGGCGCCGCTGTTCGAGCAAGCCAAGGTCTGCGCCAATCACCTCGCGCAATTGGGCTTCGCCACTTACAAGGGTTCGGTGACGTCGACCAAGTTGAAAGTCACCGGTATCGATCTGTTCTCCGCCGGGGATTTCATGGGCGGCGAAGGCACCGAGACCATCACCCTTTCCGATCCGATTGGCGGCGTCTACAAGAAACTGGTGATCAAGGATGACGTGTTGGTGGGTGCCTGCCTGTACGGCGATACCGCGGACGGCGGCTGGTATTTCCGTCAGATCCGTGAGAACCACGGCATCAGCGAGATCCGCGATCACCTGATGTTTGGGGAAAACGCTTTAGGCGACGTCGGCCACCAAGGCCAGGACAAAGCCATGAGCATGGCCGACACCGCCGAAGTCTGCGGCTGCAATGGCGTGTGCAAGGGCACCATCGTCAAGGCGATCCAGGAACACGGCCTGTTCAGCGTCGATGACGTGAAAAAGCACACCAAGGCCGCGAGCTCCTGCGGCTCCTGCGCCGGCCTGGTGGAACAGATCCTGATCAACACCGTCGGCGGCGCGGCGGACGTAAAGCCAAAAAGCGAAAAAGCCATCTGCGGTTGCAGCGACCTCAACCATGGGCAGATCCGCCAGGCGATCCGCGACCAGCACCTGCTGACCATCGCCGGGACCATGGGCTACTTGAACTGGCGCACGCCGAACGGCTGCGCCACTTGCCGTCCGGCCCTGAACTACTACCTGATTTCCACCTGGCCCGGCGAAGCCCAGGATGACCCGCAGTCGCGCCTGATCAACGAACGCGCCCACGCCAACATCCAGAAGGACGGCACCTACTCGGTGGTCCCACGGATGTGGGGCGGCGTGACCAACCCATCCGAGCTGCGCCGCATCGCCGACGTGGCCGACAAATACAACGTGCCCATGGTCAAGGTCACCGGCGGCCAGCGTATCGACCTGCTGGGCATCAGGAAGCAAGACCTGCCCGGCGTCTGGAAAGACCTCGACATGCCGTCCGGCCACGCCTATGGCAAATCCATTCGCACCGTGAAGACTTGCGTGGGCAGCGAGTTCTGCCGCTTCGGCACGCAGAATTCCACCCAATTGGGCATCGAGCTGGAGCACGACCTGTTCAACATGTGGTCGCCGCACAAGGTGAAGCTGGCGGTCTCCGGTTGCCCACGCAACTGCTCGGAAGCGGGCATCAAGGACGTCGGCATCATCGGCGTAGATTCCGGCTGGGAGATGTACATCGGTGGCAACGGCGGGATCAAGACCGAGGTCGCCGAGTTCTTCGTCAAGCTCAAGACCGCCGAAGAAGTGCGCGAATACAACGGCGCCTTCCTGCAGCTGTACCGCGAAGAAGCCTTCTACCTCGAACGCACCGTGCACTACATGCAGCGAGTCGGCATGGAACACATCAAGAAAGCCGTGCTGGAAGACCCGGAGCGGCGCAAGGCCCTGCACGAGCGCCTGAAGTTCTCCCTGTCGCTGGAGCAGGACCCCTGGAAACAACGGCTGGAACAACCGCAACTGAAAAAAGAGTTCGAGGTCATCCCCGTGAAGAACCTGGAGGTACTGGCATGAACTGGCTGGATATCTGCGCGCTGGAAGACATCAACGCCTTGGGCTCACGCATCATCAACGGGCCGAAAGGCGATATCGCGATTTTTCGCACCAGCGACGATGAAGTATTCGCACTCGACGACCGTTGCCCGCACAAGGGCGGTCCGCTGTCCCAAGGATTGATCTACGGCAAGCGCGTGGCCTGTCCGCTGCACAACTGGCAGATCGATCTGGAAACCGGTGAGGCCCAGGCCCCGGACGTGGGCTGCGCCCATCATCATTCGGCCCGCGTCGAGAACGGCCGGGTGATGCTGGCCCTGCGGGACGCAAGCTGATGAACCGCCAGACGACTGCCTCGACCTGCTGTTACTGCGGGGTCGGTTGCGGCGTGCTGATCGAACATGACGGCGAGCGCATTCTCGGCGTCAGTGGCGATCCCACCCATCCGGCCAACTTCGGCAAATTGTGCAGCAAGGGCTCGACCCTGCACTTGACCGGCGACCTCGCCGCGCGCGCCCTCTATCCCGAACTGCGGCTGGGCAAAGGCCTGGCCCGTGGCCGTACCGATTGGGACAGCGCCCTGGACCATGCCGCCAACGTCTTCGCCGACACGATTGCCGAGCACGGACCGGACAGCGTCGCCTTCTACATCTCCGGCCAACTGCTGACCGAGGATTACTACGCCTTCAACAAACTCGCCCGGGCGCTGGTCGGTACCAACAACATCGACAGCAATTCCCGGCTGTGCATGTCTTCCGCCGTGATGGGCTACAAGCGCAGCCTGGGCGCCGACGCGCCACCGTGCAGCTATGAGGATCTGGAGCTGAGCGACTGCGTGATGATCGTCGGCAGTAACATGGCCTACGCCCATCCCATCCTGTTTCGTCGGCTCGAAGAAGCCAAATCCCGCCGGCCGCAGATGAAAGTCATCGTCATCGACCCTCGGCGCACCGACACCTGCGACCTGGCAGACCTGCACCTGGCGATCCTGCCTGGCACCGATGTCGCCTTGTTCCACGGGATCTTGCATCTGCTGCTGTGGGAAGACTGGGTCGACCGCAGCTTCATCAAGGCCCACACCGAAGGCCTGGCGGACCTGAAGAACCTGGTGCGCGACTACCCCCCCGCCATGGTTGCCCAGCTGTGCGGGATCAGCGTCGAGCAACTGCACCAATGCGCCGAGTGGGTCGGCACCTCGCCAAGTTTCCTCTCGTTGTGGTGCATGGGCTTGAACCAGTCGACTGCCGGCAGCGCAAAAAACAGCGCGCTGATCAATCTGCACCTTGCCACCGGCCAGATAGGCCGACCGGGCGCGGGACCGTTCTCGCTGACCGGCCAGCCCAACGCCATGGGCGGGCGCGAAACCGGCAGCCTGTCCAACCTGCTGCCGGGCCATCGCGAAGCCGGCAATCCGGAGCATCGCGCCGAGGTCGCCAGCTATTGGGGCGTTGAGCAACTGCCAAGCACCACCGGCTTGAGCGCCATCGAATTGTTCGAGCAGGTTCGCAGCGGCAAGATCAAGGCCCTGTGGATCGCCTGCACCAACCCGGCCCAGTCGATGCCGGACCAGGCCGCCGTCCGCGAAGCCCTGCAAGCCTGCCCGTTCGTGGTGTTGCAAGAGGCCTTCCGGACTACCGAAACCGCCGCCTTTGCCGACCTGCTGCTGCCGGCGGCCAGTTGGGGCGAAAAAGAAGGCTCGGTCACCAACTCCGAACGACGCATTTCCCACGTTCGCCGAGCGATAAACGCACCGGGTGAAGCTCGGCCGGACTGGGCGATCACCGTGGATTTCGCACAACGACTGGAGAAACGCCTGCGCCCCGGCCAGCCCAGCCTGTTCGCCTTTGAAACCCCCGCCCATTTGTTCGATGAATACAAGCAACTGACCCGTGGCCGCGACCTGGACCTGTCCGGCATCAGCCATGACGTGATCGACCGCCTCGGCCCTCAGCAATGGCCCTTCCCGGAGGGCGCCACGGTCGGAACGGCGCGCTTGTACGGGGACGGGATTTTCCCGACTGACAGCGGCCGCGCCCGATTCGTGGCCGACCCTTATCGCGCCGCCAAGGAATTGCGCGACGCACGCTACCCCCTGACGCTGAACACCGGTCGGCTGCGCGACCAGTGGCACGGGATGAGCCGTACCGGTACCGCCGCGCAGTTATTCGGCCATGTGAACGAAGCGGTGCTCAGCCTGCATCCCGACGAATTGCTTCGCCATCGCCTGCAGTCTGGCGACCTGGTCAGCCTCAAGAGCCGTCGCGGCAGCGTGATCGTGGCCGTGGACAGCGACGACAGCGTGCGCCCCGGCCAGGCCTTCCTGCCCATGCACTGGGGCGACCGGTTTCTCAAGGGCGGGGTCAACACCCTGACTCAACCGGCGTTCGACCCGTTGTCGAAACAGCCGGAACTCAAGCACAGCGGCGTACGCCTGGAACCGGTGAACCTGCCCTGGCAGCTTTTCGCTCTGGTTGAAGGCAATGTTCAACAGCATCTGGAGGCGTTGCGTCCGCTGTGTGAGGCGTTTGCCTACGTCAGCCTTAGCCTGACCGGCCGCGACCGTCCAGCGTTGCTGATACGCGCTGCCAGCGCCGTGGCGCCCGAACCGCAGCTTTTGCAGGCGATCGACGAACAGCTGGGACTGATCGAAGGTCCGGTCCTGGCCTATGACGACCCGCGCCGCGCCATTGGCAAGCGGGTACGGATCGAAAACAGCCGCATCACCGCCATTCGCCTGGCCGGCGAAACCCTGGCCCGGCATTGGTTGCAAAACCTCTGGTTGGAAGGGCGCGCCGACGACCAGTTGCGGCGCTGGCTGCTGGCCCCCTTGAGCGCACCGCCGGGTAACACCGGCACCGCCACGGCTGGTGGGAAGACGCTGTGCAACTGCATGAATGTCAGCCAGCGTGCGGTTTGCGCGGGCATCGAGCGCGGCCTGGATTTGCAGGGCCTGAAAAAAGAACTGGGCTGCGGCACGCAGTGCGGTTCCTGCGTACCGGAAATCAAGCGCCTGCTGGTTGCCACCGCGCAACCGGTCGCCGCGATCTCGTGAGGAAAACACTATGAACGCAAAAGTCTGGCTGGTAGGTGCGGGTCCTGGCGACCCTGAATTGCTGACCCTCAAAGCCGTGCGCGCCCTGTGCGAGGCCGACGTGGTGTTGATCGACGACCTGGTCAACGACGCGGTGCTGGAGCATTGCCCCAGTGCGCGCATCATCGCCGTCGGCAAGCGCGGCGGCTGCCGCTCCACTCCCCAGGCGTTTATCCACCGGCTGATGTTGCGTTATGCCCGCCAAGGCAAATGCGTGGTGCGCCTCAAAGGCGGCGACCCGTGCATCTTCGGCCGGGGCGGTGAAGAAGCCCAGTGGCTGCGCGAGCACGGTGTCGAGGTGGAGCTGGTCAATGGCATCACCGCCGGTCTTGCGGGCGCGACCCAGTGCGACATCCCACTGACCCTGCGCGGGGTTGCCCGGGGCGTGACCCTGGTAACGGCTCACACCCAGGACGGCAGCAGCCTGAACTGGCAAGCCCTGGCGCAAAGTGGCACGACCCTGGTGGTGTACATGGGCGTGGCGAAACTGAGCGAGATCCGTGAGCAACTGCTGGCCGGCGGACTGGCAGCGGACACGCCGGTAGCGATGATCGAAAACGCCTCCCTGCCCCATCAACGTGACTGCCGCAGCGACCTGGCCTCGATGGAGACCGATGCCGTCGCGTTTCAACTCAAGAGCCCGGCGATCCTGGTGATTGGCGCGGTGGCCGGTGCAGCCGAACTGGCTGCCTCCCCGCCGGTCTTCGCCCAGGCATCAGCCCAGTAACAGACAACCCCTTACCCAACGTGGGAGCGAGCCTGCTCGCGATGGCAATCTATCGGCAACCTCAATGGCGACTGACACACCGCATTCGCGAGCAGGCTCGCTCCCACAGTTAGATCGGGGCAAAGCTGAAGAGACAGGCCGCCTATCAGACCGCCTCGCTCTTGATCCTGATCTTGATCTTGATCCTGATCCTGATCCTGATCTTGATCTTGATCTTGATCTTGATCTTGATCTTGATCTTGATCTTGATCTTGATCTTGATCTGAAACGCCCCGTTAACCACGCTGGCCGAACGCAGGCATTGTGCAGTGGGCATCCCGGCATGGATGCCGGGATAGCCGCGCTGGGCCAGGGACGGCCCTTCGCGGCGGGCCCACGGAGCGATGCCGAAGTGAGGGCATGCCGAGCCTTGGCGAGGCACCGAGTGGTGGGGCAAAGCCTTTTTGGTTACTTTTTTGGCGTCTGAAAAAAGTGACCCGCCGTAAGGGCGGAACCCTAAGCAGCCGTTACCGCAGCAACGGATATGTACCCCGTCAACAAACCCCAGGCCGACTGCCAGGCCGCCATCGCGAGCAAGCTCGCTCCCACAATACAATCGGAGTACGACCGGTAAAGATATGCCGGTTGAAAAGCCACATTCGCGAGCAGGCTCGCTCCCACAGTTAGATCGGGGCAAAGCTGAAGAGACAGGCCGCCTATCAGACCGCCTCGCTCTTGATCCTGATCCTGATCCTGATCCTGATCTTGATCTTGATCTTGATCTGAAACGCCCCGTTAACCACGCTGGCCGAACGCAGGCATTGCGCAGTGGGCAACCCGGCATGGATGCCGGGTTAGCCGCGCTGGGCCATGGATGGCCCTTCGCGGCGGGCCCACGGAGCAATGCCGGAGTGAGGGCACACCGAGCCTTGGCGAGGTGCCGAGTGGTGGGGCAAGCGTTTTGGGTTACTTTTTTGGCGTCTGAAAAAAGTGACCCGCCGTAAGGGCGGAACCCTAAGCCGCCGTCACCGCAGCAACGGATATGTACCCCGTCAACAAACCCCAGGCCGACTGCCAGGCCGCCATCGCGAGCAAGCTCGCTCCCACAATAGAATCGGAGTACGACCGGTAAAGATATGCCGGTTGAAAAGCCGCATTCGCGAGCAAGCTCGCTCCCACAGGTTCCAGGTTTTTCCAACCGGCCACTGATCCACCAAATCGCAGGCAAAGAAAAGCCCGGCCTGAGCCGGGCTTTCCAAAGCTTTGGGCTAATTACTTAGCTTGGGCTTCAACCTGCGCTTCTACGCGACGGTTAACTGCACGACCAGCTTCAGTGGCGTTGTCAGCAACTGGGCGGGATTCGCCGTAGCCAACAGACTGAACGCGGGACGATTCAACACCGTACTGGTTGGTCAGAACCTGCTTGACGGCGTTTGCACGACGCTCGGACAGCTTCTGGTTGTAAGCGTCAGGACCGACGGAGTCAGTGTGACCTTCAACAGTGGTGCTGGTGGATGGGTACTGCTTCATGAAATCAGCCAGGTTCTTGATGTCGCCGTAGCTGTTTTCTTTAACGACCGACTTGTCGAAGTCGAACTTGACGTCCAGCTCAACACGTACGACTTCAGCAACAGCTGGGCAGCCATCAGCGTCAACAGTTACGTTGGCTGGGGTGTCAGGGCACTTGTCGACGTTGTCGCACACGCCATCGTTGTCGCTGTCGGAGCAGACTTCAGCAGGTGCTGGAACTGGAGCAGCGGCTGGCTTGGAACCGCCACCGAAGTTCACACCGATACCAACGCTAGGCGCCCACTCGGTGTCGCCCTGGTCGATGTTGTACTGAGCTTCAACGCCGGCACGGGCGTAGAAGTTGTCAGTGAAATACAGCTTGGCGCCGCCACCAACGTTGGCGAAGGTAGAACGGTTACGACCGTTGCTGCCATTCTGGTCGATGCTCTGGTCCGAGAAACCGGCAGAGACGTAAGGACGCAGCATGTCGCCTGGGTTGTTGAAGTGGTACAGAGCGTCCAGAGCGGTGTTGGCGCCCTTGACGTTAGTGCCGTCGTCGGTACGTGCGTTGTGCACTTCGTCGTAGGCCAGACGCAGTTCAACGTCGTCGGTCAGGAAGTAACCAACCGAACCGCCAAACAGGTTGCCGTTGTTCTTGAAATCACGAGCGCTGTCGAACATTTCTTTCTTGGCGAAGCCTTCGATTTCAACTGCGCCTTGGCCTTGTGCCAGAGCGCCGAACGAAGTGGCAGCAATCAAAGAACCAATGGCAAAGCCCAAGGTGTTTTTCAGTTTCATCCGTTAAATCCCCATCTGGTGATTGTGAAGCAGTCCCGCAAACCGGGGGACAACTCGGCGGCAAGTCTATCAGAACTTGCCTACACGTAAGAGATATTTGCGCCGAACTAAGTTTCGGCAATGCCTGCAAATTTCTCACGCAGCTTATCGAGCGCGCGCTTGTAACGCATTTTTGTCGCGCTCAAACCCATATGCATTATGTCTGCGATCTCCTGGAATTCCAGTTCTGCGACAAATCGTAGCACCAGAATCTCCCGATCGATCGGGTTCACATAAACCAGCCAGCGGTCGAGCCCACCCTTTTCCTCGGGCTTGGGCGCCTTTTCTTCAGACGCTTCCTCGAGGGGGTCCAGGCTCAAAGCGTCCATCAAGCGACGCTTTCGCCGTTCCTTTCGATACTGCGTGATGCATTCGTTGTAGGTGATGCTGTACAGCCAGGTCTTGAACTTCGATTTCCCCTCGAAGTTCTTCAACCCGTAAAGCACCTTCAACATCACCTCCTGACAGACATCATCAGCATCGCGATCGTTCCCAAGATATCGTGCACAAACGTTAAATAAAGTTCTCTGGTAACGGCGCATCAACTCTTCATAGGCGCGCGTGACGTGGAACAGCTCCGTATGCGCGCGCGCGACCAACTCCTCATCAGAGAGATCACGGGGGTCGTAGCGCGTGGATAGCGATTGGGGTTTGTTCAAAACAAGTCGGGCCGACAGTCTAGGTCAATGTGCGCCGCAACCCGCCGTGGCGGGGATTTTGCGGCGGCATACATTAGCAGGATTTGCCGGGTTAGCGGCTACTCACATGCTGCTCAAGCAGGATCCGATTAGACAGCGATACCAGTTCGCCCTCCTCGGTCAGCAATGTGGTTTTCACCGTGCCGATCTCTTCGATCTGGCCTTCGACCTCGCCAACACGCACTTGTTGCCCAACCTCATACAATTCACGCACATAGATTCCCGCAAGAATCTGACCGGCGATTTCCCGGCTCCCCAAGCCCATTGCCAGCGCGACCGCCAGACCAACGGTAATCAGGACGATCACGATCACGTGGTTGAGCAGGTCCGTCTTGACCTCCAACTGGCTGATCGCAACCGAAATACTGATGATGATCACCAGGCCCTGGGCGATACGCCCAACGCCCGAGGCATAATCCAGCCCGACGCCCTCGGCCGCGCCACGCACCAGCCCGTTGGCCAGCTGCGCCAGCAGTACGCCCACCAGCAGCACCAGCGCGGCACCGAAGACCTTTGGCAGATAGAGCGCAAGCATGTCGAGCGTAGCCGAGACCCGTTCCAGCCCCAGGGACTCAGCCGCCGAAACCAGGAAAATAAGAAGGACGAACCAGTAGACGATCTTGCCGACCAGCGTCGAGATCGGAACCTGGATGCCGCCACGCGACAACAACTTGGTCAGGCCGGTGCCGCCCATCAGGCGGTCGAGGCCAAGTTTGGCGAGCAATTTGGAGAGCAGCGTGTCGAGGAGCTTGGCCACCACGAAACCCAGCAACAGCACCACCAGGGCGCCAAAGAGGTTGGGGATGAAGTTAGCCACTTTGGTCCACAACGCAGTCATTGCCGTGACGAGGCTCTGGGTCCAGAGATCAAGTTCCATATTCAGTCAGCCTTATCAGCGGTGCGAGTAACGGGTTTGCGACGGGAGACCGGCGAGACATGGGCCGACCCGTTGTTCAGGGCGATCATCAGCGCGGGCAGCCAGCGGCCCAGCAGGCTGAAAAGATCACCGGCGCCAACCTGACGGTTGGCGGTTTTGAGTACGCGTCCCAGGCATGCGTCGTCGTCCCGGCTGGACGGCGAGGCCTTGAGCATGTCGCGCAGAGACTGTTCAAACGGATCGTGCATACGCGCACCTCTCGTGATGTCTGTGGAAGACGCGATCAGATTTCGTCGGGTCACATGAAGCCTCGTCACACCCAGCGCAAACGGCGAAACAGCCACCACTGCCCCAGGGCCACGCACAGCATCAACAGGCAGGCAACGAGGAAACCGTAGGGGCTTTCCGAAAACGGAATGCCGCCGACATTGATCCCCAGCAGCCCGGTGAGAAAGCTCATCGGCAGGAAGATGCCGGTGATGATGCCGAAGCGATACATCGTACGGTTCATGCGCACCGAAAGACGCCGGTCCTCGGCCTCCAGCACAAGCCCCACGCGCTCCCGGGTCAACTCCAGCTCTTCCAGGTAACGGGTCAGGCTGTTGTTCAATTCATTCCAGTAGTCGCCGTCGTCCTCGACGAACCAGGGCAATTTGATCCGTGACATCTGGCCGAAGATATCCCGCTGCGGGGCCAGGAATCGCTTCAGTCCGGCCGCCCTTCGACGGATATGCAAAATGGCGTCGTGCTCGGGAGTGTACCGTTCGTCGGTATCGAGTTTTTCCTCCTCGCCGTCGACGATTTCCGAGAGACAGGTGACCAGGTCCTGGACTTTGTTGGTCAGGTATTGCGCCATATAAAGGATGAGTTCCGAAGCCGTCTTGGGCCCCTTGCCCTCGGCCAGTTCCGCCAGCAACTCATCGGTGGCGCGCAACGGGCGCAAACGCAGGGAAATCACCCGCTGGGCCGAGGCGAAGATGCGCACCGAGACCATGTCTTCCGGTTCCGCGCCCGGGTTGAGGTTGATCCCGCGAAGAAACAGCAGCAGCTCGGCATTGGGCAGCGGCAGCAGGCGCGGCCGGGTGTTCTCTTCCAGCAGCAGGTCGCAATTGAATTCGCTCAGGCCGCTGGATTTGCGCAACCACGTGTGGGTTTGCGGATGACTACGGTCCCAATGCAGCCACAGGCTTTCATGAGCCTGCAACTGCAAGTCGTCCAGTTCGGTCCGGGCTATCGAACGCGCGCCGCCTTTACCATCCAGCACCAGGGCATGCACCAATCCCCACTGCGCGTTTTCTTCCTCGAACATCCTCATCCCTTATGGCTGTAGCGCTTCATTCAGGCATTTTCAGCGGGCTCGGCGAAACAATCACGCCGTTGTTGTCCGCATAGACATACTCGCCCGGGCGAAACGTCACGCCAGCGAAGGTCACCGGTACATTAAGATCACCAATGCCGCGCTTGTCGGTTTTCATCGGGTGGCTGGCCAGGGCCTGGACCCCGAGGTCGGTCTGGGCAATGACGTCGACATCGCGGATGCAGCCGTAGATCACCAGCCCTTCCCAGCCATTCTTCGCCGCTTTCTCGGCCAGCATGTCACCTAACAGGGCCCGCCGCAGCGACCCGCCACCATCGACGACCAGCACTTTGCCCTTGCCTTCGAGTTCAACCTGCTCCTTGACCAGTGAATTGTCTTCGAAGCACTTGATGGTCACGATTTCACCACCAAAGGAGTCGCGGCCACCGAAATTGCTGAACATCGGTTCCAACACCTGCACCAGGTCCGGGTAGGTATCGCACAGGTCGGGCGTGAGGTAATGGTTCATCGGGCAGCTCCTGCAAGGGTTGGACGTCTGGCTGAATGAATAACCGTTTGTGACCGAAACAACGTAGCGCGTCATATCTTAGCCGCAAGCCGACCAGAGCGGAATGCCCTTGTCAGAGCCTTCCCTCAAACCGCTTCGGCCAGGCGAGGCTGTTCTGCCGACAGCGGCGCGCGCTGATCTTCCAGCCAGCGCGCCACCAGCGGCCAGACCTCGGCTTGCGCGGCTTTGCTGACAAGCATTTCGACATGGCCGAAATCCTCACCGAAGCCCTGCGCCCGGCCCAGGCAGACAAACTGCTTGCGCTCGGAACCGATCTGCTCGAAAAGTTTTCGACACGCCCAGGTCGGATCCTGCTGATCGCCGGCGGCACTCACCGCCAGTACCGGCACTTGCACGTCCGCAAGGCCGGCCCACCAGTTCTTCTCGGCATCGCCGAAACGCCCGAACAGGCCATACCAGCGCATGCTCTCCAGGGCCAGGCCGATAGGCTCGTCTTCCGGGCCGCGCTTGAGCCTTGGGCCGGACAATTGGGCAAAACGCTTGAGAATGAAGCGCCCGCTCCACTCCACCGGGGGGATTTTCAAGGGCCAGTACGTGCGGCTGACCTGGGTGCCGAAAAAAGCTGCCGACGCCACGGCGGGCTCGCCCAGGTAATGGCCGCCCAAGGCTGCCGCCAGGGTGATACCACCCAACGAATGGCCAATCCAGTGGGGCACTTGCCCGCTTTGCTCGCGCACAAAAGCGCCGATGGCTGGCAAGTCATAACGGGCATAGTCCGCGACCCGGTTATTGCGATAACCCTGGTTGCGCTGGGATAACCCATGGCCACGCATCTCGGGAATCCAGACATCGAACCCCAGGCGCACCAGGTACGCTCCCAGCCCCAGGCCCTTGGGCGAATACCAGAAGCGCCGGTTGGAAAAACTGCCGTGGAGCAGGATCACCGGAACACCACGGACCTCGCCGGCATCGGCCATGCCCAGGCGGGTAACGGCCACTTCGACGCTGTAGTCCGGGCTGTTGCCAGGTTTCAGGCGATACACATCTTCGCTCAGATCACCGCGCCGCTCGGCGCTGATCAGGGCGACAGGAAATAGGTTGCTGCTGCTTTGCATGATCTTCTTGCACAAAAAAGGGCGGCGTCCTGGTGGAGCCCGCCCTGTTTCAAATCAAAAGGGGCTGGGAGACATACAGCCATGGACCTGTGGGAGCGAGCTTGCTCGCGATTGCGGTGGGTCAGCAAAATTAATTCTGACTGACACTCAGCTATCGCGAGCAAGCTCGCTCCCACAGGGATTTCGCTTGACTGACTGGCATCAGCCTACCAGGCCCCTTCACTCAATCAGACCGCAGCCTGACCCTCAGCCAGGAAGAACCAGGTTTCCAGCACGGAGTCCGGGTTCAACGAAACGCTCTCGATGCCCTGCTCCATCAGCCACTTGGCCAGGTCCGGGTGGTCGGAAGGGCCCTGGCCGCAGATGCCGATGTATTTACCGGCCTTGTTACAGGCGGCAATCGCATTGGCGAGCAGCTTCTTGACCGCCGGGTTACGCTCGTCGAACAGGTGGGCGATGATCCCGGAATCGCGGTCCAGGCCCAGGGTCAACTGGGTCAGGTCGTTGGAACCGATGGAGAAGCCGTCGAAGAACTCAAGGAACTCTTCGGCCAGGATCGCGTTGGATGGCAGCTCGCACATCATGATCACGCGCAAGCCGTTTTCGCCACGGGCCAGGCCGTTTTCCGCCAGCAGGTCGACCACCTGGCTCGCTTCGCCGAGGGTGCGCACGAACGGCACCATGATCTCGACGTTGGTCAGGCCCATCTCGTTACGCACGCGCTTCAGAGCCCGGCATTCGAGCTCGAAGCAGTCACGGAACGACTCGCTGATGTAGCGCGAAGCCCCGCGGAAGCCCAGCATCGGGTTCTCTTCTTCCGGCTCGTAGAGCTTGCCGCCGATCAGGTTGGCGTACTCGTTGGACTTGAAGTCCGACAGGCGCACGATGACTTTTTTCGGCGAGAACGCCGCCGCCAGAGTACTGATGCCTTCCACCAGCTTCTCGACGTAGAAACCGACCGGATCGTCGTAGCCGGCAATGCGCTTGTCAACGCTATCCTTGATTTCCTGCGGCAGGCCGTCGTAGTTCAGCAGCGCCTTGGGGTGCACGCCGATCATGCGGTTGATGATGAACTCCAGGCGGGCCAGGCCCACGCCGGCATTCGGCAACTGCGCGAAGTCGAAGGCGCGATCCGGGTTGCCGACGTTCATCATGATCTTGAACGGCAGCTCCGGCATCGCGTCCACGGAGTTCTTCTTGATGTCGAAGCCCAGCTCGCCTTCGAAGATGTAGCCGGTATCGCCTTCGGCGCAGGAAACAGTGACGCCCTGGCCGTCCTTGAGCAATTGGGTGGCGTTGCCGCAACCAACAACCGCCGGGATGCCCAGCTCACGGGCGATGATTGCCGCGTGGCAGGTACGCCCGCCGCGATTGGTGACGATGGCGCTGGCGCGCTTCATGACCGGTTCCCAGTCCGGGTCGGTCATGTCGGAAACCAGTACGTCGCCGGCCTGGACCTTGTCCATCTCCGAGACGTCCTTGATGATCCGCACCTTGCCCGCGCCGATGCGCTGGCCGATGGCCCGGCCTTCCACCAGCACGGTGCCGGTTTCCTTGAGCAGGTAGCGCTCCATGACGTTGGCCTGGGTGCGGCTCTTCACGGTTTCCGGGCGGGCCTGGACGATGTACAGCTTGCCGTCGTCACCGTCCTTGGCCCACTCGATGTCCATCGGGCACTTGTAGTGTTTCTCGATGGTCATCGCCTGCTTGGCCAATTCACTGACTTCGGCGTCGGTCAGGCAGAAGCGCGCGCGATCAGCCTTGTCCACCTCGACGGTCTTGACCGAGCGACCGGCCTTGGCTTCGTCGCCGTAGACCATCTTGATCGCCTTGCTGCCGAGGTTGCGACGCAGGATGGCGGGGCGGCCGGCTTCCAGGGTGCCTTTGTGGACATAAAATTCGTCCGGGTTCACCGCGCCCTGCACCACGGTTTCACCCAGGCCGTAGGCGCCGGTGATGAACACCACGTCACGAAAGCCCGACTCGGTGTCGAGGGTGAACATCACACCGGCGGTGCCGGTTTCGGAGCGGACCATGCGCTGCACGCCGGCGGACAGGGCGACCAGCTTGTGGTCGAAGCCCTGGTGCACGCGGTAGGAAATCGCACGGTCGTTGAAGAGGGAGGCGAAGACTTCCTTGGCGGCCCGGATGACGTTTTCCACGCCACGGATGTTCAGGAAGGTCTCCTGCTGACCGGCGAACGAGGCGTCCGGCAGGTCTTCAGCGGTGGCCGAGGAGCGGACGGCGACGGCGATGTCGGGATTGCCTTCGGACAGCTTGGCGAAAGCAGTACGGATCTCGGCGTTGAGTTTCTCGGGGAACTCGGCTTCCATGATCCATTGGCGGATCTGGGCGCCGGTCCTGGCCAGGGCATTGACGTCATCGACGTCGAGGGCGTCGAGCGCATCGTGGATCTGCTGGTTCAGGCCGCTCAGTTCCAGGAAATCACGATATGCCTGGGCGGTCGTGGCGAAGCCACCTGGCACCGAGACACCGGCGCCGGCGAGGTTACTGATCATCTCGCCCAGGGATGCGTTCTTGCCCCCCACATGCTCTACATCATGGACGCCGAGCTTATCGAGGGAAACTACGTACTCTACCAAGGTGATCTCTCCACTGACTGTGTTGGAAAAGCTCAAGTACCGGCAGCTCCAGGGAGCAATCGCCGGCGATATGGCCTGGACCTGGAAAATAAGTGAGAATGCGGGCCACGGGCGGCCGGCAAATCGCGCCTATCATATCCAAGAATCGTTACTAGCTCACTAGCTTAAGGCCCAAGGCGCAAATGAAACGATCCGCTTTCTTTATCTCCGACGGCACCGGCATCACGGCCGAAACGCTGGGCCAGAGCCTGTTGGCGCAGTTCGAAAACATAACCTTCACCAAGCTGACACGGCCGTATATAGACAGCGTCGACAAGGCGCGGGCCATGGTACAGCAAATCAATAAAGCCGCCGAAACCGACGGTTTTCGCCCGATCATCTTCGATACCATCGTCAATCAGGACATCCGTGAGATTCTCGCAACGTCCAATGGTTTCATGATCGACATTTTTTCCACGTTCCTGGCGCCCCTGGAGCAGGAACTGAGCGAACACTCCTCCTACTCGGTCGGCAAGTCCCATTCCATTGGCCACAACTCCAACTACATGGAGCGGATCGAGGCGGTCAACTTCGCGCTGGACAACGACGACGGCGCCCGCACGCATTATTACGACAAGGCCGACCTGATCCTAGTGGGTGTGTCGCGCTGTGGTAAGACGCCGACGTGTCTGTACATGGCGATGCAATTTGGGATCCGCGCGGCCAACTATCCGCTGACCGAAGACGACATGGAGCGGCTGCAACTGCCCAACGCCTTGCGCGCCCATCAGCACAAGCTGTTCGGCCTGACCATCGACCCGGACCGGCTCACCGCAATCCGCAACGAGCGCAAGCCCAACAGCCGCTATTCGAGCTATGCCCAGTGCGAATTCGAAGTGCGCGAAGTGGAAAACCTGTTCCGGCGGGAGAATATTCCCCACATCAACTCCACGCATTTTTCCGTGGAGGAGATTTCGGCGAAGATCCTGGTGGAGAAAGGGGTGGAGCGGCGGTTCAAGTAGACCGCTGGCACATCGTTACACCTGTGGGAGCGAGCCTGCTCGCGAAAGCAGTCTTCCAGTCCATCAATGGCTGGCAGAGAGAATGCCTTCGCGAGCAGGCTCGCTCCCACAGAGTCTTGGTCTACTGCGCTATCGTCGCCTGCTCTTCCATCTTCTTGCGCAAGCTCAACGGGCGCATGTCGGTCCAGACCTCTTCGATGTAGGCCAGGCACTCCTTCTTGAAGCCGCTCTTGCCCACGGTCCGCCAACCTTCCGGAACGGCCTTGTAGTCCGGCCAGATCGAATACTGCTCTTCGTGGTTGACCACGACCTGGAAGAGGATGTCCTCGCGGTCGAAAACTGAAGTCATGGTGTTTCTCCGTCGTTGCTCAAGGTTCGCCGCGCCATGGGCGCAGCCAAGGTATGAAAAGGAACGTACCGGGCCGGATGAAAATTAGGCGTCGGCCACGGCAGCCTCCAGGGCGCGCCGGAACAACTCGGCCACGCGGTCGATTTCCGCCGCGGTAATGATCAGTGGCGGCAGGAAACGCACCACGCCACCCTGCCGTCCACCCAGTTCCAGGATCAGGCCGCGCTTGAGGCATTCACGCTGCAACCGCGGCGCCAGCCGTGCGTCCACCGGAGGATGGCCCAAAGCGTCCGGCTTGCCCGCCGGGTCCACCAGCTCGACGCCGAGCATCAGGCCGCGACCGCGGATGTCGCCCAATTGCGGAAAATCCCTCTGCAGGATATGCAGATGCTCACTCAAGCGCTCGCCCATGGCGGCGGCGTGGGCCGGCAGGTTGTGTTCGACCAGGTAGCGCATCACCGCGCTGCCCGCCGCCATCGCCATCTGGTTACCGCGGAAGGTCCCGGCATGGGCGCCCGGCAACCAGGTGTCGAGCCAATCGCGATACACCACCACCGCCAGTGGCAGGCTGCCGCCAATGGCCTTGGACAGCACCACCACATCCGGAATGATGCCGGCGTGCTCGAACGCGAACATCTTGCCGGTGCGACCGAAACCACTCTGGATTTCATCGACGATCAGCGCCACCCCGGCCTGCTCGGTGATTCGCCGCAAGCCGCGCAGCCAATCAAGATCGGCCGGTATGACCCCGCCCTCGCCCTGCACCACCTCGACGATCACCGCCGCCGGTAACTGCACCCCGGCCTCGGGATCGTTCAGCAGGTTTTCCAGGTAATGCAGATTGGCCTTGACCCCTTCGACGCCACCGAGCCCGAACGGGCAGCGATAATCGTAGGGGTATGGCATGAACTGCACGCCGTTGCTGAGTAATGCCCCCAAGGGCTTCTTCGGCCCCAGGCTGCCCATCAGGCTCAGCGCGCCCTGACTCATGCCGTGATATCCGCCCTGGAACGACAGTACGGTGCTACGCCCGGTGGCGGTGCGCACCAATTTGAGTGCCGCTTCCACCGCGTCGGTCCCCGTGGGGCCACAGAACTGGATCTTCGCCTCGGCGGCGAGGCTCGCCGGCAACAGGCCGAACAGGTCCTGGACAAACCGGTCCTTGACCGGCGTGGTCAGGTCCAGGGTATGCAGGGGCAACTCGTCGGCGAGCACCTGCCGGATCGCCTCGATCACGACCGGGTGGTTGTGCCCGAGGGCCAGCGTGCCGGCGCCAGCCAGGCAATCGATGAAGGTCCGGCCTTCGACATCCTCGACGTAAAGGCCCTTGGCGCGCTTGAGGGCCAGGGGAATCCGCCGTGGATAGCTGCGGGCATTGGATTCCTGCCGGCTCTGGCGGGCCAGCAACGGTGATTCGTTGAATTGATAGAGCGTCTCGCCCGACGCGGGACTGACCCGCGCTGGCGCTGCTTCGACAGAAGGATTGGCGACTGACATTTCTCGACCCCGCGATGAGTGACCAAACGGCACACCGACAGGTGCGCATTCAAGGCGCACATGCAGGTTTCCTGTTGTGGAAACGCATCAGCGAGGCAAGGATTTACTTCCGATCGCAACCCCGTGGCGAGGGAGCTTGCTCCCGCTGGGCTGCGCAGCAGCCCCCTCAAGCCAGAGCACGCGGTAGATCAGATTGACCGAGGTGAAAAGTTTGGGCCCGCTGCGCGGTCCAGCGGGAGCAAGCTCCCTCGCCACGAGATCTACTGGCCCGAAGAGACTTGCACTGGCACGGTCAGTTCAACCCGCAGCCCGTCCGGGCGGCTGTCGAAATGCAGGCCGCAGCCGCAACGCTGGACGATAGCCTGGACGATCGCCAGGCCCAGACCGCAGCCGGTGCTGTGGCCGTTGCGCCAGAAGCGTTGGGTCAGGTGCTGGATATCCTCAGCGGCGATTCCGTCGCCATGATCACGTACCAGGAAACGCACGCGCTGGCCGATCATCTCCAGGCTCAGTTCGACCTCGGCATCGGCCGGGGTGTGGCGCAGGGCGTTCTCCAGCAGGTTGCGCAACGCGGCGATGGCCAGCACCGCCGGCATTTGCACCGGCGCATCGGACAGCGGCGGCGATACGTGCAGCCTGATCCGCTGGGGCGCGCCGCCTGCCGCATCCTGGATCGCCAGTCGCGCGACCTGCTCGGCGTTGCATTGCACGCCATCATCAAACGAAAGGCTGCCCTCGACCCGCGCCAGCAGCAACAGTTGCTCAAGGGTACGGTGCAAGCGGTCGGCGCCCTCCTCTGCCCGGGCCAGGGACTGATCGCGCGCAGCCCCCTCGGTCATGCGCGCCACTTGCAGGTGGGTCTTGATGGCCGTCAGCGGGCTGCGCAATTCATGGGCAGCGTCACCGGTCAACCGGCGCTCGCGCTCGATGGTCTTGCCGATACGCTGGAACAGCTGGTTCTGGGTTTCCAGCAAGGGCCGCAGCTCGCTGGGCAGCGGATGGATCTGCAGGGGTTCGAGGGAATCGGCGTTACGGCGCATCAACGCATCACGCATGCGATTGAGCGGCGCCAGGCCCTGTCCGATGCCCAGCCACAACAGGCACAGGCAACCGAGCAACGCCACGCCGACCGGCACCGACGCTGCCAGCAGCACCGACAGGTTCAACGCTTCGCGTTCGATCTGGCGATCGGCCGTGGTAATGCGCAAATCGCCTCGAACCAGGGTAAAGCTGCGCCATGGCGCACCGTCGATAATCTGGTCATGGAAGCCTGTCTTCTCGGCTTCCAAGGCCTGTTCCGGGTTACCGTGGCTGCGCGCCAGGATCTCGCCGCGCAAGGAACTGACCTGACAGGCCATACCGCCCGGGATGCTCAACTGCTCCGAGCTCAAGTGCGTGCCTTCACCTTTGCTGGGCACCGGTGGCAACTGCTCCAGCAACCCGGCGACCATCCGCGCCGAAGCCACCAGGCGCTGGTCGAGGGAAAACATCATCTGGTTGCGCAGGTCGCTGAGCATCCAGGCCGCGGCCAGGGCCCAGATCAGGGTGAAGGCCGCGCCGAGCGTCAGGCTCAGCCGCAGTCGCAGGCTCATCACTTGGAGGATTCCCCGCCATCCGCCGGCCCCAGCCGATACCCCAGGCCACGCACCGTCTCGACAATGCCGTTGCCCAGCTTGCGGCGCAGATGGTGGATATGCACGTTCAAGGCGTTGCTTTCCAGCTCGTCACTGAACCCATAGACACTGTCCTTGAGTTGCTCGGTGGATAACACACGACCGCGACTGTGCAGCAGCGCCTGCAACAGCGACTGCTCGCGGCGCGAGAGGTCCACCGGCTGGCCGCCCAGGGTGGTTTCGCGGCTGCTGGGGTCGTACGTCAGGCGACCGTGCTCGATCAGGTTGACGCTGCGCCCCGCCACGCGCCGCAGCAAGGTATGCAGGCGTGCCGCCAGTTCCCGCAGATCGAAGGGTTTGAGCAGATAATCATCGGCCCCGGCCTGCAGGCCGTCGACCCGATCGGTCACCGAGTCACGCGCGGTGAGGATCAGCACCGGCGTCTCCAGGCCTTGCTGGCGCAATTGCTTGAGCAGCTTGAGGCCATCTTCATCGGGCAGGCCAAGATCGAGCACCATGACATCGAATTCGGCGACACCCAGCATCGCCCGCGCCGCCGAGGCGGTGGCGACGTGTTCGACGGTCAGGCCTTGAGCGGTGAGCCCGGCGACAATGCCGCTGGCGATCAACTCGTCGTCTTCGCAGACCAGTACACGCATGGTAAGCCCCGTGGAAAAAGGTACATTAGGCCGCCGGCCGATTAAGTCGACATTATGCGACGAGTACGCCAGGCATGGGTGATCTTCGCTGAAAACCGGCCGTCGCCGGGTTAATCGACGGTTAATCGCCAGCCACCAATGTGCATTCCACTTGCTTCGTTCTAAGGCTTTATCCATGCGTCGATTGTTTTTGCTGTGTCTACTGCTGATCTCGGGTCTGGCCCAGGCCGCCAATCCTTTCGAGACCAAACCCGACTTCCTGCCGGTGGAAAAGGCCTTCGTCTTTACCTCCGAACGCCTGGACTCGGGTGAGACCCAGTTGTTCTGGCAGATCGCCGACGGTTACTACCTGTATCAGCAACGGCTCAAATTCGACGGCCTGGCCGACGCGCAGAAGCCCAGGCTGCCCGAGGGCGAAGCGCACAGCGATGAGTTCTTCGGCGACCAGCAAGTCTATCGCCAGGCACTGGAGCTGAAGATTCCCGCCGGGGCCACCGGCAAGATCAAGGTCGGTTTCCAGGGTTGTGCCGACGCGGGCCTCTGCTATCCGCCCCAGACCCAGGTGGTCGACCTGGGCGGCGACGCACCGGCCACGGCCAGTGGCGAGGCGCAGGACCAGGCCCTGGCCAGCGGCCTGCAACAGCGCGCGCTGGGCTGGAGCCTGCTGGTGTTCTTCGGCCTGGGGCTGCTGCTGGCGTTTACCCCGTGCTCGCTGCCGATGCTGCCGATCCTGGCGGGGCTGGTGGTGGGCAGCGGCGCCGGGCCCCGGCGCGGCCTGGCACTGGCCGGCAGTTATGTCATCAGCATGGCGCTGGTGTACGCCGCCATGGGCGTGCTTGCTGCGCTGTTGGGCGCCAATCTTCAGGCACTGCTCCAGCAACCCTGGCTGCTGGGCACTTTCGCCGCGGTATTCGTGGTGTTGGCGCTGCCGATGTTCGGTTTCTTCGAACTGCAACTGCCAGCCGCTCTGCGTGATCGATTGGAAAATGCCGGCCGCCAGCGCCGCGGCGGCAGCCTGGTGGGCGCGGGCATTCTCGGGGCGTTGTCCGGCCTGCTGGTCGGCCCCTGCATGACCGCGCCCCTGGCCGGCGCGCTGCTGTACATCGCCCAGAGCGGCAACGCGCTGCATGGCGGGTTGATCCTGTTCACCATGGGGGTCGGCATGGGCCTGCCGCTGCTGTTGCTGGTGACCGTCGGCAATCGCTTCCTGCCCAAGCCCGGTGCCTGGATGAACCTGCTCAAGGGCGTGTTCGGCTTCCTGTTCCTGGGCACCGCGCTGCTGATGCTCCGCCCGGTCATCGATGGCTCATTGTGGATCGGACTGTGGGGCGCGTTACTGGTTGTCGCCGCCTATTGCGCCTGGCGCCAGACCCAGGGCTTCGGTCGCGCCGCCTATCTTTGGGGCAGCGTATCGCTGCTGTTCGGCCTGTGGGGTAGCGTGCTGGTGATTGGCGCGGCGGGCGGCAGCGACGATCTGTTCAGGCCGCTGCAGGTCTACAGCGGCGCCAGGGGCAGCGCCACCGTCAGCGCCCACGATGCCTTCGTCACGGTCAGCGAGCCCGCCGCCCTGCAGCGCGAACTGGACGCCGCCAAGGCGCAGGGCCAATGGGTGTTGCTCGATTACTACGCCGACTGGTGCGTGTCCTGCAAGATCATGGAAAAACAGGTGTTCGGCCGCGCCGAAGTGCTCGACGCCCTGAAAGGCGTGCGCCTGCTACGCCTGGACGTCACCGCTGACAACGCCGCCAGCCGTGAGCTGCTGGGTCGCTACAAAGTGCCGGGGCCGCCGAGCCTGTTGTGGATCGGTGCCGACGGTGAAGAGCGCCGCAGCCAGCGGATCACCGGAGAAGTGGACGCCGAGGCGTTCCTGGAACGTTGGAACATGACCCGGAACGCACGCTGATGCTGACGTTTACCCTGGGCACCTTTGCCATCGCCCTCAATCATCTGCTGCTGATCAGCGCACTGGCCTTGGCGACTTTCGTCGGCTGGCGCGTGGCCAAGCGCGGCGGCGAGAACCCCGAGTCGGTGCTGTTCGGTCTGTTTCTGCTGGGGCTGCTTGCCGCGAGAATCGGCTTCGTCGCCGCGTACTGGAACCATTACCGGGACGACCTCTGGCAGATCGTCGATTTACGCGACGGCGGATTCCTGGCCTGGCCTGGCATCATCGCCCTGCTGGTCGCCGCGCTGCTCTGGGTGCGTCGCCGACCGGCCCTGCGCAGGCCCCTGGGCTTCAGCGTCGGCAGCGGTCTGCTGTTCTGGCTGGTGGCGACGATGTCGCTGACGATCTACGAGCAAGGCACCCGGCTGCCGGAGATCGAGCTGCGCAACGCTGAAGGCGAAACCGTGAACCTCGCCGACTACCAGGGCGGCCCCTTGGTGATCAACCTGTGGGCCACCTGGTGCCCGCCTTGCCGACGGGAAATGCCGGTCCTGGAAGAGGCGCAAAAACAGCGCCCGGACCTGACGTTCCTGTTCGTCAATCAGGCCGAAAGCATGCAAAGCGTCAGCACCTACCTCGCCACCCAGGGCCTGAGCTTGACCAACGTGCTGTTCGACGGCAGTGGACGCCTCGGCCAGGCCGTCGGCTCCATGGCCTTGCCGACGACCTTGTTCTACAACGCCGAGGGTCGCCTGCTGGGCAGCCACCTGGGCGAACTGTCGGAAGCGAGCCTGGCCCGCGCCCTGGAAAATTTCGAAACGCCGGGTTCCACCACGGCGATCCACCCCGCGACAAGGAAATTGCCATGCCCCGCCTCCACCACCTGCTGACCCTGGCCTTCGCCGGCGCACTGCTACAAGCGCCGCTGCTTCAGGCCGAAGAGCTGCCCGCGGCGATCAAGAAGATCGAAGCCAAGGGCGCGAAGATCGTCGGCACCTTCGACGCACCGAACGGCTTGCGCGGCTACGCGGCGCAGTACCAGAGCCGCGGCATGACGCTCTATCTGACGCCAGACGGCCAGCATGTGCTGCTGGGCAACCTGTACGACGCCGATGGCAAGGACCTGAGCCTCGAACCCCTGAAAAAGCTGGTCTACGATCCGATGTCGAAGGAGATCTGGGCGAAGATGCAAGCCAGCAACTGGATCGCCGACGGCAGCAAGGACGCACCGCGCACCGTGTACCTGTTCAGCGACCCGAACTGCCCGTACTGCAACATGTTCTGGGAGCAGGCTCGGCCGTGGGTCAATGCCGGCAAGGTGCAGTTGCGCCACATCATGGTGGGCATCATCCGCGAAGACAGCCCGGGGAAATCAGCCGCATTGCTGGCCGCCAAAGAGCCGGAAAAAGCCCTGGCGGACCACGAAAAGGCCGGCAAGGGCAGCCCGCTGAAACCGCTGAAAGAAATACCGCCGGCGATCCAGGCCAAACTGGACGCCAACCAGCAGTTGATGGATGAACTGGAGCTGTCCGCGACCCCGGCGATTTTCTACCTGGACGACCAGGGCGACCTTCAACAGCAGCAAGGCGCGCCCTCGCCGGACAAGCTGGTGAAGATTCTCGGGCCGAAATAAACCCCGGCCACCTGTGGCGAGGGAGCTTGCTCCCGCTGGGTTGCGCAGCAGCCCCAAAAAAGCATAGGCAATCAATCTGAAGAACCGCAGCAAGAGAACCAGGGGCTGCTGCGCAGCCCAGCGGGAGCAAGCTCCCTCGCCACGGGTTTGAGCAGCAATCAATGCCTGTGTTTCAGGAACCCCAGCAACGCCTCGGTCACAAACGCCGGGTTCTCCAGGTTGGAAATATGCCCCGCCTCGGGAATCAGCACATGCTCGCAGCCGATCAATTCAGCCATCTCCAGCGCCTCGGACGGTGGCCGTGGCTTGTCCTGGTCACCACACATCACCAGCGTGCGCTCGGCGTTCAACGCGGGCAGCTGCCCCAGGATGTCGTCCCGACCAAAGATGATCCGCCCCAGCGGCACGATGCTGTCGCGCAGGCGGTCGGCTGGCAATGCCGCCAAGGTGGCGCGGAACTGCTGGTAAAGCGCTGATTGCGGGTCGATGCCGGGCCGGAAGAAAATCGGCACGACGATGTCCAGCAACGGCTCCGGGATGCTACCGCTGGCCTCGATGTTGTCGAACAGCGAAAAATAGTACAGACGGGTCGGCTCCGGTTCGACGCCCACATAGGTGTCCATCAATACCAGCGACCGCACGCGTCCGGGCGCCGCCAGCGCCAGGCGCGCGCCCCACATGCCGCCCACCGACAGCCCCACCAGGCTGAAGCAGTCGATGCCCAGCTGATCGAGCAACGCCAATGCCTGGCGAGCCAGATCGTTCAGCGAGGACGTATTCTCGGGCAAACGTCCGGACTGGCCGTGGCCCCACAGTTCAGGGACGATGACCCGATAGTGCTTCGACAAGGCGTCAATTTGCGGCGCCCACATGCTGTGGTCCCACAAATAGCTGCTGCCGAGCACCACCACCGGGCCCTGGCCCTGGTCGAGGTAATGGAGCGGTTGTCCGTCGATCGTTGCGAAGGGCATGAGTGAATTCCTTGATTGAGTCCGGAAAAACCTTCGGGAGACTGGGCCGCGATGAGCGGGTCGTCAACTTTGAGTTTTGCGTTGTTCATGCAGACGCCTTCGCGAGCAGGCTCGCTCCCACATGGATCATGTTGACCAATCCACTGTGGGAGCGAGCCTGCTCGCGAAAGGGTCCTTATAGACGCCGCAAAACTACATTCCTTCCAATTCCGCCATCAAATCATTCAGTCGATCGACTTTCTCCTCGGTGATTTCATTGGCCCCCAGCCCTGCGATGTATTCGGCCAGTTCCTGCACCGTGCTGCACTCGAACATGGCCCTGAGCGGCACGTTGCGCTGCAAGGCTTTTTGCACGCGCGAGGCGATCTGTGTGGCCAGCAATGAGTGTCCGCCCAGCTCGAAGAAGTTGTCGCTTACGCCCACCCGCTCGACCTTCAGCACCTCGGCCCAAATGTCCGCCAGGGTCTGTTGCAGCTCGTTGGCCGGGGCCTGGTAATCCTGGCTTTGCAACTGGCCGATCTCCAGGGCCGGCAAGGCCTTGCGATCGAGCTTGCCGTTGGCGTTCAGGGGCAGGCGGTCGAGCCACAGCCAGTGCAGCGGCACCATGTATTCCGGCAATTCGCTGCGCAGGCGCTGCTTGATGCGATCCAACCGCTCGGTCGGGCTCAGCGTCGCGTCGGCGGCGACCAGATAACCCACCAGATGCCTGCCATTGGCGCCCTCCTGCACGCCCACTGCCGCATCACGGACTTCGGGCTGTTCATGCAGACGCGCTTCGATTTCCCCCAGTTCGATGCGATAGCCGCGAATCTTCACCTGGTGGTCGATGCGCCCGACATATTCCAGCACCCCATCGCTGCGGCGGCGCGCCAGGTCACCGGTGCGGTACAGCCGGTCGCCCGGCGCCCCGAACGGATCGGGCACGAACACCGGCGCCGTGCGCAGCGGATCGCCGACATAACCGCGCCCGACCCCGGTGCCGGCAACGCACAACTCGCCCACCGCGCCCAGCGGCACCAGTTCCAGCGCACCGTCGAGCAGGTACAGGCGGTTATTGTCGGTCGGCGTGCCGATGGGCAGGTAGCTGCCGCGCGTCGAAGCCAGGTCGACCCGGAAGAACGCCACGTCATCGGAACATTCGGCCGGACCGTAGGCATTCACCAGGCCAATGTCCGGATAACGCAACAACCATTGATGGGCCAGTTCCGGCGGCATTGCCTCGCCGGTCGGAAGCATCCAGCGCAGGCCATCCAAGCCGATGCGTTCCTCGGCGAGCATGCCCTGGATCAACGATGGCACGCTCTCCAGCACGCTGATGCCCTGGCGTTTTACGTGTTCCAGCAGCCCTTGCGGGTCGTGGGCGATGGCATTGGGCACGATGTCCACCCGAGCACCGAACAGCGGCGCGGCAAGGAACTGCCACACCGAAATGTCGAAGCTCTGCGACGCCGTCTGGGCAATCACGTCCGTCTCGTCCAGCGCCAGGTAAGGCACCTTGCTGAGCTGGTTATTGAGCATGCCCCGCTGCTGCACCATGACGCCTTTGGGCAAGCCGGTGGAACCGGAGGTGTAGATCACGTAGGCCAGGTTGTCCGGCCCGCTGTAGAGGCGCGGATTGTCCCGCGACACATCGCTGGCCTGAACGGTTTCCCAGACCAGCAGCTTTGGCCGGCCGGCGCAGGCGAACTCTTCCAGCAAGGCCAGCGCCTGTTCATGACAGGCCTGGGTGCAGACCAGCAACGGCGTGCGGCTCAGTTCGATGATGCGGCTCAGGCGCTGGCTCGGCAGGCCCGGATCAAGCGGCAGGTAACCGCCGCCGGCCTTGAGGCTGCCGATGATCATGCCCAACAGGTCGAGATCGCGTTCGGCCAGCAGCGCCACCGGTTGATCGAGCCCGACGCCAGCGGCGACCAACGCATGGCCGAGGCGATTGCTGCGCTCGTTCAGCTCGGTGTAAGTGCAGCGGGCCTCCAGGCAACTGGCGGCGATGCGTTGCGGATGGGCCGCCACCTGGGCCTCGAACAGCTCGACGTAACTGCGCTCCAGCGGATAGGCGCGCTCGCTCTGGTTGCAGCCTTCGATCAGGAAGTCCTGTTCCGCGCTGCCAATCAGCGGCAGCTCGGCCACGTCACCGTGGAAACCTTCCATCAAGGCCAGCAACAATCGCTTGAACTCGCCCAGCAGGCCCTGGACGGTGGACTCATCGAAATAGCGCTGGTCGTAAGACAGGTGCAGCCCCAGGTCATCGCCCGGATAACAGACCGCCGTCAACGGGAAGTTGGTGTGGGTGCGGCCCGAGTCCGAGGTGGCATTGAGACTCTGGGCACGATCCAGCACCGAGACTTCCACCGGTGCGTTCTCGAACACGAAGAGGCTGTCGAACAGCGGCTGGCCCTTGGGCAGTTCGCTGACTTCCTGGATGCTCACCAGCGGCAGGTATTCGTACTCGCGCAATTGCATGTTGCTGTCCAGCAAGCCGTTGAGCCACTGACGCACGCTGCAACGCTGGTCATCGCCCGGGATCTGCACCCGCAGAGCGACGCTGTTGATGAACAAGCCCACGGTGCGTTGCATCTGCGGCAATTCCACCGGGCGCCCGGCCACGGTGACGCCGAAGAGTACGTCCCGATCGCCGCTGACCCGGCGCAATACCAGGGCCCACGCGGCCTGGGCGAACGTATTCACGGTCAATTGATGGGCCTGGGCCAGTTCTCGCAGTCGCGCGCCGTCCCGAGCGTCGAGCCGGGTGTAGCAGTCACCGACGACCATGCCGCCACTGTCACCGGCGTGTTCGCGCAGGAACGGGCGATCGGCGGGGATCGGCGTGGTCCGCTCGAAGCCTTGCAGGTTCTGCTTCCACCACTGCCGGGCTTCAGCCAGGCCCTGGCGTTGCAACCAGCCGATGTAGTCGCGATAACGCGGCGGCACGGCCAGCCGGGGCTCGCGATGTTCACCGAGGGCGGTGTAGATCTCGAAGAAATCATCCATCAGCAGTGAACGGCACCATGCATCGATCAGGATGTGGTGGTTGCTCATCATGAACCAGTAGCGCGCCGCGCCGACCCGGATCAATCGCAGGTGAAACGGTGCCTCGTTGAGCAGATCGAAACCGGCCTCGCGCTCGCGCTTGAGCAGCGCCTGGAGCTTGGGCTCCTGATCGTTCTCAGGCACGTGCAGCCAGTCGAGGTATTCCACCGGCGTGCGCCCGGGCTTGTGGATGATCTGCAGCATGTCTTCGCCGACGTTCCAGCAGAACGAAGCGCGCAAGGCTTCGTGGCGGGCAATCACCGCCTGCCAGGCCTGGGCGAAACGCTGCGGGTCCAGTTCGCTGTTGATGCGGTAGCGGTCCTGCATGTAGTACAGGCCCGTGCCCGGTTCGAGCAGGGTGTGCAGCAACATGCCTTCCTGCATCGGCGTCAGCGGGTAGACATCCTCGATCTGCCCGGCCGGCACCGGCAGGTTGTCCAACTGTGCCTGGGTCAGTTTTGCCAGCGGGAAATCCGACGGCGTCAGGCCGCCCGCCTCGTCCGCCAGGCAATGTTCGATCAGCCGCTGCAACTCGTCGAGATAGGCCTCGGCCAGCGCGACGATGCTTTCACGGTCATGCCGCTCGGCACTGAAGGTCCAGCGCAACAGCAGTTCGCCGCCGCTGACCTGACCGTCGACGCTCAGCTCGTTCGGCAGTGGCGCGTCAGGGTCATGAATGGCGCCAAGAGGCGCATCCAGCGGTTGGAACAACGCGTCCTGGCCGAGCGTATGGTCAAGCTGACCGAGGTAATTAAAAGTGATCGCCGCTTGCGGCAAACCGGCCATCGCCTGGCGTGTGCCGGCGTCCGCCAGATAACGCAGCACGCCGTAGCCGAGGCCCTTGTGGGGCACCGCGCGCAGTTGCTCCTTGATGGCTTTGATCGACGCGCCGACATCATCGGCCGCCGGGCTCAGGCGCAGCGGATAGACACTGGTGAACCAGCCCACGGTGCGCGTCAGGTCGACGTCATCAAACAGCGCCTCGCGGCCATGGCCTTCGAGCTGGATCAGCGCCGATTGCTGATTGCCTTGGCGGCACAGCACGCGGGCGAGCGCCGTGAGCAGCAGGTCGTTGACCTGGGTGCGATAGGCGCTCGGTGCCTGCTGCAACAGTTGCCGGGTACGCTCGGCGTCCAGGCGCACGCTGACGCTTGCGGCGTGTCGCTCCTGCCGCCCGCCGCCAGGGTTCGCGCAAGGCAGCGTAACGTCCGGCCCGCTCAGTTGGTCGCGCCACCAGTTCAATTCCTCGCGCAGGGATTCGCTGCCGGCGTAGGCCTGCAACCGCGCAGCCCAGTCACGCAACGGGCTGGTCTTGGCCGGTAACCGCAGCGGCTGCCCGCCGGCAGATTGGCGGTAAGCCGTCTGCAGATCGTCCATCAACACCCGCCATGAAACTCCGTCCACCACCAGGTGATGGATGGCGATCAGCAGGCGCTGCCGACCGTCCGGCAAGTCCGCCAGCACGGCGCGCAGCAACGGCCCGCTCGACAGCTGGAAGCCAAGCTGCGCCTGGGCAAACAGCGCTTCGCAGGCTTGTGTGGACTGCACCGAAATATGCTGCAGCAACGCCCCATCGAACAAGGGCTGGTGCTCGGCGCGCCAATGCCCGGTGGTATTGGCGAAGCCAAGGCGCAAGGCATCATGCTGCTGGAAAACAGCCTGCAGCGCCTGCTCCAGAAGCTGTGGTTCGAGCAGCGTGGGCGGCTCCAGTAGCAGCGCCTGGTTCCAGTGGTGACGGTTGGGTATCTCGCTGGCAAAGAACCAATGCTGGATCGGCGTAAGCCCCGACTCACCGCTCAACAGCCCCTGCTCGACACTCACCTGCTCGCTGCGGGTGGCGATGGCGGCCAAGGCCTGCACGGTCTGGTGCTGAAACAGGTCTCGCGGCGTGAAGTGGATGCCCTGCTGCCGGGCACGGCTGACAACCTGGATCGACAGGATCGAATCGCCGCCCAACTCGAAGAAGTTGTCGTTGAGGCCAACCTGTTTGACGTTCAGCACGTCGCACCAGATCGCTGCCAGCGCTTGTTCCAGGGCATTGCTCGGCGCCACGTATTGCTGGCGATTGAGCTCCGGATCGGGCATCGGCAAGGCGCGGCGATCGAGTTTGCCGTTGGCGGTCAGCGGCATGCTCGCCAGCAGGATCAGGTGAGTGGGCACCATGTACTCCGGCAGTTGCGTCTTGAGGTGCTGCTTCAGCGCTTCGCGCAGGGCCACTTGTGCCATGGCGTCCTGCTCGGCGATGTCGCTGGCCAGATAAGCGGCCAACTGCTTGCCGCCCGGCATGTCGAGGGCCAGGACCACCGCTTCGCGCACGGCGTCGTGCTCCAGCAGGCGGTTTTCGATTTCCCCGAGTTCGATGCGGAAACCGCGAATCTTCACTTGATGATCGATTCGTCCCAGGTACTCCACTTGGCCGTCGGCACGCTGGCACACCAGGTCGCCGGTGCGGTACAGCCGACCGCCATCGGCGGCAAACGGATCGGCGACGAAGCGCTCGGCGGTCATGCCCGGACGCTGGTGATAACCCTGGGCCAGGCCGGCGCCACCAACGTACAGCTCACCCGTCGCGCCTGGCGGCACCAACGCCAGGTCCGCGTCGAGAATGTAGGCCCGCCGGGCGCCGATCACGCTGCCGATCGGTACGCTGCCCGCGCCCTCCTCCAGTTGTTCCGGCGCCAGGCTCGCCAGCGGCATCACCACCGTCTCGGTCGGACCATAGGCGTTGAAAAACAGGCTCGGGCTGAACGCGGCGCGGATGCGCTGCAGGTGTTCGCCGGTCAAGGCTTCGCCACCGGTGATGCACATGCGTACCGGCAACGTTTGCCCCTGGGTCGCCAGCCATTGCGCCAATTGGCCGCCATAACTCGGGGTAAAGCCGAGAATATTGATGCGGTGCTGACGGATCAGCCCGCAAATCTCCTGAGCATCCCACTGGCCCTGGGCGCGCAGCACCACGTGAGCGCCGCTGAGCAAAGGCACCAGCAGGCGCTCGGTGGCCGCGTCGAAATTGATCGAATAGAAATGCAGCTCGCAGTCGTCCGGGCGCATGCCGAAACGGCGGATCACCGCCTGGCAATGCATGGCGATTTCACCGTGGGACACGACCACGCCCTTGGGCTTGCCGGTGGAGCCGGAGGTGTAGATCAGGTACGCCTGGTGCTGCGGCAGATTGATCAGCGACGGCGACTGGTCCGGGTACTGCGCCAACGCCTCGCTGTCGTCCTCCAGGCACCAGCGCTGCACGCCAGGCGGCAATGGGCCGAGGGCCTGGAACATGGTCCGGTCGCTGAGCAGCAGACCGACGCCACTGTCTTCGATCATGTAGTGCAAACGGTCCAGCGGGTATTCCGGATCCAGCGGCACGTAGGCGCCACCGGCCTTGAGGATCGCCAGCAGGCCGATGACCATTTCCAGCGAGCGCTCCAGCGCCAGGCCCACCCGTACCTGCGGCCCGACGCCCCGCTCGCGCAGCATCCAGGCCAGGCGATTGGCGCGGCGTTCGAGTTCGGCATAGCTCAGGGTCTGCCCGGCGAACGTCAGCGCGGCTGCGTCGGGACGCGCCCGGGCCTGTTCTTCGAACAGCACGTGGAGGCATTGATCGAGGCGATGCTCACCGGGCTCGACGCCCAGGCTGTCGAGCATTTGCTGCTGCTCGCCGACGCCAAGCAACGGCAATTCGCTCAGCCGCCGAGCCGGATCGACCAGCAGCGCCTCCAACAGGTTGCGCCAATGACCGGCCATGCGGGCGATGCGCGGCTCATCGAACAGATCGGTGCTGTAGGTCAGGCAGCAACCCAGGCGCTGGTCGAGGTCGGTGACTTCCAGGTTGAGGTCGAACTTAGTAGCGCGGGCGTCGTTGACCAAGTAGTCGACGCTCATGCCAGCCAACGTGCGGCTCTGTTGGAATTCCCAGCGCTGGACGTTGCACATCACCTGGAACAGCGGGTTGTAAGCGGCACTGCGCGGTGGCTGCAGGGCTTCGACCAGATGATCGAAGGGCAAGTCCTGGTGGGACTGGCCTTCGATCACGGTGTGGCGCACCTGCTCGAACAGTTCGCCCACCGACATTTGCCCGTCGAGCTGGCAACGCAGCACCTGGGTATTGAGGAACGCGCCGATCAGCCCTTCGCTTTCCGGGCGGATGCGGTTGGCCACCGGCGCGCCGATGCGCAGGTCGGTCTGGCCGCTGTAGCGATAGAGCAGCACGGCCAGGGCGGCGGTCATGGTCATGAACAGGGTCAGGCCACGTTCGGCATTGAAGGTGCGGACCCGCGCGGCCAACTCATCGCTGAGGTCGAAACGGAACAGTTCGCCACGATGACTTTGCACCGGCGGACGCGGGCGATCGGCGGGCAGCTCCAGCAAGGGATGTTCGCGGCCCAGTTGGGCGGTCCAATAGTCCAGCTGACGCTGGCGCTCGCCGGATTCCAGCCATTGGCGCTGCCAGACGCTGTAGTCGAGGTATTGCACCGGCAACGGCTCCAGCGGCGACTCGCGATCATCGACGAAGGCTTCATACAGCGCGCTCAGCTCACGGGCGAAAATATCCATCGCCCACCCTTCGGTGACGATGTGGTGCAAGGTCAGCACAAAGTAATGCTCATGCTCGGCGGTCTTGACCAGGCAGGCCCGCAGCAGCGGCCCGGTTTCCAGGTCGAAGGGTTCGTGGGCCTCGCTGTCGGCCAGTTGCCGGACCCGTTGCTGGCGCATGTCGGCGTCGAGCATCGAGAAATCCTTCCAGCCCATGCGCAGGCCCGTCTCGCCGTGCACCTGTTGGCGAGGCACGCCTTCGATGCTCGGGAACGTTGTGCGCAGGGTTTCATGACGCAGGATCAAGGCCTGCAACGCCGCTTCAAAGCGTCCGACATCCAGCACCCCGCGCAACCGCGCCATGCCGCCGACGTTGTAGGCCGGGCTGTCCGGCTCCATTTGCCAGAGGAACCACATACGCTGTTGGGAATAGGACAGCGGCACCGGTTGGCTGCGGTCGACTTTCTCGATCGGCGGCTGGCGGTTGGTCTGGCCGCTTAGCTGAATCAACCGCACCTGCTCAGCGAAGGCGCCCAGCTCACTGGCCTCGAACAACGCGCGCAGCGGTAGCTCGACATCGCAGGCCTGGCGGGTGCGGGAAATGATCTGGGTCGCCAGCAACGAATGGCCGCCCAAGGCGAAAAAGTCGTCGCGCAAGCCAACGCGCTCCAGCCCCAGCACGTCGCGCCAGATGCCGGCGACCCGCTGTTCAAGGGCGCTGACCGGCTCGACGTGCTCGCGCACTTGCCACTGCGGCTCGGGCAAGGCGCGACGGTCGAGCTTGCCGCTCGGACTCAGGGGCATGACGTCCAGGCGCAGCAATTGCGCAGGCACCATGTAGTCGGGCAATTCGCCGACGAGGGCGTTTTTCAGGCGAGCAGCCTGGACGGTTTCATCTTCATCGACATCGACCGCGGTGTAGTAGCCGATCAATTGCGCACCGGCCGCGGTGTCACGTACCAGCACCGCCGCTTGGGCGACGCCCTGCTGGGCGAGCAGTCGCGCTTCGATTTCCTGCGGCTCGACCCGGAAACCACGCAGCTTGACCTGCTGGTCGAGGCGACCGAGGTATTCGATGACGCCGTCAGCGCCCCAGCGCGCCCGGTCGCCGGTGCGGTACAGCCGCGCGCCGGCCGAACCCAGCGGGTCGGCGACAAACCGCTCGGCCGTCAGCCCCGGTCGTCCCAGGTAACCCCGGGCCAGGCCGAGGCCACCGATGCACAATTCACCCGGCACACCGACCGGCACCGGATTGAGGTCGCTGTCGAGGATGCGACAGAGCACATTGGCCAGCGGACGACCGATCGGCGAGCGCTCGCCATCGGCTTCGCTGCAGTGCCAGTGCGTGACGTTGATAGCGGTTTCGGTCGGGCCGTAGCGGTTGTGCAGTTGCACCGCCGGCAGTTGCGCCAGCACCCGGTTGCGCAACTCGGCCGGCAACGCTTCGCCGCCGGAAAAGATCCGCCGCAAGCTCGTGCAGCGGGCGCTCAACGGCTCCTCGAGGAACAGGCTGAGCAGCGGCGGTACAAAATGCAGCGTGGTCACGCCAAACCGCTCGACCAACTGCGCGATACGGTGCGGGTCGCGGTGCTCGCCGGGGCCGGCCAGTACCAGTTGGCAGCCGTTGATCAGCGGCCAGAAGCACTCCCACACCGACACGTCGAAACTGATCGGCGCCTTTTGCATGAGCACGTCGGTTTCATCCAGCCCATAGGCGGCCTGCATCCATTGCAGGCGCTCGGCCAGGGCGGCATGGGTGTTGCCGACGCCCTTCGGCTGACCGGTCGAACCGGAGGTGTAGATCACGTACGCCAGATGCTCGCCATGCAAATGCAGCCCCGGCGGATTGCTCGGCCATTGCTCCAGATGCAGGGCGTCCATGGCGATGACGCTGACGCCTGCGCAGGCCGGCAAGCGGTCCAGCAAGGCGGTTTGGGTCAGCAGCAGATCGACGCCGCTGTCACCCAACATGTAGGCCAGGCGCTCGGCCGGATAATCGACATCCAGCGGCACATAGGCGCCCCCCGCCTTGATGATCGCCAACACGCCGATCAGCAACTGCGGCGAACGCTCGGCGGCAATCGCCACGCAGACGTCCGGGCCGACGCCTTTGTCCCGCAGGTAATGGGCCAGGCGATTGGCCTGGGTGTGCAGCTCGGCATAGTCCAGCGCACCGCCGTCCCACTGCAACGCGGTACGTTGCGGGGTGCGGCGGGCCTGTTCGTTGAGCAGTTCCGGCAGCCACTGGCTGGCCGGCTCGCAAGGCGCCGAGCCCCATGGCACCTGTTGCGCGGATTCAGCGTCGCTCAACAGCTGCACGTCGCCGATCGCCTGTTGCGGGTTGCTGCAAACCGCCCGAAGCAGGCTGCAAAAGTGTTCGGCCAAGCGGGCGACAGTCGTCGCCTCGAACAGCTCGTCAGCGTAATCGAACGACAGCGTCAGCCGTCCGTTGCGGTCCTCTTCGCTATGCAACTGCAAGTCGAACTTGGCTTCGCGGCTGTGCCACGGCAACTCATCGGCCAACAGCCCCGGCAGGCGCCGCAACGCGCCGAGGTCGCGCTGCTGATGGTTGAACATGACCTGGAACAGACCTTGGTCCCGCGCCTGTGGGTACGCTTCCAGCAGTTGTTCGAAAGGCAGGTCCTGATGCGACTGGGCGCCCAGCGTGGCTTCCCGGGCCTGGGCCAGCAGCGCGGCGAATGGCTGGCGCGAATCGGTTTGCGCGCGCAGCACCTGGGTGTTGATGAAGAAGCCGATCAGGCCCTGGGTTTCCCGGCGCGGGCGGTTGGCGTTGGGCACGCCGATGCGGATGTCGGACTGGCCGGTGTAGCGCTGCAGCAGCGCCTGGAATGCCGCCAGCAAGAACATGAACGGCGTGGCGTCATGGGCCTGGGCCGTCCGGCGCAGGGCATCGCCGATGTCCTTGTCCAGGCGCAGGCTGTGGCGCGCGGCGCTGCGCTGATGCAGGGCGCTGCGCGGATGATCGGTGCTCAGCGCCAGGGTCGGATGCTCATCGCCCAGTTGCTGTTTCCAATAGGCCAGTTGGCGCTCGGCTTCACCTTGCCCGAGCCATTGGCGCTGCCAACTGCCGTAGTCGGCGTAGTGCAGCGGCAACGGCGCCAACTCGGCGACCTGTCCCTGGGACGCCGCGGCATAGAGCCGTGAGAATTCCTCGATCAGGACGTTCATCGACCAGCCATCGGCGATGATGTGGTGCATCGTCACCAACAGTTGGTGGTCGTCCTGATCCAGGCGCAACAAGGTGACCCACAGCAGCGGACCCTTTTCCAGATCGAACTGCGTGGCGGCTTCGTCTTCGCGGATCTGCCGCGCCCGCGCTTCGCGCTGGTCAGCGGGCATGTCGCAAAGATCGATCACCTGAAGATTGAACTCGCCGGCCGGATCGATTTGCTGCAAGGCCACCCCATCGCGTTCCAGGAACCGCGTGCGCAGGGACTCATGGCGCTCGATCAATTGCTGGAAGCTGGCGCGCAAGGCGTTTTCGTCCAGCTCGCCGCGCAGGCGGATGGCGCCGGGAATGTTGTAGGCACGGCTTGCCGGATCCAGCTGCCAGGTTAGCCACAAGCGGTTTTGCGCCAACGATTGCGGCAGCGGCTCGTGGCGTGGCAACCGGCTGATGGCGCCCTGGGCCTGGCCGCCGTCCTGCTGCAGGTTCGCCACTGCCGCGGCAAAAGCGCCGAGCGTTGGGGCTTCGAAGAGCAGGCGCAGGTTGAGCTCCAGGCCGAGGGTTTCGCTCAGCCGCGCAATGACTTGGGTGGCGGCGATGGAATTGCCACCCAGCAGGAAGAAATGATCGTCGCCCTGGACCTGGTCGACCTGTAACTGCTCGCACCAGATCTGGCCAATCAGCGTTTGCAGCTTCGATGAAGCGCCCGCCTCATGGGTTTGCACCTCGACCGAGGGAAACAGCGCATAGCTGTCGAGGCTGCCGTCAGCCAGTCGTGCCCGGCAGGCCGAACGCTGCAGCTTGCCGCTCGAAGTCTTCGGCAAGGCCCCTGGGTTGAGCAGCACCACCACGCTCGGGGCTTGCTGGCAGGCATCGGCCACGGCCTGGCGAATCGCTTTGATCAAGGCCTCGGCCGGGAGGATTTTCTGCACGCTGCGGCTGATTTCCGCGGCAATCCCGATCCCCTCTTCGCCGCCGTTGTCGACCGCGAATGCAGCGACCCGTCCCTTGCGCACCACCTCGACTTCGCGTTCTACGGCTTGCTCGATGTCCTGTGGATAAAGGTTATGCCCGCGCACGATGAGCAAATCCTTCAGGCGCCCCGTGATGAACAGCTCGCCTTCGCGCACAAAGCCAAGGTCGCCGGTGCGCAGCCAGGTGCGGCCGGCATGCTGGACGAATGTCCTGGCGCTGGCCTCGGGGTTGCGCCAGTAACCGTGGGCGATGCTCGGCCCGGCGGCCCAGACTTCGCCGACCTGATTGTCGGCCAGCGGCTGTAGCGTGGCGGGCTTCACGATCAGTATCGCGTGGTCCGGCTGGCTCACGCCGCAACTCATCACTGCGTTGCCCTGCCCCGGCTCGGCGCGGTTTTGCGCCAATGCCGCGTCATCCATTCGCATCGCGGGGATCCCTCGGCCACGCGGCGTGCCGGCGACGAACAGGGTGGCTTCGGCCAAGCCATAGGAAGCCATGAAACTGTCCGGCGTGAAGCCGCACGAGGCAAACTTTTCGGCGAAGCGCTCCAGGCTGTCGAGGCGAATCGGTTCGGAGCCGGAATAGGCCACGCGCCAATGGCTCAAGTCGAGGCGCTCCAGGGCCGACTCACTGACCCGCTCGCTGCACAGCCGGTAGGCGAAATCCGGGCCGCCGCTGATGGTGCCGCCGTACTCGCTGATCGCTTCCAGCCAACGCAACGGTCGGGCGAGGAAATACGCCGGCGACATCAGTACGCACGGCACCCCGCTGAAGATCGGTTGCAGCAAACCGCCGATCAGGCCCATGTCGTGATACAGCGGCAGCCAGCTGACAATGACGTCGTCGGGATTCACGTCAATCCCGAAGCCATGCCGGATCAGCGCTTCGTTGGCCACCAGGTTGCCGTGGCTCACCTGCACCCCCTTGGGCAACGCAGTGGAGCCGGAGGTGTATTGCAGGAAGGCGATGTCGTCGTCTTGCAGGTTCGGCGCCCGCCATTGGCCGGCGTGGGCCGGATCGAGGATATCGACACAGAGTACCGGCGGTGCCGATTCGATGGCCTGCAGCGTGTCGCGCACCTCACTGCTGGTGAGCAACAGCCGCGGCTGGGCGTCGGCGATGATCGACAGCAGACGCTCCTGATGGTGGCGGCGGGTGGACTCGGGTGGGTAGGCCGGAACGGCGATCACGCCGGCGTACAGGCAACCGAAAAACGCCGCGACGTAATCCGGGCCGCTCGGGAATAGCAGTACGGCGCGATCACCCAGTTCCGCCTCGGCCTGCAAAGCGGCGGCGATGGTCCGGGCGCGCAAGTCCAGGTCGCGATAACTCAACACGACGCCCTGCTGCGGGGTGTCGGCAAGAAAGCGCAAGGCCACCCGGTCCGGCGTCAACGCGGCGCGGCGCTGGAGGGCATGGGCCAGGGTGCTGGGGAGTTCGAACGCGTCGGTCATGTGGGGTTCCTGCCTGGATTCGGCTTGCAAGTGGTCACCCTTGGGAACGGATTACACCGGCAAATAATTAGTCGCAGGCCTTGCCTCCGCGCATCCGGATGATCATCGGTCGGCGCCACGCCGCGGCAACGGGTCGCAGTTTCCAGGCTGGACTTCCGCCTATCAATAATTCTTCTTCTCAATTGACAACGATTATCATTAAGCCTAATTTGGCGCTCGACATGTAGGACGGATCCGATGCACGGGTCGTCCCGCTAACTATTTGCAGTAAGGTGAATTCCATGACGGAACAAGTATCCACAAGCAGGTGCGACTCACCGCTACTCCAGGCCTTCGTCGACAACCGGATGATCCTGGTCAAGATCGCAGCGCGTATCACCGGCTGCCGCTCCCGCGCGGAAGACGTGGTCCAGGATGCGTTTTTCCGGTTGCAATCGGCGCCCCAGATCACCTCGTCCTTCAAGGCTCAACTCAGCTACCTGTTCCAGATCGTGCGCAATCTGGCGATCGACCACTACCGCAAACAGGCGTTGGAACAGAAATATTCGGGGCCGGAAGAAGAAGGGTTGAACGTGGTGATCCAGGGTGCTTCGCCAGAAACGTCGCATATCAACTTTTCCACCCTCGAACACATTGCCGACGCGCTGACCGAGCTGCCCAGCCGAACCCGTTACGCCTTCGAGATGTACCGCCTGCACGGCGTACCGCAGAAAGACATCGCCAAGGAACTGGGCGTCTCGCCGACACTGGTGAACTTCATGATCCGCGACGCCCTGGTGCATTGCCGCAAGGTGTCAGGGGTGCGTGGGGATACGTTCGCCCGGCGGTGAAATCTGCGCAAAGGCTTCAGGCCAATCGCGAGCAGGCTCGCTCCCACAATTTTTATCGTGAATTCTGTGGGAGCGAGCCTGCTCGCGAAGAGGGCCTACCGGTGACACAGCCTCACACCAACGAACACCGGTCAAAAAACCGCTCGCGCCCCAGGATCATCAGCGCCGCGCGCTTGTGCGGGAAATCGAATTCCTTTTCACAATGAAAACACTGGTTATGCAGATGCCCGATCATCCGCGCATTGTCGGCCCGAGGCTCGGCCACCACGCGCTGGGTACGCGGATCGTCGAGAAACAGGTAATGCACCAGCGCCGATAGCCAGCTTGCGACCTTGTGCGGACCTCGATGCTGCTCTTCGCCCACGAGCATGTGAATGCCGCGGTCATAGGCGTGAGCGTCATAAAACGGTGCGATTCGATCCTCCTTGGCCCAATAGGCTTCGAAGTAGGCGAATGGCTGCTCATCGAAACAACCGATCAAGGTCAAGACTCGAGGGTCATGCTCAAGCCTGGTCAAGTACTCGCGGTGCTGTTCCAGGCTGCCCTCCTCCTGCCAGAAGCTCGCCACCCTGGGGCTGTTCTGCCAGCGGTTGAATCGCGTCAGGTCTTGCTCGATTTCAAGCGTGCGCAAAGACACCCAGGCCCCTAGCCGCGCGTCGAAACGGCGATACACCTCGCCGCGCGGCTTGATCGGGCGACGTGGATGGCGCTTGCCATCGGTGACGATCATCTGTTGCGGATAACTGCCGCTGAACGACTCTCCCAGCCAGGGCTGCGGCAGTTGCCAGAACAGCGTGCGTTCGCAGATGTATTCGCCGCTGAGTTCCCCGCCCATCAACAAACCGCTGAGCAGGGCCTCACCGGGACGCTCATTGAGGTGCCAGACCAGGCGCTGACATTCGGGATCCCTGGCAAACAGCCAATAGCAGGCCGCCCAGAGTGCCGGGCCGACCGGCCGGTCGCTGCTTTCCTGCAAATGGACGTGCAACTGGGGACCGCGCTCCAGGCGCAGGCGGATCAGCGGCGCACCTTCGAGCATCAGGCTCAGGTGGCGTTCGGTTTCATCGGCACCCAGGCTGCGCCCGCCGGGCAAGGGCAATAGGGTCGGCTGATTGAGGTTGGACATGGGAGCTCACGTTTTCGTCGGTGGTCAACGTGTGACGTGAGCCAGGCAAATAAATTTAAGGTCCGGTTTCAATGGACGTGGGTCGGCACCAGCTCGATCCGGTAGGGCTGGAAGATTTCCAGCAACTGGCCGTCGTCCCGCAACTTCTGCAATATCTGGGCGAACGCTTGTGGGGAAATGGGCGCCTGGGGCCGAATCAGTGCGTAATGATGGTAAATCTGGTCGATGCGTTCGGATACCAGCAACTGCGAGGCCACTTGCGGATTGCGCAACACGTAATCGCTGAGGTAGGAACGGGTCACCAGGGCAATGTCCGCGCGTGTGCGCAACACCATCTGCAGGTTGCTGTCGTGGGAATAGGTCAACGTGGCGTTGTATTGGCCAATGAGGAACTTGGGATCGGCGTTGAATTCGGCAAACGCATAGTGATAACCGCTGAACAGGGCCAGGCGCTTGCCCCTGAGATCGGCGAAATAGCTCTGCTGGCGATCCGGCTGGCGTTGGGCGACGAATATCTCCGCATCCTCCAGGCCCATGTCTACCGGAGTATGGGGCACATCCTGCCAACCCCAGTCGGGGTTTTCGAAAATCGCCATGTCGACCCGGCCCTGCTTGAAATCGTTGAACCGGCGCGGAATCGAAGTGGGTACCAGCACGAATTCATAATCGGCCTGCGACCGGTTCAAGGCTTCCACCAATTGCGGTAACAGACCGGTGTCGGCGCCGTTTTCGGGACGAACGGTATAAGGCGGGAAATGCGCCGCGCCGATCCGGACCACTTGTGCAGCTTCAGCTGACACGGTCAAGAACATGGCCAGGACGGCCAGCAAGGTACGTGAGGTCATCCCCATCGGCGAACACGTCAAGATAACCACTCCCCCAAAGTCCCCATCACTCTTCACGCTAGGCGGTTTCAGCCGCTTAGCCAGCCGCACGATCAATTTAAACAGCGGCTCGATCGTTGTTCTTCTTTCATCCGGTCGCGCGGGGCAATTTAAGCTGGCCAAGGCAACCAAGCAAGCGCTCGGACAGCGAACAGCCATCTTCGATGCAGGACAACCTCCATCAGGCCGGTCTGGTCGCTCGCGCGTCATCAGGGACTAGGCGGATGCTTCGGGTTTGACTACGCTCAAACCCATCTGCACGCCGATACCGGGAACCTTGCAATGCCTTACTGGCTGGTGATTGATCTGGAAGCCACCACCGACGAAGGTGGCTGGCCGGTTACCGAAATGGAAATCATCGAAATCGGCGCCACCCTGGTGAATCGGGATGGGCGCGAGGTGGATCATTTCCAGCGCTTTGTACGGCCGCTGAGGCGCCCGTTGCTGACCTCTTTCTGTCGCACGCTGACGCATATCAGCCAGGCCAATATCGACGGCGCCGCACCGCTGACCGAGGTCTGGCCGGCATTCGAACACTGGCTGGCGCCTTATCGAGCGAACCTCGAAGGCTGGGTCAGTTGGGGAGACTATGACCGCAAGCAGTTGCTTCAGGAATGGCAAGGCCAGCACTTGCACAGCGCGCTCGGCCAGGTACCGCACATGAATCTCAAGCAGCGCTTTGCCAAGGCCCGTCGGCTGGAGCGACCGCTGGGGCTCAATGCGGCGTTGCAACTGGCCGGCCTGCAGTTCTGCGGCCAACAGCACCGTGCATTGGAGGACGCCCGCAATACGGCGCGATTGTTGCCGCTGGTGCTGACGGGCTGAGCGCCCTGCCAGGCGCAACAGATGACGGCTGTTGTGGCCTTGTGCATACTGGCCGGCCTTTTTCAGCCCTTTCTCGAGGAATCGCCCATGTTCAAAGTCAACGAGTACTTCGACGGCACCGTCAAGTCGATCGCCTTCGGCACCGCCGAAGGTCCAGCGACCATCGGCGTCATGGCACCGGGCGAATATGAGTTCGGCACTGCGCAGCGGGAAATCATGCATGTTGTTTCCGGCGCCCTGACCGTGAAACTGCCCGACAGCACCGATTGGGAAACCTTCGCCGCCGGTAGCCAGTTCAACGTCCCGGCCAACAGCAAGTTCCAGCTCAAGGTAGCCGTCGACACGGCTTACCTCTGCGAATATCGCGGCTGAGCCGTGGCGAGGGAGCTTGCTCCCTCGCCACAAAAGCGCCTGCGTGATAAATAAAAATGCCCGTCTCCAGCGACACGGGCATTTTTTATTCAGGGATCTTCTATTCCAGCACTTCAACCGGCATGCCGACCTCAAGTCGGCCATTGCCATCGTTGACCAGATTCTGGCCGAACATCGCACCATCCGGGGTAGAACGGTACTGTTGCAAAGTGGCGAAAGGCTCGCGCTGCGGATCGCGTTCGCCGGTTTGCGGATCGACCGTGGTCATGATGCAGCGTGAACACGGCTTGACCACCCGGAACTCCACCTCGCCGATACGAAGACGCTTCCAGCCGTCTTCGGCGAACGCCTCGCTGCCCTCGACCACCAGGTTGGGACGAAAGCGCAGCATTTCCAGCGAGCGGCCAACTCTGCCCGATAAATCCTCCAACGAGGCCTGGCCGATCAATAACAAGGGAAAACCGTCGGCGAAGGCCACCTTGTCGTCATCCTTGCCGTAGCCGGCTGCCGTGGTACGAGCCAACTCCACCGGCACATGGACCAGCCGGGTGCGATTGCCGATGAACTCACTGACCCAGGCAGCCGCCGCGTCACCGGCATCCGGCACACGCAGCGTATCGCGCCAGATGATCACGCCACGCCGTTGTTCTTCGAGAGAAGGCGGCAGCGGCACCTCGACGGCGCCGTAGCCCGGCGCGCTGAGTGTCAGTCCGCCCGCCGCGTTCCACAACGCCGAAAGCTGGCTCAGCTTTGCCACGGCCCGCTGGGTCAGGAAGCGCCCGCTGGCCTCATCCACCAGCATCCAGCGTCGATCACCGTCGAGCCCGAGCTTGTCCAGGCCGATGCCCTGCAGCGGCTGCCCCTTGCCGGACTTCAACGGATACCGATACAACGCGCTCAGCCGCAACATGATCAACTTTCCCTGATGACGAAAAAGCGCAACCTTATACGAGCGAGCCGGTGAAGCAAACCTCGATCAGCCTCAGCCGAGCATCAACCGCTGGCGCACCACGTCGACCAGCTTGTCCGGCTGGAACTTGGAAAGGAAGTTGTCACAGCCGACCTTCTTGACCATCGAATCGTTGAAGCTGCCGGACAGCGAGGTATGCAGCACCACGTAGAGCCCACGCAGGCGTGGATCGTTGCGGATTTCCGTGGTCAGGCGGTAGCCGTCCATCTCGGGCATTTCCGCGTCGGTGAAAATCATCAGCAACTTGTCGGTCATCACTTCGCCAGTGTCGGCCCAGGCCTTGAGCATGTTCAGTGCCTTCAAGCCGTCGCTGGCGATGTGCATCTTCACGCCCAACTGGCCCAGGGTGTCACGCAACTGCGAGAGCGCGACATTGGAATCGTCCACCAGCAGGACTTCTCGACCGCGGGCTCGTTCCAGCACCGGATCCTCGAGCTTGTCCCGTGAGACCTTGGCGTTGTAGGGGACGATTTCAGCGAGGACTTTCTCCACGTCGATGATTTCCACCAACTGGTCGTCGACCTTGCTGATAGCCGTCAGGTAATGCTCGCGACCGGCACTGGTCGGAGGCGGCAGGATGGCTTCCCAGTTCATGTTGACAATGCGGTCCACGCCCCCTACCAGGAACGCCTGTACCGAACGGTTGTACTCGGTGACGATGATGGTGCTGTTAGGTCCCGGCACGAGCGGACGCATGCCGATGGCCTGGGAAAGATCGATCACCGGAAGGGTCTGGCCACGCAGATTGACCACGCCGCAGACGAACGGGTGGCGCTGGGGCATCAAGGTCAGCTTCGGCAGTTGCAGCACTTCCTGGACCTTGAATACGTTGATGGCGAACAATTGGCGCCCCGCCAGGCGAAACATGAGAATTTCCAGGCGATTCTCACCCACCAATTGGGTTCGTTGATCTACTGTGTCGAGAATGCCGGCCATCGATGACTCCTGGGCTTGTTCGGATGAATCTGTAAAGACGCTATCGGCGGTATGCGCCGGATCTTGACCCCGACATTAAATACCGCCGCGGGCATTGATGTCACATAGACATCATGCTTTACTGGCCTTCCGTTTACATCCGTTTTTTCCGCTGCGCGACTTCCGTTGACGCAGTAAGTTCCCCCGCCTAAGGGATTCCCCTAGGCACAATCAGGTCTAACCTGATATTCCCGCTATCCAATAGCCATTAATGTGACGCCATTCTCATTGCTGAACGGAGTCAGGCGTTTGTGCGCGACTGCAGAACAACGGATTTCCAGTCTCCCAACCGATTTCAATGCAATCGTTTGCGAGGCCGAGTTTGCGATCCGCAAGGCACCTTCGTTCGTACCGGCCATGAGACCCAGCCGTTCGCCACACGCGATCTGCTTTCGCCTGACATGATGTTGTGGAGATAAGCATGCCGAACGATCGCAGCAATTGGAGCCAGCGTCTTCCCGAGTTCCTGACTGAAGCCGAGACACTCTTGGCCAAGTCGGAGGAATGCCTGAGCCATCTGGAGCTGATCAACAACGACAAGGATGCCATCGACTGCATGCTCAGCACGTTGCTGAAGCTGGCAAACAAGGCCGACGCTCTCGCATTGGAGGCCGTTTCGGAGTTTTCGCTGCATATCCATGGCTTGCTCAGTCATGCGCAACACCACATGGAGCTGCACGACCAGGCACTGGTCGCGCTGAAAGATTGCTTTACCCTGATGGCCTGGCAGTTGGAGCTCGTCGACCACACCACCGGCAAACTGAGTCTGGACAACACTGAACAGACTTCCCTGATCGAAGCATTTGCCTTCCAGGTCGGCCAGAGTCCCTGCGAGGCGGTGCCGACGCCGCGCCCGATGGCGTTGGTTCCTTACGCACAAAAACAAGCGTGAGCTGGTAGCAGCCGACCAACATCATGTGCCTGGCCCGTCGTGCTTTGCCGCCGCCAAGCCGGGCGCGACCAACGAAATCCGAAGTGGTACTATGTCTCGCGTCAGTCGCCTCGGACAGCGGCGCAAGAAGCCGCCAACCGAAGCCGTCCCCGACCTGAAACATTTACCCGACCCGGCCCGTCAGATGCGCTGACTGGCCTGCCCGCAGCGAACATTCATTGGCTCCATCCGTTATGCACGCCAGCTTCAAGTCAATCATCACCTGGCCACCGTCCCGAGAAAACGCCCGCCGGTTCACATTGCTGCTGTGTATCTGCTCGACCCTCGGTTGCCTGCTGGCCTACTTGTTGGCCCATCCGCTGCCGTTGGGCTTGCTGGTACTTAATGGCGCGGCGCTGGCCTGTGTCTGGATCCACTATCGACTATCGCGCAAGTCCATCAAGTTCCAGCCGCAGGAACTGGCCGACCGACTGCTGGAGGTCCAGGAAAACGAGCGTCACCGGCTCAGCCGCGAACTGCACGATGACATTGGCCAACTGCTGACCGCGGCAAAACTGCAAAGTGAATGGCTCAAGCGCCGCCTGCCGGAAGACTTGCAGGGCCAATGCAGCGTACTGAGCGACACGCTGGACGAAACCCTGAACAAAGTGCGTGATGTCTCGGCGATCCTCAATCCCAGGCAGCTGACCAGCCTTGGGCTCGAAGCCAGTCTCCGCGCTCATCTACTCAAGACATTGGCCAATACGCCGGTGAAATGGAGCCTCGATTGTCAGCAGCGCATGACCGGCATCCCGGACGAAATGACCGTCGCCGCCTTTCGGATCACCCAGGAGGCCGTCACCAACATGTTGCGCCACGCCCAGGCGAGCAATCTGCTGGTGCGCCTGCAGCGCCTTCCTGAAGGGCTGACGTTGCTGATCAGCGATGACGGCCAGGGATTCGTCCCGGCCAGCCACCCCGGCCGCGAAGGACAGCGCGGCATGGCCGGCATGTCGGAGCGAGTCGAACAGTTGGGCGGCACCCTCAAGGTCACCAGCGAGGCCGGGAAAGGCACGCATATCGAAGCTCGTATTCCCTGGGCACCGCGTGCCCTTGAGCGAGCCAGCAAGAATAAGGTTCTCCATTGACTTGTAATTTGCTTCTGGTAGATGACCACTCGCTGATCCGGGCCGGTGTACGCGCCCTGGTCCTGGATCTCCCTGGCTACGCCGTCGTCGGCGAAGCCAGTGACGGCGCGCAATTGCCGGAACTGGTAGAACGCCTCAACCCCGATATCGTGCTGCTGGATATTTCCATGAAGGATACCGGCGGCCTGGAAGCCCTGCAGCAACTCAGGAAGGTACGCCCCCAGAGCAAGGTGCTGATCCTGTCCATGCACACTGACCCCGCGCTGATCATGCAGGCGCTGGAGTCAGGGGCCCATGGCTACCTGCTCAAGGACACCACTGCCACCGAGCTGGCGCACGCCCTGGACGCGTTGCGCAACAACGAACGCTACCTGAGCCCGGCCATCGCCCATACCGTGATCAACCAGGCGCTGACCCGCGTTCAGAAACATCAGCCCGATCCAGCCCAGAACCACAACCTGACAGCGCGCCAGCTGGAGATCCTGCGGCTGATCGTTCGTGGCAAGTCCACCCGGGAAATCGCCAACGGCCTGAGCCTGAGCATCAAGACCGTGGAAACGCACCGGGCCCAGATCATGAAGCGCCTGCAGATCCATGACGTGGCCGGACTGGTACTGTTTGCGGTCCGCGAACAGATCATCAGCCTGGATGATTAAGCAGCGCCGCACCCTCCAGCAATGGCGAATCCGACGGCAGGTGCACCCGTAGCGCTTTCGGGCGCACGGTGAAACGTAGATCGTCGACCTGCAACGGCTCGCCATCCAGATTGATGTCCAGGCCCTGCGCCACCTTGATTTCCACCCAGGGCAAACGCGCTCGTACGAACATGTTGTCTATGCCCAGGCCACCGGCCAGCAGATCCTTGAGCGTACTGACAACCTCTTGAGGCGCCGGGAGGATGCTGATATCGAGCAAACCGTCGTCGGCGAACGCCTGCGGACAGAGCAAATGCCCCCCACCCGCCTGCCGACCATTGCCGATGCCCAGCGCCAGCAAGTCGCCGCGCCAGTGAAAATCGGGGCCCTGCAGTTCGCCATAGGCTGCGCTCAACTCACTGAAACGCGACAGGCCGGTAAACAGATAAGCGGCGCCCCCAAGGACTTTCTTCAAGTCCTCGGAGGTATTGGCGGTCACCTGGCTACCGAAGCCGCCCGTCGCCATGTTCAGGAAAATACAGCCGCCGACCTCGCCCACATCAATCGCCCTGGGCGTGACATCCAGCAGCTCCAGGGCCTGGTCCGGCTCCAACGGGACGCCGGCCGCCCGGGCAAAATCGTTAGCAGTGCCCAGGGGGAGCAGCACCAGGCTGGCATCGCCAGGCCGCTGGACCATCGCCTCGGCGATATCGCGCAGGGTTCCGTCACCGCCACCGGCGATCAATCGGGTGTAACCGGCATCCAGTGCTTCGTCGACGCATCGCCGGGCATCCCCTGCTTCCCAGGTCAACCGTACCGCCAGGTCCCAGCCCTGTTTGCGCTTGAGCATCACTGCCGCGCGAACCTCTTCGTTGAGCGCTTGCTTGCCGTGCAGGATCAGTAGCGCCTTGCCTTTGCTCATCGTTGTCTCCGTCATTGGAAGGTTCAGGAAATGGGACCGCTCATTCAGCCGAAAAAGCCCGGCGCTGCTCAATTTATACAAAATAAGACCCAGCACCTCGAAGGAGGCGGCGGACTGCCTCTTCTCGGCAACCCTTCATTCAAGGACTTTTCCTACAAGATCTGGCGAATCAGCTCAATTGACCCTCCAGCCGTATTGGAACACCTTGGCATTCTGTTGCGCTGAATCGAAAAAACACCAATAGACAAGGATGAATAACCCATGGATGGATACATCAAGGCCCGCAGGGGCAGGACCAATCATTTGAAGGCTCATGGACACAGCGGAGGAACGCCTCATGCCCGGCCATGAATTCAAATTGTCCCCCCGGCAATTTGGCCCGCTCAGGAGCGAGCGGGCCGATAAGCAAAACGAAGGCAAAAGTTGCATTAATCCCGTAGGAGGAATTGATTTGGAACCGCGCGTCGTTGAACTGGAAACTCACCTCAAATACATCCGCAGGGACATGGATGAAATCCGTACCGATGTGAAAGCGGTCCGACACCGGCTCGCCTATCTGGCCGGTGCAGCCGCAGTGGTGGTCGGCCTGCTGGGCTGGGTGGCGAATAGCCGCTTCGATCAGGTGGTGACGTTGCTGTCGCGATAAAGGCCGGCATAAGGCACGGTTACTCACTCGGGCGGACAACGTTGCCAGGATTAATCCAGCACTTCACTCAAGGGAATGAAGCTCACTTCATCACCCTCGACCAGTGTTCGCCCTTCGAGGACTTCAACCAGCCCCTCGGCCCAGGCGGCGCTGCGCAGGACACCTGAGCTCTGGTTGCGGTAGATGATCGCCTGACCGTTTTCAATGCGACCTCGCAAGTACTCTCGGCGAGAGCCCGCCTTCGGCCAGGTGAAGCCTGCAGGTATCTTGAACTTGAGGGGCGCCACTGACTGAACGCCCTGGCGCCGCAGCAGGTAAGGCCGAGCCAACAGTGCAAAAGTCACCAGCGTAGAAGCGGGATTTCCCGGCAGGCCTATTACCGGCAGGCCACGGAAGTGGCCGAACGTCAGCGGCTTTCCAGGCTTGATAGCGAGCTTCCAGAGCGTCAATTCGCCTTCTTCGCGCAATGCAACGCCGAGAAAATCTGCCTCCCCCACCGATACGCCGCCGGTGGAAAGGATCAGGTCGACATCCGACAGCCCGGCCAGACAGCGACGCGTAGCAGGCAAATCATCGGGCAGGATACCTGCGTCGACAACATCGCAACCCAGGCGCTGCAGCCAGCTACAGAGCAGGACACGATTGCTGTTATAGATCTGGCCTGGACCCAGGTTCTGGCCAGGCTCCACCAGCTCGTCACCTGTCGACAGCACCGCAACGCGTACTTTGCGCACCACTGGCAGCGATGCACACCCCAGGGATGCCGCGAGCCCGAGTTCGATCGGACCCAGGCGGGTGCCGGCGTCGAGGACTCGCTCCCCGATGGTTGTTTCCTGTCCTTGAGGTCGAATGTTCTGTCCGCTGACCATGGGCTGGGTGAATCTTACCCGCTGATCATCGTCGACAATGGCGTTTTCCTGCATTTCGACGCAATCGGCACCCGGCGGGACCGGCGCACCCGTGAAGATACGCGCGCAGGTACCCGCGGCGAGAGCGTCTGGAGCCTGCCCGGCGAAAACCCGCTGACTGACGACCAACGCCTCGCCGCTCCAGTCATTCAGGCGCAAGGCGTAGCCGTCCATCGCACTGTTGGGCCAGGGCGGCAGGTCAAGTGTCGAGACCAGGTCCTCGGCCAATACTCGCCCCTGCGCCTCAGCCAGCGGCACGCGCTCATGCTGAGTGATGGGCGTGGCTGCCGCCATCTCGAACAACCGCTCCAGCGCGACCTCGACGGCCATCAGGGCGCCGGCCTTGCCCGGTTTACCCACGGGATTCACAAGGGGCAGCCTGTTTCAGATGGGCGACGAAATTACACGGCCGATGGCGCGCGTCCAGTTGTTCGGCCAGGATCCCGTCCCATCCGGTACGCACCGCATTGGTCGAACCCGGCAAGCAACAGACCAACGTACCGTTGGCCAGGCCGGCCAGCGCCCGGGACTGAACGGTAGAAGTGCCAATGTCCGCCACGGATATCTGCCGGAACAATTCACCAAAACCATCGACCTGCTTGTCCAACAGGCACGTAACGGCCTCGGGCGTGCTGTCGCGACCGGTGAAACCGGTGCCACCGGTGATCAACACCACTTGCACCACGTCGTCGGCGATCCAGGTGGCGACTTGTGCGCGGATCTTGTAAAGATCATCTTTAAGCAGTACCCGGGCCGCAAGGTTATGCCCCGCCTCCGTGAGGCGGTCGACAAAAACCTGTCCCGACGTGTCGGTTTCCAGAGTTCGGGTATCACTGACAGTCAGCACCGCGATATTGAGCGGTACGAAAGGTACATCAGCCTTGGCTTTCATAGGCTCGTCCAGTTGTAGGGGAAACAGCCCGGTGTTATATCACAGCGCCCCATTTTTTCGCCTGTGCGGAGACACATCATGACCTCGAACGATCCCTTGCCAGCCTGCTCGATCCTGCTCCTGGCGGGTGGCCGCGGACAACGCATGGGAGGCCAGGACAAAGGCCTGCTGGAATGGCAAGGCGAACCGTTGATAGCCCACCTTCATCGGCGGACCCGGGCCCTGAGCGACGATCTGATCATCTCTTGCAACCGCAACCCGGAGCGCTACGCATTGTATGCCGATCAGTTGGTGCATGACGCCGAAGGGGATTTTCCCGGGCCATTGGCAGGCATCCGGGCGGGTCTCAAGGTGGCGCGACATGCGTATCTGCTGGTACTGCCTTGTGATGTTCCGCAAATCGACTCAAGCCTGCTCGACAGCATGCGCGAAACGGCAAGCCGCCATCCCGGCAAGCCGTTGATGGTGCGTCAGGGTGAGCATTGGGAGCCGTTGTTATGCATCATCCCACGGGGCCTGGCAGCAGACTTTGAAAGGGCCTGGGACGAAGGCGAACGCAGTCCCGGCCGCATCATGCGCACGCTACATGCCGTCGCCTTGCAATGCCCGGCCAACGATGCCCGGCTGGCGAATCTCAATACGCCGGAACTGCTGGCCCGGCATACAGGCGTGTCAGATTGACACTAGCCAGGAACTAACATGCGATGTATACGTCTTACGGTCAGTAACTTGAAGAATCCATTTCGGAGAAACACCATGACTCAACGGACCCTCGCCACTTTCATGCTCGCGCTGGGCCTCGCCACTCTCGCCGGGTGTGCATCGCCAACAGTGATTACCCTGAATGACGGTCGCGAAATCCAGGCCGTCGACACGCCAAAATACGACGAAGACAGCGGCTTCTACGAATTCGAGCAACTGGACGGCAAGCAGACTCGCGTGAACAAGGACCAGGTTCGTACCGTTAAAGACCTGTGATCTTCAGCGTTACAGCCAGATAGAAAAAAGCCCGCAAGCATTGCGGGCTTTTTAATGCCTGGCGGAAAGTGCGATGGCTACCAGCGCAGGGCAATATCACTCTCGAAGACCCGCTCCTGACCCGTGATCGGATCGATGAAACCTAATCTCTTGGCCAACAGCTTGAGCGGGTTGGCATAGTCATCCTGGGCATCCCTAATCACATCGGGATAAAACGGATCGTTGCAGATGCCAGCCCCCAAGGCACTCATATGCACCCGTAGCTGGTGCTTTTTCCCGGTAACCGGATACAGGCCGTACCGCCACAGGTCGCCGTTCCTCTCAAGCACTTTCATGGCTGTCTCGGTATTGGGCTCGCCTGGCCCCTCCTGCATCCGAAAAAAAGGCTCGCCGTCGATCATCCGGCTTCTGTGCACACACGGAAAAGCCACTCCGGGCAATGCGGGGGCAATGGCTTCATAACTTTTTTCGATTCGCCGCGTCGGAAACAACGATTGATAAGCCGAACGCGTCTGCGGATTGGCTGAGAACAAGACCAGCCCGGCCGTATGCCGATCAATACGGTGCAAGGGCACCAGATGGGGGTTGTCCAGGCGACGGATCAAACGGCGCAGCAATGTCTGCTCCACGTATTCCCCCGCCGGCGTGACAGGCAGGAAATGCGGTTTGTCCGCCACCACCAGATGCTCGTCGACGTAGAGAATCGACTCCACCACCGGGATCGGTTTTTCATCGGGCACTTCGCGAAAATAGTGGATCCGCATGCCTTCGCGATAGGGCAGGTCAACACCGATCGCCCGCCCCTCCCCGTCCAACACCCGCCCCCGGACAATCCGATCCAGCCACTGCTCGCGGCTGATCGTGCTGAAATGCTCGCAAAGACATTCCAGCACCGTCTGCCAGGAGCCAGGCGGCAAGTACAGTGTGCTGGCCTGATGGTGCGCGGCGGAAAATGATGAACCGGACATTAAAAACTCTTGAGCGTTACGGGACCGGTATTATCCGCCACTCGCACAAGCCGGCACAGTGCTGATTGGCTCATGCGCGAATTGATGTCGGTTTTTCCGCTGCCTCGGTGAACTCCTTCAACCAGCGCAGCACCTCGACTGCCTCCCAACGTCCCGGGTCGTACAACGCATACAACAACCCCTGGTAACCCACCACGTCCAATTGCTTGTGGTAACCGGCACGCTGGAACAACGCTTCGATCTCGGCAAAACAGGTGTTGAAATGCAGCTTGTTGAAGGGTGTCTTGCCTTCGGTTACCAGACCATCCAGGCGCAACTCCAGGACCGCCTCGCGCACAACGTCCGCGGACATCCTGTTCACGCTGTTTTTCAATTGTTCGACATTGACCAAGGGACGCACTCCGGATAGCTGTATGGGCATACAGTAACCGAAGAATGTCATTTCGCCAATGGCGATGCATGGACTCAGGCGATGGAAGGTATCAACGCAGAAACGCCGCAACCCGATCAGGGTCATCGAAGGGCCAATCCAGCTCCGCCCCTGTATCGATCCGACGGAGCACGGGGATGCGCAAACCATAGGCTTCGGACAAGGCCTCGCTTTCGGCGATATCCACCAGTTCTACCAAGAGGCCATGCTCGACGAAAGGCATCAGCACGCCCTCGGCAACTTCACACAGGTGGCACCCCAGGGTTCCGAACAATTGGCATTCAGGCGGCATGGCAGGTAGACCCGAAAAATAGACGGTCATTCTAGGCTCGCTCCACGTGGCCGTCGAGCGGCGTACCGTGGCTCATCATGTTTCAGTAAAACGCTGACGCAAATCATTGAGCCCAAATGTCTTTTCGGCAATGCTCGACGTATTTTCTCTCCTAAGCTGGATGTCAGCGTCTTGAAACGGAGCTCCTCTTGTTCGCCAACCTGCTGATCATCCTAGCCTCGTCCTTGGTAGTCATCGCCCTGTTCAGGCGATTACGCCTGCCACCGGTACTCGGCTATCTCTGTGTCGGGCTGGCCGTCGGCCCCACCGCCCTGGACTGGGTGAACGACAGCGAAGAATTGCCAGACCTGGCCGAGCTCGGCGTGGTCTTCCTGCTGTTCTCCCTCGGGCTGGAATTCTCGTTGTCGAAGATGCTCGAACTGCGCCGGGTCGTGTTCGGCCTCGGCAGTTTGCAGGTGGTGTGTTCGGGGGCGCTGCTGGGGGGCCTATTGGTGATCTGTGGCGCCCCGGCGCTGGCGGCACTGCTTCTGGGCGCCGGGCTGGCCTTGTCTTCCACAGCCATCGTCAGCAAGGAGTTGACCAGCCTGGGAGAAATTTTCAGCAGCCATGGCCAGAACGCTATCGGTGTGCTGCTGTTCCAGGATGTCGTCGCCGTATTGCTGTTGACCCTGGTGCCGGTCTTTGCGGGCAGCAGCGAGCACGCCTGGTATTGGGCGCTGCCCTTGACGCTGGGCAAGACACTGGTACTGTTTGGCGGTCTGCTGCTCGCCAGCCGCTGGTTGCTGCCCCGGCTATTCCATGAAGTGGCCGCGTCCCGGTCCGCCGAGCTGTTCGTGCTGCTGGCGCTGGTGATCGTACTGCTCACCGCATGGCTGACGCACCTGCTCGGCCTGTCACCTGCCCTGGGGGCGTTCCTGGCCGGCATGTTGCTGGGAGAAAGCCATTACCGACACCAGATCGAGGCCGATATACGCCCGTTCCGCGACATCCTGCTGGGGCTGTTTTTCGTCAGCATCGGCATGCTGATCGACCTTCGACTGTTCATCGACGATGGCCTGCAGATACTCGGATTGACCCTCGGCTTGATGATCATCAAGGGCTGCGTGGTCGCCGCACTGGTCAAGTGGCGCGGCAGCGACGGCGAAACCGCGTGGCGCAGCGGCTTGGCCCTGGCTCAAGGTGGCGAGTTCTGTTTTGCCCTGATGGCATTGATGCAGCAGAACCGCCTGATGCCCGCCGACATCGGCGGCCTGCTGTTGGCCGCGACATTCTGCTCGATGCTGCTGACCCCGCTTTTGCTGCGTGCAGCGCCGGCGATTGCCGCGCGCCTGCACCGCAAACCCAACCAGGAAGCACAACTGGACCAGATCAGCGAACTCAATGCAGGCTTGTCGGGTCATGTGGTGATCTGCGGGTATGGTCGGGTGGGCCAATCCATCGGGCGGTTCCTGCGCCGCGAAGGCCTGGCCTTTGTCGCCCTCGACGACGACCCGGTGATCATTCAGGAAGCCACGGTCGATGAGCGTTGCGTACATTACGGGGACTCACGCCGGGCAGACCTGCTGGCCGCCGTCGGACTGAGCCGCGCCCGGCTGCTGGTCATTGCGGTCGACAAGACGGACATCGCGCTGACCGTGCTCAGGGCAGCCCGACGCGTCAACCCGCAGGTACCGATCCTGGTGCGCACTCGGGACGACAGCCAACTGGCCGAACTGCAGGCCGCCGGAGCGACCGAAGTGGTCCCGGAACTGCTTGAATCGAGCCTGATGCTCGCCTCTCACGCGCTGGTCATGCTCGGGCTGCCGGAGCAGCGGGTCCGGCATCATGTGGATCAGGTTCGTCACGAACGCTATGGCCTGCTGCATGGGTTCTATCCCGGTAACCAGGACAAGGAACCGTAGCGCAGTGTTCAGTCCTGACTGACGGCACCGATCTTGTGGATCGACAGATCGGCGCCGTAGTACTCCTCTTCCTGGGTCAGCCGCAGGCCCAGCACAAACTTGATCGCACCATAAACCGCGAACCCGCCAACCAGGGCAATGACGACGCCCAACGCGGTGCCGACCAGTTGGCTGACCAGGCTGACGCCGCCCAGGCCACCCAAGGCTTGCTGGCCGAAAATGCCGCAGGCAATGCCACCCCAGCCGCCGCACAGTCCATGAAGGGGCCAGACCCCGAGCACGTCGTCGATTTTCCACTTGCCCTGGGCCGCGGTGAAACACCAGACAAACAGCCCGCCCGCGATGGCTCCGGTCGCCAGCGCACCCACCGGATGCATCAGGTCGGAACCGGCACAGACCGCCACCAACCCGGCCAAGGGGCCGTTATGCAGGAAGCCGGGGTCGTTGCGCCCGATGATCAAGGCCGCCACGGTCCCGCCGACCATTGCCATCAACGAGTTGACCGCCACCAACCCGCTGACTCCAGGCAACGTCTGGGCACTCATCACGTTGAAACCGAACCAGCCGACAATAAGAATCCACGAGCCCAACGCCAGGAACGGGATGCTCGAAGGCGCGAACGCCACCAGGCGCCCGTCCCGGTAGCGACCATTGCGCGGTCCGAGCAACAGTACCGCGGCCAATGCCAGCCAGCCGCCCATGGCATGCACGACCACGGAGCCGGCAAAGTCATGGAAACTGGCGCCGAAACGGGCTTGCAGCCAGGCTTGCAGGCCGTAGTTGCCATTCCAGACCAGGCCTTCGAAAAACGGGTAGATGAACGCTACGATCAGCACCGTGGCGCACAACTGCGGTACGAACCGGGCACGCTCGGCGATTCCTCCGGAAATAATCGCCGGGATCGCGGCGGCAAAGGTCAGCAGGAAGAAAAACTTCACCAGGCTGTAGCCGTGGTCGGCGCTTAGCACCGCCGCCGGCTGCAAAAATGTCACGCCGTAGGAAATCCAGTAGCCTATGAAGAAATAGGCCAAGGTCGACACTGCGAAATCGCTGAGAATCTTCGACAACGCATTGACCTGATTCTTTTGCCGGACGGTGCCTACTTCAAGGAACGCGAAGCCGGCGTGCATGGCCAGAACCATGACCGCACCGAGCAGGATGAACAGCGTGTTGGAGCTGTGGACCAGATTGTCCACGGCGCTTTGCAGATTTTCCATGGTGTTGGCAGACCTGAAGAAAGTTGAAAAGGCACCAAAGCGGTTCAATCGAGCGGCCGACGCACCAAGTTGAGACGCCTCGTTCCCCTGCGAGCCGCTTTGGTGCACGAAAACCGCTGTCACGACGTTGCGCAGCGTGGTGCTTCGCGGGTTTTGATTATTTGAGTTAAGGTTCTGCGGGCTTTTGCCCAGCTTCAGCGCACCGGCGCATGCTGACGCACCAGTACATGGCGGATGCCAGAGCAAAAGTTGTACCAGCAGTTTCACTGAACCTTCCGGCAAGGCTCATACTCGAACGCTTCAGACGTCACTCACGGAGATGCACCAATGGCCAGAACCCAGGCAAAGACTGCTCAAGAAACCTTGAAGGAAGACTTCCAGACGCTGGTCAAGGACACCGAACGGTTGCTGGACCACACGGCGACCCTGGCCGGTGATCAGGCTGACGAATTGCGCAGCCAGATCCACGAAACCCTTTTGCGCGCCCGTGAAACCCTCCAACTGACCGAAGACTCGGTACGCGAGCGCGGTCAGGCTGCAGTGATTGCCACCGAAGAATATGTGCAGGCCAATCCTTGGCAATCGGTCGGCATCGCTGCGGGCGTGGGCTTTTTGATCGGACTGCTGGCGACACGGCGCTAATGATGGGCATCGACGAATCAGGCTCGCCCGAATCGGGCACGAAGCCTACCGCGCGGCGCCTGGGCGCAGCATTCCTCGGCTTGCTGCACAGTCATGTCGAACTGTTCGGCATCGAATTGCAGGAGCAGAAGGCCCGCACCGTCAGCCTGTTGTTGTTTGCCGGGCTTGCGCTGGTTTTCGGTTTGCTGCTGCTGGTGGGGCTGTCCGCACTGGTGCTGATTCTGGTGTGGGATACCTATCGCCTCGCGGGAATCATCGGCCTCTGCCTGTTTTATCTGCTGGCGGCGTTGTTCTGCGGGCTTCGGCTCAAGGCAGCGATTTTCGATGAATCCTCGCCTTTCCATGCCACCCTCGAAGAACTCGCCAACGACCGGGAGCGCCTGTTGCCATGAGTCGGCCCGATATTCCCCAAGCCCGTACCCGGCAGGAGATGCGCAAGGCGCTGGTGCGCCTGCGCATGGAGATGCACCGCCAGGAAATTCGCCAGGAAACCCGGCAACTGCTGCACCCGCTGCAACGGGTGCGCGGCTTTACCCAAAGCTGGCATGAGGGCTTCGGCCTGAAGCATGCGTCACTCTGGGGCGTGGCCGCCGTGTCCTTGCTCGGCTTCCTCGGAGGCAAGCGGACCCGAAGCGGACGCTCAGGTGGCTTCTCGCGACTGATCCGGCTGGCAACCGCGCTGCTGCCGCTGATCAAGCTGGCCAAGACTGTACGCAAACCCTGACGGCCGTGTCCGCGGACCGACCCTGAACGGGCCTTTCCATTGGAAAGGCCCGATTGACCCGTCCGTGCAACACCCGGGTACAACAGGTCGATACCTGTGGCCCTTGCAGGACGCGTCCCGAACCGGGAAGCTAGGGCATCGACTCACCAAACGGAGCAACCGGCCTTGGATTGGCACACCCTGCTGACTCGCGAACGCCTGGGCAAACCCCTGCACAGTCCGGAAGAACTGGGCCGCAGCCCTTTCCATAAAGACCACGACCGCATCATCTTTTCCGGTGCATTCCGTCGCCTCGGACGCAAGACCCAGGTGCATCCGGTCTCCAGCAACGATCATATCCACACGCGCCTGACCCATTCGCTTGAAGTCAGTTGCGTCGGGCGCTCCCTGGGCATGCGCGTGGGAGAAACCATCCGCGGCGCCCTGCCAGACTGGTGTGAACCCAGCGACCTGGGCATGGTGGTGCAATCGGCCTGCCTGGCCCACGACATCGGCAACCCGCCGTTCGGCCACTCCGGTGAAGACGCCATCCGCTACTGGTTTCAACAGGCGGCCGGACGAGGCTGGCTGGATGCCATGAGCGAGGCCGAGCGCAATGACTTTCTCAATTTCGAGGGTAATGCCCAAGGATTCCGGGTCCTCACGCAGCTCGAATACCATCAGTTCGACGGCGGCACCCGGCTGACCTACGCGACACTTGGCACTTACCTGAAATATCCCTGGACTGCCCGCCACGCGGACTCCCTGGGCTACAAGAAGCACAAGTTCGGCTGCTATCAGAGCGAACTGCCGTTGCTCGAGCAGATTGCCCACAAGCTCGGCCTGCCGCAAATCGAGGACCAGCGCTGGGCAAGGCATCCGCTGGTCTACCTGATGGAGGCAGCCGACGATATCTGCTACGCGCTCATCGACCTGGAAGACGGCGTGGAAATGGAGCTGCTGGAATACCCGCAGGTGGAATCGCTGCTGCTGGATCTGGTCGGCGATGACCTGCCGGAGACTTACCGGCAGCTTGGCCCGCTGGATTCCCGGCGGCGCAAACTGGCGATCCTGCGTGGCAAGGCCATCGAACACCTGACCAACGCCGCCGCCCGGGCGTTCGTCGAGCAGCAGGAGGCATTGCTGGCAGGCACGTTGCAGGGAGACCTGGTGGAACACATGCATGGCCCGGCCAAACGCTGCGTCTTGAACGCCAAGGACATGGCCCGCAAGAAGATATTCCAGGACAAGCGCAAGACTCTGCACGAAATCGGTGCCTACACCACGCTGGAAATTCTGCTCAACGGGTTCTGTGGTGCCGCCCTGGAACAACACGGCGGCCGTACACCCTCGTTCAAGAATCGGCGCATCCTCGATCTGCTGGGCAACAACGCGCCAGATCCTGACGGCCCCTTGCACAGCGCGTTCCTGCGAATGATCGATTTCATCGCCGGCATGACCGACAGCTATGCCAGCGAAATGGCACAGGAAATGACCGGTCGCACTCGTCAATGAGCTCAGCGCCGCCTTTATCGGCGGCTCACTCAACAGCAGATAAACAAACTTTTCTAAAACTCGCTATCTCTACGAAATGAGCGAAACAAGCTACTGACGGACTACGCGTGCCTGATTAAAAGTTAACACCTTGCCTCGAATAGAATATAAGACGCGCTCGTCCCACTCCATTCGCCTACCAACAACCTAAATACTTCGTAGTACCTTGCCTCTTTTCTTGTAGGAAACTTCCGAAACTGGAAATGTAGCCCCGTCTCCTCGTACGACCCTGACTTAACTGGGCTAAGGTGCGCGCTTTATTCAGTTCGCAGGGGATTTATTCATGAACTCCGTTTTCATTGTCGACGATCATCCGGTCATCCGCCTCGCCGTTCGAATGCTGCTGGAGCATGAAGGCTATAAAGTTGTAGGAGAAACCGACAACGGCGTCGACGCGATGCAAATGGTCCGTGAATGTATGCCGGACCTGGTCATTCTGGACATCAGCATTCCCAAGCTTGATGGGTTGGAAATTCTTTCACGCTTCAACGCAATGACCGCCCCTATCAAGACGCTGGTGCTCACGGCGCAATCACCGACGCTGTTTGGCATCCGCTGCATGCAATCTGGTGCCTCCGGCTATGTGTGTAAACAGGAAGACCTCAGTGAACTGATCAGCGCAATTAAGGCCGTACTGTCCGGCTATAACTATTTCCCGAGCCAGGCGTTGACGCCCCTGCGTCATGATGATCCGCGCAGTATCGAGCTGGATCTTTTCAAAAGCGTCAACGATCGCGAATTGATGGTGCTGCAACTTTTCGCGCAGGGCCGTACCAACAAAGACATCGCCAAAGGCATGTTTCTCAGCAATAAAACCGTGAGCACGTATAAAAAACGCTTGATGCAGAAACTCAAGGTCAAGTCCCTGGTAGATCTGATCGAGATGGCCAAGCGCAACGCACTGGTTTGAGAAATAACAGCATGTACAGATGTCTACGCGAATTTCTTCTGCTGTCGTGCGCAGGACTCTATGCCGCGACCCTCATGGCCGCCCCGCAGTTGCCCGAGCGCTATACGCTGCTGAGTCGGGCGACGGCGGATCCCATGCAGATCAGACTCGACGCACCCCATCGCGCCTGGCTGCAAGGTCGTCAGGAGCTGGTCCTGGGTACATCCGCGCCGGATTATCCCCCGTTCGATCTTTCCACCAGTGGCCGCGATTATGAAGGCATGACTGCCGATTACGCGGGTGTCGTCGCCCAGGCGACCGGTTTGCCCATGAAGGTATTGCGCTTCAGTTCCCGTGGCGACGCGATTGCCGCGCTCGAAAGCGGGCAAATCGACTTGCTCGGCAGCGCCAACGGTTTCGAGGCCAGCAATCCGGGCATCGCCCTGTCGAAACCCTATGCAGTAGACCAGCCCGTCCTTGTTACCCGGACGGGCGACAGCCCGTCCCTGACCGAAGATCTCGAAGGGCTGCGGCTGAGCATGGCCTATCACTACCTGCCCCTGGATGAAATCAGAAAACTCTATCCCAAGGCGCAGATCACCACCTACACCTCCTACCAGAACGCCATCAATGCCGTCGCCTTCGGCCAGGCCGACGTATTTCTCGGCGACACCGTTTCTACCCACTATCTGATCAACAAGGGCTACCTGAGCAACGTCCGCATGGCCAGCTTCGGAAAACACGAAACCTACGGTTTCAGTTTCGCGGTCCGCCGGGATAATGCCCTGCTGCTGGAAATCCTGAACGCTACGCTGAGCCAGCTCCCGATTACGGAGCAGACGGCGATATCAAAACGCTGGAGCGCCGGCAGCGACCTGTACCTCACGGACCAGCGGATACAACTGACTGACCGCGAACAACGTTGGCTGACGAAGCATCCCGTCGTTCGCGTGGCGGTAAACGAAACGTTCGCGCCGTTTACGTTCTTCGATCCGGACGGTGATTTTCGCGGTATCAGCGCCGACCTGCTGGAGCTGATCAGGCTGCGTACCGGCCTGCGCCTGGAGATCCAGCGGCGCCAGACTGACGGCGAAATGATCTCCGCGGTGGTGAACGGCGAGGCCGACATGATTGCCGCGCTCCTGCCCAGCAGCGAACGGCAACAGTTCTTGAAGTTCAGCCGTCCCTACCTCGACAGCGCCTTTGTCCTGCTGACCCGCAAGCAATCCGACACGCCCGCGACCCTCGACCAGCTCGCCGGCAAGCGTCTGGCAATCGCCGCGGGCAATCCCATCATCGACTGGCTGCGCAGCGAATATCCGCATATCCAACTGGTCGAGGCCGCCGACTCCCTGCGGGCCGTCGATATGCTTGCCCAGGGTGAGGCCGATGGCAGCGTCAGTTCGCTGGTCATGGCCAATTATTTCCTGTCTTCCCACACGCTGCGCGACACATTGCAGATCAGCAGCACCGTAGGCACCCGACAAGCCCTGTTCTCGTTGGCCAGCGCAACGAACTTACCAGAGTTGAGCTCGATCCTGGACAAGGCCCTGACCAGCATCGAACCCGCCGAACTGGGGGTCATCAACAATCGCTGGCGAGGGCATATCTCGGCGGCGGAGCTTACCTGGCGCACCTATCACCGGTTATTCCTGCAGTTTGTCGCAGGCGCCGGTCTGTTATTGCTGCTGTCCCTGGCGTGGAATGCGTACATGCAGCGGCAGATCAGGCAACGCCAGAAGGCGGAACTGGCGCTCAACGACCAGCTTGAATTCATGCATGCCCTGCTCAACGGCACTCCCCATCCGATCTACGTGAGGGACCGCCATGGGCTTCTGCAAAGCTGTAACGACAGTTACCTGGAATCGTTCAACGCAACACGCGAAGAAGTAATCGGCAAGGACGTCGCGGCGGTATCCATGAGCAATGCTTTCGAAGCGCAGGAATATCGGGCGGACTACCAGCGTGTCATGGCCGAAGGCACCGCCTTGATCACCGACCGGCCGCTGCACATTGGCGCTCGGAAGCTGACGATCTATCACTGGATCCTCCCCTACCGTAACGCCGCGGGACACGTGCAAGGCATCATCGGTGGCTGGATCGACATCAGTGAACGGCGCCAGCTTGTCGAGGAACTGCATGCCGCCAAGGAACAGGCCGACGCCGCCAATCGCGCGAAAAGCACCTTCCTGGCGACCATGAGCCATGAAATCCGTACGCCTATGAACGCAGTGATCGGCATGCTGGAACTGGCCCTCAAGCATGCCGATAAGGGACAGGTCGACCGTTCGACCATAGCGGTCGCGTACGAATCGGCCTCAGGCATGCTGGAGCTGATCGGCGATATCCTGGACATTGCCCGCATCGAATCAGGCCACCTGACCCTGGCCCCTGAACGAGTGAATGTCAGCGCCTTGCTGCGCTCGGTGGTCCGGGTATTCGAGGGACTGGCCCGGCAAAAGAATCTGCTGTTGTCACTACAAGTAGAGCCCGCCGACGACAAACACGACGTCCTGATAGACCCGTCGAGATTCAAGCAGGTGATCTCGAACCTGATCAGCAATGCCTTGAAATTTACCGAACAGGGCGAGGTGAAGGTCCGCGCCAGGCTTTCCCGAACCGCTCACGAAAATACGTTGCGGATGCAGATAGAAGTCAGCGACAGCGGCATTGGCATCAGCCCGGAGGACATGCAGCGCCTGTTCGAACCGTTTGCCCAGGCCGACAACAGCAGCCGGATGGCCCGAAAAGGCGCGGGGCTTGGCCTGGTGATCAGCCGCCAGTTGTGCCAGATGATGGGCGGTGAGTTGTCCCTGGACAGCCAACCGGGCGTCGGTACCCAGGTCCGGCTTACCCTGCAGCCGAGCATCCTGTCCGAAACGACGATCGGCGTCCCGGCTGAGCCTGCGGTCGAAACGGCCACGGCCCGATTGAGCGTCCTGGTGGTGGATGATCACCCGGCCAATCGTTTGCTGATGACGCAGCAACTGGAATACCTCGGTCATCGCCACTCCCTCGCCAACGATGGCGCGCAAGGACTCGAGGCTTGGCATGAGGGTGATTTCGACCTGATCATCGCCGACTGCAACATGCCCGTCATGAGCGGTTACGAGCTTGCCAGGGCCATCCGCCGGTACGAGGCCGAACATCAATTGCCGCGCTGCACCATCCTCGGGTTCACCGCCAATGCGCAACCCGAGGAGAAGCAGCGCTGCAAGGAGGCCGGAATGGACGATTGCCTGTTCAAACCGATCAACCTGAGCACCCTGAGCCAATGGATGAACACGATCAAACCCGCGAGCCGCGCAGCCGTGTTCAATGTCCAGAGTCTGCACATGCTCACCGGCGGCGACCCGATCTCCGTCCGGCGGCTGCTGGCGGAACTGCTCAGCAGCAACCGTTCCGACCGCCAGGAGCTGCTCCAAGCCGCCCGTACCGGCCCTTCCCAAGCGCTCGCCGAAACGGCGCACAAGATAAAAGGTGTCGCCCGTATCGTGCAGGCAAATGGGCTGATCGAATTGTGCGAGGCTCTGGAAATCGCCTGTCATCAGGAGCAGGCACCCGGACAAATCGACGACTGCGCGAAAGCGCTCCACCGGGCGATGACCGAACTGGAACAGGCGCTGGAAACGGAGATCGCCAAGGCAGGATAATCCAGTGTTTACTATGCTGTTGGCTCAGCAGTGCGTATCAGGGGGCGATCTCCCCCGAACACTTGGAGTGACGGATATGCCCAGCGCACCGCGTCCGGAAAAACGCCGGTTTCCCCTGCACGTCCATATCAGCGTGATGTTTACCCTGCTCCTGCTGCTGACCGGCGTCGTGCTGGGCGTCTTCAACTACCGGCAAACCACCCAGATCATCCTGTCCAGCAGCGAAAAGCTGTTTAATCGAATTGAACAGGACGTACGCCTGGACCTGTACGACACCTACGAACCGATCCGTCATCTGCTGGGCCTGCTGGCCGATTACCCGGCGACGCGTGCGCCTGGAATGGCGCAACGGCTGGACCTGCTCGTGCCCTTCAGCCAGGCGCTGCGAGACAACCCGAACCTGGCGTCGCTGTACCTGGGTGACAGCAAGGGCGAGTTCTTCATGGTCCGGCCGTTGCGCACCGATGCCTTGAGGGCCGCGATGAAGGCACCGGTCGGCGCGCTGTATCAGGTCTGGACCGTGGAGCGCGCCGGCAACGAAGGCCTGGTTCGCTCGCAATCGCTGTTCTATGACCGGGACCTGAACCTTCTCAGCCGCCTGCAACATCCTGACGAAACCTACGATCCGCGCAGCCGGGGCTGGTTCCGTAGCGCCTTGAGCAGCCCTGAACAAATCACCACCGAACCCTACGTGTTCTTTTCCACCCGAAACATCGGCACTACCCTTGCGCGGCGCAGCGGCGCGCAGGCCGTCATCGGCGCTGACCTGACCCTCGCCGCCCTGTCACAGACGTTGGCCAAGCACAAGGTGAGCGCCGGTACCGAAATTGTCCTGATCGATCCCCAAGGCAACGCGGTGGGCTATCCGGACAGTCCCCGGTTGATCGCCGACATTCAGTCGTCCCGCCTGATCAAGGCGCGTGACCTTGCCCCGGCCATCGCCGCTGCGCTCGATGACCACACTGACACGCCACGCCTGGAAGCGGCCGGACGCCAATGGATCGTTTCCCGCAGCCACATGCAGGAGGGCGGGCCGCAGGGCCTGGAGTTGGCCTTGCTGGTGCCGGAGGACGAACTGCTCGCCGATGCCTATCGCCTGCGCTGGCAAGGCGCGCTGATCACCCTCGCCACGTTGCTGATGTGCCTGCCCCTCGGCTGGCTGACCTCGCGAATCCTGGTCAAGCCCTTGCGCGCACTGGTCAAGGAAGCCGACGCCATTCGCAGCTTCGACTTCAACTATCCGGTGTCCCGCCGTTCTCCGGTGCTGGAGGTCGATCAACTGGGTGTTTCGATGGCCCGCATGAAAGAAACCCTGGCGAGTTTTTTCGAGATCACGGCCAGCCTGCGCGCTGAAACCCGCTTTGCCCCGCTATTGGAGCGGGTGTTGTTCGAGACGGTGAAAATCGGCCAGGCCCAGGCCGGCCTGATCTATCTGCGCGAACACGACGAGGAGCAAGTCAAGCCCTACGGGCTGGTGATCGATGGGACGCCTCGGGACCTGCAAGCCTTCGCCCTGCGAGGCTACGCACTGAATGGCGCGGACAGCCCGCCGTGGTTACAGGAACTGGCCACAGCGGAAACCCTGGTGTCCTCGCTGGGCTTCGAGCAGGCTGCCGATTTGCGCAGCGTCCTGCTGGAACTGGATGCCCCGCGCGTGCACCTGATCGGTATCCGCTTGCGCAACCGCCATCAGGAAACCGTCGGCATCTTGTTGCTATTGATCACAGACAGCGGCGCCGAAGCCGACCTGGAGAAACTCCAGCCGGACCGCATTGCCTTTCTCCAGGCCGTTTCCGGCACCGCGACGGTGAGCATCGAAAGCCAGCGCCTGCAAGCCAGGCAAAAGCAGTTGCTGGATTCATTCATCCAACTGCTCGCCGGGGCGATCGATGCCAAGAGCCCTTACACCGGCGGCCATTGCCAGCGAGTGCCAGCCCTGACGCTGATGCTCGCCCAAGCCGCCGCCGCCAGCCGGGCACCGGCGTTCGACGCCTACCGGCCAACGGAAGATGAATGGGAAGCGCTGCACATCGCTGCCTGGCTGCATGACTGCGGCAAGGTCACCACACCCGAGTATGTAGTGGACAAGGCCACCAAGCTGGAAACCCTGAACGACCGGATCCATGAAATCCGTACCCGCTTCGAGGTACTCAAGCGCGACGCCTGGATCGATTACTGGCAGGCCCTGGCAACCGGTGGCGAATCGTCAGCCCTGGCCCGCCAGCGCGACGCGACGCTGGCCGCCCTCGATGATGACTTTGCCTTTGTCGCAGGCTGCAACCTGGGCTCCGAAGCCATGGCCGAGCGTGATTTGCAGCGTCTGCAACGCATCGCCCGGCGCACGTGGACGCGCACCCTGGATGACCGCCTGGGAGTTTCCTGGGAGGAAAGCCGACGCCAGGCGCGCACACCCACGCCGACGCTTCCGGTGACTGAATCGCTGCTGGCGGACAAACCCGAGCATTTGATCGAGCGGCATGCAGCCGAGCTGATTCCGGCAGACAACCCATGGGGCTTCCAGCTTGATGTACCGCGCTGGAAATACAACCGCGGCGAACTCTACAACCTCAGCATCACGCGCGGCACACTGACCCGCGAAGAACGTTATGTGATCAACCACCACATGGTGCAGACGATCCTGATGCTCAGCCAGCTGCCCTTCCCCAGCCACCTGGAAAACGTTGCGGAAATCGCCGGCGGCCATCACGAGAAAATGGATGGCACCGGTTATCCGAAGCGACTCAAGCGCGAGCAGATGAGCCTGCCGGCTCGAATGATGGCGATTGCCGATATCTTCGAAGCGCTGACCGCAGCGGATCGCCCGTATAAAAAAGCCAAGAAACTGAGTGAAGCCCTCGGCATCATGGCCACCATGTGCCGCGACGCCCACATCGATCCCGAGCTGTTCCAGCTGTTTGTCGACGAGCGAATCTACTTGCGTTATGCCGATGAGTTCCTGGACCCGAGCCAGATCGATGAGATCGACCCGGGCAGTTTGCTGGTCAAGGCTGGGCTGAAGGCGTAATCAGCAATCGGTCAGCCGCAGGAAGATTGCCGCCAGTTGCTCGATGCCGGCCTGGTCATGCTCGGTGAAGCGCGCCGGTTTCGGACTGTCCAGGTCCAGCACGCCGATCAGGCGTCCCTCTTTGACCAGCGGCACCACCAGTTCGCTGTTCGAGGCGCTGTCGCAGGCAATGTGCCCGGGAAACGCGTGGACATCTTCGACACGCTGGGTTTGGCGAGTCGCCGCCGCCGTGCCGCAGACACCACGACCGAAGGGAATGCGCACACAGGCAATCTGGCCCTGGAACGGCCCCAGCACCAGCTCCTCGCTGCGGTTGAGGTAGAAACCGGCCCAGTTCAGATCATCCAACTGACTGAACAGGAAAGCCGAGAATTGCGCGGCATTGGCGATGAAGTCGCGTTCATCCGCCAGCAACGATTGCAACTGTGCCGACAACAGGCCGTAGCCTTCGAGGCCGTCCCCGGTACGGGTCAAATCGATCATGCCTTGTGCTCCAGGAGTTTGAGGCCCACCCAATAACGGGCAAATTGATAGGCGCAACGTCCGTTGCGGTTGCCACGTCCGGTTGCCCAGCGCACCGCCTGCACATCCAGTGCTTCGTCACGCTGCCAGTCGAGCCCGGCCTTGGCCGCCAGCTCGCCGATCCAATGCTCTACCACATCGAGGAAGTGCTCCTGGGTAAATGGATAGAACGACAGCCACAACCCGAAGCGGTCGGACAAGGCGATCTTGTCTTCCACCGCCTCGCTGGGGTGCAGCTCGCCGTCGACCCGTTTCCAGTTCTCGTTGTCGCTTTCCTTTTCCGGTACCAGGTGACGGCGGTTCGAGGTGGCGTACAGCAGCACATTGTCCGGCGCCTGCTCCAGCGAACCGTCGAGCACACTCTTGAGCACGCGGTAGTCGCCTTCGCCGGACTCGAACGACAGGTCATCGCAGAACAGCACGAAACGCTGGGGCAGTTTTGCCACCTGCTCGACTACCCGGGGCAGATCGGCCAGGTGGTCACGCTCGATCTCGATCAAGCGCAGGCCCTGCCCGGCATGCTCAGCCAGCAAGGCACGTACCAGCGACGACTTGCCGGTGCCGCGCGAGCCCCAGAGCAAAGCGTGGTTGGCCGGCATGCCATCGATGAACTGAAGGGTGTTGCGGCCCAGTTGTTCAACCTGACGGTCGACACCGATCAGGTCCGACAGGCGCATGTCGAGGCTGACCGTCAACGGCATCAGGAAACCGCTGCGCCCGTCACGTTGCCAGCGCGCGGCCAGGGTCTGGTTCCAGTCGATGTCGGGCCGCGGGGCGGGCAACAAGGGCTCGATACGGGCAAGCACCGCATCGGCGCGCTCAAGAAAAGCATTCAATCGGGCGTCCACGTCTTTTCCTCGGACAAGTTCACGGTAATGATGACGCTACAGCGACGAAACGACGAGGCCAGCGGCGGGTCTGTTTCAGACAACGCAAACCGGCCGCACCGGTATTCGGAAATGATCAGCTATGCTTGACCGGCGAAGGGAAACGTAAGTGGTTCACCATCCCATGGACATCAGATTCACCCAACGGCTGTCGTACAAACAGGCTCGACTGACCGTCATGGTGGGTTTCGTGCTGGGCACCTTCCTAAGCCTGGTACAGATCGGCATCGATTATGCCAGCGAAGACGCGTCGATCAACCGTGAAATCCTCTCGTTGCTGGAAATCAGCCACAACCCGGCCTCGCGCATCGCCTATAACATCGATGCCGAGCTTGCCCAAGAACTGGCCCTGGGCCTGTTGCGCTCGCCGGCCATCGTCGGCGCCGAACTGATCGATAACAACAATACGGTGCTGGCCAGCGTCAAGCGACCCGAGCTGCAAAGCAGTTACCGATTTATCAGCGACTCGCTTTTTGGCGCCCAACGACAGTTCGAAGACCGGCTCTACCTGAATCATCTGCCGGCCGAGTCCCTCGGCGTGCTGCGACTGGATGTCGACACTTATGCGTTCGGCAGCCGCTTCCTGCGCCGGGCCGAGGTGACGCTGCTCAACGGTTTCGCCCGCAGCCTGATCCTGACTGGCCTGCTGCTGGCGCTGTTCTACGTCATGCTGACCAAACCCTTGGTGCGGGTTATCCGCGAACTCAGCAGCCGCGACCCGGGCAGCAGCGAACAGCGCCCGCTGGAGTGTCCTTCCGGCCACCAACACGATGAAATCGGCGTGCTGGTATCGGTCGCCAACCAGCAGTTCGAGAATGTCTCCACTGAAATCCAGCAACGGCGCGCGGCTGAAAATCGTCTGACCGATTACCTGGCGCAACTGGAGAATATCGTTTCGGCGCGCACGGCCGAGCTCAAGGCCATCAATGCCCGGCTCAGCCAGTCCAACGAGGAGCTGGATATTGCCCGGCGCACCGCCCTGGACATGGCTGACGCGCGCTCCGCGTTCCTGGCCAACATGAGCCATGAGATCCGCACCCCCCTCAACGGTTTGCTCGGGATGATCGCCCTGTCCCTGGATGGCCCGTTGACGGCCGAGCAACAGCAACAGCTGTCGATAGCGCATGACTCCGGCAAGGTATTGGTCGAACTGCTCAACGACATTCTCGATCTGTCCAAATTCGACGCCGGCCAACTGGAACTCGAACGTATCCCGTTCGACCTTGGCGCGCTGGTCGAAGACACCGCCAACCTGCTGTCGCAGAACGCGGCGCCAAGCGTCGAACTGGCGTGTCTGATCGACCCGCAGTTCCCGGCCCAGGTACTGGGCGACCCGACCCGCGTTCGCCAGATCGTCAGCAACCTGCTTTCCAACGCATTGAAGTTCACCCGTTTCGGTCGGGTCGATGTGCGCTTGAGTCACTATGAAGGCGGCGTGCGGGTCGAGGTCTGGGACACTGGCATCGGCATTCCCCAGGAGGACCAGGCGCGGATTCTCCAGCCGTTCACCCAGGCCGGCGCGGGTATTACCCGCCAGTTCGGCGGCACCGGGCTGGGCCTGGCACTGACCTACAACCTCTGCGAGGCGATGCAGGGACGGTTGACGATCAGTTCCGAGGCGGGCTTCGGAAGCCAGTTCTGCGCCGACCTGCCGCTGCCCGCCCACAGCCCGGCCGCGCCCGTCGAGACCTTGCGGGGCAACGTGGTCGCCATCACCACCGCCAACAGCGGGCTGGCCGAATTGCTGGGCATGTTGCTGCCGGTCTGGGGACTGGACTACATACAACGCACCGTAGACGACGGCTTGCTGGGGCTCAAGCCGGACATCCTGATCACCGATTGCCCGGAATGCCTGTTCAATTTACGCCCGACCTTCGACGCCCCGATCCTGCTCGTCACCGCCTATGGCAGTTTCATGCCCAGCGAAGAAGCCGCCGCCCTCGCGCCTTTGCTGCAGCAGGCCCGACCGCTGGCGCGCCACGCGCTTTACCAGATCCTGCGCCGGGCCCTGCAAAGCGAGGCGACGACCATCAACGACGCGCAGATCGAAGCACTGGCGCCCTCGCGGCGTGGCCGGGTGCTGCTGGTGGAGGACAACCCCGTCAACCAACTGGTGGCCAAGGGCATGCTGGTCAAGCTGGGCTGTGAGGTAGTGGTCGCGGCCCATGGCGCCGAAGCCCTGGACCAGCTCGAACAGCAAGCGTTCGACCTGGTCCTGATGGACTGCAACATGCCGGTCATGGATGGTTACGAAGCCAGCCGGCAGATTCGCCGCAGCGGCCGCTGGCCGGACCTGCCGATCGTCGCGCTGACGGCCAACGCGATGCCCGAGGAACGCGAACGCTGCCGGGCCGCCGGCATGAGTGATTACCTGTCCAAGCCGTTCCGTCGCGAGGAACTGGCGGCATTGCTGGACCAGTGGGTGCCGACTACGTCAGCCCTTTGATCTGCTTGAGCAGGTGATCCAGGCCATCGCGCAACTCGCCCACGCGATCCAGATCGATCCCGCTGTCGCATAGCAGGCGCGCCTTGAGCGGGCCGACCTGCTCGCGCAAGGCGCGGCCCGCATCCGACAGGCTCAAATGCACCTCTCGCTCATCCTGGACCGAGCGTTGGCGGCGGATCAAACTCAGTTGCTCCAGGCGCTTGAGCAACGGTGTCAGCGTGCCGGAATCCAGCAGCAAACGCTCTCCAAGCGCCTTGACCGTGGGCTGCTCCGGGGTGTTGTCCTGCCATTCCCACAGCACCAGCATCGCCAGGTACTGCGGATAGGTCAGGCCAAGCTGATCGAGCATCGGCTTGTAGCCACGAATCACCGCCCGTGATGCTGCGTACAGCTTGAAGCACAACTGACTGTCGAGCTTCAGCGAATCGACTGACAGGTCGCTCATTTGAGCAGGGCTTCGATCTCGCCGGTGAGATCCTCGGGCTTGGTGGTCGGGGCGAAGCGCTTGACCACCTGGCCGTCCTTGCCAATCAGGAACTTCGTGAAATTCCACTTGATGCCCTTGGACCCCAGCACACCGGGCGCCCGCTGCTTGAGCTGGACAAATAGCGGATGGGCGTTGGCTCCGTTGACATCAATCTTCTTGAACAGCGGAAAACTCACGCCGAAGTTGAGCTCGCAAAATTCGGAGATCGCCCCTTCGTTGCCTGGTTCCTGCTTGCCGAACTGGTTGCAAGGAAAGCCCAGCACCACCAGGCCCTGGTCCTTGTAGGATTGCCACAAAGCCTCAAGACCTTTGTACTGCGGGGTGAAGCCGCATTGGCTGGCGGTGTTGACCACCAGCACGGCCTTGCCGGGGAAATCGGCGAGCGTCTTCTGCTCGCCCTTGATGGTGGTGCAAGGAATGCTCAGCAGATTGTCGGTCATGGCACGGCTCCAGAGGGAAGTTGGATGCCGAAGATAGCGAGCAATTAAATTGTGTGCAATTTAATTGTCATTAATGCGGAATCAAGGCTCCCGTGGCGAGGGTGCTTGCTCCCTCGCCACGAAGGACTGCGCAACGCTTACTCGCGAGGCACGAGATCCAGGCACACCGAGTTGATGCAGTAACGCAGGCCAGTGGGCGGTGGGCCGTCGGGGAAGACATGGCCCAGATGCGCGTCGCATTTGGCGCAGACCACCTCGGTGCGAATCATGCCGTGGCTGACATCTCGCACCTCCACCACCGCGCTACCTTCGATCGGGGCGTAGAAACTCGGCCAGCCGCAGCCGGAATCGAATTTGGTCGTCGAATCGAACAACGGATCGTGGCAGCAGATGCAGCGGTAGATGCCGTCGGTCTTGGTCTCATTGTACTTGCCGGAAAATGGGCGTTCGGTGCCTTTGAGGCGACAGACGTTGTACTGCTCCGGGTCGAGCATCTCACGCCATTCTTCAAGGGTTTTCTGCAACTTTTCCATCGTCCTACCTCGGCAATTGAAAAAGCCCGATCCGACGCTTTTCCGCAGATCGGGCGGCACGTATGATTGCGCCTCGTCAGGCGCCAGTCTGGCAGTCACGTCATGCGCATTCAAATGGATTGTGGCGCATCTACCGCGTCCGGCCCGGGCACAGACGCAGGATCCCCAGTACGGTAGTTCATACGCCGCCTGGATCGTTCATTTTCGGGAACACATCGCCATGCAGGTCAGCAAATCGAACAAGCTCGCCAACGTCTGCTACGACATTCGCGGCCCGGTGCTCAAGCACGCCAAACGCCTGGAAGAGGAAGGCCATCGCATCCTCAAGCTGAACATCGGCAACCCGGCGCCCTTTGGTTTCGAAGCCCCCGATGAAATTCTCCAGGACGTCATCCGCAACCTGCCGACCGCGCAAGGCTACAGCGACTCCAAGGGCCTGTTCAGCGCGCGCAAGGCCGTGATGCAGTATTACCAGCAGAAGCAGGTCGAAGGCATCGGCATCGAGGACATCTACCTGGGCAATGGCGTGTCCGAGCTGATCGTGATGTCGATGCAGGCCTTGCTCAACAACGGCGACGAAGTGCTGGTGCCAGCGCCGGATTATCCGCTGTGGACCGCCGCCGTCAGCCTGTCCGGTGGCAACCCGGTGCATTACCTGTGCGACGAGCAGGCCAACTGGTTCCCTGACCTGGCGGACATCAAGGCCAAGATCACCCCGAATACCAAGGCCCTGGTGATCATCAACCCGAACAACCCGACCGGCGCGGTGTATTCCCGCGAGGTGCTGCTGGGCATGCTCGAACTGGCCCGCCAGCACAACCTGGTGGTGTTCTCCGACGAGATCTACGACAAGATCCTCTACGATGACGCCGTGCACGTCTGCACCGCCTCACTGGCACCGGACCTGCTGTGCCTGACCTTCAACGGCCTCTCCAAGTCCTATCGTGTCGCCGGCTTCCGCTCCGGCTGGATCGCCATCTCCGGCCCCAAGCACCACGCTCAGAGCTACATCGAAGGCATCGACATGCTGGCCAACATGCGTCTGTGCGCCAACGTGCCGAGCCAGCATGCGATCCAGACGGCGTTGGGTGGCTACCAGAGCATCAACGACCTGGTCCTGCCCCAGGGCCGTTTGCTGGAACAGCGCAATCGCACCTGGGAACTGCTCAATGACATCCCCGGCGTCAGCTGCGTCAAGCCGATGGGTGCGCTGTATGCCTTCCCGCGAATCGACCCGAAGGTCTGCCCGATCCACAACGACGAGAAATTCGTCCTCGACCTGCTGCTGTCGGAGAAATTGCTGGTCGTCCAGGGCACAGCGTTCAACTGGCCATGGCCGGACCATTTCCGCGTCGTGACCCTGCCGCGGGTCGACGACCTCGATCAGGCCATTGGCCGCATCGGCAATTTCCTCAAATCCTACCGTCAATGATCCAGATGGAGTGCGGGGCGTTCGCCTCGCACTCTGTTTGATTCAGCAACATATCCATTTTCCTGCCTCCGCAGGTTTCTGACGCGGGGACTCGTTGTCCGATGGACGACGAGACGCAACGTTCACGGGGCGCAGCGGCCATATTTCTTTTCCGGCGCAACTTTCAGAAAAGTCTTTCAAACAATGAGGACCGTTGTAGGACACAGTTTGAAATAGAAGGCGAGTTGAATAGCCTGCGGCAGCACCTTATATACCCCGCATAACGCTACATCTTTAGCATGAGGAGATTGCTACCACCATGATGCGCATCCTGCTGTTCTTGGCCACTAACCTGGCGGTCGTGCTGATTGCCAGCATCACCCTGAGCCTTTTCGGCTTCAACGGGTTCATGGCGGCCAACGGGGTTGATCTCAACCTCAATCAGCTGCTGATCTTCTGTGCGGTGTTCGGTTTTGCCGGTTCCCTCTTCTCGCTGTTCATCTCCAAGTGGATGGCGAAGATGAGCACCGGCACCCAGATCATCAGCCAGCCGCGCACTCGTCACGAACAATGGCTGCTGCAGACCGTCGAGCAGCTGTCCCGTGAAGCCGGGATCAAGATGCCGGAAGTCGGGATCTTCCCGGCGTACGAAGCCAACGCCTTCGCCACCGGCTGGAACAAGAACGACGCCTTGGTCGCCGTCAGCCAGGGCCTGCTGGAACGGTTTTCGCCAGATGAAGTGAAAGCTGTGCTGGCCCACGAGATCGGCCACGTCGCCAACGGCGACATGGTGACTCTGGCGTTGATCCAGGGTGTGGTGAACACCTTCGTCATGTTCTTCGCCCGAATCATCGGCAACTTTGTCGACAAGGTGATTTTCAAGAACGAAGAAGGCCAGGGTATTGCCTACTACGTGGCGACCATCTTCGCCGAGCTGGTACTAGGCATCCTCGCCAGCGCCATCGTCATGTGGTTCTCGCGCAAACGCGAGTTCCGCGCCGATGACGCCGGTGCGCGACTTGCAGGCACCAGCGCCATGATTGGCGCCCTGCAACGCCTGCGTGCCGAACAAGGCCTGCCGGTACACATGCCCGATACCTTGAATGCCTTCGGCATCAACGGCGGCATCAAGCAAGGCCTGGCTCGCATGTTCATGAGCCACCCACCGCTGGAAGAGCGAATCGACGCACTGCGTCGTCGCGGCTAACCGCCAACTGATACAAGAAAGCCCGCAGCGATGCGGGCTTTCTTTTGCCTGCTAAGTCAAAAGCGGCAGCGGGCCCGTCCGGGACGGGGTCATTGAGCGCACCCCACGACTGGACACCAGATATACCCGCTCATCCAGCCGCTTCACGCCCGCCTGCAAGAACTTCCAACTCTCGCCCAGCACATCCTGCTCCTGCAAGACTTGCAATTGCCACGCCCTGCCCAGCAACCGCTGCACCTCTTCATGTCCTACCGAAAACGGCGGCCCAGGCATCTCGTCCTGGTTGTAGTCCAGGGTAATCAGCAGCCCGACGCAGTCCGGCATTATGTTCTGCAGATGGGCCGCATAGCGCTCGCGCATCGGTGCAGGCAGGGCGATCAGTGCCGCACGGTCATACAACGTCGCGCAATCCGCGACGTCCAAAGACGTCAACGCAAAGACATCACCGCAGCGGATTTCGATGGCACCAGAACGAAATACCTTGAAGGCGCCCTCCTCACTCACGTTTGGCTCAAGCTGATGCTCCTGGAAAAAATCAGTGACGGCCTTTTCCGATAGCTCCACCCCCAGCACCGAAAAACCTTGTTGCGCCAACCACAGCAGATCCAGCGTCTTGCCGCACAAGGGCACCAATACTCGAGTTTCTTCAGGCAATCCCAACTGGGGCCAGAAACGCTGCAAGTAAGGGTTCACTTCCGGCAGATGAAAACCGATCTGGTTGGTTGACCAGCGCTTGTGCCAAAACTCGGGGTCCATGGGAATCGCTCCACAAATTCGATCAAAACGGGTTAAAACTTATATTAGATTTCGATCGTTGACCTGACCGAAGATGAACCCATCTTAACGCTCAGGAGCCCGTCCATGCTGCCCAGCCTGTTTATCTCCCATGGTTCACCGATGCTTGCCCTGGATCCCGGGGAGAGCGGCCCGGCCTTGGCTCGCCTGGCCACGCAAATGCCGACGCCCAAGGCCATCGTGATTGTGTCGGCCCATTGGGAGAGCAATGAACTGCTGGTCAGCGCCAACCCGCGACCGCGTACATGGCATGACTTCGGTGGCTTCCCGAAAGCGTTGTACGAAGTGCAATATCCGGCGCCAGGCGATCCCCTGCTGGCAACGCAGGTCGCCGAACTGCTCAATGCAGCGCAATTGCCGGCACGCCTGGAGACAGGGCGGCCATCGGACCATGGCGTCTGGGTGCCGCTGTCGTTGATGTACCCCGAGGCCGATATTCCCGTGGTACAGGTTTCCCTGCCCAGCCAGCGCGGCCCGACACTGCAGACGCAGGTCGGCCGGGCCCTGGCAGGACTGCGCGAACAGGACATCCTGCTGATCGGTTCCGGCAGCATCACGCATAACCTGGGGGATCTGGACTGGAACGCCGGCCCTGACAGCATCGAGCCCTGGGCCAAGGCATTCCGCGATTGGATAGTGGCGCAACTGGCGGCCAACGACGAGTTCGCGTTGCATGATTACCGCCGCCAGGCCCCCAATGCGGTGCGCAGCCATCCCAGCGACGAGCACCTGCTGCCGCTGTATTTTGCCCGGGGGGCGGGTGGTAAATTCAGCATTGCCCATGAAGGGTTCACGATGGGAACGTTGGGGATGGACATTTATCGGTTTGATTGACCGGCAGACCGAGTCGCTCCAATCGCGAGCAAGCTCGCTCCCACAGATTTTTTGGGTGCCGAAGATCCAGTGTGGGAACGAGCTTGCTCGCGATTGGCTTCAACACCGCGCTCCCGGCAGGAACACCAAATGACAGGCAAAAAAAATCCCCGAACCAGTCGGGGATTTTTTTCATGCTCGATCAATCAGCCTGCGGGCCGATCAATCCTCGCGGTAACGACGCAGCTTGAGCTGCTTGCCAGCCACGCGAGTGTCCTTGAGCTTGGTCAGCAACTTCTCCAGGCCTTCTTCCGGCAGTTCCACCAGGCTGAAGCTGTCACGCACCTGGATGCGACCGATCGCTTCGCGGGCCAGGCCGCCTTCGTTGAGGATCGCGCCCAGCAGGTTCTTGGCGGCAATGCCGTCACGAGCACCCAGCGCGGTACGGCAGCGGGCACGGCCTTCGCCCAGCGGGATCGGCGCGCGACGCTCGCGATCACCACGGTCCGGACGATCACCGGTACGCTCGGGACGATCGCCACGCGGCGCGCTGTTCGGCACCAGTGGACGTTCCTTCTCGATCGCCGCCAGGGTCAGCGCCTGACCGTTGGTAGCCTTGCGCAGCAGGGCAGCGGCCAGGGCACGCGGGGTGCAACCGATGTCGGCGGTCAGGCGATCGAGCAGATCACCGTGGGTCGATTCGGCGTCAGCCACCAGCGGCGACAGGCTGTTGGTCAGTTTCTTGATGCGGGCATCGAGGACGGCCTGGGCGTCCGGCAGGCGAACTTCCGCGACCTTCTGACCGGTTACACGCTCGATCACTTGCAGCATGCGGCGCTCACGCGGAGTCACCAGCAGCAGCGCGCGACCTTCCCGACCGGCACGGCCGGTACGGCCGATACGGTGGACGTAGGATTCCGGATCGTACGGCATGTCCACGTTGAACACGTGGGTGATGCGCGGAACGTCCAGACCACGGGCAGCAACGTCGGTCGCCACAACGATGTCCAGACGGCCATCCTTGAGGGAATCGATCACGCGCTCGCGCTGGTTCTGGGCAATGTCACCGTTCAGCGCAGCGGCTTTGTAGCCTTTGGCTTCCAGGGCGCTGGCCAGGTCCAGGGTTGCTTGCTTGGTGCGCACGAACATGATCAGGGCGTCGAAGTCTTCCACTTCCAGCAAGCTGAGAACGGCGGAAGTCTTCTGGTCAGCGTGAACCAGCAGGTGAGCCTGCTCGATCGCGGTAACGGTCTGGGTCTTGGTCTGGATCTTCACGTGTTGCGGATCGCGCAGGTGGCGCTCGGCAATGGCACGGATCGATTGCGGCAAGGTGGCCGAGAACAAAACAGTCTGGCGAGTCGCTGGCAGGGCCTTGAAGATAACTTCCAGGTCATCCATGAAACCCAGCTTGAGCATTTCGTCCGCTTCGTCGAGAACCAGGTGGTTCACGGTAGCGAGGACTTTCTCGTCACGACGCAGGTGGTCGCAGAGACGGCCCGGGGTGGCGACAACGATCTGCGCGCCATTACGGATTGCTTTCAGTTGTGGGCCCATCGGGGCGCCGCCGTAAACGGCCACAACGGTAACGCCAGGCATTTGCTTGGAGTAGGTTTCGAAAGCGGTTGCTACTTGCAGCGCCAACTCACGGGTTGGCGCCAGGATCAGGGCTTGCGGCTCGCGCTTGGCAGGATCGATGCGATGCAGGATCGGCAGGGCGAACGCAGCGGTTTTACCCGTACCGGTTTGCGCCTGGCCAATCATGTCGTGGCCGGCCATGATGATCGGGATCGATTGCTGCTGAATAGCCGAAGGTTCTTCGTAGCCAGTCGCAATGACGGCAGCAAGAATGTTCGGGTTGAGATTAAAAGCGGCGAAGCCGCCGGTTTCCTGGGTCATGGGTCTGCCTCTAAGTGCATCCGCAAAGACCCATGCTCCAAAGCTGCGCATGCCGTGTTGAGACTCAAGAGTCGCCCTGGCTGCTTTGTCGGCGGGGATTTGCGAAAACGAATGAATGAAAAAGAACGTCGTGGAAGCATCCGTTGTGCGGACATGCAACCGAAGCTGGCTTCGGGAAATTGCGCTACCGTGACGCGGCCCGGCTAAAGGCCGGCGCGCACTATACCGGAATTCGTTGAAAAAGGGAGATTTTTTTATCGACGAAGGGTGTGGTGGCGCGCTGTCCAGCAGGCGTTGAGGGCGTTAGCTAAAACGGTTCACCTTTGGATGGCTAAGCCCTGTGATGAGCTCCCTACGGCGAGGGAGCTTGCTCCCGCTCGGCTGCGAAGCAGACGCCTGGGTTGATATCTGGAATCGAAGGGGCCGCTTCGCGGCCCAGCGGGAGCAAGCTCCCTCGCCACGGGGGGAACCCATCCAAAGAACTCTTGCAGATCCTGATCAAGTCGCCGGGCGGATCGCCTTGATCAACGATTGCAACGAATAACCCAGCCGCGGCGCGAGCCCTTCGGCACGGGCCACCAGACCTTGCATGTCCAATGCCTGGTCCAGGTCCGCCGGCACGATCAGGATGACGTTGCCCTCCTTCACCGGCAACTCCCAGTAGTGCCGGTGATACAAGCCGCGCAAGAGCGCCGCGCCCAGCGGCTTGCCATCGTCGGTGGCCCACTGGTTGATCACCAGCCAGCCGCCGGGATTGAGGCGCTTCTGGCAGTTTTCAAGAAATCCCCAGGCCAGGTGACCGACGCCGGGACCAACATCGGTATAGAGGTCGACGAAAATCAGGTCCGCCGGCTCAGCCGTTTCAAGCAGCTCCAAGGCATCACCGACGCGGATGTACAGGCGCGGATCATCGTCCAGCCCGAGGTATTCGATGGCCAGGCGCGGCACGTCGGGGCGCAGTTCGATGGCCTCGACATCTTCCAGCGGCAGGAACTTGAGACAGGCCTGGGTCAGCGTACCGGCCCCCAGCCCGAGGAACAGCGCGCTCTCCGGTTGCTCGTGGCACAACGCACCGATGAGCATGGCGCGGGTGTAGTCATATTCGAGCCAGCTCGGATCAGCCGTGAACACGCAGCTCTGCTCGATCGCATCGCCAAATTCGAGAAACCGGTAATCGGCCACTTCGAGTACGCGGATCATGCCGAACTCGTCGTGCACCTCGGCGAGCAAATGCTCGACGCGCTCCTCTGTCATTTCCTCTCCTGATGTTGCCGTGCTGGCTCAAGCCCGCGCAAACGGGGCAAAGGCGCGATTGTCGGCGAAGCGAGCGGAACAGGTCACGCACTAATTTGCTGATAACATGAGCGCCCGAGCGTAAATCACCTAGAGATCATGATGAGCCAACCCTGGAGCCCTGACAGCTGGCGCGCCCTGCCGATCCAGCAACAACCCCGCTACCCCGACGCGGCGCATCTGCTGCAGGTGGAGCAGACCCTGGCCAGTTATCCGCCGTTGGTGTTTGCCGGTGAAGCCCGGGAATTGCGTCGTCAGTTTGCCGAAGTCACCCAGGGTCGGGCATTCCTGCTGCAGGGCGGCGATTGCGCCGAGAGCTTTGCCGAATTTTCCGCCGCCAAGATCCGCGACACCTTCAAGGTGCTGCTGCAAATGGCGATTGTCATGACCTTCGCCGCCGGTTGCCCGGTGGTCAAGGTCGGGCGCATGGCGGGGCAGTTCGCCAAACCGCGCTCGGCCAACGATGAAACGATCGATGGCGTGACACTACCGGCCTACCGGGGCGACATCGTCAACGGCATCGGCTTCGACGAGAAAAGTCGCGTGCCGGATCCGGAGCGGCTTTTGCAGTCCTATCATCAGTCCACCGCGACCCTCAACCTGCTGCGGGCGTTCGCCCAGGGCGGGTTCGCCGATCTGCACCAGGTGCACAAGTGGAACCTGGACTTCATCGCCAACTCGGCCCTGGCGGAAAAGTACAGCCACCTGGCCGACCGCATCGACGAAACCCTGGCATTCATGCGCGCCTGCGGCATGGACAGCTCGCCGCAACTGCGCGAAACCAGTTTTTTCACCGCCCACGAAGCGTTGTTGCTCAACTATGAAGAAGCCTTCGTACGCCGTGACAGCCTGACCAACGATTATTACGACTGCTCGGCCCACATGCTGTGGATCGGCGATCGTACCCGCCAGCTGGACGGAGCGCATGTGGAGTTCCTGCGGGGGGTGAACAACCCGATCGGGGTCAAGGTCGGCCCGAGCATGAACCCTGACGACCTGATCCGCCTGATCGACGTGCTCAACCCGGATAACGACCCCGGTCGACTGAACCTGATCGCGCGGATGGGCGCCAACAAGGTCGCTGATCACCTGCCGCAACTGTTGCGCGCCGTGCAGCGTGAAGGCAAGCAGGTGCTGTGGAGTTCCGACCCGATGCACGGTAATACCATCAAGGCCAGCAGCGGCTACAAGACCCGCGATTTTGCGCAGATTCTTGGCGAGGTGAAGCAGTTCTTCCAGGTGCATGAAGCCGAAGGGACCTACGCCGGCGGGATTCATATCGAGATGACCGGGCAGAACGTCACCGAATGCATCGGCGGCGCCCGACCGATCACCGAAGATGGGTTGTCGGATCGTTACCACACGCACTGCGACCCGCGGATGAATGCCGATCAGTCGCTGGAACTGGCGTTCTTGATTGCCGAGACGTTGAAGCAGGTTCGGCGGTAGATCAGCAGAGCTTTTTTCGCCTGCTCAATCGCTTCGCGAGCAGGCTCGCTCCCACAGGTGATTGGCTGCGGACACAAAAGCCGTGGTCACCGTAAATCCCTGTGGGAGCGAGCCTGCTCGCGAAGGGGCCAGCTCAGCCACCGTCACCCCGCGCCAACGCCACCGCCAACCGCCCCCCACCCTCCCGCTGGCAATTGAGCTGCACCCGCTCCAGTCCCAACCAGTCAGCCATGCGCCGCAGATTCATCGCCAGCGCCTGCATGCCCTCCTCGTCAAGCCCCGGCTCTTCCTCATGCACGGCATGCACGGCCAGCCGCCCCAAGGCCCGCTCCGCACGAAGATCGACCCGCGCCGCAATCCGCTCATTGTGCAAAAACGGCAAGACGTAATAGCCATACACGCGCTTGTGCACTGGCGTGTAGATTTCCAGCCGATAGCGGAAGTCGAACAAGCGCTCGGTGCGGCTGCGCTCCCAGACCAGCGAGTCGAACGGCGACAACAAGGCACTGGCAGCGACCTTGCGGGGGATTTTCACGGTGGGTTGGCACCAGGCCGGCTGCTTCCAGCCCTGCACCTGACATCGCAACAACTCACCCGCCTCCTCCAACTCGGCCAGTCGAGCGCGGGTGTCGGCCGGATCCAGGCGGAAGTAATCACGCAGGTCCTTCTCGGTGCCGACGCCCAAGGCCTGCGCCGCATGCAGGAGCAACGCGCGTTGGGCCTGGGCTTCGTCCGACTGCGGTTGGCGCAGGACCGACTCGGGCAGCACCCGCTCAGGCAGATCATAGAGCCGCTCGAACCCACGCCGCCCGGCTACGGTGACTTTGCCCGCGGCGAACAGCCATTCCAGCGCATGTTTCTCGGCGCTCCAGTCCCACCAGGGACCGGCCTTCTCCTGACGTGTGGACAAGCTGCCGGCGCCAAGCGCGCCCTGCTCCTGAACCGCCTGAAGGACCCGATGAATCACGTCCTGCTGCTCATGACCAAACCGCGCCAACTGCTGGTAAATGCCTTCGCCACGGGCCGCCCGCGCCATGCGCCAACGCATCAGCGGATACATCGTAACCGGCAGCAACGAAGCTTCATGCCCCCAATATTCAAACAACGTGCGGCGGCGCCCCTGGCTCCAGGCTGCCTGATCGAGCAAATCGCGATTGTAGTGACCAAGGCGGGAGAACAACGGGAGGTAATGCGAGCGCACCAGCGCATTGACTGAATCGATCTGCACGACGCCGAGGCGCTCGATCAGACGGTTGAGGCGCGCGGGTTGCACCGAAGCTGGCGATGGCCGCCCATCGAATCCTTGGGCGGCCAACGCCAGGCGTCGGGCCTGTTTGAGGGTAAAGGACACAGTCGCGGGCATGGAGATCTCCTTGTCTGCTCGCAACCTACCTCACCATTAAGCGGTTTGTGTAGGGAAGGATGGCTCATTTGTGCATCGGGTCATCCCAGAATGGCCGAACCACTTCCTTTTCAACATCGGCACGGCTGACACCTATGTCCTTGAGCGCCTCATCGCTCATCGAGGCGAGCAGTTCACGCTCGTGGTGCAATTCGTACCAGCGGCTAAACTTGTGCAACAGCGCGCTGAGCGAAAAACCGTGGGATGAGAATTTATCAATCAGCAAATAACCTTTTTGACCTTTCATCGTGATGTCCTCCGTTGGGGATGGCTCTAGTCTCGCGCCAGGGATAAGATCAATCCAACGAATGTTTCTTATGCAATACATCTCGGAGATTGATCAATTGTCGAGTTACCCGAGCATCGATACGGAAGTGCTGCGGACCTTCGTCGCCATCGCCGACCAGGGCGGCTTCACTCGCGCCGGGGAGCTGGTCAACCGTACGCAATCGGCCGTCAGCATGCAGATGAAGCGCCTGGAAGAGGACGTCTTGCAGCGCCGCCTGTTCGAGCGCGACGGGCGGCAGGTCAAGCTCACCGCCGAGGGCCAGGTGTTGCTGGGTTATGCCCGGCGGATCCTCAAGCTGCACAGTGAAGTGTTCAACACGCTGCGCGAACCGCACATGGTCGGCACGGTCCGCATCGGCACGCCGGACGATTATGTGATGCGCTTTTTGCCGGGAATCCTGCAGCGCTTCGCCCAGTTCTATCCACTGATCGAAATCGAAGTGCACTGCGAATCGTCCAAGCAACTGCTGCTGCGCCAGGATCTCGACCTGTCCATCGTCACTCGCAAACCAGGCGACGAGATCGGTCAGTTGCTGCGCAAGGAACGTTTTGTCTGGGCCGAGGCGGCCTGCTTCAACACTCATGAACAAACACCGCTGCCGCTGGCGATGTTCAACAGTGATTGTTTCTGTAGGCAATGGGCGTGCAATGCGCTGGACGCCATGGGGCGTGATTATCGCGTGGCGTACAACAGCTCAAGCCTGTCGGCGATCATGGCGGTGGTCGGCGCGGGTCTGGCGATCACCGCGCAACTGGAGAGCCTGCTGACCCCGGACATGCGCGTTCTCGGCGAGGCCGAGAACCTGCCGGAGCTGCCCGAGGCCAGCATCATGTTGATCCGCAACCTGCACAATCCGTCGCCGATCACCGAGTGCCTGGCCGAACACATCGTCGAAGGTTTCAAACTTTAAGCAGGAGCAACACCGCGCACAGCACCAGGAAACCGCAGAACAGCCCGCGCAGCAATCGCTCCGGCATCGCGTGGGCGACCTTCACCCCCCAACTGATGCTCATCAGCCCACCGACAGCCAGGGGCAGCCCGATCCACCAGTTCACCTCATGGTGAAATGCATACGTGGCAAGGGTCACGCCGGTGCTGGGCAAGGCCAGCGCCAGGGATAACCCTTGAGCGACGACCTGGGAAGTGCCGAACACGCTGGTGAGTATTGGCGTGGCGACAACCGCCCCGCCTACGCCAAACAGTCCGCCCATGGTGCCCGACGCAGCCCCCAGCACGGCTAGCCAAGGCCAGCCGTGGCGCATCTGCGCCGAAGCCGGCGCCGTCGCGGCGAACATGCGGATCAGGTTGTAGGCCGCCAGGACCACCAGGAACACCACAAAACCAATCCGCATGCTTTGCGCGTCAATGCCCACGGCCCAGATGGAGCCAAGCCACGCGAAGCAGAAGCCCATGGATGCCAGCGGCAGAACATGGCGCATTTCGATACGATTACGCTGGTGATAACGCCACAGCGCCAGCATCACGTTGGGGACGACCATCACCAATGCCGTACCTTGGGCGAGATGCTGATCCAGGCCGAACCATACACCCAGCACTGGGATCGCGATCAGCCCGCCACCAATACCGAACAATCCCCCCAAAGTGCCCAGCGCGGCGCCCAACAGCAAATACAGCATGACCTCGATCACAGACGACTCTCCCCTTAATCAGGGCGCCTATCCTACCCAGTTGGTGGTCACCAGGAAACGTAACGGCTGATCAATACGTCAGAATTATCTGGTGCATTAAAGGCTTGTTCGCTAGATTCGTAACGATCATTGATGAAAGGTTTTGCCATGACTACCCAACACGACACCCCCGATCCTTGCGAAGCCCTGCTGCTGGAAAACCAGGTCTGCTTCGCCCTGCACTCCACGTCGCTGTTGATGACCAAGGTCTACAAGCCCCTGCTCCAGGCGTTGGGCCTGACCTATCCGCAGTACCTGGCGATGATGGTGCTGTGGGAACAAGACGGGCTGACCGTCGGCGAAATCAGTAACCGCCTGCTCACCGACCCTGGCTCCCTGACCCCGCTGCTCAAGCGCCTGGAGGCCGAAGGCCTGTTGAGTCGCACCCGCAGCCGTGAAGATGAACGCGTGGTCATTGTCGAGCTGACCGAACAGGGCCGCGCCCTGCAGAAAAAGGCCCTCGACATCCCCCAATGCATCCTCGCCGCCAGCGGCCAGACGCTGGAGCAACTGAAAAAACTGCAACATGACCTGCAGGAACTGCGCGGGCATTTGCAGGACAGCCTTTGATTTTCTGACGCAGGCAATCCCTCTGGGAGCGAGCCTGCTCGTGAAGGCTCCGGCACCTCCAACATCGCCGCCAACTGAACCACCGCTTTCGCGAGCAAGCTCGCTCCCACATTGACCTTTACTGGTCACAAAAATCCGTGGCCACCACCAATCCCCCGTGGGAGCGAGCTTGCTCGCGAAGACGCCGGCACCTCAGCATCGCCGCCAGCTGAACCACCGCTTTCGCGAGCAAGCTCGCTCCCACATTGACCTTCACTGGTCACAAAATCCTTGGCCACCACCAATCCCCTGTGGGAGCGAGCTTGCTCGCGAAGACGCCGGCACCTCAGCATCGCCGCCAGCTGAACCACCGCTTTCGCGAGCAAGCTCGCTCCCACATTGACCTTCGCTGGTCACAAAAATCCGTGGCCACCACCAATCCCCTGTGGGAGCGAGCTTGTTCGCGAAGGCGCTGGCACCTCCAGCATCGCCGCCAACTGAACCACCGCTTTCGCGAGCAGGCTCGCTCCCACATTGACCTTCACTGGTCACAAAATCCTTGGCCACCACCAATCCCCTGTGGGAGCGAGCTTGCTCGCGAAGGCGCCAGCACCTCCAGCATCGCCGCCAACTGAACCACCGCTTTCGCGAGCAGGCTCGCTCCCACATTGACCTTCACTGGTCACAAAATCCGTGGCCACCACCAATCCCCTCTGGGAGCGAGCTTGCTCGCGATAGCGTTGGCCGGACTGCCAGACCTCGCACATCAAAAAAATTAAGCCCCCCTAAACCGCTCTAAACCAAGGCTTTCAGCCATCCAGGGTGGATTTGTTCAGACTCATCTCAAAAATTTATATTGCGCGCAAAACATTTGCGCATTACATTCTCTCCACACCTACTTAGCGCGCAAACATTTAGCGCAACAAACCAACCATAAAACGAGGCGTCCACCATGAAAACTCTCTACACCGCAATCGCAACCTCCACCGGCGGCCGTGACGGTCGTGCCATCTCCAGCGACAACATCCTCGACGTCAAACTTGCCACGCCCAAGGAACTCGGCGGTGCGGGCGGTGCTGCGACCAACCCAGAGCAACTGTTCGCCGCCGGCTACTCGGCCTGCTTCATCGGCGCGCTGAAATTTGTCGCCAGCCAGAACAAACGCAAGATCCCGGACGACGCCTCGATCACCGCTCACGTCGGCATCGGCCAGATCCCCGGTGGTTTCGGTCTCGACATCGACCTGCACATCAGCCTGCCAGGTCTTGACCAGGCCGACGCCCAAAGCCTTGTGGAAGCCGCTCACCAGGTTTGCCCGTACTCCAACGCCACCCGCGGCAACGTTGATGTTCGCCTGCACGTAACCGTCTAAACCCTCTACCCCGGACCGACCTTCAAGGAGATTCACATGAACACCCTCAGCAAAGCCCTGACCGGCACCCTTCTCGCCCTGAGCATCAGCAACGCCTTCGCCGACGGCATCGTCGAGCACAACACCCAGGCGTTCCTTGACGCACTGAATGCCGGCACCGGCAAACCGCTGGAGCAGCTGTCGCCAAAAGATGCCCGTGCCGTACTGGTCGGCGCGCAGGCGGGGGTTAAGTTGACGCTGCCCAAGGCCGACGTCAGCGAGAAAACCATCCAGGTCGATGGCCAGTCGATCAGTCTGACTATCGTTCGTCCGGCCGGGGTCAAGGGTGAGCTGCCCGCGTTCATGTTCTTTCACGGCGGTGGCTGGGTACTGGGCGATTTCCCCACCCATGAACGACTGGTTCGGGATCTGGTGGCGGGTTCGGGTGCCGTTGCGGTGTTCGTCAACTACACACCATCGCCCGAGGCGCATTACCCGGTAGCGATCAACCAGGCCTACGCCGCGACAAAGTGGGTGGCCGAGCATGGCAAACAGATCAACGTTGATGGCAAGCGCCTGGCCGTAGCGGGTAACAGCGTCGGCGGCAACATGGCGGCCGTCGTCGCGCTGATGGCCAAGGACAAGGGTACGCCGGCGATCCGCTTCCAGGCATTGTTGTGGCCGGTGACCGACGCCAGCTTCGAGACGGCGTCCTACAACCAGTTCGCCGAAGGGCACTTCCTCAGCAAGAACATGATGAAGTGGTTCTGGGACAACTACACCACCGATGCCGGGCAGCGTAACGAGATCTATGCCTCGCCATTGCGGGCAACTACCGCACAACTCAAGGGCCTGCCGCCGGCGCTGGTGCAGACCGCCGAGGCTGATGTGCTGCGCGACGAAGGTGAAGCCTACGCGCGCAAACTGGATGCGGCGGGTGTACCGGTTACAGCCGTGCGCTACAACGGCATGATCCACGACTATGGCTTGCTTAACGTTGTGAGCCAGGTGCCGGCGGTGCGTTCGGCGATGTTGCAGGCGTCCGAGGAACTCAAGCAACACCTGAAGTAATGGTGGAGCCACAGAGCCCGGATCGAAAATGAAGGAAATAAAAAGCCCGACTCAATGGTCGGGCTTTTCTTTCATACAGAAAGCTTCGCTTATTTAGCGCGGCCTTTGTAGGAACCGCCTTCGCGGGTATCGATCTCGATCATGTCGCCGATTTCGATGAAGTCAGCAACCGACAGTTCGGTGCCGTTCTTCAATTTGGCAGGCTTCATCACCTTGCCGGAAGTGTCACCGCGAGCGGAGCCTTCGGTGTAGTCAACCTGACGCACGATAGTGGTCGGCAGCTCCACGGAAACCAGGCGCTCTTCGAAGAATACGGCTTCGCAGACGTCGGTCATGCCTTCTTCAACGAATGGCAGGACGCTTTCGATGTCTTCGGCGTTCAGTTCGTACATGGTGTAGTCAGTGGTGTCCATGAACGTGTACGTATCGCCGCTGATGAAAGACAGGGTCGCCTCTTTACGGTCCAGGATCACGTCGTCCAGCTTGTCGTCCGCACCGTAGACGGTTTCGGTCTTGTAGCCGGTCAGCAGGTTTTTCAGCTTGGTCTTCATGATCGCGCTGTTACGACCCGACTTGGTGAATTCAGCTTTCTGAACCAGCCAAGGATCGTTGTCGATACGAATCACGGTACCGGGTTTGAGTTCTTTACCAGTTTTCATTGCGAATATCCGAATTTGGATGGGATTTACAAAAATCTAGGCCGCGTATCATATCCAATTTCGGTAAAACTTCACCAGCGCCGTGGCAAGATCGGCTCGAGAGGCCTGTTTCTGGCACCACGCCTGGGCATGTTCGGCGAGCACCTGGTGTTGCTCGCAGGCGGCGCTCCAGTGCTCTGCCACGCCTTGGCCGGCGTTCCAGGCCCGCCAGAGACCGCTGATCGCTTTTTCCGCAGCCTCCGGGAGCCCCTCGGTATACAAGCGGAGAAACGCCTCGAGTTTTTCCAGGTGGACGTCTTCTTCCTGTTGATAGATATGCCAGAGCAGCGGCCGGCCGGCCCACTGCGCGCGCACGAAGGAGTCTTCGCCACGCACGGCGTTGAAATCACAGCACCACAACAGTTGGTCGTATTCATCCTGGCGCACGAAAGGCAGCACCTGCACAGTCAGGGCGCCACGGCGATGCACGGCACCGGCTTTCAGGCCGTCGATACCAACCCAACGCTCCACATCGGCGAGGATGCGGCTTTCCGGAACCAGCACATGCGACGGACGAGCATCCGTCGCCAGCGCATCAAACCAACTGGCCAAACCTTCGTTCTCATAGGCAAACAGCGAAATCAGCCGCGCCCCGGACTCGCGCTCGACGCCCAATCCTTGCAGGAAAGCCCTTTGTGCCTCGCCATCCTGCTGAAATTCTCGACGGCGCTCCAACAAGCCGGCCTCACGCAGCAAGCCACCGGTGCCCTCCTGAAAGCCCGGAAAAAAGAAATATTTCTGCACATGTTTGTACTTCACCGACGGCAAACCGTGACAACCGATCACCCAGTCCTCGGCGCTCAGGTAATCGAGGTTCATCCACAAAGGCGCCGCCGGACGCTCGGCCATCGCGTCCATGTAGGCGCTGGGCAACTGGCAGGCAAATGCGGCGATCACTACATCGGCAGCTTCGGTGGGCTGCCAGTCCTCGGGCCAGTGACGCACTTGTACGCCTTGCTGCCATTGCTCGGTCAGCGTGACATCGATAGACGGACATAACCGCTCGAAGGCGCGCAGGTCGTCGACCCACAGCCGCACCGCGCATTGATGCTCGGCGACCAATTGCCGAGCCAGGCGCCAGGTGACGCCGATGTCGCCATAGTTATCGACGACGGTGCAAAAAATATCCCAACGCACAGTCATTCCCGACTCCCTGTGGCAAAGCCTGATTGTCCCGCATTAAAGCCGTGCAGCAGAAGGGCCGACGGCGATTAATCTTCATGCGACAATCAGCGCATCCTCCATGTTCATCGCCAGGAAGCAGACATGCCCGACCACTCGTCTCCCCGCCTCACAACGTTGCAACTGACGCTGGGCATCGCCTTGGGCCTGTGGCTGGGATTCCTTGCCATCGTGCTGACGGGATGGCTGTTGTCCAGGTTCCTGTTCGATGAGCAACTGGCCCCGGTGGCCGCCGCGGTTCATCAATTGGCGCAGCCGCCGACAGCAGCGCCAGCCCCGGAGCCGACCCCAACGCCAACCCCAATGTTCGAGCAGTATCAACAGAACCTGCAGAAGAACGAGCAACGCCAGGCCCTCGACCAGGCCCGCAGCAACCCTCGCAACCTGTCCAACCCCAAGTGTCAATTCTGGCTGCAACAGGACCAGAACGCGCCTAGCGAGAAAAGCCGCGCCAATGTCCTGCAATTCTGCGAATGAACATGAACAAACAGACCGTCCACCAATTGATTCTCGACAAGCTCAGGATTGACCTCGATATCGCCGAACGCGCCGCGCAGACCGCCTACGAAACCGCGACCCACGAGGAAAACATCGCCGAAAACAAATACGACACCCTGGGCCTGGAGGCTTCATACCTTGCCGCCGGGCAAGCCAGGCGCGTGGAGGAAATCCGCCAGGCACTGGTGCTCTGCCAGAACCTGGCGCTGAGACCGTACGATGAAGAACGCGGCATCCAGGTCGGCACATTGATCGGGCTGGAAGATGAGGAGGGTCGCCAGCAGTGGCTGTTCCTGGGACCCGACGCGGCGGGGCTGAAGGTCTCGCTGGTGGGGCAGCCGATTACCGTCATCACTCCTCGCTCACCACTGGGACGAGGCCTGTTGGGCAAATTCGAAGGGGATGAAGTGGAGATCGTCGTGGCAGGCGCCCGGCAACAGTTCGCTGTCACCGAGGCGATCTAGAGGTCTGCTTAATGCACCGGCAGTTCGACGCCGTCGAACAGTTCTTCGAGTTCCTGCTTGTTGTGGCACTGGATGGCCTTGGCCATGACTTCCCGGGTCAGGTGCGGGGCAAATTTCTCGATGAAATCGCACATGAATCCGCGCAGGAACGTACCGCGGCGGAAACCGATCTTGGTCACGCTGGATTCGAACAGCTCGCTGGCGTCCAGAACCACCAGGTCATTGTCGAGCTTGGTGTCGACCGCCATCTTCGCGACGATGCCCACGCCCAGTCCGAGGCGCACATAGGTCTTGATCACGTCGGCGTCGGCAGCGGTGAACACCACTTTCGGGGTCAGGCCGCGATGGCTGAAGGCTTCGTCGAGTTTTGAACGACCGGTGAAACCGAACACATAAGTCACGATCGGGTATTCGGCCAGCGCTTCGAGGGTCAGCTTCGGCAGCTTGGTCAGCGGGTGCCCCTGAGGCACGACCACGCAGCGGTTCCAGCGATAGCACGGCATCATCACCAGGTCCCCGAACAGCTCCAGGGCCTCCGTGGCAATGGCGAAATCGACGGTGCCGTCAGCGGCCATTTCGGCGATCTGCATCGGCGACCCCTGGTGCATGTGCAGCGCCACGTCAGGGTATTGCTTGATGAAATTGCTGATAACCGGCGGCAAGGCATAACGCGCCTGGGTGTGGGTGGTCGCGATGGACAGGGTGCCTTTTTTCTCGTTGGAGAATTCCTGGGCGATCTGCTTGATGCTTTCGACCTTGCGCAGGATCTCGCCGGCGGTGGTGATGATGCGTTCACCGGCGGGAGTGACGCGAGTCAGGTGCTTGCCGCTGCGGGCGAAGACTTCGACGCCCAGCTCGTCTTCCAGGAGGCGGATCTGCTTGCTGATGCCAGGTTGCGACGTGTAGAGGCTTTGAGCGGTTGCGGAAACGTTGAGGTCGTGGTGCGCCACTTCCCAGATGTAGCGCAGTTGTTGAAGCTTCATATGTATCCCTCAAAGCAGTTGGACGTCACGGGCATCAGCGACGGTGTATATAACTATATGAATGGTCGCACCAATAAATCTAGAACTTTTTATAAAAAGCCATCATTTAGCCTCAAGCTTCGCCCTGGCGCCTGCGCTGGACCAGCGGCACCAGGTAGACCGGCACGCGGGATAACTGCAATACCCGCGCGGCGGTCCTGCCCAACGGCGTCTCGCCGCTCGCCCCCTGACAATGACTGCCTACGATCAGCAAATCGACGGAGAGTTTCGCAGCCTGTTCAAGAATGACCTGGGAGGGGTCGCCCTGGAACACCCGAACCGACTTGATCAATTTCAGGTCCTGCTGCCCCTCGCCCAACTCTTCGCGAAAATTGTCGAGGACCCGCTGCTCGATGTTAGCCATCACCGTACTCAGACCCTGACGATGAAATTCGTTCAACGCCTGCTCGTCGAGATAGCTCTGCAACACCGATTCGGCGAACAGCCCCATCGGCTCTACCGCATGCACCACATACAACTCGGCTTCAAACGTCCGTGCCAACGCCAAGGCATGCTGCATCACATACGGGGCGTACAGCCCCAGGTCCGTGGCATACAGCATCGAACGAATCATGTGACCTCCTCGAGTGCCAGGATGGCGGAGATTGATTCAGCTTAGCAGCGCCCCGGGGAACGGGCGCTCAGGGCTTCACTTCGTTACTGATGCCGTGGGGCACATGGCCGGTGGCGACCACTTCCCGGGCAAGCTCGCAGTGCCCGGTCTGGTCGTCGAAAAACACGTCGGCGGCAAAGGCTTCGAGGAAGGCGGACTTGGTCAGGCCGCCGAGAAACAGCGACTCGTCCAGGCGGATGTCCCATTCGCGCAACGTGCGGATGACCCGCTCATGGGCCGGCGCCGAACGGGCGGTGACCAGCGCGGTCCGGATCGGGCAGGCGTCCTCCGGGAATTCGCGTTGCAGCGCATTGAGCGCCGCCAGGAACCCCTTGAACGGCCCTCCTCGCAGCGGCTCGCGCGCGGCCTGGCGTTCACTGGCCTGGAACGCTTCCAGGCCACCAGCCTGATAGACGCGCTCAGACTCGTCGGAAAACAACACCGCGTCGCCGTCAAAGGCGATGCGCAGCTCTTCGCTGGCGGCGCGGCTGGCACCGCCCGAAAGGATCGTCGCCGCGGCAAATCCGGCATCCAGGGCGCTGCGTACATCTTCGGCGTGAGTGGAGAGGAACAGATCGCAGCCGAACGCCTTGAGGTACGGGTATGGGCTGCGACCGCCGACAAACGCGGCACGGGAAATCGCCAGTCCATAGTGGTGAATCGAGTTGAATACCCGCAGGCCGGTGTCGGCGCTGTTACGCGAAACCAGGATGACCTCGACGCGGGCACGGCCCAGGTGCTCATTGAGGTTGAGCAGTTTCTGCACGAGCGCGAAGGCATCCCCCGGTTCAAGGACTTCATCCTCGTGTTCGATCTGGTATTGCCGATACGCTTCGACGCCCCCCGACAGGTACACCTTGTGGCTTTCGCTCAGGTCGAAAAGCGCTCGCGACGAAATCGCCAGCACCAGCCTGTCATCGATATTGTTTGCCATGGTTCCCCCGTTTCGTCCGATCAGCGGTTGCGTCGATCGATGAACGCCAGTGCCTGATACAAGGCTTCGATTTTCGGCAACTCGCACCCCGCCGCCCTGGCCCTCGCCAGTGGCCGAGCGTAGATCGCCTCCAGCTCCAACGGGCGCCGTTGGGAATAGTCGTGGTACATGCTGGGCCAATAGTCGGACATTTGTCCGGTCATCGTGAACAGATATTCCGCGTAGCCTGGCGCGATCTCATGACCGCAGGCTTGTGCGCCACGCACCACTTCAGCCATCAGCGCCTGGATCAGTCCACGACTGTGGTCGTCGGCCATCAACGGCGTGGTGCTCGCGCCAAGCAGAACCGAAAGGCCGTTATAGGGCACGTTCCACACCAGTTTCTGCCAGCGTGCCTGCCCAAGGTCTGGCATGGCCTGGGAATCCAGACCCGCAGCCCGGAACAGCCCCGCTCCCTCCTCGACGATCGCCATGCGTGCGGCCTGATCCGTCCCAGCACCGCTGTGGTAACCGATGTTGACTGCCCCGAGCGCCTGGTGGGCAATGACGCCCGGGCCGAGCCGATTGACGCAGATCAGGCACAAGCCGCCAAGCAGGTGCAGTGAATCGGGTAACAATGGTCGCAGTTCCTCTTCGACATCGAGGCCATTCTGCAGCAACAGGACTTTCGCGCCGTCGGCCGCGGCCTGGATGATGGCTGGGGCCAGGTCGGCATTGCTGGTGGTCTTGGCACCGACCAGCAGCCAGTCGCAAGGCGGCATGTCGGCCGCCGAGCGATAGGCCTGGGCCGGCTGAAGCGTCAGCGCGCCATGCACCGCGCTGTCGACCCGCAGGCCAGCCTCGGCCACGGCGGCAAATTCGCTGCGCAGCAGAAAGTGAACGTCGTAGCCGGCACGAGCCAGCATCACGCCATAGAACCCGCCAATCGCGCCAGTGCCGATCACCCCGATCCTCGGTTTACCGCCTGCCTGCATCACACGACTCCTCTGGTGAACAATCCCTGCACACTATCAGCGCGAGCGGCCAGGCATGCAAACGCCCTTACACCCGGTTACGTATTCCTTCGCGGGCCGACCCGATCACGGTTACCCGGAAAATAGGGGAGTAAACCCGCCCCTGCCCATTGTCGAGCCACCTCCTAACGCGCTAAGGTTCGGCTCCCCGCCGCGCTTAAATCCGCTGTGCACCGCCGCGCGGGGATCGCTGGCGGCCGGCACCCGTGACCTGACGAGTAACACGATGGCTGATTTACCGATCAATGACCTTAACGTCGCCTCCAACGAGACCCTCATCACGCCTGACCAGCTCAAGCGCGATATCCCCCTGAGCGATGCTGCGCTGCGCACCGTGACCAAGGGCCGGGAAGTCATCCGCAACATTCTCGACGGCACCGACCATCGCCTGTTCGTGGTCATCGGGCCCTGCTCGATCCATGACATCAAGGCCGCCCATGAATATGCCGAGCGCCTGAAAGTGCTCGCGGCGGAAGTCTCCGACACGTTGTACCTGGTGATGCGGGTGTATTTCGAAAAGCCCCGGACCACCGTCGGCTGGAAAGGCCTGATTAACGACCCTTACCTGGACGACTCCTTCAAGATCCAGGATGGCCTGCACATCGGTCGCCAGTTGCTGCTGGACCTGGCCGAAATGGGCTTGCCCACCGCCACCGAAGCCCTGGACCCGATCTCCCCGCAATACCTGCAGGACCTGATCAGCTGGTCGGCCATCGGCGCGCGCACCACCGAATCCCAGACCCACCGCGAAATGGCTTCCGGCCTGTCATCTGCAGTGGGCTTCAAGAACGGCACCGACGGCGGCCTCACCGTGGCGATCAACGCCTTGCAATCGGTGTCCAGTCCTCACCGTTTCCTGGGCATCAACCAGGAAGGCGGCGTTTCGATCGTCACCACCAAGGGCAACGCCTACGGCCACGTCGTGCTGCGTGGCGGCAACGGCAAGCCGAACTATGACTCGGTCAGCGTCGCGCTGTGCGAGCAGGCGCTGAACAAGGCGAACATCAAGCCGAACATCATGGTTGATTGCAGCCACGCCAACTCCAACAAGGATCCGGCATTGCAGCCGCTGGTGATGGAAAACGTCGCCAACCAGATCCTCGAGGGCAACCAGTCGATCATCGGCCTGATGGTCGAAAGCCATTTGAACTGGGGCTGCCAGGCGATTCCGAAGGATCTTGCCGATTTGCAGTACGGCGTCTCCATCACCGATGCCTGCATCGACTGGAGCGCCACCGAAAAGACCCTGCGCGGCATGCACGCCAAACTCAAGGACGTGCTGCCAAAGCGTCAGCGCAGCTGATCGGGCTTTATCCCCCAAACTTCAACACATAAAAAAACGCCGGGCTTCTCAGTCCGGCGTTTTTTTATCGGGAATCATTGCGTCAGAGCTTCGCCGCGTGCCGCTGGTGCCGCTCCATGTAGCGCTCCACATAGGAGCAGGACGGGATTACCGTGTAGCCCATTTCTTCAGCATACTTCAACGCCTCTTCGGTCAACTTCGCAGCAATCCCCCTGCCACGCAGCGCGTTAGGCACGAAGGTGCGATAGATGTCCAGCGTCTGTTTGCCCAGGTCCATGTAGGTCAGATAGGCACGATGACCGTCCACAATGGTCTCGAACTGATGACCAGCCTGGTCATGGTGGATGGAAACCGCCTCGCTCATCACTACTCCTCGCGGGTCTGAATGCCGACCCCTACCTTACCGATGTTTTTCCGGCGAAGGAACATCTACGCCACCCCGTGCCTGTCTGGTCACCGAGCGCAAAAAACCAATCGCTCAAACCCGAGCACGTCGTGAATAGTAGGCACCAATGACGCAAATGCTCAAGGCACGCCTGTCACCGAGGTGTTAAACCTCGACGGGTTTATCGATTGAGCGACACGGTCGCGCGGTAGTCGCCCAAGGCGCAATAGGTGAACATCGCCAGTTGTTGAGTCTTGGACGAGCGCCGATTGTTAAAGTCACCGTCACCGGCAATAAAAAGATGCCGGGACGATTGCACAAAAAATGAACAAAACTCTAAGGGAATCAATAAACAGCGACTTTAGCGCAGGCCTGTGAGTTGTCGCGTCAACGGAACTTTTCTTCATCGCCGTGCTCCATTCCGGGGCTTGGCGCTGGATATTTTTCAAACACCGCTCGGAAAAGTTGCTTGAAAAAGAATCACCGCCTACAATTTTTTTGCTTCTTGCGCTACGTCAGTTTACTTACTACAAGTAATGAGTAGTATGTACGCCGGCTAACTCCTCACTCTGGGGAGACAGTCACTAAATAGAAAGTCCTTTGAAGGGGAACACGATGAACAACGTTCTGAAATTCTCTGCTCTGGCCCTGGCCGCAGTTCTGGCTACCGGTTGCAGCAGCGCATCGAAAGAAACCGAAGCACGTCTGACTGCCACCGAAGACGCAGCAGCTCGCGCCCAAGCTCGTGCAGACGAAGCCTACCGCAAAGCTGATGAAGCTCTGGCTGCTGCTCAAAAAGCACAACAGACTGCTGACGAAGCTAACGAGCGTGCTCTGCGCATGCTGGAAAAAGCTAGCCGCAAGTAATAGTCCTTCGGGATTGTTATCGAGCCGACCCATTACTGGGTCGGCTTTTTTATTGCCCGGCGTTTTCCCGGCGATAAAAAACCCGCCGACATCCTCGGATGTCGGCGGGTCAGGTTGGCGCGTCGCCCTATTGCGTCAGGTCGATCGGCGCGCTCGATACCATCGGTGCCGAGGCACTCGGAACAGCGATCTCTATCGGCAGGCCGTCTTCAGCGGCCACCACGTCACGCACCACATCCCAGTTCATGCGCAAGTTGCTGGTGATGTCCTCACGCTTGAGCATCGCGTTGATGACCGCGGTGTGTTTGTCCACCACCGACGGGTTGCCCTTGTCGTCCAGCGGAGTGTGGGCTTCCAGGTAAACCTTGCCGCCACTCAGGCCCAGTTTGTACGGGTCGTTGATGATCCGGACCGAAGTCCCCACCGGCACCATGCCGGCCATCTCCAGCACGTTGTTGTTGAACATCCGGAAGCAGCCGTGGCTGGTACGCATGCCGATGCCGAATTTCTTGTTCGAGCCATGGATCAGGTAACCCGGCGTTCCCAGCGTGAACTTGAACGGGCCCAGCGGGTTATCGGGGCCGGCCGGAACCACATTTGGCAAGGGATCGCCGTCGGCGGCATGTTCAGCCTTGATCGAGGCCGGCGGGGTCCACGTCGGGTTTGGCGTCTTGGCGATGATGCTGGTGTGGGCGATGGGCGAGCCCCAACCTTCGCGACCGATTCCCAGCGGGAAGGTGTAGACCACGTTCCGCCCCTTGGGAAAATAATAGAGGCGGTATTCCGCGAGGTTGATCACGATGCCTTCGCGCGGGCCCGGTGGCAGGATGAAACGGGTCGGCAAGACGATTTCAGTGCCAGCACCCGGCAACCACGGATCAACGCCCGGGTTGGCGGCGACCATCTCGGTGTAACCCAGGTCATAGGTGGTGCCCAGGTCAGCGAAGGTGTCTTCGTATTTGGCCTTGATGACCTGCACCTGGCCGATGATGTCTTCACCCGGTGGCGGCAGAGGCAACTCCAACGCAGCAACGGGACCCGCCATACACAGGGCGGCAAGAGACAGGCAGCGGGCGACGGCAGGCAAGCGCGGCAACATCCGGGAAATCCTTCGCAGGTCGAACAGAGGGTATGAAAACGCGATTGTACACTGCGTCCCGTTATTTCGGGGAGAGCGGCGCCGAAGCGTCCGATGTGTAGCAGTCATCAAGCTGGTGAGCCCTTGTGGGAGCGAGCTTGCTCGCGATAGCGGTGGGTCTGTATGCACTGTATTGAATGTGCCGGCCAGATCGCGAGCAAGCTCGCTCCCACACTGGTCGCGCTGATCACAACTCGAACCGCAGCTCCGGCCAGATCGGCGAGGTACCGCGCTTCTGCGATTCCAGGATCGCCCGGCACAAGGAGCAGAGGCGATGGTCCTGGAAAATCCTGCGGTCGACGGCCGACCAGCGTGGCTGCGCCGGCAAAAGACTGCCGCAAAGGGTCCGGTCGGCCGAGCCGCCGAGCTCCAGCTGCCGGGTCACCAGATGCACCCGCACTTCCTGGCAGGCGAACAGATCCAGCTGTTCGTCAGGCTCGATCAGTTGGTAGGCAAACAGGGACCAGGCGGGACGCGGCATCGGGGGCTCCAAATCGGGGGCGCCACATTAGCCGAAAGACCGCCTGTAGAAAAGCGTCAAAGCAGCGGTTTCAGCGTCGGCCAGACATTTTCCAGCAACTTGCCCTGGGCCGCGACGGACGGGTGCAATCCGTCGCCCTGCATCATTCCCTGGACGCCGCCGACATCCTTGAGGAAAAACGGCACCAGCGGGACTTTTTTCTCCTCGGCCAAGGTGTTGTAGACCTTCGAGAAAGCCTCGGTGTAGCGTCGCCCATAGTTCGGCGGCAACTGCATGCCCAGCAAAAGCACCTTGGCACCGCTGGCGCGGGAGCTGTCGATCATCGCTGCAAGGTTTTGTTGCAATTGTGTTGGCGGCTGTCCACGCAGGCCATCGTTGCCTCCCAACTCCAGGACCACCAGCTCCGGCTTATGGGCTGCAAGCAGCGTCGGCAGGCGCGCCAAGCCGCCTGCGCTGGTGTCGCCGCTGATCGATGCATTGACCACTTTGTCGTCGAAACCCTCGGCCTTGAGCCGTTGTTCCAGCAACGACACCCAGCCTTGGCGGGTATCCAGGCCGAAAGCTGCGCTGATACTATCGCCAACGATCAGGACTGTACCCGCCGCTGCGTTCTGGACCATGCACATCAAGGCCAGGCCGGCACTCAAAAACCACACTCGCATCGGATTCTCCATGGGCTCAAGCATTCTCACCGCGAAGGACCTTAGCAAAGTGGTTCCCAGCGCGGAAGGTGAACTGACCATCCTGCACGAACTCAGCCTGGAACTGAACAAGGGCGACAGCCTGGCCATCGTCGGCGCGTCCGGTTCCGGCAAATCCACGCTCCTTGGGCTGCTGGCCGGCCTCGACTTGCCCAGCAGCGGTGAAGTGACCCTCGCAGGCCAAGCCCTCAGCGCACTGGACGAAGACCAGCGCGCCCGGGTTCGCGCCGAACACGTCGGTTTCGTTTTCCAGTCGTTCCAACTGCTCGACAGCCTCAACGCGCTGGAGAACGTCATGCTGCCGCTGGAACTGGATGGCCGCAAGGATGCCCGGGAGCGCGCCACGCAACTGCTGCAACGGGTCGGCCTCGGCCAACGACTGACCCACTCGCCACGCCAGCTCTCGGGCGGCGAACAACAACGCGTCGCGATTGCCCGCGCCTTTGCCGCCGAGCCGGACGTGCTGTTCGCCGATGAGCCGACCGGCAACCTCGACAGCCACACCGGCGAACGCATCAGCGATCTGCTGTTCGAGCTGAACAAGGAACGCGGCACCACCCTGGTGCTGGTGACCCACGACGAACGCCTGGCCCATCGCTGCCGGCGCCTGATCCGACTTGAAGCCGGCCTGATGGTCGCGCCCCTGGAGCCTTGATGGCACGCTTGCCCCTGTTGCGCCTGTTCAGCCTTGCCCTGCGCCAGTTGCTGCGCGATGCCCGCGCCGGCGAGTTGCGCGTGCTGTTCTTCGCCCTGCTGGTGGCCGTGGCGGCGAGCACCGCCATCGGTTACTTCGGCGCCCGCCTCAATGGCGCGATGATGATGCGCGCGACCGAATTTCTCGGCGCCGACCTGCTGCTCGAGGGCAGCTCCCCTGCCCGCCCGGAGCAGATCCGCAGCGGCACCGAACTGGGCCTGGAACATGCCCGGGTGGTGGAGTTTTCCAGCGTTGTCGCCACCGACAACGGTATCCAGCTGTCCAGCGTCAAGGCAGCCGATGACATCTATCCCTTGCGCGGGGAACTGAAAAGCGCCCCGGCGCCCTTCGCCCCGGAAGAGACCGGTGGACGACCAGCCCCCGGGGAGGCCTGGGTCGAAGCACGGCTGCTGACCGCGCTGGACCTGAAGATTGGTGACAGCATCGATGTCGGCAACAAGACCGTTCGCCTCAGCCGCGTGCTGACTTATGAGCCGGACCGAGCCGGTAACTTCTACAGCCTGACCCCGCGCGTCATGATCAACCTCAAGGACCTGGACGCCACGGGCGTGGTGCAACCCGGCAGCCGGGTCAGCTATCGCGACCTGTGGCGCGGCCCGGCGTCGGCGCTGCAAACCTATCGCGACCTGGTCAAGCCAGGTCTTGAGCCGAACCAGCGCCTGCAGGACGCTCGCGACGGCAATCGCCAGATCGGCGGCGCCCTGGGAAAGGCCGAGCGCTACCTGAACATGGCCAGCCTGGTGGCGGTGCTGCTGTCCGGCGTTGCCGTGGCCCTCTCCGCCAACCGTTTCGCCACTCGACGCTTCGATGCCAGTGCATTGCTGCGCTGCCTTGGCCTGTCGCGCCGGGAAACCATGGTGCTGTTCAGCCTGCAACTGGCCGTGCTGGGCCTGTTGGCGAGCATCAGCGGTGCGCTGCTGGGCTGGGTGGCCCAGTTGGGATTGTTTGCCTTGCTGCATGACTTGCTGCCCACCACCGTCCCCCCGGGTGGCCTGTTGCCGGCGATCGCCGGGATCGGCACCGGGCTGGTGGCACTGGCGGGTTTTGCCTTGCCGCCGCTCGCTGCACTGGGCCGGGTCCCACCGTTGCGCGTACTGCGTCGGGACATGTTGCCGATTCCCTCCAGTAGCTGGGTGGTCTACGGTGCGGCCCTCGGTGCGCTCGGGCTGATCATGTGGCGCCTGAGCCTGGACCTGGTGCTGACTTTCGCGCTGCTCGGTGGTGGGGTGGTTGCCGCACTGGTGCTCGGCGGACTGCTGTTGCTGGTGCTGCAGAGCCTGCGTCGAATGCTGGCCCGGGCCTCGCTGCCCTGGCGGTTGGGACTCGGTCAGCTGTTGCGCCATCCCTTGGCGGCAGCCGGCCAGGCCCTGGCGTTTGGCCTGATCCTGTTGTCCATGGCCTTGATTGCGCTGCTGCGCGGCGAGTTGCTGGACACCTGGCAAAACCAGTTGCCAAAAAACGCCCCGAACTATTTCGCCTTGAACATCCTGCCCAACGACAAGCAGGCCTTCACCGACAAGCTGATGGCGTTGTCGGCGCAGTCGGCCCCGCTCTACCCCGTGGTACCGGGACGGCTGATCAGCATCAACGGCGAGCCGGCCAAAGAGTTCGTCACCAAGGACTCGGCCGGTGACCGTGCGCTGCAACGCGACTTGAGCCTGACCTGGGCGGCGGAGCTGCCGGCGGGCAACGTCGTCACGGCCGGGAACTGGTGGCCGCAACAGCCACCGGACGATATTCCGGGGGTTTCGGTGGAAGGCAAGGTGGCCGAGAACCTCAAGATCAAACTGGGCGACCGCCTGGTGTTCAACGTCGGCGGCCTCAACCGGGAAGCCAAGGTCACCAGCCTGCGGGAAATCAACTGGGACAATTTCCAGCCGAACTTCTTCATGATTTTCCAGCCCGGTACGCTGAAGGACCTGCCGGCGACCTACCTCACCAGCTTTTATCTGGCTCCCGGCCATGACCAGCAGATCGTCGACCTGTCGCGCGCCTTCCCGGCCGTGACGATCCTGCAAGTCGAGGCGTTGCTCGTACAACTGCGCAGCATCCTGGCCCAGGTGACCCTGGCCGTGGAATATGTGTTGCTGTTTGTGCTCGCGGCGGGAATGGCGGTGCTGTTTTCCGGCTTGCAGGCTACCCTCGACGAAAGGATCCGCCAAGGCGCGCTGCTGCGTGCCCTGGGCGCCGAGCGGCCGCTGTTGACCAAGGCCCGGCGCATCGAATTCGGCCTGTTGGGTGCGGTCAGCGGTTTGCTCGCGGCCCTGGGTTCGGAACTGGTCAGCCTGGTGCTCTACCGTTATGCCTTCGACTTGCCGTGGCATCCGCATCCATGGCTGCTGGTATTGCCGCTGGTGGGCGCGTTGCTGATCGGTGCGGCGGGCGTATTTGGCACTCGCCGGGCGCTCAACGCCAGCCCACTGACAGTGTTGCGCGAGGGTTGATAGACTTCGGGCCTCGCCATCACCAGAAGTTGCCATGAGCCGCTATCGTCCACCCCGTACCGCCGGCACCGCGCTGATCACCCCCGAGGGAGAAGCGCGGATGCGCGCTGAACTCCATGAGCTGTGGCATGTGCGCCGCCCCCAGGTGACCCAGTCGGTCAGCGAAGCGGCGGCCCAGGGCGATCGCTCGGAAAATGCCGAATACACCTACGGCAAGAAAATGCTGAGGGAAATCGACAGTCGCGTGCGTTTCCTCACCAAACGCCTCGAAGCACTCAAGGTCGTCAGCGAAAAGCCCAGCGACCCGAACAAGGTGTATTTCGGCGCCTGGGTCACCGTTGAGGATGAGGACGGCAAGGAATCGCGTTATCGCATTGTCGGGCCTGACGAGCTGGACCTGAAGCAGAACCTGATCAGTATCGACTCGCCCCTGGCCCGCGCCCTGATTGGCAAGACGCTGGACGCTGAAGTCAGGGTCCAGGCGCCAACCGGAGAAAAGCTCGTCTACATCGTCGATATCAGCTATCCGTAGCCCGACTCGCCTCAACGGCGAGTGATCAGCCCCTGCCGTGCAACACGGGTCAAGTGCCGGATCATTTCGGCAGCGTCCGCCGCCCTCGGTGACTGGATTACCGCCAGGTCGAAACTGTCATTGGCGAAACGCGCCAGCGATTCACCGTCTTCGACAAACTGGATCAGGAAAGCCGCGGGGCCGTGGCTGCGTCGCGGCCAGCCGTCGAGATAACGCAACAGCGTAGGCTGATGGGTACCGCCCAGGAGAATTTTCGGATTGCGTTGCAGCAGGTTCGCCGTGATCGGCGCCAGGCGTACGAGGGGGCTGGGTGCGTTCATTGTGTCGTGTCTCTGCCTCAAAAGTCTGCATGGCAGGTGAGAGGCAACACCGAACCAGCGCTTTAGCGGTATTTCGAAGCCTTGTTTCATGGCTTCTGTCGATGACTGGATGAGTCACCTGGCGCCCCGCAAGTAGCTGTTTAAATCGGCGCATGAGCGGCATCCTAGAGAAGCTGACTGGCCAGTGTCAAGAATCGACGCGCACAAAAAAGGCCCGTACTTGACGGGCCTTGTTGTCTGGGGCGAGTTATCGACGGGCGATGGCGTTATCCGCCGACAGCTTGCCCGCACCTTCGATCAACACCGCGATACTGCCGGCCAGCAAGGCCAGGGCAAACTCATAACCGTTGTTGGCCATGAACAGACCGTTGCCGATGTGCACGGAGAAAATCGCCACCAGTGACAGGAAGGCCAGACCCAAAGCCGCCGGGCGCGTCAGCAGGCCGATGATCAAGGCCAGCCCGGCGAAAAACTCGGTGCCACCGGCCAGGGTTGCCATCAGGTAGCCAGGCGTCAGGCCGATGCTGTCCATCCATTGCGCCGTGCCCGCCAACCCGTAACCGCCAAACAGCCCGAACAGTTTCTGCGAGCCATGGGCGGCAAAAATGACCCCGACGACGATGCGCAGGACAGTCAGGCCGTAGCCGGCGCGGGAAAACAGAACCTTGTTGATGAAAGTGCTCATGAGGTGCATTCCTTGGGAGATGTGTGTGTTGGCCGCCATATTAATCAAATAACTATGAGTAAAAAGCGCAAAAAACCCACCAAACCAATCTATAAATTAGATTATTTGGTCGAAACCACTTTCCGCTCTTGCGGCTCCAGGGATTCACGCTCTCGATCAAACGCCAGGTAGTATTTGTTCACGCTGTTGACGTAGCTGACGGCGCCCATTCCCACCTGCTCCATGGCTATTCGCTCGACCTGGAAAAACCACTGGTCAGGGTTCAAGCCTCGCCGCCGAGCCTCGGCACGCATGCCTTGGACGCGCTCCGGTCCCATGTTGTACGCAGCCAGGACAAACGCCATGCGTTCGCGCTCGTTTAGCTTGGGGCTGGAAAAGAATTTGCGGCGGATCATGGCCAGGTATTTGGCGCCGGCCTGCACATTGGCATCCAGGTCCTGGATGTTGTTGACCCCGACCCGCTGGGCCGCGGACGGCGTGATCTGCATCAGGCCGGTGGGCCCGCTGCCGCTGCGCGCGTTGGGTTGCAAGGCTGACTCCTTGAACGCCAGGGCCGCCAGGTTGAGCCAGTCCATGCCTTGGGCCTGGGCATGTTTTTGCAGCACCGGCCGAAGTTTTTCCAGGCGTTGGCGATTGGCCCGGGCCAGCGGGTAGTGAACCTGGTACAAGCGTCGGTAGATACGCAGGAATGCAGCGTCCTGGTTGTCGGGGACTTTATAGGTAGTGAGGAATCGATCAATGCTCGCCCGCAGCATGGCGGCGTCGCGGCGGACGAACCAATACTCATCACTCGGCTCGCCGATGAGCACCTGGCGGTCGAAACGCAACTTGGGCAGGATCTTGCCCCAGCGTTCGGCGATGGGTTGTTCGACGATGGTGAGGTGGAAGATCCCACCCTGGACCATCTCCAACACATCTTCCACCGCCAGGGAGGGATCGACCCATTCGATTTTCACCGGCGGCAACTTGAGCAACGCCAGCTTCTGGTTGATCTGGCTGACCGCATCCCCCGCCGCGCTGCCGTTGGGCAGCGCCAGGGTCTTGCCAGACATTTGCTCCACGCGCGAATAACGCTTTTCGCCCTTGATCCCCACCAGCAGCAACGGCACATCCGTGCGTATCGGCTCACTGGCACTCACCGCATGGCCGGCTTGCGGCTCAAGCAATTCACCTGGCGCCACCAGATCCCCTTCCCCGCGCTGCAGTGCGCCGAGCAATTGATCCTTGGCCTTGGGAATGATTTTGAGGGTGATTTCCTGGCCATCCCGGGCATGACCATTGAGGTACTGTTCGAAGGCCCGCAAGCGATGGTATTCGACGCCGATGGGCTGGCCCTGGACTTCACCGGAGCTGTTGCGGCTCTGGTTGACCAACACCTTCAGTACCCGGCTGCTGCGGATCTGCGCCAGGTCACGCACGGTGCCCGGCGCCACCACTTGCAACGGTCCGGGCAGGCGTGCTTCGGCCGCCATTGGCAACAGCAGCGAACAACACAGCAGTAGCAATACCTGGGGACGAACCATCCACACTCCGGAAGGATGTTGCCGAGCCAACCCGGTGGCAAACCGTGGTTGATTCGGCAAAACAGAGCACCGTGGGGCGCTGAAAAGTGCGAAAGACTGGCACAGCGATGGCATTGATACCACCCCGACCTGTCTCGTGGCCTCAACAGACAGCCGCAACTCATTGTAGTTCTTGGCTTTTTTTATAAATCTACAGCTCTGGTATGCTTTCCGACCTTTGGGCCGAGGTAGCACCATGCAACTCATCGATATCGGCGTCAACCTGACCAACCCCAGTTTCGCCGAAAAACACCAGGCGGTGCTTGAGCGCGCCTATGCCGCCGGGGTCTGCCAGTTGGTGCTGACCGGCACCAGCATCGAGGGCAGCGAACAGGCCTTCGAACTGTGCCAGCAGCTCGACGAGGACGGGACGCGACTGTTTTCCACCGCCGGCATCCACCCCCACAGCGCCAGCGACTGGACAGCTGACAGCGCCAGGCATTTGCACGAGCTGCTCAAGCAGGACCGTGTGCGCGCGGTGGGTGAATGCGGGTTGGATTTCAATCGTGATTTCTCGCCCCGCCCGCAGCAGGAAAAAGTCCTCGAAGAACACCTCGCGCTTGCCGTGGAGTTGCAAATGCCGGTGTTTCTCCATGAGCGCGACGCCGACCAGCGACTGCTGGAAATTCTTCGGGATTTTCGCGACCGATTGCCCGCCGCTGTGGTGCACTGTTTTACCGGTGAGAAAAAAGCGCTGTTCAGTTACCTGGACCTGGACTTGCACATCGGCATTACCGGGTGGATCTGCGATGAGCGCCGAGGCACACATCTGCATCCGTTGGTGCGGGAAATTCCCCGCGGCCGGCTCATGCTCGAAAGCGACGCCCCGTATCTGCTGCCCCGCACCCTGCGCCCAAAGCCCAAGAACGGTCGCAATGAGCCGGCCTATCTGACAGACGTATTGCGTGAAGTGGCCTTGCATCGGGGCGAAAGCGAGGAAGACCTGGCGGCCCACAGCACGGCGTGCGCGCGGGCGTTTTTCGGCTTGCCGGTGATTTCCTGACCGGAATGGGCCCCTGTGGGAGCGAGCCTGCTCGCGAAAGCGGTCTGTCAGTCAGATTATCTGCAGTAGATCGATCGCCTTCGCGAGCAGGCTCGCTCCTACAAGGGTTCCCTGGTATCCATTGACCTACATCAAAACCTCGCCCCCTGAATAGCAGCAGAATACTGGCACCTTGCCAAAACTGTTTCCGCTATCAGAGAAGACCTTCCATGGGTGCCTGGCTTAGCAATATCTCGCTGAAGTACAAATTCTGGGCGGTCAATGCGGTCGCCTTTGTCACCACATTGCTGTTGGTGCTTTATGCCATGCACCTTGAACAGCAGGTCCGAGGGGTCAGCCTGGGCCAGGTGTTCGGCGAACGCTTCAGTCAGTATGCCGTGGCAGTATTCGTGCTGATGCTGGCGATGTTGGGAGCATCGCAGCTATTGATCCGCTTTCTCCTCAGTCAGCTCAACACGTTGAAAGACGTGATGCTGCATGTGGAGAAAAGTGGTGACCTGTCCGCCCGCGTGCCTTTGGCCTGCAAGGACGAAGTGGGCCAGATGGCCGCTGCGTTCAATGCCATGCAGGCCGGCTACCAGCGGGTGGTCGACACCGTTGCCAGCACTGCTCGACAGCTGGATAGCGGCGCGACGCGCCTGGCTTCGAGCATGAACGATGTGCGCCAGGGCATGCTCGGCCAGCAGAGCGAAACGGATCAGGCCGCCACGGCCATCAATGAGATGACCGCCACGGTCTATCACATCGCCCAGCACGCCGGCGCCACCCGCGACCTGTCGAAAACCACCGATATCCTGGCGGGTAACGGACGGCAAGTGGTCAGTCGCGTGCAGCAATCGATCACCGGGCTTTCCACTGGCGTGCAGCAGACCGCCGAGATGATCCAGCGCCTGGCCGAAGACAGCCAGAAGATCAACGGTGTGGTCAACGTGATCCACAGCATCGCCGAGCAGACCAACCTGCTGGCACTCAACGCCGCCATCGAAGCGGCGCGAGCCGGCGAGATGGGCCGGGGTTTCGCAGTCGTGGCCGATGAAGTCCGCAACCTCGCCAAGCGGGTCCAGACCTCGACCGACGAGATTACCGCCATGGTGTCGGCCTTGCAGGCAGGCACCCGCGATGCGGTGGAGTTCATGCAGGAAAGCTCGCACAAGGCTGACGACTGCGTGCAACAAGCTTGCGAGGCCGGCGACGCGTTGCTGCACATTACCGAGGCGGTGGCGCAGATGCGCGAAAGCAACACGCAGATCGCGGTCGCCGCCGAACAGCAAAGCCAGGTGGCCGAAGACATGAACCGCGCCGTAGTGAGCATCCGCGACGTGACCGAAAATACCGTGCGCCAGACCGTGGATTCGGCCACCACCAGCGATGAGCTGGCGACGCTGGCGGGTGAGTTGAACAGGGCGATTGGGCAGTTGAAGCTTTAATTCCAGATCAGCTGCACAGCTCTTGTGGCGAGGGAGCTTGCTCCCGCTGGGCTGCGCAGCGGCCCCAGGATTTTACGGTCGCTGCGCAACCGAGCGGGAGCAAGCTCCCTCGCCACAAGAGCGGGTTCTTCTCACAAAGGAAGCCTTCATCATCAGGACTGGCCCTGATCACAACAGCCTTATGCCTATGACGCCTATCGTTGCGATAGCCAACCGTGATTCGCCGCCCTGCCCGGCCCGGCCTATTCTTGGGTTATTCGGATTTCACGGACTCAAGGATAAAGCATCATGGGCAAACGTCACCCCAACCTTCCGGCCTGGCAATGGCGCGCCTACCCCGAGAATCACCGCCACCCGACCAACCTGGTGTTGCATCTGATCGCGGTGCCGCTGTTCATTGTCGCGTTCCTGTTGATCGTATCGGGCGTCTTCAGCCTGAGCCTGGGCGATGTCGCCATCGGCGTGATCGGTGTACTCGCCGCACTCGGATTGCAGCGCCATGGCCATGGTCTTGAGGCGCAGGCCTCAGAACCTTTCAGCGATCGCAAGGACGCCATGTCGCGCCTGCTGGTGGAACAATTCCTGACCTTCCCACGCTTTTTCCTCAGCGGCGGATGGTGGCGCGCCTGGCGGGATCGCCACCGTCACTGAATCGCCGTAACGCCTCAGCCGAAAATCGTCACCGTCTGCCGGCTCATGGCGATCAAGCGGCCATCGGCGCTCCAGAACTTCGCCGCGACATGGCCATACCCATCCTGGGCGTGCTCGATCTCGGCCAGGTACTGGCACCAATCCAATGTCGTGAGCTCAAGCAATGGCTGGACGAACTCGATGGTCCAGGTCAGCGTGCTGCCCGGCGCCATTTGCGTAAGATGGGGCAACAACGCTGGGGGCCAGGCGTCCACCAAAGCCAGGATATGACCTTCGTTCAGCGACTCCTCTTTCACATCACCACGCAAGCGCACCCAGCCGCCCATGCTTCGGGATTTGTTACCGGAAAACGGCAGGCCGCCGACGCTCCAGCGCATCGCCAGGTGCCGCATAAATTCCGGTGTCCCGCCTTTAATGTAGGGCAGTTCCTGGCATTGCTCGACGTCCTTGAACGGTGGCGCAGAATCAGCCTGTACCGCCACCACCGAGGTTCGCGATGCGCCAAAGCTGCCTTGCACCACGGTCACCACCTGGCCTTTCTGCACAGCGCGCCCCAGCACCTGGCTGACAGCCTTGCCCTCACGCAATATATCGACCTCGAAACTGACCGGGACATCCGGTTCGACCGGGCCAACAAAGGTGATCGCCAGCGACCGCACCGGGCGATCGGCCGGAACCCGGGCACGCATCGCCTCGTATTGCAGCGCCGCTACCAAGCCCCCAAAACTGGCCCGGCCCTGACCCCATTCAGGTGGAATGGTGACGGCGCCTGGCTGATGACGCACGGCATCGATCAAATCGGAAAAGCGCATGGCAACCTCGAAGAGATGGGAAAACGATGATGGATATTAACTATCCCGAGCGGGCAGTACAGCGCTCATTCCGGCCAAAGAGGCTGACAGAAAAGCCGTGGGCTTCGAATCCACTACCAATCCTGTTGCGAGGGCGAGCCTTTGTGGGAGCGAGCTTGCTCGCGAATTGCGGTGTGTCAGCCTGAACAAGTTGACTGATACTCCGCTATTCGCGAGCAGGCTCGCTCCCACAGGGGACCTTGCAGGTCAGGATTTATCGAAGCAGCTGACGATGAGTTTATCGAGTACCCGGTCGGACTTGGCCTCGGCCTTTTCCATGGTGATCCGCCAGACCGGTACGCAGGCCCGCAAGTCGGCTTCCTGCTCGGCACGCGCCAGCCATTGCCAGCAATCATGCCAATCGCCCAACGCGCCTTGGGCGGCCTTGAGTCGGGGCATGGCCGCTTCCGGCAAGCGGTCGAGTTCGGGATAGGCTTCGATGGCATAACGCACGCGCTTGATCAGCAGGCGCAGTCGGTGGCGGTCATGAGCCGGATCGCGCAAGGCTTCGCCGAGCTTTTTCCATTGTTTGTCGAGGCGCTTTTCGACACGTTTGCGCAACCCCGCAAGCAGACCCTGGCGCTGGGCAGCGCGGATGAAGCGTGGGAACGCATCGAGGATCATCAGCAAATGCGCCAACTCCGGACTGCTGGCCACGGCGGGATAGGCCTCCGCCATTTGCAGCTGGCGTCGCTGCGCGGCCTCGGTCTTGCCGTGCTGCTGAAGGTAAGCTGCCAGCACCTCACGGTCGCGCAAGGGGGTGGTCAGGCTGCCGACTGCCGATGCGGCTGTCTCCAACTGCTCGACACCGGGCAACCCGTGCAGCGGACGAAGCAGGCTGCGCAGACGGCGGACGGTGGTCCGCAGGTCATGCAAAGCTTCGCTGTCGGTATGGGCATCCAAGCGGGCCTGACAGGCCAGCAGGCGAACTTCCAGGCCCAGAATCCGGGCCACCAGCCGATCAATCATCGGGCGTACTCCGCACGCAGCTTCGAGTTTCGAGCCACAAGCCGCAAGAAAAAGCAGTTTCGCTTCTGCTTACAGCTTGCAGCTCGCCGCTGTGTTTATCGCCCCGCGCGGGATTCGCGAATGTAGAAACGCGCCTTCTCGGCTTTCTTGGCGCAGCCCTCGAAAGCTTCGAATTGCTGCTGGGTCTTGGCCCCGGTCAGCAATGAAAGAGCCTTGGAGTAGCTGACGGTGCCAGCGAAGCCTTCGGCCTTGGCCAGGTCAAGTTCGCGCCAGGCGCTGTCGAGCTGGCTGCCGCAGCTGTCGCGGTAAGCGGTCTTGCCGGCACAACCGGCCAAGGCCAGAACCATCAGGGACGCCACCAGGGGCAGGCAGATCCGGGCTTTCATCGATAACACCTCAAGTCAGGTCAACAGTCGTGCTGGTAAGACGGTTTCGCCGGCAAAAAGTGCCTCGGCGCGGCCGCTATATTCAAGTGGGCACGAGCATACGCAAATGCTGCTGCGACGTGTCAAAAAACGACGCCTGCGCCACAGCGATTGAGCCGGCCCGTCGATGAGTGCATTGTTGACGTCTGTTTGACAAGAGGCCTGCTCATGACAAAACGTGTCGCATTGGTATTGGGCTCGGGCGGCGCCCGGGGCTATGCCCATATCGGAGTGATCGAGGAAATCGAACGACGCGGCTATGACATCGCCTGTATCGCCGGTTGTTCCATGGGTGCGGTCGTAGGCGGGATCTACGCGGCGGGCAAACTCCAAGACTACCGCAACTGGATCGAAAGCCTCGACTACCTGGATGTGCTCCGGCTGGTGGATGTCAGCTTTCGCCTCGGGGCCATTCGCGGCGAAAAAGTCTTCGGGCAGATCCGCAAGATCGTCGGCGAGCTCAATATCGAAGACCTGCGCATTCCTTACACGGCGGTAGCCACCGACCTCACCAACCAGCAGGAAATCTGGTTCCAGGAAGGTTGCCTGCACCAGGCGATGCGCGCCTCGGCGGCGATTCCCAGCCTGTTCACCCCGGTGATGCAAGGCAACCGCATGCTGGTGGATGGCGGCTTGCTCAATCCGCTGCCGATCGTGCCGGTGGTGTCGAGCCATTGCGACCTGATCATCGCGGTCAACCTCAACGCCACCAACCAGAAGCAATACCGGTTGCCCGTGATCCAGCGCCCCGCCGCGTTCCGGCGACGCTTCGACACTCTGGTCAGTTCCCTCGGCTCAAGGCTGCCGTTTCGCCGCAAACAAGCCGAGCAACTGTTGCTGTTGGAACAGGAAGCGTTGAAGGCCGAGGCGGCCGACATCAACCCGTGGCTTGATTCGGCCGAGCCGGAAGGCCAGCAACCGGCCGCCGCGCCGGAAATCGAAGGCGCGCCGAAATCCGCCACCGGCTCTTTCATCATCGATAACGTCGGACCGGCCTCGTTGCTCGATCTGATCAACCAGAGCTTCGAGGTGATGCAGACGTCGCTGGCCCAATACAAGATCGCCGGCTACCCCCCGGACGTGCTGATCAACGTGCCAAAACGGGTGTGCCGGTTCTTCGAGTTCTACAAGGCACCGGAGCTGATCGCGCTGGGACGGGAGATAGCCAGCGATACGCTGGATCGGTATGAGAGCGAGCAGAGCTAACAATCGCAAGACTCCCGTGGCGAGGGAGCTTGCTCCCGCTGGGCTGCGAAGCGGCCCTAAAACCTGAACACTCGGTGTGTCAGGCAAAAATCATGTCTGAAGTTTTTGGGGCTGCTTCGCAACCCAGCGGGAGCAAGCTCCCTCGCCACAACAGCACTTGGCTTGAAACTCAAGCACCACCCTCCTCCAACAACCGATACCCCACGCCCGCCTCGGTCACGATAAACCGCGGCCGAGTCGGGTCGTCGGCGAGTTTCTGCCGCAGGTGACCGATGACGATGCGCAGGTAATGGCTGTCCTCGACGTGGGTCGGACCCCAGATGTCCTTGAGCAATTGTTGCTGGGTGATGACCCGCCCTGGATGCCGCGCCAGTTGCGCCAGCACCGCGTATTCCTTGCGGGTCAGGGCTACTTCGGCGCCGTCCAGCAGGACCCGGCGATAAGCCAGGTCGACCGTCAGCGGGCCGAACGTCAATGCCGCCGACGGTGCCTCGCCCGCCGGCGCCTGGCGTAGGAGCGCGCGCACGCGGGCGAGGAACTCCTGGATGCCGAAAGGCTTGGTCACGTAGTCATTCGCACCGTTGTCCAGCGCCTCGACCTTCTGTGCTTCGCTGGCGCGTACTGACAGGACCAGCACCGGCACGGCGGACCATTGGCGAAACTCGCGCAGTACCTGCTGGCCGTCCATGTCGGGCAGGCCAAGGTCGAGCACCAGCAGATCAGGCTTGTTCAACGCCGCCTGGGCCAGGCCCGCTGCGCCGGTCTCGGCTTCGAGCACCTTGTAGCCTTGCGAGGTCAGGCTGATCCGCAGGAACTTGCGGATCTGCGGTTCGTCATCGATGACCAAAAGGGTCGCGTTCTGGCTCATGGGGTCCGTTCATTTCCATCAAGTGGCGAGAGCATAACGCAGCGCCAGTCAGGCTTCATCGTCCATGCCCGGTTGTGCCTGCAAGGGCAGGTGCAAGGTGATGCAGGTGCCGCGCCCATCGAGCCCCTCGGCGACGCTGATCCGCCCGCCATGGGCGCCGACCATGCCCTGACAGATCGCCAGCCCCAGCCCGGTGCCCTGCCCCCCACGGTCGCCGCGCGCAGCGGTGTAGAACATGTCGAAAATTTTCTCACGCTCCGGCTCGGGAATTCCGGGCCCTTCATCGGCCACGGCGAAGCGTATTTCATCAGTCGTCGCTGCGGCGCTCAACAGCAACCGACCATGGGCCGGCGAAAACCGCGCGGCGTTTTCCAGCACGTTGACCAGCGCCTGCTCGATCAGCGCCGCATGGACATACAACAGCGGCAAGCCGGTTGGCACTTCGATGCTGACCGCCAGTGGCGCCAGTACCGCCCGCAACCGATTCAACGCACTGGCAACGATATCGACCGGCGATACCCAATCACGCGCCAGCTTCAGCGCACCGTGGCCGAGGCGGGTCATGTCGAGCAGGTTCTGGATATAACGATCCAGGCGCTCGGCTTCGTCGCGGGTGCCTTCGAGCAATTCGCGACGGTCTTGCAGCGGAATCGCCTCGCCCAGCGCCAGCAGGCTGTCGATGCTGCCGCGCATGGAAGTCAAGGGCGTGCGCAAATCATGGGAGACGGAGGCCAACAAGGCGCTGCGCAATTGCTCGGTTTCGCCGTGCAGCCGCGCCGCTTCCAGGTCCTGCGCCAGCTGCGCCCGGGCCAGCGCCTGGGCCAGCGGCTGGCTGAGCGCCGCCAGCAAGCGGCGACGCTGACCGCTCAACGGCTTGCCGTCTTTCAGGCAGACTCCCAACAGGCCCAGCGGGCCACCCTCGGACGACAAGGGCCACCACCACCAGCGCCCGGACGGCAGCGTCGCGGTGCCGGCGCCGGCCGGCTGATCGTGCTGCCAGGACCAGTCGGCGGCAGCGCGCTCGGCCTCGGTGAAGGTCAACGGTTCAGCCGTCTCGACGTGCCAGCCGTGCTGTGCGTCGCGCTTGAGCAGGCACAGTTGCAAATCGCCCTCGCTGTTGAGGTGCTGCACGGCGGCGCTGATCACGGCCTGGCGATCGGTCGCGGCCGTCAGCTTGCGCGACAGATCGAGCAGCTCAGCGGTTTCCTGCTGGGTGTCGCGCAGCGCCTGCAATTGCCGACGCTGGCGCGCCGCGAGGTTGCCGGTCAGGGCGGCCATCAAGAGGAAAAACACCAGCGTCAGTACGTCTTCTTCGCGCTGGATCGTCAGGGAGAAATTCGGCGGGATGAACAGAAAGTCATACGCCAGGAACGACAGCGCCGCACAGGCCAGCGCCGGGCCGAGGCTGCTGCGCACCGCCACCAGCAACACCGCCATCAGGAATACCAGGGAGATATTGGGCAACGCAAGCAACCCGGAAACCCCCCAGGCCAGGGCACTGGCGGCCAGCGTCGCCACCACCGCCAGCGCATAGTCGAACCCGGTCTGGACGGTGCCCGGACGCAGGCGCGGCGGCGGCGGTGTTTCATCGCCGGCCAGCACGTTGATCTCCAACCCACGGGCATCGCGCAGCAACCGCGAAGCCAGGCCGCCGCCGAACAGGCGCCTGCGCAAACGCTGGCGGGACTGCCCGACCAACACCAACGTGGCACGCCGTTGCATCGCGTGCTGGATCAGCGTCCTGGCGACCTCTCCCGCCCGCAGCAGCACCACCTCCCCGCCAAGGCGTTCCGCCAGTTGCTGGGCGCTCTGCAGACGCTGGCGCGAGGACTCGTCCCGTGCCGTGCCGTTGTCTACATGCACCACGCTCCAGGGCAGATGCCGGCGCTGGGCGACCCGGCTGGCGTGGCGCACCAGCCGTTCGGCCTGGTGATCAGCGTCCACGCCCACCAGCAACCGGCCCTGGACCGCCGGAGCCGACTGGCCCAGTTGCCGATAACCCTGGGCCAGGTCGTTGTCCACTTGGGCGGCAGCGGTCTGCATGGCCAGCTCACGCAGGGCGGTGAGATTGGTCTGGGTGAAAAACGCATCGATCGCCGCGCGGGCCTGTTCCGGCACATAGACCTTGCCGTCGCGCAGACGCTCCAGCAGTTCGCGCGGTGGCAGGTCGATCAGCAGCAGCTCATCGGCTTCCTGCAAGACCCAGTCCGGCAAAGTCTCACGCACCTGCACGCCGGTGATGCCACGGACCTGATCGTTGAGGCTTTCCAGATGCTGGACGTTGACCGTGGTGAAGACGTCGATACCGGCGGCAAGCAGTTCCTGGATGTCCTGCCAGCGCTTGGCATGGCGGCTGCCGGGAGCGTTGCTGTGGGCCAGCTCGTCCACCAGCGCCAGGCTCGGGCGAGCGGCAAGCAGGCCGTCGAGATCCATCTCCTCGAGCATCACGCCGCGGTATTCCGAACGCACCATCGGCTGTTGCGCCAGGCCATTCAACAAGGCTTCGGTCTCGGCGCGCCCGTGGGTCTCGACGACCGCGGCGATGACGTTCGTTCCTTGGCGCAACCGGGTATGGGCCGCTTGCAGCATGGCGTAGGTCTTGCCCACGCCTGGGGCTGCGCCAAGGAAAACCTTGAGGCGGCCACGGTCGTTGCGTGGCAGGTTGGCTAGCAGTGCATCGGCGCGGCCGGAGTCGCTCATGCTGGGTCTCTTTCAGATTTGATCAAGATACCCTGTGGGAGCGAGCCTGCTCGCGAAGGCGGTAGCTCAGCCAATATTGTTGCTGACTGACACAACGCATTCGCGAGCAGGCTCGCTCCCACAGCGGTTTACAGGTTTTCCAGGGCCATATTCAGCGCCAGCACGTTGACCACGGGCGGGCCCACCAGAGGCCGCTCGATATGGCTGTCGAGCAACTGCTGCAACGTCGACAGCGGCAAATTGCGCGCCGTGGCGACACGCGCCAGTTGATAGGCAATCGCGGCCGGAGGCAAGTGCGGATCCAGGCCGCTGCCGGAAGTGCTCAGCAGCGCCAGGGGCACCGGTCCCTGGCCGGGCACTTGCAGCTTCCCGGCGTCATCGATGACCCGGGCGGCCAGCGCCGGGTTGCTCGGGGAAAAGTTGCTCGCGCCGCTGGCGACCGTGGCGAAGGCGCCAGCCGAAGGGCGCGGATGAAACCAGGCATCGCCGGTGAAGTCCTGGGCGATCAACCGGGAACCGCGGACCTTGCCGTCGGCATCATGGATGAGACTGCCGTTGGCCTGCTCCGGAAAAGCGATTTGTGCCACGCCGGTGACGAACAGCGGGTAGGCGATGCCGGTGATCAGGGTCATCAGCAATAACAGGCTCAGGGCCGGGCGAATCATGGTGAACATTTCAAATCCTCAGTTGAAAACACATCTGTGATGGATGTCTTCAGGCTCAAACCAACCCCAACCCTGTCAGCAACAGATCAATCGCCTTGATCCCCACGAACGGCACCGCGATCCCGCCCAGGCCGTAGATCAGCAGATTGCGTCGCAGCAACGCCGCCGCACTTGCCGCCTGCACTCGCACGCCACGCAAGGCCAAGGGGATCAGCACGACGATGATCAGGGCATTGAAGACAATGGCCGAGAGGATCGCGCTCTGTGGGCTGTTCAGGTGCATGACGTTCAACACGCCGAGCTGTGGATAAATCGAAGCGAACAGCGCCGGCAGGATCGCGAAGTACTTGGCGATGTCATTGGCGATGGAAAAGGTTGTCAGCGCCCCGCGGGTTACCAGCAATTCCTTGCCGATCTGCACCACGTCCAGCAACTTGGTCGGGTCGCTGTCGAGATCGACCATGTTGGCCGCCTCCCGCGCCGCCTGGGTGCCGTCGTTCATCGCCATGCCGACATCGGCCTGGGCCAGGGCCGGGGCGTCGTTGGCGCCGTCGCCGCACATGGCGACCAGCCGGCCATCGTTCTGTTCGTGACGGATGCGCGCCAGTTTTTTCTCCGGCGTGGCCTCCGCCAGTACATCATCGACACCCGCCTCGGCGGCAATCGCGGCAGCGGTCAGCGGGTTGTCACCGGTGACCATGACGGTGCGGATGCCCAGCTTGCGCAGCTCGGCAAAGCGCTCGCGGATGCCGGGCTTGACCACGTCCTTGAGGTGAATGGCACCGAGCAATCTGCCGTCCACGCAGACCAGCAACGGTGTGCCGCCGCTCTGGGCGATCTTGTCGATTTCCCGCGCCAGTACCGGCGGCAGCTCATTGCGTGGCAGGCCGATGAAACTCAGCAAGGAATCCACCGCGCCCTTGCGATAGACGCGCCCCTGATGATCCACGCCGGACAACCGGGTTTCGGCACTGAATGGCACTGCCGTCAGCGCGTCCAAAGCCGGCTCGGACTGGGGATGCAAGCCGCGCAGATACTCGACGATGGATTTGCCCTCGGCCGTGTCATCGGCCAACGAGGCGAACAACGCGCCTTCAGCCAGTTCCCTGGCGCTCACCCCTGGAGCGGCATAAACCGCCGCACAGCGACGGTTGCCAAAGGTGATGGTGCCGGTCTTGTCCAGCATCAGCACGTGGACATCGCCCGCCGCCTCCACCGCGCGGCCGGATTTGGCGATGACGTTCAGGCGCACCAGACGGTCCATCCCGGCGATGCCGATCGCCGACAGCAGCCCGCCGATGGTGGTGGGAATCAAGGTCACCAACAGTGCTACCAGAAACACCAGCGGCAGGCTGCCATTGGCGAAATGGGCGAACGGCTGCAGCGTCACCACCACCAGCAGGAAGATCAGCGTCAGGCCGATCAGCAGGATGTCCAGCGCCACTTCGTTCGGGGTTTTCTGGCGTTTGGCGCCTTCGACCAGGGCAATCATGCGGTCCAGGGTGGATTCGCCGGGATTGCTGGTGATGCGTACCAACAACCAGTCGGAGACCAGCCGCGTATTGCCGGTGACCGCCGAGCGATCCCCGCCGGATTCGCGGATGACCGGTGCCGACTCCCCGGTGATCGCCGCTTCGTTGACCGCCGCGATGCCCTCGATCACCTCCCCGTCGCCAGGGATCATTTCCCCTGCCGCGACACGCACCACGTCACCCTTACGCAAACGGGTGGCGGGAATCACTTCAAAGCCGTCCGCCGTCTGGCGACGAGCGCTCAGGCCTTCGCTGCCGGCCTTGAGGCTGTCGGCACGGGCCTTGCCACGACCCTCGGCCAGGGCTTCGGCGAAGTTGGCAAACAACACGGTGAACCACAGCCACAGGGCGATCTGCGCAGCGACGAAAGTCGGCACGGCGTCGTCGGGAACCAGGCAGAGCACGGTGGTGAGGATCGCGGTCAGCTCCACCACCAGCATCACCGGCGCGCGGTGCAACTGGCGCGGATCGAGTTTGACGAAGGCTTGCACCAGCGCTGGCCGCCACAGCGCCGACAAACGGGTTTGCGGTTGTTCCGGCGCCTTGGCGACGACGGTTTTGCTCATTGGCATATTCATCATCTGTTCCTCAGAAACCCATGCTCAGGTGTTCGGCGATCGGCCCCAGGGCCAGGGTCGGCAAGAACGTCAGGCCACCTACCAGCAGGATGGTCACGGTCAGCAGGGTCACGAACAGCGGGCCGTGGGTTGGGAAGCTGTTCTGGCCGATCGGTGCGGTCTTCTTCAGCGCCAGGCTGCCGGCCAACGCCAGCACCGGCAGGATGTAGCCGAAACGGCCAATCAACATGCCCAGGCCCAGCATCAGGTTATGGAACGGCGTGTTGGCGCCGAACCCGGCAAACGCCGAACCGTTGTTCGCCCCCGCCGAGGTGTAGGCGTAGAGCAGCTGACTGAAACCGTGAGCACCAGGATTGCTCACCGCCGCGGCGGGACCGGGCAGGCTTGCGGCAATCGCGCCGAGCACCAGCACACTCACCGGCATCACCAGCAGCGTCACTACCAGCAACTGCACTTCCCGGGCGCCGAGTTTCTTGCCCAGGTATTCCGGCGTACGACCGATCATCAACCCGGCCAGGAACACCGCGATCAATACGTTGAGCAGCATCCCGTAGAGCCCGGCGCCAACACCGCCGAAAATCACTTCGCCCAGCATCATGTTCACCAGCGCGACCATGCCACTCAGCGGGTTGAGGCTGTCGTGCATCGCATTGACCGAGCCGTTGGACGCCGCCGTGGTGGTCACCGACCAGAGCACCGTGGCCGTGGTGCCGAAACGTGACTCCTTGCCTTCCAGCGGCGCGGCCTGTTCAACTGCCGCGTTATCAAGGGCCGGGTTGGGTTGGAATTCCGCCCACAGCGACGTCGCGCCGCCGATCAGGAACAGCGCCAGCATGCAGGCGATGATCGCCCGGCTCTGGCGCAGGTCCTTGACGTAATGGCCGAAGGTGAACACCAGTGCCGCCGGGATCAGGATGATCGATGCGACTTCAAACAGATTGCTCCAGGCCGTCGGGTTCTCGAACGGGTGCGCCGAGTTGACACCGAAAAAACCACCGCCGTTGGTGCCCAGTTGCTTGATCGCAATCTGGCTGGCGGCCGGTCCCAATGGAATCACCTGATCGACGCCCTGCATCGTCACCCCGTGCACATACTGCGCGAAGGTTTGCGGCACGCCCTGCCACACCAGAAACAGCGCCAGCAGCAGGCACAGCGGCAACAGTCCATAGAGGGTGGCACGGGTCATGTCGACCCAGAAATTGCCCAACGTCGCCGCGGACTTGCGCCCGATCCCACGACACAGCGCCACCAGCACGGCCAGGCCGGTGGCGGCGCTGACGAAGTTCTGCACCGTCAGACCGACCATCTGGCTCAAGTAACTGAGGGACGCCTCGCCGCTGTAGGACTGCCAATTGGTGTTGGTCACGAAACTGACCGCCGTATTGAAGGCCTGGGTCCATTCCATGCCGGGCAGGTTTTCCGGGTTGAGTGGCAAATGCCCCTGCAACAACAGGATCGCAAATAACAGCACAAATCCCGCCAGATTGAACGCGAGCAAGGCCAGGGTGTACTTCTGCCAACTCTGCTCGGCAGTCGGATCAACGCCGGCCACCTTGTAGCAACCGCGCTCCACCGGCCCAAGAATCGGCGACAGCCAGGTACGTTGGCCCTCCATCACCCGGTAGTAAAACCGTCCCAGAAACGGCGCCGGAATCAGCACCAGGGCAAAAAAGCCGAGGATCAGCCCGAAGTCATAACCGTGCATAACCGCTCCTAGTTCCGATCCGCGCGCAACAGCGCAACCAGCAGATAAATGAACAGCGCCACTGCCAGCAGCAATGACACCCCGTCCAGAACACTCATGGGATTTCTCCGTGGTACGGCGTCGTGCCGTGTGTGGGGGGGATTGTCGGCAGGGAGGGTGTAAAGGCGCGAGATCGAGGCTGGGGGTGGGGGATAAAGAATCTGTAAAAAATGGGTAATCGGGGTGGACTCGCAAGCCCGCCTCCGACGGCGTCAGTTATTTTCCCATCGACTAGGCTCTACAAATCCCGAATCGGGCCGACACTTCTATTGCGCTACCCGACTCATGCCGACAAGCTACGGTTCATGCGTCATCGACTTACTGGGAAAAGGCTGGACTCATATGCGTATCCTCATCACCGGCGGTGCCGGTTTCATAGGCTCTGCCCTGATTCGCGAGCTGATCGAGCACTCTGATCATGAAGCCCTCAACCTGGACAAACTGACTTACGCTGGTAACCTCGAATCGCTTGTCAGCGTTGCCAGCAACAGTCGCTACGAATTCGTGCAGGCCGATATCGTTGACCAGGCGACCGTCAGCGCGGTCCTGGCGCGTTTCCAACCCCAAGCGATCATGCATCTCGCCGCGGAATCCCATGTCGACCGATCCATTGACGGGCCATCGGATTTCATCCAGACCAACATCGTCGGCACCTACAGCCTGCTCGAGGCCACCCGCGCCTATTGGCAAAGCCTTGCCGAGCCGGAGAAAAGTGCCTTCCGCTTCCATCACATCTCGACCGACGAGGTCTATGGCGACCTGCACGGCGTTGACGATCTGTTCACGGAAACCACTCCCTACGCCCCGAGTTCGCCCTACTCCGCCAGCAAGGCAGCGTCCGATCATCTGGTCCGCGCCTGGCATCGCACCTATGGCCTTCCGGTGCTGCTGACCAATTGTTCAAACAACTATGGACCGTTCCACTTCCCGGAGAAGCTCATTCCTCTTGTCATCCTCAACGCCTTGGCTGGCAAGCCTCTGCCGGTATATGGCAACGGCCTGCAGGTGCGTGACTGGTTATTTGTCGAGGATCACGCTCGGGCGTTACTCAAAGTGGTCACCACGGGCAAGGTCGGCGAAACCTACAACATTGGCGGGCACAACGAGCAAAAGAACATCGACGTGGTTCGGGGCATCTGCCAGTTGCTGGAAGAGCTCGCACCGCAAAAGCCTGAGGGCATCGCTCACTTTGCCGACCTGATCACCTTCGTCCAGGACCGTCCGGGTCATGATCAGCGATACGCCATCGACGCCGGGAAAATCGAGCAGGAACTGGGCTGGGTACCGCAAGAAACATTCGAGTCCGGCCTGCGGAAAACGGTCAAATGGTATTTGGAGAACCTCGAATGGTGCCGTCGCGTTCAAGACGGCAGTTATCAAGGCGAACGCCTTGGATTCATCAATAAAAAGGAGCTGCTCGCATAATGAAAGGCATTGTATTGGCGGGTGGCTCGGGCACGCGTTTGCATCCCATCACTCTTGGCGTATCGAAACAGCTGTTGCCGGTTTATGACAAACCGATGATCTATTACCCGATATCGGTATTGATGTTGGCTGGCATCAGGGAAATATTGGTTATTTCCACTCCTCAGGATTTGCCGCAATACCGGAATCTACTGCAGGACGGCAGTCAGTTCGGGGTCAAGTTCAGCTATGCGATCCAACCGTCACCGGATGGCCTGGCCCAGGCCTTTCTGATTGGCGAAGAGTTCATCGGCACGGATCCGGTGTGCCTGATTCTTGGCGACAATATCTTCCATGGGGCGTACTTCGGCGCACAGCTGCAACGGGCAGCCGAACGTCCCTCTGGCGCGACAGTGTTCGGTTATTGGGTAAAAGACCCGGAGCGCTTCGGAGTGATCGATTTCGACAGCAATGGCTGTGCCTTGTCGATTGAGGAAAAACCTCAGAAGCCAAAGTCCAACTACGCGGTTACCGGCTTGTATTTCTACGACAACGACGTGATCGACATTGCCAAGGCAGTCAAGCCCTCGCCACGTGGTGAGCTGGAAATCACTGACATCAACAATGCCTATCTTCAGCGTGGTGATTTGCAGGTAGAGCGCTTCGGTCGCGGCTTCGCCTGGCTCGACACCGGGACTCATGACAGCCTCCTCGATGCCTCGCAATACGTGCAGACCATCGAACATCGCCAGGGACTGAAAGTGGCCTGTCTCGAAGAGATCGCTTATCACAATGGCTGGATCAGCCGCGAACAGCTGCTTGAGCGCGCCCGTTATTTCGGCAAGATCGGCTACGGTCAATACCTCGCCCAAGTAGCGGGAGAGGAGAGCAACTCCGTCGGTCTGCGGCCATGAAAGTGCTTATCTGCGGCCAACATGGCCAGGTATCCCGTGAGCTGCAGCGGCGGCTGCGCAACGTCGGGGAATTGATCGTCTTGGGGCGCGACCAACTCGACCTGGCACAGCCGCAGTTGATCCGCCAAACGGTCCGAAACCTCCATCCGGACCTGATCATCAACGCTGCCGGACACACAGGCGTCGACCAGGCGGAAAGCGAGCCAGAGGCAGCCTTCGCGCTGAATGCCGTAGCGCCCGGCGTCTTGGCGGAGGAAGCGTTTGCGCTCGATATACCGCTGATTCACTACTCCACTGACTATGTATTTGACGGCAATAAAACCGAGCCTTACAACGAAGATGACGCACCCAATCCGCTCGGCGTTTACGGCAAGAGCAAACTGGCAGGTGAGCAAGCCGTTTCTGTGGTCAACGGTAAGCACCTGATTCTTCGAACCAGCTGGGTGTATTCGTCCTATGGACGCAATTTTCTACTGACCATGCAGCGGCTTCTTCAGGAAAAATCCGAGTTGCGAGTCGTGGATGACCAGATAGGCGCCCCAACGTGGACGGGCTCAATTGCTGCCAGCACCCTAGCGCTTATCGAAGGGTGGCAACGCGGAACAGCGAAATGGGGGACCTATCACCTGACCGCTCAAGGCCAGGTATCCTGGTTCGGGTTCGCCCAGGCTATCGGCGATACGTTGCAACAACAGGGCAAACCTTGCGCAACTTTGCTGCCTATTTCCTCCAGTGAGTATCCAGCGGCAGCGGTACGTCCGCTTAATTCAAGACTTGATTGCAGCCGGTTGGAGCGTGATTGGGGAATCAGCCAGCCCCACTGGAAAGCGGCGCTGCTTGAATGCCTTGATGACCAGACCGAGCTATTCTCGAAGGGCGCCCGTTTATAAGAGCCAGTGGTGCCACGAGTCTGCACGAGATAACGGCAAGCCGTGGCGCCAGGGCGCTGAACTGGGGCACCGAATACCACAATTCGGTGTGGAACATCCCCGATACGACCTGATTCGACCCATTACGACCGCGATTGCCTTACTGGCACGCCCACTGCACTGCCCTCTCCCCAGCGCTTTTGCTATTTATCGAGGGGAGCCACCGATGAACACACAACTCAAACCCACCCTGGGCACCCTGCATTTATGGGGCATCGCCGTTGGCCTGGTGATTTCCGGTGAGTATTTCGGCTGGAGTTACGGTTGGGGAGTCGCCGGAACGCTGGGCTTTCTGGTGACGTCATTCATGGTCGCGGCCATGTACACCTGCTTCATCTTCAGTTTCACCGAGCTGACCACCGCCATTCCCCACGCTGGCGGCCCGTTCGCCTACAGCCGTCGAGCCTTTGGCGAAAAAGGCGGCTTGATCGCCGGCCTGGCAACCCTGATCGAATTTGTCTTCGCACCACCGGCCATTGCCTTGGCCATCGGCGCCTACCTGAATGTGCAATTCCCGGCGCTCGACCCGAAACACGCCGCCGTGGGCGCCTACATCGTGTTCATGGGCCTGAACATCCTCGGAGTGAAACTGGCCGCGACCTTCGAGCTGATCGTCTGCGTACTTGCCGTCGCCGAGTTGCTGGTCTTCATGGGCGTGGTCGCGCCTGCGTTCAGTTTCAGTAGCTTCGCCTTGAACGGCTGGGCCGGTTCCGACGTATTCGGCGCCCCGGCCATCGCCGGAATGTTCGCCGCGATTCCCTTCGCGATCTGGTTCTTCCTCGCCATCGAAGGCGCGGCCATGGCCGCTGAAGAAGCCAAGGATCCGAAACGCACGATCCCCAAGGCCTACATCAGCGGCATCCTGACGTTGGTGTTCCTGGCCATGGGCGTGATGTTCTTCGCCGGTGGCGTCGGTGACTGGCGCACCCTGTCAAACATCAACGATCCCCTGCCGCAAGCCATGAAAACCGTGGTCGGTGAAAGCTCCGGCTGGTTGCACATGCTGGTGTGGATCGGCCTGTTCGGCCTGGTAGCCAGCTTCCACGGCATCATCCTCGGCTACTCACGCCAGTTTTTCGCCCTGGCCCGCGCCGGCTACCTCCCCTCTTCCCTGGCCAAACTGTCACGCTTCCAGACGCCGCACCGGGCCATCATCGCCGGCGGCCTGATCGGCATCGCGGCAATCTACAGCGACGGCCTGATCAACCTCGGCGGCATGACCCTGACCGCGGCGATGATTACCATGGCCGTGTTCGGCGCAATCGTCATGTACATCATGAGCATGCTCAGCCTGTTCAAACTGCGCAAAACCGAACCGAATCTCGAACGCACGTTCCGCGCCCCCGGCTATCCGATCGTACCGGGGATCGCCCTGGCACTGGCGATGGTATGCCTGGTGGCGATGGCCTGGTTCAACACGCTGATCGGGCTGATCTTCCTGGGGTTCATGGCGGTGGGTTTCGTGTATTTCGTGATGACTGCCCAACTGCGCGCAGATGCGCCGGCCGATGCGATGCTGACCGGGCTATAAGGTGGCCGCGGCATAACCGGCGTAGTATGGAACCACTGCGAACAGTCTTCGCTCATAAGTGGTAGGGGCAATGGCCAGCGAATACTCGTCTGGCCATTGCCCACTCAAGGAGAACCCTATGCCCTGGTATGCCTGGTTAATCCTGATCGTCGCCATCGGCTCGATCGTTGGGGGCCTGATGATGCTGCGTGACACCGCCAACAAAGTGGAACTGACGGATGAGCAACGTAAACGTGTTGCCGAGCGTAATGCGGAAATGGATGCGAAAGAAGCCAAGGATCGCTGATTCACACCGCTTTCGTGGCGAGGGAGCTTGCTCCCGCTGGGGCGCGAAGCGGCCCTGAAAACCTGCTGGCAAGGCGCGTGAGGCTAATCGAGTTCCGGGCCTTCGGGGCCGCTGCGCAGCCCAGCGGGAGCAAGCTCCCTCGCCACAGAGGCAGCCGCAGTTACTTCTCCCAATCCGCCTTGGCAATATGCAACCCATGCAGACCCTTGTAAGCCGCCCGCTCCGGCTGACTCCAGCCCTGCAGCAACGACTCCTCCAACCGATAGATCTCCACCCCCAGCGGACGACAAACGCTTAAAGGATCCTGGGCATCCGGCCCCCACATCGCCAACGACAGGTCGCCCCCAGGACAGGTCGATAACGCGCACAACAAATCAATCTCTGCGAAGAACTCCAGGTAATCACCCTTCTGCGCCGGACAGGCCTTCATGAAATACATGTCGTCATGATTCAGCCCGGTGCATTGGAAAATATTCAACACATCGTGTACATCGAACTCGGTCAAACCATGAGGCAACACCGCCCGGGTCAGATTCGAGTGACAATGGTGGTGGAAATCCTCACCGGTCAGCATCTTGTTCACGTAAGGATCACACCGCGTCCCCAGCAAATCATGCAGGCGCCCGCCGTGCTCGTCGATGCCGTAGCCAGCCAGGCTGTCATCCGTGATCGTTACCAGAGGACGTAGAAACGGCAAGTTCGACCACAACCGATCGTGGGTGCTGATATGAGCGCCCTGAAGTTGCCGAGTACGCGCAGCCCACAGGCGCTCCCGCGGATCATGGGCATTCCAGACGTTGAAGTCCCCCACCTGTGGCCCCACTGGCGTGGTGACGCGAAACACATGCCCGGCCGGCACATGCCAAGCGCGACCGGTACGGATCGGCACTTCGAACTGTTCGATCAACGTGCGCTTGCCCTGCTCGGCGCGGATGCGCTCGTAGAAGGGTTTGTCTACTTGCAAAGCTGAGCCTTTGCTGGGTTGGTAGGCGGCTGGGTAGTTTTTGTGCATGTCATCTCCCAATCAGTGGTGTGTGGCGAAAAGCGTCAGCACCTGAATCAAAGCCTTTGTGCTTGTGTATCGCCATAGGCAGGGTTCTTTCATAAACACCGTAACACTTGTATCGACCATTTAAGCTAACATCCCTCCTATTAAGGGGCTTTTATAAGAAGCCGCTTAAACTAAGTTTTTGTGCTAAGAAGCCTCCATTGCCCCTGCTCGAAATCTAAAAGCCAGAAACAACAAAGGCAAGTACGCTATTAACAAGCCGATAACTCCTTCCAGCTTTTCATCCACTACCAGAAATGCAATCGGCAGCAACCAACAAACGTTAAGTATTCCCGTTGCCAATGTCACAGGCAGATGACGCCCATAGTACCGTGAAGCGGATTGATAGGCATGACTCCGATGAGCTTCGTAGATTTTCTCCCCCCGCAGAAAACGACGAATCAGCGTCAGGGTCGCATCTACAATGAATACGCCGAGCAGGATTAGCCACGCGAAGAAAAAATCGGACGATATCCATGCGGCCTGTAGTACAAAAATTCCGAATATAATTCCTAAAAAGCCACTTCCCGCATCCCCCATGAATATTCTAGCGGGTGGATAGTTCCAGTATAAAAATCCCAAAACAGAACAGGCAAGCAACAGCGGTCCATATATTTGGGTTTCCTCTCCCTTTACCCAATATAGGAAAGCGGCGCTAGCGCAAACAGATACCGCCTCGATAGCCGCGATACCGTCAATCCCATCCATGAAATTATAAAGATTTAGCATGTAGACCAAAAATATCGCTGATAGGAGATAACCGAAAGCCCCTAATTCAATTACCCAATTAAAAAAAGAAAGAGGGGCAAGACCACCGACCCAATACAAAACCCAGATGGACGCAAGAAAATGGCCTAAAAGTCGCCATCGCACAGCAATATGAACATGATCATCCCAAAAACCATTGATAGCTACAAATACCCCAGCGCCAAGTAGCGCAGCAAGTTGAGCCGCCGGAAGCATATTAAAATAAAACAAGGTTAAACTAGCAGCGGAAAAGCTAAAGACAATGGCAACACCTCCCCCTCTGGGAGTTGGAGCCGTATGAGAGCTACGTAAGTTTGGTAAATCGATGACACCGTGGGCTAATGCATACCGACTGAGGAGCCACGTCAGCACGAAAGAAAAAAAAGCGATAAAAGGGAACATTAACCAAAGCACTAAAAACTCCTCGATGTTGCTCCGATAAAACTCTAATAGTAATAGTAGAGTTTTTTTGCTGTTGCGGGGCACAATGCGCTCATGGAACGGCGTCTTATCACCTACCGTTCATCAGAGCTCTATAATATACAACGCCTTTTATCTTAACTTTTAGGCTAAGTGTGCAAAAGGCCGGTCACATCACCGGCCTCTTTCACTGCATCAGATCAATTGGCTTCCAGCCTGTCACGGTTCCTGTCGAGAATTGCCTTTCCGATCCCCTTAACCTCCAGTAATTCCTCTACCGTAGAGAAAGGCCCATTACCCTCCCTATACGCAACAATCGCCTCAGCTTTACTCTTGCCGATCCCTGCCAACTCGCGTTGCAGCGTAGCAGCATCCGCCCCGTTCAAGTCCACCTTGGTGCTTTGCGTTTGGGCCGGCTGTGCAACAGCTTGTGGTGCAGCCGCTGCGCCAGGCTCGACCGCTGGCGCCGCGACAGCAGCAATCGAGGCGCCGGTGAGCAAAGCGAAAATCAGAGAGTAGAAATAGCCTGTACGCATTAGTGACGCTCCATGACATCGTTAAGAGAGAAGCAGCTTTTCCGAAGCTGCTTCTTAACCTTAGGTGACGTGGACGGGTTGTCAAAAATCAGAATGTTACAGGAAGCGTAATACCGATCATGATAATAAGGCTGATTAGCTTCCGCACGACTGGTATTAGAATAAACTTTATCCACCCGTCTCGGTTTAACATTCAGCAGGAGGGGTCAGACAGGGATGCCTGATCACATTTTGCTGAAATTGACACAACAATAGCCCATTTCCCCCGTCTGCTGCGCCTGCCGAAATTCGTTTGGCACCCATTCGCAACGTGTGATCAGCCCCGGACTGTTCAACCCTTTGAGAAATGGGAGCAGCCTGCCATTTGTCAGGTCACCACCGTATCCAAACTCGGTTACGTACAGCACGTGGATCGGTTTCTTATCCTGTACGAAAGCAAAATAAGTCATGTGATCCACCACGACGCTCTCGGTGGACTTCGCGGGTATTTCGCACGATGCTCCCAGCTTCCTGATTGAGTTCAAGTGAGATTGAACCCCAAACACTGGTATAGATAATGGCTGTCCGGGCAAACTGGACTGAGCAGAAGAGGTATTACGCATAATGCTGGGGGTCACAAGCGCAAGTGATGTCATCATCGATGCTATCGAAAGCAACAGCAACAACGAATAGGCGACCAGCGTAGGGGGGTTATTTTTCTTAACTCCACGCTGGGATTGCATCAGAAGCGCGGTAATGATGATGGTTACTGGAACAAACTGAGAGCCAGCATAAAAATTCTGAATATTGTAAAAAAATGCGTTACCGACATTCGCTCCGACCAATAACAAGGCTAGCAGGACAGTTCCAGTCACTTGGCGGCGAATCAACTGCAACAGAAATATTGAAACAGCCAAAAAATGGAGACTCGCCACGAATACAAACAAGAAATAATAAATGGCCCAATTGAGGTATGGCAACGCTGCAAAACTACCGGACAACGGAGGCAGCCAGCCCGATTGATAAGCCTCGTTAAATGTAACGTGCGTCAGTAGCCGTTCAGGAAAACTTACCAGATTGTTGAACGCAGCGCTGACAAACTCATTAGGTGCGGAAAAAAGCGTCCCTGGCAACAACGTATTAGCGCCAAGCATTAACTTTATGCTCGGCGCATCCTGGCAACTCCCCAGCGCATTGAAATAAAGGAACACTTGAACACATGACCCCAAGACGAATAGGATCAAGCCATAGCGAATCACTTTATGGTAGGACGCTGTGGCCAACCAGGCCGCCACCAGCGCGAATGGCGTGTAGAACATGCTTTTTGGGTGAGCGTAGAATAGAAAAGATAACAGCAGTGCCACCCCAGCAGCTACGCTCATTTGACCCCTCGCGGATTTTGGCTTGCTCGAGAAAAGTGCCGTGAGGCAAAGCATCAGTATCGCCAATATCAACAACTGCTCCGGACGCGACAAAACCCAAAGAAAGGGCAAAATACCTAATGATCCTACTGCGACAAAACCGGCAAAACGTTGTAGAGCCACGCCCGAATCCCGCGTCTGAGCCCAACACCAATAAGCGAGCAAAACAAACCAGATCAACGATAAAACGATACCGCTCACTCTCAAGCCCAAAGGCCCCAAATCAGCATATAAGGCGGATAGCAACATACCGATCGGATAGAATATCCAGAAAACTGCTCGTCCTGTGGTGGCTTTGCACTGCGGAAAAAGAGTTACTGCATCTCCGCTCTCCAGAAAGAGCCGGGCAATCCTAAACTTCGTCACCACCTCATCGGAGTAAATCGGAAGAAACACACCACTCAAGAGCAACCCGAAGAACAAAACCAAAACAATTATAGGTATTTTTTTTATTACCACATCTCTCATCACATCACATCCAATCTAATCAAAAATCACCACCACATTTTTGTAACGGTTCTCTATTCGCCACTCATAATAACTCACTCCTAGCATCCAACCTACGCTGTGACCACAAAGACCTGTCGGCACGTCATATTCACCAGGCAATGCAATACTCCTAAGAAAATCGAAAAAAATCAGATTGCTTGGAAACGTATATCAACCGTTTATTAATGGCGGATTCCAGCTTCCTGGAAGGCGCGATGAGTGCTGGTGCACGGAAAATGGCCGCGTCCGCTCTTGCGAAACGCAACGAAACGCGGTCCATCAGGCCATGCCAAAGGCGTGCAACCACGGATAAGCATTAAAGGGCACGTGCGTGTCAGCCATAACTGCCAGCCGCCGTGACACCGTCCCCACCTTAGCTTAAAATTCGACCCTTTAGGCGGGGCAACCTGTCAGCATGCTTCGCCCGGTGTGTAGCGTACATCTGTTGAAGAACCAGGCAGGACGCTTCAGCAGCAAGCGCCAGCGTACATACCAATGGTCAGGATGAGGCTCAAGGTGATCGACAGAACCGTTTCAGTTAGCTTGGTTGTACCCGTTTATAGAAGCGCAAGCACGCTCCCGGAATTCTACGCGCGTGCACGGACGGTCTTGGATCAACTCTGCGATGACTGGGAAATTGTTCTGGTTGATGATGCGAGCCCTGATCAGACGTGGTTTGCTGCTCTGGCACTTCATGAACAAGACCCCAGGGTCAAAGCTGTTCGCTTCGCGAAGAACAAGGGGCAACAACACGCAACACTTTGCGGCATCAGCTATGCCTGCAAACGCTATGTCGTCACAATCGACGATGACCTGCAATGCTTCCCCGAGGACCTGCCTCTGTTCATCGAACAGCTCCAAGCCGGCAAGCATGTCGTCATCGGAAAAATTCCAATGACTGAAAAACGACACAGCGCCTGGCGCAATCTGGCGTCTTCCCTCAACCAGAAACTGGTCAGTAAAATCATGGGCAAACCGACCGGTTTTGGCCTATCCAGTTATAGGGCCATGAGTCAACTGGTGGCAAAACAGCTCGCCAAATATCAGGGCTCTCATCCGCACATCGCCGCGATGCTGTTTAATTCAGTGCCAGTCAGCATGATGGCGAATGTGACAATCCGCCATGCGTCACGAGCCGATGGCGGGCCCAGCACTTATACCTTGGGCAAGATGTTCAAGACGCTTTCGTTCCTGGTTATCAATTACTCGCTCCTGCCGCTACGCTACGTAGTGATCTGGGGTTTCATGGTCAGCGCATCGAGCATTCTGTTTGCCGTTTTCATTCTGCTGCGCACCCTTCTGACCGACCATATTGTGCCCGGCTGGGCTTCCCTCGCGATCCTGGTATCGTTTCTGGCTGGCAATATCCTTCTGGCACTGGGAGTCCAGGGAGAGTATCTCGGCAGACTGGTCGAGAATGCCACCCATCTTAGTCAGTTCCCCATCATCGAAGAGCATATAGAGTAAACAATGACATCCGCCTACCGCGTCGTGGATTTTTTCCCTGTCGAACACATCTTAAACAGTGGCGTCTTTGAACATCTCGACGAAACGGACGCTCGAACTCCTGGGGCATTGGTGTACTGTCAGAACATCTACTATTTACACAAAGCATTGGCCACCTCAAATGTCGCTTGCATTCTCTGCCCGGAAAATTTAAAGAACGAAGTATTAGCGACAGAAAAGACAATTGTATTCTGTGCCAACCCTCGCGCTGCGTTTTTTCAACTTTACAATCGCCTCGGTAACGAGACTACTCGCGCCGGAGCAAACGCACCGAGCATTGGTCAAAACTGCATAATTCACCCGAGCGCTGTTATTTCGCCACTAGCCAAATTGGGCAACAATATCGAAATTTCGGCAAACGTGGTCATTGAGGGCCCTGTAGAGATTGGAGATAACGTCTACATCGGCTCGAACGCAGTGATAGGCGCTGAAGGTCTCATCACACTACGCAACGACGACGGCACGCTGTTAACGGTGAAGCATCAAGGTGGCGTACGCATTGGATCAGGCTGCCAGATACTCGCTGGCGCAGTGATTGCGCGGTCTTTGTTTCAGCAACCCACGACCGTCAGTAATAATTGTCAAATTGGTATCATGACGAACATCGGTCATGGTGCTGCGATTGGCGAAAATTGTGTGGTTTCTGGCAATACTGTCGTTGCAGGACGGACTCGACTGGGAACAGGTGTATGGGTCGGAGCCTCCTGCTCCATTGCGCAGGGACTCGTGATCGGCGATGCAGTTGAGATAAAAATGGGGGCGGTTGTGATTGGCGATATCGCATCTGGGAGTGTCGTATCGGGCAACTTTGCGCTCAACCACAGGGCAAATATGACGGCACATATCAGGAAGCTGAAATGAGGCATTCTAATGCCCTTTCATTGGGATTCAAGGGCGAGCGCACCTACATACACGGTACGGATATGCTCAACGCCACGATGCAGTCCATTGGCAACCACATACCCTACGCACAGATCGAGAAGCTGGACTTCAAGATCAGTACAATGACCAATCAGATGCTCACTTGCCATTGGTGGCCAAAGTCCGCCCCTCAGACCCTGGAGGGAAAAACTACCGCATCCTTCACCGTTCAGATCGATGGCGTTGAGTATGAAGGTAAATTGATTCAAGCTGATGAATACGCTGAAACGCGACGCGCTTATGACGAGCTGCCGGTTCTGAATCAATGTGTTTACGCCTCTGCGGACCGATCAGTTAGCCTGAGGGATATGCCAGAAAATTTCACCCAAATCGAGGTGCTTGTAGCCATGAACAAGGCGCTGCTCTTGAAAGAACTGAGCATACCTGGCAGCAGTCAGTGGGTGTTTTGTCGCTGGGAAAGCAGCGAATGGCCGCTGAGCGAAAATCTAAGCGGGGTTCAACTGACGCTTGAGCAAACGCTGGGCACCCGATTGACGCGCAGCAGCGTCAAGCTTAACGCGGAGCATATTGGCACGATATACTTCAGCGCCCTTGACGTCGAATAGTCTATCGACCAGCGCCTCATGCCGACCTCGCCCGCCATCATCAGGGCATTGGTCCCAGCGGACGTGTCGATCAGGTAAGATCAAATTCAACAAAGAGATATTAAACATGTCTGAAACAAAAGTAATAATCAGAGACATCATTTCCAAAGCTGAAGTTGGCGCTGATGCCTCGACGCTGCGTGACAACATCTACCTGACCGATCAAGGCATCGATTCCATGGACATATTTACCATTATGCTAGCTGTTCAGGATCACTATGGGATTCAGATCCCTGACCAAGATATCGAAAGTCTACGCACTATTGACGACTTGGCAGAGTATGTAATTAAACTGCAACAATAACGGTCTGGCCATGTAAGGGAGCAAAAGACCGTCTACTCCCTTACACTGCGCTCAACCGTGACAGGGTCGACTCTACCTGTTTTCAACACCGCACAACGCACCCTGAACAGTTGAGCTCCGCATGCGTTTAATGTTTATCAAATTCTTTATCGCCCTATTGATTTCTTTGTTCCTGATAAAGACATTTAACCTAGACCTGGCGGCACTCACTGGCGAAATAAAGGCTTGGCACTACCTAGCGCTAGCTGTTGCCATTCCGCTCACTTTAAGCTCTTTTTTCTCCGTCAGCCGCTGGCAAGTCTTCTTGCGTCTCAACTCAATCAATGAGACGTTAACGAGCCTATGGAAAATAAGCCTGACTTCTCAGTTCCAAGGATTGATTTTTCCATCCTCGCAGGGGGGTGATGCTTTTCGAATGTTCCACATCGAACGCCGTCATCCCGATAAGCGAGGGAAGGCAGGCAGTACTGTAATAATAGAGCGAATGATTGGGTTACTGGTGTTATGTATTCTGACTCTCTCAGCTCTGCCGTTTTTGCCAGCATCAGGCAACTACGTCTTGCTCACCACCATTGTCGGCATCATCACTAGCTTAGCAGTCGGCGTTCAGCTCCTACTGACGAGCAAAAAAATCCACGCCCTTTACAGCAAACTTATTATTAAAAACTCAGTTATTTCTAGCGTGATGAGATACATAGAAAAACTCCACGCGAGCACCGCAAACTTCCCTTACCGAAAGGCACTTTCATCGTCGTTGCCCTATATATTCTGTTATCAAATCTCGCTGATAATGGTTGTATATCTCGTTTTCCGTGCCTTTGGCTACGACATTCCCTTCGCTCAACATTTCGCCCTCTACCCTGTCATCGCTATCCTGACCATGGTCCCAATAACTATAGGTGGTTTCGGTGTTCGCGAAGGTTTTTTTGTATATTTTTATGGCCTGCTCGACGTGCCTGCTAATATAGCCGTCGGCGCCTCTATCGCAAATTACACCATTATGGTACTGATCCCTGCCGCCTTCGGCGGCGTTATCTACTTTTGGGACACCGTTCAAGAAAGTCGCCTGAAAAGGTAGATATCAATATTTAGGGCCCCATCAATGAATGCAGACCGCACCCCGTTTCCCAAATCCGCTTTTGAGACTCTAGCCAAGGCTGAGGCACGCCATTGGTGGTTTCGGGCTCGTAACCGATTGATCTTATGGGTAATAAAATCTCGCATTGGTAGTATCCATAATTTTTTGGAAATCGGTTGTGGCACCGGCTTTGTATTGGAAGGCATTCAACGGGAATATCCTAAGGCAATAGTGTCTGGTACCGAGTTCTATGATGAAGGCCTTACGCATGCACGCCGACGTCTGCCCAACGCAAATTTTGAGCAGCTGGACGCACGCCTCATGACCGATAGAGAGCGATTTGATGCAATAGGTGCCTTTGACGTCATCGAGCATATCGAAGAAGATGAATTGGTATTGACCAATCTGACTCGCGCTCTGCATAAAGATGGTCATTTGCTGTTGACCGTTCCCCAGCACAAGTGGCTTTGGTCCGCCGCTGATGAGCGTGCCTGCCATGTGCGCCGCTACTCACGCCGCGAGTTAATAGATAAAGTTGAACGCGCCGGCCTCCAGATTGAGTACATCACGTCTTTTGTCAGTCTACTTGTCCCGTTGATGTGGCTGGCACGGCAACGCCCGGGCCAGAAAGAAGCTGAGCGAAACAGCGAATTTAACATCTCTGACCGAACCAATCGCATCTTAGAGTTTTTGATGAAATTGGAGCTTAACCTTCTAAAAGCAGGCGTTAGGCCCACCTTCGGCGGCTCACTCTTGCTGCTGGCTAAAAAAAGACAAACCGGAGGCACTCAGTGAGCGAAAATAAAATACCTTTCAATCGCCCTTACATGACGGGAAAGGAACTCGACTACATCGCAGAAGCCAAGCTCCTCAATAAACTTGCAGGTGATGGCCCCTTCACCCGACGTTGTCATCAATGGCTCGAAGAGCACAGCTGCAGCGAAAAGGTACTCCTGACCCACTCGTGCACGGCGGCCCTGGAAATGTCAGCTCTATTGCTCGACATTCAGCCCGGGGATGAAATCATCATGCCGTCTTATACATTCGTTTCCACTGCCAACGCCTTTGTATTACGGGGTGGAATACCCGTATTCGTTGACATCAGGCAAGACACCCTCAATTTGGACGAGAGACTGATTGAGGCTGCGATCACCTCTCGCACCAAGGCTATCGTTCCGGTTCACTACGCTGGCGTTGCATGCGAGATGGACACGATAATGGAGATTGCCCGCCGATACGGCCTCTACGTCGTCGAAGATGCTGCGCAAGGAGTCATGGCGTCGTATAAAGGAAGAGCTTTGGGGAGCATAGGTGACTTGGGTGCCTATAGCTTTCATGAGACCAAAAACGTGATTTCCGGGGAAGGCGGCGCGCTGTTAGTTAATGACTCGGCAATGTCATTGCGTGCCGAAATCATTCGAGAAAAAGGTACTGACCGAAGCCGATTCTTCAGAGGCGAAGTTGATAAATACACTTGGCAGGAGGTTGGTTCCTCTTACCTGCCAGGAGAACTGACCGCCGCGTTTCTTTGGGCACAGTTGGACGAGGCCGACTCAATTACACAAAAGCGCATCAGCATCTGGAACCGCTATCATCAGTCGCTCGAACAATTGGAAATGACAGGTGCGATACGTCGGCCGTTTATCCCAACCAATTGCACGCATAACGCCCACATGTATTATGTTCTGCTAACCCCTGATGCCGACCGTCAACGGGTGCTGGATAAACTCAAGTTCGATAACGTCATTTCGGTATTCCATTACGTGCCATTGCACTCCTCACCGGCAGGGCTGCGTTATGGTCGTACACATGGGGAGATGGCGAATACAGATGTCCTGTCGGAACGATTGATTCGCTTACCGCTTTGGGTGGGGCTGACAGAAGAACAGCAGGCGAGCATTGTAGCCTCGCTAGGGCGCGCCGTTTCCTAAATACGGAACGGGCTATGCGATGCTGCCGGGAGGGCCCCAGCAAGGCGGCCGCAAAGGGTTGATCAAGAGACAAGCAACAACCCTAAGAGCGGCAATGTTATCTCCACTATCGTTCCAGTACGTCGGCCAACAGCCTTGCGCCCTTCAGGGTTCAAGGCGTCGCTGCAGGTATATCCAATCGACAATTTCATCATTAGGAACATAACCACTGACGGTATCGCGAAGGAGCTGGCGCACCCTCGCGTAGTCATCTTGCTCCACCGCGACCAACAACTCGCCCAAGATGATTTTGAGCGAATCCCAAGTAAGATGATCCTCATGGGCACTCATAATCATTGGGTGCTGAGTAGCGACCACGTTATCTCCAATCAACAACTCTTCATATAGCTTTTCACCGGGACGCAGTCCTGTAAACTTGATTGCTATATCTCCGTTGACATTTTTCTCTGAACGCACCGTCAACCCGGATAAATGAATCATTTTTTCAGCAAGCTCAACAATTTTTACGGGCTCGCCCATATCCAAAACGAAAACATCCCCGCCCTTCCCCATGGAGCCAGCCTGTATGACCAACTGTGCAGCTTCAGGAATAGTCATGAAATAACGGGTAATCTTTGGATGAGTTACGGTAATCGGTCCACCGGATTTTATCTGTTTATGGAACAATGGAATTACCGAACCTGACGAACCCAAGACATTACCAAAACGAACCATGGTGAAGCGCGTCTTGTTAACATGAGAAACATTATTGTTGTCATTAAATAGGACCGGAGCCAATTCACGACTCAAAGCCTGCAGCGTCATTTCAGATAGGCGCTTTGTACTACCCATGATATTAGTAGGACGGACTGCCTTATCAGTGGAAATTAATACAAAGTTGGAAACAGCAGATTTTAATGCAGCCTGCGCAGTATTAAGAGTACCAATAACGTTATTCAGTATTCCTTCAGCTATATTATGCTCAACCATAGGGACATGCTTATAGGCTGCCGCATGATATACCGTGTCTACATCCCATGCTTTCATCACGTCCAGAAGTTTATGTTCATTACGGACGGAGCCCAGAATTGGCAAGACGCGTACCGACAGCGACTCGCGGGATACCCGTTGTTCCAATTCGGTAAAAACACTATATAAATTAAATTCGCTGTGTTCATACAACAAAAGAGTAGTTGGATGCAACGAAAGAATTTGGCGACACAGCTCCGAGCCAATGGACCCGCCGGCACCGGTAACCATTACAGATTGATTACGAATACAATGCTCGAGCAAGTCAGCTTGAGCGGGGACTGAATCGCGTCCTAACAGATCAGCGATGTCCACCTCTTGAATATCGTCAACTTTGACTCGACCGCTGGCCAAATCCATAAAACCTGGGACACTACGAACATGAAGGGGAAACCCCTCCAAAAAACCAAGTATCTCGCGACGGCGGCTACGCGTAGCAGAGGGTATTGCTAAAAGGATTTCCTGCGCGCCGGTTTCCTCGATCATTCGTTGTATGTGCTTTGGCTTATAAACTTGTAGTCCAGAAATAATCCTATCTGCAATACTACCGTCATCGTCAATAAAGGCGACGGGGCGCATGGCACGCCCCATTCGCAGGGCCGCCACTAGTTGATTCCCTGCGGCGCCGGCGCCAAAGACTGCGACTCTTGGCAGCCCATCGTCTCGATTAGCAAAGGGCACATGCTGTGCAGCCGTAAACCAATCGCCCAGAAAATACTGCCGCATCGCCAGTCGCAATCCACCAACCATTATCAGACTCAGCCACCAATAATTAAATATGATGGAACGCGGCACTAAATTCTGATGATTACTGTACCAATATACAATGACGCCCAATATCAGCGACGACAAACTGACCGCTTTAATAATCGCAATAAGCGCGTCATTCCCAAAGTAACGCATTACTGCACGATACATACCAAAGCGTATAAACAAGGGGATCGCAACGATCGGCGCGCTTAAAAAAAGCCAAGTATGAACGATAAGTGGATTGATCATATCATCAATACCAAGGCGGACCAAAAAGGCAATCCATAATGCCGTCCATACCAAGACAATATCCGCAGACACCTGAATGAGTCGCTTATGACGACGTGGTAGTCCAAGCAAAAGACCGCGCAACTTATCCATAACTCCGTCGTTTACCACAAACCGCTCCCCTATCGATAGCCTGCGGCGGGTACGCCTCCTGGCAACCCGCCACCTCATGAAAACTCTACAAGTGTAGTTTAGATGCGTCCTTCTCTAGGCCTTGGCAGCCCCGAGGAGAACGCTTCTGATTACCTCACAGGTTTTGTCAATTTCAGCATTAGTAAGTGTCGGATGCACCAAAAACATAAGGCTCGTCTCGCCCAGTTCCTTAGCTACCGCTAACCGTACCTCCGGCCTCCAACTCGTATTGTCAAACGCCTTCTCAAGATAGACCTCGGAACAGGAGCCAGAGTAACAAGGCACCCCCTTAGCGATAATTTCAGAAATGATACGATCACGACTCCAGTCGGGCTTCAGCTGCTGCGTTTCGACGAAAACATAACATTTGTAAGCCGCGTGAACACAATCGTCCTGAACCACAGGCACGCGCAGTGCCTTCAGCTCCCGGGAACATGACCATATACGCTCAGCATGGCTGATCCGGCAATCGTGCCAATTAGCCATCCGGCGAAGTTGGATACGGCCAACGACCCCTTGCATCTCCAACATCCGCCAATTCGTGCCAAAGCTCTCATGCAGCCAACGGAAGCCCGGTTTATGCTCGCGCTCGTAAATTGCCTCCCAGCTCTTACCGTGATCCTTGAAAGACCACATCTCCGACCAAAGGCTTCGATCATTTGTCGTGACCATGCCTCCTTCACCGCCCGTGGTCATGATTTTGTCCTGGCAGAAGGACCAGGCACCTATGTGACCTATAGAACCGACCGGACGGCCCCGATATTTGGCTCCATGTGCCTGGGCGCAATCTTCAATCACTTTTATGCCATGGCTATTTGCCAGCGCCATTATTGGGTCCATATCACATGGCCACCCGGCAAGATGCACACAGATAATTCCTCGAGTGCGAGGAGTCAGCACTCGTTGGATCGTTTCTGCGGTTATATTCTGCGAATCCCGATCCACATCAGCAAAAACAGGAATCGCACCGGCATTAACGACGCTGGATACCGAGGCGAGGAAGGTCCGCGGCGTAACGATAACCTCATCCCCAGGACCAATACGCAGAGCTCTGAGAGCAAGGTCAAGAGCAACAGTACCGTTAGCGAGAGCGACCGCATAATCCGTCCCAGCCCAAGCGGCGAACTCCTTCTCAAATTCGCGGCACTCCTGCCCGGTCCAATAATTGACTTTATTGGAAAGCATTACGTCTCGAACGGCATCGGCCTCTTCCTGGGTATACGAAGGCCAAGGAGAAAATGGGGTATTCAACACGTTTTTACCTGCTATCCATAATTAATAAAAAAACCGTCAAAAACTCGGACGCCAGTCAGTCCTTCCAGCCGGACGGATCAACCCCTAACGATTGCTCGAGCAGGGACCCCTACCACCGTCATATTATCAGAAATATCTCCGACCACTGCGGCTCCAGCTCCAACCATCACCTTGCTGCCGATACGGACATTTTGTTTGACGCAGGCTCCAATTCCGATCCAGCTTCCAGCACCTACACTTACCGCCCCTGCCAACCTAGCTCCGGGACTGATATGTACACATGAACCCAGGATGCAGTCATGATCAATACTGCAACCTGTATTCAGAATCGCACCGTCACTTACAGAGGCATAAGCATTAACCACCGCCGAGGCGAACACGACGCTTCCCGCTCCGATACTTGCATAGCGACTTACTGTCGCAGAGGGATGTACCAGCACAGGAAGCCGAGCGTCTAAGGACTTCAATACGTTTAACTTTTCTTGACGCACATCATTATTACCGATAGCAACCAACACCCCATCGAACTCTTCTATCCGCGCAAGTAATTCGAGGGTGCCTCCGAGCACCGTCCACTTACCAATGGTTGTAATGGCCGGCCAAGCATCGTCAAAGAATTCAATAGATCGCCATCCCATGCATTCGGCGGCATCAGCGACAACCTTTCCATGCCCGCTTGCACCGAGAATCGCGAGTCTGTTCATTTTTCTGAACCTTTGAATTTGCTCATTGTGACTTCCCCATCGGCGCTAATTCCCTCACGAACCAATACTTTTTTTACCGTGAGAAAAATTATCCGAAGATCTAGCCATACCGATTGATTATTCACATACCAAACATCGAGTTTAAATTTTTCGTCCCAAGATAACGCGTTCCGCCCGTTCACCTGAGCCCAACCAGTAACCCCCGGACGTACTTCATGCCTGCGGAACTGCTGATCATTGTATAGCGGTAAATATTCCATCAGCAGTGGCCGAGGACCGACCAAGCTCATATCTCCCCTGAGCACGTTCCAAAGTTCAGGTAGCTCATCCAAGCTGCTCGCCCGAAGAAACCTACCGAAATCTGTCATCCGCTCAGAGTCGGGTAGCGGATCGCCGTTGACATCCAACCCATCTCGCATGGTCCGAAACTTAACCATTTCAAAAGAAACACCACCTAGGCCCGGCCTTATTTGACGAAACAAAACCGGAGACCCTAAACGTTTTCGGATCATATATGCGACAATTGCGATTACAGGTGATAATAAAATCAGCCCGACCAGGGAAGCGACGATATCGAAAAGGCGTTTTAGCATAGGAAGTCCTTAAACCTAGGAAAGAAGGAACACAGCATTGGTAATCATTTCGAAAGACGGCTGAAATGTTCACCAAAACGTCCGACACCGACACGCAAGGACAACTTTTTTTGATAAAAATCTTTCCCTCTCTCTGCCATCTTGTTACGCTCCTCAGTTGAAAAATTCATCAGCGTAATAATAGCATCAGCCAAGGCTTGAGGATTATCTGACTCGCTAATAACGCCACAATTAGCGTCGCGCACAAGATCAGCGGCATCGCCATCTACAGCCATTATTATCGGTTTACCTGCCGCCATGTAGGCTTGAGTCTTCGAGGGAATAGTGATCGTAAATAAGGGGTCTTTCTTCAAGTGCACAAGCAATGCGTCAGCGCTGGCAAGATAAACACCAACTTCACGCATCGGAACAGCAGGAATAAAATATACATTATCCAAGCCACTGTCATTCTTTACAGCCTCAAGCCTCGAAGCTTCCACCCCACCCCCCAAGAATATAAATTCGACTTCATAACTAATTTTTTGCAGTAATTGCGCTGCGGAGATAACAGTGTCTAGTGACTGTGCCTTACCCATATTTCCGGCAAAAAGAACACAAAATTTTGAAGCGCTCGGAAAGTTATTCGGACGAGTGACGGATGCAACTTCCACCATATCCTCTGCGCACCAGTTGTATATAATATCTATTTTAGACTCAGGCACTCCCCGCTCAATCAAAAGACGCTTGAATCCCGGTGAAAGAACCACGATTTGATCTACGTGCCGGTAAACCCAGTCACACGCACGAGACACGATATTCAATAGTTTTCCGTTGGAAAACATCCCAGTGGCTCTAAGGGTATCGGGCCACATATCCTGTATATCATATACAACCGGAACACCACGAAAAAAACGAACGAGCGCCGCCGCAACACCCACGGTTAACGGTGGATGATAGGCATAGATAACATTTGGTTTTTTAGCAAAAAAAAGCCCATAGAATAAAACGCTAGCTGCAAAACTAATATAGTTCAATATACGGCCAATGCCGCTTTGTCCATGACTCGGATAAAGAGGCAGCCGGGTAATGTTTACGCCATCAATGACCTCGCGTTGCACTGCCTTTATCTTGTATCCCGGGTAGACCTTGCCGCCTGGATAGTTAGGAAACCCGGTAACAACCTCTACTTCGAAACCTTGCGCAACCAACTCCCGAGCGAAGACCAAGCCCTTGAACGTCGGTTCAGGATCAAACCATTGAGTCAACAGTAAAACACGAATAGCCATTCGTTTTAATACCTTCTCCAGACGGTACGCATGACATAATCGCGATAACTGTGAATGATTCGAACCACCTTCTCAGCTACGTTAGGCATCGCGTAGTCCGCAACCAGCCGTAACGTGCGCTCATTACCACGAGCTTGTCCATCCAGCACCTGCAGACCTTGAATTATGCGCTCGGCCTCGAGCCCCACCATCATCACAGCCGCCTCCTCCATACCTTCGGGACGCTCATGCGCTTCGCGAATATTCAACGCGGGAAAATTGAGAATGGAGGATTCTTCGTTGATCGTGCCGCTATCCGACAAAACAGCTTTCGAATCCAGCTGAAGTTTGTTGTAATCCTTGAATCCCAAAGGCTTAAGCAAACGAATGTTTGCATGAAACTTCACACCCATCGCATCCACGCGCTTTTGTGTGCGCGGGTGAGTCGATACGATGACAGGATAGCCATATTGCTCGGCCACCTTGTTGAGGGAATCGACCAACTTTCCAAAATTCTTATCGGAATCAATGTTCTCCTCTCGGTGGGCACTAACAACAAAAAACTTACCTTTCGCCAAACCTAGACGAGTAAGAACATCCGACGCTTCGATGCCCTCGCGGTAGTAATTCAGCACTTCAAACATCGGGCTACCGGTTTTGATTACCATATCCGGCGAAAGACCTTCACGTAACAGGTAGTCGCGTGCGATCGTGCTATAGGTCAGGTTGATATCTGCAGTGTGATCAACAATACGACGATTGATTTCTTCTGGCACGCGCATATCAAAACAGCGATTTCCGGCCTCCATATGGAACGTCGGTATCTTCCGACGCTTGGCGGGAATGACTGCCATACAACTATTTGTATCGCCCAACACCAATAACGCCTCGGGCTCGATCTCCGCCAACACACGATCTACGCCAATAATTACGTTGCCGATGGTTTCAGCGCCAGTGGAACCCGCCGCATTCAGGAAGTGATCCGGTTTCCGAATCCCCAAATCCTGGAAGAAAATCTCATTTAGCTCGTAATCGTAATTCTGCCCTGTATGGACCAAAATATGATCACAGTATTGATCCAGCGCAGCCATCACGCGCGATAGACGGATAATTTCCGGGCGGGTTCCCACTACAGTCACGACTTTAAGTTTATTCATCTTTTGCGCCACACTTTATAATCAGAATAATTTTATTACCACAGCCGAACCATTTCCTAAGCATCTTCGGCAATGGGTCGTACATAGGTATCTGGCAGCTCACGATTGAAAATCTCGTTAGCCCAGAGCATGACGATCATTTCATCTTCCCCTACGTTGGTAATATCATGAGTCCAACCAGGTACAGTTTCTACGATCTCAGGCTTATTGCCAGTTGTAAATAACTCGTAATATTCATCGGAAACGATGTGACGAAAGCGAAAACAAGCCTTACCCTTAATCACCAAAAATTTTTCAGTCTTGGAGTGGTGGTAATGCCCACCACGGGTAATCCCAGGATGAGCTGTGAAATATGAAAACTGCCCACTGTCCGCCGTTTTAAGCATTTCAACAAACACACCTCGATGATCTCCGTATTTCGGAACCTCGTAAGTAAAACGGTTTGGCGTCAGGTAGCTGACATAGGTAGAATAAAGAGCACGGACCAGCCCCGCCCCCACCGGCTCTGTAATAAGGTTATTACGACTATCACGAAACGCCTCCAATTGCTTTGCCAGCGCCCCCACACTTATAGCATATTGAGGTTCAACCGTAGCAAAAGGAGCGGCCGATAACTTCCCGTCCATAGCCTCAGTAAAGTGCTTAACCACATCATCTATATAAACAAGATTCACGATTGCATTTGGATCGTTAATCTGAATCGGCAATCCATTGACAATATTATGGCAGAATGTCGCAACGGCAGAATTGTAATTCGGACGCGCCCATTTGCCGAAGACATTTGGCAATCGAAAAATACAGACCTTTATTCCGTGCCTGTTAGCCAGCTCAATCAGAGCCACCTCGGCATTACGTTTGCTTGCGCCGTAAGCGTTATCTAGCTCTGCTTGACTGGATGATGTATAAAGTACTGGGATGGTACGCCCCGTCGCGCCAATAGCTTCACAGATAATCCGAGTGAGATCGGCATTACCTGTTTGAAACTCCTCAGGGTCCTGCGGTCGGTTTACGCCAGCCAAGTGAAATACAAAATCAACATCCGCTAGCAGACCAGGAAGTTGAGTGACATTATTCTCACGAGTAAAATGCACGATTTCAATGTCATTACGCTCATTCAGATGCGCAATGAGATTTTTAGCTACAAATCCTTTAGATCCAGTGATCAGAACTTTCACGCTATCACTCCTCGGGTGTAGCGTGCTCACCACGCTGGATCGCACGCATGAAATCAAGCTTCAATAGGAGCCGCTTCATTCCCTCTACGTCCAATCTTACCGTATTATGAGAATTGTAATCCTCGGCGTGTGAAATTTTCTCTTCACCCTCTTCGACAAATTTCGAATAATTTAGATCACGCAAGTCGGGTGGCACTCTAAAATAGTCACCGCGATCCTCTGCACAAGCCATTTCCTCACGGCTCAACAACGCCTCATAGAGTTTCTCACCATGGCGGGTACCGATGACTTGAATAGGATGATCGGGAAGATCGAGCAGTTGTGTCAGCGCCCTAGCAAGGATTTCCACCGTAGCAGCGGGCGCCTTCTGGACAAATAGATCACCGTTATTTCCATGCTCGAATGCGTATAATACAAGATCAACCGCATCAGCAAGCGTCATCATAAAGCGCGTCATATTCGGATCGGTAAGCGTAAGTGGTTTACCATCCCGAATCTGTTGAATAAATAAAGGAATAACTGATCCGCGCGAAGCCATTACATTGCCATACCGGGTACCGCAAATAACTGTCTTGTTATCGTCGGCACTGCGCGACTTGGCGACCATTACTTTTTCCATCATCGCCTTGGAAATACCCATGGCATTGATTGGATAAACAGCCTTGTCCGTACTAAGACACACAACCCGCTTGACGCCATTCAGTATGGCAGCCTCGAGTACGTTTTCGGTTCCGATTACGTTGGTTTTCACCGCCTCCATCGGATGAAACTCGCACGATGGAACTTGCTTTAACGCAGCCGCATGAAATATGTAATCTATTCCGCGAGTCGCATTTATGACGCTTTGATAATCGCGCACATCACCAATATAAAATTTTAGTTTTGAACTTGCATAGGATTTACGCATATCATCTTGTTTTTTTTCATCCCTGCTAAAAATCCGAATCTCTGCAATATCGGTATCCAAAAAACGCTTGAGTACGGCATTACCGAATGACCCAGTGCCACCGGTTATTAATAGTGTTTTTCCATTAAAAATGGTCACTTATGCATCTCCATAAAATTTACTATTTTTCGTCCGACAGCGGAGCTGGTCTTATTTTCCAAGACCCAAATTCTAGCACAGGCCGCTTTTTTGGACAAAATCTGCCGATCCATTGCACCAAAAGCCACCAATGCAGAGCTAATCCCCTCTGAAGACGGATCGTCTATGACATTTAGGTGCTCAAAATATTCCTCGGGAATCCCGTCGAGCCGCGTGGTGAGTATGGGTATTCCGCTTACCATGTATTCGAGTAATTTGGACGGAAACGAATAACGAGTATAACGCTCATGCGGGTTCCGATTCATAATCAAACCAGCCGCAGTAGCCTGGACACGCTCGACCTCTCGAGGGCTAAGGAAGCCCAGATATTTTATCGACGGATAGCGCTCTGACACTTCCGAAAGATACAACTCCAACTCACCGCGACCACACAACCAAAGCTCAAATTTAGTATTAGCCTTGATGAACCCCTCGACCAACTCTACTATGCCGTAGGCTTTACTTAATCCGCCTGCGTAAAAAATAAATTCTTTTGGTACGTCCGCTTCCACCGCAACGGAGGGCATCGCTACCGAGTTGGCAATACCTTCCAATACCAAGAATGGCTTGCCGGACCATTTGGCACTGTCCGTAACCATATATTTACTGGCCACGAAAACACCGGCGCCGCCGGATACAAATATATCAATAAGCCAGGAATCTATTTTTTTCAGTAACCTGGTTATCTTCCCTCTAGCCACCCCCATATCCATGAAGACTGGAAGATCAGGAATATACACAAAATATGGCAGACCCAATAACTTTGCGCCTATGTAGGCAGCCACCAGATTAGGCGTATGGGCTGCATAGACGCACACCCAATCGACGTTGGCTTTCCGCAGGCGAAACAAGTTGACACTTGATCCAAACAAGCGACTGAGCATTTTAATCAATGGAAAATTCACTAGCGGTATAACAACCCCGCCCCCCCAAGCGCCTTCCACTTTTGCCGCTGGGAAGCAAATCCTTTTGTTACGTGGGTATGTTGTCACAGCAATACTTGCAATTGTAGTAACAACATTACCATCAACGTGAAGCGCATCCAGAAACCGACCCTCAAGCTTATAGGCGGCTACTTGAGGATACGGGTCACCTTTCGAATATTTGTCAAAGTACTCATCTCCAACATAGAACCCCAACAAGACGATTTTTCTATTCATTTTGGCCTCTCGGAACCTAGACGGAGAACATACATAATAACCGACATGATCAGAGCCTATGCCTACTGAAGTCACGATTGACAGTGAGCAAGGAGCCATGGACTCTCGCTTTAACCATCATCGACTCTACGGAAATAACCGTCGACCAAGCCCTGACGTATTCGAGCACAACCATTTACTCAGTCCCTCCGAAGACATTTCACATCACTCTGCCGTCTTAAATAAAGAGAATCGTCCTAATATTTACCGCTCGCCTTACAACGCCGCAGCCGAAGCAGCTTGAGTTCTGTTCACAACGTGGTGGCGTTTAAAAATTCTCTCCATTTGACCCCCTTCCAAAATGAAACCAGGGAAACCATCGTGAAACCAGTCAACCATAAGATCGACCTCATCCACCAAATGTCTGTTTCTATAAACTGAACAATCACATTGAGGAGGTAGCCTGCAGAATAAGCAAAAAATGAGACCATAGCAGGCAGCGCAAAACTTTTATAAAAATCTAGCCGCTTTGACATGCTTCCGACGACTGCTATTAAATACAAGACCTGAGCCAGAAGAACCCCTAGAGATATGCCATAGAGCCCCCAAAGCACCCCACCAACCCAAGCAAAAAAGAACGACATTGCTGCACAGAACAATGAAAGATACGCCAGCAATCTCATTTTCCTGTGCACTTCAAGTCGTTTCTGGAAGTACACAGCTGCACTACTAATATAAACGCCAATAAATGCGAAGAAAATAACAGCGCGAGGTGCCCCTATTCCCTTGCCAGTTATCCTTTCAAAAAAATCCAAACCAACGAAATAGATAACCGACCAGAGCAACGAAAATGCCACAACCAGAAAACTGGACGAACTTTCTATTATCCCAATCGCAAATGTACCCGCCCTGAACTTATTAATAACAAAGGGATGAACCATCATTAGCAATGGCATGCTTAATAAACCAGCACCACCAATAAACAGATCTTTAAGTGACAAGTATGAATCGCCGTGCTCAATTTCATATAAGCCAATCAAAAGCCGATCAGATCCAGCCATGACCAACATACCTAACATCCACGGCGACAGGGCCGCGCCATAGGTATATATACGATGCAAGTCACCCCTGAATAGATAAGCATTCCAAAATGGTCCAGAAGGGGTGAGAAGACGTAGCGTGGAAAACAACATAAACGAAGCAGCGGCGGCGTACCCCACTGCCGACGCTAGTAATGCATACCTAAAATCAATTTTCCAAAACTGAAAAAAAATAATTATCCATCCAATTTGTAGAAACGCTTGCAGAAGCACTGCGATCAATTGTTGTTTAACCAGATAGATTCCTTGGCACACCGAAGACAGGAAGAAAAATACAATCTGACTAAAGCACAACGTCCAGACATATATGAATAAACTGCTCTCGTCGATAACAGCAACTGCAGTCGTTGCCGCCAGCAGGGAAGCAATTGGAGCGATCACCAGAACCACACCCAAACAGTTCACCAGAAATCTCGCCTTGTCCTCCACACCAGAATAATGATAAATAAATGAATTCCCAACCCAGCCGGAGCATAACTGAGCCGCCGTTAGTGCGCAAAAAATGCTAACGGAGTAGCTTACGTATTGACCCTCTGGGAAAAATTTATAAAGAAAAACAACAAAAAAAACACCCGCAACAGCTGGAACCATTTTCACCGGAATATAAAGCAGTAACTTTTTAAGGAACACATTCATAATATCTGGATTCCGCCTAGCTTTTGCGCCAACTTATATAAGTAGAGAAAACTACATTAATGATGCGCAAATCATTCCGATAATTTTCCCGCGCAGAGGATCGCATGTTTGCGAGTTCCAGGCAAGACGCTCTATTAGCGCCAAGTTGCCGGAACAGTAGACCTAAAATGTGAGAACCTAGGACACGTACTGCTGCGCATGCAAGAATCGCAGATTCTTGGGCGCGCAATCGTAACAGGATTTTAGCGCATTCACCGCCGAACACGCGTACTTGATGCCCAGATATCGGACCTACGTGCCAGAGACGGGGGTAGGTGAAAGGCACCAGGATGGAGATTTCGGGCGAAGTCTAGGGAATATTGCAACAAACGTGGACGTATCTGCCAGGTCCTGGTAGTGACGCTTCATAAGTGGCTATAGATGCACGGTTGACGATTTTATCTTCATGCTTGATATCAAAGCGCCATCCATAGTGATTAACTTCGCTCCCATGTTTTCTCGACCAGGAAATACGCGGATCGAATGGTACTCACCTGAATCTACACTCGACGCCGCTTCCTTTCGATACGCCCATAAAGAAATGTACACAATGGCCCCAACAACATTCCAATCAAGAAAGCAGAAATCACTACAACAGACAATGGCAGGTGCAGAAGAGAAAAGCCCAAGAAGCTCAAGGTTATGCCTTGTAGGTTTTCTAGTACAAACGTAGCAATGATCAAGACCAATACCAGAAAAAACACCACAACTGCTGCATTTATAAGGCTACGCATACTGACTCCTGATCCATATCAAACTTTTCAGTCCTCCTCCTCATTCACCCGATCCCTAAGCTCCTTCCCGGGCTTGAAGTGCGGAACAAACTTCCCATCCAGGCTAACCGACTGCCCGGTCTTGGGATTGCGCCCCACCCGCGGCGCGCGGTAATGCAGGGAAAAGCTGCCAAACCCGCGAATCTCAATCCGGTCCCCGGTCGCGAGGCATTGGGACATCTGTTCAAGCATGGTCTTGATGGCCAGCTCCACATCCTTGGACGAGAGCAACCCTTGATGGGTGACAATTCGTTCGATCAACTCCGACTTCGTCATGTTTTTCCCTTCTTTTTCAAGCAGCTAGGAAAATCGCTTCGAAGGTTTTAGCATGCCCGGAAGAATTTGAACAGCCCGGCTATTGACATATCTTCTGTACGTCGTAGGCGCCCTTTTTCGTGCAGAGCAAAGAGAATCTGTAAATCAGCGACACATGACCAACATGGTACGGGTCACATAACCTGCCGGGTTGAAGCCAAAGGGGTATTGATCTTGGTCTTTTGCGTCGTCAGACCGGGTTATCACCTTGTAACCCGCGCCTTTGCACTCCTTGGCGGCCCGCTTCTCGCACTTCTCCCATCCGGAGCCCAACCCAGAGCAATCGATCTCGATGCCGCTGACACCGCGCACTGCGTGGGTCTTGGCGCTGGTAGCACAACCCGCCAGTATCAAAGCCATCGCGACCAATAAGAGCTTGTTCATTCAGATCCTTAGACAGGTCGACAGAGCACTTCCCAGGATATATTTGATTTACTTCATAAAAGAGACAGCGTGACGGGTCGGTTGGTTTCGCTATGCCTCGAAAGATCGTAGCGTTGAGCCACCCATGACGCTTAGCTGTGGAGAAATCGCAGGCACAAAAAAGGGCGACCGAAGTCGCCCTTTTTCTATGGTCTGACAGAACTCAGTTCTGCTTTTCCATCTGTGCACGCAGCAGGTCGCCCAGAGTGGTAGGACCAGGAGCATCAGTAGCTGGCTTCTCGCGCAGGCTCTGGATTGCTTCTTTCTCTTCAGCATCGTCTTTCGACTTGATGGAGAGCTGGATTACGCGGCTCTTGCGGTCAACGCTGATGATCTTGGCTTCTACTTCTTCGCCTTCTTTCAGAACGTTACGCGCGTCTTCAACGCGGTCACGGCTGATTTCGGAGGCTTTCAGAGTCGCTTCGATATCGTCGGCCAGGGTGATGATGGCGCCTTTGGCGTCAACTTCTTTCACGATGCCCTTAACGATTGCGCCTTTGTCGTTCTCTTGAACGTACTCGGAGAACGGATCGCTTTCCAGTTGCTTGATACCCAGGGAGATGCGCTCGCGCTCTGGGTCAACCGACAGGATAACGGTGTCCAGCTCGTCGCCCTTCTTGAAGCGGCGTACAGCTTCTTCGCCCACTTCGTTCCAGGAGATGTCGGACAGGTGAACCAGGCCGTCGATGCCGCCGTCCAGACCAATGAAGATACCGAAATCGGTGATCGACTTGATGGTGCCGGAGATTTTATCGCCCTTGTTGAACTGGCCAGAGAAGTCTTCCCATGGGTTGGACTTGCACTGCTTGATGCCGAGGGAGATACGACGACGCTCTTCGTCGATGTCCAGAACCATGACTTCCACTTCGTCGCCGACTTGTACGACTTTCGAAGGGTGGATGTTCTTGTTGGTCCAGTCCATTTCGGAAACGTGTACCAGGCCTTCAACGCCTTCTTCCAGCTCAGCGAAGCAGCCGTAGTCGGTGAGGTTGGTAACACGAGCGGTAACGCGAGTGCCTTCTGGGTAACGGGCTTTGATAGCGACCCATGGATCTTCACCCAGTTGCTTGAGGCCCAGGGAAACACGATTGCGCTCGCGATCGTACTTCAGAACCTTGACATCGATCTCGTCGCCAACGTTGACGATTTCCGAAGGATGCTTGATACGCTTCCAGGCCATGTCGGTGATGTGCAGCAGGCCATCGACGCCACCCAGATCGACGAATGCGCCGTAATCGGTGAGGTTCTTGACGATACCCTTGACCTGCTGGCCTTCCTGCAGCGATTCCAGCAGAGCTTCACGCTCGGCGGAGTTCTCGGCTTCCAGGACACTGCGACGGGAAACGACAACGTTGTTGCGCTTCTGGTCCAGCTTGATGACCTTGAATTCCAGCTCTTTGCCTTCCAGGTGCGTGGTGTCGCGCACTGGACGGACGTCAACCAGGGAACCTGGCAGGAACGCACGGATGCCGTTAACGTCGACAGTGAAGCCGCCTTTAACCTTACCGTTGATAACGCCCTTGACCACTTCCTCAGCTGCGAAGGCCGCTTCCAGAACGATCCAGCATTCAGCACGCTTGGCTTTTTCACGGGACAGCTTGGTTTCACCAAAGCCATCTTCAACCGAGTCCAGCGCAACGTGGACTTCGTCACCGACGTTGATGTTCAGTTCGCCAGCGTCGTTGTAGAACTGCTCAAGCGGGATCAGCGCTTCAGACTTCAGACCAGCGTGAACGGTTACCCAGCGAGCCTGGTAATCGATATCAACGATAACGCCGGTGATGATGGAGCCTGCCTGAAGGTTCAGGGTTTTCAAGCTTTCTTCAAAGAGTTCCGCAAAGCTTTCGCTCATTTTAATTCCTGTTGATTAGGGCGAAGTAAACGCCCATCTCCACACCCCAGACGATGTGGGTTAGTTTCATATAAAAGAAGCGCCGCAGGACTATGACTGGTCCCCTGCGGAGCTTCCTGTCACCCGGCGATATCGCGAAGCGCGATCTCGCTCATGATGCGTTGCAACACCTGATCAATGGACAACTCCGTGGAATCCAGCTGAATCGCATCGGCCGCCGGCTTTAGCGGGGCTACTGCGCGCTGGGTATCACGCTCGTCGCGTGCACGGATCTCATCTAGCAGACTCGACAGACTAACATCCTCGCCTTTGCCCTTCAACTGCAAATATCGGCGGCGAGCCCGCTCCTCCGCGCTGGCGGTGAGGAATATCTTCAGCGGCGCATCCGGAAATACCACCGTGCCCATGTCGCGGCCATCGGCCACCAGTCCCGGCGGCTCCTGGAACGCCCGTTGACGCTGCAGCAGCGCTTCGCGCACCGCCGGCAGCGCGGCGACCTGGGACGCCCCGGCGCCAACGCTTTCGGTACGGATGACGTCGCTGACCTCGTCACCTTCCAGGATGATGCGCTGCAACTGGCCATCGGTGGCGGCGATGAACTGCACGTCCAGATGGGCGGCCAGGGCCTTGAGCAGCTCCTCGTTGGTCAAGTCGACGCCATGGTTCTTGGCGGCGAAGGCCAGCAAGCGATAGAGGGCTCCGGAATCGAGCAGATTCCAGCCCAGTTGCTTGGCCAGCATGCCGGCGATGGTGCCCTTGCCCGAGCCGCTTGGGCCATCGATGGTGATGACCGGTGCCTTGATGTTCACGACTGTGCCTCTTGTGCTACTCGAATACCGACCTGCGCGCACAACGCCAGGAAGTTCGGGAAAGACGTGGCGACGTTTGCGCAGTCATGGATGCGGATCGGCGCGCTGGCGCGCAGGGACGCAACACTGAAGGCCATGGCGATGCGGTGATCACCGTGACCATGGACTTCGCCACCGCCAATCTGGCCACCATCAATGATGATGCCGTCCGGTGTCGGTTCGCATTTGACGCCAAGGGCCAGCAGGCCGTCGGCCATCACCTGAATGCGATCCGACTCCTTGACCCGCAGCTCTTCGGCGCCGGTCAGCACTGTGCGGCCTTCTGCGCACGCCGCCGCCACGAACAGCACCGGGAACTCGTCGATCGCCAGGGGAACCAGCGCCTCGGGAATCTCGATGCCTTTGAGTTTAGCCGCTCTTACGTGTAAGTCTGCAACGGGCTCGCCACCCACTTCACGCTGGTTTTCCAGGGTGATGTCGGCGCCCATCAGGCGCAGGATGTCGATCACGCCGGTACGGGTCGGGTTGATCCCGACGTGTTCGAGTACCAGATCGGAGCCTTCGGCGATCGACGCGGCCACGAGGAAGAACGCCGACGAGGAAATATCGCCCGGCACTTCGATGTGGGTCGCGGTCAGCTTGCTGCCCGATTCGACAGACGCGGTAGCGCCGTCAACGCTGACCGGATAACCGAAACCACGCAACATGCGCTCGGTGTGGTCGCGGGTCGGCGCCGGCTCGGTGACGGTGGTCTTGCCTTCGGCATACAGGCCGGCCAGCAGCAGGCAGGACTTCACCTGGGCGCTGGCCATCGGCATGGTGTAGGTCAGGCCCTTGAGCTTGTTGCCGCCGCGAATGGTCATCGGCGGGCGACCGTCAGCGGCGGTCTCGATCACCGCACCCATTTCCCGCAGCGGGTTGGCGACGCGGTTCATCGGACGCTTGGACAGCGAGGCATCACCGGTCAGGGTACTGTCGAAGTCCTGGGCGGCCAGCAGGCCGGACAACAGGCGCATCGACGTGCCGGAGTTGCCCAGGTAGATCGGGCCCGGAGCGGGCTTCAGACCGTGCAGGCCAACACCATGGATGGTTACGCGGCCGTGGTGTGGCCCCTCGATGACCACGCCCATGTCGCGGAACGCTTGCAGCGTTGCCAGGGCGTCTTCGCCCTCGAGGAAACCTTCCACCTCGGTCACGCCCTCAGCCAGGGAGCCGAGCATGATCGAGCGGTGGGAAATCGATTTATCGCCCGGTACACGAATCCGCCCACTCAGGGAGCCACCAGGTTGTGCCAGGAAAATCAGATCGTTGGAGTTCATAGCGTCCACATAGGCCCGACGGGCCAGGATTTTACTGAAATGCTCGCGGGCCACCCTGGCGCGCGTGAAAACGCCCAGCAATTGGTGCCCGTCCCCTGCATCGACCGCGTCGCGCAAGGCGTCGAGGTCGCTGCGAAATGTATCGAGTGTGCGCAGGACAGCTTCGCGGTTGGCGAGGAAGATGTCGTGCCACATGACCGGGTCGCTACCCGCGATTCTCGTGAAATCGCGGAAACCGCCGGCAGCGTAACGGAAGATCTCAAGATTTTCATTGCGTTTGGCCAATGAATCCACCAGACCGAACGCCAACAAGTGCGGCAAATGGCTGGTAGCGGCCAATACTTCGTCGTGTCGCTCGACCTGCATGTGCTCGACATCGGCCCCCAGCTCGCGCCACAGACGGTCCACCACCGACAATGCCGCGGGATCGGTCTGGTCCAGCGGCGTCAAAATGACCTTATGACGACGGAACAGCTCGGCGTTGGATGCCTCTACCCCGCTCTGCTCGGAGCCGGCAATCGGATGACCGGGCACGAAGCGCGCCGGCATGCCGCCGAACGCCTCGGTCGCCGCCCGCACGACATTGCCCTTGGCGCTGCCGACATCGGTGAGAATCGCTTGCCCGAGGTCCATGCCGGCCAACCGGGCCAACAGTTTCTCCATAGCCAGGATCGGCACCGCCAGCTGGATCACGTCAGCCCCTTGGCAGGCGACCAGCAGGTCATCCTCGCAGCGATCCACCACGCCCAGCTCGACGGCGAGCCTGCGCGATTGCGGATCGAGGTCGACCCCCACGACTTCCCGGCACAGCCCGCTTTCACGCAGGCCCTTGGCGAACGAACCGCCGATCAACCCCAGGCCGACCACCACCAGGCGACCGATCATAGGGGTCGCAGGTTGCAGCGAGGTGACATCAACCACGGGCCAGGACCTTGCTCAGCGCCTCCAGGAAACGGCTGTTTTCCGCCGGCAGGCCGACGGTGACCCGCAGGTGATTCGGCATGCCGTAATTGGCCACCGGACGGACGATCACGCCTTCGCGCAGCAAGCCCTGGAACACCGGCGCCGCGACGCAGCCCACGTCGACACAAATGAAATTGCCCTTAGAAGGAATCCAGCTCAGCCCCAGCTCACGGAAGCCGGCTTCCAACTGCTGCATACCGGCCTCGTTCAAGCGGCGGCTTTCGGCCAGGTAGGCCTCGTCCTGCAAGGCGGCGCAGGCGGCGGCCAGGGCGAAGCTGTTGACGTTGAACGGTTGGCGCACGCGGTTCAGCACATCGGCCACCACTGCGGTGGAGAGGCCGTAACCGACCCGCAGCGACGCCAAGCCATAGGCCTTGGAGAACGTGCGCGACACCAGCAGGTTCGGGTACGCGGCGAGGAAGTCCAGGCCGTCGGGCAGGTCGCTGCCCTCGGCGTACTCGATGTAGGCCTCGTCCAGCACCACCAGCACGTGCTCGGGCACGTCCTGCAGGAAGTCGTCCAGGGCCTGGGCATCGAACCAGGTGCCGGTCGGATTGTTCGGGTTGGCGATGAAGACCACGCGGGTATTGGCGTCGATGGCGGCCAGCATGGCCGGCAGATCGTGCCCCCAATCCTTGGCCGGAACCACATGGGCATCGGCACCAACGGCTTGGGTGGCAATCGGATAGACCGCAAACGCATGCTCGCTGAACACAGCATTCAGGCCCGGCGCCAGATAGGCACGAGCGACCAATTCGAGAATGTCGTTGGAGCCGTTACCCAGGGTCACCTGGCTCAGCTCGACGCCGCAGCGCTCGGCCAGCAGGCTTTTCAAGGCAAAGCCATTACCGTCGGGGTAGCGGGTCAGATCGGCCAGTTCATCGCGGATCGCCGCCAATGCCTTGGGGCTCGCGCCCAGCGGGTTTTCGTTGCTCGCCAACTTGACGATGCTGGCCGGATCCAGATCCAGCTCGCGAGCCAGTTCGTCCACAGGCTTGCCTGGAACGTAAGGCGAAAGTTGTTGCACGCCTGGCTGCGCCAGTGCGAGGAAGTTGCCACTCATTGCTATCCGCCCTTAAAGAACTGCCTTGGGGTAGGAACCCAGCACCTTGAGTGCCACTGCTTCCTGACTGATTTTCTCCAGCACACCTTTGACCAGCGGATCGCGGTGGTGGCCGACAAAATCGATGAAGAACACGTAGGTCCATTTACCGCTGCGCGACGGACGGGTCTCGATCCGCGTCAGGTCGATCCCATTGTCGTGGAACGGCACCAGCAATTCGTGCAACGCGCCCGGCTTGTTGCTCATGGAAACGATGATCGAGGTCTTGTCGTCGCCGGTCGGTGGGACTTCCTGGCTGCCGATCATCAGGAACCGAGTGGAGTTGTCCGGACGGTCCTCGATTTTCTCGGCCAGGCGCGTCAAGCCGTAGAGGCCTGCCGCCATATCCCCGGCGATGGCCGCCGAGTTCCACTCGCCCTTGACCCGCTTGGCCGCCTCGGCGTTGCTCGACACTGCCACTCGCTCGACATTCGGGTAATGCGCGTCCAGCCATTTGCGGCACTGGGCCAGGGACTGGGCGTGGGAATAGATGCGGCTGATGCTGTCGGTCTTGGTGCTCTCGCCCACCAGCAGGTGATGGTGGATCCGCAGCTCGACTTCGCCACAGATCACCATGTCGTGTTCGAGGAAGCTGTCCAGCGTGTGGTTGACCGCGCCTTCGGTGGAGTTTTCCACTGGCACCACACCGAAATTCACCGCGCCGGCGGCCACTTCGCGGAAGACTTCGTCGATGGCCGCCATCGGCTTGCTGATCACCGCGTGACCGAAATGCTTCATGGCGGCAGCCTGGGTGAAGGTGCCTTCCGGCCCCAGGTACGCAACCTTCAGCGGCTGTTCGAGGGCCAGGCACGAGGACATGATTTCGCGAAACAGCCGCGCCATCTCTTCGTTGCCCAGCGGGCCCTTGTTGCGCTCCATGACGCGCTTGAGCACCTGGGCTTCGCGCTCCGGCCGGTAGAACACCGGCACTTCGCCTTCCGCCAGGGAAGCCATCTTCACCCGGGCGACTTCCTGGGCGCAGCGTGCACGCTCGCTGATCAGTTCCAGGACTTTTTCGTCCAGGGCGTCGATGCGCAGGCGCAGCGCCTTGAGTTCTTGCTCAGACATCAGCCGTGTTCCTTCTCGAACTCTGTCATGTAGGCGACCAGCGCATTGACGGCGTTGATGTCTACGGCGTTGTAGATGGAGGCGCGCATGCCGCCGACCGAGCGGTGGCCCTTGAGGTTCAGCAGGCCGCGCTCGTCGGCGCCGGCCAGGAACGGCTTGTCGAGACGGTCGTCCGCCAGGCGGAACGGCACGTTCATCCAAGAGCGGTCGGATTTGTTGATCGGGTTGCTGTAGAGGCCGCTGGCGTCGATGAAGTCATACAGCGTGCGCTGTTTCACTTCGTTGAGCTTGCCGATGGCTTCGACACCGCCCTGCTCTTTCAGCCACTCGAACACCAGGCCCGACAGGTACCAAGCCAAAGTCGGCGGGGTGTTGTACATCGAGCCGTTGTCGGCCGCGACCTTGTAGTTGAGCATGGTTGGGCACAGGGAACGGGCGCGACCGAGCAGGTCTTCGCGGATGATCGCGACCAGGATGCCGCTCGGGCCGATATTTTTCTGGGCGCCGGCGTAAATCATGCCGAAACGGGAGATATCCACAGGACGCGAGAGGATGTCCGAGGACATGTCGGCCACCAGCGGCACGTCACCGGTTTCCGGGATCCAGTTGAATTCCAGGCCACCGATGGTTTCGTTCGGCGCGTAGTGCACGTAGGCCGCGTCCTTGGACAGGCTCCACTCGTTCTGGCCGGGGATCGCGAAATAGTCGTAAGACTTGGCGGTGGCGGCAACGTTGACGTGGCCGTAGCGCGACGCTTCTTCGATGGCTTTCTGCGACCAGATACCGGTGTCGATGTAGTCGGCCTTGCCACTTTCCGGCAACAGGTTCAACGGAATCTGCGCGAACTGCTGGCTGGCGCCGCCCTGCAGGAACAGCACCTTGTAGTTGGACGGGATGTTCAGCAGATCACGCAGGTCCTGCTCGGCCTTGGTCGCGATGGACACGAACTCATCGCTGCGATGGCTCATTTCCATGACGGACAGGCCCTTGCCATGCCAGTCGAGAAGTTCACCCTGGGCGCGCTTCAGGACCGCTTCAGGAAGCGCCGCCGGGCCGGCACAGAAGTTATAGGCTCTCTTGCTCACATCCAATCTCGCTCTGATCTGGTGGTCACTTAAATCTTCTGATTTGCACCGTTCCCACAGGGCCTACCGCTCACTCAAGGCATGGATGAATCCGTGGCGAGGGAGCTTGCTCCCGCTGGGCTGCGCAGCGGCCCCTCTTTGTTGTGAGCGCTTCGCACTCAAGCGGGAGCAAGCTCCCTCGCCACGATAAATCAAACAAGCCTCAAGAGAGGGGCAGTCCCATAGGGAATGTGCAGTGTCGCAAATTTTCAAACGGAACAAACAACAAGGGGGCGAATCTTCATCCGCCCCCTGTGTGTCCGCTTAGTCCTGCGGTTCTTCTTCGTCTGCGGCGGCATCGAGCTGTTGATCGCCGACGGCGTCATCGACATCGGCACCGAGGGTGCCGTCGAACGCCACGCCTTCCTCGCCTTCCAGCTCCTCGCCTTCGACTTCCGACGGCTCCTGGACCCGTTCAAGCCCGACCAGCGTTTCGTCGCTGGCGAGTTTGATCAGCGTCACGCCCTGGGTGTTACGCCCCAGGCTGGAGACTTCCGCGACACGCGTGCGCACCAGGGTGCCCTGGTCGGAGATCAGCATGATCTCTTCGCCATCGAGCACCTGGACCGCGCCGACCAGACGGCCGTTACGCTCGTTGCTGACCATGGCGATCACGCCTTGGCCGCCACGCTTGTACTCGGGGAACTCACTGATGGCGGTACGCTTGCCGTAGCCCCGCGCGGAAGCGGTGAGGATCTGGCTGCCTTCTTCTGGAATCAGCATGGAAATCAGCTTCTGCCCTTCCGGCAGACGCATGCCGCGAACACCGCGAGCGGTACGGCCCATGGCGCGAACGTCGGATTCCTTGAAGCGCGTGACCTTGCCACCGTCGGAGAACAGCATGACTTCACGCTCACCGTCGGTGATGGCAGCGGAAATCAGCACGTCGCCTTCGTCCAGCTCCAGGGCGATCAGGCCGACGCTGCGCTGACGGCTGAAGGATTCCAGCGGAGTCTTCTTCACGGTGCCGTTGGCGGTTGCCATGAAGATGTAGTGGCCTTCGGTGTATTCCTCCACCGGCAGCATGGTGGTGATGTATTCACCCTCATCCAGCGGCAGCAGGTTGACCAGCGGACGACCACGGGCGGCGCGGGATGCTTCAGGGATTTCGTAGGTCTTGAGCCAGTACACCTTGCCCTTGCTGGAAAACAGCAGCAGCGTGGTGTGGCTGTTGGCGACCAGCAGGTGAGCGATGTAGTCCTCGTCCTTGACGCCAGTCGCCGACTTGCCCTTGCCGCCGCGACGCTGGGCCTGGTAGGCGGCCAGCGGCTGGGTCTTGGCGTAGCCACCGTGGGAAATCGTCACCACGCGCTCTTCTTCCGGAATCATGTCGCCCAGGGTCAGGTCGAGGCGCGCATCGAGGATCTCGGTGCGACGCACGTCGCCGTACTCGGCGCGGATCACTTCCAGTTCTTCGCGGATCACTTCCATCAGGCGCGTGGCGCTGTTGAGGATGCGGATCAGCTCGCCGATCTGGTTGAGGATCTCCTGGTACTCGGCCAGCAGCTTCTCGTGCTCCAGGCCGGTCAGGCGGTGCAGGCGCAGTTCCAGAATGGCTTGCGCCTGTTCCGGGGACAGGAAGTACTTGCCTTCGCGCAGACCGTATTGCGGGTCGAGGTTTTCCGGACGGCACGAGTCGGCGCCGGCGCGCTCGACCATCGCCACCACCGCGGTGGATTCCCAAGGGGTGCTGATCAGCGCTTCCTTGGCTTCCGACGGGGTTGGCGAGGCCTTGATCAGCGCGATGACCGGGTCGATGTTCGACAGGGCAACGGCCTGGCCTTCCAGGATGTGGCCGCGTTCGCGAGCTTTACGCAGTTCGAATACGGTCCGCCGGGTGACCACTTCGCGACGGTGACGCACGAAGGCTTCCAGCAGGTCCTTGAGGTTCAGGATCCGCGGACGGCCGTCGATCAGCGCGACGATGTTGATGCCGAACACGCTTTGCAGCTGGGTCTGGGCGTAGAGGTTGTTGAGGATCACCTCCGGCACTTCGCCACGGCGCAGCTCGATCACGACGCGCATGCCGTCCTTGTCGGACTCGTCACGCAGCTCGGTGATGCCTTCGAGTTTCTTTTCTTTCACCAGCTCGGCGATCTTCTCGATCAGGCGGGCCTTGTTCAGCTGGTACGGCAGCTCGGTGATGACGATCTGCTGGCGGCCACCGACCTTGTCGATGTCCTCGACAGTCGAGCGGGCGCGCATATAGATGCGGCCGCGACCGGTGCGATAGGCCTCGATGATACCGGCGCGACCGTTGATGATCGCCGCCGTCGGAAAATCGGGACCGGGGATGTATTGCATCAGCTCATCGACGGACAGCTCGGGGTTGTCGATGAGGGCCAGGCAACCGTCGATGACTTCACCGAGGTTGTGCGGCGGGATGTTGGTCGCCATGCCCACGGCGATACCGCTGGAGCCGTTGACGAGCAGGTTCGGGATACGCGTCGGCATGACCGCCGGGATCATCTCGGTGCCGTCGTAGTTCGGCACCCAGTCGACGGTTTCCTTGTGCAGGTCGGCCAGCAGCTCGTGGGCCAGCTTGGTCATGCGCACTTCGGTGTATCGCATGGCCGCGGCGTTGTCGCCGTCCACCGAACCGAAGTTGCCCTGGCCATCCACCAGCAGGTAGCGCAGGGAGAATGGCTGGGCCATCCGAACGATGGTGTCGTACACGGCAGTGTCGCCGTGGGGGTGATACTTACCGATCACGTCGCCGACGACACGGGCGGATTTCTTGTACGGCTTGTTGAAGTCGTTGCCCAGTTCGCTCATTGCGAACAGCACGCGCCGGTGCACGGGCTTCAAGCCATCGCGCGCATCCGGCAGCGCCCGCCCGACGATCACGCTCATCGCGTAGTCGAGGTAGGACTGTTTCAGCTCGTCTTCGATATTGACCGGGAGGATTTCTTTGGCCAGTTCGCCCATGAGAAGCCTGATTCCTTTTTCTGGTGAAACCTCGCTACATCCAGATGGGATGAACGAAGCTCGCCGCTGCAGGACAAGTGCCGTGCAGCGACTTACGACAAATCAACGAGTTATGCCATGGATCTGCGCAGTAAAGGCCACCTCGCGAGGCAGCCTTGGAAACCGCCGGATGTTATCACAAGAGCCGCCACGCACCTATCCCCCTGATGCGCATGGTGCGTAGTTAGTTGACCGATGACAGGCTGGAACGGGACGAGAGGGGCTCAGAGGCGCTGAAACGCAGATTTTGTGGCTGGGTTTGGATTTTTTCTGACTTTGCCGGCCCTATCGCGAGCAAGCTCGCTCCCACAATGGAGCCATATCGCAGTCAAATGTGGGAGCGAGCTTGCTCGCGATGGGGCCAGCTCAGGCGCCGAAAGCCTTCAATGCAACCGCTTGCGACACATCAATTGCGCCATCTTCGCCGTATCCGGCCGCTCGACGATGCCCTTCTCCGTCACGATCGCATCGATCAGGTCCGCCGGGGTCACGTCGAACACCGGGTTGAACGCATCGGCATCAGCTCCGACCCGCTTGCCGCCGACTTCCAGCAGCTCGCGCCCGTCGCGCTCTTCGATGGGGATGTCATCACCGCTGGCCAGGTTCATGTCGATGGTCGAGCTCGGCGCCACCACCATGAAACGTACGCCGTGGTGCATGGCACAGACCGCCAGCTGGTAGGTGCCGATCTTGTTCGCCACGTCGCCGTTGGCGGTGATGCGGTCGGCGCCGACGATGACCCAGGTCACGCCCTTGGTCTTCATGATGTGGGCAGCGGCGGAATCGGCGTTGAGCGTCACCGGAATGCCCTCGTTCGCCAGCTCCCATGCCGTCAACCGTGAACCCTGCAGCCATGGACGGGTTTCGTCGGCGTAGACCCGTTCGACCATGCCCTCCAGAAACGCCCCGCGAATTACCCCGAGGGCCGTTCCGAAGCCGCCGGTGGCCAGGGCCCCGGTGTTGCAATGGGTCAAGATGGCCTGGGCGTTGCCCTGATGCTTGCGGATCAGGTCGACGCCGAGCTGGGCCATGGTCAGGTTGGCTTCGCGGTCACTTTCATGGATCGCAATGGCCTCGGCCTCAAGGACCGCCAGCGGTTCGGCATGCCCCTTCAAGCGTCCCAACCGGTCGCGCATGCGATCCAGCGCCCAGAACAGATTGACCGCCGTCGGCCGGGAATCGGCCAGCAAGGCGAAATCCGCTTCCAGCGCCGCTTGCCAATCGCCGCCCTCGGCCATCCGCGCCCGCGCCGCCAGCACCACGCCATAGGCGGCGCTGATGCCGATGGCTGGCGCACCGCGCACCACCATCGAACGAATGGCCTCGGCCACACCGGCCGCGCTGGTGTAGGCGATCCAGTTTTCCTCGAACGGCAAAACACGCTGATCCAGCAGGTAAAGAGCGCCATCGCGCCAATCGATGGCCTTCACCTTCTCCGCAGCCAACAGTCGATCGCGCATCCCTCACCCCGCACTCAAGAACAAAAGCCGCCGATTATAGCGATCCCTCCGCGAAGACGCTCGGGTATACTTCGTCATCCTTTATAACCCATGGAACCGTTCCACGATGCCCAAGCCTGCCGTTGCGCTCGACTTATTATTGCTGCCGACCTGGTTGGTGCCTGTCGAACCCGCCGGTGTCGTGCTCAAGGATCATGGCCTGGGCATTCGCGACGGTTGCATCGTGTTCATCGGGCCACGGGCCGAAGCCATGCAATGCGCTGCCACGGAGGTTCGCGAACTGCCCGGCATGCTGCTCAGTCCGGGCCTGGTCAATGCCCACGGTCATGCGGCAATGACATTGTTCCGTGGCCTGGCCGACGACCTGCCGCTGATGACCTGGCTCGAACAGCACATCTGGCCCGCCGAGGGCAAATGGGTCGACGAGGCTTTCGTCCGCGACGGTACTGACCTGGCGATCGCCGAGCAGATCCAGGGCGGCATCACCTGTTTCTCCGACATGTACTTCTATCCCAAGGTGGCCAGCGAACGCGTGCATAACAGCGGCATCCGCGCGCAGATCGCCATTCCGATCCTCGACTTTCCGATCCCCGGCGCCGCCAGCGCCGACGAAGCCATTCGTCAGGGCATCGAATTGTTTGGCGACCTCAAGCACCATCCGCGGATCGAAGTCGCATTCGGCCCTCACGCCCCGTACACCGTCGGCGATGAGAACCTCGAAAAGATCCGCGTGATCGCCGAGGAACTGGACGCGGCCATTCACATGCACGTTCACGAAACCGCCTTCGAAGTGCAGCAGGCTGTGGATAACACCGGCGAGCGGCCGATGGCCCGGTTGGCGCGCGTTGGCCTGCTGGGGCCGCGCTTCCAGGCGGTGCACATGACCCAGGTCAGCGACGAGGACCAGGCGCTGCTGGTAGAACACAATTGCAGCGTGATCCATTGTCCGGAATCGAATCTGAAGCTGGCCAGCGGTTTCTGCCCGGTGGAACGCCTGTGGCAGGCCGGCGTCAACGTCGCGGTCGGCACCGATGGCGCGGCGAGCAACAACGACCTCGATCTGCTGGGCGAAACCCGCACCGCCGCCCTGCTGGCAAAGGCTGTCGCCGGTTCGGCCACGGCCCTGGACGCGCACCGGGCGTTGCGCATGGCCACGCTCAATGGCGCCCGCGCGCTGGGCATCGAGGCGATCGTCGGCTCTCTGGAAGTCGGCAAGGCCGCCGACCTGGTGGCCTTCGACCTGTCCGGCCTGGCGCAGCAGCCCATCTATGACCCGGTGTCGCAACTGATCTACGCCACCGGCCGCCATTGCGTGAAACACCTCTGGGTGGCCGGCAAGCCGTTGCTGGAGGATGGCCGCCTGACGCGCATGGACGAATCGCAGCTGATCGCCACGGCCCAGGACTGGGGCCGTCGGGTCAGCGGCCAGAACGAATAGCACACCCCTTGAGCCACGGCTCGGGGCAAATGATTTTTCAAGTTTTTCGAGGAACTGCACATGAGCAACGTCGACCACGCTGAAATTGCCAAGTTCGAGGCCCTGGCCCATCGCTGGTGGGACCGTGAAAGCGAATTCAAGCCGCTGCACGACATCAACCCGCTGCGCGTCAACTGGATCGACGAGCGCGTCGGCCTGGCCGGCAAGAAAGTCCTCGACGTCGGCTGTGGTGGCGGCATCCTCAGTGAAGCCATGGCCCTGCGCGGCGCCACCGTAATGGGCATCGACATGGGCGAGGCGCCGCTGGCGGTGGCGCAACTGCATCAGCTGGAGTCCGGCGTCAGCGTCGAATACCGGCAGATCACCGCCGAAGCCCTGGCCGAGGAAATGCCCGGCCAGTTCGACGTGGTCACCTGCCTGGAAATGCTCGAACACGTACCGGACCCGTCATCGGTGATCCGAGCCTGCTTCCAGATGGTCAAGCCTGGCGGCCAGGTGTTCTTCTCCACCATCAACCGCAACCCGAAGGCGTACCTGTTCGCGATCATCGGCGCCGAATACATCATGAAGCTGCTGCCACGCGGCACCCACGACTTCAAGAAATTCATCCGGCCTTCGGAGCTGGGCGCCTGGAGCCGCATGGCCGGGCTGACCGTCAAGGACATCATCGGCCTGACCTACAACCCGCTGACCAAGCACTACAAGCTGGCTGCCGATGTGGACGTCAACTACATGATCCAGACCCTGCGCGAGGAATAAGTCGATGCGTCTCAAAGCGGTTCTCTTCGACATGGATGGCACGCTGCTCGACACCGCGCCAGACTTCATCGCCATCTGCCAGGCCATGCGCGCCGACCGTGGCCTGCCGCCGATGAACACCCAGCACATCCGCGACGAGATTTCCGGCGGCGCCCGGGCGATGGTCGCGGTGACGTTCTCCATGGACCCGGAATCGCCGGGTTTCGAGGAGCTGCGCCAGGAGTTCCTCGACCGCTACCTCAAGGGTTGCGCGGTCCACAGCCATCTGTTCGATGGGATGGCCGAAATACTGGCCGATATCGAGGCGGCCAATCTGATCTGGGGCGTGGTCACCAACAAGCCAGTGCGTTTCGCCGAGCCGATCATGCAGCAGTTGGGCCTGGCCGAGCGGTCGAAAGTGCTGGTCTGCCCCGACCATGTGAAAAACAGCAAACCGGACCCCGAACCGCTGATTCTCGCTTGCAAGATGCTCGACCTCGATCCGGCCAGCGTGCTGTTCATCGGCGACGACCTGCGGGACATCGAGTCCGGCCGCAGCGCCGGGACCAAGACCTGTGCGGTGACCTATGGCTACATCCACCCGGACGACAACCCCAAGCACTGGGGCGCGGATGTCGTGATCGACCATCCCCTGGCACTGCGCGAAGTGCTGGATAACGCGTTGTGCAGTTGCTGACCTCGTTCGGCGAAATTGCTCTTGTGGCGAGGGAGCTTGCTCCCGCTGGACCGCAGCGGTCCCGAGTCTGGCGACGACTTCGTCGCCGAGCGGGAGCAAGCTCCCTCGCCACGAAAAGCTCATCTGCCATGACGACTCTGCGTGACAAGTACGTGCTGCCATTTGTTGAGGTTTTTTATGTTTGACTACTCCGCCCGCCCCGACCTGCTCGAAGGCCGGATCATCCTGGTCACCGGTGCCGGTCGCGGTATTGGCGCCGCTGCCGCCAAGGCCTATGCCGCCCATGGCGCCACCGTGTTGTTGCTGGGCAAGACCGAAGCCAACCTGACCCAGGTCTATGATGAAATCGAGGCGGCTGGTCATCCGCAGCCAGCGGTGATCCCCTTCAATCTCGAAACCGCCCTGCCCCATCAATACGATGAACTGGCGGCAATGATCGAGACCGAATTCGGTCATCTGGACGGCCTCCTGCACAACGCCTCGATCATCGGCCCGCGCACGCCGCTGGAACAGCTTTCCGGCGAGAACTTCATGCGGGTGATGCAAGTGAACGTCAACGCCATGTTCATGCTCACCAGCACCTTGCTGCCGTTGCTCAAACTGTCCAAGGATGCATCGGTGGTGTTCACGTCCAGCAGCGTCGGTCGCAAGGGCCGGGCCTATTGGGGCGCTTATGGCGTGTCCAAGTTCGCCACCGAGGGGCTTATGCAGACCCTGGCCGACGAAGTCGACACCGTAGCGCCGGTGCGCTCCAACAGCATCAACCCCGGCGCCACCCGCACCAGCATGCGGGCACAGGCCTATCCGGGAGAAAATCCGCTGAACAACCCGACGCCCGAAGAAATCCTGCCGGTGTACCTGTACCTCATGGGCCCGGACAGTACCGGCGTCAACGGCCAGGCTTTCAACGCGCAGTAAGCGCCAGACTCGACGTCGCGGCGGTTTGCCGTCGCGGCGCGCCTCTCTTCGATCCCCCGGCCAGGCGAAACGCCAAAGCCCTGCCGCCGTTGCTCACGCTACGAGCCTGCAACTTATTGATTCGTCGACAAGTTTTATCACTATGAACTGAATGGCACGACTTTCGCTCTAATCCATTCAAACACGCCGTGTCCGGCGAGTCGGGACATTGGGACGAGACCTCCGCCAGCACAGCGAAGCGGACTAGACTCAACTCAGTGTCCTTCGGGACTGATGGATCAGTACGACGCGCAGCCCAGAGCCGCTTCACCCCCGCCGGTCAGGACCGATTCAGTTCAGGGGCTCACGCCATATGAAAACGCCCACGCAGACCAATGCTATTGATTTCGACAGCGCCAAGTTGCAGCGCCTGGGCCTCACCCAGCCGTCGGCGCTCGTGACGCGGCCGATCAGCCTGACGCAACTGCGCCAGCAATTGGGCCAACAGTTGCAGACCAGCCTGGAGCCGCAAAGGATCCTCGGTTTGTTCTTCCGTGAAATCCAGCGGCTGGTGCCTCTGGACGCACTGGTTTACCAGCACAAACCCAGCGACCTGCGCCTGGAATTTGGCCAGCGCGGGCACCACAACCTCAGCTACAACCTCAGCCATGATGGCGAGCATCTGGGTGAGCTGGTGTTTCGGCGCAACCAGCGCTTCAGCAGCGCGGAACAGAGTGACCTGGAGTCAATCCTGTCGGCGCTGTTCTTCCCGCTGCGCAATGCACTGCTCTACCGCGCCGCCACCCAGAGCGCCCTGCGCGATCCACTGACCGGCACCGGTAACCGCATTGCCATGGACCAGACGCTGGAGCGGGAAATCGACATGGCCAGGCGGCACATGCAGCCGCTGTCGTTGCTGATGCTGGACATCGACCATTTCAAACGCATCAACGACAGCCATGGGCACGGGGTCGGCGACGAAGTACTCAAGGCCGTTGCCGACTCGATCAAGGGCCAGTTGCGCAATGTGGATATGGTGTTCAGATTCGGTGGGGAGGAATTCCTGATCCTGCTGGCCAACACCAGCCGGGAAGCGGCGGCCATGGTCGGTGAACGGCTGCGTTATGCCGCCCAGGCCCAGGATTATTTTGCCGACGGCACGAGGATCGAATTGACGGTGAGCCTGGGCTGCGCGACGTTGCTGCCGGGCGAGTCCGCTGAAAGTCTCGTGCGCCGGGCGGACAATGCGCTGTATGTAGCCAAGCGCGAGGGGCGGAACCGGTTGACGATGGCGGGCTGAACCAGGCTTCTCTGCTGGCCGACACACCGCTTTCGCGAGCAGGCTCGCTCCCACCCAGCACCACAAAACCATGTGGGAGCGAGCCTGCTCGCGAAGAGGCCGGACCAGTCAACGCAAGGTTGCCAGGCAGACCGCTATCGCGAGCAAGCTCGCTCCCACAGGGTGAAGCTATCGGGTATCAGTTACTCGCCAGCGCCAGCCGTTCACGGCCAGCCGAGGCTTTTTCGCCAGCGCCCGAGTGTTCCAGCTGCATGCACCTTTCCAGAAACAGATACATGTAGTCGTAGCTCTTGCAAACGGCCTGGCGCAGTTCCATCTGGAGCGCCTTGCTCGGGCTCATGCCCGCCAGCGTACAGATGATTTCCAGCGCTTCCCACGGGTGGGAATCGTCATACTGGGCATGCATCTTCAGCCACTTCATGGCCCGCTTGCGATCTTCCTCGGCGAACGCCGACGCATAGACACCGGTAGAGCAGACCAGTGCCGACCACTCCCCGGTCGCCCCCTCGATGGCGTAGTTGGTCGCGGCAATAGCCACGATCAGCGAGTCCGCCGAACTGGTGTGCCAGCACCAATGGCTCAACGCATGAAGCTCAGGCGGCACCTGCTGCGCCTGCAGGTCTTCGAGCGTCACGCCGTGAGCAGCGCTCCAGTTGACCCAATAATCGGCATGATTGAGCTCGACACGAATGTTTCGCATCAACCAACGACGCGCCATGTCCTCGCCGGGGTGGCGGGCGAAGCGGGTCTTGGTGAGGTTTTGTGCCATGTACAAGGCGAACTGTTCGACGACCGGCCAACCACCGATGAGGTAGTGGCGCATGGTCTTGGCGCTGAGCTTGTTGTCGCGCATGCGTTGATACAGTTCGTGTTCGACAACCCGGCGCTTGCTCTCGCTGCAGTCGGCAATGAGCTGCTGTGCCCATTGTGGATAACTGGCGGCGTCCATGAGCGGGCCTGTTCGGTTGAATGTGTCGATCACTGTCGGGCTCCTTCTGATTGTGATTTTTTTTTCGGATCAACAAGAGGTTCAGCGAAACGTGCCGGGGGCCTTGAACAACAGTGGCTGAGGCCTGGCCGGCCGGCATTGCAACGTGTCACAAGTAAACAGTTGTGGACGCTCGATGACATAACCCTGGGCGAAATCCACGCCGATTTCCAACAATGCCTGTTCGATCTGAGTCGTTTCCACGAACTCGGCAATGGTGCGCTTCCCCATGACATGGCCGATGTGATTGATCACCTCGACCATTGCCCGGTTAATCGGGTCGTCCAGCATATCCTTTACGAAACTCCCATCGATCTTCAGGAAGTCTACAGGTAAATGTTTCAAGTAAGCGAATGAAGACATTCCGGCACAAAAGTCATCCAGCGAGAAGTAACAACCCAAGCTCTTGAGTTCGTTTATAAAACGAATCGCGCTGCCCAGATTTGAAATGGCACTGGTCTCGGTGATTTCAAAACAAATCATTTCCGGGGGAATCGAGTAGGCAGCGAACTGTTTACGCAGGAAATCCAGGAACGCCTGATCGCCAATGGTGGTGCCTGACAGGTTGATCGCACACATGGCCAACGGACCTTGCCGCGACTCATTCAGGCATTGGCGAATGATCTTGAATACGTTCTCCACGACCCAACGGTCCAGCGAGGTCATCAAGCCGTAGCGCTCCGCCGCCGGAATGAAGCTGTCCGGCAGGATCATTCGCCCTGCCTCGTCATGCAGGCGCAACAGGATCTCGATATGCCCGCCATCGTGGTCACCCGGGCCCAACGCGGCGATTTCCTGGGCGTAGAGGCAGAAACGGTTTTCCTCCAGCGCCATGTGCAAGCGCTGCACCCAGGCCATTTCGCCAAAACGCAGGGACAACTCCGAGTCGTCGGCATGGTAGACCTGGACCCGGTTGCGCCCTTTCTCCTTGGCCATATAGCAGGCCATGTCCGCGGCCCGCAATGAGGCTTCCAGCGTCGTCGGGCTTTGGGCGATGTGCACCAGGCCGATGCTCACGGTGGTCACGAATGGCCGGCCTTTCCAGACAAAATGCAGGTTCTGCACAGTCTGGCGCAGGCCCTCGGCGATCTTTTCCGCCGCCTCGGGCGAGCAGTTTTCCAGCAGAATGCCGAACTCGTCCCCGCCCAGCCGGGCAAGCGTGTCGTTTTCCCGCAGCCCCGATTGCAGCAAGGCACAGATGTGTCGCAGCAACTCGTCGCCCGCTGCGTGGCCGCAGGTGTCGTTGACCAGCTTGAACTGGTCCAGGTCGAGAAACATCAACGCGTGGCGCCCGACCTGGCGCGTGAGGTTGTGCAGGGCCTGCTCGAGGCGGTATTCAAATTCCCGGCGGTTCGCCAGGCCGGTCAGGGCGTCGTGGGTAGCCTGCCATGACAGGTTGGCAATGTACTGGCGCTCCTGGGTCATGTCATGCAGCACCAGCACCGCGCCGCTGACTTTGCCGGCATGACGGATCGGCGCCCCCACCAGGGTCACCGACACCGTGCTACCGTCGAGTCGCTGGATCAACTTGGAATGCTCGCTGCCGCCGCCGAGCCGTCCGCTGAGGATGTGCTCGATCAAGGTCAGGCCTTCGGTCTGGGCATTGTCGTCGAGCAGGTTGAACAGCGCCGCCAGGGGCAGCCCGGTGGCGTGCTCGGCTTTCCAGTGGGTCATCGCTTCGGCAGCGGGATTCATATACGCAATGGCGCCTTCGACGTCGGTGGTAATCACACCATCGCCAATCGATTGCAGGGTGATCTGCGCCCGCTCCTTTTCCAGTTGCAGCGCATTGGCGAAGACCTGTCGCTGCGCCAGCAACTTGTGCGTGCGCAATAGCGCCAGCACGATCAATCCCAGCGCGGTGGCAAAATTGGTCACCAGCAACAGGCGCAGGATAAATCGCGATCCTTCGCCCAGCGCGTCGCTGAACGCCTTGGCAGCAGGGGTAACGGAATCGTTGATGGCGAAAATCTGCGCTTTCCAGCCGCGGACATCGGCCTCGGAGGCTTCTCCCGCCGTGATGCTGCGATGCATCTGCCGGGCGACGTTATCCAGTTCGGTCAGGTAACCATCGCCAACCGTCCACAGATCGATGGCTTCTTCCAGATAACTGAAATGGCGAAAGTTGAGGTACAACCAGATCAGGCTGGCCACGTCGTCCGGATGATTGCCGCCCTGGAGAATCCCGACCCGCGCCGCTTCAAGATCCGGCGGCTGGCGATCCAGGGCCACGCGTAGATCGTGTCCACCCTCCGGCACGGCGATGGCTTGCTGGTATTTGCGAAAGATCGCCTCGTCACGGCTGTCGGCGTAAAGATTGAGGTAATAGATGGCGTCTTTCTGGCCCTTGGACCAAAGGCTCTCCCCCGCCACGTAGCCGCGAACTGCGGACAGGACATAAAGGCTGACGCCTCCTAGCAATGCTTGAAATAGCACGACGGCGATAAAGGGCCAGACGATGCCCAACAACCGAGGCGTTCCGAGAGTCCGCTTTTGCTTCATGAGGTCCCTTGCACAGGCATTGCCAATAGAGCACCCGCGAGAATTCCGTTCCTGACTCAACAGCCTAGGCTAGTTTTCGACCCTTCGAAGGACTGGATGTTCGGATCGCCCGGCTCAGGATGGAGATTTGGAAGAATCGACGGATTTGGCTGATTTTTTTCCGATACTAAGCGCAGAAAAGTGCACGAAACTCAAGGTCGCTGTATTTGTTGCAAATGACCGTAGAGCCGGGCGTACAGGCCACCCTCGGCAATCAGCTGCAAATGGTCGCCGTCTTCGGCGATCTGCCCGCCGTCGAACACCAATACCCGGTCAGCCTGTTTCACCGCCGACAACCGATGGGCGATGATCAACGTGGTGCGCCCGCTCAGGAACCGCGCCAACGCCTGGTGAAGGTTGTATTCCGTAGCCGCGTCCAGCGCGGACGTGGCTTCGTCGAGAATCACCACGCGCGGATCGGCCAGGACCATGCGGGCGATCGCCAGTCGCTGGCGTTGCCCGCCCGACAGCCTTACGCCGGAACGCCCGACGATGCTCTCCAGCCCCATCGGAAGCGCCCGCACTGTTTCGTCCAGTTGGGCAATCGCCAGGGCTCGCCAGCAAGCCTCATCGCTGCGCTCGCGGCCCATGGACAAATTGGCGCGCACCGTGTCGTTGAACAGCGCAGGATGTTGCAGGACCACCGCGACATTTTCGCGGATGGTTTCCAGGCCGATCTCTTGCTGCGTTGCGCCGCCAAAGCGGATGCTGCCGGACTGTGGCGTGTAGAGCCCCAGCAGCAGTTGCACCAGGGTACTTTTACCGCCCCCGCTGGCCCCGACGATGGCGACCTTTTCCCCCGGCGAAATGGACAGGTTCAATTGGTCGAGCACCTTTTCCTCGCCATAACCGAAGCTGAGCCCCTGGATGTCGATGCCCACGGTGTCGCGCCCCTTGAAAGGATCGACGCCACCGCTGTACTGGGGCTCGTCGGCGCGCGCCAGCAGTTCGTTGATACGGTTCAATGCCCCACCCGCCGCGTAGTAGGCGTACTGCAAATTAAGCAGTTGCTCGACCGGGCCGATCATGAACCACAGGTAGCTGAACACCGCGAGCATCTGGCCGATCGACAGGTCGGAGAACAGCACGGTAAGCATGGCCGCCGCGCGAAAAATATCGATGCCGAACTGGAACAGCAAACCACTGGCGCGGTTCGAGGCGTCGGTTTTCCACTGCGAGCTCACCGCGTAGTCGCGCACTTCCCGGGCGCGCGTGCCCAGGCGTCCAAGGAAAAACCCCTGGCGATTGCCGGCGCGCACTTCCTGGATCGCATCCAGGGTTTCGGTCAGGGCCTGGGTGAAGCGCGAGGTGCTGTCATTCTCCAGCTTCTTGAGGTGCTTGACCCGTTTGCCCAACTGCACTGTGGCGTAGATCACCAGCGGGTTGAACAGCAGGATCAGCAGCGCCAGTTTCCAATGCATCCATACCAGGATGCCCGCGGTGCCTACCAGGGTCAGCATCGCCACCAGGAACCGGCTCAGGGTTTCGCCAACAAATTTGTCGAGGGTGTCCAGGTCGGTGACCAGGTGCGTCGTCACCGTACCGCTGCCCAGGCTTTCGTATTCGCCAAGGGAAATCCGCTTGAGGCGCTCGATCAACCGGATGCGGATGCGATAGACGATGTCCTTGGCGAGACTGGCGAACAGCCGTGCCTGCAACACGTTGAACAGCAATGCGCCGCAGCGCAGGGCCAAGGTCACCAGCAACATCAATCCGATGTAGCCGGCAGCGCTCTGCCAAGCGCTCGGCAGCGCCTGGTTCATGACCTTCAATGCCGCATCGCCGTGGCCCAACAGCACTTCGTCCACCAGCAGCGGCAGCAACAACGGAATCGGTACGCTGCACAGCGTCGCCAGCACGGCGACGCCGTTGGCGATCCACAGGGCTTTTTTGTGCGTAAGGGCCAGGCGACGGATTTCCGTCCAGCTCAACCGGTCGATGCGCCGCGAGGTCGATGCGTCATCTGCGGGCAGGTCAGGCACAGGCCGCACGCTCCAGCCAGCGCCCCAGCAATGGCGACAGCTGGTCCAACGGTTGGTAGCCGTTGGTCAGCAAGGCCAACTGGCCGTCCCGTTCGGCCAGCATCGTAGGGAATCCGGCGATGCCAAGGTCTTGCACCCAGGTGAAGTCGGCGGCGGTGGCGGCATGCTGGTCGGCGCGGTCGAATGCCGCGGCAAACTCGATGCGTGGCAGCCCGGCCTGTTCGGCCAGTTCCACCAGGACGCTGGCGTGGGTCACGTCGCGGCCTTGTACATAAAACGCCTGCTGGATCAGCTTCAGTAACTGCCAGGCCAGGTCCGGCGCCAGGCTGCGGGCCGTCACCAAGGCGCGGCATGCGGGTTCGGTGTCGTAGACAAAACCGTCCGGCAACGCGCCTTCAAGCTTGAACGGCTGGCCGGTGGCCTGGGTAACGGCCTGCCAGTGTTCGAGAATGTAGCGTCGGGTCGTCGGCTCGAGAGCCGAACCGCTGCCGGTGCGCAAGCCGCCCACCACCAGGTGCAACTCCACGCCCGCCGCCTGCGCCTGCTCGGCCAACGCTTCGGCCACCGGGGCGAAGCCCCAGCACCAGGAACACATCGGGTCCATCACATACAGCAGGCGCGACGCCATGGCTCAAGCCTCGGAAGATGATTGCTTGTAGTTGTAGCCGATCGGATGCGGCATGTTGCGCGCCTTGGCCAGTTCGATCTGCTTTTGCCGGTCGATGGCGCTGCGGCGGGTCTTTTCGCTCAGCTTGTCCCAGCAATGCGGGCAACTGATGCCAGGCGAATAATGCTCCGACGCACGATCCTCTGCGCTGATCGGGGTGCGACAGGCATGGCACTGATCGTAGTCGCCTTCGCTGAGATCGTGGCGCACGGTCACGCGGTTGTCGAAGACAAAGCAGTCGCCGCGCCATTTGGTCTCTTCCTGAGGCACCTCTTCGAGGTATTTGAGGATCCCGCCCTTGAGGTGGTAGACCTCTTCGAAACCCTCATTGAGCATGAAGCTCGAGGCTTTTTCACAGCGAATGCCACCGGTGCAGAACATCGCGACTTTCTTGTGCCGGGCCGGGTCGAAGTTGGCTTTGATGTACTCGGGAAACTCGCGGAAGCTGGCGGTCTTGGGATCGATCGCGCCTTCGAAGGTGCCAATGGAGACTTCATAGTCGTTGCGAGTATCGATCAGCAGCACTTCCGGATCGCTGATCAGCGCGTTCCAGTCTTGCGGTTCGACATAGGTGCCGACCCGCTTGTTCGGGTCCACGCCTTCTACGCCGAGGGTAACGATCTCTTTCTTGAGCTTGACCTTGGTGCGGTAGAACGGCTGCTCGTCGCAGTACGACTCCTTGTGGTCGATGTCGTCCATGCGCGGGTCGTTCTTGAGCCAGGCCATCAGCCCGTCGATGCCTTCGCGGGTGCCGGAAACGGTACCGTTGATGCCTTCCTCGGCAATCAGCAAGGTTCCTTTGATGCCGTTGTCGAGCATCGCCTTGAGCAGGGGCTCACGCAGCTCGACGTAATCTTCCAGGGTGACGAACTTATACAGTGCCGCCACGACAATCGGTGGTGTCATGGGTATCTCTCCAGGTGGCTACCCTCGCAAAGGGTGAACCGGATGCGAAAAAAAACGCGCCGGGGTGAGCGGCGCGTTGCGGATTCTAGCAAAAAACATGTGGCTTTAGGAGCAAGAGCCTTTGTCTCAAATATCAGTGCTTACTGCCACCGGCACAGGTCGGCGATGCCGGGGCCGCGTCGAGCTGGGCCCATTCTTCAGGCGTGTAGGTGTGCAGCGCCAGCGCATGGAATTCACCCATCAGCTCGCCCAGCGTGCCGTAGACCTTCTGGTGTCGCTTGACCCGATTGAGCCCCTCGAACTGCTGGCTGACCACCACTGCCTTGAAGTGGGTCTCAAGCCCACGGCTGTGCATGTGGCTTTCATCGAGCACTTGCAGGTGCTCGGGCTGCAGCAGCCCGAGGGTCGATTCAATGCGTTGTTGCATGCTCATGCCAGGGCTCCGCTTATGGCTTTTTCTTGGCCGGGGCGGCGGCTTTCGGCTCGAGCTCGGCGGTCATGTCGGCCAGCAGCTTGTTGACTACCGGCACCGCGCTTTCCAGCTTGGCCTGGGTCAGTTGCGCCGATTGCTGGGTCAGCTGCGGCATTTTTTCCAGGACTTTCTTACCCAGGGGAGACTGATAGAAGGACACCAGGTCCTTGAGCTCCGATTCGCTGAAATTGGAAGTGTAGAGCTTGACCATGTCCGGCTTGAGCTTGTTCCAGCCGATCGCCTGGTCCAGGGCGGCATTGGCCTTGGCCTGGTACGTTTCCAGGGTGGCTTTTTTCGACTCGGGAGCCTTGGTCTGCTCAAAGCGCTGGGCAAACATCTGCTGTACCTGCATGTACACCGGGGTACCCAGCTTGTCAGCGTGCGCCAGGGTCAGGAACGCTTCGGCACTGGCGTTGTGGCTGGCGGTATCGGCAAGAACAGGGCCGCTGGCACACACCAGAGCAACTGCGGTACAGATGGCACGAAGACGGGTCATCGAGTTTCCTTTTCTAACAGGCGAGGTAAAACCCCAAGGGCGACCATTCTGCGCCTAAAAAACGCCGGGGCTCAACCCTGTACTTGGCTCGACTGATTGACGGGCCGAACCGGCCAGCCCTAGATTGAGGGAACCGGTGACGCCCGTCAGGGCCTAAACTGCGCATTCAGCCCTACAGGAGTTTGACCCGATGAGCCGTATCGAAACCGACAGCCTTGGCCAGGTTGAAGTCCCGGATGAAGCCTATTGGGGCGCCCAGACACAGCGCTCGATGATCAACTTTGCCATTGGCAACGAACGCATGCCGCTGTCGGTGCTGCATGCCCTGGCGCTGGTCAAGAAAGCCGCCGCGCGGGTCAACGACCGCAATGGCGACTTGCCTGCCGACATCGCCCGCCTGATCGAACAGGCGGCCGACGAGGTGCTGGCCGGCCAGCATGACGATCAGTTTCCCCTGGTGGTCTGGCAGACCGGCAGCGGAACCCAGAGCAACATGAACGTCAACGAGGTGATTGCCGGGCGCGCCAACGAGCTGGCGGGCAACCCCCGTGGCGGCAAGAGCCCGGTGCATCCCAACGACCATGTCAACCGGTCCCAGAGCTCCAACGACTGCTTCCCCACCGCCATGCACATCGCCGCCGCCCAGGCCGTGTACCAGCAATTGCTGCCGGCCATCAGCGAGTTGTCCGGCGGCCTCGCGGAACTGGCGGCGCGCCATATGAAACTGGTCAAGACCGGCCGCACCCACATGATGGATGCCACGCCGATCACGTTCGGCCAGGAACTGTCCGCCTTCATTGCCCAACTCGACTACGCCGAGCGGGCGATCCGCGCTTCGTTGCCGGCGGTCTGCGAGCTGGCCCAGGGCGGCACGGCGGTGGGTACCGGGCTGAATTCGCCGCATGGTTTCGGCGAAGCGATTGCCGCTGAACTCGCGGCGCTGTCCGGGCTGCCGTTTGTCACCGCGCCGAACAAGTTCGCCGCACTGGCAGGTCATGAACCGCTGACCACGTTGTCCGGCGCTTTGAAAACCCTGGCCGTGACGCTGATGAAAATCGCCAATGACCTGCGCCTGCTGGGCTCCGGGCCGCGGGCGGGATTCGCCGAAGTGAAATTGCCGGCCAACGAACCGGGCAGCTCCATCATGCCTGGCAAGGTCAACCCGACCCAGTGTGAAGCCTTGTCGATGCTGGCGTGCCAGGTATTGGGCAATGACGTGGCGATCGGTTTTGCCGCCAGTCAGGGACACTTGCAGTTGAACGTGTTCAAGCCGGTGATCATCCACAACCTGCTGCAATCGATCCGCCTGCTGGCCGATGGCTGCAGCAACTTCCAGCAGCACTGCATCGCCGGCCTCGAACCGGATGCCGAGCAGATGGCCGCGCACCTGGAGCGTGGTCTGATGCTGGTGACGGCGCTGAATCCGCATATCGGCTACGACAAGTCAGCGGAGATCGCCAAGAAAGCCTACGGCGAAGGGCTGACGCTACGGGAGGCAGCGGTGCAGTTGGGGTACCTGACCGATGAAGAGTTCGACGCCTGGGTCAGGCCGGAGAACATGTTGGAGGCGGGTGGCCAGGGCTGAGTTTTCGTTGGGCTGAGATACCGCTTCGCGAGCAGGCTCGCTCCCACAGGATTTGGGTTGGCTGCGTTATTGTGCCGACTTGAAATCCATGTGGGAGCGAGCCTGCTCGCGAAGGCGATGTGTCAGTCAACTCGTGTGCCGGCTGATCCACCGCTTTCGCGAGCAGGCTAGCTCCCACAGAGGGCTAACGCCCCAGCGCCAGGCGTTCGCGCCGGGCCCTGAGCCCGGCGATGAGCGATGGCCCCAGCGCCACCAGCGCCGACCCCAATACCACCAGCACTGCCCCACCGTAACCCAGCAGATTGATCTGTTCGGCGTGCACGTAGTCGGGCCACCGCCAGGCAGCCATCGCCACGGCGGCGAAGGTCACCAGCGGCGTGATCGCCAGCGTCGCGCTGACCCGCGAAGCCTCCCAATGCGCCAATGCCTCGGCGAACGCGCCATAGGCAATCAGCGTGTTGAGACAGCAGGCCAGCAATAACCAGCCTTGCAGCGGGCTCAGTTGCAACGCTTCCAGTGGATGCACCCACGGCGTGAGCAACAGCGCACAGAACAGGTAGATCACCATCATCACTTGCAGTGAATTCCACACCGTCAGCAATTGCTTCTGGCCCAGGGCATAGAACGTCCAGACAGTCGAGGCCAGCAACACCAACAGAACGCCGGCGGTGTACTCGCTCAGGGATGTCAGCAATTCGACGAGGCGCTGATTGAAGAACAGCGCAAAACCGATCAGCAGCACCAGCAAACCAATGCCCTGCCCCACGCTGAAACGCTCCTTGAATACAAACAGACTGGCGACCAGCAACATGATCGGCCCCATCTGCACCACCAGTTGGGCGGTGCCGGGGCTCAGGCGGTTCAGGCCCATCAGGTACAGCACATAATTGCCCACCAGCCCCAGCACCGCCATGCCTACCAGCCAACCGCCACGGGGGCCGAGCACCTTGCGGCTGGGCAGGCGTCGGGTTGCCGCCAGGTAGATGAACAGCAGGCCACCGGACACCGTCAGCCGAAACCAGGTCACCGTTACCGGATCCATCACCTGCAGCACTTGCTTGAGCTTGATCGGCAGGATTCCCCACAACAAGGCGGTCAGCAGGGCGAGGAACAGGCCGTAGACCCAGCGACCGGACGATATGTGCATGCAACCCTCGAAGCCAATACATGAACGAGCATTCTAGGTCCGAATCGCTCGGCAACACAGGGACAGTTGGCGCTGCGACGCTGATGGAATTGTAAGGGTCGTAGCCGTCGATCGGCTGGAAAGGCGCAAAACGGCGGCACCACATATGCTCAATTGAAACGACCACGCAGCCCCCAATGGAGACCGAAATGCCTGGAACGCGCGCCGAAGATACAGATGCTCCCAAGACGATTTACCGCAGCAGCGATCGGATCGTCCGGGAAAATGGCAAGTTCTATTTCGATACGCGCGAAGGCACCCAGGAAGGTCCGTTCGAAAGCCGCGAGGCTGCGGAGCGGGAGATAGCGGCGTATATCCAGCGGATGCTGCAGCTGACCAAGGTTGCCAGCTAAGCAGAAAAACCCGTGGCGAGGGAGCTTGCTCCCGCTGGGCCGCCAAGCGGCCCCCTACGGTTTACCCCAGGAAAAAAGCGGCGACTGCTTCGCAGCCGAGCGGGAGCAAGCTCCCTCGCCACGAAAGGCTTGGGCTGCGTTTATCTGACCGCCTCGAACAACCCCGTTGCCCCCATCCCGCCGCCCACGCACATGGTCACGACGCCGTAGCGCAGGCTGCGCCGTTGCAGCTCCCGCACCAGATGCCCCACCTGCCGCGAGCCGGTCATGCCGAACGGGTGACCGATGGAAATCGAGCCGCCGTTGACGTTGTATTTCTCGTTATCGATCTCCAGCCGATTGCGGCTGTACAGGCACTGGGATGCAAACGCCTCGTTGAGCTCCCACAAATCGATATCGCCGATCTGCAAACCCTTGGCCTGGAGCAATCTGGGCACCGAGAACACCGGGCCGATGCCCATCTCGTCCGGCTCGCAGCCGGCCACGGTAAAGCCACGGAAAAATGCCTTGGGCTTGAGCCCCAATGCCAGGGCTTTTTCCAGGCTCATCACCAGGGTCATCGAGGCGCCATCGGATAACTGCGAAGAGTTGCCCGCCGTCACCGAACCGTCTTCGGCGAACACCGGTTTCAGCCCGGCCAGGCTTTCATACGTGGTATCGGGGCGGTTGCAATCATCGCGATCAACCACCCCGTCAACGATCTGCACCGCACCGGTGGTCTTGTCCTCGACCCGATACTTCACCGCCATCGGCACGATTTCATCGTCGAACAGCCCGGCTGCCTGGGCCCGGGCAGTGCGCTGCTGGCTCTGCAAGGCGTAGCGGTCCTGCTCATCGCGGCTGACCTGGTAACGGCGCGCGACGATCTCGGCGGTCTGGCCCATGGGGAAGTAGATCCCCGGCACCTGTTCCTTGAGCAAGGGGTTGATCAGGTTGTCAGTGTTGACGCTTTTCATCGTCAGGCTGATGGATTCCACGCCACCGGCGACGATGATCTCGCTGCAGCCGGAGGCGATCTGGTTGGCGGCGATGGCGATGGCTTGCAGGCCCGAGGAACAGAAGCGGTTCAGGGTCATCCCGGCCGTGCCGATGCCCAGTTGCGAGAGCACCGCCACGTTGCGCCCGATGTTGTAGCCTTGGGCGCCTTCGTTGGAACCGGCGCCGACGATGCAGTCCTCGACGCTGGCCGGGTCGATATCGTTACGCGCCAGCAACGCGTTGACGCAATGGGCCGCCATGTCGTCCGGGCGGGTCATGTTGAACTTGCCGCGAAAGGACTTGGCCAGGCCGGTCCGTACGCTGTCGACGATCACCACTTCACGCATGGCGGTTACCTCATTGTTGTTATCGGTTCAGGAGTGGATTCGAGGATAAATCCAGCCCATAACCGAACGCGACAATCATTCACCCCGCGTATGCGCCGCCATCGGCCTATTTCTTTTTGCGCGCCTGCCTGGCGGAACGTTCGAACGCGGCCTCCAGCGCGTCGTTGAGGGTACGCAATACCTTGACCCGGGCCCAACGCTTGTCGTTGGCTTCCACCAGGGTCCACGGCGATATCTCGGTGCTGGTGCGATCGACCATGTCGCAGACCGCCGACCGATAGGCATCCCACTTGTCACGGTTGCGCCAATCATCCTCGGTGATCTTGAACCGCTTGAACGGAATTTCCTCGCGTTCCTGGAAGCGCTCCAGTTGGGTCTCCTTGTCAATGGCCAGCCAGAACTTCACCACCACCACGCCGGCATCGGCCAGTTGTTCTTCGAAGTCGTTGATTTCACCGTAGGCTCGCAGCCAGTCGGCACGGCTGCAAAAACCTTCGACCCGCTCCACCAATACCCGCCCGTACCAGGAGCGGTCGAACATGGTGAACTTGCCCCGCGCCGGAATGTGTCGCCAGAAACGCCACATGTAGGGGTGGGCGCGCTCTTCCTCGGTGGGCGCGGCAATCGGCACGATGCTGTACTGACGCGGGTCGAGCGCCGCCGCGACCCGGCGGATCGCCCCGCCCTTGCCGGCCGCGTCGTTACCTTCGAACACCGCCACCAAGGCGTGCCGGCGCATGCGTTTGTCCCGCAGCAGCCCGGCGAAGCGGGCCTGCTCGGTGATCAACTGCTCCTCATAATCGGCCTTGTCCAGGCGCAGCGTCATGTCGAGGCTGTCGAGCAAGGTCACTTGGTCGTCCAGTGCCGGCAATGCTGCCACGTTGACTTTTTCCGGGCTGATCTTCGGTCGGTCCAGGGCCTGGCGCAGGCCTTCGAGCAAAATCTGCCCGACCGCGAGGCTGCGATAACAGGCATCCACGCCTTCGATCACATGCCAGGGCGCATAGTCGCGACTGGTGCGGCGCAACACGCGCTCGCCGTATTTGACGAACTTGTCGTAGGTCTGGGACTGCTGCCAGTCCAAGGGGCTGATCCGCCAACTGTGCAGCGGGTCGTCCTTGAGACTTTTCAGGCGGGCCTTCATCTGTTTCTTGGAGAGGTGGAACCAGAATTTGAAGATCAGCGCACCCTCATCGCAGAGCATCTTCTCCAGACGCTCGGCGCCGTTGATCGCCTGATCGAGCCGTGGATCCTTGAACTCGCCATGCACCCGCCCCTGGAGCATCTGGCTGTACCAGTTGCCAAAAAAGATTCCCATCCGTCCCTTCGCCGGCAGCATCCGCCAATAGCGCCAGGCCGGTGGCCGCGCCAGTTCCTCGTCGGTCTGCTGGTCGAAGGTGCGCACCTCGATCAGCCGCGGATCCATCCACTCGTTGAGCAATTTAACCGTCTCGCCCTTGCCCGCGCCTTCGATGCCGTTGATCAGGATAATGACCGGGAAGCGGCCTTGCTGATGCAACTCGTACTGAGCTTCGAGCAATGCTTCACGCAATGCCGGTACCTCGGCGTCATAGGTTTCTTTGTCGACGACGTGACCGATTTCAGCGGATTCGAACATGGACAGCTCCTTCCAGGAATGGGGCAAGACTAGCGGATTGGATACGCCGCTGCGCAGCAGATTCCCTTCAGACGTGCCCACGCTTGCCCTGGATCAGGCATTGCCGCGCTGATCGGCTAGAATGGCGACCTTGTTTTGACCGAGCCAGCCATGACGCCCATCCAGCACCACGCCCAACTCGACTGGGATGACCAGGGTCGCCCCCGCTCCCGGGTATTCGGCGACGTGTATTTCTCCGACCAGTCGGGCCTGGAGGAAACCCGCTACGTGTTCCTTGCGCAGAACAACCTGGCCGAGCGTTTCGCCGCGCTGGCGGAGCACGGACAACTGGTGATCGGCGAAACCGGATTTGGCACCGGGCTGAATTTTCTCTGCGCCTGGCAGCTGTTCGAAGAATGCGCACCGACCGGTGCGCGCTTGCATTTTGTCAGCGTCGAAAAATTTCCCCTGTGCCCCGAGGATCTGCGTCGAGCCCTTGCCCTGTGGCCGGAGCTCAAGTGCCAGGCTGATCAATTACTTGAGCAGTACGTCGCGATTCACCAGGGTTTCCAGCGCATGACCCTGGCGGGCGGGCGAGTGACATTGACCCTGTTGATTGGCGATGCACTGGAGCAACTGCCGCAGCTGGACGGACAGATCGACGCCTGGTTCCTTGACGGTTTTGCCCCGGCGAAAAACCCGGATATGTGGACCGCCGAGCTGTTCGCCGAACTGGCGCGGCTGGCAGCGCCCGGCGCCACCCTCAGCACCTTTACCAGCACCGGTTGGGTGCGCAGGCTGCTCAATGCGGCGGGCTTCAAGATGAAGCGCACCCCGGGCATCGGCCACAAGTGGGAAATTCTCCGTGGGGTATTTCTCGGCTGGCCGGACCAGGTGCCCAAACCCGCCCCAGCCAAGCCCTGGTATGCCCGCCCCGCCCCGCCGGCTGGCGAACGCCATGCGCTGGTGATCGGCGGCGGCCTGGCCGGTTGCGCCAGCGCGGCGAGTCTCGCGGCTCGCGGCTGGCGAGTGACCTTGCTGGAGCGTCACGCCGGGTTGGCCGAGGAAGCGTCCGGCAACCCCCAGGGCGTGCTGTACCTCAAGTTGTCGGCCCACGGCACGGCGTTGTCGCAGATGATCCTCAGCGGTTTCGGCTACACCCGGCGCTTGCTCGAAAACTTGCAACGGGGCCTCGACTGGGACGGATGCGGAGTCTTGCAGTTGGCCTTCAACGAGAAGGAAGGCCAACGCCAGCGCCAACTGGCCGAGGCGTTTCCAGCGGGCCTGCTGCGAATTGTCGATCGCGCCGAAGCCGCGGCGCAGTCCGGCATCGGCCTGGCCTGTGGCGGCCTGCTCTATCCCGAAGGCGGCTGGGTACACCCGCCAGCCCTGTGCCGCTGGCACGCCTCGGCTGCTGCGATTACCGTGCAGCCACATCGCGAAGTGCTTGAACTGCGACGTGTCGACGGCCAATGGCAGGCTTGGGACGGCCAACGTTGCCTGGCCAGCGCCCCGGTGGCAATCCTCGCCAGCGCTGCCGAGATCAAACACTTCGAACCGGCGGCCGAGTTACCCCTCAAGCGCATTCGCGGGCAGATCACGCGGCTGGCGCAAACCATCCGCAGCCAAAGCCTGGCGACAGTGGTCTGCGCCGAAGGCTACGTGGCGCCACCGCGAATGGGCGAGCACACCCTGGGCGCCAGTTTCGATTTTCACAGCGATGACCTGACCCCCACCGCCGCCGAGCACGCCGGCAACCTGCAGATGCTCGAAGAAATCTCCCACGATCTGGTGGACCGCCTGAACGCCGACACCCTCGATCCGCAGCGCCTGGAAGGCCGCGCGGCGTTCCGTTGCACCAGCCCGGATTACCTGCCGATTGTCGGACCGCTGGCTGACAGCCGGGCGTTCGTCGAAACCTACGCGGCCCTGGGCAAGGATGCGCGCCAAGTGCCGAACACACCGTGCCCCTGGCTCGACGGCCTGTACGTCAACAGCGGGCACGGCTCCCGAGGCCTGATCACCGCGCCGCTGTCGGGCGAACTGATCGCCGCCTGGCTGGACAACGAACCGCTGCCACTGCCGCGAAGCGTCGCCGAGGCCTGCCACCCGAACCGGTTTGCCTTGCGGGCGGTGATTCGGGGCAAGGTCTGATATCGATTGACGATGGCCATCAACCGACCAAAAAATTGGAACCCGACTGAAGATTATGTGATTGCTTGAATCACCGCGGCTCTATTCTTCAAGCCACCCAACAGACCAAACAGGAAAAAGGCCAACGCACCAGCGCTCGGAACGATCAGAATGTCCCAGGCCAACGCCATCGGGCCAAAGGCCATTAGGACGGCGGCCCAGGCAAAGAAGCGTTCCGCTGAACCTTCAGTTGCCTTGGTACCGATGACCGCTGCCCTCAGATTGAGCAGGATCATTGCAATAAACGGAATAAAGAAAATTACCCCCCCCTTCCAAAGCAGGGTCAAGTAATAGACGTGGGTGGAACTGTTCGCCTTTAGACCTTTCGATTGTTCGTTGGCCGAATCTCCATATCGCCCGTAGCTTCCAAAGCCATTGCCGATAACCGGGCTCACAGAAACTTCCTTGAGGCCAGCGACTATTAATTCGATGCGGCCGGTAGCGAATTGATCGGCCTGCTTTTCCCATTCCTTTGGTGCACTTTTACCTTCTTTTACTGCTGGAGCCTCATCACCTGAGAAGGCTTCAATGGAAGTCACCAATCGGCTTTCGCTTATGCCTCTGAAGTAACTAACAGCAAACGCCATCAAGATCGCAAGTATAGCTACGCCACAGACGCGCCGGGCACCTGCATGACGCCATGCATAAACGACTATCGTTCCCAGGATCCATGCCAGTAGAACTTGTGCGCTACGCGAATCGCTGCCAATGATAAGAAAGGAGGCACAGAACAGCGCGATCCAGAATAACGCCAGCATAGGCTTACTAGCCTTGCCGGCGATAAAAGCCCCGCAAAGCACCATTGCCTGCAAACAGATAAGGTGCGCGAGGCTCAACACGCCAAATGATGCGAATACCGGCAAGCCGAAGAATTCCGCATTCATCGCGGCGAGTCCAAGTGGACCAATATATATACGAACGGCTTGATCAAGCATAAAAATCCGAACCGTAACAACGATCAGAAATAATGCCGAAAATACCGACAACCAATAGAATGCCTTATCGACACCGTGTTTCTTGGATACGTATTTCCCAAGAAAAAGAAATGACGGGGCAAACATGATGAGGACCAGGGACAATATATGCCTGACCAACTCGCCATCAGGCAACAATGTGTTAGCTACGAAAATTGAAACAAGCCCCAGCGTCATTGCTGACATATAGGCAACCGTTGTTCGCCCAAAGCTCTTTAGAAACGCCATACCGATAAGGGGAGCCAGCAAAAACGCCGGATTTATGTCGTACCCCATGAGAGAAAATAAAACTATCGGCAGCGAAATTGCGGCTGCAACAGTAGGCACCAGCGCTTCGCCATGGCTGTTTATTCGTGTGGACTCTTGTACAGCAGACATACTAACCCTTCCTGGATCTAAAATCGTCTTGAGGAGCCGAACCGCTACCGATCAAGCTGTATCGGCACGCTTCAGCTCGCTAGCAATTGACGGAGAGTGGCAGGATACGCTAACGCGAATTGTTTCTCTAGATTTCAGCCATTGCACTGTAGCAAATCAGTCACATGTCCTATGCGCCAATCATCATGCTCCGCCCATGAATCAGTCGCGCTGGCCGAGGCGCAGCGCCTCACGGCGTCTACGGGCCATCGACGCTTACCTTCCCCACCGCAGTACGGCCCGAGGCCGCACTGTCTTGTAGCGGCCTAAACCTGGAGTGGAACCAAGGCATGCCAAGACGAAAGCATTCTGTAAGTTTTATTGAACGATCCGGGGTTAGGAGTACTCGAAAAAACCAGACCTTAACGGCGTAACGATCCGATATCGTTCGCGCCGGAATGATCGGGAGATGGCCGAAGCGATTCACCCGATCCGAAACAGGTCCCAAACGCTACTGGCTGAGCGCGCTGCGGAAGTTAGGAATTCGGCATCGCAGAATGTATGACACGCGCCATATGTACGCCACGATGTGTTTGATGTCCGGCATGGATCCATGCATTCATCGCCGCCCGGCTCGGGCACAGCGTGCAAGTACTGCTTTCCGCCTACGCCAAGTGGATCACTTCCCGAAAGTGACTGGCAGAGCTGGATAATCTGGACCGAGTGGGAAGTGGTACGAAAACGGTACGAGAGAATCACCAGTAGCGACACACATGCCGAAATACAAAGGGTTCACACCACATGTGCGGATTAGCTGGAGAGTTACGTTTCGATCAACAACCTGCGGACCTTGCGGCCGTAGAGCGCATCACCCATCACCTGGCCCCTCGCGGCCCTGACGCGTGGGGCTTTCATAGCCAGGGGCCGATCGCCCTCGGCCACCGGCGCCTGAAAATCATGGACCTGTCCGATGGTTCGGCCCAGCCGATGATCGACAATCAACTGGGCCTGTCCCTGGCATTCAACGGCGCGATCTACAACTACCCGGAACTGCGCAGCGAACTCGAAGGCCTGGGCTACACCTTCTACTCTGGCGGCGACACCGAAGTGTTGCTCAAGGGTTATCACGCCTGGGGCGAAGCCCTGCTGCCCAAACTCAATGGCATGTTCGCCTTCGCCATCTGGGAACGCGACGCCAAGCGGCTGTTCATTGCTCGCGACCGTCTCGGCGTCAAGCCGCTGTACCTGTCGCGTACCGGCCAGCGCCTGCGCTTTGCCTCGGCGTTGCCGGCCCTGCTCAAGGGTGGCGACATCAATCCGGTGCTTGACCCGATCGCCCTCAATCATTACTTGAATTTCCACGCGGTCGTCCCGGCGCCACGCACCTTGTTGGCGGGCATTGAAAAACTGCCACCGGCGACCTGGATGCGCATCGAAGCGGACGGTCGCACCGAACAGAAAACCTGGTGGACGCTGCCCTATGGCCCACGGGCCGATGAACAGAACCTCAACCTGGAAGACTGGATCGATCGCGTGCTCGACAGCACCCGCGAAGCCGTCGCCATTCGCCAGCGCGCCGCCGTCGACGTGGGCGTGCTGCTCTCGGGCGGTGTCGATTCGAGCATGCTCGTCGGCCTGTTGCGTGAAGTGGGCGTGGAAGACCTGTCCACCTTCTCCATCGGCTTCCAGGACGCCGGCGGCGAGCGCGGTGACGAGTTCCAGTATTCGGACCTGATCGCCAAGCACTACGGCACCCGCCATCATCAGTTGCGCATCGATGAGAAAGAAATCATCGAACAACTGCCGGCTGCGTTTCGCGCCATGAGCGAGCCGATGGTCAGCCACGACTGCATCGCCTTTTACCTGTTGTCGCGGGAAGTCGCCAAGCACTGCAAGGTGGTGCAAAGCGGCCAGGGTGCCGACGAACTGTTCGCCGGTTACCACTGGTATCCGCAGGTGGACGGCGCCAGCGACCCGTACGCCGCCTATCGCGCGGCATTCTTCGACCGCAGCTATGAAGAATATGCCGCGACCGTGCAGCCTGAATGGCTGACGGCCAACGACGCCGCCGGTGACTTCGTCAAGGAGCACTTCGCCCAGCCGGGCGCCGATGCGGCCGTCGACAAGGCCCTGCGCCTGGACAGCACCGTGATGCTGGTGGACGACCCGGTCAAGCGCGTCGACAACATGACCATGGCCTGGGGCCTGGAAGCGCGCACGCCATTCCTCGACTACCGGCTGGTGGAGCTTTCCGCACGGGTGCCGGCGAAATTCAAGCTGCCCGATGGCGGCAAGCAGGTGCTCAAGGAAGCGGCCCGCCGGGTTATCCCCAGCGAGGTCATCGACCGCAAGAAAGGCTACTTCCCGGTCCCAGGGCTCAAGCATCTGGAAGGCAATACCCTGGCCTGGGTTCGCGAACTGCTGCTGGACCCGAGCCAGGATCGCGGCTTGTTCAACCCGACCATGCTCGACCGTTTGCTGACCGACCCCAACGGCCAGCTCACGCCTTTGCGCGGCTCGCGGTTATGGCAATTGGCGGCGCTGAACCTGTGGCTCAGCGAGCAAGGAATCTGACTGATGAAACCCCACCCGACCCTTCACAACCAACGTCTTTTGCGCGGCCAACCACCGTCCTACGAACGCTTGCAGGCGCGCCTGGCCGAAGATGGCAGCGAACTGGGCGCCGCTCCGATCGCTGTGCATTGCGGCTGGGGCCGCTTGCTAATCGGCCATACCTTTCCGGACCCGGCGACCCTGGCCCAGGAGCTGCTCAACGAGCAACCCGGCGAGCGCGACATTGCCTTGTATGTCGCCGCGCCCCAGCAAGTGCTGGGGCTGGAACCTGCGCACCTGTTCCTGGACCCGTCGGATACCCTGCGCCTGTGGTTCAGCGATTATCGCCAAGCCACGCGAGTGTTTCGCGGCTTCCGGATCCGCCGGGCCCAGAGCGACAGCGATTGGCAAGCCATCAATCAGCTCTACCAGGCTCGCGGCATGCTGCCCATTGATCCCGAGCGCCTGACCCCGCGTCACCAGGGCGGCCCGGTGTACTGGCTGGCCGAAGACGACGACACCGGCGCGGTGATCGGCAGCGTCATGGGCCTCAACCACCAGAAAGCGTTCAACGACCCGGAAAACGGCAGCAGCCTCTGGTGCCTGGCGGTGGACCCGCAATGTTCGCGGCCTGGCGTCGGCGAAGTGCTGGTGCGCCATCTCATCGAGCATTTCATGAGCCGTGGCTTGAGCTACCTGGACCTGTCGGTGCTGCACGACAATCGCCTGGCGAAGAATCTCTACGCCAAGCTCGGCTTCCGTAACCTCTCGACCTTCGCCATCAAGCGCAAGAACGGCATCAACCAGCCGTTGTTCCTCGGGCCGGGGCCCGAGGCGCAATTCAACCCGTACGCGCGGATCATCGTCGAGGAAGCACACCGGCGCGGCATCGAAGTTCAGGTCGATGACGCCGAGGCCGGGCTGTTCACCCTGGTGCATGGCAGCCGGCGGGTTCGCTGCCGGGAATCGCTGAGCGACTTGACCAGTGCGATCAGCATGACCCTGTGCCAGAACAAGAGCCTGACCCACAAGGTGCTGAAAAACGCCGGCCTGAACCTGCCGGCGCAACAGCTGGTGGGCAATGCCGACGACAACCTGGCGTTTCTCGATGAACACGAGCGCGTGGTGGTCAAGCCGCTGGACGGCGAACAGGGCCAGGGCGTGGCGGTGGACCTGCGGACCATCGAGGAAGTCCAGAACGCCATCGAAACGGCTCGGCGCTTCGACAGCCGCGTGCTGCTGGAGAGCTTCCACGAAGGGCTCGACTTGCGAATTCTGGTGATCGGTTTTGAAGTCGTGGCGGCGGCGATCCGGCGCCCGGCAGAAGTGATCGGCGACGGCCAGCACACCATTGGCGCGCTGATCGAGGCGCAGAGCCGGCGGCGGCAGGCGGCTACCGGGGGCGAAAGCAAGATCCCGATGGATGCCGAGACCGAGCGAACGCTGAGCGCGGCCGGGTATGACTATGGCAGCGTGCTGCCGGCGGGTGAGCATCTGTTTGTCCGACGCACCGCGAACCTGCATACCGGCGGCGTGCTGGAAGACGTTACCGCGATCCTCCATCCGACCCTGGCCGATGCGGCGGTGCGCGCCGCGCGGGCGCTGGACATCCCGATGGTCGGCCTCGACCTGCTGGTACCGGCGGCCGATCAACCGGAGTACGTGTTCATCGAAGCCAACGAACGCGCCGGCCTAGCCAACCACGAACCGCAACCCACTGCCGAGCGTTTTGTGGACCTGTTGTTTCCCCATAGCCAGGCAGTGGTCTGACTCAAATTCTCTCCGTGGCGAGGGAGGTTGCTTCCTTGCCACTAGGTTCCCCTATGCAAAACTTAACGTTCCGCGAGGAGTTTCCATGATCAGCAAAATTCCCGAACCGGATCTCGCATACCTGCAGAAAGTCCTGTTGGAAATGCTCGCCATTCCCAGCCCGACCGGCTTCACCGATACCATCGTGCGGTACGTTGCCGAGCGACTCGAAGAGCTGGGCATCCCTTTCGAAATGACCCGGCGCGGCACGATCCGCGCCACCCTCAAGGGCCGCAAGAGCAGCCCCGACCGGGCCGTATCGGCTCACCTGGACACCATCGGCGCCTCGGTTCGCGCCATCAAGGACAACGGCCGCCTGACGCTGGCGCCGGTGGGTTGCTGGTCGAGCCGCTTTGCCGAGGGCAGCCGGGTCAGCCTGTTTACCGACACTGGGGTGATCCGTGGCAGCGTGCTGCCGCTGATGGCTTCCGGGCACGCGTTCAACACCGCCGTGGATGAGATGCCCATCAGTTGGGACCACATCGAACTGCGCCTGGACGCCTACTGCGCCACCCGCGCCGATTGCGAAACGTTGGGGGTGGGCATCGGCGACTATGTGGCGTTCGACCCCTTGCCGGAGTTCACCGAAAGCGGCCATATCAGCGCCCGTCACCTGGATGACAAGGCCGGGGTCGCCGCGTTGCTGGCGGCGCTCAAGGCGATTGTCGACAGTGGCGAGGAACTGTTGATCGACTGCCACCCGCTGTTCACCATCACCGAGGAAACCGGCAGCGGCGCGGCGGCCGCGCTGCCTTGGGACGTGAGCGAATTCGTCGGGATAGACATTGCACCGGTCGCGCCAGGCCAGCACTCCAGCGAACACGCCGTGAGCGTGGCGATGCAGGATTCCGGAGGCCCGTACGACTACCACTTGTCGCGACATTTGCTGAAGCTGGCCAAGGAGCACGAACTGCCGGCGCGCCGCGACCTGTTTCGCTATTACTTCAGCGACGCCCATTCGGCGATTACCGCCGGGCACGACATCCGCACCGCCCTGCTCGCCTTCGGCTGCGACGCGACCCATGGCTACGAACGCACCCATATCGACAGCCTGGCCGCGCTGAGCCGCCTGCTCGGTGCCTACATTCTAAGCCCGCCGGTATTTGCCAGCGACGCTCAACCGGCCCAGGGATCACTGGATCGCTTCAGCCATCAGATCGAGCACGATGCGCAGATGGAAAGCGACACCCGCGTGCCGTCGGTGGACAGCCTGATTGGGCAGCGCTCGGATAGCTGAACCAAGCCCTTATCGATTCTTACGATGCTTTCGCGAGCAGGCTCTCTACCGCAAGGTAATTACGCCATCCAGGTGGGAGCGAGCCTGCTCGCGATGAGCCCACATGGTTCTACAGAACTCAGGCTAGCCGCAGCAGCGCATCCACCGTAGCATCCGCTCTATTGTTTTGCGGAGCCCCACCATGCTGATCCCCTACGACCAACTCGAAGTCGATACGCTCACCCGCCTGATCGAGGATTTCGTCACCCGTGACGGTACTGACAATGGCGACGATACCCCGCTGGAAACCCGCGTCCTGCGGGTCCGGCAGGCCCTGACCAAAGGCCAGGCCATGATTGTCTTCGATCCCGAAAGCGAACAATGCCAATTGATGCTCAAGCACGATGTGCCCAGACATCTGTTCGATTAACCGACCTTGCGGTCGGACTCGGCCTTTTTTCTCTGGATCCTGTCGTAGACCTCGGAACGATGAACCTCCACGTGCCGGGGCGCTTCTACGCCAAAGCGCACGGTTCCGCCGCTGATCGACAGCACGCGGACGGAAATTTCATCACCGATGGAAATCAACTCACCTACGGTACGGCTTAATACGAGCATGGTCTTGTCCTTAAGAGTGATTGGACATTGACCATGCACGGCCTGTTTTCCGAGCACAAGATACCGACGGGAATTCAGTAACCCCCTACAAACAACTGTCCGTTGGCTGAAGGAAATGTCCTGCAAAACCACGCCGAAACGGCAGTTTACGGCCCCGAAAAACGTGGACCGAACAGAATCACGCTGGCCCCCACGACACAGAGGGCCACGCCGACCCAGTCGGAACCCAGCGGCCGCACCCGTTCCACTACGGCCAGCCAGCCGATCGAGGCGATGATGTAGATGCCACCGTAGGCGGCGTAGGCGCGACCGGCATAAGTGGCTTCGATGCGCGTCAGCAACAGGGCGAACAACGCAAGGCTTAGCAGTGCCGGCACGATCCACCAGGCACTCTTGCCCTGGCGCAACCACATCCAGAAGGCGTAGCAGCCAGCGATCTCGAACAGCGCGGCGAGAAAAAACCACAGGTAATTGAGCATTGCTATGTCCATCAGGAAGGCACGAATGGCGCCATCCTGAGGACACCCGGCAATCAGGTCAACTCAGCCCTGCCGTGCCTTGGCGCGCATCTTGTCGGCCATGGCGGTCATTTCGTCGTACAGCAGTTGTGGATTTTTCTGTTTGAGGGCCCAGGCCATGCGCCCCTGCTCGTGGGGCAGGATCATGAATTCACCCAGGGCGACATGCTGGTAGATGTAATCGGCAATGTCCGCCGCGCTGATCGGCGAGCTTTCCAGCAGTTTGCCCACTTGGGCCTTCATGGCCGGGGTCGGGCCACGGAACGAGTCCAGCAGGTTGGTCTGGAAGAACGACGGACATACCACATGCACGCCGATTTCCTGCTGGGCCAGCTCGACCAGCAGGCTTTCCGACAGCGCCACGACGCCGGCCTTGGCCACGTTGTAGTTGCTCATGGCAGGCCCCTGCATCAGCGCCGCCATGGAGGCGATGTTGATGATCTTGCCGCGGCTTTTTTCCAGCAGTGGCAGGAACGCCTTGCAGCCCTTGACCACCCCCATCAGGTTGATTGCGATCTGCCAGTCCCAATCCTCCAGCGAGAGCTCGCTGAAGAACCCGCCCGAAGCCACGCCAGCGTTATTGACGATAATATCGATGCCGCCAAGCTTCTCCTCGCAGGCCTGGGCGAATGCGGTGAGCTGGCTGTAGTCGCGCACGTCACAGCGCTGGACGAAACCCTCGCCACCGGCATCGCGCACCAGCCTGAGGGTTTCCTGAAGGCCGGGCTCGCTGACATCGGACAGGGCCAGGTGCCAGCCTTCACGGGCCCAGCGCAGCGCGATTTCGCGGCCCAGGCCGGAGCCGGCACCGGTGATCATCATGCGATTTTGCATAGGGAAACAGCCTTGTTGTTCCGGGAGAGATGCGCCGAGTGTAGCGAAGGACCCGAACAGACCCATGCACCATCAGATTGCTGAATGGCGAGGGCAAACCGTGGAGGGTTTTGATTGCCAACGCTTCCGTGGCGAGGGGATTTATCCCCGTTGTTTGCCTGAGCCAACTGGCCAAAATGGAAGGGGGCCGCTACGCGACCCAACGGGGATAAATCCCCTCGCCACCAAAGGCAGCGTCTGGCATCAATAGACTAACAACAAAAAACATTGAATTTTTTACAGGACGTTACGGTCGGACTTAATAAGCCGCCCGGATTCAACGCATGCGCGCTGGCAGTTGAAAGTTACATCACTCCAGAACTGACCAATAAGGAAATCAACAATGGGCACTATTCTTATCATCATCCTGATCCTCCTGCTGATCGGTGGCCTTCCGGTCTTCCCGCACTCCAGAAGTTGGGGTTATGGCCCGTCCGGTATCATCGGCGTTGTGCTGGTCGTGCTGTTGATCTTGTTGTTACTTGGCAAGATATAAAACACCAAGCGTAAAAAAAGAGGCCTTCGAGGCCTCTTTTTTATACGTCGCGATTATCAGTCCGGCTTGCCGTCAACAACACCGGCGGTGTTATCCAGCAGGCTCTTGGTCGCGGTTTGCAGGAACGCCTCGAGCTTGAGTTTCATCTCTGCGGTGTCAGGTGCGTCCGGGATGATCTCGGCATGCGGATTGGCCCCCAGCTGATAGCGGAACAGCTTCGCTGGCATGGCCTTTTCTTCCGGCAGCACCAGAATCGTGTCGTCGCGAATGATCGCGGTGGTCTGGTCGCTGCCCGACGGCTTGATCACGCCAAACCCGGTGTCGCCTGACGGCAGGTTCAACAGGTCACGGCCCCAGCACTGGTTACGCACCTGCCCGCCGAGCCGTCCCATGATGGTTGGAACGATATCGACCTGGGTGCCCACGGTGTGGCTGCGCTGGCCGAATTTTTCCTGGATACCCGGGCCGATCAGCAACATCGGCACGTTGAAGCGGCCAAGGTCCATTTCGGTGATCTGGCGCTCGTTGCCGAAGCCATGGTCGCCAACCACGACAAACAGGGTTTCCTTGAAGTAAGGCTCCTTGCGCGCCTTCTCGAAGAACTGCCCCAGCGCCCAATCGGAGTAACGCATGGCGGTCAAGTGTTCGTTCAGGCGACCACGGTCCGTGACCGGCTCGACCGGCAACGGCGTCGGCAGTGCGTAAGGCGTGTGGTTGGACAGGGTCTGCAGCAAGGTATAGAACGGCTTGCCGTTCTCGCGCGCCTTGAGCTCGATCAGGCCACGGTCGAACATGTCCTGGTCGGACACGCCCCAGGTCGGGTCGGAGAACACCGGGTTCACATAGTCATTGCGCCCGATGAACGTGGTCATGCCCTGGTTGCTGAAGAAACCCGACTGGTTGTCCCAGGCGAAATCGCCGTTGTAGACATACACATCGTCGTAGTTACGCGCGCTGAGCAGTTGCGGCAGGCCCGAGAGTTTGTGACTGCCTTCCGGTGTCTGCATCAGGTATTCGAAACCCGGCAGGTTCGGGAAACACGCCATGGTGGCGAACATGCCCTGGTGGGTGTGGGTGCCGTTGGAGAAGAAGCGGTCGAACAGCAGGCCTTCCTTGGACAGCTTGTCCAGGTATGGCGTGATGTTACCCGGCGCGCCCAGGGCGCCCACCGAGTGACCGGCCATGCTTTCCATCAGGATCACCACCACGTTCTTGATCGGCAGTGTCTTGTCGGCCGGCGGCGTGTAGTCGCGTCTTACCGCGGCAGTCCCGGCGTCGACGAGCTTGTCGTCGGGCATCACCAGCATGTCGCGCACGGTCTGCTGCGCCAGCGACGACTCGAGGGTGGCCTTCCAGACATTGTCACGGTGTTCGGACATCCGGCTCTTGGCCGCCGCCACCAGCGAAAGCGTACCGTTGAGGCCCAACTGGTTGGCGAAGTTCGAATCGGTGGTATAGACGTCGCCCCAACGCAGGGGCGGGCCTTGGCGCAAGGTGCCACGGGCGGCGGCGACGGCCACCACCAGGCAGACCAGGAACACCGCGACGCGGCCATACCACGGGGCGATCTGGCGGGTGCCGATGGTGCCGCCACTGAACGGCCCGCGTGGCCGGGTAGCGCGATCTGCCCCCTTGAAGGCCAGGGCCAGTATCAGCGTGCCGCCGGCCCAGGCCAGCAGGTAGCGCACCACCGGGAAACCGTACCAGAGCATGCTCATGACGGTTTTCGGGTCTTCCTGCACATATTGGAAGACCAGGCCGTTGAGGCGCTGGTGGAACTCGCGGTAGAAGTCCATTTCCATCAAGCCGAGAAACAGCGCGATGCTGGACGTGACGGTCAGCCAGAAACGAAAGAATCCACGTGCCGCCATCGCCCGTGCGCTGAACAGGGCCAGCAGCAGCGGGATGCACAGGTAGACCACCAGGCGCAGGTCGAAACGCAGGCCGTTGGCGAACGCTTCGACGAAGGTAGAGGCCGGTGTATCAAGGATCATCTCGCGGTTGTAGACCAGCAGCGCAACGCGCAGCAGGCTCAGCATGACCATCATCACCAACGCACAGAGCAACGTGTAGGCCAGGTGCGATTTGACGGTCGGTTGCAGCAGGCGATGCGTGGTGCGCTGCTGACTCAGGGCGTCCGGGATTGCCATGTCGTTTGAGGACCTATTGGAGTTGGAGTGACAAATAGAACAACGGCGCGCCCTCTGTTGGCCAGATATCAGGCCCGGGGCTTGCGCAAGTGCGCGAATGTCGCACGAACGGCGATGGCATTGCCATTAAATAACCGCTGGCGACAGAGCGCGGGGGATTGTCGACAAGACTTGGTGAAAATTTCGTTCAATGAATATCTGGAAATACAAAAGCACCCCAGCGCCCTTGTGGCGAGGGAGTTTGCTCCCGCTGGGCTGCGAAGCGGCCCCCAACACACGCTGAGGCAACTGGGTGTGTCAGGTAGATCCAGGAGGGCCGCTTCGCGCCCCAGCGGGAGCAAGCTCCCTCGCCACAGAAGCATCTCGCCTCAATTGCCGGGGCCTCAGTCGTTGCTCGGCTTGCTGATTGCCTGCAGCACATACTGCGGCATGGCGAACGCGCCCAGGTGAATCTCGGGGTTGTAGTAGCGCGTCACGATACCGCTGCCAATGAAGCGCTCGCGCAGGGTTTCGCGAGAAAGCTTGCGGTGAGCGGTATCAGTCGAGCCCCAGGCGAAGGTCATGGCGCCGCCGATGTAGGTCGGCACAGCGGCCTGGTAGAAATGCCAGTCGGCGAACAGGCCGTGCAAGCGTCCGGCGGTGGTCTGCACTTCGCCCAGTTGCATGAACGGCGTGCCGTTCTGGGTCACCAGGATCCCGCCTTCGTTCAGGCAGCGATGGCAAGCCTGGTAGAAGTTTTCCGAGAACAGCACTTCGCCCGGGCCGATCGGGTCGGTGGAATCGGAAATGATGACGTCGAATTTCTCTTGGGTGGTGGCGACGAAACGCATGCCATCGTCGATCACCAGGTTCAGCCGCGGGTCGTCGTAGGCACCCTTGGAGTGGTTGGGCAGGAACTCTTTGCACATGTCCACCACCGTGCCATCGATCTCCACCATGGTGATGTGCTCGATGCCGACGTGCTTGGTCACTTCACGGAGCATGCCGCCGTCACCGCCACCGATGATCAGCACGCGCTTGACTGCGCCATGGGCGAGGATGGGTACGTGGGTGAGCATCTCGTGATAGATGAATTCATCGGCTTCGGTGGTCTGGATGACACCATCCAGGGCCATGACCCGGCCCATGCGCGGGTTTTCGAAAATCACCAGGTGCTGGTGCTCGGTGCGCACTTCGTGCAGCAGCTTGTCCATGCGAAAACGCTGGCCATAGCCTTCGTAGAGGGTTTCCAGGTAGTCGCCGGTCGGGGTGGTCGTCATGGTCAGGTGCTCCGATCAATACGCGTTGGCCAGTGAAGGCTCGCAAAGGCGCGCATTCTACGACGCTGGGGATGACAGGTCGAACCTTCTGGTGGCGAGGGAGCAAGCTCCCTCGCCACCAGGGCCCAGGCTTCAGTGAAACTTCTGTCCGAGCCCCGCCGGTACGCCTTCGATGGTGGTCTCTTCCCACGGGCCGTTCGGGCTGACGGAGCGGCTCCAGCCGTTGTTCCAACGATAATAGGTGCGCTGGCGATAGAACGTGTTGGGCTGCTTGTCCAGCACATAGACCCCGAGCTTGGCGTCCCAGTGGCTGTTGCCGCCTGGTGGTGGAGCGAAACTGGCGGATGTGCGCGGCAGCGGCTTGGCCGGTTTGTTCGGGGTCACGGGTTTGCCGGGCGCGGTCGACGGGCCTGGTTTGGTGGTCGGCGTCGAAGGCGGAATCGGTGGCAATGGCGCCGAAGGCTCCGGTGGACGCTGGACCGCACAAGCGCTCAGGCCCAGGACGAGGGTGAGCAGGGTCATACGAGCGATGGCGGTCATGGTGCGAATTCCTGTCATTGGTCCGGACTGTCGATAATCAATTGTTGTAGCGCCGTGGTGCTGCTCGCCAGGGGCTGGCTGCGACCGATCCATTCGCCGGCGGTGGGTTGGCCGGCTCGGGAAATGCGCGCCACCAGTTGGACTTCAGGGAAGTTCGACAGTTTCAGCTGCGGCATCATCGCATCAGCGTCACCCAGCTCGACGCTGGCCGGCAGGTCGGCGACGGTCAGGCGCCTGGCCGCCAACGGCGCGGGCGGGCCGGACACGGCGCGAGCGAAAATGAACACGCTGTCGCCCGGCTGCACCTTGGCTTTGAGGCCCGGATCGAGCTCGACACGGACCTTGAGCAGCGCCGCAGGCTTGGCGACCGGCGCTTGGGCAACCTGGCCGCCATTGGCTTGCAGCTTCTCGGTGGCGCGAGTGATGCCCCCCTGCAACGCCTCCCGCGACTTGTCGCCTTCGGGCAACTGCGCCAGCAGGCGGCCCCAGTAATCGATCGCCTCCTGATAGCGCTCGCCTTCGAACGCGGCGATGCCCAACAGGCCGAGGCTGGTGACTTCCTTCGGATCGAGCTTCAGCGCCTCATCGGTGAGGGCCTGGACCTTGTCCGACCATTTCTTGCCGTCGGCAAAATACTGCGCCTGGGCCCACTGTCCGAGCAGCTCGGGCTGGCGGCCGGCCAGTGCCACGGTGCGCTCGAAGATCTTTGCCGCATCCGCCGGCCGATCCTGCGCCATGTAGGTCCGCCCGAGGAAATACAAACCTTCGGCGGAATCCGGTTGTGCCGCCACCGCGCGCTCCAGGCGCAAAGTCATTTCTTCCATGGACTTGGGCGCCTGGGCGAATTCACGGGTCAGCTCGACCTTGTCGCTTGCGCCGAAATGCAGGTACAGCGCCAGGCCCAATACCGGCACCAATACCGCCGCGAGCAGCGGCAACGGCTTGCCCAGTCGCGATTCGCGCGGCGCCTCGGCGCCCTCGGTGTCGGCGAGCAATTCACGGGCGGCCTCGGCGCGACCGGTGTCCAGTTGCGCGGTGTTGAGCACGCCCTCCTCCCGCTCGGCCTGCAGTTCGGCGACGCGCTCCTGGTACAGCGCCACGTTCAGCGCAGTACGGTCTTCTTCCAACTGGGCGCGACGGCCACGCAACACGGGGATCAACAGAAAACTCAGGGCAACCAGGAGAAGCAGACCTGCGGCGAGCCAGAAATCAATCATGCTTGGTTTTATCCAACAGTTGGTCGAGGCGCTGGCGCTCTTCGACAGAAAGCGTGTCCGGGGCGGCAGTGCGCTGGACCCGGCGGCGACGCACGATCACCGCGATGACGACGAAACCACCGAGCAGCAGCCCGGCGGGGCCGAACCAGAGCAGCGCGGTCTTGGAAGACAGCGCCGGGTTGTAGCGCACGAACTCACCGTAGCGATCGACCATGAAGTCGATGATCTGCTGGTTGTCCTTGCCCTCGCCGAGCATGCGGAAGATCTCCTTGCGCAGGTCGGCGGCAATCGGCGCGTTGGAGTCGGCGATGTCCTGGTTCTGACACTTGGGGCAGCGCAGTTCCTTGGTCAGTTCGCGAAACCGCTCGCGCTCGGCATCGTTGGCAAATTCGTAAGTGTCGATGGCGGCGTGGGCCACACCCGCCAGGCTCAAGCCGAGAACGGCAGCCGCTAACCAGCGCCTCATGGCTTGGCCTCGTCCACCAGCGCCTGATATTTGCCGGCCAGCTTCTCGCGCCAGACCTGTTCGTCGATCACCCCGATGAACTTGTCGCGAATGATGCCCTTGGCGTCGATGAAGAAAGTTTCCGGCGCCCCATAGACGCCCAGGTTCAGGCCGAGGGTGCCCTCTTCATCACGGATGTCCAGTTGATACGGGTTGTGGAATTCGGCCAGCCACTTCAAGGCATCGGCATTGACGTCCTTGTAGTTGACGCCGTAGATCACCACGCCGTTCTGGGCCAGTTTGTTCAGCACCGGATGTTCGACCCGGCAGGAGATGCACCAGGTGCCCCACACATTGACCAGCGCCGGCTTGCCCAGCAGGTCGGCGCGGGTCAGGGTCTTGTCGCCTTGTACCGATGGTAGGGAGAACTCCGGAAACGGTTTGCCGATCATCGCCGAGGGCAATTCGGACGGGTTCAGGTAAAGCCCCCGATACAGGAACACCGCCATCACCAGAAACAGCGCCAGCGGCAACACCATCAACCAACGTTTCATGCAGTGGCTCCCGTCACGCCCAGGGCTTCGCGCACCCGGGTTTTCACTTTGACCCGATAGCGTCGATCCAGCGCAGCCAATACACCGCCCAGGCCGGTGAGCAGGCCACCGAACCAGATCCAGCGTACGAACGGCTTGACGTGGACGCGTACCGCCCAGGCGCCATCACCGAGGGGTTCGCCCAGCGCCACGTAGAGGTCGCGGGTGAAACCGGCGTCGATCCCGGCTTCGGTCATGACCGAGTTCTGTACGGTGTAGAGGCGTTTTTCCGGGTGCAGCACGGTGATCTCCTGGCCGTCGCGAATGACCCGTACGGTGCCCTTGTCGGACGTGAAGTTCGGACCTTCGAAATGCCTGGCGCCCTCGAAAACGAACTGATAACCGCCCAGGTCCATGGACTCGCCCGGTGCCAGGCGCAGGTCGCGTTCGGCGCTGTTCTGGCTGGACAGCACCACACCGAGGGCGCAGACGGCGATCCCCAGGTGGGCGAGCTGCATGCCCCAGTAACTGCGAGTCAGGGTCGGCAGACCTTTGACAAGGCCTTTATGGCGAGTCTTGTCGAAAATATCCCGCACGCCCGCCAGCAATACCCACGCCGCCAGCACGAATGTCGCCAGCACCGCCCAGTTGAAGTCGCCATAAGCGATGCCCGCCACCACGGCCAGGGCGGCGGTGCCGAGCAGCACCGGCGTGAGCATGCCCAGCAGCCATTTGACCGGCGTGTCCTTCCAGCGCACCAGCACACCGATCGCCATCACCACCATCAGGATCGCCATCAGCGGAATGAACAATGCGTTGAAATACGGCGGGCCGACCGACAGCTTGGCGCCGGACAACGCATCGAGCACCAGCGGATACAGCGTCCCGAGGAGGATCATGGACGCCGCCACCACCAGTACCAGGTTATTGCCCAGCAGCAGGGTTTCCCGGGACCAGAGGTTGAAGCCTACCTGGCTTTTCACTACCGGTGCACGCAGGGCGAACAGCGTCAGCGAACCGCCGACCACGAACAGCAGGAACATCAGGATGAATACGCCACGCTCGGGGTCCGAGGCGAAGGCATGCACCGAGGTCAGCACGCCGGAGCGCACCAGGAAGGTCCCGAGCAGGCTCAGCGAGAACGCCGCGATCGCCAGCAGCACGGTCCAGCTCTTGAACACGCCGCGTTTTTCAGTGACGGCCAGGGAGTGGATCAGCGCCGTGCCGACCAGCCATGGCATGAAGGAGGCGTTCTCCACCGGGTCCCAGAACCACCAGCCGCCCCAGCCGAGTTCGTAATAGGCCCACCACGACCCGAGGGTGATGCCGATCCCGAGGAAGGCCCAGGCGACAATGGTCCATGGCCGCGACCAGCGCGCCCACGCGGCGTCGAGGCGACCACCGAGCAAAGCGGCGATGGCGAACGCGAAGGCCACGGAAAAGCCGACGTAGCCCATGTAGAGCATCGGCGGATGGACGATCAGACCGATGTCCTGAAGCAACGGGTTGAGGTCGCGGCCGTCCATCGGCACTTGCGGCAGGATGCGCTCGAACGGGTTTGACGTGAGGATGAGGAACAGCAGGAAACCGATGCTGATCATGCCCATCACCGCCAGCACCCGGGCCAGCATCACTTGCGGCAACTGTCGGGAGAACACTGACACCGCGAAGGTCCAGCCGGCAAGAATCAACGCCCAGAGCAGCAACGAACCTTCGTGGGCGCCCCACACCGCGCTGAACTTGTAGTACCAGGGCAAGGCGCTGTTGGAGTTGCTGGCGACATAGGCCACGGAAAAATCGTCGGCCATGAACGCGTAGGTCAGGCAACCGAACGCGAACAGCATGAACGCAAACTGCCCCCATGCCGCCGGCTGGGCGAGGCTCATCCACAAGCGGTCGCCACGCCAGGCGCCGAGCAACGGCACAACCGCCTGGACCAGGGAAAAACACAGGGCCAGGATCATCGCCAGATGGCCCAGCTCAGGAATAAACAGACCGGCATTCATCGATCAACCCTCCTTCACGGGAGCGGGAGCGGGCGCCGACTGGCCGCTGTCTTTCAGGGCCTTGGTCACTTCCGGCGGCATGTATTTCTCATCGTGCTTGGCCAGCACCTCGTCGGCCACCACCACGCCATCGGCGTTGAGTTTGCCCAAGGCAACGATGCCCTGCCCTTCGCGGAACAGGTCCGGGAGGATCCCGCGATAGGTGATGGTCACGGTCTTGTTGAAGTCGGTGACGTTGAACTTCACGTCCAGCGAATCACCGGAACGCACCAGCGAGCCCTGCTCCACCATGCCGCCAGCGCGGATGCGCGTATCCTTGGGCGCTTCGCCATTGGCGATCTGGGTCGGGGTGTAGAACAGGTTGATGTTCTGTTGCAAGGCGCTGAGGGCGAGGCCGACCGCCGCGCCGACGCCGACCAGGATCGCCAGGATGATGACAAGACGTTTTTTGCGCAGCGGATTCACTGACCGTTCTCCCGACGCAGACGACGCGCCTCTTGTTGCAGATACCGCTTGCGGGCCAGGATCGGCGCCGCCACGTTGAGGGCCAGCACCGCCAGGCAGATGCCATAAGCTGACCAGACATACAGGCCGTGATGGCCCATGGCGAGGAAGTCGCCGAATGACGCAAAACTCATCGAGCGGCCTCCAGGCTGTTCTGTACTTCGGCTTTCACCCAACTGGCCCGGGCTTCGCGCTTGAGCACCTCGAGGCGCATGCGCAGCAGCAGCACCGCGCCGAAGAAGCAGTAGAAACCCAGCACGGTCAGCAGCAGCGGCAGCCACATCTCGACCGGCATCGCCGGTTTTTCGGTGAGGGTGAAGGTCGCGCCCTGGTGCAGGGTGTTCCACCACTCCACCGAGTACTTGATGATCGGGATGTTGATCACGCCGACGATCGCCAGTACGGCGCAGGCCTTGGCCGCGCTGTCACGATTGCTGATGGCGTTGCCCAGCGCAATAAGACCGAAGTACAGGAACAGCAGGATCAGCATCGACGTCAGTCGTGCATCCCAGACCCACCACGAACCCCAGGTCGGCTTGCCCCAGATTGCCCCGGTGACCAGCGCCACGGCGGTCATCCAGGCACCGATGGGCGCTGCGCATTGCAGCGCGACGTCGGCCAGCTTCATCTTCCACACCAGCCCGACCACACCGCAGATCGCCAGCATCACGTAGATCGACTGGGCGAGCATCGCCGCCGGAACATGGATATAGATAATGCGAAAGCTGTTGCCCTGCTGGTAGTCCGGCGGCGCGAAGGCCAGGCCCCAGACCAGGCCGATGCCGATCAGCAACAGGGCGGCGATACTCAACCAGGGCAGCATCTTGCCGCTGATGCCGTAAAACCACTTGGGTGAGCCGAGCTTATGAAACCAGGTCCAGTTCATTGCAGTTTCCATCACGGTTGCGGCTCGTCTTCACGAGCCGCCAGGTCAGCCTTCGCTTCCAGTGGAAGTGGTCAATTCCTGACCAGGCCGCATTATTATTCGCCGACGCTGATCTTCAGGCCAGCGGCTATTGCAAAGGGTGTCAGGGTTATCGCCAGGGCGGTCAGGCTCCCAAGCCACAGCAGATAACCGGTTGCCGGCAGGCCTTGCAGCGCCGCTTGCAAGGCGCCACTGCCGAGGATCAGTACCGGTATGTACAGCGGCAGGATCAGCAGCGCCAGCAACAAGCCGCCACGCTTGAGCCCTACCGTCAGCGCAGCACCCACCGCGCCGAGCAGGCTCAGCACCGGGGTGCCGAGCAACAGTGACAACAGCAGCACCGGCATGCACGCGGCGGGCAAGCCCAGCATCATCGCAAGCAGCGGCGAGAGCAGCACCAGCGCCAGGCCGGAAAAAACCCAGTGTGCCAGTACCTTGGCCAAAACCAGAAGGGCCAGGGGGTGCGACGAAAGGACCCACTGTTCCAGGGAGCCGTCTTCGAAATCACTGCGGAAAAGCCCGTCCAGCGAGAGCAGGACCGACAAAAGCGCGGCCACCCAGACCAGCCCTGGCGACAAGGTTTGCAACAATTGAGTCTCCGGACCGACCGCCAGAGGGAACAGCGCGATGACGATCGCAAAGAACACCAGCGGATTGGCCAGTTCAGCCGGACGCCGACATAGCAGGCGCGCTTCACGGGCAAGCAACAGGCCAAAGACACTCATACCGCCCAGTTCCCCAGGTCAATGCTGCGATAGCCGGCGGGCATCCGGGTCAACGTGTGATGGGTCGTCAACAGCACCATGCCGCCGCTCTCGCAATGCCGGGCCAGGTGTTCTTCGAGCTGCGCGACGCCCTGCTTGTCCAGTGCGGTGAAGGGTTCGTCGAGAATCCACAGCGGCGGGCCGTCCAGATACAGACGGGCCAGGGCCACGCGGCGCTGCTGGCCGGCCGACAGTGTGTGGCTGGGCACATCCTCGAAACCCTTCAGACCTACCGCCGCCAGGGCCTGCCAGATCGCCTCGCGACCGGCCGGCCGGTGCAAGGCGCACAGCCAGCTGAGGTTTTCTTCCGGCGTCAGCAGGTCCTTGATACCGGCGGCATGGCCGATCCAGAGCAGGTTGCGGGCCAGTTCGCTGCGCTGGCTGTCGAGGGGCTGGCCGTTAAGCAGCACCTGGCCGGCGGTGGGTTGCATCAACCCGGCCAGCAGGCGCAACAGGCTGGTCTTGCCGCTGCCGTTGGGGCCACTGACTTGCACCATATCGCCACGCGAGAGTCTCAATTCGAGATTTTCGAAAAGCAGCCGCAGGTCTCGCTCGCAGGCGAGGCCGATGGTTTGCAAGAAAGGACTGGTCAAGGGATCGCGGGCCTTATACGGTTCAAGTCGGCAGTGCAGCGGCCGTTAAAGTGATGCAGCATAGATGCATTGACGGCCCGTTCCACAGAGCTGCGTCAAACAATTGCAAGATTTTCGCCGCTCTCTGGAAGGCGGGCGGCATTATACATGTGAAGCCTCGCTCCAAAGAGCGCTGATTTCCCCAAGGTAAGACCGCAGATGACAGGCGACATGAACATCCCGCCGCTGCCCCAGCCCACGGCAACGACACGCATGCCGGCGGTGACTGGCGAGCTGCTCAAGTTGCTGGCGCCCGCCGAGGGGCTGATCGGCCCGGGCCAGACAGCCAAGGCCGAGGTGTTGTCACTCAAGCAGGCGGACCAGGCCTTCCAGCTGTTGCTCAAGCTGACCCTGGAAAGCGGCCGGCAGGCCACGGTGCAGGCCACCAGCGCCCAGCCGTTGCCGCAAGGTACCAGCCTGGCCGTGACCCAGCCGTCCGCCAGCAACCTGGCGATCACCGTGCAACAGGCGCTCGCGTCCAGTGTCGCCACCCTGACCCGCATCGACACTGCGCAATTGCCCGTGGGCACCTTGTTGCAGGGTAAAGTCCTGACCAGCCAGGCGCTGCCGCAGTTGCCAGGGCAAGCGGCGGTATATCGCTCGCTGGTGAGTTTGCTCAACACCGTCCAGGCCGGCAGCACCCTGGACATCGACAGTCCACAGCCATTGCGCATCGGCACGTTATTGAGCGCTCAGGTGCAGGATGCGCAGACCTTGAAGTTCGTCCCCCTGAGCAACCGCCAGGAGCAATTGGCGGTCAGCCAGCAACTGGTTACGCAGGTGAGCCGCCAGGGTTCGCTGGACAGCTTGCTCACTGCCCTGCAAAACCTTCCCGCCAGCGACGACGCCGGCCCCGAGCTGCGCGCGGCGGTAACGCGCCTGTTGGCCGGTCTGCCAGACGTCCAGCAACTGAGCACACCCAAGGGCCTGGCCCAGGCCATGGTCGCCAGCGGCATGTTCCTGGAGAGCAAACTCCTCGCCGGGCAACCGCCGAGCCTCGCCCCGGACATGAAAGGCGACCTGCTGAAACTGATCGCCCAACTGACACCGGCCCTGCCCGCGTCCACCAATCTCAGCGCCATCATCGCCGCCAACACCCTGGCCCAGGCGCTACCCAGCTTCGTGCGCAGTGCCTTGGGGATGCTTGGCCAGGTCAGCGCCAAGCCGCAACCCACGAGTTTTCCGCTGCCCTCACGCCTGCTCAAAGGCCAGGACGAAGAAGGCGATCTGGAGCACCTGTTGCGTCTGGCCGCAGCCGCTGTCTCGCGCCTGCAAAGCCATCAGTTGTCGAGCCTGGAGCAGACCGGGCTGACCGACGATGGCCGGCTGATGAGCACCTGGCAGTTGGAGATCCCGATGCGCAACCTGCAGGACATCGTGCCATTGCAGGTCAAGTTCCAACGCGAGGAAACCCCTGCCCGGGAGCAGCCGGACGAGCGCCGCGAACCACGCGAAGCGAAACAGCAATTGTGGAAGGTCGAGCTGGCGTTCGACATGGAGCCGCTGGGCCCGTTGCAGATTCAGGCCCAGTTGCTCGGCGGCAGCCTGTCCAGCCAGCTGTGGGCGCAAAGGCCGTACACCGCAAGCCTGATCGAAAGCAACCTGACCGCCCTGCGTGAGCGCCTGGTGACGTGCGGGCTGAACGTCGGCGACCTGGATTGCCACCTCGGCACCCCGCCCCAGGGGCCCAAGACCCGACTGGATCAACGCTGGGTGGACGAAACCGCATGACAACCCATACCGAACCCCGCCAGGCCATCGCGCTCAAGTACGACGGCCACCACGCCCCCACTCTCACCGCCAAGGGGGACGAAGCCCTGGCCGAGGAAATCCTGCGCATCGCCCGGGAAAGCGAAGTACCGATCTATGAAAACGCCGAATTGGTGAAATTGCTGGCGCGGCTGGAGTTGGGCGACAGCATCCCCGAGGAGCTGTATCGCACGATCGCCGAGATCATTGCCTTTGCCTGGAACCTGAAGGGCAAATTCCCCCAAGGCTTCGACCCCCACGCGCAGGATGTCGAAAAGGACGTGACGGACCGCGGGGATGATTACTGACCAGCGACAACGCCACCCCGTGGCGAGGGAGCTTGCTCCCGCTCGGCTGCGCAGCGGCCGCAAAAAGCCTGGGGCCGCTGCGCGACCCAGCGGGAGCAAGCTCCCTCGCCACGGGGGCGGGGTTGGATTGATTATTTCGAACGCCAGAAAAACCTGTGGGAGCGAGCCTGCTCGCGAAGGCGTCCGGTCAGTCAACATCTCCATTGACTGTCACACCGCTTTCGCGAGCAGGCTCGCTCCCACACAGTCACGGACCGCGGGAATGATTACTGACCAGCGACAACGCTCCCTCGCCACGGGGGCGGGGTTGGATTGATTATTTCGAACGCCAGAAAAACCTGTGGGAGCGAGCCTGCTCGCGAAGGCGTCCGGTCAGTCAACATCTCCATTGACTGTTATGCCGCTTTCGCGAGCAGGCTCGCTCCCACACAGTCACGGACCGCGGGGATGATTACTGACCAGCGACAACGCTCCCTCGCCACGGGGGCGGGGTTGGATTGATTATTTCGAACGCCAGAAAAACCTGTGGGAGCGAGCCTGCTCGCGAAGGCGTCCGGTCAGTCAACATCTCCATTGACTGTCACACCGCTTTCGCGAGCAGGCTCGCTCCCACACAGACCTCACGGACCGCGGGAATGGTTACTGACCAGCGACGACGCTACCCCCGTGGCGAGGGAGCTTGCTCCCGCTCGGCTGCGCAGCGGCCGCAAAAGCCTGGGGCCGCTGCGCGACCCAGCGGGAGCGGGGTCTGGGTGGGAATGACTATTTCTGAACGCCAGAAAAACCTGTGGGAGCGAGCTTGCTAGCGAAGGCGTCCGGTCAGTCAGCATCTCTATTGACTGTCACGCCGCTTTCGCGAGCAGGCTCGCTCCCACACAGACGTCGCGGAACACGGGGATGATTACTGACCAGCCACGACGCTACCCCCGTGGCGAGGGAGCTTGCTCCCGCTCGGCTGCGCAGCGGCCGTAAAAAGCCTGGGGCCGCTGCGCGACCCAGCGGGAGCAAGCTCCCTCGCCACGGGGGCGGGGTTGGATTGATTATTTCGAACGCCAGAAAAACCTGTGGGAGCGAGCCTGCTCGCGAAGGCGTCCGGTCAGTCAACATCTCCATTGACTGTCACACCGCTTTCGCGAGCAGGCTCGCTCCCACAAAGACGTCACGGACCGCGGGAATGATTACTGACCAGCGACAACGCTCCCTCGCCACGGGGGCGGGGTTGGATTGATTATTTCGAACGCCAGAAAAACCTGTGGGAGCGAGCTTGCTCGCGAAAGCGTCCGGTCAGTCAACATCTTTATTGACTGTCACACCGCTTTCGCGAGCAGGCTCGCTCCCACAGGGTTCAGGGGGAGAAATAGCTTCAGCCGCCCTTGTGCAACTTGCTCATCAATTCCGCTTCGGCCTGGGTCAGACCACACGCCTGGGTCAGTTCGTCGACGCTGGCGCCCATGCCGACCAGGCGGGCGGCCTGGGCGAAGGACAGGCTGGAGGGGTCGCGCTGTTCCAGCTGCGCCAGTTTGTCCGGCAATGGCCCGACCACGGCACGCAGCTCATGGAGCGCTTCGCCCATGCGCACGGTGCCGTTCTGATAGTCGTCGACCCGCTTGGCCAGGTCGCGGATGCGCTGATCGCGCAGCGCATCGCCCTGGGCCTGCTGAGCGGCGATCTGCCGCTGGCCGCGTATATAGGACAAGAACATTGCCAGCGTGCCTGCCCAGAAAAGGAACAGGACAATGACTGCTACCTCAAGAATCAAATCAGATACTCTCCAGTTCCGACCACTCTTCTTCGCTCATCATCTTGTCCAGTTCAACCAGGATCAGCAACTCGTTGTTCTTGTTGCACACGCCCTGAATGAACTTGGCGGACTCTTCGTTACCGACGTTCGGCGCGGTTTCGATTTCCGACTGACGCAGGTAAACCACTTCGGCGACGCTGTCGACCATGATGCCAACCACTTGCTTGTCGGCTTCGATGATGACGATCCGAGTGTTGTCGCTGATCTCGGCGTTCATCAGGCCGAAGCGTTGACGGGTATCGATCACGGTGACCACGTTGCCACGCAGGTTGATGATCCCCAGCACATAGCTTGGCGCACCTGGAACCGGGGCGATCTCGGTGTAGCGCAGCACTTCCTGAACGCGCATCACGTTGATGCCGTAGGTTTCGTTATCGAGCTTGAAGGTCACCCATTGCAGAATCGGATCTTCAGAACCCTTTTGAGACGACGCCTTATCATTCATACCCTGACCCCTCGAAAAACCGCCTGTGGCGGTGTGTGTTCTGTCCGGCGGCGCCCTGCGCCCCCGGTTGTCTTATTTCGGTTTCTGGACCGGCTTGCTGCCGCCCAGGTGTTTTGCCCCGCCGCTGGCGATCAGCTCCGCCAGTTCGGAAACGTCCAGCAAGGCGCACATGTGTTCGATCACCGTACCGGCCAGCCATGGCCGTTGTCCTCGATGGCTGCGCCATTTGATTTCGTTCGGGTCCAGGCGCAGCGAACGGCTGACCTGATGCACCGCCAATCCCCACTCGTAGCCTTGCACTGAAATCACGTATTGCAGGCCCTGGCGAAAATCATCGCGATAACGGTCCGGCATGACCCAGCGCGCGGTGTCCAGCACCTTCAGGTTGCCGGCCTGGCTCGGCAGGATCCCGAGGAACCATTCCGGCTGGCCGAACAACGGCGTCAATTCCTGCCCCGCCAGGGAATAAATCGATCCCAGGCACACCAGCGGCACCGCCAGGGTCAACCCGGCCACATCGAACAACAGACACTCGAACGGCTCGGCGGCCCAGGCCGGACGGTCGTCGCCCTGCACCGGCGGCGGTGTGTTGCTCGGCGGCGGCAAGTGGATTTCCACTACCGGCGTCACCAGGCCCTGCAACAACGGTGCAACGGTCGAGACCGGCGCCAGGATCGGCGCGGGCGCTTCCATCACGGCTACCTTCGGCTTGACGAGCGGCGCCTCGACCGCTGCGGCAGTCATGGAAATCCGTGCATCACGGGCCTGCTCTTCGAGCACGGCCGCCTGGAACTCGTCCAGTACAGCTTCAGCTTCGGCTTCGACGACGGGCTCGGGCAACGCCTCGGCCGCGCTCGGCGGCGCTGGCAATTCTTCGGTCGCTTCCTGCAAGAGCCCGTCCAGGTAGGACTGCAAGGCCAGTTGCGGACGCGAGGTTGTCTTGATCGGGCGGTTCATGAGAACTGTGCGCCACTTGAAAAGGTTATCGGCATGGATACGTCAGGACTTGAGCGCCCGCAAGCAAGCACAACGGCTGTGGAAAACTTCGTCACTTCAAGCCACCTGCTGCGGAACGAGCTGCTGGGCCAGCAGATGCTTGAGAAGCGCGCGATAGGCCAGGACGCCACGGCTCTTGCCATCGAATTGCGAAGGGGTCACTCCGGCGCGGCTGGCATCGCGCAGACGCGTATCGACCGGGATATAACCTTGCCAGATGTCGTCCGGGTACATATCGCGCAGCACGCGCAGGGTACCGAGGGACGCCTGGGTGCGACGGTCGAACAGGGTCGGCACGATGTTGAACGCCAGGGATTGCTTGCGCGAGCGGTTGACCATCGCCAGGGTGTTGACCATGCGCTCCAGGCCTTTGACAGCCAGGTGCTCGGTCTGCACCGGAATCACCAGTTGCTGGCTCGCGGCCAGGGCGTTGACCATCAGTAGCCCGAGCAATGGCGGGCTGTCGATGATTGCGTAATCGAAATCCTGCCACAGCTGCGCCAGACTCTTGGCGATCACCAGGCCCAGACCGCCCTGCCCGGGCGACTGGCGCTCCAGGGTGGCCAGGGCCGTGCTCGATGGCAGCAGGGAAATCCGCTCGTCACTGGTAGACAGCAACAACTGGCCCGGCAAGCCCTCGGGCACGCTGCCCTTGTGCAGGAACAAGTCGTAGTTGCTGTGCTCCAGGCTATCGGGATCGTAGCCGAAATAGCTGGTCATCGAGCCGTGGGGGTCCAGATCGACGATGACCACGCGCTTGCCCGCCTCGGCCAGCAAACCGGCTAAAGCGATGGAGGATGTGGTTTTGCCCACACCACCTTTTTGATTGGCGACTGCCCAGACTCTCATTCGGATCGTTCCTCCCGGTCGAAACGGGTTCGACCGAGAAATAGCTCGGTTATAAAGCCGGTGACGGAGAATTGACGGCGTTCTGTCTTTCCGGCGACTTGACCGGGGTCGGTGCAGTTTGTGTGCCAGCCCGCTTCAATGCCGCATCGGGTTTTGCATTGGCGGTGCCGGTACCGGTCAGGCTGCGCCGGACATCAAGGTTGCGCGACACCACCAGCACTACCCGCCGGTTGCGCGCGCGCCCTTCGGCGGTGGCGTTGTTGGCCACCGGCTGGAATTCGCCATACCCCACCGAGGCCAGGCGCCCGGGATTGACGCCCTGCATGGCAAGCATGCGCACAATGCTCGCCGAACGGGCCGACGACAGCTCCCAGTTGGTCGGATACTGCGCGGTGCGGATCGGCTGGTCATCAGTGAAACCTTCGACGTGGATCGGGTTGTCGAACGGTTTCAGGATCGCCGCGACCTTATCGATGATATTGAACGCCATGTCGCTAGGCATCGCGTCGCCGCTACCGAACAGCAGGCTGGAGTTGAGCTCGATCTCGACCCACAACTCATTGCCGCGCACGGTCATCTGGTTGGAGCTGATCAGGTCGCCGAACGCCGCGCTGATGTCGTCGGCAATGCTTTTCAACGGATCGCTGCCACCGGCAATGCCAGCATCAACCTGCTCGCTGTCCTTGACCAACGGCTTGGCCGGGGTCGTCGTCTTTGGGCGTTCGTCGCCGATGGGAATCGGCTTGAGAGCACGGTCCGAATCAGTGAAAACGCCAATCAACGCTTCGGAAATGACCTTGTACTTGCCCTCGTTGACCGAGGAGATCGAATACATGACCACAAAAAAGGCAAACAGCAACGTGATGAAGTCGGCGTAGGAAACCAGCCAGCGTTCATGGTTGACGTGTTCTTCACGATGTCTGCGACGTGCCATGTTCCATGTCTCCCATCAGTCCATGAAGCCCTGGAGCTTCAATTCGATGGAGCGCGGGTTTTCACCTTCGGCGATCGACAGGATCCCTTCCAGCAGCATTTCGCGGTAGCGCGACTGGCGCATGGCGATGGACTTGAGCTTGGCCGCGATCGGCAGCAGCACCAGGTTGGCGCTCGCCACGCCATAGATGGTCGCGACGAAGGCCACCGCAATGCCGCTGCCCAGCTGCGACGGGTCGGCCAGGTTGCCCATCACATGGATCAGGCCCATCACCGCACCGATGATGCCGATGGTCGGCGCATAGCCGCCCATGCTTTCGAAGACTTTCGCCGCTTCGATGTCGCGACTTTCCTGGGTGTAGAAATCCACCTCCAGGATGCTGCGGATCGCTTCCGGCTCGGCGCCGTCGACCAGCAATTGCAGGCCCTTGCGCGAGTAGCTGTCGGGTTCGGCGTCGGCCACCCCTTCCAGACCCAGCAGACCTTCCTTGCGGGCGGTCAGGCTCCAGTTCACCACGCGGTCGATGCCGCCGGCCAGGTCGACCCGCGGCGGGAACAGAATCCACACCAATACCTGCATGGCGCGCTTGAAGGCGCTCATCGGCGACTGCAACAGCGCAGCGCCTACGGTGCCACCGATCACGATCAACGCGGCCGGGCCATTGGCCAACGCGCCGAGGTGACCGCCTTCCAGGTAATTGCCACCAATGATGGCTACGAACGCCATGATGATGCCGATCAGGCTGAGCACGTCCATTACAGGCACGCCTCGACCAGATGTTTACCTATGTCGTCCAGGCTGTAGACCGCGTCGGCCAGGTCGGCCTTGACGATTGCCATGGGCATGCCATAGATCACGCAACTGGCCTCGTCCTGGGCCCAGATGGCGCTGCCGCCCTGCTTGAGCAGGCGCGCGCCCTCGCGACCGTCAGCGCCCATGCCGGTGAGGACCACCGCCAGAACTTTGTCGCCGTAGGATTTCGCCGCGGAACCGAAGGTAATGTCCACGCAAGGCTTGTAGTTGAGACGCTCGTCACCTGGCAGGATTTTCACCGCGCCACGGCCGTCGATCATCATCTGCTTGCCACCCGGCGCCAACAGCGCCAGCCCCGGCCGCAGGATGTCGCCGTCCTCGGCTTCCTTGACGCTGATGCGGCAGAGTTTGTCCAGGCGCTCGGCAAACGCCTTGGTGAACGCCGCAGGCATGTGCTGGATCAGCACGATGGGGGCTGGGAAATTCGCCGGCAGTTGGGTCAGGACCCGCTGCAGCGCCACCGGGCCGCCGGTGGACGTACCGATGGCAACCAGTTTGTAGGCCTTGCGCTTGGGTGCCGGCGACGCTGCGCTGGCCGGTGCCGAACGCGCCGGCGCCGGTGCCGGAGCACTGCGTACCGGGGCCGGATTGAAGCTGCTCGACGAGGAAGAAGACGCGGGCGCGGACGTCGGCGCAACAACCGGCGCGGGCGCCGGTGCGCTGTAGGCACTGACCCGGCGATTGCTGCGGGAAATGCTGTGGACTTTCTCGCACAGCAACTGGCGGACCTTGTCCGGGTTGCGCGAGATGTCTTCGAAATTCTTCGGCAGGAAGTCGACCGCCCCGGCGTCCAGCGCATCGAGGGTGACACGGGCGCCTTCATGGGTCAGGGACGAGAACATCAATACCGGGGTCGGGCAGCGCTGCATGATATGCCGCACCGCCGTGATGCCATCCATCATCGGCATCTCGTAGTCCATGGTGATCACGTCCGGCTTGAGCGCCAGCGCCTGATCGATCGCCTCTTTGCCGTTGGTCGCCGTACCGACGACCTGAATGCTGGTGTCCGCCGAAAGAATTTCCGAGACGCGGCGGCGGAAGAACCCCGAATCGTCCACCACCAGGACTTTAACTACCATAAACACTCCGTTAGACGAGGCGCGGCGCCAGGCCGCACCCCTCCAGAATCAAATACGCCGGGCGGCGTAGCGCTTGAGCATGCTAGGCACATCGAGAATCAACGCGATGCGGCCGTCGCCGGTGATGGTGGCGCCGGACATGCCCGGGGTGCCCTGGAGCATCTTGCCCAACGGCTTGATGACCACTTCTTCCTGGCCCACCAGTTGGTCGACGACGAAGCCGATCCGCTGGGTGCCCACCGAAAGGATCACCACGTGGCCCTCGCCCTGCTCGACATGGGCGGCGGAGCTGACCAGCCAGCGCTTGAGGTAGAACAGCGGCAGCGCCTTGTCCCGTACGATGACCACTTCCTGGCCGTCGACCACGTTGGTGCGCGACAGGTCGAGGTGGAAGATCTCGTTGACGTTCACCAGCGGGAAGGCGAAGGCCTGGTTGCCCAGCATCACCATCAGGGTCGGCATGATCGCCAGGGTCAACGGGACCTTGATGACGATTTTCGAGCCCTGGCCCTTGGTCGAGTAGATGTTGATCGAGCCGTTGAGCTGGGAAATCTTGGTTTTCACCACGTCCATGCCCACGCCACGACCCGACACGTCGGAGATCTCGGTCTTGGTCGAGAAGCCCGGAGCGAAAATCAGGTTGTAGCACTCGGTGTCGCTCAGGCGATCGGCCGCGTCCTTGTCCATTACGCCGCGTTTCACCGCGATCGCGCGGAGTACGTGCGGGTCCATGCCCTTGCCGTCGTCGGAGATCGACAGCAGGATGTGGTCGCCCTCCTGCTCGGCGGCCAGGATCACCTTGCCGCTGCGGACCTTGCCCGAGGCCTCGCGCTCTTCCGGCGACTCGATGCCGTGGTCGACCGCGTTGCGCACCAAGTGGACCAGCGGGTCGGCCAGGGCCTCGACAAGGTTCTTGTCGAGGTCGGTCTCTTCACCCACCAGTTCCAGGTTGATCTCTTTCTTGAGCTGGCGAGCCAGGTCACGAACCAGGCGCGGGAAGCGCCCGAAGACTTTCTTGATCGGCTGCATCCGGGTCTTCATGACCGCGGTCTGCAGGTCAGCCGTGACCACGTCGAGGTTCGACACGGCCTTGGACATCGCTTCGTCCTGGCTGTTGAGGCCCAGGCGCACCAGGCGGTTACGCACCAGCACCAGTTCGCCGACCATGTTCATGATTTCGTCCAGGCGCGCGGTGTCGACCCGAACGGTGGTCTCGGCTTCGCTCGCCGGTTTCTCCGCAGGCGGCGCAGACGGCGCACGGGCTGGTGCCGGCGCTGCGGCGGCGACAGGCTTGGGTGTCTCGGCCTTCGACTCCGGTGCCTTGGCAGCGGGCTTGGGCACGGCCTTGGCGGCCGGCGCAGCAGTGGCGGCGGCAGGCGCGGCGGTGGCCGTCCCGACTTCGCTGAACTTGCCCTTGCCGTGCAATTCGTCGAGCAGTGATTCGAACTCGTGGTCGCTGATCAGGTCGCCACCGGCGGCGGCCGCGGTTGGCTTGGCCGGGGCTGGCGCAGCAGCGATGGCCGAATCCAGCGCATCGACGGCAAAGGTGCCCTTGCCGTGCAACTGGTCGAGCAACGCTTCGAATTCGTCGTCGGTGATGTCGGAGTTATCCCCCGCAGCCTTTGGCGCGGCCGGTGCCGCCGGGGCGGCAACGGCATCAGGAGCGAACTGGCCTTTGCCGTGGAGCTGGTCGAGCAACGACTCGAACTCGGCGTCGGTGATTTCATCACTGCCAGGGGCAGCAGCAGCGGCTGGCGCAGCGGGTGCGGCCGGAGCCTCGGCCTGGGCCTTGACGGCACTCAGCGAGTCCAGCAGCGACTCAAATTCGTGGTCGGTAATGTCACCCGATTCCTCGGCAACCGGCTCTTCAGCAACAGGCTCGGCGACCGGCGCGGCTTCGTCAGCCGACTGCGGCTCGGCCAGGCGCGCCAATGCAGCAAGCAGCTCAGGCGTGGCGGGGGTGATCGGCGAACGCTCGCGCACTTCGCTGAACATGCTGTTGACCGCATCCAGCGCTTCGAGCACGACGTCCATCAATTCCGAGTCAACGCGACGCTCACCCTTGCGCAGGATGTCGAACACGTTTTCGGCAATGTGGCAGCACTCCACCAGCTCATTGAGCTGGAGGAAGCCGGCGCCTCCTTTTACAGTGTGGAAACCGCGAAAAATTGCATTGAGCAGATCCGCATCATCTGGTCGGCTTTCCAGCTCGACCAGCTGTTCGGACAGTTGCTCTAGAATCTCGCCGGCCTCAACCAGGAAATCCTGAAGGATCTCTTCATCGGCGCCGAAGCTCATTAATGGCTGCTCCTAAAATAGGGCTAAAACTCAAAATCCAAGGCTGGACAACAAATCGTCCACATCGTCCTGACCGGACACAACGTCTTCTCTTTTATCGGCATGAATCTGCGGACCTTCACCCTGAGAGAGATGTTTTTGTGGATCTTTTTCAGCAAGTATCGCCGCACGGTCGTGTTCGATGCCCGCAAAGCGATCAACCTGGCTGGCCATGAGCACCAGTTTGAGCAAATTGCTTTCCACTTCGGTAACCAACTGGGTCACGCGCTTGATCACCTGGCCTGTCAGGTCCTGGTAGTCCTGGGCCAGCAGGATGTCATTGAGATTGCTCGCCACGGCGCGGTTTTCGCTGCTGCTGCGCGTCAGGAAACCGTCGACCCGACGGGCCAACTCGCGAAACTCCTCGGCACCGACTTCGCGACGCATGAAGCGCCCCCAATCGGTACTCAACGCCTGGGCTTCCTCGCTCAGGCCGTTGACCAGCGGAGTAGCGCTTTCCACCAGGTCCATGGTGCGGTTGGCCGCGGCTTCGGTCAGCTTGACCACATACCCCAGGCGCTCGGTGGCGTCGGTGATCTGCGAGACTTCCTCGGCCTGTGGCATGTTCGGATCGATCTGGAAATTGACGATCGCGCTGTGCAGTTCACGGGTGAGCTTGCCGACTTCCTGGTACAGACCGCGGTCACGGGTCTGGTTGAGCTCATGAATCATTTGAACCGCGTCACCGAAGCGGCCCTTTTCAAGGCTGTCGACCAGTTCGCGGGCATGTTTTTTCAGGGTCGATTCGAAATCGCCCATTGAAGATTCGTTGTCCATAGCTCCCCCCGTGGCGCCGTTAACCGATGCGTTCGAAGATTTTTTCGATCTTCTCTTTCAACGCCTGGGCCGTGAAGGGTTTGACCACATAGCCGTTTACACCGGCCTGGGCTGCTTCGATGATCTGCTCGCGCTTGGCTTCGGCGGTGACCATCAGCACCGGCAGGTGCTTGAGTTTTTCATCGGCGCGTACGTGGCGCAGCAAGTCGATACCGGTCATGCCGGGCATGTTCCAGTCAGTCACCAGAAAGTCGATGCTCCCGCTGTTGAGGACTGGAATGGCAGTGGTGCCATCGTCAGCCTCGACCGTGTTGGTGAACCCGAGGTCACGCAACAGGTTTTTTATGATCCGCCGCATCGTTGAGAAGTCATCAACGATGAGGATTTTCATGTTCTTGTCCAATTCGACCTCCAAGCAGTCTTAAACGCGCCCAGCACCTGGACGCGCCATTTCAATCAATCCGGCACAACACTCGACAACGGTATGGAGTCCCACGGATGGAGACTGGCCCGGCACATGCCATGCCAGCCCCGCTCGCAGCGTCCCCACACTGCCTGTCAGCGCGCTCGCCACTCCCCCAAACGCCCCCGCAAGCGGGCCGCGCACTGGCTGTGTAACTGGCTGACCCGCGATTCGCTGACCCCCAGGACCTCACCGATTTCCTTGAGGTTCAGCTCTTCGTCGTAGTACAGCGCCAAGACCAGTCGCTCACGCTCCGGCAAATTGGCAATCGCATCCGCCAGCGCGCTCTGGAAACGTTCGTCTTCCAGGTCACGCGACGGCTCCATGTGAGCACTCGCATTGTCCTCGTGCAGCCCTTCGTGCTCGCCGTCCTGCAAAAGGTCGTCGAAACTGAACAGGCGGCTGCCCAAGGTATCGTTCAAAATCCCGTAATAATCATCGAGACTCAACTGGAGTTCGGCCGCAACTTCGTGATCTTTAGCGTCACGCCCGGTTTTAGCTTCAATCGCGCGGATCGCGTCACTGACCATACGGGTATTGCGGTGCACCGAACGCGGCGCCCAGTCGCCCTTGCGGACTTCATCGAGCATCGCTCCGCGAATCCGGATACCGGCATACGTTTCGAAACTGGCGCCCTTGCTCGCGTCGTATTTGTTCGACACTTCGAGCAGGCCGATCATGCCCGCCTGGATCAAGTCTTCGACCTGGACGCTGGCCGGCAAGCGTGCCAGCAAGTGATAGGCGATGCGCTTGACCAACGGCGCATAACGCTCGATCAGTTCGTACTGGGCGTCCCGTGCCGATTTTTTGTAGAGATGGTTGTAACCGCTGGCTGTCATAACACGGGCCCTGCCGTTTGTTGCACGAGACGCTCGACGAAAAATTCCAGATGCCCGCGAGGGTTGGCCGGCAGCGGCCAGGTATCGACCTTCTGGGCGATAGCCTTGAACGCCAGCGCGCATTTGGAACGTGGAAAAGCTTCATAAACGGCACGTTGCTTCTGGACAGCCTTGCGTACGCTTTCGTCGTAAGGCACTGCGCCGACATATTGTAGGGCGACGTCCAGGAAGCGATCCGTGACCTTCGTCAACTTGGCGAACAGGTTGCGTCCTTCCTGCGGGCTCTGGGCCATGTTGGCCAGGACGCGGAAGCGGTTCATGCCATAGTCGCGGTTAAGCAGTTTGATCAGGGCGTAGGCATCGGTGATGGAGGTCGGTTCGTCGCAAACCACCAGCAGGACTTCCTGGGCGGCGCGGACAAAACTGACCACCGAGTCACCGATACCGGCGGCCGTGTCGATCACCAGCACATCGAGGTTGTCGCCGATGTCGCTGAAAGCCTGGATCAGGCCGGCGTGCTGCGCCGGCGTCAGGTGAACCATGCTTTGGGTACCGGAGGCGGCCGGCACGATGCGAATCCCGCCAGGCCCCTGGAGGAGCACGTCGCGCAGTTCGCAGCGGCCTTCGATCACGTCCGCCAGCGTGCGCTTGGGGGTGAGCCCCAGCAGCACGTCGACGTTCGCCAGGCCCAGGTCGGCGTCCAGCAGCATGACCCGTCGGCCAAGCTCTGCCAGAGCCAGGGACAAGTTCACTGACACGTTAGTCTTCCCGACGCCACCTTTGCCGCCGGTCACCGCGATCACCTGTACGGGATGCATGCTGCCCATGTTCGTTCTTTACCTTGTCTTACTTAGACGGAGGCCACATTACTGGCTGCGCGTTCGCATACGGAACAATGCATGGCAGACCATCGATGTAGGTACAAAAAATATTCATGATTACCTCAGCCGACCTGCTTGGTCGGGCTGTGGTAGATGTCAGCGAACATGTCAGCCATGGCTTCGTCGCTGGGTTCTTCCTGCATTTGCACACTCACGGCACGACTGACCAGTTGATGACGGCGCGGCAGATGCAAATCATCCGGGATCCGCGGCCCGTCGGTCAGGTAGGCCACCGGTAGTTCATGACCGATCGCCAGGCTCAACACCTCGCCCAGGCTTGCCGTTTCGTCCAGCTTGGTCAGGATGCAGCCGGCCAGCCCGCAGCGTTTGTAGCTGTGGTATGCGGCGGTTAGAACCTGTTTCTGGCTGGTGGTTGCCAACACGAGATAATTTTTTGACTTGATGCCACGCCCGGCCAGGCTTTCCAACTGCATGCGCAGGGCCGGATCGCTGGCTTGCAGGCCGGCGGTGTCGATCAGCACGACGCGCTTGCGCAGCAGTGGTTCCAGCGCCTGGGCCAGCGATTGGCCCGGATCCACATGGGTCACCGACACATTGAGGATCCGGCCCAGGGTCTTGAGTTGCTCCTGGGCGCCGATGCGGAAACTGTCCATGCTCACCAGGGCGATGCTCTGGGCGCCGTACTTGAGTACATAACGGGCGGCGAGCTTGGCCAGGGTGGTGGTCTTGCCCATGCCGGCCGGGCCGACCATGGCAATCACCCCGCCCTCTTCCAGCGGCTCGACTTCCGGCGTGGCGATCATCCGCGCCAGGTGCGCCAACAGCATGCGCCAGGCCTGGCGAGGCTCTTCGATATCGTTGATCAGTGCCAGCAGGTCGCGGGACAACGGGCCGGACAAGCCGATGCGTTGCAGGCGACGCCACAGGTTGGCCTGGGCCGGACGGCTGCCTTGCAGCTGGTTCCAGGCCAACGAGCCAAGCTGGACTTCCATCAGCTCACGCAGGCTGTTGAGTTCAAAGCGCATCGAGTCCAGGGCACGTGGGTCGACACCCGCGGCTGGCGCGGCTGGCGCCGGTACCGGACGACGCGGCTCGGCCTGGGCTGGCTCGATCAGCGGTTCGGCAGCGGTCAGCGGCAGGCCGGCCGTCAGTGGCTGGCCGGCGAACAATTGACGATTGGTCCCCGCGCTGCCTTCGCCTTCGCTGCTGCGCAGGCTCAGTTCGGCCTGGGCGCTGGCGATGCGCGACTGGGTCTTGCGCAGCTCATCCTCAAGCTCCATGTTCGGAACCCGTGGGGCCAGCGCCGACAATTTGTAATCCAGGGCAGCCGTCAGCTCGACACCGCCGGCGATCCGGCGATTACCGATGATGGCTGCTTCAGCGCCCAGCTCGTCACGTACCAGCTTCATGGCCTGACGCATATCGGCGGCAAAAAAACGCTTCACTTGCATAAACCACTACCTCAGCCGTTGGGCCCTACTGTCGCAACGATGGTCACTTGCTTGTTGTCCGGTATTTCCTGGTAAGCCAGCACATGCAGCCCCGGGACCGCGAGGCGACCGAATCGCGAGAGCATCGCGCGAATCGGACCGGCCACCAGCAGGATCACCGGTTGGCCTTGCATCTCTTGCCGCTGGGCTGCTTCGATCAACGAACGCTGCAGCTTCTCGGCCATGCTTGGCTCCAGCAGAACACCCTCTTCCGAGCCTTGTCCTGCCTTCTGCAGACTATTGAGCAATATCTGTTCCAACCTTGGCTCCAGAGTGATCACAGGCAGCTCAGACTCAGTGCCTACAATGCTTTGGACGATTGCGCGGGATACGCCGACTCGCACCGCAGCGACCAACGCGGCGGTATCTTGACTCTTCGAAGCGTTGTTGGCGATGGCTTCGGCGATACTGCGAATGTCGCGCACCGGGACCTGTTCGGCCAACAGCGCCTGCAACACCTTGAGCAACTGCGACAGCGACACCACGCCCGGCACCAGCTCCTCGGCCAGTTTTGGCGAGCCTTTGGCCAGTACTTGCAGCAATTGCTGGACTTCCTCATGGCCGATCAGCTCGCTGGAGTGCTTGTACAAAATCTGGTTCAAGTGGGTCGCCACCACGGTGCTGGCGTCTACCACGGTATAACCGAGCGATTGCGCCTGGGCCCGCTGGCTGATTTCGATCCACACCGCTTCCAGGCCGAAAGCCGGATCCTTGGCGGTAATACCGTTAAGCGAACCGTAGACCTGTCCTGGGTTGATCGCCAGCTCGCGGTCAGGATAGATCTCGGCTTCGGCCAGGATCACGCCCATGAGCGTCAGGCGATAGGCGCTCGGGGCCAGATCGAGATTGTCGCGGATATGCACGGTGGGCATCAGGAAGCCCAGGTCCTGGGACAGCTTCTTGCGCACGCCCTTGATCCGGGCCAGCAGTTGACCACCCTGGTTGCGGTCGACCAGTGGGATGAGGCGGTAGCCGACTTCCAGGCCGATCATGTCGATCGGCGTCACATCGTCCCAACCCAACTCCTTGGTTTCCATGGCCCGCGCCGGCGATGGCAGCAGTTCCTGCTGACGCTTGACCTCTTCCAGCGCCTGGACCTTTTGCCCGTTCTGCTTTTTCCAGAACAGGTAGGCGCCACCAGCAGCCAGGGCAGCCATGCTCAGGAACGACACGTGGGGCATGCCCGGCACGATACCCATCACCGCCATCAGGCCGGCCGCCACGGCCAGGGCCTTGGGCGAAGCGAACATCTGGCGATTGATCTGCTTGCCCATGTCTTCGGAGCCCGAAGCACGGGTCACCATGATCGCGGCAGCTGTGGATAACAACAGTGATGGCAATTGCGCCACCAAACCGTCACCGATGGTCAGCAAGGCGTAAACCCTGCCAGCATCACCGAACGTCATACCGTGCTGGAAGATACCGACGGCCATCCCGCCGATGAGGTTGATGAACAGAATCAGCAGGCCGGCGATGGCGTCGCCACGCACGAACTTGCTCGCACCGTCCATGGAACCGTAGAACTCGGCCTCCTGAGCCACGTCAAGACGACGAGCCTTGGCCTGGTTCTGATCGATCAGGCCGGCGTTGAGGTCGGCGTCGATCGCCATCTGCTTGCCGGGCATCGCATCGAGGGTGAAACGCGCGCTCACCTCGGAAATCCGCCCGGCACCCTTGGTCACCACGACGAAGTTGATGATCATCAGGATGGCGAAAACCACGATACCGACCACGTAGTTACCGCCGATCACCACTTCACCGAAGGCCTGGATCACCTTACCGGCGGCAGCGTGGCCGTCCTGGCCGTGGAGCATGACCACGCGAGTGGACGCCACGTTCAGCGCCAGGCGCATCAGCGTGGCGACCAGCAGGATGGTTGGAAACACCGCGAAATCCAGCGGCCGCAGAGCGTATACGCAAACCAGCAGTACCACGATGGACAGCGCAATGTTGAACGTGAAGAACACGTCGAGCAGGAACGGCGGTATCGGCAGCATCATCATGGCGAGCATGACCAGCAGCAACAGCGGCACACCCAGATTCCCCCGGCTGAGGTCGGCTACGTTGCTGCGTGCGGTGCTGAATAACTGAGAGCGATCCACCAATATTCCCCGTTCCTGTGAAGCAAACTTTTGACGCCCGGAGGGGGCGCAGACGGGGTATTGCAAGAAGCTTTCCAACTTTGCAAAAGCTTGAAATAGAAAGGCCAAGCGACTTCAACCCTGTGGGAGCGAGCCCGCTCGCGAAAGCGGTTTGTCAGTCGGCGCCTGTATCGACTGGATCGGCGCATTCGCGAGCAGGCTCGCTCCCACAGGGTAATACGGTTCACTTGAGAAGAAAGGGTACCCGTGGCGAGGGAGCTTGCTCCCGCTCGGCTGCGAAGCAGTCGCAGCCCGGCGGGTGCGGCGTGTCTGATGCCCCGCATCTGGCGGGTTTTGGGGCCGCTTCGCGGCCCAGCGGGAGCAAGCTCCCTCGCCACGGGTTTGTCGATGCCCTAAGGGAATAGCATCGGCTGAATTAGGAATCGCGCCGCAAATCCGGCGGGATCGGCAGGTCCTTGAGCGGTTCGGGACGCTTGCCCTTGCCGGCGCGGTGCTGGCGGATCTGGTAGACGTAGGCCAGCACCTGGGCCACAGCCAGGTACAGACCTCCGGGAATTTCCTGATCGAGTTCGGTGGAGTAGTAGATCGAGCGCGCCAGCGCCGGCGATTCGAGCAGCATCACTTCGTTGGCAACGGCGATTTCGCGGATCTTCAACGCCAGGAAATCACTACCCTTGGCCAGCAGCACCGGCGCATTGCCTTTTTCAGGATCGTATTTGAGCGCCACCGCATAGTGGGTCGGGTTGGTGATGACCACGTCGGCATCGGGAATCGCCGCCATCATGCGCCGCTGGGAGACCTCGCGCTGCAATTGGCGAATCCGCTGCTTGACCTCCGGCTTGCCCTCCGCGTCCTTGTGCTCGTCGCGCACTTCCTGCTTGGTCATCATCAGCTTCTGCTTGCTCTGATAGAGCTGGATCGGCACATCGATGGCAGCGATCAGGATCAGGCCGCAAGACATCCACAACGTGCTCCATCCCACCAGCTGCACGCTATGAATGATGGCCTGTTCCAGCGGTTGATGGGCGATGCGCAGCAGATCGTCGATGTCGCCCTCCAGCACCACCAACGCGACGGACAGGACCAGCAGGAACTTGCCGAAAGCCTTGAGCAGCTCCACCAGCGCCGTGGTGGAAAACATGCGCTTGATGCCGGCGGCCGGGTTCATCCGGCTGAACTTGGGTGCCAGGCTGCCGGCGGCGAAGAGCCATCCACCCAGGGAAATCGGGCCGATGAATGCCGCCAACAATAAAAAAATCAGCACGGGCTGAATCGCCAGAAGCGCGATCTTGCCCGAATGCAGCAGGTACTGCGTCATGGCGCCAGGGGTCAGCAATACTTCCCGAGGCAAGGAAAAATTCAGGCGCATGATTTCCAGCAGTTCCAGCGCCAGCCCGCCGCCATAGATCAGTAAGCCGCCAGCGCCGGCGAGCATGATCGCCAGGGTGTTGAGCTCCTTGGAGCGGGCGATTTCACCCTTCTCGCGGGACTCCCTGGTGCGTTTCTCCGTGGGGTCTTCTGTCTTGTCCTGACCGCTTTCGCTCTCAGCCATGGTTCAGCGCGCCTGTGCCATGTCGCGTAGCAGCTGCAAGGCCTGGGTGGCCAACGGCTGATACTGGTTGAGAATATCCCCCAGGCTGACCCAGAAGATCACCATGCCCAGCACCAGCGTGAGGGGGAAGCCGATGGAAAAAATGTTCAGTTGCGGCGCCGCGCGGGTCATCACGCCAAAAGCGATGTTGACCACCAGCAGCGCGGTAATGGCTGGCAATACCAGCAGCATCGCCGCCCCCAGGACCCAGCCGAGCTTGCCGGCGATGTCCCAGAAATGATTGACCAGCATCGCACTGCCCACCGGCATTGTGGTGAAGCTCTCGGTGAGCACTTCAAACACTACCAGATGCCCGTTCATGGCGAGGAACAGCAATGTCACCAGCATCGTCAGGAACTGCCCGATAACCGCGGTGTTGACGCCGTTGGTGGGGTCGATCATGGAGGCGAACGCCATGCCCATCTGGATCGAAATAATTTGCCCGGCCACCACAAACGCCTGGAAGAACAGCTGCAGTGAAAACCCCAGCAGGACACCAATGAGGATCTGCTCGGCCACCAGCATCAGCGCACTGAGGTCAAGGGCATTGACCGGCGGCATCGGCGGCAGTCCGGGCGCGATGACCACGGTGATTGCCACGGCCAGGTACAGGCGCACACGGCCTGGCACCAGGGTCGTGCCGAAGACCGGCATGCTCATCAGCACGGCGGTGACGCGAAACAGCGGCAGGATAAATGACGCCACCCAGCTGCTGATCTGGGTGTCCGTCAGTTCGAGCATCGACATCGGGTCAGCCGATCAACTGGGGAATACTGCCGTACAGCTGCAGGATGTATTCCATGAAGGTTTGCACCAGCCACGGACCGGCGACGATCAGCGTCACCAGCATCACCAGCAGGCGCGGCAGGAAGCTCAGGGTCTGTTCGTTGATCTGCGTGGCGGCCTGGAACATCGCCACCAGCAAGCCCACCAGCAGGCTCGGAATCACCAGGATGGCAACCATCATGGTGGTCAGCCAGAGTGCTTCGCGGAACAGGTCTACCGCTACTTCAGGCGTCATATCGTGCTACCCGCGCAAGTGGTCTAAACACCGCCGAAACTGCCCGCCAGCGTACCGATGATCAAGGCCCAGCCATCCACCAGCACGAACAGCATGATCTTGAACGGCAATGAAATGATCAGCGGCGACAGCATCATCATACCCATCGCCATGAGGATACTGGCGACCACCAGGTCGATGATCAGGAACGGGATGAAGATCATGAAACCGATCTGGAACGCCGTTTTCAGCTCGGACGTCACGAACGCTGGCACCAGGATGGTCAATGGGGCCTGGTCGGGGCTGGCGATGTCGGTGCGCTTGGACAGGCGCATGAACAGCTCCAGGTCGCTGCTGCGAGTCTGGGCGAGCATGAAATCCTTTATCGGCACCTGGGCCCTGGCCACCGCGTCCTGGGCGCTGAGGGTTTCGGCCAGGTAGGGTTGCAGCGCATCACGGTTCACCCGGTCGAAGACTGGCGCCATGATGAACATGGTCAGGAACAACGCCATGCCCGTGAGGATCTGGTTCGACGGCGTCTGCTGCAAACCCAGGGCCTGGCGCAGGATCGAAAAGACAATGATGATCCGGGTGAAACTGGTCATCAGCATGACGAACGCCGGGATGAAACTCAGCGCGGTCATGATCAGCAGGATCTGCAGGCTGACCGAATACTCCTGAGCCCCTTCGGCGTTGGTGCCCAACGTGATCGCCGGAATCGACAACGGGTCGGCGGCAAACGCCAACGGTGCAGCCAGCAACAGGGCCAGCGCCAACAGAATGCGCAACGGCATTACTTTTTATCCTTCTGATCTTTACCCAGCAGTTCCATGAGCCGCTGGGCAAATTCGGGGGTGGCCTGCTCGGTGGCGGGCACCTGGACCGGCTCCTTGAGAACGTGCAAAGCGGTGATCGTGCCAGGGCTCAGGCCGAGCAGGATCTGCTCGTTGCCAACTTGCACCAGCACCAGCCGATCCCGCGGGCCGAGCGCGCGGGAACTGATGATGTCGATGACCTGGCCTTTGCCGGCAGGCCCCGCCTGTTGCACGCGCCGCAGCATCCACGCGAGGAAAAAAATCAACCCGAGCACCACGAGCAGGCCCAGCACCAACTGCGCCAATTGCCCGGCCATGCTGCCGCCACTTGCCGGCGCAACCGCCGCCGTGGCCGCGGGCTCGGCCGCCAGCACGCTGAACGGCAGCATCAAGGCTGCGGCGAGAAAGCCTTTCATTCAGCGCAGCTTCTTGATGCGTTCGCTCGGGCTGATCACGTCCGTCAGGCGAATGCCGAACTTCTCGTTGACCACCACCACTTCGCCATGGGCGATCAGGGTACCGTTGACCAGTACGTCCAGCGGTTCACCGGCCAGGCGATCCAGCTCGATCACCGAGCCCTGGTTGAGCTGCAACAGGTTGCGGATGTTGATGTCGGTGCTGCCCACTTCCATGGAAATCGACACCGGGATGTCGAGAATCACGTCCAGGTTCGGCCCGTCGAGGGTGACTTGCTCATTGCTTTTCGGCACGCTGCCAAACTCTTCCATCTGCATTCGATTGGAAGCGTGGTTGCCGGTATCGGCGGCCAGCAGCGCATCGATATCGGCCTGCCCGGCGTCGCCGGTTTCTTCCAGGGCCGCAGCCCATTCGTCGGCCAGCGCCTGGTCATCCTGGGTATTCATATCGTCAGCCATCATGTTTCCTCGGCGGGCAAGAATCGGTAAAAAACTAGAAATCCGTTACAAACTTAAGCGATTGACAGCACTCAGCGGCGTTCGATCGGCTCGATCACTTGCAACGCGAGGTTGCCTTTGTGAGAGCCCATCTTGACCTTGAAGGCCGGCACGCCATTGGCGCGCATGATCATGTCTTCCGGCATCTCGACGGGGATGATGTCCCCCGGCTGCATATGCAGGATGTCCCGCAGGCGCAGCTGGCGCCGGGCAACCGTCGCGCCGATCGGCACGTCGACATCCAGCACGTCCTGGCGCAACGCATTGATCCAGCGCTCGTCCTGGTCGTCGAGGTCCGACTGGAAACCGGCGTCGAGCATTTCGCGCACCGGCTCGATCATCGAGTACGGCATGGTCACGTGCAGGTCGCCGCCGCCACCGTCGAGTTCGATGTGGAAAGTCGACACGACAATGGCTTCGCTCGGACCGACGATGTTGGCCATGGCCGGGTTCACTTCCGAGTTGATGTACTCGAAGTTGACTTCCATGATCGCTTGCCAGGCTTCCTTCAAATCGATGAAAGCCTGCTCCAGCACCATGCGCACGACGCGCAGCTCGGTCGGCGTGAATTCGCGGCCTTCGATCTTGGCGTGACGGCCGTCACCGCCGAAGAAGTTATCCACCAGCTTGAACACCAGCTTGGCGTCGAGGATGAACAGCGCAGTGCCGCGCAACGGCTTGATCTTCACCAGGTTGAGGCTGGTGGGTACGTACAGCGAGTGCACGTATTCGCCGAATTTCATCACCTGCACGCCACCGACGGCCACGTCGGCCGAACGGCGCAGCATGTTGAACATGCTGATGCGGGTGTAACGGGCAAAACGCTCGTTGATCATTTCCAGGGTCGGCATGCGTCCGCGAACGATGCGATCCTGGCTGGTCAGGTCGTAGCTTTTGACGCTGCCCGGTTCAGCAGCGTTTTCGGTCTGCACCAGGCCGTCGTCGACACCATGCAACAGCGCGTCGATTTCGTCCTGGGACAACAAGTCCTGCACGGCCATGTCGTGTTCCTACTGCAATACGAAGTTAGTGAAGAGCAACTGTTCGATCACCACTTTGCCAAGCTCTTTCTGAGCCACTTCCTGAACGCTGGCCGTGGCTTTCTGACGCAGCATTTCCTGGCCGACCGGAGTGGCCAGGGTGTCGAAACTCTGTCCGGAGAACAGCATCACCAGGTTATTGCGAATCAGCGGCATGTGCACCCGCAGCGCTTCCAGGTCAGCCTGGTTGCGGCCCAGCAGGGTGATGCTCACCTGCATGTAGCGCTGGCGACCGTTCTGGGTGTAGTTGGCCACAAATGCGGGAGCCATCGGCTCGAAAATCGCCGGTTGCTTGCCCACCGGCGCGGTTTCCACCACTTCTGCCGGCTTGCTCTGAGCGCTGTGCATGAAATACCAGGTCGCCCCCACGGAAACACCCATCGCCAGGAGCAAACCCACCACGATCATGATGATCAGCTTGAGTTTGCCTTTGGTTGCGGGGTCTTTTACAGCTGCTGCTTCACTCTTCGCCATGCCAATAATCCGTCGCTAATCGGGGGTTTCACTGTTGCACGGCTTGGCTGGAGCAAGTGTTATGCCAGAAGTGTGTCAGGGCTAAGGATGATGGTCGCTTGCGCTCTTCAGTACCGCATAAACCAATGTGGGAGCGAGCCTGCTCGCGATGGCGCCGGGTCAGCCCCGCAAGGGTGGGTGACAGTGCGCTTTCGCGAGCAGGCTCGCTCCCACAGGGGAAATACCGCGTTGGATCAGGCGTAGTAGTCGACCGCGCTGGTGCCGATGACGCTGGTGGTGTTGGCCGCCACTTCGGCAACGCTGGCCGGCAACTCTTCGTCCACCGAATCCACTCGGCCGCCAGAGGAAGAGCTCGTGCGACCAGCCTGGGCCTGCTGCTGGGCTTGCTGTTCCTGACCCTGGGAGCCACGCGACTGATCCGACACGCTGACGTCGACCTGGCCCATACCCTGCTGGGCAAAGCTGTCGCGCAGGCGATGCATCTGGCCTTCGAGGGCTTCACGGACGCCGGAATGGGCGCTCATGAACGTGACCTGGGTCTGCTGGTCGGGGACCATGTTCACGCGAATATCCAAGCGCCCGAGCTCGGCCGGCTGCAGTTGGATATCAGCCGCCTTGAGATTGACGCTCGACAGGTACATCACCCGGTTGACCACTTCTTCGGTCCAGCCGCTCTGGTTCATGGCGATGGGCTGGTTGACCGGGACCGCGTTGGCGGTTTTTGGCGTAGCCGCCTGGGTCAATGCCGCCAGGCGGTTGGCGAAATCATCTACCCGCGTGTCGCTGGAGGCTGCGGTCAGATCCTTGAGGCCTTCGTTGAGCAAGCCGCTGAACGCCTTCTCACCGCCCTGGCTGCCGGCACTGGTACTGTCCTGATCGGCCTGTACATTGAGCATGCTCGCCATGCCGGCCGTGAAGGTCTGGGCCGACGTCGATTCGCCATCGACGGACGCCGGCGCCGTTGCCTTGGGCTGCGCCTGGCTGGAAGCGGACACATGGCCGCTCTGCTCCATCGCCAGTCGCAACGCCGGCAAGGCGTCGAGCGGATCGGCCTGTGGGTCGAATTCCGGATCGGTCACCGGTGCCGGCGTAGCCGGCGTGGCCGAAGCCACCACGGGCGCCGCGACTGCCGCGACGACTGGCGCCTCGGTTGCATCAACCACAGGCGCGGGCATCGCCTCGGCAACGACTTCAGGCACGATTACCCCGGGAAGCAAGGCCGGGTCGAGTGTCGGATCGACTGGGGCGGCGTCGGCTACAGGCGTCTCGGCCGTATCGCTATCGTCCTGCATGGGCTTGTCGTCGGCCGTGGCCGGCTTGTCGGCGGGCAAGGCTTTGCCGCTATCGGCAACCGCCGGCTCAGGAGCGGCAGCCGTGTCGCTGCCTGCATCCTTTTTGACGGTGTTGTCGGAGACCTTGTCGCGCACCGGCTTAATCGCCGGTTCAAGGGCCGTCGAGGGTTTGACGGGGGCCTGCTTGGCGAAGACCTGGGCGAAACTGGAGGCTTTATTCCCGGCGTCCGGGCCAGCTGCCAACGGATTGACGGTGGCCTGCGGCTTGGCCTGGGTAACGGCCTGAAGGAGTGTATTAGGCGTAACGGGCATGAAATGGTCTCCGCTGCACTGGGATCTTTGATGCAGTCGAGACAGGACAATGCAAGGGATGGGCCAACGCGCCGAACAACAACCTTTTTAACAGTGAAAGCCTTCGCGCTCTTCCTTGCAAAGCTTTCGAACGTAGGTAAATTCGCTGTTGATCTCGCTGACCAGTTTCTCGATTCCACCCAGCGAGGGCTGCTTGGCGCGTTGCTCCAGCTCGCCGCACAGTTCAGCCAGGCGGATGGCGCCCATATTGCTGCTACTGCCCTTGAAACTGTGGGCGGTGGCGCTCAATTGCTCCGCGTCCCTGGCCTCAAGCAACACACGCAGGCGTGCCTCGGAATCGTTGAGGAACGTATCCAGCAATTCCGGATACCCTTCCTCCATGACTTCCTTCAACGTGCTGAGCACGTCCCGATCCAGATGAATCTCGCTCACTTGTTCGCTCCTTGATCAAGAATGACCCCGATTATGCCAGAGCCTCCCAGAAAAACTCCACGCGCGCACTACGACCATCGTCGGACCAACTGGCCTCGTGGCATAGCTGGCGCACCAGGCTCACACCGCGCCCGGACAACCGGTCACGATCCACAGGCCGGGCCAGCACACGGCTGACATCGAACCCCTGGCCGCTGTCCTCGACCTCAATGACCAGGCGCCCACCCTCCCCTTGGGGAGTCACGTGGAGATGCATGCGGATATGGCCGCTGTCCAGCTCATCCAGACGGATGCCGCGCTCCGTATAATAGCGGGCAAACCCCGCCGCATCACGCTTGAGACTCGAATCGAGCCCCAGTACGCCGTGTTCCAGCGCATTGGAATAAAGCTCTGTCAGGACACTGTACAAGGCGCCACTCTGACCCCTGAGCCCATGGACCTCAAGCAATAACTGCAACAGGTAAGGCATCGGGTTGAAGCGCTTGAGCGTCTGCGCACGGAACTCGAAGCTCACCGACCAATCCAGCGGACTCGACTGGCCGCTATCGGAATAGACCGGTGGTGGCGGGCTGAGTTGCGTCGGCGCGACCAGCCGCACCTCGACCATGCTGAAGTCGTCGCGGGCCTCGCCGCGAAAATCACCGAGGGCCTGCTGGATATCTTCGAACAGTCGATCGGGCTCGCGGCTGGCCGCAAACACCTGCTGCAACCTTTCCACGCCAAACGGCTGATCATCGCGGTCGCTGGCTTCGATGACGCCGTCAGACAACAGGAATACGCGGTCACCCACCGACATCGGATGCACTTCAGTGCGATCATCAAACAGTTGCGGCGTGAGCACGCCCAACGGCAAGTGCCGCGCCGGCAACGGCGTACGCACGCCACTGAGGCTGTCATGCAGGTAACCATCGGGCATCCCGCCGTTCCAGACTTCGACGGTGCAGCGCTGGAAGCTCAGGCACAGCAGCGTTGCGCAACAGAACATGTCCACTGGCAGGATGCGCTTGAGCTTGGCATTCATTTCTCGCAGGATCTGCGCCAGGCCGTAGCCTTTCGCGGTCATCCCGTAGAACACTTCAGCCAGTGGCATCGCCCCGACCGCCGCCGGCAAGCCGTGGCCGGTAAAATCCCCAAGAAGGATGTGCATGTCACCAGCCGGGTTGAAGGCGGCCAGCAGCAGATCGCCGTTGAACAAGGCATAGGGCGATTGCAGGTAACGGATATTCGGCGCGCTCAGGCAACCGGAGTGGGCGATCTTGTCGAACACCGCCTTGGCAACCCGCTGCTCGTTAAGCAGGTAGTCGTGGTGCCGGGCGATCTGGTCACGCTGCTCGACCACCGTGGCCTGCAACCGACGCAAGCGGTCCATGGCCTTGATCTTGGCGGCCAGGATCACCTGGTTATAGGGCTTGGCGAGGAAATCATCGCCACCAGCCTCCAGGCAACGGGCCAACCCTTCGCTTTCGGTCAACGAGGTGAGGAAAATGATCGGAACCAGTTGGTCCCCGGCCAGTTGCTTGATCTGCTGCGCGGCCTCGAAGCCATCCATGACGGGCATCATCGCGTCCATCAGCACCAGGTGCGGACGCTGCTCCCGGTAGACTTCGACCGCCTCGGCGCCATCCGCTGCGGTGAGCACCTGATGGCCTTGACGGCGGACGATGGTCGACAACAGCAGTCGGTCGGCGGCACTGTCTTCGGCAATCAGGATCGTCAGCGGCTCCGGCGACGATTGCATGGTAATCAACTGATATCGAACAACTTGTCGAAATTGGAAATCGCGAGGATTTTCTTGACGTCGCTGCTGCTGTTGACCACTCGGATATCCGACTCGTCGCCACCGGCATGATCGCGCAACAGCAGGAGCATGCCCAAGGCAGAGCTGTCGAGGTAGGTGGCTTCTTTCAAATCCACCACGATGGACTCAGGCTTCGTATTGAGCTTTTCGTAAGACTCACGAAACTCCTGATGCCGGCCAAAATCGAATCGACCTTTGATCGAGATCGTCAGCTTTTGTCCATCTGGGGACACTTCAGTTACGACAGACATATTCACTTCCTTGTCGTGGACATATGTGTACAAGGTGTAGCATCAGGTAGAGGTCTGAGCAAGGAATCAAACCCTCCAACCGACAGAATTCCGCTTTCATGATCAATACGGATCATGGCGCGGCAGACGCTGAGACAGTTCATCAAGCAACTTCTGCTCGCGCTTGTCTTCCAGCTGACGAGCCTCATCGATATAGCGCTGTACAAGTTTGCGTAGCCCTTCGACCCGGGCGAAGGCTTCCTGCCAGCTCTGGCGAGCCTTTTCCAGGTTGTTCTGGTGCCAGACGAGGCTTTGGCGCTGCTGATCGATCGCGGTGCCCAGCTGTGCGAGGAACCCCTGGTAGCCCAACAGCCATTGCCCGGAAACGCCATGGCTGCCGCGGGCGATCCACTGCTCCTGATATTCGAGGCGAAAATTCTCCAGGTCGGCCAGCTTGCTTTCGGCAACGGCCACTTGCCCCTGGAAATAAGCCAGCCGCTGAACGGCGGTCTTTTCGGCTTTTTCCGCCATGTCCACCACCGGCGCCAGGCGCGCCGCACGACTCGTGGCCATAGGCGGTTATCCGCCCGCGACGGGGGCGAAGATGGTTTGCAGGTGCGCTTCGCTGGCGGCCATACCGATGTTGTCGTTCAAGCCTTGGCGCAGGTAGACCGCCATGGCCGGATAAAGATTGATGGCCATGTCGGTTTCACGATCACCGCCAGGCACGTAGGCGCCCACGCTGATCAGGTCGCGACTCTGCTGGTAACGTGACCAGTATTGCTTGAATTGCTGGGCGCGCTTCATGTGCTCGGCGCTGATGACCGACGGCATGACCCGGCTGATCGATGCTTCGATATCGATGGCGGGGTAATGCCCTTCTTCGGCCAGGCGCCGGGACAGCACGATGTGGCCGTCGAGTACGCCTCGGGCCGAGTCGGCGATCGGGTCTTGCTGATCGTCACCCTCGGACAGCACGGTATAAAAAGCGGTGATGGAACCGCCGCCCTTCTCCGCGTTACCGGCCCGTTCCACCAGTTTCGGCAACTTGGCAAACACCGAAGGCGGATAACCCTTGGTGGCCGGCGGCTCGCCGATGGCCAGGGCGATTTCCCGCTGGGCCTGGGCGAAACGGGTCAGCGAATCCATCAGCAACAGGACGTTCTTGCCCTTGTCGCGAAAATACTCGGCGATGCGCGTGCAATACATCGCGGCCCGCAGGCGCATCAACGGCGCATCGTCCGCCGGCGACGCCACCACCACGGAACGCTTGAGCCCTTCTTCGCCGAGAATGTGCTCGATGAATTCCTTCACCTCGCGGCCCCGCTCGCCGATCAGCCCCACCACGATGATGTCGGCTTCGGTAAAGCGGGTCATCATGCCCAGCAACACACTCTTGCCCACACCGGTACCGGCGAACAGGCCCAGGCGCTGACCGCGACCGACCGTCAACAACCCGTTGATACAACGGATGCCCACGTCCAGCGGCACGCTGATCGGGTCACGCTTGAGCGGGTTGATTGTCGGGCCGTCCATCGGCACCCAATCCTCGGCCTTCATGCCGCCCTTGCCGTCCAGGGCCCGCCCGGCCCCGTCCAGCACTCGGCCGAGCATGCTCATGCCCATGGGCAGCCGACCGGTATCGGCCAGCGGAACCACGCGGGCACCAGGGGCTATTCCGGCGACACTGCCCACCGGCATCAGAAATACTTTGCTGCCGGAGAAGCCCATCACTTCGGCTTCGACCTGCACCGGGTGATAACTGTCATCGTTGATCACCATGCAACGGCTGCCCATGGCGGCGCGCAGGCCTTCCGCTTCGAGGGTCAGGCCGACCATACGCAACAGGCGCCCTTCCAGGATTGGCTGGCCGGCCAGTTCAGTGGCCTCGGCGTAGCTGCCCAGGCGCTTGCCGAAGCTGGTTCGGTCAAGGCGCATTACGGCCGTCCACTTCCAGAGCAGTCAGTTCGGCCGCGTCCGGATCGACGATGACGGCGGTCTCGGGTTCGTCCGGCAACTCCAGGCTCAAATCGGCCGGAGCCGGATGCAGGGCCTGCTCGTGCAATTGGTCGAACAGCTTGGCCATGACCTGGCTGATGCGTGTTTCGATTGTCGCATCTATGCGGCTGTGCTCGGTTTCCACCCGGCAACCGCCGGGCAGCAAGGTCTCGTCCTCGACGATGCGCCAGCTTTCCTCGTGACGCTCGCGCAAGGCCTTGACCAGCTCGAAGTCCTGCGGATTGATGTATAGCCGCACATTTCCGACGCCCAAGGGCAGAAGCTTGAGGGCCTCGCGCATGACATGCTCGATCTGGCTCGAATCGATGGCCAGCTCGCGCTGGATCACTTGTCGAGTGATGTGCTGCACCAGCCCGACCAGGGACTTCTCGATCTGGGTGTCCTGCTCGGCGATGGGCTCGAACAGGTTCAGCATCAGCGATTCCAGCGCCCGCAGCTTGGCCGTCAGCGCCACGTCGGCTTCCTGGCGGACCTTGATCGTGGTGCTGTGGAAGCCTTCCTTTTCGCCGATGGCGAAGCCTTCGTTGTAGGCCTCCTGGCGAATGCTCTCGACTTCTTCGAGGGTCAGCGGCTGGACTTCCTCCAGCGGCACCTCTTCCATTTCCGGCAACTCTTCCACCGGTTCTGGCTCAGGCTCGGGCACATGGGGATCGAAGCTGGGCAGCGACCAGACGTCGAAACCACCGACGTCGCGGGCGCGGATCAGGTCGCTGGGTGAATCATCGCTCTTGGCAGACATAACGTCCTTAGATCATCTCTTCGCCGCCCTTGCCACCGAGCACGATTTCTCCGGCTTCGGCCATACGGCGGGCGATGGTGAGGATTTCCTTCTGTGCGGTTTCCACATCGCTGACGCGCACCGGGCCCTTGGCCTCGAGGTCGTCGCGCAACAGTTCGGCCGCCCGTTTGGACATGTTCTTGAAGATCTTCTCCTTGACGCCTTCGTCCGAGCCCTTGAGGGCCAGCACCAGCACATCGGAGGACACTTCGCGCAACAGTGCCTGAATACCGCGGTCGTCGACATCGGCCAGGTTGTTGAACACGAACATGAGGTCTTCGATCTGACCGGACAGGTCTTCGTCGACTTCGCGGATCGAGTCCATCAGTTGACCTTCGATCGAACTGTCGAGGAAGTTCATGATGTCCGCCGCGCGCTTGATACCGCCCAGGGTGGTGCGCGAAGCATTGGAGTTGCCCGAGAACTGCTTCTCGAGAATCTGGTTCAATTCTTTCAGGGCCGCCGGCTGCACGGTGTTCAACGACGAAACCCGCAGGATGATGTCGAGGCGCACTTTGTGGTCGAAGTTGCCGAGCACCTCACCGGCCTGGTCCGGATCGAGGTATGCAACGACGATCGCCTGGATCTGCGGGTGCTCGTAACGGATCACGTCGGCGACCGCGCGCGGCTCCATCCATTTCAGGCTGTCCAGGCCGCTGGTGTTGCCACCCAGCAGGATCCGGTCGATCAGGCCGTTGGCCTTGTCCTCGCCCAGGGCCTGGGTGAGCATCTTGCGCACGTAGTCGTCGGAACCGACGCCCAGGCTGGTCTGATCGCCGACGATGTCGACGAACTCGCTCATCACCTGCTCGACCTGCTCGCGGTGCACATTGCCCATCTGCGCCATGGCCACGCCGACGCGCTGGACCTCTTTCGGTCCCATGTGGCGCAGCACCTGGGCGGCGTCCGTCGAACCCAGGGACAGCAGCAGGATCGCGGCTTTGTCGACCCGGGACAATTTGGCAACAGCGGCTCGATTATCACTCATCTGCGTTAATCCACTCTTTCACGACCTGGGCCACACGACCCGGATCCTCTGCCACCAGACTCTTGATGGCGTTCAACTGAGCGTCATAGCCTTCGCTCGGGCTTGGCAGCAGAATGCTCTGCGGCCCGCCGAGGCTGACGCGATCGTTGGCCAATTCGCCATCCAGGCCGCCCATGCCTCCCAGCTCTACATCGCCCAAGCCTGCCAGCTGCTTGTTCTTGCCGCCACCGGTGATGTTGTTGAGCACCGGACGCAGCACACCAAATACCAGTATCAGGATGAACAACACACCCAATACCTGCTTGACCACATCCCAGAACCAGGGTTGCGAATAAAACGGGATGTCGGCGATTTCTTCACCGCGCTCCAGGGAGAACGGTACGTTGATCACGCTGACGCTGTCGCCACGGCTGGCGTCGAAACCGACGGCGTCCTGCACCAGCCGAGTGAAGCGCGCCAATTCGTCGGCGCTCCATGGCGCGCGGCTGGTTTCGCCGTTGGCCGGGTTGACCTTGACCTGATCGTCCACAACCACTGCGACCGACAGGCGATTCAAACGGCCCTGCTGCTGCTTGGTGTGGCTGATGGAACGGTCGAGCTCGAAGTTCTTGGTCGATTGCTGACGCTTGTCGGCCGGGTACGGCGCGAGCATCGGCTGGCCGGTGGCCGGGTCCATGATCTGCTGGCCATTGGCGTCGATCAGCGGCTGGCCTGGCTGCACCATGCCTGCGGCGGCGGTAGCGCCACCGGTGGTTTGCGGCGCGCTGGCCGGCGCTGGTGGCTGGTTGCTCAGGGCACCCGGTACACCTTGCGGGCCATTGCTGGCGGTACGTTGTTCGTTCACCGACTGCTCGCTGCGCAACGCCGGTTGATCCGGGTTGAACTGCTCGGAAGTCGATTCGACGGCGCTGAAGTCCACGTCCGCCGAGACTTCGGCCTTGTAGCGCCCGTTGCCGAGGATCGGTTGCAGGATGTTGTGCACCCGCTGGGTAAACATGCCTTCCATGCGGCGGCTGTAATCGTATTGCTTGCCGGCCATGGTCAGCTCGGAGTTTTCCGCCTGGTCGGACAACAGGTTGCCCTTCTGGTCGACCACGGTGATCTGCGACTTGCTCAACTCAGGAACGCTGGTCGCCACCAGGTTGATAATGGCAACGACCTGGCCTGGCTCAAGCGAGCGGCCGGAATACAGTTCGACCAGTACCGAGGCACTCGGCTTGCGCTCATCGCGCACGAAGACCGAGCTTTTCGGAATCGCCAGGTGCACGCGGGCACCCTTGACGTTGTTGAGGCTGGAAATGGTCCGCGCCAATTCGCCCTCCAGGCCGCGACGATAACGAGTCGCTTCCATGAACTGGCTGGTGCCCAGGCCCTGGTCCTTGTCGAGGATCTCGAATCCGATGTTGCCATCGGTCGGTGTCACGCCAGCGGCGGCGAGCTTGAGGCGTGCGCGCGCGACGTCGTCGGCCTTGACCAGCAAGGCGCCGGAATTGGGTTCGACGGTATAAGGGATGTCGGCGGAAGCCAGGGTTTCCATGACTTGTTTGGCATCCATGCCCTCCAGGCTGCCGTACAGCGGACGGTAGTCCGGCTGCTGGGACCAGAGAACCACGGCAAAACCAATCGCCACACTGGCAGCCAGGCCGACCAACAGGCCAACCTGACGCAGCATGGTCATCTCGGAGAGGTTTTCCAGGAAAGACAGACCGAACAACGGCGGTTTGCCGTCTACCGGAGTGGTCTTGGCTGGAACGTTATCAACGGCTGCTTCTGCCATGACTCAATAGTTTCCTTAGACCGGCATCTGCATGATGTCTTGATAGGCTTGAACCAGCTTGTTGCGTACCTGGGTCAACGCCTGAAACGAGACACTGGCTTTCTGCGAAGAGATCATTACGTCCGTCAGGTCGACGCCACTTTTGCCAATCTCGAAAGCACTGGCCAACTGGTTCGAAGCCTGCTGGGTATCGTTCACTTTATTGACGGCCTGACCGAGCATGTCGGAAAAGCTGCTGCCGGCCACTTGGGGCACCGCGACCGATTTAGGCTGGGCCATGGCGTCCATCTGCATGGAGCGCATGTCCAGCATCAACCGATTAAATTCAATACCTTGGCTCATGATCTATTCTCTCTGGCGGCCCGCATTTTTTTGACACTTACTCAGCGGGTACATAGGTATTAGCAACAAGGGTGCCAGCTCCGTGGCCGTCGGAAACAAATGCGCGCGCGGATCCTTCCAGGCTCCTGTGGGAGCGAGCCTGCTCGCGATAGCGGTGTGTCAGCCGGCGCCCGCGTCGCGAGGACCATTGTCTTCGCGAGCAGGCTCGCTCCCACAGGGTTTGTTTAATGGTTTAACTGGCGAAGAGATAAGCCTCTACATCCATCCCGGCATCACGCATCTGCGCCAGTTTGTAGCGCAGGGTCCGCGGGCTGATACCGAGGCGCTCAGCCGCCTCCTTGCGTCGGCCGCGTTCGGCGCGCAAGGTGTCGATGATCATCTGGAATTCGCGACGGCGCAGGTCATCTTCCAGGGCGCCCGCGGTTTCCCCCATCACTTCCCCGGGAGGAATCTGCGCCGGGGCGGACTGCAACACCGGCAAAGGCGCGCAGGCCACCGGGCCGGCCAGGCAGAAATCTTCCGGCTGGATCAAGCCGCCCTGCTGCAGGATCAGCGCCCGCTGGATGGCGTTGTCCAGTTCACGGACATTGCCCGGCCAGGGATAGGCGATCAGACAGGCCTGCGCCTCGGCGGACAACCGCGCCGCCGCGTGCTTCATTTTATTGACGTGTTTGGCCAGCAGGCGCTCGGCCAGCGGCAGGATATCGGCGGTGCGCTCACGAAGTGGACGCCAGGCCAGCGGAAAAACCGACAGTCGGTAATAAAGGTCTTCACGAAAGCGCCCCGCCGCTACTTCCCCGGCCAGGTCACGGTTGGTCGTCGCCACCACGCGAATGTCCAGACTGATGGGCTTGCGCGCGCCAACCCGCTCCACTTCCCGCTCCTGCAATACGCGCAGCAGCTTGGCTTGCAGGCCCAGCGGCATCTCGGAAATTTCATCCAGCAGAATGGTGCCGCCATCAGCCTGCTCGAACTTGCCAGGCTGGGCCGCGATAGCGCCGGTAAACGAACCTTTCTCGTGGCCGAACAGCGTCGCCTCGAGCATGTTGTCGGGAATCGCCGCGCAGTTGATGGCAATGAACGGTTCGCTGGCGCGCCGGGATTGCTGATGGATATAGCGGGCCAGGACTTCCTTACCCGTGCCGGACTCGCCGGAAATCAGCACGGTTGAGTCGCTGCGAGCTACCCGCGCGGCCAACTCCAGCAACTGTGCACTGGCCGGCTCGATGGCCACCGGCCCCTCGCCCTCGACAGCGGGGCTGCCCAAGGCATGGCGAGCCACCAGGTCCAACAGCGCCTTGGGCTCGAACGGCTTGACCAGATAATCCGCCGCCCCTTGGCGCATGGCATCCACCGCCCGCTCGACGGCGCCGTGGGCGGTCATCAACAGGACTGGCAGTTGCGGCTGGCGTGCGCGCAGCAGGCCGAGCAATTGATGGCCGTCCATGCCCGGCATATTGACGTCGCTGACCACCAGGCTGAATGGCTCACGGGCCACTGCGAGCAATGCCTCTTCCGCCGAACCGACAGCGGCATAATCATGCCCGGCCAACAGCAACGTATCGGCGAGTGCTTCGCGTAGCGCGCGATCATCTTCAACCAGTAGAACCTTGGTCGCCATTTGCTCACTCCACCCCTTGCGCGCTGGAGAACAGCGGCAAGCACACCGTCGCGCACGTACCGCGCCCCAGCCGCGAGCGCAGCCGCAATTCGCCCTGATGGGCACGCGCCACCGCCTTGACCACGGTCAGGCCCAGGCCAGTTCCAGTGGTCTTGGTGGTAAAAAATGGCTCGCCCAGACGTGCCAGCACGGACGGCTCGATACCGCTGCCGCTGTCGCTGACACACAGGCGCAAGGTGTTGTCGCGGGTATACAGGTGCACTTTCAGACGGACATCAACGTCACTGGCCTGAATCGCGTTTTCAATAAGATTTAATACCGCGCCCACCAGCGTGTCACGGTTGCACAGCACCTCGCCCGCATGGCTGTCGCACTGCCAGCGGATCGACACGCCCTGCACATGGGTCAATGCTGCGGCCTGCAAAGACTGCAGCAGCACCTTGGGCGCGACACGGTCGGTCAGCGGCAACTCGCCACGGGCGAACACCAGCATGTCGCGCACCTGGTGTTCCAGCTCATGCAAGCGCTCCTTCAAGCGGCCGGCAAAGCGCTGCTGGGTTTCCATCGGCAGTTGCTGCTCGGTCAGATGACTGGCGTACAGCAACGCGGCAGACAGCGGCGTACGGATCTGATGGGCCAGCGACGCGACCATCCGCCCAAGGGAAGACAGACGCTCGTGGCGGGCCAATTGGTCCTGCAAGTGACGGGTTTCGGTCAGGTCGTTGAGCAGCACCAACTGTCCGGGCTCGGCATCCAGCGAACGGGTCGAAATGGACAACCGTCGACCATCCTTCAGGGAAACTTCGTGGCCGTCGTCTTCGCGGGGCGCGAAGCAGCGAGCGATGACGTGCCGCCAGAGCTGGCCTTCCAGAGGCAGGCCAAGCAGCTCGCACGCCGCCGGGTTGGCTTCGCGCACAAAGCCGTGGGCATCGATGACAATGACGCCGCCGGGCAGGAGGTCGAGCAGGTTCTGCAGCCGGTTGGCCAGGCGTTCTTTTTCCGCCAACTCCTGCATGCGTTGGGCACTGACTACCGCCAACTCACCCTTGAGCTCGGTAACCCGCGCTTCCAGCAGGCTGTAGGAGTCGGTCAACTGGCTGGACATCTGGCTGAACAGCGAAAACGCCTGCTCAAGTCCAAGCCGGCCAGCCTGTTCGGCGGACGGCATATGTCCCGGCTCGGGGACAGAAGACATCAGGGCGGCTTGGGTCATCGTGCTCTCTCGCTTGGCTGACCGTCAGTTAAACGGAACGTTGAGAGAGCTGTAGCAATACCCGTGCCGAAAAAAAACCGCCTGAAAATCAGGCGGTTGCAAAACAGGCGTCAATCATCCGCCTGTTCATCTCCTTCACGACGGCTCATGCCGTACTTGCGCATCTTTTCCACCAGGGTGGTTCGACGAATGCGCAAGCGCTCTGCCGCGCGGGCGACGATGCCATTGGCGTCGTCAAGAGCCTGCTGGATAAGCCCTTGCTCCAGGCCGCCCAGGTAATCCTTGAGGTCCAGGCCTTCCGGCGGCAGCAAAGCATTGGTGGTGAAATCCGGCGTATGGCCGTTGATCGCCACCCGCTCCTCCAGGTCGCTGCGCAGGCTGTCGACCATTTGCTCGTCTTCGTCATCGACGTAGCGGAATTTCTTCGGCAGCTCATTCACGCCGATCACACCGTAGGGGTGCATTATCGCCATGCGTTCCACCAGGTTGGCCAGCTCGCGGACGTTGCCCGGCCAGCCGTGACGGCAGAGGGACATGATCGCCGCCGAGTTGAAGCGGATCGAACCACGCTTCTCATGCTCCATGCGCGAGATCAGCTCGTTCATCAACAGCGGGATGTCTTCGACCCGCTCGCGCAGCGGCGCCATTTCGATCGGGAATACATTGAGACGGTAATAAAGGTCTTCGCGGAAGCTGCCGACCTCGATCATGGTCTCGAGATTCTTGTGAGTCGCGGCGATGATCCGCACATCGACGCTCTGGGTCTTGTTGCTGCCCACGCGCTCGAAAGTGCGCTCCTGCAAGACGCGCAGCAGCTTGACCTGCATCGGCAGCGGCATGTCGCCGATTTCATCGAGGAACAGCGTGCCGCCGTTGGCCAGTTCGAAACGCCCGGCGCGGCTGGTGATCGCGCCGGTGAACGCGCCCTTCTCATGACCGAACAATTCACTTTCGAGCAGCTCGGCGGGAATCGCCCCGCAGTTGACCGGCACGAATGGCGCTTCGCGGCGCTTGGAATGGTAATGCAGGTTGCGCGCGACCACTTCCTTGCCGGTACCGGATTCGCCCAGGATCAGCACGCTGGCGTCGGTGTCGGCGACCTGCTGCATCATCTGGCGCACGTGCTGGATGGCACGGCTGGTGCCGACGAGGCTGCGGAAAAGGTTGGGTTCGCGATGCCGGCCGCGCTCACGCGCCTGGTCGTACATTTCGCGATAAACCTGGGCGCGGTGCAACGAATCGAGCAATTTGCTGTAGCTCGGCGGCATTTCCAGGGTGGAAAGCACCCGGCGGCGCTGGTCTTCCGGCAGGTCGAGAGAAGAATTTTCGCCCATCAGCAAAACTGGAAGGAACTCATCCCAGGTCGAGAGTGTCTTTAGCAAGCCCAAAAGCGACGCAGGAGCATTTACCGTCCCGATAAGGACGCAAATGACTTCACGACTGGACGACAGAGAGCCGACAGCCTGCTGCCAATCATGGCTACCGCAGGGTAAATTTTCTTCGCCAAGAAAATTCAGGATCACCGCCAGGTCGCGGCGGCGGACGCTATCGTCATCGATCAGGAGAATTTTGGTTTCACGCCACATGCAATAGCAACTTCCCTAGTCAACTCAGTGCCCGGAATTTGGGGGCAAGCTAGACGCTTGCAGACTTGTCATGCCTGTAGACGCCTGAAATCTGTAAACAGCCACTAGTTAAGTCAAAAAATCGTGCACAGTCAAATTTATGGCGCACTTTGTTCGGATTAACTGAAAATTAAATCAGCCGAACAAGTGATAAACCTTCGCCGCGTTCTGTGCCTGATGAATCTGCGACATTTCGCTCACGATTGCCTGACGCTCGCCCGTTGCCGCTTCCAGCAATTGGCGATAAACCCCCAGCAGTTCTTCCAGATTATTACGCAACGCCGCCTCGTCCACCTCGGACTCGCTCAAGACGTCCTCCATGCAGGAACGGCATGCCAGGTCCAGTTGACCAATGGCTTCCCAATTACGCTCAGCCAAGGCACCAACCAGGGCATCACGGGTTTGTTCGATTCGCTGCAGGACAAGACTCATGAGAGCACTCCTTAGAATTGCGGACCAGGCGTGGCAATGGCATCCCAGCCTTCCTTGACCGTGCGAAGCAACTCGGCGACTTCGTCGAGGATCTTCGGATCAGTCTTTACGTTGGCTTCGGCCAGGCGTTTCATCATGTAGGTGTAGAGTGCGTCCAGCTCGGCGACTGACTCAGCCTGGTTTTCCAGATCGAGGCCTTCACGCAGACCGCCGACGATGCCGATGGCCTTGCCGATCAACACGCCCTTGCTGGCAATGTCCTTGCGCTCCATCGCACCCTTGGCCTGGGCGATACGGTCCAGGCCACCTTCCATGAGCATTTGCACAAGACGATGGGGACCTGCTTCGGAGGTTTGCGCCTGAGCACCAATTTTTTGGTATTGGCGAAGGGCTAACATCGGATTCATGTTCTACCTCATCAAAAAACATCAGTTCGTATAAACAGCGTATCGACGCCGCGTCAAAAAACTTTAGATCGAAAAAAGCCGAAAGCCCGGGAGCGCCTTGCGACGCTTCCGGGCTTTTTCGTATCAGCTGGAATCAGCTGTTTCGCTGCTGCGCGTTCATCGCTTCGAACATGGAAGTGATGTTGTTGGCGGTGGCTTTGAGCTTGCCAACCAGGGTATCCATGTCGTTGTACTTCTTGGTCAACACCGCGGTCAGGGTCGCGACCCGACGATCCAGGGCTTCCTGATCGTTCTTCAGTCGCGTCTGGGTCCTGGTCAACGCCGTGGTCCGCTGATCAAGGACGCCGCCAGGCTGACTGAACGGCAGGATCGCTTTTTCCATGCGTTCCAGCAAGCCATCAGGTCCGGTGAACATCGTCTCGACCTCACCACTGAGCTTTTTGTCAGTCATTGCTGCAGTGAATTTGGTCCCATCGAAGTTCAACGCACCGGTCTTCTGATCGGTTGTAACACCCAACTGGGCCAGCACCGTCAGCTTGTCGCCAGCGCCTGTTTCAGACAAAGGACCACGCATCGCCGCCAGGAGCGAGCGAGGCAATGCGTCACCGGTCAACTTGGCCGGCACCGTCGGGTTACCATCACTATCGAGCGACGGCTTGGTCAGCGCGGTAATGCTGTTGGCCACCGCGTTATAGGCATCGACGAATTTCTGGATCGAGGCTTTCAGGCCATCATTGTTCGGCGCCACGGTAACGGTAGAAATTGCCTCCGTCCCTCCAGTCCCTCCCGCTACCAGGTTCAAGGTCAAGCCGGAGATCGCCTGGTCGACCTTGTTGCTTTTGCTAGTCAGTTCCATGCCATCGACGGAAAACTTGGCATCGACCGCCACGGCACCGATGGCCCCCGCCGAAGTGGCCGTCATCGGGCTTCCAGGGGTACCCACGACATTGGTCCCATCGATCTCCAACCCGGCAATGCCACTGACCGAAATGTCGGAGCCGGCGCCGGTGGTACTGGACCCCAGCACCAGGCGAGAACCGAAGGAGTCGGTCACGATGTTGGCACTGATACCCGCAGCCTTGAGCGAAGAGTCAGCGTTGATCGAATCACGAACCGATTGCAGGGTCGAGCCGTCCGGCACCGCGAGGGTACGATCGACGCCGTTCTGCTTGATGGTCATGGTGCCAGTGGGAATAGCGCTGGTGGTACCGCCGGCAAAGGCTGCACTCGCGACCTTGGACGAAGTGGCGATATTTCCGACTTTGATCGTGTAAGTGCCGGATACCGCCGAGTTGGTGGCGGTGGCAGTTACGAAGTTCGTAGCAGAAGAAGTTGCGGCAAAACCGGAAAACGCCGGATTGGTCCTGCTCGACAGCTCCGTCATCGCAGTCCTGAAGGCGGCCAGCAAGGACTTCAGGCTTCCAATCCCGGAGATGTTATTGCTCGTGGTCGTCGTCGCACGGGTGATCTGGCCTTGCTTGGCCGCTTTGTCAGAATCCACCAGCGCCTTGACGATTGCACCGGTATCAAGGCCTGAGCCTAGACCCAGTCCCGGAAGAATTGGACTTGCCATGGTGATACTCCCTTCAGTGTGTCGCCGGCCTTTTGACCAATACAACGCCCAAAAGAATAGAGCAACAAAATTCGTGCCAGCTGTCAGGCTTCAGCGCTGAACAACAAGCTGTTTGCATCATTTAAACTGTGGGCCAGTTTCAGAACTTCTTCGTTCGGGATCTGACGAATCACTTCACCGGAACCACTGGCAATCACCTTGACGATTACCTTGCCAGAAGGCTCATCGATTGAGAACTCCAGGTTACGCTTGACCGACTGGACGAACTTCTCGATTTCCTGCACGGCTTTCTTCAGCTTGTCCTGCTCGGCGGCAGCGTCTTTCGGAGTTTCCTTGACCGGTGTCAAGGTAGCCACGTCAGCCTGAGGCTTCTCCACTGGCTTGTCGACCACTGAAGGCGCCGGCTTCGCCGCTGGATAAGACAAGTTCAGCTTCACGCTCATATCCATGTCCATCACCTCTTGAACGGAAAAAGCGAGAGAGCACGCAAGCGCACTCCCCCGCTAAAACTCATCCGGCTATTACTGAAGCAGCTTCAGTACAGCGGATGGCAGTTGGTTGGCCTGAGCCAGAACCGAGGTAGACGCTTGCTGCAGAGTCTGCTGCTTGGTCAGTTGTGCAGTTTCAGCAGCGAAGTCGGTATCTTGTACGCGACCCAGTGCAGCACTGGCGTTTTCGTTGATGTTCTGCAGGTTGGAGATGGTGCTGGCGAAACGGTTTTGTGCAGCACCGAGGTCGGCACGAGCACTGTTGATGGTGTCGATGGCGCTGGTGATTGCGTCCATTGCGGCCGAGAAGTTGGTCTCGGCAGTAGCGCTGTCGGAACCAACGATGGTGATCGCCGAGTCAACACCCAGGCTTGCAGCGTCGAAGCTGGCGCTCAAGGTCAGGGAGATCTGGTTGTCAGCACCGGTGTTCGAACCGACCTGGAAGGTCATGGTGCTGGCGGTACCGTCGAGCAGGTTCTTGCCGTTCAGGTTGGTGCTGTTGGCGATACGGGTCAGTTCGTCGCTCATCTGCGAGAACTCTTTGTTCAGAGCAACACGGTCATCTGCGCTGTTGCTGTCGTTACGGGACTGGATGGCCAGTTCACGCATACGTTGCAGAATGTTGGTTTGCTCTTGCATCGCGCCTTCAGCGGTCTGCGCCATGGAGATACCGTCGTTGGCGTTCTTGATCGCCATGGTCTGACCGCGGATTTGCGAGGTCATACGGGTAGCGATCTGCAGGCCGGCGGCGTCGTCTTTGGCGCTGTTGATTTTCAGGCCGGAAGACAGGCGGGTCATCGAAGTGGACAGAGCGTCGGAAGCGCGGTTCAGGTTCTTCTGAACGTTCAGCGACGTGGTGTTGGTGTTTACTGTTAAAGCCATGACGAATTCCTCGTTGGTTGGGTACTGCGGCTTCCGGCCCTTGGCAACCGCCGGGGTGTGGCCTAGAGAACCTTCGTAATAGTTATCGTCGGATTAGGAACTTGCTTGAGGGCTTTTTTCAAAAAATTTGCTAGCAGTCTGCCACCCCCGTAAAAACAAGGACTTACCGGCCAATAAAGGCCCGAAAAATGGCGTCAAGAAAACCTGCAACGAACGCCAGGCAAAAAAAAGCGCCCCAGACCAAGCCTGGAGCGCCATTCAGAGATCAGCCCGGGCTCAGTCGCGATAGAGAATCGCCGACCCCCACGACAGGCCTACACCGAAACCGCTGATCGCCACGCGCTTCCAATCTGCGTCCAGCACGTGCTTTTCCAACAGCAGCGGAATGCTCGACGACACGGTATTGCCGGTCTCGACCATGTCCTTGATGAATTTCTCGGGCTCGCCCTCGAAGCGCCGCGCCACGGCATCGACGATCGCCGCGCTGCCCTGGTGGATGCAGAACGCGTCGATGTCACTGGCTTGCAGCGAGGATTCGTTCAGCAGCTCGTGCAAATGCGCCGGCACCTTCAGCAAGGCAAAGTTGAACACCTGACGGCCGTTCATGAAAAACACCCCGTCGCTGACCTTCAGGTGCGGCGCGCCGGAACCGTCGGTGCCGAACTTGGCCTTGCCCAACTGCCAGCTGGCGCCTTCGGCCATCCAGGTGGCCGTGGCGGCATCGCCGAACAGCATGGTGGTGTTGCGATCTTCCGGGTCGACGATTTTCGAATACGGGTCGGCTGTAACCAGCAGCCCGTTCTTCAGCCCTGCAGCTTCCATGAAGCCTTTCAAGGCATAGATGCCGTAGACGTAGCCCGAGCAGCCCAGCGATATATCGAACGCCGCCACATGGGTCGGCAGGCCAAGCTTGTCCTGCACGATTGCGGCGGTGTGCGGCAACCCCTCTTCATCGCCGTTCTGGGTGACGACGATCAACGCGTCGATCGACTCGCGCGAAAGCTGCGGGTTATTGGCGAACAATGCGTTCACGGCTTCGACACAAAGGTCCGAAGTCTCCTGGTCGGCGTCTTTGCGCGGCAGGAACGCCGAACCGATCTTGCCAAGGATGAATTCTTCATCCTTCTCGAATTTGGCACCCTGAGCGTAGTTATCCACACCAGCGGTCGGCACATAACTCGCTATGCTTTTTATGCCAATCATCATGGCTTCCCGATCATGTACTGCGACTAGGTTCACCCCCGAAAGCTCAGGGGCGCTTCAAAATGGTTGATTTCCAAGGGCGGACGCCTTGTCCGGCGAACGAACAGGCCTCCACTCCGGAAATACAATACAGTGAAGATGCACTTTATGACCTATGCGTCACGCCGTTTTGTCCTGAAGGAGCATTTTTTCATGACAAACGCAGCCGCGTCACTCCTGTAATGGTGCGCGACGGCGTCGGGAAATTTTGGGGGGGTGTTGGTGCACTTCGGCGAAGGCGCCGGCAGGTTTTACCTGCCGGCGTGGCTGGGAAGCCTCGTAAGGCAGGGTTATGCGGCAGGCTCGTCCAACAGGTCGGTCCACGGCACGTTGCGCACCGGGCCCAAGGTGAAACCGGTGCCGTCCAATGCCAGGTTGCCATTGTAGAAACGATCCTGGGCAAACGCCTCGGACCACTTCTCACGCAGCGCCGCCAGAGTCTCAGGCGTACTCGCCAGCACACCGGACTGGATGACCAGCACGTGTGGCGTCCATACCGTCAGGTAGCCGGCCTGGCCGACCCTGAGGCACAGGTCGACATCACCCAGGGCCTCGTCGAACAGACCGCTGTCTACGCCGTCGGCAGCCTCGAACAACTGCTTGGAAATCATCAGGCAGGCAAACGACACCGCCGAACAGTTCTGCTCGACCACCAGCCTGTTCATGTAGCCCCTGGCGTGCTTCGGCTCGCCGACGAAGGCAGAACCCACTGCGTCGTTCAAGCCCAGGATCAGGCCGGCCTGGGTAATACGTCCATCGCGCTCGATCAGTCGGGGACCGACCACGCCGACTTCCGGACGCAACGCCTGATTGAGCAGCGATTCGATCCAGTTGACGTTGACCATTTCGCTGTCGGCCGCCAGGGTAACCAGGTAGTCACCCTTGGCCTCTTGGCTGGCAGCGTTGATCAGCGACCCGGTCGCGACGCCCGCTTCGATATCCAGCAAACGAACGCGACTGGCCTGGTGCCCCTGGCCGTCGAGCCAGGTACGCAGTACGGAATGGTTTGCCGCCCCGGTAGGGACCAATACTTCGTAGCGCTGATAGCGGGTGCGTTGCAGCACGCTGAGCAGGCAACGTTGCAATACCGGCAGGTCAGCCCTGCCATGGACGATGATCGACACCAGCGGTCGCTCGGTAAAGCGGTAGTCGATCTTGTGCGTACCGGCTATTACCGCGCTCACGTCGGCTTGATAGCCACGAACCGCCAGATGACGCAGCAGTGTCTTGCGCTCATCGACGTTGTCTTCCACCGGTGGCGCCTGGCCTATCAGCAGCGGCTCATCCAGGTGGGCAAGCCCTTCCAGGCCGTCCTGCTCGATCAGACGCAACAGCAGATCGAACTCCATCGCCTTCTTGAACTCACGGGAATAACCGCCGAGCTTCACCAGTGTCTCGCGGCGTACCAGCCAATGACGAGCCATCAACGCCGGGTAGTTTTGCAGCAGGTCAAGGTTGAAACCGGGTCGGAAGATATCGGCCAGCGTTCCATCCGGCTGGCGCTGAAACTCATCCATCGCCACGGCCTGGCACTGTGGAGCGGCGAGCAATTCCACACTCGCCCGGAACAGGCCACCCGGCGTCAGCTCATCGCCGGCCTCGGCCATGACCATCCAGTCGCAATCGCTCTGGTTGACCACTTGATTGATTTTGTCGACGTAGTTGCTCTCGTTGACTTTGACGAAATGCAGGACGTTCTGTGGCGTCGTCTCGGCCGGCAAGTCACCGCTGGTAAACACGACAATCTTGAACGCCCGGCAATAGCCATTGATTACGCTGTCGAAGGTGGCCTGCATCTTGAAGATGTCGGCGTCCAGGTCGAGGATCAAAATGCCAAACGTAGGGCCGCCGTTTCGAGCAGCCAGGTACTTGGAGACTTTTCGCGCTTCGCTGGCGCTCGGTTCGCGCGCTTCGAGCCAGCGCAGCAGTTGGCCGGAGCGCGTGGCATCGAACAACCGCGCGGTATTTTCAAACGCCGCCGCCTCGAGCCTTTGCTTCCAGGCCTGGAGCATCTGCACGTAGCGCTCGTCACCCTTGGCCTGCATGACTTCAAGCAGTTGTTTGAGGAGATCCTGGTTGAAGGCATAGCTCAGGAAGGCTCTCGCCAGCTGTTCATCAAGCGGCTCGGCGCTGGTGTTGCGCTGGGGGCGAGACAGCTCTTTCTGCTTGAGCATGACGGCTTCCAGTTCCGTCAACTGCACCAGCCCGCTCGGTGCCGCGTGAAGCAGGAATTCCAGTGCGGTGAGGACATCAAAAAAAGCCTGGTTATAAAAAGGCAACTCGACGTATTGCGTCGGTTCGAAACGACGAACCGGTTCGCCACGTCGCGAATCCCAGATCGACTCGAACAGTTTTCCGGCCTGCGGCACCGAACGCTCGTCCAGCTTCTTGACAATGGCCTTGGTGTACTCGCGCACCGACGCATCCGTGCCGAGGGCACTGGCCAGCGTCGTGGCCAAGCGCTCCTGTTCAGCGACCGTCAGCATGTCCTGGGCGCCAGGCGCCACTGCGGGGAGGCTTCGCGGCTTTGCCACGCGATTGCGTTCATGCACACCGTAGGGAATGTCCAGCAAGCGGACCCTCGCCTGAGCCAACACCGCCAGGGAGTGGCCGGCCTCTTGTAACCGCGAATCAAAACCGGCGGGCAACGAAGCGTAACTGCGGCGCAGGGTTTCAGTGCGCGTCAGGGCGTTCACCAAGGACGGGCAATCCTCGGCAAACACTGCCAGGCGGGCTTGCACTGAGGCGTCGCAATAGTCTTCACAGCCCTTGCGGTCGAGCAAGTAATAGTCGATACGGTCGGCATGGGCTTCGAACGCCAGGCTGTAGCCTTGACAGGCGCTGTAATCGGCCTGGGCTTCGAGGAAACCCAGCGCCTGCTCAAGTGCCTGGGGCAACAGGAAACTCTCGACATCGACAATCGCCAGGTAAGGCGTGGCGATTCGCTCGACGGCCTGGCGAACCTTGTCACCAAAACCCTTGGCGGCGGGCGCGTGCAGATATTGCACGGTGGGAAATGCTGCCTCGATATCAGCGTCGATCCGGCTCGACGAGTCGACAACCAGCAATGCGAACGAACTGTCGCGGTAATAGCGCAACGCTCGCCGCAGGGCAGTCGACTGGTCGTGAGCGAGCAGCACCAGGGTAATCCGTTTATTCAACGGCGCAGTCGATCCGGTTGAGACATTGCTTTGCATATTGATTCCTTAACGAGTGGGTGGCCGCATCAGCGACACCGGAGTTTCGAGCTTGCAACCCATCAATCCGGCAACCATCCATTGGCCCAGTACTGCAGGTTATCGCCGCGCAAGATAAAGTCGCGCAGCACCACTTCACGTAATTCGTCGCCCATCCGGTAACTGGCAATCGGATCCGCCAGGTGCATGCGGATGGCCGCCAGCCATTCTTCGGTGCTGTTGCTGAGGACCCGCGTGCAAGGCAGGTGACCTCGGTAAGCTTCGGTATCCGAACAGATGACCGGATAGCCGCACGCGCCGTACTCCAGCAGGCGCAGGTTGCTTTTGCAGTCGTTGAAGATATGAAATTCCAGCGGCGCCAGGGCCAGGTCGAGATTAAGACTGGCAAGCTTCGCCGGATAAGCCGCCAGGCTCACACCGGGATGGAACTCATGGATATACGGCTTGAGCAAATCCGGGCACATGCCGAAGAAAACCCACTCCACTTCATCGGCCAATTCCCGAACGACATCCGCAATGAGTTCCAGATCGCCACGGTGGCTGGTGCCGCCGCCCCAACCGATACGTGGCTTGCTGGAGGTTGCCCGGTGGGGCCTGAGTTGGTTCCACAGGCCGGCAGCCAACATGTTCGGCACGACGCGGATGTCGTGGTGCATGCTGGACAAGACGTCCGCCAATGGATGGGTGGAAACCACTACTCGATCACATAGGGCAATTCCTTTGCGCAGCAAGTCCTCGAGGTTGTCCGGCATGTTGCGACGGTGTTCGTTCTTTTCCGGAACCTTGGCGATGTAGTCATCCAACTCGTAGATGCGCATGGCCTTGGAGTAAGTCTTGACCTGGGCAATGTCCTTGAACTTACCCACGTTGTAGCGACCTTGAAGAATGATCACATCCGGCGACTGGCGCTCGATGTCGATGATCGAGGGCGTATCGTAGGCAACACGCCCGACGATTCGACCCGCTGCTTCGAGTTCGAACAACGGTTGGCTTACCCGATAATGCCCCACGGCCGAGGTATTCACCGCAAGCCCGAGGATCGAAGGTACGTTGCGGGTAACCAGCGGATTCCATCCGGTACGTGGGCCGGGCTCCAGACTGAAACTTTTCCCGGTCAGGGTCAGGTTACGGTTGTAGGCCGGATCGTTGGCGATCCTGGGCAACCAGCGCTGATAGAACGCCTCCTGTTCATGCTCCAGCCGCTGCTTCCAGGAAGCATCGCGGCTGGCTTCCACGCCGGACGCCAGGACAACGTCACAGTAAGGCGTGGTGACGATCAGGTAACCGTTTTTACTGACTTGTTGACATAACTCCAGAGCGTTGATGCGCTGCGTCGTGATCGACTCATCGAACCCACCGGCTTCCTCCAGGACCTGCTTGCGCACCAACACGCAGTGATCACCGACAGCACTCCAGTTCTGCACAGCTTGCAAGCGCTGCATATAGCCGCCAGACGTTACCGATTCGTTGACGAACGCCCTGCCCGCCAACCCACCCAGCCCCATGATCATGCCGGAGTCGATGACCCGGCCTTGCAGGTTGAGTGTGCGCGGGCCGACGATGCCGACCTCGGGACGTTGGCCATGATTGAGCAACTCGTCCAGCCAGGCGGCTTCCAGCACGACGCAATTGGGGTTGAGCAACAACAGGTATTCGCCGCGCGCCTGTTGCGCGGCGAAGTTGCGGATCAGCGCTTCGCTGGCACTTTCGGGATGGGCGAATATTCGCAGCTTTTCACTGCCCAGCTCAGCCATCGCCCGGAGCCAATGCTGCAACTCGGGATTTTCACTGGCGTTGTCGACAATGATGATTTCGTAGTGCGGATACGTGGTGGTGCTGATCAGGCTGTTGACGCAACGTTCCAGCGCGCCCAGGTCATCCTTGACGCTGATGATGATCGACACCAGCGGTCGCTCGGAGAACAGGTATTCGATGCGCGGGATCAACGCCAGGAGCGGCCCGGGATGAAGCTGGTGGGGCACGCCGATACGCTGCAGGTGGGTGGTGGTCAGCCGGGCGTTCTGCTCGATGACTTCCGGTAGCGACAGCCACTGCGCAAACGAAAACGTCGACTCGACCTGGACCTCCGGAATATGACCGATGACGTGCGGCCCGTCCGTTTCCACCAGTCGCCAGATCAGGTCGTGGGGCGCCAGTTCGCCCAGGCTCGGATCGAATCCACCCGAGGCGATGAATCGCGCCCGCTCGAAAGCCAGGGTTCGACCGACATAGGGATAACCGCGCATCAGGTCGAGATTGAAGTCGGGCTTGAAGATCGGCTCCGCCGACTTGTCATCCACCAGCGCGCCTTCATCGCTGTAGATACAGGCAGCCGCCGGCGAGCTGACAATCCGGTCGGCCAATATCAGCAGCGCCGAATCGGTCAAGCGATCGCCGGCACGCAACAAATAGAACCAGTCGGCGCCGTCCAGTTGCGGCAGCAGCCCGTTGAGCTGCTGCGCCCAGTCCGCTTGCAGGCCAAGGCGCAGCACATGGTTGTCCAGCGCCTGGCGGCCGTTGGACAGTAGCAGCACCGATTCGCAGGCATAGGTTTGGGCAGAGAGACTCTGCAACGTAACACCCAACGCACCAGGATCGTCCTGCTCGTCGATGATGACGGGCACGATCATCGGACGATAGGCCCAGCGGGCTATCTGTCGGGACAGGACCTGCTTGCGCAATGGGCTGAAACGCCGACATTCCAACCACTGCACATAGAGGTCCGCGTAGCTTTCGATGTCCGTGCCGACTTGCGAACCGATGACGCCCTGCCGAGTCGCAATGACCGAATAGACGTTGATCTCTTCCCACTCGGACGTCGCTTGCTCCTTGTCCCGCTCCAGGGCCTGGTAGCGCACCCAGCCACTGGCGGGCGCCGGCTCGCTGCTGCGCTGGGCGAGCATTTCCTTGAGCCATGTCAGCTCGACCGTGGCCGCCTCAAGCATCTTGGCCTGACGCGCAAGACGGTCCGGATGCAAGCGCTGGCCGCTGCCCTCAGCATACAGCTGGACCAGATTGCCCCGGCGCAACAGGCAGATGAACAAGGCAAAATCGAGGACCGCCTCGAAGCCTTCACCGGGCCGCGCCAACGCTGGCAGCAGGGCCTCGACATCTGTCCGACGCATCAATGCGCCGCTCAAACCGCCGAGAATGTTGCGGGTGGTTTTCTCAAAATACGCCAGCATGTCGCTGCCGTTGAACATCGCATCGAACTGCGTGATGCCGGTGTTTTCAACGCGGATCGGCAGGGCAAAGTTGTCTGCATCGATCAAATGATGCTTGTTGATCACCAGCGATACTTGCGGATGCTCCTGCAGGATGGCCGCCTGCTGGCTGACGCAAAACGCCAGCAACTGGTCGTCATCGCAAAGGAACTTGATGTACTCGCCCCGGGACTCATCAAGGCAGCGCAGCAGGTTTTGCTGGAACCCCAGCCGAGTCGGGTTGGGCAGGTAGCGCAACGCAACCTTCGAGTCGACGCTGAGCTCCTCGACGATCCGCTCGATTTCATCGGTGCGGCAATCGTCGCAGATGACGATCTCAAGGTTCTCGTAGGTCTGCTCGAGCGCGCTTTGCAAGGCGAGGCGGAAAAAGCGTGGGTGGTACGCGGGGATGGCAATGCTGACAAGAGGAGCTAGTTTCACACGCTTGGCTCTCAACCGGTGGGCGCCAACTCAGGCGAGAGCAGGACGTCCTGAATCGTATAAATGAAGGGGTAAGGGACCGCGTATAGCGTCACGGTCCCTGCCCTGGATCACATTTTGTTGAACAATCCCAATTGAGCGATCTTGCTGAACGCCAACTGCGACGCTTGAAGCATAGTCTGCTGCAAAGTGAGGCGCGTCATCACTTCCGCCGGGTCGGAGTCACGAATCGCCGACTGGGTTTGCGAGTTGGCGAGGACAAAGCTCTGGTTGGTATCGCTCTGGGTATCGAGCGACTGACCGCGTCCACCGACCGAACTCAATGCACTGGTCAAGTGGTCGGTACCGCTGGCCAGGTTACCGATGCCCGAAGCCAACGCCGCGTTCAGCTTCTGGACAGCGATGTTGTTGCCATCGGCCGGCGTGTTCAAAGCAGTCCGCAACTGGCTCACGGTGTCCAGGACGTTCTGCGTCTCGTGGGTATTGACCGCGATGCTGAACTGATCGTTGGCCGCCGGGGCTCCATTGAGTGTGAAACTCACGCCGGATGCGGTGGCGACGTTGCCCGCCAGGGTGCCACTGGACACCGGTTTGCTGTCTGCGGTCAGTGGCGCGGCGTACAGGTCGAAATCCGTGGCGCTGGTGAATTTCAATACCGCCGAGCCTGTCGGGAAGCTGGCGTGGTAGGCCACCGGGTCGGTGATCTGGCCTGCGGTGATCTGGGTCGCGGTGGCGTTGCCCGGGCTGCGGGCCGGCGTGAACGAATCGGGTTTGGCGGCCAAGGTGAAGGTATGACCGGGCAACACCGTGCCTGCAACATCGCCTGCATGAAGGTTGACGTTCAGGGTCAAGTCGACACCTCGAAAGCTCACGGTCTGGCCGGCCTGGCTGTTGGGATCAATAGCCCCGCCCTTGCTGGCTTCGGCAGTCACATCGTTGCCGCCTGAGTCAGTGATTTTCAGCTGGGTGCCGCTGGTGAACTCCACAGTGTACGGCTCGCCACTGCGGAATTGGCTGTTGTAGCTCACGCCGGAGGACACTTGGCCGTTGGTCAGCACCACGCGCCCATCATCCACCGCCGGCGCGGTCATGGTGACCTGGGTGCGGCTGGTGTTGACGGCTTGCTGGAACACTTCCCAGCCGGTGCTGTTGGTGGCCATGGTCATGGTGTCGCCGATCGGCAGGTCCAGGGTCACCTGGTCGCCGTTGTAGCTGTAGGTGCCGTCGTCGTTGCGGGTAAACGGTACGATATCGCCCTTGGAACCGGCGAAGATATATTTGCCGTTTTCGTCCTTGGTGTTCATCAGGCTCAGCAACTGATCCTCGATCGAACCCAACTCCGACGCCACTGCTTTACGGTCTGCGTCGGTGTAGGCGGCGTTACCGGCACTCACGGCCAATTCCTTGGCGCGCTGCAACACGTTGCCAATGCTGGTCATGACCGCTTCGGTCGTGCCCAGGGTCGCCTTGATGGTGGTGACGTTGGCTTCGTATTGAGAAAGCATCGACGCCTGGTTGCCTAACTGCAGCAGGCGCGAAGCCCCCACCGGATCATCAGCGGCGGTGTTCACCCGCACGAGACTGCTGGCTTCCTCGCTGCTCTTGACCACCTTGGCGAAGTTTTTCTGATAGTTCGCAGCCGTGCTTTCGTAGAACTGAGAAGTAGAAATGCGCATGGGCTACGGCTCCTTAAAGACTGTTGATCAGTGTGCTGAAGATTTGTTGCGCCGCCTTGATGATCTGCGAAGACGCGGTGTAGTACTGCTGGAACTTGACCAGGTTGCCGGTTTCTTCATCCAGGTCCACGCCCGACAGCGAGTCGCGGGCGGTCTTGGCGTTGTTCAGGATTGCACCCGTGGCGGCGCTGTCGAGCTTGCCTTGGGCGGCCTTGGCGCCGACGCCTTCCACCAGTTTGCCGTAGGCATCGTTCAGGGAAATACCCTTGCTACTGGAGCCGGTGTCGACGGTCTTGGCGGTCTGCAAGCCGGCCAGGATCGTACCGTTACGGTTGTCCAGGCTGCCGGGCTGGCTGAGGCTGATGTTGATACCTGAACCATCGGATGGCGCGCCGGCAATCGACATGTCGAACGTGACGGTACGCTGCACCGGAGGTACGGACGAGTCGAAGATCGGCGCGCCTGTGGCGTCCTTGAGCGGAACGCTCAGGCTTAGGGTGTTGTTCTGGCCGGGCGTGATCGTGCCGCTGCTGATCAAGCCGCCCTGGGCATCGAGCAGCCGGTAGGCCTGGCTGGTGCCACCGGCCGAAGTCGCCCCGAACACCACTTTGACTGGCATGGAATTCTTGATGCCGTTCTGGATGATGCTGGCGGTGGCCGCATCGTAGATGTCCAGCTTCGTCGTCATGGTTGGCTGGCCGCTGGCCGGAATGGTCAGCGTGCCGCTGCCGCCCGGCGTGATGGCGGCGCCCAACGGCGCGGCAATCGCCAGCCGCTTGGAGTCGGTCATCTCGGTCTTGATGTTGGTCGCCGCGTTGCGGGTCGGGGTGAGCTTGAACGAGTCGCCGACGGCCGCAGTGCCGTTGGCAAAGGTCATGGAAAAACCGTCGATCACTGGCGGCGGCGTGGTCGCGGTGTTGAACGCGCCCATCGAGGTGCCGTCGGGCAGGCGCTGGACGGTGTAGTCCGTGCCGCTGGTGAACGTCACCTTATAGTCGTTGGTGGTCAGCTTGCCGGAGTCTGTGATGGCGATGTTGAAGTTGCCGGAGCCCGCGCTGTTGTTCAACGAGGCAACGCTGCGCTGGCTGATCTGCGCGGCGCTGTTGATGTTGCTGAACAGGTTGGAGCCAAAGGCCCCGTTCATGTCGATGCCCGATGCCTGGATGCTGTTCATCTGGTCGGCGACCACCAGGGCCACGCGCCCCAGCTCGTTCATGGCCGGGTCGAGCACGGTACTGCGGTAGCGCATCAAGCCACCGATCTCGCCGCCAGTGAGCACCGACGTCAGGTCCATGGAACTGGAACCGCTGTTGAGCTGGATCCCCATGCGGCCTGGATCGTTCTTGTCCGGTACTGCTTCGAGTTTATTGGTGATATTGCCCATCACCAGTGGCTGGCCGGAACCCAGGTAGATGTCCAGGCTACTGCCGTTCTCGACGACCTGCGTGCCGGTGAAGGTCGAGAGCTGGCGAATGGTCTCGCTACGGGCGTCGAGCAGGTCGTTGGGGGCGCCGCCGGCGTTGGAAACCTCGGCGATTTTCTTGTTCAACTGTGCAACGGTAGCCGCCAGGTTATTGACCTGCTCGACCATGTTCGACAGGTTGCCGTTGATGTTCTCGCTCTGCGCGGTCAGCTGGCTGGCAACCGAGTTGAAGCGGTTGCTCAGGGCCTGGGCATCGCTGAGCAGCAACTGGCGGGAGGCATCGTCGCCTGGCTTGGCGTTGACGTTCTGCACCGAGGCGAAGAACTTGGTCAGTGCGCCATTGAGGCCGGTGCCGCTGTCCGACAGCAGCGAATCGAGTGGGGTGATCTGCCCCTGATAGGCCGCCGCATCGCTGTTCAGCGAGGTGGTGGTCTTCAGTTGTGCTTCAAGGTACGAGTTATAGACCCGGCGCACGTCAGCCAAGGTCGTGCCGGAGCCGATGAACACGTTGCCGTACTGGTTCGACGCCTTGGTGGTCTGCACGGTCTGCTGACGCGAATACCCAGCGGTATCGACGTTGGCGATGTTGTTACCCGTGGTCACCAGTGCGGTCTGGCTTGCGGACAGACCCGACATCCCGATATTGAGCAAACTCATGGTTCAGACCTTATAAAGTCGTGGTGGCACCAGCCGAGGCGTAGTTTTGGTAACTCGTCATCTGCCGGGCTATGTTCGAAATCTTGTTGGCGTAGTTCGGGTCGGTGGCGTAACCGGCCTTCTGCAACTCGCGTACAAACTGTTCCGGGTTATCGGCCGACTTCAGCACAGCTTGATAGCGGCTGTTGCTTTGCAGCAGATTGACCAGGTCATGAAAACTGTCGCGGTACGAGGCGTAGGAACGGAATTCGGCCGTCTCCTTGACCATCTCGCCATTGCGGAATTCGCTGGTGATGGCGCGCGCCGAATCGCCCGTCCAGGTCTTGCTGGCCTTGATGCCGAACAGGTTGTGGCTGCTGCTGCCATCGGGCTGGCGCATCACCGATTTACCCCAGCCGGTTTCCAGCGCGGCCTGGGCCACCAGGTAACGTGGGTCGACCCCGATACGGTCCGCCGCTTCCTTGGCCATTGGCAGCATGGCGTTGACGAATTCATCGGCATCGCGGAAGGCCTTGCGCGCCGGCGCCAGCGGTGGCTGGGCCACGGCGCGACCATAGACTTGCATGTCGCCTTTGGGCTCGGACGCCTTGAGCGCCGCCAGCCAGTCGCCATTGGCCAGCTCACCGGAAGCCGGCTTGACGGCGGCAACGGCGCGGTCAGGCAGGATGTTCTGAGCGGGCGCCTCGGTCGAGGCCGCAGCCGCAGGCACCAGCCCGGCGAGCAGGCGGTCGGCCAATTTCGGCGGCAGCGCCAGGCGACGCTGGTTGAGCAATTCCATATCGTTGCGGTGCATGCCCTCGCCTGCACCTTGCGGTGTGCTCACGGCCCGCGAAGCCCACAGCGGGCGCTGGCCATTGGTGCGCGACAAAGGCCCGTCGGTGGGCAGCGTTCCGGCGGCCACCGGCGTTACAACCGGCTTGGTCACCTTGTCCAGCGCCTCTTGCTGCTTGGCGGCGGACAACGTCGCCGCCTCGCCTGGCGCCGTCGGTTTGTTCTTCGACATCTGGCGCAGCAGCACGTCGGCCAGGCCGATACCGCCACCCTCGCGCGACATCGAAACGGCCAGCTGCTGGTCGTACATTTCCTGATACTGCTTGGCTTCGGCAGTATTCATCGGATTGTCCTTGCCCAGGGCCTCGGTGGCCGAACGCATGGACTTGAGCATTTCGCCGAGAAACAGCGACTCGAATTCCTGCGCCACCTTGCGCAGGTTGCCTTCGCTGTTCTTGTCGCCGACCTTGAGCTGGTTCAGGCGGTTGAGGTCCGAGTAGGACCCCGAATCGCCGCTGATCAAGGCGCCTTTGCGCATATCCACCATGACCGCTTTCCTTAAATCACGATCAGGTCGGCTTGCAACGCGCCGGCCTGCTTCAGGGCTTCAAGAATGGCCATCAAGTCGCCCGGCGCCGCGCCGACCTGGTTCACCGCCCGGACGATCTCATCCAGGGTGGTGCCCGGGCCGAACTTGAACATCGGCTTGGCTTCCTGTTCGGCATTGACCCGCGAGCGCGGAACCACGGCGGTCTGGCCGTTGGACAATGGCCCCGGCTGGCTGACGATCGGGTCTTCGGTGATGGTCACTGTCAGGCTGCCGTGGGTCACGGCGGCCGGCGAGACCTTGACGTTCTGGCCGATCACGATGGTGCCGGTACGCGAATTGATGATGACTTTCGCCACCGCCTGGCCCGGATCGACCTCGAGGTTTTCGAGGATCGACAGGTAGTCGACGCGCTGGCTCGGATCCAGTGGCGCGGTGACGCGAATCGAGCCACCGTCGATGGCCTGGGCCACGCCTGGGCCGAGCATGTCGTTGATCTTGTCGACGATGCGCTTGGCCGTGGTGAAGTCGGAACGGTTGAGGTTCAAGGTCAGGCTGTTGCCCTGGTTGAAGCCGCTCGGCACGGCACGTTCAACCGACGCACCGCCGGGAATACGGCCCGCCGACGGAACGTTGACGGTGATCTTCGAACCGTCGCGACCCTCGGCATCGAACCCGCCCACCACCAGGTTGCCCTGGGCGATGGCGTAGACGTTGCCGTCGATACCCTTGAGCGGGGTCAGCAGCAAGGTGCCGCCACGCAGGCTCTTGGAGTTACCGATGGACGAGACAGTGATATCCACTTGCTGGCCGGGCTTGGCGAACGGCGGCAGGTCGGCACTGATCGACACCGCCGCGACGTTCTTCAACTGCACGTTGCCGGAGCCGGCCGGCACCTTGATGCCGAACTGCGACAGCATGTTGTTGAAGGTCTGCAGGGTGAACGGAGTCTGGGTGGTCTGGTCACCGGTACCGTTCAGGCCCACGACCAGGCCGTAGCCGATCAACTGGTTGGAACGCACGCCGGAAATGCTGGCGATGTCCTTCAGGCGCTCGGCTTGAGCGGTGAAGGCTGCCGACATCACCAGGGCACCGATCAACAGCTGTTTAAGATTCAACTTGATCACCTAGAAAGGGAACTTCGGGCTGAGGAAGAAACGGTCGAACCAACCTGGCTGACTCGCATCGGCAAAGGCACCAGTGCCCGAATAGGTGATGCGCGCATCGGCCACGCGGGTCGACGGAACAGTGTTGTCGGTGGAAATGTCATCGGCGCGGACCATGCCAGCGATGCGCACCAGTTCGTCACCGGTATTGAGCGTCAGCCACTTCTCGCCGCGCACGGCGATGATGCCGTTGGGCAGTACATCGGCGACGGTCACGGTGATCGAACCGGTCAGGCTGTTGCTCTGGCCGGACTGGCTGTCGCCCTTGGAGGCGCGGTCGGAACCGTAGCCAGCGTTGAGGCTCAGGTCGCCGCCACCGATAGGGTTGTTGGTGGTCAGGCTGGAGCCGAACAACGACGTCAGGCCGACGCTGGTCTGGCTGCTCTTGTCGATCTGCGAGTTGGCGTTCTTGCTCGCCTGGGTCCGCTCGTTCAAGGTGATGGTGATGATGTCACCGACCCGGAAAGCCTTGCGGTCGCTGTACAGGTTCTGTTCGAAGCCAGCCTGGTAGATCGACCCGTTATTGGCGGCAGCCGGCAACGGCGTGCGTGGCAACACCGGAGCGTAATACGGGTCATTGGGCTTGGGCGTTGGCGCGACACAGCCCGCCAGCGCGGTAACCCCACTCAATGCCAGAACAGATACAAAGCGATTCATGACCCTACCTCTTGGTGTTGCAGGCGACCCTGGGGCCGCCCTATCTACGTAATGACGGATTTAGCGACGTATTACAGGTTCTGCGTGACGAACGAGAGCATCTGGTCGGCGGTGGAGATCACCTTGGAGTTCATCTCGTAGGCGCGCTGAGTGGTGATCATGTTGACCATTTCCTCGACGGTGCTCACGTTGGAGGTTTCCAGGGTGTTCTGCAGCGTGGTGCCGAAACCGTTCAGGCCTGGGGTGCCGACTTGCGGCGCGCCGCTGGCGGCGGTTTCCAGGAACAGGTTGTTACCCACCGCCTGCAGGCCGGCCGGGTTGATGAAGTCAGCGGTCTGCAGGTTACCGATCACCTGCGCAGCCGGATTGCCCGCGATGGTGATGGACACGGTGCCGTCACGGCCCACGGTGAATGTCTGCGCATCGTTCGGGATGACGATGGCCGGCTCCAGGGCGAAACCGCTGGCGTTGACGATCTGGCCGTTGGAATCGAGGTGGAAGGTACCGTCACGGGTGTAGGACGTGGTGCCGTCCGGCTGCAGGATCTGGAAGAAACCGCGACCGTCGATGGCCATGTCCAGCGGCTGCTCGGTGGTTTGCAGGCTACCGGCGTTGAAATTTTTCTGGGTGCCGACAATGCGCACACCGGTACCCACTTGCAGGCCCGACGGCAATTCGCTGTCCTGGGTCGACTGGGCGCCTGGCTGGCGTTTTACCTGGTAGAGCAGGTCCTGGAACTCGGCGCGATCACGTTTGAAACCCGTGGTCGAAACGTTCGCCAGGTTGTTGGAAATAGTGGAAAGGTTGGTGTCCTGGGCGGACAGACCTGTTTTGGCAACCCAAAGAGCCGGAAGCATTCGATTCTCCTCATACGCCTGTTTTTCGGCGCAGCGCTGTAATTAATGATTAGATCTGCAAGACCCGAGCCATGGCCTCATCGCCTTCTTTGGCGGTGGTCATCATCTTGACGTGAAGCTCGAACTGCTTGGCCAGGGCCAGCACCGAAGTCATCTCATCCACGGCATTGACGTTGCTCGCTTCCTGGAACCCCGACACCAGCTGCACGTTGCCATCGATAGGCGCCGGTTGGCCGTCCTTGGAACGGATCGAACCGTCCAGGCCCTTGGTCATGGTCTTGAGGTCCGGGTTGACCAGCTTGATGCGGTCCACCTCAGCCATTACCCGTGGGCCTTCACCCATGGCGCGGATGCTGATGGTGCCGTCCTGGCCGATTTCGATTTTCTGCTCTGGCGGCACGGCAATCGGACCGCCGTTGCCCATCACCGGCATGCCGTTGCCGGCGCGCAGCACGCCAAGGGCGTCGACGTTGAGGCTGCCGGTGCGCACGTAGCTTTCGCCACCGTCGGGGTTCTGCACGGCCATCCAGCCCGGCCCGCTGACCGCCACGTCCAGTTCACGGCCGGTTTCAATCAGCGCACCCGGGGTGAAATCGGTGGCAGGCCGTTCGGACATGGCAAACGCCCGCGCCGGAAAGCTGTCGCCGAACACCGGCATCGAACGTGCCTGCTCCAGGTCTTTCTGAAAACCGTTGGTGGAGATGTTCGCCAGGTTGTTGGCATGGGCCCGCTGCGCCAGTGCGTTCTGGCTGGCGCCGGTCATTGCCACATAAAGGTACTTGTCCACTGTCGTTCCTCTGCATGCCGGACGTTTGCCGTCCACTGCTGTGTTGCAGAGCCTTAAGCAATTAGCAGACCAACTTTTTTCTGGCGGGCCCAGCCCCTTGAAACCAAGGGCTCTGGGGTTTCAGTGGACATTGTTGAAGGGTGCCGAAGTCGAAAAACCGGCGGTGTCATGCCGCTAAGTGGCAAGCGCAGCCAAAGCATTGCCGAGTACATCCACTACCCGGTCCTGCTGCTCGTTGCTCAAACCGAGCCACATCGGCAGACGCAACAGACGCTCGGAATAACCGTCGGTGATGTCCATCGAGCCATGCACGCGCCCATAGCGCACGCCAGCGGGAGACGAGTGCAGCGGCACGTAATGGAACACTGGATAGATGGCGTGACGCTTGAGCTCATCAAGAATGGCCTGGCGATCCACCTCTGGGGCGAGGAGTACGTAGTACATATGCGCGTTGTGCTGGCAATCCTCAGGAATTATCGGGCGACGCAGCGCTCCTTGTTGCTCGAGGCCTGCCAGCGCCGCGTGGTAGTGGTCCCAGATTGCCAGGCGGCGGTCGGTGATGGCCTGGGCATCTTCCAACTGGGCCCAGAGGAAGGCTGCGGTCATTTCGCCGGGCAGGAATGAGGAGCCCACCTCCTGCCAGGTGTATTTGTCCACTTCGCCCCTGAAGAAACGACTGCGATCGGTGCCTTTTTCCCGGATGATCTCGGCTCGCACCGCCATGGCGGGATCATTGACCAGCAATGCCCCGCCCTCCCCCGAAATCACGTTCTTGGTCTCGTGAAAGCTGAAGGCCCCGAGTTCACCGATACTGCCCAGCGCCCGGCCCTTGTAGGTTGACATCACCCCTTGCGCGGCGTCTTCGACGACCGCCAGCCCATGCTTGCGCGCGATCGCCAGGATACTGTCCATTTCGCAAGCCACACCGGCGTAATGAACGGGCACGATAGCCCTGGTCCGCGAAGTGATCGCCGCCTCGATCAGGCGTTCGTCCAGGTTCAGCGTATCGGGACGTATATCGACGAAGACCGGCACCGCGCCGCGCAGCACAAAAGCGTTGGCCGTGGAGACAAAGGTAAAGGAAGGCAGGATGACTTCGTCGCCGGGCTGGATGTCCAACAGCAAGGCGGCCATCTCCAGCGCAGCGGTGCATGAATGGGTGAGCAATGCCTTGTTGCAACCCGTGTGCGATTCCAGCCAGCGGTGACAACGCTTGGTGAACGGGCCATCGCCGGCGAGCATGTTGCCGAACTTGGCCTGGGCAATGTAATCCAGTTCTTTGCCGGTCATGTACGGACGGTTGAAGAATATCGTTTCGTTGTTCATTGCAAACGTCCCCAGGTGGGCAAGGTGATGGGTGGCGCATAGCAGAAAACCTTAAACCGCACTGATCCGCCCACCTATCTGACTGCCTGTTTCAAGATTTTCGTAGAAGTATGGCGTGAACCCGGCCCTGTTCATGGCCTGCTGGGTTTCACCGATATCGTAGTCAACCCGATGCAGGTTGAACGCTTCACCGTCCCAGGTCGCGAAACCCGCACGGGGGTCGCCGTCACGGGGCTGGCCAACCGAACCGGGGTTGCAATAGACCTTGCCCTGCCCGCTCCACAAGTACTGGACATGGGTATGGCCCGAGGCGAAACACCGTCCGGGCAAGGGGCCGAAATACGCATCTGAAGGCCGCACGTATTCGTCCAGCGGATCGTGCCATCCGCCGTGGACGATGCTCAACTCGTGCTGCGTCGAGCGCTCCGGGAGCGATCCCAGCCAGGCCAGGTTCTGCGAAGTGATGACGCCCCGCTGGTAGTCCAGGCAGGCATTGGCACTGTTGGAGCGAGGGCATCGCTCGTTCCTGGCCAGGTACCAGTCATGATTGCCCATCACGGAGAAAATATTCCGCTCGCGCAAGGCCTCGCAACACTCGTTGACCTGGCTGTAATAACCGGCCGTGTCGCCCAGACAGATAACTTGCGACACACCCAACTCATCCAGCCTGGCAAGCACCGTCCGCAGGGCACTGTAATTGCCATGGACGTCAGAAATGATCCCGATCATAGACAACGAAGTCCTCTATATAACGAACAGCGAAGCCATTACGGATGGCTGGCTGGCTGGGCGTCTTGCCCTCGAGGTAATAATCCAGGCACATCGCCGCCTCGTTGTAGCCGAATGCGCGACGTATCGAACTGGTCGAGGATATTCGCGGATTGATCTCCAGCAGACTCCATGAGCCGTCACCGCCACGCCGGAACTGCAAGTTGGTCGGCCCCACCGGCTTGAACGCGCGGCACAACCTGGTCACCGTCTGAGCCAGCGAGTCATCCTGATACACCCAAGCCTTGGCGGTGGACCCGTCCGACGCCAGTCTGCGCTGGAATGCGATGATCGGACCGGCATCGCCCCGACCATCGCCAAACGCCGCCACGGTGAATTCATCAGCCGCGCTGCCAATGATCGGCTGCGCCATCAGGTGGTCACCGAGCAGTGCCGCGTGAGGCGTGAAATCGCGCTCCTGGTGAACCCAGACCAGCCCTTTGGAAGCGTAGCTCCTGCGCGGCTTGAGCAGGAACGGCAGCCCCAGGGCCGCCTTGAGCGAGTGAAAATCCCCCGACAGCAGGCTCGGAATACGGCTGACATCACCAAGTTCCCGCAACGCCTGGTCCATGGCCCATTTGTCCCTGGAGAGCTCGATCAGGTTCTGGTTGTTGAGCACCACCTGGCAGTCGAAGGTGGCCAATAACGCTCGGTTGTCCGAGAGCCAGTGGATGTCCTGTTCGATCCCCGGGATCAGCAGATCCACCTGGTGCCCGGCCAGTGTCTCGCCCAGCCATTGGCCGTACTCCGGGGCGGAGGTCAACGGGGCCTGCACGAACACATCGCTCCAGCCGCGACCAACCGCGTCGTCGTAGATATCGGTGCCGACCAGGCGCACAGAAGGGTCCGCCGCACGCAGCGACTTGAGCAGCCCGTAGCCCATGATGGCGCCTACGCCCGTCACCATGACGGTCTTCATGACAGACTCTCCCGCTGCACTTTCATCAGTTCAAAGCCACCGCGAATGTCTATTCGCGGAATAAAGCCTATTTGCTCGTAGAGCTCATCCCCACAGTCGAAGGGAGGCAGATCGGGAATATCGCTTTTTTCAGGCAGAAAGCGCACATCTATCGGCTTGCCAAACGCCTCGAATGCGGCCTGGGCAATCTCGGAGAGACGCGGAGATTCGGGATGGCCGCAGTTGTACAGGCCAGCAATGCCTTTCTCCGCCACCCGCCCGCAGACCTCGGCGAGGTCACTCAGATGCAGGTAGTTGCGCCTCGCGTCGTTCTTCCCATACAACTGGACGGTTTGCCCCGCCTGAGCCTTGTCGGCGATAGCGTATAACAACGGCTGGTGCGGCCGGCACTGCTCGCCGCTGTCGTAGACCTGGCTGATGCGCAGGATGGTCAACGCCATGCCTCTTTCCTGGCAATACAGGCTCGTCACTTCTTCAGCATGGCGTTTGGAAAGCGAATAGATGCCAAAATAGGGGTCCGTCGGCTGATGGCTGGCCCAACGCGACGACAGCAGAATGAAATGATGCGCCCCACACTGTTCGGCCAGACGACAGGCAGCCAATGCACCGGCACTGTTGACCCGTTCGGCGCGAATCAGATCATCTGGCTCGCTGCCGCCGAAATCAGCCGCTGCCAGCACAACCACGTCGAAGCGCTCGTCGCAGGCGCAGGGCTGCTGGCTATTCAAGTCAACGGCAATATCGGCGTCTCGGCGCCCCGCCAATTTGACTGGGCCATGGCGCGACAACGCCTGAGCGATTGCCTTGCCAATGACCGAAGTACTCCCTATGACCAGGCTTTTCATGATGGCGCGACTGTCGCTTCCAGCATCATTGCACAACACAGCTCTGGATAATCGATGCCCACGGTGCACATGGCCTGGATGATGTCCGGACTCAAGTTCAGCTCTTTCAATTGCCCGGTGGTGAAGGGTTTGAGAAATACGCCTTCCTTGCGCACCACCTGGAGCCCGGCGGCTTCAAGTTCCGCGGTCAGGGTCTGTAGCGAGTAGCTGCGCACATGACCCAACTCAAGATCACCACCGCCCAGGGCCGTCATGTCGCCAAGCAGCCCGGCAGCATGACCGAATCGCCGATGCAGGGACTCGCCGTTGGGAACCAGCACGAAGCAACGACCGCCGGGGGCGAGAAAACGCTTGAACCGTTGCAGTACAGTCTGTGGATCATCGACATGTTCAAGGATAAAACCCATCACGATCAGGTCGAAACGCTTGTCGGTGTCGAACGTCTCGAAATAACTTTCAACGACCTCGGCCGCATTGTCCGGGTATTGGCTCTTGAACTGGGCGATGACCGAGGCAGAACCATCGATGACCGTGTGCTCACTGAAGAACTGCGAAAATCGGTGGGTGCTGAAACCATGGCCGACACCCAGCTCCAGCAGGCTCTGCGTCTGGGTGCACAGCGCCATGATGCGTTGGGGATACCAGTTGAGAATGATGTTGTTGTCGTACGCGTAGCCAAAGCTGTCGCTGTAGGCTGCGATGAAGGTATCGAGATCGTTGCTCATGTCACATGCTCTCCGCTGAGTGACCAAGGTCATAATTAATAGAGATCAATCGGCCAACCACGCCCGCCGCCAGGTATCCAGACGCTCGCCTTCGAGCAGCCACTGCGCACGCACGCTTGACTGCAAGGCATCTCCCAGCGTCGCGGAAGCCTCACGGTCTCCCAGATGCAAGCGAATGGCGCGGATCCAGTCTTGCGCCTCGTTACTCACCCGGGACAGCGGCAACGCCTCACCGCCGACAAAACCCGGCACCCGGCTGCAAATGACCGGATGCCCGCAAGCGGCATGCTGGAGGACACGCAGGTCGCCCGAACAGGCATTGCCCAGGTTTTGCGCCATGGGTACCAATGCAAGATCAAGATTCAAGGCTGCCATGGCCGCCGCCAACTGCTGCTGCGCGACAGCTGGGTGGCGCTCCTTCAGGAACGGTTGCAGTGCCGCGGGGCAGTCACCCAACACCACGAAATCCACTTCGCCAGCGAACGCAGGTAGCACGTCGGCCAGCAACTCGGCATCCTTGCCACCCAGCCAGCCCAGGCGCGGCTTGGCGCCCATGCGTCGTTTGCTTTGTACGCGCCCCCAGGCGGCCGGCAACAGGGTTTCCAGCACGCGGATATCATCGTGCTGGCCTTGCAGCAGTTCGGCCAGCTCAGGCGTGGGCACCAGCACCCGATCAGCCTGCATCATCCCGAACCGCAGGCGCTCCAGCAGCTCATCGGCGGAGTAATCACCCTTCAATTCCATCTGCGGCAGATAACCGTCCAGGTCGTAGACGGTGAATGCCTTGGAAAACGCTCTCAGACGGCTCAGGGCCAGCAGCCCGGCATCATCCAGAGGACGCTGCAAGACCACGGTGGTCGGAGCCAGACGCTCGATTTCCACCGGCGACAGCAGACTCGAAACAGCCGCGCCTTCGACCTGCCCCGCTTCAACCAATGTGCTGAATGGCTGGACCAGTCGTGAATAGGCCCCCACCTGCTGGTCAGTCACACACACCAGCACCCTCGGCACGCTACCTTGCAGCGGATACCAGCAAAGGTCCTTGTTCTCGCGGACAAAACCTTCGCCTGCGCGCAAGGAAAAATTGGCGTTGTAGACGGGGTCGCGGGCCAGCTGCGGCAGCCAGCGGGCGAACAGCGCCTCTTCCTGCTCGCTATTGGCACGGGTAGTGTCTGGCAAAGCGTCCATCAACAGTCGTGCGTAAGGCGTCCAGACGTTCAGGTAACCGGCCTGCTGCAACTTCAGGCACAGGTCCACATGGGTCCATGGCGCCAGCAGCGGATCGGTATCGAAACCACCGGCCTCAAGAAACAGCGCTCGCCGCAGCATCAGGCATTCGCCGCCCACCGCCGAGCAGTTCTGCTCAAGCCCGAGACGGCCCATGTAACCTTCGGCCTGGCCTGACAAGCCTGCAAAAGCCCGACCGACAATGCCACCCAGCCCCAACACAAGACCTGCCTGGCGTATACGCCCCTGGCTATCCTGCAACGTGCCGCCCACCGCGCCGACTTCCGGGCGCTGGGCTTGATTGAGCAACGCCTGTAACCAACCCGGCTCAAGCACAGCGCTTTGTGCATCGAGCCAGAGCAGGTACTCGCCGCGTGCCTCTTGGGCCGCCGCATTGCACATCGCCGCACGGGACTGCCCCGGCATGAAACGCAACGCCTGGAAACGGCCTGCGCCCATTTGCTCGACCAGGCCCAGCCACTCCAGCAAGGCGGGATCGTCGTTGCCCGGTTCAATCAGCAGGACCTCGAAATCCACCGCATCGGTCTGCGTCAACAGGCTTTCCAGGCAGCGCTGGAAATTCCCCAACTGGCCTTCCAGGTAGATCAGGATGCTGACCGAAGCCTGCCGCTCGTGACCGTAATCGATACGATAACGACCCGGCGCATTGTCCAGTGCAACCGCTCGCGCCTGAGCGTAGCCACGCGCCTTGAGATGCGCATCGATGACCGCGCGCTCATCGGCGCATTCCGCCTGGCGCACCTCGTTGGCGATCAACAGGGGTTCGCTGACATGGCCAACGCTGCCCAGCCCTTGCTCGCTGATCAGGCGCAATTGGTAGGCCAGTTCAAAGGCTTCACCGCAGGCAGGGTCAAAACCGCTCAAGCGCACCAGCGCCTCACGACGGAACATCCAGTGCCGGCAAAGCCCGGCCGGAAACGCCAGGAGCAGGTCGAGGTTAAGGTCAGGCCGCAACGACAGGTCGACCACGCCGCCTATACGCAGCGCCTCGTCGGCGTACACCGCCAGGCAACTGTCAGGCGCATCCAGCAGATTCTGAGCCGTCACCAGCAGCCCCGCGGCGGTGAATTCCTCGCCCGCCTCGACCAGCAAGCACCAGTCGGTCTGGATGCCATCGAGCAAGTCATTGATGGCAGCCGCCGGTTGCCGCGGATCACAGGCCAGCCACTGGACATTGGCACGCCCCGGATCAACATCCCCCGTCACGCACACATGGATGCGTTGGTACAACTGGCGATCCAGGCTGTCGAGGGTGTGAGCCAGCGCCAACTGGTTGCCGTTATCGCGGACCAGGACCGTGAAGTCAGGCGCCGCCGCGTTTGCCAAGCGTTCATTGACCAGACGCAATTGCTGCGCCGTCGGGTAGCGTTGCCGCAACCAGTCAAGCGAGCCCAGACGGTTGCCGACCGCCTCCCGGGCGGCGGTTGCCTGGGTTTTGGTAATAAACACGTCCAACTGCTGCCAGAAAGAGGCGGTGCGTTCAACGTAGCGGTGCAAGGCCTCACCGAGGCCTGCACGGGCGTGTTCCAGGGCGTCCGGCTGATCGAACATGGCAAAGCCGACACTGCCGAAGAAACTGTTGTCGAGCAGTGGTTGGTCGACACCGTGCCCAGGAATGAAAATCACTGGGCAACCGCACAGCACGGCCATCACGCACGTCATCGACCACTCGTAGCTGTACATCACCTCGGCGCTGCGCAGAACCTTGGCCAGCTCGGGCAGGGACAAAGGATTGGCCATGCTCAGCAGGCGGATATCCGCTGGCAGCCGGGAGTAATCGATCTGATCCAGCGGGTGGCGGTTCTGGTAAAGGTAGCTGCCCTTGCGCTCGGCTCCAGCGCCGACAGACGAGAACATTTCGATATCGATCGCTGGCAGGCACAACAGGTCGCCATCAGGGTCGCCACGATGTTCGGCGAGCCTGGATGCGTAATAGAAAAACAAATCGTTGGGCGCGGCGTCCATGCCTTTTCCCGTGAGGAAGCCTTCGAAATTCAGCAGGAAACGCGCCACCACCGAACAGTTGAGCGGATTGCCCGGGAACACTTCGGGATAGACCGCGATTGGCACCTTGCCCGCTGCGATATGGCGCTGTTTGATCGCGGAAGTGATTACCGGGGTCTTGAGGTCCGGATTGACCATTTCAGTGCCGCAGATGTAGGCCTCGCGACCACTGAGGTTGAGCATATGGCAGAGGTAGTGCAGCGAGACGACGCCCGACGACGATTCCCGGTAGGCAGGTGCCAGGAAGTAGTATGGATGCTCGGGTTTGGCATACATCAGCCGTAGACGCGCCAACGCCTGTTCGAGCGAATGAGCGTCCAGCTGCGCGAGGTTCGACATCGGGTGCAATCTCCAGAATCAAATCAAAAGGGTGTCACTGGCAAAGGCACCGTCAGGCAGCGCCTTTCTCCAGAAAAGCCGAAGCATCCGCGCCGGTGTTGAACAACAGGTCGATGACACTGACTGCATGCTGGAAATCGCCGTATACCTGCGGATATTCGGGGTAGCCGGTGTAGGTCATATATGAAATCTCGATACCGCTGGCGGCAAAGGCCGCTTCGTCGAGGTAATGACTGGCTGCGGGTCCCGAGAGGTACTCGCTGGCGCCGAGGGTCTGGCACAGGTGGATCAGGCGCTCATTCTTGCCCGCCACGCCACCCAGTTCCTCGGAACGGTAAAGCGGCGTGTGAATGCCCAACAGGGGACACAGGCCGGCAATAAAAAGCTGATTGATGCGGGTCAGGTGGGTAAAGTCGGCGGCCTGCTCGTAGAGCGCGCGAATCGGCCCCTCCATCTGCGCAAAACACGCCGCGCGCCGGTAGCTTTGTTCGATGGTCTTCCAGTGCGCGGCGGCCCAGTCTGGACTGCTGACCTGGGCTTCATTGATCAACTGGCCGAGACGGCCCTTCGTCGTGACCGGGATGCTCAGCCAGTGTTCGCCTTGGGCAGTCTTGATCTTGTTGCGGTTGCGCCAGTCGTTGCGGGTGTACTGGACGTCGTCATAAAGGATGAACGCATCGACGCTGCGGATCATGTCGAAATAGCCCTTCCAGGGGATGTAATTCGACTGCACCACAGCTATTTTCTTATGCATCCTGAACCTCACGTACGCAGCGGAAACCGGGGGCTCTGCCCTGTCAAAAAATCGCCACCGAACATGAATAAGCGGGGGACAGGACGGGATACAGCAAATCTCATACCAGCTGCTGCCAGCGAGCGCGCCCCGCCCGCTGTGGTTGCACGCTAGGGCTCGGTCTTGCCCACCTCATACTCGCGCAGCTTATTGGCAATAGTCGTATGGGAAACCCCCAACCGCTTGCCCAGCTGGCGACTGCTCGGGTGTTCGGAGTACAAGCGCTCCAGCACCGCTTTCTCGAAACGCCCGACGATCTCGTCAAGCCCGCCCTCCAGGGAAAAGTCGCCAAGGGGTTGGCGCACGCCGTAGTCCGGCAGGCGGATGTGCTCGGCCTTCACCGTGCCGCCGTCGCACAGGGAAACCGCCTGGAACAGCACGTTTTCCAACTGCCGGACGTTGCCCGGCCAATGGTAATGGCTGAGGCGGTCCATCGCCGCCGGGGCAAGCCTCGGCAGCGGACAGCCAATCTGGCGGCTGGCCTGGTCGAGAAAATGTTCCACCAATGGCTCCAGCCCATCGAGGCATTCGCGCAACGGTGGGATATGCAAGGAAAGCACGTTCAAGCGATGGTACAGATCCTGACGGAATTCCCCTCGGGCGCAGAGTTCGGACAAGTCGACCTGGGTCGCGCAGATCACCCTGACATCCAGGTAGACCTCTTCGTCACTGCCGACGCGACGAAAGCATCCGTCCTGCAAAAAGCGCAGCAGCTTCACTTGCAGGCGCGGGCTCATTTCCCCAACGCCGTCGAGAAACAGCGTGCCTCCCGCGGTCAGCTCCAGCAGGCCGAGCTTGCCTTCGGCCCGGGCGCCTTCAAAGGCCCCGGGGCCGTAGCCGAACAACTCGGTCTCGGCCATGGACTCCGGCAGCCCGGCGCAGTTGAGCGCCATCAGCGGTGACTGCCCGCGCGGACTGGCCAGATGACAGGCGCGGGCCAGCAGTTCCTTGCCGGTGCCGGTTTCGCCTTCTATCAGCAGCGGCGCGTCCAGCGGGGCCATGCGCCGCGCCTCGCGGACCACTGCCGCCATCACTTTCGAACTCTGGAAAATGCTGTCGAAGCCGCGCAGCTCCTGCTTGCGCACATTGTAGATACGCTCGCCCACCCGGTCGGCGCGGTGCAGGGTCAGCACCGCGCCGGCCATGGCTTCGCTGTCGTCGTGCTCCGACTGCAGCGGGGCGATGTCCGCCAGGAACACATCGCCCTTGACCTTGACGCGCAGCCCGTTGATACGCGACTGGTTGGCGCGCACCAGTTCCGGCAAGTCGAAGTCCTCGGCGTAGCGGGACAGCGGGATGCCCGGCACTTCGTCGACCCGCACCCCGAGCAACTGCGCCGCCGCCCGATTGGCCGCGACAATAGAGCCGCCCATGTCGATGGACAGCACCGGAAACTCGAGGGCGCCGAGCAAGGCGTTGAGCTCCATGTGCCGACGCTCGCTGGGCATCAGCCCTACCCGCTTGACGCCGAATACCCCGGCGATCCCTTCGAACTTCGGACGCAACGCCTGGAACTGGATATTGATCAGGTTCGGGCAGTGCAGGTAGATCGCATTGCCGTGCTCGCCACCGACCTCGCCCCGGGCGACGTTGATGCCGTACTCCACCAAAAGGTTGAGGATGTCCCGCAGGATGCCGATGCGATTCTGGCAATGGACTTTGATGCGCATAAGAGGACCCAGGTGCATATGAGATAGAAAAGCGCGCCATTCCAGCCCCTCTGTGGCGAGAGAGCTTGCTCCCGCTGGGCTGCGCAGCAGACCCAAAACAGGGGCCGCTTCGCGCCCCAGCGGGAGCAAGCTCCCTCGCCACAAGTCTTTTCGGCGCAACAGCGCAAATAGTCGTCAAGATTATGTGACAGATGTAGGCCGTTTCCCACCTGAAAACCCCGTAAAGATCGCAGCACACGCCAACTCGTAACGAAAACTTTACGGATCAACCCATCCTTCCCACAATCCATCGTCGCCAGGCCGATGCGCACACCGCAGCTTCGGGTTATCTCTAATGCATCGCTGGACATAACAAAAAACAAGTCTTCCCTTGAGGGATAACAGCAGGAGAGCAGCATGAAGCAGACGCAATACGTGGCCCGCGAGCCCGATGCGCAAGGTTTTATCGACTACCCCGCCGAAGAACATGCGGTGTGGAATACGCTGATCACCCGCCAGTTGAAAGTCATTGAAGGCCGTGCGTGCCAGGAATACCTGGACGGCATCGACAAGCTTGGCCTGCCCCACGACCGCATTCCGCAACTGGGGGAAATCAACAAGGTGCTCGGCGAGACCACGGGCTGGCAAGTCGCCCGGGTACCGGCGCTGATCCCGTTCCAGACGTTTTTCGAACTGCTCGCCAGCAAACAGTTTCCGGTCGCGACGTTCATTCGTACCCGTGAAGAACTCGATTACCTGCAAGAGCCGGACATTTTCCACGAGATCTTCGGCCACTGCCCTTTGCTGACCAATCCCTGGTTCGCCGAATTTACCCACACCTACGGCAAACTCGGCCTACAGGCATCCAAGGAAGAACGCGTCTACCTTGCCCGCTTGTATTGGATGACCATCGAGTTCGGCCTGGTGGACACCCCGCTCGGTCGGCGCATCTACGGCGGCGGCATCCTGTCTTCCCCCAGGGAAACCGTTTATTGCCTGTCGGACGAGCCGGAGCATCAAGCCTTCGACCCGCTGGAGGCCATGCGCACGCCGTATCGCATCGACATCCTGCAGCCGGTGTATTTCGTCCTGCCCGAGCTCAAGCGCCTGTTCGACCTGGCCCACGAGGACATCATGGGCATGGTCAGGCGCGGCCGGGAACTGGGCCTGCACGCGCCGAAATTTCCACCGAAAGCCGCGTGAACCGCTACTTTTGCTTTCAATTGAGTCTGTTGCGCCACGCGGCTTTGCTTTAGCGTGGGCGCATCGACGTTTTCCAAATATTCGATCCGGGAACACACCATGAACACTCTGAACCAAGCCCATTGCGAAGCCTGCCGCGCCGATGCCCCGCAGGTCAGCGACGAAGAACTGCCGATCCTGATCAAGCAGATCCCCGACTGGAACATCGAAGTGCGCGACGGCGTGATGCAGCTGGAAAAGGTCTTCCTGTTCAAGAACTTCAAGCACGCCCTGGCGTTCACCAACGCGGTCGGTGAAATCTCCGAGGCTGAAGGACATCACCCCGGCCTGCTCACCGAGTGGGGCAAAGTCACCGTGACCTGGTGGAGCCACTCCATCAAGGGTCTGCACCGCAACGACTTCATCATGGCCGCCCGTACCGACGATGTCGCCAAGACTGCCGAGGGTCGCAAGTAATGCATTTCGATGCCATCGGCCGCGTGCCCGGCGACCCGATCCTCGGCCTGATGGAGGCCTACGGGGCGGACAGCAATCCTGGCAAGTTCGACCTGGGCGTGGGCGTCTACAAGGATGCCCAGGGCCTGACGCCGATTCTCCAGTCAGTGAAACAGGCCGAGCAGCAATTGGTGGACCACCAGTTCACCAAGACCTACATCGGGGGCCATGGTGACGCCGCGTTCGGCCGGTTGATCAATGAACTGGTGCTCGGAGCAGACTCGCCGCTGCTCGCCGAGAAACGCGCCGGCGCCACCCAGACACCAGGCGGTACCGGCGCCCTGCGCTTGAGCGCGGACTTCATCGCCCAGTGCCTGCCGGGCCGCGGCGTCTGGTTGAGCAACCCGACCTGGCCGATCCACGAAACCATCTTCGCCGCCGCCGGCGTGAGGGCCAGCCACTACCCCTACGTCGGTGCCGACAACCGCCTGGATTTCGAGGCAATGCTGGCAACCCTGAGCCAGGTGCCACAGGGTGACGTGGTGCTGCTGCACGCCTGCTGCCACAACCCCACCGGTTTCGACCTGACCCATGAGCAATGGCGCCAGGTGCTCGACGTGATGCGCAGCCGCAGTCTGCTGCCGCTGATCGACTTCGCCTACCAGGGCTTTGGCGACGGGCTGGAGCAGGACGCCTGGGCTGTGCGGTTGTTCGCCGAAGCGCTGCCCGAAGTACTGATCACCAGCTCATGCTCGAAGAACTTCGGTCTTTATCGCGACCGCACCGGTGCGCTGATCGTCTGCGCCCACGATGGCGAGAAACTGGTCGACATCCGCAGTCAACTGGCAAACATCGCTCGCAACCTGTGGTCGACGCCACCGGACCATGGTGCGGCGGTGGTTGCGACGATTCTTGGCAATCCGCAGTTGAAAGGGCTGTGGGCCGACGAAGTGGAAGCCATGCGCCTGCGCATCGCTCAGTTGCGCAGCGGCCTGCTGGAAGCGCTCGAACCCCACGGTCTGCGCGAACGCTTCGCCCATATGGGGGTGCAACGCGGTATGTTTTCCTACACCGGACTCTCGCCGGAACAGGTCGGGCAACTGCGCGAGCGCCATAGCGTCTACATGGTCGGCACCGGCCGGGCCAACGTGGCCGGCATCGACGCGACGCGCCTGGATACGCTGGCGCTGGCGATTGCGGATGTTTGCCGTTAACCGAGCAGGCTATTGCCGTTGTGGCGAGGGAGCTTGCTCCCGCTCGGCGGCGCAGCCGTCGTAAATTGGCTAACGCGTTCCGTCTGAAGGATTGCGTTGGCGCCTTTTGGGTCTGCTGTGCAGCCCAGCGGGAGCAAGCTCCCTCGCCACGAAAGCAACGCCAGGGTTCAAACCTGTGGCCCGGTCCATTCCTGCACAAACTGCCCGATATCTTCCTGCGGGGCCGTGCGCGCTTCTTTCTGCGGCGTGCCAAGGTAAAGAAAACCAATCACTTCTTCGCCTTCTTCAAGCCCCAAGCCCCTGGCCACGTGCGGCGAATACGCCAATTCCCCGGTACGCCACACCCCGCCAACGCCCTGGGCATAAGCGGCCAGTAAAATCCCATGGGCCGCGCAGCCGGCTGCCAGCAATTGCTCGGGCTTGGGAATCTTGAAATGGTCCTGCAATCGCGCGATCACCACCACGACCAAGGGCGCGCGCAATGGGCCGTTGAGGGCCTTTTCCACCACCGCTTCCGGCACCAGCGGATCATTGAAACGTGCCGCCTCGGCCAGCAGCTCACCCATGCGGTAACGTGCCTGCCCTTCGACGGTCAGGAAACGCCACGGGCGCAGTTGGCCGTGATCCGGCGCACGCATCGCCGCGGCGAACATGACCTGGCGTTGTTCGGGCGTGGGCGCAGGGTCCACCAGACGCGGAACGGAAACACGGTTGAGCAAAGCGTCGAGAGCCTGCATCGGCGACCTCCTGGAAAAATGTTCGGCTATTCTAGTGGCTTGTGCCGCCAGTTCGTTAGTGCAAATTCAGTTGCAAGCAGCGCCGGGCGCCGGTTTACATGCCGCTTGTCACAGGTAGAATGGCGCCCTTTCCCCTATCAGCCCGAGCGGACTTCATGGCGTTGCCGACCCTGCGGATCATTGGTTTCATCATCGGCATCTTCCTGATCACCCTGGCGATCTTCATGATCGTGCCGATGGCCACGTTGCTGATCTACGAACGCACCAGCGACCTGCCATCGTTCCTCTGGTCGAGCATGATTACCTTTGTCGCCGGCCTCGCGTTGATTCTTCCCGGACGCCCCGAGCACATCCATCTGCGCCCCCGGGATATGTACCTGCTGACGGTCAGCAGTTGGCTGGTGGTGTGTGTCTTTGCCGCGCTGCCGTTCTTGCTGACCCAGCACATCAGCTACACCGATTCTTTTTTCGAAAGCATGTCAGGCATCACCGCCACCGGTGCAACGGTCCTCAGCGGCCTGGACACGATGTCGCCGGGAATCCTGATGTGGCGCTCGCTGCTGCACTGGCTCGGCGGTATCGGCTTCATCGGCATGGCGGTGGCGATCCTGCCGCTGTTGCGCATCGGCGGCATGCGGCTGTTCCAGACCGAATCGTCCGATCGCTCGGAAAAAGTCATGCCGCGCTCGCACATGGTGGCGCGGCTGATCGTGGCCTCCTACGTCGGCATCACCATTCTCGGCACGCTGGCACTGTGGTGGGCCGGGATGAGTCTGTTCGATGCGATCAACCATTCGATGTCAGCCATTTCCACCGGCGGTTTTTCCACCTCCGACCTGTCCCTGGCCAAATGGACGCAACCGGCCGTGCATTGGGTCGCCATTGTCATCATGATCCTCGGCAGCCTGCCGTTCGCCCTCTACGTCTCGACCCTGCGCGGCAATCGTCGGGCACTGATCAAGGACCAGCAAGTCCAGGGGCTCATCGGCGTGCTGCTGGTCACCTGGCTGGTGCTCGGCACCTGGTATTGGGCCACCACCGACCTGCACTGGCTCGACGCCCTGCGGCACGTGGCGCTGAACGTGACGTCCATCGTCACCACCACCGGTTTTGCCTTGGGCGACTACAGCCTGTGGGGCAATTTCTCGCTAATGTTGTTCTTCTACCTGGGTTTCGTCGGCGGCTGCTCGGGTTCGACCGCCGGCGGGATCAAGATTTTCCGCTTCCAGGTTGCCTACATCCTGCTTCGGGCCAACCTTCACCAACTGATTCACCCGCGCGCGGTGATCAAGCAGAAATACAACGGTCACCGCCTCGACGAAGAAATCGTCCGGTCGATCCTGACATTCTCGTTCTTCTTCGCCATCACCATCTGCGTGATCGCGCTGCTGCTGTCGCTGCTGGGCGTCGAATGGATGACGGCACTGACCGGCGCGGCCAGTACCGTGTCCGGTGTCGGCCCGGGGCTTGGCGAGACCATCGGCCCGGCCGGCAACTTCGCGCCGTTGCCGGATGCCGCCAAGTGGATTCTTTCCGGCGGCATGCTGCTCGGCCGGCTGGAGATCATTACGGTGTTCGTGCTGTGTATTCCGGCGTTCTGGCGTCACTGACCGGCGTCGCTACAGCCCGCGCCCGGTATTCGCCGGGTGTGGTCCCGAACCAGCGCCGAAAGGCCCGGAAAAAATTGCTCGGGTCGGCAAACCCCAGCAGATAGGCCACTTCCAGCAGCGTCATGGTCGGCTGCGCCAGGTACTGCTCGGCCAGCTCGCGGCGCGTATCGTCCAGCAAGCTCTGGAAGCTCGTGCCCTCATCCTGCAAACGCCGCTGCAAGGTGCGTTGCGACAAGTGCAGGGTCTGCGCGACCACGTCCCGCTTGGGCTCGCCCCGGGGCAGCAGCCGGCAGAGCACCTGCCGCGCCTGGTGGGTCACACGGCTTCCGGAAAAACGCGCGAGGTATTCGCCGGCAAACCGATCGTGGAGCTGCGCCATGGCCTCGTTGGCCGTGGGCAGCGGCGCCTCCATGTCCTCCTGCTGGAAAATCAGCGCATCGTAGGGAGCATCGAACACCAGTGGCGCGCCAAAAGCCTGTTGATAAGGTGCCAGGTCAACGGGTTCGGAACCCTGGAACAGTACCTTTACCGGATGCAAGGTGCGTCCCGTCAACCAACTGCACAAGGACAGCGCGCAGGCCAAGGAGGCTTCGGCACTTTGCCGGGTCGGCGGAAGGTGATCGCCATGCACGGTGAGAATCAGCCCATAGCCCTCCTCCAGATGACGAAAACTCAAGTCGGCGCTTTCGGCAATGATCCGCTGGTAGCGCACCAGCCGCTCGAAGCCTTCGACCAGCGTGCGACTGGACATCAATGCGTAACCGACCACATGGAACGATGCCGGGCGCACCACCTTGCCCATGTTCAGGCCGATGGCCGGATTGCCGGAACGAGCCACCGCCAATTGCCAGAGCCGCGTCATCGAGTCCTGGGTAAAGCGCGCGTCGGGATCCTCCAGCGCAGCAAAATCCAGCGCCAGTTGCTTGAACAGCGCCCGACAGTCCAGGCCGTCCATTTCCAACGCCTTGACAATCCCCATCGCCCAGCTTGAAGAAGTCGTTCGTTCGCTCATGGCATTTGCTTGCATGACGAGCCGCAGGGTACGGCTGGATTGGCGAAGGATATCAGTGTCCTGTCTTGCAAATACGTTCCTTTTTGACGAGTGGCTGTTGTCGTCAGGCAAGGCGCCGCGACGAGTCATAGCCCGCTATGGCGAGGAGCGGCAACGCAGCATGACGGCAACAGACGCCGTCCAAAAGGAACAGTATTTGTAAGACAGGACACTAGAGTGGCGCTGATTGTCACTGGCTGTTGCGTTTGGTAGCTCTAGACTTCAAATATCAGAACAATAACCAAAGAGCCTGCATTCTTGGAAAACACCAAACGATTCAATACGTTCGCCGAGTTCTACCCGTATTACCTCAGCGAACACAGCAACAGCACCTGCCGGCGCCTGCACTTCATCGGCACCTCCCTGGTCATCCTGGTTTTCGCCCTGGCCCTCGTCGTCGGCGCCTGGTGGCTGTGGGTCGCGCTGCCGGTGGCCGGCTACGGCTTCGCCTGGGTCGGCCACTTCTTCTTCGAAAAAAACCGCCCTGCGACTTTCCAACACCCTCTCTACAGTCTGCTCGGCGACTTCGTCATGTACCGCGACATGCTGCTGGGCAAGGTGGCGTTCTAAGGAGATTGCCGATGACGTCTCACGCGCGCTTCACCCACATGCAGGACGGCAGCCGGGAAGACTGGGCGATCATCGCCGCCGACTTCAGCGCTTACGCGCGGCAGTTGCCGGGCCGGATTCTGACCCACCTGAGATTGCTCGATGGCGACTTCGGCGGTTTCCCCGTGGATCGCCTGACCCACTCCCTGCAAACCGCCACCCGTGCCTACCGCGACGGGCGAGACGAGGAGTACGTGGTCTGCGCCCTGCTCCACGATATTGGCGACACACTGGGTTCGTACAACCATCCGGACATCGCGGCGGCGATCCTCAAGCCGTTCGTCAGCGCCGAGAACCTGTGGATGGTGGAGAAGCACGGAATCTTCCAGGGCTACTACTTCTTCCATCACCTGGGCATGGACCGGCACCTGCGGGAGCAGTTTAGGGAGCACCCGCAGTACCAGGCGACGATCGATTTCTGTGCAGAATACGACGCCGCGGCGTTCGATCCCGAGTACGACACGCTGCCGCTGAGTTTCTTCGAGCCAATGCTGGAAAGGCTGTTTGCGGCACCGAAGCAATCGATCTACAAGGCGGCGATGGCTGAAACGTGAAAAACACACTTCCCTGTGGCGAGGGAGCTTGCTCCCGCTGGGCTGCGCAGCAGCCCCCGTTCAGGCGCCCGCATTTATCCAGCCACATTGCGCTGTCCAGTTGACGGCTGCTGCGCAGCCGAGCGGGAGCAAGCTCCCTCGCCACGGGGGTTTATGTGAGCTTCAGGCAGGCTCAGTCACTTTCAACTCAGCCTTGACCAGCGCTTCGCGCGCCTGGGCGTCCGCCAGGCGATAGAGCTCGATCGAGCCGTCCCAATGCTCGATCAGCGCCGTGCACGACTCGACCCAATCGCCGCAGTTGAGGTACTCCACCCCGCCCACCGTGCGAATCTCGGCATGGTGGATGTGCCCGCACACCACGCCATGCAGTTCACGCTTCACGCACTCATGGGCGATGGCTTCTTCAAAGTCGCTGATGAAGCTGACGGCGGTCTTGACCTTGTGCTTGAGGTACGCCGACAGCGACCAGTAACCGTAGCCGTAACGGGCCCGCCAATGATTGAGCCAGCGATTGAGCGTCAGGGTGAACTCGTAGGCCGAATCCCCAAGAAAGGCCAACCAACGGTGATAACGGGTAATCACATCGAACTGGTCGCCATGGATCACCAGCAGGTGCCGACCATCGGCGGTGACATGCACCGCTTCGTCCACCAGTTGAATGTTGCCCAGGATCAGCTTCGAATAGCGTCGCAGGAATTCGTCATGGTTGCCGGTGACATAGATCACCTCGGTGCCGCGCTTGCTCATGGTCAGCAGGCGACGAATGACGTTGGTATGGGCCTGGGGCCAATACATGCCACTGCGCAGTTTCCAGCCGTCGATGATATCGCCCACCAGATAGACCTTGTCGGCGTGATAGCCCTTGAGAAAGTGCGACAAGTGCTCGGCCTGGCAATCTCGCGTACCCAGGTGAACGTCGGAAATCCACAGGGTGCGGACACGCTGTTTGCGGCTGGGCCTGGCGAGCTCGGCGCTGGTCATTGGGCAACCCTCTGATCGTTTTCACCACAGTGCACCCCAGCGGTTAATGACCCATGACAATAATGAGTCGATTGCATGACAGCGCGAGGCGCCACGCCCTCGGTGTAGACTGGCCGCCTGCCACGGGAGACCGCGATGAGACCGATCCTCACGCTACGCCACTACAGCCACGATCTGATTGTCCACAGCCACGACCATGCGCAGCTGGTGTTCGGCTTGTCCGGCGCGCTGGATTTCGAAGTCGAAGGGCGTGGCAGCCAGGTGGTGCAGCAGAGTTTCGTGGTGGTACCCGCCGGCGCCCATCACGCCTGCGGCAGTCCTCGGGGCAGCCGTTGCCTGGTGCTGGATGTGCCTGATGATGACTGGGTCGGGCAATGCCTGGGCGATCACGCCGATGCCAGCCGGCGCTTGCTCGACCGCAATATCCGCCTGCCCCTGGATACGGGGCAGAGCCAGTTGGTAAGTTGGCTCGCGGGCAGTCCGGTGGACGATCCGCTGATCGCCCAGCAAGGCGCGGTGCTGCTGTTGGCCAGCCTCAACGGCGCCCGCCAGCAAACGAGCGGCAGCCGGCACCTGCCCTATGCCGCGCTGGACGCTCATATCGACCAGCACGCGGCCTATCCGCTGCAAGTGGCGGACCTGGCGCGGGTCGCCGGGCTTTCCAGCGCGCGCCTGCATGCGCGCTTCGTCGCCGAACGCGGGCAGACGCCAATGGAATACATCCGCAGCCGCCGCCTGCACAAAGCCGTGGGACTGTTGCGAGACTCAAACCTGCCCATCGGCGAAATCGCCCATCAGGTTGGCTACAGTTCGCAAAGCGCCTTTGCGGCGGCGGTGCTGCGCGAGTTCGGTGTTTCGCCGGGCAAGCTTCGGCGCTAGCTCCGCGCTAAAAATCGCTAGGTTCGCGACAGACAGAAACGGCTGGCAAAGGGTTCAATAGCCGGACGCTCAACCGCTCAACAAGGATTGCAATGACTCCCCGTACCGCCCTCGGCGCCTTGCACATCGGCGCGCTCATGTTTGGCCTGACCGGCGTGTTCGGCAAACTGGCCGCCGCCTCGCCGGCGGTCATTGTGTTTGGCCGTGCGGTGTTCGCCGTGCTGGCCCTGGCGGTGTTTGCCCGGTTCGCCAGCCGCACCCGCTGGCAAAAATTGCGCGGCCGCGACGCTCGCCGGTTGCTGCTCGGCGGGCTGTTGCTGGCCGGACACTGGGTCAGCTTTTTCATCTCGGTAAAAGTCGCCGGGGTGGCCATCGCCACGCTGGGGTTCGCCAGTTTCCCGGCCTTCACCGTATTGCTCGAGGGGCTGATTTTCCGCGAGCGGATCCGCGCCAACGAGATTCTCCTGGTGGTGCTGGTAAGCGTCGGCCTGGTGCTGGTCACACCGGACTTTGACCTGGCCAGCGGCGCCACCACCGGTTTGCTCTGGGCCGTGGCTTCGGGTCTATTGTTCTCGCTGTTGTCGCTGACCAATCGCGCCGGCTCCGCGCACGTACCGCCGGTGCAGGCCGCGCTGTGCCAGAACGTGGTCGTGGGCTTATGCCTGTTGCCGATGGCCGCGCCACAACTGAGCGACGTGCGCCCCATCGACTGGTTGTGGATCGGCCTGCTCGGGGTGTTCTGCACCGGCCTGGCCCACAGCCTGTTCGTCGCCAGCCTCGCGGTGATCAAGGCGCGCACCGCGGCGGTAGTGTTCGCCATGGAACCGGTCTACGGCATTACCATTGCCTGGCTGCTGTTCGATGAGAACCCGACGCTGCGCATGCTGCTCGGTGGGGTGCTGATCATCGTTGCGATCGTCGTGTCGAGCCAGCTCGATGGCACGAAAAAATCCAGCGCCGGCGCCCAGGCCTCGTCTCACTGAGCCAGGTTACTGAAACGAGTCACTGAACCCGGTCGTTGTGCCCCAGGTCGCGCTCCGGGTCGATCCGGTCGCGGACCCGCTGCTTGAGGACCTTGGCCTCGGGAAAACCGCCGTCAGCCTTGCGCTCCCAGACCTGCGTACCGTCACAGCTGATATGGAACACCCCGCCGGTGCCCGGCACCAGGGACACCTTGCCCAAGTCGTCGCCAAACGTGCTGAGCAACTCCTGGGCCAGCCAGGCGGCGCGCAGCAACCATTGGCACTGCGTGCAGTAAGTGATGACGACTTCCGGTTTGTGAGCGGTCATTGCGGGTGAGCTCCTGCGGTCAAAGGCGTCGTTATACTACTCGCCTTTGACCGCCTGCCCCGAGATTGACGATGCGCCGCCTGCTGCCATGCCTGCTCCTGTTACTGCTGCCCCTGTTCGCCGACGCGGTCGAAGCGCCGCGACCGAAGATCGGCCTGGTACTTTCCGGCGGCGCGGCCCGTGGGCTGGCGCATATTGGCGTGCTTAAAGCTCTGGAAGAACAAGGCATCAGGATCGACGCGATCGCCGGCACCAGCATGGGCGCGGTGATCGGCGGTTTATACGCCTCCGGGTACAAGATCGACGAGCTGGAGAAACTCGCCCTGGGCATCGACTGGCAGCAGGCGCTGTCCGATGCCCCACCGCGCAAGGACGTGCCCTTCCGGCGCAAGCAGGATGACCGGGATTTCCTGGTCAAGCAGAAGCTGAGCTTTCGCGACGACGGCAGCCTCGGCCTGCCATTGGGCGTGATCCAGGGACAGAACCTGGCCCTGCTCCTGGAAAGCCTGCTGGCCCACGCCAGCGATACCCGGGATTTCGACAAGCTGCCAATCCCCTTCCGCGCCGTGGCGACCGACATCGCTACTGGCGAAAAAGTCGTGTTCCGCAAGGGCCACCTGCCCAAGGTGATCCGTGCCAGCATGTCGATCCCGGCGGTGTTCGCCCCGGTGGAACTGGACGGGCGGCTGCTGGTGGACGGCGGCATGAGCGACAACATTCCCTTGGACGTGGCCCGGGAAATGGGCGTGGACATGGCCATCGTCGTCGATATCGGCACGCCGCTGCGCAACCGCAAGCAATTGGTCACGGTGGTGGATGTGCTGAATCAGTCGACCACCCTGATGACCCGGCGCAACTCGGAGGAACAACTGGCGACGCTGAAAAACAACGACGTGCTGATCCAGCCCGCCCTGGCGAGCTTTGGCTCCACCGATTTTGGCCGCGCCACGGAAATGATCGACGCCGGTTACCACGCCACCCGGATACTCGAGGCCCGCCTGGCACACCTGCGTCGCCCTGAACCGGCCGACGCCGAGCTGATGGCGGCGCGCACCCCCAGCGAACGCACGCCGGTCATCACCGCGATACGGGTGGAAAACGATTCGAAAGTCGGTGACGACGTGATCCGCTATTACGTTCGCCAACAAATCGGCGAGCCGTTGGACCTGGGTCGCCTGCAAACCGACATGGGCACCTTGTACGGCCTGGATTATTTCGAGCAGGTGCAATACCGCGTAGTGCACAAGGGCGCGGACAACACCTTGGTGATCAGCGCCCGGGGCCGACGCACCGGCACGGACTACCTGCGCCTGGGCCTGAGCCTGTCGGACGACATGCGCGGCGACAGCGCTTTCAACCTCGGTGCCAGCTACCGGGTCAACGGTATCAATCGCCTCGGCGCCGAATGGCTGACACGGGCGCAGATCGGCGACAAGCAGGAACTGTACAGCGAGTTCTACCAGCCGCTGGACGTCGGCTCGCGCTACTTCATCGCGCCCTACGGACAATTCGAATCGCGCAACGTCGAGTCGATCCTCGATAACGACCCGGTCGCCCAGTATCGGGTCGAGCGCTATGGCTTCGGCCTGAACCTGGGCCGGCAGATCGGCAACAGCGGGGAAATCCGCTTCGGTGTCGGCCAGGCCTGGGGCAAGGCGGACGTGCGCATCGGCGATCACGACCAGCCCAGCGAAAACTTCAACGAAGGCTTCTACGAGCTCAAGTATTCATTCGACTCGCTGGACAACGTCTACTTCCCCCACGAAGGCGAAGACATCGGCTTGTCCTGGCGCCAGTACGAACCCGGATTAGGTTCCGACCAGCGTTATCGCCAGTGGGAATTCAGGTTGGACAAGGCCCTGAGCAGCGGCCCGGATACCTTCATCCTCGGCGGCCGTTATGGCCGGACCCTGGACACCGCCGAGGTCGTCACGTCGAGCTTCGTCCTCGGCGGCGCCCGACAGCTGTCGGGCTTTCGCGAAGACGGGATATCCGGCCAGAACATGAGCCTGATGCGCGCCGTGTACTACCGCAGGCTCACGCCGCGCGCTTACCTGCCGCTGGATTTCCCGCTGTATGTCGGCGGTTCGCTGGAGCGCGGCCGGGCCTGGAACAACGACAATGAATTCGACAGCGGCTATATCAACGCCGCCAGTATTTTCCTCGGGTTCGACACGCCGCTGGGGCCACTCAACTTCAGTTATGGCTTCAACGACGATGATGAGCAGGCGGTGTATCTGAATCTGGGGCAGACGTTCTAGCGCTGTTCAAACTGTGGGAGCGAGCCTGCTCGCGAAAGCGGTCACTCAGTCAAAGATGATGTTGACCGGGGCTCCGTCATCGCGAGCAAGCTCGCTCCCACAAGATTCTCTCCAGCCTATGGATCATCTCAACGAATCCCGGCCAGCAGCACCCGGGCCGTTTCCTTGAGCGGCTCGTCGCCCTCTTCCACCAGTTCCTCCAGCAGCGTGATAGCGCTCTTGAGGTCTCCCTCATCGATACGATTCTGGGCTTCTTCGAGCTTTTCGGAATGCTGCGAGGGTTGCGCCTCAAAGGACACCGGTTCGAGCGACAGGGAGTCGAATTCCGGTTCGGCGGTCAGCGGCTCCAGCTCCAGCGACTGCTCTTCGTCGGCAAACCCGTCGAGAAAATCATCGTCCAGCGACTCGGTTTCCAGGGGCGCGCCCCATTGCAGGTCGGGCTCATCGAACCCCGAGAGCGACAAGGTGCCGGTTTCGAAGGATTCAAGGGTTTTCGGTTCAACGGAGGCCTGCGGGGTGTCGGTCAGGTCCCAGCTGTTCTCCATGGACAAGCTATCGAGCTTCAGCTCGAACTCGTCGCTGGGGGGACGGGGCGGTTCGGGCTCTGGAATGCGTGCCAGGGGTTCTGTCGGCGCAGGCGCATCACGCGGCGTATCACGCGGCGTATCAAGGGAGGTCTCAACGGGCGCGGTAACCATGGAGATCCTCGGGTAGCGCCCGCGGACTTCTTCCAGCGCCTGGCGATCGATACCCTGGGCCAGCAGGTGGTTCTCCTGGGCCTGGAAACCGATGACATCGCCCTGCTTGCCCAGCACGTCGAGCAACTTGAGGCCCAGGTCGGTACGCTCCGGCTCCGCCAGCAACGCGGCGCGCAACAAGCCCGCCGCTTCGGTGAAGCGGCCATAGGTGAGGTAGATTCCCACCCCTTCGAGCACATCGCCGAGGGGCGCATCGCCGTTATTGAACGACGCGGCGACTTCAGGGCGTTCGGTGCCGGACTGCGTGTAAGTCTCGGGTTCATCATCGTCCAGGATCAATTCGCGAGGCTCGGACATCGGCTGCGGATCCGCCAGTTCCTGCTGTTGCCGACGGCGGAGAAACAGCAACACGGCGAGCAACCCCAGCAGCCCTACCAGCCCCGCCACCCACAGCCAGTCGATGCCCGCTGCCTCGCCGGCCGGCGCCGCCTCGACCACCGGAGCGGGCTCGACGTATTCCTCTGGCGGCGGCGTCGCGACAACAGTCGATGGCGATGTCTGCGCCAGTTGCGCCTGCAACTCGCTGATCTGCTGGCGCTGGCCGGCAATTTCCGCGTCCTGGGCCTGAAGCCGGACTTGAAGTTCGTCGATGGTTTTCTGTTGTTGCTGGTTTTGCAGCACCGAGGCGGCGAGTTGCTCGGCATTGCTGTCGGGGGCGACAGAGGCCGGAGTTGAAGGGGCTGCGGCGGGAGGCGGCAATATGGCCGAGTCGGGCAGCAACAGGCGCTGACCGATGGAAAGCCGCTCGCTGCCAGGGTTCAGCGCCTGGATGCCCTGCATGAGCTCATTGACAGAGGCATTGCTGCCGGCGTCATGCAGGCGCTTGGCGATGATCCAGGGGTTGTCGCCCTGCACGACGGTGTAGCGCTTGCCTTGTGTGGCCGGTGGCGGCTTCATCGCGGGTGTCGCTTCGGCCGCAGCGGAAGGCTCGTCCACGGTCGGCACGATCCCTGGCGTGCCCGGCGGATCGATCAGCACGGTATATTCGCGCAGCACCCGGCCGTTAGGCTGGTTGAGCTGTACCAGGAAATTGAGGAAAGGTTCTTCCACCGGCTTGCTGGAAGTCACCCGGATGAAACTGCGCTCGCCGCGCAACACCGGCGTGAAACGCAGGCTGTTGAGAAAAAATACCCGCTCCACCCCGGCGCGACTGAAATCGTCCGGACTCGCCAGGCTGGCCGACAAATCCCCCTCGCCCAGGCCGGCCGCATCGACCAAGGCGATATCGGCGCGCAACGGCTGGTTCAGCGCGGAATGAAGCGTGATCTCTCCCAGCCCCAGCGCCGACGCCAGGGCCGGAAAGCCCAGGGCACCCACGACTATCAACACGTTGACCCAGTTGCGCAACGTGGACTGCAGACTTTCAAGCATGGGCATCCCTTTCGATTACCAGAACCAACCTCGGCGTAAACGCTTCCATTAGGAACGCTTACTACTGGTTATAGTTCGCTAACCGGCGAATCTCAAAAACCGGGTGTCAGGGATGTGCCTCAGGATTTTTCCAGGTTGGCCAGGATCCTGCCGTGAACCCGCATGCACACCCGCATATCCTCTTCATCAACGCCTTCAAACAACTCCCGACGCAGCTGCGTGGCAATGGTTTCGATTTGTTCAATCAGCGGCAAGGCCGGCGCGCAGAGCACGATTTTCTTGGCGCGGCGGTCCTCGGCCACGGCCTGGCGCTGCACCAGTCCCTGGGTTTCCAGACTGTCGAGCAAGCGAGCCAGGGTCGGGCCTTCAACGGCGACGCTCTGGGCCAGTTCACGCTGGGTCGGCGCCTGTTCGAAGCGCGCCAGGTGCAGCAGCACCAGCCAACGCGCCTGGGACAGGCCCAGCCCGGCGAGGCGACGGTCCAGCTCGGCTCGCCAGCCCCGGGACATTTGCGCCAACTGCATGCCAAAGCGGTGTTGATCGGTTAGAGGCATAAAAAACTCATCAGAATCTAAATAGAGAAATACTAATTATTAGTCAGCTAAGCATGAGCTTCGGATTCAAGCAAGGCTGGCACTGTAGTGAATCGTTAAAGGAGCGTAACTGTTTGATCAGACTTCAAATTCCGATTGCAGTGCAGCCCTGACGCAATACAGGACGCCTTCCGGAACGCGGCCTGCAAACAGCGCGGCAACGTCAGATACCGCGGGCAATTCACCCTCGCCGTCGAGAAACGCGTCCTGGATTTCGCCCATCAATTCTTCGGGCAAATCCAGCGCCTGTTCCAAGGAAAGCTGCTGCTGGCCGATCGCCTCGGCCAGCATCGTGTAGACATTTTTTTCCGAACACTGCAATTGCCCGGCGATCTGTAGCGGGGTCATGCCGGCACGAGCCAGCGTGATGAGTTCGTGGCGTACATCGGCCACGGCTTTCGGCGCCTCGGCTTCGCCGCCGAGCACTTGGAGGAAAGCCTCGCCGTAACGCTCCAGCTTGCGCGCACCAACGCCACTGACCCGGGCCATTTCCGCCAGGGAAGTCGGTTGGCTGCGGAGCATTTCCAGCAAAGTCGAATCGGGGAAAATGACATAGGGCGGCACGCCATGCTCCTCCGCCAGCTTGCGCCGCAAGGCGCGCAAGGCCTCCCACTGATCGCGCTCCTCGCCACGCACCAGTTGGCTGGCCTGGCTCTTGCTGCTCTTGATCGCTGTTGCGGGCTTGAGGTCGCGACGCAGTTCCAGGCTGACCTCGCCTTTGAGCAAGGGCCGGCAGGTCGCGCTCAGGCGCAGGCCGCCATAACCTTCCAAGTCGATGTCGGCCAGGCCGCGCGCCACCAGTTGCCGGAACAGCGAGCGCCACTCGCTCTCGGTGCGGGCCTTGCCCACGCCGAACACCGAAAGATGCTGATGGCCAAAGCTGCGGACCTTTTCGTTGTCCTTGCCCAGCAGCACGTCCACCAGATGTCCCACGCCGTAGCGCTGGCCCGTGCGATAGATGGCCGACAGTGCCTGGCGGGCCGGCTCGGTGGCGTCCCAGGTTTCCACTCCGTCGACGCAGTTGTCGCAATGCCCGCAAGGCTCGGGCATGTCCTCATCGAAATAGGCCAGCAAGGTCTGGCGGCGGCAACGGGTTTCTTCGCAGAGCGACAGCATCGCGTCGAGCTTGTGTTGTTCCAGGCGTTTGTGGCGCTCATCGCCCTCGGAGTTCTGCAACATCTGCTTGAGCATCACCACGTCCTGCAGGCCGTAGGCCATCCAGGCATCGGCCGGCAAACCGTCACGACCGGCACGGCCGGTTTCCTGGTAATAGGCCTCTAGCGACTTGGGCAGGTCCAAATGCGCGACGAACCGTACGTTGGGCTTGTCGATACCCATGCCGAACGCCACGGTGGCGACCATGATCAGGCCTTCCTCGTTGAGAAAGCGCTTCTGGTGATAGGCCCGCAGATCGTTGGGCAGGCCGGCATGGTAGGGCAATGCCGGGAAACCTTGCTCGCTGAGGAACGCCGCCACCTCCTCGACTTTCTTGCGCGACAGGCAATAGACGATACCCGCGTCGCTGCGACGCTCGGCGAGGAACGCCAGCAATTGCTTGCGCGGCTGCTCCTTGGGCACGATGCGGTAAAAAATGTTGGGGCGGTCGAAGCTGGAGAGGAACCGCTCGGCGTTCTGCAGGTGCAGGCGCTCGACGATTTCTTCGCGGGTACGTTTGTCGGCGGTGGCGGTCAGGGCGATGCGCGGCACGTCGGGAAACAGCTCGGCCAATTGCCCCAGCTGCAGATATTCACGACGGAAGTCATGGCCCCATTGGGATACGCAGTGGGCTTCGTCGATGGCAAACAGGGCGATTTCCAGGCTCTGGAGAAAGGCCAGCATGCGCGGCTGCACGAGACGTTCAGGCGCCAGGTACAGCATTTTCACTTCACCGCGCTGGATGCGCGCCGCCAGGTCCCGCTGCTGCTCGGCGCTCAGCGTGGAGTTCAACGCGGCAGCGGCAACGCCCAATTCCTCGAGGGTCGCGACCTGGTCGTCCATCAAGGCGATCAGCGGCGATACCACCACCGCGAGGCCGTTGCGCAGCAGCGCGGGCACCTGGAAGCACAGGGACTTGCCGCCGCCGGTAGGCATGAGCACCAAGGCATCGCCACCGCTGGCCACGCGCTCAATGATGGCACCCTGGCGGCCACGAAAACTGTCGTAGCCGAAGATGTCCTTGAGGACGCGTTGAGCCTGTTCGAGCATAAAAACTCCAAAAATCACCGAAACATCCCTGCAAGGCTGGTCCAGAAACACAAACGCTGCACCGGCGAATCGTAAGTGCGCGTTTCGAACCGCCGGGATGCGGCAGGGCATCACAAAACGCGGCAGTATACCCGAGGGCTTCGTTGCGAAGGGGGTTGCTGACGGGAGGTTTCAGGGCAAATGCCGGACGAGCCCCACCCCGTGGCGAGGGAGCTTGCTCCCGCTGGGTGGCGAAGCCGCCCCAAAAAAACAGGGCCGCTGCGCGACCCAGCGGGAGCAAGCTCCCTCGCCACAGGGACTCTGTAGGCTCGAGACCAGGTGATGCATGACCGGCAAGGAAGCAAATCCACCACGCGGCTGGCCTGAGCGCTCAAGAAAGCCTAGAATTCCCGCATTGTTTATTCCCCAAGGTAGCCTGTAATGTCCTTCGCTGAGCAACTGACCCGCCTGCAAGTCTTCCTCGACGCCGATGAGCTGCACGAAGAAGCGCTGGATTACGTGGCCGCTCATGGCTACCTGACCGCCCTGTCGATCTGCTCCGAGCAGGTGCCGGAGCGTGAATGGATCGACGCCCTGTTCGCCGAAGAACCGCACTACAGCGACGAAGCCCAACGCGCTGAAATCGAAGCGACGCTGGTCGGCCTCAAGGCTCACATTGCCCGCCAACTGGCTTCCGATGAAGAATTCGAGCTGCCGTGCGAGCTGGACCTGGGCGACGATCCGGACGATTCGGAACTGCGCGGCTGGTGCATCGGCTTCATGGAGGGTGTGTTCCTTCGCGAAGCGGCCTGGTTCGAAACCGCCGAAGAGGAAGTCAGCGAAATGCTGCTGCCGATCATGGTCGGCTCCGGGCTGTTCGACGAGCAACCGGAGTTCTCCGACATTGCCGCCGACCCGAACCTGATGGATGACATGATCGTGCAGATCCCGGAAGCCCTCACCGCCCTGTACCTGCTGTGCAACGCCCCGGACGAGAAACCGGCGATCCTCAAGCCGCGTCACCACTGAGTCAGCGGGTGCCCGCGCCCCTCGGCAATCGCCCGCTGATCCTGCGCTACGCTCTGCTCGCCATTGGCTGGCTGAGCGTGGTGCTGGGGGTCATCGGCATCTTTATTCCCGTCCTTCCCACCACCCCCTTCCTGTTATTGGCCGCGGCCTGCTTCGCCCGCAGTTCGCCGCGCTTCTACCGCTGGCTGGTGGAGCATCCGCGCCTCGGCCCCTGGATCGGCGACTACCTCAGCGGCAACGGCATACCGCTCAAGGGCAAGGTCTACGCCATCGGGTTGATGTGGGCGAGCATCCTGCTGTCGTGCTACCTGGTGCCCCTGCCGTGGGCGCGGGTGTTCATGCTGACCAGCGCAGTGCTGGTGACGGTGTATATCCTCAGGCAGAAGACGCTGCGCAAACCTGATTGAACGCCCTTGTGGCGAGGGAGCTTGCTCCCGCTGGGAGGCGAAGCCGCCCTGAAATCAGCTGATGCGATTCCCCAGGCAGACCGCGCCTGCCGATTTTACGACTGCTGCGCAGCCGAGCGGGAGCAAGCTCCCTCGCCACGGGAACAGCGGTGCCTGGGTCCGGGAAAATTTTGTGCGGGCCAAAATGAAAAACCCGCCATCTCCAGAGCGAAGATGGCGGGTTTTGTCGTTTCAGCTCATCTCACACCGTGTCGACCTTCAACGAATGGTCATTCAGCATGCCGTTGATGATGGTCGCGGTGTCCGCGCCGCCGATCATTCCGCCCGCGCCCGGCGTGACGCCGTAATGAGTGGCGAGGTTGACGCCGGCCAGGTCGATGGTCTGGTTCGGCGTGGCGCCGGCGGTGCTGCTGACGTCGATGCTGGTGATCAACGAGGCTCCACTGCCGGTCACGCTGAAGTGCAGGTAGTCATCAAGCGACGCCGCGCTGCCGTTCTCGCCCAGCAGCAGTTGCGACAGGTCGAGTTTGTCGAGGCCCGGGGTGAAATCCGTGATGACGTCGTGACCGCTGTTGCCCGCTTGCCATTGGAACGTGTCGGCGCCGTTGCCACCGGTGAGGGTGTTGTTGCCCAGGCCGCCGATCAGCAGGTCATCGCCGTCACCGCCGTTGAGCACGTCATGGCCGAGGCCGCCGTCGATGCGATTGCTCAAGCTGTCGCCGGTCAGGTGGTCGTTGAAGTTCGAACCGACCAGGTTCTCGATGCCGGCCAGGGTGTCGGTACCGGCCCCCAGGGTGTTCTGTCCGGCCAGCAGGCCGAGATTTACCGTGACGCCGCCGGTGGCATGGGCATAACTGGCGGTGTCATTGCCAGTGCCGCCGTCGAGCAGGTCGTTACCGGTACTGCTGTAGAGCAAGTCATCTCCAGCCCCGCCATGCAAGGTGTTGTTGCCCGCGCCGGTGCTGAGGATGTCGTTGCCGTCGCCGGCGTTGAGCACGTTGTTGCCATTGCCGGCCAGCAGTACATCGTCGCCCGTGGTCCCCGTCAGGGTGTGGCCCGCCTGATAGCTGATGCCCACCCCGGCGGAGTCACTGCCGCCGTGGTTGTCGCTGGCAGTGTAGCTGCCGTGATAATCGGGTGTAGTGTCCTGGGCACCGGCGTAGTTGACGGTCAGGGTCAGTTGGTAATTTTCCGAGGCATTGGCGTTGCCATTGCCGGGGTTGGGAATGTTGGTGACGTGGATCTGATAATTGCCATCCGCCGCCGCGGTGAACGATGCACCATCGTTGATCGCGATGAAGGGGCCGCCGTTAAGCGAATATTCCATGGCGATGCGACCGGCCGTGAGATTGTGATCCAGGGTCAGGGTTTCGCCTTGCTTGAGGCTGATGTTGAGCCGGTCTTCATCGTTGGCGTTGTTGTTCGACACCGCCCCCAGCGCCCCGCTGACCACCAGCACCGCGGTCATGCTCGCGGTGTTGGCGACGAAGGCACTGCGGTTGAGGCTGATCGACTGGGCGTTGTTGCCAGTGAAACTGGCGGTACCGGTGCTGCCGGTGAAATCCGCGCCCCTGGCCACCCAACCGGTGTTAAAACTGGTCGGCGATGCGGAGAGCGGGTCGCCGTTGGCGTCGCTGTCATTGCCCAGCAGCAGTTCACCCGGAACCACGATGTTGCCCGACAGCACGTTGGTGATGACGTTGTCATCGACCGCCACGGGCGCGCTGTTGGGTTGGACCTTGATCACCAGGTTGGAGCCAGCCAGGTCACCATCGTTATCGCTGAGGGTGTAGCCGATGTTCTCGGTGATCAAGGTGCTGGTGGTGGTCTGGGAGGTGTAGCTGAACGCGCCGGTATCAAGATTCACCACGAGCATGCCGTCATGCCCGGTGGCGATGCTGACGGTGTTGGTCGCGGTGTTGAAGGCGCCGTGGTTGGCCCCGCCGCTGACGGTCAGCGCCCCCTGGCCACCGTTGGCATCGGGGTTGTAGCTGTAGGTCGTGCCGTCCACCACCAGGCTTTTGATAAACCCGCCGTCGGCACCGAACGAGCCGCCTTCGCCAAACAGGCTGCCGGTAACCGGCACGCCTTGCACAGTGCCGGAAAGCACCGAATTGAGCTGGTTCAAGTCAGTCACCACCACCGCGTTGGTGTTGGTGTGGGTGCTGCCGTCGTAGGCCAGCGGGTCAAGATTGACGTTTCTGGCGCCGCTGCCCAGGCCGACGGCGTAATTCTTGATGCTGTTGGCGTCGAGGAAGGCCTTCCACGCGGCCTCGTCCGCCGGGCCGATATCGCCCTTGGTCGGCTTGCCGTCGGAGAAAAAATAGCCAACGTTCTGGGCGCCGGTCAGTTGCCCCGGTGTTGCGAACGCCGTCTTGGCCATCTCCACAGCCGCATCGTAATTGGTGTCACCGTCCGCCTTCAGCGCGGCGATCAGTGTCTTGGCGGTTGCCACGTCCACCCACACGGCACTCTGGCCGGTAGCGCTGCCGCTGAAGGTGACAAGCTGGACCTTCACGTCGCCCATGTCGTCGTATTTGTCGAGCAAGGCGCTGATTGCCTGTTTGGCCAGGTCCATTCGCGAGAGGCCCGGCACACCGGAATCGTCTTTCATGCTGCCGGACACGTCGAGCACGATCAGCAAGTTCGAATCGATCTCCACCGCCGTGACCGAACGCTCGGACGCGACAGCCTTGGGCACATCGTCGACGATGCTGACCACCAGGTTGCCGGTGGTGCTGTTGCCCAGGGAATCGGTGGCCTGATAGGTGAAGCTTTCGGTCAATACGTTCGGGCCATTGTTGGCATGCGGCGTGGTATTCGCCGGCGAGGTCAGCGTATAGGTGTAAGAGCCGTCGGCGTTGAGCAGCAACTGGCCGTGAGCGCCATTGGCGTCTCCCACCAAGGCAAATGTCACGGCGCCGGTTGCACCGCTGACCGAACCGACCAAGGTGCCGGTGGCGGTTTCGCCGGTGCTGCCCGGCTCGCTGCCGGTGGCGGTGCCGGGGGCCAGGTCCTGGCCATCCTGTTTCAGGTCCAGGGCTTTTTCGTAAACGGTGACGTCATGATCGGTTTCAGCGACCAGACAACTGTTGTGCACGTCGATGGTGATGGTCGTGGTGCTTTCATCCCCATCGGCGTCGCGCACGGTGTAGGTGAATACATCGGTGGCACCCGGTACGCCAACGGAGTCCGGATTGCTGTGATAGACCGCGTTGCCATTGGCATCCAGGGTCAGGTAGCCGTAGGTGCCGTTGATCTGGGTGTTCAGGCCGCCGTTGGCCGGACTTGACGTATCGTTGCCGGACCGCACGCCGATCACCACGCCACCATCGGCGCCGAGCACGTCGTTATCCAGCACGTTGCCGCTGACCGTCCCGCCCTCCACCACCGCCGCGGTATCACAGTGCGCCTTGGGCACGTCGTCGACGATGTTGATAACGATGGTGCTGGTGACGCTGTTACCGAGTGAGTCCGTAGCTTGATACGTGAAGCTTTCGCTCAACACGTTCGGACCATCATTGGCGGCGGGCGTTGTCGTGGCGGGCGACGTCAGGGTGTAGGTGTACGAACCGTCCGGGTTGAGGAGCAGTTGTCCATGGGCGCCAGTGGCATTGCCCATCAGGGCGAAGGTGACGGCGCCGACGGCACCGGTCACCGAGCCGACGAGGCTGCCGCTCGCGGTTTCGCTGCTGGCATTCGGCGCACTGCCGGTGACGGTGCCGGGGGCCAGGTCCTGGCCATCCTGGTTTAGATCCAGGGCTTTTTCGTAGACACGGATTTCCTGGTCAGGGGTTGCGGCCAGGCAGCTGTTATAAACGTCGATGGTGATGGTCGTGGTGCTCTCGTCGCCATCGGCGTCGCGCACGGTATAGGTGAACACATCGGTGGCGCCCGGTGCGCTGACGGCGTTCGGGTTGCTGTGGTAGACCGCGTTGCCGTTGGCGTCCAGGGTCAGGTAACCGTAGGTTCCATTGATCTGGCTGTTGAGGCCGCCTACGGCGGAGGTCGATGTATCGCTGCCGACGCGTACGCCGATCACTGCGCCGCTGGCGGCAGGCCCGTCGGCGCCGCCCTCGTCGTTGTTCAGCACGTTGCCGCTGACCGTCGCGCCCTCTTCCACCGAGGCGGAGTCGGCGTGGGCCTTGGGCAAGTCATCGACGATGTTCACGTCCAGGTTGCCGGTGGCCGTGGTGCCGTTGTCATCGGTGACCACCACGCCGAACTGCTCGCCCAGGCTATTGGCGCCGTTGGCGTTGGGATGCGCTTCGTTGTCGAGCAAGGTGTAGCTGTAGCTGACCACGCCCGTGGCGGCGTTGAAGCCGGTGACGGTCAAGGTGTTGCCCAACGCAGTGGTGATCGATTGCGGGAAACCGGCGGCGACGCCACCGCTGACCACAGTGATGCCGCCGACGCTCAGGGTTTGCACGCCGTCCAGCGCGGTGATGGTGAAAGTGCCGCTCTGGGTCAGCGCCGAGGCATCCGGGTTGCTGCCGTCGCCGAGGTTTTTCTCCTGCACCGTCAGCTCGCCGCCCTCGGTGTCGAGGCCGTTGATGATCACCGGGTCGTCGTTGTTGTGCACTTGCAACACCAGGTTGGCGGTGCTGGTATCGCCGTCGGCGTCGGTCAGGGTGTAGGTGAAGGTTTCGCTGCCGTTGCCGCCGCCGCGCAGGCCTTTGAAATCGGTGTCACCAGGGTTGAGCGTGTAGGTGTAGGAGCCGTCGGCGTTGAGCACCAGCGTGCCGTAGGTGCCGGTGAAAGTGCCGGGAGTAATCGGCCCGGACGCCACCTGATCGGCGCCTTGGCTGTCGTTGGGCAGCACGCTGCCGGTCAGGGTCAGGTTGTTTTCCGAGGCGATCCCGGCGTTGCTGTCGTCGATGGCTTGAGGCAAGTCATCGACAATGTTCACGTCCAGGTTGCCGGTGGCCGTGGTGCCGTTGTCATCGGTGACCACCACGCTGAACTGCTCGCCCAGGCTGTTGGCGCCGTTGGCATCTGGATGCGCTTCGTTGTCGAGCAAGGTGTAGCTGTAGCTGACCACGCCCGTGGCGGCGTTGAAGCCGGTGACGGTCAAGGTGTTGCCCAACGCGGTGGTGATCGATTGCGGGAAACCGGCGGCGACGCCACCGCTGACCACAGTGATGCCGCCGACGCTCAGGGCTTGCACGCCGTCCAGCGCGGTGATGGTGAAAGTGCCGCTCTGGGTCAGCGCCGAGGCGTCCGGGTTGCTGCCGTCGCCGAGGTTTTTCTCCTGCACCGTCAGCTCGCCGCCTTCGGTGTCGAGGTCGTTGATGATCACCGGGTCGTCGTTGTTGTGCACTTGCAGCACCAGGTTGGCGGTGCTGGTATCGCCGTCGGCGTCGGTCAGGGTGTAGGTGAAGGTTTCGCTGCCGTTGCCGCCGCCGTGCAACGCAACGAATTGCGGGTCGCTGGTATTCAGGGTGTAGGTGTACGTACCGTTGGGGTTGAGCACCAGCGTGCCGTAGGTACCGGTGAACGTGCCGCCGATGATCGGCCCGCTGTCGGGGCCGGTGGGTATGCGATCAGCGCCCTGGTCATCATTGGGCAATACGTTGCCAGTGAGGGTGACGAGGGTCTCCGACGCGCTGCTGGCGTGGCTGTCGTCCACGGCTTGAGGCACGTCGTCGGTGATGTTGACGTCCAGGGTTCCGTTGGCCGTATCGCCGTCGTTATCGACGGCCACGACCGGGAATTGCTCGCTGATGGTGTTGGCACCACCGCCCGCCGGATGGGTTTCGTTGTCGGTCAGGGTATAGGTGTAGCTCACCACGCCAGTGGCCGGGTCATAGCCAGTGATGGTCAGCGTGTTGCCCAGCGCCGAGGTGACGGACTGCGGGAAACCTGAAGCCACGCCGCCAGCGATCACGCTGATACCGCCGATGCTCAGGCCGTTCAAGCCGTCGGGGGCGGAAATGCTGAAGGTGCCGCTTTGCACCAGCGCGCCAGGATTGCTGGCGGTACCGTCGGCAAGGTTGGCCTCGTTGGTGCTCAGCTCTCCGCCGTCCACGGTCACGCCACCAAGGGTGACGGGGTTGTCCGGCGTTTCAGGAATGACCGGCGGCACGGTTCCATCGCCATCATCGCCATCGTTGCCGTCCGGATCAGCCGCCAGCTCCAGTTGTGGAAACTCGGGAATCCCGTTGAACCCGGCGGTTGGGAAGCCAATCAGAGGATCAACCTCCCCGGCCACCTCCTCCAGCAGCACAAAGCTGTGCCCACCGCCCACTCCGCCCGGGTTGCCGCCCTCGGCGCCCGCCGCCGTGGCCTCGCCAGTCTGGGTCGGGTCGGCGCCGGCGGCAATGGCTTGCTGCAATTGCTGCACATCGGTCAGTTGCGCATTACTTGGCACTGGCGCTTCGGGCGTGTCGACAGGCGCTGCCTGGTTGGCGAGCAGCTGCGGGGTCAGGGTCAGGTCACTTTCGCGGCCCAAGGTCAGCTCCTGGCCGTTCTGCAAATGCACGGCTACTGCGCCCTCAGCGCCGGTGATCAGGTGCTCACCGGCGTACAACCGATCACCTTCGATCAACGGGCGCCGCAGCCCACCGGCGGCCTCTGCGAAAACCTGCCCTACGACCTTACTGACGGTACCGATGAGCGCTGCCATGTGCATTTCCTCCGTTGCCAACCGTAGTCGGCACCTGTGCTGGGTGAAGAAGCGAGACTCAGGCTGGCCGTCAGAATCTGGAAAATCTGCCAGCTTTCGCGAGATCGGAAGGTAGCGGATTTTCGCCACAACGACAAAAAACCGTCACGCATACCGCCTCGCTTTTAAATCTTTTTGCCCTTCTTCACATCGTTTCGAAATTTATCTGGAACTTTTTATTGACGTCTGGAATCCGTCAAGAGCCTTAAATACAAAGGCTTTCTGGTTGAACAATGTGCCGGTTTTTTCCAAGCACATAAGATTGTTTTGGAATAATACTTATGAGAATTTCTTCTTAGGCTTTTCCTGGAATGTTCTTAGCTGTGTTGTTACAAGGTTGAAACGGTTTTGATCTTTTACACGTCAATATTCTGGCGACAACGAAGCACAACAGACCTCAGGAGATGCATCCCATGCGCGTTCTTACCCCTCTCTGCAGCGCGGTTTTGCTGGCCATGGCCTGCTCTTCTCAAGCGCAGGCCATGTCCTTGACCGAAGCGATACAGAGCACCATCGCGACCCACCCGGAACTCGCACAGCGGGTGGACAGCCGTTTGTCGGCCAATGAAGACGTCAAGGTCGCCCGGGGCGGTTTTTTCCCGTCGGTGGATTTGAACGCCGGCTACGGTCGGGGCTACAGCGACAACACCAACACCCGGGCGCTGGGCAACCATCACACCAATATCCTCACCTACACCCAGTCGGAGCTGCGCCTGCGTCAGATGATCTTTGACGGGTTCAACACCGCCAACGAAGTGGAACGCACCAAGGGTGTGGTCAACTCCCGCGCCTATTACGCCCAGGGCACCGCGCAGGACCTGGCCCTGCGGACCATCGAGGTCTACCTGGAAGTGCTCAAGCGTCGCGAGCTGGTAACCCTGGCCAAGAACAACCTGCAGGCGCACCTGCGGGTCAACGACCAGATCGGCCTGCGCACCGAGCGTGGGGTGGGCAGCACGGCCGACTCCGACCAGTCCAATGCCCGTCGGGCCCTGGCGGAAAACAACTACGACACCGCTCAGGTCGACCTGGCCGATGCCGAGGCGAACTTCTACAGCGTGGTCGGGCGCATGCCCGATGAGTTGGAAGCCCCGCCGTCGACCAAGGGCGAAATCCCGGTCGACCTGCGCGAAGCCCAGCAGAGCATGGTGGATAACAACCCGTACCTGAAATCGGCCCAGGCCGACATCCAGTCCGCCGAAAGCCAGTATGAAGTGGCGAAATCGCCGTTCTACCCGCGCTTCGATGCGGAAGCGGCGGTGGGCGCCAACAACAACCTCGGCGGCGAAGAAGGCCACGACAACAACTGGCGGCTGGGCGTGGTGATGAACTACAACCTGTTGCGCGGTGGTAGCGACAAGGCCCGGCTGGCCTCCAACGCCCACCAGATCAACCAGGCCATGGACATCCGCAACAACGCCCTGCGCCAACTCAACGAAGACACGCGCCTGGCCTGGAACGCGATGCTCAACGCCCGCAAACAGACCCCGACGGCCCGTGAGTACGCCGACACCACCGCCCGCGTGCGTGCCGCTTATCAAGACCAGTTCGGCCTCGGCCAACGGACCCTGCTTGACTTGCTCGACAGCGAAAACGAGCTGTACAACGCCAACCGTCGCTACACCGAGGTGCGCTACACCGAGGAATACTCGATGTACCGCGTGCTGGCGAATATGGGCCTGTTGTTGAGCAAACAGCGGATCGTGCTGCCGGCCGACGCCGTCGCCCAGACCGAAGTCAAGAACCAGGCACGGCTGCCGGAACTGAAGTAGTCCATGGGAGCGATCGACATGACCCGCATGGAACCGGTAATCCCCGGCGTCGACCCGCGCCTGAACTTCGATGACCCGTTGCTGGACGGCTTGTTGATCCTCTGCAAACTCCATGGCGCGACTGTCAGCCGCGCCAGCCTCAGCGCCGGGTTGCCAATGGCGCACCAACGCCTGAGCCTGGACCTGCTGCCTCGCGCAGCGGCCCGGGCCAGTCTGCAGGCGCGGCTGCTGCGTCGCGACCTGGCGGACATTTCAGCGCTCAATCTGCCGGTGATGCTGATTCTGGCCGGAGGTCGCTGCGCGATATTGCGCCGCTGGGGTGATGACGGCCAGGCGCTGATCCTGCCCAGCGAAGCCGATGGCGGCGAACAATGGGTCAGCCGCCAGGAGCTGGCCGCCGACTACAGCGGCCAGGCCTTGTTCGCCCGACCGCGCCACGAACTGGAAGATTTGCGCGCGCCGCTGGTGCCGCGAGTCGAGGCCTGGTTTCGTGACACCTTGAAACTGTCGCGCTGGCTGTACAGCGACGCGATCCTGGCGAGCTTCCTGATCAACCTGCTGGGGCTGATGGTGCCGCTGTTCGTAATGCAGACCTACGACCGCGTGGTGCCGAACCAGGCCACGTCGACATTGTGGGTGCTGGCCGTCGGGCTGCTGATCGGCACCGGGTTCGAACTGGTGTTGCGGGTCGTGCGGGCTCATCTGCTGGACAGCGCCGGTAAAAAAACCGACGTGATTCTCTCCGCCACGCTGTTCGAACGCATCACCGGCATGGCGATGAAAGCCAAACCAGTGACCATCGGCGGCTTCGCCCAGAGCATCCATGATTTCCAGGGCCTGCGGGAATTTCTCACCGCCGTGACCCTGACCAGCCTGATCGACTTGCCCTTTGCCGTGCTGATGCTGGTGGTGATAGGCCTGCTTGGCGGTTGGCTGGTGGTGATACCCGTGGTGGCGTTCCCGATAACCGTGGTTTTCGCCATGATCATCCAGGCGCGCCTGCGCGACACCGTGCAGAAAAGCCTGGCCCTCGGCGCCCAGCGCCAGGCCTTGCTGATCGAAACCCTCGGCGGCCTGGAAACCCTCAAGGCCTGCAGCGCCGAAAGCGAACGCCAGCATCAGTGGGAAAGCACTCATGGCGCCCTCACCCGCCTCGACAGCCACGCCCGCAACCTTTCGGCGCTGGCAACCAATGGCACGCTGTTCCTGCAGCAACTGGCCGGCATGGCAACCATCGTTGCCGGCGTCTACAGCATCATTGCCGGCAACCTCAGCGTCGGTGCATTGGTGGCAACCTACATGCTCGGCAGCCGGGTCCTCGCGCCGCTGGGCCAGATCGCCGGGCTGATCACTCGCTACCAGCAAGCCCAGCTCACCATGCGCAGCACCGATGCCTTGATGGCCCTGCCCCAGGAGCGCGACGCCAGGCAGCGTCCGCTGGAGCGCACCCAATTGCAGGGCGCCCTGGATGTCAGCGGCGTGACCTTCCACTACGACGGCCAGAGTACTCCGGCGTTGGCAAACGTCAGTTTCAGCCTCAAGCCTGGCGAGCGCGTCGGGATCATAGGCCGCAGCGGCTCGGGCAAAAGCACCCTGGCGCGCCTGGTGATGGGTTTTTATGCCCCGCAGGAAGGTCAGTTGCTGCTCGATGGCCTGGACCTGCGGCAACTGGATGTCGCCGACCTGCGTCAACAGATCGGCTACGTCGCCCACGACCTGCCTCTGCTGGCCGGCAGCCTGCGCGACAACCTCACCCTCGGCGCCCGCTATATCAGCGACGGCCGCATGCTGGAGGTGGCGGAATTGACCGGGGTGACCGAACTGGCGCGCCAGCACCCGCAAGGCTTCGATCGCCCGGTCGGCGAGCGCGGCCAGCTGTTGTCCGGCGGTCAGCGCCAGGCCGTGCTGCTGGCCCGGGCCCTGCTGCTCGACCCGCCGATCCTCTTGCTCGATGAACCCACCAGCGCCATGGACAACAGCAGCGAAGATACCTTGCGGCAAAAACTTCACGCCCATGTGCAGGGCAAGACCGTGCTGCTGGTCACCCACCGTACCTCGATGCTGAGCCTGGTGGATCGCCTGGTGGTGCTGGAAAACGGACGGATCGTGGCTGACGGACCGAAGGACGCGGTGATCGATGCGCTGCGCAAAGGGCGGGTGGGGTCTGCTGCAGTTTAGCTGCCGACACATATCCTGTTTGGTCCGGGGACACATGGTTGACACCTGTGGCGAGGGAGCTTGCTCCCGCTGGGCTGTGAAACAGCCCCAAGGCCATTCACCTGGTTGTGTCAGGCAGACCGCGTCGGCGGGTTTTACGACGGCTTCGCCGCCGAGCGGGAGCAAGCTCCCTCGCCACAAAAAGCAGCACTCAGTAAATCTTAATCAACCAACGGGTACTGCCCCATGCCAGCTCAAACACCTGATTCAGCCGCCCGAAGCTATTTCGGCAGTTTCAGCAAAAGCGCCGAAAGCGAGTTCATGCCGGAAACTGCCAGCGCGACGTTGCAGGACTCGCCCCGGCGTTCGCGCGTGACGGTGTGGCTGGCCGCCGGGCTGATTGTCAGCGGGTTGGTCTGGGCCAAACTGGCCGTGCTGCAGGAAGTCACCACGGGCGAAGGCAAGGCGATTCCATCAAGCAAGATCCAGGTGATCCAGAACCTGGAAGGCGGCATTGTCACCGAGATTTTCGTGCGCGAAGGCCAGATGGTGAACAAGGGCGAGACCCTGCTGCGCCTGGATGACACGCGGTTCCTGTCAAACAAGGGCGAGAGCGAGGCCGATCGTTATGCCCTCACGGCCCAGGTCGAACGCCTGTCGGCCGAGGCTGAAGGGAGGCCGTTCGCGCTGTCGGCAGAGGTGACCGCCAAGGCTCCGCAAGTGGCCGAGGACGAACGTTCGTTATATGAACAACGCCAGCGGCGCCTGGCCAGCGAGCAACGCACCCTCACCGAACAGCTGCGGCAGAAAACCCAGGAACTCGCCGAGTTTCGCTCCAAACAAGGCCAGTTCAGCTCGGCCCTGTCCTTGCTGCAGGAAGAAATGAACATGTCGGCGCCGCTGGTGCGCACCGGGGCGGTTTCACCGGTGGAAATCCTCCGGCTCAAGCGCAGCGCGGTGGAGGTGCGCGGCTCACTCAACGCCACCACCCTGGCGATCCCTCGGGCCGAGTCGGCGATCAACGAGATCAAGAGCAAGATCGACGAATCGGAGCAGTCCTTCCGCTCCGACGCGGCCAAGGAGCTCAACGAGAAACGCACTGAACTGTCGAAAATCACCGCATCGAGCATCGCCATCGATGACCGGGTGACCCGCACCACCGTGGTCTCACCGGTGCGCGGGGTGATCAAGCAGCTCAAGGTCAACACCATTGGCGGTGTGGTCCAGCCGGGCAGCGACATGGTCGAAATCGTGCCACTGGAGGACAACCTGCTGATCGAAGCCAAGGTCCGCCCGCAAGACGTGGCCTTTCTTCACCCGGGCCAGAAAGCCATGGTCAAGTTCAGCGCCTACGACTACACGATCTATGGCGGCCTGAGCGCCAAGCTCGAACTGATCGGCGCCGACACCATCACCGATGACAAGGGCAACAGCTTCTACCTGATCCAGGTGCGCACCGATAAAAACCATTTGGGCGGCGATGCCAAACCGTTGCTGATCATCCCGGGGATGGTGGCGACGGTGGACATCATCACCGGGGAGAAAAGTGTGCTGGATTACCTGCTCAAGCCGGTGCTGAAGGCGCGGACCGAGGCGATGCGTGAGCGCTGATATGTGGCGATTGTTCCGCCGCTTTCGCGAGCAGGCTCGCTCCCACAGGGGATCTTGGTTGATGCCGAATATTGTGAGCACAGAAGATCCATTGTGGGAGCGAGCCTGCTCGCGAAGAGGCCAGCACCAACAACCTACTTCCCGGAATGATTACGCCTGAAGGTTTCCTCCCCCATCGCCGCGATCTGCCCCTCGATCAGCGCCTCGAACGGCCTCAGCAACGGCTCGAAACTTGTCGGTGCTTCGAGGGTTTGCAGTGCCTGGACAATCGCCTCCACCGTCGACAACGCGCCCGGCCCGGGCGCCTTGCGCAAGCGGTAACGGGACACGCCGCCGTCGGCCAGGGTGACCCTCGGCAGCGCCGCCAGCAACGGGTTCAGGTGCAGCAGCTTGCGCGCCTTGCGCCATGTGCCGTCGGGGACGACCAATAGCAGCGGGTCATCGCTGGGACCGTAGGCTTGCATCGGCTGCGCATCGTCGGCGGGAAACAACAACCGCGCCTGATAACCCGGTTGATCGAGCAACCTGGGCAAATCCTCGAACACCTCGCCGACGATCAATTCGGCGTTGTTCAGGCCCAACGCCGCCAACCGCGCCGTGTTCAAGGCATGGTTCACCTCGCTGGGATGCTGCAACAGCAGAACGCGGGTGCGGCTGTCGAGACTGGGGATCAATGGGCACAGGCAATGGCTTTGCGGGCGGTGGCAACGCGGGCATTGAATTCTGGACATGGTCAGGCCTGGTTCAGTTGAGCTTTGAGCAGATCACGGAAGGTCTGGATCAGCGGCTCGCGACTGCGGCCACGGCGCACGATCATCGAAAACGGCGCCTGATAGCCAAAGGTCGCCGGCAGCAGCACGCGCAGATCGCCCTTGTCGACCCAGGCCTGGGCGTAGTGCTCGGGCAGATAACCGATGTAGGCACCTGACAGCACCAGAATCAGTTGCGCTTCCATACTTTCTACTGTCGCCGCGCTGTGCTTGAAGCCGTGGCGCGCCAGTTCGGCCTGGCTCCAGTAACCGCGCCCGACCATACGCTGCTGGGTAATGAGTTGCTCGGGGATGCGCCGTTCGTTGAATAACGGATGCCGGTTGCTGCAATACAACCAGTGCTGTTCGCGGTACAGCGGCATATAGACCAGCCCGCTCATGCGCGTAGAAAATGCGCCGATGGCCAGGTCCAGGCGATTGTCCTGCACGCCGAGTTGCAACTCGTAGGGGCTCATGACCGACAAGTGCAAATGCACCGCCGGGTGCTCCTGGCTGTAGGCGCCGATGGCTTCGGCGAACGGCAACGCCTTGTCGCTGACCGTCGAATCGATCACGCCCAGGTTCAGCGTACCGCGCAACTCGCCCTTGAGCGCCGCGGCGTATTGCTCGAAGCCTTCGAGCTCGCCCAACAGGCGCAGGGTTTCCTGATGGAACAGTTCGCCTTTGCTGGTCAGGCTGAACCCGCCCCGCCCGCGATGACAGAGCACCAGGCCCAGGGCCGATTCGAGTTGGCTCATGTAGGTGCTGATCGCCGACGTGGAAAGGTTGAGCTCGTGCTGGGCATTGGCAAACCCCTGGTGACGGACCACGCTGACAAAAATGCGCAGCAGTTTCAGGTCGGGTAGAGCGTTGGCCATGGGGGTATCTCCAGATCACACATATACGGAGCCTGCCGTGCTTTTGTGGCGAGGGAGCTTGCTCCCGCTGGGCTGCGAAGCGGCCCCAAAACCATTCTCCTCGATGTATCAGGCAGACCGCGTTGGCTGGTTTTGCGATGGCTGCGCCATCGAGCGGGAGCAAGCTCCCTCGCCACAGAGGTTAATCGTCTGCCCCAGGATTGCGCTGCTGCGGAGTCTATCGCCCCCACTTACCATTAGTTTAGAAAAATCTGAACTAAGTATTTGCCGCCAGCGATTCTTCACGGCGAAGGCTTTTCGCAGAATCGGCCCCTGATAAATAAAACAAACGATGAGGCCCTACCCGTGGACAAGATTCTTCACCAACCACTGGGCGGCAACGAAATGCCGCGCTTCGGCGGCATCGCCACCATGATGCGCCTGCCCCATTTGCCCACCGCCGCCGGCCTGGACGCTGCCTTTGTTGGCGTGCCACTGGACATCGGCACCTCCCTGCGCGCCGGCACCCGCTTCGGGCCCCGCGAGATCCGCGCCGAATCCGTGATGATCCGTCCCTACAACATGGCCACCGGTGCCGCGCCGTTCGACTCGCTGTCGGTGGCGGACATTGGCGACGTGGCAATCAATACCTTCAACCTGCTGGACGCGGTGCGGATCATCGAAGAGTCGTACCACAAGATCCTCGAACACAACGTCATCCCCCTGACGCTGGGCGGCGACCACACCATCACCCTGCCGATCCTGCGGGCGATCCACAAAAAGCATGGCAAGGTCGGCCTCGTGCACATCGACGCCCACGCCGATGTGAACGATCACATGTTCGGCGAGAAAATTGCCCACGGCACCACCTTCCGCCGCGCCGTGGAAGAAGGCCTGCTCGACTGCGATCGCGTGGTGCAGATCGGCCTGCGCGCCCAGGGTTATACCGCCGAGGATTTCAACTGGAGCCGTAACCAGGGCTTCCGTGTGGTCCAGGCCGAAGAATGCTGGCACAAGTCTCTGGCCCCATTGATGGCCGAAGTGCGCGAGAAAGTCGGTGGCGGCCCGGTGTACCTGAGCTTCGACATCGACGGCATCGATCCGGCCTGGGCGCCAGGCACCGGCACCCCGGAAATCGGCGGCCTGACCACCATCCAGGCGATCGAGATCGTCCGTGGCTGCCAGGGCCTCGACCTGGTCGGTTGCGATCTGGTAGAAGTTTCGCCGCCGTACGACACCACCGGCAACACCTCGCTGCTGGGCGCCAACCTGCTGTACGAGATGCTCTGCGTACTGCCCGGCGTGGTCCATCGCTGAGGCGCCGCCATGAGCCATCGAGATCAGGTTCTCAAGGCCGCCGCCGAGCTGGTATCGGCCTTCGCCCGCAATGACCGCGAGGCTTACTTCGGCGCATTCAGCGCCGATGCAAGCTTCGTGTTCTACACCCTCGAACAGCCGCTGCTGTCACGCGAGGCCTACCAGGCCATGTGGGACCGCTGGCGCGCCGAGGATGGCTTCGAGGTGCTGCGTTGCACCTCGAGCAACGCCTTCGTCAGCCTGCAAGGGGACGTGGCGATTTTCATCCATGACGTGGCCACCGAGCTGCGCATGCAAGGGGAGCTGCACTTTAGCCAGGAGCGCGAAACCATCGTGTTTCGCCAAGAACAACAAGGCCTATGGCTGGCCTGTCATGAACATTTGTCCGCAATGCCGGAAGGGCTGCCACCCCCTTAGCCAAACAGGCGACGTTCACATCCGATGAACGCGCCTCGATGATCGGAGCAGATCATGAATAACAATAACGATAAAAGCCTTACGCAAATTGAAACCAACGGGGTCGAACAGATCCCCGACCATCAACGAACCGCCGGGCCGGGGGATCTGTTTCGACTGATCTTCGGCGGCGCCAACACCTTTGCCACCGCAGTGCTCGGCAGTTTCCCCGTGCTGTTCGGGCTGTCATTCCAGGCCGGGGTCTGGGCGATCGTGCTGGGGGTACTGGTCGGTTCGATCATCCTCGCGCCGATGGGCCTGTTCGGCCCGCTCAACGGCACCAACAACGCCGTGTCCTCGGGTGCGCATTTTGGCGTCCATGGGCGAATCGTCGGCTCGTTCCTGTCGCTGCTGACCGCCATTGCGTTCTTCTCGCTGTCGGTATGGAGCTCGGGCGACGCGCTGATCGGCGGTGCCAAGCGACTGGTCGGCGTACCGGAAACCGACCTGAGCCTGGGCCTGGCCTACGGCCTGTTTGCCCTGCTGGTATTGACGGTGTGCATCTACGGCTTTCGCTTCATGCTGTGGGTCAACCGCATCGCCGTATGGGCCGCCAGCCTGTTGTTCCTGCTGGGCATCTTCGCCTTCGCGCCAAGCTTCGACAGCCAGTTCGCCGGCACGGTCAGCCTCGGCCAGCCGGGCTTCTACGCCGCCTTTATCGGCGCGGCGCTGGTGGCCATGAGCAACCCGATTTCCTTCGGCGCGTTCCTCGGCGACTGGTCGCGCTATATCCCGCGCAACACGCCCAAGCCACGCATCATGCTGGCGGTCATCGCCGCTCAGTTGGCCACATTGATACCGTTCCTGTTCGGCCTTGCCACCGCCACCATCGTCGCGATCAAGGCGCCGGACTACATCGCCTCGAACAACTACGTGGGCGGCCTGCTGGCGGTCTCGCCGGGATGGTTCTTCCTGCCGGTGTGTCTGATCGCGGTGATCGGCGGCATGTCCACCGGCACCACCTCGCTGTATGGCACCGGACTGGACATGTCCAGCGTGTTCCCTCGGCTGCTGTCGCGGGTCAAGGCGACGCTGCTGATCGGCGTGCTGTCGATTGCGTTCATCTTCATCGGGCGCTTCGCCGCGAACCTGGTGCAGAGCGTCTCGACCTTCGCCGTGCTGATCATCACCTGCACCACGCCGTGGATGGTGATCATGATCATCGGCCTGCTGGTGCGCCGCGGCTTCTACTGCCCGGACGACCTGCAAGTGTTCACCCGTGGCGAAACCGGCGGGCGCTACTGGTTCAGCCATGGCTGGAACTGGCGCGGCCTGGGGGCGTGGATTCCCAGCGCACTGGTGGGGCTGTGCTTCGTCAACCTGCCGGGGCAATTCGTCGGGCCGTTGGGAGAGTTGGCCGGTGGCATCGACATAAGCCTGCCGGTCACCCTGGGGCTGGCCTCGGTGGTGTACCTGCTGTTGCTCGGGCTGTTTCCGGAACCGGCGGCGGTGTATGGGCCGCAGGATCCGCGAAGCGCTGATCCGCTCAACCCGTCAGAACTGCGACAGGCCGCCTGACTGACCAATTCCCGTGGCGAGGGAGCTTGCTCCCGCTGGGTTGCGCAGCGACCCCAAGGTTTTCTGAATTGAAAGCGACGACTGCTGCGCAGTCGAGCGGGAGCAAGCTCCCTCGCCACGAAAGCCCGTTCGCACCGAGGCTGCGGTGTCAGCGCCAGCAGCCTCGCCCACATAAAAAATAGAACCGGAGACACGCCATCATGGCCTTGGATTTAATCGTCGTTCTCATCTACGCCACCGGCATGATCGCCCTGGGCTGGTACGGCATGCGCCGCGCCAAGACCCGCGACGACTACCTCGTCGCCGGGCGCAACCTCGGTCCGGGTTTTTATCTGGGCACCATGGCCGCCACCGTGCTGGGTGGCGCGTCGACCATCGGCACCGTGCGTCTGGGCTATGTCCACGGCATTTCCGGCTTCTGGTTGTGCGGCGCCATCGGCCTGGGCATCGTCGGGCTGAGCCTGTTCCTCGCCAAGCCGCTGCTCAAGCTGAGGATCTACACCGTGACCCAAGTGCTGGAGCGCCGCTACAACCCGGCCGCGCGCCACGCCAGCGCGGTGATCATGCTGGTCTATGCGCTGATGATCGGCGCCACCTCGACCATCGCCATCGGCACGGTCATGCAGGTGCTGTTCGGCCTGCCCTTCTGGGTTTCGATCCTGGTGGGCGGCGGCGTGGTGGTTCTTTATTCCACCATCGGCGGCATGTGGTCGCTGACCCTGACCGACATCGTCCAATTCCTGATCATGACCATCGGCCTGGTGTTCTTGCTGATGCCCATGTCGATCGTCGATGCCGGCGGTTGGGATGCAATGGTGGCGGCTTTGCCGGCGCGTTATTTCGATTTCACCGCCATCGGCTGGGACACCATCCTCACCTACTTCCTGATCTACTTCTTCGGCATCTTTATCGGCCAGGACATCTGGCAACGGGTGTTCACCGCCCGCAGCGAAGGCGTGGCGAAAGTCGCTGGCACCGCGGCCGGCCTGTATTGCGTGCTCTACGGCCTTGCCGGTGCGCTGATCGGCATGGCCGCCAAGGTCTTGCTGCCGGACCTGGAAAACGTCAACAACGCCTTCGCCAGCGTGGTACAGACCAGCCTGCCGAACGGCATTCGCGGCCTGGTGATCGCAGCCGCGTTGGCGGCATTGATGTCCACCGCCGCAGCAGGCCTGCTCGCAGCATCCACCACGGTGGTCCAGGACTTGCTGCCCCGCTTGCGCCAGGGCCGTGAAAGCGGCGACGGCGACGTTCACGAAAACCGTATCGCGACCCTGCTGCTGGGCGCGATGGTATTGGCTATCGCCTTGGTCGTCAGCGACGTGATCAGCGCCCTGACATTGGCCTACAACCTGCTGGTCGGCGGCATGCTGATCCCGCTGATCGGGGCGATCTACTGGAAACGCGCAACCACCGCCGGCGCGATCACCAGCATGTCGCTGGGCTTCGTCACCGCGCTGTTCTTCATGTTCAAGGATGGCCTGGATGCGAACACGCCGATCTACTACAGCCTGAGCGTGGCGTTGGTGAGCTTCGTGGTGGTGAGCCTGCTGTCGCCACGGTCGGAGGTGGTGGCCAAGGCGGTTTGATCGGTAATTCCTGGCGATGAAATCACTGTGGGAGCGAGCTTGCTCGCGATGACGGCGGTACGCTCAACATGGATTCATGCTGATCCACCGCTATCGCGAGCAAGCTCGCTCCCACAGGGGCCTAGGCCGCAAATAAAAGATCGCAGTCTCGGGCCGTTTCAATTGAAACGGCCCGAGACTGCGATCTCTCCAAAAAAGTGGGTTTACCGGCGGCGCGGCTGGCGGCGGCGTTGCTCGTCGTCGGTGCGGATCGGGATCGGCTGCATGGGCGGTTCGATCAGGCCGAGCGCGACACCCAAGTCGTGAAGCCAGTTCTGGATTTTCTCTTTCATCGTGGTGCCCCCTCAGGGTGGTGCGAGCGGCAGATTTCTGTGGCCCCTTCGCACTGATAATAGTCCGAAGTCCTACGCAATGCTCGTTACAGATTGCAATGATCTGTTACTGAATTGATCCAAATCCCACGCTGGGAGTTCAAGCCGATTGCGCCGTGATCATTGGCGCCCGCGGCCACGCTTGTTGCTGCAACTCGATCCAGGCGTTCAGGTTGGCGCCGACCATGCCTTTGCGCCACATCAACCACGTCGTCGCACTGGCAAACGGCTCGGCCAACGCATGCACACTTACCCGTTCCCGACCCGGCAGGCTGGCGAGCATCGACTCGGACATCAGCGCCACTCCGGAGCCGGCTATCACGCAGGCCAGCATCCCCTGGTACGACTCGATTTCCATCGCCCGGCCCATGGTCGCATGATCATGGGCGAACCAGGCTTCCAAGCGCATCCGGTACGAACAGCCACGCCGGAAGGTGAATACCGCACGGCCTTGCACGTCCAGCGCGCTGCGCACCGGTGGATGGTCGGCCTCGGTGATGAGCACCAGCCGCTCGTCGCACAACGGCACGCCATCCAGCCCGGCCAACTCCAGCGGACCGTCCACCAGCGCCGCATCGAGGCGATTGGTGAGCAGACCTTCAAGCAATTCTCCACTCGGCCCCGATTGCACTTGCAGGTTCACCGCCGGGTAGGCCCGGTGGTAAGCCGCCAGCAAGTCCGGCAGATGGGTCGCCGCCGTGCTGTACATCGTGCCCAACACAAAATCCCCGGCCGGCTGGCCCCCCTGCACCGCCGCATGGGCTTCGTCATGCAGGGCGAACAGCTTGGTCGCGTAGTCCAACAGGACTTTTCCCGCAGGCGACAATTGCAAACGCTGACGCTCGCGCAGGAAAAGATCCACGCCCAGCTGCTCTTCGAGCTGCTTGAGCCGGGTCGAGAGGTTCGATGGCACCCGGTGCAAGCGCTCGGCCGCCCGGGTGATGGAACCTTCCTCGGCCACGGCCTGGAAAATCCGTAACTGGCTGAACTCCACGACATTCTCCAAAAAAGAACAAGTTGCTCACTATTATTCATTTTTAATGAAAGTCAATCGGTTCTAGCCTGACGGTCAATCACCTCGACGCCGGAGATCGACCATGTCGCCCTTGATTCGCCTGCTCGCCAGCTTCATTGCCTTGATGATGGCCATGGGCATCGGCCGCTTCGCCCTTACACCGCAGTTACCTCATTTGATCGGCGAAGGTCAGGTCGACTTGACCGCCGCCGGTCTGATTGCCGCCGCCAACTATCTGGGTTACTTCCTCGGCGCGCTGGACGCCATGTTCGCCCGTCGCGCCGAACAGGTGCAGCGACGGCTGTTGGGCGGCCTGTGGTTATGCGTGCTGCTGACGCTCGCGTCGTTCTGGGCCTGGGGCTTCTGGCCGCACCTGGCGCTGCGCTTTGGCACCGGCGTGGCGAGCGCCTGGGTGATGGTGATGATCACCGCGTTGAGCCAACCCCTGGCGGCGGCAGCGGGACGGCCTCGGCTGGGTGCGTTGGTATTTGCCGGGCCGGGCATGGGGATTTTTCTTACGGGCTTGCTGGCCCTTGGCTCGAACCTGTTGGGCCAGACATCCGCCACCTTGTGGCTGGTGTACGCCGGCGCGGCGCTGCTGATGCTGCTGGTCATCCTGCCGGCCCTGCCGAAACCCGCGCCGGCGGCCACCCTCGCAGCGCCAGTCGTCACTTCCGGCAGCAGCGGCATCGCCCGGCTCTGCGTGGTCTACGCCTTGTATGGCGTGGGCTACATCATTCCAGCGACGTTTCTGTCGCAGATGGCTTCGGCGCAATTTCACGGGCAATGGCAGGCCGACCTGTTCTGGCCCTGCTTCGGCCTGGCCGCCGCCACCGGTGTGCTGCTGGTGAGCCTGCGCCGGCCAAACCCGAACACCACCAGTCGCTGGCTGATGGCGACGTTGTGGCTGCAAGCCGCTGGCGTGTTTGCCTGCCTGCTGGGCAGCGGCACGGGCCTGGCCCTGGGCGTGTTTCTCTGTGGCGCGCCGTTCCTCGCCTGCATGCAACTGATGGTGATGCGTGCCCGGGAACTGGCCCCCCACGCGACCCAGCGCAACATCGGCCTGCTGACCGCGTGTTTTGCCATCGGCCAGCTCAGCGGCCCCCTGCTGGCGGCGCTGAGCAGCCATTTCAGTGGCGGCCTGCAACCGGCACTGATCGTCGCCGGCAGCGGACTGCTGTTGGCCGGCGGACTGTTGCTGCGGCCCGCCAGACGTGGCGCGACGAGCCCCTGCGCGCAGACCGCCCTGCGCTGATCAGGCCTGGCCAGCCGGGTTGAGCGAGGTATTCAGTTGTAGGGCTGGCTCACGCCGCGCCAAGGCGAAATACAGCACCCCGCCGAGGAAACACCCGGTGAACCAGGCAAAGTTGGCCATCGGTTGCAGCAGCGGCGTGAAGGTGATCGCCACGCCCATCAGCGTCGCCGGAATCAACGCCTTGACCGCGGTCCAGTTGATGCCGCCGCTGTAGTAATAACGCCCGCTCGGCCCATCATTGAACAGCGCATCGACGTCGATCTGCTGCTTTTTGATCAGGTAATAATCCACCAGCAAGATGCCGAACAACGGGCCGATGAACGCCGCCAAAACGTCCAGGGTGTAGTGGATTACTTCAGGATTGTTGAACAGGTTCCACGGCGTGATGAAAATCGAGGCCACCGCCGCGATCATGCCGCCGGCGCGCCAACTGATCTTGCTCGGTGCCACGTTGGCGAAGTCGAAGGCCGGGGACACGAAGTTGGCGACAATATTAATGCCGATGGTCGCGGTCACAAAGGCAAAAGCCCCCAGCAATACCGCTACGTCGTTGTCGATGCGCGCCACGGTGGCGATCGGGTCGTGGAGCATTTCGCCGAACACTGGCAACGTCCCGGACACAATCACCACGGTGACCAGCGAGAAGGCCAGGAAATTTACCGGGAGCCCCCAGAAATTGCCGCGACGCACGTCAGACATGCTCCGGCAGTACCGGCTGAAATCACCGAAATTCAGGGTCGGGCCGGAAAAATACGAGACCACCAGGGCTGTTGCCACGATCACTTGGCCGAACGCCTGCCAGCCAGACAAGGATTTCTCGGCCAGGGTAAAGCTGATGTTGCTCCAGCCGGCCTTCCAGACGATCCAGCCGGCCAACAGGAACATCACCGCATACACCACCGGCCCAGCCCAGTCGATAAACCGACGGATCGACTCCATGCCCGTCCAGAACACCAGCGCCTGGACAAACCACAACCCGAGGAAACCGAACCAGCCCAAGTAGGACAAACCGGCAAAATGCGGTGTTGCGTAGGCTTCCATCGAAGGAAAAAACCGCAGCACCACGATGATCAGTGCGCTGGACGCCAGATAGGTCTGGATGCCATACCAGGCCACCGCGATCAGGCCGCGGATCACCGCGGGGATATTCGCTCCGAACACGCCGAACGCGAGGCGGCATATCACCGGATAAGGCACCGCCGCCTGTTGGCTCGGCTTGGCGACCAGGTTGGCGATCAACTGCACAATGCAAATCCCGCCGAGCAGCGCAATGAGTACCTGCCAACTCGCCAGGCCCAGAGCGAACAGGCTGGCGGCAAACACATAGCCGCCGACGCTGTGCACGTCGCTCATCCAGAACGCAAAGATGTTGTACCAATTCCATTTCTGCGGCAGCGGCCCCAGGTCTTCGTTATAGAGACGGGGGCTGTAGCCGTTGGGCAATTGCTCGGACATTGCGGGGCTCCTTTTGAGTACCGCCGTGCCCCCGAATTGATTGTCCACCACACTGCGCACGGGAGCCGGCATGGTTTGTATACGGGTTGCTACGCAGAATGCGTGCCACAGGTGCAAGATCCGCGACAAACCGCGGTTTGCAGAGCAAGGGAAGGCCGAGCGAGCACCGGCATGCGCCCACGAACGGGGCGCGGGTGCATGCTTAGAGTGCAGATTTTTGTATACAGGGCAAATCACCGTGGCGAGGGAGCTTGCTCCCGCTGGGGTGCGGAGCGGCCCCAAACAATGTCCTCATCGCCACGGTAGGTCAGGAAGGACGCCGGGGCCCGCTGTGCGGGCCAGCGGGAGCAAGCTCCCTCGCCACGAGATCAAGAGCCCAAAAGCCCACAGGCCACAAGCCCAGTAGTGCGATCAGGCCAACTCAATACGATCCGCATGAATGACAATCTGTCCATTCTTGTACAGCGCACCAATGGCCTTCTTGAAGTTGCCCTTGCTCACGCCAAACAGGCTGCTGATCAGCGCCGGGTCGCTCTTGTCGCTGACCGGCAGCGTGCCGTTGTTGTCGCGCAACTTGGCGAGGATCTTCGCATTGAGGCTGGTCGCCGCTTCCTGGCCCACTGGCTGCAAGCTCAGGCTGATCTTGCCGTCCGGGCGGATTTCCTTGATGAACCCCTTCTCCTGCATGCCGGCGCGCATGAACTTGAAGATTTCGTTCTTGTGGATCAAGCCCCAATGCTTGTTGTTGATGATTGCCTTGAAGCCCATGTCAGTGGCTTCGGCAACCAGCAGATCGACTTCCTGCCCAGGCGTATAGTTGGCCGGAGTCTTGTCCAGGTAACGGTCCAGGCGCGCCGTGGCAGTGATGCGGCGGGTGTGTTTGTCGAGGTAGACGTGCACCACGCAGTATTCGCCGGCGGTCATCTGGCGTTTTTCTTCGGAGTACGGCAACAGCAGATCCTTGGGCAGGCCCCAATCCAGGAACACGCCGATGCTGTTGACCTCAACCACTTTCAGGCTGGCGAACTCGCCCACCTGGACCTTCGGTTTTTCCGTGGTAGCGATCAGTTTGTCGTCGCTGTCCAGATAAATGAAAACATTGAGCCAGTCTTCATCTTCACTCGGAATATCCTTGGGGATATATCGGTTGGGCAGCAGGATTTCGCCGTCCGCGCCGCCATCCAGATATAAACCGAAGTTGGTATGTTTAACCACTTGCAAACTGTTGTAGCGCCCGACTAAAGCCATTTCCAGATACCCTCATTACGTGGGCGGCATTCTACCCGGTTTTGCCGCGTGATTCGTGGTCGCCGATGCAGCCGTTGATTTTCCTGGGTTTTCAGCGAGGGAGCGGCCATTCGTCAGACGGCGGCTAGGGCGAATCGCCACATTTCGAGCCCGAACCACGTCAAAGGTTGTTATTTAAAACAGTGGCTTAGGGCGATAAACGTACATAAATCGGTAATATTTCCGGCCTCGCTGCGCTATATTCCGGAGGGATATTTACCAAGCAATTGTCAAGTATTTCCTGTACGATGTCTGGCCCAATTAATTATCCATAGGTTAATGGCCGTCATGCGCGTAAAAGCATCCAACAGCAAAGCAAAGCCAGCTCCAGCCGTTGAAACCAGCGAGTCGATCAACGACCAGATCGCTGCGTTCCTCAAGTCCGGCGGTGAAATCCAGCAGATTGCCAAAGGTGTCAGCGGCCAGACCTTCGGTCCGTCCAAGCAGATCAGCCTGGGCAAGAAGTAATCCCCGTTTCACCTGGTCCCAAAGCGCTTTGAATCTCGAAGCGCTTGGACTGGAATCTCCCCCGCTTGACCCCCTTCACGCATAAATCGACGAACGGCCATCGCTGCCGGGTATTCGCCGGTATGCTTGCACCTCTCTAGCTCAAGCGTTTCAGCTTGGTTACGATTCCCTGCTCCTCGCTATTCATGGAGTGAAGCATGCGCATTCCTGTTGTCTTGCTGACGTTCAGCCTGCTCGCTTGCCCCGCATCTTATGGGCAGGTGTTCCAGCGCGAGCTCGGCGACTTCGATCTCAAACTCGGCACCACACCCAGCCGCAGCATGGCCCAAGGCCTGGTCACGCCGTCGAGCACCGGCTCGTTCCACGGTGGCCTGGACCTGAGTCATGACAGCGGTTGGTACGTCGGCCAGTGGTCACCCAGCGCCGGCGTATCCGCCGACCTTGAGATCGATTCCTACATGGGTTTCAAACAACCCTTCGACCAGACCCTGGGCTACGAAGTCGGCTTGATCCACTACAGCTACCCTACCGTCGATACTCTCGACAGCCAGGAATTCTACGGCGGCCTGACCCTGCTCGGCAGCCGCTTCGGCGCCGCCTTGAGCAACGATCCGGACAAACAGAACAGCACCCTGTTCGCCGACCTGGGCGGCAACGTGCCGTTCGGCATTGGCATCAGCGCCAAATACACCACCCACCAGCTCAACTCGCCTGTTTCCGTGGATAACGGCTACGTCAGCAGCTTCAGTGACTGGTCGTTGAAAATCTCCCGCCCATGGAAAGGCATCGACCTGGACCTGATCTACAGCGACTCAAGCCTCAGCGGCAGCAGTTGCTCCGCCTACTCCGGCCACAACAGCGAATGTGACAGCTTGCTGACCCTCAAGATGGCCCATCCTTTTTACTAAGCGTTACTTATTAATCGGCTGAACTGCCGCGCGCCTGCCATGCTCAAACAAAGCACCTCCGCCTTCGCAAGGACTCGCTCATGTCGCGCTGGTTAACACGCACCGCCATGTTCATCGCCCTGCTGCTGACACTCACCGCTTGCAGCCGCGTCGGCCTGGCCTACCGCAACCTCGACCTGATCATCCCCTGGACCCTCAACGATTACCTGGAGATCAACGGCGAGCAGAAAGACTGGTTCAACGACCGCCTCAAGGAACACCTGAGCTGGCATTGCACTACGCAATTGCCCGGCTACCTGGATTGGCTCGATCGCCTCAAAACCATGGTGCAGACCGACCAGGTAACCGACGAAGCCCTGCAGCAACGCACCCGCGAAGCCAAGGCCGCGATCGCCGAAACCGCCCGGGAAATCACCCCATCGGCCACCGAACTGTTACAAGGCCTGAGCGATGACCAGGTGGCCGACATGGACGCCGCCTTCATCAAGGATCAACGCAAACGCCAGCGGGACTACCTCAAGCCGACCTTGCAACAACAGATCAAGGAACGCGCCGAGCGCATGGAAAAACGCCTGAACGACTGGATCGGCCCGCTCAATGACGCCCAGCGCCAACGCGTACAAGCCTGGTCCACCGCGCTTGGCGACCAGAATCAGCAATGGATCGCCAACCGCGCCCACTGGCAGAACCAGTTCAGCGAAGCCGTCGCCCAGCGCCACAGCCCGGACTTTCCGAAACGCATCGAGCAACTACTGGTGAACCGGGAAAGTCTGTGGACGCCCGCCTACCGCGAGGCCTACAACAAAACCGAAGCCCAGGCCCGCAGTCTGTTGGTGGACCTGATGGCACAGAGCACCCCGACGCAGCGTGAACAGCTGTTGAAAAAGATTGACGGGGTGAAGAAGGATTTCAGCGATTTGAAGTGCCTGAAAGCAGCACGCCCATAAGCCCCACCACAAATCCCCCTGTGGGAGCGAGCCTGCTCGCGAAGGCGGCCTGACGGTCAAACGAAAGTTGCCTGTCAGACGGCTTTCGCGAGCAGGCTCGCTCCCACAGGAGAATGGGTGAATCCATCAGGCAATCTGCGCCTTCGAAGCCAGATCATCAAAAGTAAACTCATCCAGCGCATCTTCCTGCTCATCCAGCACTTGGCGCGGATGATCATTGCCCGGGATGCTGCTGTCGATCAGGCTCAACAACCGCGAGCCACGGGGCGTCAGCACAAAATTCTCGCCGTTGCCGCCCTCTTCCTCCGGCCGCGGCTCGATATAACCACGCTCCAGCAGCAGTTTTTCATACTCGCCTGCAACCGCTTTCAGATGATCGAGGTTCTCGATGTCCTCGCCCAGAGCCGCCTTTTCCGCCGCGTACTGCTCCGCATAGGGCCGAGGGGTAAAACTGTGGCCGGCGCCGTTTTGCACTTCGTGCAGCAACCGTTCGATCAAGTCCCAGTTATAAGTCGTCATCCTGGTCCATCCTCTAGAGAGTGAGATGCCTACTCAGTTTGTGACCGAGGCGGTGCGGCGCCGTTCAGCCGGGTTTACCGGCGGCGTCTTTCCCACGCCGACCAACGGTTTGTCGAATCCGCCGGCCGCCAAACGACTAGCCGTTGCAATCGCCGATCAATGAGTCTCTGAGGAGAAGCCCTATGAACATCGAGCACCATCAGGTCGTATCGCGGGAAGCCTGGCTCGCCGCCCGCCGCGAACACCTCGCCCACGAGAAAGCGTTCACCCGCGAACGGGACAAACTCAGCGCCGAACGCCGCGCGCTGCCCTGGGTAAAAGTCGACAAACGCTACTGCTTCCAAGGCCCCCACGGCGAACTGAGCCTGGCCGACCTGTTCGGCGGCCGCAGCCAACTGATCATCTACCACTTCATGTTCGGCCCCGGCTGGACCGAGGGCTGCCAGGGCTGCTCGTTCCTGTCCGACCACATCGACGGCGCCAACCAACACCTGGCCCACCACGACGTCGCCGTCGTCGCCGTCTCCCACGCCCCGTTCGCCGAGTTCCAGCCATTCAAACGGCGCATGGGCTGGGCCTTCGACTGGGTCTCATCGGCAGGCTGCGACTTCAACTACGATTTCGGCGTCAGCTTCAACGCACAAGACAGCGCCGCCGGAACAGCCACCTACAACTACGAAAAAACCGACAGCGCCGAAAGCGAACTCCCAGGCCTGAGCGTCTTCTATCGCAACGAAGCCGGCGATATCTTCCACACCTACTCCACCTACGCTCGCGGCCTCGACATCCTCGTCGGCACCTACAACTACCTCGACCTCACGCCAAAGGGCCGCAACGAAGCCGAAATCATGGACTGGGTGCGCCACCACGATAAATACCAGGAAGCCAAGCCCCACAGCTGCTGCCATGGCTGAAGCGCCAGCCACCCGAAGTCGAGCACCGCCCCCGTGGCGAGGGAGCTTGCTCCCGCTCGACTGCGCAGCAGTCGCCTGCTTTAAGCCGAAAGATGCCAAGCGAAACGCCCTACATGAAACTCGGAAAATGGTGTCTTGTGGCGATGGAGAAGGTCGGCCTATAGTCCCTCGTCGCCCAAAATAGCGACCGGGTTTGGCGACCCGAATCAACAGAGAGACTCATTAACCTCCGAGGCTCTTGCTATGACCAGATACATGCCCATCACCGGCGTCGACTGCACACCCGCCACCCTGCTCATCGACACCGAAGCTCCACTCGACGTTCTCTTTGAAACTGCCGACTATCGCATCCGCTGCGTAACCCAAGTCCTGGAAAATATCGCGTTCCGCTCAGAAATCAGCTCCGATACCGTCGTGCTATCCGACTTTTGCAAGCTGTTGACGATTTCTCTGCGCGATGGATGTGACGTGATGGATGTGATCGGAAGACGGTTGCGGGCGCAGGTAGCAGAGTAATGAAGGACGGGCGACTGTAGTCGCCCGGCTAACGCAACGTCGCCAACTAGCTAGCGGAGCTCTTTAAGTAACGCTTTTCTAATCTCTCAGCAGACCTTAAAACACCGTCCGCATCATCAGGAAAGAAAGCAGAGTAAACATCAGTTGCAACTCTCATCAGAGAAACGTAGTCAGCCACCGGGATACTTGAAGTCTCCACTTCGCCCAAAAAGAAACTGACCTCACTGAAATCTTCTGGATCGTCCCAGTCCTGATCAAGAGAGTAAAAAAAACCTTCACTCACAGAGAAGCCAACGCCCCGCGAAGCGTCATAGACAAACGTTGGAAAATTAATCTTCTCCATCGCCATAGAAGCCTTTATCAACTCGTAAAGGTCGTCATAATCCAGACCAGTTGCAGCAAACGACTCCTTAAGGCTCTCAAGCCAAGCAACGCTAGCCATCAGTTTGTCCTCGGCGGAATGGTGACAAAGTAAGAAAGTGGCTAGATTTATTTTCACCCACTGCAAATCAGGATCGAGATGCGGAGCACTCCGCTGGTCATCATAGAAAATAAATCCGCCACCTTTTCCCTAACGCTCAATTCTAATGAACTCCAAATACTTACCAAACTTAGGAAACACCACATAATTGGAGTAACATTTCTTACTCACGGGCACCATACTCATAGACCTCAAATTCCCAAAAACCTAATCTTGATACTTTTTTTGAAACCTCGCTCCAGCTCGCCCCCGAACAACCCAGCAAGAACTTTTCAATGACCTGAACAATTTTTTGATAGTTGTACTCACGAACAATAAGGTAATGCATTCCAATAAGAACACCCCCTTCTCCAAGGTTCTTCTCAATCCATTTCGGAGTACAAACCTCAATCTCAAAAGACTCCTCACCATCCTCACCTGCCGGCCCAATCATCGCTTGCAGGAGGAAGCCAAAATTATCCGAGCATTCAGGATGGTAACTTTCAAGATTATAAATATCTGGGCTATGAACCCGCTTTAACTCTGCATTCATAGTTCAATCCGTAATATCTAAGCGAGCATTTGACCGCCACTTCTTTGTTTCCTGGCCTGGAAACTTTTGCTCGAAATTAGCCTGGATTTCCTGCCGATGTGGTTTGTATTAGTTAGCCACTAACAAACCATTCTCGGTGAGAGCACACCTCCCTCCGGCACGCCAAAACCTAAAGTAATAATCCAAATTGATATCAAACCTGAATAATGGCCGCCCAACGTACCAAGCAAGATAATAATCCGCAGCCAACCCATAAAACGCCTCGAACAGCGCATAAATGTGCTCGGCATCAGAAACTTTGCTCCCCCTGATCGCATCCCCTATCTCATCAAACAACCAGTAATGAGGAATATCTTGTTGAAGCCGGCTGTCCATATCGTGGCTATTAACAAAAAGCACTCGGGCAGTTTTACAAATTTTCAGAATTTCGGTATCACCGAGCACCCCACAAACCCTCTCTTGCTCCTTCAACCACTCCCGACCCAGATGTATTAGTTCATCTTTTCCAACTTTAAACCTTGGCAGAAGATATAGAGACCTCTCCATATCTCCAGAGGCAAGAACGCGTTCAACTCTATCAGCTAATTCTTCTGAAAATGGAAAATAGCGGAATATACGACGAATCTCTTCGGAACTGTCGTGAGCTTTAAACAATCCCAAAAAGTGGGATTTATCGAAGACTGCTCTGCCTTCACAGAAGGCACACCAGTCGGACAATAAAGACGTCACAATTTTTTCCCCCAGCTTTTGGTAGAGACGGCAGTAAATCAGGGTCAATTTTCCACCTACGTTGAAGGGAAATCACTCCCAAATTAAACTCATCAAGGGACAAAAAGGGGACGACAAAAAGGACAAAAAGGGGACAGATTTATTTTCCGTTCTTCCCCCTTGGCCGCCCCTGACCTCGTTGTTCTACCCGAATACCAACAATTCGCTCTACCTCATCAACGAAGCGCCCTGTCCCGGTCAACTGACCTCGCTGCAATGCATCACGGATCAATCGGACCTGCTCTGTAGGTATGGCCTCATGCACGAAAGCCTTATATCTACGACGCCGCTCCACAGTCGTAGCGCCTAGAGCAACGAAGCAGGGATCGACATCCAGCCATCCGCTGTCAGGTCCCTCACCCAACCGGCTTCCGTAGCTCGACCATTGGTAATCTGCTACGTCGGCCACCATTTGAGCGCGTACAGGATTCAATTCTATGTAACGACAACAGGCAAGAAGATAAGCGTCTGATTGCACTACGCTGGATTTATAACGGCTTTCCCATAGGGTACCGGAGCGCCCTTCCAACCGGTTACGGTAACGCGTGGCACGTGCCGCTAAAGCCTTCATCATCTGCCCCAACCCAGCGATCGACTCACCCGGGGCCAGCAGCAGATGGACATGATTGGTCATCAAACAATAGGCGTAGACCCTAACTCCAAAAGCATCCTTGAGCTCGCGCAGATCCGCCAGGTAGCGTTGATAATCCTCGGGAGCCGCAAAAACCACCTGACGGTTATGGCCGCGCTGCACGATATGGTGTGGATAATTCGGCAAAACAATACGTCCCATCCTGGGCATATTTGACCTCTCCTCCGTGGAAGCTTTCAGCGTAGCAAAGGTTCAGAAAATAAATCTGTCCCCTTTTCTCCCAAATCCTGCTCCAACTGCGCTCGCGCCTCCGGAGTGTCCAAGTGCCTCAAGAGGTCAAATCGAGCGATCTGGGCTTCCGTTCGCGCGGCGGTGCAGGCTGGGCTCCTGGCAGCTCCATCACACGCCGCCCAAACGGCTTTATCACGATTCACGTCCAGTAGATTAAGCTCGTCCCTGCGAGCACAGGCCTGCATATCGCCATTGTTACAACGCTTAACGGCCTCCAAACGCTCAGCATTTTCAGTGTGATTAAGGAAATTGTTCTGCGTCGCGTTGGCGGCGATGTCTGCTGCGATGCGCGGGTCGCTGCCTGAAACCACCGCAGTGAGCACACCAAGCAACTGCGACATGGCCAGTAGGTTGGCTTCAGCCTGCTCGGCTCCTGGCTTGTTCGGATCATATCCCTCGGGTAGCGCCAGCTTCGCCAGATACCCGATAAGCGCTTCGTTGGCGCCTCCCGCCAAGGCCCCTGTCTTGAAGTCACCGCCCATGGCCATCGATTTCAAGCCACCAACCAAGGCGTGGGCAGCGATTTTGGAGGGACTGCCTTCGACCATGTGGTCGCCGACCGAATTAGCGGCAACAGCCCCGGCAATATCAATGACGGCACCGAGGAGGTTATTGACAAAGTTATCGCCCTAGAAGAAAAAGGGGACAGATTTATTTTCCGATCAGCTTTGCCCCTACACAATCAACCAGGGCCTGATCACTCCGCATCACCACAGGCTCAGAAAATAAATCTGTCCCCTTTTCTCCTGCAGCTCAGAGCTTCAAGCCCCAGCGTAGTCTTGAGGTTGCGCAGATCCAACTCCACATGCCATCGGTCCTTGAACAGTGATTTGAGGGCAGCTTTTGGCACCTGCTGTGGACAATTGAAAGTGGTGACCAGGATTTTTCCACCGGCCTTCAACTCACGTACTGTCAGCGTTTCAGGTGCCTCGTCGTAATAGGCCTGACATCCAGGACGGCTTTGCCTTGGGCTTTTTCAACTCAACCAAATGATCTTCCGACCCCAAGGGCTTTCCCAGCTGAAAGTCCGTGCTACGCCGTCGAGCGCCATATTGTTCGAACACCCCGTCCACGCCTCGATGTTGCAATTCACACAACAAAAAGTAGGTTGCGTAGTAGGCATCGCCCAGCACAATGTCACCTCGTTGCAAGGTATCGAGCATGGTTCTGAGCAGCGTCTGCTCATCACCTCCTTTACCGCGGAAACGTCCCAACGAGGCATCCAAAACAGCACCGCTGGCGAGGCAAACAATTCCCACCACCCGGCAGATGGGAAAGCCCAGTCCGGCTTTCTGCCACGAGATTGCGGATAGGCCTCTTGGTTGGCCGGCGTATCCGGCAGGGTAACTGTAGTGCCATCCACGAGGCGCACAGGTCGCCCCCTCCAACGCCACGATTACAGAGCCCGGTTGCTCATCGATGACCCCGTGGAGCGCAACAAGGTTGAAACCATCTCCACCGGCAACCGCGCTCTGGTTTTGCAGTAAGCACCGGTATGAATGCTGTTGGGCTTCAACCCCTCGCAAGAGCGCCTGACAGAAAAATCATTCACGGCATTCTGACAGGAGCGATCGGCGCTCATCGCCTGGGACAAAAACAGGGACAATGTTTCGGTCGGGGGGAATAGCCGCTGGCGAAGTTTGGGTATTGACGACTCGACACCCCGCAATAGCTCTGGATCGGTGAGCAACTTGAAGAAAGCATGAGCATTGCTGTTCGTGGCGTGCTGGCGCATACGGTGCTGTTTATGTCGGACGATTTGGCGTCTACGATTCACTCGGGCTGTGTCCTTGCTTGATCGGTGTGTGTTCGCAACTATCACCGTAGACCAAGGCCAGCCTTTTTTCATTTTTTGCAGCCGTATCAGCTAGTTAGCCGTTAAGTAAGTGCCATTCATATCCGTCCCCGTTTCTCAACTTTAAAGGTAGTAATCGATCCAGTCCTCCGAATCAATTCCGGACCTATCCATCAGACCTGGGAATTTCGCTTTAGCCAGGGCTATAAACTCCGCACTGAGATTTATAGAAACATATCTTCCAGGAATATCTTCCAACATCATCGATTCCACTTCAAAACAACCGGAACCTCTATCAAAAAAACCGACTATTTTTACTCGATGAAAAATAAAACTTTTTCCACCCCCCAAAGGGAGAACAGTGTCGCGTACCGAATAAGCTATATCACTATTCAACAAGCGAATTTTATCCCCACTCTCAAACGGCTCTGAATAATTTTCTCCCACCACATACAAGCCAAAATCAATTATGACAAGCCACCCAGAAACATTCACTGTTTCACGCTCCAATATAGATTCCTTAATGCAGTGCCGTTCAAAAACACGTTCAACATCCATAGCTATTTTCCTATCACGATAGCATTAACACCAGATGACATCGCACAGGAAAAAAGGGGACAGATTTATTTTCCGATCAGCTTTGCCCCTACACAATCAACCAGGGCCTGATCACTCCGCTTCATCACACTGCAAAGCAGATCGAGATGTGGAGCGCTCCGCTAGTCACGAGAAAAATAAAATCTGCCCTCTTTTTCCTTTTTTTTATTACTCGAATTCTTTATTCTGCAATTCAGCTTTTAGAAAAAGCTGAGCACGTTCAGATAGCTCACTCCACTGATACATGTTTAGAACTACATTTCTCTTACTCGAATAAAAGTTAAATTCAATAACCCCCTTCTCAGATATTCCAATATCCATAAACGGCTCACTCCCACCCTTAAAATACACACACAAATATGGAAAAAAAATATTTATATCACCTACCTTCTCAAACTCTAGCTGCTTCATCATTGCACTCCACGAAAGCCGATATTTTCGCAGAAGGTGGCCAAAAAAAAAGGACCACCAAAAAAGCAAAACTGTGTTAAATAAATCCGTCCTCTTTTCTCCGGTCCCCTTTTCTCCGACAGTCCCCTTTGCACCATTTTATTCGTGCTCTCGCCTAGAGTATAAAATCCACTAATCGGATCTAAATCTCGCTTAGCACCCTCCGCATGCACGCACTGGATATCAATTTTTTTGATCGCCTGCTCTTTCCCTCCCAGCGCATGTAAATTTGTAGCTACAACCTCTAGGCTCTCCAAATCAAAGTCTGTTGGCTGACGATCAAGATAGTATCGAATTAACACAGAACCACTATTATGATATCCGACGGCGATGGCTCTAATATTAGGGTATATCTCGCCAAGTAGCGCAACGCGGAAGCACGCCACGAGCCAATCCGGCAATTTTTTCGCGAATAGCATCTCAGTTCCTCGCATCTGGAACAATATGGGCACCATTTTTCCCATAGGGAAAAAAGGGGACCGGGAAAAAAGGGGACGGGAAAAAAGGAAAAAAGGGGACAGATTTATTTTCCGTTCTTCCCCCTTGGCCGCCCCTGACCTCGTTGTTCTACCCGAATACCAACAATTCGCTCTACTTCATCAACGAAGCGCCCTGTCCCGGTCAACTGACCTCGCTGCAATGCATCACGGATCAATCGGACCTGCTCTACTAGGTATGGCCTCATGCACGAAAGCCTTATATCTACGACGCCGATCCACAGTCGTAGCGCCTAGAGCAACGAAGCAGGGATCGACATCCAGCCATCCGCTGTCAGGCCCATCACCCAACCGGCTTCCGTAGCTCGACCATTGGTAATCTGCTACGTCGGCCACCATTTGAGCGCGTACAGGATTCAATTCTATGTAACGACAACAGGCAAGGAGATAAGCATCTGACTGCACGACACTGGATTTGTAACGGCTTTCCCATAGCGTACCGGAGCGCCCTTCCAGCCGATTGCGGTAACGTGTGGCACGTGCCGCTAAAGCCTTCATCATCTGCCCCAACCCAGCGATCGACTCACCCGGGGCCAGCAGCAGATGGACATGATTGGTCATCAAACAATAGGCGTAGACCCTAACTCCAAAAGCATCCTTGAGCTCGTGCAGATCCGCCAGGTAGCGTTGATAATCCTCGGGAGCCGCAAAAACCACCTGACGGTTATGGCCCCGCTGCACTATATGGTGTGGATAATCCGGCAAAACGATACGTCCCATCCTGGGCATATTTGATCTCTCCTCCGTGGAAGCTTTCAGCGTAGCAAAGGTTCAGAAAATAAATCTGTCCCCTTTTTCTCTGCTTTTTCTCTCTCCTTACTCAGGAGCTCCATCTTCATAGGCCTCAAATTCCCAAAAACCTAATCTTGATACTTTTTTTGCAACTTCGCTCCAGCTCGCTCCCGAACAACCCAACAAGAACTTTTCAATGGCCTGAACAATTTTTTTATAATTGTACTCACGAACAATAAGGTAATGCATTCCAATTAGAACACCCCCTTCTCCAAGGTTCTTTTCAATCCATTTTGGAGTGCAAACCTCAATCTCAAAAGACTCCTCACCATCCTCACCTGCCGGCCCAATCATCGCTTGCAGGAGGAAGCCAAAATTATCCGAGCATTCAGGATGGTAACTTTCAAGATTATAAATGTCGGGGCTATGAACCCGCTTTAACTCTGCATTCATAGTTTAATCCGTAATATCTAAGTGAGCATTTGACTGCCACTTCTTTGTTTCCTGACCTAGAAACCTTTGCTCAAAATTAGCCTGGGTTTCCTGCCGATTTGGTTTGTAAGTAGGTGGCCTATACTGCCTCAAACCATCTTGACTAACCAAAGTTTTTCCGTCACTAGCTACTTTATACCCATTACCAACCCAAGCTTTTCCCATAACATCTGCTTGCTCTCTGGTCCCTGAACCGATGCCGAAATTACCTTTCCCTTTCGTCGCCTCAGTGAGTTGGCCACTCAATTTTGCCCAATCGCTTGCGCCTTTTGGACCATCACCTATAACCCCAAGCTTAACCCCAGCTGTAGTACCCTTCCCCCCAGCAGTCGATGAGAACACAAAAAGGGGACAGATTTATTTTCCGTTCTTCCCCCTTGGCCGCCCCTGACCTCGTTGTTCTACCCGAATACCAACAATTCGCTCTACCTCATCAACGAAGCGCCCTGTCCCGGTCAACTGACCTCGCTGCAATGCATCACGGATCAATCGGACCTGCTCTGTAGGTATGGCCTCATGCACGAAAGCCTTATATCTACGACGCCGCTCCACAGTCGTAGCGCCTAGAGCAACGAAGCAGGGATCGACATCCAGCCATCCGCTGTCAGGTCCATCACCCAACCGGCTTCCGTAGCTCGACCATTGGTAATCTGCCACGTCGGCCACCATTTGAGCGCATACAGGATTCGCAAAGGCTCAGAAAATAAATCTGTCCCCTTTTTCCCTTCAGCTTGAGTGCAAGAGGACTACAGGATAGGTATAGGAAGGGTGCAGACAGGGTGCAAAACACCGGCGCAAGGCCGGTGCCAGATCAACTCAGGTCATTTAAAATTGGCTTACTTCAGACCTTACTTATAGAGAAAGTTCCTGACGCACTTTATCGACTATTTTATCAATAATAAACTCAGGCCCGAATATAGTAAGACCTACGAATGTTTCTGACTCAATTTTAACTTTACCACCCATCAACTCAACCTCTGCGACTTCAATTTCTTGAGAGCCTCCAACCGCCCATGACTTATCAAGTCCTACAGCACCAAGCCTGACTAAAACAATGTGTAGGGCGTTACGCAACACCGCATCGTATTCATCACCCAGTACTATTGATGTAAATTCATCACTCATATTTAAAAACCTAAATCCTTCCCGCCTGAACGACTTGCAGACTCAGTTATCTGCTCCCAGCTTTTGCCTTTAGCTCTCAGCCAATCAATGGATAGCCCAAGTTTGTCCCCGTATACTCGCAAGTTTCGCTCATAAATCTCTACAAGCTTATCAGGTGGTGTTAGATCGTTATATTGAACACCTAACTCACGGCGTGTCTGATGGAGTTGGCGAGCGACTTGCTCTGGTGTTGCACCCGCCGCGCGCATACTGAGACTAATCTCTGACAAACTATTAACTTCATCGACATATGCTTGCCGTAGAGGTGGAAGCTTATCTACCGGACCAGTTGCTTTTGCCCCCACCACCACAATATCAGCACCACCAGCCGCAGCAAGCCGCCTAGCCAGCAACGCCCTTAATACCGCAGGCGCCCCCGTAAATGCAAGCGCAGCTTCCAGATCCCAAACAAAAAAGGGGACCAACAAAAAAGGGGACAGATTTATTTTCAGCCACTGCAAATCAGGTCAAGCTGCTGAGCATTCCGCTAGTCACGAGGAAAATAAATCCGTCCCCTTTTTTGTTAACACAGATAATCAAAAAAAGAGGACAGATTTATTTTCCGATCAGCTTCGCCCCTACACAATCAATCAGGGCCTGATCACTCCGCATCATCACAGGCTCAGAAAAAAAATCTGCCCCCTTTTTTTCTTTTTTCTTTTTCCAGCCTCCTTTTTCCACCATCAATACTCAACGCAGCAAAAATAAAATGCCAGTCTTTTTAAAAACTAAATCACTATAACCTCACCAGAATCCAGACAAATCGAATAAGCCTCATAGGCACTTTCGCCATCTGCTTCAAGAACGATCAAGTCACCGGAGTTGAATGCTATTTCCAGCGTTGCGCCTTCAACCGCTTTAACCGAAACGACATCTTGGAGCAATAAATCTAATAAGGGCGCACTCGTATACGAGTCAGAAAACTCTCGACACCCCAAGACACCGTCCACTTTATATGTCAACCTTCCTTCTATACAGAACGAGACCTTATAGGGAGGTATACCGGGGACCGTCTGCGGACGTGCAAAATCTAGATTAGTGATTGCCACCCCAAAACTAACCACCTCCAAGTAACACCCTGACAATAACAAAAAATCAAAATCATCTGGCAATGCGTACATACGTCACCTAACTAAACAGGTAATTTCAACGACGAACCGGCGGCAAAGTGTTGGAGGGGAGCGGAACACGTGTGTCGCCCTGACCTTTACCAGGTTTTCCCGTCGCGGGGTTCATTGGTTGTTTGCCGGCGTTTTGCCAACGTCAGTACCCATTCTCATGCAAAAAGGGGACTGCAAAAAGGGGACAGATTTATTTTCCGATCAGCTTTGCCCCTAAACAATCAACCAGGGCCTGATCACTCCGCATCATCACAGGCTCAGAAAATAAATCTGTCCCCTTTTCTGCTTTTCCTACATTCTCGAAGGACGCATGCCACCTGACAGTCCGACACCATCCCCGTGGCGAGGGAGCTTGCTCCCGCTGGGTTGCGCAGCAGCCCCAAACCAGACACTCCAATCCGGCTGTCCCCTTTTTCTCTCCTTTTTCTACCTAGGAACGATTTTCAACTCACTCCACAGTGGCTTTAGTCCTAGACCTTCCATATAAGTCCCATAATCGACAAAGGCCTTAACTCCAATGTCTTCGTAGAAAAACCATGAGGCCTCGCACTCCTGACATACGAACAGGCAAGTGTCGTTAGCTATAATTCTGGCCTCGACAATATCTCCCTGCTCACACCTTGGACACAGCATATAAAATCTCTCTAATTAACAAGATAGGCGGTAATTATTTTATTGGTGCCAGGACGAACAATTATTCTACTCATTCTAGATCAGAAGGTGTAAACCTTATTCAGGACGGGACAGGCTCAGAAAATAAATCTGTCCCCTTTTCTCCTGTCCCCTTTTCTCCTTTTCTCCAATTGTAATCTGCTACGTCGGCCACCATTTGAGCGCGTACAGGATTCAATTCTATGTAACGACAACAGGCAAGAAGATGAGCGTCTGATTGCACTACGCTGGATTTATAACGGCTTTCCCATAGGGTACCGGAGCGCCCTTCCAGCCGATTACGGTAACGCGTGGCACGTGCCGCTAAAGCCTTCATCATCTGCCCCAACCCAGCGATAGACTCACCCGGGGCCAGCAGCAGATGGACATGATTGGTCATCAAACAATACGCGTAGACCCTAACTCCAAAAGCATCCTTGAGCTCGCGCAGATCCGCCAGGTAGCGTTGATAATCCTCGGGAGCCGCAAAAACCACCTGACGGTTATGGCCCCGCTGCACTATATGGTGTGGATAATCCGGCAAAACGATACGTCCCATCCTGGGCATATTTGATCTCTCCTCCGTGGAAGCTTTCAGCGTAGCAAAGGTTCAGAAAATAAATCTGTCCCCTTTTTCCTGAGAAAATAAATCTGTCCCCTTTTCTGCAAACGTGGCTGCCGCTGACGTTTTTGCTGAACGAAATCGGCAACTTTCTGATCCAGAGCGAGACGTGCCGCATCGGCGCGATTGCGTTTGTAGTAAGCCTGGCGGCTTATCCCCATGAACTGGCAAGCCCTGCTGATGCTCAGGTTTTGGATTCGTTTTTGGGCGAGGACTTGCCGGGACGCTTTTTTACGACAGAGAGACCGTAGTCATTTTTCAAGACATCCACGACTGCCTCAAAAAACTGCGCTTTCTGATTGGACAGCGCCAACTGCTCTTCAAGCTCTTTGATGCGTTGCTCTGGCGTTAATGGTCGGTTTTTGTCGGGCATAGACCCCATCCTCGGCGAGCCAATGTATGTGCCCGGGCTCCAATCCTGCCGACCGTGCTTGCGTAACCAGGTCAGAACGGTCGTTTTGCCTTGAATCCCGTAGCGCTCCTGAGCCTCTTTATAACTCAGCTCGCCTTTTTCGACCTGATCGACGACCGATAATTTGAAGGTCAGCGTGTAGTCTCGCTGACTGCGCCTTTTTACTGATTCCATTACGTCCTCCTGAAAAGCAGATCAGAAGGTGTAAACCTTATTCAGGACGGGACATTCCTCGAAAATAAATCCGTCCCCTTTTGCCCGTCCCCTTTTGCCCCCCTTTTGCCTTTTTTCTAACTACTTAAACGCCAAGCGTTTTCATCAAAGTCGAAGCATCCTTTAACAGTTCTGGATCTTGGCTTAAATTCTTCACTTCGGCCAAAGCGCAAGCGGCCTTTTGCGCCAAACTTTTATTTTCCTGCCAACACTCTGCACTCACACTTGCAAGAGCTGCAAGCAGCTCGCCGTCGTATCTCTCTCCTGCCAACACTTCATCATGTAGTAATATCACAGCAAAGGGTAATAGCTCATTAACAAAAAGATTTTGCCTAGTTGCGCGACATACATCTCCTATACTTAAGTTATCTAGTGGAGTATCGCATACCAAAAGATACCATTCGGTCAAAGACGAAGGGCTGTCTTCTGGTAGCCAATCAATTTGAGTAAGTCTTTCCAACTCACGAAACGTCATATCCCGGCACCATTTAAAGCTGATCGATAGTATCGGCCGCTCGCTGGTAAAAAGGGACAGGTTTATTTCACCCACTGCGAATCAGGATCACGATGCGGAGCACTCCGCCGACAATCAGAGAAATAAATCCGTCCCCTTTTTCCCCTTGACATCTACACCCATGGAAGTTTCCGCTATACTTTTATTGCGCCTCCCCCTATAGGATCAAAGCCTTCAGGCCAAACTGTCTCTTCATTAAATATGGCTTCAAAAAAAATAGCACCATCCATTCTCCTAACGCCAAAATTAACGCCACACAAATTCGCCTTGATAAAACTAGCACCACCAACATCCGAATCTTTCAGATTAGACATTGAAAGGTCAGCCTCGGAAAAATCGGCTCCAACTGCCATAACACCCGAAAGATCTGCTGCTTTTATCTGCGCACCAATTAAAGCGGCATTCATCAGTGCAGCACCACGCATGACCACTCCATTTAATAACGAATTATTAAAGGACGCATTTCGCAAATTCGCGCCTGAAAAGTCAGTCTTTATGAGATCTAGACTATCAAAAACCGCACGATGAAGCTCCAATCCTCTGAGGTTCGAACCTGCCAAACACTCCAAGGGCAACTCTAACTCCTCACCGGTTTCAAAATGAATAACTATCATCTATTCCCCCAATGTACTGAAAAAAGGGGACAGATTTATTTTCACCTGCTGCAAATCAGAGATGTGAAGCATTCCGCTAGTCACGAGAAAAATAGATCCGTCCCCTTTTTTTCCCCTTTTTTTCCTTTTATTTCCTCTCTTGCCCCCCCTTTCTCTTTCATATTCTCAGCCCCCGGCTTTCTTCTTTTTCTCTATTACTCTTCAAAAAACTTTGATCAGCCCGGCATGAACTCTAGTTCTTTCTCAATGAACCGCAGCACTTCTACAGGGTCCCGCTCAACGATACCAGCATAGTGTTTATAGTCATTCACCAGTAGAGGATAGCCCATGATATAGCTAATTTTAAACGTATCAAAAAGACAGCCGTAATCAGAATGCGCCTGAGTAATACGAAACTCCCAGTTCGCTGGAATTTTAGTATCAACCAAACGAAAAAGATTACTAGGAGCCCAAAAAGGTGGCTGTTCCGATGCCCGAACTAAAAAATCCACCCGATCGAAAATGAATAGCAGGGCATACACCACGTAACTCTCCCCGACACATAATGGGGTATAGCTAGTCTCATCAACTTCACCCAAATAGCGCTGCACTGATGGGATAGCGTTACCAAGGTTAGCCAGGCAAAAGGCAAGCATATATTCACTCACTTAAATTTAAAATCATCAATTGCTCCAGTAACGGAGTTTCTTACATAGTGAATTTCGATTCCATTGATATTTTGCGCCGTTTTCACCCAGCCATCCGTTGCCGGCCATCGGGCATCAGTCATCGGAACGGGCAACGGGCGACCTGCGGCGGGATTTGAAATAGCCTGCTCCATTGCAAGTTTTTCACTCAAATTAGCAGGCGTAGATCTGCCCGTCGAACCCAAGCCCAATGGCTTGTTAACTACAGGGAGTACTTCTACGCTTTTCGTTCCCCACGAACCGAGCTTTCCGATAAAAGCAAGCAGCCCCAGCCTTGTAGCCTCTCCGAGCATGAACTGGCCCCAGGCCTTGATGAACTCATTGGCCGGTTGGACGCCATCAAAACCTTGTCCCTGCGCGAGGTCTCGTTGAGCTTGTGAAACTTCCTCTGCAGTCGCCCCGTTGCTCAGCATGTATTCAGCTAGAGACGCCGCGGCCTGCCCATAGCCGTGGTCGCCTAAAAAATTAAACTGGGTGGCATTCGCGGCGATATTAGCTGCAATCGTCGGGTCGCTGCCTGAAACCACCGCTGTGAGCACACCAAGCAACTGCGACATGGCCAACAGGTTGGCCTCAGCCTGCTCGGCTCCGGGCTTGTTCGGATCATACCCCTCGGGTAGAGCCAGCTTCGCCAGATACCTAACGAGCGCTTCATTGGCTCCTCCCGCCAAGGCTCCGGTCTTGAAATCCCCGCCCATTGCCATCGACTTCAAACCACCGACCAAGGCGTGGGCGGCGATTTTGGTCGGACTTCCTTCAGGCAGGTTCAGGTTGCCGACTTTATTGGCGGCAACAGCTCCGGCAATATCAATAACGGCGCCGAGCAGGTTATTGACAAAATTATCGCCCAAACTGCCGCCTTGTAGGGCGGTTTGAACTGCCGAGTCCGCGGTCGTCTTCAGAACGATTTGGCCGGCACTATTCCAATCAAAGCCTAACTTAGTCGGGTCATAGCCGAGACTGCTTCCAATGCCTCCCAGCATCCCTGAAACAACATATCCCTTGAGACTTTCGCTGCTGGTGATGTCTTTTAGAACTGCGCCCAAATCACCTTGGTTGCTAATGGCGCTGTTCACTGCGCTGGTTTCCACCGCGATCAAAACCGCATTGGCAAAGCCTGCCGAGAAGGTTCCAGCGCCGGCCCCTACCAGGCCTGCTCCAGCGCCGCCCGTGACCACCGCCAGCACAATTGCCAAGACCATCTGGGCGGCGACGCCAAGGCCCGAGTTCGAATACTTGAAACTCTGGTGGATTTCTTCCACACGACGCCAATCGACATCGCCTCGCTTTTCAGCCTCCTTCAACCACGCCAATTCAGGGTCGGCCTGTACCATCGCATCGATGGTTTGGCTGACGGTCTTCTGATCAATGTGTTTGATGTCGATTTTCAAGCCGTCCACGGCTTTGATGACCAGATCGCCCTTCGCCACTAGCTCACTTTGACGCAGCGTTTCGTCAGTGTGGCCTTTGCCCTTCATGGAATTCCAGGCCATGCTCGAATTGGTTTTTGTGTGGCTTTCCTGATCGAGATCCTTGACGCCTTCAAAGGTAATGGCGCCTCCGCTTTGCAGAGTCAGATCACCACCACTGTTCAACTTGGCAACTTGATATTTCTGATCCCCCCCGCTCATCAGTTTCAAGCTACCGCCGGTGGTTATCTCGCTACCGATGTGAGTGACTTTGGTAACCTCATCCCGCTTAAGCTGCTTGCCCCAACGGCCTTTCTTTTTCCTGTCATACAGCGAGTAATCGGTGTCTTGCGCGGCCAGCAGTTCAAGTTTTTCGCCAGCTACCAGATACGCCTCGTCCCCCGCGGTGATCTGCGTCGAGACCACCGCCATGTTCTTGCCGGCGCTTAGGAAAATATCTCCCCCTGCCTTTATGCTGCTACCGACCTGTTTGACGTGGTCCTCTTGGGTCGTGACTTTCTTGGATTTGGAATAAGAGTGGCTTTCGTTGGCAGCGGAGCTCAGGAATACGTTTTCCACGGCAGTCATGCCAATGTCGCGCTTGGCTTCAATCTGGCTGCCCACTTCCGCGAGGTTTCGTCCGGCACGAACGACCAAGTCCCTGCCAACATCAAGCGTAGAGCCATATTGAGTGATGCTTGAAGTCTGTCTGCCGAGCGTTCCACTGTTACGCTGTTCGGCGGTGACAATATTGGCATCACCGACTGCATTGATAGTGGTGTCTCGCCCGCTCTGAAGGACTCCGCCATTGCTGGTGAAGTTGCCCCCAGCCTTGATGGTCAAATCGTTCGCGGCTTCGATACGTGCAGCACTGTCGACGTATTCGCGATGCAGGCGCTTATTGTCACCGCTGGCCGTGATGGAACGCTCAATGAGCACATCACCGGTGGTAGTGGTCAGGTTCACATCACGTCCTGCAAGGATACCGCCGGCCTTGTTGACGATATTCTTATCCGCCAATAGATCCAGCCGCCCACCCGCTTCGACCAGCCCACTGTTAACGATGTCGTTAGTTGCCTTGGCACTGAGGTTATTGGTCGCTCGCAAAGTCCCCGCATTCTTCAGATCCTGCCCAGCAATCAACTGAACATCAGTCCCCTGAATCAACGCCCCGTTCGGTGCCAGGCGGTTGTTGGCCTGTGCCATGTACAACACCGGCACCAAGACTTTTTCGCCGTTCACGACATGCTCTTCAAGCCAGACGATGTCGTGAGTCAGCGCCGCAACTTGTTCCGAGGTGAGGCTCACGCCCACGGCCAGGTCCAGCTCCTGCTTACTGGCGATGGCGTTGTTCATCAGGTACTTGAACATGTCCTCGTTAGAGGTCTGGCCGTCGATGAAGCGCTGGCCGGTTCGCGCAACGACGGCCTCTTGAATCAACTTTTGTTCGTAGAAACCATCGCCCAGACGCTTGGCGCTCTGGTCCGGGTCGTAGCCGAGATTTTCCAACAAATAATCCGAACTCATGAACTGCTTGAGGTCTGTGAGCACCGGGTTGGTTTCGACCAGGTATTTCTGCGGGTTGGATTTGAACGAGGTATCCGGCAAGCCTTGAACGCGCGTGATGGTCTGGCTCGTCACTGGCGTAGAAACGACGTTCGTCGTTGGGTTGGTCCCGTCGACGCCCCCCACTTGAGTGACAGCGCCAGGGCCGCTGTTGCGAGCCGGCATTGGCGTAGAGTGGCCGCTTTCGACGGGCGCACTGACATTGAGAGCGCTGGCGCTGACATTGCTGTCGGTGGTTTGACGAGTGGTCGCGGTCAGTTGTCGATCACTAGAGGCCACTGGGGCGCTGGCACCGATCTGCACGCTACGGGTCTGGATATCCGGCAAGTCTTGCTGACGCTGGGCAGTGCTGATCGAGGCGCTGCTCATGCTCCAGCTTTGTGGTCCGATGTGGGGCTGTGTCGCTTGCGGGGCCGACCCACCCTGGCCACTCAAGCGAAACAGACCGTTTTGCCCGGTAGGCAGGCTGAAACCTGGCAGGGTCAATGGGTTGAGTTGCTGTTGTGCCAGGTCAGGCGGTAGCTGTCCGTGGATCTCGACAACGGTCGGCGTCACTTGGCCGCCGAGTTTGGTCGAGCCTACTTTCGAAGGACCGCTGCTTAACGTGACGCCCTCGCGGACGACACTGTTTGTCAGGTTCTGGCTTGCGTTGATACGGACTGCACCACCTGCCTGAACGACTGCATTGGCGTAGTCTGAGGGGCCGTCGTAGGTGATGGTGTTTTCGAAGAAAGCGGCGTTCCTGACGAAGCTTGGGGCTTGGGTTCGCACTCCGTCGTCGTAATGCGCTGGAGTGAAATCGTAGAATCCACCGTCATACTCTATCCAAATCGACCCAAACCTGATGTAACGCATCGCCTCGCCACCCGCGCGACGGCCACCTATGCGGGAAAGAGACTCAACACCTTGGCTGTTCCATACGCGCAAGTTCGGGCTGATGAAATGTCCATTCAAGTAACCAGCGGCCCCCGAATCATAAGCGGGGTCGTTGGCAGCGTTGTAATCCATGATCGCTCGCCAAGCACTCAGATTTTCGCCGGGACCGTTAAAGGAACGCCTTACGCTGTAATTACCAACAGCCGCCCCTTGATTGGTAAAGTTCTGCAAGTTCAGCGTCAGGTCGTTGCCTGCGCTGATAGCGGAAGCGTTATTCGTTAGTTCTCGACCGTTGCCGATAAAATTTTGTCCTGCTGTCAAACTGGCGGATGCCGAGTCCTTGACGATCTGCGATTGATAGTTTTCAACCCAAACCAGGTACCCAGGAAAGCGAGGTTCGAACACATCAAACGTCGAACACGTAAAACACTGCAGCCCAATCGCCCCCGAAACCAACCCACCCGTAGCCTCAAACACATCCTTGCGGTTCTCGATGTGGTCACCCGCCAGGGTCAAGTCCCCTCCGCTCTCAATACTCGCCGAGACGTTGGCAATCGATGCACTCCAACCCCCATTGTCGTCACGACCAATGCTGACATTGCCCAGCCCGTAAACGTCGGCAAAACGGTTGGTAAAGTCATTGACGCGCAGCGCCATGTCGCCGCCGCTGAAGATCAAGCCGTTCTGGTTCAGCAGGCTGGACGCAGCCAGGCGAAGGTTGCCACTGCTGCCCAAGGTCCCGAAGTTGTTGATTGAGCCCGCGTTGACGGTCATTCCAGAGGCAGACGTCACCCGGCCAGAGTTGTTGAGTTGACCGGAAATTCCGATATTCGAGATGTCGCCACCGGCAACGCTGCCGGCACTGCCCAGGTTCATCGAGGCGGCCGTCAATCCCAGGCTGCCCACGCTGCTGTAGCGCCCATTGCCGCTATAAGCTCCGCCCAGCAAAAGGTTGGCCGTACCATCGCTGGCGATCAGCCCGTCGTTGCTCCAGTTGCTGCCGCTACCCACGAAGCTGTTGGACGCCAATAACTGCCCGCTGCTGGTCAGGGTCAGGTTGTTGACATTAACCGTCAGCCGTCCCGCCTGGATCACGCTGCTGTTGGTCCAGTTGTCTGCCGCGAGCGTCAGGGCTCCACGCGTGACGACGCTGCCGCCCGCTTTGGTGAGGTTGGTGGTGGAGATATCAAAGGTGCCGTTGCCGGTGTGCACTACGCTGCCGCCGAGGTTCTGGAAGTCAGCGGCGTTGAGGGTCAGCTCATCGTTGGCCGTTTCGACACTGCCGTTGCGGTTATCGAACAGGCCGCCGATTTGGAAGTCGGTTTTGCCACTGGTACCCAACGCACGTAGCTTGCCCCCCTGGTTGTTAACGCTCGCCGCGCGCAGCGCCATTGTACTGTCGCTTTCCAGGATGCCAGCGGCGTTGGTCAATACCCCGCTCAAGCCCAGCTCGATACGATTGCCGGCGATCTGGCCGGCGCTGTTATCCAGGTTGGCGCCGCTGACATTGACCAGCCCGGTGGCGTAGAGGCCACCGTTGCGGTTGTTCAAGTCGGCGCTGTTGATGATGACATCGCCGGCCTGGGCCGCGATTCGTCCGCCGTTGTTGTTCAGGCCGGCCAAGGCGCGGATGTTCAGGCGCTGGCCCTGGATAACGCCGCCCTTGTTGTTCACGTCCAGACCGTTGCGCAATACGCCCACGGTGCGCGCTTCAATCGCGCCTTTAAGTGCGGCAAGGGTGCCGCCGCGGTTGTCGATGCTGGCGGCGCCAACGCTGACGTCGCCGGTCTGGGCGATGAGTTTGCCGCCCTGGTTGTCGAGGTTGCCGCTCAGTTCGAGGTCCAGGCCGGTCTGGCCCTGCATTTCGCCCTTGCCGTTGGCAAGGCTTGCGGCATTCAGTTCGACATCAGCCGTCTGGCTGTAGATCAGGCCGTTGCTATGGTTCTGCACGGCGCCGGTGGCGGTGATCGCCAAGGCATTTTTTGCCGCGACGGTGCCGGTGTTGCTGTTGTCCAGGGTGCCGGTGAGCAGGGTCAGTTGATCCTGGCTGGCGATCTGGCCGCCCTGGTTGTTGATCGCGGTCGCGCCTTTTACGGTCAGCGGACCGGCGCTGGCAAGCTTGGCGCCGCTGTTGTCGAGCACGCCATTGAGGTTCAGGTTGACGGCTGCATTGCCGATCAGGCTGCCCTGGCGGTTATTCAACCCGGCGGTGTCGACTGTCAGCGCCTGCTGAGCATTGACCGCGCCACTGGCGTTCGCCACGGAAGTGGCCTTGATGGTCAGGTCCGCGCCGCTGTCGATCAGGCCGCCCTGGCCGTTATCCAACGCGCCGCTGAGGGTGAGGTTCTGCGCACCGCCGCTGCTGAGAATGCCCTTGGTGTTGTCCACCAAAACGGCCGTCACGTCCAGGCTGCCCTGGCTGACCAGCGCCCCGCCGTTGCCGTTGAGGAGGTTGCCCAGCAGGTTGAGGTTCACATTGCCGTTGCGGCTGGACAGTGTGCCGTTGTTGCGGTTATCCAGGCTCGCGCCGTTGACCAGCAGTCCTTGCCAGCCGGAGATCAAGCCGTTCTGGTTGACCAGCGCCTGGCCGTCGAGGCCCAGGTTCTGGCTGCTGATCAGCTTGCCGCCGCTGTTATCCAGGGTCCGGCCTTTGAGGTTGAAACTCTGGCTGCTGGAGATTTCGCCGCCCTGGTTGTTCAGGTCGCGCAAGGCATTGAACGTCAGCGGACCTTTGCCGGTGATCAGGCCGTTGCGATTGTTCAGGTCGCCGTTGCCGAGGTTCAGGGTGACGGCTTTTTCGCCGAGCAGGCGGCCGCCGTCTTGCGTCAGCGATGCCAGGGTCAGGTTGATGTCGCCCTTGGCCGACACTTCGCCACCGTTGCTGGAATCCAGGGAGTCGGCGCCGAGGGTGAGGTCGCCTTGGGCATTGATCAGGCCGTTGGCGCTGTTGTTCAGGGCCATGGCGTTGAGGACCAACGCACCGCCGGCCAACACGCTGCCGCCCTGGTTGTTCAGGTCGCCGCTGTTGAGGTTGAGCAGTTGCGCAGCGCTGATGAGGCCTTGGGCCTGGTTGTTCAGTTGTTGATCGACAGTCAGCTCAAGGCCGCCGCGGCTGGTGATCGTGCCGCCATTGTTGTTCAGGTTTTGCGCCTTCGCATCGACGCTGGCCGCGCCGATCATACCCTTGACGTTGTTCAGCGCCTGGGCGATGCGCAGGGTCAGGCTTTGGCTGCTCAGCAGCTTGCCGCTGTCGTTGGTGAGGTTTTGCGCGGCCAAGGTAAAGGCTTGCGCACTGGAGATTTCGCCGCCCTGGTTGTTCACGCCGTTGAGGTTTTTCAGCAGCAAGGTGCCCGGGGCGTTGATCAAGCCGCCCTGGTTGTTGAGCTGGCCGTTGTGCATATCCAGGCTCAGCGAAGTGTTGCTGAACAGCTGACCGCCCTGTTGGTCCAGGCCGGTAACCGACGCGGTCAACGCGCCTTGGCTGCCGATGCGGCCGCCGTCCTGGTTGGTGACCTGGGCGGCCGTCAGGTTCAGCGTGCCGCCACTGTTGAGCCGGCCCTTCTGGCTGTTGTCGAAGGCACCGGTGGTGACGTTTACCGCACCTTTACCGCTGATATTGCCCTGCTGACGATTGTCCAGCGCCGCGCTGGTGAGCAGCAACGCGCCGTCGGTGACCAGTTCGCCGCCCTGGTTGTCGACGCGCCCCAGGCTGTGCACGGTCAGGTCCGCCGCGCTGGACAGGCTGCCGCCGGTGTTCGTCAGGTGGGCGGCGGTGACGTTCAGGGTGCCTTCGCTGCTGAGCTGGCCTTGGTTGTTGAGCAGGTCGCGGCTCAGGTTGATGAGCTGGTTCTGCTGGCTGATCAGGTAGCCGCCGCTGTTGTCGAGCGAGCCGCCGTTGAGCTCCAGTTCGGTCTTGGCGCTGAGCAGGCCTTTGGTGCGGTTGAGCAGTTTATCGACCGTCAGCTTCAGCGCTTGTCCGGCGAACACCTGGCCGCCGTCACTATTATCGAGGTTCTGGCTGACCAGCGTGACGTCGGCGTTACCCGACAGCTCACCGCCACGGTTGTCCAGCTCATCCACGTCGAGATCCAGCGCTTTTGTCGCGCCGACCAGGCCGGCCTGACGGTTGTCGAGGCTGGAGGCCTTCAGCGTCAGGGCGTCGGTGCTGATCAACGTGCCTTGACGGTTATCCACCGCGCTGACGCTGGCATCGAGCTCGGTCTTGCCAGCGATGCTCCCGGCGCGGTTGTCCAGGCGATCAGCGACCAGCAACAGGGCGCCGTCGGCAATCAACGAGCCGCGCTGGTTGTCGAGCAAGGTGTCAACGGTCAGGTCGAGTCGGTCACGACTGCTGATCAAGCCGTCGCTGTTGTCCAGGCGGTTGCTGCGACTGTCCAGCGAGGCGGCGGAAATGGCGCCGCGGGCATTGTTCAGCACTTGGGCAATTCTGAGCATCAGGCCTTGGTTGCTCAGCAGTTTGCCGCCGCTGTTATCCAGGTTTTCTGCCGCCAGCGTGAACGCCTGTTTGCTGGAAATTTCCCCGCCCTGGTTATTCACGTCCTTGAGGTTGCTCAGCAGCAACGCACCCGAGGCGTTGATCAAGCCGCCCTGGTTGTTCAACTGGCCCTGGTTCATGTCCAGGCTGAGGCTGGTGTTGCTGAAGAGTTCGCCGCCCTGTTGATCCAGGCCGGTGATCGACGCGGTCAAGGCTTGGCTGCTGGCAATACGGCCGGCGGCGTTGTTCACCTGCGTGGCGTTGAGCGTGAGGGTATTGCCCGAGGTCAGGAGCCCGCCCTGGCTGTTGTCGAGGGTCCCGGTGGTGACCTGGGTCGCGCCCTTGCCCGAGATCAGGCCTTTCTGGCTGTTGTCCAGGCTGGCGCTTTTGACGGTCAGTGCGGCGTCGGTGCTGATGGAGCCGCCCTGGTTGATCAACCCTGCACCGCTGGCAATCGACAACATCGCGGCGCTGCTCAGGCTGCCCGCGGTGTTGTCGAGGCTGCCCGCCTCGACAGTCAACTCGCCTTCGCTGCTGATCAGGCCTTTGCTGTTCAACAGTGCGTTATCGAGGGTGATCACCAGTCCGTTGAGGCTGTTGAGCAGGCCCTCGCTGTTGTCCAGCGAGCTGCCGCTCAAGGTCATGTGGCCTTGGGCATGGATCAGCCCTTTGCTCTGGTTGATCAACTCGGCAACTTTCATTTCCAGGTCAGTGCCGACGATGAGCTTGCCGCCCTCGCTGTTGTCCAGCCGCTGGCCGCCTATCGTTGCGCCAAGACCGGCGGACAATTCGCCCGCGCGGTTGTCGATCTGCCCGACCTGCAGATCCAGTGCCTTTGTGGTGCCGACCAAACCGCCGTTGCGGTTATCCAGCGTGTCGGCACTCAGGCTCAGGTTGCCTTGAGCGACCAGCGCACCGCCCTGCTGTTGCAGGGCGCCGAGGTTGGCAGTGAGTTGGCCTTGGCTGGAGATGCGACCGAGGCCGTTCTGTACTTCATTGGCTTTCAAGGTCAGCGGGCCGACGCTTGTCAGCAACCCCGCGCGGTTGTCCAGGCGCGCGCCGTCGAAGGAGACGCTGCTTTTGCCGGAAATGACCCCGGCCTCCCGGTTGTCCAGTTGATCGACCGTCAACTGCAAGGCCTTGTCGGCACGCAGGTTCCCGCCACGGTTATCAACGGAATCGCTGTGCACGCTCAGCAGGTCAGAGCCGGCCAGACGACCGCCGCGGTTGTCGAGATGGCCGGTTTGCAGATCTATCGCCCCCTTGGCAACCACCTCGCCCTTCTGATTGTCCAGCACACCGCTGATGCGTGCGGTCAGGCTGCCGTCGCTTATCAACTGGCCGCCGGCGCTGTTGTTCAGGCTGGCCGCCTTGATCGTCACAGCCTTGCCCGAGCCGAGGACGCCGTTGCGGTTGTCCAGCGCACCGCCCACGTCAATGTCCAAGGCGTTATCGCCGAGCACCTGGCCGTTGCTGTTATTCAAGGCCAGCGCGTTGAGCCGGGTCAGGCCGGCGCTGGAAATTTCGCCATCGACGTTGGTCAATGTGCCGTCGACGTTTACGGTCAGGTCTGCATCGCTGCTCAGGTTGCCGCCGCTGTTGTCCAGGCTGGTGGCATTCAGGCTGAACGCCTGGTTGCTGGAGATTTCGCCGTCGCGGTTGTTCACGGCCGCCAGGTTTTTCAGCAATAGGCTGCCGGGGGCATTGATCAGCCCGCCCTGGTTGTTCAACTGCCCATGGTTGAGGTCGAGCGCAACGCTGGTGTTGCTGAACAACTGACCGCCCTGTTGATCCAGGCCGGTGACACTGGCCTCCAGCGCCTTGGCACTGGCGATGCGGCCGGCGGCGTTGTTCACCTGGCCGGCCTTCAACTGCAGCGTGTCGCTGCTGATCACGCTGCCCTGCGCGTTGAGCAGTTGCCCCGCCAGGTTCAGGTTCAGCCCTTGTTGGGTCGAAAGCGAGCCCTGGCGGTTGTCCAGCGACGCGGCGCTCAATTGGGCGTTCTTGCTCGCCGTGAGGCGCCCGCCCTGGTTGTTTATCTGGCCGCTGGCGCTGACGTCGAGCATCTGCCCCGCCGCCGCCAGACCCGCGACGTTATCCAGCGAGGCAACGCGCAACGTGACGTTGCCCAGGCTGCTGAGCTCACCGGCGTTGTTGATCAACTGCCCGACATTGGCCGTCAGGTTGCCGTTGCTGCTGACGGTGCCTTGGGTGTTGAGGAGTTTGTCGGCAGTAACGCCCAGCGCGCCGCTGCTAAGCACGCGCCCCTTGTTCTGGTTGTCCAGCGTCCCGGCTTTTACCGTGGCGGTTTGCCCGGCGCTCAGGGTGCCGGCCTGGTTGTTCAGGGTTTGCGTAACGTTGGCCGTGAGGTTACGGCTGGCGACGATGCTCTTGCCGTTGTTGTTCAGGCTCTGGGCCGTGAGGCTCACATCACCCGAAGCATTGCGCGTGGTGTCGGCATTCACTCCGGCTTCAATAATGCCGCTGTTGCTCAACTGCCCACCGGCATTCAACGTGATGCTGTCCCGCGCGGCGAGGGTTTGCTGATTGCTCAGGTCACCCTGGGTCTGCGCATTCAACGTCGTGCCGGCGTAAACCGGGCCCTTCGCGTCAAGACTCGCCGCCTTGACGTTGACCGCCCCGCTGGCCGAGGTATCAACCATGCTCAAATGCCCATTGGCATCGAGCTGGATATCGCCGCCACTGGCAATCAACTTGCCGTCCAGCTTCACCCCAACCCCAGCCTCGGTGCCGACCAGTTTGATCGCGCCGGCGTACATCCCGCCCAGCGCCGAGGAGTCGATCGCCAGTTCCGGCTTGGCGCTGCCGTCGTCGGCGCGGGCAGTAGCGTTGAGGGTGTCGGCGTTGACGTCGTTGCGCCCAGCGACAATCGTCAGGTTCCTGGCCTGAATCTCGGCATTGATCTTGGCGCTGCGGGTGATGATTTCGAAGTGATCGACATTGCTGGCGTTGAGGCCCGCGCCTTCGATGGCGACGCTGCCCTGGTCCACTTGATAACGATCCAGCCGACCGTTTTTGACGATTGGTTTGCCGGTGCTCAAGGTCACTTTCGGGCTGTTGATAAAACCGCAGCCATTGCAGCTGATGCCGTAGGGGTTGGCGACGATGACATGGGCCGATTGCCCGGCCACTTCGGTGTAGCCGCGCAACTGGCTGGGGCTGCCGCCGTTGACTTCGTTGAGGATGGTCGTGGCGGCCGCGCCGTTAAGGTTCGGGTTGCCGAGGATGATCCCGCCCAGCTGCGTGGACTGGGTGCGCGAGGTTGCGTTGTTGAGGATTACGCCGTTGCTGCCGACGTTGTAGTCCTTGAACTGGTTGTGGGACAGACCGTTGGCATTCGACTTGGCGATGTTGACGATGGGCACGCCATTGCCGGCCCGATCCAGGCCGGTGCCCGGGGCGCTGACCACGATACCGTCGGCCTGGGCCCACATCGGTTGCCAGAACATGACGTTGGCCAACAGGAACGCCAGGCCGCGCTTGGGCATCCCGAGAAACCGCTCGCGGTTTTCCAGGGCAGCAGAAGGTTGGCGGGCCAGGAAGGCGTGTTGGCGGTCGTCCATGATCAGGTCTCGTTGCAGCAGATTAGATGGATACGTCTACGCGGAAGTAGATCGGCGCTTCGCGCTCGGTCAGGGCATCCGGACGTTCCAGGGAATGGGCGAAGGTGACGCTGGCGCTCAGGTGCTGGCCACGGGCAAACAGCTCCAGCGAGTTGCTCGACATACGCCCGTGCTGATCGTCGTTGTAGCGATCGCCACGGATCACGCCCTGGTCATAACCGAGGCTGGTGCCGTATTCGGCGAACACCGGGCGCAGCCACTCCAGCGTCACCGGGCGGCTCCAGCGCAGGTCGTTGCGCCAGTAGCCGCCGCTGTCGCCGGACAACGATTGGTCCTTGTAGCCACGTATCGACGACTGCCCGCCCAGGCTCATGCGTTGCGGGCTGAACAGCACGTCTTCGCTGCGCTGGCCGGTCATCAGGCTGCTGAAGCTGAACGACTCACCCCACACCTTGAAGGGTTGCAGGTAGCTGGCGGTGGCCGTGTACTTGCGGTAACGCGCGTCGGCCTGGCCGGGGCCCGGGTCGTTATCACCCTGGGCATCGAAGGCGCCAATGCCTTGCTGCACGCCCAGGTCCAGGTTGACGAAGGCGTTGCCGATCCGGCGGCCATGGTTGATGCCAAATTGGCCTTCGCTGAGGCGATTGCTGCTGACATCGAGCTTGCTGTCTTCGATGAAGTTGTTGGTGCGCAGGTACGCCAGGCCCGTGTTGAGGGAGGTCTTGCTGACGGCGTCACGATGGATCACCCGCTCGACGCGCAGCTGATGGTTCTGGCTGTCGCCGGTCTGCTTGAAGTTGAAGCCGTTGGCCGGGATCTGCGAGCGATATTCGCTCTGGCTGTAGGTGTAGCTGAAGTTCCACCAGCCCCAGGGCAGGTTGTAATAAAGCATGGCGTTGTTGGAGGTGTGCTGGTGGTCGGTCATCGCGTCGTGACCGCCGCGCAACATCAACTGGTCGGCCAACCCCAGCGGGCTGTCCCATTCAAAGCTGGTGCCCCACTGTTGCTCGCCGGTGCTGCGCTGGCCGTCGTTGCTGCGGGACAGGCCGGCACGCCAGGGCTTTTGCGGGTCGTTGGTCACCTGTACTTCACTGCCACCGACGTTCTGACCGGGGGTCAGCTCCATTTTTGCCTGGTTCGAGGGCAGGCGATTGAGCTGGTCCACCAGTTGTTCGATTTCCCGCAGGTTGACCAACTCGCCGGTCTTGCCGGGAAACGCCATCGCCAACTCCAGCGGTGACAACCGGCTGTTCTCGGCGCCCTTCAGGCCTTCCAGACGCCCTTCCACCACCAACACACTCAAATGCCCGGCGGACAGATCCTGTTGCGGCAGGTAGGCGCGGCTGGTGACCAGGCCTTTCTCGATGTAATGGTCGGTGATGACTTTGAGCAGTTCGTTAAGCTGCGGCACGCCCAGGCATTGGCCGATGTAGGGCTTGAGCAACTGCTCGCGCTCGCTGGCGGACAGGCTGTCGGCGCCTTTGAGTTCGATGGTCTTGATCGTGAAACAGCGAGTCTCGGCGGGCGTCGTCGGCTGGGCCGGTTGCGCCTCCTTGCCGGGCAAGTCCTTGAGTTCCTCGAGACGCCGGCGTTGCTCTTCGAGCAAGCGGTTCTGGCGCTCGCGGATCAGGTCGGTGTCACCGGGCGTCGGCGCGGCGAGAGCAAGGGTAAGCGGAGAGAGGCACAGCAAAGCCAGGCACAACCTCGCCCAAGGGGCGGGTGAGAACATGTTCGATCCCTCGAAATCAGTGACATCAAAATAGTGGCGCGATATTAATGAGCCATCATTTTGACGTCAACCAACCGTTCGAGCTTTGAGCGGGGTGTCGCGACCATTCATCCGAAACCAGACGATCCTGAAAATCGGGAAACCTCGTTACCGGGAACCGCGCAAATGAACTTTCCCTGGCAGCCCGGCCTCAACCGTCTACCTGCCCAACAAAGGAATACGAGGCCCGAGCCATGAAAAACCTCATCCAACTCACCCTCGCCGCCACCCTCACCTGCGCCCTGCCCGCCTGGGCCACCTGCACACCCGAAGAGGCGACCATCAAGCGCGAGCAACTGGCGGATAAAGTGACCAAGCTCACCGAACAGGATCCGGCCAAGGCCAAGGAAATGAATGAAGAATTGCAGGCGATGAACCTGGAAACGTCCAGCAAGGACGTACCGGACAAATGCCAACTGATCGATAAGCGCCTGAAGGAGCTTGAAGAGGCGCAGAACAAGGCCGAGTGATCAGCCTGGCGCGGATAGGAAAGGACTGCCCAGGCCGGTCGGGGTCGCCGGTCAATTCGCCGCGAGGCCGAGCGCAACCTCGGGCTGGGCCAACCTCAGGAATCGTATCAAGGCCTCGCGTTGCGCCAGGGCATCCTGTCGCCCCAGCTCGATCAGTTCGCTGCAATAGCCTTTCTCGAACAACAGATAACTCAACACACTGGCACCGCTCGTCTTGGTCGCACCCGGCCCACGCAGGAATACCCGCAACGCTCGGGGCAGCTCCTGGCGATGGCGCGCGGCAATTTCGTCGATCGGCTGGCTCGGGGAAATCACCAGCACTTCCACCGGTGCCGCGCCGAGGGCGTGGGCCGGCACATCGTCTGGCAGCATGTGGCTGAATCGGTTCAGGCGCTCAAGCAGCTCGATGTCACTTTCCAGGCTGTCGATGAACGTGCTGTTGAGCATATGGCCGCCGATCTGCGCCAGGGTCGGCTGCAGGCCGGTGTAGCTGCGTTCCAGTGGATCCTGGGCCGACACGCCGCGCGGGTTGCCGCTGACGCCGATGACCAGCACGCGGTTGGCCCCCAGGTGAAGGGCCGGGCTGATGGGTGCCGATTGGCGCACCGCGCCGTCGCCGAAATATTGCGGGCCGATCTTGACCGGCGCGAACAGCAAAGGGATCGCCGAGCTGGCGAGCAGGTGTTCCACCGACAGCTGCGTGGGCACACCGATACGCCGATGACGCAGCCAGGCGTCGATGGTGCCGCGGCCCTGATAGAAGGTCACCGCCTGGCCGGATTCGTAGCCAAAGGCAGTAACCGCCACCGCGCGCAACTGGTGCTCGGCAATCGCCTGCTCGATACCCGCGCCATGGAATTGCGCCTGGAGCAGTTCGCGCAGCGGCGAACTGTCGATCAGCGCCACCGGCAGCTTGGCTCCCAGGCCGAGCAGGCTATGGCCAATGAACCTCGTCGCCTGGCCCATGACCCCGCGCCAGTCGCTGCGCATCACCTGGTGGCTGCGCACGGCTTGCCAGAAGGCCGTCAGGCGTTCGATGGCGGTCTTGAAGTCCATCGCTCCGCTCGCCAGGCTGACCGCATTGATCGCACCGGCAGAGGTGCCGACAATCACCGGAAACGGGTTGCGACCGCCCTCCGGCAGCAACTCGGCAATCGCCGCCAATACACCGACCTGATACGCCGCTCGAGCCCCACCGCCGGAAAGAATCAAACCTGTTACCGGTTCAGCTGGGGTCATCGCGATACTCCGTGTCCAGTCATAGGGCTATATGATCAACCGCGTTTATCGTACAGCTTCGGCTCGCCGGGCGGCCGGGTCTTGAATCGCCGGTGGGCCCAGAGGTATTGCTCGGGACACTGGCTTACCGAGCGCTCGACCCATTGGTTGATGCGCAGGCAATCAGCCTCTTCGGTCTCGCCGGGAAAATCCTCCAGCGGCGCCTGGATCACCAGACGATAGCCGCTGCCATCGGCCAGGCGTTCCTGAACGAACGGCACGACCAGTGCCTTGCCCAGGCGCGCGAATTTGCTGGTCGCGGTGACCGTGGCCGCCTGGATGCCGAACAGCGGCACGAACACGCTTTGCTTGGCGCCGTAGTCCTGATCCGGTGCGTACCAGATTGCCCGGCCGGCGCGCAGCAATTTGAGCATGCCGCGCACGTCATCACGTTCTACCGCCAGGGAATCGAGGTTATGCCGTTCGCGGCCCCGGCGCTGGATATAGTCGAACAACGGGTTCTTGTGCTCGCGATACATGCCGTCGATGGTGTGCTGCTGGCCGAGCAGCGCCGCGCCGATTTCCAGCGTGGTGAAATGCAGCGCCATCAGGATCACGCCCTTGCCGTCGCGCTGGGCCTGCTTGAGATGCTCCAGGCCTTCGACATGGGCCAGCTTCGCCAGCCGCGAACGCGACCACCACCAGCTCATGGCCATTTCGAAGAAGGCGATGCCGGTGGAGGCGAAGTTTTCCTTGAGCAGACGCTTGCGCTCGGCGGCGGATTTTTCGGGAAAACACAGTTCCAGGTTACGACTGGCGATGCGCCGTCGGTCGCCGGCCGCCCGATACATCAGCGCCCCCAAGGCGCGACCGATCCGCAACAGCAGCGGATAAGGCAACTGGATGATCAGCCACAACAGCCCCAGGCCGCACCACAGCAGCCAGAAACGCGGATGAAAAAAAGCAGCTCGAAAACGCGGGCGATCCATTACAGCTTCCATTAATACCTGGGCCGCGCATTCTACATCGTTCGACCCGGCTTGCGGCTCGCGGACGATCTCGTTATAAGTCTCGGCACTTTTAGTGACAAGCCGTTGTACGCCGACCATGAGCCAAACCGAACCGCTAGACCAAGATCCCGTGTTCCAGCTGAAGGGCAGCATGCTCGCCATTACGGTGCTGGAGCTGGCCCGTAACGACCTGGAAGGCCTTGACCGGCAACTCGCGGCGAAAGTCGCCCAGGCGCCGAATTTTTTCAGCAATGCCCCGCTGGTACTGGCGCTGGACAAGCTGCCGGCCGGTGAGGGCTCGGTCGACTTGCCGGGGCTGATGCGCGTTTGCCGCCAGCATGGGCTACGCACCCTGGCGATCCGCGCCAGCCGCATCGAAGACATCGCCGCCGCCATCGCCGTGGACATTCCGGTACTGCCACCCTCCGGCGCCCGTGAACGCGTACTGGAGCTGAGCCCGGCGGAACCGAAAAAACCGGAAAAACCGCCGGAGCCGACCATCAAGCCGACCCGTGTGATCACCTCGCCGGTGCGCGGCGGACAGCAGATCTACGCCCAGGGCGGCGACCTGGTCGTGGTGTCCTCGGTCAGCCCGGGTGCGGAACTTCTCGCCGATGGCAACATCCATGTATACGGCCCGATGCGCGGCCGTGCGCTGGCCGGTGTCAAGGGCGACACCAAGGCAAGGATCTTCTGTCAGCAGTTGAGCGCTGAACTGGTCTCTATCGCCGGGCAATACAAGGTTTCCGAGGACTTGCGGCGCGACCCGTTATGGGGTGCCGGGGTCCAGGTAAGCCTGTCGGGCGACGTGTTGAACATCATTCGGCTTTAACGGATACTGCCGCATTTTCCAAGCATCTCTAAAACCTAGCGAAAACGGCTTGAATGACGTAGGAAAAAGGATCAGGCAGTGTTTACCCAAGGTAGACCCCGCCCGCATCCGATTCCAGCCAAGCCTGTCCAGTTGCAGCAGTTTTTCCAGAGATGTTTTTCAGGGGCTGACAAAGTCCTTTTTCCTTAGGGGTGAAACACCTTGGCCAAGATTCTCGTGGTTACATCCGGCAAGGGTGGTGTGGGTAAGACCACCACCAGCGCCGCTATCGGTACCGGCCTCGCCTTGCGCGGCCACAAAACAGTCATCGTCGACTTCGACGTCGGCCTGCGTAACCTCGACCTGATCATGGGTTGCGAGCGTCGCGTGGTCTATGACTTCGTCAACGTGGTCAATGGCGAAGCGAACCTGCAGCAGGCCCTGATCAAGGACAAGCGCCTTGAGAACCTCTACGTACTGGCCGCCAGCCAGACCCGCGACAAAGACGCGCTGACCCAGGAAGGCGTGGAAAAAGTCCTGATGCAACTCAAGGAAGACTTCGAATTCGTGGTCTGCGACTCCCCGGCCGGTATCGAGAAAGGTGCCCACCTGGCCATGTACTTCGCTGACGAAGCGATCGTCGTGACCAACCCGGAAGTCTCGTCGGTACGCGACTCCGATCGCATGCTCGGCCTGTTGGCAAGCAAATCCCGGCGCGCCGAGAACGGCGAGGAGCCGATCAAGGAGCACCTGCTGTTGACCCGCTACAACCCGCAACGCGTCAGCGACGGCGAAATGCTCGGCGTCGAAGACGTCAAGGAAATCCTCGCGGTGACCCTGCTGGGCGTGATCCCGGAATCCCAGGCGGTACTCAAGGCTTCGAACTCCGGCGTGCCGGTCATCCTTGACGACCAGAGCGACGCCGGCCAGGCGTACAGCGATGCGGTCGATCGTCTGCTGGGCAAAACCGTCGAGCATCGATTCCTCGACGTCACGAAGAAAGGTTTCTTCGAGCGCCTGTTTGGAGGTAGGTAATGAACCTTTTTGACTTCTTTCGTGCCAACAAAAAGCCAAGTACCGCCTCGGTCGCGAAAGAGCGTCTACAGATCATCGTGGCGCACGAACGCGGCCAACGCAGTACCCCGGATTACCTGCCTGCCTTGCAGAAGGAACTGGTGGAAGTGATCCGCAAGTACGTCAATATCGGCAACGATGACGTGCATGTCGCGCTGGAAAGCCAGGGCAGCTGCTCGATCCTGGAACTCAATATCACCCTGCCGGATCGCTGATCGACCCAGCAGGTGCCACGGCGGCTCGGGCCTTTCTCCCCCTCACAGGACAAGGAGAAGGGTTCGAGCCGCCGTTGGCGTTTGTTACGAGACTGTTCAATGCCCCTGTCCAACATCCGCATCATCCACCAGGACGCCGCCGTACTGGTGGTCGACAAGCCGACCCTGCTGCTCTCCGTGCCTGGCCGGGCGGACGACAACAAAGATTGCCTGATCACCCGCCTGCAGGAAAACGGTTATCCGGAAGCGCGAATCGTGCACCGGCTGGATTGGGAAACGTCCGGCATCATCCTGCTGGCCCGTGACCCGGACACCCATCGCGAACTGTCCCGGCAATTTCATGATCGAGAAACCGAAAAAGCCTACACGGCACTGTGCTGGGGCCAACCGGAGCTGGACAGCGGCAGCATCGACCTGCCCTTGCGCTACGACCCGCCGACCAAGCCCCGCCATGTGGTCGACCACGAACAGGGCAAGCATGCCTTGACGTTCTGGCGTGTACTGGAGCGTTGCGGTGACTGGTGTCGGGTCGAATTGACGCCGATCACCGGACGCTCGCATCAATTGCGCGTGCACATGCTCTCCATCGGCCATCCGCTGCTGGGCGACGGGCTCTATGCCCACCCGCAAGCCCTGGCCGCCTGGCCACGGCTGTGCCTGCACGCGAGCATGCTCAGCTTCACACACCCGCAAAGCGGCGAGCGCCTGCGCTTCGAGTGCCCTGCACCGTTCTGAGTCACGGCATGCCCCTGTGGGAACGAGCCTGCTCGCGAAGCGGTGTGCCAGTTGATAACCAAGCCGACTGACCTGACGCTATCGCGAGCAGGCTCGCTCCCACAAGTTACGCAGCGAACAGGATGGCTCCCCATCCATCAGCAATACGGTAAACTCCCGCCCATTGCTGTCTGGAGTTCTTTATGCGTGCACAGTTGAACCAGGGCCTGATCGACTTCCTCAAGGCCTCCCCCACCCCGTTCCATGCCACCGCCAGCCTTGCCCAGCGCCTGGAAGCGGCGGGTTACCAGCGTCTTGATGAGCGCGAAACCTGGGCCACCGAGGCCAATGGTCGTTATTACGTCACGCGCAACGATTCCTCGATCATTGCCTTCAAGCTGGGCCGCAACTCACCGCTGCACGACGGCATCCGCCTGGTTGGCGCCCACACCGACAGCCCATGCCTGCGGGTCAAGCCGCAGCCGGAACTGCAACGCCACGGGTTCTGGCAACTGGGCGTGGAAGTCTACGGCGGCGCACTGCTGGCGCCGTGGTTCGACCGCGACCTGTCCCTGGCCGGGCGGGTGACCTTCCGCCGCGACGGTAAGGTCGAGAGCCAGTTGATCGATTTCAAGGCGCCGATTGCCACGATCCCGAACCTGGCTATCCACCTCAACCGTGAAGCCAACCAGGGCTGGGCGATCAACCCGCAGAACGAACTGCCGCCGATCCTCGCCCAATTCGCCGGTGACGAACGCGTTGATTTCCGTGCCGTGCTCACCGACCAGCTGGCCCGGGAACATGGCTTGAACGCCGACGTGGTGCTCGACTACGAGTTGAGCTTCTATGACACCCAAAGCGCAGCGGTCATCGGTTTGCACGGTGACTTCATCACCGGTGCGCGCCTGGACAACCTGCTGTCGTGTTATGCCGGCCTGCAGGCCTTGCTGACCGCCGACACCGAAGAAACCTGCGTGCTGGTGTGCAATGACCACGAAGAAGTCGGTTCCACCTCGGCGTGTGGCGCCGACGGTCCGATGCTCGAACAGACCCTGCGCCGCCTGCTGCCCGAAGGTGAAGAGTTCGTACGCACGATTCAGAAATCCCTGCTGGTTTCAGCGGACAATGCCCACGGCGTACACCCCAACTATGCCGACAAGCACGACGCCAACCACGGCCCCAAGCTCAATGCCGGCCCGGTGATCAAGGTCAACAGCAACCAGCGCTACGCCACCAACAGCGAAACCGCCGGGTTCTTCCGCCATCTGTGCATGGCCGAGGAAGTGCCGGTGCAGAGCTTCGTGGTGCGCAGCGACATGGGTTGCGGCTCGACCATCGGCCCGATCACCGCCAGCCAGCTGGGCGTACGCACCGTCGACATCGGCCTGCCGACTTTCGCAATGCATTCGATCCGCGAGCTCTGCGGCAGCCACGACCTGGCGCACCTGGTGAAAGTGCTGAGCGCGTTCTACGCGTCTCGCGAATTGCCGTAAGCCTTTGTGTGGCGAGGGAGCTTGCTCCCGCTCCAATGCGCAGCATTGGCAACATCTGCGTTCAGTCGCGGATTTGGGGCGGCTGCGCCACCCAGCGGGAGCAAGCTCCCTCGCCACAAGAGCATGCGTCACGGTGTGTGCATACCCGCCTTCCTCGCCAAACCCCAACTAGACTGACCTTATCCCCCCCGACAAGGCTGTCGCCATGATTTCCATGACCTCGTTCAACGCCATGCTGGTGCCCATCATCGCCGGCATGATCCTGCTCGCCATCGGCTTCAATTTCCGCGACAAGAACGTCGGGGTATTTGCCATGTGGATCGGCATGTTGCTGATTCTCGTCACGGTGCTGTTCAGGATCCTGGCCAAGCTCAACGACGTTTCCTGAACGCGCCTCAGGCCGACTGTTCCGGCACGTCCACCCCGACATGAATCGCATCGTGGCGCCAGAACTCCAGGTCGCAATCGATCAGCCGCTGATGCTGGTCGTAATTGACCCGGGCAATCCGCAGGCCGGGGCTGCCGACCGACACTTTCAGCGCCGCGGCGGCTTCCGGCTGTAGCGATGTCGGCACGATTTCGAATTTCACCCGGCCGTAGCGCAGGTCGTAGTGGCGAGCGTACAGCTCGGTCATCGACTGGTTGAGATCAAATTGGAGGATGTCCGGGAAATACGCGGGATTCAGGTAGTGCTCGACGTACAGCACCAGGCGTTCGTCGATGCGCCGGGTGCGGCAGATCTGGATGACGCTGGACAGCGCCGGCAATTGCAGCCAGGCACAGACCGCCGCCGACGCGGGTTGCAGGCGGGCCGAGATCACCTGGGTCGACGGCACTCGTCCCTGGGCACTGACCATCGCGTGGAAATGACTGCGCTGCATCAGGTTGTAGGCCAGCCGCGGTGGCGACACGAACCAGCCCCGGCGCTCTTCCCGGTAGATCTGGCCCTGGGCTTCGAGCTGCAACAGCGCCTCGCGCACGGTAATCCGGGTGGTGCCGAACAGTTCGCTGAGCTTGCGCTCGGCCGGCAACTTGCTACCAGGCGCCAGCAAGCCGTGATCGAGCTGCTCCTGCAGGACCTGTCCGATGGTTGTCACCGCTTTGGTTGTCTCAACGCGCATCAACGTTACCTATCTGGACTAGACCAGCACTGTTTCGGGGCAGGATTCGATCGCACATCAATCCACGGCTCATGCCTGCAAGCCTAGGCACTGCGCATGACTGATAGATGACACAACCGCTGAACGGTCAACACATCGGCTTGCAAATTAACGGCCAAGGCCTTGCAGATCAGTTGCTTACTCATGGTCTACGCTTATGACGCAGCGACGCTTCATGAGCCCGACGATTGCTGGCGAACCTTGCATCGACATCAAAATGTCATGGGACGCGCCTACATTGGCTCAGGTATTGCTGACCTAGACCAACACCATCGCAATCGCAGCGTTGAAAACGCCCATAGGAGCTTCGGATGAAACAGCTTTTCCTGGCATCACTGTTAGGCTCGACCATTGCCATGTGCACCGCCGCCATGGCCGCTGATACCGATCTGAAAACATTGGAAGCCGCTGCGAAAGCGGAAGGCGCCGTCAACAGCGTCGGCATGCCCGATGACTGGGCAAACTGGAAAGGCACCTGGGACGACCTGGCCAGACTCTATGGCTTGAAACACATCGACACCGACATGAGCTCGGCCCAGGAAATCGCCAAGTTCGCCGCCGAGAAGGACAACGCCAGCGCCGACATCGGCGACGTCGGTGCCGCCTTCGGCCCGATCGCGGTCAAGCAAGGCGTGGTCCAGCCCTACAAACCAAGCACCTGGGAACAAATCCCGGACTGGGCCAAGGACAAGGACGGCAACTGGGCCCTGGCCTACACCGGCACCATTGCGTTCATCGTCAACAAGAAACTGCTGCACGGCTCCGAAGTGCCGACCAAATGGGCCGACCTGAAGACCGGCAAGTACAAAGTTTCCATCGGTGACGTGAGCACCGCCGCCCAGGCCGCCAACGGCGTGCTGGCTGCGGCCCTGGCCAACGGTGGCGACGAGAAGAACATTAAACCGGCCCTGTTGTTGTTCGCCGATATCGCCAAGCAAGGCCGCCTGTCCATGGCCAACCCGACCATCGCCACGATGGAAAAAGGTGAAGTCGAAGTCGGCGTGGTCTGGGACTTCAACGGCCTGAGTTACAAGGCCAAGATGGCCAGCCCGGATGACTACGTCGTGCTGATTCCGTCCGACGGCTCGGTGATCTCCGGCTACACCACCATCATCAACAAATACGCCAAGCACCCGAACGCCGCCAAGCTGACCCGCGAATACATCTTCAGCGACGCCGGCCAGATCAACCTGGCCAAGGGCAACGCCCGGCCGATCCGCGCCGAGCACCTGAAACTGCCGGAAGAGGTCCAGGCCAAGCTGCTGCCGAACGAGCAGTACAAAGGCGTGACGCCGATCAAGGATGCCGACGCGTGGGAGAAGACCTCCAAGGCACTGCCACAGCAGTGGAATGAAGAAGTCATCGTCGAGATGAAGTGAGGCGCTAGCTCCCGCTTGGAGATCCACCTGGAAATCCAACTGTGAGAGCAAGCCTTGTGGGAGCGAGCTTGCTCGCGATGAACGATGACACGGTCCCGCAGTTGAACCGTGTCGTCTTCATCGCGAGCAAGCTCGCTCCCACAGGGCCTGCTTCCACAATGGACTTCTGTGAACCCGATATCTCAGCGACACCTGCCCGGAGTCCCGGTCCCCATGAAGCACAACGTCATCCTGGTGGTGCTCGACGGCCTCAACTACGAAGTCGCCCGGCATGCCATGGGACATTTGCAGGCGTATGTCGGCGCAGGACGCGCGGCGCTCTACACACTGGAATGTGAACTGCCCGCCCTGTCCCGCCCACTCTACGAATGCATCCTCACCGGCGTCGTGCCCATCGACAGCGGGATCGTGCACAACAATGTCTCGCGCCTGTCGAACCAGCGCAGCATTTTCCATTACGCCACCGACGCCGGCCTGAGTACGGCGGCCGCGGCCTATCACTGGGTCAGCGAGCTGTACAACGTGTCACCCTTCGTCGCCGGTCGTGATCGCCATACCGAAAACCCCGACCTGCCGATTCAATACGGACACTTCTACTGGAATGACCACTACCCCGATTCCCATCTGTTCGCCGATGCCGAACACCTGCGCCAGCGCTACCTGCCGAATTTCCTGCTGGTGCACCCGATGAACATCGACGACGCCGGTCACAAGCACGGCCTCGACACCCCGCAGTACCGCAACAGCGCCCGCTCGGCGGACATCAACCTGGCGGTATATCTGCAAGCCTGGCTCGACGCCGGTTATCAGGTGCTGGTGACTTCCGATCATGGCATGAACAACGACCGCTCCCACAACGGCCTGCTACCGGAAGAACGAGAAGTGCCGCTGTTTGTCCTCGGCGATGGCTTCAGCCTTGACGCCAACGCGGCCCCTCGGCAAACCGAACTGTGCGGCACCATTTGCCAGCTGCTCGGCGTCGCCCACGACAAACCCTATTGCCAGGAGTTGCTCAAGTGAATGCCATGACGCGCGGCAAATGGCTGGCAGTGTTGTGCCTGGTGCCCTTCGCCATTTTTTTCATTGTGTTCCAGGTCGCCCCGCTGCTCTGGGTGCTGGTCAACAGCCTGGAATCGGAAGAGTTCGGCTGGGGCCTGGCCAACTTCAGCAAGATCTTCAGCTCGAAATTCTACCGACAGGCGATCCAGCACAGCCTGGAAATCAGTTTCTGGTCCAGCGTGTTCGGCATCATCATCGCCGTGCTCGGCAGCTACTCGCTGCGCCGCGTCGATTCGCGGCTGCGCAACTTCGTCAACGCCTTCGCCAACATGACCAGCAACTTCGCCGGCGTGCCCCTGGCCTTTGCGTTCATCATCCTGCTGGGGTTCAACGGCAGCATCACGATCATGCTCAAGCAGGCGGGGATCATCGAGGATTTCAACCTGTATTCGAAAACCGGGCTGATCATTCTCTACACCTATTTCCAGATCCCCCTGGGCGTGCTGCTGCTTTACCCGGCCTTCGACGCGCTGCGCGAAGACTGGCGCGAGTCGGCGTCCCTGTTGGGCGCCAGCGGCTGGCAGTTCTGGCGGCACATCGGCTTGCCGGTGCTGACCCCGGCGCTGCTCGGCACGTTCGTGATCCTGCTGGCCAACGCCCTCGGCGCCTACGCGACGGTCTATGCGCTGACCACCGGCAATTTCAACGTCCTGCCGATCCGCATCGCGGCGATGGTCTCCGGCGACATTTCCCTCGACCCGAACATGGCCAGCGCCCTGGCCGTGGTGCTGGTGGCGTTGATGACCCTGGTGACCGTCATCCATCAGTTGCTGCTCAAGAGGAGCTACCATGTCTCGCGCTGAATCGGGCCCGGCCGGGTTCTATCATCGAGCGGTGGTGTACCTGCTGTTCGCCATCCTGCTGCTGCCGCTGGCCGGCACGCTCATCTATTCCATCGCCAGCAGTTGGTCGGCCACCGTGCTGCCCAGCGGCTTCACCTTCAAGTGGTACTTGCAGCTGTGGAGCGACCCGCGCTTTCTACACGCCTTCGGCCAATCGCTGATTGTCTGCGTGGGCGCGCTGGTGCTCTCGGTGGTGCTGATCCTGCCGCTGCTGTTCGTGGTGCATTATCACTTCCCAAAACTCGACGCGCTGATGAACATCCTCATCCTGCTGCCCTTCGCAGTGCCGCCGGTGGTGTCTTCGGTGGGGTTGTTGCAGCTCTATGGCTCCGGGCCGCTGGCGATGGTCGGCACGCCGTGGATCCTGATTGGCTGCTACTTCACCGTCGCCTTGCCGTTCATGTACCGGGCGATCACCAACAACCTGCAAGCCATCAACCTGCGCGACCTGATGGACGCCGCCCAACTGCTCGGCGCCAGCACTTTCCAGGCCGCGTTGCTGGTGGTGCTGCCGAACCTGCGCAAGGGCCTGATGGTGGCGCTGCTGCTGTCCTTCTCGTTCCTGTTCGGCGAGTTCGTGTTTGCCAACATTCTCGTCGGCACCCGCTATGAAACCCTGCAGGTGTACCTGAACAACATGCGCAACAGCAGCGGCCATTTCACCAGTGCGCTGGTGATTTCCTACTTCTTCTTTGTACTGGTCCTGACCTGGGCGGCCAACATCTTGAACAAGGACAAAAGCCAATGAGCTACGTCAGCGTCCAACATTTGCAGAAAGGCTACGCCGGCACGCCGGTGTTCAGCGACATCAACTGCGAAATCCACAAGGGCGAATTCGTCACCCTGCTCGGCCCTTCCGGGTGCGGCAAGTCCACGCTGCTGCGCTGCATTGCCGGCCTGACAGCGGTGGATGCGGGCCAGATCCTGCTGGACGGCCAGGACATCGTGCCGCTGAGTCCGCAGAAGCGCGGGATCGGCATGGTCTTCCAGAGCTATGCGCTGTTCCCCAACATGACCGTGGAGCAGAACGTCGCCTTCGGCCTGCGCATGCAAAAGGTCGACGCTTCGGACAGTCACCAGCGTGTGCTGGAGATTCTGCGACTGGTGGAGCTGCATGACTTTGCCGCCCGCTACCCGCATCAACTGTCCGGCGGCCAATGCCAGCGCGTGGCCCTGGCCCGCTCCCTGGTCACCCGGCCGCGCCTGTTGCTGCTGGACGAGCCGCTGTCGGCGCTGGACGCGCGGATTCGCAAGCACTTGCGCGAACAGATCCGTCAGATCCAGCGGGAACTGGGCCTGACCACCATCTTTGTCACACACGACCAGGAAGAAGCCCTGACCATGTCTGACCGGATCTTCCTGATGAATCAGGGAAAGATCGTACAGAGCGGCGATGCCGAGACCCTTTACACTGCGCCCGTCGATGTCTTTGCCGCCGGCTTCATCGGCAACTACAACCTGCTCGACGCCGACGCCGCGAGCAAGCTGCTGCAACGCCCGGTGAACGGTCGCATCGCCATTCGCCCGGAAGCCATCGAGCTGAGTCGCAACGGCGAACCCGACGCGCTGATCCGCAGCCACAGCCTGCTGGGCAACGTGATCCGCTACCGGGTCGAGGCCCGCGGCGTGGAATTGGTGGTGGATGTGCTCAACCGCTCGGCTGCCGACCTGCATCCCGATGGTGCACGGCTGGCAGTTTCCATCGATCCATCGGCGCTGTGTGAGGTAGCCTGAGGGTCTGGTTGATTTCGAAGATATCTTGAAAAGGGAAGCGCGTTGATGGCTCTGGCAATTTTTGATCTGGACGAAACCCTGATCCACGGCGACTGCGCCACCCTCTGGAGCGAGCAGATGGGGCGCCTGGGCTGGGTCGATCCCGAGTCGTTCATGCGCCGTAACAACGAGCTGATGGACGCCTACAGCCACGGCAAGCTGCGCATGGAAGAGTACATGGACTTCAGCCTGGAACCGATGATCGGCCGCACGCCGGAAGAGATCGAACATCTGGTGGCGCCGTGGGTGGAAGACTTCATCGAACCGATCATCTTCAGCGACGCCACCAAGGCCATCGCCGAGCACCGCAAGGCAGGTGACCGGATCCTGGTGATCTCGGCCTCGGGCACGCACCTGGTCAAGCCGATCGCCGAACGCCTGGGCATCGATGAGATCCTCGCGATCGAGCTGGACGTCGCCCATGGCGTGTACAGCGGCAAGACCGTGGGCACCCTGACCTATCGCGAAGGCAAGATCGCCCGACTGCTGGATTGGCTGGACGCCGAGGAAGAAAACCTGGAAGGTGCGAGCTTCTATTCCGACTCGCGCAATGACCTGCCGTTGCTGCTCAAGGTCGATCACCCGCACGTCGTGAACCCGGACCCGGTCCTGAAGGCCCACGCCGAATCGGCCGGCTGGCCGATTCATACCTGGAAATAAACACCGGGCGGCAAAAACACCCCAGTCCCTGTGGCGAGGGAGCTTGCTCCCGCTCGGCTGCGAAGCAGTCGTAAAGCTGGCTGACGCGATCCTTCCGAACAGTCGCGTCGTCCGGATTGGGGCGGCTTCGCCGCCCAGCGGGAGCAAGCTCCCTCGCCACAGGGGACCGATTCCCGATCAGCTCAGGCTGTCATCGACCACCAGGACCAATTTCCCGGACACCTGATTGGTCGCCAGCTCGGCAAACGCCGCCTCGGCATCGCTGATCGCAAACGTCCTGGCCAATTGCGGGCTCAGGCGCTTGTCGGCGAACAACGGCCACACCTGCTGCCCCAACTCGGCGATCAGGTCGGCCTTGAACTGATCATTGCGACTGCGCAAAGTCGAGCCCAGCAACTGGATACGCTTGCCCAACACCTGGGCCAGATCGAGTTCGGTGGTGCGCCCGCCCATGAGCCCGATCAATACCCAGCGCCCGTCAACTGACAAAAGTTTCACGTTGAGGCTGGCGTAGTTCGCGCCGACCGGATCGAGGATCACGTCGAACGGCCCGAAGTCGTTCAGGCTGTTGATATCGTCGGTGCGCACCACGCCGCCCTGGGCACCGAGCGCTTCGCAATAGGCCAGTCGTTCAGCCGAACCGACGCTGACCCAGCATGGGTTGCCGAACGCCTTGCACAGCTGGATCGCGGCCGAACCGACGCCGCTGGCGCCGGCATGCAGCAGCACTTTTTCACCCGGCCTGAGCCCGGCCAGCTGGAACAGATTCAGCCACGCGGTGGCGTAGACCTCAGGCAGCGCGGCGGCTTCGGCCAGTGACAGGCCTTCCGGCACGGGCAACACATGCCGACCATCGACCACCACTTCCTCGGCCATTGCGCCGCCTGCCAGCAAGGCGCAAACCCGGTCGCCGACCTGCCAGGAGGAACCCGGCCCGACTTCACTGATCACCCCGGAACATTCCAGCCCCAACACCTGGCTGGCGCCGGGTGGCGGTGGATAATGCCCGGCTTTCTGCAACAAATCGGCCCGATTCAGGCCAGCGGCCGCTACACGGATGCGAACTTGCCCGGCATCACACGCCGGACTTGGCTCATCTGCCCATACCACTTGGCCTTCAACGCCTTGCAATGCTTTCACGGTGCCTCCATAGTGAGTCTCGACTGGGCCCGCTGCTGTAACAACGCCGGGCTTTCTTGCATTATGCGCCCGGGCCACATGGAACCGGCGACTTCAAAGACGGCCTAATATGCGTGATCAATTGTCCCTGCGTCGAATCAGCATGAAGCACTTTTTCCCCAGCACTGCACTTGCCCTCTTTATTGGCCTTGGCGCTTCAGCGCTCTCGAACACTGCGTTCGCGGCCAACAGCTGGGACAAGCTTCAGCCCGATCGCGACGAGGTGATCGCCAGCCTCAACGTGGTTGAATTGCTCAAGCGCCATCACTACAGCAAGCCGCCACTCGATGACGCGCGCTCGGTCATCATCTATGACAGCTACCTGAAGCTGCTTGATCCGTCGCGCAGTTATTTCCTGGCCAGCGACATCGCCGAATTCGACAAGTGGAAGACCCAGTTCGACGACTTCCTCAAGAGCGGCGACCTCAACGCCGGGTTCATTATCTACAAGCGCTACCTGGACCGCGTCAAGGCGCGCCTGGACTACGCCCTTGCCGAGTTGAACAAGGGCGTCGACAAGATCGACTTCAATGCCAAGGAAACCTTGCTGGTCGACCGCAAGGACGCCGCATGGCTCAAGAGCACCGCCGACCTCGACGACCTGTGGCGCAAACGCGTCAAGGACGAAGTGTTGCGTATGAAGATCGCCGGCAAGGATCCCAAGCAGATCCAGGAAACCCTGACCAAGCGCTACAAGAATCAACTCGCGCGCCTGGACCAGACCCGCGCCGAGGACGTCTTTCAGGCCTATATCAATACCTTCGCGATGTCCTACGACCCGCACACCAATTATTTGTCGCCGGATAACGCGGAAAACTTCGACATCAACATGAGCCTGTCCCTGGAAGGCATTGGCGCGGTACTGCAGAGCGATAACGATCAGGTCAAGATCGTGCGCCTTGTGCCGGCGGGCCCTGCCGACAAGACCAAGCAGGTCGCCCCGGCGGACAAGATCATCGGCGTGGCCCAGGGCAACAAGGAAATGGTCGACGTGGTCGGCTGGCGCCTGGACGAAGTGGTCAAGCTGATCCGCGGCCCGAAAGGTTCGGTGGTCCGCCTGGAAGTCATCCCGGCCAGCAATGCGCCGAACGACCAGACCAGCAAAGTCGTGTCCATCACCCGTGAAGCAGTGAAGCTGGAAGAACAGGCCGCGAAAAAATCGGTCCTCCAGCTCAAGCAGGACGGCAAGGACTACAAGCTCGGCATCATCGAGATTCCGGCTTTCTATCTGGACTTCAAGGCTTTCCGCGCCGGGGATCCGAACTACAAGAGCACCACGCGCGACGTCAAGAAACTGCTCACCGAACTGCAGAAGGAAAAGGTCGACGGCGTGGTCATCGACTTGCGCAACAATGGCGGCGGCTCGTTGCAGGAAGCCACGGAACTGACCAGCCTGTTCATCGACAAAGGCCCGACCGTGCTCGTGCGTAACGCCGATGGTCGGGTCGATGTGCTCGAAGACGAGAACCCCGGCGCGTTCTACAAGGGACCAATGGCCCTGCTGGTCAATCGCCTGTCGGCCTCGGCCTCGGAGATTTTCGCCGGCGCCATGCAGGACTACCACCGCGCGCTGATCATCGGCGGCCAGACCTTCGGCAAAGGCACCGTGCAGACCATCCAGCCACTGAACCACGGCGAACTGAAACTGACCCTGGCGAAGTTCTACCGGGTTTCCGGGCAGAGCACCCAACATCAGGGCGTGCTGCCTGACATCGATTACCCGTCGATCATCGACACCAAGGAAATCGGTGAGAGCGCCCTGCCCGAAGCCATGCCGTGGGACACCATCCGGCCTGCAATCAAGCCGGCCGTGGACCCGTTCAAGCCGTACCTGGCCCAGCTGAAATCCGAGCATGACGCCCGCACGGCCCAAGACGCGGAGTTTGTGTTCATTCGCGACAAGCTGGCCCTGGCGCAGAAGTTGATGATGGAAAAAACCGTCACCCTCAACGAAGCCGAGCGCCGCGCGCAGCATGCCGACATCGAAGCCAAGCAACTGACCATGGAAAACCTGCGTCGCAAGGCCAAGGGCGAGGAGCCGCTCAAAGAGCTGAAGAAGGAAGACGAAGATCTGATCACCGAGCCGGAAAAAACCAAGCCGGAAGACGACGCCTATCTGAGCGAAACCGGTCGGATCCTGCTCGATTACCTCAAACTCAATACGGCGGTCGCCAAACATTGAGGTGATGGCCTTTTAATGGTGGCGCTCGTCGGAGTGTCATCAAACTGACATCAGTCTGTCGTGAAATACAGGACCGGGCGCACCCCAGCAGGGGTTGCGCCCAGTCCTTTTTTATCGCCAGAGATCGCCATGACCACGACAGAACAGCTGAGTGCCTTGAGCTCAATCCTGAGTCAAAGCGGTTTGCACAGCCTGTTCCAACCGATCATCTGTCTTTCCGAACGACGCATCCTCGGCTACGAGGCCCTGACCCGTGGCCCGTCGAACAGCCCGCTGCACTCCCCCATCGCGTTATTGTCCGTGGCGCGCCAGGCCGGACGCCTCAGCGAACTGGAGCTGGCCTGCCGACGCAGCGCCTGCCAGCGCTTCAATGAACAGAAGCTGCCGGGCAAACTGTTCCTCAACGTCTCGCCAGAATCGCTGCTCGAATCGGCCCACCAGACCGGCCGCACCCTGCAGCTGTTACAGGACTTCGGCATTCCGCCCAGCCAGGTGGTTATCGAACTGACCGAACAAACGCCTATCGATGACTTCCAGCTGCTGCAAACCGCCCTGCATCACTATCGAGCCATGGGTTTTTCCATTGCCCTGGATGACCTTGGTGCCGGGTATTCAAGCCTGCGGCTGTGGTCCGAATTGCGACCTGACTACGTGAAGATCGACCGGCATTTCATCGATGGCATTCACCAGGACGCACTCAAGCGTGAATTCGTCGGTTCCATTCTCAAGATCGCCCAGGCTTCACGGGCCCAGGTGATCGCCGAAGGGATCGAACTGCCGGAAGAGCTCGCCGTGTTGATCGAAATGGGCGTCGACCTGGTCCAGGGATACTTGCTCGCCCGGCCCCAGGAGCATCCATCCCAGGACGCCAAGGCCTTGATGCCCCGCCAGGACAGCGGCGTGGTGCCGCTGGGCGATGAAGTCAACGACCTCACTGCGCTGCTCAACGAACAACCGGCAGTCGCCCACGACACACCGACGGCAGCGGTACTGGAAGCGTTCCGGCGCCAGGCCAACCTCAATTCCCTGGCGGTGCTGGACGACCGTGGCCAACCGTGCGGCATCGTCCATCGTCATTCGCTCTCGGATGCCCTGCTCAAGCCTTTCGCCACCGACCTGTTCGCTCGCAAGCCCATCAGCCGCCTGATGAGCGATGATTTCCTCGCGGTTGAACTGAGCCAGTCACTGCAACAAGTCAGCCGCCTCATCACCAGCCGCGCCCGCCAGCGCATCGAAGAAGACTTCATCATCACCCTCAACGGCGGCTACCTGGGCCTGGGCCGGGTGATCGACGTGCTCAAGCTCATCACCGAGCTGAAGATCCAACAGGCGCGCTACGCCAACCCGCTGACTCTGCTGCCGGGCAACGTGCCCATCCAGCAGTGCCTTACGCGCCTGCTGCAGCAGCGCCAGGAGTCGGTGATCTGCTACGTCGACATCGACAGTTTCAAACCCTTCAACGACATCTACGGCTACGGTCGCGGTGACGAAGTCCTGCTGTGCCTGGCCCAATGCCTGAACGAACGCATTGACCCCAGCCGCGACTTCGTCGGCCACATCGGCGGCGACGACTTCCTGCTGGTCCTCGGCCCGGACGACTGGCGCAAGCGCCTGACCCAACTGCTAAGCGACTTCCAGAACCACTGCCGCCGCTTCTACCGGCCCGAGCATCTGGAAGCTGGATGTTTTACCGCGTTGAACCGACAGGGCATACGACAGGACTTCGCCTTGCTGTCGTTGTCGATCGGGGTGGTGCATCTGCGCGCCGAGGCCTGTGCAGAGCTGGATGCCAGCCAATTGGCGGAAATGGCTTCGCAGGCCAAGCACCATGCCAAGGAGATCGTCGGGGGGAGTTTGTATCTGATTAACGGGCTGGTTGAGCAGGCGCCCGTGGCGGAACTGGGTTTTTCGCTGTGAGCTTCAGGTGAAAACCCTGTGGGTGATAATCACGCTGTGAGTGGTGATCATCCCGTGGCGAGGGAGCTTGCTCCCGCTGGGCTGCTTAGCAGACCCTCTGGGCAGCGCCTCGGTGTGCCTGCTTGATCGAGCAGACTGGTTTGGGGCGGCTTCGCCGCCCAGCGGGAGCAAGCTCCCTCGCCACGAAAAAAACGGTTTCAGGGTTCCTTGCTCTCGAGCGCCTTGAGCTTGATCTCGGCCAGCGGATGCCCGGCCTTCAGGGCCAAGGCCCACCAACGCGCCGCTTCGTCCGGATCCGGCGCCTTGGTGGTAGAGCCTGCCAGGCTGATGACGCCAACCTGATAGGCGGCCTTGCCGTCACCGGCCAGTGCTGCCAGGCGGAGCAAGCGAATGCCTTCTTCCCGTGCGCCGAGCCCTTGGCCGCGAAACGTCAGGATATGCCCGTAGAAGCTCTGGGCGTCGACGTCGCCCAGGTTCGCCATGCGCGCAAACTGGCCTTCAAGCCAGGCCCAGCCACGGGGCTGCCGAACCATCCATGACCAATGGAACAATCGGCGCGCCAGCCAATAACCGGCCCGGGCCTTGATCCGCCAGAGCACTCAGGCCTCCGCCGACTCGGGGTACTCGTATTCGAACACCCGGACCACTTCCGACGCATGCCAGGATGCAGCGGCGACGCCGTCGGAGGGGCCGGAAAAGCGCCCGAGGCGTTCAACACATTCGAAAAAACCGGTGCGTGGCAGGCGACTGGCCCCCTGGCTGATGACCAACGAACTGCGCAATGGCTGTTCGGCCCGGGCGTCCAGCGCCGCCAGGTGTTCGAGTGCGGCGGTCAATGTCTGCATGGCCGGGCTGGGCAGCTGCAGGCGCTCCAGCAAGGCGCGGTACGTCAATAAATGGCGCTGGCGACGCGCCTGGTCCAACTCACCCAACAACCCGTCCCAATGTTGCCGACTGATGCGTACACTCACGATTCATCCCTCCAACCCGGCACCGTCAGTTCCCAGGCCAGACTGCGCTTGATCGCGGCATCGGGCTGACGCTCGCCGCTTTCGATCATGGCCAGATAAGACGGGCTGATGCCTACCGTGCGGGCCAGCGCCTCGATGGCGATGCCCTTCCCTTCGCGCAAACTGCGTAGTTGATCCAGGCCAGGGAGAACCTGGCCGGGTGCCGCCGCATGGCGGACCGTGGCTTCTTGCGGTGCTTGATTGATGCCGGCTGCCTTCAGCAGCGCCTGGTACTGATCCCACGGCAAAACCGCGTACTCGGGCTCTCCGTCGCGCGTGATTATTTGAATATCCATGATTACCCCGTAGGACAACAACACTTAGCAAGTAAGCTTTTTCTTGGAAGTGTAATCCTAATAGCGGCCAAGGTCGCGGGGCGATCAAATCTCGCAGGGAAACGGGCCAGATCAGCTTTTTTTCGGCCCTTGCAGCTGGAGTTGTTCCGGGGTGTCGGGGAGCCTTTCAACCCGCGCAAGTTTCTCCGGCGACTGCTGTTCGCGCCAGGCACGGAAGGCACCCAGCTCGTCGTCGAGGGTTTTCATGATCCAGGCCAGCACCGCGATGTCGTCGAACATGCCTAGCATGGGCAGCAAGTCAGGGATCGCATCGAGCGGGCTGAGGAAATACATGAGGCCCGCCACCACCGAGAGCATCGATTTGGCACTGACGGCGCGGTATTCGCCCCGCCAGTAAGCCAGGCATAGAGCCTGCAGCAGACGCAGGTCCTCCTTGAGCTTGCCGAGGCGCCCGCCCTCCCGGGCGCCCTTGCTGGCAACGGCGAACAGCAGCGTGGGCAGTCTGCCGCGGGCCAGGAGCCGTCCCGCCAGGGGAAGAAATCGCGCGAAATTCCACGGGGCCTTCATTTTTTCTCCCACTGAAATGTTATCCACACAAATTGTGGATAACCTTGTGAACAGAGCTGCATTTCAACGCTGCGCCCCCCGTTTCATAAGGGCCTGGCTTAGATCGGGCGTTTTTTACTCACATAAATAAACGGCAACCACCTACCCGACGGGTCGACCGCATCCAGCACAGCGCTGTACTGCCTATGACTGTAGCTTGCCCTGCGCGTTCGGTTTTTTTGCCACGTCGAATGCCAGATACAAAAACGCCCCGCATGAGCGAGGCGTTTTCATCAAGACAGGCGCAATTACTTGGCTGCGCCTTCTTTTGCCGGATCCTTGATTGCCAGCAGTTCCAGGTCGAATACCAGGACCGAGTTGGCAGGGATCGCCGGGCTCGGGCTCTGGGCGCCGTAGGCCAGGTCGCTCGGGATGTACAGCTTGTACTTCTCGCCGACATGCATCAATTGCAGGCCTTCAACCCAACCCGGGATCACACCGCTGACCGGCAGGTCAATCGGGCTGCCACGCTCCACGGAGCTGTCGAACACAGTGCCGTTAGTCAACTTGCCGGTGTAGTGAACAGTCACCACGTCGGTCGGCTTAGGCTGCGCGCCGCTGGCCTTCTTGACCACTTCGTACTGCAGGCCGGAAGCGGTGGTGGTGACGCCGGCTTTCTTGCCATTTTCTTCGAGGAATTTCTTGCCGGCGGCTGCCGACTCTTCACTCATCTTGGCCATGCGTTCTTCGGCACGCTTTTGCAGCGCGGCAAAGGCTTCGACCAGCTCTTCGTCTTTCAGCTTCTGTTCTTTCTTGCCGACGGCATCTTCGATGCCCTGGGCAACTGCTTTGGAGTCCAGGTCATCCATACCTTCCTGAGCCAGGCTTTTGCCCATGTTCAGGCCGATACCGTAGGAAGCTTTCTGCGCCGGGGTTTTCAGCTCTACGCTGGTCTGCGAGTCACAACCCGCGAGTACCAGGCCAACCAGGGCTACCGCCGCCGCCAACCGATGCTGTTTCATGCTATTTCCTTGTTCATGCGCCTAAAGGGCAATCGAGTAAAGCCGCGAGCTTATCAGGCGGCCACGACCAATGGCTACCGGCATGTGAGCCACAAAGCGATGATAAGTTCAGGTCGGCAAACGCTTTTTGATCCTCGGCAGATGAAGCATCTGTCATCTGTTATACACGGCCAGATCGGCCGCTACTCGTAGCGCGGGGTAATGGCCACTTGCCGGCCAAGCGGCGCTGAGGCATAAGGGCATATTAAAAAAACAAGGACGTAAACCGTGCGCCTCCTCTCTCGCTTTTTATTGCTGATCCTCGCACTGGTCATCGTGGTCGTGGCCGTGGTGCTTTATTACGTGGCCAACCCACGCCTGCCGGCCTACACGCCTGTCCAACAGGTGCACTACCTGGACCAATGGAGCGCCGCCGAGCGACAGACTTACTATTTCACGCCTCAGGGCACTCAGGTCAAAGGCCTGCGTTACGAGTGGTTCACCGCGCTTGAATTGCCGTTCTCGCAACAGCGCTTCGCTTCGCCGGAATACCTGGCGCGCTTCGGTTTTCTGGTCGATCCGGCGCAGAAAGCCACGCCACTGAACCCCGGCAACTTACCGGTGGGCTTCACCCGACACCAGAACGCCGGTAGTAACGAGCAATACCTCGACATTACCTGCGCCGCCTGCCACACCGGCGAATTGCATTTCAAGGGCCAGGCGATCCGGATCGATGGCGGCTCGGCCCAACACGTATTGCCATCGACTGTTCCGACATTGCGCGGCGGCAGTTTCGGACAGGCACTGGTGGCAAGCCTCGCCTCGACTTACTACAACCCATGGAAATTCGAACGCTTCGCCCGCCAGGTGCTGGGCAATGACTATGACGCTCGCCATGAAGAGTTGCGCAAGGACTTCAAGATTTCCCTGAATATGTTCCTGCGCACGGCCTGGAACGACACCCACCGCGGCCTCTACCCCACCGAGGAAGGGCCGGGCCGCACCGATGCCTTTGGCCGCATCGCCAATGCCAGCTTTGGCGATGCCATTTCGGCAGAAAACTACCGGGTCGCCAACGCACCGGTGGATTACCCACAGTTGTGGGAAATGTGGACGTTCGACTGGGTACAGTGGAACGGTTCGGCGCAGCAACCGATGGCCCGCAACGTCGGCGAGGCGCTGGGGGTTGGCGCCACGTTGAGTTTCTTCGATGCCCAGGGCAAGCCGCTGCAAGGCGATGCGCGCTACCCTTCCAGCGTGCGGGTGCGCGACCTGAACAAGATTGAAGAGACCTTGCAACTGCTCAAGCCACCCGTATGGCCGGAAGCGTTGCTGGGTTCGATTGACAAGCCCCTGGCGGCAAAGGGCAAGGCGTTGTTCGAAGAAAACTGCGCCGGCTGCCATGTGCCCAAAGTCGTCCAGGGACCTGACCGGCCGGTGCAACAGTTGCATATGCTGCCAGTGAAGGTGATCGGCACGGACCCGGGCACCGCGAATAATATTGCCGATCACCGTTTCAACCTGACCAGCCTGCAATGGGACCCGGCCGAACTGGCGAAGCTGGAAGTGCAACTGCACCCTGCCCCGACAGAGCCGCTGGACCTCAGCCAGATCTCGGTCGCCAAGGGGTTGGCCTACGTCACCGCATTCGTCGAAAACCGCGCTTACCGGGATGCTGGCGTCACGCCGGTGGAACGTCCGGCACTGGACGGTTTCGGGCTGCCCATCGGCGTCCGTGAATTACGCGCCTACAAGGCCCGGCCATTGGCCGGCGTCTGGGCAACACCGCCGTTCCTGCACAACGGCTCGGTGCCGACCATCTACCAGTTGCTCTCGCCGCAGGCCGAGCGGGCGACCACCTTTTATAAAGGCAGCTTCGAGTACGACCCGCGGCACCTGGGCTATCGCACCGAAGCGTTTGCCAATGCCTTCCTGTTCGACACCCGCATCACTGGCAACCATAACAGCGGCCATGAATTCCGCGCTGGCGAACGAGGCAATGGGGTCATTGGCCGTTTGCTGCAACCGCAGGAGCGCTGGGCGCTGCTGGAGTACTTGAAGGTGCTGGGCGGACCGCTGGAGTCGCAACTGTGATGATGAATCTTTCAGGTAAAAGGATTGCACCATGCTCATAAAGCTCTGGCTGCGCCTCGGCGCCTTTCTGGGCAAGACGCTCCTCTGGCTGCTGGGCATCGGCCTGCTCGGCTGGGCCGTGGCCACGGCCTGGTTCGCCTGGCAACACAGTGGGCCGGTCGCGGACAGGGAACAGATACCGGCCGGTGAAAGCGCCATGACCCAGGACATCATCCAGACCGCCATCCGCATCGTCGACCAGCACCGCGAAGGCACGCGCTACCTGCGCGATGCCCATGCCAAGGCCCACGGCTGCGTGATGGCCGAAGTCCAGGTGCCCGGCGATCTGCCGGCACCGTTGCGCCAGGGCGTATTCGCCGAACCGGGCAAGACCTGGCAGGCGACGATCCGCCTGTCCAACGGCAACGCCTATCCACAGTTCGACAGCCTGCGCGATGCACGTGGCATGGCCATCAAGCTGCTGGATGTGCCTGGCAAGCAATTGCTCGCTGACCGGCAATCGCAGGGCGAGCAGGACTTCGTGATGTTCAATCATCCGAACTTCTTTGTCAGCGATGTTGCCGAATACCGTCAGAACGTGGCGGCCCAGGCTGACGGAAAAAAGGCGATGGCTTTCTTTCCGAGCCTGGATCCACGCAGTTGGCAGATCCGTCATCTGTTCATCGCCCTGGCGACACTCTCCCCGCCTCCGGCGAGCCCGACCCAGACCACTTATTTCTCGGTATCGCCGTACAAGTTCGGCGCGGCCAATGCCAAGTTTCGCGTCGCGCCGGATCCGGACAGCTGCCCAGCCTACACCCTGCCCAAGCAGAACCAGGACCTGCCGAATTTCTTGCGCAGCGCACTGACTCAGCAGTTATCCACAGACCGCGTGCCAGCCTGTTTTGTGCTCCAGATCCAGCGTCAGGACCCGGGCAAATACATGCCGATCGAAGACACCAGTATCGAGTGGCAGGAAAGCGATGCGTCATTCGAGACGGTGGCGCGGATCAAGGTGCCGGCCCAGGATTTCGATACACCCAAGCTGAACCTGGCCTGCGACAACCTGTCGTTCAACCCGTGGTTTGGGCTCGAGCCGCATCGGCCTATTGGCGGTATCAACCGTTTGCGTAAAGCGGTGTATGAGGCGGTCAGCGATTATCGGCATAGTCGGAATGCCGAGCAGTAGCAAAGCGGTAAACGACAGGCAACAAAAAGCCCGCTCATTTGAGCGGGCTTTTTGTTTGGCAACTTGGCGTTCAGTATTCCAAGTGCCGAATATGGCGCAGCGGACGGGACTCGAACCCGCGACCCCCGGCGTGACAGGCCGGTATTCTAACCGACTGAACTACCGCTGCGCGTAACATTGAAAGTTTGGTGGGTGATGACGGGATCGAACCGCCGACATTCTGCTTGTAAGGCAGACGCTCTCCCGGCTGAGCTAATCACCCTGCACTTTCGATGCGGGGCGCATTCTCTCACAGTTTTTTATAACGTGCTGATTTAATTGATAAATCCAGCAAAAAAAATGTGATTCACGCGCACCACAGAAACTCCAGACAGCAAAAAGCCCGCGTTAGCGGGCTTTCTGTGGTGACCTGGCGTTCAGTGTTCCAGGTTACCGAATATGGCGCAGCGGACGGGACTCGAACCCGCGACCCCCGGCGTGACAGGCCGGTATTCTAACCGACTGAACTACCGCTGCGCATAACACTTGAAGCGAATGGTGGGTGATGACGGGATCGAACCGCCGACATTCTGCTTGTAAGGCAGACGCTCTCCCGGCTGAGCTAATCACCCTTCGCTTTCGGTGTGGCGCGCATTCTACGGAGCACTTCCTAAGCTGGCAAGCACTTTTTAATTTAATTTTTTCAGGCCTTCCAAAGGCTTAGCGAAGGGTTGGCCTATGGCGCCGCGAAGAGAATAATGCCCCCCTTTGTATAAAGGAGAGACTCACCCCATGTGGTTCAAGAACCTGCTTATCTATCGCCTGACCCAAGATCTGCCTGTTGATGCCGAGGCGTTGGAAACTGCACTGGCGAGCAAACTGGCACGCCCCTGTGCAAGCCAGGAGTTGACCACTTACGGTTTCGTCGCGCCATTTGGCAAAGGCGAAGACGCCCCCCTGGTGCATGTCAGCCAGGACTTTTTGCTGATTGCCGCACGCAAGGAAGAACGCATCCTGCCGGGCAGCGTCGTCCGTGACGCGGTCAAGGAAAAGGTCGAAGAGATCGAAGCCGAGCAGATGCGCAAGGTCTATAAAAAGGAACGGGACCAGATCAAGGATGAAATCATCCAGGCCTTCCTGCCTCGCGCTTTCATCCGCCGTTCGTCCACGTTCGCCGCGATCGCGCCGAAACAGGGCCTGATCCTGGTCAACTCGGCCAGCCCGAAACGCGCCGAAGACCTGCTTTCGACCCTGCGCGAAGTCATCGGCACGCTGCCGGTGCGCCCGCTGACAGTGAAGACGGCCCCGACCGCGATCATGACCGACTGGGTCAAGACCCAGAAAGCCGCAGACGATTTTTTCGTGCTGGACGAATGCGAACTGCGCGATACCCATGAAGATGGCGGCATCGTCCGTTGCAAGCGCCAGGACCTGACCAGCGACGAAATCCAGCTGCACCTGAACACCGGCAAGGTGGTGACGCAACTGTCGCTGGCCTGGCAAGACAAGTTGTCTTTCGTCCTCGACGACAAGATGGTGGTCAAGCGCCTGAAGTTCGAAGACCTGCTGCAAGACCAGGCGGAACAGGACGGCGGCGACGAAGCCCTCGGCCAACTGGACGCCAGCTTCACCCTGATGATGCTGACGTTCGGCGAGTTCCTGCCGGCGCTGGTCGAAGCGTTGGGTGGTGAAGAGATTCCGCAAGGGATCTAAAAGTAGCGGATAGCCCCTATGGGAGCGAGCCTGCTCGCGAAAGCGGTATGACAGCCACAGCGATGTTGACTGACACCCCGCTTTCGCGAGCAGGCTCGCTCCCACACGGGTATCCGGTGTTTTTTATAACAAGGATCAGATCATGCGTGCACTGGCTGCATTGAGCCGCTTCGTCGGCAATACGTTCGCTTACTGGGTGTTGCTGTTCGCCGTCGTGGCGTTCTTTCTGCCGACCTGGTTCATCGGTCTCAAAAGCGCCATTGTGCCGCTGCTGGGCCTGGTGATGTTCGGCATGGGCCTGGCACTGAAGCTGGAAGACTTTGCCGAAGTGGCTCGTCGCCCTGGACGGGTGGCCCTGGGGGTGATTGCCCAGTTCGTGATCATGCCGGGGACAGCATGGCTGCTTTGCCAGATATTCAGCCTGCCGCCCGAAATCGCCGTCGGCGTGATTCTGGTGGGTTGCTGCCCGAGCGGCACGTCCTCCAACGTGATGACCTGGCTCGCCCGCGGCGACCTGGCCCTGGCCGTAGCGATATCCGCCATCACAACCCTGCTTGCCCCGCTGCTGACCCCGACGCTGATATGGCTGCTGGCCTCGGCCTGGCTACCGGTATCGTTCTCGGCATTGTTCTGGTCGATACTGCAAATTGTCTTGCTGCCCATTGCACTGGGTATCGTTGCCCAACGTTTGTTGGGTGCGCGGGTCCGTCATGCCGTAGAGGTGCTGCCGCTGGTATCGGTGGTCAGTATCGTGATCATCGTTGCGGCGGTGGTGGCAGCCAGCCAAGCGAAGATCGCTGAGTCCGGCCTGCTGATCATGGCGATCGTGATCCTGCATAACAGCTTCGGCTACCTGTTGGGGTATTTCACCGGTCGCCTTTTCGGGTTGCCGTTGGCCCAACGCAAGACATTGTCGCTGGAAGTCGGCATGCAGAACTCCGGCCTCGGTGCGGCATTGGCCAGCGCACACTTTTCGCCGCTGGCGGCAGTGCCCAGCGCGCTGTTCAGCGTCTGGCACAACATTTCCGGCGCCCTGCTCTCGACCTGGTTCCGGCGCATGAGCGAAGAACAGGACCGCGAAGAGCTCGCCCGACAAACCGCGGACTGACCGAAGGACTTGACCGAATAGTCAGCATTGGGCACTCTTGCGCCCAATGCGGGGACGACCCCGCAACGCCATGAAGTTTTTATCCGGGGACGACCCCATCCATCGATGAGGTGTGTGATGTCCTGGATCATTCTGTTTTTCGCCGGCCTGTTCGAAGTCGGCTGGGCTGTCGGCCTGAAGTACACCGACGGCTTCAGCCGCCCGCTCCCTACCGCACTGACAATCGCCGCCATGGCGATCAGCCTCGGCCTGCTTGGCCTGGCGATGAAGGAGTTGCCGCTGGGCACAGCCTATGCCATCTGGACCGGGGTCGGTGCCGTCGGCACGGTGATCGCCGGGATCATCCTGTTTGGCGAGTCGATGGCGCTGATTCGCCTAGCCAGCGTTGCGCTGATCATAGCCGGGCTGGTCGGGCTCAAGGTCAGCGCTTAAGCCACTACACCTTCGCGAGCAGGCTCGCTCCCACATTAGATCAAATGCCTTTGTGGGAGCGAGCTTGCTCGCGATTGCGGTCTGTCAGCAACATCAATGTCGACAGGTATATGGCCATCGCGAGCAAGCTCGCTCCCACAGGTTTTTGGTTTATCTGACCGCCCCGCGCAACTCTCCGACCAACGCCTGCAACTTCGCCGGCTCCGCCGCCTCGACCGCCACCGCCGTCCCCGCCACCAGCGTCACCCGCGACCAGAACCGCCGAAACAGCCCCTTGCTCGGATCACGGCTGAAAAAGCTGCCCCACAAGCCCTGCAATGCCAAGGGAATCACCGGCACCGGGGTTTCCTGCAGGATGCGCGTCAGCCCGCTCTTGAACTCGTTGATCTCACCGTCGGCGGTCAACTTTCCTTCAGGGAAGATGCACACCAGCTCACCGTCCTTCAGGTACTGGGCGATGCGGCTGAAGGCCTTTTCATAGATGTGGATATCTTCCTGACGCCCGGCAATCGGAATGGTCCCGGCGGTACGGAAGATGAAGTTCAGGATCGGCAGGTTGTAGATCTTGTAGTACATCACAAAACGAATCGGCCGACGCACCGCGCCACCAATCAGCAAGGCATCGACAAACGATACGTGATTGCACACCAGCAACGCTGCGCCCTCATCCGGGATCGCTTGCAGGTTGCGATGCTCCACGCGGTACATGGAATGGCTGAGCAGCCAGATCATGAAACGCATGCTGAACTCGGGGACGATCTTGAAAATGTAGGCGTTGACGCCGATGTTCAGCAGCGACACCACCAGGAACAGCTGCGGGATCGACAGCTTGGCCAGGCTCAGCAGGACGATGGAAACGATCGCCGAGACCACCATGAACAAGGCGTTGAGAATGTTGTTGGCGGCGATCACTCGCGCCCGCTCGTTTTCAACGGTGCGCGACTGGATCAATGCATACAGCGGCACGATGTAGAAACCGCCAAAGATACCCAGCCCGAGGATATCGATCAGCACCAGCCAGGCGTGGCCGAAGCCCAGGATTTGCAGCCAGCCATGGCCGTCGACGCTGGCGGGGATTCCACCGGAATGCCACCACAACAGCAAGCCGAACACCGTCAGCCCGAACGAACCGAACGGCACCAGGCCGATCTCCACTTTGCGCCCCGAGAGCCTTTCGCAGAGCATCGAGCCCAGGGCGATCCCCACCGAAAACACCGTCAGGATCAGCGTTACGACGGTTTCGTCGCCGTGCATCCATTCCTTGGCATAGGCCGGGATCTGGGTGAGATAGATCGCGCCGACAAACCAGAACCAGGAATTGCCGACAATCGAGCGGGACACCGCCGGGGTCTGCCCGAGGCCCAGCTTCAGGGTCGCCCAGGACTGGCTGAAAATGTTCCAGTTCAAGCGCATCTGCGGCGAGGCTGCCGCCGCCCGCGGAATGCCGCGGCTGGCCAGGTAGCCGGCCACGGCGATGCCGACAATCGCCACCGACACCACGGGCGCGTAATTGGCCGAGGACATCATGATCCCGGCGCCGATGGTGCCGGCAAGGATCGCCAGGAACGTCCCCATCTCCACCAGGCCGTTGCCGCCGACCAGTTCATCCTCGCGCAGGGCTTGCGGCAGGATCGAATACTTCACCGGCCCGAACAGCGCCGAGTGCGTGCCCATGGCGAACAGCGCCACCAGCATCAGCCACAGATGATCGAACAGGAACCCCACCGCGCCGACCGCCATGATCGCGATTTCGCCAAGCTTGATCAGGCGAATCAACGCATCCTTGGCGAACTTTTCGCCGAACTGGCCCGCCAGCGCCGAGAACAGGAAGAACGGCAGGATGAACAGCAGTGCGCACAGATTGACCCAGATCGAGCGATCACCCTCGATGGTCAATTTATAGAGGATGGCAAGGATCAGCGACTGCTTGAAGATATTGTCGTTGAACGCGCCGAGGGACTGCGTGATGAAGAACGGCAGGAAACGCCGCGTGCGAAGCAAGGTGAACTGCGAGGGGTGACTCATCTTCCATGTTCCTGAGTGGCTTGGACGCTTATTGGAATGACGCTTTTTCGATCCAGGCCACACATTACCTGTCTTTGACGATTATTTCCCCAGCCCCGCAATACAAGGCGACACGAACAACTCACCGTGCCAGGCGCCCAGCACCGTGCGCCGGGCGACGATCAGCCACATCACCGCCAGCATCACCACCAATGCGCAACCCAGCAGGTTGAAAAATACCAGCCCCAGCACGCTCGCCAGTTTCAGCGTGGTCAGTGCGTACACGCCCAAGGGAAAGGTGAAACCCCACCAGCCGAGATTGAACGGGATGCCTTCGCGCAGATAGCGCCCGGTGATCAACAGCGCCATCAACATCCACCACAAACCCAAGCCCCACAGGGTGATGCCGGCCACCAGCCCCAGCCCCGAGGCAACCTCGCCCACGCCCGGCAAGCCATTGGCAGCGAAAATCATCGGGGCCTCGCCCCCCAGCAGCAACATGCCCAGGGCGCCCGTGCCGATAGGGCCCAGGGCCAGCCAGCTCGAAGCGGCCATGTTTTCATGCGGCAGTTTGTGCAGGGCCATGCGCAGCAGCAGGATGGTCAGAATGCTGAACGCCACCGGTAGCGAAAATGCCCACAACACATAGCTAATGACCAACGTGACCAGTTGCGCATGGGCGTCGCCAAGGTGTGGCGCCAACAGCCCGCCACTGGCAGCGGCAACCTCGGCGGCCACCACGGGCAGCAGCCACACGGCGGTCATCTGGTCGATGCGGTGCTCCTGGCGGGTGAACATCAGGAACGGAATCAGCACGCCGCAGGCCAGCGACATCACCACGTCGATCCACCACAACACTTCTGCCACCGCCACCGCGCCATTCCCCCAGCGCGGCAACCCGAACACCAGAAAGCCGTTGATGATCGTCGCCAGGCCCATGGGAATGGTGCCGAAAAACATCGAGACCGTTGAATGGCCGAAAACTCGCCGGGCCTCGTTGAAAAAAAGCATCCAGCGAGCGCTGTACAGCCCGGTGAACAGAGCAAACAGGAATATGTTGAACAACCACAGCCCTTCAGCAAATGCGTGCAATCCGGCATTGCCGCCTGGCACTTGCGCCAGGGCCAATGCCAGCACGCCGGTCCCCATGGTGGCGGCGAACCAGTTCGGGGTGAATTGTCGGACGACCTCCAAGGGTCCGGCCAAGTGGCTCAGCGGGCGTAAACGGTTTTTCGCAGCGCAGCAAGTCATGGTCAATCCTCGTTATCGGATGAGGTAAAGCCATGCTAGAACTGAAAAGAATATCTATATAACGGGTAATTTCTCTATATCTATTCTGTTTTACAGATAAACCCTCACGATCCCACCCCCTCCGCCAGCGGTTGCGCAGGCTGGCGCAGCAAGCCCGCCAGCGCACCGACTGCCATCACAATCAGCACGGCGCCGTAGCCATCGGTGGTCGGGATCAGCCCGAAAATACGCGTGAGGTTTCCCGCCAGCAACGAAGGCAGGCTGAAGGCCAGGTAACTGAGCACGTAGAACGCCGACATCAGGCCGGCCCGTTCGTGGGGCAAGGCCAGCGGCATGAGGCTGCGCAGGGCGCCGAGGAATCCCGCGCCAAAACCGCTGCCAGTGATCAAGGTGCCAATGAAAAACCACGGCAGACTGGCCGTGTGTACGGCCGTCAATACCAGGCCCAGGCCGAGCACCAATAGACCGGCGCCAAGCCGCAGCATCGTTCTTGCCGCCCGGTTACGCAGCGTGTAGATCGACAAGGCACCACTGAGGGTGAGCACAGCCACCAGCGCGCCGCCAATCAGGTTCGATGTCGAGCCGGTCGCGGCCCGCACCAGTGATGGCGCGAGGGACAAATAGAATCCGCCGACCGCCCAAGCCGCCAGGTCCAGAGGCAATATCAGCCACAAGGCGCGCCGGGCCTGGACAGGTACATGCAAAGTCGGGCGCAACGATCGCCAGGCCCCGGGCTGCGGGCTGACGCTTTCCGCCAGGCGCCACAGGTAAATCGCCTGGAGGAGAAACAATGCCAGCAGCAGCCAATACGTCAATTGCAGCGGCATCGGCGCGAACTCAGCCAGCAGGCCGCAGCCCATCGCGCCACACGCCATGCCGAGCAATGGCGCCACGCTGGTGATCAGCGGCCCCTGCTGACGATCGAAGTCCAGCAACGCCGCCCCCAATACACTGGTGGCCATTCCGGTGGCAAAACCCTGAATCAAACGCGCACCGATCAACCAGGCGACGCTGTCGGCGTTGATAAACAGTAGCATCGCCAGCATGTTGAGCAGCAATGCCGCAAAGATCACCGGCTTGCGGCCGAGGTAATCCGACAGCGAACCGACGACCAGCAAAGCCGCCAGCAGACTGAACGCGTACACGCCGAAGATCAGTGTCAGGATCGCCGGGGAAAACTGCATATGTTCCTGGTAGAGGTGGTACAACGGCGTCGGCGCGCTGGACGCCGCCAGGAAGCCGAGCAAGGTGAGCGCCAGAAATATCAGGCTGGCGCGGGTCGAAGCTGGACGAGACATGGGCACGCTCCACAAGGCATTCGCAAAAGCTAATTTTTTGCTTTTGCGGAGTGTGCTACCGGCATGCGCTTAAAGCAAATTCTTTGTGTTAAGGTCCGATTCATGGCTATTAAAGAAGGTTTACGCCCCGGCGGCAGAAGCGCCCGGGTCCAGGAGTCGATTCATTCGGCCGTTCGCGCGTTATTGCAGGAGCAGGATCGCGCCAGCCTGACCGTGCCGCAAATCGCCGCGCGCGCCGGGGTGACGCCGTCCACCATTTATCGGCGCTGGGGCGACTTGCAAGCGTTGCTGGCGGATGTCGCCATCGCACGCATGCGCCCGGACGGCGAGCCGGCCAATACCGGCAGCCTGCGCGGCGACTTGCGCGCCTGGGCCGAGCAGTACCTGGACGAAATGAGTTCCGAGCCCGGCCGCAACATGATGCGCGACATCCAGGCCTGCGCCACGCCGGGCTATTGCGTGGGCATCATCAGCGGTCAGTTACAGATCATCCTGGACCGCTATCCCGATGAGCCAAATCCGGGCATCGAGCGGCTGGTGAATGTGATCGTGGCGCCGACGGTGTTTCGTATCCTCTTTGCCACTGCGCCGTTGGAGGTTGAGGAGTTGTATCGGTTGGTTGACATAGCGTTGGGTCAGTGAAACCGCCATCGCGAGCAAGCTCGCTCCCACATTGGAGCTGCGGCGTACACAAATATTGCCTTCAATGGGAACCAGTGTGGGAGCGAGCTTGCTCGCGATGAGGCCGGCAACAGCGCCACAAAACAGAAGCGATCACCCCACCCGCGACACCCCGCCACGCCCCGACCTTGGTCGACACTGACGAACCCGAGCGGGCATGCGAGACTGTCGTGCCGGGCCCGAGCCCGGGGATATTTGTCCGGGAGTTTCCATGTCGCTGTCCAGCGGGCTGATTGCCGTTGTCGCCCTGGCCTATATGGCCATCATGTTTGCCATCGCCTTCTACGGCGACCGACGCAGCACGCCGTTGCCGCCGCGCGTGCGGGCCTGGGTCTACAGCCTGTCGCTGGCGGTCTATTGCACCAGCTGGACCTTCTTTGGCGCCGTGGGCCAGGCCGCCGAACAGCTCTGGTCGTTCCTGCCGATTTACCTCGGGCCGATCCTGCTGCTGGTGTTCGCACCGTGGGTCCTGCAGAAAATGGTGATGATCAGCAAGCAGGAGAACATCACCTCCATCGCCGACTTCATCGCCGCCCGCTACGGCAAGTCGCAGTCCCTGGCGATTGTGGTCGCCCTGATCTGCCTGGTCGGCGTGCTGCCCTACATCGCCTTGCAGCTCAAGGGCATCGTGCTCGGCGTGAACCTGCTGATCGGCGCCGGCGCCGACGCCATGGGCACCCGGGCCCAGGACACCGCCCTGATCGTCTCGCTGATCCTGGCGCTGTTCACCATCGTCTTCGGTACCCGCAACCTGGACGCCACCGAGCACCATCGCGGCATGGTCCTGGCGATTGCCTTCGAGTCGCTGGTCAAGCTGTTCGCCTTCCTGGCCGTCGGCGCGTTCGTCACGTTTGGCCTCTATGACGGTTTTGATGACCTGTTCAACCAGGCGATGCTGGCGCCCCGCCTGGAGCAATACTGGAAGGAAACCATCAACTGGCCGTCCATGGTCGTGCAAACCGGCGTGGCGATGATGGCGATCATCTGCCTGCCCCGGCAATTCCATGTGACCGTGGTCGAGAACATCGACCCGCAGGACCTGCGCCTGGCCAAGTGGGTGTTTCCCGCGTACCTGGCGCTGGCCGCGCTGTTCGTGGTGCCGATCGCCCTGGCCGGGCAGATGATGTTGCCCAGTTCGGTGCTGCCGGATTCGTTCGTCATCAGCCTGCCGCTGGCCCAGGCCCACCCGGCCCTGGCGGTGCTGGCGTTCATCGGCGGCGCGTCGGCCGCCACCGGCATGGTGATCGTGGCGAGTGTCGCCCTGTCGACCATGGTCTCCAACGACATGCTGCTGCCCTGGCTGTTGCGCCGCAACAACGCCGAGCGGCCCTTCGAGGTGTTCCGCCAGTGGATGCTGTCGGTACGCCGGGTGAGCATCGTCGTGATCCTGCTGCTGGCTTACGTCAGTTACCGGCTGCTGGGGTCGACGGCGAGCCTGGCGACCATCGGCCAGATCGCTTTCGCCGCCGTGACTCAGCTGGCGCCCGCGATGCTCGGCGCGCTGTACTGGAAACAGGCGAACCGACGCGGCGTGTTCGCCGGTCTCGCCACGGGAATTTTCCTCTGGTTTTATACGCTGGTGCTGCCGATCGCCGCCCACAGCCTGGGCTGGTCACTGAGCAGTTTTCCCGGCCTTGCCTGGCTGCACGGCAACCCGCTGGACCTGCCGATTACTCCGCTGACGCAAGGGGTGGTTTTGTCCCTGGCCGGCAATTTCATCCTGTTCGCCTGGGTCTCGGTGTTGTCCCGCACCCGCGTGTCGGAGCACTGGCAGGCCGGGCGCTTCATCGGCCAGGAAATCAGCGCCCGCCCCAACCCTCGTTCGATGCTCGCGGTGCAGATCGACGATCTGCTGCAACTGGCCGCCCGGTTCGTCGGCGAAGAGCGCGCGCGGCAGAGCTTCATCCGTTTCGCCTACCGCCAGGGCAAAGGTTTCAACCCGAGCCAGAACGCCGACAGCGAGTGGATCGCCCACACTGAGCGCCTGCTGGCCGGTGTGCTGGGGGCCTCTTCGACGCGGGCGGTGGTGAAGGCGGCAATTGAAGGGCGGGAGATGCAACTGGAGGACGTCGTGCGGATCGCCGACGAAGCGTCCGAGGTGCTGCAGTTCAATCGCGCGCTCCTGCAAGGCGCCATCGAAAACATCACCCAGGGCATCAGCGTGGTCGACCAGTCCCTCAGGCTGGTGGCCTGGAACCGTCGCTACCTGGAGCTGTTCAATTACCCCGACGGCCTGATCAGCGTCGGCCGGCCGATCGCCGACATCATCCGCTACAACGCCGAACGCGGCCTCTGCGGCCCCGGCGAGGCCGAGGTCCACGTTGCCCGGCGCCTGCACTGGATGCGCCAGGGCCGCGCGCATACCTCGGAACGGCTGTTCCCCAACGGCCGGGTGATCGAGCTGATCGGCAACCCGATGCCCGGCGGCGGCTTTGTCATGAGCTTCACTGACATCACCGCGTTCCGCGAAGCCGCCCAAGCCTTGACCGAGGCCAACGAAGGGCTGGAGCAACGGGTGGCCGAGCGCACCCGGGAACTGTCGCAGCTGAACCTGGCGCTGACCGAGGCCAAGAGCACCGCAGAAGCCGCCTATCAGTCCAAGACCCGCTTCCTTGCCGCCGTCAGCCATGACCTGATGCAACCCCTGAATGCCGCGCGGCTGTTCTCCGCCGCGCTGTCCCACCAGCATGACAGCCTGCCCGGCGAAGCCCGGCAACTGGTGCAGCACCTGGACAGCTCGCTGCGTTCGGCGGAGGACCTGATCACCGACCTGCTGGACATCTCCCGCCTGGAGAACGGCAAGATCAACCCCGATCGCAAGCCCTTCGTGCTCAACGACCTGTTCGATACCCTGGGCGCCGAATTCACCGTGCTGGCCCAGGAGCAAGGACTCAAGTTCCGCGTGCGTGGCTCGCGCCTGCGGGTCGACAGCGACATCAAGCTACTCCGGCGGATCTTGCAGAACTTCCTTACCAATGCCTTCCGCTACGCCAAAGGTCCCGTGCTGCTGGGCGTTCGCCGCCGCCAGGGCGAGCTGTGCCTGGAGGTCTGGGATCGCGGCCCCGGCATTGCCGAAGACAAACAGCAGGTCATTTTCGAAGAGTTCAAGCGCCTCGACAGCCATCAGACCCGCGCCGAAAAAGGTCTTGGCCTGGGCCTGGCGATCGCCGATGGCCTGTGCCGCGTGCTTGACCACCGGTTGCGCGTGCGTTCCTGGCTGGGGCGCGGCAGCGTGTTCAGTGTGAGCGTGCCGTTGGCCAGCACCCAGGCCGTTGCTCCCAGTGCCGCGCCCGAACCCAACGGCCAATTGCCGAGCGGGGCCCAGGTGCTGTGTGTGGACAATGAAGACAGCATCCTGATCGGCATGAGCAGTTTGCTGACGCGTTGGGGGTGCCAGGTCTGGACCGCGCGCAACCGCGAAGAGTGCGAGCGCTGGCTCGCCCAGGGCGGGCGGCCGCAACTGGCCCTGGTGGATTTTCATCTGGACGACGGCGAGACGGGCACCGAGCTGATGGCCTGGCTGCGCACGCGCCTGGGCGAGCCGGTGCCGGGGGTGGTGATCAGCGCCGACGGCCGGCCGGAGACGGTGGCGCAAGTGCACGCGGCGGGGTTGGACTACCTGGCCAAACCGGTGAAGCCGGCGGCGTTGCGGGCGTTGTTGAGTCGGCATTTGCCGTTGTGATCAAGAGGGCACGGTCTCCCGTGGCGAGGGAGCTTGCTCCCGCTTGAGTGCGCAGCACTCATAAAAGAGGGGCCGCTGCGCAGCCCAGCGGGAGCAAGCTCCCTCGCCACGGGGGTTCGCTTTCAGGCCTGGAGTTCAACTTCAGCCTTGGGTGTCCGTGCTGGGTTCTTCCGCCACCTCAGGCAACCCATCCACATCCGCCATCGCGCGCTCCAGCAGCTCCGTCGGCAAGCTCTTGCTCGCCCGGGCGCCGAGCAGTTTCAGTTGTTCGCTGCGGCTGACCAGGTTGCCGCGCCCTTCCGTCAGCTTGTTGCGCGCGGCGCTGTAGGCTTTGTCCAGTTGCTGCAGGCGATTGCCGATTTCATCGAGGTCCTGGATGAACAGAACGAACTTGTCGTACAGCCATCCGGCACGTTCGGCAATTTCCCGGGCGTTCTGGCTCTGGCGCTCCTGTTTCCACAAGCTGTCGATGACCCGCAATGTCGCCAGCAGCGTCGTCGGGCTGACGATCACGATGTTGCGGTCAAAGGCTTCCTGGAACAGGGTCGGCTCGGCTTGCAGCGCGGCGGAAAACGCGGCCTCGATCGGCACGAACAGCAACACGAAATCCAGGCTGTGCAAACCGTCCAGGCGCTTGTAGTCCTTGCCGGCCAAGCCCTTGACGTGGGCTCGCAACGACACGACATGCTGCTTGAGCGCGAGCTGGCCGATGGCGTCATCTTCGGCGGCGACGTATTGCTGGTAAGCCGTGAGGCTGACCTTCGAATCGACTACTACCTGTTTATCGCCGGGCAGGTAAATCAACACGTCCGGCTGGAAACGCTCACCGTCCGGGCCCTTGAGGCTGACCTGCGTCTGGTATTCGCGGCCCTTCTCCAGGCCTGCGTGTTCGAGCACCCGCTCGAGGATCAGTTCGCCCCAGTTGCCCTGGGTTTTCTGCCCCTTGAGGGCGCGGGTAAGGTTGGTGGCTTCATCGCTCAGGCGCAGGTTCAGTTGCTGCAAGCGCTCAAGCTCCTTGCCCAAGGAAAACCGCTCGCGAGCCTCGGCCTGATAGCTTTCCTCGACGCGTTTCTCGAACGACTGGATGCGCTCCTTCAGCGGATCGAGCAGTTGTCCCAGGCGCTGCTGGCTGGTTTCGGCGAAGCGCTGTTCACGTTCGTCGAAGATTTTTCCGGCCAGCTCGGCGAACTGCGCCCGCAACTCGTCGCGCGAACCTTGCAGGTCGTTGAGGCGCTGCTGATGGCTTTCCTGCTGCTCGCGCAATTCGGCGCGCAACGAAGCCGCCTGGGCATCGAGCCGCCGCAGTTCCGCTTCCTTGTTGGCCCGTTCGAGATTCCAGGCGTGGGCCGCGTCCCGAGCATTGTCGCGCTCGATCTGCAGCAATTCGACTTCGCGACTGGCCGCCGCGAGCTCGGCCTGTTTGGCGGCATTGGCCTGGCTCAGGTCACTGATTTCGTCGCGGCAGGCATCCAGCTGGGCGTTCAACCCGTCGTGGGCCATGTGCGCGGTCGCCAGGCGTTCTTCCAGCAGGGCGAGTTCGGTCTGCGCCGCGCTGGCCTGGCGTTGCAGATGCCAGGCCAGGGCCAGCAACGGCAGCGCAGCGCCCGCAAGACCAAGCAACAGGCTGGTCAAATCCATAGCCATGACAATTTCCGCGGATGAAATAAAGCCCGAAGGTTAACCAAGCAACCCGGCGTTGCCCAGCTCAGTCTTCGATTTCACCCAGCGCCTGGCGAGCGCGGTGATCGCCGGCCCGGGCAGCCTGGCGCAGCAGGTCCTGGCCGATGCGCCGGTCGCGAGCGTTACCGCATTCGCGGCACATCAGCTGGCCGAGACGGCTTTGGGCGGCCACCACGCCTTCACGGGCCGGTTGCTTGAGCAGGCGGCCGGCCAGGTGCTTGACGCTGGGGCTGTCGCCCAGGCGCGGGCTGTCGAGTAACCATTCGGCCACGCGCATCGAGATACGCTTGGGTGGGGTAACACCCTGGGGTGTGGAGGTAACAGGATTTGATACTGAGCGGAACTTCATAACGCACTACGGTGACAGGTCAGAAGGCGCGCCACTCTACTCCTTTTTTCGTACGGGTAAAGTCGAAAAAAACCGGCACGCCCGTCCTAGAGCAAGCGGTTGGGACAATCCACAGAAGCTGTGGATAACTCAGTGGACAACCTACCCGGAACTCGCCGCAAGCCCTGTGGAACGGGGCCTGCGCTCAAACTGACGATTTTTTCACCAGCTAAAAAAAGCGATGTTTTTCATTGACTTAAATTTTGGATACAGGCACCCACCTCAGAATGTTCCTACATGACAGTTCGGTGACAAGCCTCGTCGCAAGTGTGCACAAGTAACACGCGAACGGTTATATCGCCGCGCTTTTTGAGGCATTCGCAGAGGTGGCACCTGGGGATAACCCGGGAGAGTGCCTTGGCTGATCGCCCGGGCTCGCCAGCCACGTAAGGCATAGCGCGGCGTCCCACTGGTCGGATTTGAATATTTATTGATCACTGGCCTTCCCTTCGCGGATTCGATCCGTTAGTATCCGCTGCGTTAGTACCAAGCTGAAAGTCAATTCCGGGTCGAACACATCTCCACGGTCAGCCACCCTCAAGGGCAGCCCCACCGATAAAAAGAGACCGACCCCCTCGATGGTTTCCAGGTAAATCCTGCGTCAGCACTGCCTTTGATCGAATGCAAACTTGATCGAACGAAAAGAGTGCCTGCCAGGCCCGTTACTCTGACCGAACCAACCTGCAAAATTGATCAGGATCTTCACCCCGGGCCCAGAACCTTTGCCCTTGATGTGTTGCCTGCCCTCCTAAGTACCTACCTGCCAGCCCAAGCGCGCCTTTTTATAGCGCTCAAACTGGCTGCTTTGTTCCAGTCGGGTTCTTCGTTCGACCAATGGTGGTCGACGTTACTGGAACGTTTTAACGCGGCACGGTTCTTAACCGTGTCATTTGCAGGAACACCCATAACATGTCTACTCAAATCCATACCCAGGATGCCATCCGCACCCTGACCAACGCTTTTGCACCAATGAACTGCCTGATCATGGCCGCTCGCAAAGGCTGCTTCAGCTTCACGCTGGTAAACGAACACGGCATCGCCCGTCATAGCGAACGCCTGTATCCCGACCAGTACTCCAGCGCAGAACCGCTGCAGGCCGTGATCGAGCGTACCCGCCAGGCACTGGTTGCCTGAGACGCCCGGAAGCTGAAACCGAAGACCCCGCCCCGAAAAGCGGGGTTTTTTATTGCCTGGCATTTCTCGATAAAGCGCAACGGCTTAAGTACAAAGCGCTATAACCGTCATAACCGTTCGATGAAGATGGTTTAAAAACAGTCCTTTACAGCAGAGATATGACACTACACTTCAAGTCAAGCGGCCTGATCCGCTTCGGCGAAGCCTGAACCGATCCACTGCTGCCAAGGCCACATCTTCAGGCTTCGCCCCTTTTCCGTCTCGAGGGTTTTATGGGTATCGCTGCCAGCGAACTGTGTCGATACGTGATCCGTCCGACGCTCCTCTACCTGGGGAGTCACAGCAAGGCGGCGGAGACCTTGCTGCTGGGCATTGCCGCCAGCCAGTCCGGGCTTGGCGCGGCGTTGCACGATCGGCGCGGGCACGGCCTGTACCGCATCACCGAACCTCGCCACCGAGCCTTATGGGACGACTATCTGGCGCTGGACCCGGAGCGGGCCAGCCTGGTACGCGGCCTGGCGAGCCAGCATGCGTTCCTGAGCGGTCCCCATCTGGAACTGACCGTCAACCTGCGCTACGCCACGGCCATCGCCTGGCTGCTGGTGGAGGAACAGGCCACACCGCTGCCCGAGGCCGGCGACCTGTTGGGCATGGCGCGGATCTGGCGGCAGACTTTTCACCCCCAGGGACGCCTGCGAGATTTCACCTGTGCCTGGCAAAACTGTGTTTCGCCACTGAATCAGGTCGCTTGCTGAATGGAAAATCAGAAAGTTCCTACAACTTCAGTGAATTTGGTCGGATTGTCCTACAAAACCCCTCTAAATCAAGCCATACAAGCTATAGCGCTTGAAGGAAAATGTTGGTAATTTTCGCGTCGGTGATCACCTGGAGTTCTAACAATGAAAAAAATGATGCTCAAAACCACCCTTGGCCTTGCCGTTACCTTGGCATCCACCCAACTCTTTGCCAGTGGTTTTGCCCTGAACGAACAAAGCATCAGTGGCATGGGCACTGGCTTCGCGGGTCGTTCTTCTTCTGCCGATGATGCAAGCACCGTGTTTGGCAACCCTGCCGGTATGTCGCGCCTCAAGCGCGAGCAAGTGACCGGCGGCTTCGCCGTGATCGACGCGTCCACTGATATCAACGATGCCAGCGGTACCCGCTCCGGCACCAACGACGGCGACATGGTTCCGTTCACCGGCGTTCCGATGGGCTACTACGTCAAGCCTATCGATGACAAATGGGCATTCGGCCTGGGTGTCTACGCCCCGTTCGGCCTGATCACCGATTATGAAAACAGCTTTCAGGGCCGCAACTTCGGCAGCAAGAGCGAAGTGAAGGTCGTGACTTTCCAGCCAACCATCAGCTATGCCTTCAACGACAAGGTATCGATCGGTTTCGGCCCGACCATCAACCGTATCTCCGGTTCGCTGGAATCGGCACTGACCACACCGTTCTCGCCTAACGACGGCAACGTCAAGATCAAGGGCGATGACATCGGCTACGGCTACAACATCGGCTTGATGGTCCAGGCTACCGACAGCACCCGTGTCGGCCTGACCTACCACTCCAAGGTCAAGTACAAGCTCGAAGGCCACACCGAAGTGAGCCCGGGTGCCGGTACGCCGGGCTTCCTGTTGAGCCGTGCACGTTATGACGCTTCGCTGGACATCACCACGCCTGAATCGGTGGACTTCTCGGTTACCCAGGAAATCAATGACGCCTGGACCGTCTATGCAGGCAGCACCTGGACCCGCTGGAGCCGCCTGAAGGACATCACCGTCGATAACGACCTGACTGGCGGCGGTGCCCTGAACCCAGCCCTCTTCGGTACCATCACCGAAGAACAGAACTGGCACGACACCTGGGCCTACGCCATCGGTACGTCCTATCAGTTGAACAAACAGTGGGTACTGCGCACCGGCCTGACCTTCGACCAGTCGCCTGCCAACAACGAAGACCGCTCGCCACGCATCCCTACCGGCGACCGGACCATCTTCAGCCTGGGCGCCGGCTGGAGCCCGACCGACGACCTGACCATCGACGTGGCCTACTCCTACCTCAAGGAAGAAAAAGTCAACGTCAACCGCAGCAACGCGCTGGGCCAGGCCTACAACGCTGAATACGAAAACAGCGCCAACGGTTTTGGTGTCGGTGCCACTTACCGCTTCTGATGATTCACGGCGAAGCTGAACACTTCGCCAGCTGAAGCGAAAAAAAGCCCCGCGCTCTGCAAAGAGGCGGGGCTTTTTTGTGGCTGGCGGTCAGGGTTTCGAAGCGATGGCCGTTTCCACTGCCTTGATGAAGTCAGGATCGTCGGGTTTGATCCGGCTGGAAAAACTGCCGACCACCCTGCCCTGGCGATCTACAACGTACTTGTAGAAATTCCATTTCGGCGCGCTGGACTGTTCGGCCAGGTGCCTGAACAAGGGGATCGCGTCCGCGCCGCGCACTGGCTGCGGCTCGGTCATGGTGAAGGTCACGCCGTAGTTGACGTAGCAGACCTTGGCCGTCTCCGCGCCATCCTTGGACTCCTGCTTGAAATCGTCAGAGGGTACGCCCAGCACTTCCAGCCCTTGCCCCTTATAGTGCTGGTTCAGCGCTTCGAGGCCTTTGAACTGCGGTGCAAAACCACAGAAGCTGGCGGTGTTGACCACCACCAGGGGCTTGCCAGCGAAGCGCTGGCACAGGTCGATGGTTTCCTTGGCCCGCAGCTTGGGCAGCGAGCCCTCCAGCAGCGGCGGACAATCAGCCGCCCAAACTTGCCCGGCCGCAGCCAGCAACAGGGTGGGAACAGCAAGCCAGCGCATCAGCATGTCGGATTTTCCTTGAAAGCCTGTCAGACCAGGACGTTACTCCGCCCGCCCGACGCCGTCCATTGTTCAGCAGTTACCCATGCCCAATTGCATCAACGCCAACCCGCCCTGGTGCCAGCCCCACCAGGCGAAGGCCAGCAACAGCGCGGCGCCGGCCGCGACCAACCACGGGCCGACGCGGCTCATGCGGCACCGGCCTGTGCTTGCAGGCGCGCCACCGGACGCTCGCGTACCGGCCAGTTCAATGCCGCCGCCAACAGGCTGAGCAGGATCGACACTTGCCAGATCAGGTCATAGCTGCCGGTGCGGTCGTACACCACCCCGCCCAGCCAGCCCCCCAGGAACGAGCCCAACTGGTGGAACAGGAACACCATCCCACCGAGCATCGAAAGATTTCGCACACCGAACAAGGTCGCGACCGTACCGTTGGTCAACGGCACCGTCGACAGCCACAAAAAGCCCATCGCCATGCCGAAGACATAAGCCGTGGTGGTAGTCACGGGGAGCCAGAGGAACAGGCCGATCACCACCGCCCGCGCCAGATACAAGCCGGTCAGCAACCGCGGCTTGGACATGCGCCCACCCAGCCAGCCGGCCGTGTAGGTACCGAAGATATTGAATAACCCGACCAGCGCCAGCACGGTGGTGCCGACGCTGGCCGGCAGGTGCTGGTCGACCAGGTAGGCCGGCAGGTGCACACCGATGAACACCACCTGAAAACCACAGACAAAAAAGCCCACGGCCAGCAGCCAGAACCCTGAATGACTGCAGGCCTCGCGCAACGCTTCCGACAGCGTCTGCTCATGCCCGGACAGCGGCGCCGGCGCGTCCTTGAGCATGCTCACCAGAGGCACGATCAGCGCCACCAACAAGCCCAGCGCCAGCAACGCGGCGGACCAGCCGAGCCAGCCGATCAGACCCAGCGTGCCCGGCAGCATGGCGAACTGGCCGAACGAGCCGGCGGCGCTGGCGATGCCCATCCCCATGCTGCGTTTTTCCGCTGGCACGGCCCGCCCGACGACGCCAAGGATCACCGAGAACGAGGTGCCGGACAGGCCGATGCCGATCAACAGGCCGGCGCTCAACGACAGCGACCAGGGCGAGTCGGCCATACCCATCAAGACCAGCCCGAGCGCGTATAAAACGCCACCGATCAGCACCACTTTGGCCGCGCCGAAGCGGTCGGCCAGCGCGCCGGTAAACGGCTGCGCCAGGCCCCAGATCAGGTTCTGCAAGGCAATCGCGAAGGCAAACACCTCGCGACCCCAGCCGAAATCCGCGCTCATCGGCGCCAAAAACAGGCCAAAGCCATGTCGCACACCCAGCGATAACGCCAGGATCAGCGCACTGCCCACCAGGACCCAACCACAGGTACGCCACATCGATGTCATGTTGTTCTCCGGTCGCGGGTATATACCCACTTATCAGCGGACGAACCGGCATCACGCCAGTTCATCCAGCAAGGCCAACAGGGTCGCACGCTTTTCCGCGCCCAGCTTGTCGATCAGTTTCTGTTGCGCCGTTTCCCAGGCCGGCTGCGCCGCCGTCAGTCGGGCACGTCCGGCCTCGGTGAGCTCGACGATACGGTTACGCAGATCCTCGCCCTCGGCGAGCTTCACCAGGCCCTCGCCTTCCAGCACCCGCAGGTTGCGCCCCAGCGTGCTGCGGTCCAGGCCCATGGCCTCGGCCAGGGAAGAAATGCTCGGCTGGTCCAGGCGCGCCAGGTTGTTCAGCAAAGAATACTGGGCAACGTTGATCCCGAAGCCGTCGAGGGCGCCGTCGTAGTACCTGCTGACGCCACGGGCGGCACGACGCAGGTTGATGCACAAACATTGAGAGGCAAGCATGGTGCGTGTATATACCCGCGATTAAGTTAACGCAAGTTAATTCAAGGAATGTCACTGCCCCAACACACGGCAAGCAAGTCCCAGCGATATGTCCTACAAGCGGCATGGCCTCGGCCTGACAGCCTTTTCCCAGTGACCTGCTTAAAGTCCGCACCTGTCAATCCTGACAGGTTTCGCCGGGATTGAATCCAGATATAAGGAGGTATCCCCAGTCCTGCCCAGGCCTTGGGGGGCGCCGTGCAAGCGACAGCAGGACAGCACCGCGTCCACGCCATCAATGATGATGAATGGGAGATTCAATCATGTACCAAGCCAGCACTGTTTCAAGTCGTTCGCCAGCAGGCTCTACCCACCTGCGCGGCGCAGAAAGCAACGAAACCCAAGCCGTGCGCCTGACGAACCGGGAGAAAGAATTCCTGCAATGGAGCGAGATCGGCAAGTCTTCCTGGGAAATCGCCAGGATCGTCGACTGCAGCGAAGCCAACGTCAATTACCACTTCAATAACATCCGCCGGAAGTTCGGCGTCAGCTCGCGTCATCTCGCCGGGAAAATCGCCCGGGAGCAAGGCTTGATCTGATGCAGGCCGGGGTTTCGACGGCGGTGTGGATGAAGTAATCCTGTCGAGGTAACAATGCCCCTGAATGCCCTGTACCCGAGTTGCAACACGGCCAGCCCTGAAGCGTGGGGCAATGCACCCATCGCCTACAGGCCTGCGGTTGATCGATCGTTACGCATCATCCTCGCCGACGACCACCCCGTGGTACTCATGGGTATGGAAATGGCGCTGTCGAACCCGGCCTTTTCAGTAGTCGCCAGGGCCTACAACGCCGATGAGCTGATTGAGCACTTGAAATGCACGCCATGCGACCTGGTGATCAGTGACTATTCCATGCCGGACTGCCGATCTCCCGACGGTCTTACTTTGATGGGTTATCTCAAAAGACACTATCCCAACTGCCCCCTGATGGTGATCACAATGTTGCGCAACCCCTCGGTGCTAAGAGCCTTGCTCGACGCCGGCGTGGATGGGTTGTTCGACAAACGCAGCTCGCTGAGCAATCTCAAGCAAGCGGTCCTGAAAATCACCAGGGGGCACCGCCATGCATGCCCTTCGTTCAAGGCCATCCTTGAGGCGCAGCCCTCACCTGTTGCAATATCCAAAGGCCCGTCAACCAAGCTTTCCAACCGGGAGCTGGAAGTGGTGCGTTTGTTTGTCCGGGGTTTGTCGGGCAGGACAATTGCAGCGCAGCTGAACCGCAGCGAGAAAACCATCAGCCGACAAAAGCGCACCGCCATGGACAAGCTGGGGCTTGACCATGACGGTGGGCTGGTGGAGTTTGCGCGGGTCAGCGGATTGATCAACTGAGCCCTCGCTTCTACGACATGACACTGGAAACAGCCCCCGTCAGTTCGACGGGCTGGGCCCACTCACCTCGACCAAACGTGACAGAAGATCATAAGAAAGGGCTCGTCCTTCTTCATCCTTGATCAGGTTGCCGTTGGCGTCGTATTCCAAGGTGATATCCGGATAATCGACATGGGAATTCACCACCGCAGTCAATTGAGTCGGATCCTCACCGGTGTATTCAAACTGAGCCTTATTGATTTCGGTCGCCGATCCTTTGATAAAGGTCGTACGGACCTCTTCGTGATTGTCCAGCGCATCGAAAAAGAAGACTTGCTCCGAAATGACATTGCCATACGGGTCCACCGGTGATTGGGGCCCATCGCACCAATACTCCTCAAGTCGTCCACGTAGCTCGTACCGATAGTTCTCATCGCGCAACAACGTTTCGCCCGGCGCCGAGCCTTCACTCAGTTCGCGCTGTTCGACCTGGTCGAGATTGTTCCAGACCTGTTTCAACCACGATCGGGCGCCGTTGAAATCGAACGTGCGCAGCGTTTCGCGCCCCAAGGCGTCGTACTCAAGCTGGATGCTCACCTTGTTGTTCGAGCCATCAACGGTGGAAATACGCTCCGTCAGTCCCTGGACGTTATAGGTGAAGTCACTCCTCACGTAGCCGCCAGTGCCCGGCACACCCAACTCGGTGTAGGCCAGCTTGCCGGTAGTTCGATCATATTCGGACAACTGGACCTGACCGATCACATCGTAGTACCGGATGATCCTTCCGAGCCGACTGTGGACGTACGTCATGGCATAGGGATCAACCACGTCAGTGACTTTGCGTGTTTCCGTCTTGATCTCGCCGCGGACGTCGTAAGTACGTTCCAGTTGGATGTCGGTTTCAGACGAATTGAGCAGCCGGGCATCTTGGAAATCGTAGCCGTAAATGGCTTCGATCGGCGCCGGAACCTCCTGCAGGCGCTGGATGGTTGCCTCCCCCGCCACAGCCTTGCGAGTGAGCGGTTCATCTGTGAGCTCATAGGCATATTCGTAATGGATCACGTCGCCGCTGGGCTGGATGACCCGATTGGCCTTGGTGTAGCTGGTGTCGTACTCGTGTCGGGTGACTCGGCCCCCGGTCGTCGATTCAACCAAGCGCTCCAGGCTGTCGAAAGCCTGGGTGCCGAGGACCTTGTCGTTGACCTTGATCAGCGTTGGCAGATCGCCACGGCTATGGCCGGCGTATTCACGGACAACTTTGTCCTGCGTCGGCAACGTCGTTTCGAGCATACGATCGAACACATCGTAGACGTAGGACGTCTCGTAACCCGCCGCGTTTTTTTCCAGAGCCGTACGGCCCAGGCCATCGTAGGAATAGCCATGGACGCTGACGGACGCCTGCGCGAGGTCGAACCGCTCGACTTTCACCGGCTTTTCCAGGCGATTGGTGGTGGTGACGGTCTTGCCCATGCCCTGCGTCCACTCTGTGCTGGTGAACATGATAGGGTCCTGCAGAGTGTGTTGCGTAACGCCCGCTGCATCGGTACTTCTCGACTGCTCGCCCCAGTCATCGAAGGTATAGGTGGTCTTCAAAACCAAGGGTTCGAGTTCCAGCCAATCGATTTCGTGTTCTTCGGTCAACTGCCCCAAAGCGTTATGCGTCGCCCGGTAGGTCTCGCGATATTCGCCAGCGGAGAAGTCGAAATCTTGCTGCTCCTCGCTGACGGGCCGATTCAACCCGTCGAACCAGGTACGGGTCTTGACCTTCTTGACGTTTTCCATCTCCTGCCAAGCCTGCCCGGCCGCCAGCGCCTGGCCGCTGTCCGACGGGCGAACCAGCCGGTAGATGTAGGAACGCGTGGCGGCATAGACAGGATCGTCGGGGGCAACGGTTTCCATCACTACACGCAACAGGGCATCGTAGGTGTTACGAATGCGGATGTCCTTGTCCTGGCTGAGCAGGGGCTCGCCGTTGAGCAGCGAACGCTCCGTACTGACGACCTTGACCAGGCTGTCATGTCCGGTAAAGGTCTCGGTAGTGGCGAACGCGGTTTCACCCAAGAGCACCTCTGAAGCCTTGTCCGTCTTGTTCTTCCTGGCCTTTTCCTCATCCGTCTTGATGCTGTACTGATAACCCGTCGTCGAGACGTACGATTGATCTGCGCCAACCCGCTCGACAGTTTCCAGTTGAATGAGCCCATGTATCAAAGGATCCAGCGGCGTGTCGAAATACCCGGAGCGGGTGGTTTCCAGCAAGACGTCCGCCTGGTCGACTTGATAAAGGGCCTGCTCGGCGACAACTGCCCAGGGCTCCTTGATGTCGCTTTTGGCAAGCGTTGGCAGCTCGATATAACGGTAGCGGGTCCGTAGGGTTGGCGCGCCGGCCTGCACGTCGGGGACACGCAACGGATCGGTGGTCGGCGTGGTGGTTGTTTGCTCGACATGCCGGACAAACCCGTAGGGATCCTTCGGGCACTGGCCGACAACGCCCTCGGCCGGGTAGTAAGTCGTCGTCTCGGTAACGCCGCTGGCCTGGACACTCAAGGTCTGGTTGCCATGAATGTCGTACTCGCTCAGTTCGACATCCTCGCGCAATACCCGTGGGTCATCCGTCAGTTCCCAGCGTGTGGTCGCTTCCTTCAGAAGCTGACATTGGCGTGGCTGCTGGTCGAAAGGCGCCTTGGGGTCATCGTCCACATAATAACGATTGCTGAGAATCTGCTGGTGTGTGCCCTGGAGAGTCGTCTGTGATACCAGCAAATGGAAGCGGTTGAAGATGCGGGTCACGCTGCGCTTCGGATTCGCTCCGACCAGCAGCTCCTCGGTGGTTTCAGGCGATTCGTTGCCGGCCCGATCAAAGACCCGATAGGAGATCGAACGCGGCCCGTCGCCCATGTCGCGAATGAGCGCTTCGTCGAACTCCAGTTGAAACTGGAATTCTTCGTAGTCGTCTTTGGTAAGCGTCCTGGATACTTCCCGTTGCTGGCCGTTATCCTCGTTTTTCCAGGCGCAGACGATACGGTCACCGGGGGCCGGTTCGAGGTAAGTGGGAACGCTCACGGCCACGATCCCGTTGTTGTCGATGAGGTATTGTTGGGAGAGGCCATCTTCGACAATGGTCGGGTCGATCAACACAACATTGTTAAAGGCCAATTGAGGAGGCGTTTTATCAATAGTGACCTTGATCGGCACGGATCGACGAGGGGTCGAACTGTTCCAGGGATGCAACTGGTAATACACGCGGTGGATGCCCTCATCCAGCTTGGCAACTGGAACTTCCAGCCACAGATCCGCAGGCGGACTGTCAGGTTCGAGAGGCCCCTCCCAACGTTTTGTAGCCACGGGTTCGGCTTCATTTTCATCCCATATCAACTCCACCGTATCGTATTTCCCGTCCTTTGGAGCAGCGTCGCTCCAAAGGGGAAACTCGATACGCAATGGCCATTGCCAGGCATCCTTGGGCAACAGGTTCTCTTCGCCACCCGGAATCGGCGGCAGCACGCCGACAGCGGTGGGAGGCTCCAGATCGACCATGTTTTTTTCGGGCATGAAGCGTTTATTCAACGACGCGAGAAACTTGAACATACTGGCTTCCTCATCAAGAACAGGCAGAAAAAACAACTGCGGAGGTGTTCCCCGCAGATTCGTCAGTTGCTGTTTTATCGCGATGAGGCATCGGCGGCGGTATCAACCGGGAACGATGATGTTCCCGGGTACCTCTTCAGACCCTTACCAGCGATAGCGAGCACCAAAATTGAAACCCCACGGCTGCTCGATACTGTGTCCCTTGCTGTAGTCGAGATCGGCGTGAATCGACACCTTGTCGTTGAGATTCACGGCAATGCCCGCCCCCAGCTCACCACGCGAGCCGGACAGGTCGTTGTTGAACATGACCTCGTTGACCTGTACCTCGTTATTTTTTGCAAACTCATGGGCATAGGCCGCGCGCAGGTAAGGCTGCACCCGTTGGCCATCGCCCAGATCGAAGTCACGCCCGACAGTGGCGCCGGCCTTGCCGAGCAGTGAACGCGTACGGTCGCCCTCGGCTTTCAGGCCGTTGTCCAGATCGTAATCCTGGCCCTGGATGATCACCCCGGAGAGTTGGGTATAAGGCTCGATGAAGTAATCGTTCGCCAGCTTGATATGGCGGCCGAATTCGAGGGAGGCGCCGACCCCATGGTTGTCGTAACGCCCTTCGGTTTTTTTGCCATCGCTCAGTTGCACGTCGGACTTGTTCTGGAACCGGTTGAGCTTGAGGACACCGTCGAAATAATAACCGCTGGGCTCATCCAGCCAGGTGGTGTAGGCACCCACGTAATAGCTGTCGACCTTGGCGCTGGTGCCGCGACTCAAATCCAGGTCCGACTTGCTGTAGCCACCCAGCAGGCCCACCAGCCACCGGCCATCCCCGAATGGCAATGGGGCGTCGGCACCGAACGACAAGCCTTGCTGGGTTTGTGTGTAGGCCACTCCGGAGCTGGCGTCGACATCGAACTTGTTACCGTAGGCGCGCATCCAACCGCCGGCCTTGCCATTGTCCATCCGCACCTCGCCCATGCGCGTGCGCAATGTGCTGAGTTCGCCGTACCAGACGGTCGGTGCGGTGTTGAACAGGGCCAGTACGGATCGGGTGCCGGGGCTGATCACTTTTGTGGTGGTGTCCAGGTACCAGTCCTGATCGCCCTTTTTTACCAGCTCATAGGAAAACGCCCCGCGATCCACCGGCCCGTTGAGCAACGAAAATTGCGCATCGCCGGCGCCGATGTGGATCACCGGAATGGAACTTGCGCTGGTCGGCTCGGCGCCGCTGCTGCCCATCAGCACGCTGTGGCTGCCGGTGGCGGTACCGGTGACTTCAAGGGTATCGACCTGCCCTGTGACCAGGTCGGCATCCATGACAAAGAGGCCGCTGCCCGAAAGGTTGGCAACCGAGAGCTTGTAGAACTCGGTCGGGCTGCCGAACTGGACCGTACCACCATTCATGGACAGGTCGCCGATGCTGGCGTTATCGACCATGTTCCACTGCGCCTGGCTATTCACCGCAAGGCTGGCAACGTTGTCGAGCCGCCCAGTAAAAATTGCCTGGTTCTGCAAGGTGATGTTGGCGGTGGCGCCGACATCCACACTGATATCGCCGTTCACATCGCTGTTATCGATGATCATATTGGCGGTCGAGACTCCCTTGACCTCCAGGACCTTGCCGTTTCCCCCTGCCAGGGTGGAACGATTGCCCACCAGGATCTCTGCCGTGCCCATCCAGATGTCCCGGCTACTTCAAACACTTGCTCTGACACTTGCGTGGAAATATCCCGGATGGTGCATTCCTGCCCCTTGTAGAGAGGGTGCACGTTCGAGACCAACGCTTGAAAAGAACCGAATCGTTGTATCCCACCCTCCAGGGAATAGAGAAACAATGAACGTCGATCAGGTACTTTGATCACCATCGCGGCGGGCCATTTCTGCGCTGTCGCGCTGCCCGTATCGAGCATGACCGCGTAAACATGGGGTACGGGCATGCGCACCAAATCGTTTCTGGCTGCCAAGGAAGGGTGAGTGGTAATGAGGTCCAGCAGGCGATCCTCCTCAGCCCGCAGGACCCGTGCACTTCGGGTCAGCTGGGTGGCCGGCTCCTGGTCCGCTCTGTATAGATTGAGAAGATGCTGGAACCGCTGGGCAAGCAGATACGCCAAGGCCGCTTCGGCGGAGGACGGCCTTGGCGGTTCGAGCAAGTAACCCCATGTGCGGCTGTTGCGGAAGCTGGTGAGATCATCACGCAACTGACGTCTTACGGATACATTGGTTGCCGGCGGAGGGAAGTAGAAGACCGACTCCATGGTCCGTAGGACCTGCGCGTCCACCGGATCAGCAAATACGCTGTCCTCCTCCGACACGGAATCCGGGCGCCTGAAAAAACCTACCTCGCCCAATAGATAACGGGGCGGCGCATCACGCTGTAAACAGTCCTGGATTACCTCGGTGAAACTTTGCGAGGAGGTCAGCGAGCGTCCACCGCTGGAGTCAGTGACGAAGTGATTGACGTAGCAGTTGTCCGGATCGATAGGTGCTGGCAGCGAAGCGTGAAACTGGCGTACCTCAAATTTCTCACCAAGCATGCGGACCAGCAGGTTCTTGAGCGCCGAGTCGAATGTCGGCAGACCAGCAAACAGGCGGGCCAGTTTCACTTGGTTGAGGTCCAGCAATTCCATCTGCCTGAGCCGCGCTTTTTCCTGGGGCCCGAGCAGCTTGCCTTGCTCATCCACGTCGGTGATCAGAGATTGTCCGGGGCCCTGATAACCTGGTGGGACACCTTCTTGCAGTTGTCGCAGAAGCTCCGGCGCCAAGGCTCTGCCGTTGACCTGAAGTGACGAAAAGTCAACGGTCATCTGGCTGATATGCGGATAACGCCAGCCCTCGCGCGCCGAAGCGGCAGACGAGTAGAACTTGTCCTTGCTCTGGTGAGTGCTCAAAAAACCCTGGGTGACGACGTGAAGCAGCGACACCGGTGCGCTTTTTTTTGCGGAAGCCGAATCGATCGTCTCGACTTCATGGTAATCAACTCGAACCTGTGCATTGCTGCTCAGGCCTCGTTCGGACAACCACTGCCCGGCAAACTTGTGGGGACGGAACCGCAGACCGTTGGGCAACAGGCTGACAGGCTCCAGCACTTGATCATAGACAGACCTGGGCTGACGTCCAGGTCGCTTGAACGTATCGTCGGCCTCTGATCGCAGTTCCTGCTCCAACGTCCCGCAATCCATGCCGACTGCCAGGCTGGCGAATCCGTTATAGCTGCGTGGCATCCCTTGCCTGATCGCCTGCAGCAACCCGTCGTTGAGCCCCGCCAGGGCGCCGAGGACATCGGCTGGGACCGCATCTGCCAGCTGCTTGCGGTTATAGTCGCTGAAGGTTCCGGCACTCTGTTCATCGCCCCAGAATATCTTCATGTGCCAGCGATAAGGGGCCTGTGCGCTGCCCAGCAGCGTCGTCTCGAGTTCGGCGTCGTCCGGCGGCGTGGACAGGTAGGTCCTCAAGAAAGCCTTCTCACCAGATGCCAGCATCCACAGAGGCACCAGATCGATGTGTTCGGTGCCGTTCTGGTAAGTACTCAGCGTGCTCCAGTACATTACCGGTATCAGCGTATCAGGGGTGATGGGATGAGCAAGGCTACCCGGTATTTCACCCGGGTAGCAGGCAACGAGCTGGCGGATCCACTGCGTTTCAAGGCTGCTGTCCTGGCGCGTTTGCCCGGGGTTGTCCGGTTCGAGCTGGCCGGTATATTCGACGCGACTCGTCACAGCGGCGATGGAGAGCGGATCTGCGTCGGCGGCAAGCGATGCCCCAGCGTTTTCTTCAGATAGAACAGACATTGATGTCATCCGTATTGTGCTTGATAAAGCATCGAGCCTATCGAGCCATGAAGCGGCGGATGACATACATAGTTATAGGGTAAGTGGATAACTCGCAGAGACATGTAAGCCGGTATGTAAATCTGTCTCTGGTCGCGGTAATGAATGCCGACTAGCTCAATGCCCAGGCCACCAGCACCGCCATCTCCAGCAGTTCCAGCAAGGCCCCCGCCGTGTCTCCGGTGCACCCGCCCAAGCGGCGCAGCATTATCCGGCGCAAGCCGATAAAGCCCAGCGCCGCGACGATCAACCCCACCAGCCCGGCCCAGCCCGCCACCAGCACGCAGCCCAGCGCAACGGCGCACAGCACCTGCCAACCGGCGCGGCGTGGCAGGTGGTCGGCGAGCGCCTGGCCCAAGCCACCGGCGCGTACATAGGGCGTGGTGAGGAACAGCGCCAGCAACGCACCACGCCCAAGTACCGGCACGATGAGCAGCGCCAAGGTCTGCTGCTGTTCGATCAGCGCCAGCAACGCGCTGAATTTTAGCAACAGCACCAGCACCAGGGTGACCACCGCGATCGGTCCGCTGCGCGGGTCCTTCATGATCAGCAGCGTACGCTCGCGATCACCAAAGCCGCCGAGCCAGGCATCGGCGCTGTCCGCCAGGCCATCGAGGTGCAGGCCGCCACTGAGCAACACCCAGGCCGTCAGCAGCAGCGCCGCATGCAGCAGCAACGGTGCGCCTGACAACCAGGCATCGAGCCCGCAGAGCAAGCCGCCGAACACCACCCCTGCCAGCGGATAGAACAGCAGCGAACGACCCAGTTGCGCAGGTTCGGGCATGCCCGGCAAGCGCACCGGCAGGCTGCTGAGAAATTGCAGGGCGATCCAGAAAGGCAACATCTTCAGACCGCCTCTTCGAGGACTGGACCGGACGCCACCAAGAGAGAAAACAGCGCGCCGTGGGCGACTTCGACATTGAGCAATTGCTCGCGCGGCAGGCCGCGGGCGCGGGCCAGCAGCAGCCGCATCACGCCGCCATGGCTGACCAGCAGGATGCGCTGCCCGGCGTAGGCTTGATGCAAGCGTTCGAGCGCCGCCAGCACTCGCGCCGAGAATTCGAGCACTGGCTCGCCTTCCGGCGGCGTGAAGCCGTAGGGGTCGGCCCAGAACCGCCCCAGCGCCTCGGCGTGAGTCTCCATCAATGCCGCCGCGCTGCGGCCTTCCCAGGCGCCGAAATGCAATTCCTGCAGGTCCTTGTCAAAGTGCACCGGCAAGCCAAGTCGCGCACCCAACTGTTCGGTGAAACGCGCGCAGCGCTGCAAGGGCGAACTCACCAGCCGATCCCACGGCCCGCCCGCTGCGACCGCCGCGTCCATCTGTTCCCAGCCTCGTGGCGTCAGGGCGTCGTCGAGACTGCCGCGCAGCCCGCCGCCCAGTTCGGTCTCGCCATGGCGCAACAGGTCCAGGCACAAGGTCATGCCGGGCGATCCGCCACGGCCGCTTCGGCGAAGGTCGCCATCTGCCCGTGGAGGTCACAGGCCAGACGCAACAACGGCACCGCCAGCGCCGCCCCGCTGCCCTCGCCCAGGCGCAAGCCGAGGTCCAGCAGCGGTTCGGCAGCGAGGGTTTCCAGTACGTGGCGGTGTCCGGGTTCGGCGCCACGGTGGGCGAACAACAACCAGGGCCGGCACGCCGGATTGAGCCGCACCGCCACCAGGGCCGCGACGCTGCAGATAAAGCCATCCACCAGCACGGCGATGCCTTGTTGGGCACAGGCCAGATAGGCGCCGACCAACGCGGCGATTTCAAACCCGCCAAGGTTGCAAAGCGTTTGCAGCGGGTCGCCGTTCGACCCACCGTGCACGGCCAGGGCGCGTTCGATGACCTGGACCTTGCGGCTGATACCCGCCGCATCCAGCCCGGTGCCCGGCCCGACCAGATGCGCCACCGGACAATCGAGCAAGGCACAGGCCAGCGCGCTGGCCGCCGTGGTATTGCCGATGCCCATCTCGCCACCGATGAACAGTTGCGTGCCGCTGGCGGCGGCGCGCATGGCACTGTCGCGTCCGGCTTGCAGGGCCTGTTCACCCTGGGCCAGGGTCATGGCCGGGCCCAGCAGGAAATTGGCGGTGCCCGGGCCGACCCGCAAATGCCGCACGCCGGGCAAGTCCAGCGAAGGCGTCACGGTGCCCAGGTCGACGACCTCCAGGCAAGCGCCCAACCGCCGCGCGAGCACGCTGATAGCCGCGCCGCCGCTGACAAAGTTGAGCAGCATCTGCCCGGTCACTTCCTGGGGATAGGCCGAGACGCCTTCGGCCACCACACCGTGATCGCCGGCAAAAATCGCGATCCACAATTGTTCAAGGCTCGGCTTGACCTGCCCTTGCAGGCCCGCCAGCTGCACCGCCACCGACTCCAGGCGCCCGAGGGAGCCGGCCGGTTTGGTCAGTTGTTGTTGCCGCGCCGTGGCTTGCTCCAGCACTTGGCTATCAACGGGCTTGCACGGATCCAGCCACCAGCGGTGATTCATAACGCAGTACCTTTGAGAGTCAGGGGCAGGCCGGCGACGGTCAGCACAACGCGCTGGCAACGTTCGGCCAAGGCTTGATGCAGCCAACCGGCTTCATCGACGTAACGGCGAGTCAGCTCGCCCAGCGGCACGACACCCAGGCCGGTCTCGTTGCTGACAAAAATGATTTCACCGGGCAGCGCGCCGATGCAGTCCAGCAGGGCTTCGCGCTCGGCGGCCAGTCGGTCGGCATCGTCGAGCATCAACAGGTTGGTCAGCCAGAGGGTCAGGCAATCCACCAGCAGGCAGCGCTCGCTCGCGGCGGTTTCGCGCAACACCTGCGCCAGCGCCAGCGGCTCCTCCACCAGCGCCCACTCTGCCGGGCGCCGGGCGCGATGCTGGGCGACACGCTGGTTCATCTCGCCGTCCAGGGGTTGGCTGGTGGCGATGTAGGTCACCGCCAAGCCGGTGCCCGCCGCGAGTTTTTCAGCCAGGCGACTCTTGCCGGAGCGGGCGCCGCCGAGGATCAGTTGCAGCATGGGTCATTACCTTCTATCTGCCGGTGTGGCGACTGGCGCCATCGCGAGCAAGCTCGCTCCCACATTTGAAATGCATTCCAATGTGGGAGCGAGCTTGCTCGCGATGAGGTCAGCCCGGCCACCTCACATCCCACAGAGTTCACGCAACACCCCGGTATCCAGATGCCGCTCCACCAAGTCCGCCAACCGCTCGATATCCCGCTCGCGCAACCCGTGGTAATCCACCGCCTGGACATCCTGCACACCCGCCCAGCGCAGCAACGCGCTGCTCGCCGCTGGCGTTTCAAACAGCCCATGCAGATAGGTGCCGAAAATCTGCGCGTCGAGGCTTCGGGCGCCGTCGCAACGGCCGCCGTCCAACGTCACCGCAGGGTTTTCCAGGGCCGGGCCAGTGGTCACACCCGCATGGATCTCGTAGCCGCTGACCTCGGCATCCTCCAAAGCCAACCGCCCGCGCACATTGCGCAACTGCTTCTCATGCTCCAGCGTCGTCTCGAAGTCCAGCAGGCCCAGCCCGGCACTCGAACCGGCCTCGCCTTCCAGCCCGAGCGGATCGTGAACCTGCCGGCCAAGCATCTGCAAACCACCGCAGATGCCCAGCAACTTGCCGCCGTAGCGCAGGTGCCGATTGATCGCCGTCTCCCAGCCGTTGGCGCGCAGGTAGGCCAGGTCGCTGCGCACGCTTTTCGAACCGGGCAGGATGATCAGGTCAGCCGGCGGGATGGTCTGGCCGGGGCCGATGAATTGCAGGTCGACCTGCGGGTGCAGGCGCAGCGGATCGAAATCGGTATGGTTGCTGATGCGCGGCAGCACCGGCACCACAACCTTGAGTACCTGTTCGGCCTTGTCGGCCTGACGCCGATCGAGACCGTCCTCGGCTTCCAGGTGCAGGTCCAGCACATAGGGCAGCACGCCAATCACCGGTTTGCCGGTGCGCGCTTGCAGCCAATCCAGGCCGGGTTGCAGCAACGCCAGGTCGCCACGAAAACGGTTGATGATGAAACCTTTGACCCGGGCCTGCTCGCTCGGCGAAAGCAATTCCAGGGTGCCGACCAGGTGGGCGAAGACGCCGCCGCGATTGATGTCGGCGATCAGCACCACCGGGCAATCGACGGCCTCGGCAAAACCCATGTTGGCGATGTCGCCGGCACGCAGGTTGATCTCCGCCGGCGACCCCGCGCCCTCGACCATGACCACCGGATACGCCGCGCGCAAACGCTCATGGGAAGCCAGCACCGCTTGCATCGCGATGGCCTTGTAATCGTGATACGCCACGGCGTTCATGCTGGTCACGGCGCGGCCATGGATGATGACTTGGGCACCGGTGTCGCTGTTGGGCTTGAGCAGCACCGGGTTCATGTCGGTATGCGGTTCGAGGCCACAAGCCTGGGCCTGGACCGCCTGGGCCCGGCCGATTTCGCCGCCATCGGCGGTCACCGCGCTATTGAGCGCCATGTTCTGCGGCTTGAACGGCACCACGCTCACGCCCTGGCGCCTGACCCAGCGGCACAGCGCCGTGACCAGCGTGCTTTTGCCGGCATCGGAGGTGGTGCCCTGCACCATCAAGGTGGTCATTGAATGTCCTTGGCATAGGCCTCGAAAGCCTGTTCGAGACGCAGGAATTCTGCGTCATCGGCCGGCAGTCCGAAGCGCAGACTGCTGGTGTTGATGAACAGCCGCAGGAGAATGCCGCGATGAGCCATGAAGTCATAAAGGGTCCGGGCGTGCTCGGTAACCAGCCACTGGAACAATCCGCAGCCACCGTGGGGCTTGAAGCCGCGGTGTTCGAGCAGCAGCGCCAGGCGCTGACTCGTTTCCTCGCAACGCTGGCGCTGGCGAGTATGTGCCTCGGTATCCAACAGGCACGCCTGGCCCAATATCCGCGTCGGCCCGCTGACGGCCCACGGCCCGACCTGTTCGGCGAGCAGCTTGAGCAAGCGTCGCTCGGCCAGGACGAACCCGAGGCGAACTCCGGCCAGGCCGAAAAACTTGCCGAACGAGCGCAGCACGATCAAGCCGACCTGATGGGCGTAGGCGGCAAGGCTCAGGTGCGGCGTGATATCCATGAACGCCTCGTCCACCACCAGCCAGCCACCCCGCTGGGCCAGCCGCGCATGCCAATCCAGCAGGCGTCCGGGGTCCAGGCTCAGGCCGGTGGGATTGTTCGGGTTGACCACCACCAGCACGTCGAGGCTGTCGAGGAAAAAATCCACTTCCGCTTCCAGCACTTCGCGCACGATGTAGCCGCTGCGGCGCCAGGCTTCGGCGTGTTCGGCGTAACAGGGCGACAGGACCCCGACCTTGCCCGCTCGGCGTAGGCGCGGCAGCAGTTGGATGGCCATTTGCGAACCGGCCACCGGCAGCACATGCGTCGCTTCGTAATAGTCGCAAGCGGCCTGTTCCAGACCATCGTCGGTCTCGGGCAGGCGCGCCCAGGCGCGCATTGGAATCGCCGGGATCTCGAACGGCCAGGGCGCTAGGCCACTGGACAGGTCGAGCCAGTCGGCCTCGGCAATCCCGTATTGCCGGGCGGCGTTGCGCAGTCGTCCACCATGCTCAAGCATAAAACTCGGCTCCGAGGCAGAGAATCAGCAGCCATAACCATACGCCGCGCTGGACCAATTGCCAGCCTCGGTCAATCGAATCGGCACTCGCCGGCACGCCCTCGCCCAATGGCGGGCGTTGATGCAGTTCGCCGTGATACACCGCCGCGCCCCCCAGTTCCACACCCAGCGCGCCGGCACCGGCGGCCATCACCGGCCCGGCATTCGGGCTGTCCCAGGTCGGCCCCTGGCTGCGCCAGCATTTGAGTGCCAGGCGGGTCTTGCCGAGCGCAGCGTAGGTCAACGCCACCAGGCGCGCGGGAATGTAGTTGAGCAGGTCGTCGATTTTCGCCGCCGCCCAGCCGAAACGCTCGAAGCGCTCGTTGCGATAGCCCCACATCGCGTCGAGGGTATTGCTCAACCGGTACAACACCACGCCAGGCGCGCCGGCCACGGCGAACCAGAACAGCGCGGCGAACACCGCGTCGCTGCCGTTTTCCAGGACCGACTCGGTGGCGGCGCGGGCAACGGCGGTTTCGTCCAGCTCGGCGGTTTCGCGGCTGACCAGGTAACCGACGCGTCGACGCGCCTCGTCCAGCTCACCGCTGCGCAGCGCCCGGGCCACCGGCTCGACATGCTCGCCGAGACTGCGCAGGCCGAGGGCGCAGTAAAGCGCCAGAATTTCCACCAGCCAGCCAATCATCGGTGCCCAGGACAGGGCCGTGGCGAGCAAGGTCAGCGGCACCACGGCGATCACCCACGCCGTCACCCCATGGCTGCGCCAGCCACGCCCGCCGGAGTTGAAACGCTGTTCGATGCGATCGGCAAAGCCGCCGAACGCCACCAGCGGATGCCAACGCCGGGGCTCACCCAGCAGCGCATCCAGCGCCACCGCGGCGGCACTGACCAACGCTACGCTCATGGGCGCACTCCCCAGTGGTTTTCATACAGCAGTTCAGTGAGCGGACGCGGTTGCGCCCAGCCTTCAAGGGCAAGCATCGGCGCCGGGTAGAAGCCTTCGACCGGCCCCAGGCACAGGACCGCCAACGGCTTGGCCCCGGCGGGCAGGCCCAGCAGGTCAGCCAGGGCCTGGGGTTCGAACAGCGACACCCAGCCCATCCCCAGCCCTTCGACGCGGGCCGCCAGCCACAGGTTCTGGATGGCGCAGGACAGCGAGGCCAGGTCCATTTCCGGCAAGGTCCGGCGACCGAATATGTGCCGCTCGCGGTCGTCCATCAATGCCGCCACCAGTAGCTCGGCGCAGTCATTGATACCTTCGACCTTGAGCTGCATGAATTCATCGCTGCGCTCGCCCAGGGCTTCGGCGGTACGGATGCGTTCCTCTTCCACCAGTCTCTGGATCTGCCCACGCAAGGCGCGGTCGCTGATACGGATGAAGCGCCACGGTTGCATCAGCCCGACGCTGGGCGCCTGGTGCGCGGCTTCGAGCAGACGGCGCAGCAACGCTGGCTCGACGGTGCCACCGCTGAAGTGGCGCATGTCGCGGCGTTCGGCGATGGCGCGGTAGACGGCTTCGCGTTCGGCCTGGGTAAAGGCGTTGTCAGTCATGGCCTCATCGCGAGCAAGCTCGCTCCCACATTTGAATCGCGGTCCCCTGTGGGAGCGAGCCTGCTCGCGAAGACGGCCCCAGGGTCGGGCGCAAACAACGCGGCAATCGCCCCGGGATTGGACGGGAAGTAAAAATGCACATAGGAAGCCGTCATCCGCCCCAGGCGAAAAACCGCCTCAGCCCCTCGCCCACCGTTCGGGCTGTGCCCACGGGCGATCGGCTCGAGTTCAGTGCTGGTCAAGGAGTGATGATAGGTATGCCCGCGCAGGGTGCCTTCCGGCAGCTCGACTGATTGCAACGCCAAGGCCGCAAGGCGCTTTTGCATCTGCGCTTCACCGCTCAACAGGCCGAGCAGCTCGGCGCGAGTGCCCTCGACGTCGGTCAATGAATCGAGCAGGTAGAGCATGCCACCGCATTCGGCGAGCAGCGGTTTGCCGGCTGCGTGGTGGGCACGGATCGCCGTCAGCATCGGCACGTTCCGCGCCAGTGCAACGTGGTGCAGTTCCGGGTAACCGCCAGGCAGATACAGGCTGTCCGCCTCGGGGAGTTCGGTGTCATGAATAGGGGAAAAGAAGGCCAGTTGCGCGCCCATGGCCCGCAGCAGATCGAGGCTGGCGCCATAGGTGAAGGCAAACGCTTCGTCACGGGCGACGGCGATGCGCACACCGTCGAGCCACGGCTCAACGGTTGTGAGTTCGGGCGCGGCGAACTCGACCTGGGGCGGCAACGCCACTTCACAACTGCTGGCCAATGCTTCGGCCGCTGCGTCGAGGCGAACGTCCAGGTCATTCAGTTCGCTGGCCTGGACCAGTCCGAGATGGCGGCTCGGCAACTCGATGCCGGTTTCTCGCGAGAGCGCGCCGTACCAGCGCAGGCCTTCGGTCAGGCTGCCTTCGAGCAATTGCGCGTGGCGCAGGGTGCCGACCCGGTTGGCCAGTACGCCAGCGAACGGCAAGTCCGGCTGATAACGGGCCAGGCCCAGGGCCAGGGCGCCGAACGTCTGGGCCATGGCGGTGCCGTCGATCACGGCCAGCACCGGCACGCCGAAGTGGCGCGCCAGGTCGGCGCTGGACGGGGTGCCGTCGAACAGCCCCATCACCCCTTCGATCAGGATCAGGTCCGCTTCGGCGGCGGCTTCCCACAACAGTCGGCGACTTTCCTGCTCGCCGACCATCCACATATCCAGTTGATAGACCGCTGCGCCACTGGCGCGCTCAAGGATCATCGGATCAAGGAAATCAGGTCCGCATTTGAACACACGCACCTGGCGCCCCTGGTTGCGATGCAACCGTGCCAGCGCCGCAGTGACGGTGGTCTTGCCCTGGCCGGAAGCCGGCGCGGTAATCAACACCGCCGGACAGTGGCGGCTGGTCATCGAAGCATCGTTCACAGTTCAACGCCTTTCTGCGCCTTGATGCCGGCCTGGAAGGCATGTTTGATCATGCCCATTTCGGTCACGGTGTCGGCCAGCTCGATCATTTCCGGCTTGGCACCCCGGCCAGTGACCACCACATGTTGCATGGGCGGGCGGGCCTGCAAGTCGCTCAAAACCTGATCGAGATCGAGATAACCGTGCTTGAGAGCGATGTTCAGCTCATCAAGCACCACCAGGCCAATCGACGGATCGCCGAGCAGTTGCCGCGATACCGCCCAGGCGGCTTCGGCGGCGGCAATGTCGCGCTGACGATCCTGGGTTTCCCAAGTGAAGCCTTCGCCCATGACGTGAAAGCGCACCTGCTCCGGGAAGCGTCGGAAAAACAGCTCCTCGCCGGTGCTGTTGCGCCCTTTGATGAACTGCACCACGCCGCACTGCATGCCGTGGCCCATGGCACGGGCGAGCATGCCGAACGCCGAACTGCTCTTGCCCTTGCCGTTGCCGGTCAGCACCAGCAGCAGGCCACACTCGTTCGGTGAATTGGCGATGCGCTCGTCAATCACGGCTTTCTTGCGCAGCATGCGCGCCAGGTGGCGTTCGTCGCGATCGGGCGTATCGGTCATGAGGGGAGCTCTCCGTTGGGACTGGATAACGGCGGGCGGGCAGAAAAAAGGACGGCAGCGAGCCTGGCATCGCCCACCGTGATGCCGTTGGATGAATCAGGCCGGTCTCCGGGCTCATGAGCGGCGTAATGCCTGGCTGCGCGCCTTCCCATGTCTTGCGACACAGTGGTGAGTGGCCTGCGTGGCCACAAAGCACAGCGTTGACTCATTTACCGTTGCGGGGGCAGCGCCGGGTTCGCGTTCGCTCACCGGCTTCCCTGTTTCACTCTGTCGGCCGCGACCGCGCCACAGAGCACCTGAAACAAGCCGCGAAGGTTAGAGGGTTGGGGATGGAGCGTCAATTAAAGCCGCCACATGCATCGGCTCATTGAGTGGTCCTGATCAATAAACTGACATCGATCTTGTGTGAAGCTGTGGCAAGTGATATCAAATAGACACTACGACCCGCTATCACAAGAACAAGAGGGCAAACGCATGCAAGGCATGATCATCAGCAATCCGAAGCTGGAGTTTCTGCGCCCGGTGCTGGAACGCTGGTTCGACTGTATCGATCGCTACAACGCCGTGCGCGGCGATAACGACACCCCCTACTGGCATGATCAAAAAGCCAACCTCGGGTTGCTGTCTGCCGCTGCCTGGATGGCGGAGATGGTCACGCTGCAGAACGCAGCGACGCGCAAGCAGAATGAAGAAGGCGAACGCAACGTCAGCGCCGACCTGTTCATCGCCAGCACCGATGAGCGCGCCTTCATCCAGGCCACCCAGCGCTGGCCGAAGGTCAACAACCTGAACCTGACCCAACCTTTGCTCGAAGCCGCCAGCGACGCCAAGCGCATCAGCTACGCCAGCGACCTGAAACTGGGCTGCCTGTTCGTTGCCCCGCAAAAAGCCCAGCAAAGCGCCACGCCAGAAGAGTTGCAGGACATGATCGACGACCTGCAGAAGGAGAACACCTGCGCCGTGGCCTGGTACTTTCCCTACGCCTATCGCAAATTGCGCAACGAGGCGGGCCAGTACCATCCGGGTATTGCGCTGCTGCTGAAACAGGCGCACGGCTGATTCATCGACCTGTGGAAAAACATGTGGGAGCGAGCCTGCTCGCGAAGACGGCAGAACAGTCAACACTGATATCGCCGGATATAGCGCTTTCGCGAGCAGGCTCGCTCCCACAAAGGAATCTGTCTGCCTGACTGTTGTTACCCACCGTTGAACCATCCCACGTCTACGCTCCTCTATGAGTAACCACATGCACTCATAGGGAAGCCCGCATGCTCAAGCCACCTCATCTGTTAATCATTGCCCTGGCTACGGGGCTTGTCGCGTGTGGCGAGTCTTCCACATTGCAGGTTTCCGACGGCACCGGCCCGTCGCCGAAACTGCCCGAACCGAACAAGACCCTGATTCCCACCGTGAACATCGCCGAGGCGGTCGGCTGGCCGGACGGCGCCAAGCCAACCCCGGCCCAAGGCCTGCAGGTAGTCGCGTTTGCCGAAGGGCTGGATCATCCGCGCTGGCTTTACATACTGCCCAATGGCGATGTGCTGGTGGCCGAAACCAACGCCCCGCCCAAGCCCGACGATACCCAGGGCATACGTGGCTGGGTCATGAAAAAAGTCATGGGCCGGGCCGGTGCCGGCGTGCCCAGCCCCAACCGCATCACCCTGCTGCGAGACGCCAATCACGATGGCGTCGCCGAGACCCGGACGATTTTCCTGGAGAACCTCAATTCGCCGTTCGGCATGACCCTGGTCGGCAATGACCTGTACGTGGCCGACACCGACCGCCTGATCCGCTTCCCGTACAAGGAAGGCGACACACAAATCAAGGCACAGCCAACCAAGGTGGTCGACTTGCCGGGCGGCACGTTGAACCACCACTGGACCAAAAACGTCATCGCCAGCCGGGACGGCAGCAAGCTGTACGTGACCACCGGTTCGAACAGCAACGTTGGCGAGAACGGCATGGAAGCGGAAGAAGGCCGGGCGGCGATCTGGGAAGTCGACCGCGCCACAGGCACTCATCGCATCTTCGCCGCGGGCCTGCGCAATCCCAATGGCCTGGCATGGGAGCCACGCAGCGGCGCGTTGTGGACGGCGGTCAACGAACGGGACGAGATCGGCAGCGACCTGGTGCCGGACTACATCACGTCGGTCAAGGACGGCGGCTTCTATGGCTGGCCTTACAGTTATTACGGGCAAAACATCGATGTCCGGGTCGAGCCGCAAAACCCCGAGCTGGTGGCCAAGGCCATCGCCCCCGACTATGCGGTGGGCCCGCATACCGCCTCCCTGGGCCTGAGCTTCGCCGAGGGCAGCCAATTGCCCGCGCCGTTCACCGAAGGGGCTTTCATCGGGCAACACGGTTCCTGGAACCGCAAGCCCCACAGTGGCTACAAAGTGATTTTTGTTCCGTTCAGCGGCGGCAAACCGGTCGGGCAACCAGTGGATGTGTTGACCGGTTTCCTCAATGCAGACGAAAAAGCCCAGGGCCGGCCGGTGGGCGTGGTGATCGACAAGCAGGGCGGGTTGTTGGTGGCGGATGATGTCGGGAACAAAATCTGGCGGGTGTCAAAAAACTAAAGCTGAAAACCCGTGGCGAGGGAGCTTGCTCCCTCGCCACAAGAGCCTACCCGGCAGAAATCAGGGATTACGCGCCAGATGATCCGGCTGCAGTACTCGCTTGGCGCCCAGGTAGGCTTTCTGCCAATAGGCCTTTGACAGGCTGTCGAGCTTGACCGTCCCGCCCGTGGCCGGCGCATGGACGAAGCGCCCCTCCCCGACATAGATTCCGGCATGGCTGACCTGGGAGCCGCCATTGGTGGCGAAGAACACCAGATCGCCGCTCTGCAACGCATCCTTGCCGACTTCCGGCGCGCGCATGCTGATCATTTCGCGCGTGGAGCGTGGCAGCGAGATACCCGCGGCGTCACGGTACACATAGCCGATCAAGCCACTGCAATCGAAACCTGAATCCGGCGTGTTGCCGCCCCAGCGATAAGGCGTGCCCACCAGGCCCAAAGCCCGGAACAGCACGTCTTCGGCGGCGGGAGAAAAAGTCTGGGAAGGTGCGAACACCACCGGGGCCCGCACTGGCGCGGGCGGCGGGGTGCGACTGGCGCACGCGCTGAGCAGTGCGGCAAGAAACATGAGAGCGAGGCGGGCCGACGTCGACATAGGCACAACAATCCTGATCTGGATGCGGCTATTTCTGCCGTGGAGATGGAAACAAGTCCGCCCGCGTAGTACGCAGGCGGATTGCCATCAATCAATGATCATGGATTCTAGCGGCTATGGGGCAAACTTCAAGTAAGACTTTAACTTTGCCTTACAAACTGTGCGTTTACTTGCGAGCCGTCACTACGGTCGGTGCCATGGCGAGGGCACGCTTGGCTTCGATGAAGGTCTTGCTCCAGTAGCTGTCGCCCAGGCTGTCGATTCGCACCCCACCGCTACGGCGGCTGCTGGAGTGGATGAACTGGTTGTCGCCCAGGTAGATACCGGCGTGGCTGACGCGACCGCGACGACCGTTGGTGCTGAAGAACAGCAGGTCACCGGGTTCGAGCTGGTTGCGAGCGACCAGCGGGGCCTTCACGTTGATCATTTCACGCGTGGAACGCGGCAGGGTCATGCCCGCTTCTTCGCGAAACAGGTAGCCGATGAAGCCGCTGCAGTCGAAGCCGGCTTCGGAGGTCCCGCCAAAACGATAACGTGTGCCGATCAACGACATGCCGCGCTCCAGGATGCTGTCTGCCAGCACTGGAAGCTGATAAGGCTTGCTGCCGGCGAAGTCTGCCAGCTCTTTGTCGGAGGCCATTTCTTCCTGGAACGCAACGGCGGAAGACTGGGCGGTAACGGTGTTATTCACCTGTGGTTGGGGCGCTTGCTGGGTCACTGGAGAGTGGGCAGCGCAACCGAACAACAGGGTAACGAGTGCGAGAGGCACGAGGGGTGCGAAGCGATTTAGCATGGGCACGACCGTGGCTGAGGTAGTAAAGATGGCGAGACTATGCCTTCTATCAACCTCATTTGCAAATTCAATCGATGCAAATGTGACTTCTTGATTTCTCGTTTACATCTAAGCGCTTAAGCCCGTATTGAGCGGCTTGCAGGCCTCCAGCCCAGTAAAACCGCGGGCTTCGTCGGGTTAAGAAGAGGCTTTAAGCCATCATCTCGCGACCGTTTTACCAGCCCAAAGTTTCTTTCAAAAAAGGAATGGTCAGCTTGCGCTGGGCCTGGAGTGAGGCCTGATCGAGACGTTCGAGCAGTTCGAACAACGCGCTCATGCTGCGGGTGCCACGGGTGAGGATAAAATGCCCGACCTCGTCGGTCAGGTGCAGGCCGCGTCGAGATGCACGCAATTGCAACGCGCGAAGCTTGTCCTCGTCGGAAAGCGGGCGCATCTGGAAGATCAACGCCAGGGTCAGGCGGGATTTCAAGTCGGCCAGCTTCACCGGCAGCTCCCGTGGCGAGGTCGATGCGGCAATCAACAGGCGCCGGCCACTGTCGCGCAACCGGTTGAACAGATGGAACAACGCCTCTTCCCAATCGGCCTTGCCGGCCACTGCCTGGAGATCATCCAGGCAGACCAGTTCGTACTGCTCCAGGTTGTCGAGGATTTCCACCCCGCGATCCAGCAGCTCAGCCAGTGGCAGGTACACGGCAGGCTCACCCAACTGCTCGAAGCGCAAGCACGCCGCCTGTAACAGATGCGTGCGCCCTACCCCGTCCTTGCCCCACAGATAGATCAGGCTCTCGGTCCAGCCGGCGTCGGCTTCGCAAAGCCGCTCGACATAGCCGAGTGCAGCGGCATTGGCGCCTGGGTAGTAATTGATGAAGGTGGCGTCGTCACGCAGACGCACACCAAGGGGCAGCTGAATCGGTTTCATGCTGACTGAACGGTTCCAAGGGAACCATTAGTGGCCTCTGTGTAAAGTTTGCAAAGTTTATACCCGTGGCGCGGACCGCACAATGCGCCGGACCACGAGCAAAATCAAAGGTTTGCAGCAGCAAGGGCACGGAGCGTCAGTTTCCCTGACGCTGCGCCTGCCATTTGCCCTAGAGGTCGGGGTCCTCTGCGCCGCTATATATGTCGGAATCCTTGTACAGATCGTGCATATGACGCACCAGCACCATGATCACCGCCGCCACTGGCAACGCCAGCAGGATGCCGGTGAAGCCGAACAACTCGCCACCCGCCAGGATCGCGAAGATCACCGCCACCGGGTGCAAGCCGATACGATCTCCCACCAGCAACGGCGTCAGCACCATGCCCTCCAGCGCCTGCCCGACCATGAATACCGCGACGATGCCGACCATGGGATACAGGTCGCCGCCAAACTGGAACAGCCCGGCGATCAACGCCGCGCCAATCCCGATGACAAACCCCATGTAAGGCACGATGGCCGCCAACCCGGCGATCAGGCCGATCAACAGGCCCAGCTCCAACCCTACCAGCATCAGCCCCGCCGCGTAGATGAAACCCAACGCGACCATGACCAGCAACTGCCCCCTGACAAACGCCCCCAGCACCTCGTGGCATTCGCCAGTCAGCGTCATGATGCGTTCTTCGCGATGACGCGGCAGCAGGCTGCGGATCTTCGCCATCATCAGGTCCCAATCGCGCAGTAGATAAAAGGCCACCACGGGGATCAGCACCAGGTTCGCCAGCCAGCCGATCAGCGCCAGGCTCGAAGCCGTGGCCTGGCTCAATACCACGCCGACGATATCGGTGGTCTGCCCCATGTGTTCACTGATGGCGGCCTTGACCTTGTCGAACTTCCAGAAACCGTCCGACAGGCCCAGCTTCGATTGCACCCACGGCACCGCGGTGTGCTGCAGCCAATCGAGCATCTGCGGTGCCAGCTCGTACAGGCGCACCAATTGCTTGGCCAGCATGGGTATCAGCACCAGCAGCAGAGCGCTGACAATCAAGGTAAACAACGCGAACACCGCCACCACGCCCCAGGTCCGGGACAGCCCGAGTTTTTCCAAGCGATCCACCACCGGATCGAACAGATAGGCCAGTAACAGCGCAACCAGGAACGGCGTGAGGATCGGGTGAAGCAAGTAGATAAATGCAATCAGCAGGGCGACCCCACCCAACCAGAACCAACGCCGCGTATCGCCCATGAACCACTCCTGCCCCTATAAAAGAAAGAAAACTACCAGCGGAATCGCAAGTTAGCCGCCGGCGACGGTGTCGGTGTCGCGACCGGAACCGTTCCGTCGGCGGCCGGCTGCGCCGCAGGCGCTTGCGCGACGGCTTCACCCGGTGGCAATTCCTGCAGTTTGGCCAGGGCCAGTTGTGCCTTCAATTGCTCGGCGCTGCCGTTGACCTTGTAGACGATCATGTCGCCCTCGACCCGCTGCACCTGGCCAGCGAACGGTTCGAGCAGACGCCCCAGCGCTGCATAACGCTCCAGATTCACGCCTTGGACTTCCAGCAACTGCTCGGTCGCCACGCCCGGCTTGGCCACGAAACGCGGCGCCAGGCGCTGGCTCACCGCCAACATCACGGCATCGGCCAGCGCAGCGGGATCGGCGCCCTGGGCGCTGCCCTGTTCGCGCTGGTCGCCCAGCCACACGCGCCAGGTGGCCTGCCACTGGCCACCCTCTTCCTTGGCATGGACCGCCAGCAAGGCATCCGAGCCATACCGGTCCGACGCTTCACGCAACGGCGCCGGATCGTTGCCTTGCAACGTCGGCGCGGTGGCGACAATCTGCTCGCTCAAGTCCGCCATCGGCAAGTGCAACGGCAAGCCCCGGTGCTGGGCCGCGCGGCGCAGAGGCGTGGCGCTGGCCTGGCCATCGCCGACCAGGCTGGAGCCTTCCGCCGAGTCATTCAGCCACCAGCCTAGAATCGATGGACGATTCGCGCCCCAGAGCGGCAGCCCCGCCGAACGCAATGCCCGGTCGGTGCTGGCGGGATCGAAGTCCACCTGCAGGCTTTCCGGAGGACCGGCGTCGTAGCCGTACTGCAGAATGATCTGCTGCGGGTCCTTGCGGATCGCCGCCAGGCCGGGATTCTGCGCGGCCTTGGCGTCGCCGGTCAGGCGCAGCACCAGGGTGTCCAACGCTCGCAACGTTGCCTGGTTTCGCTCATCCGGCGCCTGGCTGCTGACCGGCTCACGCACCTGATAAAGGTTATTGAGGGTTTCGGCATGGCTCGCCAGGCTGATCAGCGACAGGCAGCCCATGGACAAGAGTTTGAAAAGACGCATGGAAGATTCCCGGACATAACGGCTGGCACCGGCCGTGTGGAGAAGATTGAGCATGGCTGTGACCACGGCACCGGGGAAAACATTCACCACCCAGCGCAAGTTTTCTACTGTCATAACCATAGCCGCTTAGCGCTACACCTTATACAGACGCGTCGCCCAGTACCAATACAAGAAATAACGGTTTTTTTTGGCGGATATGTCCCTGCCCGTCGGCGCGAGGATGGCCGCTGGTCCACAAGCCTGATAAAATCGCGCGCCTTCGCAGACCGGCAATGGCTGGGCACCCGGAATAATTCGTACAACGGTTATTCAATGGCCCCGGCGATCGGTCGTTACCCAGAAATCCCCCCTTTAAAGGCCTGGATCATGAGCAAGCAACCCTCCCTGAGCTACAAGGACGCCGGTGTAGACATCGACGCCGGTGAAGCATTGGTCGAACGCATCAAGAGCGTCGCCAAGCGCACCGCGCGCCCGGAAGTCATGGGCGGCCTGGGCGGTTTCGGCGCCCTCTGCGAGATCCCGGCCGGCTACAAGCAACCGGTCCTGGTCTCGGGTACCGACGGCGTCGGCACCAAGTTGCGCCTGGCCTTGAACCTGAACAAGCACGACAGCATCGGCATCGACCTGGTGGCCATGTGCGTGAATGACCTGGTGGTCTGCGGCGCCGAACCACTGTTCTTCCTCGACTACTACGCCACCGGCAAACTCAACGTCGACACCGCCGCCCAGGTCGTGACCGGCATCGGCGCCGGCTGTGAATTGTCCGGCTGCTCGCTGGTCGGCGGCGAAACCGCTGAAATGCCAGGCATGTACGAAGGCGAAGACTACGACCTGGCCGGTTTCTGCGTCGGCGTCGTGGAAAAGGCCGAGATCATCGACGGCTCGAAAGTCGCCGCCGGCGACGCCCTGCTCGCCCTGCCATCTTCCGGCCCGCACTCCAACGGCTACTCGCTGATCCGCAAGATCATCGAAGTCTCGGGCGCCGATATCGAGAACACCCAGCTCGACGGCCAGCCACTCGCCGACCTGCTGATGGCCCCGACGCGCATCTACGTCAAGCCGCTGCTCAAGCTGATCAAGGATACCGGCGCCGTCAAGGCCATGGCCCACATCACTGGTGGCGGTCTGCTGGACAACATCCCGCGCGTGCTGCCAAAAGGCGCCCAGGCCGTGGTCGACGTGGCGAGCTGGACCCGTCCGGCGGTGTTCGACTGGCTGCAGGAAAAAGGCAACGTCGATGAAACCGAAATGCACCGCGTGCTGAACTGCGGCGTGGGCATGGTCATCTGCGTGGCCCAGGAGCACGTCGAAACCGCGCTGAACGTCCTGCGCGACGCGGGCGAGCAGCCTTGGGTCATCGGCCAGATCGCCACCGCGGCCGAAGGCGCCGCACAGGTCGAGCTGAAAAACCTCAAGGCACACTGATGTCCGCAACCTGTGACGTCGTGGTGCTGTTGTCCGGCACCGGCAGTAACCTGCAGGCCCTGATCGACAGTACACGGACCGACGACAGCCCGGTCCGGATCCGCGCGGTGATTTCCAACCGCGCCGATGCCTACGGCCTGCAACGTGCCAAGGAGGCGGGTATCGATACCCGCGTCCTCGATCACCAGGCGTTCGACGGTCGCGAGGCCTTCGATGCCGCGCTTATCGAACAGATCGACGCCTTCAATCCGCAACTGGTGGTCCTGGCCGGTTTCATGCGCATCCTCAGCGCCGGTTTTGTGCGTCACTACCAAGGCCGCCTGTTCAATATCCATCCGTCGCTGTTGCCCAAACACAAAGGGTTACACACTCACCAGCGTGCGCTGGAGGCCGGTGACACGGAGCATGGCTGCTCGGTTCACTTTGTCACCGAGGAACTCGATGGCGGACCACTGGTCGTACAGGCAGTAATACCGGTAGAGTTGCACGACACGCCGCAAAGCCTGGCGCAACGGGTCCACGCCCGCGAACACCAGATCTACCCGATGGCCGTGCGTTGGTTTGCCGAAGGCCGGCTGACACTCGACGATCGCGGAGCCTCACTGGACGGCCAGTTGCTCGCCGCCAGCGGCCATTTGATTCGATACTAGGAGATTTTATGCGTCGCGCCCTGCTCTTCGCTTGCGCTCTGCTTGCCCTGCCCCTGGCACAGGCCGCAGACCTTCAACCGTTCTCCGCCAGCTATACCGCCGACTGGAAACAGCTGCCCATGAGCGGCACCGCCGAGCGCAGCCTGACCAAGGAGGCCAACGGCACCTGGAAGCTGAGCTTCAAGGCATCGATGATGATCGCCAGCCTGACCGAAGAAAGCACCCTGACCCTGGACAAGGACACCCTGCTGCCGCAGTCCTATCACTTCGAGCGCGGTGGCCTGGGCAAGGCCAAGAAGGCTGACCTGGATTTCGACTGGAATGCCAAGATGGTCACCGGCACCGATCGCGGTGACGCGGTCAAGCTTCCGTTGAATCGCGGCATGGTTGACAAATCCACGTACCAACTGGCCCTGCAGCACGACGTGGCGGCCGGTAAGAAAAGCATGAGTTATCAGGTCGTCGATGACGGTGAAATCGATACCTATGACTTCCGCGTGCTTGGTTCGGAAAAAGTCGACACCAAGGCCGGCCAGATCGACGCCATCAAGGTCGAGCGCGTGCGCGACCCGACACAAAGCAAGCGCATCACCGTGCTCTGGTTCGCCAAGGACTGGGATTACCTGCTGGTACGCTTGCAGCAAGTCGAGACCGACGGCAAGGAGTACAACATCATGCTCCAGGACGGTACGGTCAACGGCAAGGCTGTGAAAGGCAGCTGATCCATACCGGCAACAAAAAGCCTCGCACATGCGGGGCTTTTTGTTGCCCGAGTTTCAAGCCCACCACCTATACCTGTGGGAGCGAGCTTGCTCGCGATAGCGGTGAGTCAGCCTGCATCGATATTGAATGTGCGACCGCTATCGCGAGCAAGCTCGCTCCCACAGGGGTTTTGCTTTCACTCAAGGCTTGCCGCTACAACATGAAACCTTCTTCATGAACGCCACCTGCGACCGAATGCCGCGCACCGCCTGGCCTGCAGGATCACTGCGCTTTGCATGAAGACTTCTTAACGAACCGGGGCATTTACTTAGCTCGCTATCCAAATCTATAACAAAACCCTGCACACGCCTTGCTGCAGATAACAGAGATTGGAGCTTGCAAGATGACTGTGAAAGTAACTGAACGCGACGACGCCCACATGTCCCACGAAGGTATTGCCGCCGGTATCCGGATCTGGGATGTGCATCAACAGGATCTGCTGGTGGGCATGTTCCATTCCGAGACGGACGCTCATAACTACAAGGCCGAGCTGGAACGTGAGGAGCGGCAGCGTTTGCGTGACACCTCGCATTCCTGAACCACGCAAAACACCTGTGGGAGCGAGCTTGCTCGCGATAGCGGGGCATCAGCCAACATCTCTGTCACTGATAGGCCGCTATCGCGAGCAAGCTCGCTCCCACAGGGTTTGTGTTCAACTCAATAGTATTTCCCCGCTTACCACATCAAATCATCAGGAATCTGATACGCCGCGTACGGATCATCGGCATCCACTTCTTCGGTCTGGGTGTTGAGCTGGACGATGCGCTTGGGGTCGCGCTCCTGGATCTTCAGCGCCGCTTCGCGCGGGATCACTTCATAGCTCCCGGCATGATGGACGATCGCCAGGGAACCGCTGCTCAGCTTGTTACGCATCAGCGCATTGACCGAGATGCGCTTGACCTTCTTGTCGTCGACGAAGTTGTAGTAGTCATCGGTGGTCAGCTTCGGCAGGCGCGACACCTCGATCAATTGCTTGATCTGCGCGGCACGGGCCTTCTGCTCGGCCTTTTCCTGCTGCTGGCGGTTGAGCTCCTGGTCGCGCTTGACCTTCTCGGCCATGGCTTCCTGGGCCGCACGCTGCTGGGAGTCGTCCAGTTCGACCTGGCCCTTGTGGGCCAGGCGTTGCTGCTTCTGTTTCTCTTTGCCGACCTGCTTGGCTTGCTTTTGGTTGACCAGCCCTGCTTTGAGCAACTGGTCGCGAAGGGAAAGGCTCATGGTGCTTACTCACTTAGGCAACGGCCTCAGCCACAGCTGGGCAAATTCTTTTCCTGACGTTTGGCTTCGCCCCACAAGGCGTCCAACTCTTCGAGGGTGCAATCTTCCATGGGACGGTGGGTCTCGCGCAATGCCTGTTCGATAAATTGGAAACGTCTTTCAAACTTTGCATTGGCGCCACGCAGGGCCGTTTCGGGGTCGACCTTCAAGTGTCGAGCCAGGTTTACGACGCTGAACAGCAGGTCACCCACTTCGTCGCTGATGGCCGCGGTGTCATTGTCCGCCATGGCTTCGAGCACTTCGTCGAGCTCTTCACGGACCTTATCGAGCACCGGTAGCGGTCCCGGCCAATCGAAACCGACCTGGCCGGCGCGCTTCTGCAACTTCGCCGACCGCGACAAGGCCGGCAATGCCGTCGGTACATCGTCAAGCAATGACAACTGCTCGGGCACCGAGGCCTTCTCGGCGCGCTCCTCTGCCTTGATTTCCTCCCAGCGCTGCTTGACCTGCTCTTCGCTCAGGCGCGGGGTATCCTCGGCTGCGTAAAGGTCACCGGTGGGAAACACATGGGGATGGCGGCGAATCAGCTTGCGGGTGATGCTATCGACCACGCTGGCGAATTCGAAACGGTTTTCTTCCCGGGCCAGCTGGCAGTAATACACCACCTGGAACAGCAAATCGCCCAATTCGCCTTGAAGGTGATCGAAGTCGCCGCGCTCGATGGTGTCGGCCACTTCGTAGGCTTCCTCCAGGGTGTGAGGGACGATGGTTGCGTAGGTTTGCGTGATGTCCCACGGGCAGCCGTATTGCGGGTCGCGCAAGCGGTTCATCAGGTGGAGCAGGTCTTCGAGGCTGTACATCAATCATCCCACCAAAAAAATCCCTGTGGGAGCGAGCCTGCTCGCGAAAGCGGTACATCAGTCAAAACATACCAGCTGACACACCGCCTTCGCGAGCAGGCTCGCTCCCACACTTTTGGACTGTGCCTCACCTTTAACCCGGCGTCCGATTACGCCGGGTCTCGATGATGTTCGGCAACTGGGAAATCCGCCCCAGCAACCGCCCCAGTGCATCCAGCCCCGGAATCTCGATCGTCAGGGACATCAGCGCGGTGTTGTCCTCCTTGTTCGAGCGGGTGTTGACCGCCAGCACGTTGATCCGCTCGTTGAGCAGCACCTGAGACACGTCACGCAGCAGGCCGGAACGGTCGTAGGCGCGGATGATGATGTCCACCGGGTAGGTGAGCACCGGCACCGGGCCCCAACTGACCTGGATGATCCGCTCCGGTTCGCGACCGGCCAGTTGCAGCACCGAGGCGCAATCCTGGCGGTGAATGCTCACGCCACGGCCCTGAGTGATGTAGCCGACGATCGCATCCCCCGGCAGCGGCTGGCAGCAGCCCGCCATCTGGGTCATCAGGTTGCCCACGCCCTGGATCTGGATGTCGCCGCGCTTGCCAGGCTTGTAGCCGGTGGCCTTGCGCGGGATCAGTTCCAGTTGCTCGTTGCCGCGTTCCGGCTCAACCAGTTGCTGGGCGAGGTTGACCAGTTGCGCCAGGCGCAGGTCGCCGGCGCCAAGGGCGGCGAACATGTCCTCGGCGGTCTTCATGTTGGCTTTTTCAGCCAGCTTGTCGAAATCCACCTGCGGCAGGCCCAGGCGACTCAGCTCGCGCTCGAGCAGGGTCTTGCCGGCGGCAACGTTCTGGTCGCGAGCCTGCAACTTGAACCAGTGGACGATTTTCGCTCGCGCCCGCGAAGTGGTGATGTAGCCCAGGTTCGGGTTCAGCCAGTCGCGGCTCGGCGTGCCGTGCTTGCTGGTGATGATTTCGACCTGCTCGCCGGTCTGCAGGCTGTAGTTGAGCGGCACGATCCGCCCGTTGATCTTGGCGCCACGGCAGTTGTGGCCGATCTCGGTGTGCACCCGGTAGGCGAAGTCCAGCGGCGTCGCGCCCTTGGGCAGGTCGATGGCGTGGCCGTCGGGCGTGAAGATGTAGACCCGGTCCGGCTCGATGTCGACCCGCAGCTGTTCCGCCAGGCCGCCGATGTCACCCAGTTCCTCGTGCCATTCCAGCACCTGGCGCAGCCAGGAGATTTTCTCTTCGTAATGGTTGGACCCGGACTTGACGTCGGTGCCCTTGTATTTCCAGTGGGCGCAAACCCCCAGCTCGGCTTCTTCGTGCATGGCATGAGTGCGGATCTGCACTTCCAGGACCTTGCCTTCGGGGCCGATGACCGCGGTGTGCAGCGAGCGGTAGCCGTTTTCCTTGGGGTTGGCGATGTAGTCGTCGAACTCCTTCGGAATGTGCCGCCACAAGGTGTGGACGATCCCCAGCGCGGTGTAGCAATCGCGCATTTCCGGAACCAGCACGCGCACGGCGCGAACGTCGTAGATCTGGCTGAATTCGAGGCCTTTGCGCTGCATTTTGCGCCAGATCGAATAGATGTGCTTGGCCCGGCCACTGATATCGGCTTCCACGCCGGTGGCCTGCAATTCCTCACGCAACTGAGTCATGACATCGGTAATGAAGCGCTCCCGATCCAGCCGTCGTTCATGCAACAGCTTGGCGATCTGCTTGTACTGGTCAGGCTCCAGGTAGCGGAAGGACAAGTCCTCCAGCTCCCACTTGATATGACCGATACCGAGACGGTGAGCCAGCGGCGCGTAGATGTCGAACACCTCACGGGCGACACGGTTGCGCTTTTCATCGTCGGCGGATTTCACGGCGCGGATCGCGCAGGTGCGCTCGGCCAGCTTGATCAGCGCGACACGCACATCGTCGACCATGGCCACGAGCATCTTGCGCAGGTTTTCCACCTGGCCCTGGGTGCCCAGGACCATGGACTGGCGCGGGCTGAGGCTGGCGCTGATGGCCGCCATGCGCAACACGCCGTCGATCAGCTTGGCGACCACGGTGCCGAAACGCTGGTTGACCATCGGCAGCTGGATCTGCCCTTCACGCACGCCGCGGTACAGCACCGCGGCGACCAGCGAGTCCTGGTCGAGCTTGAGGTCGGCGAGGATTTCGGCGATCTCAAGGCCCGTCTGGAAACTCGAGGTGCCTTCGGACCACAGGTTCTTCGCCGCGTTGTGTTGCTGTTCTGCCTCGCGAGCGAACTCGCAGGCTTGCTTCAAGGCTTCGCGATCCAGTGCCGGATCGATACTGACCGCGTGATCGAGCCAAGCCTCGAGATTGATACTGCCGTCGGTGTTGATCGGCTGGTGTGCTCTCACCTGTACCATCTTTACTTACCTTCCCTATGACGCAGATTCAATGCGTCCACATCGCTGACCTTCGTTGCCCGTGTTTCCGCCCAGGGCTGTGGCGGGTCGGCACGAACGGGTCAGTCGGACAAGCCATCCTGGCTCGCTTCAAATAACGCCATGGCCTCGACATGCGCCGTCTGAGGAAACATATCGAGAATCCCGGCACGTTTTAACCGGTAGCCCTGCTTGATCAATTCGACCGTGTCCCGGGCCAAAGTTGCCGGGTTGCACGACACATAAACCAGCCGCCTGGCACCCAGCGAGGCCAGCTTGCGCACCACCTCGAAAGCACCATCACGGGGTGGGTCCAAGAGTACCGCAGAAAAGCCTTCGCCGATCCACTCGGCACCCGCCAAAGGCTGGGATAAATCGGCCTGAAAAAAGGCAGTGTTATGCAAATTGTTGCTGAGGGCGTTCGCCGCCGCGCGCTCGACCATGGTCTGCACGCCCTCCACCGCCACGACCTCGCGCACCTGCCTGGCCAGCGGCAAGGCAAAGTTGCCCAGGCCACAGAACAGGTCCAGCACTCGCTCATCGGGTCGAGGCGCCAGCCATTGCAGCGCCTGGGCGACCATCGCCTCGTTGACGGCGGCGTTCACCTGAATGAAATCCCCCGGCCGGTAAGCCAGTTCCAGGTCCCAGCTTTCCAGGCGATAACCCAGGGCCTGGCCCGGATCGACCGGTTGCGGCTCGCCTTCGCCATGCAGCCACAACTGGGCTTCATGGAACGCGCAGAAATCCTTGAGGATCGTCAGGTCGGCTTCCGACAACGGCGCCATATGCCGCAGCAATAACGCCAGGGACGAGCCGGCGAACAACTCGACATGACCGAGCGCCTGGGGTTTGCCCAAGCGACGGAGCATTTCCGGCAGGCGACTCATGATCGGCTGCAAGGGCTGTACCAGCACCGGACATTCACCGATGGCTACGATGCCCTGGCTGCCGACGGCACGGAAACCCACTTCAAGATTTTTTGCTTTCTGATCCCAACGCACCGCCACCCGGGCGCGACGTCGGTAGCCGAACTCCGGCCCGCTCAACGGCGCGGCCCACTCATCCGGCTCGACACCGGCCACCCGCGACAGTTGCTCGGCGAGCATGCGCTGTTTCAGGGCAAGCTGTTCGCCATGGGGCAAATGCTGGACGCTGCAACCGCCGCAGCGACCGGCATGCACGCAGGGCGCTGCACGACGCAGTTCGCTGGAGGAAAACACCCGTTCGGTGCGGGCCTCGACCACTTTGCCGTGGGCACCGAGCACCCGCGCCTCGACCTCTTCACCAGCCAGGGCGCCGATGACAAACCAGGTCCGCCCGTCGACAAACGCAATGCCCCGGCCATCGTTGGCCAGGCGTTCAATGGTCAGGCGCTGCTTCTTGCCGGTGGGCACTTGCGGGGCCCGGCTTCCGCCGCTGGGCTGGAAGCGCAAGCCTCTTTCTTGTTTGGCCATCAGTTGGGCGCGTCGAAGATGCCGGTCGACAGGTAACGGTCGCCACGGTCGCAGATGATCGCGACGATCACTGCATTTTCCACTTCCTTCGACAAACGCAGCATGCCCGCCACGGCACCGCCCGAAGACACGCCGCAGAAAATACCTTCTTCACGGGCCAGGCGACGGGTCACGTCTTCGGCTTCGCTCTGGGCCATGTCGATGATGCGATCCACGCGATCGGCCTGGTAGATCTTCGGCAGATATTCCTCGGGCCAGCGGCGAATGCCGGGGATGGCCGAGCCTTCCATCGGTTGCAGGCCGATGATCTGCACGTTCGGGTTCTGTTCTTTCAGGTAGCGAGAAGTACCCATGATGGTGCCGGTGGTGCCCATCGAGCTGACGAAATGGCTGATCGTGCCATCGGTCTGGCGCCAGATCTCCGGGCCGGTGGTGGTGTAGTGGGCTTCTGGATTGTCGCCGTTGGCGAACTGATCCAGCACCTTGCCCCGGCCCTCGGCCTGCATGCGCTCGGCCAGGTCACGGGCGCCTTCCATGCCCTCTTCCTGGGTCACCAGGATCAGCTCGGCGCCATAGGCCGTCATCGCCGCCTTGCGCTCGGCGCTGGAGTTGTCCGGCATGATCAGGATCATCTTGTAGCCCTTGATCGCCGCCGCCATCGCCAGGGCGATGCCGGTGTTCCCGGAGGTCGCCTCGATCAGCGTGTCGCCGGGGCGGATCTGGCCGCGCAATTCGCCACGGGTGATCATCGACAGCGCCGGCCGGTCCTTGACCGAACCCGCCGGGTTGTTGCCTTCGAGCTTGAGCAAAAGCGTATTGCTGGTCGCGCCAGGCAGGCGCTGCAAGCGAACCAGCGGAGTGTTGCCGACGCAATCGGCGATGGTTGGGTACTGCAAAGTCATGGCGTATTCGCAATCCGGGCTGCGGGGGCGCCTATCATACCGGCAAACCCGGCGAGGCCATATCACGCAAAGTGTGGTGGTTATGGCTTATGGGAATAAGCAGCTTTAGCCCAAACGCATTCCCGTGGCGAGGGAGCTTGCTCCCGCCGGGTGACGAAGTCGCCCCAATTCGGGTTTGGTGGTGTCAGGCAGGTTGCAGGGGGCCGCTTCGCGCCCCAGCGGGAGCAAGCTCCCTCGCCACGGGGGCGGTGGCTGCTTGAGTGGCGACCAGACGCAGGTTCAACCGCAAGCCCTTCCTGCCGTTCTGCGCCCACAGCCGCCCACCCTGGCGCGCCAGCGCATTACGGGCAATGCTCAGGCCCAGCCCGAAACCGCCGTCTCCCGGGCGAGAGCCATCGAGACGGGTGAACGGGTCGAAAATACGCTCAAGATCCTGCTCGGCCACGCCACCGCCGTCGTCTTCAAGCCACAGCAGCCAGAAACCGCCCTCACGTCGACCGTCCAGCCGCACCACGCCGCCGGGCGGCGAGTGCCGGATGGCGTTGCGCAGGATGTTTTCCAAAGCCTGCGCCAAGGTATTGAGGTTGCCTTGGACCCAGCAATCGGCATCGACCGCGCATTGCAGTTGAGCGCTGGGCCAGCCGCTTTCGTAACAGGCATTTTCCGTGAGCATTTCCCACAAGGCCTGGACCTGGATCGCCTCGACCGCCAACGGCGCGCGTTCGGTGTCGAGCCAGGCCAGTTGCAGGGTGTCCTCGACCAGTCGCTGCATGCCCTCGACTTCCCGGGCGACGCGCTCGCGCAACTGGTCCAGGTCCTGCTCGCTGTCGCTGGCGACTTGCAGGCGACTCAGCGGTGTGCGCAGCTCATGGGACAGGTCGCGGAGCAGTTGCTGTTGCAGCGCGACGGTCGATTGCAACCGCTCGGACATGTGATCGAACGCCCGCCCCAGCTCGCCCAGTTCATCGGCACGCTCGGTGGTGCGGCTGGACAGGCGCACGCCCAGCTGATCGGCCCGCCAGGCATTGGCCTGTTCGCGCAGTTGATTGAGCGGCACCACCAGCAGGCGATACAGCCCGACACAGAGCAACAGCGTGAACAGCCCGGGAATCACGCCGTTGGTCATCACGCGCCAGAACAACTGGTACTGCCCCGGCAGGAAACGCTCGGGCAGTTCGATCACCAGACTGCCGACGGACGGGTCGCCGGGGAACGGCACCCGCAGCCACGGTCGGCCCTTCTTGTGGATCGGCCAATCCAGACCACGGAGGAAGGTCAGCCGCTCGACCTCTTTCTCGGTCAACGGCTGCCCACTCAACGATTGCAGGTCGGGGCCGATCACCCCCACCCAGCTTGCCTCGCGCGGCTGCATGCCTTGCAACCAGCGGTCCACTCCCGCCTGTTGACCGGAACGCCACGCGTGCTCGGCCTCGGCGGCGTAACGCGTGAGGGTGCCGCGGGCCTGGTCCGAGAGAAACTGGTTGCGCTCCTCCATATAACGGCCCCAGGACCAGCTCAGCCAGATCATCAGCAGACAGAACGCCACCAGCAGGCATGCCAGTTTCCAGAACAACGAGTGCCGCCCAGGCAGATCAGACCACTTCATCGACGGCACTCAACAGGTAGCCCTTGCCCCACACCGTGCGCAGCTCCCGCGCGGTGTAGCCGATAGACTTGAGCTTGCGGCGGATCTGGCTGACATGCATGTCCAGGCTGCGATCATGTGGTGCATAGCCGCGCTGCAACACATGCTGATAGAGGAAGGCCTTGCTCAGGACTTCACTGTCGCTGCGGTGCAGGACGTCGAGCAAACGGTATTCGCTGCGCGTCAGCCCTGCCCATTGGCCCTGGACCTGTACATCGCTGCGTTGCTCATCAAAGTCCAGGTCCTGCGCCTGGGGCAGAGTCATCATTTGGGCCGGGCGCCGATCCAGCGCCACTCGGCGCAGGATGGCCTCGATGCGCACACGCAACTCCGCCATGCTGAACGGTTTGGGCAGGTAATCGTCGGCGCCGAGGCGAAAGCCGCTGATGCGATCCGCTTCCGCGCCCAGGGCAGACATCAGCAACACCGGGGTCGAATGGCTCCTGCGCAAACGGGTCAGCACCGCGAGGCCATCCAGCCCGGGCAGCAGGATGTCCATCAAGACCACGTCGAAAGCCTGCCGGCAGGCGATATCCAGGCCATCCTGGCCGTTCTGGCACCAGGTCACTTCGAAGCCGCTGCGGGCCAGGTGCTCATGGACATAAGCGCCCAGCACGGGGTCGTCTTCGATGGCAAGGATGCGCGGCGGCACAGCGGGGATGGGATTCATCAGTATCTGCAAACAATTCTCAGTTGAACGATTATTCAAGATCGGCTCCCGACAGGCAACCGCCGTGTATCGCCACGGCAAATGGCCAGCAGATCGGGATGCGCGAGGAGATGAATTTTACGAAGAAGGCTCGCCTGCAAATCGCTACACTGCGCAGATGTTGCGCGCCGGATGCGCGCAAAGCTCAATCGGACCGCTGGATGCAGGAGACAAGTGTGCTCAAGAAACTGGGAATCAAAGGCCGTGTGCTGCTGCTCACCCTGCTGCCGACCACCTTGATGGCGCTGGTCCTGGGCGGTTATTTCACTTGGATGCAGCAATCGGACCTGCACGCTCAGTTGCTGCAACGCGGTGAAATGATCGCCGAACAATTGGCACCGCTGGTCGCTCCGGCCATGAGCCGCCAGGACATCGAGCTGCTGGAACGCGTCGCCACCCAGTCCCTCGAGCAAGCCGACGTTCGCGCGGTGACCTTCCTCGCCCCCGACCGCACACCGCTCGCCCATGCCGGCCCGACCATGCTCAACCGGGCGCCGGAGGGCAACAGCAGCCAACTGCTGCAACGCACCGGCAACGACGCCACACGCTACCTGCTGCCGGTGTTCGGCAAGCATCGCAACCTGGCTGGCGAACTGATTCCCGAAGAAGCCGATCGCCTGCTGGGCTGGGTCGAGCTGGAGCTGTCCCACAGCGGCATGTTGCTGCGCGGTTACCGCAGCCTGTTCGCCAGCCTGTTGCTGATCGCCGCCGGCCTGGGTTGCACCGCGCTGCTGGCCCTGCGCATGGGCCGCACCATCAATCGACCGCTGAGCCAGATCAAGCAGGCCGTGGCGCAGCTCAAGGACGGGCATCTGGAAACCCGCCTGCCACCGTTGGGCAGCCAGGAGTTGGATGAGCTGGCGTCGGGTATCAATCGCATGGCCGGCACCTTGCAGAATGCCCAGGAAGAGTTGCAGCACAGCATCGACCAGGCCACCGAAGACGTACGCCAGAACCTGGAAACCATCGAGATCCAGAACATCGAACTGGACCTGGCCCGCAAGGAAGCGCTCGAAGCGAGCCGGATCAAGTCCGAATTCCTCGCGAACATGAGCCATGAAATCCGCACGCCGCTCAACGGCATCCTCGGTTTCACCCATTTATTGCAGAAAAGCGAGCTGACCCCGCGCCAGCTCGACTACCTGGGCACCATTGAAAAATCCGCCGACAGCCTGCTCGGCATCATCAACGAGATTCTCGACTTCTCGAAGATCGAGGCCGGCAAGCTGGTGCTCGACAGCATCCCCTTCAACTTGCGGGACCTGCTGCAGGACACCCTGACCATCCTCGCCCCCGCCGCCCACGCCAAACAGTTGGAGCTGGTGAGCCTGGTCTACCGCGACACGCCGTTGTCGCTGGTGGGTGACCCGCTGCGGCTCAAGCAGATCCTCACCAACCTGGTGAGCAACGCCATCAAGTTCACCCGTGAAGGCACCATCGTCGCCCGCGCCATGCTCGAAGATGAGCACGAAGACAGCGTGCAGTTGCGCATCAGCATCCAGGACACCGGCATCGGCCTGTCCAGCCAGGACGTGCGGGCGCTGTTCCAGGCCTTCAGCCAGGCCGACAACTCCTTGTCCCGGCAGCCCGGCGGGACCGGGTTGGGCCTGGTGATTTCCAAGCGACTGGTGGAACAGATGGGCGGTGAGATCGGCGTCGACAGCACGCCGGGCGAAGGCTCGGAGTTCTGGATCAGCCTGCGCCTGCCCAAGACCCGCGACGACGCCGAAGACCTGCCCGGCCCGCCGCTGCTGGGGCGCCGCGTGGCGGTTCTGGAAAATCACGAGCTGGCCCGCCAGGCCTTGCAGCACCAGTTGGAGGACTGCGGTTTGCAGGTGACGCCGTTTAATACCCTGGAAAACCTGACCAACGGCGTCACCGTCGCCCATCAGACGGACCAGGCGATTGACCTGGCCGTGCTCGGCATCACCAGCAACGACATGCCGCCGGAGCGTCTCAACCAGCACATCTGGGACCTCGAGCACCTGGGCTGCAAGGTGCTGGTGCTGTGCCCCACCACCGAACAGACGCTGTTCCATCTCTCGGTGCCCAACCCCCACAGTCAATTGCAGGCCAAGCCGGCCTGCACCCGCAAGCTGCGCCGGTCGCTTTCCGACCTGGTCAACCCGCGCCCGACCCGCACCGAACCCAATGAACCGGTGGCCAGCCGCGCGCCCAAGGTGTTGTGCGTGGACGACAACCCGGCCAACCTGCTGCTGGTGCAGACCCTGCTCGAAGACATGGGCGCCCGGGTGCTGGCGGTGGAAAGTGGTTACGCGGCGGTCAAGGCCGTGCAGAAGGAAACCTTCGACCTGGTCCTGATGGACGTACAGATGCCCGGCATGGATGGCCGCCAGAGCACCGAAGCGATCCGCCAATGGGAAAGCGAGCGGCATTGCACGCCACTGCCGATCGTCGCCCTCACCGCCCACGCCATGGCCAACGAGAAGCGGGCCCTGTTGCAAAGCGGCATGGACGACTACCTGACCAAGCCCATCAGCGAGCGGCAATTGGCCCAGGTCGTACTCAAGTGGACCGGCCTGGCGCTGCGCAACCAGACCCCGGATCGGGGCGCTGATGCCCAAGGCAGCAGCGAGCTGCTGGTGCTCGACCACGAGGAAGGCCTGCGCCTGGCCGCCGGCAAGGCCGACCTGGCGGCGGACATGCTGGCGATGTTGCTCGCTTCCCTTGAAGCCGACCGCGAAGCGATCCGCCAGGCCAGCGAGGCCAACGACCACAACGCGCTGATCGAACGGGTCCACCGCCTGCACGGGGCCACGCGCTATTGCGGCGTACCGCAACTGCGCGCCGCCTGCCAGCGCAGCGAAACCTTGCTCAAGCAGCAAGACCCGCGGGCTGCCGCGGCCCTGGACGATCTGGACCGTGCCATCCACAGGCTGGCCAGCGAGGCGCGCATCAGCGCCTGACCCAGCGCAATGGTCACCGGCACAATGGCTGTTAAGCTCGGTTCATCCCAGCGCCAGGAGGCCGCCATGCGTGCAATTCTATTCAGCAGCCAGACCTACGATCGTGACAGTTTCAGCAAGGCCGCCGTACCTGCCGGCCTTGAATTGCAGTTCCAGCCGGCACGCCTGAGCCTCGACACCGTGGCCCTGGCCGAACGGTGCGAGGTGGTGTGCGCCTTCATCAACGACGACCTGAGCGCGCCGGTGCTGGAACGGCTCGCGGCCGGCGGCACCCGGCTGATTGCCCTGCGCTCGGCCGGCTTCAACCATGTCGACCTGCCCGCCGCCAAGCGTCTGGGGTTGAGCATCGCCCGGGTGCCGGCCTACTCGCCCCATGCGGTGGCTGAACATGCGGTGGCATTGATCATGGCCTTGAACCGCTGCCTGCACCGCGCCTGCAACCGCACCCGGGACGGCAATTTCAGCCTGAATGGCCTGACCGGCTTCGACCTGGTGGGCAAGACCGTGGGCGTGGTCGGAACAGGACAGATCGGCGCGACCTTCGCCCGGATCATGGCCGGTTTCGGTTGCCAGTTGCTGGCCTACGACCCGTTCCCCAACCCTCAGGTCGAAGCCTTGGGGACCCGCTACCTGCCTTTGGCCGATCTGCTGGCGCAGGCGCAGATCATCAGCCTGCACTGCCCGCTCAACGACCAGAGCCGACACCTGATCAATGCTCATTCCCTGGCAACCCTGCAACGCGGCGCCATGCTGATCAACACAGGACGCGGCGGCCTGGTGGATACGCCGGCACTGGTCGAAGCGCTGAAAAGCGGCCAGCTGGGTTACCTGGGGCTGGATGTCTACGAGGAAGAGGCCGAATTGTTTTTCGAGGACCGCTCCGACCTGCCGTTGCAGGACGACGTGCTCGCGCGGCTGCTGACCTTCCCCAATGTCGTGGTGACCGCACACCAGGCGTTCCTGACTCGCGAAGCACTGGCCGCGATTGCCACCACCACCCTCGACAACATCGCCGCCTGGGCGGCTGGCGCTCCGCAGAATCTGGTGGATGGCTGACTCATCCCCTGTGGGAGCGAGCCTGCTCGCGAAGACGGTGTGTCAGCCACACATCGATCGACTGAGGCGCCGCTTTCGCGAGCAGGCTCGCTCCCACAGGGGGATTTCGTCGGCCCGCCCCGCTTGTAGGCGATGCCCAAGCCAGCCCCCGTGCTAGCATATCGCGCCTATCTGGAGGACCCATGGCCGAACACGATTTTCGCTACACCCTGATGAACCCGCAGCACACCTTGACCGAGGTCCGCGCCCTGGCGCCGGGCCGTTACCAGGTCACCGGCAATGGCGGCTCGATCCAGGCCAACGACGTATTGCTCGTCACCCTCAAGGGCAGCAAGGACCTTTCCATGCGCCTGACCGTCGACACCGTTCGCCATCTGCTCAAGCCGATCGGCCAATGGACCGCCATGACCACCGGTCCGGTGTTCGGTGAACTGGCGATCCACACCTGGCAGGTCAAGTGCGACCAATGCGCCAAGGAACTGAGCTTCGAGTTCGCCGTCGATGCCAAGCTCGGCACCAAGGCCCAGAAACCGGCCGCCAGCGCACGCATTGCCGAGCTGGGCTGGACGACCGACGGGGAGAAACACCGCTGCCCGAAATGCCAGGAAGCCGCCTGATGAAACATCTGGTCCTGGCCACGCTGATGGGCGTCGGCCTGATGGGTTGCGCCGCCGATCCGGTGCGACTGCAACCCAACCGCAGCTACATCCTCGAATGGATCGGCGAGCGGCCGTTGATGGATTACAGCCACCTGACCATCACCCTCGACGATGACGGTCGTGCCTACGGCAATGCCGGCTGCAACCACTGGTTTGCGCCCTACACCCTGGAAGGCGACCGCTTGAGTTTCGGCAAGATCGGCAGCACCCGCAAACTCTGCGCCCCGGCGTTGATGGAGCAAGAGACGCGTTTCTTGCAGACGCTGGAGAAGGTCGAACGCTGGGACGTGTCTCCTACGGGCCAGACGCGTTTCTGGCCGGCCCAGGGCAAGCCGCTGCGGTGGTGGCTGGAAGAGGGTTGATACCTGGGCTGACCGATGCACCAGTCCGGACTAGAGAAAAGGTTGGCTCCTGTGGCCTGGTCACCCCCCCCTGTGGCGAGGGAGCTTGCTCCCGCTGGGCTGCGAAGCGGCCCCAAAATGGATCTGCCACTGCGCTGTGTCAGATAGAAAGCAGGGGCCTGCTGCGCAGTCCAGCGGGAGCAAGCTCCCTCGCCACAAAAGCCCCTGCCACAGTTGTTCATTTCAATGCCTGCAAAGCCTCCAGCCTGGCCATTACCGCCGCCGCCGTCTGCTCTCCCAGCAATTGTTCACGCACCTTGCCCTGGGTATCGACGATGTACGTCACCGGCAGGCCTTCACTGCGCGGGACATCAAAGAACTCGGCCGGATCCCGGGCCAGTACGGTGAAGCGGATGCCCAGCTTCTCGCTGGCGCTCTTGAGTTCTTCGCCTTGCACCTGATCGAAGTTGACCCCGAAGACACCTACGTTGCGTCCCTTGAGTTGTTCGGCCAAGGCATTAAATTCGGGGATTTCAGTGCGACACGGCGCGCACCACTCGGCCCAGTAGTTGAGCACCAGCCATTGTTTGTCCAGCCGCTGCGCGGCAATCGGCTGACCGTTCTGGTCCACGCCGTAATCGTTGCCGCAGCCGCCGAGCAATAAAAAGCCGATGAATGTCAGTGCCGCCGCCAATCGCCTTGCCATGTGCCGATCCTTGTCTGAATGTGGACAGCTGCGCGACCCATCAGGTGCTAGGGGCCTCGCAGCACAGTAGAATAGCCGCCACCTTACGCAAGATGCGACCCGCTCATGACTGATCTGACGCTTTATCACAACCCGCGCTGCTCCAAATCCCGCGGTGCGCTGGAACTGTTGCAAGCCCGTGGCCTGGCGCCAACCGTGGTCCGCTACCTCGAAACCCCGCTCGACGCTGCGCAGTTGGAGCGGCTGCTGGGCAAGCTCGGCATCGATGCACGCCAGTTGTTGCGCACCGGCGAAGATGAATACAAGACCCTCAACCTGGCTGACGAAAGCCTGAGCCAGGCGCAGTTGATCGCCGCCATCGCCGCCCACCCGAAACTGATGGAACGGCCGATTCTCGAAGCAGGCGACAAAGCGGTGATCGGCCGCCCACCGGAGAAAATCCTGGAGATCCTGCCGTGAGCACGCCCTATATCCTGGTGCTGTATTACAGCCGCAGTGGCTCTACCAACGAAATGGCCCGCCAGATCGCCCGCGGCGTCGAGCAGGCCGGGCTTGAAGCCAGGTTGCGCACGGTGCCGGCGATCTCCACCGAGTGCGAGGCGGTGGCGCCGGATATCCCCGAACAGGGCCCGCTCTACGCCAGCCTCGATGATCTGAAGAACTGCGCCGGCCTGGCCCTGGGCAGTCCGACCCGCTTCGGCAACATGGCCGCGCCGCTCAAATACTTCCTCGACGGCACCAGCAACCTCTGGCTGACCGGCGCCCTGGTGGGCAAGCCGGCCGGGGTGTTCACCTCCACCGCGAGCCTGCATGGCGGCCAGGAAACCACGCTGTTGTCGATGATGCTGCCACTGCTGCACCACGGCATGCTGATCACCGGCCTGCCCTACAGCGAGTCGGCCCTGATCGACACCCAGGGCGGCGGCACGCCTTACGGCCCGAGCCACCACGCCGGCGCCGACGGTAAAAGCGGCTTGAATGAACACGAAGTCGCCCTGTGCCGCGCCTTGGGCCTGCGCCTGGCAAAAACCGCTTTGTTGCTGGAGAACGGCCGTGGCTAAGAAGCCGAAGATCCTGCCGCCGGTCGAGTGGCTGGAGCCGCGTGTGCACATCGCCCGTAACCTCAGCCTGTTGTGCTTTTTCGGCCTGGTGGGGCTGCTCAGCGGGTATTACCTGCTGATCGCCGACCTGCACGGCGCGCGCCCCTGGGTGATTCTGCTGATCGAACTGGTGCCACTGCTGATACTCGCGCCAGGCATGCTCAGCGGCAGCGCGCGCGGGCATTCATGGATGTGCTTCGTGGTGAACCTGTATTTCATCAAGGGCGCGCTGGCGGCCTACGATCCGAACCGGCAATTATTCGGCCTGCTGGAGATGGCGGCGAGCGTGGCGCTGTTCTGCTCGGCGTTGCTGTATGTGCGCTGGCGGTTCCAGTTGAATCGGCGGTTGGCCGGCGAAGGCGAGATCTCTGTCGCCTGATAGACCGCCTTCGCGAGCAGGCTCGCTCCCACAGGGGATTTGTGAACACCACAGATCCAGTGTGGGAGCGAGCCTGCTCGCGAAAGGAGCGACGCGGTCTCAATGATTCACGGTATAAGCCAGCATCATCGATATCTGGCTCAGCGGCCGCCCGCCACTCTCTTCATGCCACTGATTGAACGCATTCTGCACCGTCGCCAGGTCCCGCTGGCTGGTCGGGACTTTATCGATGATGTCCTGGGCGTTGAGCGCCGCTACGACGTCATAGCTGGGCACGAACGTGTCCTTGCCCATCATCCGCAGGAAACGCGGCGCCGACAGGCCGCCCAACTGATGGCCGTGTTTTTTCAGGTAGGTCCACAAGCCGACGATATCGGTCACCGGCCAATCGGCCATCATCGCACCGAAGCTGCCCTTTTCATGGGCCACATCCAGCACCAGCTGCGCGTTGCGCGGCACGCTCTTGAGCTTGCCCAGGTGGCGGATGATCTGTGCATCCTGCATCAGCCGCTCCAGGTGCTCGGCACTCATCAGCACGACCTTTTCCGGGTCGAACCTGAAAAACACCTCTTCGAACGCCGGCCATTTCGCATCGACCAGGCTGTGCTTGAGCCCGGCGCGAAATACTCGCAGCGCCATGGTCGAGAGGTAGCGATCATCGCTGATCTTGCGCAGTTGCGCCGGGGTCTTGGGTACAGGCAGGTGGGCTTCCAATTCAGCCGCCGAACCGAAGCGGTTCAGACAATACTCGTGCAGCCACTTGTAATCGCGCATGCCCTCTCCTGGGATTGAAATGAAAACGGCGCTTGCAAGCGCCGTGAATGCAAGCTGTCGGTAGCGTCAGAGATTCACCACATTGACGAACCGCGGCGTGGCGCTTTCGTCGATGCGCAGGCTGGCGAAATCGAACAGGTTGCGGTCCGCCAGTTGCGACGGAATGACGTTTTGCAGGCCACGGAAAATGCTCTCGGTACGGCCTGGGGTCTTGCGCTCCCATTCCTGGAGCATCTCCTTGACCACCTGGCGTTGCAGGTTTTCCTGGGAACCGCACAGGTTGCAGGGAATGATCGGGAACTGCTTGAAATCCGAATAGGCCTGGATGTCCTTCTCGCTGCAATAGGCCAGCGGACGGATCACCACGTTGCGCCCGTCGTCGGCGCGCAGCTTGGGCGGCATGGCCTTGAGCGAGCCGTTGTAGAACATGTTGAGGAAGAAGGTCTCGACGATGTCGTCGCGGTGGTGACCCAGGGCCATCTTGGTCGCGCCGATCTGGTCAGCGAAGGTATAGAGCGTTCCACGGCGCAGGCGCGAGCACAGCGAACAGGTGGTCTTGCCTTCGGGGATCAGTTCCTTGACCACCGAATAGGTGTCTTTCTCGACGATGTGATATTCAACGCCCAACGATTCGAGGTAGGCCGGCAGCACGTGCTCGGGAAAGCCCGGCTGCTTCTGGTCCATGTTCACGGCGACGATGTCGAACTTGATCGGCGCAACCTTCTGCAAATGCATCAGCACATCGAGCAAGGTGTAACTGTCCTTGCCGCCGGACAGGCAGACCATGACCTTGTCGCCATCCTCGATCATGTTGAAATCGGCGACGGCCTCACCGGCCAGGCGGCGCAGGCGCTTTTGCAGTTTGTTCTGGTTGACCGTGAGAGTGCCCATGACGCGAAATCCGTGAGGTGTGACGAAAGGCCGGCATTTTACGCAAAAAATCCCTCCCGTGGCACCGCCCTTCGTGGCGAGGGAGCTTGCTCCCGCTGGGTCGGTCCGACGCTTCGGGCGAAGCGACCCTCTGGGACTGCCCTGTTGGCGTCTGCTTCGCAGCCGAGCGGGAGCAAGCTCCCTCGCCACGGGCGGATTTGCCTGGCGTAAGGCTCAGCGCACAGATCAGGTCGCGATTAAGCCGCTTCGTTACAGCGCGATTTGCTCTAAGCCGCCCATCCCCTTGACGGTCACTCCTTTCTATACTGCGGCATAAGGTCGCACACACTTACAGACCTTTACTTACCCGGCCCTTTGGCCCGTAGGCGCTCCGTTGGGGGGCGATGGCAATAACAAAGGAGTGACTGACTATGATCCATCATGTCGTGGGGCTCTTTACCCACCCTGATCAAGAATGGAAGGAAATCCGTGGCGATCAGGAGGAAAGCATCAGCCACATGTACCTCACCCACACGCTGATCCTCGCGGCTATCCCGGCGGTGTCGGCATTCATCGGCACCACGCAGGTGGGATGGGTCATCGGCAATCGCCCACCGGTCATGCTCACCCTGGAAAGCGCGCTGTGGATGACCATCATGTCGTACCTCGCGATGTTGGGCGGCGTGGCGGTGATGGGCGCGTTCATCCACTGGATGGCCCGCACCTATGACGCCAACCCGAGCCTGGCCCGTTGTGTCGCGTTCGCCACCTACACCGCGACGCCGTTGTTCATCGGCGGGCTGGCGGCGCTCTACCCGCACATGTGGCTGGGAATGATCGTCGGCACCGCGGCGATCTGCTACACGGTCTACCTGCTGTACGTGGGTTTGCCGACATTCATGAACATCCCGCAGGACGAAGGCTTCCTGTTTTCCAGCTCGGTGCTGGCCGTCGGCCTGGTCGTGCTGGTCGCCATCATGGCGTTCACGGTCATTGTCTGGGGGTTGGGCGTGGGTCCGGTCTATACCAACTGAAGGCTTGCACAAGCCCTCCAACAAAAAAACGATCTGCCAACACAGGCCGCCGCAAGGCGGCCTTCCTGTGCCTGGGGCCGGCGAAACGACCGCTGGGCAGCTAGGCGATTCGCAACGGCCAGCGCTTGCGGCATACTCGGCTTTCTGGAGACCCGTAAAGCATGCTCGAGCAACTCAATACCCGCGTCGAAGAGTGTTACCAACAAGCCGAATCCTTTTTCAAACGTTCTTTCAAACGCCCGGTGGTCAGCCTCAAGTTGCGCGGCCAGAAGGCCGGTGTCGCGCACCTTCATGAAAACCTGCTGCGTTTCAATCCTCAGCTGTACCGGGAGAACACCGACGACTTCCTCAAGCAGACCGTTGCCCACGAAGTCGCGCACCTGATCGCCCATCAGTTGTTTGGCGACCGCATCCAGGCCCATGGCGAGGAATGGCAACTGATCATGCGCGGGGTCTACGAACTGCCGCCCAACCGTTGCCACACCTACGAGATAAAACGCCGCACCGCCACCCGCTACATCTACAAGTGCCCGTGCGACGGCAGCGACTTCCCCTTTACCGCACAGCGCCACAGCCTGGTCCGCCAGGGGCGGCGGTACTTGTGCCGCAGTTGTCGCAATACGTTGGTGTTCAGCGGGGAGACGCGGGTCGAGTAGCCTGGATTAGTCGTGTCTTGGCCGGCCTCATCGCGAGCAAGCTCGCTCCTACAGGGGATTTTGTGAGCGCCGCAGATCCAGTGTGGGAGCGAGCTTGCTCGCGATGAGGCCAGAAAGCACGCTACACAACCACCCGGTCATCCCGCAGCCGGGCAATCCGTTCATCATTGAACCCCAACTCCCGCAACACCTGCTCCGTATGCGCCCCCAGCCTCGCGCCTATATGCCGAGGCTCGGGCAAGCCTTCGGAAAACTTCAACGGGCACGCCATCTGCGCCTGGCTCGACCCGTCGCCACGGGGCACCCGGGTGACCAGATGCCTGGCCTTCAACTGCGGATGCTCAAGCGCTTCGTCCAGCTCCAGCACCGGTTCGACGCAGGCATCCACCTCGGCGAATAGCGCGCAAAGGTCAGCAAAATCGCGCTTCTCGAACTCGGAGCGCAATTGCTCTTTGAGCCGCTGCTGTTGCTCGGGCGCCAGCCCTTGGGCGGCGAGCTCCGGCCGCCCCAGGGCCGCGCACAGTGCCTGCATGAACCCTGGCTCGAGGCTGCCCACCGACATCCAGCGACCATCTCGCGTGCGGTAGTAATCATAAAAACTGCCACCGTTCAGCGCATGGTTTTCCCAACCCGGTTTCACACCGCAGGCCAGGTAACCGGCGCCGGCCAGTGCGTTCAGGCTGAAGACGCAGTCGGTCATGCTCACGTCCAGGTGCTGGCCCTGCCCGCTCTGCTGGCGGGCAATGACCGCCGCCAGCAGGCCGATCACCCCGTGCAGCGAACCGCCGGCGATGTCCGCCGCCTGGATGCCCAGCGGCAGCGGCCCGCTGTCGGCCCGACCGGTGTGGCTCGCCAGCCCGGCCAGGGCCAGGTAGTTGATGTCATGGCCGGCGCGATCCTTGAACGGGCCGGTCTGGCCATAACCGGTGATCGACACGTAGATCAGCCGGGGATTGATCGCCTTCAAGGCTTCGTAACCCAGGCCCAGCCGCTCCATCACGCCGGGGCGGAACTGTTCCAGCAGGATGTCGTGGTCGTCCAGCAACCGCTTGATGATCTCCAGTGCCGCCGGCTGCTTGAGGTCCAGGGCCAGGCTGCGCTTGTTGCGGTTGAGGTACGCATGGCTGGCCGAGGTGCCCTGGTCATGGGGCGGCAATATCCGCAGCAGGTCAGGACGCTCCGGCGATTCGATGCGCAGCACCTCGGCGCCCATGTCCGCCAGCAACAACGAGGCGAACGGGCCGGGCAGCAGGGTGGAAAAATCCAGAACCTTGAGCGATGCCAGTGGGCCTTGCATGAGTGATCTCCGCTTGAATGGTGCGTTCAAGACTAGGCAGGGCCTGGCGATGGGGCAATTACCGGGGGCGTCGTTCGGGCTGACAAATCCGCTCAGTGCGAGGGTTGTCGTGGCGAGGGAGCTTGCTCCCGCTGGGTTGCGAAGCAGCCCCAGGATCTATCTGCCACCGCATAGCTTCAGGTCATACGCAGGGGACTGCTGCGCAGTCCAGCGGGAGCAAGCTCCCTCGCCACAAAAGCGCCTCACCTGGAAAATGCGGCGCAACAAAAAACCCGCCGAAGCGGGTTTTTCGTTGCAGCCTGAAGCTTACTTCACAGCGCCTGGAGCAGCGGATTCAGCCGCGACAATCTGCGCTTGCGCGATCTGCTCGTCATCTTCACGCACGTCGGAGATACCGCGACCACCGGAAGCCAGCTCGGTCTGCAACTGGTCTTCGTCCAGTTCCTTGACCCACTTGGCAACCACGATAGTAGCAACGGCGTTACCGACCAGGTTGGTCAGCGCACGAGCTTCGGACATGAAGCGGTCGATGCCGAGGATCAGCGCCAGGCCGGCAACCGGCAGGTGGCCCACGGCCGACAGGGTGGCCGCCAGTACGATGAAGCCGCTACCGGTTACGCCGGCAGCACCTTTGGAGGACAGCAGCAGGACCAGCAACAGGGTGATCTGATGCGTGATGTCCATCGGGGTGTCGGTGGCCTGGGCAATAAACACCGCAGCCATGGTCAGGTAGATCGAAGTACCGTCGAGGTTGAACGAGTAGCCAGTCGGGATTACCAGGCCCACCACGGACTTCTTGGCACCCAGGCGCTCCATCTTGATCAGCATGCGTGGCAAGGCCGATTCCGACGAGGAGGTGCCCAGCACGATCAGCAGTTCTTCACGGATGTAGCGGATCAGCTTGATCACGCTGAAGCCGTGGGCGCGGCAGATGGCACCCAGCACCACCAGCACGAACACCACGCAGGTGATGTAGAAGCAGATCATCAGCTGGCCCAGTTGCACCAGCGAACCGACACCGTAGGCGCCGATGGTGAAGGCCATGGCACCGAACGCACCGATCGGCGCGAGCTTCATGATCATGTTGATGATAATGAACATGACGTGGGCGAAGCGGTCGATGAAGTCCAGCACCGGCTTGCCGTAGGCACCCAGGCGATGCAGGGCGAAACCGAAGAGCACCGAGAACATCAGCACTTGCAGGATGTCGCCGTTGGCGAAGGCGCCGACGATGGTGTTCGGAATCACGTTGAGGATGAAGGCAACGATGCTCTGGTCTTTACCGGCGTTGATGAAGCCGGCGATCTTGCTGGTGTCCAGGGTCGACACGTCGATGTGCATGCCGTTGCCCGGCTGCACGACGTTGACCACGACCAGGCCGATCAGCAGGGCAATGGTGGAAACGATTTCGAAATAGAGCAGTGCATAGCCGCCGGTCTTGCCGACCGATTTCATATTCTGCATGCCGCCGATGCCGCTGACGACGGTACAGAAAATGATCGGTGCGATGACCATCTTGATCAGTTTGATGAACCCGTCACCGAACGGCTTGAGGGCAACGCCGGTCTGCGGGTAGAAGTGGCCGAGCAGAATGCCGATGGCAATGGCTACGATCACCTGGAAATACAGGGATTTGTACAGTGGCTGACGAGTCGTCATGGCAAACCTTCCTCAAGAGTCTCGTGTGACAACATCCACCTGTTGTCCACGACACCTCAATTGCGAACCCTCCTGCACTGGAGGGATTTGTTTTTTGTCGGCTGCACGCGGCAGACCTGTGTATGGCATCGCAAGGCCCGTGCCATTTTTACGAAACGTCCTACAAGTGCCGGGGCAGACGGCGTTTGCTTCTTACCTGGAAATTAAACGCACGCCCAAACTTGGCGGTTTTCCGCCAACCTCCCGCGTCACGTTCCTGGATTTGGCGGATATCCGCCTTGTCGAGCCCCGACGCCCTGTTACCATTCGTCCGCTCAACGGACGGATTTGTGCCATGCGCCAACGCACCATCGCCAGCCACTTCGCCCGCGCCGCCCTGGGTGGCGCGCGTCGGCAGGGGTTCGACTACGTTCCCCTGCTGCAGCAACTGGGCATCAGCCCGGAGCTGCTGGACGAGCCGCGCGCGCGAATTGCCCCCGAGCAATTCGCCCGCCTGTTGCAGGCGCTGTGGGTCGCATTGGCGGACGAATACCTGGGATTTGGCCGGGCACCGAGTAAACCCGGGACGTTCGCCATGATGTGCCACACGTTGATCCACTGTCGGACGCTGGGCAAGGCGCTGCAGCGCGGCCTGTTGTTCTACAGCCTGTTCCCCGACGCCCCGAGCCTGACCCTCGAAGCTGAAGGCGAACGGGTAAGGCTGAGCCTGGACGAGTCGACACTGTGTGATCCCGACCACTTCCTGGCCGAAAGCCTGCTGGTCATCTGGCATCGCCTCGGCAGTTGGCTGATCGGCCAGCGGATCGGCCTGGAACAGGCGACCTTCAGCTATGCCAGGCCAGGCCACGGCGCGGAGTACGACTTGCTGTTCCCCTGCCCCTTGGTCTTCGAGGCGCGAAGCAGCAGCTTGTTATTCCATGCCCGCTACCTGGAGATGCCGTTGCTCCAGGACGAGCGAACCCTCAAGCACTTTCTCGAACGCTCCCCCGCCGACCTGCTCTCGCGCCCGGACGATGGCCACAGCCTCACCAGCCAATTGCGGCGCCTGCTCAGCCGCGACACGGCGCGCTGGCCGGACCTGGACACGGTCGCGGCGCATCTGCATATCAGCTCGCAGACCCTGCGCCGGCATCTGCGCGAGGAAGGCACCAGCTTCCAGGAGCTCAAGGATCAGTTGCGGCGGGATATCGCCATCTACCACCTGGGCCGCGCGGACCTGTCGTTGCAGCAGATCGCCGAACAGCTGGGGTTCTCCGAACCGTCGGCGTTTCATCGGGCGTTCAAGAAGTGGACGGGGGTGACGCCGGGGGCTTATCGGGAGCAGGAGAACTGAGTGGTGAGTCAGGGGCGGGTTATTGCGGCCCCCTTCGCGAGCAGGCTCGCTCCCACAAGGGATGATGAACGCTGAAAGTCCAGTGTGGGAGCGAGCCTGCTCGCGAAGAGGCCAGTGCAAACACCAAGGATCCCAGTCAAACCACCGGAAAATGAATCCGGAACGCCGCCCCGCCCAGCTCTGAATCTCCCAGCGTCAACCGGGCGCCATAGCTCTCGATGATGTCTTTTACCACCGCCAGGCCGATCCCCTGCCCCGGATGTTGGCGATCCAGCCGTTCACCCCGCTGCAGGATCCGTGCACGCTGGTCCGGTGGCACGCCCGGTCCATCGTCCTCGATGCTCAACTCCGTCCCGCCGAGCGTCTGGTGCACGCTCACTCGCACGTGCCCCAGGCACAGCCGATAGGCGTTTTCCAGCAGGTTGCCAAGCATCTCCAGCAAGGCGCCCTGCTCGATCGGCACCTGGCAATCCTCCGGCAGGTCGAATTCGACCTGCACGCGCTTGTCGCGATAGACCTTGTCGAGGGTGTCGCAGAGGCTTTGCAACACCGGGCGCAAGGGCACCTGATGGCGCACCAGGCCGCTTTTGCGCAGGCTGGCGCGCTGCAACTGGTAGCCGATCTGCTGGCTCATGCGCTCGATCTGGGTTTGCAGCACCCAGGCCTGCCCACGATCCTCGGGACGCCGGGCCATGTCCTCGCTGACGCCTTGCAGCACCGCCAGCGGAGTCTTGAGGCTGTGCGCCAAGTCATCGAGGGAGTCCCGATAACGGCTGCGCTGCTCACGCTCGCTGTGCAGCAGGCGGTTGAGCGAGCTGGTCAGGCGCAGCAGCTCGCGGGGATGCGCGGTGCTGAGGCTTTCGCGGGTGCCGGTTTCGATTTCGTCCAATTCCTGACTCAGGCGCCGCAACGCCCGCAAGCCCCAGGTCAGGCCGATCCATAACAGCGCCAGCAGCACCGCCAGCGCGGCGCCGAACCCCAGGTAAAGGTTTTCTCGCAGGCCTTGCAGCGTCATTTCGTAATCGTGCACCGGCTGCAGGGTGACGATGCTGAACGCCGCGCTCTGGCCCCCGAGCAGCTTGACCTCGACGTCGTAGACGAAAAACTCCTGGCCGTTGTCCTCGCGGATGCGTGCAAACTGGTTGCCCAGCCCGTCGTAGCGCGGCGCGTAGTTGATGTGTTCTTCCTGGGTCGCCTTCGAACGCCAGACCAACCGCCCTTCGCGATCATAGATGTAGCCCAGCAGGCGGGCATCGGCGAGGTTGAAGCGCTCATCGGGCAATTGCGCCGGCATCTTCAGGCGATTGTTTTCGACCCGGGCGGCGGAGATCAGCGTGGTCACGTCCGAAGCCAGGCGCTGCTCGATGGATTCCTGCAAGGCCAGGCTGAAGGCGCCCTGCATCGCCGGCAGCAGCGCCAGCATGAACAGCACCGCCAATGTCATGGCGGCCAGCATCAACCGCAACCGCAGCGAACGAATCACTGGCAGCGCTCGTTGAACAGGTAACCCAGGCCACGCACGGTATCGATCGGCTTGAACCCGGCCGGGGCTTCCAGTTTACGGCGCAGGCGCCCGACCAGCACTTCGATCACATTGGGATCGCGCTCGTCGTCATCGGGATAAAGCTGCTCCATCAGGCGATCCTTGGCGACCACCTGCTGGTGATGGCGCATCAGGTACTCGAGGATGCGGTATTCGTAGGCGGTCAAGGCCAGCGGCTCGTCACCGAGGGACGCCTGCTTGCGGTTGAGGTCGAGCAACAATGGACCGGCGACGATGGTTGACTGGGTGAAACCGCTGGAGCGACGCAGCAGTGCATTCAGCCGGGCTTCGAGCTCTTCGAACTGAAACGGCTTCACGACGTAGTCATCGGCCCCGGCAGCCAGGCCTTCGACCTTGTCCTGCCAGTTGCCGCGGGCGGTCAGGATCAGGATCGGAAAGGTCTTGTCCTGCGAGCGCAACCGGCGAATCAGTTCCAGGCCGCTGATACCCGGCAGGCCCAGGTCGATCACCGCCAGGTCGTGATTGAATTCGCCGACCTGGTACAAGGCTTCCTCGGCATTGGCCACGGCCTGGACCACATGGCCGCTGTCGGTGAGACGGGTTTGCAAATGGTGGCGCAACAACGCTTCGTCTTCGACAACCAGTAGTTTCATGGGCCTCTCCCAGGCGAATCAAACAATTTCCAACCAAAGGCGCCGGATCGTACGCGCCGATCCGGCTGCATTCCATCATTGCCTTGCCGCCTAGAACGTATAGTTGGCGGACAGGTAGGTCTGGGCGCTGCTGGTCAGGTCCAGCGACCCCACCTTGGCGCCATCGCGCGGGCTCATCTCGGTGCTGGCATTGCTGCGCAGGTAACGGTAACCCAGTTCCACCGAGGTGTTTTGCGAAATCTGCTGCAGCACGCCGCCTTGCAAGCCAACGGCATAGCCGATATCGCTGTCGCGGCTGAAACCCGGGGAATCCTGGGTCAACTTGGTCAGGCCCGCCGTGCCACCTCCGAACAATTTGGTGCTGGCGGTCACCGGATAGAACAGATCGTAGCTGCCCAGCAGGTTCTCCTGGCGCAGCTTGATTCCGTTGTGGGTGCCCGATACGTTGTCGTAGGTGGCGTAGTAGCGGCCCTGGTCATTCTGCCGACCCAGGCGCAGGCCGTAGGTGGTGTCCTTGCCGATGATACCGTCGGCGTTCGGGTTGTTCAGCGCGCTGTCCAGGGCATTGGATTTCTTGACCTTGTCGCTGGTCTGGCCGAGGGTCAGGCCGGCGAAGTTGTCATCGGCATGGGCCAGGGCGCTGGCGCCCAGCACGGTGAAGGCCAGCAGCAGTTTTTTCATAGCAGTCATGGTCAGGTTCCTTGTGATGCGGTGGTTGTGTGAAGTCGCAGCCACGATATCCAGGGGTCCCTGAACCCCTCTTGAACGTTCTCTGAACCTGGGCTGAATGAATCGGCTAGTCTGTTCCAACAAACTTTTAAGGAGATCGATCATGCGCAGGTTGCTTGCTGTTGTACTTCTGGCCTTGAGCGGCGCGAGCCACGCCGCCATCCAGACCCAGGAGATCCCCTACACCAGTGCCGACGGCACGAAGCTGATCGGCTATTACGCCTATGACGACGCGGTCAAAGGCCCGCGTCCCGGCGTGGTGGTCGTGCATGAGTGGTGGGGGCTGAACGACTATGCCAAGCGCCGCGCCCGTGACCTCGCCGGCCTGGGCTACAGCGCCCTGGCCATCGACATGTACGGCGACGGCAAGAACACCGAGCACCCGAAGGACGCCCTGGCCTTCATGCAGGCCGCGCTCAAGGATGGCAAGGCGGCCAGCGCGCGCTTCCAGGCCGGACTCGACCTGTTGAAGAAACAACCGCAGACCGACCCGGACAAACTCGCCGCCATCGGCTACTGCTTCGGCGGCAAGGTGGTGCTGGACGCGGCGCGCCAAGGCGTTCCACTGGCCGGCGTGGCGAGCTTCCACGGTGCGCTGGTCACTAACACGCCGGCCACCCCCGGCAGCGTCAAGGCCAAGATCCTGGTGGAACACGGCGCGCTGGACAGCATGGTCACCGAGGACAACGTCACCGCGTTCAAGAGCGAGATGGACAAGGCCGGCGCCGACTACAAGTTTGTCAGCCTGGAAGGCGCCAAGCACGGCTTCAGCAACCCCGACGCCGACCGCCTGAGTCATGGCGAACATGGAGGGCCGGACATCGCCTACAACAAGGAAGCTGACGAGAAGTCGTGGGCGGATATGCAAAAGTTCTTCAAGAAGATTTTCTGACACATACCGCGCCTGTGGCGAGGGAGCTTGCTCCCTCGCCACAAAAGCCATCCCGCTCAAGCCGCTCCCACTACCCAGGCGCAAGCCAACCCGGCAAAATGCCCGGCATGAACCCACTCCCTGCCCTGCCCGCCTGCTGTTCGCCCCTGGATGACCAATGGCTCCTGCCTGATGCCCTGCCCGATACGGTGCTGCTCAGTACTCGCTTCGATCCGTTGTTGCTTGTCGCTGACGATTTTCCCAACAGCGCCATCGAGCCTCCGCCGAGCATCCGGCGTTCGGTAGCCAAGCGTCAGGCGGAGTTTCTCGCCGGGCGGATCTGTGCCCGGGCGGCGTTGCTGCGGCTCGACGGTCAGGCCGACGTGCCGGCCATCGGCGAAGACCGCGCCCCGGCGTGGCCGGCCCATGTCAGCGGCTCGATCACCCACAGCACCGGCCGGGCCGCGGCAATCGTCGCGCAAAAGCGGGATTGGCAAGGGCTGGGCATGGATCTGGAAAACCTCCTCGACCCCGAACGCGCCGAGCGCCTGGCCGCTGAAATCCTCACCCCGGCGGAACTGCTGCGCATGGCCACCGCGCCGCAGGATGACCGCGCATTGCTGGTCACCCTGACTTTTTCGATGAAAGAAAGCCTGTTCAAAGCGCTGTACCCCATCGTCGGGCAGCGCTTCTACTTCGAGCATGCCGAAATAGTCGAGTGGTCCCACTCCGGGCACGCGCGGCTGCGCTTATTGACCGATTTGTCGACCGAGTGGCGCCATGGCAGTGAGCTGCAGGGGCAGTTTGGGGTGAAGGATGGGCAGTTGTTGAGCCTGCTGGGCGTCAAGGCCTGAGATTTCTGGTGTTTTACAGGGCCTCATCGCGAGCAAGCTCGCTCCCACAGGTGGGATGCATTTCAATGTGGGAGACTTTCGGGGACCTCTTCGCGAGCAGGCTCCCACATGGATTCGGGGTTGGGCACGGCATTGGCGTTCACCAGATCCACTGTGGGAGCGAGCTTGCTCGCGATGACGGCAGGTCGGGCACCCCATATTTCAAGACCGATCCTGATGCCTCGGCCAGCTCAAGCTGAAACACGCCCCGCCCAGGCGCTTGCTCTTGCCGATCAGCGCCCGGCCGTCGTGCCAATGGATGATCCGCCGCACAATCGACAGCCCCAGCCCATGGCCGCCCGACGCGCGTGCGCGGCTGTCGTCCAGGCGCAGGAATGGCTTGAACACCCGCTCCCAGGCCGCCTCCGGTACGCCCGGGCCGTCATCCTCGACATCGACCCGACAGCGCAACTGGCCGACCTGGTAACTGACGGTCACCTGGGATCTGGCGTGGCGCATGGCATTACCCACCAGATTCTGCAACGCCCGATGCAAAAAGCGTGGCTCGGCCTCGACCCAGGCGCCGTCGCAATCGGCGGCGGACAGGCACAGGCCGCGCTCAACGGTAATCCCCGCACGCAACGGGCCCAGTTCTTCGATAACCTGGTTGACCAACGCATCCAGGTCGACCCGTTGGAAATTCAACGCCGGCGACCCTTGCTCCAGCCGTGCATACGTCAGCATTTCATCCACCAGCCGATCCAGGTCTTCGATATCGTGATCCATGCCGGCCAGGTACTTGTCCCGGGCCTCGGGCGTGCTGGCACTGCCGAGCATTTCCAGGCCGAAGCGCAGGCGCGCCACCGGCGTACGCAGTTCATGGGACACCGCGCGCACCAACTCGCGCTGGATCGCCAGCAGTTGCTGCAGGTGCTCGGCCATGCCGTTGAACGCTGCTGCCAGGCGCCCGACCGAGTCAGCGCCCCGAGCGGGTACGCGGGTCTCCAGGCTACCCTGGGCGATCTGGGTCGCGGCCGACTCCAGGCCACGCAGACGCCGCTCCAGCTGGCGCACCAGCAGATAGACAATCAGGCCGATCAGGCTCAACCCGAGTGCGGCAATCAGCACCAGCCACTCGGGCGGGTACGGATTCATCTGGTACAGCGGGCCGATTTCCAGCACCCACGGCGTCCCCACCATGCCGGCGAACACCCGGATCGAGTCGGCACCCTTGCCCAGGGCCATTACCGTGTCGCCCTCGGCCACCCGCCGGCGCTGGTCGTCGTCCATGTCCGCCTGCTCGACAGTCATCAGGCGCAGGTCGAAACCGAAGCCTTTTTCCTGCTTGAGTTGCGCCAACCGCTCGGGTTGCTCGGCCACCGGATAGCGCACCAGTTCGTCGGCCAACAGGTAAATGGTCGCCCGGGCCAGTTGCTCGCTGATCTGGCGAACCTCCCCGACCAGGGTCAACTGCTCGCCATCGCTGACCAGCCGATAAACCTTCGCCGCATGCGGCCCGATCTGCTCCACCAGGACCTGCCCGCGCAGCACCCGGGTGCGCTGGCCCAGGTCGAGGTCGGTCTGGCTGAACGTCTGCAACGCCAGCGGAATGCCCAGCAGGCGCTCCCACACCGCCAGGGCCCGGCGCCGTTCGGTGTCGTTCATCGGCCGCAGGTTGTCGGCCATCAAGGAAAACGTGCCATGGGCCAGGCGCTCGCGGTATTGCTCGCCGCGCGTCTGGTTGAGCAGGTGCAGCGCCAGCACGCCAAGCACCGCCACCAGCACCAGTGCCGCGCACATGCCGCCATAGATGCGCAGGAAGATGGAGTTCACGGGGTCGCGTCTACGCAGGCTTCAGGGACGAACAGGTAGCCTTTGCTGCGGATGGTCTTGATCAATCGAGGATGGTCCGGGTCGTCGCCGATCTTCGGACGGATGCGCGAGATGCGCACGTCGATCGAGCGATCCTGGCCGTCGTAGCCGATACCGCGCAGGGCGGTGAAGATTTCCTCGCGAGACAGGATGCGCCCGGCGTTGGACACCAGCAGCCAGAGCAGGTCGAATTCGGCGCTGGTCAGCTCGATACCGTTGCCCTGCAGCCAGGCTTCGCGCAAGGCGTTGTCCACCACCAACGGGCCGAACTCCAGGCGCCGCTGCTTCGGCGCTGCGGACGGCTCCGGCTCGCTACGCCGCAACAGGGCCTGGATGCGGGCCAACAGGACGCGCGGGCGCACCGGCTTACAGACATAGTCGTCGGCGCCCAGGTCCAGGCCCTGGATCTGGTCGGTGTCGTCAGCCCGCGCGGTGAGCATCAGGATCGGCCCGTCGTAGTACTCGCGCGCCTTGCGGCAGATGCTCAAGCCATCTTCGCCGGGCAGCATCAGGTCGAGAATGACCAGGTCCGGCTGCTCGTCAATGATCCGCTGCGCCGCCACCGCGCCGTTGCCCTCGATGGCGACGCGCAGGCCGTTGCTTTCCAGGTATTCGCGGGTCAGCTCGGCCAGGCGCTGGTCATCCTCGACAATCAATATCTGCCAGGCTTCTTGTTCCACGGAGGGGCCTCGTCTTGTTGTAGCTATAAAAAGAAAGGATGAACGCTCACCCTGTGGCGAGGGAGCTTGCTCCCGCTCGGTTGCGCAGCGACCGTAAAATTCCGGGGCCGCTACGCAGCCCAGCGGGAGCAAGCTCCCTCGCCACAACAGTGCCCATTTGAAAACCTGCGTCCTCCCATCTTTTTGTCATATCAAAGGAGGATCATCGCGCTCATGCACCGGCCGATTGTATAAACGGCGGCGGTATGGAAAACAAGCGGACAAATGCGTTCGGTCGAGCCGGATGTGTGTGGTAACGTGCGCGCCCGCAAAAACACCAAGCTGTTTTCGGCCGGTCGAAATCGTTGAAAAAAGGCTCGCTCCAGCAAGGTCGCGGCCTACAGAGCAGTTCCACGTTTCGCACACAAATTACGCACAGGCTTATCCACAGGTAGCACGTTGATTCATCCCCCAAAACGCATTATCTTGTAGCCCGCCGCGCAAAAAACCCTACATGTAGGGTTTCAGGCCAAAAACCAAACACAAGTCGGATAGAGAATTCAAGCGCTTTTCTTGCCTCTGTCTTGCTGCAACAGCGCATTTTTCCAAACCCAGACCGCCCCTGCGGATGGCAACTGTTTCCAAGGTCGAAAACGACCGGAACGGTACGGGTGTTGCAGTCCTTTGCTGCCACCCGGCAAACCCGGTTTCGAGCCCAGGCTCGTGACCCGAGAACTTCGGATGGAAGCGGTGCCACCGGCCCGCTTCCTACTGTCCCGAAGTTGTTATACCCGGCGCCAGCCGGTTGTAGTGCTTCAGGACGGAACGGTGGGCACCGTGATGGTGCCCAAATAAACATAGAGAACGTGGAGACACCCATGCACACCGACACAACTCGCGAGAACCCGCAGGGCACCGCGCCGCTGGCCGCCGATTCGAGCCCGGATCTGTCCGCCACCGCGCCTGGCCAGCTGCGCGTGATCAAGCGTAACGGGACTGTCGTTCCTTACACAGATGACAAGATCACCGTCGCCATCACCAAAGCGTTCCTCGCAGTTGAGGGCGGCACCGCTGCCGCCTCGTCGCGAATCCACGACACCGTGGCCCGCCTGACCGAACAGGTCACCGCGACCTTCAAGCGTCGCATGCCGTCGGGCGGCACCATTCACATCGAAGAAATCCAGGACCAGGTCGAACTGGCCCTGATGCGTGCCGGCGAGCAGAAAGTCGCCCGCGACTACGTGATCTACCGTGACTCCCGGGCCAAGGAACGCGCCATCCGCACGCCGGCCGACGCACCGGTCCAGGCTCACCCTTCGATCCGCATCGCCCGCGCCGATGGCAGCCTGGCGCCACTGGACATGGGCCGCCTGAACACCATCGTCACCGAAGCCTGCGAAGGCCTGGAAGAAGTCGACGGCGACCTGATCCAGCGCGAAACCCTGAAGAACCTCTATGACGGCGTCGCGCTCAAGGACGTCAACACCGCACTGGTGATGACCGCGCGGACCCTGGTGGAACGCGAGCCGAACTACTCGTTCGTCACCGCCCGCCTGCTGATGGACACCCTGCGCGCCGAAGGCCTGAGCTTCCTGGAAGTTGCCGACAGCGCGACCCACCACGAAATGGCCGACCTGTACGCCAAGGCCCTGCCGGCCTATGTCGCCAAGGGTATCGAGTACGAATTGCTGAACCCTGTCCTGGCCGAATTCGACCTGGAGAAACTCGGCAAGGCGATCAACCACGAGCGCGACCAGCAGTTCACCTACCTGGGCCTGCAAACCCTGTACGACCGTTACTTCATCCACAAGGATGGCGTGCGTTTCGAACTGCCGCAGGTGTTCTTCATGCGCGTGGCCATGGGCCTGGCGATCGAAGAAAAGCAGCGTGAAGACCGTGCCATCGAGTTCTACAACCTGTTGTCGTCCTTCGACTACATGGCGTCGACCCCGACCCTGTTCAACGCCGGCACCCTGCGTCCACAACTGTCGAGCTGCTACCTGACCACCGTGCCGGACGACCTGTCGGGCATCTACGGCGCCATCCACGACAACGCCATGTTGTCGAAATTTGCCGGTGGCCTGGGCAACGACTGGACCCCGGTTCGCGCATTGGGCTCCTACATCAAGGGCACCAACGGCAAATCCCAGGGCGTCGTGCCGTTCCTCAAAGTGGTCAACGACACCGCCGTTGCGGTCAACCAGGGCGGCAAGCGCAAGGGCGCGGTCTGCGCCTACCTGGAAACCTGGCACATGGACATCGAAGAGTTCATCGAGCTGCGCAAGAACACCGGTGATGATCGCCGTCGTACCCACGACATGAACACCGCCAACTGGATCCCGGACCTGTTCATGAAGCGCGTCTTCGATGACGGCAAGTGGACCCTGTTCTCGCCATCCGAAGTGCCGGACCTGCACGACCTGACCGGCAAGGCCTTCGAAGAGCGCTACGAGTACTACGAAGCCCTGACCGAGTACAACAAGATCAAGCTGTTCAAAGTCGTCCAGGCCAAAGACCTGTGGCGCAAGATGCTCTCGATGCTGTTCGAGACCGGCCACCCATGGCTGACCTTCAAGGACCCGTGCAACCTGCGCAGCCCGCAGCAGCACGTGGGCGTGGTCCACAGCTCGAACCTGTGCACCGAGATCACCCTGAACACCAACAAGGATGAGATCGCAGTCTGCAACCTGGGCTCGATCAACCTGCCGAACCACATCGTCGACGGCAAGCTGGACACCGCCAAGCTGCAACGCACCGTGAACACCGCCGTGCGCATGCTCGACAACGTGATCGACATCAACTACTACTCGGTACCGCAAGCGAAGAACTCCAACTTCAAGCACCGTCCGGTCGGCCTGGGCATCATGGGCTTCCAGGACGCGCTGTACCTGCAGCACATCCCGTACGGTTCGGACGCTGCGGTCGAGTTCGCCGACAAGTCCATGGAAGCGGTCAGCTACTACGCGATCCAGGCCTCCTGCGACCTGGCCGACGAGCGCGGTTCGTACGAGACGTTCCAGGGTTCGCTGTGGTCCCAGGGCATCCTGCCGCTGGACTCGCAACAGATCCTGATCGCCCAGCGTGGCCAGAAGTACATCGATGTCGACCTGAACGAATCCCTGGACTGGGCACCGGTTCGCGCCCGTGTGCAGAAAGGCATTCGTAACTCCAACATCATGGCCATCGCACCGACCGCCACCATCGCCAACATCACCGGCGTGTCGCAGTCGATCGAACCGACCTATCAGAACCTGTATGTGAAGTCGAACCTGTCGGGCGAATTCACCGTGATCAACCCGTACCTGGTTCGCGACCTCAAGGCTCGCGGCCTGTGGGACTCGGTCATGATCAACGACCTGAAGTACTACGACGGTTCGGTACAGCAGATCGAGCGCATCCCGCAGGAACTCAAAGAGCTCTACGCGACCGCGTTCGAAGTGGACACCAAGTGGATCGTCGACGCCGCCAGCCGTCGCCAGAAGTGGATCGACCAGGCTCAATCGCTGAACCTGTACATCGCCGGCGCTTCGGGCAAGAAGCTCGACGTGACCTACCGCATGGCCTGGTACCGTGGCCTGAAAACCACCTACTACCTCCGTGCCCTGGCCGCCACCAGCACCGAGAAGTCGACCATCAACACCGGCAAGCTGAACGCGGTTTCCAGCGGCGGCAACCACGGTGACGATTCGGTCCTGGCCGCTCCAGCCGGCCCTGCGCCAGTGCCAAAAGCCTGCGCCATCGACGAGCCGGATTGCGAAGCTTGCCAATAAGCTGAGCAGGTAGGCGCTGCAAGGCGCCTGCTGAAGAAGCCCCCGATAGACCGCTGGTTTATCGGGGGCTTTTTTGTGCGTTATGGCCATCAGGAGAAAGCAGATGCCATTTGATTCGAAGGCTTACACCCTCGCGTATTACAGCAGAATAGAGAACCACGAATACCCCCGCCTCCAGGCTTGGGAGTTTCTCTGGGAATATATTTGGACCTTCGAAGGAAACTGGGGAGCCCTGACGTCTAAAAAGCAGATAGAGATGACAGCACTGCATCTGGGTTTCTATCTGGCGAACTGGGGAATGTACCGAGGTTCTTCAAGACTGCTGAAAAATAGCAATCTGGACCTAATGAAAGATCTAGCCAGAATTTTATTCAAGGGTGACGGCCCCAAGCTTTTTGAGTTGACGCTTAAAGACTTCTCTCCTTCAGTTGACCAAAAACAGTTAAGGCGCAACCAGGCATTACTCGACTCTGTCGTGGCCTCGATAAAGGCCTTCGAAGGAGCAAAGGTATCCTGGACTGACACCTTGATTACTAAAATCTTATTAGGCGTATGGGGCGAGTACCCTGCGCTAGATAGATTTTTCAAAGCTGGTCGCGTCAATCTATATCCATATCGAGCTCACGTAGGAACAGTCAGTGGCAAAGGACTTACAGCGCTAGCCAAAATCATAGAAGAAATGAAGCTGGAATTTCCGACCCTGAAAACCAAAAAGGCACAGCTGCCGTACCCAACCGGCAGACTGTTTGACATGGCTCTTTTTGAGCACGGTTTCGATATTGAAGAGAAAAAAGCACGCGAAAGAGGAAAGTCCCTTTCTACTGCGGATGATTGACCTGTCGCGCAAATCCACTGAGTCCAGCGCGTGCCGTTAAAGCCGATAGTCATCCTTTTCAAGCGGAAACTGAGAATCATGGCCGCACAAAAAAGCCCCTCTCGCGAGGGGCTCCTTGTGCAGCCTTCAAACAGCCATCGACATCAAGCCATCTGAATGATGGTCTGCATGATGGTGCTCTGGGTGGAGATGGTCTTGGCGTTCGCCTGGTAGTTGCTTTGCGCCTTGATCAGCTCGACCAGTTCGTTGGTCAGGTTGACGTTGGACTCTTCCAGGGAGTTGGAGACGATCGAACCCAGGGTGCCGGTCTGTGGCGCATCGTAGCCCGGGATGCCCGAGGCGAAGGTTTCCTTCCAGCTGGTGCCACCTACTGGCTGCAGGCCCTGCTCATTGGTGAAGCTGGCGAGGGCGAGCTGACCAATCGGCTTGGTCTGGTTGTTGCTGAAGTTGGCCAGCAAGACGCCACTGCCGTCGATGGTCAGGTTAGTGATCTGGCCAGTGGCGTAGCCGTTCTGGGTTGGGATCGAGCGCGCGGTATCGGCGTTGAACTGGGTGGTGTTGCCCATGGAAATCGTAATGGTCGGCGCACTGGCGGCACCGTTGGCGGTCCATGTTCCGTTGGTCACGGTGCCAGGAACCCAACCAGTCAATACCAGATCGCTGTTGATAGTCGGCGCAGTGGCAGGCGGTACTGGCGGCGTGCTGACCTGCGTCAACCGGCCACTGGAATCAAAGGTCATGGTCGAAGGGATCGGCGCGTTCGCACCGGTCGTGGTCGGCGCGCTGCCATTGAGGTTACGACCGTCGATCAAGGTGTAGACATTCCAGGTGTTGCCGGAAGTCTTGACCATGTACTGGTCCATTGAGTGCTGGTTGCCCTGGGTGTCATAGACCGGGGTGGTGAACTGCTTGGTGAAGGTAGCGGTGTCGGCCGGATTGAACGCGGCTGTGATCGGCGTCGCTGTCGAGTTCAGGTTGATGGTCGACGATACCAGGCTAGTGGCGGTCGGCGGCAGGTTCGAAGTGTCGATGCGCAGGTCGGTCAGGATGCCGTTCTGGATCTTGCCGTTGGCATCCACGCCATAGCCCTGCAGGCGAGCAGTGCCATCACTGTTGGTGATGAAACCTTCCTTGTCGGTCTTGAACGTACCGGCACGGGTGTAGCTCAGGGAACCGTCGTTGCTCAGGACAAAGAAGCCCTGGCCCTGGATGCCCATGTCCAGCACGTTGCCGGTGTTGTTCACGTCACCCTGGCCGAACTGCTGGGAAACGTTGGCCAGGCGCACGCCGTTGCCGACGGTCTTGCTGCCTGAACCCAGCTTGGTGGCCGAGTAGACGTCTTCGAATTCCGCGCGGGACGATTTGAAACCGGTGGTCGCCACGTTGGCGATGTTGTTGCCGGTCACATCCAGCTGTTTGTTGGCTGCATAGAGACCGCTAAGGCCGATGTTGAAAGACATGTTGACTCCTTTTGCCGGTTAGTCGGCTCTACATACCAATAGTTTGTACTTTGGACAGGGCAATGCTGCCCAGTCCGGCCAGGTTGAGCATCAGCTCACCACCCGTCTGGCTGATCGTCACGCTGCTGACCGTGGCCGGCAGGTTGGTGATCAGCGATGTGGCCTGGCCATCGATGGTGGTCGAGGCCGCGAAGGTGTACGTGCCCGACTCGACCGTCGTGCCCGCGTCGTTCTTGCCATCCCAGATGAAGGCGGAGTTGCCAGACTTCTGGCTGCCCAGGTCAATGGTGCGGACCGTCTTGCCATCCTTGTCCATGATCTTGACGGTGAGGGAGGACACTGCCGCCGGTACCACCACCGTGCCGTTGAGGCTCTTGGAGGTGTCGACCACGGCCTTGTCACCGGGCGCGATGACCGAGCGACCGACCAGGGACGAAGCCTGCAACGCCTGGGACGAGTTGTAGTTGCCAGCGATGCCGCTGACGGTGTCGTTGAGCGTGGTGATGCCTTCCAGGCTGCTGAATTGCGCCAGTTGGGCAACGAACTCGCCGTTATCCTGTGGCTCCAGCGGGTTCTGGTTTTTCAGCTGGGTCACGAGCAGTTGCAGGAACGCATCCTTGCCCAGCTCTTTATTGCCGGAGGCAGCGTTGGTTGCCGCGCCCAGGCCATCGGTCGTGGTGTTGGTCTTGACCGAGGAGTTGGCCAGAATCTCGTTGAGGCTCAAACCGCTGGTGGTGTTGGTGACGCTCATGTGACTCGCCCCTTATCACTGACCGAGGGTCAGGACCTTCTGCATCATGGCTTTGGCGGTGTTCATCATTTCGGCGTTGGTCTGGAACGAACGACTGGCGGAAATCATGTCGGCCATTTCTTCAACGACGTTGACGTTCGGGTAGTAGACGTAACCCTTGGCGTCGGCGGCCGGATGATTCGGCTCGTAACGGGCGTCGAGGTTGCTCTGGTCTTCAACCACGCCGAGCACCTGCACACCCTGCCCGGCCGCGTCCTGATTCTGGAACAGCGAGTCGCTGCCGCCGGACTGGCCACCCTGGAACATGGTGGCGAATACCGGGTGGCGGGCGCGGTAGGTCTGGTCGATGCTCGACGAGACGGTCTCGGCGTTGGCGATGTTACTGGCGACGGTGTTCAGGCGAGTGGTCTGGGCACTCATGGCACTGCCGGCGATGTTGAATACGCTCGCGATCGACATGAATTACTCTCCACGCAGGGCTGATACCAGCCCTTTGAATTTACTGTTGAGCAGGGTGAAGCTGGCCTGGAAGTTCACGGAGTTTTCCGCGTAGTTGGACTGTTCCAGTTGAGCATCCACGGTGTTCTGGTCGATCGACGGCTGCATCGGCGTGCGATACATCAACGATCCGTCGCCACTGCCAACGCCCTCGGCTTCGATATGACGGTTGTTGGTCATGTTCAAGGCGAAGTGGCCGTTCTTGGTTTTTTCGTTCTGCTCGGCGAGCACCTTGGAGAAGTCCAGGTCACGGGCCTTGTAGTTCGGGGTGTCGGCGTTGGCAATGTTGTTGGCCAGGACTTCGGCACGCTGGGCGCGGAAGCTCAGGGCCTGTTCGTGGATACCGAGCGCTTTATCGAAGCTGATGCTCATGGCGGAAACCTTTGGGTGACCAGAATGTTCGTACGATGGCTTTAGCAATCACCGTGCCACTTTCCAAAAGCCCGTAAACCGGGGCTTTGCGGGGATCGGCAAAGCGGCAATGCCAGAAAAGCGGCAATCGGTTTCCGCTGGCTGCCGCTTTTCTGCCGCTTTCATCCAGACAATGGGGGACGAATGTGGGAGCGAGCTTGCTCGCGATAGCGATCTGTCTGATACAAGGATTTTGGATGTGCCGCCGCTATCGCGAGCAAGCTCGCTCCCACAGGGATGTGTTGGATTGGAGAAACTGGAGGGCAAAAAAAACGGGAGCCCCGTAGGGCTCCCGTTTTTTATAACCCAGGCCAATCACTTCGCCTGATAGATGATCCCCGGACTGCACTGGACCATCTGGTAATGATCCGGCAAGCCGTTCAACGCCTCGGACGCGCCCAGGAACAGGTAGCCGCCCGGCTTCAGGGTGCTGTGGATACGCAGCAGGATGTCTTTCTTCACCTCGGCGGAGAAGTAGATCAGTACGTTGCGGCAGAACACGATGTCGAACTTGCCCAGGCTGGCATAGCTGTCCAGCAAGTTGAACGAGCGGAACTCCACGCGGCTCTTGATCGGCGCCTTGACCACCCACTTGCCCGGCCCTTTCGGATCGAAATAGCGTTGCAGGCGATCAGGCGACAGGCCACGGCCGATCGCCAGGCTGTCGTACTCACCGGTCTTGCAGTTGTTGAGCATGGTCCCGGACAGGTCGGTGGCGACAATTTGCACGCCCATCTTCAGCTGGCCGAGGTTGGAGCGCTCGAACTCATCGATGGACATCGACAGCGAATACGGTTCCTGTCCCGACGAGCAGGCCGCCGACCAGATGCGCAGGCGTTGCCCCGGACTGGCCTTGATGGCCGCCGGCAACACCCGGTTCTTCAATACCTCGAAGGGATAGGTATCACGAAACCACAGGGTTTCGTTGGTGGTCATCGCATCCACCACCATCTCGCGCAAACCGCTGCGTGGCTGGGTCTGGATGCGCTGCACCAGTTCGCCCAGCGACTTGAGCCCCTGTTGTTCCATCAATTTGTTGAGACGGCTCGACACCAGGTACTGCTTGTTTTCACCAAGCAAGATGCCACAGGCTTTTTCCAGGAAGACCCGGAACTGTTCGAAATCCAAATTACCCGTAGACAAGATACCGCCTCTTTTCACTGTGTTGACTTGCCGGGCGCACAACGCGCCCGACCTTTATTCTGCTGCCTTGATTCGCTCGACCACACGCGACGCCAGGTCATCGGGCCGGAACTTGGCCAGAAAATCATCGGCGCCGACTTTCTTGACCATCGCCTGGTTGAAAACCCCGGACAACGAAGTATGCAAGATGATGTGCAGCTTCTGCATGCGCGGGTCGCTGCGAATCTCCGATGTCAGCGTGTAGCCATCCATCTCCGGCATCTCGATGTCGGAAATCATCATCAGGAACTCTTCTTCCGGCTTCTTGCCCTCATCGACCAACTGGCGCAGGTAATCCAGCGCTTGCCGTCCGTCGTTCAGGGCGATCACTTCGACGCCGACCGTTTGTAGACAACGCGTGACCTGCTTGCGTGCCACCGAAGAATCGTCGACGGTCAGGACCCGCAGCGAAACCGCCTTGTGCTGCGTCTCGGCATCCACCACGCCGACGGAAATCGTCTCCGGGGTCGGCGCTACTTCGGCGAGGATCTTCTCCACGTCGATGATTTCAACCAACTGGTTGTCGACCCGGGTCACCGCCGTCAGGTAGTGATCGCGGCCGGTGCCCTTGGGTGGTGGATGGATCTCTTCCCAGTTCATGTTGACGATGCGCTCCACCGACCGCACCAGGAACCCTTGGGTCTTGGTGTTGTACTCGGTGATGATCACAAACGGATTGCTCTGATCCAGCAGCCGACCGGAACCGGTCGCCATTGCCAGGTCGAGAATCGGGATGGTCGCACCCCGGATATTCGCCACACCGCACACGACGGGACTGGATTTCGGCATCAGGGTCAGCTTAGGGCATTGCAGCACCTCGCGGACCTTGAATACGTTGATCCCATACAGTTGTTGGCCATCGAGACGGAACAACAACAGCTCCAGGCGATTCTGACCGACCAGCTGTGTGCGCTGGTTTACCGAATCCATCACTCCCGCCATGCCCTGACTCCTACCTAACGCTAATGTGTCCGACGCGCATTCATCACTAAACGGCACGGGGCTTGCTATTGAACCGGCATGAACGCACAAACGACATTTTCTCGACGCCTGACCACCCACTGCCGCCATTGGCTCGGTGCACTGTTGGCCGTCTGCCTGTTCGCGGTCGGCGGACGCGCCGTCGCTGATGTGCCGGTTACCTTGCCTGATCTCCTTATCGGCGTCACGCAGGGCTTTCTTGAATTCACCGTAGAAGACTATCTGGCAACCAGTCAAACCGAAGGTCGCTACGAGATCGAAGTCAACCAGCTCGATCCGCGCCTGCGCATGCCGACGTGCGACAAGGAATTGACTGCCTCGCTGGAAAGCCCGGCCAGGCCCCTGGGTCGGGTCACGGTGAAGGTACGTTGCGACAGCGCCGCGCCCTGGACGGTTTTTGTGCCCGCTCAAGTGCGGCTGTTCCGCGAGATCGTCACGACCACCCGTCCGCTCAAGCGCGCCGGGATTGTCGAGCCCCAGGACGTGGTGCTGCGTGAACGCGACATCAGCCAGATCAGCCAGGGTTTCCTGACGTCCGTCGATCAGGCCATCGGGCAGAAACTTGTCCGACCAATGGTCGCCGATCAGGTCGTCACCCTCGTGCACCTGGAACAGGCCGAAGTGATCCGCAAGGGCGACCAGGTCGTCATTACCGCCCGCAGCGGCACCCTGGCCGTGCGGATGCCCGGCGAGGCGCTGGCCAATGGCGGCGTACGCGAGCAGATTCGGGTGAAGAACCTCAATTCGAAACGGGTGATCAAGGCGCAGGTGATAGCGCCCGGCCACGTGGAAGTGGCCATGTAACGGGGTAGACAGGCTGGCGCTTGACCTCGGTGTTCCCTAGACTGTGCCTTACGCAAAGGCAAGCGCAGACGTGCGCACGTTCATTTGATAAATGAGCCTAAAGTTATTTTGGGAATGGCCGAAAACATGGCAAGCGTCCAAATACCCAGAGGTTTTTTACCATGGTCATCGATTTCAATCGTTTAAACAGCTCCTCGCCGCTGACAGGCACAACGCGCACTGGCGCCAGCAAGGAAACCGTCGAAACCGACAAGTCCAAGCCGGCTGACAAGGCCGCCACTGTCAACAACGGGGAGTCGGTACACCTCAGCAATGAGGCTCAGCAGTTGCAGAAGGTCACTGACAAGCTGCGCGATCAACCTGTCGTCGACGACGCCCGCGTGGCGCAGTTGAAAGCAGCAATCGCCGATGGCAGCTATAAAGTCGACAGCAACCGTGTAGCCAGCAAACTGCTCAACTTCGAAGCCCAGCGCTAGGCTGATGCCAGCGCCAGGCTTTTGGACGCTTAAGACCCAAGGCCAGCCATGCACGATACTAATTTGTTGCAATTGATCATCGACGACTTTGCCCCGGCGCAACAATTGCTGGAGCTGTTGCAGACCGAAGCCCTGGCATTGCACGGGCGGGATATGCCTCTGCTGGAAAATCTTCTGGCGCAGAAACAGGCATTGATCATTTTGCTCGATCAGCATGGCCGCAAGCGCAGCGAGATTCTCGCCAGCCTCAATCTGCCCGCTGACAACAACGGCCTCGCGCAACTGGCCAGCCAGTCGTCGGTTGGCGATCAGCTGTTGTCGCAAAGCGCGGTGCTCAATGACCTGCTCAGCCAGTGTCAGGCCGCCAACGCCCGCAACGGTCAATCCATCCAGATGCAGCAAGTCGCTACCGCCAACCAGTTGCGGATCCTCAATGGCGGCGAAATCCCTACGCTCTACGACGCTCGCGGTTCGACCGCTAAAATGGTCAAGCACCGTCCGCTCAGCCAGGCGTGAAATGAACGATGCCTGCGCACTATCAACGCGCGATACATGCTGGCAAAATGCTGGCTCTTTGTAGTCGTATTTTGCCTGGAGATTGACCCACCGTGTTCAATGCCACAAACGCGGATGATGCTCCGCAGCCGCCCATGGTCCTCACCACTCCCCTGGAAATCTCCGGCAACCTGCGGATGCTGCAAGAGAGCCACGACCCCCTGATCATTACCTTTCATGAGCGCACCCAGCGTTTCCAGAGCTACCTGGTGGATGTCGATCGCGAGACCAACACCATCGCCCTGGACGAAATGATCCCACGGGACGGCGAGCGTTTCCTGCTGGCAGGCGAGCCGTTTCGGGTCGAGGGTTTTCATGACGGCGTGCGCATCGCGTGGGAAGGCAACGGGCCCCTGACTATCCAGGACTCGAAGGACGGCCGCTGCTACCGCGGCGCCCTGCCTGAAGAAGTGGTTTACCACCAACGCCGCAACGCCTTCCGGGCCGCACTGAAACTGGCGCAACTGGTGAATGTTGAACTGGGTGGCGACAAGCTGAAGTCACCGGTGAACGGCAAACTGCTGGATATTTCCGCAACCGGCTGCAAGCTGCGCTTCGATGGCGACATTACCGAACGCCTGCAACTGGGCCAGGTCTACGAACGCTTTGTCGCCGCCCTGCCCTTCGGCAACATGACCGCGCCGGTCGAACTGCGCTACCTGCATTTTGAAGAGCGGATCAATACCACCTTCGCCGGTGTGCGCTTTCACAACATCAGCGGCCTGGTGCAGCGCCAGGTCGAACGCTTCGTGTATCAATTGCAGCGTGAAGCCCGTCGGTTCGACAAAGACGATTTCTGATTTTCGCGGGCGATAAAAAACGGGCAATCCTTGCAAGGATTGCCCGTTTTTTTTTAACGCCGCTTCAAGGCCTGGCCTGGGTGAAATCGGAGGCTGGCGGTTCGTCGTCCGCGCCTTCGGTGACCGGCTCCAATTCCGGCTCAGGCTCAGGCTCCACGTCGGGGTTGGGCGAGGTCTGCATCTGATCCTGGACAACCTGCTCGTCTACCCGAGGGTCGAGACATGCCACCAACGGTGAGCTGGTCATGTTGTCCGGCATGGCCACGTGGTGCAGCGGCGCATCATCGACCTGATGCAAGTTGGTGACCGCTTTCGGCCGGATCCGCCACACCAGCACCAAAGCGAACAAGGCGAAAAATCCGTACAACATCTGGCTACCGAACAACTTCATCAGCACCCCGGCCGCCAACGGACCGATACTGGCGCCCACGCCGTAAGTCACCAGCAACATGGCCGTAAGCGACACTCGGCGATCGCCTTCGACGTGGTCGTTGGAAAACGCCACCGCCAACGGATACAAACAGAACTGCACCAGCGAACAGCAGAATCCGGCGATGAACAGGACTTCCACCGGCACCTTCGGCAGGATGGCCAGCGGCAACGCGCACACCACCAGGATCAGCGCGAAGCAGCGGATCAGCAGCGCACGATCGTAACGATCCGACAGCCAACCCAGCGGCCACTGCACCAGCAGGCCGGCAAAGATGCAGCTACCCATGAACAGACCGACCTGCTCGGTAGTAAGCCCCTGCTGGGAAGCGTACAGCGGCGCCAGGCCGTAGAAGGAACCGACGATCAGCCCCGAACCAAGCACCGTGGTCAACGATTGCGGCACGCGCTTGATAAAGAAGCGCGGCTCCATCGGTGCCGGATGCAGCGGCGCCGGGTGAATCCGCCGGGTCAGCGCCACGGGCACCAGGCACAGGGCGAAACACAGCGCCACCAGCATCAGCAATTCCAGGCCCAGGGCCGGGTGCATGACCAGGATCAACTGGCCCAGCACCAGCCCCAGGTACGAGGCGATCATGTAGCCGCTGAACACCACCCCGCGCTGCTTGGCCTCGGCCTGCTCGTTGAGCCAGCTCTCGATAACCATGTACTGGCACATCATGCCGAGGCCGACAATCATCCGCAGCACGATCCAGGCCGGCAGCCAGTTCACCAGGCCGTGGCCCAATACCGCCGCGCCGACGATCCCGGCGCAGGCCGAATAGGCCCGAATATGCCCGACGCGGGCGATCAGCCGATGGCCGATCTTGCCGCCCAGTACCAGGCCGAAATAGTTGGCGGCCATCAGCGCACCGACCCACAGGCTGTCGACGTTGTCGGCAGCCAGACGCAAGGCCAGGTACGTACTCAGGAGGCCCGAGCCGATGAGCATCATCAGCGAGGCGAAATAAAGCGCTCGAAAAGGTTTCCAGATTTGGCGCATCGGCGTTCCGAGCGGCTCCTTGAGGTGAGTGAGGGCTACCTTCTGAAGATAGCCCGAATGCGACGGTTGGTTATGCCTGGGCCGCCAGGACGCGCCGCTCCCAAGGCGTGATCTCGTCAAAGAAACTGGTCAGTTCCAGGCTCTTCGAAGCGATGTAACCTTCGATGAACTCGCTGCCGAACAGTTCCTTCGCCAAGTGGCTACGCTTGAGACGCTCAAGGGCCGCATGCAAGGTACATGGCAGGGAGAGATTCTCCGGCACTTCGAATTCGCCCTGGATTGCGGCGCTTGGCTCCAGCCGGTTTTCGATGCCATACAGCCCGGCCGCCAGGCTCGCCGCGATCGCCAGGTACGGGTTGGCGTCAGCGCCCGGCAAGCGGTTCTCGACCCGTCGGGCCGCCGGCGAACTGGCCGGAATGCGCAACCCGGCCGAACGATTGTCATGGGACCAACAGGCGTTGTTTGGCGAAGCAAACGGGTGGCACAAGCGGTGATAGGAATTCACGTTCGGCGCGAACAGTGCGGTGAAATCCGCCATGCCGGCCTGCTGCCCACCGATGAAGTGACGGAAAACAGCCGTCGGCTCGCCCGCCTCGTCGCTGAATACATTCCGCCCACTGTCCAGCTCGACGACGCTCTGGTGAATATGCATCGAACTGCCTGGCGTCTGCGCCAGGGGCTTGGCCATGCAGACCACCGTCAGGCCGTGCTTGAGCGCCACTTCCTTGAGCAAGTGCTTGAACAGGAACGTCTGGTCGGCCAGCAACAGAGGGTCGCCATGCAGCAGATTGATTTCGAACTGGCTCACGCCCATTTCATGCATGAACGTATCGCGCGGCAAACCCAACGCCGCCATGCATTCGTAGACTTCAGTAAAGAACGGTCGCAAGCCATTATTGGAGCTGACGCTGAACGCCGACTGGCCGTCTTCGCGGCGTCCGTCCAGGCCCACCGGCGGTCGGAACGGCTGGGTCGGATCCGGATTGGCTGCGAAGACAAAAAACTCCAGTTCCGTCGCGACGACCGGCGCCAGCCCATGCGCCGCATAGCGCGCTACCACAGCCTTGAGCTGACCACGGGTTGACAGCGGCGAGCTCTCCCCGCTGAGCTCGTCGGCGTCGCAAATCGCCAGGGCACGGGGCGGATGACTCCATGGCAAGCGATGGATCTGTTTCGGATCGGCCACCAGCGCCAGGTCGCCATCATCGCTGCCATAAAAACGCGACGGCGGGTAACCGCCCATGATGCATTGCAGCAGCACGCCCCGCGCCATTTGCAACCGCCGGCCTTCGAGGAAGCCCTCGGCGGTCATCACCTTGCCTCGCGGCACGCCATTCAAATCCGGCGTGACACATTCAATCTCATCAATGCCCGTCAGTCGCTGTGCGAGTGAACGCTGGCCATCGGTCGTCATGACGCAATCCTTGTTATGTGCGAGCCGCGAACGGCAACTCGTACAAAATAGGCTCCGGCTGTTCGGAATATCAAGCAGCTACAAAAATAAACAGCTGCTACTGAAACAACTGTGGGAGCGAGCCTGCTCGCGAAGGTGGCGGATCAGCCAACTCAGTATCGAATGGGCGGACGCCTTCGCGATCGGGCTCGCTCCCACAGGTGAGGGAAATGTTGCGAGAGGTTTTGTTCAGGGCAGATAAAGCCTGAACACGCCGCCGCCCAGCACGCCGCCATTGGCAATCTCGGTACGCCCGCTCAAGCCACCCCGCTGATGCAGACCGGCGATCCTCGCGGCGAAATACAGGCCCAGGCCGGTGCTGCCGGTGCTGTGGTTGATGCCCTGCACATACTCGGCCTGACGCTCGATCATCGCAGCTGGATAGCCTTCGCCGTCGTCATTGATGGTCAATACCAACTGCCCGGCCTCGTCGCTCACACTGATCAAGAGCGTCTGCCGAGCATGGCGAATCGCGTTGTTGATCATGTTGTCGAGCACCGAGGCAATCAACTCACGATCAAAAAAGCCCAGAGGACTCAGCGGGTCGACTTCGTAGGTGGCCATGATTCCGCGGCTGCGGAACACGTCCTGATGGCCGGCCAGCTGCGCTTCGATGAAGTCATCCAGCTCATGATAGGCCGGATGCAATGGCAACTGGTTGACCCCCAGCTTGTACAGCCCCAGCAGTTGCACCAGCAGGCCGTTGAGGTGGGCGAACTCGAAGTCCATCACGCCCTGCTCCGAAGTCTGTCGCTCGGACTCCGGCAAACGCTCGAGCCATTGCGTATGAGCCTGCATGAGCAAGGTCAGGGAGTTCTTCATGTCGTGCACGGTAGATGCAATCACCGTGGAAAAATCGAGAGCCTGTTCGCTGTCATTCATCGCCAAATGCCTTGCTTCGCAGTTTCTGATAGCGCGCAAAACGCGCATCGGTATCGGGCATCATGCCCACCAGTTTCAGGCAGGCGCGACATTCCTGGAGCAGCTCCGATTCGACGCTGGTATCGGTGCCGTGTAGCAGGGATTGCGCCATGTTCAGGGCAATACTGATGTTTTTTGGTTGCAGCTTCAGGGCGCGCCGGAACAGCTCTCGCGCCTCGGGCAAGGCGCCGGTCTTGTAGACGCGCACACCTTCACGGTTCAGCTCGGCAGCGGCATTGCCCTGATTGAGAATGTTGGGGTCATCGGTGAGCTTGGCGATGCCTTGCATCACCGTCGGGTCATCGCCGTAGATTTCCGCGCAGTTCTTCAGCATCGACTCGCCGGCGCTGGTCTGCCCAAGCATCTGCAACTGCTTGGCCACCAGCAAGGCGGCTTCGGCGCTCATGAATTGCTCCATGCCGTCGAGGCGCTGCAACGCCTGCTCGGTGAGCTTCTCGGCGGTTTCGGCATCGTTGAGCAACAGGCTCGTGGCCTTCATCAGCCGCGCCCGGACTTGCAGCCCCGGATCGCTGGGGTTTTCCTTGGCCACGGCGCTGAGCGTCGTGTTGATTTCCAGGCGAGTGCGGGTATCCAGGCCTTTCTCGCTGCCCTTGCTGATCAGCGCATGGGCCAGGCCGAGGTTGGTTTCCGGGTCCTTGAAGCGCGACTGCGCGCCCTGCCCCACCGCCTGGCGGTAGGCTCTCGACGCGGTGTCGTAATCTTCGTTGGTCATTGCCAGCTTGCCCAGCAGCGCTTGCCGGCGCACCGCAAGGGGCGACAGGCGCACCGCCTCTTCCAGCACGTTTTGCGCCTGCTTCGTATCACCTTCGGCCACCAGCACATCGGCCATGCCGTCGTACAGGGCGGGCATCATTGGAAAAGCTTTCAAGGCTTTTTCATAGACAGCCTTGGCCTCGCCCACCTGCCCGCGCTTGAACAGCAACTTCCCCAGCCCCGCGTACGCCCAAGGCAACGGACGATCCGCGATGATGGAGTTGTACAAACGCTCAAGGGCCTCGTTCTGATTCAGGTCGCATAACGCATCGGCGCGATAACGCAGGCACAACGGCCCGTAGCGAGGGTCCTGCTTGCAAAGAGCGATACAGGCATTGAGCACCTCCATCGGCTTGCCACGGTCAAGGGCTTGCAGGATCGGCTTGAGCAAGGTCTTGCGCTGCTCGAGCCGCTCCAACCGCTGGGCCAGGCCGGAGCGATTGAACGGCTTGGTCAGGTACGCATCCGGCTCATGTTCCAGGGCACTGAGCACCATCGCCTGGCTGGTCTCGGCGGTCACCATGAGGAACACGCTTTCATGGCTGATCAGCTTCTCGACCATCAGGTCTTCCAGCACCTGCTGGCCATTCTTGCGCCCGTCGCCCAGGTGATAATCCTGCAGGATAAAGTCGTAGCGTTTCTGCGAGCACATGCGCAGGGCCACTTCACCGGTATCAGCGGTATCCACGTCCTTGACGCCCAGCTCCCGCAACATGGACCGGACGGAACTGCGGAAATCCGAGAAATCATCGACGATCAGAAAACTTTTTTGGTGGTACGCCAGCATCGAGGATGTCCAGGCAAATAAGAAAAAATGAACTCAATGGCGAAACAAACGAAACACCGTTCCACAACGCCGGGACGTCAGGAAAGGAGACTCATCGGGTTATCGGCAGCAGATGGCGTTCCGTTAAGGGAGAGTAGATCGGCGTTGGGGGGCTGGTGCGAAAAATGGTGTCCCAGGGCAGGTTCGAACTGCCAACCTTCCCCTTAGGAGGGGGATGCTCTATCCAATTGAGCTACTGAGACACGGGTCGACCGCGAGAAACGCGGTGCGTTGGACGGCGTGCATGTTAACGGCCGCTCTCGCGTTTGTCATGTCGTCGTTGCCTGATAAGTGTAGGCAAATGGTGCGGCTGGGCCTCTGCGCAGAGCACAGACCTGGCGAATCCAGCCACCATTCATCCATCCCCGGCTTGTCGGCCTAGTAAATCGGCATTTTGCCACTATCCTATACAAAGCAAGGACAGTCGCCATTGTGCTCCGTAGCGGTTATCCGCCAAACGGTATGGCACAACGACACGATGCAGTGGTCACAAATGCGGAACCTGTATGTTTTTTCAAACCAGTCCGCATTTTTTGACGAAGGGTGCTGGCATAACGCCTTTACCCGGATCAGAATTTGTCACAGAATTGGCGCCAATGATCTGGCAATTTTGAGGCATCATGCGGGCCTCTTAACAATTCAGGTTGAACATTTGGCTGCGGACCTTGTCCTATCGACATCCTGCGGCCAATCCCGAGAACCGCTCCCCTGAACTAACCGGTTAAATAAATATGCGCCCAATGAAACAGGCAATTTATTCCAGCCGTACGGCTGACAAGTTCGTCGTGCGTCTGCCAGACGGAATGCGGGAACGCATTGCCGAGGTGGCTCGTAATCATCACCGCAGCATGAACTCCGAAATCATCGCGCGCCTTGAGCAAAGCCTGATTCAGGAAGGGGCACTGGGTGAAGAGTTGAGCATGCGCCTGGACAGCCCTGAGCTGTCGTTGCACGAGCGCGAGTTGCTTCAACGCTTCCGACAACTTTCCCATCGTCAGCAGAACGCCCTCGTTTCGCTGATTGCCCACGACGCAGAAATGGCCGCAGACGCGTCCTGATCGCCACCCAATTGTTAAAGCCAGCCTTGTGCTGGCTTTTTTTTTGCCTGGAATCCGGCTCCTGGCAAAAACCATCGCGCACAAAAAAGCCCGCCAAACAGGCGGGCTTCTTGAGAAGCCATTCAGAGCAGGAAAATCGTCGCCAGGCCCAGGAAGATGAAGAACCCTCCGCTGTCCGTCATGGCGGTAATCATCACGCTGGCGCCCATTGCCGGGTCGCGCCCCAGGCGGGCCAGGGTCATCGGGATCAATACCCCCATCAACGCCGCCAGCAGCAGATTGAGCGTCATCGCCGCAGTCATCACCACACCCAGCGACCAACTGCCATATAGCAGGTACGCCACCACGCCGATCACGCCGCCCCAGATCACGCCATTGATCAACGCCACAGCCAGCTCCTTGCGCATCAATCGCGACGTATTGCCGGTGCTGACCTGGTCCAGCGCCATGGCGCGAACGATCATGGTGATGGTCTGGTTGCCAGAGTTGCCGCCGATACCGGCTACGATAGGCATCAACGCCGCCAGCGCTACCAGTTTCTCGATGGAGCCTTCGAACAGGCCGATGACGCGAGAAGCGACAAACGCCGTAACCAGATTGACCGCCAGCCAGGCCCAACGGTTACGCAGGGATCTCCAGACCGAAGCGAAGATGTCTTCCTCTTCTCGCAGACCGGCCATGCTGAGGACTTCGCTTTCGCTTTCCTCACGAATCAGGTCAACCATTTCGTCGATGGTGAGACGGCCGATCAGTTTGCCGTTCTTGTCCACCACCGGCGCGGAAATCAAGTCATAACGCTCGAATGCCTGGGCCGCGTCGTAGGCATTTTCGTCGGGATGGAAGCTCACAGTGTCGCTGGCCATGACCTCGGCAACCTGCTTCTCTGGATCATTGACGAGCAGCCGCTTGATCGGCAGCACGCCCTTGAGCACGCCGTCGTAATCAACCACGAAGAGTTTGTCGGTATGCCCCGGCAGCTCCTTGAGGCGACGCAGGTAACGCAAGACCACTTCAAGGCTGACGTCCTCGCGGATCGTCACCATCTCGAAGTCCATCAGCGCACCGACCTGCTCCTCATCGTAGGACAACGCCGAGCGGACACGCTCGCGCTGTTGCCCATCAAGCGCCTCCATCAGCTCATGGACAACGTCGCGCGGCAGTTCGGGGGCGAGGTCGGCGAGTTCGTCGGCGTCCATTTCCTTGGCCGCCGCCAACAGCTCGTGATCATCCATGTCGGCGATCAGGGTTTCACGAACCGAGTCGGACACTTCCAGCAGGATGTCACCGTCGCGATCGGCCTGGACCAGTTGCCAGACCGTCAGACGTTCTTCCAGTGGCAAGGCTTCAAGGATGTAGGCGACGTCGGCCGAGTGCAGGTCATCGAGCTTGCGCTGCAACTCGACGAGATTCTGCCGGTGGACCAGGTTCCCGACCCGGTCGGAATGAGGGCCTTCCTGGCGATGCGTCAGGTCTTCCACGACCCGCTGACGATGCAGCAGCTCAACGACTTGAGCGAGGCGATCCTGAAGGCTTTCCTGCGTTTTTTTTACTTCTACTTCGGTCATAGGCGAACTCCACTCCCAGCAGTGGAGCACGCCGGAAGGATCAATCAGTCAATTCATGATTGGTAAAACGCGATATTGAGTAACTACTGGGTAAGTCCATGAAGATATTCCAAAGCCCCGGCGGGGCTGACGGCCGCAATCATACACCGCTTGACGCTCTAGAACGTTAAAAAATCGTGGCAAGAACAAGCGCTTGCGAGACAAACCTGAACACAGGCTGAACCTCTGCATTTACGACGACTTATTCTGAAAAGAAAACACACGCTGCGGCGCAAATGTAGCGGCTACCCTTCTCCACCAACGGTCAAGGAGGAAGTCCGGATGCCCGCAAACCGCTGTCTGTTTCCAATCGCCGCCTTAGCCTGCCTGCCTCTCTGGAGCGCCGCACAAACCGTGCATCGCTGCGAAAACGGCGCCGGGCAGGTGACGTTCACGAGCCTGGGCTGCCCGTCCGGGGAGATCCTGTCCGTGCAGCAGATAAACTCATTCAACCCAGGCCACGTCGCACCGCTGCTGCCGGAAGCGCAGCCGCTGAAAACATCCGGCAACACAAACAGACGCAAGGCACCGACCATCGTTGGCCAGCTGGAGGACGACTGCGGGAATCTGATCGACGCCAGTCAGCGCCGGGAGGCAATCATGAATCGGCGGGTAATCGCTGGCATGAACCAGCAAGACGTGGAGAGCGCACTCGGCAGGCCCGACACGATCAAGGTGCGGAATTCAAACACGCGCTATACCTACAAAAAGAGGAACGGCCGCAGCACCGAGGTCGCGTTCGATGGGAAAGGCTGCGTGAAACGTTAAATCCCAGACAGCAAAAAGCCCGCGTTAAACGCAGGCTTTTTGGTGTTTGGTGCACTCGACAGGATTCGAACCTGTGACCGCTCGGTTCGTAGCCGAGTACTCTATCCAGCTGAGCTACGAGTGCAAGTTGTGGTTTTATACCAGATCACAACTGGTTGTAGCCAAGTTATTTGCATCGCTGCAAGCAACTCTTAAATGGTGCACTCGACAGGATTCGAACCTGTGACCGCTCGGTTCGTAGCCGAGTACTCTATCCAGCTGAGCTACGAGTGCATTTGTTGCCGCGCATTATAGGTCGCCGAATCTTTTTGTAAAGCGCTTTTTTCAGTAATTTCAAACACTTACCGATCAAGCCAGAGACAGCGCACTAAACGAATAATGGCGGAGAACGGGGGATTCGAACCCCCGACACCCTTTTGAGGTGTACTCCCTTAGCAGGGGAGCGCCTTCGGCCACTCGGCCAGCTCTCCGCAACACGGGGCGTATATTAACCACCTTCATCCCCGTTTGCAAACATAAAAATCGATAAAAATTAATGGCTTGGTTCGTCGTCCTTCTCTTTCTTGATACGCAGGTAAATTTCCTCCCGGTGCACAGCGACCTCTTTCGGCGCGTTGACGCCGATACGCACTTGGTTTCCTTTGACGCCGAGCACGGTCACGGTGATTTCGCCATCGCCAATAATCAGGCTCTCTGCGCACCGACGGGTCAGAATCAGCATACCTTTCTCCTCACGCGATTCAGTTCAGGAACAACAGTCTGCAAAATAAGGGCATGACACCTACAAGCGAAACGGTCGCAGCCCACAGGCCTAGTATTGACCAGCGGGCGCAAAAGAACAGTTTTGGGACATGCCATCCGGAAAAACAAAGGGCGCGGTCGAAACCGCGCCCTCAAGGTAACGCCTTACTCGCCCTGTCGGGCCGCAGCGTCGAGTTCAAAAGCCGTGTGCAGGGCGCGCACGGCCAGTTCCAGGTACTTCTCTTCGATTACCACCGACACCTTGATTTCCGAGGTGGAGATCATCTGGATGTTGATGCTTTCCTTGGCCAGCGATTCGAACATGCGGCTGGCCACGCCTGCGTGGGAGCGCATGCCGACGCCGACGATCGAGACCTTGGCGATCTTGGTGTCGCCCACCACTTCCCGGGCGCCAATCTCGCCAGCGGTCTTTTTCAGCACGGTTTCAGCGGCCTGGTAATCGTTGCGGTGCACGGTGAAGGTGAAGTCGGTGGTGTTATCGTGCGCGACGTTCTGCACGATCATGTCGACTTCAATGTTGGCCGCGCTGATCGGGCCGAGAATCTTGAACGCCACGCCGGGGGTGTCTGGCACGCCACGGATGGTCAGCTTGGCTTCATCGCGGTTGAAAGCGATGCCGGAAATGATCGGCTGTTCCATGGATTCCTCTTCATCGATAGTAATGAGGGTGCCCGGACCCTCCTTGAAGCTGTGCAGAACGCGCAGCGGAACGTTGTACTTGCCGGCGAACTCCACCGCGCGGATCTGCAACACCTTGGAACCGAGGCTGGCCATTTCCAGCATCTCTTCGAAGGTGATCTTGTCCAGGCGCTGAGCCACGGGCACGACCCGCGGATCGGTGGTGTAGACGCCGTCCACATCGGTGTAGATCTGGCACTCGTCAGCCTTGAGGGCTGCCGCCAGGGCCACGCCAGTGGTATCGGAACCGCCACGGCCGAGGGTGGTGATGTTGCCGTGCTCGTCCACGCCCTGGAAACCGGCGACAACCACGACGCGGCCAGCCTTCAGGTCGCCGCGAATCTTCTGGTCGTCGATCTGCAGGATACGCGCTTTGTTATGCGCACTGTCGGTCAGGATACGCACCTGGTTGCCGGTGTAGGACACCGCCGGTACGCCACGCTTGATCAGCGCCATGGCCAGCAAGGCGATGGTCACCTGCTCGCCAGTGGAAACGATTACGTCCAGCTCACGGGGGACCGGTTGCTGGTCGCCGCTGATTTGCTTGGCCAGATCGATCAGACGGTTGGTCTCGCCGCTCATTGCCGACAGCACGACCACCAGGTCATCGCCAGCGTCACGGAATTTCTTAACCTTGTCGGCGACTTGTTCGATTCTCTCGACGGTGCCGACCGAGGTGCCTCCAAATTTCTGTACGATCAAAGCCATTTCAAAGCCGCCTCTGCCCATGAAGGGCGCCCAAATAATCTCAACAGCGCCCGGGCCCGCCTTGGCGAACCCGGGGCACTGCCTTAAATGCCCTGCTCTACAAATGCAACGGTCTGGGCCAGTGCCGCGTCCAGGGCGCTGGCGTCGGTACCGCCGCCTTGCGCCATGTCCGGACGACCACCGCCCTTCCCGCCCACTGCCGCAGCGGCCTGCTTCATCAAATCACCGGCTTTGAGTTGGCCAGTCAGGTCTTTGGTCACGCCTGCGACGAGAACGACCTTTTCCTCATGGACACCGCCGAGCAGGATCACTGCGCGGCCGAGTTTGTTTTTCAGTTGATCGACCAGCGCCAGCAGCGCCTTGCCGTCCTGGCCGTCGAGACGCACAGCCAGCACCTTCACGCCCTTGACGTCCACCGCCTGGGCCGACAGATCGTCGCCCGCGGCACTGGCAGCCTTGGCCTGCAGCTGTTCGAGCTGCTTTTCCAGCAGGCGGTTGCGTTCCAGCACAGCCGACAGCTTGTCGATCAGGTTGTCACGGCTGCCCTTGATCAGGCTCGCCGCTTCCTTGAGTTGTTCCTCAGCCGCGTTGAGGTAGGCCAGCGCAGCAGCGCCAGTGACCGCCTCGATACGCCGCACACCGGAGGCCACGCCGCCTTCGCTGATGATCTTCAGCAGGCCGATATCGCCGGTACGATTGGCGTGGATGCCACCGCACAGCTCCACCGAGAAATCGCCCATGCTCAGCACGCGCACGTTGTCGCCGTACTTCTCGCCGAACAGCGCCATCGCGCCTTTGCGCTTGGCGGTCTCGATGTCGGTTTCCTCGGTCTCTACCGGGGAGTTCTTGCGGATCTCGGCGTTGACGATGTCTTCCAGCGCCTTGAGTTGCTCAGGCTTGATCGCTTCGAAATGGCTGAAGTCGAAGCGCAGGCGCTGGCTGTCCACCAACGAGCCCTTCTGCTGAACGTGTTCGCCCAGCACCTGGCGCAACGCTGCGTGCAGCAAGTGTGTCGCGGAGTGGTTCAACGCAGTCGCGTGACGGACCTCGGCGTCGACATGGGCGGCCACGGGCGCTGCGACCATCAGGCTGCCGGAGGCCAGCACGCCGTGGTGCAGGAACGCGCCGCCGGTCTTGGTGGTGTCGCGCACATCGAAGCGCGAGTTGCCGGCCTGCAAGTAGCCGCTGTCGCCGATCTGGCCGCCGGACTCGGCGTAGAAAGGTGTCGTGTCCAGCACGATCACGCCTTCCTGGCCTTCGCTCAGGATGTCGACCGATTGCCCGTCCTTGTAGATCGCCACGATCTTGGCCGAGCCGGTGGTCGCGGTGTAGCCGGTAAATTCGGTGGCCACGTCAACCTTGACCAGGCTGTTGTAGTCCATGCCGAAGGAACTGGCGGAGCGCGCGCGCACGCGCTGGGCTTCCATCTCGCGCTCGAAACCTTCCTCGTCGAGGGTCAGGTTGCGTTCGCGGGCGATGTCGCCGGTCAGGTCCATCGGGAAGCCGTAGGTGTCGTACAGCTTGAACACCACGTCACCGGGAACCACGTTGCCCTTGAGCTCGGCCAGATCCTGCTCGAGGATCTTCAGGCCCTGCTCCAGGGTCTTGGCGAACTGCTCTTCTTCACCCTTGAGGACACGTTCGATGTGCGCCTGCTGAGTCTTGAGTTCCGGGAAGGCCTCGCCCATCTCGGCCACGAGCGCCGCGACGATCTGATAGAAGAAGCTGCCCTTGGCGCCCAGCTTGTTGCCGTGACGGCAGGCGCGACGAATGATCCGGCGCAGCACATAGCCGCGACCTTCGTTGGAAGGCAGCACGCCGTCGGCGATCAGGAAGCCGCAGGAACGGATATGGTCGGCCACCACTTTCAGCGAGGCCTGGTTGTCGTTGGTGCAACCGATGGCCTTGGCCGAAGCGGCCAGCAGGCTCTGGAACAGGTCGATCTCGTAGTTGGAGTGGACGTGCTGCAACACCGCACTGATCCGTTCCAGGCCCATGCCGGTGTCTACCGACGGCGCCGGCAGCGGATGCAACACGCCGTCGGCGGTGCGGTTGAACTGCATGAACACGTTGTTCCAGATCTCGATGTAGCGGTCGCCGTCTTCTTCCGGCGAGCCGGGTGGGCCGCCCCAGATGTCGGCGCCGTGATCGTAGAAGATCTCGGTGCAAGGGCCGCACGGGCCGGTATCACCCATGGTCCAGAAGTTGTCGGAAGCGTAAGGTGCGCCTTTGTTGTCGCCGATTCGCACCATGCGTTCAGCCGGGACACCGACCTCTTTGGTCCAGATGTCGTAGGCTTCGTCGTCGGTGGCGTAGACCGTGACCCAGAGCTTTTCCTTCGGCAGGTTCAGCCACTTTTCGGAAGTCAGGAAGGTCCAGGCGAACGTGATGGCGTCGCGCTTGAAATAGTCACCGAAGCTGAAGTTACCCAGCATTTCGAAAAAGGTGTGGTGACGAGCGGTATAACCGACGTTTTCCAGGTCATTGTGCTTGCCACCGGCACGCACGCATTTCTGGCTGCTCACCGCGCGGGTGTAGGCACGTTTTTCCTGGCCCAGGAAGCAGTCCTTGAACTGGTTCATCCCCGCGTTGGTGAACAGCAGGGTCGGGTCGTTGCCCGGAATCAAAGAGCTGGAGGCTACTCGGGTGTGGCCTTGCTCTTCGAAGAAGCGAAGGAAGGCTTCACGGATTTCTGCGCTTTTCATTAGGTTCTTCCACGGAGGCTGCGGCCAAAGGCCTGTGCAAAACGTCAACAGACGAAGCAACGGCAAAGGGCCGCATTATATCGGCCCTTTGCGTGGGGTACAGTGTGTTATGCGATAGAAACCGTCAATCGGACCGCTGAAAGGATCAGTTGCGGGAAAATTCGACGAAAGTGTCGATCACCTGGTCGATTTGCCCGGCGCCGACATCCATGTGGGTGACCATGCGCAGACGGGGCGCGGCACTGAGCTGGATGCGTCGCTCGGCGGCATAGGCCTTTATCGCCTCGGCCCGCTCGCCGATCTGCACGTAGACCATGTTGGTCTGCACCGGCTCGACGGCATAACCCGCCGCACGCAAGCCCTCGGCAAGCCGCTGGGCATTGGCGTGATCGTCGGCCAGGCGTCGGACGTTATGTTCCAGGGCATACAGCCCCGCCGCCGCGAGGATCCCGGCCTGGCGCATGCCGCCACCGACCATCTTGCGCAGCCGACGGGCCTTGCCGATCAACTCGTCAGTGCCGCACAGCACCGAGCCCACCGGGGCACCGAGCCCCTTGGACAGGCACACCGACACCGAATCGAAATGTTGGGTGATCTCCCGGGCATCCACATTCAGCTTGACGGCGGCGTTGTACAGCCGCGCGCCGTCCAGGTGCAGCGCCAGGCCATGTTGCCGAGTGAAACGCCGGGCTTGCGCCAGGTATTCCAGCGGCAAGACCTTGCCCTGCATGGTGTTTTCCAGGGCCAGCAGGCGGGTGCGGGCAAAATGGAAATCGTCGGGCTTGATCGCGGCAGCCACCTGCGCCAAGTCCAGCGAGCCGTCCGCCTGCACTTCCAGGGGCTGGGGCTGGATCGAACCGAGCACCGCCGCACCGCCACCCTCGTATTTGTAGGTGTGGGCCTGCTGGCCGACGATGTATTCATCGCCGCGCTCGCAGTGGGCCATCAACCCCAGCAGGTTGCTCATGGTGCCCGTGGGCACGAACAACGCCGCCGCGAACCCCAGGCGCGCGGCCAGTTCGGCTTCGAGGCGATTGACGGTCGGGTCTTCGCCATACACATCGTCGCCGGTCGGCGCGCTGGCCATGGCATCCAGCATGCTGGCGGAGGGTTGGGTGACCGTGTCGCTGCGAAGATCGATAACGCTCATGAATCTGGCCTCGGGTTCTGGTGGGGGAATTCCCTTTCGGAGGGCAATTACTGCGGGCATGGGCAGGAATAATCAAGCCCGGTCGAAGGAAAACACCACCAGAACCTGAATTAATCAAAACACCTGTGGGAGCGAGCTTGCTCGCGATGGCGGTGGGTCAGTCAACATCAATGCTGGCGGATCTCACGCCATCGCGAGCAGGCTCGCTCCCACAAGGGGTTATGTGTTAAAAATCCTCCGCCGTCACAAAACGTGACGGCAAAACGTTCTCAGGGCGGGGTGCAACTCCCCACCGGCGGTAATTGCGCGCAATGCGCATAGCCCGCGAGCGCTTGGTGCTACACGGTCTTTACAGTGCAGCGACAAGGTCAGCAGACCCGGTGTGATTCCGGGGCCGACGGTCATAGTCCGGATGAAGAGAGAACGGGATTGACACCCAAGGGCCGCCTGCGACTGTCTTGTGCGCGGCGTACCCTCGAATCCCCTTCGATTCATGACGCCCTGTTTTTCACACAAACAGGAACCAGAACATGCAACCCACCGCAATCGACAGCAAGACCAAAACCCATCCGGGCGAGCGCGTCGCGTTCATCCAGGCCTGCTGGCACAAGGAAATCGTCGACCAGAGCCGTAAAGGCTTCGTCACTGAGATGATCAGCCAGGGTTATCAGGAAAGTGACATCGACTTCTTCGAAGTCGGCGGCGCGTTCGAAATCCCGCTGCACGCCAAGCTGCTGGCCAAGTCAGGTCGTTACGCCGGCATCGTCGCCGCCGGCCTGGTGGTGGACGGTGGCATCTATCGCCACGAGTTCGTCGCGCAATCGGTGATCAGCGGTTTGATGCAGGTCCAGCTGGAAACCGAAGTGCCGGTATTTTCGGTCGTGCTGACGCCGCATCACTTCCACGCTGGCGAAGAACATCAGAAATTCTTCTTCGAGCACTTCGTGCACAAGGGCCAGGAAGCGGCGAAGACCTGTGCCGATACGCTGCACAAGACCCGGGCGTTGCGTCGCAGTGAACAGCGGGCGGTAGCGGTCTAAAGAAACACTGAGACCCTGTGGGAGCGAGCTTGCTCGCGATAGCGGACTGTCAGTCACCTTCAACATTGACTGAAGCACCGCAATCGCGAGCAAGCTCGCTCCCACATTGGTTCTGCGTTGGCTTTAGGCCAGGTTCGCTTCAGTCGTCGGCACGATCAGGATGCCCGCGCGCAAGCCATTCTTGACCTTGGGGTTCGGGAAGATGATCCGGGCGCCCTCTTCTTCGATCACCCAGCGGGTCTGGGCGATGTCCTCGGCCAGGACGTAACCTTTTTCAAGCTCCGAGAAGTTCTCGATGTCCGCCGGCAGGTTCAGGCGGAAGCTGTCGCTGTGCTTGATGATTTCCCGCGCCACGCTGAACAGTTGCAGACCATCCAGGCTGTCTTCCAGCTCCGGCTCGTTGCCTTCGATGATCTGGTGCAGGCGGGTTTCCAGCTGGTTGACGTTGACGCCACCGTTCTGCCCGAACGGCCGGGCCTTGCCCAGTTCCAGGGTGAAGGACTCGGCGCCCAACTGATCGTAGGTGTACGCGCTGAAGACGATGGACGGTTTGTTCTGCAGCAATACCGCTTCCATGCCCGCCGCGCGCAGGCGCGCCAGCTCGCGACGTGAATGTTGGCGACCTTCCTTCCAGGGGTACAGGGCGAACTGCTCGATCTTCGAACCGCGAATGGCGGTGTGCAAGTCGTAGTGCAGACGGCTGCGGTCCGGCACGCTGAAGAAACTCGCGGCCAGCCGTTCCAGCTCACAGGCGCGCAACGCCTCGGGGCCGCCGCTCAGTTCGTGGCGGCCGTTGAACAGCCGGTTGACGTCCTGCTCGACAAAACGCTCGCCGCGACGAATCGCCTCGGGGTTGCCGAACAGAAAAAGAATGCGTGCCCGTGGTTTCAGGTCGCCACGGGCAATGTCGTGCAGCAGGCGATCGAGCAACTCGATCGGCGCGGTTTCATTGCCATGGATACCGGCCGACAGCAGCAGGTCCAGGCCGTTGTCCCGGGCTTCGGGCGGCTTGACCTCCAGGGCGCCCTCGCTCAACCAGCGCATCCGTACGCCTTCGACAGTCAGTTGAGTCTTCTCCGCCGGTTCGCGGCCGGCGAGGGTCAGTTCAAGCAGTTTGCCGAGGGCGAGCATAGTGCGGTTTCCTTAGTGATCGTGGCCGCAGTCAGGGCCATGGACGTGGTCGTCATCGCCGATGTCGGCCGGTTCCATTTCCAGTTGCAGGCTGACCAGGTTGGTCGCCAATGGACGCAGCAAGAGGTTGGCGTATTCCGCGTCCCCTTCCTCGACGTCGACGCCGATCAACAGCTGGCCGCGACCGTCCTGCTGGATCCATAGTTCCTTGCCCTGCCACATCACCGCAACGCGGGTGCAGGAGGTTTCCAGTTGCGTGCCGTCGGTGTCTTCTAGGATCAGCTGCAGGGTATCGCTCATGTCTTTACATTCTCGTCGGGGGATAAGGCAACGCGCCCTGCTTTGACTGTAGTCAGGACGCGCGCGCTTTCAATTGATCTGGAAAGGATAAACCGCGCCAAGTTTAAGGATTTGTGTCAGTTCATCCAGTGCCGACCGGCATTCAAGCAACAATTGCGGGTCCGCCAGGTCGTTTTCGGTCATGCGGTCGCGGTAATGGCGCTCGACCCATTGGGTCAACGACTCATACAGCGGCGCGGTCATGATAACCCCTGGGTTGACGGCCGCCAGTTCGGTTTCGTTAAGCGCCACGCGCAACCTCAGGCAAGCGGGGCCGCCGCCGTTCTGCATGCTTTGCTTGAGATCGAAGACCTTCACTTCGCGAATCACCCCGCCAGACCCCGTCAGGCCTTGCAGGTAGTTCCAGACGCGTTCGTTGCCACGGCATTCTTCCGGGACGATCAACAGCATCGAGCCGTCGGCACGGGACAGCAACTGGCTATTGAACAGGTAGGAACGTACCGCATCATCCACGGTGACCGCCGAACGCGGTACGCACACTGGCTGAAATTTCCCACCGACCTTGGCGATTTTATCGCCCAGCTCGGCCAGCATCCGGTCCGTGTCGAGGAACGCGTCCTCGTGATAGAACAATACTTCGCCGTTACCGACCGCGATCACGTCGTTGTGGAAGACGCCCTGGTCGATCACCGCCGGGTTCTGTTGGGCGTACACCACGCCCTCCTCGCTCAGGCCGTGCAGGCGGGCAACGGCGCGGGACGCTTCGAGGGTCTGGCGCGCCGGGTATTTCTGTGGCGACGGGTAGCGGCTGTCGAAGGCGCTGCGGCCGAAGACAAAAAACTCGACGCCGGCCTCGCCATAGGCACGGCAGAATCGCGTGTGGTTGGCCGCGCCTTCATCGCCGAACTGCGCCACCGCGGGCAACGCGGCGTGATGGGCGAAGTGCTGCTGGTCGGCGAACATCGCGCCCAACACACGGCTGGTGGTCGGGTGCTCGATGCTGCGGTGGTACTTGCAATTGAGGTTGGCGGCGGTGAAATGCACCCGGCCGTCAGCGGTGTCGGCGCTCGGGCTGACGGTAGCGGCGTTCGCCACCCACATGCTCGAGGCCGAGCAACTGGCGACCAGCAGCGGCATCGCTTCTTTCGCGGCGCGCTGGATGACCTGCGCATCGCTGCCGGCAAAGCCCAGCCGACGCAAGGCCGCCACGTCCGGACGCTCCTGCGGCGCCAGCATGCCCTGCTGGAACCCCATGTCCATCAGCGCCTTCATTTTCGCCAGGCCTTGCAGCGCCGCCTCCTTGGGGTTGGAGGATTGCTGGCTATTGCTCTGGGACGCGACGTTGCCGTACGAGAGCCCGCCGTAGTTATGGGTCGGCCCCACTAGACCGTCAAAGTTGACTTCATAGGATTTCATCAGCGAGGCTCCACGAGAATCTGTTTTTTATAGGCATCAAGTAACGACCGCGGCGCGCCGATCGTCGGATCGCCGCCCGGAGCAAGCTCGCTCCCACAGGGTCTTGCACTGTCCTTGTGGGAGCGAGCTTGCTCGCGATTGGGGCTCACACCATTGTCACGCCGGGAGTGAGGGCAGCTGGCATGACCAGGCTCGGTGTCTCCAGCGACGCAACCGGGTACGCGCAGTAATCCGCCGCGTAATAAGCACTGGCGCGGTGATTGCCCGAGGCGCCGATGCCGCCGAACGGCGCGCTGCTGGCGGCGCCGGTCAGTTGTTTGTTCCAGTTGACGATGCCGGCGCGGCTTTGCAGCCAGAACTGGTCGTAACGTTCTTGCGAGTCCGAGAGCAAACCGGCGGCCAGGCCATATTGGGTATTGTTGGCTTCGCTGATCGCGGCGGCGAAATCCTTGTAGCGGATCACCTGCAGCAGTGGCCCGAACAACTCTTCGTCGGGGCGCTCGGTCACGGCGGTGACGTCGAGGATACCCGGGGTCAGCAACGCGGCCTGGGGCTGCGGCTGGGTCATGGCGAGCAGTGGCACGGCGCCCTTGCCCAGCAAATGATTTTGCGCATCCATCAGCGCCTTCGCCGCGCCTAAGGAAACCACCGAGCCCATGAACGGCGCCGGTTGCTGGTCAAAGGCGCCGACTTCGATAGTCGAGCTGACCTGCACCAGGCGCGCCAGCAAGGCATCGCCCCAGGCACCCTCCGGCACCAACAGGCGGCGCGCGCAGGTGCAACGCTGGCCGGCGGAAATGAACGCCGACTGGATGATCGTGTAGACCGCCGCATCGACGTCGGCCACTTCATCCACCACCAGCGGGTTGTTGCCGCCCATTTCCAGCGCGAGGATCTTGTCCGGACGACCGGAGAATTGCTGATGCAACAGGTTGCCGGTGCGACTGGAACCCGTGAAGAACAGCCCGTCGATGCCCGGATCCGCCGCCAGGGCGATACCGGTTTCCCGCGCACCTTGCAGCAGGTTCAGCACGCCCGCCGGCAGTCCGGCCTCGACCCAGCACTGGACCGTCAGCTCGGCGACTTTCGGGGTCAGCTCGCTCGGTTTGAACAACACGCAGTTACCCGCCAGCAGCGCCGGCACGATGTGCCCGTTGGGCAGATGACCGGGGAAGTTGTAAGGGCCGAATACCGCCACCACACCGTGGGGCTTGTGCCGCAGCACGGCGGTGGCGTCGCCCAGGGGGCCGCTCTTTTCGCCGGTGCGCTCGCGGTAGCTCTGTACCGAAATCGCCACCTTGTTGATCATGCTGGTGACTTCGGTGGCGGCTTCCCACAGCGGCTTGCCGGTTTCCTCACCGATGCAACGGGCCAATTCGTCAGCCTGCGTCTTCAAGGTGCCGGCGAAGGCTTCGAGCACCTGGATGCGTTCATCCAGCGAGCGCCGCGCCCACTCCGGGAACGCCTGGCGCGCCGCCTGCACGGCCGACTCGACCTGCGCCGCCGTGGCGCCCTTGCCCGTCCACAACACTTGCTGGGTGACCGGGTTCAACGACTCAAAGACGTCGCCCTGGCCTTCCAGCCAGCTTCCCGCGATGTACAGCGATTTCATTATTTCGACTCCCGAGCGGCGGACAACGCCACGGCACGCACCTGGTCGCCGGCGTTGAGTTGAAGACGTTTGGCGGTCAGCGGATCGACCACCAGGGTGCCCGCGGCGAAGCGCGCAGGCGCCGCGGTGATGCGGCAGTCCTGGCACTTGCGGTTATGGATGAGGAACGGCGTGGCGTCATCGCCCGGCGTGCCGATGGCGAGTACCAGCGCCTGGCTGTCGCGAATCGCGCGGATCTTGCTGGTTTCGCATTCGACGGCGGGACCGGCGTCGAAGATGTCGACATAGCCCTGATAACTGAAGCCTTCACTCTTGAGCATCGACAGCGCCGGTTCGGTGTCAGGGTGAACCTGGCCGATCACGGCCCGGGCATCCTCGGACAGGAAGCAGGTGTACAGCGGGAACTTGGGCATCAATTCGGCGATGAAAGCCTTGTTGCCCACGCCGGTCAGGTAATCGGCCTGGCTGAATTCCATCTTGAAGAAGTGCCGGCCGAGGCTTTCCCAGAACGGCGAACGGCCGTTTTCGTCGGACATGCCGCGCATCTCGGCGATGATCTTGTTGCCGAACAGCTGGGAGAATTCGGCGATAAACAGCAGCCGCGCCTTGGCCAGCATGCGACCGTTCAGGCCGTTGCGGTAGTCGGCGTGCAGGAACAGCGAGCACAGCTCGGAGTTGCCGGTCAGGTCGTTGGCCAGGAACAGCGTCGGGATTTCCCGGTAGATGTTCAACTCCTGGGAAGCGCTGACCGTCAGGCCGACGCGGAAGTTGTACCAAGGCTCGCGCAGCCCCACGGCACCGGCAATGGCGGAAATGCCCACCACGCGACCATCGTCGTCTTCGAGCACGAACAGATAGTCCGCGTCACCACGCCCGGCTTCGCCGCGAAAGGTCTTCTCGGCCCAGCCGACCCGATGCGCCAGGCGCTCTTCGTTGGCCGGCAAGGTGGTCAGGCCGGTGCCGGTGCTGCGGGCCAGGGCGATCAGCGCGGGTAAATCGCTGCTGCGTACGGGACGAACGATCATGCTATCTCCTCAAACGGGCCGCTCAAGCCACCCGCGAAAAACTCGTCTGTAAAGCGTTATACGGCTACCAGGCGCACGCTGGCACCCTCGCCGACGCCCAGGGCTTCGGCCGCTTCCATATCCAGTGTCACGGGCTTGCCCGGCGCGTAATCGAGTTCGAGCAGCACGGCGCGGTAATCCTGCAGTTGGGCATTGGCCACCAGGTACTGGCGGCCCACGCCCTTGACCGTTTCACCGATCTTGACCGGCACCACGCGGCTCTGGGCGATCGAGCGGATCCCCGAGACACGCGCATGCAAGGTCGGACCGCCGTCGAAGATGTCAATGTAGTGATCGGTCTCGAAACCTTCGCGCATCAGGATATCGAAGGTGATCTGTGCACGCGGGTGGACCTGGCCCATGGCTTCCTGGGCGGCGTCCGGCAACAGCGGCACGTAGATCGGGTAATGCGGCATCAGCTCGGCGAGGAAGGTCCGGCTTTTCAGCCCGCACAGGCGCTCGGCGGCGGCGTAATTGAGGTCGAAGAAGTTGCGACCGATGGCGTCCCAGAACGGTGAATCGCCATTCTCGTCGCTGTAGCCGACGATCTCGGTCACCACCGAATCGGCGAAGCGCTCCGGGTGGCTGGCCACGAACAGCAGGCGTCCGCGGGAGTTGAGCTCCGCCCAGGGCGAGCCGACCAGTTCCGGGACCACGTAGAAACTGGTCAACAGGCTGTTGCCGGTCAGGTCGTGGCACTGGGACAGGACGTGAATCTTGTTGTGGATCTTCAGCTCGCGGGAGGCATGGACGAACGTCTCGTTGCGAAAGCTGTAGAACGGCTCGGAATAGCCCGCCGACGCGACGATGGCCGAACAGCCCACCAGCTTGCCGGTGGTGGTGTCTTCGAGGACGAAGAAATAGCTTTCCTCGCCGTTGAAACTGACTTCGGCGGCGAAGGAGGCTTCGCTTGCAGCGATCTTGTCGCTCAGGCGTTCCACGTCGTCCGGCAAGGAAGTGACACCGATCGGACTGTCCGCAGCCAGCCGCTGTACCTCGCCCAGGTCAGCCATTTGCGCGGGGCGCATCACCAGCATGGTGTCACTCCTTAACTTGAAATAAACGGTTCGACCATCGGGTCGATACACAGAGAAAAACTAAACGAACACCCTGACGCGTTACATCCGCGGGGGTCTTCGATTTTTCAGCCGCAACAAGCACCCTGTGGGAGCGAGCTTGCTCGCGATAGCGGTGTGTCAGTCAACATTGATGTTGGCTCATCCGACGCCATCGCGAGCAAGCTCGCTCCCACAGGGGTCAGGCTCGGCCTCAGGCTTGCGTCAGCTTCGCCGCAGCCCGCTCGAAGCGGTCCAGGCCGGCGTCGATGTCGGCGTCTTCCACCACCAGGCTCGGGGCGAAACGAATCACGTCCGGGCCGGCTTGCAGAATCATCAGGCCTTCCTGCTCGGCGGCGTTGAAAATGTCCTTGGCCTTGCCTTTCCAGGCGTCGTTCAGCACGCAGCCGATCAACAGGCCAAGACCACGCACTTGGGTAAACAGGCCGTACTTCTCGCCGATCTGCTCCAGGCGCGCCTTGAATTTCAGATGCTTGGCTTTGACGCCGCCGAGCACTTCAGGCGTGTTGACCACGTCGATCACCGCTTCGGCCACCGCGCAGGCCAGCGGGTTACCGCCATAGGTGGTGCCGTGGGTGCCGACCACCAGGTGCTTGGCCAGCGCTTCGGTGGTGAGCATCGCCGCGATCGGGAAACCGCCGCCCAGGCTCTTGGCGCTGGTGAGGATGTCCGGGACCACGCCGTAGTGCATGTAGGCGAACAATTCGCCACTGCGGCCCATGCCGGTCTGCACTTCGTCGAATACCAACAGCGCGTTGTGCGCATCGCACAGCTCGCGGGCGCCTTGCAGGTAAGCCAGATCGCCCGGCAGCACGCCGCCCTCGCCCTGGATCGGCTCCAGCACCACGGCGCAGGTCTTGTCCGAGACTGCTGCTTGCAAAGCTGCAAGGTCGTTATAAGGAACGTGGGTGATGCCGGTGATTTTAGGACCGAAACCGTCGGAGTACTTCGACTGCCCGCCAACGTTGACGGTGAACAGGGTGCGCCCGTGGAAGCTGTTGAGCGCAGCGATGATCTCGTATTTCTCGCTGCCAAACCGATCAAAGCCGACGCGACGGGCCAGCTTGAACGCGGCCTCGTTGGCTTCGGCGCCGGAGTTGCAGAAGAACGCGCGCTCGGCAAAGGTTGCGTCGACCAGCTTGTGGGCCAGGCGCAAGGCCGGCTCGTTGGTGAATACGTTCGACACATGCCACAGCTTGTTGGCCTGCTCGGTCAGGGCTCCGACCAGGGCCGGGTGGGCATGGCCCAGTACGTTGACTGCGATACCGCCAGCAAAATCGATCAGCTCGCGACCGGACTGGTCCCACACGCGGGAACCGGCACCACGCACAGGGATAAAGGCAGCAGGTGCATAGTTGGGAACCATTACCTGGTCGAAATCGGCGCGTTGGACCGCGGCTTGCTCAACGGACATCGGAGTCTCCTGAAGAGGAACACCCGCCTGGAACTGGCGAGCTTGGTGAGGATTGTAAGGACAGTTTTCGGCCCGGCCTTGCCGCCAAGCGACAACTTCTTATAGCGCCAACCCACGATTTTCGCGGGTTTACGCCAATGCGACAAATAGCATCGCAAAGGCGCAGTTTAAACGTTGCCGCCGGGTTTGAGGCAGCGGCATCTACATTTCCCTGCCCAGCCACAACTGTCGTTTGAGAGGCGTTATCTGTGGCGAGGGAGCTTGCTCCCGCTGGGGCGCGCAGCGTCCCCCAGAAAGGCCCCCAATCAATCTGACACACCGGGGTTACCGTTTGGGTCCGCTTCGCGGCCCAGCGGGAGCAAGCTCCCTCGCCACAGGTAGTTGCCTTACCACAGGAGCCTTATCTGCCCTAACCCCGTTCGGACGGCACCGACGACAATTCGAACGGGCTGCTGCTGCGCCGCTGGTTGCGATCTTCCCGCGGCGTGGCGCCGAAGAAGTTGCGGTAGGCGCTGGAGAAATGCGGCCCGGAGGAGAAACCGCAGGACAGGCCGATCTGGATGATCGATTTACTGGTCTGCATCAGCATCTGCCGGGCCTTGTTCAGGCGCAGCTCCAGGTAGTACTGACTGGGCACACGGTTGAGGTATTGCTTGAAGATTCGCTCCAGCTGCCGACGGGACACGCACACATGCTGGGCGATTTCGTCGGTGGTCAGCGGCTCTTCGATGTTGGCCTCCATCAGCAACACCGCCTGGGTGAGCTTCGGATGACTGGAGCCGAGGCGGTTCTGCAACGGGATGCGCTGGCGCTCGCCGCCTTCGCGAATGCGCTCGACCACCAGTTCCTCCGAGACCGCGCCGGCCAGCTCGGCGCCGTGATCGCGCGCCAGCACCGCCAGCAACAGGTCGAGCACCGACATGCCGCCGCAGGCGCTCAGGCGATCGCGGTCCCAGTCGAACAAATGGCTGGTGGCGATAACCTTGGGAAAACGCTCGGAGAAATCGTCCTGCCAGCGCCAGTGCACGGCGGCCCGGTAACCATCAAGCAAACCCAACTGCGCCAGCGGATAGACACCGGCGGACAAGCCGCCAATGACGCATCCGGCGCGCACCAGTTGCTTGAGCGCGCTGCTCAGCGGCGAGGCCAGCGACGTCGGCGGCTCGTCAGCCAGCAGGAACAGTTTCTGCAGGCCTTCGAGCTTGCCGGCCCAGGGTTCGCCCGGCAGCTGCCAGGCACCCTCGGCCGGCGGCTCGGCGTGCAAAAACGACAGCTCGTAGACCACGTCCGGATGCACTCGCTGCGCAACACGCAAGGCCTCCTCGGCCAGCGCCAGCGTCAACGCTTTAGTGCTGGGCCAAATCAGGAAACCTATTCGATGGGCAGTCATGGCGAGCGATCCGAAGCGAAAACAGTGTTAAAGCCAAAAGCGGCTGCAACCAAATTAGACCATCTGGCGCGCGGTGCGCAGCATGACCCAAATCAGGTGCGTACGGGAGCGATTACTTCAGGCTGCCCGACAGGAATTGTTGCAAGCGCTCCGATTGCGGATTGACCAGCACTTCGCGCGGGTTGCCGCTTTCTTCGACGATGCCTTTGTGCAGGAACACCAATTGGTTCGACACCTCGCGGGCGAAGCCCATCTCGTGAGTCACCACCACCATGGTCCGGCCTTCCAGGGCCAGGGCCTGCATCACCTTGAGCACGTCGCCGACCAGCTCCGGGTCCAGCGCCGAGGTCGGCTCGTCGAACAGCATCACTTCAGGCTCCATCGCCAGCGCCCGGGCAATCGCCACGCGCTGCTGTTCGCCGCCGGACATGTGGCCCGGGTAGGCATCCTTGCGGTGGGCCACGCCGACCTTGTTCAGGTAATGCTCGGCCTTCTCCCGTGCTTCGGCCTTGGCCACGCCCAGCACATGCACCGGCGCTTCGATGATGTTTTCCAGTGCGGTCATGTGCGACCACAGGTTGAAATGCTGGAACACCATCGACAACCGCGAACGCATGCGTTGCAGCTGCTTGGGATCCGAAGCCTTCATGGCGCCGTCCTTGCCTGCTACCAGCTTCAGCTCTTCGTTGTTGAGCAAAATCTTGCCGGCATGGGGTTGCTCAAGCAGGTTGATGCAACGCAGGAAGGTGCTCTTGCCGGAGCCACTGGAACCGATGATGCTGATCACATCACCGGCGGCGGCTTTCAGGGACACGCCCTTGAGCACTTCATGACTGCCATAGCGTTTATGCAGGTCTTGGACTTCAAGCTTGTACATGCGGTCGGTTCTCACAAAACGTCAGTCGTTGAGCAGTCGATCGGATCGATGCGTTATCAGTGCTTGCGCGGGGCCAGGTAACCCAGCCAGCGGCGCTCGGCCAGTTTGAACAGGCGCACCAGGATGAAGGTCAGGCACAGGTAGAAAACGCCGGCCGTGATGTAGGCCTCGAACGGCAAGTAATACTGAGCATTCACCGTGCGCGCCGCACCCGTGATGTCGATCAGGGTGACGATTGACGCCAGGCTGGTGGTCTGCAGCATCATGATCACTTCGTTGCTGTATTGCGGCAGTGCCCGGCGCAACGCCGACGGCAGCAGGATCCGGCGGTACAGCTTGTAGCGCGACATGCCCATCGCCTTGGCCGCCTCGATCTCGCCATTGGGCGTGGCCCGCAGGCTGCCGGCGATGATTTCGGCGGTGTAGGCGCTGGTGTTGATGGCGAACGCCAGGCACGCACAGAACGTCGCGCTGGACAGCCATGGCCAGAGGAAGCTCTCGCGCACCACCTGGAACTGCGCCAGCCCGTAGTAGATCAGAAACAGCTGCACCAGCATCGGCGTGCCGCGGATCACGTAGGTGTAGAGCCAGGCCGTCATGTTGACGATCGGCTGCTTGGACACACGCATCAGCCCCAGGGGCAACGCCGCCAACAGGCCGAAGAACAGCGACAGCGCCAGCAGCTTCAAGGTGGTCAGCAGGCCACTGAAGTACAGCGGCAAGGCTTCATAGATGACGTTGTAGTCGAAGATCATAGATCAGCCGCCCTTACGCCTACCGAGTAGCGCTTCTCAAGGTGACGCAATGCCAGCAACGAGACACTGGTGATCACCAGGTACATCGCCGCCACCGCGAGGAAGAAGGTGAAAGGCTCGCGGGTGGCATCCGCCGCCTGCTTGGCCTTGAACATCATGTCTTGCAGGCCCACGACCGAAATCAGCGCGGTGGCCTTGGTCAGTACCAGCCAGTTGTTGGTGAAGCCCGGGATCGCCAGGCGGATCATCTGCGGCACCATCACCCGGAAAAACACCTGGAACCCGTTCATGCCATACGCCATGCCCGCCTCGGCCTGCCCCTTGGGGATCGCCATGAACGCGCCGCGAAAGGTCTCGGACAGGTACGCACCGAAGATGAAACCCAGGGTGCCGATACCGGCCGCCAGCGGGTTCAGGTCGATGTAGTCGTCATAGCCGAGCATCGGCGCGACGCGGTTGAGCAAGTCCTGGCCGCCGTAGAAAATCAGCAGGATCAGCACCAGGTCGGGAATGCCGCGGATGACCGTGGAATACAGGTCGCCCAGCCACGCCAGCCAACGCACCGGCGAGAGGCGCAACGCGACACCGATCAGCCCCAGGACGATGGCCAGGACCATGGACGACAAGGCGAGCTGAAGCGTCAACCATGCGCCATCGAGGATGACAGCCCCGTAGCCTTTCAACATGATTCAGGTCCTCGAAAGTGGGATGAAAAAATGGCGCAAACCGCAGAGATCCTGTTGCTTGCGCCATTTCGCCGCAGTGGCGGGACGTAGTTACTTGCCGTAGATATCGAAGGCGAAGTATTTGTCCTGGATTTGCTTGTACTTGCCGTTCTCGCGAATGGCTGTGATCGCGCTGTTGATCTTGTCTTTCAGCGCATCGCCCTTGCGAACCGCGATACCGATGCCGTCGCCGAAGTATTTCTCGTCGGTGAAGGCCGGGCCGACGAAGGCAAAGCCCTTGCCCGCGTCAGTCTTCAGGAAGCCGTCATCCAGCAGCGTGGCGTCGGCCACGGTGCCATCGAGACGACCGGCGGAAACATCCAGGTAGATTTCGTTCTGCGAACCGTACGGCTTGATCTCGGCACCCAGCGGGGCCAAGACTTCACGGGCGAAACGCTCGTGGATCGAACCACGCTGTACGCCGATGTTCTTGCCCTTGAGCTCGGCCAGGCCGTCGCTCACCTGGGTACCGGCCTTCATCACCAGACGGGCCGGGGTGTTGTAGTACTTGTTGGTGAAGTCGACGGACTTCTTGCGATCTTCAGTGATCGACATGGACGACAGGATCGCATCGATCTTGCGTACCTTCAGCGCCGGGATCAGGCCGTCGAACTCTTGCTCGACCCACACGCACTTGACCTTCATCTCTTCGCACAGCGCATTGCCGATGTCGTAGTCGAAACCGACGATGCTGCCATCCGGGGCTTTCGAGGCGAACGGAGGGTAGGCCGCTTCGATACCGATCTTCAGGGGTTTCTCATCGGCGAAAGTCGGCAGGGACAGCACGGACAGTGCCAGGGCGCCAAGCAGCACAAGTTTCTTCATCTTGGGACTCCATCGGTAAAGGGCGAAAACGGCAGAGTGAGCAACAGCCCAATATGCGAATGGGTGAAACGAACTTGCGTCCTAGGAAGCTCACGATTTATTCAACGCGAGCCACGACGAGCGAGTGATCGGCATTCTAACGACAGGCCCGAAGCCGATATTTCTTCAATGCGACAACTAATTACAGAAGCACCGAGAAAGCTGTTCGAGCACATTGACAGCTCCGCAAATTCATGCGAGAGCAAAAGATAGGGAACCGATCCACGCTGCAAATAGCGGGCCCATTATTCGCAAACCCTTCTAATCCGGCAAGCACAGCGTGTCGGCTTGTTTTCATATACGCCTGGAACCGCCCTATGACGGGGCTTCGCGTTTCACATCGCCCCGTTATGGCGCCTTTGGTTACACATTTCGAAACGTCGGTAACGTTCAGACACCTCTTACTTTAAACGCCGATATTTATTCGAACACCCCACCAGCCACACACCCACCCTGTGGCGAGGGAGCTTGCTCCCGCTGGGCTGCGCAGCAGCCCCAAAAGCCAGGCACCGGGGTCGTTCAGTCATACCGCATTGGCCGGTTTACGACTGCTGCGCAGCCGAGCGGGAGCAAGCTCCCTCGCCACAAAGGCACCACACTTCAAGCCCTCCCAGCGCGTTCATAAAAAAAACCCGCCCGGCAAATACCGGGCGGGGCTTTCGGTGCTACACGCTACCGTCAGGCCACGTTCATAGTCTTGTGCGTCTCAATCAGGTGCGCCACCACACCCGGATCGGCCAGAGTGGAGATATCACCCAAGCCGTCGTATTCCGCCGTGGCGATCTTGCGCAGGATGCGGCGCATGATCTTGCCCGAACGGGTTTTCGGCAGCCCCGGCGCCCACTGGATCACGTCCGGCGAAGCAATCGGGCCGATCTCCTTGCGCACCCAGTTCTTCAACTCCAGGCGCAGGGCTTCGCTGGTTTCTTCGCCGGCATTCAAGGTGACGTAGACGTAGATGCCCTGCCCCTTGATGTCGTGTGGCACACCCACCACCGCCGCCTCGGCGACTTTCGGGTGAGCAACCATGGCGCTCTCGATCTCGGCGGTGCCCATGCGGTGGCCGGAAACGTTGAGCACGTCGTCCACCCGACCGGTGATCCAGTAGTAGCCGTCCTCGTCGCGACGAGCGCCGTCACCGGTGAAGTACATCCCGCTGAAGGTCTTGAAGTAAGTGTCGACAAAACGGTCATGGTCGCCGTACAGCGTACGAGCCTGGCCCGGCCACGAATCGAGGATCACCAGGTTGCCTTCGGCGGCGCCTTCGATCAGGTTGCCGAGGTTGTCCACCAGCGCCGGCACGACGCCAAAGAACGGACGCGTGGCCGAACCCGGCTTCAACGCCGTGGCGCCTGGCAGCGGGCTGATCAGCACGCCACCGGTCTCGGTCTGCCACCAGGTGTCGACGATCGGGCAACGCTCCTTGCCGACGTTCTTGTAGTACCAGTCCCAGGCTTCCGGGTTGATCGGCTCGCCCACCGAACCCAGCAGGCGCAGGCTGCTGCCATCGGCGCCTTCGACGGCGGCAGTGCCCGAGGCCATCATTGCGCGGATCGCGGTCGGCGCGGTGTAGAGAATATTGACCTTGTGCTTGTCGATCACCTTGGCCACTCGGGTGACGTCCGGGTAGTTCGGCACGCCTTCGAACAGCAGCGTGGTCGCGCCATTGGCCAATGGGCCGTAGACGATGTAGCTGTGGCCGGTAACCCAGCCCACGTCGGCGGTGCACCAGTAGATGTCACCGGGCTTGTAGTCGAATACACGTTCATGGGTCAGCGCCGCGTACAGCAAGTAACCGGCGGTCGTGTGCTGCACGCCCTTGGGCTTGCCGGTGGAACCGGAGGTGTAGAGGATGAACAGCGCTTCCTCGGCGCCCATCTCCTTCGGCGCGCAAACGGTGCCAGCCACTTTCATCAGGTCTTCGTACCAGATGTCACGATGCTGGTTCCACTTGATGTTGCCCGACGTGCGCTTGCACACGATGACTTTCTGGATGCTGCTGGTTTCCGGGTTGGTCAGCGCGTCATCGACGTTGGCCTTGAGCGGGATCTTCTTGCCGGCACGGATGCCTTCGTCGGCGGTGATCACCACTTTGGATTTGCAGTCGATGATGCGGCCAGCCAGGGCTTCCGGCGAGAAGCCGCCGAACACCACCGAGTGGATTGCACCGATCCGGGTGCAGGCCAGCATGGCGACCACGGCCTCGGGAATCATCGGCATGTAGATGGTCACCACGTCGCCGCGGTGCACGTCCTGGCCGCGCAGGGCGTTGGCAAACTTGCAGACTTCTTCATGTAGTTGGCGATAAGTGATGTTGCGGCTCTCGGACGGGTCGTCGCCCTCCCAGATGATCGCAACCTGATCCCCGCGCTCTTCCAGATGACGGTCGAGGCAGTTGTAGGAAACGTTCAAGGTGCCATCGGCAAACCACTTGATGTCGACATGGTGATCGTCGAACGAGGTCTGTTTCACCGTGGTGAAAGGCTTGATCCAGTCGAGGCGCTTGGCCTGCTCGCGCCAGAAGCCATCGGGGTTGACGACCGACTGCTGGTACATGGCCTTATAGGTCGCCTCGTCAGTCAGCGTACTGGCCGCAACCTCGGGACGAACGGGATACACAGAAGCCGCACTCATCTTTCTTACCTCGGTGACAATAGTTGTTTTTGTATGGTTCCGTTGTAGCTTGGGGCGGGCCTATAGAACCATTCGACGATGGTAGTAACAAGTCCCTACAAAATGTCGGTACTAACCTGCAAATCCACCTGAAGATATCTTCATGTGGGAGCGAGCCTGCTCGCGAAGGCGTCCTGTGAACGAACATCAATCCAACGGGTAATCAGCCGATTATTACCAGATCAACCAACAGTGTTTATCAAAACCAAGTCTGTTTACCCCTCCCCTCGCCTCCTAAAATCAACCCCGCCAACCGGCAAACCCGATTGACGCAACACAGCCCCCACGAAGGCCGTTGATCCAACTTCCAACACTTGCTCCACACGCAGCCCCAAAAAGGCTGCGTGACCCCACTCGACCTCAAGAAAGGTGAAATACAGATGAAAGCTTTATGGGTTCTGGTCCTTGGCAGCCTTTGCGCCACCGCCATGGCGGATGAGGCCCCGACCGATGTCGCACAGCAGAAACCGGCGATCGAGGAGTACACCTACTCCACCCACCTGGACATCGCCAAAGTCATTTCCATGAGCACCATCCCGAACGTTTGCGAAGTGGTCCCGGCAAAAATGGAATATGAAGATTCCAAGGGCCAGCGCCACATCATGCGCTACAGCGTCATGGGCACCGGCTGCTCCAACGGCTGATCACAACTGGCAGTTTCCATGGCCCGATTTCGATCGGGCCTGGTTGTGTCTGGAGCCACCAAAAACCGCCAGCAAACACAACATGTAGTGCAAAACGGCAAAAATCGATCACTTTCTGATCAAAAAAACCCGCCATCCGATCCATGCAAAAAAAATCTTCAACGGCCAAAGCCTTGTAAACCCTCGCTCCCATGCGGGTATGCCCCCCCGCGACCTCTTCTGTGAGCTATTTCGCCGCACCACGTAGGCAAAAAAGTCCTTATAATGCCGCCTTAAACGGGCCTGCAATATCCCCTTACAGGGATCAAAGCCAACCTGAAGCCTGCGTAACGGCCGATCATGCCGATGCGTGCAAGCCGCTTCAGTACAACCCGTACATTTTTCTGTTTATTGCCTGCGTCAGCTGCTGCAACAAACGACTTTCCAAGATCCACCGCGGCCAGTAGGCCTTTCAACGGGCATCTGGCCCTCACGCAGGAGACGACACGTCATGCTGAGCTGGGACGAATTCGACAAAGAAGACGACGGCGAAGTCGCGGTAAAAGGCGCCAACGCCGGCCACGCTTCTGAAGCCAACATGGACCGCCTCGACAGCGCCGGCGGTGCCGCCGCGCTCGAAGCCCGCGCCGTGACGGCCAGCGACTCGGCCGCGATCATTCGCGCCAAGGCCGCCCTCGACAAACTCGACGTCGCCGAAGGCCTCGCCGAACTCGAAGGCGCCTCCGCCCGTGTCGCCGTCGATGAAAAGCGCATGATCAACTGCCGCGCCGACCTCAACCAGCTCGTGCCTTTCAAATACGACTGGGCCTGGCAGAAGTACCTGGACGGCTGCGCAAACCACTGGATGCCGCAAGAAGTCAACATGACCGCCGACATCGCGCTCTGGAAAAACCCGGAAGGCCTGACCGACGACGAACGCCGCATCGTCATGCGCAACCTGGGCTTCTTCTCCACCGCCGACTCCCTGGTTGCCAACAACCTGGTCCTGGCCGTGTACCGCCTGATCACCAACCCGGAGTGCCGCCAGTACATCCTGCGCCAGGCCTTCGAAGAGGCGATCCACACCCACGCCTACCAGTACTGCATCGAATCGCTGGCCATGGATGAAGGTGAAATCTTCAACATGTACCACGAGATCCCATCGGTCGCGAAAAAAGCCGCCTGGGGCCTGAAATACACCCGCTCGATCTCCGATCCGAAGTTCGAAACCGGCACCCCGGAAACCGACAAAGAGTTGCTGCGCAACCTGATCGCCTACTACTGCGTCCTGGAAGGCATCTTCTTCTACTGCGGCTTCACCCAGATCCTCTCCATGGGCCGCCGCAACAAAATGACCGGCGTCGCCGAGCAGTTCCAGTACATCCTGCGCGACGAATCCATGCACCTGAACTTCGGCATCGACGTGATCAACCAGATCAAGATCGAAAACCCACACCTGTGGGACGCCGAAATGAAGGAAGAAGCAACCCAGATGATCCTGCAAGGGACCCAACTGGAAATCGAATACGCCCGCGACACCATGCCTCGCGGCGTGTTGGGCATGAACGCGGCGATGATGGAGGACTACCTCAAGTTCATCGCCAACCGTCGCCTGTCGCAGATTGGTCTGAAGGAAGAGTATCCAGGCACGACGAACCCGTTCCCTTGGATGAGCGAGATCATGGACTTGAAGAAAGAGAAGAATTTCTTTGAGACTCGGGTGATTGAGTATCAGACGGGTGGGGCTTTGAGCTGGGATTGATTTCTAGTCCTCGTTGCACCATCAGCATTTAATTAAAAACCCCGTGAAAACGGGGTTTTTAGTTTTCTAGGGGAGCGAAAACTGCGTTTAGCTCTGAGACTGTAACGCTGTCTTTGCCCTACGCAAAACTCAGAATCGTTCCGTATTGACGCCGTATCGCCTCGTTACCTATCTTAGTCGCAGGTGCCTAAGAAACGCCCAACGTAGTAGCTAATCGCCAAGCATAGAACCGCGTACTGTCTAAGGACATTTGCAATTCTGTGTGGAGAAGAAGCTAGTTGGGATTTCTTACATCCTCTACGTCGGGCTCGCGCCGCTAACCTTCTAACGTAGAGGTCGTCATGCCCACAAAAACGCAGCTTTGTTCTCCGTGCACCTCGGAGACCCATCATGCCTGATGCTTACACTCCGGCGGTTTTCACCCGTCATAGTCTCAATCTTCATGCCCTTCTAGTTGAAAACCAGGCCTGGTTCAGCGCATCCGATTTGGGTCGTTTGATGGGCAAGCACCTCGATGAACGCATGACACGCAAGCTTGATCCTGACCAGCGCAGGATGATGCTCATGCACGTCCATGGCTTGACCGAAGAGCGACTGATGCTGAGCGAGTCGGGCGTCTATGCCTTGCTGGTTTATCACTATTGTCCTGAATATCGGTTGCTGCGTGAGTGGATCACGCATCAGGTAGTGCCAACCCTGCGGGATGAGCGGTATTCGCATAAGGTGGAGCGGCCGATGTTGAGCGTGCTGGATTGGCCGAAGATGTCGCTCTGCATGCTGCACTGGCAGGATGAGCCATGGATTCGCTTGCGGGATATGCGGCGGTGTTGGTGGATGATCCGTTTAGCCAGCATGAATCCTGGTGGCGGAAAGCCTCTCGGATTATGCGAGGGTTTTGAGCGTTCAAGCAGAAGCCGTCGTCCGTGTTCGGGCGGCGGTTTTTTGCTTGGGTATGGAACTGGGGCCGCTTCGCAGCCCAGCGGGAGCAAGCTCCCTCGCCACAGGTGTCAGGTCATAGGTTGGTGTAGCGCTTGGTTACTGCGTTGTTTTGAAGATCGCGGGCGGGTTCCCACGACTATGGCGGTGTTTAATAGTGGTTTCGGGAAACGCCCAATTCCTGTTGGACAAAAAAGAACACATGGGGATATGTAATGACAAAAAAAATTAAAAGTGAGGCCTTCGAGTCGATTCACAGCTCGGCCGAAGCGCTGCTGAAAATCGGCGCTATCGACAAGGCCACTATGCGAGAGTTTGACGAGGCCTGCATGGCTGAGGTGCCTACTGAAATCTCAAATCAGGAAGATTCGTCTGCACTCAGAGCCGGCCCTCAAAACTATCAATGATGTCCTCGGGGATGCGTTCGAAATCCGCCGACATCCGAATCTTCCCCTTCAACCGACCAGGCTTGCGCGCCTGCGGTGTAGCGACATGGGGCAGCAGATCCAGATAAGGCTTACCGGCCTTGGTGATCACCACCTTGTCGCCCTGCCATGCACGTGCACCCAGTTGTAAGAGCTGGGACTTTGCTTCGTGCAAGGTTACTTGCACCTGTTCACTCATACACCGTCTCCACGGATTCAACTGACCCAAGCTTGAGCGCTCGATAGGTTCAAGCTGGCGCTTCGGAACATTCCTCCACCTAACCGGCCGCGCCCTTGTTGCCATCCTTGGCCTTCGTACCGAGCTGTGCTGCGATTTTGCGTTTAGGATTAACACCGCGAATGGGCATTTGGGGAGTCGCTTTTTGCGGCTTGGTCGGCGGCGTGTAAAGGGTCGTGGCAGACTTCGTCAGCCCCAGGCGCAGCCCGAATTTCCTCAAGATGGCTTCGATGGTGCTAAGGGTTGGATTACCCTTGTCCTTCTCGATCTGGTACAGGGCCTTGGTCGACATGTTGCACATGAGAGCAAAGGTTTCCTGATCCAGGCCGGTCACCTCAAGCCGTAGCCGGCGGATAGCGGTTCCCAGGGTTTCGATCCCCGTCACATGTCGCATGACAATGTCGTCAATGAGCTCCCTGCGCCGTTCGTTGATGTTCTCTTTCATCGCAGCCCCCATTCAGCCAGGCGCTTATCCAAATTGTTCAGCGGAATAGACTGAGCCCGCCTCACTTCCTCTGGAAGATCAACCAGCAGATCCGGTAAAGCTCTAAATGTCTCGGCGGCTCCAAGCAGGCGCTCGAAAAGCACGTCAGAGCTGACCAAGTCCTGAAAGTCACTGCAGACCGCTTTCCAGTCAGGACTTCCCATATGCTCGGCCTTCCATTTGGTTACCCGAGTGACACCTTCCGGATCGAGCACCATTGGTGCAAGGTCATAGATCGGCGCCAGTTCGAATTTGTCCCGATATCTGAAGATGGCCGTGTTGCGCCCATGATTATCCGAATTCCCCAGGATGCGGTTCAGCAGGTCACGGCGAAGGTATTCAAATACCAGCTCTTCAAGCTCACCTTCCTGCCCATTCGTGCGCCACAGATGGATCAGACGACTGAGCACATCCTCATGATTCATTCTCGAACCAGGCTCGGTGTTCTGACACACTGAATAAATCGACTCGACCGGAACCCTCTCCACCATGCCGTTGGCGACTCGTCGATCAAAGCGCGGCATCCACAGGCTTGGCTTTTCGGCCTCCTCAAGCAACAGTTCATTTGTAGATATCGTATTCAAACCGAGTTGGGAGATCGCTTTGTAGTAGTGGTACTCGGCCCGCAGGATGATCTTGTCGCGCTCAGTGGCTTGGTTGCGAGCAAACTTCACCAACCAATGGCGACGCGCAAGTTCGTCAGAAAGCATCGCATCGGCATAAAGCGCGCCATCCCCATCCTCAACCATGATCAACTTTGGAGCTTCCCCCTGGGCGCCCGTAGCACCGCCCAATGCAGCGCCAGATTCGTAGGCGTATTCGAGAAAGTCACTCGTTCTGTCTACCACCTCTTTGCGCGCAAAGGCCTCTTTGCGAGTCTGGTCGATATGCTCGAAAGACTCCTTCACCCTCAAGTGCCCAATGGGAGAAGGTGTGCAGCGACTCAGGAGGAAAAAACTCATGTCCATGCCGTCTGGCTTTTCCCCACCGAATCTCTTCTGCAACGATTTCCGAGCAGCTCCAGCCGGTATGATGTCGTAGACGAATGGGGGATAGCCTTTACCATCGACAGCGTTCCAGCTCAGCGGAAGGTTTACGCTGAGGGCGTGTTCAAACGCGGTATCTAGCTTATGAATGAAGTGAACCAAGTAATCTTGGTCGTAGGATAGGCTGCATCGCGACTCCTCAACCTTCTGAACGTTCGACACGCTGAAGATCACAGCGTCGCGCCAATGGCCTTCAACGTAAGTCTGAATGGTGAGATGTTCTGACATTTTCATATCAACCGGAACTATGATGCCGGTTATTCTCACCCAAAGCCCTTGTACCAGCAATATAATTCCGATTATTGGCAGAATGGAGGGAGAAATCGGTATTGTGATGCCGATTAGCTAGGCCTGGAGCTGCGGAACGAGGGCGGCTTCGCAGTCCAGCGGGAGCAAGCTCCCTCGCCACGGGTTGGTATCAGGGCGCAGGTGGGTGGCGGGATTGATGGCGGGGTCGGTTTGGGGAATCGCGAGCAAGCTCGCTCCCACAGAAGCTTTGTGGTGAGTTGAAACTTTGGGTGCAGCCCGCCGCGTCCTTCGGTATTAATACACCTCCTCTCACGGACCCGAGCCTCGATGAAATTCAACACTGCCTACTGCCTCAGCCTCGATGCCAAGCTTTCGATCTATGACGTTCGGGATCTTAATTTCGACGAGACCATGGCGTTCGACTCGGCCAAGGAGCGCTTCCAGTGCCCCAACGATGTGTGTCGGGCGGCGTTTGATGAGGAGAATCGGCTGACGACGTTCAACGCCAAGAACGTCAATTACATCCGCACGCCACATTTCAAGAATCAGCCAACTACCCGGCATATCGAGGGTTGCCCGTATGTCAGTCCGAAGACGCCGGGGTTGGAGGTGGGGAGTGGCGAGGCAGAAACGGATGACGGCCGTGAAGAGCATTTTCCGTCGGAGCTGTTGCTGACTCGGCGTGAGTACATTCGCAAGCCGCCGGATCAGCCGAAGGATGTTGTTGCGACTCGGCCCACGTCGAACCTTCCATCGTCCCACGGTGACAACGCCCATTCCGTTCAGGACTCGACGCCCGACAAGACCAGCGTCTTCGCCCACCCGGTGGAGTGTTTCGTCTCGAATTTCGACAACAAGGATCTGCTCAAGCGCATGCCGCTGAAGATTGGCGAGCACACCGCGCCTTACAGTTCCTTTTTCAAGAAGATCGACTTTCTGCTGGATAACAAGGGACTGATCTACTGGGGCAAGATCAAGCAGATCAAGGATTACACGCAAAGCTTTCGCATTGATTTCGAAGCGAAGGTCTGGTTCAAGCAGCCGGACGAGGCGAAGAAAAAGCCTTATTCAGTCAACGTCTACCTGAGCAAGAAGCTGATCGATAACTACCGCAAGCGCAAGGCGTTCCTGGCAGAGATCAAGCACGCCATCGACAGTGACGCGCCGTTGTATTGTTTCTTTTATGGCGTGACGCCGGAGTTGCAGCAAGTGCCGAGCAAGAAGAACCCCGAGCAGACGTTCAGAGTGTTCAGTGCCAATATCGAGAACCTGGATCACTTCATTATTCGGGAGGCGCCCGGACTGACTGAGTCACTTTAAAAAATCCAGGGCCTTGATTCGGGCAGCAAATTTCCGGCCTTCAGTTTCATTGCGTATCCCGGGTAAGTTCGCGTTCGTACGCCCAGATCTCCTGTTTCACTCCAATGTGCCGCTCATGTGCTGCCTGGGCCGCTGATTCATCCAGGCCGCCATAACGTCGTAACCAGTGAACAATCATCTCTTCATCCGGGTACTGATAGCCCTTGTATTCCTTACTGCCTCTGGGGACGTCGTTCATGCTGCCATCGAAGCGGCCTGCAGAGACCTCATTAGAGGGTAACGTGCCCCATTCAGCGGCGCAGTCCTCGAACGTCCAGGAAATCTCGTTGATGTGCTTTTGCGCACCGCGATGACCGCGCCTGTAAAAAACGTATTCGCGACAGCTCTCCTGGAAACGCTCCATCATCAATTCGTCGTCAACCCAGTCAAGAAGATCGTGCAGCCCCGCCTGACGCATCAGGCCATCTATCCATCGTTCGGAAAATCGCTGAACAAAACCTTCGATGTCAGCCTTTTTAGCATCGGCGAAAATCATGCAGTAGCGGGTTCGTACGTGGATGACGAACAACACGTGTTTTCGTTGCACAGTGATCGCATGAACGAGCCATTGTTCGGCAAATTCACCCAGCTCATCGTCCTCGATAACAGGCGATGGTGGTTTTTCCATCGGGTGATTTTCTTGCCTTTGCTCATACGGCTGAAAAAGTTGCTCGCCGCTTCGGTGCAGTTGAAGATCAACATTTGGGCTCTCGGAAAATGCTGGAAATACTAGGCGTCTTCGGCCCATTCAATCTCGAAGGGTGGCGATCAGCTTCAGAAATCCTTTCACGTAACTCCTCGCCCAGAACCGCCAATTCCTGATCCCTCAGCAGACCATATGCAACCAGCAATCTCAAAGAGTTTCGTCGGGTACTAGGTCACGCAACGAGCACCTGGCCGGAAACGACCGTTGGTCATTGATCAAGAAAATGAGATTGAAGCGGGATCAAAACAACTGTACAAAAACACAGTATTTTTGAATCCACAGCTTTGGAGTACCCCCATGGCCTCTCTCGCAATCAAAACCACCCTGGAACGCATCGCCGTCTATCAATTCACCCCTGCCCACAGCGCACAGGCCCGAGCCATGCTGGGGTGGAGTGTCGAGGAGCTGTCCCGTGAATCCGGGGTCTCGGTCCAGGCCATCCGACGTTTCGAGGCGGGCGGCGAGTTGCTCGATGTCACCCGCCTGGCCCTGGCGTTTCGATTCGAGGCCGAAGGCCTGGTGTTTTTCCCCGGCTTCACTCCGGGGCGTGGCATGAATATCAAGGGCGCGACGCCCAACCCGATGGAGCGGGCGGACTACGCCATGATCGAGTAGCGGCCCGCTATCAAGCCACGCCGGTCTGGTTCTGATAAACCGAGGGCTCCACGTCCAGCCACCAGGCGCGACCCCGTTGCGGTTGCGCCAGGTTGAAGGCCTCGCCCATTTGTGGCGTGGTGATGCTGACGTTGCGCTCCCAGGCCAGGGCCAGGATGCGGTCGAAAGGCTCATACCAAGCGTGCATCGCCAGGTCGAACGTGCCGTTGTGGATCGGCAGCAGCCAGCGGCCCTTCAGGTCGATATGTGCTTGCAGGGTCTGCTCCGGCTGCATGTGGACGTGGGGCCAGTCGACGTTATAGGCGCCGGTTTCCATCAGCGTCAGGTCAAAGGGGCCGTATTGCTCGCCGATGCGTTTGAAACCGTCGAAGTAACCGGTGTCGCCACTGAAGAAGATCCGCGTGGCGCCGTCGATCATGACCCAGGACGACCATAAGGTGCTGTTGCTGTCGAACAGGCCGCGCCCGGAAAAGTGCTGGGATGGCGTAGCGATGAACTCGATACCGGCCACCTCGGTGCCTTGCCACCAATCCAGCTGACGCACCTTGCTGGCATCGACGCCCCATTTGATCAGGGTGTCGCCCACGCCAAGAGGCGCCAGGAAGTGGCGAGTCTTGGCCGCCAGCTTGAGGATGGCATGATGATCGAGGTGGTCGTAATGATCGTGGGACAGGATCACCGCTTCGATCGGCGGCAATTCTTCCAAGCTGATGGGCGGCTGGTGAAAACGCTTCGGACCGGCCCACTGCACGGGTGAGGCACGCTCGGCGAACACCGGATCGGTCAGCCAGAACTTGTCTCTCAGCTTGAGCAGCACCGTGGAATGGCCAAGGCGGAAGACGCTGTGGTTCGGTGCGGCCAGCAGAGAGTCCCGGGTCAGGGGCTTGACCTCGATGGTCCCTGCGGGCCGTGTGGTTCGCGGCTTGTGAAAAATCATGTTCCAGATGACGCGCAGGGTCGTACCGAATCCTTCGCGCGGAGTGAAGGCATGATTGCGAAACTTGCCTTGCTCATGCCGTGATGAGAGGTTGTCGGTGCGAAACGAGGGAGTGGTCATGGTGCGATAACTCCAAGGGCGTCAACGCAGATGCGCTTCGCCGTCGTGGGACGCTGGATGGCCGTTGCATGCACGCTCAGCCGTTTGGCAAATAAACTACACCGCACGGTGTAGTTTCTAGATTGCATGAATCCCGGGAGCAAGTAAACTGCCGAGTGTAAGTTCTCCCTTTCCAGCCGACGAGTGCCCATGACCGTACCGCAGCGCCTTACCGAGCGAAAACGCGAAGCTATCCTCCAGGCCGCGATTGCCGAATTCCGCAGCAGCGGCTTCGAGATCACCAGCATGGACAAGATCGCGGCGACCGCGGGGGTGTCCAAGCGCACGGTGTATAACCACTTCCCAAGCAAGGAAGAGCTGTTCGCCGAGATTCTCAATCGGTTGTGGAACAGCATCACGGCGGAACAGCTCACGCCCTACAATTCGCAAACACCACTGCGCGATCAGCTGCGAACGCTGCTCCAAGCCAAACTGCAGATGCTGGCCGACGAGAATTTCCTCGACCTGGCGCGCATCGCCATCGCCGCTACGATTCATTCCCCCGAGCGGGCCCAGGACATGGTTGCGCGCATGGGCGAGCGTGAAGAAGGCCTGACCGTCTGGGTTCGCATGGCCCAGGCCGATGGCCGGCTGAAACCCGTCGACCCGGCATTTGCGGCCCAGCAGATGCACGGGCTGATCAAGACGTTCGCTTTCTGGCCGCAGATCTCCATGGGCCAACCAAGCCTGGCGCCCCATGAACAGGCGCAGGTGATCGAATCGGCACTGGACATGTTTCTCGCCTGCTACCAGCGCTGAACCTCAGTTCAGCCGCAGATTGCGCCCCAGCTCGTCAAACAGCGTCACCACCGAGCGCAACGCGCGGCAATCCGGCCGGGTCAGCAACCAGAGCGCCGTGTCATATCCGGCCAAGGGCTCGCCAATGGGCGTCAGGCCCTGGTTGCCATCGATCAGGAAATCCGGCAGCGCCGCAACGCCCAGACCGGCTCGCACCAGTTCAGTCACAGAAAGCATGCTGTTGCAGCGATAGGCAGGCACCACGCCAGGCAAGTGCTGGCGGCGCCAGGTCACGGTGGGGTGATCCGGCAGGAAATCGTCCGGCGCGATCCAGGTCATGGCGGCCAGGTCATCCGCATTGGCCGAGGACAAATACGTGGCGCCGGCACATACCCGGTAAACCACGGGGCCCAGGTTTCGACCCACCAGATGCTCCGGCGGCGTGCGGGTCAGCCGCAAGGCAATATCCGCATCGCGACGGCTCAGGTTGGCGAAGTCGTTCGTGGTGCTCAGTTCCAGGGTCAACGCCGGATAGGCGGGCATGAACCGCGCCAACGCGGGCAGGAGCAATGCCTGCAGCACCGAGTCGGTACAGGTCAGGCGTACTGTGCCGCTGACCACGCTGCCGCCCTGCTCCACCCCGACACGCGCGGCTTCCAGCGCCTGCTCAGCGCGCTCGGCCTGCTCGGCCAATGCCTGCGCGAGGCTCGTGGGTAAATATCCGGAACGGCTTTTCTCGAACAAGGGCTGGCCCAGGGCCGCTTCCAAACGGCGCACCGAGCGGAAAACCGTCGACACATCCACCTCCAGCAGCCGCCCGGCCCGGGCCAGCGAGCCGCCACGGACCAGCGCCAGGATCAGGCACAGGTCGGGATATCCCAGTCGATATTGCGTCGCTGCATTGAACACTTGGGTAAACGCCAATATTGATTGCGTGAACGCCAATCTATAGTGGCGACCAGGAATCAACAAGCGGCGAGACTCTCATGGAAAAAAAGCGTCCCATCCACATCGCCCTGGTCGGCGATCATGACCCGCAAATCACCGCTCACCAGGCGATCCCCCTCGCACTTGAGCTGGCTGGCGAGCAAACCGGCTGTGACGTCCGTTTCCAATGGCTGGCCACCGATCTCATCGTCGATGACACGCTGCTTTATGACTTCGATGGCATCTGGTGCGTGCCCGGCAGTCCTTACCGGAACGAAAGCGGTGCCTTGCGGGCCATCCGTTTTTCCCGCGAACAGCGGCGCCCTTTCCTCGGCACCTGCGGTGGTTTTCAACATGCCGTACTGGAATATGCCCGCAATGTGTTGGGTTGGGCCAACGCCGCCCATGGCGAAACCTCTCCAGAGGCGGAACGGGCGCTGCTGACGCCGCTGAGCTGCGCCTTGATCGAAACCATCGACAGCCTTCAGCTCGAAGTGGATTCGCTGATCGCCAAGGCTTATGGCTGCGCGACAGCGTTCGAGGGTTACCGTTGCCGCTTCGGGGTCAATCCGCATTTTGAAAAGGATTTGCTGAATGAACATTTGCACGCCGTGGCCCGAGATTCGGCCGGCGACCTGCGAGCGGTGGAGCTGCGTGATCATCCGTTTTTTGTCGCAACACTGTTCCAGCCGGAACGTGCCGCGTTGGAAGGCCGGGTGCCGCCGCTGGTCAAAGCGTTTGTCGAAGCCTGCGCGAGGAAAATGCCATGAACGGCCATTATTACGCAGTGATCTTTACCTCGTTGCGTACCAAGGGAGACCAAGGCTACGCCGAAGCCGCCGAACGCATGATGGCCCTTGCCCGGGAGCAGCCCGGATTTCTGGGCGTCGAATCGGCCCGTGGCGATGATGGTCTGGGAATCACCGTGTCCTACTGGCGCGATGAAGCAGCGATCCTGGCCTGGAAGCAGCATCCCGAACATAGCGCGATCCGTGAGCGCGGTCGCTCCACCTGGTACAGCCAATGCCATACGCGGGTGTGCAAGGTCGAACGGGACTATGCCTTCCAACGCCAAACCTGAGGCAGACTCAAACCCTTGTGGGAGCGAGCCTGCTCGCGAAGGCGGTATGTCAGCCACCGCGATGTTGACTGATCCAACGCCTTCACGAGCAGGCTCGCTCCCACATTGGTCCTCATTGACCCAGATATCGGGCTCGCTTCCACATTGTTCCCTGGCGTCCGCAGATTCATTGTCCAGCACAAACCTTGTGGGAGCGAGCTTGCTCGCGATAGCGGTATGTCAGTCACGGCGATGTTGACTGATCCAACGCCTTCGCGAGCAAGCTCGCTCCCACACGGTTCTCGGTTCAGTTCAGATTTGGTAGCTCAGCCTCCCACCATCTGCCGCACCGCTACGATTTCCGGCAAGTCTTGGCGGGCCATGTACACCCGCAGCGGTTCGGTAAGGTTGATCCGGTCGTCGATGTTCTGGTCAAGCAGCAGTTGGATTCGCTCGCGCCTGAGCGCCATGGCGCCATCTGCCGCAGGGGTCCAGACGAATTCGCAGGTGGGGATGATGCCGTCGGCGGCAACGTCCATGCCAAAGGAGTCTTCGCTGAAACGCACGATGTAATGGCCGGTCTTGCGATTCAGGCCAACGAAGCCCCTGAGCTGGTCCGCGGCCTGGCAGATGAGTGTCGAAGTGGTGCGCATGGTAAACCTCATGGATGCGTCCCGAGAGACGTCTGATCGATGGTTTACACGCAAGGCAGGCGAACAGTGAGGTTTCCCTCTACCGGGGAAACTGGTGTGACCAAGGGTACTTCAAAGCGGCTCGAAAATGCGTGGGAAAATTCCTCTTGCATAGGTCAATGTCGGTATGGCGATAGCGTCCGCAGCGTTCAATTGTTAAAAGAGAGGTTTTACAGAACCCACGAAAGGAACTCGAGCATGCCCGTCACCTTTACCCGTAGCGCATTGATGCTGAGCCTGATGCTCGGTTTCGGCCCGGCACACGCCGCCGAGGTGCCAAGTCCCAAGGCCCTGGCAACCCAGCAAGGCATCCCCCATCCCGCGGTCATCGCCCATCGCGGCGCCTCGTTCGATGCGCCGGAGTCCACCGCCGCGGCCTACAAGCTGGCCCGTGACCTGGGCGCTGATTACCTTGAGCTCGACCTGCAACGCAGCAAGGACGGCGTGCTGTTCGTCCTGCACGACGATAGCCTGCTGCGCACCACCGATGTCGCCACCAAGTTCCCCGAGCGCAAGGACAGCACCGCCAACGAATTCACCATGGCCGAACTCAAGACGCTGGACGCCGGCAGCTGGTTCAACGCGGCCTACCCGGAGCGTGCGCGTCCTGCCTTTGTCGGCCTGAAGATCCTGACCCTGGATGAGGTCATCAATATCGCCGAGGGCAACCCGCAACAGAAGCCGGGGCTTTACATCGAAACCAAGGAACCGAAGCTGTTCCCGGGCATCGAGCGCGACCTCAAGGACAAGCTCCAGGACCGCGGCTGGCTGAGCCCGTCCGGTTCCAAGCTGGCCAAGCGCGCCCTCGGTGTGGGCCAGGGCAAAGGCAAGGTGGTATTGCAGACCTTCGAAAAGAGCAGCCTGGAACTGCTGCACAAGGAAATGCCCAAGGTGCCGAAAATCCTGTTGCTGTGGGTCGGCGAAGGCAATATCGAGCCCAAGTCCAAGGTGCCGTTTGCCGAGTCCGGCGAGACCGACAAGGCGGTTTACTACGCGAAACAGGAGCCCAAGGACAAGGCCGAATTCGAAAAATGGGTCCAGTACGCCAAGGCCCAGGGCGCCATCGGCACCGGCCCTTCGGCAGCATTGACGCACGGCGGCAGCCAGAGTTATGCGGATCTGGTGAAACCCTGGATGAACCAGTACACCCACGATCAGGGTTTGCTGGTACATGTCTATACGGTGGATGAGCCGGTGGACTTCAAGAAAGTCATGGATGCCGGTGTGGACGGCATTTTCACCAACCGGGCCAGCGAATTGCTCAAGTACTTCAAACGTCCTGAAACAGGCAGCGTGACGCAACTTCTGCAGAAGAACGGTTACTGACGGACAGCAGCGGATCGGCGCATTCGCTGCAAGTTTTCCGAATTAAGGGTGAGTTAAGTTGCCAGAGATAATCTGAACCCACTTAAACGAATCAACCTTTAACGACACCAAGGAAAGACAATATGAAAACTTTGACTGCCCTGTTCACTGCTGCCGCCCTGACCCTCACCGCCGGCCTGGCCCAGGCTGATGTACGAATCGACCAGGTTCCTCAGTTGGTCAAGGACGGCAAGATCAAGTCGTTGGAATCGATGAATGATGAAGTGCTGAAGCTGCACCCGGGTGGCACGATCACCGACACCGACCTGGATAACCACTTCAACGGTTATGAATATGAAGTCGAAGTGCGAGACGCCAAGGGCCAGGAGTGGGATGTCGACTTTGACGCAACTACCGGTAAAGTCCTGAGCAACAAACAAGATACTTAATCAGTCGTATAAAGGAGCCGCGCAACTTCCGGGTTGCGCGGCTTTTTTGCATCCGAAGGTAAACCGCTGCTGACCCGCCAACCCAGTCCAACCGTCACAAAACCTTCAAACAACCCTGCAATGATGCCGCTCAAGTGAACCTGTCATCGCCACGACAGGCACTCCCGCCAGCGAGCCCGCATGAATCACAGCATCGATCAAAGCCACCGCGATCCGGATCTGTTCGGCCTGCTCTACGGGTTTCGCTTCCGCCCCGGCGAGCGCGGGCAAGAGATCGATTCGGCCCAGGCGCTGCGATGCCTGCAGCAACCGGAGGACGCCGACGAATTCCTCTGGCTGCATCTGAACCTGGCTCATGCCGCTTGCGAGCGCTGGATGAAAAACCATCTGGCCTTGCCCGAGGAGTTTTTCGAAGCCCTGCACGAAGGCTCGCGCTCGACCCGCATCGAGCACGTCGACTCGGCCTTGCTGGCCGTGGTCAACGATGTGGTATTCAACCTCAGCAACCTGGTGTCTTCGGACGTGTCCACGTTGTGGGTTTGCGTTCACAGTCGGCTGATAATCAGCGCACGCCTGCAGCCATTGCACTCGGTGGACAAGCTGCGTTCGTCGGTCAAGGCTGGCGAGTGCTTCCGTTCGCCGCTGGAACTGCTCGTGCACTTGCTGCGCGACCAGGGCGAAGTGCTGACCCAGATCGTGCGCAAGACCAGCCTCAGCGTTGACCAGATCGAAGACCAGTTATTGTCTTCGCGCGTGTCCAACAACCGCGCCGAACTGGGTAGCCAACGGCGGATACTGGTGCGCCTGCAACGCCTGCTGGCAATGGAGCCGGGTTCGTTGCTGCGGCTGCTCAATCGCCCGCCACAGTGGTTGCAGAAAGAAGACGTCAAGGAGCTGCGCAAATCCACTGAGGAATTCGCCCTGATCATCAACGACCTCACCGCGTTGGGCGAGCGGATCAAATTGCTGCAGGAAGAAATCGCCGCCAACCTCAATGAACAGAGCAACCGTACGCTGTTCACCCTGACCGTGGTCACGGTGCTGGCCTTGCCCATCAACATTATTGCCGGTTTTTTTGGCATGAATGTCGGCGGCGTGCCGCTGGCCGATGATGCCCATGGTTTCTGGATTCTCGTCGCACTGGTGGCGACGTTCACGCTGATCGCCGGACGCTGGGCGTTCCGCAAGCGCCGTGATTATTGAATCGATCCCTGTTTGCCGCTCGTATGAGCTTTTGTGGCGAGGGAGCTTGCTCCCGCTCGGCTGCGCAGCAGTCGTAAGTTTTTTCCTGATGCACCGCATTGAATGGCTAAGGGGCTGCTACGCAGCCCAGCGGGAGCAAGCTCCCTCGCCACAGGTGTCAATCAGGCCCTATTTTAAACGGTCAATGCACTCAAGCACTCAACCGTGCCGTCACTTCATTCAACTGCCCGGACAACCCGTGCAGATCCCGACTCGCCGCTTCGGTGCGCTGCACGTTGTCCAGGTTGGTGCTGGCGATGCAGGTGATTTCCGTCAGGTTGCGCGAGATGTCCTCGGCCACCGAGGTCTGCTCTTCCGCCGCCGTGGCGATTTGGCGGTTCATGTCGCGAATCGCTTCGACTGCCTGGGTGATGCGTTCGAGCATCTCGCCGGCCTGGGTCACCTGCTCGACACTTTCCTCACTGCGCGACTGCCCGCTTTCGATGGCCTGGGCCGCGTCCACCGCCCCGGTCTGGACGGTCTGGATGATCTGATTGATCTCGATGATCGACGACGCCGTGCGTTGAGCCAGGCTGCGCACCTCATCGGCCACTACTGCAAAACCACGCCCCGCCTCACCGGCCCGTGCGGCTTCGATAGCGGCGTTTAGGGCCAGCAGGTTGGTCTGTTCGGCGATCCCGCGGATCACTTCCAATACCTTGCCGATGCGCCCGCTATCAGCTTCCAGACGACGAATCACCGTGGCCGTGTTGGCAATTTCGCCACGCATCTGCGTGATGGTGTGGATAGTACCTTGCATCACTTTCTCGCCCTGCTGCGCCGAATGATCGGCGTCATCGGCAGCGCGCGCCGCATCGGCGGCATGGCGGGCAACTTCCTGGGCGGTGGCGGACATCTCGTTCATCGCCGTCGCCACCTGATCGGTACGCTCGAACTGCTCGCTGGTGCCCTGGCTCATCAGGCTGGCAATGGCGTTCAACTCGCCGCTGGCACTGTCCAGCTCGGTGGCGCTGCGTTGCAGGCGGGTGAAGGTTTCGGCAAGGAAATCGCGCAACGTGTTGGCCGCCAGGGCCAGGTCGCCCAGTTCATCCTGGCGCGTGCTGGTGACACGCTCGGCGAAACGTCCGCGGCTCAGTTGAGTCACGTACTCGATCAGCTTACGGATCGGCTGCACCAGGTTGCGGTTGACCAGCCACACACTCAGCAACCCGATCAACACGCCCGAGACGAGCATGATCACCGTCCCCAGTAGGATCGTGCGATCGGCACCGGCACTGATCAGCGCCGACTGCTCATCGCCCAGTTTATGCAGCTCGACCACCAGCTCGCTCATCTGCTCGCTGGTCGCGCGGTCCACGCCCTTGACCGCGGCATCACCTGCCGCCGCGTCGCCGCCGGCCGTTACAAACGCATCACGACCCTTTTGATAGGCCGCGCCCAGTTGGGCATGTTCGCCTCGCAGGCGTTCGATGCGCGTCTTGATCTGCGCCGGAACACCCTCATGTTTGATCAGGTCGCCAAGGATGCCCTGGACATCGCGCTGACGGTCTTCAAATTGCTTCCAGTATTTCTCCAGGTCCGCCGGCTGCTTGCCACGCAGCAGCACGTTTTTCCATTCCTGGACCTGGACCTTGAATTGCAGGTTCGCCTCGTCGATCAATTGCGACGCACGCAACGGGCCATCGATCAGGTTGCGATAATTCTGGATGCCGTCGGAAAGGAAATGGAAGGACGCCAGGGCGATCAGCAGCATTGCCAGCAAGCTGCCGCTCAGCAACGCCAGAATCTGGGCTTTCAGGGATTTTTGTAAAAACATGGAGTCGATCTCTCGGCAAAAAGGACCGTCCATGTCCAGGGTCCACTGTCGCAACTGAGCGTGCGGGATATAGCATGCCATCGGCACGCATACCTTGTTCTTGAGCCTCGGCGACCACCGGTAATGGCATCGTTTTCGGCGACTGAACATGACCTGTCCGGACAACTCCTTTTGTCGCTCCGCCTGGATTAAAAAGTCTTTTTGTCATTTCTTCTGGGGTATCCTGCCCACGCTTTGTAAAAGCGCGGATCTACCCGATCGATCAACAGACTTTGCGAGGAGCGCGAAATGCACGAGATTCCGAATCTCCCCTTCCCAAGCCTGCACGAACCTGAGCAGACGCCCACGCTACAAGCCGGGGGGCAACCCGACGCCCAGCAACCCGAGCCGCCGCAAGCCACTGAACGCCGCCAGGCCGACAGCGAAGACTGATACACCCGCACCAACAGACTGTGTGGAAAGCGCTAAGATGCGCTTTCCACACCGCCTGAATCCGAGCCCTGCACCATGACCGATGACACCTCCTCCTTCAGCCCGGCCCAGGCCAGCGTACTGATCGACACCGCCGAGAAAATGGTCGACATCTGGACCCGTCTCTCCCCCGAGAAACAAGCCGCCCTGCTGGCCCGCTTCGGCACGGAAGAAAATGCCCTGGCCGCTCTCGTCACCACGCATCTGGTCGCTGGCAAAACCCCTGGCGAAACGCCGTCCGGCAAATAGTTCTACTTTTCCAAGCTTCGCCCGCACGGTCGCCGTTATCATAAGCAGCCTATCTATCCAGCTGCCCCGTGGACCTTTTACCCATGCCAGATTCCCAGCGCCCCTTGGCGGTCACGCTGCAAGTCGTCTCCATCGTCCTGTTCACCTTTATCGGTTATCTGAACATCGGTATTCCCTTGGCCGTACTGCCCGGCTTCGTTCATGGCGAGCTGGGCTTCGGCGCGGTGATCGCCGGGCTGGTCATCAGCGTGCAGTATCTGGCCACCCTCCTCAGCCGGCCTTATGCGGGGCGCATCATCGACAACCTGGGCAGCAAACGGGCGGTCATGTTCGGCCTGGCCGGATGTGGCCTGAGCGGCGTGTTCATGCTGGTCTCGGCCTGGACCGCGGGCATGCCGGCCCTGAGCCTGAGCAGCCTGTTGATCGGACGCCTGGTGCTGGGCAGTGCGGAAAGCCTGGTGGGTTCAGGCTCGATTGGCTGGGGAATCGGCCGGGTCGGCGCGGCCAATACCGCCAAGGTGATTTCCTGGAACGGTATCGCCAGTTACGGCGCGCTGGCGATCGGCGCGCCGCTGGGGGTCTGGCTGGTCAAGTCCCTGGGGCTGTGGAGCATGGGCGTCAGTATCATCCTGCTGGCGGTGCTCGGGCTGGCACTGGCCTGGCCGAAAACCGCCGCGCCGATCGTCACCGGCGAGCGCCTGCCATTCATGCATGTGCTCGGGCGCGTGCTGCCCCATGGTTGCGGCCTGGCCCTGGGCTCCATCGGTTTTGGCACCATCGCCACCTTCATCACCCTGTATTACGCAACACAGCACTGGGATAACGCCGTGCTCTGCCTGAGCCTGTTCGGTGCGAGTTTCATCGGTGCGCGTTTGCTGTTCGGCAACCTGATCAACCGTCTCGGTGGCTTCCGGGTGGCGATCGCCTGCCTCTCGGTGGAAACCCTGGGCCTGCTGCTGTTGTGGCTGGCGCCGGATGCGCAGTGGGCCCTGGCAGGGGCGGCATTGAGTGGTTTCGGGTTTTCGCTGGTATTCCCGGCGCTGGGGGTGGAAGCAGTCAACCTGGTACCGGCCTCCAGCCGTGGGGCAGCAGTGGGCGCATATTCACTGTTCATCGATTTGTCGCTGGGCATCACCGGTCCGTTGGCCGGCGCGATTGCCGCGGGTTTCGGCTTTGCCTCGATCTTTCTGTTCGCCGCGCTGGCAGCCCTGGGTGGGCTGGCATTGAGCGTCTACCTGTATCGCCAGGCCCCTCGCTATCGCGAGGAGCGGGACAGGCACTAGAAGTCCACCTTGCCGCGCCCGGCCTTGATCGAGCCGCGCTTGGTCTTGGATTCGAGACGACGTTTTTTTGAACCCAGGGTCGGCTTGGTCGGACGGCGTTTCTTTTCGACCTTGGTGGCGCTGAGGATCAGCTCGACCAGGCGCTCCAGCGCATCGGCCCGGTTCTGTTCCTGCGTGCGGTATTGCTGGGCCTTGATGATCAATACGCCGTCGCTGGTGATGCGACTGTCGCGCAGGGCCAGCAGCCGCTCCTTGTAGAACTCGGGCAGCGACGAAGCCGGGATATCGAAGCGCAAGTGCACGGCGCTGGAAACCTTGTTGACGTTCTGCCCGCCGGCGCCCTGGGCGCGGATGGCCGTCAGCTCGATCTCGGCGTCCGGGATGTGCACGGTGTTGGAAATGACCAGCATGGAAAGCGTCCGGTGTCAGGCTCCACAGGATACCGCGAATTCTCAAGACCGCACCTGCTCCCCATGGGAGTGATGGTGACCACACACACTCTGTGAACACTGAAGATCAATGTGGGAGCGAGCTTGCTCGCGATGGCGGTGGATCAGCAGCATAGATGTGACTGACACGCCGCTATCGCGAGCAAGCTCGCTCCCACAGGGATTTCCCACAGAAGGTGTGTGTGCCCTTGAAACAACAAACCCGGCACTTGGCCGGGTCTGTTTTACTGGCGAAAAACTTACTTGGCGGCAGCCGTCACAGCCAGTTCATGTCGGGCACTGCGCTTGTTCTTGATCACGTAGCAGCCCCACATGAACACCACCCACACCGGAATCGCGTAGACCGAAACCTGGATGCCCGGGATCAGCAGCATCACGCCGAGGATGAACACCACGAACGCCAGGCAGACGTAGTTGCCGTACGGGTACCACAACGCCTTGAACAGCGGCGTCTGGCGAGTCTGGTTCATGTGCTGGCGGAACTTGAAGTGCGAGTAGCTGATCATCGCCCAGTTGATCACCAGAGTGGCAACCACCAACGACATCAGTAACTCCAGCGCATGCTGGGGGATCAGGTAGTTCAGCAGCACCGCCACCAGGGTGATCGCCGCCGAAGCGAGGATCGACCGCACCGGCACGCCACGCTTGTCGATTTTCGCCAGCGCCTTGGGCGCATCGCCCTGCTCGGCCATACCCAGCAACATGCGGCTGTTGCAGTAGGTGCCGCTGTTGTACACCGACAACGCGGCGGTCAGCACCACGAAGTTGAGGATGTGCGCCGCGGTGTTGCTGCCGAGCATCGAAAACACCTGCACGAACGGGCTGCCGCTATAGGCATCGCCAGAGGCGTTGAGGGTGGTCAACAGGCTGTCCCATGGTGTCAGCGAGAGCAGCACCACCAGCGCACCGATGTAGAAAATCAGGATCCGGTAGATCACCTGGTTGATGGCCTTGGGGATCACGGTTTTCGGCTTGTCGGCTTCGGCAGCGGTGAAACCGAGCATCTCCAGGCCGCCGAAGGAGAACATGATGATCGCCATGGCCATCACCAGGCCGCTGACGCCGTTGGGGAAGAACCCACCGTGGGACCACAGGTTGGTAACCGAGGCCTGTGGGCCGCCGTGTCCGCTGACCAGCAGGTAACTGCCCAGGGCGATCATGCCGACGATCGCTACCACCTTGATGATCGCGAACCAGAACTCAGCCTCGCCAAACACTTTGACGTTGGCCAGGTTGATCGCATTGATGAGGATGAAAAACGCTGCCGCCGAGGCCCAGGTCGGGATTTCCGGCGCCCAGTAATGGATGTATTTGCCGACGGCGGTCAGCTCGGACATGCCCACCAGGATATAGAGGATCCAGCAGTTCCAGCCCGACAGGAACCCGGCGAAACCGCCCCAGTATTTGTGCGCAAAATGACTGAAGGAACCGGCCACCGGCTCTTCGACAATCATTTCGCCCAACTGGCGCATGATCATGAAGGCGATGAAGCCGCAGATTGCGTAGCCGAGGATCATCGACGGGCCGGCTGATTTCAGCACCCCCGCCGAGCCGAGGAACAGGCCGGTACCGATCGCGCCACCGAGGGCGATCAGTTGGATGTGGCGATTTTTCAGGCCGCGCTTCAGCTCGCCTGAATGCGTATTTTCTACAACGGTCATGCGTCACCTATTTGTTTTTATCTGTGACGAAATCGGACCCGACACGCTTGTGGCGTGGCGGAGTGAACAAGGCGGATAACCTTGAAAGTGCGTGGGTACGCGAAGGGTCACAGTAAAACGCGGCGCATTGTACACTGCAGTACCCTCGCTGCCAGACACCAGCAGACCAGCGTCTCACCCCGCACTTGAGGTCTGGCGCGCATCTGACCCTTCCCGCGGCCTTGAAACAAGCGCTGCGAAGTATCAAGAAACGCGTCAAGCCAAGCCACTCGGCAGTTTTTTCTTACAGCCCTTTCAAATGCCTATACCGGTTCGCTAGACCGGTCAAAACCGTCAGCATTCCTTTACAAGCCGTAACGCAAAATTTCCATGCAGGAAGTTTCCGAAGGATGACTGCAAATTGACGGTAGCTAGCTACCTAATAAAAAACCAACGCCAGCCGGCTGTTTTTCAATAGCTAATTTGTCGCGAAAAAATAGAACAAAAAGTTCAAACGAAAAAAATAAAATTTTTTTTTGCATTCCAAAAAACCCTCGACTAGGTTTTCAGCCACTTGCCCAGGCATCGTGCCGGCGAGTTTTTGCGGTGCCGATTCAGTTGGGTCCTGCCCGCCGGATCGGCCCGCGTTTTCCGCAAAAGTCATCTAGGAGATTCACTATGCAAGCACTGGACAAAGACTTGGAAACCGAACTGCAACTGGATGAATGGTTCGAAGCACCGACCCATGAAGCCGCCGTTGAAATGATGCAAGCCGACGCCGTTGTGCCGTTCGGCACGGCAATGTGGCCCCTGTAAGCGCTACCCGGCGGAGCTGATCCGGCCGGTCGGCTCCGTCATTTGCCGCGAGGGACGCCACATCAATCGCCAAGGAAGAATAAGCATGGACACCCAACGAGCCATCTCTCATTTCCTTTACTACCTCGAACATCATCCCGCCCTGGTCGGCATCCAGCCCGCCAAGGTTCTGCTCGGCCACACGGCCGATTACGAAGCCCTGACCGGCGCGATTGCCGAACAGGCCGGCAGCGGCTCACCGTTCAGTTTCAGCGCCATGCGCCTGGACCTTGAACCCACGGAGCGCCTGTCCCAGGCAATTGCCGACAGCGACCTGTACATCTTTTTCTATGACTCTTCGACCCTGCCCAACCCCCGCCCCGACGGCCCGGAATTTGTCCGTGCGCTGCAAGGCGTGATGGCGGAAAACTGGAAGAAATCGCTGCTGTTCAAGGATTACGGTGAATATTTCTACGACACCTTCAGCGTCATTCCGCAACGCATCGCCGGGCTCAACAGCCACCTCATCCGCCGCATGTCCCAGGCTACGACGTTGAGCTTCGAGGATGAGCACGGCTCGTATTTCGACACGGCGCTGAACAGCGTCAAGAAGTGGACCGATATCAATGGCGTCGGCAACTACGACCTGGCCCCAGGCGAAATCGCCACTCACAGCGACACCATCAATGGCCGGGTGAAATTTGTCGGCACGTTTCTCAGTACGATTCCCTTCGCGCGCAAGTACGGCGTGTTGCAATCGCCGCTGGAGCTGTGGATTGAAGACTCCACCATCCAGAAAATCGCCACCGACGTACCGGGCCTGGAACACGACTTCAACAAGTACCTGGACGCCAACCCGTCCAACCGCCGCATCGAGGAACTGGGCATCGGCACCAACGAAGGGGTCAAGGGCCTGTACGCTCGCAATGCCGGTTTCGAAGAGCGCCATTGCGGCTTGCACCTGGGGCTCGGTGGCGGGGCCAAGGGCAGCCATCACCTGGATCTGATTTTCCAAGGGGGTGTGCTGGCGCTGGACAAGGAGCCGGTGTTTGATGGGCGGTTTGTGCTTTAGGCTGGATCTTTTGTGAAGCTGATGGCGCCATCGCGAGCAAGCTCGCTCCCACAATTGAACTGCGGTGAATAACCGATTGTATTCGACGCGATTCCTGTGGGAGCGAGCTTGCTCGCGATGGCGGACTCGACTGCACTGCATCACTAAAGCCAGACCCAAAAAAAACGCCAACCCAACGGTTGGCGTTTTTTCTTGCAGCTAGAAGCTTGTAGCTCGCAGCTGTATTACTCCGGCTTACGACGCCCAAACCCCGGACGCTGCCCCGAACCTGCCGGCGCGCCACGGCGCTTGCCCGACGGTGCGTCACGGTCAGCCAGGATGATACCCGGGCGTTTTTTTGGCGCCGGCTTGGCCGGACGCTTGGTGTCGGCCGGACGATCGGCGACCGGCGTGCCACGGCCCGCCGGAGCACCGCGACCTTCGCCGCGCTCGGTACGACCGTTGGCCGGACGTGGTGTACGCGGGCCGCGCTCGCCGTCCTGACGTGGCGCAGGCTTGCGGGCCGGACGCTCGCCTTCGATCTGCGGTTCACGGGAAGGACGCGGGCCAGTCGCTGCGCCATCGGCCGCCGGACGCAGCGTACGCACGCGCTCGGTCTTGCCCATCGGACGCGAGGACTTGCGCTGCATCCGCTCCAGCTTGTCCTTGCTCTTGGCGGTCATCTGCGGCATGGAGACAGGCTTGAGGCCGACTTCGGCTGCGAGGATGTCGACTTCCTGCTGGGTCATTTCACGCCAGCGGCCCATCGGCAGGTCGGAGTTAAGGAACACCGGGCCGAAACGCACGCGCTTCAGGCGGCTGACCACCAGGCCCTGGGATTCCCACAAGCGCCGCACTTCACGGTTACGGCCTTCCATCACCACGCAGTGGTACCAGTGGTTGAAACCTTCACCACCCGGCGCCTGCTTGATATCGGTGAAACGCGCCGGGCCGTCTTCCAGCACGACGCCGGCCTTGAGGCGCTCGATCATCTCGTCATCGACTTCGCCACGCACGCGCACGGCGTATTCGCGGTCCATCTCGTAGGACGGGTGCATCAGGCGGTTGGCCAACTCACCGTCAGTGGTGAACATCAGCAAACCGGTGGTATTGATGTCCAGGCGACCGATGTTGATCCAGCGGCCTTCTTTCGGACGCGGCATCTTGTCGAACACGGTCGGACGGCCTTCCGGGTCGTCACGGGTGCAGATTTCGCCGTCGGGCTTGTTGTACATGATCACGCGGCGCACCGTTTCGGCGGCCTCTTCGCGCTTGATCACCTTGCCATCGATGGTAATGGCGTCGTGCATGTCGACACGCAGGCCCAAGGTGGCGTCTTTGCCGTTGACCTTGATGCGGCCCTGGGTGATCCAGGCTTCCACGTCACGGCGCGAACCGACGCCGATACGGGCGAGGACTTTTTGCAGTTTCTCGCCTGCTGGGCCGATTTCCTGGCTGTCGTTCTGGTCTAGGTCTTTCATTTCTGGGCACCTCCCGGTGTGGTCGAGTCAGGCTTGGCCTGACGCTTTGAAAACGGGTCTTTCGGCGAAGGGATCGCCAAAGGGTCGCGAATCATACGCTCGTTGAAGGATTCGCGCATCAGAGACTAGCTGATGGAAACGCGCTCAGCGTTTTTTCCGCCGACCGGTGGCACCCAGCTTGATCAGGCGTAGCGCCGCTTCGGCCAGCACGGCGCGCTTGTCGTCCTTGTCGAGTTTTTTCCAGGCTTTGATCTCGCGCTTGCTGCGCCCGCAACCGATGCAAATATCTTCGTCGAACTTGCAGAGGCTGATGCAGGGGTCTTTGGTGGAGCTCATGATTCACCCAAGAATAATGTGGGAGCGAGCCTGCTCGCGAAGGCGGTGTATCAGTCAAAATCATGTTGACTGAGCTGACGCTTTCGCGAGCAGGCTCGCTCCCACAAGGGAAGGAGGTGTGTCAGTCGTCGAGCTGGCGCCGTTCGTTTTCGATCGCCTCGGCCAGGGCGCGGGCCTCGGCTTCTTCGTCGCTCAGCTCGGGTTCTGGCGGCTCAAGGGCGGCGACGGCGGCCAGCAGTTTTGCCCGGGCTTGGGCAACGCCGAGGATGTCTTCTTCAGGTTCCGATTCCGGTTCCGTTTCAGGCTCGGGCTCGGGCTCGGGCTCGGGCTCAGGTTCCGCCGCGCTATCGGGCTCCGCCAGGTCACCCTCAGGACCAGGAGCGTCACGCAGCAGGTCATCGAAGTCGGTCTTCAAGCCCTCCTCCATGGTGTCCAGCTCCAGCAGCAACGAGTGGAAACTGGTCTCTTCCTTCGGCTCTTCGGGCTCGGCGCTGGCGTCGGCCAATTCCTGCAAGGCCTGGGGCACCGGGGCGTCGTCGAATTCGAGCATCGGCTCGGGCTCCAGTTCCCGCAGTTCGGCTAGCGGCGGCAGGTCGTCGAGGTTCTTCAGGTTGAAGTGATCGAGAAACGCCTTGGTGGTGGCGAACATCGCCGGCTTGCCCGGCACATCGCGATAGCCGACGACGCGGATCCACTCACGTTCCAGCAAGGTCTTGACGATGTGGCTGTTGACCGCCACGCCACGCACGTCCTCGATCTCGCCCCGGGTGATCGGTTGGCGATAGGCGATCAGCGCCATGGTTTCGAGCATCGCGCGGGAATAACGCTGCGGCCGCTCCTCCCACAGGCGCCCGACCCAGGGGGCGAATTTTTCGCGGATCTGCAAACGGTAGCCGGACGCTACCTCCTTGAGTTCGAAAGCCCTGCCTTCGCAGGATTTACCCAGCAGCGTCAGGGCTTTCTTGAACACGGCAGGCTCAGGCCGCTCGCCTTCTTCGAAAAGCTCGAACAGACGCTCCATCGACTGTGGCTTTCCAGAGGCCAGCAGGAAAGCTTCAAGCAAGGGCGCCAGTTCACGGGGTTCGGTCAGATTCATCGGTTTGCTCGTTATTCGGCTCGGGCCCGCACATGGATCGCTGCGAACGGCTCATTCTGCACCAGCTCGACCAAGGATTCCTTGACCAATTCCAGGACCGCCATAAACGTCACCACCACGCCCAGCCGCCCTTCCTCGGCGGTGAACAGCTCGACAAAGGGCACAAAACTGCCGCCCTTGAGCCGTTCCAGCACATCGCTCATGCGCTCGCGGGTGGACAATGCCTCACGGCTGACCTGGTGACTTTCAAACATGTCGCCCCGGCGCAGGACCTCGGCCATGGACATCAGCAGCTCTTCCAGGCTCACGTCCGGCAGCAACTTGCGCGCCCGCGCCTCGGGGGCGTCGAGCCTGGGCACCAGCACATCGCGCCCGACCCGACTCAAGCCGTCGATGCCTTCGGCCGCGGCCTTGAAGCGCTCGTACTCTTGCAGGCGACGGATCAGCTCGGCCCGAGGATCGTCCTCTTCCGCCTCCACCTCGGCCGAGCGCGGCAGCAGCATGCGCGACTTGATCTCGGCCAGCATGGCCGCCATCACCAGGTATTCCGCCGCCAGTTCCAGGCGCACCGACTGCATCAGCTCGACGTAGCCCATGTATTGGCGGGTGATTTCCGCCACCGGGATGTCGAGGATGTTGATGTTCTGTTTGCGGATCAGGTACAGCAACAGGTCGAGCGGCCCTTCGAAGGCTTCGAGGAAAACCTCCAGCGCATCCGGCGGGATGTACAGGTCCAGGGGCATTTCCATGACCGCCTGGCCATAGACCATGGCGAACGGCAGCTCCTGTTGCGCGCCGGCCTGGCTGTCGACATTTTCGACCGCGGTTTCCACAACCGACATTCAGGCCTCGACCATGAACGGCGTCGGATCGCCGCAGCCGACGCGTACCACTTGCGGTTCGCCGTCGGCCAGGTTGATCACCGTGGACGCCTTCATGCCGCCGTAACCGCCGTCGATGATCAGGTCGACCTGATGCTCCAGCAGTTGGCGCATTTCATAGGGGTCGGTCAGCGGATCGGTCTCGCCGGGCATGATCAGCGTCACGCTCATCAACGGCTCACCGAGTTCCGCCAGCAGCGCCAGGGCAATGGGATGGCTCGGCACCCGCAGCCCGATGGTGCGCTTCTTTGGGTGCAGCAACAGCCGCGGGACTTCCCGGGTGGCATTCAGGATAAAGGTATAGGGGCCCGGCAGATGGGCCTTGAGCAGGCGGAAAGTGCCGGTGTCGATCTTGGCGAACAAGCCCAACTGCGAGAGGTCGCTGCAAATGAGCGCGAAGTTGTGCTTGTCATCCAGCTGACGCAAGCGTCTTACCCGCTCGACCGCGTTTTTATCGCCGATCTGGCAACCAATGGCGTAGGACGAGTCGGTGGGATAGACCACGACGCCACCGCCACGGATGATTTCCACAGCCTGTTTGATCAGGCGCGCTTGCGGGTTTTCCGGATGAATCTGGAAAAATTGACTCACGTGTTCTACCTGTTCAGACGGCGGCGATAACGGGATCATGTTTGAATCTACACCATAGTGGTGGCAGATCTTCCGGCAACGGGCGGTATTCGCCAATCTCGGACCAGCCTCCCGGGCCGTGGAAATCACTCCCGGCGGTCACCAGCAGGCCAAACTCCCGGGCGAGGATCGCCAGGCTGCCGACCTGCTCGGCCGGCTGATGGCCATTGACCACTTCGATGGCATGGCCCCCTGCTTGAATATAGTCGGCTATCAGGCGGCGGCGCTTGCTGCGGGTGAATTCATAATGCCAGGGATGCGCCAGGCTGACCCAAGCCCCGGCGGCCCGCAGAGTCTCGACCGTTTCTTCCAGGGTGGGCCAGTGCTGCTTGACGTCCCCCAGCTTGCCGGCCCCCAGCCATTTTCGGAAGGCTTCGGCGCGGTCCTTGACGAAGCCCTCGCGCACCATCCAGTCGGCAAAGTGCGGCCGGGCCGGGGCGTTGCCGCTGTCACCCAGTTCCTGCTGGACCTGCCGGGCGCCTTCCAGCGCGCCGGGCATGCCCTTGAGGGCCAGTTTGCGGCTGATCTCCTCGGAGCGCAGCCAGCGACCGTCACGCAACTCGGCAATGGCCTGGACCAGTGACGGTGCATTCACATCGAAGCCATAGCCCAGCACGTGGATGGTCGCCCCGCCCCAAGTGCAGGACAGTTCGACGCCGTTGACCAGTTGCATGCCCAGCGCGGTGGCGGCGCTACGCGCTTCGTCGAGACCTTCGAGGGTGTCGTGATCGGTCAGGGCCAGGACTCGCACGCCGTGCTCGAACGCCCGCGCCACCAGAACCGCAGGCGCCAGGGCGCCATCGGAGGCCGTGCTATGGCAGTGCAAATCAACATTCACGAGACTTTGTTACCTCAAATCAGCTGGCCCTATCGCGGCCAAGGATGTTTGTTATTATGCCGCCACATCCTGCTTCTGGCTGCCACTGTGAAACAATTCATCGATTTCATCCCGCTCCTGCTGTTTTTCATCGTCTACAAACTTGATCCACGGACCGTCGACATCGCCGGCCACTCCTTGACTGTAGGCGGTATCTACAGCGCCACCGCGGTGCTGATCATCAGCTCCCTGGTGGTCTACGGCGCGCTGTTCGTGTCCCAGCGCAAGCTGGAGAAGAGCCAGTGGCTGACGCTGATCGCCTGCCTGGTGTTCGGCAGCCTGACCCTGGCCTTCCACAGCGAGACCTTCCTCAAATGGAAAGCCCCGGTGGTCAACTGGCTGTTCGCCCTGGCCTTCATCGGCAGCCACTTCGTCGGCGATCGCCTGCTGATCAAACGCATCATGGGCCACGCGCTGAGCCTGCCGGACGCGATCTGGACCCGATTGAACATCGCCTGGATCGCCTTCTTCCTGTTCTGCGGGGCCGCCAACCTGTTCGTTGCGTTCACGTTCCAGCAATACTGGGTCGACTTCAAGGTCTTCGGCAGCCTGGGCATGACCTTGCTGTTCCTGATCGGCCAGGGCATCTACCTGTCCCGTCACCTGCACGATGCCGAACCCACCACGCCAAAAACCGAGGACTGACATGCTCTACGCAATCATTGCCACCGACGTCGCCGACTCCCTGGAAAAACGCCTGGCCGCGCGCCCGGAGCATCTTGAGCGCCTGCAGCAGCTAAAGGCCGAAGGCCGCATCGTGCTGGCCGGCCCGCACCCGGCGGTGGACAGTAATGATCCGGGCGCCGCGGGTTTTACCGGCAGTCTGATCGTGGCCGAGTTCGACTCCCTGGCCGCCGCACAGGCGTGGGCCAAGGCCGACCCGTTCGTGGCGGCCGGCGTCTACGCCGATGTCGTGGTCAAGCCGTTCAAGCAAGTCCTGCCATAACCCCCGGACGCGATGAGTCTTCCTGGCTCATTGCGCTCAATTGCTCATTGTTCTCGTCAGCCTGCCGACAACCTGTCTAATCTGCTCAATCTCGATTGGAATTCAGGAGTTGCAATGCGCAAAGGTCGGTTGTGCCTGTTGTTGGTCTCGTTGGCGATTGGAGCCCCCGCCCACGGCGAGGAGAGCACCGAGGCTGCTCATTCGGCGCCCTTGTCCCTGAGCGCGGGCGGCCAGATCGCCGAATTGCAGCAGCGCCTGAAAGACAGCGAGCGCATGCGTGAAGCACTCACCCAGCAACTGCAGAACACCAACGGCGAACGCGAGAGCGCGCTGGTGGGACGGCTGCGCCAGGAGAACCAGCGCCTGAAGTTGCAACTCAAGGAAGCCCAGTCCAGCCCGCTGCCGCGCCTGCTGACCGAACAGCAACAGTGGTTCGTCGTCGGCGCCGGGGTAGCGCTATTGGCCCTGCTCTGCGGTATCTTTGCCAGCGGTGGACGTAGACAACGTCGGCAATGGCTAAATTGAGTGAGTCATGAGCGAGCTGTTACTGATTGATGATGACCAGGAGCTGTGTGAGCTCCTCGGCAGTTGGCTGGGCCAGGAAGGTTTCCAGGTCCGCGCTTGCCACGATGGCCAGAGCGCCCGCAAGGCCCTGGCCGAAACCGCCCCGGCGGCGGTGGTGCTGGATGTGATGCTGCCCGACGGCAGCGGCCTGGAACTGCTCAAGCAGTTGCGCAACGATCACCCGGAATTGCCGGTGCTGATGCTCTCGGCCCGCGGCGAACCGCTGGATCGCATCCTTGGCCTGGAGCTGGGGGCTGACGATTACCTGGCCAAGCCTTGCGATCCACGAGAGCTGACCGCCCGCCTGCGCGCCGTGTTGCGCCGCAGCCATCCCGCCGCGGTTTCCAGCCAGATCGAACTGGGTGACCTGACCTTCAGTCCGGTGCGTGGCGTGGTCAGCATCGATGAACAGGAACAGACCCTCACCGTCTCCGAAAGCCGCCTGCTCGAAGCACTGCTCAAGCAGCCCGGTGAGCCGCTGGACAAGCAGGAACTGGCGCAGATTGCCTTGGGCCGCAAGCTGACCTTGTACGATCGCAGCCTCGACATGCACGTTAGCAACCTGCGCAAGAAGATCGGTCCCCACCCCGACGGCCGCCCGCGCATCGTCGCCCTGCGTAGCCGGGGCTACTACTACAGCCTCTGAAGAGTGCGGCTTCTCTCAGCCTCTAGAGGCTTTTGTGGCGAGGGAGCTTGCTCCCGCTGGGCTACGAAGTAGCCCCAAGATTCTGCGGTTGCTGCGCAACCGAGCGGGAGCAAGCTCCCTCGCCACAAAGGCGCCCTCGCCACAGCAAGTACCCCCATCACAGGGCTTCGTGTTCGACCCTGCAAATTTGTCAGGTTCGCACCAAACCGTCTTTACCCAAGCTTTACCCACCCCTGACCGCCGCTGACCTTGATCTTTGTAATCTGCACACATCCGGAACTGACCGGGAACGAGACAAGGAGAGACACCATGCGCAAGACCCTTACCGCTCTGATGTTCGCCGCCGCCCTGCCGACCGTGGCCATGGCCATGCCCGAAGGCCCGGGGCCTATGGGCCCGATGGACGGTCCGCGTCACGGTGGCCAGATGCACGATAAAGGCCCCTACAGCCAACTGGACCTGACCCGCGAACAACGCGAGCAGATTCGCCGGATCATGGGTGAACAGCGCCATGAGCAACGCGAACTGGTCGGCAAGTACCTGGCCAAGCTGTCGCCAGCCGACCAGAAAGCCATGCAGGACGAAATGGAAGCGCGGCATCAGAAAGTCGATGCCCAGATCCGTGGCTTGCTGAAGCCCGAGCAGCAGAAAGAGTTTGACGCCATCCAGAAAAAACGCGCCGAACGTCGGGCCGAGTGGGCCGAATTCAAAGCCTGGAAAGCGCAACAACCGCAAAAAGCGCAATAATGCGCTGAAGCACCCCCAGCCCAACGGCATGCCGCCGTTGGGCTTTCCTGGTTTTCGAGGATAAATCCGTGCGTTCACTGTTCTGGCGCATCCTGGCCAGTTTCTGGCTGGCCATCGCCCTGGTCGCGGGGCTTTCGATCCTCATGGGCCACATGCTGAACCAGGACGCCTGGATCCTCAGCCGCCATCCAGGGCTCAACACCCTGGCCGAAGAATGGACACAATCCTACGAAAGCCAGGGCGAAGAGGCTGCGCAAGACATCCTGCAACAGCGCAAGCGCAAGTATCACATCGACGTCCAGGTGCTCAACGAGAGCGGCGACCCGGTGGTGCGCGGCACCTTTCCCCATCGCGCCGCGGCTTTCGAGGCGCGCCAGAACAACGACGACCGACGCCTCCCCTGGCGGCGCTTGACTGACGAGTTCACCAGCGCCAAGACCGGCGACACCTACCTGTTCATCTACCGCATCCCCCATCCCGAACTGGACGCCTGGCACCGCGACAGCCTGCTCTGGCCCCTTAGCGCCCTGGCCATTGCGCTGGTGGTACTGACCTTGTTCAGCCTGTTGGTGACCCTCTCCATCACCCGCCCGCTGAGCCGCCTGCGCGGCGCGGTGCATGACCTCGGCCAAGCCACGTACCAGCAGAACAGCCTCGCCAAACTGGCCAACCGCCGGGACGAATTCGGCGTACTGGCCACTGACTTCAATCGCATGGGTGCGCGCCTGCAAAGCCTGATCGCCAGCCAGCGCCAATTGCTGCGCGATGTTTCCCATGAGCTGCGCTCGCCCCTGGCCCGGCTGCGCATCGCCCTGGCGCTGGCGGAGCGGGCGAGCCCCGCCGAGCGTGAAAAACTCTGGCCGCGCCTGACACGCGAATGTGACCGCCTGGAAGCATTGATCAGCGAAATCCTGGTGTTGGCCCGGGTCGACGCCGACAACGCCAGCGCCGAGGAAGTCGACCTCAACGGTTTGCTGGAGAACCTGCAAAAAGACGCCCAGCTGGCTTCACCGGAGCAACACGTGCGCCTGGAAGCCGAGCCGCAACTGACACTCAAGGGCTGGCCCACCATGATCGAACGGGCGGTGGACAATCTCCTGCGCAATGCCCAGCGCTTCAACCCTGCCGGGCAGCCCATCGAGATGCGTGCCGCGCGCCAAGGGGAGTGGATAATGATCAGCGTTCACGACCACGGCCCCGGCGTAGAGGCGGAACACCTGGGCCAGTTGAGCGAACCGTTTTATCGCGCTCCCGGCCAGACCGCCCCCGGGCATGGTCTCGGCCTGGCGATCGCGCGCCGTGCGGCGGAACGGCATGGCGGAACCCTGGGATTGGCGAACCACCCCGACGGCGGATTCATCGCCACCCTGGAATTACCGCTGGTGCCGGGCGCGGTGGTGCAACCTTGAGCACCAAATGAAGGCTTGACCTTTCGAGTAGATGATAAGCATTATCATCTACTCGAACCGGACCGAGCCCTATCGTGAGCCAATCACGCTTCCATCAGGTTTTCCTCGCCCAGCGCCTGCCGCTGCTGCGCACCCTCGAACGCATGGTCAACAACCCCAGCACCGCCGAAGACCTGCTTCAGGAAACCTACCTGCGCGTCACCCGCGCCCTGAACGAGCGCACGGTCGAGCATCTCGAACCCTTCGTCTTCCAGACCGCCCGCAACCTGGCGCTCGACCATTTGCGCGCGCGACGCATCCAGTCACGCACGCTGCTGGACGACGTGCCGATGGATGTGGTGAACAACGTCATCGCCCCGCAAAGCAGCGCCGAGGATGCCGCCCATGCCGGCCGGTTACTCGAACAACTCAACCTCAGCCTGCAGTCGCTGAGCCCGCGCCAACAGCAGATCTTCATCCTCAACCGCCTGCATGGCCACAGTTACCAGGACATCGCCGAACGCTTGGGCGTGTCGCTGAGCACCGTGCAGAAAGAACTGAAATTGATCATGGCGATTTGCGTGGGCGTGGCCGAACGGCTGGGCGCCGATTGAGTCTGAAGGACACTGGCGGCCAACGACCGCGCCGATTGCGTTGGCCGACGAGCCTGCTAGTCTTGGTCGCCTGATTACAAGCAGCCGTGCACAGACACTGCCGAGGAACCACCGTGACGGACAACCATCGCTCCCCTGAAGCCGCTGCGGCACAGGACACCGCCCACGCCATTGACCAGGCGCTGGATTGGCTGGTCCTGCTCGACAGCCCCAGCGATGAACAGACCCGACAGTTCCAGGCCTGGCTGGCGGCAGATCCGCGTCATGGCGAAGCGTTTTCCAGAGCCCAGGCGATCTGGAACGGCCCGCAGATCATCGAAAGCGCCCGGCAGCTCCAGGCCCGCCCCAAGGCCACCGCGCTGTCGCGTCTTCGAGCCCATTGGAAACCCCTGGCCACCGCCGCCGTACTGTTGCTCGGGTTGTTCAATTTCAGCGACCTGCCCCTGCAATTGCAGGCCGATCACCTGACCGTGGTCGGTGAGCGCCAGCGGCTGCAACTGGAAGATGGTTCCAAGGTCCTGCTGAATACCGACTCGGCGTTTTCCAGTTCCTTCGACGAACAGCGGCACGTGGCCCGCCTCTACAAGGGCGAGGCTTTTTTCGAGGTGCCGGCCAGTCGCAATGTGCCGTTGGAGATCGACGCCGGGCCGGTCACCGCCAGTGTCAGCGACACCACGTTTGCGGTGCGTTACCTGGACGGCGTCGCTCAGGTCCAGGTGCAGCGCGGCGATGTCGACCTGCGTGCGACCCGCTACGATGCCCATGTCCGCTTGTCGGCAGGAGAAAGCATCCGCATTGGTCCCAACGGCTTCGACCGCCCGGCACGCCTCGATGTCGGCACGGACCTGGCGTGGGTCCAGGGTCGGCTGGTGTTTGAGAATCGGCCGCTGGGCCAGGTACTGGCGGAGTTGCGACGCTACTACCCGGGCTGGATCATCAACAACAACCAGCAGTTGGCCGGCGTGGCAGTGACAGGTAACTATCGCCTCGACCAGCCGCTGGACGTGGTGCGTTCCCTGGCCCATATCACCTCTGCCCGCCTCCAGGAATTCCCGGCGCTGGTAATCCTGAACTGAATGAGAATTATTTTTACTCGATAGCTTCCGCTGGTTCGTCTCGTTATAGCCAATGCAACTGATTCGCATCTCGCGATGCAATCTGCACCTATAACAGATGCGACACGGAGCGCTATCGATGTCCTCTCGCCTTACTTGCCGGTTTCTTGCCCCTTCTTGCACGCTGTCACTGCTGACCGCCGCCATCCTGATGGCCGGCACCGCGTCGGCGGCCCTGGCTGCCATCGCCGAGCAACCGCCAGCGCGCAACATGGGCGACTACACCTTCAGCATCGCCCGGCAACCACTGGTTTCCGCCCTGAACGCATTTACCGCCGTCACCGGCTGGCAGGTGGGGCTGCCGGCAGAGCTGGCCGAAGGCGTCGCCTCGCCGGGGGTGAACGGCTCGCTGCCGCCGGAAAAAGCCCTGGAGCGCCTGTTGGTGGGGACCAACCTGAGCTACCGCAAACTGGGCAATAACAACATCGTCCTGGAAAAGCGCAGCGCCGGCAGCGCGCTGGAGTTGCAACAGGTGACCATCAGCGCCACCCGCCAGGAACAAGACATCGCCAGCGTACCGAGCACCGTTTCGATTCATGATCGCCAGGAGCTGGACCGCAACAACGTCAACACCATCAAGGACCTGGTGCGCTATGAGCCCGGCGTGTCGGTGGGCGGCGCGGGCCAGCGCGGCGGCATCAGCGGTTACAACATCCGCGGCATCGACGGCAACCGGATCCTGACCCAGGTCGACGGCGTGGAAATCCCCGGCGGTTTCTTCAACGGCCCGTACGCCAAGACCCAACGCAACTACGTCGACCCGGAAATCATCAAGCGCGTGGAGATTCTGCGCGGCCCGGCCTCGGTGCTGTACGGCAGCAACGCGATCGGTGGTGTCGTCAGTTATTTCACCCTCGATCCGGACGACATCATCAAGCCCGGCAAGGACGTCGGCGCGCGTCTCAAGACCGGCTACAGCTCCGTCGATGAGAGCTGGCTCAAATCCGCCACCGTCGCCGGCCGCAGCGGGCCGTTCGACGGGTTGTTGCATTACAGCCAGCGCGACGGCCACGAGACCGAATCCTACGGCAGCAACAACGGCACCGGCCTGGACCGCACCGCCGCCAACCCAGAAGACGTGTGCGCCAACAACGTGCTGGCCAAACTCGGCCGGGACTACAGCGATGACGCACGCCTGAGCCTTGTGTACGAGAAGTACAAGAACGATCGCGACGTCGACCTGAAAAGCGCCTACGGCGGGCCCTATGCCAACGGCCAACCAGCCATTCCCGGCTCCATCCTGCCCGGCGGCATGTACCAGTGGCGCACCGGTAACGATACGATTACCCGCGAGCGTTTCGGCCTGGAGCACAGCTTCGCCCTCGACAGCCTGCTGGCCGACAACATCAAGTGGAGCCTCAACCACCAGATCGCCAAGACCGACCAGCCCACCGCCGAGTTCTATTTCCCGATCACCCGCCGGGTGTTGCGCACCCGTGAAACGCTCTATGAAGAAAAACAGTGGGTCTTCGACGCGCAGGCGGACAAGTCATTCGGCTTGGGCGACACCGATCACACACTGACCTACGGCACCACGCTCAAGCATCAGAAAGTCACCGGCTCACGCAGCGGCAACGGCGTGTGCCTGGCGATCGGCGTGGGCTGCCCCGCCATCGGCGCCATCAGCACCCGGGACGTATTGGCAAAAGCCAGCGACTTCCCGGACCCGACCATCAACACCTACAGCGTTTTCGCCCAGGACCAGATCAGCTGGGACAAATGGACCTTCACGCCGGCGCTGCGCTACGACTACACCCGGCTCAAGCCACGCCTGACCGAGGAGTTTCTGCGCACCGTGGACCCCACCAACGGCGGTACGGTGAGTGGCGAGGACAAGAACTGGCATCGCGTCTCGCCGAAGTTCGGCCTGACCTATGCCCTGACCGACCAGTACACCTGGTACGGCCAGTACGCCGAAGGGTTCCGCACCCCGACCGCCAAGGCCTTGTACGGACGTTTCGATAACGCCGGCGTGGGCTACAGCGTGGAACCCAATCCCGACCTGGAACCGGAAAAAAGCAAAAGCTACGAAACCGGCCTGCGCGGTCGTTTCGACTCCGGATCGTTCGACGTGGCGGTGTTCTACAACAAGTACCGCGACTTCATCAACGAAGACGCCATCACCCCCGGCGCCGACCAGTTGACCTTCCAGAGCAACAACATCAAGCACGCCACCATCAAGGGCATCGAAGCCAAGGGACGCCTGGACCTGGACGTGTTCGGTGCGCCAAAAGGCCTCTACACCCAAGGCTCGGTGGCCTACCTGTATGGCCGCAACAACGACACGGGCGAGCCGCTCAACAGCATCAACCCGCTTACCGGTGTGTTCGGCCTGGGCTACGACCAGGAGCAGTTCGGCACCTTGCTCAGCTGGACCCTGGTCCAGAAGAAAAACCGCGTCGACGACAGCAACTTCAATTCGCCCGACGGCGTCAGCGGCCAGTTCAAGACGCCGGGCTTCGGCATTCTCGACCTGAGCGGCTACTACAAGGTGACTCACGACGTCACCGTCAGCGGCGGCCTCTACAACCTCACCGACAAGAAGTACTGGCTGTGGGATGACGTGCGCGGCTACGACAGCGTCGGCGAAGCGGCGGTGCTGAGCCCGGCCAACCTCGATCGCCTGACGGCGCCGGGGCGCAACTTCGCGGTCAACCTGGTCTGGGATATCTGATTCGGTTCCAGGCAAAAAGCCATCCGTGGCGAGGGAGCTTGCTCCCGCTGGGGTGCGAAGCGCCCCCAAGATCTAACGGTCGCTGCGCACTGGAGCGCCAGCCCGGCCGAGCGGGAGCAAGCTCCCTCGCCACGATGTATTCACTTCAAGGAATTTTTCATGACCACCCCACGCCCCGTCCTACGCTCCCAGCGCCTGAACCAGATCACCCACGAGCCCCACGGCAAGCTCGACGCCCTGGTCAAGGCCCACGCCCCATTCGAAACCCAGGCCAGCTACGCGCGCTTCGTCGTCGCCCAGTACCTGTTCCAGTCAGAACTGGTGGCGCTGTACAACGACGCGCAACTGGCTGCCCTGATACCCGACCTGCCGGCCCGCTGCCGCGCCGAAGCGGCCAAGGCGGATCTCGCGGACCTGGACACCGAAGTGCCCGCGCCGGTGGCCGGTGCGGTAAAAAACCCTAGCCAGGCCGAAGCGCTGGGCTGGCTGTTCGTTTCCGAGGGCTCGAAGCTCGGCGCCGCGTTCCTGATCAAGCGTGCCGTGGCCCTGGGAATGAACGAAACCTTCGGCGCCCGGCACCTGGCAGAGCCGGCGGGCGGCCGTGCCGAAGGCTGGAAAACCTTCACCCGGACCCTCGACGGCCTGGCCTTCACCGAACAGCAGGAAGCCGAGGCGGACAAAGGCGCGCTGGAGGCCTTCAACCGGTTTACCGTGTTGCTGGAACACGCCTATGCGGCCGAGTTGGCCTGAAAACTCTTCTCTGGGCCTTGGTGGGAGCGAGCCTGCTCGCGAAGACAGCAGATCATCCGCCGCAACTGTCGGCTGACACACCGCCTTCGCGAGCAGGCTCGCTCCCACAGGGATTTTGCACATGATCAGAAAATCCCCATGAACCGTCCCCAAAAACCCAGCCAACTGCTCTTCGCCCTGCTCGCCTACACCAGCCTGGCCATCGGCCTCATCGCCTTGGTCGTGCCCGGCCTGCCGACCACCGAGTTCATCCTGCTCGCCGCCTGGGCCGCGACCCGCAGTTCACCGCGTCTGAGCGCCTGGCTGGAGCACCATCGGTTGTTCGGGCCGATGCTGCACAACTGGCGCAACGGCAAGGTCATCCCGCGCCGGGCCAAGGTCGGCGCCACGATCAGCATGCTCGGTTGTGCCGCAATGATGTGGCTGATGCTTGCCCACGGCTGGCCGATGTACCTGGCCATGGCCGGCATGGGCCTGGGCAACCTGTGGATCTGGTCACGCCCGGAAACTCGTGGCGAGGGAGCTTGCTCCCGCTGGGGCGCGAAGCGGCCCCCTACGCAATTTTGAACTATGATCGCTCTCTCGCCTGGAGGGCTTTCGATGTCAGATCTGCTCACATCCATGCAAACCGCCCTCGGTTTGCCCACGACTCCGATCCCCTTCACTGGCGAAGGCGCTCTACCCTCTGCCTTCGGGGTTACCGAGTTGGCCTGCGCCAGCATCGCCACGGCCGGTCAAGCCGCCGCCGAACTCATTCATCAGCAGACCGGCCGCCTGCCGACGCTTGAAGTCGACCGGCGCCTGGCCTCGTTCTGGTTCGCCACGTCCCTGCGGCCCGTCGGCTGGAGCGTACCGCCGCTGTGGGACCCGGTGGCTGGCGACTACGCCACCGCCGACGGCTGGATCCGCCTGCATACCAACGCACCGCATCATCGTCTTGCCGCGGACAAGGTCCTCGGTACCTGCACCGACCGCGCCGACATGGCGAGCAAAGTTGTCCGTTGGAACAAGGCCGAACTGGAACAGGCCGTGGTCGACGCCGGTGGTTGCGCCGCACAGATGCGTTCCTGGCAGGCGTGGCAGGCCCATCCGCAAGGTTTGGCGGTGAACGCCGAACCGCTTGTTCACTTCGATGACATGAGTGCAGTTCCGCTTGAACCCTGGCTCGGCTCCGTCGCCCAGCCGCTGGCGGGCTTGAAGGTGCTTGACCTGACCCGCGTGCTGGCCGGTCCGATTGCCAGCCGCTTTTTGGCCGGGCTGGGCGCCGATGTGCTGCGTATCGACCCGCCGACCTGGAACGAACCCGGCGCGGTTCCGGAAGTTACCCTCGGCAAACGCTGCGCCCGCCTCGATCTGCATCAGCCCGCCGACCGCGCGACGTTCGAAGCATTGCTCAAGGACGCCGACATCCTCCTGCACGGCTATCGCGCCGACGCGCTCGAAGGCCTGGGCTACGGCGCCGCACAACGCCGCCAACTGGCGCCAGGGCTGATCGACGTCAGCCTCAACGCCTACGGCTGGAGCGGCTCCTGGCAACACCGGCGCGGCTTCGACAGCCTGGTGCAGATGAGCAGCGGCATCGCCGAGGCCGGCATGGCCTGGAAACAGACAGACAAACCGACGCCGTTGCCCGTTCAAGCGCTGGACCACGGCACCGGCTACCTGATGGCGGCCAGCGCGATCGTACTGCTGGCTGGGCGCTTGGCCGATGGCCGTGGCGGTTCGGCACGCTTGTCGCTGGCCCGCACGGCGAAACTTTTGATCGAGGGTGGCGCCGGCGATGGGGCTGCGTTGCGCCCCGAAGACGAGGCCGACCAGGGACTGCTGGTGGAACAAACGCCCTGGGGCCCGGCTCACCGCTTGCAGGTGCCGCTGAAAATCACCGGCACGCCGTTGCAGTGGGCCCTGCCGGCCACCGAACTGGGCGCACATCGCCCTCAGTGGTGATCGTTCGATCGCCTTCGCGAGCAGGCTCGCTCCCACATTGGATTTTTGACAAAGGCAAATCCCACGACCTACAAAGAATCACTGTGGGAGCGAGCCTGCTCGCGAAGAGGCCGGCAATCCAACATCTCAATCGACTGACACACCGCCTTCGCGAGCAGGCTCGCTCCCACATTGGATTTTTGACAAAGGCAAATCCCACGACCTACAAAGAATCACTGTGGGAGCGAGCCTGCTCGCGAAGAGGCCGGCACATCCGACATCTCAATCGACTGACACACCGCCTTCGCGAGCAAGCTCGCTCCCACAGGTTTTGCATCCAGCCCTTTCAGCTCATGCTTCGCGGTTGAACTGACCCAGATCAGCTGTCGCCCCCTTGAATCGACTTAGGCTGTTGACTCTCCTTCGCATGAGAGTCCTGCAATGTCCGATACCCCCGGAAAACTTCGACTGGGCGCGCTGGTTGCGCTGGTAGTGGGTTCGATGATTGGCGGCGGGATCTTTTCCCTGCCGCAGAACATGGCCGCCAGCGCCGATGTCGGCGCCGTATTGATCGGCTGGGCAATCACCGCAGTCGGCATGTTGACCCTAGCATTCGTGTTCCAGACCCTGACCAATCGCAAACCCGATCTGGACGGCGGCGTGTACGCCTACGCCAAGGCCGGGTTTGGCGACTACATGGGGTTTTCCTCGGCCTGGGGTTACTGGATCAGCGCCTGGCTCGGCAACGTCGGCTATTTCGTCTTGTTGTTCAGCACCCTGGGCTATTTCTTCCCGGTGTTTGGCGAAGGCAACACCGTGGCGGCAGTGATTGGCGCATCGCTGTTGCTGTGGGCCGTGCACTTCCTGGTACTGCGGGGCATCAAGGAAGCGGCGTTCGTCAACCTGGTGACCACCGTCGCCAAGGTCGTGCCGCTGCTGCTGTTCGTGCTGATCGCGGTGTTCGCCTTCAAGCTGGATATTTTTACCGCCGATATCTGGGGCTGGAAAAACCCGGACCTGGGCAGCGTGATGGATCAGGTGCGACACATGATGCTGGTCACCGTGTGGGTGTTCATCGGCATCGAAGGCGCGAGCATTTTCTCGGCCCGCGCCGAAAAACGCAGCGACGTCGGCAAGGCCACGGTCATCGGCTTCATCACGGTGCTGTTGTTGCTGGTACTGGTGAACGTGCTCTCGCTGGGCATCATGACCCAACCTGAACTGGCGAAGCTGCAGAATCCGTCCATGGCCGCCGTACTCGAGCACGTGGTCGGTCACTGGGGCGCTGTGCTGATCAGCGTCGGCCTGGTTATCTCGCTGCTCGGTGCCCTGCTGTCCTGGGTCTTGCTGTGCGCCGAGATCATGTTTGCCGCCGCCAAGGATCACACCATGCCGGCCTTCCTGCGCTGGGAAAACGCCAATCATGTCCCGGCCAACGCGCTGTGGCTGACCAACGCGATGGTCCAGCTGTTCCTGATCGTCACGTTGTTTTCCGCCAGCACCTACTTGTCGCTGATCTACCTCGCCACTTCGATGATCCTGGTGCCGTATTTGTGGTCGGCCGCCTACGCGGTGCTGTTGGCGGTACGCGGCGAGACCTATCAGAACGCCCTGGCCGAACGCCGCAAGGACCTGGTCATCGGGGCCATCGCGCTGATCTACGCGATGTGGCTGCTGTATGCCGGCGGGATCAAGTACCTGCTGCTCTCCGCCCTGCTCTACGCCCCCGGCGCGATCCTGTTCGCCAAGGCCAAGCGCGAACTGGGCAAACCGGTTTTCACCTCGGTCGAGAAGCTGATTTTTACCGCCGTGGTGGTCGGTGCCCTGGTGGCTGCCTACGGCCTTTATGACGGCTTCCTGAGCCTGTAGCCGGCTGACCGTTTCATCTGGAGGATTTGTAATGACCACGGAAAAAGTGAAATACGGCGTCCATTCCGAAGCCGGCAAACTGCGCAAAGTCATGGTCTGCTCACCAGGCCTCGCCCACCAGCGGCTGACGCCGAACAACTGCGACGAACTGCTGTTCGATGACGTGCTGTGGGTCAACCAGGCCAAGCGCGATCACTTCGATTTCGTCACCAAGATGCGTGAACGCGGTATCGACGTGCTGGAGATGCACAACCTGCTGACCGACATCGTCGCCATCCCCGAAGCGCTCGACTGGATCCTGCATCGCAAGATCACCGCCAACTCCGTGGGCCTGGGCCTGGTGCATGAAGTGGGCGCCTGGTTGCGCAGCCTGGAGCCACGCAAGATCGCCGAATACCTGATCGGCGGCGTCTCGGCCGATGACCTGCCGGACAGCTTCGGCGGCAAGACCATCCAGATGTTCCGCGACTTTCTCGGGCACTCCAGCTTCATCCTGCCGCCGCTGCCCAACACCCAGTTCACTCGCGACACCACCTGCTGGATCTACGGCGGCGTGACGCTGAACCCGATGTATTGGCCGGCCCGCCGCCAGGAAACCTTGCTCACCACCGCCATCTACCGATTTCATCCCGAGTTTACCCAAGCCGATTTCCAGATCTGGTACGGCGACCCGGACCTGGACCACGGCAACGCCACCCTCGAAGGCGGCGACGTAATGCCCATCGGCAATGGCGTGGTATTGATCGGCATGGGTGAACGCTCGTCGCGCCAGGCCATCGGTCAACTGGCACTGAACCTGTTCAAGCACAACGCCGTCGAGCGGGTGATTGTCGCGGGGCTGCCACGTTCCCGCGCAGCGATGCACCTGGACACCGTGTTCAGTTTCTGTGACCGCGACCTGGTGACGATTTTCCCTGAAGTCGTCAGCCAGATCGTCGCGTTTTCGCTGCGCCCGGACGAGAGCAAACCCGGCGGCATCGACGTGCGGCGCGAGGAAGGCAGCTTCCTCAGTACCGTCGCCAGCGCCCTCAAGCTGCCCGCGCTGCGGATCGTGGAAACCGGTGGCAACAGCTTCGCCGCCGAACGCGAGCAATGGGACGACGGCAACAACGTGGTCGCCCTCGAGCCGGGCGTGGTCATTGGCTACGACCGCAATACCTACACCAATACCCTGCTGCGCAAGGCCGGGGTGGAGGTCATCACCATCAGCGCCGGCGAACTCGGTCGTGGCCGTGGCGGCGGCCATTGCATGACCTGCCCGATCGTCCGCGACCCTATCGACTACTGACCTCTGAGCCTGGGTCGTTTTATCGAAAACGGCCCAGGGGATAACCGACACCCAAGGAGATCCATCATGGCTTTTAATATGCGCAACCGCAGCCTGCTGAGCTTGATGCACCACACCCACCGCGAGCTGCACTTTTTGCTCGACCTGTCCCGCGACCTCAAGCGCGCCAAGTACACCGGCACCGAGCAACCGCACCTCAAAGGCAAGAACATCGCGCTGATCTTCGAGAAAACCTCGACCCGCACGCGTTGCGCCTTCGAAGTCGCGGCCCATGACCAGGGCGCCCACGTCACCTACATCGACCCGGTTTCGTCACAGATCGGCCACAAGGAAAGCATGAAGGACACCGCCCGCGTGCTGGGGCGGATGTTCGACGCCATCGAATACCGGGGCTTCGAGCAGGAGATCGTCGAGGAACTCGCCAAGTTCGCCGGCGTGCCGGTGTTCAACGGCCTGACCGCCGAATTCCACCCCACGCAAATGATCGCCGACACCCTGACCATGCGCGAGCACAGCGACAAGCCGCTGCATGACATCAGCTACGCCTACCTGGGCGATGCGCGCTACAACATGGGCAACTCGCTGCTGATGATCGGCGCCAAGCTGGGCATGGACGTGCGCATCGGCGCGCCGAAAGCCCTGTGGCCGCATCAGGACTTCATCGACCAGTGCCAGGCCTTCGCCGCCCAAAGCGGTGCACGGATCACCATCACCGAAGACCCGGAAGAAGCGGTCAAGGGCGTGGACTTCATCCATACCGATATCTGGGTCTCCATGGGCGAGCCGGTGGAGGCCTGGGACGAGCGCATCCAGCAGCTGCTGCCCTATCAGGTCAACGCGCAAATGATGAAAGCCTCGGGCAATCCGCGGGTGAAATTCATGCACTGCCTGCCGGCCTTTCATAACAGTGAAACCAAGGTCGGCAAGGACATCGCCGCGCGTTATCCGAACCTGGCCAACGGCGTGGAAGTGACCGAGGACGTCTTCGAATCCCCGGCCAACATCGCCTTCGAACAGGCGGAGAACCGCATGCACACCATCAAGGCGATCCTGGTGGCGGCGTTGGCGGATATCTAAAACAAACGATACATCCCTTGTGGGAGCGAGCCTGCTCGCGAAAGCGATAGGTCAGACAAGTCAACGCTGACTGATACCCCGCCTTCGCGAGCAGGCTCGCTCCCACACGGGCTGACTTGAAAGGACAGCACCATGCGCATCGTCGTTGCCCTGGGCGGAAATGCCCTCCTGCGTCGGGGTGAACCCATGACCGCCGACAATCAACGCAGCAACATCCGCACCGCGACCGAACAGATCGCCAGGATCCATCCCGGCAACCAGTTGGTCATCGCCCACGGCAACGGCCCGCAGGTCGGCCTGTTGTCGTTGCAGGCGGCGGCCTACACCTCGGTCACGCCGTATCCGCTGGACGTGCTGGGCGCCGAAACCGAAGGCATGATCGGCTACATCATCGAACAGGAACTGGGCAACCTGCTGGACTTCGAAGTGCCCTTCGCCACGCTTTTGACCCAAGTCGAAGTGGACGCCAACGACCCGGCTTTCCAGAACCCGACCAAGCCCATCGGTCCGGTCTACAGCCGGGAAGAGGCGCAGCAACTGGCCGCAGAAAAAGGCTGGGCGATTGCCGCCGACGGCGACAAGTTCCGCCGGGTGGTCGCCAGCCCACGGCCCCGGCGCATCTTTGAAATCCGTCCGATCAAGTGGCTGCTGGAAAAAGGCAGCATCGTGATCTGTGCCGGCGGTGGCGGCATCCCGACGATGTACGACGCCGACGGCAACCTGCAAGGCGTCGAAGCGGTGATCGACAAGGACCTGTGTTCGGCACTCTTGGCCGAACAGCTGGAAAGCGATCTGCTGGTCATCGCCACGGACGTCAACGCCGCTTTCATCGACTTTGGCAAGCCGACCCAGAAAGCCATCGCCCAGGCTCACCCCGACGAGATGGAAAAACTGGGCTTCGCCGCCGGGTCCATGGGGCCCAAGGTGCAAGCCGCCTGCGAATTCGCCCGCCACAACGGCAAGGTCGCGGTGATCGGGTCGCTGTCGGACATCGAGGCTATCGTCCAGGGCACCGCCGGCACGCGCATCAGCACGGCAACGCCGGGGATTGTTTATCGGTAACCACAAAACTTATACGGCAGGCGCGGTGTCTGCCGTTCTCCACGCCTTCGAAGGAGAGACCCTTATGGCCACGTTCCAACCCGGTCACCTGCACATGGAACGCCATGCGCTGAACAAGGACGACTACAGCTACAACCTGTGCATCGATTACGAGGTGACCCAGGATCCCGAGGAAGGAACGGGCATGTCGTTCCGGCTACACGGCACGGTGGAAGACAAGAGCGTGGACGAGACGTTTTTCCTGGCCAAGGACCAGGCCTTCGACTTCGCCCGCCACGCCACGCGCATCGCCCAGCAGTACGGCATGCCGAAGACCGCCAGCATCGGCTCGATGCACAAGTATTACGACGAGATGTTCGAAGACGTGCGGCACCAGCTCGACGTCAAGCCGGGTGATCCGATGAAGCCTGAGCATTTGGAATAGCTGCCCGAAAGCCCCCTTATCTCCTGTGGGAGCGAGCTTGCTCGCGATGGCGGCGTATCAGCTTGCATGGATGCTGGATGTACCGCCCTCATCGCGAGCAAGCTCGCTCCCACAGGGAATCTATAAGCATTCTGAATACCGCGCTACACACAGGACCCGCCCGACTGGCAACTCGCTATGGCTGACCTATGCTGAAAACAGTACCCCCGGGTATTCGTTCAGAGGTCATCGCCATGAACATCAAAACAAGAAGACGCCTCGCCATTTTTGTCACCTGCACGGCCACGCTAGCGCTGTATGGCACCGCGGCTTATCGGGTCGAACAGGCCAGGCAGTTGCCCCGTGAATACGCCAGCTGCAACTTCGAACGCTGCATACCGCACAACGCATCCCTGAACGCTCTGCGCTGAAGCGGTTTCAGTCGTCCTGCTGATCGGTCTTGAGCCGGTCGCGGAAGGCCTTGGGCGAAATGCCGACACGCCGGCGAAACAGCCGGGTGAAGTTGGTCGGGTCGGAAAAGCCGAGCAGTTCGGAGATCTCGTAGATGGTCATGCCGGTGTAGGTCAGCAGCCGCTTGGCCTCCAGCAGCTGACGCTCGTGCATGATCTGCAACGCCGGTTGCCCGGCCAGCTCGCGACAGGTGCCGTTGAGGTGCGATACCGAGATGCCCAGGCGATGCGCCAGGTCTTCGACCTTGACGTGCTGGCGATAGGTTTCCTCCACCAGTTGGATGAACCCGTTGAGATATTCCCGGGCCCGTTGCGGGCGCTGCGACGAGGTACGCCTGTCCATTACCTGGCGACTGACCCAGACCATGATCACGCTGACCAGTGCATGCATCAGCATCTCCCGGGCCGGTTCGTGGCCAACATATTCCGCCTGCAAGGCGCTGAAAAGGCTGTTGAGGTAGTCGGCGTTTTCGCCGGCCGGGTAGGCTTCGGCCTGGGCCAGGACATTCACCGAATGCCCGAGCTGCCCTTGCAGATGCGTCACCAGCGGCGCCGCCAGGGTAACCACGTAACCTTGCACATCCTCGGAAAAGCGAAAGCCGTGCACTGACAAGGGCGGCAGGATCTGCACGGCCGGCTCGTCGAGCCGGGTGCGCTGGCCTTCTATTTCCAGTTCGGCCTGGCCTTTGTAGATAAACAGCAACTGACACAGGTCCGCATGCCGATGGGGTTTGATTTCCCACTGGTGTTCGCTGCTGCGCGTGGAAATGGTTTCGCAATGCAGCAGGTCCGGCGTCGGCCAATCCTGGCTCTCGCCGTAGAGCTTGAACACCGGTATCGAAGGCAGCTCGGTTTTCTTCATACGAGGGTTGGCCTCGGGTTACGGGCGGTAATCGCACCGATTGGCAGAAAGTACAGGTTTCAGCGCAGTTTTCCCCTTCAATTGACAGGTTCGCAAGCGAAAAATGCAGGCCAGGATTACTAATAATAAACACCGACCCTGGTCGCGTGCTCTTGCGAGTCATAACAACAATGAAAACCCTCAAGACCCAAGTCGCCATTATCGGCGCCGGCCCCTCTGGACTGCTGCTCGGCCAGTTGTTGCACAACGCGGGCATCGATACCCTGATCCTGGAACGCCAGACACCCGACTACGTCCTCAGCCGCATCCGCGCCGGCGTGCTTGAGCAAGGCATGGTGCAGTTGCTGCGCCAGGCCGGGGTCGGCCAGCGCATGGATGCCGAAGGCCTGCCCCATGATGGCTTCGAGCTGGTCCTCAATGGCCGGCGCGTGCACATTGACCTGAAGGGACTGACCGGCGGCCAGAACGTCATGGTCTACGGCCAGACCGAAGTCACCCGCGACCTGATGGCTGCCCGCCAGGCCTGCGGCGCGCAGACCCTGTACCAGGTCGATAACGCCCAGCCCCACGACCTGCAGACCGACCAGCCCTTCGTGACCTTCGAGCATGCGGGCGAAACCTGGCGTCTGGACTGCGATTACGTGGCCGGCTGCGACGGCTTCCACGGCGTCGCGCGGCAATCGATCCCGGCGGAAAAACTCAAGGTCTTCGAGCGCGTCTACCCGTTCGGCTGGCTCGGCATCCTGGCCGACACCCCGCCGGTCCATGAGGAGCTGATCTACGCCCGCCATGAGCGCGGCTTTGCCCTGTGCAGCATGCGCTCGAGAACTCGCACCCGCTATTACCTGCAAGTACCCGCCGAGGAGCAAATAGCCGACTGGCCGGACGAGCGTTTCTGGAGCGAGCTGAAAAACCGCCTGCCCGCCGACCTGGCCGAAGCGCTGGTGACCGGCCCGTCCATCGAAAAAAGCATCGCGCCGTTGCGCAGTTTTGTCGTCGAACCGATGCAGTACGGGCGGATGTTTTTGGTCGGCGACGCCGCCCACATCGTCCCGCCCACCGGTGCCAAGGGACTGAACCTGGCCGCCAGCGACGTCAGTACGTTGTTCAACATCTTGCTCAAGGTCTATCGCGACGGTCGCGTGGACCTCCTGGAACGCTATTCGGCCATTTGCCTGCGGCGGGTCTGGAAGGCCGAACGGTTCTCCTGGTGGATGACTTCGATGCTGCATCGCTTCGACGACGATGCGTTCAACCAGCGCATCAGCGAAGCGGAGCTGGAGTATTTCGTCGACTCCGAGGCCGGTCGAAAAACCATTGCGGAAAACTATGTCGGCCTTCCTTATGAGGCTATCGAATAGCCAACTATCGATTTAAACTGCGGGCTCCCGTCTATTCGCCTCCCTGGCGCGATGCCCGCAGGTCCAGCCTTGAATCAGCTCGATACGCCTCATGTCCCGCAACCCGCCATTCGCAGCGTGCTGGTGGCGCTGATGCTGGCGATTTTCCTCGGTGCGTTGGACCAGACCATCGTCGCCGTCTCGATGCCGGCGATTTCCGCGCAATTCAAGGATGTCAGCCTGCTGGCCTGGGTGATCTCCGGCTACATGGTCGCGATGACCGTTGCGGTGCCGATCTACGGCAAGCTGGGCGACCTGTACGGCAGGCGGCCATTGATGCTGTTCGGCATGGGCCTGTTCACGCTCGCCTCGCTGTTCTGCGGCCTGGCGCAGGACATGCAACAACTGGTACTGGCGCGGATTTTCCAGGGCATCGGCGCTGGCGGGATGATTTCCGTGAGCCAGGCGATCATCGGCGACATCATCCCGCCCAGGGAACGTGGCCGTTACCAGGGCTACTTCAGCAGCATGTATGCGGTGGCCAGCGTCGCCGGGCCGGTGCTGGGCGGTTACATGACCGAATACCTGTCCTGGCGCTGGGTGTTCTGGATCAACCTGCCGCTGGGCCTGGGCGCCTGGCTGGTGGCCCGGCGCACACTGGTGGGGCTGCCGGTGCCGCAACGCACGCCCATCATCGACTACCTGGGCACCGTGTTGCTGATCATCGGCCTGACTGCCTTGCTGCTGGGCATCACCCAGGTGGGCCAGGGTCACGCCTGGCACAGCCGCGAAGTGCTCGGGCTGCTCGGTGGCGCCGTGGTCGTGCTGGGGGTATTCGCCTGGCATGAGCGCCGCGCCCGGGAGCCGTTGCTGCCCATGCACCTGTTCGTCAACCGCAGCGCGGTGCTGTGCTGGTGCACGGTGTTCTTCACCAGTTTCCAGGCGATCTCGCTGACGGTGCTGGTGCCGTTGCGCTTCCAGAGCGTGACCGGCGCCGGGGCCGACAGTGCCGCGCTGCACCTGCTGCCACTGGCGATGGGCCTGCCGATGGGCGCCTATTTCGCCGGACGGCGCACCTCGATCACCGGTCGCTACAAACCGATGATCCTCAGTGGCGCCCTGCTCTTCCCGTTCGCCATCCTCGGCATGGCCTTCACCCCGCCCGCGGCATTCTGGCTTAGCAGCCTGTTCATGCTGCTTGGCGGCATCGCGTCCGGCATGCAATTTCCCACCTCGCTGGTGGGTTCGCAGAATTCGGTGCAGCAACGGGACATCGGCGTGGCCACCAGCACCACCAACCTGTTCCGCTCACTGGGCGGCGCGGTCGGCGTGGCATTGATGTCGGCGCTGCTGCTGGCGCTATTGCAGGATTCAGGTTTTGCCCAGCTCGCCGGTTCGTCAGTGACCGGCGAAGGGCATTCCGGCAACGTGCTGCTCGACGGCCTGAACGCCGCGCCGGGCGCGGCACGGGATGCCTTGTGCGAGGAACTGCAAGCGACGTTCCGGCATTTGCTGATGATCAGCGCGGCGGTGTCGTTGCTGGGGTTGGCGGCGGCGCTGGCAATGCCCGATTGCCTGTTGCGCGGGCGAGAAGAAAAAACTCGCTAGTGCGGATGGCACTGACCTATGTGGCGAGGGAGCTTGCTCCCGCTGGACTGCGCAGCAGGCCCAAAATCCTGAGTGAGCAGGGGAATTTTTGGGGCCGCTTCGCGGCCCAGCGGGAGCAAGCTCCCTCGCCACAAAATCCAGTTAGGCCGCCCCCACGACACCTTCGGGCACCACCACCGCGCTCATCCCTTCCTTCATCCGCTTGGCATCGCGCACGAAGCAGCGAGAGGCCAGGAACAGGAACACCATGGTCAACAGCAGCGCCACCGGGATCAGGTACATCGCGTCATGCAGGCCGATCGCCTTGAACGCTTCGGTCATTTGCGGGGCGCCTGCGACCGCCATGGCCGTGTGGGCGAAGTAGTCGGACAAGCCGCCGACCACCACCGGCCCAAGGCCGCCGCCGAGCAGATACAGCCCGGCGAAATACAACGCCATCGCCGTGGCCCGCAGGCGCGGCTCCACCACGTCCTGGATCGCGGTGTAGACGCAGGTGTAGAAGTTATAGGCAAACAGCCAGCCGACACTGAACACCGCGACGAACACGCCGATCTCGATGCGCCCGGCATGCAACGCCCACGCTGTAGTCACCGTGGAGATGGCCAGGCTGAATGCCGCGAACAGCAGCCGGCCGTTGGGCACGCGCTGGTGGATCTTGTCGGCCACCCAGCCGCCGAGGGTCAGCCCGAACAACCCGGTCACGCCGACCATGATCCCGGTCGCCACGGCCGCCTCGTGCAGCGGCATCCCGAAATAACGCTGCAGCATCGGCACCAGGAAGGAGTTGCAGGCATAGGTGGCGAAGTTGAAGCACAACCCCGCCAGGATCAGCCAGAGAAAGGTTGGAATCGCCAGCACCCGGCGAATCGGCTTGTCGACCTTTTCCTGGGACACCGCCACGGTTTCCGCCGCGCCGCGCTTGGGTTCCTTGATGAAAAACATGAACACCGCCAGCACCAGGCCCGGCACCGCCGCAATGAAGAACGGCGCGCGCCAGCTGTCGAACGCCTTGACCATCGCGCCAATGGTAAAAAACGCCAGCAGCAGGCCCAGCGGCAGTCCCAGCATGAAAATGCCCATCGCCCGAGCCCGACGGTGCGCCGGGAACAGATCGCCGATCAACGAGTTGGCCGCCGGCGCATAACTGGCTTCACCGATGCCCACGCCCATGCGCACCACCAGGAACGCCCAGAAACTGCCCACCAGGCCGTTTACCGCCGTCAGCCCGCTCCAGGCCGCCAGGCCCCAGCCCATCAGTTTGCTGCGCGAACCGGTATCGGCCATGCGTCCCAATGGCAGGCCCGCGATGGCATAGACGATGGTGAAGGCGGTACCGATGATGCCGATCTGGAAGTCGCTGAGGCTCCACTCCATGCGGATCGGTTCGATGATGATCGCCGGGATGGTGCGGTCGAAAAAATTGAACAGGTTGGCCAGGAACAGCAGGAACAGAATGCGCCAGGCATTCGCCGCTTGGGTCGAGTTCTGCATGGGTCCGTCTCTTTTTATTGTCTTGGGCTTCATTGCCAACGCGTTCGAGCCCGGAACCAACAATCTAGTCATGGCCGCCAATGCTGTCTGTAACTATTCGTAGGGCTGATACCCGCCCATGGGAGCCGTTATCTGCAAAGAAGGTTTTTTCAAAGCTCCAACCGCTCCACCTAACCCTGAAACCAAAATGCTACTACGCTACGTTGGATGCTATGCAACGCCGCCGACATTACCAGGGTTCGCCAGTACCCACCGCGCAGGCCAGGATTACCAAGGGACGAAACGTGCTATGGAGTGGCTTGGTTTACATTTCATGACCGAACTGCCCGGAACTGGGCAGGTCATACTCGATTGCAGCCATAACCCTTTCCTGGTGTTGCTGGCCTATCTAGTGGCCTGCACGGCCAGTTTCGCTACGCTGGATATGACCGAACGGGTCGGGAACGTGGAAAAAACCGCGTCCCGACGTCTCTGGCGCTGGGTCGGCGCTGGCTGTTTGGCGGGCGGTATCTGGTCCATGCATTTCATCAGCATGTTGGCGTTCCAGGTGCCGATTGAAATCCATTATCACCTGCCCACCACCCTGCTCTCGCTGTTATTTGCCCTGACCGCCTCATGGCTGGCCATGCATACCCTCAGCCACCCTGATCTGAGTTTCCGGCAGTACCTGCAGGCGGCGGTGTGGATCGGCCTCGGCATCGCGATCATGCATTACGTGGGCATGGCCGCCCTGCGATCGAATGCAACTATCTATTACCAACCGGCCCTCTTCGCGCTCTCCATCCTGATCGCCATCGGTGCCAGTCTGGCCGCCCTATTGATTGCCAGTCACCTGCGCGATGGCACCGGCATCGTCCACAAACAGCTTAAATATATTGCCAGCCTGGTGCTCGGGGCCGGTATTGTCAGCATGCATTTCACCGGCATGGCGGCGCTCAGCCTGGTACTTCCCGAGGGCAACTTTCAATCGCTGTCCGGCGGCAACGATCACCAGCGACTCGGGCTGACGGTGGCGCTTATGACACTGCTGATCATCGGCAGCAGTATCGGTGCGGCACTGGCGGACAAGAAGCTGCAGCACAAGGAGCACGATCTGCAGCGGGTCAACACGCTGGTCAGCGAACTGGACCAGGCACGTCTGTCGCTTCAACAGGTAGCCCACTACGACCCCTTGACCAATCTGCTCAACCGCCGCGGCTTCAACCAGATCTTTGCTGAAAAACTCATCGAGAAAACCCAGAAAGGCGGAATGCTGGCCGTGATGTTCCTCGACATCGATCACTTCAAACGGATCAATGACAGCCTTGGCCATGATGCCGGCGACGAACTTCTCAAAGTTCTGGCGAGCTATATCAAGGCCTCGGTGCGCGGCCATGATGACGTGGTGGCACGTTTCGGAGGCGACGAGTTCTGCCTCCTCACCAGCTTGCACGACCGTGAAGAAGCGCGACTGATGGCCCAGCGCATCATGTCGAAAATGAAAGAGCCCATCGATTTGTCCGGACGGCGCGTAGTCATGACCACCAGCATCGGCATCAGCCTGTTTCCGGAAGACGGCAGAACCAGCGAAGAACTGCTGAAGAACGCCGACCTGGCGCTGTATCAGTCAAAGGACGGCGGCCGTAACGGGTTGCATTTTTTCAGCTCACACCTTACGACCCGCGCCACCCTGGAGTTGCAACTTGAAGAAGAGCTGCGCTACGCCCTGCGCAAAGACACCGGGTTGATGCTGCACTACCAGCCGATCTATGACCTTAAAATCGGTCGTGTTACCAAACTTGAAGCACTGGTTCGCTGGCAACATCCGGCACACGGATTGCTGACGCCGGATCGATTTATTGCCATCGCGGAAGCCAACGACCTGATTGCCGAACTGGACAACTGGGTGCTGCGCAAAGCCTGCGAGGACTTGGGCGCATTGTCCTGCGACGATTGTGAAACGCTTGGAATTGCAGTGAACTGCTCGCCCCTGACCCTGGCGCGAGAGGAACTGGCTGGCGAAATCGAACACGCCCTTCGCGCCAGCGGGGTGGCGCCACAGCGACTGGAATTGGAAGTGACCGAAAATGCGCTGATGGGGGACCTTCCCAAGACCCTCGTATTGCTGCGGCAGATTCGCGCCCTCGGAGTCTCATTGTCGATAGACGACTTCGGCACCGGCTATTCGTCCCTGTCTTACCTCAGGCGCCTGCCACTCGATACGCTGAAGATCGACCGTTCATTCATCCAGGACATTCCCAGGACGCCCCAGGACATGGAAATCGTCCAGGCCATTATCGTCATGGCCCATGCCCTGCATTTACAGGTCGTCACCGAAGGCGTCGAAACCGTCGAGCAGTATGATTTTCTCAAGCGCCATGACTGCGATTTCATTCAAGGCTACCTGCTCAGCCGTCCGGTGCCGCTGGCTGAACTGCAAGCGGTGGTGGCTGAAATCAATCAACGCACCCACACGCATACCGGCACTGCCATCATTTAGCCTCCTTTGATTAAAGATCAACGAATGTTGGCCGATTCAACATGAAGGATTTCCCAGCGAACGTTCAGGCCAGCGCCTGACGCTGGGGCCATATTCGCGCAGCAGGAAGACGCGATCCCATTCCGTGATGACTCGATGACAGCTTGTCGCCGAGCCGACCACTACAGGCATACGGCGCACAATGACCTCCAAAAAATCAGCCACTGCGGTTTCCGATCTGACCCTGAGCCCAGCCGCCAACGGCCCTGAAGCCTCGACGCTGTCGAGCAGCTCGCGATCGCTGGCGACCCAGCAATACCTGTATTTCACCGAGACCAACACCGACCGCATCCTCGACAACCTCGACGGCCTGCGCGATGCCGTGTTCCCGCGCCCGCCACACCTGGTGGATGACGAGAGCGAACGTGGCCAGCAGGAATTCCCCTCGGTGTGCCTTATCGGCCTCGGACGCTGCGGCTCCAACATCGCCCTGGACGTCGCGGAACTGGTCTACAACGCGCGCAAGTTCTATCTCAACGAATTCAACGCCGAAGACAAGCACTACGGTGACAAGGGCTATCGCCCCGCGCAGTGGATGCGCAACCTGCGCCTGGGGACCAGCAAGGCCAGCAAACCGGTGTTCCTGGTGGAACCGCTGGTCATGCTCGGCGACCTGGACAAAGACATCGCCGGGCGTATCCGTTTTTCCCGCAAGGGCGAAAAAAGCGGGTTCTTGCGCGACTACAGCAAAATGAAAATCATGGACCTCTCCGAAGTCCATGCGGGTGGTGCCGGTAACGCGCCGATCCTCGGCCAGTACCTGGCGAAGATCATCCTGAACAAGGACACCCAGCGCTTCTCCAGCCCCGACTGGAAAATGATCCACTCGTACCTGATCGATAGCTGCGGCATCAAGGCCAACCAGTCGCGGCTGTACTTCTCGATCTTCAGCGCCGGTGGCGGTACCGGTTCGGGCATGGCTTCGGAGTTCGGCCTGGCCCAGCAGTACTCGTACATGAACAAGACGTTCGACACCAAGCCGATGGACGAACACGACAGCAAGAGCGGCCACTCCTTCGTCTTCGAACCGATTTTCACCAGCGGCATCTGCGTGCTGCCGAACATTTCCGATCATCGCAGTGAAATGTCCGAGGCGCTGCACATCAACGCCGGACGGCTGCTGTGCAAATACCTCTCGGAAGAATGGGATTTCTCGTACAACTTCGCCAACGAAGACAGCAGCGAAGCCAGCGTCATGGGCCGTATCCGGCCATGGAACGCGATGATGCTGATCTCCAACGACATCATGCGCTACGCCGAAGAAAGCGATGACGGCAACATCCAGAACATTGATGTCAATGCCATGGAAAAGCACGCCAACCAGTATATTTCCCAGCAGATCTTCAACATCCTGACGGCCCAGGCCGTGACCACCGACTACGACCAGAACTACTTCCGGCGCGCCGGCATCGACATCGGCGAGACCATCCGCCTCGACGCAAACGACCTGTTCATGAGCCTGGCCGGCCCGGTAGCGATTGCCTACGCTGAATCCGTCGTTCCGGAAACCCCGGCGCCGAGCGGCGACAAGTTCAAGGTGTTCGAAAAAGAGCCGCCGCGCCTGAACATCGACGACCTGTTCTTCCGCTCCATCGACCTGCCGCACTTCAACAAGGTCACCCAGGCCATCGAAGGCATCAGCCTGCTGCCCATCGAATCCAAGCGCTACCGGGCCTCGCTGGAGCAATACAAGAATTCCGGCTACGACGCCGCCGCCCTGCACGACCTGCACTTCTTCAAGAATTGCTCGTCGGTGGTGTCGATCGTCTCGCTGCCCAAGGACTACAAGCTGTCCTACATGGACCTGAACCGGCTCAAGACCCACCTCAACAGCCTGTTCCCGAACACCACGCTCAAGCGCTATGCGCTGGTGATCGGCGCCTCGGCCAACTTGTCGCTGACTACCCTGATCGCCAAGAGCCCGTGCCTGTCGGATGACTTCCTGACCCTGATCGTGGCGTTCATCAAGCGCTGCTTTGCCCGCACGCCGTATCGCTTCGACGAGACCCTGGACAACTCGATCCTGGACTTCATCATCAATGAAGAATTCGACGAAGCACGCATCGATGAGTTGCTCAACGAATTCGAGAACCCGGCGAAGATCCTCGACACCAACTGGTACGCGATCAAGCCGATGTACGAGAAGAAGTACCGCGAGCTGATCAGTGACAAGGACAAGTTTGTCTCGATCAATGACATCCGCCTGTCCCGCGACTGCGTGAAGAAGTCGATCAAGTACCTGCGCGAGATCTACCGTCACCGGATCGGCAAGACCAAGGTTATTTCGCTGAATAACCATACTGGCAAGAGTTATTGAGGCTGGCGTGACACCGCTTCGCGAGCAGGCTCGCTCCCACAGGATTTGTGAACACATATCCCTTGTGGGAGCGAGCCTGCTCGCGAAGGGGCCATGAGCGGCACTACAAAACAACATCCAGAAACAATTAGGCAGCCCACCGGCCGCGCCAAAAACTGTTCCCGTTACGTATACGTCACCCTGCCCTGTGGCGTTTCGCCACGGCAGGCTGTCATCACGCTACTCACCTACACACTTTCCGAGATGCCGAAACACGAACCAACTTGGTGCACCGATCAATTCGACGCCCTTTCCTGGATCATGATCCACGGCGAAACCACCACGGCCCACAGCAGCGGATCACGCTCGAGAAAATCCAGCGCCCGCGTTTCAGACAGCTTGGCGAGCTGCCCGCCGGCCAGCCAGGCGGCGACTTTGGTACCTTCGTCCTCGGCAATGGCCTCGGCGGCGGCGATCAGATCCAGTGCCGGATCGACCCACAATAGGGCACCCTTGGCAAAGAACGGTTCCAGCTCCTTCCAGGAAATGGATGCGGTTTCACCGAGCAATTTGGCATAGAGGGTGCTAGGTTCTTGATTCATGGGAGCTGTCCGGAAAAGAAATCGGCGCGAATGATAACGTCGGTGGTCTGGCAGAAAAACCCGGTTGCAATTGCAGCACCGATTGAAAAGCGCAGGAAAGCCAAGGATTGCCGATTTGACCGGACAAACCCCGCCGCGAATCTGTCTTTTTCTTTCAATAAAGCGACACCCCCAGGCTTTGCCCCCAAGCGCCAGCTTCCCTTGCCAACAATCGGCGCTCTACACTGTACCGGTACAGTTGCCGGGGGCATTTTCCGCGTGGGTATCCAAGATATCTGACCCGGTTCTGCTGCTACGGCGCCAGGACTATAAAAACTACAACAGCATGAGTGGAGCACTATGACTAAGGCTACTAAGCAGATTTCCAAACTGTTTGCCGCTATGGTTCTGGCCGGGGTTGCCAGCCATTCGTTCGCCGCCGACACCATCAAGATCGGCATCGCCGGCCCGAAAACCGGCCCTGTAGCCCAATACGGCGACATGCAGTTCAGTGGCGCGAAAATGGCCATCGAGCAGATCAACGCCAAGGGTGGCGTCGACGGCAAGCAACTGGTCGCCGTTGAATACGACGACGCCTGTGATCCAAAACAAGCGGTCGCGGTTGCGAACAAGGTCGTCAACGACGGCGTCAAGTTCGTGGTGGGCCACCTGTGCTCCAGCTCCACCCAGCCGGCTTCGGATATCTACGAAGACGAAGGCGTGATCATGATCACTCCGGCCGCCACCAGCCCGGACATCACCGCGCGCGGCTACAAGATGATCTTCCGCACCATCGGCCTGGACAGCGCTCAAGGCCCTGCGGCCGGCAACTACATCGCCGACCACGTCAAGCCGAAGATCGTTGCGGTCCTGCACGACAAGCAACAGTACGGCGAAGGCATCGCCAGCGCGGTGAAAGCCACCCTCGAGAAGAAAGGCACCAAGGTTGCCGTGTTCGAAGGCGTCAACGCCGGCGACAAGGACTTCTCCTCGATGATCGCCAAGCTCAAGCAAGCCAACGTCGACTTCGTCTACTACGGCGGCTACCACCCGGAGCTGGGCCTGATCTTGCGTCAAGCCCAGGAAAAAGGCCTGAAAGCCAAGTTCATGGGTCCGGAAGGCGTGGGCAACGACTCCATCTCGCAAATCGCCAAGGAATCCTCCGAAGGCCTGCTGGTGACCCTGCCGAAATCGTTCGACCAGGATCCGGCCAACGTCGCCCTGGCTGACGCGTTCAAGGCCAAGAAAGAAGACCCGAGCGGTCCGTTCGTGTTCCCGTCCTACTCGGCTGTGCAAGTGATCGCCCAGGCCATCACTTCCACCAAGAGCGAAGATCCGGAAAAAGTGGCTGAAGCCATCCACGCCGGCACCTTCAAGACCCCAACCGGTGACCTGAGCTTCGACGCGAAGGGCGACCTGAAGGACTTCAAGTTCGTGGTTTACGAGTGGCATTTCGGCAAACCTAAAACCGAAGCTTCGCCTCAGTAAGGCCTGGCCTGACTGACTGCCAATAAAGCCCACGGCGTGCCGTGGGCTTTGTTTTAAATGTATTGGGCCGCGCTGGCGTGATCCGCCAGTCTCCCCACCTGAAAATCTCAAAACCGTCATCAGCGGTTCGCTGGCAAACCTCGTGTTCGAAGTGGATGCAGATCCACGGGACCCGGGCGGGAAAATGACTCCACCAGTGAAATGCGTATCAGGTTTTTAGGAGCGCTGTAATGCCTGACATCTATCACTTCTTCCAGCAGCTGGTTAACGGCCTGACCGTTGGCAGCACGTATGCCCTGATCGCCATCGGCTATACGATGGTCTACGGCATCATTGGAATGATCAACTTCGCCCACGGCGAGGTGTACATGATCGGCTCCTACGTGGCGTTCATCGCCATCGCCGGGCTGGCCATGATGGGACTCGACAGTGTCCCGCTGTTGATGACCGCAGCTTTCATCGCGAGCATCGTGGTTACCAGTTCTTATGGCTACAGCATCGAACGGATCGCCTACCGCCCGCTGCGCGGCAGCAACCGTCTGATCCCGCTGATTTCCGCCATCGGTATGTCGATCTTCCTGCAGAACACGGTACTGCTTTCGCAAGACTCCAAGGACAAATCCATTCCCAACCTGATTCCGGGCAACTTCGCCATCGGGCCAGGCGGGGCACATGAAGTGCTGATTTCCTACATGCAAATCGTGGTGTTCGTGGTGACCCTGGTCGCCATGCTCGGCCTTACGCTGTTCATCTCCCGTTCCCGCCTGGGCCGCGCCTGCCGCGCCTGCGCCGAGGACATCAAGATGGCCAACCTGCTGGGCATCAACACCAACAACATCATCGCCCTGACCTTCGTCATCGGTGCGGCCCTGGCGGCCATCGCCGCGGTGCTGTTGAGCATGCAATATGGCGTCATCAACCCCAACGCCGGTTTCCTCGTGGGCCTGAAAGCCTTTACCGCCGCGGTGCTCGGCGGCATCGGCAGCATCCCCGGCGCGATGCTCGGCGGATTGGTGCTGGGCGTGGCGGAAGCCTTTGGTGCCGACATTTTCGGCGACCAGTACAAGGACGTCGTGGCGTTCGGCTTGTTGGTTCTGGTTCTGTTATTCCGGCCGACCGGCATCCTGGGCCGTCCGGAGGTTGAGAAAGTATGACTAGGCATCTCAAATCGGCGCTCTTCAGCGCCCTGCTGGTCTGGGCCGTGGCCTATCCGGTACTCGGTCTCAAACTGACCATCGTTGGTATCAACCTGGAAGTGCACGGCACCAGCCCGACCATCCTGGCGACCATCGCCGTATGTTCCGTCCTGATGTTCCTGCGGGTGCTGTTCAGCACGCAGATCAGTGCGGCGTGGAAAGCGTCGCCCGGCGTGCCGGTGATCCCGGCCAAGGCCAGCAACTTCCTGACCCTGCCGTCGACCCAGCGCTGGATCGTGCTGGGCCTGATCGTCGTGGCCCTGGTATGGCCGTTCTTCGGCTCTCGCGGCGCGGTGGACATCGCCACGCTGATCCTGATCTACGTGATGCTCGGCCTCGGCCTGAACATCGTCGTGGGCCTGGCCGGCCTGCTGGACCTGGGTTATGTCGGCTTCTACGCCGTCGGGGCCTACAGCTACGCGCTGCTGTCGCACTACTTCGGCCTGAGCTTCTGGATCTGCCTGCCGATCGCCGGAATGATGGCCGCCACCTTCGGTTTTCTGCTGGGGTTCCCGGTCCTGCGCTTGCGCGGCGACTACCTGGCGATCGTGACCCTGGGTTTTGGCGAGATCATCCGTCTGTTCCTGCGCAACCTGACCGACATCACCGGCGGCCCGAACGGCATCAGCAACATCGAGAAGCCGACGTTCTTCGGCCTGACCTTCGAACGTAAAGCCGCCGAAGGCCTGCAGACCTTCCACGAGTACTTCGGCCTGCAATACAACTCGATCAACAAGGTGATCTTCCTCTACCTGGTCGCCCTGCTGCTGGCCCTGGCCGCGTTGTTCGTCATCAACCGCCTGCTGCGCATGCCGATCGGCCGTGCGTGGGAAGCCTTGCGCGAAGACGAAATCGCCTGCCGTGCGCTGGGTCTCAACCCGACCGTGATCAAGCTTTCGGCCTTTACCCTGGGTGCTGCGTTCGCCGGTTTCGCCGGTAGCTTCTTCGCCGCTCGCCAAGGCCTGGTGACGCCCGAGTCCTTCACCTTCATCGAGTCGGCGATCATCCTCGCCATCGTCGTGCTGGGCGGGATGGGCTCGCAATTGGGTGTGATCCTGGCGGCGATCGTGATGATCCTGCTGCCCGAAATGATGCGTGAATTCAGCGAATACCGCATGTTGATGTTCGGCGCCTTGATGGTGCTGATGATGATCTGGCGTCCTCAAGGTCTGCTGCCTATGCAACGCCCGCACATGGAGCTGCGCAAATGAGCCGCGAGATCCTGAAAGTCGAAAATCTGAGCATGCGCTTCGGCGGACTGCTGGCGGTCAACGGCGTGGCCCTGACTGTGCAAGAGAAACAAGTGGTTGCCTTGATCGGGCCGAACGGCGCGGGCAAGACCACCGTGTTCAACTGCCTGACCGGTTTCTACCAGCCTACCGGCGGCACCATCCTGCTGGACGGCGAACCGATCCAGGGCCTGCCCGGTCATCACATTGCCCGCAAGGGCGTGGTGCGGACCTTCCAGAACGTGCGGCTGTTCAAGGACATGACGGCGGTCGAAAACCTGCTGATTGCCCAGCATCGTCACCTGAACACCAACTTCTTTGCCGGCCTGTTCAAGACCCCGGCGTTCCGCAAGAGCGAACGCGAGGCCATGGAGTACGCCGAGTACTGGCTGGACAAGGTCAACCTTACCGAGTTCGCCAACCGTACCGCCGGGACCCTGGCCTACGGTCAGCAACGGCGCCTGGAAATCGCCCGCTGCATGATGACCCGTCCGCGGATCCTCATGCTCGACGAACCGGCCGCCGGCCTGAACCCGAAGGAAACCGAAGACCTGAAGGCGCTGATCAGCGTGCTGCGCGAGGAGCACAACGTGACCGTGCTGCTGATCGAGCATGACATGAAGCTGGTCATGAGCATTTCCGACCACATCGTCGTGATCAACCAGGGCACGCCCCTGGCCGATGGTACGCCGGAACAGATCCGCGACAATCCTGAAGTGATCAAAGCCTACCTGGGGGAAGCGTAAATGCTGCAGTTCGAAAACGTTTCCACCTTCTACGGCAAGATCCAGGCGCTGCACAGCGTCAACGTCGAGGTCCGCCAGGGCGAAATCGTCACGCTGATCGGTGCCAACGGCGCCGGCAAGTCCACCCTGCTGATGACACTCTGCGGTTCGCCGCAGGCCCACAGCGGCAGCATCCGCTACATGGGTGAGGATCTGGTGGGCCAGGACTCGGCGCAAATCATGCGCAAGAGCATCGCCGTGGTGCCTGAAGGCCGTCGGGTATTTGCCCGGCTGACCGTGGAAGAAAACCTCGCAATGGGCGGTTTTTTTACCGACAAGGGCGACTTTCAGGAGCAGATGGACAAGGTGCTGCACCTTTTCCCACGCCTGAAAGAGCGTTTTACCCAGCGCGGCGGCACCATGTCCGGCGGCGAACAGCAGATGCTCGCCATCGGTCGTGCACTGATGAGCAAGCCCAAGCTGCTGCTGCTCGACGAGCCGTCGCTGGGCCTGGCGCCGATCATCATCCAGCAGATCTTCGACATCATCGAACAGCTGCGCAAGGATGGCGTGACGGTGTTCCTGGTGGAGCAGAATGCCAACCAGGCGCTGAAGATCGCTGACCGGGCGTACGTGCTGGAGAACGGTCGCGTGGTGATGCAAGGCACCGGTGAAGCACTGCTGACCGACCCGAAAGTGCGCGAGGCGTACCTGGGCGGTTGAATCTGTCGCGATAGAAAAAACGGCCTTCGGGCCGTTTTTTTTCATCTAGATGCGCACGCCCCCGTGGCGAGGGAGCTTGCTCCCGCTGGGCTGCGTAGCGGCCCTAAGATTTTGCGGTCGCTGCGCAACCGAGCGGGAGCAAGCTCCCTCGCCACAGGGACCGATTACAACCGATCCAGCGCCTCCCCGCTGCGTTTGAACCATTCAATCAGATAATCAGCCAGCACCTGCGTACGCTTGGGCAACCCTCCCTGATATGGATGCACCAGATACATCGGCATGCGACGGGTCTGAAAGTCCCGCAGCAACCAGCGCAGGCGGCCGTCGGCCAGTTCCTGGTCAAGCAGATACGACGGCAGACGGGCGATTCCAGCGCCGGCCAGGGCGGCTTTTTTCAACAGGCTGTAATGGTTGCTGGCAAACGGCCCGGACACCCGCACCCGCAGCAATTCATGTTGCTGGTGGTACAACCATTCCTCACGACCGCTGTAGTGACTGTTGAGCAGGCATTTGTGCTCCGCCAGGGCCTGGGGAACCGCGGGCTCACCGAAGCGTTCCAGATAGGCCGGGCTGGCGCAGGTCAGTTCATGCCAGGCCAGCAGCGGGCGCGCCACGAGCCGCTCGTCGATCGCCGCATCCGAGCGGATCGCCAGATCAAACCCATCGCGCGATAAATCGCGGTAACCGTTATTGAGCTCCAACTCGATCTGCACGTCGGGGTAGGCGAGAGCGAACTCGGTCAGCAGGCCTTCAAAAAAGGTTTCGCCCAACGAAACCGGCACCGTCATCCGCACCGGCCCGGAAATTTCACCCTTCAAGCGGGCCAACGCCTGACGCGCCCTTTCCACTTGCACCAACAAGGCCTGGGCCTGGGGCAACAGCGCCGCACCCGCCGCCGTCAGGCTCAGGCGTCGCGTCGTGCGCTGGAGCAGGATCACTGAAAACCGCTCCTCCAGCAGGCTGATGCGCTTGGACAACTGCCCCTTGCTGCATCCCAACCGCTGCGCCGCCAGGGTAAAACTACCGGCCTCGACCAGCACGGCAAACGCTGCCAGATCATCGATCTCGCTCATTGGATTGTTTCCAAATGAAAACCAAAGGTTTCCTATTAGCACGCTTATCCCCAGGAAAATCCACTCTAGACTGCAACCTCGTCCACCCCATTTGAGGATCAGTCCATGAAAATCCTGTTGATCGGCGCCAACGGAACCATCGGTTCGGCCATCGCTAACGAGTTGTCGCCCCGTCATGAAATTGTCCGTATCGGCCGCCACAGCGGTGATGTGCAAGTGGATATCAGCGACAGCGCCTCGATCCGCGCCCTGTTCGAAAAAACCGGCCGCTTCGATGCCTTGGTTTGTGCGGCGGGCAACGTCACTTTCGCGCCGCTGGGCGACATGACCGAAGAAAGCTTCGCCCTCGGTTTGAAAGACAAGTTGATGGGTCAGGTCAATCTTGTATTGATCGGCCGCGAATTCGCCAATGACGGCGCATCCTTTACCCTCACCACCGGCGTACTCAGCCACGACCCGATCAAGAGCGGCGCCTCGGCGGCCCTGGTGAACGGCGCCCTCGACAGTTTTGTGCGCGCTGCGGCAATCGAGCTGCCCCGGGGCCTCAGGCTCAACTCGGTAAGCCCGAACGTATTGCTGGAAGCGATGGACAAATATGCGCCGTACTTCCGCGGCTACAAGCCGGTTCCTGCGGCTGAAGTGGCATTGGCCTACGCCAAGAGCGTCGAAGGCCTGCAAACCGGACAGACTTTTCACGTCGGCTGACCCCTTGTGATGAAGGATCAGTCTGAGTAACGTGGCGGCACTTGTCTGGAGACCCAATGATGCGTGCCGCCCGTTCCCTGTTGTGTATTGCCTCGCTTGCGCTTTTCGCCGGCTGCCAGTTGCTCGACGCCCCGCGCCAGAGCGCCTCCCATGCCGGCCAGACGCGCATGCAGGGCGAACTCACGGCGGCCGATGGCAAGCTGGTGTTCCAGCCGTGCCAGGAACAGCGCCGCTACATCGTCAACGACACCGGCGGCACCAGTGTGCTGCAACAAGCCGCCACCCTGGCGGATGATCGCGGCAAACTGTTCGCCGATCTGCGCGGGCGTATCGTTTCCAGCGCAGCGGCCGGCACCGACAGCCAACTGGACGTCGAGCAGCTGTATCGCCTGGAACGCTCCGGGACCGCTTGCGATGATGTTGACTTCAAACGGGTGATTCTGCGGGCAGCGGGACATGCCCCTGAATGGACACTTAAGGCCAGCGGCAAGGGCCTGGTCCTGGATCGCGAAGGGCAGCCGCCGCTGGCGGTGCCGTACGTCGAGGAGCAGTTGGGCGATGGCCGCTTCAACCTCGGCACCGAGGCCAACGGCCAGAAGGTCGAGTTGTGGGTCACGCCGCAACGCTGCGTCGACAGCACCAGTGGCAGCGTGCAGCACATGAGCGCCGAGTTGCGGGTCAACGGTCAAGTCCAGCGCGGTTGCGCCTACTTTGGTGGCGCGCGCGACGACTGATTCGACGCATGACGGGTTTTAACCTCACGGAAAACCGGGATTGCGGCTTATAATCGCCGGTTTGAAGAACGCCTTGGCGCAGTTGTGCGCCCCGCGAACCGGACCCCGTCATGTTACGAATCACCGAACTCAAGCTGCCGATCGACCATCCCGAAGAAGACTTGCGCCCTGCCATCGTGCAGCGGCTGGGCATCGCCAAAGATGACCTGCTCGACTTCACCCTGTTCAAGCGCAGCTACGACGCCCGCAAGAAATCCTCCGAACTGTGCTTCATCTACACCATCGACCTGTCGGTGCGCGATGAAGCCGGTGTGCTGCGCAAGTTCGCCGATGACCGTAATGTCAACGAAGCGCCGGACATCAGCTACAAGGTGGTTGGCCAGGCACCGGCGGACTTGAGCGAGCGGCCGATCGTGGTCGGCTTCGGGCCGTGCGGCATCTTCGCCGCCATGCTGCTCGCGCAGATGGGCTTCAAGCCGATCATCCTTGAGCGCGGCCCGGAAGTACGCCAGCGCACCAAGGACACCTGGGGCCTGTGGCGTAAAAGCGTGCTCAACCCCGAGTCCAACGTGCAGTTCGGCGAAGGCGGCGCGGGGACATTCTCCGACGGCAAGCTCTACAGCCAGATCAAGGATCCGAAGTTCCTTGGGCGCAAGGTCCTGCATGAGTTCGTCAAGGCCGGGGCCCCCGAAGAAATCCTCTATGTCAGCAAGCCGCATATCGGTACGTTCCGCCTGACCGGCGTCGTCGAAAACATGCGTGAGCAGATTCGCGCCCTGGGCGGTGAAGTGCGCTTCGGCGAGCGAGTTACCGACGTTTTGATCGAGGACGGCCAACTGGTTGGCGTCGAGCTGGCCAGCGGTGAGCAGATCCGTTCGAAACACGTGATCCTTGCCCTGGGCCATAGCGCCCGGGATACCTTCCGCATGCTCCACAGCCGTGGCGTGTACATGGAAGCCAAGCCGTTCTCGGTGGGTTTTCGTATTGAGCATCCGCAATCGCTGATCGACAGCGCACGCCTGGGCAAGTATGCCGGCCACCCGAAACTCGGCGCCGCCGACTACAAACTGGTGCACCACGCGAAAAATGGTCGCTCGGTGTACAGCTTCTGCATGTGCCCGGGCGGCACCGTGGTGGCGGCGACCTCCGAGCCGAACCGCGTCGTGACCAATGGCATGAGCCAATACTCGCGCAACGAGCGCAACGCCAACTCCGGCATCGTCGTCGGCATCACGCCGGAAGTGGATTACCCGGGTGGCCCGCTGGCGGGCATCGAGTTGCAGGAGCGCCTGGAGTCCCACGCCTTCGTGCTCGGTGGCAGCAACTATGAAGCCCCCGCGCAACTGGTGGGTGATTTCATCGCCGGCAAGCCGTCCACGGCGCTGGGCAGCGTCGAACCGTCCTACAAGCCTGGGGTTGCCCTGGGCGACCTGGCCCTGGCTCTGCCGGATTTCGCCATCGAGGCCATCCGTGAAGCGCTGCCGGCGTTCGAAAAACAGATCCGGGGTTATTCGCTGCATGATGCGGTACTCACCGGCATCGAGACTCGGACTTCATCGCCGCTGCGCATCACCCGCAACGAAACGCTGCAGAGCCTGAACGTGAAGGGCCTGTTCCCGGCGGGTGAAGGCGCCGGTTATGCCGGCGGGATCTTGTCGGCGGGTGTGGACGGGATCCGGATCGCCGAAGCGGTGGCGCGGGATATTCTTGGCTTGAACGACTGACATCCATCCACTGTGAAATGCTGTTCATCTGGATTGAATGAACAGCAGGCCCCTGTGGGAGCGAGCTTGCTCGCGATGACGGCTTGGCCTCCAACTCATCCGTTGGCTGATCCACCGCTATCGCGAGCAAGCTCGCTCCCACAGGGGATCCCAGTGATTCAGATATTGGCCCGCAACACGCCCTCCGGCAGCGCTTCTCCGCGCTCCGCACATCCCGCCACCGCATCGATCAATGGGTCCAACTCATACCCCTGGGCCTTGAGCCACGCCGGATCGTAATAAGTCGTGGCATAACGCTCCCCGCCATCACACAGAATCGCCACGATCGACCCCGACTCACCGCCTTGCACCATTCGCTTCGCGGCGATCAGCGCGCCGATCAGGTTGGTGCCGCTGGATCCGCCGACCCGCCGTCCCAGTCGCTGGGCCAGGTAGTGCATGGCCGCGAGGGACAGGGCGTCCGGCACCTTGACCATCGCATCGATCACCTTGGGCAGGAACGAGGCTTCGACCCGTGGCCGACCGATCCCTTCGATCCGCGACCCGCAATCCAGGCGCAGGCTGGCATCGCCGCTGCGGTAGTAGTCGAAAAATACCGAACGCTCGGCGTCGGCACACAGCACACGGGTACTGTGCTGGCGATAACGTACGTAGCGCCCCAAGGTGGCCGTTGTACCGCCCGTGCCAGGGCTGGAGATCAGCCAGGTGGGCTCTGGATGCCGCTCGAAGCGCATCTGCTGGAAAATCGACTCGGCGATGTTGTTGTTCGCCCGCCAGTCTGTGGCCCGCTCGGCGTAGGTGAACTGGTCGATGAAATGCCCGTCATGCTCGCGGGCCAGACGTTCGGATTCGGCGTAGATCTGCGTAGGGTCATCCACCAGATGGCTTTGGCCACCATAGAAGGCGATCTGGGCGATTTTTTCCCGGGAGGTAGTGGCAGGCATCACCGCGATGAAAGGCAGGCCCAGCAATCGCGCAAAATACGCCTCGGAAATCGCCGTCGAGCCGCTGGAGGCCTCGATCACCGGTGCACCGGGCTTGAGCCAGCCATTGCACAACGCATACAGGAACAGCGAGCGGGCCAGTCGGTGCTTGAGGCTGCCGGTGGGATGGCTGGACTCATCCTTGAAATACAGCTCGATGCCCGGCAGTCCGGCCAGCGGCAATGGGATCAGATGCGTATCGGCACTGCGTTGGAAATCCGCCTCGATGATACGGATGGCTTCACGCGCCCATTGGCGGGGATTGTTCATGGTGTTTTCTCGCAGGGCCGGTAGGACTTTCAGGCAGACCGATGGCCGGGGGCACGATCTATTCAGGAAATACGAGACACCAGCTTAGGAAAAAACCGACATCCCGCACAGGTACAGCTAAGGTCCAATGTGCCCGGCAACTGCCAGAATGCCCGGCCCAAGCGCTGTAACGACATATAACAAAAAAGAATATAACTTTTGTTTTAACAACAATCAGTACGGGTTAGGGTGTGCCATCTTTTTGATTTGATGAATGGAGAGCAACCTTGGCTCTACGTAACTCACTGACGCGGTTTTTCCAGCTGGAAGCTGCCAGCGGCCTGCTCTTGATTGCCGCCGCCGTGCTGGCCCTGGTCATCAACAACTCTCCGCTGTCCTGGCTGTATGGCGGCCTGCTGGACACGCCCGTGGTCGTCCAGGTCGGTGCGTTGAAGATCGCCAAGCCGTTGCTGCTATGGATCAATGACGGCCTGATGGCGCTGTTCTTCCTGCTTATTGGCCTGGAGGTCAAACGCGAGGTGCTCGACGGGCAACTGTCGAAACCTTCGCAGATCGTCCTGCCGGGGGCCGCGGCAATAGGCGGCATGCTGGTGCCGGCGCTGATCTACTGGTTTCTCAATCGCGACAACCCTGCCGCGCTTGCTGGCTGGGCGATTCCTACGGCTACCGATATTGCTTTTGCCCTCGGCGTGCTGGCCTTGCTTGGCAAGCGCGTACCGGTATCGCTCAAGCTGTTCCTGATGACGCTGGCGATCATTGATGACCTGGGCGCCATCGTCATCATCGCGATGTTCTACTCCGGCGAGCTGTCGACCCTGTCGTTGGGGCTGGCCGCGGCCTGCATCGCGGCCCTGGTGGCAATGAATCGGCTGGGCGTGGTCAAGCTCGGACCGTACATGGTGGTCGGCTTGATTCTCTGGGTCTGTGTGCTCAAGAGCGGCGTGCATGCCACGCTGGCGGGGGTGACGCTGGCATTCTGCATCCCACTGCGCACGAGAAACGCTGAAACCTCTCCCCTGCTAACGCTTGAGCATGCGCTGCATCCTTGGGTGGCCTACATTATCTTGCCGCTGTTCGCATTCGCCAACGCTGGCCTTTCGCTGAGCGGTGTCACGGTCGAGAGCTTTACCCATCATGTCCCGATGGGCATCGCAATCGGCCTGTTGCTGGGCAAGACTGTCGGCGTGTTCAGCCTGACCTGGCTGGCGGTGAAAATCGGCATCGCCAGTCTGCCTGCCGGGGCCAATTGGGGGCAGATACTGGGCGTGGCGATTCTTTGTGGCATTGGTTTTACCATGAGCCTGTTCGTCGGCTCCCTGGCGTTCGTGCCGGAGGTCAGTGAGTATGCGGGGATGGATCGGATGGGGATTCTCACCGGGTCGATCCTGGCGGCGCTGATTGGATATGGGGTGACGGCGATGGCTAGTCGTAAGCCTTCGGAGCTGAGTTCCTGAGTGTTCAGCGGGCTTTGCTTCTTGTCATGAGATGGGGTGTATATCCGTTGCTGCGGTCACGGCTGCTTAGGGTTTCGCCCTTACGGCGAGTCACTTTTGGAAGAGCCCCAAAAGTAACCAAAAACGCTCTGCCCCACCACTCGGCACCTCGCTTGGGCTCGGTGTGCCCTCACTCCGGCATTGCTCCGTGGGCCCGCCGCGAAGGGCCATCCATGGCCCAGCGCGGCTATCCCGGCATCCATGCCGGGATGCCCACTGCGCAATGCCTGCGTTCGGCCAGCGTGGTTAACGGGGCGCCGAGATCAAAGTCAAAAGCAGAGCAACAGCAACAGCAACAGCAACAGCGCGACAAGCGCTTGGCATCTCCGTAGCTGAGCCACCGCTATCGCGAGCAGGCTCGCTCCCACATTAGATCTCCGGCAGATACAGGTTGCACCGCACACATGGAATCCCTGTGGGAGCGAGCCTGCTCGCGAAGGGGCCAGCCCTACCAATATATTCATTGGCTGACACACCGTCTTCGCAAGCAAGCCCGCCCCTACTGCGAAAACGCAAACCTATCAAACCAGGTCGGTTTTATATTTTTGCGCTCTTCAAAAATGACCCGCTGTAAGAGCGGAACCTCCAGCAGCCATTACCGCAGCAACGGATACATACCGATAGCCTTTAGTGCGATACGCGACTCGTGCCATCGACAGTCGAAATCCGCACCCGCTCACCTACACGGAACACTTCGTTCTCCTGAACCTGCTGGACATAGGCACGCATGCTGCCGTCATCCTCACGCACAGTGATCTCTACACCCTGGGTACGGGTCAGGCCTTCTTCAGTAGCGGAGCCGATCAGGCCACCGGCCACGGCGCCGATCACGGCTGCCACGATGCTGCCACGACCACCACCGATAGCGCTGCCGCCAACACCGCCCACCACCGCACCGGCTGCGCCGCCGATCGGGGTCTTGGTACCTTCGATCTTGACCGGGCGCAGGGACTCGATGGTGCCCATGCGAATCGTCTGCACGCGACGCGCTTCGTCACGGGAATAGGAGTCACCGGTCAGGCTTGACTGGCAGCCTGTGAGTAACATCGCCATCGTCGAAAAGGAAGCAACCAGCAAAACAGACTTGCGCATAGCATCAAACTCCAAAAGACAGTGATCCATTAAACTCCCCCGGCTTGATGCCTGTCACGGCCTTGCCGGGGAAAAATTGTTTTCATTCAGGTGGGATACAGGCGCACCCCGAAAAATTCACCCAACAGTAGCGCCAATTTCGAAAGTTCGCGTCATCGACCCCGGGATTTTCCATGGATTACTTCATCATAGTCGCCACCACCGTCGCCGGTCTGTACTTTCACGGATGGCTCTACGTACGTATCAAACGCTGGATGGACCGCGACCTGGCCTTGTCGTTGGCGGGGCAGGATGGACGGAAGCGAGACTACATGCTGCAACAACTGGCCCTCGCCCGCGAACAAGGGATCAAGCGTCGGGACCTGCCGCACTGGCTCCAGGCCGCTGCGGCAGGTTACTCCGACGTCAGGGCGCCAGACGCTCGCGAATCCAGTCCGCGCCTTGCAGGCGATAGTTGAGGCGATCGTGCAGGCGGCTCGGGCGGCCTTGCCAGAATTCGATGCGCTCGGGCAACAGGCGATAGCCGCCCCAATGCTCGGGGCAATGGGGTTGGCTGTCGCTGAAGCGTTGCTCAGTGGCCTTGAGCAAGTCTTCCAGCTCATCCCGCCCGGCGATCACCCGGCTCTGGGGTGAGGCCCAGGCACCGAGACGGCTACCCAGCGGCCGTACCTGGTAATAAGCGTCCGACTCTTGTGGGGTGACCTTCACGACCTTGCCTTCGATGCGCACCTGGCGCTCCAGCGTCGGCCAGAAAAACGTCATGGCTGCGAACGGATTCGCGGCCAGTTGCTGGCCCTTGGCGCTGTCGTAGTTGGTGAAGAACGTGAAGCCCTCGGTATCGAGCCCCTTGAGCAGCAGGATCCGGCAGTGAGGCCTGCCGTCTGCGTCCACTGTCGCCAGGGTCATGGCGTTGGCTTCCACCGGTGCCTGTTCGGTTTTCACCGCCTCGGCAAACCATTGGTGAAACAAGGCGAACGGCTCGGCCGGGGCTTGCGCTTCGGTCAGGCCATCGCGGGTGTAGTCACGGCGCATATCAGCCAGGGTTTGGGTCATGGCGCGTTCCTTGTGGTCAGCCAATCACTGTTTGGCGGTATCGGCGGCAGCGACTTTCTTGCCGTCGGCAGCGGCCTTGGCCGGCTCGGGCTTCTTCGCGGGCGTAGCCTTCTTGGCAGGGGTCTTCTTCGCGGGTGCCTTCGCCGGAGCCTTCTTGGCCGCTGCTTTCTTGGCAGCCGGAGCGGCAGCCTTTTTCGTCGCCGGGGCCGGGGCCGGCGCGGCAGGTTTCACGTCCTGGGCAGCTACCATGGTTACTGGCGCAGGGGCTGGCATGTTGTACTTGCTCAGCAATGCAACCATGGTGTTCGCTGGCGTAACCAGCAACTCGACGCGACGGTTCAAGGCCCGGCCTTCAACGCTGTCGTTGGCCGCACGCGGAGCCACCGAGCCCATGCCACGCAGCATCAGGCGATCACGCTGCAAACCGCTGAGACGGAATATCGCCGCCACCGATTGAGCACGTTCCTGGCTGAGCTTCAGGTTGGCCGGCGCCGCGCCCGATGTATCGGCGTGACCAAGGATCAGTACGGCGGTTTTCGGATCGGCTTCAAGAATCTTGGCCACGCGAGTGAACGGACCGAGTGTCACCGGCAGCAGCATGGCCGGACGATCAGGGTTGAACGAACCGTCCGCGGGAGCGGTAACCACCAGCACGTTATCGCGACGTTCGAGTTCGAGCTTGCTGTCCTTGATCGCCGTACGCAGCTTCGGCTCATAGTCGTCGAGCCAGGCCTGGGTGACTTTCGGGTCGGGCATCGGCACCGCCTTGGCGGTCTCCTGTTCCTTGCCGCCGAACGGCCACCACCATTTGCCGTTGCTTTCGGCTTCGGCCTTGGCCACGGCTGGCGCCTTGGCTTCAGGTTTGGCTTCAGGTTTCAGCGGTTCTTTTTTGGCGACATCATCCGCGGCGGATTCATCCGAAGAGAACGGCCACCACCAGTGTGTGGCTCCCTCGGCCTTGGCCTGCGGCGCCTGGGCGGCGGGTTTCAAAGGAGCCGATGGCGCCCCGTCCTTGCTCGCAACCTTGTCGGACGAGCCGAACGGCCACCAGCCACCGCCGCCCTCGGCATCATTTTGTGGGTTTTGTGCGCAACCGGTAATAGCGAAGCACAGCGCCAGAGCGAGGGTTTTATTCGATGACATTGGATATCCACAAAATGATCAGGATGAAAAAACAGAGGCCATGTTCCGGCCGCATAAACAGACGCTTGGAAACCGCAAAGGAGCCGAGGTTCCTGTGTGCATTACCGACAACCACTATTTACAGACAAGTGGCGAGCACCCGTGCGAGATTCTGCGCGCGCGGGTCCATCAGGACGTAAGGTCCCAATGTGTTGGTCACGAAACCGAACGCAACGTCATGCTCGGGATCGGCAAAACCGATGGAGCCCCCTGCCCCAGGGTGACCGAACGCCCGCGGCCCGAGGCCATAGGTCGCGTTGGGCACATCCGCCTGGTCGAGCATGCAACCCAGGCCGAAACGGGTCTGGGTCAATAAAGTCTTGTCCTCGCCGAAGCTGTGCTGGCGGGTCAGTTCGTCAAGCATTTCGCCTTCCAGCAGGCTGCCATCGAGCAGACCGGCGTAGAACCCGGCGATGCTCCGGGCATTGCCGTGGCCGTTGGCGGCCGGTTGCTGCATGCGGCGCCACTCGGGTTTGTTGGTGCTGGTCATGATCGATGGCGGGTTGGTGAAGGCCCGGGTGGTCATGGCCGAAGGTTCACGCATCGTCACCTGCAACAGGCGCTGTGCCGCCGCATCTCCGGCGTTACCTTTGCCGCGGGCGATATGCGCCACGCGATGAAATTCTTCGTCCGCCAGGCCGACATGAAAATCCAGCCCCAGCGGTCTGGCGACCCGAGCCACGATGGACTCACCCGGCCCTCGGCCATCAGCCCTGCGTAGCAACTCGCCGATCAACCAGCCGTAGGTGATCGCGGCATAACCGTGGCCCTCGCCAGGCGTCCACCAAGGCGTTTCAGCCGCCAGGGCATCGGTCATGGCCTGCCAGTCATAAAGTGCTTCAGGCGCCATCAACTCTCTCAGCGCCGGTAGTCCGGCCTGATGGCAGAGCAATTGCCGCAGGGTGACGGACTCCTTGCCGGCAGCCGCGAACTCGGGCCAGTAGCGGGCAACCGGCGCATCGAGCTGCAGCTTGCCCTCGGCTACCAGTTGCAGGGCAGTGACGGCGGCGAATGTCTTGGTGCAGGAAAACAGATTGGCGATGGTGTCGCTGTGCCAGGCTTCATGACCATCCTTATCGGCCGTGCCGGCCCAGATGTCGACGACGGTGCGGCCGCTCACCTGAATGCATAACGCCGCGCCGCGCTCCTGGGAATTGTCGAACAGCGCCGCAAACGCTTCACGCACGGCCTCGAACTGAAGCTCGTAATGACCTTGAATTTGCACCCGTAACTCCCTTGGAACAAAAGCTTTTTTGTCAATGGCTGGCATTGTTTCAGCGATTGGGGCTTTTGGGAACCGCCGCAAGACGGCTGGTTGAACGCAGCCCCCTGTGGCGAGGGAGCTTGCTCCCGCTGGACTGCGTAGCAGGCCTTGGAAAATTTAACGCGTTTGGCCTGATACACCACCGCGTCAGGTTTTGGGGCTGCTGCGCAACCCAGCGGGAGCAAGCTCCCTCGCCACGCAAGCCCCCTCGCCAGACGTCTAGGAAATCTCCCGCCGAAACGGCGGCAGCGCGTTGAGGATCGCCTTGCCGTAGCGTTGGGTCACCAGCCGGCGATCGAGCAGGGTGATGGTGCCGCGGTCTTCCTCGGTACGCAGCAAGCGGCCACAGGCCTGGACCAGCTTCAGCGAGGCATCCGGCACGGAAATCTCCATGAAGGGGTTGCCGCCACGGGCTTCGATCCATTCGGCCAACGCGGCTTCCACCGGATCGTCCGGCACCGAGAATGGAATCTTGGCGATTACCACGTGTTCGCAATAGGCCCCCGGCAAATCGACGCCTTCGGCAAAGCTCGCCAGGCCGAACAGCACGCTGGAATCGCCGCCATCGACCCGGGCCTTGTGCTTGTTCAAGGTTTCCTGCTTCGACAGGTTGCCCTGGATAAATACCTGCTTGCGCCAGTCACGATCGAGACCGTCAAAGACGTCCTGCATCTGTTTGCGCGAGGAAAACAGCACCAGGGTGCCGCGCGAACCTTCCACCAGCGCAGGCAGCTCGCGAATGATCGCGGCAGTGTGGGCGGCGGCATCGCGCGGATCGGCCTTGAGGTCCGGCACTCGCAGCACGCCGGCGTCGGCGTGGTGGAAGGGGCTCGGGACCACGGCGGTCACGGCTTTTTTCGGCAGGCCGGCGCGCATGCGGAAACGGTCGAAAGTGCCCAGGGCCGTCAGCGTGGCGGAGGTTACCAGCGCGCCGTAGGCGACGTTCCACAGGTTGCGCCGCAGCATGTCCGCCGCCAGGATCGGACTGGCATTGACCTCGATGTCGAACAGCGAGCCGCTCTCGGCCAGCGTCAGCCAACGCGCCATCGGCGGATTGTCTTCCGGGTCTTCGGTGGTGAACGCGGTCCACAGCTCCCAGTTACCCTGGGAGCGGGACAGCAGGCTGCCGAACAATGGATACCACTCCTCGGCCTGGTTGCTGGCGATGCCGATATTGACCTCGCCATCCATGCCTTCCTTGAGCAGATCGGTCAGGCGCGTGAACAGGTCGGTCAGGCGCGCGAAGCCCTTCTTGAGTTCGATGCCCATCTCGCGCATATGCTCGGGGATCACCCCGCCGACAAACCGATGGCGTGGCCGCTCGCGGCCCTCGACATCTTCGCCAGGCTTGAAGTCGGCCACCTGCTCGCAGGCGGTGAACATGAACTGCTGGTTCGTCTTGATCTCCCGCGCCAGCTCCGGCACCTGCTCGATGAACTTGCCCAGGTCGCCGGGCAACGGATGCTGGGCGAGCAGTTTGGTGAGATTCTTGGCAGTGGTTTCCAACCAGTCGGCGGTTGAGCGCAGCCGGGTGTAATGGGCGAAATGGCCGATGGCCTTGTCCGGCAGGTGATGACCTTCGTCAAACACATAGATCGTGTCGCGCGGGTCCGGCAGCACGGCGCCGCCGCCCAGGGCCAGGTCGGCCAGGACCATATCGTGGTTGGTGACGATCACGTCGACCTTGCCCATGCCTTCGCGAGCCTTGTAGAAAGCGCACTGGCCGAAGTTCGGGCAATGGCGATTGGTGCATTGGCTGTGGTCGGTGGTCAGGCGCGACCAGTCAGCGTCTTCCAGAGCCGTGGACCAGCTGTCGCGGTCGCCGTCCCACTTATTGCCGGCGAGCTTTTCGATCATGCTGGTGAACAGCTTCTGGCTGGCCTCGTCGACCTCGATCTTGAAACCTTCTTCTTCGAACAGCTGGGCCGTGGCGGTCTGCGCGTGGCCTTCCTGCAACAGCACGTCGAGTTTGGACAGGCACATGTAGCGCCCACGACCCTTGGCCAGCGCAAAGCTGAAGTTCAGCCCGCTGTTGCGCATCAGGTCGGGCAGGTCCTTGTAGACGATCTGCTCCTGCAGGGCGACGGTGGCCGTGGCGATCACCAGGCGCTTGCCGGCGGCCTTGGCGGTAGGGATCGCCGCCAGGCTGTAGGCCACGGTCTTGCCGGTACCGGTGCCGGCCTCCACCGCGACGACGGCAGGCTCGCCGCTGCGCCGGCCTTCGTCGTCGGTGTCGATGTCACCCAGGACTTTTGCCACTTCGGCAATCATCAGGCGCTGGCCATATCGCGGCTTGAGGCTCTTGGCTTCGAGAAAACGCGAATAGGCGCCCTGGATCGTGGTTTTGAGTTCGGTGCTGATCATGAATGGTCGGGCGCAAAAAACGCTGGATAAATTTTCAGTGGTTCGGATCGGCGGCTATCATACCCCGCTAATTAATCCTGCGCAGAACGGAGTGACCCAATGACACCCTTTGCCCTCGTCTACACCCTGCATTTGCTGGCGGCCCTGGTCTGGGTTGGCGGTATGTTTTTCGCCTGGATGATCCTGCGACCCGCCGCAATCACGGCGCTTGAGGGCCCTGCCCGGCTCAAGTTGTGGGTAGAAGTGTTTCAGCGTTTTTTCGTCTGGGTCTGGGTGGCCGTGGTGCTTTTGCCGATCAGCGGCGTGGGCCTGATCCACATGCGCTTCGCCGGTTTCGAAACCGCGCCGCGTTACGTGCAGGTAATGATGGGGTTGTATGTGGTGATGGCGGCGTTGTTCATCCGTATCCAGGGCCTGCAACTGCCAGCATTGCGTAACGCTGTGACGGCGCAGGATTGGCCGACGGGTGCGGCGGTGCTGGGGAAGATTCGCAGGCTGGTGGGGATCAATCTGTTGATCGGGTTGCTGGTGGTGGCGATCGGCGCGGCTCGGCCGATGTTCTGAAACAGTTATCCAACCCTGTGGGAGCGAGCTTGCTCGCGATGGCGTTTTGTCAGTCAGTGGAATATTGACTGATACACCGTCATCGCGAGCAAGCTCGCTCCCACAGGTTCAGGGCAAGTTTTCTTCAGAACCGCTGCACCGTCACCGCACCCGCCGCGCCGGCAGGCCCTGGCTGGCCATCGGCACCGGGACGGCCGCTCTTGCCGCCATCGGCGGTGTAGACCAGGCAGCCCTTGGCCTTGCCTCCCGTGCCAGGCTTGCCGCCAGGCCCGGCCGCGCCACCGGCGCCGCCCTCTACCATTACCTTGATCTGTTCGTCGGGATAAGCGCGGGGCAATTGCAGCCGAACCAGCGCGCCGGCCGCGCCCGGCTGGCCATCCGCGCCGTTGCTGCCGTCGGCTCCGCGACCGGCCGAGCCCCAGGTGCAACCCGGTGCCTGGCCGTTGGCGCCGTCAAGCCCCACGTAACCTGGCGCACCGGTACCGCCACGGGCATCCACCGACAGCAGCGGCGCGTTCAACGCCTCGAAGCGCAGATTGAGGTTACGCCCCGGGCGCGCCGCCTTGGTATAGGTTCCCGGCGCGCCACGGGCGGTGATCTGGCTGCCTTCAGCCAGTTCGGCCTGGGTGACTTTCATCTCCAGCGCCTGTTGTGCCGGTACGATCGCGATCCTTGCCTCCCGCCCCAGGTGCAATTGGCCGATCGACAGCTCAGTGACGTTCGAAGGCACCAGCAGCGTGCCGTAGTCGGCCACGTCCAATCGCTCCAGGGCGAGCGTGCTGGTGGTGTTGGGCAAGCGCATCAACGAGTGGCTTTCCACCTGGACCACTTGAGCGCTGGCCCACGGGCATACGAGTAATGCGAGCAAACACAGTTTACGCATGGGAGGCCTCTGGCGCGGTCGGGAGGGTTTGCAGATGAAAGATGCCGAACAGCAGCACCCTGAGGCGATCACGGCCAGGAGCGGGACGACCACGAAACCGAGCCCTGAACAATAAAAGTTCGAGCAGATGGATCGCCAGTAACGACACCCCGGCCAGATTGACCAACAGATGCAGCGGATGGACGAACGGCATGACCAGATTGACCAGCACCACCACCCAGAACAGCAGGGTCAGCAAGCGCCCCAGCCACCAAAACACCTTCATACGCCCCCCGTTCGAGAATTATTCTTTGCGCGCACAGTAACGGCTTGCGCGCAGGATATGCCAGAGGGCCCGGCAAATTTAATCCAGGCCCAGCGGACCGCCCTCCTGGCGATCCGACGGCTCTGGCCCGCTTGGGCGATGATGTTTAACGCTGGATATGCAATTCGACCCGACGGTTCTGGGCCCGCCCCTCATCAGTCTCGTTGTCGGCCACCGGTTGGCTTTCGCCCTTGCCTTCACTCGTGAGTTTTGCCGGGGCCACGCCCTGGGTCAGCAAATACTCCACCACGCTGCCGGCCCGACGTTCCGAGAGGCGCTGGTTATACGCCTCGGTACCGACACTGTCGGTGTGGCCCACCACGCGGATACTGGCGACGTTGGCGTGACTCAGTTTTGCCGTCAGCTCATCGAGCTGGCTCCTGGCCGCGGCGGTGAGGTCGGATTTGTCAAAATCGAACAGCACCTTGCCAGCGTCGTTCAGGGTAATGACTTCGCTGGTGGGCATGTCCGGCTCGGCCGGTGGCGTGCTGGCCGGGTATTGCGGCAGCGGGCAGCCGTGATGTTCGACGGGGGTATTGGCCGGTGTATCGGGACAACGGTCGCGACGATCGAATACACCATCGTCGTCTTCGTCGCCGTCTTGGGCGTAGCAGATCAACCCACCGCCCAGCAGCCCCAACGCAGCGCCACCGGCGGCCCAGCCACCGCTTTCGATGGCCCCGAGACCACCGCCGACAAGCCCGCCGATCAAGCTGCAGATCGGCCAGGTACGCTGATTGAGCGAGGCACTGCCATCACTGTGAGTGGCGCATCCGGACAGCAGGCTGCTTGCCAGCAGTAGCGGTAAGGCGGCCTTGATTAGAACGTTCATGGTGAATGCTCCTGTGTCACCGGCCCATACCGGTCACACAGGAGTAAAGACCCGCATCCGCGACTGTACAAGCCGCGGAGAACGAGGGGCTCAGCGGTTTATCTTGATTTCGGTGCGACGGTTCATTGCGCGACCATCGGCGGTTTTGTTATCCGCCACCGGCTGGCTTTCCCCGGCGCCGGCCACCGAGACGAAACTGGCGCGAGGCACGCCGCTTTCGACCAGGTATTGAACCACCGAGTTGGCACGTTTTTCCGACAGTTTCTGGTTATAGGCATCGCTGCCGACGCTGTCGGTGTGCCCGGTCACTCGCAGTTGTGCGGTGGAGGTTTCCTGCTTCAGCCGGGTCGCGATGGTGCTCAGCACTTCTCTGTCCGTCGGCGTGAGGGTGGCCTTGTTGAATTCGAAATGCACGTCGCGGACCACGATCGTTTCTTCCTGGACCATCACGGGCGCTTCAGCCACCGGTGTCGGTGCGGGTGCCGGTGGTGGGCAGCCGTCGGCATCGACCTGCACGCCCTTCGGCGTGCCCGGGCACTTGTCACGACTGTCCGGCACGCCATCGCCGTCCTCGTCGCCATCGCCATGGGCCCAGCACCAGCCTGCCGCCACCGTACCGGCGACCAGTGCGCCCGGGCCGATCCAGGAACTGCTTTCGATGGCGCCCAATCCTGCGCCGACCACACCACCGGTGGCCGCACAGATCGGCCAGTCGGTTTTTTGCAAACCTGCGCAACCAGTCAACACACTGGTTAGCAGAACCAGGGGTAACGCTGTCCGAACTATGCTCATCGGTTTTTCTCCTTGAAGGATCGGCTTCGCGCCGATTCAGGGGAGTAAAGACCCGACTCGGGTTCTGCGCCAGCGTGACGCAACCACAGCTTTGGCCGCCTGTTTACGGCGGATCGCGGCGTTCGAAGACAAACCGCTCTAGGCCCGTGCGTCCACGCGCGCTATCGTGGCGGTTCTGACTGAGGAACTTCGATGACCGTTGCCATTTCTTCGCGCACGCCCCAGCAGGCGCTGGCCGCCGTGCTTGACCGCTATGCCCCGCAAAAGCTGCTGCTGATCGGCGCCGGGAGCTTCCCCGCGCTCGAGGCATTCCAGCAGGCGCATCCCGACACCGAGGTGGTCCATGCTGCCCCCGGCCCCTTGCCGGCGGATCTGGCTGCGCGGCGTTTCGACCTGGCCCTGGCGCTCGATTGCCTGGAGCATTTGCCCAAGCGCGACGGTCTGAACCTGTTGGGCGGCATTCGCAACCTCAACGCCAGCCGGATTGCCGTGCTGGCCGACCTCAACGCGTGCGGCTGGCAGGAAACCGACTTCTTTTGCTTGGCCCTGCAGGCCAGCGAACGCTTCCAGCGCGAAGATCAGGTGCTGACCCTGTTTACCTACGATCTGCTTGAATACAAGCAGGTACCCGACTGGCTCAACTCACGTTTCTGGGCCAACCCGGAAAACTTTGGAAAATATTGGTGGTAGCTGTGGACACTAGCCTGCATACAACCATTTGCCCCTGCGGCAGCGGCAACCCGTCGGACGCCTGCTGCGGCCATTATCACGACGGTCATCCGGCGCCCTGCGCCGAAGCCTTGATGCGCTCGCGCTACAGCGCTTATGTGCTGGGCCTGGTGGATTACCTGGTGAGCACCACCCTGCCCGCCCAGCAGGACGGCCTCGACCGCCAGGCCATCAGCGAATGGAGCGCCGGCAGCACCTGGCTGGGCTTGGAGGTGGAGAGCAGCGAGGTATTCGGCGGCCAGCCGGAACATGCCTTCGTCACTTTCACCGCACGCTGGCACGACGGCCAGGGCGAACACAGCCACCGCGAACAATCTTCGTTTGTGCAGAACGGCGGACGCTGGTACTTCATCGACCCGACCGTGCCGGTCAAGACGGGACGCAACGACAGCTGCCCGTGCGGTAGCGGGCAGAAATTCAAGAAGTGCTGCGCCAGTTACTTCATTCGTTGATTTTCGGAAACGTCCGACGCTCGTCCACCGACCAAGGGGGGCTAGACTGGAAACAAACCAGAGGCACGGACATGACCCATACATCTCGATTGCTGCGCATCACTTGCCTGCTGCTGTTCGTCGGGCTAGGGGGGTGTGCGTCCTGGCGAGGTGAAGAGGCACCCGAACCACAGGTGCATCTGGTCAAGGTGGAGGTGGTGCGGGCCCGGTTGCTGGAGCAGAAGTTCATGTTGCACTTTCGCGTCGACAACCCCGGCGAAGACGACCTCACCGTACGCGGCCTGACCTACCGGATCCACCTGGACGACTTGCTGCTGACCGAAGGAGAACATGAGCACTGGTTTACGGTGCGCCCTGGACACAGCGCCTATTTCAAGGTGCCGATCCGCACCAACCTGTGGCCGCAGGTGCGCGAACTGGTGAAAATGCTGAAGAAACCCCGGCAACAGATTCCCTATCGTCTGGAGGGGGAGCTGGAAACCGGTTTATTCATCGCCGACTACGTGCACCTGGAACGCAATGGCGTGATAATCGCCGCCGATCTAATTGCGGAGTAACCCCGATGACCCAACAACCCCACGTCCATGGCCCTGATTGCGACCACGACCATGATCATCACCACGATCATGATCACGGCCATGTCCACGGCCCGAACTGCGGCCACGCCCATCAGGAACCCGTGCGCAACGCCCTGAAGGACGTCGGTCGCAACGACCCTTGCCCGTGCGGCAATGGCAAGAAATTCAAGAAGTGCCACGGGGCTTGATCAGTCCAGGCTGATGGTTTTTTGACTGTTAGACCGTCATCGCGAGCAAGCTCGCTCCCACACGGGTTTTGCGGTGCACGCATATCCCTGTGGGAGCGAGCTTGCTCGCGATGAGGCCAGTAAATTCAAAACCTGTCTATCAGCCCGCCGCCAGAATCCGCTCCACGCTGATCACCGTCGCGTACTCCTCATGCAGGTTCCCCAGGGACATCGCATGCACCTCGGCAGCCGAACGGGCATAACCGAAGAAGTCGGGCTTGTCGAAGGTATAACAGGCGTCCTCGGCTACCCACGTATCGAACCCCAGGTTGCCAGCCGTGCGCGCGGTGGACTCCACCGAATTGTTCGTGGCCACGCCGACAATCACCAGTTGCCCGATACCCGCACTGCGCAGATCCGCCTCCAGGGTCGTGCCGCAAAACGCATCGGGCACCTGCTTCTGGACCAGCCCTTCCCCAGCCATGGGCCTGAACCGCTCCTGAACCTCCACGCCTGATTGTCCAGGCCAGAAGACTGACGCCTCGGACCGGGACAGATGATGGACATGGATGATTGGCCGCGCCGACTCTCGCCAGCATCCGAGCAATTCCAGCATGCGCAGTTCCGCCTCGGGATTGTTGCGCGGGCCAAGCCTGGGATGGAGGATGCCTTTCTGCTGATCGATAAGGATCAGCGCCGCGTTTTTCTGTAGGTCCATTCCGGATCTCTCGGTCGTCGGTTTTTCCCACACTTGAGCACCACCTTCTCTTACAAGCAAGTCTCTGGTGGCCCGGGCTTTCATCGCAAAACATCAAATAACCCCAAAGCCCGCTTGCGCGCCCTTCTCCTGCTCACTAACGTAGCGCCTTTATTGGTGCCACCCCCTCCCGCAGGAGCTTTGCCATGGCCTCGCCAGCCTCGATTTCTTTCTTTCCCAAGCTCGGCGTTGCCGCAGCAGTGGCCAGCCTGCTCGGTTTGAGCGGTTGCCAGGCCTGGAATACCCAGGACACGGTCGCGCCCACCACCGGCGTACAACCGCTCAAGGGGCTGGCGCAGAATGTCTCGGTCCGGCGTAATGCCTTGGGCATGCCGCTGATCGAAAGCAACAGCTTTCATGACGCCCTGTTTGCCCTCGGCTATGTGCATGCCAGCGACCGGATCACGCAGATGACCACCCTGCGCCTGCTCGCCCAGGGCCGCCTGGCGGAAATGTCCGGCGCCGAACGGCTGGACGTCGACCGCTACATGCGCGCCGTCAACCTGAAGAAAAGCGCAGATGAGCTGTACAAGGCATCTTCGCCACGCCTGAAGCGCTTTTTCGAAGTCTATGCGCGAGGCGTCAACGCCTACCTGTTCCGCTACCGCGACAAGCTGCCGGCGGACCTGGCCGCCACCGGCTACAAACCCGAATACTGGAAACCGGAAGATTCGGCGCTGCTGTTCTGCCTGCTTAACTTCACCCAATCGGCGAACCTGCCGGAAGAAGTCGCCGCCCTGGTGCTGGCCCAGAGCGTAACCAACGATAAACTGGCCTGGCTGAGCCCGTCCTACCCGGACGAGCCATTGCCCTTGACCGAAGCCGAAAAGCTGCAGGGCGTCCGGCTCAATGGGCAGATTCCCGGTTTGAACGAAATCAGCAAGGCCAGCGCCGAGTTGGCCAACCTGAACCTGCTGGGCGCAGCGTCTTCGAGCAACTGGGCCATCGGCCCGCAGCGCAGCCGCAACGGCAAGAGCCTGTTGGCCGGCGACAGCCATGGCCCGCTGGGCGTGCCGTCGCTCTGGAGCCCGGTGCAGATTCGCGCGCCCAAATATCAGGCGGCCGGGCTTTCCGTGGCGGGCATCCCGATGATCCTCGCGGGCTTCAACGGTAACGTCGCGTGGAGCATGACCAGTGTTCTCGGCGACAACCAGGACCTGTATCTGGAAAAGATCCGACGCCAGGGCAACGGGCTGTCCTACGAAGCCAACGGCAAGTGGCAGCAGGCGACCGTGCGCAACGAGACCTACTTCATCAAGGGCCAACGGTCGATCAGAGAAGCGGTGTACGAAACCCGCCACGGTCCGTTGCTCAACAGCGCCCAAGGCCCGGCCATGGCCAACGGTCTGGGCCTGGCCCTGCAATTGCCGAGCTTCAGCGACGACAAGACCCTGGACGCGCTCTTCGATCTGTCACGCGCGCAGAACGTCGAAAAAGCCTCCGACGCGAGCCGGGAGATCCGCGCCCTGGCAGTGAACATGGTGTTCGCCGACGCCCGCAATATCGGCTGGCAGGTCACCGGTCGCTACCCGAACCGCCGCGAGGGCGAAGGCCTGTTGCCATCGCCGGGCTGGGACGGCCGTTACGATTGGGACGGCTACGCCGATCCGATGCTGCACCCCTACGACCAGGATCCGGCCCAGGGGTGGCTCGGCACCGCCAACCAGCGCGTCATTCCCCATGGCTACGGCATGCAACTGTCCAACTCCTGGGCGGCGCCGGAACGTGGCGAGCGCCTGGCCGAACTGGCCGGCGCCGGCAAGCACGACGCGCGTAGCCTGATCGCCATGCAATACGACCAGACCACGACATTCGCCGCCAAGCTCAAGAAAGTCTTCGAAGCCCCGGGCATGGCCCAGCCACTCAAGCAAGCCATCGAAGCCCTGCCGGTGGCGGACCGCGCCAAGGCACGCGAGGCCTATACCCGCCTGATGGCGTTCGATGGCCGGCTCAGTCCGGTTTCTGCCGACGCAGCGATCTATGAGTTGTTCCTGCAAGAAAGCATGGAGCAGACGTTCCTGGATGAACTGGGCCCCGAGGGTAATCCGGCGTGGAAAGCGCTGGTCGCCAACGGCCAGCTGTCTTATTCGGCCCAGGCCGATCATTTGCTTGGTCGTGAGGACAGTCCGTTCTGGGACGATGTGCGCACGCCGCAAAAAGAAGACAAGGCCGTTATCCTGGCGCGCAGCCTCGCGGCGGCCGTTAGCGCCGGTGACAGTCTGCTCGGCACTGACCACAGCGCCTGGCAGTGGGGCAAGCTGCACCGCCAGGAATGGAAAAACGCCAGCGGCCAGACCGTACGCGGCCCGCTGGCAGCCGGCGGCGATGGCAGCACGCTCAATACCGCCGCGTTCGCCTGGGGCCAGGATTTCAACACGACCCTGGCGCCGGCCACGCGCTTTATCGTTGATTTCAGCCAGCCTGAGCCATTGACGATCCAGGGCGGCGCCGGCCAGTCGGGCAACCCGGCCAGCCCGAACTATCTTAACGGCCTCGACCCGTGGCTCAAGGGTCAATACCAAAGCCTGCCTTTGCAACCGCAGAATTTTGACCGGGCGTATGGCAAGACTCGTTTGACCTTGGTTCCGGGTAAATAGGCCGATCTGCCTCTAACGCTGTTCAGTTAAGGCAGTCAACAATTCCGTGGCGAGGGAGCTTGCTCCCGCTGGGCCGCGAAGCGGCCCCAAAAACTGCCATGTGCGGAGCATCAGGCACACCGCTCCCGACGGTTCACGACTGCTTCGCAGCCGAGCGGGAGCAAGCTCCCTCGCCACAAGTGCAGCCTTTCTCAAGTGAGCCGCATTACCTGTGGGAGCGAGCTTGCTCTCGATGGCGTCAGCCCACCCCACCAGGAAAACCGATCGAACTTCTCCCCCCGTCCCCGCCTCTACCGGACAAGCCCATCGCCCCGGTAACCGCATGGATCTGGTCATTGCCCGCCCCGAAGGCCTGTATTGTCCGCAGGGAGATTTCTACATCGACCCATGGCGTCCGGTGAACCGCTCGGTCATCACCCACGCCCACGGCGACCATGCCCGCGGCGGCAACCAGCACTACCTGGCAGCGGCACCCGGCGAAGGCATCCTGCGCTCCCGGCTGGGCCAGGACATCAACCTGCAAACCCTGCCCTACGGTGAACGGCTGGTGCACCATGGCGTGGCCTTGAGCTTTCATCCCGCCGGCCATGTATTGGGTTCTGCCCAGGTGCGGCTGGAATACCAAGGCGAGGTGTGGGTCGCGTCCGGCGATTACAAAGTCGAGCCCGACGGCACCTGCGCACCGTTCGAGCCGGTGAAATGTCATACGTTCATCACCGAATCCACCTTCGGCCTGCCGATCTATCGCTGGCAGCCCCAGGCGCAGGTGTTCGATGAGATCAACCAATGGTGGCGCGGGAACATCGCCGCCGGCCGGGCCAGCGTGTTGTTCTGTTATTCCTTTGGCAAGGCCCAGCGAATCCTGCACGGCATCGACGCGAGCCTGGGACCGATACTCGCCCATGGCGCGGTGGAGCCGCTGAACCGGGTCTATCGCGAAGCCGGCGTGCACCTGCCGCCGACGATCTATGCCGGCGATGTGAAAAAGACTGATCCGATCATGAGCCAGGCACTGGTCATCGCCCCGCCCTCCGCCGGCGGTAGCACCTGGATGCGGCGTTTCGGTGATTACAGCGACGCCTTCGCCAGCGGCTGGATGCGCTTGCGCGGCACCCGTCGGCGACGGGGCGTGGATCGGGGCTTCGTGCTTTCCGATCACGCCGACTGGCCGGGCCTGCTCTGGGCCATCGAACAGACCGGCGCCGAACGGGTCATGGTCACTCATGGATCGGTGGCCGTACTGGTGCGTCATCTCTGTGAACAAGGCCTCGACGCCCAGGGCTTCACCACGGAATACGGCGATGACGAAGAGGACGTCGCCGGGGCGAGCGACAGCGGCGAGGACGCGTCATGAAAGCCTTTGCCGAGCTGTACGCCGAACTCGACGCCACCACCTCAAGCAACGCCAAGCTCGCGGCCATGCAGGATTATTTCAGCAAGGCGCCACCCGAGGACGCCGCCTGGGCGGTGTATTTTCTCTCGGGCGGGCGTCCCAGGCAGTTGGTACCGGTGAAAATCCTCCGCGAGCTGGCGGTCCAGGTGTCCGGCCTGTCTCTCTGGCTGTTCGAAGAAAGTTACCAGGCAGTGGGCGATCTGGCCGAAACCATCTCGCTGGTACTGCCCGAATCGCCCCACAGTTCCGATGAAGGCCTGGCGGTGTGGATCGAGGAAAAACTCCTGCCGTTGCGCGGTGAGTCGCCAGAGGTACTGGCACAGCGGCTTCCGGCACTGTGGGCAGAACTTGACCGATCCAGCCTGATGCTCTGCATCAAGCTCATCACCGGCAGTTTCCGCGTCGGGGTGTCCAAGCTGTTGGTCACCCGGGCGCTGGCTACGATGTCCGGGCTCGACAGCAAACGGGTGGCCCAACGGCTGGTGGGCTACACCGATCTGTCCCATCGCCCGACTGCGGCCAGTTACCTCAAGCTGATCGCCGGCGAATCTGCCGATGAACATGCCCAGCGCGGCGGCCAGCCTTATCCGTTTTTCCTGGCCCATGCCTTGTCACAACCGATTGAGCAATTCGACACCTTGTTGGGGCCGGCCAGTGACTGGCAGGTGGAGTGGAAATGGGACGGAATCCGCGCCCAGGTGATCAAGCGTGACGGCCATTTGTGGGTCTGGTCCCGTGGCGAGGACCTGGTGACCGAGCGCTTTCCTGAATTGCATTCTCTGGCGCAGGCGTTGCCCGACGGCACGGTAATCGATGGCGAGATCGTGGTCTGGAAAGCGCCGCAGGCGGTCACCGAGGATGCCTTTGATCCGGAAGCGCCGCTGCAGCCGACGGTGCAGCCCTTCGCCCTGTTGCAACAGCGCATCGGTCGCAAGACCTTGAGCAAGAAAGTGCTGGAAGACGCTCCCGTGGTGGTGATGGCCTACGACCTGCTGGAATGGCAGGACGAGGACTGGCGCAGCCGGCCCCAGGCCGAGCGTCGCGAGCAACTGGAGGCCCTGATTGCCCGCTGCCACAGTCCGGTGCTGTTGCCGTCGCCCATCGTCACTGGCCAGGATTGGTTCGACCTCGCCCGCCAGCGCGAAGCGTCCCGCAGCCTCGGCGTCGAAGGCATGATGCTCAAGGCGCGCGACGCGCTGTACGGCGTCGGCCGGACCAAGGACATGGGCGTATGGTGGAAATGGAAGATCGACCCGTTCAGTGTCGACGCGGTGCTGATCTATGCCCAGCGCGGCCATGGCCGGCGCGCCAGCCTCTACAGCGACTACACCTTCGCCGTGTGGGACAACCCGCCCGGCAGCCGCGAACGCACGCTGGTGCCTTTCGCCAAGGCTTACTCAGGGCTGACCGATGCAGAAATGCGCCAGGTCGACAGCATCGTGCGCAAGACCACGGTGGAAAAGTTCGGCCCGGTGAGCAGCGTCACGCCGACCCTGGTTTTTGAGCTGGGCTTCGAAGGCATTGCCTTGTCCAAGCGCCACAAGAGCGGGATCGCGGTACGTTTCCCACGGATGCTGCGCTGGCGCCAGGACAAGACCGTCGAAGAGGCGGACACGCTGACGACGCTTCAGGATCTTCTCAAGTAAACGCCGCTCTCGTGGCGAGGGAGCTTGCTCCCGCTGGGCGCGAAGCGCCCCCTGATTCTGAAGGACGCACCGCAGAGGGAGGCTGCGCCTCCAGCGGGAGCAAGCTCCCTCGCCACGAAGAGCTAAAACGGACAAACGCACGCTCCATCCCGGTGCGCTTTTTGATGTACGCTCACCCCCGCGCACCATTGCGTTCCGTCTCCCGCCGCCAGTGCTTTTAAAACACTTGTTCGGCACTATGGTTCGGAAATTGCTACCTTTATGCCGTCATACCGTTCAGACCTTCACCGGTAACAATCTTACGCGCCACAAGCGCTCAAATTGGTTTTAGGGACTCAATAATGAAAAAAGCACTGCTGACCCTTTCTGCACTGGCGTTGTGCATGGCCGCCGGCGTCGCCACGGCCAAGGAATACAAGGAACTGCGTTTTGGTGTCGACCCGTCCTACGCCCCGTTCGAATCCAAGGCCGCCGATGGCAGCCTGGTGGGTTTCGACATCGACCTGGGCAATGCGATCTGTGAAGAACTGAAGGTCAAATGCAAATGGGTCGAAAGCGATTTCGACGGAATGATTCCGGGCCTCAAGGCCAACAAATTCGACGGCGTGATCTCGTCCATGACCGTTACCCCGGCCCGTGAAAAGGCTATCGACTTCTCCAGCGAGTTGTTCTCCGGCCCAACGGCCTATGTATTCAAGAAGGGCTCGGGCCTGAGCGCAGACGTTGCCTCGCTCAAGGGCAAGACCGTCGGCTACGAGCAAGGCACCATCCAGGAAGCCTACGCCAAGGCCGTGCTGGACAAGGCCGGCGTCAAGACCCAGGCCTACCAGAACCAGGACCAGGTCTATGCCGACCTGACCTCGGGCCGCCTCGATGCCGCGATCCAGGACATGCTCCAGGCCGAACTGGGCTTCCTGAAGTCGCCAAAAGGCGAAGGCTATGAAGTCAGCCAGCCGGTGGACAGCGAACTGCTGCCATCCAAGACCGCCATCGGTATCAAAAAGGGTAACAAAGAGCTGAAGGCCCTTTTGGATAAAGGTATCAAAGCGTTACACGACGACGGCAAATACGCCGAGATCCAGAAAAAACACTTTGGCGATCTGAATCTGTACAGCGGCAAATAATGCGCGGCGCCCACCCTGAACCGGGTGGGCGCTTTTTTCCTGCCAAAGGCAATGTCCATGTTCGAACAATTCCTACAAAGTCTGGGGCTCTCGGCCTTCAGCCTGCAGGGCTTTGGCCCGCTGCTGATGCAAGGCACCTGGATGACCATCAAGCTGTCGGCCCTGTCCTTGCTGCTTAGCGTCCTGCTCGGGTTGCTCGGCGCCAGCGCCAAATTGTCCAGCGTCAAACTGCTGCGTATTCCGGCCCAGCTCTACACCACGCTGATTCGCGGCGTGCCCGACCTGGTGCTGATGCTGCTGATCTTCTACAGCCTGCAAACCTGGCTGACGTCTTTTACCGATTTCATGGAATGGGAATACATCGAGATCAACCCGTTCGGCGCCGGGGTCATCACCCTGGGCTTCATTTACGGTGCGTACTTCACCGAAACCTTTCGCGGCGCGATCCTCGCGGTGCCTCGCGGGCAGGTCGAAGCGGCCACGGCCTACGGTCTCAAGCGGGGCCAGCGTTTCCGTTATGTCGTGTTCCCGCAAATGATGCGCTTTGCCCTGCCGGGCATCGGCAACAACTGGATGGTCATGCTCAAGGCCACCGCCCTGGTGTCGATCATCGGCCTGGCCGACCTGGTCAAGGCCGCCCAGGATGCGGGCAAGAGCACCTACCAGTTGTTTTATTTCCTGGTGCTGGCGGCGCTCATCTATCTGCTGATCACTAGTGCATCCAACTTTATCCTGCGCTGGCTTGAACGCCGCTACGCCGCCGGAGCCCGGGAGGCCGTGCGATGATCGAACTCCTGCAGGAATACTGGCGACCTTTCCTTTACAGCGACGGCGTCCACATCACCGGCCTGGCGATGACCCTGTGGCTGCTCAGTGCTTCGTTGCTAATCGGCTTCGTAGTGTCGATTCCGCTGTCCATCGCCCGGGTTTCGCCCAGGTTCTACGTCCGCTGGCCCGTGCAGTTCTATACCTACCTGTTCCGTGGCACGCCGCTCTATATCCAATTGCTGATCTGCTACACCGGCATCTACAGCATCGAGGCGGTGCGCGCCCAACCCGTGCTCGACAGTTTCTTTCGCGACGCGATGAACTGCACGATCCTGGCGTTCGCGTTGAACACCTGCGCCTACACCACGGAGATCTTTGCCGGGGCGATTCGCAGCATGAACCACGGCGAAGTCGAAGCGGCCAAGGCTTACGGATTGACCGGCTGGAAGCTCTACACGTACGTGATCATGCCTTCGGCGCTGCGTCGTTCGCTGCCGTACTACAGCAACGAAGTGATATTGATGCTGCACTCGACGACCGTGGCGTTCACCGCTACCGTTCCAGACGTGCTGAAAGTCGCCCGGGACGCCAACTCGGCCACCTTCCTGACGTTCCAGTCGTTCGGGATCGCCGCGTTGATCTACCTGACCGTCACGTTTGCACTGGTGGGCCTCTTCCGTCTCGCCGAACGCCGCTGGCTGGCCTTTCTCGGGCCGACCCACTAAGGCTTCCGTTCCCAGGACATACATGTAAATGCGCCACCAGATCCATGACCTGCTGGCCCCGCTGCCGGGGACCGCACGCAAGATCCACAGCTTTCATTTCGGCCCGGAAAAAGCCGCCGGCAAAATCTATATCCAGTCGTCCCTGCATGCCGATGAACTGCCCGGCATGCTGGTCGCCTGGCACCTCAAGCAGCGCCTGGCCGAACTCGAGGCTTCGGGCCACCTGCGGCACGAAATCGTGCTGGTGCCGGTCGCCAACCCGATCGGCCTCGAACAGGTACTGATGGACGTGCCCCTGGGCCGTTACGAATTGGAGAGCGGGCAGAATTTCAACCGCCGGTTCGTCGACCTGAGCGAAGAGATCGGCAACGAAATCGAAGGCCTGCTGACCGACGACCCGCAGCACAACCTGATGCTGATCCGCACCAGCCTGCGCGACGCCCTGAGTCGGCAGACCGCCAGCACCCAACTGCAATCCCAGCGCCTGGTCCTGCAACGCCTGGCGTGTGATGCCGACATGGTGCTTGACCTGCATTGCGATTTCGAAGCCGTCGCCCATCTCTACACCACGCCCGAGGCCTGGCCGCGGGTCGAGCCGCTGGCGCGCTACATCGGCGCCGAGGCCAGCCTGTTGGCGACCGACTCGGGCGGCCAATCGTTCGACGAATGCTTCACGCTGCTCTGGTGGCAGCTCAAGGAGCGTTTCGGTGAGCGCTTCGAAATTCCCCTGGGCAGCTTTTCGGTAACTGTCGAATTGCGCGGCCAGGGTGACGTCAACCATGGCCTGGCGAGTCTCGACTGCCAGGCCCTGATCGAATACCTGATCCACTTCGGTGCCATCGACGGTGAGCCGGTGCCGTTGCCCGACCTGCCCTACCCGGCCACGCCGCTGGCCGGCGTCGAACCGGTGGCGACACCGGTCGGCGGCCTGCTGGTCTACAGCGCCCTACCCGGTGAGTACCTGGAGGCGGGACAGCTGATCGCCGAAATCATCGACCCGGTCAACGACACCGTCACCCCCGTTCATTGCCGTAATGCCGGGCTGCTGTACGCCCGCTCGCTGCGTCGCATGGCCACCGCCGGCATGGTCATCGCCCATGTCGCCGGGACCGAAGCCTACCGCAGCGGCTACCTACTTTCGCCTTGAGGATGCCTGTTCCATGTACAAACTGACCATCGAAGGCCTGCACAAAAGTTATGGCCACCATGAGGTGCTCAAAGGGGTTTCGCTCAAGGCCAGGACCGGCGACGTGATCAGCCTGATCGGCGCGAGCGGCTCGGGCAAAAGCACCTTCCTGCGCTGCATCAATTTCCTTGAACAACCCAACGACGGCGCCATGAGCCTGGACGGCCAATCGATCCAGATGATCAAGGATCACCACGGCATGCGCGTGGCCGACGCCGACGAGCTGCAACGCATCCGCACGCGCCTGGCCATGGTGTTCCAGCACTTCAACCTGTGGAGCCACATGACCGTGCTGGAAAACATCACCATGGCGCCGCGCCGGGTGCTGGGCGTCAGCAAGCAGGAAGCCGAGGATCGCGCCCGCCGTTATCTCGACAAGGTCGGCCTGCCGGCACGTGTTGCCGAGCAATACCCGGCGTTCCTGTCCGGTGGCCAGCAACAACGCGTGGCGATTGCCCGCGCCTTGGCCATGGAGCCTGAGGTCATGCTGTTTGACGAACCGACCTCGGCCTTGGACCCGGAACTGGTAGGTGAAGTATTAAAAGTGATCCAAGGCCTGGCCGAAGAAGGCCGGACCATGATCATGGTGACCCACGAAATGAGCTTCGCCCGCAAGGTATCCAATCAGGTGCTGTTCCTGCACCAGGGCCTGGTGGAAGAAGAAGGCGCGCCGGAAGACGTGCTGGGCAGCCCGAAGAGCGAACGGCTCAAGCAGTTCCTCAGTGGCAACCTGAAATAAACCTCGACACACCTGAGAGCCTGTTTTTGTGACGAACCGCTTTTTGTGGCGAGGGAGCTTGCTCCCGCTGGAGGCGCAGCCTCCCCTGCAGTGTGCCATCCAGATCCAGAGGGCCGCTTCGCAGCCCAGCGGGAGCAAGCTCCCTCGCCACAGAAGCGCGCTCGCCACAATGTCCTGCATAAAACCTTTCATACCCCACCGTGGTCTTTGAAGAAGGACTTTCAGGGCGCATACCGCACGCATGGGGACATCCAGCAATTTCGCGAAACAGTGGTTCGATGCCCGCGGCTGGAAGCCGTTCGCCTTTCAAAAACAGGTATGGGCTGCGGTCAAGCGTGGCGAGTCGGGGCTGTTGCATGCCAATACCGGCGCCGGCAAGACCTACGCCGTCTGGTTTGCCGCACTCAACCGTTTCGCCCGCAGCGTGCCGCCACCGGACAAGCCTCGTAAACGCAAGCCGCCGAGCGAACCGCTGACGGTCTTGTGGATAACGCCGATGCGTGCGCTGGCCGCCGACACCGGCAAGGCTCTAGAAGCGCCCCTCGATCCGCTGCAGATTCCCTGGAGCGTAGGCCTGCGCACCGGTGACACCAGCGCCAGCGAACGCGCCCGGCAAGGCCGGCGCTTGCCCACGGCGCTGATCACCACGCCCGAAAGCCTGACCCTGATGCTCGCCCGCGCTGATGCGCAAACGGCCGTGTCGACCCTGCGCATGGTCGTGGTGGACGAGTGGCACGAATTGCTCGGCAACAAGCGCGGCGTGCAATTGCAGCTGGCCCTGGCCCGCTTGCGCTACTGGCACCCCGAGCTGATTGTCTGGGGCGTATCCGCGACCCTGGGCAACCAGGCCCACGCCGAGCAGGTATTGATCCCACAAGGCAGCGGAATAAGTGTGCAGGGCGCCGATGCCAAGGCGTTGCAGGTCGATACGCTGTTGCCGCCAACCCTCGAACGGTTTCCATGGGCGGGGCATATCGGCCTGAAAATGTTGCCCCAGGTGGTCACTGAAATCGACACCAGCAGCAGTTGCCTGGTCTTTACCAATACTCGCGCGCAAGCGGAAATCTGGTACCAGGCCATTCTTGAGGCGCGCCCGGATTGGGCCGGGCTCATCGCGTTGCACCATAGTTCTCTGTCCCGCGACACCCGCGACTGGGTGGAACGGGCGTTGAAGGACGGCCAGCTCAAGGCAGTCGTGTGTACGTCCAGCCTCGACCTGGGGGTGGATTTCCTGCCCGTGGAACGCGTGCTGCAGATTGGCTCGGCGAAAGGCGTCGCCCGCTTGATGCAACGCGCCGGACGCTCCGGCCATGCACCGGGGCGGACCTCGCGAATAACCCTGGTGCCAACCCACAGCCTGGAGCTGATCGAGGCCGCCGCCGCCCAGGACGCCGTGGCGCAGCGGCGAATCGAGCCGCGTGAATCGCCCCACAAGCCTTTGGATGTACTGGTCCAACATCTTGTCAGCATGGCTCTGGGTGGCGGTTTTGTTCCAGATGAGCTGTTTGATGAGGTACGCGGCGCCTGGGCCTACCGCGACCTGAACCCGGCCGAGTGGGCCTGGGCGCTGGCTTTCGTACGCCATGGCGGCCTGTCGCTGACCGCCTACCCTGATTATCGGCGGGTCGAACCGGATGAACACGGGATCTGGCGCGTGCCTGACGCCCGTCTGGCACGGCGCCACCGCATGAGCATCGGCACTATCGTCAGTGACGCCAGCCTGCAGTTGAAATTCTGGAGCAAGGGCGGCGGCGGCAAGACCCTGGGCAGCGTGGAAGAAGGCTTCATCGCACGCCTGCGCCCCGGCGACGGATTCCTCTTTGCCGGGCGGTTGCTGGAGTTGGTCCGGGTCGAGGACATGACCGCTTACGTACGCCGCAGCCAGGCGAAAAAAGCCGCCGTGCCGCGCTGGAATGGTGGACGCATGCCGCTTTCCAGCGAGCTCGCTGCCGCGGTCGTCGCGCGCTTGAGCGAAGCCGCCAAGGGCCGTTTCGACGGACCGGAAATGCAAGCCGTACAGCCGCTGCTGTCAACGCAGCTGCGTTGGTCCGGCCTGCCGACGCAGGGAACGCTGCTGGCCGAAGCGCTCAAATCCCGGGAGGGTTGGCACCTGTTCCTGTATCCGTTCGCCGGGCGCCAGGTACATCTGGGCCTGGCCAGCCTGTTGGCCTGGCGCGTCAGCCAGCGCCAACCGGTGACGTTCTCGATTGCGGTCAATGACTACGGCCTGGAATTGCTCAGCGCCACCGAGCTGGATTGGTCAACGCATCTGAACCCGGCGCTGTTGCGCACCGATGGCTTGCTGGCCGACGTTCTCGCCAGCCTGAACGCCGGAGAACTGGCCCTGCGCCGCTTCCGCGAAATCGCCCGGATCGCCGGGCTGGTGTTCGCCGGCTACCCCGGTGCCCCCAAGAGCACCCGCCAAGTGCAGGCTTCCAGCGGGTTGTTCTATCAAGTATTCAAGCAGTATGACGCCGATAACCTGCTGCTGGCCCAGGCCGGCGAGGAAGTTTTGCGCGAAGAATTGGATATACGCCGACTGGAGCAGACCTTGGAACGCCTCGATACCTTGAAACTCGACCTGCACCTGATCAAACGCCCTACTCCGCTGGGCTTCCCCTTGCTGGTAGAGCGATTCCGCGAAAGCATGAGCTCGGAAAAGCTCGCCGATCGCATCCGGCGCATGGTCAGCGAACTGGAAAAAACCGCTGATCGAGGAAGCGCCTGATGCCCGCGCCGTATCCCGTCAACCTCGCGGGCGAAGAGCTCTGGCTGTTGCCGCAAAAAGCCCTGTACTGGCCGGCCCAGGAAACCCTGATGGTGGCCGATGTGCATTTCGGCAAGGCGGCGGCCTACCGTAGCCTCGGCCAACCGGTACCCCACGGCACCACGGCGAACAACATCGCCATGCTTGACGAGTTGCTGGCGAGCCTGCCGTGCCGACTGCTGATATTCCTCGGGGACTTCCTGCATGGGCCTGGCTCTCATGCCCCAGGCACTTTGAAGGCCCTTGCCGACTGGCGTGAACGGCATCGCAAACTAGCCATCACGCTGATCCGCGGCAATCACGACAAGCGCGCCGGCGATCCGCCAACGGCGCTCAATATCCGCGTCGTCCCCGAGCCATTGCTGTTGGGCCCTTTCGCCGTGCAACACGAGCCTACCCCGCATCCAAGTCGACACGTGCTCGCCGGTCACGTACACCCGGTCTACCACCTGAGCGGTAAAGGCCGGCAACGCCTGCGCCTGCCTTGCTTCCGCCTCGGTAGCGAGATCAGCCTGCTACCGGCCTTCGGCGCCTTCACGGGAGGCTACCGGGTCGATCAGGACAACGACTGCAAGATCTTCGTAGTGGGCGACAACGAAATATGGCCCGTCAGTTGAAGCGATCAGGCTTCAACAATTGAAGGGCCATTGGCTGATCAGGCTACGGGCGCGGGAGGCGGTTCGTCCGGAAGAGTCGGTTCGCCGGGTTCGGTAGGCTGTTCGTTAGGGGTATCGGGATCGGGCTGGCCAGGGATGCCGCCCGCCGCTTCAGCAGGGTGGGCCAGTAATGACCAAGCCAGGACGCCGATCTGATTGGGCTCAAGCCTTGCCAGTTCGGCACTGATTCGCGGATCGATCTTCATAGAGCAACTCCTGAGCGAAGGCCCGTTGCGCAGACGCAAAAACGGGCAGTACACCCAATAGAGTGCCTGCCCGCTCAGGAATTCCAACAGCTCGTCAGAATCAGGTACGCGGCAGTGTCACACCGCGCTGACCCTGGTATTTACCGCCACGGTCCTTGTAGGAAACTTCACATTCCTCATCGGACTCAAGGAACAACATCTGCGCCACGCCCTCGTTGGCGTAGATCTTCGCCGGCAGGGTCGTGGTGTTGGAGAACTCCAGGGTCACGTGGCCTTCCCATTCAGGTTCCAGCGGTGTCACGTTAACGATGATGCCGCAGCGGGCGTAGGTGCTTTTACCCAGGCAGATGGTCAGCACGTTGCGCGGGATGCGGAAGTACTCGACGGTGCGGGCCAGGGCGAAAGAGTTCGGCGGGATGATGCAAACGTCGCTCTTTACATCGACGAAGCTCTTTTCATCGAAATTCTTCGGGTCGACGGTGGCCGAGTTGATGTTGGTGAACACCTTGAATTCGTCGGCGCAGCGCACGTCGTAGCCGTAGCTGGAAACGCCGAAGGAAATCAGCCGGTCGGCGCCTTCGCCACGCATCTGGCGCTCTACGAAGGGCTCGATCATGCCGTGCTCTTGCGCCATGCGGCGAATCCACTTGTCCGATTTGATGCTCATGGCGGGTTTCCTGAAATAGCGAGGTGGAAAAAAACTGTCCGGCATCTTACCGGGCCGCGGGGCGGGTTCAAAGTGCGAGACGCAACTCTCGCCGATCCGCCTTGATTTCCGGGCTCTGACGGCTATCGCCATTGCCGTCAGTCATTAAAACCGAGAAACCTTCGCAAAGACCATTGGCACGTTTCGGAAAAAGGGGTAAGGTGGCGTCACTGTGTTGCTTGTGTCACTGAGAATCTCTACACGATATGTTGAATTTCGATCCAACCATCTACAAGAATTTTTCCTGCTCTTTGCACTCAGTCTCGGCCAGGGTTCTTCCTGAGTCGCAGTTATCTTTGTTCAAGGAGTTACACCATGTCTAATCGCCAAACCGGTACCGTTAAGTGGTTCAACGATGAAAAAGGCTTCGGCTTCATCACCCCACAGTCCGGTGACGATCTGTTCGTTCACTTCAAAGCTATCCAATCCGACGGCTTCAAAAGCCTGAAAGAAGGCCAACAGGTTTCTTTCATCGCTACCCGCGGTCAGAAAGGCATGCAAGCTGAAGAAGTTCAAGTTATCTAACTTGTCCTTGCTTTAGTAAGAAGCCCCGCCCTCAAAAGCGGGGCTTTTTTGTGCCTGAGTGTTTTTTGGGTAGCACACAAAAAACTGTGGGAGCGAGCTTGCTCGCGATAGCGGTGGATCAGCAACATCAATGTTGACTGACAGACCGCTATCGCGAGCAAGCTCGCTCCCACATTGGTTTGGTGGTTACGCGGGTTACCAGGTCACGCCAAACCCGGCGGTGTAGCGCGTCTTGCTCAGGTCGCTGTCTTCGGTCCCTTCGATGACGTCCTTCTCGGCCTTGAGGTTGAGCGACGCCCAGTCAGTGACCTTGTAGCGCAACCCGATCTCCGCGTCATAGGCGTATTCGGCCACGCCGGACAGCGGTTTGCCCACTTCGCCGTTGGTAAACAGCTCGACGCGCTTGCCGATCAGGTAACGGTTGTAGTCCCACTTCATCGCCACGGAATAGAAGTTGTCCTTGCCGCCGTCGCGGTATTCATAATCGGTGCGGTTGAGCAGCGAACCCAGGGAGAAAGCGCCCAGTTCGTCGTCCCAGAACTGATAACCCGGACCAGTACCGACCACGCGCTGGCGTGCCAGGTCTTCGACCTTGTCACGCTTGTAGTTCAGGCGACCTTGCCAGAACCATTTTTCCGTGAGGAAGCGGTCGAGAGAATACTCCAGCCGCCAGTTGTCAGCCGACACCACATCATCCTGGAATTCGCGGTTGTATTCGCCTTCGGCGGTGTGCCGCCATCTGCCGTGGCGCGCCGAGGTCTTGAAGTCGATGTCGTAATCGTCGGTATCGGCTTCCGCGCGCTGGTAATCCAGTGCAGCGTCGATGTTGCCCTTCCACACGAGGTCCTCGACCACCGGCTTGGGTTTGAGGATCTGCTGGATGCTTGCCAGCTCGACGGTCTTGGGCGCATCACCATTGGCCAGGGTCACCTTGCCATCCTCGGCCGCCTGTAACGCCTTGGCTTTTTCGCCGGTGTAGGCATCCTGCTTGACCAGCAGTTGCTGGTCGCTTTCAAGCGTCTTGACCTGCTTCCAATCAATCGGGATCGCGCCCGCGTAATCGGTCTGGATCAACAATTTGCCGCCGTCGAAAACGGTTATCTTGCCACTGAGCTTGTCGCCGTTCTTCAACCAGACGGTATCGGCAAGCAAAGGCATGGAGGCACTGGTAACAGCTAGGCACAACAGGGTTCTGGACAACATAAGCGATAATAGGCTCAAGTTTGCGAGGAAAAGGCGGCATTATCCCCCAGGATGACACCTCAGCAACGACTGACCTGCATAAGGATGATGAGTTCATTTATCAATTGGCCCTGTGGGCACTAATCTACAGACGGACATTTCCAGGAATCCTCTACGTGACCGACACCCCAGCGGCCCCCGAGAACGCCGCCCAGATCCGCCGCACCACGCTTTACCTGACCCTGGCCCAAGTGCCGGCCGGCCAGGTCGTCACCTATGGTCAGCTCGCCGAAATGGCGGGTCTGGGCCGCGCCGCGCGCTGGGTCGGACGAACGCTCAGCCAGCTGCCGAACGACACGAAGCTGCCGTGGCATCGAGTCCTCGGTGCCGGTGGTCGGATCAGCCTGCCGGCGGGCAGCGCCTCGGGGGACGAACAGCGCGCTCGCCTGCGCATGGAAGGGATCAGTGTCCTGAATAATCGTGTTGATATTCAGCGTCATGGCTGGCGCCCGGTAGAGCACAGCGGTTAGAGTGCGCGCTTTGTTTTCGCAATTTTTGAGGCAGACTCCAGCCCATGCCCCGTAAAACCTGGCGCGCCGCCCTTGCCGCCTATGCCAGTCCTTCGACGCTCGTGCTGTTGCTGCTTGGCTTCGCCGCCGGCCTGCCTTACATGCTGGTGTTTTCCACGCTGTCGGTCTGGTTGCGCGAGGCCGGCGTGGCCCGCGAAACCATTGGTTACGCAAGCCTGATCGGCCTGGCCTATGCCTTCAAATGGGTCTGGTCGCCCCTTCTCGACCAATGGCGCCTGCCATTGCTCGGCAAACTGGGACGTCGACGCTCGTGGCTGGTGCTCTCCCAGGCCCTGGTGATCCTCGGCCTGGTCGGCATGGGCTTCTGTGACCCACAAAAACATTTGTCCTGGCTGATCGCGATTGCCGTCATCGTGGCCTTCGCCTCGGCCACCCAGGACATCGCCGTCGATGCCTACCGACTGGAAATCGCCGACGACACCCGCCAGGCCGCCCTGGCTGCCAGTTATATGTCCGGCTACCGCGTCGCCGCGTTGCTGGCGACCGCCGGCGCGCTGTTTTTCGCCGAAGGGTTCGGCTCCACCGGGTTCAGCTACAAGCATTCGGCCTGGGCCGGTACGTACCTGCTGTTTGGCGTACTGATGGTCCCGGCGCTGCTGACCTCGCTGTTCATGCGCGAGCCGCCAGTACCGTTGCGTACTCAATTGCAAGCCGGGCGCTATACCTTCGTCCACCAGTTGGCCTCGGTATTCGTATTGATCGTGCTGCTGGTATCGGTCCCGGCGATGTTCACCCAGCTCTACAACACCGACTTTGCCAGCGTGCTGTTCGAAGGCGTCAGCCTGCTCGACCTGCTGCTCCAGGACCGCGCCTTCCTGCGCGCCATCCTCTATATCATCCTGACCGCCCTGTGCCTGTCGTCCATGGGGCGTCGCGGCCTGGCGCCAGTGCTGACGCCGGTCAACGATTTCATCCTGCGCTACCGCTGGCAGGCCCTGCTGCTGCTCGGCCTGATCGCGACCTATCGGATGTCCGACACGGTCATGGGCGTCATGGCCAACGTTTTTTATATCGACCAGGGTTTCACCAAGGACCAGATCGCCAGCGTCAGCAAGATCTTCGGGCTAATCATGACCCTGGTGGGCGCCGGCATGGGCGGCCTGCTGATCGTGCGTTTCGGCATCCTGCCGATCCTGTTCATCGGCGGCGTGTCGTCGGCCGCCACCAACATCCTGTTCCTGATGCTCACGGACATGGGCGCCAACCTGAAGATGCTGATCGTCACGATCTCCCTCGACAACTTCAGCTCCGGCCTGGCCACCTCGGCGTTCGTCGCCTATCTGTCGAGCCTGACCAACCTGAAATTCTCCGCGACCCAATACGCCCTGCTCAGCTCGATCATGCTCTTGTTGCCGCGCCTGATCGGCGGGTACTCAGGGGTCATGGTGGAAAAATTCGGCTATCACGATTTCTTCCTGATCACCGCGTTGCTCGGCGTTCCGACCTTGCTGCTGATCGCCTTGCACTGGTATCAGGAGAATCGCCGAGAGGGCTCGACACCTGAATCGGCGCCAGAGTCGGAATCGCCGCCGACCCGGCCCGCTCAAGAGTTGTAGGAAATCTCAACAGGTGCCGACGAAAGCGGCGCCTGAATCCGGCGACCGGCCACGCGCCTGTACGCCAGGGCATCTCGCCCGTACAATGCTGCGTCACTTCTCGTCATCAGCAACCGACAACGGCCAACCATGCGCACCAGTCAATTTTTGCTCGCCACACAGAAAGAAACGCCTTCCGACGCCGTCGTGATCAGCCACCAGCTGATGCTGCGCGCAGGCATGATCCGCAAGCTCGCCTCCGGCCTGTACACCTGGCTGCCGATGGGCCTGCGAGTGATGCGCAAGGTCGAAGCCATCGTCCGCGAAGAAATGGACGCCGCCGGTTCTCTGGAAGTGTTGATGCCGAGCACCCAGCCGGCCGAGCTGTGGCAGGAGTCGGGGCGCTGGGAGGAATACGGCCCGGAGCTGCTGCGCATCAAGGACCGCCATGGTCGCGATTTCTGCGCGGGCCCGACTCACGAAGAAGTGATCACCGACCTGATGCGCAACGAGTTGAGCAGCTACAAGCAACTGCCAATCAACCTGTATCAGATCCAGACCAAGTTCCGTGACGAGATCCGTCCACGCTTCGGCCTGATGCGCGGTCGCGAATTCATCATGAAGGATTCTTATTCGTTCCACGCCGACCTGGCCTCGCTGCAAGTCACTTACGACCGCATGCACCAGGCGTACTGCAACGTGTTCACCCGCCTGGGCCTGAAGTTCCGCCCGGTTGAAGCCGACAACGGCTCCATCGGCGGTGCCGGCTCCCACGAATTCCACGTACTGGCCGAGTCCGGCGAAGACGACATCGTCTTCAGCAACGGCTCCGACTACGCCGCGAACATCGAGAAAGCCGAAGCCGTGCCACGGGAAACCTCCCGCGCCGCACCGGCCGAAGAATTGCGTCTGGTAGACACGCCGAACGCCAAGACCATTGCCCAATTGGTGGAAGGCTACAACCTGCCCATCGAACGCACCATCAAGACCCTGATCGTGCGCGCGGAAGAAGAAGGCAAGCTGATTGCCCTGATCATCCGTGGCGACCACGAGCTGAACGAAATCAAGGCCGCCAACCAGCCTGGCGTCGCCAGCCCGCTGGTCATGGCCACCGATGCCGAGCTGCGCGATGCCATTGGTGCCGGTGCCGGCTCCCTCGGCCCGTTGAACCTGCCGTTGCCGATCATCATCGACCGCTCGGTGGAAATGATGAGCGACTTCGCCATCGGTGCCAACATCGATGACAAGCACTATTTCGGCGTGAACTGGGAACGCGACCTGCCGGTCCCAACCGTCGCCGATCTGCGCAACGTCGTGGCCGGCGACCCGAGCCCGGACGGCAAAGGCACGCTGGAAATCAAGCGCGGCATCGAAGTCGGGCATATCTTCCAGCTGGGCGACAAGTACAGCAAGGCGATGAAGTGCGAAGTGCTCGGCGAGAACGGTAAGCCCGTCACGCTGCAGATGGGCTGCTACGGCATCGGCGTGTCCCGCGTGGTGGCTGCGGCCATCGAGCAGAACAACGACGAGAACGGCATCATCTGGAGCGACACGCTGGCGCCGTTCCAGGTTGCCCTCGTGCCGCTGCGCTACGAAACCGAACAGGTTCGCGAAGCGACCGACAAGCTCTACGCCGAACTGACGGCCGCCGGCTTCGAAGTACTGTTGGACGACCGCGACAAGAAAACCAGCCCCGGCATCAAGTTCGCGGACATGGAGCTGATCGGCATCCCGCACCGGATCGTCGTCAGTGACCGTGGCCTGGCCGATGGCAACCTGGAATACAAGAGCCGTACCGAGGCCGAGGCGCAAGCGCTGCCGGTCGCCGACGTGCTGTCCTTCCTTCAGGCCCGTATCCGCCGCTGAGACCAGATAGAGACGTCATGTTCAAGCGAAACACCTTAGGCCTCGGGGGCGCCGCACTGTGCGGCGCCCTGCTGGTCAGCGGCTGCGCCAACCAGATGTCGCAACGCAACGAGCACGAAGAACGGATCGAGCGCAAATTGCTCGACCATAGCCTGCAGATCGATGTGGGCGAACCCAAGGTGCTCGACCTGCCGCAGCGTCGGGTGCGGATCAACGAGCAGAAGACCTTCGAGGTCACCGAGTTCGAGGTCACTCGCCATTACGATCGCTACACGCCGTACCAGCCTTGGCGGGAGGTCTACGAGATCCCGCTGGGCGCGGTGGCGGTAGTGGCCGGCGTCGGCGCGAACGTGGTCAATGTGTTCGCCCTCGGCAGCTTGCCGGACAGTGCGACCCGCGACTGGATCAGCTACGGTTTTGCCGGACTCAATCCGTTCATGAACGTGCCTTCCAATGGCCGTGCCCAGCAGAACCTGGCGGGTATCGATGAAGTCCAGCGCGACAAACGCACGGAGCATTCGAGCCTGCCCTGGAGCGAGCGTCCGGTACAGGTGAAAGCCGCCCGGCAGACATTCGAGCTGAGCACCGACCGTAACGGCGTGTTGCGCTTGAACCTGCTGGAAAGCCCGTTCGCCGAGCATGACCTGAGCCAGTTCGGCAAACTGCAGATCAGTGTGACGGACGCCCAGGACGAGGTGCACACCGACTCATCCCTGAGCGTCAGCAGTACGTTGCGCAGCAAACTGGTCGAAGCCCACGCCTTGATCTACGACGACCTGGAAGACGACGAAGTGAGCCAGTGGGTTCATCGGGTCAAGCGTCTCTCGGAACTGGGGCTTGAAGAAGAGGCCAGCGAACTCGAGCAGAGCCTGATCGAACTGACCCGCAACGATCCGGAACTGCAAGCCGAATTCATCAAGGCCCTGACCAAGGATGGCGGGCGGTTGGTGGCGGACCCAGGCGCGAGCTGACTCTGGAGTGCACCCAGTGGTGAGGGACTTGCTCCCTCACCACTGGGTGTCATGTATTTTCCGAGGCCAGCGGCGTCACCGCTCAAACAACTCCAACTGCTCAAACCCGCCCCGCAAATCCTCCAACCTCACCCCTATCCCTAACAATCGCACCGGCTTGCCGCCGCGGTTGAACGCCTGGGTCAACAGTAGCTGGTAACTGCCCAGGTCCCGCCCTGCCCCGGCCTGCTCAAGGGTGGTCTGGGTGAAATCATGGAATTTCACCTTGACGAACGGCTTGCCCGGCCGATAGCTGCTGTCGATCCGCGCCATGCGCCCGCCCAGGGTTTCCATCAGTTCGGGCAGTTTGTCGAGGCAGCTCTGCAGATCAGGCAAATCGACGTCGTAGGTGTTTTCCACGCTGATGGATTGCCGCCGGCTGTCGTTGTGCACCAGGCGCTCGTCAATTCCACGGGCGAGACTCCAGAGTCGCTCGCCGAAACTGCCGAATTCACGCACCAGTGCCAACTTGTCCCACTCGCGCAAGTGCTGGCAGTCAATAATCCCGAGCCTGTTCAACTTGTCGGCGGTGACCTTGCCGACGCCGTGCAGCTTGCTCACCGGCAGCGCCGAGACGAAATCTTCCACTTGGTCAGGAGTGATGACGAACAGGCCGTTGGGCTTTTTCCAGTCACTGGCGATCTTGGCGAGAAACTTGTTCGGCGCCACGCCTGCGGAAACGGTGATGTGCAACTGGTTGGAAACACGCCGGCGAATATCCTGGGCGATGCGCGTGGCACTGCCGCCGAAATGCGGACTGGCGGAGACGTCCAGATAAGCCTCGTCCAGCGACAGCGGTTCGATCAGGTCGGTGTAATCGCTGAAAATCGTCTGAATTTCCCTGGAGGCCTCCCGATAGGCGTCCATCCGCGGCTTGACGATGGTCAGGTCGGGGCAGAGCTTCAGCGCGTGGCCGGAAGACATGGCTGAGCGCACACCGTAGGCCCGCGCCTCGTAATTGCAGGTCGCGATGACCCCACGCCGGTCCGCCGAGCCACCGACCGCCAGGGGTATGCCGGCCAGCCGCGGATCATCGCGCATTTCGATCGCGGCGTAGAAGCAGTCGCAGTCGACGTGGATGATTTTGCGTTGCGTCATATAAGCAGCGGTACATGCGATGGATCGGAGCGCCAGTATCTCACTCGAACCTGTACATAGCACCAGTAGTTTGAAAGATCCTTCGACAGATCTGGAAAATGCCTACATGAATGTGTTTCTTCAATCGCAGCGAACCGCTCAATAGAGCGCTAGGCCTTGCCAGGCCTGCGTCACAGCGCTGTCACATTGCCTTGGCGCAGGCTAACCGATTGAAGCTGAACAGTTTTTTCCAGCAAAGGGGTTGACAGTCAGGCGATTCGCTGTAGAATGCCGCCACACAGACGCGGGATGGAGCAGTCTGGTAGCTCGTCGGGCTCATAACCCGAAGGTCGTCGGTTCAAATCCGGCTCCCGCAACCAAACATCAGAAAAGGCTACTCGAAAGAGTGGCCTTTTTTGTGCGCGCCTGTTTTCCCCTGCCGGTGGATTCCATGTCGCTACGGCCATCGCAAAACGTGGAAGTTGTAGGACGATTTCCGTTTGTTTTCCCGCATTTAGGTGAACCGGCCGTTTATTTCATCCGTCGCCCCATTAACGGTTGACAGTCCGGCGTTCGCCTGTAGAATGCCGCCACACAGACGCGGGATGGAGCAGTCTGGTAGCTCGTCGGGCTCATAACCCGAAGGTCGTCGGTTCAAATCCGGCTCCCGCAACCAAATATCAAGAAAGGCTGCTCGAAAGAGTGGCCTTTTTTGTGTGTGCCGAAAAAGCCCCATTACAAATATTTTGTAATTATTTTCCGCCGCAGGGATTGGTAACTTGGCTGGATACCCCCATCCTGTCGCGCATAGCTCAAGAGGTGATTGATGCGCGCCCACTCGTCTGACCCACAAGACACTGTCAATGCGACACAACCGATCAAGGCCGAGCGATTGCGCTGGCTGGACCGGATCAGCCAGTACCGGCAACCGATCGGCCTCGCCGTCACGCTGCTGCTGTTTGCGATTGCCTTGATCGCCTGCCGTCACCTCCTGAGCGAACTCGACCTCTACGCCCTTCACGACTCGATCCTCGAGGTGCCGAGGCCGGCGCTGCTCGGTGCGATAGCCGCCACCGTGGCCGGCTTCATCACTCTGCTGGGCTATGAATGGTCCGCCACTCGCTACGCCGGCGTGAAGCTGCCCACCCAAACCCTGATTCTCGGCGGCTTCAGCGCGTTTGCCATCGGCAATGCGATCGGCCTGTCGCTGCTGTCGGGCGGTTCGGTTCGCTACCGCCTGTATGCCCGCCACGGCCTGGGGGCGGCGGATGTCGCCCACATGACATTGTTCGCCAGCCTGTCACTGGGTTGCGCGCTGCCGCCACTGGCGGCCCTGGCGACGTTGAGCAATCTGCCTGCCGCCTCTGCCGCCCTGCACCTTCCCGCCACTTTGCTGGGGGTGATCGCCGTCGCCGTGCTGCTGCTGACCAGTGCACTGGCCATCGGCATCTATCGCCGTCGCCTGCCGGAACAACCCTATCGGGATGCCCTGCTGGTCAAGGCCGGTCGCCGCACGCTGCGTCTGCCGGGCCGCCGCCTGACATTCCTGCAACTGATCATCACCGCGCTGGATGTCGCCGCCGCTGCAACGGTGCTCTATCTGTTGCTGCCGGAGGCGCCACCGTTCGGCCCCTTCCTGCTGGTTTACCTGCTGGCGCTGGCCGCCGGCGTCCTCAGTCATGTGCCGGGCGGCGTCGGGGTGTTCGAAGCGATCCTGCTGGCCGCGTTCGCCGACAAACTCGGGGCTGCGCCGCTGGCGGCCGCCCTGCTGCTGTATCGCCTGATCTACGTGCTGTTGCCGATGCTGGTGGCGTGCGTATTGTTGTTGATCAATGAGGCGCAACGGCTGTTCCAGACCCGCCAGACCCTGCGGGCGGCGTCCGGTTTCGCGGCACCGATCCTTGCGGTGCTGGTGTTCCTGTCTGGCGTGGTGCTGCTGTTTTCCGGCGTGACGCCGGAGATCGACACGCGCCTGGAGCACATCGGTTTCCTGATCCCGCATCGCCTGGTGGACGCCTCGCACTTTGGCGCCAGCCTGGTGGGCGTGTTGTGCCTGTTGCTCGCCCAGGGCCTGCGCCGCCGCTTGTCCGCAGCCTGGATGCTGACCACTGTCCTGTTGCTGGTGGGCGCCCTGCTCTCGCTGCTCAAGGGTTTCGACTGGGAAGAGGCCACCCTGCTGACGCTGACCGCAGCCCTGCTGGCGGTCTTCCGGCGTTCCTTTTACCGTCCAAGTCGCCTGACCGAGCTGCCGTTCTCGCCGTTGTTCCTGATTGCCAGCCTGTGCGTGCTGGGTGCGTCGATCTGGCTGCTGCTGTTTGCCTATCAGGATGTGCCCTATAGCCATCAACTGTGGTGGCAGTTCACCCTGGACGCCGACGCGCCGCGTGGCCTGCGCTCGCTGCTGGGTGCCGCGGTGCTGCTGGTGGTGGTGTCCCTGACCTGGCTGCTGCGCACCGCTCGGCCGGTGATTCATCTGCCTACGGCTGAAGAACTGGAGCGCGCCAGGACGATTCTCATGGCGTCTTCGCAACCCGACGGCGGCCTGGCCCTGACCGGCGACAAGGCGCTGCTGTTTCATCCCAACGATGAAGCCTTCCTGATGTATGCCCGCCGTGGCCGCAGCCTGGTCGCGTTGTACGACCCGATCGGGCCGACCCAGCAACGGGCGGAAATGATCTGGCAGTTTCGTGACCTGTGCGACATCTACCACGCCAGGCCAGTGTTCTATCAGGTGCGCGCGGAGAACCTGCCCTATTACATGGACATCGGCCTGACCGCGATCAAGCTGGGCGAAGAAGCGCGGGTCGATCTCAAGCGTTTTGATCTCGAAGCCAAGGGCAAGGAGATGAAGGACCTGCGCTACACCTGGAACCGCGGCACCCGTGACGGCCTGTCACTGGAGATCCATGAACCGGGCCAGGCGCCGATGGACGAACTCAAGGTTATTTCCGATGCCTGGCTGACCGGCAAGAATGTACGCGAGAAAGGTTTCTCCCTGGGGCGATTCAGCCATGATTACCTCAAGCACTTCCGCATCGCGGTGATTCGTTTCGAGGGGCGTCCGGTGGCGTTCGCCAACCTGCTGGAAACCCATAGCCATGAGCTGGCCAGCCTTGACCTGATGCGTGCTCATCCCGAAGCCCCGAAGCTGACCATGGAGTTCATGATGGTCGGCCTCATCCAGCATTACAAAAACCATGACTACGCCCGCTTCAGCCTCGGCATGGTCCCGCTCTCGGGCCTGCAACCGCGTCGCGGCGCTCCATTGACCCAGCGCCTGGGTTCGATGGTGTTTCGCCGTGGCGAGCAGCTCTACAATTTCCAGGGCCTGCGCCGCTTCAAAGACAAATTCCAGCCTGACTGGGAACCTCGTTACATGGCCGTGCCCGCCGGACTCGATCCGCTGGTGGCGCTGGCCGATACCGCCGCCCTGATTGCGGGCGGCCTGACTGGATTGGTGAAACGCTGATGATGCAACGCTCCTGGCGATACGTAGTGGCCGCCCTGCTGGTGCTGGCGGTGATTCTCGGTGGCGGCTACTGGTACTGGAACCGCCCGGCCCCGCAACCGACCCTGGAACAACTGGAGCCGGCCGATGGCGTGCCGATGACCCGAGTCATCCCCGGCACCAAGGCACGCGCCCAGGTGCTGGTGGCGGTCAACGAGGACCAGAAGCTCAGCGACACCCAATTGACGACCCTCAGCCGCAGCGGCTCGGCGCAGATCGTCCAGGTGATCCTGCCCAAGGACTGCATGCTTCAAGGGCGCGCCTTGCAAGCCGGCCTGCGGCAGCTGCACGGCCCGGCCACGCTGGTCAGCGGCATCGGTCCCGGCGCGGTGCTGGCCTGGCGCTGGCTGGCTGAACAGAAGGACGACAAGGCCCAGGCCGTCTCGGTCGACCTGGCCCTGGAAAAACCCGGCTGCACCCACCTGCTGCCCAAAAGCGCCGCCCATGGTCGCTGGCTGGTGGCCTGGAACGATAACCCCGACGATACCAGCGCCGCTTTCGTGCGCGACCAGAAGAATGCCGAAACCAGCATCAGCGACTACGACATCAACCTGGCGCAGGTACTCAACAACGAGCTGCGCAAGATCCTGGTGGGCGCCGACAAGGGCAAGGGCGGCCTGAGCATCCCGGTGGTGGAAGTCCCCGCCAGCCAGGCCCGGGACACCGTGACGCTGTTTCTCTCCGGCGACGGTGGCTGGCGTGACCTGGACCGCGACGTGGCCGATGAAATGGCCAAGGTCGGTTACCCGGTGGTCGGCATCGACACCCTGCGCTATTACTGGCAGCACAAGAGCCCCGAACAGAGCGCGACCGACCTGACCGAGCTGATGCAACACTATCGCCAGATCTGGGGCACCAAACGCTTCATCCTGACCGGCTATTCCTTCGGCGCCGATGTCCTGCCGGCAATCTACAACCGCCTGCCGGCGACAGAACAGCAACGGGTCGATGCGATTATCCTGCTCGCCTTTGCCCGCACCGGCAGCTTCGAAATCGAAGTCGAGGGCTGGCTCGGCAACGCCGGCACCGAAGCCGCCACCGGCCCGGAAATGGCCAAGCTGCCGGCGGAAAAAGTGGTTTGCATCTATGGCGCGGAAGAAGCCAACGAAAGTGGCTGCACCGACAAGACCGCCGTAGGCGAAGCCATAAAGCTGCCCGGCGGCCATCACTTCGATGAAAACTACCCGGCCCTGGCCAAGCGGTTGATCGATGAGATCAACAAGCGGCAGACCACACCTGCCGCGCAGTGAGCTGATACACAGCTGACAAAAAGCCCCTGCCACCTCACGGTGCAGGGGCTTTTTGTTGCCCGCTTGGTATCTCCCTGTGGGAGCGAGCTTGCTCGCGATAGCGTCCGGTCAGCATACCTTGATGTTGGATGTCCCTGAGCCATCGCGAGCAAGCTCGCTCCCACAAGGGGCAAGGAGCAGGGAGCCCGCCTTGCTATCGGGCTTTGGGCCTACATCTCCACCTGCGTACCCAGCTCGATCACTCGGTTCAACGGCAGATTGAAGAAGCGCAGGTTGCCGTTGGCGTTCTTCAGCATGAAGGCGAACAGCGACTCGCGCCAGCGGGCCATGCCTTCGAGCTTGGAGGCGATGACGGTCTCGCGGCTGAGGAAGTACGTCGTGCGCATCGGGCTGAAATCCAGTTCATCCAGATGGCAGAGCTTGAGCGCCTGGGGCACGTCCGGTTCGTCGGTGAAGCCGAAGTGCAGGATGACCCGGAAGAATCCGTCGCCGTAGGCATCGACCTCGAAACGCCGCTGCGGCGGTACGCGGGGAATGTCCTCGTAGACCACGGTCAACAACACCACTTGCTCGTGCAGCACCTGGTTGTGCAACAGGTTATGCAACAGCGCGTGGGGCACCGCATCCGAGCGCGCGGTCAGGAACACCGCGGTGCCCTGCACACGATGAGGAGGTTGCACGCGGATGCTGCTGATGAAAACCGGCAACGGCAACGCACCTTCGTCCAGGCGCTCCACCAGCAGTTGTTTGCCGCGCTTCCAGGTGGTCATCAGCACGAACAAGGCGATACCGGCAATGACCGGGAACGCGCCGCCCTGGATGATCTTCGGCACGTTGGCGGCGAAGTACAGCCCATCTACCAACAGGAAACCGAACAGCACCGGCACCGCTAGCAATGGCGGCCATTTCCACAACAACAGGATCACGGCAGAGACCAGGATCGTGGTCATCAACATCGTACCGGTCACCGCCACGCCGTAGGCTGAAGCCAGCGCTCCGGACGACTCGAAGCCCAGCACCAGCAGCACCACGCCGACCATCAACGACCAATTCACCGCACCGATGTAGATCTGGCCCTGTTCGGCACTGGAGGTGTGCTGGATGTACATGCGCGGGATGTAGCCGAGCTGGATTGCCTGGCGCGTCAGCGAGAACGCGCCGGAAATCACCGCTTGCGAAGCGATCACCGTCGCCAGGGTCGACAGGCCCACCAATGGCAGTAATGCCCAGCTCGGCGCCAGCAGATAGAACGGGTTGCGCGCCGCTTCAGGGTCGCCGAGCAGCAAGGCGCCCTGGCCGAAATAGTTGAGCATAAGGCCCGGCAGCACGAGGATAAACCAGGCGCGAGCGATCGGCTTGCGACCGAAATGCCCCATGTCGGCATACAGCGCTTCAGCCCCGGTCAGCGCCAGCACCACCGCGCCAAGGATCGCCACGCCCATGCCCGGGTGGACGACAAAAAAACGCACGGCCCAGGCCGGGTTCACTGCGTTTAATACTTCCGGATGCTGGCTGATGCCATACACGCCAAGAGCGCCGAGCACGAGGAACCAGGTCACCATGATCGGGCCGAACAGGATGCCGATCCGCGCGGTGCCGTGACGCTGGATCAGGAACAACGCGACCAGCACCACCACCGAAAGCGGCACTACCCAGTGATCGATGCCTTCAAATGCCAGGCCGAGGCCTTCCACCGCCGACAGTACCGAGATCGCCGGGGTGATCATGCTATCGCCATAGAACAGCGCCGCACCGATCAGGCCGCAGATCACCAGCAACGTGCGCAACCGCGCCCTGCCGGCCGCCGCCCGCCGCGCCAGGGCGGTCAGGGCCATGATCCCGCCCTCGCCCTGGTTGTCGGCGCGCAGGACGAACATCATGTATTTGATCGACACGACCCAGATCAGCGACCAGAAAATCAGCGACAGAATCCCCAGCACCCCGTCATGGTTGACCGGCACGCCATAGCCGCCGGAAAACACTTCCTTCAGGGTATACAGGGGGCTTGTGCCGATGTCGCCATATACCACTCCGACCGCCGCGACCAGCATGCTCAGCGGCTTGGTTGCCGAATGCTCGGCAGTCGCCGCCTGACTACTTGCATGACCCATCCAACACTCCTGATTCCCAGACCTGTCTTCTTTTAAAAGAAGCCTTACGCTTTGTGCCGCAGCATGCGCTGTTTTACGCTTTGTTACAGACGTTTTGTTGACTGTAGCAATCGCCAGAAGGCAAAGGCGCGAAGCATAGCGCAGCACTCGTCGTTTTTCCCTGCATAAAGCTGGTCAAGTGCGCCCGCCATGGATAGAATTGCGCACTTTTTGATCAGAGGCGCGTCAGGCGCCCTGTCTCGCACGAGACGATCCCCCTTATACCGAGGTTAGACATGTCCACCACTCCCGCGCCAGCCAACCCGAAGGTTGGCTTCGTATCCCTGGGTTGCCCGAAGGCTCTGGTCGACTCCGAGCGCATCCTGACCCAACTGCGCATGGAAGGTTATGACGTGGTGTCCACCTACCAGGACGCCGACGTGGTAGTGGTCAACACCTGCGGCTTCATCGACTCCGCCAAGGCCGAATCCCTCGAAGTCATCGGCGAAGCCATCAAGGAAAACGGCAAGGTCATCGTGACCGGCTGCATGGGCGTGGAAGAAGGCAACATCCGCAACGTGCACCCGAGCGTGTTGTCGGTGACCGGTCCGCAGCAGTACGAGCAAGTGGTCAACGCCGTGCACGAAGTCGTGCCGCCGCGCCAGGACCACAACCCGCTGATCGACCTGGTGCCGCCGCAAGGCATCAAGCTGACCCCGCGTCACTACGCCTACCTGAAGATTTCCGAAGGCTGCAACCACAGTTGCAGCTTCTGCATCATCCCGTCGATGCGCGGAAAACTGGTGAGCCGTCCGGTCGGCGATGTACTCGACGAGGCCCAGCGCCTGGTCAAGTCTGGCGTCAAGGAGCTGCTGGTGATTTCCCAGGACACCAGTGCCTATGGTGTCGACGTGAAATACCGCACCGGTTTCTGGAACGGCGCGCCGGTGAAAACCCGCATGACCGAGCTGTGCGAAGCCCTCAGCAGCCTCGGCGTCTGGGTCCGCCTGCATTACGTCTACCCGTATCCGCATGTCGACGAGCTGATCCCGCTGATGGCCGCCGGCAAGATCCTGCCGTACCTCGACATCCCGTTCCAGCACGCCAGCCCGAAAGTGCTCAAGGCGATGAAGCGCCCGGCCTTTGAAGACAAGACCCTGGCACGTATCAAGAACTGGCGCGAAATCTGCCCGGACCTGATCATCCGCTCGACCTTCATCGTCGGCTTCCCCGGCGAAACCGAGGAAGACTTCCAATACCTGCTGAATTGGCTGACCGAAGCCCAGCTCGACCGCGTCGGTTGCTTCCAGTACTCGCCGGTCGAAGGCGCACCGGCCAACGACCTGGACCTGGACGTGGTCCCGGACGACGTCAAGCAGGAGCGTTGGGAACGCTTCATGGCGCACCAGCAGGCGATCAGCTCGGCCCGCCTGCAAATGCGCATCGGCCGTGAAATCGAAGTGCTCGTGGACGAAGTCGACGAGCAAGGCGCCGTCGGCCGCTGCTTCTTCGACGCCCCGGAAATCGACGGCAACGTCTTCATCGACAACGGCAGCAACCTCAAGCCGGGCGACAAGGTCTGGTGCAAAGTCACCGATGCCGATGAGTATGATTTGTGGGCTGAGCAGATCGGTTGATCCAGGCCTGGACTCAAGGGGTAATGCGGTTCACTCAGGGAAAATGCTGTACCCGTGGCGAGGGAGCTTGCTCCCGCTCGGCTGCGAAGCAGTCGTAAACCGGCGGGTGCGGTGTGACTGACGCTCCGCATGCGACAGTTTTTGGGGCCGCTTCGCGGCCCAGCGGGAGCAAGCTCCCTCGCCACGGGAATGGGCATATTTTTCCGGCTGCCCTGGACTTAAAAAATCATGAAGCCCTGCTCTGTAACAAGATGCGGGGCTTTTTTACGGCTATCGTATGCAGACATAACATTTCCACCATAAGGAACAGGCGGACATGCGTCAGCATTCGGTCATCCACACACCGAAACCGAGCGATTACGAGGAATTGACCCGGGTCTGGGAAGCGTCGGTACGCGCTACCCATGACTTCCTGCCGGACAGCTACATCGAGCTGCTGAAGAACCTGGTACTCACCCGTTACCTGGACGCGGTGATGCTGATCTGTACTCGCGACCACCGTCAACGCATCACCGGGTTTGCCGGTGTGGCGGCCGGCAAGATCGAAATGCTGTTCATCGACCCGCAACACCGGGGCCAAGGCCTGGGCAAACAACTGCTGCGCTATGCCATGGAGCACCTGAACGCCAACGAGCTGGACGTCAACGAACAGAACCCGCAAGCCCTGGGCTTTTATCTCAAGCAAGGCTTTGAAGTGGTCGGGCGTTCCGCACGGGATGGCATGAACCAGCCCTACCCGTTGCTGCACATGCGCTACAAGCAACCCGACCTGAAGGCCGGACGCGGCTAAAAGCTGCCTGAGGCAAATGGACCCGCGATTAACCGGCGCCAGACAGGTACAATGCCCACCCTCTTTTTGTTACGGCCCCGTCATGACTGACCCGATTCGTCTCTCCAAACGCCTCATCGAACTCGTCGGCTGCTCCCGTCGGGAGGCTGAGCTGTTCATTGAGGGCGGCTGGGTCACCGTGGACGGCGAAGTGGTCGACGAGCCGCAGTTCAAGGTCACCGGCCAGAAGGTCGAACTCGACCCGCAAGCCAAGGCCACTGCGCCGGAGCCGGTGACGATCCTGCTCAACGTCCCGGCGGGCATGGACGTCGACACCGCCATGGCAACCCTCGGACCGGAGACCCTGAGCGACGAACATCGCTTCGGCAAGCGCCCGCTCAAGGGCCATTTCCTGCGCCTTACCGCCAGCGCCGACTTGCAGGCCAATGCCAGCGGCCTGCTGGTGTTCACCCAGGACTGGAAGATCCTGCGCAAGCTCACCGCCGACGCGGCCAAGATCGAGCAGGAATACGTGGTCGAAGTCGAGGGTGAAATGGTCGCCCACGGTCTTAATCGCCTGAACCACGGCCTGACCTACAAAGGCAAGGAGTTGCCTGCGGTCAAGGCCAGCTGGCAGAACGAAAACCGCCTGCGCTTCGCCATGAAGAACCCGCAACCGGGCGTCATTGCATTGTTTTGCCAGGCGGTCGGCCTGAAGGTCGTCGCTATCCGCCGCATCCGCATCGGCGGCGTGTCCATTGGCAAGGTGCCGTTGGGCCAATGGCGCTATCTATCCGCCAAAGAAAAATTCTAGATACGACTCTACTGGCGCCACACCGATCTGGGGCGCCCACTGCCGATTGATCAGGACTGCATTTATGATTCACAACGACGTACTGCGCAGCGTGCGCTACATGCTCGACATCAGCGACAAAAAAGTCATCGAGATTATCAAGCTGGGCGGCCTGGACGTTTCCCTGGAAGACCTGACTGGCTACCTCAAGAAAGACGAGGAAGAAGGCTTCGTGTTCTGCCCGGACCTGGTCATGGCGCATTTTCTCGATGGCCTGGTGATCTTCAAGCGCGGCAAGGACGAAAGCCGTCCGCCGCAGCCGATCGAAGTGCCGGTGACCAACAACATCATCCTGAAGAAACTGCGCGTGGCGTTCGAGCTGAAGGAAGACGACATGCACGCCATTCTCAAGGCCGCCGAATTCCCGGTGTCAAAGCCGGAGTTGAGCGCGCTGTTCCGCAAATTCGGCCACACCAACTATCGCCCATGCGGCGACCAGTTGCTGCGCAACTTCCTCAAGGGCCTGACGCTGCGCGTACGCGGCTGACTTTCCAGACCTCCTGGGCCTTTGTGGCGAGGGAGCTTGCTCCCGCTGGACGCGCAGCGTCCCCTTGCAGTGTGTCAGACAAACCAGGGGGGCTGCTTCGCAGCCCAGCGGGAGCAAGCTCCCTCGCCACAGAGAACAGTGCCAACCTGGCCCCTCGCGTTATGATGTCTTTTCAACCTCGCTCCGATTCCAACCCATGACCTACAACGTTTCCCCCATCGGCTTCGTCCGCTCCTGCTTCAAGGAGAAGTTCGCCATTCCGCGCCAGCCACACCTGGCCCCGGCCGCGCGTGGCGTGCTGGAGCTGGTGGCGCCGTTCGACCAGGGCGAAGCGGTGCAGGGCCTGGAGCAGGTCAGTCATGTCTGGCTGCTGTTCCTGTTCCACCAGGCCCTGGAGGAAAAACCACGATTGAAGGTGCGTCCGCCCCGACTGGGCGGCAACAAGTCCATGGGCGTATTCGCCACCCGCGCCACCCATCGCCCCAACGGCATCGGTCAGTCAGTGGTGAAGCTGGAACGGGTCGAAGCGGGCCGGCTGTGGATTTCGGGCATCGACCTGCTGGACGCGACGCCAGTGCTGGACATCAAGCCCTACGTGCCCTACGCCGACATCATCGGCTCGGCGACGAACAGCATCGCCAGCGCAGCGCCTGCATTGATTCCGGTGCAATGGGCGGACTCAGCCCTGCTTCAAGCCCGCGAGCATGCCCTGCGCCTCGAAGAGCCGTTGGTGGAGTTGATCGAACAATGCCTGGCCCAGGATCCACGTCCGGCGTATCAGGTCCCCGCAGCCGAACGGGAATACGGCGCGCAGTTCTGGGACCTGGATGTGCGCTGGCATTATCCGCAGCCGGGATTGATTCGGGTACTGGAAGTGATCCCGGCGCAGGAATAATCGCCGGAAACGAAAAAGCCCGCGCCGCCTGGATCAGGCGGCGCGGGCTTTTTTCGTGATCTGTCAGTAGGACCGAGTCGCTGCTATCGCGAGCAAGCTCGCTCCCACAGTTGATTTGTGTTGTTCCAGAGATTTGATTCAACACAAAACCCTGTGGGAGCGAGCTTGCTCCGGGCGGCGATCCGACGATGGCGATCTATCAGCCACCACAAATTCAACTTACTTTTCTACAAACGCCCGCTCGATCAGGTAATCACCCGGCTCACGCATACGCGGCGAAACGGTCAGGCCGAAGCTGTTGAGCACTTCGCTGGTCTCGTCGAGCATGCTTGGGCTGCCGCACAACATGGCGCGGTCGTCCTGCGGGTTGATCGGTGGCAGGCCGATGTCGCGGAACAGCTTGCCGCTGCGCATCAGGTCGGTCAGGCGGCCTTCGTTCTCGAAGGGCTCGCGGGTCACGGTCGGGTAGTAGATCAGCTTTTCGCGGAGCGCCTCGCCGAAGAATTCGTTCTGTGGCAGATGCTCGGTAATGAATTCGCGGTACGCGACTTCATTGACGTAACGCACGCCGTGGCACAGGATCACTTTCTCGAAACGCTCGTAGGTTTCCGGATCCTGGATCACGCTCATGAATGGCGCCAGCCCGGTGCCGGTGCTGAGCAGATACAGATGCTTGCCAGGCTTTAGGTCGTCGAGCACCAGCGTGCCGGTAGGCTTCTTGCTGATGATGATCTCGTCGCCTTCCTTCAGGTGCTGCAGCTGGGAAGTCAGCGGACCGTCGGGAACCTTGATGCTGAAAAACTCGAGATGCTCTTCCCAATTCGGGCTGGCAATTGAGTAAGCGCGCATAAGCGGGCGGCCGTTGGGCTGCTGCAGGCCGATCATCACGAACTGACCGTTCTCAAAGCGCAGGCCCGGATCGCGGGTGCACTTGAAGCTGAACAGAGTGTCGTTCCAGTGATGAACACTGAGGACACGCTCGTGGTTCATGTTGCTCATGTACGGGGGACTCCTGGAAATGATGCCTGCGCCGATAATCTGCGCAATTGCATCGCATTCTAATGGCGGCGACAATATCTGTTAAATGGATTATTAAGATAAGGGTTATCGGTTATATCGATATGCGATTTACTCTACGTCAACTTCAAGTCTTCGTCGCCGTCGCCCAGCAGGAAAGCGTGTCCCGTGCTGCGGGCCTGCTCAACCTGTCGCAGTCGGCCGCCAGCACTTCCATCACCGAATTGGAGCGCCAGTCCAGCTGCCAACTCTTCGACCGCGCCGGCAAACGCCTGAGCCTCAACGCCCTCGGCAAGCAACTGCTACCCCAAGCGGTGGCGTTGCTGGACCAGGCCAAGGAGATCGAAGACCTGCTCAACGGCAAGTCCGGCTTCGGTTCACTGGCGGTCGGCGCCACCCTGACCATTGGCAATTACCTGGCGACCCTGTTGATCGGCGGCTTCATGCAGCGCCATCCGGAAAGCCAGGTGAAGCTGCATGTGCAAAACACTGCCAACATCGTGCACCAGGTTGCTCACTATGAAATTGATCTGGGTCTGATCGAAGGCGACTGCAGCCACCCGGACATCGAGGTGCAGAGCTGGGTCGAGGATGAATTGGTGGTGTTCTGCGCGCCCCAGCATCCGTTGGCCAAACGCGGCCAGGCGACTATGGAGGAGTTGACCCGCGAAGCCTGGATCCTGCGTGAACAGGGTTCCGGCACTCGCCTGACCTTCGACCAGGCCATGCGTCACCACCGTAGCGCGTTGAATATCCGCCTGGAGCTGGAACACACCGAAGCGATCAAGCGCGCCGTGGAGTCCGGCCTGGGGATAGGCTGTATCTCGCGCCTGGCCCTGCGTGACGCTTTTCGCCGCGGCAGCCTGGTGGCCGTGGAAACCCCGGACATGGATCTGGCGCGGCAATTTTATTTCATCTGGCACAAACAGAAATACCAGACGTCGGCCATGCGTGAGTTTCTTGATCTGTGCCGGGCGTTCACCGCCGGGGTGCAGCGTAGCGACGAGATCGTCCTGCCCGCCATCGCCTGAAACTCAGAGCAGTATCAGGCCCCACACCAGGGCAATCATCGTCAGGGCGACCAACTGGGCGGCGCTGCCCATGTCCTTGGCGTTTTTCGACAGTGGGTGCAGCTCCAGGGAAATGCGGTCGATGGCCGCTTCTACCGCCGAGTTCAGCAACTCCACGATCAGAGCCAGCAGGCACACCGCAATCAGCAAGGCCTGCTCGACGCGGCTGACGTTAAGGAAGAACGACAGCGGAATCAGGATGACATTGAGCAGCACCAATTGACGGAAAGCGGCTTCGCCAACGAACGCCGCACGCAGGCCGTCCAGGGAATAGCCGGAGGCATTGAGGATGCGTTTCAGGCCGGTTTGGCCTTTAAAAGGTGACATAAGGTAGGCACTGATCGAAAGGAATGGAGAAGCTAATGGAACCGCAGTCAAAAAAGCGTGAATTCAGACACTACGACTGCGGCGAAATTGACTCGAGTTGTTGCAGCAACAAGGCCGCCTGCGTTCGGGTGCGCACGTTGAGTTTACGAAAGATCGCCGTAACGTGGGCCTTGATAGTCGCCTCGGACACATTCAGCTCATAGGCAATCTGCTTGTTCAGCAGGCCTTCGCAGACCATGGTCAGCACCCGGAATTGCTGCGGCGTGAGGCTGGCCAGCCCTTCGCTGGCGGCCTTGGCTTCCGCGGAAACACTCACCGCTTCGAACGCCTGGGGCGGCCAGGATACATCGCCATCGAGGACGGCCTTCACCGCTCTTTGAATCATTTCCATGGAGCTGGATTTGGGAATGAACCCGCTGGCGCCGAACTCGCGGGCCTTGACCATCACCGAGGCCTCTTCCTGGGCCGAGACCATCACCACCGGAATCTGCGGGTATTGCCCACGCAACAGCACCAGGCCAGAAAACCCATACGCACCGGGCATGTTCAGATCCAGCAGCACCAGGTCCCAGTCGGCCTTTTCAGCCAATCGGGTTTCCAGTTCCGCGATGCTGGCCACCTCCGTCAATCGGACAGCCGGGCCAAGGCCCAGGGTCACTGCCTGATGCAACGCGCTGCGAAAGAGCGGGTGGTCATCGGCAATCAGGATTTCGTATGTGGCCATTTTTCCAATGATCCTGTTTTTAGTGGCAGGCCCGATGCATTCGCGCCTCGCCGAACAACTCAAGACACCGCCATGCAGCGGTATCAACAGGGGGCACGTTCAACGCCAATCACAGCGTTCAAACTCCAGCCGCACCCTGGTCGGCGCCAAGCATGCCCAGCGAAGCCGGGGTGGTCAAGCAGCACGGTCACGGCCTTATCCAGTATGGGCCACTACTCGGCCAACAGCGCAGGAGCCGCGCGAACGAAGGGCTGCAGCTCGGCATGGGCCGGCGTGGACTCGTTCACCTCCTGCTGGCGCTTGGCGCCGAGGTAATGCTGGCTGAACACATCGAAATAGGCGTCAAGGGCCGACGCCGCGTCGCTGTCCCCCGCCAGTTCCAGGCACAGCGCCGCCACTTCGGCGGTACACAGGTGTTCGCTGCGGGTCGAGCGACGCAAGCGATAGCGAGACAACTTGTCGGGCAACAGGCTCAGGATGGGCAATCGGTCGAAATACGGGCTTTTGCGAAACATCTTGCGCGCTTCCGTCCAGGTCGCGTCCAGCAGAATGAACAACGGACGCTTGCCCTGATCGAGCGCCACCGTGTGGGTGACACGGGACGGTTCGACATACTCGCCTGGAAACACCAGATAAGGCTGCCATTGCGGGTCATTCAGCAAAGCCAGCAATTGCCCGTCGACATCGGTACGCGACCAGATGAAGGCATGGTTGTCGCGCACCACATCGGCGATCAGCCAACCGGTATTGCTAGGCTTGAAGACTTCTTTGTTGGTCATGATCAGGCAGACCCCGGAACGGGTCTCGACGCTCGGGCGCCAGGCACACAGGCAATGGGTTTCAATCACCCGACACGCGCTACAACGAGGCGCGCGCCAGCCACGGGCCTGGAGCGGCTTGATGCCTTCGTCGACGCGCTGGTCGCGCAGGCGGGCTACGGCGTTGGGGGCATGGATCATAGCGGGCGACGCCCACGGACAAGAGAACTCGACACGAACAACACTCGGCAGGACAACAAAGCCCGGCAGTCTACCAGAGCGCGCAAGCCTGTACCGTCTACCCGGGCTCCCCTATAATCGCCGCCACTGAACGCACAGTCACGTGACCGGTCGAACCCCCTGTCACTGAACCAGGAGAGTTTCATGCTGCGCCTTATCGTCCCTACCGTTGCCGTTCTGCTGGCGACGTCCATCAGCGCTCAGGCCGCGTCGCTGAAAGAACTCGAACTGAACAAGATGCTGCAGAACGTGGCCACGCAAAGCAGCGTCGGCACTCCGCGCGCCATCAACGAAGACATTCTCGACCAGGGTTATACCGTCGAAGGCACCGAGCTGATCAACCATCTCAGCGTGCAAAGCAGCCACGCCCAGAAAATGCGCGCCGACCCCAAGGCGGTCTACTTCCAGCTGGGCTCCACGGTGTGCACCAATCCAGGCTTTCGCAAGCTGATGGCCAAGGGCGCAACCATGCGTTACGAATTCACCGAAGTTAAGACCAATCGTCCGGTCGCCACCGAACGCTTCCAGGAATCGGACTGCCCGAAACCGGCCAAGACCAAGAAATAATCAACCCGAGCTGGCGCGCCGCTGCTCATCGTCGGCGCGCAGTTCCGCCACCAGCGCCTGCAAATAGCGCGAGCGCCATTCCCTGCCCTCCAGCCGACGGCAGCACTCCTCTTCAAGGCTCACCTGATTGGCCTGAGCCGCTTCCAACAGCATCAGGTACAACTGCTTGTCGAGCTCCAGAGTTACCCTGGTCATTTGTCCCGCCTCCCTGCCCCGAAATGCTTAACTCCCCAGCGTGGACGCCCAACCCTGAACGTCGAATAACGTCGGCACGCTTGTTATTGAGTAAATCAGAGCGGGACGTAGCCAGTCGGTGAACTGACGAGCGGCGCATTAACCACTATCAGAGCTGGAGCGCCGGACGGCTTCGCGAGCAGGCTCGCTCCCACAGGAATTTTGGCGAACGCATACCTGATGTTCACTGAAGATAAATTGTGGGAGCGAGCCTGCTCGCGATGACGGGTTCCAACAAGGCCAGGTGACGGTTGCAAACCGTCATCTGCGAGCGCCATGATCAACAAGAGGCTAGATTCAAAATATCGCCTGTTATCGGGCAGAACGAGGCTGCCCTTGCCAATACCCTGACGCTTGATTTTTTTCATCCAAGGGAAACAGCAGAATCCGTTGGCTGGCTTGATCGCCTTGCTGCAATTTGCGTCGAGCCAGGTTGAATGCCCGGGCATACGCCGGGCTGACGACGGCACAGGAAGTGCCGTGGCCCTGACGAATCTCTCGTTCGGGCCAGGTTCTGTTCAGAAGGAGAAGCTGAATGCCTTACAAACCGAATGACCTGCTCAGTCGGCATTTTGAGAACCATGGCCACGACCTCACCCGCAAGGTCGAAGAGCAACTCAACCTGGTATCACCCAACAGTCCCAATCTCCCCATTTACCGTGACATGATCCTGACCGTGCTGCGCATGGCCCAGGAAGATCACAACCGCTGGAACGCCAAAATCACGCTGCAGGCACTGCGCGAACTGGAACATGCCTTCCGCACGCTCGAACAGTTCAAGGGCCGTCGCAAAGTCACGGTCTTTGGCTCGGCCCGAACGCCCATCGAGCATCCGCTGTATGGCTTGGCGCGAGAACTGGGGGCGGCGCTGGCCCGGTCGGACATGATGGTCATCACCGGCGCAGGCGGAGGCATCATGGCCGCCGCCCATGAAGGCGCAGGCCGCGAGCACAGCCTGGGTTTCAACATCACCCTACCCTTCGAACAACATGCGAACCCGACCGTCGAAGGCACGCAGAACCTCCTCCCGTTCCATTTCTTTTTCACCCGCAAGCTGTTCTTCGTCAAGGAAGCAGACGCGTTAGTGCTCTGCCCAGGTGGTTTCGGCACCCTTGATGAAGCATTGGAAGTCTTGACGCTGGTGCAGACGGGCAAGAGCCCATTGGTACCGATAGTGCTGCTGGATGTGCCGGGAGGTAAATTCTGGCAGAGCGCCCTGGATTTCATCCATGAACAATTGGGAGAAAACCGCTACATCCTGCCCACCGACATGAAGTTGATGCGCCTGGTGTACACCGCCGAGGATGCGGTGGAAGAAATCAATCAGTTCTATCGCAACTTCCATTCCAGCCGCTGGCTCAAGCATCAGTTCGTGATCCGCATGAATCATGCGCTCGCCGAACAGGCGATGCAGCAGATGCAGGTCCAATTTGCCGATCTATGCCTGAACGACTGCTTCCATCAGCATGCCTACAGCGGCGAGGAGCCGGAGGAGGCGCCTTTCAGCCACCTGACGCGCCTGGCGTTCACCTTCAACGCCCGCGATCACGGTCGACTTAGAGAACTGGTGGACTATATCAACCTGCCGGAAAACTGGGCCCAGCCTGCCGCCCAGCCCCACCCGCTGACCTGGGAACCAATCGAGGTGACTTGAGCCCAAAAAAACGGCCCGCTATCGAAATAGCGGGCCGTTTCATCTAGTCATCCATGCTACGACCGCTGAACAGCCGATTGATCATTTCCATGGAGTATCCTCGATACGCCAGGAAACGCCCTTGCCTGGCCCGTTCCTTCGCATCAATGGGCAGATGCCCTGAGAACTTGCGACGCCAGGTATCGATTAACTGTTCCTGCCAATCGATACCGCTTTCACGCAAGGCAAGTTCGATATCCGGTCGTTGCAAGCCACGCTGGCCAAGTTCTTCGCGAATACGCATCGGGCCATAACCAGAGCGGGCGCGATAGGAAACAAAGCTTTCAAGGTAGCGCGACTCCGACAACAGCCCCTCTTCCGTCAAACGGTCGAGGGCCGTGTCGATCAATTCGTCAGGAGCGCCGCGCTGGCGCAGTTTACGCGTCAGCTCGACTCGACCGTGCTCGCGTCTTGCGAGCAGGTCCATCGCGGTTCGCCGCACTGCGACGAGGGTATCGAGTACGGCGGTCATCGGATCGATCAGATATCAGCGTCAGCCAGATCGTCTGCAGTCTCGCGGTTGGCCACGGCCTTGACGTCTGCAACCGGGCTCAACAGTTTGTCGCGCAGTTGCTTCTCGAGAGCTGCCGCGACTTCCGGGTTGTCCGCCAGGAACTTGGCCGAGTTGGCCTTGCCCTGACCGATCTTGGTACCGTTGTAGGCATACCAGGCGCCGGATTTCTCGACGAAACCGTGCAGCACACCCAGGTCGATCATTTCACCGTTGAGGTAGATGCCCTTGCCGTACAGGATCTGGAATTCGGCCTGACGGAACGGCGATGCCACCTTGTTTTTCACGACCTTGACGCGGGTTTCACTGCCGACAACCTCATCACCTTCTTTCACCGCGCCGGTACGACGGATGTCCAGGCGAACCGAGGCGTAGAACTTCAGCGCGTTACCACCGGTGGTGGTTTCAGGACTGCCGAACATCACGCCAATTTTCATGCGGATCTGGTTGATGAAAATCACCAGGCAGTTGGCATTCTTGATGTTACCGGTGATCTTGCGCAGGGCCTGGGACATCAGGCGAGCCTGGAGGCCCACGTGCATGTCACCCATTTCACCTTCGATTTCCGCTTTGGGTACCAGTGCCGCTACGGAGTCGACGATGATCACGTCAACCGCGTTGGAGCGCACCAGCATGTCGGTGATTTCCAGGGCCTGTTCGCCAGTGTCCGGCTGGGAAACCAGCAGGTCATCGACGTTGACGCCCAGCTTGCCGGCGTATTCCGGGTCCAGAGCGTGTTCGGCGTCGACGAAGGCGCAGGTCGCACCGGCTTTTTGAGCCTGGGCGATCACGGACAGGGTCAGCGTGGTTTTACCGGAGGATTCAGGACCGTAGATTTCAACAATACGACCTTTTGGCAAGCCGCCGATGCCAAGCGCGATGTCCAGGCCCAGGGAGCCGGTGGAGATGGAAGGAATAGCCTGGCGGTCCTGATCGCCCATACGCATTACGGCACCCTTGCCGAATTGACGTTCGATCTGACCCAAGGCCGCAGCCAAGGCTTTCTTCTTGTTGTCGTCCATTAAAGTCCTCACGTAATCAATAAGGCCTGACGGCCAACACCTGTATAAGTAGCCAGTATTATTCCACAGCGATTCAGGATCGCCTACCCCTGATTTGAGATTTCTGTGGCGGCATGTTGTAACAGCCCGTCTAGCGCGGCCTTCACCGTTTGTCGGCGGACCTCGTCGCGGTTGCCTGGAAAGAAGCGCTGCTCGCTGAACACCGCCTCGCCAACGCCCCAGGCGAACCATACGGTGCCCACCGGCTTGCTCGGCGAGCCGCCGTCCGGCCCGGCCACGCCGCTGACCGCCACGGCGAAACGCGCCAGGCTTTTCTGCTGGGCGCCCCGCGCCATCGCCTCCACCACCTCGCGGCTGACCGCGCCGACCTTGTCGAACAATTCGGGGGGCACACCCAACTGCTGGGTTTTCTGGCGATTGGAATAGGTGACGTAACCGGCTTCGAACCAGGCCGAACTCCCCGGGATCCGCGTGATCGCCTCGGCAATCCCGCCACCGGTACAGGATTCAGCGGTGGTGACATGGGCATTGAGCACCTGCAAGCGCCTGCCCAACTCAGCGGCCAGTCCGGTAATGTCATCCATGCTGCTCTCCTGATTCGACGCGGTTGGCGCCTACCGTACACCAGCAGCCACAGCTTGCAAGGTCCGGCAGATTACCGGGCCAACGCTCTTACATAGGCCTGGCAGGCCTGCAAGGCGATCAGTCCACGGTCGCCCTCGTCGGTGATGGCGATAATTCGTTGAGCATGCGTCGGGTCAAGTCGGGCGCGTGGGGCGCCATGATCCATGCCGCCGGCGGCGGTGGCGGCATGCACTGCACAACCGGCGGCAACATCGTCGGCGTCGAGGAGGACTGACAGCCGGACATCGGCAGTAGCAAGGCGATCGCGCAGACGATCCTGGTCACGTTGGGCATCGCTCAAGGCTCGGTAGTGGGTTTGTTCGCTGGCGGAGAGTTGTTGTTCCAGGGCGAGGCGTTTGTCCTGCTCGGCCTTTTGCTGCATCGCTGCCGCCTGGGTCATTCGATTGAGCGTCTCGGACTGCGACTGCGCCAGTTGCGCCAGTTGCCTGCCGTACCGCCACTCCTGGAGCCGCCACGCCAACATGGCCGGACCACCGATCAGCAGCGCCACCAATACAACGACACCTAGCGTCCGGCAGGAAAACGGCATCAGGCCGAAGGTTGGCATAACACTTCCCTCGCCCGCGCCCAGAGTTGCAAGCGATCCTGCAAGCCATTCAGGCCACCATTGATGCGGCGGGTAATACGGTTGAACTGGTCACGATCAGCCAGCTCATTCAAACCGTTCTGCGCCCAGAACCAGGCGGCGGATTGCGCCGCCCATTGCGGTTGTTCGAGCAGTTCGGGTAAGGCCAGCAAACGTTCGTCGCCGAACAGCCCCAGGCTGCAACGAAGGTAATTGTCGTGGCCGGTAATCTGGATCAAGCCCCGGCCGCGATACTTTTGTCCGTCACCGTCGGGCTGGGTCGAGTTGCCCAGGCGAACGGCCAGGGCTCCGGTGTCGTATTTGCTCAGGTATTGCTCGCTGCCCAGCTCTCGTACATAACGCAACTGCCCCGATTCGTGACCGACCTGGGCCAGGAATGCGGCGATGCGCTTGGGAGTGTCAATGCGGTAACGAGCCATCGCGGTGTTCAACGCTGGAATAAAAACGCCCGCTTGGGCGCGGGCGTCGGGCATGATCTTGATGAGTTGCTGTTGCGTAAGGTCCATGTTCGGGTCATCGCACATACATGATCAAAGCTGCCCGGCCAGCCAGGACGGCGCGGCCGGACGGTGTTCGGCGGCTGGAAAGTACTCGTCCTGTGGCCATTCCCTCAGGGCCCGGCGATAAGCCTGCAACTGCGTGTACTGCGCCTGGTCCAGCGTCGTGCCGCCGCCATCGTCCATCTCGTCGCGATCGCGCGCTATGAGGCGGTCGGTTGCGGTGAGTTGATCATCGCGCCATTTTTTTTCACTGGCCATTCGCACCGTGGGTTCATCGATGGACAGCTCCAAGAGCACCGGACGGCCTTTGGCGTCCGACTCGATACGTTTGTTCAGGAAAGGAGCGGAAAATAACGCTCCATATTCTTCATCGCTGATCTTGATTGCATCTTCAGGAAGCCTGCCGGAATGATCGATGGAGTTGTAGAACCCGCCAGTGGATTGAGCGTAATAGATCATCATTTAATCATCTCCTGTTCAATAACCTATCGCGCGCCACATCCCGGTCCAACTTGAATAAGCGCCATTATAATCGCGCCCATAAAGCCTGAACTGGCTCAGCGAGCCGGTGGAAACTCCAAAACATGCGCAAGTGGGACCGCCATCCGTCACCACGATGTTTCTAACGGCATTAGGAAAGGACATGGGGAATGTCACAAGAACGCCGTTGGCATCCGCTCCGCTGGAGGCAACGCCCCATTGTTCGATAACATATCCCGTCGGACTTGTTGCATCAGGCGTTCGTTTCCAACCATTGGGTTGCAATGACGAAGCGGACATAGCCGAATATTTCAACGCCACATTACCGCCAACGAGACGCCATTGATTATTTAACTTGATGAATTCCGCCGTTTCGCCGAGGCCGATACTGATGGTTCCTTGAGCACCATTCGAAGCGCACAGCACATCGATAGCGGATGCCGTCGAAACCGTAACGATGCCCGATCCTGCATTGACAATCTTTACAGTCGCGCCCTGTATGATTTCCGCGGTCGCCGGCAGTCTGGCGGTTACCGGTGTATTGCTGGCGAAACTGGCAACTCCGCCAACATCCGATGCTGTTAAAGTGGCACTGCTATTGTAGACATCGAATCTGGAATACTGCACCCCTGTACGGTTTACGTATCCAGTCGTCGCGGCGGCTCTGCTGTTATCGAATTGCGCCGCAGTCAGAAACAGCCCGCTCCCCCGTAAGGCTGTCAGCAGCTGGTTATAGACGACCTCCGACGGAGCTATGCCCGCAGCTTGAATAACATTAAGCAACTCCAGCGTTACACCATTGCCCCAACTGGCGGGAATCAAGGATCCCGGCGTTCCCGCCAAAGGATCCTCATCCACGAACCTGCCGTTCGATAGACCTGCGCTGGGCACACTTTTTGGGTAGTCCACTTTTCACTCCTGATGAGCCAAAGATAAAAACAGGCGAGACAGAGCCTCACCGGCAATATGTGATGGCGCGATTGATTGGGAAAGTTTGAGGGCCTGCTTCCAGGCTGCTTAAAGGGCAGGCTCGGGCAGGACAGGCCAAGTGATAGCGGTTGGAAAACCAGCTTGATGCTGGATGCGATTCAACTCGACGCTATAAAGCTTCCATTCCATCAGGGCCAGTTGTTCCTGATCGCTGGCGTCGCCGATGTCTTCGGCGTACTGAAGCGGGGCTATACGCAACATTGCGTCGCGCAGAAGCGCATCCCGTTGGGCCAGAACCTGGCCAGTGATGTCGCTCAACTGCAAGTCAACGTCGAACTCCCAAGTGTGATTTTTCCAAGTATGGTAATTACCTGGCCATGGCTCAGTTGTGAACGCTTCCGGCAATTCCCCCAGTTCGTTCCAAATCTGCTGGCCGCCGTCTTTCTTGCGGTAGACCAAGCCGCGACGGTCAATAACCTCTCGGGGCACATTGTTCACCAGCGCCCATGTGCGGCCACCTTCCGGAGGGGGTAGCTCAAAGGAAATTGCCACCGCATTACTGGGGATCTGAACGCCAATACCTGGCGTTACGGGAAATTCCACGGGTCCGGACAACGCGCCGGCTTTATCGAAATGATAATAAAACACAGACACCTCAGATGAGTTTGATCCGCGCCGGATAAGCGACATTGCGCGGGCGCGATTTGAATGAGTAGAGCAACGTGTTGGCCGTATCTACCTGGAAACTGGTCCCGGTAGGAAATATCGGACCACCGTTTACAAGGTCTCCGATGATTTTGATTTCCTCACGGGTGTTGGCACCGAATCCGGTAAGGCTATCGGACCATCTTGATCCAACCGCACCAGCCCCTTGACCCCCCAACGCATAGGAGTGAACAGTGCCGGGTTGAAAGCCCCCCATTGCCCGTCCCGGATCCACGGAGCGCCCTTCGTCCAGGATCCGCAAGAATTCACCTCGTCCTTCCGGGGCACGAAAAGTGAGAACGCCATCACCGGAGCTCCATTTGCCTTCACTGCCTTCCCGAGTGGCCTCGGTGCCGAGCATTCCGGACTGTTGGGCGTGATCCCACAGCCAGGGCCACTCAGCACGTTTCATCACCGTGCCGTTTAGCGCACCGTAACCACCCGGGCTGAGTTGGATAGTCGTTTCAAAAAACGGCCGCCCCAAAGCTGTGCTGTCAAACCTTCCCATGGGCCACCAACTGCCGGCACCGTCACTACGTAGATGCCACCAGTCACCACTGCCCATCAGCACGAGAAATGGATAACCGGCGGCCGAAAGATGAGTGTGAAACCTGATCCGATCAGCCCCACCGGCCTGAACCACGAGACGATTGCCACTGTTGTCCAGGCGCCGAATAACCACATCTCGAACACCCAGCGCAGCGTTGGACGAAGGCAACCCGATGGTCGTAGCGCCAGCGTTGGCGTCAATCAATACAAGGCCAAGCTCATTTGCCGTCAGCGTTTTCGACAGGGCCAACCGCGTGATTACCGAACGCATGGGGTTGGTGATACCGATGATCTTCTGAATAGCTTTGAAAAGCTGATTGGTGTCCGCTTCGGAGGGCGCGATATCGGCGCCAGAAATCACACCGAGGATTTCCTGGGTAACGCTGTTTCCCCACACCGCAGGAATCAAGGATCCCGGCGAGCCTTCGACGGGATTTTCATCCACGAACCGACCGTTCACCAGCCCGACGCTGGGAACACTTTTTGGATAATCCATGTCTTGTTTCTCTCTATGAGATGAGGATCACGCCCGAAGGCGTAGCGCGCGGATGGCCGCGAGCGCGTCATCGGCGGCTTGAGTGGCAAGATCCGCTTTGCCCTTGGCTACGTGCGCGCGAATCTGCGCCTTGGCCTTGAGGCGCAACTCGCGAAGCGCCAGCAGGTTCGCTTCGAATTCGGCGGCCTTGGCGAGAATCTGGTCCGCCGCTTGCCTGGCTGTGCGGCCCTTGACGACCCAGGCAGAAACGGAAAGAGGAACGGCTTTTTTTGGATAGCCCTGACCTTGGAACGCCTGCGCCTCACGGGCGGCTTGCTGGTGCTCCAATGCACGTAGCGGATCGCCAGCCAAAGCGCGACGTGCAACGTCGGCGGCGGCATCGATGTTGTCGCACAGGCGTTCGCCTTCCTGCTGTACAAGCACCCCCGCTTTCTCAACATCCCGCACCCAGCTGTCACCGTTCCAGTCATGGGCTGGAGAAGGCCGCGCGGGACGCAGCCCTTCCTCGAACAGATGCAATTCTTGAATGACGTTCATCGAATCAACTCCCAGGAAAAATTAACGTTCACCGCAGCGGAAAAGTTGACTGCAATGCCGTTGGAATAGTCCGATTGCGCAAAGGTCTTGATCCCCATGCTGAATAGCAACTCGTCACTGGCAGCATTTACGGCCCCAAGGGTATGTTCGGCTTGGTATACCTGCCACAGCGAACGCAGCTCTGAGTGGTCGAAACTGGCCGTCAAAGTCGAAACGGTAGTGTCGCCAGCGACGTTGCTGGAAAAAATCAAGGCCGGCGCGCCGGCGGCGGACCAGCCATCCCAATTACTCGACGTCCCCACCGTGGGATTCAACGAGCAGTAGTTACCGCCGAGCCATCCGCCCGGAGCGAAACCAACACTTGTAAGACCAGTGGGATGTGGCGTCGGATTACCCACTATCAAACGTGCCGCCCGGGCGTGAGGATCAAGCGGTAGTGAAACCACGCCGCTGCCGTTGACGGTCTGCGTCCACAGTAACCGGCTGCGGTTGTAGATCAGCCTGACGACAGGTACCGATCCGGGTCCAGCAGTCACTATCCAGGCAATGCAAATGTCTAGCGGTGTCGACTGAAAGCCCCCACCCGCAGCCCCGTTGACGATACCCTTCAGCCCCTCGGGGGCCGAGTCATGAACGGCTCCGCGCTGCGTGTAGAAGGTCAGCGCTCCACCGCTCACCTGCCCTCGCAAGAAGTAGCTAGAGGTCGGCAACAGATCGCCGCTGCTCCATGCCTGAGTAGTAAAGGTATGCACTCTGCCCAGCTGTCCCGGCACCACTTCCTGTCCCAGGCCAATCAATACGCCCGCAGGAATCGAAACGCGTCCGCCACTGGTTGAAACCGCAGAGGGAGTCACCACCAGACGTCCGTCGGTACTGGCCACGGTCGGCATCGGCAGCGAACTGATCGGCAAAGCAGAATCAAGCGTCCACCCCCTGGCCGACACACTGCGAATAGCTTGCAGCAATTGATCATATTTCTGCTCGTCCGGAACCAGCTCGCCCGCCTTGATCACGTTAAGAATTTCTTCCGTCACCCCATTCCCCCAATCCGCCGGAATCAATGATCCCGGCGTCCCGGTCAACGGGTTTTCATCGACGAACTTCCCATTCACCAAGCCGGCGCTGGGTACACTTTTCGGATAATCCATCCGTCTACTCCCTAGTCATAGTTGATGTGAACCTTGGTATGCGCCGGCGCACTGCGGTGAATCAGGCACTCCAGCGCCGACCCCGGATTGACGCCAAAACGTTCGCCCCAATAGCTCGCACCAAAGCGCCGTCCCAGCAGCAGCCGGCCGCCGGTGTTGAGGGTCCACATGAATTGCGCCTGCCACGTCCCGAAGTGCGCTTCGCCGAACCGTGAACGGCCCATGCGCGGCGCCTTGAGTTCGGTAATCGTTGCGTTGGGGTAGCCCTGGCTCTTGGCGATTTCCACGTAATAGGCGATGGCCTGGCTGCCCACCGCCAGCAACCGCCGTCGCACTGCCAGACGGCGATCGTCATACAGCGGCGTGGCGCCAAGGCACGGATCCGGCAGCTCCATCACCCGTTCCCAATCCGGCACCAGCTCGCTGACTCCCGCCGGGTCCATCTCGTTGAGCAGGTCGGCGGCGCGGGCGTCCAGGCGAGCCAGCTCCTGGGCGATGCCTTGCAGCACTTCGTCCAGCTCCGGCACGCGCTCCGGGTCCCACGCCGGGCCGCTGGGCAGCAGGCTGCGCAGTTGGGCCTGGTATTGTTCGGCGGTTCTTATCCCAGCCATGTGCAGCCTCCGAAGGTCAGCAACTGGTTGCTGGCGGCGACGACATCGGCGGCGGGTGCGCTGAGCTTGTGGTCGGTTTCGCCGGTGGCGCTGCTGATCGCTTCGGCGATATGACTCAGCAACAGTGTTTCGCCGAGGCCGGCTTCGCGGTTATGCAGGTCGCGCAGTTGGGCCTCGATGGCGGCGCGCACGGCGCTGGTGTCCGGGGTGATGCGCAGCTTGTAGTTCACCGGCACCTGCGTCGGGGCCAGCACATGCAGTTCGGCGGTCACCGGGCGCAAGGGCTCGATGTAGGCCCGCACTTCCTCCAGTTGCTCGGCGTTGGGGATCGGTTGCGGATCGTCGTCGCGCATCACGAACAGGCCAACGGTCCCCGGCCCCAGGTAACTGCCGCGACACCATGCGCGGGTAACGCCGGGACATTCCAGGGCCCAAGTCTCATAGTCCTGGGCCGAACCGCCGTGAGGGATGACCCGATAGGAACGGATCACCCTCGACCGCAGGGATTCAAGGCTTTCCCGGGCGACACCGCCGGTCAGCCCTGGCGCCAGCACGGTAAAGCTGTTGCCGATGCCCAACAGCGGCTGCACCGGCGTGAGCGCCAGGCCGACATCGGCATTGCCCAGGCTACCGGCCTCCAGCGCCGCAATAGCGACGGTGTTCAGGCCATTGCTGGTGGTTCGCGCGGTGATCACTTTATACGTTCGGCCATCGGGCGCTTGCAGCAGCGTGTCGGCATCCAGCACGGCACCCGCCGTGGCGGTGAAGCTGACGCTGCCGGTGGCCACTTGGGCGGCCTTGCGCGCCTGGTTCAGGCGCAGGGCGGCGATGCGTTCCAGGGTCGATTCATCGGCCTTGTCCGGGAGGATCTGCTCGGCGATCCAATCCAGATAGCCATACAGGCCATAGGCGGCGCCGCCGAGGGTACGCGCCAGGACCTGGGCGTCGGACTGGCGCAGCGAATCGCTGGCCAGGTCGCTTTGGGCGCGCTTGATCAGCACCGGCAGCGAAGGGGTTTCAAACGGCATAGGTCACCTGCCAGCTGTGGTCGGGGTTGATGTCCAGGCGCTCGCCATTGGCCAGGGTCAGGACCGTGCGCAGGTTCAGACGCTGGGCGTCGAGGCGTTCGCTGATAATGTCGATGGCGCTGCAATGACCGTCATCAATGAGCCATTGCAGCGCCTCGCGGGCATAGAATTCGGCGTCGAGTTGGGTCTGGCGGGTCAGCTTAACCCGCCGCAACAGCCACAGCCGTGAGCCGATGCGATCGTCGGCGACCGTGGGAAAGGTGTCGCCCCACCAGCCGAAACGCTCGTCGTCATCGACCGCATCGCCAGCGGCGGCGCGGCGCCAGGTGAACAGGCTGATCAACACCGAGCGTGTCAGCGCGGCGTGCAGGTTCTGGCTGATGAACATCACTGGCCTCCCGCCGGCGCACCGGTCTGGCCGTTGCCGGCCTGTACACCGACGTGCACGTGCTTGATCTGGCTGATGCCGCCGGCGATCTGGTCGCCCTGGGAAACGATCCTGCCGGTGTGGTTGATGACGGGGCTGTCGATGTTCACCGCGCTGCTGGCGCGGATGTTCAGCGTCGCGGTCTCGATGTCGATGACCCGGCCGCGCTTGAAGTGGAGCTTGTCACCTTCATCGGTGTAGAGCGCGACTTCGCCCGGGGCCAGGGCCTTGAGACGAAAGCGTCGATCTGCGACCACCAGCACCACCGCGTGGGAGCGGTCGCCGCCGAGAAAAGTGGCGATGCCCTCGGCGCCGGCCAGCGGGTTGCTGGTGAAGCCATAGGGCTCGAAATGCTCCATGTCGTCGCTCACTTCGCCAGCGGTGAGGCGCATTTGCAGTGATTGCAATTTATTCGCCGAATGGGCGAGCACGACAGTGCCGCGCGCCAGGAGGCGGGTCAGTAGGCTCATTGGGTTTTCCTTCGGAATCGGGTTAACAGCCCCGGGACACTGTGGGAGCGAGCTTGCTCGCGATAGCGGTCTGACATTCGAAACGGATGTTGACTGACACAACGCCATCGCGAGCAAGCTCGCTCCCACAAGGGATTGGTGATCGGGCGGTATCGATGTCGGGCTCAGGCCTTGGGCGGCACCGGGTTGGCGTCGAAGGTATGCGGCGGAGCGACTTGCAAGGTGGTGATCGAACCCTGGGCGGACAGCGAATAGGTCACCTTGGAGATCAGCATGTCGGCGTCAAACCCCAGCACCGGATCGATCACCCGCACCAAGGTGTTGTGCCGCCAGAGATCGCCGTTGGCCTGGCGCCAGCCCTGCACGCGGTAGGTGGTGGTCAGGGCGCGGCCGCTGCGAATCGCGCTTTCCCAGTCGGCTCGTTGCTGGGCCAGCGCCGGGGTCAACTGAGCGCTTTCGCTGATGACGGTCACCCGCTTGCGCTTGAAGCCCAGGTCAGTGGCGGTGCCCGAAACCTCGCTCACCGCCGCCCCGCTCTGCTGGTCATTGCCTTTGTGCTGGCCGATGACCCGGTATTCGGAAAATACCTGGCTGTAGTCCATCGGCGCGTTGCCCGAAAGAATGTTCTTGCCCAGTTCCAACACATCGCTGGCCCGCCCACCACTGCCGGGCTTGGCCAGCAGCACGCGACCCTGCGGGTCATCGGTGGAGAACACTCGGAACAATGTCAGCAAACGGTCGATGGATTGAAACACCGTTTCTCCAGGCACGATGCTGTGCTCGCTCAGGCGCGCGGTTTCCGGGATCTCGCTGACCACCCCCACGGCATAGGGCGATGCCAGCGCCTGGACGATGCTCAGCAATGTTTGCCCGCGCCATTGCGTCGGGCGGTTGATCGCCGCGCAGTCCACCAGGTCCTGGGTCTTGGAGCCGCCTTCGATGCTCAGGCTGATCTGCCGGCCGTCGTAGCTGATGGGCGCCTTGAACACGTAGCCGCTAAGCAGCAGGTCGGCGCCGATGCGCACCTGGCATTCGTCACCGGGACGAATCGGCACCGCCTGGGTCTGCCCCGGCCATTGCCAGGTGATGTCGAGTTTGAAGGTGCGGAACTGGCGCTCCAGGTCCGCACTGATTTCCACGCTTTTCCAGCCGCCGTAATCCAGCCCGCCGACGGTGAGCGTGACAGCGTTGTCGAGCTCTTTCATGGCTCACTCCCCGGAGACTTTCAGGTCGTTGGGCGGCAGGAAGCCAGGATGCGCCACGCCGTTGCGCTGGGTCACCTCGGTCACCCGGGTAGCGTCAGCAAATTGCTGATACGCCACCACCAGCGCCGGCAGGCTTTGCTTGAACGACAGGTTGATCAGCCGGACACCGGACGACGCCACGGCCGTCAAGTGCGCGGCCATTTGCTGACGCAGGTTGTTCATTGCCTGGTAGTGATCCGGAGCGGCCTTGAGGGAAGCCTGCCAGATGGCTTCGTTGAGGGCATCGCGCAAGGCGAGCACGTCATCGGCCACCGGCACGTCTCGGCGCTGGACCGGTTGCACCGCCTGTTGCGCCACCGACGGGGTGGCGTCCAGCTTGACCACCGGCGCCGCCACCGGCATCGCCGCAATCCATTGCGCCGCTTGCACCAGCAAGGTGTCCTGGACCAGATCGGCAACCGCCTGGGCCGCCGCCGTGGTGTCCTTGCCGGTGGTGAGTTTGGGCGCGTCCGCCTGACGGATGGCTTCCACCTGTTGCGACACGCTGGCAATCACGCCGCGATAGCCGTCACGGGCAAAATCCTTCAGCTCCCGGATGTCACCCAGCAATCCCTTGAATTCCGCCGCCACTTCCTTGGGCAGCTCCTTCACCGCCTTGACCAGATCGCTGAGTTGCCGATAGGTCTCGATCAATGGTTTGAGCTCCTGCTCGATGACGCCATAAACCTCCTTGAGGCTGTTGCGCAGATCCGCGATGCCGATCCGCGCCGCCTTGATCAGGCTCATGGCGTCTTCGAAACGCCGCACCGCCGAGCCGAGGAAACTGTCGGCCGAGACCAGCAGCAGTTTCTGGCTGTTGACCGCCGCCGAAGGAAACTGCAGCGGCTGGTCGGGGTAGAACTTCAGGGCAAACGTGACCAGCCCGCCGTCCTGGCGGGTCTGGGTCATGTCGCATTCGCCCACTTTGACCTGCAGGCGCCCCAACCATGGATGCACCAGTTCACCGCTGCCCTGCTCCAAGGCTGCGAGCAGTTTGTCGCGCTGCTCCAGGCAATCGGGGCCGACGATGAACGCCGTCAACTCGTGGATGCGTGCCTGCCGGCCGAGCCCCTCGAAATACGGCAGGTCACGCTGCGGGTACTCATGCAACTGGCCTTTATGACCGATCGGGGTTTTCGCCTGGTCGACCCAGAACCCGACGCCACGAAACGACGCCGGCAACAAACGATCACGCCAGCTCATTGGAACCTCCTGCGGAAAGTGAGCGATAACCGATGCGCGAACTCACCGCCAGGCCCGGTTGATTGGTCTGGGGCGGGTCGGCGCGCAACCCCGCCGGCGCGTTTTCGAAGCGCACCGTCAGGCCGCCTTCCAGTTGCGTGCGGTTGTTGGCGGCGCTTTGTTGCACCAGGGCGCTGGAAGTCTGCGGCAATGCGCCGGGCGTCAAGGACGCTCTGGGCGACGCAGTGGCGGGTGTCGGCGCAAGGCTTGAAGACAGCCCCGAAGGCTGCTCGCTGGCCCCGCCAAAAAACGCCGGTGCCAGCTCACCCTTGCCTTCGGCATTGGTGGCGCGCTGCGCCTCGGCCAATCCCTCGACCTTGCCGGTGAACGAGGCAATCACCTCGCCGAAGCCGCCATTGAAGAACGCCTTGATTGGCGCGATCACGCCCTGCAGCTCGTCCCACCATTGGCTGAACCATTCGCCCACCGGTCCCCACTGCCGGGTCAGGCCCTCGATGGGCGACCAGTCGAACAGGCCGCTGAACACCGCCAGCATGATCGAAACCTGATTGCGAATGCCCTCCCAGATCCCGGCGAAGACTTCGCCGATCGTGCCCCAGTTGGCCATGATCAGCCCCAACGGTGTCCAGTCGAACAGGCCTTTCAGCGCGTCCATCACCGGCACGGTCAAGGCCTTGAGCAAATCCCAGATCGCCGCGAACAACCCGCTCAGGGGCGTCCAGTTGGCAATGATCAACCCCAGGGGCGACCAGGCGAACAGCGTCTGCATGAAACCGATGATCGGCGTCGCCGCCGCCACGATCACATTCCAGAGTGCGCCAAAAAAGCTGCTGATCGGCCCCCAATTGCTGATCACCTGCCCCATCGGGGTAAAGGCGAACAGCGTCTTGAAGAACTCGACCATTGGCAGGACGATCGGCGCCAACCGTTGCCAGAGCCCGGCAAAAAATGCCGAGATCGGTGTCCAGTGGGCAATGATCATCCCTGCCGCCAAGGCGATGCCCATGGCAATCAAGCCGATGGGGTTCATCTTCAAGGCCAGGTTGATCACTTCCATTGCCTGGCTCGCGCCGCTGACTGCCGTCTGGATCGCGTTGAACGCGACGACGCCATTCGCCAGGCCTTGTACCAATTGCGGGTTGTCCTGCAGCACCTGGGCCACGCCGCTGACCATCGGCTGCAAACCGACCGCCACCGCGTTGACCGCAGGCCCCAGCGCCGAGCCGAACTGCACCGACACGTTGCTGATGGAAGTCTTCAATCCCTCCAGGTTCTGTGCCGCTACGCGAGGCGCTTCCGGCGCCTGGACGGCACTGGCCGCCGCGCTCGCTGCGCCAGCTTCGTCCTTGAAGGCCAGCGCCGACTTGAGCCCGTCCATGAACGGTTGGGCCAGACCACCGCTGGGCAGCAGCCCGGACATATCCAGGCTGCCCAGGCCCGTGGCGTCGAGGTTCTGCTTGAAACTCGCGACCTTCGCTCGCAGGCTGGCGAGCTTGGGAGACAGCTCGTCGATACCGGTCAGCAGTAGCGCTTTTTTCTCTACCGTTTGTGTGTCCATCACTGCACCTGCTGCATCGCATTGATCCGTTGCGCGTGCTCCAGGGATTCGCGGAGCACATCCAGTGGCCTGGCCATCATCTGTTCGGGGTCAACCTTCCAGAACCAGGCCAGGTCATAGGTGGCGGTGATCAGGTCGCCGATGGCTGCGACGCCGCACTCATGAAAAAACTCGCGACGGCCCAGCTCAGCGCGTTGAGGTCAGCCAGGTCCAACTGGTTGACCGACGATGGTGGAATACCGGCGCAGACCGCGATGTATCTGGCCGCGACATCCATGTCCAGGCTGACCTCCTCGCTCTTGTCGATCTTGTACGGCAGCGCCTTGATCGCACGGACTTCCTGCACCGTCGGACGGCGCAAGGTCAGTTCGCTCAACGGCTCGCCGTGGGCCTCGATGGCCACGCGCAACGCCACGACATCAGTCATTGCCAGGTCCCCTTGATGCCCTCGAATTTCAGCTCGATGGTGGCGTCGTCACCTTTGGATACCGGCTCTTCCACCAGATACGCGCCAGCCAGCACGTAGACCTTGCCGTTGCTGAACTCGCAGGTGACGGTCATGTCAGTGCCGGCGACCAGCTGCTTGAGCGGGAAGTCGGCGGTGTGCAGCGCGGTGACCTTGAACGACGGCGCGATGTCGGTTTCCTTGTAGAAACCCGGTACGACGGTTTCGCGTTTGGTAAACATCAGTGGCGCTTCGCAGCCGCCGTTGATGGTCAGTTGAGCGCCGTCCACTTTGACGTAGCAGGTGCCCGCAATCAGTTGACCCATGGTGTTTCTCCCTTCAATAAAAAGCCCACGCGAGGTGGGCTGAATTCATGCAACTGAGTGCCACTGTCAGGCAGCGGCGTCGTATTGCAGGCGGAATTGGTTGAGCAGCGCGAACACGCGCAGACCGTTGATGTAGTCCGGCGGGAACAGCACGTTGACCCGGCTCGGGTCCTGGCTGTCGCGTTCGACGATCAAGTGTTCGGCAAACAGCTCGGCATTTTCCACATGGCCTTCCAACTCAAGCTTGGCGTACTGGGCGATCAACTCACCGCGAATGGTGCTCGGGGTGACGATGGGCTGGCCGGCGCCGAAACGGGTGCCGTCGGAGGCCAGTTTGTGGCGACCGTATTTGCTGGTGATCACGCTTTGCAGGCGCCGCACGATGAACGCCGACTGGTGCATGGTTTCGCTGTCCAGGTAGGAGTTGTCCGCCTGGCCGAAGGCATTCTTCTGATAGGTGGTGATGGAACGCTGGATACGAACGTAGCCGCCTTCGTAGTAAGCGGTCGCGATGCCGTAGTTGAGCAACGACTGTCGCTCGGTCAGGGTGAAGCGCTCGCTGGCCGATGCCGGATCGAGCCCCGGCAGGCTGCCGCTTTGGGTCGGGCGGCTGGCGTCGGCGGAAATGAACACCGCAGTGCGCGCGGCCAGCGCAGCGGCCTGTACCCAGAACGGTTGCGGCACGCCCGGCTCCAGGGCCTGGATGGTCATGTGCTGATCGTTGCGGGCCTGGCCGGCGGCGACAAGAGTGCCGAGGGTGCCGCGCTTGGCACTGTAGACGTGACCGAACAACTGCTTGGCCCAAGACCAGCGGCCGGTGCTGTCATCCATGACCGCTTGCCAGGTGTCGAGGCTCGACACATCGGACCAAGGCATGGCAATGAACTCGAACGGCTCATCGCCCAGGGCGGCGACGGCGGCAGTCTGGTCCGGCACACCGGCGCCGCCGGCCATGGCAGTGATGGCCGTGGTCAAGCCGGCCGGGGTGTCTTCGCCGTTGCTCTTGCCCAGGCGATTGAATTGCAGGCTGATGTCATTGCCGCTGGCGCCGGTCCATTTGGCACTGAGGGTCACCACGCCTTCGGCGGCCGCGGCGGTCACCGGCAGGTCGGCGGATGCGTTGATCTTGAGGGTCAGCGCCGTGGCCGCCTGGGCTGCGCTGGCACCTTTGACGACAGCGGCCTGGACACGCACGCCACCTACGTACAGGTTGAGCACGCCGCTCTCCGCAGCGCTGCCGGTCAGCGTCAGCGTACCTTGGGCAATCGCCCCTTCGACGTTATGCAGCGGCAGGCACCAGATCTCACCGATCGGGTCGGTCTTGCGCCAGGTTTCGTACATCGACGCCAGCATCGAGCCTTGCCCGCCAATGCTCTTGGCCAGCGCGACGCTGGACACCAGCACCAGCTTGCCGGCTTCGGCCGGGGCGACGTTGTCGTTGACCTGGGCGACGATCAACCGGCGCATGGCCGACGACGCGCTATTGGCGGCCGAATTGTCCATCTCGGCGTAGAACAGCGGAACACGAATGTCCGCGGGAATGTTGCTAAATCCAATCGCCATTATTTGGCTCCCTTTGGTTTTACCGCTTGCACGGCTTTGGTAGTGATATCGCCATCGGCCAGACGTCGACGCCACCAGGCGTTGTCCGGCACTTCACGGCCTTCGAGGGGCAACAGGTCGCCCGCTTCCGGGTCCGGTACGGCGCGGCCAGGGGCCGGCAGCACGGTGATGCGTTTGCTCATGGGGTTACGTCTCCAGAGAAAGTCAGTTCCAGGCGCCCGTCGGGGCCGGGACGTTTCAGGTTGGGGTCCGCCGGGTCGATGGCATCGACGCGCACGGTGGCCCCGGTAAAGGACGACAAGCCGTCCAGTTCACGCTCATGCCAGCTTTCGGCAGGCTGGCCCGGCAGATTGCGGCCCAGTTGGAATTCGGCGAAAAAGCGCAGCCGGTACAACACGCGACTGCTATTGATGGAAACCAGCTCGCTGCCGTCGTACTCGACGCCGGTGTACTCAGCGCCCGGCTTGAACCCCACCAGCGCGCGCCACACTTCAGCCCGCATGTCGTGCAATAGATCCAGCGCTTTTGTCGCGTCAGTCGCGTCGAGCACCAGCACGGCATCGAAACGATCACGCACCGCTTGCAGCGTGACGTTCTGCGCCGCGTTCTTGCTGGCAACGTCGGCGGTTGCCAGGACATAGGCGCAGGGGGTTTGCAGCGGGGCCTGGGCTTGCAGCGTGGCAAGGTCAAAGCCTGCCGCCACGCGTTGGGCGAGCGTGGGGCATTGCTCACGCAGTTGCGTGAGGATCGGGGTGATCTTCATGGGAGAATTCCAGTGGTATGGAAGGTAGCGTCAGGGAAACCTGTGGGAGCGAGCCTGCTCGGGAAAGCGGTGTATCAGTCGATGGAGATGTTGGATGTCAGAGTGCAATCGCGAGCAAGCTCGCTCCCACAGGGGATAAGTGTCAGGCCCTGGCATCCAGGCAAGTCGCATCGATCTTGCAGCGGCGGCGGGAAATCAGTCGGAACGGGAATCGCGCGGCGGTAGCTCACTGATGCCCATCCGCTTGGCGGCCCAACGCTCGTAAAGCCCGATGGCCACGTCAGCCCCGGCCATCGCGGTCAGGCAACCGAAGGCACCGGCGGCCCAGATCGACAGGCCCATGGCGTACAACAGCATGATCGCCGAGACGCCACAGATCATGCAGGCGCCGGAGCGCAGGGCCAGGCGCCGCAGCAGTGACCAGCCACGGGCGCCCTCCTTGTCGGCACGCCACATCTCGCCAGTCACCCCGCCCACCAGGGCGAGCACGATGACCAGCCAGATCGGCATGTCCAGCAACGCTTGTTGCTCGTTTGTCATGTCTCGTTTCCTGGGGAGATGGATGAAAGAACGGGGGTCAGGCCTGGACAGCCAGATAACGTTCTACAGTCGCTCAACGATTACGTTGTCGATAAAGGCATAGTTGGCATACGGATTCTGCTCATTGGAAAAAGCCAGGGTTGTCTGAGGCGAGGTCGCGATGAAGTCATACGTAATGGTGCTCCACTCAACAGCTCTACCTTTTGCTGAAGGGGTGTTGAAAGTGACACTTTGGCCCGCCACTTTTATTTGGATAACACCTTCACCGGAACGACTTGCGTAACGCGAATTACCTGCGCTGAAGGTCAAGCGGTACTTGGCGCCAACGGAGGTTGCAAAGTTCTGCTGAATGCCGCCGCCGTTGCTATAGATATAGTTAGCCAAGTCGACAATTACGACGCCATCCGCCGCCAGGGAACCGCCAATCGAAGCGGGCAGGTTGAAATACTCGGCTCCAGACAGGAACGTCGTCCAACCCGTAATGAAGTTGGCTTGCGCTGGAGTATTCAATATGCAACTTGCGCTGCAGCCTGGCTGTTCGAAGCTACCGTTGACCAGAAGGTTGGCAGCAACAGCGTTGCCTCCGACACCGAACAGGACGCCGCAGAGCATCAGCGGGGTAGCGTATTTCTTGAAACTATTCATGATCCACCTGTTGAGTTAGTGATTGATTGCACGGTTGATACATTGCTCGCCGGCGTTCACTCGAGGCTCAACGGCCTTCACATGATTCAATGTCCCGCAACGGGGACACTTGATCTGGAGTTCGGTGTTCTCGCCCATGCGGGCAAGAAGTCTTTTGCAGTGACCGCATCTGAAGTCCTTCAGCATTTAAAGCCCTCCCACGGCGGCGGTTTGAAGTACCTCGCGGCACAGGCATTCCAAAAAGCCCGGTCGCCCAGGCTTTTCAGTAATGCGCTTGATCTTTCGGCGCGACTGGCGCGGTACGGATCCATTCAAATTGTTCCTCCGACCGCGGTCCCTGCCCGCCGGATAACTGCTTGTGGTGCTTTACGCTGCACACCCGGGTCAGTTGCCAACCCTCTGAACCGTTAAGGCCGGTTCATCGCTGCCTGTTGGTGGAACTAAAGAGCTTTGTTGCCAGCCGCTTTGTCGAGCGGCTTGGACACAGAATATGCATGGATGCATATACAGTCAATGCGTAAATGCATTTATTTATGCTCAAGGAATGCGCAAATGCATGGAGCCCGCGTAAGTACCGGGTTTGAAGGTTTCCAGGAGGCGAAAAAAAACCCGCACGACGGCGGGTTCTATCTGACAGCGGAAGCGTTAACGGGCGTACATGCCCCACCAGAAGACGTGACCGAGGATGACGATCTGCTCGTCCTGCATTTCTTGGAACGTGTAGTCCTCGTCCGGATGCTCATCGCGGTTGAAGCTGCGCAGGCGAATGCCGGTGGGCAGGCGATAAAGCTGCTTCACCCGCAGTTGGCCGTTGTGATTGATGGCGTAGAGGTCACCGTCAACGATGTCGCCGATCCCGCATTTGCCCGCGTTCACCCCGACCGTGGCGCCGTCGCGCAGCACCGGCAACATGCTGTTGCCGCGCACCGTCACGCACTTGGCCTGGTCGAACTGCACGCCGTTGTGGCGCAGGCTGCGCTTGCCGAAACGCAGGCTTGAGCGCTCGCTTTCCTCGATGACGAATCTTCCTGATCCAGCAGCCAATTCAACCTCACGCAGAAAAGGAACGGACACCTCGTCTTCCTCGACGGGCGTGTCATCGTCCCACAGGCTTATGTCCTTGAGTTCGGAATGCGGCTCTTCGCGGCGGCTGTTGCCGACATGCGCAACGTCGACGCGCCCACGCAGCTGGTCGGTGCTCACGGCGAAATATTCGGCGATCTTCGAGATGTGTTTATCCGAAGGGTCGACGATTTTGCCGCTGAGGATCCGCGAGAGGGTGGACTGAGGCACGCCGGTACGCCGGTGAAGCTCCGTGGGGGAGATCCCGTGCTGATCGAGCAATGCTCTTAATACGGTAGAAACGTTGCGTTTTTGCATAACGCGCATAATGCTTGTTCTTTTCGCGGAAGACAAATGCTGTTTTGCATAAATACGCAAACACTGTGCTTAAGCTCTGCCAGATGCTTTTGTGGCGAGGGAGCTTGCTCCCGCTTGAGTGCGCAGCGCTCACAAAAGGGGCTGCTGCGCAGCCCAGCGGGAGCAAGCTCCCTCGCCACGGGATTTGCCCTACACAGTTCTAGGAAGAACCTCCCTCCCCGTCCTTCAAATGCGCATCGCGAGACTACGTTGCCTTGCGCCTCTGCCTACAACTACGCCAGAATCCGCCGGCTTGTGCGCCTTGGGCCCCACCGGTACTTTTGATCTTGTCACTGCCTATCAGTGATCGGGTTTAGTCGCTCGGCATTCCAAGGCGCTCATTGCTCCATTCAGTCAGGAACTCATATCCCTGCACTTGATGGTAGCTGTGCGCAGGGCGCCCTCGGGCGCGCCGGTTCCTTGGATCCCCGGTCGACTAACCTGCGTACAGCTGCCACCCCTCGTTTAGTCGCGAGTGAGTGGTGGCTCAACCTCAAGGATCCGAAAACATGCCCCAGCACATACCCAACTCCCCGGACGATGACCTCAAGCCAAAAGCCGACGGGGAAAGATCCGATACCCTCTACCTTATTGCTCCCAACATCGACGCCGAATGCCTGCTCGCCAACCTCAGCGAAACCCTGGCCTCGGCCAACGCCATGGTGAGCGATCTCGCGTTTGACCTGGAAGGCTCGCGACGACATATCGCACTAGGGATCCTCCAGATGATCGAGCTGAGCCAGTTGCTGGCGAATCGGGCATTGGATATGGTGGATCCCAGGTAGCCGCTGTTGAAGCGAACCCAAGCGATGCGTCACCAACAGAGGTGTTGAATTCGCTGCCGTCATCGCGAGCAAGCTCGCTCCCACAGTTGGAACGAGTACAGCCGGAGAAGCAGGCCGGCTGTCAGGGCGTCTTCGCGAGCAGGCCCGCTGCCACAATCTTATTACTTGTAAATGTTTTGAACGGCTCATGCGCACTTGTGGCGAGGGAGCTTGCTCCCGCTGGGCTGCGCAGCAGCCCCAAATCCACTCAACGCGGTGCGCCAGGAAAAACAATTGGCTGGTTTACGACTGCTGCGCAGCCGAGCGGGAGCAAGCTCCCTCGCCACGGATCGCATAGACCTTCAGGTCGAGAAAGGCGTGGGTTCAGTTGTGAATACGCTGCTGCCTTCGCGAGCAGGCTCGCTCCCACAGGAGAAACGCGATCCACATACAGCCAGGTCGACTTTAAGCCGCCTCGCGGTGGACGTTGATTTCGGGCGCCTGTTAAAGGCGGAACCATAGGCAGCCGTTACCGCAGAAACGGATATACACCCAATCCCAAAACCACTCACATATGGGTCGCACCAGACCGCCCATGTTAACCTTGCGCCCATCGCGGAAAAGCCGGGCCAATGCCCCACTTTTGCCCCACACCTTTCAACGAGCTTTGCCTGACACCCATGAATACAGCCGTGAACGACCTGTCCTCCCACACGCCGATGATGCAGCAATACTGGCGCCTGAAGAACCAGCACCCCGATCAGCTGATGTTCTATCGCATGGGCGACTTCTACGAGATCTTCTACGAGGACGCGAAGAAGGCCGCCAAGCTGTTGGACATCACCCTGACGGCGCGTGGGCAATCGGCGGGCATGGCGATTCCGATGTGTGGGATTCCTTACCACGCGGCGGAAGGCTACCTGGCGAAACTGGTCAAGCTGGGCGAGTCCGTGGTGATTTGCGAACAGGTCGGCGATCCGGCCACCAGCAAGGGCCCGGTGGAGCGCCAGGTCGTGCGGATCATCACCCCGGGCACTGTCAGTGACGAGGCATTGCTGGATGAACGTCGGGACAACCTGATCGCCGCCGTCCTCGGCGATGAGCGCCTGTTCGGCCTGGCCGTGCTGGACATCACCAGCGGCAACTTCTCGGTATTGGAAATCAAAGGCTGGGAAAACCTGCTGGCGGAACTAGAGCGGGTCAATCCGGTGGAGTTGTTGATCCCGGATGACTGGCCCAAAGACCTGCCAGCGGAAAAACGCCGTGGCGTACGTCGCCGGGCGCCGTGGGATTTCGAGCGCGACTCGGCGTTGAAAAGTCTCTGCCAGCAGTTTTCCACCCAGGACCTCAAGGGCTTCGGCTGCGAGAACCTGACCCTGGCCATCGGCGCCGCCGGTTGCCTGCTGGCTTACGCCAAGGAAACCCAGCGCACCGCCCTGCCCCATCTGCGCAGCCTGCGTCACGAACGCCTGGATGACACGGTCGTGCTGGACGGCGCGAGCCGACGCAACCTGGAACTGGACACCAACCTGGCCGGTGGCCGCGATAACACCCTGCAATCGGTAGTCGATCGCTGCCAGACTGCCATGGGCAGCCGCCTGCTGACCCGCTGGCTGAACCGACCGCTGCGGGACCTGACGGTACTGCAAGCACGCCAGTCTTCCATTACTTGCCTGCTGGACCGCTATCGTTTCGAGCAGTTGCAACCGCAGCTCAAGGAAATCGGCGATATCGAGCGGATCCTCGCGCGGATCGGCCTGCGCAACGCCCGTCCTCGCGACTTGGCGCGCCTGCGCGACGCCCTCGGCGCGCTGCCCGAACTTCAGGTGGCGATGACCGACCTTGAAGCACCTCACCTGCAGCAACTGGCGCGCACCACCAGCACCTACCCGGAACTGGCCGCGCTGCTGGAAAAGGCCATTATCGACAATCCGCCAGCGGTAATTCGGGACGGCGGCGTGCTGAAAACCGGTTACGACGCCGAACTCGACGAGCTGCAATCGCTGAGCGAAAACGCCGGCCAGTTCCTGATCGACCTCGAAGCCCGGGAAAAGGCCCGTACCGGCCTTGCCAACCTCAAGGTCGGCTACAACCGCATCCATGGCTACTTCATCGAGCTGCCGAGCAAGCAGGCCGAGCAAGCCCCGGCCGATTACATTCGCCGCCAGACCCTCAAGGGCGCCGAGCGTTTCATCACGCCGGAACTCAAGGCTTTCGAGGACAAGGCGCTGTCAGCCAAGAGTCGCGCCCTCGCCCGGGAAAAGATGCTCTACGAAGCGCTGCTCGAAGATTTGATCAGCCAGCTCCCACCGTTGCAGGACACCGCTGCCGCCCTGGCGGAACTGGACGTGTTGAGCAACCTGGCCGAGCGCGCGCTGAACCTGGACCTCAATTGCCCACGCTTCGTCAGCGAGCCGTGCATGCGCATCAGCCAGGGTCGTCATCCGGTGGTCGAGCAGGTATTGACCACGCCGTTCGTGGCCAACGACCTGAGCCTGGACGACAATACCCGCATGCTGGTAATCACCGGTCCGAACATGGGCGGTAAATCCACCTACATGCGCCAGACCGCGCTGATCGTATTGCTGGCTCACATCGGCAGCTTTGTCCCGGCGGCCAGTTGCGAACTGTCCCTGGTGGACCGGATCTTCACCCGGATCGGCTCCAGCGATGACCTGGCCGGTGGGCGTTCGACCTTCATGGTGGAAATGAGCGAAACCGCGAACATCCTGCACAATGCCACCGAGCGCAGCCTGGTGCTGATGGACGAAGTCGGTCGCGGCACCAGCACCTTCGACGGCCTGTCCCTGGCCTGGGCGGCCGCTGAACGTCTGGCCCAGTTGCGCGCCTATACCCTGTTCGCCACGCACTATTTCGAATTGACGGTGTTGCCGGAGAGCCAGCCGCTGGTGGCCAACGTCCACCTCAACGCCACCGAGCACAACGAACGCATCGTGTTCCTTCACCACGTACTGCCCGGCCCGGCCAGCCAGAGCTACGGCCTGGCGGTGGCACAACTGGCCGGTGTGCCGAGCGACGTCATCACCCGCGCTCGCGAGCACCTCAGCCGCCTGGAGACCACCAGCTTGCCGCACGAGGTACCGCGCCCGACCAAAGGCAAACCGGCCGCGCCGCAGCAAAGCGACCTGTTCGCCAGCCTGCCGCATCCGGTGCTCGACGAACTGGCCAAGCTCGACCTCGACGACATGACCCCGCGCCGGGCGCTGGATTTACTCTATACATTGAAGACACGGGTCTAACGCACAGGCTTTCAAGCTGTTAGAATCTCGCGCGGTTTGGGATGCTGCGGCCTATTAGCCTGGGTTTGCAGACAATCGCTCCCAAACCTCGCGACCCCTACCGTGATGGGGCTTCGCCGCAGCCGCCTGAGGAGAGAATTAGAAATGACCTTCGTCGTCACCGACAACTGCATCAAGTGCAAGTACACCGACTGCGTAGAAGTCTGTCCGGTGGACTGCTTTTACGAAGGCCCGAACTTCCTGGTCATTCACCCGGACGAGTGCATCGACTGCGCCCTGTGTGAACCGGAATGCCCGGCGAACGCCATTTTCTCGGAAGACGAAGTGCCGGCCGGTATGGAGAACTTCATCGCGCTGAACGCCGAACTGGCGGATATCTGGCCGAACATCACCGAGAAGAAAGACGCCCTGCCCGACGCCGAAGAATGGGATGGCAAGCCTGGCAAGATTGCAGACCTGGAACGCTGATTACCCAGCGTTCGCTGAAAAGGCCCCTTGCGGGCCTTTTTGCTGCCTGGAACAAAATCGCGGGCAAAAAAAAGGGGCGGTTTGACCCGCCCACATTTTTTCCATAATCCCTTTAATCCTTTTCATCGTCCTGATGAATCGCGTCCTGCGATGTCCTTCCTTCCCATCGTCCTTGACGGGTGTGTCTGTCCGTCGACACAGGATTGATATTAGTGTTTTTCCAAACGAGTGCAATGCCTCGGCGGCGCTCCGCCGGCATTGTCACGAGCCAGTCACACTTATAAAAATCTTTTAAAAACAGTTAGTTGCAAGCTTATAAAACGCTTTATTAGCAATCTATCCCATCGTCGTGGAACCGAACGCTTACGTAACACTAGGCAAAAGCTTACAAACTGAAGCTACAAAAAATGGGCTGATGAGAAATTGTCTCTGCCGACAAAAGCAAAAGCCCCGAACTCAGTCGGGGCTTTCTCTGCTGCGCTTGCCTGGTTTACTGGAACAACGACTCGCTAGACAGGCCGTTCTTCTCCAGGATCTCCCGGAGGCGCTTGAGGCCTTCGACCTGGATCTGCCGGACCCGCTCACGGGTCAAACCAATCTCCAGACCCACGTCTTCAAGGGTGCTGCTTTCATGACCACGCAAGCCGAAGCGGCGGATCACCACTTCCCTTTGCTTGTCCGTGAGCTCCGAGAGCCATTGGTCGATGCTTTGGGACAAGTCATCATCCTGGAGCAACTCGCATGGATCGGTCGGACGATCGTCGGTAAGGGTGTCGAGCAGCGTCTTGTCCGAGTCTGGCCCCAGTGAAACGTCGACCGATGAGACCCGCTCGTTGAGACCGAGCATGCGCTTGACCTCGCCCACCGGTTTTTCCAGCAGGTTGGCGATTTCCTCGGGTGAAGGTTCGTGGTCGAGCTTCTGGGTCAACTCGCGGGCGGCCCGCAGGTAGACGTTGAGCTCCTTGACCACGTGGATCGGCAGCCGGATGGTCCGGGTCTGATTCATGATCGCCCGTTCGATGGTCTGGCGGATCCACCAGGTCGCATAGGTCGAGAAACGGAAGCCGCGCTCGGGGTCGAACTTCTCGACGGCGCGAATCAGGCCCAGGTTGCCCTCTTCGATCAGGTCCAGCAGCGAAAGCCCACGATTGACGTAGCGTCGGGCGATTTTCACCACCAGGCGCAGGTTGCTTTCAATCATGCGTTTTCGACCCGCCGGGTCGCCACTTTGCGACAAGCGCGCAAAATGAACTTCTTCCTCGGGGGAGAGCAGTGGTGAGAAGCCGATTTCGTTGAGGTACAGCTGAGTGGCGTCCAGCGCCCGGGTGTAATCGATGTACTTATGTTGTTTAAGTGAAGCGGAGTGTTTGGATTTGGCACGAACGGAAGGTGGAGTCGCCCCTTCATCATTCGACATCGAATCCATAGCGATGCCGGTCTCCATAAGGAGGACCTCATCGTCGATGTCAAACTCCGGCACTTCTTTACTGAGAGCCATTGTTATAGTCCTTTGGTGAGTTCGACCTCAAGCTCAAGCGACGCCTTTATCCTTGGCAACGCTGGAGCCTGTTCCCTCTACGCGACGGAACAGGCTGACAAGCAAATCAACGACGTGGCAGGAATTGCAGCGGATCCACAGGTTTACCTTGTCGGCGAATCTCAAAATGCAGTTTCACTCGATCCGTACCCGTTGAGCCCATTTCGGCAATTGTCTGTCCGACCTTGACCTGCTGCCCCTCCCGAACCAACAGCCTGCGGTTGTGACCGTAGGCACTGACGTAGGTATCGCTGTGTTTGATGATCACGAGTTCGCCGTAGCCCCTTAAACCACTCCCGGCGTACACGACCGTGCCATCAGACGCTGCCAAAACAGGCTGTCCCAAATCCCCGGCGATATCAATTCCTTTATTCAAACTACCGTTTGAAGAGAATTTTCCAATGAGAACGCCATTAGAAGGCCATCCCCAGCCGGTCGGGGCGGGGCCCGCCGGAGGCATCGGAGCGGGTGCCGGCTTGTTCGCGACGGACGGTACAGTCGCCGTTGCGGCACCGGCCGGACGACGGATAACCGTGGTTTTGCTTGAGGATGACGGGGTCGAACCCGACTGCGTCACGACCGCGGTAGGCGTTGAGGCACTGCGACCGTCAAAGCGAATTGTCTGACCCGGATGGATAGTATAAGGCGCAGGAATGTTATTGCGAGCCGCGAGGGCTTTGTAGTCCCAGCCGTAGCGAAACGCGATGGAAAACAGCGTATCGCCGCGACGGACTACATACTGGCCGGTCGTCACTGTAGGCCGCTGCGGTGTCGCATTGTTGCGATCGACCACCCGGACATTACCCGACGGAGTACTGGAACAACCGACCAGCAAGGTACTCAAGAGAAGGCCAGTCACCAGGCGCTTGAAGCTCGTGATACCCATACGCTGCGCAATGACTGTGAGACTCACCCGCCGCTCCCTTTGTGGTGGCTGAAAAAATTGCACACTGCCTGTCCAGGCAGAAATATTGCCCCGTGGCGAGCCGACACCACGCTTCCATAAAGGAAGCGCGAAAAGCTGCCGCACACGTTTGCTCGATGCTGTTGAACGCTGTTTGGCAAACCAGCGCTTGTCGAACAGCTGCTGCCGTAAGACACATGTCGTGCCCCGGAATTCAGCGTCTGTCTATAAATGCTCAGGCCAGTGGCCCGTTGAGCAACGGCACGAAACGCACCGCCCCGAGGACGTGTCGTGAAAAACCGTGTTCTTCACGCACAATCAACATCAGTTGCTGGACTTCGCCCGCACCCACCGGAATCACCAGTCGCCCGCCGGGAGCGAGTTGGTCCAGCAGGGCCTGGGGAACATCGGTGGCAACGGCCGTGACGATGATGCCGTTATAAGGCGCCAGTGCCGGCCAGCCTTCCCAACCGTCGCCCCAGCGAAACACCACGTTGCGCAGGTTCAGCTCCACCAGGCGCTCCTTGGCGCGATCCTGAAGGACCTTGATTCGCTCCACGGAAAACACCCGCTCCACCAACTGCGACAATACCGCGGTCTGGTAACCCGAGCCTGTGCCGATCTCCAGCACCTTGTCCAGCGGCCCCGCCTCCAGCAGCAACTCGCTCATGCGAGCCACCATGTAGGGCTGGGAAATGGTCTGGTTGTGGCCGATCGGCAACGCCGTGTCTTCATAGGCGCGATGAGCCAACGCTTCATCGACGAAAAGATGACGCGGCGTACGGCGAATCACCTCGAGCACCTGGGCGTTGGACAAGCCTTCTTCGTACAGCCGCTGGATCAACCGTTCCCGGGTCCGCTGGGAGGTCATGCCAATTCCGCGGCGCAGCATATCGTCTTGTTCACGACCCATCAGCGCAGCCCCTCCAGCCAGCCATCGAGACTTCGAAAGGCATCGTTGAAAGTGCGATCGAGCTGCAAGGGTGTGATCGAGACATAGCCCTGCATCACTGCATGGAAGTCGGTGCCAGGCCCGCCATCTTCGGCATCACCAGCAGCGGCGATCCAGTAGCCGGCCTTGCCGCGCGGGTCGACAACATGCATCGGCCTGGCGGCACGGGCGCGGTGGCCCAGGCGAGTGAGCTGGATGCCACGGATATGATCAAGCGGCAGATTCGGGATATTCACGTTCAGCACCGTACGCGGCGGCAGGTCCAGTTCGCCGTGGGCCTGCACCAGTTTGCGGGCGAAGTAGGCGGCAGTGGGCAAATTGTCGACCTGCCGTGAAACAAACGAAAAGGCAAACGACGTATGGTTGAGGAAACGACCTTCCAGGGCGGCGGCGACCGTTCCGGAATACAGTACGTCATCGCCCAGGTTGGCCCCCAGATTTATCCCGGAGACCACCATGTCGGGCTCGCGCTCCAGCAGGCCGTTCAGGCCCAGATGCACGCAATCGGTCGGCGTGCCGTTGAGGCTGATGAAACCGTTGTCCAGGTAGCAGGGATGCAGCGGACGGTCGAGCGTCAGCGAGCTGCTCGCGCCGCTTTTGTCCTGGTCCGGGGCGATGACCACGCACTCGGCAAAATCCGCCAGCGCAGCATAAAGCGCGGCAAGACCGGGTGCTGTCACCCCGTCGTCGTTAGAAATCAGAATACGCATGGGCTGTCCGTCTGCCCCACCGGCACCAGATCGACGAGTTCGCGCACCAAGACAGTGGCGAAACATCCGGCCGGCAGGACGAATTCCAATTGCAGAATGTCAGGCGAGGGATAATGCCACGACAGCCCGCCAATGGGCAGTCGCAGGATGCGACGTTCGTGACTCATTCCCGCGTTTATCAACCAGTCCCGCAGATCGGCCTCGTCCGCGGCGATGGCCTGCTCCAATTCGAAGGTTGCCCCGGCGGCGGGCGAAGGTCCTTCGCCCCACTGCGGCCCGGTCGGGTGCAGATCGAGAATGGCCAGGCGCGGATCGCTGCACTCAGCCTCACCGGCAGGGAAAAAACTACGGCTGTCGGTAAAGGCGAGCAAGTCGCCCACCTGGGCTTGCCGCCAGGTACCGTCGGCGACTCGCGCCGCCAGCACCCGGTTGAACAGAAAGCTGCGCGCGGTGGACAACAGCCGAGAACGCACGTTGCGCTGCTCCGGCAAAGCCTTGCGCGCCGCCCAGGCACGGGCATCGACGACATTGCCACCGTCATGGCCAAAGCGCTGGGCACCAAAATAATTCGGAATGCCTTGAAGGGCGATGTGTTGCAGACGTGTCTCGATAGCCTCTTTGTCGCCCGAGAATTGGGTCAGGCGCAAGGTAAAGCCATTGGCCGAGTGCGCGCCGCGCTGCAGTTTGCGTCTGTGGCGTGCGGTCTTGAGAATCTTCAGCGTATCGTTTTCCGCCGTCGACAGGTCCGGGTCGGCCTTGCCGGGCAATTGCACGCTGAACCATTGCCGGGTCAGGGCCTGACGATCCTTGAGCCCGGCGTAGCTGACCGTGCGCAAAGGCACGCCGGCGGCCTTGGCGATTCGCCGGGCAGCCTCCTCGGTATTCAAGCCGCGTTTTTCCACCCAGATCCACAGATGCTCGCCATCACCGGACAACGGGATATCAAGCACTTCGTCGACCTGGAAGTCCTCGGCGGTAGCCTTCAGTACCGCACGGCCCAATGTCTCACCGTAGGCCCGCGGGCCCAAGAGTTCCAGTTCGGTCATGGGCGCTGCAACAAGGCGACGGAATGGACGGCGATGCCTTCTTCGCGACCAACGAAACCAAGCTTCTCGGTCGTGGTGGCCTTGACGTTCACCTGGTCCAGCTCAACTTGGAGATCCTCGGCAATCCGCTGGCGCATCGCTTCGATGTGCGGCGCCATCTTGGGGGCCTGGGCAATAATGGTGTTGTCGACATTGGCGACGACCCAGCCCTTGGCGTGGATCAACGCGACCACGTGGCGCAGCAGTACGCGGCTGTCGGCGCCCTTGAATTGCGGGTCGGTGTCCGGGAAATGCTTGCCGATGTCGCCCAGGGCAGCCGCGCCGAGCAGAGCGTCGCTCAAGGCGTGCAGCAACACGTCACCGTCAGAATGCGCAAGCAGCCCGAAGCCGTGTGCGATACGCACGCCGCCCAGAGTAATGAAGTCGCCTTCAGCGAAACGGTGAACATCGTAGCCGTGGCCAATACGCATAAAAAAACGCCCCGATTTTTGTCAGGGCGTGATTCTACCTGCATTAGGCGTTCAGAGCGCGCGCATGATGCTGCAAGTGTTCATCAATAAAGCTGGCGATGAAGAAATAGCTGTGGTCGTAGCCTGCTTGCAGGCGCAACTCCAGCGGATGACCGGCCGCTTTGGCCGCCTGCTGCAGCGCTTCGGGCTTGAGCTGATTGGCCAGGAAATCATCGCGATCACCCTGATCCACCAGCAGTGGCAGCTTTTCCTGCGCCTCGGCGATCAATGCACAGGCATCCCACTCACGCCATTTCGAGCGGTCTTCCCCCAGGTAGCGGGAAAAAGCCTTCTGCCCCCACGGGCAATCCATCGGGTTGTTGATTGGCGAAAAAGCCGACAACGAACGGTAGCGCCCAGGGTTGCGCAAGGCGCAGACCAGTGCGCCATGGCCGCCCATGGAATGACCGCTGATGCCGCGTTTATCCGAGGCAGGGAAATGTGCTTCGACCAGCGTCGGCAATTCCTGCACCACATAATCATGCATCCGATAGTGCCGCGCCCAAGGATCCTGCGTGGCGTTCACATAAAAACCCGCGCCCAGGCCGAAATCCCACGCGCCGTCCGGATCGCCCGGCACGTCGGCGCCACGGGGGCTGGTGTCCGGCGCAACGATGATCAGCCCCAACTCGGCGGCCATGCGCTGGGCACCGGCCTTGTGCATGAAGTTTTCATCGGTGCAGGTCAGTCCGGACAACCAGTACAGCACCGGCAGCTTGCCGCCCTGCTCGGCTTGCGGCGGCAGGTAGACGGCAAAGACCATGTCACAACCGAGCACTTCGGAACGGTGGCGGTAACGTTTGTGCCAGCCGCCGAAGCTTTTCTGGCAGGAGATGTTTTCCAGGCTCATGACCGACCTCAGAAATGAATAACGGTACGGATGCTCTTGCCTTCGTGCATCAGGTCGAATGCCTTGTTGATATCTTCCAGGCCCATGGTGTGGGTGATGAAAGTATCCAGCGGGATCTCGCCCTTTTCGGCCATTTCCACATAGCTTGGCAACTCGCTGCGACCACGCACGCCGCCAAAGGCCGAACCGCGCCAGACGCGGCCGGTCACCAGCTGGAATGGACGGGTGGCAATTTCCTGGCCGGCCCCGGCCACGCCGATGATCACCGACTCGCCCCAGCCCTTGTGGCAGCATTCCAGCGCGGCGCGCATCAACTGGACATTGCCGATGCATTCAAAGGAGAAGTCCACGCCGCCATCGGTCATGTCGACGATGACTTCCTGGATCGGGCGGTCGAAGTCTTTCGGGTTGACACAATCGGTCGCGCCGAGCTGCCTGGCGATTTCGAACTTGGCCGGGTTGATGTCGATAGCGATGATGCGCGAGGCCTTGGCTTTCACCGCGCCGATCACTGCCGACAGGCCGATGCCGCCCAGGCCGAAGATTGCCACGGTGTCCCCTGGCTTGACCTTGGCGGTATTGAGCACCGCGCCGATGCCGGTGGTGACGCCGCAGCCCAGCAGGCAGACTTTTTCCAGCGGCGCTTCTTTTGGAATCTTCGCTACGGAGATTTCCGGCAGCACGGTGTATTCAGAGAACGTCGAAGTGCCCATGTAGTGGAAAATCGTCTCGCCCTTATAGGAAAAGCGCGAAGTGCCGTCCGGCATCAGGCCTTTGCCCTGGGTGGCGCGAATCGCCTGACACAGGTTGGTCTTGCCCGACTTGCAGAATTTGCACTGGCCGCACTCCGGTGTGTACAGCGGAATCACATGGTCACCCACTGCCACCGAAGTCACGCCTTCGCCAATGGCCTCGACGATCGCGCCGCCTTCATGTCCGAGTATCGACGGGAAGATCCCCTCCGGGTCGGCGCCCGACAACGTGTAGGCGTCGGTATGGCAAACGCCCGAAGCCACCACGCGCAACAGCACCTCGCCGGCTTTCGGCATGGCGACGTCGACTTCAACGATTTCCAGGGGTTTCTTGGCCTCGAAGGCAACGGCGGCGCGCGACTTGATCATTCGGATTCTCCGGCAAATAAAAACAAGACCGGAGTGTAATCCTTCGCCGAACGATGAATAATCCAACCAAAAGCAAAACATTATTGCCGTATAGGGACAATCCTTGATGTCTGACAATCGCTGGGAAGGCATCGACGAGTTCGTCGCCGTGGCCGAATGCAGCCAGTTCACCGCGGCGGCCGAGCGCCTGGGGGTTTCGTCTTCTCACATCAGTCGACAAATCGTACGGCTGGAAGAGCGTCTGCAGACACGATTGCTCTATCGCAGTACCCGACGTGTGACCCTCACCGAGGCTGGTCAGACTTTTCTGCAGCATTGCCAACGCCTGCAGGACGGACGCGAGGAAGCACTGCGGGCGGTGGGTGATCTCACCAGCGAACCTAAGGGCATGCTGCGGATGACCTGCGCCGTGGCCTACGGCGAGCGCTTTATCGTGCCGCTGGTGACGCGGTTCATGGGGCTGTACCCGCAACTGCGAGTAGACATCGAACTGAGCAATCGCCCACTGGACCTGGTTCACGAAAGCCTTGACCTGGCGATTCGCCTCGGCCGCCTGCAGGACTCGCGCCTGGTCGCGACACGCCTGGCGCCGCGGCGCATGTACCTCTGTGCTTCACCGTCCTACCTGGAACGCTACGGTCGGCCCCACAGTGTGTCGGAACTGAGCCGTCACAACTGCCTCATCGGCAGCTCCGACATTTGGCAACTGGAGCAGAACGGGCGGGAATTTTCTCAACGGGTGCAGGGAAACTGGCGTTGTAACAGTGGGCAAGCGGTGCTTGATGCGGCGCTTCAAGGCGTGGGTTTGTGCCAGTTGCCGGATTATTACGTGCTTGAACATCTGCACAGCGGTGCGCTGATCTCTTTGCTGGAGGCTCATCAGCCGCCGAACACAGCGGTTTGGGCACTGTACCCGCAGCAGCGACATCTGTCGCCCAAGGTGCGCAAGTTGGTGGATTACTTGAAGGAGGGGTTGGCTGAGCGGCCGGAGTATCGGGGGTGACAGTGGTTTTTGTGTTGCCTTGGATGACGCCATCGCGAGCAAGCTCGCTCCCACAGGGAATTTTAGTTGTACTCAAAATTTGTATCCGCTGAAGATCCAATGTGGGAGCGAGCTTGCTCGCGATAGCGTCGGCCCAGATGATGGCGATCTAAAGAGGAAACAGACTCAGCTCAATGCCGATTCGCCCAGCGCTGGCGCAACCACTCCAGGTCTTCCGGCCGGGTGACCTTGATGTTGTCCGATCGCCCTTCGATCAACCGAGGCGCCTGCCCCGCCCATTCCATGGCCGAAGCTTCGTCGGTGATCAGTGCATCCGCCACCAGGCTGTCGGCCAGGGCCCGATGCAAGGCGCCGAGGCGGAACATCTGTGGCGTGTAGGCTTGCCAGATCACGCTGCGATCGATCGTTTCCAACACACGGCCATGCTTGTCGACGCGCTTGAGCGTATCGCGGGCGGGCACTGCCAAGAGTCCTCCGACCGGATCGTTCGCCAGCTCATGGAGCAATGTGTCGAGATCGCCCCGCGCCAGATTGGGCCGCGCGGCGTCATGCACCAGGACCCAATCGAAATCGTCGGCGCCGTGTTCATGAAGGTGCAACAAGGCATTGAGCACCGAATCGGAACGCTGCTCACCGCCGTCCACACGCTGGATTCGAGGATCGCTGGCGCAGGCCAGTGTCGGCCAGTAAGGATCATCCTGTGCAACGCTGACCACCACGCCCTTGACGGTTGGGTGGTCGAGAAAGCAGCCAAGGCTGTGTTCGAGAATGGTACGTCCGCCCAGCTGCAGATATTGCTTGGGACGGTCCGCGGCCATGCGGGCACCAACGCCCGCGGCAGGAATCACGGCCCAGAAGGCCGGCAAACGAATACTCATTGGGCCAACTGGTAGAGGGTTTCGCCCTCCTTGACCATGCCCAGCTCATGTCGAGCCCGCTCTTCAACGGTCTCCATGCCTTTTTTCAGCTCTGTCACTTCGGCGTCCATTACCCGGTTACGCTCCAGCAGCGCCTCGTTTTCAGCGTGCTGGTCGGCAATTTGCTGAGTCAGGTCGGCCACTTGCGCCAGGCTGCCATTACCCACCCACAGGCGGTACTGCAAGCCGGCCAGCAAGAGAAGCAAGACAAGAAACAACCAATTGGGACTGCGCATCGAATATCAGTATCCAGTGAAAAAAGACCGCCATGCCAAACTTGAAGGTCTGATAGCACGAAGCCTGGAAAATCCAGGCTTGTGCTTGATAAGGCATCAGATTAGAGGCAAAACCGTCGCCTTGGCGACCTTTGCGACACAATCCGCTGTCTTTTTACCATTTACCGCTTAGCCGCGAAACTCGGCACGGCCGTTGTACTTGGCCTTGCCGTTCAACTGCTCTTCGATACGCAGCAGTTGGTTGTACTTGGAAACGCGGTCGGAACGGCACAGGGAACCGGTCTTGATCTGGCCTGCCGCAGTACCCACGGCCAGGTCGGCAATGGTCGAGTCTTCGGTTTCACCGGAACGGTGGGAGATGACCGCGGTGTAGCCGGCAGCCTTGGCCATCTGGATGGCTTCCAGGGTTTCGGTCAGGGTACCGATCTGGTTGAACTTGATCAGGATCGAGTTGGCGATCTTCTTGTCGATGCCCTCTTTCAGGATCTTGGTGTTGGTCACGAACAGGTCGTCACCCACCAGCTGGGTTTTCTCGCCGATCTTGTCGGTGAGGATTTTCCAGCCAGCCCAGTCGGACTCGTCCAGGCCATCTTCGATGGAGATGATCGGGTAGCGCTCGGTCAGGCCCTTGAGGTAGTCGGCAAAACCTTCGGCGGTGAACACCTGGCCTTCGCCGGACAGGTTGTATTTACCGTCTTCGAAGAACTCGCTGGCCGCGCAGTCCAGGGCCAGGGTCACGTCGGTGCCCAGCTTGTAGCCAGCGTTGGCCACGGCTTCGGAGATCACTTTCAGCGCGTCTTCGTTGGACGCCAGGTTCGGCGCGAAGCCGCCCTCGTCGCCAACCGCAGTGCTCAGGCCACGAGCCTTCAGCACAGCTTTGAGGTGATGGAAAATCTCGGTGCCCATACGCAGGCCTTCGGAGAAGGACTTGGCGCCGACCGGCTGGACCATGAACTCCTGAATGTCGACGTTGTTATCGGCATGCTCGCCGCCGTTGATGATATTCATCATCGGCACCGGCATCGAGTAGACGCCCGGGGTACCGTTCAGGTTGGCGATGTGCGCGTACAGCGGCAGGTCCTGGTCCTGGGCGGCAGCCTTGGCGGCGGCCAGGGAAACGGCGAGGATCGCGTTCGCGCCCAGGGTCGCTTTGTTTTCGGTACCGTCGAGTTTGATCATGGCCTGGTCGAGGGCTTTCTGGTCGGCGGGGTCCTTGCCCAGCAACAGGTCACGGATCGGACCGTTGATGTTGGCGACGGCCTTCAGCACGCCCTTGCCCAGGTAACGGCTCTTGTCGCCATCACGCAGCTCCAGCGCTTCGCGCGAGCCAGTGGAAGCACCGGACGGCGCGCAGGCGCTGCCGATGATGCCGTTGTCGAGAAGCACGTCCGCTTCGACAGTGGGGTTGCCACGGGAGTCGAGAACTTCACGACCTTTGATGTCGACGATTTTTGCCATTGTTGTGAACACTCCAAAGTTGACGAAAACGACGCAGCGAGAGGAAATCTTTTACCGTCGGCGGGTACAGAGCAGCGGGCAGGCTCGCCGACGATAACGCCCGGCCCGCAGGCCAGAGCGTTTATCGAGCGGTACTTTACCGGAGAAAGCCGTGTTACGCGGTTTCTATCGTCGGAAAACCCTTGACCAGCTCGTCCAGCGCCTTGAGCTGAGACAGGAAAGGTTCCAGCTTGTTCAAGCGCAGGGCACAAGGTCCGTCGCACTTGGCGTTGTCCGGATCAGGGTGGGCTTCGAGGAACAGGCCCGCCAGGGACTGGCTCATGCCGGCCTTGGCCAGGTCGGTTACCTGGGCGCGACGACCGCCGGCGGAATCGGACCGACCACCGGGCATCTGCAGCGCATGAGTAACGTCGAAGAACACCGGGTACTCGAACTGCTTCATGATGCCGAAGCCGAGCATGTCCACCACCAGGTTGTTGTAGCCGAAGCTCGAACCGCGCTCGCAGAGGATCAGTTGATCATTGCCGGCCTCTTCGCACTTGCTCAGGATGTGTTTCATTTCCTGGGGCGCGAGGAACTGGGCTTTCTTGATGTTGATCACCGCGCCGGTCTTGGCCATCGCGACCACCAGATCGGTCTGGCGCGACAGGAAGGCCGGCAGTTGGATGATGTCGCAGACCTCGGCGACAACCGCGGCCTGGTCAGGCTCATGCACGTCCGTGATGATCGGCACGCCGAACGCTTGCTTGATGTCCTGGAAGATCCGCATGCCCTCTTCCAGGCCCGGACCACGGTAGGACGTCACGGATGAACGGTTGGCCTTGTCGAAGCTGGCCTTGAACACGTAAGGGATGCCCAGCTTCTGGGTGACCTTGACGTATTCCTCACAGACCTGCATTGCCATGTCGCGGCTTTCCAGCACGTTCATGCCGCCGAACAGCACCATGGGTTTGTCGTTGGCAATCTCGATGTCGCCGACGCGAATGATCTTCTGGGCCATGGTCTTATGCCTTCTTCTGGTGTTGAGCCAAAGCGGCTTTGACGAAACCGCTGAACAACGGATGACCGTCACGCGGTGTCGAGGTGAACTCCGGGTGGAACTGGCAAGCGACGAACCACGGGTGATCCGCGGCCTCGACCACTTCAACCAACGCACCGTCACCGGAGCGGCCGGAGATTTTCAGGCCGGCTTCGATCAGTTGTGGCAGCAGGTTGTTGTTGACTTCATAGCGGTGGCGGTGACGCTCGACGATCACGTCCTTGGCGTAGCAATCATGCACCTTGGAGCCAGCTTCAAGCAGGCATTCCTGGGCACCGAGGCGCATGGTACCGCCCAGATCGGAAGTTTCGGTACGCACTTCGACCGAGCCGGTGGCGTCTTCCCACTCGGTGATCAGGCCCACGACCGGGTGGCCGCTGGCGCGATCGAATTCGGTGGAGTTGGCGTCCTTCCAGCCCATCACATTACGCGCGAACTCGATGACGGCCACTTGCATGCCCAGGCAGATACCCAGGTAAGGCACCTTGTTCTCGCGAGCGTATTGCACCGCGGTGATCTTGCCTTCCACGCCCCGCAGGCCAAAGCCGCCCGGCACGAGGATCGCATCGGCGCCTTCGAGCAGGCCGGTGCCCTGGTTCTCGATATCTTCGGAATCGATGTAGCGCAGGTTGACCTTGGTGCGGTTGCTGATGCCGGCATGACTCATCGCCTCGATCAGCGACTTGTAAGCGTCCAGCAGCTCCATGTACTTGCCGACCATGGCGATGGTGACTTCGTGCTCCGGGTTCAGCTTGGCATCGACCACCGCGTCCCATTCGGACAGGTCGGCACTGGCGCATTGCAGGCCGAAGCGCTCGACGACGAAGTCATCCAGGCCCTGGGAATGCAGGATGCCGGGGATCTTGTAGATGGTGTCGGCGTCTTCCAGGCCGATCACCGCACGCTCTTCGACGTTGGTGAACTGGGCAATCTTGCGGCGCGAGGAAATATCGATCGGGTGGTCGGAGCGGCAGATCAGCACGTCCGGCTGCAGGCCGATGGAGCGCAGCTCCTTGACCGAGTGCTGGGTCGGCTTGGTCTTGGTTTCACCGGCGGTAGCGATGTACGGGACCAGCGTCAGGTGCATCAGCATCGCGCGCTTGGCGCCGATTTCGAAACGCAGCTGGCGGATGGCCTCGAGGAACGGCTGGGATTCGATATCGCCCACGGTACCGCCGATCTCGACCATCGCCACGTCGGCGTCGCCGGCACCCTTGATGATGCGGCGCTTGATTTCGTCGGTAATGTGCGGAATGACCTGGATGGTCGCGCCCAGGTAGTCACCCCGACGCTCCTTGCGCAACACGTGCTCGTAGACACGGCCGGTGGTGAAGTTGTTGTTCTGGGTCATGGTCGTGCGGATGAACCGCTCGTAGTGGCCCAGGTCCAGGTCGGTCTCGGCGCCGTCGTGGGTGACGAACACTTCACCGTGCTGGAACGGGCTCATGGTGCCCGGGTCGACGTTGATGTACGGGTCCAGCTTGAGCATGGTGACCTTAAGTCCCCGCGCCTCCAGGATGGCCGCCAATGAAGCCGAGGCAATGCCTTTCCCCAATGAAGAAACAACACCGCCCGTGACGAATATGTAGCGCGTCATGAAAAACCCTAGAAGTCTGCGTTAAAGCGGTCCGAGCCGCCGGGGAGAGCGAAGGAAGGCCGAAGCCCCCGATCACCTGCATTAATCACAGTGCACCTTTCAAAAAAACCGCCGCGTCGGGACAGACCGGAGGTGAAATCACCGGTACGTTGCTCGCTACACATTTTTTGGAATCGCCCAGCAAAGACTGCTTGGTAATCGGCAACTCCTGCAATTCAGGCGAATCCACAGAAGTTGTATCAAGAAGGGAGCGTAGTCTACCGGAAAGCCCCTTTCAGCTCAAACCCAGATCTTGGCTTCCTGGCGTCCAGATCAATTGCCAACCGCCATCAACCTGCGCGTCGAGCCCGGCGAGATTGGCCACCGCCAATAATTGTTCACCCTGATAAAGCAGCGGCAATCGACCGCGGACGAACGCCGGTAGGCCGCTTTCATTGAGCAGGCGCTTGAGATCACGGTGACCACGGCCGGGAACGTCCAGCACTTCGCCGCCTTGGCGATAACGAATACAGAGGGGGCCGACGGGGCCCTTGCCGCGCAGGATCACCCTGCCGTTATCGGGCAATGACAAGGGCTGATCAACCCGTGCCCAGGCTACGGAGCCCGAGACCGGGCGCAGCCAGTGGTCGGATAACCACCAGACTCTTGCGCCGGCCCTGTGCAATTCGCCGCCGGCCAGTCGCCAGATCGGGCGGGCGTCCTCTTGCGCGTCACGCAGTGAGTCCCAGCCGACCCAATGATCGCTGTCGGGAAGGGTTGTCAGCAACGCCAGCCAATGACTCAGCGCATTGCGCTGTCGGGCGGGTGACAAGGCTCGCAACGGGGCCAGTTCCAGTGACTGCAGCCCGAGCCAGTCGAATGCGCCCGGGATGCGGGCGCGGTGCAGATCGAGCTGCGCCAACTCGTCCAGCAAGCCCTGGGCCTCGCTCAAATGCGCGGCGCTGCGGGCCAGGGTCAACGACGCTTGGGGCCACTGCGCGGACAACACCGGGAAGACCCGCTGGCGCAGATAATTGCGCGCGTACCGGAGATCGTTGTTGGAGGGATCCTCGATCCAGTCCAGGCCTTGCTCCGCCGCGTAGTTTTCCAACTCTGCCCGGGACACGTCGAGCAATGGCCGCAACAAATGCCCCTGGCCCAAGGGACGCTGCCGGGGCATCGCCGCCAAGCCCCTCGCCCCTGCCCCGCGCAGCAAACGAAACAACAGGGTTTCTGCCTGATCATCACGATGCTGGCCAGTGAGCAAGACTTCGTTGCCCTGCGTCGCGGCAATGAACGCCGCATACCGCGCGTCACGGGCGGCTCGTTCAATGCTGGCGCCGGGGCGGACCTGCACACTGACCACCTCCAGAGGCACGCCAAGGGCTGCGCAAACCCGATGACAATGTTCAGGCCAGGCATCGGCCACAGCCTGGAGGCCATGATGGACGTGGATGGCGCTCAGCGCAGGCAACGAATGGTTTTTCGAAAGGGTCGCGAGCAGATGCAAAAGGACAGTGGAATCGAGGCCACCGGAGAAAGCGATGCGCCAGGTGGCGGCGTTGCGCCAAGGGGATAGTTGGGTGAGGAGCCGGGTTGGCAGATCCGCGCTGGAGTTCATAGGAGTCAGCCTGGGCACAAACAATTGTGGGAGCGAGCTTGCTCGCGATGGCGGCGTATCAGTCAACTCACTTGCTGAATGTTAAACCGCCATCGCGAGCAAGCTCGCTCCCACACAGGGCACAGCGCTTGAGTCAGAGACCGTAGCTCATCAACCGCTCGTAGCGACGCGCCAGCAGCGCGTCGTTATCGAAGTTCTTGAGCATCGACAGCTGGGAACTCAGCTCCGCACGAATCAGCGCTGCGGCCGCGGCCGGGTCGCGATGGGCGCCGCCCACTGGCTCGCTGATTACCTTGTCGACGATACCCAGGCCCTTCAGGCGTTCGGCGGTGATGCCCATGGCTTCTGCGGCGTCGGGCGCCTTCTCGGCGGTTTTCCACAGGATCGAGGCGCAGCCTTCCGGCGAGATCACCGCGTAAGTGGAATATTGCAGCATGTTCAACTGGTCGCAGACGCCGATGGCCAACGCCCCGCCGGAACCGCCTTCGCCGATCACGGTAGCGATGATCGGGGTCTTCAGGCGAGCCATCACGCGCAGGTTCCAGGCGATCGCCTCGCTCTGGTTGCGCTCTTCGGCGTCGATCCCCGGGTAAGCGCCCGGCGTGTCGATGAAGGTCAGGATCGGCATCTTGAAGCGCTCGGCCATTTCCATCAGGCGGCAGGCCTTGCGGTAGCCTTCCGGACGCGGCATGCCGAAGTTGCGGCGTACTTTCTCGCGCACTTCGCGGCCTTTCTGGTGGCCGATGATCATTACCGGCTGGTCATCCAGACGGGCGACACCGCCGACGATCGCGGCGTCATCGGAGAAGTGACGGTCGCCGTGAAGCTCATCGAACTCGGTAAAGATGTGTTCAATGTAGTCCAGGGTGTAGGGACGACGCGGATGCCGCGCCAGACGCGCGATCTGCCAGCTGGTCAGCTTGCCGAAGATGTCTTCGGTCAGCGTGCGGCTCTTGTCCTGCAGCCGAGAGATTTCATCGCCGATATTCAGCGAATTGTCGTTACCGACCAAGCGCAACTCTTCGATCTTGGCTTGAAGGTCGGCGATCGGCTGTTCGAAATCTAGAAAATTCGGGTTCATAGGCGTCCGTCTTGGGTCGACGTCCAAGTGAGCTTGGGCCGGCCGGTTGTCTATTCGCGCCTACCTTAAGGGAGAGGCGCGTTCAGGTCGAGATTAAAAATTCGAGTCGAGGTCAGGGGCGCTCCAGGTTCAGGAGTGGCCCCTGGCCGTCAACGGTATTGGAGGAAGACGTTGTCTTTGCCGAACTGGTCACGCAAGGCTTGAATCAACGCATCCGCCGGGTCGATCCGCCAGCCCTCGCCGAACTGCAGCACGGCCTTGGCATCGGGGCGCACGTATTCCATGGTGATCGGGCACGCACCACGGTGGCGCTTGAACAACTCGCCCAACCAGCGTAGCTGATCGCCCTTGAGGTCCTGGGTCTGCAACTTCAGGCGCAGGCTCTCGGCCAGGTTGGTACGGGCATCCTCCATGCTCATCACCCGCTTGACCCGCAGCCGCAGGCCACCGGAGAAGTCGTCGTTGCTGACCTCGCCTTCCACCACAACCATTGCATCCGTCTGCAACAGCGACTGCGCCGAATGGAACGCATCGGCAAACAACGACGCTTCGATACGCCCGGAGCGGTCGTCGAGGGTGATGAAGCCCATCTTGTCGCCCTTTTTGTTTTTCATTACCCGCAGGGCGATGATCATGCCGGCGACGGTTTGCGTATCGCGAGCGGGCTTCAGGTCGATGATGCGCTGGCGAGCGAAGCGGCGGATTTCGCCCTCGTATTCGTCGATCGGATGGCCGGTCAGGTACAGGCCCAAGGTATCTTTCTCGCCCTTGAGGCGCTCCTTGAGGGTCAGCTCCTTGGCCTTGCGATGGTTGGCATACACATCGGCGTCTTCCTCGACAAACAGCCCGCCAAACAGGTCGGCGTGGCCGCTGTCGTGGGTACGGGCGGTCTGTTCAGCAGCCTTGATCGCCTCCTCCATCGCCGCCAGCAACACCGCGCGGTTGCGGTCGATGTTGGCCTGGTAGGCCTTGGGCTCATCCTGGAAGTACGGGCCCAAGCGGTCCAGCGCGCCACTGCGGATCAGCCCGTCGAGGGTGCGCTTGTTGATGCGCTTGAGGTCGACCCTCGCGCAAAAATCGAACAGGTCCTTGAACGGCCCGTCCTGGCGCGCTTCGGTGATCGCCTCCACCGGACCCTCGCCCACGCCCTTGATCGCGCCAAGACCGTAGATGATGCGGCCTTCGTCGTTGACCGTGAATTTGAACTCCGAAGCGTTCACATCCGGCGCGTCGAGGCGCAGCTTCATGGTCCGCACTTCTTCGATCAAGGTCACGACCTTGTCGGTGTTGTGCATGTCCGCCGAGAGTACCGCGGCCATGAACGGCGCCGGGTAGTGCGCCTTCAGCCACGCGGTCTGGTACGAAACCAGGCCATAGGCGGCGGAGTGGGATTTGTTGAAGCCGTAGCCGGCGAACTTTTCCACCAGGTCGAAGATGTTGCCCGCCAGGTCCGCATCGATGCCGTTGTTCGCACAACCCTCGATGAAACCACCGCGTTGCTTGGCCATCTCCTCGGGCTTTTTCTTACCCATGGCTCGACGCAGCATGTCCGCGCCGCCGAGGGTATAACCGGCCATGACCTGGGCGATCTGCATCACCTGTTCCTGATACAGGATGATGCCGTAGGTCGGCGCCAGTACCGGCTTGAGGCCGTCGTACTGGTAGTCGGGGTGCGGGTACGCCAGCTCGGCGCGCCCGTGCTTGCGGTTGATGAAGTCATCGACCATGCCCGATTGCAGAGGGCCCGGACGGAACAGGGCCACCAGTGCGATCAGGTCTTCGAGGCAGTCGGGCTTGAGCTTCTTGATCAGCTCCTTCATGCCGCGCGATTCAAGCTGGAACACCGCGGTGGTTTCGGCTTTTTGCAACAGGCTGTAGGTCGGCTTGTCGTCCAGCGGAATAAACGCGATGTCCAGCGGCTCTTCGCCGACCTTGGCCCGGTCGCGGTTGATGGTCTTGAGCGCCCAATCGATGATCGTCAGGGTCCGCAGGCCGAGGAAGTCGAACTTCACCAGGCCGGCCGCCTCGACGTCATCCTTGTCGAACTGGGTCACCAGGCCGTCACCCTCTTCGTCGCAATAGATCGGCGAAAAGTCAGTCAGTTTGGTCGGCGCGATCACCACGCCACCGGCGTGCTTGCCGACGTTACGCACCACGCCTTCGAGCTTGCGCGCCATTTCCCAGATTTCCGCCGCTTCCTCATCGACCTTGATGAAATCGCGCAGGATCTCTTCCTGCTCGTAGGCTTTTTCCAGGGTCATGCCGACTTCGAAGGGGATCATCTTCGACAGGCGATCCGCCAGGCCGTAGGACTTGCCCTGCACCCGAGCCACGTCACGCACCACCGCCTTAGCGGCCATGGAACCGAAGGTGATGATCTGGCTTACCGCGTTGCGGCCGTACTTCTCGGCGACGTAATCGATCACCCGGTCGCGACCGTCCATGCAGAAGTCGACGTCGAAGTCGGGCATGGAGACCCGTTCCGGGTTCAGGAAACGTTCGAACAGCAGGTCATATTCCAGCGGGTCGAGGTCGGTGATCTTCTGCACATAGGCCACCAGCGACCCGGCACCCGACCCCCGCCCTGGGCCGACGGGCACGCCGTTGCTCTTGGCCCACTGGATAAAATCCATCACGATCAGGAAGTAACCGGGGAAGCCCATCTGGATGATGATATCCAGCTCGAAATTCAGCCGGTCGACATAGACCTGGCGCTTGGCTTCGTAATCTTCGGTGGTGTCCTTGGGCAGCAGGACCTTGAGGCGCTCGTCCAGGCCGTCGAACGACACCTTGCGAAAATACTCATCGATGGTCATGCCATCGGGAATCGGGAAGTTGGGCAGGAAGTGTTTGCCCAGCTTCACTTCGATGTTGCAGCGCTTGGCAATCTCGACGGTGTTTTCCAGCGCTTCGGGCAGGTCGCTGAACAGCTCCGCCATCTCCTCGGCGCTCTTGAGGTACTGCTGGTCGCTGTAGTTCTTTGACCGACGAGGATCATCAAGGGCCCGCCCCTCACCGATGCAGACGCGGGTTTCGTGGGCTTCGAAATCTTCCTGCTTGATGAACCGCACGTCGTTGGTCGCCACCAGCGGCGCGCCCAGCTTGTCGGCCAGGGCCACGGCGGCGTGCAGGTGCTCTTCGTCATTCGGACGGTTGGTGCGTTGCACCTCGATATAGAAGCGGTCCGGGAACACCGTCATCCAGTCGCGAGCCAGTTGCTCGGCTTCCTCGGTGTTGCCGCTGAGCAGGGCCAGGCCGATCTCACCTTCCTTGGCCGCCGACAGCATGATCAGGCCTTCGCTCGCCTCGGCCACCCACTCGCGCTCGATGATGATCGAGCCATTGCGCTGGCCCTCGATAAAGCCGCGGGAAATCAGCTCGGTGAGGTTGCGGTAGCCGACGGCGTTCATCACCAGCAGGCTGATACGGCTCAGCGGCGCATCCGGGTCCTTGTTCGCCAGCCACAGGTCGGCACCGCAGATCGGCTTGATCCCGGCGCCCATGGCGTTCTTGTAGAACTTGACCAGCGAACACATGTTGTTCTGGTCGGTAACGGCCACGGCAGGCATGTTCATGCCGACCAGGGTCTTGACCAATGGCTTGATCCGCACCAGGCCGTCGACCAGGGAATATTCAGTGTGCAGGCGTAGATGAACGAATGAAGCCGGCATAGTGATCCTGCGTTAAGTCATGAAAACAACAAGGCCCGGATTGTACCGGGCCTTGGGTAAAACATCAGCCATGAGCGGTCAGCCTGACAAAGGCCTGCATCAGGAAACCAGAGCCTGACTACTCACAATCAAGCCTTCGCGAGCTTCATAGGCCAGCCGCACCGGGGCGAACGAGCGCCGGTGGATGGGCGTCGGCCCGAGGCGCGCCAAGGCTTCCAGATGAACGGGGGTCGGATAGCCCTTGTGGCTGCCGATGCCATAGCCCGGGTAGATTAATTCGAACGCGGCCATTTCCCGGTCGCGGCTGACCTTGGCCAGGATCGAGGCCGCTGCGATAGCCGGCACCTTGCCGTCGCCCTGGATGACCGCTTCAGCGCGCATCGACAGCTGGGGGCAACGGTTGCCGTCGATCATCGCCAGCTTCGGCGTGATGTGCAGGCCGTGCACCGCCCGCTGCATCGCCAGCATGGTGGCATGCAGGATGTTCAACTCGTCGATCTCTTCGACCTCGGCCCGGGCAATGCACCAGCTCAAGGCTTTTTCGCAGATCTCGTCGTAGAGTTTTTCACGCCGGGCCTCGGTGAGCTTCTTGGAGTCATCAAGCCCCAGGATTGGCCGCTTCGGATCGAGGATCACCGCCGCCGTCACCACCGCACCGCACAACGGGCCACGGCCCACCTCATCGACACCCGCAACCAACTCTTCGACTTCGGCGACCAGGTTGAAATCCAGGCCCATCTGCAGCTTCACGTTGCTCATCGTCTGGCGCCGATCAAGGTCAGTACCGCGTCTGCTGCCTGGTTGGAGGCATCGCGACGCAAGGTACGGTGGATTTCGTCAAAGCCCCGGGTCTGTTCCTCGCCGCCATCGATCAACGGCAAAAGCGTGCTGGCCAGGGACTCGGCGGTCGCGTCATCCTGCAGCAGTTCAGGCACCAGCAGGCGCTGGGCCAGCAGGTTCGGCAGGGAAACGTAAGGGCTCTTGACCATGCGCTTGAGAATCCAGAACGTCAACGGCGCCAGGCGATAGGCAACCACCATCGGGCGCTTGTACAACAATGCCTCAAGGGTAGCAGTGCCGGAAGCAATCAACACGGCATCGCAGGCCGCCAGCGCTTGATGCGATTGGCCGTCAAGCAGCGTGACCGGCAAATCGCGATCGGCCAGGAGCGCTTCGAGCTGGACCCGCCGCTGTGGACTGGCGCACGGCAAGATGAATCGTACGTCCGGACGCATCGCCCGCAGACGCTCGGCGGCGTCGAAGAACAGCCCGCCCAGGCGACTCACTTCGCCGCCTCGGCTACCGGGCATCAACGCCACCAGCGGGCCCGCGGCCAGGCCCAGCGCCTGGCGAGCCGCCTCGCGGTCCGCCTCCAGGGGAATGGTGTCGGCCAGGGTGTGACCGACAAATCGCACGGGCACGCCTTTTTCTTCGTAGAACCGGGCTTCGAACGGCAGCAGCGTGAGCATCAGGTCGCAGCCCTCGCGGATCTTCAACACGCGCTTCTGTCGCCAGGCCCAGACCGACGGGCTGACGTAATGCACGGTCTTGATCCCGGCCTGGCGCAGCTTGAGTTCGATATTGAGGGTGAAATCCGGCGCATCGATACCGATGAACACATCCGGTTTTTCTTCGATCAGCGTCTGGATCAGCTTCTTGCGCCGGGCCAGCAGCTCACGCAAGCGGCCGAGCACTTCCACCAGTCCCATCACCGACAGGCGCTCCATCGGGAAGTAGGACACCAGTCCCTCGGCTTCCATCAATGGCCCACCCACCCCGATGAACTCGACCGCCGGGTGCTGCGCCTTGAGCGCGCGCATCAGCCCGGCGCCCAGGATGTCACCGGAAGCTTCGCCCGCCACCAGTGCGATACGCAGGTTCGCCATGATCAGCGGGTGATGCCGCGGGTCGAAGACAGGATGGAATCGCGGAATATTGCGACTTCCGGAAACTGTGCCGCTGCCTCGGCCAGTTCGGCGAGCGCCTGCTCGACCGTCAGGCCCTGGCGATACACAACCTTGTAGGCGCGACGCAGGGCAGTTATGGCCTCTTCGCTGAAACCACGCCGACGCATGCCTTCGAAGTTCATGCTGCGAGCCTCGGCCGGATTGCCGAACACCGTGACATAGGCAGGGACGTCCTTGCCGATGGCAGTGCCCATGCCGGAGAAGCTATGGGCGCCAATGTGGCAATACTGGTGGACCAGGGTGAAACCGGACAGGATCGCCCAGTCGTCCACGTGCACATGTCCAGCCAACGCGGTGTTGTTGACCAGGATGCAATGGTTGCCGATGACACTGTCGTGGCCGATGTGGGCATAGGCCATGATCAGGTTATGGTCGCCCAGCGTCGTTTCGGAACGGTCCTGGACGGTGCCACGGTGAATCGTCACGCCTTCGCGGATCACGTTGTGATCGCCAATCACCAGGCGGGTTTCTTCACCTTTGTACTTGAGGTCGGGCGTGTCCTCGCCTACCGATGAGAACTGGTAGATGCGGTTGTGCCGGCCGATCCGGGTCGGCCCCTTGAGGATCACATGGGGCCCGATCACCGTGCCCTCGCCGATTTCCACACCTGCACCGATGATCGACCAAGGGCCAACCTCGACATCGGCGGCCAGTACGGCCGTCGGATCGATGATTGCGCGAGGGTCAATCAAACTCATAGCTTGCGTTCCGCGCAGATGATTTCAGCGGAGCAGACCGGCTTGCCATCGACCGAAGCCTGGCATTCGAATTTCCAGATCTGGCGCTTGCAACTGATAAACCTGGCTTCGAGGATCAACTGATCGCCCGGAGTGACCGGCTGGCGGAAGCGCAGCTTGTCGGAGCCAACAAAGTAGTAAAGCGTACCGTCGGCAGGCTTCACGTCGAGCATTTTGAAACCAAGGATCCCGGCAGCCTGAGCCATCGCCTCGATGATCAATACGCCCGGCATGATTGGATGCGCGGGGAAGTGACCATTGAAGAAGGGTTCGTTGATGCTGACATTCTTGTAGGCGCGAATGCGCTTGCCTTCAACATCCAGGTCCACGACCCGATCCACCAGCAGGAACGGGTAACGGTGAGGCAGGTATTCGCGAATCTCGTTGATGTCCATCATTTCGGGGGGAAGCCTATGTAAAGATTGGGAGCGCACGATTGACGCGCACCCCGCTAGCAAATCAAGGAGGCCAGGGCCTAGCGGCTGTGCACACTTGATATGGAAATGGTATCAGCCATCTGATGAAGCATTACCGCCAGGGGTCACGTCCCCTACACGCTTTTCCACCTGCTTGAGGCGCCGCGCGATGTCGTCGAGCTGGCGGATACGCGCCGCGCTCTTGCGCCACTCGGATGCCGGTTGCATGGCTGTGCCGGAAGAATAGGCACCCGGCTCGGTAATCGAGTGGGTCACCATGGTCATCCCGGTCAGGAACACGTTGTCACAGATATCGATATGGCCCACCAGGCCCACGCCACCGGCGAGCATGCAGTGCTTGCCGATTTTGGTACTGCCGGAGATGCCCACGCAGGCGGCCATGGCGGTGTGGTCACCGACCTGGACGTTGTGGGCGATCTGGATCTGGTTGTCGAGCTTGACGCCATTACCAATGACGGTATCGGCCAGCGCGCCACGGTCGATGGCGGTGTTGACGCCGATCTCCACGTCATCGCCGACGGTTACGCCACCGATCTGGGCAATCTTTTGCCAGACGCCTTTCTCATTGGCAAAACCGAAGCCTTCGCCACCGAGCACTGCGCCAGACTGGATCACTACACGCTTGCCGATGCGCACATCGTGATACAGCGTCACCCGGGGCGCCAGCCAGCCACCTTCGCCGATCTCGCAGCGCGCGCCGACGAAGCAATGGGCGCCCAGCGTCACACCGGCGCCAATCCGGGCCGCGCCTTCAATCACGACAAACGGGCCAACGCTGGCCGAAGGATCCACCACGGCGTCCGCCGCGATCACTGCAGTCGGGTGAATACCGGCAGCCGACTTGGGCTTGGGATCGAACAGATGGGAAATCCGCGCATACGCAAGGTAGGGGTCGGCCACGATCAGCGAATCACCGGCATACCCTTCGGCATCACCGGCCTTGAGCAACAGCGCGGCAGCCCGGCTATCAGCCAGGTATTTGCGATATTGAGGATTTGCCAGGAAGCTCAACTGAGCTGGGCCAGCCTCTTGCAAAGTGGCTAGCCCAGTGATGACCTTCTCCGGGTCGCCACGCAGGGTGGCGCCGAGGAACTCGGCCAACTGGCCGAGCTTGATAGTCGCTGTCATGGATTACTTCAGCTGATTCATGCGCTCGATAACCTGGCGCGTGATGTCGTACTGAGGCTTGACATCAATCACTGCACCACGCTCGAACACCAGGTCAAAACCACCCTTCTTGATGACTTCTTCCACAGCGCTGTCGAGTTTCGGCTTGAGCTGCTTGAGCATTTCGCGGTCGGCAACGGCTTTCGCTTCGTTCAGTTCCTTGGACTGGAACTGGAAGTCACGGGCCTTTTGCTTGAATTCAAGCTCCAGACGCTCGCGCTCACCCTGCGCCATTTTGTCGCCACCGGCCACCAGACGATCCTGGATACCCTTGGCGCTGCTTTCCAGGCCTTTGAGCTTGGTCAGTTGCGGGCCGAATTTTTTCTCCGCGTCCACAGCGTATTTCTTCGCCGCGTCGGATTCCAGCAGAGCCATCTGATAGTTCAGGACGGCGATCTTCATGTCGGCAAAAGCCGGACCTGCGACCAGTACGGTCGCCAGGAGAACCAATTGAGTCAACTTACGCACGATGTACTCCTACAAAATCCATTGTCGTTATCTTGGGTCAGACACTTAGAACGTCTGACCGAGGGAGAATTGGAAAACCTGGGTTTCAGCGTCATCCGGTTTCTTGATCGGCATCGCCAACGCGAAGCTCAACGGGCCCAGCGCGGTGACCCAGGTCACGCCGACGCCAACGGAGCTGGCGAGGTTGCTCAGGCTGATGTCGTTGCACTCGGTGTTGGACCGGGTGCCGTTGGCATTGGTGGTGTCGTCGCAGCTGGAGTCGAATACGTTACCCACGTCCCAGAATACCGAGGTACGCAGGGAGCGCTGATCCTTGACGAACGGCATCGGGAACAGGAGTTCAGCACCGCCCTGGATCAGCACGTTGCCACCGAATGGCAGCGGATCCTGGTCCGGATCACGGATGGTGCCCGGGTTACTGCCCGTACTCGGGGTACTGCGCGGACCCAGGGTACTGTCCTTGAAGCCACGCACCGAGTTGAAACCACCGGCGTAGTAGTTCTCGTAGAAAGGCAGGCCGTCGGTCGAACCGTAGCCATCGCCATAACCCAGCTCGGTGTGCAGGCGCATGGTGTAGTTGTCAGACAGCGGCTGGAACAGCTGGCCGCGGTAGTCGAGCTTGAAGAACGACAGGTCGCTGCCAGGCGTAGTGGTTTCCAGGACCAAGCTCTGGGAGCGGCCACGGGTCGCCAGCACACCCTTGTTCAGGGTCGACTCGGACCAACCAACAGATGCCTTGAAGTTCAGGTACTTGTCGCCCTCTTTCTCGACGAAATCGAAAATTTCGTCAACGGTATAGCGGCCAGTGCTGATCTCGTCCTGCTGGGCGGTGAGGCCGAAGGTCAGGCGCGAAGTCTCGCTGATCGGATAGCCGATGTTGACGCCGGCACCCAGGCTGTCCACCGCATAGCTGGAGATGTCAGAGTCGAGTTCGTCGTAGTCGGTGGTGCGATAGAAGGCGTTGTAGCCCAGGCTCACACCGTCGGCAGTCCAGTAGGGGTCCACGTAACCGAAGTTGTAGCGGGTCTGGTATTCGCTGCGGGTCAGGCCCACGCTGACGCGGTTACCGGTACCGAGGAAGTTGTTCTGGGTGATCGAACCACCCAGGATCAGGCCCGCGCTCTGGGCGAAACCGACGCTGGCGGTGATCGAACCGGAGGCTTGTTCCTCGACGCTGTAGTTCACATCCACCTGGTCATCGACGCCCGGTACGGCCGGGGTCTCGACGTTGACTTCCTTGAAGAAGCCCAGGCGCTCCAGGCGGGTCTTGGACTGGTCGATCAGGTAGGTCGACGCCCAGCCACCTTCCATCTGGCGCATTTCGCGACGCAGCACTTCGTCCTCAGACTTGGTGTTGCCACGGAAGTTGATGCGGTTGACGTAGGCACGCTTGCCGGGGTCCACGGCGAACGTGATGTCGACGGTATGGTCTTCATCGTGCGGTTGTGGCACGCCGTTCACGTTGGCGAAGGTGTAACCTTCGTTACCCAGGCGGCGAGTGATCAGCTCGGACGTGGTGGTCATCAGCTTGCGCGAGAACACCTGGCCCTTCTGCACCAGCAACAGCGATTTGACCTGGTCTTCCGGAACCTTCAGGTCACCACTGAGCTTGACGTCACGAACGGTGTACTTCTCGCCTTCGTTGACGTTGACAGTGATATAGACATGCTTCTTGTCCGGGGTGATGGACACCTGGGTCGAAGCAATGTCCATGTTGATGTAGCCACGGTCCAGGTAGTAGGAGCGCAGGCGCTCCAGGTCACCGGAGAGCTTTTCACGAGCGTACTTGTCGTCGTTCTTGAAGAACGACAGCCAGTTGGTGGTCTTGAGTTCGAACAGGTCGATCAGGTCTTCATCCGGGAACACCGTGTTGCCGACCACGTTGATGTGCTGGATGGCGGCGACGGTGCCTTCGTTGATGTTGACCTTCAGGCCGACGCGGTTGCGCGGCTGCGGCACGACTTCGGTGTCGACAGTCGCCGAATAACGGCCCTGGGCGACGTATTGGCGTTGCAGCTCGTTACGGACGCCTTCGAGGGTCGCGCGCTGGAAGATCTCGCCTTCGGCCAGGCCGGATTGCTTGAGGCCTTTCATCAGGTCTTCAGTGGAGATCGCCTTGTTGCCTTCGATCTCGATACTGGCAACCGATGGGCGCTCGACGACCGTGATGACCAGGACATTGCCGTCGCGGCCCAGCTGGATATCTTGAAAGAAGCCGGTCTTGAACAGCGCACGAGTGGATTCCACCAGGCGCCGATCATCCGCCTGCTCGCCGACGTTCAACGGCAAGGCACCAAAGACGCTACCCGCGGAAACCCGCTGGAGGCCGTTGACGCGAATATCAGAGATAGTGAAGGACTCGGCGTGAACTTCGGCGATCATCAATACGGTGAGAACCGCAGTTAGCAGCAGACGTTTCATGAAGTCCTTTCTTATTCCAACTGGCAATAAACAAACTGCCGCAAAATGCGGCAGATTCGCAATTCAGCGAAGCGTTACAGACGACCCAGATCGTTGACCAGAGCAAGCAACATCACCCCGACCACCAAGCTGATACCGATCTGTATCCCCCAACCTTGCACCCGATCCGACAAGGGACGACCACGCGCCCACTCGATCAGATAAAACAGCAAATGCCCCCCATCCAGTACCGGAATGGGCAGCAAATTCAGAACCCCCAGGCTAATGCTCAGATAAGCAAGGAAATTCAGGAAATCAGCGACGCCCGACTGGGCAGAAGCGCCCGCCACTTTAGCAATGGTTATCGGTCCACTCAAGTTTTTTACCGAGAGCTCGCCGAACAACATTTTCTTCAGCGAGTCCAGGGTCAGGACACTCATGGTCCAGGTACGACGCGCACCCTCGCCAATCGCCTCAAGAGGGCCGAAGCTGACCTCGCGGATCATTTCCGGCGGCCACTCGACAGCCTTGACGCCCGCCCCCAGGTAACCGGTCGGCGCCTTGCTTTCGCCACGGGCGGCCAGAGTCACCGGGACGTCGATTGAAGCACCGTCGCGTTCGACGCGCAGCAGGATTTTGGTATCAGGACGTACACGAACCGAATCAACCACCTGTTGCCAGTCATTCACCGACTGGCCATCGAATGCCAGCAATCGGTCGCCGGTTTTCAGACCTGCGGCGTGAGCCGGGCCTTTCGGATCGAGCTCGGCCAGCACAGGCGGCAGCGCCGGACGCCATGGGCGGATCCCCAGGGAACGGATCGGATCCGGCTCGTCGGCGCCCTTGAGCCAGTTGTCGAGAATCAGCTCTCGCGGCGAATCCGCCGTCGAGCCCTGCTCGCGCACCAGCAATTGCAGCGAGCCACTTTCGCCGAGGCGGCGCACCAACTGCAGGTTGACCGCCGCCCAGCCCGAGGTGGGTTCACCATCGATGGCGACAATTTCCTGGCCTGCGCCCAACCCGGCCCGAGCCGCCACGCTGCCGGCCTCTACCGCACCGATGACCGGACGCACCTGCTCGCTGCCGAGCATTGCCAAAGCCCAGAAAAACACCAGAGCCAACAGGAAATTGGCGATCGGGCCCGCCGCCACGATAGCGATACGCTGACGAACGGTCTTGCGATTGAAAGATTGGTCAAGCTGATCGACAGGCACTTCGCCTTCGCGCTCATCGAGCATCTTGACGTAGCCGCCCAGGGGGATGGCCGCGACGACGAACTCGGTGCCCTGCTTGTCGTGCCAGCGCAGCAAAGGCATGCCGAAGCCAACGGAAAAACGCAGAACCTTGACGCCACAGCGACGCGCGACCCAGAAATGGCCGAATTCGTGAAAAGTGACCAGCACCCCCAGCGCAACCAGGGTGCCGACAATCATATAGAGCGCGCTCATCTGTTTTCTCCACAATCCTGCCCGGGACAACCCTGGCTAAGGTACCGCAGTCTCAACGCCCGTGGCGCTTCAACCAATGGCCCGCCAGCTCACGAGCCCTGGCGTCAACGGTAAATACCGCATCGAGATCATCAAGCGAAACCACGGCCTCGAGATTCAAGACCTCCTCGATGATACTCGCGATCTCGAGGTAACGGACACGCCCATCGAGAAACGCTGCGACCGCCACTTCGTTGGCCGCGTTAAGCATGGCCGGGGCACTGTTGCCGGCCTCGGCCGCCTGGCGCGCCAGGCGCAGGCAAGGAAACCGCTGTTCATCGGGCGCCTGGAAATCCAGACGGGCGATGGCAAACAGGTCCAGCGGCGCCACCCCCGAATCGATCCGCTCCGGCCAGGCCAGCGCATTGGCGATCGGCGTGCGCATGTCCGGGTTCCCCAACTGGGCGAGGACCGAACCATCGACATAATCCACCAGGGAGTGGATCACGCTTTGTGGATGGATCACCACCTCGACCTGGGACGGCCGGGCATCGAACAGCCAGCAGGCCTCGATCAGCTCCAGCCCCTTGTTCATCATGCTGGCGGAGTCCACGGAGATCTTGCGTCCCATGGACCAGTTCGGATGGGCGCAAGCCTGCTCGGGCGAAACATGCACCAATTCTTCCAGGGGTGTCTGCCGGAATGGGCCGCCAGACGCTGTCAGAAGGATCCGCCGAACGCCGACCGCCCCCAGGCCGCGGGAAAAATCCTGCGGCATGCATTGGAAAATCGCATTGTGTTCGCTGTCGATGGGCAGCAGTACCGAGCCGCTTTTGCGCACCGCCTGCATGAACAGTGCACCGGACATCACCAGCGCTTCCTTGTTCGCCAGCAGGATTTTCTTGCCAGCCTCCACCGCCGCCAGCGTCGGACGCAAGCCCGCCGCCCCGACGATTGCCGCCATCACGGCGTCGACTTCAGGGTCGGAAGCCACCTGGCAAAGGCCCTCCTCGCCCACCAGCACATGAGTTTGCAGGCCAGCGGCGCGCAGGTCGTCCTGCAGCGCCCGCGCCACATCGGCATGTGGCACCACGGCAAAATGCGGCGTGTGGCGGATGCACAGCGCCAGCAGCTCGCTCAGGCGGGTGAAGCCACTGAGAGCGAATACCTGATAGCGCTCCGGATGGCGACCGATGACATCAAGGGTACTCAGTCCGATGGAGCCCGTGGCCCCCAGAACGGTAATCTGCTGAGGACGACTCACGGTGCAGCCATCCACAACAGCACGGCGAAGATCGGGATTGCGGCGGTCAGGCTGTCGATACGGTCCAGTACACCACCGTGGCCCGGCAGCAGGTTACTGCTGTCCTTGACCCCGGACTGACGCTTGAACATGCTTTCGGTCAGGTCGCCGACGACCGATACGAAAACCACCAGGGCCGCGCCGAACAGGCCCATCAGCAATTGCGCGACGGTCCAGTCCCGCACAAAACCGACCACAGCGGTAATGACCAGGCTCAGGGCCAGGCCACCGTAGACACCTTCCCAGCTTTTGCCCGGACTGACTTTCGGCGCCAGCTTGCGCTTGCCAAAGGCACGACCGGAGAAATAGGCGCCAACGTCAGCCCCCCAGACCAGCACCATCACCGCCATGATCTGCCAGTTGCCCAGTGCGCCCTGCTTGATCCAGATCAGCCCTTGCCAGGCCGGCAGCAGGATCAACAGGCCGATCATCAGCTTGGTCGCGGCATTGGCCCAGTGGTGCGTAGTGCGTGGATAGGTCAGCACCAGGAAGGTTGCCGTCGCCCACCACAGCACTGCCGCCCCCAGCACCCACGGCGCGATGCCAGGCACGAGGTACATGATGAACAGCATGGCGGCGACCACTGCCGCGTAGATCATGCGCGCCGACTGCGCAGCAAAACCTGCCAGTCGCGCCCATTCCCAGGCGCCCAGCGTCACGACCAGGCCGATGAACAGGGCGAAGCCGGCTCCTTCAAGCAGGAAAAAGCCAGCCAAGGCGATGGGCAACAGGATCAGGGCGGTGATGATTCGTTGTTTGAGCATTAAACCCGGGCTCCAGCTTCGATCTGCTCGCTCGTTTTACCGAAACGACGCTGACGGGAAGCGAAATCGGCCAGCGCAGTGCGCATGGCTTCGTGTTTGAAGTCCGGCCAGAACAGGTCGGAGAAGTACAGCTCGGCGTAAGCCAGCTGCCAGAGCAGGAAATTGCTGATGCGATGTTCGCCACCGGTGCGGATGCACAGATCCGGCAACGGCAGGTCGCCGGTTGCCAGGCAGGTTTGCAACAGCTCGGGCGTGATGTCTTCGGGCCGCAGGTGACCGGCCTGGACTTCCCGCGCCAGGCGCTGCGCCGCCTGGGCGATATCCCACTGACCGCCGTAATTGGCGGCAATCTGCAGCACGAACCGATCGGCGCCAGCCGTGGCCGTCTCGGCTTCGCGCATCGCAGCCTGCAGTTCCGGATGAAAGCGCGAGCGATCACCGATGATCCGCAGACTGATCCGGTTCTCGTCGAGGCGCTTGGCTTCACGCCGCAACGCCTTGAGGAAGAGGTCCATCAAGGCGCTGACCTCGTCGGCCGGACGCTGCCAGTTTTCGCTGGAAAACGCGAACAGGGTGAGCACCTCGACCCCGGCCTCGGCGCACACTTCAATGACCGCCCGAACCGCGTCGACCCCGGCTTTATGCCCGGCGACACCGGGCATAAAGCGCTTCTTGGCCCAGCGGTTATTGCCGTCCATGATGATTGCCACATGGCGCGGTACCGCGAACGGCACGGCCTGCTTGGTCTTATCCATGAAAACGAGACCCTTATACGGCCATCAGGTCTTTTTCTTTCTCGTCCGTTGCCTTGCTGATCTGGGCCTCGGATTCTTTGGTCAGCTTATCGATATCAGCGATGGCACGACGCTCTTCGTCTTCACTGATTTCCTTGTCCTTGACCAGCTTCTTCAGCTCACCCAACGCGTCACGACGGATATTGCGCACGGCAACACGCGCGTCTTCCGCGGCGCTACGGGCCTGTTTCGTGAAGCCTTTGCGCGTTTCCTCGGTGAGGGCCGGCATCGGGATCAGCAGCAGCTCGCCCAGGTTGGTTGGGTTGAGGTTCAGACCGGCGCTCTGGATCGCCTTGTCTACCGCGGCGAGCATGTTGCGCTCGAAAGCCACGACCTGCAGGGTGCGCGAGTCTTTTACAGTGACGTTGGCGACGCTGCTCAGCGGCGTGTCAGTGCCGTAGTAAGGCACCATGACGCTGCCGAGGATGCTCGGGTGAGCCTTGCCGGTACGAATCTGGCCGAATGCATGGCTCAGAGACTCCAGCGATTTCTGCATGCGCTCTTGAGCGTCTTTCTTGATGTCGTTGATCATTGCTTGCCTTCCTCGATCAGTGTTCCTTCGGCGCCACCGTGCACGATGTTGAGCAGGGCCCCGGGTTTGTTCATGTTGAAAACGCGCAGCGGCATCTTGTGGTCGCGGCACAGGCAGATAGCGGTCAGGTCCATGACACCCAGCTTGCGATCCAGCACTTCATCGTAGGTCAGATGATCGAACTTCTCGGCATGCGGGTCTTTGAACGGGTCAGCGGTGTACACGCCATCCACCTTGGTAGCCTTGAGCACGACATCGGCGTCGATCTCGATCGCTCGCAGGCACGCGGCCGAATCCGTGGTGAAGAACGGATTGCCGGTACCCGCGGCAAAAATCACCACCTCCTTGGAATTGAGGTGGCGCATGGCTTTGCGGCGATCGTAGTGATCGGTCACGCCAACCATGGAAATCGCCGACATCACGATCGCGGAGATATTGGCACGCTCCAGCGCGTCGCGCATAGCCAGGGCGTTCATCACAGTGGCCAGCATGCCCATGTGGTCGCCCGTGACCCGATCCATGCCCGCCGCGCTCAGCGCCGCGCCACGGAACAGGTTGCCGCCGCCGATGACCAGGCCGACCTGAACGCCGATCCCGACCAACTGGCCCACTTCCAGGGCCATGCGGTCCAGCACTTTCGGGTCGATCCCGAACTCTTCCGAGCCCATCAGGGCCTCGCCGCTAAGCTTGAGTAGAATGCGTTTATAGCGAGCCTGATAACCACTGCCCTGCTGAGCCATTGCGAATCTCTCCTGCGGCGTATTTTTCAAAAAATTCTGTGCAGGCTGTTTTCAGCCTGCGTTCACTCCAGCCTTTGCACGAAAAGTGCCTGCGCGACGATCATACTGCGTTGAAAACTGGCTCGGAATGCTCATTTACAACCAGTAAACTCCGCTTCCTCGCCAGTTTTCGCCTTGCCTGATCGCCGCTCGGCGACTTTTCGTACAAAGCCAAGCTTGACGCTGACACAGCGCCATCGGAACACGGCTTTGTAAGCCAGTTCCGACAGGAAACCAATATAAATCGGCATCCTTATCCGAAAAGAGGCTGCGCGCGTAAGCGGGCAGCCTCTTCAGGGCGACAGTTATACAAACTGTCTTATTGCTTGCTGGCAGCCAGCTGAGCAGCCACTTCTTCAGCGAAGTTGTCTACTGGTTTCTCGATGCCTTCGCCCACTTTGAAGTAGGTGAAGGAAACGATTTCAGCGCCGCCCTTCTTGGCCAGTTCACCGACCTTGATTTCAGGGTTCTTGACGAACGCCTGCTCAACCAGGCTGGCTTCAGCCAGGAACTTGGTGATACGACCGGCAACCATTTTTTCAACGATCTCGGCTGGCTTGCCTTTGATCTTGTCTTCGTTGAGCTGCATGAACACAGCTTTTTCACGCTCGATGGCGTCAGCGGAAACTTCCGACGGCAGCAGGAACTCAGGGTTGCTGGCAGCGACGTGCATTGCGATGTCTTTGGCCAGCTCGACGTTGCCGCCTTTGAGGGCCACAACAACACCGATCTTGTTGCCGTGCAGGTAAGAACCGACAACATCGCCTTCGACGCGAACCAGACGACGGATGTTGACGTTTTCGCCTACTTTGGCAACCAGGGCTTCACGAGCCGATTCCTGAGCGGCGATCAGCGGAGCTGCGTCGGTCAGTTTGTCGGCGAATGCTTTTTCGACGCTGGCGGCAACGAATGCCTTGAAGTCGTCTTGCAGGGCCAGGAAGTCGGTCTGCGAGTTGACTTCGATGATAACGGCAGCTTTACCGTCATCCTTGATGCCGATCGCGCCTTCAGCGGCAATGTTGCCGGCTTTCTTGGCAGCCTTGATGGCGCCCGAAGCGCGCATGTCATCAATGGCTTTCTCGATGTCGCCGCCAGCCTTGGTCAAGGCTTTCTTGCAGTCCATCATGCCTTCGCCGGTACGCTCGCGCAGTTCTTTGACCAACGCTGCAGTAATCTCTGCCATTTCAAAATCCTCTTGGATAGGTTTTCAACCATTCCACCCGACCGAACGGGCGATCAATTCTTCCTGAAAAACCACTGCTTATAGACTGCGGCAGGTTACAAACAGGTAGCTGCGCTGGCGACAAGTGGTTTTCGAGGTGGCAAAAAGGGGGCCAAGCCCCCTTTTTGCTTACTGAGTCAACGCCAGGGCGTCAATTACTCAGCGGCTGCTGCCGGAGCTTCTTCAGCGAAGACTTCGGTGCCGCCATTTACATTGTTGCGACCACGGATGACAGCGTCAGCCATCGAACCCATGTACAGCTGGATGGCGCGGATGGCGTCATCGTTGCCTGGGATGATGTAGTCAACGCCTTCCGGGCTGCTGTTGGTATCGACAACGCCGATGACCGGGATACCCAGCTTGTTGGCTTCGGTGATCGCGATGCGCTCGTGGTCAACGTCGATCACGAACAGCGCGTCAGGCAGACCGCCCATGTCCTTGATACCGCCCAGGGAGCGGTCCAGCTTCTCAAGATCACGAGTGCGCATCAGCGCTTCTTTCTTGGTCAGCTTGGCGAAAGTACCGTCTTCGGACTGGACTTCAAGGTCACGCAGACGCTTGATGGAAGCGCGAATGGTCTTGAAGTTGGTCAGCATGCCGCCCAACCAGCGGTGATCGACGTACGGCGAACCGCAACGTGCTGCTTCTTCAGCAACGATCTTGCCAGCGGAACGCTTGGTGCCGACGAACAGAATCTTGTTTTTGCCCTGGGCCAGGCGCTCTACGAAGGTCAGTGCTTCGTTGAACATCGGCAGGGTTTTTTCAAGGTTGATGATGTGGATCTTGTTGCGCGCGCCGAAAATGTACTTGCCCATTTTCGGGTTCCAGTAACGGGTCTGGTGGCCGAAGTGCACACCGGCCTTCAGCATATCGCGCATGTTGACTTGGGACATGATAGTTCCTTGGTAAGTCGGGTTTGGCCTCCACGTATCCCAATGACCAACCAGCGACTGTAAAAGCCGAAGGCACCCAGGTCATCGTGTCGACACGTGTGTGGATTTAAGCTTACGGGGTCATCCCCGGAAAGCGGCGCATTTTATACCACAGCAAGGATTAAAACGAAACCCGGATTCTGAAAACCTGGCGAAGCGCTTGCACGCCGCCCGTTCATTGCCCAGGAATACGCACCCTTATAGAGAGAAGCGATGCACGCGGGCGCGGATTTGCGATGATCGTCTGGTAGAATCGCCTTTTTCAGGGCCGCAACGACATCATCCGCCGCCCATTTCGTTTTGAACAGCGCCGTCGGGCGCAGAGAGAGCCTGTATGACCGTCACCCTCAAGACTCCCGAGGACATCGCCAAAATGCGTGTCGCCGGCAAACTCGCCGCCGAAGTGCTGGAAATGATCGCCGACTACGTCAAGCCGGGCGTCACCACCGAAGAGCTGGACCGCATCTGCCACGATTACATCGTCAACGAGCAGAAGGCCATCCCGGCTCCGCTCAACTATAAAGGCTTCCCGAAGTCGATCTGCACCTCGATCAACCACGTGGTCTGCCACGGCATCCCCAACGAGAAACCGTTGAAGGATGGCGACACCCTGAACATCGACGTCACCGTCATCAAGGACGGCTACCACGGCGATACCAGCCGCATGTTCCACGTCGGCAACGTACCGGAGTGGGCCGAGCGCCTGTCCAAGGTCACCCAGGAATGCATGTACATGGCCATCGAACTGGTGAAGCCGGGCTGCCGCCTGGGTGACATCGGCGAAGTGATCCAGAAGCACGCGCAGAAAAACGGTTTTTCGGTGGTGCGTGAGTTCTGCGGCCACGGCATCGGCAAGGTGTTCCACGAAGAACCGCAGATCCTCCACTACGGCCGCGCCGGTACCGGCATGGAACTGCAGGCGGGCATGACCTTCACCATCGAACCGATGATTAACCAGGGCCGCGCCGACACCAAGGTGCTGGGCGATGGCTGGACCGCCATCACCAAGGACCGCAAGCTGTCGGCGCAGTGGGAGCACACGCTGCTGGTCACCGAGACTGGCTACGAGATCTTCACCCTGCGCAGCGATGACACCATTCCCCGTGTTTCCGCCTGATCAGAACCCAGCCTGACCGATCCGATAGATATAGATAGAAAGGAAAGCCATTCAATGCCGCAGGTGGATCCCGAACTCTTCGACCGCGGCCAGTTCCAGGCTGAACTGGCCCTGAAGGCAAGCCCCATCTCGGCATTCAAGAAGGCGATCCGCCAGGCCCACGAAGTGCTCGACCAGCGCTTTCGCAGTGGCCGCGATATTCGTCGACTGATCGAGGACCGCGCCTGGTTCGTCGACAACATCCTGCAAAAGGCCTGGGAGCAGTTCAACTGGAGCGAGGACGCCGACATCGCCCTGGTGGCCGTGGGCGGCTACGGGCGCGGCGAACTGCACCCCTACTCCGATATCGATCTGCTGATCCTGCTGGAGAGCGCCGACCACGAGATTTTTCGTGATTCCATCGAGCGTTTCCTCACGCTGCTGTGGGACATCGGCCTGGAAGTCGGCCAGAGCGTGCGTTCGGTGCAGGAATGCGCCGACGAGGCCCGCGCCGACCTCACGGTGATCACCAACCTGATGGAAAGCCGCACCATCGCCGGCCCCGAGCGCTTGCGCCAGCGCATGCTCGACGTCACCAGCACGGCGCACATGTGGCCGAGCAAGGACTTCTTCCTGGCCAAGCGCGCCGAGCAGAAGGCTCGCCATCACAAGTACAACGATACCGAGTACAACCTGGAACCCAACGTCAAAGGCTCGCCAGGCGGGCTGCGGGACATCCAGACCATCCTGTGGGTCGCCCGTCGCCAGTACGGCACGCTGAACCTGCGCGCACTGGCCGGCGAAGGCTTCCTGGTAGAAAGCGAGAACGCCCTGCTGGCCTCGTCCCAGGAATTCCTCTGGAAGGTCCGCTACGCGTTGCACATGCTCGCCGGGCGCTCCGAGGATCGCCTGCTGTTCGATCACCAGCGCTCCATCGCCGGCCTGCTGGGTTTCGAAGGCCAGGACGCCAAGCAGTCCATCGAAAACTTCATGCAGCAGTACTACCGCGTGGTGATGAGCATCGCCCAGCTCAGCGAACTGATCATCCAGCACTTCGAGGAAGTCATCCTCGCGCCGGAAGACGAGGCGCCGCCGCAGCCGATCAATTCCCGGTTCCAGTTGCACGACGGCTACATCGAGGCGCGCCACGCCAACGTGTTTCGCCGCACGCCGTTCGCCATGCTCGAGATTTTCGTGCTCATGGCCCAGCAGCCGGAAATCAAGGGCGTGCGCGCCGACACCATCCGCCTGCTGCGGGAAAACCGTCACCTGATCGATGACGACTTCCGCCACGATATTCGCAACACCAGCCTGTTCATCGAACTGTTCAAGTGCAAGATCGGCGTGCACCGCAACCTGCGGCGCATGAACCGCTATGGGATCCTCGGGCGTTACCTGCCGGAGTTCGGCTACATCGTCGGGCAGATGCAGCACGACCTGTTCCACATCTATACGGTCGATGCGCACACGCTGAACCTGATCAAACACCTGCGCAAGTTGCAGTACACCCAGGTGTCGGAGAAATTCCCGCTGGCCAGCAAGCTCATGGCCAAGCTGCCCAAGCCTGAGCTGATCTACATGGCGGGGCTGTATCACGACATCGGCAAGGGCCGCCAAGGCGACCATTCGGAGATTGGCGCGGTGGATGCCGAGGCGTTCTGCCAGCGGCACCAGTTGCCGGTGTGGGACAGCCGGCTGATCGTCTGGCTGGTGCAGAACCACCTGGTGATGTCGACCACCGCCCAGCGCAAGGACTTGTCCGACCCGCAGGTGATCCACGACTTTGCCCAGGCGGTGGGCGATGAAACCCGCCTGGATTATCTCTACGTGCTGACCGTGGCCGACATCAACGCCACCAACCCGACCCTGTGGAATTCCTGGCGCGCCAGCCTGTTGCGCCAGTTGTACACCGAGACCAAGCGTGCCCTGCGCCGTGGTCTGGAAAACCCGGTGGATCGCGAAGAACAGATCCGCCGCACCCAGAGCGCGGCCCTGGACATCCTGGTACGCGGCGGCACCGATCCGGATGATGTCGAGCAACTCTGGTCGCAACTGGGCGATGACTACTTCCTGCGCCATACTGCCGGCGATGTGGCCTGGCACACCGATGCGATCCTCCAGCAGCCGGCCGATGGCGGTCCGCTGGTATTGATCAAGGAAACCACCCAGCGCGAATTCGAGGGCGGTACGCAGATCTTCATCTACGCCCCGGACCAGCACGATTTCTTCGCCGTGACCGTGGCGGCGATGGACCAGCTCAACCTCAACATCCATGACGCCCGAGTCATCACGTCCAGCAGCCAGTTCACCCTCGACACCTACATCGTGCTCGACACTGACGGCGACTCGATCGGCGACAACCCGGCGCGGGTCAAGCAGATTCGCGATGGACTCACCGAAGCCCTGCGCAACCCCGCGGACTACCCGACCATCATCCAGCGCCGGGTGCCGCGCCAGCTCAAGCATTTCGCCTTTGCGCCGCAGGTAACGATCCACAACGACGCACAGCGCCAGGTCACCGTGCTGGAACTCAGCGCGCCGGACCGCCCGGGCCTGCTGGCGCGGGTCGGCCATATTTTCCTGGAATTCGACCTGTCGCTGCAGAACGCCAAGATCGCGACCCTCGGCGAGCGGGTGGAAGACGTATTCTTCATCACCGACGCCCATAACCAGCCGCTGTCCGACCCGCAGCTGTGTAGCCGTTTGCAGGAAGCGATCGTGCGGCACCTGAGCGTCAACCAGGAACCCGACATCAACCTGACGCGCATCAGCATCTGAACGAACATATTCCCCCTGTGGGAGCGAGCCTGCTCGCGAAAGCCGCGGATCAGTCAAGGATTTTGTCGACTGACACAGCGTATTCGCGAGCAGGCTCGCTCCCACAAGGGGCAGTGCCCACATTGAACGAGGCCCCCGATGAACAACGCCCTGTCCCAGCTCCAGCCCTACCCGTTCGAGAAGCTTCGCGCCTTGCTCGGCAGCGTCACGCCCAATCCGGACAAGCGCCCGATCGCGTTGTCCATCGGCGAACCCAAGCATCGCTCGCCCGCTTTTGTGGCTGAAGCCCTGGCCGGCAATCTGGAAAAAATGGCCGTGTACCCGACCACCCTTGGCATCCCCGAGCTGCGCGAAGCCATCACCGGTTGGTGCGAGCGGCGCTTCAACGTGCCAGACGGCTGGCTCGATCCGGCGCGCCATGTGCTGCCGGTCAACGGTACCCGTGAAGCCTTGTTCGCCTTCACCCAGACCGTGGTCAACCGTGGCGATGACGCCCTGGTCGTCAGCCCGAACCCTTTCTATCAGATCTACGAAGGCGCAGCGTTCCTGGCCGGGGCCAAGCCACACTACCTGCCATGCCTGGACACGAACGGCTTCAACCCGGATTTCGATGCCGTCTCGCCGGATATCTGGAAACGCTGCCAGATCCTGTTCCTCTGCTCGCCGGGCAATCCGACCGGCGCCTTGATTCCGGTGGACGTGTTGAAGAAGCTCATCGCCCTGGCTGACGAGCACAACTTCGTCATCGCCGCGGACGAGTGCTACAGCGAGCTCTACTTCGACGAACAGACCCCGCCGCCAGGCCTGCTCAGCGCCTGCGTCGAACTGGGTCGCAAGGACTTCAAGCGCTGCGTGGTGTTCCACAGCCTGTCCAAGCGCTCCAACCTGCCGGGCCTGCGCTCCGGTTTCGTTGCTGGCGACGCCGACATCCTCAAGGGCTTTTTGCTCTACCGCACCTATCACGGTTGCGCGATGCCGGTTCAGACCCAATTGGCGAGCATTGCCGCGTGGAACGACGAAGTGCACGTCCGGGCCAACCGCGCGCTGTACCGGGAAAAATTCGACGCGGTGCTGGAAATCCTCAACCCGGTGCTCGACGTGCAACGCCCCGACGGCAGCTTCTACCTGTGGCCGAACGTGGCCGGCGACGACGCGGCATTCTGCCGTGACCTGTTCGAACAGGAACACGTGACGGTCGTCCCAGGCTCGTACCTGTCGCGCGATGTGGATGGCGTCAACCCCGGCGCCGGTCGCGTGCGCATGGCCCTGGTCGCGCCATTGGCCGAATGCGTGGAAGCGGCGGAACGAATCCGCGCATTCATCCAGCGCCGGGGTTGATGGCTCTATCGAGCCGAAACGGACCGCTGTCGTGGCGAGGGAGCTTGCTCCCGTTGGGCTGCGCAGCGGCCCTAAAAGCAGACAACTCAATCTGTCTGATGCATTCGATCCATACAACACGCTGCCCGTACAGCAAATTGCGGTCATGGGCTGCTGCTTGTGAATGCTTGCAAAAGTCCCACCCTGGGACTACATTCTCACCCATGAGAATTATCGCCCTCAGTCATCTGAAAGCCTTTTGGGAGAAATACCCAGATTCCGAACAGCAACTTAAGGCTTGGCTTGACGATGCCAAAAAAGCCACTTGGACCAACCCAAACGACATCAAGGCGCAATACGGTAACGCAAGCATTCTCAAGAGTCGCCGCGTGGTGTTCAACATCAAGGGTAACGACTACCGCCTGGTGGTCGCCATTGCCTACCGCTTCGGCGCTGTGTACATCAAGTTTGTCGGCACTCATCGCCGATACGATGAGATCGACGCAAACACCGTGGAAATGGAGTAATCATCATGAACATTCGCCCAATCCGCACCGATGAAGAATACCGGGTAGCTCTCAAAGAGATCTCTCCCCTGTTTGAGAATGAGCCTGAACCTGGCACCCCGGAAGGCGATGCTTTCGAAGTCATGGTCACTCTGATCGAGGCATATGAAGCCAAGCATTTCCCGGTGGATCTGCCCGACCCAATTGAAGCCATCAAGTTTCGCATGGAGCAATCCGGACTCACCGCGGCCGATCTTGCTCCGGCTATCGGAAAAACGAACCGCGTATACGAGGTGCTCAACCGTAAGCGCTCGTTAACTCTGCCAATGATCTGGAAGCTTCACGATATGTTCGGCATCCCAGCAGAAAGCCTGATAAAGCCAATAAAAGCTGCCTGATACTAGCCCGGCCCGCCGGGCTTTTTCAAACCAGCAAGGACAAGAAATGGCCTCAACCGAAGAGAAAGACATACCAGAGGAGTATTTATTTACCCAACCCCAAATTCGCCTCCGCCAGATCCAACTCCGCCAGCACCTCACGCAACACATCATCGCCAATCTGGTGCTGGCGACTGAGGCGATACAGCTCCAACCGCTGCGCTCGGTACGCCTTCAAACGCAGCCGGCGCTCCAGCAGGTCCATTTCGAACGCCAGCGCCTGGGCTTCGGCCGAGTCGTTGAATACCTCAAGCTGATGACGATACTCGGACATCAGCCGCGCCTTGAGCTCCGTCGCCAGAGCCGCCGTGGCCGCGTCAGGCGCGGCTGTCTCGGCCGGTTCCTCCACTTCCAAGGCATGAATCGCCGCTTCAGCGGTTTTACGCCAGGCCTCACGGACTTCGTTGCGGCGTTTGTCGTCCGGCCCCTTCTCGACGCCGCGCAACAGCAGGGGCAAAGCGATGCAAGCGGCGACCAGTGACAGCAGAATCACCCCCGCAGCGATGAAGATCAGCAAGTCGCGCTCAGGAAACGCCTCCCCCGCCTCCAACAGCAACGGCACCGACATCACGCCCGCCAGCGTTACCGCCCCGCGCACGCCGCCAAACGTCAGCAACCAGCAAGAGCGCGCGGTCGGCACCAGGGTCAACTCGCCCTTGCCGCGCCAGCGGCGCAACAGCCCGGACAAGCGCCAGATGCTTTGCACCCAGACAAAACGCAACACCAGCAGCACCAGGAAAATCGCCACCACATCCAGGCAGCGGTAGAACAACATCGGCCACAACGTGGTCTCGTGGCTGGTCACGGCTTTGATGATGTCCGGCAGTTGCAAGCCCAGCAGCAAGAAAATCAAGCCATTGAAGGCAAATTCCAACAGCGCCCAGACGCTGCGATTGAGCAACCGCGTGCCGGTCTGGCGCGGCAGCAGGTCAAGCCAGCTCTGCATCATCCCAGCCGCCACCGCCGAGAGAATGCCCGAGGCACCCAGGCGTTCAGCCAGCACATAAGCGGCAAACGGCAGCAACAACATGAACACCACATGAGTAGCGGGGTCGTCCCAGCCCCGGGCAATCATCCATGCCCGCAAACGGCCCACCAGCCAACTCAGGGCCACGCCTACCAGCAGGCCACCGACAGCGACCAGGACAAAAGTCAGGCTGGCACTGGCCAGGGAGAACACCCCGGTGATGGCCGCTGCCACAGCGAACTTGAAAGTCACCAGGCCCGACGCATCGTTCATCAATGCCTCGCCCTGGAGCATGTGCATCAACGGCGCGGGCAAGCGGTCCCGGGCAATTGCCGACACGGCCACCGCGTCGGTCGGCGACAGCACCGCCGCCAGGGCGAAGGCCACCGGCAACGGGATGCTCGGCAATAACCAATGAATGAAATAACCCGCGCCGACCACCGTGAACAACACCAGCCCGACCGCCAGCGTCAGGACCGGCCCGCGCAGGCGCCACAGCTCGCGCTTGGGCATGCGCCAGCCGTCGGAGAATAACAACGGCGGGAGGAACAGAAACAGGAACAACTCGGGATCGAGCGCCACATGCAGCCCCAGCGATGGCCAGGCCAGCACGGCGCCGGCAGCGATCTGCACCAGGGGCAACGGCAGCGGGATCAATCGTCCGACCAGGCGCGAGACGCCCACCAGCATCAACAGGATCAGGACGGTATAGGCGCTTTGCATAACAACTTTCCAGTGACAGCCACACACATCCGGCAACAGCTTGCCGTTGAAGTGCCATATTAACCGCTTAGCATTGGCCTGGCCGTTACACCTATGTCGCAATCCACCTCCTGTGGGAGCGAGCCTGCTCGCGAAGGCGCTCGGTCAGTCATATTGCCGTCGACGGAATAACCGCTATCGCGAGCAGGCTCGCTCCCACAGGTTCGAAAATGCATGACGATCTGGGCCGCCGCGAAACCGTCCGGTCATGGCATAATCCTTCACCTTTTATTTCCAGCACCTGCAAAGGGGGCAGTTCCTTGACCGATTCAAGCAAAACGTTGCACCTTTTCGGCATCAAAGCCTGCGACACGATGAAAAAGGCCCGCACCTGGCTCGATGAACACGCGGTGCATTATGACTTTCACGATTACAAGACTGCCGGCATCGACCGTGAGCACCTGGCCCAATGGTGCAACGAGCATGGCTGGCAAGTGGTGTTGAACCGTGCCGGTACGACCTTTCGCAAACTCGACGACGAACGCAAAGCCGATCTCGACCAGACGAAAGCCATCGAACTGATGCTCGCCCAACCCTCGATGATCAAGCGCCCGGTGCTCGATCTCGGTGACCGAACCCTGATTGGCTTCAAGCCAGATATCTATGCGGCAGAGATCAAGTAAGCCTGCCCAGTCCATTTTGTTGAGGTAATTTTCATGTCCACTACCCTGTTCAGCCTGGCCTTCGGTGTCGGCACTCAAAACCGTGAAGGCGCCTGGCTGGAAGTCTTCTACGCCCAACCGCTGCTCAACCCGTCGGCCGAGATCGTTGCCGCCATCGCGCCGATCCTTGGCTACAGCGAAGGCAACCAGGCCATCACGTTCACCACGGCCCAGGCCTCGCAACTGGCTGAAGCGCTGCGCAACGTCGACGCCGCGCAAGCCAAGCTGCTGACCCGCCTGGCTGAAAGCCACAAGCCGCTGGTCGCCACGCTGCTGGCCGAAGATGCGCAACTGACCTCCACGCCCGAGGCGTACCTCAAACTGCACCTGCTGTCCCATCGCCTGGTCAAGCCCCACGGCTTGAACCTGGCCGGCATTTTCCCACTGCTGCCGAACGTGGCCTGGACCAGCCAGGGCGCGATCGACCTGGCCGAACTGGCCGAGCACCAGCTCGAAGCCCGTCTGCGTGGCGAGTTGCTGGAAGTGTTCTCGGTGGACAAATTCCCGAAGATGACCGACTACGTGGTTCCGGCCGGCGTGCGTATCGCCGACGCCGCGCGCCTGCGCCTGGGCGCCTATGTGGGCGAAGGCACCACGGTGATGCACGAAGGTTTCGTCAACTTCAACGCCGGTACCGAAGGGCCGGGGATGATCGAAGGCCGGGTCTCGGCGGGTGTGTTCGTCGGCAAGGGCTCGGACCTGGGCGGCGGTTGCTCGACCATGGGCACCCTGTCGGGTGGTGGCAACATCGTGATCAAGGTTGGCGAAGGTTGCCTGATCGGCGCCAACGCCGGCATCGGCATTCCGCTGGGCGATCGCAACACCGTGGAGTCGGGCCTGTACGTGACGGCCGGCACCAAGGTTGCGCTGCTGGATGAGAACAACCAATTGGTCAAAGTGGTCAAGGCTCGCGACCTGGCCGGCCAGCCGGACCTGCTGTTCCGTCGCAACTCCGAGACCGGCGCAGTGGAATGCAAGACCCACAAGTCGGCCATCGAGCTGAACGAAGCACTGCACGCGCATAACTGAACCGCTTCACACCTCACCTGTGGGAGCAATCTTGCTCCCGCAGGGTCCGGCGTAACTCCAGCAGGGCCCGAAAGCATGTTGATTCCATCCCCCTGGCGTACCGATTTTCCGGCCCTCGCCGCCCTGCAACGGCAAGGCCAGACCTATCTGGACAATGCCGCCACCACACAGAAACCCCAAGCCCTGCTGGACGCCCTGGCGCATTACTACGCCAACGGCGCGGCCAACGTGCACCGGGCGCAGCATCTGCCCGGCGCACTGGCCACCCAGGCGTTCGAGGACAGCCGACTCAAGGTTTCCCAGTGGCTCAATGCGGGAAATTGCGGACAGATCGTTTTTACCCACGGCGCCACGTCGGCGCTGAACCTGCTGGCCTATGGGCTGGAACACCTGTTCAACCCGGGCGATGAGATTGTCATCAGTGCCCTCGAACATCACGCCAACCTGCTGCCGTGGCAGCAACTGGCCGAGCGCCGCTCGCTGGCGCTGGTGGTGCTGCCCCTGGATGCCGACGGGGTGATCGATACAGAGGCCGCCACCAGGCTGATCGGTCCGCGCACCCGCCTGCTGGCGGTGAGCCAGTTGTCCAACGTGCTTGGCACCTGGCAACCGGTGCCGGCGTTGCTGGCGATGGCCAAGGCGCAAGGTGCGCTGACGGTGGTCGATGGCGCACAGGGCGTGGTCCACGGTCGCCATGATGTGGAGGCGCTGGGCTGCGACTTCTATGTTTTTTCCAGCCACAAGCTTTACGGTCCCGAAGGCCTGGGCGTGCTGTTCGGCCGTACCGACGCCCTCGCTCGACTGCGTCATTGGCAGTTCGGCGGCGAAATGGTGCAAACGGCTGATTACCACAGCGCCACGTTCCGCCCGGCGCCGTTGGGTTTCGAAGCCGGCACGCCGCCCACCGCCAGCGTGATCGGCCTGGGAGCGACGCTCGACTATCTGTCCAATCTCGACGGGCAGGCGGTTATCGACCATGAAACCGCGCTGCACGATTATCTGCTTCACGGCCTGCTGGCGCGCAACGGCGTGCGGCTGGTGGGCAACCCACAACTGGCGCTGGTCAGCTTCGGCGTCGAAGGCGTTCATAACGCTGATCTGGCGCATCTGTTGACCGAGCAAGGCATTGCCGTGCGCGCCGGGCATCACTGTGCAATGCCGCTGTTCAAGCAATTGAAGCTTTCCGGGGCGATTCGTGTGTCGCTGGCGCTGTACAACGACTCCGCCGATATCGAACGGTTCTTCGAGGCGCTGGATCAGGCCCTGGAGATGCTGCGATGAGCCTGCCTGCCGATGCCGCTGCGGCATTGCGGATTTTCCAGGACGCCTCCGGCTGGGAGCAACGCGCCCGGCTGCTGATGCAGTGGGGGGATCGCTCGCCACCGCTGAGCGATGCAGACAAGTGCGAGGCCAACCTCGTCAACGGCTGTGAAAGCCAGGTATGGCTGGTGGGTCGGCTGCATGATGGGCACTGGCAGTTTTCCGCCAGCAGCGATGCGCGCTTGATACGCGGGTTGGTGGCGTTGTTGCTGGCGCGGGTCAACGGGTTGTCGGCTGAGGATTTGCGCCAGGTCGACTTGCCGGACTGGTTCAATCAGTTGGGGTTGTCACGGCAGTTGTCGCCTTCGCGCAGCAATGGCTTGAATGCGGTGTTGAAGCGGATGTTCGAGTTGGCTGGATAACCGCCAAGAGCATCGCGAGCAAGCTCGCTCCCACAGGGGATCAGGATATACGCAAATACCGCATTCAGCCCGATCCAATGTGGGAGCGAGCTTGCTCGCGATGAGGCCATCAGCCCCACCTTCAAACCTTGGGCTTAAGCCGGTCCGCCGGCCGCCGCACACCCGCGACGATCTTGTCCACAGCTTTGGTCGCCGCGACCATGCCGAACGTCGCGGTGACCATCATCACCGCGCCAAACCCGCCAGCGCAGTCGAGCTTGACGCCGTCGCCGACAAAACTCTTCTGCAGGCAGATGCTGCCGTCCGGTTTCGGATAGCGCAATTGCTCGGTGGAGAACACGCAGGGCACGCTGTAATGACGGGTCACGGTGCGCGAGAAACCGTAGTCGCGGCGCAAGGTGGAGCGCACCTTGGAGGCCAGCGGATCGTTGAACGTACGGTTGAGGTCACAGACCTGGATCAGCGTCGGGTCGATCTGCCCGCCTGCGCCGCCGGTGGTGATGATCTGAATCTTGCGGCGCTTGCACCACGCGATCAACGCAGCCTTGGCGTTGACGCTGTCGATGCAGTCGATCACGCAGTCGATGTTCGGCGTGATGTACTCGGCCATGGTGTCGCGGGTGACAAAGTCGGCCACCGCGTGCACGGTGCAATCGGGGTTGATCCCCCGCAGCCGCTCGGCCATCACTTCGACCTTGGGCTTGCCGACGGTGCTGTCCAGGGCATGTAATTGACGATTGGCGTTGCTGACGCAGACGTCATCCAGGTCGAATAGCGAAATCTCGCCCACGCCACAACGGGCAATGGCTTCCGCCGCCCAGGAACCAACGCCGCCGACGCCGACAATCGCCACATGCGCCGCCCGCAGGCGCTCCAGGCCTTCGATGCCATACAAACGGGCGATGCCGGCGAACCGTGGATCTTCTGTACTCATGACCATTACCCCAAAAACCGGCGCGCATTATAGGGCTTTGCCGTGGTAATTCGAGCCTCAGGCGACCGATCGCGAAATGTTCTCACCCAATAATTTCTTGTGGGAGCGAGCCTGCTCGCGAAGGCGTCAAATCAGTAGCAACAATGTTGACTGACAAATCGCTTTCGCGAGCAGGCTCGCTCCCACAGGTTTTGAGTTCCAACTGAGGGGAGCGGCGGCCCATGGCGATCGTTTTGCTATAAGATAACCGCCATTTTGCGCGAACCAGCCCGCGCCAGCACTAGCCTTGCGTCCACACTATATTCCGGAGTTTCCATGACGGCCCACGCCGACCTCTCGCCGACCCTGCAACTCGCCTGCGACCTGATCCGCCGTCCGTCCGTGACGCCGGTGGATGCCGATTGCCAGAAACTGATGATGCAGCGCCTGGGCGACGCCGGTTTCAAGCTCGAACCCATGCGTATCGAGGATGTGGATAACTTCTGGGCCAGCCATGGCAAGCATGACGGTCCGGTTTTGTGCTTCGCCGGTCACACCGATGTGGTCCCGACCGGTCCGGTACAGGCCTGGCAGCTCGACCCGTTCGATGCGGTCATCGACGAACAGGGCATGCTCTGCGGCCGTGGCGCGGCGGACATGAAAGGCAGCCTGGCGGCGATGGTAGTGGCGGCCGAACGGTTCGTCGCCGACTACCCGGATCACCAGGGCTCGATCACCTTCCTGATCACCAGCGACGAAGAGGGCCCGGCCCACCATGGCACCAAAGCCGTGGTCGAGCGCCTCAAGGCCCGCCAGGAACGCCTGGACTGGTGCATCGTCGGCGAACCATCGAGCACCACGCTGGTGGGTGATGTGGTGAAGAATGGCCGTCGCGGCTCCCTCGGCGCAAAACTGACCGTGCGCGGCAAGCAAGGCCACGTGGCTTATCCACACTTGGCGAAGAACCCGATCCACCTGGCCGCGCCTGCCCTGGCCGAATTGGCCGCCGAGCACTGGGATCACGGCAACGACTTCTTCCCGCCGACCAGTTTCCAGATCTCCAACCTCAACTCCGGCACCGGCGCGACCAACGTGATCCCCGGTGACCTGGAAGCCGTGTTCAATTTCCGCTTCTCCACCGAATCCACCGTCGAAGGTCTGCAGCAACGGGTCGCCGACATCCTCGACAAGCATCAATTGGACTGGCACATCGACTGGGCGTTGTCCGGCCTGCCATTCCTCACCGAGCCAGGCGCACTGCTCGACGCCGTGTCGTCGAGCATCAAGGACGTCACCGGCCGCGAGACCAAGGCCTCCACCAGCGGCGGCACCTCCGACGGTCGCTTCATCGCGACCATGGGCACTCAAGTGGTTGAGCTGGGGCCGGTCAACGCGACGATCCACCAGGTCAACGAACGCGTGCTGGCCGCCGATCTCGACGTGCTGACCGAGATCTACTACAAGACGCTCATCAAGTTGCTCGCCTGATGCTCGCCTGCCCGATCTGCAATGAACCCTTGAATGCGGTGGACAACGGCGTGGCATGCCCCGCCGGGCATCGTTTCGACCGCGCGCGGCAGGGTTACCTGAACCTGCTGCCGGTGCAGCACAAGAACAGCCGCGACCCTGGCGACAATCAGGCGATGGTCGAGGCCCGCCGCGATTTCCTCAACGCTGGCCATTACGCCCCGGTCGCCCGGCGCCTGGCTGAACTGGCCGCCGAACGTGCGCCCGGACGCTGGCTGGACATTGGCTGTGGCGAAGGTTATTACACCGCGCAACTCGCCGACGCCCTGCCCGACGCCGATGGCTACGCCCTGGATATTTCCCGCGAAGCCGTCAAGCGCGCCTGCAAACGCAACCCCCAACTGACCTGGTTGATCGCCAGCATGGCGCGGGTGCCGCTGGCGGACGGCTGCTGCCAGTTCCTCGCCAGCGTGTTCAGCCCGTTGGACTGGCAGGAGGCCAAGCGCCTGCTCAGCCCCGGCGGCGGCTTGATGAAAGTCGGGCCTACCAGCGGCCACCTGATGGAGCTGCGCGAGCGGCTGTATGACGAGGTTCGCGAATACACCGATGACAAACACCTGGCCCTGGTGCCGTCGGGGATGGCGCTGGATCACAGTGAAACCCTTGAGTTCAAGCTCACGCTCGACAACAGCCAGGATCGCGCCAATCTGCTGGCGATGACGCCCCACGGCTGGCGCGCCAGCGCCGAACGCCGCGCCAGCGTGATCGAGCAGGCCGAGCCGTTCGAGGTGAGCGTGTCGATGCGCTACGATTATTTCGTTCTTCAATGACCTTTTTATTCCGGGCCTCGGACAACTGTCCGGGGCCAGTTAAATCCGCGAATGGATTTTTCGAGACCGCAGTGAGGACATCCATGCGCCAACCCGATATCGAGATTTACCTCAAGGACGCCGACGTCGACCACAAGGCGATCGCCGCCTGGCTCGGCCAGGCCCTCGGCCCGTGCAGCGACTGGGTGCAAAAAGGTCAGACGTACAAGTGCAAGGCCGCCGACATCCCGGTGACCTGGTTGCCCAAGGCTGTAGGCAAATGGAACAGCCTGTACCTGGAAAGTGACCAGACCCCGTGGGAAGACGACATCGCCTGCGCCCGCGCCGCCTTCGCCGCGCTGAACGTCGAAGTGCGCTGCGCGCCGGGGTCGTGGGTGGAGGAAGAAGGTGAGGATTCGGCGGATCGCTGGATTCGCATCAGCGCCGATGGAGAAGAAGAGATTACCTGGAAGACGGCGTAAGGCTGGCTTCTGATCAACGGTGATCCCTTGTGGGAGCGAGCCTGCTCGCGAAAGCGGTGTGACAGACAATGCTACATTGACTGTCACACCGCTTTCGCGAGCAGGCTCGCTCCCACATTGGTTTCTGTGTAGCCAGTAAATGCGGCTTACAACCCCACCACATCCTCAGCCTGCAAGCCCTTCTGCCCTTCCACCACCGCGTATTCGACCTGCTGGCCTTCGGTCAGTGAACGGTGGCCTTCGCCACGGATCGCGCGGTAGTGGACGAACACATCCGCCCCGCCTTCGCGCTGGATGAAGCCATAACCCTTGGCGTCGTTGAACCACTTCACACTGCCAGTTTCGCGTGCTGCCATGATGCTCACTCCCGTTCTTGTTTTCTGAGCCGGCTTTTCGAGGGAAAGCCGTACGCGTTTCAGCCGCCGTCCCACCGTCCGTCGGAAGGCCGGGGCAGTAACTGGCCGAGTATATGACACCCGGAAAAACTCTCAACTGACTTTACTTCGCCGCTTTTTTGCCGATTTTCGGTGAATCCGGCACACTAGTACCGCTTGCTCTTATCCACTCACGCAGAAGCCGTATGACCCGTTCCCCGTTCCGCCGTCTTGTGTTTGGCACCCTGCGCCGGCTGTTGTACCTCTGGGTTCGCTCCGAGACCATCAACCAGTCGTCCTTCACCCTCAACCTCGACCGCAGTCGTCCGGTGTTCTACGTCCTGCAAGATCCTTCGCTCACTGATCTGGCGGTGCTCGACACCGAGTGCACCAAGGCCGGCCTGCCACGTCCGGTGCTGCCCGTCTCGGTGGGCGGCCTGCTGGAGCCGGCGGCGTTTTTCTATCTGACGCCGGCGCCGGACTGGCTCGGGCGCCAGGACAAACGCGGTGCGCCGCCGACCCTGACGCGGCTGGTCGACGAACTGACCCACAACGCCGCCGAGGACGCCCAGATCATTCCGGTCAGCGTCTTCTGGGGCCAGTCGCCCGACAGCGAATCCAGCCCCTGGAAGCTCCTGTTCGCCGACAGTTGGGCGGTCACCGGGCGCCTGCGTCGCTTGCTGAGCATCATGATTCTCGGGCGCAAGACACGGGTGCAGTTCTCCGCGCCAATTCATCTGCGCGAACTGATCGAGCACGACAAAGGCCATGAACGCACCGTGCGTATGGCCCAGCGGATCCTGCGGGTGCACTTTCGCAATCTGAAAGCAGCGGTTATCGGCCCGGACATTTCCCACCGGCGCAACCTGGTCAAGGGTCTGTTGAACCAGCCACTGGTCAAGCAGGCCATCCTCGAAGAGGCCGAACGGGAAAAGATCCCGGCTGAAAAAGCCAAGGCCCAGGCCCTGCGTTATGGCAATGAGATTGCCTCGGACTACACCTACACCGCGATCCGTTTCCTGGAAGTGGTGCTGAGCTGGTTCTGGAACAAGATCTACGATGGCATCAAGGTCAACCACATCGAAGGCGTGCAGAACGTTGCCCAAGGCCACGAAGTCATCTACGTACCCTGCCATCGTAGCCATATCGACTACCTGCTGCTGTCGTACCTGCTGTTTCGCAATGGCCTGACACCCCCGCATATTGCCGCCGGCATCAACCTCAACATGCCGGTGATCGGCGGCCTGCTGCGCCGTGGCGGCGCGTTTTTCATGCGTCGCACGTTCAAGGGCAACCCGCTTTACACCGCCGTGTTCAACGAATACCTGCACACGCTGTTCACCAAGGGCTTCCCGGTGGAGTATTTCGTCGAAGGCGGCCGTTCGCGCACCGGGCGCATGCTGCAGCCGAAGACCGGCATGCTCGCCATTACCCTGCGTAGCTTTTTGCGCTCCTCGCGCATGCCGATCGTCTTCGTGCCGGTGTACATCGGTTATGAGCGCGTACTGGAAGGCCGCACCTACCTCGGTGAACTGCGGGGCGCGAGCAAAAAGAAGGAGTCGATCTTCGACATCTTCAAGGTCATCGGCGCCCTCAAGCAACGCTTTGGCCAGGTCGCGGTTAACTTTGGCGAGCCAATCAAGCTGGCGGAGTTCCTCGACGGCGAACAACCCGGCTGGCGCCAGCAGGAGCTCGGTCCGCAGTTCAAACCCGACTGGCTCAACGCGACCACCAACCGCCTCGGCGAACGTGTCGCCCGCCATCTGAACGAAGCCGCGGCCATCAACCCGGTCAACCTGGTCGCGCTCGCGCTGCTGTCCACCAGCCGTCTGGCCCTGGACGATCATGCCATGGCCCGCGTGCTGGACCTGTACCTCGCGTTGCTGCGCAAAGTGCCATATTCACCGCACACCACCTTGCCCGAAGGCGATGGCCAGGCGCTGATCGCGCACGTCAAAGGCATGGACCTGCTGTCGGAACAGAAGGACGCCCTGGGCAAGATTCTGTATCTGGATGAGCAGAACGCGGTGCTGATGACCTACTACCGCAACAATGTCCTGCACATCTTCGCCCTGCCGGCGCTGCTCGCCAGTTTCTTCCAGAGCAGCTCGCGCATGAGCCGCGAACAGATCCTGCGCTACACCCGGGCCTTGTATCCGTACCTGCAGTCGGAGCTGTTCATTCGCTGGTCGCTGGAGGAACTGGACGCGGTGGTAGACCAGTGGCTCGAAGCATTCGTTGAACAAGGCCTGCTGCGTTTCGAAAAAGACCTCTACCTGCGCCCGGCGCCGAGTTCGCGGCATTTCGTGCTGCTGACGCTGCTGTCGAAAAGCATCGCCCAGACCTTGCAGCGTTTCTACATGACCGTCTCGCTGCTGCTCAACAGCGGGCAGAACAGCATCAGCGCCGAAGAACTGGAGGACCTCTGCACCGTCATGGCCCAGCGCCTGTCGATCCTGCATGGGCTGAACGCACCGGAGTTCTTCGACAAAAGCCTGTTCCGCCACTTCATCCAGACAATGCTCGATCTCGATGTCCTGCGGCGCGACGAAGCAGGCAAGCTGAGCTATCACGATCTGCTCGGCGAGCTGGCTGAAGGCGCGGCCAAGCGGGTGCTGCCGGCGGAAATTCGTCTGTCGATCCGCCAGGTAGCGTTGCATCGCAGCGAAGATGCGGCGGATCAGGGCGTTCCGACGGCTGCGGACTGAACCCTGGGCGCCTGGTTGCATTCGGGCGCCCTGAATATGAAGATCCCTGGCAATGCCGTACGCTGATTCTTTTCCAAACGTTCAAGGAAAGTGCCCATGCTCCGCCCTACCCTCCGTTTCACCGGCCTCTGCGCCGGCCTGTTGATCTGCGCCAACGCCATGGCCCTGTCGCTCGGTGATCTCTCGCAGAAGGACGCCACGGGCGGCCTGAAGGATGCCCTCACCCAAGGCGCCCAGATCGCGGTCAAGCAACTGGGTAAGCCTGGCGGTTTCAGCAACAACCCCGAGGTGAAGATCGAGCTGCCGGGCAAGCTCGGTAAAGTCGCCAGCAAGATGAAGGCCTTCGGCATGGGCGCTCAGGTCGACCAATTGGAAACCAGCATGAACCAGGCTGCCGAAGCCGCCGTGGTGCAGGCCCAGCCGATCCTGGTGGATGCGGTGAAGAACATGAGCGTGACGGATGCCAAGGGCATTCTGAGCGGCGGCAACGACTCGGCCACGCAATACTTGAACAAGAGCAGCCGCGAGCAGATTCGCGCGAAGTTCCTGCCGATCGTCAAGCAAGCCACCGACAAGGTCGGCCTGGTCCAGAAGTACAACGCCTTCGCCGGCCAGGCTGCGACACTCGGCGTGGTGGACACCAAGAGCGCCAACGTCGAGAACTACGTGACCGAGCAGGCGCTGGACGGTCTGTTCGAAATGATCGCCAAGCAGGAAGCAACGATCCGCCAGAACCCGGCGGCCGCGGCGACCAGTCTGGCCAAGAAAGTGTTTGGCACCCTCTGAGCCCTATCCGACAAATACAATACCTGTGGCGAGGGAGCTTGCTCCCGCTGGGGCGCGTAGCGCCCCCAGGTCTTTTGCGGTCGCTGCGCAACCGAGCGGGAGCAAGCTCCCTCGCCACAGGTTCGATGTGCGCCTGTGGGTCAGGTTTTCCTGACCCTGAACCACGCCGCATACAACGCCGGCAGGAACAACAGCGTCAACGCCGTCGCCACGATCAAGCCGCCCATGATAGCCACCGCCATTGGCCCGAAGAACAGGCTGCGCGACAGTGGGATCATCGCCAGGACCGCCGCCAGTGCAGTCAGTACAATCGGCCGGAAACGGCGTACCGTCGCTTCGATGATCGCCTGCCAGGGGGCGAGCCCCGCCTTGATGTCCTGTTCGATCTGGTCCACCAGGATCACCGAATTGCGCATGATCATCCCGGACAACGCGATAGTGCCGAGCATGGCGACAAAACCGAACGGCTGGCGGAACACCAGCAGGAACAGCGTGACGCCGATCAGTCCCAGCGGCGCGGTGAGAAACACCATCGCCGTGCGCGAGAAGCTGCGCAGTTGCAGCATCAGCAACGTCAGCACCACCACGATGAACAGCGGCACGCCCGCATTCACCGATTTCTGCCCGCGGGTTGAATCCTCCACCGTGCCCCCGACTTCCAGCAGATAGCCGTCCGGCAACTCTGCGCGAATCGGGTCCAGGGTCGGGAAAATCTGTTGCACCAGCGTCGCCGGTTGCTCCTTGCCATAGATGTCGGCACGTACGGTCACACTGGGCAAACGGTTGCGGTGCCAGATCACTCCTTCTTCAAAGCCGTATTCCAGCGTCGCGATCTGCGACAGGGCAACGCTCGTGCCGTTGTCGGTAGGCACCGCCAGGCTTGGCAACAGTGAAAGCTCGGTGCGCTCATGCACGGTGCCACGCAGCAGGATCTCGATCAGCTCGTTGTCTTCGCGGTACTGGCTGACACTGGAGCCGGTGAGGGAGCTTTGCAGGAAACTCGACAAGTTGGCGGTGGTGACGCCCAACGCGCGGGCGCGATCCTGATCGATGTTGAGGTACACCACCTTGCTCGGTTCTTCCCAGTCCAGGTGGACATTCGCGACGTAGGGGTTTTCGCGAACCTTTGTCGCGACTTTCCGGGCAAGCGCGCGGACTTCTTCGATGTGCTCACCCGTCACCCGAAACTGCACCGGATACCCCACGGGCGGGCCGTTTTCCAGGCGTGTGACCCGCGAGCGCAGGGTCGGGAACTGCTCGTTCAGTGTGCTGATCAGCCAACTGCGCAGGGGCTCGCGGTCTTCGATGGTCTTGGCCAGCACGACGAATTGGGCAAAGCTCGGCGCCGGCAGTTGTTGATCCAGCGGCAAGTAGAAGCGTGGTGAGCCGGTGCCGACGTACGCCACGTAATTGTCGATGCCAGCGTGGTCCTTGAGCAGCGCTTCAAGGCGCTTGACCTGCTCCGCGGTGTTGACCAGCGAAGCGCCTTCGGCCAGCTTCAGGTCGACCATCAGCTCCAGTCGTCCCGACGCCGGGAAAAACTGCTGCGGGACAAAACGGAACAGCACCACCGAGCCAACGAACAACAACACGGTCAAGGTGATCACCGTCTTGCGTCGACGCACGCACCACTCCACCGTTTGCCGGACTCGCTGATAGAACGGCGTGCCGTAAGGGTCCGGCTGGCCGTCAGCGGTGCCATGCCTGGCCGCGTGAATCTTCGCCAGGTCCGGCAGAAGTTTTTCCCCAAGATACGGCACGAACACCACCGCGGCCACCCAGGAAGCGAGCAGCGCGAGGGTCACCACCTGGAAAATCGAACGGGTGTACTCACCGGTGCCCGATTGCGCGGTGGCGATCGGCAGGAACCCCGCCGCGGTGATCAGGGTACCGGTGAGCATCGGGAACGCTGTGCTGGTCCAGGCAAAGCTGGCCGCCTTGATCCGGTCGTAGCCCTGCTCCATCTTGATGGCCATCATCTCCACCGCGATGATCGCATCGTCCACCAACAGCCCCAGCGCCAACACCAACGCGCCAAGGGAAATCTTGTGCAAACCGATGCCCAGGTAATACATCGCGGCGAAGGTCATCGCCAAGACCAGCGGAATCGCCAGCCCCACCACCATTCCGGTACGTAGCCCCAGGGAAAAGAAGCTCACCAGCAACACGATCGTCAGTGCTTCCACCAGTACCTGGACAAACTCGCCGACGCCAGTCTTCACCGCAGCCGGCTGGTCGGAAACCTTGCGCAGTTGCATGCCCGCCGGCAGGGTGTTCTGGATGCGGGCAAACTCGGCTTCGAGGGCCTTGCCGAGGATCAGGATGTCGCCGCCCTCCTTCATCGCCACGGCCAGGCCGATGGCGTCTTCAGCCATGAAGCGCATGCGCGGGGCCGGTGGGTCATTGAAGCCGCGCCGGACATCGGCCACGTCACCGATGCGGAAGGTCCGGTCGGCCACGCGGATCGGAAAGTCACGGATCTCTTCCACGGTCTGGAAATTCCCCGAGACCCGGAGCTGCAATCGCTCGCTGCCGGTCTCGAAGAAGCCGGCGGTCGATACCGCGTTCTGCGCCTGCAGAGCCTGCTGGACAGCCGCCAGGGGCAAGCCGAGGGTCGCCAGCTTCACGTTCGACAGCTCGACCCAGATTTTCTCGTCCTGCAGGCCGACCAACTCGACCTTGCCCACGTCCTTGACCCGCTGCAGCTGGATCTGGATACGGTCGGCGTAATCCTTGAGCACGCCATAATCGAAGCCGTCACCGGTGAGCGCGTAGATATTGCCGAAGGTAGTGCCGAACTCATCGTTGAAGAACGGCCCCTGGATACCGGGCGGCAAGGTCTGCCGGATATCGCCGATCTTCTTGCGGATCTGGTACCACAGCTCGGGAATCTGCTTGGAATGCATGGAGTCGCGAGCCGCAAAAGTCACCTGGGATTCTCCCGGGCGGGAAAACGAGACGATCTTTTCGTAGTCGCCGGTTTCCATGAGCTTCTTTTCGATACGCTCGGTGACCTGGCGCGACACTTCCTCCGCCGTGGCCCCTGGCCAGACGGTACGGATGACCATGGCCTTGAAGGTGAATGGAGGATCTTCGCTCTGACCCAGCTTGGTGTAGGAAAGCGCGCCGACGATCGCCAGCAAGAGCATCAGGAATAGTACGATCTGGCGGTTACGCAACGCCCATTCGGAGAGATTGAAGCCCATCGGGGATTACTCCTTGGCCGCCAGGTTGACCACGCGATTGGAGCGATCCACCGGCCGAACCTGCTGGCCGTCCAGAAGCACATGCACGCCAGCGGCCACCACCCAGTCATTGGCACTCAGGCCTTCGAGCACCGGCACGGTCTTTTCACCGAAGGCGCCAACGCGCACCGGGACTTTCCTGAGCGTGTTGTCGGGCTTGACCACCCAGACGAAGGTGGCGCCGTTCTCGGCGGTGAGGGCCGACAATGGCACCGACAGCGGCGCCTTCTCAGTGGTCTGGATAAACACCCGGGCGCTCTGGCCCAGTTCCGCCGGGACGCTGCCAGCGGTAAAGGCGACGCGCGCGGCGAAGGTACGGGATTTCGGATCGGCGGCCGGCGAGAGTTCGCGGATGCGTCCGCTGAAGCGCTGATCGGGCTGGCTCCACAACTCTACCGACACTGGCTGGCCGATCTTGAACCGACCAAATCCCTGCTCCGGCAGGCTGATCAACACTTCACGCTCGCCGTCGGTGGCCAGGGTGAAGACGGTCTGTCCAGCCGACACCACCTGGCCGACTTCCACCGCCCGCCGGGCCACCACGCCGTCCTGGGGTGCACGCAACACCGAATAGCTGGCCTGGTTGCTGGCAACGTCGAATTCGGCCTTGATCTGCTTGAGCCGCGCGGCACCGGAGCGATAGAGATTTTCGGCGTTGTCGTATTGGGAGCGGCTGACCATCTGCCGCTCCATCAAGGTCTTGTAGCGGTCACGCTCGGCTTTCACCAGGCTCAGGTTGGCCTCGGCGGCGGCGACCTGGGCCCGACTGGCTTCCAGTTGCAGGCGCACATCCTCGGGGTCGAGTTCGGCCAGCGCCTGGTTGGCCTTGACCCGCTGGCCCTCTTCCACCAGCCGGCGGCTCACCTTGCCGCCTATGCGAAACGCCAGGTCCGGCTCGAACCGCGCCCGTACTTCGCCGGGATAACTGTCCATTGCCTGGGCCGAAGGCTCCGGCTTGACGACCATCGCAGGGCGCACGGCGACCGGCGTCGGCTCCTCATGACCGCACGCAGACAATAAAAAAGCCAGGCTGACTGGCACGGCGAGGGGCAGGACATAGCGGAACATGGTGGATGACCTTTCGCTAATGGTGCTTGGAATAATTATACTGGCGAGTATGTTATTAATAGCAAACTCACCAGTCCAGTATTAAAAGCGAATAATGTCGAACAATCCTCCCTCCTCCAGCGGCCCTGGTCGTCCCAAGGATCTGGCCAAGCGCCAGGCCATTCTCGACGCCGCGAAACGCCTGTTCCTGAGCCTGGGCTACGCCAGCACCAGCATGGACGCCGTGGCCACCGAGGCCGGCGTCTCGAAGCTGACCGTCTACAGCCACTTCAATGACAAGGAAACGCTGTTTTCCGCCGCCGTGATTGCCAAGTGCGAGGAACAGGTGCCGCCGCTTTTCTTCGAATGGGCCGACGGTGTTCCGATTGAACACGTGCTGCTTAACATCGCCCGCGGCTTCAACCAACTGATCAACAGCGACGAATCGGTGAACCTGCATCGGCTGATGGTGGCGCTGGGTAGCCAGGATCCGAAGCTCTCGACCATCTTCTACCAGGCCGGCCCGCAGCGAATGCTCTCAGGGATGGAAAGGTTGCTGACCAAGATCGACCAGAGCGGCGCCCTGAGCATCGACAAGCCGCGCAACGCCGCCGAGCATTTTTTCTGCCTGATCAAGGGCGCGGCGAACTTCAGGTTGTTGTATGGCTGCGACGGGCCGCAGGACGCCGAAGCGGCCGAAGCGCATGTGCAAGAAGTGGTGGGGTTGTTTGTGCGGGCTTATCGGCCCTAGTTCAACCGGTCACTTTCGCTGGCTGGGAGGGCCTCTTCGCGAGCAGGCTCGCTCCCACAGGAGGACTGTGGTGAATATGGATTGTGCCGAACAGCTCCCTCCCAAGACCCTATGTGGGAGCGAGCCGGCTCGCGAATGAAGTCACCCCGGTCTCAAGCCTTGAGCGCTTTCTTCGGATAGATATCGTACCGACTGGACTTGCCTTCCAGCCCATGGCTCGGCTTCGGCCCTTCAATGCAGGGGGCCTTGCGCGGGCGCTTGACCACCACCCGGTGGGTCGCCAACGCCAGCGCGGCGGCAAGCAGCGCCGGGGCGTCGGTATCATCGCCCACCAGCGGGCGGAACAGGCGCATCTCTTTTTTCACCAGCGCGGTTTTCTCCCGATGGGGAAACATCGGGTCCAGGTAGATCACCTGGGGCGGCTCGCCTTGCCAACTGCGCATCACTTCGATGGAATTGCCCTTGAGCAAGCGCATCCGCGCCACAATCGGCGCCACATCGAAATCTTCCGCACCGCGAGCCAGGCCATCCTCCAGCAAAGCACCGATCAAGGGTTGACGCTCGATCAGGCTCATCTCGCAGCCGAGACTCGCCAGCACGAACGCATCCTTGCCCAACCCCGCCGTGGCATCCAGCACTCGCGGACGCACACCCTGGGCGACACCGACTGCCTTGGCGATCATCTGGCCACTGCCGCCCCCGTACAAACGACGATGGGCTGCGCCGCCTTCAACGAAATCCACCCGCACCGGTCCCGGCGCATCGGGACCCAGCTGCTGCAATTGCAACCCGTGCTCGCCGACCTGCAAGGCGAACTCGCCGTCATCCATCTGCAACGGCAGGCCGAGCTGCTCGGCCCACTGCTCGGCGCGGGGTTGGAATGCCGGGGCCAGGGCCTCGACGTGGATGCGGCAAGCCGTGAGTTGCTCAGTCATGAAAACATGCTCAAAAAATTAAGGATCGGCAAAAACGGCCGATAACAACGGTGAACGGCATTTTGCCAGAGCTGAGCGTCGACCGAGAAAAATGTCAGACATTCAATCCACATCGATAGGCGTTATCTCCCCTTACGGCGATTACAGCCTGCGTAACACCCAAGCGCTGAGCGGCGTCAGTCACCTGTGGCAGGATTTTTTTGCCCGGGCCCTGGCCGACCAGTTGGGTGAAAACGCACCGGCGCCCGGCAGCTACCAGCCAGTCGCCCTCGATGAAGCGGTTGAACCGACCCTGGGCGCCGAGCTGCTGGAGCATATCGTCAGCCAGCGCACCTGCGACGTGACGGAAACCCAGGTCAAGCCACCCGAGCCGTTGTTCCTGCCGATCGCCGAGTTCGAACTCGATTTGCTCGACAAGCCGTTCCCGCCCTTCCCGCCAGAAGAAATCGTCGCACAGCAAAAGCAGCAGACCTTCGAGAGCAACTGGGTTCGCCCGATCGTCCTCGCCGCCGGTCAACCGTTGCCAGAACCGGGCCCGGCACCACAGCCACGTCGACTGCCCCTGCCGATTGCCGAATTCGAACTCGACCTGTTGGACAAGCCATTCCCTCCATTCCCGGAAGAGGAACTGGTGGCGCAGCAGAAACAACTGGACTTCGACACTCGCTGGGCGCGTCCGATCGTATTGCAGAACCTGCGCATCGCTGCCTGATTCCTCAACGACAAATCCACCAGGGCCCCACATCCAGATGAAAATGGTTGCGGTGCGCCGCGTTGTAATCCGGACTCAAGACCACACTGAACATGTCGCAGGCGCCATCGCGCACCTGCCGTAGAAACTGCGCATCGGTGTTGTCCTTCGGCCAATCCCTGAGCACGCTGACGGCTCGTCCATCAGCCAGGCGAAACCCGGCGATGTCCAATGCGCTGGCAGTGGCGTGCTGGCTGCGCGCGCCGCTTTCACGACCGTACATGTTGCGACAGGCAAAACTGCCCAGGTGATCGACCCGCGTGACTTGCTTGCCATAGGCGGCCATTGCCGCCGGCTGCAATGCATGGCGCTCGAACAGCGCGAAGGCCACCGCCAGTGGGCAACTGGCGAGGAAGCTGCTGCTCAGCGCCACCTCACCGCCCTGCACCCGCAGCACATTGGTCAGCGGGCACGAGGTATTGGCGCCGCTGTCGGCCTGGCGAGCGGTGCGCAGCCCCGACGTGGCGAGCGCCTGGTCACACAGTTGCGGATCGTTGCGCAGCGCCATGAGTTTGTAGCGGGTTAGCAGATTTGGCGGCGCTTTCACGTCCAGCGGCGCCCAGGGGTTCCATTGCGGCGGTACGGTCAGCCAACCGCGCCATACCGCCACCACCGCGACGCCAGCGATCAGCGTCAATACCATCAGTCCTTTCAAAAACCGCACGACAACGCCTCGGGATTCAACCCTTGAATAATTGATTGGCCTGGTTGAAAGGCATTGAGCGACGGGTGAAGGTGAAGGTCCCCTGCCGTTGGATTTCTTCGGCGGCGCGGAAAAACTCGCCATACGCCGCCAGCGCGAGGGCCGATCCGACACTGATGCGCTTGACGCCCAGTTCACTCAACTGGGCTACCGTCAGATCCAGCGCGCCGGACATCAGTACGTTAACGGGCTTGGGCGCCACGGCCCGGACCACCGCCAGCACTTGCTCGGCGCTGCTCAGCCCCGGCGCGTACAGCACATCGGCGCCGGCGTCGGCGAAGGCCTTCAGGCGTCGGATCGTGTCGTCCAGATCCGGCCTGCCATGCAGGAAGTTTTCTGCCCGCGCGGTCAGCAGGAAAGGGAAAGGCAGACTGCGCACCGCCTCGGCGGCGGCCTTGACCCGCGCCACGGCGTGCTCGAAATCGTAGATCGGGCTGTCTTCGCGGCCCGTGGCATCTTCGATGGAGCCCCCTACCGCGCCGGCTTGTGCCGCGCGGAGCAAGCTGCGGGCGCAGTCTTCGGGCGCATCGGCAAAGCCGTTTTCCAGGTCGACGGCGACTGGCAGGTCCGTGGCCGCAACAATCGCTCGCACATTCGCCAGCGTGTCATCCAGGCCCAGGGCGCCGTCCGGTCGTGCCAGGGAAAAAGCGTGACCGGCACTGGTCGTCGCCAATGCTTCAAATCCGAGGCTGGCAAGCATCTTTGCCGAACCGGCATCCCATGGATTGGGAATGACAAACGCCCCATCGCGTTCGTGCAAGGCCCTGAACGCCTGGGCTCGGCGGGTTTGTGCATCCATGAAAGTCGCTCCTGAGCAATTTTGCGGAGTTCGCCTCAGAGCAGACCGAGTTGCTCGGCGGCGGGTTCTCTATATAGCTCAGGCAGCGCCGGCAAGCCAGGCAAACGCTTCATCAGGCGGCTGTGAAAATGCATCGCGAGTTTCGCCGCCAGCAGATTGTCGGCGGTGTGCAGGAACATATACGGCGTGCGCCCCTCTTCGATCCACACGGCGATTTTTTCTACCCATGGTGTCAGGAACGGCTCGTTGGCCTCCACTACCGGATGACCGACGAAGCGCACCTGCGGGTATTGAGTGAACGCCGCCGGCCGCGTCGGCACCCGTGGCTTCTTGTATTGCGCGTGTATGACTTCAGGGGCGGTCGACGCGCAGCTGAACAGGCCGCGGGGGTCGAGACAGATGCGTTCGACACCACGATCCAGCAGCAAACGGTTGAGCTGTCGTTCAGCGTCGCCTTTGGCAAAAAACTCATCGTGACGCACCTCTACGGCCAACGATCGTGGGAACGCGTCGATGAATGCCGCCAGCTCCTGCAATCGATTGGGCGTGAACGCCTTGGACAGTTGCAGCCAGAACGGCGAGACGCGCTCGCCCAACGGGCTCAGCAACTGGACAAAGGTTTCGGTGGCGGTCAGGTGTTCGCGCAGGTCGCCGCCGTGGCTGATGTCGCCGGGGATCTTGGCGGTGAAGCGAAAGTGCTCGGGCATGATCTCGGCCCAGCGCTGAACGGTGGACGCGGCCGGGCTCGCGTAGAAGGTCGTGTTGCCTTCCACGGCGTTGAATACTTGAGAGTAGAGACTGAGAAAATCGGAGCTTTTGGCGTCCTGGGGATAAAGATAATCGCGCCAGGCGTTTTCGCTCCAGGACGGGCAACCCAGATAGTAGGGCAACTGCATCAGATGTAGAGGTCGAGGCCCAGCACTTCCATATCCCAATCAACGAAACCGGCGGTGCTCAGGTAGCTGGCCAGCGCCGTGGCGACACTGCGGCTCATGGCGCGGTGATACAGCATGTCCTGCTGACGGGCGGGAAGATTGCTCAGGCGTTGCGCGGAGGCTTTGGCGGTGCGGGCGGCCAGTTGCTCTTCGGACGGAAATTCCAGCTCACCATCGATGTCATCGAAGTTTTCCGGCTCAGCGGCTTTACCCGCACGAGGCCGACGCTTGATGGGGTAGGACTGGGATGAAACGCCGTCTATACGCATAACAGAATGCTCGGTATCAATGATGGCAATTTAGCGGCACATTCGTATCCGCGCAAATGCGCAAGTGATAACTAGAACACATAAAGGCAAAAAGGTTTAAAAACCGGCGAAAAAAGTGACGACTGGCAATTTTGGGTGTGACTTTTGGGCCTTGGGATGACTTGGGCGGGTTTTGAGCCGGAGCAACGCCTTCGTGGCGAGGGAGCTTGCTCCCGCTGGGTTGCGAAGCAACCCCAAGACTTGATTTCAGCCCGACCAGTAAGGATACCAAGGAGATTTCAGGGCCGCTTCGCGCCCCAGCGGGAGCAAGCTCCCTCGCCACAATTGTGCTCGCTTGCGAGTGTGATCAAGTTCGGGTTTACCGTTCGGACTTGGGCGTCGCGACCTTGTCCCGCAGGTAAACCGGCTGCGCATTGTCGGCCGGGATGGCTTCGCCGCGTTCCCAGGCAAAACGTGCCAGGGCCAGCAGGTCTTCGGCATGGGGCAACATCGAGGCATCCTGGCCGACAAGGCTTACGCCGATTCGCTCGCCGTAGCCCCAACCGGTACCGGCGCCGAACCAGTCACCGCAGATATCAGCCGGCAACGCCGCCGCTTCGGGTGGCAACACCGCCTCGGCACCGACCAGGCGCATCTCGCCAGCGGTTTCGCGATAGCAGCCCCAGTACACCTCGTCCATGCGCGCATCGATGGCGGCCGCTACCTGATGCGCGCCGTGCTCGCGCAAGGCGCGCTGGGCCAGTACGGCCAGGTTCGAGATCGGCAATACCGGGCGTTTCAAGGCGAAGGCCAGGCCCTGCACGACGCCAATGGCGATGCGCACGCCGGTGAACGCCCCTGGGCCGCGCCCAAAGGCGATCGCATCCACGGCTTGCAAGGTGATCCCGGCATCGCTGAGCAATTGCTGAATCATAGGCAGCAATTTTTGCGCATGCAGGCGCGGGATCACCTCGTAGTGGCTCGTGACCTGGCCGTCATGCAGCAAGGCAACGGAGCAAGCTTCAGTCGCGGTGTCCAGGGCCAGCAAGGTGCTCATCGATATGTCCGTAAATCAGGTGGGAAAAAGTGCGCCAGTATAAACAACTACGGCCCGCAAGCGGGCCGTAGTTGAGGCTGCAATCAGCGTTTTCAGCTCAGTGCTTCAAGCACCTTGCCGGTGATCGCGTCGACCGAGCCGACGCCCGGGATGTGGCTGTACTTCGGCTTGCCATGAGCAGCAGACAACTTCTGATAGAAGTCCACCAGTGGCTTGGTCTGCGAGTGGTAGACCGACAGGCGATGACGCACGGTTTCTTCAGTGTCGTCCTTGCGCTGCACCAGTTCTTCGCCAGTAAGGTCGTCTTTGCCAGCAGTCTTCGGCGGGTTGTAGACCGTGTGATAGACACGCCCCGACGCTTCGTGAACGCGACGCCCGGCAATACGCTGGACGATTTCCTCGTCATCGACCGCGATCTCGACAACATGGTCGAGCTCCACGCCAGCGCTCACCAGGGCTTCAGCCTGAGGGATCGTGCGTGGGAAGCCATCGAATAGGAAGCCGTTGGCGCAGTCGGCTTGAGCAATGCGGTCCTTGACCAGCGCGATGATCAGGTCATCCGACACCAGGCCGCCGGCATCCATGATGCTCTTGGCCTGAACACCCAGTGGGGTGCCAGCCTTGACCGCGGCGCGAAGCATGTCGCCAGTGGAGATTTGCGGGATACCGAATTTTTCGGTGATGAACTTTGCCTGAGTACCTTTACCGGCCCCGGGAGCTCCCAGCAGAATGACGCGCATCGATGTGCTCCTCAATTTTTTTATGTAAAACGCTCGGATTCGCCTCGTGGGGCCAATCTTCGAAAAACTTGATCGTGACCGCCCAAACGGCCAAAGGCTGATCAAGATACACAGCGGGCCCGACCCACACAAGCCGCCGAAAGTCGGAGTAACCCGCGCCGCACGCGACCTTCGTAGGGGGTAGTGAGAGTCGCAAGCGGGCAACAAACTGTCGCCTGGTCGACCTCCCTGCCCCTGCAAACAGCTACGCCCGGACAGGCCGGGCGTGCTGTTTTTTAACCCTCCGGGAGATTAGCCGGTGTTGCGCAAACCGGCGGCAATCCCTGCCACAGACACCAGCAACGCCTGTTCCACAGGGCTGCCCTGGGCCACGTCCTGCTGCCGCGAACGTGCCAGCAGCTCGGCCTGCAACAGGTGCAGCGGGTCGAGGTAGGTATTGCGCAGGCGGATGAATTCCAGCGTGTCTGGGCTATGTGCCAGTAGCTGCGACTGGCCGGTCAGGCCCAGGACCACCGAACAGGCCTGCGACAATAGGTCGCGTAAATGCTCGCCCAAAGGCAGCAACGCTGGTTCCACCAAACGCTCGTCATAGGACTGGGCAATATCGGCGTCGGCCTTGGCCAGGACCATCTCCAACATGTCGATGCGGGTGCGGAAGAACGGCCATTGCTCACGCATCTGCCCGAGCAGTTCGCCCTCGCCGCGCTCCAGCGCCTTGCCCAGGGCGGTTTCCCAACCGAGCCAGGCCGGCAGCATCAACCGGGTCTGGGTCCAGCCGAAAATCCACGGGATCGCCCGCAGGCTTTCGATACCGCCGGCCCGACGTTTGGCCGGACGGCTGCCCAAGGGCAGGCGGCCCAGTTCCTGTTCCGGCGTGGACTGGCGGAAATACTCGACGAATTGCGGATTTTCGCGCACTACGGCCCGGTAGGCATTGACCCCGTCGGCAGCCAGTTCATCCATCAGATGCCGCCATTGCGGGGTTGGCGGCGGTGGTGGCAGCAAGGTCGCTTCGAGCACTGCGGCGAGGTACAGATTGAGGTTCTGTTCGGCGATGTCCGGCAGGCCGAATTTGAAACGAATCATTTCGCCCTGTTCGGTAGTGCGGAAACGTCCGGCCACCGAACCCGGCGGCTGGGACAGGATCGCCGCGTGCGCCGGGCCGCCGCCACGGCCGACGGTGCCACCGCGGCCATGGAACAACAGCAATTCGACTTGCTGCTCGCGGCAGATGTCCACCAGACGCTCCTGGGCGCGGTATTGCGCCCAGGCTGCCGCCGTGGTCCCGGCGTCCTTGGCCGAGTCGGAATAGCCGATCATCACTTCCTGGGGACCTTGCAGGCGCGAGCGATAACCCGGCAGCAACAGCAGGCGTTCGATCACCGGCCCGGCGTTGTCCAGGTCGGCGAGGGTTTCGAACAGCGGCACTACGCGCATCGGCCGCAATACGCCGGCCTCCTTGAGCAGCAACTGCACCGCCAGCACATCGGAAGCCGCGCCGGCCATGGAAATCACATAAGAGCCCAGGGACGCTGCCGGTGCCGCCGCAACCTCGCGGCACGTGGCCAGGACTTCCGCCGTATCGGCCGACGGCTTGAAGTAAGGCGGCAACAAGGGCCGGCGATTATTCAGTTCGCCCAAGAGGAAACCGATGCGCTGCTCTTCGTCCCATTCCTCGTAACGCCCCAGCCCGAGGTATTCGGTGATCTCGGTCATCGCCGCCGTGTGCCGCGTCGAGTCCTGGCGCACGTCGAGTCGCACCAGGAACAGGCCGAAAGTCACCGCGCGGCGCAGGCAATCGAGCAACGGCCCGTCGGCAATCACGCCCATGCCGCACTCATGCAGGGACTGGTAGCACAACTCCAACGGATCAAGCAGTTCACGGTTGTCCTGCAACACCTCGGCGGTCGCCGGCGTCGCGCCCGTCAAGGAGGCCTGGGCCCAGTTGCGCGTGGCTCGCAGGCGTTCGCGCAATTGCTTGAGCACCGCGCGATAGGGCTCGGCGCTGTCACCGGCCTGGGCGCGCAAGGCCTCGCTGGCTTTCTGCATGGACAAGTCGGCGGCCAGATGATCGACGTCGCGCAAATACAGGTCCGCCGCCATCCAGCGCGCCAGCAGCAACACCTCGCGAGTGACCGCGGCGGTGACGTTCGGGTTGCCGTCCCGGTCGCCGCCCATCCACGAGGCAAAGCGGATCGGCGCGGCCTCCAGCGGCAGGCGCAACCCGGTGGCGGCATGCAGGGCCTGGTCAGCCTTGCGCAGGTAATTGGGGATGGCGTGCCACAGTGAATGCTCGATCACCGCGAAGCCCCACTTGGCCTCGTCCACGGGCGTCGGGCGGGTCCGGCGAATCTCTTCGGTGTGCCAGGCTTCGGCGATCAACCGTTGCAAGCGTTCGTGGATCTGCGCGCGCTCGGCACTGGTGAGGTCGCGATGGTCCTGGGCGGCCAGTTGCGCGGCGATCGCGTCGTATTTCTGGATCAGCGTACGCCGGGCGACTTCCGTGGGGTGCGCAGTGAGCACCAGTTCGATTTCCAGCCGGCCCAACTGCCGGGCCAACGCTTCGGCGCCATGGCCTTCGGCTCGCAGGCGCGCCAGCAGCTCGGGCAGCACGCGTGCTTCGAACGGCGCCGGCCTGGATTCTTCGCGGCGGTGAATCAGCTGGTATTGCTCGGCGATATTGGCCAGGTTGAGGAACTGGTTGAACGCCCGCGCTACCGGCAGCAACTCGTCCTCGCTCAACTGGTTGAGGCTGGCGCTCAGTTCCGCATCCATCGAACCGCGTCGGTCAGCCTTGGCGCCTTTGCGAATCTGCTCGATCTTGTCGAGAAAGGCGTCTCCGTACTGGTCGCGAATGGTGTTGCCCAGCAGCTCGCCGAGCAGGTGGACGTCCTCGCGCAAGCGGGCATCAATATCGGTCATCAGCAGGTCTCCAGCAAAAAAGGTCCGGACAGCTTTGTAGGAGAGAGTGCCGATGCCGGTCGCTTATGACAAGCGACGAAGGGACTTTAAACCTTGTCAGCCAAAGCTAGTCTCATGGGTAAGCCACACAACGGCTTGTCACTGTCGCGCCCGCCACGAGCGGGTCCATTGAGGCGCCATCATGAAAATCCGTGAACTTGCTCAGCACTGGGAAGAAAACGCCAAGGGTCACCTGACCCAGACCGGTTATACGATTCATCTGGATGTAGAAGCCGCCGCACGCCTGGCGGCGATCTGCGACATGTACCCCAAGCGCCAGCCCGAAGAACTGCTCGGCGAATTGATCGGCGCGGCGCTGGAGGAGCTGGAAGCCAGCTTCCCCTACATCAAGGGCGCGCAGGTCGTGGCCACCGATGAAGAAGGCGACCCGCTGTACGAAGACGTCGGTCCGACCCCGCGATTTCTCGCCTTGTCCCGTCGTCATCTGCGCCAACTCTCCTCGCAAAACGACAAGTCCAAGCACTGATACCCTCTCCCCGCATCGCGCTATCCCGGCACCGCTACCGAGTTTGTGGTGCCGGAATACCGCTGCCCGCCTTGAAAGTTCAGCTTTTTGGCAGCTGACCGATCAGTCAGCATTTCTTTTGGCGATTGGCCATCCTTACCTGAACTTTTGAAAAACGCCTCGGGTCACACCGAGTAACCATACTGGAACGGTCGTTTAAATAAACGCGCCCTGGCGCCAGCGCCAAAACAGACGTCACGGCTTCGGTCCCAGCATGGATTAGTGTTTTTTCAGGAGTTTTCCAATGGAGTTGAAGCCTATGAATACCTGCACTGCCAAACCCTCATCCACTGGCTTGCGCGGCCTGAAGTTGGCTGCCCTGGCTATCGGTAGCAGCTTCATCCTGGCCGGTTGCGCCGGCAATCCACCTTCGGAGCAATACGCGGTCACGCAATCGGCGGTCAACAGCGCCGTCAGCGCGGGCGGCACCGAGTTTGCCGCGGTGGAAATGAAATCGGCCCAGGACAAACTCAAGCAGGCCGAGATCGCCATGCACGACGAGAACTACGAAGAGGCCAAGCGTCTGGCCGAACAGGCCGAATGGGATGCGCGCGTTGCCGAACGCAAGGCCCAGGCAGCCAAGGCCGAACAGGCCCTCAAGGATTCCCAGAAAGGGGTTCAGGAACTGCGTCAGGAAGGCATGAACAAGGTTCAGTAACCCTGTTCGAGCCACGACGTATTTCTCATTGATAAAAGGACGACAGACTATGACGCACAAACATTTCATGATGCCCGCCCTGCTTGCCGCCTGCGTAGCCCTGGCCGCTTGCTCCCACGACCCGAACGCGAACCTGGAACAGGCCCGTACCAACTACAACGGCCTGCAGGCCGACCCGGCGGCCACCAAGGTCGCGGCCCTGGAAACCAAAGAGGCCTCCGACTTCCTGGCCAAGGCCGACAAGGCCTACCTGGACAACGAAGACGAAGCCAAGGTTGACCAACTGGCCTACCTGACCAATCAGCGCGTCGAAGTGGCCAAGCAGACCATCGCCCTGCGCAACGCTGAAGCCGAGCTGAAAAACGCCGGTGACGAACGCGCCCGCGCGCTGCTCGACGCCCGCAACGCGCAGATCAAGCAGTTGCAGGACAGCCTCAACGCCAAGCAGACCGAGCGCGGCACGCTGGTGACCTTCGGTGACGTGCTGTTCGCCACCAACAAATCCGACCTGCGCGCCAGCGGCATGACCAATGTGAGCAAACTGGCGCAGTTCCTCCAGGAAAACCCGGATCGCAAGGTGATCATCGAAGGTTATACCGATAGCACCGGTTCGGATTCCTACAACCAGTCGCTGTCCGAACGCCGCGCCAGCTCCGTGCGCACCGCCTTGGTAAAAATGGGCGTCGACCCGGCCCGCATCGTGACCCAGGGTTACGGCAAGGAATTTCCGGTCGCCGACAACACCAGCGTTTCGGGCCGTGCCATGAACCGTCGCGTGGAAGTCACTATTTCCAACGACAACCAGCCAGTCGCCCCGCGCTCGACCATGAGCGCCAACTGATCGGCTGACTGCAACGCAAAAGCCCCGCCTGACTTCAATCAGGCGGGGCTTTTTATTGGCTGAATATAGTTGGCAGTACCCCTTCCCTGTGGGAGCGAGCTTGCTCGCGATAGCGGAGTGTCAGCCAATCACAATGCTGCTGAACCACCGCCATCGCGAGCAAGCTCGCTCCCACAGAGGTCTTGCTTATGGCTGAAGCTTCTGCGGCGTCTCCTGCCCCATGCACCGCACCGCGCGTTTCTTCTCGTTGATCAGCACACCGGTCAGGCCTTTCTGCTCGGTGTCGAACAGCACCAGTACGCCATCAATGCATTGGGCGACCTGGGGCGCCGGCTCCAGGGCGACTTTATAGTCTTCGCCCGGCACGGTCTTGAGCATGGTGAACTGGTTGAGCAGCAACGCATCCTCGGGCTTGGCGAAATGCAGATAGCCGTAGTACCAGAGCGCCGCGACGGTGCCGAGAATGCTGCAGATACCGGTGATGATCAGGGGGATGGCGTTGCGTTCTTCGCTCATTGCGGGTTCTCGGATGATTCAACGGAAGATTTCGGGTAGTTCGGCACCTCGCCCAGGCGGCGCAAGCCATCGAAGTGCTGGGGATCGTCGAGGTAGCGCAGCATCACGGTTCGCCAGGTCGGGTCGGCGAAAGTCTGAACGTGGCCGCCCCGGGTCAGTTGCAGGACCCGGGGCGGCGGCGCAGCTTGATACAAGCGGATGCCGTTGGAAAGGGGCACGATGGGGTCGTCAAGGCTGTGGTAGATCAGTTTCGGCACGCCGTTCAATTGTGCGATCGAGCCAATGGCGCTGTCGCCGTCCGGCACCAGCCACGACAGCGGCACCTGCAACGCCCAGGTCAGCCATGAAGTGCTCAGGGCAAAACGTCCGACGTCGCGATAGCTGGCGGGCACGCCATCAAGCACCAACGCCTTGAGCTGCTGTTGACGCTGAGGATGCTCTACCAGGTAATGCACCGCCAGCGCGCCACCCAGGCTCTGGCCGAGCAGCACCAGCGGCTTGCCTTGGACCTCGGGCGATTGGTCGAGCCATTTGAACGCAGCGTCGATGTCCCGGTAGATCGCCGGCAGGCTCGGCTCGCCCTCGGACACCCCATAACCCCGGTAATCGACCATCAGCACTTGATAACCCTGCTCCGGCAACCACCAGCTCCCGCCGAGGTGCCAGGACAGGTTGCCGCCGTTGCCGTGCAAATGCAGCACCGTGCCCTTGACCTCGACACCCGGCTTCACCGGCAGCCACCAGCCACGCAGCTTCAGGCCATCAGCCGTGGTCAGGGTGACGTCGCGGTATTCGAGCTTGGCCCGCTGCGGCGTGAACGGCAGTCCGCGTTCGGGGTAGAACAGCAGGGAGCTACAGCCACTCAGGGCCAGCAGCAGGCAAATGATGCCGAGGGTTCGCATCCGGTGAAGCCTCGCAAAAATCAGAAGTTATACGCAGCCCCCCTGTGGGAGCGAGCCTGCTCGCGAATGCGGTTGAACATTCAACATCAATGTTGACTGCAATACCGCTTTCGCGAGCAGGCTCGCTCCCACAGGGATAGGGTGTGCTCAAAGAATGTTCGAATAATCCGCTTCGATCCGGTCCAGGCTCAGGTGGTTCAAGAAGTTGGAGAAGCACATCCAGGCCGACAAGGCGTTCATGTCGCGGAACTGCTCGGGCAGGTATTTGGGCGGCACGACCAGGCCCTCATCCACCAGTTGGCGCAGGGTGCGCATATCCTCCAGGGTGGTCTTGCCACAGAACAGCAGCGGCACCTGCTCCAGCTTGCCTTTGCGCACGGCCAGCTGAATGTAGTTGTAAACCATGATGAAGCCCTTGAGGTAGGACAAGTCCTTGGTAAATGGCAGACCGGTCGGCACCGAGCCACGGAAAACGCGGCTGGCGTTGCCGTAGCTTTCGGCCATTTCGAAGCCCTGTTCGCGGAAAAACTCGAAGACCTGCAGGAAGTCGGCCCCCTCCTCCACCATATGGATGGCGCGGGTGCGGTTGGTGAGTTTGCGCAGGCGACTCGGGTAGGAGGCGAAGGTGATGATTTCCATCAGGATCGCCAGGCCTTCCTGGGTCACCGTCGACGAGGGCGGGCCCTTGGACAGGAAGGTGCAAATCGGCTGGTTCAAGCCGTTGAGGGTGGTGCCGACGTGCACCAGCCCTTCATGGACCTCCAGCGCCCGGACGTCGCGCTCGTTGAACATCGCGTCGGTGCGGATCTTGATGTAGTCGGCACCCGCCGCCGCGTCGGCGACGATACCGTCGGACTCGAATACGCGAATGGTTTCCTCGGCCTCGCCAAACACCCGGTTGAGGCGATGCTGCAACAGGCTGACGGCCTCCTTGGCACTGAGCACCTTGGGCTCGTCCTTGAGGTCGCCACGGCCATCGATGTTGTTCAGGTAGTCGGAGAGCATCAGGCCCAGGTCGGCCAGGGTCGGGTCACCGGCGTGGAAGGCATCGGAAGCGGCGCCGTACAGTTCCTGGGAAATCAGCCCGAAGTCCTCGGTGCCGCGCGCTTCGAGCATGCGCACCACCATGCGGTATTCCTTACACATGCGCCGCATGATCTGGCCAACCGGGTTGAACTGCCCAAGCTGGCGAGTGATGTCGCGCTCGATGTTCTGGAACTCCAGCTTCACTTTGCTCGAATCGAAGGACAATGGCCGGTTGAGGTAATAATCACGATCCACCGCAGGCATTTCCTTGCCCTTGGCCTTGAGAAACCCCTTGCGGATGCTCTCGTCCCACTTCACCGCGTCGAGAATGCGAATCGGCGTTTGCGCCAGCACAATGCGATCGGACAAGGTGCGTATCGTCTGCTGGTAATCGTCCACCCGAAACTCCTGTGAAAAAACGTCCGCTTGTAGCCGTTATTGGGATTTGCTCAGTCGCTGGTAGCGCACGGCTTCCGAGAACACATCGGAGTTGGCCGGGTCGTCGAGGTAGCTGAAAACCTTGTTCATGTCGCTGTCCACCAGCACGCCATCACCCTCCTCGCTCTGGTTTGGCTGGCCGCTGAGGAGTTTCTGGCCGATGGCCTGGTTGATCTGTTCCATGTCCAGGTTGTAGACCACCAGTTCCTGCTTGTCGGTCAGTTCGAAACCGGCGATGACGAAATGGCCGCCGAAGCGCGCCGGCACCTTGGCCGACAAATACCAGCGACTGCCGTGGCGGGAGACGGTCAGGGGAATGGCTTCGCGCTCCTGAGGCCTGGCTCGGAAATAACTGACGGCCTGGTAGCGATGCTTGCCGACCTCCGTCAGCTCCAGGTTCACCGGCTCGCCCCAGGCGTTGGTGCTGGTCCAGTGGCCGAGCAGGCCCTTGGGCGCGGCTTCGCTGTCGGGCAACGGCGCCTTGAACGACACCAGGCAGCCACTGAGCAGCAGCAACGACACGGCCAGTGCAACGGCACGCCAGGCTTTCATTGGAACTCCCTATGGTCATCGACGCCTTGTCTTCCGTGGCGAGGGAGCTTGCTCCCGCTTGAGTGCGCAGCGCTCATAAAAGAGGGGCCGCTGCGCAGCCCAGCGGGAGCAAGCTCCCTCGCCACAGGGGACTTTTGTCACCCTTAAGGGTCACACCGACGCCAGTACCAAGTGCATGTAACGGGTCAGGATGCCGAGCATGTCTTCTTCAGCTACCGGCTCGGCGCCATTGAGCAAGCCCTGATATTCCATCCGTCCGATAATCGCCGTCAACACTTTGGCATCCTGTTGTGGCTCGCGGGAGCCCAGGACCTGGAAAAACTGACAGGTGCCGTGCAACAAAATCTGCTGGTGAGAACGCACCAACACCGCCAGGCGCGGGTTGAGCAGCGCTTCCTGGCGGAAGGCCTGTTCGGCCATCAGGTAGTCGCGACGACTATGCAATTGATGCTGCACGTAGTCCGCCGTCATCCGCGCGATGTCGTCCGCCAGTTGCGAGCGCGACGCGGCGCTGCCATCCCCGTAGGCGACCATCTCGCGCAGCAGGCCTTCATTGTTGGTCCACAGCTTGGCCATGAACGCCGCGCTGCGTTCCACGTACTGGGCGAAGGTGTCGGTGAGCAGGTCGTCGATGTCCTTGAAATAATAAGTGGTGGCCGACAGCGGCACGCCCGCTTCGGCGGCCACCGCGCGGTGGCGCACCGCACGCACGCCATCGCGCACGACAATGCGCATGGCCGCGTCGAGAATCTCCTGGCGACGCTGTTCACTGCCCTGTCGGCTGGCCTTGCGACCCTGGTACTGAACACTTTCAGCGACAGCAGTGGCGACGCCCGCTGCACCTTCTGGAGCCATTGCACGATTCACGACAGGTCTTTCCTCGCTATTTCAGAAGTAACCAATTGATACGTTTGTACCAGACAGGCATTAAAAAGCCGCCCATCGAGGCGGCTTTTTAATTGAAACACTTACGCTTGGGGCCGCATGTGCGGGAACAGGATGACATCCCGGATCGACGGTGAGTTGGTCAGCAACATCACCAGGCGATCGATACCAATGCCTTCGCCAGCCGTCGGTGGCATGCCGTACTCCAGGGCGCGAACGAAGTCGGCGTCGTAGTGCATGGCTTCGTCGTCACCGGCGTCCTTGTCGGCCACCTGGGCCATGAAGCGCTCGGCCTGGTCTTCCGCGTCGTTGAGCTCGGAGTAGGCGTTGGCGATTTCACGGCCGCCGATGAACAGTTCGAAACGGTCGGTCACGCTCGGGTTCTCGTCGTTGCGACGGGCCAGCGGCGACACTTCGAACGGGTATTGGGTAATGAAGTGCGGCTGCTCCAGCTTGTGCTCGACCAGCTCTTCGAAAATCATCACCTGCAGCTTGCCCAGGCCTTCGAAGCCGAGCACCTTGGCGCCGGCCTTCTTGGCGATGGCACGCGCCTTGTCGATGTCCTGCAGGTCGGCCGCAGTAATTTCCGGGTTGTACTTTAGGATCGAATCGAACACCGACAGGCGCACGAACGGCTCGCCAAAGTGGAACACCTTGTCGCCGTACGGCACGTCGGTGCTGCCCAAAATCAACTGTGCCAGCTCGCGGAACAGTTCTTCGGTCAGGTCCATGTTGTCGTTGTAATCGGCGTAGGCCTGGTAGAACTCGAGCATGGTGAACTCGGGGTTGTGCCGGGTCGAAACGCCTTCGTTACGGAAGTTGCGGTTGATCTCGAAGACCTTCTCGAAACCACCGACCACCAAGCGCTTGAGGTACAGCTCCGGCGCGATGCGCAGGAACATTTCCATGTCCAGGGCGTTGTGATGGGTTTCGAACGGCTTGGCCGCCGCGCCACCCGGAATGGTCTGCAGCATCGGCGTCTCGACTTCCAGGAAGTCACGCTTCATCAGGAAGCTGCGGATGTGCGCGATGACCTGCGAGCGCACGCGGAACGTGTGGCGCACGTCTTCGTTGACGATCAGGTCGACGTAGCGCTGGCGGTAACGCTGCTCGGTGTCGGTCAGGCCGTGGTGCTTGTCCGGCAGCGGGCGCAGGGACTTGGTCAGCAGGCGCACGCTGGTCATTTCGACGTACAGGTCGCCCTTGCCGGAGCGGGCCAGGGTGCCTTCGGCGGCAATGATGTCGCCCAGGTCCCAGGTCTTGACGGCGGCCAGGGTTTCTTCCGGCAGGGTCTTGCGGTTGACGTAGACCTGGATGCGACCGGTCATGTCCTGGATCACCAGGAACGAACCACGGTCGAGCATGATGCGACCGGCAACCTTGACCGGAATCGCCGCCTCGGCCAGCTCTTCCTTGGTCTTGTCCGCGTACTTCTTCTGCAGGGCATCGCAGTACGAATCGCGGCGGAAGTCGTTGGGGAAGGCCTGGCCCTTGGCGCGCTCGGCAGCAAGCTTTTCCTTGCGCAGGGCGATCAGGGAGTTTTCTTCCTGTTGCAGGGCTTGCGGGTCGAGTTCTTGGTCGCTCATGTCTTTAAGGTTTCCATCACAGGTTCGTTGCCCCCGGCCCGGGCCGGAGTCTGCCGGCGAGCCGCGCTTCGAAAGCGTGCCCGCCCGCCACGTGGGTGTCGCGTTACAGTCCTTGCTTGAGGCTGGCGATCAAATATTCATCGATGTCGCCGTCGAGCACCTTGTCGCAGTCGCTGCGTTCAATGCTGGTGCGCAGGTCCTTGATCCGCGAAGCGTCGAGGACGTACGAGCGGATCTGGTGACCCCAGCCGATATCGGACTTGGTGTCTTCCAGGGCCTGGGACGCCGCGTTGCGCTTCTGCACTTCCTGCTCGTACAAACGCGCCCGCAGCATCTTCATCGCGGTGTCTTTGTTCGCGTGCTGGGACCGTTCGTTCTGGCAACTGACCACGGTGTTGGTCGGTACGTGGGTGATCCGTACGGCCGAGTCGGTGGTGTTTACGTGCTGACCACCGGCCCCGGAGGAACGGTAGGTGTCGATACGCAGGTCGGCCGGGTTGATCTCGATCTCGATGTTGTCATCGATTTCCGGCGAGACGAATACCGCCGAGAACGAGGTGTGGCGACGGTTGCCGGAGTCGAACGGGCTCTTGCGCACCAGGCGGTGCACACCGATCTCGGTACGCAGCCAGCCAAAGGCGTACTCGCCCTTGATGTGCACGGTAGCGCCCTTGATTCCGGCGACTTCACCGGCGGACAGCTCCATGATGGTCGCGTCGAAACCGCGTTTGTCGGCCCAGCGCAGGTACATGCGCAGCAGGATGTTGGCCCAGTCCTGGGCCTCGGTGCCGCCGGAGCCGGCCTGGATGTCCAGGTAGGCGTTGTTCATGTCCATCTCGCCGCTGAACATGCGGCGGAACTCCAGCTTGGCCAGGTTCTCGTCCAGGCGCGTCAGTTCGGCGACCACATCGCCGACCGCGCCTTCGTCGTTTTCCTCTACGGCCATGTCCAGCAGGTCGCGGCAATCGGCCAGGCCGCTGGACAACTCGTCCAGGGTCTCGACGATCTGCGCCAGCGCAGAACGCTCGCGGCCCAGTTCCTGGGCGTAGGAAGGGTTGTTCCAGACATTCGGATCTTCAAGCTCGCGATTGACTTCGGTCAGACGCTCATGCTTTTGATCGTAGTCAAAGATACCCCCGAATAGTTTCGGAGCGCTCGGACAGGTCCTTGATGGTGTTCAGGATCGGGTTGATTTCCATGGCGGGCAGCACTCGTTGGCGAACTTTTGAAAGCCGGCGAGTATAACGTAATCAAGCGTCGGCGGCAGCCCGCCTGGCGGCTTTAGGGGGAATGAGATTGAGCGTACGGCCCCTGTGGCGAGGGAGCTTGCTCCCGCTGGGTTGCGCAGCAGCGCCAAAACGGCCCCCTCAATCGACCTGGCACACCGAGCCAACTGGTTTCAGGGCCGCTGCGCGCCCCAGCGGGAGCAAGCTCCCTCGCCACAAAAGCAATCTCGCCAGGCAGGTTTATTCAACCCCCACCCGATTGCGTCCATTGTGCTTGGCCAGGTACAGCCCCTTGTCCGCTGCCGAGATCAGTTGGCGGCACTCGCCGCCCTGTTGCGGGGTGAAGGTCGCGACCCCGATGCTGATGGTCAGGTTTTCGCCGCCGTCGGGCGTGGCATGCGGGATTTTCAGGGCAACGACGCTCTGGCGCAGCTTTTCGGCCATCAGCCGTGCACCGCCAGGCGAGGTGCCGGGCAGGACCAGGGCGAACTCCTCGCCGCCATAACGGGCCGGCAGGTCGGACGGACGACTGCAAGCATCGCGAATCGCCGTGGCAACCTTGCGCAGGGCTTCGTCGCCTTCAAGGTGACCGTAGTTGTCGTTGAACGACTTGAAATAATCCACATCGATCATCAACAGCGACAGCTGGGACTGGTCCCGCAGCGCCCTTCGCCACTCCAGCTCCAGGTATTCGTCGAAGTGCCGGCGATTGGACAGCCCGGTCAGGCCATCGGAGTTCATCAGCCGTTGCAGCACCAGATTGGTGTCGAGCAACTGCTGCTGGCTGACCCGCAACGCACGGTAGGCCGCGTCGCGCTGCAACAGCATCATGTAGGAGCGCGAGTGATAGCGGATCCGCGCTACCAGTTCGATATTGTCCGGCAACTTGACCAGGTAATCGTTGGCTCCGGCGCCAAACGCCGCGCTTTTGATCAGCGGGTCCTCCTTGGTCGACAGGACGATGATCGGGATGTCGCGAGTGGCCGGATGGTTGCGGTATTCGCGCACCAGGCTCAAGCCGTCGAGACCGGGCATCACCAGGTCCTGGAGAATCACCGTCGGCTTGATGCGCACGGCGTGGGCGATGGCCTGGTGAGGGTCGGAGCAGAAGTGGAAGTCGATGTTCTGCTCGTTCGACAACCCGCGTCGCACTGCCTCGCCGATCATCGCCTGGTCATCGACCAGCAAGACCATGGCGGCGTTCTCATCGCGCTTGAAGTCGTCGAGCTGTAAATCAGTCATGGGGGCTCACCTGAATACTGCTTGGGGTGCAAGAGGGCATCATTGGCTGAAAATTTCCACCAGGCGTGGCGCTATCCGGTCCAGCGCGAGTATCTGCGCCGCCGCGTCGATAGCGGCGGCCGCCTTGGGCATGCCATAGACCGCGCTGCTCTGCTGGTCCTGGGCGATGGTCACACAGCCCTGCTGGCGCATCAGTTTAAGCCCTTGCGCACCGTCGCGACCCATGCCGGTGAGCAACACGCCTACCGCCTCACCACTCCAGAAATTGGCGACACTCTCGAAAAACACATCGATGGAGGGCCGATAGATTTCGTTGACGGGCTCCGCCGTGTACGCCAGCGTGCCATTTTTCAACAGGCGCAAATGATGATTGGTTCCGGCCAACAGCACCACCCCGCCTCGCGGTGTCTCGCCCTCGCGGGCCAGCCGGACCTCAAGGCCCGACACGCCACCAAGCCACTCGGCCATGCCTGCGGCAAACACTTCGTCCACATGCTGGACCAGCACGATGGCCGGGGCGAAATCGCGGGGTAGCGCCTTGAGCAGCACTTCCAACGCGGCGGGGCCGCCGGCAGACGAGCCGATCGCCACCAGGCTGTTGCGTGACATCGAGGCCCGCTGCGCAGCCGGCGCGGCGCGCTCACGGTTGCCCCGCTCGCCGATCAGCCAGCCGATGTTGGCGATCTTGCGCAGCAAGGGGGCAGCGGCGTCCTCCGGCCTGCCGACGCCCAGCGCCGGGGTATCCACTACGTCCAGGGCGCCATGGCCCATGGCTTCGAACACCCGATGGACGTTCTGCTGGCTGTCGCCAGTGACGATCACGATGGCGCACGGCGTGTCGGCCATGATTCGCCGGGTCGCCTCGACACCGTCCATGATCGGCATGAACAGGTCCATCAGGATCAGGTCCGGCGTGTATTCATGGCAACGCTGCACCGCCTCGGCGCCGTTGGCGGCCACCCAGACCAACTGATACGCGGGCTCGAATGCCAGCGCGCGGCGCAGGGCCTCGACCGCCAGGGGCATGTCATTGACGATGGCGATCTTCAAGCGCGCGCTCCTCCGATCAATTCGACCACGGCATCGAGCAAGGCGTCATCATGAAAACTCGCCTTGGCTAGATAATAGTCGGCCCCGGCATCCAGGCCACGGCGGCGATCTTCCTCGCGATCCTTATAGGAAACCACCATCACCGGCAGCGATTGCAGGCGGTTGTCGCGGCGCAGCAGCGACACCAGTTCGATACCGTCCATGCGCGGCATGTCGATGTCCGTGATGAGCAAGTCGAAATCCTCCGAACGCAACGCGTTCCAGCCATCCATGCCGTCTACCGCCACTGCCACGTCATAACCACGATTGAGTAACAGCTTGCGTTCCAGTTCCCGCACGGTCAGCGAGTCGTCCACCACCAGGATCCGCTTGCGTGGGGCCTGGGCCTCGTTCTGCCGGGCGATGCGTTCCAGGCGCCCGGTGTCGAGCAACTTTTCTACCGAACGCAGCAGGTCTTCGACATCGACGATCAACACCACCGAGCCGTCGTCGAGCAAGGCACCGGCGGAAATGTCCTGGACCTTGCCCAGGCGCTCATCCAGGGGCAGCACCACCAGGGTTCGCTCGCCGATGAAGCGTTCCACCGCCACGCCATAGATCACTTCACGCTCGCGGATCACCACGACCTTGAGACTCTGGCCGTTGTTGGGCGCTACCGGGCGGTTGAGCAATTGCGTGGCGGCGACCAACCCCACATGGCGGCCTTCATGCCAGAAATGCTGGCGACCTTCGACCTGGACGATGTCCTCGGGCGACAGGTCGCACATGCGTTCGATATGGGCCAAGGGAAACGCATAGGCCTCGCCGCCGACTTCCACCACCAGGCTGCGCACCACCGAAAGCGTCAGCGGCACCTCAAGATGGAAGCGACTGCCCGCGCCCGCCGTCTGCTCCAGCACCACTGCGCCACGCAACTGCCGGACCATGTGCTGGACAGCGTCCAGGCCGACACCGCGCCCGGACACCTCGGTGACCTTGTCCCGCAGGCTGAAGCCGGGCAGGAACAGGAAAGTCAGCAATTCTTCTTCGCTCAGGCTGGCGGCGGTGTGCTCGGGAGAAAGGCCACGCTCCACGACGCTGCGGCGCACCCGTTCCAGATCCACGCCGGCACCGTCGTCCGCCAATTCCAGCACCAGCAGGCCGGCCTGGTGCGAGGCACGCAAGCGGATCAGCCCTTCGGCGGGTTTGCCGGCCAACAGCCGTTGCTCCGGCGTCTCGATGCCATGGTCGACGGCGTTGCGCAGCAGGTGAGTCAGGGGCGCTTCGAGTTTTTCCAGTACGTCGCGATCGACCTGGGTTTTCTCGCCTTCGATTTCCAGGCGTACCTGTTTGCCCAGGCTGCGTCCCAGGTCACGAACCATGCGCGCCTGGCCCGCAAGCACATCGGCAAACGGGCGCATGCGGCAAGCCAGCGCCGTGTCGTACAACACTTGTGCGCGCTGGCCAGCCTGCCAGGCAAACTCATCCAGCTCAGCGGTTTTTTGCGCCAGGATCTGCTGGGTTTCCGCCAACAGGCGCCGGGCATCGTTGAGCGCCTCCTGGGCCTGGAGACTCAAGGCATGGTCCTTGAGATGCACATTCAGGTCTTCAAGAGCACGCAGGCCATTGCCTTGCTGGCGCTTGAGCCGCAGCAGGGTCGCCAGCCAAGGCTTGAGACGCTGGGTTTCGACCAGCGACTTGCTCGACAGGTCCAACAGGCTGTTGAGGCGCCCGGCAGTGACCCGCAAGACCCGTTCGCCCTCCTCGGTGACATGCTTTTTCCTTGCCGCCGGTTCTACAGGCTCCATGGGCATGGGCACAGGCTCAGGCATCTCGACCCGCACGGGCTCGAGGGGTATCTCGCTGGTCGGCGACATGGCGCTTGAAGCCGCCGCAGCGGCAGGATCCAGCAGGCGCCCCAATAACGCGACATAGGCCTCGATGTCCTCGGCGCCGACGCTGTTGCCTGGGGTCGCGATGCGCGTCAGCAGGTCGGTGCCTTGCAGCAAGGCGTCGATATGCTCGGCACGCAATACCAGGCGGCGTTCCTGGGCGCTGACCAGGCAATCTTCCATGACGTGGGCCACGCTGACCCCGGCGGGGATCCCGACGATTCGCGCGGCGCCCTTGAGCGAGTGGGCCGCGCGCATGCATGACTCAAGGTGGTCAGCCTGGGTCGGGTCACGCTCCAGGGCCAGCAGGCCGGCGCTGAGTACCTGGGTCTGAGCCTCGGCTTCCAGGCTGAACAGTTCGAGCAACGAGGCGTCGCGCATCTGATCGGGGGTCATGACAGGCTCCGGGACACGGCGGACAACAACTGCTCTTCATCCAGCCAACGCAGGCTGCGGCCTTTGTACTGCAACACGCCACGGGTGTACTTGCCCGCCGATTGCGAAGCACCCGCCAGGATGCGTTCGTCAATCGCATGAATGCCGTCCACCTCATCCACCGGCACCAATACCGGTCCGCCCTGGGCGGCGATAATCAGCATGCGCGGCATGATCCGCCCACCGGAAGGCGCAGCCGAACCAGGCTCCAGCCCCAACAACTCGACTAGCGACAGGCAGGCCACCAGGGCGCCGCGCACATTCGCAACGCCGAGCAAGGCACGCGAACGCTGGTGCGGCAGCGAATGGATCGGCTGCAACGGCGCCACTTCCACCAGGCTGCGAGTACTCAAGCCCAACCATTCTTCTCCCAGGCGGAACATCAATACCGAGCGCGTGACGATGTCACTGTCGACCGGCGCAAGAGCCAGCTCTCGATCATCCTGGCGCAGGGCATAACGGTCGAGCAAACGGGTGGCCGCCGCCGAGTACACCGAACAGTTGCGGCAATGGATATGTTCGACCAGCAATGGGCAGGACTTGTCGCCGTGAACCCCGATGCGGTTCCAGCAGTCATCGATGGCCTGGGCATCGTCATGAGTCACGTTATAGGAAGCCGAACCACTCATCGTTTGCGCTCACTCTCAGCCGGGCGCCCACTGCGGGCCGCACGTTCCTGCAATCGACGGGCACCGGCCACGTCTCCCTGGGATGCCAGCAGCGCCGCTAGATGCACCAGGGCCTCGGCGTGTTGCGGTTCAAGATACAGCGCCTTGCGATAAAAACCCTGGGCCTCGAGCGCGTTGCCGGCCATGTCGCTGAGCAGACCCAGCCAATAGAACACCTGCGCGCTGGGCGCATGGTTGCGCAAATACTCTTCGCAAGCCGCACGGGCCTCAGCGCTTTTGCCGCCGTTGGCCAGGGCGGCGATATTGGCCAGCAAGGTCACCGCGTCGCTGCTCCTGGGTGGGGCGATCGGCGTCACGCTGGCTGCAAACGGTCGAGGCTGAAGCGGCGACGCAGCGACTCGGGGTGGCGGCTGGCGAATCGGCAGCGGACTTGGCAACAGCGTTGGCAGCGGTTGCGGCTCGGGCGCGCCTTGGCGGCTGAAGGCGAACGATTGGGGGATGCCGATCGAGCGCATGCCTAGCCGCCCCAGCAAACTGCCCTCGGCGGGACCGATGAACAAGACGCCGTCCTGATGGGTCAGGCGCTTGAGCACCTCGAATACCTGTTGCTGGGTCGGCTGGTCGAAATAGATCAGCAGGTTGCGACAGAACACGAAATCATACGGCGCCTCATTCACCAGCAAGGCCGGATCCAAGAGGTTGCCCACTTGCAGGCGCACCTGTTCACGTATGCGCTCATCGAGGTAATAGCCGTCCTCCTCGGCACTGAAATACCGTTCGCGAAAACCAAGGTCCGCGCCACGGAAGGAGTTCCTGCCGTAACGCGCTTGCCGGGCTTTATCAACGGACAGCGGGCTGACGTCCATCGCATCGACTTTGAACTGATGCGGCCCGAGGCCTGCGTCGAACAGGGCCATGGCGATCGAATACGGCTCTTCGCCAGTGGAGCATGGCAGGCTGAGGATGCGCAGGGCGCGCAGGTGCTTGATCGCGGCGAGGCGCTGGGAGGCCAGTCGCCCCAGCGTCGCGAAGGATTCGGGATAACGGAAGAACCAGGTCTCCGGGACGATCACCGCTTCGATCAGCGCCTGCTGCTCCTGGGCAGAATGTTGCAGGCTTTGCCAATAGTCATCGGTGGTCCGGCCGGGCACGGCAAGGACGCGCTGGCGCACGGCCCGCTCGATAATCGCGGTGCCGACGGACGTCACGTCCAGGCCGATGCGCTCCTTGAGGAAATCGAAAAAACGCTGGTCGTTGTTCATCGCCGATCCTCGAAACCATCAAGGTCCAGCGGCGGCGTGGGGAACAGCACCGCACGCACCGACTCGTCGAGCAAATCGTTGACTCGTACCCACTGCAACATTCCTTGGGCATCCTCCCGCACCGGGCCCAGGTAAGGCGCCTGGGGATTGTCCAGGCCATAAGGCTTGAAGTCGGCCGGATCACAACGCAGGGTGTCGGTGGCCTGTTCCAGGATCAAACCCAGCACGTGCGCTGCGTGCTGCGCCTGGGGCCGATAATTGACCAGCACCAGCCGGGTGCTGGTGCGCGCCTCGGCGGCCTGGCCGAAGGTCAAGGCGCACAGATCGAGCACCGGCACCACCCGGCCACGCCAGGCGAATACCCCGGCCACCCAGGACGGCGTCCGGGCAATCGGCTTGAGCGGCAGGCGCGGTAGCACCTCCACCACATCGATGGCTTGCAGGGCGTAGCGCTCGTTACCGATGCAAAACACCAGGAACAACGCCTGCCGGGCCGCCGGCCCGGTACCGCGTCGGGCATCGAAATCGCTCATCAGACTTTGAAACGCGAGACGCCGCTGCGCAGGCCCACGGCTACCTGGCTGAGCTCGTCGATGGCGGAACTGGCCTGGCGCAGGGACTCCACGGTCTGGCTGCTGGCATCGCCCAGTTGCACCAGGGCGTGATTGATCTGCTCGGCGCCGGTGGCCTGGGCCTGCATGCCTTCGTTGACCATCAACACCCGCGGCGCCAGCGCCTGGACCTGATGGATGATCTGCGACAATTGCTCGCCGATCTGCTGTACCTCGGCCATGCCACGGCGCACTTCCTCGGAAAATTTGTCCATGCCCATCACACCCGCCGAGACAGCGGACTGGATCTCGCGAACCATCTGCTCGATGTCGTAGGTGGCGACAGCGGTCTGATCGGCCAGACGCCGTACCTCTGTGGCGACCACGGCGAAACCGCGTCCGTACTCACCGGCCTTCTCGGCCTCGATGGCGGCGTTGAGCGACAACAGGTTGGTCTGGTCGGCGACCTTGACGATGGTCACCACCACCTGGTTGATGTTACCGGCCTTCTCGTTGAGGATCGCCAGCTTGGCGTTCACCAGGTCAGCGGCGCCCATCACCGAATGCATGGTCTCTTCCATGCGCGCCAGGCCTTGCTGACCTGAGCCGGCGGCGACAGAGGCCTGGTCGGCGGCGCTGGAGACTTCGGTCATGGTGCGCACCAGGTCGCGAGAGGTGGCGGCGATTTCACGGGACGTCGCGCCGATCTCGGTGGTGGTGGCGGCGGTTTCGGTGGCCGTGGCCTGTTGCTGCCGTGAGGTCGCGGCGATCTCGGTCACCGAGGTGGTGACCTGCACCGAGGAACGCTGGGCCTGGGAGACCAGCGACGTCAACTCGGCCATCATGTCGTTGAAGCCGGTCTCCACAGCGCCGAACTCGTCTTTGCGCGCCAGGTTCAGGCGTCCGCTCAAATCGCCGCTGCGCATGACATCGAGTATCTCGACGATGCGGCTCATCGGCGCCATGATCGCGCGCATCAGCAACAGGCCGCAAAGAACAGCCACCAGCACCGCAACGACAAACGACAGGCCCATGGCGACCTCGGCGGCTGTCACCGCACGGCCGATGGTCAGGGCGGCCTGCTCAGCCAACTCACGATTGCGCTCGATAATCTGGTTCAAGTGTCCGCGACCCTCGAGCCATGCCGGCGTCAGGTCTTTTTCCACCGCCAGCCGAGCGCCTTCGTAGTCCTTGCGCTGGTACAGATCCAGTACCTTCGCCAGGGCTTTGTTGAAGTCCTGGTGATTGACTTCGAATTCATCGAATGAGGCCTGGTCGGCCGGGTCCTGGATCAGCTTCTGATATTGCTGCATTTCATCGCGCAGATGCTGCTCGTACCGCTGGTAGAGCGCTTTGTCTTCGTCGTTGATTTCCCGCTGATCGGACAGACCCACGAGCTGCTGGGTCTTGACGTAACTGTCGACCCAGCCCCCACGGATCATGGAACTGTAATACACCCCTGGAACGGCGTCGGTACGTACTTCCTGTTCACTGGCCTCGATCTTCAACAAGCGCGAGTAAGTGACCACCACCATCAGCAACATGATGGCAATGATCACCGCAAAACTCGCCAGAATGCGTTGGCGCAACGTCCAGTTCTTCACAGGAAAACCTCGGGTACTTTGAATTGCCGGGAGTATAGCCGAGGGTGGTGGTGCGTCTGTATGGCGGTCTGGGGGAATTTGACGAAGCCGAGGATTGCGATTTTTCAGGTTGAGCGATGCTCCTGTGGGAGCGAGCTTGCTCGCGATGCCGGTGGGTCAGTGAATAAAATACTGACTGACCGGACGCCATCGCGAGCAAGCTCGCTCCCACAGGGAAAGTGGTGGGCAATTATTGTTCAAACATCACAAAATTATTTCCTGAGACAGGATCATGCAGCCGCCTGACGCACCTGCTTCTCCAGCTCCGCCTTCAGTCCCGGTTCCAGCTTGAGTTGTCGCGCCAGTTCGTCGAGGTAGGATTTCTCCATGAAGTTTTCCTCATCCACCAGCATCACGCTGGCGATGTACATTTCGGCGGCGATTTCCGGTGTGCTGGCCGCCCGGGCGACGTCGCTGGGATCCAGCGGTTTGTTGAGCTCGGCGTGCAGCCAGTGTTGCAGTTCCTGGTCGTTGTCGAGCTTGGTGAATTCGCCTTCGATCAGTTGACGCTCGCGTTCGTCCACATGGCCGTCGGCCTTGGCCGCCGCGACCAGGGCCTTGAGGATCGCCTGGCTGTGCTGTTCGACCTGCGCCGGTGGGACGCGGTCGAGGGTCTGCGGTTCGGTTTTCGGCGCATTGCCCTGCTGGGCCTGCCAGTTGCCATAAGCCTTGTAGGCAATCACGCCCAATGCAGCCAGGCCGCCATAAGTCAGGGCCTTGCCGCCAAAGCTACGGGCTTTCTTGTTGCCCAGCAGCAACCCCATGGCGCTGGCCGCCAGCGCCCCGCCCCCTGCGCCGGAGAGCATTCCGCCGAGGTTGCCGGAGCCGCCGAGCAAACCACCCAGACCGCCGGACGACTTGCCCTGGGAGCCGCCGGCCTTGTTCTGCAACATTTCCTGACCGGACTTGAGTAACTGATCGAGCAATCCACGGGTGTTCATTTGCTGCCTCCACGCATTCGGGTTAACCGGATCATAAGGCCCCCAGCGTAGATCGAAAGTGCCCCACCACCCTCGGCCAGATTGCTTCGAGATGTTGCCTACGGACTTGCCGGTGATTGGAAGGCAGCCGCAGCCATTCGATAAAAACGATATACACTCCAAGACATCGATAAATACGTTTCCTGGGTATCCAACAATGATGACCCTGCGCCAGATCCGTCATTTCATCGCGGTAGCCGAAACCGGTTCGATTTCCGCCGCCGCGCAAACCGCGTTCATCTCCCAATCCACCCTGACCCTGGCCATCCAGCAACTGGAAGAGGAAATCGGCGTCAGTCTGTTCAACCGTCACGCCAAGGGCATGACGCTGACCCACCAGGGGCATCAGTTCCTGCGTCAGGCGCACCTGATACTCGCCACCGTCGACAACGCCAAGCGCAGCCTGCAACAAAGCACCGACCAGGTTGCCGGACAGGTAACCGTCGGCGTGACCAGCCTGGTCGCCGGGTACTATCTGGCGGACCTCTTGACCCGCTTCCAGCGCGCCTACCCCAATGTGGCCATCCGCGTGATGGAGGACGAACGCCCCTATATCGAACATCTGCTGGTCAGCGGCGAGATCGACGTCGGTGTGCTGATCCTGTCCAACCTGGAAGACCGCCACGCCCTGCAAACCGAAGTACTGACCCACTCGCCCCATCGTTTGTGGCTGCCGGCCCAGCATCCGTTGCTCGAACACGACAGCATCAGCCTTGCGGATGTGGCTCGCGAGCCGTTGATCCAACTGAACGTCGACGAGATGGATCGCAACGCGCAACGCCTGTGGCGCGGTGCGGGCCTGCAACCGCAGATCACTCTGCGTACCGCCTCGACCGAAGCGGTGCGCAGCCTGGTGGCGGCCGGGCTGGGGGTTTCGATCCAACCGGACATGACTTACCGCCCATGGTCGCTGGAAGGCGACATCATCGAGGCACGACCCATCGCCGACCTCAACCAGACGCTGGATGTCGGACTCGCCTGGCGCCGAGGCACGGCACGCCCGGCCTCGGTCGACCCGTTCCTGGCTGTTGCCCGCGAACAGCCCCACGGACGCAAGCCATCTATTTAATCGAATGCTGCCTTGAGTATTTCGAATTTGTCGGCTTGGTGGCTGGGCACTAGTCTTGCTGCAGCCCCCACAATCCAATGTGGGAGCGAGCCATTGTGGGAGCGAGCTTGCTCGCGATAGCGGTCTTTCAGTCAATTTAATGCTGCCTGTCATACCGCTATCGCGAGCAAGCTCGCTCCCACAGGGTCTGTGTTCACCGTTATAAAAAAGAGAAGGCGAATATGGCCGGCACGCAAACCCCGTTATGTACAGCGTTGTTGATCGACGGCGAAAGCGTACCCGGCGAGGGCTTTGTCGAGCCGATCCTCAACCCGGCCACCGGTGAAGTGCTCGCCCACATCGCCGAGGCCAGTACCGAACAGGTCGAAGCCGCGATCCTCGCGGCTCATCAGGCCTTTGACGGCTGGTCGCGCACCACGCCGCAACAACGCTCGAACCTGCTGTTGGAGATCGCCGGCGCTGTCGAAAAAAACGCCGATTACCTGGCCCGTCTCGAATCCCTGAACTGTGGCAAGCCACTGCACCTGGCGCGTCAGGACGACCTGAGCGCCACGGTGGATGTGTTCCGTTTTTTTGCCGGCGCCGTACGCTGCCAGACCGGCCAGCTCAGCGGCGAATACTTGCCGGGCTACACCAGCATGGTGCGTCGCGACCCGATTGGCGTGGTGGCGTCCATTGCGCCCTGGAACTACCCGATCATGATGGCGGCCTGGAAAATCGCCCCGGCCCTCGCCGCCGGCAATACCTTGGTGTTCAAGCCTTCGGAACACACGCCGCTGTCGATCCTGGCCCTTGCACCGATCCTGGCCGAGATCCTGCCGCGCGGCGTCATCAACGTCATCTGCGGTGGCGGCGAAGGTGTCGGCAGCCATCTGGTCAGCCACCCCAAGGTGCGCATGGTCTCGTTGACGGGCGATATCGTCACCGGCCAGAAAATCCTCCAGGCCGCGGCAAAAACCCTCAAGCGCACGCACCTGGAACTGGGCGGCAAAGCCCCGGTGATCGTCTGTGACGACGCCGACCTGCAGGCAGTGGTCGAGGGTGTACGCACCTATGGTTACTACAACGCTGGCCAGGATTGCACCGCTGCGTGCCGGATCTACGCCCAGGCCGGGATTCACGACCGGCTGGTGGCTGAACTCGGCGCGGCGGTCAGCAGCCTGCGCTTTGCCGGCAAGCGCGACGCCGACAACGAAATCGGCCCGCTGATCAGCACCCGCCAGCGCGACCGCGTCGCCAGTTTCGTCGAGCGTGCCCTCGGCCAGCCGCATATCGAGCGCATCACCGGCGCGGCGGTGCATTCCGGCGCCGGTTTCTATTACCAGCCCACGCTGTTGGCAGGCTGCAAGCAAAGCGACGAGATCGTCCAGCGCGAAGTATTTGGCCCGGTGGTCACCGTGACCCGTTTCGATGAACTCAGCCAGGCGGTGGACTGGGCCAACGATTCGGAATACGGCCTGGCCTCCTCGGTCTGGACCCACAACCTCGACAAGGCGATGCAGGTGGCGGCGCGGCTGCAATACGGCTGCACCTGGATCAACAGTCATTTCATGCTGGTCAGCGAAATGCCCCACGGCGGCCTGAAACGCTCAGGCTATGGGAAGGACCTGTCCAGCGATTCGCTTCAGGACTACAGCGTGGTGCGCCACATCATGGCCCACCACGGCCAGCATCTGTAGGGAACAGCACTACTCTAATAACAGGCCAGCCATGGCGCTTCACCCCGTTCGAAAACTGCCCCGACCATAATTAAAGCAAGAGGGATTTCCATGTACGCGCACAAGACCGCATTGCTCAGCGCAATCACCACGGCGCTGCTGGCCAGCGCCAGCCTCCAGGCCGCCGAACCGCTCAAGGCCATTGGCGCTGGCGAAGGCCAACTGGATATCGTCGCCTGGCCGGGCTACATCGAACGCGGCGAAAGCGACAAGGCCTATGACTGGGTCAGCGGTTTCGAGAAAGAAACCGGCTGCAAGGTCAACGTCAAGACCGCCGCCACCTCCGACGAAATGGTCAGCCTGATGACCAAGGGCGGCTACGACCTGGTCACCGCGTCGGGCGATGCCTCGCTACGGCTGATTGCCGGCAAACGCGTGCAGCCGATCAATACCGCGTTGATCGCCAACTGGAAAAACCTCGACCCGCGCCTCAAGGACGCGCCGTGGTACGTGGTCAGCCAACAGACCTACGGGACGCCGTACCAGTGGGGGCCGAACGTACTGATGTACAACACCGAAGTATTCAAGCAAGCGCCGACCAGCTGGAGCGTCCTGTTCGAGGCGCAGAACCTGCCCGACGGCAAGCCGAACAAGGGCCGGGTGCAAGCCTACGATGGGCCGATCTACATCGCCGACGCGGCGCTTTACCTCAAGACCGCCAAGCCCGAGCTGGGCATCAAGGATCCGTATCAACTCGACGAAGCCCAGTACAAGGCCGTGCTGGAATTACTGCGTGCCCAGCAGCCGTTGATCCACCGCTACTGGCATGACACGACCGTGCAGATGAGCGATTTCAAGAACGAAGGCGTGGTCGCATCCGGCGCCTGGCCATACCAGGTCAACGGCCTGATCAACGAAAAACAGCCAATCGCCTCGACGATCCCCAAGGAGGGCGCCACCGGCTGGGCTGACACGACGATGCTGCACGCCGAGGCCAAGCACCCCAACTGCGCCTATAAATGGATGGACTGGTCGCTGCAGCCGAAAGTCCAGGGCGACGTAGCCGCCTGGTTCGGCTCGTTGCCGGCCGTGCCCGAGGCGTGCAAGGCAAGCGAACTGCTGGGCGCCGAGGGTTGCAAGACCAACGGGTTCGACCAGTTCGACAAGATCGCCTTCTGGAAAACCCCACAAGCCGAAGGCGGCAAGTTCGTGCCGTACAGCCGCTGGACGCAGGATTACATTGCGATCATGGGTGGACGCTAATCCCCTGCACATCAATGGGAGTAGCCCCTGTGGCGAGGGAGCTTGCTCCCGCTGGCGCGCGAAGCGCGCCCAACATGGACCGACGCGGTATTAGCTGACCCACCGCATCGGCTGGTTTTGGGGTGGCTACGCCACCCAGCGGGAGCAAGCTCCCTCGCCACGGGACCGCGTTCCAACCGTTGAGATTTCATACCCGCCCCGCTTTCTGGAGCACCGCACCATGACGCTTGCAGTCCAGTTCACTCACGTTTCCCGTCAGTTCGGCGAGGTGAAGGCCGTTGACCGGGTCTCCATCGACATCCAGGACGGCGAGTTCTTTTCCATGCTCGGCCCGTCCGGCTCGGGCAAGACCACTTGCCTGCGGCTGATTGCCGGGTTCGAGCAGCCCAGCGCCGGTTCGATTCGCATCCATGGAGAGGAAGCCGTCGGGCTCGCGCCGTATCAGCGGGACGTCAACACGGTGTTCCAGGACTACGCCCTGTTCCCACACATGAACGTACGCGACAACGTCGCCTACGGCCTGAAAGTCAAAGGCGTCGCCAAGGCCGAGCGCATCAGGCGCGCCGATGAAGCGCTGGAGATGGTTGCCCTGGGCGGCTATGGCGAACGCAAGCCGGTGCAACTGTCCGGTGGCCAGCGCCAGCGCGTTGCCCTGGCCCGCGCGCTGGTCAATCGCCCGCGTGTGTTGCTGCTGGATGAGCCCTTGGGCGCGCTCGACCTGAAGCTGCGCGAACAGATGCAAAGCGAGTTGAAAAAACTGCAACGCCAGTTGGGTATCACCTTCATCTTCGTTACCCACGACCAGACCGAGGCCCTGTCGATGTCCGATCGCGTGGCGGTGTTCAACAAGGGCCGGATCGAACAGGTCGATACCCCACGCAACCTGTACATGAAGCCGGCCACCACCTTCGTCGCCGAATTCGTCGGCACTTCCAACGTGATTCGCGGTGAGTTGGCCAGGCAACTGAGCGGTTATCCACAGCCGTTCTCGATCCGCCCGGAACACGTGCGCTTTGCCGAAGGTCTGCTGGCAGGCGATGAAATCGAAGTCAGCGGCCTGCTTCACGACATCCAGTACCAGGGCAGCGCCACGCGCTACGAGTTGAAGCTGGAAAACGGCCAGACCCTGAGCCTCAGCCAGGCCAACAGCCAATGGGACGACAACGGCGCCCAGCACCAGACCGGCCAGCGCCTCGCCGTGCGCTGGGCCCGCGAGGCGATGGTTGCCCTGCACGATACCGCCGGCAGCGAGGCCTGAAATGAGTACCCTGGCCATGACTCGAACCGAGACACACGGTTCGCCGTTGCGACGCTTTTCGAACCTGCTGTACCGGCGACCCAACCTGTACCTGTCGCTGTTGCTGGTGCCACCGCTGATCTGGTTCGGCGCGATCTACCTGGGCTCGCTGCTGACCTTGCTGTGGCAAGGCTTTTATACCTTCGACGACTTCACCATGGCGGTCACGCCGGACCTGACCCTGGCTAATTTCTCGGCGCTGTTCCAGCCGTCGAATTTCGACATCATTGCGCGGACATTGACCATGGCGATCGCGGTGTCCATCGCCAGCGCCATTGTCGCCTTCCCGATCGCCTACTACATGGCGCGCTACACCAGCGGCAAGACCAAGGCGTTTTTCTACATCGCGGTGATGCTGCCGATGTGGGCCAGCTACATCGTCAAGGCCTACGCCTGGACACTGCTGCTGGCCAAGGGCGGCGTGGCGCAGTGGTTCATCCAGCACCTGGGGCTGGGGCCGGTGTTGCAGTTCGTGCTGGGCATTCCCGGCGTCGGTGGCAGCACGCTGTCTACTTCGCACCTGGGGCGCTTCCTGGTGTTCGTCTACATCTGGCTGCCGTTCATGATCCTGCCGATCCAGGCCTCCCTGGAACGGCTGCCGCCATCGCTGCTGCAAGCTTCGGCGGACCTCGGCGCCAGGCCACGCCAGACCTTCATGCAGGTAATCCTGCCGCTGTCGATCCCGGGCATTGCCGCCGGCTCGATCTTCACCTTTTCGCTGACCCTGGGGGATTTCATCGTGCCCCAGTTGGTGGGCCCGCCGGGCTACTTCGTTGGCAGCATGGTCTACGCCCAGCAAGGCGCCATCGGCAACATGCCCATGGCCGCGGCGTTCACGCTGGTGCCCATCGTGCTGATCGCCATCTATCTGTCTGTCGTCAAGCGACTGGGGGCTTTCGATGCGCTCTGACTCCAAGGCCTCGTGGGGCTTGCGGATCGCGGCATGGGGCGGGCTGGTGTTCCTGCATTTCCCGATCCTGATCATTTTCCTCTATGCCTTCAACACTGAAGACGCTGCGTTCAGCTTCCCGCCCAAGGGCCTGACCCTGAAGTGGTTCAGCGTCGCCTTCTCGCGCCCGGACGTGCTGGAGGCGATCAGGTTGTCATTGCAGATCGCAGCCGTCGCCACCCTGATCGCCATGGTGCTCGGCACACTCGCGTCGGCGGCACTGTACCGCCGTGATTTTTTCGGCAAGCAGGGTATCTCGCTGATGCTGATCCTGCCAATTGCACTGCCGGGGATCATCACCGGCATCGCGCTGTTGGCGACGTTCAAGACCCTGGGCATCGAACCCGGCATGTTCACCATCATCGTCGGTCATGCGACTTTCTGCGTGGTGATCGTCTACAACAACGTCATCGCCCGTCTGCGCCGCACCTCCCACAGCCTGATCGAAGCGTCGATGGACCTGGGCGCCGACGGCTGGCAGACCTTTCGCTACATCATCCTGCCTAATCTGGGGTCGGCCCTGCTGGCCGGCGGGATGCTGGCTTTTGCCTTGTCGTTCGATGAAATCATCGTCACCACGTTCACCGCCGGTCATGAGCGCACGCTGCCGCTCTGGCTGCTCAACCAGCTCAGCCGCCCTCGCGACGTGCCAGTGACCAATGTGGTGGCGATGCTGGTGATGTTGGTGACGATGCTGCCGATACTCGGCGCGTATTACCTGACGCGCGGCGGGGAGAGCGTGGCGGGGAGTGGCGGGAAGTAACCCAGGCCCCAATGAAAACTATGCCATGTGGGAGCGAGCCTGCTCGCGATGACAGATCAGCATTCAGCAGCGATGTCGACTGTTGCATCGCCATCGCGAGCAGGCTCGCTCCCACAGGAAAACAACAGCGTTCAAGAGGACACGGACATGCAAACCAAACTGTTGATCAACGGCCATCTGGTGAACGGCGACGGCCCTGGCCAGGCCGTCTTCAATCCGGCGCTGGGCCGGGTCCTGGTGGAAATCAATGAAGCCAGCGAGGCCCAGGTCGACGCCGCCGTGCGCGCCGCCGACAGCGCTTTCGATGCCTGGTCGCAAGTGCCGCCCAAGGACCGCTCCCTGCTGCTGCTCAAGCTGGCCGATGCCATCGAGGCCAATGGTGAAGAACTGGCCAGGCTCGAATCGGACAACTGCGGCAAGCCATTGAGCGCCGCCCTGAACGATGAAATCCCGGCGATCGCCGATGTGTTCCGTTTCTTCGCCGGCGCCAGCCGTTGCATGAACGGCTCGGCGGGCGGCGAGTACCTGCCGGGGCACACCTCGATGATCCGTCGCGACCCGGTGGGCGTGATCGCTTCCATCGCCCCGTGGAACTACCCGTTGATGATGGTCGCCTGGAAAATCGCCCCGGCCCTGGCCGCTGGTAATACGGTGGTGCTCAAGCCGTCGGAACAGACACCACTGACCGCGTTGCGCCTGGCGGAACTAGCGTCGGAAATTTTCCCGGCAGGTGTGCTCAACGTCGTCTTCGGTCGCGGGCAAACCGTCGGCCAGCCGCTCGTCACGCACCCGAAAGTCCGCATGGTCTCCCTGACCGGCTCCATCGCCACCGGCTCGAACATCATTTCCAGCACCGCCGAGAGCGTCAAGCGCACGCACATGGAACTGGGCGGCAAGGCCCCGGTGATCATCTTCGATGACGCCGACATTGATGCTGCGGTGGAAGGCATCCGCACCTTCGGCTTCTACAACGCCGGCCAGGACTGCACGGCCGCTTGCCGCATCTATGCCCAGCAAGGCATCTACGACAAATTTGTCGAAAAACTCGGCGCCGCCGTCGCCAGCATCAAGTACGGCCTGCAGAGCGAACCCGATACCGAGATGGGACCGTTGATCACCGCTCAACACCGCGACCGAGTGGCCGGCTTCGTCGAGCGGGCCATCGCCCAGCCCCACATCCGCCTGGTCACTGGTGGCAAGGCCGTGGACGGCAACGGTTTCTTCTTCGAGCCGACGGTGCTGGCCGACGTCCAGCAGGACGACGAAATCGTCCGCCGCGAGGTGTTCGGTCCGGTGGTGTCCGTCACGCCATTTCTCGATGAAGCACAAGTTCTGGCTTGGGCCAACGATTCGGACTACGGCCTGGCCTCATCGGTGTGGACCGCCGACATCGGCCGCGCCCATCGCTTGTCGGCACGCCTGCAATACGGCTGCACCTGGGTGAATACGCACTTCATGCTCGTCAGCGAAATGCCCCATGGCGGTCAGAAACGTTCCGGCTATGGCAAAGACATGTCGATGTATGGGCTGGAGGATTACACGGTGGTGCGGCATGTGATGTTCAAGCATTGAGCCTAAGCCAACGGCAGGCACTCCACGATCAAGGTGATTGGTCGTGGTGATGCGCCATTCAGGATGGCGCTACCAACTCGACCGAGGGGAAATAATTCCGGTAACGCTTCGCATCACGGGTGAGCAAAGGGAGGCGCTTCACAGCCGCATGTGCACCGATAAAAAAATCTGCAAGGACGTTACTTTTTCCACCGCCCACTTTTCGATACCGCACAAAAGCCTTCCCTGCCAGAAACAATGCTGGTCTGGGTATTTCCTGCAGCACCAGCCCCAGCTTCTCGACCACCTCATCCAAGGCTTCGAAGGTGGAAAAAGTCTGGGACAGCTCTGCGTAAATAATTGGATTGATGACCAAGTCATGAGCTCTGGATTGGGCACGCAGCTGCTGGATAGACCAGTCAGCCCAAACCGGATCATCCTCCAGCACATCGATCAGAACGTTGGTATCAACTAATATCATCAGTCGTCACCGCGCAGCAGCGCCATAAGATCGTCCGTACGCCATTTGATATCCGCCTTGCCACGTACCGCTTCGAAACGATCGCTGATGGCTGCGGCCGTTGTTTCTGGCCTGCCGGCATGCAGCACCACTTCACCGCGCGCATTGATGCTGAACTCAACTGCACTACCAGGCATCAAGTGCAATGCATCGCGGATGGGTTTGGGAATGGTGACCTGCCCTTTACTTGTCATAGTCGTCGGCATTGTATTCTCCTTAAGGTATTACTTTTATGAAAAAGTAATACTTCGCGCTCAGACCTGCAACTGTCGTTTACGGTGGGAGATGTGCTGTGGCTTTTGTGACCCGAATTACCCAACAGGAAAGCTGGATTCGAACTGCTGCGATTCCCGCTCAAAACCGCGAAGCACGGCCCATCGCATCCATCAGATAACGCATGGCGATCCGGTCGCTTTCCGACAACTCTCGATAACGCTCGACCAGCCTCATTTCCTCCAGGCTGAGCGGGCGTTTGCTCCGTGTTCTGGTCAGGCCAGGAAAGATCCCCAGCATTTCGGTAATGCTCTGTATTTTGGTCATGGGTTGTCCTTCGTTACGTCGATTCAAAGCGTAAAGACAGTCATAAAGTAATTGATCAAAAAATTCCCGAATCCTCACAAAAACAGAAATAACTGTAAGAATTTTTAACCAAGCCACGCTTTGCCATCTCTCCAAGCGGGCATTTCCCCTATGATTTTGCGTTTCGGTGAACCGATCCAGCTCTCAGGCATCTGTTCTAACGTTCGTCGCGTTTGGCCAAAGGCATGTCCGAACTCCTTTACCAGTCTCTGTTGCCAGGATCGGCTCGGGATTGTCTTCAGATAAGGTTGTATTTATGCACCGCAGGAATCTGCTCAAGGCCTCCATGGCCTTCGCCGCCTACACCGGACTGTCGGCCTCCGGGCTCATGGCCGCACGTGCCTGGGCTGCCGATCAGACCGCCGACGGCGAAGCCCGTCCCTTCGATTTCAACCAATTGAAAGACCAGGCCCTGCGACTGGCCGCAAGCCGCTACGTCGACACCAAGCAAGTCCTGCCGCCGACGCTGGCCCAGATGTCCCCCTTGCAGTTCAATGCCATCCAGTACGACGCCAATCATTCGCTATGGAATGAACTGGACGGCAAGCTGGACGTGCAATTTTTCCATGTCGGCATGGGCTTCAAGCAGCCGGTGCGCATGTACAGCGTCGACCCGAAGACCCGCATGGCGCGTGAAGTACACTTTCGCCCGGAACTGTTCAACTACGAGAAGACCACGGTCAATACCTCGCAGCTCACCGGCGACCTCGGGTTCGCAGGGTTCCGGGTGTTCAAGGCACCGGAGCTGGACCGGCACGACATCGTTTCGTTTCTCGGCGCCAGCTACTTCCGCGCGGTGGACGCCACCGGCCAGTACGGCTTGTCTGCCCGCGGCCTGGCCATCGACACGTACGCAAAAAAACGCGAGGAATTCCCCGACTTCACCAAGTTCTGGTTCGAAACGCCGGACAAGAACAGCACCCGCTTTGTGGTCTATGCCCTGCTCGACTCACCGAGCGCCACCGGTGCCTACCGCTTTGACATCGACTGCCAGCCTACCCGGGTGGTGATGGAAGTCGACGCGCACGTCAACGCCCGTACCGCCATCGAGCAATTGGGCATCGCGCCGATGACCAGCATGTTCAGTTGCGGCACCGTCGAGCGACGCATGTGCGACACCATTCACCCGCAGATACACGACTCCGATCGCCTGGCCATGTGGCGCGGCAACGGCGAGTGGGTCTGCCGTCCGCTGAACAACCCCGCCACCTTGCAGTTCAATGCATTCGCCGACAACAACCCGAAAGGTTTCGGCCTGGTGCAAACCGACCACGACTTCGAGAGTTACCAGGACACCGTGGATTGGTACAGCAAACGGCCAAGCCTGTGGGTCGAACCTACGACCGCTTGGGGCGAAGGCTCGGTCGACCTGCTGGAAATTCCTACCACCGGCGAGACCCTGGATAACATCGTTGCGTTCTGGACGCCGAAAAAACCGGTCGCTGCCGGCGATTCGTTGAACTATGGCTACAAACTCTACTGGAGCGCCCTGCCACCGGTCAGCACGGACCTGGCCCGCGTCGACGCCACCCGTTCCGGCATGGGCGGCTTCATCGAAGGCTGGGCTCCCGGCGAACACTACCCCACCGTCTGGGCACGGCGCTTCGCGGTGGACTTTACCGGTGGCGGTCTCGATCAGTTGCCATCGGGCACCGGCATCGAGCCGGTGGTGACCTGCTCCCACGGCGAGGTCAAGGATTTCAACGTGCTGGTGCTGGACGCGATCAAGGGTTATCGCATCACCTTCGACTGGTACCCAACTGACGACCGCGTGGACCCGGTGGAGATGCGCCTGTTCATTCGCTCCAAGGACCGGACGTTGAGCGAGACCTGGTTGTACCAGTACTTCCCGCCGGCGCCGGATAAGCGTAAGTATCCCTGAGCCCTGCTGCGTCAGGAATGACGCCTTCGCGAGCAGGCTCGCTCCCACAGTGGACAGCCCTTTGTGATCCTTTTGTGGGAGCGAGCCTGCTCCGGGCGGCGATCCGACGATGAGGCCGGTACAAGCACCAAATTTTTTCAATCAGATAAACAAAAAGCCTCGGCCAATGAGACCGGGGCTTTTTGTTTCAGCGGCCGCTCAGTCGCGCAAATCCGACTCATGGATCGGCTGGTCCCGATGCGTCGCCCGCTGGTACTGCGCCGGCCAGGTGGCCTTGCGTCCGCCCAGGTCATCATCGGCATGCAGCGCCCAGTACGGATCACGCAACAGCTCGCGAGCGAGGAAGATGATATCGGCCTGGCAGGTGCGCAGGATGTGTTCGGCCTGGGCCGGCTCGGTGATCATCCCGACCGTGCCAGTGGCGATTTCCGACTCCTTGCGCACCCGCTCGGCGAAGCGCGTCTGGTAGCCCGGGCCGGTGGGAATCTCGGCGTTGGCGGCGGTACCGCCCGACGACACATCAATCAAGTCCACCCCCAGCGCCCGGAATCGCCGCGCCAGTTCCACCGTTTCATCGGGGTTCCAGCCGTCTTCGACCCAGTCGGTGGCGGATACCCGAACAAAAACCGGCAGCTCCTCTGGCCATACGGCCCGGACCGCTTCGGTCACTTGCAGTACCAGGCGGATACGATTTTCAAACGACCCACCGTATTGATCCCGACGCTGATTGCTCAACGGCGACAGGAACTGGTGCAGCAGATAGCCATGGGCTGCATGGACCTCGACGACCTTGAAACCAGCCGTCAGGGCACGTTTGGCCGCATCGACGAATGCCTGGATGACATCGGCGATCTGTCCTTCATCGAGCTGCTTCGGTTGAGTGTGCTGGGGATCAAAGGCAATCGGCGAAGGGCCGACCGGAACCCAGCCACCCTCTTCCGGTTTGACGCTGCCATGCTTGCCCAGCCAGGGCCTCCAGGTGCTTGCCTTGCGCCCGGCGTGGGCCAGCTGGATGCCGGGCACGGCGCCTTGGGCGGTTATGAACCGGGTGATGCGTTGCAAAGGCTCGATCTGTTCATCGTTCCACAACCCGAGGTCCTCGGCGGTAATCCGGCCATCGGCCGTGACGGCGGTGGCTTCGGTGAAAACCAGGCCGGCACCGCCCACGGCACGACTGCCGAGGTGCACCAGATGCCAGTCGTTGGCCAGGCCATCGGCGCTCGAATACTGGCACATCGGCGAAACCGCAATGCGATTGGGCAGGGTCAGTTGACGAAGGGTATAAGGTTCCAGCAGCAGACTCATGGGGCACCTCTCGAATCAGTGGGCAGGCTCCAGGGTTCTGTTTGAAAAGTCGACGAGTGACAAACGGTGCAACACCCGCCCCCGCGGGCAAAACAATCGACAAGACGTCACAAGGCCTATCAAGCAGTGCTTAGAGACTAGTCGACAACCGGGGAGGAGGAAGGGTTCAGAAGTCAAAAACCGCCCTTTCGAAGCCAAGCTGTGTCTTCAAGGCTTGTGTGAACTCCCTAGCCACGGGGGCGGTAAGGCTACCGCGGCTCGATATGAGCAATCATCAACTGCACCGTTTCCTGGCCACGGAACTCGTTGAGGTCAAGCTTGTAGGCCAGCTCCACCCAGCGCACGGTGGGGTTGGGCCAGATTTCCCGGTCAATGCCGAAGGCTATGCCATCGAGTTTCACCGAACCGCACTCAGTCTTGAGAATGACCTTCAGGTGCCGTTCACCCACCACTCGCTGCTCGACCAGCTGGAACACGCCGTGGAACACCGGCTCCGGAAAATGCTGTCCCCACGGCCCCGCATGGCGCAATGCCCGGGCCAGTTCCAGGTGGAACTCTTCCACCGCCAGAGAGCCATCCGACAACAGCCGCCCCGTCAGGTCTTCTTCACGTAGTTGCCGGCGCACCTCCGCGTCAAAAGCCTCGGCAAACAAGGCAAAGTTCGCCTCCGGCAACGTCAGCCCCGCCGCCATGGCGTGACCGCCGTATTTGCTGATCAGGGTCGGATGCTGCGCTGCGACAACGCTCAACGCATCGCGGATATGAAAACCCGGCACCGAGCGGCCCGACCCTTTGAGCAGGCCGTCCCCGGCATCGGCGAAAGCAATGGTCGGACGGAAATAGCGCTCTTTCATGCGTGACGCCAGGATCCCGATGACGCCCTGGTGCCATTGTGGATCGAACAGGCACAAGCCGAACGGCATCGACTCCACCGGCAGATCCTTGAGCTGGGCCATGGCTTCACGTTGCATGCCCTGTTCGATGGATTTGCGGTCCTGGTTCATGCCATCCAGCTGCGCCGCCATGTCCCTAGCCAGCGCCGGGTCGTTGGTGAGCAGGCATTCGATGCCCAGGCTCATGTCGTCCAGCCGCCCCGCCGCATTCAGGCGCGGCCCGAGGATGAAACCGAGGTCGGTGGACGTGATGCGCGAGTGATCGCGCTTGGCTACTTCGAGGATGGCCTTGATGCCGGGCCGGGCGCGTCCGGCGCGAATACGCTCCAGCCCCTGGTGCACCAGGATCCGGTTGTTGGCATCCAGCGGCACCACGTCGGCGACGCTGCCCAGCGCCACCAGGTCGAGCAGTTCGCCGATGTTCGGCTGCGGCTTGCTGGCATACCAACCGAGGCTGCGCAGACGGGCCCGCAGGGCCATCAGCACATAAAAAATCACCCCGACGCCTGCCAGTGCCTTGCTCGGGAACTCACAACCGGGCTGGTTCGGGTTGACGATGGCATCGGCCGCCGGCAATTCGAGCCCCGGCAAGTGGTGGTCGGTGACCAGCACCTTGAGGCCGGCCGCTTTCGCCGCTGCCACGCCCTCCACGCTGGAGATGCCGTTGTCCACGGTGACCAACAATTGCGGCGCGCGTGTCAGGGCGACTTCGACGATTTCCGGCGTGAGGCCATAGCCATATTCAAAGCGATTGGGCACCAGGTAGTCGACATGGGCCGCACCGAGCAGGCGCAGACCAAGCATGCCCACGGTACTGGCGGTCGCGCCATCGGCATCAAAATCGCCGACGATGAGGATGCGCTGGCGTTGCTCCAGTGCCACCACCAGCAGGTCCACCGCGGCATCGATCCCCTTGAGTTGCTGATAAGGAATCAGGCGCGCCAGGCTCTTGTCCAGCTCCGCTTCGGACTGCACGCCACGTGCTGCGTAAAGACGGGTCAACAACGGCGGCAGGTCACCGAGAAACGGCAGGGTGGCGGGTAACTGGCGGGGTTCTATGCGCATGGGGTAACGATCATTTCTCTATTTTTGTAGATCCTGTGGCGAGGGAGCTTGCTCCCGCTGGGCTGCGTAGCGGCCCCTTTCTGTGGGCGCTGCGCACCCAAGCGGGAGCAAGCTCCCTCGCCACAAAGCGTTCACTTGATACAGGTTCAACGGCTCAACCACGCTCGCCCAGCAGCCATTGCAACTGAACCTCATGCTGGCCACGGTCGTCGGTCACGAAAATCGTCCCTTCGCTGATCATCACGTCCCACTTGATCACCCGTGGCATGTCCTTGGCCAGGGTTTCGAGCACTTCCTGGGGGACGGCGGCGATGTTGACGTTCTTCAGGTTCTTCACCGCGGGGATCACCTTGCCCTCCCACACCCGCAGGCTGCCGTAGGCCAGCAGGCTGGTGCGCTCGGTGCGGCGCGAGCACCAGGTCAGGCGATCGGCATCCGGCTGGCCGACTTCGATCCAGTGCAGCACACGGTCGTCCAGACTTTTTTCCCACAGCGCGGGTTCGTCGACATCCGACAGCCCACGACCAAACGCCAGCAGCTCGTTGTACCAGAACGCGTAGGCCAAGAGGCGCACGGTCATGCGCTCTTCGGTTTCCGAAGGATGGCGGGCAATGGTCTGCTTCACATTCTCGTACACGCTGCGGTCGAGGTCAGTGAGGTTCAGTTCAAACTTGTAGGTCGTGGACGGCTGGGCCATGAACGGGCTTCTTGATACGAGGAAAGGCGGCAAGTCTAACCGATGCGACGGCTAATCCACGAATTGCCGACCATCAACCTGCGGCGGCGGTGGTCGGCCTATGATAAAACGCTCTATTCGTTCTGCCTTTGTCCCTACAGGATCCGTCATGTCGCTTACTGCCAAACCTCTTGCCGGCGTCAAGGTCATCGAACTCGGCACGCTGATCGCCGGCCCTTTTGCCTCGCGTATCTGCGGTGAATTCGGTGCCGAGGTCATCAAGGTCGAATCGCCGGACGGCGGCGATCCGCTGCGCAAGTGGCGCAAATTGTATGAGGGTACGTCGTTGTGGTGGTTCGTCCAGGCACGCAACAAAAAGTCCGTGACGCTGAACCTCAAGCACCCCGAAGGCCTGGCGATCCTGAAAAAACTGCTTGGCGAAGCCGACATCCTGATCGAGAACTTTCGTCCCGGCGTGCTGGAAAAGCTCGGCCTGGGCTGGGACGTGTTGCACGCACTGAATCCGAAGCTGGTCATGGTCCGGCTATCAGGCTTCGGCCAGACCGGGCCGATGAAGGATCAGCCCGGGTTCGGCGCCGTCGGTGAGTCGATGGGCGGCCTGCGCTACATCACCGGCTTCGAGGATCGCCCACCGGTGCGCACCGGCATCTCCGTCGGCGACTCGATCGCCGCGCTCTGGGGGGTGATCGGCGCGCTGATGGCCTTGCGTCACCGGGAGGTCAACGGCGGGACCGGCCAGGTGGTGGACGTGGCGCTATACGAAGCGATTTTCGCCATGATGGAAAGCATGGTGCCGGAGTTCGACGTGTTCGGTTTCATCCGCGAACGCACCGGCAACATCATGCCTGGTATCACGCCGTCGTCCATCCACACCAGCGCCGACGGCAAGCATGTACAGATCGGCGCCAACGGTGACGCCATCTTCAAGCGTTTCATGCAGGTCATTGGCCGGGACGACCTGGCGAACGACCCCCAGCTGGCCAGCAATGATGGCCGTGACGAACGCCGCGACGAGTTGTATGGGGTCATTGATCGCTGGGTCAACTCGCTGCCGTTGGATGCCGTCATCGACCAATTGAACCAGGCCGGCGTGCCGGCGAGCCGGATCTTCAGTGCCGAGGACATGTTCAGCGACCCGCAATTTCTCGCCCGCGAGATGTTCCTGCAAGCCAGACTACCGGATGGCAAGGCGTTCAAGATGCCTGGGATCGTACCGAAGCTTTCCGACACACCGGGAACAGCCGAATGGGTCGGGCCAGCATTGGGCGAGCACACGGCAGAGGTGCTCGGTGAGCTTGGCTACGATGCGCAGCAGGTCGCCAAGCTGCGCACCGACGGCGCCGTCTGAGGCAAATTCTTCGGATAGCTGAAGATCCACGGTGGGAGCGAGCCTGCTCGCGAAGGCATCGGACCAGTCAACCTGCTATTGACTGACAAACCGCTTTCGCGAGCAGGCTCGCTCCCACAAGGGTTCTGTTTTGCCTGACGCAGAGCACCGTGGCCATAAATACCAGGCAAAAAGAAACCCCGAGAAGTGGGGAGACAACTCGGGGTTAAACGTGACCCTTAAAGGTCCGTACAACAAGCTACAGGCACCGGAGCACAATGCTTGCTCTTGTTGGTAAAAAGTCTGACTCGCTAGAACGTAGGAAGGTTCCCGCGGAATGTCACTCAATTGGCAGCAAGCATGACCTTGTCGCGCGCCACGTTACGTAACGCCGCGATGACACACGGCTCCAGCCGCCCCTCGGCAATCAGCACATCGCGATGCAGGCCGTCGACCACGTCGGTCAATTGGCGCTTGTCGGTCAGCTGGGCCTGGTTGAACAGCCGTTCGACCATGATGGCCCCCGAGGAATTCTTCAGCGTTACCAGGCATTCGCCTTTGGTACCGGAGGGCGTGAGCGTGACCTGATACGGGCTCAAGGCTTCATTGAGCAACAGGCTGATACTTTCCATTCGATCACCCTTCAATAGTCCGAAAAAAAACAACTGCACATTAAGTGACCCCGCGGCCCGGCAGAAAGTTCGCCAGCGCAACGAACCGGCACGACGGCGACCTGTTCAACCGAGCATGCGCGTTCAATATGACAGCTGGATATCAGCCTCAGCGGATGCAATCGATCAAGCCGGCAGCCGCTTGGAACGATCCCTCCGGCGTCCAACCTCGATCCAACCGCCCAGGACACCGCGCAACCGGCCATCGGCGGCATAAAAGGGCACCGACCAGTGATAGATGTCCTGCAATCCATTGCGCAACATCAGCTGGCGGTCGACAAACCGAGGCTGACGGGTTCGCAGCTGCTCCATCAGCTCCCCGTGCAACAGTTCGGCGGTCGCCGCCGGCATTGCCGCAGACTCCGTCAGACACGTGCCTCGCAGCTTCTCGAAGCGAGTCGCGAACCGCTCCTCATAACTTTTGTTGCACATGATCAGCCGCCCTTCGAGATCTCGGATGAAGATCGGATCGGGAATGGCATCCATCAAGGCGCGCTGGAACGTCAATTGGTCGTTGAGCACGGTCTCGGCCTTGAGGCGCTGTCCGATCTGGCCCTGCAAGCGGCGGTTCCAGAGCAGCGACAACAGGCCGAACACCCCTGCCGCGATCACACACCAATAACCTTGCAGGGGGATGCGCGACCAGAACGACGGTTCTTGATCAGGTGTTTTCTCGGCGAACCACTTGAAACGTAGCGCGCGCATGTCTTCGGCGGGAAACGCTTCCAGCGCCTTGTTGAGGATCTCCAGCAATATGTGAGAATCCTGCCGTACAGTGAGATAGTCTGGTTCCCACATGCCTTCGAGACTGCCTCCTACCTGCAGCTGCCCTGAAGGATAGAGGTGCACGGCGGTTTCGCTTTCGATGGTGGCATGGGCTTCGCGATTTTCCACTAACGCCCTTGCCTCGGCACGGGTCATCACCGTGCGCAGCGCTATGGTCGGATGCTCGCGGCGGATTTGCGCTTCGAGGGCATGCCGTGCCGGCAACGCCAGCACCTTGCCCGCCAACTGATCCAGCGAACGAAGCGCGGGCTCCCCCTCACGGCCAACGAATACCCAGTCGAAACCGCCGAACGCATGGCTGAAATTCAGCACAGCCCGGCGCTCGTCATTCATCGCCAGGACACTAGACATGTCGGCTTCGCCGTTTTCCAGCATCTCGATCAATTGATCGGCAGAGAACGACTCCCGATGGATGAATTCAAGTCCGGTCATTTGCTCAATGGCATGGAGCATGTCAGCGTTCAGGCCGCTCCATTCTCCCTGTGCATTCTTGAACAGGTACAGCGGGATTTGCATCGACGCCACAACGACACGCGGGTTCTGCCTGATCCAGTCCAGCTCACGGGCGTCGAGCACCAGTCTCTCGCCCGCTTCGAGCGGTGACTGTCCGGGAGTCGTCGACGGGTCAGCGCCGCCCCATTGGCTCCAGTACATCAGGGCCAGGCCCATGATCCAGCTCAACGCCGGTTTGCATCGGTTTACGAACAGCATCTGCACTTCCTTCGAGATAACTCACCCGTTCTTCCTTGGGCGAAACCCGGAGAGTTTGGCATGCAGAAACAAAGAAGCCCGTCAGGAGACGGGCTTCAAGATGTGACAGCTTCCAGCGATCAGAGCGGTTTGCCGCGGTTGCCATGCTGGCTGACAAAGGCCTGCACGGCCTTCAGATCATTAGGCAATACGGTGCAACGCTCATCTCGCTCAAACAAATCAGAAAGATGTGCAGGCAGCTCAAGCGCTTTTCCTACGCCAGCCTTCTCCACTGCTTCCGGAAACTTCACCGGGTGAGCGGTGCCCAGGATGACCATCGGGATATCCAGGCTGCGGCGGCATTCGCGCGCCGCTCGCACCCCGATGGCGGTGTGCGGATCGAGCAACTCACCGCTCTGCTCGAACACCTCGGCGATGGTTTCGCAGGTCTGCGCGTCATCCACCGCCAGGGAGTCGAACAGCTTGCGGGCTTCGGTCCAGCGCTCGGCCTCGACGCTGAAACCACCGCCCTGACGGAAGCTGTCCATCAGGCCCGCAATCGCCGCGCCATTACGACCGTGCAGGTCGAACAGCAAACGCTCGAAGTTCGACGACACCATGATGTCCATCGACGGCGACAACGTCGCGTGCAGGGTTTCCTTTACGTACTGGTTACCGCTCATGAAGCGGTGCAGGATGTCGTTGCGATTGGTGGCGACGATCAACTGGTTGATCGGCAGCCCCATGTTGCGTGCCAGGTAACCGGCGAAGATATCGCCGAAATTGCCGGTGGGTACCGAGAACGCCACCGAACGGGCCGGGCCGCCCAACTGCAGGGCCGCGTGGAAGTAATAGACGATCTGGGCCATGATCCGCGCCCAGTTGATCGAGTTCACCGCCACCAGCCGGGTGCCCTTGAGGAAGCTCTGGTCGGCGAAGCTGGCCTTGACCATTTCCTGGCAGTCATCGAAGTTGCCTTCGATGGCGATGTTATGGATGTTATCGCCGAAAATCGTCGTCATCTGCCGACGCTGCACTTCCGAGACGCGGTTGTGCGGGTGCAGGATGAAAATATCAACGTTCTCGCAATGCTTGCAGCCTTCGATGGCGGCCGAACCGGTGTCGCCGGAAGTGGCACCGACAATCACCACCCGCTCGCCACGCTTTTGCAGCACATAGTCCAGCAGGCGGCCGAGCAACTGCAGGGCGAAATCCTTGAAGGCCAGGGTCGGGCCGTGGAACAGCTCCATCACCCATTCGTTACCGTTGAGCTGACGCAACGGCGCGATAGCGTTGTGGGAAAAGACGCCGTATGTCTCTTCCAGAATCTTCTTGAAATCAGCGTCCGGAATGCTGCCGGTGACGAACGGGCGCATCACTCGGAAGGCCAGCTCGTGATACGGCAGGCCGGCCCAGGAAGCGATTTCTTCCTGGGTGAAGCGCGGCAGGTTCTCCGGCACATAGAGGCCGCCGTCCGTGGCCAGGCCGGCCAGCAGGACATCTTCGAAATTCAGGGCCGGTGCCTGGCCGCGGGTACTGATATAGCGCATAGGGGCAAACCTTCGGTTTGAGCTGCGAGCTGTAAGCTACAAGCTGCAAGTAAAAGCGGATCTGCTTTTACTTGCAGCTTGTAGCTTGAAGCTTGTAGCTGCTTAGTTCAAATGCTCGACGCGGATACGGACCACCGGGCCAACGACTCCCTGAAGCGCCTCCAACGCTGCGATCGCATCGTTGATGCGTTGCTCGACCACGCGGTGGGTCAGCAGGATCATCGGCACCAGGCCGTCGTGTTCCTCGACTTCCTTCTGCATGATCGACTCGATGTTGATGCCGCGTTCCGAAAGAATGCTGGCAACCTGGGCCAACACCCCTGGATGGTCCTTCGCCTGGATACGCAGGTAGTAGGCACTTTCGCACGCTTCGATCGGAAGAATCGGATGGTCCGACAGCGAGTCCGGCTGGAACGCCAGGTGCGGCACGCGATTTTCCGGGTCGGATGTCATGGCGCGAACCACGTCCACCAGGTCGGCCACCACCGAAGAAGCGGTCGGCTCCATGCCGGCGCCGGCGCCGTAGAACAAGGTCGAGCCCGCGGCGTCACCGTTGACCATTACCGCGTTCATCACGCCGTTGACGTTGGCGATCAGGCGATCGGCCGGGATCAGCGTCGGATGCACACGCAACTCGATGCCGCTGGCGGTGCTGCGCGCCACGCCCAGGTGCTTGATGCGATAGCCCAGGGCCTCGGCGTAGTTCACGTCGGCGGTGGTCAGCTTGGTGATGCCTTCGGTGTAGGCCTTGTCGAACTGCAGCGGAATACCGAAGGCGATCGACGCCAGGATCGTCAGCTTGTGCGCCGCATCGATGCCTTCGACGTCGAACGTCGGGTCCGCCTCGGCGTAGCCCAGCGCCTGGGCTTCGGCCAGCACGTCTTCAAAAGTGCGGCCCTTCTCGCGCATCTCGGTGAGGATGAAGTTGCCGGTGCCGTTGATGATCCCGGCCACCCAGTTGATCCGGTTGGCCGACAGCCCTTCGCGAATCGCCTTGATCACCGGGATACCACCGGCTACGGCGGCCTCGAAGGCCACGATCACACCCTTCTCGCGGGCCTTGGCGAAAATTTCATTGCCGTGAACGGCGATAAGCGCCTTGTTCGCGGTGACCACATGCTTGCCATTCTCGATGGCCTTGAGTACCAGCTCGCGGGCAACGGTATAGCCGCCCATCAGCTCTATCACGATGTCGATCTCAGGGTTCGTGGCCACTTCGAAGACATCGTTGGTAATCGCAATACCGGTCGTCTGGAACTGAGGCTTTGGCGTGCGCATGGCAATTTGTGCCACTTCGATTCCACGCCCGGCACGACGAGCAATTTCCTCGGCGTTGCGCTGAAGTACGTTGAAGGTGCCGCCACCGACGGTACCTAACCCACAGATGCCTACTTTGACCGGATTCACTCTTGACTCCCCATGAAACGGCCGACACAAGGTCGGCCGTGAATACAGCCGCGCAGCAACGCGACTTTGTGTTTAACGGTCCGGCGAAGGTTTTCGCCAGGCCGTGATCTTCTGCAGCCCATTGGCCACGATCATTTCGCCCCAAGGGCCAGTTTGGCGACTTGCGGCGCCGGCTGGTAGCCCGGAATCACCTGGCCATCGGCCAAAACGATGGCCGGCGTGCCGTTCACACCAATGGACTGGCCGAGGGCGAATTGCTTGGAGACCGGGTTCTCGCACTTGGCGGCTTTGATTTCCTTGCCGTCGACCATTTTGTCCATGGCCGCTTTCTTGTCCTTGGAGCACCAGACTGCCTGCAATTGCTCATCACCCGGCGAGCCGAGGCCCTGACGCGGGAAGGCCACATAGCGCACCTCAATGCCGCGCTTGTTCAGCTCTGGCACTTCGGCGTGCAGTTTGTGGCAGTACGGGCAGGTGGTGTCGGTGAACACGGTAATGTGCGACTTGGTTTCGCCGACCGCCGGGTAGACCACGGTTTCGGCGACCGGGATACCGTTGATCAATTTGGAGATGCCTTGGCGCTCGGTGATCTCGGTGAGATTCACCGGCTTGCCGTCCTTGAGCGCGAACAGGTTGCCCTGGACGATGTACTGACCGTCGGCGCTGGCATACAGCACACGGCTGCCCTGCAGCTTGACCTCATACAGGCCGGACATCGGGCTGGCGGAGATGGCCTCGATCGGCACTTCAAGCTCGAGGTTGGCGAGGCTTTTGCGGATCGCCTGGTCGGCCGCGTCATCGGCGATGGCAAAGGTACTGGCCAACGCAATGGCGGCGGCGGTGAACATCTGGATCAAACGCATGAGGACTCCTGAGGCAAACAAATAGGCGGGGACACCGAGGCAGAGATTCGGGTTCCAGCCGCCCACTGTGCAAACCGGGAAAGCCTACCACATAAGGCCCGTATGGCCGAATTCACCTGTCGCAAGACAACACACGATGTCGGTGTGCCAGGTCCCCTGTGGCGAGGGAGCTTGCTCCCGCTCGGCTGCGCAGCAGTCGCAAATGGAGTCACTCCGCTCTCAGGGAAGATCGCGGCTGCTGCGTTGGGGCGCTTCGCGCCCAGCGGGAGCAAGCTCCCTCGCCACAAAAGCGGGTGTTCAATCAGCCGCGCGGATGGTGCCTGGCATGCAACTCCTGCAACCGCGCCCGGGCCACATGGGTATAGATCTGGGTGGTGGACAGGTCGCTATGCCCCAGCAGCATCTGCACCACCCGCAGGTCGGCGCCGTGATTGAGCAGGTGCGTGGCGAAGGCATGGCGCAGCGTGTGGGGCGAGAGCGATTTGTTGATCCCGGCCACCTTGGCCTGGTGCTTGATGCGGTGCCAGAAGGTCTGGCGGGTCATCTGCTCGCCGCGCAGGCTGGGAAACAGCACGTCGCTGGGGCGTCCGCCTAGCAGGTCATGACGGGCGTCGCGCATGTAGCGCTCGACCCAGACGATCGCTTCTTCGCCCATCGGCACCAGGCGCTCCTTGCTGCCCTTGCCCATCACCCGCAACACGCCCTGGCGCAGGTTCACTTGCTCCAGCGTCAGGCTGATCAGCTCGGTGACGCGCAAGCCACAGGCATACAACACTTCCAGCATGGCCCGGTCGCGCTGACCGATGGGGTCGCTGAGGTCCGGTGCCGCCAGCAGCGCCTCGACGTCCGCTTCCGACAAGGATTTGGGCAGCGGACGCCCCAGTTGCGGCATTTCCACGCGCAAGGTCGGGTCCACCGCGATCAGCTTTTCCCGCAACAAATAACGATAGAACCCACGCAAGCCAGAGAGAAACCGGGCAGTAGAGCGTGGCTTGTAGTTCTGCTCCAGGCGCCACGCCAAGTGATCGAGGATCAGCTCCCGCCCGGCATTGGCCAGCTCCAGGTTGTTTTCCTGGAGCCAGCCGTTGAATAGGGCGAGGTCGCTGCGATAAGCATCGCGGGTGTTATCGGACAACCCCTTCTCCAGCCACAGGGCATCGAGAAACTGGTCTATCAGCGGGTGATCGATGGCAGGCATAAAGACTCTTGAAGGATACGGGCGTACACGGATTCAACGGGAATGAAGCCATGCAGGGTGCGCAAAGACCAAATCGCAGGCAACAAAAAAGCAGCCCGCAGGCTGCTTTTTTTGCATCGGAAGCTGGACTTAAGCCAGTTTTTCCTTGATGCGAGCTGCTTTACCGGACAGGTCACGCAGGTAGTACAGCTTGGCTTTACGCACGTCACCGCGACGCTTCACAGCCATGCTGTCGATCTGCGGGCTGTAGGTCTGGAAAGTACGCTCTACGCCAACACCGTTGGAGATTTTACGAACGGTGAATGCACTGTTTACGCCGCGGTTACGCTTGGCGATAACAACGCCTTCGAACGCTTGCAGACGTGCACGGTCGCCTTCCTTCACTTTCACCTGAACGACAATGGTGTCGCCCGGGGCAAAGGGAGGGATTTCTTTGGTCATCTGCTCTGCTTCGAGTGCAAGGATGATTTTGTTAGTCATGCTGTGCTCCTAAGGCAAGTCATCGGACTTACCATCGATACGTTGTTAACTATCGTCCCGCTCGCGGATGTATTCCTCGAGCAGCTTCTTCTCTTCTCCAGAAAGCGAGCGGCTTTCCAGAAGATCGGCGCGTCGTTCATAGGTCCGACCAAGGGACTGCTGTAAACGCCAACGCCGGATGTGCGCGTGGTTGCCACTTAGCAACACGTCGGGAACACGCTGATCCGCATACACCTCCGGTCGGGTGTAATGCGGGCAATCCAGCAGACCATCCGTAAAGGAATCTTCCTCGGCGGAATCCGCATGCCCTAAAGCTCCAGGCAGCAGTCGTGTAACCGCATCGATCAGGACCATCGCCGGCAGCTCGCCGCCAGACAGTACATAGTCGCCAATCGACCACTCTTCATCGACATGAGCTTCAATGAAACGCTCGTCAATGCCTTCGTAACGGCCGGCAATCAGGATCAATGCATCCGATTTCGCCAGCTCGCGTACCGCCGACTGAGTCAGCTGACGGCCTTGGGGCGACAGGTAGATCACCTTCGCACCCTCCCCGGCTGCCGTCCTGGCCTGAACCAGCGCATCTTCCAGGGGCTTGATCTTCATCACCATGCCCGGACCACCGCCAAACGGGCGATCGTCCACAGTGTGATGTCGATCCGTGGTGTAGTCCCGCGGATTCCAACAAGTGAGCTGCAACAGCTCCTGTTTCACCGCGCGGCTGGTTATGCCGTACTCGCTGATGGCGGAAAACATCTCGGGAAACAACGTGATGACTTCAACGCGCAAATTAGCCACGTCTAGAAATCCGCATCCCATTCCACCTTCATCTCGCCTGCTGCCAGGTCAACGGCCAACACGCATTGCTCGGTATAGGGCAACAGGCGTTCGCGATCATCCAGGCTACCGACGCAAGGCTTTACCACCATGACATCGTTCGAACCGGTCTCGAGCAGGTGATCGATCTTCCCGAGCAGTTGCCCGAGGTGGTCGATGACCTTCAGACCTACAAGCTGGTACCAGTAGTACTCGCCGTCGGTCAGTTCAGGGAACAGGTTGCGCGGCACGCAGATCTCATAACCGGCCAGAAGACGCGCTTCTTCACGATCATCGAGACCCTTGAGCTTTGCGACCAGGAACTTGTCGTTCCCACGTCCGCTGACCAGCTCAACCTGTTTCACGCTACCTTCGCGCTTGAGCGTCCAGGTTTTGTAGTCCAACAGGTTTTTGATCGGATCAGTAAAGGAGTAAACCTTCACTTCGCCGCGAACGCCATGAACAGAATAAATCTTGCCGACAACGATCAGATCATCAGCATCTTTTGGCGTCGCGTTCATATTGCTCAGGCCGCAGCCTTAGCCGATTCCTTCAACAACTGAGCAACACGCTCAGAAGGCTGTGCACCAACGCTCAGCCAGTAGGCTACGCGCTCTTGGTTCACGGACAAACGGATTTCCTGACCACGGGCAACAGGGTTGAAGAAACCAACCTGTTCCTTGTGGGAACCGTCACGCGGATTGCGGCTGTCGGTTACGGTCAGGTGGTAAAACGGGCGCTTTTTGGAGCCGCCAAGGGCAAGACGGATTGTTAGCATGTGAACATCGTTCCTGTAGTCGGTGCTGCAAATCTAAATGCACAGCGGGCATAGGTGCCCGAAAGGCCGCATATTCTAAGGAATATCCGGACTTTTGCAAATGACTTTTTCCGGCGCATGGCGCCGTGCGATCAAGATTTGCCGTAGAGCCGTCATGAAAAACGGCAGGTAGCTCCCGCATAGCACGGGTTTGCTGGAGATCCCCGCATCCGTGCGGGGCAACGCCGACATGACAGCCGGCGCAGATTCTTTACATTTTCGGCATACCGCCGCCGGGCAACATACCGCCCATGCCGCGCATCATCTTGGCCATCCCGCCCTTGGCGGAGAACTTCTTCATCATCTTCTGCATCTGTTTGTGTTGCTTGATCAAGCGGCCGATGTCCTGCACCTGCGTGCCGGAACCCATGGCGATACGGCGTTTGCGCGAACCGCTGATCAGGTCAGGGTCGCGGCGCTCGGCCGGGGTCATGGAGTTGATGATGGCTTCCATCTGCTTGAACTGCTTCTCGGCCGCGCCCTGTGCATTGCCCATTTGCGCCAGGTTCACGCCACCAATGTTCGGCAGTTTGTCCATGAGGCCGCCGAGGCCGCCCATGTTCTTCATCTGTTGCAACTGGTCGCGGAAGTCTTCGAGGTCGAAGCCCTTGCCCTTCTTCAGCTTCTTGGCCAGTTTGTCGGCCTTGTCCTTGTCGAGGGTCTGTTCGGCCTGCTCGATCAGGCTGAGCACGTCGCCCATGCCGAGGATACGCGAGGCGATACGCTCGGGGTGGAACGGCTCGAGCGCCTCGCTCTTCTCGCCCATACCGATAAACTTGATCGGCTTGCCGGTAATCGCGCGGACGGACAGCGCGGCACCGCCACGGGCGTCGCCGTCGACCTTGGTCAGGATCACGCCGGTCAGCGGCAACGCGTCGCCGAAGGCCTTGGCCGTGTTGGCCGCGTCCTGGCCGGTCATGGCGTCGACCACGAACAGGGTTTCCACCGGGTTGATCGCGGCGTGCAGTGCCTTGATCTCGCCCATCATCTCTTCATCGATGTGCAGGCGACCGGCGGTGTCGACGATAACCACGTCGATGAACTTGAGCTTCGCTTCCTTTATAGCAGCCTGGGCGATGTCCACCGGCTTCTGGCTCAGGTCGGACGGAAAGAACGTCACGCCGATGTCGTTGGCCAGGGTTTCCAGCTGCTTGATCGCCGCCGGACGATAGATGTCCGCGGACACCACCATCACCGACTTCTTCTTGCGCTCTTTAAGGAAGCGCGCCAGCTTGCCGGCAGTGGTGGTCTTGCCCGCGCCCTGCAGGCCGGCCATCAGCACGACCGCCGGAGGCACGGCGCTCAGGTTCAGGTCTTCGTTGGCGGCGCCCATCAGGCTTTCGAGTTCGGCCTGGACAATCTTCACGAAGGCCTGGCCCGGCGTCAGGCTGCGCGACACTTCGGTGCCGACAGCGCGTTCCTTCACCGAATTGACGAAGTCCTTGACCACCGGCAGGGCGACGTCGGCTTCGAGCAACGCCATGCGCACTTCGCGCAGGGTGTCTTTGATGTTGTCTTCGGTCAGTTTCGCCTTGCCGGTGACATGGCGCAGCGTCTGCGAGAGACGGTCGGTTAGGTTTTCAAACATGCGCGATCCTTTCAGGCCCAGATAAGACCGGGATAATGGCGGCCCAGACCGTGAAATATGTGCTCGGCGAGCCTGCGGCGTGGGCAGGTCGCGGATTATAGCGAAGAAGCGTGCGACGTACACCTCGCCGTCGGTTGCGGTGGTCTTTCGTGCGGTGGGGGTTCTATGCCAAACTCAGCGCCTTTCGGGCTTGCCTAACAGGATTTATGCTCCCCTTGTCACCCAGCTTGCTTGCTTCCCTCGCCGCCGCTTGTCTTTATGCCGCTGCGACCTTCTATCAGGGCACCCGCCTGGCCTCCGGCGCCAAGGCGAACAAGCGCCTGCTGGTCACGCTCGGCGTGCTGGCGGTGCTTGTCCACGCGGCCAGTCTTGTCACCCACCTGATGACGCCGATCGGCCTGGGCCTGGACTTCTTCAATGCCGCCAGCCTGATTGCCCTGGCCGTGATTGCCCTGACGCTGCTGGCCTGCTCGCGCATCCCCGTGGAAAACCTGCTGGTGCTGCTGTTCCCGCTGGGACTGGCCACGGTGCTGCTGGCGCAGTTCGCGCCGTCGGGCACCGTGCAGATCATCGACGAAGAGCCAGGCATTCTCGCCCATATCCTGTTGTCGATCCTCGCCTACGGCCTGTTCACTATCGCGGTATTCCAGGCACTGCTGCTGCTGGTGCAGGACCATCAGCTCAAGCACAAGCACCCGTCCGGGCTGATCCGCAACTTTCCGCCGCTGCAAACCATGGAAAGCCTGCTGTTCGGTTTCCTCTGGGCCGGCTGGACGCTGCTGTCGCTGTCGCTGATTTCCGGCTGGCTGTTCGTCGAAAACCTGTTCGCACAACACCTGGTGCACAAGACATTGTTGGCGTGCCTGGCGTGGATCGTGTTCAGCGTGCTGCTGTGGGGGCGTAATCGTCTCGGCTGGCGGGGCCACAAGGCAATTCGCTGGACCCTGGCCGGATTCTGCCTGCTGATGCTCGCCTACTTCGGCAGCAAGCTGGTCCGCGAATACATCCTGCATGTCTGACGGACGACACTGATGGATAGGCTGCCCTTGGGGCCATTGTTTGCGGTAATGGTCGTGCTGATCCTCTGGTCGGCGCTGTTCACGGCCATCGAAGCGGCCCAACAGTATCTGCTCGCGCAACGCAAAGCGTCGCGTTCTGGCGACAAGCCACTGGCGAAGCTGAACTTCCCTATCGCCAGCCTGATCCTGGGCAACACCCTCTGTCGTGCGCTGGCCGTGGTAATCGGCACCTGGCTGGCGATTTTTGCCTGGCTGGAAAACGGCCCGTGGCTGGCCTGGCTCGGCACCAGCGCGGCCTTGCTGGTTTTTGCCGATTACCTGCCTCGCACCCTGGCGACCCGCTACCCCGACGCGGTGCTGGGCCTGGGCAACAGCTTGCTTGCCCTGCCGCTGAAAATTGTCTATCCGGCCGCCTGGCTGCTCAACGGTTTCAGTCAGTTGCTGCTGCGCCCGTTTGCCCGCAAGACCGGCGCTGTCCAGCACAGCGACGATGAGATGCCCGCACCGCCACGCGCTGAGCATGAACAGGAACACAGCGGCCGGGTCCATCCGGTATCCGGCATCCACGCGCTGGACAACATCACCGTCAACGACATCCTCGTGCCCCGCAGCGAGGTGGACGGGATCAACCTCGACGACCCTATCGGCGAAATCATCGAACAGCTGCGCCTGAACCGTCGGACCCGCCTGCCGGTGTTCCACAGCGATATCAACCAGGTCGAAGCGGTGCTCAACACTCGCCAGATCCGCCACCTGCTGGCGGACGCGAGCCTGACCAAGGAAGCGCTGCTGGCCGCCTGCCACGAGCCTTACTTCGTCCCTGAGAGCACGCCGCTGCAGCTGCAGTTGCTCAACTTCCACAAGCAGCAGCGACGCCTGGGCATGGTGGTGGATGAATACGGCGAAGTGCTGGGCATCGTGACCCTGGAAGACATCCTCGAGGAAATCGTCGGCGAGTTCGAAAGCGAGCACAGCCTCGACAATCCTCATGTCCATCCCCAGCCCGATGGCCGCCTGATGATCGAGGGCGCGGCGTCGATCCGCGAGTTGAACAAGACCCTCGGCTGGCACTTGCCTTGCGATGGCCCCAAGACGCTCAACGGCCTGGTCACCGAAGCGCTGGAAACCATCCCCGAAAGTCCGGTCTGCCTGAAAATCGGCCGCTACCGGCTGGAGATCATCGAGACCGTCGACAACCGCGTCAGCCAGGTGCTGGTGTGGCATAACAGCTCGGTGCCGGTGGTTATCTAACCGCCGTACCCGTGGCGAGGGAGCAAGCTCCTTCGCCGCAAAAGCTCAGCACACGCTTCAATATTGTGCGCAGGCTCTCTTGTCGATTCGTTAGCCCCCTTCCTATACTCAACCCGCTTACCCAGCCCCGCCCGAACCCAGTGCTTACCCGGCACTCAGACCGTTCCGGGCAGCCCACCGGCAATATCCGCTGTAACCCTGCGACTGTTCCTACCCGAAACAGCGACAGCGCCCCAACCCACATCCCTGGGTGTTCGACCATAATAATTCGCTCCAACGGAGCACATGACTGTCAGGGATAACCGCATGACCACCACCACTTGCAATGACGCCGTGGCGAACCAACCGACCAACTCGGCCACCCGCGTGGCAACCGCGAGTTTCATCGGCACCGCCATCGAGTTCTACGATTTCTACGTCTACGCGACCGCTGCCGCCCTGGTGATCGGGCCAGTATTCTTTCCGCAAACCTCGGGCACGGCACAGATGCTGTCGTCCTTCCTGACGTTCGGCATCGCCTTCCTCGCCCGGCCGCTGGGCTCGGCGCTGTTCGGCCATTTCGGCGACCGGATCGGGCGCAAGTCCACCCTGGTGGCGTCGCTGCTGCTGATGGGCGTGTGCACCACCCTCATCGGCGTGCTGCCCGGCTACGCCAGCATTGGCGCGTGGGCGCCGATTCTCCTGTGCCTGCTGCGTTTCGGCCAGGGCCTGGGGCTGGGCGGTGAATGGGGCGGCGCGGCGCTGCTCGCCACCGAGAACGCCCCGAAAGGCAAGCGCGCCTGGTTTGGCATGTTTCCCCAACTGGGCCCCTCCATCGGCTTCCTGGCGGCCAACGGATTGTTCCTGACCCTGGCCATGACCCTCGACGACGAGCAGTTCCGCTCCTGGGGCTGGCGGATTCCGTTCCTGCTGAGCGCCGCCCTGGTCATCGTTGGCCTTTATGTGCGTCTCAAGCTCCATGAAACGCCGGTCTTCGCCAACGCGGTGGCCCGTCAGGAACGGGTGAAAATCCCCTTGGTCGAGCTGTTCAGCCAGTATTGGGCGCCAACATTGCTCGGCGCGGCCGCGATGGTGGTGTGTTACGCCCTGTTCTACATCTCGACGGTATTTTCCCTGAGCTATGGCGTGTCCACCCTCGGTTACAGCCGCGAGACCTTCCTCGGCCTGCTGTGCTTTGCCGTGCTGTTCATGGCCGCCGCCACGCCGCTATCGGCCTGGGCCAGCGACCGCTACGGGCGCAAGCCGGTACTGGTTATCGGCGGCGTCCTGGCGATTGCCTCGGGTTTCCTCATGGAACCATTGCTGACCCACGGTTCTACCGCTGGCGTGGCATTGTTCCTGTGCATCGAACTGTTCCTGATGGGCGTGACTTTCGCCCCCATGGGCGCGTTGCTGCCGGAGCTGTTTCCCACACACGTGCGCTACACCGGCGCGTCGGCGGCCTACAACCTGGGCGGTATCGTCGGTGCGTCGGCGGCACCGTTCTTCGCCCAGAAACTGGTGGCGATGGGCGGCCTGAGCTACGTCGGCGGATACGTTTCCGCAGCGGCGGTGCTCAGCGTTATCGCGGTGCTGTGTCTGAAGGAAACCCGCCATAACGACTTGAATCGCATCGGTTGAAGCGGTGGCGAGGGATCACTCCCTCGCCACCTCAACCTGTCGCCAGCCTGAACGCAGACCATTGAAATACCCCCTGACAATTATCCAGCATTGAAACAACCCCTCACCTGCCCCATCTAAGACCCATACTCCATTGCGCAGGTGCCCCATGAGCGACCAGCACTCGACTGAAGCAAACGACGAATACGCAGACGCCGAACAGATCGAACACACCGTTTCCGGTACGGGCCTGGCCCTGCCCGGCCAGAGCCTGCCGGACAAGGTCTACATCATCCCGATCCACAATCGTCCGTTCTTCCCGGCCCAGGTACTGCCGGTCATCGTCAACGAAGAACCGTGGGCCGAGACCCTGGAGCTGGTGGCCAAGTCCGATCACCATTCCCTGGCGTTGTTCTTCATGGACACGCCCCAGGAAGACCCGCGCCACTTCGACACCTCGAAACTGCCGCTGTACGGCACGCTGGTGAAGGTCCACCACGCCAGCCGTGAGGCCGGCAAATTGCAGTTCGTTGCCCAGGGCCTGACCCGAGTGCGCATTCGCACCTGGCTCAAGCACCATCGCCCGCCGTACCTGGTGGAAATCGAATACCCGCATCAGCCAAGCGAGCCGACCGACGAGGTCAAGGCCTACGGCATGGCGCTGATCAATGCGATCAAGGAACTGCTGCCGCTCAACCCGCTGTACAGCGAAGAGCTGAAGAACTACCTCAACCGCTTCAGCCCCAACGACCCTTCGCCGCTGACCGACTTTGCCGCCGCGCTCACCTCCGCCACCGGCAGCGAATTGCAGGAAGTGCTCGATTGCGTGCCGATGCTCAAGCGCATGGAAAAAGTCCTGCCGATGCTGCGCAAGGAAGTCGAAGTGGCGCGGCTGCAGAAAGAGATTTCCGCCGAGGTCAACAGCAAGATCGGCGAACATCAGCGCCAGTTCTTTCTAAAGGAGCAACTCAAGGTCATCCAGCAGGAGCTGGGCTTGACCAAGGACGATCGCAGCGCCGACCTGGAACAATTCGAGCAGCGCCTGGAGGGCAAGGTGCTGCCGGCCCAGGCACAGAAACGCATCGAAGAGGAAATGAACAAGCTCTCGATCCTGGAAACCGGCTCGCCGGAATACGCTGTCACGCGTAACTACCTCGATTGGGCAACATCGGTGCCGTGGGGCGTGTATGGCCAGGACAAGCTTGACCTCAAGCACGCCCGCAAGATTCTCGACCAGCACCACGCCGGCCTGGACGACATCAAGGACCGCATCCTGGAATTCCTCGCGGTGGGGGCCTACAAAGGCGAGATCAGCGGTTCGATCGTCTTGCTGGTTGGCCCTCCGGGTGTGGGCAAGACCAGCGTCGGCAAGTCCATTGCCGAATCCCTCGGGCGGCCGTTCTATCGTTTCAGTGTCGGCGGCATGCGCGACGAGGCCGAAATCAAGGGCCACCGGCGCACCTACATCGGCGCCCAGCCGGGCAAGCTGGTGCAGGCGCTCAAGGACGTCGAAGTGATGAACCCGGTGATCATGCTCGACGAAATCGACAAGATGGGCCAGAGCTACCAGGGCGACCCGGCTTCCGCGCTGCTGGAAACCCTCGACCCGGAACAGAATGTCGAATTCCTCGACCACTACCTGGACATGCGCCTGGACCTGTCGAAAGTGCTCTTTGTGTGCACAGCGAACACCTTGGACTCGATTCCCGGGCCGCTGCTGGATCGGATGGAAGTGATTCGCCTGTCGGGCTATATCACCGAAGAAAAGGTCGCCATCGCCAAGCGCCACTTATGGCCCAAGCAACTCGCCAAGGCCGGCGTTTCCAAGGGCAGCCTGAGCATCAACGACAGTGCTCTCAAGGCACTGATCGACGGTTATGCCCGGGAGGCCGGCGTCCGTCAGCTGGAAAAACAGCTGGGCAAACTGGTGCGCAAGGCGGTCATGAAGCTGATCGACGAGCCGAAAGCCGTGATCAAACTCGGGCCGAAGGATCTCGAGGCGTCCCTGGGTAAACCGGTATTTCGCAATGAGCAGGTGCTGTCCGGCGTGGGTGTGATCACCGGACTGGCCTGGACCAGCATGGGCGGCGCGACCCTGCCGATCGAGGCAACGCGTATCCACACGCTCAATCGCGGCTTCAAGCTCACCGGGCAACTGGGCGAAGTCATGAAGGAATCGGCTGAAATTGCCCACAGCTACGTCAGTTCGCACCTGAAGCAATTCGGCGGTGATCCGAAGTTTTTCGATGAGGCTTTTGTTCACCTGCACGTACCGGAAGGCGCCACGCCCAAGGACGGCCCGAGTGCCGGCGTGACCATGGCCAGCGCCCTGCTGTCCCTGGCACGTAACCAGCCGCCGAAAAAAGGCGTGGCCATGACCGGTGAACTGACCCTTACCGGGCATGTCCTGCCGATTGGCGGCGTGCGCGAAAAAGTCATCGCGGCGCGTCGGCAGAAGATCAATGAATTGATCCTGCCGGACGCCAACCGGGGCAATTTCGAAGAGTTGCCGGATTACCTCAAGGAAGGTGTCACGGTGCACTTTGCCAAGCGGTTTGCGGATGTGGCGAAGGTGTTGTTCTGAGGGTCCTGTAGCGCCTGTGCTGGCGCCTTCGCGAGCAGGCTCGCTCCCACATTGGATAAGTGTCGTTCACAGCGTTTGTGATCCACACCGAACCCTGTGGGAGCGAGCCTGCTCGCGAATAGCCTTCAGCATCAACACACCCTCATCTGACACACCCGGTAGCATCTTCGGTTATGCTCGCCGTTCGTCGTGAACGCCGGAGCCCTTATGTCTCTCACCCGCCTGCTCGTACCTGTCAGCCTCGCCTTGTTGAGTGCCTGTGCCATGCAACCGAAACACAACGTGACGGTCGAGAAGCTTAGCCAATGCCCGGTGCAGCTCAATAACGGCCAGAACCTGATACTGAGCCTTCCGACCAACCCCAGCACCGGCTACCGATGGACGGTTCAGGATTCAGCCGGCGGCGTGTTGAAGGCGTTGGGCCCGGAGGTCTATCGCAACCCGGAAGACGCCGGCATCGTCGGCGCCGCCGGGGTGTCAACCTGGCGCTTCCAGGCGTTCAACGCCGGCACCGGGCGCTTGCGCCTGACGTATCAACAACCCTGGGCGCCTGAAGTACCGCCCGTGGAAACCTTCGACTGCGCCATTTCGGTGAATTGAACGTGGGTTGGCTGATACTCGTGCTGATGGGTGCGGCCACCTTTCCACCAAAAACATCACTAAACAGAGATCAAATGTGCGAGCGAGCCTGCTCGCGATATCAATCTGTCAGCCAACCGAACGACTGGCTGAACCATCGCCATCGCGAGCAAGCTCGCTCCCACAGGTTTTTTGGTTAAAATGCCGGCCTTTTCACTATCCCTGCCGCCGGAACCGTCGTGAGCAAAGAACCCGATCGCCTATTCGCCCAGCCGCTGGCCCAGGTGCCTGACTTCGCCTTCAATGAAGACGTGGTTCGAGTGTTCCCGGACATGATCAAGCGCTCGGTGCCAGGCTACCCGACCATCGTCGAGAACCTCGGCGTGCTCGCCGCACAGTTCGCCCAGCCCAACAGCGCGCTGTATGACCTCGGTTCATCCCTGGGCGCGGTGACCCAGGCGCTGCGCCGTCATGTGCGCACCGACGGTTGCCGGGTGATCGCGGTGGATAACTCGGCGGCCATGGTCGAGCGCTGCCGCGAGTACCTCAACGGCCAGGACTCGATGTTCCAGGAGCTGTTGCCGGTGGAAGTGATCGAAGGCGACATCCTTGCGCTGGCGTTCCAGCCGGCCTCGGTGGTGGCGTTGAACTTCACCCTGCAATTCATCGCACCCGAACAACGCACCGCGTTGTTGGCCCGTATCCGCCAGTCCCTGCTGCCCGGCGGCGCCTTGATCCTCTCGGAAAAACTGCGCTTCAACGATGCCGAGGAACATGCCCTGCTGACCGACCTGCACGTGGCGTTCAAGCGCGCCAACGGCTACAGCGAACTGGAAATTGCCCAGAAACGCAGCGCCATCGAAAACGTCATGAAGCCCGACAGCCTCGAAGAACACCGCGAGCGCCTGCTGGCGGCCGGCTTTTCGAAAGTCGTGCCGTGGTTCCAGTGTCTTAACTTCGCCTCGTTGATTGCCTTGCCATGATTGATCTGTCCCCCCTCGCCCGCCATCTGGCCGGTACGCCCCTGGCCGACTGGGCCGCGACACTGCAAACGCAGCTCGATATCAAAATGGAAAAGGGCCACGGCGACCTGGAGCGTTGGCAAAGTGCCCTCGATGCGCTGCCGGTCTTGCAGCCCACCACCGTGGATCTGCTGAACGGGCTGACGCTGGACGCAGATTGCTCTGACGAAACCCGCGCCCAGATGCGTACCGCGCTGATGGGTCTTTCTCCGTGGCGCAAGGGCCCGTTCGATCTGTTTGGCGTGCACGTGGACACCGAATGGCGCTCGGACTGGAAATGGTCACGCGTCGCCCCGCACCTGGACCTCAAGGGCAAGCGCATCCTCGATGTCGGCTGCGGCAACGGCTACTACATGTGGCGGATGCTCGGTGCCGGCGCGGACACGGTGATTGGCGTCGACCCGAACTGGCTGTTCTTCTGCCAGTTCCAGGCGGTGCAGCGCTACCTGTCACAGCCCAACGCCTGGCACCTGCCGTTCCCATTCGAAGCCCTGCCGCCGGAGCTGGAAGGTTTTGACACGGTCTTCTCCATGGGCGTCTTCTACCACCGCCGCTCGCCGATCGAGCACCTGTTGGCCTTGAAGGACTGCCTGGTAAAAGGCGGTGAGCTGGTGCTCGAAACCCTGGTGATCGAAGGCGACGAACACCAGGTGCTGGTGCCCGAGGACCGCTACGCGCAGATGCGCAACGTCTGGTTCCTGCCGTCGGTCCCGGCCCTTGAGCGCTGGCTGCGCCGCGCCGGGTTCAGCGATGTGCGCTGCGTGGACGTCAGCCTGACGACCGTGGAGGAACAGCGCAGCACCGAGTGGATGAAGTACCAGTCACTGAGTGATTTCCTTGATCCTGCGGACCACAGTAAAACCATCGAAGGACTGCCGGCGCCGATGCGGGCGGTGATTGTGGCGCGTAAGTAACCCCAAATCTTTCAAGCACCGGAAATCCTTGTGGGAGCGAGCTTGCTCGCTCCCACAGGGGCAGTGTTCAGTCTGAAGGCTTTGCTCGCCTGGCCTTGAAAAACTCGCTCAACACCGCGCTGCACTCCTCTGCCAACACCCCGCCCTCGAACATCACTCGATGATTCAAGAATCCCTGGCTGAAAAACTGCCCCTGGCTCTGCACGATCCCAGCCTTGGGTTCCAGCGCCCCGTAGACGACCCGGGCGATGCGTGAGTGGACGATGAGGCCGGCGCACATGCTGCACGGTTCCAGCGTCACATACAGCGTGCTGCCAGGCAGGCGATAGTTGCTCACTGCCTGGGCAGCGGCGCGGATGGCGACCATCTCCGCGTGGGCGCTGGGGTCGTGGCCACTGATCGGGCAGTTGAAGCCACGCCCGATGATCTCACCATCCTGCACCAGCACTGCGCCCACCGGCACTTCGCCCAGCGCGGCGCCTTGGGCGGCGAGAGCCAGGGCTTCGCGCATGAAGTCCTGGTCACGGCTGCGGTCGATGATCTTGGCGGGACGAATCTGGCGCATCACGCCACCTCGATGGCGGCCATCAGGCCGGTTTCCATGTGATCGATCACATGGCAGTGGAACATCCACACGCCGGGGTTATCCGCCACCAGCGCCACCTGTGCCCGCTCGTTCTTGCCCAGCAGGTAGGTGTCGGTGAAATACGGAATGACCTTGTGCCGGTTCGACGCAATGACCTTGAAGCTCATGCCGTGCAAATGGATCGGATGCTGGTACTGGGTCATATTCTTCAATTCGAATATATAGCTCTGGCCTTTCTTCAGCGTGGCAATCGGCCGATCGGCGCAGGTCTTGTCGGTGATGTCCCAGGCCTTGCCGTTGATCTGCCACAGGCTCGGCGGCTTGCCGTTGTCGACATTGACCGAGACCGAACCGACCCATTCGAAATTGAAGTTGAGTTTCTCCGCATTGGCCAGGTCCGGCTCGGCCACCGGGTTAGCCGGCAGTGCCGGCGGCCACTGGCTCGGTGCGTCGTTGTTGGGCACCGAACGCAGCGTCCCCAAGCGCACCGGGCCATTGCGCAACGACAACTCTTCACCGGCCGACGGCGCCTTGATCGCCAGGCAGATGCGCATGCCCGGGCCCAGCCAGTACTCCTTGCCCAACGGGCGCGGCTCGATGGGGTTACCGTCCAGCGCATAGATCTGCGCTTCAACGCCGGGGATATTGATGCGGTAAGTCAGCGTGTTGTCGAGGTTCAGCAAACGCACCCGGGTAATCTGCCCGGCCGGCAAATCAATCACCGCCTGGGGCACGCCGTTGATCGTCGACAGCCGCCCGGCCGTGCCGCCACGCGCCGCCTCGCGAGGGATGCTGAACGCGACGAACTCGCCCTGCTCGTCCACATGCCAGCTCTTGAGGCTCAACGTCTGCTCGTATTTGAAGCCGGTAGGCTCGCGTTCTTCGATGATCAGCGGCCCCACCAGCCCGCGCCCGAGTTCTTCGCTGCTGTTGACGTGCGGGTGATACCAATAACTGCCAGCGTCCGGCACGCGGAATTTGTAATCGAAGTACTCGCCTGGCAACACCGGCAGTTGCGAGACATACGGTACGCCGTCCATCTCCAGCGGCAAGCGGATGCCGTGCCAGTGAATGGTCGTCGCGACCGGCAAATGGTTGATGAATCGCACCCGCAACCACTCACCCTGGCGCACCCGCAACTCGGTGCCCGGCGCCGACGGACCAAAGGCCCAGGCCTGGGTCTTGTGCCCGGCCACCAGTTCCACATCCAGCGGCGCCGCGATCAGTTCATAGTCGTGACCGGCCTCGGCATCGGCCATCTTGCCCAACCAGTACCGCGACGCGCCTCCCGCACCTACGCCAACGACAACAAGACCGGCCAGGCCACCGAGTATTTGGCGACGGGTAAAGGACATGAACGCGACTACCTCTTGAATCTGCGACGGGCCGGTGGGGCCCGGAAAAGGCGAATACGATACACCTGCAATTGAGAAAGATTAAGTGAAGGATTGTCGCGGGGCGCGCTCGGACGAAGACCGCTGTCACCCAACCAGCGCTTCCAACTCCTTGGAATCCACCTCAGCTAGCCGTCGGCCTTCTTTCGTAATGTTGACCTGCAAGGCCACCCAGGCTACATCCAACACACCCGAGGCAAACGAATAGCTGCCCCGGGCCTGCAGCCAGGTGAGAATGTCCGCCAGATGCCAGATGGACGCACTGCCCTCGTGCACCGGCGTCGGAAAGCTGCCCGGATGAGTCAACATCAGCTTGCGCATGTTCTGCCGAGAGACCCCTATGATATCGGCTACGTCGGTCAGCCCGACCAGATCAGGCGCAACCTCGATCAGTCTGGCCGACGGCACCGCGCGACGAACGTCCTCTAGCGCACTAAGCACCGCCTCAGCGGCATCAGGCGCATCGCGAGTGAACTCGAGCGCCAGCCGCCCTGGCTGCCCGGTGCCTACCAAGGCATCGTCGCAGCCAGCTTCACCCAACCGCTCAACCAGTTCCTCCATGGCACAGCCGTCGTTGGCAAGCTGATATTTCAAGGTAAAGATGAATTCCATTGTTCTATTCCTTAGCATCGTGATCCGCATCACGCCGATTGCGATGCGTCGAGCAGTTGTCCACGACGCGTCGCAATGCTCGCGCGTGGTTGCCAGGGTTCTTCGGCGTGCTCCATATCGACGTGATGCAGAACTCACCGCAGCGACACTCCTGGTCGTTGTAAGGACAATAAGCCCGTCCCCAGGCGTGACTGCCACCAACTTCAATGCGCCAGCCGTGCCCTTCGGCATGCCTGAGCGCTTCTTCGACCTCTTTCTTCGGGTGCGAGGGACGAATCATCCGTGATCTCCAGTATTCGCGTGGCCGGAAAGGTTGTCAATCGACAACCTCGTTCACTTCGAGTGGCTGCGATACACGCATGGCCATAACGCCCGATGATAAGCGCGTCTCGGCGCTCGCTGAGACGGCAATCGTAGCGAAACGTGACGGGGAAACTGCATGGCTGGGACCTTCGACGGGCTTTCCCGGGGCGATATCGATCAATCACACCAACACCCACGCCCGCGAGAAGCATCAATGATGCTGTGCCTGATCCCGGCAGCTAACGATTAGGAAGGGATAAAAACGATTAGATAACAAGATCTGTGCGCAAAAACGATTATCTCAACAACCGGCTCGTCAGAGCAAAGAAAGAGGCTGACCCCGCCCCTTTCTCCCTCCGATCAAAAAATCGACGTTGCATCGATTGCAGGACAACAGGGGGGTTACCCCTGTTGAGGTTCCGTTATTCCCACTCGATCGTCGCCGGCGGCTTGCTCGACACGTCATAAGTCACGCGAGAAATGCCTTCGATTTCGTTGATGATCCGCCCGGACACGGTTTCCAGCAGCTCGTACGGCAGGTGTGCCCAGCGAGCGGTCATGAAGTCGATGGTTTCCACGGCGCGCAGGGCCACGACCCAGGCGTAGCGACGGCCATCGCCGACCACGCCGACCGATTTCACCGGCTGGAATACCACGAATGCCTGGCTGACCTTGTGGTACCAGTCGGCCTTGCGCAGTTCTTCGATGAAGATGTGGTCGGCGCGACGCAGCAGGTCGGCGTATTCCTTCTTCACTTCACCGAGGATCCGCACGCCCAGTCCCGGACCGGGGAATGGGTGGCGGTAGACCATGTCGTAGGGCAGGCCCAGTTCCAGGCCGAGGCGACGTACTTCGTCCTTGAACAGTTCGCGCAGCGGCTCGACCAGTTTCAGGTTCATCTCTTCCGGCAGGCCACCGACGTTGTGGTGGGACTTGATCACGTGGGCCTTGCCGCTCTTGGCGCCGGCCGACTCGATCACGTCGGGGTAGATGGTGCCCTGGGCCAGGTACTTGATGTTGTCCAGCTTGCAGGATTCGGCATCGAACACGTCGATGAAGGTGCGACCGATGATCTTGCGCTTCTTCTCCGGGTCGGACTCGCCGGCCAGGTTGTTCAGGAACTGCTCTTCAGCGTTGGCGCGGATCACCTTGACGCCCATGTTCTCGGCGAACATGGCCATCACTTGCTCGCCTTCGTGCAGGCGCAGCAGACCGTTGTCGACAAAGACGCAGGTCAGCTGGTCGCCAATGGCCTTGTGCAGCAGCGCGGCAACCACCGAGGAATCGACACCGCCGGACAGGCCGAGCAATACGTTGTCGGTGCCGACCTGGGCGCGAACCTGGGCGATGGCATCTTCAGCAATCTTGGAAGGCGTCCACAGGGCTTCGCATTCGCAGATGTCGAGGATGAAGCGCGACAGGATGCGGCCGCCCTGCTTGGTGTGGGTCACTTCCGGGTGGAACTGTACGCCGTAGTAGCGGCGATCGTCGTTGAACATGCCGGCGATCGGGCAGTTCGGGGTGCTCGCGAGGATGTGGAAGTCTTCCGGCATCTTCGTGACCTTGTCACCGTGGCTCATCCACACGTCGAGGCCGAACAGGCCGTCGGCATCGATGTGGTCTTCGATGCCGTCCAGCAGGCGGCTCTTGCCGACCACGTCGACACGGGCATAACCGAACTCACGCAGGTCGGAACCTTCGACCTTGCCGCCCAATTGCTCAGCCATGGTCTGCATGCCGTAGCAGATGCCGAACACCGGTACGCCGAGGTCGAACACCGCTTGCGGGCAGCGCGGGCTGTCGGCTTCGTGCACGGACTCGGGGCCGCCGGCGAGGATGACGCCTTTGGGAGCGAACTCGCGAATCGCTTCTTCATCCATGTCGAACGGATGCAGCTCGCAGTACACGCCGATCTCACGCACGCGGCGGGCGATCAGTTGGGTGTACTGGGAACCGAAGTCGAGGATCAGGATGCGGTGAGCGTGAATGTCGAGGGCCATGACTCATTCTCATGTAGTGAATCAGAAACAACTCGGGGCTGAATGAACAGCCCCGGTGATTAACGTTTTGCTGGAAGCCTTAACCTACACGGTAGTTCGGCGCTTCCTTGGTGATCTGTACGTCGTGGACATGGGACTCGGCCATGCCGGCGCCGGTGATGCGCACGAATTCCGGCTTGGTGCGCATCTCTTCGATGTCCGCGCTGCCGGTGTAGCCCATGGAAGAACGCAGGCCGCCCATCAGTTGATGGATGATCGCGCTCAGGGTGCCCTTGTACGGCACGCGACCTTCGATGCCTTCCGGCACCAGCTTCTCGGCACCCGCGGAGGAGTCCTGGAAGTAACGGTCGGAAGAGCCCTGGGCCTGGGACATGGCGCCCAGCGAACCCATGCCGCGATAGGCCTTGTAGCTACGGCCCTGGAACAGTTCGATCTCGCCCGGCGCCTCTTCGGTACCGGCGAACATCGAACCCATCATCACGCAGTAGGCACCGGCGACGATGGCCTTGGACAGGTCACCGGAGAAGCGGATACCGCCGTCGGCGATCAGCGGCACGCCAGTGCCTTCAAGGGCGGCGGCGACGTTGGCGATGGCGCTGATCTGCGGCACGCCGACACCGGCAACGATGCGGGTGGTGCAGATCGAGCCAGGGCCGATACCGACCTTGACCGCGTCGGCGCCAGCTTCGGCCAGCGCCTTGGCGGCTTCGCCGGTGGCGATGTTGCCGCCGATCACCTGTACGTCAGGGAAGTTCTGCTTGACCCAGCGAACGCGGTCGATCACGCCTTTGGAATGACCGTGGGCAGTGTCGACCACCACCACGTCAACGCCGGCATTGACCAGGGCGGCGACGCGATCGCCGGTGTCCTTGCCGGTGCCGACCGCCGCGCCAACGCGCAGACGACCCTGGTCGTCCTTGCTTGCCAGCGGATACGCCTTGGCTTTTTCGATGTCGTTGACGGTCATCATGCCCTTGAGGGCGAACTTGTCGTCGACGATCAGCACGCGCTCGATGCGGTGCTTGTGCAGCAATTCGCGGACTTCGTCCTTGCTGGTGCCTTCCTTGACCGTGACCAGACGCTCTTTCGGCGTCATCACCTGGCGAACGCTGGCGTCCAGGCGATTCTCGAAACGCACGTCACGGGAGGTGACGATGCCGACCAGGTCGCCATCGTGCAGCACCGGGACGCCGGAGATGTTGTGCATGCGGGTCAGTTCGAACAGATCCCGGACCGTGGCGTCAGCCTCGATGGTGATCGGATCCTTGACTACGCCAGCCTCGAACCGCTTGACCTTGCGCACTTCGGCGGCCTGCTGTTCGATGGTCATGTTCTTGTGAATGATACCGATACCGCCTTCCTGGGCCATGGCAATGGCCAGACGGGCTTCGGTCACGGTGTCCATGGCGGCGGAAACCAGCGGGATATTCAGTTCGATGCCACGGGTGAGACGGGTTTTGAGACTGACTTCGTTAGGCAGTACCTCGGAATAACCGGGCACTAGGAGAATGTCGTCGAAGGTCAGAGCTTCTTGGCTGATACGCAGCATCGCGGGGGCTCCCGAGCGGGAAAATGGAAGCGCGCCATTATACTCATGGACCCCGTCTGGCTCAATGTAAAACTCTGTCTATTATTGGCGGGGTGATTGAGGGGCTGAATCACGGCCTGATCATCGACACATTCCCCTGTGGGAGCGAGCTTGCTCGCGATAGCGGTGTGTCAGCAACATATAAGTGAATGGCACCCCGCCATCGCGAGCAAGCTCGCTCCCACATTGGCTCACCAGTGCCCTTACAACTCCACCCTCACCCAACTCACCGGCTGGTCCAGCCAATCGGCGAACTCATCGATGAACTCCTGCTTGAACCCCGCCTCCAGCCAGTTATTGAAGATGAATCCCAGATTGGAGAAGGCGCAGGGTTGCAGGAACAGGAACCCGTTGATGTCATCTTCATGACCGCATTCAGGACAGGTGAAGTTGTCGGTACGACCTGGCATCCACTCCTCCAGGCTTTCGAACAGCGCTTCGCCAATTTCCTTGCGGCACTCGGCGCAGCCGGCCTCTTCGAGAAAGCCCTTGGCCGGCGTGTAGATGCAGCGCTTGGTGATGATCTCCAGGCCGTTGACCGGTTCGCCGAACGGCAACGCGTCGGGATGCAGGACAACCTGGCGCGCGCCGGGGGCGATGGCGTGGGCCATGCGATTGCCAGTGCGACCGCAAGTGGTCAATTGCTCTTCGACGATGTTCTTTCGCACCAGCCAGCGCACGATCGCCCGAGCCCGGGGCTCGTGAACCGGCAAGGTGGAAATTTTCGGGACGATGATGCTTTGCGAATTCATGGCGAGGCCTGGCTGTTTCCCTGGCGGGTCTTATAAAAGGCCGGCAGCTTAATCCCTGGCCCGGCCAGGTCAAGCATTCATATAGCGCCCGATCAATGCCAGGCCGCTGGCGAGCACCAGCCAGGTGACCAGTCGCACAAACGCCTCTCGCGACATCTTCATGGTCAAGCGGCGCCCAACCCACAGCCCTAGCGCCATGGCCGGCAACAAACACAGCGCCAGTACCAGCAAGGGTAGCTCGGCATACACCCCGGCGACGATGAACAGACTCAAGCGCACCACCGTGCTGCAACTGATCAGCGCACTCTGGGTCGCCCGGGCCGCCTCCTTGGATAACCGGCTATTCAAATAAATGGCATATAAAAAGCCACCGCTGCCAAACAGCGCGCCAAACATTCCGCCGACCGTGCCCATCGGCAGCGCCCACAGCGCCGACAGCTGCGTCGGCCGGGTCTTTATCCACAGGCTGTAGATTGCATAGGCGCTGATGAACAGGCCCATCAACAACAGCAACAGGTCGGATTTGAGGTTGAGCAGGAAAATCACCCCGAGGGTGCAACCCACCGCCATGCACGGCAACAACCGCAGCAACTCGGGCCGGGCGACATCCCGACGCGACGGCAACAGGTTGCCGAATGCCGCGACAAAATCCAGTAGCACCAGCAGCGGGATGATTTTCGCCAGCGGCATGTACAGCAGCAGGATCGGCGCGGCCACCAGCGCCGTGCCGAACCCGGCGATGCCGAACACGATGTAGGCCAGGGTAATGGCCAGCCCGATCACCAGCCATTGCGTGGGGGCGAACGCCCACTCACCCAACCACGAGAAAAGATCCATCCGGCACGTCCTTGTTGAGAGCACCGGCGACTTTAGCCAGATTTATTGCGGCATATCCACTATTACCGTGGTGCGCCATCGCGAACACATGGCTTGCCGCAGGCGCCCGCGTGCCAGATGCCCCCTGCGCTCAATGCGCCAACATGTTGTGATGCACGCTGTACATGATCCACAGCGACAGCCCCACCAACAGCGCAATCACCACGGTCGAGAACACCAGGGCCGTCAGGTTCCAGCGTTGTTGCGGTGAGAAGTTCAGGTGCAGGAAATAGATCAGGTGCACAACGATCTGGATCACCGCAAAGATCGCCACGATCCCGGCCGTCATGGGCTTGGGCAATGTGGGATACATCACCAGGGCGAACGGGATAACGGTGAGGATGACCGACAGAACGAACCCGGTGAGGTAGGATTTTGCGCTGCCGTGGCTGGCATCGACGCTGCTCTGATGACTGCTCATTTACATCACTCCAAACAGATAGACCACGGTAAACACACAGATCCAGACCACGTCGAGGAAGTGCCAGAACAGGCTCAGGCAGCCCAGGCGGGTGGCGTTGACGGTGGTCAGGCCGTTGCGTTGCACCTGGAACATCAGCACGGCCATCCACAGCAGCCCCGTGGCGACGTGCAGGCCGTGAGTACCCACCAGTGTGAAGAAGCCGGTGAGAAAGGCGCTGCGGTTGGGGCCGTAGCCTTCGGCGATGAGTTTCTGGAACTCATGGATTTCCATGCCGATGAACGCCAACCCCAGGACGAAGGTCAGGCCCAGCCAGGCCAATACCTTCTGCTTGTTCCCGGCGCTCAGCGCGAGCATGGCGAAGCCGTAGGTGATGCTGCTGAACAGCAGGATGAAAGTTTCCGTGAGGACGTAGGGCAATTCGAAGATATCGGCGGCGCCGGGCCCGCCGGCGACGCTCTGACCGAGTACCGCATAGGTCGCAAATAGCGTTGCGAACAGAATGCAGTCGGTCATCAGGTAGATCCAGAACCCGAACAGGGTCATGGAGCTTGCGTCCGAGTGACCGTGTTCGGATTCCGGCGCGGTGGCGTGTGGCTGAACGAGATTGGACATGGATCAAGCCTCCGCCAGTGCCTTGATACGTTGGTTTTCGATGCGCGCTACCTCTTCGGCGGGCACGTAGTAATCGATGTCGTCATCGGCGCTGCGCCAGATCACCCCACCGATGGTCGCAACCAGCCCGACGATGGCCAGCCACCAGATATGCCAGACCAGGGCGAAGCACATGATCAGGCTGAACAGGCTGATGACCAGGCCCATCGCGGTGTTGCGCGGCATGTGGATGGCTTGGAAGTCGGCTTCGACGGCGGTCTTCTGGCCGCGCTCCTTCATGCCCCAGTAGGCGTCGATGCCCTCCACCACCGGTTGTTGGGCGAAGTTGTAGAACGGCGGCGGCGAGGCGGTGGACCATTCCAGGGTGCGACCGTCCCACGGATCGCCTGTCAGGTCACGGTTCTGGTGACGCTGGCGAATGCTGAAATAGAACTGCAGGATCTGGCAGACCACGCCGCAGAGGATGATGCCGACGCCGAGCAACTCCAGCTCCAGCCAGGGCCGCCATTCGGGTACGTCGAAATGGTTGAGGCGCCGAGTCATGCCCATGAAGCCTAGGAAGTAGGACGGCATGAAGGCGAAATAGAAACCGACAATCCAGCACCAGAACGCCGCCCGGCCCAGGCGATCGTGAAGCTTGAAGCCGAACGCCTTGGGGAACCAGTAGGTCAGTCCACACAGGTAGCCGAACACGGCGCCGCCGATGATCACGTTATGAAAGTGCGCGATCAGAAACAGGCTGTTGTGCAGCAGGAAATCCGCCCCGGGCACCGCCAGCAGCACCCCGGTCATGCCGCCGATGCTGAAAGTGACGATGAAGCCGACGGTCCACAGCATCGGCGTTTCGAAGCGCACGCGCCCGCGATACATGGTGAACAGCCAGGTGAATATCTTCACCCCGGTGGGCACGGCGATGATCATGGTCATGATGCCGAAGAACGCGTTGACGCTCGCCCCCGAACCCATGGTGAAGAAGTGGTGCACCCAGACGATGAACGACAGGATGGTAATGACAATCGTCGCCCACACCAGCGAGTGATAACCGAACAGACGCTTGCGGCTGAAAGTGGAAGCCACCTCGGAGAAAATACCGAACGCCGGCAGGATCAGGATGTACACCTCCGGGTGGCCCCAGGCCCAGATGAGGTTGACGTACATCATCGGGTTGCCGCCCAGCTCGTTGGTGAAAAAGTGCATGTCCAGATAGCGGTCGAGGCTGAGCATGAACAGCGTCGCGGTGAGGATCGGGAATGACGCCAGGATCAGCACAGCCGTGCACAGTACCGTCCAGGTAAACACCGGCATGCGGAAAAGGGTCATGCCCGGCGTACGCATTTTCAGGATGGTGACGAAGAAATTTACCCCGGTGAGCAACGTCCCGACGCCCGATATCTGCAATGACCATATGTAGTAGTCCACCCCGACCCCGGGACTGTAGGACAACCCGGATAACGGCGGATAGGCGACCCAACCGGTGCGCGCAAACTCGCCGACCGCCAGGGAAACATTCACCAGCATCGCGCCGGCCACGAACAGCCAGAAACTCAACGCGTTGAGGAACGGGAACGCCACGTCCCGGGCGCCGATCTGCAACGGCACGACGATGTTCATCAAGCCCACCACCAGCGGCATCGCCATGAAAAAAATCATGATCACGCCGTGGGCAGTGAAAATCTGGTCGTAGTGTTCCGGCGGCAGGTAACCGGGCGAACCGTCGGACGCCATGGCCTGTTGCGTGCGCATCATGATCGCGTCGGAGAAACCGCGCAGCAGCATCACCAGCGCCACGACGATGTACATCACGCCGATGCGCTTATGGTCCACCGAGGTAAACCACTCTTTCCACAGATAGGTCCATTTGCGGTAGTAGGTGATGGCACCCATGCCGGCCAAGGCGACCAGTCCCACCACCGCCAGCGTCCACATGATGATTGGCTCATCCGTCGGGATCGCCTCAAGCGTCAGTTTTCCAAACATGTCCTACTCCTGCGCTGATCTTTGAGTCCCGACGGGAGACCCGATGCTGCCCTGCATGTCGTGCATGCGATGCTCGACTTCACGGGAACGATTCATGCCTTCGTATTTGTCGATGATGCTCTGGAACAAGTCCGGCTGGACCGATGCGTAATGCTCAACCGGGTGCTTGAACGTCGGCTTGGCGAGTCGGGCATAACTGTCTTTGTCCAACCGTCCTTGCCCCGCCCGCACGTCGGCGACCCACTTGTCGAAGCCCGCCGCATCGGTGGCGAGGGTCCGGAAATGCATGTCGGAGAAACCCGGGCCGTTGTAGTTGGCGGCGATGCCCCGGTACTCCCCGGCCTTGTTGGCGATCAGGTGCAGTTGGGTCTGCATGCCGGCCATGGCGTAGATCTGCCCGCCCAGCGCCGGAATGAAAAACGAAGTCATGGCGCCGTCCGAGGTCACGCGAAAATTCACCGGTGTGTCCAGTGGCATGGCCAGTTCGTTGACCGAGGCAATACCCAGCTCCGGATAGATGAACAGCCATTTCCAGTCGGTCGCGATGACCTGCACCACCAGCGGCTTGACGTCCGAATCCAGCGGTCGGTACGGATCCAGCGCATGGGTCGACTTCCAGGTAACCACGCCGAGAATGATGATGATCACCAACGGGACGCCCCAGACCACCGCTTCGATCTTGCGTGAATGGGCCCACTCCGGCGTGTACCTGGCCTTGGTGTTGGAGGCGCGGTACTTCACGGAAAAGACCAACGCCATGACGATGACCGGCACCACCACCAGCAACATCAACAGCGTCGAGAGAATGATCAAGTTGCGTTGGTCAACGCCGACCTGTCCCTTGGGATTGAACAACACCATGTCGCAACCGCCGAGCAACAGCATCCCGCCGACCAGCAACAACCTTGATAGATGCCAAGGCAGTCGAGTTCGCATGTCTTACACTTCGCTTATTGAGTGTTAGCCAGTTGCCGAGCGATCCTGTCTTTGATCGACAGGCGCTGTTCCTTGAGTCTGCGGATGTCATCATCCTCGACGTTGCCCGCCGATATCGATTCGGCGGCCAGGACCTGGTTATCCACGTCCGTGTATTCGTCCAGCAGTCGATCAAGTTCCGGGTCTTGCTGGCGACGCTGTTGGACCGCCTCTTTGCTGCAATTCAAATCCTGATAGAGATCATGAGAAGCAGGCATGGCCTTCTCCTTTAGCAGTGTTGTTGGGTACACGATTTTTAGAATTGGCCCCTGCGGCTTAGTTGAGAGAAACATCCGGAAACGGTGACGAACGGCACTGCCGACAAAAAAAAAGCCCACGAGACGTGGGCAAAAGGGAAAGCTGTTTTTTCGCCTGGGCGGCTCAGGAAGATTGTCGGCCGGCGGCCGGCGACATGGCGGTGGAATCCACCCGCACCGTGTGCGCCTGGTTTACGGCCCGCTCCCATTCCCTGGCATCGTGACTGCAGAAAATCTCGACGTGCCCGTTCTGGACTTGCGCCAACTCGCGAAGGCGATCCTGATTGCGCATCCGTGCCGAACGGTAGGTGTCCATCATGTATTGGTAGAACCTCAGCCCCGGCGGGCAATGGCGCTCGGGTTGATGGACCTCGTCATGGAAAAAATAGGCGTCACCGGCGTGCAGCAGCCAACCGTCCGGAGTGCGCAGGGCAATCCCGGCATGTCCGGCGGTGTGTCCCTGAAGCGGCACCAGGAAAATGTCCTCTTCCTCGGCGCCGATCAGTGCGCGCACCGAATCGAAGCCGAACCAGGTATCGCCTTCGGGGGCATAGAACTCCCAGCTATCGACGCCCTGCCACTGCCGCGCCTGGAACCGTCGCCGACTTATCCAGGTATCGGCGCTGCGGGCCGTCGCCATCTCGTCGCGCATCACATGCACCCGGGCCTGGGGAAAATCCTGGAGCCCGCCGGCGTGATCGAAATCCAGGTGCGTCAGCAGGATGTGCCGCACATCGTTGGCCTCGAAACCCAAGCGCCGCACCTGCTCCAAAGCCGTGAGGCGATGCTCGAACTGGATGTTGTTGAACACTCGAAAGAATCGGCTCAGCCGTTGCGGCGTCTGCACATCCCGCTGGCCAAACCCGGTGTCCACCAGGACCAGGCCGTTGGTGTCGGTTTCAATCAGCAGACAATGACACACCAGGCACGCCGTCAGCCCCCGGCTGTAACCATCGAACAGCGCCCCGCCTACCGGGCACATGCATCCGCAGTTCAGGTGATGGATACGCATGGATGGCCTCCTTTCGCGGGGATATTTGTCTCTTGAAATCGACTGGAAGCAGGCGCGGTGAATTCCGCGCAGGCGACGGGCGGCGCAACACACAAGCGGTGGAAACGGGCTCGCTGGAAGCAGGCGACTCCGCTTGACTGGAGGTACGCAGGAGGAAATTTCTACATACATGGAGATTCGCAAGCGAATCCCCTTATCATGCCGCCCATGATTAAAGATCCCTTTGCCCGACTGGGCCTGGACCGCGAGGTCCTGACTGTCAGCCAGCTCAACGGCCGTGCGCGGGTGTTGCTCGAAGACGTGTTCAGCAACATCTGGGTCGAGGGCGAGATCTCCAACCTCGCCCGCCCCGCCTCCGGCCACGTGTATTTCACGCTCAAGGACAGCGGCGCCCAGGTGCGTTGCGCGCTGTTCCGACAGAACGCCGCGCGGGTGCGCCAGGCACTGAAAGACGGGCTGGCGGTGAAGGTCCGCGGCAAGGTCTCGCTGTTCGAGGGCCGTGGCGACTATCAACTGATCCTCGACACCGTGGAGCCGGCCGGCGATGGCGCCCTGCGCCTGGCCTTCGACGCCCTGAAGGAAAAGCTCAGCGCCGAAGGCCTGTTCAGTGCCGAGCGCAAGGTACCGCTGCCGGCCCATCCGCAACGCATCGGCATCATCAGTTCGCCCACCGGCGCGGTGATCCGCGACATCATCAGCGTGTTCCGTCGCCGCGCGCCGCAGATTTCCCTGACCTTGATTCCGACAGCCGTGCAGGGCCGTGAAGCCACCGCACAGATCGTCCGCGCGCTGAAACTGGCCGATGCCCGAGGCTTCGATGCGCTGATCCTGGCCCGGGGCGGCGGTTCGCTGGAAGACTTGTGGTGCTTCAACGAAGAAGCCGTGGCTCGTGCGGTAGACGCCTGCGTCACGCCCATTGTCAGCGCGGTAGGCCATGAGACCGACGTCTCCATAAGCGATTTCGTCGCCGATGTGCGCGCGCCGACTCCGTCCGCCGCCGCCGAACTGCTCGCACCGGACGCCGGCGACCTGGTGCGCCGGGTCGAAAGCCTGCACCGGCGCCTGGTGATGCGCATGCGCGACCGCCTGATGCGCGACCAGTTGCGCCTCGAAGGCCTCACCCGCCGCCTGCGCCATCCTGGCGAACGCCTGCGCCAGCAAGCCCAGCGCCTCGACGACCTGGACATGCGCATGGGCCGGGCCTTCGAACGCAGCCTCAACACTCGCCGCGAACGCCTGATTCGCCTGGAAACCCGCCTGGCCGGGCAACATCCGGGCCGTCAGCTGGCCATGTTGCGCCATCGCCTCGACAGCCTCGCCGAACGCCTGCCCCGAGCCATGCGCGAAGGCCTGAAAACCCGTCGCGTACAGTTGCACAACCAGATGCAGACGCTGCATATCGTCAGCCCACTGGCGACCCTTGGCCGCGGCTACAGCATCCTGCTCGACGAACGCGGCCATGCAATCCGCAACGCCGGGCAAACCCGCACCGGCCAACGCCTGACCGCCAGGCTCGGCGAAGGCGAACTGCTGGTGCGGGTCGAAGACAATCACCTGACACCGGTCACCCTTTCTCTACTGGATTGATTCATGCCGCGATTTCTCGCTCCACTGCTCTTGCTGTGCCTGGCCGCCAACGCCCACGCTGACAGCTACATCACTCGCCTGCTGAACAAGCCGGTGCCCGGCGGCGTGGCCGTGGTGGATCTGGGCAGCGCGGCCCAGGCGCCGAAAGCCACGTACCAGGGCAAACCCGTGCTGGTGGTCAAGGAACAGCAGAACTGGCTGGCGATTGTCGGCATTCCGCTGACCGTCCAACCCGGCACCCAGCAGATCAGCAGTGGCGGCGCCACCCAACCCTTCGTGGTTGGCTACAAGAAATACCCCGAGCAGCACATCACCCTGAAAAACAAGCGCCAGGTCAATCCGGACCCGGCGGATCTGAAGCGTATCGAGGGCGAGCTTGCGGTGCAGTTGAAGGCCTACCGCAGCTTCAGCCCCAATATCCCCAGCAACCTGCTGCTGGACAAACCGGTGAACGGCCCGCTGTCGAGCAAGTTCGGGGTGCGCCGCTTTTTCAACGGCGAAGAGCGCAACCCTCATTCCGGCCTGGACTTCGCCGTGCCCGCCGGCACGCCGATCAAGACCCCGGCCGCCGGCAAGGTGATCCTCACCGGCAACTACTTTTTCAATGGCAACACCGTGTTCGTCGACCATGGCCAAGGCTTCATCAGCATGTTCTGCCACATGTCGAAGATCGACGTGAAGGTCGGCCAGCAACTGGCGCGCGGCACCGTGGTCGGCAAGGTCGGCGCCACCGGCCGCGCGACCGGGCCGCACATGCACTGGAACATCAGCCTGAATGATGCGCGAGTGGATCCGGCGATCTTTATCGGGGCGTTTCAGCCCTGAGTGTTTGTGGTGAGGCTACTGGCCTCATCGCGAGCAAGCTCGCTCCCACATGGGGATCTCAGCGAACATAACATTTGCAATCAACACAGATCCCCTGGGAGCGAGCTTGCTCGCGATGACGGCAGTCGCATCACCACTATCCTGGGAATTGCCAAGCCTTAAATATCGACGCAATCCTTAGGATACAAAATGTCTATATGCGCGATTAAATCTCGCAAACCCACCCAAAAACAGAACTTCTCCCAATTTTTCCCGACTGCTTGCAACCCCCCGGCCACGCGGTTAGGGTTGAGGGCATGAAAACCTCTCACACCCTCATTCAGCTTCGCCAGCACCGCAGCCTGTGCCTCGTCAGCGCACGACTGCCGGGCTGAATCGCGGCACCTCGTCCAGGCGTGAAGCCAACCCGTTCGAACCACCGGCAGGCCGCCTTTTCCCGGCCACGACAATAAGGATTTCCCCATGAGCATGCTCAAAGACCCGTCTTCGAAGTACCGCGCCTTCCCGACCATCAACCTGCCGGATCGCACCTGGCCGTCGAAGACCATCACCGCCGCGCCGATCTGGTGCAGTTCCGACCTGCGTGACGGCAACCAGTCGCTGATCGAGCCGATGGATGCGGCCAAGAAGCTGCGCTTCTGGAAAACCCTCGTTGCAGTGGGCGTGAAGGAAATCGAAGCATCGTTCCCGGCCGCTTCGCAGACTGACTTCGACTTTGTGCGCACCCTCATCGAAGAAGGCCACATCCCGGACGACACCACCATCCAGGTGCTGACCCAGGCCCGTGAAGACCTGATCGCTCGCACCTTCGAGTCCCTGCGTGGCGCCAAGAAAGCCATCGTCCACCTGTATAACGCCACCTGCCCGTCGTTTCGCCGCATCGTGTTCAACCAGGACAAGGAAGGCGTGAAGGAAATCGCCGTGAACGCGGCCAAGCTGTTCGTCAAATACGCCGCCCAGCAGCCGGAAACCCAATGGCAGTTCGAGTACTCGCCAGAAACCTTCAGCGCGACCGAACTGGAGTTCGCCAAGGAAGTCTGCGACGCGGTGATCGAAGTGTGGAACCCGACGCCTGAGCGCAAGGTGATCCTCAACCTGCCGGCCACCGTCGAAGTCGCCACCCCGAACATCTACGCCGACCAGATCGAGTGGTTCCACCGCAACATCACCCGGCGTGACAGCGTGCTCATCAGCCTGCACACCCACAACGACCGTGGCACCGGCGTGGCCGCCACCGAGCTGGGCCTGATGGCCGGGGCCGACCGTGTCGAAGGCTGCCTGTTCGGCAACGGCGAGCGCACCGGCAACGTCGACCTGGTGACCGTGGCGCTGAACCTCTACACCCAGGGCATCGACCCTGAGCTGGACTTCTCCGACATCGACGGCGTGCGCAAAGTCGTCGAGGAATGCAACCAGATCCCGGTCCATCCACGTCACCCGTATGTCGGCGACCTGGTCCACACCGCGTTCTCCGGCTCGCACCAGGATGCAATCCGCAAGGGCTTCGCCCAGCAGAAACCGGACACCCTGTGGGAAGTACCGTACCTGCCGATCGACCCGGCCGACATCGGTCGCAGCTACGAAGCGGTAATCCGCGTGAACAGCCAGTCGGGCAAGGGCGGCATCGCCTACCTCCTGGAACAGGAATACGGCATCAGCCTGCCGCGTCGCATGCAGATCGAGTTCAGCCAAGTGGTACAGCGTGAAACCGATCGCCTGGGCCTGGAAATGACTGCCCAGCAGATCCACGCCCTGCTCCAGCGCGAATACCTGCAAGCCAACACTCCGTACGCACTGGTCAGCCATCGCCTGCAGGAAGAGAACGGCAACAGCGCCGTGGAAGTGGAAGTCGCCAGCAAGGGCCAGGGCGAGACCAACCTGCACTGGCGTGGCAGAGGCAACGGCGCGCTGGAAGCGCTGGTGGCCGGGCTGCCGATTCCGGTGGAAATCATGGACTACAACGAACACGCCATCGGCGCCGGCACCAACGCGAAGGCTGCGGCGTACATCGAACTGCGCGTCAACGGCGAACGTGCGGTGCATGGCGTGGGCATCGATGAAAACATCACCACGGCGAGCTTCAAGGCGCTGTTCAGTGCGCTGAACCGCTCGCTGAGCCAGCCGGAAGCCAAGGCGGCTTGATCGGTCGCTGAAAAACAAAAGGCCCCGGGGTGTGAACCTCGGGGCCTTTTGTTTGGCTGGTGGTTTGTGCTGTCTGTCAGGGCCTCATCGAGAGCAAGCTCGCTCCCACAATAGTCGGCGTTATGCAAAACAATGTGGGAGCGAGCTTGCTCGCGATAGCGGCCTAACAGGCAACACAAATATCAGGCATGGGTATCGATCGAAACCGTCATCGCCTGCAGCAGCGCGGCCTGAAGGGTCTGCAATGTGGCCTGGGTCCCCATGATCTGGGTCTGGATCGCCATGGCCTGCTGGGCTTTCTGCTCCTCGTCGGCCCGGCTTTTCTGCACGCGGGCCAATTGGGCCTGCTGGTCGGCCAGCAACTTTTCGGTCCGCTCGATCTGCTTCTTCAACTGCTCAATGATATTGCTGCCATTGCTGCCGCCAACACCGGCGATATTCGCCCCGCTGGTGTCGACTTTCAGTTCCTTGTCCTTGTCTTCGCCGGTGTCAGGCGATACCACCGGACTGACGGCTTTCTCTTCCTCGGCGCCCCTGATGGAGACTTTGGGGGCCGACAGCGGATATGGGTTTACGGTCGTTGCGCTGATACTGGTCATGGGGACTCCTCCTTGGCTGACCTGTTATCGGCGTGCAATACCGTTCCTTGAGGGCTGAATCGTTTCAATATACGAATTCGAAGCGATCAGCGTCCAGGTTCGCCGGAAAGCGTGTGCGATACGCTGCCAGGTCCGCCGCGCTCAGGCACACCGTGAACACGCCGTCGGCCTCGCCGGCACTGAGCAGCGTCTCGCCCTGGAAGTCCAGCACCTGACTGTCACCGGTATAAGCGAAGCCCTTGCCGTCGGTGCCGATCCGGTTCACCGCCGCCACATAGCAGAGATTTTCAATGGCCCGTGCCGGCAGCAGCCGGTTCCAGTGCTGACGCCGGGCGCCCGGCCAGTTGGCGGTATACAGCAACAGGTCGGTGTCCTCGGCATCGCGACTCCACGCCGGGAAGCGCAGGTCGTAGCAGATCAGCGGCCGAATCCGCCAGCCCTTGAGCTCGAACAACACCTGCTGGTCACCCGGTGTGTAATGGTTGTGCTCGCCGGCCATGCGAAACAGATGACGCTTGTCGTAATGCAGCACCTCGCCATCCGGACGCGCCCACAGCAAGCGATTGCGATGGCTGCCGTCGGCGGCCTGGATGATCACGCTGCCGGTGATCACGGCGTCCAGCTTTGCCGCCTGGGCCTTGAGCCACTGGCTGGCGGGGCCGTTCTCCGGCTCGGCCAGGGCCTCGGATTCCATGGAAAAACCGGTGGTGAACATTTCCGGCAGGATGATCAGGTCCGCCCCGCGCGCCTGTTCGAGCAGCGCGTCGAAATGTTCCAAGTTGGCCCGGCGGTCATGCCAGGCCAGCGTAGTCTGGATCAAGGCGATGTTCAGATTGGGCAACGCGCTCAGATCACGCATAGTTTTTCCGCCGCTTCGCGCAGCGTCTCCTCGCGTTTGGCAAAACACAGGCGCACCAGGCGCTGGCCCTGCGGCGGGTCCTGGTAGAACACCGAGATCGGAATGGTCGCCACGCCGTGTTCGCGGGTCATCCAGAGCGCCATGTCGACGTCATTGAGGTCCGGGCGGATCTGCGAATAATCCACCAACTGGAAATACGTGCCGGCGACACGCTGGAAAGTGAAGCGCGACGGCGCCAGCAGATCGCAGAACAGGTCGCGCTTGGCCTGATAGAAATCCGGCAGTTCATCGACATGCTCCGGATGCTCGGCCATGTAGTCGGCCAACGCGTACTGCAACGGTGTCACGCCGCAGAAACTGACGTACTGGTGCACCTTGCGCAGCTCCGCCGTCAGGGCCGCTGGCGCGACGACGTAGCCGGTTTTCCAGCCCGTGACGTGGTAGGTCTTGCCGAACGAACTGACGACGAAGGCACGGCGGTAGAGTTCTTCGTGGGCAAGGACGCTGACATGGGGCACGTCGTCGAATACCAGGTGCTCATAAACCTCATCGCTGATCAGGTAGATGTCGCGATCGCGAATCAACGCCGCCAACTGGTCCAGCTCGGCGCGGCTGATCAATGCGCCGCTGGGGTTGTGCGGCGTGTTGAGGATGATCATTCGCGTGCGCGGGCTCAGGGCTTCGCCAAGCTTCTGGAAGTCGATGGCAAAATCATCCAGGCCCAATTGCACATGTACGCAACGCCCGCCGGCCAGTTGCACGGCAGGTTCGTAGCTGTCGTACGCTGGGTCGAAGACGATCACTTCGTCGCCGCTGTGTACCACCGCCGCGATGGCGCAGAAAATCGCCTGGGTCGCGCCGGGGGTCACGGTGACTTCCTGATCGGCGTCGACGCTGGCGCCATAGCTGCGGGCGATCTTTGCCGCGATCTGCTGGCGCAGGGCTGGCAGGCCGGTCATCGGCGAATATTGATTGTGGCCTTGGGCGATATGCCGGCCCACTGCATCGCGCAGGGCCTGCGGGCCATCGAAATCGGGAAACCCCTGGGACAGGTTCAGCGCACCGGTCTGCGCGGCAAGCTGGGACATCTGGGTAAAAATGGTGATGCCGACATTCGGCAACTTGCTGGTGATCATCGAGGGTTCCCTGGGTCTGCACCCGGCTCTGGCGCGGCGCGGGAGAGGTCGAGGATAGCCCAATCGCCGGGCATGAAAAAGGGTGCCCCGTAGGCACCCTCTTCAATTGTTGCCGAACACCGTGGCGAGGGAGCTTGCTCCCGCTGGGTTGCGAAGCAGCCCCAAGATGTATCCACCACAGCGGTGCATCAGACAAAACGCAGGGGGCTGCTGCGCAGCCCAGCGGGAGCAAGCTCCCTCGCCACAAAAGCGGTCCTGAGAAGCCAGGATCAGCGCTTGTCGCGGCGCTTCTTGTCGGCCTTCTTGTGGTGCGACATCAAGCGGCGCTTCTTGTTGACCTGGCGGTCGGTGAGCGTGTTCTTATTGCCTTCGTACGGGTTCTCGCCGCCCTTGAACTCGATGCGGATCGGCGTACCGACCAGCTTCAGGACGCGACGATAAGTGTTTTCCAGATAACGAACGTAGGACTTGGGCACCTTCTCGATCTGGTTACCGTGGATCACGATGATCGGTGGGTTGGCACCGCCCAAGTGGGCGTAGCGCAGCTTGATCCGTCGGTTGTTGACCATCGGTGGCGCATGCTCGCCGACCGCGTCTTCGAGGATCTGGGTCAGGCGGTTGGTCGGCCAGCGGGTAACCGCCGACTTGAACGAGTTCTGCACCGAGGCGTAGAGGTTGCCCACGCCGGTACCGTGCAGGGCCGAGATGAAGTGGATGTCGGCAAAGTCGACGAAGAACAGCCGACGCTGCAGTTCGACCTTGACGTAATCGCGCTCGCTCGGCGTCATGCCGTCCCACTTGTTGATCGCGATGACCAGTGCACGACCGGCTTCCAGGGCGAAGCCCAGCAGGTTCAAGTCGTGATCGACCACGCCTTCGCGGGCGTCCATCACGAAGATGACCACGTTGGCGTCTTTGATCGCCTGCAGCGTTTTGACCACGGAGAATTTTTCGACTTCTTCGTGGATCTTGCCGCGCTTGCGCACACCGGCCGTGTCGATCAGCGTGTACTTCTCTTCGTTACGCTCGAAGGGAATGTAGATGCTGTCACGGGTGGTGCCGGGCTGGTCGTAGACGATGACCCGGTCTTCACCGAGCATGCGGTTGACCAGCGTCGACTTGCCGACGTTCGGGCGGCCGATGATAGCGATCTTGATGCCGTCCTTTTCGCTCGGACCCGGAATGCGCTTGGCTTCCTCGCCCTCGGCAACGACTTCTTCCTCGCCCTCTTCCGGCTCGTCTTCATCGTCCTTGGGGAAATCAGCCAGGGCGATTTCAAGCATCTGAGTGATGCCGCGACCGTGGGCACCGGCGATCGGAATCGCCTGGCCCATGCCCAAAGGTGCGAACTCGGCACGAGCCATGTCGGGGTCGATATTGTCGACCTTGTTGGCAACGACGTATGAACGCTTGTTACGTTTGCGCAAATGCTCGGCGATCATCTGGTCGGCGGCGGTAAAACCAGCCTTGGCGTCTACCAGGAACAGCACCACATCGGCTTCTTCGATGGCGAGCAGCGACTGCTCGGCCATTTTTTCGTCCATGCCGTGTTCATCACCGGAGATGCCGCCGGTGTCGACCAGAATATAGGTACGCCCTTGCCACTTGGCCTCACCGTATTGGCGATCACGGGTCAGACCGGACAAGTCGCCGACGATAGCGTCGCGAGTCCTGGTCAGGCGGTTGAACAAGGTGGACTTGCCGACGTTCGGTCGGCCCACCAGGGCGATTACGGGAACCATGCGGCTCTCCACTTCGTTATTTCAGAAAATACAAAAGCCGCTGCGAGGCAGCGGCTGGTGCTCGGGGGCCATTCTGTAGGAGTGAGCTTGCTCGCGATAGCGGTAGTCCAGTGACATGGATATCGACTGATCCAACGCTTTCGCGAGCAAGCTCGCTTCCACATGAATGAAGCCGCTTGGGAATTAACCCAAGCATAGTCTTACTTGATGGTCAGGGCTTCCAGTTTGCCGCTGTTGCCATATACATAAATCATGTTTCCCACCACCAGCGGACGGGCACGCAGGCCGTCGCTGTCGATGCGCTCGCGACCGACGAAACGACCGTCGACCTGGCTGAGCAGGTGCAGGTAACCTTCCAGGTCACCCACTGCAACGTAGCTGGAGAACACTTCCGGGGCCGACAATTGGCGACGGGCCAGGGAGTCGTTGCTCCACAATGCGGTAGTGGAACGCTCGTCAACGCCTTCGACGGTGCCCGAGGACAGGCTCACGTAGACGCTGCCGAAACCTTGGGCGACACCGGCGTAGCTCGACGCATCGCGCTGCCACAACGGACGACCGCTTTCCAGGTCCAGCGCCGCAACGCGGCCCTGATAACTGGCGACGTACAGCGTACCGCCGGACAGCAGCAGGCCGCCGTCGATGTCGACCACACGCTCCAGCTCCGAACGACCTTGCGGGATCGCTACGCGCTGCTCCCAGACCGGTACGCCGTTGGAAATATCCAGGGCCACGACTTTACCGGTCGACAAGCCAGCCACCGCGAGGCGGTTGGTGACGATCGGCGCGCTGGTGCCACGCAGGGTCAGTACCGCCGGAGTGCTGTCGTACAACCAGCGCTGGTTGCCGGTAGCGGCATCCAGGCCGATCAGGCGGTCATCCTGGGTCTGTACCACGACCACATCACCGTTGGTGGCAGGCGGCGCGAGGACTTCGCTGGTCACGCGGGCGCGCCATCTCTCTTCACCGCTGCTCGCGTCCAGGGCGACGATCTCGCCCTTGAGCGTGCCGATCATGACCAGCCCGTAACCCACGCCAACGGCGCCGGACACAGGCAGCTCAAGATCCTTTTCCCATTTGACGTCGCCGCTCATGCGATCCATGGCCATGACGACGCCAGTCACGTCGCCGGCATAGAGGGTGTCGCCGTCGATGGCCGGCACCAGCATGTTGTAGGTCTCACCCTGGCCGTCGCCGATGGAGCGGCTCCATTGCTTCTGCAGCACGACTTCTTCTTTGAAATCGGTCAGTTCGGCCGGAGGCAGTTCTTTCTTGCTGTTGCTGCTGCAACCCGCGGCCAGAATGGCCAGGGCCAGCAATGCTGCATGTTTCCAACGGATCACGTCACGCATCCCCTTTGGCCAGGTCGTCCAGCTTGATTTGCAGGCCACCGACTGCGGCTTCATCCGACAGCGCAGCCTTGGCTTTTTGGTAGGCCGCATGGGCCTCATTGGCACGGCCCAGCTGTACCAGCAGGTCGCCCTTGAGTTCTTCGCGGGTCGCCAGGAACGCCTTGTCGGCGTCGCCGTCGAGCAGCTTCAGCGCGTCTTCGGCCTTGTTCTGTGCCGCCAGCACCTGCGCCAGGCGCTGACGCGCAACTTCGCCCAGGGTCGGGTTGGCCGGTTTGTCGACGATGGCTTTCAGCTCGGTGACCGCGTCGTCCAGCTTGCCGCTGTCGACCGCGACCTTGGCCACGAACAGGCTGCCGTACTGGGCGTAGGCGGTGCCGCCGAACTCTTTGTTGAGCTTGCCGGCCAGGTCCGCCACGCGCGCCGCGTCAGGCTTGCCGTCGGGGGTCAGGGTGGTTTCCAGCAGTTGCTGGTAAAGCACCGAGGCACCTTGCGACTGGTTGCTCTGGTATTTCTGGTAGGCCTGCCAGCCGAACACGATGACCAGCGCCAACAGGCCGCCAGTGACCAGCGGCTTGCCGTTGCGCGTCCACCAGTCCTTCAAATCCGCCAGCTGTTCATCTTCGGTACTCGACACCCCAATACTCCTTAATCGCTAAATCGGCTGTTTGACAGCTTCAACCCTGCACGACGCAGGTGGCCAGGTGTGCAGCAAGCGCATCCCAGGCAATGCTTTGTTGTTCGCCCTGGCCACGCAGGGGTTTGAAACCTACCACTTGTTGAGCCAGTTCGTCGTCACCAAGAATCAGTGCGTACAGTGCACCGCTCTTGTCGGCCTTCTTGAATTGGCTCTTGAAGCTGCCAGCGCCGGCGTTGATCTGCAGACGCAGGTTGGGCAACTGATCGCGCACTCGCTCGCTCAGGGCCAGGGCGGCCAGTTCGGCGGCCTCGCCAAAGGCGCAGAGGTACACATCGACCTGGCGGGCCAGTTCTTCCGGCACCTTGTCCAGCGCTTCAAGCATCAGCACCAGGCGCTCGATACCCATGGCAAAACCCACGCCCGGGGTCGGCTTGCCGCCCATCTGCTCCACCAGCCCGTCGTAGCGGCCACCGGCGCACACGGTGCCCTGGGCGCCGAGCTTGTCGGTGACCCATTCGAAGACGGTCTTGCTGTAGTAATCCAGGCCACGGACCAACTTGGGGTTGATCACGTAAGGGATGCCGACGGCGTCCAGACGTGCCTTCAGCCCTTCGAAATGCGCGCGGGATTCGTCGTCGAGGTAGTCGGCCATTTTCGGCGCGTCCACCAGGATCGCCTGGGTCTCCGGGTGCTTGGTATCAAGCACGCGCAGCGGGTTGGTCTTCAGGCGGCGCTGGCTGTCTTCGTCGAGCTTGTCGACATGGGCGGACAAAAATTCCACCAACGCCTCGCGGTAGCGGCCACGGGATTCGCTGGTGCCCAGGCTGTTGAGCTCAAGCTTGACCGCATCGCGCAGGCCCAGCTCGCCCCACAGGCGCCAGGTCATCACGATCAGCTCGGCATCGATGTCCGGACCTTCCAGGTTGAATACTTCAAGGCCGATCTGGTGAAACTGGCGATAACGACCTTTCTGCGGACGCTCGTGGCGGAACATCGGCCCGATGTACCAGAGTTTCTGCACCTGGCCGCCGCCGGTGATGCCGTGCTCAAGCACTGCACGCACGCATGCTGCCGTGCCTTCGGGGCGCAGGGTCAGGGAATCGCCGTTGCGATCGTCGAAGGTGTACATTTCTTTTTCGACGATGTCGGTCACTTCACCGATGGAGCGCTTGAACAGCTCGGTGAACTCGACGATGGGCATGCGGATCTGCCGGTAACCGTAGTTATCCAGCAGGCGCGCGACGGTGCCCTCGAAATAGCGCCACAGCGGCGTCTGCTCGGGCAGGATGTCGTTCATGCCACGAATGGCTTGCAGAGACTTGCTCACGTGTATTCCTTAATCTTGCGACTTAACCGCGCGCGATGACCGCTGCGTCGGCTTCGACCTTTTCGGCCGCTTTCTGGCGGATCAGCTTTTCCAGCTCATCCACCAGATTGTCATTCGTCAGTTTCTGCGACGGCTTGCCGTCGATGTAAATCAGGTTCGGCGTGCCACCCGTCAGGCCGATATGGGCCTCCTTGGCTTCGCCGGGCCCGTTGACCACGCAACCGATCACCGCGACATCCAGCGGCACCAGCAGGTCTTCAAGGCGCCCTTCCAGCTCGTTCATGGTCTTGACCACATCGAAGTTCTGCCGCGAGCAGCTCGGGCAGGCGATGAAGTTGATTCCACGGGAACGCAGGTGCAGGGACTTGAGGATGTCGTAGCCGACTTTCACTTCCTCGACCGGGTCCGCCGCCAACGAGATGCGGATGGTATCGCCAATCCCTTCGGCGAGCAGCATACCGAGGCCGACGGCAGATTTCACCGTACCCGAGCGCAACCCACCGGCTTCGGTGATGCCCAGGTGCAACGGCTGGACGATTTCCTTGGCCAGCAGGCGGTAGGCTTCGACGGCCATGAACACGTCGGAGGCCTTCACGCTGACCTTGAAGTCCGGGAAATTCAGGCGTTCGAGGTGCTCGACATGGCGCAGCGCCGATTCCACCAGCGCGGCCGGAGTCGGTTCGCCGTACTTCTTCTGCAGGTCTTTTTCCAGGGAACCGGCATTGACGCCGATACGGATCGGAATGCCGCGATCACGGGCGGCATCCACCACCGCGCGCACGCGATCTTCGCGACCGATGTTGCCCGGGTTGATGCGCAGGCAGTCGACGCCCAGCTCGGCCACGCGCAAGGCAATGCGGTAGTCGAAGTGAATATCGGCCACCAACGGCACCTTGACCAGCTGCTTGATCTTGCCGAACGCCTCGGCGGCGTCCATGTCCGGCACGGATACGCGGACGATATCGACGCCGGCGGCTTCAAGACGATTGATTTGCGCGACCGTGGCGGCCACGTCATTGGTGTCGCTGTTGGTCATGCTCTGCACAGCGATTGGCGCATCGCCGCCCACGGGCACGTTACCGACCCAGATCTTCCGGGATTCGCGACGCTTGATAGGAGATTCGCCGTGCATGACTTATTGACCCAACTTCAGGCGAGCGGTCTCGCCACTGGTGAACGGAGCCACATCGACCGACTGGCCGTTGTAGCTGACCTGCGCGCCACGGGCATAGCCCAGGCGTACGGCAAACGGCGGCCTGCCGTTGACGGACGTGCTGTCGCCCTTGCGCTTGAGGCCGCTGAACAGGACCTTGCCGTTGCCGTCGGTAATCTGCGTCCAGCAATCGGCGGTGAACTGGATCTGTACCTGGCCATCGCCGGGCGCAGGAGCCGGGGCCGCCGGGGTTGCTGGCGCTGCTGGCACGGCCGGAGCGGCCACGGTTGGCGCTGGCGTGACGGGGGCTGGAGCCGTGGGGGTGGTCGGCGCGCTGCCGGCATGGGCCGGAGCCGTGGGGGCGGCAGGCGTTGGGGCTGGCGCGGGAACGGATGGCACGACAGGCTCGGCACCCGCGGCGGCATCGGTCTCGCCGCTGTCCTGGCCTTGAGGCAATGCCAGGGCGGTTTCACCCTCGGTCTGCCCCTCGACAACAGCCTGGTCTTCCGGCTCATCCAGCGGATGAATCTGGGTGGTGCCGTCGGCGCCTTCGACTTCGACATGCTCAGGGTTCATCGCAACCGGCTCCTTGCTGCGCAAGGAAGCCTGATCCTGCCACCAGACGAAACCGCCACCGATCACCGCGATCAGCAGCAGCAGGCTGACGATACGCAAAATGGTGTGGGAAACACGCACTGGCTCCTCGATACGACCCAGGCTGTGCACACTGCTGCCCTGGGCGTCGGAACCGGTGTATTGATCGAATTGCTGGACCAGCACGGTCTGGTCCATGCCAAGCAACTTGGCATAGGCGCGGATGTAGCCCCGGGCGAAGGTATGCCCTGGCAATTTGTCGAACGCGCCGGCTTCCAGGTTGCTCAGGGAAGTCACGGTGAGATTGAGCTTGAGGGCCACTTCGGCCAGCGACCAACCATTGCTTTCGCGGGCTTGACGCAGGGTCTCACCGGGATTTACGCGAGTCGCTGCTACAACTTCGGGATGCGCCGCTTTCATCATTGCTCCGACAGGTATTGCTGATATTCCGGCGTACCGGGATAGAGTCTTTTGAGTTGCAGGCCATAACTGGCGGCCTTGTCACGATCTTCAAACACATGCGCCAGCCGAACGCCGAGCAATAGACTACGTGCATTTTGCTCGCTGAGCAGGCTAAACCGCTCGTAATAGTCGCGAGCGGGCACATAATGCCTGTCTTCGTAAGACAACTCAGCCATTTCCAGCAACGCGCGCGGTTGCTGGCGGTTGAGCCGCAGCGCCTTTTCGAGCTGCTGGCGGGCCAGGTCACGCTGGCCGAGTTTCGCGGCGGTCATGCCGAGGTTCTCGAACACCCGCGAACGCTCAGGGTAAAGGGTATCGGCGGCCGCTTGCTCGAAGCGCTCGTAGGCTTCTTTGTAGCGTGCCTGCTCGTAGAGGAAGCTGCCGTAGTTGTTGAGGATCCGGGCGTCTTGCGGGCGGGCGGACAACGCCTTGCGAAAGTGTTCGTCGGCCAGTTCCGGCTCCATCTCGGCCTGGAACACCAAGGCCAGCGCCGCATTGGCATCGGCGTCCGAGCTGTCCAGCTCAAGGGCCTTCTTGAGCGGCACCTTGGCCCGTTCGGTCATGCCCTGTTGCAAATAGCCGATGCCCAGCTGCACATAGGCCTCGCGCGCTTCGTCACGGCCCTTGCTGGTTTTCATCGGGTTATAGTCGCCCGACAGAACACAACCGGAACAAAGGCCGGCCAACAGCAACAGCAGCGCAAAGCGCAGGGACATAGAGTTCCTCTCTTAGTGACTGTTCGCAGCGTTCTGTACTGCATCGTCCGCGGCGTTCAATTCGCGCACGGCAATGTAGCGTTCGCTGCGACGGGTGCGATCCAGCACCTGTCCTACCAATTGGCCACACGCGGCATCGATGTCTTCGCCACGGGTGGTGCGCACGGTGACGTTGAAGCCAGCGTGGTGAAGCTGATCCTGGAACCGACGAATTGCATTGTTGCTCGGACGCTCGTAGCCGGAATGCGGGAACGGGTTGAACGGGATCAGGTTGATCTTGCACGGGATGTTCTTGAGCAGCTCGATCATCTCGACCGCGTGTTCAACCTTGTCATTTACGTCCTTGAGCAAGGTGTACTCGATGGTCAGCACGCGTTTTTCGCCCAGGGACGACATGTAGCGCTGGCACGACTCGAGCAGCATCTTAAGCGGATATTTCTTGTTGATCGGCACCAATTGGTTACGCAATGCGTCATTCGGTGCGTGCAGCGACAACGCCAGGGAGACGTCGATGTGCTTGGCCAGCTCATCGATCATCGGCACCACGCCGGAGGTGGACAGGGTCACGCGGCGCTTGGAGATGCCGTAGCCCAGGTCGTCCATCATCAGGTGCATGGCGGAGACGACGTTGTCGAAGTTCAGCAGCGGCTCACCCATGCCCATCATCACCACGTTGGTGATGGCACGGTCGACGGTTGCCGGGACGCTGCCAAAGGATTTGTTGGCAATCCACACCTGGCCGATCACTTCGGCGGCGGTGAGGTTGCTATTGAAGCCTTGCTTGCCGGTGGAGCAGAAACTGCAATCCAGGGCACAGCCTGCCTGGGACGAAACGCACAAGGTGCCGCGCTTGCCCTGGGGAATGTAGACGGTCTCGACGCAGCTGCCGGACGCCACGCGCACCACCCACTTGCGGGTGCCGTCGCTGGAAATGTCCTGGCTGACCACTTCGGGGCCGCGAATCTCGGCAACGGCCTTGAGCTTTTCGCGCAGGGCCTTGCCGACATTCGTCATGGCGTCGAAATCGTCGACGCCAAAGTGGTGAATCCATTTCATCACCTGACCGGCACGGAAACGCTTCTCCCCGATCGAGTCGAAGAATTTCTCCATTTCCGGCTGGGTCAGGCCCAACAGGTTGGTTTTGCCGTTCGATGTAGTCATGGATTCACCTTCACTCAAAAGCCTGGGCTTAGCGAGTGGTTACTTCAGTAGCGGAGAAAAAGTAAGCGATTTCGCGAGCAGCGGCGGCTTCGGAGTCCGAACCGTGGACGGCGTTGGCGTCGATGGATTCAGCGAAGTCAGCACGGATGGTGCCGGCAGCAGCTTCTTTAGGGTTGGTAGCGCCCATCAGCTCACGGTTGCGAGCGATGGCGTTTTCGCCTTCCAGCACCTGAACGACAACCGGACCGGAAGTCATGAAGGCAACCAGTTCACCGAAGAAACCGCGCTCGCTGTGCTCAGCGTAGAAGCCTTCGGCTTCGGCTTTGGACAGTTGCTTCATTTTCGAAGCTACAACGCGCAGGCCAGCGTCTTCGAAGCGGGTAACGATCTTGCCGATCACGTTTTTAGCAACGGCGTCAGGCTTGATGATGGAGAAAGTACGTTGAACAGCCATGGTGTAACTCCAGAAACGGTAATTTACGAAAAATTAAACCCGCGAATTATACGCGGGTTCTTGGGTATTGCCTAACCTGCGAGGCGATCAGTCCAATTCTGCGGCCCAGAGCTCCTGAACCGCTTCCAACACCTTCTCGCCGACTCGGCCAGAGGTGGCATCGAAGTCAGGCAGCTCAAGGATCATCTGCTGCAGACGGACGAAACCTACAGAGTACGGATCGAGACCCTCGTGGGCTTCGGCCAATTCTTCCGCGATGCGTTGTACATCATTCCAACCATAGCTCATGACAGTGTCACCATCAGTGCGGCGCTTCGGCCGCATGGTTAAGTGAGTATCTCGGGATTTCGACGGTCAGGTCTTCAGTGCCGACGATGGCCTGGCAACCCAGACGCGATTGCGGCTCAAGCCCCCAGGCGCGGTCAAGAAAGTCTTCTTCCAGCTCGTCCGCCTCTTCCAGCGACTCGAAACCTTCACGAATGATGCAGTGGCAGGTCGTGCAAGCGCAAACGCCGCCACAGGCACTTTCCATCTCGATGTGGTGTTCGTGGGCCAGGTCAAGAATGGACGTTCCGGGCTCGGCTTCCACGACCATGCCGTCCGGGCAGAACTTCTCGTGGGGCAGAAAAATCACCTGCGGCATCAGTTATTCCTCGATTTCATTCAGGTTGCGCCCCGCCAGGGCGGCTTTCACCGTCGAGTCCAGGCGGCGGGCAGCAAAGGCATCGGTGACTTGCGACAGACGCTTGGTCTGCTGTTCGATGGCATAACCATCCGTGCCCTTGATCAATTCGGAGAGTTCTTGCATCTGCATTTCGATGACCATGCGCTCCTCGGCGTCGAGCAAGCGCTCGCCGTCGGCTTCGAGGGCGGCTTGCACGGCTTCAACCAGGCGCTGGGCATCGACCTGCTGCTCGCGCAGCACACGTGCGACTTTGTCGTCGCTGGCGTGCTGGAACGAATCCTTGAGCATCTTGGCGATTTCGCCGTCGGTCAGGCCGTAGGACGGCTTGACCTGGATGCTAGCCTCGACGCCCGAACCAAGCTCGCGGGCGGAGACATTGAGCAGGCCATCGGCGTCGACCTGGAAGGTCACGCGAATCTTCGCCGCGCCAGCGACCATCGCCGGGATGCCGCGCAATTCGAAACGCGCCAGGGAGCGGCAGTCGCTGATCAATTCACGCTCGCCTTGCAGCACATGAATCATCATGGCCGACTGGCCGTCTTTATAAGTGGTGAAATCCTGGGCGCGGGCGACGGGGATGGTGGTGTTGCGCGGGATCACCTTCTCCATCAGCCCGCCCATGGTTTCCAGGCCCAGGGACAACGGAATCACGTCGAGCAGCAGCAATTCGCCGCCGTCGCGCTTGTTGCCAGCCAGGGTATCGGCCTGGATCGCGGCACCGATGGCGACCACCTGGTCCGGGTCGATTTCAGTCAGCGGCTGACGGCCAAAGGCTTCGGCAACGGCTTCGCGAACCCGAGGCACGCGGGTCGAACCACCGACCATGACCACGGCCTTGACATCTTCCAGCTCGACGCCGGAATCACGCACGGCACGGCGGCAGGCCTTGAGGCTGCGGGCGACCATGGGTTCGATCAGGGCATTGAAGGCTTCGCGGGTCAGCGTGGCTGTCCATTCGCCGTAAGCGACTTCAACGCTGGCGGCGTCGGTCAAGGCTTCCTTGGCGGCGCAGGCGGTTTGCAGCAGATGGCGCTGGGTCCCCGGATCGAGATCAGCGGACAAGCCCGCCTGCTCGATGATCCAGCCGGCAATAGCGTGATCGAAATCGTCGCCGCCCAGGGCGCTGTCGCCACCGGTGGCGAGGACTTCGAAGACCCCGCCGGTCAGGCGCAGGATCGAAATATCAAACGTGCCGCCGCCCAGGTCGTAAATGGCGACGAGGCCCTCGGCATGCTGGTCCAGGCCGTACGCCACCGCAGCCGCCGTCGGCTCGTTGAGCAGACGCAGCACGTTGAGACCGGCGAGCTTGGCCGCGTCCTTGGTGGCTTGGCGCTGGGCGTCATCGAAATAGGCCGGGACGGTGATCACCGCGCCCACCAGTTCACCACCCAACGCGGCTTCGGCGCGCTGACGCAGGACCTTGAGGATATCGGCGGAGACTTCTACCGGGCTTTTCGGGCCCTGCACGGTTTCGATGAACGGCATGTGGGATTCGCCGCCGACGAAACGGTACGGCAGTTGATCGCCCAATTGCTTGACGTCGGACAGACCACGACCCATCAAGCGCTTGACCGACACGACGGTATTGAGTGGATCGGTGGCGGCGGCCAGCTTGGCCGACTCGCCAACTTCGACGCGATCGGCGTGGTAGCGCACGGCAGACGGCAGGATCACCCGCCCCTGCTCGTCGGCCAGCGGCTCGGAAAGACCGCTGCGCAAAGCAGCGACCAGGGAATTGGTGGTACCCAAGTCGATCCCGACAGCCAGGCGACGCTGGTGCGGTTGTGGACTTTGGCCGGGTTCGGCGATCTGCAGTAGGGCCATCGTAATCAGGACTTATCTGTAATCAGGCGTGCGACCGGAGCGGCACTGGGTTAATCGTCGAGGCGCTCTTCCAGCTGGCGCACTTCGTAGGTCAGCTTGTCGAGGAACTGCATGCGCCGCATCAGGCGTTCGGCCTGTTCGCGTTGCGCAGCGTCGTTCCAGCAGGCGGCGAAGCTCTCGTTGAGTTCTTGCTGGGCGTCTTTCAGGCGACGCTTGAAGACCGCGACCCCCGCCAGGTCGGCGCTGTCCTGCAGGTCTTCGAGCTCCTCGCGCCATTGCATCTGCTGCAACAGGAACTCGGGATCGTGCACCGTGACTTCCAAGGGCAGCTCATGACCGCTGATGGCGAGCAGATAACGCGCGCGCTTGGCCGGACTCTTGAGCGTCTGGTAGGCCTCGTTGAGGTTCGCCGACTGCTCGAGCGCCCGCCGCTGCTCAGCCTCGGAGGCATCGGCAAAGCGGTCGGGGTGGACACCACGGGCCAGTTCCAGATAACGCGCGGACAACTGATCGAGGTCCAGCTGGAAAGCAGGCTGCAACTGGAACAACGCAAAATGACAAGGAGTACCCACGAGCAGCCTCAGATGTTGAAGCTTTCGCCGCAGCCACATTCACCGCGCACGTTGGGGTTGTTGAACTTGAAGCCTTCGTTCAACCCTTCCTTGACGAAATCCAGCTCGGTGCCGTCCAGGTACGTCAGGCTCTTGGGGTCGATGATCACTTTCTGACCATGACTCTCGAACACCTGATCGTCTTCACCGACTTCGTCGACGAATTCCAGTACATAGGCGAGGCCGGAACAACCCGTGGTGCGAACACCCAGGCGGATACCCTCGCCCTTGCCGCGCCCCGCAAGTGAGCGCTGGATATGGTTAGCTGCCGCTTCTGTCATCTGGATAGCCATGGAAACTCCTTACCGTAACGCGGATCAGATCAAGCCTTTCTTCTGCTTGTAGTCGCGAACGGCGGCCTTGATGGCGTCTTCAGCGAGTACCGAGCAGTGGATTTTCACTGGCGGCAAGGCCAGTTCTTCGGCCAACTGAGTGTTCTTGATGGTTTCGGCTTCGTCGAGGGTCTTGCCCTTCATCCACTCGGTGGCCAGGGAGCTGGACGCGATGGCGGAGCCGCAGCCGTAGGTCTTGAACTTGGCATCTTCGATGATGCCTTGCTCGTTGACCTTGATCTGCAGACGCATCACGTCGCCGCACGCCGGGGCGCCGACCATGCCGGTGCCGACGTCAGGATCCTGCGCGTCCATCTTGCCGACGTTGCGCGGGTTCTCGTAGTGGTCGATGACCTTTTCGCTATATGCCATTTGCTTCAATCCTCATCAGTGGAGCCGCTCTGGTGGCGACTTCTCAGTGCGCCGCCCATTCGATTTTCGAAATGTCGACGCCGTCTTTGTACATGTCCCACAGCGGCGAAAGAGCACGCAGCTTGGTAACGGCCTCGCAGACTTTCTGCGCGGCATAATCGATTTCTTCTTCGGTGGTGAAGCGGCCGAAGGTGAAGCGGATCGAGCTGTGAGCCAGTTCGTCGTTGCGGCCCAGGGCGCGCAATACATAGGAAGGCTCCAGCGACGCCGAGGTGCACGCCGAACCGGACGACACGGCCAGATCCTTGAGCGCCATGATCAGCGACTCGCCTTCAACGTAGTTGAAGCTCAGGTTCAGGTTGTGTGGAACGCGGGCGGTCATGCTGCCGTTGACGTAGAGCTCTTCGAGGTGCTCGACCTGCTTGAAGAAACGGTCGCTCAAGGCTTTGATGCGGACGTTCTCGGCGGCCATGTCTTCCTTGGCCACGCGGAAGGCTTCGCCCATGCCGACGATCTGGTGCGTCGCCAGGGTACCGGAACGCATGCCACGCTCGTGACCGCCGCCGTGCATGGTCGCTTCGAGGCGAACACGCGGCTTGCGGCTGACGTACAGGGCGCCGATGCCTTTAGGGCCATAAGTCTTGTGGGCCGAGAAGGACATCAGGTCGACTTTCAGCTTGGACAGGTCGATGTCGACCTTGCCAGTAGACTGCGCGCCGTCGACGTGGAACAGGACGCCCTTGGAACGGGTCAGTTCGCCGATGGCCGCGATGTCGTTGACGGTGCCGATTTCGTTGTTCACGTGCATGATCGAAACCAGGATGGTGTCGTCGCGCAGTACGGCTTCGACCATGGCCGGGGTGATGATGCCGTCTTCACCGGGCTCGATGTAGGTGACTTCGAAGCCTTCACGCTCCAATTGGCGCATGGTGTCCAGGACAGCCTTGTGCTCGATCTTGGAGGTGATCAGGTGCTTGCCCTTGGTGTGGTAGAAATGCGCGACACCCTTGATTGCCAGGTTGTCGGACTCGGTGGCACCGGAGGTCCAGACGATCTCGCGGGGGTCGGCATTGACCAGGTCAGCGACTTGGCGACGGGCGTTTTCGACCGACTCTTCGGCTTTCCAGCCGAACACGTGGGAACGCGAGGCCGGGTTGCCGAAGTTTCCGTCGACCAGCAGGCATTCACTCATCTTTTGCGCGACACGCGGATCAACCGGGGTGGTCGCAGAGTAATCAAGGTAAATCGGCAATTTCATGGACTCTCTCCTAAATCAGGCTGGCTGGCGTTCCGCGTGCTCTGCGGCAGTCATTCGACGGCGGACGCTTCAATCTTGTCCAGGTGCGGCGCCTTGCCATTGCAACGGCGCTGGTCCTGACGCTGGGCTACTTCTTGCACCTCACGGCGAGTCACAAGGTCGGCCAAGCTGATACCACTCAGAAACTCGTGAATCTGCAGGCTCAAGTCGCACCACAGATGATGGGTCAGGCAAGTATCGCCGCCGTGGCAGTCGCCCAGCCCTTGGCATTTGGTCGCATCGACCGATTCGTTCACGGCATCGATCACCTGGGCGACCTGGATGCCTTGCATCTCGCGCGACAGCTGGTAGCCGCCACCGGGGCCACGAACGCTGGAGACCAGGTTGCTGCGGCGCAGCTTGGCGAACAGCTGTTCGAGGTAGGACAGGGAGATGCCCTGGCGTTCGGAGATATCGGCCAGGGACACCGGCCCGTGCTGCGCATGCAATGCCAGATCGAGCATTGCGGTCACGGCGTATCGGCCTTTTGTAGTCAGTCGCATGGACAATTACCACGAAGTTCGGAATGGGGGCGAGTATGCAATTCCCGAGTATTTAAGTCAAGTATAAGACCTAGTGCTTTACTCGGGTTTACCCGCAAAAGAGCGCGCGCATGATAGCAAAGGCAGGCGGCTAACGACCAGCTGTACCGCGTTATCGTTCTTCGCGAGCAGGCTCGCTCCCACAGGGGCTGGCGGTCCAGTGTGGGAGCGAGCCTGCTCGCGAAGAGGCCTGCCAGGTTTCAGCTAGCCTGGCTTTGGTCCTTGTCCTTCACACACGCAAAGTCTTCCTCGCGCAGTTCCGGCAGATCCTTGGCACAATAATCACTCCCCAGTTCCTTCAGGGCGCCGCACATCCCCTCCAGGCGCCCGTCCACCGCTTGCAGGTGATCGAGCAACTGGTTGATGGCGCGCGCCACCGGGTCGGGCATGTCTTCGCCGACACCGTAGGCGTCGAAGCCGATCTTCTCGGCCATGGCCTTGCGCCGGGCGTCCTGCTCTTCGTCCGACTTGACGATGATCCGCCCCGGAATACCCACCACGGTCGCGCCGGGCGGCACGGCCTTGGTGACCACGGCGTTGGAGCCGACTTTCGCTCCCGCGCCCACGGTGAACGGGCCGAGCACCTTGGCGCCAGCACCGACGACAACGCCGTTTTCCAGGGTCGGGTGGCGCTTGCCTTTGTTCCAGCTGGTGCCGCCGAGGGTCACGCCCTGATAGAGCGTCACGTCGTCGCCGATCTCGGCGGTCTCGCCGATGACGATGCCCATGCCGTGGTCGATGAAAAACCGCCGGCCGACCTTGGCGCCCGGATGGATCTCGATGCCGGTCAGCCAGCGGCCGAAGTTCGAGACCAGCCGCGCCAGCCATTTCCAACCCATGCTCCACAAGGCGCCGGACAGGCGATGGATCCAGATGGCGTGCATGCCGGGGTAGCAGGTCAGCACTTCAAAGGCATTGCGCGCCGCCGGGTCACGATGGAAGACGCTCTGGATATCTTCACGCAAACGTTCGAACATTTTATTCCTTCCGCTTAATCAGCTCGCCACGGGCCGCTTTCTGGGTTTCCGTGAGGATGCCGCGCAATATATTCATTTCCGCCCGGCTCACCGAGCTTCGTCCGTACAACCGACGCAGGCGCGCCATCAAGTGCCGAGGCTTGTCCGGGTCGAGGAATTCGATGTCCACCAGGGTCTGTTCCAGGTGTTCATAGAATCGCTCCAGCTCGTCCATGGTCGCCAGTGTCTCACTGCGCGGCGACGTCGCCTCGAATTTTTCCACCTTGCTGGGCTGGCCTTCGGCTTGCAGCCAGGCCATGCGCACTTCATAGCTCAATACCTGCACCGCCGCCCCGAGGTTCAGCGAGCTGAAGCCGGGGTCGGAGGAGATATGCACGTGAAAATGACATCGCTGCAGCTCTTCATTGGTGAGGCCGGAATCTTCACGGCCGAACACCAAGGCGATTTCCGCCCCCTGCCCCGCTTCCTCGACCACCTTGGTGCCGCATTCGCGAGGATCGAGCAGCGGCCAGGGGATACGGCGGTCGCGGGCGCTGGTGCCGAGCACCAGGTTGCAACCCACCAAGGCGTCTTCCAGGGTGGCGACGACCTGGGCATTGGCGAGGATGTCACCGGCGCCGGATGCCCGCGCATCGGCTTCGTGATGGGGAAACGAGCGCGGCTCGACCAGCACCAGCCGCGACAGGCCCATGTTCTTCATGGCCCGCGCAGCTCCGCCGATGTTACCCGGATGGCTGGTATTGACCAGGACGACACGAATGTTCTGCAACAAGGGAGGCGCTCTCGAACATATAAAAGGGAGCAAATCTTACCTAAGCACCTACCGTTAAGCTATGAAAGCGAACACCAACCTTCTCCTGAGAAAACTTTCTGATAGAATGCGCGGCTTTCTTTAACAACCTTAGGTGACACATCCATGCAGCCCATGCTGAATATCGCGCTGCGCGCCGCCCGCAGCGCCAGTGAACTGATCTTCCGCTCCATCGAGCGCCTGGATACCATCAAGGTCGATGAAAAAGACGCCAAGGACTACGTGTCCGAGGTTGATCGCGCCGCCGAACAGAAGATCGTCGACGCCCTGCGCAAGGCTTACCCGAACCACTCCATCCTCGGTGAAGAGACCGGCATGCACGCCGGTACCGGCATCGAAGGCGAAGAGTACCTGTGGATCATCGATCCGCTGGACGGCACCACCAACTTCCTGCGCGGCATTCCTCACTTCGCTGTCAGCATCGCCTGCAAATACCGTGGCCGCCTGGAACACGCCGTCGTGCTGGACCCGGTTCGCCAGGAAGAATTCACCGCCAGCCGTGGCCGTGGCGCCCAACTGAACGGTCGCCGCCTGCGCGTCAGCGGCCGCACCAGCCTGGACGGCGCCCTGCTGGGCACCGGTTTCCCGTTCCGGGATGACCAGATGGACAACCTCGACAACTACCTGGGCATGTTCCGCGCCCTGGTCGGCCAGACCGCCGGCATCCGCCGCGCCGGCGCCGCGAGCCTGGACCTGGCTTATGTAGCTGCCGGTCGTTTCGATGCGTTCTGGGAATCGGGCCTGTCCGAGTGGGACATGGCGGCAGGCGCCCTGTTGATCCAGGAAGCGGGTGGCTTGGTGAGCGACTTCACCGGCGGCCACGATTTCCTTGAAAAAGGCCACATCGTTGCCGGCAACACCAAATGCTTCAAGGCTGTGCTGACGGCGATCCAGCCGCACCTGCCGGCCTCGCTGAAGCGCTAAGCCGCTCGGCTCAGGAAAAGCACCCTTCGGGGTGCTTTTTTTATGCCTGTCACTTTACCCGGATACAGGTAATCCGTGGCGAGGGAGCTTGCTCCCGCTCGGTTGCGCAGCGACCGCAAGATCTTGGGTCTGCTGCGCATCCCAGCGGGAGCAAGCTCCCTCGCCACGATGGGTTACACCTTGAACATGGAGCCAAGCTGAACCACCGCTATCGCGAGCGAGCTCGCTCCCACAAGGAGATTTGGGGTAGGCATAAGATTTGTGCCCACCACAGATCCAATGTGGGAGCGAGCTTGCTCGCGAAGAGGCCGGCACATTCAATATCGATGCAAGCTGAGCCACCGATTTCGCGAGCAGGCTCGCTCCCACCGGGGATTGGTGGTGGAGCGTGGAAATGCGAGCGTAAAAAAAGCACCCCGAAGGGTGCTTTTTTCATAGCGGTTGGATTACTGGGCCGGTTCGTTCTGGCCCAGGATCAGTTGGCCTTCCTTGCTGACCGGAATCTGGTTGCCCGGGTCGCGGTCCATGCGGACTTTGCCTTCCTTGCCGTCGAGCATGTAGCGAACGTCGTAGCCTACAACCTTGTCGCTGATGTCATTGACGGTGTTGCAGCGAGTCTGGGTGGTGGTGTACGTGTCGCGTTCCTGCATGCCTTCCTGAATTTTGTTACCGGCATAACCGCCGCCAGCCGCACCCGCCACGGTGGCGATCTTCTTGCCGGTGCCGCCGCCGATCTGGTTGCCCAACAGGCCACCGGCCACGGCGCCGAGCACGGTGCCGGCGATCTGGTGTTGATCCTGAACCGGCTTCTGCCGGGTCACTGTCACGTCCTTGCACACTTCACGCGGGGTCTTGATCTGGGTCTTGACCGGTTCCACGGCCAGTACTTGCGCATACTCAGGGCCACTTTTTACCAAGCTGTAGGTGGCGACCGCACCACCGGCTGTTACACCGACAGCACCCAATACCGCACCAACCAGCATCGATTTGTTCACTTGAACCTCCAGGCCATTACAAGCGGAATAATCCGCGCTTCTCCCAGCCTTGGAGCACAAAAAAAGGCGCGAGTTCAACTCGCGCCTTTTGAGCGGTGACGGACGGAAAACCGAGCCTTACGGGCGGTCGTCCACCTCGGTCTCGGTGGCCGCCGGAGGAATCAGGTCCTCGGAGCTCAGGTTCAGCCAAATCAGCACCACGTTGGCGATATAGATCGACGAGTAGGTACCCGCCATCACACCGATGAACAGCGCGATGGAGAAGCCGAACAGGTTGTCGCCGCCAAACACCAGCAGCGCGACAATCGCCAGCAAGGTCGAGATCGACGTCGCCATGGTCCGCAGCAGGGTCTGGGTGGTCGAGATGTTGATGTTCTCGATCAACGAGGCCTTGCGCAGCACTCGGAAGTTTTCGCGCACCCGGTCGAACACGACGATGGTGTCGTTGAGCGAGTAACCGATGATCGCCAGCACCGCCGCCAGCACCGTCAGGTCGAAGGTGATCTGGAAGAACGACAGGATACCCACGGTCACGATCACGTCGTGGATCAGCGAGACAATCGCACCGACCGCGAACTTCCACTGGAAGCGGAAAGCCAGGTAGAGCATCACGCCGCCCAGCGCCAACAGCATGCCGAGGCCGCCCTGGTCGCGCAGCTCCTCACCCACCTGCGGGCCGACGAACTCGACGCGCTTGACCTGGGCCGGGTTATCGCCACCGGCCTTCTGCAAGGCTTCGGCGACCTGGTGGCCCAGTTGCGGGTCTTCACCCGGCATACGCACGAGCAAATCGGTGGTGGCGCCAAAGCTCTGCACCACGGCATCGCTGTAGCCCGAGCTCGCCAGTTGCTCACGCACCTTGGTGACGTCGGCCGGACGCTCGTAGGTCAGCTCGATGAGCGTACCGCCGGTGAAGTCCAGGCCGTAGTTCAGGCCCTTGGTGGCCCAGCTGAACAACGCCAGTGCCGTGAGGAACAATGTGACGCCGAACGCAATGTTGCGAACGCCCATGAAGTTGATTGTACGTAACATGGCAGCCCCTTAAATCCACAACTTCTTGAAGTCACGACCGCCAAAGATCAGGTTGACCATTGCGCGGGTCACCATGATGGCTGTGAACATCGAGGTAAAGATCCCGAGGGACATGGTCACTGCGAAGCCCTTGACCGGGCCGGTGCCCATGGCAAAGAGAATCCCGCCGACCAGCAACGTGGTCAGGTTGGAGTCGAGGATCGCGGTGAATGCCCGGCCGAAGCCTTCGTTGATTGCCCGTTGGATCGACATGCCCGCGGCGATCTCTTCACGTATCCGCGAGAAGATCAGCACGTTGGCGTCCACCGCCATACCCATCGTCAAGACGATACCGGCGATACCCGGCAGGGTCAGCGTGGCGCCCAGCAACGACATCAGGGCCAGCAACAGCACCATGTTCACCGCCAGCGCAACCGTGGCGATCAGGCCGAAGAAGCGGTAGATGGCGATGATGAACAGCGACACGAACAGCATGCCCCACAGGGAGGCATCGACGCCCTTGGTGATGTTGTCGGCACCCAGGCTCGGGCCGATGGTGCGTTCTTCAGCGAAGTACATCGGCGCGGCCAGGCCACCGGCACGCAGCAGCAGGGCCAGCTCCGAGGATTCGCCCTGGCCGTTCAGGCCGGTGATGCGGAACTGGCTGCCCAGTGGCGACTGGATGGTCGCCAGGCTGATGATCTTCTTCTCTTCCTTGAAGGTCTGGACCGGTACGTCTTTCTCGACGCCGTTGACTACCTGTTTGGTGTAGGTGGTGGTCGGCTTCTGCTCGATGAAGATCACCGCCATGCTGCGACCGACGTTGCTGCGCGTGGCGCGGCTCATGAGTTCGCCGCCGTGGCCGTCGAGACGGATGTTCACCTGTGGACGACCTTGCTCGTCGAAGCCCGCCTGGGCGTCGGTCACCTGGTCACCGGTGATGATCAGGCCGCGCTCGATCTGCGCCGCCGGACGACCGCCCTCACGGAACTCGAAGCTCTCGGAAGTCGCCTTGGAAGCACCCGGCTCAGCGGCCAGGCGGAATTCCAGGTTGGCAGTCTTGCCGAGGATACGCTTGGCTTCGGCAGTGTCCTGCACACCCGGCAACTCAACCACGATGCGGTTGGCGCCCTGGCGCTGGACAATCGGCTCGGCCACACCCAGCTCGTTGACGCGGTTACGCACCGTGGTCAAGTTCTGCTTGATGGAGTATTCGCGGATTTCCGCCAGCTTGGCCGGGGTCATCGCCAGACGCAGCACCGCCTGACCATTGAGGTCGGCCGGCACAATGTCGAAATCGTTGAAATTCTTGCGGATCAGGGCACGGGCCTGTTCGCGGGCATCTTCATCGCTGAAGCCCAGCTGAATGGCACCTTCGAACTGCGGCAGGCTGCGATAACGCACGCGCTCTTTACGCAGCAGGCTCTTGACGTCGCCTTCGTAGACTTTCAGTCGCGCGTCGAGGGCTTTTTCCATGTCCACTTCCAGCAGGAAGTGCACACCACCGGACAAGTCCAGGCCCAGCTTCATCGGGTGGGCGCCAAGATTGCGCAGCCACTGCGGGGTGGTCTGGGCCAGGTTCAGGGCCACAACGTAATCGTCGCCCAACGCCTTGCGTACCACATCCTTGGCCGGCAACTGGTCTTCAGACTTGACCAGGCGCAACAGGCCGCCCTTGCCGTTTTCGGCGATGGACGCAGCCTTGACCTCGATATTGGAGGCCTTGAGCGCAGCGCTCGCGCGGTCCAGATCGGCCTGGGTGACCTGCAACGCCGTGCTGGCGCCGCTGACCTGAATGGCCGGGTCATCCGGGTAGAGATTGGGAGCGGAATAAATCACACCGACCGCCAGCACCGCCAGGATCAGTAGGTATTTCCACAGAGGGTATTTGTTCAGCATCACGCCGCCCGCTTATGACGCGGGGCGCCTTGCGCGCCCCGTCGATTGAAGAGAAGTTGTTACTTAGATCGCTTTCAGCGTGCCTTTTGGCAGCGTGGCCGCGATGGCGCCCTTCTGAAACTTCATTTCAACAGTGTCGGACACTTCCAGAACCACGAAGTCATCCGCCACTTTGGTGATCTTGCCGGCGATGCCGCCGGTGGTGACCACTTCATCACCTTTCTGCAGGCTGCTGAGCAGGTTCTTCTGCTCTTTGGCGCGCTTGGCCTGTGGACGCCAGATCATCAGGTAGAAGATGACCAGGAAGCCGACCAGGAAAATCCACTCGAAACCGCCACCCATAGGGCTGGCAGCAGCAGGTGCAGCCGCGTCAGCCATGGCATTAGAGATAAAAAAGCTCATTTAGCACTCCAGTTGCAAATATTGAATCTAGGGATCGGAAAACTCAGTCCAAAGGCGGAACAGGCAACCCGCGCTTGGCATAGAAGGCCTCGACAAAGGCGGCCAATGTACCCTGTTGGATAGCCTCGCGCAAACCAGCCATAAGCACCTGATAATGGCGCAAATTGTGGATGGTATTGAGCATGCTGCCGAGCATTTCGCCGCACTTGTCCAAATGATGCAGATAAGCGCGGGAGAAGTTCTGGCAGGTATAGCAATCGCACGTCGGATCGAGCGGCGAATCATCATGGCGATGGAACGCGTTACGGATCTTCAGCACACCAGTGTCGATGAACAGATGCCCATTGCGGGCATTACGGGTTGGCATCACGCAATCGAACATGTCCACCCCGCGGCGCACACCCTCAACCAGATCTTCCGGTTTGCCAACGCCCATAAGGTAACGAGGTTTGTCAGCGGGCATCTGGCCCGGCAGGTAATCGAGCACCTTGATCATCTCGTGCTTCGGTTCGCCCACCGACAGGCCGCCAATCGCCAGGCCGTCGAAGCCGATCTTGTCGAGGCCTTCGAGCGAGCGCATGCGCAAATCCTGGTGCATGCCGCCCTGCACGATGCCGAACAGCGCCGCGGTGTTTTCGCCATGGGCATTCTTCGAGCGCTGGGCCCAGCGCAACGACAGCTCCATCGACACCCGCGCCACGTCTTCATCGGCCGGGTACGGCGTGCATTCGTCGAAAATCATCACGATGTCCGAGCCCAGGTCGCGCTGCACCTGCATCGACTCTTCCGGGCCCATGAACACCTTGGAGCCATCGACCGGCGAGGCGAAGGTCACGCCCTCCTCCTTGATCTTGCGCATGGCGCCGAGGCTGAACACCTGGAAACCGCCGGAGTCGGTCAGAATCGGGCCTTTCCACTGCATGAAATCGTGCAGGTCGCCGTGGGCCTTGATCACTTCCATGCCCGGACGCAGCCACAGGTGGAAGGTGTTTCCGAGAATGATCTCTGCGCCCGTGGCAACGATGTCACGCGGCAGCATGCCCTTGACCGTGCCGTAGGTGCCCACCGGCATGAACGCGGGGGTTTCCACCGTACCGCGGGGGAAGGTCAGACGACCGCGACGAGCCTTGCCATCGGTAGCAAGCAACTCGAAGGACATGCGACAGGTGCGACTCATACGGTTTCCTCGGGCCCGCGTGGCGCGGGGTTACGGGTGATGAACATCGCATCACCGTAGCTGAAAAAGCGGTACCCATGCTCGACGGCGGCCTGGTAGGCGGCCATGGTCTCGGGATAACCGGCGAACGCCGAAACCAGCATCAACAGCGTGGATTCGGGCAAATGAAAGTTGGTGACCAAGGCATCGACCACATGAAACGGCCGGCCCGGGTAGATAAAGATGTCGGTGTCGCCACTGAACGGCTTAAGCACGCCATCACGCGCGGCGCTTTCCAGGGAACGCACGCTGGTGGTCCCCACCGCCACCACCCGCCCACCGCGGGCGCGACACGCCGCCACGGCATCGACGACTTCCTGGCTGACTTCCAGCCATTCGTTGTGCATGTGGTGATCTTCGATGCGCTCCACGCGCACCGGCTGGAACGTGCCGGCGCCGACATGCAGCGTCACGAACGCCGTCTCCACGCCCTTGGCGGCAATCGCCTCCAGCAACGGCTGATCAAAATGCAGCCCCGCCGTCGGCGCCGCCACCGCCCCCAGGCGCTCGGCGTACACGGTCTGATAACGCTCGCGGTCCGAACCTTCGTCCGGGCGGTCTATATAAGGAGGCAACGGCATGTGCCCGACACGGTCGAGCAGCGGCAACACCTCCTCGGCAAACTCCAGCTCGAACAACGCATCATGCCGCGCCACCATCCGCGCCTCACCGCCGCCGTCGATCAAAATCGACGAGCCCGGCTTGGGCGACTTGCTCGACCGCACATGGGCCAGCACCCGATGCCCGTCCAGCACCCGCTCCACCAGAATCTCCAGCTTGCCGCCGGAGGCCTTCTGGCCAAACAACCGCGCCGGAATGACTCGGGTATTGTTGAACACCATCAAATCGCCCGGGCGCAAATGCTCAAGCAAATCAGTGAATTGACGGTGAGCCATGGCACCGCTGACCCCGTCCAGGGTCAACAGTCGACTGGCGCGACGCTCGGCCAGAGGGTGGCGAGCGATCAGCGAATCCGGGAGTTCGAAGGTAAAGTCAGCAACACGCATGATGGGGTTCGTCTAGCAGGGCCGGAAAGTCTAGCGGAATTATCAAAAATTCACCATGAAACGTGATTGACCAACGGTAGGCACCTCTCTATACTTCGCCGCCATTGAGCCCTGATGGCGGAATTGGTAGACGCGGCGGATTCAAAATCCGTTTTCGAAAGGAGTGGGAGTTCGAGTCTCCCTCGGGGCACCATCTTAAAGAAAGACCTTGAAATTCAAGGTCTTTTTTTTCGTCTGCAGGAAAGTGGCTTTGCTGTGATCAGCGCAAATCCCACCCCAGGGCGTGGCGAGGGGATTGATCCCCGCTGGGCTGCAAAGCAGCCCCAAATACCAAACCCCTAATGGGAAAGGATCTGTGGCAAGGAAGAACGGGTGGTAGGAAAAAACCCGTGGCGAGGGAGCTTGCTCCCGCTTGAGCGCAAAGCGCTCACAAAAAAGTCACTGCCTACACCGATACTCCGAGTTGCCACCGCCAAGGCATAAACCACCACCCCACCCTCTTCACCCGGTCACCAAGGATTTCACCTCATGGAATTGCTGTTGGAAACGGTCGCTCTTTACTCGCTCAAGCTGGCTTATGAGACGGAGGGTCACAGCCCGATTCTGCGGGATGATCCGTTGATGGGGGGTTGTGATCGGGAGGTTTTTGGGTTGTTGGTGAGGCGGGGGGATTTGGTTGGGATTCAGGGGGAGATTGGGCGGTGTTTGGGTTTGGCGTTGGGGGCGGTTGGTGGGGTGGATTCGGTGCTGGGGCGGGAGTTGGGGCGGTTGGCCGACGACTTCTGGGCTTCGCAAACCGTAAATGAGCTATGTACCCCGCTGAACGCGCTCAATGTCTATCTGAAAAATATCCAGTAAATGAAGTCCTACCCAAGAGCAGGTATTAGCTGGAAAAAATTAGGGTTAGGATGAGGCGAGCCAGTCTTTGAGATCAGTGGCAAACTCTGGCTGGTACGAATGACAGTGGTCTGAGATGCGACAGGCGACCCTGCTTAAGGAATCAGGCGACAATGAGCAAGAAAAAACCCATCAGCCGGTTGACGATCAAAGGTTTCAAATCCATCAAAGATCTGGATGGTCTGCACCTCGGCAGCCTGAACGTACTATTGGGTGCAAACGGTGCCGGTAAAAGCAGCTTTGTCTCCTTCTTTCGTATGCTCGGCGAGATGATGGAGTTGCGATTGAAAAAATGGACAACTCAGCAAGGCTCCGCTGATCGTATTGTCAGTTTCGGAGTGAAAGAAACTCAGAAAGTCGAGTCCTTCGTGAAGTTTGGCTTGAATGGCTATCGGTTCGAGCTGGAGCCCACGGTAGAAGGCGACTTTCTATTTTCGAATGAATGGCTTTTTTTCGATGGACCTCTGTACGGAGAACAATGGATTCCGCTTGGCTCAGGACATAAAGAAGCAAAACTCAAGGACGCATTCGACTCCAAAAGATTTATAGCGCCCTATAAAAATGACGCGGTAGTTTACTGTTACGAATCGATCTCCAGCTGGAAAGTATTCCATTTCCACGACACCAGTGACATGGCCAGCGTCAAGCGCTTTGGCCCCGCGCACCTCAACGATTATCTGCGGTCCGACGCCTCGAATCTCGCGGCTTATCTGTATCGTCTAGCCGTAGAAACGCCGGATGTCTATGAGCAGATTCGCAAGACTGTTCAGTTGGCTATACCATTTTTTGATGATTTCGTGCTCAAACCTCGACGATTGGATACGGAAGAAGAGCTGATTAATCTACAGTGGCGTCAAAATGACAGCGACTACGTCTTTTGGCCTAGTCAGCTATCGGACGGCTCAATCCGCTTTATGTGCCTAGTTACTGCACTACTGCAACCCGATCCTCCGTCGACCATAATCATTGATGAACCTGAACTAGGCCTACACCCGTACGCCATTACATTATTGGGATCTTTGCTACGGTCGGCCTCGACGAGGATGCAGGTAATTGTCTCAACCCAGTCTGTTCCCTTGGTGAATGAGTTCCCCATCAGCGATCTGATCATAGTCGAACGCGAAAAAGGGGCGACGGTATTCAAACGACTCGACGAGGGCGAATTTGATATCTGGTTAGAAGATTATTCAGTGGGTGAACTCTGGGAAAAAAACATCCTTGGCGGGAGGCCGCGTAGATGATTCGAATACATGTCATCTGCGAGGGTCAGACTGAGGAAATGTTCATTAATGAAGTGCTTGCCCCAGCCTTTCACCATATGAACATTTATCTTGTGCCAGCTTTGATAGGAAAACCGGGACACAAGGGCGGTAACTTCCGCTTTGAGCGCTTGCTTACTGATGTTGAAAAACGGCTGCTCGGTGACCGCCAGGCCTATTGCACTACTTTCTTCGATTTCTATGGCTTGCCCGAGGCGTTTCCCGGCAAGAAGGAAGCGAGCAACAAAGAAACCATGGATGCCAAGGCCGATTGTTTGCTGGAGGCCATGACAGACAAGCTGCGACAAAAGCTCGGTGACGAGGTAATGCGCCGATTCATTCCCTATGTCCAGATGTACGAATTCGAGGGGTTACTGTTTAGCTGCCCCACGCGACTCGCTCAAGGAATTAATCAACCAGCCCTCGAAGCAAAGCTTCTGCGTATCCGAAACGATTTCGATACTCCGGAAGCCATAAACAATAGTCCGTTGACAGCTCCGAGCAAACGACTTCAGAACCTATACGAAGGCTATGACAAACCTTTGCATGGCTCGCTGGCCGCTATTGAGATTGGGTTACCCGTGATTCGGTCGCAATGCAGCAGATTTAATACTTGGATCAAATGCATGGAATCCTTGCTACCCATCACATAAACGAATGCCAGAGCGTTATAGACCAAGAATCTGAGGCCTTGCCGAGCAAAGAAAAAGAGAGCACAAAAAAGGCCTTGCTGAGCAAGACCTTTTTCCAATCCAAGCGGCACGTAGGGCTGCTGTTCTACCTCCCCTCAACAATATCCAAAGCCCTATTCGCCAACAGCTCACTCAACTCAATCACCTGCAAAATCCCCAACGCAACATGCCGCCTTGACCCTTCCAGATCAAACGCCAAATCACTGATCATCGCGTTCGCCGAAGCCAAGCTCTCGCTCAAATTCGCAAGCAAACACTCCGTATCCACATCAGGATCAATACGAAACAGCGCGCTGGAATTCCCGGGCGTTTCGCCCTCGGGCTTGGGTTTCAGATAGAAATTCAACGCGCGGTTGGTGGCGTCTTCGAGTTTCTTGTTGCGGGCGGATTGGGCGCGGGATACGGATTCGTCTGCCGCAGGTGGGTTTGGAGTTACTTTTGCCATCGTCTTGCTTCCTCTCATTGGAGCCATCACCCGCTCGCTGCTAAACGATGGGAGGCAGCTGTACGCAGGTTAGCAGACCGGGGAAACAAGAAACCGGCGCGTCCGGGGACGCCCTGCGCACAGCCACCATCGAGTGCAGGATGGAATCCCGACTGGATGACGCCTTGCACAACCTGTTTCACCACGAGCTGCTAAACCCGATCACTGATGAGCAGTGACAGGACTCAAACTACCGACGCGGCCCGGGGCGCACAAGCCGGCGGATTCTGGCGTAGTTGTAGGTAAAGGCGCAAGGTGATGTGGGCTTACGGGCGAGGGGCGTCCGGTGTCTGACAGCCCCGGCTGACGCAATGGCCATCCATCGCTCCTGATCCATGAGGCAGCACTCCGGCTCGCCTGGGCGGTTATTGTTTCAGGTCTTCAATCAGCTTGCCGACTGCCAGATCGGACACGCGGGAAAACGCCGCGCGCAGTGCTTCGGGATCGGTGGCGTACTGTTCAGGGGTGTAAGCGAGGGTGTTGCTCTCATTGAATGGCGAGATGGTATTGATGTTGCGCCAAACCGATGTACCGCCGCGCTTCATGAATCCGTTCACGCCAATGACCGGGTAAAGCACGGTGCTGTAGTTTTTCAGGCTCAGCCCCCACTGCATGACCATGATTTCAACGTCGGCGTCCGCTTTCTCGCCTTCGGCGACAATGGTGAACAGCCCTTCTTGCTTGATGCGCCTTTCGAAGCTTTCATGCACCAGCTTGCCCACATCGATACCGTGGGCCTGCATGTTGTTCAGAATCGCTTGGGAAATATCCACCGTCGCGCCGTCTGCCGCCTTGGTGCCCGCGACCGAGCCGGCGCCGGTCAATGCGCTGGTGGCGGCGCTGGATGCTCCGGCCGCCATGCCGGTTGCGGCACCTGCTCCGGCACCCAAGCCTGCTCCCCAGGCCTGGGTCATGCTGGTGTACTTGAAGTTCTGCACGGCAAAGTACACCGGAAGGATCCTGATGGTTTTGATCTGGTGACGGTCTTCGACACTCAACGACTTGGTGACACACCCGGAAAGCAGGGCGACGGAAAGCAAGGCGAGAAACAGCTTTTTCATGGGAGGGAAAACCGATTACATGGATGAATGAAAGCCCTGGGGTGCAAGACCTACCAGTCTTTCAATAGAGGCGGTCTTCTTCCTTCATCCGATAAATCTGACCGAACGTCATGAAAGAGATCCCGAGAAACACTAACGTCAGCAACACCCCGCCAGCCATGATGATGAAGCCAGAGCGATACGTATGAAGCTCGGTGGCGATGCTGCTGATTCGAGGAAACCAGCGTGAGTAAAGCAGCGGAACGTCCCCGCCTACTTCGAACTGATGGTGTTCGTTATAGCGTTGGTCCGCGTAATCGTCTTCGTGGACTTGCTGGCCACTGTCGGTATACCGGTAGTGAATGATCATGCCGTTTTCATTCATGGGAATGCTTTCAAGTTGCGTCACGGTGCCTTTCACCTCGACAGCACTCCATTGAATGGCCCCATAGATGGTCCCGGAGTGTTTTGCCAAGGAGGCCAGGAGCAGCAGCACACAGCAAGCCACGGTCAGCAGAACTATTCGGTTATAGAGATGATCTTTTTCAGCTTCACGTGGGTAGAACATGCTCGATCCTTCGTTTGATGTTTCTTGCGCAACACTATCGGCGTCCTATCCGACTACTTGAATTTTTGAGTCCGTGCTTCGCCCCTTTTGTCAGGGCGCCGGGGATGGGAGATCAGGAGGACTGGTGCTCTTCGGATAAGAAAGATCCCGCTGTACACGCAATGCGGTTCACTTGAGAGAATGATGTACCTGTGGCGAGGGAGCTTGGTCCCGCTCGGCTGCGAACCAGTCGCAACCGGCGGGGGCGTCGTGCCTGATGCTCAGCATTTGGCAGGTTTTGGGCCCGCTTCGCGGCCCAGCGGGAGCAAGCTCCCTCGCCACGGGGTCCGGCGTTTACTCAACTGAGCAGGTAGTAATAAATAGATCTGGTCCCTTTTGGACAGTTTCTGTCAGGCGTTACTGACAGGGCTTCATTTGGCTGGCGTGAGCGGTTGCCCGATGGAGGAAGAGGGGCTGCTGCGCAGCCCAGCGGGAGCAAGCTCTCTCGCCACGGGGTTCAGCGTTTACTCAACTGAGCAGCGTAGTAATAAATAGGTCTGTCCCTTTCTGGACACAGCACCTACCCCGGGCAGCTCAAATGTTCAGGACGAAGCTCAATGGAAAAGAGTGTGGTATTCCTGGCCAGATAGAAATGCTCCTGGTGAAACTTGAACCGACCCATCATCGCCAGGAGCTGCGGTTCCTTGCAGACCAGTTGCTCCAGACCACGCCGTATTCCCGCCTCCATGCTGGCCTTGCGTTCCTCGGAGAGGCTGCTTGCTGCCAAGTCGATCCTGTAGCGGTAGAAGATCGTGTCGCCGTAGATGAAACCGACGTATTCAAGTGTGGTTATCGCATCCACTTGCTTTGGGAGGGTCGCGTCAAACTGGGCGAGGTGCTGGACCAGCTGCGCCTGTTGAGCCACCTTCTCCCGCTCGGCCTTGAGCGCGAAATAGCGTCCAACCCCGGCAATCAGTACCACCGCAGCGATACCCAGATAGAAATTACGCGGGTTGCGCCGCTTCTTCGGCGCTAACTTCATCAACATACTAATGACTCGTCCTGAGCATGAAAAAGTCCCTAGCGAAACCAGGGAACGGCATAGCCTGACACAATCCTCCGACAGCCTATAGCCGTTGCCGCGACAGAATGGTTTTCAAGGCGTCACAAAATATCTCTCCACTCCATCCCCTCCCGCAAAGCCCCCATCCCCTCCAGCAAACGCCCCTCCACTCCCCCACCCCGATAATGCCCACATCCACTCACCCCCAACCGCTGCAACCCGAGCACCGTGTACCTCCCATGAACCTACGCACCTTCATTCGCGGCTATTGCCTCAATTCCAGGCTCGCTACGAATGCGCTGACCCGCCTGCATAAATCCCTTTCTTCCCTGGCCGCCTATCTGGCGCAGCAGGGTTTTGATTCCAGGACTTGGCCCGCGCCCCGTGACGAAGGCGCGCTGGACCGTTACCTCAGCGACGTTTGCCCGGAGCTGGCCGCGACGGTGTTCAGCCATGCCCGCGACGGGGTGATCATGGTCGATGCGTTCGGTCGGATCATCGGCGTGAACGAGGCGTTTACACGGCTTACTGGTTATGGGCAGGACGAGGTGCTGGGGCGGGAGTTGAATTCTCATCGCATGGTGCGGCGGCTCGCGGCGTTTTATGCGCCGATGAAAAATGCGCTGGATTTCCATGGGCATTGGTCCGGTGAGATTCAAAGCAGCCACAAGGATGGCCGGGAGATGACGTCGCGGATCAGCATCAGTGCGGTGCATGACCGTCACGGCAACGTTCAGCACTACGTGGCGCTGTGCAGCGACATGACGCAGATGAAGCAGCGCTTGCAGTTGCTGGAGCGGGATGCGCGGTATGACGCGCTTACGCAATTGCCCAATCGCTTGTTGCTGGCCGAGCGGATGCGCCAGGCGTTGGGAAAGGCGCGCCTGCATCAGCAGAAGGTGGCGATCGCGTTTATTGACCTGGATGGGTTCAAGGCGCTGAACGACAGCTATGGCCATGACTGGGGTGATCGGGTGTTGCAGATTGTCGCGGCGCGGATCAACGCGACGTTGCGTGAGGGCGATACGTTGGCACGCCTCGGCGGTGACGAGTTTGTCGCCGGGCTGGTGGGTTTGCAGGAGGTGGCGGACAGCGAGCCGTTGCTCAAGCGGATGCTGGCGGCGGCGAATGCGCCGATCCTGATTGGTGCGCAGACGGTAGAGATCGCCGCGAGCATCGGCGTGGCGTTTTACCCGGAGCATGGGCTGGAGGTCGATGCGCTGATCAGCAAGGCGGATCAGGCGATGTACCTGTCGAAGAAGGCCGGCGGCAATCGTCTGGCGTTCTGCCCGACGCGGTTCATTTCGGTCAATAGCGAAGTCTGACGGTGGTGCCGAGGGTGCGTTCGCTGCCGGTCATGACGCCGTAGTCACCGGCGCCGAGCAGTGAATACACGGCGGTGATGTAGTTGCGGTCGAAGACGTTGCGCACCCAGCCTTCTACTTCCCAGGCGCGGTCCTGACTGCGCAGGCCGAGGCGCAGGTTGGTCAGGCCGTAGCTCGGTTGATAGCTGCCTTCGCCACCTTCGAGGGTGCCGTAGTAGCCGGTGCGAAAGCTGTAGTCGATGCCGCTGAAAGCTTCCAACCCGTAGGGCAGCGGATGGCTGTGGTCGAGGCCGCTGCTGAGGTTCCATTCCGGCGCGTTGTAGAGCCGGTCGCCGCTGAGGTCGCAGGTCCACTGGCCCGAGGCCGGCGGACACGGCGCGTTGGGGAAGCTGCGGTAGCGCGCATCGCTCCAGGCCAGGCCGAGGCGCCCGGTCACTTGCGAGGTGAGTTGCCAGGCGGAATCCAGTTCGATGCCGCGCAGGCGGACTTTGCCGACGTTGATCAGGTTGTCCCGCAGCGGCGGCGCGAACAGCGAGGTCGGCGGGCTGTAGGTAAGCGCCTGGTAGTTGTCGACGTCGGTCTGGTAGACGGCGAGGTCGAGCAATGCGCGCTCGTCCCAGAAACGCGTTTTCACGCCCAGTTCCAGGGACGTGGCGCGCTCCGGCTCGAAGGTCGGCGCGGTGAACGGGCCGACCACGTCGAAGTTGATGCCGCCGGCCTTGTAGCCCCGCGACCAGCTGACGTAGCCCATGACCGCTTCGCTGAAACGGTAGCTGGCGCTGGCGAGGCTGGAGACGTTGTGTTCTTCGATCGAGTCCTCGCGGTAATAACCACGGCCGAGGGCGATGTCGCGCAGCAATTGTCCACCGGCCTGGAACAGCGGGGGCAAGCCGGTCAGCGGGGCGAGGTTGCTAACGTCGCGGGAGATCAAGCCGTCCTTGCGCTCATGGCTGTAGCGCAGGCCGCCGGTGAGTTCCAGCGGGTCGATCGGGCGCCAGGAGAGCTGGCCGAAAATCGCTCGGCTGTCGCCCTTCTGCTCGCCGTCGAAATGTTGTTGGGCGCCATTGAGCAGCATCGACGGCACCTGCCTTGGATTGGTGAAATTGATGCCGAAGAGTTTTTTCAGTTGGTCGAGTTGATCGCCGACGAACCAGGGCGCGGCGTCCTTGCCGAATTCGGCATCGATCTCACGGTCGAGCTGCTGGCGCAGATAGTAGAGGCCGGCGACATATTCGACGGACGAACCGGCCGTGCCGGACAGGCGCCATTCCTGGCTGAACTGTCGATGGCCGAGCTCGGTTTCGGACTGGGCCACCGCCAGCGCGGTGCTGTCGCCGTCGCGGGTGGCGCGGTAGTCCCAGTCGCGATAAGCGGTGATGCTGGTGAAGCGCATCGCCTCGTCGAGGTCCCAGTTCAATTCCAGTGACACGCCGTTCTGCAGGGTTCGTGGACGGCCCGGCGCGTCGATGCGGGTCTCGCGTTTGTAAGGGTCGGGCTCCGCCAGCGGATAACCGACGAACTGGTCGCGCTTGCGGGTTTGCTGGCTGTAGTGATTGGCCAACAGGACGTTGCCGGCTTCGTTTTGCTCGGCGTAGTCGGCGATCAGGCGAGCACTGAAATCGGTGTTCGGCGTCCACAACAGTTGGCCGCGCAGGCCTTGGCTGTCGGCATCGCCGAGGCGGCTGCCGTCTTGCAGGTTTTCGACGCTGCCCTCGGAGGCGCTGTCGAAAACGTTGATTCGGCCGGCCAGCACGTCGTCCTGCAGCGGCCCGGAAATCGTCCCGCGAAACTCACGCAAACCGCGCTCGCCATAGCTGGCTTCCAGGTTGGCTTCAGGCTGGAAGGTCGGCTGGCGGGTGATGATGTTCAGGGCGCCGGCGGTGGTGTTCTTGCCGAACAAAGTGCCTTGCGGCCCGCGCAGGACTTCGATGCGCTCGATGTCCATCAGCTCGGTGAAGGCCATACCCTGGCGCGCCTGATAGACGCCATCGACATAGGTGCCGACGCTGCCTTCCAGGCCATCGTTGTAGGCGGTGGCGCCGAAGCCGCGCAGGCCGAAACCGGCGTAACGGGCGTCATGGCCGGAGACGATCAGGCCGGGCACGCGCTGTTGAATGTCTCGAAGCGAGTGCAGGCCGGCCTCGTCCAGCTGTTCGCCGTAGAGGACGTTGATCGGAATCGGCACGTCCTGCGGGTCTTCTTCGCGGCGTCGGGCGGTCACCGTGGTTTCGTCGAGCGTGAGGGCGCCGGGCGCCTCTTGGCCGGCAGTCGCCACCGTCCAGGGCCATGCCGAAAGACTGCCGATCAGGAGCAACCGGTAACTCAAACCCGGCATCCTAGAACTCCCGAGCCAACGCACGACGCGCCGTGTCCGGGCAGGCCAGTGCCTTGACCCACGCCAGCAGTTCGCGGCTGTCGGCGGGTTTGAGCAATACCGCATTGAACTCCAGATCCTCTGGATAATCCTGCGGCCTGCGTGGCGGCACCGCCGAATAAAGCATCACGGGCAGAGGGTGCCGGCGCTTGCGCACTTGTCGCAGCAGTTCCCAACCGTCCATGCCGGGCATCATCTGGTCGCTGATCAGCAGGTCGACCGGTTGTTCCGCCAGGCAGGCCAAGGCCGCTTCGCCGTTGGTCGCGATGCTCACGTCAAAGCCGTAGCCGGCCAGCAGATCGTAGAGCCACTCGCTGTTCTGCTCGATGTCGTCCACCAGCAGCACATGCTTGCCATGGCCATCAAACGGCGCGGCGTTGTTGTCGACGATGCCGTTTTCGAGCTCGTGTTCCTCGGCGCATTTGAGTTGCAAGCGAAAACTGAAGTGACTGCCCTGCCCGGTGGCCAGGGGTTCGAGGCGGCTGTCCATGCGTTCGAGCAATTGCGTGACGATGGACAGACCAAGCCCGCTGCCTTCGTAGCGCTGCGCATTGCGGCCGCGGCGGAACGGTTGCAGCAGTTGTTCGAATTCTTGCGGGTCGATGCCGATGCCGCTGTCGATCACGTTGAAGTGCAGTTCCACGGTGCCGGCGCTGGCGCCTGGACCTGCGCTCACTTCGAAGCGGATCTGGCCATCGCGGGTGAATTTCGCCGCGTTCGCCAGCAGGTTCATCAGCACCTGCCGAAGGCGTTTGAAGTCGGCTTCCACCAGCGGCGGCAGGTCATCGGCCAAGTTCGCCTCGAAAGTATTGCCCTGGCGCGCGGCGAGGAAACCCGCCTCATCTGCGATCTCGTGGAGGAAGCCGTACAGGTAGCCCGGTGCGAGGGTCAGTTGCATCTGCTCCAGCTCGCCACGGGAAAACTCGAGCATTTCGTCGATCAGCTCCAGTTGCTGGCGGGCGTTGCGCTCGATCGTCGCTTGATAGTCGCGGTTGGGCCCGGCGTGCAGCAGGCGTGCGTAGTCGATGATGCGCACCAGCGGCGAACGCAGGTCGTGGCTGATCCGCGCCATCAACGCGCTGCGGGCGGCCAGCGATTCACGCAGTTGCGAGGTGCGCAGCGCCACGGTGCTTTCCAGCCGTTCGTGTTCGGCCTGGCGTTGTTGTTCGAGGGTGGACAGGGCGTGCTTCTCGCGGTTGCGGCTGCGGGCAACTTCCATGAGCAACGTACACACCAGCAGGACCACGCCGGCCAAGGTCGACGACAAGCTGTACTTGCTTTGCGGCGACTGCCAGGGCAATTGTTCCTGAGGGAAAAAGATCCGCATCAGCAGTTGCCCAAGCAATAGCGCCGGCACCAGCCAGGCCATCCAGCTGTAGCTCAGGCGCGCGCGCCAGGCCATGAACAGCGTGACGAGCAGCACGCCATAAAAACTGAACAGGGCCACCTGAACCATCTGCGCGCCCTGGACCGCATCGACCTTGAGCCACCAGAGCCGGCCGAAGATGCAGCCCAGCAGCGGAACCCAATAGCTCCAAGCGATGATCCTGGGCAGTTGGGATACCTGCAACAACACGCGGAAGTAGGCCAGAAACAGGACGAAAGAGATCGCGCTGGCGCAGGTCAGCAGCTCACGCGTCCAACCCAGCGCGCTCGGCCAGTAGATCAAATATCCGTTGAGGATGCAGGTCAGCAGGATATAACTGAGGACCGCGCCGGCGTTCACGCTGAGCAGTCGCGAACGGAGGATCCAGCCGACGATCAGGCCGAACGGGACGACCAGCAGGACGATGCCGAGGGTGAGCCCGTCGCTCAGGTACGTCTGTTGCTGACTGCGCAGCAGCGCCGCTTCGGACCACAGTTCCGGCTCCAGCAGCATCTGGAAGTTGCTCTTCACCCGGACGAACACCGTGGTGCTCTGCCCTGCCGCCAACGTTACCGGAAATGCCGGCTGACGCGCCGCTGGCTGCGGCCATTCGGCCAAGGGATAGGCGCCGCCGGCATGGGCGTCATGCCCCGGCTGGTAGACGCGAATGTCTTCCAGGCGCGGCGCCCCGACGACCAGCATGCGCGAGCAGGCCTCAGCGCTCGAATTGGTGAACTGCCATTTCAACCAGAACGCGGACCGGCTATAGCCCTGGGTCGGCCAGTGCGCGGTTGCAGAGTTGAAATCATTTTCGGGCAGCTGGGCGACTTGTTCCAGGCTCAGGCTGGCCTGGGCGTCTTCGAAAATCTGCGCCGAGGGCATCAGGTCCAGTTGGTCAGCGCGGCAGATATCCACAGGCGCCGCGCGCAGCAGGCCTGTGGATAACAACGTTATTGTCAGCAAGAAAAACTGTAGTAGCCGCATCAGGCGCGCCCGGCCGACTCGATTTCGCTGGTGCCCAGGGTCTGCTGGCGAAACTGACTGGGCGTCATGCCGATTCGCTGGCGGAACGCCGTGGTGAAATTGCAGGCGTTGCGAAAACCCACCAGTTCGGCGACGTCTTGCACGCTCATGGCGCTTTCGGCGAGCAGATCCTGGCCGCGCCGCAAGCGGGCGTCGCGGATATAGGCAAACACGGTCATCCCCAGGTGTTCGCGAAAAATCGCCGAGAGGCGTTTTTCATGGGTGCCGACTTTTTGCGCGAGGATGCCGAGGGACGGCATGTCGTCCAATTGGTTTTCGATCAGGCGCATCGCCGCGCGCAGCACGATTTCATCGCCTTGCGGTTCCGGATCCGCCGGCCTTTCGTGGAGAGCCGGTGGTGCTCGCCAGGTCAGTTGCAGGTGGATCTTGATCCGCGCCAGCACTTCTTCGGGAGCGCAGGATTTGGGGATGTAATCGACCGCGCCGACCGTCAGCCCTTCGAGGCGCTCCAATGAAGTATTGGCCGATGACAGGAACAGGATCGGCGTCTGCCGTGTGGCCGGTGCCTCGCGCAACAGCCGGCACAGGCTGAAGCCATCCATTTGCGGCATGTGCACATCCAGCACGATCAGGTCCGGGCGCAGGGCGAGTGCCCTTTGATAGCCTTGGTAGGCATCGCTGGCCAGGGAGATGCGCCAGGGCTGGGTCTTCAACAGGATGAGCGTGGCGCGGATGTCTTCAGGGACATCGTCGATCAGCAGAATATGCGGCAACGCGTCGGACACCGCCGAGCCCCCCGCCGCCGCTGCCGGCCTTTCGTATCGTCCGTTGTCCATTCGCCAGGTCTCTTGTTGTGTTCAGCCAGGTCACTGTCGCGAATTGCCAAGCGAGGAATTATGTACCGGGCCGGCAACAAATCGATATAGCGGCAGGTTAAGCGAGAACTGAAGCTATCAAATTTTTGAGGGGCGATAAACGGTCGTACGATTTGGGCGTTCACTGATGCGGGGGATGCCGTTCGCTAAACCCCGTGGCGAGGGAGCTTGCTCCCGCTGGGCTGCACAGCAGCCCCAAAGCAGCAAACCCAATTTACCTGACACACCGAGGTGCTGGTTCAGGGGCCGCTGCGCAGCCCAGCGGGAGCAAGCTCCCTCGCCACGGGGTTAGTGTGAATCCTTGAATGAACAGTGTTGCCACCGCCGATTCGCGGGCAGGCCCGCTCCCACAGGGATTCGGTTTCTTTTTCAAATCCGGTGGAGGGATGGCAAGCACGATTGGCTGCGCCTGGACATCAGCCCAGGCGAGTTTTGATTGAAACCAACAGGCGAGATGGCCGACGCAGTTAATGCCGTTCACTCAACCCGTGGCGAGGGAGCTTGCTCCCGCTGGGCTGCACAGCAGCCCCAAAGCAGCAAACCCAATTTACCTGACACACCGAGGTGCTGGTTCAGGGGCCGCTGCGCAGCCCAACGGGAGCAAGCTCCCTCGCCACGGGGTTAGTGTGAATCCTTGAATGAACGGTGTTACCACCGCCGATTCGCGGGCAGGCCCGCTCCCACAGGGATTCGGTTTCTATTTCAAATCCGGTGCAGGGATGGCAAGCACGATTGGCTGCGCCTGGACATCAGCCCAGGCGAGTTTTGGTTGAAGCCAACAGGCGAGATGGCCGACGCAGTTGATGCCGTTCACTCAACCCGTGGCGAGGGAGCTTGCTCCCGCTGGGCAGCGCAGCAGCCCCAAAGCAGCAAACCCAATTTACCTGACACACCGAGGTGCCTGGTTCAGGGGCCGCTTCGCAGCCCAGCGGGAGCAAGCTCCCTCGCCACGGGGTTAGTGTGAATCCTTGAATGAACGGTGTTACCACCGCCGATTCGCGGGCAGGCCCGCTCCCACAGGGATTCGGTTTCTATTTCAAATCCGGTGCAGGGATGGCAAGCAAGATTGGCTGCGCCTGGACATCAGCCCAGGCGAGTTTTGATTGAAACCAACAGGCGAGATGGCCGACGCAGTTGATGCCGTTCACTCAACCCGTGGCGAGGGAGCTTGCTCCCTCGCCACGGGGGCTTTATGCAATCAGAAGGAGTAGCCGATCTGAGCGAGCAGTTGCGGGTTTTCCTGGCGTGTATCGCTTTGCGCTTCGCCGCCGGAGTGGCGCCACGCGACCGTTGCGTCGAACGACAGCTGGCCGTATTGAGCGCGCAAGCCGACACCGCCGCCGGAGATGCTGCGGGTGTTTTCCTCATCGGCCCACTCGTTGTGGTTGATGCGCACCTTGCCGGCGTCCCAGAACAGGTAAGGCGTGAGCTTGTCGATCGGGTAGCGAAGCTCGATCTGGGTCAGCATGCCTTCGTCGCCCGAGCCTTCGCTTTGTGGATAAGCGCGTACGCCATCGATACCGCCGAGGCTGAAATCTTCTGAGGAGTCGAGGTTGTCGTTGCTCCACTGGCCGAGGAAACGGGCGAAGAGCGTGAAGTTGGCTGGCAGCGCTTGCAGGCGGGCGAGGTCGACATTCACTTTGCTGAAATCGCCTTCGGTCTGGGCAGTCTGACGGTCGCCTTCGCGCAGGGCCGAATCCAGCTTCAGGTCACCGTAGGTCAGCGTTGCGCCGCCGTAGGTGATGCCGCCGCCGAACAAAGTGTCCCTGACGTCAAACTGCAAGCTGATGGGCAGCGAGTTGCTGCTTTTTTCAAAGCTCAGGCCGAGCACTTCGTATTTGTCTTCAAGGTCCTTGTGCTGGTACTGCCCGGCCAGCATGAGGTTCGCCTGGTTGCTGCGCAGCAGTGGATAGCTCAGGCCGATGCTGCTGACTTCGGCAGTACCGGTCGCACCCAGGTCGGCGAATTCGGCGCCCAGGTCATAAGAGCTCTGGGCGTAACCGACGTTGCCACGCAGGCCAGAGGTGCCCAGTGGCATCGAGTAGCCGAGACTGCCGAAATACAGGTCTTCATCGGTGGCCATCACCGCGGCGCTGAGGCGATCGCCCAACATCAGCGGGCTGTTCCAATCGCCTTGTACCGTCAGGCGGTTGCGCCCCGAATAGCGGTTGCCGTGGTTGTCCAGCGTGGCCTTGCCCTCGAAGGCCTCGGTTTTGCTCACCTGGGCATTGAGGTCACCGGTGCCGAGCGCTTCACCCGGACGGATGACCGGGCGCACCGCCACGCCCGGCAAGTCGGAGAGCACCAATATGCTGCGCTCCAGGCGCTCACGCTCGATCACGTCGCCCGGCTGCAAGTCATCCAGGAACGGCTGCGCCTGGGCGGCCAGTTTTGCATCGTCGTTGACGGCGGTGACTTTGCCATAGCGGCCTTCGATGACGGCGATGGTCAGCTCGCCTTTTTCCATGCGTTGTGCCGGCAGGTAGGCGCGTGCGAAGGGGTAGCCTTGCTCGCGGTAGTAAAGCGTGACCTGCCGGGCCACTTCGCGCAGCGCATCCAGATCAAGGGCCTGACCGATGGCCGGGGCAACGACGCGTTGCAGGCTGGCCTCGTCGATGCGGGTGTTGTCGGTGAAGCGCACGGCGTTGAGCTGGACTTTGGCGCCGCCGACTTTTTCCTGTGCCGGCTGTGGTGCCTCGACATCCAGGCGAATGCTTTGCGGCAGCTCCTGCTGCGGAATCGGCAGTTCCTGCAGGATTCGGCCGGCGTCGGGAATCGGGCGTGCCGGCAGGGTCGCCGCCCAGGCCGGAGAAGTGGACAACAACGCCAGACCGGCGGCGCAGGACATCAGTTTGTTATGCATTGGATCAATCTCGAAAAATTCGGCTTGCCTGAGCCCATGACCACGTCCGCGGACGTGGCCAGGGGGCTCCTTCAAATGAAAAGGTGGATTTCAGGGTTCAGGGACGCATGGCCAGGCTTGGCAAGCGCACACCGCCACGCACGACGAACACGGTCTGCGGCGGATAGGCCGCACACGCGCCGCCGGCGGATACCCCGCCGTCGGAGCAGACGTTCCCGGCCAGTTCCCGCTCGCTGGCGGTGTCCTCGGCCTGGGCGGCCGAACCGCTATCGCCCGCATTGCCCTTCGCCCGAGTACCGCCCTGGTCCACCAGCAGGAGACCGCCGTCCTCGACGCCGTAGTCAGACCAGTCAGCCGGTTTCGGCTGGGCCGGATCGAGCTCCGGGGCATGCGGCGAATTCTGCTGCGCGCCAACGCGGGTTGCATCGGCGACGCTCTGCCGGACGGCCTCGTAGTCAATGGAGGAGGTCACGGTGAGGTTGGCGTTGGCCGGATTGCTGACGATCAGGTAACCCAGGTCAGCCAGCCCACCGATGTTGATCAGGTGCGAGCCCGGGCCGGAAGTCCCCACCGAGTACAGCGGGTTGCCGAGCATCTGCTTGGTGTCGCCGTTCCACAGACCGTTGGCGTCATAACCGCCGATACCGCCGCCGTCGAAGGTGGTGCTGCCGTCGAACACCTTGGTCTGGGTGGTCGTACCGTTGGTTGAAACCACCAGGGCCGGTTGCTCGCGGTACACGGCATGCACGCCGCTGTTGCCCAACGCCCTGCCGAAGTTGCTCTGCTGCTCGTCGCTGTTGTAGCGGAAATTGCCGCTGCCACTGCCGACCACATCGACCATCCGGATGCTACCGGCAAGGCTGCCGGTGTAGATCACCGCCCGACCACCAACGCCGGTGGACACCGTCACGCCGGCATCAGCCTTTACATCACCGCCCGCGGCCACGCCCGCCGAAGCCGATTGACCGGCGTTGAGCACGATCGCATCGGAAGCGTTACTGGTGGTGCTGACGTTCTCGGCCAGGGTGATGTTGCCGGTCGTCGTTACGACCCGGACCTTGCCGGAGTTGCCGATGCCGACGATCTGGTCCAGCTGGGTGCCGTCCAGTGCCGTCTCGGTCAACCTGCCGACGGTGACGTCGCTGCGGTTGACGAAGTTGACGTCCTTCGCTCGGCTGGCGATATCGCCGACCCAGTTGCTGGCATTGCGCAGGTCGAAATCACCACCCTTGAGCGCCAGGCCATCGGCGGTGATATTGCCGTTCGCATCCTGGGTGGTCTTGCCGCCGATGTTCAGGAACACGTTGCCGCTGGTCACCAGCCCTTCGTTAATCGCCAGATCACCTTGGGTGCCGATGCTCACGTCGCCGCTGTTGTTCACGCCAGTCGTGGTCTTGACCACGTTGCCGCTGCCATCGGTTTCAGTCAGCGTGCCGACCTTCAGGTTGCCGGTGTTGTTGAACGCAACCTTGCCCGCCTCGCTGGCGATATCACCGACCACGTTGCCGTTGTTGCGCAACTCGAAATCGCCGCCGTTAAGCGCCAGGCCATCGGCAGTGATATTGCCGTTGCCGTCCTGGGTGGTCTTGCCGCCGATGTTCAGGAACACGTTGCCGCTGGTCACCAGCCCTTCGTTAATCGCCAGATCACCTTGGGTGCCGATGCTCACGTCGCCGCTGTTGTTCACGCCAGTCGTGGTCTTGACCACGTTGCCGCTGCCATCGGTTTCAGTCAGCGTGCCGACCTTCAGGTTGCCGGTGTTGTTGAACGCAACCTTGCCCGCCTCGCTGGCGATATCACCCACTACGTTGCCGTTGTTGCGCAACTCGAAGTCACCGCCGTTGAGGGCGAGGCCGTCGGCAGTGATGTTGCCGTTGCTGTCCTGCGTGGTCTTTCCGTCGACGTTGAGGAACACGTTGCCGCTGGTGGCGAGCCCTTCGTTGATTGCCAGATTGCCTTGGGTGCCGATGCTGACATCACCCGTGTTGTTCACGCCGGTGAGGCTGGTCTGCGTGCCGTCGGCATGGGTCGCGGTCAGCGTGCCCACCTTGAGGTCGCCGGTGTTGTTGAAGCGGACCTTGCCCGCCTCGCTGGCGATATCGCCAATCACGTTGCCCGAATGGTTCAACTCGTAGTTGCCGCCCAGCAGCACCAGGCCACTGGCATCCAGCTTGGCCCCGACGTCGCTGGACTGGGTGGTGTTGCCCCCTACTTCCAGGGTGATGATGTCATCGGCACGGGTTTCGCCATTGTTGGCGTCATCCCGTGGGCCGTTATCAATGGTGATGCCTTTGGCCAGCGTCAGGTCGTGATCGGTTTTCAGGGTGACCGCCTCATCGGAGGTGATCCCCACGGTACCGTCCACGACGCCCACGGTCAGGTCGCCGTTGCCGGCGAATTTCAGGCTGCCGACATCCGCGGCGATGACACTCACGTCATGCCCGCCCTTGCCCAGGTTGAAGTCACCTTCACCGCGCAAGGCCAGTTCGTCCGCAGTGATGGTCGCGCCAGTTGCCTGGGTCGCGCCTTTTCCTGCGTCGACGCTAAGGGTCAGGCCCTTGCCGGTGGTGCCGTCCTCATCGCTGCCTTCGGGGTCCTTGAGCGCCAGATTGCCCAGCAGGTCCAGGACGCCGTTTGCGACCAGGGCCAGGTCGTCCTTGAAGGTCGCGCCCTCGTCGTCGACGGTGATGTTGCGCGTCTTATCGTTACCGATGACGACCTTGTCGAAGCCATCCTGGATATTGGCCAGGTCGGCGTCAGACAGCACCAGCGGATCGTTAGGCCCGGTGACTTCCGGATCGTCGCTGCCGCCCAGGTGGATATCCAGCCCATCGGTCTTCTGCTGGAGGGTGAGGCTGCCGCCACCGGCGACGCTCGCGGCGAGATCGATTTCGTCGGCGGTCAGGCTTGTATCGCCCTGGGTGACCAAGGCCTGGCCGACGGTGAGGGTGTCGGAGACAAGGTTCAGGTCACCGGTCTGGGTCATGCCGGCAACCGGTACGCCTTGCGGGTTTGCCGGAGTCTGGCTGTCGGGAATGGTCACAACGCCAACGGTCAGGTCATCGACATCGGCAAAGCTGACCGTGCCGGTGTTGCTGGCGATGGTATTGACGTCGTTGCCGGCGTTGTCCAGGTCATGGACGGCACCGTTACCCAACAGCACCAGGCCATCGGCAATAATGGCGCCGCCAGCGGTCTGGTCGATCTTGCCGCCATTGCTTTGCAACGCCAGCACCGGAGCCGGTTTGTTGTCGTCGTTACCGGTGCCCGGTGCGTCCGCCAGGGTCAGTTGGTCATTGATGTGGATATTGCCGGTACCGGCATCGAGGACCAGGCTGTCGTTGAAGCGCGTCTGCTCGATGACATTGATGTCACCGGTCATGTCCGCGCCACCGATCTTGACGGAGGTGAACCCGTCGCTCAGTGCGCCGATGTCGGTGCCGGTCAGCTCCAACGCTCCGGGGGCATCGCCGGTGCTGCCGCCCACGGCAATGTTCTTGCTCGGGGTGTTGGTTTCAAGGGCGATGCTGCCGTTGCCGGTAACGCTGCCAACGCCACCGTTGAAGTTGATATCGTCCGCCTTGATGGCCAGGTTGTTATCGGTGCTGTTGAGGCTGCCGTTGAATGTGATCGAACTGCCCTGCAGGCCCTTGCTGCCCGAGGTGTTGGTCTTGATGTTGTCGACGTACAGCGAGCCACCGACCTGCTTGCCGGCGGTCTGGTCGAAGCTGCCAGAAACGAAGACGAACTTGTATGTGCCAGCCCTATCAGCCGTTGCCGTGCGGGTTTGCCAATTCACCGCGTCGGTACCGTTACCCGTTTCGTTCAGGATGATCTGGTATTCGCCGGTGTTGACGTTCAACAGATAGCCGAAGACATCGTAGGTGTCGCCGCCCGCGACCGGTTTGTAATCAAAACTGACCGCTTCCCCTGCCGCCAGCGAAACCGTGCCCTCGCTCACGACCGAAGGGCCGCGCATGATGCAACCGGCGGGCGCGTTGAGGCAGTTGGAATTGTTCTCGGTACCCAGCAGCAGCGCAGCGCCGCCGTCCTTGCCCTGGCCAGCGGCGGCAACCGGGGTGAGCGGTTTGTAGTTCATGTCGCCCTGGTCGCCAGGCGAAACACTCGGCGCATTGCCGTTGGTTGGCGAGGTGGTCGGGAGCGTCGGGTCATCCGGCGATACCACGCCGTCGACCACGGTGACGCCGGTGAAGAACTGGGCGATGGACGTCTGCCAGCCGACCAGGCCGTTTTCGAAGTCGGCGTTCAGGAACTGCGAAGTGCCCAGCTCGACGGCGCCGGTGTAGACCTGCTCGCCGCTGGTGAAGACTTTCGCGCCGTTGATATAGGTTTTGCCGGCGCCACTGGTGGTCGCGTACAGCGAGCCCAGCGCGCTGTTACCGCCAAACATGTCGCTGAAGATGATTGAACCTGAACCGGCATCGACGCGCAGTTGGCGGTTGTTGGCTACCGCGTCGGAGTCCACCACGCCGGCAAACACGACGTTGCCGCCGTTGCTTTTCAAGCTCACATCGGTGTTGAGCGCGACTTTGCCGTTGAGAATCAACGCGAGGCTGTTGCCATTGCCGGCGCCACTGGCGTCGATATCACCGTTGAGGAAAATATTGCCGAAGACGTAGCGGCCGGTTCCGCCGTCGTTGTGCCCGGACTGCAAGGTCAGCGTCCGCTCGCCGCTGATGCTCGACGGGGTGTAGTCGCCATTCCAGTGGATGCTGTTGTCAGCCTTGATCGCGACGTCGGTGCCGCCGGCCAGGGCCGTATCGATCGCGTTGAAGCCAACCGTGGCTTCTGTCCCGTTGGCGCCGCCGGTCAACCCTCCGTTACCCGGCCCCACCGTGACGCTGTCCGGGTCTAGCAACCACAAGCCGCCCTTGCCGTTTTTAGCCGAAGCATCGGCCGCCTTGCTCACCGCCAGCTTGGCACCGCTGGTCTCGATCTTGCCGCCGTCGCCGCCCTTGGCGCCGCCGGTGGCTTTCAGGGTGCCGTCCACGCGGGTCACGCTGCCCGGCTTCTTGACATCCGACCAGGCCACCACGGTACCGCCCTTGCCGTTGTCGGTGGCCGATGCGTCGAGCACGGCACCTGCGGCGATGGTGGTCTGGCTGGCCTGTTTGATCGACGGGTCCTTGCCTTGCCAGCTGCCGCCCACATTGATTTCGCCGCCACCCTTGGCGCCGGTGGCGTCGAGCACGGCGCCTGTCTTGATCGCCACGCGCTCGCCAGTCACGACGATCTTGCCGCCCTTGGCGGTGTCGGAGGACACATCGATACGCCCAGCGACTTGCACATCGCCATGGTCACCCATCAGCGTGACCAGGCCGTTTTCACCGATGTCCAGAGAACGCGCTTCGATCAACCCGGTGTTGTTGATGACGGTGCTTGCGAGGGTTTCCGCCGCACGGGCGGTCAGCAGGATGCGGCCGGCATCGGCACGAATGGCGCCGCCGTTTTCGATCAACGCTTGAAGCGCGCCTTCTTTCACTTCCAGTTGCACCGGCCCGCCCAGGTCGAGCGTCACGACACTGCCGGCGCCGAGCAGCACATTGCCCTTGTGCGCGGTGATATTGCCTTCGTTGACGATTTTTGCGGCGATCAAGGCAACGGTGCCGCCTTGCGCTGCATTGATGTTGCCCTGGTTCACCACCGAGGCGGCACTGTTGCCACTGAAACGGTAGTTGCCAGCGAGGAAATCTTCGGTGCTCAAGTTGAGCGTGGAGGCCACCAGGCCGCCCACATCAACCTGTGCGCCGGGGGTAAACAGTACGCCGTTGGGGTTGACCAGGAACACCTGGCCGTTGGCTTTCAGCGCGCCCTGGATCGCCGATACATCCGAGCCCAGCACACGATTCAAGGCGACCGACGCCTTGCCAGGCTGGACGAATTCGACGGTGTTGCCTTTGCCGATGGAAAAGCCCTGCCAGTCAATCGCGAGCTTGTCGCTGCCCTGGTGAATGGCCATGTTGTTGCCATTCTGCTGAATGCTGCCGTTACCCGCGACGATGTTCCCGCCGGTGGGCAACGCTCCCGCCGCCGCTACCGAGGCGAAAAGTCCGCCGCCCACGCCGATGACGAGGCTGAGCGAGGTACGGCTTTTATCCTTGCCGTGGCTCTTGACCAACTCGGATGCCACCTGCCATGCGCCCATCACGGCATTCCAGACGACTCGGTAAACTCTGTTCATTTTTGTTCACTCATCCTTAATACGGCGGGCCGTGCCATGACGACCAGGCGGTTCGCTGTCGACAAATCAAATGGAAAAACCGCCTCCGGACGGATGACGGCTCGAAAATCCCACAGTGCTCCGCGCCATCATCTCTGCCGCCTGCGGAGCGCACCTTTGCTTGAGCGCCCGCGGCTTTTGATTGAAGGGATCGAGTGAACTTTTTTTCACAAAGGGTGGGTAAAGTGCGGTGGAAGGAGGCTGGTCGCCTCGTCGTGGGCGACCTATGCTGAGGCGGTCCCACTTCGACAGGCAGACGTTGATGATCCGATGCAAGCGCGCCTACGAAACCGCCAGCGCCGAGGACGGCGTGCGGGTTCTGGTTGATCGCCTATGGCCGCGTAATTGCCGCAAGGATGCGCTGGCGATCGATACATGGCTGCCAGAAGTTGGGCCTTCTCATGAGTTGCGCAAGGCGTTCAAGGCGGGGGCGGTTTCGTTTGCCGAGTTCGATGTGGCGTATCGACGAGAGCTGGCGGCCCGGCCGGAACATTGGTGGAAGTTGGTGGATATCGCCAGGGACGGGAAGCTGACGTTGATCTATGCGGCCAAGTCGCCGGTTGAGAATAATGCAGTGGTGCTGGCGCGGTGGCTGGAGGACGAGGTTGAGAAGCGGGCGGATTCGAGTTCGCCGGTTTGTTATCTGGGGGAGTTTCCGGGGCTTTGAGTCACTGAACTACCTGTGGGAGCGAGCCTGCTCGCGAAGGCGGCGGTACACCCAACACCTTTGCAAGCTGACCCACCGCTTTCGCGAGCAGGCTCGCTCCCACAGTAGTCTGTGCTCGACCAATCAACCAAATCGGCTTATTGGTTTGCTTGAGGTTGGTGCTGTGCAGCTAGGATACGCAGAGAAACCACAAGGAAACAGCCGTGATGGCAGCTCGTTTTGATCCATTGGTTCATATCGATTGGAAAACACCGGGCAGCGACTTGCTCGGACTGTTGCAGCATTACTATCCCGACGTCGGTGTGTTCGCCGGCCCGGAATTCGAGGCGTTGTTGGATGAGCTGTCCAACGAGATGCCCGAGGTCTGCTTCGAGGCGTTGGCACCAGTGTTGGCGGGTCAGGGTTATGACTTGTGGAACCTGGATGCCGGTGGCGACGATTATCGGCCGGTGATTTTTCCTTCCGATCAGCGTGAGGCGTTTGCCCAGCATTGGCAAAGTCCTCGCGGGGAGCCCAGGTTCACGGCGACGTTGATCGAGCCACCTGCGGTAAAAGCGCTCAAACCGGCCAAACCCAAGCGCGGCAAAGTCAAGTGGTTGCAGGAAGTCCATGACTATCCAGGCCCCACCTATGTGCATGAATACAACTACCGCAACGGCTGGGCCGCGATTACCGAGCAGGACGAAGACCGTTGGCTGTGCTTTCTGATCGACTACAACCAATGGCCGCCCGCCGAGCAGGACATGCTCGATCAGCGCACCGATGGCGTGGACGGCGCCGATCTGCGGCTGATCGACGCCAACGCCCAGCGCAGCCTGTGGAGGCGCCAGATCAAACACGGCGATTACAGTGCGGATGATCGGTTCAAATACGAGGTCCTCCGGGGCGATGCCATCAAGGATTTCGGCCCTGCCGAAATGCAATGGCAGGCATTCGAAGAGCCTTGTGTCGTGATGGATGAGGAGATTTTCGAACGTCAGCGCATTTATCAGCCCGAGCATCTGACGCGAATCTGGCGGATCACGGGGGACAGCAGCGAGGTGATCTTCGAGGATTCGGAGGAGCTGACAATCCTGCCCATCGGCCCCCGCCGCTTGCTGTTCATGCAGCACAACGGCAAGCGCTGCTGGGTCTGGAACCTGGACCCGCCGCACCGGGCCATCGCCGCCAAACCGATGCCAGCCGAGGCCTATAAGTTGCGGCCAGCCACGGCGTATCTGGGCGGTGACGAGATTCTGCTGTTCAGCGAAGGCGCGCGGCAGAACCTGGAGCACGCGGGGTATCAAGAGACAGTGTTGCTGGCGTGGCGCTTCAACTTCATCACCGGCGCCAAGACCCAGGCGACGCTGGACGGCTTCGGCAGTGAGCTGCGCCAGGACACCCGCCTGCTGGTCACCCAGCCCAAGCAGGTGATCACGTTGCGCACGTTTCATGGCCAACTTCACGTCGCGCGTGGGCATGGCGACTGGTGGGTTTGGAGCTATCGCGCCAACACTTTCGGCAAACACACGCTGGCGTGGTTCTGGAACCAACGGAGCAACCAGGTGCTGAAGCTGACGTCCAAGGACCTGCCGCGGATCAAACCGGAGATTCGTTATGTGCCGGCGCAGGATCGGTATCTGGCGTTCGAGACGGAGTTTGTGGCGCGCTTGCCGGAATTCAGCGACATGGTCGAGGCCAAGGGCTGTGAAGTATTGAGCTTTGAGTGAGCCACCGCTGCCGCACCGCGATCCGTTGAACCACATTATTCCCGTGGCGAGGGAGCTTGCTCCCGCTCGGCTGCGCAGCAGTCGCAAACCTGCCGACGTTTTTTTCCTGACACACCGCCAGGGGGCTGCTGCGCACCCCAGCGGGAGCAAGCTCCCTCGCCACGGGGGATAATGTGCTGCCTAGCAACCTGCGAAACCCGCGCGCCGGTGCGACCGGCCAGACATATGCCGCAACGGTCCTTGCATTGCCGGTCATGGAGCGCCTCACCAGAATGGCCCGCCTACTTGAAACGCAAAGGAACGCAATGCGCTTGATAAGGTGGGGGGAAAAAGGCTTTGAGTCGACCGTGGCTGCCGATGTTGCCGCGCTTACGGTCGAGAGCGCGCTGATGAACGGCCTCACCGTCTATGGGCCGGATCAGTTTCGAATACACTCGAGACTCCACGGAGGCATCGATATCGTCAAGGCCGTCAGGAACGGCGACTTGTTATTGGTGAGCATGGCGTTCGTCGGCTCGGGCGCTGGTTCGATGCCGCGCCAGAAACCGGAGCCTGAACCGGTTCGCCGGCCCCCGGAACGATGGCCGCAGCCCAAGCCACGCGAAGACCTGGTGTTTGCCAAATCCTGCAGCGCGGAAAACTGGTGCAACACAGGCGCCGGCACCACCCGCGAACCGGCCTCGAATTTCGGCCGGATCATGGTGGCGGGCGCCATGCTCATGCCCTCGGCGAGTACCGCCATTGCCTCGGCCCTCGGCGCTGACCTGGCGCTGGGCCGCATCGCTGGCGGCGGGATCATGCAACAGCGCCTGACCTGGGCGCTACGCGGTGCCGGCGGCCCAGCCAGCGTCTTCGTCCTGGGCATGCTCCCGGCCAAAATGGCCGATGGCACGCTGTACACCGATGACCAGCTACGCCGCCTGAGCCACGCCACCACCCGCGTGCGCTTCCAATTGCGCCGCGATGCCGAAGGCGTGCTACAGGTATACGGTATCCACAGCGGCCCGTCCGGCGACGACTCGGTGCGCACCGCGCAGGTGACCTGGAACGCCGACCAGACCGCCATGGAAGCCAAGCTCAACGACATCACCCTTATCTGGACGCCCCAGGAGACCCCGCATGGCTCGCTTCCACCGCTGAGCTATCCGGAGGATATTGGCAAACAGCTGGACACGATCTTCGTCCATCCGATAGAGGAGGATGTCGACAGCCAGATTGATGGACTGCCGGGGGAAGACATCACGGCCGAAGACTGGATTCTGGTGTTTCCGGCAGATACGGGGCTGAAGTCGCTTTATGTGGTGTTTACCCGGCCTTTTGGTGGGGATCATAGTTATCATCCTGCTCCGAAATTGCTGGCTGCGTTTCCTGATGCACGTCATGTCCGGTTCAAATCACGGGTGCAAGGTGGCGGCAGCTCTCGCAGGCGTTGGAAAGATAAGAAGGGGCGTATCTACGAATGGGATTCTGAAAACGGGAGAGTGGAACTGTACAACAAGCAGGGCGAGCATTTGGGGGAGTACAACGCCGATACCGGCGCGCAAACCAAACCGGCCAAACCCGGCCGCAAAGTAGAGAAATAGGAGCTCTTATGTACCTATCTATCAGTGGATTCTTACCGGACGAGGAAGAAGATGATTCGCTTCAATTCGATCTCGATTTGGACGAATCCTTCAACGGTCAAATCGTGCAGCTTTTAGGCCATGGAAGTCTTAACGCAATGGCTGAAGGGGAATGGCTGCTGACGAATGAACAGGTCACAGAAATTTCTAAAATTATCGGCGTACCTCTCCCAACAAATCTGGATTTGTTTATTGGTGTCCTAGCCTAGCTGGCGTCCAGCTACCGCACCGCCTCCCCCTGTGGATAAACATCACTGACATTCAGCGATAACTGCGCAGCCACTTCGTAGCCATCGGCCTTGGTGAAGTTCAACTGGAATTCCTGGTACGCGGGGCCCTTGGTCCAGCGGTTGACTTGCAGGTCCTGATACCGGGAGCTTTCTCCCGGCGCAAGCTGGCCGAACTGTGGATAACCCGCGTCGGCAAAAATCCTGTCTGCGTCGAACCAGTCCAGTTCTTTTCCGAGACTCACCGCGGGTCCCACCGCCGCCCACGCCTCTGGCGTGACTTTCTGGCCAACGTCGAGGAAGAGCACTTTGCTTTCTTTCGCGGCGATCAGGAATGGCAAGGTCATCGGCATTCCCGTGGAATCGAGCAGCTTGGATTTCATGCCGATGTACTGCCCGCCGCCCTCTTCCTGGCGCTCCCATATTCGCCAGTCAATGACGCTTTCCGGGTTGAAGCTGTTGTTGGTGAGGATGATCTTGTAACGCTGTTTGAAGAGTACCGGGAAGTCGGCGTGGGGCTTGAAGAACGAGACTTTGTCGTGTTCAGCACCGACACGGACGATGATCGGCGTCTTTCGACTGGCGATGCCGTCCTGGTATTGCTGGTAGCTGAAGAACGCGGACGCGATGGAGACGACCAAGGCGAGTGTTGCAATGACATCCGTTCGGGTGAGGGTCTTGAACCATTTGATCATGGGTGGCTTATCCGGCACTGAGTGAAGTCCATCGCCTATTTCCCCCGACCACTGCTGCGCGCCGCTGTGGCCGCGCGCTCCAACGCTTCGCTGAAGACTCGCTGCTGGTCGTCGTCGAACTGCGCCAGGAACAATTCGTCCACCGCCTCTTCGTAGATTTTCCACATTTTCTTGCGCAGCACTTTCCCGCTCTCGGTGATGGCGGCATATGCACCTCGGCCGTCATCACTGGCGCGGCTGCGGGTGACCAGGCCTTCCGCCTCCAGGCGGTCCACCAGGCGGGTGAGGTTGTAGCGCTCGATGGCCATGACATCGGCCAGTTCGCTCATCCGCCGGGCGCCGTCGGGGCCGCTTTCCAGGCCCCATAACGCGTCGTACCAGGCGTAGGCCGGCAGCCCGGCGGCCGCCAGCCGACGCTCGATTTCGCGGATCAGGCAACGGTGGGCTCTGACGAATCTGAACCAGGTATCCGGCTCGCTGGATGACATGCAGCACCTTTCTCAAGAAATCGATTTAGTTGCAATTGTAGCGCGCGGCAGGCTAAGTTCTCGCACGTAGTTGCAAGTGCAACTACAAAATTCTCGAAGGTTGGCGTCGACCCACGCCCCTTAGTCAGGCACCAAACGACTCGGTGCTGCTGCACTGTCCAGGAGACGACAACGATGGCACAACAATCCATGTTTCTCGACGAGGATCCACAAGAGACTCGCGAATGGCTCGAATCCATTGAATCGGTGGCGAGTGTCGAAGGGCGCTCTCGTGCCCACTACCTGATCGATCAGATGCTTGATTTCGACGCCAACCGCCACGGTGATTTCTACGGGCGCGTGACGACGCCCTACGTCAATACCATCCCGGCCGACCGCCAGCAGCCCTACCCCGGCGACCTGGCCGTGGAGCGCCGGATCAATGCCTATATCCGCTGGAACGCGCTGGCCATGGTGCTGCGCGCCGGCAAACATTCGAACGTCGGCGGGCACATCGCGTCCTACGCGTCGGCGGCGGTTTTGTATGACGTTGGCTTCGAGCATTTTTTCCGTGGCCGCACCGAGCAGTTCGCCGGTGACATGGTGTACATCCAGGGCCACTCGTCACCGGGCATCTATGCACGCGCCTATCTGGAAGGGCGCCTGAGCGAAGAACAGTTGGATAACTTTCGCCGCGAGACCGACCGCGACGGCGTTTCGTCCTATCCGCATCCACGGCTGATGCCTGACTTCTGGCAGTTCCCGACGGTGTCCATGGGGCTGGGCCCTATCACGGCCGCGTATCAGGCCCGGTTCATGCGCTACCTGGAAGATCGCGGCCTGAAGGAACACCAGGGCCGCAAGGTCTGGGCGTTTCTCGGTGATGGTGAAATGGACCAGCCGGAATCCCTGGCGGCGATTTCCCTGGCGGGCCGGGAGAAGCTCGACAACATCATCTTTGTCGTCAACTGCAACCTGCAACGCCTGGACGGCCCGGTGCGTGGCAACAGCAAGGTGATCCAGGAATTCGAGAGCCTGTACCGGGCGGCCGGCTGGAATGTGATCAAGGTGATCTGGGGCAGCGGCTGGGATGCCCTGCTCGAGGAGGACAAGAGCGGCCTGCTGCGCCAGCGGATGATGGAATGCGTGGACGGCGATTATCAGAACTATAAATCCCAGAACGGCGCCTATGTGCGCGAGCACTTCTTCGGCAAGTATCCAGAGCTGCTGGAGCTGGTCAGCGACCTGAGCGACGACGATATCTGGAAGCTGTCTCGCGGCGGCCACGACCCGGAAAAAGTCCACAACGCCTATGCCGCCGCCATGCGCCACACCGGCGGGCCGACCGTGATCCTGGCCAAGACCGTGAAGGGTTTCGGCATGGGCGAAGCCGGTGAAGGCCAGAACATCAACCACCAGCTCAAGAAAATGGGCGACGACGCGGTCAAGGCGTTCCGTGATCGGTTCGGTCTGGAACTCAGCGATGACCAGCTGGGCGACATGCCTTACCTCAAGCCGGCCGCGGACAGCGTCGAGGCGCTGTACCTGCAAGCCAGGCGCAGCCAGTTGGGCGGCTATATCCCGGCCCGTTTTAATGCCGTGGCGCCGTTGCAGGTCCCGCCTTTGTCGTCGCTGGATACACAACTCAAAGGCACTGGCGAACGGGCGATCTCTACCACCATGGCGTTCGTGCGCATCCTCGGCACGCTGCTCAAGGATCCGAACATCGGCAAGCTGATCGTGCCCATTGTCCCGGACGAATCACGGACCTTCGGCATGGAAAGCCTGTTCCGCCAGATCGGTATCCATTCCCACGTCGGCCAGTTGTATACGCCGCAAGACGCCGGCCAGTTGAGCTATTACAAGGAAGCCCGGGACGGCCAGATCATGCAGGAGGGGCTAAACGAGTCCGGCGGGATTTCTTCATGGATCGCCGCGAGTACGTCCTACAGCACCCACGGCGTGATGACGGTGCCCTTCTACATCTTTTATTCGATGTTCGGCTTCCAGCGCGTCGGCGACCTCGCCTGGGCCGCCGGTGACGCCCGGGCTCGCGGCTTCCTGCTCGGCGCCACCTCCGGCAGGACCACGCTGATGGGCGAAGGCCTGCAACATGACGACGGCCACAGCCATGTGCTGTCCTCGACCATCCCCTGCTGCGTGTCCTACGACCCGACCTACGCCTATGAATTGGCTGTGATCATCCAGGACGGCATGCGGCGGATGTATGCCGAAAACGAAGACATCTTCTATTACATCACCGTACTCAACGAAAACTACGCCCACCCGGCAATGCCCGAAGGTGTCGAGCAAGGCATTCTCAAGGGCATGTATCGGCTCTCGGCGCCTGAAAAGCCTGTCGAAGGCAAGCATGTCCAACTGATGGGCTGCGGTTCGATTCTTCAGGAAGTGGTCGCGGCGGCGCAGTTGCTGGAGCAGGACTTCGGCGTCAGCAGCGAAGTCTGGAGCGTAACCAGCCTGACCGAACTGCGTCGCGACGGCCAGGAAGCCGAACGCTGGAACCTGCTGCATCCCGAGCACGCGCCGCGTATCGGTTATGTGGAAAGTTGCCTGCAGGACAAACAGGGGCCGGTGGTGGTCGCGACTGACTATATGAAGATATTCGCCGACCAGATCCGCCCGTTCGCACCCAATCGACGCTTCGTAGCCCTCGGCACCGACGGTTTCGGCCAATCGGATACCCGTGAGTCATTGCGCAGATTTTTCGAAGTGGATCGTCACTTCATCTCACTGGCGGCGTTGAAGGCCTTGGCCGATGACGGAAAAATTCCCCGGGAAAAAGTAGCGGAGGCAATCAGGCTCTACGGTATCGATCCGCAAAAGCAGAACCCTGCGAAGGTTTGATTCTCAGCCGCATAGCGGTGACCGTCGGGCACAACCATGCACATTGACTAACGTCGTGGGAGCGAGCCTGCTCGCGAAATCGGTCTGTTGGTCAGCGCAGAGGTTGATGTGGATTCCGTGGCGAGGGAGCTTGCTCCCGCTCGGCTGCGCAGCAGTCGCAAAAAAAGCGGGGGCCGCTTCGCAGCCCAGCGGGAGCAAGCTCCCTCGCCACATCAGCCCCCCGCCGCTGCAGAGGAGCACTCCTTGGCAATGTGGTTTTTTTCGCGAGCAGGCTCGCTCCCACAGTGGTGCGCGGTTACGGCGCCTTCGACTCCACCACACCCCGGACCCGCTGCTGCATGTTGATCAGATGCAACCGCATCGACGCCCGCGCCGCTTCGCCGTCCCGTCGCGCCAATGCCGCGTAGATCTGCTCGCGTTCACGCACCACCAATGCTCGATTTTCAGTTGCCATCGCTGGCAGCGCCTGCTGGACCACGGCGATCAGGGTATTGCCGACGTGCGCCATCGCGTCGATAAAAAAGCTGTTGCCGGTGCATTGGGCAATCTGCCGATGAAATTCGAAATCCATCCGGGCGCTGTTGTCGTCCGTTGCGTCGGCGGCATTCGCCGCATCCAGCGCTTCGCGCATTGCCAGCAACTGCTCCGGCGTGGCGCGTTGCGCAGCGATGCCGGCCGCTTCCACTTCCAGGCTCAGGCGCAGTTCGATGACGGCCAGCGCGTCATGGGCGCCGCCCTTGATGTGCTTGCCGCCCTGGAAATCACCCGGGCGCGCGGTGTCGACGACGAAGGTGCCGATGCCATGGCGCGTCTCGACCAAGCCTTCGGCCTGCAGCCGCGACATGGCTTCGCGGACCACGGTCCGACTGACGCCGCGCTCTTTGATGATCACCTGTTCGGTTGGCAGTTTGCTGCCCGCCGGCAGCTCGCCTGCGAGTATCTGCTGCGTCAGGTCGACCACCAGTTGCTGAGTCATGCTCAGGCGTCGATCGGTTGTGACACGCTCCATTGCACCTATCCATCAAGCCAGACGATCGCGGCATTATAGCCGCGACCTTGGGCCAAAACTCACTATAATGCCCGCTGATCACACTAGAGCACGCCGATGACGGACCAAGCGTTATCTCCATTGAACAAGCCGCGCCGCCTGGCCGAAACACTGGTCGACCGTTTTGCCCAGCGCATGCGCGACGGCATTCTGAAATGCGGCGAAAAGCTCCCTACCGAAGTGCACATCATGGAAGCCGAGGGCGTCAGCCGTTCGGTGGTGCGCGAGGCGCTGTCGCGCCTGCAGGCGGCGGGGTTGGTCGAGACCCGCCATGGGGTCGGTACGTTTGTCCTGGATATGCCGGCGCCGGAGGGGTTCACCCTCGGGCCGGCGACGATTGCGACGTTGTCGGACGTACTCAATTTGCTGGAGTTTCGCCTGAGCCTGGAAGTGCAGGCCGCCGGCATGGCCGCCGAACGCGCCACGCCCGAAGCCCTGGCCGAACTGGCCCAGGCGCTGGAGGCGTTGCTGCAAGGGCCGGAAAAATCCGGCACCACGATCAACGCCGATTTCCAGTTCCATCTGAAAATCGCCAAGGCGGCCGGCAATTACTACCTGATCGACATCATGAAGCACCTGGGTACAAAGCTGATCCCGCGTACCCGGATGAACTCCGCCTACTCCGGGCAAAGTGATCGCAGCGCCTACCTGCAGGGGATCAACGCCGAACACCAGCAGATTTTCGATGCCATCGCCAGCCGCAATGCCGACGCGGCGCGGGCGGCCATGTACCTGCACTTGAGCAACAGCCGCATGCGCCTGTGTGAAACCCAACAACGCCAGGCGTTCTACAACGAATAACCTTTGTTCCCTGTGGGAGCGAGCTTGCTCGCGAAGACGGTGGCACATTCAATGCTGATGCAAGCGGGCCCACCGCTTTCGCGAGCAGGCTCGCTCCCACCCTGATCTCCAGTGTTCATTGCATTTACATACACAACAAAGCCCCTGTGGGAGCGAGCTTGCTCGCGAAGGCGGCAGCACATCCAACATCACCGCCCCAGACAGACAGCTATCGCGAGCAAGCTCGCTCCCACAAGTTGATCCCGGTGATCTCGCGACTCAGAAGAAGTTGTATTGAATACCCACCCGCAAGCGCAACTGCCGATCACTGTCCACCGAGTTGACCTTGATGTCACCGACCTCAAAGAACGGTGCCCACCGCTTATCCCACTTGTACTTGACCACGGCATTCTGCTCATAGTCGTCAGTACCGCCGTTGTAACGAATGTAATCGGCATCGAAGTAAGTCAGTTGGTATTCATAGGCCCACGGCCCCTGGTTCGCATAGTTGATGTAGACGTCATAGCGATGGATCGTCTGGTCGTCCTGGCCATTGTCCGGCACGTCGTGATCCACCTTGTCGCGGTCCAGTTTGCTGGCGTCGTAACGGTAACGCCCGGCGATGCTCAGTTCCTTGGTGATCTTGTAGCCCAGGCGCAAGCCCATCTTGTAGGTGGTGGACTCCTCGTCGCTTTCCATGGCGAACGAAGGCGTCAGCGTCCAGCGGTCGTCGATCTTGTGCTGGTAGTTGACGGTGAATTCATGGCCGCTGCCGACAGTGTTGTCGAAGGCGACATCTTCCCGATCCCCGGCGGTCTTGTATTTGAGTTCGCCTTCCAGGCCCACACCGTTATCCAGCCTGATGCCGAACTTGGCACGGTCGGCGTGCATGCGGGTCTTTTCGGCGTACTGATGGCGAACGTTGATATAACCGGTATCGGCCTGAGCGACTACCGAAGTGAACAATGAAGCGATCGACAAAACGGTGAATATCTTTTTCATGTTTTTTATTCTTGTTGGTTGAAATCAATAGTTGGGGTTAACGTCAAATCGCAGGCGAGCGCGTGCGCGCATTGAAACTTGCGGTTCAACGTGTGCGGCGGTTTAAAACAGTTACAGCGGCTTGGTTACTTCATACGGCGATGGGTATTCGCTGTAAGTCGCGACTGGCTTGCACCAGCAAACGGGTGTACTCGTGGGCGGCGCCATCGCTCGCCAGCAGCTGGCTGTCGAGGGTTTCCACCACCCGGCCCTGTTGCATCACCGCCAGCCGATCACACAAGTGCGCAACGACGGCCAGGTCGTGGGTCACCATCAGGTAGGTCAGACCTTCCTGACGACGCAGATCAGCCAGCAGATTGAGAATTTCCGCCTGCACCGAGACGTCCAGCGCCGAGGTTGGCTCGTCCAGCAGCAATACCCGCGGCCGCAGGATCAGCGCCCGGGCAATCGCCACGCGCTGGCGCTGGCCACCGGACAACTGATGCGGATAACGAAAGCGGAAGCTGTCGTTCAAACCGACCTTGCGCAAAATCTCGCTGACCTTTTGCCCGCGCCCGTCGATGCCGTGGATGCGCAGCGGTTCCTGCAACGCGGCGTCGATGGTGTAGCGCGGATGCAACGAAGCGTAGGGGTCCTGGAAAACCATCTGCACGGTGCGGTAGTGGTCCAGCGGCAGCTTGCGCGTCACCGCCCTCCCGGCGATTTGCAACCGTCCCGTCCAGTGCTGGTACTGTCCGGCCAGGCAACGCAGCACGGTGGTCTTGCCCGAACCGGACTCCCCCACCAGGCCGAATGCCTCGCCTTCGCCAACGCTCAGGTCGACGTCGTGCAATACCGCGTTCAGTGCCGCGCCGGTGCCAAAACTGAGGTTCAGGCCGGCGATTTCGATCATGTTCATGACAGGCTCCTCAAGCGTTCAACCAACGTGGGTCGCGCTGCAGCACCGGCAGCGTGGCGCGCGGGTGGTCCAGGCTTGGCAACGCGGCCAACAGGCCTCGGGTATAGGGATGGATGGCGTTATCCAGGTCAGCGGCGGCAATCGACTCGACCACCCGGCCGGCATACATCACCAGCACGCGATCACAGAAATGCCGCACCAGGTTCAGGTCGTGGCTGATGAAGATCAGTCCCAGGTCACGCTCGCTGACCAGCTCCTCCAATACGTTGAGCACCTGCCGGCGCACCGACACGTCCAGCGCCGAGGTCGGCTCGTCGGCGATGATCACCTGGGGATCGGTGATCACCATCATGGCGATCATGATCCGCTGGCCCATGCCGCCCGAAACTTCATGGGGGTACAGGTCATAGACCCTTCGAGGATCACGGATGTGCACCTTGCCGAGCATGTCCAGCGCCCGTTCGCGGGCTTCGCGATGGGGCACCTTGTGATGGGCGAGATAGGCTTCGGCGATTTGCTCGCCGACTCGCACCACCGGGTTCAGCGAGTACTTCGGATCTTGCATGATCATCGACATGCGCGCGCCACGAATCGCCTGGATCTGCTTTTCGCTGGCCTTCAGCAAATCGATGTCGGCAAAACGCAGGGTCTTGGCGGTGACCCGCGCCGTCGGCGGATGCAGGCGCAACAAGCTGCGGCCGACGGTGGATTTGCCCGAGCCGGATTCACCGACGATGGCGAGTTTTTCCCGCCCCAGGTTGAACGACACATCACGCACCGCCAGGGAGGTTTTGCCCGCGTTGCGAAACTCCACGCACAAATCCTGCACAGCCAGTTTTATCTCAGTCATGGGAGGTTCCTCAGGATTGGCTGCGGGGGTCGAGGACGTCGCGCAAGCCGTCGCCCAACAGGTTGAAGGCCAGGCTGACCAGCATGATCGCCGCACCCGGCGCCGCCACCAGCCACCAGCTTTCGAGCATGTAGCGCCGGCCGGTAGAGATCATCGCGCCCCACTCCGGCAGCGGGGCCTGGGCGCCGAGGCCGAGAAAACCCAGGGCGGCGGCGGTGAGGATGATGCTTGCCATGTTCATGGTCAGGCGGATGATCACCGACGACAGGCACATCGGGATGATATGGCGCAGGATGATCCGGGTACTCGACGCGCCCTGGAGCTGTACCGCGACGACAAAGTCGGCGTTGCGCAGCGGCAAGGTTTCCGCGCGAGCCAATCGGGCGATTGGCGGCCAGGCCGTCAGCGCGATGGCAATCACCGCGTGCTCCAGGCCCGGGCCAAGCGCCGCGATGAAGGCCAGCGCCAGCACCAGGCTCGGAAACGAGATGAAGATGTCGGTGATGCGCATGAACAGGCTGTCGACCCAGCCGCCGAAGTAACCGGAGATGGTCCCGACCAACAGGCCGATGGGACCGACGATCACCGTCACCAGCAAGACGATGTACAAGGTGATGCGCGAGCCGTACACCAACCGGGCGAACACATCGCGACCGTATTCATCGGTGCCGAACCAGTGCGCGCTGCTGGGCGCTTGCAACGCACCGGCGAGGTTCTGCAGCAACGGGTCGTGACCGGCGATCCATGGCGCGAACGCCGCGACCACCATCAAGGTCGCGACGACAACCAGGCCGGCGAACGTCATCGGGTTGCGCAGCAGAAAGCGCAGCAGCCGGGCGGCGCTGGCAACCAGCGCTGCCGTACTCGAAGCGGGCAGCGCGGTTCCGCCGGCTGTGCTGGAAGCAAGGGGCAGATTCATTAGCGGGTCCTCGGGTCGAAGAGCTTGTACAGCGCATCGCTGATCAGGTTCAGCGTCACGAAGATGAGGCCGATCAGCAGCACGCAAGCCATCACTGCGTTCATGTCGCCGAGCAACAGACTGCTCGTCAGGTATTGGCCGAAACCTGGCCAGGCGAACACGGTTTCGATCAGCACAGCGCCCTCCAGCAGCCCGCCGTAGGCCAGCGCGACGATGGTCAACAGCTGCACGCGGATGTTGCCGAAGGCGTGGCCCCAGACAATCTTGCGTTGGGACAGACCCTTGACCCGGGCAGTGATGATGTATTCCTGGGACAGCTGCTCGAGCATGAAGCTGCGCGTCATGCGGCTGATGTAGGCGACCGAGTTGAAACTGAGGATCACCGCCGGCAGCAGGATATGCCGCAGCGCACTGCGAAAGGCTTCCCAATCGCCGGACCAGGCGGTGTCGATCAACAGCAGCCCGGTGTGCCTCGGAATCAGCCCGTCGTAGGCCAGGCCGATTCGCCCGACGCCACCGGCCCAGCCCAACCAGGCGTAGAACACCAGGAAGGCCATCATGCCGATCCAGAAGATTGGCGTGGAATAGCCGAACAGTGTGATCAACCGCGCGACATGGTCACCGGCGCGGCCCTGATGAGTCGCCGCGTAGACACCCAGCGGCAGGCCCGCCAGCACGCCGAACAGAATGGCCAGGGTCGCCAGTTCCAAGGTGGCCGGAAACACCCGGGCGATGTCGCTGATGACCGGGTTGCCGGTCAGCAAGGCCATGCCGAAGTCGCCGTGGAGCAGGTCGCCGAGGTAGATCGCGAACTGGGTCCACAGTGGCTTGTCCAGGCCCAGCTCCTGATAGACCTGGGCGTAGGCCGAAGCGTCGGCGTCCGGGCCAACGATTGCCAGCACCGGGTCCAGCGGCATCACCCGGCCGATAAAAAAGGTCAGCAGCAGCAACCCCAGCAGCGTCACCGCCACCGAACCGCCGCGCCGGGTCGCCGAAGCGGCCCGGGTTGTCCAGATTGAAAAGGATGCAGTCGACATGTTCATTTCCTGCCTTGGCCTTGAGGCCGTCGATTTCAGCGCTGCTTGTAGACGTCGCGAAGACGCGTGGTGGCGGCGGTGTGGCCGATGTAGTTGCGCACGTCGGCGTGAATCACCACCTCGTCGACCATCTGCGAGACCGGCATGATTGCCCCTGCCTGTTGGTCATAGAGGGTCTGGACCTGGGCGTACATCTGCCGCTGCCGTTCGGGGTCGCGCTCGCGCTCGGCCTGTTCGATCAACTGGTTGAGCTGCGGGTCGAAGAACGAAGTGCGCCAGCCCTGGAAATTGCTCAACTTGGCTTCGCTGCGGTTGTCCGGGTTGTACACCAGGGCCCGCAGGCTCGAATGCGGATGACGCTCCGCCCCGCCGCCGCCACGCCCGACGAGGATGTCGAACTGACGGTCGCGCATCGCCCCGTAGATCTGGTTGCCGGTGCCGGTGATGATCGTCGCCTGGATGCCCGCCTGGGCCAGCGTCGCTTGCAGGCTGGTGGCGATGTTGATGAAGGGCGGGTCGGTCAGCGAACGGATGCTCACCTTGAAGCCTTCGGCGTGGCCGGCTTCTGCCAGCAGGCGGCGAGCCTCGGCCACGTCCAGGCGATAACCCGGATCGTCCAGGCGTGCCGGCAAGCCCAGTTGCATCGGGCGCTGGTTGATCACGCCGTAGTGCGGCATCACCACGTCGTTGATGCCTTGGTAGTCGATCAGCAGACGGATCGCCTGGCGCACCCGGATGTCCTGGAACAGCGGCTGCTGCATGCTCATCGCCACGTAGTACAGCGTGCCGCGGGCGATGCTCTGGATGCGCACCGCATCCACCTTGCCCAGCGCCTTGATATCGGTGGCCGCCATGCCGCGGGCGACATCCAGGTCACCGCGCTCGACCATCAGGCGCAGGGCCTGGGACTCGGTCATGTTGCGCATGATCACCCGGCGCAACTTCGGCGCGCCGCGCCAGTAGTCCTCGTTGCGGCTCATCAGGATCACATCGTTGGCGCGCCAGATATCCAGCTTGAACGCGCCGGAGCCGGCCGTATGCGTAGCCAGCCACGCCGCGCCCTGATCGTCACCCACCTGATGTTGCAAGGCCACCGAGCGATCGATGATGAACGCGCTCGGCGAGGTGGCCAGGGTATTGAGTACCAACAGCGGGTCGGTGACGCGTGGCAGTTCCATGACGAAGGTGTGCGGCCCTTCGGCGCGCATCAGTTTGACAACGTTTTCGGCGGTGAAACCGTAGGCCTTCCAGGTCGACGCCAGGGCGCGATTGAGGATGACCACGCGCTGCAAGGACCAGGCGACATCCTGTGCAGTGAGCGGCGCGCCGGAGTGAAAGCGGACGTCGTCGCGCAATTGAAAGGTCAGGCGCATACGGTCCGGGCTGACTTCCCAGCTTTTCGCCAGGGCCGGCACCAGCGTGTCCGGCTGCGCCGCGTCCTGCTCCAGGAGCATGTCGTAGACATTGGCGTTGACCTCGGCCACTTCCAGGCCGGTCGCGGCCGCCGGGTCCAGGGACAGCAGGTTGATCATGCTCATGCCCACCACCAATTGGTCGGCGGGCGTTTCGCCTTGGGCCAGGCTGACGGGCACCTGCACTGCGCACAGGGCCACGATGACACACAGCAGCCTGGTGAGGCGCTTGGGCCAGAGTTTCATGGTTCAGTCCTTTCTTATATTTATAAAGACTTGTCGCCCGGGCCGCTCAGCCTCGGACGTGGTGCGCCATCAGTGTCGAGACAAGGTGTTGGCTTCGATATATGCGAAGTTGATGTCCTCGCCCAACCCCGGCCGATCAGACAGATGCACGTAACCGTCGGCATCCATCGGGTCGACAATACTGTTGAGGTGCGCCGGCACTTCCTCGTAATCGAGGAACGGGTGCAGCAGCCCGCGCTCGTACCACCGGCAGTTGCTGATCGCGCCCACCACCGCCAGGTTCGCCGCGCCGTTGCCGTGGACCTCGCAATCCATGCCGAACGACTCGGCCAGGTGCGCCACTTTCAGGCAAGGGCCGATACCGCCGACGCCAGCCACGCCGGCGCGCAGGATGTCACAGGACTTCTGCGTCACCCAACTGGCGCGGCTGTGGAACTTTCCGGCAATGCTTTCCGGGCCCAGCACCGGGATGTCCAGGTTGGCGGCCAGCCAGGCGTACGACTCGGCGGAGTCTTCCATCATCGGTTCTTCGAACCAGGCGAAATTGAGTTTTTCCAGGGCCTTGCCAATGGTCAGCGCATCCATGCGGCTGTACCAGTGGTAGCCATCGAGCATCAGTGCGATGTCCGGGCCTACCGCCTCGCGCACGGCGGCGCAGGCCTGGATGTCCATTTGCGGATTCGGCGCGAAGGAGATCGGCGGCATCCAGGTGTGCAGCTTGATTGCCTTGTAGCCGCGCTTGACGAGCTTTTCGGCGAACTGGCCGTACTCATCCGGCGTCGACAGACCGCCCGGCAAATCATCGCCGCACATGGTCGAGCCGTAGGCCAGGACTTTGTCACGGTAACCGCCGATGAGCTTGTGCACCGGCAACTTCAGCTTGCGCCCGGCCAGATCCCACAAGGCTTGCTCAACCAGCGCCAGCGCGCGGTCGGTGAACTGGCCGGCGCTGCCGCGCTGCCAGTGCGCCAGGTCTTGCCAGATGCTCTCACGGTCCATCGGGTCGCGGCCGATCAGCACCTTGCGCACGAACGATTCGATGATGTGTGGACGAATCAACTCGGGCGTACCGAAGGCGTAACCCTCCGAGCCATCGTCGCAGCTAATGCGCAGCAGGGCCATTTTGATCATGACTTCGTCGCCTGGATGGGCGTGGCCGGCGCTGTCCTGGGCGCGGCGCGACGGGGTGGAAAAGATTTCGACGTGAACGCCTGTGATTCTCATAAGAAGGAGCCACCGTGTGGTTATTTTTATTTGTATGTCGTCATACAACGTGGCGGATTATTTGTACGTTTACTCGGAGCTGTCAAGCCTGCACATCAGCTAAATATGAGGTTTTTCGGATCAGCTCTATTTTTGAAAAGATGACGACTTGAAATGTCGTCATACCACGACCTGATGATCAGCTCGTTTCCCTTGGGAAATTCTGGCTACAGTGACGTGGCCCATTTGTGCCCGCCTTGTGGAGACCGGTATGAAAAATTTCACCATCGAGCGCATCGACCACGTCGTACTGCGCGTGACGAACATCGAGCGCAGCCTCGCCTTCTACACCTCGGTGCTCGGTTGCGAACTGAAGAAGCGGCGGGACGATCTGGGGTTGGTCCACCTCGGCGCCGGGGCGTCGATGATCGATCTGGTGGATGTCGAAGGACCGCTCGGCCGTCAGGGTGGCGCGGCGTCGGGCAGGCAGGGGCACAACGTCGATCACTTCTGCCTGCGCGTCGAACCGTTTGACGAACAAGCCCTGCTCGCTCATCTGGGGGCAGCCGGGCTGGATGTCGAGAAGGCACAGATGCGCTATGGCGCGGAGGGGCAAGGCTGGTCGATCTATTGCTTGGACCCGGATGGCAACCAGATCGAGTTGAAGGGACCGGCGCTGGAGCCTTGAGCTCCAGCGGGACTTACGCTGCCGGGGTGCGCTTGTATCGACTCAGACCAAAAGATGCCTGGAAATGACCTTGGAGATTTCGACGATGCCGGTCTTGCCGGTGAATTCGAACTTCACCTTGCCCAAGGACGAAAAATAAATCTCCAGTTCGGAATCCAGGTCGAAGGTGCCGGAGGTTTCCACCGAGTACGCAACGATATTCTTGTAGGGCAGCGAGGTGAAATCCTTCTTGCTGCCGGTAATGCCCTGCACGTTTACCGCGATGATGCGTTTGTTGGTGAACACCACGCCATCACGCATCGACTTGTAGGCGTCGATCACCTGTTCACCGTCCAGCAACAGATCCGAGACGCGTTCGGCGTATTCGTTGTTTTGCTTGAGCTTGAAGAAGCCTTTGTTGTTGAAGTCGATCATTGTCAAATCCATGAAATAAAAAGACGCGCGAATAACGTGTACGACTCGGTCAGATCCTGCTCCTGCGCCGTCGACGCCAGATGATGCCCACCACTACCGCCGTGATCGCCACCCCGATGTTTCCAAACAGCCAGATCGCGAAGTTGCGGCTCTGGTCCGCCTCGCTTTCGTATAACGGTCCAAAGTAGCTTCCGATCAGTATGAAAAACAGATTGAAGGCACCCACGGCCAACGCGACGAACAATAAGACAAACAGGACGCCCTTGATCACGTTCATATGACCTTCCAGAACCAGATGTCCTTGGACTCATGGTAATCGGAGAATGTACCTTCGATGGAGAAGCCCATTTGTATCCGTGGGTAACTCAACCAATCTGTCAGTCGACGGCCATTCCACAGATCGATATGGTCACCACTGCGGTTGGCAGGGGTTTCATTCGCACGGCGCCAGAAATCCTTGAAAAAAATAATGCCTTGCTGCCCTTCAAGGCTGCTCTCGAAGTCCTCGCTCTTGACGATTTTCATGCCTTGCAAGCCGGGAATCCTGGCTCGACTCAAGGCTTTGGCCAGTTCTTCGGCAGCCAGTATGTGCCCTTCGCTCTTGGGGTGTTGCCAACAATGACGCACACCTCTGAGCTGGCCCATGTCGACACCTGCGCGCCGCAGGGCGACGCCGAGGTTGATTGCGCATTGGTCGCTGAAGTTCTTCGAGCCATTGGTTCGGCAGGGGGCGGCATCGCCGAATATTTCCGGATGACTTTTCCACAACTTGTCGAACGTGAACATCCTGCCTCTCCTGAGATTTCTGATCCTGAGGGGCCTAGCCTAGCAGATGACAAGAGCCCCCCATTTGCTCGGTTTTCTTTTCACCAGCGTTTTTTCTCCTAGACTTGCATTGATTCATTTTCGAATCAGTGCGCATGCCAAGCGGTAATGCAAAAGGAATAAACGCAAATGCTCAACCCCTTATGGAAAGCGCTCATCTGCACCCTGGTTTTCAGCGCACTGGGCAGCGCCTACGCAGCCGACCCCATCGTGATCAGGTTTTCCCATGTGGTGGGCGAACAGACGCCCAAGGGCCAGGGCGCCCTGATGTTCAAGAAGCTGGTGGAGGAGCGGTTGCCGGGCAAGGTCACGGTGGAGGTGTATCCCAACTCCACACTGTATGGCGACGACAAGGAAATGGAAGCGTTGCTGCTGGGAGACGTGCAGATCATCGCGCGGTCACTGGCCAAGTTCGAGCAGTACACCCGCAAGGTGCAGTTGTTCGACTTGCCGTTCCTGTTCGATGACATTGCCGCGGTGGACCGTTTCCAACAGAGCCCCGAGGGCCAGCTGCTGCTCAAGTCCATGGAGAGCAAGAACGTCACCGGCCTGGCCTATTGGCACAACGGCATGAAGCAGCTGTCGGCGAACAAACCCCTGCGCACGCCCGAAGATGCGCGCGGCCTGGTCTTCCGCGTGCAGACTTCCGCGGTGCTGGAGGAACAGTTCAAGGCGGTGAGCGCCAAAGGCCAGCCGATGATTTTTTCGGTGGTGTATCAGGGCTTGCGAACGGGGCTGGTCAATGGCACGGAAAATACCTATTCGAATTTCTACAATCAGAAACTGCATGAGGTACAGAAATACGTTACCGAGTCCAACCACGGCATCCTCGACTACATGCTGATCACCACATCGGATTTCTGGAACGGCCTGCCGCCGGATATCCGCGGTGAGCTGGAAAAGATCGTGGTCGAATCCACCGCTCATGCCAACAAGGAAGCGGAGCGATTCAACCAGCTGGACAAACAGCACGTCCTGGATGCCAAGACCACCGAGATCATGACCCTCACGCCGCAAGAGCGGAATGCCTGGCGAGAGAAAATGAAACCGGTATGGGCGAAGTTCGAAAAGGATATCGGCCCGGAGCTGATCAAAGCCGCCGAAGCATCCAACAAGACGCAGTAAAGCCCTGCACTTGATGTCACAATGCCCCGGCAAGCTGTTTTTCTGCCTAGACTTGCAAGTGTCCCACCGTGCGTCGTGTTTTGAATGAGCCCGCACGCGAAAAACTAAAAATAAAAGGAACCCCTATGTTTAAACCTATGTGGAAAGCACTCGTCTGCACACTGGCCCTCAGCGCGTTGAGCAGCGCCATGGCGGCTGATCCGGTGGTTATCAAATTCTCGCACGTGGTGGCCGAACAAACCCCCAAAGGCCAAGGCGCGTTGCTCTTCAAAAAGTTGGTGGAAGAGCGATTGCCGGGCAAAGTGAAGGTCGAGGTGTACCCCAACTCGTCGTTATTCGGCGATGGCAAGGAAATGGAAGCCCTGCTCCTGGGTGACGTGCAAATGATCGCGCCATCGCTCGCCAAGTTCGAGCAATACACCAAGACGGTGCAGTTGTTCGACCTGCCGTTCCTGTTTGATGACATCTCTGCCGTGGACCGTTTCCAACTGAGCCCTGAAGGTCAGAAACTGCTCAAGTCCATGGAAAGCAAGAACATCACCGGCCTGGCCTATTGGCACAACGGCATGAAGCAACTCTCTGCCAACAAACCCCTGCGCGAACCCAAGGACGCACGCGGCCTGAAGTTTCGCGTACAGGCATCGGCAGTGCTGGAAGAACAGTTCAAGGCCGTCAATGCCAACCCACGCAAGATGAGCTTCGCCGAGGTGTACCAAGGCCTGCAGACCGGCGTGGTCAACGGTGCGGAAAACCCCTACTCGAACATCTACAGCCAGAAAATGCATGAAGTGCAGAAGTACATCACCGAGTCCAACCATGGCTTGCTCGACTACATGCTGATCACCAACACCAAGTTCTGGAATGGCCTGCAGCCGGACGTACGCAGCGAACTGGACAAGATCCTTGTGGAAGTCACCGCCCATGTGAACAAGGAAGCGGCGCAACTGAACCAGAACGACAAGCAGCGCATCCTCGACGCCAAGACCACCGAGATCATTACCCTCACGCCTGAAGAACGCAACGCATGGCGCGACAAGATGAAACCGGTCTGGAAGAAGTTCGAAGGTGACATCGGCGCTGACCTGATCCAAGCCGCCGAAGCCTCCAACAAGGCTCAGTAATGGGTTGGTCGGCGCTGCCGCCGTGGCAGCGCCGGCCTGTCGTCCTCCCTGCAGGAGATGCCATCCATGAACGCCCTTCGGCGCACCTGGGAACATTTCGAGGAAGGTTTCATTGCCTTCCTTCTGGCCGCCATGACGTTGGTCACTTTCGTCTACGTGGTCCTCAACAACCTTTATGCAGTGTTCTACAGCCTTGGCGATAACTGGCCAGCCGCCAGCGAACCGATGTTCGCCATTGGCGACGGCATCATGGGCATGGCCCAGGCCATGACCTGGAGCAGCGCGCTGACCAAGGCGCTGTTTGGCTGGCTGATTTTTTTTGGCCTGTCGTATGGCGTGCGCACGGCCGGCCACATCGGCGTCGACGCGTTGGTGAAACTGGCGAGCAAACCGGTGCAGCGCATTATCGGCGTGATCGCCTGCCTGTGCTGCCTGGCCTACGCCGGGTTGCTGGCCGTGGCGAGTTACGAATGGATCAATACCTTGATGATTGCCCAGATCGGCGCGGAAGACCTCGGCCATTTCGGCATCATGCAATGGCACGTAGGGTTGATCGTGCCGGTAGGATTCGCCCTGGTGTTTATCCGTTTCGCGGAAATCCTGGTGCGCATCCTGATGAACCGTCAGACGGGCCTGGGGCTGGCCGATGAAGCGGCCGAAGCGATCAAACTGACCGAGATCGAGGAAGACAAGCCATGACCATTGCCTTCCTCTTCCTCGCGCTGTTCGTGCTGATGTTCATTGGCGTGCCTATCGCCATTTCCCTCGGGCTGGCCGGTTCGCTGACGATCATTTTCTTCAGCCCCGACTCCGTACGCTCCCTGGCGATCAAGCTGTTCGAGACATCCGAGCACTACACCCTACTGGCGATTCCATTCTTCCTGCTGGCCGGTGCGTTCATGACCACGGGTGGCGTGGCGCGACGGTTGATCGACTTTGCCAACGCCTGCGTCGGACACATCCGCGGTGGCCTGGCGATTGCGGCAGTGCTGGCGTGCATGCTGTTTGCCGCACTGTCCGGTTCCAGTCCCGCGACGGTGGCAGCGGTGGGTTCGATTGCCATCGCCGGCATGGTGCGCTCAGGTTATCCCCAGGCGTTTGGTGCCGGTATCGTCTGCAACGCCGGGACCCTGGGCATCCTGATTCCGCCGTCGATCGTCATGGTGGTCTATGCCGCCGCGACCGAAACCTCGGTAGGCAAACTGTTCATGGCCGGTGTGATACCAGGCCTGTTGCTCGGCACAGCGTTGATGGTGGCGATCTACATCGTCGCCGTGAAGAAAAACCTGCCGGCAATGCCCCGAGCCACGTTTCGCGAATGGCTGACCACAGCCCGCAAAGCCATTTGGGGCTTGCTGCTGATGGTCATTATCCTCGGCGGGATCTATTCCGGGATGTTCACCCCGACAGAAGCAGCGGCGGTGGCGGCAGTGTATTCGGCGTTTATTGCGTTGTTCGTCTACAAGGACCTGACGTTCCGCGAAACCCCCAAGGTGCTGCTGGAGTCGGCCAAGCTGAGCATCATGCTGATGTTCATCATCGCCAACGCCATGCTCTTCGCCCACGTGCTGACCACCGAGCAACTGCCGCAGCAGATCACTGCGTGGGTGATCGAGGCCGGGCTGACGCCAGTAACCTTCCTGCTGGTGGTCAACATCGTGCTGCTGATTGCCGGTGCGTTCATGGAACCGTCGGCGATCATCCTGATTCTGGCGCCGATCCTGTTCCCTATCGCCATGAAGCTGGGCATCGACCCGATCCACTTGGGCATCATCATGGTGGTGAACCTGGAAATCGGCCTGATCACGCCGCCGGTGGGCTTGAATCTGTTCGTCACCTCGGCGGTGACCGGCATGTCGCTGACGGCGACCATCCGCGCGGCCATGCCGTGGCTGATGATTCTGCTGGCGTTCCTGGTGCTGATTACCTATGTACCGTGGATCTCGCTCGCGCTGCCTAACTGGTTAGGGATGAGCTGATTATTCCGAGCTGAACATACCGCCCTGTGGTGAGGGAGCAATGCTCCATTGCCGCAGGCGCGCATGCCCCCTCCCCGCGTACGCATGCGTTATGATCCCTGCTTTATTCCGAAGCAGAGCTTTTCCCACGCATGTTGCCGGCCCCTTCCGATACCCCGATCACCCTCCCCCCCGTCCTTGTCGGCCCGCTCTTGCGACGACTGGAGCCGACGCGGCTGGTGATGTGGCTGGTGGGGACACGAGCGTTGACGCTGACGCTGAGTATCGACGGCGTCGGCGACTTGGCGTTGGATGCGTCGCGCTGCACCGTGGTACCGGTGGGGCAACGAGCGTTTGTGCATTTGATCGATGTGACACTCGATACGCCCCTGTCCCAGGACGTGGTGATTGACTACGACCTGCTGGTGGACGGCGCCCCCATTGCCGAATGGGCGCCGCATCTGTTGTACGGCGACGCAAAGCGTCCGAATTTCATGCTGCATTCGCGCATAGAACAGCTGGTCCACGGCTCTTGTCGTAAACCCCATTTCCCGGCCAACGACGGCCTGCTCTGTGTCGACCGCTTGTTGGCGCAGTCGCCCGAGCAGCGTCCGGCTTTGCTGATGATGAGCGGCGACCAGGTGTACGCCGACGATGTCGCCGGGCCGATGTTGCGGGCGATTCATGCCCTGATCGAGCGCTTGGGCCTGTTCGAGGAGTGCCTGGAAGGTGCGGTGGTGGAAGACAGCGCCAAACTCTACCAACACCCGGCCAGTTATTATCACCGCGCGGATCTGTTACCGGCGCTTGAGAGCAACAAAACCCTGCGCGAACGTTTTTTCGGCGGGGCGCGCAAGCCGATCTTCACCAGCAGCAGCGCCGACAATCATCTGGTGACCTTCGCCGAGGTCATGGCGATGTATCTGCTGGTGTGGTCGTCCGTACCGTGGACGCTGATCAATCCGCAACCGCCTGAATTGACCGCCGAACGGCGCCAGCGCTACGACCTCGAACAACAGCGCATCGAGGCATTCAAGACCGGGCTGGATGGCGTGGCACGGGTGTTCGCCCATCTGTCGTGCCTGATGATTTTCGATGATCACGACATCACCGATGACTGGAACCTGTCCGCGCAATGGGAGGAAACGGCCTACGGCCATCCCTTCTCCAAACGCATCATCGGCAACGCGCTGATCGCCTATCTGCTCTGCCAGGGCTGGGGCAACAACCCGGATGCCTTTGGCGAAGTGATCGAGCAGACCGTGGCCTTGAGCGACACCGCCCGGGACCGCTACATCGACAGCGGGCCCCAGGATGCGTTGATCGACACCCTGCTCGGTTTCCAGCAATGGCATTACGTGTTGCCGAGCACGCCGGCGCTCGTGGTGCTCGACACCCGCACCCGCCGCTGGCGCAGCGAGAATAGCCTCAAGCAGCCGTCGGGCCTGCTGGACTGGGAAGCCCTGAGCGAACTGCAGCAGGAACTGCTGGACCATCCCTCGGCGATCATCGTCTCGCCGGCGCCGATCTTTGGCGTCAAGCTGATCGAGACCGTGCAGCGGCTGTTCAGCTGGTGCGGCTACCCGCTGTTGGTGGATGCGGAGAACTGGATGGCCCACCGTGGCGCGGCCCAGGTGATCCTGAATATTTTCCGCCACTCGCGCACGCCGGGAAGCTACGTGGTGTTGTCCGGCGATGTGCATTATTCCTTCGTCTACGAGGTGCTGATCCCGCACCGCAAGGGCGGCCCACGTGTCTGGCAGATCACCAGCAGCGGTATCAAGAACGAGTTCCCGCCGGCGCTGCTGGAATGGTTCGATCGGCTGAACCGCTGGCTCTATTCACCACGCTCGCCCTTGAACTGGTTCACCAAGCGCCGCAGCATGCGCATCGTCCCCCATGTCCCGGAACATGCCGAAGCCGGGGAACGGCTGTGGAACTCGGCGGGGATCGGCCAGGTGTTTTTCAACGAACAGGGGCAACCGGCGCAGATCTATCAGCACAACGCCAACGGCAAGCCGCCCACGCGCATGCTGGCGCCGAAGTCGCCCTTGAGCTGACCGGCTATTTTTTCGAGCAGGCTCGCTCCCACAGGGATTGGGCAGGGTCAGGGCTCAGAACGCCAGTTGCAGGCTCTGTTGGCCTTCGAGGCTCAACAGGAACTGTTTGGCGGCAAGGCCGCCGGCGAAACCGGTGAGGCTGCCGGAGGTGCCGATGACCCGATGGCAGGGCGCGATGATCGAGATCGGGTTGCGTCCGTTGGCGGCACCGACCGCGCGCGTCGCGGTCGGTTGGCCGATCTGGATGGCTATGTCGCGATAGCTGCGGGTTTCGCCGAACGGGATAGTCAGCAGAGCCTGCCAGACCCGCACCTGAAAGTCGGTGCCGGCGAAATCCAGTTCAAGCTCGAAACGGCGGCGTTGGCCAGAAAAATATTCCAGCAGTTGACGCTCGGTTTCCTTGAGGGTCGGATGATCACTGTCCTGCTCCAACGGTCCGAGGCGCACCCGATTGAGCCGCTCGTTCTCCCACAGGATGGCCGCCAGCTTGGTGCCACGGGCGACAAGGATCAGCTCGCCTACGGGGGATTGGATGGTTTGGTAAAGGGGCGGCATTCAAGTGGTTCCTTGGCTCACGCTCATTGGCTTTTGTGGCGAGGGGATTTATCCCCGCTGAGTTGCGGAGCAACTCATAGCTTGCCACACCGCGCTGTCAGATCTTAGGGTCGCTTCGCAGCCCAGCGGGAGTAAAGAACTCAGCCCAACAACCCCAAAGCCTTCGCCCGCGCTACGGCCTGGGTGCGGCGTTCGACGCCAAGTTTGCTGTTGATGTGGCTGGCATGGGTTTTTACCGTGTGCAGCGAGATGAACAACTGCTCGCTTATTTCCTGATTGGAACATCCCTGGGCGATCAGTTGCAGCACTGCCCTCTCGCGGCTGCTGAGGGTTTCGACCGGGACCGAGGGTTCGATCGCTGGCGTCGCGGCCGACGGCAAGCATTCGAGCAAGTGCTGGCGCACGTCACTGGGCGGCGCGTGCAGCAACTGTTCGCGCAGCCATTCACGATGCTCTCCCAACAACCATTCGAAAGGCTGCAACACGCCGCCGATGGAGGCATCGAACGCCTGGGCCAGGGTGCTGCGGGCCTCGGGCTCGCGGCCCAGGCGCAGCAGCAAGGCCACCTTCTGGTTGAGCACCATCACACTGAGCATCTGCCGCCCGGTTTGCTGTGCGTGTTCAAGCAAGGCATCGAGGCGCCCCTCGGCCTGCATCGGTTGGCCCTTTATGGATTCCAGCAACGCCTGCTGCAGCTCGACATGCAACGGCAACTGCGGGTGGAATTCCGGTGGCGCGGCGGCCCGCTCGCCGGTGTAGGTCTGGCCCAGCCGCGCCAGCCAGGCTTCGGCCAGCTCGGTACGGCCCTGCGCCAGCCAGAGCTCGCATTTGACCAGGGTAATCATCGCCAGGTAGTAAACCGGTGGCACATCCCAGATGTGCATCAGGCGCTCGGCCTCGGCCAGCTCGGCGAAGGCCCGGGCGAATTCGCCGTTATAGCCTTCGACCCGGGCAATCACGCAATGGCCGATCAACACGCTGATATCGCGGCAGGCCCGGGCTTCGGTCAGCCCCGCCTGCAATCGCGTCAGTCCGGCCGGGGACTGCATGCGCAGCGTCAACAGGAAACCTTCGTACAGCACCAATCGCGCGCGCACCGCATACAGCCGTTGCGGCGACAATCCATGCAGCCGCTGCAGCCCCTGCTTCACTTCATCGAGCGCACGCAGGATCTCCCCTCGCGCCTGCAACACTCGCGCACGATCGTAATGGGCCAGCGCCTCGAACAACGGATTGCCGACCCGCTGCGCCAGTTCGAGGGAGTCACGATTCAGCGCGCGGGCGCGCCACAGGTCACCGTCGGCAATCGCCAGGTTCGACAGGGTGGACAAGCACATCAGGCGCTGGCCATAGCGTTTCTGCGGCAGGCTTTCCAGGGCTTCGGTGCAATAGCGCAGTGTGGCCTCCCGGTCGCCACGCCCGCGGGCGACGATGCCGCTCAGGGCCAGCCACTGGGCGAGCATGGATTTTTGCGCGGTGGCCGACGGCGCCGGCAGGAAGCGACTCAAGTGGGCGGCCAGTTCCTCGGCCGCATCCAGTTGGCTGGCCAGGCCCAACGCCCAGCTGTAGAGCACGATCAGCCGTGGAGTGCTGATGAGCAGGCTGTCAGGCAGGTCCATTTTCCAGCGCAGCAACATGCCGACGTTCTGCTCGGCCAGCAGTTGTTCTTCCGAAAGGTTCTGCACCAGGTTCGCCGCCACGTCCAGGTGCCCGGCACGCAACGCCTGCTCCACGGCTTCGTCGATGAGACCCTGGGCGTTGAACCAGCGACAGGCGCGCAAGTGCAGAGTCGCGGCCGGCACCATGGCCGGTGCGCTGGGGCGGCTGCGCAACAGGTCGGAAAACAGGTGGTGGTAGCGGTACCAGTGGCCGTGCTCGTCCAGCGGCACCAGAAAAACCTGATGGGCGGCCAGGTACTGAAGAATTTCGTGACTGTCATGGGCGTCGCGCACCGCATCGCACAGTTCGCTGCAAAAGCGCTCCTGTGGCGCGGTGTCGTAGAGAAACGCCTGCACCTCGGGGGGCAGGCAATCGATGACTTCTTCGAGCAGATAATCGCGAATCAGCCCTTCACCACCATGCAGGGCCTGGGGCAGCCGGCCTTCGCTACCGGCCTCGGAAGCGGCCAGCAGCCAGAAACGCAGCCCGGCGACCCAGCCTTCGCTGCGCTGGATCAGGCTCTCCAGTGCCTCGCCACGCAGCGAGCTGCTGTGGTGCTGGAGCAAGGTCAACGCTTCGTCATGGGTCAGGCGCAGGTCCTGCTCGTTGAGTTCGAGCAATTGCCGCGACAGGCGCAGGCGCGCCAGGTGCCAGTCCGGGCGCTGGCGGCTGGTGACCAGCACCAGCAAGCCCTCGGGCAGGTGATTGAGGAAAAACTGCAAGCAACGATCCAGCACCGGGCTCTGGGCCAGGTGGTAATCGTCGAGTACCAGCAACAGCGGGGCGCGGGAGGAAAGGTGGCTGGACAGTTCATCCAGCAAGCCGTCGAGCCACTCCTCGAAAGCAAAGGGCTGGTGCCGCTGGCGCATCTTCAGCAGGCCCAACGCCCGTCCGCCCAACTGCGCATAAAAGGCCTGGAGCCCTTCGAGCAGCCGCTCCAGGAAGCGGCCCGGATCGTTGTCCCGGGCACTGAGCCCCAACCAGAGACTCCGCCAATGGGCCGGCAGGCTCTGGCAGAATTCCACCGCCAGGGAGCTTTTGCCGAACCCCGCCGGTGCACTCACCAGCAGCAGGCGACCGCCGAGCCCAGCGCTCAGACGCTCGCACAACCGCGGCCGCGGGACGTGACCGTCGGGCAAGGGCGGGCGGTAGAAACGCCCGTCCTGTACCGCGATGGCTGCGCGGGCAGAATCCGCAGGTGAAGACAAATCAGTCATGGCCGGCTCTTGTTGGAATGCGGGTGGCGGCGTTGCAGATGTCCGCAGACTAGCGGTAAACGAGGAGGTATTGAAGGGAGTGCTACAAATGGCTACAAAAAGGCTACAAGCGGTTGGCCGCTATGGTGGCCAGGGAGCTTTTTTCAGGCAAAAAAAACGCCCCGAACCAGCCGGGGCGTTTTTTCGAGGATGCGGCCTCGGGTGGAGCGTTTAGCGGATGCCGTCCTGACGCAGGGCGTTAGGCGTGAAGTCGGCGGTGCTGGCGGTGAAGCCGAAGTCATAGGCCGATTTTTCTTCGTTCTTCATGCCCAAGGCCAGGTAGCGACCGGACTGCAGGTCGTAGATGGTTTCCAGGGCATACCACGGCACTTGCTTGTCGTAGTAGTTCTCGGCATGGGCCTCGGCTACGCGCCACAGTTGGCCACGGCCGTCGTAGTGGTCGATGACCGCGGCTTGCCAGGTGTCTTCGTCGATGTAGAAGTCACGCTTGGCGTAGATGTGGCGCTGGCCTTCCTTCAGGGTCGCGGTCACGTGCCAGACACGACGCAGCTCGTAGCGCGTCAGGTCCTGGTTGATGTGGCCGGCCTTGATGATGTCCGCGTACTTGAGCTGCGGAGAATCGATCTTGTGGCTGTTGGAGGCGATATACAGCTCTTTTTTGCCTTCAAGTTTCCAGTCGTAGCGGTCCGGCGCACCGTTGTACATGTCCAGGTTGTCGGAGGTACGCAAGCCATCGGCGGCGGTACCTGGGCCGTCATAGGACACTTGCGGGGCGCGACGCACACGGCGCTGGCCGGCGTTGTAGACCCACGCCGAACGCGGTTCCTTCACCTGGTCGAGTGTTTCGTGGACGAGCAACACGCCGCCGGCCAGACGCGCCGGAGCGGTCACTTGCTGCTTGAAGTAGAACAAGATGTTGCCAGGGTTGGCCGGATCGAAATCCTTCATCTTGTCGCGGAACACGAACTGGTCACGGAAGTACACCAGGCTGTAGGAGCCGTTGGGCTGCGGCGTGGCCTGGGTCACCAGGCGCGTCACGCTGCCGCCGCGATAGCGGGTGATGTGGTTCCAGATCACCTCGACGCCACTCTGGGGAATCGGGAACGGCACAGCCGTCTCGAAATTCTCCAGACCGTTGCCGCCGGAGACCAGTTTGGTGTTGACCGCGTTTTTCTTGATGGAGGCAAACACTTCGTCCGGCACGGTAGCGCCGCGATGGGTCGGGTAGACCGGCATTTTGAAGGTTTCGGGGTAACGCTTGAACATCGCGTACTGGCCGGGCGCAAGCTTGGCCTTGTACTGCTCGACGTTCTGCGCGGTGATGGTGAACAGCGGCTTCTCACTGGCGTACGGGTCGGAGAGGAAGCCTTTGCCGTCGACGCTGCCGGCGTTCTTGGCCATGGGTTTCCAGGCGGAAATCGAACCATCGGCGTTGCCGGCCATTTCGGCGCCCATCGGCGTCAGGCTCTTGCCCAGTTTGTCGGCTTCGGCGGCAGGCACGGCGGCCATGACGCTGGCCGCCAAAAGCGACAGCCCCAGCACACCGACTTGCAACAGATTCTTGGTTATTTTCATAGTGTGTCGTCCTGAAATACGGTGCTTAGAAGTTCACGCCGACGCTGAGCGCCAGGAAGTCGCGATCATCCACGGTGCTGAAGTCGCCACCAAAGAAGTTGGTGTAGGCCAGGCTCGCGTTGTAAGTGTTCTGGTACTCGGCATCCAGCCCGAGGCTGACGGCTTTGCGGCCTTCCTCGAAGTTGGCGCCAGGACCTGGCGAGTAACCCTTGACGTCATGGGACCAGGCCACGTTGGGCTTGAGGTTCACACCGGCGAAGACATCCGGGTATTCCCAGATGGCGCGAGCACGGTAGCCCCACGAGGTCGACGTGGTGAAGCCGTCGTTGTTGCAGTTGCTGTTCACCCCGCTGATGGTCTGGCCGCCACCTGCCGCAGTCGAGGCGTTGAGGGTATTGCAGAAGCCGTTGGGCAATTCGCCCGGGCCGAACACCGGATCACGGCCGTAGCGCGCTTCGGAGCGGCTTTCCAGGCCGCCAACGTGGGTCACGCCCAACTCACCGACGAGGGTCAGGCGGCTGGCGCCCATGACCTGGTCGAGAAAGTGGGTGAAGGTGGTCTGGAACTGGGTGATTTCCTTGCGGCGATAGCCATGCAGGTCCTGGCCCGGCGCGCCATCCAGTACGGAGGCGTTACCAAAGCCCGGAATTGGCGTGACACCGGCGAACAGGATATCGGTGGTGCTCAGTTGTACCGGAGCGTTCGGCCGGTAGCTCAGCTCACCGCTCCACGCGGTGCCGGTGGGCAGCGTGGTGGAAAAGCTCAGGCCATAGAGCCGGATGTCTTCCGGGTACTCGACGAAGTAGTTCGAGTTACCCGCCACGATTACCGGACGCAATGCGGCCAACGGCCCCAGCGGCTGGGTATAGAACCGTGACGCGGCGCCCGTGGCGCTGAAGATTGGCGCCCGGCTGTGGTAGTTCATGAAGTAGGCGCCGAACTCGGTGTCCAGCGGCTCGAAGTTGTATTTGAACGACAGGCCCCACTGGCCGCTGTCACGGGCATCACGGTCGGGACCACGGCGAACCAGCACGCCCTCCTCGTTCACGTTGACGCCCAACGCCGTCAGGGTCGGCAAGGCTGCGCCCGGAATCCGCGAACGTTTGTTCAAGACGCGCAGGTTGTCGTCACAACCGTCGGCGATGACGTCCGGCTGCGAAAAGAACGTGCCGCAGTTGTCGACGACAGTCTGGTCCCATTCCAGTTGGTAGAACGCTTCGGCCGACAGATTGTCGGTCAGGCTCTGGGACACGTAGAACATGTTGACCGGGATCAGCCCTTCCTTGACCTCGGCACCGGGGCGACGGAACGCGGACACGTCGACCGGGTTGATGGCGTTGATACCGCCCTGGATAAAGGTACTTTCACCCCAGCTGACCACTTGCTTGCCGAGGCGGACCGAGCCCGGCTGATCGGCGATATCGTAGTTGTGGTAGACGAACGCATCGAGGATCTGCCCGCCGGAGGACTTGGCGCCTTCCTTGCGGTTGCTGTCGCTGATGTCCTTGTACAGGCGGTTTTCGTCCTTGAGTTCGAAGTCGTACCAGTACTTGCCACGTACAAACACACCGGTGTCGCCGTACTTCAGCTCCAGGTCATGGATACCCTTGAAGATCTTCGAGAAGGTCTCCCCGCGCTTGAAGTTCAAGTGACCGTCGTCGGAGGTCTGGGACAGGCCCTTGCCACCGTTGTTGACGCCGATCAGGTCGCGGTTGGCCTTGGCCGTGGACCAGCTTGCGCCGACCGACAGGGCCGAGTCGAACTGGCCTTCGATTTCACCGATGTTGAAGCTGACGCCGAATGCCGGGCCGGCGAGCGAAGAGGCAAGACTGACGGCCAGAGGCAGTTTTGCCCGGCGCCAGAAAGTGTTTGCTGAGGTCATCGACGCAACTCCATGTGTTTTATTGTTATGGCAGTGGGCATTTCCGGAAACCCTGCGCCGTGCTGGCACGCGCGTCCCATTCCGAAAATCCTTGAGCGGACTATAGCCAGCAGGTAGTACGGCTTGATCCCTCTAAAGTGTGATTTGCAGCCTTCGACCACTCTGGAACAGTCCTTCGCCAGGCCGACGGATGTCGGCACGGCAAGGATGGCTGAATTTTCCGGTTTGACAAGACAAGCGCTTGCCGGGTGGGCCTGCCGTGCCCTTTTCAGGCACGGCGGGTACGCTCAGAGCGTCGAGAGGAAGGTGCTGTTGTTGCTCTGCCATTCGCTGATGTCGACGCGGATGCGCTTCTTGTCGAGCTTGCCGACGCTGGTCTTGGGAATTTCCGTAACAAGGGCGATCTGGCTCGGGATTGCCCACTTGCTCAAGTGCCCCAGCTCGACAAATGGCTTGAGGTGTTCCTTGAGCTCGCGAGCCCCGAGCTGGTGCCCTTCGCGAATGACCAGCAAGGCGAACGGGCGCTCGCCCCACTGCGGATCGGGGATGCCGACCACTGCTACTTCGCGTACCGCCGCATGACGGCTGATGAGGTCTTCCAGGTCCAGGGACGAGATCCATTCGCCGCCGGTCTTGATCACGTCCTTGATCCGGTCGCGGATGTCGATGAAGCCCATGCCGTCGAGCGTGGCGACGTCGCCGGTGTGCAGCCAGCCGCCCTTCCAGAGCTCGGCGCCTTTCTGCGGTTCGTTGAAATAACCTTCGGTGAGCCACGGCGCGCGCAGCACCAGTTCGCCCTGGGTCTCGCCATCCGCGGGCAGGAAACAGCCCTCGCCGTCGACGATCGCCGCTTCCACCAGCGGCCCCGGCACACCGGCCTTGATCCGGTAGGTGATGCGTTCGTCTTCACCGCCGGCCATCAGCTCGTCGTTGAGGTGCGCGCAGGATACCAGCGGCCCGGTTTCGGACATGCCGTAGGCCGCGGTGAGCTGGATGCCCTTGGCCTTGGCCGCCTCGTACAGGCTGCGGTTGAGGGCGCTGCCGCCGATGACGATTTTCCAGCCGCCGAAATCGGTTTGCTGGGCGCCCTTGGCGTTGAGGACCATCTGCAAAATGGTCGGCACGCAATGGGAAAAGGTGACCTTTTCCTTGCGCCACAGCTCGACCAGGAACTCCGGATCGTAACGCCCGGGATAGACCTGCTTGAGCCCGAGCATGGTCGCCACGTACGGCAGGCCCCAGGCATGTACGTGAAACATCGGCGTGATCGGCATGTACACATCGTTGGTGCCCAACAGCCGCACGCTGTCGATGGAGCCCATGATGGTCGACACGCCCAGGGTGTGCAGCACCAGTTGCCGATGGGTGAAGTACACGCCCTTGGGATTGCCCGTGGTGCCGGTGGTGTAGAACGTGGTGGCGACGGAGTTCTCGTCGAAATCCTGGAAATCATGGGTCGGGCTGGCGGCGGCCAGCAGTTGCTCATACTCGCCCACGAGGTCCGGCAGGTCGGCGGTCTTGTCCGCCAGGTCGGTCAGCAGCAGCGTCTTCTTTACCGTGGTCAGCTGGCCGGCGATCGCCTGGTACAAACCGACGAATTCGCTGTTGACCAGCACGAAGCGGTCCTCGGCGTGGTTCATGGTGTAGAGGATCTGCTCCGGTGACAGGCGCACGTTGATGGTGTGGATCACCGCGCCGATCATCGGGATCGCGAACATGCATTCCAGGTAGCGATGGCTGTCCCAGTCCATCACCGCAACGGTGTCACCGGCCTTCACCCCGGCCTCGGTCAGCACGTTGGCCAGCCGCGCGACGCGCTCGATCAGCGTCGGATAGCTGTAGCGCAACTGGTCGCGGTAGACGATCTCGCGGGTTTTCTCGTAACGCGCACCGGACATCAGCAGCCGTTTGATCAGCAACGGGTATTGGTAGGCGCCTTCGGCTGGAGGGATAACGCGAGTCTGCAACATAAGGGTCCCTTTTCTGACTGCACGGTCTTGGCTGGAAGGTAAGCACTCTAAAGTGCCTGCCCGCGGATCAAATCAGCCGAAGGAATGATTTGATCCGCCCGCAAATACTAGCCTTGAGCCATCTCAGGGACATGTTCAGGCGCGGTCAGTGCGCCTCGGTGAAGGCCAGTTTCACGCCAATGGCCACCAGCACGGCGCCCATGGTCCGGTCGAACCAGTGGCCCATGCGGGCGAAACCGGCACGCACCCGCGCCTGGCTGAACAGCATCGCCACCATGCAGAACCACGCCGCCGTGGCGATCGCCAGGTACACGCCGTAGCCGGCCTGGATCGCCAGCGGCGTATGGGGATTGATCACCACGGTGAACAATGACAGGAAGAACAGCGTTGCCTTGGGGTTCAGGCCATTCGTGACAAAGCCTGCGGTGAACGCACCGCGAGCGGTACGCTCGCCAGCCTCCTTGTGCAGGTTCTCTCCAGAGGCCTTGGCCGGTTGCGCGCGCAAGGCCTTGATGCCGATGTACAGCAGGTACGCGGCCGCGGCCCACTTCAGCGCGTTGAACAGCACGATCGATTGGGACACGATCAGGCCGATGCCCAGCAACGAATACCCCACATGCAGGAAAATCGCCGTGCCGACGCCCAGCGCCGTCCAGGTCCCGGCACGTCGGCCATGGGTCACGCTTTCGCGCACCACCACGGCAAAGTCCGGACCGGGGCTGGCGACCGCCAGCAGGTGGATCAGGGCGACGGTGAGAAATTCGGTGAGGTACATGGTGGGCTCCTTGCGACATCTCTTGGTGAATGAAATCCCGTGGCCAGGGAGCTTGCTCCCTGGCCACGATTCATCTGATAGGCTCGCCACATTACGCCTTCGGTTCTTTACATGACAGGTACAGCTGATGACGAACACCGCCCGCGCCGTTTTTCTCGACCACCCTTCCCTGGACCTCGGCGACCTGGACCTGGGCCCGTTGCGCGATTGCTTCAGCGAACTGCAATTGTTCGCCGGGACCCGCCAGGACGAGGTGACCGAGCGACTCAAGGGGGCGACGGTGGCGATCACCAACAAGGTAGTGATCGACGCGGCAGCCATGGCCGCCAGCCCCGAATTGAAGCTGATCCTGATCAGCGCTACCGGCACCAATAATGTCGACCTCGCCGCTGCCCGCCACCACGACATCACCGTGTGCAATTGCCAGGGCTACGGCACGCCGTCGGTGGCCCAGCATACGATCATGCTGTTGCTGAACCTGGCGACGCGCCTCGCCGACTACCAGAAAGCCGTGGCTGATGGTCGCTGGCAACAGGCTTCGCAGTTCTGCCTGCTGGACTATCCGATTGTCGAGCTGCAAGGCAAGACCCTGGGTTTGCTCGGCCATGGCGAACTGGGCGGCGCCGTCGCCCGGCTGGCGCAAGCCTTTGGCATGCGTGTGCTGCTGGGGCAGATTCCGGGGCGTCCGGCACGGCCGGATCGCTTGCCGCTGGATGAGCTGTTACCGCAGATCGATGCCCTGACCCTGCACTGCCCGCTCAACGAGCACACCCGCCACTTCATCGGCGCGCGCGAACTGGCGCTGCTCAAGCCCGGCACGTTCGTGGTCAACACCGCCCGTGGCGGCCTGATTGACGAACAGGCCCTGGCCGACGCCTTGCGCAGCGGTCACCTGGGCGGCGCGGCCAGCGACGTGCTGAGCGTGGAGCCGCCGACCCAAGGCAATCCCTTGCTGGCCGGCGACATTGCGCGACTGATCATCACCCCGCACAACGCCTGGGGCAGCCGCGAGGCGCGGCAGCGGATCGTCGGCCAACTGACGGAAAACGCCCAAGGCTTTTTCAGCGGTACAGCGCGCCGGGTCGTCAGTTGATAAACTGCCGCACTTTTTTACAAGGAGCAGACCATGGATCCGCGCAGTGAAGTACTGCTTCGTCAGCCCGAATTATTCCAGGGCCCGGTCCTGCTGGCTGGCCTGCCCGCCGACGATCTGCTCGGCCGTTTGCCCGAGGCCCATGGCTGGTGCTGGCATGCCGGCGACCAGGCCGCGCTGGATGCGCGCTTTGCGCAACGTAGCCACTTTGGCGTGAACGTACCCGAGCGGGAATTCGAAACGGCCGTGGTGTTCCTGCCCAAGGCCAAGGACCTGACCGACTACATTCTCAACGCCGTGGCCGCGCGCCTGGCCGGTCGCGAGGTGTACCTGGTGGGGGAAAAGCGCAGCGGCATCGAAGGCGCTTCCAAGCAGCTCAACCCGTTCGGCAAGCCACGCAAGCTCGACAGCGCGCGGCATTGCCAACTGTGGCAAGTCACCGTCGCCAACGCCCCGCAGGCCAAGCCGCTGGAAAGCCTGGCGCAAACCTACGAGCTGCCCTTGGCCGAAGGCCCGTTGAAAGTGATCAGCCTGCCGGGGGTGTTCAGCCATGGTCGGCTGGATCGCGGCAGTGCGTTGCTGCTGGAGCACCTGGACAAGCTGCCCAGCGGCCATCTGCTGGATTTCGGTTGTGGTGCCGGTGTACTGGGCGCGGCGGTCAAGCGCCGCTACCCGCACAATACCGTCACCCTGTTGGACGTGGACGCCTTTGCCGCCGCCAGCAGCCGCCTGACCCTGGCCGCCAACGGGCTGGAAGCCGAGGTGTTGACCGGTGATGGAATCGATGCCGCGCCCATGGGCCTGAACGCAATCCTGAGCAATCCACCCTTCCATGTCGGCGTGCACACCGATTATCACGCCACAGAAAACCTGCTGCGAAAAGCGGCCAAACATCTGAAAAACGGCGGCGAACTGCGCTTGGTCGCGAACAGTTTCCTCAAGTACCAGCCGCTGATCGAGGAGCATCTGGGCACGTGCACGATCAAGGCCGAAGGCCAGGGTTTTCGCATCTACCGAGCCAAGCGTGGCTAAGGCGTTTTTGAAAAACAGCGCTTGCCCAAACGGATTTGCCTAGGCAGAATCCGCTCCGTCCTAGGGGAGTAGTCTCCCGCGAGCGCCATGCTCGCCCGGCATACGTCAACATACTTGGTCAGCAGACCATGGCGTATGCGGCCCAAGCGTCCACGCAGATGGTCGCTGGGTTTGACAAGACCTATGACACGCACACCTTACCCGGGGCGGGAAGGCTGTACGTGTCATAGCCGTGTCGACCCGCCCCTCTTAGGAACCACCTGATGCTGGACTCTTTCCTGGTACCCACCGCCATCGTTGCGCTGGCCGAAATCGGCGACAAGACGCAATTGCTCGCGCTCATCCTCGCCGCACGCTTTCGCAAACCCTGGCCGATCATTGCCGGCATCGTCGCCGCAACCCTGGCCAACCATGCGGCGGCCGGCGCGGTAGGTGCCTGGGTCAGCGGGTTCTTCTCCGACTCGGTGTTGCACTGGATCCTCGCGGCGAGCTTTGCCGCCACCGCGCTGTGGACCCTGGTGCCGGACAAGCTGGACGACGAGGAAGCCAATACGGCTCGCAGGTTCGGACCTTTCCTGACCACGCTGATCGCGTTTTTCCTGGCGGAAATCGGTGACAAGACCCAGATCGCCACGGTGATGCTTGCCGCGCAGTACCCGGAGTTGTGGCTGGTGATCATCGGCACCACCGTGGGTATGTTGATCGCTAACGTGCCGGTGGTATTGGCGGGCAATTTCGCCGCCGAGAAACTGCCGCTCGCCCTCATCCGCCGCCTGGCCGCCTCGGCGTTTTTCATCCTGGCGATCGTCGCGGTGTACAAGGCAATGCAGAGTAGTGGGTGGGTTTGATCCGATTCCAGAGCTACCGCGTTATCGCTCTTCGCGAGCAGGCTCGCTCCCACAGTTAACCGCTTTGTCTTTGTGGGAGCGAGCCTGCTCGCGAAGAGGCCGGCAGGTTCGCCCTTACTTCCTGGCCTGCTGGTAAAGCGGCATCACCTTCGGAATCGCCGCCTGCAACGAGGCGATCCGGCTCGTCGACGAGGGGTGGGTGCTCATGAATTCCGGTGGAGCCCCTTCCGAAGCCTTGGCCATCTTGTTCCACAGGGTGATCGCCGCGTTCGGGTCGTAACCGGCCCGGGCGGCCAGCTCGAGGCCGATCAGGTCGGCTTCGTTCTCGTTGCCACGGCTGTTGGGCAAGGTCATGCCGTAGTTGGCCACGGTGTCGGCCAGCGCCAGGCTGTCCTGGCCCAGGCCGAATATGGCACCGGCGCCCTGCTTGGCCATTTCGATGCCGTAGGCCTTGGACATCGCTTCACGGCCGTGCTCGCGCAAGGCGTGGGCGATTTCATGGCCCATGATCGCGGCGATCTCAGCGTCGGTCAGCTTCAACTGATCGATCAGGCCGGTATAGAACATGATCTTGCCGCCAGGACCGCAGTTGGCGTTGAGCTCATCACTCTTGATCAGGTTCACTTCCCAGTTCCACTGCGCCGAATCCGGGCGGAACACTGGCGCCTGGGCAATCAGACGGTCGGCAATGACCTGGAGGCGCTTGGCATCGCTGCTAGTCTTGTCCAGGGCACCTTGGGAGCTCGCCTCACCCAACGTCTTCTGATAGGACTGCGCATACATCTGGTTGACCTCAGCGGTCGACAGCATGCTGAACATGTACTGCTTGCGCTCCACCCCCACGGCTCCGCCGCTGGTGGTATTGACCGATTGGCAACCGGCGAGCAGCAGAGCCGCGCCCAGAGCGCTCACCATCAAAGTCTTGTTCATACAAAAGAAGCTCCATGGAATCGTGGGCGTATCCTAGGCCCTGATTGGTATCGGCGCCAGATACGAAGCGAGGGATTACCGATTTTCGGACAAGTCCCCCTTGGCCCGATTGCGACACCGGTCTAGCCAAAACAGTCATCCGACGAACAGTGCCTCATGCCACGCCCCGGAAACGCCGATAAAAAGTCCAGACGTCACTTCCGCGTCCGGAGCCTTTATGAAATTCAGATCGATCCAGTTTTCCGTTGCCGCCCTGGCTGGTGCCATCGTGCTCAGCGTGGTCGGCGCCCTGGTGCTGTACGCTTTGTTCGCCGGCGCCCGCACCCAGGACATGGTGCAACAGCGGACCAAGGCGCAGTTCGAGCAACTCATCGAGCAACGCCTCAGTGCGCTGGCCCGCACCCAGGCCAGCCTGATCCAGCGCGAACTCGAAGCGCCGCTGCTGCTCGCTCGTGGGCTTGCCACCAGCAACGCCTTGATGGGCATGAACGGAACGGACGGCAACCCGCAACTGAAGATCCCGCGCGAGCAGATGATCAGCCTGCTGCGTGAAACCGTGGTGCGCAATCCGAAGATTCTCGGTGCCTACATCGCCTGGGAACCGAACGCCATCGACCACGACGACGCCCGCTATGTAGACAACCAGGTGCTGGGCATGGAAACCAACGGGCGCTTCCTGCCATGGTGGTTTCGCAATCAGGACGGCACCCTGGGCCTGGAAAAACTCGCCGATGTGACGGACCAGAAACTGCTGTCCACCGGCATTCGTGCCAGTGAATATTACCTGTGCTCCCAGGACAGCAAAAAAGCCTGCGTGATCGATCCCGCGCCGTACCGCGTCGGTGACACCATGACCATGCTCGCCTCGTTCATCGAGCCGATCCTGATCGATGGCAAGTTCCAGGGCATCGTCGGCGCCGATCTGTCGGTGAACTTCATCCAGGACATGCTCGTCGCCGCCGACGCCAAGCTGTACGACGGCGCCGGGGAAATGGCCCTGCTTGCCAGCAACAACCGGCTGGTGGCCTTCACCAAGGACCCAGGCAAACTCGGCGAGAAAGCCAGCGACCTGCTGGACGCCAACGAACTGGATAACCTGACCCGGCTCGGCATCGGTGAAGTGCGTTACGACATCGACGAAGAACACGGCCATCTGGAGGTGTACATGCCTTTCGGTATCGGCCAGACCGAGGCGCGCTGGACGTTGATGTTGCAGTTGCCGCTGAATGCCGTGATGGCGGATCTGCAAGCCTTGCAGAAAGACCTCGATGATCAGCGCGAAACCGACATCTTCGGCATGGCCATGGTCGGCCTGGCGATTGCCGCGATCGGCCTGCTGGTGATCTGGCTGGTGGGCCACGGTATCGCCCGGCCGCTCAAGCAAATGGTGGCGATGCTCGACGACATTGCCCAGGGCGAAGGCGACCTGACCCGCCGGCTGACCAGCGACCGCGCCGATGAATTGGGGGCCATCGCCAAGGGCTTCAACACATTCCTGAGCAAATTGCAGGGGATGATCACTCAGGTAGTGACCTCGGTGCAGAGCGTCAGCGATTCGTCGGAACACACCGCCGACATCGCGATCCGCACCAACCAGGGCGTGCACAAGCAATTGTCGGAAATCGATCAGGTCGCCACCGCCGTGCACGAAATGACCGCCACTGCCCAGGACGTGGCGCGGAATGCGAGCCAGGCAGCCCAAGCCGCCAGCCACGCCGACCAGGCCGCCAGCCAGGGCATGCAAATCGTGCGCGACACTTCCAGTTCCATCGGAGCCCTTGCCCTGGAGATTGGCAAGGCCGTGGGCGTGGTGCAGACGCTCGCCAAGGACAGTGAGAACATCAACGCGATTCTCACCGCCATCCGCGGGATCGCCGAGCAGACCAACCTGCTGGCGCTCAACGCGGCCATCGAGGCTGCACGGGCCGGTGAGCAGGGTCGCGGTTTTGCCGTGGTCGCCGATGAAGTGCGCAACCTGGCGCAGAAGACCCAGCAGGCCACCGAAGAAATCCAGTCGATGATCCAACAGCTGCAGCAGGGGACGCGGGACGTGGTGCGGGTCATGGAAGACAGCCAGCAGCGTACCGATGAAAGTGTGCAACACGCGGCAAAAGCGGCTCAGGCCCTGGAGACGATCACCCAGGCCGTGTCGGTGATCAGCGACATGAACACCCAGATCGCCAGCGCTGCCGAGGAACAAAGCGCGGTGGCCGATGACATCAACCGTAACGTGATCAACATCGGCCAGGTGGCAAACGAAGTGGCAAGCGGCGCCGACGAGTCCAGCGCGGCCAGTGCCGGGCTGACCAGGCTGGCGGAGCAGCAACGGCGGTTGATCAATCAGTTCAGGGTCTGAGCCGAACCCTGTGGGAGCGAGCTTGCTCGCGAAGGGGCCAGTGCTGTCGCCAAAGAACTCAGGCCGGGGTCAGGCATTCCGGCCCATTGAGTTTCGGGTCGTTGACCATGTTCGCCAGCACCCGCTCGCGCAGTTGCCCCGGCTCGCTCGCCAGCAACCCTTGCAAGGCATGCAAGGGTGTCTCGGGGTCGAGCCACAGGCGCTGGCCCTCTTCATCCAGAATCAACGGTCGGCGCTGACCGGCCGCCGGTTGGGTGATGACCGCCGTGCTCAGCCACACCTGCTCCTGCACCGGGTACGCTTCCCAGATCGCCGCAAAGAACAGCGATGAGCCCTCCCCCGGCGTCAGCCAGTACGGGCGCTTGCGCGTGCCGCCGCGCCACTCGTAAAAACCATTGGCGGGCAGCAGGCAACGACGCAAACGCAGGGCTTCGCGGAACATTGGTTGCTCGGCCACGGTTTCGGCGCGGGCGTGCGCCGGGGTGCGGGACAGATCGGTCAGCCACGGCGGCGTCAGGCCCCAACGCGCCCGTGCCAGTTCGCGCTGGCCATCGGCGCCGGCGCGCAGCATCAGCACCGAGTCATTGGGCGAGATATTCCATTGGGCCTTCTGGTCGGCAGGGAAGCCGGGCAAGGCCGCGAAAGCGGGGTTCCAGCGAAACAGGGCATAACGTCCACACATGGGGCAACACGACTCTTGTATCAAACGGCCGCCAGCCTAACAGACCAGCGTACCCGGGTAACTGTCAGGCTCATCGCCCGGCACCGGCATCGCGGCATTGTAGGCGGCGATCAGCTCCCGGGCGTATTGCGCCTGCTCGTCCTCCACCGCCAGCCCCAGCAGGCCGTACATCGGCAGCTCACCCGCGCCGCCCACCAGATCGCGGCCCACCAGATGCGCCGTGATGCCTTCGCTGGCGAGCATGCCCTGGAGCAATTCGCCTTCCATCAGGTTTTCCAGCTCGTAGATTCGCTGCATGGCCGCCCCATCATTCGTTTTCGCTGAAGACCTCAAGGTGCCATTCGTCTTCGTGGACCTGCAGGACGAAAGTAATCGGTCGGCAACAGACCTGGCAGTCTTCGATGTAGGTCTGGTCGCCGCCGGACAAATCCACGGAAGTCTCTACCTCCTCCCCACAATACGGACATTCATAAAGAGCAGCTTCCAGCATCGCGGTCTCCCAAGTGACTTGTGCGTATAATCGCCGGTCTATTTGCAGGGCTATTTTTGCCTGGACTATCTTCCAGGTCGTGCCCCGTCGGTTTTTCGATCGAACCTTTACTTACCCTAGCCGTTTCCAACAAGAGAGCATGATGGGCGAATTCGATGCCATCCGACCTTACAACGACAGCGAAGTCCCAGCGGTGCTGGCACGGCTGCTCAGCGACAAGGCGTTTCTAGATATCCTCACCCACTTCCGCTTCCCGCGCCTGGCCGGCGCTTTCGGCTGGATGCTCAAACCTCTTATAGCGCAGAAGTTGCGTCGAGAGTTCGCCGGTGTGACCTCCGTTGCCACGTTGCAGGACAAAGTCGAGTTCTACGTCGACCACACCATCGAGCGTGCCACCGATGGCGTGACCTACACCGGGGTCGAGCAATTCAAGTCCGGCAATGCCTACCTGTTCATCGCCAACCACCGCGACATCGTGATGGACCCGGCCTTCGTCAACTATGCCGTGTACCACGCCGGCCTGCCGACGCCACGCATCGCGATTGGCGACAACCTGCTGCAAAAGCCCTTCGTCAGCGACCTGATGCGCCTGAACAAGAGCTTCATCGTGCACCGCTCCATCACCGGTCGCCGGGAAAAAATGGCGGCGTACCAGTTGCTGTCGGCCTACATCAACCACTCGATCCGCAACGATTGCGCCTCGATCTGGATCGCCCAGGCCGAGGGCCGGGCGAAGGACGGTGATGACCGGACCGAGTCGGCGATCCTGAAGATGTTCCACATGAGCCGCAAGGACGAGCCGTTCGGCGAGGTCATCCGCTCGTTGAACCTGACGCCGGTGTCGATCAGCTACGAATATGACCCGTGCGACCAGGCCAAGGCCCGCGAGCTGTACATCCGCGCCACCACCGGCACGTACACCAAGGCGCCCGGCGAGGACGACGTCAGCATTGCCAAGGGCATCACCGGCTACAAGGGCCGGGTCCACGTGAACTTTGCCGCGCCGATTACCGAACTGTTCGAGGACACCAAACAACTGGCCATGGAGATGGACCGGCAGATACTCGGCGGCTATCGCCTGTTCCCGGTGCATTACCTGGCCTACGCGCAATGGGCCGATGCCGACCCGCAGTTGCAGGTTCCGACGGCGGCCGAGGTGTTCGGTGCCGAAGAACTGGCCAAGGCTGAAGAAGAATGGCAGCGCCGGCTGGAAGCCTGCCCGGAGGAACACCGACCGTTCCTGGTGCTGCAATATGCGACGCCGGTGCGTAACCAGTACCGGGTCAGGGCGGGGCTGGCGCTTTGAGCGAAAGCCCTGAGCGCGAGTGACCTGTGGCGAGGGGATTTATCCCCTCGCCACAAAAGCCGCGGCCGATTTGTTTTTTGTCAGAACTGCGTGCTGATCCACGACATCAGCAGCGCCAACCCCAGGCAAGCGAAGCCGAAACGGTAGAAAAACCGGTTCATGCGTTGCGTCGCCAAGTCCAGCAGCGCTTCGAATCGTTCATTGCCTTCGCTGCTGCGCTCCGCAAGACAGGCCCGCGCCCGCAGTTCGCGGCGACGCGTCGCGTGCAGCACCCAGCCACCCGGACAGGCAAACAGCAGCGCGAGCAGGTTGATCAGTTTGGCGGGGTGGGCAGCGAACAGCGAGAACAGTTGCAACGACATCACAAACCTCAAGCGAAAACGGACGCGCTGCGCCCGGAGCCTACGAACAGGGCGCGGATTCTACCGAAAGCTCGTCACACTGAGGCGTTTTTTCCGACCGGTAACGATTCCAATGCCCGCAACGCGGTTCACTTAAGAAAAATGATGGACCCGTGGCGAGGGAGCTTGCTCCCGCTCGGCTGCGAAGCAGTCGTAAGCCGGCGGGTGCGGTGTGTCTGATGCTCCGCATTTGGCAGGTTTTGGGGCCACTTCGCGGCCCAGCGGGAGCAAGCTCCCTCGCCACAAGACCAAGTGCAAACCTTCTAATTCTTCACGTCACGGTTTCGTCATATGGATAGGCCACCCTGTCGCCCTCCAAAACTGTACGGAATCCGTCATGCTGCACGCCGAAAACCAGGATCGTCTCTACCTGATCAGCCCGAGCGATGAACAACAGAACCTTGTCGGCAGTCTGTCCTTCAATGTGCAGGATCGTCATTGGCTGGTGTACTGCGCCCTCGGCGGCCATCAACATGCGGACCTCCCGGAGACAGACCTGCTGACCGGGATCAGCGTGCTGGAACTCTATTCCCAGGCTGCGTGAATCACGCCCATAAAAAAACCTGTGGGAGCGAGCTTGCTCGCGATGACGGTGGATCAGTCAACATTGAGTTGGCTGAAATGCCGCTATCGCGAGCAAGCTCGCTCCCACAGGGATATCAGACTTGCTGCTTACTCCGCCAACACCTGACCAATGGTCGGGTCCTTGAACAGACGGGTCAGGGCATCGCTCAACACGTCGCTGACCAGCTTGGTGTTGGTGTCCTGGTTCGGCGCCATGCCGAAGCGCTGGTCCAGTGAAGCGCCATAACGACCGCTGTAGCGGCGGTTGGCGTTCTGCACGTCGGAACGGAACGTCGCGCCGATGGTGGCTTCGGTCACGTACATGCCTTCCTTGGGCGACTGGTATTTCAGTTCGGCCAGGGTCACGGTCAGTTGCGGGGCGTTCATTGCGTTCTGCGTCGGGGTGAAGCCCAGCAGGCGCACGGCCGCTTCAGCCTGGGCCTGCAATTTTGGCAGGACCTGCGCACCCTGCACCGTGATCACGCTGGTTTCAGGGTACAGACCGCCACGCGTGCCGAGGGTTGGCGACGGGCGACCGTCGACGACCCGTACCACCACCGGCTGGCCGCGACCCACCGGCGCCAGCTGGGCGTTGAGCTTGGGCTCCGGGTTAAGTTGTTGCGGGCTGTGGGCACAGCCGACAAGGGTCAGACTGGTCACGGCGATCAAACCGAACAACAGGCGTTGCAACATGCTCTTCTCTCCAGAATCGGGCACAAACAGGCCGGCAGTATAGCGGTGCGCCATCGCGGCGAACTAGCGTCGCCGCATGAATACTGAAATGTCTGACAGGGGCCGCGGTGGCCGGTTCCTGTCACCGTGCTGTCATGGTCCTTACACCGGGGTGTCATGCCGGGCTGTCAGGCTGGCCTCAAGTTCCTCGGACACGGTATCTGACCATGCGTTTTCTCATCTCCCTGTTTACCCCGCGCCCGCATCACCGCTGCTTCGCCCTGCTCGACCGCAGCGGTCGTTGCCAGGCATTCAAGCAATGCAGCCTGCAGCCCATGGGCGATGGCTGGGTCGAAATCGAAGAGATCCGTCTCAATTGGCTGCATCAGCCGTTGCCCGCCAGCGCCCTGGTACAAGCGCCCCGCGCTCGTGCACGCAGCCGCCAGTTGTTGGCCGTCTGACCGCAAGGCTAATAAAAGTCATAAAACACGACCATTTCCGCGCGTTTCTTCGCTACAATCTCCCCCCGATTATAAGGACGTCTCCTGATCGGGCCCCGCAACGCCGCTGATGCGCTTGTATTGGCACCCCGCACCGCCCACAGAGAGCCGCCCACACAGATCGAGTGAAGCTGGCGCGCTTGCTGTTTCCCTGGCAAATCACTGCTTTTCGCGAATCTGCAGAGCTGTCATTACGCTCGGTCACTGAGCTGTCTGCCCGTTTTGCCTGTCATGTATTACATGAGGGGCATCCAGATCGGGCGCGGTGCCAGGCTGGGACAGCCCTTTTTGAGGTTCACGTCTTCAAAAGAGCGTGAAAAAACGGGTTTTCACAACTTCACAAGAGTGTGGCGAGCAAATGAAGAGTTTTGCGTCTGAACAAGCACCATTGGCGTCTGGAACAGCCCAACGAGACAGGACCGGATATCGCTCAAGAACCGGCGCCTGAAGCCTGTCCGCTACGGATTTGGTTGCACGAACGGATGTCTCGGCCATAAGTCGAATTGCCCGCCCGGCGCTTAAATGAGTTCATGGGACTCTTGAGGCCAGGCTGCATGCATCCGCAGTGTTGCGAAAAATTGCGAAGATTCGGACATGGCGATCCTGGCCATGGATACCTGGGGCGCAACTGACCTGCCCCGCTTCCTGGCCGCTATGCCGACAATTTGGTGCTGCAGATTTTGGAGACGCGTTAAATGGCGCATAACGAAGCAGTCGACGTAGTTCTGGTAGGGGCCGGCATCATGAGTGCCACCCTGGCCGTGCTGCTCAAGGAGCTCGACCCGGCGATTTCGCTGGAAGTCGTCGAGCTGATGGATTCGGGTGCCGCGGAGAGTTCCAATCCCTGGAACAACGCCGGTACCGGCCACGCCGGGCTGTGTGAGCTGAACTACACACCCCAGGCCGCCGATGGCAGTGTCGACATCAAGAAAGCCGTGCACATCAACACCCAGTTCGAGGTGTCGAAGCAGTTCTGGACGTACCTGACCAAAAAAGGCACGTTCGGCTCGTCGAAATCCTTCATCGCCCCGGTGCCGCACCTGAGCTTCGTGCAAGGCGAGAAAGGCGTTGAGTTCCTCAGGAAGCGCTTCGAACTGATGCGCCAGCACCATGCGTTCGCCGACATGGAATACACCGAAGACCGCGACCAGATGGCCGAGTGGATGCCGCTGATGATGCCAGGCCGCCCGGCAGACGAAGTCATCGCCGCGACCCGCGTCATGAACGGTACCGACGTCAACTTCGGCGCCCTGACCAACCAGTTGCTCAAGCACCTGGGCAGCGCGCCGGACACCCAGATCAAATATTGCAAGCGCGTCACCGGCCTTAAGCGCAAGGGCGATGGCTGGACCGTGAGCATCAAGGACGTCAATTCCGGCAGCACCCGTGAAGTCGACGCCAGGTTCGTTTTCCTCGGTGCCGGCGGCGCCGCGTTGCCGCTGCTGCAAGCTTCGGGCATTGAAGAGAGCAAGGGCTTCGGCGGTTTCCCGGTCAGCGGCCAGTGGCTGCGTTGCGACAACCCGGAAGTGGTCAAGCATCACCAGGCCAAGGTCTACAGCCAGGCCGCGGTGGGCTCGCCGCCGATGTCGGTGCCGCACCTCGATACCCGCGTGGTCGATGGCAAGAAATCCCTGCTGTTCGGGCCATACGCTGGCTTCACCACCAAGTTCCTCAAGCACGGCTCGCTGATGGACCTGCCGCTGTCGGTACGCGCCGGCAACATCGGCCCGATGCTGGCCGTGGCCCGGGACAACATGGACCTGACCAGATACCTGATCAGCGAAGTGATGCAGTCCATGGAGCAGCGCCTGGAATCCCTGCGGCGCTTCTACCCCGAGGCGAAAGCCGAGGACTGGCGCCTGGAAGTGGCTGGCCAGCGCGTGCAGATCATCAAGAAAGACCCGAAGAAAGGCGGCATCCTGCAATTCGGTACCGAATTGGTGGCGGCCAAGGACGGCACTCTCGCCGCCTTGCTCGGCGCTTCACCAGGCGCTTCGGTCACCGTGTCGATCATGCTCGAACTGATCGAGCGCTGCTTCCCGGAAAAAGCCAAGGGAGAGTGGGCCGCCAAGCTCGCGGAAATCTTCCCGGCCCGGGAAAAAGTGCTGGAAACCGATGCGGCGCTGTATCGCAAGGTTAACGCGCAGAACAACATCGCGCTGGAACTGGTTGAAGCAAGCAGCGAAACCCAAAGCTACGCTTGATCTCCCGGATGAAAAAACGCCCCGTTCTCCATGAGAGCGGGGCGTTTTTTTTTGCAGCTTTTCGTGGCGAGGGAGCTTGCTCCCGCTGGCCTGCGCAGCAGGCCCTGAATCAATCAGCCACGCGCCTTGTTGATCAACTCGATGTATTCCTCGGCATTACGCTGGTCCTGGATCAACGCAACGAAATCATTACCGTGCTCGTCCTTGCCGTTGAGGTCATGGCCGGCCTCGACAAAGAACGTCAGGAAACGCTCGAAATCGTCGACACGCAGCCCACGGTAGGCCTTGATCAGTTTGTGCAGCGACGGCGAAGTGGCATCGACGGGCTCGAAATTGAGGAACAGCTTGATCTGTTCGTCGCCAATCTCGTCACCAATCACTTGTTTCTTGTCTTTACGCATTGCCGGCTCCAGCTCGCACAGTTCACGGGGCGGGCAGTTTACCCCCGGCGGGCCTCGGGGCTCAACGCGGGCGTGCGGCGCCAGTGTGCAGGTCGGCCCAGATATGGCCGTTGGCGTAGCTGAGGAACTGCACGTAGACCGTGTTATTGCGCAACAGATCGATCACCACCCGGTACTGGGCCTGTGGATAAGACAGCGTCAGGGTCTTGCTCGCCTCATCGAATACCGGTTTCTTCAGGCTTTTGCTTTCGCCATCAAAATTGAGGATCACCTGGCTGATGGTGGCGCCCTTGTTCAGGGGCTTGCCCTTGAGCCGCACCATCAGCGGCGAAGTGACCGGGATCGGCTGCTGGTTGGATGGGCGCTGGTTGCCCAGCACCACCGAATACTCGGTGACTTGCAGCAACTGCTGCTGTTCGGGCTGTTCCTGACGCGCCACCAGGTCATCGGGGGGCAGGAACTGGCTGTGCATCGGCGCGGCCACTGCCAGCAATGGCAGGCCGCAGATCAGCAGCAGAGCGGCACAGCGACGGATCGATACACTCATGACAGGCTCCGGAAGGCATGGCCGGGCACGCTAGCACTCCTTGAAAAAATATGCGACCGGGTCAATACAGCAGGGCTTGCGGCGCGGCATACTCCGTGAGGCCATCGGTGTCGGCCCGCTGGCATATGCCGTTGTGGCGAGGGAGCTTGCTCCCGCTCGGCGGCGCAGCCGTCGTAAATCGGCTAGCGCACTCCGTCTGAAAGATTTCAATGGCCCATTTTGGGTCTGCTGCGCAGCCCAGCGGGAGCAAGCTCCCTCGCCACGGGTTTATTGTCCAGTCTATGCGAGGAGCATCATGGCCTTCTCCGCCCCACCGCTGTTCGCCGCCTGGCGCCAAGCCTGGCGTGCCGGTTACACCCTTGAGCGCCTGCGCGGCGACCTGGTAGCCGGGCTTACGGTCGGCATCATCGCTATCCCCCTGGCCATGGCCCTGGCAATCGCCGTTGGGGTGCCACCACAACACGGTCTTTACACCGTGCTGGTGGCCGCCCCCTTGATTGCCCTGACCGGCGGCTCGCGATTCAACGTGAGCGGGCCGACGGCCGCATTCGTTGTCATCCTGCTGCCCATCACCCAGCAATACGGCCTGGGCGGCCTGCTGCTGTGCACAATGCTTGCCGGCCTGATCCTGATTGCGCTGGGGCTGATGCGCGCCGGGCGCTTGATCCAGTTCATCCCGTATCCGGTGATCCTCGGTTTCACCGCCGGGATCGGCGTGGTGATTGCGACGCTGCAATTGAAGGACCTGTTGGGCCTGAGCACTGCGGGCCAGGCCACGCATTACATCGAACAGCTCGGCGAATTGATCGTGGCGCTGCCCGGCGCACGGCTTGGCGACGCTATTATCGGCGCGGCGTGTCTGGCCGTATTGATAATCTGGCCGCGCTGGGTGCCACGCGTCCCGGGCCATCTGGTGGCGCTGATGATCGGCGCGTTGCTGGGGCTGGCCATCGAGCGCGCCGGGCTGCCGGTCGCAACGCTGGGCGAACGCTTCAGCTACGTCGTCGACGGCATCGTCTACCCCGGCATCCCGCCTTTCCTGCCGCGCTTCGACTGGCCCTGGAACTTGCCGAATGGCCAGGGCGGTGCGTTGATACTTTCCTATGACCTGTTCCGCCAATTACTGGGCCCGGCCTTCGCCATCGCCATGCTCGGCGCCATCGAGTCATTGCTCTGCGCCGTGGTGGCGGATGGCATGACCGGGAGCAGGCACGACCCCAACGCCGAATTGATCGGCCAAGGCCTGGGCAACCTCGTGGCGCCGTTGTTCGGCGGCATCACCGCCACCGCCGCAATTGCCCGCAGCGCAACCAACGTGCGCAGCGGCGCGTCATCGCCCCTGGCGGCAATCATTCACAGCCTGGTGGTGCTGGTGGCGATTGTGTTGCTCGCGCCGCTGTTCAGTTATTTGCCGATGGCGGCACTGGCGGCGTTGCTGGTGATGGTCGCCTGGAACATGAGCGAGGCCGGGCATGTGCTGCATACCCTGCGCATCGCCCCGCGCAGCGACGTGCTGGTGCTGCTGACCTGCCTGGGCCTGACGGTACTGTTCGACATGGTCCTGGCCGTCGCCGTCGGCCTGTTGTTGGCCGCCGGGCTGTTCATCAAGCGCATGAGCGAACTGACCGACAGCGCTGAACTGCCACGCCATGCCCACCAGGCCTTGCTGGACATGCCCGAGCATGTTCGCTGCTACGCCATTCGGGGGCCGCTGTTCTTCGGTGCGGCGGAGAAGGCCCTGGATGTATTACGCCGCTTCGACCCGGGTGTCCGGGTGGTGGTCGTGGACATGAGCGCCGTGCCGATGCTGGACATGACGGCCCTGGCCGCGCTGGAAAATATCCTCAGGGACTATCGAAAGCAGGGCATCGGCCTGATCCTGGTCGCGACCGCACCGAGGGTGCGCCTGAAACTGCGCCGCGCCGGGGTCCATCGCGAGCAGCGGCAGTTGGCGTATGTGCAGACGCTGGAACAGGCGCGGAGCAAAAGTGAGCGCTGGCTGGCCGCGAGCGAAGCGCATTCAAGACTGGTTTGATTGTGTGGCGAGGGAGCTTGCTCCCGCTGGGCCGGCTGGCGCTCCAGTGCGCAGCAGGCCATCTTGCGGTTGCTGCGCAACCGAGCGGGAGCAAGCTCCCTCGCCACAAAAGCGTCCTTGCCACAGGGGATACCGATCAATCGAACTGAGCGCGCATCCAGGCCTGGTATTGCGCCACGCCGGGTTCACCTTCGCGGGGGGCCCAATGAGCCAGCTCGCCGTCGCCCACCGGCCGGTACGGGCCGGCCTTGCATTCGAACATCAGGCTGTCGGCTTCAAGCACGACCAGGCCGTGATATACCCCGGCCGGCAGGTCGATACCGAGGCAATCAGCACCGGCCTGGAGGATTCGCTTGTCGATCACCGTCCCGGTTTCATCGAAGATCAACACACCGAGCCGGCCCCTGAGCACCAGCAGGGTTTCCGCCTTGTCGGCGCTCAAATGGCGATGCGGCGGGATGTAGGTAGACGGCTGCAAGCCCACCGCCATGCGGTGGCACGGTTCGTCCATCTGGTGAAGGTTGTGGTGTTGCCGTCCACGGGGATTGGCCGCGGCTTTCTCGGCCAGTTCATCGAACAGGGCTTGGTCCAGGAACGTTGGCCGATCCATACGGTTACATCCCCTTGACGGCAAAAATACCATTGGCGTTACGCCAGTAGCCTTTGTAGTCCATGCCGTAGCCAAAGATGTAGCGATCGATGCACGGCAGCCCGACGAAGTCGGCCTTCAGGTCGGGACGGGCCTTGCGGTCGTGGTCCTTGTCGATCAGCACGGCGGTATGTACGGCACGGGCGCCAGCGTGTTTGCAGAAGTCGATGATCGCGCCCAGGGTGTGACCTTCATCGAGGATATCGTCGATGATCAGCACGTCGCGGTCGATGAACGAGACTTCCGGCTTGGCTTTCCAGAACAGGTCGCCGCCGCTGGTTTCGTTGCGATAGCGGGTGGCGTGCAGGTAGGAAGCTTCCAACGGGAAGTTCAGGCAGGTCAGCAGCTTGCCGGAGAAAATCAGCCCGCCATTCATCACGCAGAACACCACCGGGTTGCGGTCAGCCAACTGATCGTTGATTTGCGCACCGACACGGGCAATGGCCGCTTCGACTTCAGCTTCGGTGTACAGGCAGTCAGCCTCTCGCATGACTTGACGGATATGCTCGAGATCAGCGGACATGGCGCTCTCCAAGGGTGGCGTTTGCGGAAAAGCGGGCAAAGGTACGCATCCCGCCCGGCCAGATCAAGCGTTTGTGGACTAACGTTCTGTATTGTCTATAGGACAACACCCTCGGATAGATTAATCTAGGCCGGTTTTTTTGCCCGCCGCCGGAGCCTTCCCCATGCCCATCCTCGAGATCCGCCACCCGCTGATCAGACATAAACTCGGCCTGATGCGCCGCGCCGACATCAGCACGAAGAACTTCCGCGAGCTCGCCCAGGAAGTCGGTGCCCTGCTCACCTACGAAGCCACCAAGGACCTGCCGCTGGAATCCTACGAGATCGCCGGTTGGGCGGGCACGGTGCAGGTGGAAAAAATCGCCGGCAAGAAGATTACCGTGGTGCCGATCCTGCGTGCCGGTATCGGCATGCTCGAAGGCGTCCTGAGCCTGATTCCGGGTGCCAAGGTCAGCGCCGTCGGCGTGGCCCGCAACGAGGAAACCCTGCAGGCCCATACCTACCTGGAAAAACTGGTGCCGGAAATCGACGAGCGCCTGGCGATGATCATCGACCCGATGCTCGCCACCGGCAGCTCCATGGTTGCCACCATCGACCTGCTGAAAAAAGCCGGTTGCCGGGACATCCGCGCCATGGTCCTGGTCGCCGCGCCCGAAGGCATCCAGGCCGTGGAAGATGCCCACCCCGACGTGACCATCTACACCGCCTCCATTGACCAGAAACTCAACGAACACGGCTACATCATCCCGGGCCTGGGCGATGCCGGCGACAAGATCTTCGGCACCAAGCAGAAGGACGCCTGAGCATGCAGGACGAATTCAACGATCCGCTCTGGCGTCAGGTGCTGTCCGGCGCACAGATGCTGTTCGTCGCCTTCGGCGCGCTGGTGCTGATGCCGCTGATCACTGGCCTGGACCCGAACGTGGCGCTGTTCACGGCGGGCCTGGGGACGATCCTGTTCCAGATCGTTACCGGGCGTCAGGTGCCGGTATTCCTGGCGTCGAGTTTTGCTTTCATCACGCCGATCATTCTCGCCAAGGGCCAGTTCGGCCTGGCCGCGACCATGGGCGGCGTGATGGCGGCCGGTTTTGTCTATACGTTCCTGGGCCTGGCGGTGAAGATCAAGGGCACCGGCTTCATTGACCGGCTGTTGCCGCCAGTAGTAATCGGCCCGGTGATTATTTCCATCGGCCTGGCGATGGCGCCGATCGCTGCAAATATGGCGATGGGCAAGGCCGGCGACGGCACCGAGCTGATTCCTTATCAGACCGCGATGCTGATCTCGATGCCGGCGTTGCTCACTACCCTGATCGTCGCCGTGTTCGGCAAAGGCATCTTCCGCCTGGTGCCGATCATCTCCGGCGTATTAGTGGGTTTTGCCATGGCGTTTTTCTTCGGCGTCGTCGACACCGCGAAAATCGCCGCCGCCCCCTGGTTCGCCCTGCCGGCCTTCACCGCGCCGGAATTCAACTGGCAAGCGATCCTGTTCATCGTGCCGGTAGCCCTGGCGCCAGCGATCGAGCACATCGGCGGAGTGATCGCCGTGGGTAGCGTGACCGGTCGCGACTACCTGAAAAAACCCGGCCTGCACCGCACGCTGTTCGGTGACGGTATCGCCACCACCGCAGCCGGCCTGTTCGGCGGCCCGCCCAACACCACCTATGCCGAAGTGACTGGCGCGGTGATGCTGACCAAGAACTACAACCCGAAGATCATGACCTGGGCCTCGATCTTCGCGATCAGCCTGGCGTTCATCGGCAAGTTCGGCGCACTGCTGCAAAGCATCCCGGTGCCGGTGATGGGCGGGATCCTGTGCCTGTTGTTCGGTTCGATCGCGGCGGTGGGCATGAATACGCTGATCCGCCACAAGATCGACCTGGGCGAAGCACGCAACCTGGTGATCGTTTCGGTGACGCTGGTGTTCGGCATCGGCGGCGTACTGGTCGGCACCGGTACCGGCCCGGACGACTTCGGCCTCAAGGGCATCGCGCTGTGCGCCGTGGTGGCGATCGCGTTGAACCTGATCTTGCCGGGCAACGATGGCTGGAAGCAGAAGAAGGCGGATGAGCCGCTGATCTGAAGTACTTTGTTGTCAGTCAGAAAGCCATCGCGAGCAAGCTCGCTCCCACAAGGGGATCTGTTGTGAACACAAATTTTGTGACCACTCGAGATCCACTGTGGGAGCGAGCTTGCTCGCGATGAGGCCCTTGAACCTCACAAAGCAATCGGCGCCCGCTCGCAAAGGGTGCTCAACACCTTCGCCCACTGCGGATCGTCATTGAGACACGGCACCAGTACCAACTCCTCCCCTCCCGCTTCGCGAAACTGCTCGCGCCCGCGGTCGCCGATTTCTTCCAGCGTCTCGATGCAATCGGCAACGAATGCCGGGCACATCACCAGTACTTTCTTCACGCCGCTTTTGGCCAGTTCGTCCAGGCGCGCCTCGGTATAAGGTTCGATCCACTTGGCCCGTCCCAGTCGCGACTGAAACGACACCGACCATTTGCCATCCGCTAGCCCCATCTGCCGGGCGAACAGCTCGGCGGTACGAATACACTGGGCGCGGTAACACGTGGCCATGACTTCCGGCGGCGCGTTCCGGCAGCAATCGGCGTCCTTGAAGCAGTGATAGCCCGTAGGGTCGAGCTTGGTCAGGTGCCGTTCCGGCAGGCCATGGAAACTCAGCAACAGATGATCGTAATCCTGCATCAGGTACGGCTTGGCGCTGGCAACCAGGGCATCGATATATTCCGGCTGGTCATAGAAGGGCTGGAGAATCGAGAACTGCACCTTGAGCTTTTTCTCGCGCACTACCCGCTTGGCTTCTTCGATGACCGTGGTCACGGTGCTGTCGGCGAACTGCGGATACAGCGGCGCCAGGGTGATTTTGGTGTGTCCCTGGCTTGCCAGGCGCACCAGGGTCGATTCGATCGATGGCTCGCCATAACGCATTGCCAGCTCCACCGGGCCCTGGGTCCATTGCGCTTTCATGGCCTGTTGCAGGCGGCGACTGAGGACCACCAGCGGCGAGCCCTCCTCCCACCAGATCGAGGCATAGGCGTGGGCCGATTGCTCGGGGCGCTTGACCAGGATCAGCGACACCAGTAGCCGCCGCACCGGCCATGGCAGGTCGATGACGTAGGGGTCCATCAGAAATTGGTTGAGGTAGCGGCGTACATCGGCCACCGAGGTGGAGGCAGGCGAACCCAGATTCACCAGAAGCAACGCGTGATCGGTCATGCAACGTCCTATTTCAAAGGCGACCCGACAAATCTTCCAGGGCCGCAGACAACTCAGTGAACCGGAATGAAAACCCCGCCGCCTGCAATCGGGCGGGCGTGGCGCGCTGGCCTCCCAGCAACAGCAATGACAATTCCCCCAATGCGATTTTCAACGCAAGCTCCGGCATCGGCACCACGGCCGGGCGATGCAGTACGTGCCCCAGGGCCTTGGCGAAATCGCGGTTGCGCACCGGGTTCGGTGCGCAGGCATTATAAGGACCGCTGGCATCGCTGCGGTGCAGAAGAAAATCAATCAGGGCGATTTGATCGTCGATATGAATCCAGGGCATCCACTGCCGCCCGCTGCCGATACGCCCGCCCATTGCCAGTTTGAACGGCAGCAACAGCCGCGACAAAAAGCCGCCCTCTGCAGACAGGACCAGGCCGGTGCGAACCAGCACCACACGTATGCCCAGGGCTTCTGCACGTTGCGCGGTTTCTTCCCAGGCGATGCACAACTGGCTGGCGAAGTCTTCGCTGACCGGCCCGGATTCTTCGGTCAACTCCCGCTCGCCGCCGTCGCCATACCAGCCCACCGCAGAGCCGGAAATCAGCACCCGCGGTTTCTGTTCGCAACGCTCCAGCCAGGCCAGCAGAACCTCGGTCAGCGTGACGCGGCTGCTCCACAGCAGCATCTTGCGTTTATGGCTCCAGGGCCTGTCGCCGATAGGCGCGCCGGCAAGGTTGACGACCGCGTCCACCGGCTCGCCAAGCTCATCGAGGCTGGCGATACCGCGCACCTGCGCGCCACAGATTTTCGCCACCTGTTCGGGCCGACGACTCCAGACCGTCAGGCGATGTCCCTGCTCCAGCCAGTGCCGGCAGAGTTGACGTCCGATCAAACCAGTACCGCCGGTCAGCAATATGTGCATGAGATGTTCCTCGGCTCGCGTTTTACCTGGCCCATTAGTCTATTTTTATAAGTAGGCATTTTTCATATCGGACAGGGTCTGTACCTAACAATAGGACAACCCGCCAAAACGCGAACGGTAAAACTTATACCAAAAACCAGAATTGTACAGGATTAAACGACGGCGTAGTCTGTACAGAAAGGTAAACGAGGCCCTCATGACTGTACCCATCGCAATCATCGGCACCGGCATCGCCGGACTTTCAGCCGCCCAGGCCCTGACGGAGGCCGGGCATGTCGTTCAACTCTTCGATAAAAGCCATGGCAGCGGCGGCCGCATGTCCAGCAAGCGCAGCGACGCCGGCGCGCTGGACATGGGCGCACAATATTTCACCGCCCGGGATCGGCGCTTCGTCACGGAAGTCCAGCGCTGGCAAGCCAACGGCTGGGCGGCGGAATGGAACCCGCAGCTCTATCACTTCCAGGACGGGCAGATGAGCCCCTCGCCGGACGAGCAGACCCGCTGGGTCGGTACCCCGCGCATGAGCGCGATTACCCGCGCCCTGCTCGGCGAGCTGCAGGTGCAGTTTTCCTGCCGCATCACCGAGGTCTTTCGTGGCCAGGAACACTGGCACCTGCAGGACGCCGAAGGGTTTACCCACGGCCCGTTCGGCCAGGTCGTGATTGCCACGCCCGCGCCCCAGGCCACGGCGTTGCTCGCCGCCGTGCCGAAACTGGCCGGCGTCGCCGCCGGGGTGAAAATGGACCCCACCTGGGCAGTGGCGCTGGCCTTTGAACAACCCCTGGATACGCCCATGGAGGGCTGCTTCGTCCAGGACAGCCCCCTCGACTGGCTGGCCCGCAACCGCAGTAAACCAGGGCGCGACGCCAAGCTCGACACCTGGGTGCTGCATGCAACCAGCGACTGGAGCCGCCAGCACATCGACATGCCCAAGGAAGCGGTGATCGAGCATTTGCACGGCGCCTTCGCAGAACTGCTGCACAGCGCGATGCCCGCGCCGAGCTTCAGCGTGGCCCATCGCTGGCTGTATGCCCGTCCCGCCGGCAGCCACGAATGGGGCGCCCTGGCCGATGCCGACCTGGGCTTGTATGTGTGCGGAGACTGGTGCCTGTCCGGCCGGGTCGAAGGAGCATGGCTCAGTGGCCAGGATGCCGCCCGTCGCTTGCACGCCAGCCTTCAGTGAGCGCATTCCCCAAGCCATCCGCTGCTGTCGTGAGAGGCAGCAGCCGGCGGCCAGGTCACGACGCCGCCCTTCGGCCTGGAACAATCGGTTGACTTGTTCGCGTACCGACCTATGATGAAAATATTGTACAAACAATAGTACATGTACAAGATTTACCCAGCAGAGGTCGCCCATGCCCAACGAAGCTATCGCCAAACCGAAAATTGCCATCAGCGCCTGCCTGATGGGCGCTGAAGTGCGCTTCAATGGTGGTCACAAGCAATCGCCGTTGTGCAGCCGCACGCTGGTCGAATACTTCGATTTCGTGCCGGTGTGTCCGGAAGTCGCCATTGGCCTGGGCGTCCCGCGCGAGCCGATCCGGCTGGTTGGCAACCCCGCGCGCCCCGACGCGGTCGGCACGGTGAAGCGAGACCTCGACGTGACCCAGCCATTGGCCGATTACGGTCAACAAATGGCCGCTGAGCTGGATGACATCTGCGGCTATATCTTCATGCAGAAGTCGCCGTCCTGCGGGCTGGAGCGGGTCAAGGTCTACGACCACAACGGCGTCCCGCAGGACGGCGGTGGACGTGGTGTCTACGCCCAGGCCTTTTGCGAGCGCCACCCCGACTTGCCGGTGGAAGAAGACGGCCGCCTCAACGATCCGGTACTGCGCGAGAACTTTCTGACCCGTGTATTCGCCTATGCCGCCTGGCAACCGCTGCGCCGCCGCGGGCTGACCCGACGCGACCTGATTGAATTTCACTCACGCTACAAGTACCTGTTGATGGCCCACAACCCTGAGCAATACAAGGCGTTGGGCAACATGTTGGGCAACATGGGCAAGGCCGATCCGGACGAACTGGGCCAGCGTTATTTCAGCGCGCTGATGGCGGCCTTGAAGAAATGCGCCACCCGACGCACGCACACCAACGTCCTGCAGCACCTGAGCGGTTACCTCAAGCGTGCCATCGATGCCGATGACAAGCAGGAGGTGCAGCACCTGATCGGGCAATACCGTCTTGGTATCGTGCCACTGGTGGTGCCGCTCACATTGCTCAAGCATCATCTGCGTCAGCACCCCGACCCCTATCTCGCCCAACAGGTGTACCTGCAACCGCACCCAGAGAACCTCAGCTTGCGAAACGCCATTTGATGAAGAACGAACTCGACTCCAGCGCCAGCGAAGACCTGGGCGCCGATTTCGCCAAGGCCCTCGCGCAGGGCTGGCTGCCGATCCGCGAAGTCGCCCGGCAAACCGGCGTCAATGCCGTCACGCTGCGAGCCTGGGAGCGGCGCTACGGGTTGATCGTGCCGCACCGTACGCCCAAGGGCCATCGCTTGTTCAACCGCGAACATGTGCAGCGGATCCTGAGCATCCTCACCTGGATCGATCGTGGCGTGGCAGTGAGCAAGATAAAACCGTTGCTCGACACACCGCAGCCGTCAGGCGAACCGTTGGAAGACGACTGGCAACGTCAGCGCCATGCCCTGATGCTGGCGGTGACGCAACTGGCCGAGCGTCAGGTCGATGAGTCGGTAAACCAGGCCATGGCGCTGTATCCGCCTTGGACTGTTTGTGAACAGTTGCTCCTGCCCTTGCTGGGCGAGTTGCAATTGCGCTGGCAGAGCCAGTTCGGCGCGCAGCTGGAAAAGGTCTTCCTGTACTCCTGGCTGCGCAGCAAATTCGGCAGCCGGATCTACCACAACAACCGCCAGTTGCGCGGCGCACCGCTGTTGATGATCAACCAGTCCGAGGTGCCGCAGGAGCCCCAGTTGTGGCTCACCGCCTGGCTGGCAAGCAGCGCCGACTGTCCCGTGGAGGTGTTCGACGGGCCGCTCCCGGCCGGTGAGCTGGCGTTGGCGGTCGAACGGCTCAAGGCCCGCGGCGTGCTGCTGTATTCGAGCCAGGCACTGAACCTGTCGCAATTGCCCAGGCTGCTGAGCGGGCTCGACTGCCCGATCATCATCGCCGGCCCCACCGCCTCGATTCACCAGGCCAAGCTGTCTGCAAGCGCGGCAATGAGCAACGTCAGCTGGGCCGAAGACCCGCTATCGGCTCATCGCGAACTGAGCCGCAGAGAACTCCTCTAGTTGGAAAAAACCATGCAATTGATCTGGCTGCGCAGCGACTTGCGCCTGCACGACAACACCGCCCTGGCGGCCGCCGCTGCCCGGGGGCCCTGCGTAGCGGTCTACCTGCCGAGCCCGAAGCAATGGGCGGCCCATGACGATGCACCCTGCAAGATCGATTTCTGGTTGCGCAACCTCGCGACATTGAGCACGGCCCTGGCGGAACTGAACATCCCATTGCTGATCCGCAACACGGAGTATTGGAATCAGGCCCCGCAAGTGCTGGTCACTTTATGTCGCGAGCTGGGCATCGGTGCCGTACACGTCAACGAGGAATACGGCCTGAATGAAACCCGGCGCGACGCCGACGTCGCCCGGGCGCTAAAGGATGAGGGCGTGGAATTTCGCAGCCATCTCGACCAGCTCCTGTTCAAGCCCGGCAGCGTCCTGACCAAGACCGGCAGTTATTTCAAGGTGTTCAGCCAATTTCGCAAGGTCTGCTATAGCCGTCTGCATTTTTCGTTACCGAGCCTGGTGCCCGCGCCTGTTCGGCAGGCACCTACGGCCATCGCCAGCGATCCGCTGCCGACGCAGGTTGAAGGATTCAACCCGCCGAATGCGGACCTGCGCGATCTCTGGCCCGCCGGCGAAAGCGAAGCCCGGCGCCGGCTCGAGTCGTTCGTCGAGCAACACATCGATTACTACCAGAGCGAACGGGATTTTCCGGCCAGACCCGGGACCAGCCAGTTGTCGGCCTATCTGGTGGCCGGCGTGGTTTCACCGCGCCAGTGCCTGCACGCCGCGCTGCAGGCCAATCAGGGCGAGTTCGAAAGCGGAAACGTCGGAACCGTGACCTGGATCAATGAACTGCTCTGGCGCGAGTTTTATAAACACGTTCTGGTGGGATTCCCCCGCGTATCGCGCCACTGCGCGTTCCGCCCGGAAACCGAGGCCCTGGCCTGGCGCAACGACCCCCAGGCACTGGCGGCGTGGAAAGAAGCCCGTACAGGCTTGCCGATCATTGACGCTGCCATGCGCCAATTGCTGGAGACCGGCTGGATGCATAACCGCCTACGGATGGTGGTGGCGATGTTCCTGACCAAGAACCTGTTGATCGATTGGCGTGAGGGCGAACGCTTTTTCATGCAGCACCTGATCGATGGTGACCTGGCGGCAAACAATGGCGGCTGGCAGTGGAGCGCCTCGACCGGCACCGACTCGGCGCCCTGGTTCCGGATTTTCAATCCGTTGAGCCAATCGGAAAAATTCGACCGCGAGGGGTTGTTCATCAAACGCTGGTTACCCGAACTGAACGATCTCGATAAGCCGGATGTCCATAGCCCGAATACCCGTGGCGATTTGTTTGGTGCGGTGGACTACCCCGCTCCGATCGTCGACCTCAGCCAGTCCAGGGCCCGCGCCCTGGCAGCGTTCAGAAACCTGCCGTCACGGCAGGACGCCGGTTGAGGATTTGTGCGGTGAACGAATAGGGGTCGGCCGATGCGGGCTGCCATTCTCAATAGTATGACGATATAGTCGTTAAAAAATGCGCATCGTCCGGTAAACAAGGAGTGAGTAATGGGTTCGACACCGCCACGGCGATACTGGCTGACCGGCGCCGGTAACGGAATTGGCGCCTCTTTGGCCGAATCGATACTGCGTACCGGCGCCCATCTGGCTGTCAGCTCACGCTTGCCGTGCGATGCGCTTTCGGCAAGATATCCAGGACAGGTCCTGATCGTGGCCGGCAATTTGACCGACAGTCAGGCCGTACGCGAGGCGGGCGAGCGAATCGCCCAGGAATGGGGCTCCCTGGATACCGTGATCATCAACGCCGGAACCGCCGAATACATCAGCGGACAACCCGTCGACCCATCGATCATCGAACACATCGTGCGCAGCAACCTGCTGGCCGCCAGCCTGTGTATCGAGGCGGCCGCACCATTGCTGCGCGCCGGCAACGGGACCCATCTGGTGGGCATCGCCAGCCCGCTGACCTATCTGCCGCCCTCGCAATTCGAGGCCGGGGACCAGGGGATGCGCTTTTTATTCGAATCGGCTCGCGGCAAACTGGCCCGCGATGGCATCGACGTCACCATCGTGCACCCAGGGTTCGACAACTCATCGCCGGCCATCGACGATGGCTTGCCGCCGTCGATTCGCTGGTCTGCTGAAACGGCGGCCCATCACATCCTGACCCAACTGACCGAACGTCCCCTTGAAGTGATCCTGCCCGCCATGACCATGGACCTGCTTTGGCCATTGCCATCGAACGACACGGTGCTGGCGGGCGCGCATTCACGTTCGGACAGTTACCAGTGCCCGATCAAGGGACGCCCCTGAATAGCGCGCTTGCCTTACACTGCGCGCCATGAAGACCATCCCGCTGCACGAAATCCCCGCCCCGGCCGTCACGTGTTCAACGTGTGCGGCGTGCTGCTGCCAACTGGAAGTCATGTTGATCACCGACACCGGCGTGCCCGAGCGCTTCATCGACACGGATGACTGGGGTGGAGAAGTGATGCTGCGTCTTGACGACGGCTGGTGCGCGGCGCTGGATCGCGACACCATGAGATGCACAATCTACGAAAAGCGCCCACTGATCTGCCGGGAGTTCGAGATGGGTGCGCCAGAATGCCTGGAAGAGCGCCAGGGCATTGCAACGGCGTACAGATAAAACAAGCTTTTATGTGGGAGCGAGCCTGCTCGCGAATGCGCTGGGCCAGCCAATATCAACCCGACTGACCCAACGCTTCGCGAGCAGGCTCGCTCCCACTGTGCCCAAGCGTTTTGTTACAGCGGCATTGTGTAATGCAATGCGTAGCTTTCCACACCGTCGTTGGTCGACTTGATGCCGGCGTTGGAATAGTGAGTGGCACGGATGCCGACTTCATGCCCGCCATTGAAGCGCAGGCCAAAGCCGATGCGGTCTTCGAACTGGAACGCTGTGCCGAGCTTGTTGCTTTCGATTTCAGTGTTTTCAAACAGCGCAACACCGACGCCTGCCTCGATGTAAGGCTTCACGTTCTGACCAGCAAACTCATACACCAGGACTGGCGAGAACGACAGGCTGTGGTTGCTCGAAGTTTCGTCCCCCTCCCAGTACGTATAGGCACCGCTCCAGTAACCGGTCAGGCGACCCACGTCGCTCTGCAGCCAGCTCTTGTCCCAATCGAATTGCATGCCCAGGCGATAAGTCATGGTCGAGTCGCCGGTCTGGCCAACCCCGAATTCCACGCCCGCCGCCTGTGCGGTGTAAGTGTGCCCCAGCAACGCAGCCGCAAATGCGGCAAAGCAGAATAAACGCTTCATTAGAAACATCCTTTTCCGACAGCCTTAGTTAGTTTTTCTTACAGAAGACACAGCTATAGAAATCCACGCCAAATCAGAAGTTCAGCACGATTCACATAATTTTCACGTTTTTTTACAGAGCGAAGCTTCGCACAATGCCAGACGAATTCCATAGCATCGGTAGGATATTTCTTAAATGTATCGGATCAGCGCTACTCCAGAATTGAGTTTCGCTGGCAGGCCCGTCAGCCAGTAGCGCCCGCTCCGCCAACAAGCGCTGGAGTTGCCGGGCCACGGCGGCGCCCGTATCGATCAGACTGATATGGGCGGGAATCATCTGTTTGAGCAACGGCTTGAGGAATGGATAGTGCGTACAGCCAAGGATCAGTGTGTCGCAGCCAGCCGCCAGCAGCGGGTTGACGTAGCCTTGTAGCAGTTGGTGCAAGGCCGAACTGTGCAGGTCCCCCGCCTCGATCAATTCCACCAGTCCCGGACAAGGCTGCGTGATCACGCGGACATCCGTGGCGAAGCGGTCGAGCAATGCGGCAAATTTGGCGCTCTGCAAGGTGCCAGTCGTTGCCAGCACGCCAACGATGCCGCTTCGCGTCGCGGCGGCAGCCGGCTTGACCGCCGGCTCCATACCAACGATGGGCCAGTCGGGGTAGTCGCGACGCAGGTCAGCCACCCCGGCAACTGTCGCGGTGTTGCAGGCCACCACCAAAGCCTTGGCGCCCTCGCGCTGGAAAAAATCGGCAATGACCGCGCAGCGCTGCCGGATGAATTCCGGGCTTTTTTCGCCATAGGGAATATGCCCGCAGTCGCCAACGTACAGCAGCGACTCATTGGGCAACAACCGACGGATTTCACCCAGCACCGACAGCCCGCCGACACCCGAGTCGAACACACCGACCGGCGCCTCACGCATGCCGGTTACCGCAGACACCGCAGCGCGGATCGCGCTTGACGCGTAGTTCGCGAAAACGCGTGCCCAGGGCATCGATCAGCAGCAGGCGCCCCACCAGGGGCTCACCGAAACCCGCCAGCAACTTCAAGGCTTCCAGCGCCTGGAGACTGCCTACCAAACCCACCAGCGGCCCGAGCACACCGGCTTCGCTGCAGGTCAGTTCGGCTTCGCTGCCGTGCCCGTAAAGGCAGTGGTAACAAGGACTTTCAGGGCGACGTGGGTCGAATACCGACAGTTGCCCTTCCAGGCGAATCGCTGCGCCGCTGACCAGGGGCTTGGCGGCGGTGACACACGCCGCATTCACCGCTTCGCGGGTAGCAAAGTTGTCGGAACAGTCGAGCACCACATCCACCGCCGCCACCGCGCCGGCCAGGGAGTCTTCATCCATGGCGGTCGAATGGGAAACCAGGCGAACCTCGGGATTGATGGCGGTCAGGCGACGCACCGCCGAATCGACCTTGGTGAGGCCGACGCTATCGGTGTCGTGAATGATCTGTCGCTGAAGGTTGGTCAGGTCGACCGTGTCGAAATCCGCCAGGTGCAACTCGCCGACGCCAGCGGCGGCCAGGTACAACGCCACCGGGGCGCCCAGGCCACCGAGGCCGATGATCAATACGCGGCCCTGCTTGAGGCGCAGCTGCCCATCGATGTCGATGTGCTGCAACAGAATCTGGCGACTGTAGCGCAGCAGTTCTTGATCATTCAGCACGGCAGGCGTCCCAGGCTGATGCGTTCGTGATTACCCAGATCCTTGCGACTGTGGACTTCGGCAAACTCTTGCTTTTGCAACAGACCACGCACCGCCTCGGCCTGGTCATAACCGTGCTCCAGCATCAGCCAGCCGCCTGCCCCGAGATGATCGGGGGCCTGGGCGATGATTGCACGCAAGTCGTCGAGACCGTCCGCCCCCGCCACCAGCGCACTGGCCGGCTCGAAGCGCACATCGCCCTCGGCCAGGTGCGGATCGCTGGCGGCTATATAAGGCGGGTTGCTGATGATCAGGTCGAAACGCTCGCCTTCCAGGGCGCTGAACCAGTGACTGCTGAGCACCGTGACATTGCGCAGGCCCAGGCGCTGGCGATTGCGCTCGGCCAGGGCCACGGCTTCCAGCACCCGGTCGACCGCCGTGACGTTCCAGGCCGGACGCTCGCTGGCCAGCGCCAGGGCAATCGCGCCGCTGCCGGTGCCAAGGTCGAGGACCCGGGCGGGCGTGGCTGGCAACAATGCCAGTGCGGTCTCGACCAACAGTTCAGTGTCGGGTCGGGGGATCAGCGTATGGGGCGCGACTTCCAGGTCGAGCTTCCAGAAACCCTGCTGCCCGAGAATATAAGCCACCGGCTCGCCGGAGCGACGGCGACGCAAGTATTCGGAAAACAACAGCGCCGCCTCGCTCGGCACGATTCGCTCGGGCCAGGTGTGCAGGAAGCTGCGGGACTTGCCCAGGGCGGCGGCCAGCAACAGCTCGGCGTCCAGTCGTGGACTGGGCGAATCCGGCAATTGCGCGGCGCGAAGCAAGCTGGCGATGATGGTCATGGGTTTACCTCTGCTTACTCGCCAATCGCGGCCAGCTGGTCGGCCTGGTATTCAGCGAGCAAGGGCTCGATGACGGCGTCGACACCACCTGCAAGAATTTCGTCGAGGGAATACAGGGTCAGGTTGACACGGTGGTCGGTGACCCGGCCCTGGGCAAAGTTGTAGGTACGGATCCGCTCGGAACGGTCGCCCGAGCCCACCAGCAACTTGCGTTCGCTGGCGATGGCATTGGCGGCGGCGCTGGTCTGCTGGTCGTTGAGCTTGGCCGACAACCAGGCCATCGCCCGCGCCCGGTTCTTGTGCTGGGAGCGCTCTTCCTGGCACTCCACCACGATGCCCGAAGGCAAGTGCGTGATGCGAATCGCCGAGTCGGTCTTGTTCACGTGCTGGCCGCCCGCGCCGGAAGACCGGTAGGTGTCGACGCGCAGGTCCGCCGGGTTGATCTCGATGGCTTCCTGTTCGTCCGGCTCGGGCAAGACCGCCACGGTGCAGGCGGACGTATGGATGCGCCCCTGGGATTCGGTGGCCGGCACGCGTTGTACGCGGTGGGCGCCGGACTCGAACTTCAACTTGCCATAGACGTTATCGCCCTCGACCCGGGCGATAACTTCTTTATAGCCGCCGTGTTCGCCTTCGTTTTCCGAGAGGATCTCGACCCGCCAGCCGCGACGCTCGGCGTAGCGCGAATACATGCGGAACAGGTCGCCGGAAAAGATCGCCGCCTCGTCGCCGCCAGTGCCGGCGCGGATTTCGAGGAACACGTTGCGCCCGTCGTTCGGGTCCTTGGGCAACAGCATGCGTTGCAGGTTGCTTTCCAGCTCGACCAGTTGCTCCTTGGCTTCGCGAACTTCTTCCACGGCCATCTCGCGCAGGTCCGGATCGCTGTCCTTGAGCAGCGCCTGGGCGCCCTCAAGGTCGCTCTGCACCTTGAGCAACTGCTTGTAGGTCGCAACGATCGGCTCGACTTCCGCGTACTCCTTGGAGTAGGTGCGAAATTTGTTCTGGTCGGAAATGACTTCGCCATCGCCCAGCAAGGCGGTCAGTTCCTCGAAACGGTCCTGGAGAATATCCAGCTTATTGAGCAGTGACGCTTTCATTACGGTTTCTTATCCGATAAGCCATCCGGTGAAGCTTCACCGAGGGCGAAAAGTTCCTGGGCCATGGCCAGCGCATCGAGGCGGCCTTCGGCGGTCAGCTTCTTGAGCTGGACACTGGGCGCGTGAAGCAATTTGTTGGTCAGGCCACGCGCCAGTTGCACCAACACCTCTTCGGCGCTGCCGCCGTTGGCCAGCAGGCGCTGGGCCTTTTGCAATTCTTCGTCGCGTAGCCGCTCGCTTTGCTGACGATACGCCTTGAGCACATCCACCGCCGCCAGCTCGCGCAGGCGCACCATGAAGTCCTCGGCGCCAACGGTGATCATTTCCTCCGCCGCCTGGGCCGCGCCCTGACGGCTCTTGAGGTTCTCGGCAACGACTTCGTGCAGGTCATCGACACTGTAGAGGTAAACGTCGTCGAGTTCGCCCACTTCCGGCTCGATGTCGCGGGGAACGGCGATATCGACCATGAAGATCGGCTTGTGCTTGCGCAGCTTCAGGGCGCTTTCCACCGCGCCCTTGCCGAGGATCGGCAGTTGGCTGGCGGTGGAACTGATGACGATGTCGCTGTGCACCAGCTCGGCGGGAATGTCCGAGAGCAGCACTGCATGAGCGCCGAACTGCTCGGCCAGGGTGCTGGCGCGCTCCAGGGTGCGGTTGGCGACCACGATGCGCTTCACGCCGAGGTCGTGCAGGTGCCGGGCGACCAGGGTAATGGTCTCGCCCGCGCCGATCAGCAGCGCCTGGCTGCGTTGCAAATCACTGAAAATCTGTTTCGCCAGGCTGACGGCGGCGAACGCCACGGACACCGGGTTTTCGCCAATGGCCGTGTCGGTGCGTACTTGCTTGGCGGCATTGAAGGTGGCCTGGAACAGACGTCCCAGCAGCGGGCCAACCGTTCCGGCCTCGCGGGCCACGGCGTAGGCCGATTTCATCTGGCCGAGAATCTGCGGTTCGCCCAGCACCAGCGAATCGAGCCCGGAGGCGACGCGCATCATGTGACGAACTGCCGCATCGTCCTCATGCACATAAGCACTGGCGCGCAGTTCTTCAAGGCTCAGATCATGGTATTGGGCCAGCCAGCGCAGCACCGAATCGGCCGAAACGTGATCCTGCTCGATATAAAGCTCACTGCGATTGCAGGTGGAGAGAATTGCAGCTTCTCGGCTGTCGGTGAGTCGGCAGAGCTGCTGCAGGGCCTCCACCAGCTGCTCAGGCGTAAAGGCCACCCGCTCGCGGACGTCTACTGAAGCAGTCTTGTGGTTGATACCAAGTGCAAGGAAGGCCATTCAAGGTCGCTGGTGGTGACGTGAAGCCGGCAATTGTCCTACTTCGTCAGATTCAGAACAACTACCACCGACTATTGTCACAATTACCTGTGCCTATGAGGCATCCACCGAGACTCGGTTATGTTTGGCCGATGGCTTGTGTCATGATGATCCGACCGCAGGTTAGTCGCCCTCTTCCTATATGAATAGATCTTTCGCGTTGCTCCTCGCTTTTGCCTTCCTCGGCGGCTGCCAGTCCATGGCCCCCGTCTCGACGGACGGTACGCCACCGGTCGAAGACAGCACCCCGGCCCCCGAAAAGCCCAAGGTCTACGGATCGTTCAGCGAAGAAACCATCTTCAGCCTGTTGAGCGCCGAACTGGCCGGCCAGCGCAATCGCTTCGATATTGCCTTGGACAACTATGTGACCCAGGCCGTCAACACCCAGGATCCGGGCATCTCCGAGCGGGCCTTTCGCATCGCCGAATACCTGGGGGCCGACCAGCCCGCGCTGGATACGGCGCTGATCTGGGCCAGGAACGCACCCGACGATCTCGAAGCGCAACGCGCCGCCGCCGTGCAACTGGCGCGCGCGGGCCGTTACGACGATTCCATGATGTATATGGAGAAAGTCCTGCTGGGCAAGGGCGATACCCATTTCGATTTCCTCGCGCTGTCTGCGGCCGATACCGACCAGGAAACCCGCGACGGCCTGATGAAGAGTTTCGACCGCCTGCTGCAGCGTCACCCGAACAACGGGCAGCTGATTTTCGGCAAGGCCTTGCTCTTGCAACAGAACGGCGACTCCCAGGGTGCCCTCACGCTACTGGAGGACAACCCGCCGGAACCCGGCGAAGTGGCGCCTATCCTGTTGCGCGCCCGCCTCTTGCAAAGCATGAATCGCGGCGATGAAGCCCTGCCGCTGATGGAAAAAAGCATCAAGAAATACCCGGACGACAAACGCCTGCGCCTCACCTATGCACGCATGCTGGTGGAAAACAACCGCATGGACGACGCCAAGGTCGAGTTCTCCAGCCTGGTCCAGCAGTATCCTGAAGACGACGACCTGCGCTATTCCCTGGCGTTGGTCTGCCTGGAAGCCAAGGCCTGGGAAGAAGCCAAGGGTTATCTGGAGGACCTGATCGCCCGCGAAAGCCACGTCGATTCGGCCCACCTGAACCTGGGGCGCATCGCCGAAGAACGCAACGACCCCGAAAGCGCGCTGATCGAGTACGCCCAGGTCGGCCCGGGTAACGACTACCTGCCCGCGCAGTTGCGCCAGGCCGACATCCTGATCGGCAATGGTCGGGCGGCCGAGGCCCAGAGTCGCCTGGCCATCCAGCGCGACACCCAGCCGGACTACGGCATCCAGCTCTACCTGATCGAGGCCGAGACCCTGGCGGCGAACAACCAGAGCGACAAGGCCTGGGCCGTGCTGCAACAAGCCTTGAAGCAATACCCGGACGACCTGAACCTGTTGTATACCCGATCCATGCTGGCGGAAAAACGCAATGACCTGGCCCAGATGGAAGAGGACCTGCGTCTGATCATCCAGCGTGATCCCGACAACGCCATGGCGCTCAACGCCCTCGGCTACACCTTGTCGGATCGCACCACCCGCTACGATGAAGCCAAGGTGCTGATCGAGAAAGCCCATCAGATCAATCCGGAAGACCCTGCCGTGCTCGACAGCCTTGGCTGGGTGAATTTCCGCCTGGGCAACCTCGACGAAGCCGAACGCCTGTTGCGCCAGGCCCTGGAGCGCTTCCCCGACCAGGAAGTCGCCGCTCACCTGGGTGAAGTCCTGTGGGCCAACGGCAAACAGCGCGAGGCCCGGCAGATCTGGAGCAAATTCCTCAAGGAACAGCCCGACAGCCCGATTCTGCGCAGCACCATCAAACGCCTGACCGGATCAGAGACTCTTTAAGCCATGTTTTTGCGCCACTTCATCGTCTTCAGCTTTATCGCCCTGCTCGCCGGTTGCGCGGGCTTCGGCGCCCGCGAGTCCGTCCAGGGCCAAGGCAACCAGGCCCAGTGGCGCGTGCACAAGGAACAACTGAGCGGCCTCGACGGCTGGCAGATCGACGGCAAGATCGGTATTCGCGCGCCTAAAGACTCGGGCAGCGGCACCTTGTTCTGGTTGCAGCGCCAGGATTACTACGACATTCGCCTTTCCGGCCCGCTGGGTCGTGGCGCGGCACGGCTGACCGGCAGGCCAGGCCAGGTTTCGCTGGAAGTCGCCAACCAGGGACGCTACGAGGCGCCCAGCCCCGAGGCGTTGCTGGAAGAACAGCTGGGCTGGAAACTGCCGGTATCGCACCTTACCTGGTGGGTCCGCGGCCTTCCGGCGCCGGACAGCAAAAGCCGCCTGACCCTGGATGCCGACAGTCGCCTGTCCAATCTGGAACAGGACGACTGGCAGATCGAATACCTCAGCTATGCCCAGCAGAACGGTTACTGGTTGCCCGAGCGCATCAAGCTGCACGGCAGCAACCTCGACGTCACGCTGGTCATCAAGCAATGGCAGCCGCGCAAGCTGGGGCAATGACATGAGCGCAACACGCCTGACGCTGCCCTCCCCGGCCAAGCTCAACCTGATGCTGCATATCCTCGGCCGGCGTCCGGACGGTTACCACGAATTGCAGACGATTTTTCAGTTCCTCGACTACGGCGACGAGATCACCTTCGCCGTACGCGATGACGGCGTGATCCATCTTCACACCGAGTTCGACGGCGTACCCCATGACAGCAACCTGATCGTCAAGGCCGCGAAAAAACTCCAGGAGCAATCCGGTTGTTCGCTGGGCATCGACATCTGGATCGAAAAAATCCTGCCCATGGGCGGCGGTATCGGTGGCGGCAGTTCGAATGCGGCGACGACTCTGCTGGGCCTAAACCATTTGTGGCAGCTTGGCTGGGACCTGGATCGCCTGGCAGCGCTGGGCCTGACACTGGGCGCCGACGTACCGGTTTTCGTGCGTGGCCACGCGGCTTTTGCCGAGGGCGTCGGGGAAAAACTCACCCCGGTGGAACCCGAAGAACCCTGGTATCTGGTACTGGTGCCGCAAGTATCTGTAAGTACAGCAGAAATTTTTTCAGATCCGCTGTTGACACGTAACTCGGAGCCCATTAAAGTGCGCCCCGTTCCCAAGGGAAACAGTCGAAATGACTGCTTACCGGTGGTAGCAAGGCGTTATCCAGATGTTCGTAACGCTTTGAATTTGTTAGGTAAATTTACCGAAGCAAAACTCACCGGAACTGGAAGTTGTGTGTTTGGGGGCTTCCCAAGCAAAGCTGAAGCTGATAAAGTCTCGGCCCTTCTGACAGAGACCCTTACAGGGTTTGTAGCAAAGGGAAGCAACGTTTCGATGTTGCATCGCAAGCTACAAAGTCTGCTCTAAAAGGAATCGAGTGCTGGGCACTCGCAGCAACAGATACAGGGGCGTCGCCAAGCGGTAAGGCAGCAGGTTTTGATCCTGCCATGCGTTGGTTCGAATCCAGCCGCCCCTGCCATTTTCCTATACTCATCCAGGTATACCCTCAGCCTTCAGGTACTGCGCGTGTCCAAGATGATGGTCTTTACGGGGAACGCTAACCCCGATCTGGCTCGGCGTGTAGTACGTCAGCTGCATATCCCTCTCGGTGACATTTCTGTCGGTAAGTTCTCCGACGGCGAAATCACTGCCGAGATCAATGAAAACGTTCGCGGTAAAGACGTCTTCATTATTCAGCCGACTTGCGCTCCGACCAACGATAACCTGATGGAACTCGTCGTGATGGCTGATGCCTTCCGCCGCTCCTCGGCTACTCGTATTACTGCTGTTATTCCTTACTTTGGTTATGCCCGTCAGGATCGCCGTCCGCGTTCCGCACGTGTGGCTATCAGCGCGAAAGTCGTCGCCGATATGCTCACCGTGGTCGGCATCGATCGTGTACTCACGGTCGATCTGCATGCTGACCAGATCCAGGGCTTCTTCGATATTCCCGTGGACAACATCTACGGCTCCCCGGTCCTGGTGGATGACATTGAAGATCAGCGCTTCGAAAACCTGATGATCGTGTCCCCGGATATCGGCGGCGTCGTGCGTGCACGGGCTGTTGCCAAATCCCTGGGCGTGGATCTGGGTATCATCGACAAACGCCGTGAGAAGGCCAATCACTCCGAAGTGATGCACATCATCGGCGACGTCGAAGGGCGCACCTGTATTCTGGTCGATGACATGGTCGATACCGCCGGCACCCTGTGCCACGCGGCCAAGGCCCTGAAAGAGCATGGCGCTGCCAAGGTCTTTGCCTACTGCACACACCCTGTGCTGTCGGGTCGAGCGATCGAAAACATTGAAAATTCCGTGCTGGACGAACTGGTGGTAACCAATACCATCCCGCTGTCCGCTGCAGCACAAGCCTGTGCGCGTATCCGTCAACTGGATATCGCACCGGTAGTTGCCGAGGCGGTTCGCCGCATCAGCAATGAAGAATCGATCAGTGCGATGTTCCGTTAAGGGCCCTGCCCTTTCCAGGATGTCTCGCTGACGAAAAGCGCCCCGCCCCGGCATCACCTGTCGGGGCGGGGCTTTTTTGCCCATACCGTGCCTGGCGCTGGTCGCAAACGCCACTCGGTCATGGCTATTTTGGAGATACAACATGAACGATTTTACTCTGAATGCTGAAGTGCGTTCCGACCTGGGGAAAGGTGCGAGCCGCCGCCTGCGTCGTCTCGCAAGCCTGGTTCCAGCTGTAGTCTACGGTGGCGACAAAGCCCCTGAGTCCATCAGCATGCTGGCCAAAGAAGTTGCCAAACTGCTCGAAAACGAAGCGGCCTACAGCCACATCATCGAGCTGAACGTTGGTGGCACCAAGCAAAACGTCGTGATCAAAGCCCTGCAGCGTCACCCGGCCAAAGGCCACGTGATGCACGCTGACTTCGTCCGCGTTGTTGCCGGTCAGAAGCTGACTGCTGTTGTTCCAGTGCACTTCATCAACGAAGCTGCTCCGGTCAAGAAAGGCGGCGAGATCTCGCACGTGACTTCCGAACTGGAAGTTTCCTGCCTGCCGAAAGACCTGCCTGAATTCATCGAAGTCGACCTGGCTGACGCCGAAATCGGCACGATCATTCACCTGTCCGACCTCAAGGCCCCTAAAGGCGTTGAGTTTGTTGCCCTGGCTCACGGTGATGACAAGGCTGTTGCCAACGTCCACGCTCCACGTGTTGCTCCAGAAGCTACTGAAGAAGGCGCTGCAGAGTAATTTCACTCTGTCGCCGGGGTGACCGGAAACATCGCGGACTGGAACGTAGCGAGACAACGGGCAAGAACGCGAAGTTTACTTAACGGTAGATCCGCAATTTTCGTTCGTTGTCGCCATACACCTGACCGCGACATGTTATCCACACTCCAGGAAGGGCCCCTATCGTGACTGCCATCAAACTGATCGTTGGCCTGGGAAATCCAGGCGCTGAATACGAACAGACCCGGCATAACGCAGGGGCCCTTTTTGTTGAGCGCATCGCGCACGCCCAAGGCGTCAGCCTGGCTGCCGATCGCAAATATTTCGGCCTGACCGGGCGCTTTTCGCATCAAGGTCAGGATGTTCGCCTGTTGATTCCCACCACCTACATGAACCGCAGCGGCCAGGCCGTGGCGGCATTGGCCGGTTTCTTTCGCATCAAGCCTGAAGAAATCCTGGTGGCCCACGACGAACTCGATCTGCCTCCGGGCGTTGCCAAGCTCAAGCAGGGCGGCGGCCATGGCGGTCACAACGGGTTGCGCGACATCATCGCGCAACTGGGCAATCAGAATACGTTCTACCGCCTGCGGCTCGGCATTGGCCACCCGGGCGTTGCCAGTATGGTTTCAAACTTTGTCCTGGGTCGCGCACCTCGCGCCGAACAGGAAAAACTCGATGCCAGCATCGATTTTGCCCTCGGCGTGCTGCCGGATATCCTCGCCGGTGAATGGAACCGTGCGATGAAAAACCTGCACAGCCAGAAGGCTTGACACTTATCCGAGGGGAAACACCATGGGATTCAATTGCGGCATCGTCGGCCTGCCTAACGTCGGCAAGTCCACCCTGTTCAACGCCCTGACCAAATCCGGGATCGCGGCCGAGAACTTCCCCTTCTGCACCATCGAGCCGAACAGCGGCATCGTGCCGATGCCCGACCCGCGCCTGGAAGCTCTGGCAGCCATCGTCAACCCCAAGCGCATCCTGCCGACCACCATGGAATTCGTCGATATCGCCGGCCTGGTGGCGGGCGCCTCGAAAGGTGAAGGCCTGGGCAACAAGTTCCTGGCGAACATCCGTGAAACCGATGCAATCGCCCACGTGGTGCGCTGCTTTGAAGACGAAAACGTGATTCACGTTTCCAACAGCGTCGACCCGAAACGCGACATCGAAATCATCGACCTGGAACTGATTTTTGCCGACCTCGACAGTTGCGAAAAACAACTGCAGAAAGTCGCTCGCAACGCCAAGGGTGGCGACAAGGACGCAGTAGTCCAGAAGGGCCTGCTTGAGCAGTTGATCGCCCACTTCACTGAAGGCAAACCTGCCCGCAGCCTGATGAAGAACATGAGCACCGATGAAAAACTGGTGATCAAGGGCTTCCACCTGCTGACCACCAAGCCGGTCATGTACATCGCCAACGTCGCTGAAGACGGTTTCGAGAACAACCCGCATCTGGACGTGGTCAAGGCCATCGCCGAAGAAGAAGGTGCCATGGTCGTTCCGGTCTGCAACAAGATCGAAGCGGAAATCGCCGAGCTGGACGAAGGTGAAGAGAAGGATATGTTCCTCGAGGCCCTGGGCCTGGAAGAGCCTGGCCTGAACCGCGTGATCCGCGCCGGCTACGAAATGCTTCACCTGCAGACCTATTTCACCGCCGGTGTAGAAGAAGTCCGCGCCTGGACCGTTCGTGTTGGCGCGACCGCCCCGCAAGCCGCCGGCGTGATCCACACCGACTTCGAAAAAGGCTTCATCCGCGCTGAAGTCATCGCCTACTCGGATTTCATCCAGTACAAGGGCGAAGCCGGTGCCAAGGAAGCCGGTAAATGGCGCTTGGAAGGCAAGGAATATATCGTCAAGGATGGCGACGTGATGCACTTCCGCTTCAACGTCTGAAATAAAAAAACACCGCGTGGCAGCAACTGTCACGCGGTGTTTTTTTATGGGCATCAACTCAACAAATGCCATTGATCGACGTCTGGCACCACCCCGATCAGGCCTAATTCGGCGTCGGGAGCCGCAGCGGGAGCAAAGACCATGTTGTCTTCGCCAAGGCTTTCCCGCCAGTCCCCAGCCAGCGCAATCTGGAATGCATGCCCTTGCGCGTCCGCTTCCGCATCCTTCAGGTAAGTGCGGTCCAATGCCTCGTTGTAAACCAACTTCAGCGTCGTGTCCGTCCCCTCTCCGAAGCCGGTATAGCCCAGTGCCGATACATCGATCTTGTCGTCAACCGTAAAGCCTTCAATAAGGTCGGCAAAGCTCTGGCTGTCGGTACGGTAGCTGTCTTCGGTGGAGAGATAGCGGAATACGTCGGCGTTTTCCCGATTGTCCGTCCACAACGAAATGTCGGCCCTGTCTCCGCCGTTGAGACGGTCGGCGCCCGCGCCACCGATGATGACGTCTGCTCCGGCGCCGCCGTTGATACGGTCGTTGCCGTCCAGGCCACGGATGATCTCTGACAAGGCCGAACCGGTGATCGTATCGTTGGCAGACGTACCTTCGACGGTGGGCGCGGTAAACACCAGATTGGTGCTGTTCAGTTGCCCTACCAGATTGCCGTCCAGGGACAGTTCAAAGCGTTGCCCGGCGGCATCGGCGTCGTAGCTCTTGAGGTAGGTGCGGGTGCCGTCCGCGCTGGCCTGGATGGCCAAGGTGCCGTCATGGCCGTCGCCAATTCCGGTGAAGCCCAGGCCAATCAGGTCGATGCGGTCCTGTGAGACATCGAAGTCCCGGACCCGGTCGCTGTTGTTCAGCGCAGCCGTGCGGAAACTGTCGCCCAGTTCGGTAAAGCGGAAGATGTCCGCGCCAGCGCCACCTTGCAGAACGTCACGCCCGCCATTGCCCTGGAGCACATCGTCGCCGGCCAGGCCGTGGATGATTTCGGCGGCAGCGCTCCCCCGCAGGATTTCCTCACCGGCGTACCCATCCACATGGAGCTTGCCATCCTGGCTGCCGAAACTGCTGTCCAGACTGCCATCGGCGTTCAAGCGGATGACACTGAAATCGCCGTTGCTCGTGCCGGCGGCCAGGATCCTGCCATCTGCCTGTACCGTCAATGCCACTGGCGTGTCGGCCTCGAAGGTCACCCTGCCGTTATCGCCAAAGTGGCTGTCGAAGGACCCGTCAGCGTTAAGCCGCGCGATGGTGGCCAAGGTACCGCCCTGAGCATGGCCCATGACAACGATCTTGCCGTCAGCCTGAACGGTGACCGTCGAGTCTTCGCCAAAACCCATCGCAGCGCTCAAGTGCAGGACACCGTTGTCACCAAAACGGGCGTCCAATTGACCGTCGGGGTTGTAGCGCTGTAATGCGAACGTCGGATCACCCGCCCCGGCGGCATTGTAGGCAGCCCCGACCACGACACCTCCATCGGCTTGCACCGCAGTAGAGATTGCTCCGTTGAAATATGGGTCTTCGGCAATGTTGACGGTCAGCACGCCCTCGTTGCCAAAGCCGTCGACAAGGGTGCCGTCATCGCCGACCTTGGTGATAGTGGCCTGGTCGAACCCGCGCGCGCTGACCTGGAAGGTGCCATCCGTGTTGGCCGTCAGGTCGATGTCCTTGAAGTCATGGCTGATGGCGACCGTCACGGCGCCGTTCTGACCAAAGGCTGCATCGCGTGTCCCGTCGCTGTTGAAGCGCTCCACCTGTATGCCGGTGTTCAGCGCGACAGCGACAAGCACCTTGCCATCGGCCTGCACCGCCGTCAGCTCGTAGCGGGACGACGGGGCTATCGTGGCAGGAACAATGTCGACGCCGCCGTCGTGGAAGCCGGTGTCCAGGCTGCCATCCGCGTTCAGGCGGACAACCGAATGGTTCTGTTCGTAGCCGTAGCTTTCCTCGCCTGGCGCGCCGGGGTAACCCCATGCCAGGTATTCGGTATAACCGCCAATCAGTATCTTGCCGTCCGGCTGGATAATGATGCTCTGGTTGTCATCGGAATGGCCGGTGAGGTCGACCTGGACAGTGCCCGGGCCCGTTCTCACGATATGGGAACGGGTTCCCGTGCTATCGGTAGTTGCCATGGTTTAATCCTTTAAATGGGTGCTGGATTCGTCACTCTAGTAAAGCGATCAGGGTTTGCACGCCGCCCGACCATGAGCAAGACCAGTGGTTTTGGTGGCCACTGGCCTCGTCGGAGCTGATCGAGATGATCGCTTTTTTCGGAGATATCAAACGAGCGGCAAGTTCACTTGCGGCTGGAGGAAGACGACCAAAGGAGGCTGATCTGGCGTCGGGGCGTGTTGGTGACCGTGTGAAGGGTGATTCGCCTGTGCGGATTATGTGGCGGCTCCCCCCTCCCATGGAAGGAGCACTGCGCCCGCCTCAGGCCTTTTTGGTCCTCGGCAGGAAAATCGCCAACACCCCAAGCAACGGCAGGAATGAACACAACCAGTACACATATTCGATGCCACGGATGTCTGCCAGATGCCCCAGCAGCGCGGCGCCGATCCCGCCGAAACCGAACATCAGGCCGAAGAACACGCCGGCAATCATCCCGACGTTGCCCGGCACCAGTTCCTGGGCATACACCACGATGGCGGAGAATGCCGAGGCCAGGATGAAGCCGATCACCACGCTGAGGATACTGGTCCACAGCAGATCAACGTGAGGCAGGATCAGCGTGAATGGCGCCACGCCGAGGATCGAGAACCAGATCACCGCCTTGCGTCCGATCCGGTCACCGATCGGTCCGCCAAAAAACGTTCCGGCCGCTACCGCGCCAAGAAACAGGAACAGGTGCAACTGGGAAGACGCCACCGACAGGTCGAATTTCTCGATCAGGTAGAAGGTGAAGTAGCTGGTGAAACTGGCCATGTAGAAATACTTGGAAAACACCAGTAACCCCAGCACCACCAACGCGCTCAAGACCCGGCCCCTGGATAAGCCGTGGGTCGCCGCCTGGCCTTGCTTGAGCTTGAACAGGTTCAGGTGATTGGCGTACCAGCGGCTGATGCGGTACAGCACGAACAAGGCGAACAGCGCGAACAAGCCAAACCAGGCCACGTTGCCCTGCCCGTAGGGAATGATGATCGCCGCCGCCAGCAACGGCCCGAAGGCGGAGCCGGCGTTGCCGCCCACCTGGAACGTCGATTGTGCCAGGCCGTAGCGGCCGCCGGAGGCCAGGCGTGCCACGCGCGACGCCTCGGGGTGGAAGGTCGAGGAGCCGATCCCGATCAACCCGGCCGCCAGCAGGATCAAGGCAAAACTGCCGACCATCGACATCATCACGATACCGACCAAGGTGCAGATTGTTCCTGCCGGCAAAAGCCATGGCTTGGGGTGCCGATCAGTGTGATAACCCACCCACGGCTGCAGCAGCGAGGCCGTGAGCTGGAAGGTCAGCGTGATCAGGCCGACCTGGGTAAACGTCAGGCCGTAGCTTTCCTTGAGCATCGGATAGATTGACGGCAGCACGGCCTGGATCAGGTCATTGATCAGATGGGCCAGCGCCACCGCACCAATGATGCGCATGACTAACGGGCTGCTTTGAGGCGTGGCGGCTGGCGACGTCGTGTCGGCCTGGGTATTGCTGATAGCCATGGGAGTTTCCATACGGCGGATGGGTGCACACGGGCAGGTGCGTCAATGTGCCATTTTTCGGTGCGGCAAGGCTATCCCCTTAGCTTGCTATCTACCTATAAAAAATAGTCGCCGAACAAGGTGATAGCGCAACGCCATGGTCTGAATCTTGCCTTGTTTATGCTCTACGACGCGGCTCCTTACAAAGGGGACCGAGAATGGGAAGTTTCGCTACAGAGCAGGCCCATAGAGCCAGCCTGGACAAACTTTCGAGGCCTTTTAAAAGGGCACCTGGTTCGACACTTGTGTCGAAACGCACAAAAAGAGTGCAAAGGGTGTCCAGGGGAGTATGGGCATGCAGGCTTTTCTATCACCGGGCATCCGGTTGCTGGGGCATTTTGGTTTCGCCCGTAAATTCCAGTTGTTGTTCCTGTTGTTCATCCTGCCGCTCATGGGCAGCCTGTGGCTGATCGGCCAGGATTACCGGGACAAGCTCAACCTGATTTCCGGGGAACGTGCCGGGGTGCGTCAGTTGCTGGCGCTGGACAACCTGGACAACCTGCTCGCCGCCCAGCGCAATCGCGCGGCGCGCTGGAGAGCAACGGAAACCAACCGCCAACCGACCCCGGCGACACTGGCCGCCATGGCCGCGTTCGAGGCCGTGCAACCGGCGCTCAACCAGGCCGCCAGTGACCTCGGCGCGACCCTGCAAGCCGAAGGCGCGGAGGCCGACACCCTCGCCCGCTATCAGACATTGCAAACCAGCCTCAACGGCCTGGACTCCAAAAGCCTCGGCACCGTCGGTTGGTGGCCGGACGGCTATGATCGTTTCACCGCGGCCCTCGGCGCGCTGCAAGCGTTGCGCGAACAGATCGTCATGGACAATCGCCTGACGCTCGCCTCCTGGCTGGAAACCTATCTGCTGACCCAGATATCGACCCAGCAGACACCCGACCTGATCGAACGTGTCGGCCGCCTGGCCAGCGTTGGCCAGGCCTCGGTGGTGTCAGGCCAGTTCACTCTGCAGAGCCGCCTGCAACTGCGCGACTTGCGTAGCCGCATCGGCGATGCCCGGGACCAGCTGGTCAAGACCGGTGCGCTGCTGGAAACGCGCCTGCCCAGCGAGCTGCAAACCTGGGCCGGCCAGTTCCAGGGCAGCCTGAAAAACCTCGACGGCGGTTTGAAAATCCTCGATGACGGCGTGTTCGGCGGCGCCATCAATCTCAAGCCGGAAGGCTTTGAAAAACAGATGGATGCCCTCCTCCTCGATCTGGCGACCCTGCGCCAACAATCGTTGATCGCTCTGGATACCCGGCTGGAGCATTATCACAGCTCGGCGATCCGCCAATTCACCTTGGTGGCCACCGTGCTGGGCTGCCTGCTGCTGGCCGCGCTGTATCTGTTCATCTGCCTGCAGACCTCGATCCGGCGCAGCGCCAGCGGCATCACCGTGCTGGCCGAAGCCCTGCGTGACGGGAACCTGAGCGTGCAAGTGCCGGTGCAGGGCCGCGACGAACTGGCGGCGATCAGCACCGCTCTCAACGTCGCCGTGGTGCAATTGCGCAACAGCCTGCTGGGCGTCGACCACGAGACCCTGCAACTGAGCGATGCCGTGCGCACCCTCAACACCCATTCCAGCGGAGCCCTGGGCGAGGTCGAGGCACAACAGATACAGATCAGCCAGATCGCCGCTGCCGCGACGCAACTGGCGGCAACGTCCCAAGGCGTCGCGAGAAGTTGTGAACAGGCATCCGACAGCGCCCAACAGACCCGCCAGATCGCCGCCGACAGCAGTCGCGACAGCCAGCGCACCACGGCGAGCATCCAGCAACTCAACCAGCGTCTCAACGAAACCGCCGCGGCGCTGGGCCGGGTCAGCGAGCAGGGCCAGCAGATCCAATTGGTGGTCGACACCATTCGTGGCGTGGCCGAGCAGACCAACCTGCTGGCGCTCAACGCCGCCATCGAGGCCGCCCGCGCCGGCGAACAAGGCCGCGGGTTTGCCGTGGTTGCCGATGAAGTGCGCAGCCTGTCGCAGCGCACCCAGTCCTCGACGCAGCAGATTGCCGGCACCGTCGACAGCCTGCGCGCCACGGTCAACGAGGCCGTCAGCCTGATGGAGGCCGCCTGCGGCCAGGCCCAGACCGACGCCCAAGCCGTCACCGGGCTTGGCGAACGACTGGGCGAAATTGCCAGCGCCGTGCAAAGCGTCACCGATACCCTGGCGCAAATCGCCACCGCGGTTGACGAACAGGCCAGCACCGCCGACGAAGTCAGCGGCAATATCCAACAGGTGGATCAGGCCGCCATGCGCTTGCTGGAAGGTGCCCGCGCCGTGAACCTGGCGGCGGACACATTGAGCCAAGGCAGCCAGGCCTTGAGCGCGAACACGGGGAGATTTCAACTCGGCTGACAAGCGCTGGCGGCGAGGATGGATAAGCGGTTGAAAGCGCAGAGAAATATTTTTGATTCACGCTTGACACATCTTCGTTACCAGCGAATAATGCGCGCCACTTGGCTACATAGCTCAGTTGGTTAGAGCATAGCATTCATAATGCTGGGGTCCGGGGTTCAAGTCCCTGTGTAGCCACCAAGTCCTGTTCAAAGATGTTCTCGAATGTCTTTGAACAACAAGAAGCCCGCCTAGTGCGGGCTTTCTTGTTTCTGGCTGTATCTCCTTCTCCCCTCCTTCGTATATCCCTCCAGGTTGCAGTGCGGTTATGCAGTCTCCTGGAAATCCATCTCCGGTGGCTGGCGCTGGAAGCCGCCCGTCAGCACCGCCAGGTACACCACGCCGATCGCCAGCCAACTCAGGCCCAGATAGATCGCCAGATGATCGAGGCTGACCATCAGCCACACATCCGCTGCCAGTCCTATGAACGGGAACAGCAGGAACAATACAAATTCACGCGGGCCCTTCTTTTCTGCGCCGATCCAGTAGTGAAAGATCACTGACAGGTTCACCAGGCTGAACGCCAGGAACGCGCCGAAGTTGATGAACGAGGTGGAGGTGGTGACGTCCAGTTTCAGCGCCAGCAACGCGACCACTGCGCACAACAGGATGCTGTTGATCGGCGTCCCGAAGCGCTCATGCAAGGTACCGAAGAAAGATTTTGGCAGCACACCGTCACGGCCCATGGCGAACAGCAACCGCGAGCCGCTGGCCTGAGCCGACAGCCCCGACGCGAACTGGCCAACGATCAGGCCGATCAGGAAGATCGACACGAACAGGTCGCCACCGATATTGCGGGCAATTTCATAGGCCGCCGCATCGACGCTGTCGAACTGGAACGACGGATGCGCGACCTGCACGAAATACGACACGCTGACGAAGATCAATCCGCCGATCAGGGTGATCAGCATGATCGCGCGCGGAATGGTCCGGCGCGGGTCGCGGGTTTCTTCGGTCAAGGTGCTGACCGCGTCGAACCCGAGGAAGGAATAACAGGCGATGGCTGCACCGCTCATGATCAGCGGCATCTGCATGTCACCGTTGAAGAACGGCTTGACCGACCACAACGGTGTGCTCGCATCACCGCCGATGTAATGAACGCACAGCGCAACGAAGGCGATCAGTACCAGGAACTGCACCAGCATCAATAACGCGTTGATACCGTTGGCCAGTTTCAGACCGACGATATTGATCGCACTGGTTATGCCGATGAAGAGCAGCACCCAGATCCACTGCGGCACCGCCGGAAATGCAGAATGGAGGTAGGCCGCGCCGATCAGCCAGATCGCCATGGGCAGGAACAGATAATCGAGCAGCACCGCCCAACCGGCGATGAACCCGAGTTTCGGGCTGATCGCCTTGCGCACGTAGCTGTAGGCCGAACCGGCGACGGGAAACGCTGCGGCCATGCGGCCGTAGCTCATCGCGGTGAAAAACATCGCCACCAGTGCCGCAAGATAAGCGGCGGGAACCATGCCGGCGGTGGATTGAGCGAGGATGCCGAAGGTGCCGAGGACAATGATCGGCGTCATATAAGCGATGCCGAACAGCACCACCGACCCCAATGACAGGGTGCGTTGTAAACGAGCCATGAGCGACTACTCCGAATTATTGGATTTATGGCAGAGCCGAGTTCGGCGCAAGTTTTCGGGTGTTACGTTGTTGTTCTGGTTTTTCTTCAGCAAAGAGATGTTGCTGCTCAGGGCCCCTTCGCGGGCGGGCCCGCTCCCACAGTTGAACTCTGGCGTTCACACATCCAGTGTGGGAGCGGGCCTGCCCGCGAATGCGTCAGCCCTACCCACACAGGATCAGGATCAACGCGCAGGAATCAGCAGCTCGCGCAATCCACAGGCATGCTCGACAATTTCCCCCGGCAACTTCAGGCGTTGGTCATCCAGATACCGATAATTATGCCGCGCCGCCGTCAGCTGGTTCAGGTCCAGCTCCACCGCAAACTGCCCTTCCTCCCGCCCGGCCTCGAACAACAATTTGCCCAGCGGGTCCACCAACGCACTGCCGCCTGCAAACACCAACCCGCCGTCGCCCTCCTCCACCCGGTTGACCATCAGCGCAAACGCCTGGTTTTCCTGGGCGCGGGCCATGATTGCGGTGCGGTGGGTCGGGCCGTAGGGATCCATGTTGCCGTTGGTGACGATCAGCAGTTCGGCCCCCAATTGCGCCAGGGCTCGGGCGGTTTCCGGGAATTCGATGTCGTAGCAGATCAGCAGGCCGACCCGCACACCTTTCCATTCACACGTGGCGTAACGGTCGCCGGCCTCGAACACCCCGCGATCCGACGCCCACAGGTGTGTCTTGCGATATTTCAGCGCAATGCCTTGTGGCGTGATCAGCAGCGTGGTGTTGTAAAAGCGGCCGCGGTCGTTCTCGGCCACGCCGATCACCACGGCAACGTCATGTTCCCGAGCCGCAGCGAGCACCGCGCTGACGGTCGGTCCGTCCAGCGGTTCGGCGGTTTCTGCCACCGTCTCAAGCGATGGAAAACCCATCAGGTGGGTTTCGGGGAACACGATCATCTGCGTATCGGCGGCACACGCGGCAATCGCCTTGAGCGCGCGTTCAAGGTTGTAAGCCGTGGCGTTATCACGGCCCGCCAACTGGGCGAGTTCGACTTTCATGGGTATTCCTTGTTCTTGATCGGCGGGTAGAAAGATTGCCCGCTCGGTGTCTGTGCGCCAGTATGCGCAGCAAGCCCGCGGCCGGGAAATCACGCCGCTGGGGTAACCCGATAGGGGTAGAGGCATGACACTTTCGCTGGATGACATCGCGTGGCACCGCTCGGTCGGGCAACTGATCGACGCCTTGGACAAGCCCAATTTCTGGACGCAGCTGGTACGGCTGCTGGATCAGTACGTCCCCTTCGACAGTTGGGTGGCGTTGCTTTTCAGTGCCGACCAGCGCCCGCAAGTGTTCGCCGAGTGCCCGGGCGCGGACGGCACCCCCGATCAGTTGTTCCAGGATTACCTGCGCGGTTTGTATCTGCTCGATCCGTTCTACATCGCCTGTCGCGAGCAGTCGCGCACCGGGCTGTATCGCCTCTCGGAAGTCGCACCGGAACATTTCGAGCTGACCGAGTATTACCAACGCTACTTTCGGCTGAATGTGGTATCCGATGAAATCCAGTTCAATTGCCAGCTCGAAGGCGACCGCACGCTGTGCCTGTCGTTGGGCAGCAAGCAGCGCTTCAGTGGCGAGCAGATCGCATTGCTGTCACTGATCCAGCCCTGGGTACTCGGCCTGTTGCGCCAGCGCCTGCCTTATGAAATCAATGAGGTCGTGGCCCTCGCGCCGGCACCGTCGCAAGTCGACTGGCGAGTGCAGCTGGAAGCGTCAGTGCAGCAGCTCAAGGGCGCGCAATTGACGGCGCGGGAGCTGGATGTCGGGCGCTTGATGCTCAGTGGCTGCTCCAGCAAGGAAGTCGCCCGCAAGCTGGAAATTTCTGTCGAGACCGTGAAAGTCCATAAGAAGCACATGTACAGCAAACTGGGGATCAAGTCCCAGTCCGAGCTGTTTTCGATTTTTCTCCAGGCGCAGAATGCCTGACGTGTCTATGGAGCGACGCAGAAAAGCGCTTATTGAAAGAAGCACGCCCTTGCTGATTTGCGCCCCACGTCCCGCATCGCTACAGTCGGCCTCAATATCCCTGGCCCATGGATGGAGCGACACGTGCTTTCAGCCCTCAACCCGAATCTTCATCGCCTGTCAGCCGTTTCGCTGCTGGCCGTCGCCCTGACACTTGTTGCCTGTAAGACGCCGCCCGCCTCCACGACTGCCCCGCCATTGCCCACCGCTCCGGAAATCGCTTCCGGCTACCGCACCGACCTGCAGACTCGCCACGCCGACCGGCACATGGCCGCTGCGGCCAATCCTCTGGCGGCCGAGGCCGGGCGGGAAATGCTCCGGCGTGGAGGCTCGGCCATCGACGCGGCGATTGCGATGCAGGCGGTGCTGACGCTGGTGGAACCGCAGTCTTCCGGCATCGGCGGCGGCGCGTTCATTGTGCTGTGGGACGGCAAGGCGGTGCGCACCTACGACGGTCGCGAAACGGCACCGGCCGGCGCCAGCGAAAAACTCTTCATCCAGGCCGACGGTAAACCCATGCCGTTTGCCGCCGCGCAGATCGGCGGCCGTTCGGTAGGCACGCCTGGCGTGTTGCGCGCGCTGGAACTGGCTCATCGCAAACACGGTCGCCTGGAATGGGCGACGCTGTTCGAGCCGGCCATCAAACTGGCGGAACAGGGCTTCAGGATTTCCCCCCGGCTGCACTCGATGATTACCGCCGATACGGCCTTGCCCAGCTCGCCCGAGATGGCCGCCTATTTCCTCAACGCCGATGGCAGCCCGAAAGCGGTCGGCACGCTGCTGAAAAATCCTGCCTTGGCCGGCGTACTTTCGCGTATTGCCCGCGAAGGTCCCAGCGCGTTGTATGAAGGGCCGGTGGCTGCGGAGATTGTCGCCAAAGTGCAAGGCCATGGCAATCCCGGCAGCCTTTCGCTGAGCGACCTCAAGGGTTACGCCGCCCGGGAACGCGCGCCGTTGTGCACCGACTACAAGCGCTGGCAAGTCTGTGGCATGGCGCCACCGTCGTCCGGCGGGATCGCCGTGGCGCAGATCCTCGGGACATTGCAGGCCCTGGAACATCGCGACAGCCGCTCGGCCCTTGCGCCGTTGAAACCGCTACCGTCAGACAAGCCCGCGGGTATCGAGCCGGCGCCGCAGGCGGTGCACCTGATTTCCGAGGCTGAACGCCTGGCCTACGCCGACCGCGCCCAGTATGTCGCCGATGCGGACTTTGTCCCGGTGCCGCTCAAGGGTCTGGTCGATCCGGCTTATCTGGCCAGTCGCGCGAACCTGATCGGCCCACGCAGCATGGGCATCGCCAAGCCCGGCACACCGCCGGGTATCCAGGTGGCCTACGCACCGGACCGCTCGCCCCTGCGCATTTCCACCTCGCAAGTGGTGGCGGCGGATGACCAGGGTGGCGCCGTGTCGATGACCACCACGGTGGAGTCGGCCTTCGGTTCGCACTTGATGGTGCAGGGCTTCATGCTCAACAACCAGATGACCGATTTCTCGTTCATACCCGAAGAGAACGGACAGAAAGTCGCCAACCGCGTCGAGCCCGGCAAACGCCCGCGATCGTCCATGGCGCCGACGCTGATCTTCGATCGCCAGAGTGGCGAATTCCTAGCCGCGATTGGTTCGCCGGGCGGATCGCAGATCATCGAATACGTCGCCAAGTCGGTGATCGGCCTGCTGGACTGGAACCTGGACCCGCAAGCCGCCATCAACCTGCCCAACTTCGGCAGCCGCAACGGCGCCACCGAACTGGAGCAGGGCCAGTTCAGCCCGACGCTGATCCAGGCGCTGAAAGACCAGGGCCACACGGTGAGCGAAATCGACATGACCAGCGGCACCCAGGCGATCGTTCGGGTGCGCAATGCGCAAGGCAAGGCTTCACTGGCTGGCGGGGCGGATCCGCGGCGTGAGGGAGAGGCGCTGGGGGATTGAGCGCGCGGAAATCAGGTAAGACCCGCTTGGTTTGATGGTGGATGGGATGATGCCTTCGCGAGCAGGCTCGCTCCCACAATGGATCTGCGTGATAGTGACAACCCCCGATCAACTATGGGAGCGAGCCTGCTCGCGAAGGCGGCTCACTCAGCAAGTTCTCAAGTCGACAGCTGATTGGCGAACTGGCTCACCGCATCCACTACCTTTTTCGCCCCGTCCTGGATCTCGACGATGACCGTTCCCGCCTCGGCTGCCAGGGCCAGGCCTTGTTCGGCCTGATGTTGACCATCGGTCATCAGCGCCACGGCATTGCGGGCCATGTCCTGGTTCTGGCGGACCACGCCAATGATCTCGTCGGTCGCCTGGCTGGTTCGCGAAGCCAGTTGCCGGACCTCATCGGCGACCACTGCGAAACCGCGTCCCTGCTCACCGGCCCGAGCAGCCTCGATGGCCGCGTTGAGCGCCAGCAGGTTGGTCTGTTCGGCGATGCCGCTGATGGTCTTGACGATGGTCCCGATGACCAGGGATTGCTCGTTCAGGGCCTCGATACCTTGACCGGCGGTTTGCATGTGTCGGGCCAGGTCACGCATCACGTCCACCGCCTGGGTCACGACGGTGGTTCCGCGCTGGGCGCTGTTATCGGTCTGCAATGACGTGCTGTAGGCGATGCTGGCGGCTTCGGCGACGGCTTTTTCCTGGTTGACCTGATCGGTGATATTGGTGGCGAACTTGACCACTTTGTAAAGGCGCTCATTGGCGTCGAGTACCGGATTGTAGGAAGCCTCCAGCCACACCTCACGGCCATTGCTGTCGAGGCGCTTGAAGCGGCCGGCGACAAACTCCCCGTTGTTCAGGCGTTTCCAGAAGTTCTGGTAGGCCGCGCTGTTGTACTCCTCGGGTTCGCAAAACGTGCGGTGGTGCTTGCCCTTGATCTGCGCAAGGTTGTAGCCCATGGCATTGAGAAAACGATCGTTCGCTGTCAGGACGTGGCCGCCCAGGTCGAACTCGATCACCGCTGTCGAACGCACCAGGGCGCCGATCAGGTTTTCATGCTCGCGGGAATTTTCGATGGTGCGGGTCAGGTCACTGGAATACATCGAGAAATAGCGGATTCGCCCATTGGCATCCCGTACCGGCTGGAGGATCGAGCGTAGCCAGGCCTCGTCGCCGTTGCCTCGTGCCAGGCGAACGGCACCGGAGAAGTGCTCACCGCGGGTCAGCGCGGTCTTGAAACGAATCTGGAATTCGTTGGACCTCAGGTAGGCCGGCACCAGGTCCTCGACAGCGCGGCCAATCAAGTCCTGGCTCTTGTAGTGCATCTCATCGAGAAAGTTCTGATTGACCGATTGCACCCGCCCCTCGGCGTCCAGGGTCAGCGCCAACATCTCTCGATCCAGGCTTTCCTTGACTTGCATGATGCTCGAGAGTTCTTGGCGAAGAGCCAGGAGCTCCTGCTTGAGGCGGGTGTTGAACATGGGCATGCTCCGGCAGGCAGAGAATCTGTTGTGTTCCCATGCCATCGGCTTGGCGATTTGTTTCTGAAGAGTGCCGCTGGTCGGCCTGAAAAATAATCCAGTGGCGCTCGAACGCCGGTCCGGCTTCCACGGTCATTGGAATGTTCCACCGCTGGCGTCCGACCGCTGATGCTTCGTCGCACCAGATACCCATAACCATAAAAACCGAGGTGATTGCCGTGACCACTGACATTGAAGACAGCCGCTCCGCCCGCTTCGCATTGCGCTGCTCCAGTTTCGCCGAGCGCTGGTTTCCCGACTCCTGGGTCTTCGCCGCGCTGGCGGTGCTGGTGGTCGCAATCGCCACGCAGTTCATCGGCGCTACGCCCACGGCAGCGGCGATGGCGTTTGGCGATGGCTTCTGGAGCCTGATTCCGTTCACGATGCAAATGGCCTTCGTGGTGATTGGCGGTTACGTGGTCGCCAGTTCGCCGCCCGCCGTCAAGCTGATCGATCGCCTGGCACGGGTTCCAAAAAACGGCCGCAGCGCGGTGGCCTGGGTGGCCTTGATTTCCATGGTCGCGTCGCTGCTCAACTGGGGCCTGTCGCTGGTGTTCGGCGGCCTGCTGGTGCGGGCACTCGCCCGGCGCAGCGACTTGAAAATGGATTATCGCGCCGCCGGTGCCGCCGCCTATCTGGGCCTGGGCGCGGTGTGGGCGCTGGGATTGTCTTCGTCGGCCGCGCAACTGCAGGCCAACCCGGCCAGCCTGCCGCCATCTATCCTGTCCATCACGGGCGTCATTCCGTTCACCCAGACCATTTTCCTCTGGCAGTCCGGGGTGATGTTGCTGGCGCTGATCGTGATTTCGCTGATCGTTGCCTACGCCACCGCTCCGGGGCCCAACAGCGCTCGTGACGCCGCCGCCTGCGGGATCGACCCGAGCTTCAGCATGCCGGCATTGCAGCCTCGCACCCGTCCGGGAGAATGGCTGGAACACAGCCCGCTGTTGACCATCGCCCTGGTGCTGCTGGCTGCCGGCTGGCTGTTCCATGAGTTTTCCACCAAGCCTGCGATCAGTGCCATTTCCGGGCTGAACACCTACAACTTCCTGTTCATCATGCTCGGCGCATTGCTGCACTGGCGCCCGCGCAGCTTTCTCGACGCCGTGGCCCGCGCGGTGCCGACCACCACCGGGGTGTTGATCCAGTTTCCGCTGTACGGTTCGATCGCCGCGCTGCTGACCACGGTCAAGGGCAGCGACGCGCAGACGCTGGCCCACCATATCTCGACCTTTTTCGTACAGATCGCGTCGCATGACACCTACGCCTTGTTGATGGGCGTCTATTCGGCGGTGCTGGGCTTCTTCATTCCCTCGGGCGGGGGCAAGTGGATCATCGAAGCCCCCTACGTCATGCAGGTGGCCAATGACCTGAACTATCACCTGGGCTGGGCCGTGCAGATCTATAACGCCGCCGAGGCGCTGCCGAACCTGATCAATCCGTTCTACATGCTCCCGCTGCTGGGTGTCCTGGGGCTGAAGGCCAGGGATCTGATCGGTTTTTCCTTTGTGCAACTGCTGGTACACACCCCTCTGGTGCTGGTACTGCTCTGGGCGTTGGGGACTACGTTGACCTATTTGCCGCCGGTGATGCCATAAAGCCATAAAAAAGGGCCGATATTTACATCGGCCCACTTCTTCTTCGGCTTCGTCTGTTTCAGTATGGATACACCCTGTTCAAAGGGCTCACACGCTGAAAAGGATCTGAGCATGTCCAAACTCGCCGTATTCTCTCTCGCCGCCCTGGCCTTCAGTGCCGCCGCCCATGCCGCCGACATCGATGTACAACTGGGCAGTACCGAACGTGTCACCCGTCTCTTCGCCTATCCCAACAACTGCAACGTCATCTGTTTTCGCAACTGGACGCTGGAGCAGACCGTCGAGCATTACCTGACCCAAAGCGTTCAGCGCGACGGCTACGGCGCGGCCAAGGTCAGCGTCAAGCGCGATAACGACATCGTCTACGCGAACATCAGCGGAGTCCCGAAAAGCTACGGCCAACCGCTGGCCGCGCTGCTCAACGCCGGAGACCTGGCGTACAACGGCGCGACGAAACTCAACAATGACAAAAAGTGGGCCTACAACTGGTACCTGTTCCTGCCCTTGGGCATGGCCCTGGAAAACCGCAAGAGCGTCGAGTTGCTGCACTTCCCGCCGGATTACTCGCTGACCCAGGCCCAGGATTACCTCGAATCGGCCACTACCGACCGCTGGGCCACGCTGCTGACCGCCAATGGCATCGCCGCCGACCAGACGCCGGCCTACCAGACGATCATCGACATCGCGCCGATCGCCGCCCCGTCCAACGCCGGCCAGGCGCTGGAAGGCGTCTACGATTATTTCAATGACTACCAGACCACCATGGTCAAGCAGGTCAGCCAGAACGCCAGCGGCAATGCACTGCCGATGGTGGCCTTCGGCGCTCCGGTTCGGAACTGGATCAAGACCCAATACGGCCCGACCGTGAATGTGCTCGGCCTGGCGACCATCACACCGACAGAAGGCGTCAAGGTTCCGGTACTCGGCTCCAATCACCCCAGCTATATCTGGTACGCCGCCGACCCTGAAAGCTATGACGGTGACCAGGCCAAGGCAGATGCTGCCGGCTTGAAAGTCATGGGACAGGACCTGAGCGCCGCATGCTGGCAAGCCGGGATGGGCAGCAAGCCCAATACCGATCCGACCCAGCAACTGAACCAATGCACGCAGACCTGGCAGGTTACCCAGAAAGAGAAGACCTGCGAGTTGTTCTATACCTCGATTCGCAAACTGACGCCGGCCGAAGCGGCGACAAAATGCGCGGCGCCGGCGATCAAGTCGCAACTTCAGCAATTGAAGGTGCCTATGCCGCTGCCAGCTGAATCAGTCTGAACCTGACGGAGCCTTCCCGCGTGAGCCTTGGCTGACGCGGGAAAGCGCCGCTGCCGTCAAACAGCGACGATGCTGATCACTGACATCTACGCTCAGGGCGCGTCTACAGGACGCAAGCGATACTGCGGAGGCAACTGCTCGAAACCGCTGATCGTGGTGTCCAGGCTTTTCCAGCGCCCGTCCTTGATCCCATAGATGCAACCATGAATGGACAGTTTCTGCCCGCGGTGCCAGGCATTCTGGACGATGCTGGTGTGACCGACGTTCGCCACCTGCTGGATCACGTTGAGTTCACACAGGCGGTCCACCCGTTCCTCTTCGGTCGGCAATTTGGCCAACGCTTCGCGGTGCTCGTAGTACAAGTCGCGAATCGAGCGCAGCCAGCCGTCGATCAGGCCGAGCTGGCGGTCCTGCATCGAGGCACGCACGCCGCCGCAGCCGTAATGGCCGGTGACCAGGATGTGCTTGACCTTGAGCACGTCCACGGCGTACTGGATCACCGAAAGGCAGTTCAGGTCGGTGTGCAACACCACGTTGGCCACGTTACGGTGCACAAACAGATCACCTGGCAACATGCCGACGATTTCGTTGGCCGGCACTCGCGCGTCGGAGCAACCGATCCACAGGTATTCGGGGGTTTGCTGACGAGCCAGCTTGGCGAAGAAGTCAGGATCCTCCTGCTTGATCGCATCGGCCCAGCGCGCGTTGTTATCAATCAGATCTTGTAATTCATTCATGCTGTCCAGCCTCGATAGAGAGTGCGCAACTGTGACAGACGACCGCCGGTCGAGGTCACGTCGGCAGCGCGTTGGAATTCCTGGCACCGCAGCCGGTCGACTCATAGTAAGGCCCACAGTATGAGGAATTGCCATGAATGATTCACGACGTCCCTACGATGCGGTGCAACCGGAACCCATCGACGACAACGAAGACCGCATGGGCTCGATGCGTGAGCTGGAATTCGATGACGATGAATACGAGGCCAGGATCGGCGACGAGCTGCCTGAAAACGAGCGCGAGCAACTGATACCGGACGAACGTGTGCGCGAAGCAGGCATGACGGGGGCCTCGATGGATGACCGCCAGCCGACCGAAGATGATCTGAGCCCCGAGACCCTGATCCGTGATGATGGCGCCAGGGACGCCCTGGAGGCCGGTGAAGGTGAACAGGCCGATTGGGACCTGAGCGTCGTGGATGAAAATGATATCGGCGGCGGCGACGGCCTGGACGAAGCGGAAATGGCCGATATCGACCCGTTGAATGGCAAGCGCTGAACAACCTCGCCAGTCCCTTGTGGGAGCGAGCCTGCTCGCGAAAGCGGTGATTCAGCTAGCATTGATGCCGACTGCACCGCCGCCTTCGCGGGCAGGCCCGCTCCCACATGGGTTCTGTGTCTGGCCTAGGATTTGATGTACGCCGCCAGTCCCCTGTGGGAGCGAGCTTGCTCGCGATGGCGGCGGATCAGTTTGCATATATGTGGAATGTACCGCCGTCTTCGCGAGCAAGCTCGCTCCCACATGGGTCGTGGCAGTTCAGTCCACCAAGGTACAGGCCATGACCACCGCATCCTCACGCCCGCCCACCGCCGGGTAGTAATCCCGCCGCCGGCCAATCTCGTTGAAACCATAACGCTCATACAACCGGAACGCCGTGCGATTGCTATCGCGCACTTCCAGGAAGCATTCGCGTGCCTCCGCCTTGTAGGCAATCGACATCAAGTGTTCCAAGAGCCGCAAACCCAGGCCGCGCCCCTGGTTTTCCGGCTTGACGGTGATATTTAGCAGGTGCGCCTCATCGAGGATGATCTGCACCACGCCATGGCCGACTTGCTGCTGGCCTTCGAACATCAGCCAGATCTGGTATTTGCCCAGCCCGTCGAGAAATATCCCGCGGGTCCAGGGATGGCTGTAGGCCGCGTATTCGATCTTCAGTACAGCGTCGAGGTCCGCCTCGGTCATAGGGCGGAACGATACAGCGTCACTCATTCGATTCTTTCCAGCGCGCCATCAGCCGGCGCATGGCTTGCCAGACGTCAGCCTTGTGCCGTGGCGTTTCCATTAACGATTCCAGTCCAGGCAGCGCCCAGGCCGAGCCCAGGCCTTCGACCTGCAATTCACGGTTGAACGCTTCGGCATCCGCCTCGCCGGCGAACCTCACTGCCGGCAGGCCGATCAGCCACAGACACACGCACGGTTCATCTTCCAGACGCGCCGAAACAAATCCCTGGACAAAATCCCGCGCCGCCTCCGGCCCCTGGTCCATCGTGCCGCGCGATAACAATGGCCAGCGCACCGGCTCGCCGATGATTTGCGGGCTGTCCGGCAGGCCGGCGGCACGCAGCATGTCCTTGAGCAGCAAGTAGGCTGGATCGCGGCTCTGGAAGGGTTCGCCGGTGGGTAACTCCACCAGCAGCAGGCAACGCCCGGCTCGCAGCAGTTGCAGGGCGAAACGTGGCGGCGGCACCTGTGCAACCTTCACCGGGGCCGGCGCTTCGTCGACTTCTTCCACCGGTTTGGCGTTGGTCCGGGTCGAGGCCAGGCTCGGACGCGGGACTTCGACTTTCGGCCGTTCGACAGCGGGCGCCAACGGTTCGGCAGCGGTCTTGGCGACGGGCGCGGCCTGGGGCGGCGCGACCTCCATCGGCTCAGGCGCTTCCAGCAGCTCGGGCCGCGACGGGGCGGCAAATGGCAATTCGGTACGCGGCAGCCAGTTGACCACCTGCATGGCGGTCAGATAGGCGCGGCGGCGGGACTCGATAAGCAAGGGTCGGCCACTTGTGGATAACTGAAAGTGGGGAGGATTCTACCGCCCTTCGGCGCGGATCGCTTCCCTGTTGAGCCGATAGTTGAGCGATGCGCGACGACAGTCCGTCTCGGGGGTGAATAGCAACCGGCGCGATGCAGTACAATCGCCGCTTTTAATTGCCAACCCGACGGCCATTGCGATGATCGAACCCAAGCGCGTCTTGCGCGCCCTTGCTGAACACTGGGCATTGCTGGAACCTTTGTGCGAGCACTTCGACCAGGGCACCCTGAGCCTCAACGAACTGCGTTCACAACTGGCCGCCCAACAACTGGACAGCACGCCCCAGGATATTACCAACCTGCTGGACGTGTGGATCCGCCTGGACATCCTCGTGCCGGTGGCGAAAAGCCCCAACCGTTTCGAGCTCAACGCCCAGATCCACGACTTCCTCGCCTACCTTCGCCGCGAACACCGCCTGGGCCTGTGCCTGGAGATCGAAGCCTACCTGCGCCACCTCGAGCGCCTGGCCGGTTACATCCAGGACGCTTTCGAGGTGCGCGACGGCAACGACCTGGCCCGCCAGTTGCGCTTGCTGGACATGCGCGTGCGCGACGTCCTGAAGAAGCTCGCCAACGATGAGCAGGCACTGGTGGCCGTGGCCGAACGGGCCAAGACCAGCGATCGACAGATTCCGCTGCGCCAGCGCTACGCCGAAGTACTGGCGACCTGGGACGAATACGTCGAGCCGATGATCCAGTTGGTGAACGCCGACGGCGCGTTCGAGCAAGGCGTGCGCAAGGTCGAGAACGTGCTGTTGCGCATGCTCACCGAACAACAGCGCCTCGGCCACCTCGTCGACGACGACATGCTGCTGCGCACCCATGCACGCATCCTCGAAATGCAGACCAGCGCCCAACTGACCCTGCGCCACGCCCGGGAACTGCTCCTGCCGCTGCGTGAAGAGGCTCGCCGCCACAACGCCGTGACCCGTGGCGCGGCGCTGGCCCTGGCGGCCATTCGCCGCAAGGGCATCGATGCCGTGCCGCAAGCCGCCATGCCGCTGTTCACCCGACCGCAAAGCACCTTCTTGGGCAGTGCCAGCCAGGTCGAAGCCTATGTCTATGCCCTGGCCCGCTTCGAACCGAAACCGGCGCGCTTCCCCAAGTCCCACAAGACCCACAAGGGCGGCGAGGCACCACGGGCGCCGCGCACCGTGCGCGAGATGGTCGAGCGTTGCGAAGACGCCCTGCCGATGCCGGACCTGATGAGCTGGCTGCTGGAGCAAGAACCGGACGGTGCCACCGACGAATTGCTGTACTGGTTCTCGCGCCTGTCGCGGGAAAAACGTTTCAAGCGCGAGCGTCTGGAACGCCGCGATTACCACACCCATGAGCATCAGGTCAGCCTGCGCTCCTTCGCCCTGCTCTCGGCCGGCAGCGCCGCCGAGGATTCTGCGAGCATCCCCCATGCATCTTGATCTATCCGAACTGTCCCAGCTGGCACCGATCTTTCGCGAGCTGTTCAAGGGTTACCACGTCAGCCGCCGCGACCCGGAGCTGTACGCGCAACTGTCGAACTTCCAGGACCAGTACCGCACGCTGTTCAAGGCCTTGGGCTTCGAACTGGTGTGCGACACCCGCGGCTTTTATTACTTCGTGCCCGACTTGGCCGCCGCCGCGGTGAACAAGACCGCCCAGCGCCTGGCCCTGTTCACCTTCATCCTCGTCGAACACCTGGCCGATCAGGGTCGCGACCCAATCGCCGTGCTCGACGGTGGCAGCCTCGGCCGCGATGAGTTGCCGTCGCTGCTGGAAAAATACCGCGACCTGTTCATCCAGGCCGAAGTACAGACCCAGGAAGAGCTGGAAGAAAAAATCATGCGCCGCATGACCCAGCTGGGTTTTGCCAGCGAAGAAAACGGCGTGTATCGCTTCCTGCCGCCGATGCATCGTTTTCTCGACGTCTGCCTGTCGGTCCAGCAGGACCGCGACCTGGCCGCCAGCCTGCACAGCGTGTTGCCGCTGCCGGCGCCGGTACTGATCGACGAAGACAGCGACGAAAAACTGCTGCAGACCGATGACCCGCTGGACCTCAGTGAATTCGACGGTGAAAGTGAAGAAGACGCACTGGCCCGTGCCATTGCCGAAGAACAGGAGACCGACGCATGAGCAAGGAACGCTACGGCATCCGCCGCTTTGCCCTTTTGAACACCGCCGGCTATAGCCTCGGCCTGTTCCCGCTGGAAGAACCGTTATCAGTTTACGGCGCGAACAACCTCGGTAAATCCGCCTCGATCAACGCTTTGCAGTTCCCGATCCTGGCGCGCATGTCGGACATGAGCTTTGGCAAGTACAGCCTGGAGCAATCCCGGCGTTTCTATTTCGCCTCGGACACCAGCTACATCCTCGTGGAAGTTGCCCTGCCCCACGGCCCGCACGTGATTGGCGTGGTCGGTCGCGGCCCTGGCGGCGGTTTCGGCCATCAGTTCTTTGCCTACGCCGGCAAACTGGACCTGGCCCACTATCAGAAAGATGACACTTGCCTGCGCCAGAAAGAGCTGTTCACCAACCTGGAGCGCGAAGGCCTGAAGGCCTACGAACTCAAGCCGGATGAACTGCGTCGCCTGCTGGTCGGCGGACACACCTCGATCCCCCTGGACCTGACGCTGATCCCGCTGCGCTCCACCAGCGAGCAAAGCCTCAAGACCTTCCGCGCGTTGTTCATCAACCTGCTGCACATGCGCGAAATCACCGCCGCCAAGCTCAAGCAACTGTTCCTCGATGCCTTCGAGCACAGCCTGCGCTCCGGCAGCGTGGACTACATAGCCGCGTGCGAAGAAGCCTTCCGCGACGTGCGACGCATGGAACAGGACTACAACTCCCTGGTGGCGGCGGGCCCGTTGGTGGAAGCCTTGGCCAACGGCGTGAAGCAGCGCGATATCCTGCGCGGCAAACTGCATCGCCTGTCGCCATTGCTCGACTCGCTGCTGGGCACCTGGTCGGACTATGCCAGTGCGCGCAAGGAGGAGCTGACCATCCAGGCCGAGCACTACCGCAACGAGCAGGATTCGCTGCAGAACGACCAGCGCGGCGGCACCCAGGAGCTGATGCGCCTGGAGCGTGAAATCAGCGGCATCCAGCGCTGGCTCGGCGAACTGTCGGTGCTCAAGCATCGCTTTGCCCTGGTAGACGACGTCAAGGTCCTGGAGCAGCAACTGCTCGCCGCCAAGGACGCCCACGACGAACTGGCCGGCGCTCTGGCTCAGTCCCGGCAGTTCAGCGCCGAAGACCTGGAAGAGCGCCTGCGGGATCTGGAAAAACGCCTGAAGTCGGTCAAGCAGCAACTCGATCACGCCGACAACAACAGCTACGCCCGCCTGCGCGAAGAGTTCTCCCAGCAGGACGTCGAGCGCCTGATGCGCCTGTTCAACAGCGCTTTGTTCAGCCTGCCGCTGGGCGAACACGGGATCGCGCTGGACGAGAATGGCGAGTGGGTCAAATCCATGGAGCTGATTCTCGACGGCTTCAAGGGCGAGCGCTTCGAAGTGCCGGGCCTGTCCATCGACCTGTCCCACATCGAACCGCCGGCTCTGCAAGCGCTTGCCGACCGCGCCGCGCTGCGCGATCAGAAAGAGCGTCTGGAAAAAGAACTCAAGCAGCTCAAGACCCAACAAGCCGTGGCCGCCGACCGTGCCGCGAGCAAGACCCAGACCGAAGCGCTGTACCAGCAGGTGCTGGATGCACAGAAAGCCCTGGAGGATTTCCGTCGCACCCAGACCTTGAGCGCCGAGGAAAGCGAGAAACTCGAACAACTGGCGCAGATGGAAGCCGCCCAGGACGAACTCAAGCGCTCCAGCGATGCCTTCACCGAGCGCGTCCAGCAATTGTCCGCCAAGTTGCAACTGGTGGGCCGGCAGATCGCCGACATGGAAGCCAAGCAACGCACCCTCGACGATGCCCTGCGCCGTCGTCAGTTGCTGCCGGCGGACCTGCCATTCGGCACGCCGTTCATGGACCCGGTCGACGACTCCATGGACAACCTGTTGCCGCTGCTCAACGATTATCAGGACAGTTGGCAGGGCCTGTTACGGGTCGATGGCCAGATCGAAGCGCTGTACGCCCAGGTGCGCCTCAAGGGCGTGGCCAAGTTCGACAGCGAAGACGACATGGAGCGCCGTCTTCAACTGCTGATCAACGCCTATGCCCACCGCACCGACGAAGCCCTGACCCTGGGCAAGGCGCGCCGTGCGGCCGTCACCGACATCGCCCGGACCTTGCGTAACATCCGCAGCGACTACGACAGCCTCGAACACCAGTTGGCGCTGTTCAACCGCGAGATCAACAAGCGCCAGGTGTCCAACCTGCAAAGCTTCCGCATCGTCCTGGCGCCGAACAAGGAAGCGCTCAAGCACATCGACCAGATCATCCACAGCGCCGGCCAGTACGAAGAAGGCGAGACGCTGTCGGTGTTCGACCTGAGCCAGAGCGCCGAGCAGGACAACAAGAACGAAGAAGCCAAGGAATATCTGGCGCGGCTGGTGGCTGCAAACCACAACCAGCTCGGCCTCAAGGACTTGTTCGAACTGGCGTTCGAGATCACCAAGGTCAACGGCCAGCCGGTGATCCACACCGACATCGACGGCGCGGCGTCCAACGGCACCACCATGACCATCAAGGCGCTGACCAACATGTACTTGTTGCTGCACCTGATGGACCGCGAACAGGCCGGCCGTGTGCGTCTGCCGTATTACCTGGACGAAGCGGCGGACATCGACGAGAAGAACCAGGCTGCGCTGCTGGAAACCAGCTTGCAACTGGGCTTCGTGCCGATCCTCGCCAGTGTGAAGCCGCAGGTCTGCGCCAGTGTCGCCATCGACCTGGAAGGCGGCAGCGGCCCGAACGGCATCTACATCGACGAGGCGGACTGGAAGTACATCCGTCGCCACGATGCGGTGAAAGCCACGGTGAACGTCCAGGCCGATGAGCCGGAGCTGGATCCGGTCTGAGGTGAATAGCCGGGTATGAAAAAGGCCGCGATCCATTGGATCGCGGCCTTTTTTGTGATCGCATACTCCGTGGCGAGGGAGCTTGCTCCCGCTCGACTGCGCAGCGGTCGCAGGCTTTGGGGCCGCTACGCCCGAAGCGTCGGACCGGCCCAGCGGGAGCAAGCTCCCTCGCGACAGGTGTCACATCCTATAAGCTCACTTGCCGAGCGTGATCTTCGGCGCCCAGGTCAGCCACTCATCTTCAAACTTGTCGAACAGCGGGAACGTCTGCTGCGGTCGCGCCGGGTTGCCCATCCGCTCGCCGTCCGGTGTCGCAAAAGCGATACCGCCCTGGATCAGTGTCTCCAACGACTCGGTCCGCACCGTCGCGCCCTTGAACAGGCCGAAGTCCAGGCCAAAACCGCTGCTGTTCCAGAAGCGAGTGCCGCTGCGCACCAACGGCGCATACTTGGGCTCGATCAGGATATGGACCAGCACCCGGTCCGCCGTCTGGCCCAATTCATATCCCGTGACTTTACCCACCGTCACTTCGCGATAGGTCACCGGCACGCCAATCTTCAACGAACCACGGCGCGCCGCACTCAATACCAGGCTCAAACCAGCCTCCGGAACCGCGCTTTCGGGTGGTTCGGCCAACGCAACAAAGCTTTTCTGCGGGCCCTGGCTTTTCACAGCGGGCTGCACTTCAATGTATTGACCGGTCACCAGGGTTTCCAGGTTCGACGTCTTCATCAACCCCAGCTCTGGCTTGACCACCCAGAACTGAGTCCCGACGCGGGCGATACGCTCCGGCACTTCGGTGATACGCGCGGTGACCAGCACCGACTGCATGTCGGCGCTGAGATCGACGTTCTCGATCTTGCCCACATCCAGCCCCTTAAAACGGATCGGCGTACCGCTGCGCAAGCCGTCGGCGCGATCGACCTTGATCGTCACGACCGTGCCGTTCTGCTGTGCCGCTTCGCGGTCTTCATGCAGACGGAACCGAGGGATGCGTCTTTTCAACGGTACATTCGGCTCCGGCGTCTCGAAGGCGATCCCGCCGGCCATCAGGCTCTGCAGGGACTCGCTCTTGACCTGTATTCCGCCAGTCAGACCGCCCGTGAGGGTGACGCCGCTGGCGTTCCAGAATCGCGTCGAACCGTTCACCAGCCCTTCGTATTCCTTCTCGATGTGCACACCGATGATCAACTGTTTTTTCTTGCGGGAGAATTGGTAGCTCTGCACCGAGCCGACCTTGACCTGCTTGTAGAGAATCGGACTGCCGACTTCCAGCGATCCCAGATTCTCAGTCAGCAGCACCAGGTGCAGGCCAGGGGAACGCAAGTCCAATGGCGGAGCCTTCGCCCTGGCTTCGAATTCGCGCTGCGGCGCCGCGCCCTTGTCGCCCGGGCGCACGGCAATGTAGTTACCCTTGACCAGCGCTTCCAGGCCGGTGATACCCGCGAGGGAAATCGATGGCTTGACGACCCAGAACTGAGTGCCGGTCACCAAGTAGTCCTCGGCCAAAGGATCAAGGGTCAGCTCGGCGCTGGCGCTGGACAAGTCGGGGTCGACCTTCAACGTCTTCAGGCTGCCGACCTGGATGCCTTTGTACATGACCGGCGTGCGCCCCGCCTGTAACCCTTCGAAATCGCTGAGCTTGACCTTTACCCGGATCCCGGCGGCGGCCGCATCGAAGTCCTCGTACAGACGAAACGGCAGGCTTGGGTCCGTGGGCGGGCTGTCCTTGCGGTTTTCCGGCGTGGCGAACGCGATACCGCCGGCCACGATACTGGCCAGTGATTCACTGCGTACTTTGACGCCCGACAGGTTGGCATCGATGCTGATGCCGCTGGCGTTCCAGAATCGTGTGTGTTTGCGAACCAGGCTGGCGTAGGTCGGCTCGATGAAGACCTTGACCTCGACTGTGCGCTGATCTTCCGACAGGGAATAACTTTTCACCTGGCCAACTTGAATCTGTTTGTAGAAAACCGGGCTGCCACGGTCCAGCGAACCCAGGCGCTCAGCCTTGATCGTCAGGTGCAAACCTGGTTTGGCGTCCGATAGCGGCGGCTCTTCGGCCAAGGCCTTGAACTTGCGTGTCGATTCGCCTTCTCCCGGGCTTATGGCCACGTAGTTTCCTGATACCAGCGTCTCCAGGCCGGTGATCCCGGCCAGGCTCACACTCGGCTTGACCAGCCAGAAACGTGTGCCGGTCTTGAGGTATTGCTCGACGTCCTTGTTCATTTCGACGGTCGCGATAACGCCTTTCGAGCTGCCCTCGTCATCAAGCGTAAGGTCCTTTACCTTGCCCACCGTCATGCCTTTGTAGACGATCTCGGTCTTGTTGACCTGGATGCCCTCACCGCTTTCAAAACGTACGCTGATCTCGATACCGGTCTCGTTATAAGCCCGCCAGCCGAGCCAACCGCCGATGATCAAGGCAATCAACGGCAAGACCCAGATGGCCGACCAGTTCGAAGCCGGTCGGGTTTTAGCAGTAGGCAAATCAGTCATGGTCGTCATCCGACTCCGTGTTATCCCAAATCAGTCGGGGATCGAAGGTAACTGCGGCAATCATTGTCAAAATCACTACGCTGGCAAAGGCGATGGCGCCAAGACCGGCTTCAACACTGGCAAGCCGCCCGAAATTGACCACCGCCACCAGGATTGCGATTACGAAAATGTCCAGCATCGACCAGCGGCCGATGAACTCAATGAAGCGATACATGAGGATGCGCTGACGCGCGGACATGGGCTGGTGCCGTTGCACCGAAAACAACAACAAGGCGAGCCCCACCAGCTTGAAAGTGGGCACGACAATACTCGCAACAAACACCACCGCGGCAATGGGGATCATGCCGTGCTGAACCAGCTCGATGACGCCGGCCATTATGGTGCTGGGCGATCCCTGGCCCAGCGAATTGATGGTCATGATCGGCAGCATATTGGCCGGGATATAGAGAATCGCGGCCGTGATCAATAATGCCCAGGTCCGCATGAGGCTGTTCGGACGACGGGGATGGATGCGTGCGCCACAACGGGAGCAGGTCTGTTTGTCAGCGCCTGCATCCTGTCGATTCAACTCGTGACATTCGACGCAGATCAGAATGCCCGCATCAATCGCCCGCATGAGAATCCTCTCCTGACAGCGCCTGCCAGATCTGATGCGGTGACATCACCACTTCCAGCCAGACCTGAACCAGCAACAAGCTGACAAAACACACCAGGCCCAGGCCTACAGTAATAGCCGCCATGTCGGCAAGTTTGACAATGGCAACCAGCACGCCCATGAAATAGACCTCGAGCATCCCCCAGTCCCTTAAGTGATGGTAAGTGCGGTACAACAACAAGCCGTAACTTCGTCCGACGTTCCAGCGAATGGTCAGCAGCACAATCAGCTGACACAGCAACTTGAGCAGCGGAATCCCCATGCTGCACAGGAACACCACCACCGATACACCGTGCATACCGGTATTGAACAGCCCGACCACGCCACTCCAGACGGTGTCCTGGGACGACTGTCCGAGCAGATTGAGCTGCATGATGGGTAAAAAGTTCGCCGGCACAAACAACAGCAAAGCGGCAACTACCAGGGCGAGGCTACGTTCGACCACGTTATGTCGGTGTGCATAAAGTTCGTATCCACAGCGGGGGCATTCGGCTTTTTCGCCGTGGGCCAGCTGTGGCTTGCGCATCAACAAGTCGCATTCATGACACGCCACCAGACCGTCCAAGGGTAGATCTGACAACCTATCGATGTCTGACGGATCGGGCATATAGCGCTCTGGCTCAACTAAGGTGGGGCTATTCTAGTGCTCCAGCTCGAAAATAACTGCGCAAATTTACCACGAGCTTCGGCCGGTTTTATTACAGATAAAAACAAAACCCCTACCTGCGTCAGCAGATAGGGGTTTCGGAATTTAATCTTGACGATGACCTACTCTCACATGGGGAAACCCCACACTACCATCGGCGATGCATCGTTTCACTTCTGAGTTCGGGATGGGATCAGGTGGTTCCAATGCTCTATGGTCGTCAAGAAATTCGGTAGCCAGCGCGTGCCTTGCGGTCACGTTCCAGCGAATGGGTATGCGATAGTTTGTGGGTTTTGACTCGAACTTTCGGTTCATCTCGTCTTCACACACCGCAATCTGGCCTCTTTCGAGTCTACAGATTGCTTGGGTGTTATATGGTCAAGCCTCACGGGCAATTAGTACAGGTTAGCTCAACGCCTCACAGCGCTTACACACCCTGCCTATCAACGTCGTAGTCTTCGACGGCCCTTCAGGGGACTCAAGGTCCCAGTGAGATCTCATCTTGAGGCAAGTTTCCCGCTTAGATGCTTTCAGCGGTTATCTTTTCCGAACATAGCTACCCGGCAATGCCACTGGCGTGACAACCGGAACACCAGAGGTTCGTCCACTCCGGTCCTCTCGTACTAGGAGCAGCCCCTCTCAAATCTCAAACGTCCACGGCAGATAGGGACCGAACTGTCTCACGACGTTCTAAACCCAGCTCGCGTACCACTTTAAATGGCGAACAGCCATACCCTTGGGACCGGCTTCAGCCCCAGGATGTGATGAGCCGACATCGAGGTGCCAAACACCGCCGTCGATATGAACTCTTGGGCGGTATCAGCCTGTTATCCCCGGAGTACCTTTTATCCGTTGAGCGATGGCCCTTCCATACAGAACCACCGGATCACTAAGACCTACTTTCGTACCTGCTCGACGTGTCTGTCTCGCAGTCAAGCGCGCTTTTGCCTTTATACTCTACGACCGATTTCCGACCGGTCTGAGCGCACCTTCGTACTCCTCCGTTACTCTTTAGGAGGAGACCGCCCCAGTCAAACTACCCACCATACACTGTCCTCGATCCGGATAACGGACCTGAGTTAGAACCTCAAAGTTGCCAGGGTGGTATTTCAAGGATGGCTCCACGCAGACTGGCGTCCACGCTTCAAAGCCTCCCACCTATCCTACACAAGCAAATTCAAAGTCCAGTGCAAAGCTATAGTAAAGGTTCACGGGGTCTTTCCGTCTAGCCGCGGATACACTGCATCTTCACAGCGATTTCAATTTCACTGAGTCTCGGGTGGAGACAGCGCCGCCATCGTTACGCCATTCGTGCAGGTCGGAACTTACCCGACAAGGAATTTCGCTACCTTAGGACCGTTATAGTTACGGCCGCCGTTTACCGGGGCTTCGATCAAGAGCTTCGCGTTAGCTAACCCCATCAATTAACCTTCCGGCACCGGGCAGGCGTCACACCCTATACGTCCACTTTCGTGTTTGCAGAGTGCTGTGTTTTTAATAAACAGTCGCAGCGGCCTGGTATCTTCGACCGGCGTGGGCTTACGCAGCAAGTGCTTCACCCTCACCGGCGCACCTTCTCCCGAAGTTACGGTGCCATTTTGCCTAGTTCCTTCACCCGAGTTCTCTCAAGCGCCTTGGTATTCTCTACCCAACCACCTGTGTCGGTTTGGGGTACGGTTCCTGGTTACCTGAAGCTTAGAAGCTTTTCTTGGAAGCATGGCATCAACCACTTCGTCACCCAAAGGGTAACTCGTCATCAGCTCTCGGCCTTAAGATCCCGGATTTACCTAAGATCTCAGCCTACCACCTTAAACTTGGACAACCAACGCCAAGCTGGCCTAGCCTTCTCCGTCCCTCCATCGCAATAACCAGAAGTACAGGAATATTAACCTGTTTTCCATCGACTACGCTTTTCAGCCTCGCCTTAGGGACCGACTAACCCTGCGTCGATTAACGTTGCGCAGGAAACCTTGGTCTTTCGGCGTGGGTGTTTTTCACACCCATTGTCGTTACTCATGTCAGCATTCGCACTTCTGATACCTCCAGCAAGCTTCTCAACTCACCTTCACAGGCTTACAGAACGCTCCTCTACCGCATCACTTGCGTGATACCCGTAGCTTCGGTGTATGGTTTGAGCCCCGTTACATCTTCCGCGCAGGCCGACTCGACTAGTGAGCTATTACGCTTTCTTTAAAGGGTGGCTGCTTCTAAGCCAACCTCCTAGCTGTCTAAGCCTTCCCACATCGTTTCCCACTTAACCATAACTTTGGGACCTTAGCTGACGGTCTGGGTTGTTTCCCTTTTCACGACGGACGTTAGCACCCGCCGTGTGTCTCCCATGCTCGGCACTTGTAGGTATTCGGAGTTTGCATCGGTTTGGTAAGTCGGGATGACCCCCTAGCCGAAACAGTGCTCTACCCCCTACAGTGATACATGAGGCGCTACCTAAATAGCTTTCGAGGAGAACCAGCTATCTCCGAGCTTGATTAGCCTTTCACTCCGATCCACAGGTCATCCGCTAACTTTTCAACGGTAGTCGGTTCGGTCCTCCAGTCAGTGTTACCTAACCTTCAACCTGCCCATGGATAGATCGCCCGGTTTCGGGTCTATTCCCAGCGACTAGACGCCCTATTAAGACTCGCTTTCGCTACGCCTCCCCTATTCGGTTAAGCTCGCCACTGAAAATAAGTCGCTGACCCATTATACAAAAGGTACGCAGTCACCCAACAAAGTGGGCTC
>NZ_CP071643.1:767500-1097500 GCF_051131975.1 Pseudomonas sp. Z3-8 | reverse complement strand
TTTGATGTTGCTGACCATCAGCATCCCGGCCGCCGCCACCAGCAATGCCACCAGGAACGACATTTTCGAGCCCTGGATGCCGTAGTCGCTGAATGCCCAGACCACGCCGGCCACCACGCCCGCGGCTGCAGGGCTCGCGAGACCGATGAAGTAGCGTTTGTCGGCAGTGCCGACCTGGGTATTAAAACGTGCCAGGCGCAACGCGGCACCGGCCACATAGATGAAAGCCACCATCCAGCCGACCTTGCCCATGTCGCCCAGCGCCCAGCCGAACGCCAGTAACGCGGGGGCAACACCGAACGCGACCATGTCGGACAGTGAGTCGTATTCGGCGCCGAATGCACTCTGGGTATTGGTCATGCGGGCCACGCGCCCGTCAAGGCCATCGAGCACCATGGCGACGAATATCGCAATGGCAGCCAGGGCGAAATAGCGGCTTGCCCCGGCACTGTCACCAGCACTGAGCGCCGCCTGGGCGCTCATGGAGCTGATGATGGAATAGAAGCCGGCAAACAGGTTCGCGGTGGTGAACAGGTTCGGCAGTAGATAGATGCCACGATGCCGGACCTTACGGCCTTCAGCGTCATGGCCCTCTTCGACGTGTTCATCGATGGGCAACAGGCTTTCGGCGTCAGGAGCCTGGTTCGGCTCGTCGGGACGTTCGCTCATGGACAGTACCTTGCAACGGTGTGAAAAAATTCGACAGGCGTCTGGGACGACGGTTCGGCCGCAAACGATGCAGCTTTATACCAGAAGCCAATGCCCAAACGAAAAAACGCGGCCAGGGCCGCGTTTTTTCGATCAAGTCGCGACTCAGTTCTTGGCTTTGTCGACGATCTTGTTGGCACCGATCCACGGCATCATGGAGCGCAGTTGCTCGCCGATGATTTCGATACCGTGAGCGGCGTTGTTGCGGCGCTTGGCGGTCATCGAAGGATAGCCGGTGGCGCCTTCGCTGATGAACATCTTGGCGTATTCACCGTCCTGAATACGTTTCAGGGCGTTGCGCATGGCCTGGCGAGATTCGGCGTTGATGACTTCCGGACCGGTCACGTACTCGCCGTACTCGGCGTTGTTGGAGATCGAGTAGTTCATGTTGGCGATACCGCCTTCGTACATGAGGTCAACGATCAGTTTCAGTTCGTGCAGGCACTCGAAGTAGGCCATTTCCGGCGCGTAGCCAGCTTCAACCAGGGTTTCGAAACCGGCTTTGACCAGCTCGACGGTGCCGCCGCACAGAACGGCTTGCTCACCGAACAGGTCGGTTTCAGTCTCGTCCTTGAAGGTGGTTTCGATGATGCCGGTACGACCGCCACCCACGCCGGCGGCGTAGGACAGCGCAACGTTCTTGGCATTGCCGGACGCATCCTGATAGATCGCGATCAGGTCAGGGATACCGCCGCCCTTGACGAACTCGGAACGGACGGTGTGGCCCGGGGCCTTCGGCGCGATCATGATCACGTCGAGGTCGGCGCGCGGCACAACCTGGTTGTAATGGATCGCGAAGCCATGGGAGAAGGCCAGGGTGGCGCCTTTCTTGATGTTCGGCTCGATTTCGTTCTTGTACAGGGCAGACTGGAATTCGTCCGGGGTCAGGATCATGACCAGGTCGGCAGCGGCAACGGCGGAAGCCACGTCGGTGACTTTCAAGCCGTGGGCCTCGGCCTTGGCGACGGTAGCCGAGCCTTTGCGCAGGCCGACGGTTACGTCAACGCCGGAATCTTTCAGGTTGCACGCCTGCGCGTGACCTTGGGAGCCGTAGCCGATGATGGCGACTTTTTTGCCCTGGATGATCGACAGGTCGCAATCTTTATCGTAGAAAACTTTCATGAATTTCCCCTATATCCGGCCATTCCGGCCATTCGCTAATTTGGTTTAGATGCTCAGTACTTTGTCGCCACGGGCAATCCCGGTAACGCCACTGCGTACGGTTTCCAGGATCGAGGCAGTTCCGATCGATTGAATGAAGCTGTCGAGCTTGTCGCTGGTACCGGTCAACTGAACGGTATAGACGCTGGCGCTGACATCGACGATCTGCCCACGATAAATATCGGTAGTGCGTTTGATCTCGGCGCGCTGGGCGCCGGTGGCCTTGACCTTGACCAGCATCAGCTCGCGTTCGATGTGAGCGCTCTCCGACAGGTCCACCAGCTTGACCACCTCGATCAGCTTGTTCAGGTTCTTGGTGATCTGCTCGATGACTTCATCGTGGCCCACGGTGGTCAGCGTCAGACGCGACAGGGTCGGGTCCTCGGTTGGCGCCACGGTCAGGCTTTCGATGTTGTAGTTGCGCTGCGAGAACAGGCCCACTACACGAGACAGAGCACCCGGTTCGTTTTCCAGAAGCAAGGAAATAATATGTCGCATGATTAGGTACGCTCCGTCTTGCTCAGCCACATATCGCGCATGGAGCCGTCTTTGATCTGCATCGGGTAGACGTGCTCGCTGGTATCGACCTGGATATCGAGGAACACCAGGCGGTCTTTCATGGCGAAGGCTTCTTCAAGCCCGGACTTCAGGTCCTTCAAGTCGGTGATGCGGATGCCCACGTGACCGTAGGCCTCGACCAGCTTGACGAAATCCGGCAACGATTCCATGTAGGAATGCGAATGACGGCTGCCGTAGCTCATGTCCTGCCACTGGCGAACCATGCCCAGTACACCGTTGTTCAGGTTGACGATCTTCACCGGCAAACCGTACTGCAGGCAGGTCGACAGCTCCTGGATGTTCATCTGGATACTGCCTTCGCCGGTGACGCAGGCGACGTCGTTGTCCGGGAAGCTCAACTTGACGCCCATGGCCGCCGGGAAGCCGAAGCCCATGGTGCCCAGGCCACCGGAGTTGATCCAGCGGTTAGGCTTGTTGAACCGGTAGTATTGCGCCGCGAACATTTGGTGCTGGCCAACGTCGGAAGTCACGAAGGCATCGCCCTTGGTCACTTCGCACAGGGTCTCGATGACGGTCTGCGGCTTGATCACGCTGCCGTCGCCCTTGTCGTACGGGAACAGGCCACGATCACCGCGCCATTCATCGACCTGTTTCCACCAGGCGGCCACGGACTCCTTGTTCGGAGCCTCGCCGATTTCCTTGAGGATGGCGACCATCTCGGTCAGCACGCTCTCGACCGGACCGACAATCGGCACGTCTGCCTTGATGGTCTTGGAGATGGACGCCGGGTCGATGTCGATGTGAATGATCTTGGCGTTCGGGCAGAATTTCGCCGGGCCATTGATGACCCGGTCGTCGAAACGTGCGCCCACGGCCAGGATGACATCGGCATGGTGCATCGCCAGGTTGGCGGTGTAGCTGCCGTGCATGCCGAGCATGCCGATGAACTGGCGGTCGGTGCCCGGGTAGGCGCCAAGCCCCATCAAGGTATTGGTAACCGGCAGGTTGAGCATCTTTGCCAATTCAGTCAGCGGCGCGGAGCCACCACCGAGGATGACTCCACCACCCGAGTACAGGACCGGGCGCTTGGCCGCGAGCAGCATTTCGGCGGCCTTGCGGATTTGTCCCGAGTGACCGCGTACGGCCGGGCTGTAGGAGCGCAGCTTGGCTTTTTTCGGATAGATGTACTCGAATTTCTCGGCCGGGTTGGTCATGTCTTTCGGCACGTCGACCACGACCGGACCTGGACGACCGGACTCAGCCAGGTAAAAGGCTTTTTTCATGACCTCCGGGATTTCCGACGCGTGCTTGATCATGAAGCTGTGCTTCACGATCGGCCGGGAGATACCGATCATGTCGGTTTCCTGGAACGCATCGGTACCGACCATGGTGCTGGGCACCTGGCCAGAGATGATCACCATCGGGATCGAGTCCATGTAGGCCGTGGCGATACCGGTGATGGCGTTCGTGGCGCCAGGGCCGGATGTCACCAGAACCACGCCGGCCTTGCCGGTGGCGCGGGCATAGCCGTCAGCCATATGGGTGGCCGCTTGTTCGTGGCGAACCAGGATGTGGGTCACTTCCGGTTCTTTGAACAGGGCATCATAGACATGAAGGAGAGCACCGCCGGGGTACCCGTAGATATATTTGACGCCTTCGTCACGCAAGAAGCGGACGAGCATCTCACCGCCAGATAAAAGCTCCACGTTGTTCACCTCTAAAACGCCAGAATACCGACCCACGAAAAGGGGACGGGTCTTAATAGGTTTACTTCTCGGCAGAGCATGAGCGACGGTGGTCGCCGACTACGTCAGCACTGACTGAGCAAGTATTGGGATCGTCCCAAGTGTTGCGGGCCTTTCCCACCCAGCGCGAGGTAACGCGTTGCGGGTGTAACAGGTCGGCGCGGATGTGCGCCTCATGATCTGCCGAGTGGGTCTGCTTCTGGCAGTCCCTCTACAGCGGACTTTGGATTCTTCTGTTTCGCCCTCTGCAAGTCAAGTCGTCAATGTGCTTTATTGAAGTAAGCACATGAGAACGCAAGAAAAAACCTTTAAACGGCTACTCTGTTAGCTTCAATTGCGCAACCCAGGACAAGGAAACAGCATGCGAACGATGTTATTGACGGCCTGCCTGCTGGCGGGCCTGAGCCCGATGAGCATGGCCGGCCAGATTTACAAATGGGTGGACGCCCAGGGCGTGACCCACTTCGGCGCCCAGCCGCCGCAAGGCGTAGAGGCGACAACCGTGGGCAGATCCGCACCGCCCGCTCCCAAGCCGGCAGCACCTGTTACCGGCGGTGTCGTCGGCGATCAAAAAGCCATCGACCAACAGGTAAAGCAGCAAGTTGCCGAGCAGGAAGCCCAACTCAAGGCGTTCTGCGAACAGGCCCGAACTAACCTGGCGCAACTGCAGAACAACCCCAGGGTCAGGGAAGACGTGGAAGGCGAAATGCGCCGGCTCACGGATGAAGAGCGGCGCCAGCGCATCGATGAGACCCGCAAGCAGATCGAAGAACACTGCCAGTGAGGGAAGTCAGCGGGCGTCGCTGATCAACTGGTCGAACTGCGCCAGCAACCGCTGCAACTCGGCGCCCTGCCCTGGCCGCTGGGCATAAACCATTTCGGCCATGGCCAGGATGCCCGAGGCGTTAGGCAGTGGCAGGTCGTTTTCCAGGATCGCCTTCATCCGCGGCAGGAAGATCCATTGCAGCCACTGCTCGAAATCCAGGGTATCGACCGCAAACGGCTCGACACTCGCCAGCGCCTCGGCCGAAGGCGAAACGCTGCTCCACCAACCCTGGACGCGCAGTTCGCGCTCGATCAGCAGCAACTGATCGGCGATCTGGGGAAAACGAACATCCATCAGAGTGAAACCTTGGCTTTCTGACGGGCCAGTGCGGCGCCAGCGGAGTCGCCTTGTTTCTCGCGGGCTTGGGCAATCAGTTCCCAAAGGCTTGCCTGGAGTGCCGGCCGACCGCTGGAGAATGTCAGGCCGCGGCGCGCCAGTTGCTCGGCTTGCGGCGCATCGCCCTGGGCCATGCGTACCTGGGCCAGCCGATAAAGAACCTGAGGCTCGCGCGGCGCGACACGCTGGGCGCGCTCGAGGCTGGAGGACGCGCCGTTGAGGTCACCACCGGCCTGCTGCTGTTGGGCCGTAGTCAGCAGCGCCAGCACCGGACCATCCAGTTGCTCATCGGCGGACAAGCCACCGGAGCTCGCCGACGGGATGCTGCTCGGCGTCGATGGCATGCTGTAGCTGCCCTGGTCGATCGGCGAAGTCTCGATAGGACCCGGCGTGATCGGCCCCGGTGTGATCGGCGTGCTGCTGATGGGTGCCGACGTGGCAGCGCCACCACCGGGCACCATCACCACGACGCCCGTATCACCCTGGGGAATCGCCTGGGTCTGAGCACCCTGCACCGGCCGCTTTACGGTCGTCTGACGGAAACCGCCATTGGCCGAGACCCGCTCGCTGTTGGAAACGGCGGTACCGGAGTCGACAACCGGAATCGAGCCGCGCTGTACGGTAGAGCAGCCGCTGAGCAAAGCCACGGCGGTTACCGCTGGAATCAACCACTTGTTCACTTGAAACCCTCTTTGCTTAATTCACCCAGTCCTTGACCCAATCCATCACCGATTCGGCTGGGTTCTGGCCGCCACACGCCGCACCGGGCGGCGGTTCGCTCCCGCGAATATACGGCATCTGAACCGCGCCCGGGCAATTCGCGTCGGAGCCCTGCCCGGTGCGTGAATCGACCCAGGCCTGGACGATGTTGTCCGGTTGCGGCATGTCCAGCGGCAACGGGTCGGCCTTGCGCATGAAACTGGTCCAGACCTGCAATGCGCCGGTGGCGCCGGTGAACGGCGTCTTGCCGTTGTCGTCACGCCCCAACCAGACCACCGCCAGCAAGTCCTGGCTGAACCCGGCGAACCAACTGTCGCGCGAATCGTTACTGGTGCCGGTCTTGCCCGCCAGGGTCAGCGTCCGCGGAAGCACGTTATAGACCGAGCTGCCGGTACCTTCACGCATGACCCGCTGCATGGCGCTTTGGATCAGATAAATGGAAGCCGGATCGAAACGCTGCTGGATCTGGAACGGATAACGCTTGAGCGGCTCGCCGTCGGCGGTCAGCACACTGCGGATGCCACGCATCGGCGTATTGAAACCACCGTTGGCCAGGGTCTGGTACATCGCGGCCACTTCGATCGGGGTCAGGCCACCGGCGCCCAACAGCATCGACGGGAAAGCCGGGAACTCGCGGTTCACCCCCAGGCGCGCCAAGGTCTTGAGCACATTCGGCACGCCGACTTCCAGCCCGAGGCGAGCCGTTGAGAGGTTGTAGGAATGCGCCAGGCCCTGATAAAGGAATACCGTGCCGTGGGGACGACGATCATAGTTTTGCGGCGTCCAGACCTGGCCGTCCGCGCCCTTGACCGAGAATGACTCGTCGGAGAGCCAACTGGTCAGCGTGTACTGGCTCGGTTTTTCCAGAGCGGTGAGGTACACCGCCGGCTTGATCAGCGAGCCGATCGGGCGCACCGCATCCAGCGCCCGGTTGAAACCGGCATAGCTGGCCTGACGGCTACCGATCATCGCCTGGACTTCGCCGGTTTCCGGGTTGGTCACGACCATAGCCGCTTCGACTTCGTCAGAGCCCTTGCGCCCCGCCAGGCGCTTGAAGGTGTCATTGACCGAGGCCTCGGCTTTCATCTGCAGGATCGGATCGAAGCTGGTGAAGATGCGCAAGCCTTCTTCGGTCAAGTCTTCGTCGCGATAGTCTTCGCGCAGCTGACGCTTGACCAGGTCCATGAAGCCCGGGAACGAACTGTCCGCGAGGCTGCCGCGCTTGGTCACGCCCAGCGGCATCTTTTTCGCCGCTTCTACCTGCTCGGCCGTGGCCACGCCTTGTTGCTGCAACAAGTCCAGCACCAGGTTGCGCCGCTCGAGGGCGCGCTCCGGATTGCGACGCGGGTTGTAGGAAGACGGCCCCTTGACCATGCCGACCAACAACGCCACCTGGTGCAACTTGAGCTCGGACAGCGGCTGGCTGAAGAAGAACTGGCTGGCCAGGCCGAAACCGTGCACCGCCCGCTGGCCGTCCTGGCCGACAAAGACCTCGTTGAGGTAGGCCTCGAGGATTTCCTGCTTGCTGTAATGCAGCTCCAGCAACAACGCCATCATCGCTTCGGTGAGCTTGCGGGTCAGGCTGCGCTCGTTGGTCAGGTAGAAGTTCTTGACCAACTGCTGGGTCAGGGTACTGCCGCCCTGGCGCATGTGTCCCGACGAGGTATTGACCCAGACGGCCCGGGCAATCGACTTGGGCGAGACGCCGAAGTGATGGTAGAAATCACGGTCTTCGACGGCGATTAGGGTTTCAAGCAGGAACGGCGGCACCTGATCGATCTTGATCAGGATCCGGTCTTCGAGATTTTTCGGGTACAACCCACCAATCAGCAGCGGCTCGAGGCGCACCACCGACAGGCTCGCATTGTTGGCGCCCGTCAGCGCGGCCACATAGTCACCGGAGAAACGCACCCGCACCGGCTGCGCCTGCTCCATGCCTTCATAGAACTGGAAGCCGCGAGTATTGATGTCGATGGTGTTGCCATTGACCGAAGCTGCACCCGGGCCATTGGCCACGCTTTCACGGCGATAACCCAAGGCATCGAGCTCGGTCAGGAAATCCTCCTTGCTCAGCTTTTGTCCGACGAACAGCTCCAGCGGCCGCGCGTAGACCTTGGCCGGAATGGTCCAGCGCTTGCCGGAGAATTTCTCCTGGACCACGGCATCGAGGTAGACGGCAAAACCGGCGAGCACGACAAGGCCCACCAGGCTCAGTTTAAGGGCCCAGCCCAGCCAGGGCCGCAGGCGGCTGGCGGGAGGTTTCTTGGGGGTACGGGGGGATCGGGTACGAGTCATGGCGGCGGATTATACGCACTTTGGCGTGGTTCAACATGCGTCCGCCAAGGTTTGCGTTAGCCTCGCTTGCCGCCATAATGAGCGCCTTGAATTTTCCCGCCTCTGAAGGATCGCCCGTGAGCCAATCACTGATCGCTGCCCTGCAAAACCCGGCCCTTTACCCGCATCCCGTCGAAGGGTTCCAGGTCATCGAAACCCATATTTCCTGGGTGTTGCTCACCGGGCCCTACGCCTACAAATTCAAGAAACCGGTCAATTTCGGTTTCCTCGACTTCACCAGCCTCGACGCGCGCAAGCATTTTTGCGCTGAAGAACTGCGCCTGAACCAGCGCCTGACCCAGGACCTCTACCTGGAAGTCCTGCCGATTACCGGCAGCGCCGAAGCGCCAAGCCTCGGCGGTGATGGTCCGGCCATCGAATACGCCCTGAAGATGCGCCAGTTTCCCCAGAGCCAACTGCTCAGCACGCTCCAGGCCAACGGCGAACTGACCACCGCGCACATTGATGAAATGGCCGCGCAGATCGCCCAGTTCCATCTTTCGACGCCCAAGGTGCCCGCCGACAACGCGGCAGGCACGCCGGACAGCGTCATGGCGCCGGTGCGGCAGAATTTCGAACAGATCCGTCCGTTCCTCAGCGACAAGGCTGACCTGCTGCAACTCGAAGCCCTGCAAGCCTGGGCCGAAAGCAGCTTCGAACGCCTCAAGCCGCTGCTGGCCCAGCGCAAGACCGAAGGCTTCACCCGCGAATGCCACGGCGACATCCACTTGGGTAATGCCACCGTGATCGATGGCCAGGTGGTGATTTTCGACTGCATCGAGTTCAACGAGCCGTTCCGTTTCACCGACGTCTACGCCGACACCGCGTTCCTGGCGATGGACCTTGAAGACCGCGGCCTCAAGTCACTGGCGCGGCGGTTCGTCAGCCAGTACCTGGAGCTGACGGGCGATTACCAGGGCCTGGAGCTGTTGAACTTCTACAAGGCCTACCGCGCCCTGGTACGCGCCAAGGTCGCGCTGTTCAGCATGCCCGCCGAAGCCGATCCGGTGCAGCGCGCCACGACTCTGCGCCAGTACCGCAACTACGCCAACCTGGCCGAAAGCTACAGCACCATCCCGTCGCGCTTCCTGGCGATTACCCATGGTGTTTCGGCCGTGGGCAAAAGCCATGTCGCTATGCGCCTGGTAGAGGCCCTGGGCGCGATTCGCCTGCGCTCGGACGTGGAGCGAAAGCGCCTGTTCGGCGAGCAGCAAATACCGAACGATCCCCAGGCCGGCATTTATAGCAGCGACGCCAGCTGCACCACCTACGCCCGCCTGCATGAAATTGCCGACGCGATCCTGCACGCAGGTTTCCCGGTGGTAATCGACGCCACCTACCTCAAGCGTGAGCAGCGTGACGCCGCCGCCAGGATCGCCGAAGGCACGGGCGCGCCGTTCCTGATCCTCGACTGCGACGCGCCGCAGGCGGTGATCGAAAGCCGACTCGCCCAGCGCCAGGCGGACCAGAAGGACCCGTCCGACGCGAACCTGGCCGTCATCGCCGCCCAACAGGCCGGCCGCGAAGCGTTGACCCCGGCGGAAATCCTTTGCAGCAAACGGGTTCAGACCAACGAAAGCGGCACGCTGGATGTTGTGGTCGCGCAGATCCGCCAACGCTTGCCAGGCCTGTAGGAATTATTTCGGCCGTGAAGCGACGCCCGGCTTCACGGCCGTCAAATAGTGGCACTATACTGGCGTCATAAAACCAGCAGGTGATATGAAATGAGCCACCCCAAGCTTCTCGACACCCCGCTTTATGCCTTGTTGCGCAACGACGATATCGCCGGCTTCAACAGCGAACGGCCTCAAGGGCCGATCGACATGCGCGGCGGCGATTTCCGTGGTCTTGACCTGCGTGAACTGAACGCGGACAACGTCGATTTCTCCGATGCCTACTTCCGTTCCGCCGATTTGCGCGGCGTCGATTTTCGTAACTCGTCGCTGGAAGGCGCGAGCCTCGCCCACGCGCAGATTTCCGGTGCCTACTTCCCGCCCGAGCTGTCGGCCGATGAGATCCTGATGTCGATGAATTTCGGCACACGCCTGCGCTACCGCACCCGCTAAGCCTGAAGCAACCGAGGCCCGGCATCGAACAGACCTCCAGCGCCCCCGCCTGCGCTGGACGACGTGCCGTGTTTGTCGTTCTGCACCTATCGTGCGTAATGCATTAGAAGGTTTTGCGTCGATTCCGACCAAACAATCACGCTTTTCCTACTGACCGCTACACTCCTGAGAAGCTTGCCCACTGCACCAGTCGGCCGTCGCAAGGAGGCTCGATGAATGATGAACTGCAACACCTGAAGAATCTGGGCAAGACGTCAGCCCAGTGGCTGCATGCCGTGGGCATCCACAGCGCCTCGGATCTACGCCGCCTCGGCGCGGTGGACGCCTATCGCGCCGTTCGCACTCGCGGGTTCCGGGCATCAAAGGTATTGCTGTATGCCATCGAAGGCGCATTGATGGACATGCATTGGAACGATATTCCCGCTGAACGCAAGGAAGCCCTCAACAAACAGCTGGATGCCATTTCGGCTCGCCACAAAGCCTGACGCACGATTTTTGCCGCCCACATTGCGCCGCCCCATTATTTTTGGCGAATCGAAAAACTTTGTTTGACTTGGAAATGAGAATCGCTATGATTACCACATCCGGTCGCGAGACTGGTCGATATTTGAAAAGCCCTTGGTTCGGACTCTCAGATATCTCCTCATCAGGCTAATCACGGTTATTTGACCCGGCTTTTGCCGGGTCTTTTTTTGCCCGGAATATCACTTGCCTTGTTGTCCACGCATCTGCGCGCAGTAATCCTGAGGCGGGGTGGCCGGGGTGTACCACACATAATCAGCCATGGCCGACGTAACGTTGCTCCCCTCCTCGGCCAGCATCAGCACAACCGGCGCTTCGTTGGCGCCCAGGTCCCGCACATGCAGCGGCACGCCGACGTCTTTTCGCCCATGCCAGGCACCGGCAAACAACAATGCAGGCGTCGGCGCCTTGAGCAACTGCTCCGCCATTCGCCGGTCTCGCTGCTGCTGGACCGCCAGCATCGCCGGCATCTGCGATTCCGGCAACAGGCCGCAATGGGACTCGCGGATCTGTCCCAGCAGCTTTTCCTTCACCACGGACCAATTGGAGCGCTCGCCCTGCACCAAGGGCATTTGACGATAAATGCGCTGGATCTCCGTGCGGTCAAGATTGGCCGCCAGCACCGGATAAGGCTGAGGCAAAGCGAACTCCACCACCGCTCCGTACAGGTTCCAATCCCAACCCGGCGACCAGTCCAGCGCGCCGGGCAAATCCTTGGGCAAGGCTGGCAACTGGCGAACCGCGTCGACCTTCGGCTGCTGCTGTGGCGTCAGCATCTCCAAGAGCAAGCTGCCTTGGGCTCGATGTTCGGCCAAGGCCTGGAGCAACCAGCGTTGCAACACATGATGGTCGCGGTTGTCGTGCTGCTCTCCGACCACGACACGCGAGGCCTTCGCCAAGCGCTCGACCAACGTAGGCGACGAGAGGGCCTGGCCATTTTGCAGGTCAAGGATCCGTCCGTTGACCGGAGGCGGCGCGATACTTTGGCAAGCCGTCAACACACTCAAAGCCAGGATCAGGAACAGGCGCACATCTGCATCCTCCAGATTGCCTCAGCGGGCGATGATCAACGGATGCCCGCGCTCCGGATGGGACTGCACCAGCACTTCCAGGCCGAATACCGCCTTGAGCGGCTCCGGGCGCAGCACGTGCCGGGGCGTGTCCAGGGCCACCGGCCGGCCGGACGCAAGCAGCAACAGGCGGTCACAGTAACGCGCCGCCAGGTTCAGGTCATGCAGGATCACCAGCACGGCGGCGCCGCGACCGGCGAATTCACGCACCGCTTGCAGGATGGTGTGCTGGTGCAAGGGATCGAGCATCGAAGTCGGCTCGTCCAACAACAGCGTCTGCCCCACCTCGCCCGGCCACAGTTGCGCCAGCACCCGCGCCAGGTGCACCCGCTGGCGTTCGCCACCGGACAGGGTCAGGTAGTTGCGGCCATACAGATGCGTGGCATCCGCGGCCTGTAATGCCGATTCAACGATCTGCGCGTCCCGCAATTGGCCGCTCTGGTGGGGCAGGCGCCCCATGCCGACCACCTCTTCCACGCGGAATGCAAAATCCAGGGTCGATGATTGTGGCAACACCGCCAGACGACGGGCGCGCTCGGCGCCGCCCCACTGGGCGAGGGGCCTGTCGTCGAGCCAGACCTGGCCCCGGGCCGGACGCAACTCGCCACACAAGCCTGCCAGCAGCGTACTTTTGCCCGCACCGTTGGGCCCGAGCACACCGAGCACTTCGCCGGGATTGAGCTGAAAGTCGATGTCCGCCAGTACGGTTTTGCGGCCCCGGAGAATATGCAGGTCATGCGCTCGCAGCATCAGGCACGCCCCCGCAGCAACAGATACAGGAAGAACGGTGCACCGATGAACGCGGTGACAATGCCGATGGGCAATTCCGCCGGGGCCAGCGCGAGGCGCGCCACCAGATCGGCGAACAGCAGCAGGCTCGCCCCGGCCAGGATTGAAGCCGGTAGCAGGACGCGATGGTCGGGGCCCGCCATCAGCCTTACCAGATGCGGCACCACCAGCCCGACAAAACCGATCATGCCCGCAGCCGCCACCGCGGCCCCAACGCCCAGCGCCGTGCAGAACACCAGCTCACGCTTGAGCCGTTCGACGTCAATGCCCAGGTGCGCGGCCTCGGACTCGCCGAGCAACAAGGCGTTGAGCGCACGGGCCCGACGCGGCAACCAGATCGCCACGCCGACGCTGACCAGCAGCAGGGGCCACAAGCGCGCGTAGGTGGCGCCGTTCAGGCTGCCCAGGTTCCAGAACGTCAGGGTGCGCAGGGTCGCGTCATCCGCCAGGTAAGTGAACAAGCCGACCGCCGAGCCGGACAGCGCGGTCAGGGCGATCCCGGCCAGAAGCATGGTCGCGACGTGAGTCTGACCGTCGCGCCGGCCGAAGCGATAGACCAGCGCCGTGACCCCGAGCCCGCCGAGGAACGCACACAGTGACAAAAGATAAGGTCCCAGCGCTTCGGGCAGCCCGCCCAGCATCGAACCGCCGACGATGGCAAGCGCTGCCCCCAGCGCCGCACCACTGGAAACCCCGACCAGCCCCGGGTCCGCCAGCGGGTTGCGAAACAGCCCCTGCATCGCCACGCCGGATAACGCCAATACCCCGCCCACCGCCAGCCCCAGCAAGGTACGCGGCAGACGGATCTGGCCAAGGATCAGTTCGGCCTGTTCCAAGCCATCGGCAGCCACCGGCAAGCCCGACAGGCGCATGGCGGCGCGCAGGGTATCGAACAGCGGCAAGCTCACCGGCCCCAAGGCCAGGGACAACCAGATCGCCAGCAGGCATAGCAGGCCCAGCCCGATGAATAAAGTGCGTGGCTTGACCAGCGCAGTCATGGGGCCTTGACCGGATAAAAACCGTCGGTGAGCTTCATCAGGCTTTGCGGCAGGCGCGGACCCAATCCGCCCACCAGCAGCGTCGGGTCCAGTTCCATGACACGCCCACTCTTGGCGGCCCGGGTCGAGGACAAGATCGGATTTTCCTTGAACAGCGCGGCGCGCGCTTCTTCGCCGGTCAAGGCTCGATCGGCAAAGATCAGCACTTCAGGATTCAAGCTGGCTAGGGTTTCCACGGAAAACGGTTTGTAGCCGCTGTGGGTCGCCAGGTTGTGACCACCGGCCTGCTCCAGCAACCAGTCGGCGGCGGTGCCTTTACCGGCGATCAGCGATTTGCCGCCAGCATTGCCCACCAGCAGCAATACACCAGGCGCCTTCTGCCTGAGCCGGGCTGCGTTTACGCGGACGGCGTGCTGGGAAAGCCGTTGTTGATAGTCATCGAACAACTCCGCAGCCTTGGTCTCGGCCCCCAAGAGCTGCCCCAGGTGACGCAGATTGGTCTGAAGCGCCTCCAGGCTCGGCGCCGCCGAGAACAACTCGACCGGCACCCCGGCCGCACGAATTTGCGCGAGCACCGGCGGCGGTCCCATTTCCTCGGTACCCACCAGAATTTGCGGCCGCAAGCTCAGCACGCCCTCCGCCGACAGCTGTCGCTGATAACCGATACTGGGCAGCGCTCGCAACGACTCGGGATGCTGGCTGGTGGTGTCCACGCCCACCAGCTTCGACTCACCGCCGAGCGCACTGACCCACTCCGACAAGGCACCCCCAGCGCTCACCCAGCGTTGCGGCAGATCGGCCGCCAGCGCTCCCTGGCTGGCCAAAAGGACGACACAGAGCGCAGCAACGCGGAAATTCAAGCGCATCGGACAGCTTCCTCAGAGAAATTTTTCACAGGGCCGAGCCTGGCGACGTATCCTCGGTCACCTGTGAGGGAGGCGCCATTTGATAATTGTTTTCATTTGACCGTCAAGCGCGGAACCTATGCCACATGAATCCCACAGGAGGATTCACAGACATGTCGAGACCCACATGAAATACCTTTGCGCCGCCGCTGAGTTACCGGGCAACAGCAGTCGCGGCTTCGACATTGAAGGGCGCAAGGTCCTGGCCGTGCGACGTGCAGGCCAGGCCTACGTCTATCTCAACCGCTGCCCGCATCGCGGTGTGCCGCTGGAGTGGCAGCCTGACCAGTTCCTCGACCCCAGCGCCAGCCTGATCCAGTGCGCGACCCATGGCGCGCTGTTCCTGATTGAAAGCGGTGAATGCGTCGCCGGCCCTTGCGCCGGGCAGTTCCTGGCCGCGCTACACAGCCGGGAGGATGATCAGGGCATCTGGGTCGACCTGTAGCGGTTCAAGCAAAACCGGCAGCGGGCGATCCACCCATATCTGCTCCGGCGTCAAGGTGACCCCGTAGGCCAACACTTCCACCCCGGCGGCCACCGCCTCACGCAACGCCGCCGCGTACACCGGGTCGATTTCCTGCGCCGGGCGCACCGCGTCGATGCCACTCAGGTTTACGCAATACAGCTGCACCGCCCGTACGCCGTCGCGGGCCAGACAAGCCAGTTCCCGCAGATGTTTGGCGCCACGCAGCGTCACCGCATCGGGAAATGCCGCCACGTTTGTTGCATCGAAACCCAGCGTGACACTTTTGACCTCGACCCAGGCCGAGGTCTGGTCGGCATAGTCGAGTCGAAAATCGATACGGCTGTTCTCCACGCCGTAGGCGACTTCGCGCTTCAGCCCGACAAAACCGTTCAGCTCTTTGATGACACCCGCGCGCAGCGCCTCTTCCACCAGGGGGTTGGCTCGCGCGGTGTTGATGCAGGCCAACCGGCCTTGAGGGGTTTCGCCTATTTCCCAGGTCCCTGGCAGCTTGCGCTTGGGATCGCTGGAGCGGCTGAACCAGACGCGTGCGCCCTCGGCCATGCAATTGAGCATCGAGCCGGTGTTCGGGCAGTGGATGGTGAGCAGTTCGCCGTCAATGGTCTCGATATCGGCGAGAAAACGCTTGTAACGTCGAATCAGTCGACCTTCTTCCAGTGCAGGAGAAAAACGCATCAGCCTCGCCAGCTCCGCAGTCCACGTTCGATTCGCGTCACCGCTTCCTGTAGCCGAGGCAGGCTTTGGGTGTAGGCAAAACGCACATGATGACCGGCCTGGTGCCGACCGAAATCCAGCCCCGGCGTGAACGCCACGTGTTCGGTTTCCAGGAAATGCTGGCAGAACGCAAAGGCATCGCCGCCGAACGCGTTGATATCGGCGTAAAGATAGAACGCACCTTCGGGCTCCACCGCGATGCCGAATCCCAACCCACGCAACGCCGGCAGCAGGAAGTCGCGACGCCGCGCAAACTCGGCACGACGCTGCTCGAAAATCTCGATGGTCGCGGGTTCGAAACAGGCCAGGGCCGCGTACTGGGCCATGCTCGGCGCACTGATGTAAAGATTCTGCGCAAGTTTCTCCAGCTCACTGACCGCCGCCGAAGGGGCCACCAGCCAACCGAGCCGCCAACCGGTCATACCGAAATACTTGGAAAAACTGTTGAGAACAAAAGCATCGTCGTCCACTTCCAGCACACTGGTGGCGTCGGTGCCATAAGTCAGGCCGTGATAGATCTCATCGACGACCAGATGGCCATTGTGGCCTTTGATTGCCCTGGACAACCCCGCCAACTCGTCCCGAGAGAGAATCGTCCCGGTCGGGTTGGCCGGCGATGCCACCAATGCCCCCACGCTGTCTTGATCCCAATGGCGATCCACCAGGTCCGGGGTCAGTTGGTAACGCACGTCCGGCCCTACTGGCACCAATTGCGCAGCACCTTCGATCAGGCGCAGGAAATGGCGGTTGCAGGGGTAGCCAGGATCGGCCAGCAACCAATGCTTGCCCGGGTCGACGAGCAGGGCACTGGTCAGCAACAAGGCACCAGACCCACCCGGCGTGACCAGGATGCGCCGCGGATCGATGTCGACGCCGTGGCGCTGCGCATAAAAGCCGGCGATGGCCTCGCGCAACTCGGGAATGCCGCGGGCTGCGGTGTAACGGGTCTTGCCGGCCGCCAGGGCGGCCTGGCCGGCCTGGATGATCGGCTCGGCGGTGGTGAAGTCCGGCTCGCCGATCTCCAGATGGATGACGTCGTGCCCGGCAGCCTGCAATTCGTTGGCACGCGCCAGCAGCGCCATGACATGGAACGGTTCGATGGCACGGCTGCGTGCGCTGTAGGGCTGGGCCATTGGGGCCCTCCTTCACGAAAAAAGAACCGATTCTACCCAACTCGGGCAGCGGTGCGGGAACGAGCGGGAATACACAATGGTCCTACCGTAGATCGCTGGAAATGGCTTCGGCGATTGGCCCAGGCTTGACTAGAATCAAGCATTGAGCAGGATTGCACCCCCACCGAAGCGAACCCGGCCACGTTTTACAGGCCCCGGCCGCCGCAGGCTCGACAACCGGGAGTAGCGCGGCCCGATTTGATCTGGTAAGTTCGCCCGCTTGCAGCCGCAGGGCCGGCAGGTGTCGGTGATGGAGCAATCCTGCGTAGTGGATTACAAGAGTAGAGGCGGTCCATTCATGCCCACCCAAGCAAAGCAGAATCAAAATCAGTCGCTCAGCGGGTTTGAGCCGTATATCCCACAACCGGGCGAAGAGTACATGGGCGCCCCGATGCGCGCGCACTTCACCAAGATCCTGAACAAGTGGAAACAGGACTTGATGCTGGAAGTCGACCGCACCGTGGACCATATGAAGGACGACGCTGCCAACTTCCCCGACCCGGCCGACCGTGCCAGCCAGGAAGAAGAGTTCGCCCTCGAACTGCGCGCCCGTGACCGGGAACGCAAGCTGATCAAGAAAATCGACAAGACGCTGCAACTGATCGAAGACGAAGAATACGGCTGGTGCGAGTCCTGTGGCGTCGAGATCGGCGTCAAGCGACTGGAAGCACGTCCAACCGCAGACATGTGCGTAGACTGCAAGACCCTGGCGGAAATCAAGGAAAAACAGGTCGGCAAGTAATCGCCGGGGCTGTCACCGAAACGGAGCGTTCATACGCTCCGTTTTTTGTTTCCGATATTTTCTCCAGGCTGATTATCCCTCTGTGGGAGCGAGCCCGCTCGCGAAAGCGGTGGGTCAGCCAGCTTGATATGACAGATACACCGCTATATCGCGAGCAGGCTCGCTCCCACAGGGGATATGTTTTGTTGTCGAGATTGCCTACCGCCCTGACCCCAATGACATTCGCCTTATGACTGCCTACATCGGACGCTTCGCCCCCACCCCCAGCGGCCACCTGCACTTCGGCTCGCTGGTCGCCGCCCTGGCATCGTACCTCGACGCCCGGGCCGCGGGCGGGCGCTGGTTGTTGCGCATGGAAGACCTCGACCCACCGCGGGAAGAGCCCGGCGCGCAAGCGGCGATCCTTAATGCGCTGCAAACCTATGGTTTTGAATGGGATGGCGAAATGGTCCGCCAGAGCGACCGCCATGAAGCCTATCAACTGGTCATCGATCGCTTGTTCAGCCAAGGCCTGGCCTACGCCTGCACCTGTTCGCGCAAGCAACTGGAACCGTATCAGGGTATTTACCCAGGGCTATGCCGCAACGCCGGCCACGACACCGAGGACGCCGCCATCCGCCTGCGCGTCCCCGAGCTTGAATATCACTTCACCGACCGGGTCCAGGGCGAATTTCGCCAGCATCTGGGCCGTGAGGCCGGTGATTTCGTGATCCGTCGTCGTGACGGGCTCTACGCCTATCAGCTGGCGGTGGTGCTGGACGACGCCTGGCAAGGCGTCACCGATATCGTTCGCGGCGCTGATCTGCTGGACTCCACGCCCCGCCAGCTCTACCTTCAGGAACTCCTCGGGCTGCCACAACCGCGTTACCTGCATGTGCCGCTGATCACCCAGCCCGACGGGCACAAGCTCGGCAAATCCTATCGTTCACCGCCGCTGACAGCGGACCAGGCTACGCCGCTGCTGTTACGGGCATTGCGCGCACTGGGCCAGCAACCGGGCCCGGAACTCTGCGATGCCAGCCCCCGCGAACTGCTGGCCTGGGGCATTCGGCACTGGGATGCGAGCAAGATCCCGCGCGTCCTCACCCTGCCCGAAGCGCAAATACCATGACGGCCCTTGCAGCCTGCCGCCTATCCGTTACCATCGCCGCACGTTTTCGGGCACGCGCATAAACAAAGAGAGGCCGGGATGTACATCTATCGCTTGGTCCTGCTTTTGGTAGTGGGGATCTACCTGTTCTCCCCGGCCATCATGGATTGGTGGATCGATGCCACGGGTGCCTGGTATCGGCCGTATCTGCTCTGGCTGATCCTGATCGTCGTGACCTTCATCCTGCAGAGCCAAAAAGATGCCGATGAGCTTTAGCCTGACCCAGATGATCCTGATCAGCGCCGCCTACCTGGCGGTGCTGTTCGGCGTGGCCTGGATCAGCGAACGAGGCATGATCCCCCGGGCGATCATCCGCCACCCGCTGACCTACACCCTGTCGCTGGGGGTCTACGCCAGCGCATGGGCGTTTTATGGCACGGTCGGGCTGGCCTATCAGTATGGCTATGGTTTCCTGTCCAGCTACCTTGGGGTGTCCGGGGCCTTCCTGCTGGCGCCTGTGTTGCTTTATCCAATCCTGAAGATCACCCGTACCTACCAGCTGTCATCGCTTGCCGACCTGTTCGCCTTCCGCTTTCGCAGCACCTGGGCCGGCGCGCTGACCACGATCTTCATGCTGGTCGGCGTGTTACCGCTGCTCGCTCTGCAAATCCAGGCCGTGGCCGATTCCATCAGCATCCTGACCCGCGAACCGGTGCAACATCGAGTAGCGCTGAGCTTCTGCGCGCTGATCATTCTGTTCACGATTTTTTTCGGCTCCCGGCACATCGCCACCCGGGAAAAACACGAAGGCCTGGTATTCGCCATTGCCTTTGAATCGGTGATCAAGCTGATCGCCATCGGTGGCGTCGGCCTCTACGCGCTGTACGGCGTGTTCGATGGCCCGCAACAGCTGGAGCTTTGGCTGTTGCAGAACCAGACCGCCCTCGCCGCCCTGCATACGCCTTTGCAGGAAGGCCCGTGGCGCACCCTGTTGCTGGTGTTCTTCGCCTCGGCAATCGTGATGCCGCACATGTACCACATGACCTTCACCGAAAACCTCAACCCGCGCTCACTGGTCAGCGCAAGCTGGGGCCTGCCGCTGTTCCTGCTGTTGATGAGCCTGGCGGTGCCACTGATTCTGTGGGCAGGTCTGAAACTCGGCGCCAGCACCAATCCGGAATACTTCACTCTCGGCATCGGCATTGCCGCCAACAGCAAGGCCCTGGCATTGCTGGCCTATATCGGCGGGCTGTCGGCGGCCAGCGGCCTGATCATCGTCACCACTTTGGCGTTGTCGGGCATGGCCCTCAATCATCTGGTGCTGCCGCTCTACCAGCCGCCGGCGGAAGGAAATATCTACCGCTGGTTGAAATGGACCCGCCGCGCGCTGATCGTTGCGATCATCATGGCCGGTTATGGTTTCTACCTGATGCTGGGCGACGGGCAGGATCTGGCCAACCTGGGCATCGTCGCGTTCGTCGCCACCCTGCAGTTCCTGCCCGGCGTGCTGTCGGTCCTGTATTGGCCAACCGCCAACCGCCGCGGTTTTATCGCCGGCCTGCTGGCCGGGATCCTGGTCTGGCTGGTCGCGATGCTGTTGCCGCTGCTGGGCAACCTGCAGGGGTTCTACATCCCGCTGCTGAACATGATCTACGTGCTCGACGACACCAGCTGGCACATGGCAGCCATCGCCTCGCTGGCGGCGAACGTGCTGATGTTCACCCTGATTTCGCTGTTCACCAACGCCAGCAGTGAAGAAGCCAGCGCCGCCGAAGCCTGCGCCGTGGATAACGTGCGTCGCCCGCAACGCCGGGAACTGCATGCCGCCTCGCCCCAGGAATTCGCCACGCAACTGGCCAAGCCGCTGGGCGCCAAGGCCGCACAAAAGGAAGTCGAACAGGCCCTGCGCGATCTTTACCTGCCGTTCGATGAGCGTCGCCCGTACGCGTTGCGTCGCTTGCGCGACCGGATCGAAGCCAACCTGTCCGGCCTGATGGGCCCCAGCGTGGCCCAGGACATGGTCGAGACCTTCCTGCCTTATAAGGCAGGCGGCGAAAACTACGTGACCGAAGACATCCACTTCATCGAAAGCCGCCTCGAGGACTACCACTCGCGCCTCACTGGCCTCGCCGCCGAGCTGGACGCCTTGCGCCGCTACCACCGCCAGACCCTGCAGGAACTGCCGATGGGCGTCTGTTCGCTGGCCAAGGACCAGGAAATCCTCATGTGGAACAAGGCCATGGAGGAGCTGACCGGCATCGCCGCCCAGCGCGTGGTCGGCTCGCGCCTGAGTACCCTGGGCGAGCCGTGGAAAGGTTTGCTGCAAGGCTTCATCGACCTGCCGGACGAACACCTGCACAAACAGCACTTGGCTCTTGACGGCCAGACCCGGTGGCTGAACCTGCACAAGGCGGCGATCGACGAGCCGTTGGCGCCGGGCAACAGCGGCCTGGTGCTGCTGGTGGAAGACCTGACCGACACCCAGATGCTCGAAGACAAACTGGTCCATTCCGAGCGCCTGGCCAGCATCGGACGACTGGCCGCCGGCGTGGCCCACGAAATCGGCAACCCGATCACCGGCATCGCCTGCCTGGCGCAGAACCTGCGCGAAGAACGCGAGGACGACGGTGAGCTGACGGAAATCAGCGGGCAGATTCTCGAACAGACCAAGCGCGTGTCGCGCATTGTCCAATCCTTGATGAGTTTCGCCCACGCCGGCGGCCACCAGCACAACGACGAACCGGTGTGCCTGGCCGAAGTTGCCCAGGACGCCATTGGCCTGCTGGCACTCAACCGGCGCAATTTCGAAGTTCAGTTCTTCAACCTGTGCGACCCCGATCATTGGGTCGATGGCGATCCCCAACGACTCGCCCAGGTACTGATCAACCTGCTTTCCAACGCGCGCGACGCCTCGCCGGCCGGGAGCGCGGTACGGGTCAAGAGCGAAGCCTTTGAACACACGGTCGACCTGATCGTCGAAGACGAAGGCAGCGGTATTCCACAGAACATCATGGATCGATTGTTCGAACCTTTCTTTACCACCAAGGATCCTGGCGAAGGCACCGGTCTGGGCCTCGCACTGGTCTATTCCATCGTTGAAGAGCATTATGGACAAATCACCATCGACAGCCCGGCCGATGTTCAGAGCCAACGCGGCACCCGTATCCGGGTGACCTTGCCGCGTCATGTCGAAGCGACGTCCGCTGTGAACTGAGACCGTCGAGAGAATCGAATCAATGCCGCACATTTTGATCGTCGAAGACGAAACAATTATCCGCTCCGCCTTGCGCCGCCTGCTGGAACGCAACCAGTACCAGGTCAGCGAAGCCGGTTCCGTGCAGGAAGCACAAGAGCGTTTCAGCATTCCAACGTTTGACCTGATCGTCAGTGACCTGCGCCTGCCTGGTGCCCCGGGGACCGAGTTGATCAAGCTCGGCCAGGGCACGCCTGTGCTGATCATGACCAGTTATGCCAGCCTGCGCTCGGCGGTCGACTCCATGAAAATGGGTGCGGTCGACTACATCGCCAAGCCGTTCGACCACGACGAAATGCTTCAGGCCGTCGCTCGAATCCTGCGTGACCGACAAACGGCGACCAGCCAGCCTTCGGAACCGACGAACGGCAAGGCCGCTGCTCCAGGCAAGGCGGGCGCCAGCAACAGCAACGGCGAAATCGGCATCATCGGCTCCTGCCCACCCATGCAGGACCTCTACAGCAAGATCCGCAAAGTGGCACCGACCGATTCCAACGTCCTGATCCAGGGCGAGTCCGGCACCGGCAAGGAGCTAGTGGCCAGGGCGCTGCATAACCTGTCCCGCCGAGCCAAGGCGCCAATGATTTCGGTGAACTGTGCGGCCATCCCGGAAAGCCTGATCGAGTCCGAGCTGTTCGGCCATGAGAAAGGCGCCTTCACCGGCGCCAGTGCGGGGCGTGCCGGCCTGGTCGAAGCGGCGGACGGTGGCACGCTGTTTCTTGACGAAATCGGCGAGCTGCCCCTGGAAGCCCAGGCGCGGCTGTTGCGCGTCCTCCAGGAAGGCGAGATTCGTCGAGTCGGTTCGGTCCAGTCGCAAAAGGTCGATGTGCGCCTGATCGCCGCGACGCACCGCGACCTCAAGAGCCTGGCGAAAATCGGTCAGTTCCGTGAAGACCTGTATTACCGGCTGCACGTGATTGCCCTGAAGCTGCCACCACTGCGCGAGCGCGGCGCGGACGTCAACGAGATTGCCAATGCCTTCCTTGCCCGCCAGAGCGCGCGGGTCAACCGCACCGACCTGAAATTTGCCCCCGACGCCGAACAAGCCATTCGTCATTACGCCTGGCCGGGTAACGTCCGTGAGCTGGAAAACGCCGTGGAGCGCGCGGTGATCCTGTGCGAGAGCCCGGAAATTTCCGCCGACCTGCTGGGGATCGACATCGAATTGAGTGACCTGGACGATGAAGAATTCATCGGCCTGGCCCCTCAACAGGGCGGCGGCGCCAACAACACCAGCCACGAACCCACCGAAGACCTGTCGCTGGAGGACTACTTCCAGCACTTCGTCCTGGAGCACCAGGACCACATGACCGAGACGGAACTGGCGCGCAAGCTGGGCGTGAGCCGCAAGTGCCTGTGGGAGCGCCGCCAGCGCCTGGGTATCCCACGACGCAAGACGGGCGTCGCCAGCGAGAGCTGAAACACGCAGGTGACACCGCAGGCTGTGAAAAAACTGTTACCTCAGTTTTTTCACGTAACAGATGCCGGGGTTTACGGTAACGAAACCCCGGCTTTTTTTCGCCTCGAGAAAACCGCTATAACCATAGAACCCCCGGTTTCTCTGGGCCTTCCAAAAGTTGGCACGCACCCTGCTATAGCTTTGGTACAAGAACAATAACAAGCAATGCACAAGACAATAAAAATAAGACGAATCGACTCACGCACAATAAAAACAAGACGGCGAGAGGCGCAGCTAACTGATTCTTTTGGAGAGGCGTTGTATTTGGGGCTTGCCCCACAACCAGGCCGAGAACAATAAAACTGTCTCAAGACAGGTGCCTGAACTGGTTGGATCGATTGATCACTGCAACACAGCGACCAAAGCAATCCGTTTGCTCTTGGCTCCCGATTGGGAGGGTCACGAAGGGAAACCTCGTGGCGCGGGCACTCAACAAAAACAAAAAGCCCGAAACCAATAATAAAAACAGAGCACGCAACTAATTCTGGGGGAGCTTCGGCTCCCCTTGTGGTTTCTGTCATTCCGCCTTCCCCGCAGCCTACAAGCTCGTCGCCTAAAGCTTGCAGCTCAAAACTCCTGTGTCCTACACCATCCCTCGACTAAATGCTAGAATCCCCGCCCATCATGCGGTCATTCCTCGTTTTTGGCCGAATATTCCTTCAAACAGTGCATCCCATGCTGAAGAAGCTGTTCCAGTCATTCCGTTCTCCCTTGCGTCGTACGCAACACATCCGCAGCACGCCTGAAGTGCTCAACAGCGGCCAGCATTCGTTGCAAAAGGCCCAATTCAGCCGTTACGCGGTGAACATCGTCGAACGCCTGCAGAACGCCGGCTACCAGGCTTACCTGGTCGGTGGTTGCGTGCGCGACATGCTGCTCAGTATCACGCCCAAGGATTTCGACGTCGCCACCAGTGCCACGCCTGAGCAGATACGAGCCGAGTTCCGCAATGCGCGGATCATCGGGCGGCGCTTCAAGCTGGTGCACATCCACTTCGGCCGCGAAATCATCGAGGTCGCGACGTTCCGCGCCAACCACCCGCAAAACGACGAAGAAGAAGACAGCAACCAGTCTTCGCGCAACGAGAGCGGGCGCATCCTGCGCGATAACGTCTACGGCACATTGGAAGAAGACGCGCAGCGCCGCGACTTCACCATCAACGCGCTGTATTACGACCCGGTCAGCGAACGCATCCTCGATTACGCCAACGGCGTTCACGACATCCGCAACCGGCTTATCCGCCTGATTGGCGATCCCAGGCAGCGTTACCAGGAAGACCCGGTGCGGATGCTGCGGGCCGTGCGTTTCGCCGCCAAGCTGGATTTTGGCATTGAAAAGCACAGCGCCCTGCCGATTCGCGAACTGGCGCCGATGCTGAGGGAAATCCCGTCGGCACGGCTGTTCGAAGAAGTGCTCAAGTTGTTCCTCTCGGGTCATGCCGCAGACACCTTCGAAATGCTCGTCGACCTGCAGTTGTTCGACCCGCTGTTCCCCGCCAGTGCCGAGGCGCTGGAATACAACCCGACCTACACCCACACCTTGATCAGCGAAGCGTTGATCAACACCGACCTGCGCATCAAGCAGAACAAACCGGTGACCCCGGCGTTCCTGTTCGCCGCCTTGCTCTGGCCCGCCCTGCCCGCCCGAGTCCTGCGTTTGCAGGAACGCGGCATGCCGCCGATTCCGGCGATGCAGGAAGCCGCCCACGAGCTGATCGCAGAGCAATGCCAGCGCATCGCCATTCCAAAACGCTTCACGATGCCGATCCGCGAGATCTGGGACATGCAAGAGCGCCTGCCGCGGCGCAGCGGCAAACGCGCCGACCTGCTGCTGGACAACCCGCGTTTCCGCGCCGGTTACGACTTCCTGCTGTTGCGCGAAAGCGCCGGCGAACAGACCGATGGCCTGGGCGAATGGTGGACCGATTACCAGGACGCCAACGACAGCGAGCGCCGCGACATGATTCGCGAACTGAGCGGCAAGGATGACGGCGCCAGCGGCCCGCGCAAACGTCGCCGCAGCAGTGGCGCCAAGCGCAAACGTGCCGGTGTACCAAGCGCCTCGGGCGAGTGACGATGGAACGCATCTACATCGGCATGGGCAGCAACCTGGCCGAGCCCGCCGAACAATTGCGCAGCGCCGTCGAGGCGCTGGCGCAGTTGCCTGACACGCAACTGGTAGGTGTCTCGGCGTTTTATCAAAGCGATTCCCTGCTCCCCGGCCAGCCGCGCTATACCAATGCCGTTGCGGCGCTGGACAGCGACCTCGCGCCGCTGGACTTGCTCGATGCACTACAGGCCATCGAAACCGGCCAGGGTCGCGAGCGCCTCGAGCGCTGGGGCCCGCGCACCCTGGACCTGGATATTCTGCTGTTCGGTGATCACCTGATCGACGAGCCGCGCCTCAAAGTCCCTCATTACCATATGCAGGCCCGAGCCTTTGTCCTGTATCCATTGGCCGAGCTCGCGCCCGCCGACCTGCGCCTGGCCGATGGGCGTTTGCTCAAGGACCTCCTCGCGGCGTGCCCCTTCGTCGGCCTGGAGCGCCTGCCTGCTAACTGAAACCAATCCCCTGTGGGAGCGAGCCTGCTCGCGAAGGCGGTGGATCCGTTATCCACATATCCACTGACACACCGCTTCGCGAGCAGGCTCGCTCCCACAAAAAATCCGGGACCAGGCAGTCAGTTTTTAAACACGCCTACACGCTGAAACGCATCAGTAACCTCGGTAACACCCACCGGTAACACATCCAATTGACTTCCCGGTTGCTCCTCACGACTATAGGCGTCCCGTCGCCGCCAACGCGGCGCTAATGGGCGTAATCCAGGCCTTACAAGCACCACGCATAGAAGGTGCGCCTGTATTGGAGCGCCTAATGAGGACTTTTTCATGCCAGCTATTACCCTGACCACGCTGCAAGGTCTCAAGCAGAAAGGTGAAAAAATCACCATGCTGACCTGCTATGACGCAACCTTCGCCCATGCCTGCAACGAGGCCGGTGTCGAAGTGCTGCTGGTGGGCGATTCCCTCGGCATGGTGCTGCAAGGTCACGACAGCACGCTGCCGGTGACCACCGCCGAGATGGCCTACCATGTAGCCGCCGTCAAACGCGGTAACACCGACGCACTGATCCTCGCCGACCTGCCGTTCATGGCCTACGCCACCCTCGAACAAACCATGACCAACAGCGCCATGCTCATGCAGGCCGGTGCCCACATGGTCAAGGTCGAAGGCGCGTTGTGGCTGGCCGACTCGATCCGCCTGCTGGCCGAGCGCGGTATCCCGGTGTGCGCACACCTGGGACTGACGCCCCAGGCGGTGAATATCCTCGGTGGCTACAAGGTCCAGGGCCGCAACGAAAACCAGGCGCGGCAGATGCGTGCCGATGCGATTGCGCTGGAACAGGCCGGTGCCGCCATGTTGCTGCTCGAATGCGTACCCAGCGAGCTGGCGCAGGAAATCACTCAGGCGGTAAAAATCCCGGTGATCGGCATCGGCGCCGGTAACGCTACCGACGGCCAGGTACTGGTGCTCCACGACATGCTTGGGCTGTCGATTACCGGCCGCGTACCCAAGTTCGTGAAGAATTTCATGGCCGGGCAAACCACTCTCCAGGCAGCCTTGTCCGCCTATGTCGCTGAAGTGAAGGCGGCAACCTTCCCTGGCGCCGAGCACGGATTTTCCGCATGAACACCGTCAAGACCGTACGCGAACTCCGCGCCGCCGTGGCCCGCGCCCGCGGCGAAGGCAAACGCATCGCCTTTGTCCCGACCATGGGCAACCTGCACAGCGGGCACATGGCGCTGGTGACCAAGGCGGCGCAGCGGGCCGATTTTGTCGTAGCGAGTATTTTCGTCAATCCGCTGCAATTCGGCGCTGGCGAAGACCTCGACAAATATCCGCGCACCCTCGCGGCCGACCAGGAGAAACTGCTCCAGGCCGGCTGCCATCTGCTGTTCGCGCCCAGCGTGGAGGAGATGTATCCCGATGGCATGGCCGGACAGACCCGCGTCAGCGTCCCGCAGTTGTCCGAAGGCCTGTGTGGCGCCAGCCGTCCGGGGCATTTCGAAGGCGTGGCGACGGTGGTCAGCAAGCTCTTCAACATGGTCCAGCCGGATCTGGCGGTGTTCGGCCAGAAGGATTTCCAGCAACTGGCGGTGATCCGCGCGCTGGTGCATGACCTGAACATGCCGATCCAGATCATCGGCGAGCCGACCGTGCGCGCCGAGGACGGCCTGGCGCTGTCTTCGCGCAACGGTTTTCTCAGCCCCGAGCAGCGCGCCGTGGCGCCCGTGGTCTACCGTGCCCTGAGCCAGATCGCCGAAGCGATCAGGCAGGGGCAACGGGACTTCCCGGCGCTGATTGGCGAACAGCTCAAACAGCTCGAATCCGCCGGCCTGCGTCCCGATTACCTGGAAATCCGTGACGCCAGGACCTTGCGCCCAGCTGTGAGCGAGGATCGCGACCTGGTGATTCTGGTCGCCGCCTTTCTGGGCACCACGCGCCTGATCGACAACCTGCATCTGGAACTCGACACGCCCGCCTGAACATCACAAAACCCTGTGGGAGCGAGCTCGCTCGCGATAGCGGGCTGTCAGCCAATACATTCGGAACTGAACTACCGCTATCGCGAGCAAGCTCGCTCCCACAGGGGCTCTGAGGTGTTATTGCCGCCTCGGCAGCCTTCGGGCAAACTGCCCGCCGTTTGGACCCGACCAGAGGAAACACTCATGCACGCCATCATGCTCAAGGCCAAGCTGCACCGCGCCGAAGTCACTCACGCCGTGCTCGACTACGAAGGCTCCTGCGCCATTGACGGTGAGTGGCTGGACCTGTCGGGCATCCGCGAATACGAACAGATCCAGATCTACAACGTCGACAACGGCGAGCGCTTCACCACCTACGCCATCCGTGGCGAAGAAGGCTCGCGGATGATCTCGGTCAACGGCGCTGCGGCGCACAAGGCCAAGGTCGGAGACCGCGTCATCATCTGCGCCTATGCCCATTACAGCGAAGCCGAACTGCTCAACTTCAAGCCGCGCATGCTCTACATGGCGCCGGGCAACGAACTGAGCCACACCAGCAACGCCATTCCGGTCCAGGTGGCCTGACCGAGACGCTTGGCCCCCTCTCCCCTGTGGGAGCGAGCTTGCTCGCGATAGCGGAGGACCAGTCGAAGAAGATGCCGACTGACATATAGCTATCGCGAGCTCGCTCCCACAGTTGATCAACTCCGCCTGTCGGCCCCTCTCACCCGCTGTTGTATAAAAAAGTACCGGGAAACTGTCAGACAAAGTCAAGACAGATCGCAACGCGAGGTTTACTGTAGTCGCCCTGCGTCTGGCGATCGTGTCGACGCAGTTGTCCGGACGCCCTTCTCGGGCCGCTCCGGAATTTTCAGTGTTAAAAAGGCCGTTCAAAGTAAAAGGAAACCCGCAGCGATGGCGTATTACCGAACTCCTCACGACGTGACCGCTCTGCCCGCCTGGCAAGCGCTGAATGACCACCGCAAAGCCATGCAGGATTTCAGCATGCGCGAAGCGTTCAATGCCGATCCGCAGCGTTTCAATCAATTCACCCTGTCGAGCTGCGGCCTGTTTCTCGACTATTCGAAGAACCTGATCAACGCCCAGACCCGCGACCTGTTGGTAAACCTGGCCAACGAAGTCGACCTCAAGGGCGCGATCCAGGCGCTGTTCGAAGGCGAAATCGTCAACGCCTCGGAGAACCGCCCGGCCCTGCACACCGCGCTGCGTCGCCCGGTCGGCGACAAATTGCTGGTCAATGGCGTCAACGTCATGCCCGATGTGCACAAAGTGCTGAACCAGATTACCGATCTGGTCGGTCGCATTCACGACGGTCTGTGGCGCGGCTACACCGAAAAACCGATCACCGACGTGGTGAACATCGGCATCGGTGGCTCCTTCCTCGGCCCGCAGCTGGTGTCCGAAGCGCTGTTGTCCTACACGCATAAAGGCGTGCGCTGTCACTACCTGGCGAACATCGACGGCAGTGAGTTCCACGAGCTGGCCCAGAAGCTGCGCGCCGAGACCACGTTGTTCATTGTCTCGTCGAAATCCTTCAATACCCTCGAGACCCTGAAGAATGCCGAGGCCGCTCGTGCCTGGTACCTGGCACAAGGTGGCTCGGAAGCGGAGCTCTATCGCCACTTCATCGCGGTATCGAGCAACAACGCCGCCGCGGTGGCCTTCGGCATCCGCGAAGAAAACATCTTCCCGATGTGGGACTGGGTCGGCGGCCGTTACTCGCTGTGGTCGGCCATCGGTCTGCCAATCGCCCTGGCCATCGGCATGTCGAACTTCAAGGAGCTGTTGTCCGGCGCCTATTCCATGGACCAGCATTTCCAGAGCGCACCGTTCGACCAGAACATGCCGGTGCTGCTGGCGCTGCTTGGCGTGTGGTACGGCAATTTCTGGGGTGCGCAAAGCCATGCGATCCTGCCGTACGACCACTATCTGCGCAACATCACCAAGCATCTCCAGCAACTGGACATGGAATCCAACGGCAAGAGCGTCCGCCAGGATGGCACGCCGGTGTCCACCGATACGGGGCCAGTGATCTGGGGTGGCGTCGGCGCCAACGGTCAGCACGCCTACCATCAATTGCTGCACCAGGGCACCCAACTGATCCCGGCCGATTTCATCGTGCCGATCGTCAGCTTCAACCCGGTTGCCGACCATCATCAGTGGCTGTACGCCAACTGCCTGTCCCAGAGCCAGGCGCTGATGCTCGGCAAGACTCGCAGCGAGGCCGAGGCCGAGTTGCGCGATAAAGGCGCCAGTGAAGAAGAAGTGCAGAAGCTCGCCCCCCACAAGGTGATCCCGGGCAACCGCCCGAGCAACACCCTGGTGGTCGAACGCATCAGCCCGCGCCGCCTCGGTGCACTGGTTGCGCTGTATGAGCACAAGGTATTCGTGCAAAGCGTGGTCTGGGGCATCAATGCCTTCGACCAATGGGGCGTGGAACTTGGCAAGGAACTGGGCAAAGGCGTCTACAACCGCCTGGTGGGCAGCGAAGAAAGCCCGGCCGAAGATGCTTCGACCCAAGGCCTGATCAGCTACTTCCGCGGACGTCATCGCGGCTGATCGTCCCCCGCTCCTACAGATCACCGCTGATCCCTGTGGGAGCGAGCTTGCTCGCGATAGCGGTCTAACAGACAACTCCTTTGTTGGATGTTAAATCGTTATCGCGAGCAAGCTCGCTCCCACATTGGCTCCATGTACGACTTGAACTCGATTTTTACTCGGCGCATCTTTATGTCTTGTCGCAAAACAAGAATAAGGAACCGTCATGTTCGATATCAGCCAGTACCCCCACGCCGATGCCGTCCGCCGGGCTGCGCAATTGAGTCAGGACGAGTACAAGCGGCTCTATAAAGAATCCATCGAACACCCCAGCGCCTTCTGGGCCGAGCAGGCCACGCGTTTTCTTGACTGGATGACGCCCTGGCAAACCGTCCAGCGCTACGATTTGAAGAGCGGCGAAGCGAGCTGGTTCACCGGTGGCAAGCTGAACGTCAGCGCCAACTGCATCGACCGTCACCTGGACACGCGCGGCGATCAGATCGCGATCATCTGGGAAGGCGACAATCCCGCCGAATCGGCACAGATCACCTACAAGAAACTTCACCATCATGTGTGCCGCCTGGCCAACGTGCTGAAAAGCCGTGGCGTGAAAAAAGGCGACCGGGTCTGCATCTACATGCCGATGATTCCAGAAGCGGCCTACGCCATGCTCGCCTGCACCCGCATCGGCGCGGTGCATTCGGTGGTGTTCGGCGGGTTCTCGCCGGACTCGCTGCGCGACCGGATTCTCGATGCCGATTGCCGCACCGTCATCACCGCCGACGAAGGCGTGCGCGGCGGACGGTTCATACCGCTCAAGCGCAACGTCGACAAGGCGCTGGAAAGCTGCCCGGACGTCAGCACCGTGCTGGTGGTGGAGCGTACCCAGGGCGAGGTGGAGTGGGTCGAAGGGCGCGATGTCTGGTACCACCAGGCCATGCACGACATGAGCGACGACTGCCCCCCCGAACCGATGGACGCCGAGGACCCGCTGTTCATCCTCTACACCTCCGGCAGCACCGGCAAACCCAAGGGCGTGCTGCACACCACCGGCGGCTATCTGTTGCAGGCGGCGATGACCTTCAAGTACGTGCTGGATTACCGCGACAACGAAGTATTCTGGTGCACCGCTGATGTCGGCTGGGTCACCGGCCATAGCTATATTGTCTACGGGCCACTGGCGAACGGCGCCACCACGCTGATCTTCGAGGGCGTGCCAAGCCATCCGAGCAGTTCGCGGTTCTGGCAGGTGATCGACAAACATCAGGTCAACATCTTCTACACCGCCCCGACCGCCCTGCGCGCGCTGATGCGCGAGGGCGCCGGGCCGCTGCAGGACACTTCGCGCAAGAGCCTGCGATTGCTCGGAAGTGTCGGTGAGCCGATCAACCCGGAAGCGTGGGAATGGTATTTCAACGTCGTAGGCGAACAACGCTGCCCGATTGTCGATACCTGGTGGCAGACCGAAACCGGCGGCATCATGCTCAGCCCCCTGGTGAGTGCCCCACGGCTCAAGCCGGGCTGCGCCACACGGCCGATGTTCGGCGTGCAGCCGGTGCTGCTGGATGAAGTCGGCAAGGAGATCAGCGGCGCGGGCAGCGGCGTACTGGCGATAAAATCCAGTTGGCCGGGGCAGATTCGCAGCGTCTACGGCGACCACCAACGAATGGTCGACACCTACTTCAAGCCTTACCCCGGGTACTACTTCACCGGCGACGGCGCCCGTCGCGACGAAGATGGCGACTATTGGATCACCGGGCGTATCGACGATGTGATCAATGTGTCGGGCCACCGTATCGGCACCGCCGAGGTAGAGAGTGCGCTGGTGTTGCACGACAACATTGCCGAGGCAGCGGTCGTGGGTTATCCCCATGACTTGAAGGGCCAGGGCATCTACGCCTTTGTCACGCCGATGAACGGGGTCGAAGCCAACGACGAGTTGAAGAAGGAGTTGCTGGCTCATGTCAGCAAGGAAATCGGTAGTTTTGCCAAGCCGGAGCTGATCCAGTGGGCGCCGGCCCTGCCAAAGACCCGCTCGGGGAAGATCATGCGGCGGATCCTGCGCAAGATCGCCTGCAACGAGCTCGACAGCCTGGGCGACACCTCGACCCTGGCTGATCCTAGCGTAGTGGAGGGCCTGATCGACACGCGCCTGAACCGCTGAGACAACATAAACCCCGTGGCGAGGGAGCTTGCTCCCGCTCGGCTGCGCAGCAGACGCAAAATCGCTATTGCAAAACAGGGGGCGCTTCGCACCCCAGCGGGAGCAAGCTCCCTCGCCACAAGAGCGCTGCCTGACTCAAACCTGCAGGCGATACCCGGGTATCCATAACTGCTAAACTCCCGCGCCTAATTTCCTTAAGGCGCGCCCGGCATGTCTTCCTTGAATCTGGCGCTGCGCGCCGCCCTCGACCAGCGTCAGGACCTGCTTGGCCAACTGCATCAGCAGGGCACCGATTGCTATCGCCTGTTCCACGGCAGCCAGGAAGGCGCTCCCGGCCTGACGGTCGACCGCTACGGCCCGCAGCTGCTGGTGCAGAGTTTTCATCAGTCACTGGAGCGCGAGGCCCTGTTGCAACTGCACGGCATCGTCAATCAACACTTGGGGCTGGATACCCTGCTGGTCTACAACGACCGCGCCCGGGGCAACTCGCGCATCGACCGCCAGGACAGCATTTATCAGCCTGACGAGGCTGCCTTGCAAGACCTGGTTGGCCATGAGTGGGGGTTGAATTACCGGGTTCGCGGACGTCACGCCGGGCAGGATCCGTTGCTGTTTCTCGATCTGCGCAACGCCCGGGGCTGGGTCAAGGACCACAGCCGGAACAAAAGCGTGCTGAACCTGTTCGCCTATACCTGCGGCGTCGGCCTGAGCGCCGCGGCGGGCGGAGCGCGCGAGGTGTGCAACCTGGACTTCGCCGAGGGCAACCTGGCGGTGGGCCGCGAGAACGGCCTGCTCAATCCCGACCTGCCGACGATGGAATTCGTCCAGTCGGATTATTTCCCGGCGATTCGCCAACTCGCCGGCCTGCCGATCAGTCAACGCCGCGGGCAGAAGCTGCCCGCTTACGTGCGTCTGGAGCAACGCCAATATGACCTGGTGCTGCTCGACCCGCCGGCCTGGGCCAAGAGCGCTTTCGGCACAGTCGACCTGTTGCGCGATTACCAAAGCCTGCTCAAGCCGGCACTGCTCACCACCGCCGAAAATGGCGTGCTGATCTGCTGCAACAACCTGGCGAAGGTGTCCATGAACGACTGGCGCGAGCAGGTATTGCGCTGTGCGGAAAAAGCCGGCCGCCCGGTTCGCGAGTGGAGCGTGCTGACACCTGGCAGCGATTTTCCCTCGCAGGATCAACAACCGCCGCTCAAGACGCTGATCCTCCAGCTCTGAGCACCCATCAATTCCCACGAATAAAACGGACAATTCTCATAAAACACAGTGGCTTCGGAACCGTAATCACATGCCATACTCCAAGGCACTCCGATTCACACCAGATGAAGCCACACATGCCCAAAGGATTGATTCGCGCTTTCGGCGCCCTGTTGACCGCACTGGCCCTCTACAGTCTGTTGGGTTTTCTGATACTGCCGGGCATTGCCCTGCGGATCGCCAATCAGCAACTGGCCGCCCATGCGACGGTGCCGGCGCAAATCCAGCGCATCGAGCTCAATCCTTTCAGCCTTGAAGTCACCTTGTGGGGGCTGGTAGTCGGCGAGCCTGGCAAGGAACAGGTCGGTTTCGAACGGCTCTATGCCAACCTGCAACTCGACAGTCTGTGGTCCGGCGCCCTGCACCTGGCCGACGTCGAGCTGGACAAGCCCAGGACCGAGATCGTGTTCGCCAAGGACGGCCAGCTGAATCTGCTGGGCCTGTTCAAGCTGCCGCCCAGCGAACCGACTCCGGCGGATCCCGACGCCAAGCCGTTTCCCTTGCGAGTCGAGCGGATCAAACTGGCCAGCGGCTACGTGCACTTCCAGGACCTGCGCCCCAGCGAACCCATCGAGTTCCTGTATGACACCCTCGACTTCGAGCTGAAGAACCTCAGCACCCTGCCCGACGACAGCGCCGACATGACCCTGGTGGCCGTCGGTCCCGAGGGTGGGCAGATCGACTGGACCGGTAATTTCAGCCTCGCGCCGATCGCCTCCGAGGGCACGCTCAAGGTGACCGGGGGCCAGATGAAAGCCTGGTGGCCCTACGTGCGAGACGCAGTGCCGCTCGTTCTGGAAAACGGCGTGCTGAACCTCAGCACCGAGTACAAGCTCAACCTCGCCAAGGGCACGGAACTGCTGCTCAATAACGCGTCGGTCAGCGTCGCGCCCTTCGCCATCAAGGCGCCCGACGGCCGTCCGCTGGCAAGGCTGGAGCGCCTGGACGTCAGCGAAACCTCGCTGGACCTGGGCAAGCAGCAGGTCATCGTGGGCAAGATCCGCAGCCACAAACTCGAGACCTGGGCCGCTCGGGAAGCCGACGGGCAGTTGGACTGGCAGAAGCTCTTCGCCAGCCAGGCAGCCAAACCCAAGGTCAAGGCCGAACCGGCCTCGGCCCCGGCCGCCGCCGACTCGCCCAAGCCTGAGCCGACAACACCGAGCAAGCCTTGGCAGGTGATGCTGAAGGACGTGCAACTGCGCGATTACCAGGTACACCTGGCCGACCGCCAGGCGCAGCCGGCCGTGGCACTGGACCTCGGCCCGCTGAACCTCGACCTGAAGAACTACGACACACTCAACGGCTCACCTTTCAACCTCAAGCTGGACACCGGGCTGGGCAAACAAGGCAAGCTGCTCGCCGATGGCGAGGTCAATCTGAATCCGGTTACCGCGAAGCTCAACGTCAAGACCCAGGACATCGACCTGCGGGTCGCCCAGGCCTACATCAACCCGTTCATCCGCCTGGAGCTACGCTCCGGGATGCTCGGCAGCGATCTGGCGGTAGACCTGAAAAGTACCGAACCGCTGGCGTTCGCCGTGACCGGCCGCGCCCAGGTCGATCAGTTGCATACCCTCGACACGCTCAAGACCCGTGACTTCCTCAAATGGCAGCGCCTGGAACTCCAGGGGCTCAATTACCAGCATGGCGACAGCCTGTCGATCGACAAGGTCAACCTGTTCCAGCCCTATGCACGCTTCATGATCAACGACGATCGCACCACCAACGTCGACGACCTGCTGATTCCACAACCCGCCGACGCCCCGGCCAGAAACACCGCGGCCAAACCGGCCCCCAAGGAAAAACCGCTGGGCATTCATGTCGGCGGAATCGCCATCAATGACGGTTCGGCCAATTTCGCCGACTTCAGCCTGACGCCGAACTTCGCCACAGCCGTCCAGCAGCTCAACGGCGAGATCGGCACCATCGACAGCCGCCAGGCCAAGCCCGCCACAGTCGATGTGAAAGGCAAGGTCGATCGCTACGCGCCTGTCACGATCAAGGGCGCGGTCAACCCCTTCGACCCGATGGCCAGCCTCGACATCGCCACCAGTTTCAAACGGGTCGAGCTGACCACCCTGACGCCGTACTCCGGCAAGTTCGCCGGCTATCGCATCCGCAAGGGCCGGCTCAATCTCGACCTGCATTACCGGATCACCAAGGGCCAGCTCCAGGCCGACAACAAAGTCGTGGTCGAACAACTGCAACTGGGGGAAAAGGTCGACAGCCCGGACGCCGTGAGCCTGCCGCTCAAGCTCGCCGTCGCCTTGCTGAAAGATTCCGAGGGCAGGATCTCCATCGAGCTGCCGGTTTCCGGCAACCTCAACGATCCGCAGTTCAGCGTCATGCCGATTGTCTGGCAAACCCTGCGCAACCTGGTGGTTCGCGCGGCACAAGCGCCGTTCAAGCTGATCGGCGGGCTGGTGGCCGGCGGCGGCTCGGAAGACCTGGGCAGCGTGGCGTTCGCGCCGGGCTCCAGTGACCTGAGCAAGGAAAACGAAAACGCTCTGCTCAAGTTGTCCGAAGCCCTGGGCAAACGGCCAGAGTTGAAGCTGGAGATCGAAGGCACCGCCGCCGAAAGCAGCGACGGCCCGCTGCTCGCCGCCCAGCGCCTGGAACGCGAATACCAGTACAACTACTACAAGATGCTGCAGCGCAGGGGCGACAAGGTCCCGGCCAAAGCTTCGTTGCTGGAAGTACCGGAAGACGAAAAAGCCCCGCTGCTTGAAGGCATCTATCGCACTCGCCTGAAGACCCAACCACCGACCGAATGGACACAACTGGATAAACAGGCCCGCATCGAAAAACTCCGTGAAGGGGTCATCAGGTTCTGGAGCGGCAGTGATCTGCTGTTGCGAGAACTGGGACAGGAGCGGGCCAGCAGCATCAAGGATTTCCTGGTGGACAAGGGCAAGCTGGCCGATGACCGCGTGTACTTCATCGATGCCAGCCTCGGTCAGGCCGAAAGCGACGGTAGCGTCATTACCCCTATGCATCTGGATGCCGAATGAAAATGAAGTGTCTGTCTGGAATCGGCCTGGTCCTGCTGCTTGCGACCGGCCATGCATCAGCCGCCGAGACCCTGCGCTGCGGCAGCCAATTGATCAGCGTCGGTGATCGCTCCAGCGAGGTGCGGCAGAAGTGTGGCGAGCCCACGGCGCGCGATGACCTGGGCTACCAACGCAGCGCCAATCGCCGGGAAGAGTACCCGGTGGAGGAATGGACCTACGGGCCCAACAACGGCATGTACCAATACTTGCGCTTCGTGGGGAATCGGCTGGTGGAGATCACCAGCAAGCGTGGGCGGTGATCGTGCCTCTGGGACAGGCATTTCTCATGCATAGCGCCGACGCCTTCGCGAGCAGGCTCGCTCCCACGTTTGACTGCATTTTTGCCTGACGAAACTCGGTCCAGTGTGCGAGCGAGCCTGCTCGCGAAAAGAACAACCCGGTTTCCTGGCCGTACACCAGGTTTTCCTCCCCAGAATAGAACAGGCCCCCGGCACGAATGCCGGGGGCCTGTAATGGCCACGTCCCTGTGGCCTTTCGCATGAACTCCAAAGCAACGGCATACGTATATCTAAGCCCGCGTGCCGTGCCTTCTCCCGTTCAGGCGAGAAGCCTAGCCTTACTCGGCTTTCAGACCGTCAGCCGATACGGCTTTGACGCCTTTGATTTTCTTGGTGATTGCCACAGCGGTGTCTTTTTGTGCCTCAGTAACCTTGGTCATAGAAGACAGGGACACAACGCCCTTGTTGGTTTCAACCTTGATGTCGGAGCCTGGAATGCCTTTCTCGGTGACCAGGTCAGCTTTGACCTTGGTGGTGATCCAGGTGTCGGAAACGTCTTCCTTAGCCTCTGTCACTTCGCCAGCAGCCAGCATCATCGGTGCCTGAGTCGCTTGAGTGGTCTCGGCAAATGCGTTAGCCATGGTCAGGGTCAGTGCAGTGGCAGCAGCGGCAGTGATAGCGAACTTCTTCATACGAGTAACTCCTGTTTTTCTCAGAAACTGCCGAAAGTGCATCGCGGCAGGTTGTCAGGAGTAGTGCGAAGGCTGTGCCAGTTTTGAAACAATCAGATTTCTCTTTAAATTCATATAGTTAAGCGAAGCGGCATTTTTCACAATCATGCAATTTGCATGACCGGATGATTTGGTACATGCAAGTTGCGGGTTTTGGCCCGGTTGCTAACTCCATGAATTGCGTAAACATTTCTCACCCAATAAAAAGCCCCGCTATAAAAGCGGGGCCAAGTCATACGGCATGGTCTATGCCCCGTCACAACCTGCTGGCAAGAATTCTTGAGCAGCGGTTGAAGTACAGGTCCAGACCCCTGTAGCCGCCCGACTGAGCGTAATAGTCCTGCCGAGTACAGGAGCAGGTGCGTTAACAAGAGTGCAAACGATCGCGCCTACTCCAGTGTTAGCCACGCCTTCCGCCGTAATAGTGCAGTTGCTGGTAGGGGATGTGCCGCCAATGTTGGCCAGCGTGGGGGCCGTTCCTTGATTCATGACATCTTCGAACGCCACCCTCAAGGTAGAAATTTCCGCCAAGCCCGCTGTCGCCTTTGCCCGCGCCTGATACCTCGAATACTGCGGCAACGCAAACGTCGCCAGGATGCCGATGATCGCCACCACAATCAGCAGCTCGATCAAGGTGAAACCCTTTTGCCTGTTCATAGTCATCTCCCTTGCATGAGTCGGATCTCATGCGATGACACGAGCATTGCACGGCACATGCCAACCACCGCGGCCCCGCCAGCCGAAGCTTTTCCAGCGACATACGAGCAAGGTCCTACCCCAACAACCGCACTATCTGACGCTTTTTGTCACCTCTGCTCGCTGGTGAGGCACCGATGCTTGACTAGGCTATAAATCATGAACAGTCCGCCACCGGTATTCCCATGAATGACATCGCCCTCAGCGGCCTGGCCAAGCAACTGGTGCTGGCCGAACTGATCACTGAACAAAGCGCGCAGCAGGCCTACCAACAGGCGCAGCGCAATCGCACGCCCCTGGTCAGCTATCTGGTGCAGAACAAACTCGTCCAGAGCCGCCAGGTGGCGGAAATCGCCTCGGAGCATTTTGGTATCGCCCTGCTGGACCTCAACAGCCTCGACAAGGACAACCAGCCCGCTGGCCTGGTCAGCGAGAAACTCGTGCGCCAGCATCACGCCCTGCCCCTGTGGCGGCGTGGCAACAAGCTGTACGTGGGCATTTCCGATCCGACCAATCACCAGGCCATCAACGACATACAGTTCAGCACCGGCCTGACCACCGAAGCCATACTGGTGGAGGACGACAAGCTCAGCGATGCCATCGAGAAGTTCTTCGAGTCCAGCAGCACGGGCCTGGAAGGCATGGCCGACGTCGACCTCGACGGCCTCGACATCGAGTCGATCGATGACCGCAAGCAGGATGCCATCGCCGGCCAGGACGGCGACGATGCGCCGGTGGTGCGCTTCGTCAACAAGATGTTGCTGGACGCGATCAAGGGCGGCTCTTCCGACCTGCACTTCGAACCCTATGAAAAGACCTATCGGGTACGCGTGCGCACCGACGGTATGCTGCGGGAAGTCGCAAAGCCGCCCATCCAACTGGCCAACCGCATTGCCGCGCGCCTCAAGGTGATGGCGAGCCTGGACATTTCCGAACGACGCAAGCCCCAGGACGGACGGCTGAAGATGCGCCTGTCAAAGACCAAGTCCATCGATTTCCGGGTCAACACCCTCCCCACGCTTTGGGGAGAAAAGGTGGTGATCCGGATCCTCGATCCCTCCAGCGCGCAAATGGGCATCGACGCCCTGGGCTACGAACCGGAACAGAAAGACCTGTACATGGTGGCCCTCAAGCAACCCCAGGGGCTGATTCTGGTAACCGGGCCGACCGGCTCGGGCAAGACCGTGTCGCTGTATACCGGCTTGAACATTCTCAACACTGTGGACATCAATATTTCCACCGCCGAGGACCCGGTGGAAATCAACATGGAAGGCATCAACCAGGTCAACGTGAATCCGCGCCAGGGGCTGGATTTCGCCCATGCACTGCGCTCGTTCCTGCGCCAGGACCCGGATGTGATCATGGTCGGCGAGATCCGCGACCTGGAAACCGCCGAGATCGCCATCAAGGCGGCCCAGACCGGACACCTGGTGCTGTCCACGCTGCACACCAACAGCGCCGCCGAAACCCTGATCCGGCTACAGAACATGGGCATCCCAGGTTTCAACATCGCCACGGCAGTGCACCTGATCATCGCCCAGCGCCTGGCGCGCAAGTTGTGCATGCACTGCCGCAGAGCCATCGAGATTCCCGAGGAAACCCTGCTCAAGGAGGGCTTCCCGCGGGAACGCATCGGCTCATTCACGATCTATGAGCCGGTCGGTTGCGAACAGTGCAACAACGGCTACAAGGGTCGCGTGGGGGTCTACGAAGTGGTCAAGAACACGCCGGAGCTGCAGCGGCTGATCATGGCCGAAGGCAACTCCCTGGAAATCGACCTGCAAATGCGCAAGGACGGCTTCAATGACTTGCGCACCTCGGGGCTGGTCAAAGTGATGCAAGGCGTCACCAGTCTCGAAGAAATCAACCGGGTCACCAAGGATTGAGCATGGCGGTCAAGGCAGCAAAAACCGACGTCTACACGTGGGAAGGCAAGGACCGCAAAGGCACAAAAATGTCCGGCGAACTGACCGGCCAGAGCCCGGCATTGGTCAAGGCGCAGCTGCGCAAGCAAGGGATCAACCCGGGCAAGGTACGCAAGAAGTCCACTTCGATATTCAGCAAGGGCAAACGCATCAAGCCGCTGGATATCGCGCTCTTCACCCGTCAGATGGCGACGATGCTCAAGGCCGGCGTTCCTCTGCTGCAGGCATTCGACATCATCGGCGAAGGCTTCGACACCGCCAACATGCGCAAGCTGGTGGACGAAGTGAAGCAGGAAGTCGCCGCCGGCAACAGCTTCGCCGCCTCGCTGCGCAAATGCCCGCAGTATTTCGACGAGTTGTACTGCAACCTGGTCGATGCCGGTGAGCAGGCCGGTGCCCTGGACACGCTGCTGGACCGAGTCGCGACCTACAAGGAAAAGAGCGAAGCCCTGAAGGCAAAGATCAAGAAAGCCATGACCTACCCCGCAGCGGTGATCGCCGTCGCGGCGGTGGTCACCAGCATCTTGCTGATCAAGGTCGTGCCGCAGTTCGAGTCGGTATTTTCCGGCTTTGGCGCGAAGCTGCCGGCCTTCACGCTAATGGTCATCGGCTTGTCGGAGTTCCTGCAAGACTGGTGGTGGGTGCTGCTTGGCGGAGTGGTGGGCGGATTTTTCGGGGTAAAATATGCCCTCAAGCGCTCCCAGGCGTTTCGTGACTGGCGAGACAAGTGGCTGCTCAAGCTGCCCTTGGTCGGCACCTTGATGTACAAGTCCGCCGTGGCGCGTTACGCGCGCACGCTCTCGACCACGTTCGCCGCCGGCGTGCCGCTGGTCGAAGCCCTCGACTCCGTCTCGGGCGCCACCGGCAACGTGGTATTCAAGCGTGCCGTGCAGCGGATCAAGCAGGACGTCTCGACCGGCATGCAGTTGAACTTCTCCATGCGCACCTCAGGCATTTTTCCGAACCTGGCGATCCAGATGACCGCCATTGGCGAAGAGTCCGGTGCGCTGGATGACATGCTCGACAAAGTGGCGAGTTTTTACGAGGCCGAAGTGGATAATCTGGTGGACAACCTCACCAGCCTGATGGAACCCTTCATCATGGTGATCCTGGGGGTGGTCGTCGGCGGCCTGGTGGTTGCCATGTACATGCCCATCTTCCAACTCGGCTCTGCGATCTGACATGCCCCTGAGCGAATTTTTCGTGCTTTACCCGCTGGCCTTCGTACTGACAGCGCTGCTGCTCGGGTTGATCATTGGCAGCTTTCTCAACGTGCTGGTGTGGCGCCTGCCGAAGATGCTCGATCGCGAGTGGCGCCTGCAAGCCCAGGACTTGCTCGGCCTGCAGGCCGACGCCCCCGGTCCGGTCTACAACCTGATGCTGCCCCACTCCCAGTGTCCCCATTGTGGCCATCGCATCCGCGCCTGGGAAAATATTCCGCTGTTGAGCTACCTGATGTTGCGCGGCCGCTGTTCCAGCTGCGCCGTGCCCATCGGCAAGCGCTACCCGCTAACCGAACTGGCCTGTGGCGTCCTGTCGGCATTCATTGCCTGGCATTTCGGCTTCGGCTGGCAGGCCGCCATGGCGATGCTGCTGAGCTGGGGCCTGCTGTCCATGAGCCTGATCGACGCCGAGCACCAGTTGCTGCCCGACTCCCTGGTGCTGCCATTGTTATGGCTGGGCTTGATCGTCAACAGCTTCGGGCTGTTCGTCTCGCTGAACCAGGCTTTGTGGGGGGCGGTAGCCGGCTATCTGGCGCTGTGGTCGGTGTTCTGGCTATTCAAGCTGCTGACCGGAAAAGAAGGCATGGGCTACGGCGACTTCAAGCTGCTGGCGATGCTCGGTGCCTGGGGCGGCTGGCAGATTCTGCCGCTGACGCTGCTTTTGTCGTCGCTGGTGGGCGCCATTATCGGCGTCATTGTGCTGCGCACGCGCGGCGCGCCGACGTCGACCCAGATCCCGTTCGGACCTTATCTGGCCATTGCCGGCTGGATTGCCTTGCTCTGGGGTGGTCAAATAACCGACTTCTATTGGCAGTCAGTCGGTTTCTAATGAACAGCTCTGCGAAAAAACCCTGGATCCTCGGCCTGACCGGTGGCATCGGCAGCGGCAAGAGTGCGGCGGCCGAGCACTTCATCGACCTGGGTGTGCACGTCATCGACGCCGACCATGCGGCGCGCTGGGTCGTTGAGCCCGGGCGCCCGGCGCTGACAAAGATCAGCGAACATTTCGGTCCTGGTGTATTGCAGGCAGACGGTACGCTCGATCGGGCAGCGCTGCGCAGGCTCATCTTCGAAAATGCCGAGGAACGCCGCTGGCTGGAGGCATTGCTGCATCCGCTGATCGCCGAAGAAATCGTCCATCACCTGGGCCAGGCGCAATCGCCGTACGCGATTCTGGTATCGCCACTGCTGATCGAATCCGGGCAGTACGCGATGACCCAGCGGATCCTGGTGATCGACGCTCCGGAACAATTGCAGATCGAACGCACCTTGCAGCGCGACCAGACCAGCGAACAGCAAGTCCAGGCGATCCTCAAAGCCCAATCCAGTCGCCAGGACCGTCTGAGCCATGCCGACGATGTGGTGGTCAACGACCGCGACCTCGCCTGGCTGCACAGCGAGGTCGAACGCCTGCATCACTTCTACCTTACTTTGCGTGGAGGCCAACCATGAGCCAAACCCCAACCGTTGATTGCCCAACCTGCGGCGCCCCTGTCGAATGGACCCCGGAAAGCAAATTCCGGCCGTTCTGCTCCGATCGCTGCAAGCTGATCGACCTGGGCGCCTGGGCGTCGGAAGAACACAAGATCCCGGTCGCACCGGATGCCGAGGATGAATTGTTCAGCGAAGACTTCAACCCTCGCTCCCATCACTAGGTTTTCCATGGCATGAGAGCCTGAAGGCGGTGCAGCCTAGAAGTGAATCAAGGCTTGTCGTCATCGTTCCAGGGGGCCGACAGGTAGCGCGTACGGTTGAAGGTTTCCAGCCATTCGGGGCTGAACACCACCAGCGCGCTGACCACCATGCCGTTGATGAAGGCCTCGGGAAAGATCATCAGCCAGAGATAGCCGATGAAATCCTCCAGCCAATAAGGCATCGCGAAGATGCCGTCATACCAAAGCAGGCCAAGCCCCAGCAGCAGGCACGCCAAAGCCGACAATGCGGCGGCGAGGAATCCCGAACAGAAGATATACACGAACAGATTGCGCGGCTGGGCACGCTCCACCAGGATCGCGCAGCATTCCGTGACCAATATCGGGAGGAGCACTAGCAGCGCGCCATTGACCCCGACGGCCATCATGTCCTGGCGTCCCAACAGCACCAGCGCAAGCTGGGCAACGAGCCCGCCAAGGATCGCCAGCGGCCAGTCCAGCAACAAGGTGACGGCGGTCAGGCCAATGAAGTGGTACGAGACCCCCGTATCGAAGTCGCGTCGCACCATCCACAACATGAACAGCGCGAATACCGTGCCGAACAGCAGGTGCTGGCGGCGAATGTCGGTAAACAGCTCGACCCACGGTGCCTTCGCCACCGCCCAGGCCAACACCGGCACGTAGATCAGCCAGCCAACCGCCAGGGTCTGCGAGGAGAGCAACTCGGCACCGATCATCGACGTACTCCTTTGGCGTGCCCCTGCATCAGAGACTCCATGATCGCCCTGAGATTCAAGCCGGCAGTCTACACCCCCGCCCGACCGCGATTAATCAACGCAACGCTTTCGGCTTGTCGTAATTGAACGCTAAGCTTGGGCTCATGGATGATTCCGATTATTTACGCTTGTTGACCATCGCGGCCGAGCAAGCCAACGCCTTCCTCTCCAATGCCCGCAAATGGGAGCGTGAGCGTTGGGTCTGCCAGCGCCTGCTGCAAGGGCTCAACGTGCCCTATCGTGCCGATGAGTTCGCGCCCGCCGGGGAGCCGCCGGACGTGTTGTTTCGCGACGCCAATTTCGAAGTGTTTTTTGTCCTCGATGAAGGCCGTCGTCTCAATGATGAATGGCGCGACGAACTGCAACGCCGCCGCAGCGCCTTTTCCCTGAGCCAACTGGTTCGTCGCGAGGCCAAGCCAAGACGGATTCCGGCCAACGAGTTCCTGATGAGGCTGGCCCCGACCCTGCGCAAGAAAGCCCATAACTACACCGAGCGCGGCATGGACCTGGGGGAGCTGGATATCATCGCTTTCGCCAGCCTCAAGCGTGAAGTCCTCGACCTCAACAGCCATTTCCCGCCGCCCACCGAGTACCTGCGCCAAGGGTGGCGCTCGTTGTCGCTGGTGGGCCCGACCTTTGCCCGCGTGCTGTTCGCCCATCCCGATGCACCCGACTTCCTGCGGGGGAACCTGGGCCGCAGCATCGTCTTCGATGTGGGGATCAGCCTTTGAGCCCATTACAGGAACTGATCGCCGCCGTGCCGCAGCGGGGCCGGGTACGCTGGATCGGCGTGCGCCCCGCAGGGCATGCACCGATGATCGAGCTGGACGCCGTCGAGGCACGACTGGAAGCCGGCCTGACCGGCGATCACGCTCGCCCCGGCGTGCGCAATGCGCGGCAAGTGACGTTGATCCAATGGGAACACCTGGCCGTGATCAGCTCGCTGATGGGCCGTCCCGAAGAACAACCGGTGCGTCCCGAGGAGCTGCGCCGCAACATTGTGGTCAGCGGCATCAACCTGTTCAGCCTCAAGGGTCGGCGTTTTCGCATCGGCCAGGCGATCTTCGAAACCACCGGCTGGTGCCAACCCTGCGCGCGACTTGAGCGAAATCTTGGCGAAGGCACGTTCCAGGCCGTACGCGGCCATGGCGGAATCACCGCCCGGGTGTTAAAAAGTGGAATCATTCGCCTGGACGACAGCCTGATCGTCGAGCCCGTCCCGGCAACCGGCTACGCTGCTTTTAATGCCGGATAGCCGGACGCTGTAACGTCTGCACCTTTCGCAACGTCTACCTGACGAGGCCTTTATGACCAGTCGCCTGAACCCAGAAGACCAGAAGCATGTCGAAGAGTACCTGCAACTGTCCCAGCACCGAGTCGAGCGCCGGCCTTTCCGGCCGTGGATGCTCCTGGTGGTGGTACTGGCCATCACGATTGGCCTGGGCCTGTTGAGCCGATTGATCAGTTACCTGACGCTATGAGCCGATTGATGCTCGCGCGGGTAACGGCACCGAATTCCTTTAGCCTTGCGAGATATCCCCATGACTCATCGTATTGTCATCGTTGGCGGCGGCGCCGGCGGTCTGGAGTTGGCTACCCGTCTGGGTAAGACTCTTGGCAAGCGTGGCACGGCCAGTGTGATGCTGGTCGACGCGAACCTGACCCACATCTGGAAACCCTTGCTGCACGAAGTGGCCGCCGGTTCCCTGAATTCTTCCGAAGACGAACTCAACTATGTCGCCCAGGCGAAATGGAACCACTTCGAGTTCCAGCTCGGGCGCATGAGCGGCCTGGACCGTGAGCGCAAGCGCATCCAGTTGGCCGCCACCTACGACGAAGCAGGCCTGGAATTGTTGCCGGCCCGCGAGCTGGGCTATGACACGCTGGTGATCGCGGTCGGTAGCACCACCAATGATTTTGGCACCGAGGGCGCGGCGCAGCATTGCCTGTTCCTCGACACTCGCAAACAGGCCGAGCGCTTCCATCAGCAGTTGCTGCACCACTATTTGCGCGCCCATGCCGGGCAGACTGACGTGGTCGAGCGCATCAGCGTCGCGATTGTCGGCGCGGGCGCCACCGGTGTCGAACTGGCAGCCGAGCTGCATAATGCCGCCCACGAATTGCACGCCTATGGACTGGACCGGATCAAACCCGAAAACATGCACATCACTCTGATCGAGGCCGGTCCACGGGTCTTGCCGGCGCTGCCGGAGCGGATCGGCGGGCCAGTGCACAGGACTCTGGAAAAACTCGGGGTCAAGGTCATGACCAACGCGGCCGTCAGTCAGGTGACTGCCGACAGCCTGATCACCGCGGATGGCAAAGTGATCGACGCGAGCCTTAAAGTCTGGGCCGCCGGGATTCGCGCGCCGGAGTTCCTCAAGGACATCGACGGCCTGGAGACCAACCGGATCAATCAGTTGCAGGTGCTGCCTACACTCCAGACCACCCGCGACGAGAATATCTTCGCCTTTGGCGACTGCGCCGCCTGCCCGCAACCGGACAGCGACCGCAACGTTCCGCCCCGCGCCCAGGCCGCGCACCAGCAGGCCTCGCTGTTGGCGAAATCGCTGAAGCTGCGGATCGAAGGCAAGGCCCTGCCTGACTACAAATACACTGACTACGGCTCGCTGATCTCACTGTCGCGCTTCTCGGCGGTCGGCAACCTGATGGGCAACCTCACCGGCAGCGTGATGCTTGAGGGCTGGTTGGCGCGGATGTTCTACGTGTCGCTGTACCGCATGCACCAGATGGCGCTCTACGGCATGTTCCGCACGGCGATGCTGATGCTGGGCAGCAAGATCGGGCGCGGGACCGAGCCTCGGTTGAAGTTGCATTGAGCCCGCGGAACCGAGGTTGAATGATCCACCGCTATCGCGAGCAGGCTCGCTCCCACAGTTGATCATGGTCATCCTGTGGGAGCGAGCCTGCTCGCGAAGATGGCAGTGCAGCCAAACCCGATCCAAGCGGCGACCGATCAAACCTGAAACCGCTGCACCATCGTGCGCAGCGAGTTCGCCAACTGCGACAGTTCATGGCTGGACGCGCTGGTCTGGTCGGCCCCAGTGGCCGAGCGCACGGACAAATCACGGATATTGACCAGGTTGCGATCCACCTCGCGGGCCACTTGTGCCTGCTCTTCGGCGGCGCTGGCGATCACCAAGTTGCGCTCGTGGATCTGATGCACCGACGCAGTAATGGTTTGCAGCGCCTCCCCCGCGCGCTCGGCCATTGCCAGGGTACTGGCCGCACGGCTGGAGCTGGCCTGCATGGAATCCAGGGCCTGGGTGGCACCGCTGCGCATGCCTTGGACCATCTGCTCGATTTCCTGGGTCGATTGCTGCGTGCGATAGGCCAATGCCCGGACTTCGTCGGCGACCACGGCAAAACCACGGCCGCTCTCTCCCGCCCGCGCCGCTTCGATGGCCGCGTTGAGCGCCAACAGGTTGGTCTGCTCGGCAATGGCCCGGATCACATCCAGCACCTTGCCGATGTCCTGGGACTGGCTGGCCAGGGATTGCACCAGGCCGCCGGTGATTTGCACATCGCTGGCGAGGGCGCTGATCGCATTGACGGTATCGCTGACCCGCTCCTGGCCCAACATCGCCGACTCGCTGGATTGGCGTGTCGCATCGGAGGTGGACACCGCGTTGCGCGCGACCTCTTCCACGGCGGTGGTCATTTCGGTGACCGCAGTGGCGGCCTGCTCGATTTCGTTGTTCTGCTGTTGCAGGCTTTGAGTGCTGTCGAGCGTGACGGCGTTCAATTCATCGGCAGCGGTCGCCAGTTGCGTCGCCGAGCCGCTGATGCCCTGCAGGGTTTGCCGAAGGTTCTGCTGCATGGTGGCCAACGCCTTGAGCAGGCGACTCACTTCATCATTGCCATGGGTCTCGATCGGCCGGGTCAGGTCACCGCGGGCCACACTCTCCGCGGCAGTCAGCGCCTCACCCAGCGGCTTGACGATACTGCGGGTCAGCAACATTGCCAGGACCACCGTGGCCAGAGCCGCCAGCACCACGAACAGACTGACGATCATCCGCGAGTTGACGTAGTGCTCCTGGGATTTCTGGCTCTCGATGGACACCTGCCTGGAGAACAGTTGCGCAAGGTCGTTGAGCTGCTTGCCCGAGCCATCCACCACGGTTTTCATGTCCACCAGCAACAACTTGATCAATTCATCCCGCCGCCCCTGCTCCGCCAGGGTGAATGACTGGGCGATCCCCGCGCGGTAGGCGGTGAAGGTCTGCTTGAACTGCTCGTAGAGCGCCTTGCCTTCCGGTGTCACCACAAGCTTGTCGTAACTGGCGATTTTCTCGCTGAGTTCCTTGTCGCGGGTATCCATCTGCCCGCGATACACCGGGATGTTCTTCGGGTCTTCATCCAGGGCCATGCGCAGGGAAATGGTGCGAATGCGCAACATCAATTCGCGGATCTCGTCGCCGCCCCGGATACTCGGCAGCCATTGGGTTTCCACCGCGACCTCGCTGTCGCGAATACTCGACATCTGCCCCAGCGCAAATACGCCGAGCAGCGCCACCAGCACGGCGATCAAGGCGAAACCCAGCGCGGCGCGGGGGGCGATATTCAACTGACGAAGAAACATAACGGGCGCCTTTTCTTGTTATCGGCCTGAAGAGAGGGCGATCGTTCATGCCCCTGTCGGCGGGTTATCGGCAAGTTGTATGATGACTTGAAGGGTAGAGGCTTTCCGGCGGGCAAAAAAAAATCCCCGTATCTTTCGATACGAGGATTTTTAATATGGTCGGGGTAAGGGGATTCGAACTCCTGACATCCTGCTCCCAAAGCAGGCGCGCTACCGGACTGCGCTATACCCCGGTAAAAAAAAGGCGACCTTCGCAAGTCGCCTTCCTCGATCAGCGCTTTTGGCCTCTGATCTTAAGATTCGATTCCAGCGAACTGGTTTCAAAAATGGTGGGTCGTGTGGGATTCGAACCTACGACCAATTGGTTAAAAGCCAACTGCTCTACCAACTGAGCTAACGACCCAAATATGGTCGGGGTAAGGGGATTCGAACTCCTGACATCCTGCTCCCAAAGCAGGCGCGCTACCGGACTGCGCTATACCCCGATTGAAATGGCTCCGTGACCAGGACTCGAACCTGGGACCCAATGATTAACAGTCATTTGCTCTACCGACTGAGCTATCACGGAACTGATATTTCAAGTTACTGCTATTTACCGCTACAGCGTTGAAGCTTGCTGCAACCTCTTCGACCCGTTTGCATCGCTGCGTTCGTGTGTCTGAGGCGCGCTATTCTACAATCTTCAAAACCTCTGTCAACCCCTTAAATTGCTTTCAAGACAATGATTTGCAACTTATTTTGGATTCCTTCTCAGTGAGAAGTCGCCCTCGGGGTGACGTACTGCGGGGCGCACTTTACAAGCCTTTTCCTTTGAGTTCAACGGCCTGATGAAAAAAATGGCCTCGCCAGGCGAGGCCATTTCAATCACCGGCTGTTGCGGCTTTCAGTTGAAGACGATCTCGTCGTTTTCCACGGTGCCGGTCACGGTTTCGCCGGGCATGAAGCGGCCGGACAGAATCAACTGCGCCAACGGGTTTTCGATCCAGCGCTGGATGGCCCGTTTCAGCGGCCGTGCGCCATAGACCGGGTCGTAACCCACCGCGATCAGCTTGTCCAACGCCTCGTCGCTCAGTTGCAGCTTCAGCTCACGCTCGGTGAGACGGCTGCGCAGGCGACCCAGCTGGATCTCGGTAATACCGGCGATCTGATCACGGGCCAGCGGCTCGAAGATCACCACTTCGTCCACACGGTTGATGAACTCGGGACGGAAGTGCGTGGAAATCGCGTCCATCACCGCAGCGCGTTGCGCCTCGCGATCGCCGACCAGTTCCTGGATCTGCGTCGAGCCCAGGTTGGAGGTCATCACGATCACCGTGTTGCGAAAATCCACCGTACGGCCGTGGCTGTCAGTCAGGCGACCGTCCTCAAGCACCTGCAAGAGAATATTGAACACGTCCGGGTGGGCCTTCTCGACCTCATCGAGCAGGATCACCGAGTAGGGTTTACGCCGCACGGCCTCGGTCAGGTAACCGCCCTCTTCGTAGCCGACATAGCCTGGCGGCGCACCGATCAAGCGGGCCACGGAATGTTTCTCCATGAACTCGGACATGTCGATGCGCACCATGGCCTCTTCGGTGTCGAAGAGGAATTCGGCCAGCGCCTTGCACAGCTCGGTCTTGCCCACGCCGGTCGGGCCGAGGAACATGAACGAGCCGCTCGGACGGTTAGGGTCCGACAACCCGGCACGGGACCGACGCACGGCGTTGGAGACCGCCACCACGGCTTCTTCCTGGCCGATCACGCGCTGGTGCAACAGGCTTTCCATCTTCAGCAGCTTGTCGCGCTCGCCTTCAAGCATTTTCGACACGGGAATGCCGGTCCACTTGGAAACCACCTCGGCGATTTCCTCTTCGGTGACCTTGCTACGTAGCAGCTGGTTTTCGCTCTTGCCGTGCTGGTCGACCATCTGCAGGCTGCGCTCAAGGTCCGGAATCACCCCGTATTGCAGCTCGGCCATGCGGTTGAGATCGCCCTTGCGGCGGGCCGCTTCCAGTTCCTGGCGAGACTGCTCGATCTTCTGCTGGATCTGCGCCGAGCCCTGGACTTCGGCTTTCTCCGAATTCCAGATTTCTTCGAGATCGGAATACTCGCGCTCGTGCCGGACAATTTCTTCCTGCAATCTTTCCAGGCGTTTCTTCGCGGCCTCGTCGCTCTCTTTTTTCAGGGCCTGGGACTCGACCTTGAGCTGAATCAAGCGCCGCTCCAGACGATCCAGTACCTCAGGCTTGGAATCGATTTCCATGCGGATGCGGCTGGCGGCCTCGTCAATCAGGTCGATGGCCTTGTCCGGCAATTGCCGGTCAGTGATATAGCGGTGGCTGAGCTTCGCTGCCGCGATGATCGCGCCGTCGGTGATCGCCACCTTGTGGTGAACCTCGTAGCGCTCCTTCAGGCCGCGCAAGATCGCGATGGTGTCTTCTTCGCTCGGCTCCTCCACCAGCACCTTCTGGAAGCGCCGTTCCAGGGCCGCATCCTTCTCGATGTACTGGCGGTATTCGTTGAGCGTGGTCGCGCCAACGCAATGCAACTCGCCACGGGCCAGCGCAGGCTTGAGCATGTTGCCGGCGTCCATCGAGCCCTCGCCCTTGCCGGCCCCGACCATGGTGTGCAATTCGTCGATGAACAGGATGATCTGCCCTTCCTGCTTCGACAGTTCATTGAGCAAGGCCTTGAGCCGCTCCTCGAATTCGCCGCGGTACTTGGCGCCAGCGATCAGCGCCCCCATGTCGAGGGACAGCAAGCGCTTGCCCCGCAGGCCGTCGGGCACTTCGCCATTGATGATGCGCTGGGCCAGGCCCTCGGCGATGGCGGTCTTGCCCACGCCAGGTTCACCGATCAGCACCGGGTTGTTCTTGGTGCGACGCTGCAGGACCTGGATGGTGCGGCGAATCTCATCGTCACGGCCGATCACCGGGTCAAGTTTGCCTTCCTCTGCGCGCTTGGTCAGGTCGACGGTGTACTTGTCCAGCGCCTGGCGCGCTTCCTCGTGGTTAGGGTCGTTGACCGCATCGCCACCACGCAGGTTGTTGATGGCATTTTCCAGGGCTTTCTTGCTCACGCCCTGGCCGAGCAGCAACTTGCCCAGCTTGCTGTTCTCGTCCATCGCGGCGAGCAGCACCAGTTCGCTGGAAATGAACTGGTCGCCCTTCTGTTGGGCCAGGCGATCGGCCTGGTTGAGCAGCCGCGCCAGGTCCTGGGACATGTTCACGTCACCGGTCGGATTCTGGATCTTGGGCAGTTGGTCGAGTTCTTTGGCCAACTCTTTGCGCAGGCTGTTGACGTCAAAGCCCACCTGCATCAGTAGTGGCTTGATGGAGCCGCCTTGCTGTTCGAGCATGGCCTGCATCAAGTGCGCCGGTTCGATACCGGGATGGTCCAGGCCGACGGCCAGGGATTGGGCATCGGACAAGGCCAATTGCAGTTTGCTGGTTAAACGATCAATACGCATGGGTCACCTTCCTAATGAGCAGGCCGGACCTGGAAAAACATCCTGAATGAAGAAACCTGCCAGATACCGCTATAGATGTGGCCGATTCTGGAAGATTCAAGCAGTGCGCGGTTGATACAGATCAGCAGAGTCTAGCGTTCAAGCCAGATCAGGGAAGCGAAGCGACCGGTGCGGGCGCTGCGACGGTAGGAAAAGAAGCGCGGATCGGTCACGGTGCACAGGCCGCCACCGTACACGGCGGTGACGCCGCGAGCCGCGAGACGCAGCCGCGCCAGCGCATAGATATCCGCCAGGAACTTCCCGGCATTGTGGCTGGGCATGAAGGCTTGTTGCGACTCGGGCAGTTGCGCAACAAAAACCTCACGCACCTCCGGCCCCACTTCGAACGCTTGCGGGCCGATGGCCGGGCCGAGCCAGGCGAGGATTTCTTCGGCCGGTACTTGCAGACGATCGAGGGTGGCTTCCAGGACTCCGTTGGCCAACCCGCGCCAACCGGCATGGGCTGCCGCGACGCGGGTGCCGGCGCGGTTACAGAACAATACAGGCAGGCAATCGGCCGTCATTGCCGCGCAGGCGATGCCCGGCGTGGCGGTCCAGCTGGCATCGGCGACAGCCACCTCGGCCGGGTCAGCTTCGACCACCTCAATACCGTGGACCTGCTGCAACCAGGCCGGACGCATGGCGAAACGATCGGTGAGGCGACGACGGTTTTCGGCGACGGCCGTAGGCTCATCGCCCACATGGTCGCCGAGGTTGAGGCTGTCGAACGGCACCAGGCTGACGCCGCCCTCGCGGGTGGTGACACAGGCCTTGACCCGGACCGGCGCGGGCCAGTCGGGTATCAGCCAGTCACTCATCCGATGAACGCCTCGCGATCCTGCTTGAGCAGCGTCAGCAGCCAGACGAAGTCATCCGGCAACGGCGATTCCCAGCTCATGCGCTTACCGGTCGTCGGGTGGTCCAGCTCCAGGAAACGCGCGTGCAGCGCCTGGCGCGGGAAGTTTTTCAACGATTCGACCATGGTCTGGCTCGCGGCCGGCGGAATGCGGAAGCGACCGCCATAGGCCGGGTCGCCCACCAGCGGGAAGTTGATATGGGACATATGCACGCGAATCTGGTGGGTCCGGCCGGTTTCCAGCTTGACCCGCACATGCGTGTGCGAACGAAAACGCTCCAGCACGCGGTAATGACTGACCGCCTGCTTGCCACCTTCCATCACCGCCATGCGCTGGCGCTGCTGGCCGTGACGGCCGATCGGTGCGTTGATCTTGCCACCGGCGGTGACCACGCCGATCACGATGCATTCATAGATGCGGCTGACGCTGCGGCTTTGCAGCTGTGTGACCAGCTGTGTCTGCGCCTGGATGGTCTTGGCGACCACCATCAGGCCGGTGGTGTCCTTGTCCAGGCGGTGCACGATCCCGGCGCGGGGCACATTGATGATGTCCGGCACATGGTGCAGCAAGGCGTTGAGCAGGGTGCCATCGGCGTGACCGGCCGCCGGGTGGACCACCAGGCCCGCGGGCTTGTTGATCACCAGGATGTCGTCGTCTTCGTAGACGATGTCCAGGGCAATGTCCTGGGCGACCCATTCTCCCTGGGCCTCCTGCTCGGCGGTCAGTTCGAGGATGGCGCCGCCATGGACGATGTCGCGCGGACGGATCACCGCCCCGTCCACTGTCAGGCGACCGTCCTTGATCCAGGCGGAAAGGCGCGAGCGCGAGTGCTCGGCGAAGAGTTGGGCGGCGACTTGATCGAGGCGTTGGCCGCCCAATTCGGACGGCACCTCTGCGCGAAGTTCTATTTTATCGGACATGCTCGGACTGGGCGTCGGCACAGCCTTTGGTTTCGGCTGCGCGCTTGTGGTTAAATACGGCGTCTTTTGCCCCGAGGCTTTCAACGGGGCGCTCATCATAACAGGACGGCCCCGCCCAAGACAGCGGCCGTCATAGGGACGCAAGCCGCCATGCAAGTGAAACACCTGCTGCTGATCGCCATCCTCGCATTGACTGCTGCTTGCTCGTCGAAGGAAGTCGTAGACGAAAACCTGAGCGAAGTCGAACTGTACCAACAGGCGCAGAACGACCTGGATAACAACAGCTATACCAGCGCCACCGCCAAGCTCAAGGCGTTGGAGTCGCGGTATCCGTTCGGTCGCTACGCCGACCAGGCGCAGCTGGAGCTGATCTACGCCAACTACAAGAACGCCGAGCCGGAAGCTGCCAAGTCCGCCGCCGAGCGTTTCATTCGTCTGCACCCGCAGCACCCGAACGTCGATTACGCTTACTACCTCAAGGGCCTGACCTCCTTCGACCAGGACGTCGGCCTGCTGGCGCGCTTCCTGCCGCTGGACATGACCAAGCGTGACCCGGGCGCCGCGCGCGACTCCTACAACGAGTTCGCCCAGCTGACCAGCCGCTTTCCCAACAGCCGCTATTCGCCTGATGCCAAGCAGCGCATGATCTACCTGCGCAACCTGCTGGCGTCCTACGAAATCCACGTGGCTGACTACTACCTGACCCGCCAGGCCTACGTCGCCGCCGCCAACCGTGGCCGCTACGTGGTGGAAAACTTCCAGGAAACCCCATCGGTTGGCGACGGCCTGGCTGTCATGACCGAAGCCTACCAGCGCCTGCACCTGGATGACCTCGCGGCCACCAGCCTGGAAACGCTGAAGCTGAACTACCCCGATCACCCATCGCTGGTCGATGGCCAGTTCACCCCGCGGGTCGATGAAGCCGACAACCGTTCGTGGCTGAGCAAGGCGACCCTCGGCCTGATCGAATCCCGTCCGCCGCTGCCGCCGGGCGAAACCCGCGCCAACCAGGACGTCCAGCGCCAGTTCCAGGATGCCAAGGAAGCCATTCCGAACGAGCTCAAGCCCAAGGACGAAAATGGCGACGTGATCGAAGAAGAAGAGCCGGAAAGCGAATCCAGCGATCGCTCCTGGTTCAGCTACATGACCTTCGGCATGTTCGACTGAAAGCCAAGGCACCATAAAAAGGGAGACCCTGGGTCTCCCTTTTTCATGCCTGCATTTTATTGCGCTGTGCGCCGTTCCTGTCCTTGGCTAAACTGCCTGATCTCTAGCCAAAAAGCCGCCCATCATGCTTCGTTTACTGTTCTGGATCGCCCTGATTGCCGCCGCGATATGGTTGTGGCGCAAGTTCAAGGCAACCTCCGCCACATCGAACGCCCCGCGCGACCATGACGCGCGGCCCATGGTGCGTTGCGCCCAGTGCGGGGTGCACCTGCCGCGCGACCGGGCGCTGGCCCTCGACCAACAATGGTATTGCAGCCAGGCTCACCTCGAGCAAGGCCCGGGTACTCGTGATCGCTGAGGCCTCGCGTCCCCGCGTCAAACAGGCGCAGCGTCTGCTGCGCCTCTATCACCTGTACCGCCTGAGCATCGGCATCACGCTGGTGCTGCTGATCACCAGCAACATGGACAACCGGCTGCTGGAGTTCGCCAACGACGACCTGCTGCGCAGCGGCAGCTGGTTGTATCTGGTGCTGAACATCCTGCTGGTGGTGTTCCTTGAAAATACGCGTCGCCCAGCCCGGCTGTTCGGGCTGGCGCTCACCGACGTATTGCTGCTGTCGTGGCTGTTCTTCGTCGCGGGTGGCGCCCCCAGCGCCATCGGCAACCTGATCATTGTCTCGGTAGCCATCGGCAACACCTTGCTGAAAGGGCGCATCGGCCTGCTGATCGCTGCCGTCGCCACCCTTGGCATCGTCGGCTCGACATTTGTCCTCGGCCTCAGCGACGCAAGCCGCCCCAGCAGCTATCTACAGGCAGGCACCCTGGGCGCCTTGTGTTTTGCCGCCGCTTTGCTGGTGCAAGGCCTGACCCGACGCCTGGAAGCCAGCGAAACCCTGGCCGAGCAACGGGCCAGCGAAGTGCTCAGCCTCGAAGCCCTCAACGCCTTGATCCTGCAACGCATGCGCACCGGCATCCTGGTGCTTGATCACCAGCACCGGGTGCGACTGGCCAACGAAAGCGCCTTGAACCTGCTGGGCATGCACGACCTGATCGGCCAGCAGATAAACGATTATTCCAGCGCCCTGGTCGAACGGTTGCAATCGTGGCAGAACAACCCCAGCCTGCGCGCGCAAAGCCTGACCATCAGCGGCACCGGCCTGACGCTGCAACCCAGCTTCATCGCCCTCGGCCCTCTGGATCAGCAGCAAACCCTGGTATTTCTCGAAGACCTGGCCCAAGTGGCACAACATGCCCAGCAGCTGAAACTCGCCTCCCTCGGGCGCCTCACCGCGGGTATTTCACATGAAATCCGCAACCCTCTGGGCGCCATCAGCCACGCCGCGCAATTGCTCGGTGAATCCGAGGAACTGAACAACGCCGACAGACGTCTGACGCAGATTATTCAAGACCACTCCCTACGAATGAATCGCGTCATCGAAAACGTCCTGCAGCTGTCCCGCCGTCAGCAAACCGCGCCGCAACGCCTGGATTTACGCACATGGCTGGAGCAATTCGTCCGCCAGACCCGGGAAACCGCGGCCGAACCCCAGCGATTGCACCTGAGCATCGACCCGGGCGACTACATCACACTCATGGACCCCGACCAACTGGCCCAGGTGCTCGACAATCTGCTGCGCAACGCCTGGCGTCATAGCGCAATGGCCCATGAACAGGCCGAGGCCTGGTTGAAGCTGTTCGTCGACCCGCACAGTCAACTGGCCACGCTGGACATCATCGACAACGGCCCTGGCGTAACGCCGGAGCAGCAGGCGCATTTGTTCGAACCTTTCTTCACCACCAGCAGCCAGGGCACCGGCCTCGGGCTCTATCTGTCCCGTGAGCTGTGCGAAAGCAACCAGGCCCGCCTAGACTTCAAATCACGCCAAGGCGGCGGTTGCTTTCGCATCACCTTTGCTCACGGACGGAAACAGATTTGAATACACGCTCACGGCAACGAATCCTGATCGTCGATGACGAACCGGACATCCGCGAACTCCTGGAAATCACCCTGGGAAGGATGAAACTCGACACCCGCAGCGCCAAGAACCTCGCCGAGGCCCAAGCCCTGCTGGCAGGTGAAACCTTCGACCTGTGCCTGACCGACATGCGCCTGCCCGATGGCACCGGCCTGGAACTGGTGCAACACATCCAGCAACGCGTTCCTCAACTGCCGGTGGCGATGATTACCGCCTATGGCAGTCTGGAAGTCGCTATCGACGCGCTCAAGGCCGGCGCCTTCGACTTCCTGACCAAACCGGTCGACCTGGGGCGGCTGCGGGAGCTGATCGGCAGCGCCTTGCGCCTGTCGCCGGGTGCTGCGCCGAGTACGACCGTCGAGCGCTGCCTGTTGGGCGACTCGCCACCCATGCGCAGCGTGCGCCGACAGATTGAAAAACTCGCCCGCAGCCAGGCGCCGGTCTACATCAGCGGCGAATCAGGCTGCGGCAAGGAACTGGTGGCGCGCCTGATTCATGAACAAGGCCCTCGCTACAGCCAGGGGTTTGTGCCGGTCAATTGTGGGGCCATTCCAACGGAGTTGATGGAAAGCGAGTTTTTCGGCCATCGAAAAGGCAGCTTCACCGGCGCCATCGAAGACAAGCCCGGCCTGTTCCAGGCGGCTCACGGCGGAACTCTGTTCCTCGATGAAGTCGCCGACCTGCCACTGGCGATGCAGGTCAAGCTGTTGCGTGCCATCCAGGAAAAAGCCGTGCGCGCGGTGGGCGGGCAACAGGAAGAAGTGGTGGACGTGCGAATCCTCTGCGCCACCCACAAGGACCTCGGCGCAGAAGTCGCCGCCGGTCGCTTTCGCCAGGACTTGTATTACCGGCTGAATGTCATCGAATTGCGCGTCCCACCCTTGCGTGAACGCCGGGAAGACATCGAGCTGCTGGCCAACCACATGCTCCAGCGCCTGGCCACCTATGCCGGCAGCCCAGTGGCGACGCTCCATCCGCAAGCCCTCAAAGCGCTGCAGAACTACCGCTTCCCGGGCAACGTGCGAGAACTGGAGAACATGCTCGAACGGGCCTACACCCTGTGCGAACACCAGCAGATCGAGGCCGATGACTTGCGTCTCGCCGAACACAGCGGGGCTGGCGAGGCGGGCAATCCTGATCTGATGCAGGTCGACAATCTGGAGGACTACCTGGAAGACGTCGAACGCAAGGTAATCCTCCAGGCCCTGGAGGAAACCCGCTGGAACCGCACCGCAGCGGCGCAGAGATTGAAGTTGTCGTTTCGATCGATGCGGTATCGGTTGAAGAAGTTGGGGTTGGATTGAAGCCAGCGCTCATGAATACCAGCGAGCCATTGTGGGAGCGAGCCTGCTCGCGAAGAGGCCAGCGCTTTCAACATCTTCATCGACTGTTATAGCGCTTTCGCGAGCAGGCTCGCTCCCACAGGAAAAGCCAAACCTATAGCCGCCCTGCCGGGGCATACGGCGCAGGATCAATCACCGGCTCACGCCCCAGCATCACATCGACGAACAACCGGCACGAAGCCGGCGCCAGCACCAGGCCATTGCGGTAATGCCCGCAGTTCAGCCACAGTCCCGCAAACCCCGGCACTTCGCCAATGTAGGGAATGCCCTCCGGCGATCCTGGGCGCAACCCGGCCCAATGCCCCACCAACTCGGCGTCGGCCAACGCCGGGATCAACTCCAGAGCCGAAGCCTTGAGGCTTTCAAGCGCCGCATCGGTCGGCGTCTTGTCGAAGCCTTCATGCTCCAGCGTACTGCCGATCAAGATGTGCCCGTCACGACGCGGAATCGCATAACGGCCCTTGGCCAGGACCATGCTCGGCAAGAAATCGGACGCGCACTTGTACAGGATCATCTGGCCCTTCACCGGCTCGACCGGCAACTCCAGCCCCAGCGTTCCAAGCAACTCGCCGCTCCAGGCCCCCGCAGCGAGAACCACTTGATCACCGCGTATCTCCCCCGCTGAGCTCTTCACGCCACTGACACGCTCACCGTCGCGAATGAACCCGCTGACTTCGCAATGCTCATGAAGCGTGACATTCGGCATCGTCTGCAACGCTGCCTTGAGCGACTTCACCAGCCGCGGATTACGCACGTTCGCCACATCGGCCATATGGATCGCCCGGGAAAAGCCCGAGCCCAATACCGGAACCGCATCATGGACCGCGGAGATATCCACAGCCCGCAGCGGGCGCCCTTCCCGCTCGGCCCAGGCCAGTGCTTCGGCCTGATCGTCGAGGTCCAGCCAATACAGGCCGGTGATATGCACTTGCGGATCGATCCCGGTCGCGGCAAACAAGGACTCGCCCAGCTGTGGATAAAAATCCTGCGACCAGTGGGCCAGCGCGGTGACCGCCGGGCTATAGCGCCATGGGTACAGCGGCGAAACAATACCGCCGCCGGCCCAGGATGATTCCTGGCCAAGCCCGGAGCGGTCCAGCAGCACCACCCGCTGGCCTTCGGAGGCGAGATTGAATGCCGTCAGCAGGCCGATGACTCCGCCGCCGACTATCACCACTTGCTGTTGCCTGGTCATGTTCTGTTTCGACTCACAAGACAGAGGGCGCTCGTGTGCACCCGGATAAAAAACTCAACGACCCCAGCAATCCTTGGTGGTCACGCCGGCAGAGGAGTTGATATTGGCCCGCTTGCCCGTGTTGTCGATCGTAAAATCACCGCACTTGTCTGTCGCCATGGACGAGCCACTTCTGCGTAGTGCGGTCAGGGTAAAGCTCTGCTCCGTCGGCGTCAGGTTAATAGTGTAGAAATCGTTGCCACTGCTCAGGCCAGTCGCGTTGGTATAGACGTTGGTCTTCGAATAGTGACGCTCAAGGATTTGTGCCTGCTCCGACAGCAGCCCGGCGACTTCGGCCCGCCGCCCCTTTTTCATGTATTCGGTCAGGCTCGGATAGCCGATGGTGATCACGATACCGATGATCGCGATGACGATCATGATTTCGATCAAGGTGAAACCCCGGTTGGATTTGCGCATGCCTTACCTCACTGTATTTGCCGCCACATGATACGACGGCTGCCACCGACGGACTTGGTCAGCAGGTCGGTGATTCCACCACCGGAGTCATTCACCACCATATTGGTTGCTCCATTGGCGCTGACGACGGCACTCAAGGTCGGGATCCCCCCCGTGAACACCACGCCAGCGGAAATCGTGTCGAGGGTATTGATCGAACCATCGTTGTTGGTATCGAGCACCGCATAGTTGAGCATCTTACCGTTGAACGCATCCACTTCGATCAGCTTGCCGGTACCGAAGCTCGCGCATGGGTCAGTGGTATCAACGGCGGCGGTGGTAAAGACCACACGCCCAAGTACCAGGCTGGCCGGGTTGATCACCCGTTCACCGGTCAGCGCGTTGTTGTATATCAGCGGCAGATACCAGCCTTTTTGCGTGGGATAGGCCACGTTGTTCTGGCTGGTGGTCACGAATTGCCCGGTAGTACCGGAAAAAATGCTGGTGATCGACTGGGCCTGCAGGTTCGCCACGGTAATCTGCCCGGCGCCACCGCTAGCGTCCCAGATCGAATAGAACCCTTGCAGGTCCTTGTTGAGCTTGTCCGCCGACTCATTGAACTTGCCCGTGCCGAAAAATACCTGGATGCCGCCCTGGGGGTTCTCCGCCAGCAGCGGTTGCGCGGTGATCGGCTGTGTCGCGCCACCTGGAGCGGTGAACAACGGCTGGCCGGCAAACGCCAGGCCCCAGGTGTTCGGCGAAGTTGCGCTGAGGTCGAACTTCCACATCCGTCCTTTCAGATCCCCACCATAGGCCGCCTGCACAACGTTCTGGGCGTTGACCCGCAGCTTGACCGACGAAAGGCCGTTATTGGTGTCGGGGCTGTTGACGACTATCTTGCGAATCAGCGAGCCGTCGCGAACGTCCACCACGTACAGCGCCGCCACACCGGTATTACTGCCATAACCATTGGCGATGAACGCCGCCCAGCGACCGTCCGCGAGGCGCGCGACTTCAGGGCGCGCGTAGGCGTAGCCCAGGTCATTGAAGACATTGGCTGCGTTGGCGAGGGTCGGCGCGCTGATCTCCCACAGTGCCCGGATCGCGTTGCCTGCCGCTGCGTCGAACAGTTGCACCGCGTAAAACGCCCGGCCGCCCGCGCCGGTGCCACCCAGGGCCAGCGTTTTCCAGACGCTGCCCAGTTGCGCATCGAATACGGCAACCTGTCCGTCCACCAGGAATTTATGACTCACGCCATTGATGTAGCCGGGATCAGCGATGAGCTGCAATGAGGGAAGCACGGTCGACGGCATATACGCGTAACGGCGGGTTCCGTTGGCGCTGTTGATGACACTGAAGAAACCATCATTGCCATTCACCACCAGGCTGCTGCTCATGTTTGCCGCCTTGGTCGTCAGGTAATTGCTGTAACTGGTGTCGTTCAGCAGGTCCGAGGCGGTCTGGTCAGTGGGCGAGGCCAGGACCAGCGGCGAATTGATGATGTCCCCCAGCAGGACGCTGCGCACCTTGAGCCCGGTCCTGTTGACGCCCTTGCTCCATTCCACCAGATCGCTGCCGGTGATCCCCGTGGGCAGGCCCTGGCTCAGGCTGGTTTGCTGGGCCGGCGAAAAGTTGCCATAGGCCAGGGTCACCGGCACGTTGGTCGCGGTGTTCCAGGACTGGTAGATCGGCGGTGTGGCACCGGGAACGATAGCGGTGTCAGTGGTCCACTGCGCTGCTGCGGTGTTCACCGTTCCAGTGGAATTGAAGCCGAATGCCTTGATGGTGCCGCGCCAGTCCCTGGGGTCGTAGGTGGTCTGGTAAAAACTAGAAGTGCTGGAGAGCGTCGCGCCATTGCTGGTGCCGCCGCCTCCGGAACCGGCCTTGGAGGTGATGTCGCTCAGGGCCGATGACAGCGCCGAGTTCAGGCCTTCACTGTCGGTGGCCGGATAATATTTGCCCGCACCGTAGCGAGCGGCGTCGGAAAGCATCTGGTTGGTGACAGCAAAACCCACAGTATAAGTATTGAGGTACTGCCGGCGGAATTCGGCTCCATCCCAACTTTTCCCGGTGACGTCAGTGCCGGTGGAACGCATGTCGATGTCGAAGGCAAACTTGGCGATATCGTCCAGGTACAGCGTGTCGCCCTCTGTATCCCCAGTCGGATTGGCGCCATCGTTGGCGCTGATGCCATCCCAGTTGGGGAGACGGCTACCGCCCAGCGGATCATTGGTGGGAAACGTTCGATCGTAGGTTGGCAGGCCATCGGTAATCACCACGCCGAAATTCTTCTGGCAGCGATACTGGATCGGGCTGGTATAGGTGCTGGGCGTGCCGTTGTAATACGGTGCCATGCCGCGGAAATAGCGGGTAACCTCGTAATAACTTTCGGCCAACGGAGTGTTGGCGACGGCGCCCAAGGCGTTGATGGCATTGATCAGGGCGCTGTAGTTGGTGTTGGCCTGGGTCTGGGTGACGCTGCCGCTGACCGGCGACAAGTCGCTGATGGCTCGGGCGATATAACCACCGGGGCCGGAGTTGGTGCTGCTGGGCGGGTTGAAAGTGGCCAGGCCAATGCGCAGGGCGCGGTTATTGGCGACCAGGTCTGTGGAGACATCCCGAGCCACGTTGATTCGATAGTCGTTGGGGATTGAGCCAGTGGTAAAGTCGCGGCTCGAACCATTGGCCAAGGTCACGAGATAGGATAAATATCTAGCTGTGTAGCGGGTATTCTCGCCTCCGACAGGATCGGGTAACCGTAGGCAAACCTGACCAAAGCCAGGCCGGAAGAAGCCGTACCAGCCATTTAAGCAGCCGCCACGGAACAGACTCGCAAGCAAAACGTTTCCATCATTTGCCGCAAGCGGCGTCCTGTTGCTGCTACTGCAGCTTCTGTCGTCCGTGCATACATCGATCACCGGCCGCGCCACATTCGGATCAAACCCCGCCGCCCAGATAATGTTGTTCATGCTCCCCGAATCATCGATCAGCAGCATCACATTGGGCGTCACCGCCGCCGCACTCAACAGCGGTGATTCCGACGGTGTGAAGCCATAGGCCGGGGCCGTCAGGTAAAGGCTGAGCAACATCCCCCACAACGCCTGGCGCCAGCCCCGAAGCACTCTAATATTTCGCATAGATGCTCTCCACCACGCTGCGCTGGTTGTTGCCCACCACCGCCACCGCCGTGATCCGGTACAGCGTCGCCGAGGTATTGAGCGGCACGTTGACTGCCGTAAGGGTTGTGCCGATATTCTGCACGCCGTAAAACCCACCGGCGGCGGCCACCCACAGCACCCCGGACGAGGAATAGCGCCCCGCCACCGTCACTGTTGCCGACTCAGGCGGTGGCGCGCATTGGGCCGCGGTACAGACCGGCAGCGAATAACTTTCTGCCTGCACCGCGCTTTCCCCGATCCTCAGCGCCGCCTCGGCCATCTGGAACGACTGGTTGCGCTGCATGACGCTGCTGGTCATCTTTTCCTGGAGCGTGGCGCTCTGCATCGATGACAAACCAATCAGTGTCAGCAGCAGCAAAAAGACCAGGCTGACCAGCAAGGCCATGCCACGCTGGCGATACCCGAAACCTGTCGACCTCATCAGTCGCCCCCTCATAGCAGCCGGTTGCGCAAGGCAGCAACCACGTTGAAGGTCTGCTCGCGCACGGTATTTTTCGGGTCGTACAGCGTCAGCGTCAGGCGCACGCTGCGGATCAGCGCCGGGTCGCTCGGGTTGCCGCTGTAGCTGGTGGCTGCGATGTCCGTCGCGCTGCCGGCCACGCCGAAGGTCACGTCGAATGCCCGCACGTTATCCACCAGCACCGCCATGGTCGGGTTGCCAGCGCCGCTCCCCAGCAATAACTGATTGTTGTTGAAACCATAGATCAGCCGCCGGATCGGAAAGGCCATCTGCCCGCTCGCGGGTGCTCGCGCTCCGGTGTAGGCGGTGGCCGTATTGCGGCAATCGGAAATGATGGTCCAGGTCGGCGCACTGCCGCTATTGCCGATATCCGCCGTGACCAGGGTCAACCTGCGGGTGGCGTTGTCCCAGCGAATCGGGGTGATCTGGCTGGCGGCGAAATCATTGTTCGAAGACGCATCGGTGACCGTCGCCAGGCAGCCGAACATGCCCACCATGCGAATTTCCTGAACCATTTTGCTCAAGGCAAACCGTGCATCCTCCTGCATTACCGCGGCGGCACTCTGGCTTACGTAAGTATTTTTCGCTGCGATGAAAATCTGCACGACGCCCAGCACGACGATCAGGCTGATGACCAGCGCGATCATCAGTTCGATCAGCCCGAAACCCCGGCTATGCCGGTTCATGGCGTCGTCGCCAATGGATCGACAGCGACCCGGCTGGTCAGCACAAAGCTGCGTCGCGCCTCGGCCGCGTTGGTCGTGTTGGCAGCCCGGGCGTCGTCCCAGGAAATGGTGATGGTGTAGACCCGCTGGTTCAGCGCAACCGTACCGGTGGCCGTGGCGCCGCCGAAAGCGACGATGTTGGTCTTGAAGTCATAAAGATCCTGGTCCCGGGCCACGTTGAGGTTCGGCGAGCTCGGCGGCGTGATGGTGTAGTCGGCACCGGAATTGGCCCGGATGCGGTCCAACAGGTCGTAGGCGATGAAGCTGGCCTGGCTGGTCATGCGCGAGCTGTCGGTATATTTGAGGGCATTGAGCTGGACCATCGCCGCGCCCAGCAAACCCACGCCGAGAATCAGCATCGCCACCAGCACCTCGATGAGCGTCATGCCCTCCTGCGCCGTTTTACTGCAATCCTTCATCCGCAATTTCCACCCAATACGATTCGTCCATTGAGGCAGACATTGAGCGTCCTGCTCTGCGCCCCTCTCACGTAATTGAAGCCCACCGGCGTGGTCGGTGCCGATAACCCGCCCAGGTTGTTGAAATCAATGTTGGTCACTTCAGAGGTTAGCGTCAGAGTCACGCCGCCGCCCATTGCTGGAACAACCCGCAATACATTGGTCGGATTGGCCGGGTTGCCCGTGTTGTCATACACCATCAATTCACCGCTCCAGGCACCGCCCTGCGTGGTGGGACGAATGCGCGTGGTGATGCCACGGTTGATCGCTTCCATTCGCGCGAAATTCAAGGCTCGGCGCAGGTCGTCGATCTCGGTATCGGCCTTGGTACTTTGCAGCGAGCCGGTGAATGACGGCACCGCCATGGTGATCAGGATCAGCAGCACGCCGAGGGCCACCAACACCTCGATCAGCGTGAAACCTTTTGTACGAAGATCCATCGATGCCCTCCGTTGCCGTCGGCTATACCTGCTTCTACACGCTAGAACAAACCGTCGCCGTATGCGAAGTGCCACAACGATTCATAAGCCTTAAATCCGCTTCACGCTCTCCAGGGAGGAGACGTCATGCATCAACAGGGCTTCAGCCTGATCGAACTGCTCATGGGACTGGCGATTGCCGCAATTGTTCTGCCGTGGGCCGGTGCAAGCTACAAAGAGCTGATCGAGTCCATCGAACGCGAGGATACCGCCCGGTTGCTGATCAGCGGGTTGCGTTTTGCCCGCAGCGAAGCCATCACGCGCAACCGCCGCATCTTGATCCAGGGAATCGACAATGATTGGGGCAAGGGCTGGCGGATCACGCTGGACAACAAGGAGCAAACCTTGCTCAGGGAGCGCAGCGGTCATGCTCGGGTGGTTGGCAACTCGCCAGTGAAACGCCGCGTGAGGTTCGGCGGCCAGGGAGAAGCCCTGCACCCCGACGGCGCGTTCCAGGCAGGCACGCTGCATGTCTGCGCCAGACGCGGGCCGGTCAGCCATCACCAGGTGATCCTGGCGCCCTCCGGCCGCGTCCGCCTGGAAAGTGTCAAAGCCGAGCAGGCCCTCTGTGAAAAAGGACTCAAAGCAGGGAGCGGACCCGCAGCTCTTTCGGCATCGAGAATGTAATGTTTTCCTCGCGACCCGCCAGCTCGTCGGCGCCCGTTGCGCCCCAAGCCTGCAACTGTTCGATCACCCCGCGTACGAGGACTTCCGGTGCGGAGGCGCCGGCAGTGATGCCGATCCGCTCGACACCATCGAACCAGCTGCGCTGCATGTCCTCGGCGCCGTCGATCAGGTAGGCCGGGGTCGACATGCGTTCGGCCAGCTCGCGCAAGCGGTTGGAGTTGGAGCTGTTCGGGCTGCCGACCACCAGGACCACATCGCACTCGTTGGCCAGTTGCTTGACCGCGTCCTGACGGTTCTGGGTCGCGTAGCAGATGTCGTCCTTGCGCGGCCCGCCGATGGCCGGGAAGCGCGCGCGCAGGGCGTCGATCACCCGGCTGGTGTCGTCCATGGACAAGGTAGTCTGCGTAACGAAAGCCAGCTTTTCCGGGTTGCGAACCTGCAAGGCCGCGACGTCTTCTTCGTCTTCAACCAGGTAGATCGCCCCGCCATTGCTGGCGTCGTACTGACCCATGGTGCCTTCAACTTCCGGGTGGCCTTCATGGCCGATCAGGATGCATTCGCGACCGTCACGGCTGTAGCGAGCCACCTCGATGTGGACCTTGGTAACCAGTGGGCATGTGGCATCGAACACTTTCAGGCCACGGCCAGCCGCTTCGGTACGCACCGCCTGGGAAACGCCGTGGGCGCTGAAGATCACGATCACGTCGTCCGGTACCTGGTCCAGTTCTTCGACGAAGATGGCCCCACGGCTGCGCAGGTCCTCGACGACGAACTTGTTGTGGACCACTTCATGGCGCACATAGATCGGCGGTCCGAAGACTTCCAGGGCGCGGTTGACGATTTCGATCGCCCGGTCCACGCCAGCGCAGAAGCCACGGGGGTTGGCGAGTTTGATTTGCATGCTGTGCCTCGTGTCTGTGGGTGCGAGCCTGCTCGCGATGCGGTGGTTCAGTCAACTCGGTGGCGACTGTGACGCAGCCTTCGCGAGCAGGCTCGCTCCCACAGGTATTGTGGGTGCGGTAATTGCTGTTAAACGTTAAACCGCCTTCACTTCAAGGATTTCCACCTCGAAGCTCAAGGTCTTGCCCGCCAGTGGGTGGTTGAAGTCCACGGTCACCTCGGCATCGTCAAAAGCTTTCACCACACCCGGCAGCTCGGCGTTGGCCGCGTCGTTGAAGATCACCAGCAGCCCCTCGGACAGCTCCATGTCCTGGAACTGCGAGCGTGGCATGGTCTGCACGTTTTGCGGGTTGGGCTGACCAAAGGCATTTTCCGGAGGAACCACCACGGTGCGCTTGTCGCCGGCCTTGAAACCGAAGATCGCCGCTTCAAAACCCGGCAGCAGGTTGCCGTCGCCGACCTTGAACACCGCCGGCGCCTTGTCGAACGTGCTGTCGACGGTGTCGCCGTTTTCCAGGTGCAGGGCGAAGTGAAGCTTCACTTCGGTGTTTTGAGCGATACGCTGCTCAGTCATGGACGGCTTCTCCGGTTTTCTTGCTCTTGAACATATCCAGGGCGAGCATCACGGCGCCCACGCTGATGGCACTGTCGGCAATGTTGAATGCCGGGAAGTACCAGCGGTTCTGCCAATGCACCAGGATGAAATCGATCACATGGCCCAAGGCAATCCGGTCGTACAGGTTGCCCAGCGCGCCACCCAGGACCAGCGCCAGCGCCACGGCCAGCCAGGTCTCGTCACGCCCCAGGCGTTTGAGCCAGACCACCAGCACGGCACTGACCACGACGGCGATCAGGGCGAACAGCCAACGCTGCCAGCCCGAACTGTCGGCCAGGAAGCTGAACGCCGCGCCGGTGTTGTAGGCCAGCGTCCAGCTGAAGTAGTCGGGAATGACCACAATCTGCTGGTACATGGTCAAAGAGCTCTCGAAGTAGTACTTGCTGGCCTGGTCGATGACCAGTACCAGCACACTCAACCAGAGCCAGCCCAGCCGTCCGAAACGGCCCGCTGCGTTAGCCGCCACATCAGGCATAGTGGCGAACCTCGCCCGTACCGCTGATGTTGTCGACGCAACGCCCGCAGATTTCCGGATGCTCCGGGTTCACGCCGACGTCTTCGCGGCAGTGCCAGCAACGGGCGCACTTGACGAAGCCCGACTTGACCACCTTGAGCTTCAGGCCGCTTACCTCGGTGACCACCGCATCGGCCGGCGCCTGCACCAGCGGCGCGACGCTGGCGGTCGAGGTGATCAGCACGAAGCGCAGCTCGTTGCCCAGCTTGGCCAGATCGGCACCCAGCGCCTCTTCGGCGTAAAGGGTCACTTCAGCCTGCAGGTTGCCGCCGACAGCCTTGGCCGCCCGCTGGATTTCCATTTCCTTGTTGACCGCCGCCTTGACCGCCATGATCCGGTCCCAATACGCACGGTCCAGCTCGAAGCCCTGCGGCAGTTCGGTCAGGCCTTCGTACCAGGTGTTGAGCATCACCGATTCGTTGCGCTCGCCCGGCAGGTATTCCCACAATTCGTCGGCGGTGAACGCCAGGATCGGCGCGATCCAGCGCACCAGCGCCTCGCTGATGTGGAACAGCGCGGTCTGGCACGAACGGCGCGCCTTGCTGTTGGCGCCGGTGGTGTACTGGCGGTCCTTGATGATGTCGAGGTAGAAACCGCCAAGCTCCTGCACGCAGAAGTTGTGGATCTTCGAGTAGACGTTCCAGAAACGGTATTCACCATAGTGTTCCTGCAATTCGCGTTGCAGCAACAGGGTGCGGTCCACGGCCCAGCGGTCCAGCGCAAGCATGTCTTCGGCCGGCAGCAGGTCGGTGGCCGGGTTGAAACCGGTCAGGTTCGAGAGCAGGAAACGCGCGGTGTTGCGGATCCGCCGGTAGGCGTCCGCGCTGCGCTGCAGGATCTGCTCGGAAACGGCCATCTCGCCGGAATAATCGGTGGACGCGACCCACAGGCGCATGATGTCGGCGCCAAGGGTGTCGTTGACTTTCTGCGGCGCGATCACGTTGCCCAGGGACTTGGACATCTTGCGGCCGGCCTCATCAACGGTGAAACCGTGGGTCAGCAGCTCGCGGTACGGCGCGTGGTTGTCAATGGCGCAACCGGTCAGCAAGGACGAGTGGAACCAGCCACGGTGCTGGTCCGAACCTTCCAGGTACAGGTCGGCGCGCGGGCCGTTCTCGTGGCCCATCGGATGCGAGCCGCGCAACACGTGCCAATGAGTGGTGCCGGAATCGAACCAGACGTCGAGGGTGTCGCTGATCTTGTCGTACAGCGGCGCTTCGTCGCCGAGCAGCTCGGCGGCATCGAGCTTGAACCAGGCTTCGATGCCTTCGGCTTCAACGCGCTTGGCCACTTCTTCCATCAGTTCGACGGTGCGCGGGTGCAGCTCGCCGCTTTCCTTGTTCAGGAAGAACGGGATCGGCACGCCCCAGTTGCGCTGGCGGGAGATGCACCAGTCCGGACGGTTGGCGATCATCGAGTGCAGGCGCGCCTGGCCCCAGGCCGGAACGAATTGGGTCTCTTCGATGGCCTTGAGCGAACGCTGGCGCAGGGTGTCGCCGCTGGTTGGCTGCTTGTCCATGCCGATGAACCACTGCGCGGTCGCGCGGTAGATCAGCGGGGTCTTGTGGCGCCAGCAATGCATGTAGCTGTGTTCGATGACGGTGGTGTGCAGCAGCGCGCCGACTTCGGTCAGTTTGTCGACGATGGCCGGGTTGGCTTTCCAGATGAACTGGCCGCCAAAGAATTCCAGCGACGGCACGTAGACGCCATTGCTCTGCACCGGATTGAGGATGTCATCGTTGACCATGCCGTATTTCTTGCAGGTCACGAAGTCGTCGACGCCATAGGCCGGCGCGGAGTGAACCACGCCAGTGCCGGCGCCCAGCTCCACGTAGTCGGCCAGATACACCGGCGACAGGCGGTCATAAAACGGATGACGGAAGTTGATCAGCTCCAACGCCGAACCTGGCGCGGTGGCAATCACCGAACCTTCCAGGCTGTAGCGGGCCTGGCAGGATTCGACCAGCTCTTCGGCCAGCACCAGCAGTCTGTCGCCGACGTCGACCAGGGCGTAGTTGAATTCCGGATGGACGTTCAGCGCCTGGTTGGCCGGGATGGTCCACGGGGTGGTGGTCCAGATCACGATCGCGGCCGGCTTGGCCAGCTTGCCCAGGCCGAAAGCGGCGGCAAGCTTGTCTTCATCGGCGATCGGGAACGCGACATCGATGGTCGAGGACTTCTTGTTCTCGTACTCGACTTCCGCCTCGGCCAAGGCCGAACCACAGTCGAAGCACCAGTTGACCGGTTTCAGGCCCTTGAACACGAAGCCGCCCTCGACGATTTTCGCCAGGGCACGGATCTCGCCGGCTTCGTTCGCAAAGTCCATGGTCTTGTACGGGTTGGCGAAGTCGCCCAGCACGCCGAGACGGATGAATTCGGACTTCTGCCCTTCGATCTGCTCGGTGGCGTAGGCACGGCACAGCTCGCGGGTCTTGTCGGCGCCCAGGTTCTTGCCGTGGGTGACTTCAACCTTGTGCTCGATCGGCAGGCCGTGGCAGTCCCAGCCCGGGACATACGGCGCGTCAAAACCCGACAGGGTCTTGGAGCGGATGATCATGTCCTTGAGAATCTTGTTCAGCGCGTGACCGATGTGGATGGTGCCGTTGGCGTACGGAGGGCCGTCGTGCAGGACGAACTTCGGACGATCCTTGCCAATTTCGCGCAACTTTCCGTACAGGCCAATGCTGTCCCAACGCTGCAGAATCTGTGGTTCGCGCTGAGGCAGGCCGGCCTTCATTGGGAAGGCGGTGTCCGGAAGGTTTAGCGTGGCTTTATAGTCGGTCATTTAAGGCTCTTCATTAGCGATTGGCGCTGGTTGCGACAAGGGCACGGGCGGCGGCGATATCTGCATGGATCGCCGTCTTGAGCGCCTCCAGAGAGGCAAAACGCTGCTCTTCACGCAGCTTCTGGTGGAAAACCACCGTCAAACGCCGGTCATACAGATCGCCGGCAAAATCCAGAATGTGTACTTCGAGATGGGCCTTGCCATCCCCCTGCACCGTGGGACGTACGCCGATATTGGCGACGCCGGGCCAGGTCTTGCCGTCGATGTCGACACTCACCAGGAACACCCCGGTCAACGGCACACGACGGCGCTTGAGTTGCACGTTGGCCGTCGGTGTGCCCAATTGGCGCGCCAGTTTCTGCCCGTGCAGGATCCGCCCGGCAATCCGGTACGGCCGGCCGAGCAAGCGCTCGGCCAATTCGAAATCCGCCGCCGCCAGGGCATTGCGGACCTGGGTGCTGCTGACGCGCAGACCGTCCATTTCGACGGTCTGTGCCGCTTCGACGGTGAATCCCTGGGCGATGCCGGCCTGTTGCAGGTAATCGAAATCCCCTGCCCGGTCGCAGCCGAAACGGAAATCGTCGCCGACTTCCAGATGCTTTACGTCGAGACCGTCCACCAGGATGGTATCGACGAACTCAGCGGCGCTGAGCTGGCTCAGGCGCTGGTTGAAAGCCAGGCAGAGGACCCGATCGACGCCTTCGGCGGCCAGCAGTTGCAGTTTGTCACGCAACCGGGCCAGACGCGCCGGAGCGGTGTCCGGAGCGAAGAACTCCCGGGGCTGCGGCTCGAAGATCACCACGCAGCTGGGCAGGCCCAACTCCAGCGCACGCTCGCGCAGCCGCGCCAGGATAGCCTGGTGGCCACGGTGAACACCGTCGAAGTTGCCAATAGTGGCGACACAGCCCCGATGCCGGGGACGCAGGTTGTGGAGGCCTCGAACCAGCTGCATAACGCGCTTCTTGCTCATAAAGTGGCCGATTATAACCACACCCGGCGGTCGGCGACAGGCAACACCGTAACCCAAAGTGATCGAACCGACAAAACCGCCGTCCGGCGCGGGATTATCGAAGGTAACCGTTCAGCTCAAGGCCTTGCGATTGAAGTCGCGCAGACGGAATCCCATTAGCAGCAACATGCCGAAATAAGCCACCACGCCGGCCACGACCAGCACGCCCAGGCGCAGGAAACGCTCGAGCATCTGCCCTTCGCCCCAGGCCGGCATGAAATGCATCCCCGCCAGCAACACCGCCGACATCACCGCCACGGCGACCAGCAGCTTGAGGCCGAACCTGGCCCAGCCGGGCTGCGGCTGATACATCTCCTGTTTGCGCAGCTGGTAGAACAGCAGCCCGGCGTTGAGGCAGGCACCGGCGCTGATCGCCAGGGCCAGGCCGGCATGGGCCAGGGGTCCGATGAGCAGCAGGTTGAACAGCTGGGTCATCACCAAGGTGAAGATGGCGATCTTCACCGGCGTGCGGATGTTCTGCTGGGCGTAGAAACCCGGCGCCAAGACCTTGATTACAATGATTCCAAGCAAGCCCACCGAATAGGCGATCAGCGCGCGCTGGGTCATCAAGGCATCAAACGCATTGAACTGGCCATACTGGAACAGCGAAACCGTCAGCGGCTCGGCAAGGATCCCCAGCGCCAGCGCACAAGGCAGGACCAGCACGAAGCACAGGCGCAGGCCCCAATCGAGGATGCGCGAGTATTCATGACGGTCCTGGCTGGCGTAGGTCTTGGCCAGGGTAGGCAGCAGAATCGTGCCCAGCGCCACGCCCAGTACGCCGGAAGGCAGCTCCATCAAGCGGTCGGCGTAGTACATCCACGAGACCGAACCGGCCACCAGGAACGAGGCGAAAATAGTGTTGATGATCAGGGAAATCTGGCTCACCGATACCCCGAGAATGGCCGGCAGCATCTGCTTCATGACGCGCCACACGCCACTGTCGCGCAAGTTCAGGCGCGGCAGTACCAGCATGCCGATTTTTTTCAGGTGGGGCAGTTGATAGAGCAATTGCGCCAGGCCGCCGACCAGCACCGCCCAACCCAGGGCCATCACCGGCGGATCGAAATACGGCGTCAGGAACAGCGCGAACACGATCATGCTGACATTGAGCAGCGTCGGCACGAAGGCCGGCACCGAGAAGCGGTTCCAGGTATTGAGGATCGCCCCGGCCAGCGATGACAGGGAAATCAGCAATATATAAGGAAAGGTCACCCGCAACAGGTCGGAGGTGAGCTGGAATTTTTCCGGCGTGTCGGTGAAACCTGGCGCGGTGGCCCAGATCACCCAAGGCGCGGCGAGCATGCCGGCCGCGGTGACCAGCGCCAGCACCAGCGTGAGCAAACCGGTCACATAAGCGATGAAAGTGCGGGTCGCCTCGTCGCCCTTCTGGCTTTTGTATTCAGCCAGGATCGGCACGAAGGCCTGGGAAAAGGCCCCTTCGGCGAAGATCCGCCGCAGCAGGTTTGGCAGCTTGAAGGCGATGAAGAAGGCGTCGGTGGCCATTCCGGCACCGAATATCCGCGCGATCAGCGTATCGCGAACGAATCCCAGAATCCGGGAAAGCATCGTGATAGAGCTGACGGCAGCCAACGATTTGAGCAGATTCATGAAAAGAGTTTGTGCCTGTCGATAAACAGCAGGCGAACAACGCGCCCACTTGTGCGATACTTCGCGCCGCTAAACAGCACAGCGCCAAAGCCCGCGAGTTTACAGGTCGCACGCCGGAAAGAAATCATTCGGTGCGCCGCACCTGCCATTCAGCGGAACGTGTCACCCGCCCTTGACAACACGTCAACTCATCGGCATGATTCGCGGCCTATTTTGTTTGCTATTTCCTAAAAAGTCTTTCGAGGAGCTCGACGGTGGCCAACTCACCTTCCGCCAAAAAACGTGCAAAACAGGCTGAGAAGCGTCGCAGCCACAACGCCAGCCTGCGTTCCATGGTCCGTACCTACATCAAAAACGTAGTCAAGGCCATCGACGCAAAAGACGCTGAAAAAGCACAAGCTGCTTACGTTCTGGCTGTGCCAGTTATCGACCGCATGGCCGATAAAGGCATCATCCACAAGAACAAGGCTGCTCGCCATAAGAGCCGCCTGAATGGCCACGTAAAGGCCTTGAACGTTGCCGCTGCTGCCTAAGCGACGCGCTCGTTAAAAAACCGACCCCAGGGTCGGTTTTTTATTGCCTGGGATTTAATCAGGTGCACCACTCAATTCAGAACTGTGGGAGCGAGCCTGCTCGCGAATACGGTGTGCCAGACGGCATCAATGTCACTGGCAGACCGCATTCGCGAGCAGGCTCGCTCCCACAGTGGTTTTTGCGTGGTTATTGAGCCTTGGCCCACGGCAGGATCGGAATCGCCGTCACCGCATTCTGCGGGCTACCCTCGATCACACGGTCGCTATAGACCAGGTACACCAGCGTATTGCGCTTCTTGTCGAGAAAACGCACCACCTGCATGGTCTTGAACACCAGCGAGGTGCGCTCCCGAAAGACCTCCTCGCCATCCTTGAGCTCGCCCTTGAAGCTGATCGGCCCGACCTGGCGGCAGGCGATGGACGCCTCGGCGCGATCTTCGGCCAGCCCCAGGCCACCTTTTACGCCGCCGGTCTTGGCCCGCGACAGATAGCAGGTCACGCCATCGACCCTGGGATCATCGAACGCCTCGACCACGATCCGGTCGTTTGGCCCGACAAACTTGAACACCGTGGACACCTGCCCGATTTCCTCGGCAGAGGCCAACAGCGGCAGCGCCACCAGCAAGCCGATCAATCCTTTTGCCAAACCCATGATTTTTCCTTAGACGAGGATCAGGTTGTCACGGTGAACCAGCTCAGGCTCAGCCATGTAACCCAGCAGACCAACAATCGCATCAGACGATTGGCCGATGATTTTCTGTGCTTCCAGCGCACTGTAGTTGGCCAGGCCCCGGGCAATCTCTCGACCATCCGGCGCTACGCAAACGACCATTTCGCCGCGGCGGAAGCTGCCCTGGACCAGCTTCACGCCTACCGGCAGCAGGCTTTTGTTACCTTGAGACAGCGCCGACACGGCACCGGCGTCCAGCACCAGCGTGCCCCGGGTTTGCAGATGCCCGGCCAGCCACTGTTTGCGCGCCGCCAGCATGCCGCGCTCAGGCGACAGCAGCGTACCGATGCGCTCCCCGGCCTTGAGGCGATCCAGCACCCGCTCCAACCGACCACCGACGATGATGGTATGAGCACCGGAACGGGCCGCCAGACGCGCAGCGCGCAGCTTGGTCTGCATGCCGCCGCGCCCCAGGGCTCCGCCAGTGCCACCCGCCACCGCATCCAGCGCGGGATCGTCGGCTCGGGCTTCGTAGATCAGCTTGGCATCAGGGTTATTGCGCGGATCAGCGTCGAACATGCCGTCGCGATCCGTGAGAATCACCAGCAGGTCGGCTTCCACGAGGTTGGCTACCAGCGCCGCGAGCGTGTCGTTGTCGCCGAAACGGATCTCGTCGGTGACCACCGTGTCGTTCTCGTTGATCACCGGGATGACTTTCAGCTCCACCAACGCTCGCAGCGTGCTACGGGCATTGAGGTAACGCTTGCGGTCGGACAGGTCGTCGTGGGTCAGCAGGATCTGCGCCGTGTGGCGATCATGCTCGGCAAAGCTCGACTCCCACGCCTGCACCAGGCCCATCTGGCCAATGGCGGCAGCGGCCTGCAGTTCGTGCATCGCGCTGGGTCGCGACGTCCAGCCCAAACGGCTCATGCCGGCCGCCACGGCACCCGAGGAGACCAGTACCAGCTCGACGCCCGCCTCATGCAGGGCCACCATCTGCTCGACCCACACCGCCATCGCCTGGCGATCCAGGCCCTTGCCATCCGCCGTCAGCAGTGCGCTGCCGATCTTCACGACCCAGCGTTGCGCACCCGTCACCTTGCTCCGCATTTTCTTCAACCTTTGCCAGCGAACAGCGCGACCCAGCGCCACTCATGGGATTATTCGTATTTGCGTTTTTCAGATACCAAAACGCCGCTCGAATGAGCGGCGCCTTGAAAACCGGCCGACTGCGATGATAACACCGCGCCGAAACACTTGAACCTGCTCCCCATGCCAGCTACCCGAGAAACCTTGTGGGAGCGAGCCTGCTCGCGATGGCATAGGGTCAGCAGCATGAATGCAAACTGACACACCGCCTTCGCGAGCAGGCTCGCTCCCACAGGTTCTGATCTCAAGCGGCCTGCATCAGCACCAGATCAGTCGCGAACGTAGATGATTTCCGGACCGTCTTCGTCATCCACATCCTCTTCGTCCCAATCGTCGTCACCGATGTCATGGACCGACTTGACGCCGCTGCGGCGCAGGGCACGCTGGTCATCCAGCGCCTGCAACTGGGCGCGCGCCTCGTCTTCGATGCGCTGGTCGAGCTCGGCCAGTTCTTCCTTGTAGGCCGGATCATTGGCCAGGCGATCAGCACGATCTTCCAGGTAGCGCATGATGTCGTGGCAAAGGCGCTCGGTGCCTTCCTTGGCAATGGCCGAGATCACGTAGACCGGACCTTCCCACTCCAGGCGATCGACGATTTCCTTGACCCGCTCTTCGTGCTCTTCTTCGAGGATCTGGTCGCACTTGTTCAGCACCAGCCAACGGTCGCGCTCGGCCAGGGCCGGGCTGAATTTGGTCAGCTCGTTGACGATGACCTCGGCGGCATCGGCGGCATCGGTTTCATCCAGCGGCGCCATGTCGACGAGGTGCAGCAACAGACGGGTGCGGGACAAATGCTTGAGGAAACGAATCCCCAGGCCAGCACCTTCGGACGCACCTTCGATCAACCCCGGAATGTCGGCGATCACAAAACTTTTCCAGCGATCGACACTGACCACGCCCAGGTTCGGCACCAGGGTGGTGAACGGGTAATCGGCGACTTTCGGCTTGGCCGCCGACACCGAGCGAATGAACGTACTCTTACCTGCGTTCGGCAGGCCCAGCAGACCGACGTCGGCCAGCACTTTCATTTCCAGCTTCAGGTCACGCTGCTCGCCTGGCTTGCCCGGCGTAGTCTGGCGCGGCGCGCGGTTGGTACTGGATTTGAAGCGGGTGTTACCCAGACCGTGCCAGCCGCCATGAGCCACCAGCAGGCGCTGGCCGGCCTTGGTCAGGTCGCCGATGACTTCCTGGGTGGCGGAGTCGATCACTGTGGTACCGACCGGCACACGCAGGATCAGGTCTTCGCCCTTCTTGCCGGTGCAGTCGGTGCTGCCGCCGTTGGAACCACGCTCGGCATCGAAATGCCGGGTGTAACGGTAATCCACCAAGGTGTTGAGGTTTTCATCGGCGAGCATGTAGATCGAGCCGCCATCGCCCCCGTCACCACCGTTCGGACCACCGTTTTCAATGAATTTTTCCCGACGGAAACTCATGCAACCATTGCCGCCGTCGCCAGCCTTTACTCGAATCGATACTTCATCAACAAACTTCATGACACACGCCTCTCGCCGTACGGACGAGCCAAAAAAACAAGACATAAGACTCTTGCAAAAATGAGCGCAGCGACCTGAAAACACGCCCCAACCGCAGCGCCGACAGCCCATACAAACAGTTTTGCAAGAGACTCACCCCACAAACGAAAAAGCCCCGTCGCAAGACAGGGCTTTTCCAGCGGTCTCGCAATTAAGCTGCGATAACGCTTACGTAACGACGACCGAAGGCGCCTTTTACTTCGAACTTGATCACGCCTTCGACTTTAGCGAAGAGGGTGTGATCCTTGCCCATGCCAACGCCGTAGCCAGCGTGGAATTGGGTGCCGCGCTGACGCACGATGATGTTGCCCGCTTTGATAGCCTGGCCGCCATACATCTTCACGCCAAGGCGTTTGGCTTCTGAGTCGCGACCGTTACGGGTACTACCACCAGCTTTTTTGTGTGCCATGAGTTCAATTCTCCTAGTGAGGAATTAGGCTGGAATTAAGCCTGAATACCGGTGATTTTGATCTCGGTGTACCACTGGCGGTGGCCCATACGCTTCATGTGGTGCTTACGACGACGGAACTTGATGATGCGGACTTTATCGTGACGACCTTGGGAGATCACTTCAGCCACAACGGTAGCGCCAGCAACGACTGGAGCGCCGATATTCACGTCGTCGCCATTGGCGACCAACAGAACGCGATCAAAAGTCACGGATTCGCCGGTAGCGATTTCCAGTTTTTCGATCTTCAGGTATTCACCTGGGGCGACCTTGTATTGCTTGCCACCAGTAACAATTACTGCGTACGACATGGTATTTCTCCGATAATCCTGCTCACCCAGCGCTTTATAAGAAGAGGTATTGGCTGGCATGGCTGCATGGGCTGGAAGGCCCGGATGCAATTGCGTAAGGCAGGTGCTGCCCAGGAAGTTCAGGGTGCGCGATTGTACGCAAGCCGGCAGAGCCTTGCAAGTAGCCGTCCATCGCGCCTTGACAGGCCTGGGTGGGGGTCCTAGCATGCCGCGCAACCCTTCTGGAGCGCCTGTCGCTGATGCAACCCCAAGCTTTCTACCGCGCTGTGGCGGACGATTTTAGCGCCGTCGACGGTATCATCAAGAAGCAGCTGACTTCCCGAGTGCCGCTGGTATCTAAAATCGGCGACTACATCACTTCGGCCGGGGGCAAGCGCCTGCGTCCTTTGTTGGTGCTTTTGTGCGGCAAGGCCCTGGGTCGCGAAGGCGACGACATGCGCCTGCTGGCCGCCACCATCGAATTTTTGCACACCGCGACGCTGCTGCATGACGACGTGGTCGACATGTCCGGCATGCGCCGTGGCCGCTCGACCGCCAACGCGATGTGGGGCAACGCCCCAAGCGTACTGGTCGGCGATTTCCTGTATTCGCGCTCGTTCGAAATGATGGTCGAACTGGGCTCGATGCCGGTGATGAAGATTCTGTCCCAGGCCACGCGCATCATCGCCGAAGGCGAAGTGTTGCAGTTGTCCAAGGTCCGCGACGCCAGCACCACTGAAGAAACCTATATGGAAGTCATCCGCGGCAAGACCGCGATGCTCTTCGAAGCCTCGACTCACAGCGCCGCCGCCCTGGCCGGCGCCACCGCCGAGCAGAGCGAAGCCCTGCGCACCTTCGGCGATCACTTGGGCGTGGCGTTCCAACTGGTAGACGACCTGCTGGACTACAAGGGCGACGCCGACACCCTGGGCAAGAACGTCGGTGACGACCTGGCCGAAGGCAAGCCAACCCTGCCGCTGATCTACACCATGCGCGAAGGCACGCCGGAACAGGCCGCGCTGGTCCGCCAGGCGATCCAGAAAGGCGGGATCGAAGATCTGGAAAGCATTCGTGCGGCGGTTGAAGCCTCCGGCTCGCTGGACTACACCGCCACCCTGGCCCGGGACTACGTTGCCCGTGCGATCAAGTGCCTTGACGCCCTGCCGGCCAGCGAATACCGCGACGCGCTGGTGGAACTGAGCGAGTTTGCGGTTGCCCGCACCCATTGATTGCATGAAAACGGCGAGCTTTAGTGGCGAGGGAGCTTGCTCCCGCTCGGCGGCGCAGCCGTCGTAAAACCGGCTGACGCGATCCGCCTGAATGATCAATCGGGGCTGCTTCGCAACCCAGCGGGAGCAAGCTCCCTTGCCACAAAAGCCCCATATCACCCTCCTTGCGACAAAACCCTATACAATGTGCGCCCTTTTGACCTCCTGATACCCAAGGAACCTTAGTGAGCACGTTGCCTCCCTGCCCGAAATGCAATTCCGAATACACCTATGAAGACGGTACTCAACTGGTCTGCCCGGAGTGTGCCCACGAATGGTCCGCCAGCGGCGAAGCTGAAGCGCCGTCCGACGATACGGTGAAAAAAGATTCGGTCGGCAACGTCCTGCAGGACGGCGATACCATCACCGTGATCAAGGACCTCAAGGTCAAGGGCACTTCGCTGGTGGTCAAGGTCGGCACCAAGGTGAAGAATATCCGCCTGTGCGATGGCGACCACGACATCGACTGCAAGATCGACGGCATCGGCCCGATGAAGCTCAAATCCGAGTTCGTCCGGAAGGTCTGAACCTGTCACACGCCCATCCCGCGTCACGCGCGGGATGCTGCTTGGCCCCCTCCGTTTCGCCAGGCCCGCCAGTTGCGGATGACCTGAGCCATCCCAACCCATCGTCAGAAAAACCAGCGTTGCGCCAATAGAGACTTGCTATTTAGCGAATAAGAATTATTCTCATCGAACCCCATCAAGGAGATGAGAACCATGACTTATTTGATCGATGCCTGGCTGGACCGCCCACATCCCTACCTCAGGATCCTGCATCGGGAAACCGGCGAAGTCTGTGCGGTGCTTGAAGAAGAAGCCTTGAACGAGCTGCAGGACCAAGGCGACCTGGACCTCAACAGCCTCAATTCCAGTGAGCCGCTGGTGCTTAAGGAGCTGGTGCGTAACCTGTTCCTGTTCTGCTACGCCCGGGCGTTGCGCCCGACCGGTGATTTCAGTGGCAGGTTCCATGGATGAAGCAGCAAACCCTGTGGGAGCGAGCCGGCTCGCGAAGACGGTAGGTCAGTCGATATCAATGTTCGATGACACACCGCTTCGCGAGCAGGCTCGCTCCCACAAAAGGCAGTTGCCTTACAGAACGTCCAACAGCTCGACGTCAAACACCAGCACGCTGTGCGGTGGAATGCTGCCAACGCCCTGGGCGCCGTAGGCCAGTTCGCTCGGCACGTACAGGCGCCATTTGCTGCCGGCGTTCATCAGTTGCAGCGCTTCGGTCCAGCCCGGGATCACGCCACCTACCGGGAATTCGGCTGGCTGGCCACGATCGTAGGAGCTGTCGAACACAGTGCCGTCGATCAGGGTGCCATGGTAGTGAGTACGCACCTGGTCTTCGCGAGTCGGCTTGGCGCCTTCGCCCTGGGTCAGCACTTCGAACTGCAGGCCGGACGCCAGGGTGGTGATGCCTTCGCGCTTGGCGTTTTCGGCCAGGAATGCACGGCCTTCGCCAGCAGCGGCTTCAGCCTTGGCGGCAGCTTCGGCCTGCATGATTTCGCGGATCACCTTGAAGCTTGCGGACATCTCGTCCTGGCCCACGCGGCTCGGCTTGCCGGCGAAAGCGTCGGTCAGGCCAGCGAGGATCGCGTCCAGGCTGACGCCCGGCGGCGGGTTGTCGCGCAGTTGGTCGCCCAACTGACGGCCGATGCCGTAGCTGACGCGGGTTTCGTCGGTGAACAGGTTAACTTCGGACATGATGCTGCTCCGCTGTGCGGACGGCTCGGGAACGTGCCGTGCGTGACACAGCGCCTCCCGGAGCGCCCGGAACCAAAAGGGCGAGCAGACTAGCACAGATGCCGCCGCCCGTGACGAACCTCAATGCTTGGTCAGCTTGTCCAGATAGCCCATGGCGAATGCCGAGACCACGAACGTCATGTGGATGATCACGTACCACATCAGGTGCTCGGGATCGACGTTCTTGGCGTCCATGAAAATACGCAGCAGGTGGATGGACGAAATGGCAACGATCGACGCCGCGACTTTCATCTTCAGCGACGAGGAATCCATGGTGCCCAGCCAGTTGAGCTTTTCCTTGTCGGAGTCGATGTCCAGTTGCGAGACGAAGTTCTCGTAGCCGGAAATCATCACCATCACCAGCAGGCCGCCTACCAGCGCCATGTCGATCAGCGACAACAGCACCAGGATCAGCTCGGACTCGGCCATGGCAAATACGTTGGGAATGATATGAAAGACTTCCTGGAAGAATTTCAGTGCCAGGGCCAGCAAGCCCAGGGACAGCCCGAAGTAGATCGGCGCCAGTAGCCAACGGGAGGCATACATTGCATTTTCGATAAAGCGTTCCATTGAGTCTCACACCTGGGCTGAAAAATCGCGGCGAGTATATCAGCCACGACCCGCCCCACAAACGCCGCCCCCTTCCTGGGGCCCGACGCTTGTGTCAAGACTTTACCGCGCAGAAGGCTCAATGCAGCGGGCGATATTCGACGCCGCCGACGTTGCGACACCGGCCTCCGTTGATTTCCCGTAGCTGTGCCTGCATGTGCAGTGACCAGATCTGCGGATCATCAGCCAGCTCATAACCGTGCAATGTCAGGTTCTGGACGATGGTGTCAAGGAGGGTTTCAGCGGCAGTCGGGCCAGGGAACGGCCCCTGGGCCTTGATCGCGGTAGGTTGCTCGCCGGCCATTCCGGCGGCGAACAGTACAGTCCACATGCCGGTGTCGCCAGCGAGCGGACGAACGGCGCATTCGATACGGGTCACCAGACCCAGGCAGTGGCGAGTAAGACAAAGGTTGCGCGACATGGCGGCGCCCCTCGGTAGATCCGGTATTCAGCCCGGGAAGGCTGTTTCGATCCAATGATGGCTCTCGTTATCCTTGAACTGAGGATAGGAGAAAAGTTCCGGCCGCAAGGGATTTCGAGACCAGAATGCGCTGAGCGGTCATAGTGTGAATATTGACGCCAAACTGGTGACGCAACACCCAGATTCACCAAACAATGTGGGAGCGAGCCTGCTCGCGAAGACGGTGTGTCAGCCAACAACAATACTGGCCGACAGTCCGCTTTCGCGAGCAGGCTCGCTCCCACAAGGGTACCTGCGACAATCAGGAAAACATCAGGCCGGCTTCGCCTCCGCCAGGGCCTGCTGGGCCATTTCCTTTTCCGCTTCCTTGATGTCGTCTTCGCTGATCATTTCCGCGATCACCCGCAGCCGCTCCACCACGCGAGCGTTGACGCTGCCCTCCGGGAACTCGCCATTTTCATCCGGCTCACCGGCAGGCTCGCCCACCAGCAGGCTCAATGCCTCGTCGGCCTGGCGCACGGCATAGACGTGGAACTGCCCCGCTCGCACCGCGGCCAGCACCTTCTCGTCGAGCATCAGGGTCGCAACGTTGGCCTGGGGGATGATCGCACCCTGCTCTCCCGTCAGCCCGCGGGCTTCGCAGAGGCGGAAGAACCCTTCGATCTTCTCGTTGACCCCGCCGACCGCCTGCACTTCGCCGAACTGGTTGATCGAACCGGTGATGGCGAAGCACTGCTTCAACGGCGTCTTGGACAGGGCCGAGATCAACGTGCAAGCCTCGCCCAGGGAGGCGCTGTCACCGTCCACATAACCGTAGGATTGCTCCAGGGCGATGCTGGCCGAAATCGCCAGGGGGAACTCCTGGGCATAACGGCTGCCCAGGTACCCGGTAAGGATCATCACACCCTTGGAGTGGATCGGCTGGCCGAGGTTGACCTCACGCTCGATGTCGACGATACCGCTGCCGCCGGGGTACACCGTGGCGGAAATCCGCGCCGGCACGCCAAACGCCGAATCCCCCACTTCCAGCACGGTCAGCCCGTTGCACTTGCCCACGGCCGCGCCGTCGGTATCGATCAGGATGATCCCGGCCAGCATGTCGTCGAGGATCCGCGCCGAAACCCGTCCGGTGCGAGTCGCCTTGGCCTTGAGGGCGCGCTCGATGTGGCCGGCATCGGTCATGTCATCGCCGGCCAACTGCCGGATGAAGTCCGCTTCGCTGACCAATTGGAACAGATCACCGATCCGCGCCGACAGGCGCCCCTGGTGCTCCGCCAGGCGCGCGCTGTAAGTGGCCAGGCGCGCCACCGCATCGGCGGTCAGCGGGGCCATGCCCTCCTCCGAGGTTCGGGTCTTGAGCAACTGGGCAAACTGTTCCAGGCTCTCGTCGCCCATCGGGATGTCTTCGTCGAAGTCCACCAGCACGCGAAACATTTCCTGGAAGTCCGAATCCAGGTCCTGCAACGCGTAGTAAAGCTGGCGGGCGCCGATGATCACCACCTTGACCTGCAACGGAATATGTTGCGGCGTCAGGGTGACCGTCGCCAGCCGCCCCAGCTCACCCAACGGCGACTCCATCTTCAGCTTGCGCGATTGCAGGGCGCGCTTGAGCGCATCCCACACGAACGGCTCGCCGAGCATCTTTTCCGCCTCAAGAATCAGGAACCCGCCGTTGGCTCGGTGCAAGGCACCCGGGCGCAACTGCCGATACGTGGTGTAGAGCGCGCCCTGATCAGTGCTGTACTCGATGCGCCCGAACAGGTTGTCGTAGGTCGGGTGCGGTTCGAACACCACCGGCGCGCCACCGCTCGCCGGATGCCCGACCACCAGGCTCGGCGCGTATTGCTCCTCGAGCAATTTGCGGGCGACGGCGTCGGTCTTGCTGTCGTCGACCAATTGCTCGACCACGGTCTTGAGCAGGTAGACCTGCATGGCCTGCAGGTAGCCGCAGACGGCGGCATTCTCGGCGTATTTTTCCGAGAGCGGCGCGAGCAACGGCTGCAAGGCCAGGGTGATGGTTTCTTCGTTGAGCTGGCGCAGCTGGTTGTTGGATTCGCGTTTCCACTGCGGCAGGCTGGCGAGCTCTTCGTTCAGACGCTCCTCCAGACTGGAAATGTCCTCATGGAAGCGCTCGCGATCGGCCTCCGGCAACTGGGCGAACTCCGCTTCATCCAGGGCCTTGCCTTCGCTCATCGGCGTGAAGGCGATGTTGCTGCTGTCACGGTACAGCGCGACATCCTTTTCCAACGCCAGGCGCTCGATCACATCGAGGGCGCGGTCGTAGCGCTGATTGAAGGCGCGGTCGATCGCGCTTTTTTTCTGTTGGTAGGATGGATGCTCGAACACCGCCGGGAAAGTCGCCAGCAGGTTGTCGATCAGGCCATTGATGTCGGCGATGAAAGCCCCGGCCGTGCCCGACGGCAATTCCAGGGCACGCGGTTCGCGAGGCTCGTCGAAGTTATTGACGTAGACCCAGTCCGCCGGGGTCTGCATGCGCTTGCCCTCGGCCTTGAGGTAGCGTTTGACGAACGAGAACCGACCGGTGCCGGGCTCGCCCATGACAAAGACGTTGTAACCGGGGCGTGGCATCGCCACACCGAACTGCAAGGCTTCGACCGCGCGTTCCTGGCCAAGCACACCGCGAAAGGGCTCCAGATCATTGGTGGTAGAGAAGCTGAACTGTTCAGCGGAAAACGGACGGGTCAGCGCTTCGGGCGCTAGACGCAAGCTGGCAGCAACAGGATCAGGCATCGGGCTTCCTTACATCAGGCGGGGCAGATAGCGGCATTCTGGCGCTGCCCATGCCTGACTGGCAAGGAGCGCCTCAGGCCGAAGCATAGTCGACGGCCCCACCACGGGCAGAAGCCCGTAAACAGGTGATTTCAAATAATGTTTTTGCAAAATGTCACGGAACCCTCGGAACGTGCCTAAACTCCAAACTGCGCGGCTGGAACAATAACCGGCCCACTGGCTGCTGTAGGGGCCAGACCCTGTCCATTGGTATGCACATAAAGAGAACATAGCTATGAAACGGATTCTTCTCGGTACTCTCTTCACCGCTGTATCCATCAACGCCATGGCTCAGGCCCCGGGCGGCCCGGATTGCGGTTGGGGCAACATGCTGTTCGAAGGCCAGCGTGGCACCCCGGCGCACTTCCTCGCATCCACCACCAACGGCACCTCCGGCAACGCCACCTTCGGCATGACCTCCGGCACCAACGGCTGCTCGACCAACGCGGCACTGACCTACGGTGGCAAGTCCTGGCTGGCCATGAATGGCATGATGAACGAGCTGTCCGAAGACATGGCCAAGGGTCAGGGTGAAGCACTGACCACCTACGCCGTGGTACTGGGCGTGGCGCCGGAAGACCGCGCGCACTTCTCCGCTGTGACTCACGAGCACTTCCAGCAGATCTTCAGCAAGGCTGACGTGACCGCCGAAGACGTGCATACCAACACCCTGGCCGTGTTGAAAAACGACCCTCGCCTGGCCAAGTACGCTACTCAAGCTTAAGCTCGATATCACTCGCTCCTTTCGGGGAGCGGGTTTTTTCTTTTTGGGGCCCCTTCGGTCTTTATTTTTCGACTTTCCAAGTAGCCGACTATGCTCAAACGCCTTGCCTGGCTGGCGCTCTGTGTGTGCGCCCCGCTGTCCGCCGCGCCTCATGTCGATCCTCAACGTTTGCAGCAACTGGCCAATGACCGCTTCTGGATTTCCCTGGGTCACTACGAAACGGCCAAGCTCGGTGGCTGGCGCAGCTATGTCAGCGATCGCAAGTTTTTCCTCGCACCCGACGGCAATGAACATCCCGACCGTGAGCTGACCGCCACGTTGCAAGCCTTGTACGGCCCGGCCAGTGCCGGCCAGCAACACGCCCAGTGCGTGTACCCGGCGCGAACGCGCTGGCTCAAGGCGCAGCTCAACCTGACGGACCTGCCGGCGGTCAATTGCAGCGAATTCACTCAGTGGTTCAAGGACGTATCGCCCCACAGCGCGGTGATGATTTTCCCCGCCGCGTACCTGAACAGCCCTTCCTCGATGTTCGGCCATACCTTGCTGCGCATCGACCAGGCCGACGTGCAAAGCGACAAGACCGCCCTGCTCAGCTACGCAATCAACTTCGGCGCCTACATCGAGGGCTCCGACAACAGCCTGCTCTACGCCTGGAAGGGCTTGATGGGCGGCTATCCCGGTCTGTTCGCCCTGGTGCCGTACCAGGAAAAACTCTCCGAGTACCGTAGCCTGGAGAACCGCGACCTGTGGGAATACCGCCTCAACCTGAGCCAGGCGGAAACCGAACGCATGGTCGAGCATGTGTGGGAACTCAAGCAGATCCAGTTCGACTACTTCTTCTTTGATGAAAACTGCTCCTATCGCCTCCTCGAACTGCTGCAGGTGGCGCGTCCGAGCCTGCGCCTGACCGAGCAGTTCCCGCTGACGGCGATCCCCACCGACACTGTAAAGGCAGTGAAGGAAGCCGGACTGGTGGAAAGCATCCAGTACCGGCCGTCCCGCGAGCGAGAGCTGCTCAGCCGCGCCGAGCCGCTCAGCGACGACGAGCAGCAATGGGTACAGAAAGTCAGCGCCGACCAGCAGCAACTGCAAGCGCCGGCATTCAAGGCGCTGCCGCGTCAGCGCCAGGCCCTGATCATCGATGCGGCCTATCGCCTGGAGCGCTATCGCGCCAACGGCCAGGAACGTGACCCACAGCGGGCCCAGCGCAGCTTCGAACTGCTGCGGGCGATCAACCGCAATCCCGCGCCGGAACTGGACATCCCGCAACCCGGCCTGCCCGAGGATGGCCATGAATCGCGCACCTGGCAGGCTGGCCTGGGTACGCGAGGCGATCGTGCGTTCGGTGAATACGGCTTGCGCATGGCCTATCACGACCTCAACGACAATGCCGAGAGTTTCCCGCTCGGCGCACAGATCGAGATCCTGCAATTGAAGCTGCGCCAGTACGAAGGCAACGATTGGCAGCTACAACAACTGGACCTGGCGACCATTCGCTCACTGACCCCGCGCAATGAGTTGCTACAGCCGCTGTCCTGGCAGGTTACCGGTGGCCTGGAGCGGGTGCCTGGCAAACACGACGATGAAACCCTGGTCAGCCACGTCAACGGCGGCGCCGGTGGTACCTGGGCCTTGGGCGAGGATGTGCTGGGCTTTGCCCTGGGCACGGTGCGGGTCGAGCACAATAACGACTTCGCCCAGTTCATCGCCCCGGCCGCCGGCTTCAACAGCGGCGTACTGTGGAAAAACCCACTGGGCAACCTGAGCCTCGAAGCCAAGGGCGATTACTTCGTCAACGGCGAAGTGCGCCGTAGCCTGAGCCTGAATCAGCAGTGGGAATTGTCGCGCAACCTCGGTCTGCGCCTGAGCGCCCAGCGCGAATTCAGCCAATTGGCTTCGCCGGAAACCGAGGTGATGCTCGAAGTGAAGTGGTACCACTACTGAACGAACGGAATGATCACCGCGCTTTCACGCCTTTCTGACGAATCCGCTTCTAGACTTGCCTTACAAGTGGCTCCGGCAGGCAGGCAGAACATGAGGCGCGCGGCAGTGGTACTGGGTGTGTTGATGTTGCTCGGTGGCTGCGAAACCACCCACGAGGATCTGATCGCCCGAGGTTATCCACCGGCCTTCGCCGATGGCTTCGATGACGGTTGCAGCAGTGGCCGGCAAGCGGCCGGCGTAATTACTGGCCAATTCAGGAAAGACGTGCCGCGTTATCTCAAGGACGCCCACTACGCCGAAGGCTGGAGCGATGGCTTTCGGCAGTGCCAGGCCATGCGCGAGAGCGAAGAGCGTGACGCTTACCGCGAGCGCCATTGGGACGACCGCGAGCGGGCCTGGCAACAGGAGAAAGATCGGGACGCCGCCCGGGCTTATCGCTCGCCGTGAGTCGCGTACAGACATTCGTCGAAACCAAAACCCTGCGACCATGGCCCAAACTCCAATAGAGGAGAATGCCATGAGTCGCGCCTTCGTCAACGAAGACAACGCCGCCGCCCAGGCCGATCAACCGGTCGAGCGCCAGGTCAGCCCGCAACCCAATTACGTCACGCCCGCCGGGCTTGCCCAGCTACAGGCGCGAGTCGCCGAGTTGCAAGCACTGCACAGCCAACAGACAGCCCAAGGCGAGCAGGCGGACAAGCAGCGTATCGCCGACCTCGAACGGGACCTGCGCTATTTCAATCAGCGGCTGCAAAGCGCGCAGGTCGTCACCTTGAGCAAATGTGATCAGGTGCGAATCGGACATTGGGTGACATTCGCCGATGAGCACGACCAGGCGCAACGAGTGCGACTGGTCGGTGAAGACCAGGCCGATGCCGCCAACGGATTGATCAATTGGGGCTCGCCGCTGGGGCGGGCCTTGCTGGGGGCGAAGATCGGGGATGAGGTGGTGTGGAAGCGGCCGGTGGGGGATGTGGTGATCGAGGTGCTGGAGATAGAGCTTGGGTGATGTCGCTCCCACAGGATTCGATGTCGCCCAGATATCTTGCGGCAAACCCAAAACAATGTGGGAGCGAGCCTGCTCGCGAAAGCGGTGGGTCAGTCAATTATCTTTCAACTGATCTGACGCCTTCGCGAGCAAGCTCGCTCCCACAGGGTTCGATGTCAGCCAGGTATCTTGCGGCAAACCCAAAACCAATGTGGGAGCGAGCTTGCTCGCGAAAGCGGTGGGTCAGTCGATTATCTTTCAGCTGATCTGACGCCTTCGCGAGCAAGCTCGCTCCCACAGGGTTCGATGTCAGCCAGGTATCTTGCGGCAAACCCAAAACCAATGTGGGAGCGAGCCCGCTCGCGAAAGCGGTGGGTCAGTCAATTATCTTTCAACTGATCTGACGCCTTCGCGAGCAAGCTCGCTCCCACAGGGTTCGATGTCAGCCAGATATCTTGCGGCAAACCTAAAACCAATGTGGGAGCGAGCCTGCTCGCGAAAGCGGTGGGTCAGTCAATTATCTTTCAACTGATCTGACGCCTTCGCGAGCAAGCTCGCTCCCACAGGGTTCGATGTCAGCCAGATATCTTGCGGCAAACCCAAAACAATGTGGGAGCGAGCCCGCTCGCGATGGCGGTGGGTCAGTCAATTATCTTTCAACTGATCCGACGCCTTCGCGAGCAGGCTCGCTCCCACAGGGTTCGATGTCAGCCAGGTATCTTGCGGCAAAACCCAAAACCAATGTGGGAGCGAGCCTGCTCGCGAAAGCGGTGGGTCAGTCAATTATCTTTCAACTGATCCGACGCCTTCGCGAGCAGGCTCGCTCCCACAGGATTCGATGTCAGCCAGGTATCTTGCGGCAAACCCAAAACCAATGTGGGAGCGAGCCTGCTCGCGAAAGCGGTGGGTCAGTCGATTATCTTTCAACTGATCTGACGCCTTCGCGAGCGGGCTCGCTCCCACAGGATTCGATGTCAGCCAGATATCTTGCGGCAAACCTAAAACCAATGTGGGAGCGAGCTTGCTCGCGATGGCGGTGGGTCAGTCAATTATCTTTCAACTGATCTGACGCCTTCGCGAGCAGGCTCGCTCCCACAGGGCTACTGCTTAGCCGGGCGAATCAAGCCAGCTTCTTGTGCCGTACACGATGCGGCTGGGCAGCGGCTTCGCCGAGGCGCTTCTTGCGATCGGCTTCGTACTCGGTGTAGTTGCCTTCGAAGAACACCGCTTGCGAGTCGTCTTCGTACGCCAGGATGTGCGTCGCGACGCGGTCAAGGAACCACCGGTCGTGGGAGATCACAATGGCCGCGCCCGGGAAGTCCAGCAGGGCCTCTTCCAGGGAACGCAGGGTTTCGACGTCGAGGTCGTTGGACGGTTCGTCGAGCAGCAGGACGTTGCCACCCTCCTTCAAGGTCAACGCCAGGTGCAAGCGACCACGCTCACCACCGGACAGGTCCTTGACGAATTTCTGCTGATCGCCACCCTTGAAGTTGAAGCGCCCCACGTAGGTACGCGACGGAATTTCGTAGCTGCCGATGCGGATCTGGTCAGAGCCGTCGGAGATCTGCTGGAACACCGTCTTGCTGCCGTCCAGGTCCTCGCGGCTCTGGTCGACGCAGGCCAACTGCACGGTTTCACCGATTTCGATGGTGCCCGAATCCGGCGTTTCCTTGCCCATCAGCATGCGGAACAGCGTGGACTTACCTGCGCCGTTACCACCGATCACGCCGACGATGGCGCCCTTGGGCATGGAGAACGACAGGTTGTCGATCAACACGCGATCACCGTAGCCCTTGGTGACGTTCTTGAACTCGATGACCTTGTCACCCAGGCGTGGGCCGGCCGGGATGTAGATCTCGTTGGTTTCGCTGCGCTTCTGGAATTCCTGGGACTGCATTTCCTCGAAGCGTTGCAGACGCGCCTTGGATTTGGACTGACGAGCCTTGGCGCCTTTGCGCACCCACTCCAGTTCTTCCTTCATGGCTTTTTCATGCGCCGATTGCTGCTTCGACTCCTGGGCCAGACGATCGGATTTGGCCTCCAGCCAGCCCGAATAGTTGCCTTCGTATGGAATGCCTGCGCCACGGTCGAGCTCCAGGATCCAGCCGGCAACGTTGTCCAGGAAGTACCGGTCGTGCGTGATCGCAACCACGGTGCCGGGGAAATCGTGCAGGAAGTGTTCGAGCCAGGCGACGGAATCGGCGTCCAGGTGGTTGGTTGGTTCGTCGAGCAGCAGCATGTCCGGGGCGGACAGCAGCAGGCGGCACAGCGCCACGCGGCGCTTTTCACCGCCGGACAGGTGCTCGACCTTGGCGTCCCAGGCCGGCAGGCGCAGTGCATCGGCGGCGACTTCCAGCTGACGGTCCAGGTTGTGGCCATCACTGGCCTGCAGGATCGCTTCGAGCTTGGCCTGCTCGGCGGCCAGCTTGTCGAAATCGGCGTCCGGATCGGCGTAGGCGGCATAGACCTCGTCCAGGCGCGCCTGGGCGTCCTTGATCACGCTGACCGCTTCCTCGACCACTTCGCGGACGGTCTTGGTCGGATCCAGCTGAGGTTCCTGCGGCAGGTAGCCGATGTTCAGGTCAGGCATCGGACGGGCTTCGCCGTCGAATTCGTTGTCGACGCCAGCCATGATTTTCAGCAGCGTGGACTTACCCGAACCGTTGAGGCCCAGCACGCCGATCTTGGCGCCGGGGAAAAATGACAGCGAAATGTTTTTCAGGATTTCCCGCTTCGGCGGAACAACTTTGCTCAGCCGATGCATGGTGAAGACGTATTGAGCCATGGTGAACCTAGCGTCAGTGACAGGTGAAAAGAACGAGCCAGGCCATGCGCGGCGCGGGCACTTGATGTTGATCAATGCCTGCGGGCCGATTGAGCCTGGGAATCTGGAGCCGGAGCGCTCTTGTTTGACCGGCAAAGCTACCTCAACCGTCGGTCAAGGTCCAGCCGCCCAGGGCTGGCACTTTGCCACAAGTCAAGGCATGCTAGCCGCCCTTCGGGCGTCCGGCTTATAGTGCACGTCGCGCCAGTCCAGCAAACTGCAGGATTACAGCTTGTCCAACGTCACTCCGTCCCCGTCCCCGCGCGCCGCCCCTGCTGTGCCTGGCGTGCCCCTGCGCGGGACATTGAAGGGCGCGCTGGCCTCGCTGGTGCTGTTGCTGCTGGGCCTGCTTTTCTGGCAATTGCTCGACCAACTGCGCGAAACCCAGCAGCAACAGCGCCAATACACCATCGACTACACCGCGGACCTGGCCGCGCAAGTCAGCCTGAACATGGCGTTGAATGCGCAGATTGCACTCAATCTGCTACCGATCGTCGAACAACCGCAAAGCGCCGACGAACAACAGGCGCTGCTGCGCAAACTCCAGCAATCGTTGCCCGAATTACGCAGCCTGGCACTGCTGAGCCCTTCCGGCCGGGTGCTCAGCGACAGCGACGCTACCAGCGAGGATGCCGGCTACCTGGCCGAACTGGTACGGCGCAGTCATGCCCAGGCGCATTATTTCAGTAATGCCGAGGACGGTTCCGTGGTGCACCTGCTCTTGCATCAGGCCAGCGGCAGTACTCGCGGTTATTGGGCGTTGCGCCTGACCCCGAGTTTTTTTGCGACATTGACCAAACAGGCCGATACCGGGCTGCGCCCGCTGTGGCTGGTGGAGAACCGGCTCAACCAGCAAATCGTCAGCCGTGACGAGGCCCCGCCCGCGCTCAACCCGACCCGATTGACCGAGCAAGACCTGAGCAACACCGTGTTGACCGTGCCCCTGAGCAGCAGTGACTGGCAGCTGCGCGGGTTGTTCGATCGCAGCCAGGTGCTCGAACAGTTGCTGCCCGCGTTCATCGGCAAATGCCTGCTGGGCCTGGCGTTTTCGCTGCTGCCGGTGATCGCGCTGCTGAACATGCGTCGCCGCCAGCGTCAGTTGCATGAGGGGCGCCGCCGCTACCAGGACATTTTCGAGGGCACCGGCGTGGCCCTCTGTGTACTTGACCTGTCCGGGCTCAAGGGCTTTTTTGCCAGGGCCGGCCTGCATGATGGCGAGCAGTTGCGCGCCTGGCTGCAGGTCCCCCAGCAGCTCGAGCAGTTACAGCAGCAAGTGCACGTCACCGAAGTCAACCAGATGGCCTTGAAGCTGCTCAATGTCGACTCCTGCGAACAGGCCTGGCAACTGCTGGTGGGCAACGCGGCAAAAGACAACAACCCGGTTGGCTCGAAACTGCTCGAAGCGCTGCTTGACCAGCACAAACAACTGGAACTGGAAATCAGGCTCCAGGACGCCCATGGTCGTGACCAGCATTTGTGGCTGGTGTTGCGCCTGCCGGAAACACAGGAGGACTATAACGCTGTCATCCTGAGCATCAGCGATATCACCAGCCGCAAGCTGATCGAATTGTCGCTGCTTGAGCGCGAAGGCTTCTGGTCCGACGTGGTGCGCACCGTCCCGGATCATCTTTACGTACAGGACGTCATCAGCCAGCGGATGATCTTCAGCAACCACCACCTGGGCCAGACGCTCGGCTACGACCGTACCGAGTTGCACCAGATGGGCGAATATTTCTGGGAAATCCTGCTGCACAGTGACGATGCCGATCATTACCACCATCTGCGCCAGGAACAGCGCCGCGGCGGTTACACGCAACTGCTGCAATGCCAGTTACGCTTTCGCCATCGCAACGGCAAATGGCGACGTTTCGAGGTCCGTGAACAGGCTCTAGCCCGGGACCGCCACAATCAGGTCACGCGGATCATCGGCGTGGCCAAGGACATCACCGAGCAGATCGAGGCCAGCGAATCGTTGCGCGACAGCGAGCAGCGCTACCGGATGCTCGCCGAAAGCATCAGCGACGTGATTTTCTCCACCGACAGCAAGCTCTCGCTCAACTATGTCAGCCCGTCGGTCCAGGCAGTGCTGGGCTACACCGCCGACTGGATCTTCCAGCATGGCTGGCAGTCGACCATCGCCAATCCGCAACAACTGACCGGCATTTACAGCCTGATGGACCGGGTCAGCAAGGCCCTCGACAAGCCTGGCCAACTGGCCGAGCTGCGCAACCAGTTGCAGACCCAACTGTTCCTGTTCGACTGCCTGCGTGCCGACGGGCGCAAGATTCCCATCGAGCTGCGGCTGGTGCTGGTGTGGGACGACAACGGTGCGTTTGAAGGGGTATTGGGCGTGGGCCGCGACATCAGCCAGCAGCGCCGAGCGGAAAAAGACCTGCGCATGGCCGCGACGGTATTCGAGCATTCCACCTCGGCGATCCTGATCACCGACCCGGCCGGCTACATTGTCCAGGCCAACGAAGCCTTCAGCCGCGTCAGCGGGTATGCGGTGTCGCAGGTGCTGGACCAGTTGCCCAACATGCTGACCGTGGACGAGCAGCAGGAAGCCCACCTGCGCTACGTACTCAAGCAGCTGCAACAGCACAGCACCTGGGAAGGCGAAGTCTGGCTCAAGCGCCGCAACGGCGAGCACTACCCGGCCTGGGTCGGCATTACCGCGGTGCTCGACGACGAGGGCGACCTCGCCAGCTACGTGTGCTTCTTCAGCGACATCAGCGAGCGCAAGGCCAGCGAGCAGCGCATCCACCGCCTGGCTTACTACGACGCCCTGACCCACCTGCCCAACCGCACGCTGTTCCAGGACCGCCTGCATACCGCGCTGCAATCGGCGGAACGGCAGAAGAGCTGGGTGGTGCTGATGTTCCTCGACCTGGACCGCTTCAAGCCGATCAACGATTCCCTCGGCCACGCCGCCGGCGACCGGATGCTCAAGGAAATGGCCACGCGGCTGCTCGGCTGCGTGGCCGATGACGACACGGTGGCGCGCATGGGCGGCGACGAGTTCACCCTGTTGCTGCAACCGCGCGCAAGCCGCGAAATGGCGCTCAACCGGGCGATTACCGTGGCCGAGCAGATCCTTGCCAGCCTGGTCCGGCCGTTTGTGCTCGAAGGCCGGGAGTTCTTCGTCACCGCCAGTATCGGTATCGCCCTGAGTCCACAGGACGGCAACGAGCTGAGCCAACTGATGAAAAACGCCGACACCGCCATGTACCACGCCAAAGAGCGCGGCAAGAACAACTTCCAGTTCTACCAGGCCGACATGAACGCCAGCGCCCTGGAGCGCCTGGAGCTGGAAAGCGACCTGCGCCATGCGCTGGAACAGAACGAGTTCGTCCTGTATTACCAGCCACAGTTCAGCGGCGACGGCAAGCGCTTGACCGGGACCGAGGCCTTGCTGCGCTGGCGCCATCCGCGACGCGGGCTGGTGCCGCCAGGGGACTTCATCCCGGTGCTCGAAGAACTCGGGCTGGTGGTGGACGTCGGCGACTGGGTCATCAGCGAGGCCTGTCGCCAGCTCAAGACCTGGCACCAGGCCAAGGTCCGGGTGCCGAAGGTCTCGGTCAACATTTCCGCCCGGCAGTTCTCCGACGGCCAACTCGGCACGCGCATCGCCAATATCCTGCGCAGCACCGGCCTGCCGCCGGCTTGCCTGGAACTGGAGCTGACGGAGAGCATTCTGATGCGCGAAGTCAGCGAGGCGATGCAGATCCTGGCCGGCTTGAAGAATCTGGGCCTGAGCATCGCGGTCGATGACTTCGGCACCGGTTATTCATCCCTCAACTACCTCAAGCAATTCCCCATCGACGTGCTGAAGATCGACCGTACTTTCGTCGACGGCCTGCCGTCCGGCGAGCAGGATGCACAGATCGCCCGGGCAATCATCGCCATGGCCCATAGTCTCAACCTGGCGGTCATCGCCGAGGGTGTCGAGACGCACGAGCAACTGGATTTCCTCCGTGAACATGGCTGCGACGAGGTCCAGGGCTACCTGTTCGGCCGCCCGATGCCGGCCAACCGGTTTGAAGCGCAGTTCAGCAATGATGCGCTGTTCATGCTCGACTGAAATCTCTGTTGCCTGGACTGGCCCCATCGCGAGCAAGCTCGCTCCCACAGGGTTATGTGTACGCAGGTCCAGTGTGGGAGCGAGCTTGCTCGCGATGGGGCCAGCCAGGACGACACAGAGCCCCCATGAAACCCATTCGTCCAGGACATGACGTCCTTTCATATGCCTTCCAAAACCGGTTGGGTTAGAATGCCCCCCTTTTCTGCCCCCGATCCTTGAGGACCGCCATGTTCAGCCGTGATTTGACTATTGCCAAGTACGACGCCGATCTCTTTGCCGCCATGGAGCAAGAAGCTCAGCGCCAGGAAGAGCACATTGAGCTGATCGCTTCGGAAAACTACACCAGCCCCGCGGTGATGGAAGCTCAAGGCTCGGTACTGACCAACAAGTACGCCGAAGGCTACCCGGGCAAGCGCTACTACGGCGGTTGCGAGTACGTCGATGTGGTCGAACAACTGGCCATCGACCGCGCCAAGCAACTGTTTGGCGCCGATTACGCCAACGTCCAGCCGCACGCAGGCTCCCAAGCCAACGCCGCCGTCTACCTGGCATTGCTGTCGGCCGGCGACACCATCCTGGGCATGAGCCTGGCCCACGGCGGTCACCTGACCCACGGCGCCAGCGTTTCGTCCTCGGGCAAACTGTATAACGCCATCCAGTACGGCATCGATGGCAACGGCCTGATCGACTACGACGAAGTCGAGCGCCTGGCGGTCGAGCACAAGCCAAAAATGATCGTGGCCGGTTTCTCCGCCTACTCGCAGATCCTCGACTTCCCGCGCTTCCGCGAAATCGCCGACAAGGTCGGTGCCTACCTGTTCGTCGACATGGCTCACGTTGCAGGCCTGGTCGCCGCTGGCGTCTACCCGAACCCGGTGCCGTTCGCCGACGTGGTCACCACCACGACCCACAAGACCCTGCGTGGCCCACGTGGCGGCCTGATCCTGGCACGCGCCAACGCCGACATCGAGAAGAAGCTGAACTCGGCCGTATTCCCTGGCGCCCAGGGTGGCCCGCTTGAGCATGTGATCGCGGCCAAGGCGATCTGCTTCAAGGAAGCTCTGCAACCTGAGTTCAAGGCCTACCAGCAGCAAGTGGTGAAGAATGCCAAGGCCATGGCCGGCGTGTTCATCGAACGCGGCTTCGACGTGGTCTCCGGCGGTACTGAAAACCACCTGTTCCTGCTGTCGCTGATCAAGCAGGACATCTCCGGCAAAGACGCTGACGCCGCATTGGGCAAGGCGTTCATCACCGTGAACAAGAACTCGGTGCCGAACGACCCACGCTCCCCATTCGTCACCTCGGGCCTGCGCTTCGGCACCCCGGCCGTGACCACTCGCGGCTTCAAGGAAGCCGAGTGCAAGGAACTGGCCGGCTGGATCTGCGACATCCTGGCGGACCTGAACAACGAAGCGGTGATCGATGCCGTTCGCGAGAAGGTCAAGGCCATCTGCAAGAAGCTGCCGGTGTACGGCGCTTAACAGCAGTAGCAACAAAAAACCGGCCCCTGCGGCCGGTTTTTTTTTGGCGGTATGAAAATCCAGGCGCAGGCGCGGATGGTCAGAGGAGTGCGGCGTCGAAACCTTCGCGGATCTTCTCTTCAGGCAATTCATCGGCAATGAACACGATCACGCTTTCCCGAGCTTCACCCTCGGCCCATTCGGTGTCCCAATCAAAACCGTACAGCTTGAGTACGCCCTGGAATACCAGTCGGCGGGGTTCGCCGGCAATGTTCAGCACACCTTTGTAGCGCAGCAATTGCTTGCCGTGCTCTTCCAGCAGCTGATTCATGAACGCACTCAGCTTGTCGATATCCAGCGGCTTGTCGGTGCGCAGCACGAGGCTGCTGATGCGATCGGCCGTGGTGGCCTTGGCGACCGGGCGAAGGCTGAGCCCGCCGCCCAGGTCGGCGTTGAGATTGAAGCCGCGAATGTCGAGCAACTCGGCCAGATCAATCTTGCCGTGTTCGACCACTCGGATCGGCGCCCGTCGGTTAATCCGAGTCAGGCGCTCGGCAAGTGCCTCGACATGAGCGGCGTCCACCAGGTCGGTCTTGCTCATGAGCAGCCGATCGGCAAACCCGACCTGGGCCTGGGCAATGGCCTGGGTCAGGTGGATCTCGGCGTGAGCGGCGTCCACCAAGGTCAGGATACCGTCGAGGATGTAGCGTTCGCGCAGGTCTTCATCGATGAAGAAGGTTTGGGCCACTGGGGCTGGATCGGCCAGGCCGGTGCATTCGATCACCAGGCGGTCGAAGGCGATTTCACCGCTGTCCAGCCGCTCGAGCAACAGATACAGGGCCTTGGTCAGATCGGTGTGAATGGTGCAGCACACGCAACCGTTGGCCAGGGTCATGACTTGCACCGGATCGTCGCCCAGCAACTGGGTGTCGATGCCGGCATCGCTGAACTCGTTCTCGATCACGGCGATTTTCAGGCCGTGCTCGGCCTTGAGCAGATGACGCAACAACGTGGTCTTGCCAGCACCGAGAAAGCCGCTGAGGATCGTGACCGGGATGGGAGAGGACACACTGGATCTCCTGTTTCGAAATTAAAATAAGGCAAACAAACTCCTGTGGGAGCGAGCCTTTGTAGCGCATGCGAATCCTGAGTCTGCCCCAAAAACAACTGTGGGAGCGAGCCTGCTCGCGAAGGCGTCAGGTCAGTCGACATCGTCCTTGACTGACACTCCGCTTTCGCGAGCAGGCTCGCTCCCACAGGGGATTACTTCAGTTCAACAGCATTTGGGGCCACCCTTGCCACCGTAGCGGGCTTCCTGGCGTTCTCGGAAGAACGCCTCGTAGTCCATCAGCGGCTTGTCGGGGTGCTTGGTTTGCATGTGCTCGACGTAGTTGTCGTAGTCGGGCATGCCGACCATCAGGCGGGCGGCCTGACCGAGGTATTTACCGAGGCGACTCAAGTCATTGAACATCGTTGCAATCCCCTATCAAGCGTCCGGCAGGGCCTGGAATGGTGCTTCTTTGTCCGTGCGTTCTTTCGTGCCCCAGGCGGCGATGCCGACCTTGAGCGCATAGAACAGGATGCTGAAGACCACGAACAGGAACAACACCGTCAGCGTTGCGTTGGTGTACGCGTTGAACACCACGTGCTGCATCTGCTCGATGCTCTTGGCCGGGGCCAGGATCTGGCCGGCGGCCAGGGCATCGTTGTACTTGCGCGCCAAGGCCAGGAAGCCGATCGCCGGGTTGGCGTCGAACAGCTTGATCAGGCCCGCGGTGGTGGTGCAGATCAGCAGCCAGCTGGCCGGCAGCAACGTGACCCAGACGTAGCGCTGGCGCTTCATCTTGATCAGCACCACGGTGGCGAGCATCAGCGCGATACCGGCCAGCATCTGGTTGGAGATGCCGAACAGCGGCCACAAGGTGTTGATGCCGCCCAGCGGATCGATCACGCCCTGGTACAGCAGGTAGCCCCACAGCGCGACGCAGCCGGCGGTGGCGATCAGGTTGGCGGTCCACGATTCGGTGCGCTTGAGGGCCGGCACGAACGAGCCGAGCAGGTCCTGCAGCATGAACCGCCCGGCACGGGTGCCGGCGTCTACCGCGGTGAGGATGAACAGCGCTTCGAACAGGATCGCGAAGTGGTACCAGAACGCCATGGTGTTCTCACCCGGCAGCACCGAGTGAAGGATCTGCGCGATACCCACCGCCAGGGTCGGCGCACCGCCGGCACGGGCCAAAATGGTGGTCTCGCCGATGTCCTTGGCCACCGCTTGCAGCGCATCGGGGGTGATTGCAAAACCCCAGCTGCTGACAGTCTGGGCCACAGCCACCACGTCGGTGCCGACGATCGCCGCCGGGCTGTTCATGGCGAAGTACACGCCCGGCTCGATCACCGAGGCCGCGACCATCGCCATGATCGCCACGAACGACTCCATCAGCATGCCGCCGTAACCGATGTAGCGGGCGTTGGTTTCGTTATCCAGCAGCTTGGGCGTGGTGCCCGAGGAGATCAGCGCGTGGAAACCCGAGACCGCGCCGCAGGCGATGGTGATGAACAGGAACGGAAACAGACCGCCCTTCCACACCGGCCCGGTGCCGTCGGTGAACTGGGTCAGCGCCGGCATTTTCAGCTCGGGCATGGTCACCAGGATGCCGATCGCCAGGGCGATGATGGTGCCGATCTTGAGGAAGGTGGACAGGTAGTCCCGTGGCGCCAGGATCAGCCACACCGGCAGCACCGCGGCGACAAAACCGTAGCCGATCAGCATCCAGGTGATCTGGATCCCGGTGAAGGTGAAGGCCTTGGCCCAGACCGGGTCGGCGGCAATCTGCCCGCCCAGCCAGATCGAACCGAGCAGCAACAGCACGCCGATGAGCGAGATTTCACCGATGCGGCCCGGGCGGATGTAGCGCATGTAGATGCCCATGAACATCGCGATCGGGATGGTCGCCATCACCGTGAAGATGCCCCACGGGCTCTCGGCCAGGGCCTTGACCACGATCAGCGCCAGCACCGCGAGGATGATGATCATGATCAGGAAGCAGCCGAACAGCGCGATGGTGCCGGGGATGCGGCCCATTTCCTCGCGCACCATGTCGCCCAGCGAGCGACCGTTGCGGCGGGTCGACAGGAACAGGACCATGAAGTCCTGCACCGCACCGGCCAGCACCACGCCGGCGATCAGCCAGAGCGTGCCGGGCAGATAGCCCATCTGCGCCGCCAGCACCGGCCCGACCAGCGGCCCCGCGCCGGCAATGGCCGCGAAGTGGTGGCCGAAGAGGATGTGTTTGTTGGTCGGGACGTAGTCCAGGCCATCGTTGTTGAGCACGGCGGGCGTGGCCCGGCGCGCATCGAGTTGCATCACGTTGTTGGCGATGAAGAGGCTGTAGTAGCGGTAGGCGACCAGGTAGATGGCCACGGCTGCGACGACGATCCAGAGGGCGTTGATCGGCTCTCCGCGGCGCAGGGCCACGACGCCAAGGGCGCACGCGCCTACGACGGCCAGCAGTAGCCAGGGCAGATGGCGTAGCAGGCTATTATTGTTTTTCATTTTTTTATTCCAGCCAGGGTGGACAAGAAAGACAGCCACCCGAGTTTAGCGCTTACCGGCGTAAAGGCCATACCCGACATTCGTCTGCCAATGGCCAAACGGGCACGATGCTGCGCCAGCAGGGTCTATAGTCAGTGAATCTCCAGAGGGATTGCGTAATGAGCGAACGCCGCCGCTTCGTACGAATTGAGTTCCATGCCAAGACCGAACTGAGCCAAGGGCCGTTCATCTGGCCGGTAAAGCTGCTGGATCTATCTCTCAAGGGGCTGCTGATCGAAAAGCCCGAACCCTGGATTGGTGACCCCGAAAAGTCCTTCATGGCTGATATTCATTTGAGCCCCGAGGCTGAGGTCAAGATGGAAGTCCGGCTGACTCACGACGACCATGGTCACTTGGGCTTTGTCTGTGAACACATCGACCTGGATTCCATTGCGCATCTACGTCGGCTGGTAGAGCTGAATCTGGCCGACCATGACGAGCTGGAGCGGGAGCTGGCGGCGCTGATTCATATCTGACGGCACCGAGTTCCCCTGGCGAGGGAGCTTGCTCCCTGGCCACAGGAGGCCTGCACAAGCCGCTACTCGAACAAAGCATCCAACGCCTGTTCCAACCGCGTTACCGCAATGATCTGCAACCCCGCGGGCGCTTCCTTCGGCGCGTTCCCCTTGGGCACGATGGCGCGCTTGAAGCCATGCTTGGCAGCCTCCTTGAGCCGCTCCTGCCCGCTCGGCACTGGCCGCACTTCACCCGACAGCCCGACTTCACCGAACACCAGCAAATCATGCGGCAGCGGCCGATTGCGCAGGCTGGACATCACGGCCGCCATCAACGCCAGGTCGGAGGCGGTCTCCAATACCTTCACCCCGCCCACCACGTTGAGGAACACATCCTGATCGTGGGTAGGAATGCCGCCGTGTCGGTGCAAGACAGCCAACAGCATGGCGAGCCGGTTCTGATCCAGGCCCAGGGTGACCCGGCGCGGGTTCGCCAGGTGGCTGTCATCCACCAGCGCCTGGACTTCCACCAGCATCGGTCGAGTGCCTTCCCACGTCGCCATGACCACGCTACCCGGAACTTCTTCCTGGGCACGCGTGAGAAAAATCGCCGAAGGGTTGGAGACTTCCTTCAGGCCCCGGTCAGTCATGCCGAACACGCCCAATTCGTTGACGGCGCCAAAACGGTTCTTCACCGCTCGCAACAAACGCAGGCGACCGTCCGATTCGCCTTCGAAATACAATACCGTATCGACCATGTGTTCCAGCACCCGAGGGCCCGCCAGCGCGCCTTCCTTGGTGACGTGGCCGACCAGGAAGATCGCCGTGCCACTCTGCTTGGCATAACGCACCAGCAACGCCGCGCTTTCGCGTACCTGGGACACGCCGCCCGGTGCCGATTGCAGCTGTTCGGTGAAGATCGTCTGGATCGAGTCGATCACCATCACCTTGGGTTTTTCCAGGCGCGCCGTGGCGATGATGGTTTCGATGCAAGTCTCGGTCATGACGCGCAACTGATCCTGGGGCAACCCCAGCCGTCGTGCGCGCATCGCGACCTGTTGCTGGGACTCTTCGCCAGTGACATACAGCGCCGGCATGCGAGTGGCGAGATTGCACAGGGTCTGCAGCAGGATGGTGGATTTGCCGATGCCCGGATCTCCGCCGATCAGTACCACCGAACCATCCACCAGACCGCCGCCCAGCACGCGATCCAGTTCGCCGGACGCCGTGGAAAAGCGCGGGATTTCTTCGACGCTGACCTCGGCCAGGGTCTTGATCTGGGCTTGTTGCCCAGCCCAACCCGTGCGCCCGGTGGGTGCCGCCGCCCCGCCGCTTTCCACCATGGTTTCGGTCAGGGTATTCCAGGCCCCGCATTCACTGCATTGGCCAGCCCATTTGGGAAAGGTCGAGCCGCACTCGGTGCAGCCGTACATGCGCTTTGCCTTGGCCATCTGAACTCCGGGTAAAAACCGCGATGATAGCCTAGCCAGGCTTTACTGCGGGGCCGGCATTCTGATTTCGCCCTTCGCCAGATCCGCCGCGCTATTGCCCAGCGGATCCCTGGCCTCCAGGTCGGCGCCCCTGGCCTTCAAGGCATCGAGCAATTCGTCACGCTTGAACAGGCCCGCATACATCGCAGCAGTCTGTCCGGCGCCGTTGCGTTGGTCCGGACTGCACTCGGTGGACAATAACCGGCGGGCGATCTGGACTTCACCCTTGAAGATGGCACCCATCAACGCAGTATTGCCGCGTTTGTCCTGGGCGCAGGCATCGGCGCCAGCGGCCAACAGCCGCTCCACCGCGGGCGCGTGGCCGTGATAAGCCGCCAGGATCAGCGCCGTGTAGCCCTTTTCATCCCGGGTGTCGAGCGAGTAACCGGCCTCGATGAACGTATCGAGCATCGGCACATCACCCCGGCGTGCGGCGTCGAAATAATAGCCTTGCAGCTGTTCCCGCACCGCAGCCGGATCGACGGGTACAGCCTGCTCGGCCAATACGCCCACCGACCAGGTCATGAATACCAATAGAAGAAAATTACGCATCAGGCTTCTCCTTATGCAGCAGACCCGTGGGAGCGAGCCTGCTCGCGATCAGGCAACCCTGCCTGCCGGACACCGCATCGCGAGCAAACTTGCTCCCTACAGATCGATCAGTCGCTCAGCTTCTCGGCCAGCGCCTTGACCCGCGCCAGGTCGCCTTTGGCGACACGAGCCACGCCGGTGCCGTATTCGGGGTCAGCCTTGTAGAGATACGACAGGATGATGTGCTTGCTCTCATCGTCAGTCGTTGCCAATGACCCACCGAAGCTTTCGATCAAGTCGTTGCGCTCCTTCTGATTGAACGAGCGGTACAGATCACCCGCCTGCTTGAAGTTCTGCTCGCGCTGGATTTTCGCTTGCTGGGTGCTGCCGGTCAGCGCTGCCTGGCTATAGCGCGCCGCAGGTTGCTCTTCGCGCGGCATCAAGCGACTCGGCTGGTAGTTCACGCCAGTGCTGGTGCTGCCGAAATTCATCGCACCGTCCTGGTTGCCATTGTTTACCGCGACCTTGGGCGCGTTGATGGGCAACTGCAACGCGTTCGGCCCGACCCGGTACATTTGCGTATCGGCATAAGAGAAGACCCGACCCTGCAACAGGCGATCCTCGGAAGGCTCGATACCCGGGACCAGATTGGCCGGGGCCATCGCGACTTGTTCGGTTTCCTGGAAAACATTCGCCGGATTACGATTCAACACCATCTGTCCAACTTTTCGCTCAGGCACGTCCGGCCAGATCTTGGTGGCGTCCAGCGGATCGAAATCGAACTTCGACAAGTCTTGCGGCTTGAGCACCTGAACGTACAGATCCCACTTTGGAAAGTCACCCTTGTTGATATGACTGACCAAATCATTCGTCATATGGCTGTAATCCTGCCCTTGAACTTTCACTACTTCTTTTGGATCGAGGTTTTTCAACCCCTGCAAACTTTTCCAATGGAACTTCACGTAACTGATATCGCCCTTGGCGTTGATCAGTTTGTAAGCGTGCACGCCATTGCCGTCCATTTCGCGATAACTGGCCGGGGTGCCGGAGTTGGAATACAGCTCGGTCAGCGTGCGGGTGGCTTCCGGTACGTGGGAAAAGAAATCGAAACGACGCGAATCATCGTCCAGGTTGGTCCGAGGGTCGGGCTTGAACGCATGGACCATGTCGGGAAACTTGATCGCATCACGGATGAAGAACGTCGGGAAATTATTCCCGACCAGGTCCCAGTTACCATCGGCCGTGTAGAACTTGGTAGCGAAGCCTCGAGGATCACGCAGCGTCTCAGGCGAATGATTACCGTGCACCACGGCGGAAAAACGGACGAACACCGGCGTGACCTGTCCGGCGGCGAATACCTTGGCCTTGGTCAGGTCGCTCAGGTCATTGGATACCGTAAACTCGCCATGCGCACCGGTACCACGGGCATGCACCACACGCTCGGGGATCCGTTCACGGTCAAAACGCTGGAGCTTCTGGATCAGTTGCACATCCTGCAGCAGGGTCGGGCCGTTGGGGCCGGCGGTCTGGGAGTTCTGGTTGTCGCCCACTGCCGCGCCATTATCCCGGGTCAGGGTGGCGGCATTGACCGACAGGGAAAACAGGCTGGCGGTCAGCACAACGAGGGTATGGCGGTTGGAAAAAGCACCAAGGCCAAGGGAAGTGTTCATGTGAGTTTCCTCTGATTTTATAGAGCGCATCCATGTGCGCCTTTCAGAGGCTAGTGCTCGACAAACCGAAACCTAAATAGAAATGCCGTACCGACCTGATAGAAAAAACAATATGGGGAATCGGCCCTGAACCGCGTATCACGCGCGATTGGTGGCACTTTGTAAACTTTTTGCGAGGTGCTGGGTCGATAACTGGCAAGCTTGGTAAGCATGCATGTCAGGCAAGACCCGTTTAGCTGACTTACACTGCGGCTATAAATCTCATCTGTCACAAGGAACAACTCATGGGCGTGCTAAGCGAGTTCAAGGCCTTCGCGGTCAAAGGCAATGTCGTCGACATGGCCGTCGGGATCATCATTGGTGCTGCTTTTGGCAAAATCGTTTCGTCATTCGTTGGCGACGTGGTCATGCCACCGCTCGGGCTGCTGATCGGCGGAGTGGATTTCAGTGACTTGGCGATCACGCTCAAGGCGGCCGAGGGAAATACGCCAGCGGTGGTGCTCGCCTATGGCAAATTCATCCAGACGACAGTGGATTTCATCATCGTGGCTTTCGCCATTTTCATGGGCGTCAAAGCCATCAACCGCCTGAAGCGCGAAGAGGCCGTCGCTCCGAGCGCGCCGCCTGTTCCTACCAAGGAAGAACAATTGCTCAGCGAGATCCGCGACCTGCTCAAGGCTCAGAACGAGAGGCCTTGAGCATTCTCGCCGGCCCAAAAATGGCGTCCCACGGACGCCATTTTTTTCACCAGTAATTTTCCACCGCCACCTGGCCGGGCCGCCGCGTGAGGCTCAGTTGCAAGCCCCTGGCCTTGAGCAACTTGCGCGTGTCGTCAATCATCTGCGGGTTGCCGCACAACATGACCCGCGAATGCTCTGGCGTCAGCGCGACACCGGCGGCCTGTTCCAGCTCGCCATTTTCGATCAGTGTGGTGATGCGTCCGTTGAGGGCGCCAGGGTGTTGTTCACGGGTAACGGTCGCAATGAAGCGAAACTTATGGGCGTATTCCGTTAGATAGTCTCGCCGGGGCAACGCATCAATCAAGGCCTGATAGGCCAACTCCCGTGACTCGCGGACGCTGTAAACGAGGATGATTCGCTCGAATTTTTCCCAGACCTCGAAGTCCTGCAGGATAGAAAGAAACGGGGCGACCCCTGTCCCGGTGGACAAAAGCCACAAATCGCGACCGTCAACAAAACGGTCCAGCGTCAGGTAACCAAAGGCCTGGCGCTCGACCAACAAGCTGTCCCCCGGCCTCAACCGGCTGAGCTCGCTGGTGAATTCGCCGTCCGGGACGACGATGGAAAAAAACTCGAGAAACTCGTCGAACGGCGAAGACACCATGGAATAAGCCCGCCAGACGGCAGTGCCGTCCGCCTTCACCACCCCCAGTCGAGCAAACTGACCAGCCCGGAAACGAAAGCCGCGATCCCGGGTGGTACGCAGGGTAAACAGGTGAGGCGTCAGGGGCTGCGCATCGATCAGGGTTTGGCGGGTAAACTTTTCTGCGCTGTCGGTCATGAGCCTCTCCAATGGGACGAGGACCGTATTGTCCCGTAAACCAAGCACGTTAACCACTTACGATCAGTAATGGTATTGAACTGAACATTAAACATTGATGGAAGAATCTTTCATCAGCCTTATACAAAAACTAAACAGCGTATCGAAAAACATCGTAAAAACTCGACCCAGTCCATAAACAACTAACATCGACAAAAAAATACCTAACATTGAGGAAATCTCCTACACTAATTTTTCGCAGCTTCAATGGGATCCACGACACTCAGGAGAACGCCATGGATACATGGAAAGATTTGCAATTGCGAAAATTATCGTGCGAACAGGATTTGCAAAAAGCCTATCGCCTCGTACAAAACTTCTTTAATTATCAGGGATTTGAATACTGCGCCTTCGCTGCATACCCGACTTTTACGGACAGACACAGGCATCAGATCAATATCAACAACTACCCTTACGGATGGAACAAGCTGTACAAACAAAACGGTTATGCCGCGAACGATCCAATACTGGCACACTGCAATCATTCATCATTGCCAATTCTTTGGAGTGAAGATGTTTTTTGCGAGGCGCCCGAGTTATGGCAGGAACTGGAACACCAAGGACTCAGCCATGGCTGGACCCAAGCCGTCCATGAGGAACGGGGCACCTATTACAGTCTGTTCAGTCTCGCCAGGATGCAACGCCCCATCGACCCGGAGGAGCATTATGGCAACCTGGGCTATGCCATTTTCGCCAGCCAACGGTTGCATGCGCTGGCGGGCCGGCTAATGTCCGACGCCGGGCCTTCGTCACAGACAGTCCATTTGTCGCCAAGGGAAATTGAAGTATTGAGATGGTCCGCCGAAGGCAAGACGGCATCGGAAGTCGGCAGGATCCTCTGTCTTTCCGAGCGCACCGTGAATTTCCATGTCAATAGCTGCATGCGGAAACTGAACGTGACCAACAAAATCTCGGCGGTTGCCAAGGCGGCCCATATCCATGTGATCTGATCAGCAAGGCAGAACAGCCCGCTGAAAAACCCACGAGTATTACCCGGCAAAAAAACGTACCATTTACGGTTCCACTTGAATGATGACGTGCCAGGCACGCAACGCAGTTCATTCAGGCGGTCCCGTTGAGACACCTGCCCCCAGGCAGCGGGACATTCGTTGATTTGCCAGAGTCCCCGCCATGCCCTTGCTAGACAGTCCCTTCGCCCAACTCGACCTGATCCGCCAACCCGAACAGCAGAACGAGCCGCTGCAGGCATTCGACGCAGCCGATGAATATCTGCTTGCGTACCTGGCCGAACAGCAGCCGGGAGCGGATACCCGGGTTCTGGTACTCAATGACGGCTTCGGGGCCCTGGCGGCGAGCTTGGCCGGCAAGGTCAAGGTCACCAGCAGCGGCGACTCGTTCCTTGCCCTACAGGCATTGGAGAAAAACCTGGCGCGCAACGGTTTGCCCTTCGATGCGGTACCGATCGTGCCCGCCAGCGAACCGCTGACAGGGCTGTTCGACCGTGTCCTGATCAAAGTACCCAAGGCCCTGGCCCTGCTGGAAGAGCAATTGATCCGGCTGCAAGAGCAACTGGCTCCAGGCGCTCAGGTCATAGCTGCCGCGATGGTCAAGCATCTGCCACGGGCCGCTGGCGATCTGCTGGAGCGCTATATCGGCCCGGTACAGGCCTCGTTGGCGGTGAAGAAGGCTCGCCTGTTGATTGCCACGCCACAAACCAGGACCACCACCGCCTCTCCCTACCCCACTCGCTATTGGCTGGATGAGCCGAAAATCGAGTTAATCAATCACGCCAACGTATTCTGTCGCGAAGGGCTGGATATCGGCACGCGCGCCTTTTTGCCACACCTGCCAAAGAACCTCGGCGCGGCGCGGGTGGCGGACCTGGGGTGCGGCAATGGCGTGCTGGCTATCGCCAGCGCCCTGCACAACCCGCAGGCCCAGTACACGTTGGTGGATGAGTCGTACATGGCGGTCCAATCAGCCGCTGAAAACTGGCGAGCGGCCCTGGGCGAGCGTGAGGTGACCCTGCGGGCCGGCGATGGACTCGCCGGACAAGCGCCACAATCTTTGGATGTGGTGTTGTGCAACCCACCCTTCCATCAGCAGCAAGTGGTCGGCGACTTCCTCGCCTGGCGGATGTTCCAGCAAGCCCGCGAGGCGTTGGTGGTTGGCGGCGCGCTGTACATCGTCGGCAACCGGCACCTGGGCTACCACAGCAAGCTGGCTCGGCTGTTCCGGGGAGTCGAGCAGGTCGCCGCCACGCCAAAATTCGTGATTCTCAAGGCCCGCAAGTAGCCCTGGCATTCAGTGCGGTCCGCTCAATGAGTCGTCAGCCCGGCGGCGTTCATGAACATCCGCATCAGGCTGGCGACGATAAACAGCGCCAGCACACTCCCGGCCCAGATCATCACCAGCCAGCCGAGCCGCTGCCATAACGGTTTTTTCTCAGCGGCTTCGATGTCTTTCAAGTCAGGCTTGGCCATTCTCGGCACCTCGCAGGTCGGTCAATGGTAGCCATCGTCATGGGTGACCTTGCCGCGGAACACGTAGTAACTCCAGAAGGTGTACACCAGGATCAACGGAATGATGAACAGCGTGCCGACCAGCATGAAGCCCTGGCTCTGGGGCGGTGACGCGGCGTCCCAGATCGAAATGGATGGCGGCACGATGTTCGGCCACAAGCTGATGCCGAGGCCACTGTAGCCAAGAAAGATCAACACCAGCGTCAGGATGAACGGCGTGTAGTTGGCGTTGCGGGCCACGGCGCGGAACAAGCCGTACATGGTGACGAGCACCAGGATCGGCACCGGCAGGAACCAGAACAGGTTCGGCAGGGTGAACCAGCGTGCCGCGATGTCGGCGTGAGCCAGCGGCGTCCAGATGCTGACGATGCCGATCACGGCGAGCACCACGAATGCCAGTGGTCTGGCCAGGTCGTGCATCTGCTCTTGCAGCTTGCCTTCGGTCTTCATGATCAGCCAGGTACAGCCGAGCAAAGCGTAGGCGGCGATCAACGCCAGCCCGCAGAACACCGTAAACGGCGTGAACCAATCCAGGGAGCCGCCGGCAAACTGGCGATTGACCACCTCGAAACCGTCGATGAATGCCCCCAGCGCCACGCCCTGGAAAAAGGTCGCCGTCAGCGAACCACCGATGAACGCCTTGTCCCACAAATGCCGCTTCTCGGCCTTGGCCTTGAAGCGGAACTCGAATGCCACGCCCCGGAAGATCAGGCCGACGAGCATCAGGATCAACGGCAGGTACAGCGCCGAGAGCACCACCGAATAGGCCAGCGGAAACGCCCCGAACAGCCCGGCGCCGCCCAGCACCAGCCAGGTTTCGTTACCGTCCCAGACTGGCGCGACGGTATTCATCATCACATCACGGTCGCGCTCGCCCTTGACGAAGGGGAAAAGAATGCCGATCCCCAGGTCGAAGCCGTCCATGATCACGTACATCATGATGCCGAAGATGATGACCACGGCCCAGATCAGCGGAAGGTCAATACCCATCTCAATTCCCCTTGTGCGAGCTGTCGTTGTGGTCCACTTCGTCGTCGCCTTCGTTGGCGGCCGACAATGGACGGGCCGGGGTGCGTTTCTGGCCCGGACCGCCATCGCTCGGCTCGGCTTCGTGAGCCACCGGCCCCTTGCGCACCAGGCGCAGCATGTAGCTCAGGCCCGCACCGAACAGCGCGAAATACACCACCACGAACATGATCAGGGTAAAGCTCATTTGTGCAAAGCTGTGGCCAGAGGAGGCATCCGCCGTGCGCATCAGACCGTAGACCACCCAGGGTTGGCGGCCGATTTCAGTGGTGAACCAGCCCGCGAGAATCGCAATCAAGCCCGACGGTCCCATCCACAGCACCAGGTGCAAAAATGGCCGGGATTGGTAGAGCCGTTCACCACGCCGCAGCCAGAGGCTGCACAGGCCGGTGAAAATCATCAGCAGCCCCAGGCCCACCATGACCCGGAACGACCAGAACACGATGGTCGAATTCGGCCGGTCCTCCGGCGGAAACTCCTTCAGAGCCGGCACTTGATCGGTCAGCGAGTGCGTCAGGATCAGGCTGCCCAGGTAAGGGATCTCAACGGCAAACTTGGTTTCCTCGGCTTCCATGTCCGGCCAGCCGAACAGAATCAGGGGCGTGGGCTCGTCGCCGACGTTTTCCCAATGCCCCTCGATCGCGGCGATTTTTGCCGGCTGATGCTTGAGCGTGTTGAGCCCGTGGAAGTCGCCGATGACCGCTTGCACCGGTGCCACCAGCAGGGCCATCCACATCGCCATGGACAGCATCCGGCGAATGGCCGGATTGTCGCGACCACGGAGCAAATGCCAGGCTGCCGACGACCCGACGAAGAACGCCGTGGCAACAAATGCCGCAACCGACATGTGCAACAGTCGGTAAGGGAACGAGGGATTGAACACCACCGCCAGCCAGTCCACCGGAATGACCCGGCCATCGATGATTTCGTAGCCCTGCGGAGTCTGCATCCAGCTGTTGGAGGAAAGAATCCAGAAAGTCGAGATCAGGGTGCCGATCGCCACCATGACCGTGGAGAAAAAATGCAGTCCCCTGCCGACGCGGTTCCAGCCGAACAACATGACCCCGAGGAAACCCGCCTCCAGGAAGAATGCCGTGAGCACCTCATAGGTCAGCAATGGCCCGGTGACCGCACCGGCGAAGTCCGAAAAGCGGCTCCAGTTGGTGCCGAACTGATAGGCCATGACCAGCCCGGACACCACGCCCATGCCGAAGTTGACGGCAAATATCTTCGACCAGAAGTGGTACAGGTCGCGGTAGGTGTCGTCACGCGTCTTCAGCCACAGCCCTTCGAGCACCGCCAGGTAACTCGCCAGGCCAATGGTGATGGCCGGGAACAGGATGTGGAACGAGATGGTGAATGCGAACTGGATTCGGGCGAGATCGAGCGCCTCCAAACCGAACATAAGTCTTCCTCTGTCAGGTAAAACCGGCTGCGGGCGGGGCTTGCATCACAGCTCCCTGGGGATATGGAGTGTGATGTTTTTCAAATCGTTCTTTTTTTAGAACCGTCACAACGCAGGATTCTGGCCGGGTGGCCCCAGCGCAACGCCTTGGCAGGCATTGATCTGGATCAAGCAATGCTCAAAGAGTAGACCCATATTTGCCGATGGACGGCGTGGTCTTTTGTCGCGTGGCAGGTTGTCTCAGTGCTGTCATCCTGTTCCAAGTCTGGATTTCCCAAAACCTGCACGGCCCCCGTGGCGAGGGAGCTTGCTCCCGCTCGGTTGCGTAGCGACCGTCAAAATCGAGGGCCGCTGCGCAGCCCAGCGGGAGCAAGTTCCCTCGCCACAATAGCCCGCATCAATTTTGAATTGATGTCTGGCTAACTATTTTTCCAGCCGCCGCAACTTCCAGTTACAGCTCGGTGATAATCTCGCTCTTCACGTCACCGGACCCGTCATAGATGCCCAGCCAAGCGCCCTTGCTGCTCCGTCACCACCGACCTTTCATCGCCTTCTGGCTGGCCCGGATCTTTACGGCGAGCGGCTTCCAGATGCTCACCGTGGCCATTGGCTGGAACCTCTATCAACTGACCGGCAACGTCTTGGACCTGGGTCTCGTAGGGCTGGTCGAGTTCGCACCTCGGGTGCTGTTCATGCTGCACACCGGGCATGTCGCCGATCGGTATGACCGGCGCAAGGTCGCGGCCATCTGCCAATCCTTGCAGGCGGCGATTGCCGCGGCGCTGGTGATCGGCAGCGCCACCGATAATGTTACGCGCGAGATGATCTTCATCCTGGCGTTCCTGCTGGGCGCGGCCCGCTCCTTCGAAATGCCGACGACCCAGGCGCTGCTGCCGAGCATCGTGCCTTCCGCACTGTTTCCCCGCGCCGTGGCCGCTGCGCAGTCGGCACAGCAATCGGCGACCATCGTCGCACCCGCGCTGGGCGGTTTGCTGTACGCCTTCGGCAGCGTCTGGGTCTACGGGCCGACCGTGCTGCTCTACCTCATCGCCTGCGGCTTGATGCTCAACCTGCCCGCGCGGCAGACGCCGTTGAACAAAGGCAAGGCGACCCTGGATTCGCTGCTGGCGGGCATCCGCTTCATCCGCAGCCGGCAGGATATTCTCGGGGCGATTTCCCTGGACCTGTTCGCGGTATTGCTGGGGGGCGCGACGGCGTTGCTGCCGGTATTCGCCAAGGACATCCTGCTCACCGGCCCCTGGGGCCTGGGCCTGTTGCGCTCGGCACCGGCGGTGGGCGCCTTGCTGATGTCGTTGTGGCTGGCGCGATTTGCCGTCGAGCGCAAGGTCGGCCGGGTGATGTTCACGGCGGTGGGCGTGTTCGGCGTCGCCACGATTGCCTTCGGCCTCTCCACTTCGTTCTGGTTTTCCTTGGCGGTGCTGGTGGTGCTGGGTGCGGCGGACATGATCAGCATGGTCATCCGCGCCTCTTTCGTGCAATTGGAAACGCCGGATGAAATGCGTGGCCGGGTCAGCGCCGTGAACGGCCTGTTCATCGGCGCCTCGAACCAGTTGGGTGAATTCGAGTCCGGCCTGACCGCCCACTGGTTCGGCACGGTGCCGGCGGTGGTCATGGGCGGCGTCGGCACGCTGCTGGTGACCGGGGCCTGGATCAAACTGTTCCCGACCCTGGCCAACCGCGACCGCATGCACGAACCGGTGGACGAAGCAAAAGCCTAGAGCAACTTATCCACAGTGATCGGGAAATTCCGCACCCGTTTGCCCGTGGCATGGTAGATCGCATTCGCCACCGCCGCGGCCACGCCGACAATGCCGATTTCACCGACGCCCTTGGACCCGAGGGCGTTGACGATGTCGTCCTGTTCATCGACAAACACCACGTCGATGTCGCCAATGTCGGCGTTAACGGGCACGTGGTATTCGGCCAGATTGTGGTTCATGTGACGGCCCAGGGCGTGATCGGTCAGGGTTTCTTCGTGCAGGGCCATGCCGACGCCCCAGACCACGCCACCGAGAATCTGGCTGCGGGCGGTTTTCGGGTTGATCACCCGCCCGGCCGCGATGGCGCTGACCACGCGGTTGACCTTCACCGTGCCCAGGTCTTCGTCGACCAGCACCTCGACGAACACCGCCGAGTGCGTAGCAGTGGCATAGGCCTGGCGTTTCTCATCCGGCTGGGCCGTGACTTGTGCCTGCAACGGCGTCTCGCCGCTGTTCCGAGCGAGCTCCGCCAGGGTGACACTGGCCTCCCCCATGCGCAGTTCACCGTCGACAAACGTCACTTGCTCAAGGGTTGCGCCGCTGAAGGCCGGACAAGTTTGCCGAGCCACCGCGAGCAGTTTTTCCCGCAGCGCCTCACAGGCTTGCTGCACTGCGGTGCCGACTGACGAGACGGTAAACGAACCGCCCTGCAGCGGTGCGGTCGGCAGCGACGAATCGCCAAGCACAAAGGTGACATCCTCCAAGGAAACGCCTGACGTCTCGGCAGCAATCTGGGTCATGACGGTATAGGTGCCGGTGCCGATGTCAGTGGTCGCGCTGCTGACGGTCAGCTTGCCGTTGGGATCCAGCGACGCTCGGGCGCTGGCCTTCTGCTGCATGGCCTCCCAGACACCGCCGGCCATGCCCCAACCTACCAGTTGCCGCCCTGCGCGCATGCTGCGCGGCTCCGGATTGCGCTTGCTCCAACCGAAACGGTCGGCTCCCTGGGCGTAACATTCGCGCAACTCCTTGCTCGAATACGGCTTGCCTTCGTTCTCGTTACGTTCGGCATAGTTGATCAAGCGCAGCTGGACCGGGTCGATGGCCAGGGCGCAGGCCAACTCGTCCATGGCGCACTCCAGACCGATCAGTCCAAGGGCGGCGCCGGGGGCACGCATGTCCAGCGGCGTGTAGACGTCCAGGGGCACCAGCTTGTAGCTCAATTCGACGTTATCGCAGTGATAGAGCATGCCGCTCCACTCCACCACATGCTCGGTGAAGTCCTCGAAGCGCGACGTCTGGCCTACGGCGCTATGGGCCACCGCGAGCAAACGTCCGTTGGCCGCAGCTCCCAGTTGCACGCGCTGGAAGGTCCGGGGCCGGTAGCCGAAGGTAAACATTTGCTGACGGGTCAGGCTGACCCGCACCGAGCGCTTGAGCGTCAGCGCGGCCATTACCGCCAACGGCAACTGGTACTGCGGGCGCAGCCCGGAACCGAAAGCGCCGCCAACGTAGGCGGCAAACACCCGCACCTGTTCTTTTTCCAGCCCGAACACCTCTTGCACGTAGGCCTGGCAATTCTGAGTGCCCTGGGTTTTGTCGTGAATGTGCAAGCTGCCGTCGGGTTGGTACAGAACGGTCGAAGCGTGGGGCTCCATCGGGTTGTGATGTTCGATCGGCGTGCTGTAGGACACATCAACGCTGAGTGCCGAGCTGGCGTACTCCCCCTGAAAATTTCCGCGGGGCTTGGGCAATTCGGCCGGTGCCGGATGCGCTTCGTTTTGCAGGATCGTCAGATCGGTCTGATGGTCCTGAGTCTCGTAGTCGATATCAACGAGCGAGCCGGCATAACGCGCCAACTCGAGATTTTCCGCAACCACCAGGGCGAGCGGCTGGCCGCTGTAGAGGACCTGGTCGTTGAACAACGGCCGGAACGGCGAACCCTCCGCGGCATCGGCATCCTGGTAGGGCTCGTCGTAACTGGCGATCTTCGGGCGGTTGGTATGGTCGATCACCGCGACGACGCCCGGCAGCGCCAAGGCTCGGGAAGCATCGATGCGCACGACCCGGCCACGGGCGATACCGCTGGAGACGACGCTGCCATGCAGCAGGCCATCTTCGGGGTACTCCCCGGCGTATCGGGCCCGACCAGTGACCTTGAGCAGGCCATCGGTCCGGTCAAGCGGCTTGCCTATGGTTTTGCTCAATGCATTCATCGGGTGGTTCCCCCCACCAGCGCGGCATCGCTCAAGGCGCGGATAATTGCCCGGCGAGCCAGTTTGACTTTGAAGCCGTTGTGCTCCAGCGGCTCGGCGTTCTGCATTAACGCATCGGCAGCCGCCGTAAAGGTTTCGCGGCTGACGGCCTGGCCGACCAGCCAGTTCTCCACGGCCTTGTCGCGCCACGGTTTGTGGGCTACACCGCCGAGGGCCAGCCGAGCCTGGCGAATCACCGGCCCATCAAGCTCCAGCGCCGCCGCCACCGAAACCAGCGCAAAGGCGTAGGAGGCCCGGTCACGGATCTTCAGGTAGTGGCTATGTTCAGCAAATCCCGCTGGGGGCAACTCGATGTAGGTGATCAGCTCGTCATCGGCCAATTGGTTGTCCCGATCCGGTGCGTCACCGGGCAGACGGTGAAAATCAGCGAATTCGATGGTCCGCGCGCCGCCCCGTCCCAGCACATGAACAACCGCCTCAAGCGCCGCCAGGGCCACGCACATGTCCGACGGATGAGTCGCCACGCACTGATCACTGGCGCCGAAAATCGCATGGATCCGGTTCAGGCCGCTTCGGGCCGGGCAACCGCTGCCTGGGCGCCGCTTGTTGCAGGGCACGGAGGCGTCATAAAAGTAATAGCAGCGCGTGCGTTGCAACAGGTTGCCACCGGTGCTGGCCATATTGCGCAACTGCGGCGAGGCGCCCGCCAGGATGGCTTGGGCGAGCAGCGGATAGCGCCGTTGAATCCACGGATGCCAGGCCAGATCGGCATTACTCACCAATGCGCCAATCATCACCCCGCCCGACGGGGTCTCGCTGAGGTCCGTCAAAGGCAGACCGGTGATATCGATCAAGTGCTGGGGGCGGCTGAGGTTTTCCTTCATCAGGTCCAGCAGGTTGGTGCCGCCAGCGATGAAACGCGAGTTCGCACTGGACAACTCGACGGCCGCCTGCACGGTGTCGGGCTTGCTGTAGCTAAAGGGATTCATCGCTCGCCCTCCGTTGGCTGGCAGAGCGGAAGCGCTTCCTCGATGGCGTCGCGAATATTGTTGTAGGCGCCGCATCGGCAGAGGTTGCCGCTCATCAGTTCGCTGATTTCGGCGCTGGTCTGCGCCCGGCCCTCGTTGGCCAGCCCCACCGCCGAACAGATCTGCCCCGGCGTGCAGTAGCCGCACTGGAACGCGTCATGCTTGATGAACGCCCGCTGCATGGGGTGCAGCTCATCGCCATTGGCCAAGCCCTCGACGGTGGTCAGCTCAGCGCCGTCGCACATCACCGCCAGGGTCAGGCAGGCGTTGATGCGCTTGCCATCACGCAACACCGTGCAGGCACCACATTGGCCGTGATCGCAGCCTTTCTTGCTGCCTACCAGGTCCAGTTGCTCGCGCAGCAGGTCCAGCAGCGTGGTCCAGGGCAGCACCTGCAACTCACGCACGGCGCCATTGAGTGTCAGACGTATCGGATGACGGACGAAGGACGCCTGCGTCGCTTCGGACAAGGTCGCGCTCATGGAACACCTCACGGTTGGTCGTACTCGCGGCGTTTTGGGAAACCGCCGTCATAAGGGGTACGACTTCGAGGTGGGGTGAGCGTTCAAGGCAATTGGGCGACGAAACGCCAGCGGCCGCTGCGCAGCCGAGCGGGAGCAAGCTCCCTCGCCACAGGGCTACTCTCGATTAAAGGAAAGATCAGACCAGCAACTCCGCCGCCACCACGCCTCTCACGCCCTTGCCGGCGAGTTGCTCCACCAGCGTCAGGGCAAATATCAGGGCGGCGGCCGAGCCTTGGGCGGTGATGCAATTGCCATCCACCACCACCGGCTGGTCGACGAAGCTGCATCCGGACAGCTGCTGGCTCACGGCGGGCAGGCACGTCATGCGGCGCTGGCGTAGCACGCCGAACGCCTGGAGTACCAGCGCCGGCGCTTCGGCGATGGCGGCAAAAAATCGCCCGGCGGCGGCCTGGTCCCTGACCAACTGCTGCAACGGCTGGTGGGCGGCCAGATGCTGCGCGCCAATGATGCCGCCCGGCAGGACGATCAGGTCGAAATCCTGGACCAGCATGTCCACCAGCATGCCGTCGGCGGTCAGGCGCGTGCCGCGTGCACAGGTGAGCATGCGTCGGCCCTCGATACTCGCCACCACCACTTCGAGCTGCGCACGACGCAACACATCGATCAGCGTTACCGTCTGCAAATCATCGACGCCTTCAGCCACGGCAATCAGGGCTCGAGGGATCTTGGTTCCAGGAATCATGGGCGCTCTCCGCTGGGTGATTCCCTCAAGACTAGCCAGCTTTGCCGGGCCGTGTCAGGTGAAGGCAGTCCGTGACGTGGTCATTTGATGTAGAGCTCGGTCGCCATCCGGTTCCCCGGCGCGTTGATCGACACATTGCTGAAGCTGAAGTTGCCTTCCTGCTTGCCCTTCAGATCGAAGATGTACAGGTAACCGACCACCTTGGTGCTTGTCGAACAGTCGTTGAGATTGCCATTGCTGAACGCGCACACCGGCGAGCGGGTGCCGTCGACTTCGAAGCCGTCCAGCGTGACATGAGGCTGGCGGCCATAACCGACCTCCAGCACGTAGACCTTGATATTCGGCCCGCTATGATCGCAACGGGTCTGCGTCTGCCCTGCCGCGACATCCTCGAAACCACAGGTCGGCGATTCGACCTTGAGCACCTTGACCTCGCTCAGCGGCGGCGCGGAGGCGGCGTGCGCCGCCGGTCCGAGCAGCGCCAGGTTCAACGCGCAGGTCCATGCGAATTTTTTCATGCGATACATACCGACCTCCCCGGAATCGCGCGCAGTATGGCCCAACTTTTGCGTCTGCACACTTTGCGACGCACACCGAGGATCGCAGCCTCATCGCCGCGCTGCTATGATGCGCGGCTTTTTCCGACCCACAGAAAATCCCGGGCGCCCCTGGCGCAGTGTGCTTTGCTGTTGAGGTCGATACATTCACGGCGCCGCGCGCGCCACGGGGAGCAGACATGCTGGAAAGGCTGTTTCAACTCAAGGCACACAACACCAACGTGCGGACCGAGATCCTGGCGGGCGTCACGACCTTCCTGGCCATGGCCTACATTCTGTTCGTCAACCCGAGCATTCTCGGCGAAACCGGCATGGACAAGGGCGCCGTCTTCGTCGCCACCTGCCTGGCGGCGGCCATCGGTTCGACGGTCATGGGCCTGATCGCCAACTACCCGATCGCCCTCGCACCGGGCATGGGCCTGAACGCCTTCTTCACCTATACCGTGGTCTTGCACATGGGCCACACCTGGCAAGTGGCGCTGGGTGCGGTATTCGTTTCAGCCGTATTGTTTTTCCTGCTGTCGATCTTTCGTATTCGCGAATGGATCATCAACAGCATCCCGCTGCCACTGCGCTCGGCCATCGCCGCCGGTATCGGCCTGTTCCTGGCGCTGATCGCCTTGAATAACGCTGGCATCGTGGTGAAAAACCCGGCGACCATGGTCGGTCTGGGCGACCTGAAACAACCGGCGCCGATCCTGGCGACCCTGGGCTTCGTCCTGATCGTCGCCCTCGAAGCACTGAAAGTGCGCGGCGCCGTGCTGATCGGCATCCTGGCGGTCACCGTCGTCTCGATCGTGATGGGCTTCACGCCGTTTGGCGGGATCATTTCCGCGCCGCCCTCCCTGGCCCCGACGTTTTTACAACTGGACATCAAGGGCGCCCTGGACATCGGCCTGGTGAGCGTGATCTTCGCCTTCCTCTTCGTCGACCTGTTCGACAACTCCGGCACCCTGATCGGCGTCGCCAAGCGCGCCGGGCTGATGGGCAAGGACGGCCACATGCCGAAGATGGGCCGCGCGCTGATCGCCGACAGCACGGCCGCCATGGCTGGTTCGCTGCTGGGCACCTCGACGACCACCAGCTACATCGAGTCGGCGGCAGGCGTCAGCGCTGGCGGACGCACCGGCCTGACCGCCATCGTTGTGGCGATCCTGTTCCTGCTGGCGCTGTTCTTCTCGCCACTGGCCGCCAGCGTCCCGGCCTTCGCCACCGCGCCGGCCCTGTTGTTTGTAGCCGTGTTGATGACCTCTGGCCTGGCCGAGATCGACTGGGACGACATCACCGTCGCCGCCCCGGTGGTGATCACGGCGCTGGCAATGCCGTTCACCTACTCCATCGCCAATGGCATCGCCTTCGGCTTCATCGCCTGGACCGCCATCAAACTGGTGTCGGGCCGTGGCCGTGAGCTGAACCCGGCGCTGGTCATCCTGTCGATCCTGTTCGTTATCAAGTTGGGTTGGTTCAACGCATGACTTTTGATTCCCAGGCCTACGCCGCCCAGTTGCAGGACAAGGTCACGCGCTTGCGTGACTTGCTGGCTCCGTTCAATGCACCCGAGCCCGAGGTATTCGACTCGCCCTTGCAGAACTTCCGCCTGCGCGCCGAATTCCGCCTGTGGCGCGAAGCCGGCGAACGCCATTATGCGATGTTCTCCCAAGACGACAAGCGCACGCCGATTCTGATCGAAGAGTTCCCCATCGCCAGCCTGCGCATCAACCAATTGATGCCGCAGCTCAAGGCCGCCTGGCAGGCCAGTGCGCCCTTGAGCCACAAGCTGTTCCAGGTCGAATTTCTGACCACCCTGGCCGGCGACGCGATGATCACCCTGTGTTATCACCGCCCGCTGGATGAACACTGGCACGCCGCGGCGTCGCAACTCGCGACCGACCTTGGCGTCAGTATCATCGGGCGCTCCAAAGGCAAACGGGAAGTGATCGGCCACGATTACGTGGTGGAAAAACTTGAGGTGGGCGGCCGTGCCTTCAGCTATCGCCAGCCCGAAGGCGCCTTCACCCAGCCCAACGGCACGGTAAACCAGAAGATGCTCAGCTGGGCTTATGAAGCCTTGGGCGATCGCAGCGACGATCTGCTGGAGCTTTACTGCGGCAACGGCAACTTCACGTTGCCCCTGGCCACCCGCGTACGCAAAGTGCTCGCCACTGAAATCAGCAAGACATCGGTCAACGCCGCGCTGAGCAACCTCCGCGAAAACGCTGTGGATAACGTCACGTTGGTACGGCTCTCCGCCGAGGAACTGACCGAAGCCTTGAACGAAGTCCGCCCATTCCGCCGCTTGCAGGGTATCGATCTGAAAAGCTACGAATTCGGCAGCGTCTTCGTCGACCCACCTCGCGCCGGCATGGACCCGGACACCTGCGAACTGACCCGACGCTTCGACAATATCCTCTACATTTCCTGCAACCCGGAAACCCTCGCCGCGAACATCGCACAGTTGAGCGACACCCACCGCATCACGCGCTGCGCGTTGTTCGATCAGTTTCCGTGGACTCATCACATGGAATCCGGCGTGTTGTTGACTCGGCGCTGACCTACGCAAACCGTCGTGGCGAGGGAGCTTGCTCCCGCTCCGTTGCACAGCAACTGCAAAAACCTGGGGCTGCTGCGCAGCCCAGCGGGAGCAAGCTCCCTCGCCACAACTGCCCTCTCCTTATAACGGCAATGTTCGATCATCGAACAGTTATTGCCCGACGACCGCTGCTTTATTTGACCAAATTAACCATCTAGTACAATTTATCCCCACAGGCTGAACTACAGCCCACACCAACAATAAAAATGTGGAGAAATTGCGATGCCTCCGATCGTTCTGGTGCTCAACGGCCCGAACCTGAACCTGCTCGGCACACGCGAGCCGGCCACCTATGGCCACGAAACCCTGGCTGATATTTCCGCGCTGTGCGGCCGTGCCGCCGAGGAGTTCGGCCTGGCCGTGGAGTTCCGCCAGACCAACCAGGAAGGCGAATTGCTTGACTGGATCCACGGCGCCCGTGGCCGGTGTGCCGGGATCATCATCAACCCGGCGGCCTGGACCCACACTTCGGTTGCGATCCGCGACGCGCTGGTGGCCAGTGAAGTCCCGGTGATCGAAGTCCACCTGTCCAACGTCCACGCCCGCGAAACCTTTCGTCACCACTCCTTTGTCTCATCAGTCGCCATCGGCGTGATGTGCGGGTTCGGCAGCCATGGTTATCGCCTGGCCCTGGAGCATTTCAGTCAGCGGTTGAAGGGTTGATGAGTATGTCCAACGTCACTGTACTGGCCGGCCTGATCGGCGCGGGCATCCAGGCCTCTCGCACGCCGGCGCTCCACGAACATGAAGGCGATGCCCAAGGCATGCGTTACCTGTATCGGCTGATTGATCTCGATGCGCTAAAACTCGACAGCGGCGCCCTGGCCGATTTGCTGGTGGCTGCCGAGCGCATGAGTTTTACCGGGCTGAATATCACGTTTCCCTGTAAACAGGCGGTCATCCCGCTGCTGGACGAGTTGTCGCCCGAAGCGCGCGGCATCGGTGCGGTGAATACCGTGGTGCTCAAGAACGGCAAACGCATCGGCCACAACACCGACTGCCTCGGCTTCGCCGAGGGCTTTCGGCGTGGCCTGGGCGATGTTACCCGTCGCCATGTTGTCCAGATGGGCGCAGGGGGTGCCGGGGCCGCCGTTGCCCACGCGCTACTCGCCGAAGGCGTGGAGACGCTGAGCATCTTTGATGTCGAGACCAGCCGTGCCGAGGCGCTGGCGAATAACCTGAACCAACAGTTCGGCACCGGCCGTGCTCGCGCCGGGCATGACCTGCCCACCGCCATGGCCGAGGCCGACGGGCTGGTGAACACCACGCCCATGGGCATGGCGAAACTGCCGGGCATGCCGGTACCGGTGGAGCTGTTGCGAGGCGATCTGTGGGTCGCGGAAATCGTCTATTTCCCGTTGGAAACCGAACTGCTGCGCAACGCCCGCGCCCTCGGCTGCCGCACGCTGGATGGCGGCACCATGGCGGTGTTCCAGGCGGTGAAGGCGTTCGAACTGTTCAGCGGCGTGGCGCCCGATGCGGGGCGGATGCTGGCGCATTTTCAGCGCATGGATAATTAAAGCCGAGTGAAAATTCCTCTGTGGGAGCGAGCCTGCTCGCGAATGCGTTGTTTCAGCCGGCGAATTGTGACTGGCACAGCGCATTCGCGAGCAGGCTCGCTCCCACAAGGTATGCAGAGGTTCGGTGTCAGGCCTGCAAATACCGCAACACCGATTCACAGACCATCTGCCGATGGCGCTGCTTGACCGCTTCGTCCGACAGATCGATCTGAAAGATCTCACCGAACGTCTGGCGGTTGGACACCCGATAGAAGCAGAACGAGCTGATCAGCAGGTGCACATCCAGCGGCTCGAGGCCGGCGCGAAATACGCCCTCTTCGGCGCCTCGGCGCAATATCACGCCAAGGGAATCGAGAATGGTGTTGGTCATCGCCTTGATCGCGCCGGATTGCTTCACGTATTCGGCGTTATGGATGTTCTCGATGCAGACGATACGCACGAAGTCCACATTGCGGTCATGGTGGTCGAAGGTGAATTCCACCAGGCGCCGGATTGCGTCGACCGGCGCCAGCTCGGCCAGGTGCAGGCGGCTTTCGGTGGTGCGGATGTCGCCGTAGAGTTTTTCCAGCACCTCGACGTACAGCTGCTCCTTGCTGCCGAAGTAGTAATAGATCATCCGCTTGGAGGTGTGGATGCGCTCGGCGATAGCGTCGACCCGCGCGCCGGCCAGCCCCTGCTGGACGAACTCGACAATGGCTTCCTGAAGAATGTTTTCCCGGGTCTTTTCCGGGTTGTTCTTGCGACTCTTGCGCGGCGCGGCGACAGGTTCGTCGAGGGCTGCGGAAAGCTCTGGATTCATAGTCATTACGGGCTCACGGCCATCACTGCACAGGTTGGCGATTATGGGCCGCACCGCACAGTGAAGGAAGCCACGGCGTTGCCCTTTACCGCCGCGCTTACGATTTCCCTACAACTTGGCGTGCCGCAAGCCGCCGCTGCGGGACTTGGCCATGGCCGCCAGCCGCACCGCGACGTTGGCCGCGCCGTAGCCGGCATAACCGTTCTTGCGCTGAATGATTTCGAAGAAAAACCGCCCTTCGAACGGTTCGGTATAGACGTGAAACAACTCGCCGCCTTGGGCGTCACGGTCGTACAACACGTTGAAATAGGCCAGCTCGCTGAGAAACTCATCGTCGAAATCGAAACGTGCCGCCAGGTCATCGTAGTAGTTGAGCGGAATGTCCAGCAACGGCACCCCGGCCTCCTTCGCACGGCTGACCTGGGCGAAGATATCGTCGCAGTCAAAGGCGATATGGTGCACCCCGGAACCGCGATAACTCGACAGCGCGTGTGAGATCGCGGTGTTGCGGTTCTCGGAAATGTTCAGCGGCAAACGAATCGAACTGCAACGGCTGCGCAACGCACGGCTTTTCACCAGGCCATAGGGGTCGGGCAACACTACTTCATCGTCAGCTTCGAAATCCAGCAGGCTCTTGTAGAACAGCACCCAACTGTCGAGGCTGTCGGCCGGCAGCGCCATCGCCATGTGGTCGATGCGCTTGAGCCCGGCGCCGATGACCGCACCGGGCTGCAAGTTGAAATCGGTGCCATAGACATCGGCGTCCTGGTCCACCAGGTAGATCAGGCTGCCATCCGGCGCTCGCACCGCCGCCAGCTCCAGCTCGTTGGGCCCGACCAGGCCACGATAAGGCTGGCCCTTGTAGGCCACCGCCCGCTTGAGAGCGCTGGCGCTGTCCTTGACCCGCACGGCGATGGCGCACAACGATGGGCCATGGGCTTCAAAAAAGCTATGGGCGAAGGAATACGGCTCGCAATTGAGGATCAGGTTGATATCGCCCTGGCGCAACAGGCTGACGTTCTTGGAGCGATGCTGGCCGGCCTTGACGAACCCCAGCCGCTCCAGCCAGTGGGAGAGCTTGGCGCCGAGGTTGTCATCCACGGCGAACTCCAGGAATTCAACGCCGTTGTATTCGCTGGCCGGCGCTGTCGCGAAGAGGATATCGCTGTTCTGGGCAGGCGCTTGCGCGGCCAGGCGCTCACGGGTTTTCTCTTCCAGGTACAGCAGCGAACGCAAACCGTCGGCGGCGTTGGCCCTGGGCGGCGCGGCGCGAAACCCGTCGTTGAAGATCTCCAGCGACAGCGGCCCGGTGTAACCGCTCTGGATGATCGGCGCGAGGAAACCCGGCAGGTCGAATTCGCCCTGGCCCGGGAAACAGCGGAAATGCCGGCTCCACTCCAGGACGTCCATCGCCAGGATCGGTGCGTCGGCCATCTGCACGAAAAAAATCTTCTCCCCGGGAATCTCGGCGATGGCGCTCGGGTCGCCCTTGAGGGACAAGGTGTGGAAGCTGTCGAGCAGCACGCCCAGGCTGGGGTGATCGGCCTGGCGCACGATGTTCCAGACCTGTTGATAAGTATTCACGTGGCGGCCCCAGGCCAACGCTTCATAGCCGATGCGCAGGCCCCGCGCACCGGCACGCTCGGCCAGCAGCCTGAGGTCATCAATCAGGACCTGCTCGTCGCCGACACTGTCGGCCGAGGCATTGCTGCACACCAGCACCAGATCAGTGCCCAGCTCCTGCATCAGGTCGAATTTGCGCTCGGCGCGGTCAAGGTTGCGCGCCAGACGATCCCGGCGGCAGCCTTCGAAATCCCGAAATGGCTGGAACAAGGTGATGGCGATACCCAGGTCGGCGCACATCTGCCTGATTTCCCGAGGGCTGCCGTCGTAATACAGGAGGTCGTTCTCGAAAATTTCCACGCCGTCGAAACCAGCGGCGGCAATCGCTTCGAGTTTTTCCGGCAGGGTACCGCTCAAGGAAACAGTGGCAATGGAACGCTGCATGACTTCGGCTCCCGGGACAGGCATCGGCTACACAAGGTGCGCCGCTTTTGAAAGAGTCAGCCGATTATTGAGCGGTCGGTTTTTTTGGGCAATTTAATATGTACCATCCGGTTAGTTTTTTGGGCGATTATCGAACACAATGCCCGATCAGCGAATTGACGATTTTTTGTCCACTGCGCACCATCGATCCCACATTGACGCCGGGTTGCGGCGCGAGCCTCAATGCAGACCCAGACCACACCATAAGAATTTCAAGAACGGGTGCACCTTATGATTCCTTCCCAGAGTTCCCGCCTGGCCCCCGGCCTGCGTGCCGCCCAAGACGGCATCGGCGACAAGATCCGTGGCGCCATGGCCGTGGGCAAGACCCGTTGGGGCATGCTTGCCCTGGTGTTTTTCGCCACCACCCTGAACTACATCGACCGCGCCGCCCTTGGGGTCATGCAGCCGATCCTGGCCAAGGAGATGAGCTGGACGGCGATGGACTACGCCAATATCAACTTCTGGTTCCAGGTCGGTTATGCGGTCGGCTTCCTGCTGCAAGGTCGCCTGATCGACCGGATCGGCGTCAAGCGTGTGTTCTTCTGCGCCGTGCTGCTCTGGAGCCTGGCAACTGGCGCCCATGGCCTGGCCACTTCGGCGGTGGGCTTCATGGTCTGCCGCTTCATCCTCGGCCTGACCGAAGCCGCCAATTACCCGGCCTGCGTCAAGACCACGCGGCTGTGGTTCCCGGCCGGCGAACGGGCCGTGGCCACCGGCATCTTCAATGCCGGCACCAACGTTGGCGCGATGTTCACGCCGATGCTGCTGCCGCTGATCCTGCACGTGTGGGGCTGGCAGGCCGCGTTCCTGTGCATGGCTGCGCTGGGCGGGATCTGGTTGCTGTTCTGGGGCCTGAAATATTTCAACCCGGAAGATCACCCCTGCGTCAAACAGTCGGAACTGGACTACATCCAGGCCCAGGAAGAACCGGACCAGGTCCGCGTACCGTTCTCCCGTATCCTGCGCATGCGCGGCACCTGGGCCTTCGCCCTGGCCTACTCGATTACCGCGCCGGTGTTCTGGTTCTACCTCTACTGGCTGCCGCCGTTTCTCAACCAGCAATACAACCTGGGCATCAACGTGACCCAGATGGGCATCCCGCTGATCATCATCTACTTGACCGCCGACTTCGGCAGCGTCGGCGGCGGGATCCTGTCCTCGTTCCTGATCGGTCGCGGGGTCAACCCGATCAAGGCGCGACTGGTCTCCATGCTGCTGTTCGCCTGCTGCATCGTTGGGGTGATCATGGCCGCCGGCTCCAGCAGCCTGTGGGTGGCGGTGTTTGCCATCTCCCTGGCCATCGGCGCGCACCAGGCCTGGACGGCAAATATCTGGAGCCTGGTGATGGACTACACGCCCAAGCACATGATGAGCACCGTGTTCGGCTTCGGCGGCATGTGCGCGGCCATCGGCGGGATGTTCATGACCCAGTTGGTGGGGCACATCCTGACCGTCACCAATAACAACTACACGGTGCTGTTCACCCTGATTCCGGCGATGTATTTCATTGCGCTGATCTGGATGTACTTCATGGCGCCGCGCAAGGTTCCGACCCTGGAAAACTGACTGTCCACGGACTACGGACAGTGATTTACCCGTGGCGAGGGAGCTTGCTCCCGCTCGATTGCGCAGCAGTCGCAAAAAGCGAGGGCCGCTTCGCAGCCCAGCGGGAGCAAGCTCCCTCGCCACGAGAGGCCTGTGTAACCAGAGGAAGGGTTGTGCTGGCCACCAGGATTCAAGCCATCAGGGGTGTGTACAGCCCGTCACTTGCGCCGCTGCTGCCACGCCGCTGCCAATCCACTCAAGCAGATCAGGACGATACCCACCACCGTGGTCAGCGTCGGCGTATGGCTGAACAACAGCCAGCCGAGCAGCCCGGCAAAAATAATCTGGCAATACCCGAATGGCGCCAGCAACGCCGGCGCGGCGAAGCGGAAGGCCTGGGTCAGCATCAGGTGCGCGGTCATCCCGCAGGCACCCAATGCGAGCATCATCAAGCCGTGGGTCACGCTGGGCACTTGCCAGAAGAACGGCACCAGCGCGCTCATCACCAGGGTATTGCACAGTCCTGCAAAAAAGTTGCTGGTTGTCGGGCTGTCGATCTCACTGAGCTTGCGCGTGAGCAATTGGTAGAAGCAGAAAAACAGCGCCGAACAGAACGGCAACAGCACCGCCGGCGTGAACAGATCACCACCGGGGTGAACGATGATCAGCACCCCGATGAAACCGAAGATCACCGCGATCCACTGACCGCGCGTCACGTGTTCGCCCAGCAACGGCACTGACAGCGCGGTGACCAGCACGGGGGCGAGGAAGTTGACCGCGGTCGCCTCGGCCAAGGGGATGTACATCAGCGCCGTGGTGAAAAACAGACTGGTGCCCAACAGGCACAACGCCCGGGCCAGTTGCCACAACGGACGCTTGGTCCGCAGCACCCGCAGCCCCGAGCGCGGCAGGAAAATGCCCGCCATCAACAACGTGTGCACCACGTAACGGGCCCAGACCACCATGATGATCGGATAAAAACCCGAGAGATATTTGGACAATGCGTCGTGACTGGAGAACAGGAACGTTGCGACCAGAATAAGCACGATGCCCTTGAAAGCCTGGTTAACGCCGGAGAGCGGAGTGCTGACGGTCATGAGGGAAACCTGCGTTGCTTGATGAAAGGCCGTGATCCTTGATGCACTTGTTGGGCCAGCGAGGATTCCGATAGTTCTGATCCGAAGTGTAATGAAAATTCCACTCTCGGGCAGGACCGGCGCACCGATGAACCAAAATCCCTGTCAGTTGCCTGAAAGCTCAAGCATGCGCGCACCTTGCGCTCCTGAAAGCTAGACTCTTCGCCACAGCAGCCATTCTTCGCACGGTCATTCAGAGGATTCCCCCCATGTTATGGAAAAAAGGTCGCCGCAGTGACAACGTGGTGGACGCCCGCGGTGACGGTGGGGGCGGCGGCGGGATGCGTTTTGGTGGCGGCAAGGGCTTGAGCCTGACGGCCATTATCCTGATCGTCGGCATCGGCTGGATCACCGGCCAGGACCCCATGCAGATTCTCGGGCAACTGACCGGGCAGATGGACCAGGCTTCCGCGCCCGCTCCTTCGCAAACGCGCCAGGCGCCACCGGCCAACGACGAACAGGCTGAATTCGTGCGCTCCATCCTGGGCGATACCGAAGACACCTGGGGCCAGGTTTTCCAACAGGCCGGGCGCCAGTACCAGCAACCAAAGCTGGTGCTGTTCAGCGGTCGGGTCAACTCGGCGTGCGGCCTGGCTTCCTCGGCGACCGGCCCCTTCTACTGTCCGGCGGACCGGCAGGTTTACCTGGACATGAGTTTCTTCAAGGAAATGTCCCAGCGCTTTTCCGCCGCCGGAGACTTTGCCCAAGCCTACGTCATCGCCCATGAAGTGGGCCACCACGTGCAGACGCTGCTCGGCGTGTCCGCGAAAATCCAGGAAGCGCGCCAGCAAGGCCGGCAAATGGAAGGCGACGGTGGTTTGCTGGTGCGTCAGGAATTGCAGGCCGATTGCCTGGCGGGCGTCTGGGCCAACCATGCGCAAAAGCGCCTGAACTGGCTTGAACCGGGCGATATCGAAGAGGCCTTGACCGCCGCCAATGCCATTGGCGACGATCGCCTGCAGCAACAAGGCCAGGGCCGCGTGGTGCCGGACTCGTTTACTCACGGCACCTCGGCACAACGGGTGCGCTGGTTCAAGACCGGTTTTTCTCAAGGCCAGGTCAGCCAGTGCGACACCTTCGCGGCGAAAACCCTGTAGATGAAGTGGCGGGCATTGATCGGGCTGGTGCTGTGCTGCGCCGTAGCCCAGGCCGAGGAACACGGCGTCAAGGTGATCGCCGAGGGACGCTTGCAGATCAGGGGCGGCGCCATGGCCGTCGGTGTCAGCCCGCCACCGGCCTCGATCGAGCGGGTGCTGATCATCCTCCATGGTCGGCTACGCAATGCCGATACTTACTTGCACAGCGCTGAAAAAGCCGCGGCACAGGCCGGTCAGTCGGCGACGACGTTGATCATTGCCCCACAATTTCTCAACGAACATGACGTAGCGCGCCATCAGTTGCCTGCTGAAATCCTGCGCTGGCAGGGCAACGACTGGATGGCGGGCGGCCTGTCCACGGGGCCGAAACCGCTCAGTTCATTCCAGGTGCTGGACGACATCGTTGCGCGGGTCAGCGACCGCCAGCAGTTTCCCGCAGTGAAAGACATCGTCATCGCCGGCCACTCCGGCGGCGCCCAAGTGGTGCAGCGCTATGCCCTGCTTGCCCATGGCACTTATCGCATCAGCCCACGGTTCGTGATCGCCAACCCTTCGTCCTATGCCTACCTGGATGCACAGCGGCCCATGGCGTTCGACCCGGTCAGTTGCCCAGGCTTCAATCGTTGGAAATACGGGCTGGAAAACCTGCCCGCCTACGCCACCGGGCAAACGCCCGCCCAGCTCGAGGATCGCTACATCAAGCGCGACATCGTCTATCTGCTTGGGCAACAGGACATCGACCCGGAACATCCGGCGCTGGATAAAGGTTGTGAAGCGCAGACACAAGGGGCGTATCGGCTGCTACGGGGGCATTTCTTCTTTGACTACCTGACCCGGCGTCACCCGCAAGGGTTGAATCAGCGACTGATTGAAGTGCCCGGGGTTGGGCATGATGGGGATGGGATGTTCAATTCGCCGGAGGGGTTGAAGGTATTGTTTGGGCAGTGAGCGTTGTGTCGACTTTCAGGGCCTCATCGCGAGCAAGCTCGCTCCCACAGGGGTTTCAATGGGTCACAAAATCTACGTTCACCTTAGTCCACTGTGGGAGCGAGCTTGCTCGCGATGGCGGTCGCTCAGTTCATCAACCTCTCAAGCCGAAAGCATCCGCCGCAACTCGGCGCAATCACGCGCATGCCAGTCCGTCAGCTCCGGCCAGGGATTGTCCGGCAGATTCACCAGCACCGTCCGCGCCCCCGCCGCGCGACCGCAGTCGAGGTCAAAGCGGTAGTCGCCCACCATCACCATGGTCTCGGGCGCCACGTTCCAGGCCTCGGCCAGTTTCAACAGGCCACCGGGATGAGGTTTGGGCGGCGCTTCATCACGGCCGAGAACGTCCTCCACGGCAAAACAATCGGCCAGGCCGATCGCCTCAAGCGTCACGTGGGCGAGCTCGCGTGCGTTGCGCGTCAGGATGCCCAGGCGATAACCACGCCCGGCCAACTCGCGGACCAGCTCCACCGCCCCCGGCGCGGGCCTGGAGCCCAGCGCCAGGTCCCGCTCGTGTTCCAGCAACCAGGCATGTTTGGCCGCGGCTTCTTCAGCGGGCAATCCCGCCAGATGCGTGAGGATGTCGTCTTCAGGCGGAATCGCCAGGGCCACGCGGATCGCGGCGAAATCATGCACCGCGATGGTCAGCGTACCGTCCATGTCGAACACCCAGTGCCGCACATCGGCCAGGCTCATGCCCAGTCCTTGCGATGGCGGATCAGGCCTTCCTGGGTCACCGAGGCCACCAGCTGCCCGGCGCGATTGAACACACTGCCACGGGAGAAACCACGGGAATTGCCGGCCCAGGGGCTGTCCATGGCGTAGAGCAACCAGTCATCGGCGCGCAGGTCGGCGTGGAACCACAACGCGTGGTCGAGGCTGGCGACCTGCATGTCCTTGTGCCAGACCGATTTGCCATGAGGCAGCAACGAGGTGGTCAGCAGGCCGAAATCCGACGCATAGGCCAGCAGGTACTTATGCAGGGCCGGGGAATCCGCCAAGGCGCCATCGGCACGAAACCACACGTACTTGACCGGATCGGCCGGTTGCGGGTTGTACGGGTCCTTTTCGGTGACCGGGCGCACCTCGATCGGCTTGGGGCACAGCAGTTTTTCGCGCATGTGCTCAGGCAACAGGTGCGCGCGCTGCTGGGTCAGTTCCAGTTCCGAGGGCAGGTTTTCCGGCCCGACGACTTGCGGCATAGTGCTCTGGTGCTCGAAGCCCTGCTCGTCGTACTGGAACGACGCGCTGCAGGTGAAGATCGGGTTGCCCTTCTGGATCGCCGTGACCCGTCGGGTGCTGAAGCTGCCGCCATCACGCACGCGATCCACCTGGTAGACCACCGGCAACGCCGCATCGCCCGGACGCAGGAAGTAGCCATGCATCGAATGCACATGACGCGCCTCTTCCACGGTCTGGCTGGCCGCCGACAGCGACTGGCCCAGCACCTGGCCGCCGAACAGCTGGCGAAAGCCCAGGTCCTGGCTGCGACCGCGAAACAGGTTCTCTTCGATCGGTTCCAGGGTCAGCAGGTCGACCAGATCTTCCAACACGTGGCTCATTCAGATTTTCCTCACACAGCACAAAACCGCGCAGGCTGTGCTGCGGCGGCGGATCGATAATTGGCCCGGGCCATTTTGGCGGGCATTGTAAACGTCCGTGTCGGTTAACCGTGAAGGGTCTGCAACCATTGCTCACGATTGATGCGATAGAGCACATGGTGACGCAATGGATGACCGACCGCGAGCTTTGGGTGTTCGAAATCATCGTCCGGATCGTGCTGCATGCCGATGGCCTGCATGACCTTCTGCGAAGGCAAGTTATCCACAGCGGTAAAAGCCACCACTTCATCCAGGCCCAGGCGGTCGAAGGCGCAACGCAACGCGGTCCATGCGGCTTCGCTGGCATACCCCAGCCCCCAGTGTTCGCGCGCCAGGCGCCAGCCGATTTCCACCGCCGGGGTGAAATGCGCATCGAACCCGACCACGCCCAGCCCGGTAAAACCGATGAAGGCACCGGTGTCCTTGCGCTCCAATGCCCACAAACCAAAACCATGCTCGGCAAAATGCCCGCGCACCCGGCCGATCAACGCAGCGCTTTCCAGGCGACTCAGGGGGGCCGGAAAATAACGCATCACTTGCGGATCGGCAGACATCGCCGCAAACGCCGGCAGGTCTTCATCGCGCCACTGCCGCAGAATCAGCCGTGCGCTTTCCACTTCCAGTATCGGCTCCATCTTCACTCCCTTTCCATGCCCAGAGTCTACATCGCTGGTAGGATCCGTCACTCACCCGCCACTGAAAACACCATGCCGCTACCGCTGATCTACCACGAAGACTACAGCCCCGAATTCCCTGCGGAGCACCGTTTCCCCATGGACAAGTTCCGCCTGCTGCGCGATCACCTGGTGGACAGCGGCCTGGCCCGGGACGCGGACCTGCTGCGTCCGGCCCTATGCCCGCCGGACATCCTTGCCTTGGCCCACGATCGCGCCTATATCGAACGCTACATGGGCGGCGAGTTGTCCCGCGAAGACCAACGGCGCCTCGGCCTGCCCTGGAGCGAAGCCTTGGCTCGCCGAACGGTACGCGCCGTCGGCGGATCACTGCTGGCCGCCGAGCAGGCCCTCGAACACGGACTGGCCTGTCATCTGGCCGGCGGTACGCACCACGCCCACTACGACCACCCGGCCGGATTTTGCATCTTCAATGACCTGGCGGTGATCAGCCGCTATTTCCTCGCCAGCGGTCAGGTCTCGCGAGTGCTGATTTTCGACTGCGACGTGCACCAGGGCGACGGTACGGCTCGAATACTCCATGACACTCCCGACGCCGTGACAGTTTCCTTGCACTGCGAAAAGAATTTTCCTGCACGCAAGGCGCAAAGCGACTGGGATATTCCCCTGCCGATGGGCATGGAGGACGCCGCCTACCTGAAAGTCGTCGATGACGCGCTCAATTACCTGCTGCCGCTCTATCAGCCCGATCTGGTGCTCTATGACGCCGGCGTCGATGTACACAAGGACGATGCCCTCGGTTATCTGAAGCTGACCGACGAAGGCCTCGCCGCCCGGGACGAGAGCGTCATGCGCCATTGCCTGGGCCGGGACATTCCGGTGGTCGGGGTGATCGGCGGCGGCTACAGCAAGGACCGCAAGGCCCTGGCCCGCCGGCACGGAATCCTGCACCACAGCGCACAGAAGGTCTGGACGTCATCAGGTTGTCATTGAAGCCGGGGTGCGTTACCCACAATGCCTGTGGAGCGGCCTGTGGATAACCTGAGCGAAAGGGCCTGCAACCTATGCCGTCTATAGCTCGCAAGAGCTTGGCTGTTTTTTGATCACTCTTATTGAAAAACACCACCTTCCCTTGTGGGAGCGAGCTTGCTCGCGATGGCGGTGTTTCAGGGGCGTTGATGTAACTGGTTCACCGCAATCGCGAGCAAGCTCGCTCCCACAGGGATATCAGTGAAGCGTGCTGATAGAATGCCCCGCCTACTCCTGCCCCACAGCCCGATCATGACCTCGACCACCAAGCCTTCCACTCCAAACATCGCCATCATCGGCGGCGGCCCCGCCGGCCTCATGGCGGCCGAGGTGTTGAGCCAGGCCGGCCTCCAGGTCGACCTGTACGACGGCATGCCATCGGTGGGCAGGAAATTTCTGCTGGCCGGTGTCGGCGGCATGAATATCACTCACTCGGAAGCTTTCCCGGCGTTCCTCTCCCGCTACGGCGAACGCACGCCGAATATCGCCCCGCTGCTGCGGGCATTCGGCGCCGATGAGTTGTGCGAATGGATTCATGGCCTGGGCATCGACACCTTTGTCGGCAGCTCCGGGCGGGTATTTCCTACCGATATGAAGGCCGCCCCGCTGCTGCGCGCCTGGCTCAAGCGCCTGCGCGATGCCGGCGTGGTGATTCATACGCGCCACCGCTGGCTTGGCTGGAATGCCGACGGCAGCCTGCGTATTGCCAGCCCGGACGGGGAAAAGGCCCTGCTGCCCGACGCGACCTTATTGGCGCTGGGAGGCGGCAGTTGGTCACGCCTGGGCTCCGACGGTGCCTGGATGTTGCCGCTGGAACAGCGCGGCGTCCTCCTCGCGCCCTTGCAGCCAAGCAACTGCGGGTTCGATGTGCCGGGCTGGAGCGATCTGATGATCGCAAAATTTGCCGGCACCCCACTGAAGAACATTGCCATCGGCCTCGACGATGACGTGCCACGCCTCGGCGAATGCGTCATCACCGCCACCGGCATCGAGGGCAGCCTGATCTATGCGCTGTCGGCGCGGATTCGTGAGGCCATCAATCAACACGGCAGCGCGACCATTCACCTGGACCTGCTGCCGGGCCGGCCTGTGGACAAGATTCTCCTCGCATTAAGCAAGCCGCGCGGTTCTCGCTCGATGGCCAAGCATCTGCACAGCCAGTTGGGGCTCGACGGGGTCAAGGCAGCGTTGTTACGGGAACTGACCTCAGCCGATTGTTTTGCCGACATGGCGCGGCTGGCCCAGGCGATCAAGGCATTGCCGGTCACGCTGGTGAAAACCCGTCCGCTGGACGAAGCCATCAGCAGTGCTGGCGGCGTGACTTTCGAAGCACTCGATGAGCGACTGATGCTCAAGCAAGTGCCCGGCGTTTTCTGCGCGGGAGAGATGATCGATTGGGAAGCGCCGACCGGCGGGTACTTGCTTACGGCATGCTTTGCCAGCGGTCGTGCGGCGGGGTTGGGGATGGTGGAGTGGCTACAGCGCCAGGCTTGAAATCTTTGTTGCCGCCTTCGCGAGCGGGCTCGCTCCCACAGGGATCGGGCGCTGGACACCAGAGCGGTGAACACCACAGAGCCCTTGTGGGAGCGAGCCTGCTCGCGAAAGCAATCTATCCGACGCAGCAAATCATCAAGGCTTACGCTTGCGCGGCCCGGTATTGAACACTGGCACTTTTCGCACAGGTTTCACCGAAGGCTCCACCGGCCCCGAGTCGCCACTGTCCACCCACTTGCCAAGGTTGCGCTTGCCGCCACCGCCGGAAGCTTTCGGTTTCTTCGGCTTTTTCGGTTTCTTGATCACCTGGCCGCTGGCATCGGTTTCCGGCACGCGATGCTCAGGTTCGAAATCATGTTCCATCTGCCGGGGCAATGCCTGGCGGGTCAGGGTTTCAATGGCCGACAGCAGATTCACTTCATCGGCGCAGACCAGGGAAATCGCCTGCCCGGTGGCACCCGCACGGCCCGTACGGCCGATACGGTGGATGTAGTCCTCGGCGACGATCGGCAAATCGAAGTTCACCACCAGCGGCAAGTCCTCGATGTCCAAGCCACGGGCCGCGACGTCGGTGGCCACCAGGATCTGCACTTCGCTGGCCTTGAAACGATCCAGCGCACGCTGGCGGGTCGCCTGGGGTTTGTCGCCGTGGATGCCATCGGCGTTGACGCCCAGCCCCTGGAGTTTTTCCACCAGTGCATCGACGCCGTTGCGGGTCTTGGCAAATACCAGCACCTGCTTCCACTTGTGCTTGCGCATCAGGTGGATGAACAGTTCCGGCTTGCGCTTCTTGTCCACCGTCACCACCCATTGCTTGACGGTGTTGGCGGCCACGTTGCGCGGGCTCACTTCGATGCTCAGCGGGTCGTTGAGCATCTGCCCGGCCAGTAGGCGGATCGCATCGGAGAAGGTCGCCGAGAACAGCAAGGTCTGGCGCTTCTTCGGCAGGGCCTTATAGATGTTCGCCAGTTCCTCGGAGAAGCCCAGGTCGAGCATGCGGTCGGCCTCGTCCAGCACCAGGGTCTGCAACTGGTTGAACTTCAGCGCGTTCTGGCGGAACAGGTCGAGCAAGCGGCCCGGCGTGGCGACCAACAGATCGACGCCTTTGCGCAGCTTCATCATTTGCGGGTTGATGCTGACACCGCCGTACACGGCGTAGGTGCTCAGCGGCAGGTTCTGGGCGTACTGGCGCACGCTTTCGTGGACCTGCTCGGCCAGCTCGCGGGTCGGCACCAGGATCAGCGCGCGCACCGAGTTGGCGGCAACTTTCGGTCCTTCGGTGGTCAACAACTGCAACAGCGGCACGGCGAAACCGGCGGTCTTGCCGGTGCCGGTCTGGGCTGCGGCCATCAGGTCGCGACCGGCGAGCACCGCCGGCATGGCTTGGGCCTGGACCGGGGTCGGCGTCTGGTAGCCGAGCGTCTCGAGGGCGCGCAGCAGGGGTTCGATCAGGCCAAGAGTGGCGAAAGTCATGGATATACCGTAGGAAAAATCAGCGCAAGGTGTGCAATGCGCGGCAGTTTACCCTAAATCATGATTCGGCCGGTGCGGGCTTGGGCTTGCGCCACTGCGGCAACCCGATCAGGACCACGGCGCTGATAATCACCAGCATCGCCAAGGCCTCTTCGATACCGATGGTTTCCCCGGCGAAGACGATCCCCAGCAACACCGCTACCGCCGGGTTGACATAGGCGTAGCTGGTGGCTGCGGCCGGACGCACATGCTTGAGCAAGTACATGTAGGCGTTGAAGGCGATGATCGAACCGAAACCGATCAGATAGACCAGCGCGAACCAGCCTTCCAGCGGCGGCATGCTTTCCAGGCGCTCGCCACTGGCGAAGCTGCCGATCAACAGCACCACGCCGGCCACCAGCATCTCCACGGCGCTGGCCATCGCTCCCGCCGGCAACGGCAGGTGTTTGCTCAACACCGAGCCGAAGGCCCAGGAAGCCGCCGCAAACACCAACAAGGCCGCCCCCATCGGGCTCGATTGCAGGTTGGAACCGAGGTTGAGCATGGCGATACCGATCAGCCCCAATACAATCCCGGCCCATTCCAGACGGGTATTACGCGCGCCCCAGAAATATCCGCAGAGCAAGGTAAACAAAGGCACCGTCGCCACGGCCAGCGCCGCCACGCCCGAGGCCACGCCCATATGCTCGGCGATACTCACCGCGCCATTGCCGAACGTCAGCAACAACACCCCGATCAGCGCACCGGCCTTCCACTGCGCCCAGGTCGGCGCCGGTGCCCCGCGCCAGCGCAGGAAGCCATACATCAACGACCCGGCGATCACGAAACGAATCCCGGCCAGCAGCAAGGGCGGCCAATGCTCGACGCCGATGCGAATCACCAGATAGGTCGATCCCCAGATGACGTACAAAGCGAAGAAGGCAGCGATCAATGGCAACGGAAAACGGCGTGGGCCAGGCATGTTCAGCTCGAAGTCAGGACGATGAAACCTGTCATTCTAAAAAGGCAATCGACAGAAATTAAGTTACAAAATCTGTTTATCCGAGCCATACACTTTTCATTGTGGGAGCGAGCCTGCTCGCGAAGGCGTCCGCCCTGCCAACATCTGTGGTGGCTGACACACTGCTTTCGCGAGCAGGCTCGCTCCCACAGGAGAGTTGTGCAGTGTTCAGAACCCGCGATGGCGCTTGAGATGCTCGTTGATCTTCGCTGCCGGCACCTTCTGCAAGCTGCACAGCAGGTCATGGGACAGCTCCCGCAACCCATGCTTTTGCCGCAGCTCCGAGGCCAGGTGGGCGGTGAGGTTGGCGGCCATTTCGGCGTCGGCCATGGCCCGGTGAGCCTGGCCGGTGTGGGGCAGGCCGGCGAAAGCATTGAGCGTGCCGAGCTTGTGGTTCGGCGCCGCTGGCATCAGGCGTCGGGCCAACAGCAGTGAACAGGCAAAATTCTGCAGGCGGGTGCGCTTGATTCGTCCCAGCTCGAAGTCCCAGAACTTCTGGTCGAACGCGGCATTGTGAGCCAGCAGCGGCGTGATGCCGACGAATTCGTTGACCTCGTTCATGACCTTTTCCGCTGGCGGTGCGCTGCGCAGCATGGCATTGCTGATACCGGTCAGTTGCTCGATGAAGGCCGGCACGCGCACGCCGGCGTTCATCAGGCTCTGGTAACGGTCGACTATCCGGCCTTGCTCAAGTATCACCACGGCAATTTCGGTGGCCCGGCAACCGCTGCTCGGGGTGATGCCGGTGGTTTCAAAGTCGATGACTGCGATACGTTCCAAACCGGTGGGGCTCCTTGAAAATCAGTTCTTGAGCAGCAACGCGCCTTCGATCGGCACGTAGCGGCTGGCGGCGCGGATCAGCGAGTTGGCGGTCAACCCAGGTACCCCATAGGCCACAGCCTGCACGCCGTGCTTGCTGATGATGCGTTCGAGCAACATGTCGAAATCGCCATCACCGGAGGCCAGGACCACCTCGTCGACATGGTCGGCGGCGTCCATGATGTCCAGGGTGATGCCCACGTCCCAGTCGCCCTTGGCCGAGCCGTCGCTGCGCTGGATATAGGGCTTGAGTTTCACGGTGAACCCCAGGTTGCGCAGGATCTGCTGGAACTGCTGTTGCTTGCTGTCACCGCGATCGATCGCGTAGGCATAGGCCTCGACGATCTGCCCCTGCTTGCTCACATCGGCCCACAGCGCGGCATAGTTGAAGTGGCAACCATAGGCCTGGCGCACGGTGTAGTAGAGGTTCTGGACATCGGCGAATACTGCGATTTTTTTCACCGCGTTTCCTCTTGAATGCACACGCGCGCAGGCCACCCGGGCCGAAAAGTCGCCCAGTATGCCAGTCTCGAGGAGCGTTCCGCGAATAATCGGCCCGAGGCGCCAGGGCGCCCCGGACGAACGGCGGATCAGACGAAAGAGTCGTCGTCACCGAACAAGGACGAATCGTCGCTGTAGTCGGCGTCGCTGAAACCGCCCTGGTCGTTGCCATAGCTATTGTTGCCGTCGCTATCGCTGTCGGCCACGCGCTGATCATCGCCCCAACCGGTGTCACCGTTGTTGGCGGCGTCATTGACCGGCTGGGCCGGCTCTTCCTTGAGGACCTCGACGATCTCCTGGGGTTGATTGCTGTGGAACAGGCTACTGATGCCCTGGGCGAGCATCACACCACCGGCCACGCCCGCTGCGGTTTTCAAGGCACCGCCGAGAAAGCTGCCCGCCGCCGGGGCCTGCTGTTGCGGCGCGGCATAGTTGCCGGGCGCAGCGCCAAAGCCAGGCTGGGCCGGCGCATTGAAGGAGGGCCTGGCCGGTTCGCGCCAGCCGCCACCGCCGGATGCCGGTGCGCTTGCTGGTCGTGAACCGCGGTTGCTGCCGCCGAAGATGCTCGAAAGGAAACCACCGCCGCCGCTTGGCGCCGAAGTCTGGCTGCGGGCCTGCTGCAATTCGCCCTGCAATTGCTCGACCTGTTGGGCGAGCTGTCTGTTCTGCTCGTCCAGGCGCTTGATCGCTGCCTCTTGCACCAGGATCGCCTGGGCCATGAAATAGCCCGCCGCAGGCTGGTTGGCCAAGTGTTCCTTGATCCGCGCCTCGGCCTGGGCGTCGCGCGGGGCTGAATCCTTTTCGGCCTGCTGCAGCCGTGAAAACAGTCCATCGATCAGGGTTTGTTCTTCGCTGTTCATGGCGACCTCATCAGATTGCCGGATTAAAACCAGGCCGGTCGCAAAGACCGGTGCGATTCAGTAATGGGGTTGCGCAGGAAGCTTTCAATGGTCTTTACCTGATGTTTACGTTTGCTTGTGCGGTCGCTTGATCGGTTAAAGTGTCGGACCGCTTTTTCGAACTCGATACCGACTCATGAATCCGTTAGAAGTACTGCGTGACTCCTTGTATTTTTTCAAGCGCAACCTGGGCCGGATCGCCCAGCTGTGCCTGCCGCTGGTAATACTTGAGGCGGTCCTGCAACAAGGGGTGGACAGCGCCATCGGCGCCGACGGTTTCTCCGGCTACAGCGTGATCGTCGGTCTCCTCGTGTACCCGCTGTATACCGCGGCGTTGATCCTGTTTCTCGATGCCCGCAGTCGCGGCGAAGCCCCGCGTGCCCGTGACCTGCTCGCGGCAGCCCTGCTCCAGTGGCCGCGTTTCGCCTTGCTGACCGCCCTTAATACCTTGCTGATCCTGATAGGCATTTCCTTGTACTTCCTGCCAGGGCTGTGGCTGATGGTCGTCCTCGCCTTCGGTGAATACCTGTTGGTTTTGCGGGGCATGGCGCCCTTGGCGGCCATGAAGGAAAGCGCGCGCCTAAGTCGAGGCAATTTCTGGCGAATCCTGTTATGCATCCTCGCCGTAATGGTCCCGTTGTGGCTGCTCAAGGGCGCCAGCGTCTCGGTGTATCCGCCGCCGCAGAACCCCTTCATCAGTTTGCTGATCGACAGCGTCCACAGTTTCCTGCAACTGTTCACCACCGTGGTGCTGTTCCGAATGTTCATGTTGATTGCAGAAAAACCCGAGCCATGACCCGTCTGCTGCGATACGTCTTGTTGGGCCTGTTGTTGCTCGTCGGCATTGGAGCCTTTTCCATCTATGGCCCGACCTGGCGCCCACAGGCCCGGGAAGCGATGCCCGTCAGCTGCGCCGCGAACGCCCCGTCGCTGGTGCCCGGCCAAGCCCTGAAGGTGATGACCTGGAACGTCCAGTTCCTGGCTGGCAAGCGCTACGTGTTCTGGCACGACCTGGCCGAGGGCGACGATGAAAGCCCGACCCCGGAAGACATGGCCTTCAGCCTCGACGAAGTGGCACGGGTCATTCGCGACGAGCAGCCGGACGTGGTGCTATTGCAGGAACTCGACAACGGCGCCAAGGCCAGCGACTACCAGAACCAGCTCAAGCTCTTGCAGGAGCGGCTGGCCGACCTCTATCCCTGCGGCACCAGCGCTTTTGACTGGAAAGCCGATTTCATTCCCACCCCACATATCTTCGGCAGCGTTGGCCGCCAGTTGGCGACGCTGAGCCGCTATCGCATCGACCACGCCGAGCGGGTGCAATTGCCCGTGGCCGAGGCGAACTTCATCACCCGCCAGTTCCAGCCGAAAAATGCCTTGCTGGTGAGTTACCTGCCCCTGAGCGGCGGCGGCCAACTGGCGGTGCTCAATACACATCTGGAGCGGGCCACCCAGCCGGACGACACTGCGCGCGCGCAAGTCAGCGCGATAGCCAAGGCCCTGGACAAGCTTGAATCCGCCGGCACTCCCTGGCTGAGCGGGGGAGACTTCAACCTGTTACCCCTGGGCCAATACCGACGCCTGCCCACCGAGCAACGCTCCCCCTACTCCGCCGACAGCGAATTGCATCTGCTGTGGGACAAATATCCGATGATCCCCACCAACAACGAGGCCAGCGGCATCGACCGCGCAAACTGGCTGACCCACTACCCCAACGATCCCGGCCTCAACGGCCCCGACCGGACCGTCGATTACCTGTTCTACAGCCCCCGCCTCAAACGGGTCGAAGCCCAGGTCCGGCAGGACGATACGTTGCGCATTTCCGATCATTTGCCGGTGATCGCGCGGTTTCTGTTGCCGGCTACCCCGTAGTCAAGCTCACCGAATATCCCTGTGGGAGCGAGCTTGCTCGCGATAGCGGTGTGTCAGTTAATGTGATGCTGCTGACCTACCGCCATCGCGAGCAGGCTCGCTCCCACAGGGGCTAAGTGTCGGATCTTTTCACTTACGCGGCTTGGCCCGCGCCGTCGCCTCCGCCACCAGCGGGTCGTCCGGCCAGTAGTGCTTGGGATACCGTCCCTTGAGATCCTTCTTCACCTCGGCGTAAGTACTGCGCCAGAAGTTCGCCAGGTCCTGGGTCACTTGCACTGGTCGGCGCGCGGGCGATAGCAGGTGCAGCTTGACCACCTGCCGACCACCGGCGATACGCGGGGTGTCGGCCAGGCCGAAAAGCTCCTGCAAGCGCACCGCCAGAATAGGTGGGTGTTCGCTGTAATCCAGGCGAATCGATGAACCGGAAGGCACGCTCAAGTGCTGCGGCGCGAGTTCGTCCAGCCTTTGCGGCAGAGGCCAGGGCAACAGGTTACGGACGATGCTCGACAGATCCAGGTTGGCAAAATGACTAAGGCGCGACACCCGGCCCAGATACGGCATCAACCAGTCTTCAAGACTGAGCAGCAACGCCGCATCGCTGACGTCCGGCCACTCGCTGTCGCCCTTGGTATCCAGGTCGAGCCGACGCAACAGCGCCACCCGCGCCTGCCACTGACGCAGCTCCGGCGTCCACGGCAACAACTCCAACCCCTTGCGTCGTACCAGGTTGACCAGCGCCCGGCAGCGGGCAGATTCATCCAGGCCGGTCAATGGCTCACGGCTGAGTACCAGTTCACCGACCTTGCGCTGACGCTCGGCCCGCAGCACGCCTTCGCGCTCGTCCCAATCCAGTTGGTCTTCGGTACGTACTTGCTCTGCCAGCACCGAATCGAACAGCACCGGATCGAAATCCGTCGCCAGGTAGATCCGTTCTTCCCGCTGGCCTTGGCGACTGCCCAGTTCGGCAATCACCAACCACGGTTGCTTCATCAAGCTATCGGCCTCGGCAAACAGCGCCGCGCGCCCATTCGCCAGGCGATATTCCGCGCCGCCGGGTCGCCGCTGTTGCGCGACGCGATCCGGATAGGCCAGCGCCAACAGCGCGCCGAGCCAGCGCGGATGCTCGGGATCGGCGACAGCTTCCTCGGCCTTGCCGCGCAAGTAGCCACGATATTGCCGGGCCAATTGCCGCGCCCGCTGCACACCGCCCTGAGCGCCGCGTGCCGCTCGTTCCTCGCCGGACAGCAACGCCAGGCGACTGTGCAAATCCGCGCCGGCGCCTCGAAGAATGTCGCGCTCGCCCAACAGCGCCGCGACATTGCAGGCCATGTCCGCCAGCCCCAGCGCCTGGCCCCGCAGCAGCAAGCGCGCGATGCGCGGATGGGCCGGCAGCTCGGCCATGGCCTGGCCGTGCCGAGTCAGTTGTCCACCGTCCAGCGCACCCAGGCGCTGCAATAAATCCCGCGCCTGGGCATACGCGGCGGTTGGCGGGACGTCGAGCCACGTCAACTGCTGCGGCGTCACGCCCCAGCGGCTCAATTGCAGGGCCAGCCCGGCCAGGTCCGCCGAGAGAATCTCGGCGCTGTCGTAGGCCGCCAGCTGTTCATGCTGGTCTTCGGACCACAACCGGTAACACACCCCCGGCTCCAGTCGCCCGGCCCGGCCGGCACGCTGGGTGGCGCTGGCGCGGGAGATGCGCTGGGTGTCGAGGCGGGTCATGCCACTGCCCGGGTCGAAGCGCGGTACGCGGGCAAGCCCGGCATCGACCACTACCCGCACACCGTTGATGGTCAGGCTGGTCTCGGCGATGTTGGTAGCGAGCACCACTTTGCGCTGGCCGGGCGGCGCCGGATCGATGGCGGCGCGCTGGGCGGTCAGGTCCAGCTCGCCATGCAGCGGACACAGCAACACGTTGCCGCCCTCGCCCAAGGCTTCGGCCAATTGTTGATGAACGCGGCGAATCTCCGCCTGCCCCGGCAGGAACACCAGCACGCTGCCGGTTTCGTCGTGCAGCGCTTCGAGGAGGGTCTGCACCAGTCGCGGCTCGATGAATTCGCCGGGCTGGAATGGCCGGCCCCAGCGCACCGTCACCGGGAACATGCGTCCTTCGCTGCGCAGGATCGGCGCATCGTCCAGCAACCCGGCCAGGCGCTCGCCTTCCAGGGTCGCGGACATCAGCAGGATTTTCAGCGGTTGGTCTTCGCGAAACAGCTCACGGCCATTGAGGCTCAAGGCCAAGGCAAGGTCGGCGTCTAGGCTGCGCTCGTGGAATTCATCGAAAATCAACAGCCCCACGCCATCCAGTGCCGGGTCATCCTGTAGGCGACGGGTGAGGATGCCTTCGGTGACCACTTCAATGCGGGTTTTCGGCCCGACCTTGCTGTCGAGGCGAATCCGATAGCCCACGGTTTCGCCGACCTTTTCCCCCAGTTCGCTGGCCAGGCGCTCGGCCGCCGCCCGTGCCGCCAGGCGCCGGGGTTCGAGCATCAGAATGGTCTGCCCGGCCAGCCACGGCTCGTTCAACAGGGCCAAGGGAACACGGGTGGTCTTACCGGCACCGGGGGGCGCTTCGAGCACCGCTTCGTGGCGCGACGCCAAGGCTTGGCGCAGGGCCGGTAAAACTTCATCAATCGGCAAAGAAATCATGCTGGCTCCAAAACAGAGGGCCGAGTATAACGGCGAACTGTTTAGCGTGGTCTGGACTCCAACCAGCAACGCCCTTACCTGCTCAGGAGATTGTTATGCGTATTCCCTTTCGCGTGATCGGCGGCGTGCTGGTCGCCAGCCTGCTGACCCAGATCAGCGCCTGTGGCTCGATCTTCTACCCCGACCGTCGCGGCCAGATCGAGGGCAAGATCGACCCGGCCATCGCCGCGCTCGACGCCGTCGGCCTGCTGTTCTACATCATCCCCGGCCTGATCGCCTTTGCCGTGGATTTTGCCACCGGCGCGATCTATTTCGAGCCGGGCAGAAGCGTGCAGATCGAACCGGAGAAACTCAAGCCGGCCATCAACGCCGACGGCACGGTCAATAACCAGAAGCTGCAAGCCATCCTGGAGCGCGAGCTGGGCCGCAGCTTCCCGCTGGACGACCCGCGCCTGATCCAGCATAAGGGCAACGTGCAACAACTGGCCACGCTCGGTCTCGTACCCGCCGCGTAAGAGGCGCAGCCCAAGGAAGACCGCGCCATGACCACCAGCGCCGAACATGCTCGCCTGCTACGCCTGGCCACCCGCGCATCGGTGGCCGTGGCGTGCATTCTGATCATTGCCAAGGCGCTGGCCTGGTGGCTCAGCGGCTCGGTGAGCATGCTCGCCGGCCTGACCGACTCGGCGCTGGACGGCGTCACCTCGTTGCTCAATCTGCTGGCGGTGCATTACGCCCTGCGACCGGCGGATGATGATCATCGCTACGGGCATGGCAAGGCTGAATCGTTGGCCGGCATGGCCCAGGCACTCTTCATCGGCGGCAGTGCGGTGCTGATCGCGTTGCAGGCATACGAACGACTCAAGCAGCCGCTGCCGGTCGAGGCGCCCTGGCTCAGCGTCGGCGTGATCGTGTTTTCCCTGGCACTGACCCTGGCGCTGCTGGCGTTGCAGCATCGGGTCGTGCGCGCCACCGGCTCCAACGCCGTGCGCGCCGACTCGCTACACTACCGCTCGGACCTGTTGCTCAACGGCAGCATCCTGGTGGCCTTGGTCCTGGCAGGGTTCGGCTGGTACCAGCTCGATGCCTGGTTCGGCCTGGGCATCGCCGCGTACATCCTCTGGAGCGCAGTGCAGATTGCCCGGGAAAGCTTCGCCGTGCTGATGGATGAAGAGCTGCCGCCGGACGTCAGCCAGCACATGCTCGAACTGGCCTGCGCGGTGCCCGGCGTGGTCGGCGCCCATGACCTGCGCACACGAATCTCCGGCAACCACTGGTTCGTGCAGTTGCACCTGGAATTGCCGGGCGAGCTGACCCTGTCAGTGGCCCACGGCATCAGCGACCAGGCCGCCGATGCGATCCATCGCGCTTATCCGAAGGCCGAGGTGCTGGTGCATGCCGATCCGTTGGAGGTAGTAAAGCGCACCGACGCTTGATGCCGTCACCGTGGCGAGGGAGCTGTTTTTTCTATTTCGAGTAATCAGTACGTCACCTGATACCCACGACTGCTCAAGCAATCACCTTGGGCCCGGCGATAGGTCTGCACCACTTCCGGCGCCGGTGGGTAGGTATAGGTGCGCGGGTCGAAACCACTCTGCTGCACCGCCCAGCGATAGCAATCGTAGCCGTCCTGGTTGACCTGCTCGGGCGACTGGCCGTTGGCCGGATAAGCCACCACGTCGAAGCTGTTGCCCTGGGGCTGCGGCTGCGGATTGGCGACCGGCGCCTCGACCACGACGTAATCCCGGGTGTTGGCCTCATAAATGTAATAGGCACCGGCGGCGAGGAAAAACAGCGAGCTGCCGATCCAGACCTCACGGGCATAATCGGGCAGATAGCGGGTACGAATGCCCCGAGGCGGCTGCACCACGACATAACGCGGCCCTTGCGGGCGATACCAGTAGCCACCCGAGTAAAAATAATCCTGGCCGCGATAAGGCACGCGGTAATTCCGATCCGGGAAACGATCGATCACATACCCTGGCCGATATTGCGGCCCCTGCCCCCAACCGTTGCCATGGCCGTCCGGCCGACCGGGCCAGTGCTGATCGGGCCGGTTGTCGTGGCCTGGACGCGGCCCGCCGTTCGGATAACCGTCGTTGCGCCGTGGAATGTCGCGGTAGTAGCCCGGTCGCGGCTCCTGGGTCTGGGTCACGCTGTCGGGCCGGCCCTGGATCGGCAGATTGTTGCCCGGTTGCTGTTGCGGCGGGCGGTTGTGTACGTTGGGGTCCTGCGGTGGACGCTCGTAGTGTTGCCCACCTGGAGATTGCGGCTGGACCTCGAACTGTCGGCTGTTATCGCCACGAATGATCTCGTTGCTTTGCGGCCGGGGCTGGCCTGAATAACCCGGGCCATTACCGTTTGGGCCGCCACGGTTCTGCTGATCATCCGCCATTCCCTGCGCACTGACACTTGCCCACAACAGACCAACACCTGCCAAACGCCAGATGCGCGACTTCATGAAATTCCTCACAGCGGTTCGGGGGCCTGAAAATAAGACTGGAAAAGCCCAGGCCGGTTCTGCGACAGGTTATCAGGCGCGGGGTTTATTTCGCAGGCATAAAAAAGGGAGGCCCGTCGGCCTCCCCTTGAGAATCTAGTCCGTGCGCGACGCTTGTGGCATCGGCTCACCTCACGCCGTCTTCTGGACAGTGTGCAGCTCGGGGGTCTGCCAGTACCTATGGGTACTGCGACCGCAGCCGGCCTGATTGGGCGGGCTGCACTGGACTGTTTGTCCGAGCAGTGATCTTGGTGGTAAGCATAGGCCCGAGGCGCCGACAGATGATTGCTAATATTGCTTGAATAAACACCACTTGCGCAATTTTTACCCTTGGATGGATAATCTTCCGCAATTAACCGGATAAAGGCCCGCTCAATGAGCAAACTCGACCGTTACGACCTGAGCATCCTGGCGGAATTGCAGCGCGACGCGCGCATCTCGAACCAGGAATTGGCCGAGCGCATCGGCCTGTCGCCCTCCCCCTGCTCGCGGCGGGTCAAGCAATTGGAAGACGACGGCTACATCACCCGCCAGGTTGCCCTGCTCGATCGCAAGATGCTCGGCCTGAGCCTGACGGCCTATGTGCTGATTGGCATGGACCGCCACACCCCCGATCGCTTCGAGACCTTCGAAGCCGCGATCCGCAACCTGCCGCAAGTGCTTGAATGCAGCCTGGTGACCGGCATCGACGCGGACTACCAACTGAAGGTGGTGGTGCCGGACATGGATCATTACCAGAAGCTGCTGCTGGGCCACCTGACCCGGATCGAAGGCGTCACCAGCGTGCGTTCGAGTTTTGTGCTGAACCAGGTGCTCAACAGTACCGAGCTGCCGCTTACCCACCTGCGCAGCTGAGAGCTTCTGTGGCGAGGGAGCTTGCTCCCGCTGGGTTGCGCAGCGACCCCAAATCTCCACTGGTTTCGACTGCTGCGCAGTCGAGCGGGAGCAAGCTCCCTCGCCACAAAAAGCAGCCCATGACTATCCGGGCTGCGACACACCGCCGCAGCCCGATCCTGCGCCCCGCCGCCATGCCGTATACTCGCCCTGCCTTTTCAACCCCGCCCACGCCGGAGTGCGCCGATGGATCCTGCTGTTTTCGAAGAGTGGATGATGACCGGGCTGGTCAGCATCCTGATCATATTCATGGGGTTCATCGTCTGGGACCTGGCGAAAAAATCCAAGGCCGGGCGTTTCGGCTCGTTCATCCTGTTTTTCGTGCTTGGCCTGGGCGTGGCGGCGTTCATCATCAAGAGCGTCGTCATCGGTCTGATCGAATCCGGCTCGTTATAAACGCGCCGGTACCTCTTTCCATTGGCCCTGATCGAGCCCTTCGATCGTCCAGTCACCGATCCTGACCCGCACCAGACGCAGGGTCGGCAGGCCCACCGCGGCGGTCATCCGCCGCACCTGGCGGTTGCGCCCTTCACGTATCACCAGTTCCAGCCAACTCGTCGGCACGCTTTTGCGAAAGCGCACCGGTGGATTGCGCGGCCATAATTGCGGTTCGTCCAGCTGACGGGCCTCGGCCGGCAGCGTCATACCGTCGTTCAACTCGACCCCATCACGCAAACGCTGCAGTTGCTCGTCGCTCGGCTCACCCTCGACTTGTACCCAGTACGTCTTGGCCAGTTTGTGCTTGGGATCGGCGATGCGCGCCTGCAACTGGCCGTCATTGGTCAGCAACAGCAATCCTTCGCTGTCGCGGTCCAGCCGACCGGCCGGGTAGATGCCCGGTACGTCGATGAAATCCTTGAGCGTGGCGCGCCCTTCGCCGTCGCTGAATTGCGTCAGCACGTCAAAAGGCTTGTTGAACAGGATCAGTTTCGCTTCGGCCGGCGGCGCCTTGGCCACACGGCGCGGGGTGGAAGCGGGAGGCTTCGCGCCAGGGCGGCGCGAAGCGGGGCGTGGAGCACGGGGCATGGCGGCAACAATATCCAACGGTCGAGGCCGACATGCTAGTGGCCCGACCGTTAAATAACCACCGTTCAGGACGGTATCAGCGGAACGGCGGCTCGTCGAAGCTGCGCAGTTTGCGCGAGTGCAACGAGTTGAGTTCGTTGCGCAACAGGTCCAGTGCCGCGATCCCGATCTTGAGGTGCTGGTTGACCGCCCGCTCATAAAACGCGTTGGCCGAGCCCGGCAGCTTGATCTCGCTGTGCAGCGGCTTGTCCGAGACGCACAGCAACGTGCCGTATGGAACCCGCAAGCGGTAACCCTGGGCAGCGATGGTGCCGCTTTCCATGTCCACCGCCACGGCGCGGGACAGGTTGATCAATGGACGCTCCTGGGCCCAGCGCAATTCCCAGTTGCGGTCGTCGTAAGTCAGCACGGTGCCGGTGCGCAGGCGTTTTTTCAGCTCGTCGCCTTTTTCGCCAGTAATGTTCGCCGCCGCCTGCTGAAGCGCCAGCTGCACTTCGGCCAGGGCCGGGATCGGGATGTTCGGCGGCACCACGCGGTCGAGGATTCCATCGCGGCGCATGTAGGCGTGGGCCAGGACGTAATCGCCGATCGTCTGGGACTGACGCAGGCCGCCGCAGTGGCCGATCATCAGCCAGCAATGCGGACGCAGCACGGCCAGGTGATCGGTGATGTTCTTGGCATTGGACGGACCAACGCCGATGTTCACCAGGGTCACGCCGTGGCCATCGCTGGCTTGCAAGTGATAGGCCGGCATCTGGTAGCGATGCCAGACCACGCCAGCGGCGATGGCCGAGGCTTCACCGTGATCCATGTTCTTGTCGATGATCACGTTGCCCGGCAGCACCATGCGCACGAAACGCGGATCGCTGCGCAACTGCTCCAGCCCGTGGACGATGAACTGGTCGACATAGCGGTGATAGTTGGTCAGCAGAATCCAGGGCTGCACATGGCGCCAATCGCTGCCGGTGTAATGCACGAGCCGGCGCAGGGAGAAATCCACCCGCGCGGCGTCGAACAGCGCCAGGGGCAGCGGGTCGGTGTTTTCCCAATCGTAGAGGCCATCGGCGATGCCATCGGTGGCGGCCGAGAGATCGGTGCTGGGGAACACCCTCGCCAGCACCGCCGCCGTCACACCGGAACCGGCCAGTTCATCGCCCTGCTCCACCACATACGGGTACGGAATGTTCTGCTCACTGACGCCCACCTCGACGGTGACGGTGAAGTCGTGCATCAGCGGGACAAGCTGCTCGAGCAGGTATTTTCGAAATGCCGCCGGGTGGGTGACGGTGACGCTGTAGGTGCCCGGCAGCTGGACCTTGGCGTAGGCGCGGGTGGTCTGCGGGACTTCGCCATGGCAATGGTAGGTCAGGCGCAGGGCCGGATAGCGGAACAATGCGCGTTGCTCGGCATCCGGCTCGATGCGGTCCTTGAGATAACGCTTGAGCGCCTGGTTCAGCGCGGTGGTCGCACGCTCGTGCAGGGCCGCCAGCCGGTCCACGGCTTGCTCGGCGGTTTGAATGACAATAAACGCTTCGGTCACGATCAGCTTCCTGTGTTCTGACTTGCAGGCCTTCATCTTGCCTGCATCGTGGGCCGACGGGAACAGTGGCGTATTGGCGCGCGCGATCATTCACCGACAATCCCTGTGGGAGCGAGCTTGCTCGCGATAGCGGTGTAACAGCCACCACAGCGGTTGGCTATGACTATGCCATCGCGAGCAAGCTCGCTCCCACAAGGGTTTCGCGGTACCCCTAGAAGCCGTGCGGGGTCGAGCGGGCGACAATGGCTTCGACATTCAGGCCGCGGGGCAACGCGCCGTAGACCCGGCCGGTGGAACCCAGCCGGCTGGCGATGAAGGCATCGCTGACGTCGCTGTTCCCCGCTTCCAGCAACAGCCTGGCTTGCAGGCCGACGGCGACGTCTTCGGTCAATTGCCGGGCACGATACTGGATGTCATCGGTGTCCTTGAACGCTGCGTGCAACCGGTCGATATGGGCCGCCAGGCGATTGTCCCCATGGCCGTCGCCCAGTTCGTCGAACAGCACTTCCAACACGCCCGGCTCTTTGGACAGAGCGCGCAAGATGTCAAGGCATTGCACATTGCCGGAGCCTTCCCAGGTCGAATTGACCGGTGCCTCGCGGTACAGGCGCGGCAGGATGCTGTCCTCGACATAGCCGGCACCGCCCATGCACTCGGCCGCCTCGTTGATCATTGCCGGGGCGCGCTTGCAGATCCAGTATTTGCCTACCGCCGTCACCAGCCGGGCGAACTTGGCTTCATGCTCATCGTTCAGATGATCCAGCGCCCGGCCCATGCGCAAGCTCAGCGCCAACGCAGCTTCGCTTTCCAGCGCCAGGTCGGCGAGTACGTTCTGCATCAGGGGCTGCTCACTCAGCAACTTGCCGCCGACCTTGCGGTGCGCGCAATGGTGACTGGCCTGGGTCAGGGCCTGGCGCATAAGGGCACTGGAGCCGACCATGCAATCGAAGCGGGTCATGGCGACCATCTCGATGATCGTCGGCACGCCTCGGCCCTCTTCGCCGACCATCCAGGCCAGCGCACCACGGAACTCCACCTCGCTGGAGGCGTTGGAGCAATTGCCGAGTTTGTTTTTCAAACGCTGGATGTAGAACTGGTTGCGGGTGTCGTCCGGGCGGTGGCGCGGCAGCAAAAAGCAGGTCAGGCCCTTGTCGGTCTGGGCCAGGGTCAGGAAGGCATCGCACATCGGCGCCGAACAGAACCACTTGTGGCCCACCAGCTCATAGGCCTGGCCCGGGCCGCTGGCGCCTACCGGATACGCCTTGGTGGTGTTGGCGCGCACATCGGTGCCGCCCTGCTTCTCGGTCATCGCCATACCGAGAGTGACCCCGGCCTTGTGGGCCATACCGACGTTACGTGGATCGTATTCGGTGGCGAGCACTTTCGGCACCCAGCGCTCGGCCAGGTCCGGTTGCAGGCGCAGGGCCGGCACACTGGCAAAGGTCATGGTCAACGGACAACCGGTGCCTGCTTCGGCCTGGCTGTGCAGGTACGTCATCGAGGCGCGGGCGACATGGGCGCCAGGTTGCGGGTGGGCCCACGGCAGGCTGGGCAGGCCATGTTCGATCGCGGTGCGCATCAGCTCGTGATAGGCAGGATGAAATTCCACCAGGTCGATACGATGGCCGTAACGGTCGTGGCTGGAAAATATCGGCTTGTTCTGGTTGGCCAGGAACCCCGCCTCCATCAACGGTCCGCCGGCCAGGGCACCGTAGGCGTCGATCCGCGCCTGTGCCCACCCTGCGCCGAAACGCCGCGACCATTCTTGCAGCGGCAGGTCGATACGGTACAGGTTGGCGCCATCCAGGGACGGCGGCTGATTGGTGACGTCGTGGGTTTCGGCGAACTGGTGCAGGTTCATGACGGGGCTCCTTGGTCGGCCAGCAGAGGTCAGTTAAGCACCGCCTCCTGGCCGATCAAAGTGGCATATCCGCCTAAATACCGGCGCTTTCACCCTGTTTCGGACAAAGTACCCGTCGTTGCAGAATCGCCTGCAGTGCTTCGAATTTCACCGGCTTGCTCAGGTAATCGATCAGGCTACCCGCAGGGCAATGCGCCTGGTCCACGTTCGGGCTGACCACCAGCACGGGTAAGTCCTCGCAACCTGACATCGCGCGGATCTGACAGCAGACCGACACCCCATCCGATGGTGTCGACTGGCAATCGAGCAGCACCGCGTCAAAACTGTCGCCCTGCAGCAGCTCCAGCGCCGCGCGGCCACTGTCGGCGGTACGTACTCGGTAGCCAAGCTTGAGCAACATGCCGCGCATCACCAGTTGGTCGATGTTGTTGTCGTCGGCCAGCAGCACCGTGCAATCCTGGGGCAAGCGCGCAGCCCGGCGTGCGCCGCCAGGAAACGTTGCCGGGACGGCCACAGGCAATGCGATGTGAAATTCCACGTCCAGCTGGAAACGACTGCCGCGCCCCGGCTCCGAGGTATGGGTCAGGCGCCCGCCGAGCAATTCGACCAGTTGCCGACAAATCGCCAGGCCGACGCCGAGGCCGCCGTATTCGCGGGTCATCGAGCCGTCGAGCTGGAAGAAACGCTGGTACAGGGTCGCCTCCCCCAGATCGGTAAAGCCGATGCCGGTATCGATCACGGCGAAAGACAGCACCAGGCGATCGAGCTCCGACGTCCGGCCACTGACCCGCAGCGCGATGCCACCGACGCGGGTGAACTTGATGGCATTGTCCAGCAGGCATTCCAGGCACTGGGCCAATTTACCGCTGTCACCCAACAAACGGTCCGCCAGGCCGGGCGCTACGTCGACCTTGAAATCCAGGCCCTTGCCCGCCGCGTTGGCGCCAAACTGCACCTGCAGAGCCTCTATCACGCTGCGCAGGCTGAACGGCGCCGGATAGACCTTGAGCTTGCCGGCCTGCAACTCGGTGAGGGTGAGCATGCCGTTGACCATGCGCATCATGTCCCGCGCCGAACCGGCTGCGGTCTGCTGATACTGGCTGAGTTCCTCGTCCATCTCGACGGTTTCCATCAGTTCCAGGCAACCGATCACACCATTCATCGGCGTGCGCAGCTCATGGGTCAACGTGGCGAGGAATTCGTCCTTGAGCTTGTTGCCCTGGGCCAACTGCTGGTTCAGCACTTCGAGTTTCTGCCCGGCGTCGAACAGCGTCTGCGCCTGCTGTTCGCGCATGGCGTTGATGCGGTCCGCAAGGGCCAGGGACAACAGCGCCACCTCGATGGCAGAGCCGATCTGGCTGGCATACATGGTCAGGAAGATGTTCGGCAGGTAACCCAACACCATCATCGTATTGACGACGCCCCCCAGCAGAAACGCCGACCAGGCAATAATGAAATAACGCGCCACCCGTAGCCCTCGCCACCAGGCGAACAAGCCGGCGGCGAAAATCACCACGGTGAACACCAGGGCCAGCGCCGTCGCCAGGCGCAGCGCCAGCGCATAGCTGGTCATCAACGACAGGCCCACCACCACCGCGCCGTAGGCAATCAGCGCGAGCAGCAATCGGTCGAGCCAGCGGCTGTGCTGGGCGGTTTGCAGGAAGCTGCGGGCGAACTGACTGCCAAACACCCCCGCGCAACCAATGAAAAACGGCGTCGCGGCGTTGGCCCACCAGGGGTTGTCCGGCCAGAAATACTCAACCGCCGCGCCGTTGACCGACAATTGATAGAGGCCGAACGAGGCGATATAGAAAATGTAATAGAGGTAGCTGGTGTCGCGCACGCTCAGGTAGATGAACAGGTTGTAGACCAGCATCCCCAGCAGTACGCCGTAGATGATGCCCAGCACATACAGGCGCACCGGCTGCTGTTCCAGGTACGCGGTGCTTGACCAGAGCGTCAACGGAGCCTGGATCGAGCCCTGGCTTTGCAGGCGCAGATACACGGTCTGGCGTTGATCGGGTTGGAAATCCAGGCTGAACAGGTAGTTGTTCTGGCGCACCTCGCGACTGGCGAACGGCAAGGCATCGCCGGTCTGGCGAACCAGGCGATAGGCACCTTGCGCATCGGCCAGATACAGGTCCAGGCGGTCCAGCGGCGGATACGCCAACTCCAACAGCCAGGTGCGCTGGGCGCCGGGATTGCCCGGGCGGTAGTGCAAGTCGATCTTCAGCCAGAACGCCGAGCGCGAATACCCTGCGTTCAGCGTGGCCTGGTCGTGGGGTTTGAAGCGCCCAGCCGCGGCCTGGGCCAGGACATCCTCGAGGGTGGCCGTGCCGCTGGCGTCTTCAAACACCTGCAAGGCATGGCCCAAAGGCAGGCTTCGGGTAGATTCATCGAATTCAAGGGCGCTTGCCAAGGGGGACAAGCACAGCAGCAACATCAGCAAATAGCGCATTAAAGCCCCAGCGTGGCCTGTCCGGTTGAGTCAGGAAGCCCCCCATTCCCTGAGTAGACGTAAAACCGGCATTACCTGTTATTGGTTGGATCCATCCGTAGCATAGCCGTTGATGGCCAATTTGCACCATTGAAATTTTTCCGACAAAAGGCTCTAGCACGGGCGTCTCAGCGCCAAGCGTTGAGATAGAGCTGTTGCTTTGGTCAGGTTGGTACTGGCGGGCCATTCGTGGCGAGGGAGCTTGCTCCCGCTCGGTTGCGTAGCGACCGCAATATCTCGGGGTCGCTTCGCGCCCCAGCGGGAGCAAGCTCCCTCGCCACAAAAATAGTCGCCAGCAGGAAACGTCGCGTAAAACCCTCAGAGCCCGATCACCGATAAATGGGGTTTGGTGATAAGCTCGCGCACCATGAATATCTACAACTCCCGCCCCGTTGTCCTCTGTCTCTCCGGCCACGACCCCAGTGGTGGCGCCGGCTTGCAGGCAGATATCGAAGCCCTGCTCGCCCAGGGTTGTCATGCCGCCCCGGCCGTTACCGCGTTGACCGTGCAAGACACGGTCAATGTCAGCGATTTCCGCGTACTCGATCGCGAGTGGGTGCTGGCCCAGGCCAATGCCGTGCTCAACGATTCGCCCGTCGCGGCGGTCAAGCTGGGGATGCTCGGTTCGCTGGAGATGGTCGACACAGTGGTCGAGCTGCTCCAGGCGCATCCACATCTGCCGATGGTCTGCGACCCGGTGCTGCGCGCCGGTGGTGGCGGACGGCTGGGCAAGGATGAAGTCGGCTACGCCATGCGCGAGCGCCTGCTGCCGCTGGCGATCATCGCCACGCCCAACCTTCCTGAAGCACGCATTCTCGCCGAACTGCCGGAAGGCAGCGCCGATGAATGCGCCGAAAAACTGCTGCCCTTCGTCAAGCACCTGCTGATCACCGGCGGTCACGGCGATGAACATGAAGTCCACAATCGCCTGTACAGCCGCGACGGACGCCGCGAGACCTTCACCTGCCAGCGCTTGCCCGGCAGCTATCACGGTTCCGGCTGCACCCTGGCCAGCGCCCTGGCCGGCCGGCTGGCCCAGGGTGAACAGCTCGCCAGCGCGGTGAAGACCGCGCTGGATTACACCTGGCGAACCCTGCGCGATGCCGAACAACTGGGCAAAGGCCAGTTCGTCCCGCGTCGCCTGCCGCTGGATTTCTGCTCGTAGCAAAGGAGCCGTGGAATGAAATTACGTGGCCTTTATGCCGTCACCGACAGCCAGTTGCTGGCCGGCAAGTTCCTCGCCTATGTGGAAGCCGCGCTGGAAGGTGGCGTGACCCTGCTGCAATACCGCGACAAAAGCAGCGACGAGGCCCGGCGCTTGCGCGAGGCCGAGGCGCTGCGCAACCTGTGCGAGCGCTACAAGACCCAATTGATCATCAACGATGACGCCGAACTGGCCGCACGCCTCGGCGTCGGCGTCCACCTGGGCCAGACCGATGGCCCGCTGGCGCCGGTGCGGGCGTTGCTGGGGCACAAGGCAATCGTCGGCGCCACTTGCCACGCCAGCCTGGAACTGGCCGAACAGGCCGTCCGGGAAGGCGCCAGCTACGTCGCGTTCGGGCGCTTCTTCAATTCCAATACCAAGCCCGGGGCGCCCGCCGCAAACCTTGAACTGCTCGAACAGACCCGTATCAAACTGCATATACCGGTGTGCGCCATCGGCGGCATCACTCTGGAAAACGCCGCCCCGCTGGTGGCCCATGGCGTCGACCTGCTCGCGGTGGTCCATGGCCTGTTCGGCGCCGACAGCACGGCTGAGGTGACGCGCCGCGCCCGCGCCTTCAACGACCTGCTGCAAACCAAATAGTCATTTCCCGATTTCGAGAGCCCTACCATGTCCCGTTCCGAAACCCTGTTTGCCAACGCTCAGAAACACATCCCCGGCGGCGTGAATTCACCTGTTCGTGCGTTCAAGAGCGTCGGCGGCACCCCGCTGTTCTTCAAGCACGCCGAGGGCGCGTATGTCACCGACGAAGACGACAAGCGCTACGTCGACTACGTGGGTTCGTGGGGCCCGATGATCCTCGGCCACAGCCATCCGGACGTGCTGGACGCGGTGCGCAAGCAACTGGAGCACGGCTTGTCCTATGGCGCGCCGACCGCGATGGAAACCGAAATGGCCGATCTGGTCTGCTCCATCGTGCCATCGATGGAAATGGTGCGCATGGTCAGTTCCGGCACCGAGGCGACCATGAGCGCGATCCGCCTGGCGCGCGGCTACACCGGGCGCGACAGCATCATCAAATTCGAAGGCTGCTACCACGGTCACTCGGACAGCCTGCTGGTCAAGGCCGGCTCAGGCGCGCTGACCCAAGGCGTGCCCAGCTCGGCGGGCGTACCGGCGGCATTTGCCAAACACACGCTGACCCTGCCGTTCAACGACCTCGAAGAAGTCGAGAAAATGCTCGGGGAAGTCGGCCAGGAAGTGGCCTGCATCATCGTCGAGCCGGTGGCCGGCAACATGAACTGCGTGCCGCCAGCGCCAGGTTTCCTCGAAGGCCTGCGCAGCCTGTGCGACCAGCACGGCGTGGTGCTGATTTTCGACGAAGTGATGACCGGCTTCCGCGTCGCCCTCGGCGGTGCCCAGGCTCATTACGGCGTAACGCCGGACCTGAGCACCTTCGGCAAGATCATCGGCGGCGGCATGCCGGTAGGCTGCTTCGGCGGCAAGCGCGCGATCATGGAATGCATCGCCCCGCTGGGCCCGGTCTACCAGGCCGGGACCTTGTCGGGCAATCCGCTGGCCATGGCCGCCGGCCTGACCACCCTGCGCCTGATCAGCCGTCCGGGTTTCCACGCCGAGCTGAGCGACTTCACCACTCGCCTGCTCGACGGCTTGCAAGTACGCGCCGATGCGGCAGGCATCCCGTTCGTGACCACCCAGGCCGGCGGCATGTTCGGCCTGTACTTCAGTGGCGCCGATGACATCGTGACCTTCGACGACGTGATGGCCAGCGACGCCGACCGCTTCAAGCGCTTCTTCCACCTGATGCTCGAGGGTGGCGTCTACCTGGCGCCAAGCGCGTTCGAAGCCGGCTTCACCTCCATCGCCCATGGCGAGGCCGAGTTGAAGATCACCCTCGACGCTGCCGAGCGGGCCTTTGCTGCGCTGAAGTAAACGTGTGGACGACTGACGCTGGCTGACACCAGCGTCAGTGATTGCCCATTGCCTCGGGATGCCTTTTTCCAGGTATTTGCCCAACAAGCGGCCGCTATCGTTCCCTCGCAGCAGAAAAACGAGTAAAGACTTTGTAAGGATGGCCCTGCTTATTTCATAATGCGCGCTTATTGGATCCCCCGGAGGGTCCACGCGCCCCTCAGAGGTAAGTCGATTCCCATGAACCGCACCGGCCGCACCCTTGCCTTGGGCTGCCTGTTGCTCCTTCAGCCCCTGCTCGCCAACGCACAGGCAGGCGGCAACTCGTTGTTGATCCCGGCGGTGGGCCGTTGCACGCTCAACACCCAGCCACAAGATCTGGCACCGGCACTCGACGCCTGTCGAAAAGCCGCCGACGAGGGCGATGCCCAAGCGCAATATGAGCTGGGCGAGTTCTACTATGACGGCAAGGCCGCGCCCCGCGACCTCAAGCAAGCCCTCGACTATTTCGAAAAAGCCTCGCTGCAAGGCCACGCCCAGGCGCAATTCAAGCTTGGCGGCATGTTCTTCCATGGCGAAGGTGTGCAGGCCAACAACGTCCAGGCTTACATCGTCTTGAAGATGGCGGCGGTCAACGGCGCCGAAGAAGCACTGGACACCGCCGACGAAGTCGCCGAGCAGATGCCCCGCGACGAGCTGGAAGTGGCGACCCAGGTGCTGGGACAGATCTTTCGCAAATACCTGATGGAATTGCAGAACGCCGATGGGCGTACGCCATTCTCGCCGCTGCCTTGATTATCGCCTTGGCCTTTCGGGCCTCATCGCGAGCAAGCTCGCTCCCACACTGGATCGCTGGTGTACACAAATCTTGTGTTCACAGAGACCCTGTGTGGGAGCGAGCTTGCTCGCGATTGAGGGCAACTCGGTTCTAAGGTCTACTTCTCAGGCATCGGCATCGGAAACGGCATGACATTGCCGACCGCGCCACGGGCTTCGCTGATTTTCGGCGTGCCCAGGCGCTCGACCTCGTCGATGCGCACGATCGAGTGCATCGGCACGAAACTGCGCACCACGCCTTCGAACTGCGCCTTGAGCTTTTCTTCGCTCGGGTCGACGACCACTTGCGTGCGCTCGCCAAAGACGAATTCCTCGACCTCCAGGAAGCCCCACAGATCACTCTGATAGATCTGTTTGGCGTACATTTCGAACACCTGGCCCTGGTTGAGGAAAATCACCTTGTAGATTGGAGCTTCACGTTTGGTCATGGCTGGCGAAACACATCGGCGGGTAAAAATGAGGGCGCGAACTATAGCATAGCCACTGCTCGCGCGAATTAGCCACACAGGCCACTATTTCCCTATAATGCGCGGTTCTTTGAATCACGTGATGAACCCGTCCATGGCCAAGAAGCTTTACATCGAAACCCACGGTTGCCAGATGAACGAGTACGACAGCTCGCGCATGGTCGATCTGCTGGGTGAACACCAGGCCCTGGAAGTCACCGCCCGCGCGGAAGACGCGGACGTGATCCTGCTCAACACCTGCTCGATCCGCGAACGCGCCCAGGACCGGGTGTATTCCCAGTTGGGCCGCTGGCGTGAACTGAAGCTGGCCAACCCGGACATGGTCATTGCCGTGGGCGGCTGTGTCGCCAGCCAGGAAGGCGCGGCCATTCGTGACCGGGCGCCCTACGTGGACGTGGTCTTTGGCCCACAGACCCTGCACCGCCTGCCGGAGATGATCGACGCAGCACGCATTACCAGGCTGCCGCAAGTAGACGTCTCGTTCCCGGAAATCGAAAAATTCGACCACCTGCCCGAACCGCGTATCGACGGCCCAAGTGCCTACGTATCGGTGATGGAAGGCTGCAGCAAGTACTGCACCTTCTGCGTGGTGCCGTATACCCGCGGCGAAGAAGTCAGCCGCCCCTTCGACGACGTGATTGCCGAGATCATCCACCTGGCGGAAAACGGCGTGCGCGAAGTGACCCTGCTGGGGCAGAACGTCAACGGCTACCGCGGGCTGACCCATGACGGTCGCCTGGCGGACCTCGCCGAACTGATCCGCGTCGTGGCGGCGGTGGACGGCATTGACCGCATCCGTTACACCACGTCACACCCGCTGGAGTTTTCCGACAGCCTGATCCAGGCCCACGCCGAGGTCCCCGAACTGGTCAAGCACCTGCACCTGCCAGTGCAATCGGGTTCCGACCGGATCCTCGCGGCCATGAAGCGCAACCACACGGCGCTCGAATACAAATCCAAGCTGCGCAAACTGCGCGCAGCGGTCCCGGGGATCTGCATCAGTTCGGATTTCATCGTCGGTTTCCCCGGCGAAACCGAGAAGGATTTCCAACAGACCATGAAGCTGATCGAGGATGTGGGCTTCGATTTCTCCTATTCCTTTGTCTACAGCCAGCGCCCCGGCACGCCGGCGGCGGACCTGGTGGACGAGACGCCCGAGGAAGTGAAGAAGGAGCGACTCAACGCGTTGCAACACCGCCTGAACCAGCAAGGTTTCGAGATCAGCCGACAAATGGTCGGCTCCATCCAGCGGATCCTGGTGACCGATTACTCGAAAAAAGACCCGGGCGAATTGCAGGGGCGCACCGAGAATAACCGTATCGTCAACTTCCGCTGCGACACTCCGGCATTGATCGGCCAGTTCGCCGACGTGCACATCGACGCCGCGCAACCGCACTCCCTGCGCGGCTCGCTGGTCCAGTAACAACACCACGCCATGTGGGAGCGAGCCTGCTCGCGAAAGCGCTATTACGGTCAATATCGAGGTTGGATGTGACAGCGCTTTCGCGAGCAGGCTCGCTCTCACAGCGGCGGTGCCAGGCCCTGTTGTCAGATTGCACCGCTTAAGAGCTTTCGCACCCAGCCTACTGGCGTTATCCTTGATTTCATCTTAATTGCCCCTGGGCGGCTAAAAACGACCTTGAACGCACCCATCGAACCACATCGTTTCATTCTCGAGCCCTTCGAGGCTCGCCGCTTCGCCAATCTGTGCGGGCAATTCGACGAGCATCTGCGCTTGATCGAACAGCGCCTGGCCATCGAGATCCGCAACCGCGGAAACCAGTTCGAACTGATCGGCGAACCCAAGCACACCTCCTCCGCGGAAAACCTGCTGCGCCGCCTCTATCGGGAAACCAAGGCAAGCGAGCTGTCGCCGGATCTGGTCCATCTGTTCCTGCAGGAATCGGCTGTCGAGGAACTCGACAACCCAGCCCCTGCGGAAGCTGCGGTGGCCCTGCGCACGAAAAAAGGCATGATTCGCCCGCGCGGCCTGAATCAGCAGCGCTACGTGAAGGAAATCCTCGCCAACGATATCAATTTCGGTATCGGCCCGGCCGGCACCGGCAAGACGTACCTGGCCGTGGCCTGTGCGGTCGATGCGCTGGAGCGCGAACAGGTGCGACGCATCCTGCTGGTGCGCCCGGCGGTCGAAGCCGGGGAAAAGCTCGGCTTCCTGCCCGGCGACCTTTCCCAGAAAATCGACCCATACTTGCGCCCGCTCTACGATGCACTGTACGAAATGCTCGGTTTCGAATACGTCGCCAAGCTGATCGAACGCCAGGTCATCGAGGTTGCGCCACTGGCCTACATGCGTGGCCGCACCCTGAACAACAGCTTCATCATCCTCGACGAAAGCCAGAACACCACCGTCGAACAGATGAAGATGTTCCTGACCCGGATCGGCTTCGGCTCCACCGCCGTCATCACCGGGGACATCACCCAGGTCGACCTGCCCCGTGGCACCAAGTCCGGGCTGAACCATGTGATCCAGGTGCTCAAGGATGTCCCGGGCATCAGCTTCACGCATTTCATGCCCAAGGACGTCGTGCGCCATCCGCTGGTGCAGCGCATCGTCGAAGCCTATGAACGCTTCGAGAATCGCCAGGAAGACGCGCCCGCCGCCAAGGGCAACAGCCACGATGCTTGAACTCGACCTGCAACTGGCCAGCGAACATGCAGCCCCCGGCGAGGCCCAGTTCCGTCAATGGTGCGAACTGGCCCTGCGTCAGCGTAGCGCCGACTCGGAACTGACCATCCGCCTGGTGGACGAAGCCGAAGGTCGCGAGTTGAACCACACCTGGCGGCAGAAGGACTACGCCACCAACGTGCTGTCCTTCCCCGCCGACGTGCCCGACGAGCTGCTCGATATCCCGCTATTGGGCGACCTGGTGATTTGCGTCCCCGTGGTCGAGCGTGAAGCGGCGGAACAACACAAGACCCCTGAGGCCCACTGGGCTCACCTGGTGATTCACGGCTGCTTGCATTTGCTCGGTTACGACCATATGGAAGATGACGAAGCCGAGGAAATGGAAGCACTGGAACGAACGTTGCTTGCCGAGCTGGGTCATCCCGACCCTTATGCCGGCGACGAACACTGATACATCAACCTGTAACGACAAAGGATTCAGAGTAATCGCTATGAGCGAAGATCGATCGACCAACGGGCAGAAGTCATGGCTGGGCAAGCTCACCCAGGCTTTTGCCCATGAGCCGAAAAACCGCCAGGAGCTGCTGGAGCTGCTGCGCGATGCACACCAGAACAAACTGTTGGACAGCGAAGCGCTGGCCATCGTCGAAGGCGCCATCCAGGTCGCTGACCTGCAAGTGCGGGACATCATGGTCCCGCGCTCGCAGATGGTCAGCATCAAGGCGACCCAGACTCCCCGCGAATTCCTCCCGGCCGTGGTCGATTCCGCTCACTCGCGCTACCCGGTCGTCGGCGAGAGCCATGACGACGTCATGGGCGTGCTGCTGGCCAAGGACCTGCTGCCGCTGATCCTCCAGGAGAACGGCGACAGCTTCAACATCAAGGACTTGCTGCGTCCGGCCACCTTCGTGCCCGAGTCCAAGCGCCTTAACGTGCTGCTGCGCGAGTTCCGCGCCAATCACAATCATATGGCCATCGTCATCGACGAATACGGTGGCGTGGCCGGGCTGGTCACCATCGAAGACGTGCTTGAGCAGATCGTCGGCGACATCGAGGACGAACACGATGTCGAGGAAGACAGCTACATCAAGCCACTGCCCAGCGGTGACTTCCTGATCAAGGCCCTGACGCCCATCGAGAACTTCAACGAGTTCTTCGACAGCGAATTTTCCGACGATGAGTTCGATACCGTCGGCGGCCTGGTCATGAGCGCTTTCGGGCACCTGCCCAAGCGTAACGAAACCACCGAGATCGGCTCCTGGCGCTTCCGCATCCTGAATGCCGACAGTCGCCGGATCCATCTGCTGCGCCTGTCACCCATTGCCCGTTAACCCCTGCGAGACCCGCTAAGGAAATACATGCGCTGGATAACCCGCCCCGGCTGGCCCGGTAACCTGCTGGCCGTGGCGGCCGGCGCGATCACCACCCTGGCGTTGGCACCCTTCGACATCTGGCCGCTGGCATTGCTCGCGGTCGGGTTGTTCTACGCCGGCTTGCGCGAACTCTCGCCCCGCCAGGCCCTGGGCCGTGGCTGGTGTTTCGGCTTCGGCCTGTTTGGCGCCGGCACGAGTTGGATCTACGTCAGCATCCATAACTTCGGTGGCGCCTCGGTGTTGCTCGCCGGGTTGCTGATGCTGTTGTTCATCGCCGCCATCGCCTGGTTCTTCGCCCTGCCCGCCTGGCTCTGGGCGCGTTGGCTGCGGCGCAACGAAGCGCCCCTGGCCGACGCACTGGCCTTCGCCGCGCTGTGGTTGGGCCAGGAAGCTTTCCGCGGCTGGTTCCTGACCGGTTTCCCGTGGCTTTATTCCGGCTATAGCCAGCTCGACGGCCCGCTGGCGGGGCTCGCGCCGCTGGGCGGGATGTGGCTGATATCCTTCACCCTCGCCCTGACCGCCGCGCTGCTGTACAACGTGCCCCGGCTGCTGCGCGCCGGGCGCAAGGGCTTCATCGCTGCGGGCCTGGTGCTGCTGGTCGGTCCGTGGGTCGCCGGCATGGCGCTCAAGGGCCACGCCTGGACCAGTCCTTCGGGCGACCCGCTGAGCGTGGCGGCGATCCAGGGCAATATCGAACAAAGCATGAAGTGGGACCCCGAACAGCTCAACGCGCAGTTGGCGCTGTACCGCGACATGAGCCTCAGCTCCAAGCGCGTCGACCTGCTGGTCTGGCCGGAAACCGCGGTGCCGGTGCTCAAGGAGTCCGCCCAGGGTTACCTGGACATGATGGGCAGCTTCGCCGCCGAGCGGCATTCGGCGCTGATCACCGGCGTGCCGATTCGCCAACTGGTGCGCCACGAGAGACGCTACTTCAACGGCATCACCGTGACCGGAGAAGGCGATGGCACCTACCTCAAGCAGAAACTCGTGCCCTTCGGCGAGTACGTGCCGTTGCAGGACCTGCTGCGCGGGCTGATCGCATTCTTCGACTTGCCCATGTCGGATTTCGCCCGGGGCCCGGCCGACCAGCCGCTGCTGCAAGCCAAGGGTTACCAGATCGCTCCATTCATTTGTTACGAAGTGGTCTACCCGGAATTCGCCGCCAGCCTTTCGGCGCGCAGCGACCTGCTGCTGACCATCAGCAACGACACCTGGTTCGGCACTTCGATCGGCCCGTTGCAGCATTTGCAAATGGCGCAGATGCGCGCGCTGGAAGCCGGCCGCTGGATGATTCGTGCCACCAACAATGGCGTGACCGGCCTGATCAACCCCTTCGGCCAGATCACCGTCAGCATCCCGCAGTTCGAGCGCGGCATCCTCTACGGCGAAGTGGTGCCGATGCACGACCTGACGCCCTACCTGCAATGGCGTTCGTGGCCGTTGATCATCCTGTGCGTGTTGCTGCTGGGCTGGGCGTTGATGGCCGGACGGATGGCCAAGACCGTTTGACACACCTCTTGTAGGGCTGGATATCTCTGTGGCGAGGGAGCTTGCTCCCGCTCGGCTGCGCAGCAGTCGCAAAACCGGACAGTGCGGTTTACCTGGAGCACTGCTGGGGCCTGCTTCGCAGGCCAGCGGGAGCAAGCTCCCTCGCCACAATAGCGTTCACCTTGATAAGTCAGCGGTAGAACAACCAATACCCTACCAACCCCACCGCTTCATTCATCAACTGTCCCGACTGCCAGATCGACTTGAACTCCGGCATCCAGCCGCCCAATGGCCGGGCGTTATCCTGGCCGAGAAACCCCATCGGCGCCGGTATCACCTCGAAGCCCGCACGCTGGAAGCTCCAGACCGCGCGCGGCATATGCCAGGCCTGGGTCACGACGACCACGCGCTTGACGCCTTCAGGCAACAGGATCTGCGCGCTCATCTGGGCATTTTCCCAGGTCGTGCGGCTGCGCTCTTCCAGCCAGCGTACGGTCACCCCGTGATCATCGAGCATCGCGTCGGCCATCAGCTTCGCTTCGCTGGGCGGAGTACCATAGTGCAAGCCACCAGTAGTCAGCACAGGCAGGCCGGACGCCTTGGCCAGGCGCGCCGCATAGCGCTGGCGCTCCAGACCGATACCGGTGGGCTGGTCAGTGCCCCAGGCCAGGTCGCCACGCTCACGACCGGACCCCAGCACCACGATGGCGTCGGCACGCTGAGCCAGGGTCGCCCATTCACTGCGCGGCAGTGGCGGCTCACGCTCCAATGCCCCGGCGCTCCACTGCACCACCACCGGCAGGCTCATCAGCCAGAAACCACCGAGGCCCGCCGCAAAACACAGGCGAGCCAGGCGCGGCCGGGAGTCGCGCCACCACCAGGCAAGCGCCAGCAGCAGTAAAAGAATGCCGGGCGGCAATAGAAGTTGTTTGATGAAATAACGAAACGGCATCGGGCATCTCCAAAGATGCCCGAAGCCTAGGTGGGTTGACGCAATGCGGCAACAGATTCGAAAAAAGCCGAATCAAAAAAAGCGACACGCGTGGATCCGGCTTCACTTGAACTGCAGCGACCGGACCTTTACAGCATCCTTGTCGGGCGTCCGGTCCTTGAGCCAGACAACCTTGGCCGGACGGGGCGCATCGAGACGCTTGTTTGCCTGGACACCACTGGAGGAGGCCTGGTGCCCGACTTGCTCAAGGTAAGCCTTGACGACTTCGAACTCTGCGGGGCTCAAGCCGCGTAGTTCCAGCTCTGCCGGGCGTTCATCACGCAAGCGACCGGCGGTTCTTGCCGCGTCCAGGGCCACCCCGAGACGATCGATCAGTTTTTCGTACAGCTCAGGTGTAGCGACTTTTCGTTGTGATTCAACCATCCCTCACCTCATTGAAGATAAGACTCACTCCCCATTGAGAAGCTTAGCTTCGCTGGGCAAACCGGCAGGACGCCGCGACCAACGGCCCTGAACGCCGGCCGTCGGCAATGGTCGGCAACGCCTGGACACGCAATCAAGGTTTCCCTCGGCAGAGCGCGGTCATGTATGCTACGGCGCTTCCTGTAACTCCACTTCCAGCCTGGCTGGGCATCGAAAACGCCGCATCCGGCGTCGTCTGCGTCCAGCATGGCAATGAAGAGGATTGGGCCACCCCATTCAGTACAAAAGTAGCCATGCACGAACACTACCAGCCCCGTGAAATCGAAGCCGCCGCCCAATCGTTCTGGGACGAGCAAAAGTCCTTTGAAGTCAGTGAACAGCCAGGCAAGGAGACGTACTACTGCCTGTCGATGTTCCCTTACCCCAGCGGCAAGCTGCACATGGGGCACGTGCGCAACTACACCATCGGCGACGTGATCTCCCGCTACCAACGCATGCAGGGCAAGAATGTCCTGCAACCGATGGGTTGGGACGCCTTCGGCATGCCGGCGGAAAACGCCGCGATGAAAAACAACGTGGCCCCTGCCAAGTGGACCTACGAAAACATCGCCTACATGAAGACCCAGCTGCGCAGCCTGGGCCTTGCGGTGGACTGGTCTCGCGAGGTCACCACCTGCAAGCCCGAGTACTACCGCTGGGAGCAGTGGCTGTTCACCCGCCTCTTCGAAAAAGGCGTGATCTACCGCAAGAACGGCACCGTGAACTGGGACCCGGTGGACCAGACCGTACTGGCCAACGAGCAGGTCATCGACGGTCGCGGCTGGCGCTCCGGCGCGCTGATCGAAAAGCGCGAGATCCCGATGTACTACTTCAAGATCACCGCCTACGCGGATGAACTCCTGGAGAGTCTCGACGAGCTGACCGGCTGGCCCGAGCAGGTCAAGACCATGCAGCGCAACTGGATCGGCAAGTCCCGGGGCATGGAAGTGCAGTTCCCGTACGACGTCGCCTCCATTGGCGAGGCCGGCACGCTGAAAGTCTTCACCACCCGTCCGGATACCCTGATGGGCGCCACCTACGTAGCCGTGGCCGCCGAACATCCGCTGGCGACCCTCGCAGCGCAGAACAACCCCGAGCTGCAGGCGTTCATCGCCGAATGCAAGGGCGGCAGCGTCGCCGAAGCCGATGTCGCCACCCAGGAAAAGAAAGGCCTGCCGACCTCGCTGTTCGTCGAACACCCGCTCACCGGCGAGAAACTGCCGGTGTGGGTCGCCAACTACGTGCTGATGCACTATGGCGACGGCGCCGTGATGGCCGTTCCGGCTCACGACGAACGCGACTTCGAGTTCGCCCACAAGTACAACCTGCCAGTCAAACCGGTCGTGCGCACCAGCGCCGGTGACCAGACCCCGGCGCCATGGCAGGATGCCTATGGCGAGCACGGTGAGCTGATCAATTCCGGCGAGTACAACGGCCTGGATTTCGCCGGCGCATTCGATGCCATCGAAGTCGCGCTGATCAAGAAAAACCTCGGCGCCTCGCGCACCCAGTTCCGCCTGCGTGACTGGGGCATCAGCCGCCAGCGCTACTGGGGCTGCCCGATTCCGATCGTGCATTGCGACGCCTGCGGCGATGTACCGGTACCGGAAGACCAGTTGCCAGTGGTCCTGCCGGAAGACGTCGTACCCGACGGCGCCGGCTCGCCTTTGGCACGCATGCCCGAGTTCTACGAATGCAGTTGCCCGAAATGCGGCGCACCGGCCAAGCGTGAAACCGACACCATGGACACCTTCGTCGAGTCCTCGTGGTATTACGCCCGCTACGCCTCGCCGCATTATGAAGGCGGCCTGGTGGAAAAATCCGCGGCCGACCACTGGTTGCCGGTGGACCAGTACATCGGCGGCATCGAACACGCCATCCTGCACCTGCTCTACGCGCGCTTCTTCCACAAGCTGATGCGCGACGAAGGCCTGGTGAGCTCCAACGAGCCGTTCAAGAACCTGCTGACCCAAGGCATGGTGATCGCCGAGACTTACTATCGTCGCGAAGCCAATGGTGCCTATACCTGGTTCAACCCGAGCGACGTCGAGCTCGAACGCGACAGCAAAGCCAAGGTCATCAGCGCCAAGCTGATCGCCGACGGCCTGCCGGTGGAAATCGGCGGTACCGAAAAAATGGCCAAGTCGAAGAACAACGGCGTCGACCCACAATCGATGATCGACCAGTTCGGCGCAGACACCTGCCGCCTGTTCATGATGTTCGCGTCGCCACCCGACATGAGCGCCGAATGGTCCGACTCCGGCGTCGAAGGCTCGCACCGCTTCCTCAAGCGCGTCTGGCGCCTGGCCCAGGCTCACGTCAACCAGGGTCTGCCGGGGAAACTGGACCTCGCCGGCCTGAACGACGAGCAGAAAACCATTCGTCGCTCGATTCACCTGGCGATCAAGCAGGCCAGCCATGACGTCGGCCAGAACCACAAATTCAACACGGCCATCGCCCAAGTAATGACGCTGATGAACGTGCTGGAAAAAGCCGCGCAAGACACCGAACAGGATCGCGCGCTGGTTCAGGAAGGCCTGGAAGCCGTGACGCTGCTGCTCGCGCCAATCACCCCGCACATCAGCCATGAACTGTGGAATCAATTGGGTCACGCCGACCCGGTGATCGACGCCGGTTGGCCGGTGGTGGACGAAACAGCGCTGGTACAAGACAGCCTGACCCTGGTCATCCAGGTCAACGGCAAGCTGCGCGGCCAGATCGACATGCCGGCCGCCGCCACTCGCGAAGAAGTCGAAGCCGCCGCACGCGCCAACGAAAACGTACTGCGCTTCGTCGATGGCCTGACGATCCGCAAAGTGATCGTCGTGCCCGGCAAACTGGTCAATATCGTCGCAAGCTAATTGGATCGGGCGTCCAGGCCATCGGCCGGACGCCGAATATGACCTGCGGGGCCGCACAGTCGGCCCCTGGGTTTCAAGGGGAGCAACAAGATGATCAAACGTAATCTGCTGGTTATGGGCCTGGCGGTCCTGTTGAGCGCCTGCGGCTTCCAGCTGCGCGGCACTGGCACCACCGAGCTGGCCATCAGGGAACTGGACCTCAGCGCGCGGGACGCTTATGGCGATACCGTGAAAATGCTGCGTCAGACCCTGGAAAACAGCGGTGTGAAAGTCTACAGCGGCGCACCGTACAAGCTGGTATTGGCAAGCGAACAGCAAAGCCAGCGCAGCCTCAGCTATGCCGGCGCCGGTCGTTCGGCCGAGTACGAGCTGACCAACGTGTTGAACTACGAAATCCGCGGCCAGAATGGTCTGTCGCTGCTGGATGACAAGCTGCAGGTGCAGAAGGTCTACCTGCACGACGGCAACAACATCACCGGTTCCGATCAGGAGTCCGTCGAAGTACGCGGCGAAATGCGCCGTGAACTGGTCCAGCGCATGATGCTGCGCCTGCAACAGCTGAGCCCGGCTCAACTGGACCAGTTGCAACAGACCGCCAATGCCCGTGCCAAGGCCGAAGCCGAAGCGCTGGAAGCGGCACGCAAGGCTGAGGCGGAAACCCCGCAACAGTCGCCGTTGCAGATCCCGGCTCAATAAGCCTTGCGGGGCGCTCCGGCGCCCCGCTCGCCTGCGCCTATGAAGCTCGCTCCCGCTCAACTCGGCAAACACCTGCAAGGCGCGCTCGCGCCCGTCTATATCATCAGCGGCGATGACCCGCTGCTGTGCCAGGAAGCCGCCGACGCCATCCGCTCTGCCGCCCGCCAGCAAGGTTTCGACGAACGCCAGGTGTTCGCCGCCGACGCCAGCTTCGATTGGGGTACGTTACTGCAGGCCGGGGCAAGCATGTCGCTGTTCGCCGAGAAACGCCTGCTGGAACTACGCTTGCCCTCCGGTAAACCCGGTGACAAGGGCGCCGCCGCGCTGATCGAATATTGCTCGCGGCCCGCCGAGGACACGGTATTGCTGATCAGCTTGCCGAAACTCGATGGCAGCGCGCAGAAAACCAAGTGGGGAAAGGCACTGGTCGAAGGCCAGCAGACTCAGTTCGTGCAAATCTGGCCGGTGGATGTCAGCCAGTTGCCCAGTTGGATCCGCCAGCGCCTGTCCCAGGCCGGCCTGTCGGCCAGCCAGGACGCGGTCGAGCTGATTGCTGCCCGGGTCGAAGGCAACCTGTTGGCCGCCGCCCAGGAAATCGAAAAGCTCAAGCTGATGGCCGAGGGTGGCCAGATTACGGTGGAAACGGTCCAGGCGGCCGTGGCCGACAGCGCACGCTTTGATGTCTTCGGGCTGACCGACGCGATCCTCAACGGTGAAGCCGCCCACGCCTTGCGCATGCTTGAAGGCCTGCGGGGCGAAGGCGTCGAACCGCCAGTGATTCTCTGGGCGCTGGCCCGGGAGTTGCGCCTGCTCGCGAACCTGTCGTTGCAATACAGTCAGGGCGTGCCGCTGGACAAAGCCTTCAGCCAGGCCCGGCCGCCGGTATGGGACAAACGCAAACCGTTGATGAGCAAGGCGCTGCAACGTTACTCGGCATCACGCTGGGCGCAATTGCTGCTCGAAGCCCAGCGCATCGACGCACAGATCAAGGGCCAGGCCGCAGGCTCGCCGTGGATGAGCCTGAGCCGGTTGTCGCTGTTGATGGCCGGCCAACGGCTGTCATTACCCGCTGAATAAACCGGTACCTGTGGCGAGGGAGCTTGCCCCCTCGCCACAAAAGCCGTTCACTCAGGTGACATATCGTGCACAGCACAGGGACTGGACAAAACCCCAGCCCTGACCCATCATCTGCCCCGCTAAACCCAACCTGTGAGAGATCCCGTCATGAGCAAAAAGCCATCCAGGCATGGCCCCAACAAGGCCAAGTCCATCGTCGCCCAGCCCCTGTTCCGCAGCCGCCAGGAACGACCCGCCAAGGGCAAAGGCAGCTACCGCCGCGAAGCCTTCCAGTCTGACAACTGGGAGGCTTCTTGCTTTCTGGCAGCTTGAAACACTCGAACAAGCTCTACAGCCCCTGCCCATGTTAAGGTCAGCACTTGATTCGTTTATCTGGACCCGTGCATGCCCCTTTGCCTTTCCCGTCGTTGGCCACTGCGCCAATTGATAGCTGCCGCAAGCGTTGCGTTATTGGTCGCCTGCGCTGAAAAACCCACCGCCGCCGACGCCCAACCGCTCAAGACCCTGCCTGCCGTGACCGCACCGGCCATCGTGCCGCCCGTAGTGCCGACCGGGGAGAACCTGGATATTGCGCCGACCCAGACCTTCGCCGAATGGCAAGCCGGGTTTCGCAAGGAAGCACTGGCCGCCGGGATCCGGGCCGACCTGTTCGACCGTGCCTTTATCGGCGTCAGCCCGGACATGAGCGTGATCAAGGCGGATCGCAGCCAACCTGAATTCAGCCGCCCTGTATGGGAATACCTCGATGGCGCCTTGTCACCTTTGCGGGTGCGCAAAGGCCAGGCCTTGCTCCAGCAGCACGCCGACATCCTGCAAAGCATCGAACAGCGCTACGGCGTTGATCGCCAGGCGCTGGTAGCGGTGTGGGGTATGGAGAGCAATTTCGGCCAGTTCCAGGGGACCAAGTCAGTGATCAATTCCCTGGCCACCCTCGCCTACGAAGGACGGCGCCCGGGCTTTGCCCACGCACAACTGATTGCCGCGCTGCAAATTCTGCAACAGGGCGATATCACCCCGGAAAAAATGCTCGGCTCCTGGGCCGGCGCCATGGGCCAGACCCAGTTCATTCCCACCACCTACAACACCCATGCGGTGGATTTCGATGGCGATGGGCGTCGTGATATCTGGGGCAGCGCCACCGACGCCCTGGCCTCGACCGCGCATTACCTGCAGAGCTCCGGCTGGCAGCGCGGCCAACCGTGGGGGTTCGAGGTGTCGCTCGGTGAAGGCTTCGACTACACCCTGGCCGACGGCACGATTCGCAAGCCCGTCTCCGAATGGGAGCGCCTGGGCGTTTCCGAATATGGCGGCTTGCCGATTGCCCCGGATGAGAAACAGCTCTCGGCTTCCCTTCTCCTGCCGGCAGGCCATCGCGGCCCGGCATTCCTGATATTCGATAACTTCCGAGCCATCCTCAAGTACAACAACTCATCGTCCTACGCCTTGGCGGTTGGGCTGTTGTCGCAGCGCTTCGCTGGCGCAGGCCTGGTCTACGGCCAGTGGCCAAAGGAGGACCTGCCGCTGAGCCGCAGCGAACGTATCGAACTGCAGACCCTGCTGGGCAAGCACAACTACGATGCGGGCACGCCTGATGGCATTATCGGCGCCAACACCCGCAAGGCGATCCGCGGTGCCCAGCAGTCGTTTGGCTGGCCGGCGGATGGGTATCCGACACACAAGTTGCTGGAGGCGTTGCGTAGTCGCTGAATTGCCGTATGGCGGCTGACGCTTTCGCGAGCAGGCTCGCTCCCACAGGTGCTCATGTATTCCCTGTGGGAGCGAGCCTGCTCGCGAAGACTGGCTATCAGGCAACAGAAAATTAGCGGCTGACTACCACATCCTGCTCCAGCACCAACCTCTTCTCCCCCGCATCCAGCGTCACCAGCGCGCCCATCGGCAACGTCAGGTTCGGATCGCAATGCCCGCTGCGCCAGCCGGACAACAACGGAATACGCAGTGGTTCGAAGGTCTGCTTGAACAAGCGGTTCAGCGCATCGCCATCCACACCGGCGACATCCCCCAATAGCACGCCTCGCAGCTTCGCAAGGGTGCCTGCCAGCCGCAATTGGGTCAGCAGACGGTCGATGCGATAGAGCGGCTCATTGACGTCCTCGACCAGCAGGATTACACCTTCGGCATCAATTTCGTAGGGCGTGCCCATGGTTGCGGCGATCATCGACAGATTGCCGCCCAGCAGGCGCCCTCGGGCAACGCCGGGTTCCACGGTGGTCAATGGATAGGCTGCGGGATGGCTCAGTACGTCGCCCGCTTTCAATTGGCCGCGCAGCAGGCTGAAAAAGGACGTGACGGTTGGGGGCTCCTTGTCGCTCAGCAGGTCGGCGTTGAGCAAAGGTCCGTGAAAGGTCACGAAGCCGGCGTAACGGCTGATTGCCAAGTGCAGTGCGGTGATGTCGCTGTAGCCGACGAAGGGCTTGGGGTTGCGTTTTATGAGGTCGAAGTCGATGCGATCGAGCAGGCGTGGGGTGCCGTAGCCTCCGCGCAGGCAGATGATCGCGTTTACCTCTGGGTCGGTGAAGGCGGCGTGCAGGTCGTTCAGTCGTGTATCGTCGCTGCCGGCCAGGTAGCCGTCTTTTTCGTAGACGCCGGGGAAGATTCGCAGATCATGGCCTCTGGCGCGCATCCATTGGATGGCTTTTTCCGTGTCCAATGGGGCCGGGCCGGCGGGGGCGATCACGGCGACCAGGCCTTCGGGCGGGAGGGCTGGGACGGGGTGATGGGGGGTTAGGGTCTGGACCATGGAGCTCCCGGCTTTGAGACTTAGATATGTGTGTATATCCGTTGCTGCGGTAACGGCTGCTTATGGTTCCGCTCTTACAGCGGCTCACTTTTGGAGAAGCGCCAAAAGTAAGCAAAAACGCTTTGCCCCACCACTCGGCACCTCGCCCAGGCTCGGTGTGCCCTCACTCCGGCATTGCTCCGTGGGCCCGCCGCGAAGGGCCATCCATGGCCCAGCGCGGCTATCCCGGCATCCATGCCGGGATGCCCACTGCGCAATGCCTGCGTTCGGCCAGCGTGGTTTAACGGGGCGCTCAGATCAAGATCAAGATCAAGAGCAGAAGCAAAAGCAAAAGCAAAAGCAAAAGCAAAAGCAAAAAGCAAAAAGCAAAAAGCAAAAAGCAAAAAGCGGTTGGGGCTGGTATTTATGGGGCTGAACCACCGCTTTCGCGAGCAAGCTCGCTCCCACATTGGATTTTCAATACACCGCAAAACCCTGTGGGAGCGAGCCTGCTCGCGAAGAGGCCAGTACACCCAACATCACCGTAAAACTGACACACCGCCTTCGCGAGCAGGCTCGCTCCCACAGGAGAAACGCGATGCATCAGAAACCAGCTCGGCCCCAAAGGCCGCCTCGCTTGGCTTTGGCTTTGGCTTTGGCTTCGGCTTCGGCTTTTGATCTGAACCGCCCCGTTAACCACGATGGCTGAATGAAGGCATTGCGCAGTGGGTAACCCGGCATGGATGCCGGGTTAGCCGCGCTGGGCCATGGATGGCCCTTCGCGGCGGCCCACGGAGCGATGCCTTCGTTCAGGCATGCCGAGCCTTGGCGAGGCACCGAGTGGTGGGGCGAAGCCTTTTTGGTTACTTTTTTGGCGTCTGAAAAAAGTGACCCGCCGTAAGGGCGGAACCATAAGTAGCCGTTACCGCAGGAACGGATATACACCCCACTCCGAAAACCAAAGCAAAAAAATCAGGACCCGAGCAACTCAGCCTTGACCAACTTAGCCTGCTCATCCGCATGATACGAAGACCGCACCAACGGCCCCGAAGCAACGTTCTTGAAGCCCATCTTGTACCCCTCTTCCGCAAACCAGGCAAAGGTATCCGGATGCACAAAGCGCTGCACCGGCAAATGGCTACGGGAAGGCTGCAAATATTGGCCCAAGGTCAGCATGTCGATGTCGTGCTCACGCATGCGCTTCATGACCTCGATGACCTCCTCATCAGTCTCACCCAGGCCCAGCATCAAGCCAGACTTGGTCGGAATATGCGGCATCATCTGCTTGAAACGCTGCAGCAGGGTCAGCGACCACTGGTAGTCCGAACCCGGGCGCGCAGCCTTGTACAGGCGTGGCACGGTTTCCAGGTTGTGGTTGAACACATCCGGCGGCTCGGCGGCGGTGATTTCCAGGGCAATGTCCATGCGGCCGCGATAGTCCGGCACCAGGGTTTCCAGTTGCACGTTCGGCGACAGCTTGCGAATCTCGCGGATGCAGTCGGCGAAGTGCTGGGCACCGCCGTCACGCAGGTCGTCACGGTCCACCGAGGTGATGACCACGTATTTCAGCTTCAGGTCGGCGATGGCGATGGCCAGGCTTTCCGGCTCGTTGGTGTCCAATGGCTTCGGACGGCCATGGCCGACGTCGCAGAACGGGCAACGACGGGTGCAGATGTCGCCCATGATCATGAACGTCGCGGTGCCGCCGGAGAAGCACTCGCCCAGGTTCGGGCAGGAGGCTTCTTCGCAGACGCTGTGCAGCTTGTGCTTGCGCAGCAGGGCCTTGATCCGGTCGACTTCCGGAGAGACCGGGATGCGCACGCGGATCCAGTCGGGTTTCTTCGGCAGTTCGGTGGTCGGGATGATCTTGACCGGAATGCGTGCAACCTTCTCGGCGCCGCGCAGCTTGACGCCGGCCTCTACCTTGGCACGCGGGGCCGGACGTTCGGTGACGTCCAGCGTCGGGATCATGGTTTGCACTGCATCAGTAGTCATATCAGTCGATTCCGCCCGTGAGGGTCGTCTGCTCAGCATAGTCGAGGTGTTTGACGAGCTGCGCGCGCAGCCGGGCACTTACCTCGGCAAATTCAATCGATCCTGTGTGATCGCGCAGCTGGGTCATTGCCAGCCCTGCATAGCCACAGGGATTAATCCGTCTAAACGGTTCAAGATTCATGTCCACGTTCAGCGCCAGGCCATGGAACGAACAGCCATGGCGGATGCGCAAGCCGAGCGAGGCGATCTTCGCCCCGTCGACGTAGACGCCCGGTGCATCCGGCTTGGCCGCCGCGGTCACACCGTAGCTGGCGAGCAGCTCGATCAGGCATGTTTCCATGCGAGTGACCAGCTCGCGCACGCCGAACCCCAGCTTGCGCACATCCAGCAACAGGTAGGCAACCAGTTGGCCGGGGCCATGGTAAGTCACCTGCCCGCCCCGGTCGACCTTCACCACCGGGATATCGCCCGGTAGCAGCAAGTGCTCGGCCTTGCCGGCCTGGCCCTGGGTGAACACCGGCGGGTGTTCCACCAGCCAGACTTCGTCGTCGGCGCTGGTGCCACGTTCGTTCGTGAAGCGCTGCATGGCATGCCAGACCGGCTCGTAAGCCATGCTGCCCAGCTCGCGAAAGCCCAGCGTGCCCGGCATCACAACACCATATGCACGAAACCGGTCGCTCGCAGCTCGCTGTTGATGTCGTAGAGCTGTTCCTGGCCGGTGGCAATGATGTGCAACTGGATGGTCGTGTATTTGCCGTTGGTACTCTGGCGCTCGGCCAGGGTCTTGTGATCAACGGTGGCGTGTTTTTCAAGGATCGCGATGATCTTGTCCTTGAAGCCCACACCGGTATCGCCGATTACCTTGATCGGATAATCCGCGCAGGGAAATTCGATCTTTGGCGCTTTTACTTCGGAGTCTGTCATGGCGTAACGGCCTCGCAAGCCGTGATAACGAACATGGCCCCGCACCGGAAAGGAACGGGGCCATGCAGGTCAACACTCGAAATCAGTTGAACAAGCCGTAGAAGAATAGACGGATGCTATCCCACATGCGGCGGAAAATACCACCTTCCTCGACCGCGTCCAGCGCGATCAGGTCGGCGCTGTGCACCACCTTGTCGTCCAGTTTGACTTCGACCTTGCCGATCACGTCACCCTTGGCGATAGGCGCGGTCAGCTGAGGGTTCATGGTCATGCTGGCGGCAAGCTTCTTGAGCTGGCCTTTAGGCAAGGTCATGGTCAGGTCCTGCGCCAGGCCGGCTTTCACCTGGTTGCTGGTGCCTTTCCACACCTGGGCCTGGGCCAGTTCGGTGCCCTTCTGGTAGAAGGTCTGGGTTTCGAAGAAACGGAAACCGTAGGTCAAAAGCTTCTGGGTCTCGGCGGCGCGGGCCACTTCGCTGTTGGTGCCGAACACCACGGCGATCAGGCGCATGCCGTCACGAACCGCCGAAGACACCATGCAGTAGCCAGCCTCCTCGGTGTGGCCGGTCTTCAGGCCATCGACGGTCTTGTCGCGCCATAGCAACAGGTTGCGGTTAGGCTGCTTGATGCCGTTCCAGAAGAATTCCTTCTGGGAGTAGATGGCGTAATGCGCAGGGTCTTCGTGGATGATTGCCCGGGCCAGGATCGCCATGTCGTGAGCCGAGGAATAATGCTCGGGGTTCGGCAGGCCGGTCGGGTTCATGAAGTGGCTGTTGGTCATGCCCAGGTCGGCGACCGTCTTGTTCATCATGTCGGCGAACGCGTCTTCGCTGCCGGCGATGTGCTCGGCGAGGGCGACGCTGGCGTCGTTGCCGGACTGGATGATGATGCCGTGCAGCAGGTCGCTGACGGTCACTTGCGAACCGACCTTGATGAACATCCGCGAACCGCCGGTGCGCCAGGCGTTTTCGCTGACGGTCACCGGATCGTTTTCACCGATCTGGCCGCGACGGATCTCCAGCGTGGCGATGTACGCAGTCATCAGCTTGGTCAGGCTGGCCGGTGGCAGGCGCTGGTCACCATTGTTCTCTACCAGCACATTGCCGCTGCTGGCATCCATGAGGACATAGGCTTTGGCCGCCAGTTGCGGAGGCGAAGGCATCATCTCGACCGCGAACGCGGCCGGAGAGAGAAGCAGCGGGACTAGCAGGCAAAGGCGTTTGGCAAAGGTGGTGATGTTCATCCGTCTCTCGAAATCGCTAATGGGACTGCCCGAAGGCAAAAACTGAACTGGCAATTCTACAAGGATCTGCCGCGTATTTAAGTTGCTCACTCACAACCCCTGCCGGGCTTTTGTTATTCGTGGGCCAACAACCTGACCCGCCCAAACCACGAGCGGGCCCTCAATCAATCATTCGGACGTGACCAGGCTCGGCGAACCGAGATTGGCCAGGCGCACGCTATTCTGTACCTGCTGGACCTCACCCGGAGAACCGATCGGCCCCAGGCGCACCCGATGCAGGGTCTGCTGGTTGCGCACGATCGAGCTGATGAACACCGGCGCGCTGACCATCGAGCTCAGCTTCGACCTCAACAGTTCTGCAGCGTCCGGGTTGGCGAATGCGCCCACTTGCAGATACTGGCCAGACGCTGTTGCAGAAGCGTTTTTTTTTTGCATCGATCTGCACCGGCACCACGGCCGCGGCGTGTTGCTGCGGCGGCGGGGTCCATTGCTCGACCGTGCCGGTGGAGGCCGTCACGGTCGGCGCGGCATTTTGCGCCACTTTCGGCTCGTTGAGCATCAAAGGCGCCGGACGGCCACGCTGGGCCCACCATTCCTGCGGATCGATGCCTTCGACCTTGACCCGGGCGGTGCCGGTTTCAGCGTAACCGAGCTTCTTCGCCGCCGCGTACGACAAATCGATGATGCGATCGGAATAAAACGGCCCACGGTCGTTGACCCGCAGGATCACCGTCTTGTTGTTGTCCAGGTTGGTTACCCGTACATAACTGGGCAGCGGCAAGGTTTTATGGGCCGCGCTCATGCCGTACAGGTCGTACACCTCGCCATTGGCAGTGTTCTGGCCGTGGAACTTGGTGCCGTACCAGGACGCCGTGCCCGAAGCGACGTAGCGCTTGGATTCGGCGATCGGAAAATAGGTCTTGCCCAGCACCGTATATGGGTTGGCCTTGTAGGGGCCGGTGTGCAGGGTCGGTGTCGCGTCGGGAATGCGCGAGACATCGACATCCCACCACGGCGCGCCATCCTTGTGGGCCCGGTTGATGTCCAGGCCCGGTGTGGCCCGCACGACGTTGGGACTTTTCTGGGTCGGTGCGCGACTGGTCGAACAGCTCACGACCAGCAAAGACAGCGCCGCCAATGCCACCAGCTTGAGGGGCCTGGCTTTCAGGGGTTTATAGGTAGGCATTGCCCGCATTATTTGACGCCCCGTGCTTTGACCAGCTCTTCAGACAGTTGATATACGGCCATGGCGTACATCACGCTGCGGTTATAACGCGTAATCGCGTAGAAATTCTTCAGGCCCATCCAGTATTCGGGGCCCTGCTCGCCTTCCAGGCGCATCGCGGTGACCGGCATGTCGTCACGCAGCGCATCATGACTCGACCAGCCCAGCGCTCGCAACTCCCCGACGGTTTTTGTCGGCTCGATGCCCGTGGTCAGGCCCTGATCCACCTGGTCGCCACGCACGTCCGCAAGGCTGACCACAGGCTCGCCGGCCTCCCAGCCATGCCGTTTGAAATAACTGGCAACACTGCCGATGGCATCGGTCGGGTTGGTCCAGATATTGATGTGGCCGTCGCCGTCGAAGTCCACCGCATAGGCGCGGAAACTGCTGGGCATAAATTGTGGCAAGCCCATGGCCCCGGCGTAGGAGCCCTTGAGGGTCAGCGGATCGACCTGCTCTTCACGGGCCAGCAGGAGGAATTCGCGTAGCTCCTTGCGGAAGAACTCGGCGCGCGGCGGGTAATCGAAGCCCAGGGTCGACAAGGCGTCGATCACTCGGAAATTCCCGGTGTTGCGGCCGAAGAAGGTCTCGACGCCGATGATCGATACGATCACCTGGGCCGGTACGCCATATTCCTGCTCGGCGCGGGCCAGGGCGGCTTCGTGCTGGCGCCAGAAGTCCACACCCCGGGCGATACGCGCCTCGGTGATGAACATCGGCCGGTACTCGCTCCACTGCTTGACCCGCTCGGCGGGCCGGGAAATCGCGTCGAGGATCGACTGCTTGCGCTCGGCCTCGCGAAACACGCCCATCAGCTGTTCGCCGGCAAAACCGTAGTCGCGAGTCATCTCACCGACGAATTCGGCCACCTGCGGCGAGCCTTCGTATTCACCGGCCAGGGCCTGCGGCGCACAGCCCAGGAAGCCGACCAGGCCGACCCACGGCGCATATCGCGTCGACCAGCCACGCATTGCTTGCATTGAACTCTTCACCTTATTCAAACCTGCGCGATCCACTTGCGATGCGTATGGATCGACATCAAAACCCCAAACGCTGACAGTAGCGTCACCAGCGAAGTTCCTCCGTAGCTAATGAACGGCAACGGCACCCCCACCACCGGCAGCAGGCCACTGACCATACCGATGTTGACGAAAACATAAACAAAAAACGTCATGGTCAGGCTGCCCGCCAACAACTTGCCGAACAGCGTCTGGGCCTGGGCGGTAATCACCAGCCCGCGCCCGATCAACAGCAGATAGATCAGCAACAGCACGCAAATGCCCACCAGGCCGAACTCCTCGCCCATCACGGCGATGATGAAGTCGGTGTGGCTTTCCGGTAAAAAATCCAGGTGCGACTGGGTGCCCATCAGCCAGCCCTTGCCGAATACCCCGCCGGAACCGATGGCGGCCTTGGACTGGATAATGTTCCAGCCGGTGCCCAGCGGATCGCTTTCCGGGTCGAGGAAGGTCAGTACCCGCTGCTTCTGGTAGTCGTGCATCACGAAATACCACATGGCCACCGACACCGGCACGGCTGCAGCGATCACGCTGAGGATCCAGCGCCAGCGCAACCCGCCCATGAACAGCACGAACGCACCCCCGGCGAGGATCAGCAGCGAGGTGCCGAGGTCCGGCTGGCGGACGATGAGAATGAACGGAATGCCGATCAGCAACAGACTGATACACACATGCTTGAGCTGCGGCGGCAAGGACCGCTTGGACAGGTACCAGGCAATGGTCGCCGGCATGATGATCTTGAGAAATTCCGAAGGCTGGAAGCGGATCACCCCGGGGATGTTGATCCAGCGGGTGGCACCCATGGCGTTGTGGCCCATGATGTCGACCACTACCAGCAAACCCACGCCGACCACGTAGGCCAGCGGCACCCAACGCGCCATGAACCGTGGTTCGAGCTGGGCAATGACGATCATTGAAACCAGGCCGATGCCGAACGAGGTGGCCTGCTTGGCCAGCAGGTCCCAGCTCTTGCCACTGGCCGAATACAGCACGAACAGGCTGCCGGCGGCCAGCGTCAACAACAGGATCAGCAATGGACCGTCGATGTGCATGCGCTGCAGCAAGGTGGCGCGACGGCGCATCACATCTTCGCTGGAGAGGATACGGTCGAAATTATTCTTCACGGGCCGTAGCCTCCGCGCTGATGGGGCTTGCGAATTCGGGCTTGAGCTGGCCGTGCTCATCCAGCAGCCAGGCGTCCATGATCTGGCGCACCACCGGCGCGGCGACGCCGGAGCCGGATTCACCGTTCTCGACCATCACCGACACGACGATCTTCGGGTTCTCGGCGGGCGCGAAGCCAACGAACAAGGCGTGGTCGCGATGGCGTTCCTGGACCTTGGAGCGGTCGTACTTCTCGCCCTGCTTGATCGCTACCACCTGGGCGGTACCGCTCTTGCCGGCAATGCGGTATTGCGCACCGATGGCCGCCTTGCGCGCGGTACCCCGGGCGCCGTGCATGACCTGCTGCATGCCGTTGTTGACCTTCTGCCAGTCCGACGGGTTGCGCAGGATGATGTCCGGCATCGGGTCCGGGTCCACCGGTTTCTGGCCTTCGATGGTCTTCGCCAGGTGTGGCCGATACCATTTGCCCTTGCTCGCCACCAGCGCCGTGGCCTGGGCCAGTTGCAGGGGCGTGGCCTGCATGTAGCCCTGGCCGATCCCCAGGATCAGGGTTTCGCCGGGGAACCAGGCCTGGCGGCGAGTCGCTCGCTTCCATTCCCGGGACGGCATCAGGCCCGGGGATTCTTCGAACATGTCCAGGGAGACTTTCTGACCAAGGCCGAACTTGTTCATGTAGGACGACAACCGATCGATCCCCAGCTTGTGGGCCAAGTCATAGAAGTAGGTGTCGTTGGACCGCATGATCGCCGCTTCCAGGTCCACGTAGCCGTCACCGGTGCGGTTCCAGTTACGGTACTTGTGGTCGTAGTTGGGCAATTGGTAATAACCCGGGTCATAGACCCGGCTCGACGCGGTCACCACTCCGGCATCCAGCCCGGCAATCGCCACGGCCGGCTTGATGGTCGAACCTGGCGGATAAAGGCCACGCAGCACGCGGTTGAACAACGGCCGGTCGATGGAATCGCGCAGCTCGGCGTAGGCCTTGAAGCTGATGCCGGTGACGAACAGGTTCGGGTCGAAACTCGGCTGGCTGACCATCGCCAGGACTTCGCCGGTGTTCGGGTCCAGCGCAACCACCGCGCCACGTCGTCCACCCAGCGCCGCTTCGGCGGCTTCCTGCAACTTGATGTCGAGGCTCAGGACGATGTCCTTGCCTGGAATCGGGTCGGTACGCTTGAGCACGCGCAGCACGCGGCCGCGAGCGTTGGTCTCGACCTCCTCGTAGCCGACCTGGCCGTGCAGCTCGGCCTCGTAGAAGCGCTCGATGCCGGTCTTGCCGATATGGTGGGTGCCGCTGTAGTTGACCGGGTCGAGGGTCTTGAGCTCTTTTTCGTTGATTCGCCCCATGTAACCGACCGAGTGGGCGAAGTGCGGTCCCTGGGGATAATGCCGCACCAGCTGCGCCACCACCTCGACGCCGGGCAGGCGGAACTGGTTAACCGCGATCAGGGCGATCTGTTCTTCGGTCAGCTCGAACATGATCGGCACCGGCTCGAAGGGGCGCCGGCCCTGGCGCATGCGCTTCTCGAAGATCGCCCGGTCCTCGGGGGTCAGTTGCAGCACTTCGACGATCACGTCGAGGACTTTCTGCCAGTCACCGGACCGCTCGCGGGTCATGCTCAGGCTGAAGCTCGGCCGGTTATCGGCCACCACCACGCCATTGCGGTCGAAAATCAGCCCGCGGGTCGGCGGGATCGGCTGCACATGCACGCGGTTACTTTCCGACAGGGTCGAGTGGTACTCGTACTGGATCACCTGGAGGAAATACAGCCGCGCGATCAGCACGCCGATCAGCGTGACCACCGTAATGGCGCCGAACACGACGCGGCCCCGCACCAGGCGGGCGTCTTTTTCGTGGTCCTTGATGCGGATCGGCTGAGGCATGAGGGCAGGATTACTTGTGATAAGGGTGCCCGGACAGGACTGTCCAGGCACGATACAACTGTTCACCGATCAGGATCCGCACCAGCGGATGCGGCAACGTCAGGGGCGACAACGACCAGCGTTGATCGGCACGGGCGCAGACTTCCGGCGCCAGCCCCTCCGGACCGCCGACCATGAAATTGACCGTGCGCGAATCCAGCCGCCAGCGATCGAGCTCCACCGCCAGTTGCTCGGTACTCCAGGGCTTGCCATGAACTTCGAGTGTGACGATGCGCTCGTTCGGCCCGACCTTGGCCAGCATGGCTTCACCTTCCTGGCGGATAAAGCGCGCCACGTCGGCGTTCTTGCCGCGGGTATTGAGCGGAATTTCCACCAGTTCCAAAGCCAGCTCGGACGGAAGACGCTTGGCATATTCATGCCAGCCTTCTTCCACCCACTTGGGCATGCGAGAACCGACGGCGATCAGGCGCAGTCGCACAGCGATCCCTTATTGCTGGTCTTTGTTGAGCTTGGTGAAGTGCTCATGGGTGTTTTCCGGGCTGTGGTGCGCGGCGCTGGCCGAACGGCTCTGCTCGGCACCGGCCCACAGGCGCTCCAGGTCATAGAACTGGCGCGCCGAGGCGGTCATCATGTGCACGATGACGTCGTCCATGTCCAGCAGGACCCAGTCGCTGTCGCCCTTGCCTTCTTCGCCCAACGGCTTGACGCCCTGGGCCTTCACCGCTTCGCGGACCTTGTCGAGCATCGCGCCGATCTGGCGGTTCGAAGTACCGGTGGCGATGATCATGTAGTCGGTGATGCTCTGCTTTTCGCGAACGTCGATCACCTGGATGTCCTGGGCCTTGACGTCTTCCAGGGCCGCCACGGCCACCTTCACCAGTTCTTCACCGACCAGCGCCACGCCGGTTGGCGCTTCTACCGGCAGCGGGGCGCTCTTGAAAGTGCCCTTGCGCTTTACTTTGTTCAGGTCTTTGTCAGTCATATAAAACTCGTTTTGCTCGTATGTTCGGGCGCTTCGGTACACGTTGATTCGTGTCGGCGGAGCACGCCTTGTTCAGTTCGACGCACGGTACAGACCGTGCGCATCGATGTAGGCCAGGACCGCGTCGGGCACCAGGAAACGTACCGACTTACCGCTGGCCAGCAGTTGACGGATCTGGGTGGCGGATACCGCGAGCGGCGTCTGCCAGACGAATGCAATCTGTCCGCTCGGCCCCTTGAGGGCCAGCGGGTCGCTCACCGAGCGCGCCGCCAGCAGGTTGCGCAAGGCATCCGGCGGTTCGCTGTCGGCATCCGGGCGTTGCAGCACCAGGATGTGGCAATGCTGGAGCAACTCTTCCCAGCGGTGCCAAGTGGGCAGGCCGCAAAATGCGTCCCAGCCCAGAAGCAGGAAAACCTGGGCATCGGCGGCCAACTCGGCGCGCATCAGCTCCAGGGTATCAATGGTGTAGGACGGTTTGTCCCGCTGCAATTCGCGGGCGTCCACCACCAACGGCGCCACACCGGCCACCGCGCACTCGACCATCGCCAGGCGATCCTGCGCCGACACCTGCGGCGTATCCCGATGAGGTGGCCGGGCGCTGGGCGTCAGGCGCAGCTCATCGAGGGCCAGGGCATCGGCGACTTCCAGCGCACCGCGCAAATGGCCGATGTGCACCGGGTCGAACGTACCGCCCAGGATACCGATGCGCTTTGGCGCGGTCGCCGTCACAGCGGGCGTAGTCATGGAGGCCAGTGGGTCGAGGTCGCCCAAGTCAGGCTGGCTCCTGTCCGCGCAACTGGCCGTCGCCGACCACGATGTACTTCTCGCAGGTCAGGCCTTCCAGGCCCACCGGGCCACGGGCATGCAGCTTATCAGTAGAAATGCCGATCTCGGCACCCAATCCGTATTCGAAGCCGTCGGCAAAACAGGTCGGGGTGTTGATCATCACCGACGCCGAATCCACTTCAGCCACGAAGCGCCGGGTTTCGCCCTGGTGCTCGCTGACGATGGAATCGGTGTGGTGGGATCCGTGGCGATTGATGTGCTCGATGGCCTGGTCCAGCCCGTCCACCACGCGGATCGACAGGATTGGCGCGAGGTATTCGGTGTCCCAGTCCTCTGGCGTGGCGACTGCGGCCTCGATGATCGCCCGGGTGCGCTCGCAGCCACGCAGCTCGACGCCTTTTTCGTGGAACTGGGCCGCCATCGATGGCAGGAAATCCCCGGCGACGGCCTGGTCCACCAGCAGGGTCTCCATCGCGCCGCAGATGCCATAACGGTAGGTCTTGGCATTGAAGGCGATGCGCTGGGCCTTGGGCAATTCGGCGTGGGCGCTGACGTAGACATGGCAGATGCCGTCCAGGTGCTTGATCACCGGTACGCGGGCGTCGCGGCTGACTCGTTCGATCAGGCCCTTGCCGCCACGCGGAACGATGACGTCGACGAACTCGGGCATGGTGATCAACGCGCCGACCGCGGCGCGGTCGGTGGTTTCCACCACTTGCACGACCGCCGCCGGCAGGTTGGCTTCGGCCAGCCCGCGCTGGATGCAGGCGGCAATCGCACGGTTCGAATGGATCGCCTCGGAACCGCCGCGCAGGATGGTCGCGTTACCCGACTTCAGGCACAGGCTCGCGGCGTCGATGGTCACGTTCGGCCGCGACTCGTAGATGATCCCGACCACACCCAGGGGCACGCGCATCTTGCCGACCTGGATACCCGATGGCCGATAGCTCATGTCGCGAATCGCCCCGACCGGGTCCGGCAGAGCCGCCACCTGACGCAGACCGACGATCATGCCGTCGATGCGTGCCGGAGTCAGCGCCAGGCGCTCGAGCATGGCCGGCTCGAGCCCATTGGCCCGGCCGGCGGCCAGGTCCAGCTCGTTGGCGGCGGACAGCTCGGCGCGCGCAGCGTCCAGCGCATTGGCGGCGGCCTGCAGGGCGCGGTTTTTCTGCGCGGTGCTGGCACGACCGATGATGCGCGACGCTTCGCGGGCGGCGCGACCCAGGCGGGTCATGTAGTCAAGAACGGACTCAGTCATGGTCTGTGTGGTCTTGGCAAAGAGGAAAGCGGCAGATTATAGCTGTCGTAACCCGCGACTAACAGCATGGACTGACAGCGGTGACCGGCGGAGAAGCAAAACCGGCATGAATCGCTAGTGTTTCCGTGAATGTTCAGCGGTAATTAAGCTTTCCATTGTTATCATCTCGCTACTTTTGGCCCTGTTCCGTCCATGACCATGACCGACTCGCCTCCGATGCCCACTGCTTTGCCACACGCTTTTTTTGACCGCGACGCCCAGGAGCTTGCCAAGGATCTGCTGGGCAAGGTGATTCGCCACAAGGTTGGCGACCTGTGGCTGAGCGCGAGGATCATCGAGACCGAAGCGTATTACTTCGCCGAAAAGGGCAGCCACGCCTCGTTGGGCTACACGGAAAAGCGTAAGGCTTTGTTTCTGGATGGCGGCCACATCTATATGTACTACGCGCGGGGCGGCGATTCGCTGAATTTCAGCGCCCAAGGCCCCGGCAATGCCGTATTGATCAAATCGGCGTATCCCTGGGTGGACGCCATCAGCGGCCCGGCAAGCCTGGCGCAGATGTTGTTGAACAACCCCGATACCCAAGGCCGGCCACGTACGCCGCAGAAACTTTGTGCCGGACAGACCTTGCTGTGCAAGGCGCTGGGCCTGAAAGTGCCGGACTGGGACGCCAGACGCTTCGACCCTGAACGGCTGCTGGTGGAGGATGTGGGTGTGCCAACGGTCAATGTGATCCAGACCACTCGCCTGGGCATCCCGCTGGGACGAGATGAGCACCTGCTTTACCGCTTCGTCGACGCCGCCTATGCGCCATGGTGCACCCGCAACCCGTTGCGACGGGGGCAGGTCGAGGGGCGGGATTATTTTCTGCTTTCCTGAATCGAAAATTTGCCCTGGGGAAGCGAGCCTGCTCGCGAAGAGGACAGTCCTGCACCATTGATGTTGACTGATACACCGCTTTCGCGAGCAGGCTCGCTCCCACATTGGATCTTCGGTGGACGCGGATTTTGGCTACACCCGGAATTACCTTGTGGGAGCGAGCTGGCTCGCTCCCACAGAAAAAACATGCGGTTTGAACAATAAATGGAGTTGTCCTTATGGGCCCTTGGCTCGATAGCATTACCGGCTGGCTGACCGTCAACCCGCAATGGCTGGCGGTGGCGGTGTTTGTCGTTGCTTGTATTGAATGCCTGGCCATCGCCGGGTTGATCGTGCCGGGCACTGTTTTGCTATTTGCGATCGCGGTGCTGGCCGGCAGCGGCGCTTTGTCCCTGGGCGAGACGTTGTTGCTGGGCCTTCTGGGTGGGCTGCTGGGGGATCTGGTGTCCTATTTCCTCGGCCGGCATTTCCACCAGAACATCCGGCGCCTGCCGGGGCTGCGGCAACATCCGGAATGGATGAGCGCGGCCGAGAGCTACTTCCAGCGCTATGGCATCGCCAGCCTGCTGGTGGGGCGGTTTATCGGGCCGCTGAGGCCGATGCTGCCGATGGTAGCCGGGATGTGCGACATGCCGTTCCCACGCTTCGCCGCCGTCAGCGTGCTCGCCGCGGCGGGCTGGACCGTGGCCTACCTGCTGCCGGGCTGGGCCACCGGCGCAGCGTTCCGCCTGCCGTTGCCCGAAGGTTTCTGGCCGCAGGCCGGCGTGGTCATCGGCAGCATCGCCGTGATGCTCGGGCTGAGTGTCAACAGCAGCCTGCGTCGTCATCGCCATGCCTCAGCGATCATCGCAAGTGTCGGTCTGGCGATCCTGATCGGCCTGTTTGTCGGCTTTCGTTACCTCACAGCCTTCGACCAGGGCCTGATCGCCCTGGTGCAGGAGCATCGCAGCGCGACCCTGGACGAGATCGCCGTGACGTTCACGCTGATCGGTGAATTCCGCTACATGCTGATCGTCTGCAGCCTGGTGACCGTGTTGCTGCTGTTTGCACGACAATGGCGGCAGGCAATCTTTGCCGGCGGCACGATGCTGCTCACGGCCCTGGCCAACACTGGATTGAAACTGTTTTTCGCCCGCGTGCGCCCTGAGATCCTCAGCGAACCCTTGACCAGCTACAGCATGCCCAGCGGCCACGCCTCCGGCGCTTTCGCCCTGTTCCTGAGCCTGGCGATACTGGCCGGTCGCGGCCAACCACCGCGCCTGCGCCTGACCTGGCTACTGCTCGGCTCGTTACCTGCGCTGGCGATTGCGTTGTCGCGGGTGTACCTCGGCGCCCACTGGCCGAGCGACATCGTCGCCGGTGCCGTGCTCGCCGCCACGGTCTGCGCCACTGTCCTGTGGCTGAGCCAGCGCCAGGAACCGTTGCGCGCCATGTCGCCGAAAGTCTGGTGGCTGGTCCTGCCGGCGCTGGCGGCGGCGTTCAGCTTCTTCGCCCTGCGGCACCTTCCGCATGCGATGTTGCGGTATGCCTATTGATGCCGAGACACTGTAAGCCATCCTGTGGGAGCGAGCTTGCTCGCGATGACGGCTGCACATTCGATATTGATGCAAGCTGATCCACCGCTATCGCGAGCAAGCTCGCTCCCACAGGGTCCAGCGGTGTTCGGTAGAAATGAGGTCAGGCAAACAGCTCACCCTGCAACTCATCCAGCAAGGCCTGGATCGCATCCAGGCGCTGCTGCGGGTCGTCGAGCTGCAGCAGGTCGATCTTGTCCAGTTCATTGAATGGCAGCAGATAGGCCAGTTGATTGGCCAGTGACTGCTGACCGGTAGCCTCGGTGCCCATGTTCAGCGCCTCGACCATCGGGTGTTCCGCCAGGGCCCTGAGCAGCGCCACCAGGTCGGCATCCTCGTCCTGCAGCGGTTGCTCCGGCTCGTCTTCCAGCCACTCGATTTCAGCGACAGTCAGTTGATCCGGCTGGACACTGCTGGCATGCACGATGAAGCGCCGGCCGCCCTGCACACGAATGCCCAGCAGGCCGTTGTCCTGCTGGGAGAAGTCGGTAATCAGCGCCTCGCAGCCCACCCGGGCATAACCGTCGGGCGCGATACCGACCTCTTCGCCGTCAAGGATGCAGACCACCCCGAAGCCTTCGCCTTTTTTCATGCAGCGCCCGATCATATCGAGGTAACGCGCCTCGAATATCTGCAGGTCGAGGATGCAACCGGGAAACAGCACGGTGTTCAATGGGAAAAGCGGCAAGCTCATAACCTGTTCCTTAGACCGTCATTGACACCACCAGCGGCAGCAGCACCGCCGTGGCCACGCCCATCAGACTCATCGCCAGCGCCGCGAAGGCACCGGACTCCTCGCTTTCCTGCAAGGCCACCGACGTACCCACCGCATGGGCAGTCAGCCCCAGGGCGATGCCCCGGGCCTCAGGGCTATGGACACCGAGCCGGGTCAGAATGCTCGGGCCGAGGATCGCGCCAAGCACCCCGGTGATCAGCACGAACACCGCCGCCATCGCCGCCACGCCACCGATCTGCTCGGCCACCAACATGGCGATCGGCGAAGTGACCGACTTGGGCGCCATGGTCATCAGAATCATGTGTTCGGCGCCAAAAGCCCAGCCCAGCACCACCGCAGAGCCGGTGGCAAACACCCCGCCTATCACCAGCGTAGTAAAAATCGGCCAGAACAATTGGCGGATCCGGCGCAGGTTCAGGTACAACGGCACCGCCAGCGCCACGGTCGCGGGGCCCAGCAAAATGCTTAGAATCTCGGTGCTTTTGCGGTACTCCGCGTAGCTGATGCCGCAGCCGACCAGCACGACGATCAACAGCACCATCGACATCAATACCGGCTGCAGGAACACCCAACGGGTCTTTTCGTACGCCGCCAGCACCAACTGGTAGGCGCCCAGGGTAATGCCGATGCCGAACAGTGGATGGTGAATCACCGACGTCCAGGCCCCCTGCCAATCGAACATCATCGGGCATCCTCCGGCTCGACGATATGACGCCGGGCCAAACGTTGCATCAGCACGCCCGTCAGCGCCACGGAGAGCACCAGCGACAACACCAGCGCGCCAACGATGGCCCAGAAGTCGGCAGCGATCGCCCGCGCATAGACCATCACCCCCACCGCCGGCGGCACCAGCAGCAACGGCAGATAACGCAGCAGGCTGCTGGCGGCAAGGTTCAACGGCTCGCTGACTTCGCCACGGGCGATCAGATAGCCCAGCAACAGCAGCAGCCCGATGATCGGTCCCGGCAGGATCGGCAGGAACAAATGATTGATGGCGGTGCCCAGCAATTGGAACAGCACCAGCCAGGTCAGGCCCCGTAGCAACATCCGTTCTCTCCCCTGTAACACGTGTTCAAGCATGCGCGCGCATTATAAACACGCCCGCGCTATGGGTCGGCATTCGTAAAAAGCATGGTCGATGACCTGCCCCGCCGGTCATGTTGATCTACAGTGGTTTGCGGGGACACAGATCCCCGTTCCAGAAAAATAGAACAGATGACCCCAGGAGAGTCTCAATGCCCTACGTTCCCGTTGCAGAGCTCAAGGATTATGTCGGCAAGGAACTTGGATACTCCGACTGGCTGACCATCGACCAGGAGCGTATCAACCTGTTCGCCGAAGCCACCGGCGACTTCCAGTTCATCCACGTCGATCCGGTCAAGGCCGCGCAGACCCCGTTCGGCAGCACGATTGCCCACGGGTTCCTGTCGCTGTCGCTGATGCCCAAGTTGATGGAAGACATCCTGCTCCTTCCTGAGGGGGCGAAGATGGTGATCAACTACGGGCTGGACAGCGTGCGCTTCATCCAGCCAGTGAAAGTCGATTCCAAGGTCCGGCTCAAGGTCGACCTGGTGGACGTTACCGAGAAGAAACCTGGCCAATGGCTGCTCAAGGCCACCGCCACCCTGGAAATCGAAGGCTCGGAAAAACCGGCCTACATCGCCGAGCCGCTGTCACTCTGCTTCGTATAGGCCCTCGCGGTCGCGAAACCGCTCATGCAGTTTCGCATCGCTTCAACGCGCATAGCTGCGGCATACTCGTCGCCTGATTACCTGGATCCCGTTATGCGCGCACTTGTACCCCTGACCCTGACCCTCCTGCTCACCGCCTGCGGAAACGGCGAATCACCGCTGCCCCCAGACGCACGCCTGCCCGATGGCGGACGCTATCGCGGCGATCTGGTAGACGGGCTGTTGCAGGGCCAGGGACGCATCGACTATCCCAACGGCAGCTGGTACGCCGGGCAGTTCGACAAGGGCCAGTGGCACGGCACCGGGGAATGGCATGGCAGCAATGGCGAGGTCTATCGCGGCCAGTTCCAGCATGGCCTGTTCCACGGCCAGGGCAGCCTGACCACACCGACCAGCAGCTACACCGGCGGTTTCAAGTTGGGCCGGCGGGACGGTGAAGGCACGCTCAAGGAAAACGGCGTGACCTACCGGGGCGAGTTCAAGGCCGACCGCTACTCCGGTCTCGGCCGCCTGGAACTCGACGACGGCAGCCAGTACCAGGGCCCGTTCGTCAACGGCAAGCCCAACGGCGAAGGCCAGCGCTTCGACGCCAGCGGCAACCAGTTCACCGGCCATTTCGTCGACGGCCAGCTCCAGGGCAAGGGCACGTTCAACAGCGCCGAAGGCGACGTCTACATCGGCGGCTTCAGGAATAACCAGCTCAACGGCCGCGGTCGCTACGAAAACGCCGATGGCGATGTCTGGATCGGCCAGTTCAAGGACGGTGCGCTGACCGGCAAGGGTGAACTGATCGGTGCCGATGGCAGCCACTACCGCGGGCGCTTCAATGACTGGCGCTTCACCGGCGAAGGTCGCCTGAACCTGCCCGACGGCAGCTTCTACATCGGCCAGTTCGAAGGCGACAGCTACCACGGGCGCGGCACGCTGGTGCTGACCGACGGCACCGTACAGAGCGGCACCTGGGCCAACGGCCAACGAATACGTGACGCCGACGGCAGGCTGTTGCCCGATGTGCTCGAACTCGGCCTGCTGGCCCAGGGTCGCCTGCTGGACGAGGCCCTCGCCAACATCCCGGCCTCGACGTCGGCGGTGGAACTGTACAGCCTGACCCTGGGCGGCGATGGCAAGCAAAGCGTGTTCCTGCGTGAGTCCGACTACGTCGCCAACATGCTCGCCAGCCGTTTTGGCGCATTCGGCCAGATTCGCCTGGTGAACCATCGCGATCACCTCGGCGACCGGCCCATGGCCACTCGCGAAAACCTGCGCCGTGCCGCCGCCACGCTGGCCGAACGCAGCGGCCCGGAAGACCTGGTGTTCATCTACCTGACCAGCCACGGCAGCAGCGAACATGAACTGGTACTCGACCAGCCGCGCATGGAGCTGGCCGACCTGCCGGCTGACGAATTGGCCGCAGTGCTGGCGCCGCTGAAGAATCGCGACAAGATCATCGTGATCTCGGCCTGTTATTCCGGCGGTTTCATCCCCGCGCTCAAGGACGAACGGACCCTGATCATGACCGCCTCCCGGGCCGACCGGGTGTCTTTCGGCTGCTCCGAGGAGGCCAACTTCACCTACTTCGGCGATGCCTTGTTCGCCCAGGCGCTGAACCAGACCGACGATCTGGAACAAGCTTTCAAGCGGGCCAAGGGCATCGTTGCCGAACGGGAGCAGGCGGACAATTTCGAAGCGTCCGAACCACAGATGTGGGTGCCCCGGACCGTGCTTTCTCACTGGCAGCTGTTGCGCAAGCAACAGGCGCGAAAAGCATTACAAAGTGCTGCGTTGAACGACGAGGCTAAAAAGAGCAACTAAGCTGAACCGTATCAAGGGGGAAACACTATGTACTTGACGCCTCAGCATGTTTTGCTCGCCGGCGCGACCGGATTGACCGGGGAACATCTACTGGACCGGCTGCTGAACGAGCCGACCATCACGCGGGTACTGGCGCCTTCCCGCCGGCCATTGGCCGAACACCCGCACCTGGAAAACCCGGTTGGGGAACCGGCCGAACTGCTGCCACTGCTTGGCGGTCAGGTCGACATCGCCTTCTGCTGCCTCGGCACGACCATCAAGAAAGCCGGCTCTGAATCGGCCTTTCGCGCGGTCGACCTGCACCTGGTGGTGGCCTTCGCCAAACGCGCGCGTGAACTGGGCGCACGGCACCTGGTGGTGATCAGCGCCCTCGGGGCCGACCCGAAATCTTCGATTTTCTACAACCGGGTCAAGGGTGAAATGGAAGCTGCGCTCCGCGCGCAGGACTGGCCGCAACTGACCATCTGCCGGCCTTCGTTGCTGTTGGGCGACCGGGTTGAACCACGCCTGGCCGAGCAACTGGCCGGCCCGTTGTCCAAGCTGATCCCCGGCAAATACCACGGCATCGAAGCCTGCCAACTGGCCAGGGCCATGTGGCGACTTGCGCTGGAGGAGCAGGATGGGGTGCGGGTAGTGGAGTCGGATGAGTTGCGCAAGCTGGGCAAATGATCATGTGGTGCCTGGCCGGGCGCCTTCGCGAGCAGGCTCGCTCCCACAAGGATCGCATTCAACGAGGCCCTGTGGGAGCGAGCCTGCTCGCGAAGGGCGCACCACCGATCCAAAGCCAGGCACTCATCGTGGTGTCTATTACATCCCACCGGTTGCTTGAAACCCCACGCCAATCACTGTCAGCAACGACAACGGCAACAACAACGTATCCAGCAGCGCACTCCCCGGCAGATCGAGACCCGGATAGCTCGGCGCCTCGGCGCCAAAACGGTCCTTGGCGCAGCAACCGCCGTTGAGCGCGTACATGTCCAGCCGCGTCCCCGCATACACCACCGGCGCTCCCGGCTTGGCGGCGTCGAGGGTGCGGGCAGTGGCGCAGCCGGTCAGTTGCAACACCAGCAACACCGCCAGCAGCTTATTCATCGCTGCCCGGATGATGCTCGCCCCAACGTGGCAGCATGTCTTGCGGGAGGTTCAGCAAGTTGAGGATCCGCGCGACCACAAAATCGATCAGGTCGTCGATGGTCTGCGGCTGATGGTAGAAGCCCGGCGAGGCCGGCAGGATGGTCACGCCCATGTTCGACAGCTTGAGCATGTGCTCCAGGTGAATGCTCGAATATGGCGCTTCCCGCGGCACCAGGATCAACTGACGGCGTTCCTTGAGCGTGACGTCCGCCGCCCGCTCGATCAGGTTGTTGCAGGCCCCGGTGGCGATCGCCGACAGCGTACCGGTGGAACACGGCACCACGACCATCGCCGCCGGCGCGCCGGAGCCCGAAGCCACCGGTGACATCCAGTCTTCCTTGCCATACACACGAATCTGCCCTGCCGCCGCACCGGTGTACTCGGTGAGAAAGGCCTGCATCATCTGCGTCTTGGGTGGCAACGTCACGTCAGTCTCGGTGGCCATCACCAACTGCGCGGCCTTGGAGATGAGGAAGTGCACCTCGCGATCCTCACGCACCAGGCAATCGAGCAGGCGCAAGCCGTACTGGGCGCCGGAAGCGCCGGTCATTGCCAGCGTGATGCGTTCGGGGCCGTTGCTCTCCAAGCGAGTATTCATTTCAGTGCCTCGGCGAGTTTGCCGTGCAGGCCGCCGAAGCCGCCATTGCTCATGATCACCACATGGGTGCCGGGCTGGGCCTGGCTCTTCACGCGCTCGATGATGCCCTCCAGGGAATCGCTGACAATCGACGGCACCGTGCACAGCGCAGCCGTGGCGCCGAGGTCCCAACCGAGGTTGGCCGGCGCGTACCAGATCACCTGGTCGGCATCGACCACGCTTTCCGGCAGGCCGTCGCGGTGAGCGCCGAGTTTCATGGAATTGGAGCGCGGCTCGATGATCGCAATCAGCGGCGCATCGCCGATGCGCTTGCGCAGACCGTCGAGGGTGGTGGCAATAGCGGTCGGATGGTGGGCGAAGTCGTCATAAATGGTGATGCCGTTCACCTCGGCGACTTTCTCCATCCGCCGTTTCACACTCTTGAACGCGCTCAACGCGGCGATGCCCATGGACGGGACCACCCCGACGTGCCGGGCCGCCGCCAGCGTCGCCAAGGCGTTGGCGACGTTGTGCTGGCCGGTCATGTCCCATTCGACCACGCCTTGGGACTGACCTTCGAACATGATTTCAAACGCCGAACCGTCATCCTTGAGCAGCTTGACCTGCCACTGACCGCCCGCCCCGGTGGTCTGCACCGGGGTCCAGCAGCCCATTTCAATGACCCGCTGCAAGGCCGGCTCGGTGGTCGGGTGGATGACCAGGCCTTCACTTGGGATGGTCCGCACCAAATGGTGGAATTGGCGCTCGATAGCCGGCAGATCGGGGAAGATGTCAGCGTGGTCGAACTCAAGATTGTTGAGGATCGCCGTGCGCGGACGGTAGTGGACGAATTTCGAGCGTTTGTCGAAGAACGCGCTGTCGTATTCATCGGCCTCGATCACGAAGAACGGCGTGCCACCGAGGCGCGCCGACACCGCAAAGTTCTGCGGCACGCCACCGATCAGGAAACCCGGGCTCATGCCCGCGTGCTCTAGCACCCAGGCGAGCATGCTGCTGGTGGTGGTCTTGCCGTGAGTACCGGCGACGGCCAGGACCCAACGGCCCTGCAACACATGATCGGCCAGCCACTGCGGCCCCGACACGTACGGCAAGCCTTTGTTGAGCACGTATTCCACCGCCGGGTTGCCACGGGACATGGCATTGCCGATGACCACCAGGTCAGGCGCCGGGTCCAGTTGCGCCGGGTCGTAACCTTGGGTCAGCTCAATGCCCTGAGCCTCCAGCTGTGTGCTCATCGGCGGGTAGACGTTCGCGTCGGAGCCGGTTACATGATGGCCCAGTTCCTTGGCCAGGACCGCCATCGAACCCATGAAAGTGCCGCAAATACCGAGAATATGGATGTGCATAGTCGACCTCGTAAACATGGCCGCAGGTTAGCGTAGGGAGGGGGAAATCGCACCTTGTGTTTCGAACTTATCCGCGCCAGAACACCGCAGACTCCTGCTGGAGCACAGGTTTTTGTGGCGAGGGAGCTTGCTCCCGCTGGGCTGCAAAGCAGCCCCAAGCTTCCTTCACTCTGAAACCAAAGGCGACTGCTGCGCAGCCGAGCGGGAGCAAGCTCCCTCGCCACAAAGGCAGTCAGTGGTTTATCGGGCGATGGCGTGCTTGCGCAGCTTGCGGTAGAGGGTATTGCGGCTAATCCCCAGCTGTTCGGCGGTGTGGGTCATGTGCCAACGCTGACGTTCCAGCGCATCGAGCAACGCCAGGCGCTCGGCATCTTCCAACGGATGCTCGGTCGGGGTTTCGACCACCGCAACCGGGCGTTGGCGAATCATCGCCGGCAAATCCTCCAGCCCAATCCGCCCGCCGTCGCACAACGCCGCAAGAGTCCGCAGCACATTGCGCAACTGCCGCACGTTGCCCGGCCAGTCGAACGCCAGCAGCGCCTGGCGCGCCGGTTCATCGATGGACACCGTCTCGGCACCGCTCTCCTCGGCCAGAAGGAAATCCAGCAACTGGGATTTGTCGCTGCGCTCGCGCAATGCCGGAAGCGGGATTTCCAGGCCGTTGAGGCGGTAGTACAAATCCTCGCGAAAACTGCCGTCGGCCACGCGGTCGAGTAATTGCCGGTGAGTGGCGCTGATGATGCGCACGTTCACCGCCTCGGGTTCGCCGCCGATGGGTACTACCTGACGATCCTCCAGCACCCGTAGCAAACGGGTCTGCAAGGCCAGGGGCATATCGCCGATCTCATCGAGAAACAGCGTGCCGCCGTCGGCCTGTTGCAGCTTGCCGCGCATGCCTTCCTTGCGCGCGCCGGTGAAGCTGCCGCCGCGATAACCAAACAACTCGCTCTCGATCAGACTTTCCGGAATCGCGGCGCAATTGAGCGCGACAAAGTTTTTCCCGGCGCGCTGGCTGGCGTGGTGCACGGCCTTGGCAAACGCCTCCTTGCCGGAACCGGTTTCGCCCTGGATCAGCAGGGGCACATCGCGCTCGAACACCCGCAAAGCCTTGCGAAAATGTTCCTGCAACGCCGCGTCCCCCAGGCAGATGCCCGGCAGACGGGCGGGCTCGACAGCCTTGAGCGCAGGCGCGACCGCAGCCGGCACGCTACGAGCTTGCCCACGCAGGACCGCGAACAAGTGCCGACCGTCACGGGTGCGCAGCGGCCAACTGGCACTGGCCTGGGCGCTGGCCCGGCCCAGCAACTCATCCAGCGAACAGTCGAAGAAGTCCTCGACCCGCTGGCCGAGCAAGCCACCGCGAAGGTGCCCGAGCAGGTTCAGCGCGCTCTGGTTGACTGCACAGATGCGTCCTTCGCCGTCGAACGCCATAAGCCCTTCGCTGAACAACCCCACGGACTCGGCCTGCAGATGAAAGCGCAGCAGCCATTGATTGTCGAAACAACGAAGGAAATAACAGCTCTCGATCATCTTCGCCGAGAGATTGACCAGGGCCATGGTGTGGAACTGACTCTGGCGCGATACGTCCGGCCGCGCCGAGGACACGTCGAGCACCGCCAGCAGCTCGCCATGAGGGTCGAACACCGGGCTCGCCGAGCAGGTCAGGCCGGTGTGGCGGCCGCGAAAATGTTCTTCCTGGTGGATGGTCAGGGCCTGGCGTTCCACCAGGCAGGTACCGATGCCGTTGGTGCCTTCACAGGCTTCGCTCCAGTCGGCGCCGAGCCAGAGGCCGGCCCGTTCGAAAATCTTCCGTTCGCTAGGGGCGGTGACGCAGTTGAGGATCACGCCCCGGGCATCGGTCAACAGCACGGCATGGCCGGCGCCGGACAATTGTTGATGCAGGCTGGTCATCTCGGTACCGGCGATATGCAGAACCTGCTGCAAGCGCTCGCGGCTTTCCAGCAACCGGCCATGCTCAAGCACGGTCGGCGCCAGGTTCTGCGCCGGGTCGAGGTGATAGTCCTCAAGGCAGCGCAGCCAGGAACGGGCAATCGAAGGATCGCTGCCAGGCCCCTGCAAATGGGCCTTGCCCTGAGTGACCGTGAGGACTTGCCGGGCATGGCGACTCAAATGGTTGCTGTGCATTTCTTATTGTTCTCCCGAAGGATCCTCTGGACCTGCCGACACATTTCCCGTGGCGAGGGAGCTTGCTCCCGCTGGGCTGCGTAGCAGACCCGAAACCTGAGCACGCGGTGCATCAGGCTGACCGAGTTGGCTTTGGGGGGGGACCGCTTCGCGGTCCAGCGGGAGCAAGCTCCCTCGCCACGAAAAGCGGTCCGTCCATAGACTTGGCTTCGACGCCAGCATCCTCCAGCCCACCGACCTTTGCAATGCTGGCGCGACCTGCCAGTCACAGACTGTCTCGCCGATGGCACAAACTGTCACACCCGCCGTATCGCAACCGTGACACAGCTCCTCCGTTTGTCCGACCAGCTCCTCCCAAAGTCTTGATTTCCGGGCGCCACAAGGCAATGGCCCGACCTTTGCTCTAGGCTTGAGTACCAGCGCGTTTTTTTGCGCGGCTCCCTAATAAGCACAAAAGCCAAGGAGAACTCATCATGCGTTACGCTCACCCCGGTACTGAAGGCGCTATCGTTTCGTTCAAGGCCAAATACGGTAACTACATCGGCGGCGAGTTCGTCGCGCCTGTCAAAGGTCAGTACTTCACCAACACTTCCCCGGTCAATGGCCAGCCCATTGCAGAATTTCCACGTTCCACCGCCGAAGACATCGACAAAGCCCTCGACGCTGCCCACGCGGCCGCTGATGCCTGGGGCGCCACATCGGTCCAGGCGCGTTCGCTGATCCTGCTGAAAATCGCCGACCGCATCGAACAGAACCTCGAAACCCTGGCGATCACCGAATCCTGGGACAACGGCAAGGCCGTGCGTGAAACCCTCAACGCCGACATCCCCCTGGCCGCCGACCACTTCCGCTACTTCGCCGGTTGCCTGCGGGCCCAGGAAGGCGCCGCCGCCGAGATCGACGGCAACACCGTGGCCTATCACATCCATGAACCGCTGGGCGTGGTCGGGCAGATCATCCCGTGGAACTTCCCGCTGCTGATGGCCGCCTGGAAGCTCGCGCCGGCCCTGGCCGCCGGCAACTGCGTGGTGCTCAAGCCCGCCGAACAAACCCCGCTGGGCATCTGCGTGCTGATGGAGTTGATCGGCGACCTGCTGCCGCCGGGCGTGCTGAACGTGGTGCAAGGTTTCGGCAAGGAAGCCGGCGAAGCCCTCGCCACCAGCAAGCGCATCGCCAAGATCGCCTTCACCGGCTCGACCCCGGTCGGCTCGCACATCATGAAATGCGCCGCCGAAAACATCATCCCGTCCACCGTGGAACTGGGCGGCAAGTCGCCGAACATCTTCTTCGAAGACATCATGCAGGCCGAGCCGAGCTTCATCGAAAAAGCCGCCGAAGGCCTGGTGCTGGCGTTCTTCAACCAGGGTGAAGTCTGCACCTGCCCATCCCGGGCGCTGGTGCAAGAGTCGATCTACGACGAATTCATGCAAGTGGTGATGAAGAAGATCCAGCAGATCAAGCGCGGCGACCCGCTGGACACCGACACCATGGTCGGCGCCCAGGCGTCCGAGCAGCAATTCGACAAGATCCTGTCTTATCTGGAAATCGCCCGGGGCGAAGGCGCCGAGCTGCTGACCGGCGGCAAGGTGGAAAAACTCGAAGGCAACCTCGCCAGCGGTTATTACATCCAGCCGACCCTGCTCAAGGGCACCAACAAGATGCGCGTGTTCCAGGAAGAAATCTTCGGCCCGGTGGTGAGCATCACCACCTTCAAGGATGAAGCCGAAGCCCTGGCGATCGCCAACGACACCGAGTTCGGCCTCGGCGCCGGCCTCTGGACCCGCGACATCAACCGCGCCTACCGAATGGGCCGGGCGATCAAGGCGGGGCGCGTCTGGACCAACTGCTACCACCTGTACCCGGCGCATGCCGCGTTTGGCGGCTACAAGAAGTCTGGCGTGGGGCGTGAGACGCACAAGATGATGCTCGATCATTACCAGCAGACCAAGAATCTGCTGGTGAGCTACGACATCAATCCGTTGGGGTTCTTCTAAGCCCTTGGGGCCGGGCAGGTCATTCTGCCTGGCCCTTTAGATCGCTATCGCGAGCAAGCTCGCTCCCACAGGGATTTGTGGATAACTCGTTTCCAGGGTTGAGACAGATCCATTGTGGGAGCGAGCTTGCTCGCGATGGCGTCCTCACAGACAACATCAAACTACGTCCCACCGCTCTGGCATGAGCCTTGCGTGCCCGCTCCACAGCAAACCCGAAAGTCCAATAGATCAAACAATAAAAAAGACAGAGAGGACTTATGACTTCTACCACCCAACTCAAACCCACACTCGGCACCCTGCATTTATGGGGCATTGCCGTCGGCCTGGTGATTTCCGGCGAATACTTCGGATGGAGCTACGGCTGGGGCACCGCAGGGACCCTGGGGTTTCTCGTCACCGCCCTCATGGTGGCGTTGATGTACACCTGCTTCATCTTCAGTTTCACCGAACTGACCACCGCAATTCCCCACGCCGGCGGGCCTTTTGCCTACAGCCGACGGGCGTTTGGTGAGAAAGGCGGATTGATCGCCGGGATCGCCACCCTGATCGAATTCGTCTTTGCGCCGCCAGCCATCGCCATGGCCATCGGTGCCTACCTCAACGTGCAATTTCCCGAGCTCGATCCCAAGCTCGCAGCGGTTGGCGCGTACATCATATTCATGACCCTAAACATCCTCGGCGTCAGCATCGCCGCCGCCTTCGAGCTGGTGGTCACCGTGCTGGCAGTCGCCGAGTTGCTGGTGTTCATGGGCGTGGTCGCGCCGGGCTTCAGCTTCAGCAATTTCGTGCTCAACGGCTGGTCGGGCTCCAATGAGTTCACCCTCGCCTCGATCCCGGGCATCTTCGCGGCGATTCCCTTCGCGATCTGGTTCTTCCTCGCCATCGAAGGCGCGGCCATGGCCGCCGAAGAAGCCAAGGACCCGAAACGCACCATCCCGCGCGCCTATGTCAGCGGCATCCTGACCTTGGTGTTCCTGGCCATCGGCGTGATGATCATGGCCGGCGGCGTCGGCGATTGGCGCCAACTGTCGAACATCAACGACCCGCTGCCCCAGGCCATGAAGGCTGTGGTCGGCAACGACTCAACGTGGATGCACATGCTGGTGTGGATTGGTCTGTTCGGCCTGGTGGCGAGTTTCCACGGGATCATCCTCGGCTACTCGCGGCAATTCTTCGCCCTCGCCCGGGCCGGCTACCTGCCTCGCGGCCTGGCGAAACTGTCGCGCTTCCAGACCCCGCACCGGGCGATCCTGGCCGGCGGCGTCATCGGCATCGCGGCGATCTATAGCGATGGCCTGGTCAACCTGCAGGGCATGAGCCTGACGGCGGCGATGATCACCATGTCGGTGTTCGGCGCCATCGTGATGTACATCATCAGCATGCTCAGCCTGTTCCGGCTGCGTAAGACGGAGCCGAACCTGGAACGCACCTTCCGCGCGCCGGGCTACCCGCTCGTGCCGGGCATCGCGCTGTTCCTGGCAGTGGTGTGCCTGGTGGCGATGGCCTGGTTCAACACAGTGATCGGCCTGGTGTTCCTCGGCTTCATGATCGTCGGCTACCTGTATTTCCAACTGACCGCCAAGCAACGCTCCGACGCGCCGGCGGACGCTATGCTCACAGGTATCTGAAGTTGCACCGGCACCGGGCCCGAGGTCCGGTGCCTGCCATATAGAAGTGCACACGGTTTCACCCTCCCCTGTGGGAGCGAGCCTGCTCGCGATAGCGGTGGGTCAGCAGAGTAGTTGTCGACTGATACTCCGCTATCGCGAGCAAGCTCGCTCCCACAGGGTTTACCGGATGTATTTGAGTTATATAGAAAACCAGGAGGACACCGCCCATGGCCGCATTCGCCCATTCCGTCGGCGCCCAGACCTACCGCTTCGACAGCCTCAAAGACCTGATGGCCAAGGCCAGCCCGGCGCGTTCCGGGGATTTTCTCGCCGAGATCGCCGCGCTCAACGATGGCGAACGCGTGGCCGCGCAAATGGCCTTGGCCGACTTGCCACTCAGCCATTTCCTGCAGGAAATGCTGATTCCCTACGAGGCCGACGAGGTCACCCGGCTGATCGTCGACACCCATGACAAACAAGCCTTCGCCGCCGTCAGCCACCTCACGGTCGGCGGCTTTCGCGACTGGCTGCTCAGCGACGCCGCCGACGAACACAGCCTGCGGGCGCTGGCTCCCGGGCTGACCCCGGAAATGGTCGCCGCCGTCTCGAAGATCATGCGCGTGCAGGACCTGGTACTGGTTGCACAGAAAATCCGCGTGGTCACCAAGTTCCGCGGCACCCTTGGCCTGCGCGGGCGCCTGTCCACTCGCCTGCAACCGAACCATCCGACCGACGAACCCGCCGGCATCGCCGCGAGCATCCTCGACGGCCTGCTCTTCGGCAATGGCGACGCCATGATCGGCATCAACCCGGCCACCGACAGCACGGCCTCGATCTGCGCGATGCTGGAAATGCTCGACGCCATCATCCAGCGCTACGACATCCCGACCCAGGGCTGCGTGCTGACCCACGTCACCACCTCCATCGAGGCGGCAAACCGCGGCGTGCCGCTGGATCTGGTGTTCCAGTCCATCGCCGGCACCGAAGCGGCCAACGCCAGTTTCGGCATCAGCCTGAGCCTGTTAAAAGAAGGCTACGACGCCGGGCTCAGCCTGAAGCGCGGCACCCTCGGCAACAACCTGATGTATTTCGAAACCGGCCAGGGCAGCGCGCTGTCGGCCAACGCCCACCACGGCGTCGATCAACAGACCTGCGAGACCCGAGCCTACGCCGTGGCGCGCCATTTCAACCCGTTCCTGGTGAACACGGTGGTCGGCTTCATCGGCCCGGAATACCTGTACAACGGCAAACAGATCATCCGCGCCGGCCTTGAAGACCATTTCTGCGGCAAGCTGCTGGGCGTGCCGATGGGTTGCGACATCTGCTACACCAACCACGCCGAAGCCGACCAGGACGACATGGACACCCTGCTGACCCTGCTGGGCGTGGCCGGGATCAACTTCATCATGGGCATCCCCGGCTCCGACGACATCATGCTCAACTACCAGACCACCTCGTTCCACGACGCCCTCTACGCCCGCCAGACCCTGGGCCTGAAACCGGCGCCGGAATTCGAGCAATGGCTGGCGAACATGGGCATCTTCACCCAGGCCGATGGTCGGGTGCGGTTCGGTGACAACCTGCCACCGGCGTTTCGTCATGCCTTGGCGCATTTGGGATGAGCTGCATTTATGAGTGAGTTGCCCATGGATAAAAAACCTGTCGAGCCACAAAACCCCTGGCTGAATCTGCGCAACCTGACCCCGGCACGCATCGCCTTGGGCCGCACCGGCACCAGCCTGCCGACCTCGGCGCAACTGGACTTCCAGTTCGCCCACGCCCAGGCCCGCGACGCCGTGCACCTGGCGTTCGATCACCAGGGCATCCGTGCACAACTCACGGAGCGCGGCCACGAAAGCCTGCTGCTTCACAGCGCGGCGGCAGATCGAAACAGCTATCTGCAGCGTCCGGACCTGGGCCGACGGCTCGACGATGCTTCCGTACAGATCCTGCAGGACTACGCGGCGGCCCATCCGGGCGGCGTGGATTTGGCTATCGTGGTGGCTGACGGCCTGTCGGCGCTGGCGGTGCATCGCCATACGCTGCCGTTCCTGGCGCGACTGGAAGAACAAATCACTGCTGAAGGCTGGTCTGTGTCGCCAATCGTTTTGGTGGAACAAGGCCGGGTGGCCGTGGCCGATGAAGTGGCCGAACGGCTCGGCGCCAAGATGTCGGTGATCCTGATCGGCGAACGCCCCGGCCTCAGCTCCCCCGACAGCCTGGGACTTTATTTCACCTACGCCCCCAAGGTTGGCCTGAACGATGCCTATCGCAACTGCATTTCCAATGTCCGCCTCGAAGGCCTGAGCTACGGCATGGCGGCCCATCGCCTGATCTACCTGATGCGCGAGGCCTGCCGCCGGCAGCTTTCGGGGGTCAATCTGAAGGACGAAGCCCAGGTTCACACTCTAGAGGCGGAAAACGGTGCCGATATGAAAGGTAATTTCCTACTGGCGCCGCCCCCAAGCTGATCCGTTTGGCCAATTGCGTTTTTGATCCGCTTTCAGGCAGCATCTTGGCACGGTAGTCCGCCGTTGTTGTCGGACGCCATGTCGACCCTTGCAGACGAGACCTACCATGCGGATTATCCAAGCGACGCTGGAACACCTGGACCTGCTGACCCCATTGTTCGTCAAATACCGGGAGTTCTATGGCTCGCTGCCCTATCCGGACTCGTCCCGGGCGTTCCTCGAAAAACGCCTGCGCCGCAAGGAATCGGTGATCTACCTGGCCCTGCCGGATGACGACGACAGCCGGTTGCTGGGGTTCTGCCAGCTCTACCCAAGCTATTCGTCGCTGTCGCTCAAGCGCGTATGGATCCTCAACGACATCTATGTCGCCGAAGACGCCCGCCGCCAGCTCGTTGCCGACAACCTGATCCGCACCGCAAAAAAAATGGCCAAGGAAACCAACGCCGTGCGCATGCGCGTCTCCACCAGCAGCAACAACGACGTGGCGCAGAAAACCTACGAATCGATTGGCTTCAAGGAAGACACCGAGTTCAAGAACTACGTGTTGCCGATCAGCGAAGGGCTTTGATCCCTCTGGGCTGCCCGCAACAGCCCTGGCCTGAGGCCTGACTCAGCCCCCCGTGGCGAGGGAGCTTGCTCCCGCTGGGCTGCGCAGCAGCCCCAAAACCTGAGCATGTGATGTATCAGGCCGACCGAGCAGGCTGCTTTGGGACCGCTTCGCGGTCCAGCGGGAGCAAGCTCCCTCGCCACAAAAGCGGCGGACATCTTACCCAGCCATTCCCCAGACATCCCCAGCTACAAACTCCCCCCGCTCATCACCCTCCACCCCGTATAATTCCGATCTTCCCGGCTTGTAAGAAAAAGCTGCACACGCTGTAGTCTTACTCCAAGCCAGACCCACTAGCCCGCCGAGCCGGGCCGCCACCAAGGTGTCATTCATGGATTTCAACCCCCTCGACCTCATTCTGCATCTCGACGTCTACCTCGACATGCTCGTGACCAACTACGGGACGTGGATCTACGCCATCCTGTTCCTGGTGATCTTCTGTGAAACCGGCCTGGTGGTAATGCCGTTCCTGCCAGGCGATTCCCTGCTGTTCATCGCCGGCGCGGTGGCAGCCGGTGGCGCCATGGACCCGCTGCTGCTAGGAGGACTGTTGATGCTTGCGGCCATCCTCGGCGACAGCACCAACTACCTCATTGGTCGCACCGCCGGCGAGAAGCTGTTCAGCAACCCGAACTCGAAAATCTTCCGCCGCGACTATTTGCAACAGACCCATGACTTCTACGACAAACACGGCGGCAAGACCGTAACGCTAGCGCGCTTCCTGCCAATCATCCGCACCTTCGCGCCCTTCGTCGCCGGCGTCGGCAGAATGCCCTACCCGCGTTTCTTCGGCTTCAGCGTCCTCGGCACTGTGCTCTGGGTCGGTGGCCTGGTGACCCTCGGCTACTTCTTCGGCAACGTGCCCTTCATCAAGCAGAACCTGTCGCTGCTGGTAGTGGGCATCATCCTGCTGTCGCTGCTGCCGATGATCATCGGCCTGGTACGCAGCAAAATGAGCCAGCGCGGCTCGAAAGCCGAGACGCGCTGATCGGCCATGTGGTCTCTCAGCACCTGGCGTCGCCGCCGCACCCTGGCCAAACACCCCGTTGCCGACGAAACCTGGCAGCGGGTGCGCCATCAACTGAGCTTTCTCGACGGTATCAGTGCCGAGGAAGACCGATGGCTGCGTGACGCCAGCGTGCTGTTCCTGCACGACAAACACCTCACCGCCCTGCCCGGCGTCGAACTGCACCAGGAACAACGCCTGTTGCTTGCCGCCCAGGCGCAATTGCCGCTAATGCACCTCGGCGAGTTGAACTGGTACCAGGGCTTCCACGAAATCGTCCTCTACCCGGACGACTTCCTCAGCCCCCAGCGCTACCGCGACGCCAGCGGCATCGAGCACGAATGGGACGGCGAACACAGCGGCGAAGCCTGGCCTCAGGGCCCGATCATCCTGGCCTGGGACGGCGTGATGGCGAGCGGCGGCTGGGAAGGCTACAACCTGGTGATCCACGAACTGGCGCACAAACTCGACATGCTCAACGGCGACGCCAACGGCCTGCCGCCGCTGCACGCCGACATGCGCGTCAGCGACTGGGCGCAAGCCATGCAAGAGGCCTTCGACGACCTCAACCGCCAACTCGACCTGAACCCCGACGCAGAAACCGCCATCGATCCCTACGCGGCGGAAAACCCGGCGGAGTTCTTCGCCGTCACCAGCGAATACTTCTTCAGCGCCCCGGACCTGCTGCATCAGGCCTACCCAAAGGTGTACGAACAGCTCAAGGCGTTCTACCGCCAGGACCCGTTGGCCCGGCTGCGGCAACTTCAGGCCGAAGATCCGGTCTATCAGGCGTCATACTAAGGTCTCTACGACCCTGGTAACGTGGCATCAGCGGCCGAATATGCCTATAATCGCCGCCACTTTTTGGTCAATCCGACCAGTCATCTGGTCAACTAACGGGGGCACCGCCCAATGAGCTACAGCAAGATTCCGGCTGGCAAAGACCTGCCGAACGACATCTACGTCGCGATCGAAATCCCGGCCAACCACGCCCCGATCAAATACGAAATCGACAAAGACAGCGATTGCCTGTTCGTTGACCGTTTCATGGCCACCCCGATGTTCTACCCGGCCAACTACGGTTACATCCCCAACACCCTGGCCGACGACGGCGACCCCCTCGACGTACTGGTCGTGACCCCTTACCCGGTTGCGCCAGGCTCGGTCATCCGCGCCCGTCCTGTCGGCATCCTGAACATGACCGACGACGGCGGCGGCGATGCCAAAGTCATCGCAGTACCACACGACAAACTGTCGCAACTGTATGTCGACGTGAAGGAATACACCGACCTGCCAGCCCTGCTGATCCAGCAGATCGAACACTTCTTCGAGAACTACAAAGACCTCGAAAAAGGCAAGTGGGTCAAGATCGAAGGCTGGGCCGGCGCCGACGCCGCCCGCGAAGCGATCACCAAGTCGGTTGCCGCCTACAAGGGCTGAAACTGCAAGTAAAAGAACCCCGGTATGCACCGGGGTTTTTTTATGCCTTAATGCCGCTTAATACGTGAAAGTATTAACATGACCGCCCAACTGTTTAATTATGTTTAACTTGCCTAGTTCCATTCCCGCAAACGGAAAGATCATCTTATAAATCGGAACGACATGTTTATTGCTGAAAACACTGTCGGCCCTAAACTTTCCGTTTATGAAAATCATATCCAGCGGCGATCGCTTCAGAGCCCTTCTCAAAGAAGCCAACATCCGATCTGTCGACTTCGCCAGGCTTTACGGCGTGAAGTCGCAGCACGTAAACAACTGGTTCAACCGCGGCATCCCGCCGGGGCGCATCCACAACATTGCCCGCATGCTGACCGTCAGCCCTGAATGGCTCGCCAGCGGTGAAGGCCCGCAAACCCCCTTGGGGCTCGGCCCGGGCATTACCTACGACGCCGCGGAAACCCAGGGCGTCTACAGCGTGCCGGAAACCCTCGACATTGAGCTGCCCTTCCACAAGGAAGCACCCATCGCCCCCGGCGAAACCACAACGCACATCATCGAAGACCCCGACCAGTCCATCCGTCTGCCCCGCAGCCACCTCGAATCCCTCGACATCAACCCCAACGACGTCATTTGCATCACCATGGTCGGCGACAGCATGGCCGAACGCATCGAAGACGGTTCCACCGTCGCCATCGACCGCGGCCTGACCCAAGTCGTCGACGGCCAGATCTACGCCCTCGAACACGACGGCATGCTCCGCATCAAATACCTGCACCGCATCCCCGGCAACCGACTGCGCCTGCGCAGCCACAACAGCGCCGCCTACCCCGACGAAGTCTTCAGCGCCGAACAGATCGAAGCCCAGCACATCCGCGTGATCGGCTGGGTCTTCTGGTGGTCCACCCTCTCGAAAAAACGACCGCAGGTGTTCGATTGACCCACGCGGCTCCTACCAACACAGCTCCCCCGTGGCGAGGGAGCTTGCTCCCGCTGGGCTGCGCAGCTGCCCCTGCTTTTTACCTGCATTCCGCTAACCCAATGATTCCACACCGCTTACCACTGGGATTCCGAAGAAAACCCGCGTATCCTGCGCCCCACATTTGCGAGCCCACGCCTCGCACCGACAAGGCAGATCACTTTCTGACCAAGTCCCACAGCCGGCCGCAAGAGCCGGATGTACGTTTTGAAGGCTGGTAAGGTTTGTCAAAAACGAACTGAATCAGTCAACGAGAAGCCGGCCATAAGCCGGCTTTTTAATGCCTGAATCTTTATTTATCTTCGCGGCGACAGCGTTAAACGTATGCGTCTGGGCGTCCCGTCTGCGCGATTAAGCCGGATGCCAACGATACGGTAACAACTTCCCCAATCTCGCTCGCCCGCAGCGTGGGCCACCGCGCCCCTTGCTGAAACAGCGGACAACGCCCTACCCGAACCTACCCATTCGCGGCGCTGAGTGTTCTGTTGGGACCTGCATGGAGTGCATGGCTGACATGGTCGGTGTGGCCTGCGCCATGGCCGCGCAATCCGCTCTGGCAACGGCAGCCCTGGCGATCAGGCTCGCGGTAATGTCCACCCCTGCAGGCTGTTGCACAATCTCAGCATTCGTCGCCTCGATGACGTCCGTAATTGTGCAAGTACCTCCTGCACAATTAGAGCTTACCGCTTCGGGGACTCTCGGAGACAAAAAAAGGTCTTGCCAAGCAAGACCTTTTTTATGCCTGGGGCAGCCAACTCCCCGCCCTACCTCATCTCAACGACATCCAAAGCCCGATTCGCCAACAATTCACTCAGCTCAATCAACTGCAAAATCCCCAACGCGACATGCCGTCGCGAGCCTTCCAGATCGAATGCCAGATCATTGATCATCGCATTGGCCGAAGCCAGGCTTTCGCTCAGGTTCGCGAGCAGGCACTCCATGTCCACATCTGGCGCGACGGTGAATAGGGCGTCGGGCTTGTTGGACGTTTCGTTCTCAGGGGTAGGCTTTAGATCGGAATCGAAAGCTCGATTGGTAGCATCATCGACTTTTTTGTTGCGAGCAGACTGAGCGCGAGACTCATGTCCATCTGTAGCTGGGGAGTTCGGTGTAATTTTGGCCATTGACTTAGGTTCCTGTAAGTGACGCTGCAACCACCTCGCGACTAAACGAGAGGGCGGCAGCTGTGCGCAGGTTAGTCGACCGGTGAACCTAAGAATCCCGGCGCGCCCGGGGGCGCCCTGCGCACAGCCACCATCATTACAGGAACAGCAAAGCCTGTCCGACGGGGACTTGGTACGCCTTAGGTTGAGACGGGCGACTAAACCCGATCACTGATGAGCAGTGACAGGACCCAAGCTACCGACCAACCCCAAGCCGCACAAGCCGGCCGATTCTGGCGTAGTCGTAGGCAAAGGCGCAAGGCTGCGTCGGCCCCCTTCCAGATCCCACGAGCCTGATAAACATCCTCGGCTGAGTCGCCTCCATTTCAGCGCTTCGGCTTGCCCACTGACGACGTAGTGCCAATTAAAGAAACGCCCTACACGCGCTGCTTCTTTTCCTGACTTATTTCCTTCGCCGCCCCCGGCAAAGTCTCGCGCCTACCCTGCGCCGCGAGATGCCTGCATGCCCTTCTACGAGAAAATCCTTGCCCAGGGCAACGTCATTGGCTCGCTGGTAATGGCGGCCATGGACTCGGACCAACCCGATGTCGAGCGGGTGCTGAAGGATTTCCGCCAGTGCCTGAACGACTGCGACACCTGGGCGGAAGATTTCTGGGCCGGCTGGACGCTGGACATCAAGCAGGCGTTCAAGGTGGGCGGCGAGGTCGCGCTGGCGCCTGCAAGAACCGGCGGCAAGCAGGTCAGCTCTATGGTGGCGCGGTGTCCGGCGCAGGGCCCTTTGACGCTGGTGCATATGTTCCAGGCCTCGCGTTTCGTGCCGATCGGCGACACGCCGGTGATGCTGGAGCCAATCCTTGGCGGCGAGCCGGGGAAGGAAACGTTTGGCGAGGCAGTCCGTCACGACATCGGCCCCAGCGGCATCCTGGAAATACCTGAATGCGACCGCGGTCGGCGTTATCGCATCACCTTTTTTCCTGATCTGACGACCGATCACGTCACGGCACTGTACGCGTCCTACCAGCAGGTGATCGTCGAGCTCGAAGGCTGGCTGAAAGCCGAGTGGAACGAGTTTCAACCACTGTGGAAGGCGTTTTCCGAAAGCAGTTTCCTCAAGCGCGTCGACGTATTGCAGCAGGCTCAGTTGCGCGGCTTTGAAGACGCGCTGCATGGGCTATGGGACGACATCAAGCAGGTCTTCGATCTGTTGGCGGACCTGCAGGCCAACAGCGAAAAGTTGCTGGAGTACCTCACCGAGGTCGAACTTGAGCAACTGCTGAAAGCCCCGGCAGAGGCGATAGCCAAAGCCTTGATGATCTTGAGCGACGAGCCGTTGCTCTTGGTCTACACGGCGGCCTTCACCAGTTGGCTGCGGATGTTGCCGCCGCAGTACATGGCTGAAGTCATGGGCGAAATACGCGCCGCCATTCTGATCAACTTTCTGTTGGCGCGTTTTACTGGCGGCCTGGGTCTGGGTCTACGCCTGACCGGCAAAGTGTTGCGCCATGTCCGCTCGGAACGCGCCCGCGAGTGGTTGCAGGCATCCAGCCAGCGATTGGGCCAACTCGGCGGCGGCAGCCTCGACAAACATGCCGATGTACTGAAACCGCTGGTGATCGGTGGCCGAGGGCCGTCGGTGGGGCCGGCGCCCGTCACGCCGTTGCAGATCACCACTGGGGATGCCGCGCCGCTGTCGGTCAGACATCCGGCTCCGATCGTGCGGGAAAAGTCCCAGGCAGCTGCACGGCTGAGCAAGTACGAACCCCACGACGACGCCCCGACCCCATCGAAAAACCCCAACGGCGACCCCGCCGACAGCGCCGCCCAGACCCGCACCGACGGCTGCCCGGTGTCGATGGTCACCGGTGAAGAACTGCTGACCCTGGAGGACGGCACCCTCGACGGGCGCTTGCCGTTCGTCTTCACCCGCCTCTACCGCACCAGCGCCGCCGAGCTGGACATCGGCCTCGGCCGTGGCTGGAGCCATGGCCTGGCCCATCGCCTGGTGATCGAGGGTGAGCAGGTGATCTGGATCGACCAGGAAAACCGCCGCACCAGCTTTCCTCGCCCCAGCCTTCAGCGCCCGGCGATCCACAACAGCCTGGCCCGCGCGGCGATCTACCTGAGCCGCGAGCCGGACGAACTGATCATCGCCCAACCCGGCGAAGACGCCCCTTTCCTGCACTTTCGCGACGGTCATCTGACGGCGCTGAGTGATCGGTACGACAACCGCCTGACCGTCCAGCGCAACATCTACGGCGACATCAGCCGCCTGGACAACGGCGCCCGGCGCGGCCTGCGGTTGCGCTACGAGCATCGCCACCTGGTCGCCATCGACTATCAGAGCTTTGACCCGCAACAGCATCCGGACGAAGCCTGGCGCACCGAACAGACGCTGGTGACCTTCCGCTACGACGGCCGTTTCCGACTGATCGAGGCGACCAATGCCGCCGGCGAAAGCGAGCGCTACGACTACGACGACCAGCACGTCATCCTCCAGCGGCAACTGGCCGGCGGCGCGAGTTTCTACTGGGAATGGCAAGGCCTCGGCCCGGCGGCGCGCTGCGTGCGGCACTGGGCGTCCTTCGCGCAGATGGACAGCCACTACAGCTGGGGCGAAGACGGCAGCGTCACGGTCCGGCATCTGGACGGCAGCCAGGAGGTGTACGTCCACGACGACCGCGCACGGTTGGTGCGCCAGGTCGATCCCGACGGCGGCGAACAGCTCAAGGCCTATGACCAGCAGGGCCGGCTGACCGCCGAGCAGGATCCTTTGGGCGCGGTGACCGAATACCGCTACGACGAAGCTGGACGGCTGGTGGCGTTGATTCCGCCTGAAGGCGAGCCGACGTCCTACGAATACCGCAACGGCTTCCTGCACGCCCGACAGCGCGGCAAAGCCGTGTGGACCTACCGGCGTAATGCCCAGGGTGATGTGATCGAGGCCATCGACCCGGATCGTCACAGCACCCGGTACGCCTATGACGCCCAGGGGCAACTGCTCTCGATCCGCTATCCGGACGGCGGCACCCATCATTTTGTCCGCAATAGCCAGGGCCAGCTGACCGAAGAAACCCTGCCCGACGACAGCCAGCGGAGTTTTTCCTACGACACGTTGGGGCGGCTGCTGACCCGCAAGGACGAACATGGCGCTATTACCCACTACCAGTGGGATGCCGTGGGCCGCCTGCTGCAAACCACCCTGCCCACCGGCGCCACCCGCGCCTGGAGCTACAACGCCTACGGCAAGGTCACCGCCGAACGCGACGAACTACCGCTACGACGCCTTCGGCCGACGCATTGAAAAGACCGTGGACGGCCAGACCACCGAATTCATCTGGCAAGGCGACCAGCTCATCGCCGAAAGCAGCGACCATCATTACCAAAGCTACGTCTACGAGCCCGGCACCTTCCGCCCCCTCGCCCTGCTCGAAGGCCAAGGCCCGAAAAACGCCACGCCGTTCTACTACCACAACGACCACCTCGGGACACCGCAGGAGCTGACCAGCCACCAGGGCGAAATCGTCTGGGCGGCGCGCTACACCGGCTACGGCAAGCTCACCAAACTCGCCCACGGCGCCGACAAACAACTGACCCAACCGCTGCGTTTCCAAGGCCAATACCACGACCTGGAAAGCGGCCTGCATTACAACCGGCATCGCTACTACAATCCGGACACGGGGCGGTACCTCACGCCTGACCCGAGCAAGCTGGCGGGTGGGCTCAATGGGTACCGGTACACCCTGAACCCGACGGGGTGGGTGGATCCGTTGGGGTTGGAAGGTTGCCCGGGAGCGGATAAATGCTCACCCGTCGAAGGTGCTGACACACCAAAGAAGAAGGGACGAGTAGATGAGGGCGATGTACTCCCGCCAACGGCAGGATCCGTAAATTGGAAAGGGTTCGCATCAGGGAAGCTCCAACCTCACTACCAGAAGCACGTAATTGATCAGAGAGAATTCGGCGATATATCGCAAACGGAGTATCTGAAACAAGCCAAAGAGTTTTCAAAGGAAACGGGGGATTTTAATGAAGTCAACGCCGCCAACTTTATTATCAAACATGACCCTAAAACAGGAAGAGTTTTCGTCGGACATTTAAAATCGAGAGAGATTCGGACATTCTACAAAGACGACAAAAGAAGTAACGATGCATTTCAGTCAGCCATAGATTTAGCAAAAGGCTTTAGAAAGTGAAAAAAGATATAGAAAAATCTTGGACGCAGAGTAGCTAGGACAGCAAGCTAGTGCGTACTTCATGCAGGCAACCCTACAACATGACCATCCGAAAAATAACCATTGAGCTTCACGGCAGGCTTAAAAAAGCAACCTTCGAATACGACAGAGGAGATATCGCCCTAACCGTAAAAGTACCGGGCGAGCCAGAGAAAACATTCACTGACGTTGATTACTACAGTTGCCTAGGCAAGGTAAGACAAGATTTCCCCGACGTTAAATTTCTGTGCAAGGGTTCAAAAATCAACGTATATCCTTCGCGCATGTGCTCGCAAATGGCCATGGGATTAGTAGCTTACGAAGTCTGTTGGGGGAAAGCCGCAGACAGCGAGAACATAGTCCAAATTTTTGATTATGAGGACAAAAATTTAGCCACCGATATTAAAGCTCAGTTTGATTATCACAGAGGCTGGATGCTATCTCTACGCAGCGGTTCGTGACACCAGTAACTGATATTTAAGTATTGAAAGCAAACGCTCTGAATTGTTCAACACAGAAATGGTACCAACCTTGCCATGGGGTCAGATCAGTTGAATTGACTCCAGCTCATACACCGCCATCGCGAGCAAGCTCGCTCCCACAAGGGATCGCCTAAAGGCCGGGGCCGTGTCTCGGGCCGGTTATCGCGTTGTGCTGTGCAAAAACGGAACCCAATCCCAACGCGCCCCTCAATCCCAAAGAGACCACGTATCAATCGGAGCGCCCAGCCATGAACCACCCCACCCTAACCTTCGCCCAACTCCACCCCGGCGATCGCTTCACCCAACCCGCCGATCACCGCCTGTTCACCAAACTCACCGACCACACCGCCCGTGAGCACAGCGTGCATTCGATCAATCTGAAGGAGGAAGGCTTTGGCTACACCGAAGACCCCATCGAAACGTTGTCCGGGGATGCCCCGGTCGAGTACGTCCCGGTCGGCGGGCCGCTGCGTGCTGGAGGCTAGCGTTTATAAAAAATCATAAACACCGTGCCATGAGCCATTGCTCTTTGCCCCAAGCCTCGAAGCGCTCCAGCACTTCCCAGCCCTGCCTGGCGTAATAGTCCCGTTGGCTGTGGGTGTGTAGGAACAAGGTGGTATAGCCTGCCTCTTTCGCATGGCTACAGATGCCGTCGATCAACTGCGCCGCAAGCCCTCTGCGGCGGGCATTCGGGCTGGTGAATACGCAAGCAAGCCAAGGGCCGAGGTCGGGGCGCTCAGGTAGATCGTCTCCCGCCAGCGAGGCGCCGCCCAACAACTGGTCGTGTTCCAGGGCGATCAGGCATTTCCAGCGGCCATCGCGTTGCCCCGCTGCAAACTCTTCCTGCCAACTGGCAAGCGACTGCTGCGCAAATTCATAGCTGAACTCTCGATAAAGCCACTCGGCCATCAGGTTGCACTTATCCATGTGGTTGATGAGCCAATCCACTCGCAGCATTTCAGCAGTCCTTTTGTAGTCGGTTTTCCAGCGCAAACACCCGCGCAGATGCCTACCCGCGCGCATTCCCAGTAAATACCCACCTGTAAGGCCTCAACCTATCGTAATCTCGCATCTGCACAAGCCCTGCCCCGAATCCGGCCGAGATCCCATTTCAAATGCCTTCCATTTATCAACTCAAACCCGCCTTCCAGAATTTGCTTCGCCCCACCGTCCAACGTCTTTACAACAAGGGTGTCACCGCCAACCAGGTCACGCTTCTGGCGGGTGCTGTGTCGGTGTTGGTGGGGGCGGTAATTGCGTGGTTCGCCAGTCATCCGTGGGTTTTTATCCTGGTACCTGTGTGGATGTTCCTGCGCATGGCCTTGAACGCGGTGGATGGCATGCTGGCGCGGGAGTTTGGTCAGCAATCGAATCTGGGCGCGTACCTCAATGAGCTATGCGATATCATCGCCGACGCTGCCTTGATCCTGCCTTTTGCCTTGTTTGCCGATACCAGCCTGTTGCTCGTGTTGTTGGTCACGCTGTTGGCGTTGTTCAGCGAATACGCCGGCGTGCTGGGGGCGATGGTCGGGGCTTCGCGGCGTTATGACGGGCCGATGGGCAAGAGTGATCGCGCCTTTGTGTTCGGCGTGCTCGCGACCGGTATTGCCCTGGGTTGGCTTGGGGCGCTGTGGGTTGATGGTGTGATGGCGGTGGTTGCCGCCCTGCTGGTTTATACCTTGGTCAATCGGGTCCGTCACGGCCTGAGTCAGGTGTCGGAAAACGCTCCCTCAGCATAAGGAAGTTGCAATGCGCGAAGCCCAGGAACTGACGTTCACCACCCACGATGGCGTGGAGTTGTTCTACCGGCACTGGCCGGCTATCGAGGCAGCGACGGGTGAACCCCGTCAGGCTGTGTTGTTGTTTCACCGCGGCCATGAACACTCCGGGCGCATCGCGCATCTGGTGGATGAGCTGGATCTGCCTGGGTTCGAGTTTTTCGCCTGGGACGCACGCGGCCACGGCCAGTCGCCTGGCGAACGCGGCGACAGCCCGAGTTTTGCCACCAGCGCGCGGGATGTGCAGACCTTTTGTGACCACATCGGCGCAACGCACCAGATTGACGAACAGAACATCGCCGTGGTGGCGCAAAGCGTCGGTGCGGTGATCGCATCCACCTGGGTCCACGATTACGCACCGCGCATTCGTTCGCTGGTGTTGGCGTCGCCGGCCTTCAAGGTCAAGCTCTACGTGCCGTTTGCCCGTCCGGGCCTGGCATTGATGCGCAAGTTCCGTGGCAACTTTTTCGTCAACAGCTACGTCAAGGCGAAGTTCCTCAGTCATGACCCGGAGCGGGTGGCGTCCTACGACAGCGATCCGCTGATCACCAAGGCCATTTCGGTGAATGTGCTACTGGGCCTGTACGAAGCCGCCGATCGGGTTGTCGCCGACGCGCAGGCAATCCAGGTGCCTACGCAGCTGTTGATCTCCGGTTCCGACTTCGTGGTGCATCGCAAACCCCAGGAGCAGTTCTTCGAGCGGCTGGGCAGCCTGCACAAGGAAAAACACATCCTGCCGGGTTTCTTCCACGACACCCTCGGCGAGAAAAATCGCGCACCGGCGATTGCCAGTGCCCGACGTTTTATCCTGCAAAACTTCGCCCGACCGCTGGAGCGCCCTTCCCTGCTGGACGCCGATCGCCTGGGCGTGACCTGCGCCGAAGCCGAAACCCTGGCCACGCCGCTGCCCCACAACTCGTTGCGCGACCTTTACTGGCGCATGACCCGCGCCAGCATGCGTTTTGGCAGCAAGTTGTCCGCCGGGGTGAAGCTGGGCTTCGACACCGGATTCGACTCCGGCAGTACCCTGGATTACGTCTATCGCAACCGGCCCACCGGCACGTCTGCGCTGGGCAAGATGATCGACCAGAACTACCTGAACTCCATCGGCTGGCGTGGCATTCGCCAACGCAAGTTGCACGTCGAAGAATTGCTGCGCCTGGCGATGGGCAAATTGCGCGAGCAGGACCGCGAAGTGCGCATCGTCGACATCGCCGCCGGACACGGCCGTTACATTCTCGAGGCGCTGCAAGGCGTCAGCCCGTTGCCGGAGTCGATCCTGCTGCGCGACTACAGCGACATCAACGTGCGCGACGGCAGTGCGCTGATCGTTGAAAAAGGTTTGGGCGATATCGCTCGATTCGTCAAAGGCGATGCCTTCGACCGTCAGGATCTCGCAGCCCTGGAACCCAAGCCGACCCTCGCCGTGGTGTCGGGCCTGTATGAGTTGTTCGCCGATAACCAGATGGTCGCGGGCTCTCTGGCCGGCCTGGCCGAAGCGGTCGAGCCCGGTGGTTTCCTGGTCTACACCGGCCAGCCGTGGCACCCGCAGCTGGAATTGATCGCCCGCGCCCTGACCAGCCACCGCGCGGGCCAAGCCTGGGTGATGCGTCGGCGCACTCAAGCGGAAATGGACCAACTGGTTGAGGCGGCGGGTTTCCGCAAGATCACCCTGCGGGTCGATGAGTGGGGCATCTTCAGCGTTTCGCTGGCTCAGCGAGTCCAGTAATGAGCGCGGTCATTGCTCCGGTCCGCGAACCCGCGCTGCTGAAACCGGCGGTGCTCTGGCTGCTGTTGCTGGCACCGCTGTTCTTCAGCACCTACGGCTTCGCCACCTGGGTCACGTCCCAGCGCGACGACGTCGGCACGCTGGTGTTCGCTTGGGAAAGCCACATGCCGTTCCTGGCCTGGACCATCGTGCCGTACTGGTCGATTGACCTGCTGTACGGCCTGTCCCTGCTGCTGCCCAACAGCCGCGACGAACTCAAGCGCCACGCCCTGCGCCTGCTCACGGCCCAGGTGATTGCCGTCAGTTGCTTCCTGCTCTGGCCGCTGACGTTCACCTTTCCCCGGCCGGAAATGGACGGGGTGTTCGGCTGGATGTTTGACGTGCTGGCCGGCTTCGACAAGCCGTTCAACCAGGCGCCGTCCCTGCACATCGCGCTGCTGGTGGTGCTCTGGGTCTGCTACCAACGTCACCTGCAAGGCTTCTGGCGCTGGTTGATGCACGGCTGGTTCGCCTTGATTGGCGTGTCGGTGCTGACCACTTACCAACACCATTTTGTCGACGTCCCCACCGGTGCGTTGGCCGGTTGGTTGTGCGTCTGGCTGTGGCCGCTGGACCGACCGAGTCCACTGCGAAGTGCACGCCTGACGCGGGACCCGGCGCGCCTGCGACTGGCCTTGCTTTATGGCGTGGGCGCCGCAGTGTTCTTCACGTTGGCGTTCGCCTTCGGCGGCGCGTGGCTCTGGCTGATCTGGCCGGCGGTCGCGGTGCTCATGGTGGCGTTGAATTACCTGGCGTTTGGCGCCAGTGGCTTCCAGAAGCGTGAAGATGGCCGGCTGAGCCCGGCGGTGCGCTGGTTGCTGGCGCCCTATCTGGCCGCGGCGTGGATCAATTCCCGCGTGTGGACGCGCAAACATCCGCAGCCGGACCAGGTGGAGGATGACGTCTGGCTCGGGCGGATTCCTACGTCGGCAGAACTGTGGGACCACTCGTTCAACGCCGTGCTCGACCTTTGCGCCGAACTGTCCATGGACAGCTCAGCCATCGCCTATCGCACCTTGCCGGTGCTCGACCTCAGCGCACCGACCGCCGAACAATGCCTGAGCGCCGCGCAAACCCTCGAACACCTGCGCCAGTACGGGCCGGTACTGGTCTGCTGCGCCTTGGGTTATTCGCGTAGCGCCACCGTCGTGGCGGCGTGGTTGCTGCACAGCGGTCGGGCCGACAGTGTCGAGGCGGCCATCGCCCGGATCCGCCGTGCGCGCCCGGGTGTCGTATTGCACCCGGCCCATCGCCAGGCGCTGGAACAGATGTCCACAGGTTCGGGGAGTCGTCATGAGCAGTGACATGGAACTGCACACCGTGGCGAGCCTGCTGCGCCGCGGTCATTCGCTGGACCAGCTCTCCACCGGGCTGACCTTGCTGGCGGCGCTGATCGGCCTGGGTCAATGGCTGGTGGGCAGCATCGATCCATGGCTGCTGTTGCTGAGCTTTGGCGTGTTCGTCCTCGGCCTGCAGGAAAAATATCTGGCGTTTCGCGTGGCCTTTGATGCCGATCTGTTTCAGATCGTCGCGGATGCTGGCAAGCCGCTGACCGAACGCACCCAGGCGCTGGACGCCGCCCTCGCCAATCTCGGCCTGCAACCGGTCGAGCGCGGCGGGCGGTCATGGCCCGAGCGCAGCCACGGTTCCATGCGCCTGCTTCGCCGCCAAGCCTGGCTGGTGGCGACGCAAGCGCTGTTGACGGTGAGCTTCGTACTGGCGAGCCCCTGGTTGGTTTACTCGGGTCTGGGTGTTTAAAAACAGCAAGTGAATGGCCTTTGTGGCGAGGGGATTTATCCCCTCGCCACAGTGATGTATTCCGGCCAGTAAGCGTTGTGCAGATATTTATGTTTCTCAGGACAAGGAATCCTCATGTTCGAACCCGTGGTCGCCAACCTCATCACCTCCGCCGCGCGGATGGTCACCGGTGCTCGCAGCCTGTGGCTCGGCTGCGCGCCCACGCCGGTGCAGCGGATCTATTTCGCCAACCACAGCAGCCACGGCGACTTCGTGCTGCTCTGGGCCTCGCTACCGCCGGCGCTGCGCAAACTGACTCGGCCCGTCGCTGGCGCCGACTATTGGCAAACCAGCCCGATGCGCCGCTACATCATCAACCGGGTGTTCAACGGCGTGCTGGTGGATCGCGAGCGCAAGGACCCTTCCTACAGCCCATTGCAGCCAATGCTCGATGCGCTGGAGAACGGCGACTCGCTGATCATCTTCCCCGAGGGCACGCGTAACCCGGATGAAGGCCTGCTGCCGTTCAAGAGCGGGATCTACCACCTGATGAAAAGCCACCCCGAGGTCGAGGTGATCCCGGTGTGGATCGCCAACCTCAACCGCGTCATGCCCAAGGGCCGCGTATTGCCCTTACCGCTGCTGTGCACCACCAGTTTCGGCGCGCCGCTGTGCATCGAAGAAGGCGAAAGCAAAGAGCAGTTCCTTGAACGCAGCCGCGCCGCACTGCTGGCGCTGGCCCCGGAGCACGTCTGACATGGATCGATATACCCTGATGTTGTTTGGCGGGATCGGCGCGATTCTGCTGCTGGCTTCGCTGGTCGGTTTCATACTCAAGCTGCGGACCAAAGGCGCACCGAACTCGGTCATCGAGAACCTCAATGCGCGGATAAATGCCTGGTGGATCATGGTGCTGGTGATCGGCATCGCGTTCTGGCTGGGCAACGCGGCGGTGATCCTGTTGTTCTACGCCGTGTCGTTCTACGCGCTGCGGGAATTTCTCACGCTGACGCCCACCCGGCGCAGCGATTACCCAGCCTTGGTGGCGGCGTTCTACCTGGCGCTGCCGCTGCAATACTTGCTGATCTATTACGACTGGTACGGGCTGTTTTCGATCTTCATTCCGGTGTACGTGTTCCTGCTGCTGCCGATCCTCGCGTCCCTTGGCGGCGACAGCACGCACTTCCTGGAACGCGCCTCCAAAGTCCAGTGGGGCTTGATGATCGCGGTGTTCTGCATCTCCTTTGTACCGGCGTTGCTGACCTTGGACATTGCCGGTTTCGAAGGGCGCAACCTGCTCTTGATCGCCTATCTGGTAATCGTGGTGCAACTGTCGGATGTGTTGCAGTACGTGTGCGGCAAGTTGTTCGGCAAGCACAAGATCGCACCGAACCTGTCACCGTCGAAAACCGTCGAGGGCTTTGTCGGTGGCATTTTCCTGGCCTCGCTGATTGGCGGCGCGTTGTGGTGGATCACCCCGTTCAACCCATGGCAGTCGTTCCTCATTGCCTTACTGATCAACCTGCTGGGGTTTGCTGGCGGCATCGTCATGTCGGCGATCAAGCGCGACCGAGGCGTCAAGGATTGGGGGCACATGATCGAAGGCCACGGCGGCATGCTCGACCGCTTGGATTCGGTGTGCTTCGCCGCACCAATCTTCTTTCATCTGGTTCGGTACTGGTGGACTTGAGATAACTGACATACCGCACACCCCTGTGGCAGCTCGCTCCCATAGGGGTGCAACGCTTGGCCCAAAGCTGTGTGCAGGTAATCAGTCGAGAATCAGATGCGGCAGGAACCGGCTGGAATCCTTGGTGATCAGGCTGTTGTCTTCGCGCACGCCGATGCCGGCCGCCTGGTCGCCGATGACCCAGGAGCCGATCAGGGTGTAGCTGTCGCCAAAGCGTGGCAATGGCGCGAATTCCTGGAGGATGAACGGTGCGTCGGTATAAGGGCCGTCTTCCTTGACGATCAAACCGTCAGCAGTCTGCAGCTCGATGTTGGCGCCTTCCCGGGAAAAGAACGGCTTGCGCACCCAGCCCTTGGGCACGGCTTTGCTCGTGTCGGTATCCAGGTGGGCCGCGAGCAGGTTCGGGTGGCCCTTGTTGAATTCCCACAGCAGCGGCAGGATGCCCTTGTTGGAGATGATCGACTTCCAGGCCGGCTCGAAAAACTGCGTATCGCATTGGGCGATCGCAGCGCCAAACGGCTCGTGGAAGATGAACTCCCAGGCGTGCAGCTTGAACAGGTGTGGAATCCAGCGCTCCTCCAGGTCGACGAAACGCCCGTCACTGTTGAGGCCGATGTCTTCGATATCGATGTGCCGCGATTCGATGCCGACTTTTTCCGCAATCAGGCGCAAGTAGTCCGTGGTGCCCTTGTCTTCCACCGAACCTTTCATCGAGGCGAAATAAAACGGTTCCTTGAGCTGCAACTGGGCAAAGGCCTGGTGCAGCTTGGTATCGATGCTGTTGAACTGGTCGGCATGGGCCGGCAGCACGCCGCGCTCGATGCATTGCTCCAGCCAGCCCCACTGGAACGCCGCCGCTTCGTAGAGGCTGGTCGGCGTGTCGTAGTTGAGCTCCAGCAGCTTGGCGGGGCCGCTGCCGTTGTAGGAGAAATCCATACGCCCGTACAGGTGCGGGTGGCCTTCAAGCCATGAAGTGCGAACCAGGTCGAAGAACGGCGCGGGAATGCTCAGGCGCTCCAGCAATTCTTCGCTCTGGACCACGCGGGCCACGAGGTCCATGCACATCTCATGGATCTCGGTCGTCGGGTCTTCCAGGTCATCCTCGATCTGCTTGAGGGTGAACTGGTAGTACGCGCTTTCGTCCCAATAGGGCTCGTCGTCGATGGTGTGGAACAGAAAGCCGAGCTGCTCGGCCGTCTGTTTCCAGTCAGGACGTTCTGCGCACTGGATCTTCTTCATGGTGCTGGTTCCTCAACCGCCGGAGCTGCTCGATCCGCCCCAACCGCTGCGGGCGCTGGAACTGCTGCCGAAACCACCGCGAGACGTGGAGGAAGCAACGGACATCGGCTTGCTGGTCTTGATGGTGTCGGTGTAGCTGCCGTACCGCGCCTGGTTGGACTTGGTAAAAGTCGAGCCCCTGGAGACACGCTGGCTGAGGGTCGAGGACCCGAAGCTGCCGCGATCATCGCGGTAACGGTAGACCGGCTCGGAGTAATAGCTGTTGCGGTTGCTGCTCAACATGTTGCCGATCAGCATGCCCGTCAGCAGGTTGCCGAAGCCTGAACCACCGACGTTCGCTTCCGAAGCGGGCAATTGGGCCCTGGCGGCGTCCACCTGGGATTGGGTGACTTCGCCATCGGCGCTCAGCTCGAAACCGCCCAGCTTGGGAATGAACTGGCCGGACGAGTCCTGCTGGCACCAATCGGGCACGAAGTCGGCATCGCAATCGGCCTGGCTGGCGTACGTCGGCGCGATGCGACGATGCTCGGCCATGGCGGTCATGTAGGCGTCGGCACAAATGTCCACCGGCAGCTTTTCATCGACACATTGCTGGACGGACTGGAAGTTGTACTTCTTTTGCAACTTGTAGGTTTTTTCCGTTGGCCCGCAACCGGATATCGCCAGGGCGACCGACGCAGCCAGCGAAAGCTGGACGTACTTGCTTCGTTTCATCGGGATCTCCGTGGCGCAATCAGTTCGTGGAAGGCGTCATGCACGCGGCGTTCAGCATGCCGACGCTGATGGCCACGGCGGCGATGTAAATACCGGCGGCGATCTCACCATTCTTGATCCGCGCGGAGGCGCCCTTGAGCACCAGGCTAGTCACCAGGAAGGCCAGCAACTGGACGGCTGCGGCGATCACCGCCCAGACAACGAAATCCAGCAGGCTGATCGAGTAGGCGATCACGTTACTCGCAGGAATGGCGAAACCAACCAGGGCACCGCTCAGGGCGATCGCCGCGGCCACGTTGCCCGAGCGGATCAGCTCGAACTCTTTGTGCGGCGTGACATGGATGTAGATGAACTGAAACAGCGCGAACAGCACGGCCGCGCCGAGGATATACAGGACGAAGCCGAACACGGCAGCCTTGTTCAGGGAAATGGAGAGCGCTTCAAGCATGGAATTCTTCCTTATTCAAAGAGTGTTCAGGTCAGTGGTGTACAGCGAAATACCCAGCGAAGTGCTCAGGCTGACGGTGCCTTCGGCGTCCTCTTCAACAGAGAACAGCAGGAATTCCCGGCGATCGGTCAGGCCGGTGTCGCGGGCGTACAGCATCGAGCGGTGCTCGACGCTGTAGGACTCTTGCGGATTGCTCACGCGCTCGCTCAACGCCACCAGTTCTGTCTGGCCAGCTTCGGAGCCCCATTCACGGGTGTATTCGACACCGTCGTGGGTGTAGGTCGGCAGGCCGATCAGGCTTTCCGGGCCGGCGAGGCGACGCAGCTCTGCTTCGCTGTTGATCGTGACGTAGCTGAGGTAATTGAACAGGATCACCGACTCGACCTGCCCGGCGACGTCGCCGCTGGTGTGAACTTGCAGCCAGTAGTCTTCGTCGTTCATGTAGCAGCGCGACAGCCAGTTCGACTGTCCGAGGTCGACGACGCCCAGGCTCCAGATCTGTTGGGAGCTGGGGATGACCACGGTGCTGTTGCCGTCGAGCAACAACTTGAGCGTGGCATCGAACATGACCTGCTTGCCGGAGGCCAGGCCCAGCGGACCGCCGACGGGCGAGTCATGGCTGGCTGTCTTGTTCGCGTTCGGGGCCTCAAGCCCCATCAACTGTTTAAACCACCCCATGGGCAATTTCCTTGAGCCGCGCGGACGCGATGTAGAAGAGTTCGCCACCCGCGATGCGCGTGGTGCCAGGCGGATTGATCGATGGGTGTCGGGCACCCTTGGCGCGGTAGCCGATCAGCGTAGCGTTGTGCTGCTCTTTCATTCGGCCGTAGAGGTCGCCGAACGTCGCTTCAAACGCATCGGGCAGTTTCATCAGGTATTGGGTGGCGCCTTCGCCGACACAGAGCAATTCATTGATGACCACTGACGAGCCCGGGTCCTGGGAGGCCCGTACGAGCATTTCGATGGCCATGCTGGAGGTGCATTCCAGGCTCGGCGCATAGGCGCTGGCGAGGGCGGCAATTTCGCTGTCATTGAAGTGGGCGACCACATGCCCGACGGGCCCCAGCCGATTGACCGCCAGCACCGTGGCCAGGGTCAGGTCGTCGGAATGGGTCCGCACCAGCACGCGCTCGGCGCCGGGTACGCCGGCGCGCTGCAACAGGGCGACCGAGGACAGGCTGTCGCCCTTGATGAACGAGGCCTTGCCGGGCATGGGGTTTTCTTCGAGGTCGCAATCGCAGATGACGATCAGGTTGTCATTGGACGTTTCGTCCTGCAGCAATAATTCAATGACCCGCTCGCTGGAGGCGCCCTCCCACCCGATGAGAACCGTATGGCCGACCTGGCCAGTGAAATCGCCTTTGCCTTTCATGCCTTTTCTCCATACATCGATGACGCTGCTGGTGGTTTTGCCGATGGCTGCCGTCAGCAGCGCAATGCCCCCGAGCATCACCCAGGTAGCCACGAACACCCGTCCCGCCGCAGTCTGCGGCGCGAGATCGCCATAGCCGACGGTGAGCGTGGTGGTGAGATAGAAGTAGGTGAACGTGGCGGCGGCGATAAGGTGCTGCTCGCCCAGCAACACCAGGCCGATCCAGGCCGTGGACAGGTGCACGCCCAGCGCAATGGCCAGGCCGGCCCAGCCGAATCGATGGAAGAACGACGAAGCGTACGCGCGCAACAGAAGGAAAATCGACATTTCGTCCCTGACTCCGTGGGGCTTCGTTCCTGGCGGGATAATCGCTCGGGCAGCTGGGTGCTCGAGCGTAGTGGCCGGACAGCATTAAACCTGTTGTGCGGCCTGGATAGAAGTACCTTGGTGACAATAAATCCGACGAGCAGGTAAGCCGAGCACAGTCCTTGTGGCGAGGGAGCTTGCTCCCGCTGGGGCGCGAAGCGGCCCCCAAAGAATGGGACTGCTGCGCAGTCCAGCGGGAGCAAGCTCCCTCGCCACGGGTTCACTCAGGACAACGTGTACCGATCACTCAGCCGATTTTTTCTTCAGACGCTCCAGGATCGCGTTGGCGCTGCCTTCGTTCGGCGTGATGCCGGCGTCACGCAGCTTGCGCTCCAGGTCGGAGCCGGTGGAAGCCTCGGCCAGTTCGTCCTGGGCTTGCAGTTCAGCGGCACGTTGCTGCTGCTTGGCTTGCAGGCGGTTGAGCGTACCGACGGCGGTTTCCAGCTTGCCATTGGCGCCGCCACTGGCGATCGAGGCGCTGACCTGGGCCTTCTGCACGCTTTCACGGGCCTTGGCCATGTCCACTTGCTGGCGCAGGCTTTTGATGCGGCTTTCGGCCTTGGTGATGTCCTTGCGCATGTTTTCCGCGTAACCGCCAAATTCCGTTGCGTGCTTTTGCTCGGCGTCCAGTTCGTTGGTCAGGGTCGAAATGGCTTCGGCCACCTCCAATGCCAGATCCTCGCGGTTGGCCTGGATCGCGGCCAGGGCCTTGGCTTCGAGGTCCTTGATCTTGGCGTTGTATTCGCCGACGCGATCGGTGGCCAGCTTGTGCTTGGCCATGATCGTGACCAGCTCGCGCTTGGCGTTGGCCAGCGCGGTGTCGGCGTCGCGAATTTCCTGGTCGAGGATGCGCAGGGCCTGTTGATCGACGATCGATTCGCCGACTTCATTGGCACCGCCACGCAGCGCGGTGAACAACTTGTTCCAGATGGACTGAGTCATTGGATAGTTCCTGTTGGCGAATTAATTGAAGAAGCGGTCGAAGGCTTCGCTGGCACGCTGCACATTGTCAACGAGGGTTTTGACCTCGGTGACGATGTTGGTCAGGCTGGAGTCGGAACTCAGCGCACCGAACATGTTGTAGACGACCTGGCCGTTGGGCATGGTCTCGATGCCGATGGACGACAGCGGAAACATCTCCCGGCTGCGCAACACGGCGTCGTTGAAGGCCGCTACATCCTTGATCGACTCGACATCCACCAGGACGGTGTCGACGATGATCTGGTCGCCGACCACGGCGATGTAGATCGGCAAACCGCCGAAGTCATTCATTTCCAGCTTGATGCTGGATTCGGAGCCTTGGACGAGGCTCAGGGTGATGTCGTTCGCGACCACTTCGTCCAGGGCCTGAAGGGCGCTGTAGAGACGGTCGATGTTCCAGTTATTACCTGCGCTCATGTAATTCTCCGACATGAATGAGCCAGCCAGAATCGGTTGGCGTAGCTGTTTCTCCATTTGCTTGAGCAGGCCTCGATTTTCGGGAAGCACCCAAGTCTCGTGTTTTACATAGCCTGCGGCACTCAGGCCCGCGCGCATCTGCTTCATGTAGAAGCTCGACGGTTTTTTCGCCGAGGGCTTGGCGCGATCTTCCGTGCGGCTCACTGACTCGTTCACAGAGCCGTCAGGTGGATCTGCTGGAGAGCTGGTTGGCATGGCATTGACCCCACTGTGAAAAACTCACGCGTGAGAGACACTACAGGTACTTTCCAAACCCCACAATAGCTCACGCGTGAGATTTTTTTGTCACAAACACACTGATGCCACCTGTGGGAGCGAGCCTGCTCGCGAATCGGTGGGTCAGCTTGCATTGATGTTGAATGTGCCGCCGTCTTCGCGAGCAGGCTCGCTCCCACAGGATTTCCCAGGGTCCACAAATCAGGCGTCAACCCCAGGCTCCCTTGTGGCGAGGGAGCTTGCTCCCGCTGGGCTGCGCAGCAGCCCGCCTCCTTCTCACGGATAGCTGAAGCTCTTGATCAATGTCAGCTCCCCGACCGCCCGCATCGGCACCACGAACGTTTCCATCTTCTCGCTCGGTGTGCCCTCTTCAGTAATCACCGTCACCTGCGCCGTGGTCAGGGCCTGCTGCGCCTGCTCCACCTGCTCGCCGTCGCCCTCCTCATCCTCGTCACTGCGGTAGCCGCCGCCGTAATAATTTACGTAAACCAGGTACTGGCCTTTGATCGGCGCGGGCATGGCGAAGATTTCCGGGCCGTAGCCGGTGGTGACGTCGACGTCGAGCGCGGCGCCGTTGGCGACGGCGCGGTCGCCGTACCAGATGTGCGCGCCATCGGGCGTCACCAGGTGCAGGTCGAGGTCGGTGCCGTCGCTATCCCAAGTCAGCAGGACCCGCAGCTTGGCCGGGGTGGCGCCGCCGGTGGTGTTGAGGAACTGCGTGCGGTGGCGCTGCTGGCCATCGGCGCTGCGCACTTCAACGCTGTTGCTGCCATTGGGGAATGAGAACGGTCGGTCGAAACGGCCTTCTTCATCTGTTTTCAGCGGCAGGCTTACGCCGTTGACGATCAATTGTCCTGGTGCGTTGTTGTCCTTGGGCGCGCCTTTGATCTGGCCGCTGATGCGTGCGGTGTCGGCCTGGCCCGGGGGCGTATTGACCGACGAGGCCGGGTAGTTGACGGTCTGGCTGAAGCTTTCGCCCTCGCCCCCCGGCGCACCGCTGCGCCAGCCGCCGACGGGTGTGTCGAGCTTGATGGGGTCGGCAGCCATGGCCGGTGGCAACGCGGTCAAGGCACAGAGCAACAACAAGACCTGTGGATAACGGAGTGTCATGGTCTATTCCAGCAAGAGGTGACGGGCAAGCCCTTCGATATAGGTTTCGTCCTGGCCGTTGGGGTGAGCTTCAAAGGCCAGGTGCAGGTATTCGTGTGTGAGGTCGAGGCGGTCTTGCAGCGACAGCACGCCACGTACGTAGATGCGCTGGCGCTCGCGGTCGACATATGGCCGGCCGAAGGCGACGCGGCAGACCGCGAAAGCGCTGATTTCGTTGTAGCCCACTTCGCTTTCCAGGCGCTGACGCCAGCCACGGCGCTGCTTCAGCAACCAGTCCTGGGCCGCGGGCAACGCTTCGCAGGACGCCACTGGATTGTCCCAGCGGCTGAGGCTGGCACGCGGATACGCATGCAGCAGGATGGCGTCGTAGCGTTGGCCGCCGTTGGCTTGCTCAACGGCTTGGGCCCAGGACAATTTGTCCGGGCCCGGTTGATCGGAGTGGTAAGTGACGTCAGTGCCGGCCAGGACCAGATCAGTGGCCCACGCGGCAATCGCGCGGGTTTCAGGCGCCGCCGGACGCGGGGCGACGCGCTGACGGTGACTGCTGTCATCGATGCTCAGGCAATCACCATTGCGCCCGGCGTTTTGCAGCAGGTAGGTGCGAATCGCCACGGCCAATGCCTTGGCCGCTTCGACCGGTTCGGCCTTGGCTTCGCGTTGCAGGACCCGGGCGACGTATTCTTCCCGATCCAGTCGCGCGACCAGCTTGCCAGGCAGCAGGAACAGCTCGCCGTCGCTGTGGATATCCAATTGGTTGCCATTGGTGAACTCGACACGGTAATCGCCGCGCAGCTGACCCGGCGTGGCAGGACGGTCGCCAGCCATGACCCGCTGCAACGGATAACGGGCAAACAGGCCTACTTCCACGCAACGCCCGGTTTCCGCCGGCCAGCGCGACGGCAATGCCATGGCCAAGCCATCGCCATACTTCTTCAGCACCTGCTGGCTGGTACCGCGCCCACCGGCCCAGACGGGCGTGCCATCGGCCAGCCAACCGGCGAAACCGCCCTGGCGCGACGCTGGGCCCCGGTCACCCAGCCAGCTCCAGGTCTTGACCCGCAGGCGACCGCCCAATTGACCGACCAATCGCCCATCCGCAGCTCCGAGCACCACGTCGAGTAAGACCCGCCGGGCCTGATCCTGGGCCGGCAACGTGGCCAGCGCCTTGAGCAGTTCTGCAACGGGTACCTGGGTTTGCGGCTGCAAGGTCGGCAAGTCCAGCAACCAGTTCGGTGCCCGGCGCGCTTGCCAGTAATCTCGCCAGTCCGGCGCCGAAAGCCCGAGCCGTTGCGGTTCGAAGTACAAGCCGCAGGACTTCACCAGCGCCTGATCACGGCCGATGCTCTGCCCGGCAGTGCAGCAATAGACTTCTTCTTTCGATTCGCCGCGACACTCGTAGACCGGCTCGCGGGCATCGGTGTCCACCAGCCAGGCGTAGACGAAGAGCTTCCACAGGCTGCCCAACGGTGCCGTCAACGCGTCCGGCAACGGCTGGCGGTCCAGCACCTGGGTCTGGCTCACTCGCAACAGCTGACCGTCGAAAGCCAGGCGCAAGGGCTCCTCCTGCGCTGTCGCCAGCGCAGGAATCAAGCACAACAGCCACCAGCCCCAAGGCTTGCGCATGTCAGTTGACCGTCACCTGACCGAGCGCCGGTTTCTGTTCGCGAGCCTGGTTTTGCGGCGCATACACCTGGGTGAAACGCACCGGCGGCAGGGTGAACTGGCCCTTCTGGGAGAAACGCACCAGGTGCCGCAGGCGCAGTTCGCCACTAAGGGCATCCACCGGGACCGCGTAAGCCATCTGGCCCGGCTCGAAACGGGCTTTTTCCAGGGACGTCGGTTCGCTGTCGGCCTTGCCCAGCAACTGGATGCCCCACGTGGTGCGCTCCACATCAGCGCCCGGCGGCAGCGGCACTTCGAGCATGCCGTAGCGCAGCGGCGTTGAGGCCTTGCTGTTGATGATCACTTCATCCAGATAGAGGCTGTCGCTGGACAACGGCTTGTTGCCGACGGCTTCGAGCTTGAAGGTGAACGCTTCGTCGCCCGGCACGAGGCGCGACAAGCGGCGGGTGATGGACACGGCCATCGGCGCAATTGGCGCTTGCTGGCTCTGGAAGCTCAATGACGCCTGCACCGGACGCGCCTGGGCACTGGTCAGGGTCAGCATCGTTGGTAGCTGCGCGCCCTGCCACTGCCAGTAGGTTTCACCGGTCGCGCCCTGCTTGGCTGCCCAGCCTTCGGCCGGTTCCAGGGTTGTGGCCGCCGGTGCCTGTTCGATACTGCGCTGCAACCAAGTCAGGGCCAGGGCACGTTCCAGCGTGGATTGCTGTGGCAACACGCGCTGCAGCAACGCGGCGGCGCGCGTCTGATCGAAGCTCTGCATCGACAACAGCAAGGCCTCGACGAACGGCTGGGAGCTGAGTTCCAACTGCTGTTGCGCGGCGTCTGCCTGGCGACTGAATGCCGCCGGCATTGGCACTTTTACCTGCTTAGCCAGCGATGCCGCCAGGACACGGGCGCTGGCCAGGCCGAGGGCTGAATCCGGCGCGTACATGACGAGGCTGTCCTCGCCACTGTCCAGCACGCTCTCGGTGCTGTCTTCGCTGGCCTTCGCCAGGTCGTCCATCAGACCGCTGACCAAGGTATTCACCGGCAGCTGCATCTGTTTGGCAAACGACAGGATCAGGGCACGTTGCAGCAATGGCGTATCACCGGCCTGCTTGGCATAGACCTCCAGCAATCGCTGCCAGTGTTCCGGCGGCAGGTTCAGGTCCAGCGCCTTGCTGGCGTGCCAGTCGGCGTAATAGGCGTAGGCGGTGAGGAATGCATCCGGCTCGCCATCCTGGCCCCACCAGGTGAAGCTCGCCGACGGGCCGGCCATCTGCACCAGGCGCAAGCGACTGTTCTGCATGATCAAACGCAAGCGGTCACGGATCTGCGAGTTCGACGCCAGGGACGGGTAGGCAATGCTCAACGGCAACAAGCGGCTAGCGGTCTGTTCGACGCCGCCGTACGGGTAGCTCAGCAGGTCGTCCAGGGCCGAACGGAACAGCGCTTGCGGGCTGTCATCCAGACGCAGGCGAATGTCACTGGCGTCGGCCGGCAGGCTCAGTGGCGTGGCGTCACTCATGACGTCGAGGCGCTGGCTCTGGGTGACTTGCCAACCGTTGCCGCTGGCATTGAGGTGCATGGCCAGGGCGTCCTGGGTTTCGCCATTGAGTTGCAACTGCACGGTCAAGTCGCCGTTGCTCAGTTCCATGGTCGGCAGCGCGACGTAGTTGATGCCATTTTTCAGGTCCGCGACCACACGCTGTTCGGCGCCGGCGTAGCGGATCAACAGTTCGGCCTTGAGCGGTTTTTCCGACTGGCTGAAGACGAACAGGCCCAGTTGCGGCTTGTCGCCCACGCGGAAGCGGGTCGGGCCGCTCCACTTCAGGTACAGCGGTTTTTCCGAGGCGATGAACTGCTTCTTCTGCCCCACCTGGCCGTCGTCAGCGATTGCCTTGGCGGTGATGCGCCAGCGGGTCAGGGAGTCCGGCATCTTGAAGGTAAAGCGGGCCTTGCCGTTGGCGTCGGTGACCAGCTCCGGTTGCCATGCGGCGGTGTCGACGTCTTCGCGACGCGGCCGTTCCAGCACCTTGACGCCGCGCTCGCTGCGGTTGGCCTTGCCCGGCGCGCCAGGGCTGCCCGGCAGCGCCACGTCGTAGCTGATGAACGACAGGCTGGCGCTGGTGCGCACGTTGTTGCGGCGGGGGTGATAGAAGAACTGGTCGATAGTGGGCGCCACTTCCGGTTGCAGGGCATAGACCATTTCATCGACGACGCTGACGGTCAGGTGCGCCGGGATCGCCTTGCCGGCGAACTGGGTGCCCAGGTCCACGGTTACGGTGTCGCCCGGGCGATACGTGGCTTTATCGGTGGTGATGGCCACGTCGATCTGCGGCGCAACCACCTTGATCCCGGCGTTCTGGAAGCTGTACTGGCCGCCCTTGGTGTACAGCACCGAGAAGGTCAGGTTCGGCGCAAAGTTGTCTTTCACGGCAATGCGCGCGCGGTATTGGGTGTCGCTGAGCTTTTCCATCTTCAGCCAGTCGGCGCCCTTGGTCAGCAGCGCGGTAGCCTCGACCTTGTCCCGCTCCAGGGACAGCAGCGCGTCGCTGACCGGTTCCGGGAAAGTGATCAAGGCCAGGGCTTCGTCACCGGTCTTGTATTCAGGCTTGTCGAAGACGATCTCGACCGTGCCCGGCACGGCCTTGATACCTTCACCGGTTACCGCATGCGCGGCGGCGCCAATGACCCGGCCGTGGTCGTCCTTGAGCGTCAGGTTGTAGGTGCCAGGACGCTCGAAGGTCAGGCTGAAACCCTTGTCCTTGGCCGCCAGCTTGCCTTCACCGGTGCTCTGGTCTTCCAGGCGTACCCAGGCGTAGCTGCCCGGTGTCACGGCCTTGGCCTGCTCGTTGCCGCCTTCGTTGGCGTAGCTGAACGACACTTTCTGGCCGACGGTGCTGAACCGCTGGGGAGCGCCCAGGCGGAAATTCGCCGCGCCACGGTCGATGAGGATTTCCTTGCTGGTCTTGACCCGATAGGCCGCGCCATCGCTGGCGAATACGGTAAGTGTGTAACGGCTTGGCTTGTCGGCGGCCGGCAGGTCGAGGGCGGCGTTGCCCTTGGCGTCGGTGGTTACTTCGCTGCTGGTCAGCTCCACCGGGAATTGCCCCAGGTATTGCAGCTCGTTATCCACCATCGACAGTTGCTGGGCGCGCAGACTCAGGCTGACCTTGGCGTCCGCCACGGGCTTGCCGTCCGGGTACAGCAACACCAGATTGCCCTTGACCGGCTCGCCGGTGCGGTAATCCTGCTTCGCGAGGTTCAGGGCGATTTCGAAATGCGGCTTGACGTATTCAGCCACGCGAAAGGCGCTGCTGTAGAGCTGATCCTTGTAGCTGAAGCGCAACTCATAACCACCGGCCACGGCATTTTCCGGCAATTGGAAACGGCCCTGGGTGCCGGCCTTGGAGTCTAGCTTCAGGGCCAGGGTTTGCAGCGCGGTGCCGGTCGCGTCCAGCACTGTGACGTTGACGTCGGCGGCGGTCGGTTGCACCGAGTCACGGGCGTTCTTGAACTCCCGGCCAACGATCTTCAGCGATACCCAATCCCCCGGCCGGTACAGCGGCCGGTCGGTGAAGGCGTAGAGCTTGGTGTCGTAGATTTCGCTGTCGTAGTAGAAGTTTTCCGAGACGAACACCCCGCCCTCTTCGTCCTCGCCAATGACGAACGAACGCTCCGGGCTGACGTGCTTTAGGCGCAGCAGGCCGTCTTCATCGGTGGCACCGCTGCTCATCACGCCCAGGCCGTCGGTCCACAGCACGTTGACCTTGGGCACCGAGCGCCCTTCATGCTTGCGTGCGGCCCAGACCAGCAATTCGTCACCGGCAATCTTGCTCACGGCCACGGTGTTGGAGACAAAGACCATCGTCGTCGCCCGGTACTTGCCGATCAGCGCTTCCACCAGGTACAGGCCCGGCTTCAACTGGCCCAGCGGCACGTAGACATTGCCCGGCGCGACGCTGACAAAGTCGCTGGACGAACCGGCCAGGTCGACGCCGGCCGGTGGCTGGATCGGTTTGGCCTGCCACAGCGGATAACGGAACTGGCTGACCACCGGCAAGCCGGGGATCAAGGCGAATTGCGCTGGAGCGTCGTACGGGGTCGGCGCGATCAGGGCATTGCCGACCTTCAGCTCCGGCACTTCTTCAGTGACCTGCTGGCGGGACTCGTAGGAGAACGCCCGCTGCATCACCCGGCGGGACTTGCGATACCAGTTGTCCCACAGGTACGCGAGGGTATTGGACAAGCCTTCGCCCTTGAACTGGCCGTCGCTGACCACGCGATGCAGGTTCTTCTGGCGCTTGAGGAATTCCAGTGGCTTTTCGATGCGATAGACGCGGATATCGGCGCCGCCGTAGGGCTCCATGCGGAACCGGCGGTAGTCGCGACCCGGCGCTTCGAGACGGACCATCGCCTGCTCGTCGCTGGCGAAACTGCTGTCGGCCAGCAGGAAGAAGCTTTCACCGGACACCGGCGTGTAGCCGCTGGGCTCCACGGTGTCTTCGGCATTCACGAGAGGTGCCAGCAACAGAGCAAACAGCAGGGGCAGTTTTGAACACAAGCGCAGCATGCGGGCACCGGTCATTGGGTGAGAAAGTTGAGTCGATAGACGCCGATGAAGTTGGGGTTGGCTGCGTCGGGTATCCATCGGGTGTCCTTCCAGTTCATGAGTTGTTGCAGGCTTGCGGAACGCATGCCGTTGTCAGTGGGGGTGGTAGTGCCGGTGTGATAGGCGATGTAGCGGCCCATCCAGATCATCAGGTGCTGGTCGTCGCCCTGATCGAAGAACATCAGGTCGCCGGGCCGGGCCTGGGTGACATCGCGGCCCACCAGACGGCTGTTGAACTGGATCAGCTTGATCGCATTGACATAGGGCCCGACCTTGCCGCCGCCCTGTTGCCATTGCTGGGCGAGGCGCCGTTGCGCATCGCTCAGCGGCAGCTCCGGCGGCAGGTAGCGGTTGGACAGGCCATTGCTGCGCAACCATTTCTGGTCATGGACTTTCAGCGCTTCGTTGGCAGCGAAACGCACCAGTCCGGCGCAGTCCTGCTGGTACCAACGCGGGCTCGGGCCTTTGCTCAGTTGCTCCTGGGCGATGCGCACGAACCAGGCCCGAAAGACCTGGGATTGTTGCGCATCCAGCGGCGGCGCCTCGTCGGCGAACGCCCGCGCGCCGAGCAGCAATGCCAGCAGCAGCGCCAATCCGGGAATGCGGATCAGTCCTGTCACAGCGCTTTCCATTCCAGCGGCAACCATTGCCAATGGCCGTCCGGCTCGCTGCCTGCAGGCAAGGTCAGCGCGTATTTGCCGTAGCCGCCGAGGGTGCGCAGTTTCGGAATCAGGTAGGTTTGCGCGGCGTTATAGAACACCGGTTCCATGTCCTGTGGCAGGCTGTCGAGGGTTTCGCGCTGCATCAGTTGCGCCATGGAGTCGGGGCCAAAGTAGACCGGCATCAATTGGTCCTTGGGCACTACATCGGCCATGGGCGGGAAGCGTTTGTCGAGGGTGCCGAGGGCCTTGTCGACCAGTTTGTCGTCAAGGGAGAACAGCAGGGTCGAACCGTGGCGCGCCAGGCTGACCCGCATGAACGCCTTGCCGGTGATCGACTCGGGCTGATCAGCGTCCTTGGCCAGGTAGGGGCCGAAGTTGGAGCTGACCTGGCGTTGCCATTGGTGCATCGCACCTTGCTGCTTCTCTACAACCGGGAACGCATGTTCGGCGACATTGTTTTCATAGGCGCCCACCATCGAACCGAACAGCTTGCCCAGGTCGGCGTCGAGCTTGCCGTCGTCTTCGTTCAGGCTTGCCACCAGCAGCGGGGTGTACAGGCGCGACTCGGCGTACCAGCACAGGCCCGCCGCGCCAGCCACGTGATCAACCATGGCCTGGGCGGCTTTTTCGTCGGCGCCGAGTTTCACCAGCAGGGGCTTCTGCTGCTCGGCGGCCAGGGGCAAGGCTACGCAAGCACTGGCGCCCATCGGCATGGCTTGCCAGATTGGCTTGAAATCGAAGTCCGGCTGGTTCTCCAATTCGTCCATGGCCAGGAAGCTGTGCCAGCCCTTGTCGTCCATGTCGAAACGCAAGCCGGCGAAGTTCGGAATGAAACGCTGGTAACCCATGGCGAGCACGCTGGCGTTGACCGAGATGCGCTGCTTGATCTGCGGCGCCTTGGGCGGCAGGCCGAAGGCTTCCGGGAAGAGTTTCTCACCGGCCAGCAACGCTTCGAGGGCCTGGGTCGAGATCATGCCCGGTTCGTCGGTAGGGCCACTGCCCCGGTCGTAGAGCTTGGTCGGGTTGGACAGCACCACCAGCTTGTCGCCATGGGACGCGAAGACCAGGGATTTGCTGGCGTTATAACTCAGTTGATAGAGCGCGACTTCATCGCCGCCCACCTTCAGGTCGCCGAGCTTGCTCAACTGGGTGTCGTCCAGGGCGACTTTCGCCAACGGCTCCAGCACCTTCGCCAATCCGCCACGGTCCATCACCAGCAGGAAATCCTTGAGTCGGCCGTCCGCACCGCGCCACAGCGCGACGTCGGCTGGCTGGTCGAAAAGCTGCTCGATCAGGCTGTCCTGCAGCTTGAGATCATGCTCGTAAATGATCCGGCGCAGGCTGCCAATCAGGCCGAGGCGGTCGGCGTGAGCTTCGTAATAGAAGACGAAATCCTCGGTGAGCGTGGCCTTGAGGAACGGCACGGCCAGCAGGTCCTTGGGCAATTGGCTCAAGGAGTGCGCCTCGAGCAGACCGTCGGGACGGCTCACGCCGAGCTTTTCCAACGCCAGCTCCGTGGGCGGCGCCTTGGGCTTGGTCATGAACCAGCCCAACCCGGCGGCCACGCCGGTCACCAGGCATAGCCCGATCAGTATCGCCGGCCAGCGGCGCACTGGTTTGGCGACAGGGGTCGGCGTGGTCGGGGAAGCAGTGTTGTCGCTCATATTCACAAGGGCCTGTTCATCCGTGGAGCGGATTTAGTAATTGAAAGTCTTGACCAGCAACAGATCGCCAATGGCGCGCAGGGGCACGACAAAGGTCTCGCGTTTTTCATCGACGGTGTTTTCGTTGAGCACCAGGTTGATCTGCGAGGTGATCACCTCGTTCTGGTTGCTCGTTTCATCGAAGTTGTAGCCGCCGCTGCCGTAGTTGCCCCAATAGTTCACGTAGACCAGGTAGGTACCGTGCATCGGCGCGGTCATGGTGAACATCTCGGGGCCGGGGCCATCGACGCCGTCCGGATCGAGCCCGCCGCCATTGCTCAGCGCCGGCTGGCCGAAGAATGCATGTTGGCCATCGGGTGTGACGATATGCAGGTCGAGTTCCGCCTTGGGATCGTCCCAGCCCAGCACCACGCGAATTTGCGCCGGGGTGCGCAGGTTGTTGGCTTCATAAAATTGCACGCGCTTGAGGGACTGGCCTTCGGAGCTGCGCACCTCGACGCTGTTGGAGCCGGCGCCAAAGGCATACGGCCGGGCAAAACGCCCCTCGTCGTCGGTATAGAGATTCAACGGGTTGCCGTTGACTGCCAGGCTGTGAGGCTGGCGCGCCGTGCCCATGTCCTTGATCCGACCTTCGATCATCGTGCGATTGCGCTGGATGCCTCGGTCAATGGGCGGTGTCGGATAGGCGACCTGAGGGTTTTCCGTGCGATCGAGCAAGCCGCTATAACGCCAGCCACCGACCGGCTCCGACAACTCGGCCGAAGGCCCGGCCCACGCCAACGGCGCACCGAGCAGCACGATCGATAAAAAAAGAAAACGCACGTATGCCTCCTGCCATGCACAACGCAACCCGGCGCCCTTCCCCGGGCGCTGTTTGTCATTATTCGGGTTACGTCTGAAGGCCCCGTTACAAGGGGCCGTAGATGGCGCGAAGAGTAGCCATTTGACGGATTTTTCACAATCGGGGAACGCGCGATTCTGTGTGCGAAATCACGGACTGAGAATAGCGTGAGCCGAATAGGAATTTTATTCGGCTCACTAAATGAGCCGAATAGCGCTATTATTCGGCTCACTCACTTTCGGACAGACTCATGGCAGCTTATTGGATCTGGCAGCAGGCCGAATGGCCCGACTTTCACTGGCAAGCTGAAGCATTGGCGCCGGCGCTAAGGGAATGCGTGCAGGCCCAAGGCCAACTGCTTGGCATGACGGGCGCGGTCACGGCTTCGCTCAGCGCTCAAAACGAGTTGGACGCCTTGCTGCAGAACATCGTGACCTCCTCGGCTATCGAAGGAGAACAACTGAATGTCGGCTCGGTGCGCTCGTCCTTGGCTCGCCGACTGGGCCTGGAGCCCGCCGACGATAATCCCGCCAGCCCACGCAGCGAGGGCTTGGCGAATCTGTTGCTGGACGCAACCCGGCATTTCAACCAGCCGCTGACCGTCGAGCGCTTGCTGGATTGGCACGAGTGGCTGTTTCCTGATCAAACCAGCGACCTTGCCCATCGGCGGATCCGCGTAGGTGCACTGCGCGGTGACGAACCGATGCAAGTGGTTTCGGGCCGGTTGGACCGCCCTACCGTTCACTTCGAGGCACCGCCTCGCCAAGGCCTTGAACAGCAATTGCAAAGGTTTGTCGATTGGTTCGAGGCAAGTCGTCAACAGATCGATCTCGACCCATTGCTGCGAGCCGGCATCGCTCATTTCTGGATTGTCACTCTGCACCCATTCGACGATGGCAATGGTCGCTTGACCCGCACCTTGACCGACCTGGCACTGGCCCAGGGCGAGGCCCAGGCGATCCGTTTCTACGCGATGTCCGTAAGCATCCTGGACGACCACGCCGGCTATTACCGAATCCTGGAAAACAGCCAGAAAGCCACGCTGGATATCACCGACTGGTTGACCTGGTTCCTGCAAACGCTTTTGCGCAGCCTGCAGAAGGCAATGACCAATATCGAAAGTGTTCTGGGCAAGACGCGTTTCTGGCAAGTCCATCGCGATTCGGCGCTCTCACCGGAACAGGTCAAAGTGCTGAACCGATTGCTCGACGGTGGTGAAAAGGGGTTCGAGCAGGGCATCAGCGCAGCTCAGTACCAAGCCGTGGCCAAGGTCTCCAAGGCAACGGCCACGCGACATCTGACGGAGCTGTTGGAGAAGGGCTGCCTGGAGCGGATGCCAGGCGGGGGGCGCAGTACCCGTTATCGCATCAATTATCCCGCTGACTGAATACCCCGTGGCGAGGGAGCTTGCTCCCGCTCGACTGCGCAGCAGTCGCAATCTGGGTAAGCCTGCGCAGCGTTGGGTCTGCTTCGCAGCCCAGCGGGAGCAAGCTCCCTCGCCACAAAAGCCGTCTGTCTCAGCTCACCCGTTGCGCCGCGATAAACCCGACCCTGATTTGCCCCAAACCCCCATGTCTGCTAGTGTCGCGCCGGTTTAACAGTCAACCGGAATAGCCGCCATGGCCCGCAAGAAAGCTGCACTGGATTTCGAACAATCTCTGGCCGACCTGCAAGCGCTGGTCGAACGCCTGGAGAACGGCGAACTGTCGCTGGAAGACTCGCTGACCGCTTTCGAGCAGGGTATCGGCTTGACTCGCGACTGCCAGGCGGCGCTGGCCCAGGCCGAGCAGAAAGTGCAACTGCTGCTGGAACGCGACGGCGAGCTGACCGAAGAACCGTTCGACGCGGAACAGCCTGAATGATCGGCGCGTATCAGGCCAGCAGTCAGGCCCGGGTCAATGCCGCGCTGGACAGCTTGTTCGCCGCCCCGAGCCCTGAACTGGCGCGGCTCTACGAAGCCATGCGCTATAGCGTGATGAACGGCGGCAAGCGCGTGCGTCCGTTGCTCGCCTATGCCGCGTGCGAAGCCCTTGGTGGCGCTGCCGAGCAGGCCAACGGCGCGGCCTGCGCGGTGGAACTGATCCACGCCTATTCGCTGGTGCACGACGACTTGCCGGCCATGGACGATGACGACCTGCGTCGCGGCCAGCCGACCACGCACAAGAAATTCGACGAAGCCTGCGCGATCCTCGCGGGCGACGGTTTGCAAAGCCTGGCTTTCAGCGCCCTGCTGGACCCGGCCCTGAGCAATTGCCCGGCAGAGGTTCGCCTGGACATGGTCAGCGCCCTGGCACAAGCGGCAGGCCCGGCTGGCATGGTCGGCGGCCAGGCCATCGACCTCGGTTCGGTGGGCTTGAAACTCGACCAGGACGCCCTGGAATACATGCATCGGCACAAGACCGGCGCGCTGATCGAAGCCAGCGTCCGGCTCGGCGCCCTGGCCAGCGGCCGGGCCACGCCTGAACAGCTGCAGGCCTTGCAGACCTACGCGCGGGCCATCGGCCTGGCCTTCCAGGTGCAGGACGACATCCTCGACGTCGAAAGCGATACCCAGACCCTCGGCAAACGCCAGGGCGCCGACATCGCCCGTGACAAGCCGACCTACCCGGCCCTGCTCGGACTCGAGGCCGCCAAGGCCTACGCGCTGGAGCTGCGCGACCTGGCCCTGGACGCGCTGCGACCCTTTGACGCGGCCGCCGAACCGTTGCGCGAGCTGGCGCGTTATATCGTCGAACGACGCAGCTGATACACGGTCAACCCAATTACATGTGCGTATCGGCCAAGTTCCGGCCAACGCGTGGGCAGCTTGCGATGCATAAGGTAAACTGCCGCCTCTTTTATACCTATAACGATTCGCCTGATGCCCACGACGTTCCAAGAGATTCCCCGCACACGCCCGTCCACGCCCTTGCTGGACCGCGCCAACACGCCGGACGGCCTGCGTCGGCTGGGTGAAGCCGAGCTGGAAACCCTGGCCGATGAGTTGCGCCTGGAATTGCTCTACACGGTCGGCCAGACCGGTGGGCATTTCGGCGCTGGCCTGGGCGTCATCGAGCTGACCATCGCCCTGCATTACGTCTTCGACACTCCGGACGATCGCCTGGTGTGGGACGTTGGCCATCAGGCCTACCCGCATAAAATCCTCACCGGCCGCCGCGACCGCATGGGCACGCTGCGCCAGAAGGACGGCATCGCGGCTTTTCCGCGCCGTTCCGAGAGCGAGTACGACACCTTTGGCGTCGGTCATTCCAGCACCTCCATCAGCGCTGCCCTTGGCATGGCCATTGCCGCCCGCCTGCAGAACAGCGAACGCAAGGCGATCGCCGTGATCGGCGATGGTGCGTTGACGGCGGGCATGGCCTTCGAGGCGCTGAACCACGCCCCTGAAGTCGACGCCAACATGCTGGTGATCCTCAACGACAACGACATGTCGATCTCGCGCAATGTCGGCGGCTTGTCCAACTACCTGGCGAAGATCCTCTCCAGCCGCACCTATGCGAGCATGCGTGAAGGCAGCAAGAAGGTCTTGTCGCGCCTGCCCGGCGCCTGGGAAATCGCCCGCCGTACCGAAGAATATGCCAAGGGCATGCTGGTCCCCGGCACGCTGTTCGAAGAGCTGGGCTGGAACTACATCGGCCCCATCGACGGCCACGATCTGCCGACGCTGATCGCCACCCTGCGCAACATGCGCGATCTCAAGGGCCCGCAGTTCCTGCACGTGGTCACCAAGAAAGGCAAAGGCTTCGCTCCGGCGGAAGTCGACCCGATCGGCTATCACGCGATCACCAAGCTCGAACCCCTGGATGCCCCCGCCGCCGCGCCGAAAAAGGCCGGCGGACCGAAGTATTCCGGCGTGTTCGGCCAATGGCTGTGCGACATGGCCGACGCCGACCCGCGCCTGGTGGGCATTACCCCGGCGATGAAGGAAGGTTCGGACCTGGTGGCGTTCAGCGAGCGTTACCCGCAGCGTTATTTCGACGTGGCAATTGCCGAACAGCATGCCGTTACTCTAGCCGCCGGCATGGCCTGCGAAGGCGCCAAACCGGTGGTGGCGATCTATTCGACGTTCCTGCAACGCGGCTATGACCAACTGGTGCATGACGTCGCCGTGCAGAACCTCGACGTGCTGTTCGCCATTGACCGCGCGGGCCTGGTGGGCGAAGACGGTCCGACCCATGCCGGCAGCTTCGACCTGTCCTACCTGCGCTGTATCCCCGGCATGCTGGTGATGACGCCGAGCGATGAGAATGAATTGCGCAAGATGCTCACCACCGGCCACCTGTTCAACGGTCCGGCGGCGGTGCGCTACCCGCGTGGCACCGGCCCGAATGCAACGATCGAAAGCGACCTGGAGCCGATCGAGATCGGCAAGGGCGTGATCCGCCGCCACGGCAAGCAAACCGCCCTGCTGGTGTTTGGTGTACAGCTGGCGGAAGCCTTGAAGGTCGCCGAAAAACTCGACGCCACCGTGGTGGACATGCGTTTCGTCAAACCGTTGGACGAAGCCCTGGTGCGCGAGATGGCCGGCAGCCACGAACTGCTGGTGACCGTCGAGGAAAACGCCATCATGGGCGGCGCTGGCGCGGCGGTCAGCGAGTTCCTGGCCCGGGAAAACATCCTCAGGTCGGTGCTGCACCTGGGGTTGCCGGACATCTACGTCGAGCACGCCAAGCCGGCGCAGATGCTCGCCGAATGCGGGCTGGACGAGGTGGGGATCGAAGCGGCGGTGCGGCTGCGGTTGCAGTTGCTGGGGCTGTAAGTACAGCCAACACAAGCCCCTGTGGGAGCGAGCTTGCTCGCGATAGCGGTGTATCAGCCGAGCATAGTTGACTGACACTCCGCTATCGCGAGCAAGCTCGCTCCCACATTGGTTTTATGTGGACCCAGTCATAACGGAACACCCATGAAACTCCGCCTCGCCCTCACCCTCTCTCTGCTTCCCGCCGCCGACCTGCTCGCCGAGACCTTCGAACGCGACCAGGCCCTCAAGCTGCCTGACATCCTGATCAGCACCAATCGCCAGGTCGAGGCGCGCAATGACAGCAGCGCCGCCAACACAATCTTCACCCGCGACGACATCGAACGCCTGCAACCGGCCACTGTCACCGACCTGCTCAGCCGCGTGCCCGGCGTACAGGTGGCACCGTTGGGCGGGCGCGGCAGCCTGCCGGGAATCTACATTCGCGGCACCAAGTCGGCCCAGAGCCTGGTGCTGGTGGACGGCCAGCGCATCGGCAACGCGACCTCCGGCGACAGCAATCTGCAACGCTTGAACATCAACCAGATCGAACGGGTGGAAGTGCTGCGCGGTTCGCGCTCGGTGATCTACGGCGCCGATGCGGTGGGCGGGGTCATTCAGATTTTCACCCGTCGCGGCACCGAACAAGGCCTACAGCCACGCCTGCATATGGGCGTCGGCAATCATCAGACCTGGGAGCGCAGCCTCGGCCTGTCCGGTGGCGACGAGCAGACCCGTTTCAACCTGGGCGCCAGCCTCGACGAAAGCGAGGGGAGCAATCGGACCCACGAGTCCTACACCAGCGACCGCGACGCCGATGCCAACCGCAACCAGTCCTTCAGTCTCAGCCTGAGCCATGCAGCCAGCGACGACCTGGAAGTTGGCCTGAACCTGCTGGATAACCGTGGCAAAAGCGAATACGACAACCCGTTCGGCCGCTTCGACCCCAACACCTTCGAATCGCTGCCCCAGCAGCCCTACAGTGAATTTGCGGTCAGCAGTTTCAGCGGTTATGTCGATGGGCGGATCAACGACGCGTGGAAATCCCGCCTCGAGCTGGGCCACAGCGAGAACCGGGAAAAAACGTTCGACAAGCTCAGCGATGTCCGGGAGGTGTTCAACACTTATCGCGACTCGCTGACCTGGCAGAACGACGTGACCCTGGACGAACGCAACAGCCTGATCCTCGGCGGCGACTGGTACCAGGACCGCGTCAACAGCAGCACGCCGTTCGACGAAGACAGCCGCTGGAATCGTGCGGCATTCATCCAGCACCGCTTCCAGGCCGAAACGTTCTCGACCGAGCTGGGCCTGCGCCGCGACCAGAACCAGCAGTTTGGCGGCCAGAACAGCTGGAGCGGCACCCTTACCCTGCCGGTCAACCCGACCAACGACGTGTTGCTGACCTACAGCGAAAGCTTCCGCGCGCCGACCTTCAACGATCTTTACTACCCGGACTTCAGCAACCCGGACTTGAAACCCGAGACGGCCAGAAGCTACGAATTACAATGGCGCAGCCAACTGAGCGACAGCGCTCGCCTGGAAGCGTCCCTGTACCGCACGAACCTGGAAGACGCGATCATCTTCGGCAGCAATTCACGGCCGCAAAACGTCGCTTCGGCGCGGATCAACGGTTTCGAAATGGCCTACCGGCAGGAACTGTTCGGCTGGCAGGGCAACCTCGGCCTGGCGATGATCGACCCGCGCGACCGCGACAGCGGCCACACCCTGGCACGCCGCGCCCGCCGCACGTTGAGCCTCGACCTGGACCGGCAATTCGACCGCCTCGGCCTCGGCGCGAGCTGGCAAGCGGTGAGCAGCAGTTACGACGATGAAAACAACCGCAACGCCCTGGGCGGCTATGCGCTGCTCGGAGTGCGCGGCAGTTGGGCGTTGAGCCGGGAAGTGAAGCTTGAGATGAAGGTCGATAACCTGCTGGACCAGAATTACAGCCGGGCGCTGTATAGCCATGACGGGGGACAGTATGGTTATCGGGAGGAAGGGCGGGCGTGGTTGTTTGGGGTGACCTGGACGCCTTCCCTCTAATCCAGGATTTATGGTGCCCGGCCTGGCCTCATCGCGAGCAAGCTCGCTCCCACAGGTGATCTGTGGCGGATATGAAATCAGCGTTCGCCACGAATCCCTGTGGGAGCGAGCTTGCTCGCGAAAGGCGCACCGCGGTCTAACGGTCTGGCGCAATCAACTCACACAACCGCGCCGTCGCCTCGATCATCTGCCCGCTGGCCCGCTCCAGTCCTTTATCCTTGACCAGCAACAGCCGCCCCTGCGCCACCGGCCAGGCTTTCCAGGCGTCAAGCTGCGCCTGCTCCGTAGCCAGGATCATCTGCGGTTGGCGCTGCAATACCGACTCCACGCTCACCTGCGGCGCCGGCAGGTCCAGGTCGGCAAAGACGTTGCGCGCGCCGCACACCGCCAGCGCATCACTGATGATCTGTCGGCCGCCCACGGTGTACAGCGGCCGATCCCAGACCTGATAGAACACCGGCAACGGCGCGTCCCGTCGATAGCGCTGGCGTAACGCCTGAAGACGCTCGCGCAATTGCGCCGCTCGCTGCACGCCCCGCTCCGGGCGGCCGAGCTGGGCGGCGATGTCTTCAATCTGGCGCAGGAGCTGGTCGAGGCTGTGGGGCTCGGCGATATGGATCGGGATGCCCAGGCCCTTGAGCTGCTCGCGCTGGGCCGGGCCAATACTACCGGGCCAGAGCAGGAGCAGGTCAGGCTTGAGGCTGAGCAAGCGCTCCATGTCCAGCTGGCCGTAACGCCCCACCGACGGCAGGTCCTTCAGGACCGGTGGACGATCGCCACCGTCCAGCACACCCACCAGCAGGTCGGCGGAGTCCAGTTCAACGACGATTTCAGAGAGCGACGGTGCCAGGCTGACGACACGATTGGCCGCCGTCGTCGAAGCGCTGGCGGCCAGCAACAGAACCGCCAGCCAGAGACGCATCAGCCGAGCTGGCGTGGGATGCGATACAAATAGAACAGCACCGCAGTGGATAACGCCAGCAGCATCAGCGGTACCGCTTCCAACCCGACAAACACCGCCAGCGCGCCAATCCACGCCGGTAGGCCTGCCGCCAGAAACGCTGCGCGACGCCGAGCCGCGAGAGTGATCCAGGCTTGGGGTTCTTCCGGTGTATCGAGGAATTTCTGCGTGGCGATCAGTGCGTTTTTATAACCGCCGAAAAATCGCAGGCTGACAAACATCGACGCCACGCCGGCGATAAACAACGGCATCGCCAATACCGGCAGAATCGCTTCGCCCTGACCAAACACCGCGTTGATCACGAACAGCGGCAGCAACGCCAGCGCCAGGTATTGCCACCAACTGACGGCCAGCCGCCGCCGAACCTGACCACGCGTCACGCCCGGTCGACCTCGCCCTGGTGCTCGTTGCCCATCATGTGGTCGAGCTTGCTGGCCTTGGTTGCCAGGTAAAGCTTGTTGTGCGGGTTGTGCCCGGTATGCAGCGGCACGCGCTCCGCAACCACTACGCCCATGTCGGTCAATGCCTTGACCTTGCGCGGGTTGTTGGTCATCAGTCGCAAGGACTTGATGCCCAGGTGTTCGAGCATCGGCTGGCAAATGCTGTAGTCACGCAAGTCGGCGGCAAACCCGAGGCGCTCGTTGGCTTCGACAGTATCGGCGCCGCCGTCTTGCAGCTCGTAGGCACGGATCTTGTTCAACAGGCCGATGCCGCGGCCTTCCTGGCGCAGGTACAGCAGTACGCCACGGCCCTCGCGAGCAATGGCCTGCAGGGCCGCTTCGAGTTGCGAGCCGCAGTCGCAGCGCTGGCTGAACAAGGCATCGCCCGTCAGGCATTCGGAGTGCAGGCGACCGAGTACCGGAGCGCCGTCGGCGAAATCACCCAGGCTGAGCACGACGTGCTCGCGGCCGGTGGCTTCATCGAGAAAACCATGCATGGTGAATTGCGCAAAGGGTGTTGGCAGCTTGGAAGCGGCAACAAAAACGACAGGCACCGGTGTGCTCCTGATCTAGTACTGGAGATTCGCAGAGGCGGGCATTGTAACAGCACGATCCGACAGACGCTTAGGCTGAATTATCAACCATTACCATCGAAAAGTTTGATCACGGCTTTGGTGGCTTGCCACTCTCGTCGAAGGGATAGGGCTGCTTCCAACGTTCGAAAATCGGCTTCAATTGGCCGCTTTTCACCAGCACGTCCATGCGCCGGTCGAACAGTGCACGCAAGGCACGTCCGTTTTCGGTGTTGGCAAAGCCCAGGTACAGCGGCAGGTTGATCAGCGCAGAGAGCTTGAACTGCTGGGGGTCGTCGGCCTTGGCGAGTACATCCTGGATTTCCATCAACGCATCGATATAAAAATCGGCACGGTCGTGGATCAGCATCGGCAGGATCCCCACGGAGCGGTGGATTTCATTGAAACGCCGGATGTTCGGCAGGTAGTTGTTGTATTCGTACCCGCGCATCCACACCAGCCGGTAATTACCCACCGTGGCCAATGTGGGAGAGGGCTTTGACGCCAGGCCCAACGCATAGATGTGATCGACGTCGTAGTGCCAGCTGGGGTAAAGCACCCCCTCGGATTCGTCGCGATAGGCACCGACCTGCACGTCGACCTCGCCACGCTGCACCAGGCCGATCGAACGGGTGTAAGGCACGCTGCGGGTTTCCAGCTTGACGCCTTCGGGTTCGAACACCTCGCGCAGGATATCCCAGGCCATGCCCTGGCCATCCGCCTGGGTGTAGTCGGCCCACTCCTCGCTGGCCGCGCGGATCTTGCCGGGCAACGGCGCCGACTCGGCCACGCGAACACCGAGCAACGCCCCGAGACATAACAACAGTAACAGTGTGCGGCTTACGCCCATGCCTGGTTCCCTCAGGTAAAACACCACACCAGCCCTTGCATTGCCAGCCAGGCGAACACGCCGGCCAATACGTCGTCGAGCATGATGCCTACCCCGCCGTGTACATGCCGATCGATCCAGCGGATCGGCCACGGCTTGAGGATATCGAAGAAGCGGAACACCAGGAAACCCGTCAACAACCAATACCAGCCTTCCGGTACCAGCCACAGGGTAATCCACATGCCGACCATCTCGTCCCAGACGATGCCCTCATGGTCGTGCACCCGCAAATCATCCGCCACTTTGCCGCACAGCCAGAAGCCGAACAGCATGGTGATGCCGAGCATCAGCCAGTAGCCCCAATCCGGCAACATCTGCCACAACGGTATGAAGGGTAGCGCAACCAGCGAGCCCCATGTGCCTGGCGCTTTGGGCAATGTGCCCGAACCGAAGCCAAACGCCATGAAATGCCAGGGATTGCGCCAGACCGAGGGCGGAACGAATTCTGCCGGAACCTGGTTGGGATGATCTGTCACGGTGTCTCCCGAAAATGTTGATAGCCCCGGATTGGCGGGGTGATGTCCTGTCCAAGACTGTCGACCAGCATGACGCCCTGCCCCGCCGTGACACTGCCGACCACATGAATCGGCCAGCCTTCGGCGAGAAGTGCCGACAATCGGACCGGCGGCAGGGTGAACAGCAACACATAGTCGTCGCCGCCACTCAGGGCGGCGTGTTGTGCCTGCTTTAGGCCAAACGCCAACAGAGCGTTGGACAACGGCAACCGGTCCCGTTCAACCCGTAACGCCACGCCGGATGCCAGCGCGATATGCCCGCAATCCGCCAACAGCCCATCGGAAATGTCCAACGCCGCGCTGGCCTTGCCCCGTAGCGCCAGGCCAAGGCCGATCTGCGGTTGTGGCGACCAGTAATGCGCCAGCAGCGGCTCGGCGATAGCAGGCTCAGCGCTGCGCTCGTCGAGAACCAGCGGCAACGCGCCAGCGGCGTTGCCCAGGTCACCGCCGACGCAAAGCAGATCGCCGGGTTGCGCGCCGCTGCGGGTCAGCGCCTGGCCGGACGGCACGCAGCCGAACACGGTCATGGTCAGGCTCAACGGCCCGCGGGTGGTATCGCCCCCCACCAGTGCTACACCACAGGCCTGGGCCATCTGGTTCAAGCCACGGGCATACGCCTGCAGCCAATCGGCGGTCACCGTCGGCAAGGTCAGGGCAAGGGTAAAAGCGAGAGGACTGGCGCCCATGGCGGCCAGGTCGCTGACCGCCACGGCCAGCGAGCGCTGGCCGAGCAGGAACGGGTCGCAAGGGTCTGGAAAATGCACACCGGCCACGAGCGTGTCGGTGGATACCGCGAGCTGTTCCCCGGGAGGAACGGCCAGCAGGGCGCAATCGTCGCCGATTCCGAGCGCAACGCCCTCGCCGCCCTGCGCACAGGCAGCGGCGGCAAAGTAGTGACGGATCAGCTCAAATTCGCCCATTAAGTGTCCTGTCTCACCAATGCTGTTCATATTTGTCGGCGTCTATTGGCCCCATACTGCGTTGCCGCTCCTCGCCATAGCGGGCTATGACTCGTCGCGGCGCCTTGTCTGGCACCAACAGCCACTCGACAAAAAATGAACGCATTGGCGAGACAGGACACGTTCAAGCGCCAATCAGCGCTTGAACGCCTTCACTTCGGCTTCACGCAGACGCGGGGCGAGCTTGTCGAGTACGCCGTTGACGAACTTGTGGCCATCGGTGGAACCGAAGACTTTCGCCAGCTCGATCCCTTCGTTGATCACCACGCGGTAAGGTACGTCGACACGCTGCATCAGCTCCCAGGTGGACAGGCGCAACACGGCCAGCTCGACCGGGTCCAGTTCATCGATCGTCAGGTCCAGGCAAGGTGCCAGGGCCGTATCGATTTCGGTCTTGTGGGCCGGGACGCCATGCAGGATCTCGCGGAAATACGCGCCATCGACATCGCTGAAGTCGTTATCAACGCGAAACTGCGCTTCGATCTCGTTCAGCGACTGCTTCGCCATGTGCCACTGGTACAGGGCCTGGGTTGCGAGCTGACGGGCTTCGCGGCGCTTGACGCTCTTCGAAGGCTTGCCGGCGTCGGCCGGTTTTGGCTCGCGCGGATTGAAACGATCGCTTTCGTCGCTAATCACTTGGCCTCCAACTGCGCCAGCAGGCTGACCATTTCCAGGGCGGACAGGGCAGCTTCGGCACCTTTGTTGCCGGCCTTGGTGCCGGAACGTTCGATGGCTTGTTCGATGGAATCAACGGTCAGCACGCCGAAGGCAACCGGTACGCCGAATTCCATGGACACCTGGGCCAGGCCCTTGGTGCATTCGCCAGCCACGTATTCGAAGTGTGGAGTACCGCCACGAATGACCGCGCCGAGGGCGATGATCGCCGCAAATTCGCCCTTTTGAGCGACTTTCTGCGCTACCAGCGGAATTTCGAAGGCGCCAGGGGCACGGATAATGGTGATGTCGCCTTCGCTCACGCCATGGCGAACCAGGGCATCGACCGCACCGTCGACCAGGCTCTCAACCACAAAGCTGTTGAAACGGCCGACTACCAGCGCGTAGCGGCCCTTGGGGGCGATGAAGGTACCTTCGATGGTCTTCAGGGTCATTCGTCAGTTCTCTTAAAGAGCCGGAGCACGTTCTATACGTGCTCCTCAGTGATATTAGTCTCGAATACAGCGCCGTGGATCCGTCATCTCGTTCACTTGCACGTCTTCTGTGGCGAGGGAGCTTGCTCCCGCTTGGGTGCGCAGCGCCCATAACAGGGCCGCTACGCAGCCCAGCGGGAGCAAGCTCCCTCGCCACAGATGAATCTAACAAGCCTTAAGTGAACAATAATGCCGGAATCCGCAGGCCATTATTCGGAGGGCACGTATTCTACAACTTCCAGATCGAAACCGGATATCGCATTAAATTTCATCGGTGCGCTCATCAGGCGCATTTTGCGTACGCCCAGGTCGCGCAGGATCTGCGAACCGGCACCGACGATGCTGTAGGTGGTCGGTTTTTTCACCGGTTGATGTTCGGTGGTTTCGCGAATGTGCGCCAGCAGCACGTCGCCATCGAGCGGATGCCCGAGCAACAGCACCACGCCGCTGCCGGCCTCGGCCACCGCGGCCATGGCCGCGCGCAGGCTCCAGCGGCCCGGCTGCTTGACCATCAGCAGGTCACGCAGTGGGTCCATGTTGTGCACGCGAACCAGAGTCGGTTCTTCGGCGCACACGGTCCCCAGGGTCAGCGCCATGTGCACGTCGCCTTCCACCGAATCGCGGTAGGTCACGAGGTTGAACTGGCCCAGTTCGCTGTCCAGCGGCTGCTCGGCAATCCGCTGAACGGTACGCTCGTGGATCATCCGGTAGTGGATCAGATCGGCAATGGTGCCGATCTTGATGTCGTGCTCGGCAGCGAAAGCCTCAAGCTCGGCGCGACGGGACATGGTGCCATCGTCGTTCATCACTTCGCAGATGACGCCGGCGGGCTCGAAACCGGCCATACGCGCAAGGTCGCACGCCGCTTCGGTGTGGCCGGCGCGGGCCAGGGTGCCGCCGGCCTGGGCCATCAGCGGGAAGATGTGACCGGGGCTGACGATGTCTTCGGCCCTGGCGTCGGCGGCCGCAGCGGCCTGCACGGTACGCGCCCGGTCCGCGGCGGAGATACCGGTGGTCACGCCCTCGGCGGCCTCGATGGACACGGTGAACTTGGTGCCGAACCCGGAACCGTTGCGTGGCGCCATCAACGGCAGCTTCAGCAGCTCGCAGCGCTCGCGGGTCATCGGCATGCAGATCAGGCCACGGGCGTGCTTGGCCATGAAGTTGATGTGTTCGGCCTTGCAGCATTCGGCGGCCATGATCAGGTCGCCTTCGTTCTCGCGGTCTTCGTCATCCATGAGGATGACCATCTTGCCTTGGCGGATGTCTTCAACCAGTTCTTCGATGCTATTGAGCGCCACGCGGCACCCCCTTGGGTCAGGATTTGAGGTAGCCGTTGGCGGCCAGAAAGCTTTCAGTGATGTTACCGGCCGCAGGTTCGGCAGCCTTGTCGCCCAGCAGCAGGCGCTCCAGGTAACGGGCCAGCAGGTCGACCTCAAGGTTGACCCGGCGACCAGGCCGGTACGAGGCCATGATGGTTTCGCTCAGCGTGTGCGGGATGATCGTCAGCAGGAATTCGGCACCATCCACCGCGTTGACGGTCAGGCTGGTGCCGTCGACCGTGATCGAGCCCTTGTGGGCGATGTACTTGGCGAGTTCTTTCGGAGCGCGGATACGAAACTCCACGGCCCGGGCGTTATCGCTGCGCGACACCACTTCACCGACGCCATCGACATGACCGCTGACCAGGTGCCCGCCCAGGCGGGTAGTCGGGGTCAGGGCTTTTTCCAGGTTGACCGGGCTACCGCTCTTGAGGTCGTTCATCGCGGTGCAGTCGAGGGTTTCCCGGCTGACGTCCGCCAGGAAACCATTGCCCGGCAGTTCCACGGCGGTCAGGCAGACGCCGTTCACGGCGATGCTGTCGCCCAGCTTGACGTCGCTCAGGTCGAGCTTGCCGGTTTCGACGTGGACCCGTACATCGCCGCCCTTGGGAGTGAGTGCACGGATGCTGCCGATGGATTCGATGATGCCGGTAAACATGGAGTCCTCCTCGAGAACGGACCGTCGCTTGCGCGAAAGCCGGGAATTATACGCTGGCCTGCGGAGCGGGGACGGCGATGACTCGCCAGTCATCGCCCACGGCGCGAATGTCGGTGATTTGAAGCTGCGGCGCGTCTTTCATCTGCGCCAGCGGCCAATCGAGCAATGGCCGCGCCGTGGATCCGAGGAACTTGCCGGCGATGAAAATCTGGAATTCGTCGACCAACCCCTGCCGGGCGAAAGCACCCGCCAGGCGCGGGCCGGCTTCCACCAGCACTTCATTGACGCCACGGGCCGCCAGCTCCAGCAGCAGGCGATGCAGATCGACCTGGCCGTCTTCCCCGGCGACGATCATGCATTCAGGGCCGTTGGCGTACTGTTCCTCAACCGCCATGCAGGTAGCGACAAGCGCCGGGCCGGCCCTGAAGAACGGCGCATCCAGCGGCACCCGCAGACGACCGTCCACCAGCACCCGCAGCGCCGGACGGCTCATGACCAACGCGGTCTGCTCGGCGTCCAGCCCAAGCTCATCGGCACGCACGGTCAGCCGGGCGTTGTCCGCCAGCACCGTATCGGCGCCGGTCAGCACCACGCTGGCCTGGGCGCGCAGGCGTTGCACCGCCGAGCGAGCGGCCGGGCCGGTGATCCATTGGCTCTCGCCGCTTTCCATGGCGGTGCGGCCATCCAGGCTCATGGCAAGCTTGACCCGCACGAACGGCAGGCCGTGCTCCATGCGCTTGAGAAAACCTTCGTTGAGCTTGCGCGCTTCGCCTTCGAGCACGCCGCTTTGTGTGGCGATGCCGGCCTGGGCGAGACGTTGGAGGCCGCGCCCGGCGACTTCCGGATTGGGGTCTTGCATTGCCGCGACCACCCGCGCCACGCCGGCATTGACCAGCGCATCGGCGCAGGGCGGCGTGCGCCCATGGTGGCTGCAAGGTTCGAGGGTCACGTAGGCCGTCGCGCCCCGGGCTTTGTCAGCGGCGGCGCGCAGGGCATGGACTTCGGCATGGGGTTCGCCCGCGCGGATGTGCCAGCCTTCGCCGACCACCAGCCCGTCGCGCACGATCACGCAACCGACCCGGGGGTTGGGGTGGGTGCTGTAGTGACCGCGCCGCGCCAGTTCCAGGGCGCGGGCCATGTACTGGGCGTCGAGGACGGCCTGCTGCGCCGCGCCGGTCATTCTTTCACCGGTTCGCGGGCCAGGCGGTCGATTTCCTCGCGGAACTCGTTGAGGTCCTGGAAACGCCGGTACACCGAGGCGAAGCGGATATAGGCCACTTCATCGAGCTTTTGCAGTTCGGCCATGACCAACTCGCCGACGACGAGGGACTTGACCTCACGCTCGCCGGTCGCGCGCAGCTTGTGCTTGATGTGCACCAGCGCCGCTTCCAGGCGCTCGACGCTCACCGGGCGTTTTTCCAGGGCGCGCTGCATGCCGGCGCGCAGTTTTTCTTCATCGAACGGCTGGCGGCTGCCGTCGGTCTTGATCAGGCGCGGCAACACCAGTTCAGCGGTCTCGAACGTCGTGAAACGCTCGCCGCAGGCCAGGCATTCGCGGCGGCGGCGGACCTGTTCGCCCTCGGCGACCAGTCGCGAGTCGATGACTTTGGTGTCGTTGGCACCGCAGAAGGGACAGTGCATGGTGGCAGGCAACAAAAAAAGGGAGGGCCATGGTAGCGCATCCCACTGGCAAGACAAGCCATAGGGTTTACGGTATACAGACGGGCCTATTGTAAGACCCACGGAATTCACCTTGCTGGAGCCACCCATGCCGCTACGATCGCTCGTTTTGCTCAGTCTCTTCAGCCTGCTGATGGCGTGCAGCAGCGACGCCCCCAAGCCCGCTGCCCCCGCCCCGGCCCCAGCGCCGAAACAGGCCCAGGAAAAGGCCCGGCAGGCCACCGAGCTTGGCCCGCTGCCGGCTCATCAGCGCGAATTGAGCGGCACCCTGCAAGGCGTGCCGGCCGGCGCCGAGGTCGAACTGGCGCTACTGGTGATCGATGACAAGGACCGCCCGCAACAACTGCTCGCCAGCTCCAGCCTGATCGGCACCAACCAGGCGCTGCCGTTCCGCCTGCGCTTCAATCCGGAAGCATTCCCGGTCGGCGCCCGTGTTGAGTTGCGCGGCCGCGCCAGCCAGTCCGGCCAACTGATCCTGCATCTGCCGGAACAACGCATCACGCAACCGACCACCCAGGCGCTGGGCGTCCTGCAATTCGTCAAAGCTCCATGAAGGCACCGCAACAGCTGCAAGATGCCTTGGTCGAGCTGCTGGGCGATGCGCGCCTGGCGTCCTGTGCGCTACCCGGCACCGACCTGGCGTTGTGGCTGATCGACGGCGAGAACATGGACCGCGCCTTCAGCCCGGAGGAAACCCGCCGCATCCTCCACGAACCGCCTTACTGGAGTTTCTGCTGGGCCAGCGGCCTGGCGCTGGCCCGCTACCTGGCCGAACACCCGCAGTGGGTCGAGGGCAAGCGGGTACTGGATTTTGGCGCCGGCTCCGGCGTGGCGGGTATCGCGGCGATCAAGGCCGGGGCGCGCGAAGTGGTGGCCTGCGACCTGGATCCGTTGGCGCTTGCCGCGTCACGGGCCAACGCCTTGCTCAACGGCGTAGAGCTGAAGTATTCAGCGGACTTTTTCGCCGAAGCCGATCGCTTCGACCTGATCCTGGTCGCCGATGTGCTTTATGACCGGGCCAACCTGCCGTTGCTCGACCAGTTCCTCAGCCGTGGCCGCGAGGCGCTGGTGGCGGACTCCCGGGTGCGCGATTTCCAGCATCCGCTGTATCGCCGTATTGAGATGCTCGAAGCCATGACCTTGCCGGACCTGGCCGAGCCGGAGGAGTTTCGGCATGTGAGCCTGTACCACGCGCGGCGCCGGCCCTAAAAGCATCGCGAGCAAGCTCGCTCCCACAGAGGTCGCATGATCGCTTGAGATCCCTTGTGGGAGCGAGCTTGCTCGCGATGGGGCCCGGCCAATCAATACACCTCTCAAAGCCACCCCGCTTTCAGCCATCCCCCACCAAGCCGTATAGTTGCCCCATTCAAGCGTTCTACGAGACTTCCCATGACCCAGGACACGCCCTACATCTTCGACGCCACCACTGCCGATTTCGACCAGTCGGTAATCGCCAACTCCTTCCACAAACCGGTGCTGGTGGATTTCTGGGCCGAGTGGTGTGCGCCGTGCAAGGCGCTGATGCCGATGCTGCAAGACATCGCCGAGAGCTACCAGGGTGAACTGCTGCTGGCCAAGGTCAACTGCGACATCGAGCAGGACATCGTCGCCCGCTTCGGCATTCGCAGCCTGCCCACCGTTGTGCTGTTCAAGGACGGCCAGCCGGTCGACGGCTTTGCCGGTGCCCAGCCGGAATCGGCGGTGCGGGCGATGCTCGAACCCCATGTGCAGATGCCGCCGCCAGCCGCCGCCGATCCGCTGGAACAAGCCCAGGCGCTGTTCGACGACGGTCGTTTCGCCGACGCCGAAGCCCTGCTCAAGGCACTGCTGGTGGAAGACAACAACAACGCCAAGGCGCTGATCCTCTATGCCCGCTGCCTGACCGAGCGCGGCGAGCTGGACGAAGCGCAGACAGTTCTGGATGCCGTGAAAAGTGACGAACACAAGGCCGCCCTGGCCGGTGCCAAGGCGCAGATCCAGTTCCTCGGCCTGGCCAAGGACCTGCCGGACGCCGCCGACCTGAAGGCGCGCCTGGCGAAAGACCCACAAGATGATGAAGCGGTGTATCAACTGGCGATCCAGCAACTGGCGCGCCAGCAGTACGAACCCGCCCTCGATGCGCTGCTCAAGCTGTTCATCCGCAATCGCAGCTACAGCGAAGGCCTGCCACACAAGACCTTGCTCCAAGTGTTCGAGCTGCTGGGCAATGATCACCCGCTGGTGACGACCTATCGCCGCAAGCTGTTCGCCGCGCTTTACTGACCGACCCAGCTGTAGAGCGGCGTATCCCCGCCGCTCAGGACCTTGACCTCGGCGCTGTGGCGCAGACGCACCAACAGCCGCTTGCCGGACGAAGCGCTGCCGGTCAGGCCTTCCAACTGCTCCAGCAAGTCCGGGCCGGTCAATTGCCCGGCCTTGCGCAGCAACTCCTTGGCGATCTGCCATTGGGCATCGTCCTGACTCGCCGGCCTGGCCGGCGGTGTCGTCGCAACCTCGGACTTGGCCACCTGCAACTGCGCGCCGAGCTGCGCCCAGTCGCCTTCATCCATCTCGATCGTCAAGTCCACCGGCCACTCGCCGACGGTTCCGCGTATCCGCAACATCACCGTGCTCCTGAAGATTTCATCTACGCATGCTCCCATGGGCCTTGCGCGACGCCAAGCAGACGGTCAAACTCTGCGCACTTTCGTTATAAGATTACATAACCTTTTCGGAGACTCGTCATGCGTCGTCTGCTTCTCGCTTTGCCGTTCGCCCTGCTGCCGTTGGCTGTCGCTCACGCGGCCGTCGAGCATGATCACGACCATGAGCACGGTAGCCTCGGCGCCCATGAACACGGCGTCGCTCGGCTGAACGCCGCGCTGGACGGCCAGACCCTGGAACTGGAGCTGGAGAGCCCGGCGATGAACCTGGTCGGCTTCGAACACGCCGCCACCAGCGATGCCGACAAGGCCAAGGTCGCCGCCGTGCGGGCGCAGCTGGAAAAACCCCTGGCGCTGTTCAACCTGCCGGCCGCGGCCAAGTGCACCGTGGCCCAGCAGGAGCTGGAGAGCCCGCTTTTCGGCGATGAGCCGGACCATGAAGACCACGATGAAGACGGCGACGAGCATCACGACGAGCACAGCGAGATCCATGCCCACTACCAGTTCACCTGCGCGGTTCCGGGCAACTTGAAGAACCTGGACCTGGCGACCCTGTTCAAAACCTTCCCGGCCACCCAGAAAATTCAGGTACAACTGATCAGCCCGAGCGGTCAGCAAGGTGTTGAAGTGACGGCAAAGGCGCCGGCACTGAAATTCTAAGCACACCGAAAACCTACTGTGGGAGCGAGCTTGCTCGCGATGAGGCCAGCACATCCAACAAAGATGTTGCCTGACATATCGCTATCGCGAGCAAGCTCGCTCCCACAGGTGCCTCCATAACCCTTGAAATCGGCAACATGACCCAAGCACTCATCGAACTGTCCGACCTGGGCTTCAGCTGGCCCGGGCATCCGCTCTTGCTGGATATCCCGGCGTTTCGCCTGGAGGCCGGTGAAACCCTGTTCCTCAAGGGCCCCAGCGGCAGCGGCAAGACCACCTTGCTGGGGCTGCTGGGCGGTGTGCAGACACCGGATCGCGGCAGCATCCGCCTGCTCGGCCAGGAGCTCAGCGAACTGGGCGCCGGCCGCCGCGACCGCTTTCGCGTGGACCATACCGGCTACATTTTCCAGCAGTTCAACCTGCTGCCATTTCTCTCGGTGCGCGAAAACGTCGAGCTGCCCTGCCATTTCTCGACATTGCGCGCGCAACGGGCGAAGCAACGCCATGGCAGCGTCGATCAAGCCGCCGCCACGCTGCTGGCTCACCTCGGGCTGAGCGATTCGAGCCTGCTGGATCGCCGCGCCGACTCATTGTCCATCGGCCAGCAACAACGGGTCGCCGCCGCCCGCGCGCTGATCGGCCAACCGGAACTGGTGATTGCCGACGAGCCGACCTCGGCGCTGGATTACGACGCCCGGGAAAACTTCCTGCGGCTGCTTTTCGCCGAATGCCGCGAAGCCGGTTCGAGCCTGCTGTTTGTCAGTCACGACCAGAGCCTGGCGCCGCTGTTCGATCGCCACCTCTCGCTGGCCGATCTCAATCGCGCCGCCACGCCACTCGAGGTCTGAGATGTATTTGTTCCGTCTAGCCATGGCCAGCCTGGCGAACCGCCGCTTCACGGCGATCCTCACCGCTTTTGCCATTGCCCTCTCCGTCTGCCTGCTGCTGGCCGTGGAGCGCGTGCGTACCGAGGCGCGGGCCAGTTTCGCCAGCACCATCAGCGGCACCGACCTGATTGTCGGCGCTCGCTCCGGTTCGGTGAACCTGCTGTTGTACTCGGTGTTTCGCATCGGCAACGCCACCAATAACATTCGCTGGGACAGCTTCGAGCAGTTCGCCAGCAATCCGAAAGTGAAATGGGCGATCCCCATGTCCCTTGGCGATTCCCATCGCGGTTATCGAGTGATGGGCACCACCGAGGCCTACTTCGAGCATTACCAGTACGGTCGCCGGCAGCATCTGGAATTGGCGGACGGCCGGGCATTCGCCAGCGATCCGTTCGAAGTGGTGCTCGGCGCGGAAGTGGCCGAGGCGCTGCATTACAAACTCGGGGAAAAGCTGGTGTTGGCCCACGGCGTGGCGGCCATCAGCCTGGTCAAGCACGACGATAAACCGTTCACCGTGGTCGGGATTCTCAAGCGCACCGGCACGCCGGTAGACCGTACGCTGCACATCAGCCTGGGCGGCATGGAGGCGATCCATGTCGATTGGAAAAATGGCGTACCGGCCCAGGGCAACGGCCGCATCAGCGCTGACCAGGCCCGCAACATGGACCTTACGCCCAAGGCGATCACCGCGTTCATGCTTGGCCTCAACAGCAAGATTTCCACCTTTGCGTTGCAACGGGAAATCAACGAATTCCGTGGCGAGCCGCTGCTGGCGATCCTGCCCGGTGTGGCGCTGCAAGAGTTGTGGAGCCTGATGGGCACGGCGGAAAAGGCCTTGTTCGTGATTTCACTGTTTGTGGTGCTGACCGGCTTGATCGGCATGCTCACGGCGATCCTCACCAGCCTCAACGAGCGCCGCCGGGAAATGGCAATCCTGCGCTCGGTGGGCGCGCGGCCGTGGCACATCGCGACGCTGCTGGTGCTCGAAGCCTTTGCGCTGGCCTTGGCCGGAGTCACCTCCGGGCTGGCCTTGCTGTACATCGGCATCGCCGTCGCCCAGGGTTACGTGCAGTCGGCCTACGGCCTGTATCTGCCCCTGGGCTGGCCGAGCGAGTATGAATGGACGCTGCTGGCTGGCATTCTGGTCGCCGCCCTGCTGATGGGCAGCGTGCCGGCCTGGCGCGCCTATCGCCAGTCGCTGGCCGATGGCCTGTCGATCCGTTTATGAGGACGTTGAAAATGCCCCGCGCCCTGCTTGCGCTGTTGATGCTGGTCAGCCTGCCATTGTGGGCGGCCGAGCCGAGAGACCTGGCCTGGTCGGAAATGATCCCGCCGGACGCGCCGCCGGAAGTGCCGAACATGACGCCCTTGCATGACCTGTCGAAAATGAGCGACGCCCTGGCCGCCGAGTCCGCTCCGGCGGCCCGGCAGGACATGCCCAACGCCCCGGTGGTCAAGGCTCTGGACGGCCAGCAGATTCGCTTGCCGGGTTATATCGTGCCGCTGGAAGTCAGCGAGGAGGGCCGCACGACCGACTTCCTGCTGGTGCCGTACTTCGGCGCCTGCATCCACGTGCCGCCTCCGCCGTCGAACCAGATCGTGCACGTGAAAAGCGAAGTCGGGGTCAAGCTCGACGAGCTTTATCAACCGTACTGGGTGGAAGGGCCGATGCAGGTCAAGCCATCCACCAGTGAACTGGCCGATGCCGGGTATCAGATGGAGGCGCAGAAGATTTATGTGTATGAGCTGCCGGAGTGAGTCTGGTAGCCGATGGTTGCCAGTGAAATAGCATTCGCGAGCAGGCTCGCTCCCACAGGGTTCAGCGTCGGCCACAAGATTCGTGTTCACAGCCGATCCACTGTGGGAGCGAGCCTGCTCGCGAAGCCTCAAGACCCACTCATCACACTTTCATTGAGCTGAGTCAAAAGACCGCTCCAGACGGCTTCGTAACATGGGACATCCTTTTTGAATGTTCTCCGGAGCCCCCATGCAAAAGTCTCTGCTCAGCGCTTCCCTCGTCGCCCTCGCGCTCGCGGCACCACTCGCCCAGGCCCATACCGCCGGCGATATCATCGTTCGCGCCGGCGCCATCACCGTCAATCCGGATGCCGACAGTTCCAGCGTCAAGGTCGACCGTGGCCCGCTGGCCGGTGCCGACCTGGGCGGCAAGGCGACCATGAGCAGCGACACTCAGTTGGGCCTGAACTTCGCCTACATGCTCACCGACAATTGGGGGATCGAGCTGTTGGCGGCCTCGCCATTCGAGCACGACGTGAAAATCAAAGGCACCGCCCTGGGCGCGGCCAATGGCAAGCTCGGCACACTCAAGCACTTGCCGCCGACCCTGAGCCTGGTCTACTACCCGCTCGACGCCAAGTCGGCCTTCCAGCCTTACGTCGGCGCCGGCATCAACTACACCTGGATCTATGACGAACACGTCGGCAGCGACGCCAGCGCCAACGGTTTCAGCAACTTCCGGGCGAGCAACAGCTGGGGCATGGCGTGGCAAGTCGGCGCCGACTACATGCTGACGGACAACATCATGATCAACGGCCAGGTCCGCTACATCGACATCGACACCACCGCCTATGTCGACAACAACGCGGTGGCCGGCGGAACGCGGGCCAAGGTTGACGTGGACGTGGATCCATTCGTCTACATGGTGGGGTTGGGTTACAAGTTCTGAGCCGAACCTGAAGGTATGAAAGCCCCTGTGGGAGCGAGCTTGCTCGCGATGACGGTGGATCAGTCGGTGATGGATGTTGACTGAACCGCCGCTTTCGCGAGCAGGCTCGCTCCCACAGTGTTTGGGCTGGTGAAAACTCAGCGCCCGAGCAGCCGCGCCAGACCCACGCTCATCGGCGTTTGCACCGGCAAGTCGAAACGCTCCAGCAACCGCCGGTTATCAGCCCGCGAATGGCGAATGTCGCCGGAGCGCGCCGGGCCGTAGCTGATCGCGGGCAAATCCCCGACCACGTCGGCCAAGGCCTGGAGCATCTGCTTGAGCGTGGTGGCCTGGTTCCAGCCGACATTCACCGCGCCCGCTTGCACTTCAGGTTTCTCGATGGCCTGCACCAGCACCTGTACCAGGTCTTCCACGTAGACGAAATCCCGGGTCTGCTCGCCGTCGCCGAACACGCTGATCGGCAAGCCTTTCTGGGCCCGCTCGCTGAAAATGCTGATGACCCCCGAGTACGGCGAGGACGGATCCTGGCGTGGACCGTAGATGTTGAAGAAGCGGAACACCACCGGCTCGAGATCGTGCTGGCGCCGGTAGAAGTCGAGGTAGAACTCGCTCGCCAGCTTGTCCGAAGCGTAGGGCGTAAGCGGAGCCTTGGAGGTGTCTTCGTCGATGGACTGGCCTTCGCCATTGTTGCCATAGACTGCGGCGCTGGAGGCGAACAGCACCCGTTTCACGCCCGCCTGGCGCATGGCCTCGCAGACATTCAGGGTGCCGATGAAATTGCTCTGGTGGGTGCGTACCGGGTCGTCCACCGAGGCTTGCACCGAGGCCACCGCCGCCAGGTGCGCCACCGCGCTGCACCCGGCCATGGCCCGGGCGACCAGCGCCGCATCGGCGACGTCGCCTTCGATCAGTTCGACTGCCGGGTTGTCCAGCGGCAGGTTGCTGCGCTTGCCGGTGGACAAGTCATCGAGAATGCGGACCGAATGGCCGTTGGCGAGCAACGCGTCGGTCAAGTGCGAACCGATGAAACCGGCGCCGCCGGTGATTAAAACAGGGCCTTTAGCCATGGCGATAAAACCTATCCAGTAAGCCCGGGAGTGCGGCGCGCCAGGCGCGTGGCTTGATCCCGAAAGTGTGCAGAATTTTCTTGCAGGCCAGCACCGCGTGCTGCGGTTCTTCGGCGGCGTCCGGCCGCGCGGCATGGGCCTGCGGCGTGGGCGACTCGATGGCCAGCGGGTGCAGGGCGCGGGCTTCGGTAAGAATTGCCTGGCCCAGCGCCAGCGGCGTAGTCGCCTCGTGTCCGGCGTAATGGTACGTGCCCCACAGCGGCGCCGCGCAATCGAGTTGCTTGAGCACCGAAATGATCACCCGCGCCGCATCGTCAACCGGTGTCGGATTACCCCGGCGGTCGTCGGCCAGCAGCAGCTCTTCGGGCTGCTCGGCCCGGGCCAGGAAGCGTCCGAGGATGCCATCGGCGCTGTCGTCCAGCAGCCAGCCAAACCGCAGCAGCACATGCTGCGGACAGGTGGCGCGCACGCTTTGCTCGATGCGCCACAGTGCCTGGCCACGCAAGCCCAGGGGCACCGGCTCGTCTTTTTCGCTGTAGGCGGTGGCGCGCGAGCCGTCGAATACACGGTAACTCGACGGTTGCACCAGGACGATGTTGTGATGCTGGCACAACTCGGCCAGGCGCTCGACCGCCCGCTCCTGGCTCGCCAGGCGCTGCTCGCTGACGGTCTCGGCCTGGAACCAGTCGAAGTAGTACGCCAGGTTGATCAAGGCGTCCGGCCGGGTGTCGTCGAGCAACTGCGTCAGGCTCGCGGCATCCCAGCCATCTTCGGGTGGGCGGGGGGCAAGAAAACCGATGTCTTCTTCTGCACCGAGGCGAATCAGCGCCTGCCCAAGGGCATTTCCGCCGCCCAGTAACATAAGGCGCATTCGCATAAAGTCAGCAGGCCCAGTCTGTTGGCACAAGAATTTTGGTCGACAACGCCCGTGGGCGTGGTCGGAATCGTTGCATTTTGCGGGTTTAGTGCGCAACCGTCATCCGTAATGTGCAGATCGTGGGTCTGGTGGACTTCAAGGACCCCTTCGCGAGCAGGCTCGCTCCCACAGGGGATCTCAAGTGCGCATGCAATCCTTGTGGGAGCGAGCCTGCTCGCGAAGGGGCCCTGGCAGGCAATAGAGATCCCGGACGGTACTTGCATCCTACCCACCCCACCCGCCTAAACTGCCCCTCATGAATCTGCCCCTTGCAGCCGACCACGCCATGGCAGGCTTTCACCCCGCCGTTCGCGCCTGGTTCAGCCAGACATTCCCGGCGGTCACCGCCGCCCAGGCCCGGGCGTGGCCGTTGATCAGCCAACGGCGTTCGGTGCTGGTCGCGGCGCCCACCGGCTCGGGCAAGACCTTGACGGCGTTTCTCGCGGTGCTCGATGACCTGGTGCATCGCGGCCTGGAGCAAGGCGGTCTGCCGGACCAGACCCTGGTGGTCTACGTCTCGCCGCTCAAGGCGTTGAGCAACGATATCCGCATCAATCTGCAAAATCCCCTGGCCGGCATCACCGAGCAGTTGCAACGAATGGGCTTGCCGCCGTTGCCCATCACCACGGCGGTGCGCACCGGCGACACACCGCAAAAAGATCGCACGGCGATGCGCAAGACCGCGCCGCACATTCTGGTGACCACGCCCGAATCGCTCTACGTGCTGCTCGGTTCCGATTCCGGCCGGCAGATGCTCGCCAGCACGCGCACGGTAATCATTGATGAAATCCACGCCATCGCCGCGAGCAAACGCGGCAGCCACCTGGCCTTGAGCCTGGAGCGACTGCAAGCGCTGTGCGCCGAACCGCTGGCGCGCATCGGACTGTCCGCCACGCAAAAACCCATCGAAGCGGTGTCGCGCTTTCTAGTCGGCCAGGGACGCACCTGTGAAATCGTCGACATCGGCCACGCCCGCCCACGGGACCTGGACATCGAAGTGCCGCCCGTGCCGCTTTCGGCGGTGATGGCCAACGATGTCTGGGAATTGGTCTACAACCGGCTCGCCGAACTGGCCCGGCAACATCGGACCACGCTGGTGTTCGTCAATACCCGGCGCCTGGCCGAGCGCCTTAGCCGGCATTTGAGCGAGCGCCTGGGCAAGGAGGCGGTGGCGGCCCATCACGGCAGCCTGGCCAAGGAGTTTCGCCTCGACGCCGAACAACGCCTCAAGCGCGGCGAACTGCAGGTATTGATCGCCACCGCGTCCCTGGAGCTGGGCATCGATATCGGCGATGTCGACCTGGTCTGCCAGATCGCCTCGCCCCGTTCGATCTCGGCGTTCCTGCAAAGGGTCGGACGCTCCGGCCACCAGGTCGGCGGCACGCCAAAGGGGCGTCTGTTTGCCACCACTCGCGATGACCTGATCGAGTGCGTCGCCCTGCTCGACTGCGTGCGCCGTGGCGAGCTGGACATCCTGCACATCCCCGAGGCGCCGCTGGATGTACTGGCGCAGCAGATCGTCGCCGAGGTCAGTTGCCAGGAATGGCACGAACAGGCATTGCTGGAGATGTTCCGCCGTGCCTCGCCCTACGCCGAACTCGACGAAGGCCATTACCAGGCGCTGTTGCAGATGCTCGCCGAGGGCGTCAATGGCCGCCAGGGTGTGCGCAGCGCGTACCTGCATCGCGACGCGGTCAGTCGGACCTTGCGCGGGCGCCGAGGCAGCAAGCTCACCGCCGTGACCAGCGGCGGCACGATTCCGGACAACGCCGACTACAGCGTGCTGCTCGAACCCCAGGGCCTTAACATCGGCAGCGTCAACGAAGACTTCGCGGTCGAGAGCATTGCCGGCGACGTGTTCCAGTTGGGCAATACCTCGTACCGGATCATCCGCGTCGAAAGTGGCCGCGTGCGGGTCGAGGACGCCCAGGGCCAACCGCCGACCATCCCGTTCTGGCTCGGCGAAGCCCCGGGGCGCAGCGCCGAGTTGTCCGAGGCCGTGGCCCGCCTGCAAGCCCGCCTGGATGAATTGCTCGGCGCCACACCGGGCAATCTGCAACCGGCCCTCGACTGGCTGACCGGGACCCTGCAACTGAACCTCGCCAGCGCCGAGCAACTGCTCGATTACCTCGCCCCGGCGCGCCTGGCCTTCGGCGCCCTGCCGTCCCAGGACACGCTGCTGATGGAGCGCTTTTTCGACGAATCCGGCGGTACGCAACTGATCATCCACACGCCGTTCGGCAGCCGCATCAACCGTGCCTGGGGCCTGGCCCTGCGCAAGCGTTTTTGCCGCACGTTCAATTTCGAATTGCAGGCCGCCGCCAGCGAAGACGCCATCGTGCTCTCGTTATCCACCAGCCACAGCTTCGAGCTGGACGAGGTCTGGCGTTACCTCAACAGCCACAGCGCCGAACAGATCCTGATCCAGGCGGTGCTGGATGCGCCGTTGTTCGGGGTGCGCTGGCGCTGGAACGCCGGCGTGGCCCTGGCGTTGCCGCGTTACGCCGGTGGGCGCAAGGTCGCGCCGCAGATCCAGCGCATGAAGAGCGAAGACCTGATCGCCAGCGTTTTTCCCGATCAGATCGCGTGCCTGGAAAATCTGGCCGGCGAGCGAGAGATTCCCGACCACCCGCTGGTGGAACAGACTCTCGACGATTGCCTGCACGAAGCCATGGACAGCGAAGGCTGGCTGGCCCTGTTGCGACGCATGGAAGCGGGCGAGATCCGCCTGGTCAGCCGCGACCTGCCGGCGCCCTCGCCCCTGGCGGCGGAAATTCTCAGTGCCCGGCCCTATACCTTTCTCGACGACGCGCCCCTGGAAGAACGCCGCACCCAAGCGGTTATCAATCGCCGCTGGAGCGATCCGCAATCCACCGATGACCTCGGCGCGCTGGACGCCGATGCTATTCAGGCGGTGCGGGAAGAGGCCTGGCCGACGCCGAGCAATATCGATGAAATCCATGAAGCGCTGATGAGCCTGGCGTGCATCGCCGACAGCGAAGCCGACGCCGAGCCGTCGTGGCTGGAGGGCTTGCGGACCCTGGCCGAGCACGGTCGCGCCAGCCATGTGCGGATCAGCGAGGAACGTGGTTTGTGGGTACCGCTGGAACGGCTGACGTGCCTGCAAGCAATTTATCCACAGGCCCGATGGCAGCCGCCGCTGACGCCACTGCCGGGGTTTGATGAGCAGTGGGACAGCGACGACGCCGTGGTCGAGGTCCTGCGGGCGCGACTCAGCGCCTTCGGCCCGCAGCCGCTGACGGCGATCGCCTATCCGCTGGGGTTGTCACCCGCGCAAGCGACCCAGGCCCTGGCCCAACTGGAGCAACAAGGGTATGTGCTGCGCGGTCGGTTCACGCCGGGCACCGGGCAGGAAGAATGGTGCGAGCGGCACCTGCTGGCACGGATCCACCGCTACACCGTCAAGCGCCTGCGCCGGGAAATCGAGCCGGTGACGCTGCAGGATTTCATGCGGTTTCTCTTCGACTGGCAGCACCTGTCGCCATCCACCCAAGGCCGGGGCAGCGCCGTGCTGCCGTCGATCGTCAGCCAGTTCGAAGGTTATCCGGCGGCCGCCTCGGCCTGGGACAGCGACCTGCTGCCGGCGCGGATCAAGGATTATTCAGCGAGCTGGCTCGACGAACTGTGTCGCAGCGGCAAGTTTGTCTGGACGCGCCTGAGCGCCCGCCAGAAGCTGTCCGCCAGCGCCTTGCGCAGCACGCCGATCGTCTTGCTGCCGCGCCGCCAGGTCGGGCTCTGGAGCAGCCTGGCCGAGCAGACGCCGCTCGACGAGTTGTCGCCGAGGACGCAAAAAGTCCACCAGGCCCTCAGCGAGCACGGCGCATTGTTTTTCGATGAGTTGCTGCACGAAGCCCATCTGCTGCGCAGCGAACTGGAAAGCGCCTTGCAGGAATTGGTGGGCGCCGGGCTGGTGAACGCCGACAGCTTCGCCGGGCTGCGAGCCTTGATCACTCCCGCCAGCAAACGCCAGGCCCGCAGCAGCCGGCGCGGACGTGGAGCATTTGTCGGCGGCATGGACGACGCCGGGCGCTGGGCCTTGTTGCGCCGCAGTTCGCCTGCTGCGCAACCGGGTAAGCGGCCAGCGCCGACTGCGCCCGAGACCTTGGAACACATCGCCATGACCCTGCTGCGCCGTTACGGCGTGGTGTTCTGGCGTCTGCTGGAGCGCGAGGCCGATTGGCTGCCGAGCTGGCGCGAGTTGCTGCGCACCTTCCATCGCCTGGAGGCACGCGGCGAGATTCGCGGCGGGCGGTTTGTCAGCGGGCTGGCCGGCGAGCAATTTGCCTTGCCCGAAGCCATTCCCCTGCTGCGCGAAACGCGGCGCCGTCCCAGCGATGGCAGCCTGATCGCGGTGTGCGGGGTGGATCCGCTGAACCTCGCCGGGACCTTGCTGCCGGGGGCGAAAGTGCCGGCGCTGGCGAGTAATCGACTGGTGTATCGCGATGGGTTGCCGGTGGCGGCGCTGATTGCCGGCAAGCCGCAGTTCTGGGTGGAGCTGGATGCTCAAGGGATGGCTGAGGCCAGGAGCAAGCTCATCCAGAAAAGTTGAGGGTGTCTGGGCGGGCCCCTTCGCGAGCAGGCTCGCTCCCACAGGTTTACCATTCACCGCAAATCCAATGTGGGAGCGAGCCTGCTCGCGAAGAGGCACTCCGCTTTACCACATCATTGAGCTTGATCAGGCTGTTCATTCCCTGCCTTCGGCTCCTCGGCCAACCGCTTCGGCATCACCACCTGCTGTGGATAAGTCTGCGCAAAATGCACCGACGGTTCGTTATCCACAAGCTTCTTGAGCCGCTGGTTGAACGCCCGGCTCACCGCATACTGCCCGCCTGACACAGTGCGGAACTGGGCAGTGAGCACCAGCCCGTTGAGGTCCATCTTGTCCACGCCGAACACATCCAGCGGCCCTTGCAGGTTGAACTTGAGGAACGGGTCTTCGGAAATCGAATCGCCGGCCTCGCGGATCAATTCAATGGCACGGTCCACATCGGTGTCGTAGGTGAACTGCACCGAGAAAAACGCAAAGGCGAATTGCCGGGACTGGTTGGTCACGGCCTTGATCTGCCCGAACGGCACCGAATGCACAAACCCCTTGCCGTCGCGCAGGCGCAGGGTGCGGATGGTCAGGCCTTCGACGGTGCCGGCGTGGCCGGAGCTGAGTACCACCCAGTCACCGATGGACAGCGTGTCTTCGATGATGATGAACAACCCGGTGATCACGTCCTGTACCAGTTGCTGCGAACCAAAACCGATCGCCAGCCCCACCACCCCGGCACCAGCCAGCAACGGCGCAACGTTGATGCCCAGGTTGGCCATGGTGGTGATCGCGCAGATCACCACCAGGATGATTTTGGCGGCGTTGCGCAGCAGCGGCAGGATGGTCTTGACCCGCGTGCTGGGCTGACGCGCGCCACGCTTGTTGAGCGGCGGCTTGAGAGCCTCCTGGATCGCCGTGTCGAGCACCACCCAGGTCAGCCAGGTCATCAGGAAGATCAGGCCGATGCGGCTCAAGGAATCACTGATCGCCCGGCCCACGGCGTTGCGCGAAGCGAATTCGAACAGGGAAATCCCCCAGATCCGCCCGAGGATTTCAATGAACGCCACCGCCATGACGATGCGCACCAAGGCGTGCAGCAAGCTCAACAGTCGTCCCTTGTAGGCGCTGTTACGCTGGATGGCTTCGGCCTTGGGCGACTTGAAGACATGTTGGAATATGGTGCTGAGGAACACCATCGCGATCAACAGGATGGTGGTGAACAGGGCGCAACGCAGGGCTTTCTGGTTGTCTTCGCCGACGCCGATCAGGCTCACCGCCGACACCAGCACCATCAGCAGGATCGGCCAGTACCAGAGACCGGAAAAAATCCGCAAGGACTCCTGCAACGCCGGCTGTTTCAAGCGCTGGGCCAACGGTCGGTTGCGGATCAGGTGGGCCACCGGCCGGCGCATATGGATCACCAGCCAGCCAAAGATCATAGACGCCGACAGCCCGGTGAACACCGCAACGCTGCTGGTGATATTGCCGCCCAGTTGCCGGGCGATCTGCGGGCTGGTCAGTGCATCGCTGAGGGCGGCCAGGAAGCCGATCAGGAACAACGGCCGCGGGGTGAAACGACGAAGCATCGCCACCGCTCGCCGTTTGTGCCCGGCGTTGAACATCACGATCACGCAGAGCAGCACCGACGTGGAAAAAATACCGCTGCTGGTGGCGTAGGCGAAACACAGCGCCAGGGCGCGGCCGACCGAGACTTGCAGGAAGTGGCTGACGTAGAGGGTCAGCGGCAGGCAGGCCACGGCCGGCAAGGTATAGGGCAGCACATAGCCGAGCACGTCCAGCACCCGCTGGCGGGTGCGTAGCCAGCGACGCCGGCGCAAGCGGCGCACCAGCAATCGCGCAGCGGTCCATATCAGCGCAAACGTCCCCAGCCATACGCCCGAGAGCAGCAGGAAATCCCCCGCCACGCGCCATGTGGAACGGGACGTCTGGTCCACCAGGCGATCGACTTCGTCCGCCGCGCGGTCCGCCCGCAGGCGCCAGGCGTCCACCAGGCTCTGGTTAAGGTCGAGCTTGTCCTGGACGTCATCGATGCTCGAACTGATCGCGCCCAGCAAACCGCCCTGCACCAGCGGTTCGGGCTCGGCGGGGGCCTCACTGGGATTGGAGGCGCCAGGGACAGCGGCGGTCCCGTAGGCGCTGGTGCCGGTCAGCGTCAGCAGGACCAACAGCAATACGGTGCTCAATCGAGACAAAACGCGGGGCTCCTTTGCACGGGGTCGGTAAGGAACTGATCAACATCGGGCCGGCAAGTTCGCTCGCAAGGCCAATACAAAACTTGGTGGCGAGGGAGCTTGCTCCCGCTGGGGCGCGTAGCGGCCCTGAAACCTGGGTACCTCGTCACGTCAGGATGAATGCATGGGCCTGCTGCGCAGGCCAGCGGGAGCAAGCTCCCTCGCCACAGAACCCGCTCAGCCCCTTCCGTCGGTAAGGCCGGCGAAACTTTCCAGCCCGCGCGGCGGTCATCAAAAGACACAGGCGGTACGAGGTCATTGGCACGGGAGGGATACATGACGGCGATCCACATTGGCATTTCCGGTTGGCGCTACACGCCTTGGCGGGGGGATTTCTACCCCAAGGGGCTGGCTCAGAAGCGGGAACTGCAATTCGCCTCTCGCGCGGTCAACAGCATCGAAATCAATGGATCGTTCTACGCCCTGCAACGTCCCGAACGTTATGCCCAGTGGCACGCCGAGACGCCGGACGACTTCGTCTTCAGCGTCAAGGCGCCAAGGTTCATCACCCACATCAAGCGCCTGCGGGACATCCACAAGCCGCTGGCGAACTTCTTCGCCTCCGGGGTGCTGGAGCTCAAGGAAAAACTCGGGGCCATCCTCTGGCAGTTTCCGCCGAGCTTCAAATTCGACCCCGAGCTGTTCGAAGACTTCCTCAAGCAACTGCCCCACGACACCGAAGCCGCCGCCGCGCTGGCGCGCGAGCACGAACCGCGTCTGGACGGCCATGCCAGCACAACGACCGACAAGAAGCGTGCGCTGCGCCATGCCGTCGAAATCCGTCATGAGAGCTTTATCGATCCACGCTTCGTCGCCCTGCTCAAACGTTACGACGTCGCCTTGGTGGTGGCGGATACCGCCGGAAAATGGCCGTATCGCGAGGACGTCACCAGCGATTTCGTCTATCTGCGCCTGCACGGCGCCGAAGAGCTGTACGCCAGCGGCTATACCGACGAGGCGCTGAAGCGCTGGGGCGACCGGATCGAAGCCTGGAGCCACGGCACTCAGCCGAGTGACGCCCACCTGATCGATCCGAAAAAGAAACCCCGGTCGCGCAAGAGCCGGGAAGTGTTCTGTTATTTCGACAACGACATCAAAGTCCGCGCGCCGTATGACGCGCGCCACCTGCTGGAGCGCTTCGACCTGGACAAGCATCTCGCCACCGCTCCCGGCGTGCGCCCGGCCGAAGGGGTATTGCCATGACTACGCCAGAATCCAGCGAAGCCACCCGTGACCCGACCCAGCAATCGTTGCGGGATTTCGAACGGGTCAGCCGCTTCACCGTCCTGACGGTCAATACACACAAGGGGTTCACCGCCCTGAACCGGCGTTTCATCCTGCCGGAACTGCGCGAAGCCGTGCGCAGCGTTTCTGCCGACGTGGTGTTCCTGCAAGAAGTGCATGGCACCCACGAGCACCACCCCCAGCGCTACAGCAATTGGCCAAGCATCCCGCAATACGAGTTCCTCGCCGATACCCTCTGGCCGCAGTTCGCCTACGGGCGCAATGCGGTATACCCGGCGGGGGACCATGGCAACGCGTTGCTGTCGAAATTCCAGATCATTCGCCACGAGAACCTCGACGTCTCCATCAGCGGCCATGAAAGCCGCGGCATGCTCCACAGCGTGCTGCGTCTGCCGGGTGGCGAAGGCCAGGACGTGCATGCGATCTGTGTGCATCTGGGGTTGCGCGAAGGTCATCGCGTCGAGCAACTGAAACTGCTTTGCCAGCGCCTGAGTGAGCTGCCGCCTGAAGCGCCAGTGATTGTCGCCGGTGACTTCAACGATTGGCGCGGCAAGGCCAATGACCTGCTCGCCCCCTGCGGCCTGCGGGAAGTGTTCGCCGAACAATGGGGCAAGCCGGCCCGCAGTTTTCCGGCACGCCTGCCGATCCTGCGCCTGGACCGCATCTACGTGCGCAACCTCAAGGCCCATCACGCCAAAGTATTGAATGTACGTCCCTGGTCGCACCTTTCCGACCACGCACCGCTGTCGGTGGAGATCGAATTATGAGCGCGACGATGAACAAGGCAACGGTGGAAAAGATCGAGGTCCCGCCGACCGAGAGCAACCCGGCGCTGAACGATATCGAATACGGCTGGCACGGCAACAACCGTGTCACGCTGCTGGAAAATGGCGAGGAATATTTCCCACGGGTTTTCGAGGCAATTCGCCGTGCCCAGGAAGAAATTCTCCTGGAGACTTTCATTCTGTTCGAGGACAAGGTCGGCTTTGAACTGCGCGACCTGCTGGTGGATGCGGCCAAGCGTGGAGTGCGTATTACCGTCAATCTCGACGGTTTCGGTTGCGGCGAACTGACCACCGGGTTTCTCGCGTCGTTGAGCGAGGCCGGGGTGCGCCTGCAGATGTTCGACCCGGCTCCGAGGCACCTGGGCATACGCACCAACTGGTTCCGCCGCCTGCACCGCAAGATCGTCGTGGTGGACGGTGTGATCGCATTTATCGGCGGGATCAATTTCTCCGCCGACCACCTGGGCGACTTCGGCCCCGAGGCCAAGCAGGATTACTCCGTGGAGATCAAGGGCCCGGCGGTGGTGGATATCCACCATTTTGCGCTGCTCCAGACCGGGCGGCCGGCTCGGGCCAAATACTGGTGGCAACGTCGCCGCAGCCGTCGCACCGAATTGGCGTTCAATGATCATGACGGCCAGGTGCGCCTGGTCTATCGCGACAACCACGAGCACCAGACCGACATCGAGGAGGTCTACCTGCAAGTGCTGCGCAGCGCCCAGCGGCGGGTAGTGATCGCCAATGCCTATTTCTTCCCCGGCTACCGGTTGCTGCGCGAGATCCGCAACGCCGCCCGGCGTGGCGTGGAGGTGCGGCTGATCCTGCAGGGGCAACCGGACATGATGATCGCCAAGCTTGCCGCGCGGATGCTCTACGACTATCTGCTCAAGGCCGGCGTGACGATCTATGAATATTGCGAGCGGCCGCTGCACGGCAAGGTCGCCCTGGTGGATGAGGACTGGAGTACCGTCGGCTCGAGCAACCTCGACCCGTTGAGCCTGTCCCTGAACCTGGAAGCCAACGTGCTGATCCGCGACCGTGCGTTCAACCGCGAGCTGTTCGACCGCCTCGATCACTTGAGCCGCACCCATTGCACCATCATGCCCGAGAACCACGCGCCGCGCGGGCTGCTCTGGCGCATGACCATCGGTTTCATGGTGTTCCACTTCCTGCGTCACTTCCCGGCCTGGGCCGGATGGCTGCCGGCCCATAAACCGCGTCTGAAACCTTTTTCACCGCCGACGGCGGTCCGGAGCGAACCCCATGAACCACTCTGAAGCGCACACCGCGCCGAGAGACGCCCAGGCGCCGGAACAGGCCAAGCCGAAGTCGCGCTGGAGCCGCTGGAAACGCCCGCTGACGCTGGCTTTTTTCCTGCTGCTGATTGTGCTGTTCACCGCGTTGGCGCGCCGCATCGACTGGTCCGAAGTATTCGCCACCCTGGCGGATTTCAAGCTGCGCACGCTGCTGATCGCCGCCGCGCTGACGATCACCAGTTTCATCACCTACGCCTGCTTCGACTTGATCGGTCGCACCTACATCCGGCAGAAACTCGGCTGGCGGCAGATCCTGCCGGTGGGAGTGATCAGTTACGCCTTCAACCTGAATCTCAGTGCCTGGGTCGGCGGCATCGCCATGCGCTATCGGCTGTATTCGCGGCTCGGCGTCAGCACTGGCAACATCGCCAAGATCCTCGGCCTGAGCCTGGCCACCAACTGGTTCGGCTATATGACCCTGGCCGGCGTAGTGTTCAGCAGCGGCTTGGTGACCATGCCGCCGGGTTGGAAACTGAGTAGCGATGCGCTGCAAGGCGTCGGGGTGCTGCTGTTGCTGGCCAGTGCCGGTTACCTGGCGGCCTGCCGTTTCTCCAGGCGCCGGGCCTGGACGATTCGCGGTATGGAAATCAATCTGCCGTCCCTGCGCATGGCGGTCCTGCAATTGGCACTGGGCGCGCTGAACTGGTCGCTGATGGCGGCGGTGATCTTTACCTTGCTACCGAGCAAACTGGACTATCCCGTGGTGCTGGGGGTGTTGTTGATCAGCAGCATCGCCGGGGTGATTACCCATATCCCCGCCGGGCTCGGAGTGCTGGAAGCGGTGTTCGTCGCGCTGCTGCAGCATGAAGTGTCGCGAGGCAGCCTGATCGCGGGACTGATTGCGTACCGGGCGATCTACTTCATCCTGCCATTGCTGATTACCGTGGTGATGTATCTGGTGATCGAGGCGAAGGCCAAGGCGTTACGGGTCAAGCCTGGGCTCAAGTGATGCGGCTGCACTGGCCTCATCGCGAGCAAGCTCGCTCCCACAGGAATTTTGTGGTGGACATGAGCTTAGGTTCACTCAGTTCCATTGTGGGAGCGAGCTTGCTCGCGATGAGGTCTCGCCAGCCCCCACGATTACCGCTCCTGAATGATGCTCAACCGCTCGCCCACCACCATCTCCGTGATCCAGCTCACCAGGATCGAGGTGTAGGCCTGTTGTGACACGGGGTCACTCAGGGAATGGTCGGCGCCATCGATGATCCGATGAGTCAACGAGTGAGTCTGCTGGCAGGCGGCCCGATAGCTCATGATCGTGGCGTGGGGCACATGGTCGTCCGTCTCCGACTCCACCAGCAACACATCGCCGGTGAATTGCGCGCAGGCGTGCAAGGCCCGGTTGGTATCGGCGTGCACCAGGGTGCTGCGGTAATCGAGCAAGTCAGCCTTGTCGAGGTCGCGCTTGGGTGTGTGCCACTGCTCGTCGCGGTACAGCGCCGGCACCCGCAGGGCCAGCCAGCGCACCGGTCGCAGTGAGGTAAGGATCGAGGCCAGGTAACCACCGTAGCTGGTACCGACCACCGCAATCGCCGAGGTGTCCAGGGCCGGGTGGGCGAGCAACCGGTCGTAGGCCGCCAGCAAGTCCCGCAGGTTGTCCTCGCGCGTGACCCGCGACAGCGGAATCCCGGCCCCACCGGTGTGGCCGCGCAAGTCAAAGGTCAGGCACACGCAGCCCAGGCCGGCGATGCCTTTGGCCCGCTCGAGATCTCGCTCCTGGCTGCCGCCCCAACCGTGTACGAACAACACACCGGGAACCTTCGACTTGGGGCTGAGGAAGGTCCCGTTCATGTGTTCATCATCAATCGCAATCTGGATGGTCTCGCTTCTAGCCGTCATAGGATTGAACCGTTACATATTTGAGTAGGAAATCACCATTTTCCGCAGCGCCGCGATAAACCTCCGTGGCGCCGGGCGGCAGCGGTTGGTCGGTGTAGGTTTCGACTGAGGACACGCGAACCGCGCGGATCGATGGGTCCTCGACGAACACCTGCAAGGCAGCCAGTTCCGCGCTGCTGGCGCCGCCCATTCGCCAGGACTGCTCCAGCACGCCACCGCGAGGCTGGCCCCCGGTATCCGTCCCCTGGGCAATGTCGTAGTTGCGCCGCGAAGCAAAGAACGTGGGGAAAGCCTGGTTGGCGGCGTCATCGAATACCTGCGCCAGCCGGACCGCTTCGCGCACATCGTCCGGCAATTCCAGGCCGAGAAGCTCGATGTAGCCCCCTTGCGCCACCAGCAGGTCGGAGCCGCCGTAGACCTCTTCCCCTTCGTTGTCGTGGGTCAGGTGCTGCACGCCGCAGTAGCTCAAGACCTTGCCGTCGATAAAGCTTTGGCCGACGCTCTGGGTCTTGACCTCACTGAGATTCTGTTCCAGCACGATTCCCTCGCTGAACAATGCCTGGGCGTCTGGAGCCGCGACGATCTCATCGAATTGCCCGATGCTCCGGATGACTCGCTGGCCACGTCCGGCGCAAGCATGGATTGGCTTGAAGCGAATCGGCCCGGCGTAGAGCAAATGCTCTGCGGCCTGGCGCGCATCCTTGAGCGAAAACACGCTGATGCCGTCGAGCACAACGCCCCGGGTCAGCTTGGCGAAAAGCGGTGACCAGCCCTTCGGCGCGACCGCATCCTTATTCAACAGACCATGGGCAATCGCCTTGGTGCAGATGAAATCGTGGTCGACGTAACCGCCCCAAAGATCGTCCGGTCCCTCGACGCCCAGGCGCAACGCAGCCTCGGGACCGATCAGGGTTTGCGTAGGCAACAGGTACAGATCCCGCCCGGCGTGTTGCTGGCTGTCGTAACTGCCGCCGAACTCAAGGCCAAGGATATTCGCCAGCCAGCGCGCCAGCGCCCGATTGGTCTCGACTTCATGCAGGGGTGCCTGGGGATTGACCGAGTGGGCCACTACACATTTGTCACGATGGATCTGAGTCATGCGTTGTCCTTTCAACTGCGCTAAATAGCCGTAGCTATAAGGATTGCAGAGATCAGGCCAACGGCACGGCGGGGGACGAACGGTCAAGGAAACGGGGGGGATGAACGGATAATGTGGCACCGGGCCTGTTTCATTCTGCACGACGGGAAGCGGATGTCCGGCAATTTGCACGAAGTCTGAAGCCACAGAGGCTCCGTGTCAGCTTTTGGCAGCACTCGGGTTCACCCCGAACCTTGCCCGGTAATCACTCGGCGCCAGCCCGGTGATTTTCTTGAAGGTCGCTCGAAAGGCAGAAGGATCCTGATAACCGACGGTCCAGGCAATGTGGTCGATGGTACCGTTGGTGTACTCCAGCATTTCCCGCGCCTTGCCGACCCGCAGGTGCTGACAGTATTCGGTGGGTTTGAGGCCGGTAGCCGCGCGAAACCGGCGCAGGAACGTGCGTTCCTCCAGCCCGGCCTGTTCGGCCATCGCGCCAAGGGAAACATCCACCGCGCCGCTGCGTTGCAGCCAGTGCTGGACCTTCAGGATCGCTGCGTCGCCGTGACCCAGGATCGGCGCGAAATTGCTGCCGCACTGGCTCGCGCTGTCGCTGTGCTCGATCACCAGAAACTGCGCGGTGCGTGTGGCGATGCCGGGGCCGAGCAAGCGGTCCACCAGCCGCAGCCCGAGCTCCGACCAGGCCATGAGCCCGGCGGTGGTGATCAGGTCGCCGTCGTCGACAATGGGTTTATCGGCGTTGAGCTTGATCTTCGGATAACGTGCCGCAAAGGTCTTGGCCGAGGTCCAGTGGGTCGTGGCACTACGCCCATCCAGCAAACCGCTTTCAGCCAGCAGGATGGAGCCGACGCAAACCCCGCCCAGTACCGTGCCGCTAGCGTGTTGCGCCCGGAGCCAATCCATCAGCGTCTGTGTTGCGACAGCTTCATTGAAGCCGGCAATGGACGGTGGGATCAACAAGGCGACCAATGGCGCGTGCGGACCGGCATCACTGGCAAACACCCGCAACGGCGTTTCTCCGCCCGCCGTTTGCCAGTGGCTCACGCGTAGCCGCGGCAGCTGCACACTGGCATGCTCCGCCGCAATGCCATCCGCCACGGCGAACAGATCGGTCAAACCATGCACCGCGGCCATTTGCGCGCCGGGGTAGATCAGCACGCCGAGTTCGACGAATGCCCTTTCCTGCGCCATTTCAGTTTCCCAGTCTTTTTTTCAATCAATCGTTGCAAATCCCTGCTACGCACCAGAGTTCCATCGGTCGGCTTTCAAAGGCCAAATGAAAGTGTAATGATAATACCTATCATTAACACCTTTCCGACGAGCCCGTCATGTCAGCAACTTCCAATGGCAACGCTCAACTGCATGAACTCTACCGCGATCATCACGGCTGGCTGCACGCCTGGTTGCGTCGAAAGCTGGGCAACCATGACCACGCGGCGGACATCGCGCAAGACACATTCCTGCGCCTGCTGGTTTCCGGACGTATTCCCGGGGTAGTGGAAGGTCGCAGTTACCTGACCCAGATCGCCCGCAACCTGGTGATCGATCAGTGGCGTCGACAGCGAATCGAACGGGCCTACCTTGAAAGTATCGCTCATTTGCCCGAACCCCAGACGCCTTGCCTGGAGACACGAGCAATCATTCTCGAAACGCTTCAGAGAATCGACGCGATGCTCGACCGCATGCCAGGCAATGTGCGGACGGCCTTCCTGCTGTCGCAATTCGAAGGCCTGGGCTATGCGCAAATTGCCGAACGCCTGCAAGTCACCGTCAGCTCCGTACAAAAATACATGACCCGCGCCATCCTGGCCTGCTACCAGACGGTCTACGAAGAATGAATCGCCGCGCCGAGCTTCCGGTTTCGCCGGCCGTCGTCGAACAGGCGAGCGAGTGGCTGATGCTGCATTGGGGCGGCGAGATGACTGACGCTCAACAGCGGGCCTTTGTCCTGTGGCAGCGCGCCGATGCCGAACACGCCAGGGCCTGGCAGTGCTTGCAGGATCTGCAGCAGACCTTGGGTCGCGTCCCGCGCGACTGCGCTCAGGCCGTGCTCAAGGATGCGCCGCAGCGCTCGCGGCGGGACATGCTCAAGTTGCTTTCGCTGATGCTGGTCACTGGCGCAACCGGTTATTCGCTGCACAGCCAGAAACCCTGGCGCGGCGCATTGGCCGATCAACACACGGCGGTCGGCGAGATCCGTCGGCTGACGCTGGAGGACGGCACGCGCCTGGACCTGGATACCGACAGCGCCGTGGACGTGCGTTTTTCTGCCAGCCATCGACGCATTCGCCTGATCAAGGGGGCCATCCTACTGGAGACCGGACACAAACCCGAGTACCTCCAGCGGCCGTTGATCGTGCAGACCGGGGCAGGCGAGATACAGGCGCTGGGCACGCGCTTCTGCGTGGCCGAGGCCCAGCAAGGCATCCGAGTCGACCTTTACACGGGAATGCTGGAAGTACGGCCTATCGCCGCTGCCGCCCAAAGGCTGGTGGGAGGCCAGAGTCTCTGGTTCGACCAGGACCGACTCGGTGTCGTCACCGCCACCGACCCAAACGCCGGCGCCTGGAGCGAGGGCCACCTGATCGCCGAGCGCCAGCCGCTGGGTCAGTTTCTGTCGCAACTGAGCCGCTACCGGCCCGGCATCCTGCGCTGCGATCCGGCCGCCGCACCGTTGCTGATCACCGGTGTATTTCCTCTGGCCGACACCGACGCCATCCTGGCGGCGCTGGCCCGCTCGCTGCCCGTGCGTGTCCACCAGGCAACGCGTTATTGGGTCACGGTGAAGCGTCTCACGTGATTTTTTCGCCGGGCATTGTCGGTTTTTCCTGTTGATACGGGATAGCTCTGAAACCCTTCAATTGCTATCGCCAGGGAGTATCGCAGTGCCCGTCCAAGCCCCTCTCCATTTCTTGCGCAACGGTTTGTTCCTCGGTGCCCTGGCTGCAACGCCAATATTCTGCGCAACAGCCCAGGCTGAGCCCGCCAACATCGATGATGTTCGCCAGTACGATATCGCCGCGGGCCAGCTCGACCAGGCGTTGAACCAATTCGCCAGGACAGCCGGTGTGTTGCTGTCGGTGGACGCGCAACTGACCACCGGCAAGAGCACGCCGGGGCTCCACGGGCAATTCAACATTCCCGGGGCGCTGCAGCGTCTATTGGCGGGCTCGGGCTTGCAGGCCGTCAACAGCGGCAACGCCTGGTCTCTGCAGCTCGCACCCGCCAGCGCAACCTTGCAACTGGACGCCACACTGATCGGTGCCCGCAACCTTGGCGAAACCCCCTGGGGGCCCGTCGATGGCATCGTCGCCACGCGCAGCGCCACGGGCAGCAAGACCGACAGCGCCCTGGTGGAGGTGCCGCAAACCATCAACGTGGTCACGGCTGACGAGATCAAGGCCCGAGGCGCCCAAACCGTCACCCAAGCGTTGCGCTACACACCAGGCATCACTGGCGGCGGCTTCTCCGACCGGGTGAAGATTTTCGACGAGCCGACATCTCGCGGCATAACCCCAGTCCCTTTGTATCTGGACGGCCTGCACTTGCCATACGGCGGAGGCAGCACCGGCGGCGCGCTGCAGATCGAACCGTACTCGCTGGAGCGCATTGAAGTGCTCAAAGGACCGGCCTCGGTGCTGTACGGTCAGAACCAGCCTGGCGGCATCGTCAACATGGTCAGCAAGCGGCCAACCCTCGAACCCGTCCACGAAGTGGTGTTGAAGGCGGGCAGCTACGACCAGATGGGTGTCGGCGTGGATATCGGCGGGCCCCTGGATGAGCAAGGCACGCTGCTGTATCGCTTGACCGGGCTGGTCAACGACAGCAATTCGAGCATCGACTATGCCCAGCAGAAACGTCAATTCCTCGCGCCGAGCCTGACCTGGCTGCCCAACGAAGACACCAGCCTGACCCTGTTCGCCCAGTACCAACGCGATGACGCGGTTCCGGAAGCGCAAGGATTGCCCGCCCTGGGGACGGTGTTCAACAACCCCAACGGCAAGATTTCGCGGGACCTTTTCCTGGGCGAGCCGGGCGTGAATGACTACAAGCGCAACCAATATGCCCTGGGCTATGAGCTGAGCCATCGCCTGGACGATGTCTGGACCTTGAAGCAAAACGCTCGTTATGCCGTGGTGGACGACCATTACACCGCCCCGCTGCATGGCTATCGCTTCGTCAACAACCCCGTCACCGGCGCCGACGACAAACGCTACATGACCCGCTACGGCGTCGACTGGTCGCAGACCAACAAGGTCTTCGGCGTGGACAATATCGCCCAGGCCGAATTCGACAGTGGCCCGCTGAAACACACGCTGATCACCGGCCTGGATTACTACCGGTTCAATTCAAAGTTCAAAGGGCTGTACGACTACAATCCGCCGATCATCGACATCTTCAACCCGGTCCATGGGCAACCGCTCAACTTCGGCAATCTGTATCGATGGGACAACACCATCACCCAGACCGGCCTGTACATGCAGGACCAGATCAAGCTTGACCAATGGGTGCTGGTGCTCGGTGGCCGCTACGACTGGACCGAAGTGGACAACAAGGAACCGGTCAGCGGTGCCCATAGCAACGTTCGCGACAGTGCCTTCACCGGACGCGCCGGCCTGGTGTACCTGTTCGACAACGGCCTGGCTCCGTTCATCAGCTATGCCGAGTCATTCCAGCCGGTCAGCGGCCGTGATGTGTCCGGCAAACCGTTCGAGGCCACTACCGGCAAGCAGTATGAAATAGGCCTAAAGTTCCAGCCGCCAGGACAGCAGAGCTTTGTGCAGTTATCCGTTTATCAACTGGACCAGGAGAACATGCTGACCACCGACCTGGACAACCCGGGCTTCAACGGTCAGACCGGTGCCGTGCGCTCGACGGGTATCGAACTGGAAGGCAAGGCCAGCCTGAACAAATCACTGGACGTCATCGCTTCGGTCTCGCGCAACGATATTGAATACACCAAGGATAATGATGGCCGCCAAGGCAACCATCTGGCCGGCATCTCGCCGCTGACCGCCTCCGCCTGGGTCAACTACACGTTCCTGGGCGATACCCCGCTGGCCGGATTCGGTGCCGGGCTTGGTGTCCGTTATGTGCGCAGCAGTCCGGGAACCGAATACCCGGGCACTGCCACCGCGCCCTCCTTCGATGTGCCGTCCTTTACTGTTTACGACGCGCGCCTCTCCTACGACCTTGGCCAATCGCCGCTGGGCCTCAAGGGCGTAAAGGTCGACATGAACGTGGAAAACCTCGCCGACAAGAAGTACGTGGCACGCTGTACCAGCAACTGGGACTGCTACTACGGCGATGGTCGAACCATGACGACAAGCCTGACTTATAACTGGTGAACCGAGCCTGACAATGCAGCGCCATTGCCGCATTGTCAGTTTTCCCCCGCTTATTGTCGTTACGGCCAATCCTCGAAACCCGGACAAACGCCAATACTGGCGCCACATCCTGACTTAAACGAGGAAGCCCCCATGTCCAAGCAAGCGCTCATCGTCGTAGATATCCAGAACGACTACTTCCCCCAAGGAAAATGGCCTTTGGTCGGTGCAGAGACCGCCGCCGATAACGCCGCCAGGTTGATCGAGGCGTTTCGCCAGGCCGGAAACCAGGTCGTGCACATCCGTCACGAATTCACCTCCGACGAAGCGCCATTTTTTACGCCCGGCTCTGAAGGTGCGCAGTTGCATCCCAAGGTACTCAACCGCGCCGATGAACCGGTCGTGCTCAAGCACTTCGTCAATTCGTTTCGCGAAACCGAACTGCAAGCGATCCTCGAACAGCACGGCATCGAACGGTTGGTCGTGGTTGGTAGCATGAGCCACATGTGCATCGACGGCATTACCCGCGCTGCCGCTGACATGGGCTATGAGGTCACGGTGGTGCATGATGCCTGTGCCAGCCGCGACCTGGAATTCAACGGCCTCGTCGTCCCTGCGGCCCATGTCCACGCTGCGTTCATGTCGGCACTGGGGTTTGCCTATGCGAATGTGGTGAGTACCGGGCAATTCCTGAGCGGCAACCAGGCGTAGGCGCAGGCATCAACAGCAAGCGGAAATGACTAGGCGTGTGTGAGCGGTTACGACGAGAATGGCCAGATATCTTTCCAAGAGCCAGCCGCATGAAACGCAGACGCCCGCCGCGCCTGGTCGAATCCCCCTTCCCGATCGCTACCTCAGCGCCACGGCACCCGCCCACGTGGGATTGCTCAAGCGGCGTATCCAGGCCGGGATTCCTGGGGACCATGATCTACGTCGCGGCAATCTTGCTGGCCCTGCCTGCCTACTGGCTGGCAGTGTTTACCCTGATGCTGTTCAAGGTCGAAGGCCTGTCGCCGATTCACAAGCAGATAATTTTGGAACCGCTGATTATCGCGCTTATGTTCATCAGTGCGTTCGCGGCCGTCTGTACGATCAACTGGCTCGTCTCCAGGCCCAAGGTGCTTGGCTTCTGCTTTGACGAACGCCAGCAACGCCTCACCTTCACCCAGCGCCGTCCTGCCCGGGAAACCACCGAGAAATGCATCCCCTACAGCGACATCCATTACATCAAGCCCTACACCTTGAGCACTTTCGCTAACGTGAACCACTTTGATGTCGGCTACGCCGGGGTCGATGGCAAACCGATTTCGCTTCGGTTTCGGGTGGATATCACAGTGGCGGAAATGGAGTTCCATGCCACATGGTTGACGCAGTCGATTGGGGAGAGGATGCAGGAATTATTGGATCTTGACTTGTGAGCCGGTGGATCTGCCCTCCTGTAGTGGGAGGGCAAGACCTACCAGCGAATCAATGAAATTGTCCATGCTCCGGAATGTCGGCCAACTTCAAAGCGCGGCCACTATGGCCATTGATTCTCAAGGCTCGCGTGTCCTCGACCTTCAAGGACATTTCAAGCTGCTCCCACGCCGGACAAAAATCCCCCGTTTTTGTGATCGTCAAATCAATGAAGTCCAGGCCATATTCAAGGGTCCATTTGATGACGACGCAGTTGCCGTTTTTCCAGTCATGACTGATGCCGTCATCTTCAAACAACACGCCGCTGGAGGCACCTGAAGGCGCAGGAAAAATTACCAGCTCGCGACGCCGATCAACAGAGGGATCGTTAAGCTTGTGGCATTCACCGATCGGTATCGCAGCGCCCCCTCTCACCAACAAGGGCAAACGTTCCAAAGGCGCATCCAGAACAACGGATTGGCCACCTTCGTACCAGTCACCGGTATGCCAGTCGCACCATCCCGTCGCATTCAGGGGTAACCACACCTCGCGCTCGCGGGCGCCTTCCTCTACCACGCTGGCGACGAGGACGTCTCGGCCAAGAAGGAACTCGTCGTTTTCCTCGAACGTTTCAAGGTCATGCTCGTGGTCAAGAAACGTAGGTCGCAAGATGGGCTCATCTTCGTTACTGGCTTGCCACAGCAAGGTATAGAAGTAAGGCATCAAACTGTATCGGAGCCCGATGGCGTCACGGACCGCATCGGTGACCGTTGGGTGCATCCATGGCTCATTGACGGTGCCATCGTCGTTCCAGGAGTGAATGGTGAAGCGCGGATGCATCACACCATTCTGGACCCAACGGACAAACAGCTCCGGATCCGGCTTGTTACCCGAGAACCCACCTACATCGTGCCCGACGTTGTACAACCCTGACAGACTCATGCCCAGGCCCATGCGGGTGTTGTAGCGGAGGGTTTTCCAGTTGGTTCGGTTATCACCGCTCCAGGTCTGAACGTAGCGCTGCATGCCGGCGCAACCTGAGCGTGAGATGAGATAGGGCCGTTCCGATGGCGAAAACCGCTGTTGTGCCTCTAAAGACGCTCTCATCATCAGCAATGCCATGACAGGCCGGATATGTTTGATTGCTATTTCGCGCCCGAAGCCGTGGCAGCGTGCCTCACCGTCCCACACCTCGAACTCATTGTTATCGTTCCACGTGCATTCAATGCCCAGCTCCAACAGCTGTGTTGTGACATTGGACTGCCACCAGCTGACAGCGTCCGGGTTGGTGAAGTCCAGATGAGAGCCTTCATCGTCCCAAAAGACAGAGCGCTCTGGCATGTCGTGTTCAGAGTCTCCAATGAACATCTTTCGCCTGGCTACCTCGGCGTAGCGCGGATGGTCCTGCAAGAGACAAGGCTTGATGTTGGCAACCAGCCTGACGCCGGCATCACGGTAGGCCTGGGCAAGCGCCTTGGGGTCTGGGACCTTTTCACGGTTCCAGTTGAATACATAGCGTTTTTCGCCAATGGAGGTGTACCCGGATGACAGTTGAAAAGAGTCACACGGAATATCGTGCTGACGGCACAGATCAAGAAACTCCAGCAACTGTTCCTGGGCATTTTCGGCATCGGTGTAGCGCATCGTCGAGCCGCTGTAGCCCAGGCTCCATTTAGGCAGAAACAGGGTGCGTCCGGTCAGTCGAACAAAAGCCTTCGTCACGTCCAGTATGCGCGGGCCTGCAAGTACCCAGTAATCGAGGTCACCGGCATCCGCTTTGTACCGACGGTAGGGTCGGTGATAATTATCCAGCTCGTTCCCCAGATCAAACAGGCTGGTGTTCAGGTTGTCATAGAACATCCCGAAACTGGCCCCCTCCTGGTGCGTGATGACGAAGGGGATATGTTTGTACAGCGGGTCAGTGCTCGCAGCGTCATATCCCATTGCATCCAGGTTACGCATTTCAAAGCGTTTGCCGGCGCGATTCAAATCGCCGGTTTTTTCGCCGAGCCCGTAATAGCGATGTTCCGGCGCGCGAAGCTGGTAATGCTCCAGGCCGTCACCATGAGCATCAAGCGAATAGGCACCGGTGGGCCGATCCGAAACCAACGGCCTCCAGTCCTGGCCATCATGGTATTCCCATTGCAACCACAGCGGACGATTCACCGTGATGCGGAGTTTTCTGGTCGTGAGTACCAACCGGTCCTGAAACTCTTCGACCCGGTACGCGGGCAAAGAAAAATCCGCCAACGACTCGCGGGCCCGGCCCTCCCAGGCAACATCCTCCCGGGGCGCGATGCTCCAGGTCCGATCCAGTGCCAACGCGCCTGCACGCATGAGCAGGACACGCGCCAAACCGTCTTCGAGGATATGAATCCTGAAGAGATGTCGGCCCTCGACCAGAAGCTCGATGTAGCCCTTTTCCTGGGCCTGTAATTTCCAGACTTTAAGTGACTTCATTGGGCACGCACCGCTTCAGGTTTGGACACTCTGTCGGCGATAAACAAAATCATGAAAAATGCACCTATAAAGTCAAAGAGCCCCATGGCAATGAACAATGGGTTGAATCCTATTTTGTCCACGCTGACCCCGATGATCAGCGAGAAAATAAAGCTGGCAATCCAGGCGCATGAACCTCGCATTCCGTTCACAGTCGCCAACTCATCCCGATTAAACGTTTCGACGACCAGTGCGCTTAACATGCAGGAAATAATCTGGTGGCCAAAACCGCCGACGGAAATAAGCGCAATCGCAACATAGGGGTCTTTCACCTGAGTCATCACAGCTAACGAAAACATCAGGAACGCGCCGGTGATTGAACTGGCGATGATCGAGTTCACCCGGGTGCACTTGAAAAACCGATGGTAAGCGCGTGAGAGATAACCGCTGGCGATACTGCCCAGGTCCGCCGCCAGAAACGGAACCCAGGCAAACAGTACGATTTGCTTGAGGTCCATTCCTCTTTCGTTGGCCAGATACAGCGGCACCCAGAAACTCATGACTGCCCATGCCGGCTCTGCCATGAAGGCGGGAAGCGCGATACCGTAAAATCGCTTGTCCCGACCAATCTTTTTCAATGCTTTGAAAAAAGGCATTTGCTGGCCGATTTTTTCGCCGTCTTGTTGGATATGCTTCAACTCATCGGGCGATAAGCGCGGATGAATAGTGGGAGCGTGGTAGAGCCATCCCCAGACGGCGGCCCATATCAGGCCGATCCCGCCGGAAATCAGGAATGCGCCCTGCCAGCCCAGGCTTACATGAGCCAGATAGATGATGGGAGGGGCGAGCATCGCCCCCAGAGAAAAACCAACCCCTGCCCATCCCGCAGCGATAGGTCGTTCTTTCTTGGGAAACCAGTCCCCTATCGCCTTGGCATTGGCGGGTGTAGCCGCTGCCTCCGAAGCGCCCATGAAAAAACGCAGAATCGCCAGATGTACCCAACTCGCTGCCCCGGCATGAAGAAGGCACATCACTGACCATACGACGGCGCATATCACGAAGCCGAGCTTGAGCCCGATCGCATCGATCAGCCAGCCGCAGACGGGTTGGAAAACTGTGTAAGCAAGTTGAAACGAGGCGACGACCCACGAGTACTGTTCCGTCGACATGCTGAACGTGGTTTTCAGTTCCGGCGCCAGGATGCCCAATGAATTGCGGGTTATGTAGTTGACGGTGACGCCGAGTAAAAACAGCGAGAGCATCCACCAACGCAGATGCGGGATGAATTTTAGCTTGGCCGAAAGTCGAGCATTGCGTTCGATATCGATAGTCATCAATTCTTCGCCTGTCGCCGGATTTACCGGCGTTTTGTTTTTATTTGAGGCTTGAACGCTATGGCAACTGCTCATGATCCGTACAGAAGCAGGCGTGTATAAATTTACATCCACATCCGACGCGGCTCGACAGAAACCCAGGCACGCTAGGATTGATGGCCCTTTTCTGCTATGAAAGCTTTTACATAAATTGTCTCAATGGATAAGCCGCGGTGGGGAAGTTACGCATTGCTGAAATTGCGGCACAGACGGGCCTGTCCATCGCGACGGTGTCGCGGGTACTTGCTGGCAAATCCAATACCCGCCCCGCTACAAGAGAAAAAGTGCTGGCCGCGGCTCGTCAGCAGGGCGTGATGGAAGACCTCGCCAATGGCCGTTTCCTGCTCAACGGCCTGACCATCTTCGCGCCCTCGCGGGCCTTCAACGTTCGCTCGGATATCTTCTACTACAAAGTTATCCAGGGCATCACGCAGGCGGTCGCACAGCATGATGTTCGAGTTCGCTATTGCGAGCTTGAAGAGGTTGATAGCGACGCATTGCTGTTTTTACAGAAGATGAATCAGAAGGACACCGGTGCGGCGATCCTGATTGGCATTGATGATCCGCACATACACCAACTCGCGGCCGACCTCAGCAAGCCGACGGTACTGATCAACTGCATTGACCGCAGCATGCGCCTGCCCTCGATATCGCCCGACCACTTCTTGATCGGTCATTATTCGATAAATTATCTGTTTCAGATGGGGCACCGAAATGTACTGACCCTCCAGTGTCTCAGGCGGTACACAATGGATTTGCGGATACGTGGAATTCGTGATGCATGGAAGGAGCAAAATCTCGAATTCATCGAAACAAAACACCTGATGGTTGCCGAGGGTTTCGGCAGTGCTGAATCTGAAGCGCGGGTAGCGGCCTACCTGGAAAACTGCGCCCCCGACGACCGACCGACTGCCATCCTGGCCGGGGGCGACTTCATGGCAGCCGGCGCGGTTAAAGCGCTGCAGGATGCCGGCTTGAGGGTTCCTCAGGATGTTTCAGTGATGAGCATGGACGGGTTCAACCTGGCGGACATCAACGATATACCCCTTACCACGCTTCACGTGCCCCGCGATGAACTGGGCGCAGAGGCGATAAGGGTCTTGAGACAGCAACTTTTCGAACCGCGATCGCCTTGTAGCAATCTTCTTCTCGGTGGACACCTGATCACCGGCAGTTCGGTGCGGCGCATCAAGCACAGCGCCAAGCAAACGCCGGTCTATCAGAAGATTATCTATGACTGATCCATTCGCGGCATAACCCGTCATCCGTGCCTAATAGCACCGTGATTCACCCTGGGGCACCTTGGCTTACGCAGAGCGAAAAAAACCCTCCAGGCTTTGCAGCGAAGAGGGCTTTATCGAGCTTTCAGGTTTCAGTGGATGAGGAGACTCATCGAATGAAACCACTGCGGATCAGAACGGAATATCGTCATCAAAGCTGTCGAAATCCGGCGCCGGTTGCGGTGCGGCCTGTTGCGGAGCTGGGCGCTCGCGCTGTGGCTGTGGCGCCGATTGCGGACGAGGGGCTTGCTGGCGTGGAGCCGACTGCTGGTAGTTGTTGCCACCCTGCTGCTGGTCGCCTTGCGGACGGCCACCCAGCAACTGCATGGTGCCTTGCATGTCGACCACGATTTCGGTGGTGTAACGCTTGATGCCGTCTTTTTCCCACTCGCGGGTCTGCAGCTTGCCTTCGATGTAGACCTGCGAACCCTTGCGCAGGTATTCGCCGGCAATCTCCGCCACTTTGCCGAACATCGACACGCGGTGCCATTCGGTCTTCTCGACCTTCTGGCCCGTCTGCTTGTCGGTCCATTGTTCGCTGGTCGCCAGGCTCAGGTTGGTCACGGCGTTGCCGTTAGGCAGGTAGCGAACTTCTGGATCCTGGCCGCAAGTACCGACCAATATGACTTTGTTAACCCCACGGGCCATAACGTTCTCCTAGGCTTCGCACGCTGCCGGGGCCGGGTTGTTCACCAGGCGCTCAAGCGTCGCACGATCCAATAATTCGGTGTCCAGTTTGATATAAACGGCCGCCTCGTCGGCGACCACCACTGCATCGGTTACTCCAACGACGGCCCTGAGGCGCTCGGCCAGGCCTGCTTCGCGGATGGCTTCGGGCGACAACGGCAAGCGCAGGCTCGTCACATACGGAGGTTCGCGCATGGTAACAGCAAAAACCAGCCAAAGTGCAGCCAGCGCGGCACATCCCAGGAACACAACCGACAAACCGCCATGCTGGAACAGCCAGCCGCCGAGGATCCCGCCCAATGCCGAACCGAGGAACTGGCTGGTGGAATAAACCCCCATCGCCGTGCCCTTGCCGCCCGCCGGTGACACCTTGCTGATCAGCGACGGCAGTGACGCCTCCAACAGGTTGAACGCGGTGAAGAACACCACCGTGCCAATCACCAGGGCGCGCAGGCTGTCGCCGAACTGCCAGAAGAATAGCTCAGTGAGCATGAGCGTCACGACGGCGCCGAGCAAAACTCGTTTCATTTTGCGTCGCTTCTCGCCATAGATAATGAACGGAATCATGGCGAAGAACGAAATGACCAGTGCCGTCAGATAGACCCACCAGTGCTGCTCCTTGGGCAGGCCGGCCTTTTCCACCAGCGCCAGCGGCAAGGCCACGAAGCTGGACATCAACATGGCATGCAGCACGAAGATGCCCAGGTCCAGGCGCAGCAGGTCAGGATGCTTGAGCGTCGGCACCAGCGCCTGGCGGGCCACCCCGGATTCGCGGTGCTGTAATGGCCCGGTGGAGCGCGGCACGATCAACGCGACGATGAGGATGCCCACCAGTGCCATGGCACCGGTCGCCAGGAACAACCCCGACAACCCAAAGGCACGGGTCAACAACGGTCCTACAACCATGGCGACGGCGAACGACAGACCAATCGTCATGCCGATCATCGCCATGGCTTTTGTGCGATGTTGCTCGCGGGTCAGGTCCGACAGTAACGCCATGACGGCAGCGGAAATGGCACCCGCTCCTTGTAGGATCCGTCCGGCGATCACGCCCCAGATCGAATCGGCATTCGCCGCCAGCACACTGCCGAGGGCGAACACGATGAGCCCCAGGTAAATCACCGGGCGCCGGCCGATCCGGTCGGAAATGATCCCGAAGGGAATCTGGAAAATCGCCTGGGTCAGGCCGTAGGCGCCGATGGCGAGCCCGATGAGGGCCGGGGTCGCGCCCGCCAGGTCCATGCCATAGGTCGCCAGTACCGGCAACACCATGAACATGCCGAGCATGCGGAAGGCGAACACCAGGGCCAGACCGCCTGCCGCGCGGGTCTCGCCGCTACTCATGCGTTCGGTGTGGGGATCTTGCATGGAAAAACCTCGTGTGAACCGGCGGGGATTCTACCAGTCCCATCGATTGAGGGGGTATATGGCGACCGTTTGCCGCGCAGTCTTCATGTATGGCTTTCAATAGTGTGCATCCATCCAGTATTTGCCCGTATACTCCTACGTTTTCGACGCCCGCCGAGCGAGGCCACTTTGGACAAGATCCTGATTCGTGGGGCCCGTACCCACAACCTGAAGAACATCGACCTGACCCTGCCCCGGGACAAGCTGATCGTCATCACCGGCCTGTCCGGATCCGGCAAATCATCCCTGGCCTTCGACACCTTGTACGCCGAAGGCCAGCGCCGCTATGTCGAATCGCTGTCGGCCTACGCCCGGCAGTTCCTGTCGATGATGGAAAAACCCGACGTCGATACCATCGAAGGCCTGTCGCCAGCGATCTCCATCGAACAGAAGTCGACGTCCCACAACCCGCGGTCGACGGTCGGCACCATTACCGAGATCTACGACTACCTGCGCTTGCTGTATGCGCGAGTCGGTATCCCCCGCTGCCCTGATCACGACACCCCGTTGGAAGCCCAGACCGTCAGCCAGATGGTCGACCTGGTGCTCGCCCAGCCGGAAGGCAGCAAGCTGATGCTGCTCGCACCGGTGATTCGCGAGCGCAAGGGCGAACACCTGATGGTCTTCGAAGAATTGCGCGCCCAGGGCTTCGTACGCGCCCGGGTCAACGGCAAGCTGTGTGAGCTCGACGAACTGCCGAAGCTGGATAAACAGAAGAAGCACTCGATCGATGTGGTGGTAGACCGCTTCAAGGTCCGCGCCGACCTGCAACAGCGCCTGGCCGAATCCTTCGAGACCGCGCTGAAGCTGGCCGACGGCATCGCCCTGGTGGCGCCGATGGACGACGAACCCGGTGAAGAGATTATCTTCTCGGCACGCTTCGCCTGCCCGATCTGCGGCCACGCCATCAGCGAGCTGGAACCCAAGCTGTTTTCCTTCAACAACCCGGCCGGCGCCTGCCCGACCTGCGACGGCCTGGGGGTCAAGCAGTTCTTCGACACCAAGCGGCTGGTCAACGGCGAGCTGACCCTGGCCGAAGGCGCGATTCGTGGCTGGGACAGGCGCAACGTCTATTACTTCCAGATGCTCGGGTCGCTGGCGGCCCATTACAAGTTCAGCCTGGACAAACCATTCAACGAGCTGCCTGCGGACCAGCAGAAATTCATCCTGCACGGCAGCGGCACGCAGAACGTCGATTTCAAATACCTGAACGACCGTGGTGATATCGTCAAGCGCTCCCACCCGTTCGAAGGCATCGTGCCCAACCTGGAACGGCGTTACCGCGAGACCGAATCGGCCAGCGTGCGCGAAGAACTCGCCAAGTTCCTCAGCACCCAGCCCTGCCCGGACTGCCGCGGCACCCGTTTGCGCCGGGAGGCGCGGCACGTGTGGGTGGGTGAGAAAACCCTGCCGGCGGTGACCAGCCTGCCGATCGGCGATGCCACTGACTATTTCGGCGGCTTGAAGCTCACCGGCCGTCGTGGCGAAATCGCCGACAAGATCCTCAAGGAGATCCGCGAACGCTTGCAGTTCCTGGTGAACGTCGGCCTGGACTACCTGACCCTCGACCGCAGCGCGGATACCCTGTCCGGCGGTGAGGCCCAGCGTATTCGCCTGGCAAGCCAGATCGGTGCCGGGCTCGTGGGCGTCATGTACATCCTCGACGAACCGTCCATTGGCTTGCACCAGCGGGACAACGACCGGTTGCTCGGCACGCTGAAACACCTGCGCGATATCGGCAATACGGTGATCGTGGTCGAACACGATGAAGACGCGATTCGCCTCGCCGATTACGTCGTGGATATCGGCCCCGGCGCGGGCGTGCACGGCGGACACATCGTCGCCCAGGGCACCGCCGCCGAAGTCATGGCGCACCCCGACTCGCTGACCGGCAAATACCTGTCGGGCCGGGTGAAGATCAAGGTGCCGGCCAAGCGTACCCCACGCAATAAAAAGCTGTCGTTGACCCTCAAGGGCGCACGCGGCAACAACCTGCGCAACGTCGACCTGGAAATCCCGATCGGCCTGCTGACCTGCGTAACCGGTGTTTCCGGCTCCGGCAAGTCGACGCTGATCAACAACACGCTGTTTCCCCTCAGTGCCACCGCGCTGAACGGTGCCACCACCCTGGAAGCCGCCGCGCACGACAGCATCAAGGGCCTGGAGCATCTGGATAAAGTTGTCGACATCGACCAGAGCCCGATCGGCAGGACGCCACGCTCCAACCCGGCGACCTATACCGGGTTGTTCACGCCGATCCGCGAACTGTTCGCCGGCGTACCTGAATCACGCTCGCGGGGCTACGGCCCGGGCCGCTTCTCGTTCAACGTCAAGGGCGGGCGCTGCGAAGCCTGCCAGGGCGATGGCCTGATCAAGGTGGAGATGCATTTCCTGCCCGACATCTATGTGCCGTGCGACGTGTGCAAGAGCAAGCGCTATAACCGTGAAACGCTGGAGATCAAGTACAAGGGCAAGAACATCCACGAAACCCTCGAAATGACGATCGAGGAGGCCCGAGCGTTCTTCGACGCAGTACCGGCATTGGCGCGCAAGCTACAGACATTGATGGATGTGGGGCTTTCGTACATCAAGCTCGGGCAGTCGGCGACGACCTTGTCCGGCGGCGAGGCGCAGCGGGTCAAGCTGTCCCGTGAACTGTCCAAGCGCGATACCGGCAAGACCCTGTATATCCTCGACGAGCCGACCACAGGCCTGCACTTCGCCGATATTCAGCAATTGCTCGATGTATTGCATCGGCTTCGCGACCACGGCAACACCGTTGTGGTCATCGAGCACAACCTGGATGTGATCAAGACGGCTGACTGGCTGGTAGACCTCGGGCCGGAAGGCGGCTCCAAGGGCGGCCAGATCATCGCCGTAGGTACGCCGGAGCAAGTGGCAGAGATGAAGCAGTCTCACACCGGCTATTACCTCAAGCCGTTGCTGGAGCGTGACCGGGACTGAAACACCGGGCATGAAAAAGCCCCTGTCATCTCATCGATGGCAGGGGCTTTTTTATCCCGCAATAAATACATCAGAACTGCGATTGCAGGTAATTCTCCAGCCCGATCAACTTGATCAGACCCAACTGCTTTTCAAGCCAGTAAGTGTGGTCTTCTTCAGTATCGTTGAGCTGCACCCGCAGGATCTCGCGAGTGACGTAGTCGTTGTGCTGTTCGCACAGCTCGATGCCTTTGCACAGCGCCGCACGGACTTTGTATTCCAGACGCAGGTCGGCGGCGAGCATGTCAGGTACGGTGGTACCGATGTCCAGGTCGTCCGGGCGCATGCGTGGCGTGCCTTCGAGCATCAGGATCCGGCGCATCAAGGCGTCGGCGTGCTGCGCCTCTTCTTCCATCTCATGGTTGATACGTTCGTAGAGCTCGGTAAAACCCCAATCCTCGTACATCCGCGAGTGGATGAAATATTGATCACGGGCTGCCAGTTCGCCTGTCAGCAACGTGTTGAGGTAATCGATTACGTCTGGGTGACCTTGCATCGCCCTACATCTCCACAAGCTTTGAAAGGCCCTAGTTTGAACCAAGCTGACTGCAAGGTCACTCGCCTATCGCAATAAAAGTGAAGAAAATCCGAGAAAAGCAGGGTAAATAACGCAAAAACCGCCCAAATGAGGGCGGTTCTGCTTCTCGTTTAGACTTAGTTAAGCTGTACGCCCAAGGCTTTTGCGATACCTTCTCCATAGGCAGCGTCTGCCTTGAAGAAATGCTGCAGCTGGCGATCGACAACATCCGCCGAGACCCCCGCCATCGCACCGGCGATATTGCTGATCAACAGCGCTTTCTGCTCATCGTTCATCAAGCGGAACAGTGCACCGGCATGGCTGTAGTAGTCGGTATCTTCGCGATGATCATACCGATCCGCCGCACCGCTGAGGGCCAGTGCCGGCTCCGCATAACGTGGCGCCTGCTTCGGCGCCTCCACGAAGCTGTTTGGCTCATAGTTCGGAGCCGCGCCGCCATTGCTGCCGAACGCCATGGCGCCGTCGCGCTGGTAGGTATTGACCGGGCTGCGCGGCGCGTTCACCGGCAACTGCTGATGGTTGGTACCTACGCGGTAGCGGTGTGCATCAGCATAGGCAAACACACGCCCCTGCAGCATGCGATCAGGCGAGAGACCCACACCCGGCACCATGTTGCTAGGCCCGAATGCCGCTTGCTCCACTTCGGCGAAGTAGTTCAGCGGGTTACGGTTGAGCTCCAGCTCGCCGACTTCGATTAGCGGAAACTCTTTCTGCGACCAGGTCTTGGTCACATCGAACGGGTTTTCGTAATGGGCCGCGGCCTGTGCCTCGGTCATGATCTGGATGCAGACACTCCATTTCGGGAAGTCACCGCGCTCGATCGCGTTGAACAGGTCGCGCTGGGCATAATCCGGATCGGTGCCCGCCAGGCGTGCAGCGTCGGCCGGCGCGAGGTTCTTGATGCCCTGCTTGGTCTTGTAGTGCCATTTCACCCAGTGACGCTCACCCAGGGCATTGATCAGGCTGTAGGTGTGGCTGCCGAAACCGTGCATGTGACGGTAGCCGTCAGGAATACCGCGGTCAGAGAACAGAATGGTGACCTGATGCAACGCTTCGGGCGAGTGCGACCAGAAGTCCCACATCATCTGGGCACTTTTGAGGTTGCTTTGTGGCAGGCGCTTCTGGGTGTGAATGAAGTCTGGAAACTTCAGTGGGTCGCGGATGAAAAACACCGGTGTGTTGTTGCCGACGATGTCCCAGTTACCTTCTTCGGTGTAGAACTTCAGGGCGAAACCGCGTGGATCGCGCTCGGTATCGGCGGAGCCGCGCTCGCCACCCACGGTAGAGAAGCGCAGGAAAGTCGGCGTCTGCTTGCCGACCGACTCGAACAACTTGGCGCTGGTGTATTGAGTGATGTCGCGAGTTACGGTGAAGGTGCCGTAAGCGCCCGAGCCCTTGGCGTGCACACGACGCTCTGGAATGTTTTCGCGATTGAAATGAGCAAGCTTCTCGATCAGGTGGAAATCGTCGAGCAGCAGCGGGCCACGTGGGCCGGCGGAGCGAGAGTTCTGGTTATCGGCGACAGGAGCGCCACTGGCGGTCGTAAGCGTTTTGGTCTGGCTCATGCTCAAATCTTCCTAGGTCGGTTCGGACTGCCGGCTAATCGGCTGGTGAGGAGTATTAATCATGTTAGTGACAGTATCCAAATTCATTAAATCATGGGCTTCGATAGTCATTATCTAATAAGCAAGATTGCCAATAGCCAGGCCAGGCGAAACGGCTAAAGCACTTTTCAATCGAGCACAAAAAACCGGGCACTAGGCCCGGTTCTTCGTTGCAGACTGTCGTCTTACTCGGCGCTTACAGCTTCGCCGGCAGTAGCACGATCAACCAACTCGACGTACGCCATAGGCGCGTTGTCGCCAGCGCGGAAACCGCACTTGAGGATGCGCAGGTAGCCACCCTCACGGGTAGCGTAACGCTTGCCCAGGTCGTTGAAGAGCTTACCAACGATAGCTTTCGAACGGGTACGGTCGAAAGCCAGGCGGCGGTTAGCCAGGCTGTCTGTCTTGGCCAGAGTGATCAGCGGCTCGGCAACGCGGCGCAGTTCTTTGGCTTTCGGCAGTGTAGTTTTGATCAGCTCGTGCTCGAACAGCGACACCGCCATGTTTTGGAACATGGCCTTGCGGTGCGAGCTGGTGCGGCTCAGGTGACGACCACTTTTACGATGACGCATGGTTCATTCCTTACCAAACACAACGTTCGGTGATTACGACGATCAGGCAGTCGCCTTGTCGTCCTTCTTAAGACTTGCAGGCGGCCAGTTGTCGAGGCGCATGCCGAGGGACAGACCGCGGGAGGCCAGAACGTCCTTGATTTCAGTCAAGGATTTCTTGCCAAGGTTCGGAGTCTTCAACAGCTCTACTTCGGTACGCTGAATCAGGTCACCGATGTAGTAGATGTTTTCCGCCTTAAGGCAGTTAGCCGAACGTACAGTCAGTTCCAGATCGTCAACCGGGCGAAGCAGGATCGGATCGATCTCGTCTTCCTGCTCGACAACCACTGGCTCACTGTCACCCTTGAGGTCGACGAACGCAGCCAACTGCTGTTGCAGGATGGTTGCAGCGCGGCGGATAGCCTCTTCAGGATCCAGGGTACCGTTGGTTTCCAGATCAATAACCAGCTTGTCCAGGTTGGTACGCTGTTCGACACGGGCGTTTTCCACCACGTATGCGATACGGCGAACCGGGCTGAACGAAGAGTCAAGCTGCAAGCGACCGATGCTGCGGCTTTCGTCTTCATCGCTCTGACGCGAGTCTGCCGGTTCATAACCACGACCACGAGCTACGGTGAGCTTCATGTTCAGGGCGCCGTTAGACGCCAGGTTAGCGATTACGTGATCGGGGTTAACGATCTCGACATCATGATCCAGCTGAATATCGGCAGCGGTAACCACCCCCGAACCCTTCTTCGACAAGGTCAGCGTAACTTCGTCACGACCGTGCAGCTTGATAGCCAGACCTTTAAGGTTCAACAGGATTTCAATTACGTCTTCCTGTACACCTTCGATGGCGCTGTACTCGTGGAGCACACCGTCAATCTCGGCCTCGACTACTGCACAGCCGGGCATTGAGGACAACAGGATGCGGCGCAGCGCGTTGCCCAGGGTGTGGCCGAAACCACGCTCGAGAGGCTCGAGTGTGATCTTGGCGCGGGTTGGACTGACAACCTGCACATCAATATGGCGGGGTGTCAGGAACTCATTTACCGAAATCTGCATGGATGCACCTATTTTCTAGCCCTTACTTGGAGTAGAGCTCGACAATCAGGCTTTCGTTGATGTCGGCGGACAGATCACTGCGAGCAGGAACGTTCTTGAAAACGCCCGACTTCTTCTCAGTGTCTACTTCTACCCATTCTACGCGGCCACGTTGGGCACACAGATCGAGAGCTTGGACAATGCGAAGTTGGTTTTTTGCTTTCTCGCGAACAGCAACCACGTCACCAGCACGAACCTGGTAGGACGGAACGTTCACGGTCTGGCCGTTAACGCTGATCGACTTGTGCGATACCAGCTGACGGGATTCGGCACGAGTAGAACCGAAACCCATACGGTATACAACGTTGTCCAGACGGCATTCGAGCAGCTGCAACAGGTTTTCGCCGGTTGCGCCTTTCTTGCCAGCAGCTTCTTTGTAGTAGCCGCTGAATTGACGCTCGAGAACGCCGTAGATACGACGGACCTTCTGCTTTTCACGCAGTTGGGTGCCGTAATCGGACTGGCGACCGCGGCGTTGGCCGTGGATACCAGGTGCTGCTTCAATGTTGCACTTCGATTCGATCGCGCGCACGCCGCTCTTCAGGAAGAGATCGGTGCCTTCGCGACGAGCGAGTTTGCATTTTGGACCAATGTAACGAGCCATTCTTTACAATCTCCTGGATTACACGCGGCGCTTCTTCGGCGGACGGCACCCGTTGTGCGGGATTGGCGTCACGTCGGTGATGCTGGCGATCTTGTAGCCACAGCCGTTCAAAGCGCGGACTGCGGATTCACGACCTGGACCTGGACCTTTGACGTTGACGTCGAGGTTTTTCAGGCCGTATTCCAGCGCAGCTTGACCAGCACGTTCAGCAGCTACTTGAGCAGCGAACGGGGTGGACTTGCGGGAACCGCGGAAACCCGAACCACCGGAGGTAGCCCAGGAAAGAGCGTTACCTTGACGGTCGGTAATGGTCACGATGGTGTTGTTAAAAGATGCATGGATGTGGGCGATGCCATCAACCACTGTCTTTTTAACTTTTTTACGAGGACGAGCAGCAGGTTTTGCCATGATTAAATTCCTGTCGATTCGCTGGGGCGATTACTTGCGGATCGGCTTACGCGGACCTTTACGGGTACGCGCGTTGGTCTTGGTACGCTGACCGCGTACTGGCAGACCACGACGATGACGCAGACCGCGATAGCAACCGAGGTCCATCAAGCGCTTGATTTTCATGTTGATTTCGCGACGCAGGTCACCTTCAGTGGTGAACTTCGCCACTTCGCCACGCAGCTGTTCAATTTGCTCGTCGCTCAGATCCTTGATCTTTGCTGCTGGGTTGACCCCAGTCTCTGCACAAATTTTCTGTGCAGTAGTGCGACCAACACCATAGATGTAGGTCAGCGAGATAACAGTATGCTTGTTATCTGGAATGTTGACGCCTGCAATACGGGCCATTCAGTGGGACTCCAATTGACAGCTACCTACGCCCCGGAAGCCAAGAAATAGGGCGCGAGATAATATCGCTGTAATAACAAATAATCAACCCGGCAGCGCACTAGCTGCCGGGCTTAAAGCACAATCACACTCAGCCTTGGCGCTGTTTGTGACGCGGTTCCGCGCTGCAAATTACCCGAACAACACCTTCGCGGCGAATAATCTTGCAGTTACGGCACAGCTTTTTCACCGATGCACGAACTTTCATCACCAACTCCTCGAACCTTATGGACGCTACTCAGCGCAACATGCCGCTGCCGTAGCCCTTCAGGTTGGCTTTCTTCATCAGGGATTCGTACTGGTGCGAAACGAGGTGCGATTGTACTTGGGACATGAAGTCCATCACAACCACGACCACGATCAGCAACGAGGTCCCGCCAAGGTAGAACGGAACGTTTGCCGCAACCACCAGGAACTGGGGAAGCAAGCACACGGCCGTCATGTAAAGAGCACCGAACAAGGTCAAACGCGTCAGAACGCCATCAATGTAGCGCGCCGACTGCTCGCCCGGACGGATACCCGGAATAAAGGCACCGGACTTCTTCAGGTTTTCCGCTACGTCTTTCGGATTGAACATCAACGCCGTATAGAAGAAGCAGAAGAAAATAATCCCTGCACTAAACAGCAGAATATTCAACGGCTGACCAGGAGCGATCGACTGCGAGATGTCCTGCAACCAGCCCATACCTTCAGACTGGCCGAACCAGGCACCCAACGAAGCCGGGAACAGCAAGATGCTGCTCGCGAAAATGGCCGGGATAACGCCGGCCATGTTCACCTTCAACGGCAAGTGGCTGGTCTGCGCAGCAAATACCTTGCGGCCCTGCTGACGCTTGGCGTAGTGAACAGCGATACGACGCTGGCCACGCTCAATGAACACCACGAAACCGATAATCGCTACTGCCAGCAAACCGATGGCAACCAGGGCGAAGATGTTGATATCACCCTGACGCGCAGACTCGAAAGACTGCCCGATCGCTCTCGGAAGACCGGCGACGATACCTGCGAAGATCAACATCGAGATACCGTTGCCAACACCACGCTCAGTAATCTGCTCACCCAGCCACATCATGAACATCGCACCCGCCACAAAAGTGGTTACCGCGACGAAATGGAAGCCAAAGTCACCAGTGAACGCTACGCCCTGCCCCGCCAGACCGATGGACATGCCAACAGCCTGGACGAGAGCGAGGACGACAGTGAGGTAGCGGGTGTACTGGCTGATCTTGCGACGGCCAGCTTCACCTTCCTTCTTCAACTGCTCCAGCTGCGGACTGACAGCGGACATCAGCTGCATGATGATCGATGCCGAAATGTACGGCATGATCCCCAGTGCAAAGATGCTCATCCGCTCCAGCGCGCCGCCGGAAAACATGTTGAACAAGCTAAGAATGGTCCCCTCATTCTGTCGAAACAGGTCCGCGAGTCGGTCCGGGTTGATACCTGGAACCGGGATGTGTGCGCCTATTCGGTAGACGATAATCGCCAGGAACAGAAAACGCAGACGAGCCCAGAGTTCAGACATACCGCCTTTGCCGAGCGCAGAGAGAGCACCTTGCTTAGCCATTTATTCCTCGAACTTGCCGCCAGCTGCTTCGATAGCCGCACGCGCACCTTTGGTGGCGCCGATTCCCTTTCCGATGGTGACAGCACGAGCAACTTCGCCCGACAGCATGATTTTCACACGCTGTACGTTCTGGTTGATCACGTTGGCATCCTTCAGGGACTGCACGGTGACGATGTCGCCATCCACCTTGGCCAGCTCGGACAGACGCACTTCTGCGCGGTCCATGGCTTTCAGGGAAACGAAACCGAACTTCGGCAGGCGACGATGCAGCGGCTGTTGACCGCCTTCAAAGCCTGGAGCAATGGTGCCACCGGAGCGGGAGGTCTGACCCTTGTGGCCACGGCCACCGGTCTTGCCCAAACCACTACCGATACCACGGCCCGGACGATGCTTTTCGCGACGGGAACCCGGCGCTGGACTCAGATCATTGAGTTTCATCGATTAACCCTCGACACGCAGCATGTAGTAAGCCTTGTTGATCATCCCGCGATTCTCGGGAGTATCCTGGACTTCTACAGTGTGACCGATGCGACGCAGACCCAGACCCTTAACGCACAGTTTGTGGTTAGGGATGCGGCCGGTCATGCTTTTGATCAGCGTAACTTTTACGGTAGCCATGATCAGAAGATCTCCTTGACGCTTTTGCCACGCTTGGCGGCAATGGATTCAGGAGACTGCATTGCTTTCAAACCCTTGAAGGTGGCGTGAACCACGTTTACCGGGTTAGTCGAGCCGTAGCACTTGGCCAGAACGTTCTGAACGCCAGCAACTTCGAGGACAGCACGCATAGCGCCGCCAGCGATGATACCGGTACCTTCAGAAGCAGGCTGCATGTACACCTTCGAAGCGCCATGGGCAGACTTCATTGCGTACTGCAGGGTGGTGCCGTTCAGATCAACCTGGATCATGTTGCGGCGAGCAGCTTCCATTGCCTTCTGGATCGCAGCAGGCACTTCACGCGACTTGCCACGGCCGAAGCCAACACGCCCTTTACCATCACCTACCACGGTCAACGCGGTGAAAGTGAAGATACGGCCGCCTTTAACGGTTTTGGCTACGCGGTTAACTTGAACCAGCTTCTCGATGTAGCCTTCGTCGCGCTTTTGGTCGTTATTTGACATAACTTAGAACTCCAGCCCAGCTTCACGAGCAGCATCAGCCAGCGCCTTGACGCGGCCGTGGTACTTGAAGCCAGAGCGGTCGAAAGCCACCTGCGAGACGCCAGCGGCTTTAGCACGCGTAGCGACCAGCTGGCCAACCTTAGTGGCCGCGTCGATGTTGCCAGTGGCGCCATCACGCAGTTCTTTATCCAAAGTCGAGGCACTTGCCAGGACTTTGTTGCCGTCGGCCGAAATGACCTGGGCGTAGATGTGCTGCGACGAGCGGAACACGCAGAGACGCACGACTTCGAGTTCGTGCATTTTCAGGCGTGCTTTGCGAGCGCGACGCAGTCGAGTAACTTTTTTGTCGGTCATTTGCTATGCCCTACTTCTTCTTGGCTTCTTTACGACGGACGACTTCGTCCGCGTAGCGCACACCTTTGCCTTTGTACGGCTCTGGTGGACGGAAGTCGCGGATCTCGGCGGCCACTTGACCTACCAGCTGCTTGTCGATGCCCTTGATCAGGATATCGGTCTGGCTAGGAGTCTCAGCGGTGATGCCTTCCGGCAGTTCATAATCCACTGGGTGCGAGAAGCCAAGAGCCAGGTTCAGCACTGTGCCTTTTGCTTGCGCTTTGTAACCAACACCGACCAGCTGGAGCTTGCGCTCGAAGCCTTGGCTTACGCCTTGGACCATGTTGTTTACCAACGCACGAGTGGTACCAGCCATTGCGCGAGTCTGTTGATCGCCATTGCGAGCAGCGAAACGCAGCTCACCAGCTTCTTCAACGATCTCAACGGACGAATGGATGTTCAGTTGCAGAGTGCCCTTGGCACCCTTCACCGAAAGCTGTTGGCCTGCGAATTTGACTTCGACACCGGCTGGCAGCTTAACGGGGTTCTTAGCGACGCGTGACATGCTTATCCCCCCTTAGAACACAGTGCAAAGAACTTCGCCGCCGACACCGGCAGCGCGCGCAGCACGATCCGTCATCACACCTTTGTTGGTGGAGACGATAGACACACCGAGACCGCCACGAACTTTTGGCAGATCATCGACGGACTTGTACTGACGCAGGCCTGGACGGCTAACGCGCTTCACTTCCTCGATGACCGGACGGCCTTCGAAGTACTTAAGCTCGATGGACAGCAGAGGCTTGATTTCGCTGCTGATCTGATAACCCGCAATGTAACCTTCGTCCTTCAGGACTTTGGCAACAGCTACCTTCAACGTAGAAGATGGCATGCTTACGACGGACTTTTCAGCCATCTGGGCATTACGGATACGAGTTAGCATGTCCGCTAACGGGTCCTGCATACTCATGGGCTAGACGCTCCTAATACACAAAAAATTAGCCTTTCGGCTAGTACGTGTCGCCGAGCGCATCCGTGCAATAAAAACACGGGCTCAGGCGAGCCGGGTATTCTAGACACACCCCACAAATGAATCAAGCCCCAAAAGGGGCTTGATTCAAGTTCAAGGTCACCGACGGTCAGGATCTTGCGATCCCGAGCGCCGCGACTTTGACAGTGCTTACCAGCTGGCCTTGACCAGACCTGGAACGTCACCACGCATTGCAGCTTGACGCAGCATGTTACGGCCGAGGCCGAACTTGCGGTACACGCCGTGCGGACGACCAGTCAGGCGGCAGCGGTTACGCATGCGCGAAGCGCTGGCGTCACGTGGCTGCTTCTGCAGTGCTACGGTAGCTTCCCAACGCGCTTCTGGACTTGCGTTCAGATCAACGATGATAGCTTTCAGCGCTGCACGCTTGGTGGCGTACTTGGCAACGGTGAGCTGACGCTTCAGCTCACGGTTCTTCATGCTCTTCTTGGCCATTGTCCTACTCCAATCAGTTGCGGAACGGGAATTTGAAAGCACGCAGCAGTGCGCGACCTTCTTCATCCGTCCGAGCAGTGGTGGTCAGGGTAATGTCCAGACCGCGGAGAGCGTCGATCTTGTCGTAATCGATTTCCGGGAAAATGATCTGCTCTTTCACGCCCATGCTGTAGTTGCCACGACCATCGAAGGACTTGGCATTCAGGCCGCGGAAGTCGCGAACCCGAGGCAGGGAGATCGACAGCAGACGATCCAGGAACTCGTACATACGCTCACGGCGCAGGGTCACTTTGACGCCGATCGGCCAACCTTCACGGACTTTGAAGCCAGCGATGGATTTCCGAGCGTAAGTCACAACGACTTTCTGACCGGTGATCTTTTCCAGGTCGGCTACAGCGTGCTCGATGACTTTTTTGTCGCCGATCGCTTCGCCCAGACCCATGTTCAGGGTGATTTTGGTAACGCGCGGAACTTCCATCACGTTCGAAAGCTTAAGTTCTTCCTTAAGCTTCGGTGCGATTTCCTTCCGGTAAATCTCTTTTAGTCGTGCCATGGTCTCATCTACCTAGCAGTGTTCAAGCATCAACCGCTTTTTGGGTCGACTTGAAGACACGAATTTTCTTGCCGTCTTCTACTTTGAAACCAACGCGGTCAGCCTTGTTGGTTTCGCCGTTGAAAATGGCGACGTTAGAAGCATCCAGTGGAGCTTCTTTTTCGACGATACCGCCCTGCACGCCCGACATCGGGTTAGGCTTGGTATGACGCTTGACCAGGTTCAGACCGCCAATAACCAAACGGTTGTTAGCGAGAACCTTAAGCACCTTACCGCGCTTACCTTTGTCTTTGCCGGCGATCACGATGATCTCGTCGTCACGACGAATCTTTTGCATGTCGGATCTCCTTACAGCACTTCTGGGGCGAGCGAGACGATCTTCATGAACTTCTCAGTACGAAGTTCACGGGTCACTGGCCCAAAGATACGGGTGCCGATTGGCTCTTGCTTGTTGTTCAGCAGAACAGCAGCGTTGCCATCAAAGCGGATGATGGAGCCGTCAGCACGACGAACACCATGGCGAGTGCGGACTACAACAGCAGTCATCACTTGACCTTTCTTCACCTTACCGCGAGGAATTGCTTCCTTGACGGTAACTTTGATGATGTCACCGATACCAGCGTAACGACGATGGGAGCCACCCAGCACCTTGATGCACATAACACGGCGAGCGCCGCTGTTATCGGCCACATCGAGCATGGATTGAGTCTGAATCATATAATTTCTCCGACCCCTAGCCCTTAGACTTCCACAGCGCGTTCGAGAACATCAACCAGCGCCCAAGACTTGGTCTTGGCCATCGGACGAGTTTCACGAATAGTGACTTTGTCGCCGATGTGGCACTGATTGGTTTCGTCGTGCGCGTGCAGCTTAGTCGAACGCTTAACGTATTTACCGTAGATCGGGTGCTTAACGCGACGCTCGATCAGAACGGTGATGGTTTTGTCCATCTTGTCGCTGACAACACGGCCAGTCAGCGTACGGACAGTTTTTTCGGCTTCAGCCATGATTACTTACCTGCCTGCTGGTTGAGCACAGTTTTCACGCGAGCGATGTCACGCTTAACTTGCGAGAGCAGATGAGACTGCCCCAACTGGCCAGTTGCCTTCTGCATACGCAGATTGAACTGGTCGCGCAGCAGGCCGAGCAGTTGCTCGTTCAGCTGCTGTGCTGATTTTTCACGAAGTTCATTCGCTTTCATCACATCACCGTCCGTTTAACAAAGGAGGTGGCGAGCGGCAGCTTTGCAGCAGCCAGGGCGAAAGCCTCACGCGCCAGCTCTTCAGAAACACCCTCGATTTCATACAGGACTTTGCCTGGCTGAATCTGGGCAACCCAGTACTCCACGTTACCCTTACCTTTACCCATCCGAACTTCGAGTGGCTTCTTGGTGACAGGCTTGTCCGGGAATACACGGATCCAGATCTTGCCGCCACGTTTTACGTGACGGGTCAGAGCACGACGCGCTGACTCGATCTGACGAGCGGTGAGACGACCACGAGCAACAGACTTCAGCGCGAACTCGCCGAAGCTGACTTTGCTACCGCGCAATGCCAGGCCACGGTTGTGACCGGTCATCTGCTTGCGGAACTTCGTACGCTTTGGTTGCAACATTTGGCGTACCCCTTACTTAGCAGCTTTTTTACGAGGCGCTGGTGCTTGTGGTTTCAGTTCTTCTTGGCGACCACCAATTACTTCGCCTTTGAAGATCCAAACCTTTACACCGATCACACCGTAAGTGGTGTGAGCTTCGTAGTTGGCATAGTCGATGTCGGCACGCAGGGTGTGCAATGGCACACGACCTTCGCGATACCATTCAGTACGTGCGATTTCAGCACCGCCGAGACGACCGCTCACTTGGATTTTGATGCCTTTGGCACCAATGCGCATGGCGTTCTGTACAGCGCGCTTCATAGCGCGACGGAACATTACGCGACGCTCCAGCTGCTGAGCTACGCTCTGCGCAACCAGCATACCGTCGAGCTCCGGCTTGCGGATCTCTTCGATATTGATGTGCACAGGCACACCCATTTGCTTGGTCAGGTCCTGACGCAGTTTCTCAACATCTTCACCTTTCTTCCCGATAACGATACCTGGACGAGCGGTGTGGATGGTGATACGTGCAGTCTGAGCCGGACGATGGATATCGATACGGCTGACGGACGCGCTTTTTAGTTTGTCTTGGAGATACTCACGCACCTTCAGATCAGCGAACAAGTAGTCCGCATAAGTCCGACCGTCTGCGTACCAGACGGAGGTGTGCTCCTTGACGATTCCCAGGCGAATGCCAATGGGATGTACTTTCTGACCCATCTCTTCGACTCCGTTACTTGTCAGCAACCTTGACAGTGATATGGCAAGACCGCTTGACGATGCGATCAGCACGGCCTTTGGCACGTGGCATGATGCGCTTCAGCGAACGCCCTTCGTTGACGAAAACGGTGCTGACCTTCAGGTCATCAACGTCTGCGCCTTCGTTATGCTCGGCGTTGGCTACGGCCGACTCCAGCACTTTTTTCATGATCTCGGCGGCTTTCTTACTGCTGAAAGCCAACAGGTTGAGCGCTTCGCCCACCTTCTTCCCGCGGATCTGGTCGGCGACCAAGCGGGCTTTCTGGGCGGAGATTCGAGCGCCCGACAACTTAGCGGCTACTTCCATTTCCTTACCCCTTAACGCTTGGCTTTCTTGTCAGCCACGTGCCCACGATATGTGCGGGTACCGGCGAACTCGCCCAGTTTGTGGCCGACCATGTCTTCGTTCACGAGAACTGGGACGTGCTGGCGACCGTTGTGTACAGCGATGGTCAGACCGACCATCTGTGGCAGGATCATCGAACGACGCGACCAGGTCTTAACTGGTTTGCGATCGTTCTTTTCCGCCGCCACTTCGATCTTCTTCAGTAGGTGAAGATCAATAAAAGGACCTTTTTTCAGAGAACGTGGCACTGTCGTATCCCTCTATTTACTTGCGACGACGGACGATCATTTTGTCGGTACGCTTATTACCACGAGTCTTCGCGCCCTTAGTCGGGAAGCCCCATGGCGATACCGGATGACGACCACCAGAGGTACGACCTTCACCACCACCATGTGGGTGGTCAACCGGGTTCATGGCAACACCACGAACGGTTGGGCGAACGCCACGCCAGCGCTTGGCACCAGCTTTACCCAACGAACGCAGGCTGTGCTCGGAGTTCGAGACTTCGCCCAGGGTCGCACGGCATTCAGCCAGGACTTTACGCATCTCACCAGAACGCAGACGCAGGGTCACGTAGACACCTTCACGAGCGATCAGCTGAGCCGAAGCACCAGCGGAACGAGCGATTTGCGCGCCTTTACCTGGCTTCAATTCGATGCCGTGTACGGTGCTACCAACTGGAATGTTGCGCAGTTGCAGAGCGTTGCCCGGCTTGATCGGTGCCAGAGCACCTGCGATCAGCTGGTCGCCAGCGCTCACGCCTTTAGGGGCGATGATGTAGCGACGCTCGCCATCTGCGTACAGCAGCAGAGCGATGTGAGCAGTACGGTTTGGATCGTATTCGATACGCTCGACGGTGGCAGCGATGCCATCCTTGTCGTTGCGACGGAAGTCGACCAGACGATAATGCTGCTTATGACCACCACCAATGTGACGAGTGGTAATACGGCCATTGTTGTTACGACCACCAGACTTCGATTTTTTCTCGAGCAGCGGTGCGTGAGGAGCGCCTTTATGCAGCTCCTGGTTGACCACCTTGACCACAAAACGGCGGCCAGGGGAAGTCGGTTTGCATTTAACGATTGCCATGATGCACCCCTTCCTTACTCAGCACTGCTGCTGAAATCGAGATCTTGGCCTGGCTGAAGGGAGATAACTGCCTTCTTCCAGTCATTACGCTTGCCCAGACCGCGAGCAGTGCGCTTGCTCTTACCCAGAACGTTCAGGGTAGTAACGCGCTCTACTTTCACGCTGAACAGGCTTTCGACGGCCTTCTTGATTTCCAGCTTGGTTGCATCGGTTGCAACCTTGAAAACGAACTGGCCTTTCTTGTCTGCCAGAACCGTAGCCTTCTCGGAAACGTGCGGGCCAAGCAGAACTTTAAATACGCGTTCCTGGTTCATCCCAGCAGCTCCTCGAATTTCTTCACGGCCGACACGGTGATCAACACCTTGTCGTATGCGATCAGACTGACCGGATCGGAACCCTGCACGTCACGGACATCGACGTGTGGCAGGTTGCGAGCAGCCAGGTACAGGTTCTGATCAACAGCGTCAGACACGATCAGGACGTCAGTCAGGCCCATGCCATTCAGCTTGTTCAGCAGATCTTTGGTTTTCGGTGCTTCAACAGCGAAGTCCTGAACCACGACCAGACGATCAGTACGCACCAGCTCAGCAAGGATGGAACGCATTGCTGCGCGATACATCTTCTTGTTCAGCTTCTGGGTGTGATCCTGAGGACGAGCTGCGAAAGTGGTACCGCCGCCACGCCAGATAGGGCTACGGATAGTACCGGCACGAGCACGGCCAGTACCTTTCTGACGCCATGGGCGCTTACCGCCACCACGAACGTCGGAACGGGTCTTTTGCTGCTTGCTACCTTGACGGCCGCCGGCCATGTAGGCCACGACTGCTTGGTGAACCAGCGTCTCGTTGAATTCGCCGCCAAATGTCAGTTCGGAAACTTCGATCGCTTGAGCGTCATTTACATTTAATTGCATGTCAGCTTCCCCTTAACCGCGAGCCTTGGCTGCTGGACGTACAACCAAGTTGCCGCCAGTAGCGCCAGGAACAGCGCCCTTGACCAACAACAGATTGCGTTCAGCGTCCACGCGCACTACTTCGAGGGACTGCACGGTCACGCGCTCGGCGCCCATATGACCGGACATTTTTTTGCCCTTGAATACACGACCAGGAGTCTGGCACTGGCCGATAGAGCCTGGAACGCGGTGGGATACGGAGTTACCGTGGGTGTTATCTTGCCCGCGGAAGTTCCAACGCTTGATCGTACCCTGGAAGCCTTTACCCTTGGACTGACCGGTTACATCAACCAGTTGACCAGCAGCGAAGATTTCAGCGTTGATCAGATCGCCGGCCTGGTACTCGCCTTCTTCAAGGCGGAATTCCATTACGGTACGACCAGCGGCAACGTTCGCCTTGGCGAAGTGGCCAGCTTGAGCAGCTGTTACACGCGAAGCACGACGCTCGCCGACAGTGACTTGCACTGCACGATAGCCATCGGTCTCTTCAGTTTTGAACTGGGTGACGCGATTCGGCTCGATCTCAATGACCGTGACCGGAATGGAGACACCTTCTTCGGTGAAAATACGGGTCATACCGCATTTACGACCGACTACACCAATAGTCATGTTGTAAACCTCATGAGTGTACGGGGCTTTCACCCGCTATGGCCGCCCATTTCAGAGCGTTACACGACTAAGACCGAGTCTTAGCCGAGGCTGATCTGCACTTCCACACCGGCCGCAAGATCGAGCTTCATAAGAGCATCAACGGTTTTATCCGTTGGCTGGACGATGTCCAGAACGCGCTTATGAGTACGGATCTCGTACTGGTCACGCGCGTCTTTGTTGACGTGCGGGGAGACCAGAACGGTGAACCGCTCTTTACGGGTAGGCAGTGGAATTGGACCACGCACTTGAGCACCAGTACGTTTCGCGGTTTCCACGATTTCCTGGGTGGATTGGTCGATCAGGCGATGGTCAAAAGCCTTCAACCTGATACGGATTTGCTGATTTTGCATTGGATTTCAGACTCCGGCTGCTATTCCCACCGGGCGCAATACGCCCGTTAAAAGGAGGCGCAATTCTATAGACGCCCCCGATAGGTGTCAACCCAATAAAAAAGCCCCCGCTAAGCGGGGGCTTTTCAACTCACCGAGCCAACTCTACAAGAGAGTCTTACTCGATGATTTTGGCTACGACGCCAGCGCCGACGGTACGACCGCCTTCACGGATAGCGAAACGCAGACCGTCTTCCATTGCGATGGTCTTGATCAGGGTGACAACCATTTTGATGTTGTCGCCCGGCATTACCATTTCAACGCCTTCCGGCAGCTCGCAGTTACCGGTCACGTCAGTGGTCCGGAAGTAGAACTGTGGACGGTAGCCTTTGAAGAACGGAGTGTGACGACCGCCTTCTTCTTTGCTCAGAACGTACACTTCAGCTTCGAACTTGGTGTGCGGCTTGACCGAACCCGGCTTAACCAGAACCTGGCCACGCTCAACGTCGTCACGCTTGGTACCACGCAGCAGAACGCCGCAGTTCTCGCCAGCACGACCTTCGTCGAGCAGCTTACGGAACATTTCAACACCGGTGCAGGTGGTGACGGTGGTGTCACGCAGACCTACGATTTCCAGCGGATCCTGAACCTTGACGATACCGCGCTCGATACGACCAGTCACAACAGTACCGCGACCGGAGATCGAGAATACGTCTTCGATAGGCATCAGGAACGGCTTGTCGATAACACGAACTGGCTCTGGGATGTAGCTGTCCAGAGTTTCTACCAGACGCTTCACAGCGGTGGTACCCATTTCGTTGTCGTCCTGACCGTTCAGAGCCATCAGAGCCGAACCGATGATGATTGGGGTGTCATCACCTGGGAAGTCGTAAGTGCTCAGCAGATCGCGCACTTCCATCTCAACCAGTTCCAGCAGCTCAGCGTCGTCAACCATGTCAGCCTTGTTCAGGAAAACAACGATGTACGGAACGCCTACCTGACGGGACAGCAGGATGTGCTCACGGGTTTGTGGCATCGGACCATCGGCGGCCGAGCAAACCAGGATCGCGCCGTCCATCTGGGCAGCACCGGTGATCATGTTCTTCACATAGTCAGCGTGACCTGGGCAGTCAACGTGAGCGTAGTGACGAATCGAAGAGTTGTACTCAACGTGCGCGGTGTTGATGGTGATACCACGAGCCTTTTCTTCCGGAGCGCTGTCGATTTTGTCGAAAGCAACAACGGCCGAACCGAAAACTTCGGAGCAGACGCGAGTCAGAGCAGCGGTCAGAGTGGTTTTACCGTGGTCAACGTGACCAATGGTGCCAACGTTGACGTGCGGTAGGGAACGATCAAATTTTTCTTTAGCCACGACAATTAACTCCTTGCCTAAAGGGCTGAATCAGCCTTGCTTTTTGGTAACAGTCTCGACGATATGCGACGGAGCTGTATTGTATTTTTTGAATTCCATAGAGTAGCTTGCGCGACCCTGAGACATGGAACGAACGTCGGTCGCGTAACCGAACATTTCACCCAACGGAACCTCGGCGCGGATAACCTTGCCGGAAACCGTATCTTCCATACCCAGAATCATGCCACGACGACGGTTAAGGTCGCCCATGACATCACCCATGTAGTCTTCAGGCGTAACGACTTCTACTGCCATGATCGGCTCGAGCAACTCACCACCGCCCTTCTGGGCCAGTTGCTTGGTTGCCATGGAAGCAGCCACCTTGAACGCCATCTCGTTGGAGTCGACGTCGTGGTAAGAACCATCAAACACTGTTGCCTTCAGGCCGATCAGCGGATAGCCGGCAACAACGCCGTTCTTCATCTGCTCTTCGATACCCTTCTGGATCGCCGGGATGTATTCCTTAGGAACAACACCACCTACGACTTCGTTCACGAATTGCAGACCTTCCTGACCTTCGTCAGCCGGTGCAAAACGGATCCAGCAGTGACCGAACTGGCCACGACCGCCGGACTGGCGAACGAACTTGCCTTCGATTTCACAGTTCTTCGTGATGCGTTCACGATAGGAAACCTGAGGCTTGCCGATGTTGGCTTCGACGTTGAACTCACGGCGCATCCGGTCAACCAGGATGTCCAGGTGCAGCTCGCCCATGCCGGAGATGATCGTCTGACCAGTCTCTTCATCAGTCTTGACGCGGAAAGACGGGTCTTCCTGAGCAAGTTTGCCCAGAGCGATACCCATTTTTTCCTGGTCATCCTTGGTCTTGGGCTCAACGGCAACCGAAATAACCGGCTCCGGGAAGTCCATGCGAACCAGGATGATTGGCTTGTCAGCGTTGCACAAGGTTTCGCCAGTGGTGACGTCCTTCATGCCGATCAAGGCCGCGATGTCACCAGCGCGTACTTCCTTGATTTCTTCACGGGCGTTTGCGTGCATCTGCACCATACGACCCACACGCTCTTTCTTGCCTTTTACCGAGTTGATCACGCCGTCGCCGGAGGCCAACACGCCCGAGTAAACCCGAACAAAGGTCAAGGTACCCACGAATGGGTCGGTAGCGATCTTGAATGCCAAAGCCGCGAACGGCTCGTCGTCACTTGCGTGACGCTCCATTTCCTCTTCCTCGTTATCCGGGTTGGAACCCTTGATAGCAGGAATGTCGGTTGGAGCAGGCAGGAAGTCGATAACGGCGTCGAGAACCAGGGGAACACCCTTGTTCTTGAAGGAAGAACCACAAACAGCCAGAACGATCTCACCAGCGATAGTACGCTGACGCAGAGCGGCCTTGATTTCCTCGTTGGTGAGTTCTTCACCCTCGAGGTACTTGTTCATCAGCTCTTCGTTGGCTTCGGCCGCAGCCTCGACCATGTTGCCGCGCCACTTCTCGGCTTCTTCCAGCAATTCAGCAGGAATGTCCTTGCGAACAGGAACCATGCCCTTGTCGGAATCGTTCCAGTAGACAGCTTGCATGTTGATCAGATCGATCTGACCCTGGAAGTTGTCTTCGGAACCGATAGCCAACTGGATCGGCACCGGAGTGTGACCCAGACGCTGCTTGATCTGAGCGATCACGCGCAGGAAGTTGGCACCAGCACGGTCCATCTTGTTTACGTAAACAAGACGTGGAACGCCGTATTTGTTGGCCTGACGCCATACGGTTTCCGACTGAGGCTCAACACCCGAAGTACCGCAGAACACAACGACCGCGCCGTCGAGTACACGCAAGGAACGTTCAACTTCAATGGTGAAGTCTACGTGGCCCGGGGTATCGATAACGTTGAAGCGATGCTCGTGCGGGTACTGCTTCTCGGAACCTTTCCAGAAGGCGGTGATAGCAGCAGAAGTAATGGTAATACCACGCTCCTGCTCCTGCACCATCCAGTCTGTGGTCGCGGCGCCGTCATGCACCTCGCCCATTTTGTGACTTTTGCCGGTGTAAAAAAGGACGCGCTCGGTGGTGGTGGTCTTACCAGCATCCACGTGAGCAACGATACCGATGTTACGGTAGCGATTAATCGGTGTAGTACGAGCCATAAAGCCCTCGCAAATTGAGTGACGCTAAAATTAGAAGCGGTAGTGCGAGAAAGCCTTGTTGGCTTCAGCCATACGGTGCACGTCTTCACGCTTCTTAACTGCAGCACCTTTACCTTCAGCAGCGTCCAACAGTTCACCAGCCAAACGCAGAGCCATGGACTTCTCGCCGCGCTTGCGGGCGAAGTCTACCAGCCAGCGCATTGCCAGGGCGTTACGACGGGAAGGACGAACTTCGACCGGAACCTGGTAAGTAGCACCGCCTACACGGCGCGACTTCACTTCGACCAGCGGAGCGATGGCGTCGAGAGCTTTCTCGAAGATTTCCAGGGGATCGCTGTTCTTGCGTTCCTTAACTTTGTCCAGTGCGCCATAAACAATACGCTCGGCAACGGCTTTCTTGCCGCTCTCCATAACGTGGTTCATGAACTTGGCGAGGATCTGGCTTCCGTATTTCGGATCGTCCAGAATCTCACGTTTGGCTGCTACGCGACGTCTTGGCATGATAAGCCCTCAAGCGGTCTTCAGGTTAGCCCGGGACAGCTCACGCTTGCCCGACCTTACTCTTATCGACTCAATAAAAATGAAAAACTGCAAAACGACCGATTACTTCGGACGCTTGGTACCGTACTTCGAACGACCCTGGTTACGACCTTTGACGCCGGAAGTATCCAAAGAACCGCGGACGGTGTGGTAACGAACACCTGGCAAGTCTTTTACACGACCGCCGCGGATCAGTACCACGCTGTGCTCTTGCAGGTTGTGGCCTTCACCGCCGATGTACGAGGAAACCTCGAAACCGTTGGTCAGGCGCACACGGCATACTTTACGCAGTGCCGAGTTAGGTTTTTTCGGCGTGGTGGTATACACACGGGTGCATACGCCACGACGTTGCGGGCAGTTCTGCAGCGCAGGCACGTCGGATTTCTCGACGATACGCTTACGCGGCTGACGTACCAGCTGGTTGATAGTTGCCATCTACTAGCTCCACTGTTGTCTTGCGACGCTATTGTCTTACAAGAAAAGCAAAATGGCAGGAACGAATTCCCGCCAAATTTAGGGGATCAAGAGTCTAAAGAGGATCTTGTCCCCAGTCAAGGCAAGGCCCCGACCTCCCCACTCGCCGGATCTCGACAATTTGTCTCGATCCGCCGAACGGGGCGACCAGGGCCAGGCACTCAATCAGCTCAGAACTCAGTTACCACTCGAGTTCAGTGCTTCGGTCAGTGCAGCTTCCACTTCACTGGCGCTTACGCGCAACGGCTTGTCTGCTTCACGGCGGCGCTTGCGCTCGCTGTGGTAGGCCAAACCGGTACCGGCCGGGATCAGACGACCCACGACCACGTTTTCTTTCAGGCCGCGCAGGTAGTCGCGCTTGCCGGTTACCGCCGCTTCGGTCAGTACCCGCGTGGTTTCCTGGAAGGAAGCCGCCGAGATGAACGATTCGGTGGACAACGACGCCTTGGTGATACCCAGCAGTACGCGAGTGAACTTGGCAAGGAACTTGTCCTCGTTCGCCAGGCGCTCGTTCTCCACCAGTACGTGAGTCAGTTCCATCTGGTCGCCCTTGATGAAGCTGGAATCGCCGGACTCGGAGATCTCAACTTTACGCAGCATCTGACGCAGGATGGTCTCGATGTGCTTGTCGTTGATCTTCACGCCTTGCAGACGATAAACGTCCTGGATCTCGTTCACGATGTACTTGGCCAGCGCACTCACACCCAGCAGACGCAGGATGTCGTGTGGATCGCTCGGACCGTCGGAAATAACTTCGCCGCGGTTTACCTGTTCGCCTTCGAAGACGTTCAGGTGACGCCACTTCGGAATCAGTTCTTCGTACGGATCGCTACCGTCGTTCGGGGTGATGACCAGACGGCGCTTGCCCTTGGTTTCTTTACCGAACGCGATGGTGCCGCTGACTTCAGCCAGAATCGAGGCTTCTTTCGGACGACGGGCTTCGAACAGGTCGGCAACACGCGGCAGACCACCGGTGATGTCGCGGGTTTTCGAAGTTTCTTGCGGAATACGAGCGATAACATCACCGATCGCGATCCGCGCGCCGTCCGCCACACCGACCAAGGCGTTGGCTGGCAGGAAGTACTGAGCGATTACGTCAGTGCCTGGCAGCAACAGATCCTTGCCGTTGTCGTCGACCATCTTCACGGCTGGACGGATGTCCTTGCCGGCAGCTGGACGATCTTTGGCGTCGAGTACCTCAATGTTGGTCATACCGGTCAATTCGTCAGTCTGACGCTTGATCGTGATGCCTTCTTCCATGCCCACGTAGGTCACGGTACCTTTCATTTCGGTAACGATCGGGTGAGTGTGCGGATCCCACTTGGCCACGATAGCGCCAGCGTCGACCTTGTCGCCTTCCTTCACCGAAATCACCGCACCGTACGGCAGCTTGTAGCGCTCGCGCTCACGACCGAAGTCGTCGGCAATCGCCAGCTCACCGGAACGGGACACAGCCACCAGGTGACCGTCGACACGCTCAACGTGCTTCAGGTTGTGCAGACGGACAGTACCGCCATTCTTCACCTGAACGCTGTCGGCCGCGGAGGTCCGGCTTGCCGCACCACCGATGTGGAACGTACGCATGGTCAGCTGGGTACCCGGCTCACCAATGGACTGGGCAGCAATAACGCCGACCGCTTCACCGATGTTCACCTGGTGACCACGAGCCAGATCGCGGCCGTAGCACTTGGCGCAGATGCCGTAGCGGGTTTCGCAACTGATCGGCGAACGTACGATCACTTCGTCGATGCTGTTGAGCTCGATGAACTCGACCCACTTCTCGTCAACCAGGGTGCCCGCAGGAACGATGACGTCCTCGGTACCCGGCTTGAACACGTCACGGGCAATGACACGACCCAATACGCGCTCACCCAGCGGCTCGACAACGTCACCGCCTTCAATGTGCGGCGTCATGACCAGGCCGTGTTCGGTGCCGCAATCGATCTCGGTCACAACCAGATCCTGCGCCACGTCTACCAGACGACGAGTCAGGTAACCGGAGTTCGCGGTTTTCAACGCGGTATCCGCAAGACCCTTACGAGCACCGTGAGTGGAGATGAAGTACTGAAGTACGCTCAAACCTTCACGGAAGTTCGCGGTAATCGGCGTCTCGATGATGGAGCCGTCCGGCTTGGCCATCAGGCCACGCATACCGGCGAGCTGACGGATCTGCGCAGCAGAACCCCGTGCGCCCGAGTCGGCCATCATGTACATCGAGTTGAACGATTCCTGGTCGACTTCGTTGCCGTGGCGGTCGATGACCTTCTCTTTCGAGAGGTTGGCCATCATCGCCTTGGATACTTCGTCGTTCGCCTTCGACCAAAGGTCGATTACCTTGTTGTACTTCTCGCCCTGGGTTACCAGGCCGGACGCGTACTGGCTCTCGATCTCCTTCACTTCCTCGGTGGCAGCACCGATGATGCGGGCTTTTTCATCAGGGATAACGAAGTCGTTAACACCGATGGAAACGCCGGAGATGGTCGAATAGGCAAAACCGGTGTACATCAGCTGGTCAGCGAAGATCACGGTCTCTTTCAGACCAACCACGCGGTAGCACTGGTTGATCAGCTTGGAGATCGCCTTTTTCTTCATAGGCAGGTTGACGACGTCAAACGACAGGCCGGGTGGAACAACCTGGAACAACAGCGCACGGCCGACAGTGGTGTCGACGATGCGAGTGTTCTTGACGCTGCCACCATCACGATCGTTAACGGTCTCGTTGATCCGCACCTTGACCTTGGCGTGCAGTGCGGCTTCGCCAGCACGGAACACCCGGTCGACTTCCTGCAGGTCCGCGAAAACACGACCTTCGCCCTTGGCGTTGATCGCTTCACGCGTCATGTAGTACAGACCCAATACAACGTCCTGCGACGGAACGATGATTGGCTCACCGTTGGCTGGCGACAGGATGTTGTTGGTCGACATCATCAACGCACGCGCTTCGAGCTGGGCTTCCAGCGTCAGCGGTACGTGCACGGCCATCTGGTCGCCGTCGAAGTCGGCGTTGTACGCAGCACAGACCAGCGGGTGTAGCTGGATAGCCTTTCCTTCGATCAGTACCGGTTCAAACGCCTGGATACCCAGACGGTGAAGGGTCGGTGCACGGTTGAGCAGCACTGGGTGTTCGCGAATCACTTCGGCAAGAACGTCCCAGACTTCTGGCAGCTCGCGCTCGACCATTTTCTTGGCGGCTTTGATGGTGGTAGCGAGACCACGCATTTCCAGCTTGCCGAAAATGAACGGCTTGAACAGTTCCAGTGCCATTTTCTTAGGCAGACCGCACTGGTGCAGACGCAGGGTCGGACCTACGGTAATTACCGAACGACCCGAGTAGTCAACACGCTTACCGAGCAAGTTCTGACGGAAACGACCTTGCTTACCCTTGATCATGTCAGCCAGGGATTTCAGAGGACGCTTGTTCGAACCAGTGATAGCGCGGCCACGACGACCGTTGTCGAGCAGTGCGTCGACCGCTTCCTGCAACATACGCTTTTCGTTGCGCACGATGATGTCCGGAGCGGACAGATCGAGCAGGCGCTTCAAGCGGTTGTTACGGTTGATCACTCGACGATACAGATCGTTGAGGTCGGAAGTCGCGAAACGACCGCCATCCAGCGGAACCAGTGGACGCAGGTCTGGCGGCAGTACCGGCAGAACGGTCAGCACCATCCACTCTGGCAGGTTGCCGGAACCCTGGAAGGCTTCCATCAACTTCAGACGCTTGGACAGCTTCTTGATCTTGGTTTCGGAGTTGGTTTGCGGAATCTCTTCGCGCAGACGACCAATCTCGTGCTCCAGGTCGATAGCGTGCAGCAGCTCGCGGACAGCTTCGGCACCCATGCGGGCATCGAAATCGTCGCCGAACTCTTCCAGCGCTTCGAAGTATTGCTCGTCGTTGAGCAACTGGCCTTTTTCAAGGGTGGTCATGCCTGGATCGATAACGACATAGCTCTCGAAGTAGAGAACGCGCTCGATATCACGCAGGGTCATGTCCATCAGCAAGCCGATACGGGACGGCAGCGATTTCAGGAACCAGATGTGGGCAACCGGCGAAGCCAGCTCGATGTGCGCCATGCGCTCACGACGAACTTTAGCCAGCGCAACTTCAACGCCGCACTTCTCGCAGATCACGCCGCGATGCTTCAAGCGCTTGTACTTACCGCACAGGCACTCGTAATCCTTTACCGGGCCAAAGATCTTGGCGCAGAACAGGCCGTCACGCTCGGGTTTGAACGTACGGTAGTTGATGGTTTCCGGCTTTTTAACTTCACCGAACGACCACGAACGGATCATCTCAGGCGAGGCCAATCCAATACGGATGGCGTCGAACTCTTCGACTTGACCCTGGTTTTTCAGCAAATTCAGTAGGTCTTTCAAGGCCTTTCCTCCTGGCGGAGCAGAGAGCGGGCAAGACAGCCCCGCTCTCGATTCGCGTCACGTGTTATTCGGTTTCCAGATCGATATCGATGCCGAGGGAACGAATTTCCTTGATCAACACGTTGAAGGACTCGGGCATGCCCGGCTCCATACGGTGATCGCCGTCCACGATGTTCTTGTACATCTTGGTCCGGCCGTTCACATCGTCCGACTTCACTGTGAGCATTTCTTGCAGAGTGTAAGCAGCACCGTACGCTTCCAGTGCCCAGACCTCCATCTCCCCGAAACGCTGACCACCGAACTGCGCCTTACCACCCAGCGGCTGCTGGGTAACCAGGCTGTAAGAACCGGTAGAACGAGCGTGCATCTTGTCGTCTACCAAGTGGTTCAGCTTCAGCATGTACATGTAGCCAACGGTAACCGGACGCTCGAACTTGTTGCCGGTACGGCCGTCGAACAGCTGCATCTGGCCGCTTTCCGGCAGGTCTGCCAGTTTCAGCATGGCCTTGATTTCGCTTTCCTTGGCACCGTCGAACACCGGGGTAGCCATTGGAACGCCGCCGCGCAGGTTCTTCGCCAGATCCAGGATTTCCTGGTCGGAGAAGGTATCCAGCTCTTCGTTGCGCCCGCCGATCTCGTTGTAGATCTCGTGCAGGAACTTACGCAGGTCCGCGACCTTGCGCTGCTCTTCGATCATGCGGTTGATCTTCTCGCCCAGACCTTTGGCCGCAAGGCCCAGGTGGGTTTCGAGGATCTGACCGACGTTCATACGCGAAGGTACGCCCAACGGGTTGAGGACCACATCGACCGGGGTGCCGTTGGCATCGTGCGGCATGTCTTCAACTGGCATGATCACCGAGACCACACCTTTGTTACCGTGACGACCGGCCATCTTGTCGCCCGGCTGGATGCGACGACGGATTGCCAGGTAAACCTTGACGATCTTCAGCACGCCTGGAGCCAGGTCATCGCCCTGCTGCAGTTTGCGCTTCTTGTCTTCGAACTTGTCGTCCAGCAGACGGCGGCGATCAACGATGTAGGCCTGGGCCTTCTCGAGCTGCTCGTTCAGAGCGTCTTCAGCCATGCGCAGTTTGAACCACTGACCATGCTCAAGACCGTCGAGAACTTCGTCGGTGATTTCCTGACCTTTCTTCAGGCCTGCGCCGCCTTCTGCCTTGTGGCCTACCAGAGCGGAACGCAGACGTTCGAAAGTCGCGCCTTCAACGATACGGAACTCTTCGTTCAGATCCTTGCGGATCTCGTCGAGCTGAGTCTTCTCGATGGACAGTGCACGAGCATCACGCTCGACGCCGTCGCGAGTGAAGACCTGTACGTCGATGACGGTACCCTTGGTGCCGGTAGGCACACGCAGGGAGGTGTCTTTCACGTCGCTGGCTTTTTCACCGAAGATGGCACGCAGCAGTTTCTCTTCCGGAGTCAGTTGGGTCTCGCCTTTCGGAGTGACCTTGCCGACCAGGATGTCGCCTGCGCCTACTTCGGCACCTACGTAAACGATACCGGCTTCGTCCAGTTTGTTCAGTGCAGCCTCACCCACGTTCGGGATGTCCGCGGTGATTTCTTCCGGGCCAAGCTTGGTGTCACGGGCCACACAGGTCAGTTCCTGAATGTGGATCGTGGTGAAGCGGTCTTCCTGAACCACACGCTCGGACAGGCAGATGGAGTCTTCGAAGTTGAAGCCGTTCCATGCCATGAACGCGATGCGCATGTTCTGACCCAGTGCCAGTTCACCCATGTCGGTGGACGGGCCGTCGGCCATGATGTCGCTGCGCTGAACCCGATCACCCTTGCTCACCAGCGGACGCTGGTTGATGCAGGTGTTCTGGTTGGAGCGGGTGTACTTGGTCAGGTTGTAGATGTCGACACCGGCTTCGCCAGTTTCAACTTCGTCATCGGCAACACGAACCACGATACGGCTGGCATCGACGGAGTCGATCACGCCACCACGACGAGCCACGACGCAAACGCCGGAGTCGCGGGCAACGTTACGCTCCATGCCGGTACCTACCAGCGGCTTGTCGGCACGCAGGGTCGGTACAGCTTGACGCTGCATGTTCGAACCCATCAACGCACGGTTGGCGTCGTCGTGCTCGAGGAACGGGATCAGCGACGCAGCAACCGAAACTACCTGCTTGGGCGATACGTCCATCAGGGTGACGTCTTCCGGCGCCTTGACGGTGAACTCGTTCAAGTGACGAACCGCTACCAGCTCGTCGGTCAGGACTTTCTTGTCGTTCATCGTGGCCGAAGCCTGGGCGATCACATGATCAGCTTCTTCGATGGCGGACAGGAATACGATCTCGTCGGTAACCAGGGCGTCTTTCACCACACGGTACGGGCTCTCAAGGAAACCGTACTGGTTGGTGCGCGCATAGGCAGCCAGGGAGTTGATCAGACCGATGTTCGGACCTTCCGGCGTTTCGATCGGGCATACGCGACCGTAGTGAGTCGGGTGTACGTCACGAACTTCGAAGCCTGCACGCTCACGAGTCAGACCGCCTGGGCCGAGTGCGGAGACACGACGCTTGTGGGTGATCTCGGACAGCGGGTTGTTCTGGTCCATGAACTGCGACAGCTGGCTCGAACCGAAGAACTCCTTCACCGCCGCAGCCACTGGCTTGGCGTTGATCAGGTCTTGCGGCATCAGGCCTTCGCTTTCAGCCATCGACAGACGTTCCTTGACCGCGCGCTCGACACGCACCAGGCCAACACGGAACTGGTTTTCGGCCATCTCGCCTACGCAGCGGACACGACGGTTACCCAGGTGGTCGATGTCATCGACGATGCCTTTGCCGTTACGGATGTCGACCAGGGTCTTAAGCACCGCAACGATGTCGTCCTTGTTCAGCACGCCCGAACCTTCGATCTCGGTACGACCGATACGACGGTTGAACTTCATCCGGCCGACCGCAGACAGGTCATAGCGCTCAGGGCTGAAGAACAGGTTGTTGAACAGGGTCTCGGCGGCATCCTTGGTTGGTGGCTCGCCAGGACGCATCATGCGATAGATCTCTACCAGGGCTTCCAGTTGGTTGCCGGTGGAGTCGATCTTCAGCGTATCGGAGATGAACGGACCGCAGTCGATATCGTTGGTGTACAGAGTCTCGATGCGAACAACCTGAGCCTTGGCGATTTTCGCCAGGATCTCGGTGGTCAGCTCGGTGTTGCACTCGGCAATGATCTCGCCAGTGGCCGGATGCACGATGACCTTGGCGGTGGTGCGACCCAGGACGTAGTCCATCGGCACCTGCAGCTCTTTGATCCCGGCTTTTTCCAGCTGGTTGATGTGGCGAGCGGTGATACGACGACCTTGCTCGACAATAACCTTGCCCTTGTCATCCTGGATATCCAGGACGGCGATTTCACCGCGCAGGCGCTGAGGCACCAACTCCAGGCTCAGGTTTTCACCCTGCACATGGAAGACGTTGGTGGTGTAGAACGCGTCCAGCACTTCCTCGGTGGTATAGCCGAGCGCGCGCAGCAGTACCGATGCAGGCAGCTTGCGACGACGGTCGATACGCACGAATACGCAGTCTTTCGGGTCGAACTCGAAGTCCAGCCACGAACCGCGGTAAGGAATGATGCGCGCGGAGTAGAGCAGTTTGCCGGAGCTGTGCGTCTTGCCACGGTCGTGGTCGAAGAACACGCCCGGAGAACGGTGCAGCTGGGAAACGATTACACGCTCGGTACCGTTGATTACGAAGGTACCGTTTTCAGTCATCAGGGGGATTTCACCCATGTAGACTTCTTGCTCTTTGATGTCCTTGATCGCTTTGTTCGACGATTCTTTGTCGAAAATGATCAGGCGCACTTTTACCCGCAAAGGTACGGCGTAAGTCACACCGCGCAATACGCATTCTTTGACATCAAATGCCGGTTCGCCCAGGCGATAACCGACGTACTCCAGCGCAGCATTGCCGGAGTAGCTGATGATCGGGAAAACGGATTTGAAGGCCGCATGCAGGCCCACGTCGCGGAACTGATCTTTAGTCGCTCCCGCTTGCAAGAATTCACGATACGAATCCAGCTGGATGGCCAGGAGGTACGGCACATCCATGACGTCCGGCAACTTGCTAAAGTCCTTGCGGATACGTTTTTTCTCAGTATATGAGTAAGCCATCAGCGTTCCCCAGCTTGGTCACCTGCTTGTTTGGCCCCTCCCGACGGGAGCAGCCAGAAAATCGTGCAAACCCCTTGGTTTGCGCCACCACATCGGGTGGTTACAGCGCGTGATCAGCACCGACCCAGTCGGCTGCCAATAACGGAAAAAGGCCGGTGGCAAGAGCCACCAGCCATCAGCCTGTCGCTTAACGCTCGGGCTGGAGACGCAAAGTCGATGCTTACTTCAGCTCGACTTTAGCGCCTGCTTCTTCCAGTACTGCTTTGGCTTTGTCGGCTGCGTCTTTGGCAACAGCTTCCAGAACCATGGCAGGAGCGCCGTCAACTACAGCCTTGGCTTCTTTCAGGCCCAGACCGGTCAGTTCACGTACTGCCTTGATCACGTTAACTTTCTTCTCGCCAGCTTCGGTCAGCATGACGTTGAATTCGGTTTGCTCTTCAGCAACGGCAGCAGCAACAGCTGGACCAGCGGAAGCAGCAGCAGCGGTAACACCGAATTTTTCTTCGAAAGCTTTGATCAGTTCAACAACTTCCATTACGGACATGTTGCCAACGGCTTCGAGGATATCGTTTTGAGAGATAGACATGACTCTAAATTCCTGGATTGGGGGACGGCCTACGCGACCATCGAAATAAACAAAAAACGCGAAAAGGAGTGTCGAGCCTTAGGCTGCGGCAGCTTCTTTCTGGTCGCGCAGTGCCGCCAGAGTACGAGCCAATTTGCTGGTTGCGCCTTGAATCACGCTCATCAGCTGAGAAATTGCTTCGTCACGGGTCGGCAGAGTTGCCAGTACGTCGATCTGGTTAGCTGCGAGGAACTTGCCCTCGAACGCAGCTGCCTTAATCTCGAACTTGTCCTGACCTTTGGCGAATTCCTTGAACAAACGGGCAGCAGCGCCTGGATGTTGGGTGGAGAACGCGATCAAGGTCGGGCCGGTGAACACGTCGTTGAGAACACTGTATTCAGTGTCAGCAACAGCGCGCTTGAGCAGGGTGTTACGTACAACACGTACGTAAACGCCAGCTTCACGAGCCTCTTTACGGAGTCCGGTCATAGCGCCTACTGTTACGCCACGGGCATCAGCCACGACAGCGGACAGAGCAGCTTTGGCAGCCTCGTTGACTTCAGCGACGATGGCCTTCTTGTCTTCGAGTTTAATTGCCACGGGTTTAACTCCTGCTTGTTACCGTTTCATCCGATCGAAACCGAATGTCGTTTTGGTGTCTGATTCGGTAAGGAACCGGGAGCACCATCTGCGTAGGCTTGTGGTTTAAGACTTGCGTCGCCTACGGTCTTGGACAGCCCCCGCCAGGCAGGGACCCCAATATGTGATTGGCGCAATCGCTTGCGCCAACCTGAGTCTTACGCGTCGAGCGAGCTCTGATCGATGATCAGACCTGGGCCCATAGTGGTGCTCAGGGTAACGCGCTTGACGTAGATACCTTTCGAAGAAGCTGGCTTGATACGCTTCAGATCAGCGATCAGGGCTTCAACGTTTTCCTTCAGCTTGACGGCGTCGAAGCCGATCTTGCCAACGGAAGTGTGGATGATGCCGTTTTTGTCGGTGCGATAACGAACCTGACCAGCCTTGGCGTTTTTAACCGCGGTGGCTACGTCTGGAGTCACGGTACCAACCTTAGGGTTAGGCATCAGGCCACGTGGACCGAGGATCTGACCCAACTGACCTACAACACGCATGGCATCCGGGGATGCGATCACGACGTCATAGTTCAGGTCGCCGCCTTTCATTTCGGCAGCCAGGTCGTCCATGCCTACGCGATCAGCGCCAGCAGCCAGAGCAGCTTCAGCTGCAGGGCCCTGGGTGAACACGGCAACACGTACGGTCTTGCCAGTGCCGTGTGGCAGCACGGTAGCGCTACGAACGACCTGGTCGGATTTACGTGGGTCAACGCCCAGGTTTACAGCAACGTCGAACGACTCGCTGAACTTGACAGTCGACAGCTCGGCCAGCAGAGCGGCGGCGTCTACAAAGTTGTAGGCCTTGCCTGCTTCGATTTTGCCGGCGATAGCCTTTTGACGCTTGGTCAGCTTAGCCATTACACACCCTCCACGTTAAGGCCCATGCTACGAGCAGAACCGGCGATAGTACGCACGGCTGCATCCATATCAGCTGCAGTCAGATCCGCGTTTTTGGTTTTCGCGATTTCTTCCAGCTGAGCACGGGTAACGGTGCCAACCTTAACGGTGTTTGGACGAGCGGAACCGCTGGTCAAACCTGCAGCCTTCTTCAGCAGAACCGAAGCAGGGGTGCTTTTTGTTTCGAAAGTGAAGCTACGGTCGCTGTAGACAGTGATGATCACTGGAGTCGGCAGACCTGGCTCAAGACCCTGGGTACGGGCGTTGAAAGCCTTGCAGAATTCCATGATGTTCACGCCGTGCTGACCCAGTGCAGGACCAACGGGTGGGCTTGGGTTAGCCTGAGCGGCCTTCACTTGCAGCTTGATGTAAGCGGTAATCTTCTTGGCCATGAGGCACTCCAATTACGGGTTCGAACGCCTCGAAAGGCTCCCCGGTTGCTTGCGCGTTTATCCCAGTGACGACAAAACCCCACAGCCTTGGGCTGCGGGGTTGGGATGCCTGCTCAATCAGACCTTTTCGACCTGACTGAACTCCAACTCTACCGGAGTAGAGCGACCGAAAATGAGCACTGCCACTTGGATCCGGCTCTTTTCGTAGTTAACTTCTTCGACCGTACCATTGAAATCGGCGAATGGACCATCAGTGACCCGTACAACTTCACCTGGTTCAAACAACGTCTTCGGCTTCGGCTTGTCGCTACCATCAGCGACGCGACGCAGAATTGCTTCTGCCTCTTTGTCAGTGATCGGCGCAGGCTTGTCGGCGGTTCCGCCGATGAAGCCCATCACCCGAGGGGTATCCTTGACCAAGTGCCAAGTCCCTTCGTTCATATCCATCTGTACCAGCACATAGCCTGGAAAGAACTTGCGTTCACTTTTGCGCTTCTGGCCGTTACGCATCTCCACCACTTCTTCAGTGGGGACCAGAATCTCGCCGAAGCCATCTTCCATGCCAGCCAGCTTTACGCGCTCTATCAGCGAGCGCATTACATGCTTCTCGTAACCCGAGTAAGCATGCACAACGTACCAACGCTTAGCCACGGGACACCCTTAGCCAACAATCAAGGAAACAAGCCAGCCGAGCAGGGAATCAAGCCCCCACAACAGCAACGCCATTACCAGAACAACAGCCACAACGATCAACGTGGTCTGCGTGGTTTCTTGGCGAGTCGGCCATACGACTTTACGAATCTCGGTGCGAGCTTCCTTAGCGAGTACAAAGAAAGACTTGCCCTTGGCTGTTTGCAGGCCTACAAAGGCAGCAACAGCAGCAATAGCAAGCAATGCAAGTACGCGGTACAGGATCGGCGAAGCAGAAAAATACTGATTGCCAACAACGCCAACAACCACCAAAGCGACTACCACTAGCCACTTGAGCAGATCGAAGCGAGAGCCTTGAGCTTCAGCTTTAGGAGTCATCTATGAAGATCCTGTGAAAAGAAAGCCAGACACACCAAGTGAATCTGGCAGGTCAGGAGGGAATCGAACCCCCAACCTACGGTTTTGGAGACCGTCGCTCTGCCAATTGAGCTACTGACCTAAAACAAAATCAGGCCGACCATTATGCCGGCCCGAAAAAGACATTACAACTGTTTACTCGATGACCTTGGCTACGACGCCGGCGCCGACGGTACGACCGCCTTCACGGATAGCGAAACGCAGACCGTCTTCCATCGCGATGGTCTTGATCAGAGTGACAGTCATCTGGATGTTGTCACCTGGCATTACCATTTCAACGCCTTCTGGCAGCTCGCAGTTACCAGTCACGTCAGTTGTACGGAAGTAGAACTGTGGACGGTAGCCTTTGAAGAACGGAGTATGACGGCCGCCTTCTTCCTTGCTCAGAACGTAAACTTCTGCGGTGAACTTGGTGTGCGGCTTGACGGTGCCCGGCTTGACCAGAACCTGGCCACGCTCAACGTCGTCACGCTTGGTGCCGCGCAGCAGCACGCCGCAGTTCTCGCCAGCACGACCTTCGTCGAGCAGCTTGCGGAACATCTCAACGCCGGTGCAGGTAGTTTTCTGAGTGTCGCGCAGACCGACGATCTCAACTTCTTCCTGGATACGGACGATGCCACGCTCAACACGACCAGTCACAACAGTACCGCGACCAGAGATCGAGAATACGTCTTCGATTGGCATCAGGAACGGCTTGTCGATAGCGCGCTCAGGCTCTGGGATGTAGCTGTCCAGAGTCTCAACCAGCTTCTTGACCGCAGTGGTACCCATTTCGTTGTCGTCTTGGCCGTTCAGAGCCATCAGAGCCGAACCGATGATGATTGGAGTGTCATCACCCGGGAAATCGTAAGTGCTCAGCAGGTCACGCACTTCCATCTCAACCAGTTCCAGCAGCTCAGCGTCGTCAACCATGTCAGCCTTGTTCAGGAAGACAACGATGTACGGAACGCCTACCTGACGGGACAGCAGGATGTGCTCACGAGTTTGCGGCATCGGACCATCAGCGGCCGAGCAAACCAGGATCGCACCATCCATCTGGGCAGCACCGGTGATCATGTTTTTTACGTAGTCGGCGTGACCTGGGCAGTCAACGTGCGCGTAGTGACGCACAGCCGAATCGTATTCAACGTGAGCGGTGTTGATGGTGATACCGCGAGCTTTTTCTTCCGGGGCGCTGTCGATCTTGTCGAAGTCAACCTTGGCCGAACCGAAAACTTCGGAGCAGACACGGGTCAGAGCAGCGGTCAGCGTGGTTTTACCGTGGTCGACGTGACCGATGGTACCAACGTTGACGTGCGGCTTATTACGTTCGAACTTTTCCTTAGCCATCGAAATCACCCCTAGGAGAAGAATTTAGCGATTCACACGAGCCATTAAAACAAAGGCAGATATTTTCATATCTGCCTTGTAATATGGAGCTCTTGAGCGGATTTGAACCGCTGACCTCACCCTTACCAAGGGTGTGCTCTACCAACTGAGCTACAAGAGCAAAACACTTTGCACAACCTGCAAACTTGGAGCGGGTAGCGGGAATCGAACCCGCATCATCAGCTTGGAAGGCTGAGGTTCTACCACTAAACTATACCCGCGGAGCTTGCAGCTCACGCTAAAAATGGTGGAGGGGGAAGGATTCGAACCTTCGAAGTCGTAGACGTCAGATTTACAGTCTGATCCCTTTGGCCGCTCGGGAACCCCTCCTAAGCGAGCCGGCATTCTATATCATGCCAGCCTTCTGTCAAGCATTTTCTCATAAAAAACCTGAGGTTAGCTGCGTTGACGCCGCTTCGTACCGATGACCGTTAAAGGTCTTCACTGCGAAGCGGGCGCCATTCTATGCAAACTACCCAGCAGGCGCAACCCCTTCGCAAGGCATTATTTTATGTTTTAACTCATTGAAATCTTTGGAAAGGTTTTGAAGCAGCACCTCATTCATCTTCGCCGCGCTGTCCGGTGGAACCTGGACCCAGAATCCACCAGACTCTGGAGACGCTGGCGAGCTAAACGTAACGGTACGGCCCGCAACCCCCGAAGAAGCCAGTCGCTGCTCCAATTGCCTGGCCAGCTCCGGGCGAACGAAGCCACCCAGGTAATTGCAGTTCTTTTGCCCTTCACTCGATTTACCCGGCTCACGCCTGACTAGCGCATCCGCCGTCTCGCTCAAGAGATGAATGTCTTGCTGCGAACCCCGATACAGGCTCAGCGGAGTGACATCCTTGGCGCGAAGCGGGACCTCCTGCTGATGCCAGATGTAATAGAAGCCATTTAAAACCAGCAACAATAAAAACAGCCACCGCATAGAAAACCTCAAGACAAAGGACAAGCCATCGCCAAACCAACAAAAACCAGGTCAGGCACCACCTTGGCATCTGGAACAACCCCGGAAACCAGATCGGCATCCCCTCCCGTTAGAAACACCTCGAAATCCTCTCCCCAATATCGCCGCGCCAATTCAAGCTGAGTCAGCACGAAGCCTCTCAACATCAGCATACAACCACGCTCCACCGCCTCGACCGTTGCCCTGCCAGGAGCAAGACTCTCGTGAGCCCGTTCTGCAGCAGTATCGTCATAGCGGATTCGCCGGGTATGGGTACGTAACTGGTTACGCATCAGAGGCATCCCAGGGCAGATGAACCCTCCCAAGTGCTGCCCGTCAGGCGCTACGAAATCTGCCGTGATTGCCGTACCAAAATCCAGAACCAGGCATGCGCCCGAAGCCAGGTGGTACCCACCGAGCAAAGCCAGCCATCGATCAAGCCCCAAGCGCTCATAGTCTTCATAACCGTTTGTAACGCCCGCCATCTCTTGGGTAGGTGTTGCGCGAGCCACGGAGACCCCAAATGTCTCTACCAGGGAGGCGACCAACGAATCGGTCTCCTCAGGAGTCCTGACGCTGACAAGACGGCATTTCTTCAGCTGAAATTTATCTGAGCCTGTCAGGCTCGCGAGCAAATCGCTATCCGAGCCGACTACCCCACCGCCGACAGGGGTGACGCCATCTGCACGAACAACACGCCACTTGATAAAACTGTTGCCGCAATCAAGCTCAAGAATCATCACGCAACCTCAAGCTGAGCTCGCCACCACTGAATGTCTTTTCCACACCATCCACCTTCAAACGCAGCGCACCTTGGCGATCAATGCCCATCACCACGCCGTCGATACGATTGATACCGGCAATCAGCGACACAGCCCGCCCCTGCCACAAATGATATTGCTCCCACTCCGACTGGATCGCTGCGAATCCCGACGCATGATGCAGCTCCAGATACCCCTGAAGCTTTCCACTCATTCGCGCCACCAACTCGTTCCGGTCAAAATCACGACCCGCTTCAAGGCTCATGGACGTCCACTGCTGATCAACCTCATCAGTCGATTGCATATTCACGTTTACGCCGACACCCAGGACAACGTGACAAACGTCCGCAGGGTCCCCTACCAGCTCAAGCAGTATGCCGGCGATTTTCTTTTCACCTACCAACACATCGTTAGGCCACTTTAGCCCTGCCTCAACAACTCCCATATCACGCAACGAATGCATGACGGCGAGCCCAACGACAAGACTGAGCCCCTCAATCTGCCGCATGCCACCGTCAATGCGCAGCACCAGACTGTAATAGAGATTTTCGGCGAATGGACTGACCCATTTGCGGCCGCGACGTCCCCGACCGGCCATTTGCCGCTCGGCCAGAACAAGGAATGGCGCTTCCACCCCACGCCCGATGGACCGCAGCGCTTCGGCATTGGTGGAGTCAATGGAATCAAACAGGTGAACAGGCCACTCACAGCCTTCTGCCGCGCGGATTTCGGCCGCATCCAAAAGCAACAGCGGCTTCGCCAGGCGATACCCCTTGCCCCGAACCTTATGTACAGACAAGCCTAATTCCGCCTCCAGGTGCTGCAATTGTTTCCATACCGCACTACGACTGATACCTAACCCAGCACCCAGCGCCTGGCCCGAATGGAAACGGCCGTCCTTCAGAAGTTTTAGCAACGTGAGCATACGAACTGCGCCTGATAACGAGGCCCGCATGATAGCCATGCACAAGACGGTTGCATAGAAACACCCAAGCGCTTTCCTGCGGGCAAAACAAAACCCCTACCTGCGTCAGCAGATAGGGGTTTCGGAATTTAATCTTGACGATGACCTACTCTCACATGGGGAAACCCCACACTACCATCGGCGATGCATCGTTTCACTTCTGAGTTCGGGATGGGATCAGGTGGTTCCAATGCTCTATGGTCGTCAAGAAATTCGGTAGCCAGCGCGTGCCTTGCGGTCACGTTCCAGCGAATGGGTATGCGATAGTTTGTGGGTTTTGACTCGAACTTTCGGTTCATCTCGTCTTCACACACCGCAATCTGGCCTCTTTCGAGTCTACAGATTGCTTGGGTGTTATATGGTCAAGCCTCACGGGCAATTAGTACAGGTTAGCTCAACGCCTCACAGCGCTTACACACCCTGCCTATCAACGTCGTAGTCTTCGACGGCCCTTCAGGGGACTCAAGGTCCCAGTGAGATCTCATCTTGAGGCAAGTTTCCCGCTTAGATGCTTTCAGCGGTTATCTTTTCCGAACATAGCTACCCGGCAATGCCACTGGCGTGACAACCGGAACACCAGAGGTTCGTCCACTCCGGTCCTCTCGTACTAGGAGCAGCCCCTCTCAAATCTCAAACGTCCACGGCAGATAGGGACCGAACTGTCTCACGACGTTCTAAACCCAGCTCGCGTACCACTTTAAATGGCGAACAGCCATACCCTTGGGACCGGCTTCAGCCCCAGGATGTGATGAGCCGACATCGAGGTGCCAAACACCGCCGTCGATATGAACTCTTGGGCGGTATCAGCCTGTTATCCCCGGAGTACCTTTTATCCGTTGAGCGATGGCCCTTCCATACAGAACCACCGGATCACTAAGACCTACTTTCGTACCTGCTCGACGTGTCTGTCTCGCAGTCAAGCGCGCTTTTGCCTTTATACTCTACGACCGATTTCCGACCGGTCTGAGCGCACCTTCGTACTCCTCCGTTACTCTTTAGGAGGAGACCGCCCCAGTCAAACTACCCACCATACACTGTCCTCGATCCGGATAACGGACCTGAGTTAGAACCTCAAAGTTGCCAGGGTGGTATTTCAAGGATGGCTCCACGCAGACTGGCGTCCACGCTTCAAAGCCTCCCACCTATCCTACACAAGCAAATTCAAAGTCCAGTGCAAAGCTATAGTAAAGGTTCACGGGGTCTTTCCGTCTAGCCGCGGATACACTGCATCTTCACAGCGATTTCAATTTCACTGAGTCTCGGGTGGAGACAGCGCCGCCATCGTTACGCCATTCGTGCAGGTCGGAACTTACCCGACAAGGAATTTCGCTACCTTAGGACCGTTATAGTTACGGCCGCCGTTTACCGGGGCTTCGATCAAGAGCTTCGCGTTAGCTAACCCCATCAATTAACCTTCCGGCACCGGGCAGGCGTCACACCCTATACGTCCACTTTCGTGTTTGCAGAGTGCTGTGTTTTTAATAAACAGTCGCAGCGGCCTGGTATCTTCGACCGGCGTGGGCTTACGCAGCAAGTGCTTCACCCTCACCGGCGCACCTTCTCCCGAAGTTACGGTGCCATTTTGCCTAGTTCCTTCACCCGAGTTCTCTCAAGCGCCTTGGTATTCTCTACCCAACCACCTGTGTCGGTTTGGGGTACGGTTCCTGGTTACCTGAAGCTTAGAAGCTTTTCTTGGAAGCATGGCATCAACCACTTCGTCACCCAAAGGGTAACTCGTCATCAGCTCTCGGCCTTAAGATCCCGGATTTACCTAAGATCTCAGCCTACCACCTTAAACTTGGACAACCAACGCCAAGCTGGCCTAGCCTTCTCCGTCCCTCCATCGCAATAACCAGAAGTACAGGAATATTAACCTGTTTTCCATCGACTACGCTTTTCAGCCTCGCCTTAGGGACCGACTAACCCTGCGTCGATTAACGTTGCGCAGGAAACCTTGGTCTTTCGGCGTGGGTGTTTTTCACACCCATTGTCGTTACTCATGTCAGCATTCGCACTTCTGATACCTCCAGCAAGCTTCTCAACTCACCTTCACAGGCTTACAGAACGCTCCTCTACCGCATCACTTGCGTGATACCCGT
>NZ_CP071643.1:0-765000 GCF_051131975.1 Pseudomonas sp. Z3-8 | reverse complement strand
CGCTACACAGGAAATTCCACCACCCTCTACCATACTCTAGCTCGACAGTTTTGAATGCAGTTCCCAGGTTGAGCCCGGGGATTTCACATCCAACTTAACGAACCACCTACGCGCGCTTTACGCCCAGTAATTCCGATTAACGCTTGCACCCTCTGTATTACCGCGGCTGCTGGCACAGAGTTAGCCGGTGCTTATTCTGTCGGTAACGTCAAAACAATTACGTATTAGGTAACTGCCCTTCCTCCCAACTTAAAGTGCTTTACAATCCGAAGACCTTCTTCACACACGCGGCATGGCTGGATCAGGCTTTCGCCCATTGTCCAATATTCCCCACTGCTGCCTCCCGTAGGAGTCTGGACCGTGTCTCAGTTCCAGTGTGACTGATCATCCTCTCAGACCAGTTACGGATCGTCGCCTTGGTGAGCCATTACCTCACCAACTAGCTAATCCGACCTAGGCTCATCTGATAGCGCAAGGCCCGAAGGTCCCCTGCTTTCTCCCGTAGGACGTATGCGGTATTAGCGTCCGTTTCCGAGCGTTATCCCCCACTACCAGGCAGATTCCTAGGCATTACTCACCCGTCCGCCGCTCGCCACCAGGTACAAGTACCCGTGCTGCCGCTCGACTTGCATGTGTTAGGCCTGCCGCCAGCGTTCAATCTGAGCCATGATCAAACTCTTCAGTTCAAACATCTTTGGGTTTTGAGAAAACCCTAAACTTGGCTCAGCAATCGTTGGTTACATCTTTGATTTCTCGCGGAGTAACTTGTGATGCTGATAATCTGTTGACTAGCAGTCTGACTCCACAAGCACCCACACGAATTGCTTGATTCAGTTGTTAAAGAGCGGTGGGTTGAGCCTTTCGTCTCAACCGAGGCGCGCATTCTACAGCGCCCCGTGTATCTGTCAAGCGGTTATTTTAAGAAGTTTTCAAAGTTTCGCTTGGAAATCCTTAACAACTTCAACCACTTGCGCCTCCGATCTCTCGTTAGCGGGAGGCGAATTCTACAGCGTTAGTCGCTGCTGTCAACACCTCTTTTTTACCGCTTTCGACCGAGAGGATCGAACCGTCGGCAGAACCCATCAAACCGGCCTGCCCACTTCTTCCGTGCTTCGATGATCTGAAGCCGCACACTTTCGAAACCTACTTAACTCGTTGAATCTCAAGGAGTTTTCCGTTTCGACTGCGCCGGAAGTGGGGCGAATTATAGACATCCAGAATTTGCCGTCAACCGTTATTTTCAGCTTTATTCGGATTTGAGCGTAATACGTGCGAAAGCCTTCTTGCCGGCCTGACACACATGAGTGGAGCCCAGCTTATATATATAGGTGCGATCCACGACCTCACCATCTATACGCACGCCACCCGAACCCAAGAGGTCTCGCGCCACCGCAGCATTCTTGACCAAGCCCGCCTTATTCAGAACCGCCGCAATCGGCATATCCTCGGCAGCAGTCAATTCGATCTCCGGCAGGTCATCCGGCAGTTCGCCATCCTTCATGCGATTGCCCGCCGCGCGATGAGCGTTGGCCGCAGCCTCTTCCCCGTGGAAACGAGCAACGATCTCTTCGGCCAGCTTGATCTTGATGTCACGCGGATTAGCGCCCGCCTCCACATCAGCTCGGAAAGCATTGATCTCATCCATGGAGCGGAAGCTCAACAACTCGAAATAACGCCACATCAGCACATCAGGAATGGAAACCAACTTGCCGTACATGACGCCCGGCGCCTCCTGGATCCCGACGTAGTTGCCCAGCGACTTGGACATCTTCTTCACACCATCCAGACCTTCCAGCAATGGCATGGTCAGGATGCACTGAGCTTCTTGCCCATAGCCGCGCTGCAGCTCACGCCCCATCAGCAGGTTGAACTTCTGATCGGTACCACCAAGCTCGACGTCCGCCCGCAATGCGACCGAGTCATAACCCTGCACAAGCGGATAGAGGAACTCATGGATGGCGATTGGCTGATTGGTTGTATAACGCTTGTCGAAATCATCGCGCTCGAGCATGCGAGCTACGGTGTATTGGGAAGTCAGGCGTATGAAATCCGCTGGCCCCATCTGATCCATCCAGGTGGAGTTGAAAGCCACTTCGGTCTTGGCCGGGTCAAGAATCTTGAAGACCTGATTCTTGTAGGTCTCGGCGTTGTCGAGAACCTGCTCACGAGTCAGCGGAGGACGGGTGGCACTTTTGCCGCTCGGGTCACCGATCATGCCGGTGAAGTCGCCTATAAGGAAGATAACCTGATGCCCCAGGTCCTGGAACTGACGCAGCTTATTAATAAGCACGGTATGCCCCAGGTGCAGGTCGGGCGCCGTCGGATCGAAACCGGCCTTGATACGCAGCGGCTGCCCGCGCTTGAGCTTTTCGATCAGCTCGGACTCGACCAACAGTTCTTCCGCACCACGTTTGATCAGCGCTAGCTGCTCTTCAACCGACTTCATAACAGACCCGCAAGGCTCAGATTCAAAGGGCCCCAACCATACAAGATCGCGCACCAAATACAAGGTTTGCCAGGTGCACGAACGCCAATCCCATAGACAGAGCGTTCGCGGGCTTGCTTCGCAGGGGTTTTGGTTATATTTTATACAGTTATTTCATCTTCATCATGTCATTCATCTTTTCCAATTCATCTTTTCAAAAGTCAAATTACCTATGACCACCGAACCGTCTAAAGCGCCGCCGCTTTACCCAAAGACCCACCTGCTCGCCGCAAGTGGTATCGCCGCCCTCCTTAGCCTGGCGCTCCTGGTATTTCCTTCCAGCGATGTTGAAGCCAAAAAGACGACTCTGAGTCTTGAACTGGAAAGTCCCGCTGAACAACTCACACAAGAACAAGACGCCGCCGAAGCCGTTCAAGCCACAAACGAACCGGCCGCCTCGCCTTTTGCCCAGATTGAAGAAAGCGCGGAAGACGCTGCAAACGCCACTGCACAGGTAGAAGCACCTGTTGCAGAAGAGAAGAAAGGACCGGACCACCGTGAAGTGATTGTTGCCAAGGGCGACACACTCTCCACCCTCTTCGAAAAGGTGGGCCTGCCCTCAACCTCAGTCCATGAAATCCTGGCCAGCGACAAGCAAGCCAAACAGTTCACTCAACTGCAACGTGGCCAGAAACTCGAATTCGAACTCAATCCAGACGGGCAGCTGACCAACCTGCACACCAAGCTGAGCGATCTGGAAAGCATCACCCTGACCAAAAACGAAAAGGGTTATGTATTCAACCGCGTCACCACCAAACCTACCGTGCGCTCCGCCTATGTTCACGGCGTTATCAATAGTTCGCTGTCCCAGTCGGCCGCCCGCGCCGGCCTTTCCCACAGCCTGACCATGGACATGGCCAGCGTGTTTGGTTATGACATCGACTTCGCGCAGGATATTCGCCAGGGCGACGAGTTCGACGTCATCTACGAACAGAAAGTGGTCAATGGGAAAAGCGTCGGCAACGGACCGATCCTTTCCGCGCGCTTCACCAACCGCGGCAAGACCTATACGGCGGTGCGCTACACCAACAAGCAGGGCAACAGCAGCTACTACACCGCTGACGGCAACAGCATGCGCAAGGCGTTTATCCGTACTCCAGTCGACTTCGCCCGCATCAGCTCCAGGTTTTCTGCAGGCCGCAAGCATCCTATCCTGAACAAGATCCGCGCCCACAAAGGCGTCGACTACGCAGCTCCGCGCGGCACGCCCATCAAGGCTGCCGGCGATGGCAAGGTACTGCTGGCCGGCCGTCGTGGCGGTTATGGCAATACCGTGATCATCCAGCACGGCAACACCTACCGCACGCTGTACGGCCACATGCAAGGTTTCGCCAAAGGCGTGAAGACCGGCGGCTCCGTCAAGCAAGGCCAGGTTATTGGCTACATCGGCACGACTGGCCTGTCCACCGGCCCGCACTTGCACTATGAATTCCAGGTCAACGGCGTTCACGTCGATCCGCTCGGCCAGAAACTGCCGATGGCCGATCCGATTGCGAAATCCGAGCGCACCCGTTTCCTGGCTCAGAGCCAGCCTCTGATGGCTCGCATGGATCAAGAGAAAGCCACCCTGCTAGCTTCGAGCAAGCGCTAAGCCATGGCGCTCTATATCGGTGTGATGTCCGGGACCAGCCTGGATGGCCTGGATATCGCGCTGATCGAACTGGCCCCGGCGATCAAATTGATCGCCACGCATTACATACCCATGCCCACGCCCCTGCGCACCGAGTTGCTTGCACTGTGCAGCAGTGGGCCCGATGAGATCGCCCGCTCCGCCATCGCCCAGCAGAACTGGGTAAAGCTGGCCGCGCAGGGCATCCATACCTTACTCGACGAACAGAAGCTCAAGCCTGAAGACGTCACCGCGGTTGGCAGCCACGGCCAAACCATTCGCCATGAACCGGCCCGCGGATTTACCGTGCAGATCGGTAACCCGGCACTCTTGAGCGAATTGACCGGCATCACCGTTGTCAGCGATTTCCGCAGCCGTGATGTCGCCGCCGGAGGACAGGGGGCGCCTCTGGTTCCGGCATTTCACGAAGCACTGTTCGAAGAACGAGTCGGTCCTCGTGCAGTACTGAATGTCGGCGGCTTCAGCAATCTCAGCCTGATAGAGCTGGCAAAACCCGTATCAGGTTTCGATTGCGGCCCAGGCAACGTATTGCTCGATGCCTGGATATACCAGGAGCGAGGCGAGCCTTTTGATCGTGACGGCCAATGGGCAGCCAGCGGAAAAGTAGAGCCGACTTTGCTCACGACGTTGCTTGGAGACCCCTTCTTTGTAACCAAAGGCCCGAAAAGTACCGGACGAGAAGTATTCAACCTGTCCTGGCTGACCCGTCATCTATCGCAATTGCCAGCCTTCGCCCCTGAAGATGTGCAGGCGACACTACTTGAACTGACTGCCCTGACCATCGTCGAATCACTACAGCATGCCCAGCCGAACACGCAGGAGTTGCTGGTCTGCGGCGGTGGCGCACACAACCAGACACTCATGAAGCGCCTGGCCGACTTGCTACCAGCTACCAGAGTCAGCAGTACGGCAGCGTACGGCGTGGACCCGGATTGGGTTGAAGCCATGGCCTTTGCCTGGCTCGCCCATTGCTGTCTTGAGGGTATTCCAGGAAACCGTCCAAGTGTCACTGGTGCCCGTGGCCCGCGCGTACTCGGCGCTATTTATCCGGCCTGAGATCAATAATCGCGGACAAAAAAAAGCCGCAGGGCCGTAAGGCTCTGCGGCGTTTTTATTGAAGCGATCAGATCGAAAACGAAGAACCGCACCCACAAGTTGTGGTGGCGTTAGGATTCTTGATCACGAAGCGCGATCCTTCCAGGCCTTCCTGATAATCCACCTCGGCACCCGCCAGGTACTGGAAGCTCATCGGATCGACCACCAGGCTGACGCCTTCGCGCTCGACGATGGTGTCATCCTCGGCCACTTCCTCATCGAAAGTGAAGCCGTACTGAAAACCTGAACAACCGCCGCCCGTCACGAACACGCGCAGCTTCAAACGATCATTGCCCTCTTCATCGACCAGGCTCTTCACCTTGTGCGCGGCACCGTGGGTGAATTGCAAAGCCGAGGGAGTGAAGGTTTCGACGCTCATGCTGAATATCTCCCGGCGCTTACGCCGCCATAATGCGTGATGGCGGGCATTATCCGCTTCTCCGACAAAATTGGTCAACTATTTGCGCAGCAGCTGTAAGCCGCAAGCTATAAGCCACAGGCTCATAGCTTACAGCCTGCATCTGATAATTTAAGGCAGCATCCCCGCGTGGGACAGGCCCAGCCGCTCATCCAGCCCAAAGAGGATGTTGAGGTTCTGTACCGCCTGGCCGGAAGCGCCCTTGACCAAGTTGTCGATTACCGACAGGACCACGACCAGGTCGCCATCCTGGGGGCGATGCACAGCGATCCGGCATACGTTCGCGCCGCGGACACTGCGGGTTTCCGGATGGCTGCCAGCCGGCATCACGTCGACAAACGGCTCATCGGCATAACGCTTCTCGAACAGCGCCTGCAGATCCACGGAGCGATCGGTCACGGTGGCGTAGAGGGTGGAATGGATACCACGGATCATGGGCGTCAGGTGCGGCACGAAAGTCAGGCCGACGTCCTTGCCTGCCGCGCGACGCAACCCTTGGCGAATCTCCGGCAAATGACGATGCCCCTTGACCGCGTAAGCCTTCATGCTCTCCGATGTTTCGGAGTACAACGAGCCAACGCTGGCACCTCGACCGGCGCCGCTGACGCCCGACTTGCAGTCGGCGATCAAGCGCGACGCATCGGCGAGACCGGCCTCCAGCAAAGGCAGAAATCCCAACTGCGTCGCGGTCGGGTAGCAACCCGGCACCGCGATCAGCCGTGCCTGCCTGATTTTTTCACGATTGACTTCCGGCAAGCCGTAGACCGCCTCGTCCAGCAGTTCCGGTGCGCCATGGGGCTGACCGTACCACTTGGCCCATTCGTCTGCGTCCTGCAGACGGAAGTCTGCCGACAGGTCAATGACCTTGGTACCCGCGGCCAGCAGCTCACCCGCCAAAGCGTGGGCGACACCATGGGGGGTGGCGAAAAACACCACATCGCAGGCCCCAAGGGTCTTGACGTCAGGGACGCTGAACGCCAGGCCGTCGTAATGGCCACGCAAGTTCGGATACATGTCGGCGACGGCCAGGCCGGCCTCGGATCGGGAGGTAATGACCACCACCTCAGCTTGCGGATGCTGTGCCAACAGACGCAGCAGTTCGACACCGGTGTAACCCGTGCCGCCGACGATACCGACCTTGACCATGAACCTGCCCTCAACGAACCACTGGAAAGCCGTCGATGATAGGGCGCCCGCAGCGCTGCGACAACCGCCAAGGTGACGTGTGGCCGCGCTAACCTCTACTATCGAGGCTACCGTGAACCTGGGAATAATCAAAAATGCTCTATCTATGGCTCAAAGCGCTTCACATTGTCAGCATGGTCTGCTGGTTTGCCGGCCTGTTCTACCTGCCTAGACTGTTCGTCTACCACGCTCAAAGCGAAGACAGCGTCAGCAAGGAACGCTTCTCCATCATGGAACGCAAGTTGTATCGCGGCATCATGGGCCCGGCGATGATCGCCACGCTGGTGTTCGGCATCGGCTTGCTCAGCCTCAATGCCAGCGCCTATTTCACCCAAGGCGGCTGGATGCACGCAAAGCTGACTCTGGTCGTCTTGCTGATCGGCTATCACCATATGTGCGGTGCCCAGGTTAAGCGCTTCGCCCGTGGCGAAAACACCCGCAGTCATGTCTTTTATCGCTGGTTCAATGAAGTGCCGGTCGTGATATTGCTGGCTATTGTAATTCTGGTCGTGGTCCGGCCGTTCTAACTCCAACCGCATCCACTGATCAGAGGGACCTCCGATGTCGCTGCCCGCTCTGCTTGAACAACGTCTGCGGCTGCCTGTCGTGGTCGCACCGATGTTCCTCATTTCCAATCCGCAGCTGGTACTGGCCTGCTGCCGCAACGGTGTCGTCGGGAGTTTCCCGGCGTTGAACCAACGTGAAAGCAGCGGCTTCAAGGCGTGGCTGGAGGAAATCGAAGCGGGCTTGGCGACCCTGGAAAAGCCGGCGCCCTACGCAGTCAATCTGATCGTCCATCACAGCAACCCGCGACTCCAGGCCGACCTGGCAATCTGTATCGAGCACAAGGTGCCGATCGTCATCACCAGCCTGGGGGCGGTGAAGGAATTGGTGGACGCGGTTCATGGCTATGGCGGCCTGGTATTCCACGACGTGACCACTCGCCGCCATGCCGAAAAAGCCGCCGAAGCGGGCGTCGACGGTTTGATCGCCGTTGCGGCCGGTGCGGGTGGGCACGCAGGAACCTGGAGCCCATTCGCACTGATTGCTGAAATCCGGCAGTTCTTCGATAAAACCCTGTTGCTTGCAGGATGCCTTAACCACGGCCATCAGATTCTGGCTGCGCAATTGCTTGGCGCGGATCTGGCCTACTTCGGAACGCGTTTTATCGGCACAACGGAAAGTCACGCGTCCGACGCTTATAAAGAGATGTTGCTCACATCCAGAGCCGCGGACATCGTGCATACTCCCGCAGTGTCCGGGGTGCCGGCCAGTTTCATGCGTCAGAGCCTGGAAAGTGCCGGCTTCGACCTGGCTGCTCTGCAAGGCAAGGGCGTGGCGGATGCGGGGGCGAAACTCAAACCGCTCAATGATGAAGCCAAGGCCTGGAAGACCGTATGGTCCGCCGGCCAGGGTGTAGGTGACATCAATGATTTGCCCGGTGTCGATCAATTGATCGCACGCCTGGATGAAGAATACCGGCAGGCGCAAGCCCTAGCGACACAACTTGGCGGCCATTGGCCGCGCTGAACCCACAATAAACCAACCAGAAAGACAAGGATGCCAGGCATGAGCGAAAACCGTTTCAACATCGTATTCGACGGGGCCCTGCTGCCAGGCGTAGATACCACTACCGCCAAGCTCAACCTCGCCGAACTGTTCAAAAGTGATGTGAGCGCCATTGAACGACTGTTCAGCGGTCGCAAGGTGTCCCTCAAGAACAACCTGTCCCAGAATGAAGCGCAACAGTACCTGGACGCGCTTCATAAAAGCGGCATCGATGCACGAATCGAAGCCGAACCGTCCATCCAGCTCAATCTCGGCGAAATCCAGGAGCAGCCGGGCGGCCGCCAGCCGGACTCCGTGATCGATCCTGTTTCTCCATATGCGCCTCCACGGGCAGCAGTGGGTGAAACGTTCGCCGAGTACGGCACGCTCAAACCCTTCAGCTTCGAGGGACGTATCGGACGCCTGCGCTACCTGGCCTGGACCATGGTCCTGACCCTGGCCATGCTGCCGTTGGTAGGCCTGGGCTTCTGGGTCGCCACGAACTGGCTGCTCGCTTCCGACTCGATAGCAGGGTTGGTCGTCGGTGGTCTGATCGCTGTAGTCGTCGTGCTTGCCTTCGCGTTCGTGAGCATCCAGTTCAACGTCCAGCGTCTGCATGATCTCGGCTGGTCGGGGTGGTTGTGGCTGATCAACCTCGTGCCATTCGTGGGCAGCATCTTCCCGTTCATTCTCATCATCGCCCCAGGCAATACCGGCGCCAACCAGTACGGCCCACCACCGCCGCGCAATACCACGGCGGTCAAGCTGCTGGCGTCGCTTTGGCTGGTGATGATCGTCCTGATTTTCGTGGCCACCTTCGCCGGCATCTTCGGTGCTCTCCAGGAGGACTTCGATAGCGGTGCCTCGAGCAGCTACGAAAGCAGCGAGTACAGTGACCAGACCAGCGAAGAACCGGCCGTTGATGCAGCCGAGCCCGCCTCGCCTTCTGTAGACTACGAAGAAGAAGAGGAACAATAGGCCCGCTTCATGCCAGTGACAGCCCAGTCCACTGGCGGCGGGCTGTTGCGATGGAGAACTGCATGACCCGTTACGCCCTGATCACTGGCGCTTCCAGCGGAATCGGCCTGGCCCTGGCTGAAGCACTGGCCCGGCGCGGGCGCAACCTGATACTCGTGGCGCGACAGCGCGATCGACTGGAAAGTATTGCGATCGAACTGACCCAGCGATTTGGCGTGGAAGTATTGTTCCGGGCTTGCGACCTGAGCGAGCCCTTGCGGCTTTCAGGTTTCCTGCTGGAACTGGAAGAAGGCGAACGCCAGATCGACCTGCTGGTCAACTGCGCCGGCATCGGCACCTTCGGCCCGTTCCTGGGCCAGGACTGGATGACCGAGCAGGACCTCATCGAAGTGAATATCCTGGCCCTGACCCGCCTCTGTCACGCCGTAGGCAACAGCATGGCGCTGCATGGAGGCGGCCAGATCCTGAACGTCGCGTCGATTGCCGCGTTCCAGCCGGGCCCCTGGATGAGCACCTACCACGCCAGCAAGGCGTACGTATTGCATTTTTCCGAAGCCTTGCGAATCGAGCTGAAGAAATGTGCGATCAAAGTCTCGGTACTTTGCCCTGGCCCGACCCGCACCGGTTTTTTCGCCGAGTGGCAACGGGACGAGAAGCCCAGCGACGATAAGAAGCTGATGAGCCCTGAAGAGGTTGCGCTGTACGCTGTCCGCGCGCTGGACAGGGACCGGGCCATTATCATTCCCGGACGCCGCAATCGCTGGATCGCCGCCCTGCCCCGACTCGGGCCGCGCTGGCTGGTGCGAATTCTCAGCGGCATGTCCAATAAAGCCTACTGTCCACGCTAGATTTGCGGATGGTTAACCCGGGCTTGCCAACCGAGCCTTTAATACACTCGACCTCAAACAACCCAACGGAGCAGCAGCCGTGGACACTCTGTTTACCAAGATCATCAACCGGGAAATTCCGGCCAGGATCATTTATGAAGACGATCAGGTTCTGGCTTTTCACGACATCGCCCCCCAGGCTCCAGTGCATTTCCTGGTGATTCCGAAAAAACCGATCCGCACCCTCAATGACCTGACCGAGGAAGACAAAGGGTTGGCCGGACATATCCTGTTTACCGCCCAGCGCCTGGCGCTTGAACTGGGCTGTGAGGAAGGCTTCCGCGTGGTGATGAACTGCAATGAACTTGGCGGGCAGACCGTCTATCACATTCATATGCACGTGCTGGGGCAGCGCCAGATGAACTGGCCACCGGGTTGATACCGCTGACCCAGCGCAAATCTTCAGCGGCCGATTGGGTTAAACTGGCTGCCGTGATTTTTTCCGGAGGTAAGCATGACTACCCAACGTCACTACTCGCCCATTGACCGCCTGCTGCTGCAAGCCGATACCGCGATGCGCACGCTGCTGCCCTTCAGCGGCCAGCCGTACCGTCCGTCGCCGGCAATCGTGCAGCCGGACGTACAGATGAGTGACGAAGAGACTCGCCATGTCGCGGGCCTGATGCGCATCAACCATACCGGTGAGGTTTGCGCCCAGGCTCTGTACCAGGGCCAGGCGCTGACGGCGAGATTGCCGCAGGTACGCGAGGCGATGGAGCATGCCGCCGAAGAAGAAGTCGACCACTTGGTCTGGTGCGAGCAGCGCATTCGCCAATTAGGTAGCCATACCAGCGTCCTGAATCCGTTGTTCTACGGGATGTCATTCGGCATCGGCGCGGTGGCCGGGCTGATCAGCGACAAGGTCAGCCTGGGCTTCGTCGCGGCAACCGAACATCAAGTGTGCAAGCATCTGAATGAGCACCTGGAGCAGTTGCCGGCCGAAGATGAAAAGTCCCGGGCGATTCTTGAACAGATGCGCAAGGATGAAGAACAGCATGCCGAAAGCGCTCTCGATGCGGGGGGGGTTCGTTTCCCGGCTCCGGTGAAATTCGGCATGAGCTTGTTGGCGAAGGTCATGACCAAGAGCACCTATCGGATCTGACCGCGATACGGAGCCTGTCCCACAGACATATCGGGTTTCCCAAAACTGAAAAAGGCGACTACCGCACAGGTAGTCGCCTTTTTTTTGTAGCCTTGACCTTCAGCGCGGCATGTTGCGCGCGTAGAAAATCTCAAGCATCTCGTGCTTCACACGCTCCTCCACCTGGCCACGCTGCTCAACGGACAGGTTGCTGGTGGCATCACCGAACAGGTAGTTGTCCAGCTCGAAGTCCTTGAGCAGCATCTTGGTGTGGAACAGGTTTTCCTGGTACACGTTCACGTCGGTCATCTGGTACGCGTCGCGCGTGTCTTCGGAGAGATAGTTCTGGATCGAATTGATCTCGTGATCAATGAAGTGCTTGTGGCCCTCCACATCCCGTGTGAAGCCACGCACACGGTAATCCACGGTCACGATGTCGGAATCGAATTGATGAATCAGGAAATTGAGCGCCTTGAGCGGTGAAATGACGCCACAGGTCGACACATCAATGTCCACTCGGAACGTTGCGATACCGTCCACCGGATGGATCTCCGGATAGGTATGTACCGTGATGTGGCTCTTGTCGAGGTGGGCCAGGATAATTTCAGGCAACGGGCCCGGGGACTCTTCGATCTGGCTTTCGGTCGGTGTCACCGGCTCTTCCGAGATCAGAATGGTCACGCTGGCGCCTTGGGGTTCATAGTCCTGACTGGCGATGTTCAGGATGTTGGCACCAATGATATCGACAACTTCCGTGAGGATCTGCGTGAGGCGCTTGGCGTTGTACTCTTTATTGATGTACTCGACGTAGGCCTGCTGGTCTTGCGGGGTTTCCGCATAGCAGATGTCATAGATGTTGAAGCTCAAGGTCTTTGTCAGGTTATTGAACCCATGGAGCTTGAGTTTGCTTTTCACCGTTTGAAAACTCTCTGTGTATTGCGGCCCGGCCGCGTGATCAAGCATGCCCGTCAGATGCGAACGACGCACCTGCGTAGGACGGTTAACACCTCTTCGCGATGGCGATTTTGGTTGTCTGTCCAGGCAATGGATCAGCCCGCGAGCCGATCATTGCCCTGAAAAAAGTGGCGCATTATGCAGATGTCGGCTTCTGACCGCCAGAGCTTGCACTGCATTTGTGATGGTTGGATGTCGATTCAACCCAACTCGATGATTTCATAATCGTGAGTGATTTCAACACCGGCGGCACCGAGCATGATCGAGGCCGAGCAGTATTTCTCGGCGGACAGCTCAATGGCGCGCTTGACCTGGGCTTCCTTCAGTCCACGGCCTTTGACCACGAAGTGCATGTGGATCCTGGTAAACACTTTCGGATCCTCTGTCGCGCGCTCGGCTTCAAGAAACGCTTCGCAACTTTCGACGGCCTGGCGTGACTTCTTGAGAATGCTGACCACATCGAAGTTGCTGCAGCCGCCGACACCGAGCAAGAGCATTTCCATTGGCCGGACACCCAGGTTACGACCGCCGGCATCCGGTGGGCCGTCCATGACGACCACATGACCACTGCCTGATTCACCGAGGAACATGGCTTCGCCAGCCCATTGGATGCGTGCCTTCATCGCCAAGACTCCACTGTTCAAAAAAAGGGGGCGCCAGCTTAGCACAGCGCCCGTTGATGGCAGCGGGATGCCTGATGCCTCTTACGCCAGCGCCTGTAGGTAAATTCTCGAATCTATTACGAATGCCTCTGTTAAGCTGCGCCATCTCGCTGGCGTATGGCCAGCTTTTGGCGATAACCATTCGCCCTCACCCAAAAAACCAAACCACCACACCGCGCAGTCTTTCGGGATACAACCATGGTTGCCATTACTCCCACGTCCAAGATCAAGAACCTCGACAAACTCTTGATGCATTGCCAGCGTCGCCGCTACCCCGCCAAGCACAACATCATTTGCGCAGGCGACCGCTCCGATACGCTGTTTTTCATCATCAAGGGCTCCGTCACTATCCTGATCGAGGACGATGACGGCCGGGAAATGATCATCGCCTACCTCAACTCCGGGGATTTTTTCGGCGAACTGGGATTGTTCGAGCAGGCGGGCAAGGAGCAGGAGCGCAGCGCCTGGGTGCGAGCCAAGGTCGAATGTGAAGTGGCGGAAATCAGCTATGGCAAATTCCGAGAGCTGTCGCAGCAGGATCCGGACATTCTTTATGCCCTCAGCGGACAAATCGCGCAGCGTCTGCGCAATACCACCCGCAAAGTCGGTGACCTGGCGTTTTTCGACGTGACCGGTCGCGTCGCCCGCTGCCTGCTGGAACTGTGCAAGCAGCCCGACGCCATGACCCATCCGGATGGTATGCAGATCAAAGTGACCCGTCAGGAAATCGGCCGCATCGTTGGCTGCTCCCGAGAGATGGTCGGACGCGTGCTCAAGGACCTGGAAGAGCGCAATCTGGTCAGCGTCAAAGGCAAGACCATGGTCGTGTTCGGGACGCGCTAGAAGTTGCTCAACAGTTCCTGGTAAAGCGCCTCGAGCCGTTCCAGCGCATGAGGCGCCGGGAATTTCTCATGCAGGGCAATGTGGCTCTCGGCACGCACTCGCTGCTCCAGGCCACACGCCTCGTTGAACCGATTGACCGCCGCAACCATGGACTCGCGCTCGTCATCCAGCAATAGGGCGCCATGCACCAGGCCCACCGGCCTCTGGCCGCCCTTGCTTTGCCGCCAGCGCTGGGCGGTACCGACCATTTTGCGGCCGTCCAGACTAACGTTGAAGCGCCCGTCGCAAAACGCGCCCTCCACTTCACCGAGGGAAGCCACCCCGCCCAGCTCATCGAGCAACTGGCAGATCGGATCGCATAGACGCCGATAAGCAGTCTCGATCCGGCCATGGTCACCTTCACTTCGCGGTGGCGCATAGACCAGCGCGATATTGACCGTAGCGCCCGATTGAGGCACTGGCTCGCCACCGGTTTCACGCAGCAGCACCGGCCAGCCGCTTGCGGCCGATACCTCACAGGCAAGTTCAAAACCTGGCAGGCGACTCAAGCGACGCGGCATGACCAGGGCACGATCGCTGGGTTGCCAGAACAGCAAGCCGGATTCAGCGTCACCGGCGCAAACGCTGGCCAGCAGATCCTGTTCGGCCTGCAGGCCGCTTTCAACCGTGAAGGCAATGGCTGAAGGCATCGATTCAGTCCAGCGTCGAGCCGGTTACCGGAACGCCGCGCTCGGGGAAAAACAAGCGCTGCAGTTCTGTACCCGGGCTTTCGGCCCGCATGAACGCCTCGCCAACCAGGAATGAATACACATCGCTGACTTCCATCAACTCGACATCGGCTCGGTTGAGAATGCCGCTCTCGGTGATGACCAGGCGATCGCGTGGAATTCGCGGCAACAGGTCAAGAGTGGTTTCCAGGCTGACTTCAAACGTATGCAGGTTGCGGTTATTCACGCCGACCAGCTTGGTATCCAGAGTTTTCAGGGCACGCTCCAGCTCGTCGCCGTCGTGGACTTCCACCAGTACATCCAGGCCCACACCTTTAGCGACTGCGGCCAGCTCGGCCATTTTCACGTCATCCAGGGCGGAAACGATCAACAGCACGCAATCGGCACCCAAGGCCCGCGCCTCAACGATCTGGTACGGATCGATCATGAAATCCTTGCGGATCACCGGCAGCTTGCACGCCGCCCGCGCCTGTTTAAGATAGTCATCGGCGCCTTGGAAAAAATCGACGTCGGTGAGCACCGAAAGGCAGGTCGCACCGCCCTTCTCGTAGCTCCTGGCGATGTCGGCGGGGACGAAGTCCTCACGGATCACACCTTTGCTGGGGGACGCCTTCTTGATTTCGGCGATGACTGCAGGCTGCTTTTTCTTCGCCTGGTCGATCAGCGCCTGGGCAAAGCCGCGAGGCGCGTCTGCTGAACGTGCAAGACTTTCCAACTCGGCGAGGCTGACCCGGGCCCGGCGCTCGGCCACTTCTTCAGCCTTGCGAGCCAGAATGTTTTCCAGAACCGTTGGCACGCTCATCCTTCATTCTCCACTTTGAATACGGCGGTAAACGCGCCCAATTCTTCCAGTTTTTCCCGGGCCAGGCCGGTGTGCAACGCATCATGCGCGAGCTCGACACCTTGCTTGAGGCTGCTGGCGTGATCGGCGGCATACAACGCGGCGCCCGCATTGAGCATGATCATTTCCGCAGCCTTCTGGCCATTCTCGGTTTTACGCCGCCCCAAGGCATCGCGGATCAACTCAAGTGACTGGGCTGGCCCATCCACCGCCAGTCCATGCAGGCTCTGGCTCTTCATGCCGAGGTCTTCAGGTTCGACCCAATATTCGGTGATCTGATCATTTTTTAGCTCGGCCACGAAAGTGGGCGCCGCCAGGCTGAATTCATCCAGGCCGTCTTTTGAATGGACGACCAGCACGTGCTTGCTACCTAAACGTTGCAGGACCTCCGCCAATGGCCGGCACAGCGCCTGGCTGAACACGCCGACCACTTGATGCTTCACACCGGCCGGATTCGTAAGCGGGCCGAGCATGTTGAACAGCGTGCGCAAGCCCAGCTCGCGACGCGGCGCCGCGGCATATTTCATGGCGCTGTGGTGGGTCTGGGCAAACATGAAGCCGATGCCGACGCTATCGATACAACGAGCCACCTGGACCGACGTCAGGTTGAGGTAGATACCGGCGGCTTCCAGCAGATCGGCGCTGCCGCTCTTGCCCGACACCGCACGATTGCCATGCTTGGCGACGGTGCAGCCGGCCGCCGCAACGACAAATGCCGACGCGGTGGAAACGTTGAAGATATTGGCTCCGTCACCACCGGTCCCGACGACATCCACTACACCATCGAGGGTCTTGAGTTCGACCTTGTCCGCCAACTCGCGCATGGTCGTGACCGCACCGACTATCTCGTCGATGCTCTCGCTCTTCATGCGCATGGCCATCATGAACGCGCCAATCTGCGCGTCCGTGCACTGGCCAGTCATGATCTCCCGCATCACGTCGCGCATTTCGTCGGTGCTCAGGTCGAGCTGGCCGACGATACGGTTCAGGGCTGTCTTGATGTCCATGGAAAGTCCTTAGCGCGTGCCGCCGGTTTGTTTGAGGAAGTTGGCGAACAGTTCGTGGCCCTGCTCGGTGAGGATAGACTCGGGATGAAATTGCACACCCTCGATGTTTAACGTCTTGTGACGCAAACCCATGATTTCGTCCACCGAGCCGTCTTCGAGCTGGGTCCAGGCAGTCAGCTCAAGGCAGTCGGGCAGGGTTTCGCGCTTGACGATCAACGAGTGGTAGCGGGTGACGGTAAGCGGGCGATTCAAGCCTTCGAACACGCCCTTGTCTTCATGAAATACCGGGCTGGTCTTGCCGTGCATCACCTGGCGGGCCCGCACGACATCGCCACCGAACGCCTGGCCGATCGACTGGTGCCCCAGGCAGACACCGAGGATCGGCAGCTTGCCGGCAAAATATTTGATGGCTTCGATGGAGATGCCCGCTTCGGTCGGCGTGCAAGGGCCGGGCGAGACGACGATGCGCTCGGGCTTGAGGGCCTCGATTTCGGCAATGGTCAGCTCATCGTTGCGCACGACCTTGACCTCGGAGCCGAGCTCGCCGAGGTATTGCACAACGTTGTAAGTAAAAGAGTCGTAGTTATCGATCATCAGCAACATGGCGTAAACAACCTATTGAATACACTGACTTGGAATACAGCCTTCGAAGAGTGACCCGCACGGTGCTGCGCTGGACAGGCGAATGATGCGCCTGCGAAGCGGTTTCCAAACGGGTAAAGAAGGCAAATCGGTACAGGTCCGGCGAGGCCGGCATGGAACGTTCAGGCGCGCCAACGCCAACGGGCGTGAGCCTTGATCAATTGATTCAGAAGTTTGCTGACAATCGACACGGGGGAAGTCTCGTTCATACGTTCCGGCACAGTAACTTAGCTGGGCGGAGCACGCAATAAGACGGACCCGAAGGGCTTGCAAACAATTGCGATGTTCCCAGATGGGTGGCAGACCGTCGGAAGTTTTTGGTACTGTCGTTTCGTTTTCCCATAAAAATAAGATTGAAAAGGACCTTCTCATGATCAAACAGACCTTGTTTGTACCGATCACCGGCTGCCTGCTGGCCATGGCTTGCGCTTCGGCAAATGCCGCCCCCAACCCCTACTCCAGCTTCATCGTGTTCGGTGACAGCCTCAGTGACGCCGGCCAGTTCACCGATCCGGGCGGCCCGCCCGGATCAACCTTGCGGGCTACCAACCGAACCGGTCCGACTTATCTGGATGGCAGCGGCGAAGCCTATTCTGCCAACGCCACCCAACTGCTCGGGGGACGATTGGGCTTTTCCGACGACGAGACCGCGGCCTCCACCTCGGCTGCCCGTGCCCGCGAGGGGCTGGCGGACGGCAACAACTGGGCCGTGGGCGGTTATCGTACCGACCAGATACTCGACTCGATCACCAATATCTCCGACACGGGCGAGCGCAGTCGTGCCGGTTATCTGCCAGCCAATGGCCTACGCGCTGATCCGAACGCACTGTATTACCTGTCCGGCGGCGGTAACGACTTCCTTCAGGGCCGAGTGCTCAACATTGCCCAGGCGAACGCCGCCGCGGACCGCCTGGCCGACAGTGTCCAGGTGCTGCAGACCGCCGGCGCCCGCTACGCGATGGTTTGGCTGCTGCCCGATCTGGGCCTGACGCCGGCCCTCAATGGCACCCCGTTTCAAGAAGTGGTCTCCCTGCTCAGTCATCAGTTCAACCAGCAACTGATCACACGTTTGCAAGGCATCGATGCCGAAATCATTCCGCTGAACGTTCCGCTATTGCTGAAGGAAAGCTTTGCTGATCCTGGACGATTCGGCCTTGCCACCGGCGAGAACCTTACCGCCACCTGTTTTAGTGGCAACGGTTGCACGGAAAACGCCACCTATGGCATCCACAGCACCACGCCTGATCCGAGCAAGCTGATCTATAACGATGCGGTCCACCCCACCGAAGCCGGGCAGAAGCTGATTGCCGACTACGCCTATTCCCTGCTCGCGGCGCCGTGGGAACTGACCTTGCTGCCGGAAATGGCCCACTCGACCTTGCGCGCCCACCAGGATGAATTGCGCAGCCAATGGCAATCGGACTGGGAAGATTGGCAGGCGGTAGGTCAATGGCGGGCGATTGTTGCCGGCGGCGGCCAGCATCTGGACATTGATAGCCAAGGCAGCGGTGCAAGCGCCGACGGCAGTGGCTACAACCTGAACATCGGCGGCAGTTACCGTTTCAACGAAGCCTGGCGCATCGGCGTGGCCGCCGGTCTGTACCGCCAGGACATGGACGCTGGCCGCAACGATTCGAACTACAAGCTCAACAGCTACCTCGCCACCGCGTTCGCCCAGTTCCAGCAGAACCGCTGGTGGGCCGACGCCGCGCTGACCGGCGGCAAGCTCGACTACGACAACCTGGAGCGCAAATTCGACCTGGGCGTCAGCCAGGCGCAGGAAAAAGGCGATACCGACGGTCATCTCTGGGCATTCAGCACACGCGTAGGCTACGACATTGCCCAGCCGGGCAGCCAATGGCACCTGTCACCGTTTGTCAGCGCCGATTATGCGAAGGCCGAGGTCGATGGTTACTCGGAACAGGGCAGCCGCTCCACGGCGCTGACTTTCGACGACCAGACCCGCGATTCAAAACGCCTGGGCATCGGCTTGCAGGGCAAATACAACTTTACCCGCCAGACCCAGCTGTACGGGGAGTATGCCCACGAGCGCGAGTATGAGGACGATACGCAAAAGGTGAACATCGCCCTCAACAGCTTGCCGGCCAATGACTTCACGCTGGAGGGCTATACCCCACAAAGCCACCTCAATCGCCTGAACCTGGGGATCAGCCACAAGTTGACCAGGGATCTCGCGCTGCGGGGCGGTTATACGTTGCGCAAGGATGATGATTTTACCCAGCAAGGGGTGAGCCTGGGGGTCAGCCTGGATTTTTGACGCGGCCTCTGTGGGAGCGAGCTTGCTCGCGATGGCGGACTGTCAGTCAACCTATTGGTTGAGCCTTAGGGCCTCATCGCGAGCAAGCTCGCTCCCACATGGACCCAGTTTCCCTCGCCACAGTTGTTCGGCAAACGCCTTCAGTCGTTCGAGGTCTGCTCGGCCAGGGCTACGGCACGGAACATTGCCCGACGCTTGTTCAGGGTTTCCTCCCATTCCAGCGCGGGCACCGAGTCGGCGACGATGCCGCCGCCGGCCTGCACGTGCAACTCACCGTTCTTGATCACGGCGGTGCGGATGGCGATGGCCGTGTCCATGTTGCCGTTCCAGGCGAAGTACCCGACGGCTCCGCCGTACACACCGCGCTTGACCGGCTCCAGCTCGTCGATGATTTCCATGGCGCGGATCTTCGGCGCGCCAGACAAAGTGCCCGCCGGCAGGATCGCTCGCAAGGCGTCCATCGCCGTCAACCCGGCCTTCAACTCCCCGGTGACGTTGGACACGATGTGCATCACGTTGGAGTAGCGCTCGATGACCATTTTCTCGGTGAGCTTTACCGAACCCACTTCGGAAACCCGGCCAGTGTCGTTGCGTCCCAGATCGATCAGCATCAGGTGCTCGGCGATCTCCTTGGCATCTGACAACAGGTCCTCTTCCAGCGCCCGGTCCGCTTCCTCCGTGGCGCCGCGTGGCCGTGTGCCGGCGATCGGCCGCACGGTGATCAGGTTTTCCTCGACCCGCACCAGCACCTCGGGCGAACTGCCCACGACATGGAAGTCACCGAAGTTGAAGAAATACATATAAGGCGTCGGGTTGAAACAGCGCAGCGCCCGGTACAGATCGATCGGCGCGGCCTTGAAGTCGATCGACATCCGTTGCGACGGCACGACCTGCATGCAATCGCCCGCCAGGATGTATTCCTTGATGGTGTCGACGGCTTTTTCGTAGTCACCCTGGGTGAAACTGGAACGGAACACCGGGTCGGCTGCCGACTGCTTGCTGAAGTCCAGGCCGGGACGCGGGGTGATCGGCTGGCGGAGTTTTTCCAGCAACGTCTGAAGGCTTTGTTGACCTTGCTCGTAGGCATCTTCACGGGACGGATCGGCCAGGACGATGGCATGCATCTTACCGGCGAGATTGTCGAAGACCACCACCGCATCGGAGACCATCAGCAGAATGTCCGGCACCCCCAGCGGATCGGGGTTCGGACAGGTGCCCAGGCGTTTTTCCACATAGCGCACGCAGTCGTAGCCGAAATAACCCACCAGGCCGCCGTTGAAACGTGGCAGGCCGGGGATGGTCGGGACGTTGTAGCGGGCCTTGAAGGATTCAACGAACGCGAGCGGATCCTCGACTTCGTGGCTTTCGATTTCGACGCCATCGTACGTCACGCTGATGCGATGGTCATGGACTCGCAGCACAGTGCGGCACGGCAGGCCGATCATGGAATAGCGACCCCATTTTTCCCCACCTTGCACCGATTCGAGCAAGTAGGAATTGGGTTGGTCGGCCAACTTGAGGTAGATCGACAGCGGCGTGTCGAAGTCGGCCAGGGTTTCGCAGGCAAGCGGGATGCGGTTGTAGCCGGCAGCGGCTAGACGCAGAAATTCTTCGCGGATCATGGGGTGCCTCGTGGCAAGAGGAGCTGACAGTCAGGTATGCAAACGCGCCGGATAACCGGCCAGGATCACGTCAGGCGCGCCAACGCCAGCGGGCCAGGGCCTTCATGACTTTCATCCAGAGTTTGCGAGTGACCACCACGATGGCGTTTCCAGAAGAGGATTGAACAGCGTCGGGCAACGTTATCTCAGCGGCCGGGTCCAGGCAACCGGGAATTAGCAGGCGCAGATCATCAATCACCAATGTCGGAAATTCCTCGGCAATCGGTCGGCCATGATTGTAGCCGTAGCTCAGGGCAACACATTTGACCCCCGCCGCTTTCGCCGCCAGCACGTCGCTGCGCGAGTCGCCGACAAACAACGATTGGGATGCGGGGATGTTGGCCATTTTCATGACGAAGAACAGCGCGGCCGGGTCGGGCTTTTTCTGCGGCAAGGTGTCGCCGCCGATGATCCAGCGAAAATAACGGCCGATCTTCATCTGATCCAGCAGCGGCGCGACAAAACGCTCCGGCTTGTTGGTGATCAGCGCCATTTCCACGCCCTGCTTGTGCAACCATTTGAGGGTAGAGCGCACGCCCGGATAAACCACGGTCAGTTCGTGGTTGCCTTCATAGGCTTCGTTGAACAGCTCCAGAGCCCGCTCGGCCTCGGCCTCATCAACGCCCTGGGCATCAATGTGATTGGCCAGCGCCCGGCGCACCAGCATCGGCGCGCCGTTGCCGACCCACTGGCGCACCGCGTCGATGCCGGCAGGCGGACGCCCGAGCTGGAGCAGCATATTGTCCACGGCGGCCGCCAGGTCCGGGACCGAATCGACGAGCGTGCCGTCGAGATCGAACATCACCAGACGCGGCAGGCTGCCGGGAAACAGCTGCTCGAAGCCGCTCATGGACGTGCCAGGGCCAGTTCGGCGCGCATCTTCTCGATCACTGCCTGGTAGTCCGGTGCGTTGAAGATCGCCGAACCGGCGACAAAGGTGTCGGCACCGGCCGCGGCGATTTCGCGGATGTTGTTCACGTTCACGCCGCCGTCGATTTCCAGGCGGATATCCCGGCCCGAGGCATCGATCAGGGCGCGGGCTTCGCGCAGCTTGTCGAGCGTGCCCGGAATGAACTTCTGCCCGCCGAAACCCGGGTTGACGCTCATCAGCAGAACCATGTCGACCTTGTCCATCACGTACTTGAGTACGTCCAGGGGCGTGGCCGGGTTGAACACCAGGCCGGCCTTGCAGCCGCCTTCGCGGATCAATTGCAGGGAGCGGTCGACGTGCAGCGTGGCTTCAGGGTGGAAAGTGATGTAGGTGGCACCGGCCTCGATGAAATCACCGACGATACGATCCACCGGACTGACCATCAGGTGCGCATCGATTGGCGCAGTGATGCCATATTTGCGCAACGCCGCGCAGACCATCGGGCCGATGGTCAGGTTGGGTACGTAGTGGTTGTCCATGACATCGAAGTGGACGATGTCGGCCCCGGCGGCCAGAACGTTATCCACTTCCTCGCCCAGGCGGGCGAAGTCGGCGGAGAGAATCGACGGAGCAATAGCGAAGGGCTGCATGACGCACCTGTTTTGAGCGAAATCACGATGGCGCGCATTGTATACCTCAAGATTTGGCGCGCCCACCGTGACGCACGATCAATACGCCGCTCGGTAGATCTTCTCGATATCGCCGGCGCTCAGTTTGCGCGGGTTGTTGCGCATCAGCCGCTCTATGCCCGCCGCCTCCGCCGCCATGGACGGAATCACTTCCTCGGTGACGCCCAGTCCACTCAGACCCTTGGGAATTTCCACCGCGGCACACAACGCCGCCATGGCTTCCACGGCCTCATCCGCGGCTTCGATATCACTCAAATGAGCCGTCTTGATGCCCATGGCTTCGGCAATATCGCGCATGCGCTCGACGCAGGCCATCTTGTTCCAGTGCATGACATACGGCAGCAACAAGGCATTGGCGACGCCATGAGAGACATGGAAACGCCCGCCCAGCGGATAGGCCAGCGCATGCACGGCGCCGACCCCGGCATTGCCGAACGCCATGCCGGCCATCAGGCTGGCGGTGGCCATGTCTTCACGGGCCTGCAAGTGGGACGGGTTGGCGTAGGCCTTGGGCAACGCGCGGGTGATCAGCTTGATCGCGCCGATGGCCAGGGCATCGGTGATCGGCGAGGCGTTGAGTGACAGGTACGACTCGATAGCGTGCACCAACGCATCAACGCCGCTGGCGGCGGTCACGCTGCGCGGACACGTCAGGGTCATCTGCGGGCTGACCAGCGCCACGTCCGGCAGCAGGTAATCACTGACGATGCCCTTTTTCAGCTGTGCGGCCTTGTCAGAGAGGATCGCCACGTTGGTGACTTCCGAACCGGTACCGGCGGTGGTGGGAATGGCAATCATGGGCGGACCTTTGCGCGGCACCTGATCGACACCGAACATATCCTGCAGCTCGCCGTGATAACCGGCATAAACGCCCACGCACTTGGCAATGTCGATGGCGCTGCCGCCACCCAGGCCGATCAGACCGTCATGCCCGCCGTCGCGGTAGGCTTGCATGCAATCTTCGACGATGGCGATTTCCGGGTCGGGCATGACCCGGTCGAAAATCTCGTAGTCGCGCCCACCCAGATGCTGCAGCGCCAACTCCACGGTGCCCGACTTGACCAGCGCCGCGTCGGTGACGATCAACGGGTTATCGACATCCAGCCGTGTCAGCTCCGCCGCCAGTTGCTCGATGGCAGCGGCGCCGGTGATCAGTTTGTGGGCGATCTTGAATGAGGAAAGACTCATGTGCGCGGCCTCTTGTTCGAGTGGGGGCTGGCACAAGGATAGCTCGGTATTGGGGGGTGGTCTGTCATTCAGCTTATGAATGCACCGAGGAGCGGATGTGGGAGCGAGCCTGCTCGCGAAAGCGGACCGTCAGTCAACAATTATGTCGACTGGTACACCGCATTCGCGAGCAGGCTCGCTCCCACACTGGTTTTGCAGGGGGCCTCAGACTTGGGTCGTACGCAGCTTCTCGCTACGCCCACGCAGCCATTCCAGCGTCAGCAGCAGGATCACCGAGAAGGCGATCAACAACGTAGCCGCGGCGGCGATGGTCGGGCTCAGGTTCTCGCGAATACCGCTGAACATCTGCCGTGGCAGGGTCGCTTGCTCCGGGCCGGCCAGGAACAGGGTCACCACCACTTCATCAAACGAAGTCGCGAAGGCGAACAACGCACCAGAGATGACGCCCGGCGCGATCAACGGCAAGGTCACGCGACGGAACGCGGTCAATGGCGAAGCCCCGAGGCTGGCAGCAGCGCGAACCAGGTTGTGGTTGAACCCTTGCAAGGTCGCCGAGACGGTGATGATGACGAACGGCACGCCGAGCACCGCGTGGACGATGATCAGCGAGAAGAAGCTGTTGCCCATCCCCAATGGCGCGAAAAACAGGTAGCTCGCGACGCCAATGATCACCACCGGCACCACCATGGGCGAAATCACCAGGGCCATCACCAGCGCCTTGCCCGGGAAATCACCACGAGTCAGGCCGATCGCCGCCAGCGTACCGAAGATCATCGCCAATAGCGTTGCCGCCGGGGCCACGATGATGCTGTTCTTCAACGCCCGCATCCATTCGGCTGAAGCGAAGAAGTCGTGGTACCACTGCAACGAAAAGCCCTGCAGCGGATAGACCAGGAAGCTGCCCGAGTTGAACGACAACGGAATGATCACCAGCACCGGCAGGATCAGGAACAACAGGATCAGCCCGCAGAGTATGCGCAAGCTGTAGAACCAAACCCGCTCGACGGGGGACATGTAAGGACTCAGCATTTTGATCTCCCCTTAGCTCAGGCGCAGGCGACTGGCGCCTACCAGCCAGCTGTAAATCAGATAAAGCACGATGGTCGCCAGCAACAGCAGCCCGCCGAGCGCCGTGGCCATGCCCCAGTTGATACTGGTGTTGGTGTAGAACGCGACGAAGTAGCTGACCATCTGGTCGTTCGGGCTGCCCAGCAGTGCCGGGGTGATGTAGTAGCCGATGGCGAGGATGAATACCAACAGGCACCCGGCACCTACGCCGGCGTAGGTCTGCGGGAAATACACCCGCCAGAAACTGGCGAACGGGTGGCAGCCCAGGGAGATCGCCGCCCGCATGTAGGTGGGCGAGATGCCCTTCATCACGCTGTAGATCGGCAGGATCATGAACGGCAGAAGGATGTGGACCATGGAGATGTAGACGCCGGTGCGGTTGAACACCAGCTCCAGCGGTTTATCGATGACGCCCATGGCCATCAGCGCGCTGTTGATCAATCCGCCCGACTGCAGTAGCACGATCCACGCCGCCACCCGCACCAGGATCGAGGTCCAGAACGGCAGCAGCACGAGAATCATCAACAGGTTGCTCTGGCGTGACGGCAGGTTCGCCAGCAGGTAGGCCAATGGATAGGCGAGCACCAGACAGATGGCGGTAATCACCAGGCCCATCCAGAAAGTACGGGTGAAAATATCCAGGTAGATCGCCTGGTCGGGGGTGGCCGGGGCCAGTTCACCGAGATCGTCGATGCGGTGATCGACGGCCGCCAGCAGGTAGTAAGGCGTGACATTGCTGGTGTTGCGCCGGATCACCTGCCAGTACGCGGGGTCGCCCCAGCGTTCGTCGAGGCTTTCCAGTGCTTCTTTATAAGAGGCCGGCTCGGTGGCGAACGGCAGCGCGCGAGCAGTCTTGGTCAGCAGGCTGCGGTAGCCGGCCAGTTCCATGTTCAGGCGCTTGGACAAGTCGCCCAGGGTCTGATTCTTGCGGGCTTCGGCCAGATCTTCACTGGCAGCCTTGTACACCGGCTCGCTTGGCAAACCGCGTCCGTCCCATGCTGCGACGGCAGCGACAGTGCGCGGCATCGCGCCCACCACTTCCGGGTTGCTGACGCTTTTGAACAGCAGCGCCACGATCGGCACCAGGAACACCAGCAGCAAAAACAGCACCAGCGGCGCGATCAAGGCCTGGGCCTTCCAGCGGTTGAGCCGCTCGGCGCGCTTGAGTCGCTGCTTGAGGGTGGGGCTGGTGCCCGCGTTCAGTGGAACGGCGATGGCCATGGCGAACTCCGGAAATCTCTTTGATCGTTACAAGGGCGGCGAGCCGCCTCTGTTGTGTTGGTACCCTTGGACTGTGGAGGAACCTGTGGGAGCGAGCTTGCTCGCGATAGCTTCGGCACATTCAGTATTGATGTGACTGACAGACCGCTATCGCGAGCAAGCTCGCTCCCACATGGATTTCATCCAGCTCAGACCGCCGGGTTACTTCGCCGCCCAGGAGTTGAAGCGCTGCTCCAGTTGCTCGCCGTTGTCAGCCCAGAAGCTGACGTCGATCTGCACCTGGTTGGCGATGTTTTCCGGGGTGGTCGGCATGTCTTTCAGCACATCCTTGGCCAGCAACGGCACGGCCTGGGTATTCGCAGGGCCGTAGGCGATGTTTTCCGAGTAGGTTTTCTGCTGCTGCGGCGCCACCGAGAAGGCGATGAATTTTTTCGCAGCTTCGGCGCGAGTCTTGTCCAGGCCACGCGGGATGGCCCAGGCGTCGAAGTCGTAGATGCCACCGTTCCACACCACCTTCAGGTTGCTCTCTTTCTGTACCGCGGCGATCCGGCCGTTGTACGCAGAGCTCATGACCACGTCACCGGAAGCAAGGTACTGCGGTGGCTGGGCACCGGCTTCCCACCACTGGATGTTCGGCTTGAGCTCATCGAGCTTCTTGAAGGCGCGATCCTGGCCGTCTTTGCCGGCCAGCACCTTGTAGACGTCCTTCGGCGCCACGCCGTCGGCCATCAAGGCGAATTCCAGGGTGTACTTGGCGCCTTTGCGCAGGCCGCGCTTGCCTGGGAATTGCTTGGTGTCCCAGAAGTCCGTCCAACTGGTCGGCGCGGTCTTCAGTTTGTCGGCGTTGTAGGCCAGCACGGTCGACCACACGAAGAAGCCCACGCCGCAAGGCTGGATGGCGCCTTTGACGTAGTTTTCTGCCTTGCCGAACAGGGCCGGATCGAGTTGTTCGAACATGTCTTCGTCGCAGCCACGGGACAATTCCGGCGACTCGACTTCCACCAGGTCCCACGAGACGCTCTTGGTGTCGACCATGGCCTTGACCTTGGCCATTTCGCCGTTGTATTCGCCAGCCACGATCTTGCCGTTGCCAGCCGCTTCCCACGGTGCGTAGAAGGCTTTGACCTGAGCCGCCTTGTTCGCCCCGCCGAAAGACACCACGGTCAGGTCCGGGCCCGCCGCCATCGCGCTTGCCGCACCCATCATGCCCAGTGTCAGGGCTGTGAACTTCAGGGATCTCAACATTTATTGTTCTCTCCACGTGCAGGGTTGGTGTTGGTACAGCAGGGGGCGATCAATTCGCCTCTAGAAGCGGATCGAGCGCGCGTACGTGCTCGACCTGCCAGCCAAGCGGAACCACGTCCCCGACAGCAAGCCCGGGGTCGAGCTCGGCAATCGGTTGTTTCACGAAGAAGTCGTTCTTGCCGCAGACTTCGAGGCGAACCCGGACGTGGTCGCCCAGATAGATGAATTCCGCCACCCTCCCTGAGAAGCGGTTGATACATTGTTCGCTGGCGCCGTTGAGGCTCACCCGCTCCGGGCGGATCGACAAGGTGACGGGTTCGCCGGGCTTGCCGACATTGACCGCCAGGGCCTCGACCTTTTCGCCACGTCCCAGCTCCACCACGCAACGGTCACCGGTGTGACTGTGCAGGCGGCCGTTGAGGCGGTTGTTCTCGCCGATGAAGTTGGCGACGAAGGTGTTCTTTGGCTCTTCATAGAGCGTGCGCGGCGGGGCGATCTGCTGGATCTCGCCCTGGTGGAACACCGCCACGCGGTCGGACATGGTCAGGGCTTCCCCTTGGTCGTGCGTCACGTAGACCACGGTCACGCCCAGGCGCTGGTGCAGGTGTTTGATTTCCATCTGCATGTGTTCGCGCAATTGCTTGTCCAGTGCGCCGAGAGGCTCGTCCATCAGCACCAGTTGCGGCTCGAATACCAGCGCCCGGGCCAGGGCCACGCGCTGTTGCTGGCCGCCGGACAACTGCGCCGGATAACGTTGGGCGAAGGTGTCCAACTGGACCATGCTCAAGACACGCTTGACCCGATCGCCGACGTCGCTTTTGTTCAGGCCGCGGACGGTCAGCGGGAATGCCAGGTTTTCGGCGACGGTCATGTGCGGGAACAAGGCGTAGTTCTGGAACACCATGCCGATATCGCGCTTGTGCGGCGGCACGTTGTTGATGGAGCGCCCGGCCAGCTGGATCTCGCCGGCGGTCGGGGTCTCGAAGCCTGCGAGCATCATCAGGCTGGTGGTCTTGCCGGAGCCGGAAGGCCCGAGCAGGGTCAGGAATTCGCCTTTGCGAATGTCCAGGTTGAGGTCCTTGACGATCAGGTTCTCGCCGTCGTAGCTCTTTTGCACACCACGAAAGCTGACCAGCACATCACTGGCCCCCGCGCTTGAATCCACCTGGCTCATACCCGCACCTTTTGTATTGATGACTGCTTGTGAGTCAAGCCTAGTGGAGCCCGACACCCACGCAAATCGGGCCGCAGGAGAGAATCGCCTCAGCCGGATGGAAGCGTCGGGGTAGGGATCGCCCTACAAGGATGGCGGGATTGGATAAGTGCGGCGGTGAGTTTCAAGCGGCAAGCTGCAAGCAGGGACAAAAGCGCTGTTGGGGTGTGTCGCAAATGGATATGCCAACACGAGACCCTGTGGGAGCGAGCCTGCTCGCGAATACGGTGCGGCATCCAGCATCGATGCTGAATGGTCCGACGCTTTCGCGAGCAGGCTCGCTCCTACCGGGGAATGGGGGGAGGCCTAGAGCAACTTGTGCTCCATCGCGTATTTCACCAGCTCGGCCAACGAGGTGATGTTGAGTTTCTGCATCAGCCGCGCCTTATGGGTGCTGATGGTCTTGCTGCTCAGGGCGAGTTGCTGGGCGATGTCGTTGACGTTGGCGCCTTGGGCCAGGCGTTCGAAAACCGAGAATTCACGCTCCGACAGCAACGAGTGCAGCGGTCGTGTGTCGGTCAGGCCCACTTCGAAGACCATGCGGTCGGCAAGGTCCGGGTCAATGTAGCGTCCGCCCGCCGCGACCTTGCGGATCGCCATGAGCAGCAAAGCCGGATCGCTGTCCTTGGTGGCATAGCCAGCGGCGCCGACTTTCAAGGCCCGGGCGGCCATTTGCGCCTCGTCATGCATCGACAACACCAGGATGGCCGGCGGATTGTTCAGCGCACGGATCCGTGGGATTGCCTCAAGGCCGTTGACGCCCGGCATGGAAATATCCAGCAGTACCACTTCGCAAGGCACGTGTCGCAGGGTCTCGAGCAGCTGTTCGCCATTGCTCGCCTCCCCTGCCACCACCAGATCCTTGGCCAGGCCGATCAATTGCTTGATCCCTTCGCGCACGATGGTGTGGTCTTCAGCTACCAGTACACGGATCACGGCTCTTCTCCAGATTCAGAATCTCATAACCTTGTGGGAGCGAGCCTGCTCGCGATGGCGTCAGCCCAGGCAACAGAAAACCATCAGGCCTCACCCAAAGGCACCCGCACCGACAAGGTCGTCCCCTCCCCCGGCTCACTGTCCAGGGTCAATTGCCCGCCCATGATCAGCACCCGCTCACGCATGCCGACCAGGCCAAAGGATGTTGGCCGGCCCGTATCGGCAATAAATCCTACACCGTCGTCGCTGACCGTCAGACATAAATCAGCGCCTTGTTGAGCCAACGTCAACTCCACAGTATGCGCCTGGGCATGGCGCATCACATTGGTCAGTGCTTCCTGGAGAATCCGGAACAGGCCGATGGCCTTGGCGTCGCTCAACGCCGGCAGGTTGTCTGGCACCTGCACCAGGCACGGAATCTGCGTGCGCGCCTCGAAACGGCGGGCCTGCCATTCGATGGCCGAGGCAATACCGGCATCGAGGATCGGCGGGCGCAACGCCGTCGCCACGTCCCGCACCAACTGAAACAATTGGGCGATCAGGCGCTTCATGCTGTTGAGCCGCTCTTGTAGCCCTGGGTCAAGTTGCGCGTAGGCCAGTTCGCACATGGACGTCTCGAGTTTCAGCACCGTGAGCATTTGCCCCAGTTCGTCGTGGACTTCCCGAGCAATGCGCGCTTTCTCTTCTTCCCGTACGCTTTCCAGGTGCGCCGACAGTTCACGCAACTGCTCCCGGGAACTCGCCAATTCCAGCTCGACACGTTTGCTTTCGGTGATATCCCAGACAATGCCGTCCCAGACATAGGCGCCATCTTCGAGCCGACGCGTGATCGCCTTGATCTCGGCCCAGCGCTCCTGGCCTTCGCGAGTGAGGATACGGCCTTGCCAAGACCAATCGCTGTCGCTGTCCAGCGCCTGGTCCTGGGTGCGGTGGTAATCGGTCTTGTCCTGCGGGTGCACCAGGCTACGCAGCCCGGTATCGCTGCGGGCCAGTACTGCGGGGGAGTAGCCCACCAGGCTTTCGCTGCCTTCGCTGATATAGGCGAAGTCGATCTGGCCGGTCACCGGTGCCCGCTCCAGGCGAAAGACCAGGCCCGGCACATTGGCTGCAATGCCCTGCAGCCGCGCCTCGCTTTCACGCAACGCAGCCAGCGCGCGACGACGCTCGGTCACGTCATTGAGGTAGACCACCAGGTATTCCGCGTCACGAAAACGCAGGAAACTCAAGGAAACGTCCGCCGGCAGGATACTGCCATCGGCCCGCACGCATTCGGTTTCGAAACTCTGCGGCCCGTCTTCGCTGGCACGGGCGCGCTTCCACAGGTTAAGCCAGCGGTCCATGTGCAGGCCTGGCTCGAAGTCGATCAGCGGCCGATCGATGATCGCGCCTGGCGCATAACCCAGCATGGTTTCGGCGGCGCGATTGGCGTAGCGCACATGGCTGTCCCAATTCACCCAGAGGATCCCGACCGTGCTTTGATCGATGGAAAACTGTGTCAGGCGCAAGGCTTCTTCACTGGCCGCGCGCTGGGCGATGTCCTCGCGCGCCGAGCGCAGGCGACGTTCCAGCCCGCGTTGCTGACGGCGTTGCCAGAACACGATGGAGACACTGCTCAGCAGCAAGGCAAGCATCAGCAGGGTCAGGTTCTGCCAGAAGCCAGGCGTCTCGGTCAGGCGTGGATATTTGGGCTTGATCCAGCGGTTGTGCAGTTGCTCCAGCTCCTTGGCGGGAATCGCCTGCAAGCCCTTGTCGACGATTTCGGCCAACTGCGGCCAGTCCCGACGTGTGGCGACCCTGAGCAGTTGCGGCAGGCCGATGTCACCCACCACCACCAACCCGGAAAACTCCGGCTCGACCATCAGGCGCCCCAGCTGCGCCTCGTCGATCACGGCGTAGCGTGCCTGCTGGCTCAATAGAAGCTGCAGAGCCTGGCGCTCCATCGGCACGCCTTGCAGATTCAGCATCGGGTAGTTGCTGCGCAAGTAATCGGCCGTGGCGCTGGGCATGCGTACCACCACCCGGGCCTGGGGGTCGAGCTTCTCCAACTCCACGCCTTCGGCGCCCTTCTGCTCGCCCACGATCAACTGCGGCACACGCATGTAAGGGTCGGAAAACTGCCAGAGCCGCAGGCCCGCCGGGGTCTGCGTCAAGCCCGGCGCGACATCCACTTCTCCGTTGCGCACCGCGGCTTCCAGTTGCGCGACATCTTGGAAGTTGCGCCAGGTCAGCTCGACGTTCAATGCCTTGCCCAGCCATTGCATCAATTCGACGTGAGTGCCGGACAGACGCTGCAAGCGCCGGTCGTACTGTGCGTAGGGCGCCTGCAGCACCAGGCCGACGCGCAACTGCGGATGCTCCGCCAACCATTGGCGCTGGCCCGCGCTCAACTGCACCGCCTGCGCCTGTGGCGCGGGTGCAGCCCACGCCATCAAGGGAAGCCATAGACAGCCGATAACCCACAGGCAAACACGCATCATCGAAATCTCACGCACTGACAAATACTGACCAACCCATTAGGCTGCCGGAAATACTTCTGGTCATGGAATATCCGATGTCCTTTGTTAACCGCCTGACACTGTCTGCATTGTGCCTGTCGCTGATCCTGCCGAGTGCATTTTCTGTACAGGCCGGTGAAACGACGCCCGCCGCGGGCGATCAACCCGCCGAGGCGAAACCGGCCGAGCGCCAGCCGTTGCTCGAGCGTAGCCAGGAAGAAGCGGCGGCGCTCGCACGAAAAGTCCCAGCCCAGGAACAGCAACAGCTGCAAACCGGCAGCGATGCTTTCCTTGCCCTTTGGAAGCCGGCCAACACCAGCGAGCCCAAGGGCGTGGTCATCATCATCCCTGGCGCCGGCGAAACGGCTGACTGGCCGCAAGTCATCAGCCCGCTGCGCAAAAAACTGCCGGATGCCGAATGGAGCAGCCTGAGTATTACGCTGCCGGACATGCAGAGCGACGTTATCGCACCCCGCGCGGCGGAAACACCGCCGGAGACCAAGCCGGCCGACATCGCTGCTGCAGCCCCCGACGCGACCACCGCAGCCCCGATCGAGCAGGTCGCCGGCGGCGAGGCCGACGCGGCTGAGCCGGCCTCCGCCGAAACCGGCGAAGAATCCGACAAGGCCGACGCCGAACGGATTTTCGCCCGTATCGACGCGGCATTGGCCTACGCCGAGCAACAGAGCGCCCGCAGTATCGTCCTGCTGGGCCACGGCACCGGTGCCTATTGGGCGGCGCGCTATCTTGGCGAAAGACAACCCACGCAAATCCAGCGCTTCGTGATGGTCGCGGCCCAGACACCCGTCACCGCCAAGCCCGGCCTCGCCGAGCTGACACCGAACCTGAAGCTGGCAACGGCGGACATCTTTTATATGGACAAACCGACGGACCGCAACGCAGCCCTGGAGCGCCTGCAAGCCAGCAAACGACTGAAAGGGTCGAGCTTCAGCCAGGTTTCCCTCAAGGCGTTGCCCAACGCAACGGCGCAGCAGGAGCAGCTGTTTCGACGGGTTCGGGGGTGGTTGAGTCCGCAGACAGACTGATACCTCAAGTGAACCAGTACTGTGGCGAGGGGATTTATCCCCGCTGGGCTGCGCAGCAGCCCCACAACTTGTCGACGCCAGGGCCAGCCATGCCCCGAGATTGTTTTTGGGAGCGCTTCGCACTCCAGCGGGGATAAATCCCCTCGCCACGGCAGCTGCCATCAAGTGTACTAGCGAAAATCCCTGCGCTCGCGAATCACTCGATAGGCGTTGTGCAGCTCGCGGGTCTTGTCGGTCGCTTCGCGTACCTGCAAGGCTGTCGCCCCGCTGCCAGCGATCTTGTCCGGGTGATGACGACTGATCAGGCGGCGATAAGCGCGCTTGATTTGCGACGGTTCGCTGTTGGCCGAAACCCCCAAGAGCCGCAACGCCTCCTGATACGTCAAGCCACTGCTGGGCAGCCCCGGTTTCTGCGGCTCGTAGTCCATCGCCAAGGCCTGGACCTGCTGCGGCGTCCAACCCAGCCACTTACCCCACTGAGCGAGCAACTCACGTTCGGCTACACCGGCACGGCCGTCGGCCCAGACCATCCGCCAGCAGGCCCGAAGCACGCCTTCAGCCGCATGCGGCTGGGCACTCAGGCGACGCAGGTAACCACGCAGCCGATCGTTTCCCGATTTGCCTCGATTAAAGGCCGCGATAGCCCGACGTTGCGCCGGTTCGCTCAGATCCAGCGCGCGCATTTCCAGACGCGCCTGCTGGATGTGACCATCGACCACGCGCCCGTCGATCTTCGCCAGGCGACCGAGCAACACGAACAACAGTTCATCGTTGCGCAACGCCGGGCGCCCGCCCAGGCGTTCGCGCACCTGGGCCCAGCCGTGCAGATTCAGACGCCGGTCCAGCGCCTGCCCCAACAATGCGCCGAGCATGGCCCCCGGGATGCTGGCAATGGCAAAGCCCGCCCCCGCTCCAATCAGAGTCCCTGGCCACCACATATCAACAGCTCGCTTCTATCAGTTTTTCGACTTGCGACAAACGTTCGTGAGTACCCACATCGACCCAGCGTCCTTCCAGGCGCGAACCGCTGACCTGCCCTGCGGCCATGGCGCGGCGAAACAGCGGGGCCAGCTTGAATGCGCCATCGGCGCAGCCGGCAAACAGCTGTGGATCCAGCACGGCGATACCGCTGTATGTCAGCTTATCGGCACCAGGTTCGCCGTCATTAACCTGGCCGCCAGCCAGAATGAAATCGCCCTCGGGGTGATGCTCCGGATTGTCCACCAGCACCAGGTGCGCCAACCCCGGAATCGGCCGACGCAGGGCGCTGAAATCGTAATCGGTCCAGATATCGCCGTTGACCACCAGAAACGCATCGTTACCCAGCAGCGGCAGCGCGCGGAAAATTCCGCCGCCGGTTTCCAGCGGCTCACCCTCCGGCGAATAGCGGATCTGCACGCCAAACCGCGAACCGTCGCCGAGGTGATCTTCGATCTGCTGGCCGAGCCAGGCATGGTTGATCACGATTTCGGTGAACCCGGCCGCGGCCAATGCCCGCAGGTGGTACTCGATCAACGGGATGCCGCCGACGCGAATCAACGGCTTGGGGGTAGTGAGGGTCAGGGGGCGCATGCGCTCGCCTTTGCCCGCCGCCAGGATCATCGCCTTCATGCGCTCGCTCCATCCGCTTGACGCAGGCTGCGGAGCAACTCGTCCAAGGGTGCCAGTTCCGGACGACGGGCAATGACCGCTTCTATATAGGCAAAGAAACGCGGCACGTCAGCCAGGTAACGTGGCTTGCCATCGCGGTGGCAAATGCGCGCGAAGATGCCGATCACCTTGAGGTGGCGTTGCACGCCCATCAGGTCGCTGGCACGCAGGAAATCCTCGAAATCCGGCTGGACCGGAATGCCGAGCGTGCCGGCCTGCCGCCAATAATCTTCCAGCCAGCCGCGCACGCGCGCTTGCGGCCAACTGAGGAAGGCGTCCTTGAACAGGCACGTCACGTCGTAGGTCACCGGGCCATAGACCGCGTCCTGGAAATCCAGCACGCCTGGGTTGGGTTCGCTGAGCATCAGGTTGCGCGGCATGTAGTCGCGGTGCACCAGTACTTTCGGTTGGGCCAGGGCACTGTTGATCAGCAGGTCGGATGCCTGCTGCCACAGTTGCTGCTGGGCCGTATCGAACTCGACTCCCAGCTCACGCTTGACGTACCACTCGGGAAACAACTCCAACTCGCGACGCAATAACGCGACGTCGTAGCTGGGCAGCGGCGCGACCATCGGCAACTGCTGAAAAGCCAACAAGGCTTGCAGGCCATCGCCGAACAGATCGTCGGCATTTTCGCCGTTGATCACGTCCAGATAGGTCTGGTTGCCCAGGTCATTGAGCAAAAGAAACCCGCGTTCGAGGTCTTCGGCATAAATTTTCGGCACGTTGATCCCGGATTTCGCCAGCAAAAAAGCAATATCCACGAACGGTTTGCAGTTTTCCTGGGGCGGTGGCGCGTCCATCACGATCAGGCTGCGGCCCTCCCCCTGCCAGCGGAAGTACCGCCGGAAACTCGCGTCACTGCTGGCCGCGGTCAATGTGGCCGGGGGTACGGCGCCCCAGCCTTGCTGGGTGAAGAGGATTGGTAGCTGCTCATCGAGCCAAACTTTCAGGTGTTGCAAGCGTACATCTTGGTCAGGCATTGCAAGGGTCTCCGACGGCGCTAGCCGTCAAGCGGGTCATGCTTTATTATCCAGCATCTTTTTCAGACCATCGAGAGGCGTGCGGCCCACACCGCGGGCAGATGGCACGCAGGAAGCCCGGACTAATAAGATGGCATTGAAATCCCCCGCGTTTCGTAAAAAATTTCCGTTGCTGGTCACCGGCAGTCTGCTGGCTCTGCAACCCCTGGCCTCTTCATTCGTCGTCGCGGCGCAGCAGTATGACTGTTCCGTCTCCGCTTCGGGTGCCTGGGACTGTTCACCCAAAGCGCCGGCCGCTGCATTGCCGCCGCGCCCGGTGCATGAAGGCAGTGCGATTGCCGACAGCGGCAGCGCTCCGGCCGACAGCGATTCGGGCGAGGTAGCCGGCGATAAGCCGATGCTCGTTACCGAATCCAAGGGCCGCGGCTTGAAGTCGCGCAGTGCAGACTACAGTCACCTGGACTGGGTTCCGCGCGAGAACCTCACGCCCGCGCAACTGGCTGAAACCGGCCCGTACTGCGCGGGCGCGTACATCGAGCCGTCTCGCCCAGGCATGAACGACAAGACCGCCAAGAGTGACGCTCCGACGTTCCTCGGCGCCAAGGCTTCACGCTACGAGCAGGAACAGCAAGTGGCGACCCTGGCCGGTGACGTGGTCATGCGTCAGGGCAGCATGCAGGTCGAGGCCGACGAGGCCAGCCTGTACCAGGCCGAGAACCGCGGCGAGCTGAGCGGCAACGTGCGAGTCCGCGACAACGGTGCGCTGATTGTCGGCGACCACGCCGATGTGCAGCTGGACACCGGTGAAGCCAAGGTCGACAACGCCGAATACGTGATGCACAAGTCGCGCATCCGCGGTAACGCGCTGTACGCCAAGCGCGCCGAGAACGCGATCATCCGCCTCAAGGACGGTACGTACACCACGTGCGAGCCGGGCAGCAACGCCTGGACCCTCAAGGGCAACAACATCACCCTGAACCCGGCCACCGGCTTCGGCACCGCTACCAACGTGACGCTGCGGGTCAAGGACTTCCCGGTCCTGTATACGCCGTACATCTACTTCCCGATCGACGACCGTCGCCAGTCCGGCTTCCTGCCACCGACCATCGGCAGCGGCAGCGACACCGGCTTCCTGCTGGTCACCCCGTACTACTTCAACCTGGCGCCGAACTACGACGCCACGTTGTACCCACGCTACATGAGCAAGCGCGGCCTGTTGATGGAAGGCGAGTTCCGCTACCTGACCAAGTCCAGCGAAGGCCAGTTCGGCGCGGCGTACCTCAACGACGAAGAAGACGAGCGCGCCAAGCAGACCGACTACAGCAAGACTCGCTACATGTACAACTGGCAGCACAAGGGTGGGCTGGACTCGCGTGTACTGACGGAAGTCGACTACACCAAGATCAGCGATCCGTATTATTTCCAGGATCTGCAGACCGACCAGATCGGTGTTGAGTCCCGGGAGTACGTGAACCAGCAAGGTGCGGTCAGCTATCGCGGTGATACCTATACCGCACGGTTGAATGCTCAGGCATTCCAGATGGCCACGATTTCGGACATCACGCCTTATGACCGCTTGCCGCAGATTACCTTCAACGGTTTTCTGCCACAGCATCCGTATGGACTGGATTTCGCCTATAACACTGAATTCGTGCGGTTTGACAGGGACTTGAGGAACGGCAACTACACGGATGAAAACGGTAATACCGAGCTGTTTCTGGATGAGAACGTTCGCGGCCTGGCCCGCGCTACTGGCGACCGGATAAATCTGGCCCCGGTTGTCAGCCTGCCAATGACTGCAAGCTATGGCTTCATCAAGCCCTCGCTCAAGTACCAGTACACTCAATACGATCTTGACCTGGATAGCCAGGGCAAACAGGACATCGCCGCCCAGACCGCTGAAGGTGATCGCCTGAACGGTACCTACAGTGGCAGCCAGAACCGCGGCGTGCCAATTGCCAGCATCGACAGCGGCCTGTACTTCGACCGTGATACCCAGTGGTTCGGCAAGAATTATCGCCAGACACTGGAGCCGCGCCTGTTCTATCTCTACGTGCCGGAGAAAGATCAGAGTGACATTCCTGTCTTCGACACCAGCGAAAGCACCTTCAACTACGCCTCGCTGTTCCGGGACAATCGCTTCACCGGTTCCGACCGCGTCGGCGACGAGAACAAGCTGTCCCTGGGTGTGACCAACCGCTGGATCCAGGAAGACGGCTTCGAACGCCAACGCATCAGCGTCGGCCAGGCCTTCTATTTCAAGGACCGCGAAGTTCAACTGCCAGGTATCGACGCCAGGACTCGTGAAGACGCGCACTCGAGCGTTTCGCCTTATGCACTGGAATACGAATACCGCTGGAACCGCGACTGGCGCACCACGGCCGACTACAACTGGGACCCGGACACTCATAGCCCGCGCTCGGGTAGTGCCATGTTCCACTACCAGCCAGAGGACAACCCGAACAAGGTTATCAACGCCGGTTATCGTTATCGCAACGACCTCGTGCGCTATGACCAGACTACCGGTCAATGGCAAGTGGGCGGCGGCGACTACGGCACCCCGGGCCAACCTGGCTACGTGAAGGACTACTACAAGATCAAACAGCACGACTTCTCGGTCATCTGGCCGATCGTGCCGCAGTGGAACGCAATCAGCCGCTGGCAGTATGACTACAACCGCAACCGTACCCTGGAAGCCTTCGGTGGTTTCGAATACGACAACTGCTGCTGGAAACTGCGCCTGATCAACCGTTACTGGGTCGACTATGAAGAATTCAGTCAAGCCGCCCCGGAAAACGAAAAAGGCGACCACGGCGTCTTCCTCCAAATTGTTCTGAAGGGACTCGGCGGCCTCACCGGCGCCAAGGTAGAGAGCTTCCTCGACAAAGGCATTCAAGGTTATCGTGAACGTGAAGACCAAGCTTTCTGATTGTCTGCGCCCGCTGATGCTGGGCGCGCTGTTCCTGGGTACCGCGGCGAACGCCGCAGTACAGTCCATCGACAAGGTCGTGGCCATCGTCGACAACGACGTGGTCATGCAGAGCCAGCTGGACCAGCGGGTCCATGAAGTTCAGCAAACCATCGCCAAGCGTGGCGGTGGCTTGCCACCACCGGGTGTGCTGGACCAACAGGTGCTCGAGCGCCTGATCGTCGAAAACCTGCAGTTGCAGATTGGCGAGCGTTCCGGCATCCGCATCACCGATGAAGAACTGAACCAGGCCGTCGGCACCATTGCCCAGCGCAATAACATGACTGTCGACCAGTTTCGCGCTGCCCTGGCGCGCGATGGCCTGTCGTTTGACGACGCCCGCGACCAGATCCGTCGCGAGATGGTCATCAGCCGTGTGCGTCAGCGCCGTGTCGCCGAACGCATCCAGGTTTCCGAGCAGGAAGTGAAGAACTTCCTCGCCTCCGACTTGGGCAAGATGCAGCTTTCGGAAGAACTGCACCTGGCAAACATCCTGATTCCTACGCCGGAAAGCGCCAATTCGGAAGCGATCCAGAGCGCTTATCGCCAGGCAATGGACATTTACCAGCAGCTCAAGCAAGGCGCTGACTTCAGCCAGATGGCGGTAGCCCGTTCGGCCAGTGAAAACGCTCTGGAAGGCGGCGACATGGGCTGGCGCAAGGCCGCCCAGCTGCCGCCTCCGTTCGATCGCGAGCTGAGCACCATGGCCGTGGGCGACATCACCCAGCCAGCCCGCACGCCTGGCGGCTTCATTATCCTGAAGCTGCTGGAAAAACGCGGTGGCGGTACCCAGGTGCGTGACGAAGTACATGTTCGTCATATCCTGATCAAGCCAAGCGAGATCCGCAGCGAAGCCGAGACCAAGCGTCTGGCCGAGAAACTGTACGAACGCATCACCTCCGGCGAAGACTTCGCCGAGCTGGCGAAGAGCTTCTCGGAAGACCCGGGCTCGGCCCTGAACGGCGGCGACTTGAACTGGGTCGACCCGAACGCGCTGGTTCCCGAGTTCCGCCAGGTCATGGCCGAAACACCGCAAGGCCAACTGTCGAAGCCGTTCAAGAGCCCTTATGGCTGGCATGTCCTGGAAGTCCTTGGCCGTCGCGCCACCGACAGCACCACCCAGGCGCGCGAACAACAGGCGTTGACGGTATTGCGTAACCGCAAGTACGACGAAGAGCTGCAAACCTGGCTGCGCCAGATTCGCGACGAAGCCTACGTCGAGATCAAACTCCCTGGTGCAGACCAGGCAGCGCAGTGAAACCCAAGCGTTTCGCGCTGACTCCCGGCGAGCCTGCCGGCATCGGTCCCGACCTGTGCCTGCTGCTCGCCTCGCAAGTCCAACCACACCCCCTGATTGCCATCACCAGCCGCGACCTGCTCCTTGAGCGGGCCGCGCAGTTGGGGGTGGCCGTCGACCTGTTGCCGGTAACGCCGGACGCTTGGCCGGATGCCCCCGCTCCCGCCGGTAGCCTGTATGTATGGGATACACCACTGGGCGCACCTGTCACCGCAGGCCAGTTGGACAAGGCCAACGCAGCATTCGTGCTGCAGACCCTGACCCGCGCCGGTCAAGGCTGCCTGGATGGGGCTTTCGCCGGCATGATCACGGCGCCGGTACACAAGGGTGTGATCAATGAATCCGGCATTCATTTTTCCGGACACACCGAATTCCTGGCCGACCTGACCCATACCCCGCAAGTGGTGATGATGCTCGCCACCCGTGGCCTGCGCGTGGCTCTGGTCACCACTCACCTGCCCCTGCGAGACATCGCCGACGCCATTACCCCGGAACGCCTCGAACGCGTTACGCGGATATTGCACGCCGACCTCCAGGAAAAATTCGGCATCGCCCGGCCCCGCATCCTGGTGTGCGGGCTGAATCCGCATGCCGGCGAAGGCGGGCATCTGGGCCATGAAGAAATCGACATCATCGAACCCACACTGGAGCGCTTGCGCAGCGAGGGCATGGACCTGCGTGGCCCGCTGCCTGCCGACACTCTGTTTACCCCCAAATATCTGGAGCACTGCGACGCGGTGCTGGCGATGTACCACGACCAGGGCCTGCCCGTGCTGAAATACAAAGGTTTCGGTGCGGCGGTCAACGTGACCCTGGGCCTGCCGATCATCCGCACATCCGTGGATCACGGCACCGCCCTGGATTTGGCCGGCAGCGGCAGGATCGACACCGGGAGCCTGCAAGTCGCGCTGGAAACCGCCTACCAGATGGCCGAGACCCATTTATGACCGAGCAATACCAACACCGCGCGCGCAAGCGCTTCGGCCAGAACTTCCTGCATGACGCCGGCGTTATCGACCGTATCCTGCGCTCCATCAATGCCAAGCCTGATGACCGTATGCTCGAGATCGGGCCGGGCCAGGGCGCACTGACCGAAGGGTTGCTTGGCAGCGGCGCGCAACTGGACGTGGTGGAGCTGGACAAGGACCTGGTGCCGATTCTCAACCAGCAGTTCGCCGGCAAGAGCAATTTCAACCTGCATCAGGGCGATGCGCTGAAATTCGACTTCAACAGCCTGAATGCCGCACCGGGCAGCCTTCGAGTCGTGGGCAACCTGCCGTACAACATCTCGACGCCGCTGATTTTTCACCTGCTGAACAATGCCGGCCTGATCCGCGACATGCACTTCATGCTGCAGAAAGAAGTGGTCGAGCGTCTTGCCGCCGGGCCTGGTGGAGGTGACTGGGGTCGTTTGTCGATCATGGTCCAATATCATTGCCGGGTTGATCACCTGTTCAATGTAGGCCCCGGTGCGTTCAACCCGCCGCCGAAAGTCGACTCCGCCATCGTCCGGCTTGTGCCCCATGCGGTCCTGCCGCATCCCGCCAAGGACCATCGCCTGCTGGAGCGTCTGGTACGCGAAGCGTTCAACCAGCGCCGTAAAACCCTGCGCAACACGCTGAAACTGTTGCTCAGCAGCGCCGAAATCGAAGCCGCCGGCGTCGATGGCAGCCTGCGTCCGGAGCAACTGGACCTCGCAGCCTTCGTCCGCCTGGCCGACAAGCTCAGCGAACAGGTCGCACCAAATACCGACGCCATCTGACGTTCAATGGTCGCTATCGGGCAGTACGCCAGTCTGGTCTACTACCCGATACTTGGCCTAGACTGATTCCCTCAGTTACGCCCGCGTCCCGCTTCCAAGGCCCTTTTGCATGTCCGATCCCCGTTACCAGGTCGACGTCAGCGTCGCCACCCGCTTTCTCGCTGAACAGTCGCAACCCGAGCACAACCGCTTCGCCTTTGCCTACACCATCACTGTGCGCAACAACGGCTCGTTGCCAGCCCGACTGCTGTCACGGCACTGGATCATCACCGACGGCGACGGGCACGTCGAAGAAGTCCGTGGCGAGGGTGTAGTCGGTCAGCAACCGTTGATCGACGCAGGCCAAAGCCACAGCTACAGCAGCGGCACCGTGATGACGACCAAGGTCGGCACCATGCAGGGCACCTACCAGATGCTGGCCGAGGACGGCAAACGCTTCGACGCGGTCATCAAGCCCTTTCGCCTGGCGGTGCCAGGAGCGTTGCACTGATGGCCACGTACGCGGTCGGCGACCTGCAAGGCTGCCTCGACCCGCTCAAGTGCCTGCTGGAGCGGGTCGCCTTTGACCCACGCGAAGACACCCTGTGGCTCGTGGGCGACCTGGTCAACCGGGGGCCGCAATCGCTTGAAACCTTGCGCTTCCTCTACGGCATCCGCGATTCGCTGGTTTGCGTGCTGGGTAACCATGACCTGCACCTGCTGGCGGCCTGGCAGAACATCGAGCGCTTGAAGAAGTCCGATACCCTGAAGGAAATTCTCGACGCGCCTGATTGCGTCGAGCTGCTCGAATGGCTGCGCCAGCAGAAGCTCATGCACTACGACGAGGCGCGCAATCTGGCGCTGGTCCATGCCGGCATTCCGCCCCAATGGTCCTTGCGCAAGGCGCTCAAGTGCGCAGGCGAAGTGGAGCAGGCGTTGCGCGATGACAACCTGTTCGGCCCCTACCTGGATGGCATGTACGGCAACGAACCGGTGAAGTGGGACAACGACCTCACCGGCGCCGCCCGACTCAGGGTCATTACCAATTATTTCACCCGGATGCGCTTCTGCACCCGTGATGGCAAGCTTGATCTCAAGGGCAAGGAAGGCATCGAAACCGCTCCGCCCGGCTATGCGCCCTGGTTCAAGCACAAGGAGCGCAAGACCCGCAATCTGAAGATCATCTTCGGCCATTGGGCCGCGCTTGAAGGCCAAAGCGACGAGCCAGGGGTCTTTGCCCTCGATACCGGCTGTGTCTGGGGCAGCGCGCTGACACTGATGAACGTCGACAGCGGCGAGTTGCTGCGCTGCGATTGCGACGAGAAGGGGCATGCCAAACCCCATCAACCGACCACCGCATCATTGCCGGCCGGCACTGCCATTTGATCGGCTTTGCACTCAAGGCCACAGGAGTCCCGTATGACCGAATTCAAACGCATCTCTCCCGAACAAGCCCAGGCCCTGCGTGAACAGGGTGCCGTCGTCGTCGATGTGCGCGACCCAGCCACCTTTGCAGCTTTGCATATCAGCGGCTCCAAGCATCTGGACAACCATTCGCTGGCCGACTTCATCCGTGCCGCCGACCTCGATGCGCCTACCGTTGTGGTCTGCTACCACGGCAACTCCAGCCAGAGCGCAGCGGGTTACCTGGTCAGCCAGGGCTTCAGCAATGTCTACAGCCTGGACGGCGGCTTTGAGCTGTGGCGCACGACTTATCCTGACGAAACAGCGCAAAGCACTCACGAATAATTTTTTATGACAGCCAAGCCCACGAGAACCGCGGGCTTGGGCGATGGCAGACGAACGGTCTGCCATAACTAATTACGTATTCCACCTTTACCTCTCGGATTCCGAACTATCCTTAGCCTCAGGCCATCCAAAACAGGGGAGAGCCGGTACACCGGCGCGCGGGTCATCGGGAGTCAGCTTTCAGGAGCCAGTGTTCTTGAGAGCATTCTGGGGGGTAAACGGCAACTGGGTTCCCAGCGGCTGTCCAGCATCGACTGATTGATCCGACACCGGCTCCACGTATCGAGCGAGGTGACGTCATGAGTATTTTTAGCCACTTCCAGCAACGTTTCGAGTCCACGCGGCAGGAGGAGTACTCGCTGCAGGAATACCTCGAACTCTGCAAGCAGGACCGTAGTGCCTACGCATCGGCCGCGGAGCGTCTGTTGCTGGCAATCGGAGAACCGGAACTGCTGGATACCTCGACCAACTCGAGGCTCTCGCGGATCTTTTCCAACAAGGTAATTCGCCGCTATCCGGCCTTTGCGGACTTCCACGGGATGGAAGAATGCATCGAACAGATCGTTTCCTATTTCCGCCATGCCGCCCAAGGCCTGGAGGAGAAAAAACAAATCCTCTATCTGCTCGGCCCCGTCGGTGGCGGTAAATCGTCCCTGGCCGAGAAGCTCAAGCAACTGATCGAAAAAGTGCCCTTCTATGCTATCAAGGGTTCGCCGGTGTTCGAGTCCCCACTGGGGCTGTTCAACGCTACCGAAGACGGCGCGATTCTCGAGGAAGACTTTGGTATTCCCCGGCGCTATCTCAATACCATCATGTCGCCATGGGCTACCAAGCGCCTGGCCGAGTTCGGCGGCGACATCAGCCAGTTCCGGGTGGTCAAGCTCTACCCCTCGATACTTAACCAGATCGCCGTGGCCAAGACCGAGCCCGGGGATGAGAACAACCAGGATATCTCTGCCCTGGTGGGTAAGGTCGATATTCGCAAACTGGAGGAATTCCCTCAGAACGACGCCGACGCCTATAGCTATTCGGGCGCGCTGTGCCGGGCCAACCAGGGCCTGATGGAATTCGTCGAGATGTTCAAGGCGCCCATCAAGGTGCTGCACCCACTCCTGACTGCCACCCAGGAAGGCAACTACAACAGTACCGAAGGGCTGGGGGCGATTCCGTTCAGCGGCATCCTGCTGGCCCACTCCAACGAGTCGGAATGGCATACCTTCCGCAACAACAAGAACAACGAAGCCTTCATCGACCGGATCTACATCGTCAAGGTGCCGTACTGCCTGCGGGTGACCGATGAGATCAAAATCTACGACAAGCTGTTGTTCAACAGTTCGCTGTCCAAGGCCCATTGCGCCCCCGATACGCTGAAGATGCTGGCCCAGTTCACCGTGCTGTCGCGTCTCAAGGAGCCGGAAAACTCCAACATCTATTCGAAAATGCGCGTCTACGACGGTGAAAACCTCAAGGACACCGATCCGAAGGCCAAGTCGATCCAGGAATACCGCGACAATGCGGGCGTGGACGAAGGCATGAATGGTCTTTCCACGCGGTTCGCATTCAAGATCCTGTCCAAGGTCTTCAACTTCGACCCTCACGAAATTGCCGCCAACCCGGTCCATCTGCTTTATGTACTTGAACAGCAGATCGAGCAGGAACAGTTCCAGGCTGAAACCCGTGAGCGGTACCTGCGCTTCCTCAAGGAATACCTGGCTCCCCGTTATATCGAGTTCATCGGCAAGGAGATCCAGACGGCCTACCTGGAGTCCTACAGCGAGTACGGTCAGAACATCTTCGATCGTTATGTGCTGTATGCGGATTTCTGGATCCAGGACCAGGAATACCGCGACCCGGAAACCGGCGAAATCCTCAATCGCGTGGCACTGAACGAGGAACTGGAAAAAATCGAAAAACCGGCGGGCATCAGCAATCCGAAGGATTTCCGCAACGAAATCGTCAACTTCGTGCTGCGCGCCCGGGCCAACAACAACGGCAAGAACCCGACCTGGCTCAGCTACGAGAAGCTGCGGGTGGTTATCGAGAAAAAAATGTTCTCCAACACCGAAGACCTGCTGCCAGTCATCAGCTTCAATGCCAAGGCCAGCAAGGAGGACCAGCAAAAACACAACGACTTCGTTACACGCATGGTCGAACGTGGCTACACCGACAAACAGGTACGCCTGCTTTCCGAGTGGTACCTGCGGGTCCGTAAATCACAATAGCCAGCAACAAGCCGCAAGCGACAAGCTGCAAGAGGAAAGCGCGTGAACCCTGGAGCAGGGTTACTGCTTCTACTTGCAGCTTGCAGCTCACCACTTGAAGCTGCCCGGAGGGCACCCATGAGCTATGTGATCGACCGACGCCTGAATGGCAAAAACAAGAGCACGGTGAACCGCCAGCGTTTCTTGCGGCGGTACCGTGACCACATCAAGAAAGCCGTCGAAGAGGCGGTCAGCCGTCGCTCCATTACGGACATGGAGCATGGCGAGCAGATCAGCATCCCTGGCCGCGACATCGACGAGCCGGTGCTTCACCACGGCCGTGGTGGCAAGCAGACCGTCGTGCACCCGGGGAACAAGGAATTCACCACTGGCGAGCACATCCCGCGTCCACAGGGGGGAGGCGGCGGCAAGGGGCCCGGCAAGGCCGGCAATTCCGGCGAAGGCATGGACGAGTTCGTATTCCAGATCACCCAGGAGGAATTCCTCGAATTCATGTTCGAGGACCTGGAACTGCCGAACCTGGTCAAGCGCAACCTGACCGGTACCGACACCTTCAAGACCGTACGCGCCGGCATCAGCAACGAGGGTAATCCGTCACGCATCAATATTATTCGCACCCTGCGTTCGGCCCATGCCCGACGCATCGCGCTGTCAGGCAGCAGCCGGGCAAAACTGCGCGAAGCCAAGGAAGAGCTGGCTCGCCTGAAACGTGAAGAGCCCGACAATTTTGGCGATATCCAGGACCTGGAAGCGGAAATCGAGAAACTCAGCGCGCGTATCCATCGTGTGCCGTTCCTCGACACGTTCGACCTCAAATACAACCTCCTGGTGAAACAACCGAATCCCAGTTCGAAGGCCGTGATGTTCTGCCTGATGGACGTTTCCGGCTCCATGACCCAAGCCACCAAGGACATCGCCAAGCGTTTCTTTATCCTGCTGTACCTGTTCCTGAAGAGGAACTACGACAAGATCGATGTGGTGTTCATCCGCCACCACACCAGCGCCAGGGAAGTCGACGAGGAAGAGTTTTTCTATTCCAGGGAAACCGGCGGCACGATCGTGTCGAGCGCGCTGAAACTGATGCAGGAGATCATGGCCGAACGTTACCCCGCCAATGAATGGAACATCTATGCGGCCCAGGCGTCCGACGGCGATAACTGGAACGACGACTCGCCAATCTGTCGTGACATCCTGATCAACCAGATCATGCCGTTCGTCCAGTACTACACCTACGTGGAAATTACTCCACGCGAACACCAGGCCCTGTGGTACGAATACGAACGCATCGCCGAAGCCTTCTCCGACACATTTGCCCAACAGCAACTGGTCTCGGCCGGGGATATCTACCCGGTCTTCCGTGAACTCTTCCAGCGCAGGTTAGTGACATGACCGCCAAAAAAGAGCAGAAGCGCCAGCCCATTTCCACCGGTTCCGAATGGACATTCGAGCTGATCCAGGCCTACGACCGCGAAATCAGCCGTATCGCGGACCGTTACGCCCTGGACACGTACCCCAACCAGATCGAAGTGATCACCGCCGAGCAGATGATGGACGCCTATGCATCCGTAGGGATGCCACTGGGCTACCACCATTGGTCCTACGGCAAGCATTTCCTCAGTACGGAGAAATCCTACAGCCGCGGCCAGATGGGGCTGGCCTATGAGATCGTGATCAACTCCGATCCCTGCATCGCCTACCTGATGGAAGAAAACACCATCTGCATGCAGGCGCTGGTGGTGGCGCATGCCTGCTATGGCCACAACAGTTTCTTCAAGGGCAACTATCTGTTCCGCACCTGGACCGACGCCAGCTCGATCATCGATTACCTGGTGTTCGCCAAGCAGTACATCATGCAGTGCGAGGAACGCCACGGCATTGATGCGGTGGAGGACCTGCTGGATTCCTGCCACGCCCTGATGAACTATGGTGTGGACCGCTACAAGCGGCCGTATCCGATTTCCGCGGAGGAAGAGCGCCGGCGCCAGAAGGACCGTGAAGAACACCTGCAAAAGCAGATCAACGATCTTTGGCGGACCATTCCCAAAGGCGCGGACAAGTACAGCGAGAAAGACAACGCGCGGTTCCCTGCCGAGCCCCAGGAGAACATCCTTTATTTCATCGAGAAACACGCGCCGCTGCTGGAACCCTGGCAGCGTGAAATCGTACGCATCGTGCGCAAGATCGCCCAGTATTTCTACCCTCAGCGCCAGACCCAGGTGATGAACGAGGGCTGGGCAACATTCTGGCACTACACGTTGATGAACGACCTGTACGACGAGGGCCTGGTCACCGATGGCTTCATGATGGAGTTCCTGACCTCCCATACCAGCGTGGTATTCCAGCCAGGGTTCGATAGTCCCTACTACAGCGGTATCAACCCATATGCCCTGGGCTTTGCCATGTACCGCGACATTCGCCGCATGTGTGAAGACCCTACCGAAGAGGATCGCCGCTGGTTTCCGGAAATCGCCGGCTCGGACTGGCTTTCCACGATCAAATTCGCCATGAGCAGCTTCAAGGACGAGAGTTTCATCCTGCAGTACCTTTCGCCCAAGGTGATCCGCGACCTCAAGCTGTTCAGCATCATGGACGATGATCAGAAGGATGACCTGCTGGTGCCCGCCATCCACGACGAGAGCGGTTACCGGGTCATCCGTGAAACCCTGGCAGCGCAATACAATCTCGGTAATCGCGAGCCCAACGTGCAGATCTACAGCATCGACCGTCGGGGTGATCGTTCCCTGACCCTGCGTCACCAGCAGCACAACCGCAAACCGCTGGGCGATTCCACCGACGAGGTCCTCAAGCACCTGCATCGGCTTTGGGGGTTCGACATCCACCTGGAAACCCTGCAGGGCGACCAGGTGATGAAAACCCACCATGTGCCGCCGCGCGGCGAACAAGGCGAAGGAGATTACGGGCGCCTGGACTTGGCCGTCATTCATCTTTGATAGCGTTTTCGCCTCCGAAGGGCCGGCTTAAAGGTTTATCCTGTCGGCCCAACGGAGGTTTTTTATGCAGATCTACAAAGTCGGCGGCGCTGTTCGTGATCGCCTGCTCGGCATCCCCGTCACCGACATCGACCGGGTGGTCGTGGGCGCCACCGCCGAGGAAATGCTGGCCAAGGGATTCCGTCCCGTGGGGGCTGATTTTCCGGTATTCCTTGACCCGAAGACTGGCGAGGAATACGCCCTCGCTCGCACCGAACGCAAGAGCGGCAGGGGTTACGGTGGCTTCGTATTCCATGCCAGCCCCGAGGTGACGCTCGAAGAAGACCTCATCCGCAGGGACCTGACAATCAACGCCATGGCCGAAGACGACCATGGCAACCTCACCGATCCCTACCACGGCCAGCGCGATCTCGAAGATCGCCTGCTGCGGCACGTTTCCCCGGCGTTTGCCGAGGATCCACTGCGAGTTCTGCGAGTTGCCCGCTTTGCCGCACGTTATGCCCCGCTGGGTTTCAAGGTGGCGGACGAAACCCTCGCGTTGATGCGCAAGCTCAGTGAATCTGGCGAGCTGGAAGCTTTGACTGCCGAACGCAGCTGGAAAGAGATCTCCCGCGCCCTGATGGAAGATCAGCCACAAGTATTTATCCAGGTACTGCGCGACTGCGATGCCCTCAAGGTATTGATGCCCGAGGTCAATGCGCTGTTCGGGGTCCCGCAGCCTGAAGCTCATCACCCGGAAATCGACAGCGGCGTCCATACCTTGAGCGTGCTGGAACAGTCGGCGCTGCACAAACAGCCACTGACGGTCCGCTGGGCTTGCCTGTTGCATGACCTCGGCAAAGGTCTGACACCCGAGCATGAATGGCCAAGACACATCGCCCATGAGCACAAGGGCCTGAAGCTGATCAAAGCAGTCAACGAACGCTTCAAAGCGCCCCGTGACTGCCAGGAACTGGCACTTCTGGTGGGTCAATACCACACCCATGGACATCGCGCGCTGGAGCTCCGGGCAACCACTTTGCTTGAGCTGCTGCAGAGCTTTGATGTGTACCGGCGCCCCCAGCGTTTCGAGGAGTTCATTGCCGCATGCGAGATGGATGCGCGAGGGCGCAAGGGGCTTGAGAAACGAAGTTACCCACAGGCTGATTACCTGCGGGGCGCTGCGTCAGCGGCCCGCGGCGTGGCGGTGCAACCTTTGCTGGAGAAGGGTTTCAAGGGGCCGGAACTGGGTGAAGCGATCAAGCGAGAGCGCCTCAGGGCGTTGAAGGCTTACAAGGAGGCGGCGAGCGGACAGTAATTTTTCCGGTCAGCTTACATCTTTGGCGGTTGTACCTCCGCCATCGCGAGCAAGCTCGCTCCCACATTGGTATCTCAGCAGGCACATATTTTGTGTTCAGCCCAGATCACTGTGGGAGCGAGCTTGCTCGCGATGACGGCAGGCGCGTCACAGCAGATCTAGTGGCGTAAGCGGCTGACCTCGCCACTCGAAAGCCACCGGCGCCAGCACCTGATCAATCTGTGCTTCTTCCCACAACGTGGAAAAGCTCTTGCCCACGCCTGGATGAATCCGGTCCGGCGCAATCAACGATAAAGGCCACAAGACAAAAGCATTCTTGAGAATTTCCGCGCGCGGCAGGATCAACCCATCGAAGTTGCCGACCTGCTCGCCATACAGCAGCACGTCGATATCCAACGGCAAACCCTTGCGGTCCGGCGCGTAGCGGCCATTATCGGCCTCGATGAACTTGAGGCGGCGGTCCAGCTCCATCAGTGGAAGATCGGTGAACGCCGACACGACGAAATTGAAGAACGGCCCGCTCTTGATACCCACCGGCTGACTTTCGAATACGGCCGAACAGCGCATATCCACCAGGAAACCGGCCAGAGCCTCAAGCCCCGCGCACAAATGGATTTCGCGCTCGATATTGCTTCCGAGCCCGAGAAAAACCTGAGTCAGCGACATCCGCGCTCGATCTCCACGCCAACGCCGGTAGCGGCCGGCACGGCCCCGGGCTTGGTCACTTTCAGGCGCAGCCAGGTGATCCTGAACTCATCCATGAGCTCTTGGGCCAGTCGCTCGGCAAAGGTTTCGACCAATTGGAACTGCGCCTGCTCGGCAAATGCCTGGATGCGGGCCGATACGCTGGCGTAGTCGAGGGCCAGGTTCAGGTCGTCGCCCGCAGCCGCCGGACGATTATCCCAGGCAAAACTCAGATCAAGCCGCAGGCACTGTCGGATGCCTCGCTCCCAGTCGTAGGCACCAATCACCGTGTCGACTTCCAGGCCTTCGATAAATACTCTGTCCAAGCTCTCTTCTCCGCAGCACGACAAGGGCGCGTTGCGCCGTTAGAATCAGGGGCTTCCTCGCCCGGAATAGCTAGCATGTTTTGGTCATTGGCGATCCTCGCCTACCTGCTCGGCTCACTGTCCTTTGCCATTTTGCTCAGCCGCCTGACCGGTCGCCCGGATCCGCGAATGAGTGGCTCAGGCAATGCCGGCGCCACCAACATGCTGCGCCTGGCCGGACGCAAGCTTGCCGTCCTGACCCTGCTTGGCGACCTCTGCAAAGGCCTCGTGCCGGTTCTGCTCGCCAGCCTCGCAGGGCTTTCGTTGCAGCAACAGGCCTGGGTCGGCGTCTGCGCGGTCATCGGCCATCTGTTCCCGCTGTACTTCCGCTTTCGCGGCGGCAAGGGTGTCGCCACCGCCGCCGGCATGCTGCTGGGCCTGTACCCGCCTGCCGCCCTGCTTGCCGTGTGCGCCTGGCTGCTGACCTTCTACCTGACCCGCACCAGCTCCCTGGCCGCATTGATCGCCACGCCACTGACCCTGCCTTTGCTGGCCTGGCAGGAACCGGCGGCGTTGCTGCCGATGACGACACTCGTTGCGCTGATCGTCTGGCGCCACCGGGGCAATCTACGCGACCTGTTCGCCGGGCGCGAACGGCACTTCTGATAACGCCTCACAGCGGTGAAAGTTGCTCCATGGGCCAGCGCGCCTGAACGCTGATCGCCAGGCTTTCCTGCTGCCCCGCTTGCAGGCGCTGGCAACCGGCAAAAGCGATCATCGCGCCGTTATCTGTACAGAACTCCGGCCGAGCGTAGTAAACGTCGCCCTTCATATCGCCGAGCATTTTCTCCAGGGATACCCGCAAGGCCTTGTTCGCGCTCACCCCGCCGGCAATCACCAGGCGCTTGAGCCCAGCTTGTTTCAGCGCGCGCTTGCACTTGATCGTCAAAGTCTCCACCACGGCCTGCTGGAACGCCAGGGAGATGTCGCAACGGGCTTGCTCACTGTCGTCCCCGGCATTGACGCATTGTTGCCAGGTATTCAGCGCGAAGGTTTTCAGGCCGCTGAAGCTGAAATCCAGTCCAGGCCGGTCGCACATCGGACGCGGGAATAGGAAACGCCCTTCAATGCCTTGAGCGGCAAGTCGTGCGATTTCCGGTCCGCCAGGATAATTGAGCCCCATCATCTTGGCGGTTTTATCAAAAGCCTCGCCCGCGGCGTCGTCGAGCGACTCGCCCATGAGTTGGTATTGGCCGATTCCATCGACCCGCACGAGCTGCGTATGGCCTCCGGATACCAACAAAGCGACGAACGGAAACTCCGGCGGCTGCGGCTCCAGCATCGGCGCCAGCAGGTGGCCCTCCATGTGGTGCACGCCCAAGGCCGGAATGCCCCAGGCAAAGGCCAGCGCCTGGGCACAGGAGGCACCGACCAACAGTGCGCCCACCAGACCCGGCCCGGCCGTGTAGGCGATGGCGTCGATCTCGGTCGGCACGCAGCCGCCTTCGGCCAGGACCTGGCGGATCAAGGGCAGCATGCGCTTGACGTGATCGCGTGACGCAAGCTCCGGCACCACGCCGCCGTACGCGCGGTGCAGGTCGATCTGGCTGAACAGCGCGTCGGCCAGCAGGCCACGTTCACTGTCGTAGAGGGCGACGCCGGTTTCGTCGCAGGACGTTTCTAATCCCAGTACTAGCATGGGTTGCGCCTTGTAGAGGCTGAATTCGAAGGCGCGCATAATAGTCGTCGCGTTGTGCCCCGACCAGCGGTTTTCGATCAGAGGCTTTGCATTCCGAGCGTTGAGGGGTTAACATCCGCAACCCTTAAAAACCGACGTCTTCAAGTGCTCTTTTGCCGCGAGGATGTTGACCCCGGTAATGAATGAAGGTAGCTCTGGATGCCAGCCGTCAAAGTAAAAGAGAACGAACCCTTCGACGTAGCTCTGCGTCGTTTCAAGCGCTCCTGCGAAAAAGCCGGTGTTCTGGCTGAAGTTCGTAGCCGCGAATTCTACGAGAAGCCGACTTCCGAGCGTAAGCGCAAAGCAGCAGCCGCTGTTAAGCGTCACGCCAAGAAAGTTCAGCGCGAACAGCGCCGCGCCGTACGTCTGTACTAATACACAGACGCCCGTCGCAAGCTTCTTGCCAAGCCCGGCCTCCAAGCCGGGCTTATGGCATTTGCGGAACAACGCTTGATGCTTCACCGTCAAAGTCGCAGACGCGACCAAGACGATCTGCTTTATCGCGTCAGACCTGGCTCTTTTGCCAGCGGTGCACGTCTCTTCTGACGAGCCTTCCAAGGCTACTGACGAGCACACCCTGATTCCTCTAACGACGATCAGCCCAAGGCACCGCTGCGTGCCCGCTTCATGAGCTATCCGAGGCCTGACCGGCCGTTACCGGACTCAGCGCAACACATTTCGTACAGTCGAATACTGATAGCCATTAACGTCAGTGGATAATCGGCAGATACACTTCCCGACAGCAATGATGCAGACGACCCGGTCGAGCCACCATTTTCCGTGCCTCAGGACCAGGAACCGACTCCGCAGCTGATTTTGGGCTCCTATTTCGCGCAGTGATGATGAGAACGCCATGGCCGGGCTAATTCCCCAGAGCTTTATTGACGACCTCCTGAACCGCACCGACATCGTCGACGTGGTCAGCTCTCGCCTGCAAATGAAGAAAGCGGGCAAGAACTACACAGCCTGCTGCCCGTTTCACAAAGAAAAAACCCCCTCCTTCAGCGTCAGCCCCGACAAGCAGTTCTACTATTGCTTCGGCTGCGGCGCTGGCGGCAATGCCCTCGGCTTCATCATGGACCACGACAACCTGGATTTCCCCCAGGCCGTCGAGGAACTGGCCAAAGCCGCCGGCATGGAAATTCCTCGCGAGGAAAGCGGACGACAACACAAGCCTCGCCAACCCACCGATTCGCCGCTGTACCCGCTGCTCACGGCAGCAGCCGACTTTTATCGCCAGGCACTAAAAAGCCATCCGGCCCGCAAGGCGGCGGTGGACTATCTCAAGGGCCGCGGCCTGACCGGTGAGATTGCTCGCGACTTCGGCTTGGGCTTCGCCCCGCCGGGCTGGGACAACCTGTACAAACATCTGAGCAGCGATACGCTGCAGCAACGCGCCATGATCGACGCCGGCCTGCTGATCGAGAACGCCGAGACGGGCAAGCGCTACGACCGCTTCCGTGACCGGGTGATGTTCCCGATCCGCGATACCCGCGGGCGGATCATCGCCTTTGGCGGCCGGGTGCTGGGGGACGACAAGCCCAAGTACCTGAACTCCCCGGAGACCCCGGTTTTCCATAAGGGTCAGGAACTCTACGGCCTGTACGAGGCGCGCAAGAACAATCGCAACCTCGATGAAATCATCGTTGTCGAAGGCTACATGGACGTCATCGCCCTGGCCCAGCAAGGCTTGCGCAACGCCGTTGCGACCCTGGGCACGGCCACCAGCGAAGAACACATGAAGCGCCTGTTTCGCGTCGTGCCGAGCGTGCTGTTCTGCTTCGACGGCGACCAGGCCGGACGCAACGCCGCCTGGCGCGCGCTTGAAGCGACGCTGCCCTGCCTGCAGGACGGGCGGCGCGCACGTTTTCTGTTCCTGCCCGAGGGCGAGGACCCGGACACCCTGGTGCGCTCCGAGGGCACCGATGCGTTCCGTGCGCGGATCAACCAGCACGCACAGCCGCTGGCCGACTACTTTTTCCAGCAATTGACCGAAGAAGCCGATCCGCGCTCCCTCGAAGGCAAGGCCCATATGGCCACGCTCGCGGCACCGCTGATCGACAAGGTGCCCGGCGCCAACCTGCGGACCTTGATGCGTCAACGCCTGACGGAAATTACCGGGCTGAACAGCGAAGCGGTCAGCCAGCTGGCCCACAGTGCCCCCCAGGAGGCACCGCCGGCTTACGACCCGGGCATCGACTACGACGCGATACCCGACTTCGCCGACTATCATCAAACCCAGCAGGACTACGCGCCGCAGCAGGAATGGACACCGAAGAAACCCGGTGCCGGCGGCAAGAAATGGGACAAGAAACCCTGGGACAAGACCGGCAAGCGCGGCGATCGCGACCAGCCACGTGCCCCGCGCGTGCCGGCCGCCGTCGAACCACCAACACTGGCTGCCCTGCGCACCCTGCTGCACCACCCGCAGTTGGCTGAAAAGGTAGAGGATGCCGGGCACTTCGCCGCCGAGGACCACAGCAATACACAATTGCTGGTCGCGCTCCTTGAAGCTGTGCAGAAGAACCCCAAGCTAAACTCATTCCAGTTGATCGCGCGGTGGCACGGCACCGAGCAGGGGCGCCTTTTGAAGGCATTGGCCGAGAAGGAATGGCTGATAGAGGGAGATAACCTTGAACAACAGTTTTTCGACACCATTACTAGCTTGTCCGCCCGCCAACGCGAGCGAAACCTGGAACAACTTCTGCGCAAAGCTCGCCAGAGCGAGTTGACCAGCGAAGAGAAAAACCAATTGCGTGACTTACTCAGCCGCAATGTTTGCGCATCAAACCCGACCTCAACTGGCGCGTGAGGTCACAGCTCAGGTATAATCCTCGGCTTGTTTTTTGCCCGCCAAGACCTTCAGTGGATAGGGTGTTATGTCCGGAAAAGCGCAACAGCAGTCTCGTATCAAAGAGTTGATCCTATTGGGTCGTGAGCAGGGCTACCTGACTTACGCGGAGGTCAACGACCACCTGCCGGAGGATATTTCAGATCCGGAACAGGTGGAAGACATCATCCGCATGATCAACGACATGGGGATCAACGTATTCGAGGTTGCTCCAGATAAGGATGCCCTTATGCTGGCCGACGCCGATACCGACGAGGCGGCCGCTGAAGAAGCGGCCGCAGCGTTGGCAGCGGTCGAGACCGACATTGGTCGCACCACCGATCCCGTGCGCATGTACATGCGTGAGATGGGTACGGTAGAGCTCCTCACGCGTGAAGGCGAAATTGAAATCGCCAAGCGTATTGAAGAAGGCATCCGTGAAGTGATGGGCGCAATCGCGCACTTCCCTGGCACGGTCGACCATATTCTCTCCGAATACACCCGCGTCACCACCGAAGGTGGGCGCCTGTCTGACGTCCTGAGCGGTTACATCGACCCGGACGACGGCATCGCGCCGCCTGCCGCCGAGGTGCCGCCGCTGGTCGACCCGAAAGCCGTCAAGGCCGACGATGAGACCGACGATGACGACGCCGAAGCCAGCGACGACGAAGAAGAAGCCGAAAGCGGTCCGGACCCGGTCATCGCCGCCCAGCGTTTTGGCGCCGTGGCCGACCAGATGGAGATCACCCGCAAGGCGCTGAAAAAGCATGGTCGCAACAACAAGCAGGCAATTGCCGAACTGTTGGCGCTGGCTGAGCTGTTCATGCCGATCAAGCTGGTGCCCAAGCAGTTCGAAGGCCTGGTCGAGCGTGTTCGCAGTGCCCTGGATCGTCTGCGTCAGCAAGAGCGCGCGATCATGCAACTGTGTGTGCGTGACGCCCGCATGCCGCGTGCAGATTTCCTGCGCCAGTTCCCTGGCCATGAAGTCGACGAAAGCTGGACCGATGCACTGGCCAAAGGCAAGAGCAAATACGCCGAAGCGATTGGCCGCCTGCAACCGGACATCATTCGTTGCCAGCAGAAGCTGAGCGCGCTGGAGGCCGAGACTGGCCTGAGCATCGCTGAAATCAAGGACATCAACCGTCGCATGTCGATCGGCGAGGCCAAGGCCCGTCGCGCGAAGAAAGAGATGGTCGAAGCGAACTTGCGCCTGGTGATCTCGATTGCCAAGAAGTACACCAACCGTGGCCTGCAATTCCTCGATCTGATCCAGGAAGGCAACATCGGCCTGATGAAGGCGGTGGACAAGTTCGAATACCGTCGCGGCTACAAGTTCTCGACTTATGCAACCTGGTGGATTCGTCAGGCGATCACTCGCTCGATCGCGGACCAGGCCCGCACCATCCGTATCCCGGTGCACATGATCGAGACGATCAACAAGCTCAACCGTATTTCCCGGCAGATGTTGCAGGAAATGGGTCGCGAACCGACGCCGGAAGAGCTGGGCGAACGCATGGAAATGCCTGAGGACAAGATCCGCAAGGTATTGAAGATCGCCAAAGAGCCGATCTCCATGGAAACCCCGATCGGTGATGACGAAGACTCTCATCTGGGTGACTTCATCGAAGACTCCACCATGCAGTCGCCGATTGATGTCGCCACCGTTGAGAGCCTCAAGGAAGCGACTCGCGAAGTCCTTTCCGGCCTCACTGCCCGTGAAGCCAAGGTACTGCGGATGCGCTTCGGCATCGACATGAACACCGACCACACCCTCGAGGAAGTCGGTAAACAGTTCGATGTGACTCGTGAGCGGATTCGTCAGATCGAAGCCAAGGCGTTGCGCAAACTGCGCCACCCGACGCGAAGCGAGCATCTGCGTTCGTTCCTCGACGAGTGACCTTCAAACCCCCGGCCCTGCCGGGGGTTTTGTTATGTGCAGATAACTCTTCCTTCTTGCTCCCCCGCCCTGTTGTCCGTCTACACTCGAATCATCCTTTCCCAGCCATGACGAGACCGTGATGCCCAGACTGACGGCCGTGCTTTTGCTGTCACTGATGACCTGGACCGCAACGGCCGGCGCGTTGACGCTCACGGAGGAAGAACGCCGTTGGCTCAAGGACCACCCCGACCTGCGCCTGGGTGTCGATGCGTCATGGCCGCCGTTCGAATTTCGCGACGACAACGGCCGCTACCAAGGCCTGGCCGCCGACTATGTCGACATCATCCGCGAGAAACTGGCCGTCACGCTCACCCCCATCGAACCCGTCAGTTGGACGGAGGTGCTGGAACAGGTCGTGCAGGGCAAGATCGACCTTCTACCGGGCATCATGTCCACCCCCGAACGCCAGAACTACCTGTCGTTCACTCGCCCCTACCTCGATTTTCCGATTGTCATCCTGGCCCATAAAGGCGGGCCCCGACCCCATAAGCTCGAAGACCTTTACGGGCTGAAAATTGCCGTGGTGGAGAACTATGCCCCCCACGAACTGTTGCGCAACCACCACCCCGACCTGAACCTGGTCGCGCTGCCCAACGTCAGTTCGGCGCTACAGGCCTTGGCGACCGATGAAGTCGATGCGGTGGTGGGCGATCTTGCTTCCAGCGTGTGGAGCTTGCGCCAGCTCAAGCTTGACGGGCTCTACGTCAGCGGAGAAACGCCTTATCGCTATCAGTTGGCGATGGCCGTCCCACGGGAAAACAAGATATTGGTGGGCATCCTCGACAAGGTCCTGGCGGACATGACGCCGATGGAGATCAGCGAAATCCAGGAAAAATGGGTTGGCAACGTGCGGGACCATCGCCAGCTCTGGTCAGACCTGCTGCTTTACGGCCTGCCCGGGCTGCTGCTGTTGATCGCCATCCTGGCGGTGGTGATTCGCATCAACCGTCGCCTGAGTTCGGAAATAGCCCGACGCGTCGACCTGGAACAGGAGTTGCGCAGCAGCGAGTACCATTATCGCGGGCTGGTAGAGAGCCTTTCGGCGATTGCCTGGGAGGCCAGGGTCAGCGACTTTACCTACAGCTATGTATCGCCTCACGCCGAAGAATTGCTCGGCTACCCCCTCGCCCATTGGCTCATCCCCGGATTCTGGCGCAACATCATTCACCCGGCGGACCTGATCCGCGCGCAGACATATTGTGATCACGAAGTCCTTGCCGGCCGCGACCATTGCATCGATTACCGGGTGATCACCGCCGACGGTCGCTGCCTGTGGGTGCGGGACATCGTCAGCCTGATCAAGCATGGCCATGAACCGTTGATGCGCGGACTGATGATCGACATCAGTGAAGCCAAGCACACTGAGGAAGCGCTGCGCCTTTCCGAACAGAAGTTCGGCTCGGTGTTTCGCCAGTGCCCGGACATCCTGGTGATTGCCCGCCTGCTGGACGGTTGCCTGCTGGAGGTCAACAAAGCCTTCGAAGAGCAGATCGGCCTCAGCGCCGCGGAGGTGGTCGGCAAAAGCGCTACCGACCTGGATATCTGGGGCATACAGGGCGTCGGCCCGAGCCTGCTCCAGCGGTTGCAGGCCGGGAGCATTCGCAATCTGGAAATGCCTTTCCAACGCAGCAACGGCGAAGTGTTCACCGGGCTGATATCTGCCGAACCCTTTGATCTGGACACCACGCCCGCGCTGGTCGTGGTGGTGCGGGACATCAGCCAGCTCAAGGAGACCCAGCAACAATTGCAGACCTCCGAAGAAAAGTTCGCCAAGGCTTTTCATGCCTCGCCCGACGGCTTGCTGCTATCCAGGCAGAGCGATGGTTTGCTGATTGAAGTCAACGACGGTTTCAGCCGCATTACCGGTTTCAACAGCGCCCTGTCGGTTGATCGTTCGACTCTGGACCTGGGAATCTGGGTCAATCTCAACGAGCGCAAGCAGATGCTCGACCTGCTGCAGCGGGACGGTTTCGTAAAGGACTTCAGCTGCCATATCCGCCGTAACGACGGGCAGATACGGCTCTGCGAGGTGTCCAGCCGTCCGCTGCCCATCGGCAACGAGGACTGCATGCTGACTATCGCCCGGGACATCACCGAACGCCACTTCATGCAGGAGAAACTGCAGCAGGCCGCCACCGTATTCGAAAGCACCGCCGAAGGCGTACTGATCACCGATACGCAACAGCACATCAGCGCCGTGAACCGAGCCTTTACCGAAATCACCGGCTATAGCGAAACCGAAGCCCTGGGCCATACGCCTCGGCTGCTTGCTTCCGGGCTGCACGACAGCGCGTTTTATGCCGCGATGTGGCATCAGTTGACGGCGGAGGGCCACTGGCAGGGTGAGATCTCCAACCGACGCAAGAATGGCGAGCTGTATCCCAGTTGGCTGACCATCAGCGCCGTGCGCAACCAGGAACAACAGACCACCCATTTCGTCGCGGTCTTTGCCGACATTTCAAGCCTCAAGCACGCCCAGGCCCGACTCGACTACCAGGCGCATCACGACCCGCTCACGGGCCTGCCGAATCGCACCCTGTTCGAAAGCCGTTTGCTCTCGGCGCTCAATAGTCAGCAAGAAAATGGCGGCCAAGGCGCGGTGTTGTTCCTGGACCTGGACCGTTTCAAACACATCAACGACAGCCTCGGGCACCCGGTCGGCGATCTGCTGCTCAAGGGCATTGCCGTGCGCCTGCGCGAGCAACTGCGTGATATCGACACCGTGGCGCGCCTGGGCGGTGACGAATTCATCATCCTGCTGCCCGGCCTGCAGCAGCCCAGCGATGCCGAGCACATTGCGCAGAAGCTATTGAACTGTTTCTGCGCGCCGTTCCAGGCCGGCGAGCATGAGTTTTTCATCAGTGCCAGCATCGGCACCAGCCTCTATCCGCAGGATGGCTGCGATGTCGCCACGCTGGTCAAAAACGCCGACGCGGCGATGTACCGCTCCAAGGCCAAGGGCCGCAACCGGGTGGAAAGCTACACTCGCGACCTCACGGCCCAGGCCAGCGAGCGCGTGGCACTGGAACACGAGCTGCGTCGGGCGATCGAACGCAACGAACTGTCGTTGTCGTTCCAGCCGAAAATCAGCCTCATCGACAACCGGCTGGTGGGCGCCGAGGCATTGATTCGCTGGACCCATCCGACCTTTGGCGACGTACCACCGGAGCATTTCATCCCCCTGGCCGAAGAAAACGGCATGATCCTGCAAATCGGCGATTGGGTACTGGAAAACGCCTGCCGGCAACTGCACGCATGGAACAGCTGTCACGAAAGCCTCGGGCCATTGTCAGTCAACCTGGCCGGCGCCCAACTGCGTCAGCCCAACCTGCTGAATCGGATCGAACAATTGCTGCGGGAAAACCACCTTGAGCCTGGTTTGTTGCAACTGGAGATTACCGAAAACTTCATCATGAGCCAGGCCGAAGAGGCCCTGACGGTACTGTATCAACTGAAAAAACTCGGCGTGCAACTGGCCATCGACGACTTCGGCACCGGCTATTCCTCGCTGAGCTACCTCAAGCGCCTGCCGCTGGACATCCTGAAAATCGACCAGTCTTTCGTCCGCGGCCTGCCCGACGACCCCCACGATGTGGCCATCGTGCGGGCAATCATCGCCCTGGGCCGGAGCATGCAATTCAGCATCATCGCCGAGGGCGTCGAAACCCTCGCCCAACAGCAATTTCTCGCCGAGGAAGGCTGCGAGCAGATCCAGGGCTACATCGTCAGCCTGCCCCTGTGCGCCGAAGAATTTGCCGCGACGTTTCTGCATGTGACCGTATCGGATTTTTCGGATAGCACAGCCGAGAAACCGTCGCTATAATCCGCGGCCTACTGAGGGCCTATAGCTCAGTTGGTTAGAGCAGAGGACTCATAATCCTTTGGTCCACGGTTCGAGTCCGTGTGGGCCCACCAAATTGAAAGCCGCGCATTGCGCGGCTTTTGTGTTTCTTGGCGCAAGCGCTGCACCTATCCAAAGGTTCTCAAGAACGGCTCCGCACACTGCTTGATCGACGCCACCACATGCGGGGCCTGCTCACCAAGCCCGGTTGAGCGAGCCACTACTCGTTCCAGCGCTTGCAAACAGCTGCCATCAGTCGAATACCCCTTCAATTTCATCCAGTGTCGGCATCGCGGCCGGTATCACGGCCAACTCGCAATCCAGTGCTCCCAGGACTCGCGCATAAGCGGCCATGCTTACCGACACGTCACCCTTCTCGATCGCAATCACCTTCTGCCGGGGGATGCCGGCCAAGGCGGCCAGACTAGCTTGGGTCAGCCCGCGATTTGAACGGCGTTGCCTGATCTGTACGCCGAGGCGGGTAGTAATGAGGGAGTAATCCATGTCTCGTATACGCGACAAAATGATTGAGATGTAACGTATACCAAACACGCCAAATAATCAAAACAACGAGCGGCGGGACTTTGTCTTTTTTAACGTCCGCTCACTTACAATCAGATTTCCAATACCCCGCCGAGACGCCCATCATCGCCAGCCCCAGCCTTCCCCGCCTGTTCCTCGAACTCTTCTGGCAACTCGGCATCCTGGTGGTGCCAGCCTTTTTCATCACCATACTGCCGCCGCCGCTGGCCTTGCTGGCGGTGGTATTGCTTGGTTTGCTGATGGGTCTTGCCGCGCGGTTGGGCTTTTTGGGGGTGGGCCGGGGTATCGCCCGGCTGACTGTCGGCGCGGTGTTTGGCCTGGGTTTCAGTCTGGGGCGGGCATTGCCTGAGTGGTGGGGTATTCTGGTGGCGATCGTCGCCATTGGCGGCGGGCTCGCCTGCGTGAGCAAGTGGGAGCGCCGCCTTGGGTTGGCGCCGGCCCCCGCCCAGGGCCAGGGGCCGAGTGCGTGGGGCACAAACGAGCCGCTGCTGACGCCCGAGGGCGAGCCGATCCGGGTGTTCAACCACAGCGAAATTGCCATGGGCGGCCCCGTTCATTGCGATTATCTGTTTCCTGATGGCGTGCTCTTGCAAGGCCTTGGCTCCTCGGCGGTGTTCTCCAGCGACGGTCGCTATTTCGCCGCGCCGGTACCGTCCCGCCAGGAATGGGGACTGGTCGTTCTCGACCGGGAGCAACGCAAGCTGTACCGCTGTGCCGAAAGCGAGTTCTGGGAGCTGGATGCCCTGGACCTGGATCAACTGAGCGGCCGCCATAGCCCCTTGGTTGACAACAGCGTTCGTCAGGCCCGACTGGATGAACTGTTGCAGGCCGCCGAAGTAGCCGAGCTGATCCCGTTTGCGGACCTTTGGCTGGAGCCTGGCTGGAATCCTGACAGTGTTGCGCGCAGCTTCGAACGGACTTCCATTGATGGGGGGCAAATCCTGCAGGGCGACATCTTGTTGCCCAAGACCTTTCGCGATCTGGCCCAGCCATTGGAGCCACTGTATTCGCCGCGCTACGCCATCAGCCTCAATGGTCAACCATCGGGCCTGGTCATGGCAGCCGATGCGCCACTGGTCTGGAGCGGCGATAACCGCGCCCTGGTCTGTCTGGCCCGGGAGCAGGCCAACGAGGCGGATGGCAATCAGTACTGGTTGTGGCAAGTGGATCATGGCTGGCGAGCCCTGCCCTCGCCGTGGGTGAGGAGCGACGCGGAGCCGTCCTTTTATTGGCACGAATTATTGAGCCTTGATGCGAGCCATGTCCGTATCGGCTCGTATCTCGATTATCCGCGACCAGGCGCCGGCCGTTATGGCTACCGCCTGGAGAGTATCCACGGCGATACCGAGACCCAAACCGGTCATGACGCTCAAGGTCGCGTGCAGGTCGGTGAGTTCAAGCTGACCCGCATGGCGATCATGCTGCCGCTGGACAGCACGGGTCGGCGAGGCGACTCGTGCATCGAGACGCAACCATTGCAAGGCGATGTGCGCGCTGTCCTGACCTGGCTCGGTGACAATCGCCAAGGCCTGGGTGGCTATCGCTGCCGGATCGGCGACTGGTCGTTGCCGGGGGCTTGGCTGCTGGACCATCGGGTTTCCGATTGTGGACGCTATCTGGCGCTGCTGCCCTTTGAAAACTCAACGACAGTCACCAGCCATGCGCTGGTGGCGGATGTGCAGGAGCAACGCCTGCTGGAAGGGCCGCCCATGTGGGTGGAACGGATACTGGATTTGCGCGATGGTCGATTGAATCTGGCAGTGATCCAGGGCCGCCTTGATCAAGATAGGGAAAGCAGCCCGTTGCAACGTTTCAACATCGCCGCGCCAGAGGTTGGCGGCGACGCGTCGTTCTTCCGTCCCAACGAGCAATCCCGGCTGTTCTACAACACTGTGCAGTTGCAGCCGACAGACTCGCAGCTCAAAGCCGTCCCGCCTTGGCGTCTGGTGGCTGGCCCGCAAGCGGCCACTGCCGAGGGAGATTTCATCCAGCCCGCGCCGAATGATCAGGATGCCGCCTGGCTGTTCGGCAGTGAGACGGAATACGCCGACAGCTGGGTGCGTACCGGTACGCCCCGTCTCGGCGGGCATTTGCTGACAGCCTCAGGCTGCGCGTTGGTTGATCTGGCGCCCTCGATGATCTGGTCGGCAGACAGCCGCTACCTGGCCCTGACCTGCATGGCGATCGATGTCACGGAACTGTGTGGCAGTTACCGCGGTTGGCAACTGCAGCTCCTTGATGTTGAGGCGCGTACGCTGCGTATACATCCGCAATGGCTGGGCAATCGGCCGCTATTTGAAAGCTTCGAAGAAGAGCAACTACGCCTGCGAAGCTTCCAGCGCGACTGGGAGACCGAAGCCGACGAGGATCAGGGTTCGGCGCAGTCGTTCTCACTGGACGCTCTGCTGCAGTTGCCCACTGAGCAACTGATCTGCCAGGAAGGCGTCTGGCTCAGGTCTTCCCAGGCGCACCTGGCAGCCGCCTGGCGGGCGTTGGCTTTACCTGCCACTGGCTATTTCGAGCGAGGGAACCTGTAACATGCCCGCCATTGATGCCCGCGCCGGAGCCAACCTTGACTGAGATCCGCCCTCCCGTCCTCGACGAAATCGACCGCCAGTTGATCGCGGCCCTGCAAATCAACGCGCGGGAAAGCGTCGCCATGCTTGCCCGACAACTGGGGATTGCCCGCACCACCGTGACCTCGCGCCTGGCTCGGCTGGAGAAAGCCAAGGTGATCACCGGGTACGGCGTGCGTCTCGGCCAGCGGGTGATCGATGGCGGCCTGCAGGCCTATGTCGGCATCAAGGTGCAGCCACGCTCCGGTAAAGAGGTACTGCGACGCTTGAGCGCCATGGCCCAGGTCCAGCAGTTGTGCGCGGTCAGCGGCGAATTTGATTATGTGGCGTGGCTGCGCACCGATTCGCCGGAGCAGCTGGATCAGCTGCTCGACCAGATCGGCAGCGTGGACGGGGTGGAGAAAACGACTACGTCGATCATTCTCAGCAGCAAGATCGATCGGGGCCAGCCGGTCTGAAGCCTTGCACCTTATCCTGTGGGAGCGAGCCTGCTCGCGAATGCGGAGGGCCAGTTGGGGTAGTTCTTTCTGACAACCGCTTCGCGAGCAGGCTCGCTCCCACAGGATCATACTTCGTCATTACGACTCGACCAGATTACAAAATGACTTGTAACCACGCAAAACGACGACACATTGCGTCTTATTAACGTGTTTCACCCTCTCTAGAATGGCTGGCATCTTTCCTATACTCAGACGCGAACGCCGCGTCGAGTCGCCCACCAAGGTCAGCCATGAACAAGCACAATCGCCACCCAGCAGACGGTAAGAAGCCCATCACCATTTTCGGGCCGGACTTTCCTTTCGCCTTTGACGACTGGATCGAGCACCCGGCCGGCCTGGGGGTCATTCCCGAGCACAACCACGGGGCTGAAGTGGCGATCGTCGGCGCGGGGATCGCCGGTCTCGTAGCCGCCTACGAATTGATGAAGCTGGGCCTCAAACCGGTGGTGTACGAGGCGTCGAAGATGGGCGGACGTCTGCGCTCCCAAGCGTTCAACGGCGCCGAAGGCATCGTTGCCGAGCTCGGTGGCATGCGTTTTCCGGTGTCGTCCACGGCGTTCTACCACTACGTCGACAAACTGGGCCTGGAGACCAAACCGTTCCCCAACCCACTGACCTCGGCCTCGGGCAGCACCGTCATCGACCTGGAAGGGCAGACTTACTACGCCGAAAAAATGGCCGACCTCCCTGCGCTGTTCCAGGAAGTCGCTGACGCCTGGGCCGATGCCCTGGAGGATGGCTCGCGTTTCAGCGAGATCCAGCAGGCGATCCGCGAGCGCGACGTGCCGCGACTCAAGTCGCTGTGGAACACCCTGGTACCGCTGTGGGATGACCGCACGTTCTACGATTTCGTCGCCACCTCCAAGGCGTTCGCCAAGCTGTCTTTCCAGCACCGCGAAGTGTTCGGCCAGGTCGGCTTCGGCACGGGCGGCTGGGACTCGGACTTCCCCAACTCGATGCTGGAAATCTTTCGCGTGGTGATGACCAATTGCGACGACCATCAGCATTTGGTGGTCGGCGGCGTGGAACAGGTACCGCAGGGAATCTGGAGACACGTGCCGGAGCGTTGTGTGCATTGGCCGGAGGGCACCAGCCTGAATTCATTGCACCTGGGCGCGCCACGCAGCGGGGTGAAGCGTATCGCTCGCGCCGACGACGGCCGATTCAGCGTGACCGACGTCTGGGGCGACACGCGCGAATACGCCGCCGTGCTGGTCACCTGCCAGACCTGGCTGCTGACCACCCAGATCGAGTGTGAAGAAGCGCTGTTCTCGCAAAAAATGTGGATGGCCCTGGATCGCACCCGCTACATGCAATCGTCAAAGACCTTCGTGATGGTCGACCGGCCGTTCTGGAAGGATAAGGACCCGGAAACCGGCCGCGACCTGATGAGCATGACCCTCACCGATCGCCTGACCCGAGGCACCTACCTGTTCGACAATGGCGACAACAAGCCGGGGGTCATCTGCCTGTCGTATTCCTGGATGAGCGATGCACTGAAAATGCTCCCGTACCCGGTGGAAAAACGCGTCAAGCTGGCCCTGGATGCCCTGAAAAAAATCTACCCGAAGGTGGACATCGCCGCGCGGATCATTGGCGAACCGATCACCGTGTCCTGGGAAGCCGACCCGTATTTCCTCGGTGCCTTCAAGGGCGCGCTACCCGGCCACTATCGTTACAACCAGCGCATGTACGCGCATTTCATGCAGGACGACATGCCGGCCGAACAAAAAGGGATCTTTATCGCCGGCGACGACGTCTCATGGACACCCGCCTGGGTTGAAGGCGCGGTGCAGACCTCGCTCAATGCCGTGTGGGGAATCATGAAACACTTCGGCGGTAAAACCCATGCCGAGAACCCGGGTCCAGGGGATGTGTTCGACGAAATCGGTCCGATCGCCCTGCCCGAATAAAAGGAGTTGTCGATGCGCGTAGCCCTCTACCAATGTCCACCGCTGCCAATGGATCCGGCCGGCAACCTGCAGCGCCTGCACCAAGTCGCGCTGGAGGCCCGAGGCGCTGACATATTGGTGCTGCCGGAGATGTTCCTGACCGGCTATAACATCGGCGTCGATGCGGTGAATGTACTGGCCGAGGTCTACAACGGCGAATGGGCCCAGCAGATTGGCCGCATCGCCAAGGCGGCCGGCCTGGCGATTCTCTATGGCTACCCCGAACGCAGCGAAGACGGACAGATCTACAACGCCGTGCAACTGATCGATGCCCAAGGCGAACGCCTCGCCAACTATCGCAAGAGCCACCTGTTCGGCGACCTCGACCATACGATGTTCAGCGCCGGGAATGCGACGCTGCCCATTGTCGAGCTCAACGGCTGGAAGCTCGGTTTCCTGATCTGCTATGACCTGGAATTCCCGGAAAACGCCCGGCGGCTGGCCTTGGCCGGTGCCGAGCTGATCCTGGTGCCGACCGCCAACATGCAGCCCTACGAGTTCATCGCCGACGTCACCGTGCGGGCACGAGCCATTGAAAACCAGTGTTTCGTGGCCTACGCCAACTACTGTGGCCACGAAGGTGAATTGCGCTATTGCGGCCAGAGCAGCATCGCCGCGCCGGACGGCAGCCGCCCGGCCCTGGCGGGGCTGGACGAGGCGTTGATCGTCGGCGAACTGGATCGACAGTTGATGAATGACTCACGCGCGGCCTACAACTACCTGCATGACCGTCGCCCGGCGTTATACGGCGACTTGCATAAACACTGATCCGGGCTAATCCGCTAGCATGAGCACATCCTTGTCCTGGAAGCGCTCATGCCGGCCCCCGATTCCCTCCGCCCCCATACCGAAACCCTGGCCAACGGCCTGCAAGTGACGTTGCGCCATGCACCCGGCCTCAAGCGCAGCGCTGCGGTGTTGCGGGTGGCGGCCGGCAGCCATGATGCGCCCGAGGCCTGGCCGGGCCTCGCGCATTTTCTCGAACATCTTTTCTTCCTCGGGACAGAACGTTTTCCCAGCGGGCAGAACCTGATGGCCTACGTCCGGGACCACGGTGGGCAAGTCAACGCGCGTACCAGCGAGCGCACCACGGACTTTTTCATCGAGCTGCCGCCTGCCGCCCTGGCCGACGGGTTGGAGCGTCTGGCAGACATGCTCGCTCATCCCCGACTGGATGAAGCCGACCAGTTACGCGAGCGGGAAGTGCTGCACGCCGAATTCATCGCCTGGTCCCGGGACACCGCCGCCCAGCGCCAGGTTGCCCTGTATGACGGATTATCGGCGGCTCATCCGCTGCGAGGTTTTCACGCCGGCAACCGCGACAGCCTCGGCGTATCACAACCTGAATTTCAAACGGCGCTGCGCGGTTTTCATCAGCGTTTCTACCAGAGCGGTGAGATGACCTTGAGCCTCGCCGGCCCGCAAAGCCTCGAAACAATGAAGGCGCTGGCCGATCAATTCGCTACAAGCATGCCCATCGGAAAAGCGGCGACCAGGCAATCGCCGCCGAGGCTAATGACGTCGCCAAGCATCGCTTATCAACAGGTCCGGGAAGGCTGCCTCGACTTGCTCTTCGCCCTCGAACACTTGCCTGGCGCCTCGCCTCAAGCATTGGCCTTCCTGTGTCACTGGCTGAACTCCAGCAAACCGGGCGGCTTGCTTGCGACGTTGCGCCAACGCGGTCTCGCCGACAGCCTCAAGGCTTCGCCGCTGTATGAATTTGCCGGTCAGGCACTGCTGCACATCGAGCTCAAGCTCGACAGCGGCCAGGTACCTTCGGCTATCGAGCCGTTGCTGCGCGACTGGCTGGGGTTCTTTGCCGCCCATGACGACTGGGCTCCCTTGCGCCAGGAATTCAACGCGCTACTGCAGCGCCGTCAGGAAACGGCAACCGCCCTGCAACTGGCGCGTTGGGACGGCGATGGATGTGCCGGGGCTCTAGCGGAAAACGACTTGATGCGGGTTCGAGAAATCCTCAAACAATTGCACCCTGCGAATCAGGTCGCCGAACAATGGCAACTGCCCTCGCCCAACCCGTTCCTGCAAGCGCCAAGCGAGCCGCCCCGCGCCGGTTTGATACGCGGCCAGACCAGCGCCCACCGTGGTCTGCGCACGTTCGCACAAGACCGCAGCCGGGGCCGGCGGGAACGCTCGCCCATGCAGTTCAGCCAGGCATTGCCGGACTCCCGGGAAAGTGCGGTGTATGTGCGCTGGCAACTGGAGACCCGGGTACCGCTCGATTTTCAACCCAGACTCGATCGGCACCTGGCGGATGTGCGCGAGGACGCCCGGCAGGCAGGCGTGGACATCACTTTCGAAGCCTGTAGTGATCGATGGCTGTTGAAGCTGGTCGGTTTGCAAGCACCGATGCCGTTGGTGCTTGAGCACCTGCTGACGAAGCTGGAGGAGCCGCTGCCACCCGTTCAGGCCAGGAGCGAAACGCCCCTGATGCCGATTCGACATTTGCTGCGGGAATTGCCGGATTACTATCAGCAAAACCTGCGGCATGCAGAGCTGCCACCGCCCGACAGCGAACAAGACGTCTGGGCAAGCGCCCGCTGGGACGGCCTGGCCATCGGTCTGTCGGCTGCTTCCCAAGCGGCTGTGGGCCCGTTGTTGGCCCGAATTCCTGGCGTGGCCCGCGAGGCGACGGCGCCAGCGGTGACGCCTTCACCAGGACGGATCTGGCGCACCCTCGAGACCCATGGCGACGAGCACGCCGTGTTGCTGTTTTGCCCCTCGCCCACGTTGGACTTGCCCGACGAAGCTGCCTGGCGATTGCTGGCTCATTTGTGCCAGACCCCGTATTACCAGCGCTTGAGGGTCGAGCTGCAGTTAGGTTATGCGGTGTTCAGTGGTTTGAAACAAATCGATGGGTGGACCGGCTTGTTGCTGGGTGCGCAATCGCCCGAGACGTCGGCCGCACAGTTGGTCAGCCATATGGAGCAGTTCCTGACCGAGCTCCCCGCAGTGGTCGAGAAAACCGACGATGCAACCCTGGCCAGCCAACAACAAGCCCTGGCCAGCCAGATGCAAATCGCGGCGTTGCCCTGCGCCCAGGCGGCCGAGCTACTCTGGCAAGGAAAACTGGCCGGCCACCCGGCGGACTTCCCTGAGCGACTGGCCGATGCCATCCTGGGCATGCAGCGCATAGACCTGGTGAATGCCGCCCGCCGCTTGATCGATGCGCAGGGAGGACGTTATTGCCTCAGCAACGCGCCGAGCCCGGGCGCCCCTTGGCGAGCGGCCGAATGATCATTACAGGCGCTGCAATGAGCTTTCTCAGAGAATCGCAGCGAACCAAATTGTCAGATTTAGTAACATAGTCACCTGAGCATCTGAACATCTCCGGACGGAGGTGGACTATATGTATAGCTTTAAACCGATCCACCCCAACCAAAGGAGTATTCCCATGTCCTGGTCCAAACCCGCATATATCGACCTGCGTATCGGCTTCGAAGTCACCATGTACTTCGCCAGCCGTTGATGATTGCAGGCAGTTAGTACGCGACACAACGCCTCGGCCATCCGGGGCGTTTTTATTTCGGTTTGCAGATGGAGCGAGCATGTTCGTCCAGATTCTAGGTTCCGCCGCCGGCGGGGGCTTTCCCCAGTGGAACTGCAACTGCGCCAATTGCGCGGGTTTTCGCGACGGCAGTCTCCGAGCGCAGGCGCGCACCCAGTCGTCCATTGCAATTTCCGATGATGGCGTGAGCTGGGTCCTGTGCAACGCCTCGCCGGACATCCGCGCGCAACTCCAGGGTTTCGCCCCGATGCAGCCTGGCCGGGCGCTACGGGACACTGGCATCGGCGCGATCATCCTGATGGACAGCCAGATCGATCACACCACCGGCTTGCTCAGCCTGCGCGAAGGCTGCCCGCATCAGGTCTGGTGCACCGACATGGTCCATGAAGACCTGAGCACCGGTTTCCCGCTATTCAACATGCTGACCCACTGGAACGGCGGCCTGAGCTGGAACCGCATCGAGCTGGACCAGAGCTTCACCGTCCCGGCCTGCCCGAACCTGCGCTTCACCCCGCTGCCGTTGCGCAGCGCCGCGCCGCCCTATTCACCGCACCGCTTCGATCCGCACCCGGGCGACAACATCGGGCTGATCGTTGAAGACCTGCGCAGCGGCGGCAAACTGTTCTATGCGCCGGGCCTGGGCAAGGTCGACGAACCGTTGCTGCAGATCATGGCCGACAGCGACTGCCTGCTGGTGGACGGCACGATGTGGGACGACGACGAAATGCAACGCCGTGGCGTCGGCACTCGCACCGGTCGGGAAATGGGCCACCTGGCGCAGAATGGCCCTGGCGGCATGCTGGAGGTGCTGGAGCAATTGCCCGAGCAGCGCAAGGTGCTTATCCATATCAACAACACCAACCCGATCCTGGACGAAGACTCGCCCGAGCGGGCCGAGCTGGTGCGACGCAAGATTGAAGTGGCTTACGATGGCATGAGCATCGAACTGTAGGAAGGTCTGATAACCGGGAGCGAGCCAGTGCTTGTATCGGCTGACAGGCCGTCTTCGCGAGCAAGCTCGCTCCCACAGTGGCCTGAGTGGTATCGGATATCTGATCCGCAGCAAAACCAGTGTGGGAGCGAGCTTGCTCGCGATAGGGCCAGCCCCGACGCCACGGAACCCAACGGTTATTCTCCGGAGAACCGAAATGACTGACACCCCCCTGTCCATCGCCGAGTTCGAGGCGGCCCTGCGTGCCAAAGGCGCGTACTACCACATTCATCATCCCTATCACGTGGCGATGTATGAAGGCCGTGCCACGCGCGAGCAGATCCAGGGCTGGGTCGCGAACCGCTTCTACTACCAAGTGAATATTCCGCTCAAGGACGCCGCGATCCTGGCCAACTGCCCGGACCGGGAAATCCGTCGTGAGTGGATCCAGCGCCTGCTCGACCATGACGGCGCCCCCGGCGAAGACGGCGGCATCGAAGCCTGGCTGCGACTGGGCCAGGCAGTGGGCCTGGACCCCGATCAGCTGCGCTCACAAGAGTTGGTGCTACCCGGCGTACGCTTCGCCGTGGATGCCTACGTCAACTTCGCCCGCCGGGCCTCCTGGCAGGAAGCCGCCAGCAGCTCATTGACCGAACTGTTCGCCCCGCAGATCCACCAGTCGCGCCTGGACAGCTGGCCGCAGCACTACCCCTGGATCGACCCGGCCGGCTATGAATATTTCCGCACCCGCCTGGGCCAGGCTCGGCGTGATGTGGAGCATGGTCTCGCGATCACCTTGCAGCACTACACCACCCGCGCAGGCCAGGAGCGCATGCTGGAAATTCTCCAGTTCAAATTGGACATTCTCTGGAGCATGCTCGACGCCATGAGCATGGCTTACGAACTAAAACGCCCGCCCTATCACAGCGTGACCGATCAACGGGTGTGGCATAAAGGGATTACCTTATGAGCTTCGACCGCAGCAAAACCCCTCAGTGGCGTCCCGGCTATCGCTTCCAATACGAACCGGCCCAGAAAGGCCATGTGCTGCTTTATCCTGAAGGCATGATCAAGCTCAACGACAGCGCTTCGCTGATCGGCGGCCTGATCGATGGTGAACGGGATGTCGCGGCGATCATCGGCGAGCTGGAGAAGCAATTCCCGGACGTGCCGGAACTCGGTGACGACATCGAGCAATTCATGGAGGTCGCCCGTGCACAGCACTGGATCACCCTTGCCTGAGAAGCCCGCCGTCGGCTTGCCGCTGTGGCTGCTGGCCGAGCTGACCTATCGCTGCCCGTTGCAATGCCCGTACTGCTCCAACCCGCTGGACTTTGCCGAGCAAGGCAAGGAGCTGAGCACCGAGCAGTGGTTCAAGGTCTTTCGCGAGGCCCGGGAAATGGGCGCCGCGCAACTGGGCTTTTCCGGTGGCGAGCCGTTGGTGCGCCAGGACCTCGCCGAGCTGATCGGCGAGGCGCGCAAGCTAGGCTTCTACACCAATCTGATCACCTCGGGCATCGGCTTGACCGAACAGAAAATCAGCGATTTCAAGAAGGCCGGCCTCGACCACATCCAGATCAGTTTCCAGGCCAGCGACGAGCAGGTGAACAATCTGCTGGCCGGTTCGAAAAAAGCTTTCGCGCAAAAACTGGAGATGGCCCGAGCGGTGAAAGCCCATGGTTATCCGATGGTGCTGAACTTCGTCACCCATCGGCACAACATCGACAAGATCGACCGCATCATCGAGCTGTGCATCGCCCTGGAAGCCGACTTTGTCGAACTCGCCACGTGCCAGTTCTATGGCTGGGCACACCTCAACCGCGTCGGCCTGCTGCCCACGCGGGAACAACTGGTGCGTGCCGAGCGCATCACCAATGAATACCGGGCCAGGCTCGAGGCCGAAGGTAACCCGTGCAAGTTGATCTTCGTGACCCCGGATTACTACGAAGAACGTCCCAAGGCCTGCATGAACGGCTGGGGCAGCATCTTCCTGACCGTTACCCCGGATGGCACGGCATTGCCTTGCCATGGCGCCCGGCAGATGCCGGTGCAGTTCCCGAATGTGCGTGACCACAGCATGCAACACATCTGGTACGACTCTTTCGGCTTCAACCGTTTTCGAGGTTATGACTGGATGCCCGAGCCCTGCCGCTCGTGCGATGAAAAAGAAAAGGACTTTGGCGGCTGTCGTTGCCAGGCGTTCATGCTCACCGGTGACGCCAGCAATGCCGATCCGGTGTGCAGCAAATCCGCGCACCACGGGATGATTCTCCAGGCTCGCGAAGACGCCGAGCATGCCACGCAAACCATTGGACAACTGGCCTTCCGCAATGAACGAAACTCGCGCCTCATCGTTAAAGGCTGAACCTTTCAGCGCCGCCCAGGCCGTCGCGGCAGGCGTCGACTTTGCCGAGCTGCAACTCGGCCCCCAGGGTCTTTTCTGGAACGAATACCGCCCCGAAGATGGCGCTTGCCGGATCTGGCATTGGCGAGACGGCAAGGCGCGTTGCCTGACCCCGGACGGTTTCAGTGTGCGCAGCCGGGTGTATGAATACGGCGGCGGGTCGTTCTGCCTGAGCGACGACGGCGTGCTGTTCGTCAACGAAAGCGACCAACAGCTGTATCACCAATCGCTGGGCGACCAGTGCCCGGTAGCGCTGACCGCAGGCGATTGTCGATACGGCGATCTGCACTTCGCCACAGGGCACGTGCTGGCCGTGGAGGAACAGGCCGACCAGCATCGATTGGTATCGATCGGACTGGCGGATCACCAGCGGCGCGTATTGGCCGAAGGCGCGGACTTCTATGCCGCGCCGATCTTGAGCCCCGACGGAAAACGTCTCGCCTGGATTGAATGGAGTCGCCCCCACCAGCCATGGACAGCGACGCGGCTGATGCTCGCCGAACGCAACGATTCAACCTGGGCAGCGCCATGCTGCGTGGCCGGCGATGATGGCGAAGAATCCATCCAGCAACCTCGCTTCGATGCTTGCAGTCGCCTTTATTGCCTGACCGACCGAGACGGTTACTGGCAGCCCTGGAGTGAACGGGCCGGCGTCCTGAAGCCAATGGACGCCGCCGAAGCCGATCACGCCCCGGCGCCTTGGCAACTGGGGGGGTGTACATGGTTGCCGGTGGATCAAAGCACTTACCTGGCAAGCTGGACCGAGGCCGGCTTCGGGCGGTTGGGGCTGCGCAGCGGCGGCGTGCTCGAAGATTTCACCGGCACTTACAGCCGCTTCCGCAGCCTCGCGCTGGATGAGCAATTCATCTATGCCATTGCCGCCTCGCCAGCCAGCCCCTCGGCGGTCATTGCGATCGAGCGGCGCAGTCATGAAGCGCTGGTGCTGGCCGGAGGCATCGCGCCGTTGCCTCCCGAGCAAATCAGCCGCCCCCGGACTCTGCGCTATCCCTCTGCTTCCAGCGAAGCCCACGGTTTTTTTTATCCAGCCATGAACACCGACGCGAAACCGCCGCTGGTGGTGTTCATCCACGGCGGGCCCACTTCGGCTTGCTACCCGATGTTCGACCCGCGCATCCAGTATTGGACCCAGCGCGGCTTCGCCGTTGCCGACCTCAACTACCGTGGCAGCAGCGGCTATGGCCGCGCCTATCGGCAAGCGCTGCATTTGAGTTGGGGCGTGGTGGATGTCGAGGATGCCTGCGCCGTGGTTGCTTACCTGGATGAGCAAGGCTTGGTCGATGGCCGCTGCGCCTTCATCCGTGGCGGCAGCGCGGGAGGCTATACCAGCCTCTGCGCCCTGGCGTTCCGGGACGTGTTCCGCGCTGGCGCCAGCCTCTACGGCGTCAGTGATCCCGTTGCCCTGGCCCGCGCTACGCACAAATTCGAAGGTGACTATCTGGACTGGCTGATCGGCGACCCGCAACTGGACGCCGAACGCTACCGGGCCCGCACCCCGTTACTGCATGCCGAGAGGATTCGCGCGCCGGTGATTTTTTTCCAAGGGGAACTGGACGCCGTGGTCGTGCCTCAGCAGACCCGCGACATGGTCAAGGCGCTGGAAGACAACGGTGTTGCGGTCGAGGCTCATTACTACCCTGATGAGCGCCATGGCTTTCGCAAGGCTGCGAACCAGGCACACGCGCTGGAGCATGAGTGGTTGTTCTATCGCAGGGTGATGGATGCTCGCCTCTAGAAACGGCAAGTACTTGTGGCGAGGGAGCTTGCTCCCGCTGGGTCGCGGAGCGGCCCCAGGCTTTTGCGATTGCTGCGCAATCGAGCGGGAGCAAGCTCCCTCGCCACAGAGGTCGTAGTCATTACATTAACTTCAGCGCTTGGCGATGATGTACACCGCATGCACGATGCCGGGGATATAACCCAACAGCGTCAGCAGAATGTTCAGCCAGAAAGCCCCGCCGAACCCGACTTGCAGGAACACACCCAGCGGTGGCAACAGAATGGCGATGATGATTCGAATGATATCCATGGACAGCTCCTGATGGTCGATGGCCACATTGCCATATAGCTCATGGACAGCTGACCGCTCGTCAGGGTTCAGTGCGCGTCCAAAGAGGCGGGCCGCAGGGAGAAGATACGCAGGCAAAAACGCGGGCAAAAGAAAACCCCGCCGAAGCGGGGCTTTGCAGACTGTTTCCCTGACATCCATTTCACTCCGCCTTCCTGGCAGAATCCTACGTGTCCGTGTTGTAACTTTGCGCGTCCTGCGCTACGTCCATGGAAGCTAGATTAGCCGTGGATCCAATCGGCCGATAGAGGGAAATCGCCAGCACGTCATGTAAGCATTTTCCTACATGACGTCTTCCATCAGAACTGGCCGGGGTCCAGCAGGAACAGCGACTCGCTGCCCGCCCTTACCGAAGCGCTCAAGGAATGGATTCGTGGCAACAGGCGGGCGAAATAGAAACGTGCCGTGCCCAGTTTGCTCGCGTAGAAATCGTCCTGCTTTTCCTTGCCCAGGGCCGCCCGGGCCATGAGCGCCCACATGTAGGCATATGCGGTGTAGCCGAACGCCTGCAGGTACTCCACCGAAGCCGCGCCAATTTCATGGGGATTGTTTTTCGCCCGGTCCAGCAGCCACTCGGTCAGCTCGTCCAGCGTGCCGACGGCATCGTTCAACGGCTGGGTGAACTCTGCCAGGTCGCTGCCAGCGGTAGCGGTGAAATGACGAATCTCGTCGGCGAACAGTTTGTAGAACGCCCCGCCGTTGCCGACGATCTTGCGCCCCACCAGGTCCAGTGCCTGGATGCCGTTGGTGCCTTCGTAGATCTGGGTGATGCGCACGTCGCGCACCAACTGCTCCTGGCCCCATTCTCGAATGTAGCCGTGGCCGCCGAAAACCTGCTGGCCGTGAATGGTGGTTTCCAGGCCCAGGTCGGTCAGGAAAGCTTTCGCTACTGGCGTCAGCAACGCCACCAAGTCTTCGGCGCGCTTGCGAGTCGTCGGGTCTTCGCTGAACTTGGCGGTGTCCAGTTGCATCGCCACGTAGGTGGAGAATGCCCGGCCACCTTCGTTCGACGCTTTCATGGTCAGCAACATCCGGCGCACATCCGGGTGGACGATGATCGGGTCGGCGATCTTGTCCTTGTTCTGCGCGCCGGTTGGCGAACGGCTTTGCAGGCGATCACGGGCGTACTCGACAGCGTTCTGGTACGAACGCTCGCCGGAGGCCAGGCCCTGGATCCCCACGCCCAGGCGTTCGTAATTCATCATAGTGAACATCGCCGCCAGGCCTTTGTTCGGCTCGCCGACCAGGTAACCCACTGCTTCGTCGAAGTTCATCACGCAGGTGGCGGACGCCTGGATGCCCATCTTGTGCTCGATCGAACCGCAGTTGGCCGCGTTGCGTGCGCCCAGGCTGCCGTCGGCGTTGACCATGAATTTCGGCACCAGGAACAGCGAAATGCCTTTCGGGCCCGCCGGTGCGTCGGGGAGCTTCGCCAGCACCAGGTGAATGATGTTTTCGGTGAGGTCGTGTTCGCCACCGGTAATGAAAATCTTCGTGCCGCTGACCTTGTAGGTGCCGTCAGCCTGGGGCTCAGCCTTGGTCCGGATAATCCCCAGGTCGGTGCCGGCATGGGGTTCGGTCAGGCACATGGAGCCGGCCCAGACGCCGGCGTACATGTTTGGCAGGTACGCGGCTTTCAATTCGTCGCTGGCGTGGGCGTTGATCGACAGGCAGGCTCCTGCGGTAAGCATCGGGTACAGACCGAAAGACAGGCTGGCGGAGTTGACCATTTCCTCGACCTGGGCCGAAACCGCCTTGGGCATGCCCATGCCACCGTACGTTGGATCACCGCCGACGCCGACCCAACCGCCTTCAGCGAAGGTCCTGTAGGCTTCAGGGAAACCCGCCGGGGTGGTCACGGCGCCGTCAGCCCAGTGGCAACCCTCTTCGTCAGCTGCACGGCTGAGGGGCGCGATGCTTTTACCGGTGACCTTGCCCGCCTCTTCGAGGATCGCTTCGACGGTTTCAGCGTCTACGGTTTCGGCCAACGCCGGCAGTTGAGCCCAGAGTTTCGCGACCTCGAACACTTCATTGAGGACGAAGCGCATATCGCGCAGGGGCGCTTTGTAGTCAGCCATGGCAAACCTCGCAGGATCTAAACAATTGGTTCGTAGGAAAGCGGTTCTCGCAATGGCCCAGAGTGTACCTCAACAACTTTTGAGACACATAGGGTCAACCTGTGACTGTTTTGTTGTTTTTAGTCAAACCCAAAGCTCTGTTTTTCCGTGGCGAGGGAGCTTGCTCCCGCTTGAGTGCGCAGCGCTCACTAGAAGGGCTGCTGCACACCCCAGCGGGAGCGAGCTCCCTCGCCACTGAGAAATGTTTCAGCCTGTCAGAGCGCAAACAACTCCGCCGGCAACCTCATCAGGCAATCGCTCCCGGCCTCTATAGCAGCCCGATGGGCGGCCGTACGCGGCAGCAGGCGCTTGAAGTAAAACTCGCACGTCACCAGCTTGGCCCGGCAGAAGTCGCTATCTCCAGTGCCGCTGTCGAGTTGCGCCTGGGCCACCAACGCCATGCGCAACCACAGATAGGCCAGAATGATATAGCCGCTGTACATCAGGTAATCCACCGAAGCGGCGCCCACCTCATCCGGATTTTTCATGGCGGCCATGCCGACCTGCGTCGTCAGTTCGCCCCATTGCTGGTTGAGCCCGTCCAGTTGCGCAATGAAAGCCTGGAGCTGCGGATGCCCGGCATTGGCAGCGCAGAATTTGTGAACGATTCTGGTGAAACCGCGCAGCAACTTGCCCTGGCTACCCAGCACTTTGCGCCCCAGCAGGTCCAGGGCCTGGATGCCGTTGGTGCCTTCATAGATCGGCGCGATCCGGCAATCACGTACTAGCTGCTCCATGCCCCACTCGCGAATGAAACCATGACCGCCAAAGACCTGCATGCCGTGGTTGGTCACTTCCAGACCCGTGTCGGTCATGAAGGCCTTGCAGATCGGGGTGAGGAAGGCCAGCAGGTCTTCGGCTTCCTGGCGGGCGTTTTCGTCGCGGCTCAAATGCGCGGTATCGAGCAGTTGCGCAGTGAAATACGTCAGCGCCCGGTTGCCTTCGTTGAAGGCTTTCATGGTCAGCAGCATCCGGCGTACATCGGGATGGACAATGATCGGATCGGCGACTTTTTCCGGCGCCTTGGGGCCGGTCAAAGAGCGCATCTGCAGGCGATCGTTGGCGTATTTGATCGCACCCTGGAAGCTCGCTTCGCCGAGGCAGAGGCCCTGCATACCGGTGCCGAGGCGGGCATGGTTCATCATGGTGAACATGCAGTTGAGGCCCTTGTTCGGTTCACCGATCAGGAAACCCTTGGCCCCATCGAAGTTCAGCACGCATGTGGCCGACGCCTTGATGCCCATCTTGTGCTCGATCGAACCGCAGGAAACACCATTACGCTCACCGGCCTCGCCCGCTGCATCGGGCAGGAACTTGGGCACGATGAACAACGAGATGCCCTTGGTCCCGGCGGGAGCATCCGGCAATTTGGCGAGCACCAAGTGAATGATGTTGTCGCTCATGTCGTGCTCGCCGGCACTGATGAAGATTTTGCTGCCGGTCACCGCGTAGCTGCCATCAGCCTGAGGCACGGCGCGGGTCTTGATGATGCCCAGGTCAGTGCCGCAGTGGGCTTCGGTCAGGCACATGGTGCCGGTCCACTGGCCGGCGGTGAGTTTGTTGAGGTAGGTCTGTTTCTGCTGTTCGGTGCCGTGAGCGTGGATGGCCGACATGGCGCCGTGGGTCAGGCCGGGGTACATGCCCCAGGAGGTATTGCTCGACCCGATCATCTCGCTGATCACCAGCCCCAGCGAGCTGGGCAGGCCTTGGCCACCATAAGCCGGATCCGCTGCCAGGCCGTGCCAGCCGCCTTCCACATACTGTGCGAAAGCTTGCTTGAAGCCCGTAGGTGTAGTGACCACGCCGTTATCGAAATGGCAGCCCTCTTCGTCACCCGGACGATTAAGCGGAGCCAGCACGTTCTCACAGAATCGGGCACCTTCTTCGAGGATGGCGCTGACCATGTCCGGACTGGCGTCGCTGGCCCCCAACTCGGCATAGCGACCGTGGAAATCAAAGACGTTGTCGATCAGGAAACGCATATCGCGCAGCGGGGCTTTGTACTCGGGCATGGTGGTTTTCTCCGGTAGCAGATCATCCCAACCTACTGCCGGCCGCCAAGGCCCACAATCAATCTCCAGACGCTGAATGCGCCGTCATCACTCAACCCGCGGCGGCTTCCATGCGCACTGCGCCGCGACGATTCTGGCCGAAGGCAATCACACAATTGCGCCCTGCCCCCTTGGCGTTGTAGAGCGCCTGGTCGGCGGACTTGAGCACTTCCTCGGGCGTGCGCTGGTCCACGCGTTCGGCCACGCCGATGCTGACGGTCACCGATACGCTGGTGGCGCCGCTGCCGGAGCGACGCTGGCGCCCTTGCTGATCGTCCTGGGGGCGATTGTCGGGATTACGCAGTTGAATGGCGTACGTCTCGATGGACTGGCGGATGACTTCCAGATGAGGCATGCATTCATCAATGGTCTTGCCGGCAAACACCAGAGCAAACTCCTCGCCGCCGTAACGATAAGCCCTGCCGCCACCACCGATTTTCGACAGCTTGCTGGCCACCAGGCGCAGCACCTGATCGCCGACATCGTGACCGTGGGTGTCGTTGAATTTCTTGAAGTGATCCACGTCGCTCATCGCCAGCACGTAGTTGCGACCCAGGCGCTGCATGCGTTCATTCAGCGCCCGGCGCCCCGGCAGGCCGGTGAGCTCATCGCGGAAGGCCATCTGGTAGGCCTCGTGAGCAACCGCGGCGGCGATCATCAGCATCACCTGGCTGCACATGATGTTCAGGGTGAACGGCAAGATGAACGTCTTCGGCAGCATCCAGAACAACCCGACCAACCCCACCAGCTGCGCCGCATGCAAGGGCCGCGGGTTACGCCAGTATTGCCAGGCCAGCAGCACGAACGCAGCGGCAAACACCGGGTATGACAATTGGATCAGGCTCATCCAGGCACCATGCAGCGCCGGCCAGCGTATTTCCGAAAGCCACAGCAGCAGGGCCTGGGGAAAGCTTTGCTCCAGGGCCAGGGCCACGCCACCGAAGGCCAGCAGCACCGCGAAACGCGCCACCATGTCCTGGAACAGATGCGTGCGCTCCTGCCATGCCGCGAACAGCCCGAACAACAGCGGCAGCAGCAGGCAGACCAGATGGAAAACCACCGCCGCGTCTTCGCGCACCTTGCCGTTATCGCGATAGAAGTCGGTCTGGGTATCCAGCAGGAAATAAGCGATGTACACCGTGACCATCAGAAACAGTTCGCGCTGACGTCGATAAACGGAGCAGTACGCCCCGCCCAACAACAACACCAGCGTAGGAAGCACGTTGAACAATGATGTGAAGAAGACGTTCAGGTCCTTGACGTAAGCAGCCGCGAGCCCCGCCAGTAAAAGCACTGTCGACGGTAGGAAATGGCTGAAGCGCATTACGGAAAGACGCGGCAAGGGTAAAGCTCCGACCCGGCTGATCAAAGATGGCATTGTGCCTGCAACTGGAGCAGTAAGGCACGCGAGAGGTGACAGATGTCACACTGCCATCGCTGTAACGGCAGGGCAGGAAGTTTTCTTAGGGTCCGGTTCGATGAATATTGTTTCAGGATCGCCATCGATCCTTGTGGGAGCGAGCTTGCTCGCGATAGCGGTGTGTCAGCCATGACAGTGCTGACTGAACCAACGCCATCGCGAGCAAGCTCGCTCCCACAAAGGAATGGTGACAAACATGAAAAAGCCGCTGCTCCCGAAGAAGCAGCGGCTTTTTGAAGAAACGCTTAAGGCTTAGTAGCCCAGCGCGAAGTCTTCTTCTTTCATGTCCATCAGGTTGTTGGCGCCCGACAACATGGTCGCCACATGGGTGCGGGTACGCGGCAGGATGCGCTGGAAGTAGAAGCGCGCGGTCTGCAGCTTGGCGGTGTAGAACGCTTCTTCGGTCGTGCCGGCCGCCAGTTTTTCCGCAGCCAGGCGCGCCATGTCGGCCCAGAAGTAAGCCAGGCAGGCGTAACCGGAGTACATCAGGTAGTCCACCGAGGCCGCGCCGACTTCTTCGCGATCCTTCATGGCGGCCATGCCGACCTTCATGGTCAGTTCGCCCCATTCCTTGTTCAGTGCAGCCAACGGCTCGACGAATTCCTTGACGGCTTCGTTGCCTTCGTTGCCCTGGCAGAACTTGTGGACAATCTTGGTGAAGCCCTTGAGCGCCTCGCCCTGGGTCATCAGCACTTTACGGCCCAGCAGGTCGAGCGCCTGGATGCCCGTGGTACCTTCGTAAAGCATCGAGATGCGGCTGTCACGCACGTTCTGCTCCATGCCCCACTCGGCGATAAAGCCGTGGCCGCCGTAGATCTGCACGCCGTGGTTGGCCGATTCGAAGCCGACTTCGGTCATGAACGCCTTGGCGATCGGGGTCATGAACGCCAGCAGGGCGTCAGCCTTCTTCTTCTCTTCTTCATCCACGCCGTACTTGACGATGTCGACCTGCTTGGCGGTGAAGTACACCATCGCCCGGTTGCCCTCGGCGAAGGCTTTCATGGTCAGCAACATGCGACGCACGTCAGGGTGCACGATGATCGGGTCGGCGGCCTTGTCCGGTGCTTTCGGGCCGGTCAGGGAACGCATCTGCAGGCGGTCGCGAGCGTACTTCAGGCCACCCTGGAAACCGATTTCGGCGTGGGCCAGGCCTTGCAGCGCGGTACCCAGGCGAGCGGTGTTCATGAAGGTGAACATGCAATTCAGGCCCTTGTTCGCCGGGCCGATCAGGAAACCGGTGGCCGCGTCGAAGTTCATCACGCAGGTGGCGTTGCCGTGGATGCCCATCTTGTGTTCCAGGGAGCCACAGCTGACTGCGTTGCGCTGGCCGATTGAGCCGTCGGCCTCAGGCAGGAATTTCGGAACGATGAACAGCGAGATACCTTTGGTGCCAGCCGGTGCGTCCGGCAGGCGCGCCAGCACGATGTGGACGATGTTGTCGGCCATGTCGTGTTCGCCGGCCGAGATGAAGATCTTGGTGCCGGTCACTTTGTAGGAGCCGTCGGCCTGAGGTTCGGCCTTGGTGCGCAACATGCCCAGGTCGGTGCCGCAGTGCGGTTCGGTCAGGCACATGGTGCCGGTCCATTCGCCGGATACCAGCTTGGTCAGGTAAGCCTCTTGCTGCTCGGGGGTACCGTGCTCGGAAATGGTGTTCATCGCGCCATGGGACAGGCCCGGGTACATGCCCCACGACCAGTTGGCTTCGCCGACCATCTCGCTGACTGCCAGGCCCAGGGATTCCGGCAGGCCTTGGCCACCGTGCGCCACGTCATGGGCCAGGCTCGGCCAGCCGCCTTCGACAAATTGCTTGTAGGCTTCCTTGAAGCCGGTCGGGGTTTTCACGCCGGACTCGCTCCAGGTGCAACCTTCGAGATCACCCACGCGGTTCAGCGGCGCCAGCACCTGCTCACAGAACTTGGCGCCTTCTTCGAGGATGGCGTCAACCATGTCCGGAGTTGCCTCCTGGCACGCTGGAAGGCTCTGATAATGCGCTTCGTAGCCGAGCAGTTCGTCACGAACGAAGCGAATATCACGCAAGGGGGCCTTGTAGTCAGGCATAGCGATAAACCTCTGCTGATGTAACCGGGAATGAACGACCGCGTGGATTTGTTATAGCGATCAAACAGCTGTTTGAAACATACGTTTACGCCCATACCTTGTCAAGCGGCGATCTTTTGCCGTTCGTCATCGTCCTGCAGGAAATTTCGGCCGCGAAAAATCCATCGCCAAGCAGAGGCACGGCTCGCGCAGTGAAAGATTAGTTGAGGAAGAAAGAGTTAGAGACGAAAACGCCGCGAATGAATCGCGGCGTTTTTACTACATCTGTACGGCAGAGTCAGGCGAACGTATCGATCAACGTTCCGAGCATTTCGTCGGAAGCCTTGGCAACGTTCACCCCCAGTTGCACCTGGAACTTGCCTTGGGCCATTTCGACCATGTTGCTGGTCAGGTCCGATTGCTGACTGCGATCCACCGAACGCAGGCGATCCACCTGAACGTCGGAGGACTGGCTGGTGACCGAGCGCTCGATCGTGTTGTTGGCAATCTGGCTAGAGGCCTGATCAACGCGGTATTGCCCTGTCTGAATCGTGCTCAGACCGGCATAGAACGCGGTGTTTCCTGAGATTTCCATGGCAGGGAGGGTCTTCTTGAAGGGTCGACACGGGCATTGAACCAGATGCCTTGGGAAAAGGCTCGACAAAAACACTAATGGCACAGTGCCGCGTCATAGCCAAAACCTTGGTTCGAGGTCAGTCCAGCAGATCCAGTTGCAGATGTTCGGCCACCGCCTCGGCCGTCACGTCCTTGATTCGCGCGACTCTGCCCAGGCAGGGCGCCGGCAGGCGTTCGGCGAGGGTCGCGAGGTTTTCTTCCATGCGCGACGTCGCCGGATCGATGATGTTTGCTACCCAGCCGGCCAGTGGCAAGCCGTCCCGGGCGATAGCCTCGGCGGTCAGCAACGCGTGGCTGATGCAGCCCAGGCGTACCCCCACCACCAGGATCACCGGCAGGCCCAACGCTATCGCAAGGTCGGAAAGATTGTCTTGCCCCGCCAGCGGCACACGCCAGCCGCCCGCGCCTTCGATCAAGGTGAAATCCGCATCCAGAGCCAGCACCTCGCGCATCGGCCCGAGCAAGGATTGCACGGTCAATGCCACGCCAGCTTCCCGGGCGGCCAGGTGAGGTGCGATCGCCGGTTCGAATGCCACCGGATTGACCTGTGCATAAGTCAATGGCACCGAACATTCGGCCAACAAGGCCAAGGCATCGGCGTTGCGCAGGCCCTTGGGCGTCACTGCGCAACCAGAGGCTACGGGCTTGCCCGCGGCGGTGCTCATGCCGGCCCGCCTGGCCGCGTGCAGCAGCCCCGCCGCAACGGTGGTCTTGCCCACGTCCGTGTCGGTGCCGGTGATGAAATAAGCCTGGCTCATAGCGGTTTCTCCAGCACGGCGTAGACCACCTGGTAAGTGGCCGGCAGGCCCTGGGCCTGGCGATACTTTTCATAGGCCTGGACCAGCGCGAAAATTCTCGCCCTCCCCGTCAACCCACCGGGACGACCAGGATTCAGATTGTGCGCACCCAATGCTTTCAATTCGTGGGTCAGGGCACGTACATCGGGATAATGCAGAACATGCGGGCGATTCTCCAGACTGACGACGCGCAACCCGCTGGCGTCGGCCAGTTGTCGATAGGTATCGAATGCGCGGAAACGGTTGACGTGTACCAGGCCATCCACTTCACGCCAGCTGTCGCGCAACTCGTATAACGTGCCGACACACAGGCTGGTGAAGGCAAACATCCCACCGGGTTTCAGAACACGATAGGCCTCGCTCAACACCGAGGCAAAATCGCCACACCATTGCACCGCGAGGCTGGAATACACCAGGTCACAGCTGGCCGACTGCAACGGCAGCCGCTCGGCATCACCGGCGATGAAATGCCCGGCGCCGCCTTGAGGACGGGCGTGGTTGAGCATGCCTTCGGCGACATCCAGCGCAACACCTGCCTTCTCACCGAACCGCGCACCAAGGGCGCGGGTGAAATAACCGGTGCCACACCCCATGTCCAACCAGCGTCCCGGCATAAACGAGACGGGCAGCCGCGACAGCAATTGCTGTCCGACGTCGCGCTGCAGTTCAGCGACGCTGTCATAGCTGGCCGCCGCCCGGGAGAACGAGGCCGCGACCTGACGTTTGTCGGGCAAGGCGCCCTGCAACTTCACAATAGATAAATCAGTCATCACCGGACTCATGCAGGAAAGCCTGGATCGCCCCCGCCACGCCGTGGGGGTCCTCCAGTGGGAATCCGTGGCCGGCCTGTTCAATCAGACCGATTTCGACATCTGGCAGCATCGCCAGCAGTTCTCCCGCAGCCTCGGCAGGCACCAGCGCGTCGAGCCCGGCAAACAGATGCAATTGCGGGCCTCGAAAACCCTGCAAGGCAACCCCCGTGTCCAGTCGCGCCAACAGTTCGAGCCCGGCCATCGATACCTCAGGCGAGGTGTTCGGCGCGCCGGCCAGCAGCAATCGCGACAACCCGCGCGGGTCGCCACAGCCTTGCGCACACAGCAAGCTGAAGCGTTTGAGGGTCTGGCGCGGATCGGCGGCGCATCCGGCGAGAAATCCATCGAAAGTGTCAGCGGGCATCGCGCTCGGCCAATGCTGGTGGGCCACAAAAGACACGTTGCTCGCCAGGGTCAGCAGGCCACAGCAACGCTCGCCCCGACGTGCCGCCAGTTCCGCGGCCAGCATCCCGCCCAGGGACCAGCCGCCCAGCCAGGCATCCTGGGGCAACGTGGCGTCCAGTTCATCGAGCCATTCACCGAGGTCGCTCGACACCAGCGCAGGCAATGGCTCGATTTCCACTTGCAAGTGCTCATCGAGCCCTTGCAAGGCCGCCGCCAGCGGTTCGAGGGGCGAAACGCCCAAGCCCCAGCCGGGCAGCAATATCAGTCGATCACGCATGGCTTGGCTCCGCTCCCAGTTGTGCAAAACAGTCGGCCAGGGCATTCAATAAGAGTTGTACCTGGGTTTCGCTGTGGGCAGCGGTCAACGTCACACGCAGCCGAGCGCTGCCGGCCGGCACGGTGGGTGGGCGGATCGCGGTGACCATCAGCCCGCGCTCGCGCAGCATCTGCGACAGCCGCATCGCCCGTCCCGCGTCGCCGATCAGGATGGGCTGGATCGGCGTGAAGCTGTCCATCAATTGCAAGCCGATCTGCTCGGCACCGTGGCGGAACTGGCGGATCAGCAATTGCAGATGCTCACGCCGCCAATGCTCCCTGCGCAGCAACTCAAGGCTCTTGAGCGTGGCGCAGGCCAACGCCGGTGGCTGGCTGGTGGTGTAGATGTAGGGGCGCGCGAACTGGATCAGGCTCTCGATCAATTCTTCGCTGCCGGCAACAAATGCCCCGGCGGTGCCGAACGCCTTGCCCAGCGTCCCTACCAGGACCGGTACGTCTTCCTGGCTCAGGCCGAAATGCTCGACGACACCGCCGCCGGTGGCACCCAGCGTGCCGAAGCCATGGGCATCGTCGACCATCAGCCAGGCGCCCTTGGCCCGTGCTGCGCGGGCAAGAGCCGGCAGGTCGGCGATGTCGCCGTCCATGCTGAACACGCCGTCAGTGACCACCAGGGTATTGCCGATGGCTTTTTCCAGGCGGGTCGCCAGGCTTTGGGCATCGTTGTGCAAATAACGGCTGAAACGGGCACCGGACAACAGCCCGGCGTCGAGCAACGACGCGTGGTTGAGCCGGTCCTGCAACACCGTGTCGCCCTGTCCGACCAGCGCCGTGACGGCACCAAGGTTGGCCATGTAGCCGGTGGTGAATAACAGTGCCCGGGGCCGGCCGGTCAAGTCGGCCAGCGCTTCCTCCACGGCGTGATGAGGGCCGCTGTGGCCGATCACCAGATGCGACGCACCGCCACCGACGCCCCAACGCGACGCGCCGGCACGCCAGGCCTCGATCACCTGCGGGTGATTGGCCAGGCCCAGGTAGTCGTTGTTGCAGAACGCCAGCAAGGGCTGGCCATCCACCACCACTTGCGGGCCTTGGGGGCTTTCAAGCAGCGGACGCTGGCGATAGAGGTTTTCGGCACGACGGGCAGCCAGGCGTGCGGCAAGTTCGAAGGGCATGCAGGCCTCAACTGTTTAAAGACTGGCCAAAGACCCTTGTGGGAGCGAGCCTGCTCGCGATAGCGGTGAGCCAGTCGACATAAATGTTGAATGTTCCATTGCCATCGCGAGCAAGCTCGCTCCCACAGCGTCTTGCATTCCAGTCAGGGAATCGGTGAGCAATCAAACAGCTGCGTTATAGAACTGCTCGCTGCTCTTCTGCTCCACCAGCGCCTGCTCGATGGCCGCCTGATGCACTTCATCGGCATGCTCTTCGCGAGCTTCCGGCTGGATGCCCAAGCGCGCAAACAGTTGCATGTCCTTGTTGGCCTGCGGGTTGGCGGTGGTCAGCAATTTGTCGCCGTAGAAAATCGAATTGGCGCCAGCGAAGAACGCCAAGGCCTGCATCTGCTCGTTCATGGCTTCGCGGCCAGCAGACAAGCGCACATGGGATTTCGGCATGAGGATGCGCGCCACGGCGAGCATGCGGATGAAATCGAACGGGTCGACGTCCTCGGCATTTTCCAGCGGCGTGCCGGCGACTTTCACCAGCATGTTGATCGGCACCGACTCTGGATGCTCCGGCAGGTTGGCCAGCTGGATCAGCAGGTTGGCGCGGTCGTCCAGGGACTCGCCCATGCCCAGGATCCCGCCGGAACAGATCTTCATCCCCGAATCCCGTACATACGCCAGGGTTTGCAGGCGCTCGCTGTAGGTGCGGGTGGTGATGATGCTGCCGTAGAACTCCGGCGAGGTGTCGAGGTTGTGGTTGTAATAATCCAGGCCGGCCTGGGCCAGCGCTTCGGTCTGCTCCTGGTCGAGACGCCCCAGGGTCATGCAGGTCTCCAGGCCCATGGCCTTGACCCCCTTGACCATCTCCAGCACGTAGGGCATGTCCTTGGCCGACGGATGTTTCCACGCCGCGCCCATGCAGAAACGGGTCGAACCGATGGCCTTGGCGCGCGCGGCCTCTTCAAGGACCTTCTGCACTTCGAGCAATTTCTCTTTTTCCAGCCCGGTGTTGTAGTGGCCCGACTGCGGACAATATTTGCAATCTTCCGGGCAGGCGCCGGTCTTGATCGACAGCAGGGTCGAAACCTGGACGCGGTTGGCGTCGAAGTGCGCGCGGTGCACGGTCTGCGCCTGGAAGAGCAGGTCATTGAATGGCTGGACAAAGAGTGCTTTGACTTCGGCCAAAGACCAGTCATGACGCAGGTTGGCAGTGGTGCTGGCGCTCATGGGCATTTCCTTGATTATGCTTGGCTGGCGCTTGAGGGACGCAATACCCACAGGCGCGACACGGATGTTCGGCATATTTAAGGAAGAGCCATGCGCTGTCAACCACGATACAAAGGCCCGGTTTACATCTGGTTAAAAAACAAACAACTTTGTCTATTGTGCGGCGAGTCCACCGACACCTTGCAACCCATCTGCACCCCTTGCGAGAGCGAACTGCCCTGGCTCGGCGAGCATTGCGCCGTTTGCGCCCTGCCGCTGCCCATGGTCGGGCTCCGTTGCGGCCAATGCGCCGCGCGGCCTCCGGCTTTCGAGCGGGTCCTGGCCCCATGGGCCTACGACTTTCCGGTGGACTGCCTGATTACCCGCTTCAAGCACCAGGCAAAATGGCCCCTCGGTCGACTGCTTGGCGAGTTGCTGGCGCAATCGCTGCAGCACCATTTCGACGAAGGCCTGGAGCGGCCCGATGCGCTGGTGCCAGTGCCGCTGGCGGCGGGGCGCTTGCGCCAGCGCGGCTTCAACCAGGCGACGCTGCTGGCCCGCTGGCTCAGCGCAGCGCTGCGGATCCCTTGCGAAGACGACCTGCTGTTGCGCGTCCAGGACACCCCGGCCCAACAGGTGCTGGACGCCCGGGCCCGGCGCCGTAACCTGCGCCAGGCCTTTGCCTTAGCGCCCGGCGCGACGTTGCACAACCGTCACCTGGCGCTGGTCGATGATGTACTCACCACCGGCGCCACGGCCCAGGCACTGGCCCGGTTGCTGCTCGATGCCGGTGCCGCACGGGTCGATGTGTATTGCCTGGCGCGCACGCCGAAACCCGGTGATCCGGCTTGACGCGCAGTGGCCGAGGCGCCAACGTCCTGCATCCGTCCCGTACAGGGTTTGCACCCATGTCATTGCCTACGCTGTTGAGCCAACATATCGTCCGCCGTCCACAACGCATCGCCCTGTTACAGCACATCGCCGAGCAGGGTTCCATCACGCGGGCCGCGAAAAGTGCCGGGCTGAGCTACAAGGCGGCCTGGGATGCGATCGATGAGTTGAACAACCTGGCGGACCGGCCATTGGTCGAGCGCAGCGTTGGCGGCAAGGGCGGCGGTGGCGCGAAACTGTCGGAAGAGGGCCTGCGCGTGCTGCGTCTTTATCAGCGTTTGCAGGCATTGCAGGCGCAGTTGCTTGAAGCGAGCGAGAACGCCGGTGACCTGGGCCTGCTCAGCCGCCTGATGTTGCGCACCAGCGCGCGCAACCAACTGCATGGTAAGGTCGTCGGCATCCAGGCCCAGGGCCACAACGACCGGATACACCTGGAACTGGCGCGCGGCTTGCTCATCGACGCGCAGATCACCCACGACAGCACACTGCGCCTGGAGCTGGGCCTCGGGACCGAAGTGGTGGCCCTGATCAAGGCCGGCTGGCTGACGTTGTATCCACTCGACCAGCCGGACGATTGCTCGGCCAACAGTCTGCAAGGCGTGATCGAGCACATCGCGGTCGCTGCGGATGGCCCCAATGAAGTGCGCATCGGCTTGCCCAACGGCCAGACGTTGTGTGCCCTTGCAGACCCGCTTGAGCTGGCTGGACGAAACCTCGACGCCGGCTCACCGGTGCAAGTGCGTTTTTCCCCTGCAAATGTGCTGCTCGGCACACCGTTGTAGCGCGCTGAAACATAAACTTCATCGACCCGCTTTAAGGTGACTGCCAAAACCAGCAGGGAGCCTGATGATGAGCCTATTAGAAGAAAACCAATCCACCGACCTGGAAAAGATCGTCGGCCTGAGCCGTCGCCGCTTCATCGGCGCAGGCGCTCTGTGCGGCGCGGCGATGTTCCTGGGCGGCAACCTGCTGAGCCGCAGCGTCATGGCCGCCGCCGTGAGCGAAGGCAACAAAAGGTTGCTGGGCTTTGACAGCATTGCCGCCGCCACGACCGACACCATTACCTTGCCGCCAGGCTACAAAGCCTCGGTGCTGATCAGTTGGGGCCAGCCATTGCAAAAAAATGCCCCGGCATTCGACCCCAGCGGCAATGGCACCGCCCGCGCGCAGGAAATGCAGTTCGGTGACAACAACGACGGCATGAGCCTGTTCCCGTTTCCCGGCGAGGACAACCGGGCGTTGATGGCGATCAACAACGAATACACCAACTACCGCTACCTCTTCCCCCATGGCGGCCAGCCGCAGTCCGCCGAAGACGTGCACAAGGCCCAGGCCAGTGAAGGCGTGTCGGTCATCGAGATCCAGCGGCGCCGTGGCCAGTGGCAATTCGTCCAGGATTCACGCTACAACCGCAGGATCCATGGCAACACGCCGATTCGCCTGGGCGGCCCGGCTGCCGGTCACGACCTGATGAAAACCAGCGCCGACAAAAGCGGCAAAAAAGCGCTGGGGACGTTCCAGAACTGCGCTAACGGCATGACGCCGTGGGGCACCTACCTGACCTGTGAAGAAAACTTCACCGACTGCTTCGGCAGCAGCAACGCCGATCTGAAGTTCGATGAGGCGCAAAAGCGCTACGGCGCTACCGTCACCAGCCGCGAAATCAACTGGCACCTGTTCGATCCGCGTTTCGACCTGGCGAAAAACCCCAACGAGCTCAATCGTCACGGTTGGGTGGTTGAAATCGACCCGTTCGATCCAAAGTCCACGCCAGTGAAACGCACCGCCCTGGGCCGCTTCAAACACGAAAACGCCGCGCTGGCGAAAACCCGTGACGGGCGCGCCGTTGTGTACATGGGCGATGACGAGCGTGGCGAGTTCATCTACAAGTTCGTCAGCCGCGATCGCATCGACCGCCGCAATCCCAAGGCCAACCGCGACCTGCTGGACCACGGCACGTTGTACGTGGCGCGCTTCGACGCCGGCGACGGCAACCCGGACCATCCGAAAGGCAAGGGCCAGTGGATCGAACTGACCCATGGCAAGAATGGCCTCGACGCCGGCAAGGGCTTCAACGACCAGGCTGAAGTGTTGATTCATGCGCGCCTGGCCGCCACCGCCGTTGGCGCCACCCGCATGGACCGCCCGGAGTGGATCGTGGTGAGCCCGAAGGATGGCCAGGTCTATTGCACCCTGACCAACAACTCCAAGCGCGGCGAAGAAGGCCAACCGGTGGACGGGCCCAACCCTCGGGCCAAAAACGTCTACGGGCAGATTCTGCGCTGGCGCACCGACCGCGACGATCACGCCTCCAAGACCTTCGAGTGGGATCTGTTCGTGGTCGCCGGTAACCCGACGGTGCATGCCGGCACGCCCAAGGCCGGATCCTCCAACGTCAATGCCCAGAACATGTTCAACAGCCCCGACGGCCTGGGCTTCGACAAAGCCGGCCGGCTGTGGATCCAGACCGATGGCGACTCAAGCAACGCCGGGGATTTCGCCGGCATGGGCAACAACCAGATGCTCTGCGCCGACCCCAACAGCGGTGAGATTCGCCGCTTCATGGTCGGACCGGTGGGTTGTGAGGTCACCGGGATCAGCTTCGCGCCGGACTACAAGACCTTGTTCGTGGGCATCCAGCACCCTGGGGAAAACGGCGGTTCGACGTTCCCCGAGCACCTGCCCAATGGCAAGCCACGGTCGTCAGTGATGGTGATTACGCGCGAGGATGGCGGGATCATCGGCGGCTGATTGGGCCTCATCGCGAGCAGGCTCGCTCCCACAGTGGATCTGCGGTTGCCGTCGATCTCTGTGGGAGTGAGCCTGCTCGCGATCGCTTCAGCGCAGCCCCCTATCTGCCTCTGTCTGCGCTACCATGCCGGGTCGGACGCGGCAGCCCTGCCGCTGCGCAGGAGTCAGCATGTCCCATCCGTTTGAAACCCTTACGCCCGACCTGGTACTCGATGCCGTTGAAAGCATCGGCTTTCTCAGCGACGCCCGCGTGCTGGCGCTCAACAGCTACGAAAACCGTGTCTATCAGGTCGGCATCGAAGACGCCGAGCCGCTGATCGCCAAGTTCTATCGCCCCCAGCGCTGGACCAACGAAGCGATCCTGGAAGAACACCGCTTTACCTTCGAGCTGGCCGACTGCGAAGTGCCGGTGGTGGCGCCGCTGATCCATAACGGCGCCAGCCTGCATGAGCACGCCGGGTTTCGTTTCACCCTGTTCCCCCGTCGCGGCGGGCGGGCGCCGGAGCCGGGCAATCTCGACCAGCTCTATCGTCTGGGCCAGTTGCTCGGAAGGCTTCACGCGATCGGCGCGACCCGGCCATTCGAGCATCGCGAAGCACTGGGCGTGAAGAACTTCGGCCATGACTCGCTGGAGACCGTGCTGCAAAGCGGCTTTGTCCCCCGCAGCCTGCTGCCGGCCTACGAATCAGTGGCCAGGGATCTGCTCAAGCGTGTCGAAGATGCCTACGCCGCCACGCCCCACCAGAACATCCGCATGCACGGCGATTGCCATCCCGGCAACATGATGTGCCGCGACGAGGTGTTCCATATCGTCGACCTCGACGATTGCCGCATGGGCCCGGCCGTGCAGGATCTGTGGATGATGCTCGCCGGGGATCGGCAGGAATGCCTAGGGCAGCTATCGGAATTGATGGACGGCTACCGGGAATTCCATGATTTCGACCCGCGCGAATTGGCCCTGATCGAACCGCTGCGCGCCCTGCGCCTGATGCACTACAGCGCCTGGCTGGCGCGCCGCTGGGATGACCCGGCGTTTCCGCGAAGCTTCCCCTGGTTCGGCAGCGAACGTTACTGGGGCGACCAGGTGTTGGCGCTGCGCGAGCAACTGGCGGCGCTTCAGGAAGAGCCGTTGAAGCTTTTTTGAGTGGGCGGGGCACCAACGGCCACTTGAAACTCATGTGGGAGCGAGCCTGCTCGCGAAAGCGATACGTCAGTCATATAAATGGCGACTGTTTCACCGCCTTCGCGAGCAGGCTCGCTCCCACAGCGGACTTTTGCTCGGGTCAGTTCCTTGCAAGGTTCACAGCACAATCAGAAAAATCTACTTACAATCACTTTTTTGTTAGCTGCCTAAGCAAGGATTCTGCATGCAAGCCGCCAACCCGCGTCGCGGGTACATCCTGGGCCTGAGCGCCTATATCATCTGGGGCCTGTTCCCCATCTATTTCAAAGCCATCGCCAACGTTCCATCGGTGGAAATCATCATCCACCGGATACTCTGGTCGGCGCTGTTCGGCGCGGCCCTGCTGATGGTCTGGAAACATCCGGGCTGGTGGCGCGAGCTGCGGGACAATCCGCGGCGCCTGGCGATCCTGGCCCTGAGCGGCACGCTGATCGCCGCCAACTGGCTGACCTACGTCTGGGCGGTGAATAACGGTCGCATGCTCGAAGCCAGCCTGGGCTATTACATCAATCCGCTGGTCAACGTGTTGCTGGGCATGTTGATCCTCGGCGAGCGGCTGCGCCGCATGCAATGGGTCGCGGTGGCGTTGGCAGCCATTGGCGTGGCGCAACAGGTCTGGCAGGTGGGCAGTCTGCCGTGGGTGTCGCTGATGCTGGCGCTGACGTTTGGCTTCTACGGGTTGATCCGCAAGCAGGCGCCGGTCAAGGCCTTGCCAGGGCTGGTGGTGGAAACCTGGATGCTGGTACCGATTGCTATCGCATGGCTGCTGTTGAACCCGGCCGCCACCAGCGCCCAGGCGGCTTTCTGGACGACTTCCGAAGCCTGGTGGCTGGTGGCGGCCGGTCCCGTGACGCTGGTGCCTCTGGTCTGCTTCAACGCGGCGGCGCGGCACCTGCCCTACACCACGCTGGGTTTCTTGCAGTACATCGCGCCGACGCTCGTCCTGCTGCTCGCGGTGCTTCTGTTTGACGAACATTTGTCGTCCAGCACGCTGGTGGCGTTCCTGTTCATCTGGGCCGGTCTGGCGGTGTACAGCATCGACGCGGTGGTCAGCATGCGCCGGCGCACCTGATCAAAAAACAAACACATCTCTACAGGCCACGTCCGGCGTGGCCTGCGCTTATCCTTCCCAAGGTTATCCACAACGTGATCCCCGGCGTTTGTGCACAAGCCTTTGAAAACTGGCGATTTTTTGATCATCGCTGGCTGAGGCCCGGCAGGCCTGGGCTGGCGCCGGGTCTCTACAGGTTATCCACAGGCAGGCGCAGCTTTTCCTTGGATAACGTGCGTCAGCTTTCGTCGCTGAGTTTCAGCTCGACCATCAATTCATCGGCCAGGGTTTCCAGGCGCTCCTGCAGGGTATCCAGTGACAAAGTCAGGGGCACTCCGAGAATCGCCTCGGCATGAAATAACAATTCGCTGCTCATCGGCGCGGGTCGAACATGGGTAACCAGCCGCTCGACGTTCACCCCCTGCTCGCTCAACAGGCGCGTGATGTCGCGCACGATGCCGGGACGGTCATTGCCCACCAGTTCCATGGCGATGGGTTTCCAGGTGCAGGATTCTTCGATCGCATTCTCGGCAATCAGCACACGAATGCCATGGGCCGCCAGCCCATGCAAAGCCTCGATCAGTTCTTCATGAGATTCAGCCGGGGCGCTGAGGCGCAGGATCCCGGCGAATTGCCCGGCGAGGTGGGACATACGGCTTTCCAGCCAGTTGCCGCCGTGCTCGGCAATACACTCAGCGATGCGCTCGACCTGCCCGGGTTTGTCCGGGGCGAAAACGGTGATGACGAGATGGTCCATGGCGCAGCCCTTCTGTTGATTGAACGGACAGTATAGGCAAGGCGGAAAATCCACACGGTCGCGCTTTTGGGTTGAGGAGCTTGCTCGCCTTGGACTGCGTAATGATCGTAAATCGCTGGATCAGTGCTGCGCACTGAAGCGGGAGCAAGCTCCCTCGCCACGGGGAAATGTGTACGAATCTTAGATTTATCTGGAACAATCCAACAGTTTTTTGAGAACATCCGATTCCGCGCCGTGACTGTAGTGCTTTAGTCGGTCGCGGAACGACGCAATTAGTCTGATTTTCACAACCCTAACTGATCATGTAGTATGCCGCAGCGGGCACTACATAACCGCAATGCCTAATGTTGCACCGATGTCTGCCCAGGCCAGTCGCATCCCTGAAAGCCCCGTCAGCAAGGCTTAACCCAGCCGCCAGCAATGGCATGTACTGGTCCAGGGGTTTGTGGTTTAAATGTCCCGAGGCTTCATTGTCCAAATCGAAGAGCTGAAAAGCGCAATAGCTGAGCAGAGTGAGGCAAGCAATGACTGAACACGTTCAAGTCGGTGGCCTGCAGGTCGCCAAAGTCCTGTTCGACTTCGTGAATAACGAAGCCATTCCCGGAACCGGCCTCACCGCCGACGCATTCTGGGCCGGCGCCGACAAGGTCATCCACGACCTGGCGCCGAAGAACAAAGCCCTACTCGCCAAACGCGACGATTTCCAGGCGCAGATCGATGCCTGGCACCAGGCTCGTGCCGGCCAGGCCCACGACGCCGTGGCTTACAAAGCCTTCCTGCAAGACATTGGTTACCTGCTGCCAGAAGCGGCGGATTTCCAGGCCACGACCCAGAATGTCGATGACGAAATTGCCCGCATGGCCGGCCCGCAGTTGGTGGTGCCGGTGATGAACGCCCGTTTCGCCCTCAACGCCTCGAATGCCCGCTGGGGTTCGCTGTACGACGCGCTGTACGGCACCGATGCGATCAGCGAAGCCGATGGCGCGGAGAAAGGCAAAGGCTACAACAAGGTCCGCGGCGACAAGGTCATCGCCTTCGCCCGCGCCTTTCTCGACGAAGCAGCCCCGTTGGCGGCCGGCTCCCATGTCGATTCCATTGCCTACAAGATCGTCGACGGCAAGCTCGTCGTGACGCTCAAGGGCGGCAGCAACAGCGGCCTGCGCGACGATGCCCAACTGATCGGTTTCCAGGGCGATACGTCGGCGCCGAGCGCCGTGCTGCTCAAGCACAACGGCCTGCACTTCGAAATCCAGATCGATGCCAGCACTCCGGTCGGGCAGACCGACGCCGCCGGCGTCAAAGACATCCTGATGGAAGCCGCGCTGACCACCATCATGGATTGCGAAGACTCGGTCGCCGCCGTCGATGCCGATGACAAGGTGGTGATCTACCGTAACTGGCTCGGCCTGATGAAAGGCGATCTGTCGGAAGAAGTCGCCAAGGGCGGCCAGACGTTTACCCGGACCATGAACCCTGACCGCGTCTACACTGCCGCGGACGGCTCGAGTGTGACGCTGCATGGCCGCTCGCTGCTGTTCGTGCGCAACGTCGGTCACCTGATGACCATTGACGCGATCCTGGACAAGGACGGTAATGAAGTGCCGGAAGGCATCCTCGACGGGCTGATCACCAGCCTGGCGGCGATCCACAGCCTCAACGGCAACACCTCGCGCCGCAACAGCCGCACCGGCTCGGTGTACATCGTCAAGCCGAAGATGCACGGCCCGGAAGAGGCGGCGTTCACCAACGAGCTGTTCGGCCGTGTCGAAGACGTGCTGAACCTGCCGCGCAACACCCTTAAAGTAGGAATCATGGACGAGGAGCGCCGTACCACGGTCAACCTCAAGGCCTGTATCAAGGCGGCCAGCGAGCGCGTGGTGTTCATCAATACCGGTTTCCTCGACCGCACCGGCGACGAAATCCACACCTCCATGGAAGCCGGCCCGATGGTGCGCAAGGCCGACATGAAGGCCGAGAAGTGGATCGCCGCCTATGAAAACTGGAACGTCGACATCGGTTTGAGCACCGGTCTGCAAGGTCGTGCGCAAATTGGCAAGGGCATGTGGGCCATGCCCGACCTGATGGCTGCGATGCTGGAGCAGAAAATCGCCCACCCGATGGCGGGCGCCAACACGGCATGGGTACCATCGCCGACCGCTGCCGCCCTGCACGCGTTGCATTATCACAAGGTCGATGTATTCGCCCGCCAGGCCGAGCTGGCCAAGCGTGCCCGCGCCTCGGTAGACGACATCCTGACCCTCCCGCTGGCGGTCAACCCGAACTGGACGCCCGAGCAGATCAAGCATGAACTGGACAACAATGCCCAGGGCATTCTTGGCTACGTGGTGCGCTGGATCGACCAGGGCGTGGGCTGCTCCAAGGTGCCGGACATCAATGACATCGGCCTGATGGAGGACCGTGCAACGCTGCGGATCTCCAGCCAGCACATCGCCAACTGGCTGCGCCACGGCATCGTCACGCAGGAGCAGGTGATGGAAAGCCTCAAGCGCATGGCGCCGGTGGTCGACCGCCAGAACGCCAGCGACCCGCTGTATCGCCCGCTGGCGCCCGACTTCGACAGCAACATCGCCTTCCAGGCGGCGGTCGAACTGGTGATCGAAGGGACCAGGCAACCAAATGGCTATACCGAGCCGGTGCTGCACCGTCGTCGTCGCGAGTTCAAGGCAGCCAATGGGTTGTGATTGAGCGGTAATCGCGGCACATAAAAAAGCCCTGATCGAAAGATCAGGGCTTTTTCATGCGGGCTGTTCAGTCCCGAAAGTTTGCAACAGTTTCAGGCCTGGACAGGCTTCTGTGGCGAGGGAGCTTGCTCCCGCTGGGCTGCAAAGCAGCCCCTCTTTTCAGATTTCGAACTTCATCGGCAAACTTGCGACTGCTGCGCAGTCGAGCGGGAGCAAGCTCCCTCGCCACAAAAGCTCTCAATCACTAAAGCAATCGGGTCAATTGAACAGACGGTGGCTAGAGATCCATCCCCAACTCATGCTTGACCAGCCCCAGCAGCTTGTCGGTATCGATCGGCTTGAGCAGGAAATCCACCACACTCAGATGCATCGCCTCGATGGCGTCCTTCACGTCGGCATCGCCCGACACGATGATGATCGGCAGCGCCGCCCGCTCCGACTCGCGTACCAGGCGCACCAGTTCCAGGCCATCGACATTGCCCATGCGCAGGTCCGTGATCAGCAGGCCGATGGCGGGCTTGGTTTCCAGCATCCTGAGTGCGGTTTCGCCACTGGCGGCGGTCATGCAGCGTATGCCATCCAATGCCAGGATTTCCGACAGCAGCTCACGGGCGTCCTTGTCGTCATCGACAATCAGGACTCGCTGCGGCGGCAGGTCGGGTTCCAGCATGACGGCACTCAGCGCCTCGCGCTCGGCGTCACTCAAAATATCGTGGTCGGACATGATGCTCTCTACGTTCTCGAATCGATCCCCTGGCACAGTGGTCAGACATCGTTCTGCGGCGCTTCAATGTGCACTTCGTCGGATTTTTTTCCAAGTACATTCCTTGAAGAATTTTTCGACGCAAGGCGTGGGAGTTTCCTTGGTTTCGCTCCCATTGCCGCGACCTAGACTTACGTCCAATGGGCACCCTGCGCTCAGGGGCCGACCATGGGGGAACAGATCCGACCACAACAATTCGAAAAAGACTGCGTAATGGTTATGAAAAAAGCGGACGCCTTCATCCAGGCAGGGAAAACCGCGGTGTTGCAGAACATCCAGGGTACGTTGCAGTTTCTTCAGCGTTTCCCCCCGTTCAACCAGATGGAAAACGCCCACCTGGCCTACCTGGTCGAACAATGCCTGCTGCGTTTTTATGCCCCGGGCGAAACCATTATCAAGCCGGCCGACGGTCCGGTTGAGCACTTCTACATCGTCAAGCAAGGCCGGGTAGTGGGCGAGCGACCGCACTCGGCCAAGGGCGGCACCGAGACCACCTTCGAGATCACCACCGGCGAGTGCTTCCCCCTCGCGGCCCTGTTGGGTGAGCGAGCGACCCGCACCGAGCACCGGGCCGGCGAGGACACTTTCTGCCTGCAGTTGAACAAACTGGCCTTCATCAAGCTGTTCGCCCTATCCGGCCCGTTTCGCGATTTCGCCTTGCGCGGCGTCAGCAGCCTGCTCGATCAGGTCAACCAGCAAGTACAGCAGAAATCCGCGCAGACCCTGGGCACGCAATATTCCCTCAATACCCGCCTGGGCGAGCTGGCAATGCGTCACCCGGTCAGTTGCAGCCCCGAAACGCCGTTGCGCGAAGCCGTCAAGCTGATGCATGAGCAGCAAGTCGGCAGCATCGTGGTGGTGAACGAACACAAGGCGCCGGTCGGGATTTTCACCCTGCGCGATCTGCGTCAGGTCGTGGCCGACGGTACCGGGGATTTTTCCGGGGCGATCGCCATGCACATGACCCAGGCACCGTTTTTCCTGTCGCCTGACCACAGCGCCTTCGATGCGGCCATCGCCATGACCGAGCGCCACATTGCCCACGTCTGCCTGGTCAAGGACCAGCGCTTGTGCGGCGTGGTCTCGGAGCGGGACCTGTTTTCCCTGCAGCGCGTCGACCTGGTGCACCTGGCCCGGACGATCCGCAACGCCCCCAGGATCGAGAACCTGGTGACCTTGCGCGGCGAAATCGGTCAACTGGTGGAGCGCATGCTGGCCCATGGCGCGTCATCGACCCAGATCACCCACATCATCACCCTGCTCAACGACCACACCGTATGCCGGGTCATCGAGCTGACCCTGGCCGAGAAGGGCGACCCGGGCGTTGCGTTCAGCTGGCTGTGCTTTGGCAGCGAAGGCCGCCGCGAACAGACCCTGCACACCGACCAGGACAACGGCATCCTGTTCGAAGCCCGGGACGCTGCCCATGCGGCGCAGATCCGTGGCCTGCTGCTGCCCATCGCCCAGCAGATCAACCAGAGCCTGGCCTTGTGCGGCTTCACGTTGTGCAAGGGCAACATCATGGCCGGCAACCCCGAGTTGTGCCTGTCCCGCGCCGAATGGGCACGCCGCTTCGCAGCCTTTGTCCGTGAGGCCACCCCGGAGAACCTGCTAGGTTCGAGCATCTATTTCGATTTGCGGGTGGTGTGGGGCGACGAGCAAGGCTGCGAGCAGTTGCGCCGGCAGATCCTCGATCAGGTGGCCGACAATCGCCTGTTCCAACGCATGCTGGCCGAGAACGCGCTTCGCCATCGCCCGCCCGTTGGCCGCTTCAGGGATTTTGTGTTGAGCCGCAAGAACGGCGAGAAGGCGACGCTCGACCTCAAAGTACAAGGCCTGACCCCCTTCGTCGACGGCGCCCGCCTGCTGGCGCTGGCCAACGGCATCGAGGCCAACAATACTCTGGAGCGCTTGCGGCAACTGGTCGTCAAGGAGGTGATCGAGCCGCTGGACGGCGCGGCTTATGAAGAGGCCTATCACTTTATCCAGCAGACGCGCATGCAACAGCATCAGTTGCAAACGCGGGAGAACCAGCCCTACTCCAACCGCGTCGACCCGGACAGCCTCAACCACTTGGACCGGCGCATCCTGCGTGAGTCCCTGCGCCAGGCCCAACGCCTGCAGAGCAGCCTGACGGTGAGGTACCAACTGTGAGTCTGTTTTCCTGGTTGCGCCCGGTCCAGCCGATGCTCTCGGACGCATTGCAGCAGCGCCTGGACAATCTGCCCGCCGCCGCGCCATTGACGGAGCGCAGCCTGCGGGAACAACGGTGGGTGGTGGTCGACCTGGAAACCACCGGCCTCAACCTGAACAAGGATCAGGTGCTGTCCATCGGTGCGGTCGTCATTGAAGACGGCGCCATCGACTTCAGCCAGCAGTTCGAGCGAACCTTGCAATGCGACCAGCAGAAGCTTGGGCCAAGCGTACTGATCCATGGCCTGGCACCCAGTGCCATCGCCGCCGGCAGCGACCCGGCCGAAGCGCTGGTGGCATTCATGGAGTTCGTCGGCGACAGCCCATTGCTGGCGTTCCATGCGCCGTTCGATTCGCACATGCTCGGACGCGCCATGAAAGATTATCTGGGCTGCCGGCTGCTGCATCCGTTCCTGGACGTGGCCGACCTGGCCCCGATGCTTTGCCCGCAAGCCAATCTGCGCAAGTCAGGCCTGGACGAGTGGATTGACTGGTTCAAGCTGCAAGTCTTCGAGCGCCACAACGCCAGCGCCGACGCCCTCGCCACCGCGGAACTGGCGCTGATCCTGTTCAGCCGCGCCCGCCAGCAGGACATCCACAGCGCGCTCGACCTGCAACAGCGCCTGGGGCAATGGAAACGGCGGCAGCAGGCGCCTTCGCTTTAATTGAAACAGCAAGGCTTTTGTGGGAGCGAGCCTGCTCGCGAAGGCAGTTTGTCAGCCGGCATCAATGTATTGGATGGACCGCTTTCGCGAGCAGGCTCGCTCCTACAGGAGTGCACAGTTTTATCCCGACCAGCGCCAATTGCTTTCCCGCCCCCGCCTCTGCCACAATCGCGAACAATTCTCGTTACTTAATGCGTCGGTGATGCTCCGTGTCGTCAGTTCCTACTCCTAACGGTGATCTGGTTGGTGCGTTGTACCGCGACCATCGCGGCTGGCTATTGGCATGGCTACAGCGCAACGTGGCGTGCCCACAGCGGGCGGAAGACTTGAGCCAGGACACTTTCGTGCGGCTGCTGGGGCGTGACGGGTTGCAGCCACCGCGCGAGCCCCGGGCGTTTCTGCTGGCGATCGCCAAAGGCCTGCTGTTTGATTATTTCCGCAGGGCCGCGCTGGAGCAGGCTTACCTGACCGAACTGATGCTGATTCCCGAGGCTGAGCAACCTTCGGTAGAGGAGCAGCAGATGATCCTCGAAGACCTCAGGAGCATCGACCGTCTGCTTGGCAAACTGTCGAGCAAGGCGCGTGCGGCCTTCCTCTATAACCGCCTCGACGGCCTCGGCCATGCTGAAATTGCCGAGCGCCTGGGGGTTTCGGTGCCGCGGGTGCGCCAATACCTGGCCCAAGGCGTGCGGCAGTGCTACATCGCCCTTTACGGTGAGCCGACATGACCCTGGCCTCCTCCAAGCCAGTCTCGGCGCGGGTGTTGGACGCGGCCATCGCCTGGCAATTGTCGCTGGACTCAGGCAATGGCAGCCCTCAGGAGCGTGAAGCCTTCGCTCAATGGCACGCCGCCGATGAGGAGCACGCACGCGCCTGGCAACAGCTGGGCATGCTCGACCAGCGTTTCAGCGCCGCCAGCGGCCCGGCGCGTGCGGCGCTGCTGCATTCGCGGGTCAGCATCCGGCGGCGGGTACGCAAGATCGGCAGCGGCCTGGCCAGTGTCGTCGCGGTCATCGGCCTGGCGCTGTTCGCTGGCGAGCGTTATCTGCCGCTGGATTATTGGCTGGCCGACCAGCGCACCGCCACCGGTGAACAGCGCACGTTGCGCCTGGCCGACGGCACGCTGATCAACCTCAACACTCACAGCGCGCTGGACGTGCGTTTCGACGACAAGCAGCGGCGCGTCATCCTGCAGGAAGGCGAGATCCTGGTGGAAACCGGCCACAACGATCCGCGCCCGTTCATCGTCGAGACTCGCGAGGGCAGCATGCGCGCCCTGGGCACGCGCTTTCTGGTCAGGCTCGAAGACGAAGGTACGCGCCTGAGTGTGTTGAAATCCGCAGTGGCCGCGCATCCGCAAGCGACCGCTGAGGAGCAGATTCTGCGCGAAGGCCAGCAGGTGCTGATGCGCCGCGACGGCCTCGGTCCAACCTTGGCCCTGAGCCCCGGCGCCGATGCCTGGACTCGCGGCATGCTGGTGGTGGACAACGCGCGACTCGAAGACCTGGTCCGTGAGTTGGCGCGCTATCGGCGCGGCTACCTCGGCGTCGAGCCCAAGGTGGCGGACCTGCGCATTACCGGCAGTTTCCCGCTGCATGACACCAACCTGGCGTTGACCGCTTTGCTGCCGACCTTGCCGGTGCAGGTCGAGCATCACACGCGTTGGTGGGTGGTAGTGGCGCCGCGGGTCGAGGCCAAGCGCTAGAGAATGTTGCGTCTCTGAGGAGGCCTTCGCGAGCAGGCTCGCTCCCACCAGGCAATGCGAACCCCTGTGGGAGCGAGCCTGCTCGCGAAGAGGCCAGTTGCATCACCACCCAACCGCTCGCAATCTGAATCTAAATTATTTTCATCCACCCCTATCACTTTTCGGTTTTCATCCGGCACACAGGCAATTGAGAAATATTTCCATTCAGGAGCCGCCGTATGTCCCGCCCGCTAGACACCCTGTTGCGTCCCAGCCTGTTGGCCGTCGCCATCGCCTTCGCCACCCCGCTGGCCAGCGGTCCGCTGCTGGCCGCCGAGCAGGCGTCCAACGTGCGCGCCTACAACCTGCCCGCCGCGCCATTGGCCAGCACCCTGAACCAGATCGCCAGCCAGGCCGGCCTTGCCCTGAGCCTGAGCCCGGCGCTGGCTTCGGGTAAAACCTCGGCGCCGGTCCAAGGCCAGTTCGACGCCACCGGTGCGCTACGTGAAGCCTTGCGCGGCACCGGCCTGCAACTGGAACAAAGCAGTGCCGGCACCTACAGCCTGGTGGCCGTGCCGGAGGGTGTCATGGTGCTGCCGGAAACCAGCGTGATCGGCGCCGGCGTCAGCGAAACCGCCTGGGGTCCGACCGAAGGCTATGCGGTCACCCGCACCGCCGCCGGCACCAAGACCGACACGCCGATCGTCGAACTGCCGCGCTCGGTCTCGGTGGTCACGCGCCAGCAGATGGACGACCGCTCCGTGCTCAACCTCAACGATGCCCTGCGCTACACCGCCGGCGTGCAGAGCAGCGGCTACGGTTCGGACTCGCGCAATGACTGGCTGCTGGTGCGCGGCTTCGTACCGACCCAGTTCCTCGATGGCCTGCCGCTGCCCAAGGGCAACTACATCACACCGAAGATCGAGCCGTGGAACCTGGAGCGCATCGCCGTGCTTCGAGGCCCGGCGTCGTCGGTCTACGGCCAGACGCCACCCGGCGGCATGCTCGACATGGTCAGTCGTCGCCCGCAAGCCGAGAGCAGCAATGAAGTGGAGTTGCAGGCCGGCAGCCACGAGCACAAGCAGATCAACTTCGACAGCACCGGCAAGGTCGACGACGAAGGCCAGTTCCTCTACCGGCTCAGCGGTACCGTGCGCGACAGTAACTCCCAGATCGATCACATCCCCGACAAGCGCTACAACATCGCCCCGAGCCTGACCTGGAACATCAACGACGACACCCGCCTGACATTCCTGTCGCAATACACCCGCGATGACACCGGCATCACCGGGCAATTCCTGCCCCTGCAAGGCACCAAGCTGTCGTCGCCGGCGGGCAAGATTTCCCATCACAAAAACCTCGGTGATCCAGATTGGGAATTCTACGACCGCACCTACTACGCGCTCGGTTATGCCTTTGAACACCGCCTGAACGACACCTGGCAGTTCCGCCAGAACCTGCGCTACACCAAGAGCGACCTGGAAACCCAGGGCATCTCCGCCGGCGGTCAGTTCTGGCCGGATGGCCCGGACCAATCGGTGGACGCCGACGGCAACGTCAAGCGCAGCGCCAGCGTGATCGACGAAGACATCAGCCAGTTCGCCGTGGACAACAACTTCCAGGCTGACTTCCAGACGGGTGATCTGAGCCACACCTTGTTACTGGGCCTGGATCACCAGCGCTCGAACAGCAATTCGCGTTGGGATTGGGGTTCGACTGGCGTGCCGACCAGCAATATCAACAACCCGACCTACGGACAGGATTTTTCCAACGTCCAGTACTTCACGATGTATGACTACAACCAGAAGACCAACCAGACCGGCCTGTACTTCCAGGACCAGATTGCCCTGGACAAGTGGCGCCTGACCCTTGGTGGTCGTGAAGACTGGATTCACACCGGCACCGTGTTCCACAACCAGAACAATGTCACCAACACCCAGCGCGACAAGAAATTCAGCGGCAACGCAGCGTTGAGCTACGTCTTCGATAACGGTGTGACGCCCTACGTTTCCTTCGCCCAGTCGTTCCAGGCGGCGGCGGGCTCAACCGTCAACAGCACCGAAGCGTTCAAGCCGACCGAAGGCGAACAGTACGAGGCGGGTATCAAGTACCAGCCACCCGGCACCAAGACCTTGTTGACGGCTGCGGTGTTCGACCTGACCCAGAAAAACAACTCCGTCACCGAAAACAACGTCACCCGCCAGGTTGGTGAAGTCCAGGTGCGCGGCCTTGAGCTGGAAGCCTCGGGCGACGTTACCGACAACCTGAAGCTGGTCGGTTCCTACACCTACAACGACAGCGAAATCACCAAGGGCACCGCGGCCGAAGAAGGCAAGCGCATGGCCCAGGTTCCGCGTAACCAGGCCACCGCATGGGCCGACTACACCTGGCACAACGGCCCGCTGGACGGGTTCGGCGTGGGCGCCGGCGTGCGTTATGTCGGCGACACCTACGGCAACACCACCAACACCGATTGGGGACATGTCGGCTCCTATACCGTGTATGACGCCTCGGCCCATTACGACCTGGGCCGTTTGAACAAGACCCTCAAGGGCGTCACCGTGGCGGTGGACGCGAAAAACATCTTCAACAAGGAATACCTGTCCACCTGTGACGGCTTCTATTGCTACTACGGAGACCAACGCAACGTCGTCGCCAGCGTGAATTACAAATGGTAAACGGTTAGCATTTGCAAACCTATTTGAGGGTGCTCGGTTGGCAATACTGTTCATGTAAGGAAAACCATGGCGAGGGAGCTTGCTCCCGCTGGGCTGCGTAGCGGCCCCAAAAGCTTGGGATCGCTGCGCAATCCAGCGGGAGCAAGCTCCCTCGCCACAATGGCTCTCCCCAAAAGAACAGCGTTATCCCCCAAGGTGCCCTTTTGCATTCGGATCGATCATGAAAAGCAAAACCATTCGCCGCTGGTCCTTTGTCCACACCTGGAGCAGCCTGATCTGTACGGTGTTCCTGCTGATGCTGGCAATCACCGGGCTGCCGCTGATCTTCCATCATGAAATCGAACATCTGTTGGGCGATGCCCCGGAACTGCGGGAAATGCCGGCCGGCACGCCGCCGTTGGATCTTCAACAACTGGTGGAAAAAGCCAAGGCTCATCGTCCGGGTGAAGTGGTCCAGTATTTCGGCTGGGACGAAGACGACCCCAACGGCGTGATCACCATCATGGCGCCGACACCGGGCACCGAACCCAATTCATCCCATACCTTCATGCTCGACGCGCGCACCGGCGAAGCCCTGGAAATGCCTTCGGCCAACGGTGGTTTCATGATGATCATGCTGCGCCTGCACGTGGACATGTTCGCCGGGCTGCCGGGCAAGTTGCTGCTGGCGTTCATGGGGTTTCTGTTCGTGATTGCCATCGTCTCCGGCGTGGTGCTGTACTTGCCGTTCATGCGGCGCTTGAACTTCGGCACGGTGCGCCAGGACAAATCCACCCGCCTGCGCTGGCTCGACCTGCACAACCTGATCGGCGTCGTCACCCTGGTCTGGGCGCTGACCGTGGGCGTGACCGGCGTGATTGCCGCCTGCGCCGACCTGATCATAGCCGCGTGGCGCAACGACAGCCTCAGCGCGATGGTCGAGCCGTACCGCAACGCCCCGCCATTGACGCAACTGGCGCCGGCGACCCGCCTGCTCGACATTGCCAAGGAAGTCGCGCCGGGCATGGAGCCCAGCTTCATCGCCTTCCCCGGCACGCTGTTTTCCAGCGAGCATCACTACAGCGTGTTCATGAAGGGCGACACCCACCTGACCTCGCACCTGCTCACTCCGGTATTGATCGACGCCAGCACCCTGGACGTCACCGCCGTGGCCGAGCGGCCGTGGTACATGGACGTGATGAGCCTGTCCCTGCCGCTGCACTTCGGCGACTACGGTGGCCGGCCAATGCAGATTTTCTGGGCAACCCTGGATGTGCTGACCATCATCGTCCTGGGCAGTGGCGTTTATCTTTGGGTGGTGCGACGGAAAGCCGCCAAGCGCGCGACTGTCGGCGCGGAGGTAACCTCGTGAGGCCCCGGCAGTCGAATTTCTGGAAGGTGTTTGGTATTCCCGTAGTGATCGGCGCATTGAGCGCGGCGGGGCTGTTCAGCGCATTGCTCGGTGACGGCGCCTGGGATGCGCTGAGCTGGGTTGGATTGGGAATCCCGACCGTGCTTGGGGCCTGGGGCTTGATCAAACGCGGATAACCCCAGCGTGGCGCAGACCCTGTGGGAGCGAGCTTGCTCGCGATAGCGGAAGTTCAGTTGCATTGATGTTGACTGATACGCCGCCATCGCGAGCAAGCTCGCTCCCACAGTGGAATACACCAATCGATTCGTTACTCGCCAGCAGACCCGCAACTGTCTAGGCTAACCCAGCCCGCCCAATCGAGGATGTTCTGCATGTCCACCCCCAGCATGACCCTGTTCCATAACCCCGCTTCGCCCTTCGTCCGCAAGGTCCTGGTGCTGCTGCACGAAACCGGCCAGCAGGATCGCGTCGCCTTGCAACTCAGCCAACTCACGCCGGTCAAGCCGGACCAAGCACTGATCCGTGACAATCCGTTGAGCAAGATCCCGGCCCTGCGCCTGGCCAACGGGACGGTGATCCACGACAGCCGCGTCATCCTCGACTACCTCGACCACCAACACGTCGGCAACCCGCTGATCCCGCGCGAGGGCGCCGCGCGCTGGCGGCGCCTGACCCTGGCCTCCATGGCCGACGGGATCATGGACGCGGCGGTGATGATCCGCTACGAGACCGCCCTGCGTCCTGTGGAAAAACACTGGGACGAATGGCTCGATGCGCAGCGGGACAAGATTCGTCGCGCCCTCGCCACGCTCGAATCCGAGGCGATTGCCGAACTGGCCAGCCATTTCGACGTCGCGTCCATCAGCGTGGCCTGCGCCCTGGGATACCTGGACTTGCGCCATGCCGACCTGGACTGGCGCGAGAACAATCCGCAGCTGGCGGCGTGGTTTTCCGAGGTCAGTTTGCGGCCTTCAATGGTCGAGACGGTGCCCAGGGTCTAAAACTGCCTTGGCTCCACCGGCGGCCTCTTCGTCGGAACGCCGCCCGGAGCAGGCTCGCTCTCACATTTGAGTGTGTTGCCCTCTTGTGGGAGCGAGCCTGCTCGCGAAGGCCGCGCACCGGATCCAAAGGAAACAACCCGACAATTCGCATCACCAGCATTTCCCCCACCCGCTGGTCCTCCCGCAACCCCAACGACCGGCTCATTTCACCTCTCCCAGATCAAAACTCATCGCAGCCGCGGGCTTCGCGCCCACCCCGTACCAATCCAGCTTGCGGGTCAGCACCATGAACACGCCCAGCAGGCCGAACAGCAGCAACGAACCCATCAACAGCGCGTAGTCTTCGGCGCTCAACAGCCCATAAAGCAGTCCGTACAACCCCGCCAACCCCGCTGAAAATCCCAGGCCGTGGCTCACGCTGCGCAGCACATGGCAGACGTAGAAGCCAATCAGCACCACACAGGCACTCGCCGATACCAGGTACGCCAGGGTGAAGCCGATGTGTTCCGACAGCGACAACAGCAGCAGGTAGAAGAACGCCAGCGCCACGCCGACCAATGCGTATTGAACCGGGTGCACCGCGAGGCTCTTGAGCACTTCGAAGAGGAAGAACCCGGCGAAGGTCAGCGCGATGAACAGCAGCGCATATTTGATCGCCCGGTCGCTCTTCAGGTACTGGTCCACCGGATCGACGAAACTTACACCGAACGCACGACTGCGGAACGCTTCGCAACCATCGCTGGGATCGCAGGCTTGCAGCGTTTCCAGAAGGTTGGTGGAGAAAAACGAGGTCTGCCAGTCGGCATTGAAGCCCTGTTCATTGATCTCGCGATTGACCGGCAGGTAATTGCCGATGAAGCTCGGGTGCGGCCAATCGGCGGACAGGTGCACCTTGGTGGACTTGCCCACCGGCAGGATCTGCAGCTCGCCGGTGCCTTGCAGGCGCAGGTCGAAGCCGAAGGTCAGTTCGGGGCTGCCCTGGGCGGTGATCATCGGCAACGGCACGTGTACGCCCTGCCCCAGCCAGCCAAGCCGCGAACCGGGAAGGAAATCGACCGTCTGCTGGTTCAGCGTCAGGGTCAATGCGTTCTCGATGCCACGAATATCGCTGATGCCGACGCTCAGGTACGGCTCGTCAAAGCGGTAGTCGGCGAAATCCTTCGGCGCGACGCCATAACGTTCCGGCACCTTGAAGCGGCCATCGATCCGGTTATCGGCATGAAACAAGCGCGCTTCGTAGATGCCCCGGGCACGTGTTTCGGTGCGGATCTGGCCGTCGAGCTCGAATTGCTCCGGGAGGAAATACAACTCGCCCGTTTGCTCGACGGTTTCCAGGAAGCGCACGCCGGTCTTCTCGTTGGTATTCCAGACCTTCACGTCCTTGCGAAACGGCACCACGATCATCGGGCCGATCAACTGCTGGCTGTTGCTGGAACTGCGGGCGATGTCCTGCAACACCCCATCGCGCAGCTCCTGGCGCTCATCGATAAGGCCGTTGATCATCAACAGCGGGATCATCAGCAAGAGAATCAAGAGGGCAATCATGCCCAGTTTTATGGCGAGGCTGCGGTTCATGTGGGGCTCTCCCTGTTCGAATGGGGAAGAGTCTGGCGCGGCTGTGTGGGCGGTTTATGAGGGGAATGTGGAGATTGTGTGGAGACAGGCCCGACGGCAACTGAACTGTGGGAGCGAGCCTGCTCGCGATAGCGGACTGTCTGGGCGATGATGTTGGATGTACCACTGTCTTCGCGAGCAGGCTCGCTCCCACATAGGAGTGCTTTTTCAAATGGATTTTGTGGTGTCAGGGCAACCGCAGCACCACTTCCACCCCACCCTCGACATTACCGATGCCAAATTCCCCCCCATGCAACTGCACCACTTCCTCGACGAAGTTGAGCCCCAGGCCTGTGCTCTTGCGCCCGGTGCCAGGGCGCGGCAAGGAATAAAACCGCTCGCTCAGGCGCGGTAGTGCGTAGTCGGGAATCGGCTCGGCCTGGTTGAAAAGACGGATCTCGACGCGGCTGCCCAGGCGCTCGGCTCTGATGCGCAACCAGCCTTCGACAGGGGTGAAGTCCAAGGCATTTTCCAGCAAGTTGCCCAGGGCCTGGCGCAACAGGAAGGCCTCCCCGGTCAGCGTCAGATCAGCGGCGATGCATCGCTCTATGCGCAATTGACGGCTTTCGATCCAGCCGCCGCGAGCCTCCAGCAATCCATCGACCAACGCCGCCAACGGCACCGCGACAATATCCTCCAACCCCTGGCGCTGCTCGACTTGCGCCAGGTTGAGCAGGCGCTCGATCAATTGCTGCATGCGCACGCTTTCGCTGTCGATGTTGCTGACAAAGCGCTGGTGCTGGGCGGCGGGCATGTCGCTCTGCAGGAGCTCGGCGGCGCCGCGAATCGCGGCCAGCGGACTCTTCAGTTCATGAGTCAAGGTGTGCACATAACGCTCGACGTAGGCCTTGCCTTCGAGCTGGGTGCGCATGTGTTCGACGGCGCCCGCCAGTTGCTCGAATTCGCCGCCGCGATAATGCGGCACTTCCACCCGCCGCCCCTGGCTGACCGCCTGGGCATAACGAGTCAACCGACGCAAAGCCGCGCTGAGCCACCAGGACAGCAAGGCGCCCAGCAACAGGCCCAGGCCGATCAACCCGGCACCGTACGCCAGCAAGCGCCGCTCCGTGCGGTCGATATAAGGTTGCAACGAGCTGTTGGGCTTGGCCACCGTGACCACGCCGATGATCCTTCCGTTCTCGCGGATCGGTGCCCCGACATGCATCACCGACGACGCCGGATCGTCCGGATCGTTGCGGGTCGAACGAGCGCCGTAATGGCCGCGCAGGGTCAGGTAGACGTCATTCCACCGCGAATAATCCTGGCCCACCGCCACGCCACTGGAATCGAGCACGACGATGCCATTGGCATCCGTGACGTAGATACGGTGGTTGACCTGGTTCTTTGGCAATCCCCAGATCGTCGCCGCCGGCTGGCGTTCGCCATAGGACCTGAGCAATTGCGGCCAGCGGTTCTGGCTGAGCGTCCCGGCCTTGAAATCGTCCCGCAGGATCTCGGCCATCAGGTTGGCCGTGTCCACCAGGGTTTCCTCGGTGGACTGGCGCACACCGGGACGGATCTCCTCCATCACCGTGTTGAGCACGAAATACCCGGCCAGGCCGATGAACAGCACGTAGGCCAGGAAAATCCGGATACCCAGCGACATCAGCTGTGGCCCGGGCTGTAGCTGTAGCCAAGGCCCCGGTGGGTCTGGATCGGTTCGGCCTCGGCCCGGACCAGACGCAACTTGGCGCGCAGGCTCTTGATGTGGCTGTCGATGCTGCGCTCGTAGCCGGCATCGCTGGCCACGCCCAGGGCGTCGAGCAACTGCTCGCGGCTGAAGACCCGCTCAGGCTGCTCCAGCAGGCAGTTCAACAGGCGAAACTCATGACGAGTGAGGTTCAACGGCTTGCCGCGATAGCTGATCTGCACGCGCTCGCTGTCCACCTGGAACAACGCCGAACCCGCTTCCGCGAAAGGCCGCGGCGCCACGCGCTTGAGAATCGCGCGAACCCTGGCGGCAACCTCGCGAGGGCTGAAGGGCTTGACCACGTAATCATCAGCGCCAATCTCCAGGCCCACCACCCGGTCGATCTCGCCATCCCGAGCCGTAAGAAAAATTACCGGAACGTCGCTGAAACGTCTGAGATTCTTACACGTCTCGAAACCGCTGATATCCGGCAGGCCCACGTCGAGAATAATCAGGTCCGCCGGAGTCTTCTGCTGATGCTCCAGGGCCGCGGCTCCCAGGCTCAACCAGGTGGTGTCGAAGCCCTCGCCCTGCAGTGCAAACACCAGCGTATCAGCGATGGCGGCTTCGTCTTCGACAATCAGAATATGAGGCATGGCTACCGGGCCCGACAGTAAAGTTGCCGGAACGGTGCCCCAAGCCTCGGGGCACGTCAATCGGGGAAATCAACAGTCTGGTTTATCCGCCGTAAACCGCCGCGCCGGGTTCACCGCCGCGTCGAACTCACGCAAGGCCTTGGCACCGATCAACAGCGGGTAGTTGAAACTGCTGCGGTCGGTCAGGTTGACCTCGACGGTGCGCTTGACGTTACCCAGGCACATTTCCAGTTCCACCACCGGACGCTTGCTTGGGGCGATCTTTTCGTCGTCGTCCTCGTCCTCTTCGGAACGGGTCTTGATCTTGCTGATGCGGGCGATCTTGTGTTCGTAGATCTTGTTGCTCGCGTCCTTGGTCGCCAGGCGAAAACGTACCCAGTCATCGCCGTCACGGGTGAACGTCTCGATGTCCTTGGCCGACAGCGAGGCGGTCAATGCGCCGGTGTCCATCTTGGCCTTGAGCACTTCGCCACCGATTTCCGGCAGCGCGATGTATTCGTAGCGCCCATAGAGGGTCGGTTCAGCGGCGAGCACGGGGAGGGCCACCAGGGAAAGCAGGGCTAAAACGGATTTCATGTAGGGGGCTTCCGTTGTGGGAGTGGGATTTTAGACAGTGGTCAACGAATTCGTTCGGTAAAACGCACCGTGGCTCCCTCGCCACAAAATCAGATTCAGCCTATACAAGTCCAAGTGAAACTTTCGTCCAGGCCGATTTGGCCTGCCGCTCGAAGCTGCTTATGATGGCCCGCCCAACCCGTTTGCAAGAGTCATCTATGCGCCGCCTGCTCACCGGCTGTTTCGTCACCCTGCTGCTATTGCTCAATACCCTGGTGCTGTTCGGGCCACTGATGGTGTTCGCATTGCTCAAACTGGTCCTGCCCGGGCGTCTTCGCGACTACGCCTCGTGGGCGGTGATGTGGATTGCCGAGACCTGGGCCGAGATCGACAAACTGATTTTCGCCGCGTGCATCCCCACCCGATGGGACATTCGCGGCGGTGAAGGCCTGCGCAGCGACACCTCGTACCTGGTGATCAGCAATCACCAGTCATGGGTGGATATCCCCGCCCTGGTCCAGACCCTCAACCGACGCACGCCGTTCTTCAAATTCTTTCTCAAGAAAGAGCTGATCTGGGTACCGTTCCTGGGGCTGGCGTGGTGGGCATTGGATTACCCTTTTATGAAGCGTTATACCAAGGCGTTCCTGGCGAAGAATCCGGAGCTGGCCGGCAAGGATCTGGAAATCACCAGGGCCGCCTGCGAGCTGTTCAAACGTCAGCCAGTCACCGTGGTGAATTATCTCGAAGGCACGCGCTTCACCGCCGCCAAAAGCCAACAGCAGCAATCGCCCTTCAGTCATCTGCTCAAGCCCAAGGCCGGTGGCGTGGCGTTTGTGCTGGCGGCGATGGGCGAGCAGCTGGATGCGATCCTCGACGTGACGGTGGTTTATCCGCAGCAGCGCATCCCCGGGTTCTGGGACTTGATCAGCGGCGCGGTGCCCAGGGTCATTGTCGACATCCAGACCCGCGAACTGGACCCGGCGCTGTGGCAAGGCGATTACGAAAACGACCCGGTGTTTCGCCAGCATGTGCAGGACTGGGTCAACCAGCTCTGGCATGAAAAGGACCAGCGCATTGCTCAGCTGCGCAACGAGAGCGCCTGATCAGATACCGGCGCCGGCGCCCCAGATACCGCCCAGGTTCTGTAACAGCGAACTGGCGACTCCCTGTTGGCCGAGGTACTGCAAGATGATCGGGGCAAACTGGCCGATCATTCCGCTGTCCATGCCCAGCGCGCTGAAGGCATTGTTCAGGTCACCGGTGTCCTTGACGTTACCGAGCAAGCCGTCGAGCAAGGCGTTTTTGTCCGACCCGCCGCCGAGCAAGCCACCCAAGCCGTTAAGGCCACCGATGGCGCTGTTCCCGGCGATCTGATCGAGCCCCGGCACACTTTTGCTCAACTCGGAGAACTGCGCCTCGCTGAGCTGGTTCCTGGCCAGCCCGAGCATCGCCCCGGCACCACCCACGGCTTGCTCCGGCGTGATCTGGAGTTCCGAGCCGAGGGTATTGAGCAGCCCGGCGGCTTTCGGCGCAGCCGCCACCGCCCCCTCCTGCTGGTTGCCCTGAATGGCCGAGATCACGCTTGTCGCATCAGCGAGGCTGAACTGTGCGAAGGCCGGGCCAGCTGCCAACGAAAGCAGGCAAGACAGTGCAAAACCGCGTGAAACCTTCATCGGGACATCCTCTGGAACATGAAAAAGCCGCCCGGAAAGGGGCGGCGCAAAGTCGAGCGTTGGACTGGGATAGCCGGGTTTTGTTCAACACCGCGCTTGCCGCGTGCAGCAATACTTGCCATCGAATACAGTGCAGCCTTCTTTCAGCAGAGTAACGCCATGAACGTACAAATCGGTGGGGGCGCCCTCGCGGTCATTCTGACGGGCATGCTCATCGCCTTCGGCGTCAGCGAGTGCCAGCGCGGCCCGTTGAATCCGGAGCTTGCCGACGACGTCAGCGACGCGCAAAAGACCTGGCTGACCATCGAGCACCGCATCAAGCGTTATGATCCGGCCCTGACGCAGGTCACACGAGATCAGCAGGCCCTGACCGTTTTCTACCGTCCAGCCACGCCCACCGAGGAGGGTGACGATTGGGCGCCGGACATGCTGCGCATCGTCGGCCACGGCCTGGCGGCGCTGAATGGCGCGCCAGGAGGAAAGGCGTATACCCAAGTGACCGTGAAAGCGCGAATGCTTGCCGATGATGACCTCGAACTGATGTATGACATGCCGGGGTTCGATGCCATCAAGACCCAACAGGATGGCTACTTCAACTTCGCCAGCATGCCGCGCAGCCTGTCATTCAGTCCGGCCGCCCTGGCGCAGATCAAGGACGATTGCCGTGGCATGAACGCGCAGGCGTTCTATTCGCAGTTCTGCCAGCGGGTCGGCGAGGCCATAACGAGCCAACCCTGAACGCAGTCGCACAGCGGGCTCTTGACCCGTTTTTTGACGCAGTACTGTCAACTCTGACAGTAGGCAGCTGTTCATCCCGGTCCTAAGCTCGGATCGTCGAAGGTAAAAACCTTGGCAGATACCATTCCTTTGCGCTGAAAACAGCCCGGACGTCGTGTCCGAAATAAAGGAATTTTCTCTAGAAAAAGGAATTTACAATGAAATATTCCAGCCTAGCCCTGAGCTGCATCCTTCTGTCCAGCATCGGTTTGATCAGTTGCACTGATGTCAAAACCCCGCCCAAGAGCCCCGAGATAAAACACGGTACATCACAGATGCCTCCGTCCCGCCAGTACTACTGCTGGGATCAGCAAGACTTCAACAATGGCAGTGAAAACATCAAGAACGCTGCGTGTCGGGAAGCCTTTACAGCGGCAGGCGACGCCGACTGGGAACGCGCCCGCCTGTTCAACGAATGGAACGCCTACTCGCAAAACGTCCCCGAAGGCAAAGAGCCGAAAGATGTCGTTCCCGATGGGAAACTGTGTTCCGCCGGGCAGGATCGCTTCGACAGCATCAATATTAAAAGCGCTGCCTGGCACACCACCAACCTGGACGTGAAGGATGGCCGCGTGCAGCTCACTTACGTGGCGAGCCAGATGCATGATCCCAGCATATTCAAGGTTTACCTGACCGACCCGGACAACCTCAACTGGGCCGCGCTGAAGCAATCCGCTGACGTCGTGGTGAAGCCCGCTCCGGACACCAAGGGACCGGGCACTTATTACCTGGACGTTCAATTACCTGCAGGCTACGCCACGGACAGCCGGTCAGTGATCTTCATCGTGTGGCAACGCCATGAAGACCCTGCCCGTGAAACATTCTTCAGTTGCAGCGATGTGGTGCTGGTGAATGCGAAAGGTTAAGCGAGGCACTTTGTACCGTTAACAGCGGCCTTTCACGGGACTGATCTCATGTCGAAGATCCAGCTAACCTTACTTTGCCAATACCATTACGATCCGCTGGACCGCCTGGCTGATTGCACGGTACCAGACCAGGCCAGCGCCCGACGCTTCTATGTGAAAGGCCGCGTGAGCAACGAGATCCAGGGGCAGATCCAACGTTCGGTCGTCCAACACGGCGATCAACTGCTGGCGCAACAGCTGTGCCAAGGTGGCACCGTCGAAACCACCTTGCTGGCAACCGATCGACAGCGTTCTGTATTGCAGCTGCTTGATCCAACACAACCTGACGCCCTCGCCTACACGCCTTACGGCCATCACGTCCCGGCTAACGGCTTTCTCAGCCTGCTCGGCTTCAATGGCGAACGGCCGGATCCGGTGACCGGGCATTATCTGCTGGGTAATGGGTATCGGGCTTTCAATCCGGTATTGATGCGGTTCAACGGTCCAGACAGTTGGAGTCCGTTTGGAAAGGGTGGGTTGAATGCGTATACGTATTGCCTGGGGGATCCCATCAACCATCGGGATCCTTCCGGCCATGTCCCCGCTTTCATGAAGGGTATCCTGCGATCGCTAGGCTTGATGCCTCCCCAAACACACCCGCCCGTTCCCGTTGCCCGGTCCGTATCTCAGCGCTCCTTGTTATCAACTGAAGCTCCGGAGGCGAGGCTTCCGAGAGCACTCGATCGTCCGAGTTCCGATGTTGTTCCGGGAAGCTCGGCCCAGCCAAGCAGGCTTGGAAGAGAAGAAATAGCGGAAATGTTTTACATCGACGAGGAACTACCCGGCCTCCAGTACTTGATAGGCGAGGGCAATACTAAATATGGCGCAATCACGTTAAATCCAAAACTGGATCCCGATGCCTACCATCAATTCATGGACTTTTTAGAGCTACGAGATGAATTACTAGACCGTATCAATGAATTAAGAATGCGCGCAGGAGAAACACCAGATTACAACACTGCCACCGGGCTTCCCCGTTATACAAGCGCACTGGCGAGACAAAAAAAACTGGAAAACAGTGCAAAGCATGTGAGAACCGTGAGAGTGATACCCGAATAAAGCGAAAACACCCAGGAACAGACCCATGCCGGCGAAACGTGGAACATTGCTGTGTCGCTATCACTACGACCCGCTTGATCGCCTGGCCAATTGCACGCCATCGGCCCTGGCCAGCACCCCGCGTTTCTATTTGAAGAATCGCCTGACCTCAGAGATTCAAGGCCCGGTGCAGCGATTGATTTTTCAGCACGACGATCAACTGCTGGCCCAGCTAAAGCGAAAAGATAAAGCCAGCGAAACCACTTTGCTCGCCTGCGATCAGCAGCGTTCAGTTTTACAGACGCTCGACGCCGCGCTACGCCACCCTCTCGTCTATACGGCTTACGGCTATACCTCGCCGGGAAACCGCTTGCTGAGCCTGCGGGGTTTCAATGGCGAACGACCGGACCCGGTGACCGGGCATTATCTGTTAGGCAACGGCTATCGGGCGTTCAATCCGGTGCTGATGCGCTTCAACAGCCCAGACAATTTGAGTCCGTTTGGGGAGGGTGGGTTGAATGCATATGCGTACTGTGGCGGGGATCCGACAAATCATTCGGATCCCAGCGGCCACGCATTTGGCTGGTCGCTGGTCAAAAACAGTCTTTCCAAAATAATAAAGACAGCCACACCACCTCCTTCGAAAGTAATCAATGATTTTGCCCTTCCGGGATTACCTTCACGAGCCATGAGAAGGGCTTCGGAGTCATCTCCCCCGCTCAAACCCGACATAGAAACTTTCGAGTTCATAGGTTTTCACGGCTCAACCAAAGAAAATTACCGTAGTTTGACGAGAGGTCCAAATCCAAATTTCATGGACAGTGTGGGTGGCCTCAGCGGTGGCAGAGGATTTTACGTAGCGCCGAAACGACCAATAGCAATCGATTTTTCACAAGTCGCGGCCAGTTACAGTAATGGCACACCTCATGTTTATACAGTTCACGTCAGAGGATTCAGCGCCATGACGCCAGGTCGACATTATCAGTTCCGCACAATGGGCGAAGGGGGCTTAGCTCTACGATCGCTATCCGAGATGGAGATAGTTCTACACGAGAAAATATACAATCGAATAGCAATATACATGACTGACATCAGAAGCAAGCCAACTCTTCCAAGAGCTTCAGAGGCACCTTTTTAACGTCTATCTATGTATGACAATGATCGCCACGCCAACTGGCGAATGTATCCCATCGTCGGGGCTGGAGGTTATCGGGAGCCAAACCTAACACTTCTGCTAGCTAGACAACCCTGCGCATCTGCCTAAGCCTGATACCTGCGTCCGAGATCCTTTAATTCAGAGCGAAGCCCATGCCTTCTACAGACGAAACGCTACTTTGCCGCTATCACTATGACCCTCTCGATCGCCTGGCCGATTGCATACCAGCAGCCCAGGCCAGCGCCCAGCGCTTCTACTTGAAGCAGCGCCTGACCTCAGAGATTCAAGGCTCGGTGCAACGATCGATCTTTCAGCACGACGACCAGTTGCTGGCCCAGCAGTACCGGGAAAATGAGATTGGCACAGCCACCTTGCTCGCTACCGATCAGCAGCGCTCGGTTTTACGGGTGCTCGACACAGCGCAATCCTATCCCCTTGCCTATACGGTCTATGGTCACCGCTCTCAGGAAAACGGCCTGCTCAGTCTGCTCGGCTTCAATGGGGAACGGCCGGACCCGGTGACCGGGCATTATTTACTGGGCAAAGGATATCGCGCATTTAACCCAGTATTGATGCGGTTGAACAGCCCGGACAGCTTGAGTCCGTTTGGCAAAGGTGGGTTGAATCCATATGCCTATTGCTTAGGGGACCCGGTAAATTATGAGGATCTAACAGGACATATACCGCTCAGGGGATTATTCAGAAGCTTGAGACAACTTTTTGCGCCAATAAGAAAAACACGAAGCTCAATAAAAAATGCCAAACAGTCTTCATCGCCACCCGTTTCGCCAGCGGCGAAAAAATTCACGGACAGTACAAGAGATTTCATTGGCTTCCACGGCACGAGCCGCGAAAATGCAGAGCAAATCATAAAAAAAGGCATTCGAAGCAAGAGCAAGGGAGACTCCTTTTTTGTCACCAACACGTTTGACAGTGCAAACAACTATTCCAGCCTTCAAAAGAACGGTGCCGTCCTCGAGATCTACAGCAACGACATTGACCAGGTTCGGTCGTTTTCAACACGTAGCATGGTCAAGCAATCGAATGTTCCACAATTGAAGATCCCCGAGGCAGCGCACAGATCCTTGAGTTTCAAGATTGTCTCCTCCACCGATAGAAGCTCTAACTTCAACAGATTCATGACTGAGCAAGAAAGTGCCGCTTATTGGATTGGCGCATTTCGAAAACAGCTGTAAATAAGAACGGGCTTTTACGGAGCAGTTTTATGTCGCCAGAGAGAATAGATACGCTTTGCCGCTATCACTATGACCCGCTCGATCGCTTGGTCGACTGCACCCCAGCGGCCCAGGCCCGCACTCAGCGCTTTTATCTGAAGGAGCGCCTGGCCAGCGAAATCGAGGGTTCGGTGCAACGATCGATTTTCCAGCACGACGACCAATTGCTGGCACAGCAGCAACGGGAAAATGCGATCAGCAAAACCACGGTGCTCGCCATCGATCAGCAGCGTTCTGTTTTACAGATGCTCGACGCAACGCAACCTTACGCCTTCGCTTACACGGCCTACGGTCACCGCCCTCATGTAAACGGCTTGCTCGGCCTGCTTGCCTTCAATGGAGAACGACCCGACCCAATGACCGGGCATTATTTACTGGGCAATGGATATCGCGCATTCGACCCAGTGCTGATGCGGTTCAACAGTCCGGACAGTTTGAGTCCGTTTGGCAAGGGTGGGTTAAATGCTTATGCGTATTGCATTGGAGATCCGGTGAATAAGTCCGATCCCTCTGGGCATTTCCCCAACGTATGGAAAGGTTTACTAAATCTTATCGGGCTAAGGACAGCTCAACGCTATAGAACACCACTTGGAGCGTTTGAAAAGATCAAGGGAGTACACGTTGTCTATGATGAAATCTTCAGCTATTTACCCGGACCGGACATGGCCTCGCTTGCTAAGACATCACGGGCTATGAAACAAGAAGTCTATTCGATGGCCAAATCACCTGTCCGCCTTTTCAAACCGGAACTTGGAGAAGCCTCAATAGATAGCCTCAAATCCGCAGCACGGGGTCACATGAATGGAATCGTTCCTGCTCACGCAATCGAAATGACAAATGCTTATCAACAAAAAAGAAGCGCAGTTATCACTATTCATATCCGTAATCTTCAGACGAGGGTGGACGCCCACCACGCCAGGTTTCCATCGAATGAAAGTCACGGGAGACGACGTGCCATTATGATACGTGACTGATTCCGTCCGTCTCGGAAACGCCCCGAGCACAAAAAAAGGGCGACATCATTGCCGCCCTTTCATTACTGCAGACCCAACCTTACGCCGCACTGAACAACTTATGCGGATCAATCACAAATTTCTTCGGCACGCCCGCATCGAATTCGCCATAGCCCTTCGGCGCGTCATCCAGGCTGATGACTTGCACGCCAACGATTTCAGCAATGTTAATGCGGTCCCACATGATCGCCTGCATCAGTTGGCGGTTGTACTTCATCACCGGGGTCTGGCCGGTGTGGAAGCTGTGGGATTTGGCCCAGCCCAGGCCGAAGCGGATGCTCAGGCTGCCCATTTTTGCGGCTGCATCGACTGCGCCCGGGTCTTCGGTGACGTAAAGGCCGGGGATACCGATCTTGCCGGCCACGCGGACCACGCCCATCAATGAGTTGAGCACTGTGGCCGGGGCTTCGTGCTTGACGCCGTCATGGCCGTGGCCGCGGGCTTCGAAGCCTACCGCATCGACGGCGCAGTCGACTTCCGGCTCGCCCAGAAGTGCGGCGATCTGTTCGTGCAGCGGGGTGTCCTGGGACAGGTCGGCGATTTCGAAACCCTGGGCCTTGGCGTGGGCCAGGCGGACCGGGTTGACGTCGCCGATGATCACTACCGCAGCACCCAGCAGGCGGGCGGAAGCGGCAGCCGCGAGGCCAACCGGGCCGGCGCCGGCGATGTAGACGGTGCTGCCAGGGCCGACACCAGCGGTGACGGCGCCGTGGTAGCCGGTCGGCAGGATGTCGGACAGGCAGGTCAGGTCGCGGATTTTCTCCATGGCCTTGTCGCGGTCCGGCAGTTTCAGCAGGTTGAAGTCGGCGTACGGCACCAGCACGTATTCAGCCTGGCCGCCAGTCCAGTCGCCCATGTCGACATAACCGTAGGCACCGCCGGCACGGGCCGGGTTGACGGTCAGGCAAACACCGGTGTGTTGCTCCTTGCAGGAACGGCACCGCCCGCACGCAACGTTGAATGGCACCGAGACCAGGTCACCGATTTTCAGGTTTTCGACGTCGCTGCCCTTTTCGATCACTTCACCGGTGATCTCGTGACCCAGGACCAGGCCGGTCTGGGCAGTGGTACGGCCGCGCACCATGTGCTGGTCGGAGCCGCAGATGTTGGTGGAGACTACGCGCAGGATGACGCCGTGCTCGATCTTCCTGCCGCGCGGGTCCTGCATTTTGGGATAGTCGATTTTCTGTACTTCGACCTTGCCGTTGCCGAGATACACGACACCACGATTACCAGACATGCTTTCACCTCGCTGTTGTTTTTGTGGAACTGCGTTGCCCAGGCAGGCAGCGCGTTGATTGCTCGGGTTAGTGCTTGTGTCTTGTTTCTGTGTTGTTTGGGAGGGCCTCTTCGCGAGCAGGCTCGCTCCCACATTGGAATCTGTGTGCTCCCCTATAGTGTGGGAGCGAGCCTGCTCGCGATGTCGGCCTAAAGAACGACCGTGCGATTGGCGTTCAGAAACACCCTTCGCTCAATGTGATACCCCACCGCGCGGGCCAAGGTCAGCCCTTCAATGTCGCGTCCCTTGGCGATCAGGTCTTCGGGATAGTGGCTGTGATCCACCACTTCCACGCCCTGGGCGATGATCGGGCCTTCGTCCAGGTCGTTGTTGATGTAATGCGCCGTGGCGCCTACCAGTTTCACGCCTTTGTTGTAGGCCTGGTGATACGGCTTGGCGCCCTTGAAGCCCGGCAGCAATGAGTGATGGATGTTGATGGCCTTGCCGTCGAGCTTGCGGCACAGTTCCGGCGACAGCACTTGCATGTAGCGGGCAAGAATCACCAGCTCGGCGCCGGTCTCCTCGATCACCTGCCACACCTGCCGCTCCTGGGCGGGTTTGTCGTTCGGGTCCAGGGGGAAATGGTAGTAGGGAATCTGGTGCCAGTCGGCGAGCGGCTTGAGGTCGGGGTGATTGGAGACCACGGCCACCACGTCCATCGACAACTGGCCGATGCGTTGGCGGTAGAGCAAGTCGTTGAGGCAGTGATCGGCCTTGGAGACCATGATCACTACTTTCGGCCGGTAGTTGGGCGGCGTCAGTTCGAAGACCATGCCGAAGGCTTGCGCCCGCTCGGCCAGGCCGGCGCGGAAGCTCTGCTCGTCGAAACCGTCAGGCTGGCGAAACTCCACGCGAATGAAGAAGCGCGCCGAGAGCCGGTCGTCGAAGGAATGATGCTCGGTGACGTAGCAGCCCTGCTCGAACAGAAAGCGGGTCACCGCATCCACCGTGCCGAGCACGCTGGGGCAGTCGGCGGTCAAGATCCATGTGTCTGGGGCGCGGCTCATTGCGGTGACTCCTGTTCAAAATTAACGAAGCGACACAACACCCCGTGGCGAGGGAGCTTGCTCCCGCTGGGCTGCGAAGCGGCCCCAAGATCTCACGGTCGCTGCGCACTGGAGCGCCAGCCCGCCCCAGCGGGAGCAAGCTCCCTCGCCACAAAAGCCGTGTCGGCTTTAGTCCTTACGCCTGTACGCTCAACCCATACTCAGCCGCCGCATCCTGCAACCACAGCCACCAGTAATCGGAAAAGCTGCGGCGGATCACCAGTTCCCAGGTGTCTTCAGCGGTGTGGCGGATCACCAGTTGCGACTTGGCGAACACCGTGCCCACGGCCTTGCCCACCGGGAAGTTGCTTGGGTGTACATCGTAGCTGGTGGATTTCATCAGCACGTCGCGCACGTTCGGGCCCGACAGTTCAAGGATCTGCTGGCCGCCGCTGACGTTGACGATCTGGATGTGCAGGTCGCCCAGCGCTTCGCGCAGGTTCTTTTCGGCGGCAAATTCCTCGCCGCTCGGCACTATCAGCAGCCATTCATCCGGGCCCAGCCATTGCAGGCTGGTTTCACCCTTGATGATGATGGCCAGCGCACCCGGCAACTCCAGGCCCAGGGCCTTATGCACGCCCGCGGCGAACGCCGGATCGTGGCCATCGCCACGAATGGTCAGGTGGCCGAGGAGTTTTTTCTCGCGCACGGTCACGCCGGCGTTCTTGCGGCCCTTGCCCGCCAGGCTGGCGAGGTCGGCATGGTGCAGCGACGACTCGGCCGTGGCCCCGGTGGTGGGGCGTTGTTGGTACACGTTGACTGCGGTCATATGGAGCACCTGTCTGAATGCTGTTGGGTCAAACCCTGTGGTGGCTGTCAGGCCGTCATCGCGAGCAAGCTCGCTCCCACAAGGGTTATGCGGTCTCCTGTGGGAGCGAGCTTGCTCGCGATGCAGACGACGCAGAACAACTGCTCCCACCAGGACCTCAAGCCGTTAAACGTTCTGCCGATCCCCCTTCGGATCGAAGAACACCGAAGAAACGATCTCTGCCTCGATCACCCGGCCATCCGCCAGCGGTGCGAAGACTCGCTCGCCGAGGCGCTTGAGCCCGCCCTTGACCACGCCCATCGCAAACGAATAACCCAGGGAGTTATGCGCATAGCTGGAGGTCACGTGGCCGACCATCGACATCGGGATCGCCTGCTTGGGGTTGAACACCAGCTGCGCGCCTTCCGGCAGCCAGACATTCGGGTCGATCGGCTTGAGGCCCACCAGTTGCTTGCGCTCTTCACGCACGCAGTCTTCGCGATTCATCCCACGCCAGCCGATCCACGAGAACGGCTTGGTCCGGCCGACGCACCAGCCCATGTTCAGGTCGTCCGGGGTCATCGAGCCGTCGGTGTCCTGGCCGACGATGATGAAGCCCTTCTCAGCCCGCAACACGTGCATGGTCTCGGTGCCATACGGGGTCAGGTTGTACTTCTTGCCGGCCTCGACGATCTGTTCGAGCACGCCCATGGCGTAGTCGGCCTGCACGTTGATTTCGTACGACAGCTCACCGGTGAACGAGATGCGGAACACTCGCGCCGGCACGCCGCCTACCAGGCCTTCCTTCCAGGTCATGAACGGGAAGCCGTCCTTGTCCAGGTCGATGTCGGTGACTTCGCTCAGCAGCTTGCGGCTATTGGGCCCCGACAGGGTCATGGTCGCCCAGTGGTCGGTAACCGAGGTGAAATACACCTTCAGGTCCGGCCATTCGGTCTGCTGGTAGATCTCCAGCCATTGCAGTACACGGGCCGCACCGCCAGTGGTGGTGGTCATCAGGAAGTGGTTGTCGGCCAGACAGGCGGTCACGCCGTCGTCGAAGACCATGCCGTCTTCCTTGCACATCAGGCCGTAGCGGGCCTTGCCCACGTCGAGCTTGGTCCAGGCGTTGGTGTAGATGCGGTTGAGGAACTCACGGGCATCCGGGCCCTGAATGTCGATCTTGCCCAGGGTCGAGGCGTCCAGCAGGCCGACGCTGTCACGCACCGCCTTGCACTCGCGCTTGACCGCGGCATGCAGGTCTTCGCCGTTCTTCGGGAAGTACCAGGGACGTTTCCACTGGCCGACGTCTTCGAACTCGGCACCGTTTTTCACATGCCAGGCATGCAGCGCGGTGAAGCGCACCGGTTCGAAGATGTGCCCGCAGTGCCGACCGGCCACCGCGCCGAAGGTCACCGGCGTGTAGTTCGGACGGAACATGGTGGTGCCCATCTGCGGGATGCTCACGTTCAGCGAGCGGGCCGCGATGGCCAGGCCGTTGACGTTGCCCAGCTTGCCCTGGTCGGTGCCGAAGCCCAGTGCGGTGTAGCGCTTGACGTGTTCCACCGACTCGAAGCCCTCGCGTGTGGCAAGTTCGATGGCGGCGGCGGTGACGTCGTTCTGCAGGTCGACGAATTGCTTCGGCGCCCGTGCGGTGGTTTTTTCATGCGGCACCTGGAACAACGCCAGGGTCGGTTCTTCATGACGGCTCAGGGCCTTGGGCAACACGCCCTCCACAGCCTTGAAACCGGCTTCGCTGGCCGCGCGCACGCCGCCTTCAAAACCGTCGGCCAAGGAATCGCCGAGGCCGTAGACGCCATTCACACCGCCGACGCAAACGCGTTTCTGCGGCGCTTCGCCCGGCACGAAACCGAGGATGTCTTCACGCCAGATCGGCTTGCCGCCCAGGTGCGAAGCCAGGTGGACCACCGGGCTGTAGCCGCCGGAACTGGCCACCAGGTCGCAGTCCAGCCATTCGCCAGGGCTGGTGACCTTGTGGGCGCGGACGTCGATCGCGGCGACACGTGCACCGGTGACGCGCTTGCTGCCACGGGCTTCGATCACGGCGCTGCCGGTGAGGATGCGGATGCCCTTGGCGCGGGCTTCTTCCACCAGCGCGCCACGCGGGTTGCTGCGGGCATCGGCGACGGCCACCACTTGCAGGCCGGCGTCGAACCAGTCCAGGGCGACGCGATAGGCGTGGTCGTTGTTGGTGCTCAACAGCAGTTTCTTGCCCGGTGCCACGCCGTAACGGCGAATGTAGGTAGAAACCGCGCCAGCCAGCATATTGCCCGGCACGTCGTTGTTGCCGTAGACCAGCGGGCGCTCGCAAGCACCAGTCGCCAGCACCACACGCTTTGCGCGAACCCGGTTGATGCGCTGGCGAACCTGGCCGATCGGTGCGCGGTCACCGAGGTGATCGGTGAGGCGCTCGTGGATGGTAAGGAAGTTGTGGTCGTGGTAACCGTTCACCGTGGCGCGAGGCAGCAACACCACCTCGGGCATCGAGCGCAGTTCAGCCACCGCCGCCGCGACCCACTCGGTCGCCGGCTTGCCGTCCAGGCTTTCGCGGGAGTCGAGCAGGCTGCCGCCGAATTCTTCCTGCTCATCGGCCAGGATCACTCGCGCACCGCTGCGAGCCGCGGCCAATGCTGCGGCCAGGCCAGCAGGGCCAGCGCCGACGATCAGCACGTCGCAGTGACGATTCATGTAGTCGTAGGTGTCAGGATCGTTCTCGGTCGGCGAGCGACCCAGCCCTGCGGCCTTGCGGATGTACTTTTCGTAAGTCATCCAGAACGATTGCGGGTACATGAAGGTTTTATAGTAGAAGCCCGGCGGCATCAGCTTGCCGCCGACCTTGCCGAGAATCCCCATCATGTCGTTGTTGACGTTCGGCCAGCCATTGGTGCTGGTGGCGACCAGGCCCTGGTACAGCGCCTGTTGCGTGGCGCGCACGTTCGGGATCTGCGTGGCTTCGGTGGCGCCGATCTGCAGCACCGCGTTCGGCTCTTCCGCACCGGCGGCAAAGATGCCGCGCGGACGAGAATACTTGAAGCTGCGACCAATGATGTCGACACCGTTGGCCAACAGCGCAGCGGCCAGGGAATCACCCTCGAAGCCTTTGTAGGTCTGGCCGTTGAAGGTGAATGTCAGCACTTTGTTGCGGTCGATCCGTCCGCCGTTGGACAGGCGATTGATCTGGCTCATACCTTCTCTCCCAGAGCCTGCGCGGCCGCTTTCGGACTGTCAGCCTTGTCGGTGAATTGCGGCTTTTGACCGATCTTGTAGGTTTCGAGAATCTCGTAGGTCACGGTGTCACGGGTCGCGTTGAAGTACTGGCGGCAACCGGCGGCATGAATCCACAGCTCGTGGTGCAGGCCGCGAGGGTTGTCGCGAAAGAACATGTAGTCGCCCCACTGCTCGTCGGTGCAGGCGTTCGGATCCAGCGGACGCGGGATGTGCGCCTGGCCGGATGCATGGAATTCCTCTTCGGAGCGCAGCTCAAAGCAGTGAGGACAGAAGATATGCAACATGGGGATTTCTCCTGTTAGTGGGCAACCGCAGCAGCGCCGTGTTCATCGATCAACGCACCGTTGTGGAAACGGTCGATGGAGAAAGGGGCGGCCAATGGGTGCATTTCGCCCTTGGCCAAACTCGCGGCAAACACGTTGCCCGAGCCAGGTGTCGCTTTAAAGCCACCGGTGCCCCAACCGCAGTTGAAGAACATGTTCGGCACCGGAGTCTTGGAGATGATCGGGCAGGCGTCCGGGGTGGTGTCGACGATGCCGCCCCACTGGCGGTTCATGCGCACCCGCGAGAGCACCGGGAACATCTCGACGATGGCCTGGATGGTGTGCTCGATCACCGGGTACGAGCCACGCTGGCCGTAGCCGTTGTAGCCGTCGATACCGGCGCCGATCACCAGGTCGCCCTTGTCAGACTGGCTGATGTAGCCGTGCACGGCGTTGGACATGATCACGCTGTCGATAATCGGCTTGATCGGCTCGGACACCAGCGCTTGCAGCGGATGGGATTCGATCGGCAGGCGGAAACCGGCGAGCTTGGCCATGTGCCCGGAGTTACCTGCGGTCACCACGCCGACGCGCTTGGCGCCGATGAAGCCCTTGTTGGTTTCCACACCGATGCACACACCGTTTTCCTTGCGGAAACCGATTACTTCGGTCTGCTGGATCAGGTCCACGCCCAAGGCATCCGCCGCCCGGGCAAAACCCCAGGCCACGGCATCGTGACGGGCCACGCCGCCGCGACGCTGGACGGTGGCGCCCATCACCGGATAACGGGTGTTCTTCGAGCAATCCAGGTATGGGATCTCGTCGGCCACTTGCTTGGCGTTGAGCAGTTCGCCGTCCACGCCGTTGAGGCGGTTGGCGCTGACGCGGCGCTCGGAATCACGGATGTCCTGCAAGGTGTGGCACAGGTTGTAGACGCCACGCTGGGAGAACATCACGTTGTAGTTCAGGTCCTGGGACAGGCCTTCCCAGAGTTTCATCGCGTGTTCGTACAGGTGGGCCGATTCGTCCCACAGGTAGTTGGAGCGCACGATGGTGGTGTTGCGCGCGGTATTACCGCCGCCCAGCCAGCCCTTCTCAACCACGGCGACGTTGGTGATGCCGTGCTCCTTGGCCAGGTAGTAGGCGGTCGCCAGACCATGCCCGCCGCCGCCGACTATAACCACGTCGTAGACCTTTTTCGGGGTCGGCGTGCGCCACATCCGCTGCCAGTTTTCATGATGGCTGAGTGAGTGTTTGAAGAGGCCGAAGCCCGAATAGCGTTGCATAGTCATTTACTCCAAAACCGACTCAGCGATAAACCGGGAAGTCCGCGCACAAGGCCGCCACTTGCTGCGCGACATTGGCCTCGACGTCGGCGTCGCCGAGGTTGTCGAGAATGTCGCAGATCCAGCCGGCCAGCGTGACGCACTGGGTCACCTTGAAGCCGCGAGTGGTCACCGCCGGGGTGCCGATGCGCAGGCCCGAGGTCACGAACGGCGATTGCGGGTCGTTCGGCACGGCGTTCTTGTTGACGGTGATGTGGGCGCGGCCCAGGGCGGCATCCGCGTCCTTGCCGGTCAGGCCCTGGCGGATCAGGCTGACCAGGAACAAGTGGTTGTCGGTGCCGCCGGACACTACATCGTAGCCGCGCTTGATGAACACGCCCGCCATGGCCTGGGCGTTGTCGATCACTTGCTGCTGGTAAGCCTTGAAGCCCGGCTCCGCCGCTTCCTTGAAGCACACCGCCTTGCCGGCGATGACGTGCATCAGCGGGCCGCCCTGGGCGCCGGGGAATACCGCGGCGTTGAGCTTTTTCTCGATCTCTTCGTTGGCCTTGGCCAGGATCAGGCCGCCGCGTGGGCCGCGCAGGGTCTTGTGGGTAGTGGTGGTGACCACGTCGGCGTACGGCAGCGGGTTCGGGTACAGGCCGGCGGCAACCAGGCCGGCGACGTGGGCCATGTCGACGAACAGCAGCGCACCGACCTTGTCGGCGATCTGGCGGAAGCGTGGGAAATCCAGAGTCTTGGAATAGGCAGAAAAACCGGCCACGATCATCTTCGGCTTGCACTCGACCGCCAGGCGCTCGACTTCGTCGTAGTCGATCAGGCCCGTAGTGGTGTCGATTCCGTATTGCACCGCGTTGTACAGCTTGCCCGAGGACGACACCTTGGCGCCGTGGGTCAGGTGACCGCCGTGGGCCAGGCTCATGCCGAGGATGGTGTCGCCGGCTTGCAGCAAGGCCAGGTACACGGCGCTGTTGGCCGACGAACCGGAATGCGGCTGGACGTTGGCGTAATCGGCGCCGAACAGTTGTTTGGCGCGCTCGATGGCCAGGGCCTCGACCTTGTCGACGTGCTCGCAGCCACCGTAATAGCGCTTGCCCGGGTAACCTTCGGCGTACTTGTTGGTCAGGCCGCTGCCCTGGGCCTGCATCACGCGCTTGCTGGTGTAGTTCTCCGACGCGATCAGTTCGATGTGATCTTCCTGGCGTTGCTCCTCGGCATTCATCGCCGCCAGCAGTGCATCGTCGTAACCCTGGATCTGGTCTTGCTTGCTGAACATCGCGTCTCTCCCAGCGGCGGCAGTGCGCCTTTCGTCTCGGTGAGGCACGGACCGTTTCGGTCGTGCCCTTTGGATGCGATGGTATGGCCGGCGCAGGCAGGTCAAATGCCTATGGACGCCACGCAAAGGTGCGTTTACGACATGGGATCAAATGGAATCGAAGACGGCCCTTGTGGCGAGGGAGCTTGCTCCCGCTGGGCTACGAAGTAGCCCTAAGACCAGACGCCTCGGCACATCAGGTAAATCCGAGGTGGCCTTTTGGGAGGGCTTCGCCCTCCAGCGGGAGCAAGCTCCCTCGCCACGAAGGGTTATGCAATGACCTGGCGGACCGCGAGCAATATAAGGAAATGCCCGGGATACAGCGCATACGCCCAGCGCCGCATGGGCACTGGACGAAAACGCCCCGCCTGTCGCAAAAGCGCCAGCCCAAGCCATGGCGCGATCAGGCAAGCCACCAGCCCCCAGACCGCCACCGTGTCGCCCAGCCATGCCGCGCCATACAACACCCGCCATTGATTGGCCGCCACGCAGACCATTCCCGGTAGCAACACGAAATACCAAGGCCGGCGATACACCAGCAACATCGCCAGCGGCAGCAGCACGCCGTAGAACCCGAACATCAACCGGGACGAGCACAGCGCCGCCAGCAGCAGCGCCGCCACCGCCAGGCATCGCGCCTGCAAGGTGGGGATTTGCCAACTGCGCGCCACCCACAATCCCAGCACCAGCGTCGGCATCACGTTCAATGTCGTGGGGTTGGGAACGAACAAGCGGTAGGGGATTTCACTGATGGCGCTGAACAGCAACAGCCAGCCCAGGTAACGCCACGGAAGCGAGCTGGCGCCGTTGCGTGCGAGGTTGGACGCCATCGCCAGGCAGAACCAGGGAAATGCCAGGCGTCCCGGCACATAAAGCCAATCGGCGGAAAAACCGACATATCGCAGATGATCGAGGACCATCGACAACAGTGCCAGCCACTTGAGCAGGTCCAGCGCAGCGTCGCGCTGACTCATGTGTACTGCGGCCCGCTGATTTTGTGATTTTCTGACCGAAACATCCCGTGTGCTCCCTCGCTAATCTTGGGTAAAGTGCGCACCACTATCGACCACGGCGCTGTGGACCCAAACACGCCGAACCATGGAACCCCTCACCCGGGAATTCCACCAGGGATCTCTTACCCAGGACTCTCTATTCAAGGAGCAAGGCCATGACCGACAAGAGCCAACAATTCGCCAGCGACAACTATTCCGGCATTTGCCCCGAAGCCTGGGCGGCCATGGAAGAAGCCAACCAGGGCCACCAGCGCGCCTATGGCGACGATGAATGGACCCACCGCGCGGCGGATGATTTCCGTGCCTTGTTCGAAACCGACTGTGAAGTATTCTTTGCGTTCAACGGCACGGCCGCCAACTCCCTGGCCCTGTCGTCGTTGTGCCAGAGTTACCACAGCGTGATCTGCTCGGAAACCGCCCACGTCGAAACCGACGAATGCGGCGCGCCGGAATTTTTCTCCAACGGCTCCAAGCTCCTGGTGGCACGTACCGAAAACGGCAAGTTGACTCCCGAGTCGATTCGCGAGATCGCCCTCAAGCGCCAGGATATCCACTACCCCAAGCCGCGCGTGGTGACCCTGACCCAGGCCACGGAAGTCGGCAGCGTCTATACCCCGGAAGAAATCCGCGCCATCAGCGTTACCTGTAAGGAACTGGGTTTGAACCTGCACATGGACGGCGCGCGCTTTTCCAACGCCTGCGCCTTCCTCGGCTGCACCCCGGCCGACCTGACCTGGAAGGCCGGCGTCGACGTGCTGTGCTTCGGCGGCACGAAAAACGGCATGGCGGTGGGCGAAGCGATCCTCTTCTTCAACCACGACCTGGCGGAAGATTTCGACTATCGCTGCAAACAGGCCGGGCAATTGGCCTCGAAGATGCGCTTCCTCTCCGCGCCCTGGGTCGGCCTGCTGCAGAACGACGCCTGGCTCAAGCATGCCCGCCACGCCAACCACTGCGCCCAATTGCTGGCGCAACTGGTCAGCGACATTCCTGGCGTCGAACTGATGTTCCCGGTCCAGGCCAACGGCGTGTTCCTGCAACTCTCGGAACCGGCCATCGCCGCGCTGACCGCCAGGGGCTGGCGCTTCTACACCTTCATCGGCAAGGGCGGCGCACGGTTCATGTGCTCGTGGGATACCGAAGAAGCGCGGGTGCGGGAGTTGGCGGCGGATATTCGGGAAGTGATGAGCGCCTGAGGCAACCACCGATGCATCAAGGCCGTTTGCCCTTTAGAGCTTCAGGGCTTTCGTGGCGAGGGAGCTTGCTCCCTCGCCACAGGGGGCTCGCTGCGGGTTAAAACTCGATCCGCACATCCCCCTTCGGCACGCTGCAGCACGACAGGATGTAACCCTCGGCCTCGTCATCCTCGGTGATGCCGCCGTTGTGCTCCATCTCCACTTCCCCGCCGAGTTTCATGACCTTGCAGGTGCCGCAGATGCCCATGCCGCAGGCCTTGGGAATCATCAGGCCAAGCTTGGCTGCTGCCGCATGGACGGTTTCGCCCGGTGCCACGCCGATGCTCTTGCCCGACGCGACGAATTCCACCTGATGCAGGTCCGCCTGGTCGACTTCAGGCGCATCCGCCGCCTGTTCGGCCTGCTCCACCGCATCGGCGCGAGCTTCCGGTGGCGTGGCGCCGAAGGACTCCTCGTGGTAGCGCTTCATGTCGTAGCCGGCCGCTTCCAGCAGGCGCTTGACCGCGCTCATGTACGGCGTCGGGCCGCAGCAGAACACTTCGCGCTCAAGGAAATCCGGCACCATCAGTTCCAGCATCTTGTGGTTCAGGTAACCGCGATACCCGGCCCACGGCTCGCCCAAACCATGCTTTTCGCAGATCAGGTGCAAGCTGAAGTTATCGATCCGCGACGCCATGTGCTCCAGCTCACGGTGGTAGATGATGTCCTTGGGCGAGCGGGCGCTATGGACGAAGGTCATGTCAACGTTGGCGTTGGTGTCGTAGAACCAGCGGGCCATGGACATGCATGGCGTGATTCCGACGCCACCGCTGAGGTACAGGACCTTCGGGCTCGGGAAATCGATGGCATTGAACAACCCCACCGGCCCGTGCACCGCCAGTTCCTGGCCTTCGTGCAGCGTGTCGTGCAGCCAGTTGGAGACCTTGCCCCCCGGCACGCGCTTGATGGTCACCGAGAAGCTGTAGGGCACCGACGGCGAACTGGAGATCGTGTAGGAGCGCATGATCGGCTGGCCTTCGATTTCCAACTCCAGGGTGACGAACTGCCCGGGCTTGAAAAAGAACATGATCGGCTGGTCGGCCATAAAGCAAAAGGTGCGCACATCCCAGGTTTCCTGGATGACTTTGACGCAACGAACGATATGTCGGCCATTGGCCCAGGTCTGGGTGGTGACCGGGTTCAGGAAATTGTTGGACATGCTGATCTCCACGGCCGACTGTCGGCCTTCATGATGGCGATTGTGCGCAGGCGCCTGCACCGCCATTTACCTATCTGCGACATTCACATACTTATCGCGACCAGCCCCCAGCTACCGGGGCTCGCGCGTCGGGAACAGATTGGGCCATGTCGCCCATGGATAAGGTTGCGCCCCTGCGCGGCCCCACACTCGCCCCAACGGATAAACAATATTTCTGCCTTGCGTAGCACCCTTGATTAGCCACTTTCGCCGGCCACAGAGATGGCCATGAGGATAAAACGATGGACGTCACCACTACCCTGAGCCTGGGCGATCCGCTGGAACCCGCACGCAAGGCCACCGCGCAAATGCTGCAAGAGCGCGAGCGCACCTTTTCGCTGCCGCAGCCGTTCTACTCCGATGAGCGCCTGTTTGATATCGACATGCAGGAAATCTTTCAGAAGGAATGGTTGATCGCCGGCATGACCTGCGAAATCCCGGCCAAGGGCAACTACCTGACGCTGCAGGTCGGTAAGAACCCGATCATCGTGATTCGCGGCGCAGAAGGCGTGGTGCACGCGTTCCATAACGTCTGCCGCCACCGCGGCTCGCGGCTGTGCACCAGCGAAAAGGGCAAGGTCGCCAAGCTGGTCTGCCATTACCACCAGTGGACCTACGAACTGGACGGTCGCCTGCTGTTCGCCGGCACCGAGATGGGCGCCGACTTCGACATGAAGCAGTACGGCCTCAAGCCGGTGAACGTGAAGACCGCCGGCGGCTACATCTTCATCAGCCTGGCCGAGAACCCGCCGGCCATCGATGATTTCCTGTCGACCCTGAACCACTACATGGAACCCTACGACATGGAAAACACCAAGGTGGCGGTGCAAACCACCTTGATGGAAAAGGCCAACTGGAAACTGGTGCTGGAAAACAACCGCGAGTGCTACCACTGCAACGCCTCGCACCCCGAACTGCTCAAGACCCTGCTGGAATGGGACGACGTCACCGATCCGCGGGCCGACCAGGCGTTCAAGGACCACGTGGCCGCTTCCGCCGCCGCCTGGGATGCCGAGAAGATCCCTTACGCCCACGCCAGCTTCGGCCTGCGCAACCGCATCGTACGCATGCCGCTGCTCAAGGGCACCGTGTCGATGACGATGGACGGCAAGCAGGGCTGCGCCAAACTGATGGGCCGCATCAAGAACCCGGACCTGGGCTCGATGCGCATCCTGCACCTGCCTCACTCATGGAACCACTGCATGGGCGACCACATCATCGTCTTCACGGTGTGGCCGATCAGCGCCCAGGAAACCATGGTCACCACCAAATGGCTGGTGCACAAGGACGCGGTCGAAGGCGTGGACTATGACGTGGAGCGCATGCGCCAGGTCTGGGACGCCACCAACGACCAGGACCGTCGCCTCGCCGAAGAAAACCAGCGCGGCATCAACTCCACCGCCTACCAGCCGGGCCCGTACTCGAAGACCTACGAATTCGGCGTGGTGAACTTCGTCGACTGGTACAGCGAGCGCATGCTCAACAACCTCGGGGCCGAGCCGGCGCCGTACCTCAAGGGCGTTCCGGTCCAGGGCTGACAAATGCGCCGAACCCCGCCGGTATCGCAAGGTACCGCGGGGTCACGGTCGCTCGATCTTCATGCTCGAAACCTTGCCATCGAGTTGGTTTTTCGCGCCGCCGCGGATAATGCGCCATGCGCCTGCGTTGTGGCTTCTTTCGAAGCTGCCCACCACCACCGGCTGGGTGATATCCGTTAAAACCTCGATCCGCGCCCATCCCTGGTTCTCTTTCTGGTCCTTGTTGCCGTACACCCAGAACCGGGTGCCGGCCTTGGCCTTCAGAATTTTGGCCGAGCGCGCTTCATCGTTGTCGCAGCTACCACCGAAGTTGAAGCGGAGGCTGCCTGCGAGACTCACGGTGCATACCACGTTCTGCCTGGCGGAGTTGCCCTCATACAATACAACGCTTGCATCGGAAAAATTCGTCGGTGTTGTTCCGGTTATAACTCGCGATACTTTCCCGTCCAGGCCATTGTTACGCACATAAACCACTTTCAAGTCTGCACTTTCATAACTTTTTTCGAACGTATCGACAACGACCGATTCGTTTAACCCGATATCACGTTTGATATCGATGACTGCGTAGTCGTCCTGCTTGCTGGCCGCGGGCGAGTCATAGACGGAAATACGCGTGCCCTTGACGATGCCACGCAACTTCAGTGAACGGGCCTCATCGTTTTCACAACCGCGCCCAGGCAGGCGCAGGTTATGGTGCTGCCCGGCGGGAATGACACACGTAGTATCACCGGTGGGGTCGGCGCGGTTTTTCTCATGGAAATAGAACCCACCCTGGGTCAATGCGGCGGCATAGGCGAACGCATCGCCGGTCTGGTTGAAGTCGATTGCCAGGAAGTTTGGCGCGGTGCGTCTGCCCTGCGCGGCTGCACAATACCTGTCCACGCGTCGCTCAAGCCAGGTCAGGTTGTTGTCCACGTCAGCGGCATGGGCCGCGGTCGAACCCCAGGCATGGAACTGATTCATGATGAACAGTCTTGGCCACCGCTCAAATCCACCGGCACCTACGCTCGAAGAGTAGGTGCGCCAGCGCGACGGGCAGCTCCAGTCATGTTTGAAAATGCTGGTGCCCAGCTCCCAGTGATTCTGCTTTTCCCATAAGCTGTCTTTCAACAGTTTGATGGTCTTGCCTCTGATCCGATAGCTGCCCTCGTGCCTGTCCGTGAGGATAACCAGCCGTCTGCCGCTGCGAATCATCTGCTCCAGGGTTGGCCAGCTCGATGTCCCCGCATAGGGGGCGGGATCGAATACCCAATCTTCAAGGCCCGGCACCCGCTCCAGCGCTTTTTGCAGCGTCGCCCTGTCCACATAGTTTTCCAGCGTCAGGGTTACAACAGCGTTCGGATTACCGCGTAGAAACGGCAAGAAGACCTTGCTTAATGAGTCGGTAAAGTTCTTGTCCCTACGGACATCACAGGTGCCTTTCTCGGTGGTATGACACAAATAGACGTCCTTTGACCCCAGATTGCCTGGGTGCAGGTCCAGCATGAAGCCACGCACGCCACGATCGAGTTGGGTGCGCTTGTCGTCCTGATAACCGTTGTGGGCGGTCACCCAAGTGTATTCATTAAAGGGTTTTTTAAAATTATTGATGCCCGGCGCCGTTTCCGCGGCATGGGCCAAGGATGCAGTGACCGCTGACGAGCTTAATAAGCCCAACAGCAAGGCTGCTTTTTTGAAGTCAAACATAGATTAATCTTCCCTGATGAGCACCGCACTTTGATTAGTGCTGAAAGCGCATTAACCGAAAAATCAGATCGGTCGTACAGGGTGAATTTTTTTCCTGATATTTATGTGATTTTCATGACAACAAAAAATGCGCTCAGGAGCGCATTTTGAACTAACGAATATCGGGTTAATTTGAGCGCCAACGCACTTCGCCATTCTCGCTGATAAATTCCTCGACGATACTTTCACCCACCAGCCGAAGTTTCACGTAGCCGTTCAACACCCGCTCCGGATACGCCTCGTCCCCCGCCAATTGTGTTTCCGACCACAACACCCGAGGATGCCCGTTCAACTCGCTGGTGGTGCCGTAGGGAATCGCTCCGTGCCCGACGCAACGCGCCTGAAGCCCGCCTTGCGGCGCGTAGCAGATACCGTTGTGCAAATGGCCCCAATACCAGTAATCCGGCTCACGCCCCAGAGCATCGCATACCGGTTGGTAGAGGGCGGTCTTGTGGTGCCCGCAAATGTCAAAACCCTGGTGATGACTGAGCACCATAAGTTTCTTGCGCTTGGGCAGGCTTTTCATCCACTCGATCTGTTGCGTGTTGAGCGTACCGTCCATGTACAGGTTCATGGCATCCGAGGCATAGGCGCTGTCCAGGCCAACCACCAGCCAGTCATCGTTGTACAAGGCAAAGTAGCTCGTGCCTTGCTGCACCGGAAAGCGCTTGGCCAATTCCTTGAAATAACCGTGGGCGCCGCTGTACATCTCGTGATTGGAATTGAGCGTGAACGAGCCGTGCCTGCCCTGCGGCCAGCCGACCATGTCGACGTCTTCCTGGGAATGGGTGCCGGCGTAATACACGTCGCCCAAGTGGATGGTGAAATCGGCCTGGGCCAGTTGCATCTGGTTGGCGACCGCCACGGCGGGTGCGTGACTGTCGAACGGGCCGGTGCCCCAGTCGCCAGCGATGGCCAGCACCACATCGTTGTCCATTTTGACCAGCGCCGGGGTGGTAGCGAACGGTGCGTGGTGGCGCAGGTTCTCGATCCACTTGAGCAGCGCCTCGCTCCACAACAGGTCCAGCAGTTCCCATTTGCGGCAGCCGAGCAAGGTGCCGTCCTTGAGCACTCGGGTTGGCAGTTCCTCTTCCTTTTGCGGCAAAGGCGTGGCGTTGCCGATTTTCAGAATCGACAGGCCGTGGGCCAGTTCCCATGGCACGGCCGGCTCATCGTCGGGCAAATCACCATGATCAATGACATGCCGGGCTTGAGCGTGACCACGCTCCAGCAGCTTGACGATGGCCTGGAACTCCTCTGGCTCCAGGTCGTTGACGAGTTTTTTCCAGGACATTTCCAGCCGCGTGACCAAGCCGTGCAGGCGGACCTTAACCTTGTCGAACTCATGTTCCCAATGGTGCAGTAATGACATGTGAACGCTCCTTCGTTATGCCCTGGGCTACAGGGTCTTCATGAATTCGATCAGGGCCCGTTTGTCGACGTCCGACAGCTGCGTGCCATACAGGTGGCCGCCGTTGTGGTTGCCTTCGAGCCGCGTGTCGTACTTGAAATCCGCCGACGCCTTCATCTGCGCGCCGCTGGTGACGAAGCCAACCTTCTGCGGGTCGTAGATATCCGAGCCGGTGTAGAACACTTGTGGACGCTGTTCTGGCGCTTGCAGCAGATCCCACAGGGTCGGCACCGAACCGTTATGCAAGTACGGCGCCCGCAGCCAGATGCCGTCGGTGGGCGTGTTGCTGTAGCTCTGCGTCTTGCGGTAGGCGCCAAAGTCGAACGGCGGTTTCTTGAAACCATGGAACGCCGCCACCAGCCCGGTGGTGAAGGAATCCAGCCGATGGGGATCGGTGCCCAACTGGTCGATGTTGGTGGTGACCTGGCCGGTGTCGCTGCGGCCGAAGTCGTGGCAACCGGCACAGTTCTGCTCCCAGATCGGTTTGCCCTGGGCGACTTTCGCCTGATCCAGGGTGAACGGCCAGGCCGGTGGCTTGTGGCCCAGCAACCAGTTGGTCACCCGGTTGAAGCTCGGCGGCAGCACCGATTCCGGCGTCGCGCCCACGGCCATGGCGGCGGCGTAGTTGCGTTCGTGGATCTTGTTGTTATTGCCGTCCCAGTGCAGGTACATGGACTCGCGGGGTTTCTGGTTCCACACCTGCGGCAAGTCCACGGTGCCAATGGTGGAGTCATCCGGGAAGCCGAAGACCACCATCTTGGTCGGGTTGAACGTGTCGGTCCGCCCCGGTCCCTGGGCCGGACGCAGCTTCTGCCAGGCGTACGCCTGTTTCTGCTTGAGCAGCGCACTCTTGGCCATCGGAATGATCAGGTAGCGGTTATAGAGCTTTTCGAAGAACCCCAGCTGGAACTTGCCGTTGATCGCCGCCATCACCGCGTCCGGGGTGAATTTCGGATCGCTGGCACACTCGTAGGCGAACCACTGGAAGGCTTGCAATTGCAGGGTATTGGCCGGCGCGGCGGCGACCGGCACCGCTACGTCAGTGGCATTGGCCCGGTAGGAACCGGTGTGGCACAGCGCGCAGTTGGGCTCCACCGTGGGGTAACCGAGCTGCCGCTTGGCCATGCCGATGGGCAAGTCGTTGCCGTTTTCATAGAGGAAGCCGAACACCTCATAACCGCCTGGCTTGGGCAGTTTTTCCGGGCACATCTGTGGCAGCACGGCGAACAGGTAGTAGGGAATCCGCGCTTCGATGCCCAGGCCGATGGCGGCGTATTTGTAATGATCTTCGTCGGAGGCGAAGTCCGGCTGCGGCACCTCGCGGATCATCTGATACCAGGTCTGGTAGCCGACGAAGCCAAGCACCAGCAGCACAATCAGCGCGCCTACCTTGAAGCCATGGCTTTGCCAGCGATGTGCCCAGCCTTCACACCATTCGCGCCAACCGGCCCGGAGCAAGGCCAGCGGACGATTGGCCGCCGGGCTGCCCAGATACAACAGCACGCCCAGGATCAGGAACATGCTCAGGTCGCCCATCAACATTGGCACGAACAGTTGGCCCTGGTTGTTGGTGTTGATCAGGTAGATCCAGAACAGCACCGCCACCAGACGCGACAGCACGCATAACCACGAATGCACCACGAAACGCGGCGCGTTGAACCCCGAAGGCATGTAGAACAGGCTGATCCCCACCAGCAACATGCCGGCGTTTTCCAACCAGGGATCGGACAGCACCGGCGGCAGGCCAAGCATGGAGGTCAGCAACGCCGGCGCGAACAGCGCCGGGATCGCGAAGACCATGTTCATGACGATTCCGATCCAGATGATGCGTTGGAACCAGCGGATACAAGTGTTCATGGCATCCTTTTCCTATTCCTGACTCACCACAAAACCCATGTGGCGAGGGAGCTTGCTCCCGCTGGGCCGCGTAGCGGCCCCCAAGACTTCAAAAAGCGACGACTGCTTCGCAGCCGAGCGGGAGCAAGCTCCCTCGCCACGGGATAGTCATACTTCAACCGAGCGCCGTCTTCTCCAGGTGCCCGAGGATGATCGGATACACATCCACCACCGCGTCCTTGCCGAACATGCAGTCGATGTGGCCGTAGCCGGGGACCTCATGACGGCTGAACAACTGCGGACCGTGCATCTCGCACAACCGTTCGTAGGTCTTGAGGGTGCTCTGCGGCAAGTAGCACTGGTTGTCGGCGCCGCTGATGAAGCAGATCGGCAACTTCAACCGATCGAAATGCGGCATGTAGACGTCGTTGCCGTTGAAGTCCACCAGGTGCCCCTTGCGCACGATCAGCGCCAGGTGCTCGAAGGTCTGGATGTTCGACTCGCCGAACAATTCATGCAGATTGTCGTGCAGGGTTTCATTGAGGGTGTCGTGGCGGTACAGCGACGCATACATGAACGTGATGCGGTGGCAGACCGGATTGGTGCAGTAGCCCTGGGCCTCGATCCGGGCGTAGCCGTTGAGGGCCTTGTCGTAGAGTTTGTTGAACCAGCTTTCCTTAGTGTCGGCATAGGCCGTCATGGACTTGATGCCGATGGCATCGAGCATCCCCGGCAAATGCAAACCGGCCTTCAACCCGGTGGCGGTGGCGACCACCGTGTCGGCGGCGATCTGCGAGCAGACCACCGAGCGCACGCCCTGCAAGCCCGCCAGCATCGACATGAAGAACGTCGTCGCGCCGTAGCAATGCACCACGCATTGCACGTCACGGGCCAGGGTCGCCTGTTGGATCTGCTCGATGGCGGCCTTAAAGTCGTACTGGGCCACCTGGTCGCCGTTCCATTCGTTTTTGCTCGCCGGCAGCAGGATACTCACCCGCAGATCCAGCAGCCAGACGTCATACTCGTGCTTGCACAGGTACTCCAACAGGTTGGTGTGGATGGTGTCGGTGGAAAAGATATTCGAGCCCACGCCCAGGCCATGGACCAGCATCACCGGGCCCTTGCTGCCTGCCTGGTAGCGCGTCAGGCGCAGCTCGACGTGGTCTTCGGTCTGGAAGAAATGCACCACCGGGGCCGGTGCATCCAGCGGCCGTTTCAAGCGCGACGGCGCGTCCGGATTGAAGTAGACATCGCCGGCGAACACCCCGCCGTAGCTCTCCCACAGGATGCCTGCGAAAAACTTGCCGAATCGCGCAAGCGCCTCCACCCGCTCACGCTCGTTGCGAGCGTTGAGCACTTTCATGGTGGTCATCTGCTTGGCGAAATCAGCCGGGAGGATGTGCATCACCCCCGATCCGAGCACCACGCCGCTCTTGTCCGGCCCGCGATAGAGCGTGACGTAAAGGGTGCTGGTGTCGTGCCAGATGTTCAGCACGCCGTTGTCCTCCGGCACAGTCTTGAACGCACTGAAGAAATAGTCGCTGCCGTCTTCGGCGGTCAGTTTCATGTCGTAGTTCATGTGCCGCACGCCGACCTGATCCTGATACTGCTCGAACAGGTTGAACACGCCGTTGCTGGCGACCAACGGCTTCGCCGACAGCAGGGGGGCATCGAGGGTACCCACCAGGGTCGCAGCGTGCTCCGGCTCCTTGATCAAACGATCAAGGTCGGCAGCAGTGATGGTCAGCGTAAATTCGATGGGCGAGTTGTCCGCCTTGCCGCGCTTGGCAGCTTCCTCGTAAAGCGGCAGGTCGGTGCCCTGGGGTTGGGTGAAGGCGCTGGAAAAATAACCCTTCATGGTTTCGGTGAACTGCACACCGAGGGTCGGCGCCGCCACTGGTTTGCGCGGGGCCGACGGCAGCGTGTAGTCGATCAGCCAACCGCGATCGGACGCCAGCAGGCCCATGTTGCGTTCACTCACCGCTGAAATGGTCAGCAGCGGATTGACCGCCAGGGACGTCGGAATCACCGAGCCGTCCGTCACGTAAAGACCGGGATAGACGTCGGTGCCGCTGGCTCCACTGAACACCTGCCCCTTGTGATTGACCACGCCCTGGGCGGCGTCCTCACCCATCACGCAACCGCCCAGTGGATGGACCGAGACAATGCTGTGCTTGAGCAGTTTGGTCCAGATCGGGTTTTCGACCCAGATCCCGCCCAAGGCCTTGGTGCTCTGGTGCAGACGCTCATTGCCGAGGGTAACGTTTTCCTGCTCGCCGACACCGGACCAGTCGATGCGCAGCTGGTCCTTGTTATCGAGGACCATGCGGCCCTTGCCGTTGTCATGGCTCATGATCAGGTAGGTCTGCATGTTATGCAGCGCGCCGTAGTACGGCCCGCGCAGGAAGCTTTCGGCTTCGCGCCCCTTGTACCTGAGGGCGGCACCAAAGCCGGTGTCGGTGGGCACGCCGATCATCTCGGCGAACGCCGCCATGCTCGGCACCATGGCCCGGCCAAGGGCACCGGGGATCGAACCTTCTTCGATGACCATGCGGCTGCGCCAGTCGCCTTCGGTGCGCATGTCGATCACCGAGGTGATGCACGGCCCCACCGGCTCCAACTCCTTGGCCGAATGAGCGCCAAAACCGATGCCGTTGATGACCTGGTCGCAGTTGTGGCCGAAGCCGAGGATGTCACCGTTGCCACTCATGTTCTCGCCCAACTGGGGAGACATCGACAGGCCCTTGTCTCGCGAGCGCAACATGATCTCGGTGGAGCCCAGGGTGCCGGCGGACACCACGACGATATCGGCGCGCACGAACAGCGTTGGCGCCGAGAACATTTCGCGACCACTGTCCAGGTACTGGAAATGCACGATCCAGCCGTCGCCATCGCGCTCCAGGTGCCGCACCTCAGCCTGGCAGAAAATCTCCGTGCCATGGTTCCAGGCGTCCGGCAGATAATTCATCAGCGTGGTGTTCTTGGCCTTGTTGTTACAGCCCGAGACGCAGTCGCCACAGCCATTGCACGGCAACTGCTCGACGCCGACGTGGTTGAGGTTGTTCGGCAACTTGTCGAAAGTCACGTTGATCGGCGGCTTGTAGAAATGTGCGCCCTGCTTGAGGTAGTCAGCGGACTTCTTATGGGCGTCGAGCTTGGGCAGGTTCGGCGAGGACGCCGGATACGGGTTGGGCTTGAGCATTTCCCGAGCCCGCGCGTAGCCGTCCTGGAGCAATGTGTCGCGGTGCTCGCGCATCGCCAGCGGCCAGCGGCCAGCGCGGATCCTCGAACACGCCGGGCTCGGCTTCCAGGGCGACGTTGGCGTTGATCAGCGACGTGCCGCCCAGGCCACACCCGACCACCACGTTCTGCTGGGCGTTGACGTGCAGGTCGAACAGCCCGGTGCGCGAACCGATGTGGCCGTCGGGATCGTGCACCTGCAACTCCTCGGTGGCAGCGAGCAACGTATTGGGGTATTCGCCCGGCTGGATTTCCCGGCCACGTTCCAGCAGGCAGACCTTGCGCCCGGCCCGGGACAGGCGCGACGCAGCAATGCCGCCGCCGTAGCCGGAACCGATGACGATCACGTCGTAGTGTTCCTTGATTTCACTGATGGGGGTCGATATCCGTGTCATGTTCAAGTCCTCTCAGGCAGAAGGGGCAACTCTGCGGTTGCCTGTAGTTTCAAGGCGCACGAACGCCTGGCCGCTATCCCGTATGGGTTGGAGCGGCAGTCAACGGTGTTGATGGGAGGGAACCTCAGGCGCTATAGGCGCGCACGCTGATTGGCGGCACGCCGACCGTTGCGCCGGGGTAACGAGGTCATAGGGGTGGGGATGCACGTCGGGGTTGAAGCGGGATACAAATTGGGGGGCTTGCTATCCATCATGCGTTCTCCCTGAACCGGCATGGATAAAGTCGCGCTGTCCTTGTGCCATGAGTGAAGACAGGCGACACCCAAACGTCAAGGCGGTTCCTTAGAACTGTATGAAATTTGATCTATCGCGTTCCGCGCTAAGCCCGCCGTGACCTGTAGCGTTCGACGAACAAGTTATCCACATGGCAACCCACAGCTAATGGGGACAAGTGCCGAGGTGATCTGGATTTTTTCAGGGCTAATGTGAAGAAAATCCGTGACTTATTTGCAAACAGGAGTTTCATGACTGATTGACCAGTTTTTGATCAATACGCCGTAAGCCCCACACAGCGTGGCCTGGAGGACAGAGCGAACATGTTATCCACAGAAGCGCCAACAGCGTTTGGGGGTAATTTGACGATTTTGTGGAAAACAGGCTGAGCACCCACCAACCCGGTGTTACTGCGGTGGTTTTTCTATTTGTAGCCCATGATTGATCATTAATCGATCAACTCACTGGAAGCCCCGTACTGCATGGGTTGCAGCGTTGAGCGAACATCTTATCCACAGAAGCGCCAACAGAGATTGGGGGCAAGTCTGGCTTGGAATGCTGCGTTGCTCGCAGACAAAAGCCAATAGAAACCGCAAGTTACGCTGGTTGTTTTTTGAGCGAAGGTCTACAGAGAGCGATTTACATGGGTTGCAGCGAGGGGCAAACAGGTTATCCACAGCCGGACACACAGGGATTGTGGGTAACCGTGAAACTTCGGCAGGCACAATACTCAGGTGCATCGCCGGCCCTTGTGGGAGCGAGCTTGCTCGCGATGGCGGACCATCAGCACCATCATCGCTAACTGACAGACCGCTATCGCGAGCAAGCTCGCTCCCACAGGGAACCTGGGCGTTCCTGGGATTAGCGAACCACCCCCTCCTCCACCAACAGCTTCAAAATCGCCTCGGCCCCCGCCTCCGGGCTCAAGCCCTTGAGCACCTGCCCACCTCCGCCGCTGGCCTTGGCCGTGGCGGCTTTCATGCGGTCGGCGCCGCTCTTGGCCTTGATGACCTTCAGGCGCTTGGGCCGTGGCTTGGCCGGTTGCAGGGTTGCCACCGCCAGCAGCCTATCGTCGACCACTTCGACTTCTTCCGCCTGCAACGCTCCACGCCGCGCCGGGCCATAGGCGCTCTGCCGTGGTTTCGGCGCGGCGTTATCCACAGTGGCCAGAAACGGCAGGCGCACCTTGAGCCGACGGCGCTGACCGCGGGGCAAGGCTTGCAGCACCAGGGCCACGCCGTTGTCGATGGATTCGACCTGGGCCAATCCCACCACCAACGGCCAACCGAGATTTTCCGCCAACAGAAATGGCAGCATGCCCGAGCCTTCACCGGTTTCCGCCTGGCTGCCGGTGAGCACCACTTGGGCGCCAGCGTCTCTCAGATACTCGGTCAACGCCGGCAGCGCATCGGCGCCCTCCGGATTATTCAACACGTGAAGCTCATCCAGGCCCATGCCCAGGTAGGCGCGCAGTGCCGGTTCGGCCACGTCGCCGGCATGCAGCACTTGCAGTTCATTGCCGGCCAGTTGCAGGCCCAGCTCCACGGCGCGGGCGTCCTGTTCGGCGCGTCGGGGCCGACCAGAAGTCGGGTGGGCGCCGATGGAGACGAGGCTGATCACTTGGGTACTCATGAACATTTCCTTAGCTTAAGCCGCATCGCGCCTGGCTTCGTTGCGGTAAGCCTCTACCGCCGCGATCAGGGCCTGGAGAATCGCCGCGCTGTCGCCGATCACCGACAAGTCCGCGCGCTTGATCATGTCGCAGCCCGGATCAAGGTTGATCGCCACCACCTTGTCGCAGGCACCGATGCCCTGCAGGTGCTGGATCGCCCCGGAAATCCCCACGGCCACGTAGACCCGTGCGGTGACCCAGGTGCCGCTGGCGCCCACTTGGCGATCGCGGGCCATGAAACCGTCGTCCACCGCCACCCGCGAAGCGCCTTCGGTCGCGCCCAAGGCCGCCGCGGTTCTGTGGAAAAGCTCCCAGTCCTTGACGCCGTTGCCGCCGGAGAAAATGAATTCGGCCTCAGCCATCGGGATCGCGCCCGGATCCACTGCCACCGCACCAAGATCCTCGATCCGCGACAAGCTGCGCGCCACGCTTGTGGATAACTCCACCGGCAACGCCTCGTGGCGGGTCTCGCTAACCGGCTCGGCGCATTCGGCCGCTGCCAGGATCAGTCGCGCCAATGGTCGGGCCAGGTCTTGCAGGCCAGCACCGGCACGGCCGATGCACTCTTCGCCCTTGACCTGCCAGACACGCGTGGCCGGGCGTTCGCCCAAAGCTGCGGCGAAGCGTCGGCCCAGTTCACCACCGCCGCTGCGGCTGTCAGGCAACAGCCAATGGCGTGGGCTGAACTGGTTATCCACAGCCCGCAGGCCTTGGACCCGTTGTTCCGGTGCATAACCGCTGAATTCCTCGCCCTCAAGCACCAGCAAGCGGTCCACGCCCGCCGTGGCAAAGGCATTCTCTTTATGCTCGCCAAAGACCACCGCCAGGACCGCGCCGTCCGCGCCCGCCAATTGATGGGCGAGGCCCAACAGGTCGCGGTCGTGACTGCTGAGACGGCCGCCGACCATGTCCGGGACCACACTGATGTAGAACGCCGGTTGCGGCACCTGATGCAGCGGCAGTTGCACTTCAGTGGCCGCAGTGCGCTTGGTCGCGCCACCCTGCTGGGCGCCGCTGCGGTCGATGCGCTTGATGCCGTTGGGGCCGATGAAGCCGACCCCATGGACGTTCTTGCGAATGACGCCGTTAGGGCCCATCCAGCTGTGCTGCACCGGTTGCATGGCCGCGTGCAGCGGGTGCAGCCGGTTACGGGCGATCCACTCGGCGCGAGGGTCGCGGCGGATGATGTCGCTCATCAATGCACCTCCGCAGGTTCACGTTTGGCCGGAGCCACGGGCTTGCTCGGGGTCGTATCCTCGAGCAGCGCATCGGCCACCAGTTCGGCAATGTCCTTGATCATCGGTCGTGGTTCGACCACGCCCTCCAGCATCGCGGTGCACTGTGGACAACCCACGGCCACCAGTTCGGCGCCGGTTTCGCGGATATCGTCCATGCGCATGTCCGGGATGCGCTGCTTGCCCGGGATGTCGGTGATCGGCGCGCCGCCGCCACCGCCGCAGCAACGCGAACGGAAACCGGAACGCTGCATTTCCTTGACCTGGATGCCCAGCGCACGCAGCACTTGGCGCGGCGCCTCGTACTCGCCGTTGTAGCGGCCCAGGTAGCACGGGTCGTGATAAGTCACGCTGTCGCCCTTGTGCTGGCCGAGATTAAGCGCGCCGGCGTCGATGATTTCCGCCAGGTAGGTGCTGTGGTGTTGCACCAGATAGTTGCCATCGAAGGCGCCGTACTCGTTTTTCAGCACGTGGAAGCTGTGGGGGTCGCAAGTGACGATGCGGTTGAAGCGGTATCTGGCCAGGGTCTGGATGTTGCGCTTGGCCAACAGCTGGAACGTCGCTTCATCACCGAGGCGCCGGGCCACGTCGCCGCTGTCGCGTTCTTCGAGGCCGAGCACGGCGAAGTCGATTTTCGCCGCCTTGAGGACTTTGACGAAGGCGCGCAAGGTGCGCTGGTTACGCATGTCGAAGGCACCGTCGCCGACCCAGAACAGCACGTCGGTGGATTTTTTCTCGCTGAGCAGATTCAGGTTCAAGTCCGCCGCCCAGTTCATCCGCCCGCCCGGAGCGAAGCCGCCAGGGTTGTCGGTGGCGATGAGGTTTTCCAACACCTCGGCGCCCTTGTTCGGCGTGGCGCCCTTTTCCAGGGTCAGGTGCCGGCGCATGTCGACGATGGCGTCGACGTGCTCGATCATCATCGGGCACTCCTCGACACACGCCCGGCAAGTGGTGCAGGACCACAGCGTCTCGGCGTCCACCAGACCGTTGACAATCGGCTGGTGTGGATTACCGCCGTGCTCGCCGACGGGTTTGCCTGGGTAAGGACTGCCGGCGAATTTCGCATCGGTACCGCCGGCCAGGCCGACGACCATGTCCTGGATGAGTTTTTTCGGGTTCAGCGGCTGGCCGGCGGCGAACGCCGGGCACGCCGCTTCGCACTTGCCGCACTGCACGCAGGCGTCGAAGCCGAGCAACTGGTTCCAGGTGAAATCCTTGGGTTTCTCCACACCCAGCGGTGCGGCGGGGTCGTTCAGGTCCAGCGGTTTGAGGCCGGTGGAACGGCCGCCACCAAAACGTTCTGCACGGCGGTGCCAGGCCAGGTGCAGGGCACCGGCGAAGGCGTGCTTCATCGGCCCGCCCCAGGTCATGCCGAAGAACAATTCCGACACGCCCCACAACACACCGAGCCCCAGGACAGCCGCCACCAGCCAACCACCGAAGTTCTCCGGCAGGATGCCAGCCAGCGGCAGGGTCACCAGGAAAAACGACGCCGAGAAGGCCAGCAGGCTTTTCGGGAGGCGCATCCAAGGACCTTTCGACAATCGCGCTGGCGGGTTGCGCCGACGCAGGTACATGAAGATCGCACCGACGAACATCACCGCCGACATCAGCAGCAGGGCGTAACCGAGGATGCGGTTGTGCAAGCCAAAACCGTGCACCAGGATCGCCAACACAATCGATGCTACCGCCCCGCCCGCCGTGGCGACGTGGGTATTGGCGATGTATTTGTCCCGCGCCACCACGTGGTGCAAGTCAACCATGTAGCGCTTGGGCATGGCGAAGAGGCCACCGATCAGGTCGACTTTCGACGGTCGGCCCCGGCGCCACATGTTCACCCGCCGCAAGGCACCCAGGGCCGCGAGGCCCAGAGCTGCGAACAGCAGGATTGGAAGAAGGGTGTTCAACATAGGTGTTGCTCCCAAAGACCTCAGGGTCATGTGCGCGCCAGTGAGAGCGACGCACCTACTTGTGGCGAGGGAGCTTGCTCCCGCTGGAGCGCGAAGCGCTCCCAAAAAAGCCCCAGGTGTAAACCTGATGCTCCTCGACTGATGATTTGGGGCCGCTTCGCAGCCCAGCGGGAGCAAGCTCCCTCGCCACAGGTGTTGGTGTTAAGCCGTTAGAAATCCTTGCACAGCCGCAGGGCGTCGTAGATGGCCGCGTGGGTATTACGCTGGGCCACGCAGTCGCCGATGCGGAACAGCAGGTAGCCATCGCCACTCTGCTCGAGGCACGGCTGCGGCTTGATCGCGAACAGGGCTTCGACGTCGATCTGGCCCTTGTTGCGCGAACCTTCCTTCAGCGCGTAGTAGATTTCTTCGTCCGGCCGCACGCCGTTCTCTACCACCACCTGGTCCACCACGCGCTCTTCCTTGGCACCGGTGTATTCGTTCTCCAGCACCGCCACCAGCTTGTCGCCTTCGCGGTAGACCCTCTCCAGCATCATGTCCCCGGTCATGATCACTTCCTTGGGGTACATGCTGCGGTAGTAGGTCGGGAACGACGTCCCGCCAATGGCCACGCCTGGCTTGATGTCGTCGGTGACGATCTCGACCTGGCTGCCCTTGTCGGCGAGGAAGTCCGCCACCGACATGCCGGTGAACTCGCAGATGGTGTCGTAGACCAGCACGTTCTTGCCCGGTGCAACCTTGCCGTCGAGCACGTCCCAACTGCTGACCACCAGCCCTTCGGCGGCGCCCCAGTGTTCGTTCTGCTCGACGTTCGGGTGGCCGCCGACGGCCAGCACCACCACATCCGGACGCAAGTCCATGATGGTTGGCGCATCCGCCGCCACGCCCAGGCGCAGGTCGACTTTCAGCCGCGTCAGCTCCAGCTGGAACCAGCGGGTGATACCGGCGATCTGGTCCCGTTGCGGGGCTTTCGAGGCGGTGGTGATCTGTCCGCCGATGAATTCTTTCTTCTCGAACAGCGTCACGTCGTGCCCACGCTCGGCGGCCACGCGCGCCGCTTCCATCCCGGCCGGGCCGGCACCGACCACCACGACTTTGCGTTTCGGCCCGGTGGATTTCTCGATGATGTGCGGCACGCCCATGTATTCACGGGAGGTCGCGGCGTTCTGGATACACAGCACGTCCAGGCCCTGGTACTGGCGGTCGATGCAGTAGTTGGCGCCGACGCACTGCTTGATCTGGTCGATCTGGCCCATCTTGATCTTGGCGATCAGGTGCGGATCGGCGATGTGGGCGCGGGTCATGCCGACCATGTCGACGTAACCGCCTTCCAGGATCCGCGTGGCCTGGTTCGGGTCCTTGATGTTCTGCGCGTGCAGCACCGGAACCTTGACCACTTCCTTGATACCGGCGGCCAGGTGCAGGAACGGCTCCGGTGGATAACTCATGTTCGGAATGACGTTGGCCAGGGTGTTATGGGTGTCGCAACCCGAGCCCACCACGCCGATGAAATCGAGCATGCCGGTGTCGTCGTAGTACTTGGCGATCTGCTTCATGTCCTCGTGGGACAAGCCGTCCGGGTGGAATTCGTCGCCGCACAGGCGCATGCCCACGCAGAAATCGTCACCCACTTCGGCGCGCACGGCCTTCAACACTTCCAGGCCGAACTTCATGCGGCCTTCGAAACTGCCGCCCCACTCGTCGGTGCGCTTGTTGACCCGCGGGCTCCAGAACTGGTCGATCATGTGCTGGTGCACGGCGGACAGCTCGACGCCGTCCAGGCCACCGGCCTTGGCCCGGCGCGCGGCCTGGGCGTAGTTGCCGATCACCCGCCAGATTTCTTCCGGCTCAATGGTCTTGCAGGTCGCACGGTGCACCGGCTCACGCACGCCGGACGGCGACATCAGGGTCGGCCAGTTGAAACCGTCCCAGCGCGAGCGACGACCCATGTGGGTAATCTGGATCATGATCTTGGCGCCATGCTTGTGCATGGCGTCGGCCAGGTTCTGGAAGTGCGGGATGATGCGGTCGGTGGACAGGTTCACCGAACTCCACCATTCCTGCGGGCTGTCGATGGCAACCACGGACGAGCCGCCGCAGATTGCCAGGCCGATGCCGCCCTTGGCCTTCTCTTCGTAATACTTCACATAGCGGTCGGTGGTCATGCCGCCGTCGGTGGCGTAGACCTCGGCGTGCGCGGTGCTGAGCACGCGGTTGCGGATGGTCAGCTTGCCGATCTGGATCGGCTGGAACATTGCTTCAAAAGCCATGGCGCGATCCTCGACTTACAACGGCTTGACGATGAACAGGCCGTCGTCGTGGCCTTCTTCGGAACCGCCGTAGACCTGCTCGGCCACGGTGCGGATCTGGCTGCCGCGAGCGGCGAGAATCTGATCCATGGCGCCGGCGAACCAGCCGGTGAACATGTAGTCGACCTTGCGCCCGACCTTGCCGTACACGTAGACGAACGCCGAATGTTCGAGCTTGACGCTGGCGGTGCCTTTGTCCAGGTCGATGTCCTGGATCTTGAACAGGCCCCAGCCACGCTGGGACAAGCGCTTCATGTAATGCTCGAACACCGCGACGCCTTCCAGGCCATGACATTCGGCTTCTTTTTCACACCAGTGCCAGGCGGATTTGTAGCCGGCCTTGTAGAGGATTTCGGCGTAGGCATCGGCGCCCAGCACTTCCTCGATGCCCATGTGGTTGTTGACGAAGAAGTGCCGCGGCACGTACAGCATCGGCAGGGCGTCGGAGGTCCAGACACCGGTTTCGCTGTCGACTTCGATAGGCAGTTGCGGGGCGATCTTGGCCATGAAAACGTGACTCCGGAAATTCGTGATGTGCCTGCGGCGCGAGTGGCCGCAGGTAAAGGATTCGGTGACGCGGCGGGGTTTATTCGCCCCAGACATCTTTCAAAACGTTCACCCAGTTCTCGCCCATGATCTTGCGCACCACCCGCTCCGGGTGACCGCGCTTGAGCAGCGTCTCGGTGAGGTTCGGGAACTCGCCCACGGTGCGGATGCCCAGGGGGTTGATGATCTTGCCGAAGCTGGTCAGACGACGGGCATAGCCCTTGTCGTGTGTCAGCATCTCGAAGAAATCCTGGCCATGGCCCTGGGTGAAGTCAGTGCCGATGCCGATGGCGTCTTCGCCAACGATGTTCATGGTGTATTCGATGGCTTCGGCGTAGTCGTCGATGGTCGAATCGATGCCCTTGGCCAGGAACGGCGCGAACATGGTCACGCCGACGAAACCGCCGTGGTCGGCGATGAACTTCAGTTCTTCATCGGACTTGTTGCGTGGGTGCTCTTTCAGACCGGACGGCAGGCAGTGGGAGTAGCAGACCGGCTTCTTCGATTCGAGAATGACTTCTTCTGAAGTCTTGGAACCAACGTGGGACAAGTCGCACATGATGCCGACGCGGTTCATCTCGGCGACGATTTCACGACCGAAGCCCGACAGGCCGCCGTCGCGCTCGTAGCAGCCGGTGCCCACCAGGTTCTGGGTGTTGTAGCACATCTGCACCACGCCGACGCCCAGCTGCTTGAAGATCTCGACATAGCCGAGCTGGTCCTCGAAGGCATGGGCGTTCTGGAAGCCGAAGATGATGCCGGTCTTGCCCTGCTCCTTGGCGCGACGGATGTCGGCGGTGGTCTTCACCGGGATCACCAGGTCGCTGTTTTCGCGGATCAGTTTCTGGCTGGCGACGATGTTGTTGATGGTGGCCTGGAAACCTTCCCACACCGACACGGTGCAGTTGGCTGCGGTCAGGCCGCCCTTGCGCATGTCTTCGAACAGGTCACGGTTCCACTTGGCAATGATCAGCCCGTCGATAACGATGCTGTCGGCGTGCAATTCGGCTGGGCTCATCAGGCAGTCCCCTTGTTGGCGATTCATGCGCCGAATCGTGTGCCGGCGCTTTGGGGCCAGCATATGCCTGAGGGCCGTCGCGACCGGGTGCAAAAACGACAGGGGAATTGCCGAAAGCGTCAATCCGCGACAATGGGCTGCGACAGGCCCACCCTGCCCATCTGTTCTTTACCCGGCGCTTGCGCCAGAATCCGCTGCACCACTGGATTCAACCGGACTCGAGCGACAACCGATGAAATCGATTTTCTTCGCCCTGGCACTGATCAGCACCGTCGCCCACGCGACCGAAGACACCGAACCCAACCCCTGCGACGAAGTTGAAAACGACGTCCAGACCCTGGCCTGTTCGGCCTACGGCAAAGCCGCCGCCGAACAACTGCTCAACGAAAACCTGCAAAGCCTCAACGAACGCCTGCAAACCCGCTACGCCAGCGACAAGGCCCTGCTCAACGACATCACCGCCAAGATCAAGGCCGCCCAGCAACTGTGGCAAAAGCAGCGCGAAGCCGACTGCGCGATCGCCGCCTTCCCGGCCAAACCTGGCAGCGACGCCTACAAAATCGCCGAAAACGACTGCATGGCCCAGGTGAGCGATGACCGGTCGGAGTTTTTGGAGTCGATTGGGCAGGAATAAATTGGGCGCAACATCCCGACACCATCCGGCCGTTGGTCGTGGAAGAGATATAAGTCAGGATTCGCAAATCTTATAAAAGACTTATATCCTTTCATGAGCACAATCCACTGGACCAGAAAGGCCGTTAAACAACTTCTGAAATTGCACTCGGTCCATCAGGTGCAGGTTCGGGACGCCGTGTCGGCACTCGCCCAGATGCCTGATGTGGTGAACGTCAAGGCGCTTGCCGGCCATGACTATGCGTACCGTCTACGGGTTGGCAGTTATCGAGTCATGTTCGATTGGGACGGGGCGATCAAGGTCGTCAGCATTCAAGAGGTCAAGAAACGCGATGAACGTACCTACTGACATTCAGATCATCAACGACGCAGACGGAAATCCGGCCTTTGTGGTCATTCCGTATGCGCAATACGTTGCGCAGAAATTGGAACCCGATCTGATTCCCCATGAAGTCGTTAGCCGTATCGTCGACGGCGCCACGCCCATACGCGCCTGGCGCGAGCATTTGAACCTGACCCAAGACGAAGTTGCCAAGCGTCTCGGTATTTCCCAACCGGCGTTTGCCCAGCAAGAATCTGTGGCCAAACCTCGCCGAGCTACACGAGAAAAAATTGCCTCTGCCTTTGGCATCCATGCTGATCAACTGGAGCTATAGATTCGCAAGGCGTTGAGCCTCAAGGTGGGTAAACTGGCGCTCCAGACCACCCGAACCCAAGGCCCGAGCATGATCATCTGCGGCATCGAAATCAAAGGCAGCGAAGCGATCATCGCCGTTGCCTCGCTGGACCAACAGGCGTTAAGCCACGTCGCGCTCAGTACCAAGAAAATCGCCCTCGACGACGATGACGAAGCCGCCAACGTCAAGGCCTTCGCCGCGCAGGTTCGGGCGTTCGTGACGGACAACGGCATCGAACGCATCGCCATCAAGAAACGCAGCAAGAAAGGCGAATTCGCCGGTGGGCCGACCACCTTCAAGATCGAGGGTATTTTCCAGCTGCTGGAAGGTTGCGAGGTGACGCTGCTGTCGCCGCAGACCATCAACGCGCAGAGCAAGAAACACGACTTCGCCCTGCCGGCGACGTTGAACAAATATCAGCATGAGGCGTACAAGGCAGCCTGCTCGGCACTGATGAAGAAATAGACCTTTTTCAGCCGAACACAGCCCCCGTGGGGAGGGAGCTTGCTCCCGCTGGGCTGCGCAGCTGCCCCGAAACCCGGCACCCTGGTGTGTCAGGTTGATTGAGTCGCTGACATGGGACTGCTTCGCAGCCCAGCGGGAGCAAGCTCCCTCGCCACGGTGTACTTGCAGACATGAAAAACTGTCAAACCACCTCCCGCTCATCCCCCTGCCGTCGCCGATCTTCCCGTGGACACCGGGCAAACCGTGCCCGATAGCTGCGGGTGAAGTACGACGGCGACTCGAACCCGCAGGCGATGCTCACCTCCAGCACGCTCATGTCGGTCTGACGCAGCAGTTGCCGGGCCTTTTCCAGGCGCAGGCGCAGGTAGAAGTTGCTCGGGGTGTCGTTCAGGTGCAGGCGGAACAGGCGCTCCAGCTGACGCCGCGTCACGTTGATCGACTCGGCCAGGGCCAGGGTGCTCAAGGGCGGTTCGCTATGGGTCTCCATCTCGCCAATGACCTGCACCAGCTTCTTGTTGCGGATGCCGTAGCGCGTGGCGATTTCCATGCGCTGGTGATCCTTTCGCGGACGAATGCGACCGAGCACGAATTGCTCGCTGACCTGGATCGCCAGCTCCGGGCCGTGGGCCTGGCCGATCAGGTCGAGCATCAGGTCGATGGAGGCGGTGCCGCCGGCGCAAGTGATGCGACGGCGGTCAATCTCGAACAGTTCCTGGGTCACGCCGAGCTGTGGATAAGATTCCTTGAACGCCTCGATCGCCTCCCAGTGCAACGTCAACCGGTGTCCATCAAGTAGCCCCGCCTCGGCCAGGACCACGCTGCCGGTGTCGATACCGCCAAGGATCACACCTTCATTGTCCAGTCGATGCAACCAGCGCTCCAACGCTGGGCTGGCAAATTTCAACGGTTCGAAACCCGCCACGACCCACAGCGTCGCACCCTTCTTCAGCGGCTCCAGCGCGGCGTCGGCGTTGACCGACATGCCGTTGCTCGCCAGCACCGCACCGCCATCGGCGCTCAGTACATGCCAGCGGTACAGCTCGCCGCGAAAACGGTTGGCGACCCGCAAGGGCTCGATGGCCGAGATGAAACCGATGGCCGAGAAACCCGGCATCAACAAGAAATAAAAATCCTGGGACATGGAGCGCACTCGGTTGACGGGCAGCGTGCGGACCTTGATACGCCACTTGCAAGCGTCCTTCAAGCGCACAGGTCGCTGCAGTGCAAGAGCAGGTCGCCGCTGTGCGTTTTGCGCGGGGGCCGGCTGCGTACTTTGGCATCACCGGCGCGCAGATGCCGGAACCCATAACAACAAGCTGCCGAGGAACCTGACAATGAAACACCTGATCAGCTACTGCGTTCTTGCAATCAGCGCCACGTCTCTCCTGAACCAGACTGCCCTCGCAGCCGAACCCGCTGCCTGCCAGAACGTGCGCCTGGGCGTGGTCAACTGGACCGACGTCATTGCCACCAGCGCCTTGACCCAAGTGATGCTCGATGGCCTCGGCTACAAGACCAAGCAGACCAGCGCCTCCCAGCAGATCATTTTCGCCGGCATCCGCGACCAGCGCCTGGACCTGTTCCTGGGCTACTGGAACCCGCTGATGACCCAGACCATCACCCCGTTCGTCGAGGCGAAGCAGGTCAAGGTGCTGGAGCAGCCGAGCCTGAAGGACGCCCGCGCCACCCTGGCCGTACCCACTTACCTGGCCGACAAGGGCCTGAAGACCTTCGCTGATATCGCCAAATTCGAAAAAGAGCTGGGCGGCAAGATCTACGGCATCGAGCCCGGTTCCGGTGCCAACACCCAGATCAAAGCGATGATCGCCAAGAACCAGTTTGGCCTGGGCAAGTTCCAGCTGGTGGAGTCCAGCGAGGCCGGCATGCTCGCGGCGGTGGACCGCGCCGTGCGGCGCAAGGAAGCCGTGGTGTTCTTCGGCTGGGCGCCGCACCCGATGAACGTCAACGTGCAGATGACCTATCTCACCGGCAGCGAAGACGCCCTCGGCCCGAACGAAGGCATGGCCAGCGTCTGGACCGTTACCGCGCCGGACTACGCCGAGCAATGCCCGAACGTCAGCCGCCTGCTGAGCAACCTGACCTTCAGCGCCGAAGACGAGAGCCGGATGATGCAGCCGCTGCTCGACCACAAGGACCCACTGGAATCCGCCCGGCAATGGCTGAAGGACCACCCGCAAGACAAGCAGCGCTGGCTCGAAGGCGTGACCACTTTCGACGGCAAGCCGGCCATCGACAACCTGAAACTGACCAGCAACTGATCAACCGTTATCCCTCTGCGCAGCTCCAAAGGGCTGCGCGGTGACTCACCACGCCTGAAGGAATCCGCACCATGAACCACGACGTCATCATCACCTGCGCACTCACCGGTGCTGGCGACACGACCGCCAAGAGCCCGCACGTGCCGGTCACCCCGAAACAGATCGCCGCGGCGGCCGTCGAGGCGGCCAAGGCCGGCGCCACCGTGGTCCACTGCCATGTGCGCGACCCACAGACCGGCAAGTTCAGCCGCGACGTGGCGCTGTACCGCGAAGTGATGGAGCGCATCCGCGAGGCCGACGTCGACATCATCGTCAACCTCACCGCCGGCATGGGCGGCGACCTGGAAATCGGTAGCGGCGAAAAACCCATGGAGTTCGGCCCCAACACCGATCTGGTGGGCCCACTGACCCGCCTGGCCCACGTCGAGGAGCTGTTGCCGGAAATCTGCACGCTGGATTGCGGCACCCTGAACTTCGGCGACGGCGACACCATTTACGTCTCCACCCCGGCGCAACTGCGGGCCGGCGCCAAGCGCATCACCGAGCTGGGGGTCAAGGCCGAGCTGGAGATCTTCGACACCGGGCACCTGTGGTTCGCCAAGCAGATGATCAAGGAAGGCCTGTTGGACAACCCATTGTTCCAGCTCTGCCTGGGTATCCCGTGGGGCGCGCCGGCGGATACCACCACCATGAAGGCGATGGTCGACAACCTGCCCGCCGACGCGGTGTGGGCCGGCTTCGGTATCGGCCGCATGCAAATGCCGATGGCGGCACAGGCCGTATTGCTGGGCGGCAACGTGCGGGTCGGGCTGGAAGACAACCTCTGGCTGGACAAAGGCGTGCTCGCCACTAATGGACAACTGGTGGAGCGTGCCGGCGAAATCCTCAGCCGCCTCGGGGCGCGTGTGCTTACGCCGGCTGAGGGCCGCAAGAAAATGGGCCTGACCCAACGCGGCTAACCAAATCTCCACCGTCTTCCCTGTGGGAGCGAGCTTGCTCGCGATAGCGATAGTCCGACCGTCAAAGATGCGTCAGATGCACCGCCGCCATCGCGAGCAAGCTCGCTCCCACAGGGGATCCTCACCCTTTTCAGGAAACCACCATGAGCTTCATCACCAACATCAAAACCTTCGCCGCCCTGGGCAGCGGCGTCATCGGCAGCGGCTGGGTCAGCCGCGCCCTGGCCCACGGCCTCGACGTGGTCGCCTGGGACCCGGCGCCGGGTGCCGAAGCGGCCTTGCGCAAACGCGTCGCCAGCGCCTGGGGCGCCTTGGAAAAACAGGGCCTGGCCCCCGGCGCATCGCAGGATCGCTTGCGCTTCGTCGCGACCGTCGAGGAATGCGTACGCGAGGCCGATTTCATTCAGGAAAGCGCTCCCGAGCGGCTGGAGCTCAAGCTTGAACTGCACGCCCAGATCAGCGCCGCCGCCAAGCCGAATGCACTGATCGGGTCAAGCACCTCGGGGCTTTTGCCGAGCGAGTTTTATGCAAACTCCACTCATCCGGAGCGCTGCGTGGTCGGCCATCCGTTCAACCCGGTCTACCTGCTGCCCCTGGTGGAGGTGGTCGGTGGCAAGCACACCGCGCCTGAAGCCGTGCAAGCGGCGATGCAGGTCTACGAATCCCTTGGCATGCGCCCGCTGCACGTGCGCAAGGAAGTCCCCGGTTTCATCGCCGATCGCCTGCTCGAGGCGCTGTGGCGCGAGGCCCTGCACCTGGTCAACGACGGCGTGGCGACCACCGGCGAAATCGACGATGCCATTCGTTTTGGCGCCGGCCTGCGCTGGTCGTTCATGGGCACTTTCCTGACCTACACCCTGGCCGGCGGCGATGCCGGGATGCGCCATTTCATGGCCCAGTTCGGCCCGGCGCTGCAATTGCCGTGGACCTACCTGCCGGCGCCGGAGCTGACCGAGAAACTGATCGACAATGTGGTGGACGGGACGAGCGAGCAACTGGGGCGCCACAGCATTTCGGCGCTGGAGCGCTATCGTGATGATTGCCTGATGGCGGTGCTGGAGGCGGTGAAGGCCACCAAGGAAAAGCATGGAATGGCCTTCGCCGAGTAAACCTTGGTTTTTTGGGTCAGCAGGTCTGGCCCCATCGCGAGCAAGCTCGCTCCCACATTGGCTCTGTGTCGTTTACAAAACCTGTGGGAGCGAGCTTGCTCGCGATGGCGGCCTCCCAATCGCCACAACAATCGGAACCCACCCTCATGCCCGCTCTCACCACCTACCAGACCCGCATCCTCCCTGAATGGGTCGACTACAACGGTCACTTGCGCGATGCCTTCTACCTGCTGATCTTCAGCTACGCGACCGACGCGCTGATGGACCAGCTCGGCCTCGACAGCCAGAACCGCGAAGCCAGCGGCCATTCTCTGTTCACCCTCGAACTGCATCTGAACTACTTCCACGAAGTGAAGCTCGGGGCCGAGGTAGAGGTGCACACACAAATCATCGGCCACGACGCCAAACGCCTGCACCTCTACCACAGCCTGCACCTGGTGGGCGGAGACAAAGAGCTGGCCGGCAATGAGCAGATGCTGCTGCACGTCGACCTGGCGGGCCCGCGCTCAGCGCCTTTCACCGAGCAGACCCTGGGCCGACTCAAAGCCCTGATCGACGAACAATCCGACCTGCCGGCTCCGACCTGCATTGGCCGCGTCATCGCCTTGCCGCCCGCCCGATAAGTCTCGAACAGGAGACCGCCATGAACATCGCCGCCGCTATTGCCGACTTCCGACGCTACCCTCTTGTCCAGGCATTGAGCGCTGTAACCCCCTTGGCTGACCGGGTCCACGTCACGTGGGCTGACGGTCGGATCAGCCCGTTTCACCATCAATGGCTGCGGGACAACTGCCCCTGCGCGCAGTGTGTCTACAGCGTCACCCGCGAGCAGGTCCTGGAGATCGTCGACGTCCCGGAAGACCTGACGCCCGGCGAAATCGACATCGACGGCGCGGGCTGCTTACACGTGGTTTGGCAGGACGGCCATCAGAGCCTTTTCGACCCGGGTTGGTTGCGCGCCCATGCCTATGACGATCAATCCAGGGCCGAGCGACTGGCGGGCAAACCACAACGCCAACTGTGGCAGCACGATCTGTCACTGCCAGTGTTCGAATACCAGGCCCTGATGGAGGACTCCGACACCTTGCTGAAATGGCTACTGGCAGTACGCGACATCGGCCTGACCCAGGTACGGGACGTCCCCACCGAACCCGACTCGCTGAAACTGATTGCCCAGCGCATTTCCTTTATTCGCGAAAGCAATTTCGGCGTGCTGTTCAACGTGCAGTCCAAGGCCGATGCCGACAGCAACGCCTATACCGCCTTCAATCTGCCGCTGCACAGCGACCTGCCAACACGAGAGCTGCAGCCCGGTTTGCAGTTCCTGCATTGCCTGGTGAACGACGCCGACGGTGGCGAGAGCATCTTCGTCGACGGTTTCGCCATCGCCCAGGCGCTGCGCCGGGAAGACGCCGAAGCCTTCGACGCGCTGTGCCAGATCCCGGTGGAATTTCGCAACAAGGATCGCCACAGCGACTACCGCTGCCTGGCGCCGATCATCGCCCTGGATACGCTGGGGCAGGTCTCGGAGATCCGCATGGCGAATTTCTTGCGCGGACCGTTCGATACGTCAGTGGAGCAGATGCCCAGGCTCTATCAAGCCTATCGCCGCTTCATTGCCCTGACCCGCGAGCCTCGGTTTCGCCTGGTACAGAGGCTTGAACCCGGCCAGCTCTGGTGCTTCGACAACCGTCGCACCCTCCACGCGCGCAATGCGTTCGACCCAGCCTCCGGGGCGCGACACTTCCAGGGGTGTTATGTCGATCGGGATGAGTTGCTGTCGCGGATTCTGGTGTTGCAGCGTTAGACCGCGTCATCGTTCTTCGCGAGCAGGCTCGCTCCCACAGGGGTTCTGTGTCGATCACAAAATCTAATGTGGGAGCGAGCCTGCTCGCGAAAGCACCCGATCAGACAACTCATTTCCCGCTGATTCACACAGACAAAAAATCCCCGATCAAGCCGTGACAGGATCGGGGCAGGAGCGTTACTGGAGGAGCCGTTGCGCGAGGGTGACCAAACCATCGTGATTCAGCTTGGGACCAGTGTGCCCACTCCCGAGGCAGGCGAGTTAGCCGAAAACGACCCGCTCATAGTCATTCAGGCCAGATCGACAATTTGCCCTTGCCGCAGCTCCGGACGGCTACCAGAATCCAGTCACGACCCCAATCCCTGAACAAGGAAAAGCGTCATGATGTACGCCGATTTGATCGACCAGGAAGACCTGCTGGGCCAACTCAAGGCCCTGGGGCTGCAGATACCCAGCGGTGCGACCGCCGAGCAGGCTTGTGAATGCGCGGTGCGCGGCCTGGACCGGGCGCGCGCCAATGAACTGCGGCGCATGGTCAAGGACATGTACACCAGCAGCGCGACCATCCTGCCGGCGGTGCGTCAGGCGATCGACAAGCAACTGCTGCCAGCGCTGACCGAATACCAGCAGAACCATAGTGGCTGACAAAACCAATCGCGAGCAAGCTCGCTCCCACAGGTTCTGTGTCGTTCACAAATCCTGTGGGAGCGAGCCTGCTCGCGATGAAAGCGCTGAGGTCTTAGAGCCTCACACTGGCAAACGTCGACTCATTGCGCGCCTGGCTCAAAGCCGACAGCGGGCCGGATAATGGCGACAGCACCAGGGCCTGCGGCAACGGCATCATCGCTACCTGCTGCGTAGTGTTGGAACCGACGCGTTCGTCACGCGGCGGAATGCCGAAGTATTCGCGGTAGCACTTGGAAAAGTGCGGGGTGGAGACGAAGCCGCACACCGAGGCCACCTCGATAATCGACATCGGCGTCTGCTTGAGCAACTGCCGCGCGCGGATCAGCCTCAGCTTGAGGTAATAGCGCGACGGCGAACAGTGCAGGTACTTCTGGAACAGCCGCTCGAGCTGACGTCGGGACACGGCGACATACACCGCCAGTTCGTCCAGGTCGATCGGCTCTTCGAGGTTGGCCTCCATCAGTGCGACGATTTCCTGCAACTTCGGCTGGTTGGTGCCGAGCATGTGCTTGAGCGGCACGCGCTGGTGATCCTGCTCGTTGCGGATGCGCTCATAGACAAACATTTCCGAGATCGCTGCCGACAGTTCGCGACCGTGATCGCGGCTGATCAAGTGCAGCATCATGTCCAGCGGCGCGGTGCCGCCAGAACTGGTGAAGCGATTGCGGTCGAGGGTGAACAGGCGCGTGCTCATCGACACCCGCGGGAAGGCTTCCTGCATGGCTGCCAGGCATTCCCAGTGCACGCTGCAATCGAAACCGTCCAGCAGGCCGGCACAGGCCAGGGCCCAACTGCCGGTGCAGACCGCGCCGAGGCGACGGGACTGCCGGGCCTGGCTTTGCAGCCAGGAGACATGCTCACGGGTAACGGTGCGCTGGATGCCGATGCCGCCGCAGACGATGACGGTGTCGAGGGCCGGCGCTTTGTGCATGGAGGCGTCAGGCGTGATCTGCAGACCGTCACTGGCCCAGACCTGCCCGCCATCGACGGTCAGGGTGGTCCAGCGATACAACTCGCGACCGGACAGCTGGTTGGCCATGCGTAGCGGTTCCACCGCGGACGCCAGGGAAATCAGCGTGAAATTGTCCAGCAGCAAAAAGCCGATGGATTGAGGCGCACGGTTCTGGGGTTGAGCCCCAGAGTTGGACGTCGTCATCGCGGTATCTCCTCACACAAAGCGGGTGATGGCCTCAGGCGGAGGCTCTTGTTATTGCCCATCATTCTCTTGCGTGAGACGGGGCTTTATTAGGACAGAGCAATTGCCATGCCTAAATTTGAATGCGCGTTCAATAAATCCTGAAAACGACATGCTGACCTGTCTATTCAAGGGGCCTGTCGGGGCTGGTTTGAAAGTGCCATCAACGGCCCCAGGCACCCGCCACAGTGGGCTGTGAGCAGATCGGTAGCACTTGTGGTAACTGGGCTGCGCCGCTTGCACGGCGGATGTCACCGCAAGCGCGGGGACGGACGGTAGCGCGGCGGACAATGGCGTGACCGATAAGTCAGGTCTTGTCTGTTTGCGACGCGCCAAAACGTGGCGTGTTTTTGCAGCGGTGTTCATTTTACGAGCGGTTTTTCTCGATACCTGTGGCGAGGGAGCTTGCTCCCGCTGGGCTGCGGAGCGGCCCTGAGTCGGGCACCTCGGCGTGTCAGAAAACCGCAAAGGGGACGCTTCGCGCCCCAGCGGGAGCAAGCTCCCTCGCCACGGAATTATCTTGTGAATCCTGAATCAGCACTCCACCGCACTCACCGCCAACCCGCCCCGCGATGTCTCTTTATATTTGTCATGCATGTCGGCGCCGGTGTCACGCATGGTGCGGATCACTCGGTCCAGGGAGATGAAGTGCTGGCCGTCGCCACGCAGGGCCATTTGTGCGGCATTGATGGCTTTCACCGCGGCAATCGCGTTGCGCTCGATGCAGGGCACCTGGACCAGGCCGCCGACCGGGTCGCACGTCAGGCCAAGGTTGTGCTCCAGGCCGATTTCCGCGGCGTTGCACAATTGCTCCGGCGTGGCGCCGAGGATTTCCGCCAGGCCCGCCGCCGCCATGGCGCAGGCCGAGCCGACTTCGCCCTGGCAGCCGACTTCGGCGCCGGAGATCGAAGCGTTCTTCTTGCACAAAATCCCCACCGCCGCTGCGCTGAGGAAATAGTCCACCACGTTGGCGTCGGTCACCGCTTCGCTGAATTTCATGAAGTAGTGCAGCACCGCCGGAATGATCCCCGCCGCGCCATTGGTCGGCGCCGTGACCATGCGCCCGCCGGCGGCATTTTCCTCGTTGACCGCCAGGGCGAACAGGTTGACCCATTCCATGGCACTCAAGGTCGAGCCGATCACGTTCGGTTTGTTCAGTTCCTGCAGGCTGCGATGCAACTTGGCCGCCCGCCGCCGCACGTTCAGGCCGCCGGGCAGGATGCCTTCGTGCTTGAGGCCTTGCTCAACACAATCCTGCATGGCCCGCCAGAGTTTCATCAGGCCGCTGCGGATCTCTTCCTCGGAGCGCCAGACCTTTTCATTCGCCATCATCAACTCGGCCACCCGCAGGTTGTGGGTGCGGCACAGGGCCAGGAGTTCTTCGGCGCTGGAAAAATCGTACGGCAGTTCGGTACTGTCCAGGTCCACCACGCCGCTGGAAGCCTGGGCCTGGTCAACGACAAATCCTCCGCCGATGGAATAGTAGGTGTCGCGGTGCAATTCGCCGCTCGCGCCTTCGGCAATCAAGGTCATCGCGTTAGGGTGGAACGGCAGGTTCTCGTCGATCAGGCGCATGTCGCGCGACCAGACAAAAGGCACCGGCAGACGCCCATCCAGCAATAAGGTCCCGGTTTCGCGCAGCAGTTCGATGCGCGTGCCGATCTGCGACGGGTCGATCGCGTCAGGCCATTCGCCCATCAGGCCCATGATCGTGGCGTTGTCGCTGCCATGGCCGATGCCGGTCGCCGACAGCGAACCGTACAACTGCACCTCGACCCGGCGCACATCGTGCAGCAGCGCCTTCGCCCGCAACGCTTCAACGAACAGCGCCGCGGCGCGCATGGGGCCCACGGTATGGGAACTGGACGGGCCGATACCGATCTTGAACAGGTCGAATACGCTGATAGCCATGCCTTGGATCTCCAGAACGGTCACATCCGGGCGCAGGAGCGCCCGGTGGCGGAGCTGCTACGCTCAACGCCGGGATGGCCGCATCATCCGGCTTTTGAATCGGCTTTCGACGTCTGACACCGACGCAATCATGCCCAGCAGCGCCGCGCCCTTGTCGCCCAGGTTTTACGACGTTTTTTTGCGTGTCAGAAGCCAGCCGAGGGCGGAAAAAATCTGTAAACGACGTCACCAACACTGGATGCGACCCTCCCTGTACTGGATACGACGCACCCTGTAGGCGTCGGATTTGCACTGGTACATGATCGGTTACGGCTCGTTTGCAAGGCCGCGTGTCACCCAGGGTGCCCACGCGCCACCAACCGCAACATTAAAAAAGCAAAAAAGCGCGGTTGTCCCCGACCGGACACTGCCGATAAAACACCAGGAGTCCACCCATGAAAGGTTCCAAGCCGTTGTTGTTGGCCGCCATGCTGAGTCTTCCGATGCTGGCCAACGCTGCAGAGCCCGCTCAGTGCAGCACCGTCAACTTCTCCGATGTCGGCTGGACCGACATCACCGTTACCACCGCTACCACCAGCGTCGTGCTCGACGCCCTCGGCTACAAGACCAAGACCACCATGATCTCCGTACCAGTGACCTACAAATCCCTGGCCGACGGCAAGAACATGGACGTTTTCCTCGGCAACTGGATGCCGACCATGGAAAACGACATCAAGGCCTACCGCGAAGCCGGCACCGTGGAAACCGTGCGCGCCAACCTGGAGAACGCCAAGTACACCCTTGCCGTCCCCGAAGAGCTGTATGAAAAGGGTCTGAAGGATTTCGCCGACATCGCCAAGTTCAAGAAGGAACTGGACGGCAAGATCTACGGCATCGAACCGGGCAACGACGGCAACCGCTTGATCCAGAGCATGATCGACAAGAACGCCTTCGGTCTCAAGGACGCTGGCTTCAAGGTCGTCGAATCCAGCGAAGCCGGCATGCTGTCGCAGGTCGATCGCGCCCAGCGTCGTAACACCGCCGTGGTGTTCCTGGGCTGGGAACCGCACCCGATGAACACCCGCTTCAAGATGAAATACCTCACCGGTGGCGATGAATTCTTCGGTCCGAACTTCGGCCAGGCGACCATCTACACCAACACGCGCAAGGGCTACGCCCAGGAATGCGGCAACGTCGGCCAATTGCTGAAAAACCTGGTCTTCACCCTCGACATGGAAAGCACGCTGATGGGCAACGTGCTGGACGACAAGATGAAGCCTGAAGCCGCCGCCAAGGCCTGGCTGAAGAAAAACCCACAGGTGCTCGACACCTGGCTCGCCGGCGTCACCACCATCGACGGTAAACCTGGCCTGGAGGCCGTGAAAGCCAAGCTCGCGCAGTAAAAGCTTATGCCGGGCGAGTTCACTCGCCCGGGCTGTTTATTCCTTGCATGCGGAAGTTCACTACCATGCTTATTGATCAGAAAATACCCTTGGGCCAGTACATCGCGGGCTTTGTCGAATGGTTGACGCAAAACGGCGCCAACACTTTCGATGCCATCGCGATGTTTCTGGAAACGATGATTCACGGCGTGACGTTTGCGCTGACCTGGTTCAATCCCCTGGCCCTGATCGGCCTCATTGCCCTGCTGGCGCATTTCATCCAGCGCAAATGGGGCCTGACCGTTTTTGTCATCGCCTCGTTCCTGCTGATCCTCAACCTGGGTTACTGGCAGGAAACCATGGAAACCCTCGCCCAGGTGCTGTTCGCGACCCTGGTCTGCGTGCTGATCGGCGTGCCGCTGGGCATTGTTGCCGCGCACAAGCCGATGTTCTACACCATGATGCGTCCGGTGCTCGATCTGATGCAGACCGTACCGACCTTCGTCTACCTCATTCCAACCCTGACCCTCTTCGGTCTGGGTGTGGTCCCGGGCCTGATCTCCACGGTGGTGTTCGCGATTGCCGCGCCCATCCGCCTCACCTACCTGGGCATCCGCGACGTTCCCGACGAACTGATGGACGCCGGCAAAGCCTTCGGCTGCTCTCGTCGCCAACTCCTCTCACGCATTGAATTGCCCCATGCCATGCCGAGCATCGCCGCCGGTATCACCCAATGCATCATGCTGTCGCTGTCGATGGTGGTCATCGCGGCGCTGGTCGGTGCCGACGGCCTGGGCAAACCCGTGGTCAACGCACTGAACACCGCCGATATCGCCCTGGGCTTCGAAGCCGGCCTGGCGATCGTATTGCTGGCGATCATGCTCGACCGAATCTGCAAACAACCCGACGCCAAAGTAGGGGGTGACGCATGAGCATAATCCGCTTCGAAGAGGTCGACGTGATCTTCTCCAAAGATCCACGCGAAGCCCTCAAGCTGCTCGACAAGGGCATGACCCGCAACGAAATCCTGAAGCAGACCGGGCAGATCGTCGGCGTGGAAAAGGCCAGCCTGGATGTCGAAAAAGGCGAGATCTGCGTACTGATGGGCCTCTCCGGCTCCGGCAAGTCGAGCCTGCTGCGCTGCATCAACGGCTTGAACACAGTGAGTCGCGGCAAATTGTTCGTCGAACACGAAGGCCGCCAGATCGACATCGCCTCCTGCACCCCCGCCGAGTTGAAGATGATGCGCACCAAGCGCATCGCCATGGTCTTCCAGAAGTTCGCCCTGATGCCCTGGCTGACAGTGCGCGAGAACATCAGCTTCGGCCTGGAAATGCAGGGCCGCCCAGAGAAGGAACGCAAAAAGCTGGTGGATGAAAAGCTGGAGCTGGTGGGCCTGACCCAGTGGCGCAACAAGAAGCCCGACGAGCTGTCCGGCGGCATGCAACAACGGGTCGGCCTGGCCCGTGCCCTGGCGATGGACGCCGATATCCTGCTCATGGACGAACCCTTCTCGGCCCTCGACCCGCTGATCCGCCAAGGCCTGCAGGACGAACTGCTGGAGCTGCAGCGCAAGCTGAGCAAGACCATCGTATTCGTCAGCCATGACCTCGACGAGGCCCTGAAACTGGGCAGCCGCATCGCGATCATGAAAGACGGCCGCATCATCCAGTACAGCAAGCCGGAACAGATCGTGCTGAATCCGGCGGATGACTATGTGCGCACCTTCGTCGCCCACACCAACCCGCTCAACGTGCTCTGCGGCCGCAGCCTGATGCGCACCCTGGACAACTGCAAGCGCATCAACGGCTCGGTCTGCCTGGACCCGGGCGGCGATTCCTGGCTCGACCTGGCCGAAGGCAATACCATCAAGGGCGCCCGCCAGAACGGCGCCGCGCTGGACCTGCAAAACTGGGCACCGGGACAGTCTGTCGAAGGGCTGGGCCGTTTTCCGACCTTGGTCGACTCCAGCATCGGCATGCGCGACGCCTTGCAGATCCGCTACCAGACCGGCAACAAGCTGGTGCTCCATGATAACCAGAAGGTCGTCGGGATCCTCGGCGACAGCGAGCTGTACCACGCCCTGCTCGGCAAGAACCTGGGCTGAGCCCGGGCACACAAAAACGCCGCGAGATGATCGCGGCGTTTTTGTTTGTGCAAGTTTTGGAATGCTATCCCGTGGCGAGGGAGCTTGCTCCCGCTCGACTGCGCAGCAGTCGCAATCCAGGTGACACGAGCCTTCAGGTACACCGTGTTTGGCCGGTTTGGGGGTCGCTTCGCAACCCAGCGGGAGCAAGCTCCCTCGCCACAAAAGCCTCTCTGCCACAAGAGCTGGGCCAGACAGAGGGTCAGCTAAAGACCCTACCCAACCCCGCCAACTCCGCCCGCTCCTGCTCAACCCGCACATCCTCGCGCATGGCCTTGTGCAGGCCGAACATGAAGAACACCAGCACCACCGAGAACGGCAGCCCGGCCAGCACGACCATGGTTTGCATCGCCTCGAAGTTACCGGCAAACAACAGGCCGATGGTCACGAGCGTGATCACCACCGACCAGAAGATCCGCAACCAGTGGGGAGCATCTTCATCGACATTGCCGCCCGTGCACGAGAGATTGGCCATCATCACCGCGCCGGAATCCGCCGGGGTCAGGAACAGCACAAAACCGACAAAGATCGACACGCCGATCACCACTTTCGACGCCGGGTAAAATTCCAACAGCTGATAGATCGACATCGACGGCTGCGTCAGTGCGGTCTTGCCCAGCTCCACCGCACCGTGGTTCATCACCAGATCCAGCGCCGAGTTACCGAAAATCGACAGCCAGGCCAGCGTGAAGCCCAGGGGAATCAGCAGCACACCGGCCACCAGTTCGCGCACGGTGCGGCCACGGGAAATCCGTGCGATGAACATGCCGACAAATGGCGCCCAGGAAATCCACCAAGCCCAGTAGAACAGCGTCCACAGGCCCATCCAGCGGCCCGACTTGGCGTTGTCGTCCGCATACACGTACAGATCGAACGTCTTGAGCACCACGCCGTTGAGGTAGTCGCCAATGTTCTGCACGAAGCCATTGAGCAAGTGCAGCGTGGGGCCGCACAGCAAGACGAAGATCAGCAAACCGCTGAACAGCACGATGTTCAGGTTGGACAGCCGGCGGATGCCGTTCTCCACGCCGGACACGGCGGCGATGGTCGCCACGCTGCTCATCACGATGATCACGATCAGCAGGTTGGTGTTGCTGTGCTCCATGCCGAACAGGTTTTCCAGCCCGGAGGCGACTTGCAGCGAACCGATCCCCAGGTTGGTCACAAGCCCCAGCAACGTTACGAACATGCCGAAGCCGTCCACCGCGTGACCGGCCGCGCCCTTGACCCAGCGTTCGCCCATCAGTGGGTAAAGGGCCGAACGCAGCGCCAGCGGCTGGTTGTGCCGGTAGGCGAAATAGGCCACGGCCAGGCCCACAAGCGCGTAGATCGCCCAGCCGTGCAGGCCCCAATGCAAAAACGTCAGCTGCACCGCCTGGCGCGCAGCCTGGTTGCTACCGGCGACGCCTTCGGGCGGGTTGAAGAAATGGTCCAGTGGCTCGGATGCGCCAAAGTACAACAGCGAAATGCCGATGCCCGAGGAAAACAGCATCCCGGCCCAGGCGCCATAACTGAAATCCGGCGTGTCGTCCTTGCTGCCAAGCTTGAGCTTGCCGTAGGAGGAAAACGCCAGGCCGACCACAAACACCAGGTAAGCGGCGATGACCACCATGTAGTACCAGCCGAAGCTGCGCGATAGCCACGCCTGGGCAATGCCGAGCAACCGGCCGGCCTCCTGCGGGGCGATGATCAGGGTGGCCGTCAACAACAGAATCAACGCGGTGGAGGTGTAGAACACCCAACCGTTGACCGTCACCTTCTGCGGCGGGGTCTTTATTAGCAAGGCAGAACTCATTGCACGGATGCTCCAGGCAGTGCGAGAGAAGGACTAGGCAACGCAATACCCGTCCGATGGATGAGTTGGCAGCCGACCGGCGGGTGTTATAAAGACACCCTGGAAGCCCTGCCCCCGCAATGCGCGGGTGTGAGGCCCTTGATGTCCGTTTATTTACGCCGTTTACGCGTAGGAAATTTCGTAAATCGCGACGATTTGTCGCAGAGCTTATTCTTTGTTGATTGAACGTTCAATCAAAACAAAATAGACTGGCCCTCATGAAGGCAGGCGAAGACTCGTCCGCCCGATGGCCTAAGGAGATGTGCAGATGCCCAAGGTCGGTATGCAACCCATCCGCCGCCAGCAGTTGATCGAAGCCACTTTGCAGGCTGTCGACCAGGTCGGAATGGGGGACGCCAGCATTGCGCTGATCGCCCGTTTGGCCGGTGTTTCGAACGGCATCATCAGTCACTACTTTCAGGACAAGAATGGCCTGATCGCGGCCACGGCCCAGTACCTGATGAGTGTCTTGAGCGAGAACGTCACCGCGCGGCGTCAAGCGCTGACGGATCCAAGCCCGCGAACTCACCTGAAGGTGATCATCGAAGGCAATTTCGACGCCAGCCAGGTCAACGGGCCGGCAATGAAAACCTGGCTGGCCTTCTGGGCCACCAGCATGCATCACCCGTCATTGCACAGGTTGCAGCGGATCAACGATCACCGTCTGTATTCCAACCTGTGTTGCCAGTTCCGCCGCGTCTTGCCCGTTGACCAGGCACGCAGCGCGGCACGGGGCCTGGCCGCCCTGATTGACGGTTTGTGGCTGCGCGGGGCGCTGTCGGGAGACGCGTTCGATACCGCCCAGGCACACCAGATCGCTTACGAATACATGGATTTCCAACTGGCCAAGGCAGGAGCGCCAGAGCACACAGAACCGCTCGACTCCTGAACCGTCACCGCAGCGCGTAGTCAGCTATAAACGACACGCTCGGTGGCCAGCCAACCACTCATGCACTTGCGAGGACTTTATGGCCCGTTTCGAACTGCAAAAACTCTACATCGATGGCGCGTACAGCGATGCCAGCGGCGACGCCACTTTCGAAGCCATCAACCCGGCCAACGGTGAAGTTCTCGCCCTGGTGCAGCGCGCGACGTTCGAGGACGTCGAGCGCGCCGTGGTCAGCGCCGAAAAGGGCCAGAAAGTCTGGGCCGCGATGACCGCCATGCAGCGCTCGCGCATCCTGCGCCGCGCCGTCGACATCCTGCGCGAACGCAACGATGAACTGGCCGCCCTGGAAACCCTGGACACCGGCAAATCCTTCTCCGAAACCAAATACGTCGACATCGTCACGGGTGCCGACGTGCTGGAATATTACGCCGGCCTGGTGCCCGCCATCGAAGGCGAACAGGTTCCGCTGCGCAGCACTTCGTTCATCTATACCCGTCGCGAGCCCCTGGGCGTGGTGGCCGGTATCGGCGCGTGGAACTACCCGATCCAGATTGCCTTGTGGAAGTCCGCCCCGGCCCTGGCAGCCGGCAACGCGATGATCTTCAAACCCAGCGAAGTGACCTCGCTGACCACCTTGAAACTGGCAGAGATCTACACCGAGGCCGGTGTTCCAGCGGGCGTGTTCAACGTGCTGACCGGCAGTGGTCGTGAAGTCGGCACCTGGCTGACCGAGCACCCGCGCATCGAGAAAATCTCCTTCACCGGCGGCACCGACACCGGCAAGAAAGTCATGGCCAGCGCTTCGAGTTCTTCGCTCAAGGACGTGACCATGGAGCTGGGCGGTAAATCGCCGCTGATCATCTTCGACGACGCCGACCTGGATCGCGCCGCCGACACCGCGATGATGGCCAACTTCTACAGCTCCGGCCAGGTGTGCACCAACGGCACCCGCGTGTTCGTGCCGAGCCATCTGAAAGCAGCGTTCGAAGCCAAGATCGCCGAACGCGTGGCGCGCATCCGCATCGGCAACCCGGAAGACGAAAACACCAATTTCGGTCCGCTGGTGAGCTTCGCCCACATGGAAAGCGTGCTGGGCTACATCGAGAAGGGCAAGGCCGAAGGCGCGCGCCTGTTGTGTGGCGGCGGTCGCCTGACCGAGGGTGAATTCGCCAAGGGCGCATTCGTCGCACCGACGGTGTTCACCGATTGCACCGATGACATGACCATCGTGCGTGAGGAAATCTTCGGTCCGGTGATGAGCATCCTCACCTACGACACCGAAGAAGAAGTGATCCGCCGCGCCAACGATACTGACTTCGGCCTGGCCGCCGGCGTCGTGACCCGCGACCTGAACCGCGCCCACCGCGTGATCCACCAGCTCGAAGCAGGCATCTGCTGGATCAACGCCTGGGGCGAGTCCGCGGCGGAAATGCCGGTCGGTGGCTACAAGCAATCGGGCGTGGGTCGGGAGAATGGCATCAGTTCGCTGACCAACTACACGCGCATCAAATCGGTACAGGTCGAAATGGGCGATTACACGTCGGTGTTCTGATCTGACACGAACCTGAGGTGGGGCTTTTGTGGCGAGGGAGCTCGCTCCCGCTGGGCCGCAAAGCGGCCCCACTTCAGCCCCCAAGGTCATCCAGACAGAACACGGTCGCCCTGTTTGCGACTGCTGCGCAGCCGAGCGGGAGCAAGCTCCCTCGCCACGCAAGATAGGGCATCTCGGCAGCCGCGACCTGAACCCAATTCAAAAGAGGGTGCATTTCATGTCCCAAGAATTCGATTACATCATCATCGGTGCCGGCTCGGCCGGTAACACCCTGGCCACCCGCCTGACCGAAGACGAAGGCGTCACCGTGCTGCTGCTCGAAGCCGGCGGCCCGGACTATCGCCTGGACTTCCGCACGCAAATGCCCGCCGCCCTGGCGTTCCCGCTGCAAGGCCGGCGCTACAACTGGGCCTACGAGACCGACCCGGAGCCGCACATGAACGGCCGCCGCATGGAGTGCGGTCGCGGCAAGGGCCTGGGCGGTTCTTCGCTGATCAACGGCATGTGCTACATCCGCGGCAACGCCCTGGACTATGACAACTGGGCCAAGCTGCCAGGCCTGGAAGACTGGACCTACCTGGACTGCCTGCCGTATTTCCGCAAAGCCGAAACCCGCGACATCGGCCCGAACGACTACCACGGCGGCGACGGTCCGGTCAGCGTGACCACGCCCAAGCCCGGCAACAACCCGCTGTTCCACGCCATGGTCGAAGCCGGCGTGCAGGCCGGTTACCCGCGTACCGAAGACCTCAACGGTTACCAGCAGGAAGGCTTCGGCCCGATGGACCGTACCGTGACGCCCAATGGCCGCCGCGCCAGTACCGCGCGCGGTTACCTGGACATCGCCAAGAAGCGCTCCACCCTGACCATCGTCACCCACGCCCTGACCGACAAGATCCTGTTCGAAGGCAAGCGTGCGGTCGGCGTGCGTTACCTGGTGGGCGCCGCCGAAGAGCGCGTCGAGGCCCGGGCCCGCAAGGAAGTGCTGCTGTGCTCCGGCGCCATCGCTTCGCCGCAGATCCTGCAACGCTCCGGCGTCGGTCCGGCAAAACTGCTCGAAAGCCTCGACATCCCGGTGGTCCACGACCTGCCGGGCGTTGGTGAAAACCTCCAGGACCACTTGGAACTGTACCTGCAATACGCTTGCACCCAGCCGGTTTCGCTGTACCCGTCGCTGCTCTGGTACAACCAGCCGGCCATCGGTGCCGAGTGGCTGTTCAACGGCACCGGCATCGGCGCCAGCAACCAGTTCGAAGCCGGCGGTTTCATCCGCACCCGCCCGGACTTCGAGTGGCCGAACATCCAGTACCACTTCTTGCCGGTGGCGATCAATTACAACGGCAGTAATGGCGTGAAGGAGCACGGTTTCCAGGCGCACATGGGCTCCATGCGTTCGCCGAGCCGTGGCCGGATCCAGGCCAAGTCCAAGGACCCGCGCCAGCACCCGAGCATCCTCTTCAATTACATGGCCACCGAACAGGACTGGCAGGAGTTTCGCGATGGCATCCGCCTGACGCGCGAGATCATGCAACAGCCGGCGCTCGACCCGTTCCGCGGCCGCGAGATCAGCCCAGGCATCGAGGTGCAGACCGACGAGCAACTGGACCAGTTCATCCGCGAGCACGCCGAAACCGCGTTCCACCCGTCCTGCTCGTGCAAGATGGGCACTGACGACATGGCGGTGGTCGATGGCGAAGGCCGCGTACATGGCGTGCAAGGCCTGCGGGTAGTCGATGCCTCGATCATGCCGATCATCACCACCGGCAACCTGAACGCGCCGACCATCATGATGGCCGAGAAAATCGCCGACAGGATCCGCGGCCGCAAGCCCCTGCCGCGCAGTACCGCGCCGTACTACGTGGCCGGTGATGCGCCGGTGCGTGGCAAGCCTCTGCGTGAAGTGGCGACTGCCGCCCAGTAAGGTTCAAGACCCAGGCGCGGCCTTCGTCGGATCGCCGCCCGGAGCAGGCTCGCTCCCACAAGGGTTCCGAGGTGGACACAGATTTTGTGACCGCTGAAGATCCCATTGTGGGAGCGAGCTTGCTCGCGATGGGGCCGGCCCATTCAACATCTTCGTTGACTGCCACACCGCCATCGCGAGCAAGCTCGCTCCCACTTGGGCTCTGAGTGAACACTGATTTCGTGACCGCCAAATATCCATTGTGGGAGCGAGCCTGCTCCGGGCGGCGATCCGACGAAGGGGCCAGCCCATTCAGAATATTTCTCTGACTGCCACACCGCAAAATCCCCATCTGCCTTGATCCCTCCCCCACCCCAGGCCTACTCTAGAGCCGCCCGCGTCAACGCGCCGCACCTCGCTGCACCGTCACTCCAGACAAGGAGGTTTCATGTTCGATTTCCATCCCCGGCTCAAGCAGCGGTTTGCTGCATTGCGCACGGGCGCTGAATTCTTTTCCCTGCGTTACGTGCGCGAGTCCGGTCAGCACCTGTCGGTGCGCAAGAATGTCGCCGAGCCGCCGAGCCTGAGCCGCGACGAAGGTGCGATGCTCACCGTGCGGGTCAATGGCGTCGAAACCTATGCGGCCACCAACGATTTGTCCCAGGCCGGCCTGCAAGCAGCGCTCGAACGCGCCGAGCAACAGGCCCGCCGGCTCAAGCCCCACGCTTTGCTCGACTTGCGCGAGCAGTCGGTCTCCAGCGACCGCGCCGATTATTTCTCACCGCATTTCGACCAGGCGTTCCCTCCACTGAGCGATTGCTACCAACTGCTCGGCGACGAATCGGCAGCGGTGCCGACGGACGAGCGCCTGGTGAACTGGCAGGCCAGTATCGGCCTGACTCAGGTCGAGCAGATCTACCTCAACAGCGCCGGTGCCGAACTGCGCCAGGCCCAGCGCTTCATCTACCCGGCCCTGGACGTCACCGCCTTCGACGGGCACGACAGCCAGACGCGCACCCTGGGCCGCGAGAACTTCGGTCAGCAGGGCGGCTTCGATGTGATCAACCGCTGCGGCCTGATCGGTGCCGGGCCGAAGATCGCCGACCAGGCCCTGCAATTGCTGATGGCGCCAAACACCCCGCAAGGCCGGCGGGACCTGTTGCTGATGCCCGACCAGATGATGCTGCAGATCCACGAATCCATCGGTCACCCGCTGGAACTGGACCGCATCCTCGGCGACGAGCGCAATTACGCCGGCACCAGTTTCGTCAAGACCAGTGATTTCGGGCAGCTGCAATACGGCTCCAACCTGCTGAACGTGACGTTCGACCCGGACATCCCGGAAGAACTGGCCAGCTACAGCCATGACGACGACGGCAGTGCTGCCAGCAAACAGTTCCTGATCCGCGAAGGCTTGCTGCTGCGTCCCCTGGGCGGTGCGCTGTCGCAGTTCCGCGCCGGCCTCGACGGGGTCGCAAACAGCCGCGCCTGCAGTTGGAATCGTCCGCCCATCGACCGCATGGCAAACCTGAACATCGAGCCCGGCGACCAATCCCTGGAGCAACTGATCCAAGGCATCGAGCACGGCGTGCTGATGCGCACCAACCGCTCCTGGTCCATCGATGACGCCCGTAACAAGTTCCAGTTTGGCTGCGAATGGGGCCAGTTGATTGAAAACGGCGAGCTCAAGGGCGTGGTAAAAAATCCCAACTACCGGGGCATTTCCGCGCAGTTCTGGAAGAGCTTGAGGGCGGTGGGCGACGCCAGCACTGCCCAGGTCCTCGGCACGCCGAACTGTGGCAAGGGTGAACCGAACCAGGTCATCCGCGTCGGCCATGCTTCGCCGGCCTGCGTGTTCAGCAACGTTGACGTATTTGGGGGAGATGCCTGATGAGCACCGTCACAAATGAGGCCGGGGCGTTCAAGGCGTTGGTCGATTGGCTGCGCAACGCCTTGCGTGAGCCCGAACAGTTCACCCTCGGCTATGCCGCCGAGTCTTCGGCTTTCGTGCGCTTCAACCACGGCAGGGTTCGCCAGGCCGGGCAGGTCCAACAGGCCAATATCAACCTCAAACTGATCAACGACGGCCGCCATGCCGACTTGCAGATCACCTTGTCCGGCGACACCCAGACCGATCTGCAACGCCTGAGCGAAGGGTTGCAACAGTTGCGCGAGACGTTGCCGTTGCTGCCCGCCGATCCCTACCTGCTGCTCAACCACAACCACTGGCAGAGCAACAATGTGCAGGATCACCCATTGCCCGAGACGGAGCAGGCGGTCGGCGAAATCACCCGCGCCGCAGAAGGCCTGGACCTGGTGGGGTTCTATGCGGCCGGGCCGATCAGCCGGGGCTTCGCCAGTTCCTCGGGTGCCTTCGGCTGGCATCAGGCCAACAGTTTCAATTTCGACTTCAGCTTGTTCCATGAGAACGGCCAGGCCGTGAAAGCCAGTTATGCAGGCCACGCCTGGAGCAGCGAAGGGTTCGCCGAACGTTTCGAACAGGCCCACGAACAGCTGCAATTTCTCGGCCGACCACTGCGCACGCTGCCGCCCGGTGAATACCGCGCCTACCTGGCGCCCGCCGCGCTGGAAGAAATCATGGGCATGCTCAGTTGGGGCGGGTTCTCGGCCCGTGCAATCGCCAGCAAGCAAAGCCCGCTGCAGAAGTTCTACGCCGGCGAAGCCCACTTCAGCCCCAACGTCTGGTTGACGGAGCAGGTCAGCGGCTCCCTGAGCCCGGCATTTTCCGACGAAGGTTATCCTCGCGATGACCTGGGGCTCATCGCCAAGGGCACGGCCAACGCACGGCTGGTCAATTCCCGCAGCGCCGCCGAATACGGTCTTACCGCCAACGGCGCCAGCAGCTATGAATACCCTACCGCGCTGGAGATGAAAGAGGGTCATCTGGCGCTAAGGCACGTTCTCGAAGAACTCGGCACCGGCTTGTACATCAGCAACCTCTGGTACCTGAACTACTCGGACCAACCGGCGGCACGCCTGACCGGCATGACCCGTTTCGCCACGTTCTGGGTCGAGGATGGCCAGATCCAGGCGCCGGTGAGCACCATGCGTTTCGACGACAGCGTCTACAGCCTGCTCGGCTCGCAACTCGAAGGCCTGACCCGGGAGCGGGAACTTCTGCTTTCGGCCAGTACCTACAGCCAGCGGGCCACGGCTTCGATGCTGCTGCCGGGGGCGTTGGTGAAGAGGCTCACGCTGACGCTATAACTCGTAGTTCCCCGTGGCGAGGGAGCTTGCTCCCGCTCGGCTGCAAAGCAGTCGCAGCCCAGGCAGCGCGATATTTCAGACACACCGTGTTCACCGGCTTAGGGGTGCTCCGCACCCCAGCGGGAGCAAGCTCCCTCGCCACAGAAGCGTTTTCGCCACAGGAAATTGTTCACTTTTTCACACAAGAGGTCCCATGCCCAACCGCGCCCCGCTCGACGCCGTCACCGCCCGCTGGCTTCCGTGGGTCGTGGCAATCGCTTTCTTCATGCAGTCCCTGGACGGGACCATCCTCAACACCGCCCTGCCTGCCATGGCCAGTGACCTGGCGGAGAACCCGCTGCGCATGCAAGGCGTGATCATCGCCTACATGCTCACGGTGGCCCTGCTGATCCCGGCCTCGGGCTGGATCGCCGACCGCTTTGGCACCAAGAAGATTTTCTTCGGCGCGATCCTGCTGTTCAGCTTCGGCTCGTTGCTGTGCGCCTTGTCCAATTCGTTGAGCATGCTGATCGGCGCCCGGGTCGTCCAGGGCCTGGGTGGCGCGCTGATGCTGCCGGTGGGCAGGCTGGTAGTTCTACGGGCGTACCCGCGTTCGGAGCTGGTGCGGATCATGGGTTTCATCACCATCCCCGGCCTGCTCGGCCCGCTGATCGGCCCGACCATGGGTGGCTGGATGGTTGAGTACCTGACGTGGCACTGGATTTTCATCATTAACCTGCCGGTGGGGATAATCGGCTGCTATGCCGTCTGGAAATTCATTCCGGACCTGCGCGGCAGCGAGCGCACGCGGTTCGATGGGCTGGGGTTCCTGCTGTTTGGCGCGGCGATGGTGTTGATCACCATCGCCATGGAAGGCCTGGGTGAACTGCATCTTCCGCACCTGCGCGTGATGTTGCTGCTGTTCGGCGGCATGGCCTGCCTCGCGGCCTATTGGCTACGGGCCGGGCACGTCGAGAATGCGCTGTTCCCGCCGTCGCTGTTCAAGACCCGGACGTTTGCCGTCGGCATCCTCGGCAACCTGTTCGCACGCCTGGGCAGCGGCGCGTTGCCGTTCCTGGTGCCGTTGCTGCTGCAAGTGGCGCTGGGCTATTCGCCTTCCCAGGCTGGCATGAGCATGCTGCCCCTGGCGGCGGCGGCGATGGTCGCCAAATCGGTCGCCCGGCCGTTGATCGAACGCTTCGGCTATCGCATCGTCCTTACCGCCAATACCTTGGCCCTGGGCGTGATGCTGGCGAGCATGGGCCTGGTCAGCGAGCAGACCCCGTACTGGCTGCTGCTGGCGCATCTGGCGGTGCTGGGCGCAATCAACTCGCTGCAATTCACCGCGATGAACACCGTGACCCTGATCGACCTGGACGACGCCAGCGCCAGCAGCGGCAACAGCTTGCTGTCGGTGGTCGCGCAACTGTCCCTGAGCCTCGGCGTGGCCTGCGCCGGCGCGCTCCTCGGCGGCTTTACCGCCCAGGTCGGCAATGATGGTGTGGACACGGTGCTGGGCGCGTTCCAGTTGACCTTCGTGACCGTGGGCATCATGGCGATGCTGGCGGCGACGATTTTCTCCCAGTTGTCCAAGCAGGACGGACGGCGGGTGAAGCGGCCGGATGAGCATATCGAGCACTAATATGGCGATAGGGCTGTTGTGGCGAGGGAGCTTGCTCCCGCTCGGCTGCGCAGCAGACGCAATCCAGACGACGCGATACTTCAGGCGCACCGTGTTGGCCGGTTTTGGGGGCGCTTCGCACCCCAGCGGGAGCAAGCTCCCTCGCCACAGGGGAATCTTCCCGCTTCGGAGCTGCGCCACAGCTCGTCCAGAACTTTCGAAGAAAGTGGCACGAGGCTGCTACACTGCGCGACATTTTGTTTTGCAGGCCAGTCCCGTGACCACCATTGCCACCGCTTTTAATACTTTGCCGCTGTCCGCCGCCATGCTGGCTAACCTCGAATCACTCGGTTATGCCCAGATGACGCCGATCCAGGCGCAAAGCTTGCCGGTGATCCTCAAGGGCATGGACCTGATCGCACAGGCCAAGACCGGCAGCGGCAAGACCGCGGCCTTTGGCATCGGCCTGCTGAACCCGATCAACCCGCGCTTCTTTGGCTGTCAGGCCTTGGTGATGTGCCCGACCCGTGAGCTGGCCGACCAGGTCGCCAAGGAAATCCGCCGGCTGGCCCGCGCCGAAGACAACATCAAGGTCCTGACCCTGTGCGGCGGCGTGTCCTTCGGCCCGCAGATCGCCTCCCTCGAACACGGCGCCCACATCATCGTCGGCACGCCGGGGCGCATCCAGCAGCACCTGCGCAAGGGTTCGCTGGTGCTCGACGGCCTCAACACGCTGATCCTCGACGAAGCCGACCGCATGCTCGACATGGGTTTCTACGACGCCATCGAAGACATCATCCAGCAGACCCCGGAACGCCGCCAGACGCTGCTGTTCTCGGCCACTTACCCGGTGGGCATCAAGCAACTGTCGTCCAAGTTCATGCGTAACCCGCAGCAGGTCAAGGCCGAGGCGCTGCACTCCGACTCACAGATCGAGCAGCGCTTCTACGAGATCTCCCCCGAGGAGCGCATGGACGCGGTGGTCAAGGTGCTGGCGCATTTCCGCCCGGCCTCCTGCGTGGCGTTCTGCTTCACCAAGCAGCAGGTCCAGGAAACCGTCGATCACCTGACGTCCAAGGGCATCTCAGCCGTCGGCCTGCACGGTGACCTGGAGCAGCGCGACCGCGACCAGGTCCTGGCGATGTTCGCCAACCGCAGCACCTCGGTATTGGTCGCCACCGACGTGGCGGCCCGTGGCCTGGATATCGATGCGCTGGACATGGTGATCAACGTCGAGCTGGCCCGGGACTCGGAGATTCATATCCACCGCGTCGGCCGCACCGGGCGCGCCGGGGAGAAAGGCATCGCCATCAGCCTGGTGGCGCCGTCCGAAGCCCACCGCGCCCAGGCCATCGAGCAACTGCAGAAGTCGCCGTTGAGCTGGGACCAGTTGGACAACCTCAAGCCCCAGGGCGGCGGTCCGCTGCTGCCGGCCATGAGCACCCTGTGCATCGGTGCCGGACGCAAGGACAAGGTGCGCCCCGGCGACATCCTCGGCGCCCTGACCGGCGAGGCCGGCATCCCTGGCGCGCAGGTGGGCAAGATCGCGATTTTCGATTTCCAGGCCTATGTGGCAGTGGAGCGCGGTATTGCCAAACAGGCCTTGCAGCGCCTGAACGATGGCAAGATCAAGGGACGCTCGTTGCGGGTGCGGATCCTCTGATTGCCGTTCATTCACCCTGTGGCGAGGGAGCTTGCTCCCGCTCGGCTGCGCAGCAGTCGTAATCCAGGCGATGCGATCTTCCAGATGCACGGTGTCGTCAGTTCGGGGGCTGCTCGCAGCCCAGCGGGAGCAAGCTCCCTCGCCACAAAAGCTCCATACACATCTGAATGTGAGGACACCGTTTTGCGCTCTACCGAAGTCGTGATCATTGGCGCTGGCGCCGCAGGGTTGATGTGCGCGCTGACCGCCGCCGGGCGCGGGCGGCAGGTGATGTTGCTGGACCACGCCAACAAGGCCGGCAAGAAAATCCTCATGTCGGGCGGTGGACGCTGCAACTTCACCAACATGTACACCGAACCGGGCAACTTCCTCTCGCAAAACCCGCACTTCTGCAAGTCGGCCCTGGCTCGCTATACCCAATGGGATTTCATCGCGCTGGTGGCCAAGCACGGCGTGCCCTATCACGAGAAAAAACTCGGCCAGTTGTTCTGCGATAACAAATCCAGCGACATCCTCGGCCTACTGCTGGACGAGTGTGACCAGGCCGGCGTCGACCTGCACCTGGACACCTCGATCGAGCAGATCGAGAAGACCGCCGACGGCTACCTGCTGCAAACCACCCTCGGGCCCATCGCTTGCCAATCCCTGGTGATCGCCACGGGCGGGCTGTCGATCCCGACCCTGGGCGCGACTGGCTTCGGCTATCAGGTGGCCAGGCAATTCGGCCACCAGCTGCTGCCGACCCGGGCTGGACTGGTGCCGTTCACCATCACCGATCAGTTGAAGAGCCTGTGCACCGAACTGTCGGGCACGTCGGTGGACTGTCTGGTGAGCTGCAACGAGCAGAGTTTTCGCGAGAACATCCTGTTCACCCATCGCGGTTTGAGCGGTCCGGCGATCTTGCAGATCTCGTCGTTCTGGGAGCCGGGCGACACGGTGCAGATCAACCTGCTGCCCGACCACGACGTGCCGCAGTGGCTGCAACAGCAACAGGCCGAACGCCCGAACAGCGAACTCAAGACCCTGTTGGGCGAGTTGTTCACCAAGAAAATGGCCAACCTGCTGGCCGACACCTGGTTCGTCTCCAAGCCGATGAAGCAATACACTCACGCGGAACTCGCGGACATCGCCGAGAAGCTGGCGAGCTGGAACATCGTCCCCGCCGGCACCGAAGGCTACCGCACCGCCGAAGTGACCCTGGGCGGCGTCGACACTCGGGAAGTTTCTTCCAAGACCATGGAGTCGCTGAAGAGCCCGGGGCTGTATTTCATTGGCGAAGTGCTCGACGTCACCGGTCACCTGGGCGGCTTCAACTTCCAATGGGCCTGGGCTTCGGGGTATGCGGCGGCGCAGTACGTCTGATACCACCCTGGGTCGAGCCCGCTTTTTGTGGCGAGGGAGCTTGCTCCCGCTCGACTGCGCAGCAGTCGCAAAACAGCCATCGCACTCGGTCTGAATTAATGCAACGCTTGGGGAAGGGGCCGCTTCGCAGCCCAGCGGGAGCAAGCTCCCTCGCCACAGGGGGTGTTCTTCGCATGCCGGAACACTTTTTGCTGCCGGATGTGATCGTCGCCATTGCATCGGCGTCATTACTGCCTCAATTTAGCGTCATTGCCCGTCAGGCCCGTGCACTTCATGTCATCGACCTCGTTCAGCCAGTCTCTGCGTCGCCTTTGGGCGTTGGATAAATTCAGCTATAGCGTGCGGGTGTTCATCGCCCTGACCGGCAGCATGGTGCTTTGTTGGTACTTGAATCAGATGGCGCTGCTGATTCCGCTGTTCCTCGGCATCATCGCCAGCGCATTGGCCGAGACCGACGACAGCTGGCAAGGCCGTCTCAACGCGCTGGCCGTGACGCTGGTGTGCTTCAGCGTTGCCGCGCTGTCGGTGGAGTTGCTGTTTCCCTACCCCGTCCTGTTCATCGTCGCCCTGGCCCTGGCGGCCTTCGGCCTGACCATGCTCGGCGCCCTGGGCGAGCGCTATGGCGCGATTGCCTCGGCTACCCTGATTCTTTCGGTCTACACCATGATCGGCGTGGACCAGCGCGGCGGCGCGGTCACGGACTTCTGGCATGAACCGGTGTTGCTGGTAGCCGGCGCCGCCTGGTATGGGCTGCTCTCGGTGTTGTGGCACGCGCTGTTTTCCAACCAGCCGGTGCAGCAGAGCCTGGCGCGGCTGTTCCGCGAACTGGGGCGCTACCTGAAGCTCAAGTCATCGCTGCTGGAGCCGATCCGTCATCTGGATATCGAGGCCCGACGCCTGGAGCTGGCCCAGCAGAATGGCCGGGTGGTGGCCGCGCTCAACAGCGCGAAGGAAATCATCCTGCACCGCGTCGGCAATGGCCGGCCGGGCTCGAAAGTCAGCCGCTACCTGAAGCTGTACTTCCTTGCCCAGGACATCCATGAGCGCGCCAGTTCCTCGCACTATCCCTATAACGCCCTGGCCGAAGCGTTCTTCCACAGCGACGTACTGTTCCGCTGCCAGCGCCTGCTGCGCCAGCAAGGCAAGGCTTGCCTGGCACTGGCCGAGTCCATCCAGTTGCGCCAGCCGTTCGTCTACGACGACAGCTTCGCCGAGGCCCTGAACGATTTGCATGCGTCCCTGGAGCACCTGCGCATCCAGAGCAACCCGGCCTGGCGCGGCCTGTTGCGCTCGCTGCGGGCGTTGTCGGTCAACCTCGGCACGATGGACCGCCTGCTCAGCGACGCGAGCAACCCCGACGCCCTCGCCGATGCCACTGACAGCAGCCTGCTGGACCGCTCGCCACGCAACCTCAAGGACGTCTGGGTCCGCCTGCGCACGCAACTCACGCCGACGTCGCTGCTGTTCCGTCATGCCCTGCGCCTGCCCCTGGCGCTGAGCGTGGGCTACGCGATGGTGCACCTGATCCACCCCTCCCAGGGCTACTGGATCATCCTCACCACATTGTTCGTCTGCCAGCCCAACTACGGCGCCACCCGGCGCAAGCTCGGCCAGCGGATCATCGGCACCGCCATCGGCCTGACGGTGGCCTGGGCGCTGTTCGACCTGTTTCCAAATCCGCTGGTGCAGTCGTGCTTCGCCATTGCCGCCGGGGTGGTGTTCTTTACCAACCGCACCACCCGCTACACCCTGGCGACTGCCGCGATCACCGTCATGGTGCTGTTCTGCTTCAATCAGGTCGGCGACGGCTACGGGCTGCTGCTGCCACGGCTGTTCGATACCTTGCTCGGCAGCCTGATCGCCGGGCTGGCGGTGTTCCTGTTCCTGCCAGACTGGCAGGGCCGGCGGCTGAACAAGGTGCTGGCCAATACGCTGACCTGCAACAGCATCTACCTGCGCCAGATCATGCAGCAATACGCCGCGGGCAAAAGCGACGACCTGGCCTATCGCCTGGCCCGGCGCAACGCCCATAACGCCGACGCGGCGCTGTCCACGACGCTGGCGAACATGCTGATGGAGCCGGGCCATTTCCGTAAGGAGGCCGACGTGGGGTTCCGCTTCCTGGTGCTGTCCCACACCCTGCTCAGTTACTTGTCGGGGCTCGGGGCCCACCGGGGCACCGAACTGCCGACTGAGGTGCGCGAGCAACTGATCGACGGCGCCGGAGCAAGGCTGGCGACCAGCATCGATGAAATTGCCCAGGGCCTGGCGAGCAAACAGCCGATCGCGATCCAGAGCGACGACGAAGAAGCCCTCGCCAGCGCGCTTGAGCTGATGCCCGATGAAATCGACGAAGGCCAGCGGCTGGTGCAGACGCAACTGGCGTTGATCTGCCGGCAATTGGGGCCGTTGCGAACGCTGGCGGCGCACCTGATCAAGGACACCAGTGAGGCTTGAGTGCTGTGGTGTTCATGCGGGCCTCATCGCGAGCAAGCTCGCTCCCACATTGAAATGCGTACCCTGTGGGAGCGAGCTTGCTCGCGAAGGGGCCAGCCCAGGCACCCTACATCCCATGCGCCTTCAATAACTTCTGATAACTCCCATCCGCCTTCATCGCCGCGATCTCCCGATCAAACCCGGCGACGATCTGCTCATGCTCGGGATTCTTCAGGCTGACCAGGATATGCAGGCTGTTTTCACTCAACGGCTTGGGTAGAAATTCCACGGCATTGCGCACCTTGGCGGATTCGCGGGCCAGGTAATAACGGGCGACGTATTCGTCTTCCAGCGTCAGCTTCACCCGGTCGGCGGCGAGCATGCGCACGGCCATCGCAAAATTATGCACAGGGATTTTCTGCATCTTCTCGTCCTCATCGAACGCCTTGGAATAGGCGTAGCCACGAACCACGGCGATGGGATAGGCATACAACTGCTGCAGGTTGTCGAAGTCGATGGGCGAGTCCTTGCGCTTGATAAACCGCACGCGGTTGAGCAGGTACTCGGCCGAGAACTGGCCCACATGGGTGCGTTCCTCGGCGTACCAGGCATTGATCAGCACGTCATACCGCCCTTCGCTGATCCCCAGCATCGCCCGGGCCCAGGGCACCTGCTCGAAATCACTGGCATAACCGGCGCGCGCCAGGGCGGTGGTGACGATATCGGTCGCAAGGCCACCATTGACCAGCGTCGAGTCGGTAAAGGGTGGCCAGGCATCGGCGACCAGACGCAGTTTCTGCGCACAGGCGTTGTGGCTCAGCAACAGCAACCCGACCAAAGCAAGAGCTCGATGCAATCGCGGCATGCCTGACTTCCTTGACGGGTTCAAAGCCCGGTTTGTTTTTAGCCGAAACCCAAGGGACTCCCCAAGGCATCCGGGTCCTGACGTTAGCTCATCGAAACCGCTGCGCAGCGCTGGATTGAAGATTACATAAAGAAGGCAGTACCGCGACAAATCGATGATGGCATTTTGGTCTTTATCACAGATTTTTCGACCGCTTGAAAAGAGACTTCCGACGCAAGGACGCCTAATATCGGCAGCAGGTTCTCTGGGAAATTCAAAAAATGGATATCGACTGGGTCTGCAAACATCACACTGACCTGAGCAAGGAACAGCTATATGCCATCCTGAAACTGCGCGCCGAGGTTTTCGTCGTCGAACAGAACTGCGCCTACCCGGACGTCGACGGACTGGACCTGGAAGGCGACACCTGCCATCTGATGGCCTGGCAGGACAACCACCTGGTCGCTTACCTTCGTTTGCTCGATCCGCATTCGCGAAACAGCGATGTGGTGATCGGCCGCGTAGTCATCGCCCCCGAGGCTCGAGGGCAAGGGCTGGGGCATACACTGATGGAACAAGCCTTGAAGCAGGCCGAAAAGCACTGGCCCGGGGTTTCGATTTCCTTGTCGGCCCAGGCGCATCTGCAGGGATATTACGGGCGATACGGGTTTGAAGTGGTGGGTGTGGAATATCTTGAGGATGGGATTCCGCACATCGGGATGCATCGGCCCTGAAGCCGCCATCGCGAGCAAGCTCGCTCCCACAGAGGCCTGTTGAGGACACAAGATTTGTGTACCCCCAGGGCCCCTGTGGGAGCGAGCTTGCTCGCGATGAGGCCAGCCCAGGCACCGACAATTCAGGGATACTCCAACACCGCCTTGATCCGCTGCAGATTCTGCTCGATCCACCGCCGATCAATCGCCCCCCAATCGCGAATCCAATACCGCCCGGCATGGTTGCGCGCGCCCTCCTGCTGCTCGAATTCACAGAGGATGTCCAGGTCCGCCAGCGCCACGACGGTATCCTGGGCGGTGCGCCGAGGCATGCCGGTAACTTCGGTGAGCGCGGGAATGTTGCTGGCCAGGCCGCTGTCGATCAGGTAAGCCACGTACAGTCGACGATAGAAGCTGCTCTTGGTCTTGCTGACGTCCATTCGCTCATCCCTTGTCTTGTTGCAGGTCCCGCCAGGTCAGGTACACCCGCAGGTCGAATTCCAGCTGGTGATAGCCCGGCAGCATGTGCTCGCACAGCTGGTAGAAAGCCTTGTTGTGGTCCGACTCCTTGAAGTGGGCCAACTCGTGCACCACGATCATTTCCAGAAACTGGGGCGCTGCGTCCTTGAACAACGAAGCAATGCGGATTTCTTTCTTGGCCTTGAGCTTGCCGCCCTGTACCCGTGACACCGCCGTATGCAGCCCAAGCGCGCGATGGGTCAGGTCGAGGCGGTTGTCGAACAGTACTTTGTCGATGGCCGGCGCGTTACGCAGGTAGCGCTGCTTGAGATCCAGCGCATAGCCGTACAACGCCTTGTCGCTCTGGATCGGATGGCGGCCGGGATAGCGTTGTTGCAGGTAATCGCCCAGTCGATCCTCGGCAATCAGTTGCTGCACCTGGGCTTGCAGCGCGGCGGGGTACGCCTGGAGGTATTTGAGCACGGTCATCGGACGGCAACACAGTCACTGGAGGCCGCCAGTGTAGCGAATTCAGGCCGGCACCGCGCTCCAGTCGAATGGTCGCGCGAAAGCATCTGTGTCCTCGGCCATCAAGGGCCGCGCCACGAGGAAGCCTTGCACATATTCACAGCCATGGGCCTTGAGCCAGTGATACTGCTGCGGCGTCTCGACCCCCTCGGCGATCACTCGCAAGCCCAATTGCTTGCACAGGTCGATCACCGAGGCGGCCAGCGCAGCGTCCCTGGGCGAGTCCGGCAAGCGGGCGATCAAGTGCCGATCAAGCTTGAGCGTATCGAGTTCGAGATCACGCAGATGCGCCAGCGAGCAAGGCCCCGAACCGAAGTCGTCCAGCGCCACTCGCACGCCCAGGTGGCGCAGCAGGCGCAGTTGCTTATGGGTTTCGTCGGGGTTGCGCATCAGCGCGTCTTCGGTGATCTCGACCTCCAGCTGCCGCGGCTTCAACGCATGGCGATCCAGGACCTGGCGCAACTCGGTCACCAGGTTGGGCATGCCGAACTGGGTACTGCTCAGGCTCACGCCCAACACCAGATCGTCGGGAAACATCCGCTCCCAGACTTTGCGCTGGGACGCACTGCGATGGTAAATCCAGCTGCCCAGCCGACTGATCAACCGAGCCTCCTCCAGCAACGGCAGGAACAAGCCCGGCGGTACGTCCCCGACGCTGGGGTGCTGCCAGCGCAGCAGCGCCTCGAACCCTCGGGTCCGTCCGTCGAGGATGCTGACCTGTGGTTGATAGACCATATTGAAGTCGCGATTTTCGATGGCCGAACGTACGCTTTCTTCAAGCATCAGCCGTGAACGGGCTCGGCCGTTCATTTCGTGATCGTAGAAACGATACTGCTGGCGGCCGGCGCGCTTGGCCTCGTACATGGCGATGTCGGACGCGCGAAGCAACCCGTCGAGGTTGGAGCCGCAGTCCGGGTACGTGGCGATGCCAATACTGGCGCCCAGCGCTACGTCCATGCCTTCGATCTGCTGGCAGACCGAGACGCGCTCGATGAGTTTCTCGGCAATCTTCGCCGCCTGCTCGGGCACCTCAAGATCCAGCAGCGCCGTGAACTCATCGCCGCCGAGCCGCGCGAGGATGTCGAACGGGCGCAGGCAGGCCTTCAACTGTTCCGATACCCAGCGCAACACCCGGTCGCCGGCATCGTGGCCCAGCGAGTCATTGACCCGTTTGAAGCCATCGAGGTCCAGGTACAACAGCACCCAGTTGCTTTCCAGCCGTTCGCTGCGCATCAGCAGGTTTTCGGCGGTCTGATAGAACCCCCTGCGGTTGAGCAAACCGGTCAGGGGATCAGTGACGGCCTGGAACTCCAACTGCTGGTGCAAATGACGAACCACCGACATGTCCTGAAGCGTCACCACCATGGCCTTTTGTTCAGAAGGCAGGGGGGCACAGGACAAGGCCACCGACACTTGCTGGCCGGGCGCGGTGCGCAGCACGGCGTCGTGCAAGCGCCAGGTTTCGCCACGTCGATAGGCGGCATGGATATCCGAATCGATCCACTCGGGAATATGGGGTTTCTGCAGGAAATCCAGGAAGGGCATCCCTTGCAATCGGTCCGCAGTGGCGTTGAGCAAGCGGCACGTCGAAGGGTTGGCAAAACGGATGAAACCGCCTTCATCCACCACCAGGATGCCTTCGGCGGCGTTATCCAGCACCGAGGCATTAAAGGCCCTGGCTGCCTCCAGGTCCTGGCTCAAACGCTGCAAGGCGCGGCGATTGCGCTGGTGTTCAAGTAGCGCGTGGACCTTGGGCTTGAGAATCTGCGGGTCGAACGGTTTGAACAGGTAATCCACCGCGCCGCTGGCGTAACCCTTGATCACCGCGTCCTGGGACTGCTCGTTGGCGGTCAGGAAGATGATCGGCGTGAGCCGCGTGCGCTGGCTGCCACGCATCAGACGCGCCACTTCGAAGCCGTCCATGTCCGGCATCTGCACATCCAGCAGCACCAGGTCGATGTCATGTTCGAGTAGCAGGTTGAGAGCCTCGACACCCGAGGACGCGGTCATGACCTGCCAATCCTGACGCTGCAACAACGCTCGCATGCTGAGCAGGTTTTCAGGGTAGTCATCAACTATCAAAAGGACGGAGCTGTCTTCGCCAAACGGGGGTTGCGCGCATTCCATGCTGCTTCTCTTATCGGGACGCCATGTCCGTCCTACGTGGGAAAACGGACAACATACAGTGATCTCACTCTAGACCGGGATTTTGAAAAGCAGTAGGTGTCATGACGCCATCATCCAGACAAAGCCCGAAATAGCCGACTAACGGTCACCCTGCTCAGGCACAGAAACTGCAATGACCCCCTCGACGAACATTTGACGTCAAACATTCGCCGAGCGGTCAACAACAAAAGCCCCACCCAGCGTTTCGAGACGCTCAAAAGGGCGGTTCAAAGCCTCCCGACACGGCGTACACCCTTTTACATCCGATACGCAGGACACACGACATGATCGATCTCGCAACCTGGAACCTGAGCATTCCTGAAGGCGCACCACCGGCGACCATCCAGACTTCGCAACTGGTACAAGGCTTCAAGAACCAGTATTTCAACTCGGAAACCGGCACCGTGTTTTTCTGGGTACCCGTCACGGGCGCCACGACGGCCAACGCCATCTACCCTCGCAGCGAGCTGCGCGAAACCAACAGCGACGGCACGTTGCGCAATTGGTTGTACCCGGCTGCGGATAACAAGCTGGCCGCCACGTTGACCGTCGGCCAGGTGCCCAGCACCGGCAAGCTGGTGATTGGCCAGATCCACACCAAGGACAGCACCAGCCCCATGGTGAAGCTGGAATACCAGTACAAGACCTACAGCTCCACCGGCAACATCGTCGCCAAGGTGCGCATGCGTCCCGACGACGCCACGGGCCAGGTCATCACCATCGCCACCGGCATCAAGCTCAACCAGCCGTTCTCGTACCTGATTCACCTCAACCGTGCAGGCCTCTTGACCATCAACGGCGCCGGCTATCAGTGGAGTGCCACCGTCAGCAACACCTGGAGCACCAAACCGTTGTACTTCAAGGCTGGCGTCTACGTGCAGGACAACGCTGGCTACGCCACCGAAGGCGCAAAAGCCACGTTCAGCATGCTGGATATCGATCACAACCTCTAAGGTTTCCCCCCGAGCAGCAGCATGGATCGCTGCTTGCCCGCAACCGACTCGCCCCCCTTCGATCGACGTCGCAATGGCACCGCCAAAAAGCCATCGTTCAATAAAATTTTGACGCTACCGACCAACGGTCAATTATCTGCGGCACAAAATCGCCAATCCCTACTCTGACGGACTGCTGACGCCAAACCTCCACCGTACGAACGTGCCAAATGTTTGTCCGCATTCCTGCCGGCGTCCGCAGAAAGCGCGTCTTAGAGCCTCCGGCTGTGGCGTAAATCATTTCTTCTTCTCAGAAAGGATCCGAACATGGTCGATCTTGCAACCTGGAACCTGAGCATCCCCGAAGGCAGCCCGCCGAAAACCATCGAAACCCCTCGACTGGTGGATGGATTCAGGGACAAGTACTTCAACTCCGAAGGCAGCACGGTGTATTTCTGGTCGCCGGTGACCGGCACCAAGACCGAAAACGCGATCTACCCACGCAGCGAACTACGTGAGACCTACCGAGACGGCACCCTGCGCAACTGGCTTTACCCAGAGGCCGACAATCAATTGCGCGCAACGCTGGTGGTCAATCAGGTTCCCAGCAGCGGAAAAATCGTGATTGGTCAGATCCATGCCAAGGACAGCAACAAACCGATGGTGAAGCTGGAATACCAATTCAAGGACGCCACCAACACCGGCAACATCGTCGCCAAGGTGCGCATGCGCCCCGATGACAGCAAAAGCCGGGTCATCACGGTAGCGACAGGCGTGAAGCTTGACCGGGCCTTTTCTTATCGGATCCACCTGGATCGCACCGGCGACCTGGGCATCACCGCCGCCGGTAATAGCTGGTACACCACGGTCGGCGCTGCCTGGCGGGTCAAGCCGTTGTACTTCAAGGCCGGGGTGTATGTGCAGGACAACAGTGGTTATACCAGCGAAGGCGGCAAGGTGACGTTCAGCAAGTTGGACATCGATCACAACACTTGAAATTTCACGTCCTAAAAACTCGTAGGAATTTACGCCCCGTGGCGAGGGAGCTTGCTCCCGCTGGGCTGCGAAGCGGCCCCATCTTTTGTCAGACCTGGCGCATACACCGGTTTGCGGCGGCTGCGCCCCCGAGCGGGAGCAAGCTCCCTCGCCACGGGGGCGCGGTGCGTCCTACAGGTCGATTTTGGCCTGGAAAATCTACTCTATAGTTTGGTTGGTCTGCTGGCTTTGGTCAGTGGCAGGGGTTTCGCAGCCCTGGTGAGTTAGAATCACGACCGTCAGAAGTCAACATAGGCGCATCCCGCCTGCGTTCGGCTTTTTATGGCGGCTGTGTGTGGGAGATCTTCGGGTCTGCCGGGTTTCTCTAACTCCTCGGTCTGCGAACCCGCACATGGCTGCCACCCAATTTGTTTCGCAGCGAACGGTGGCAATTACTTTTCTTGAGTTAGAGGTTTGTCATGAAAACCGAACAATTGCTTGGCCGCTTTACCCCACTCACCCCAATCGCCACCACCCAACCTATCCTGTTCATCGACAGCACCGCGCCACTGACCGAGCTTCACGCCTGCGCCAGCGAACGCCTGCATGCCACTCTTGATTACCTGACGCTTATGGCCTGCACCACTTTGCGCGATTCGGCTGCCGGGGATCTCAACACTCTCACTAATGTCGCCCGGATTCTGGTTCAGGATGTAGCCGATGTGTTCGGTGTCATTGAGCAACGTGGGCTCGAAGAGCACTAAAACCTGCGTGCAGGAGATCCCCTGTGGGAGCGAGCTTGCTCGCGAAGAGGCTGGCACACCCGGTACTTTCATCGACTGACACTCCGCCTTCGCGAGCAGGCTCGCTCCCACAGGAGGAACGCCCCCCACCAAACCAAGTCGGCAAACCGGATATACACCCAAATCCCAAGCATTAAAAAACCCGCATCACTGCGGGTTTTTAATAACGAATAACGCGAAAAGCTTAGTTGACCTTAGCGTTCAACTCACCTTTCAAATACCGCTGATACATGGCTTCCAGCGAGATCGGCTTGATCTTCGACGCATTACCCGCCGTACCAAACGCCTCATAACGCGCAATACATACATCACGCATCGCCGTCACCGTCGCACCGAAGAACTTACGCGGATCAAACTCGCTAGGATTGGTCGCCATCAGACGACGCATGGCACCGGTGGAAGCCAGGCGCAGGTCAGTGTCGATGTTGACCTTGCGCACGCCGTACTTGATGCCTTCGACGATTTCCTCGACCGGCACGCCGTAGGTTTCCTTGATGTCGCCACCGTACTGGTTGATGATCGCCAGCCACTCCTGCGGTACCGAAGAGGAGCCGTGCATCACCAGGTGAGTGTTGGGGATGCGCTTGTGGATCTCCTTGATGCGGTCGATGGCCAGCACGTCGCCGGTAGGCGGCTTGGTGAACTTGTAGGCGCCGTGGCTGGTGCCAATGGCGATCGCCAGGGCGTCGACCTGGGTTTTCTTGACGAAGTCGGCGGCTTCTTCCGGGTCGGTCAGCATCTGGCTGTGATCCAGCACGCCTTCGGCGCCGATGCCATCTTCCTCACCGGCCATGCCGGTTTCCAGCGAGCCCAGGCAACCCAGCTCTCCTTCCACCGAGACGCCGCAGGCGTGGGCCATGGCGACGGTTTGCTGGGTGACACGGACGTTGTATTCGTAGTCAGTCGGGGTCTTGCCGTCTTCGCCCAGGGAGCCGTCCATCATTACCGAGCTGAAGCCCAGTTGGATGGAGCGCTGGCAGACGTCAGGGCTGGTGCCGTGGTCCTGGTGCATGCACACCGGGATATGCGGGAATTCTTCGATTGCCGCCAGGATCAGGTGACGCAGGAACGGCGCGCCGGCGTATTTGCGAGCGCCGGCCGAAGCCTGGACGATCACCGGGGAGTCAGTCTTGTCAGCGGCTTCCATGATGGCGCGCATCTGCTCAAGGTTGTTGACGTTAAAGGCTGGGACGCCATAGCCGAACTCGGCTGCGTGGTCCAGCATCTGACGCATGCTGATAAGTGCCATTAGTGTGTCTCTCCCGGTCGAGGGTCGTTAATCGTGCCAGCCTGCCGGAGCGGCGGCGGCTATTCAAGTCATTGCGGGTCGGGGCTGGCCCGAGCCTGCGTGTTCCGTATCGCCAAACCCAAACATTGACGCGATCCCTGTGGGAGCGAGCTTGCTCGCGATGAGGGTGGCACATTCAACATCTCTGTTGCCTGATAGACCGCAATCGCGAGCAAGCTCGCTCCCACATGGGATCTGCTTCCCTATTCAGATCCGTGTGAATCAGATGAATCCTGTCAATCGGCCTTGCAGCCCCGCCCAATCAGATCATTGGTGGCGACCCAATACGCCAGGCCTTCCTCGCCCTTGATGTGCAACGCCAGCATGTCATCGCTGTACAGCGAACCTTCGGCGCCGGGTTCGAGCTTGAGGCGATAAACCTTGTCAGCGCCGCCCAGCCGGACATCGACTTCCTTGCGCGCTGCATCGGCATAACGCCAGAGCACCTTGGCCTCGCTGTCACATGTCCAACTCGTCCAGCCCTCTGCAGCAGGCTCGGACGACTGCAAAAAACCCAGTTGCGAGCAACCGGCCAACAATGCCAACGCCACGACGGCGATAAAGCCTTTCATCCGTGTTCCTCGACGGGCGGCCCGTGCCGCTCGCCATGAGTTAAGAGTCTGACCCGTCAAGGGCAACCATGTTCCTTGACCGGCGCCTGCGTCTCGTATTTATCCAGGCCGTCCGGCCCGGAACGCTTGTTCAGTACCGGGTTGGTCTCGGCCTGCCAGTCAGCCTGATAACAGCCTTGCTCAGGCACTGGCGCCGCCGTATCGGGCGCGGTGGCTTGCGGGCTGCTCGAGCAAGCCACCAACAGCGTCGCGGCCATCAGCGACATGAACGTCTTGACCATCGGAACACTCCTTTGCCTGGTCAACGTCGCCTCAGGCCTTGGCCCGGCTTTCCAGGACTTCCACGGCAGGCAGCACTTTGCCCTCGACGAATTCGAGGAACGCGCCACCACCGGTAGAAATGTAGGAGATCTGCTCGGCTACGCCATATTTATCGATGGCAGCCAGGGTGTCGCCACCGCCCGCGATGGAAAACGCAGCGCTTTCGGCGATCGCCTGGGCCAGCACCTTGGTGCCGTTGCCGAACTGGTCGAACTCGAACACACCGACCGGACCGTTCCACAGGATGGTCTGGGAGGATTTCAGCAGTTCGGCGAAGTTCGCCGCGGTTTGCGGACCAATGTCGAGGATCATGTCGTCCTCGGCCACGTCGTCGATCAGCTTGACGGTGGCGGTTGCACTTTCGGCGAATTCCTTGGCTACCACCACATCCACGGGCAACGGTACGCTGACCTTGGCGGCGATTTCACGGGCGGTGTCCAGCAGATCCGGCTCGTACAAGGACTTGCCTACCGGGTGACCGGCGGCGGCGAGGAAGGTGTTGGCGATGCCGCCACCGACGATCAACTGGTTGCAGACCTGGCTCAGGCTGTTGAGCACGTCGAGTTTGGTCGAAACCTTGGAGCCGGCAACGATGGCGGCCATCGGCTGAGCTGGCGAGCCCAGGGCCTTGCCCAGCGCGTCCAGCTCGGCCGCCAGCAACGGACCTGCGGCGGCGACTTTGGCGAACTTGGCCACGCCGTGGGTCGAGCCCTCGGCGCGGTGCGCGGTGCCGAAGGCGTCCATCACGAACACGTCGCACAGGGCGGCGTATTGCTGGGCCAGCTCATCGGCGTTCTTTTTCTCGCCCTTGTTGAAGCGCACGTTTTCGAACAGCACGACATCGCCAGCCTTGACGTCGACGCCGCCCAGGTAATCGGCGATCAACGGCACGTCGCGGCCCAGGGCCTTGCTCAGGTAATCCGCCACCGGCTTGAGGCTGTTCTCGGCCGAGAATTCACCTTCGGTCGGACGGCCCAGGTGCGAGCAGACCATCACCGCCGCGCCTTTTTCCAAGGCCAGCTTGATGGTCGGCAGCGAGGCCAGGATGCGCGCGTCGCTGGTGACAACACCGTCCTTGACGGGGACGTTGAGGTCTTCGCGAATCAGTACGCGCTTACCTTGCAGATCGAGGTCGGACATCTTCAACACGGTCATGGGTCGCAATTCCTGGGTAACTGTTTAGAGAGCAGGTTTATTGGAAGCGGTTTGCAGGTAATGCTCGGCAACGTCCAGCATACGATTGGCAAAACCCCATTCGTTGTCGAACCAGGCCAGGATGTTTACAAGCCTGGGCCCGGAAACGCGGGTCTGGCTGGCATCGACGATGGCCGAATGTGGGTCGTGGTTGAAATCACAACTGGCGTGAGGCAACTCGGTATAGGCCAGGAGGCCTTTGAGCGGGCCGCTGGTGGCGGCTTCGCGCAGGATCCGGTTGACCTCGGTGGCGTCGGTATCGCTCACGGTCTGCATCGTGATGTCGAGGCAGGACACGTTGACCGTCGGCACCCGCACGGCTTTGGCCTGAATTCGCCCGGCAAGTTCCGGCAACAGCCGTTCAATGCCGCGCGCCAGACCAGTGGACACCGGAATCACCGACTGGAAGGCCGAACGGGTACGGCGCAAATCCTCGTGGTGATAGGCGTCAATCACCGGCTGATCATTCATCGCCGAGTGGATGGTGGTGATCGACACGTATTCCAGGCCGATAGCCTGGTCCAGCAGGCGCAACAGCGGCACGCCGCAGTTGGTGGTGCAGGACGCGTTGGACACCAGCAGCTCCTCGCCGGTCAGGCAGTCCTGGTTCACACCGTAGACGATGGTGGCGTCAACGTCGGCCTCGCTGGCCATCGGCTGGGAGAAAAGCACCCGTGGCGCGCCGGCAGCGATGAACCGCTGGCCATCGTCACGGGTGTTATAGGCGCCGGAGCACTCAAGCACCAGATCGACGTTCAGGGACGCCCAATCGATGCCTTCGGGCGTGGCGCTGCGCAGGACCTTCACGCAGTCGCCATTAATGTGCAGACAATCGCCCTCGACCCGCACTTCGCCGGGAAACCGGCCGTGGGTGGAGTCAAAGCGTGTCAGGTATTCGATGCTGGCCATGTCGGCCAGATCGTTGATGGCCACAATCTCGAACCCGGCCTTTGCCCCTCGCTCGAACAACGCACGCAAGACGCAACGACCAATGCGGCCGTAGCCGTTGAGTGCAACTTTGTAGGGACGCGGTTGGGGCATGGGGGTTCTCTGATCGGGGTGAATCCGTTAAGACCAGCATTGCTTGCACCACCGCTATCGCGAGCAAGCTCGCTCCCACAGGGTCGGTGGAGATCCTTGTGGGAGCGAGCTTGCTCGCGATGGCGTCAGCACAGGCAACCTATTACAGATCAGTCTTCCAGCAGCTCTTCAGCCTGCCCCAGGATGTTTTCCAGGGTGAAGCCGAACTCCTCGAACAGCGCCGACGCAGGCGCCGACTCACCGTAGGTGGTCATGCCGATCACGCGGCCTTCCAGGCCCACGTACTTGTACCAGTAATCGGCGTGAGCGGCTTCGATAGCGATGCGCGCGCTGACTTGCAACGGCAACACCGCTTGCTTGTAGCCGGCGTCCTGGGCATCGAACACGCTGGTGCAAGGCATGGAGACCACGCGCACATTGCGGCCCTGCCCGGTCAGCTTGTCGAAGGCCTGGACGGCCAGGCCGACTTCCGAACCGGTGGCGATCAGGATCAGCTCAGGCTCGCCGATGCAGTCCTTGAGCACGTAGCCGCCACGGCTGATGTCGCCGATCTGGCCGGCATCGCGCTCCTGGTGCTGCAGGTTCTGGCGCGAGAAGATCAGCGCCGATGGGCCGTCGTTGCGCTCGATGGCGTGTTTCCAGGCCACAGCGGACTCCACGGCGTCGCATGGGCGCCAGGTGTCCAGGTTCGGCGTGCAGCGCAGGCTCGCCAATTGCTCGATCGGCTGGTGAGTCGGGCCGTCTTCGCCCAGGCCGATGGAGTCGTGGGTGAACACGTACAGGATGCGTTTTTTCATCAGCGCCGACATGCGCACAGCGTTGCGGGCGTATTCCATGAACATCAGGAAGGTCGCGCCGTAAGGCACCAGGCCGCCGTGCAGGGCAACGCCGTTCATGATCGCGCTCATGCCGAACTCACGAACGCCGTAGTACATGTAGTTGCCGCTGGCGTCTTCGGCGGTTACACCCTTGCAGCCTTTCCACAGGGTCAGGTTGGAGCCGGCCAGGTCGGCCGAACCGCCCAGCAGTTCCGGCAGCAACGGGCCGAAGGCGTTCAGGGTGTTCTGGCTGGCCTTGCGGCTGGCGATGGTTTCGCCCTTGGCCGCGACTTCGGCGATGTAGGCAGAAGCTTTCTCGGCGAAATCGGCCGGCAACTCGCCGCTGAGGCGACGTACCAGTTCGTTGGCCAGCTCAGGGAATTCGGCGGAGTAGGCTGCAAAACGTTGGTCCCACTCGGCTTCGGCCGCGCGGCCTTTTTCCTTGGCGTCCCATTCGGCATAAATGTCGGCCGGGATTTCGAACGGGCCGTGTTCCCACTTCAGCGCGGCGCGGGTCAGGGCGATTTCCTCGGCGCCCAGTGGCGCGCCGTGGCAGTCTTCCTTGCCCTGCTTGTTCGGCGAGCCGAAACCGATGGTGGTCTTGCAGCAGATCAGTGTCGGCTGGGCGCTCTTGCGCGCAGTCTCGATGGCGATCTTGATTTCTTCCGGGTCGTGACCGTCGACGTTGCGGATCACCAGCCAGTTGTAGGCTTCGAAGCGCTTGGGGGTGTCGTCGGTGAACCAGCCTTCGACTTCACCGTCGATGGAAATGCCGTTGTCATCGTAGAAGGCGATCAGCTTGTCCAGGCCCAGGGTACCGGCCAGGGAAGCGACTTCGTGGGAAATGCCTTCCATCATGCAGCCATCACCCAGGAACACGTAGGTGTGGTGATCGACGATGTCGTGGCCCGGACGGTTAAACTGCGCCGCCAGGACTTTTTCCGCCAAAGCGAAGCCCACGGCGTTGGCCAGGCCCTGGCCCAACGGACCGGTGGTGGTTTCCACGCCTGGGGTGTAGCCGTATTCCGGGTGGCCCGGGGTGCGGCTGTGCAGCTGGCGGAAGTTCTTCAGGTCATCGATCGACAGGTCATAGCCGGTCAGGTGCAGCAGCGAGTAGATCAACATCGAGCCGTGGCCGTTGGACAGCACGAAGCGGTCGCGGTCGGCAAACGATGGGTTGCTCGGGTTGTGCTTGAGGTAGTCGCGCCAAAGCACCTCGGCGATATCCGCCATACCCATTGGGGCACCGGGATGGCCGCTGTTGGCTTTCTGCACGGCATCCATGCTGAGGGCACGAATGGCATTGGCACGCTCACGACGGCTGGGCATCGCTGATCTCCTGGGTTTTGAATAACGAAACTGAAAAAGGCGAGCATTTTCCCTCACCCACCCGCCTCGGGGCAATCAGATACTCGTCCAAAGGCGATATTTGCGCCGGATAAAGCCGCATCGGTCAGGTGAAACCTTTCCGCTGTTGCTGGGTAGAGTCAAGCTGCTCCCGGGAAGTGCCATTTATCGAGCAATATCAAAACTTTTTGATATTGACCTTGCGATGCGCCAGACCCGTCACTAGACTGCCGCCCATGAATTTACGCGTGCCTTCCATTCGCCATGACGATTGCGATGAGCTGGCGGCCCTTTGCAAGGCCGGCGGCGATCCGTTGCGGCTCAATGTATTGCGCGCCCTGGCCAACGACTCGTTCGGCGTTCTGGAGCTGGCGCAGATCTTCGGCATCGGCCAGTCCGGCATGAGCCACCATTTGAAGGTGCTGGCCCAGGCCGACCTGGTGGCGACGCGCCGTGAAGGCAACGCCATCTTCTACCGCCGTGCCCTGCCCCACACCGAACTGCTGGGCGGCAAGCTGCACGCAGCGCTGCTTGAAGAGGTGGACGAACTGGACTTGCCGCTGGACGTGCAAGCCCGCATCGCCCAGGTACACGGGCAACGAGCCGCCGCCAGCCAGGACTTTTTCGCCCGGGTGGCAGAGAAATTCCGCGCCCAGCAGGACCTGATTGCAGGACTGCCGCAATACCGTGACAGCGTCGTGGCGCTGCTGGACAAGCTGAGCTTCGAGCCCACCGCCACAGCGATGGAAGTCGGCCCCGGTGACGGTGCATTCCTGCCGGAACTGGCGCGGCGCTTCAGCCAGGTGACCGCGCTGGACAACAGCCCGGCGATGCTCGAACTGGCCCGCCAGGTGTGCGAACGTGAGTCCCTGGCTAATGTCCGCCTGCAACTGGCCGACGCGCTGAACGGTGTGAGCCTGCAGGCCGACTGTGTTGTATTGAACATGGTGCTTCACCATTTTGCCGCGCCGGCCGATGCACTCAAGCACATGGCCAACCTGCTGCAACCGGGCGGTAGCCTGTTGGTGACAGAGTTATGCAGCCACAACCAGAGTTGGGCCAAGGAGGCCTGCGGTGATCTCTGGCTGGGGTTTGAACAGGACGATCTGGCCCGTTGGGCCACCGCTGCGGGCCTCGTGCCCGGGGAAAGCCTCTATGTAGGCTTACGTAATGGTTTCCAGATCCAGGTCCGCCATTTTCAGCGGCCGGCTGGCGACACTCACCATCGGTAACTTGTAGGAAAACATCGAGATGAGCGAATACTCCCTTTTCACCTCCGAGTCCGTGTCTGAAGGGCATCCGGACAAAATCGCCGACCAGATTTCTGATGCGGTGCTGGACGCCATCATTGCTGAAGACAAGTTCGCCCGCGTGGCGTGCGAGACTCTGGTGAAAACGGGCGTGGCGATCATCGCCGGCGAAGTTACCACTTCCGCCTGGGTCGACCTGGAACAGATCGTTCGCGACGTAATCCTGGGCATCGGCTACAACAGCTCCGACGTCGGCTTCGACGGCGCGACCTGCGGCGTGATGAACATCATCGGCAAGCAGTCCCCGGACATCAACCAGGGCGTTGACCGCGCCAAGCCGGAAGACCAGGGCGCTGGCGACCAAGGCCTGATGTTTGGCTATGCCAGCAACGAAACCGACGTGTTGATGCCGGCACCGATCACCTTCTCGCACCAGTTGGTCCAGCGCCAGGCAGAAGCCCGCAAATCCGGCCTGCTGCCTTGGCTGCGCCCGGACGCCAAGTCGCAAGTGACTTGCCGTTATGAAGGCGGCAAGGTCGTCGGCATCGACGCGGTCGTGCTGTCGACCCAGCACAACCCGGAAGTGTCCTACAAGGACCTGCGCGAAGGCGTGATGGAGCTGATCGTCAAGCACGTGCTGCCTGCCGAACTGCTGTCCAAGGACACCCAGTTCCACATCAACCCGACCGGCCAGTTCATCATCGGCGGCCCAGTGGGCGACTGCGGCCTGACCGGTCGCAAGATCATCGTCGACAGCTACGGCGGCATGGCCCGTCACGGCGGCGGCGCGTTCTCCGGCAAGGATCCGTCCAAGGTTGACCGCTCGGCGGCGTACGCCGGTCGTTATGTCGCCAAGAACATCGTTGCCGCCGGCCTGGCCGAGCGTTGCGAGATCCAGGTTTCCTACGCCATCGGCGTCGCCCAGCCTACGTCGATTTCGCTGAACACCTTCGGTACCGGCAAGATTGGCGACGACAAGATCATCCAGCTGGTGCGTGAAGTGTTCGACCTGCGTCCATACGCGATCACCACCATGCTCGACCTGCTGCACCCGATGTACCAGGACACCGCAGCCTACGGCCATTTCGGTCGCACGCCGCAGACCAAGACCGTGGGCGACGACACCTTCACCACGTTCACCTGGGAAAAAACCGACCGCGCCGACGCCCTGCGCGCCGCTGCTGGCCTGTAACACCCCGCCGCATTGAAAAAGCCCCTGGCGACTGAGTCGCCAGGGGCTTTTTTTTACGCCTTCGTGGCGAGGGAGCTTGCTCCCGCTGGGGTGCGAAGCGCCCCCCCCTTCAAACCTCAGGGTGTATCAAGCTGTTCAAGTCCGCCGCGCCACCAACAAAAACGAAGCCGCGCTCGCCAGTAACCCCGCGCACATTCGGTTGAACAACCGCTTGCCACTCGGCCGGGCGAACAGCCGCCGGGCATAAATACCCATGTAGCAATACAAGCCAATGGCAACGCATTCCAATGCCAGGAACAGCCCGCCCAGCACCGCGAACTGCTGGGTGACGGTGCCCGCGCGGTCAACGAACTGTGGCAGGAAAGCGGTAAAAAGCAGGATTGCCTTCGGATTGCCGATCGCCACCAGGAACTCCTGGCGCGCCAGGCTGGCCATGCTCATCGAACTGGCCTCTGCCTCGCCGGCGGCTTCAGGTTGCGCACGCCACAACTGCACAGCGAGATAAAAAAGATAACCGGCACCGACGAGCTTGATGCCCAGGAACAACAGCTCCGAGGTGTGCAGCACCGCCGTCAGCCCCACCGCCGCCAGGGCAATCATGATCGCAAACGCCAGCAGGCGGCCGATGCCACCGCTGCAGGCGCGAACGAAACCATAGCGCGAGGCGTTGCTGATCGATAGCAGGTTGTTCGGGCCCGGCGCCATGTTCAACGCAAAGCAGGCCGGGATAAAGACCGCGAGCGTGGTCAGGTCCATCGGTTGCACTCCTGGCAGAGCGGATCGAGCGTCCATTCTGCACCGCTCAGTGACGCGTTCAAGGCACAGTTGCCCGGGCAAATCGCTCCCGACTGTACCGCCACAGCTTCGCCATCGCGCTTGGCAAAACCCGGTAACGCACTGGACCTCGCGCCTTTTGCAACACTGACTAGCCTTCCAGTACTTCACCTGGCAAGGATGCTTCGATGCTGTCGTTACTGCGTGCACTTGTAGGCTTTTTACTGACCATGCCCGTCCTCGCGGCCCCCTGCCCGAGTGGTCCAACCGAAGGTGTCCAGGCACAGGTCGACGTCCTCCAGCAACAGATCGATGACTGGGACGATGCCTATCACCGCCTCGGCCACTCCCTGGTGGCCGATGAGCTTTACGATCAGTCCCGAGCGCAACTGGAATATTGGCGCAACTGCCTTGGCCTCGGGTCGCCAGGCACGCCCTTGCGCTCCGCTGGCGGGAAAGTCCCCCACCCGATCGCTCATACCGGCCTGGATAAACTCAAGGACGCCGATGCCGTGCGCAGCTGGTTGGACAGTCGCGACGACGTCTGGGCCCAGCCGAAAGTCGATGGCGTAGCGGTTACCCTGGTTTATCGCGGTGGACACCTGCACCAGGCGATCAGCCGCGGCGATGGCATCCAGGGACATGACTGGACCAACACTGCACGAAAGATCCGCGACATCCCCCAACGGTTGCGCGAACCTGCGGACCTGCTCGTCCAGGGCGAGCTCTACTGGCGGCTCGACGATCACGTACAGGCCGTCAGCGGCAGCCTTAACGCCCGATCAATCGTGGCGGGATTGATGGCCCGCAAGGACCTGAGCGCGGAACAGGCGTCTGGCATCGGCCTGTTCGTGTGGGAGTGGCCGGAAGGGCCGGCGACCCTGCCTGAACGGATTGCCGAGCTGAAAGAGCTGGGTTTCGCCGATGCGACCGTTTATAGCCAGCCCATCCAGGCATTGGCCGATGCGCAACACTGGCGCAACCACTGGTACCGCACGCCGCTGCCGTTCGCCAGCGACGGGGTCGTCTTGCGCCAGAGTCGTCGCCCGTCCGCCGATCGCTGGCGAGCCCGGGCGCCCTCCTGGAGCGTGGCATGGAAATACCCACACGCCCAGGCGCTGGCCGAGGTGCGCCATGTGCGTTTCAAGATCGGCCGCACCGGGCGTATTACGCCGGTGCTGGAGCTTGCGCCGGTGATGCTCGACGACCGACAGATTCGCCGGGTAAGCGTCAGCTCACTCAAGCGCTGGGAAGGCATGGATATCCGCCCCGGCGACCAGGTCGCCATCAGCCTGGCCGGGTTGACCATTCCGCGGCTCGACAGTGTCGTGCTGCGCAGTGTCGAACGCCAGAGCCTCGACATCCCCGCCGCTGCCGATCATCACTTCTTGAGCTGCTGGCAACCGACGCCTGGCTGTGAAAGCCAGTTCCTCGCGCGCCTGAACTGGCTCAGCGGCAAGCACGGGCTCGCCCTGCCCCATGTTGGCCCCGGCACCTGGGAGCAACTGCTGGCCGCCGGCCAGCTCGACGGATTGCTGGATTGGTTGACCCTCGATGCCGCCGAGCTTGCTAACATTGCCGGTTTCGGCGAACGCAACAGCGCACGTCTGCTCGCCAGCCTGGACAGCGCCCGGCAGCGCCCCTTCCGTCAATGGCTCAAGGCGCTTGGCGTACCGCCCACCGGAGGGGCAAGGCTCGAGGAGCGCTGGGAGGTCCTGGCTGAGCGCGACATTGAACAATGGCAAGCCGAAACGGGTATCGGGCCGGGACGCGCCGCGCAACTGAGCGCTTTTTTTCGCGACCCGCAGGTACTGGCCTTGAGTGAAACATTACGCACCGCAGGGGTCGATGGCTTCTAGTCCGGCCCGTGCGGTTGAACCCAAGAGACGGGAGGCGCTCCAACTGCGCATCTGTCCCGACCGCTCGTGAGTTTTTATACGGAGTTGCTATGAATTTCCTGTACCCCGTTGCCCTGCTGGCCTTATGCGGTGCCATGGCCGCCCCCTTGATGGCGGATGAACAGAGCCCGGAACTGACCGGTTGTGCAGCCAAGCGCCAAGGCATCATCAACCAGATCGAACTGGCCAGGTCCCGAGGCAATCAGGACCAGCAGGCCGGGCTGGAAACAGCCCTGGCCGAAGTCACCACCCACTGCACCGATGCTTCCCTGCGCAAGGAGCGTGAAAACAAGGTGCTGGAGGCCAAGCATGAAGTCAGTCGCCGTCAGGCCGACCTGGAAAAGGCCATGAAAAAAGGCGACGCGGAGAGAATCAACAAGCGCAAGGACAAGTTGGCGGCGTCCCGCAAGGAGCTGCAGGAAGCGGTGGACGAGCTGGATAAATAAGCACCGGGATGGGTTTCAATAGTCCCGGAATTCCTTATGACAGGCACTGCACGCATCCTCGACCTTCTGCACCGCCGGCCCCAGGTTACTGGCCCGGTAGGGCTGGACCCGACTGGCGGTCACCAACTCGGCGGTCGCCGCTTCGAGACTGCGGGCCAGTTCCTGGAAACGCGCCTGCTTCTGCCAGACTTCGTCCCGGGCACTGGTGTGATCCTGCTCACGCACCTGCGGAAAATGTTTCCACGGTTCATGGGAAAGTTGATCCAGTTGCACCGCGCCTTCGGCGAAACGCGCGCCATCGAACGGGACACGACCACGCAACATGCCACCCAACTCTTCGTTGGTCTTGAGCATCTGCTTGAAAATCGTCTTGCGCTGGCCCAATGGTGAGTTGGGATCGACACCACCACAGGCGGACAGCATCAGGCAGGCCAGCACTGCCATGGAAAATCGTCTTACAAACATTTTGGCCTCTGGACAGAAAACGACCGCTAGTATCCCCGGGTCGTTGGAAAACACCAATGGCCCTATCAACAATACGGGTGCCAGGCGCATGACAGCGCCTGGACGACCGCAAAGGAAATATCATGAACAGCCGCTTCAAGTCCTGGCGCACGGGCCTGGCGTTGACCTTACCGCTGATTGCACTGCTGGCCGGCTGCAACCGCGGCGAAAAGGTCGAGGAGCCTCAGACTCATGCCCTCGCCACCTACGTCAGCGCGCCCTGGGAGGCACTTCCGTCGGTAGCCGATGAAGACCTGCTGGCCGGCTTCGGCGCCTGGCGCAGCGCCTGCACCCGCCTCAAGGCCGATGCGGCCTGGGGGCCGACCTGCGCGGCGGCGGCCAATGTGCCGCAAACCGCCGCGGCTGTACGCAATTTCCTGAAACAGAACCTCGACGTCTATGGCCTGCGCTCGGGCGAAAACAGCCCCAACGGCCTGATTACCGGCTACTACGAGCCGGTCTATCCCGGCAGCCTCATGCAGACCGCCACGGCGAATATCCCGGTCTACGGTGTGCCTGAAGACATGATCGTCGTGGCGCTGGACAGCCTCTACCCGGAGCTCAAGGGCAAGCGCGTGCGCGGGCGTCTCGAAGGCCGCGTGCTGAAACCCTACGACGACGCCAGCACCATCGAGGCCAACGGCGTGAAGGCGCCGGTCATCGCCTGGCTCACCGACCCGATGAACCTGCAATTTCTGCAGATCCAGGGTTCGGGACGCATCCGGCTCGATGACGGCCGCCAGTTGCGCATCGGTTATGCCGACCAGAATGGCCACCCCTACCGGCCCATCGGCCGCTGGCTGGTGGAACAGGGCGAGCTGAAAAAAGAAGACGTGACCATGGGCACCATCAGTGCCTGGGCCAAGGCCCATCCGGAGCGGATCCCCGAGTTGCTGGGCAGCAACCCCAGCTATGTGTTTTTCAACCGCAACCCCGACAGCAACGAAGGCCCGCGAGGCTCGTTGAATGTACCGCTTACCGCCGGCTACAGCGTGGCGGTGGATCGCAAGGTGATTCCGTTGGGCAGCCTGCTGTGGCTGTCGACGACTCGCCCCGATGGCAGCGCCCTGAACCGTCCCGTCGCCGCCCAGGACACAGGGGGCGCGATCTCTGGCGAAGTCCGAGCGGATCTGTTCTGGGGCACCGGGGACGCGGCCGGGCAACTGGCCGGAGACATGAAACAGCAAGGTCAGATCTGGATGTTGTGGCCCAAGGGCATGGCACTGCCGCAAGTGCCACAGGTGGCGAATGCGGTCAGCGCCAACCCCTAGCCCCTATCGCGAGCAAGCTCGCTCCCACATTGGATCGGTGTCTACATCAGATTTGTATTCACCGGGATCAACTGTGGGAGCGAGCTTGCTCGCGATGAGGCCAGCAAAAACAACCATCATCAAAAACCATTCTCAGACCGAAACAAAGAAGAAACTCAGTACCAACCCTACCCCCACGAACCACACCAGCGAACGCAGGATCGCCCAGTCCGCCAGGTAGCAAATGATGTAGAGCAGGCGGCTGGTGATGAACAGCACCGCCAGCACATTGATGGTGACCAGCTCGGCATTGCCGGCCAGATGCGCGACGATCACGGCGGCGGCAAAAAACGGGGCGATTTCAAAGCTGTTCAATTGCGCGGCGTAGGCACGGCGGGGAGCGCCTTCGAGCGAGTCGAGAAAATCCCGGGGGTCGTGGTTATCTTGCAATCTGTATCTGCCGCCGGCCTTGGCGATGCCGATACACAGGTAAGGCAGGATAAAAGCAATCAAAACGCACCACAGGGCTACCGTCATACCGCATTTCCTTATTGAGTTTTATCGAGAATCGAGCGTCAAGCACCGCTAGAGCTTCATCACAGCATGCCAGCCCGCAGGCTAAGAGTCGCGGCCGGCCGAAAGGTTCTTTCAGCTAGCGCATACCGAAAAGCACCACCACCGTTATACTGCACCCGACCACGCCGCACTCAGTTGCGCATAGATCAATTCCAATAATTCTGCTGCTGCCCGTTCATTCGAACCAAGGCATCGGCATGCGTATGCCTGATCAGAGCGTCAAGACTACAGACAGAGACCTTGCGCATGCCACTCGCCTTGCTTGCTTTGGCCGTCGCCGCTTTCGGCATCGGCACAACTGAATTTGTCATCATGGGGCTGTTGCCCGATGTCGCCCGTGACCTGGCCGTAAGCATTCCCCACGCAGGGTTGCTGATTACCGGCTATGCGCTGGGGGTGGTATTCGGCGCACCGATCCTGGCGATCGGCACCGCGAACATGCCGCGCAAGGCCACGCTGCTGGGCATGACGCTAATGTTCATTCTCGGCAACGTGCTCTGCGCCCTCGCGCCGAACTACGTCACGCTGATGGCTGCCCGAGTCATTACCGCGCTCTGTCACGGGGCCTTTTTTGGCATCGGGTCGGTGGTGGCCGCCGGGCTGGTATCACCGAACAAACGGGCCCAGGCGATTGCAATGATGTTCACCGGCCTGACCCTGGCGAATGTGCTGGGCGTGCCGCTGGGCACGGCCTTGGGTCAATACGCCGGCTGGCGATCGACGTTCTGGGCGGTAGCGGTCATCGGCGTGATTGCAGCCATCGCCCAATGGGTGTGGCTGCCCAAGGAAATTCCCATGGACAAGGCCAACCTCGCCAGTGAGTTCAAGGTGCTGGGCAAGGCCAATGTGCTGCTGGCGCTGGGCATGAGCGTGCTGGCTTCGACCAGCCTGTTCAGCGTGTTCACTTACATCGCACCGATCCTGCAGGACATCACTGGCGTGAGTCCCCACGGCATCACCGTCATGCTGTTGTTATTCGGCGTGGGCCTGACGGCGGGGAGTTTCCTGGGCGGACGCCTGGCTGACCGGCGCTTGCTGCCGTCCCTGGTGGGCATGGCGCTGGCCGTGGTGCTGGTGCTCGCCGCGTTCAGCCAGACCAGCCAATCGGTGATTCCGGCGGCGATCACCCTGGTGTTATGGGGCGTCTTTGCGTTCGCCCTGTGCCCGATCCTGCAATTGCTGATCATCGACCAGGCCCACGAAGCCCCCAACCTGGGCTCGACCCTGAACCAGAGCGCCTTCAACCTGGGCAACGCGGCCGGCGCCTGGATCGGCGGCCTGGTGGTCGCCAGCGGCGCCGACCTCGCCGATTTGCCGTGGACCGGAGCCCAGGTCGGCGGGCTCACCGTACTGACCGCGCTTTACTTCATTTATCGGCAACGTCACGTCGGCGCGGCGGCAGACCTTGCCGACTGAGGGGCGTATTGGTTTCGCTGCGCACCTGGGCGTGGCTGATCAGAGCAAAGATGAAGCTGCCGCCGATGATGTTTCCCGCCAGGGTCGGCGCGGCGAACACCATCCAGAAGTCCTCCCACGACAGCTGCCCGGCAAACACCAGGTAAGACACCTCGGCCGATCCCACGACGATGTGGGTGAAATCCCCGAGCGCCATGAGGTAGGTGATGAGGACAATGATCCACATCTTGGCGTTCTCCATGGAGGGGATCATCCACACCATGGTTGCGATCATCCAGCCGGAAATGATGCCTTTGGCGAACATCTGGCCGGTGTCGTTCTCCATCACCTTGCGGCCAATCTCCAGAAAGGCCAGGTCGGTGCGCCGGTCAAAGATCGGCAGGTGCAGCATCACATAGGCCACCAGCAAGGTGCCGCACAGGTTGCCCACCAGCACCACGCCCCATAACCGGAACAACCGGCCGAAGTTGCCCAGCGTGGGTTTGCTCATGATCGGCAGCACCGCCGTCAGGGTGTTTTCGGTGAACAATTGCTGTCGCGCGAGGATCACGGCCAGGAAGCCGGCGCAGTAGCCAAAACTGGCGATGACCTTGAAGCCTTCATGGTCCGGCAACCGGGAGTTGAGCAGCCCCATCGCCATCAGCGACAAGCCCATCGTCAAACCGGCCGCCAGGGCCGACCACCACAGGGCGGCGACACTGCGCTCCAGCTCCTGATCACCCTGGGTGCGAATGATTTCATGCAATACCGCCGCCCGTGGCGGCTGGTTGCGGTCGACCTCGTGCTGCTCCTCTGCCGAGAGGTCAGGGGTCTTGCCGTCTTTATGAGTGTCCATACAGCTCCTGAACCGGTGGCATGATGTACCTACGACACGCGGCGCTCGGAGCTGTTCAGTGGTGGCTCGAATACAAATGTGGGAGCGAGCTTGCTCGCGAAGGCGGCGGGTCAGCTTGCATCGGAGTTGGACGTATAACCGTCATCGCGAGCAAGCTCGCTCCCACAGGGTTCGGCTTATTCGACGGCATCGTCCTGGAACTGATCCTTGACGTACTTGATCTCGGTCCGGCCATGGGGCGCGGGCAAGCCGTCTTCGCCGAGGTTGACGAAAACCATCTTTTCCACCGTCAGGATGCTCTTGCGAGTGATCTTGTTGCGCACTTCGCAGGTCAGGGTGATGGACGTGCGGCCGAACTCGGTGGCGGTGATACCCAGTTCGATGATATCGCCCTGGCGCGAGGCGCTGACAAAGTTGATTTCGGAGATGTATTTGGTGACCACACGCTGGTTACCGAGCTGGACGATGGCATAGATCGCCGCCTCTTCGTCGATCCAGCGCAGCAGGCTGCCACCGAACAGCGTGCCGTTGGGGTTGAGGTCTTCGGGCTTGACCCATTTGCGGGTGTGGAAATTCATGTTCACTCCTGAGCGTCTGGCCGATGAATGCCGGCATCATGGCAGACCCGGCGGGCAGGCTCTACGTCGCCGCCCCTATGACGATCATCGGCATTTTTGATTTGCCGACAGAAACCCTTTGGAAGATCCGCTTAGCCCGTTATAATCGCCCCCGTTTCATCGGCCCACGCTTTGGGTCGTTCCCGCCACCTGTCCGAGGGGCGCTGCAGCAGGCTCGACCTGTCAGGCTCGGATGGGGCGTTGCTGATACGGGGTTCCCCGCACCGGCACTAAACGCACAACGGCGCCCATTCGCATACATTACGAATGGAGGCTCTTCATGAGCGCTGTTATCACGCCTGCAGCTTTTACCGACTACAAAGTCGCCGACATGTCCCTGGCTGCCTGGGGCCGTCGCGAAATCATCATCGCCGAATCCGAAATGCCAGCCCTGATGGGCCTGCGCCGCAAATACTCTGGCGAACAGCCATTGAAGGGCGCAAAAATTCTCGGCTGCATCCACATGACCATCCAGACCGCCGTGCTGATCGAAACCCTGGTTGCCCTGGGTGCCGAAGTGCGCTGGTCGTCCTGCAACATTTTCTCGACCCAGGATCAGGCCGCTGCAGCCATCGCCGCTGCCGGCATCCCGGTTTTCGCCTGGAAAGGCGAGACCGAGCAAGAGTACGAGTGGTGCCTGGAGCAGACCATCCTCAAGGATGGCCAGCCATGGGACACCAACATGATTCTTGACGACGGCGGTGACCTGACCGAGCTGCTGCACAAGAAATACCCGGCCGTGCTGGACAAGGTCCACGGCGTGACCGAAGAAACCACCACCGGCGTCCACCGCCTGCTGGACATGCTGGCCAAGGGCGAGCTGAAGATCCCGGCCATCAACGTCAACGACTCGGTGACCAAGAGCAAGAACGACAACAAGTACGGTTGCCGTCACAGCCTCAACGACGCCATCAAGCGCGGCACCGACCACTTGCTGTCCGGCAAGCAGGCCCTGGTGATCGGCTACGGTGACGTGGGCAAGGGTTCGGCCCAGTCCCTGCGTCAGGAAGGCATGATCGTCAAGGTGTCCGAAGTCGACCCGATCTGCGCCATGCAGGCCTGCATGGACGGTTTCGAACTGGTTTCGCCGTTCATCGACGGCAACAACGACGGCACCGAAGCCAGCGTCGACAAGGCACTGCTGGGCAAGATCGACCTGATCGTGACCACCACCGGCAACGTCAACGTCTGCGACGCCAACATGCTCAAGGCCCTGAAGAAGCGCGCCGTGGTCTGCAACATCGGTCACTTCGACAATGAAATCGACACCGCTTTCATGCGCAAGAACTGGGCGTGGGAAGAAGTGAAGCCACAGGTACACAAGGTTCACCGCACCGGTACCGGCAGCTTCGACCCGCAGAACGATGACTACCTGATCCTGCTGGCCGAAGGCCGCCTGGTGAACCTGGGCAACGCCACCGGTCACCCAAGCCGCATCATGGACGGTTCGTTCGCCAACCAGGTCCTGGCCCAGATCTTCCTGTTCGGCCAGAAATACGCCGACCTGTCGCCGGCGCAGAAAGCCGAGCGCCTGACGGTGGAAGTATTGCCGAAGAAGCTCGACGAAGAAGTGGCCCTGGAAATGGTCCGCGGTTTCGGCGGCGTGGTCACCAAGCTGACCAAGCAACAGGCTGACTACATCGGCGTGACCGTCGAAGGCCCGTTCAAGCCGCACGCCTACCGCTACTGATCGGCGCGGCTCCCCCTGCGGGAGCCGGCTCCTTTGTGGGAGCGAGCCTGCTCCCACAAAGAGCCCGAGCGCCTCACCGGCCTACGAGTTTCCAAGGATATGACCATGTCCCAAGAACGTCGCTACAGCTTCGAGTTCTTCCCGACGAAGACCGATGCTGGGCATGAAAAACTGATTGCCACTGCCCGACAGCTGGCAGGCTACAACCCCGATTTTTTCTCCTGCACCTATGGCGCCGGCGGTTCGACCCGTGACCGCACGATGAATACCGTGCTGCAGCTTGAAAGCGAAGTCAAAGTCCCGGCCGCTCCGCACTTGTCCTGCGTGGGCGACAGCAAGGATGACCTGCGCAGCCTGCTGACCCAATACCAGGCCGCTGGCATCAAGCGTATCGTCGCCCTGCGCGGCGACCTGCCTTCGGGCATGGGCATGGCCAGCGGTGAACTGCGCCACGCCAACGAGCTCGTCGAGTTCATCCGCCAGGAGACCGGCGAGCACTTTCATATTGAAATCGCCGCGTATCCGGAAATGCATCCGCAAGCACGCAATTTCGAAGACGACCTGAGCAATTTCGTGCGCAAGGCCAACGCCGGCGCCAACAGCGCGATCACCCAGTATTTCTTCAACGCCGACAGCTACTTCTACTTCGTCGAGCGTGTGCGCAAGCTGGGTGTCGACATTCCGGTGGTACCGGGCATCATGCCGATCACCAACTACAGCAAACTGGCGCGTTTTTCCGACGCTTGCGGCGCGCAAATCCCGCGCTGGATCCGCAAGCAACTGGAAGCCTACGGCGACGACACGGCCAGCATCCAACGCTTCGGCGAGGAGGTCATCACGCAGATGTGTGAACGATTGTTGCAAGGTGGCGCGCCGGGCCTGCACTTCTACACGTTGAACCAGGCCGAGCCGAGCCTCGCGGTGTGGAACAACCTCAAGCTGCCGCGCTAGGCACTGAACTGCCGGTACGCAAAGGCCCTGGTGAAAACCCGGGCCTTTTTCATGCGCCTTGCAGGCAAAGGGCAACCAACCCGCGAGCCAGAGCGCTCTAGCTATTTGATGAGCTCTCATCGTAACCTCAGGCAATGCCCGTCTTTGCCCAACTCCTGACCGTCCTGTTACTCCTGTGCCTGAGCGTTTGCGCCCGGGCCGAGAAGCTGCGCATCGTCACCGAACCCTGGGCGCCCTACGTCTATGAGGAGAACGGCAAGGCCCTGGGCCTGGACTATGAAACCACCGCCATAGTGTTCAAGCGTCTGGGCGTTGATGTCGAATGGCAGTTCCTGCCATGGAAGCGTTGCCTGGCGATGCTGGAACAGGGGCTGGCAGACGGTGCACTGGATATCTTTCGCAGCGAGGAGCGCGACTCCCTGCTGCTCTACCCGAGCGAACCGCTGTCGGACGTCGAGTTCGTGATGTTCTACGCCAACGCCCGGCCCCATCCGTTTCGCACGCTCGATGAGCTCGAAGGACTGACCGTCGGCACGTCTCCGGGTTATCTGTACAGCCAGGCGTTCAGGGAATCGACCCGGTTCAAGCGGGAAACCGCACCCACCCACGAAGCCAATTTCGGCAAGTTGCAGTTGGGCCGGATCGACCTGCTCATCACCGACCGCCGAGTGGGCCGGCATGTGCTCAAGGCGCTGCAACTGGGTGACCAGATCAGCGAAAATCCCACGGTCGTGAGCCGTCAAAGCCAATACCTGGCGGTACGGCGCAGCGCCGGCATGGATTTGCTGGTGCAGCGCTTCGGCGCTGAACTCAAGCGCTTCAAGCGCGAACCGGCCTATGCCGAGCTGAGCGCCCGCTATGGTGCCGATCCGGCCGGCAAGGCGGCACCGCAAGACCCGGCGCCCCACTGAAATACACCGTTGAGCAGCAGGAAAGCGGCGCGCGGCGATTGCTCTGTTATACTCGGGCCTTCCCGCCAGGCTCACGCCCGGACGCCCGGTCTTGCAAAAGGCATCCCGACACCGCTACAGCGCAGCTTCCAGCCCGCGCGAGCCCTGTCCGGACCCGTCTTCCAGACCCGGCAGGACCGGACGGGATGACGTCTTCCAATGACCGTCATTTGCGCCAGGCAAGACTATCCCATTGGGCCAGGCCCTCACTAAAAACAGGATTACTCATGTCCTTTGCTTCCCTCGGTCTCTCCGAGGCTTTAGTCGGCGCCATCGAAGCCGCCGGCTACACCCAGCCTACCCCGGTGCAACAGCGGGCCATCCCCGCCGTGTTGCAAGGTCGCGACCTGATGGTCGCCGCACAGACAGGTACTGGTAAAACCGGCGGTTTCGCCCTTCCGATCCTGGAGCGGCTGTTCCCCAACGGTCATCCGGACAAATCCCAGCGTCACGGCCCGCGCCAACCCCGCGTGCTGGTCCTGACCCCAACCCGCGAACTGGCGGCCCAGGTCCACGAGAGCTTCAAGGTCTACGCGCGTGACCTGAAGTTCGTCAGCGCCTGCATCTTCGGCGGCGTCGGCATGAACCCGCAGGTCCAGGCCATGGCCCGTGGCGTCGATGTCCTGGTGGCCTGCCCGGGCCGCCTGCTGGATCTGGCTGGCCAGGGCAGCGTCGATTTGTCCCACGTGGAAATCCTCGTGCTGGACGAAGCCGACCGCATGCTCGACATGGGTTTTGTCCATGACGTGAAGAAAGTGCTGGCCCGTTTGCCGGCCAAGCGCCAGAACCTGCTGTTCTCGGCGACGTTCTCCAAGGACATCACTGACCTTGCCGGCAAGCTGCTGCACAACCCGGAACGCATCGAAGTCACGCCGCCGAACACCACGGTCGAGCGCATCGAGCAGCGCGTGTTCCGCCTGCCGGCCAGCCACAAGCGTGCCCTGCTGGCCCACCTGATCACCACGGGCGCCTGGGAACAGGTCCTGGTCTTCACCCGCACCAAACACGGCGCCAATCGCCTGGCCGAATACCTGGACAAGCACGGCCTGCCGGCTGTGGCGATCCACGGCAACAAGAGCCAGAACGCCCGTACCAAGGCCCTGGCCGACTTCAAGGCCGGCGAAGTGCGCATCCTCGTGGCCACCGACATCGCCGCCCGTGGCCTCGATATCGACCAGTTGCCTCATGTGGTCAACTTCGAGCTGCCGAACGTCGATGAAGATTACGTTCACCGTATCGGCCGTACCGGCCGGGCCGGTCGTTCGGGCGAGGCGATTTCCCTGGTCGCGCCCGACGAAGAGAAGTTGCTCAAAAGCATCGAGCGCATGACCAAGCAGAAAATCCCTGACGGCGACCTGATGGGCTTTGATGCCAGCACCATCGAGGCCGAGAAGCCTGAAGTGCGTGAGCGTCCGGATGTGCGCAATCCGCGCAATCCTCGTGGCCCGCGCGGCGACGGCCCGAATGGCGGCGGTGGTGGCGGCGGTCGTAAGGACAAAGGCAAGGACAAGGGCAAGGAAAAATCGGCCAGCAACAGCAACGGTCGCGGCGAACGCCCAGCCCGCGAGCAGAAGCCCCGCGAAGGCACTCCGGCCCGTGAGCAGCAACGCCCTGCGCCTCGCGCCGCGGCCGCCGACCGCGCCCCGGACGAATTCCTCGACGACGATGTCGATAACTTCGGTAACCGCGTGGACTACGTGCCGCAGCAGAAACCGGCCCAGGGTCGCGGTCGCCGTCCGGGAGCCCCGGCAACAGGCGCTGGTGCCGGCGCCCCCCGCGGTGGCCAGCCACAGGGTCGCCAGAACGGACCGCGCAACAGCAACGGCTCGTCCACCGGCACTCCGCCAGGCAAGCGCAGCGGTCCGCGTAATGGCGCCCCACGTGACGGCCAGGCCCGCCGCGAAGAGTCCCGTCCACGCCGCCCGGCACGTGATGATGACCAGCCTCGTCAGGAACCTGCCGTGCAGAACCCGCGTGGCAACCAGCCGAAAATCATGCACAAGGAATCGAAAGTCGATCGTTTCCCGACGCCTGAACAGCTGGACCAATTGCCAAGCCGTCCACGCGGCGAAAAACCGGCCTTGCTGACACGCAATCGCTGAGTTTTCCAAGCCATGAAAAATGCCCCGGTTCTTGCGAGCCGGGGCATTTTTTTGGCCCCACACAATTCCAAATGTGGGAGCGAGCTTGCTCGCGATAGCGGTGGCTCAGTCACATCAATGTGACAGAACTGACGCCATCGCGAGCAAGCTCGCTCCCACAGGGTTATCTGTGTCGCCGAAATCCGCACAATAAAAAACGCCCAGGCCGCGAGACCAGGGGCGTTTTTTTGTCAGGCGCGAAAGTTACTTCGCCTGAACACCTTCAAACGTCACGTACAGCTCGACCACGTCGGATTTCGGACCCAGGTCTTTCTGCTTGCCGAAGTCGGAACGCTTGATCGTGGTAGTGCCTTCGAAGCCGGCACGGTAGCCACCCCATGGGTCCTTGCCTTCGCCCAGGAAGGTTGCCTTGACCACGACCGGCTTGGTCACGCCCAGCAGGGTCAGGTCACCGGTCACATCGGCGGTGTTTGCGCCGGTGGACTTGACACTGGTGGACACGAAGGTGGCCTTGCCGAATTTGCTGGCGTTCAGGAAGTCAGCGCTGGCGATGTGCTTGTCACGCTCGGCGTGGTTGGTGAACACGCTGGCGGTGTTGACGTTGAATTCGATCTTGCTGGCTTCAGGCTTGGCGGCGTCGAAGCTGAACTTGCCGTCGATGTCCTTGAAGGTACCGGTGATGTAGCTGTAGCCCAGGTGGCTGATCTTGAAGTCGACGAAGGCGTGCTGGCCTTCCTTGTCGACCACGTAGTCTGCGGCCATGGCCTGGCCGGCGGACAGCAGGGCAGAACCGATTGCCAGGGCGGCGAGCGTCTTTTTCAACATGCTTTCTATTCCTTTGGAGTCGAGGTTGAACATCAGGCTTGGCGTCCCAGCATGCGCTTGAGGGTCGCGTCACGGTCGATAAAGTGGTGCTTCAATGCTGCCAACGCATGGAGGCCGGAAAAAATTACCAGCGCCCATGCCAGGTAGAAGTGGATCTGGCCGGCGACGTCTGCCTGATTGGGCAGTCCGGACACCAGCGCGGGTACTTCAAACAAACCAAACACCGAGATCCCGACACCGTCTGCGGTGGAAATCAGGTAACCGGCGATCATCACGGCGAACAGCCCGAGATACAGTGCACTATGACCAATCCTGGCGCCGACGCGTGTAAGGCGGCCATAGGTCTCCAGGGTCGGTGGCGGCGGGCTGACGAAACGCCAGATCACTCGCAGCACCATCACCGCCAACAGCACCAGGCCGATGCTCTTGTGGATGTCCGGCGCGTCTTTGCGCCAGGTGCTGTAATAATCCAGCCCGACCATCCACAGGCCCAGCGCGAACAGCCCATACACCGCCAAGGCAACGGCCCAGTGCGAAACGATGCTGACCCAGCCATAGCGAGAAGAAGAGTTGCGTAGCTGCATTGCTCATATCCTGTAAAAACTGTGACCAAGACTAGCGAGTTATCTATCGAATTAAAGCGGAAAATTTCGCTTTGAAATATCGAGAAATACGATCATCAGTCTGGGACGGGTGCGTTAAGGAAAGATTAAAGCGGATGCGCTGCGTGATGGCGGGGGAGCCGGGACATCAGCTTGGCCGGAGGGCCTCATCGCGAGCAGGCTCGCTCCTCCCAGAGGCCCGGTTTTTATGAGCCAAAGCCTGTGGTTATCAATTCACTGAGCATTTGGGGTGGTATGGGTCGAAGGTGCATTTGTACGTCAACTGAGGGTCCCGTTCTGGAACCATCGGAATCATCAGGGGATCCCGACATTCACCATACACACACCCGTACAGCGAAATCGATACGACCATTGCCATCAGTATTTTCATACGCACTCCTGTTTTTCAAGGAGCCTGAACGCATGGCCCGGCGAGCTCTATCGGCTGCTTCCGGTTAAAGGGTGGGAAGTTTCCGATATATCGTCGAGACATGCGGGACGTCGGCGTAATGATCGACCCGTGGCGAGGGAGCTTGCTCCCGCTCGGCTGCGAAGCAGTCGTAAACCGGCGGGTGCGGTGTGTCTGATGCTCCGCATTGGGAGGGTTTGGGGCCGCTTCGCGGCCCAGCGGGAGCAAGCTCCCTCGCCACGGGTTTATTGATTGCCTTAAGTGAAGGCAGCGTTCTTTCCACTTGACGTTACTGAGCCTTGGTCTCAGTAGTCGTTGCCGGTTTGGCGGCGGGTTTCTTCACTGGCTCAGCCTTTTTCACTGGTGCCTTGGCCGGGGCCTTTTTTGCCGGGGCCTTGGCCGCCGGCTTCTTCGCCGCTGGCTTGGCCGTGGCTTTCTTGGCTGGCTCGGTCTTCGCCGGCGCCGGCGCGGGTGGTTCCACCGGCGCAGGGGCTGGGACGGGGGCCGGTGCCGGCGCTGGAGGCGGCGCTACCGGCTCGGGAGCCTTGGCCGGCTCCGGCTTCTTGTCATCATCCGAGCCGCCGAACAGGTTGCTGAAGAAGTTGCCTTTCTTCGCCGCCACCGCTCCGGCGGCAGCGGCTGCGGCCGGGGCGACTTTCGGTGGTTCGAACGACTTGCCCGCCGCCAGGTCTTCAACCTGGCTGGCGGCGCGCTGGCCGCTGCGCAGTGCGCCTTCCAGGGTGCCTGGGTACAGCGCGTCGGTGTGTTCGCCGGCAAAGGCGACGCGCTGCAATGGTTTTTCCCACAGGCGCCAGTACTTGCTGATCTGGCCCGGACCAAACGCCAGGTACGCGCCGCCCATGGAAGGGTCGGTGCTGTAGCGGCGGATTTCATAACCGGTGAATGCACCGCGCGCCTGTGGATAAAACGCGTGGAGGCGGATCAACACCTGGTCGACCATCTGCTTGTCGCCGAAGGCCTGCATCACCCGTGCGTTGTCGCCGGACAGGTTGATGACAACGTTGGCGCCACCCTTCATGGCTGGCTCGATCCACATCATGCCCAGGCCGGCGTTGCTGTAGATCTCGCCCGACATGCGTGCCTTGCTGTCCCAGACCGGGGTCTTGAACTTGAGCATGATCTGGTCGCGCCAGCCGTAGTTGGTGCCTTTGATCGCACCCAGGTGCTGGGTATCCAGGGCCGGGGTCAGTTGGATCTTGTTCAATGCTCGCAAGGGCACGGCCAGTACAACATAGTCGGCCTGGTAACCGACGCTGCCGACCTTGACGGTGACGCCGTCCTTGTCCTGGGAAATGGCCGACACCGGCGAGCTCGTCTTGATGGTTTTCAGTTGCTTGACGAATGCCTGGGCCAATACCGGGCTGCCACCGAGCAGGCGCGAGGCGCGCAGGTCACGGTCGGACACGCCGCGATAGACGCGGTTCTGCTGGGCGAAATACAGCAACGACAGGCGCGACGGCTCGTCATAGCGCGTGCGGATTTCCTGGTTGACCAACTGTCGGGCGGTCGCCGGCAATTGCAAGCGGTCCAGCCAGTTGGACACGGTGATCTGGTCGAGCGCGTGCAAGGTACTGGTAGCCGTCGGGTTCAGTGGGTCGTCGATGGAACGGGCCAGATCATCCAGGGTAGTTTCGTAGCGCTTGAGCGCCTCGGCCGTGGCTGGCTGCTTGGTCGCCAGGTCGGCGGCAGTAAAATAGGTGCCGTCGATCAGATAGCTGGGGGTGCGCACGAATTCCGGCGCCGGTGTGGTGCTCAGCTTGAAGGTCGAAACGTACTTGTTCAGTACCGGCTGGACCTTATCGTTGCCGATCCACTCGCTGGTGGCCATGCCCGAACGGCCGCCCAGGCTCGGTTTGGCTTCCAGCAGGGTCACGGCCCAACCCTTGTTCTGTAACTCGTAGGCCGCCGTGAGCCCGGCCAGCCCGCCGCCGATGACGATGGCCGTCGGTTGTTTGTCCTTGGCCAGCGCCGAAACGCTGAACAGCCCTATCATCACCAGCGCACAGGCGCGCAGCCAACCAGCAGACATTCAGCGAACTCCGGAATTACGTAAGAATTTTCGGTTTTTCGAGCCAGTCGGCTCCGGGAACGGCGAAGAATACGTCAGCCATCAAAACGCCGCCAGCGACGTCTATCACCTCACTGAAACGGGTGGGGACGACACAATGGGTTGTTCCCCGGCCCGCCATTGCATAGGCTTGCGCGATTGTTTTGCCCGCGCCCGCCGCGAGCCGCCTCGAGGAGACTGTACATGGGCCTGAATAACCAGTGGATGCAGCGCGATCTTGCCGTGCTGTGGCACCCCTGCACCCAGATGAAAGATCACGAACAACTGCCGCTGATTCCTATCCGGCGCGGCGAAGGCGTGTGGCTTGAGGACTTCGAAGGCAAGCGCTACCTTGATGCGGTGAGTTCCTGGTGGGTCAATGTGTTCGGCCACGCCAACCCGCGCATCAACCAGCGCATCAAGGATCAGGTCGATCAGCTCGAGCATGTGATTCTCGCCGGTTTCAGCCACCAGCCGGTGATCGAGTTGTCCGAACGCCTGGTGAAGATGACGCCTGAAGGCCTGACCCGGTGCTTCTATGCCGATAACGGCTCGTCCTGCATCGAAGTGGCGATGAAGATGAGCTTTCATTACTGGATCAATCGCGGCCGGCCCGACAAGAAACGCTTCGTTACCCTGAGCAACAGCTACCACGGCGAAACCATCGCGGCGATGTCGGTGGGCGATGTACCGCTGTTCACCGAAACCTACAAGGCGTTGTTGCTGGACACGCTCAAGGTGCCGAGCCCCGACTGCTACCACCGCCCCGAAGGCATGGGCTGGGAAGAACATTCGCGAAACATGTTCGCGGCCATGGAGCAAACCCTGGCCGAGCACCACGACACGGTGGCGGCGGTGATCGTCGAACCGCTGATCCAGGGCGCCGGCGGCATGCGCATGTACCACCCGGTGTACCTGAAGCTGTTGCGTGAAGCCTGCGACCGCTATGGCGTGCACCTGATCCACGACGAAATCGCGGTCGGCTTCGGCCGCACCGGGACGATGTTTGCCTGCGAACAGGCCGGTATCACGCCAGACTTCCTTTGCCTGTCCAAGGCCCTGACCGGCGGCTACCTGCCGCTGGCGGCGTGCGTGACAACCGATGAGGTCTACAGCGCGTTCTACGACGACTACCCGACCCTGCGCGCCTTCCTGCATTCCCACAGCTACACGGGCAATCCGCTGGCTTGCGCGGCGGCGCTGGCGACCCTGGATATTTTCGAAGACGACAACGTCATCGAAACCAACAAGGTCCTGGCCCAGCGCATGGCCAGCGCCACCGCCCACCTGGTCGACCACCCGAACGTGGCCGAAGTGCGCCAGACCGGCATGGTACTGGCTATCGAGATGGTCAAGGACAAGGCGAGCAAAACCGCGTATCCATGGCAGGAACGGCGCGGCCTGGCCGTGTTCCAGCATGCCCTGGAGCGCGGCGCCCTGCTGCGGCCGCTGGGCAGCGTGGTGTATTTCCTCCCGCCATATGTCATCACCCCCGAGCAGATCGATTTTCTGGCGGAAGTTGCCAGCGAAGGGATTGATATCGCCACCCGGGACAAGGTCAGCGTGGCGGTGCCGAAGGACTTTCACCCGGGTTATCGCGATCCGGGCTGATACGTCTGTGAACGAATTTCTCCGTGGCGAGGGAGCTTGCTCCCGCTCGATTGCGCAGCAATCGCAAGAATGGGGCCGCTTCGCAGCCCAGCGGGAGCAAGCTCCCTCGCCACAAAAGCTTGCTCACCGCAAAGCCCCCGACCACGCAGCAATGCGCAATCCGATTGTGTAGAGAACAAAACATGAGACTGTCCCGCTTCTTCATCGACGCCCCCCTGAGCCTCGGCGATCACGAGCTGCCTGAGGCCCAGGCCCACTACATAGGCCGGGTGCTGCGCATGGCCGAGGGCGATGCGGTGCAGGTGTTCGATGGCTCCGGCCAGGAGTTTCGCGGCACCCTGGCCGAAGTCGGCAAGAAACGCGTGCGGGTACAACTGGACGAGCAATTCGCCGGACAGCCTGAATCGCCGCTGCGTATTCACCTCGGCCAGGGCCTGTCCCGGGGCGAGCGCATGGACTGGGCGATCCAGAAGGCCACGGAATTGGGGGTCAGCGAGATCACGCCGATTTTCAGCGAGCGCTGCGAAGTGCGCCTCAAGGACGAGCGCGCCGACAAGCGTCTGCTGCACTGGCGCCAGGTAGCGATCAGCGCCTGCGAACAGTGCGGGCGCTCGACCGTGCCGGTGATCCACCCGCCGCTGTTGCTGGCGGACTGGTTGAAGCAGGCCGAGGCCGAACTGAAACTGGTACTGCACCCGGTGGCCGAGCCGCTGGTCAGCCATGACAAACCGTCCACACTGGCCTTCCTGATCGGCCCCGAGGGCGGCTTGTCGGATGCCGAGGTCGAGCAGGCCAAAGCCGCCGGCTACCAAGCCGCCCGCCTCGGCCCCCGCGTGCTGCGCACCGAAACCGCGCCGGTAGTGGCGTTGGCGGTGGCGCAGCAGTTGTGGGGGGATTTCTGAAATCAGATGTCCCCCTATCCCCCTGTGGGAGCGAGCTTGCTCGCGATGGCGGTGGGTCAGTCAATCTCGATGCTGACTGATCCGGCGCTATCGCGAGCAAGCTCGCTCCCACAAGGGATCTTGGATGTCTGGACGGGCTACTGCACCGGCTCGCTGGTCGGCTTGGCAATGATCGCCTTCAACTCGCTGGTCATCGGAAATTCCAGGTTCAGGCCCTTGGGTGGAATCGGTTTCTGGAACCAGCGGTCGTAGATCTCGTTGATCTCCCCCGACTTGTACAAATCGGCCAGGGTCGCGTTGACCAGTGCGAGGAATTGCGGATCGTCCTTGCGCACCATGCAGCTGTAGATTTCCCGCGACTGCTCTTCTCCGACCACCACCCATTTGTGCGGATCGCGGGCCTTGGCCCGTTCGCCGTAGAGCAGCGCATCGTCCATGTAGAACGCCGCCGCCCGGCCGGTCTCGAGCATCTGGAAGGACTCGCCGTGGTCCTTGGCGCTGATGATGAACATGTCGGCCTTGTTGTCCTGGTTGTAGCTCTTCAGGAACCGCTCGTTGGTCGTGCCGGCGGTGGTCACCACGTTCTTGCCGCGCAGGTCAGCGAAGCTGTGGATGCCGCTGTCCCTGGCCGTCAGCAACTGACCCTTCACGTAAATGAAACCGTAGGAAAACGCCACCTGCTTCTGCCGCTCGGCAGTCACGCCGGTGGAGCCGCATTCCAGATCCACGGTGCCGTTCTGCACCAGCGGGATTCGTGTCTGGGAAGTCACCAGGTTGTACTTCACGCTCAGTTGCGGCAGCGCCAGTTGCTGCTTGATGCGCTCGACGATCTTGCTCGCCAGTTCCACCGAATAACCTATGGGTTTACCGCTGTTATCCGCGACATAGGAAAACGGCACCGAGGCGTCGCGATAGCCCAGGGTGATGGTCTTGCTGCTAGCGATCTTGCCCAGCGTGCCCGCCGTTGGCGCCTCATTGGCAAAAACCGAGGAGCTCAATAGCAGGCTCAGGGTGCAGCCGATCAACGTGATTTTTTGCATTGTTGTTCTCCGTTGCGGGTGGGTCAGGCGGCGCGGGGCGTGAGGCCCTGCAAGTCGATGGAAGGTGTGTGCTGGCGGATCATTTCACTGAGCAAGCGACCGCTGCCGCAGGCCAGGGTAAAACCCAAGGCTCCATGGCCGAGGTTGAGCCACAGGTTGCGGTAAGCGCTGGCACCGATCAGCGGCACGCCGCTAGGCGTCGCCGGGCGCATGCCCGCCCATTCCACAGCGCGATCGTAATCACCGGCCATGGGAAATGTTTCCATGGCCTGGCGCTGAATCAGCGCCAGACGCCTGGGATCCGGCGCAGGGTCGAAGCCGACGATGTCGACCATGGCCGCCACCCGCAGCTGCTCACCGATGCGCGCGTAGACGACCTTGCGGTCGTAGTCGGTGATGCTCAGTTCCGGCGCCCGATGCCGGGTGTCGATCGGCACCGTCAGGCTGTAGCCCTTGAGCGGATACAGCGGCATCCGCACGCCTGGCAATGCCAGCGCAACGCTGCGGTGGCCGGCGGCGATTACCAGGTGCTCGACCTCCACACGCTGCTCGCCCAGGTTGACGGCATGCACCGCGCCGTCGGCATGCTCGATAGCGGTCACCGCGCGCCCCAAGAGGAATTCGCAGCGCCCCGAAGCGCGCAGCCGCGCCGCGAGTTGCAGGCAGAAGCCATGACAATCGGCGACTTCCTCATCAGGTGTGTAGATGCCGCCCACGAACGGCACGCCGGCCAGCGCAGGCTCCAGCGTCGTGCATTCGTTCGCGCCCAGTACCTGCTGATGAACAGCGTCGGCCACACGTTGCCGGGCATGCGCAAAATGGCTGGCACTGCGAAACGTCACCAGCTTACCGTTGCGCCGCCACTCGAAGCCATCGAGATGATCCTCTTCGCGCCAGGTCCGCAGCGTCGTCTGGCTCAACAGCGCCAGGCGCAACAGATGGGCGCCGTTGCGCCGGTTGACCGAAGTCCGGCATGCGGCGATGAACGCTGCCATCCAGCGCCACTGGGCCGGGTCCAGGCGCGGACGCAGCTTGAGCGGCGAATCGCCGCGCAACATCCAGCCCAAGGCCTGCCACGGCACCCCGGCGTCGGCCAGCGGCGTGACGTAGCGATAGGACAACTGGCCGCCGTTGGCGAAGCTGGTCTCGCTGCCCAATGCATCGCGCGCCTCCACCAGCGTGACGTCGATCCCATCGCGGACCAGCGCGTAAGCCGTCGCCAGGCCGACCACGCCGCCGCCAATAATGCATACCCGCTTAGCCATGTCCGCCTCGCAACCGTTTCGAATGACCCGAGGTTAGGGCCAGGTGACAGCGTTCGAACAATGAATAAAGATGAGCCTCCTATAAACAAAGGTTATGGGCACGCCATGCGCCTTCGCCATATCGAGATTTTCCAGGCCATCCGCCAGACCGGCTCCATCAGCGGCGCCGCCCAGTTGCTGCACGTTTCCCAGCCGGCGGTGACCAAGGTATTGCAGCATGCCGAGCAGCAGTTGGGCTTTGCCTTGTTCCTGCGGGTGCGCGGCAAGTTGCAGGCCACCCCCGAAGCGCTGGAGCTGGAGCGCGAAGTCGACAAGGTCAGCGAAAGCCTGCAAGGCGTGCGGCGCCTGGCCCAAAGCCTGCGCCGCGAACCGGGGCACAGCTTGCGAATTGGCGCCACGCCGGCCTTGGCCCTGTCGCTGCTGCCCACGGCTATCCATCAATGGACCCGACGCTACCCGGACATCGTCTGCGAGTTGTCCAGCGCCCACAGCCGCGAACTGACGCAGAACCTGCTGATGCGCGAAATCGATGTAGCCCTCAGCTTGCAATCGCCCGATCACCCTGGCCTCAAGGCCGAGCGCCTCGCCAGCGGCGTATTGGTAGCCCTGGCACCGAGCGGTCACTGGCCCGAAGCGGTAATCGGCACGCCTATGCCGTTGCAGGAGCTGGCCGGCGCGCCGTTGATCGGCTTGTCCAGCACCGACCCGCTGTCCGCCAGGCTGGATGGCTACCTCAAGTCAGTGGAACCGCCGCCCCGAGTGAGCATTGCCGTACAGACGTACTCACTGGCCCGGGCCATGGTCGAATCCGGCGCCGGGCTGGCGGTCATCGACCCGTTTACCGCCTTGGGGGCTTCACGCGCCCGTACGGCTATCAGGCCATTGTCGCCGCCGTTGCCCATTGCCTTGTACGCCGTAACCCGCGCCAATGAAGCCCCGCCCCACACCGTGGGGGCCTTGCTGGAAATTGTCGCCAGCCAGGCCCAGGCGCAACTTGATCGCCTGTTTGCGACCGCTCAAAGCACGTAGAACAGAATCGCCACGAAATGCAAAAGGCTGCCGGCGATGACAAACAGGTGCCAGATGCCATGGGCGTGGCGCAGGCGATGGTCGAGCGCGAAGAAGATGATGCCGACGGTATACAGCACGCCTCCCGAGGCCAGCCAGGCAAACCCGGCGCTGCCCAGCGCCGCCAGTAGCGGTTTGACCGCCACCAGAACGATCCAGCCCATCACCGCATAGATGACGATCGAAAGGATCCGCGCTTCGGAACGCGGCTTGATTTCCTGCAGGATACCGATCACCGCCAGCCCCCAGACGATCCCAAACAACGTCCAGCCCCACGGCCCGCGCAGCGTTACCAGGCAGAACGGCGTGTAGCTGCCGGCGATCAACAGGTAGATCGAAAAGTGGTCGACCTTCTGCATGATTTCTTTTTTGCGGCCACGCACGCTGTGATAGACCGTCGAAGCGCTGTACAGCACCAGCAAGGTGAACCCGTAGATTGCCACGCTGACGATCTTCCACGGATCGCCGGCCATCCCGGCAATCACCAGCAGCCACACCGCACCGATAAACGCGGCGACCGCGCCCACCAGGTGCGTCCAGGCGTTGAGTCGTTCCCCGTGATACATCCAGACCCACCCCCCTTTTACGAATTTGGCGCCAAGGCTCAGGCCTGGCGCCTGAAAGTGCAATGCCTTGCTTCGAGCGTCGAACACAACCCCCGTGGCGAGGGAGCTTGCTCCCGCTGGGTGGCGCAGCCGCCCCAAAGATTTTGTGAGCGCTACACACCGGAGCGCCAGCCCGGTCAAGCGGGAGCAAGCTCCCTCGCCACAACAGCACCCAAGCCACATAAATCGCGTCGCCGGGAAGACATGGGGCACAATCAGCCCATACGAACAAGAGTCCGCCCCATGCTCATCGACGAAGAATTGACCCTGAAGAAACTCGAGGTGTTCCTGGCGTTCATGCGCACCGGCAACCTGGCGCGGGCGGCGGTCGAGTTGCAGACCAGCAATGTCAGCGTGCATCGGGCCATTCACTCGCTGGAGAGCGCGTTGCGCTGTCCGTTGTTCAAGCACGAAGGCCGCAATCTCACGCCGCTGGAAAGCGCCTATGTGCTGGAGGAGCGTGCGCAGAAGCTGATTCAGGACGTGGTCGAAAGCGTACGCCTGACCCGCGAGGCGGCCGGTTTTTCCGCCGAGCGTTTCAAGCTGGGATCTTTGTATTCACTGACCGTCAAGACCGTGCCGCAACTGATCATGGGCCTGAAGATCCGGCGCAGCGAGCTCAACATCGATCTGATCATGGGCTCCAACATCGACCTGTTGTACAAGCTCAAGAACATGGAGGTCGATGCGATCCTGGTGTCGCTGGACGACAGCGTCCACGACCCGGATTGCGAGCAGATCGCGCTGTTTTCCGATGACATTTTCCTCGCCACGCCCGCCGACTCGCCCTTCGCCCAACGCAGCGAGGTCGACCTGGCCGAAGTCCGCGACGAGACCTTCATCACCCTGACCCAGGGCTTCGCCACGCATCAGGACGGTATCCGGGTGTTCAAGCAGGCGGGGTTCGAGCCGAAAGTGGCGATGCAGGTCAACGACATCTTCACCCTGCTGAGCATGGTCAGCTCCGGGGTGGGCTACGCCTTGCTGCCAGGCCGGATTGCGGCGGTGTATGAAAACCGGGTGAAGCTGATCCCGTTGCAGGAAAAGTACCGGTTGCAGCAGCACATCGGCGTGGTGTTCCTCAAGGCCAAGGAGCGCGATCCGAACCTGCTGGCGCTGTTGGCGGAGTGCCGGATGTATGCCAATCGCCAGGCTTGAGACCCAGCCGCCTTCATCGCGAGCAAGCTCGCTCCCACATTGGATCGGTGCTCACAAATCCCCTGTGGGAGCGAGCTTGCTCGCGATGACGCCAGTCCTTTCAAAGAATAACTGAAGCCCTACCCCATCAACCCCCGCATGATCAGGAACAACAGCGAAGGCCCGAGCAAGCACCCAAGGGCGGTATAGAACGCCGCCGTCAGACAGCCATAAGGCACCAGCTTCGGATCGGTCGCAGCCAGGCCACCGGCCACGCCGCTGGAGGTGCCCATCAGCCCACCAAAGATTACCGCGCTACGAGGGTTGTTGAGACCGATGTACGGCGCCACGAACGGTGTCGCCACCATCACCAGGATCGCCTTGATCAACCCGGCGGCAATGGACAGGGCCATCACCTCGGAAGTGGCCCCAATCGCCGCCCCGGTCACCGGCCCGACGATGTAGGTCACGGCTCCCGCACCGATGGTGGTCAGGCTCACCGAATCGGTATAACCAAAGGCCATCGCCACGCCAACACCGGCAATGAACGACGTACCGACGCCGACAAACAAGGCCAGCACTCCAACGAAACCGGCGCGCTTGAGTTCCTCGACACTCACGCCGAACGCCGTGGCGACGATGGCGAAGTCCCGCAGCATGGCGCCGCCCAGCAAGCCAATCCCGGACAGCAGTGGAATGTCCACCACGCCCTTCTGCCCACCGGTCATTGCCCCGCCGATGTAGGAGAGCACCAGTCCCAGCAGGATGGCGATCGCCGAACCATGCAGGCGTCCCTTGGTAAACGTATTGCTGATCCAGTAGGACACCCACATGGTGATGCCGACAATGGCAAAACCGCTGATCAGGCCGTAGCCGGTGATGACTTTCATCATGGATTCGTACATGGCAATCACCCGACCGTCTTGACGGAGATGTCGGCCTGAGGCCCTTTGTTGCCAATGCGCACCAGCACCGGTACCAACGCAAAGGCAATCACCACCGCCAGGGTCCCGGCCAGGATCGCCATCGGCCCGCCCTTGAGTGCACCGTAGACGTTTTGCTGGGCCGCCATCGCGACCACGATGGGGATGTAGACCGCACTCCAGAATTCCACGCCGGCCTCGGATTTGCCCGTGAACAGGCCGCGTTTGTTCAGGTAACTGCCCAGGCCAATCAACAGCAGCATCGCAATGCCGACGCCGCCGACGTTGGCCGGCACGCCAATCAGTTTGCCCAGCAGCTCGCCGATGAAAATACCCGCCAGGGTACAAAAGGCCAGGAACGCCACACCGTAGATAATCATTGTCGTAGTCCTCAAATTGCATCGTCGAAGTTGTTGTTTTTGTGCTTCGCCAGCTTGAGTCGGTGGTCTAGGGTTGGCGGCTTCCCTCCTCACGCAACAGCGCTTGCAAGGTATCGAGCCGAGCACCGTCGAAGGCAATGACGGAGCCCTGCTCGAACACCCGGCGCGCCAGGGCGGTGAGCACCGCACCGGGCGGCAGTTCGATCTGCAACCGCACGCCTCGCTCGTAGGCGCTTTGCACCGTGCCGCGCCAATCGACGACACGGCACATGTTGAAGGCGAGGTCGTCGCGCAGCGCGTCGGCCTTTATCACCGGTCGGGCGCGACTGCCGCTGAGATAGCCCAGTGTCGGAGCTTTCAACGGCACCTCGGCAAACGCCTCGGCCAACGTCCGGGCCGGCGCCTCCAGCAACGGGCAATGGGACGGTACGCTCACCGCCAACCGGCAGGCCTTGCCAGCGCCTTGGCTCCGAGCCTTTTCGGCAACAAGGCCCATGGCGCCGTCGCTGCCGGCAATGACCACTTGGTTATCGGCATTGATATTGGCCAGGTAGACCGGCGTTGTTTCACTGTGTACCTGGGCCAGCAAGGCTTCCACCGCCGCGAGGTCCAGGCCGATGATTGCCGTCATGCCGTAGCCTTGCGGGTAGGCCTGCTGCATCAGTTCGCCGCGCAGGCTGACCAGTCGCAACGCATCCTCGAAAGCCAGCGCTCCGGCCACTACTGCCGCCGGATACGCACCGATGGACAGGCCCGCCACATAGTCAGGCGCGGGAGCCTGTTCCAGCAATCGACGGGCTGCCGCCACGCCGGCGATCAACAGGCACAGCTGCACGGCGCGGGTCGATTGCAACGCATGGGCGGTGTCCAACCGCAAAACGTCCTCACCGAGCACAGCACTCGCCTCGTCCAGGATCCGCGGCGCCACCCCATGAAGCATGCCCACGCGCTGCGCACCCTGGCCGGGAAAGACGAAAAGGCTGCTCACGCGACCTGCTCCAACGAAGGCTGCCAGGGATCGCCCACCAGCCGGGCCTGAACATCATCCTTGAGCAAGACCCGACGGGACGAGCCCGCCCATTCGCGCAAGGCGACGGCGCCGCAAGGGGTTTGCAACTGCATGTCCACGGCGCATACCGAAGCATCCAGTAGCGCCAGCAACTCCTTGGCCAGGAGCCGATCCAGGCACTGCGGCGTGCGCAGAATCAGATCCAGGTCGCTGCGCTCATGCAGTGCCTCGACACCGGTGGCGAGTTCAAACCCGGCGCTGCCGCTGACACCCCAGGCCCAGCCACTGGCGTCGAGCAGCGGGCGCAACTCGGCCAGCGCTTGCAAGGCCGGGAGGTCGCGCGGGGATTGAACATGGCAGAGGTCCTCCGGGCGCACGCGACGCTGGATCGCCGCCACCGGCATTGATGCGGCGTAGCGCTGTTCGCGAGAGCGACCGCGCAAGCCCACGGCGATGTGTCCAGGCGAGGACAGCGCGCGGCGCACCACGACCGGTTGCCCGAGGTCGAGCGACTCGACAGCCCAGCCCGGCGCATCCGCAGGCAACTGCAAAGCAGTCATCCCCCAGAGCAGGTCATGGGCCAGGAGCATGCTCACCATTGCGCCCTCAACAATTGCCGAACGTGGCTGGACGCTGCCCGGTGAACAGCGCCCAGGCGACCGCTGAGATCCCGAGGTGTGCCCGCCACGTCGTTGATCGCCTGGAGCAAGCAGTCGCTCACCCGCGCCAGGTCCGCCGCCGTCGGCTGCTCGATCTGTTCGACCGACAAGGTCTCCCAGAGCAGTCCCAGGCTGGCAAAACTGTCAATGTCGTAGGCCATCGGCGGCACGCTGGCGGCCAGGGCTTCGAGTTCCTCGACGCTGCGCAGGGTGACCCGCGCTGCCGAAGCCTTGCCCATCGCATGGACCATCACGCCCGGGTCGCGCAAGGCGATCAACCGGTTGGCCTGGTAGCCGTGGGCGAGGAACGCACCGGACATCGCCTTGCCTACCAGCAAACCGATCACTGGATGCCCGGCCAGTCGGGCCCGGGCATAACTGTCCGCCGCGCCGGCCAAAGCCTGATGAATGCCCAGCGCTTCTTCACGCCGACCGTAGGCCTGGCTCGGCACATCGACGATGGCGATCAGCACACGTTTGCTGGCCGCGTTGCGATCGGCCTCGATGGCGTCGTCCACGGCGTTGGCCAGGCCCCAGCCTTCGAGCAAACCGACTTCGCCATTGCGCGCCCGAGGGAAACGGTTGGCGGGATCGGCCACGACAGCCAATAGACGCGCGGTTTGTTCGCCGAGTTGGACATCGGCCACTTTCAGCGAAGCAGGCAAGCCTTCCAACGGTTTGACGCCACCGCTCAAGGCCTCGAACCAGCGCAGGCCCCTCAAAGAATATGTATTCATGGACGTTCTCCCTGATACAACTGGCGAACCGCTGCCGGTTCGATTTGCACCTCGGTGTCCAGGCGCGACAGGCGCTGGAGGAACAATCTGGCTTGGCCACTGCGGTGTTCAGTGGGCACACCCAGATGCAACAGTTCGCAGACCTGACGACGAATCTGCGCCACGTCATCGGCCACGTAGCGGTCCACCAGCCCGGTCGCGAAACGTTGTTCGCCACCGGTCAGGCTCCAGATGAACGGACGGTCGCGGGAGTCGTACTCATCGATGCCGGCTTCCTGCTCGATCACCTGCGGACCGTTCAGCCCCAGCCGCGCTTCCTGCGTCACCAGCAGATAACTGCACAGCCCGGCGGCGATGGACATGCCGCCGAAACAGCCGACGCTGCCAGCGACTACGCCAACCACCGGCTGGTATTGGCGCAGGTCGATAATCGCCGAATGGATCTCGGCAATTGCCGCGAGCCCGAGGTTGGCTTCCTGTAAACGCACGCCGCCGGTCTCCAGCAGCAACACGGCCCGGGTCGGGATGCCTTTGCGATTGTCCTCGGCCGCCAGCTCCAGGGCACCGGCGATCTTTGCCCCGCCGACTTCACCGAGGCTGCCACCCTGGAACGCGCCTTCAATGGCGGCGATGACCACCGGCAAACCGTCGAGCTCGCCCTTGGCGATCACTACGCCATCGTCGCTTTGCGGGACCACGCCCTGACGCAGCAACCACGGCGACATGATTCGCTGGAAGGGGTCGAGCAGTTCGCGGAACGAACCGTCATCGAGCAAGGCCCTGGCCCGTTGCCGGGCACCGAGCTCGACGAAACTGTGCTTGTTGAGCAACGCAGCGCTGTCAGTCATGGCCGATCTCCTCGAAGCCTTGTTCCAGGCGCAGACGCACCACACCGGGGGTGGCGCCGAAATCGTGAATTTCGATGGCCATCGCGGGAGGCGTCTGGCCGTCGAACATGCGCGCGAACAAGTGCTGCCAGCGTTGCTCGCTGCCATTGACCGAGGTCTGCACCTGGATGGTCAGCTTGCCCGCCAGCCCGGGCTCGATCAGCACTTCGAGATCGCCCGAGCCGACGCAGCCGACCAGCGCCCGGCCCCGTGGCGGCTGCCCGGCGGTGAATTCAAAGGATAAGGTTTGCATCAGCACACTCCTGGGAAGAGGCCATCACTGCGCTCGATACGGTCGAGAAACAGGCAAGCGGCGAGCAGGTCGGCAGCGCCGCCGGGCGAGGCGTTCAAGGCAATCAGTTGTTGGTCCAGCACGTGCAGCTGGCGACGACCGCCCAGGCTCGCACTGCCTCCGGCGTCGAGCACCGCCCTGGCGCCCTGCTGCATCGCCTGCAAACCCGCTTCGCCGGCGCGATAGAGCACGCAGGTGTCGGCCAGGCGGGTCATGATTGCCAGCAAGGCGTCGAGGCGGGCGTTCTGTTCGCCGACGCCGGCCGCGCGGCTGCGCTTGAGTTGCGGCAGGCCCAGGGTTGTCACCGCCGGAAATGCCAGTTGCGCTTCCTCCCGGGCACCGCGGGCGCCGTAGCGCTGGGCCACTTGGGCACCGTGGCTCAAGGGTTGAGGCGCATGACGGTCGTTGAGCAAGGCCAGGCGGGCGGCACGCAACGTGACGGCGCCAGCGCCACTGGACTCAGGTTCCAGCGCCGCCGCAGCGACCAACAGGCCCAAGGCCCAGATCGCGCCCCGGTGAGTATTCACACCGCCCGTGGTGGTGAGCATCGCGGCTTCACCTTCCCGGCCGATGCGCCCCAGGGCTTCACGCAGTGGCAAGCCGATCTCGCCACAGTCGAACGCGGCCTCGGCCATTTCCTTGAATGCCGGCCACAACGACAACGCCGAAGCGTGCATCAAGCCCAGGTGCAGATCGGTATGGGCGCCGCTACCGCGACGGTCCACCAAGGCCGGTTTGGGCGAGAGGTCGGCTTCATCGATCAACGCGTCCACTGCCAGGTCGGCCAAACGTTCAGCCAGGGATAACGTCTTGGGTTGCAGATTAAGGGCGCGCATTTACCAGCTCCTGAACTTGGCGGGCGGGTTGTAGAGGCCACCGGACCATTCCACCAGATCGGCCACGCTCTTGGCCGCGAGCAACTCGCGGGTGGCGTCGGTGCGGCGGATGCCGAGGTCTTCGGGCAAGGCGATCAGCCCTTCGCGGCGCATGCGTGCGGTGTCTTTCGGGTCGTGGCGCAGGCCGATGGCGGTGACCCCGGCCACGGCGGCGATCATTGCCTGGCGTTCTTCCAGGGAGCGGGCCTTGTACAGGTAGGCGATGCCTTCTTCGGTCAGCAGATGGGTGACGTCGTCGCCGTAGATCATGATCGGCGCCAGGGGCATGCCGGCTTTCTTCGCCACGTCCACCGCGTCGAGGGTGTCAACGAAGGTCGGTTTGCCGCCCTCCTGGAACGTCTCGACCATCTGCACCACCAGTTTCTTGCCGCGTTCGAGCAGCGGCGCCTCGCCGTCGCCATGGCGCATGTCGAGCCAGGCCGGCGTGCCGTGACGGCGACCGCGCGGGTCGTGACCCATGTTCGGCGCACCGCCGAAACCGGCCAGTCGGCCACGGGTCACGGTGGAGGAATGGCCGTCGCCGTCCACCTGCAAGGTGGCGCCAATGAACAGGTCCACCGCGTACTGCCCGGCCAGTTGGCAAACCATTCGATTGGAACGCAGCGAACCGTCGTGCCCGGTAAAAAACACATCAGGCCGGGCGGCGATGTAGTTTTCCATGCCCAGTTCGGTGCCGAAGCAATGCACGCTCTCGACCCAGCCGCTTTCGATGGCCGGGATCAGCGTCGGGTGCGGATTGAGCGTCCAGTTGCGGCAGATTTTGCCCTTCAGTCCGAGTGATTCGCCGTAGGTCGGCAGGATCAATTCGATGGCGGCGGTGTTGAAACCAATGCCGTGGTTGAGCGACTGGACGTTGTGTTTTTCGTAGATCCCGCGAATCGCCATCATTGCCATCAAGACATGCACGGGCTTGATGTGGCGCGGGTCGCGGGTGAACAGCGGCTCGATGTAGAACGGCTTGTCGGCCACCACCACGAAGTCGACCCAGGATGCTGGAATGTCTACGCGGGGCAGGTCGCTGACATCGTCCACCAACTGATTGACCTGAACGATGACGATACCGTCGCTGAACGCCGCCGGTTCGATCAGCGCCGGGGTGTCTTCGGTGCTGGGACCGGTATAGATATTACCGGCGCGGTCGGCCATGAAACCGGCCGAAAGCACCACGTTGGGAATCAGGTCGACCACCAGCCGGGCGTAGAGCTCGATGTAGGTGTGGATCGCGCCGATTTCCAGCAGGCCGTCTTCCAGCAGTTGGCTGATGCGCAGGCTCTGCGTGCCGGCAAAGGAGAAATCGAGCTTGCGGGCGATGCCGCGCTCGAACAGGTCCAGGTGCTCGGACCGGCCGACGCTGGGCATGATCATGTGCAAGTCATGCAGCTTTCCCGGATCGGTCTTCGCCAGGGAACGCGACAGGAAATCCGCCTGCTTCTGGTTATTGCCCTCCAGCACCACACGGTCGCCAGGCAGGATCAACGCCTCCAGCGCCGCGACGATCTTGTCGGTGGGCAGGACCACACCGTCGGCAAGCCCCTTCACCAACGCCAGGCGCCGCTGCTTTTCGCTGCGCCGCCGCGTCCATCGCGAGTCGGGGGATATTGTTGTTGTCATGACCACTCCACGGGTTCGCTGTCGTGGAGGTCACCTTAGGAGTGTTGTGGCGTGGGCATCAATCAAGCTCGGCGGCGGATCGTTACGGTGGGAGTAATGGTTAGCCCGGATTGATGCGACCCTTGTGGGAGCGAGCTTGCTCGCGATGGCGGTGTAAAAGCCAACATTGATGTTGCCTGACACTACGCTATCGCGAGCAGGCTCGCTCCTACATTAGTCAGATGGCTGACTCAGGCTCTTACCAACCCCGCCGCAACCACCAGCTCTTCCAACGCTAGCAGATCCGGCACTTTCGCGACATGCTCGCCCACTTGCACGGCCGCCTGCTCCAATCCGCACAGCGGCACGTCGACGTAGCTCAACTGGGTGTCGAGCTTGCAGGAGCGCGGGATGCCCTGGACCAGCAGCGCGATGAAACGCAGTTCCGGGCGGCCGCCCAGGGCGTTGAGCACGACGATGCGGGCGCGCTCGCCGATCACGGTCTTCTGGCCGCAGGCTGACTCGAAGCTCAGCAGCGGAATCTGCCGTTCGCGCCAGCTTACCCAGCCCAGGAACCAGGGCGGGGTGTCCAGATCGAACACGCTGCTCTGGTAGTCGATCAGCTCGGCCACGGCCACGTTCGGCAGGATCAGGTGACGGTCGGCCAGGGGCAGCAACAAACCAGTGAGATGGCTGGTGCGGTGCTCATGCATGGGTCTTGCTCCAGTGGGCGATGCTGTCGAGCAGCACCGACTCCTGGTACGGCTTGCCCAGGTAGTCGTTGACGCCGATGGCCATGGCGCGGTCGCGGTGTTTCTGGCCGGTGCGGGAGGTGATCATGATGATCGGCAGATGCGCCAGGCGTGGGTCGTTGCGCACTTGCGTCGCCACTTCGAAACCATCCATGCGGGGCATCTCGATGTCCAGCAGCATCAGGTCCGGCGAATGCTCGGCCAGCAATGCCATGGCGTCCACGCCGTCCTTGGCGGTGAGCACATGCATGCCGTGGCGTTCCAGCAGGCGACTGGTGACCTTGCGCACTGTTACCGAATCGTCCACCACCAGCACCAGCAAAGGCCGCTGCTGCTCGCCCTCGCCTTGCACCACGGCCGGACGGCGCGCCGCCTGGTTGGGCAAGGCGCGGATCGGCGCGAGCAGGTCGAGAATCAGCACCACCCGGCCGTCCCCCAGGATCGTTGCCCCGGACAAGCCCTGGACCGCCGAGAATTGCGGGCCGAGGCTCTTGACCACGATTTCCCGGGTGCCGGCGGTGGCGTCTACCTGCACGGCGACGTGTCGTTCGTTGCATTGCACCAGCAGCACCGGTAATGGCTGGCTCTGGCCGAGCAATTTCGGGCGGGCCCCGGTTTTCAGCAACTCGCCCAGGTAGCACAACTCATAACGTTGCCCGGCGTAGGTGTAGGTCGGCGGATCGAGCTGGTAGTAGCCATCCAGTTCGGCGGGCAATACCCGGACGATGCTCTCGATGGTGTTGAGCGGGATGGCGTATTGATCTTCGTGACACTGCACCATCAGCGCCCGGTTGACCGCCACGGTGAATGGCAGCCGGATACGAAAATGCACGCCCTTACCCGGCGTCGAATCGATGACCATGCTGCCGCCCAGTTGCCGCACTTCTTCGTGGACCACGTCCATGCCGACGCCGCGCCCGGAGATCTGGGTGATTTTTTCCGCCGTGGAAAAACCTGGCTGCAGGATGAACTGCAGCACGTCGCGGTCGCTGATATCGCTGTCGGGCGCCAGCAGCCCACGCTTTATCGCCTTGCGCCGCACCGCGTCCAATGGCACCCCGGCGCCGTCGTCACGGATGTCGAAAATGATGTCGCCGCCTTCGCGGGACAGGTCCAGGCTGATGCGTCCCCGCGCCGGTTTGCCGGCTGCGATGCGCACATCGGCGGGCTCCAGGCCATGATCAACGGCATTGCGCAACATATGTTCCAGAGGCGCCGCCATGCGTTCGAGCACGTTGCGGTCCATCTCGCCTTCGGCATTGTCGACCACGAACTCGACGTCCTTGCCCAGCTCCTGCGCCACCTGCCGGACGATGCGCTTGAGGCGCGGCAGCATGCGCTCGAACGGCACCATGCGCGTACGCATCAGGCCTTCCTGGAGCTCGGTGTTGATGCGCCCCTGCTGTTGCAGCAGGTTTTCGGCGTCGTGGTTGCTGCGGTCTAGCGTTTCCTTGAGGTCAAGCAGGTCCGAGGCAGACTCGAACAGCGCCCGGGACAGTTGCTGCAGCTGGGAATGGCGATCCATTTCCAGCGGGTCGAACTCTTCGTAGCCCAGTCGCTCGGCGTCCACCTGCTGGCGGCTGAGAATCCGCCCCTGGGTTTCGGTATCCAGGCGTCGCAGTTGATCGCGCATGCGCTCGATGGTCGTTTCCATCTCGTTCAGGGCGATGCGCGCATCGTTGACCTGTTGCTCGATGCGCCCACGGAAAATCGACGTTTCCCCGGCCAGGTTGACCAGATCGTCGAGCAGTTCGGCAGAGACCTTGACCATGTCCGCGCCATCGCCCGGCGCGGCGGGCTCGGCTCGCATCGGCGGCGCGACCTGGGCCGGTGCCGGCTCGACCGGCATAACGACCTGGGGCGCCTCGCTGTCCTGCGGATGATTGACCGCCTGGATCTGTGCGATCAGCCGGTCGGCCGGCGGGCACGGCTGCCCGGCACGGACGGCGTCGAGCATATGGGCCAGCCGGTCATGGCTGCCTTGCAGCAAGGCAAAAAGCGCCGGGCTCGGTTGTAACAGGCCCGCCGACAACCCTTCGTAGAGGTTCTCCAGTTCGTGGGCAAGATCGCCGATGGGCCCGATCTCCACCATCCGCGCGCCGCCCTTGAGGGTGTGCAGATCGCGCAGCAGGGTTTCCACCGCCTGACGGTTCGACGGCTCTTCCTGCCAGCGTTGCAACGCCGCCCCGGAACTGTCGAGGATATCGAAACCTTCCTCGAGAAAGATTTCCAGCAACTCCGGATCATGGCCCGCCGTGTCATTTTGCCGATGCCCCGCCACCTCGATGGCGTTCGGCTTGTCCTGGCGGAAACGATGAATGGCGTCGATCAACGCCACGGGATCGCCCAGCGGTTGGCCTTGCTGCAGTTGCCCGAGCAACAGATCGAGGCGTTCATGACTGCTGTTGAGCAGTTGCGCCAGTTCCTCGCTGTAACTGTAGCGGCGATCCACCAGCCCTTCGTATAGGGTTTCAAGCTCCCCGGCCAGGTCGCTCACCGGCCGCACATCCGCCATGCGCGCGCCGCCCTTGAGGGTGTGCAAGTCACGCTGCAGCGAGGACAGCGGCGCGCCGTTCTCCGGGTCGGCGAGCCAGCGCCGCAAGGCCTGTGCGGCGCTTTCAAGAATATCCTGGGCCTCTTCGAGAAAGATCGCGGCGATATCGTCATCCACCGAAACAGCCGCCGGCGAACTGCGCTCCATCTCAGCCGTCGCATGACCCAGCTCGCGGATGCTCAACGTGCGGCTGCCGTCACTGCGGATCAGTCCCGTGGCTGTCGGGTCGAGGCCTTCCTGGAGCAGGCTGCGCAGGGCCTGCACCCGGGCAGGTTGCGCACGCACGTGCTGGCCGGCAGCCAATTCGTCGAGCATGTCGATCAACGCTTCGTGAGCAAGCTGCGCCTCATGGAAAAACCTGTCGCTGACCGCCAGGCTGCTCTCCTCGACGGCGCCATACAGGTCCAGCAAGGCTTCGCAGAGCTCGTCCACCGGGTGCAGGTCGGCCAGATGCGCGCCTTCGCCAAGGGTGGTCAACTCATCGAGCAGCGCGCTCAGCTCCTGGCCCTCGCCGGGGTGTTGCTGCCAGCGCCGCAGCAGGTTCTCAGCGTCCAGCAGGATATCCATGCCCTGGGCGAGAAAATTGTTGATCAATTGCGGGTCGCGCTTGGTCCGCACGCCCTGGTCCGGCGTGTTGAGAGCCGTTTGCAGGCGTTCGACGGACAGTGCCTGGGTTCGCTGGATCAGGTCCGCGGCGCCGGGAATCGCTGCCAGCGGCTCGTTATGCAGCTGGCGCAGACCGCGGCGCAGCAACCCTTCAGCCTCCAGCAGCAGCTCGATCTCATCCAGGTCGAAAGCGATCAGGTGCGCCTTGTATTCCCGGGCCATCTCGTCCATCGCCCCGGCCAGTTCGGCGATCGGCAGCACACCGGCCATCGATGCACTGCCCTTGAGCGTATGCAAGGCCCTTTGCAGCTCGTCGCTGGCCTGCAATGGCAGATGCTCGGCGGCCAGGTCGAGGAATCGATCAAGCGCGGCCAGATGCCCCTGGGCTTCGTTGTCGAAGATTTTCAGCAGCAAGGGGTCGAGAGCGACCACGTCCTGCTGGTCGTCGTCTTCCTCATCGCCCCCCTTGGCCAGGGCATGGGCGCGAGCGGCCAGACGGTCGACGTCGTCGCGCTGGCATTGACGCTGGGCAGCGAATTCAGCGACCAATTCCGGCAGCAATCGCACCGCGTCCTCGAGCATTTGCCGAACCGAAGCGCCCGGCTCGACGCTGCGCTCCAGCACGCGGTTGAGCAGGTTTTCCACCGCCCAGGCCAACTCACCCAACACCAGCGCCCGGACCATCCGGCCGCTGCCCTTGAGGGTATGGAAGGCCCGGCGCAGCTCAGTGAGCGCGCCTTGGTCGTCGGGCTGCGCAGCCCAGCGCGGCAGGTATTCGCGCAGGACATCGAGCACCTCGTCGGTTTCCTCGAGGAAGACCTCCCGCAGCTCGTCGTCCACCGGATGCTCATCCACGGGCGGCGGCAGCAGGCTGCCGGGCATGCCTTTGGCCGGCGGGTTGACCGCCGAGACCGGGCTGGCCAGAACATCAGCGAGGGATTGCACAGTCTGTGGGTCGTCCAGTTCCTGCAAATCCTGCATGACCTGGGCCTCGTTCGGGCTCAGCCGGTCATCAAGCAAGGGCACGCGGGCTTCGTCGGGAAAGTAGCCGAGGGCGCCCAGGCTCCGCTCGACGCCGTCGAGCAGATTCTCGGCCGGCATCAACGGGTCTTCGCTCAAACGCTCCAGGTAATATTCCAGGCCGGTAATCACATCGGCCAGGTGATCGAGTGCTTCCCACCCCGGCTGGGCAGGGTCGAGCAGCAGGTGTTCACGGATGAAATCGTTGCAAGCCTCCACCAGGCGGGCGGCGCGGCTCAGGGGGATCATCGCCAGCGCCCCGCGGACCTGGGTCAGCAGCGCCGGCAATGGCTCAAGCTGCGCGCTGTTCCAGTGTGCGTCGATGTAGTCGACGATCATGTCCTTGGCCTGTTGCAGGCAGGTATGGGCTTCCTTGATCACGATCTGATGGATCTGGGTCAGGTCGGTCGTCGGCAGGCGATTGTCTTCGCGGCTTTCAGGCTCGACGGTGCCGACCATTCCGGCCAGGGTTGCCTCGACATACAGCAAGGCCCCGGCAACGTCCATGAGCGTCGCGTCATCAGGCTCGCGCTGGCCCTGGGCGAGGCTCAGTACGACGGCCAGTTGATCGATGATGACCTTGCGCGGCTGGCCGAAACCCAGCACCGCCAGGGTGTCGGCAATCTGCCGCAGGGGCGCCAGCAGGCTGTCCAGCTCCGAGGCATGCTGGCGGTCGCTGCGCACGAACAGGTCCAGGCGCTCCTTGACCCGCACCAGCTCCTCGCAGAGCGCTGCCAGCACCGAGCGCATGGCATCGCGGTCGGGCCCGGCCAGGCGCGCGCGTTCTTCGTCGACCATGGCGCTGTCGGGCAGCGCATCGTCCAGTGAGTAGCGTTCTTTCATGATCTGCATCTGCCCGCTGGGATGTTCGGCCTTGGCAATATAGAACAACAGACTCTTGAGCAGGTGTGGCGGGGCCGCTTGGTTGATGCCCGGCATGCCTTGCTCCAGCAAGCGCTTGAGTTCCTTGTCAGCATCCTTGAACAGGCTGCGCAGCGCCGGGCTGTTGGCGATACGCCCCTCGCGCATGCCTTCGACCAACGCCGAAGCGACCTGCCACAACGCATTGAGCGGCGCTGCGGCGCAAAGCGCTTCAAGGCGCTGAAAGACTTTGGCCAGGTAACCGAGGTGAGTCGCGTCGTCCTGCTCGCGCAACAGGCCCACCAGGGCCACCTGCAGGGTCTGGCGCAATTTGCGCAAGGTGCCCGGCAGGTCCGCCGGCGCGAGCCGCTTCAAGGCGTCCTCGCCCAGCGGCGCGATATCGGGCAGTTCCGGGCTGAACAGGCTGGTCTCCGACAACAGGCTTTCGCCCCGCGCACTGCGCAGGTCGTTGAGCAAGGGCAGCACCGCCAGCGGCAGGTCGCGACGAGCACCCTGCACCCGATCGAGGTAGACCGGCAACTGGCCCAGGGCCTGGCGCAACAGGCTGATCGCCTCCTCGCGGTGGGCGATGCGGTTGTCCTGCAGCGCGCTGCACAGTTGCTCCATTTCCTCGGCCAGCAACGCCGCGCCGTAGAATTCGATCATCTGCAGGCCGCCATGGACCTGGTGAATGCAGGCCAGGCATTGGACAAGCGCATCCGACGCCTGGGGGTCGTCCACCAGGCGATTGAGGGCCAGGTGGGCCTGCTTCAGCGTTTCGGCAATCTCGCCCTTGACCCATTCCAGGGCCACGTAGTCGTGCCGATCACCCATAACCACTCCAAATCAACAGGCGTATGCCTGTGGTACGGCCGAGGACTCCGTGGCGAGGGAGCTTGCTCCCGCTTGAGTGCGCAGCGCTCACAAAATCTTTGGGGCGGCTACGCCCCCCAGCGGGAGCAAGCTCCCTCGCCACAAAAGCGCCCTTGCCACAGGGACATATCCTCCCAGCAGCCCAATCACACCTTATCCTCATCCGCCACAGGCGCCGCCGGCAAGGTAAACCCGGACACCGAGCGGCGCAGCTGGCTGGCCATTTTTGCCAGGTTGCCGATGCTCTCGGCCGTGGCGGTTGAGCCGGACGAGGTCTGGCTGGTGATCTGCTGGATCACGTTCATGGTCAGCGAAATCTGTCCCGCCGAGGTGGTCTGTTGCTGCGCCGCGTTGGAGATGCTCTGGATCAGCGCCGCCAGGGTCTTGGAAACGCCCTCGATTTCCTCCAGGGCGACGCCGGCATCCTGGGCCAGTCGGGCACCGCGCACCACCTCGGTGGTGGTCTGCTCCATGGAGATCACCGCTTCGTTGGTGTCGGCCTGGATCGCCCGCACCAGCGTCTCGATCTGCCGGGTGGCCGCCGAGGAGCGCTCGGCCAAGCGCTGCACTTCGTCGGCCACCACCGCAAAACCCCGGCCGGCATCGCCCGCCATGGACGCCTGGATCGCCGCGTTGAGCGCAAGGATGTTGGTCTGGTCGGCGATGTCGTCGATCAGGCTGACAATGTCGCCGATTTCCTGTGACGACTCACCGAGGCGCTTGATGCGCTTGGCGGTGTCCTGGATCTGCTCGCGAATGTTGTCCATGCCATGAATGGTGTTGTGCACCACCTCGTTGCCCTTGTTGGCGATTTCCACGGAGCGCTCGGCCACCGCCGACGACTCGGCCGCATTGGCCGATACCTGGTCGATGGACTGGGCCATTTCATTGATTGAAGTCGAAGCTTCGGAAATTTGCTGGGCCTGGTGTTCCGACGCCTGGGCCAGGTGCATCGCCGTGGCCTGGGTTTCCTGCACGGCGGCGGCCACCTGGCCGGCCGTGAGGTTGATGGTCGCCACCAGATCGCGCAATTGGTCCACCGAATAGTTGATGGAATCGGCGATGGTCCCGGTGAAGTCCTCGGTGACCGAGGCGGTGACGGTCAGGTCGCCATCGGCCAGGTCCTCGATTTCGTCCAGCAGGCGCATGATCGCGTTCTGGTTGCGCTCGTTCTTTTCCGCGGTTTCGCGCAATTGGCGGTTGGTTTCACGCACCATCACCAGGCCGATGAGGATGATCGACATCAGTGCCAGCAGGCCCAGCACATACCCGCCGATGCTGTTGACGGAACGACCGCCGGCCAGGTTCTCGAAAGCGGTGGCCAGGTGAGAGGCTTCGTCGAGCAGGGTCTGCGACAGGTTGAAGATGTTGCCCGCCGACTCGCGGACCTTGAACAGCTCCGGTGAGGTCTCGAGGATTTCGTCCACCGACCCCGAGACGAATTCGAACAGCTCGCTGATTTCCGTCAGGCGCGCCCGGGCGTCACGATCCTGGACCTGGGGGATCTTCAAGGTCGGGTCGCCTTGCAGCATGCCGTTGAGCACCTGGCCAAAACGCGCGGCGTCACGGCCGAAGGTGTCGGCAGCCTGGCTGGCGTTCTCGTCGCCGGCCAATACGGTATTCACCGCGCCGAGAATCCGCTCGGCCAGCAGTGACTGGCGCTGGGCCATGGCCACCTGTGAGGCCGGGGCGCCTCGCTGCAAGAGGATTTCGACAACTTTTTCGTATTCGACCTGCAGTTGCGGCACGGTTTCGGCGAGGGTTGCCGCCACCTGGTGCAGCGACAGGACGGTCTGCTCACTGGAAAGAATTGCATCGGTGTTCTTCAGCAGGCGCTCCCAGTCCAGCTGTACCGCGCGCATCTGCGGGCGCAGGGTGGCGGGCGCCGGGGGCAGGCCGGTCACCGGGTCACCCTGCTTCAGGTAACCCCAGCGCTGGGCGAAATCGTTGCGCGCATCACTCAGCAACTTGAACGCGGCGGCCTTGCCGGCCGCGGCTTCGGTGGCGTTCTTGGCAATGCGCTGGGACAGCACCCGCAGCTCACCGGCGTGGCCGATGTACTGTTTGTCATAGGTGGACTGGGTGTTGAGGTACGCGAAGTTGGCGAATAACAGCATGATGAACACAATCAGCGCGACGAACAGCACGATGATCTGCGACCGACTGCGCGACGCTTCCAGAGGCTTGCCTGTTTTTGCTTTGATCATCGGTACTCGCCTGTCCCCAAAACCTCAAACCACTGCCATTCCAATGTGGGAGCGAGCTTGCTCGCGATAGCGGCGGTACAGCTTGCATCAATGTTGACTGTACTGGCGCCTTCGCGAGCAAGCTCGCTCCCACAGAGGCCGCGCTGCGGCCTGTTAAACCGCCACATTCATGAACCCTGGCGAACGCGTCACGGCAAACGGGCTGAACACCTGCCACTGCCGATCGCCAGGAAAACGGCCCTGGACGAAGGCCGATTCCGGGCCATCGAGGTAGCCAGGCAAAACCGGTTCCAGGCTGCCCTGGGCGAAATGCTGCAGCCCGAGGACTTCGTCCACCAGCAAGCCGGCGAAGACTTCTTCGTTATCGACCACTAGCACCCGCCGCTGCTTGCGCACACTGGACAGCTCGTGACCGAAAAAACCGCACAGGTCCATCAACGGCAATAAACGCCCGCGCAGGTTAGCCACTCCGCGAACCCATGGCTTGACCCCGGGCAACGACGTGTAGCGCGGCTCGTGCAGCACTTCGCTGACCTCGCCCATGGGCGCCACGTACCAATGCTCGCCGAGGCGAAAACCGATCCCGCTCCAGCTGTCGCGATGGGTTGGCTGGGACGGCAGGTCCGCGCCCAGCAGCCGACAGCGCCGATCGATCTGAAGCAACAGTTCGAATGCGGTCAGGGAGTGGCTCATGGCCGCGCGTTCAACCCGCCAGTACTTTGTTCAAGGTCGCGATCAGGGTTTCTTCGTCTACCGGTTTGGTCAGGTAGTCCTTCGCCCCTTGGCGGGTCCCCCAGACCTTGTCGGTTTCCTGGTCCTTGGTGGTGATGATGATGACCGGGATATGCCCCGTGTCCGGGTCCTTGGTCAGCTGGCGCGTGGCCTGGAACCCGTTGAGGCCGGGCATGACGATGTCCATCAGCACCGCGTCGGGCTTTTCCTGGCGGGCCAGGGCCACGCCGTCGGCGCCATTCTCGGCTTTCAAGACCTGATGGCCGTGCTTTTCCAGCATGCCGGTCAATTTGTACATTTCGGTCGGCGAATCATCGACGATCAGAACTCGTGCCATGGTGTTCCCCATTTCTTCTGTAGACCCCAGGCCGAAGGCCGAGCGTCATTAATGTGCCTGGTGCGGCTGGACAGCGGCAAACCCCGGGACATGGGCCTGTATCGCGCCCAGCAATTCTTCCTTGCTGAAAGGCTTGGTCAGAAACTGATCGGAGCCGACGATGCGCCCCTTGGCCTTGTCGAACAGACCGTCGCGGGACGACAGCATGATCACCGGCGTAGCCTTGAAGGCGCTGTTGTTCTTGATCAGGGCACAGGTCTGGTAACCGTCCAGGCGCGGCATCATGATGTCGACAAAGATGATGCCCGGATGGTGGTCGACGATCTTGGCCATGGCGTCAAAACCATCGACCGCCGTGATGACCTCGCAGCCAACGTTGCGCAGCAAGGTCTCGGCGGTGCGGCGGATGGTCTTCGAGTCGTCGATGACCATGACCTTCAAGGCGCTGGGTTGCTGCTGCGTGAGATGCTCTGCCATTGCCACTGCAAACCGGTTTTTAACGCGTAAGTGTGATCGACAGCGCAAACCCTTGATGTTCAAGGCCCGCACGTCACATGGCAGCCTTTTTAGCACAGTCTCCATCGCCGATCTATCAGCCGCTCGGCACGGCGGTTTTTCCTTGACCGCCAAACTTCGGGGCGCCACTCTGACGCCACTTTTTCAAGCCATTCGTGCCCACCCCATTTTCGAGGAACCAAGCCATGAGCGTACGCGTCGGCATTGTCATGGACCCAATCGCCAGCATTTCCTATAAGAAGGATAGCTCGCTGGCCATGCTGCTGGCCGCTCAGAAGCGCGGCTGGGAGCTGTTCTACATGGAACAGCGCGACCTTTACCAGGCCGAGGGCCAGGCGCGCGCGCGAATGAAGCCGCTGAAGGTCTTCGCCAACCCTGAGAAGTGGTTCGAACTGGGCGCGGAAAGCGACGCGCTGCTGAGCGACCTGGACGTGATCCTGATGCGCAAGGATCCGCCGTTCGACATGGAGTTCGTCTACTCCACCTACCTGCTGGAGCAGGCCGAAAGCGCCGGTGTGCTGGTGGTCAACAAGCCGCAGAGCCTGCGCGACTGCAACGAGAAGCTGTTCGCCACGCTGTTCCCGCAGTGCACGCCGCCGACCATCGTCAGCCGTCGCCCGGACGTGCTGCGCGAATTCGCCGATCACCACGGCGATGTGATCCTCAAGCCGCTGGACGGCATGGGCGGCTCGTCGATCTTCCGTCACACCGCCGGCCATCCGAACCTGTCGGTGATCCTCGAAACCCTGACCTTGCATGGCAAGCAGCAGATCATGATCCAGGGTTACCTGCCGGCCATCGTCGACGGCGACAAGCGCATCCTGATGATCGACGGCGAGCCGGTGGACTATTGCCTGGCCCGCATCCCGGCGGCCGGTGAAACCCGTGGCAACCTGGCGGCTGGCGGCCGTGGCGAAGCCCGCCCGCTGACCGACAAGGACCGCTGGATCGCCGCCCAGGTCGGCCCGACGCTACGCGAGAAAGGCCTGCTGTTCGTCGGCCTGGACGTGATCGGCGAGCACCTGACGGAGATCAACGTCACCAGCCCGACCTGCATCCGCGAGATCGACAATGCCTTTGGCACCGACATCGGCGGGATGCTGATGGATGCCATCGAGAAGCAGTTGCAAGCGGCAAGCCACAAGCGGCAAGTCTGATGCAGCTTGTCGCTTGCAGCTTGAGGCTTGAAGCTAAAAACCAACATTGCGTTATCATGCCCGGCCTGTGAAACCCGCAATGTTGGTTTTTTTGTCATGACACTCCCGTCCGATCTGCCCCAAGAGCTCGCCCATCGTGGCGTGCGCCCGGCTGATCGCCTCGGTTTTACGCTGTTCCTGGCGGCACTGATCCACCTGGCGGTGCTGCTGGGCGTCGGGTTTGCCACGGTCGAACCCAAGCAGATCAGCCAGACCCTGGAGATCACCCTGGCGACCTTCAAGAGCGAAACCAAGCCCCAGAAGGCCGATTTCCTTGCTCAGGAAAACCAGCAGGGCAGCGGCACCCTGGAAAAGAAAGCGATTCCCAAGACGACCGAAATCGCGCCGTTCCAGGACAACAAGGTCCAGAAGATCACCCCACCGCCGGCCGCCAAGCCGGAAGTTCAGGAAACCGCGCCCAAGGCCGCCGTGACCACTACCGCGCCGAAGCCGAAAAAGGCCCCGGTCAAGGAAGAAGTCAAGCCCGATCCCAAGCCCAAGGCGCCGGAACCGACCTTCGACAGCTCCCAGCTGTCCAGCGACATCGCCAGCCTGGAGGCCGAACTGGCCCAGGAACAGCAGCTGTACGCCAAGCGCCCGCGCATCCACCGCCTGAGCGCCGCGTCGACCATGCGCGACAAGGGCGCCTGGTACAAGGACGAATGGCGCAAGAAGGTCGAGCGTATCGGCAACCTGAACTACCCCGAGGAAGCCCGGCGCAAACAGATCTACGGCAATTTGCGGCTGATGGTTTCAATCAACCGCGACGGCTCGCTGTATGAAGTCCTGGTGCTTGAGTCCTCCGGCCAGCCGCTGCTGGACCAGGCCGCCCAGCGGATCGTGCGCCTGGCCGCGCCGTTCGCGCCGTTCACCGGGGACCTGTCGGACATCGACCGCCTGGAAATCATCCGCACCTGGAAATTTGCCCGGGGCGATCGGCTGTCCAGTAACTGACACATCCCCTGGCCACAACGCAGTGAGGCTCACCCCGGATCCAAGGTGGGAGCGAGCTTGCTCGCGATGGCGGACCAGCAGCCGACATTCATGTTGAATGATCCATTGCTATCGCGAGCAAGCTCGCTCCCACAGGGGATCTGCGACAGTCTCAAGCATTTCCCGGCTTGTCAGTTCGGCCATGCGCCGCCACACTAGCGCCTATGAAAAACGTCAGCCCCACGTACCTCAAGCATCACTTCCTGATTGCCATGCCGCACATGGCCGATCCGAACTTTGCCCATACCTTGACCTACATCGTCGAGCACACGGCCAATGGGGCCATGGGATTGGTGGTAAACCGCCCGCAGGAGCTGAACCTGGCGGATATCCTTGAGCAACTGCGTCCCGAGGTCGAGCCGCCACTCCTGTGTCAGCACGTACCGATTTTCATCGGCGGCCCGGTGCAGACCGATCGCGGCTTCGTGCTCCATCCGTCGGGTCCCAAATTCCAGGCCACCGTTGATCTGAACGGCGTGTCGCTGTCCACTTCCCAGGACGTGCTGTTTGCCATCGCCGACGGCGTCGGCCCGGAAAAAAGCCTGATCGCCCTGGGCTATGCCGGTTGGGAACCCGGGCAGCTGGAAGCCGAGCTGGCCGACAACGCCTGGCTGACGTGCCCGTTCGATGCCGACATCCTGTTCAACACCAGCAGCGAGTTGCGCCTGGAAGCGGCGGCCAGCCGATTGGGCGTGAACCTGGGCCTGCTTACCAGCCAGGCGGGCCACGCCTGATGGCCCTGCGCCTGCTGCTGGGCTTTGATTACGGCACCAAACAGATCGGCGTCGCGGTCGGCCAGGTCATTACCGGCCAGGCCCGCGAGCTGTGCACATTAAAAGCGCAGAACGGCGTTCCGGACTGGAACCAGGTCGAAGCGCTGATCAAGGAATGGAAACCCGACGCCGTGGTGGTCGGCCTGCCATTGAACATGGACGGCACGCCCAGCGACATGTGCCTGCGCGCGGAAAAATTCGCTCGCCGGCTCAATGGCCGCTTCAATCTGCCCTTCTATACCCATGACGAACGCCTGACCACCTTCGAGGCCAAGGGCGAGCGCCTGATGCGCGGCGGGCAGAAAGGCAGTTACCGCGACAACCCGGTGGACGCCATCGCCGCCGCCCTGCTGCTGCAAGGCTGGCTTGATGCCAACGCCGCCCTGTTCGAAACCTGATTTTTGAAAGCGCCGCCAAGGCGCTTTCTTCTAGCGACAAGCCGAGTCATGAGCACCGACCCGCAAACCTGAAGGAGCCAGCATGAGCCTGCCCAATCCTGCCGAACTGATCAGCCAGATGGCGATCCGTCTCACGGCGCACCTGGAACAACGTGGCATCAGCGAACCGCGCTACATCGGCATTCGCACCGGCGGCGTCTGGGTTGCCCAGGCCTTGCTCGATGAACTGGGCAGCGACTCGCCGCTGGGCACCCTTGACGTGTCCTTCTACCGCGACGACTTCAGCCAGAACGGCCTGCACCCGCAAGTGCGCCCTTCGGCGCTGCCGTTCGAGATCGAAGGCCAGCACCTGGTGCTGATCGACGACGTGCTGATGAGCGGGCGGACCATCCGCGCTGCCATGAATGAGTTGTTCGACTACGGTCGCCCGGCCAGCGTTACGCTCGTCTGCCTGCTCGACCTGGACGCCGCCGAACTGCCGATCCGCCCTAACGTGGTCGGCGCGACGCTGGCGCTGGCGGCCCATGAACGGGTCAAGCTTTCCGGCCCGGCGCCGCTGCAACTCGAACTGCAAGACCTCGCCCTTTAACTGCCCTTGCCAGAGTCCATCGCGATGACGCCTCTCGAAACCAAGCGCCCGCTGCAGCTCAACGATCAGGGCCAGCTGCGGCACTTCCTGTCCCTCGACGGCCTGCGCCGCGAGCTGCTGACAGAAATCCTCGACACCGCCGACTCGTTCCTCGAAGTCGGCGCCCGGGCGGTGAAAAAAGTCCCGTTGCTGCGCGGCAAGACCGTGTGCAACGTGTTCTTCGAAAACTCCACCCGCACCCGCACCACCTTCGAACTGGCGGCCCAGCGGCTGTCGGCGGACGTGATCACCCTGAACGTGTCGACATCCTCGGCGAGCAAGGGCGAAACCCTGCTCGACACGCTGCGCAACCTCGAAGCCATGGCCGCCGACATGTTCGTCGTGCGCCACGGCGACTCCGGCGCGGCGCATTTCATTGCCGAGCACGTGTGCCCGCAGGTGGCGATCATCAACGGTGGCGACGGCCGTCACGCTCATCCGACCCAGGGCATGCTGGACATGCTGACCATCCGTCGGCACAAGGGCAGCTTCGAGAACCTGTCGGTGGCCATCGTCGGCGACATCCTGCACTCGCGGGTAGCCCGCTCGAACATGCTCGCGCTCAGGACCCTCGGCTGTCCGGACATCCGCGTGATCGCACCGAAAACCCTGCTGCCCATCGGCGTCGAGCAATACGGCGTGAAGGTCTACACCGACATGACCGAAGGCCTGAAGGATGTGGACGTGGTGATCATGCTGCGCCTGCAACGCGAGCGCATGACTGGCGGCCTGTTGCCCAGCGAAGGCGAGTTCTACCGCCTGTTCGGCCTGACCACCGCGCGCCTGGCCGGCGCCAAGCCGGACGCCATCGTCATGCACCCGGGGCCGATCAATCGCGGCGTGGAGATCGAGTCGGCGGTGGCCGACGGGCCGCACTCGGTGATCCTCAACCAGGTGACCTACGGCATCGCCATCCGCATGGCCGTGCTGTCCATGGCCATGAGCGGGCAAACGGCCCAGCGCCAATTCGACCAGGAGAACGCCCAGTGAAGCTCAGCATTCTCGGCGCACGCGTGATCGATCCGGCCAGCGGCCTGGATCAAGTGACTGACATCCATATCGATGCCTGCAAGATCGTCGCCCTCGGCGCCGCACCGACAGGCTTCGTGGCGGCCGAGGTCCTCGACGCCCAAGGCCTGGTGGCCGCGCCCGGCCTGGTGGACCTGAACGTTGCCCTGCGCGAGCCGGGCTACAGCCGCAAAGGCAGCATCGTCAGCGAAACCCGCGCCGCCGCCGCTGGTGGCGTGACCAGCCTGTGCTGCCCGCCGCAAACCAAGCCGGTGCTGGACACCTCGGCCGTGGCCGAACTGATCCTCGACCGCGCCCGCGAGGCCGGCAACACCAAGGTCTTCCCGATTGGCGCACTGAGCAAAGGCCTGGAAGGCGAACAACTGGCCGAACTCATCGCCCTGCGTGATGCCGGTTGCGTGGCGTTCGGCAACGGCCTCAACAGTTTCCGCAATACCCGGACCCTGTGCCGCGCCCTCGAATACGCGGCGACTTTCGGCCTGACGGTGATCTTCAACTCCCAGGACCACGACCTGGCCGAAGGTGGCCTGGCCCATGAAGGCCCGACCGCCAGCTTCCTCGGCTTGCCAGGCATCCCGGAAACCGCCGAGACCGTGGCCCTGGCCCGGGACCTGCTGTTGGTCGAGCAGAGCGGTGTACGCGCGCACTTCAGCCAACTGACCAGTGCCCGTGGCGCCGCGCTGATCGCCCAGGCCCAGGCCCGAGGCTTGCCGGTGACCGCCGATGTGGCGCTGTATCAGCTGATACTGACTGATGAAGCGCTGATCGATTTCAACAGCGTCTATCACGTCCAGCCGCCGCTGCGCACCCGCGCCGACCGCGATGGCCTGCGCGAGGCGGTGAAGTCCGGGGTGATCTCGGCCATTTCCAGCCATCACCAACCCCACGAACGCGATGCCAAGCTGGCACCGTTCGGCGCCACCGAGCCGGGCATCAGCAGCGTTGAACTGCTGCTGCCGCTGGCCTTGACGCTGGTGGAAGACGGTTTGCTGGATCTGCCGACTCTGCTCGCACGCCTGAGCGCCGGCCCGGCCCAGGCGCTGCAGCTGCCAGCCGGGAAACTGGCGGTGGGCGCGCCGGCGGACCTGGTGCTGTTCGACCCGGCCGCCTCCACCGTGGCCGGCGAAGCCTGGCGTTCCAAGGGTGACAACTGCCCATTCCTCGGCCACAGCCTGCCGGGCGTGGTGCGCTACACCTTGATGGATGGGCGGATTACCCACCAGGCCTGACAACCCGCGCCGCCCTTTTCGCGAGCAGGCTCGCTCCCACAGGGATTCTCAGTGAACACATGACCTGTGGACACCTCGATCCAATGTGGGAGCGAGCCTGCTCGCGAATGCAGGCACCTCGATCTGACTGTCTTACTGGAAAGCCCCACGCTTCTGCGCATTACGAATCGAGACCTGATCGTTCAGCGTCCAGAAGTCATACAGCACCCCAAGGAAAAACACCCCGCCAGTCAGCAGGTAGATAATCCCGCTGAGCCACTTCCCTTGGTACATGCGATGCACGCCAAGCACCCCGAGAAACGTCAGCAGAATCCACGCCACGCTGTATTCGATGGGTCCCGGGGTAAAGCGCAGGTCGGCTTCGCGGTCCATGGCCGGGATCAGGAACAGGTCGATCAACCAACCGATGCCCAGCAGCCCGAAGGTGAAGAACCAGATCGTGCCGGTGACCGGCTTGCCGTAATAGAAACGGTGGGCGCCGGTAAAACCGAGAATCCACAGCAGATACCCGATGACTTTGCTGTGGGTATCGCGGATTGCGCCCTGCTGATAGCTGTTCATGAATGGCCTCTTTTGCCTCGATAGAAAAATTTGTTCGGATCTTTTGTGACTTTTACATGTCTCGCCGACAAGCGGTCATGAGCGACTCGCGTCGGGGAAACGCCCGGATTACGGGGACCTTGTCGGACAATCGGGTCAAATTGTCGCAATTATGCGGCGTTCACGCTGGGTTCCGGATCGACAAACGGCCTCGGAAAGGGAAAAAAAGCTGTTATAAAGTTGCGCGCTAACCTTTATGAGCCCTGCCTAATGCGTCCATTTTTCAAGACATGGCTGACCATTTGCCTATTATTGCCACTGGCCGCCCACGCCACCAACCGTGAGCAACGTCTTCCGAACATCAACGGCTATACGCCCAAATCCCACGTTTCTGCTCCAACGAGCAAAAACAGGCAAAGCGTCCAGCGTGTGAGTAACGCTCACAGCCGGCTGGTGCCACCCATGGCGACCAAGACCACCAGCAATGTGCTGAGCCGCGCCGTGAATGTACTGGGCACACCTTACCGTTGGGGCGGCAGCAGCCCAAGTAAAGGTTTCGATTGCAGTGGTTTGGTGAAGTACGCCTTCAACGACGCCACGTTCGACCTGCCGCGTACCTCCAATGCGATGGCTGCCGGCCATGGCGAGAAAGTCGAGCGCAAGGACCTCAAGCCCGGCGACCTGATTTTCTTCAAGCTCAAGAGCCGTCGGGTCAACCACGTGGCCATCTACCTGGGCAACGACCGCTTCATCCACGCCCCGCGCCGAGGCAAGTCGGTGACCATCGACACCCTGAACAAGCCGTACTGGGACACCCATTACGTGGTTGCCAAGCGCGTACTGCCGAAAGAGCCGGGGGCGATGCGGGTCGTTCAGCGTTGATCCAGCATTTTTGCTCTAGCTGAGGCCCCCATCGCGAGCAAGCTCGCTCCCACAATTGGTTTGCGGCGAACACAATTTCTGTGGTCACTGAAGATCAAGTGTGGGAGCGAGCTTGCTCGCGATGAGGCCTGCAAAAGCACCACTTCTCTAAAAATTATCCGGCGTACGCGCCCGCTCGCGCGCGTGCTCGCGGCTGATCAGGCCCTTGCTCACCAGATCCTTCAGGCACATGTCCAACGTCTGCATCCCCAGCGAGCCGCCGGTCTGGATCGATGAATACATCTGCGCGATCTTGTCTTCGCGGATCAGGTTGCGGATCGCCGAAGTGCCCAGCATGATCTCGTGCGCCGCGATGCGGCCGCCGCCAATCTTCTTGACCAGTGTCTGGGAAATCACCGCCTGAAGCGACTCCGACAGCATCGAGCGGACCATCGACTTCTCGTCACCAGGAAACACATCCACTACCCGGTCAATGGTCTTGGCCGCCGACGTGGTATGCAGCGTGCCGAACACCAGGTGCCCGGTTTCGGCGGCGGTCAGCGCCAGGCGAATCGTCTCCAGGTCGCGCATCTCCCCCACCAGGATCACGTCCGGGTCCTCCCGCAGGGCCGAACGCAGCGCCGTGGAGAAACCCTGGGTATCGCGATGCACCTCACGCTGGTTGATCAGACACTTGCGCGGTTCATGCACGAATTCGATGGGGTCTTCGATGGTGAGGATGTGATGGTGCTTGTGGCTGTTCAGATAGTCGATCATGGCCGCCAGGGTGGTGGACTTGCCCGAGCCGGTCGGCCCGGTTACCAGCACCAGCCCGCGAGGAACCTCGGTGATCTTGCGAAACACCTCGCCCATCCCCAGGTCTTCCATGGTCAGGACTTTTGAGGGAATAGTCCGGAACACTGCCCCCGCGCCCCGATTCTGGTTGAAGGCATTGACCCGAAATCGCGCCACGCCGGGTACATCGAAGGAAAAATCGGTTTCCAGAAACTTCTCGTAATCCACTCGTTGGCGGTCGTTCATGATGTCGTAGATCAGTTCATGAACCTGCTTGTGGTCCAGCGCCGGCAGGTTGATCCGCCTTACATCGCCGTCCACGCGGATCATCGGCGGCAGCCCGGCGGACAGGTGCAGGTCCGACGCCCCCTGTTTGGCGCTGAACGCCAGCAATTCAGTGATATCCATAGCGCTCCTCAATTCCAGTAGAATGCCGCGAACCTCAGACCGCTGGCCTCTCTTTATGACCACCATAGCAGACAACATTGCTCAGGTTAGATCGCGCATCCATGCCGCGGAGCAGGCCGCCCAGCGCCCGGGACACAGCGTCCAGCTGCTGGCGGTGAGCAAGACCAAGCCGGCCCAGGCCCTGCGCGAAGCCCACGCCGCAGGCCTGCGGGACTTCGGCGAGAACTACCTGCAGGAAGCGCTGGGCAAGCAGGCCGAACTGACCGACCTGCCCTTGATCTGGCACTTCATCGGCCCCATTCAATCGAACAAGACGCGCGCTATCGCCGAACATTTCGACTGGGTGCACTCCGTGGATCGCCTGAAAATTGCCCAACGCCTGTCCGAGCAGCGCCCGGCCGACCTGCCGCCGCTGAACATCTGCATCCAGGTCAACGTCAGCGGTGAAGCCAGCAAGTCCGGCTGCACGCCAGCGGACCTGCCCGCCCTCGCCAATGCCATCAGCACGCTGCCTCATCTCAAGTTGCGTGGGTTGATGGCGATTCCCGAACCGACCGACGATCGCGCCGAACAGGACGCGGCCTTCGCAACCGTTCAACAGCTGCAAGCCAGCCTGGACCTGCCGCTGGATACGTTGTCGATGGGCATGAGCCATGACCTTGAATCCGCCATTGCCCAAGGCGCCACCTGGGTGCGCATCGGCACGGCGCTGTTTGGGGCGCGTGACTACGGCCAAGCGCCCAGCTGACTCACTTATCTCTTTATAAGGACCTGTCATGAGTAACACGCGTATTGCCTTCATCGGCGCCGGCAACATGGCCGCCAGCCTGATCGGCGGCCTGCGGGCCAAGGGCCTGGACGCATCCATGATCCGCGCCAGCGATCCGGGTGAAGAGACCCGCAAGCGGGTGAGCGCCGAGCACGGCGTCGAAACCTTCGCCGACAACGCCCAGGCCATCGAGGGTGTGGACGTCATCGTGCTGGCCGTCAAGCCGCAAGCGATGAAGTCCGTGTGCGAGGCACTTCGGCCGCACCTCAAGCCTCATCAATTGGTGGTGTCGATCGCCGCCGGCATTACCTGCGCCAGCATGAATAACTGGCTCGGCGCCCAGCCGATCGTGCGCTGCATGCCCAACACCCCGGCACTGCTGCGCCAGGGCGTCAGCGGCCTGTTCGCCACCGCACAGGTGAGCGCCGAGCAACGCCAGCAGGCTGAACAGCTGCTGTCAGCCGTGGGCCTGGCGCTGTGGCTGGACACCGAGCAGCAACTGGACGCGGTCACCGCTGTCTCCGGCTCGGGCCCGGCGTATTTTTTCCTGCTGATCGAAGCCATGACCGCCGCTGGAGAAAAACTCGGTCTGAGCCGTGAGATCGCTGCCCAACTGACCTTGCAGACTGCTCTCGGCGCCGCTCACATGGCGGTGTCCAGCGATGTCGATGCAGCGGAATTGCGTCGCCGCGTGACCTCGCCGGCCGGCACCACCGAAGCGGCCATCAAATCTTTCCAGGCCGGGGGCTTCGAAGCCCTGGTGGAAAAAGCACTCGGCGCCGCCGCGCACCGCTCGGCCGAAATGGCCGAACAACTGGGCCAATAAGGAGCCATTCATGATTGGATTGAACACTGCAGCGGTCTACGTCCTGCAAACCCTCGGCAGCCTGTACCTGCTGATCGTGCTGATGCGCTTCGTGCTGCAACTGGTGCGCGCCAACTTCTACAACCCGCTGTGCCAGTTCGTCGTCAAGGCGACCCAACCGCTGCTCAAGCCCCTGCGCCGGATCATCCCGAGCCTGTTCGGCCTGGACATGTCGTCGCTGGTGCTGGCGATCCTCGTGCAACTGGCGCTGATGGCCCTGACTCTGCTGCTGACCTACGGCACCACCGGCAACCCGCTGCAACTGCTGATCTGGTCGCTTATTGGCGTCGCCGCGCTGTTTTTGAACATCTTCTTCTTTGCCATGATCATCAGTGTGATCCTGTCCTGGGTCGCGCCGGGCAGCCACAACCCGGGCGCCGAGCTGGTGAACCAGATCTGCGAGCCGGCCCTGGCGCCGTTCCGCCGCATCGTGCCGAACCTCGGCGGCCTGGATATCTCGCCGATACTGGCATTCATGGTGATCAAGCTGATCGACATGCTGGTAATCAACAACCTGGCGGCAATGACCATGATGCCGGAGATCTTGCGGGTGTTGATCTGACTGGCACCGTATCCGTGGCGAGGGAGCTTGCTCCCGCTGGGCTGCGTGAAGCAGCCCCAAACCAGGCGCCACCGTCTGCCAGACAGTCCCGGGCAGCAGGTTTCAGGGCCGCTTCGCGCTGGAGCGCCAGCCCGGCCCAGCGAGAGCAAGCGCCTTCGCCACGGGATTAATCGGCGGTAATCTACCCCACCCTTTGCTTGCCGCTAACCCCAGCGGTCTTTAGACTTACGCCTCATTTCAACGAGAGCAGGGTCGATGCCAGCTGCCTTTCCCCCCGATTCCGTTGGTCTGGTGACGCCGCAAATGGCGCATTTCAGCGAGCCCCTGGCCCTGGCCTGCGGTCGTTCGTTGCCAGCCTATGACCTGATCTACGAAACCTATGGCACCCTCAATGCCACGGCGAGCAATGCCGTGCTGATCTGCCACGCCCTGTCGGGGCACCACCACGCCGCCGGCTACCACAGCGTCGACGACCGCAAGCCAGGCTGGTGGGACAGTTGCATCGGCCCCGGCAAGCCCATCGACACGAACAAGTTCTTCGTGGTCAGCCTGAACAACCTCGGTGGTTGCAACGGCTCCACCGGTCCCAGCAGTCTCAACCCGGACACCGGTAAGCCGTTCGGCGCCGATTTCCCGGTGCTGACCGTGGAAGACTGGGTCCACAGCCAGGCACGCCTGGCCGACCGCCTCGGTATCGCACAATGGGCGGCGGTGATCGGCGGCAGCCTCGGCGGCATGCAGGCGCTGCAATGGACCATCACCTACCCGGATCGCGTACGCCACTGCCTGGCGATCGCCTCGGCGCCCAAGCTGTCGGCGCAGAACATCGCGTTCAACGAAGTGGCGCGCCAGGCGATCCTCACCGACCCCGAGTTCCACGGCGGTTCGTTCCAGGAGCATGGCGTGATTCCCAAGCGCGGGCTGATGCTGGCGCGGATGGTCGGTCACATCACCTACCTGTCCGACGACTCCATGGGCGAGAAATTCGGCCGTGGGCTCAAGAGCGAGAAGCTCAACTACGATTTCCACAGCGTCGAGTTCCAGGTGGAAAGCTACCTGCGCTATCAGGGCGAGGAGTTCTCCGGGCGCTTCGACGCCAACACCTACCTGCTGATGACCAAGGCGCTGGACTACTTCGATCCGGCGGCGAACTTCGACGATAACCTGGCGAAAACCTTCGCCAACGCCACCGCCAGGTTCTGCGTGATGTCGTTCACCACTGACTGGCGTTTCTCCCCGGCCCGCTCCCGGGAACTGGTGGATGCGCTGATGGCCGCGCGCAAGGACGTCTGCTACCTGGAAATCGACGCGCCCCAGGGCCACGACGCCTTTCTGATTCCGATCCCGCGCTACCTGCAGGCGTTCGGCAACTACATGAACCGTATTACGCTGTGAGGACGCCATGAGAGCCGATCTGGACATCATCCAGGAATGGATCCCCGCCGGCAGCCGCGTGCTCGACCTGGGCTGCGGCAACGGCGAACTGCTGACCTGGCTGCGCGACAACAAGCAAGTCACCGGCTACGGCCTGGAAAACGACCCGGACAACATCGCCGAGTGCGTGGCCAAGGGCATCAATGTCATCGAGCAGGACCTGGACAAGGGCCTGGGCAACTTCGCCAGCAACAGCTTCGACATCGTGGTCATGACCCAGGCCCTGCAAGCCGTGCATTATCCGGACAGGATTCTCGACGAAATGCTCCGTGTCGGCCGCCAGTGCATCATCACCTTCCCCAATTTCGGCCATTGGCGCTGCCGCTGGTACCTGGCGAGCAAGGGGCGGATGCCGGTCTCGGAATTCCTGCCCTACACCTGGTACAACACGCCGAACATCCATTTCTGCACCTTCGAGGACTTCGAAGAACTGTGTCGCGAGCGCAAGGCCAAGGTCATCGATCGCCTCGCGGTGGACCAGCAGCACCGCCACGGGTGGGCCAGCAAGCTATGGCCTAATCTGTTAGGTGAAATAGGCATCTATCGGGTCAGCAGCCCAGGGCTTGCCGACCACCAGGTCGCGGTGTGAGCACCGGCCTTTTCAGGAGCACGACATGAAACGTCTAGCGTTGTTCTTAATCACCACCTGCCTGAGCGTGGGCGCCATGGCCGCCGACGTCATCAAGGCCGAGCGCAAGGAAGTGTTCGGTGATGTGACCGTGCACTACAACACGTTCAATTCCACCTTCCTGACACCCGACATCGCCAAGGCCGCCGAGCTGATCCGCAGCAAGAACCAGGGCGTGATCAATGTCTCGGTGCTCAAGGGTGGCAAGCCACTGATCGCCCAGGTCAGCGGCACGGTGAAGGACCTGACCAGCAAGACAGTCACCCTCACCTTCCGCCAGGTCACTGAACCAGGCGCGATCTATTACATTGCCCAGTATCCGGTGGACCAGCAGGAAACCCGGACTTTCGAGATCAAGGTGCAGACCGGCGACAAGATCAACACCATCAACTTCAACCAGGAACTGTTCCCGGGCCAATGATGAACCTCACCCAACTCGTGCTGGCCAGCCACAACGCCGGCAAACTCAAGGAACTCCAGGCCATGCTCGGCGGATCGGTGCAACTGCGCTCGATCGGGGAATTCAGCCAGGTCGAGCCGGAAGAAACCGGCCTGTCGTTCGTCGAGAATGCCATCCTCAAGGCCCGTAATGCCGCGCGCATTTCCGGGCTGCCGGCGCTGGCCGATGACTCCGGTCTGGCGGTTGATTTCCTCGGCGGCGCGCCGGGCATCTACTCGGCCCGTTACGCCGACGGCAAAGGTGATGCGGCAAACAACGCCAAGCTGCTTGAAGCCCTCAAGGATGTGCCCGAGGCCGAACGCGGCGCGCAGTTCGTTTGTGTGCTGGCCCTTGTGCGTCATGCCGACGATCCGTTGCCGATCCTCTGCGAAGGCCTGTGGCACGGGCGCATTCTCACCGAGGCCAGCGGCGAGCACGGTTTCGGCTACGACCCGTTGTTCTGGGTGCCCGAGCGCAATTGCTCCAGCGCCGAGCTGGGCCCGGTGGAAAAGAACCAACTGAGCCACCGCGCCCGCGCCATGGCCCTGCTGCGTCAACGCCTGGGCCTGCAATGATCGACGACGCTCCCGCACCGCTGATTCATGGCGGTGTACAAACGCCCCGGGCCCCGCTACCGGAGCTGCCGCCCCTGGCGCTGTATATCCACATCCCGTGGTGCGTGCGCAAATGCCCGTATTGCGATTTCAACTCCCACACCGCCAGCCCGCAGTTGCCGGAAGAGGAGTATGTCGACGCTCTGCTGGCCGACCTCGACCAGGATCTGCACGCGGTTCATGGTCGCTCGTTGAGCTCGATTTTTTTTGGTGGCGGTACCCCGAGCTTGTTCAGCGCCCGGGCCCTGGGCCGATTGCTCAAGGGCGTCGAGGCGCGGATAGCGTTCGCCCACGACATTGAAATCACCCTGGAAGCCAACCCCGGCACGTTCGAGCAGGAAAAATTCATCGCCTACCGGGCGTTGGGCATCAATCGCCTGTCCATCGGTATCCAGAGTTTCCAACAGGCCAAGCTTGAGGCCCTGGGGCGGATCCATAACGGTGACGAGGCGGTGCGCGCCGCCGGTATGGCTCGCCAGGCCGGCTTCGACAACTTCAACCTGGACCTGATGCATGGCCTGCCCGACCAGTCTCTCGACGACGCTTTGAGCGACCTGCGCCAGGCCATCGCCTTGAAGCCAACCCACCTGTCCTGGTACCAACTGACGCTGGAGCCGAACACGGTGTTCTGGAACCAGCCGCCGACCTTGCCGGAAGACGATACGCTGTGGGACATCCAGGAAGCCGGGCAAGCGCTGCTTGCCGAGCATGGCTACGCCCAGTACGAAGTCTCGGCCTATGCCCAGCCCGGACGGGCGGCGCGACATAATCTCAACTATTGGAGCTTCGGCGACTTCATCGGTATCGGTGCCGGCGCCCACGGCAAGCTCAGCCATCCGGACGGGCGCATCGTACGCACCTGGAAGACCCGTTTGCCGAAGGATTATCTCAACCCGGCCAAGCGCTTCCTGGCCGGGGAAAAGAGCCTCGCCAACGAAGAGCTGCCTTTCGAGTTCCTGATGAACGCGCTGCGCCTCACCGAAGGCGTGCCGTCGCGGCTGTATCCGCAGCGCACCGGGCTGACCCTGGAAAGCCTGGCCGAAGGCCGGCGCGAAGCCGAACAAAGCGGGTTGTTACAGGTCGAACCGTCACGTCTGGCGGCGACCGAGCGCGGACAGCTGTTTCTCAACGACCTGCTGCAAAAATTTCTGAGCTGATCAAAACAAGGAAATCGAATGGATCTGGTACTCGACCTGCTCGCCACCGTGTCCCGCTGGAGCCGCAGCAACCTGTCGGAAATCTCCCTGGCACTGGTAGGCTGCCTGCTGGTGTTGTTTGGCGCTGACATCAAGGGCTGGGTCGAACAACGCCTGGGCAGCATCGCCGGCGCCTTGCGCGTCCCGCTGATCGCCCTGCTGTGCATGATTGGCAGCGGCGCCGCGCTGATCTACGCCACGCCGTGGATCGTCCGGGGCTTGAGCCAGTTCAACAACTACAGCCTCGCGCCGGTGTTGCTGGTGGTGCTGGTGCTGATTGGCGTCGTGGCGGATCGACGCTGAACCGACAGACACCACGAAACACATGTGGGAGCGAGCTTGCTCGCGATGAGGCCATAACATTCAACATTATGGTTGACTGTCAGGCCGCCATCGCGAGCAAGCTCGCTCCCACAGGATCCCATTTCAACAGGGATTTATCGTGTTTAAGCCACCTTCTCGAACTTCAAGTCCCACACCCCATGCCCAAGCCGTTCGCCACGGCGCTCGAACTTGGTGATCGGCCGTTCGGCCGGGCGCGGCACACACTTGCCGTCTTCAGCCAGGTTGCGATAACCCGGCGCGACGTTCATCACTTCCAGCATGTATTCGGCGTACGGCTCCCAGTCGGTGGCCATGTGCAGCACACCGCCGACCTTCAACTTGCTGCGCACCAGTTCAGCGAACGATGCCTGGACGATCCGGCGCTTGTGGTGGCGACTCTTGTGCCACGGGTCCGGGAAAAACAGCATCAGCCGGTCGAGACTGTTGTCGGCCACGCAGCGGTTGAGCACTTCGATGGCGTCGCAATCGTAGACCCGCAGGTTGGTCAGGCCTTGAGTCAGTACGCCGTTGAGCAACGCACCGACACCCGGACGGTGCACTTCCACGCCGATGAAATCCTGGTCCGGCGCGGCCGCGGCCATTTCCAGCAGCGAATGGCCCATGCCGAAGCCGATTTCCAGCGAGCGTGGCGCCGAGCGGCCGAACACCTGGTCGAAGTCCACCGGCGCGTCGGCCAGCGGCAGGACATACAACGGCGCACCCTGCTCCAGGCCGCGTTGCTGGCCTTCAGTCATGCGCCCGGCGCGCATCACGAAACTCTTGATGCGGCGGTGCTGGCGCTCTTCGCCTTCTTCCGGGAGGACCGGCGTGTCGTTCGATTCAGTCATCAATGGCTCTTACTTGATCAGACCATCCAGCGGCGAGGATGCGCTGGCATAGAGTTTTTTCGGCATGCGCCCGGCCAGGTAGGCCAGGCGACCGGCAACGATGGCGTGTTTCATGGCTTCGGCCATCAGGACTGGCTGCTGGGCGTGGGCGATGGCGGAGTTCATCAGCACCGCTTCACAACCCAGTTCCATGGCGATGGTGGCATCGGAGGCGGTGCCGACACCGGCATCCACCAGCACCGGGATCTTCGCTTCTTCAAGGATGATCTGCAGGTTGTACGGGTTGCAGATCCCCAGGCCCGTGCCGATCAGCCCGGCCAGCGGCATGACCGCGATGCAGCCGATTTCCGCCAGCTGACGAGCGATGATCGGGTCATCGCTGGTGTAGACCATCACGTCGAAACCTTCCTTGACCAGGGTTTCTGCGGCCTTGAGGGTTTCGATCACGTTGGGGAACAGGGTTTTCTGGTCCGCCAGCACTTCCAGCTTCACCAGGTTGTGACCGTCGAGCAGCTCACGGGCCAGGCGGCAGGTGCGCACAGCCTCGATGGCGTCGAAGCAACCGGCGGTGTTCGGCAGGATGGTGTAGCGATCCGGCGGCAGGATATCCAGCAGGTTCGGTTCGCCCGGATTCTGGCCAATGTTGGTCCGACGCACGGCGACGGTTACAATCTCGGCACCCGAAGCTTCAATGGCCTGGCGGGTCTCTTCCATGTCGCGGTACTTGCCGGTGCCTACCAGCAGACGCGACTGGTAAGTACGACCGGCCAGGACGAAGGGCTTGTCGCTACGAACGATGCTCATGGGAAATCCTCTGTTGGGGTGAGGTTCTTGCGAATGCTGCGAAATCGCGGCGACTAACCGCCGCCGATGGCGTGGACCACTTCGACGTTGTCGCCATCATTCAACGTGGTGTCGGCGTGCTGGCTGCGCGGGACGATATCCAGGTTGAGCTCCACCGCGACGCGGCGTCCGGTGAGTTCCAGACGGGTCAGCAGGGCCGCGACGGTTTCGCCGTCGGGCAGTTCAAGGGGTTCGCCGTTCAACTGAATGCGCATGCCGGATGCCGCCATCATTTTTAGGGGCTGGCATTCTAGCCCGATCAGTCTGGACGACCCAAGCCCCTTGGTCAGCTACGAGCCGCAAGCTTCAAGCGGCAAGTTGTAGACGCCAAGCCGCAATGCCCAGGCAAAGCCAGCCTATCAGGAAGGCCATACCGCCCAAGGGCGTGATCATCCCCAGTTTGGTGACACCTGTAAGGGTCAACAGATACAGGCTGCCAGAGAACAACAGGATACCGATGACAAAGGAAATACCGGCCCAGGTGACGATACGCCCGGGAATCTGCGTGGCCAGCAATGCGACGCCGAACAGCGCCAGGGTGTGCACCAGTTGGTAGGTGACGCCGGTGTGGAAAATCGCCAGGTAATCAGCGCTCAGACGGCTTTTCAGACCATGGGCGGCGAATGCTCCCAGCGCTACGCCGGTGAAACCGAAAAAAGCCGCCAGCATCAGAAAGCTACGCAACATGGGAACTCCAGTCAGACTCGGGGGACAGGGTCTGTATAATGGCCCGCTCGACGGGTTCGGCCAAGCCATCTCTATGCTGCGTACATTGTTTCGACGATTCGTTAAAGCCCTGCTCTGGTTCGCCGTCGGCAGCGTTGCGCTGGTGCTGCTGTTTCGCGTGGTACCGCCACCGTTCACCGCGCTGATGATCGAGCGCAAGGTCGAATCCTGGTTCGGCGGCGAGCCGATCGACCTGCAGCGCGACTGGCAGCCCTGGGACCAGATCTCCAATAACCTCAAGATTGCGGTGATTGCCGGCGAGGATCAGAAGTTTCCCGAGCACTGGGGCTTTGACATCGGCGCGATCCAGGCGGCGTTTGCCCATAACGGGCGCGGCGGCTCGATTCGCGGCGCCAGTACCCTCAGCCAGCAAGTCTCCAAGAACCTGTTCCTGTGGTCGGGCCGCAGCTGGCTGCGCAAAGGGCTGGAGGCGTGGTTCACCGCGCTGATCGAAGTGTTCTGGCCCAAGCAACGGATTCTCGAGGTGTACCTCAACAGTGTCGAGTGGGACGACGGCGTGTTCGGGGCTGAAGCGGCCGCGCGACATCATTTCCGTGTAGGCGCCGGGGCCTTGTCCCGGCAACAGGCCAGCCTGCTGGCGGCGGTACTGCCCAACCCGCGGGTCTGGAGCGCCAGCCGGCCGAGCCCCTACATACTGCGACGCGCCAGCTGGATCCGGCAGCAGATGAGCCAGCTGGGCGGTGATGGTTATCTGCTGGAGCTTGACCGCGCGCGCCGCGCGCCGTGGGCTCAGTAGTCAAGAACATTCAAGGCCCCTGTGGGAGCGAGCTTGCTCGCGATGACGGTGGGTCAGGCGGCATCTCTGCTGAATGTTTAATCGCCATCGCGAGCAAGCTCGCTCCCACAGGGCCGGTGTTGACGCTTGTCACAAACAAAAACGCCCCGATCATCACTGGTCGGGGCGTTTTTCATGCCGGTACCACGGGTCAAGCCGCGATCGACACCTTGAGCTTGTTCATCGCACTTTTCTCAAGCTGGCGAATTCGCTCGGCCGACACGTTGTACTTCTGCGCCAGGTCGTGCAGCGTGGCCTTCTCTTCAGCCAGCCAGCGCTGGTAAAGAATGTCACGGCTGCGCGCGTCCAGCACTTCCAGCGCTTCGTGCAGGTTGGTGTTGGAGTTGTCGCTCCAATCGGCGTCTTCCAGTTGACGCGCCGGGTCGTACCGGTGGTCTTCCAGGTAGTTGGCCGGCGATTGGAAAGCGCTGTCGTCGTCGGCCTCGGCGGCCGGGTCGAAGGCCATGTCATGGCCGGTCAGGCGGCTTTCCATCTCGCGCACTTCTCGGGGCTCTACGCCCAGGCTTTCAGCCACGCGATTGACTTCTTCGTTGTTCAGCCAGGCCAGACGTTTCTTCTGGCTGCGCAGGTTGAAGAACAGCTTGCGCTGGGCCTTGGTGGTCGCGACTTTCACGATGCGCCAGTTGCGCAGGATGAACTCGTGGATTTCCGCCTTGATCCAGTGCACGGCGAACGACACCAGCCGCACGCCCATTTCAGGGTTGAACCGCTTGACCGCCTTCATCAGGCCGACGTTGCCTTCCTGGATCAGGTCGGCCTGGGCCAGCCCGTAGCCGGAATAGCTGCGGGCGATATGTACGACAAAACGCAGGTGGGCGAGCACCATCTGCCGAGCCGCCTCAAGATCCTGCTCATAATAGAGACTCTCGGCCAGTTCACGCTCCTGCTCGGGCGTCAGCAATGGAATGCTGTTCACCGTGTGCACATAGGCCTCAAGGTTCGCACCCGGGACTAGAGCATAAGCAGGTTGCAAAGAAGTGGTCATACGAAAAAACCTCCGACTCACATAACTCGTGCAGTTCAGCACTGCGAAAATTGACCGGGAACCGTAGGACAAGTTCCCACAAAAACTGAAAGGTCAATACGCGCAAAAAATACTATTTTGGAGCAAGCTCACGCAGGTGGCGTGCTACCGCAATCCATGCACCGATATAACCCAACAGCACCGCGCCAAGCAAGAGCGACACGCCGTCGGCGACTGGCACACCGGCCAGTGAAAAATCACTGCCGTACAAACCGGCCAATCCCACTACCGCATCGTTCAGCCAATCCAGGCCGAACGCCAATACCCCCCAGGACAGGATCCCGGCACCGAAGCCATACAGCGCCCCCATGTAGAGGAAGGGCCTGCGAACATAACTGTCCGTACCGCCGACGAGTTTAATCACTTCTATCTCTGTGCGGCGGTTTTCAATATGAAGACGAATGGTATTGCCTATCACCAAAAGTAATGCAGAAACCAGAAGCACCGTCAGACCAAAGACAAACCGGTCGCCGAGCTTGAGTATCGCCGCAAGACGCTCGACCCAGACTAGATCAAGTTGGGCCTGTTGTACCTTGGGCAATTCCGAAAGTCTTTGTCTTAATGCTTCAAGGGTGGGCTTGTCGACCTCGTTCGGGGTCACCAGCACCACACCCGGCAGCGGGTTTTCCGGGAGTTCCTTGAGGGCCTCGCCCAGGCCGGACTGCTGCTGGAACTCTTCGAGCGCCTGCTCGCGCCCGACGTATTCGGCGTCGGCTACGCCCGGCATGGCCTTGATCTGCTCACGCAACGCCTGCCCTTCGCCCGGTGTCGCGTCCAATTGCAGATAGAGGGAGATCTGCGCCGCGCGCTGCCAGGAGCCGCCCAGGCGCTCGACATTATTAAGCAGTAATGACAGGCCCATGGGCAGGCTCAGGGCCACGGCCATCACCATGCAGGTGAAGAAGCTGCCGATGGGCTGCTTGCCCAGGCGCCGCAGGCTGTCGACCAGGCTGGCGCGATGGCTTTCGATCCAGGCGTGCAGCAGCGTGGCGAAATCCGGGCCGTCGTCATCGTCGCGTTTCTTTTTCTGCGGCTGCGGGTCGGAGGCCTTGGGAGCCACGCGCTCGGCCACTTTCGGACTACGGGTTGCGCTCATACACCCGCCTCCCCGTCGCCGATCAGTCGACCGCGCTGCAAGGTGAGCATGCGATGACGCATACGTGCGATCAGCGCCAGGTCGTGACTGGCGATCAGCACGCTGGTGCCCAAACGGTTGATATCTTCGAATACGCCCATGATTTCCGCCGCCAGTCGCGGGTCGAGGTTACCGGTGGGTTCATCCGCCAGCAGCAGGGCCGGGCGGTGGACGATCGCGCGGGCGATACCGACACGCTGTTGCTGGCCGGTGGATAGGTCGCCCGGATACAGGTCGGTCTTGTCCGACAGCGCTACACGCTCCAGTGCCGAGTCCACGCGCTTGTTGATCTCGGCCTTGGACAGCCCGAGGATCTGCAACGGCAGCGCCACGTTGTTGAACACTGTGCGATCGAACAGCAATTGGTGGTTCTGGAACACCACACCGATCTGCCGTCGCAGGTAGGGAATCTGGGCATTGCTGATGGTGCTCAGGTCCTGGCCGGCCAGCAGCAGCTTGCCGGTGGTGGGCCGCTCCATCGCCAGCAGCAGGCGCAGCAAGGTACTTTTACCGGCGCCGGAATGGCCGGTGACAAACAGAAACTCGCCCCGACGGACCCGAAAGCTCAGCTCATGCAGGCCGACGTGACCGTTCGGATAGCGTTTACCGACCTGTTCGAAACGAATCATGAATGCTCCCGCTCGGCAAACAGTGCCTGGACAAAAGGCTCGGCTTCAAAGGTGCGCAAGTCGTCGATGCCTTCGCCCACGCCGATGTAACGAATCGGCAAGCCGAATTGCTTGGCCAGGGCGAAGATCACCCCGCCCTTGGCGGTGCCGTCCAGCTTGGTCAGGGCCAGCCCGGTCAGTTCGACGGTCTGGTTGAACTGTTTGGCCTGGTTGATGGCGTTCTGGCCGGTGCCAGCATCCAGCACCAGCAGCACCTCGTGAGGCGCCTCGGCGTCGAGCTTGCCGATGACCCGGCGGACCTTCTTCAATTCTTCCATCAGGTTGTCTTTGGTGTGCAGGCGACCGGCCGTGTCGGCGATCAACACGTCGATGCCACGGGCCTTGGCGGCCTGCACGGCGTCGAAAATCACCGAGGCGGAGTCCGCACCCGTATGCTGGGCAATGACCGGTATCTTGTTGCGCTCACCCCACACCTGCAACTGTTCTACCGCGGCGGCGCGGAAGGTGTCGCCAGCGGCGAGCATGACTTTTTTGCCTTCGAGCTGAAGCTTCTTCGCCAGTTTGCCGATGGTGGTGGTCTTGCCGGCGCCGTTGACGCCGACGACCAGGATCACGAACGGCTTGTTCTGCGAAGCAATCACCAGCGGTTTTTCTACCGGCTTGAGCAGGCTGGTCAGTTCGCCTTGCAGGGATTTGTACAACGCGTCGGCATCGGTGAGCTGCTTGCGGGCGACCTTCTGGGTCAGGCTCTGGATGATGACGGAAGTGGCCTCGACGCCGACATCGGCGGTCAGCAGGCGGGTCTCGATGTCTTCCAGCAATTCGTCATCGATGACCTTCTTGCCGAGGAACAGGCTGGCCATGCCTTCGCCAATGCTGGCGCTGGTCTTGGACAGGCCCTGCTTGAGGCGGGCGAAGAAGCCGACTTTGTTTTCTTCGGCGCTGCGCGGCGGCTCGACCAAAGCCGGAACCTCAACCGTTACAGGCTCTGGCTCAGGGGCGGGCTCGGGAGTGACAGGCGCAACGACAACCGGTGTCTCGGCAATGGGCGCCTCGACCGGTTGCGTCGATGCCGGAATCGGTGGGGTGACATGCGCAGCCTGCTCATCTTCGACCAGCGCGACCGGTTCTTCGGCCACGGGCAAGGTCAGCCAGGGCGTTTGCCCGGCGGGCGGGGTCAGTGGCTGCTCGGCAACCGGCTCGACGGTAACCTCAGGCTCGACCGGCTGCAGCACCGGTTCGGCAATCGGCAGGACGATCGGCGCAGTCTCTTCTACCGCGGTCTCGGCCACAGTCTCGGCGGCCGGCTCTGGCGGCAGTTGCGGCTGCTCGACGACGGTTTCCTGCGGCTTCTTGCGCAGCCATCCGAACAGGCCTTTTTTCTCGCCAGCCGCAGCTGGGGTCTTCTTGTCGTCGTTGGAACCAAACATGGAGGACGGCTATCTCACGGTAGCGACGCGCCAGGCAGGCGCCTCGGTGATAAATATTCGATGCTGAACAGACTGCGTTTCATCCAGCTTGTTCACGCGCAACATTTTGTAGAGTTGTCTCGCGGACAACTCAAGTCGCTTTTTTCGAAGGACTGGTGGGACATTTTCGGCGAAAACATCGGGAACAGCAGATAAACCCGAGGCTTCTTCCGCAAATCCAAACAGCCACGAGCCGATAAAAGGCCCGATAGGCGTGGCCGCCAGTAAAACGGATCAGTATCCTAGCACCTCCTCGCCCGCCGAGGCTAAGGCCAAGCGGGCAGTCCAACAGGTTTAAACACGAATGAATGCTCTTGCCCGCCGCGCCGCTGGCCTGCTGCTCAGCACAGTTTGTCTGCCCTTTTCCGCCCTTGCTGCCGACCCGCAACCCACCCATGAATTTACCCTCGACAACGGTTTGAAGGTCGTCGTGCGCGAGGATCACCGGGCTCCGGTGGTCGTGTCCCAGGTCTGGTACAAGGTGGGCTCCAGCTATGAAACGCCGGGCCAGACCGGCCTATCTCACGCCCTGGAACACATGATGTTCAAGGGCAGCGAAAAAGTCGGTCCCGGCGAAGCGTCGTTGATCCTGCGCGACCTTGGCGCCGAGGAGAACGCTTTCACCAGCGATGACTTCACCGCCTATTATCAGGTACTGGCCCGGGATCGCCTGGGCGTGGCCTTCGAGCTCGAAGCCGACCGCATGGCCAGCCTGCGCTTGCCGCCGGAGGAGTTCAGCCGCGAGATCGAGGTCATCAAGGAAGAGCGCCGCATGCGCACCGATGACAAGCCCATGTCCAAGGCCTACGAGCGATTCAAGGCCATGGCGTACCCGGCCAGCGGCTACCACACGCCGACCATCGGCTGGATGGCCGACCTGGACCGGATGAAGGTCGAGGAGCTGCGCCATTGGTACGAGTCCTGGTATGCACCGAACAACGCGACCCTGGTGGTGGTCGGCGACGTGACGCCAGACCAGGTCAAGACCCTGGCCCAGCGCTATTTCGGCCCGATTGCCCGGCGCGCCGTGCCGGCGGCGAAAATCCCCCTGGAGCTGGCCGAGCCCGGTGAGCGCAAGATCACCCTGCATGTACAGACCCAACTGCCGAGCGTCATGCTGGCATTCAACGTGCCGGGCATCGCCACGGCCACCGACAAAGTCCCGGTCAACGCCTTGCGGCTGATTTCCGCGCTGCTGGACGGCGGTTACAGCGGCCGGATCCCGGCCCAGCTGGAGCGCGGCGAAGAATTGGTGTCCGGCGGCTCGTCGAATTACGACGCCTACACCCGTGGCGATACCCTGTTCACCCTGTCGGCGACACCCAACACGCAGAAAAACAAGACCCTCGCCGAGGCCGAAGCCGGCCTGTGGCGCTTGCTCGAACAACTGAAGACAACCGCTCCCACCGCAGAGGAACTGGAGCGCGTCCGCGCCCAGGTGATCGCCGGCCTGGTGTATGAGCGCGACTCCATTACCAGCCAGGCCACCGCCATCGGCCAGCTGGAAACGGTCGGCCTGTCCTGGAAGCTGATGGACACCGAGCTGGCCGAACTGCAAAGCGTGACCCCGCAGGATATCCAGAAGGCAGCCCAGTTGTATTTCACCCGCTCGCGCCTGAGCGTCGCGCACATCCTGCCCGAGGAGAAAGCTCATGAGTGAGCGCAAATCACCGCGCCTGGTGCTGATCGGCCTGGTATTGATCGCCGTGGTCGGCGCGCTGGCCTTTTACCTGTCGCCATCGACCAGCTCCAACGCCAGCCAGGCGCTGGACAAGGCCAAGTCCGGCAACAAGCTGCAATCGCTGGCTGAACTGGACGGCAAGGCGCCCAGCCATCGCCAGCTCGACGTGCAGACCTGGAAAACCGCCGACGGCGCCAAGGTGCTGTTCGTCGAAGCTCGCGAATTACCGATGTTCGACCTGCGCCTGACCTTCGCCGCCGGCAGCAGCCAGGACGGCGATGCACCGGGCCTGGCGCAGTTGACCAACGCGATGCTTAATGAAGGCGTGGCCGGCAAGGACGTCAGTGCCATTGCCGAAGGCTTTGAAAGCCTCGGCGCCGATTTTGGCAACGGCGCCTTCCGGGACATGGCCGTGGCTTCGCTGCGCAGTCTCAGCGCAGCCGACAAGCGCGAGCCGGCGCTGAAGCTGTTTGCCGAAGTTGTCGGCCAACCGACCTTCCCCGCCGACTCCTTCGCGCGCATCAAGAACCAGATGCTCGCCGGTTTCGAGTACCAGAAGCAGAACCCCGGCAAACTGGCGGGCCTGGAACTGATGAAGCGCCTGTACGGTGACCATCCGTATGCGCACTCCAGCGACGGCACCGCACAGAGCATCCCGCCGATTACCCTGGCTCAGGCCCGGGCCTTTCATGCCAAGGCCTATGCCGCCGGCAACGCGGTGATCGCCCTGGTGGGGGACCTGTCCCGTGCCGAGGCCGAAGCCATTGCCAACCAGATATCCGCCGCACTGCCCAAGGGCCCGGCCCTGGCGAAAACGCCGCCACCGGTGGAGCCGAAAGCGAGCGTCCACCATATCGAGTTCCCCTCCAAGCAGACCAACCTGATGCTCGCGCAACTGGGCGTCGACCGCGACGATCCGGACTATGCCGCCGTCTCCATGGGCAACCAGATCCTCGGCGGCGGTGGCTTCGGCACGCGGCTGATGACCGAGGTCCGGGAAAAGCGCGGCCTGACCTATGGCGTCTATTCCGGCTTCACGGCGATGCAGGCTCGCGGCCCGTTCATGATCAGTCTGCAGACCCGTGCCGAGATGAGCGAAGGCACGTTGAAGCTGGTACAGGATGTGTTCGCCGATTACCTCAAGAACGGCCCGACCCAGAAGGAGCTCGACGACGCCAAGCGCGAGCTGGCCGGCAGCTTCCCGCTGTCGACCGCGAGCAACGCCGACATCGTCGGTCAGCTCGGCGCCATGGGCTTTTATGACTTGCCGCTGAGCTACTTGGAGGATTTCATGCGCCAGTCCCAGGCGCTGACGGTCGAGCAGGTCAGGACCGCGCTGAACAAACACCTGAGCACGGACAAGATGGTCATCGTCACCGCTGGCCCGACCGTGCCGCAAAAGCCGTTGCCGGCCCCCACTGACAAACCTGCCGAGCAGCCGCTCGGGGTTCCGGAGCATTAATGGCCCGTCCATCCAATTCCAGCAAGAAACCCGCGCACAACGGGGTTAACCAGTTGCGCATCATCGGCGGTGAGTGGCGCAGCCGGCGCTTGAGCTTTCCCGATGCCCCGGGCCTGCGGCCGACGCCGGACCGGGTGCGCGAAACCCTGTTCAACTGGCTCGCGCCGTATGTGGCGGGTGCCCGGGTGCTCGACCCGTTCGCCGGCAGTGGCGCGCTGTTTCTCGAGGCCTTGTCCCGTGGCGCCGCCATGGGCCAGGCGCTGGACGCCAGCAGCCTGGCAGTCTCGAGCCTGAAAGAGCACCTGGGCACGCTGCGTTGCACCGTCGGCCAGGTGCAGACGGCGGATGCGCTGCGCTATCTCGACAGCCAGCCCGCGACACCTTTCGACCTGGTGTTCCTCGACCCGCCGTTCAACCAGAACCTGTTGCCGGCCGTCTGCGCGTTGCTCGAGGAACGGCAATGGCTGGCCGACGATGCCTGGGTCTACACTGAAAGCGAGACCGCCCCTTCGACCCTGGGCTTGCCGGCCAATTGGCGCCTGCATCGCGAGCAGAAATCCGGGCGGGTGTATTACGCATTGTGGCAACGTACGGCAGAGGCCGTTGGCTGAACCGCTGACCGTGCACCGAGAATGATCGTGTCCTGCGCACCTGAACGCTTCATACCCGCCCCGGGCCTTGGCAATCCGCACCTGCAGACCTTGTGGGGCCCATTGTGGCGTAAAACCGTTCACATCGATCGCGAACGTGAGCGCCTCTGGCTGGACGATGGTGATTTCCTCGACCTCGACTGGCATGGCCCGCATAGCGCCGAAGCACCGCTGGTGCTGGTGCTTCATGGGCTGACCGGTTCCTCCAACTCACCCTACGTTGCCGGCCTGCAACGCGCGCTCAATGCTCAAGGCTGGGCCAGCGTCGCCCTGAACTGGCGTGGTTGCTCTGGCGAGCCGAACCTGCTGGCCCGCAGTTATCATTCCGGCGCCAGCGAAGATCTCGCCGCGGCTATCGCCCATCTGCGGGCCCGACGCCCCTTGGCGCCGCTGTTTGCGGTGGGCTATTCGCTGGGCGGAAATGTGCTGCTCAAGCATTTGGGGGAAGCCGGCAACGACAGCCAGCTGCAGGGCGCAGTGGCGGTCTCGGTACCGTTTCGCCTGGACCAGTGCGCCGACCGCATCGGACAGGGCTTTTCCAGGTTCTATCAGGCGCACTTCATGCGGGAAATGGTCGCCTACGTGCGCAACAAGCAACGCCAGTTCCAGCATGACGGACGCGACGAAGGGCTCGCGGCCCTGGCAGCCCTGGGCTCGCTGGACAACATGCGCACCTTCTGGGATTTCGACGGCCGGGTGACAGCGCCACTGCACGGCTTTTCCGACGCAGCGGATTACTACCGGCGCGCGTCCAGCCGCTATTTCATGGCGGGAATCAGTACACCGACGCTGGTCATCCAGGCCGCCGACGACCCTTTTGTATTCCCCCACAGCCTGCCCGAACCCGGCGAGTTATCGGCCTCGACCCACCTGGAACTGCACCTGCGGGGCGGGCATGTGGGATTTGTCGACGGAACCCTGCGGCGCCCGGGGTATTACCTGGAACGGCGCATTCCCGGTTGGCTGGCCAGCCTGGCACAAGGCTGACGATTCGAAAACAACACAAATCCCCTGTGGGAGCGAGCTTGCTCGCGATAGCGATGGGTCAGCCACATTAAAGTTGACTGATACCCCGCTATCGCGAGCAAGCTCGCTCCCACATTGATTTCGGGTGCCTTGTTATTCGTTATTCGCCCTTCGCCACGCCCCGCTGGGGATCGTTGATCCACTCGCTCCACGAGCCGGCATACAACCTTCCCAGCGGATACCCCGCCAGGCACAAGGCAAACAGGTTATGGCACGCCGTCACGCCGGAGCCGCAGTAAGCCACCAGCTCGGTGGGCGGGCGCTCGCCCAGTTTTTCAGCGAAACGCAGCTTGAGTTGATCGGCCGGCAAGAAGCGTCCATCGGTCCCCAGGTTGTCGGTGAATGCTGCGCATGACGCGCCCGGGATATGCCCCGCCACCGGGTCGATCGGCTCGACTTCGCCCTTGAAACGCGGCAGCGCCCTGGCATCCAACAGAGTCATGTCCGCATCACCGAGGCGTTGCTGCAACGCCTGCGCACTGAGCAGCAAGCTCGCGTCCGGCGCGCCGTTGAAAGTCCCGCGAGCAGCCTGCGGCGGATCCAGGCTCAGGGGCAGGCCGGCCGCATGCCAGGCCTTGAGCCCGCCGTCGAGAATATGTACGCCATCGCGTTTGCCCAACCAGGCCAGCAGCCACCAGGCCCGGGCGGCATAGGCGCCGGGGCCGTCGTCATACAGCACGACCTCGCTGTCATTGTTGATCCCCCAGCCCCGGAGACGCTCAACCAGCGCCTCGGGCTCCGGCAGCGGATGACGTCCGGTGACGCCCTTGATGACCGGCCCGCTCAGATCCCGCTCAAGGTCGACGAACGACGCGCCGGCAATATGGCCCTCGGCGTAACTGCGCTGGCCATAGTCCGGGTCCTCCAGGGCAAAACGACAATCGAGGATCACCAGCCCGGGCTGTGATCTCCGCTGTTCCAGGGCCTGAGGACTGATGAGTTGAGCGATGGGCATGGTGAGCTCCTGTGGCTGAATCAAGGGGTCCGATCTACTGCCCTTCCTCCAGGGTCTGGGCCAGCGGGACATAAAATTCTTTGAACAGGGCATCTACCGCTTCGCGGGCCTGCTCGGTCACAAACCCCGCCTCGAGCACCAGCACCTGATACACGCCGCGCTTGATCGCCTGTTCGCTCAGGTGGCTGGAGTTTTCGCGGGTGGTGCAGAGGAACCGGACCCAGGACGTGAGAACAATCCAGGCATTGAGGGTCAGGGACTCGATCTGGACGCGGTCCATTGCCAGGATGCCGGCGTCGACGAAACCTTCGTAGATAGCCGTGCCATGGATCAGGCAGCGTTGGGAAAAGCGCCGGTAGCGAGCCGCCAGTTCCGGGTCGCTGTCGAGCAGGTGCTCCAGGTCCCGGTGCAGGAACCGGTAGCGCCACATCGCCGAAAGCAGTTCCTGCAGGTAGAAACGCTTGTCGTCCACCGTGGCCGCCCGCCCCTGGGGTGGCCGCAGGAAGCTGTCCACCAGGTTTTCGTATTCGCTGAACAGCACGGCGATGATCGCCTGCTTGTTGGGGAAGTGGTAATAAAGATTGCCCGGGGACATGTCCATGTGGGCGGCAATGTGATTGGTGCTGACACTGCGCTCACCCTGCCGGTTGAACAACTCCAGGCTGTTCTGCACGATGCGCTCGCTGGTTTTTATTCGTGGGGCCATGGCTTGGGCTTAATTCGAAAAATCATGTGATGGGCATCTTACGACCTATAGGTCACGGGAGAAAACCCACGCCATCGCGGAGGCGGCATTTGACTTTTTAGAGCACAAGCTCTAGAAATCAACCATTCCAATAATAATCCGGTGCCGACATGCCAGCCGACGTTGCTTACCTGCACCAGTCTCAACAGCAGCTGGATGACATTCGGACGATCTTCGAGGCCCAGCGCCTTGCTTTCGCCGCGCATCCCATGCCAACGGCCGAGCAGCGCCGGCAGTGGCTCAAGGCATTGCGCGAACTGTTGAGCAATGAACGGCAAGCCCTGATCGACGCGATCAGCCAGGACTTCAGTCACCGCAGCGCCGACGAAACCCTGCTGGCTGAGCTGATGCCGAGCCTGCACGGTATCCATTACGCGAGCCGCAACCTCAAGGGCTGGATGAAACCTTCCCGGCGCAAGGTCGGCATGGCCTTCCAACCGGCATCGGCCAAGGTGATCTACCAGCCATTGGGCGTGGTCGGGGTCATCGTCCCGTGGAATTACCCGCTCTTCCTGGCCGTAGGCCCATTGGTCGGGGCCTTGTCGGCGGGTAACCGGGTCATGCTCAAGCTCAGCGAGGCGACCCCGGCCACCGGATTGCTGCTCAAGCGATTGTTAGCCCGTATCTTTCCCCAGGACCTGGTGTCGGTGGTGCTGGGCGCGGCTGACGTCGGCATTGCGTTCTCCAGGTTGCCGTTCGATCACCTGTTGTTCACTGGCGCCACCAGCATCGGCAAGCATGTGATGCGTGCCGCCGCGGAAAACCTGACCCCCGTCACCCTCGAACTGGGTGGCAAATCACCCGCCATCGTGTCCGACGACGTACCGCTCAAGGACGCCGCCGAACGCATAGCCTTCGGCAAGACCCTGAATGCCGGGCAGACCTGCGTCGCGCCGGATTACGTGCTGGTACCGCAGAGCCGCGTCGGAGCGTTCGTCGAGGCGTATCGCGAAGCGGTCCGCGGGTTTTATCCGACGCTGGCGGACAACCCGGACTACACCGCCATCATCAACGATCGCCAACTGGCGCGGCTCAACGGCTACATCGGCGACGCCACCAGCAAAGGCGCGCTGCTGATCGAGCTGTTCGACCAGGGCCAGGGTCGCCGCATGGCCCACAGCCTGTTGCTCAATGTCACGGATGACATGACGGTGATGCAGGATGAGATCTTCGGCCCGCTGCTGCCCATCGTCCCGTACGAAGGCCTGGACCAGGCTTTTGCCTACATCAATCGGCGGCCTCGTCCGCTGGCGCTCTACTACTTCGGCTACAACAAGGCCGAACAGCAGCGGGTACTCAATGAAACCCATTCCGGCGGCGTCTGCCTGAACGACACGCTGCTGCATGTGGCCCAGGACGACATGCCGTTCGGCGGCATTGGCGCCTCGGGGATGGGCCACTATCACGGTCACGAGGGATTCCTGACCTTCAGCAAGGCCAAGGGCATCCTGATCAAGCAGCGCTTCAACGCCGCCAGACTGATTTATCCACCCTATGGCAAGCCTTTGCAGAAGCTGATCCAGAAGCTGTTCATCCGCTAACAAGCGTCTCCCGGGTAATAACAATAATGAGCCCAGACCTGACCGATACGCCCGCCCTGTCACGGCGTGGTTTGCTGCAACTGAGCCTTGGCGCCAGCGTTTTCCTCGCCACCGTCGGCCTGGGCGCCAGCCTCAGCGGCTGTTCGTCCAGCCAACCGGCGGACGGCCTGAAGGCCCTGCGCGACAGCGACCTGGCATTTCTACGCGCCGTCATTCCGGTGATGCTCGACGGCGCAGTGACCGCAGGAACGACCCAGGCCGCCACCGATGCCACGCTGCAAAGCCTGGATCGCGGCCTGGCGCACTTGTCTGCGGCGATGCTCAAGCTCACGCATCAGCTGTTCGACGTGCTCACGTTGGGTGTGACCCGCGGGCCGCTGACCGGAATCTGGGGCGGGTGGGAAAACGCCAGCGCCGATGACATCCAACAATTCCTGACACGCTGGGAAAACAGCTCGCTGAGCTTGTTGCGCCAAGGCCACAGCTCTTTGCTGCAAATGGTGATGATGGCCTGGTACAGCCGGCCCGAGGCCTGGGCACACTGCGGGTATCCGGGCCCGCCAACCGTCTGAAAGCCAGAGCCAGCCCCCTTGTGGGAGCGAGCCTGCTCGCGAAGGCGGTAGTTCGGTCATCAAGTGTGCTGCTGATACGACGCCATCGCGAGCAGGCTCGCTCCCACAGGGGCCTTGTCGTCTTCTCATAACAACAAGAGAACCCCGAACATGCCCGTACCCGATCCGTTCCGCGAAGGCCTGGCCCGTGGCTGGACCACCTACAACGGCGCGCAACTGACCCAGGACCTCACGCTGGAAGCCGACGTGGCGATCATCGGCAGCGGCGCCGGCGGTGGCACCACGGCGGAAATTCTCAGTGCCGCCGGCTACAAGGTATTGCTCATTGAGGAAGGCCCGCTCAAGACCAGCCAGGACTTCAAGCTGCTTGAGGATCAGGCTTACACCAGCCTGTATCAGGAAGGTCTCGGGCGAATGAGCAAGGACGGCGCCATCACCATTCTCCAGGGCCGGGCCGTGGGGGGCACCACGTTGATCAACTGGACCTCGAGCTTTCGTACGCCTGACCAGACTCTCGAACACTGGGCGACCGAGCATACCGTCCGGGGCCACGGCCCCGCCGAGATGGCGCCCTGGTTCGAACGCATGGAGCAGCGCCTGGGGGTGGCGCCATGGCTGATTCCGCCCAATGCCAACAACGACGTCATTCGCAAGGGCTGCGAGCAATTGGGCTACAGCTGGCATGTGATCCCGCGCAACGTGCGCGGCTGCTGGAACCTGGGCTATTGCGGGATGGGCTGCCCGACCAATGCCAAGCAATCGATGCTGGTCACCACCATACCCGCCACACTGGACCAGGGCGGCGCCCTGCTCTATCTGGCGCGGGCCGAACGCCTGATCATCAGCAACGATGCGGTAGTGGAATTGCAATGCCAGGCCATGGACGAACGCTGCGTGGCGCCGACCGGACGGCGCATCAGGGTCAAGGCGCGGCATTACGTGCTGGCCGGTGGCGGCATCAACAGCCCCGCCCTGCTGCTGCGCTCCGACGCGCCGGATCCGCATCGATGCCTGGGCAAGCGCACCTTCCTGCACTTGGTGAACATGTCAGCCGGACTGTTCGATGAAGTCATCAACCCTTTTTATGGGGCTCCACAGTCGATTTATTCAGATCATTTCCAATGGCAGGATGGCGTCACCGGCAAAATGTCCTACAAGCTGGAAGTCCCGCCTTTGCACCCGGCCCTCGCCGCCACGCTGTTGGGCGGCTTTGGTGCGCAGAACGCAGCGCACATGGCAAAGTTGCCCCACACCCACGCCATGCTGGCGTTACTGCGCGACGGCTTTCATCCGGACAGCCCCGGCGGTACCGTGGAATTGCGCAGTGACGGCACGCCCGTGCTCGACTATCAGGTCTCCCCCTACACTTGGGACGGTTTGCGCCGGGCATTTCACAGCATGGCCGAGATCCAGTTCGCCGCAGGGGCCAGGTCGGTCATGCCGATGCACAGCGATGCCCGGCACGTGAAAACCCTGGCCGAGGCCCGCGCGCTGATCGACGGGCTGGACCTGGCCCTTTTCCGCACCCGCCTGGGCAGCGCTCATGTCATGGGGGGTTGCGCCATGGGCGAAGAGCCGAAACAGGCGGTGACCGACAGCCTCGGCCGCCACCACCAACTGCGTAATCTTTCCATCCACGACGGCTCGCTGTTCCCCACCAGCATCGGCGCCAACCCGCAACTGTCGGTGTACGGCCTGACTGCCAAACTGGCGACCCTGCTGGCCGAACGTCTGCAAAACACATGAAAAAACCGACTATTCGCAGCGCCTATAGTGCGTTCTTATCCCATCGCCGACTTGGCCGACCGAGTCGGCTGCGATACCATCCGACTCCCCAACGGACTCCCGCCAGGACGACGCGATGAACCGAGTGTTGTACCCAGGTACCTTCGATCCCATTACCAAGGGCCATGGCGATCTGGTCGAACGCGCCTCGCGCCTGTTCGACCATGTGATCATTGCCGTCGCCGCCAGCCCGAAGAAAAACCCGCTGTTCCCGCTGGAGCAACGTGTGGAGCTGGCCCGTGAGGTCACCAAGCACCTGCCGAACGTGGAAGTGGTCGGCTTCTCGACGCTGCTGGCGCATTTCGCCAAGGAAAAGAACGCCAATGTGTTCCTGCGCGGCCTGCGTGCGGTCTCGGATTTCGAGTACGAGTTCCAGCTGGCCAACATGAACCGCCAGTTGGCCCCGGACGTCGAGAGTCTCTTCCTGACGCCATCGGAGCGTTACTCCTTCATCTCGTCGACCCTGGTGCGGGAAATTGCGGCCTTGGGCGGCGATATCACCAAGTTCGTCCACCCGGCCGTGGCCGACGCGCTGACCCTGCGCTTCAAGAAGTAACCCGCCGACGCTGCGACTCGCTCGCAGCACAGCGCAGTCCATCGCCCCCGCGTGCACTGCGCTCGCCAATGCGGCACAATTGCGCCCATACGTTTTTCAAATGCCCGGGCTCAACGCCCCGGCCGGAGCTTGCATGTCCCTGATCATCACCGACGACTGCATCAATTGCGACGTCTGCGAACCCGAGTGCCCGAACGCCGCCATTTCCCAGGGCGAAGAGATCTATGTCATTGACCCGAACCTGTGCACCCAGTGCGTCGGGCACTATGACGAGCCTCAATGCCAGCAGGTCTGCCCGGTGGATTGCATCCCGCTGGACGAGGCTCATCCGGAGACTGAGGAACAGTTGATGGCGAAATATCGCAAAATCACTGGCAAGGAGTGAATCGGTAATCTGTAGCGCCTTTACTGGCCTCATCGCGAGCAAGCTCGCTCCCACAGGGGATCTATGGGCATCGCAGCATCTGCGTACTGAGCAAATCCCTTGTGGGAGCGAGCTTGCTCGCGATAGCGCCATCAGCCACACCCAATACCTCACTCCTGCCGCTCAAACCCCTCCCCAACACACCCCAGGCACCGCACAAACGTCGCTTTCGCCGGGTCGACCACCAACGCCTTCCCTGCATCGCCAACCCCGCCACCCAGCGCCGTAAAGGGCAACGACACGACAAACGCCCCGGCACCGATCACGGTGGCGGCGAGCAGCAACGGACGAGCAATCAGCAAGTCGCCGAGCATGGCATACGCGGGTGGATTCTGGATGGTGTAGCGCGGGTCACCGCTTTCGGTGTTCGCCAGGGCAGGCAAGCCAACACTCAGCGAGAGTGCCAGGAGGGAAGTTCGAAGCAGAGTCATGAGGCGATCCTTCGGCTGAAACAGTATGACTACTGACTATAGACCGTAAGACGAATCACCTCTGGCAGCGCGGACACCAGACGCTGGCGCGCTGGCCCAGGCGGATTTCCCGCAGCCCCGTGCCACAGACCTTGCACAACTCCCCACCCCGGCCGTACACGAACAGTTCCTGCTGGAAATAACCGGGCTGGCCGTCTCCACCGATGAAATCCCGCAGCGTGGTTCCACCGCGTTCAATGGCATGGGCAAGGATGCGCTTGATCTCGATCGCCAGTTTCAGATAACGCGCCCGAGAAATGCTTCCGGCGGCGCGCCGTGGGTCGATTCCGGCGGCGAACAGCGCTTCGGTCGCGTAGATATTGCCCACGCCCACCACGACCGCGTTGTCCATGATAAACGGCTTGACCGCCATCGAGCGCCCACGGGAAAGCTGGAACAGCCGTTCGCCGTCGAACAGGTCAGTCAGCGGTTCCGGCCCGAGGCGAATCAGCAACTCGTGATTGAGCGGGTCAAGGCTCCAGAGCATCGCCCCGAAGCGACGCGGATCGGTGTAGCGCAAGGCCAGCCCGGACTCCAGTTCGATGTCGACATGTTCATGCTTGAGGGCGGGCATGCCGATCTCGACCAGCCGCAGATTGCCGGACATGCCCAGGTGGCTGATCAGCGTGCCAACCTCGGCATTGATCAACAGGTACTTGGCCCGACGTTCCACCTGCACGATGCGTTGCCCCGAAAGACGCACATCGAGGTCTTCGGGAATCGGCCAGCGCAAGCGGCGGTCACGCACGACGACGCGGCTGACCCGTTGCCCTTCGAGGTGTGGCGCGATCCCGCGGCGGGTGGTTTCGACTTCCGGCAGTTCTGGCATAGGGCTCTCGAATCAAGCGAAAGCTGGCACTCAACGAGAGGCCAGGTCGCGGATTTCCTGTTTCTGGGTCTCGAAGTCGTACTCCGGCAGACCGATGTAATCGAGCACCAGTGGCCCGACGCAATTCCACTCGTGATCCTCGGCCTGGTTGCCCAGCACGCGATGGGAGGCACAGATGTTCTCGGACATCTTCAGGATCGCCAACAGGTTTTTCAACTGACTGTTATTGCGCGAAGATTCGTCGCTGAAAATCGCCAGGGCGTTGTGGTGATTGGCGATGGCCTGGCTGACGTGGTCCGGCAGGCGCCAGGACTTGGAGGTGTAGTAACCGACCACCGCATGGTTGGTGTTGAACACGCGGTTTTCGGTGTCCACCACCCGGATCTCGGCGCTGGCATTGGCATAGGCCTCCTCCAGCACGCCCATGTAAGTGGGGAACTGCTTGAGCATCAGCGGCACGCCGCAGTCATGGAACAAACCCAGGGCATAGGCTTCGTCGCCGTTCTGCAGGCCGACGCGCTTGGCCAGGGTCAGGCAGGTCATGGCCACGTCCTGGGCGGTGTCCCAGAAGCGGTTCAAGGTGACGATGGCATCGTCGTGCAATTCGCCTTTGATCGACTGCGCGTTGATCAGGTTGATGATCGACCGGCTGCCCAGCAGGTTCACTGCGCGCTGGATCGAAGTGATCTTGTTGCTCAAGCCGTAGTACGGCGAATTGACGATCTTGAGCAAGGCACCCGAAAGGCCCGGGTCCTGGGAAATCAGCTTGGCAATGGTTTCCAGGTCCGGGTCGGGCATGTACTGCTCCATCTGCAAATCCACCATGATTTGCGGCTGGGGCGGCACACTGATGCCCTGCAGGGACTGTTGGATCTGTTCAGCGGAAAGCTCTTTGGACATGGGTACACACTCTGGGTAAGGCCGGGAGTCTAACCCCTAAATCTGGATCCGACACACCACCGGTAAATTGGCGGAACTTTCGTACAAGCCTGAGCTTCGGAATCTGTAGGACCAATGCCCAAGTCTTGTAATAAGGCTTAGGTCGGCAGCCAACCCATTCAGCTTTAGGAGATTTTCATGCCCGCTAATCTGAACAACAAGCGCGTCGCCATTCTGGTCACCGACGGTTTTGAACAGGCCGAACTGACCGGTCCCAAAGAGGCGCTGGAACAGGCCGGGGCCAAGGTCGACATCATTTCCGCCAGCGACGGCCAGGTCAAAGGCTGGAACCATGACAAGCCGGCCGACGACTTCAAGGTGGACCTGACTTTCAAGGCGGCGAATGTCGATCAGTACGAAGCGGTGGTGCTGCCCGGCGGCGTGCAGAATTCCGACACCATCCGCATCGACCCCGACGCGCAGAACCTGGTCAAGGGCTTCGAGGCGGCCGGCAAACCTATCGCAGTGATTTGCCATGGCGGCTGGTTGCTGGTGTCCAGCGGCCTGGTCAAAGGCAAGACCATGACCAGCTACAAGACGCTCAAGGATGATCTGGTCAATGCCGGCGCGAACTGGGTCGACCAGGAAGTTGTCCGGGACGGCACCTGGATCAGCAGCCGCCAGCCGGATGATTTCCCGCGTTCAACCGTGAACTGATCAACTCGCTGTCGGCCTGAGCCCTTGTGGCGAGGCGAGCAGCGCAGGCTCCCTCGCCGCATGTCCACCGCCGGCCCCGCAAGGGTTGCAACACGGTATACTCCCGCTCTTTTTTCCGGAGCGACGTCATGTCCCTGCCCAGCCTGCGCCTCAAAGCCAACGCCGACCGTCGCCTGCGCGCCGGCCACCTGTGGGTCTACAGTAACGAAATCGATGTGGCCGCCACCCCGCTGCACGGCTTCAAGGCCGGAGACCAGGCGGTCCTCGAAGCCGCCGGCGGCAAGCCGCTGGGCATCGTTGCGATGAGCCCGAACAACCTGATCTGCGCACGTCTGCTGTCCCGCGACGTGAAGCTGGCGCTGGACAAATCCCTGTTGGTGCATCGCCTCAACGTGGCGTTGTCCCTGCGCGAGCGGCTGTTCGACAAGCCGTTCTATCGCCTGGTCTACGGTGATTCCGACCTGCTGCCGGGCCTGGTGGTCGACCGTTTCGGCGACATCCTGGTGGTGCAGATCGCCTCCGCCACCATGGAAGCCCACAAGGACGACGTGATCGCCGCCCTCACCCAGGTGCTCAAGCCTAGCGGCATCCTGTTCAAGAATGATTCCGCGGCACGCGACGCCGAAGGCCTGGAGCGCTACGTCGAGACCGTCTTCGGTCTCGTCCCGGAGTGGGTCGCCCTGGAAGAGAACGGCGTGAAATTCGAAGCGCCGGTCATGCAGGGCCAGAAAACCGGCTGGTTCTACGACCACCGCATGAACCGTGCGCGCCTGGCACCCTACGCCAAGGGCAAGCGCGTTCTGGACCTGTTCAGCTACATCGGCGGCTGGGGCGTGCAAGCCGCGGCGTTCGGTGCCAGTGAAGTATTCTGCGTCGACGCCTCGGCCTTCGCCCTCGACGGCGTCGAGCGCAACGCCGCGCTGAACGGCGTCGCCGAGAAGCTGACCTGCATTGAAGGTGACGTATTCGAAGCCTTGAAGGAACTCAAGGCCAGCGAAGAGCGTTTCGACGTGATCGTCGCCGACCCGCCGGCCTTCATCAAGCGCAAGAAAGACCTGAAGAACGGCGAAGGCGCCTACCGCCGCCTCAACGAACAGGCCATGCGCCTGCTCAGCAAGGACGGCATCCTGGTCAGTGCGTCATGCTCGATGCACCTGCCCGAGGACGATCTCCAGAACATCCTGCTGACCAGCGCCCGTCACCTGGACCGCAACATCCAACTGCTCGAACGCGGCGGCCAGGGCCCCGATCACCCGGTACACCCGGCGATCGCCGAGACGCGTTACATCAAGAGCATCACCTGCCGCTTGCTGCCTAATAGCTGAGGCCGGGCGGGGCGGGGCTACGGCCCTGTCCCGCTGATCGATAACGAGCACTTCCCCAGCCGATGCCGTTCGGCTTACCTTGCGGCTGAACGCTGCCAGTCGTCATTCCAGGCGCGAGATTGGTCTCGATCGGCGCTTTGCGTCATTTCATCCTGACGCCAGCGGTGTAGAATCGCGACATTCATCGCCATTCATCCCCGGCGGGTTTATGAGCTCATGCTGAGGCGCGCAGCGATCCTGCAAAGTCATCAGCCACGTCCGGACTCACGGCCAACCCCGAGTGTTCCAGACGTCGACAGAAGCTCACTTCCCCATTGATACCTGATAAGTACCTGATTAGCCGCCCGGAGTGCTCCATGCCTGATTACCGTTCGAAAACATCCACCCATGGCCGCAACATGGCCGGCGCCCGTGCCCTGTGGCGCGCCACGGGGATGAAGGATGACGACTTCAAGAAGCCGATCATCGCCATTGCCAACTCCTTCACGCAATTCGTACCAGGCCATGTTCACCTCAAGGACCTGGGCCAACTGGTTGCACGGGAAATCGAACGCGCCGGCGGGGTTGCCAAGGAATTCAACACCATCGCCGTGGACGACGGCATCGCCATGGGTCACGACGGCATGCTGTATTCGCTGCCCAGCCGCGAGATCATCGCCGACTCGGTCGAATACATGGTCAATGCCCACTGCGCCGACGCCATCGTGTGCATTTCCAACTGCGACAAGATCACCCCCGGCATGCTCATGGCTGCCTTGCGCCTGAATATCCCGGTGATCTTCGTGTCCGGTGGCCCGATGGAGGCTGGCAAGACCAAGCTCGCCAGCCATGGCCTGGACCTGGTGGACGCCATGGTGATCGCCGCTGACTCCAGCGCATCCGACGAGAAAGTCGCCGAGTACGAGCGCAGCGCCTGCCCGACCTGCGGTTCCTGCTCCGGCATGTTCACCGCCAACTCGATGAACTGCCTGACCGAGGCCCTGGGCCTGGCGTTGCCGGGCAACGGTTCGACCCTGGCCACCCACAGTGACCGCGAACAGCTGTTCCTGCAGGCCGGCCGGACCATCGTCGAGCTGTGCAAGCGCTACTACGGCGAAAACGACGAGTCGGTGTTGCCGCGCAACGTCGCCAACTTCAAGGCGTTCGAGAACGCCATGACCCTCGACATTGCCATGGGCGGCTCGACCAACACCATCCTGCACCTGCTGGCCGCTGCCCAGGAAGCCGAGATCGATTTCGACCTGCGCGACATCGACCGCCTCTCCCGCCACGTGCCGCAACTGTGCAAGGTCGCGCCGAACATCCAGAAGTACCACATGGAAGACGTGCACCGCGCCGGGGGTATCTTCAGCATCCTCGGTTCGCTGGCCCGCGGCGGCTTGCTGCACACCGACCTGCCAACCGTACACAGCAAGACCATGGCCGAGGCCATCGCCAAGTGGGACATTACCCAGACCAGCGACGAAGCCGTGCATCACTTCTTCAAGGCCGGCCCGGCGGGCATCCCGACACAAACCGCGTTCAGCCAGTCGACCCGTTGGGAGACCCTGGACGACGACCGTGAGAACGGCTGCATCCGCAGCGTCGAGCACGCCTACTCCAAGGAAGGCGGCCTGGCCGTGCTGTACGGCAACATTGCCCTCGACGGCTGCGTGGTGAAGACCGCCGGCGTCGACGAGTCGATCCATGTGTTCGAAGGCAACGCGAAAATTTTCGAAAGCCAGGACAGCGCCGTGCGCGGGATTCTCGCCGACGAGGTGAAAGCCGGCGACATCGTGATCATTCGTTATGAAGGTCCGAAGGGCGGCCCGGGTATGCAGGAGATGCTCTACCCAACTTCCTACCTCAAATCCAAGGGCCTGGGCAAAGCCTGTGCGCTGCTGACCGACGGCCGTTTCTCCGGCGGCACGTCAGGCCTGTCCATCGGCCACGCTTCGCCGGAAGCAGCGGCTGGCGGTGCCATCGGCCTGGTGCGCGATGGCGACAAGGTGCTGATCGACATTCCGAACCGTTCGATCAACCTGTTGATCAGCGATGAAGAACTGGCTGCGCGCCGCGTCGAACAGGACAAAAAAGGCTGGAAGCCGGTGGAAGTGCGTCCGCGCAAAGTCACCACCGCCCTCAAGGCCTACGCCCTGCTCGCCACCAGTGCCGACAAGGGCGCGGTGCGCGACAAGGCGATGCTTGACGGGTTGTAAGCGCCCGAGCCACAAAAAATGCCCCGCCAAGTGCGGGGCATTTTTATTGGACCAGAGATATCCCTGTGGCGAGGGAGCTTGCTCCCGCTGGGCCGCGAAGCGGCCCCAAGATCCGCCAAATGCGGAGCATCAGAAACACCGCACCCGCCGCTTCACGACTGCTTCGCAGCCGAGCGGGAGCAAGCTCCCTCGCCACGGAAGCCGTAACTGATCCGGTTTACTGGATATCTTCCGGCTTGACGATCACCCAGTTCTTGTCCGCTGTCACCGTCAGCCCTTCCTTGGCCTGGGCGGCCGCGTGCTTGGCCATCATGCCGTTGATCTGGGTCATGTATTTATCCTTGCGATTGACCCACAAGTGGATGCCGCCCTTGGCCACGTCTACATCGTGGAACAGCATGTAGCCGTCGCTGCTCGGCGTGTCACCCGCCACCAGCACCGGTTTTTTCCATTCGTCGATGTAGGTCAGGATCGCCGCGTGCTTGCCGGCCATCCAGGTCGCCGGCGTCCACAGGTACGGTGTGTACTCCAGGCCAAGATTGGCCTTCTCGTCATATTTGCCGTTGGTGATTTGCTTGCGGGCGGTGGTCAGTTCGCCGGTCTTGCGGTCCTTGAGCAGCGTGGTTACGCCAATGACGTTCTGCGGCTTGAGGTTGTAGCCATACTTGGGGTCCGAGGCAACCATGCGCACCAGCTCTTCGGAGGCGGCGGTCATGACATAGACCTCGATGCCGTTCTCCATCAGCTTGTTGTACAGCTCGGCCTGGCCGGTGAATATCTTCGGTGGGTTGACGTTGTACTGGACCACTTTGTCGCCATCGTAATACGTGGTCGGTACCGGTTTGCCGGAAGCCATCAGCTCATCGACGTAACCCTTCAGCTCCTTGAGGGTGTAGCCGGAAAACACCTGGGCCACCCACGGGTAGCAGACCATGTCGTCCACTTCGCAGAGTCGATAGTAATAACTGAACAGGCTTTCCTTGTGGTCGGCGGTGTCCTTGAATGGCATCAGTTTCAAGGACGGGTCCAGGCTTTCCCGGCTGATGAGCCCCTTGTTCTCCATGAACGGCAGCAGCGACTCTTCGAGGTCGTAGCGGTAGCTGGTGTTGTCCATGTCGAACACCGCGTAGTTACCTTTGTTGGCGTTGGCCGCGATCATCGCTTCCAGCGCCTTGGCCTGTTCCGCGGGCCAATGCTTGAGGTCAGTGGCGAGCGCCTGGCCGGCAAGGCCCAGGCTTATAGCGACAGCGAGCAAGCGAGGTACGAGCTTCATCGACATTTACTCCCAGGTTGTAGGAGCTCGACGCTAACAAATGCCTGTGACAGATCCCGCCTGTGCGCGACCGCTTGCGTCTCGATAACGCCAGCGGCATACCCCTGGGCGTCAACGCCTTATTCCAAAAGCGACAATAAACATTCTTTTTAAGTATTAATTCTTTAGATATCAGACTGTTAGGCTTTCCGGCTCACAGTCGCGACGCTTGGCGGCTGCAAAGTCTTTCCGGAGTTTTTCATGAATCTACCGCTGACCCTCAATCTGTTGGTGTTCATCGCCTTGCTGTACGGCTTGGCGCAAACCCGTCACAGCACTTGGAGCCTGGCCAAAAAAGTGCTGCTGGCGCTGGTCCTGGGCGTGGTGTTCGGTATCGCCCTGCACACGATCTACGGCGCAGGCGACCCGGTGCTCAAAGCCTCGATCGGCTGGTTCGACCTGGTGGGCAACGGCTACGTGCAGTTGCTGCAGATGATCGTGATCCCGCTGGTCTTTGCTTCGATCCTCAGCGCCGTGGCCCGCCTGCACAACGCCTCGTCCCTGGGCAAGATCAGCTTCCTGACCATCGGCACGCTGCTGTTCACTACCGCCATCGCCGCCCTGATCGGTATCGGCCTGACCAACCTGTTCGGCCTCACTGCCGAAGGCCTGGTGGCCGGAACCCAGGAGCAGGCACGGCTGCAAGTGATCCAGAGCGATTACGCCGGCAAGGTCGCCAACCTGAATATCCCGCAACTGCTGCTTTCGTTCATTCCGCAGAACCCCTTCGCCGACCTGGCCAGGGCCAAGCCGACGTCGATCATCAGCGTGGTGATCTTCGCGGCGTTCCTCGGTGTCGCGGCGTTGCAATTGCTCAAGGATGACGCAGAGAAAGGCCAGAAAGTGATCAACGCCATCGACACCCTGCAAAGCTGGGTGACGCGCCTGGTGCGCCTGGTGATGAAGCTGACCCCGTATGGCGTACTGGCGCTGATGACAAAAGTGGTGGCTGGCTCCAACCTGCAAGACATCATCAAGCTCGGCAGCTTCGTGGTGGTGTCGTACCTGGGGCTGGGGCTAATGTTCGTGGTCCACGGCCTGCTGGTGTCCGCTGCCGGGATCAATCCGTTGCGCTTCTTCCGCAAGATCTGGCCGGTGCTGACCTTCGCTTTCACCAGCCGCTCCAGCGCGGCGACCATCCCCCTGAGTATCGAAGCCCAGACCAGCCGCCTCGGCATCCCCCGGGCGATCGCCAGCTTCAGCGCATCGTTTGGCGCCACCATCGGCCAGAACGGTTGCGCCGGGCTGTATCCAGCGATGCTGGCGGTCATGGTCGCGCCTACGGTGGGGATCAATCCGCTGGACCCGGTGTGGATCGCGACGCTGGTGGCCATTGTGACCTTGAGTTCGGCGGGCGTGGCCGGTGTCGGCGGTGGCGCAACGTTCGCCGCGTTGATCGTGTTGCCGGCCATGGGCTTGCCGGTCTCGCTGGTGGCGCTGCTGATTTCGGTCGAGCCGTTGATCGACATGGGCCGTACCGCGTTGAACGTCAGTGGCTCGATCACCGCCGGGGCGATTACCAGCCAGGTGATGCAGCAGACGGACAAGGCCTTGCTCGATGCCGAGGAGCATGGGGAGTTGGTGCACGCTTGATGAGCGCCGCCTGAGAAATAGCTATCGCGAGCAAGCTCGCTCCCACATGGATCAGCAGTGATCACAGAATTCGTGTACGCCAAAGATCCAATGTGGGAGCGAGCTTGCTCGCGATGCTGTTAGCGCTTCTCCCATACCTCAAAGCTGTACGCCGGCTTGTCCCCTTCAGCCGGGTTCAGCTGGTTCGACACAAGTTTCCACTGGCTCGAAGCAAACTCCGGAAACCACGCATCCCCTTCCGGGCTCAGCGCGACGCGGGTCAGGTACAACCGATCCGCCTGCTCCAGTGCCTGCGCGTAGAGCTGGGCGCCACCGATCAGCATCAGCTCGTCAACGCCCTGTTCCAACGCCCAGGCTTCGGCCCGTTCCACTGCGGCCTCCAGCGAAGAAAAGACTTCCGCGCCTTCCAGCACCAGGCCCGGCTGGCGGCTGACGACAATGTTCAAGCGTCCCGGCAGCGGCCGACCGAGGGAGTCCCAGGTCTTGCGCCCCATGATGATCGGCTTGCCCAGGGTGGTGGCCTTGAAGTATTTGAAGTCCCCCGGCAAGTGCCAGGGCATGCTGTTGTCGATGCCGATCACACGGTTTTCACCGAGGGCTGCGATCAGGCTTAAGGGAAGAGTTTTTTTCATGACGGCGAGGATACCAGAGGCCCGGACCGGGGCCACAGCGGTTATGCTGATTGCTCATTCGAGCAACGGAAGCCCTCGTGACTGAACTGCAAAACCTCTGGTTGACCGAGACGATACGCCTGCGTGAAGAACATGCCGGCCCGCTCGAAGACCAGGAAGCCAATCGCCTGGCCCGCGCGGCCGGCGGCGATCTGTCCACGCGTATCCGTCATCGCGCCCACTGGCTGGCCGAGCGCGATGGCCTCGTCCAGGCCCTGCGTCACTGGCTGCAAGGCGCACGGCTGGCACTGGTGGTATTGGCGGTGCTCGCCATCATCAGCGGCGCCGGCCTGGGGTTTGCCGCGCTCGGCGATGGGCGTGCGCCGGTCAACGTATTCTGGGCCCTCGGCAGTCTGTTGGGGCTGAATCTGATTCTGCTCATCGGCTGGGCCCTGGGCTTGATATTCGCCGGGGGACAAGGCGCCACGCTGGGACGCCTTTGGCTGTGGCTCAGCGAAAAACTCGCCCGCGATGCCAAGGCCGCGCAACTCGCGCCGGCGCTGCTGCTGTTGCTGCAACGGCACAAGCTAAACCGCTGGGCCCTCGGTGTGCTGGTCAACGGCTTGTGGTTGCTGGCGATGCTCAGCGCGCTGGTCATCGTCTTGCTGCTGATGGCGACCCGGCGCTATGGCTTCGTCTGGGAGACCACGATTCTCGGTGGCGAGACCTTCGTCGCCATGACCCAGGCCCTTGGCGCACTGCCGACCCTGCTGGGCTTCAGCGTGCCGAGCGTCGAGATGATCCGCGCCAGCGGCGACGCCGCGCTGGACATCGAAAGCGCCCGCCAGGCCTGGGCCGCCTGGTTGGTCGGCGTGCTGCTGATCTACGGCGTGCCGCCGCGCCTGGGCCTGGCGCTGTTTTGCCTGTGGCGTTGGCGCCGTGGCCGCGCCAGCCTGCGCCTGGACTTGAACCTGCCCGGCTACGCTCAGTTGCGTGAGCGATTGATGCCCAGCAGCGAACGCCTGGGGGTCAACGATGCCGCGCCCGCGCAACTGCACCGAATCGACAGCACCCTCGGCGCAATGGAAAGTGACGGCGCGTTGCTCGTGGCGATCGAGTTGGACGAACGGCCCTGGCCGCCGAAGCTGCCCGACTCCGTTAAAAACGCCGGCATCCTCGACAGCCGCGAGTCTCGCCACAAACTCCTGGAAAAACTGTCGCGCTTCCCGCCCGCGCGCCTGGCGATTGCCTGCGATCCCCGGCGCTCGCCAGACCGTGGCAGCCTGGCATTGATCGCCGAACTGGCCCGCAGCGCCAGCGCCACCCGCGTCTGGCTGTTGCAGGCGCCGCCCGGCGAAGCCCTGGATGCCGAGCGCCTGGGGGACTGGCACAACGCGCTGCAACAACTGCAACTGCCGTTCGCCGACTGTGCCCCGATGAACTGGCTGGAGACCGGCCATGACTGAATCCTTCAAGCCTCTGAAGCTCGCGGTGGTCGGCCACACCAATGTCGGCAAGACCTCCTTGCTGCGGACTTTGACCCGCGACGTCGGCTTCGGCGAGGTTTCCCACCGCCCGAGCACCACCCGTCATGTTGAAGGCGCTCGCCTGTCGGTGGATGGGCAGGCGCTGTTGGAACTGTACGACACGCCGGGGCTGGAAGACGCCATCGCCCTGCTCGATTACCTCGAACGTCTAGAACGTCCCGGTGAACGCCTGGACGGCCCGGCGCGGCTTGCGCGCTTCCTCGACGGCAGCGAGGCTCGGCAACGCTTCGAACAGGAAGCCAAGGTGTTGCGGCAACTGCTCGCCAGCGATGCCGGGCTCTACGTGATCGATGCCCGCGAACCGGTTTTGGCCAAGTACCGCGATGAACTGGAAGTCCTCGCCAGTTGCGGAAAACCGCTGCTGCCGGTGCTCAATTTCGTCAGCAGCGCCCAGCACCGTGAAGCCGACTGGCGCGAAGCCCTGGCGCGGCTGGGCCTGCATGCGCTGGTCCGTTTCGACAGCGTCGCCCCGCCCGAGGACGGCGAGCGACGTCTGTATGAAAGCCTGGCGTTGCTGCTGGAAAGCGCTCGCGGGCAATTGGAGCGGCTGATCGCCGACCAACAGGCCCAGCGTCTGGCACGCCAGCAGAGCGCCAGACGGCTGATTGCCGAATTGCTGATCGATTGCGCCGCTTGCCGGCGCAGCGTCGCCAGCGATGCCGAACTGGAACGCCAGGCCATCAGCGACCTGCGCAACGCGGTGCGTCAGCGCGAACAGCGTTGTGTCGAGGCCCTGCTCAAGCTCTACGCTTTCCGCCCTCAGGATGCGGCGGCCAGCGATCTGCCCTTGCTGGATGGTCGCTGGGGTGATGACCTGTTCAACCCCGACACACTCAAGCAATTGGGCGTACGGGTCGGTGGCGGCATTGCGGCCGGGGCGGCGGCCGGAGCCGGTGTCGACCTGCTGGTGGGTGGCCTGACCCTGGGCGCCGCCGCCCTCGCCGGGGCGATTGCCGGCGGCGCGCTGCAAACGGCCCGCAACTATGGCAATCGGCTGATGGGCAAGCTCAAGGGCCAGCGTGAACTGAGCGTCGATGACAACGTGCTGCGCCTGTTGGCCCTGCGACAACGGCAACTGCTGCAAGCCATCGACCAGCGCGGCCATGCGGCGATGGACAGCATCCATATCGCCACGCCCCAGGACAAGACCTGGCGCGAAGGCAAGCTGCCTGAAGCACTGGGCAAGGCCAGGGCGTATCCGCAGTGGTCGTCGTTGAATCCCCAGCCACGACTGAGCCAGGCCGAACGACAGGAACAGATCGAGCTGTTGGCTGAACAGCTCTAAAAAACCACAACTCCTGTGGCAAGCATCCCCCCGTGGCGAGGGAGCTTGCTCCCGCTGGGCTGCGCAGCAGCCCCAAAACCAGACACTACGGTGGCTCAGGCTAAATCAATGGGGCCACTGCGTGGCCCAGCGGGAGCAAGCTCCCTCGCCACAAGAGCGACCGCGCACGCCTCTACAGCTCGCTCAGCGCTTCTAGGGCCAACGCCGCTTCAGCCAGCTCCAGCTCGCTGAACACCCGAACCCCATTGCGCTTGAGCAATGCCGCCGTCACGCCTTCGCCACTTACCTTGACCCCGCTGAACGTGCCGTCATACGTCAGCAGGTTGCCACACGACGGGCTGTTGGCCTTGAGCACGGCGATGCGGATGCCGTGCTCGCGCACCAACGCCAGCGCTTGATACGCACCGGACAGAAACTGCGCGCTCACATCCTCGCCCTCGGTGGTGATCACCGCCGCGTTGCCATCGAGCACTCGCGCGCCCTGGCCGCCTGGAATCTCCGCCGCCGGCCGAGGCGTGGGCAGGCCGCCGGCGACTTCCGGGCACAGTGGCACGACCCGACCTTCGTCGAGCCAGTGCTGGAGCGGGTCGAACGGCCCGCTGGCGCCACCGTCGTAGCGCACGCGATGGCCGAGCAGGCAGCGGCTGACCAGGATCTTTTGCATGTTCAGAACAACTCGCTGCCACGGCGCCGGAACCAACCGGTCACGGACAGCCGATCACGCGTGGCCGGCAGGACCTCATGGGGTATATCCCCCGACAGAAACACCACCAGGCAGCCGCCCGTGGGCACCACGTCGTGCTCCACGCCTTCATCCAGGTACATGCGCAACTGGCCGCCGTGCTCGGGCAGCCAAGCGTCATTGAGGTAGAGCACCGCCGAGACCATGCGCCGGTCATCATCGCGAAAGCGATCGACATGCTTGAGGTAGAACGCGCCCGGCGGGTACAGGGCGAAATGACTTTCAAAATCCTCCAGGCCCAGGAACAGCCCCCGGTTCAAGGCCTCGCGCAGGCTGTCCATCAGCCCCAGGTAACGATCACAGGCCTCGACCTGGCCGGGCTCGATCCATTGGATGCGATCGCCACGAACCCCTTCGCGAATTTCCGAAAACGGCCCACGCCCCACGGCGGCTGGAGCCAGTTCGCCTTCGGCGGCGCGCTGGCGACATTCGGCCGCCAGCGCGCGGGTGAGCGCATCCGGCAGGAAGATGTTCTGCTGCGACCAGCCGCGCTCGGCCAGGTCATCGACGATACGTAACAGCAACGGATGATCAGAAGGTATTCGCATGGCGCGCATAGTATTCCTGTGCCTGCAAAACCGACAGCGCCGCGCAGCGGGTTGGCTGCGCCAGCTAGCACCGCCGTACGAACTTGATACGAATTCTCGACAAGACCCCGCCCCCCACGGAGAATAGTCGGCTGCTGACAGGAGTCCCTATGCGCCGTTTGCTTTTCTCACTGTTGATGTTCTGCGTATTGCCCGCCTGGGCAGACAGCTATGACCAGTTGTACAAGGTCGCCGGCTGGCCGGAACAGCGGGCGCATTTCAACGATGCCTTGAGCGCCGCGCAGCAGCGCTACCAGAGCAGCTTGCCGCCGGCGGTCTTCCAGGCGCTGGTGAACAACAGCAACCAGCGTTTCGCGCCCCAGGCCATGGACCAGCGGGCCGAGGCGCAACTGCGCAGCAATCTTGTCGACCCGAACCCGGCCCTGGCTTTTTTCCAGTCGCCACTGGGCCGTAAAGTCGTCGCCGCCGAACTGCTCGCCACCCGCCGCGACCAATTGGCGAAGAACGCCAAGGGCCTGCCGAAGATGCAAGCCAGCGACAATCGCCTGCTGATCATCGGCCACCTGGCCCAGGCCCTGCCTGCCCGCGAAGCCGGCGCCGAAGTCAGCCTGGCGATCGCCGGCGTGGCGGCCGACAGCTTGAGCTCGATGATTCCCGGCCTGCTCGGCGGCGGCCAGGCCCAGGGCATGCTGAACGGCCAGCGCCAGCGGCTGATGGATCAGATCGGCGCGGACCTGAACAACACGCTGCTGTACGTCTACCGCGACCTGACGGATACCGAACTGGAAGAATTCGCCACGTTTGCCGAGTCGGCCGAGGGCCAGGCTTATTACCAGGCGGCATTGGCGGCGATCCGGGCGGGGTTGGCGGTGGGGCAGAATCTGGGGCAGTAATCTTCAGCGCGCCTGTTGCATCGTCTTCGCGAGCAGGCTCGCTCCCACACTGGTCCCCCAGCACACCCAATACCCTGTGGGAGCGAGCCTGCTCGCGAAGGCCACAGCCCGATTACCGCCGAATCCGACCCATCCGCTTGCTCAAAAACCCAAACATCTCCTGCCGTATCGCCAAGGTCTCGTTCGCCAGGTGATGCCGCCCCTCGGGCAACATCAATACCTGGGGCCGATCGAACTTGCCGCGCAACACTTGCAGGTTATGCCGCCAATCCACGGTCATGTCCGCCTGCCCCTGCACGATCAGAGGTTGCCGCGAGCTGCTCGGCGCCGCCTCGATACGCCGGATCCACTGCGCCAGCGCCCCGACCCACGCAGTGGGCAGGCGCAGCGGTTGCAACGGATCGGCCTGCAGGAACGGCAGGAAAGCCGGGTCGCTGGAGTTCTCGCTGAAGCGCCGGGCGATGCCGCTCACAAAAGGTTTGAGCAAGTAATAACTGAGGCGCGACCAGCCCCAGGCCCGTGGCCGAACCAAGGGCGACAACAGGATGACCTGGCCCTGGGCCGGGCTGTCCGCGCCGTGGTGCAGCACATGGTCCACCACGATCGCGCCGCCGGTACTCTGGCCGCACAGGTGCCAGGGTTGCGGCAGGTCCAGGGTCTCGGCTTCGGCCAGCAAGCCGCGCAAGGTCGCCTGGTATTCGGCGAAATCGCCGATGCTGGCGCGCTCGCCACTGGACAGGCCGTGGCCCGGCAAGTCGCAGCTGATTACCACCCATTGCTGATCCAGCGCCCACTCGACCAAATGCCGGTACAGCCCCATATGGTCGTAATAGCCGTGAAAGAGGAACAGCGTCGCCACGGCTTTTTCCGGCCACCAGACCTGGCCGACCAGTTCATACCCGGCAATGTCGAAACGTCCCAGGCCCCTGCGCAAGGTGCGCGCCGGAAAGTCCAGCCCATAGAACTGCTGGTAGGCCTGCGCTTGCGCAGACAGCGGTTGCCACTGCGCCAGGGATTGCAGGCTGGCGCGCAGGTGATCGGGGTCGAAAGAGGCGGGCATTAATATTCCAGGCAAATGCGCATCGCGCGAAAACAGGCGTTATACGCCTGCGATATTCATCTGTTGCGCCAGCCATGGCAAGCTACGCGGCTTCAGAGGATCGACTCCATGCGCCCGTCCCACCGCACAACCTTGCTTGCCAGCCTCCTCGCCCTGACGTGTGCCGTCATCCTGTGGTTCGCCTACGACTGGTTCCAGGGGCGTTTCCTCCGGGCGTTCAGTCAACACACGGCGGTGTTTTCCGGCGACCCGTTGCGCCTGCCCGCCGACCTCGCCGGTCCGGGCGCAATCCGCCTGGTGCACTTCTGGGATCCGGCCTGCCCATGCAACGTTGGCAATCAGCAGCACCTCTCCGAGCTGATCGACAGATATGCGCCGCAAGGCGTCGAGTTCTACGCCGTACAAAAGACTGGCAGCCAAGGCCACTTGCCCAGCACTTTGAGCAATCTCAAACCCCTGACGACGTTACCAGGCTCGGCACAGATTCCCGCCAGCCCCGCCGTGGCGATCTGGGACCGCAGCGGCAAGCTGGCGTACTTCGGGCCTTACAGCGAAGGCTTGACTTGCAACTCGAGCAACAGCTTTATCGAGCCAATACTCGAAGCACTCAATATTGACCGGGAAGTTAATGCGACTCATACGTTGGCGGTCGGCTGTTATTGCCCATGGTCGAACTCAAACTAATCCAACCCAACTACGATGCGTATTGTTTAAACGTCTGTAGGCGCCTTACAAAATCAGAGCTATTGCTCTTTTCTAGAGTACTTGCTCAAACAGCGAGCTGGCGCTGAACCGTTTGTCGGATCCAATTTTTCGAAAAGCCTCCGACATCCCCCGGTTTTCGCTCCAGACGCTAACCAGGCCGGTCGCGCAGGGGGTTTCGGGGCGTTCTGGCTGCCGAGCTGAATCGTTTAACAACCGTCGGCGCTACGTGAACTTTTCTTTAATCGCTTCTCTAACCCTCGTACAGAAGATGTTGATTTTCTCTGCGATTGCGCGGCGGCGCTATATATCGAGGAAGTTGGATACGCCTTTTCATCGTTTTACTTGTCGACCCTCCTAAACCAAACAAAAAATGGAATCGTCAGTGATGCAAAAGTTGTTATGCGCTGCACTTTCCACTCCCACGAAAGAGGATGCTCTCAATCTTGAGGCGTTTGCCCAGTGCGTCGCCCCGCTAGGGGTCGATGTGCTGTTGCGCGGAGAGACCGGCACTGGCAAGGACACGCTGGCGGAAAAAATCCACCGCATGTCCGGCCGCTCCGGCAAGTTCGTCGCCATCAATTGCGCCGCCATTCCCGAGTCCCTTGCGGAGAGCCAACTCTTCGGAGCCAATACCGGCGCGTTTACCGGTGCCAGCCAGAATCGCGCGGGGTACGTCGAAGCTGCGCACAACGGCACGCTGTATCTGGATGAGATCGACAGCATGCCGTTAGGGCTGCAAGCCAAGCTGCTGCGTGTCCTGGAGTCGAGGACTGTGCAGCGGCTGGGCTCGACCCAGAACATCCAGGTGGACATGCGGGTGATTGCCTCGGCCCAAAGCCCGTTGGCGGAAATGGTCGAGCGTGGCGAGTTTCGTCGGGACCTTTATTTCCGCTTGAACATCATCAGCCTCAAGCTGCCACCGTTGCGCAGCCGCAAGGAACGCATCGTGCCGCTGTTCCAATCCCTGGTACGCCGGGAAGCCCAGGCACTCGACCAGCCCTACGTCGCGCCTTCGCCAGCGCTGTTGCGCCAGTTGCTCGGCTACGCCTGGCCTGGGAACATCCGCGAGTTGCAATCGGCCGCCAAGCGCTACGTGCTCGGCTTGCCGGCACTGCCCCGCGCCGAGCAGCTGGAGCACAACAGCTCGACCCTCAAGCTCAAAGAGCACCTGCAGCAGTTCGAAAAGATCCTCATCGAGGACTGCATGCGTCGCCACCATCACTGCATCGATAAAGTCATCGCCGAGTTGGGCATCGCCCGCCGCACGCTCTATTACCGGATGAAATGCCTGCAAATATCGACGAGCTGAGTGGATAGGTGGAACCGTTTTCGCAGCGGTCGCCACTTATTCGTCGAGACGTTCACGATCGTCTCGCCATTCCACAATCCGGAGATACGACTATGAGTTTTGGTGGAGCTTCTCTCGCCGCCTCCACGGCAGCCATGCAACAGATGGACGCCACGTCGGCGGCGATGACGACCATGAAATCCCAATTCGACCAGAAAAAACTGGTTGCCGACACCATGAACGCAATCGCGGCAGGGTCGATGGACACCGCGACCAAGGCCATCACCGCCATGGGGGAGGCATCCAAGAACATACGCTTCTGACCCTCTCGCTCCAGCCCCGCTCCGGCGGGGAATCCCATGCGCGTCGAGGGAGAAACCCGATGCAGATCCATTCGCCAGACAACCTTCGTAGCACCAGAGATTTGCTCGGTGACGACCCGACACTGCGCCAGGCCTCGCCTGCGAACGGCCTGGCGGATCGGGTCGTCGAGCACCTGGCGCTGCACGGTGCGAGCGATCGGCTGCGCGAGTCGCTCGTCCAATGGAGCAGCGAACACGGCTCGACAGGCGGGCAGCCCCGGTCAGGTTTATCCACCCCGCAGGACAGACTGGCCGCCGAGACCCAGGCCCCTCTGCATCTGGTGCTCGAAGATATTCTTGAGGAGATCAACGGAGGTACCGGATCCACCCTCGATGTCGACAGCGACGATGCCTATTCCAACGAAGATCTGTTCAACGACCTGGCGCAGATGCTCGCCCACCGCCGGCAGCCCATCGGCGATAACGACGTCGACAGCCAGAGCGATTTCGGCAACGCCAACAACCCGTTCTGCGGTGCGCTGTTCGGCGCCTGGGAGCTGGAAGGAGACCGCGCCACGCGGCGCGACCGCTACGACACCAGCCTGTCGTTGTTGCTCAAGATCATCGCGGTGCTGGGCCGAAGGAAACTGCTGACCCTGCTGGACATCGACGAAGAGCAAGGCCAGGCGCGTTATGAACAGGACGACCTGGACCTGCTGTTCGAGGTCGCGGCATTCATGGACCAGCACCCGTCGCGATACCCGCCACCGGCGAGCTCCGACGGGCAAAACTGGACATGGACCGAACGGATTGCCTGTGGCGCATGGCTGGATGCTCGCGAGACACGGCTGTTCCAGCTCGCCCTGGAAGAACTGGACCTCGCTCTCGCCCGCCTGGCCGGCCAGCAGCCGCCTATGCAACGGCGCGGTCGACGCAGCCGGGAAGAAATCGAGTTTCATCTGAGCGTGACGGGTAGCGCTCGCAACGTCTTGAGGCTGATGTACGCCTGAAGGCCCACCTTGTAATCGGAGATATGCCATGACCGTACAAGCCATCGACACCACCAGCGTGGTTTCCACCGCAACCAAACCTGGCGCCAGTGCGCGGGCGAGTGCCGAGACCAGCGATGTCAGCTGGTTCAACGCGCAAATGCGCGAAAAAGCCCCCGCCCCCGACAGTGAAAACAATGTCGCGGCGAGGATCATCGATTCGTTGTCCAGCCGCTCCGGCGAATTGCAACGGCTGGACGATCGCGCCAACCGGGACATGCTCAAGGCCATCCGCACCGCCGATCCCCAGGACATGTTGCAGTCCAACCGGTCGCTGTCTTCCTTTCACCTGGAAAGCCTGATGACCGCAAAGATCGTCAGCAAGGGCTCCCAGGCGATAGAGAAGCTCACCAATCTCCAGTAAGGGAAAGCCGGTCATGTTCATGCGCGCATTCTCACCCCTAGTGCTGTGCCTGCTGCTCGCCGGATGCGACGAGAGGACGGCGCTGCACAGCCATCTTTCCGAGCAGGATGCCAATGAAGTGATCGCGGAACTGGCGGACAAGAACGTCGAGGCCAGCAAGCAGGTCGATAAGGACGGGCTGACCGTGCTGGTCGAGCCAGCGGACATGAACAGCGCGGTACAGGTTCTCGAAGCCGCTGGGCTGCCGCGTCGATCGCGCTCCAGCCTGGGGGAGATCTTCCGCAAGGAAGGCGTGATTTCCACACCGATGGAAGAACGTGCCCGCTACCTCTACGCGCTGTCTCAGGAGCTCGAATCGACACTGTCGCAAATCGATGGCGTGGTGCTCGCCCGGGTCCATGTGGTGCTGCCGGAACGGGTCGCTCCCGGCGAGCCGGTCCAGCCCGCGTCGGCCTCGGTGTTTATCAAGCACACCAGCGCGCTGGATCCTGACAGCATCACGCCGAGAGTGCGCAACCTGGTCGCCAGCGGAATTCCCGGCATGGCCGACGCGGCCCAGAACCCGGCCAAGCTGTCGGTGGTCTTCGTTCCCGCGGCGGCTTATCAGGAACGGCGCAAAATGGCGTATTTCGGGCCGTTCCTCATGCAGGCCGACGACATCGGCTATTGGCGGGGAGTAACCCTGGCGGCCGGCCTAACCTTGCTCGCCCTCCTGCTGGGCGCCTCGTACGGCCTCTACCGGTTGTGGCGCAACGGCGTACTGGTGCTGCCACGATTCTTCGAGCGCAAGGGCGCAACGTCGGCGGGTGCGCAAAACGGCACGGCGCCGTCACTGTTCGCGGTGAAGAACCCGGGCGCCAAGCCTGACAGCAAGGGGACCGCTGCATGAACGCGGCGCTTGAATGGGCTCGCTGGTGGAGCCTGGCGTGGCGCGAAGCAGACCGTGATTGGTATCCACCCGCGCTCGGCCTGCTGACCGGGCCACAAATCGACGCCTTGGCCCGCGGGCATCACGCCGCATTGGCCCGCGGTTTCGGCATGACGCCGTGCACACCGCCACAGCCCGACCCGGCGGTGTTGTCACTCTGTTGCGGCACGCCCCGAACCTTGGCCCTGGCCTGCCAATTAGTGGCGAACACCTGCTCGCCGTTGACGACGATGGACATGCTTTCGCCGCAGGACCGGGCGTGGTGCGAGCGCACCGCCAAGGCGTTGCGCCCCGGACACTGGCTCGAACCAGGCCACGACCCGCTTGTACTGCTGCGCGCCTGGCTGGGGGAGCGGACCTGGGAGCGTACGCGCCTGGCCTTCCCGCGCAGCAGGATCATTGCCCTCGAATCACAGCCCACCCCACGGCCGCCTGCCGCCAAGCTCAACACGCTCTGGCAGTCCGCGTGCTGGAAAGCCGAGCAAAGCCTGGCGCCAGCGCCCCCCCAAACGGAGATACACGATGCTCGCTCGGCGCTCGCTTGACCTACGTCCCGGTGGCCAGGGCCTGTTGCAACCCTGTATTCCTCGCGAAACCCTGGTGGACTGTGGCCGAGCACAGGCCGTTCTCGAACAGGCCCAGGCCCACGCCACGCAGCTGATCCAAGGTGCCGCCGAAGAGGCGCGCGCCGCAGTGCTCCAGGCACAGGCGCAGTTCTGGGAAACAGCCGAAACCGTGCTCGCCACCTGGGAAGCCGAGCGCCAGGCCATGTGGGAACGGATCGAGACCAGCGCCGCGCAGTTGGTCAACGAGGCGTTGGGAACGCTGTTGAGCGAAGTCCCGGATCAGGCCCGCATCGATGCACTCGTTCGTCAGCTTGCCTCACGCCAGCATGATTCGGTCAGTGCGACTCTTCGCTGTCATCCCGACGACTTGGCGAAGCTGAGCCAAAGTCTGGGCTCATCTGGCGAACGTCCCTGGACGCCGGTGGCGGATCCCAGCATGGAGGCGCATCAGCTGAAGCTGGAAACACCAGGCGGCACGTTCCTGCTCGATTGGGCCACGGCTGTTGAAGCGTTGCGCCTGATCGTGCCAATGCGATAAGCCAGGACCGCCTCGGACACTGTGGGAGCGAGCCTGCTCGCGAAGGCAGCGGCACATGCGGCATTACTGCTAGCTGATACACCGCTTCGCGAGCAGGCTCGCTCCCACAGTGGTCCAGCGGTGGAAAACAGGACTCCCTCCTCCCAACTGATCTTTTGCTCACTTTTCGCGGAACCGTCATCGGCGTAATCACCACTCATCCGGTGAATACGCTTACCTCGGAGCAACCGCCATGTCTTCTATCGATGCCATCCAGCGCCGTCTCGATACCTATTTCCAACGCGCCAGCGACAACGTCAACAACGCTGCAATGAACGCCGCCGAGAGCCAGTCCCTCGACGATATGCACTCGTTCGTGACCAGCATGAACGGCATGTCGGTCGCGGTGAACGCGGCCACTCAACAGACCACCGCCCACCACAACCTCGCCAAGGCGATCATCGATGCAATGCCATGAGCTGCGCACACAGCTCGCCCGCTGGAACGCCGACGTCGACGTCGACGGCGCGGAACATTTCGCCATCGTCATCGATGATGGCGAAGCGATCTTCAAGAAGCTGGATGACGGCCTGCTGGTATCGGTCGAGTTGAATTTCCCGCCGGGCAACGAAGGGTCCCTGGAAGACCTTCTGCGGCTGGCGCAGCCAAGCCTCTCGCGATTCCCCGGTGCGTTGGCCCTTTCGCCCCAGGACGAGCGTTTATGGCTACTGGCGCAACTGGCGACAGACGCGCACATCGACGACCTGGTCGAAGTGCTCGAAGCGCTGCTCAACCAGCGGGACACCTGGCAATCGATTCTCCATAAAGAACAACGTGCCGTGGCGCGACGCCCCTCGCACTTTCACTCGCTCGGAACAGGAATCCGCCATGCCTAACAGGTGGCTTGCACCGTACCGCTCGATGGCCGCCGGCCAGGTACACTTTCGCCGGTCCATCGTCCGTCGCTGGACCAAGGCATCGCTGCTTGCACTGGCATTGGCCGGCGCGCTGGGCGCGGGCATGCCGATCGAAGCGGCGGTACCGACCGACTGGAAAAACACGCCCTACGCCTACGATGCCCAGAACACGCCCCTGCCCAAGGTACTTGGCGACTTTGCCAATACCTTCGGGGTGCAACTGGTGCTCGATGGCACCGTGAAAGGCAGCGTCGACGGCCGGATGCGCGCCGAAAGCCCCCAGGCATTCCTCGACCGGCTCGGTCTGGAAAATCGTTTCCAGTGGTTCATGTACGGCAACACCCTGTACGTCAGCCCTTTGCAAAACCAGGATTCCACGCGCCTGGAAGTGTCCGCCGATGCCGCGCCGGACATCAAGCAAGCCCTGACCGACATCGGCCTGCTGGACCCGCGTTTCGGTTGGGGTGAGTTACCCGACGAAGGCGTGGTGCTGGTCTCCGGACCGGAACGCTACGTGCGCCTGGTGGCGCAGTTTGCCGAGGCGCGAAAGACACCTGAAGAGAAGCAGGAGGTGATCAGCTTCCCGCTGCGCTATGCCACCGCCGCCGACCGGAGCATCAAGTACCGCGGCGATACGCTGGTGATTCCCGGGGTTGCCAGCATTCTCAAAGGGCTGCTGGAAAGCCGCAGTGCGGTGTCCGGTGGAATGCAGGCGACCTCGCCCCAGGCCTCGTTCCAGAACATGCAGGCCCAGCAGTCCATGACGATGGGCAATATCGAGCAGTTGGCATTGAGCGGCATGGGCCGCCCGAACACCAACCGCGTGCAAGGCCCGGAAAGCGCTGGCAAGGGCGGCCGCGGTCGGATCCGCGTCGAAGCCGACGTGCGCAACAACGCAGTGCTCATCTACGACTCGCCCAAGCGTCGGGAGATCTACACGCCGCTGATCCGTGACGTGGACGTGCCACGCAAACTGGTAGAAATCGATGCAATCATTCTCGACATCGACCGCACCCAACTGGCCGAACTGGCGTCGAACTGGAACGTCGAGAGCGGCGATCTGATCGGCGGCGCCTCGATGATTCGCCCAGGCGCCAGCTCGACGGTATTCATCCAGGACTACGGCGACTTTTCCGCGCAACTGCGAGCACTGGAAGGTCGCGGCCTGGCCTCGGTCGTGGCGAATCCATCAGTACTGACCCTGGAAAACCAGCCAGCGGTCATCGACTTCAGCCGGACCGAGTACATCTCCGCCATTGGCGAACGGGTGGCCACCGTCGAGCCCATCACGGCCGGCACCAGCCTGCAGGTCGTGCCCCACACCATCGAGACCGGCGGCCGCAACCAGATCCAGATGTTCCTGGACATCGAAGACGGCAAGATCGAGCCCTCGGAGGTCGGTCAGCAGACGCCCAGCGTTCGGCGAGGAGTGGTCAGTACGCAGGCGGTGATGGGGGAAAGCCGATCACTGGTGGTGGGTGGTTTTCATACCGAGGAAACCGGCGACAACCTCGAACGGGTGCCATGGCTCGGACGCATCCCGCTGATCGGACCGCTGCTGTTTTCCTCGACCACCCGCGAGACCAGCCGCCGTGAACGCGTATTCATCCTCACGCCCCGTCTGATTGGCGACCAGGTCGACCCGGCCCGCTACATCTCCGAGCTCGATCGTGAACAGGTGGACAGCGCAATGGCACGCCTGGAAGAGCGGCGCAACGGCACTCGCCCCATCGGTCGCATCGAGATCAGCGACGTGCTCGCCCAATTGGCCGATGGCAATATTCCGCCGACGTTCAAGCAAGCCGCCTCGATTCCTTACTCGGCCGACACGCTGTGCGCGTTGCAACCGGGGCTATCGCTGGACGCCGGGCGCGCCCAGTGGTTTGCCGGGCCGGACTACGGCATCGCCGTGGGCGTGGTGCGCAACGATGGCGACCGACGGTTGCGCTTCGACGAGGCCAGCTGCAGCACCCGCTGGACCATGGCCACCTCCGCCTGGCCGAAGGTGTGGCTCGAGCCCGGTGAGGAAACCGAAGTGTTCGTCGTCATGAGACAACCCAAGCGCACACCAGGTGGCGGGCGCTCTTCCCTCTTGCAAACCAGTGCGAGGATCACGCCATGAGTCGCACCCCGATGCTGCTCGTCTTGTTGCTGTGCCTGCCGGTTTTCGCCGGCTGCGCAAACCGTTGGGGCTGCCAGGGCGATGCCTGTAGCCGCGCCGAACCCGACAACGGCCGTCTGGTGATCTGGTGGTCGCCGGGTATGCGCGGCGGCCTGGGCTCCCCCGAACATCCGCTCGACCATTCGGTCGTTCCACTGGAGAACTGAAACGGTATGTCTTTTTCGGTACACAGCGTAAGCACCCGCCAGGCCTTTCAGAAAAACATCATCGCCGGCATCGCGACGTATTGGGAAATAGCCCCGGGCATCGAGTTCTGCCTGCGACGCGAGCCCCACAGCTTGGGGCTTGCGTTACAGATACAAAGCCAGGCGCTAGGCGTGAGCCAGGTGCGACGGGCGCTCGAACGACGCTTCGCCCACCCGAGTGACTACGCGCAACTGTTCCTGTTTCTCGATCCGCAGCGCGCGCTGGTGGTCTGGCAGGCGCTGCCCGAGTCACCGATCTCGTCGCAGATGCTCGACGAGATCCAGTCCCGGCAATTGTCGTTGCTGGGCCTGGAAGACCTTGACGATTATTCGGTTACTTACTGAAGGCCCGTGGCCGAGGGAGGCTTTGCATGACCACCACACCGCTCGCCCAGCGCTTGATCTCAGCCCTCGCGGAACACTTGCATGCGCAGCTGCAACTGGAGAGCGGCGTCTGCGCGCTGTATGACGCAAGCAACCGGGAAGCCGTGATCATCGAGCTGCCCGATCACGGCGATGTGGCCATCCTCCATTGCGCGGTCGATGTGCCAGCCCATGCACCTGGCCTGCATAAACGCCTGTTGGAGCTCAACTTTCGACTGGATCTGCTCGGCGGCAGTTGGCTGGCCCTGGACGAAAAGGGCAGCGTTCGCTTGTGTGCCCATTGGCCGTTGTCGATGCTCGATGAGGCGCAGTTCTGCCATTGGATCGTCGGTTTCATCGGCCAGGTCGGCGAGGTGCGCGCACGCTTGATGCCGTCCGCTACGCCAGCGGCCTTACGTCCAACCTCGCTCAATGCGAGCCGCACCCGACTGGTCTAGACAGCAAAAAACCGTGGCGAGGGAGCTTGCTCCCGCTTGAGGGCGAAGCCCTCACAAAAAAGGGCTGCTGCGCAGCCCATCGGGAGCAAGCTCCCTCGCCACGGGTACAGCGTTTTCCAACTCATTGCGTGTATTACCGAAGTTTCATCGCCTCACCTCCCTCCTGCATGACTCTCCTCGCAGTGTCCATGAAGCCCTTGGTGACTTCCGTCACCGTGTCGCTCATCAACTTGGCCATGTCGGCCGAGCTCTTGACGATCATCATTTCGCTCTGACGCTCCTCCATTCGCATCTGCATATCGAACTGCTTTTCCATCAACTGTTTTTGACGGGTTTCCATCTCGCTCATGAACGAGTCGGGCGTGCGAGGCGGCGCGGTGGAACCGGGGCTTTGGGTGTCATCCAGCGGTCGATCGTCAGACGGCGTAGCCGTGCGCTCGGCACCCCGTGTCCGGGTCCGGCCGCGCTGGTGAACCGCAGGGGGCGACGAAGACGAGCGACCCCGCCCATGCAGGCTTTGAGTGCCGGTACGCTGCTGGGCGTCGCGAGGCTGCTGGCTCAACGAGGGCGAGCGCGACGAGTGCAAGCCGTCGACGCCATGCAGGGCACCCGTGCCCCTTATGGAATTGGCCAGTGAATTGGGTTCAGGCATAGGGGAATCTCCACGAGTCGGTGTGTGCGGTAGGACTGCCGGCATCGCCCGGGCGATCCCGGGCTCACTACCTGAGTGGCATCCCGGTGCGCACCGGTTCCATCGACCTCAGCGCAGGTTCAGTTCCGGGATTTCGATCACCTCGCCCTTGGCCTCGTCATCCAGCTCGCGCAAGACCCGATAAATGTGCGCAACCGCCTGAAGCGTTTCCCGCGGGATATATCCGCCTACGTCTTCCTTGTAGATCGTTCGCGCCAGCCAGATGCATTGGATGACCGGGATACGCGCCGCCTTGGCTCGCTCGATCAGGGCACGCGCATCCGCATCGACGCCCTTGGTAATGAGCTGCGGCAACGGCGTTTCCTCCGGTCGATAGAGCAGCGCGACGGCGAAGTGCGTCGGGTTGACCACCAACACATCGGCCTCTTCCACCGGCTTGGTTTCCTTGCTGGCAGGTTGGTCGACCAACTGCCGGGCCAGGCTGCGTCGATGCATCTTGACGTGGGGATCGCCCTCCATTTCCTTGAATTCCTTACGCACCTCTTCTTCGCTCATACGCAGGCGCTTGGCGAAGAAATATTTCTGCAGGCCAAAATCGAGAATCGCCAGCACCAGCAACACGCCCAGACAGATGTGCATGATGTGCCGGAACAGGCTGGCGAGCCCGCGCCAATAGCCATGCAGGTCACCGTTGACCAGGCTGATCAACGACCCGAGGGCAGGCATCGTCACCAGGTAAAGCACGCTGGCGATGAACACTGCCTTGACCAGCCCCATGAACAGCTGGATCAGCGCCTGGGCGGAAAACATCTGCTGGGCCTGGTTCAACGGGTTCAAACGGTTCGGATCGGGGTGAAGAGCCTCGGGCGCGAACAGGAAGCCGAACTGTACCCAACCGGCGATCAGGCGCGTGGCGATTGCCAACCCGACGGTCATCAAGGTGAAACTGAGCAACACGCCACCGGCATGGGCCAGGGTTTCCTCGAAGGCGCGCACGAAGTCGCCGTCCAGCCGGTGCAACGGGAACAAAACCATTTCACCCAGCGCCTGCATGCTGTTGTCAGCCTGGGTCAATGCCACTTCGGTGACTGCCGTGAGTACCAACAGGCTGCTCAGGTCCTGGCTCTGGCCGACCTGGCCTTTTTTGCGGGCGTCACGGATTTTCTTCGGTGTCGCGCGCTTGGTCTTTTCCCCGCTGTCTTCACTCATGAACGAGCCCTTCCTTCAAGGCCCCTGCAACAGCAGGTGGAGCAGGTTGCGGATTTCCCCGTAACGGCCGAGACGGCCGGTCATCGCGTCCCATAACGTGGGCAGGTAGAACAGCAGGAAGCCCAGCCCGACCAGGCTTTTCGCCGGCATGGCGAGGACAAAGACCTGCAATTGCGGGCTATACAGGCTGAGCAAGGCCAAGGCGAACTCCACCAGCAACAGCAAGCCGATGAAGGGCGCCGCATAAAGCATCATGTGCATGAACATTTCGGCAAGCAGCCCGAGGAACACCCCGAAACCATCCGCGCCGGGCAACGGAAACCAGACCGTGGGCGACCAGACCAGGTAGCTGTCCCAGATCACCTGGGTCAGCGTGCCGATGCCCAGGGTGGCGACCAACAACAGGATCGTCATCTCCTTGAACAGGTGGCCCAACGGCGTCGTATCCGTGCCGAGTGCCGGGTTCAACTGGCCGCCGATGAGCGCACCGCGCTGGTTATCGAGCAAGGCCCCCACCGACTCGTACAGCCAGAACGGCATGGCCAGCAGCACCCCGAGCAGCAGGCCCAGCACCACCTCCTTGAACATCAACCCAGCCAGGGTCAGCCAACTGACCTGGGCATCAATCAGGGCCTGGCGGATGCCCGGCGCCGGCAACATGCCCAGGGCGAACACCACGGCATGGCGCGGCAGGCCTCGCAAATGCTGGAAGCAGAACACCGGGACCAGGTAAGCCACCGGATAGATACGCGCCATGCCAAGGGCGATCGACAGCAGCAAGTCGAAATAGGGAAGGAAGGCCTGGGTCGTCATCAGGTGCTGGCCATCAGTTCAAAAGCCCGACGCAACAGGCCCAGCAGCTCGGCGCCAATCCAGCGACCGGTGACCAGCAAGGTCAGCCCCACGGCCACCAGCTTGATGCCGAAGGGCAAGGTCTGGTCCTGAATCTGCATCAAGGCCTGCACCAGGGAAGTCAGCACGCCGACGATCACCGCGACAATCAAGGGCGGCGCGGACAGCAGGACCACCAGCAACATGCCTTCCTTGAACAACGTCATCGCGTCCATCGCATGCCCTCAGAGATAGGAGTAGAACAGGCTGTCGAGCAATTGCGTCCAGCCTTGCACGAGGACGAACACCAGCAGCTTGAGCGGCAACGAAATGGTCATCGGCGCGACCATCTGCATACCGAGCGCCAGCAGCAGGTTGGACACGATCAGGTCGATGACAATGAACGGGATGTAGATCAGGAAGCCCATCTGGAAGCCGGCCTCGAGCTCCGACAACATGAAGGCCGGGATCAGCAGCATCAGGTCGTCGCGACTGGCTTGCTCGGCGCGCTCCTTGGGCCACATGCGCTGGGTGTTTTCCAGCAGGTGGGTGAGGATGTCCGGGTTGGTATTGCGCGACATGAAGGCTTGCAGCGGTTTTACCGCGTTCAAGGCAGAACCCTGCAACGCCTCGGTATTGCTGAAATCCAGTGGCCGCTCCTTCAGCTCCTCGGCGATGTCGTGGCCGACCGGCGCCATGATGAACAACGTCGCCGCCAGCGCAATGGCATACAGCGCCATGTTCGGCGGCACCTGCTGCACGCCGATGGCGTTGCGGGTAATCGTCAACACGATGGCGATCTTGAGGAAGGCGCTGCAAATGATCAGCAACAAGGGAACCAATGAGATCCCGCCGATGAACAGCGCCAGCAGAAAGGGGTCGACCCCCTGGAAGCTCATCCAGCCACATCCACGCGAGTGATCTGCAGACCGAGCCGGCCATCAACTTCTACCAGTTCGCCGTGGGCCAAGGCCCGTTCGCCATGGAACAACGCCGCCGCGCCCGGCGCCACGCCCTGGACCTGGAGCACCGAGCCGGGTGCAAGGTCGCGTAACTCGCCCAGGGTCAGGCTCAAGTGGCCGCAACGTATCGTCAGCGCCAATGGCAGGTCGTCGAAACGCTCGCGGATGGCGGCAGGATCTGCAACCGGCGCCTGCGTGGCATCGGAGTCGACGGGGTAAGGCGCTGGTTGCTCGTCGACTTCAGGTGCCTGGACGTCGGGTTCGTAGCGAGTGGTGTCGTCCCAGTCGGGCGTCAGGATGTCGGTATCGGCGGTAGTGCTCATAGCGGTTTCCTCCAGAGCGAACAAGGTCAGGCGCAACGGCGCGGCACGGTCGTCTACCCGCACCCGAGCACATTGCCGGCCCAGGCGAATGATTCCCTGGCCGGATGGATCGAACAGGGGGGACTCCGGAACCAGCACGTCACCGGGGCGCAGCGCGGCCACCTGCCTGGCGGCCAACGTCAGGTGCCCCAATGGCAGCGGAACATCCAGCGCAAGGTCATCGCCCCAGGGCACATTCCGACGCTGCCAGGGCGCTGCGCCAAGCACCCCCAGCAGGGTCGTCCCGGCGATTTGCAGATGGCTCGTGGCACGGGCCGCGCCTGTTTTCACCTCGATCCGGCAGGCGATGCCCTCGACGACGTGACTGGCCAGCGGTCTCAGAAAACCGAATGCCTGCCGCAAGGACTCGCTCAGGGTTTGCTGGAACAGCGCCCAGAACCAGGCGTCATCCGCGCAAGGCTCGGCGGGCAGGACCACTGGGCACTCGCCGAACAGGCTGAGTACCGGACCGGGCTCGTCGAGGGCCAGGGCACCTTGCGCACACTCCAGCACAAACGACGTAGCTCTCGCCGCTCCGCTGGCCGGGGTCAGTTCCACCACGCCCGCTTCGCCCGCCACCTCGAACGGCAGACTGACGCCAGCCCCCAAGCGCTGCCGGGCGGCGGCGTCATCGCTGCAGATCGATCGCAGCGCCAATGCACGTACGCTCATGTCGCACTCGCCTCCTCTGCGGATGCCACGCGCACCGTCACCGGCTGGCCCAGGCTCTGACCCAACGCCTCTTCCAGGCGCCCGGACCGACTCGATAACCGCGCACGTACTTCTTCGGTTTCGCCACTCAGGCCAATGTCCCAGCCAGACGTTCCGGCGAGACGCTGCGCAGAGACCCTGATCCGTCCCAGGTGGGGAAGGTGCAGCAGCAGGTCCAATTGCTGGTCGAGCGTGGCCCGCAGACGCGGCGACAGCTGATCGACAAAGGCGTCCACTTCGCCGCTCTCCAGGCCCACCCACCCTGACAGGGAGCCGGCGCCGGCGGTGTCGTCCTCGCAACTGCCCCGAGGTGCGTCGACCCACTGGCGAAACCAGTAGCCGTCGCTGCGCCCGGCGATCACTTCGGGGTCGCGTTCGGAAGCGGGCGCAGGCTCGCGGGCCGCCGGACGGGTGGCCCGACTCACCTGGGCAGGCGCGTACTCATGCGCACGCGGCGCGTGCCGGGCGGATGCAGCCGGCGGTCCACCGCGTACCGTGCGTTCATTCATCATCGGGGACCTCCGTCAGGTACTCCATCATGGCGCCGAGCTTTTCCAGGTCACGCCTGCGCCCTTGTAATCGCTGCTGCGCGGCTTCGGTATGGCGTGCCTGCTGCGCCTGTTCCTCGTCCAGCGCCTGCAAGGCCCGCGCTTGCTCCGCCAACTCGCCGATCAAGCGCCGCTCCTCGGTGCTCCAGGCATTGAGTTCGCAAATGCTCAGCGCACGGCCACGGTGCTCGCCGTAGAGGGCCTCGCGCTGAGCCGCCTGCTGCTCACAGGCTGCCTGCCAGCGCGCCCGCGCGGCGGCGAACGCGGCCTGGCGCTCGCGCAAAAGCTCGCGCTGCTGGCGCCAGGCCCGTTCGGCTTGCGCCTCGCGATGCCGGCGCACCGGCGCCAGGGCGTCCAGATCAGCCCGGGACATAGGCGGTCAATTGCTGGAGGTGGGCCAATGTCGACGTGAACATCTCCGGCTCACGCAAGTCCTGGCGCAGGAATGCGTCCAGGGCACCGCGGGATTCCACCGCCAGGTCGGTCAAGGGGTCGGCGCCGGCCTGATATTCCCCCAGGCGCAGCATCAATTCGATCTGCTCGTAGGCCGACAGCAACCGCCGCAGATTGATGCCCGCTCGAAGGTGCTCGGCCTCGGCGACATTGGCCAGGGTTCGCGAGAGACTGGCCAACACGTCGATCGCCGGGTAATGACCGCGCTCGGCGAGTTTGCGCGACAGCACGATGTGACCATCAAGCAGCGAACGCACTTCATCCGCCACCGGATCGTTCATCGAATCCTGTTCGATGAGCACCGTATAAAGCGCGGTGATCGCCCCCTCATTGCTCAACCCGGCCCGCTCGACCAGACGCGGCAGCAGGCTGTAGACCGAAGGAGGCAAGCCGCCGCGACCCAGCGGTTCGCCAGCGGCGAGGCCGATTTCCCGTTGGGCCCGGGCGAACCGGGTCAGCGAGTCGATGAGCAGCAGGACGCGCTGGCCGCGGGCGCGAAAGCCCTCGGCCAAGGCCGTGGCGGTGAATGCCGCGCGGGCCCGTTCCATGCTGGACCGGTCGGAGGTGGCGCATACCAGGACTGCACGAGCGCGCAATTCATCGTCCAGTTCATGGTCGAGAAATTCGCGCAACTCGCGCCCGCGCTCACCGATCAAGCCGAAGACAATGACATCGCAGTCAACGTTGCGGGCGATCTCCGCCAACAATGTGGTCTTGCCGCAGCCGGCGCCCGCGAACAACCCGACACGCTGGCCTTCGCCAAGTGTCAGCGGGCCATCGATGGCGCGTACACCGGTCATCAAGGGCTGTTGAATGCGCGGTCGCGCGGTCGGCGCAGGCGCCTCGCCAATCACTTGCGAGGCCTGCAGCACCTGCGCGCCGGCGAAAGCGCCCACGCCACCGTCCAACAGGGGCCGACCGAAGCCGTCCAACACTTGCCCAAGCAATTGCGGGCCGACAGTCACCCGATGGGGCATGCCCAGCGGCTCCACGACAGCGCCGACCCGCACGCCCTCCAGGCCACCCAAGGCGCTGAGCAAGGCATCGTGACGGTCGAAGCCGACGATTTCGGCGAGCAACGGCTCGCGCGCGTCACGTTCGACCTGGCAGAGGTCTCCGATCTGCGCTCCCGGCAGCCGGCATTGCAACAAGATGCCGCTGACCCGCTGTACCTGTCCGCGCACCATGACCGGCGAGAACCGACGCAGATGCGCCCGTTGGCCGGCCTCCCAGCTCTCCAGTCGTGCAATGGCCGCCTGCGTCATCACCAGGTGACCTCGTAGCGTTGCTCACCTTCGAAGGTGACCTTGCCGGCATCGATCGCGGTCAGGCGCAGCCCATCGATCTGGTCGCCCAGAAACAACCGGCGGCCGTCGGACGTGACGACGTGGCCATGTTTGCCGCCGACGATCTGAGCGATCTGAAACGGCAGTTGACTCAGCCGCTCCCTGACGTTGGTCGTGATCGCGACCGACGTATCGTAGCGGGCATGGAAACGCTCGATCAGCCGTTCGACCATCGCCAGGCGTTGACGCGGCAACTCACCCACCAGGGCCAGTCGGCCGTCCTGGACCTCGGTCTGCACATGGGCATCCAGGTCACGCTCCTGAAGCATGCGATCGAGCTCCAGGCGGACCGCCTCGACAGTGTCCAGGGCCACCTTGGCCGGCTTGAGCTGTTGCACCGCGCCGGGCGCCACAGTCGGTGCCGGCTGGCTGGTGAAGGCCAAGGCGCTGGAGGCAACGGTAATCACCGCGGCAGCGATGCCCAGGCGCTTGGTCCAGGAAGGCCGCGCCGCGGCCCTTTGCGGTTCGCGCTCTACCGCCAGGTGCGCCGCATCATCCAGGGCTGCTTCTTCAGGCCAGGGCTGATCCGCCGGGGCCAGGCACAACCAGACGCCAGCGATAGAGAAAGGCGCATTGCTTTGCAACGCCCCGGCGGGAATCCAGGGCTGGCCTTGTGCATCACAGACCTTTCCCTCCAGCGAGTCCAGCAGCCATTGGCCCTGAACCTGCCTGAGGGCCACGTGATGTGCGCAGATACCTGGATCGTATAACGCCAGGTCGGCGTCTTCCGCCGCTCCCACTACCCATTGCTCGCCCACCAGCGGCAACGCCGCACCTCGGTGCAGACCACTCAATACACGCAGCTCGAACATGGCCAACTCCTCAAGGCGCGACGGGGGTGCGCCCACAATCCGGTTAAACGACGGGGCACGGGTGGCCCTCGTCCACTGTCACAGCCAGGCCATCGAACGCGCCTGGATTTACATCGTTACCCGTGGCAGCGCTGCCCGCGCGCCGAGGGGGAAAAAACCCTCATGCGGCGTCCTCGATCCGCAGTTGTTCCTGCTCGAGATCGAAGCGCCCCAGCACGGTGACCTGGGCATTGCTGTGCAACTCGCTGAAGGCAAGCACGGGCACGTGATTGAACTCGTCACGCAGCAAGTCACGCAGCGGCGCGCGCAAGTCCTGGGCGACCAACAGCACCGCCACGCGTTTGGCCCGCAACGGGAAGCCTTCGCGCAGCTGCAAGACCAAGGCGCGGGTATGTACGCTTTCCAAGGCAAAAAAGGTTTCCGTCTGGGTCTGGCGCAGCGCGTCGCGCAGCAGCCCTTCGGTTTCCGGCGTCAGCAGCCAGACGTGCAAGCCGTCTTCATCGCGGTACTGGTGATAGATCTGCGATTTCAGGGCGATACGGGCGTAGTCGGTGAGCGCACCGACATCGCGCTCGTGCTGCCCATGCTCGATCAACGACTCGGCGATCAATCGCACCGCCCGCAGCGGCACGCCTTCGCCTGCCAAGCGTTGCAGCACGGCGGCGAAACGGGCCAAGGGCATGGTCCGCTGCAGCTCTTGCACCAGCTCTGGCTGTCCGGCTTCTAGCCAGCTGAGGATCGACTTGCTTTCCTGCAGCCCGAGGAACTGCGGGCCGGTGGCAAACATGGCCCGGCTCATGCGTTCCACCAGCAGCTCCCCCGCCGGCACCGCTTCCACGCGCTCGTCCGCCAGAAGCGGGTCGCCGGGGGCCAGCCAAAGCCATTGATGCTCGTCACGCACTTCGCTGCCGACCCGGGCATCCTGCGGCTCGAATGGCAGCGGCCCGCGCGCCACGGCCACGCGGTCACCGAAGGTCGCCCGCAACATCGGCACTTCGTGCACGCAGAACCGGAACTCGTCGTCTTCCAGCTGCGTGCTGTATTCGATCTCGAAGGGCGGCAAGGTCAGGCCAAAACCTGCGACCAGCGCGTTGCGCTTTTTGCGGATCGACTGGATAACGTCCTCGGCGGCCGGGTTGCCTTCCATCGCCTTGGAAAATTGCAAGAGATAGGCCCGGGTCGGGTCGAAGCTGCGCAGGTCCTCGGCGCCATTGTGTTCCGGCGTGACGACCGTTTCAGACTGCTCCGCCTGGCGGGCCTGTTTTGCCCGGCCATGCAACTGGATGATGCCCGCCGTGCCGGTGATCAAGGCGATCACGATGAATACCAGCGTCGGCATGCCGGGCAACGCGGCGAAGCCGAGCATTCCCACCGAAGCGATGACCCAGGCCTTGGGCTCGGCGGTCAACTGCTTGGCAATTTCCTTGCCTACGCTGCTGCCGGCAGGCTGTCCTTCCGGCGAGACGCGGGTGATGATCATGCCGGCGGTCAGGGAAATCAGCAGGGCCGGAATTTGCGCGATCAGACCGTCGCCAATGGTCAACACGGCGTACAAGTGCATCGAGTCGGACGCGCTCATGTCATGCTGGACCATGCCGACCGAGAAGCCACCGATGAGGTTGATCACCACGATCACCAGGCCCGCGATAGCGTCGCCCTTAACGAACTTCATCGCCCCGTCCATCGCCCCGAACAGTTGGCTTTCCTTGTTCAGTTCCTCGCGACGGCGACGGGCTTCGCTGACATCGATGAGGTTCGCCCGCAAGTCGCTGTCGATGGACATCTGTTTGCCAGGCAGCGCGTCCAGCGTGAACCGCGCCGCCACTTCGGCGACCCGCTCGGAGCCCTTGGTGATCACCAGGAAGTTGACCACCGTCAGGATAAGAAAGATGACCAGCCCGACCGCAAGGTTGCCCCCCACCACGAAATTGCCGAACGCCTGGACGATATGACCCGCGTCGCCCTGGAGGAGAATCAAGCGCGTGGTCGCCACCGACAGCGCCAGCCGGAACAAAGTGGTCAGCAACAGCACCGCCGGGAACGAGGAAAACGCCAACGGACGCGGCAGGTACAGCGAGAGCACGATCAGCAGGCAAGAGATGCAGATGTTGATGGCGATCAGCGCATCGACCACCGCCGTCGGCAACGGCAGGATCAGCATGAACACGATGCCGAGCACCACGAACGCGCCGGCCACCTCGATACGTTGCACCGCCGCCTGGGCGACTTTGTTCAGCATGGCGATCATGGACGCGCTCCAATAACCGGTTCGGCGGTCTGTCCACGGGTCTCGCCACGGGAACGCTCATCGAGCAGCACCAGCAGATTCTTCAGCGCGCTCTGGCGGCTTTTCGCATCGCGCCAGAGCGCCAGCGGCAAACGCTTGAGCAAGGGGTACAAGCCGTTCAAGGAGACCAGTTGGTCGCGCTCCTGATCGCCGCCCAATTCACGGCCGATGCGACGCACCTCCGCCGAAGACAGGCCGCTGCTGACAAATCCCAGCATGCGCTGGAGCAACAGCACGGCCGTGAGCTGGCTGGCCGGGCAACTGTAGGCCAGTTGCTCGAGCAAACGGCGACAGCTTTGCAGCACGCTGCTCAGTTGCGTCGAGGCAGCGAGGCCGATCAGCAACGTACGCAACAGAGCGGTAGGCCGCGAAGGGGCATGGGCGGCGATGTCATCAGCCAGTGCGCGGCGCATCATGTCGAGCCCCGAGACGAATGCCGCTTCGCCGAACAGGCCAAGCAACGCCTGCATCATGGTGGGCAAGGATTGCTTGAGCACCACGGTGTCGTAATAGAGGCGCCGTACCGCCTGGCGCAGTTCCGGATCGCCACCGGAGGCCCGCAGGGCCTCGGCGATGTTCATGCCGGCCTGGATCTGCGCACCATAACGCTCGCGCAACAGTTGCAGATAGTCGCGGGCACGCTTGGCTTCGACGAGACGCCCCTGCGCCTCGGCGTCCAGCAGTGCCTGCTTCAGGATCAGGTCGGTGCGGGCCGGATCTCCGCCAGTCGATTGCACCAGTTCTTCAAGTACCGGCTGGCCACCGAGCAAGACGCCGGCCTGGGCAGCCATGGCCCCCAGGCTCTGCTTGCCGGGGTGGCCGAGTTGGTCGTACCACTCCTCCAGTTGCTCACGGGTCTCGACCCGCACCTGGCCCACCTCGCTGCGGGCATTACGGATGCGACGCTGGTTCAGCGCCTTGGTATTGCGTTCCACATGATGGCTGAAGGTCATGCCGACCTCCTCCATCGAACTGGACTGCGTGGCCTGCGACGACTCGACAGGCCTGCCAACGCCCGCGACAGCCGAAACGGCCTGGGCGAGATTGGCGGCAATGTGCGCATTTGTCGGGGCTTCTACTTTCATGATGGCCGGGAGCGTGGTTTCGGACGCTCAGTGGGTGGCGGTGATCCACCATTCGGTTCCATCGCCATCACGGGCTTTTCTAAAGCGAACGACCGAGTCGTCCGCGGGCCGTTTCCCGAAGAGCCGGTCGGTGCAATTTCATGCAGTGGACTTCCGGAAAGCCGTGCACGCCCTTGCACAAATAGAGCACTTGCACTAATAAAAAGTCCTTAAATTTCATTTAGATAAGTGTTAAATCCGGCTTGGCACAGGTCCTGCTGAAGGGGAAACGTCGACACACCCGTCGACATCAGGGAACCCATTCAGAGGGATTTATTGATGAACAGCCTGAACCTCATGCTTCCCCCGCAAACCTCACCGACACGTCCGAGTGCGCCCGGTGTCAGCTTCGGCGAGGAGCGTAAGCTGCGTCTGTTTGTGCAAAAGCGTGTACTCAATCAAGACGACGCCGACGACATCATCCAACTCACGTATCTGGAAGCCTGGCGCAACCAGGAAAAATTCAAGGGGTTGGCCAAGCCGGACACCTGGCTATGCGGCATTGCCTTGAACCTGATACGCAATCACTTCCGCCGTTTCTATGCGCAACCACCACTGAGCACGTTCGACGAAAGCGATTTTCACGAATCCAGCGACGACATCGACCTGAGTGAATTGTGCGACAACCGGCGGCTGCTGGACCGGACGCTGCTGGCGATGGACGCCCTGCCCAAGGACATGCGCGACACCTTGTGGACCGCCGTGGACACCGAGAGCAGCTACCGCGATGCCGCCGACCGGCTGGGCGTGCCCATCGGCACCGTGCGCTCACGATTGTTTCGGGCCCGTGAACAACTCAAGAAAAGCGTCTATGGAGAAACCCGGCCATGACCAGTAATCGTTTGAACAGCCGAGCCGACCTGCCACGTGGCGTACGTCGCTATACGCCCGATGACCTGCCGGTGATGACGGATATCTTCAACGAAAGCGCTCTGGGGGGAACCAGTTCCCCCGTACTCAGAGCGTTTTCCCTGAAGGAAATGACGTTCTTCGTCGATTGTTTCGTCAAGGAAGGTGACCCGATCTACGTGCTCGAGCGCGGCGGCGAGGTGGTCGCCTGGTTGATCGTCAACCGCTTCTGCTGGGGTGCCCAGGCCTGCCGGTTGACCGGCGAAGTATCGATCTATGTGCGCAACGACCACATTGGCAGCGGCGTCGGCATTCGCCTCGGCCAGGCCGCTGTGGTGTTGGCCAGACGTTATGGTTTCGAGACGCTGGTGGCCTGGATCATCGAGCACAACGAGGCGAGCAAGCGGGGCGTGCAAGGATTGGGAGCGACACTGTGGGGACGTTTCCCGGGTATCGCCCGATTCGCTGACAAACGTGCGGATGTGGTGCTCTATGGATTGGACCTGATGCCTATCGACACCACACCCGTCAGCGCTTCAGTGCCTGCGAAGACAAGGGAGGCCAGCCTGGCCTGAATCAACGGCTCGTCCGGCAAGAGGCCGGGCGAGCCGTTGCCACTTTTTGCACTGGCAACCGTTGATCTCGTGGCGATGACTCACCCGCAAACCCACTTGGCCACCGGGTCAATCCACCGACCAACGCACCGGCAACGCATCCGGCCCCCTGAAATTGGGTACATAGCACCAGCGTACGGCGCTGGGCTCCACCGCCAGTTGCAGCCCGGGACAACGCCGCAGCAAGGTCGCCAAGGCTATCTCCAGTTCCTGCCTCGCCAGCGAAGCCCCCAGGCAGTAATGAGTACCTTTGCCAAAAGACATGTGCGGGCAGGCCGGGCGAGTGATGTCCAGTGTGTCCGGATCGGCGCACATCGCCTCGTCACGATTGGCCGCCCCCACCACCGCCACCAGCAGTTGCCCCCGCTGCAAACGCTGTCCGGCCAGTTCCGTGTCCCGGGTGACGAAACGAACCATGGCCCGTTCCACCGCCGAGTCATAACGCAAGAACTCTTCCACCGCGTCGGGCATCAATGTCGGCTCATCCCGCAATTGGATCAATGCCTCAGCATGCTGCACGAGCGTGTGCACGGCATTGCCAATCATCGATGCCGAAGTTTCGTGCCCGGCGATGATCAGCAGCGCGATCATGCTGCACAGCTCACTTCGGCTGAGCATACTGCCCTCTTCCTCGACCTGGGCCAGGGCCGACACCAGATCGTCGGCCGGTTGGGCCCGGCGCTGCTCGATCAAGGCGAGCATGTAGTGGGCAAATTCTTCGTAGCAGCGCTGCAGTTCGCTCAGGTCATGGCCCACCTGCCGGACAATCATGTGGGACCAGCGGCGGAAATCGTCGCGATCCTGAGCAGGGACGCCCAGCAGTTCGGCGATGACGGTAATCGACAGAGGAAAGGCATATTGGCTCACGACGTCCATCTGTCCGCTCGACTGCACTGCGTCCAGCAACGTCTCGGCGATTTGTTCGATGCGCGGTCGCATGGCGTTCACTGCCTTCAAGGTGAAGGCCTTGTTGACCAGGCGACGCAGGCGGCGATGGCTCTCCCCGTCGCGGTTGAGCATGTGCTCATTGAGAAATGCGATGGACTGCTCGCCGCCGAGCATCGCCGCGAACCGCGGATCGATGCGCGACGGATCACGGGCGAAGCGTTCGTTGTCCAGCAGGACCTCTTCGACTTCCCGGGCACCGGTGACGTACCACATCGGCAACTGCCCGTCGGGCTGGCTGAGGAACACCGGAGACGCCTGGCGCAGCGCCGCATAGTGCCGATAAGCCTCGCCGCGAAACGCGTCGCTATTCAAATCAAGGGTCCGCTCGTACGCCATGAACACTCTCCAGAGGAAGGAATCGTTGCCCATGAGTGGCTGGACTGGCGCAAAAAGATCCCTGCCAGCGCAAGCTCGCCCACCAGCCCCCTATCGCCTGTCACTGGATGAACCGTTTGCCCGGCCAGCGTCACTCAAGGGGAAACCCAACCCCGCGTGGAGCTGACATGACGCATGCACTTGCCATCCATGGCCACTGTGACCCTCGCTTCGAGCCGGTCAGAGAGGCTTTTATCCAACTGATGAAAAGCCCTTTCGAACGCGGCGCCGCCCTGTCCATCCAGATCGACGGCGAAACGGTGATCGATCTGTGGGCCGGAATTGCCGGGCCGGAACCGGACGTCCAATGGCAGCGCGACACCCTACTCAACCTGTTCTCTTGCACCAAGCCGTTCACCGCAGTGGCGATCATGCAGCTGGTGGGCGAAGGACGCCTGGACCTCGACACGCCGGTCTGCCGCTACTGGCCCGAATTCGCCAACGCCGGCAAAGCGTCCATCACCGTGCGCCAGGTACTGTGCCATCGCGCCGGGCTACCGGCGTTGCGCACTCCCCTGGCGCCGGAAACGCTTTACGACTGGGACACCATGGTCGACCTGATCGCCGAGGAGCGGCCCTGGGCCGACGCCGGCAAACAGCAAACCTATTCGCCGCTGCTGTTCGGCTGGATTCTCGGTGAATTGCTGCGCCGGGTGGATGGCATGGCCCCGGCGCAAAGCATCCACCAGCGGGTGGCGCTGCCGCTCGGGCTGGATTTCCTTATGGGCCTGGACGACGCGGACATCGCTCGATGCGCCTACATGGCGCGCACCAAGGACGACGTCGATGACGAGGCCTTTGGTCGAGTGCTGCAGTTCGTGCTCAACGAGCCGACGGCCATGAGTTCATTGGCCTTCGCCAATCCGCCGATGGTGCTGGGGCGCAGTAACGAAATCGGCTGGAAGCGCATGACCCAGCCGGCGGCCAACGGCCACGGCAACGCCCGCAGCCTGGCGGCGTTCTACGCCGGCCTGCTGGACGGACGCCTGCTGGAATCACCGCTGCTCAACGAAATGCTGTGCGAGCACAGCGCCGAATACGACCCGACGATCCAGACAGCCACCCGTTTCGGCCTGGGCGTCATGCTCGATCAGCCGGACGTGGCGAACGGCAGCTACGGCATGGGAGCGAGCGCGTTCGGCCACATGGGCGCCGGTGGCACCATCGGCTTTGCCGACCCGGAGCGCGGCGTGGCCTTCGGCTTCGCCTGCAACACCATCGGTTCCTACGTCCTGATGGACCCTCGCGCACGCGGCCTGGCGAATGTTGCGATGGGTTGTTTGTAGGACCGGATGATGTTCGGCTCAAGCCTGAGGATGTATGTGGCGAGGGGATTTATCCCCGCTGGGTTGCGAAGCGACCCCCCAAGCCTGCCGCCGCGGTATGCCTGGTCTATCGCATTCAACCTTTTTGGGGTTGCTGGGCAACCCAGCGGGGATAAATCCCCTCGCCACAAATTCATTTACTTTTGGGCTTAAAACCCACAGCCACCAGCCCGCTCACACTCCCGGCGGCACCACCGCTTCCGCGACCTGCGGCTCGGCCACGCCGGTCTCAGGAGAAGCAGAGACTTGCTCTTCACCGCCGACCCGGGGCAACGCGGCCTTGGCGATCATGTCCGGTTGCGCCAGCAACTTGCGCGATGCTTCCACCGGCATCAGCAAACGCCCCCTTACGCGGCCACGGCCGGCCGGGTTGAGCATGCGCAACTCCCGCTCATGCACCCCCGACAACTGCGCCAGCTGCGCCAGGTCCACCGGCTGCGCCAAGGCGACCATCTGGAAGTACGGCTGGTCGGCAATGGGGGCCAGGCTCACGCCGTAGTCTGCGGGAGTGTTGATCAGTTGCGATAAAGCCAGCAGCCGCGGCACGTAATTCTGGGTCTCGCCGGGCAGTGACAGGTTCCAGTAATTGGTCGCCAGGCCACGGGCGCGGTTACGCGTGATGGCGTCGCGTACCCGTCCTTCCCCGGCGTTGTAGGCAGCCAGCGCCAGCAGCCAGTCACCGTCGAAGTAATCGTGCAAGTAAGACAGGTAATCCAGGGCAGCCCGGGTGGAGGATGGAATATCCCGGCGCTCATCGTAGTCACCATGCTGCTGCAATTGGTAACGGCGTCCGGTGGCTGGAATGAACTGCCAGAGCCCCAACGCCTGCGCAGGCGAACGTGCATTGGGATTGAACCCGCTTTCGATTGCCGGCAGCAAAGCCAGCTCCAGGGGCATGTTGCGCTTGCTCAGCTCGCCCACGATGAAGTGCAGGTAACGGCTACCGGCACGGCCGGTCTGGGTAAGAAAAGCCGGGCGTTCCATCAACCAGCGACGCTGCTCGTCGATGCGGGCCACGCCCTGGGTTCTGGTCTGCAAGGAAAACCCCTGGCGCATCCGCGCCCACAGACTGCCGCCGCTTTGCGGAGATGACTCACCAATCTCGATGATCGTGTCCGTGGGCGCCGGCTCAAGCCAGCGTAGCTGCGCGCGGTAAGGCTCGTTGGCGAAACGGTCGCCAATGGTCAACTGCGGTTCGAGATGCTGGCATCCGTACAGCAAGGTCCCCATGGCCAGCATGGACAAACCTTTTGGAATGGATCGCAGAGCTGGCGAAGAGGCAAGTGATCGGGACATGGGCGGTCAACCTTGAATGAGGTGGCGCCATTGGGTGGCAGATCACCGGCCAGCGGTTCCACCGGTCAGTGGAACCGAAATGCCCCGGCTGTCACTCATCAGGGGCAGCAGGCGCTCGTCGGTGCCTGAATGACAATGCGAGGTCCATCATGGCGTCACCCACCTATTGCAAGCTGATCGATCAGCTGTGCGAACTCACGATGATTCCCAGCCCGTCAGCGTTCTACGAAGAGGCGAACCTGTCGGTCAAGAATGTGGACTTTTCCTTGAAGCACACGCCTGGCGTGGGCGAGGGAGACGTTTTTATCTACTGCGGCTTCGGCCCCCTGCCCGTGGCGAATCGTGAAGCGGTCCTGCAACGGCTGCTGGAAACCAACCTGTATCTGCTCAGCGGCGCGTTCTGTCCATCGCTGTCGTACAACCGCGACAGCAAACAGGTGGTCCTGATCGGCCACGTCCCGCTGGACGGCCTCACAGCCGAGCGCCTGCTCGGGCTGATGGGGGGTGCCGCCGACATGGCGCTGATCTGGCGGGACGGCTACTTCTTCGACGGCGCCAGCCCGAACCAAGCCGCCAAGCCCACCCAGCAAAAAACCACCCCGCGTAGCGCAGGGCTCAACAACGCCCTGTCGATCTAGGAAGGAGAACACGACATGCCAGCAGTATCAGTAGGCGGAACCTCAAGTTCGGCGCCGTTACCCCAACAGGACGATCGGATCACGCCGGTAAGACCCAGCCTGTCCGATCAGGTCCGCCCATCCACCACGCCCTTGGTGCCTTACCACTTTGAAGGGAAAGCGAGCGACAAGACCCAGGACACGCTCAAGACCAGGCAGCATCGCCTGACCGCATTGATCAAGGACCTCGGCAAGAAAAGCCCTGATAACGACCCCATCGGTTATGCGCGGCAGCATATGGCGCTGGAGGCCACCGTGCTGGACTTCGCACCAGGGACGAGCTTTCAAGACATCCAGAAGCACCTCGCCGAACTCGGCGGCACGCCCCACCCGATGCTGTCAGGCCAGGAAGAAACCGAAGCATTCGCCAAGGATTTCAACGAGTACCTGGCCAAGAACGAGGGCGACAGGGAAGAGAGCGGTGGTTTCAAAGCGGTCTGGGACAAGCACTGCGAGCGCGTTGGTAATACCCTCGGCGCCTATCATTCGCTGTGTCAGGAAGTGATCGATCAAACCCCGGGAGAAGGCGATCTCAAGCTGCTGCGCAGCAGTCATGAAGCCTTTCGCGGTTATGCCAAAGGCGTCACGCAAGCCATGACGCAAGACATGCCCCAACGGCTGAACACGTTCATGGAAAGCCGGATCGAGCACGCGCAACTAGCGGCGAACAACGAGAGCCTTCCCCAGGCCGACCGAGACAAGGCGAGGGATGAGTTAGGCCAGTTGCGTGAGGTCAACAAAGAGCTTGGCGGGTTGCTGAAGAAGGAGGACGACAAACCTAGCAAGCTGGCAGCGACGACGAAAAAAAACGAGGTGCTGGACACCGCGCTGAAGAACGTCGCACGCCAGGACTACGTGGCCGAACTCAAGACCCACAGCGGCTTCGTAACAGGCCTGGCTGTATTTGCCGACGCAGGAATCCCCCAAGGCTTCGCGTCTGCCGGACACTTCGGCGCCGCCACCGCGGCGATCGACGAGGCGATGGCGGACCAGTCCTTCGGGAAACATGTGGCGGCGACGTCAACCGTCCTGGGTACCGCCCACAAGGTAATCAGCGATGGCCTGCGCCCGTTTGTCCAGGTCGTCGTCGACAAGACGATCGGCCGGGGGCTGGAAAAGGTCGACCCGCTGGCGGTATACCCCAAGGCCCTGCAAGACATCACCGTGAACGGACGCCGGGTTGCCAACGCCCAACGTGAGACCATCGACGCGACACAGAGCGAAAAGCGCGCCGATTTCAAACTCAAACAGAACGCCAACAATTTTGGCACCATGAGCGGCGACTTCACCGGTTACCTCGCCTTCGGCGCGGCTCATGCGGTGAGGGACACGATAGATCAGTTCACGTCCGTCAACGCCTCCGGTATCGCGGCTCGCAGTGTCGCCTCTGCGGTAGGCGGCACCTTCATGGCGGGCGGACAGGCGGTTGCCAAATATGCCCAGACCCATGGCGATGAGCAAATCCCCACCTACCGCGTCACGAAGGAAAACCGCGAGTGGAAAGAACTCCTGCCCAAGGCGTTTGCCGAGGCGACTGGCAAGCTCAACCCGATCAGCATGGCCAATGTCAGTGACTTGGCCAACCGGATCGTGGGGGTGGGCCCAGGGATCGCCATGCGCACCGGAGTTGGGGATGCCGCCGCGGTGGGTGAAGACCCTGAAGTCAAAGAAAAAATGGAGCAGATCGTCACTACCTTCTTCTCGTCCGGCCTGACGCTGCTCCCATTTTTTGCCAACAGCGTGGCGGCACCGCTCGAGAACAAGGCACTGAGCGACGGCACTGACGACCTTGCCAAGCGGGCACAGGTACCGTGGCAGAACGTAACCAACCCTAACCGGGACACCCTGCCACACACCCAGACCGAAGGCTTGACCCGCAACCTGGAGAACGTCTATCACGTCACCCGCGGGCTGACCCAGATTGTTCCGCAGGGCAGCCTCTCCGCGCTCAACATCACCTCCGACTTTGCCAAGGGGTTGGTGACAAGGCCGAAAAAAACTGGCGCTGGCGACAACATGGAGCTGGCAGAACGCGGCGAAGCCCCGCCACAGAGCGGACCGTCCAACGAACCAACACCCACCCCTCGACCTAGCTGAGAAAGCCGCCGGACCATCGCTCGGTGGCCCGGCATCCCTCCGTCTACGCTGGCCGCAGGAAATTCCTGCGCCAGCCCTCGCGACACACCTCCCTTGGCACTTCGACCGCATCCCGTAGCGAGGGAGCTTGCTCCCGCTCGGCTGCGCAGCAGTCGTAAACCGGCCAATGCGGTATGACTGAATTACCATGGTGCCTGGCTTTTGGGGCTGCTGCGCAGCCCAGCGGGAGCAAGCTCCCTCGCCACGGGGATTCGCTCGGGTTGGGAAAAATCCTTCCGAGGAACGATGCGTCGGGAAGCGCTCGCGTGTTAAACAGGGGATCAACGGGACCGCTGCCACTCGCATAAGGAATGACCATGAAACGCCTGCTCGTCGCTTTCCTGTCACTGGTTGTCACCGCCATCATCGTCGCGGGCGGCTACCTCTACAGCAAGCAGCCCACGCGCCAGGGCACCGTGCAGCTGCAGGGGCTGCAAGGCTCGGTGACGGTGCGCTACGACGAACGTGGCGTGCCGCACATTCGCGCCGAGAACGAAACCGACCTGTACCGCGCCCTGGGTTATGTCCACGCCCAGGACCGACTGTTCCAGATGGAACTGATGCGCCGCCTCGCCCGTGGCGAGCTGGCCGAGATCCTCGGGCCGAAGCTGCTCGACACCGACAAGCTGATGCGCAGCCTGCGCATCCGCGAACGCGCTGCCAGCCATGTCGCCGAGCAGGATCGCCAGTCGCCGGCGTGGATCGCGACGCAGGCTTACCTGGACGGTATCAATACCTACCAGCAAACCCATACGCGGCCGCTGGAGTTCGATGTGCTGGGCATTCCCAAGCGGCCCTTCACCGCTGAAGACACCGCCAGCATCATTGGCTACATGGCGTACAGCTTCGCCGCCGCCTTTCGCACCGAACCGCTGTTGACTTACGTGCGTGACAAACTCGGTGCCGAGTACCTGAATATCTTCGACCTCGACTGGCAGCCTCAGGGCGTCCTTCAAAAAGATCCCGCAAGCGGTCCGTCCCTGACCAGCAATGACTGGAAAGACCTCAACGCCCTGGCGCGCCTGAGCGAACAGGCCCTGGCCGAAAATGGCCTGCCGCAGTTCGAAGGCAGCAACGCCTGGGCGGTTTCCGGCAGCCGCACGCACAGCGGCAAGCCCTTGCTGGCGGGTGACCCGCACATCCGTTTTTCCGCGCCGTCGGTGTGGTACGAGGCGCATTTGTCGGCGCCGGGTTTCGAGCTCTACGGCCAATACCAGGCGCTGGTGCCCTTTGCGACGCTGGGCATGAACAAGGATTTCGGCTGGAGCATTACCATGTTCCAGAACGACGACCTGGACCTGATCGCCGAGAAGACCAACCCGGACAACCCCGAACAGGTCTGGTATCGCGACCAATGGGTGGACATGACCCGCAGCGAACAGCAGATCGCCGTCAAAGGCCAGGCACCCGTGACCCTGGTGCTGCGCCAGTCGCCCCATGGCCCGATCGTCAACGATGCCCTCGGCGCCAATGCCGGCAAGACGCCGATCGCCATGTGGTGGGGGTTCCTGGAAACCCGCAACCCGATCCTCGACGCCTTTTACCAGCTCAACCGCGCCGACACCCTCGCCAAGGCTCGCAGCGCGTCGGCCAGGATTCACGCGCCGGGCCTGAATGTAGTCTGGGCCAACGCCAAGGGCGATATCGGCTGGTGGGCCGCGGCGCAGTTGCCCAAGCGCCCGGAGGGAGTGAAGCCCGGTTTTATTCTCAATGGCGGTAGCGCTGATGCGGAAAAACCGGGCTTCCAGCCTTTCACCAGCAATCCCCAGGAGGAGAACCCGGCCAGGGGATACGTCCTCTCGGCAAATTTCCAGCCGGTGCCGGCCAGCGGGATCGAAATTCCCGGCTATTACAACCTGGCCGACCGGGGCCAGGAGCTGGATCGGCAGTTGAGCGAAAAACAGGCCAAATGGGATATCCAGACCACCCAGAAGCTGCAATTGGGCACTACCACGGCCTATGGCCCGCGCCTGCTTGCGCCGCTGTTACCGATACTGCGCGAAGCGGTCAGCGACCCGCAGGAGCGCAAGTGGCTTGAACAACTGGCTGAATGGAAGGGCGACTACCCGCTGGACTCCACCAGCGCCACGCTGTTCAACCAGTTCCTGTTCGAACTGGCCAACGCCGCCCTGGGCGATGAACTGGGCGACGGCTTTTTCGAAACGGCATTGTCGACCCGGGTGATCGACGCCGCGCTGCCACGCCTGGCCGCCGCAAAAGACTCGCCGTGGTGGGACGACCGCTCGACATTGGGCACCGAAACCCGTACCGATACGGTGATCAAGGCCTGGAACAAAAGCCTGGTGCACCTCAAAGCCACCTTGGGCGAGGATGCCAGCCAATGGCAATGGGGCAAGGCCCACACCCTGACCCACGGACATCCCTTGGGCCAGCAGAAACCGCTGGACCGGGTCTTCAACGTCGGCCCGTTCGCCGCCCCCGGTACCCATGAAGTACCCAACAACCTCTCGGCCAGGATCGGCCCGGCGCCCTGGCCGGTGACCTACGGCCCCTCCACTCGACGCATCATCGACTTCGCCGACCCGACCCACAGCGTCACCATCAATCCGGTCGGCCAGAGCGGCGTGCCGTTCGACAAACATTATGAAGACCAGGCCGATGCCTACATCGAAGGGCTGTATCACCAGGCCCACCTCGCGGAGGAGGAAGTCACGGCCAACACCCGCGGCACCTTGAAACTGTTGCCCGCCAGGGCACAGCCCTGAATCCTTTCTTGACCGTCGGCAGGCTCGATCGCCATTGATGGTCAAGACTACAGGGGCCCAAACCCCGTTTACCTCAATGGAGTCCATGCAATGTTCAATAACTGGTCCGAGCTGCTGCCCACCATCAAGAGCGCCTTTGGCGCCCTGGGAAAAAGCAATCCGAAAATGGTCAAGGCCTACATGGCCCTGGATGAAGCGGCGGCCGAGAACAATGTGCTCGATGCCAAGACCCGCGAACTGATTTCCATCGCCGTGGCGATCACCACTCGCTGTGATGGTTGCATCGGCGTGCACACCGATGCCGCCATCAAGGCCGGCGCCACTCGCGAGGAAATCGCCGCGACCTTGGCGACGGCGGTCTCGCTGAACGCCGGCGCGGCTTACATTTACTCGTTGCGGGCGCTGGAGGCCCATGACGCGCTGAAGAAGTAGCCGGCAGGTGCTATCGCCTTCGCGAGCAGGCTCGCTCCCACAGGGGATCTGAGCCAGGTCGCAAAGTTAGGAACAACATAAAACCTGTGGGAGCGAGCTTGCTCGCGATGACGGACTGACAGTCAACCTCTTCACTGACTGTAATATCGCTATCGCGAGCAAGCTCGCTCCCACATGGTTCCGCTCCTCAATCAGGCCGAAGTGGTCTCGGGCCGGCGCACCTGCGGTTGTTTCCAGGAATCGGCGGCGCTTTCCTCGATGGCTTGCTGGATCGCTCGCTTGCGGTTTTCTTCGGCGCGGCGGCTGAAGTACCAGACCAGGAAGGTCACCAGCGACACCGCCAGCAGGATCAGGCTCGCCACCGCGTTGATTTCCGGCTTGACCCCCAGGCGTACCGCCGAGAAGACTTCCATCGGCAACGTCGTCGAGCCAGGACCGGAGACGAAGCTTGCCAGCACCAGGTCGTCGAGGGACAAAGCGAACGACATCATCGCGCCCGCCGCCAGCGATGGCGCGATCATCGGGATGGTGATCAAAAAGAACACCTTCCACGGCCGCGCACCGAGGTCCATGGCTGCCTCTTCGATGGACAGGTCCAGCTCACGCAAGCGCGCCGAGACCACCACCGCCACATAGGCCGCGCAGAACGTCGTATGGGCGATCCAGATCGTGACGATGCCACGTTCCTGTGGCCAGCCGATCATCTGCGCCATCGCCACGAACAGCAGCAACAGCGACAGGCCGGTGATCACTTCCGGCATCACCAACGGCGCGGTGACCAGGCCGCCGAACAACGTGCGGCCCTTGAAGTGGGTGATACGGGTCAGCACGAAGGCCGCCAGCGTACCCAGCGCCACCGCGGCGATCGCGGTGTAGCAGGCGATCTCCAGCGAACGCACCACCGAGCCCATCAGTTGCGAGTTGTCCAGCAGGCCGACGTACCACTTGACCGACCAACCGCCCCACACCGTCACCAGTTTCGAGGCGTTGAACGAAAAGATCACCAGGATCAGCATCGGCGCATAGATGAATAACAGCCCCAACACCAGCATCAGGCTTGAAAAACTGAAGCGCTTCATTCCTTGCCCTCCATTTCCTTGGCCTGACTGCGGTTGAACAGGATGATGGGCACGATCAGGATCGCCAGCATCACTACCGCCAGGGCGGATGCCACCGGCCAGTCACGGTTGTTGAAGAATTCCTGCCACAGCACCTTGCCGATCATCAGCGTTTCCGGACCGCCCAGCAGTTCCGGGATCACGAACTCACCCACTACCGGGATGAACACCAGCATGCAGCCTGCGACGATGCCGTTCTTGGACAGCGGCACGGTGATTTTCCAGAAGCTGTTGAACGTGCTCGAACCCAGGTCTGACGCGGCTTCCAACAGGCTCGGGTCGTGTTTGACCAGGTTGGCGTACAGCGGCAGGATCATGAACGGCAGGTAGGAATAAACCACGCCGATATAGACCGCCAGGTTGGTGTTGAGGATCTGCAAGGGCTCGCTGATCCAGCCCATGCTCATCAGGAAGCCATTGAGCAGGCCGTTGTTGCTGAGGATGCCCATCCAGGCGTAGACGCGGATCAGGATCGCGGTCCAGGTCGGCATCATGATCAGCAATACCAGCACCGTCTGCATCTCTTTGCGGGCGTTGGCGATGCCGTAGGCCATCGGGTAGCCGATCAGCAGGCACAGCACGGTGCTGATCAGGGCCATCTTCAGCGAGCCGAGATAGGCGGCGATGTACAGTTCGTCCTCGCTGAGCATCGCGTAGTTGGCGAGGTTGAGCAGCACTTGCAGCTTCTGGTCAACGTAGCTGTAGATCTCGGTGTACGGCGGGATGGCCACGTCGGCTTCGGCGAAGCTGATCTTCAGGACGATGAAGAACGGCAGCATGAAGAACAGAAACAACCAGATGAAGGGCACCCCGATGACCAGCTGACGGCCACCGGGCGTTATTCGAGCGAGTCGGCGTTTGAGCTTGCGCATGTTCATGAGCGAAGCACCACGCCGCTGTCGTCTTCCCACCAGACGAACACCTGGTCACCCCAGGTCGGGCGCTGGCCGCGGCGCTCGGCGTTGGCGACGAACGACTGCACCAGCTTGCCGCTTGGCAATTCGACGTAGAACACCGAGTGGCCGCCCAGGTAGGCAATGTCGTGGACCTTGCCGCTGGACCAGTTGTGCTCGCAGGTCGGCTGCTCGGAGGTGACCAGCAGCTTCTCCGGGCGAATGGCGTAGGTCACGGACTTGTCCTGCACCGAAGTGCTGATGCCGTGGCCGACGTAGATATTGCGATCAAGGTCCTTGCAGGTCAGCACCGCGTGGCCCTCGGCGTCGTCCACCACTTCGGTCTCGAAGATGTTGACGTTGCCGATGAATTCACAGACCAGGCGGCTGGTCGGGGTTTCGTAGATGTCGATCGGGCTGCCGATCTGGGCAATCCAGCCCAGGTGCATGATCGCGATGCGCTCGGCCATGGTCATGGCCTCTTCCTGGTCGTGGGTCACCATTACACAGGTCACGCCGACCCGCTCGATGATCTCCACCAGCTCAAGCTGCATCTGCGAGCGCAGCTTCTTGTCCAGGGCGCCCATCGGCTCGTCGAGCAGCAGCAGCTTCGGCCGCTTGGCCAGGGAACGGGCCAGGGCGACGCGCTGGCGCTGGCCGCCGGAGAGCTGGTGCGGCTTGCGCTTGGCGTACTGGCTCATCTGCACGAGCTTGAGCATCTCGGCCACGCGGGCATCGACCTCGGCTTTCGGGATCTTGTCCTGTTGCAGGCCGAAGGCGATGTTCTGCGCCACCGTCATGTGGGGGAACAAGGCGTAGGACTGGAACATCATGTTGATCGGCCGCTCGTAGGGCGGCATGTCGGTGATGTCCACGCCATCGAGGAAGATCCGCCCCTCCGTGGGCCGCTCGAAACCTGCCAGCATGCGCAGCAAGGTGGATTTGCCTGATCCCGAACCGCCGAGCAAGGCGAAGATCTCGCCTTTCTTGATTTCCAGGGACACATCGTCCACGGCAATCGTCTCGTCGAACTTCTTCGTGACCCGGTCGATCTTGACCAGCACCTGCTTGGGTGTCTGGTCGCCCTCGAGGGCTTTCTTATAGGCGCCGGAGGCAACTGCCATTTACGAAACTCCCACAAAATTTGCAGCTCGCCCAAGACGGGCGAACCTTCTGAAAGTTAGAGCGTTGAACGCTATTTACCCGACTTGACCTTGGTCCAGCTGCGGGTCATGAGTCGTTGGATCTTGGGCGGCAACTCGGAGTTGACATAGAGCTTGTCGACGACCGCTTGCGGTGGATAAACCGCTTCGTCGGTGCGTACGTCCTGGTCCATCAGTTCGCCAGCCTTCGGGTTCGGGTTGGCGTAACCGACGACGTCGCTCACCTGGGCGATGACCTCAGGCTTGAGCAGGTAGTTGATGAACGCATGGGCCTCCTTGGCGTTGCTGGCGTCGCGCGGGATCGCCAGCATGTCGAACCAGAGGTTGCCGCCTTCCTTGGGAATCACGTAGGCGATGTCGACGCCCTTGCCGGCCTCGCTGGCACGTTCGCGGGCCTGGAAAATGTCCCCGGAGAAACCGGCGGCCACGCAGATCTCGCCGTTGGCCAGATCGGAGATGTACTTGGAGGAATTGAAGTAGGTGACGTAAGGCCGGATCTTGAGGAGCTGGGCCTCGGCCTTCTTGTAGTCTTCAGGGTTCTGGCTGTTGGGGTCCAGGCCCAGGTAGTTGAGCATGGCCGGGATCATTTCGTCGCCCGAGTCGAGGAACGAAACACCGCAGCTGGAGAGCTTCTTGATATTTTCCGGTTCGAACAGCATGGCCCACGAGTCGATTTTCTCGACGCCCAATACCGCCTTGACCTTCTCGACGTTGTAGCCGATGCCGTTGGTACCCCACAGGTAAGGCACGGCATATTGGTTGCCCGGGTCGTTTTTCTCCAGGCGCTTGAGCAGCGCGGGGTCGAGGTTGGCGTAGTTGGGCAATTGCGCCTTGTCGAGCTTCTGGAACGCACCGGCCTTGATCTGCTTGCCCAGGAAGTGGTTGGACGGCACGACCACGTCGTAACCGGTACGACCGGCCAGCAACTTGCCTTCCAGGGTTTCGTTGGAATCGAACACGTCGTAGACCGGCTTGATCCCGGTGGCTTTCTCGAAGTCCGCCAGGGTGGATTCGCCGATGTAATCCGACCAGTTATAAATATGCACGGTGGAGGCGGCCTGGACACCGACGGCGAGCGTCAGGCCGGCACCGACCAGCAAAGCGTTGCGTAACAAAGAAAAGACAGGCACGTGGAGGTCCTCTTAAATAGTTGGGCCCAAGTTGCCCCGGTTACCGGGCAACGAAATGCCCTGCAACAAAACCGGCGCGCAACTTACCCTCGATAAACCGATCCAGCAAAACTTTTAGTTATTTAATTGCGCCTGTTGCCGCCGCCGTGACGACGTCGACAACAGGAGATTGCTTCAAGCCGGCTTTATTTACCGGATTTGATCTTGGTCCAGCTGCGGGTCAGGATCCGCTGGGTCGCGGCCGGCAGGTCGGCAATCGCGTAGAGCTTGGCCTTCACTTCGTCCGATGGGTAAATGCTCGGGTCACCGGAGATTTCCTTGTCCACCAGCGGGGTGGCGGCCTTGTTGCCGTTAGGAAAACGTACTTCGTCGGTGATCTCCGCCATGATTTCCGGCTGCATGATGAAGTTCATCCACTTGTAAGCGGCTTCGACGTTTTCGGCATCCTTGGGAATGGCGACCATGTCGTAGAACGAACCGGCACCTTCCTTCGGAATGGTGTAGGCCACTTTCACCTTGCCGCCAGCCTCGGCAGCACGGCTCTTGGACTGCTCGATATCACCCGAGTAACCCACGGCCACACAGATGTTGCCGTTGGCCAGGTCCGAGATGTACTTGGAGGAGTGGAAGTAACCGATCGATGGGCGCAGCTTGAGGAACAGGTCTTCGGCGGCTTTCAGATCAGCCTTGTCCGTGCTGTCTGTCGGCTTGCCCAGATAGTGCAGGGCCACCGGAATCATTTCGGTCGGCGAATCGAGGAAGCTCACGCCGCAGCTCTTGAGCTTGGCGATGTTCTCCGGCTTGAGCAGGGTGTCCCAGGAATCGATCTTGTCGACGCCCAATGCGGCCTTGACCTTCTCCGGGTTGTAACCGATGCCGATGGTGCCCCACATGTAGGGGAAGGCGTGTTTGTTGCCCTGGTCGCTGGCATCACCGACGGCCTTGAGCAGGTCGGTGTCGAGATTTTTCCAGTTCGGCAGCTTGGACTTGTCCAGCTCTTGATAGACACCGGCCTTGATCTGCTTGGCGAGGAAGTTGTTCGACGGCACGACGATGTCATAGCCGGATTTGCCCGCCAGCAGCTTGGCCTCCAGGGTCTCGTTGCTGTCGAAGACGTCGTAGACGACCTTGATCCCTGTCTCCTTTTCGAACTTGGCGACCGTGTCCTTCGCGATGTAGTCCGACCAGTTGTAGACGTGCAGCACTTTGTCTTCCGCCTGGACGGCGCCCGCCATCACACCCGCCAGGGACATGGCGAGGAGGGTCTTGCCAGCTATCTTCATACCTAATGTCTTCATGCTTATTGCCTTCATGAAAAAGTGCTCCAGTTATTCTTCTTGGCCACGGTTCAGTAGCCGGCTCTCTGGCAACTTGAACAGCAGGGGTAGTCTGGCAAGTTACAGGGCAGGCTTTCAACACAAGCCCAGCCTTTATTCACACCGGGCGAGGCCCATGTCGGCACCTCGCACAGAGCCTAGCACTCAGCCTTGCAGCGCACCGAGCGTCAGGTCCAGGCATTGCCGCGCCTTGGCCACCAATTCGTCGATCTCGGCCTTGCTGATCACCAGCGGCGGCGCAATGATCATGGTGTCGCCGACCGCACGCATGATCAGCCCGTTATCGAAGCAGAACTGCCGGCAGATCATGCCCACGCCCTTGCCTTCGTAGCGTTTGCGCGTGGCCTTGTCCTGGACCAGTTCGATCGCCCCCAGCAAACCGACGCCGCGCACTTCACCCACCAGCGGATGATCGTTCAGTTCCCGCAGGCGCTGCTGCAAATACGGTGCCGTTTCGCTGTGGACGCGCTCGATGATCTGTTCTTCACGCAGGATACGGATATTTTCCAGGGCCACCGCAGCGGCCACCGGGTGACCGGAGTAGGTGAAGCCGTGGTTGAAGTCACCGCCTTCGTTGAGCACCGCGACCACATCGTCGCGCACGATCAGGCCGCCCATGGGGATGTAACCCGAGGTCAAGCCCTTGGCGATGGTCATCATGTGCGGCTTCAACCCGTAGAAGTCGGTACCGAACCACTCGCCGGTGCGCCCGAACCCGCAGATGACCTCATCGGCCACGAACAGGATGTCGTACTTGGCGAGGATTTCCTTCATGCGCGGCCAGTAGCTGTCCGGCGGCACGATCACGCCGCCGGCGCCCTGGATCGGCTCGGCAATGAACGCACCGACGTTGTCGACGCCGATCTCGAGGATCTTTTCTTCCAGTTGATTGGCGGCCCAGATGCCGAACTCTTCGGGGCTCATGTCGCCGCCTTCGCCAAACCAGTACGGTTGGGCGATGTGGACAATACCCGGGATCGGCAGGTCGCCCTGCTCATGCATGTAGGTCATGCCACCCAGGCTCGCGCCAGCCACGGTCGAACCGTGATAACCGTTCTTGCGACTGATGATGACTTTCTTGTTCGGCTGCCCTTTGATCGCCCAGTAGTGGCGGACCATACGCAGCATGGTGTCGTTGCCTTCGGAGCCGGAGCCGGTGAAGAACACGTGGTTCATGCCTTCCGGGGCGATGTCGGCGATGGCCTTTGACAGTTCCAGCACCGGCGGGTGGGCGGTCTGGAAGAACAGGTTGTAGTACGGCAGCTCGCGCATCTGTTGGCTGGCGGCGTCCGCCAGCTCATCGCGACCGTAGCCGACGGCCACGCACCATAGGCCGGCCATGCCGTCGAGGATCTTGTTGCCTTCACTGTCCCAGAGGTACACGCCCTTGGCGTGGGTGATGATGCGCGGGCCTTTCTCTTTGAGCTGTTTGAAGTCGCTGAACGGTGCCAGATGGTGATCGCTGCTCAGGGCCTGCCATTCACGGGTTTGCGGGTTGTTGCGGGTCATGCGGATTCTCCTTTTATTCCATTGGGGGCGGGGCTTTCGGCGGCCCCGCCCGGCGCATCAGACGGCTAAGAGCAGGAATTCCCGCTCCCACGAACTGATGACGCGCTTGAAGTTTTCATGCTCGGCCCGCTTGACCGCGACGTAGCCCGTGATGAATTTCTTGCCCAGGTACTTCTCGATGGTGGAGCTGTTTTCCATGCGCTCCAGGGCATCTTCGATGGTCAGCGGCAAACGCAGGTTCCGGCGCTCATAACCACGGCCGACTACAGGCGCGCTCGGATCGATGCCCTCGACCATGCCGATGTAGCCGCACAGCAGGCTGGCGGCAATCGCCAGGTACGGGTTGGCGTCGGCGCCCGGCAAGCGATTTTCCACGCGACGGTTCTGCGGCCCGGCGTCCGGAACCCGCAAGCCCACGGTGCGGTTTTCTTCGCCCCATTCGACGTTCACCGGCGCCGAGGTGTCGGGCAGGAAGCGGCGGAACGAGTTGACGTTGGGGGCGAACAGCGGCAGCAGCTCGGGGATGAATCTCTGCAGGCCACCGATGTGGTGCAGGAACAGCTCGCTCATGGTCCCGTCTTCGTTGGAGAAGACGTTCTTGCCGGTTTCCTTGTCGATGATGCTCTGGTGCAAGTGCATCGCACTGCCCGGCTCGCCGGTCATCGGTTTGGCCATGAAGGTGGCGGCCACATCGTGCTTGAGCGCCGCCTCGCGCATGGTGCGCTTGAATACCAGGATCTGGTCGGCCAGCGACAGTGCATCGCCATGACGGAAGTTGATTTCCATCTGCGCGGTGCCGTCTTCGTGAATCAGGGTATCGAGGTCCAGTTCCTGCAATTCGCACCAGTCATAGACGTCCTCGAACAACGGGTCGAATTCGTTCGCCGCTTCGATCGAGAACGACTGGCGACCGGTTTCCGGGCGACCGGAACGGCCGATAGGCGGTTGCAACGGAAAGTCCGGGTCGTCGCTGCGCTTGGTCAGGTAGAACTCCATCTCCGGCGCGACAATCGGCTGCCAGCCCTTGTCGGCGTAGAGCTTGAGCACCTTCTTCAGTACGTTGCGCGGCGACAGCTCGATGGGGTTGCCTTGCTTGTCGTAAGAATCGTGGATCACCTGGGCGGTGGGCTCGATGGCCCAGGGCACCAGGAAGACTGCGTTTTCGTCCGGGCGGCAGATCATGTCGATGTCGGCGGGGTCGAGCAGTTCGTAATAGATGTCGTCTTCGACATAGTCGCCCGTTACGGTCTGGAGCAGAACGCTCTCGGGCAGGCGCATGCCTTTTTCGGCGATGAACTTGTTGGTCGGCGAGATCTTGCCCCGGGTAATGCCGGTCAGGTCGCCAATCATGCATTCGACTTCTGTGATCTTGTGGTCTTTCAACCAATCGGTGAGCTGGTCGAGGTTGTTACTCATAAATGCCTCTAGGCGTGAGTTTCCTGACTGCTATTAGTCGTCAGGCGTTGTTTGACGCATCGGCGTCGCGTTGTGTTGCCCTTGCTCGGCAGGCATCGCCAAATGCCTGGAAAATCGCAAGGTAGTGCGGGTTGGAGCCTACCGCCCATTCAGGGTGCCATTGCACTCCTAAAGCAAAAGCCTTGCCTTGTACCACCGAGACGGCTTCGATCAAGCCATCCGGCGCCAGCGCTTCGGCCCGCAGCCCCGAGGCCAGGCGCTCGATGCCCTGGCTATGGATCGAGTTGACCTCGACCTGCGGCGGCAGCCCCAAAGACGCGAGGATACCGCCAGGCTGGACATGCACGGCATGGGCAGGACCATATTGGACCTCTACCGGCTGGGTGTCGTCTTCACGATGATCGATGAAGGTTCCGACTTCATGAACTTTCTGATGCAGGCTACCGCCAAAGGCAACGTTCATTTCCTGGAAACCGCGACAGATGCCCAGCACCGGAACGCCCGCGTCGACCGCTGCGCGGATCAGCGGCAGGGTAATGGCGTCCCGTGCAGGATCATGAGCGGTGCCTGGCGCGCTGGCCGGGCCCTGGTAGTGAAAAGGTTCTACATTGGAAGGGGAGCCGGTAAAAAGAATACCGTCCAGGGCGTCCAGAATATCGGACGGGGAAAACAGATCCGCCAGGGACGGGATCAGCATCGGCAAGCCCTTGGCGGCCGTTGCGACAGCCCGCGCATATTTGTCGCCAGTGGTGTGATACGCATGCAGACCGATCTGCCTGGAGCAGGTGGTGATGCCGATTAACGGCAGGCGAGACATGAAGCACCCCGGTATTATTGCTGTTATGGGTTTGAATCGAGCTTAGCCTTGTTCATTTTTTTACACAACACCCCCGTAAAAAATACAACACGGCCCGCTCAAGCCTGCGGGGGACAAGCCCCTCAAAGGGAAAAAAACGCCCCAAATTGCCTCAAAAAAGCCCTGCAGGTGCTTTTTTAGGGCAAAAAAGGCCCTGCTTGACTTCGGCATGCCGTTCGGGTTGACTGGCTTTCGAAGAGATCAATGATTGATATTTTTAACAACAAAGGTGTTGCATCATGTCGGTACCCCCGCGTGCCGTTCAGCTTAACGAAGCGAACGCGTTCCTTAAGGAACATCCTGAGGTTCTGTACGTTGACCTTCTGATTGCGGATATGAATGGTGTGGTGCGCGGCAAGCGCATCGAACGCACCAGCCTCCACAAGGTTTACGAGAAAGGCATCAACCTGCCGGCCTCTCTATTTGCCCTGGATATCAATGGCTCGACGGTGGAAAGCACCGGCCTGGGCCTGGACATCGGCGATGCCGACCGCATCTGCTATCCAATCCCCGGCACTCTGAGCAACGAACCCTGGCAGAAGCGCCCCACCGCGCAACTGCTGATGACCATGCACGAGCTTGAAGGCGATCCGTTCTTCGCCGACCCTCGCGAAGTCCTGCGCCAGGTCGTGACCAAGTTCGATGAACTGGGCCTGACCATCTGCGCGGCATTCGAGCTGGAGTTCTACCTGATCGACCAGGAGAACGTGAACGGCCGTCCACAACCGCCCCGCTCGCCAATCTCCGGCAAACGCCCGCACTCGACACAGGTCTACCTGATCGATGACCTCGACGAATACGTCGACTGCCTCCAGGACATCCTGGAAGGGGCCAAGGAGCAAGGCATTCCCGCCGACGCCATCGTCAAGGAAAGTGCCCCGGCGCAGTTCGAAGTGAACCTGCACCACGTGGCCGACCCGATCAAGGCTTGTGACTACGCGGTACTGCTCAAGCGGCTGATCAAGAACATCGCCTACGACCATGAAATGGACACCACCTTCATGGCCAAGCCGTATCCAGGCCAGGCGGGCAACGGTCTGCACGTCCATATCTCGATCCTGGACAAAGAAGGCAAGAATATCTTTGCCAGCGAGGATCCCGAGCAGAACGCCGCGCTGCGTCACGCGATCGGCGGTGTGCTCGAGACCCTGCCCGCGCAGATGGCGTTCCTCTGCCCGAACGTCAACTCCTACCGTCGTTTCGGCGCACAGTTCTACGTGCCGAACTCGCCGACCTGGGGCCTGGACAACCGCACCGTGGCCTTGCGCGTACCGACCGGCTCCGCCGATGCCGTACGCCTGGAACACCGTGTCGCCGGCGCCGATGCCAACCCGTACCTGTTGATGGCGGCGGTCCTGGCGGGCGTGCACCATGGCCTGACCAACAAGATCGAGCCCGGCGCGCCGGTCGAAGGCAACAGCTACGAGCAGAACGAGCAAAGCCTGCCGAACAACCTGCGCGATGCCCTGCGCGAACTGGACGACAGCGAAGTCATGGCCAAGTACATCGATCCCAAGTACATCGATATCTTCGTGGCCTGCAAGGAAAGCGAGCTGGAAGAGTTTGAACACTCCATCTCCGACCTTGAGTACAACTGGTACCTGCATACCGTTTAAGCGGTTGTAGTAGAAAGGAACGCCGCAGGCCATCAGGGCTGCGGCGTTTTTTTTATGTCTGGGCGAATGGCCGCCTTCGGCGGATCGCGAGCAAGCTCGCTCCCACAGGGATTTTCAGCGCACATGATTCAAGGGGCACCGCACACTCAATGTGGGAGCGAGCTTGCTCGCGATGACGGCCTGGCAGACAACACAAGACCCGACTCGTACAATGCCCGGCAGCCCCGCAGGAGAGCTTCATGACACGCACCGCCACCCCTCGCAAACCCCGCGCCCGCAGCCAGGCCCGGATCGACTCGATCCTCGATGCCGCCCGCACGCTGCTCGCCGCCGAAGGCGTGGCCAGCCTGTCGATCTACAGCGTCGCCGAGCGCGCCGGGATCCCGCCCTCCTCCGTCTATCACTTCTTCGCCAGCGTCCCGGCCCTGCTCGAAGCCCTGACCGCCGACGTCCATGCAGCCTTTCGTGCCTGCCTACAAACACCGATCGATCATGCAGCGCTGAACCATTGGCACGATCTGTCGCGGCTGGTGGAACAACGGATGCTGGTGATCTACAGCGAGGACGCCGCCGCTCGCCAACTGATCCTGGCCCAGCATGGCCTGACTGAAGTCACCCAGGCCGACCGCCAGCATGACCTGGAACTGAGCGAGCTGATGCACACTGTCTTCGCCCGCCATTTCCAACTGCCGCCCTTGCCTGCCGATGTCGACGTGTTCGCCTTGGCCATGGAACTGGGCGACCGCGTCTACGCCCGCTCGGTACACCAGCACGGCCAGATCACCCCGCGCATGGCCGAGGAAGGTATGCGCGTGTTCGATGCGTATCTGGGGCTCTATCTCCCTCCGTTTCTGCCCAAGCGCTCTGATTGAATCGTTCCCACGCAGAGCGTGGGAACGAAAAAGCCCCGAAGGGCTCAAGCCATCCGGGGCTGCAGGTCAAGCATCGTTCACAACTTGGCGATAGACACCTCGGTGGATTTGACGAAGGCAATCACTTCGCTGCCAATTGCCAGTTCCAGCTCCTTGACCGAGCGGGTGGTGATGACCGAGGTGACGATGCCCGAGGCGGTCTGCACGTCGATTTCCGACAGCACGTCGCCTTCGACGATTTCCTTGATGGTGCCTTTGAACTGGTTGCGTACGTTGATGGCTTTGATAGTCATGATGTCGTTCCTGTCTGGATGAAGTTATTGCGCCCAACGCAGTTGCGTGGGCAAGGGTGAAACGGGTTCGGGTTCCGGCGGTTGGCCGGGCAAGGACAGCACGCGGTTGAGGACTTCGGTTTCCAGGCTCGCCAGGCGATGCGAGCCGCGAGCACGCGGGCGCGGCAAGTCGATGGCCAGGTCGAGGCCGATCTGGCCGTCTTCGATCAGGATCACCCGGTCGGCGATCGCCACCGCTTCGCTGACGTCGTGGGTCACCAACAGCACGGTGAAGCCGTGTTGCTGCCAGAGACGCTCGATCAGTTGCTGCATTTCGATCCGGGTCAGCGCATCGAGCGCACCCAGAGGTTCGTCCAGCAACAGCAGGCGCGGTTGATGAATCAGCGCCCGGGCCAGGGCCACCCGCTGTTTCTGTCCCCCGGACAACGCCGCCGGCCACTCGTGTGAACGATCAGCCAGCCCCACAGCATCCAGCGCCTGCAACGCTTGTGGTCGCCAGTCGCCCTTGAGGCCAAGGCCGACGTTGTCGATGACCTTTTTCCAGGGCAGCAAACGCGCCTCCTGAAACATCAGGCGTGTGTCTTCCCGTGCAGCGCTCAGCGATGCCGAACCGGCCAGCAACTCACCGCCCGACGGCTGATCGAGACCGGCCAGCAAGCGCAGCAAGGTACTTTTGCCGCAGCCGCTGCGGCCGACCACGGCGACGAACTGCCCGGCCGGGATATGCAAGTCGATGTCACGCAACACCTGGCGCGAACCAAAGGTCTTTTGCAGATTGCGCACCGCCAGCGGGATACCTCGCAGCAGGCGCGGCGGTTGTTGGGCGGTCATGCGACACCTCCCTTGTTCACCTGATAGGCCGGATGCCAGCGCAGCCAGACGCGTTCAAGCCCGCGAGCAGCAAGGTCGGCCAGTTTGCCGAGCACGGCGTACAGCAGAATCGCCAGCACCACCACGTCGGTCTGCAGGAATTCCCGGGCATTCATCGCCAGATAACCGATACCGGAGCTGGCCGAGATGGTTTCCGCGACGATCAGCGTCAACCACATGAAACCCAGGGCAAAACGCACGCCCACCAGGATCGAAGGCAAGGCGCCCGGCAGGATCACCTGGCGAAACAGGCTGAAGCCGGATAAACCGTAGCTGCGGGACATCTCCACCAGCGCCGGGTCGACATTGCGAATCCCGTGGTAGGTGTTGAGGTAGATCGGAAACAGCGTGCCCAGCGCCACCAGGAAAATCTTCGCCGACTCGTCGATACCGAACCAGAGGATCACCAGTGGAATCAGCGCCAGGTGAGGCACGTTACGCACCATCTGCACGGAGCTGTCCAGCAGCCGCTCACCCCATTTCGACAGGCCGGTGATGAAACCCAGGGCCAGACCGATGCCGCCGCCAATCAGGAAGCCGACCGCCGCGCGCCAACCGCTGATAGCCAGGTGCGTCCAGATCTCACCGCTGCGCACCAGGTTCACCCCGGCCTCGATCACCGCCACCGGCGCCGGCAGGATCCGCGTGGATAACCAGCCGGCCGATACCGACAATTGCCACACCGCCAACAACAGCAGCGGCACCGCCCACGGCGCGAGGTTGTGGATAAGTTTTTTCATGGCCGCCTCAGCTCTGCGAAGCAGCTTTGGGCAGGATGTCGTTGGCGACCATTTCACCGAACGGGCTCACATAGCCCTGGGTTTTCGGCAGTTCCGGACGCTCCACATCGAGGTGCGGGAACAACAGTTCCGCCACCCGATAGGATTCTTCCAGATGTGGATAACCCGAGAAAATGAACGTGTCGATACCCAGGTCGGCGTATTCCTTGACCCGCTCAGCCACGGTCGGGCCATCGCCCACCAGCGCCGTTCCGGCACCGCCGCGCACCAGGCCGACACCGGCCCACAGGTTGGGACTGACTTCCAACTTGTCGCGGCGACCGCCGTGCAGCGCGGCCATGCGTTGCTGGCCCACCGAGTCGAAGCGCGCCAGGGACGCCTGGGCACGGGCGATGGTTTCGTCGTCCAGATGGGAGATCAAGCGGTCGGCCGCTTGCCAGGCTTCGGCGTTGGTTTCCCGCACGATCACATGCAGGCGAATGCCGAAACGCACGGTGCGCCCAAGCTTCTCGGCCTTGGCCCGCACCTGGGCAATTTTTTCCGCGACGGCGGCGGGTGGTTCGCCCCAGGTCAAAACCATTTCCACCTGCTCGGCGGCGAGATCCTGGGCAGCTTCCGACGAGCCGCCGAAATACAATGCCGGACGCGGTTGCTGGATCGGCGGATAGAGCAGCTTGGCGCCCTTCACACTGATGTGTTCACCGTCGTAATCAACCGTCTCGCCTTCCAGCACGCGACGCCAGATCCGGGTGAATTCCACCGATGCCTGGTAGCGTTGCTCGTGGTCCAGAAACAGCCCGTCACCGGCCAGCTCGTCCGGATCACCACCGGTCACCAGGTTGAACAGCGCCCGCCCGCCGGACAGTCGATCCAGCGTCGCGGCCTGACGCGCCGCCACCGTCGGGGAAATGATCCCGGGGCGCAGGGCAACCAGGAACTTCAGGCGCTGGGTCACCGGAATCAACGAAGCGGCTACCAGCCAGGAGTCTTCGCAGGAACGCCCGGTAGGAATCAACACCCCGCCAAAACCCAGCCGATCGGTAGCCTGGGCAATCTGTTGCAGGTAACCATGATCGACGGCGCGGGCGCCTTCAGCGGTGCCAAGGTAATGGCCGTCGCCGTGGGTGGGCAGGAACCAGAAAATATTGAGGCTCATGGAGTGGTCTCCTAAGGGATCGAATTACTGCGCGTTCGCAACGGCCGCCGGCGGCGTCCAGATCACGTCCTTGATGCTCAAGGGCTTGGGAATCAATTTGAGCTGATAGAAGCTGTCGGCGATTTTCTGCTGCGCCGCGACCACCTCCGGCGTCAGGAACAGAGCCCCATAGCCTTGGCGTTTTACCGACGTCAGGGTGATATCCGCCGGCAGGCCGAGCAGCGGCGAGACCTGTCGGGTCACGTCTTCAGGGTTGGCCTTGGACCACTCCCCAACTGCACGCACCTCTTCCACCAACGTCGTGATGACCTGGGGATTTTTTTGCGCGTAAGGTTTGGTCGCCAGATAGAACTGGTGGTTGTCGACGATGCCCTTGCCGTCACGCAGGGTGCGTGCCTGCAACTGTTGTTCGGCGGCTGCCTGGTACGGGTCCCAGATTACCCAGGCGTCCACGCTGCCGCGTTCGAACGCGGCACGGGCATCCGCCGGCGGCAGGAAAACCGTCTGGATGTCGGAATATTTCAGGCCGGCATCTTCCAGCGCGCGTACCAGCAGGTAGTGGACGTTAGAGCCTTTGTTCAGCGCGACTTTCTTGCCCTTGAGCTCCTGCACCGACTGGATCGGCGAGCCCTTGGGCACCAGGATCGCCTCGCTGTTCGGCGCCGGTGGCTCGTAGGCGACATAAAGCAAATCCGCGCCTGCCGCTTGGGCAAACACCGGCGGGGTTTCGCCAGTCACGCCAAAATCGATCGAGCCTACGTTCAGGCCTTCCAGCAGCTGCGGGCCGCCGGGAAATTCGGTCCATTGCACGTCGACGCCTTGGGCGGCGAGGCGTTTTTCCAAGGTGCCCTTGGCCTTGAGCAGCACCAGCGTGCCGTACTTCTGATAGCCGATCCGCAAGGTATCGGCCTGAGCCTGGGTGATGGCGCCGAAGGACACAGCCGCAGCAAACAGAGCGACCAGCCCGCGACGCAAAATGACAGTGCGCATGGCGCCTCTCCTTTCGCTGTGGGGTTTTGGCTGCACCTGCTTGGCCGTTGACGGCTGAGTAAGGTGGAGTTGAATCAGGGATGTAGCGAGTCAGATGCTCCAGCGAGCACTCAACAGACGTTCGTTCAATACGCTGGGATCCAGCGGCTTGGGCCGCCGGGCCATGGCGCTGTAGAACTGTTCAAGCGCCTCTTCCAGACGCTGCTGCAGGGCCGGCGCCAATTGCGCCTGGGCGCTGCCTTCGCCGTAAGCGATCTGGTTGTCCTCGGCGAAAATCCCATGGAGCATTTCCTGGGCCTTGAGCGCCGACAACACCGGCTTCAGGGCGTAGTCCACCGCCAGCATGTGGGCGATGCTGCCGCCTGTCGCCATGGGCAGCACTACCTTATGGGCCAGCGCGCGTTCGGGCAGCAGGTCCAGTACCGTTTTCAACGCGCCGGAGAAAGAGGCCTTGTAGACAGGCGTAGCGATCACCAGGCCGTCGGCGTTTTCGATCTGGGCCAGCAGGTCCAGTACCTTGGGGCTATCGAAGCGGGCATGGAGCAGATCCTCGGCGGGAAAATCACGCACCTGATAGCTCACCACTTCCACACCTTGCTGCTGCAACCAACGTTGCGAGCGCTCCAGCAGCACTCCTGATCGGGAGCGCTGGCTGGGACTGCCGCCGAGCGAGACAACCAACATGCCAACCATTCCTTGAATTCACGTGCGATTCGCGGTGGGCGATCTCGCTGTATGGAGCAAACCATAACAGGGCATCCATATATCCTTAAATCATATTTATTCATTTGGTTATTCGCTTAAGGTATATAAGGTCAGCTTTCCTTGAGGCAATAAAAAAGGCCGTCGAAACGGCCAAAACCCTTGGTGCACAGAAGATCAACTGTGGGAGCGAGCCTGCTCGCAATAGCGGTGTGTCAGTCGACCTCAATACTGGCTGATCGGTCGCCTTCGCGAGCAGGCTCGCTCCCACAGGTTCTGGTTCTGGTTTTGCCTCAGCGATTGGGCTGCGGCGTCAGGCGCAGATATGGTTTGACGGCACGATAGCCTTTGGGAAAGCGCTGCTTGAGTTCCTCCTCATCCTTGAGCGACGGCACGATCACCACTTCATCGCCATCCTGCCAGTTGGCCGGCGTGGCGACCTTGTAGTTGTCGGTCAGCTGCAAGGAATCGATCACCCGCAGGATTTCATTGAAGTTGCGCCCGGTGCTCGCCGGGTAGGTGATGGTCAGGCGGATCTTCTTGTTCGGGTCAATCACGAACAGGGAACGCACGGTCAACGTGTCGCTGGCGTTGGGGTGGATCAGGTCGTAGAGGTCGGACACCTTGCGGTCGGCGTCGGCCAGGATCGGAAAATTGACCACGGCATTCTGGGTTTCGTTGATGTCCTCGATCCACTTGTGATGCGAGTCCACCGGGTCTACCGAAAGGGCAATGGCCTTGACGCCGCGCTTGGCGAATTCATCCTTGAGCTTGGCGGTAAGGCCCAGCTCGGTGGTGCACACCGGGGTGAAATCCGCTGGATGAGAGAACAACACACCCCAGCTATCACCGAGCCATTCATGGAAGCGAATCTTGCCGGCGCTGGAATCCTGTTCGAAATCGGGGGCGATGTCGCCGAGTCTGAGGCTCATGGTGCAGCTCCTGGTTGAGTAGTTGTGGCCCAACTGTGCACCGCTTTTCATTGCTTGAAAAAGAATGAATACCCATTTGGCTAGATCTTGATGGAATATAAAAAACTGTTCATTGGCGCCTTGGCGTATATCGGACCAAGATCATTGTCGAGGTTTCGAGAAGGCCTCGAGTTGCTGGAAAGAGGAGAAACTTCGGGGAAGGCTACAGGGGTGGGCCAGACCCGAAACGCAAAAGCCCCGCCCGGCGTGCTGCCGGGCGGGGCTTTTTTTGTTCTGCATCTGCACTCCGCAAATTATTGCGGCGATTTCAGAATGAGCGGCTAGGATAGGCAGCATGAACACTCAAGCCTTGTTGTCTTATCTGCATCACCATCTCCCTGGGCTGCTGGCGGTTTACCTGTTCGGTAGCCATGCACAGGGCACCGCGGGACCTGACAGCGACGTCGATCTGGCGGTGCTCTTGTCCGGCGAGGTCGATCCTGTTTCGCTGTGGCAGCTCTCAGGAGAGTTGGCGGATATCGCTGGCAGTCCGGTGGACCTGATCGATCTACGCGCGGCAACGACCGTCATGCAATATCAGATCGTGACCCGAGGTCAGCGGCTCTGGGCCAGAGACGTACAGGCGGGTTTGTATGAATGTTTCATTCTCAGCGAAAAAACCGCTCTGGATGAGGCTCGGGCAGGTTTGCTCAAGGATATTCAGGAAGAAGGCAGCGTGTATGGCCGATGATGTTTTGATCAACAAGGCAGCAAGTATCGAGCGTTGCGTCGCCAGGGTGCGGGAAGAATACGAGACGCGGCGGAGTCGGTGCGATAAGCGCCGCAAGCGCGAGAAGGATCCCCGCCCCGAAACACAAAAGCCCCGCCCGGCATGCTGCCGGGCGGGGCTTTTTTACTTCGCTACGTCTTACATGAAGTTGTAAGTGTAGTTGAAGATCAGGCGGGTCTGATCCTGGTCGGCGATACCGGTGCTGCTGCCACGGTAGGAGCCATGACGCAGGGTAGTGCCGAAGCCCTTGAGCGGGCCTTGCTGGACGACGTAGTCCAGGCGCATGTCGCGTTCCCACTCGGAAGTTTCGCTTCCGCCGGTAGCAGACTTGATGTCGTCACCGTGCAGGTAGGCAATCGCTGCCTTCAGGCCAGGGACGCCCAGGCCGGTGAAGTCGTACGAGTACTGACCAAAGGTGGTGTTCTCACCCGCACGGACGAACTGATGGATCATGCTGTCGGTGAACAGGTAGAAGCTCGAGCCACCGGCGCCTTCGTTGCGGCCGCTGTCATTGAGCAGGTTGCCCTGGTTCATGTAGACGAAGCCACCATCGTCGCCAACTTGCTGGTGACCCAACAGGAACGCGCTGCCACCCAGGGTGTAGGTGAACATGGCGCTCCAGGTCTTGTTATCGACCTCGCCCGGGGTCTTGGCATAACCACCGTTGTTGTTGAAGAAATGGGTGGAATCGCCGTTACGGCCATCCGAGCTGCTGTCGAAGTAACGCAGGTCAGTCTTGAACGACTGGCCTTCGCTGATCGGGAAAACGTGTACCGCACCCAGGAAGTGCTGCTTGTAGTAATCCTGCAGGTTGGCGTAGTAGTACTGCAGGGTCAGGTCTTTGGTGACTTTCCAGTCAGCACCGGCGTAACGGAACTGGTTGCTGTCCTCGGTACCACCTGCCACTGCCAAGCCCGTGCTGTTGGTACCAGCACGGCCTACGGCGCGCTCCAGTTGACCGGCGTTGAACGTCACGTTGTCCAGGTCCTTGGAGGTGATAGTGCCACCTTCGAAGGTTTGCGGCAGCAGACGGCCATCGTTGGCGACCAGGATCGGCAGGTTAGGCTGCAGAGCACCACCCAGGTGGGCCTCGGTCTTGGAGAAAAGCGCCTTCACGTTGGCCGACCCACGGCTCCAGCTGTGCTCCGCGGACCCGTCGGAGTCACTTGGCGAGAAGGAGTTATTGGCGTCTGGACGCTGACCTTTACCACCATCAAGGTGAAGACCAACCATCGCCTGGGCGTCGATACCAAAACCAACGACACCTTGAGTGAAGCCGGACTTGTAGTCGAACTTCAGGCCGGTCGCCGCTTCACGCTGGTCTTCAGCGCCTTCACGGTTGTCGTTGTCAAAGTACATGGTGCGAGAACTGACGGACGCCTTGCTGTCCTCGATGAAACCGGCGGCGCCTGCCTGCTGCGCCATTACCCCAACGGCCACAGCCAGGGCCAAGGTGGACTTCTTCATGTATCGCTCCTCTCGTTTTCTAATTCTTGTGTGTCTTTGGTTCCGGTTCGAACGCCCGGAATCCGCGGATGCGCGATTAGCGCCAGACCGTGACTGGCAAGTCAACCGTAACCCTTTCGGACTACGACCATGGTCTAACCCCGCGACACCGGCCGGAAGAATAAAGGATTCTTTATAAATCCAAAAAGAATTGTTTCACCAGTTTTCAGCTCGTTTCGACATATGCTTGCCATCAAAGCGTCATCAAGCCCTGACTCGGCTTATCGGCGACGCCGTGGATTCCTGAATGGTGTTTCGTCGGGCCTCGCGCGCGACATGCCAATGCGTGCGCATGCCGCGATCTTGAGGCTCTCCAGACTAGTCGCTGATGGTCTGAAATCAAGAAAGTCGCGGCAGCGTGATGGGATAGGCGGGTTGTTTACAGCGATTTTTCGAAGATTTTCGAATTACGCTGATAGTTGTACAACGAAGCCCGCGCCGCCGGCAGGCGGTCGACACTGCTGGGCTCGAAGCCGCGCTCGCGGAACCAGTGTGCGGTCCGGGTCGTCAGCACGAACAGGGTCTTGAGCCCTTGGGCGCGGGCCCGGGTTTCAATCCGCTCCAGCAACTCATCGCCCCGGCCACCGTGGCGGTATTCCGGATTCACGGCCAGGCAGGCGAGTTCCCCGGCATCCGAATCGGCGATCTGGTACAGCGCCGCGCACGCGATGATCATGCCTTCGCGCTCGACCACGCTGAACTGCTCGATCTCGCGCTCCAGCACCTCGCGGGAACGCCGTACCAGAATGCCCTGCTCCTCCAGAGGACTGATCAGGTCCAGCAAGCCGCCGACATCCTCGATGGCGGCTTCGCGCACCACCTCGAATTGCTCCTGGGCCACGAGCGTGCCGCTGCCATCGCGGGTAAACAGTTCGGCCAGCAGCGCACCGTCCTCGGCATAGCTGACGATGTGGCTGCGCGCCACGCCGCCCCGGCAGGCCTGCGCCGCCGCATCGAGCAGCTCGGCCTGGTAGTCACTGCCCAGACGTTGCATATGAGCCGGGACCTGTTGCGGACGCAGCTCGCGAACCAGCCGCCCATCCTCACCGATCAGGCCCTGCTCGGCGCCGAACAACAGGAGTTTATCGGCGGCCAGATCGATGGCCGCCCGGGTCGCGACGTCTTCACACGCCAGGTTGAAAATCTCCCCGGTCGGTGAATAGCCCAACGGCGACAGCAGAACGATCGAGCGCTCATCCAACAGCCGGTTGATGCCCTTGCGGTCGACCCGACGCACCTCCCCGGTGTGGTGATAGTCCACGCCTTCGAGCACACCGATCGGCCGCGCGGTAACCAGGTTGCCGCTGGCCACGCGCAACCGCGAGCCTTGCATCGGCGAAGAAGCCATGTCCATCGACAGACGCGCCTCGATGGCAATGCGCAACTGGCCGACCGCGTCGATCACGCATTCCAGCGTCGCGGCATCGGTGATGCGCATGCCATGGTGGTAGTGCGGCGTCAGGCCGCGGGCAGCGAGGCGGGTCTCGATTTGCGGACGCGAACCGTGCACCAGCACCAGCCGCACGCCGAGGCTGTGCAGCAACACCAGGTCATGGACGATGTTGCCGAAGTTGGGGTGCTCCACCCCGTCGCCAGGCAGCATGACGATGAAGGTGCAATCGCGGTGGGCGTTGATATAGGGCGAAGCGTGACGAAGCCAATTGACGTATTCGGGCATGAACCTGGGCCTGTAATAAATAACAGCCTAAAAAAGACGAAGCGGAACGCACAGCGGGCTGGTGGTTATCGTCGGAACAGGCTTGGCGACACGCGCGCTCTCCTCATGAATACGGGTCCGCAAGCGGACAATTTAACCGGCGCTGGCCGGTGTCAGGCAGTAATGGCCGATCAACTGTCGCAACAGCTGCACGGTAGGCTGCAAACGTGACATTTCAAGGTATTCGCCAGGCTGGTGGGCGCAGGCGATATCGCCAGGCCCCAATACCAGGGTTTCGCAACCGAGGCGCTGAAGATAAGGCGCTTCGGTGCCGAACGCCACTGCTTCGGCACGATGCCCGGTGAGCCGTTCGGCCACCCGCACCAGCTCGGCGTCCTCGGCCTGCTCGAACGGGGGCGCTTCGGGGAATAGCGGTGCGTAGTCGATCTTCACCTGGTGGCGTTCGGCGATGGGGTCGAGCTTCTGCCGGATCGCCGCCCGCAGCACCTCTGGATCCATGCCCGGCAGTGGGCGCAGGTCGAACTCCATGGAGCATTGGCCGCAGATCCGGTTGGGATTGTCGCCGCCATGAATGCAGCCGAAATTGAGGGTCGGCTGCGGCACGGTGAACTGTGGATTGCGGAACTCACGCTGCCATTGCAGGCGCAGGCCACGCAGCTCGCCCATGGCGTCGTGCATCGCTTCGAGCGCGCTGCGGCCCAGGCTCGGGTCGGAGGAATGGCCGCTGCGCCCGAGGATGTCGATACGCTCCATCATCACGCCCTTGTGCATGCGGATCGGCTTCAGCCCCGTCGGTTCGCCTATCACCGCCGCGCGTCCGAGCGGCCGCCCGGCCTCGGCCAGGGCACGGGCGCCCGCCATGGAGCTTTCTTCATCGCAGGTGGCGAGGATCAGCAACGGCTGCTTGAACGGCTGGTCCAGCAACGGCCGCACCGCTTCGATGGCCAGGGCGAAAAAACCTTTCATGTCACAACTGCCCAGGCCCACCCAGCGCCCGCCGACCTCGGTGAGCTTGAGCGGGTCGGTCTGCCACAACGCGCCATCGAACGGCACCGTGTCGCTGTGCCCGGCCAGCACCAGCCCGCCGGGCCCCGTGCCGAAGCTGGCGAGAAGGTTGAACTTGCCGGGGCTGACCTGCTGGATATCACAGGAGAATCCCAGTTCCGACAGCCAGCCTGCCAGCAGCTCGATCACGGCGCTGTTGGACTGGTCCAGCTTGGGCTGGGTACAACTGACCGAAGGCGCGGCGATCAGGGCAGCGAACTGATCTTTCATGGACGGCAGAGGCATCGCTGGCTCCCGGGCTTACAAATTGGGGGTCCATCATAGAACCATCGAGAGCAAGGATGGAACCGTTCGGCGCGGAGGACCGACGAGTCCTGTACACTGCACGACCCTGGCAGCCACATCTTCCCCCGGCTGCGCACCCGATTCCTGGATTTTCCGGCCATGCAGAAAGAAACCGAAATCAAACTCCGCGTCAGCCGCGAGACCCTGGCAGCCTTGCGCGAGCATCCGCTGTTGAAAAAACGCAACAAGAGTGGCTGGGAACGCCACGAATTGATGAACCAGTACTTCGACACGCCGGAACGTGACCTCGCCCGGGCCAAGGTTGCCCTGCGCCTGCGTCGCGACGGCGAAGAAGTCATCCAGACCCTCAAGACCCGTGGCCAGAGCGTTGCCGGCCTGTCCGAGCGCAACGAATACGACTGGCACCTGCCCAAGGCCAAGCTCGACCTGAAGAAGCTCGACGGCGAATGCTGGCCCGAGGCACTGGCGGACCTGGACAAAAAAACCCTCAAGGCGATCTTCACCACTGATTTCGTCCGCGAGCGCGCCGAAATTGCCTGGGGCCGCGGCAAAGCCAAGGTGGTCATCGAGGCCGCCCTGGACCTGGGCCACGTGGTGGTCGGCAAGCAGAAGGAAGAAATCTGCGAGTTGGAACTGGAACTGCGCGAAGGCGAACCCGCCGCCCTGCTGGAACTGGCCGCCGAACTGGCCGCGACCCTGCCCTTGATGCCTTGCGACATCAGCAAGGCTGAACGTGGCTATCGCCTGCATGATGCGAGCAGTTATGCCCTGAGCCTGCCGGCTCCGCAACTGACGGCCGAAACGCCGCTGGACGATGCTTTTGGCGCATTGAGCTGGCATCTGCTGGGCAGCAGCCAGCGCCTGGCCGAGCAATATCGTTTCAACGGCCACTGGCGCCTGTTGCAGGACTGGGTGGAAAACCTTGCCGAACTGCGCGCGTTGCTCAGCAGCCTCGGCCAGGCCGCGCCGCGTCAATCGACCCATGATCTGCGCGTCGCCCTGGATGCGCTGCTGGAAGACTGGCGTCCGCTGGTCCAGGCCGGCCTCGACGACGAAGACGTGCGCAAGGCGGCGCCGGAGCAATTCCTCGAAGAGCTGCAGGACCCGCGCTGGGGCCTCTTCTCTCTTGAAGCTTCGCGTTGGTTGCTGGCCCGCAGCTGGACCGCCGACCGCAACACCCGCGGCAATCGCCAGGGCGCGGCGCAACTGGGCAGCTGGCTGCCGCGCCTGCTCAGCGAAGAAGCTTCGTCGCTGCAATTGCAACGCTACCAGCAACAGCCGGAAGACCTGGCCGAGCAACTGCCGCGCATCGAACGTATCCAGGCCTGGCTGCATCATGCCCGCCAGGTGCTGGAAATTCCTGAGATGGACCGGCTCTACGGCGAATTGAACAAGCTGGCGCAATTGGCCAACGAACCGATCACCGACGAGCTCCTGGATGCGCGCAAGCAACAGGCGATTGCGGTGTATCAGAATCGGGCCTGGAAGACTTTGCTGCGCCTGTGATACCGCCTTCGCGAGCAGGCTCGCTCCCACACTGGATCATGTCGAGATCCCAATGTAGGAGCGAGCCTGCTCGCGAAGGGGCCGGCGCATTCACCTCGGAGCCAACTAGCGCACCACCGGCAAACTCGTCGTCGACTTGATCTCCGACAGGGCCACGATCGAGTTCACCTCCTGAATCCCCGGCACCATCGACAGCTTTTCGAAAAAGAATCGCTCATACGCCTCGATGTCCGCCGTGACGATGCGCAGCAGAAAATCCACCGACCCCATCAGCACGTAGCACTCCAGCACCTCGGGGAACCCGCGGATCGCCTCGGTGAACTCGGTGAAATTCGAGCGACCGTGGGCGTTGAGCTTGATTTCGGCGAAGATCTGCGTGTTCAGGCCGATTTTCTTGCGGTCCAGCAGCGTCACCTGCCCCCGAATGATCCCCTCCTCCTTCATCCGCTGAATCCGACGCCAACAGGGCGACTGGGACAAGCCAACCTGCTCGGCGATCTGCGCGCTGGACAGCGAAGCATCCTCTTGCAGCAACGCCAGTATCCTGCGATCGAAGCTATCCAGCTCATTGTGCATAAATAAACCTATAGTTTTCCGATATGCGAATCAGTTTATTCAACATAGGTTCGAAATAGCTCATCTTAGGTAAGAAATACCCTCCGGCGCATGTAAATATTTCTCCCGACCTCCAGGAGACCGAACATGCACTCACTCGCAACCGTATCCACCGCCCCGACCCGCGCCGACGCCTGGCACGCCGCCAACGCCCATTGCCGCGTGCATTATCAGATGCAGGCCGAAGCCGAGCCGGACGTGCTGTGCCGAGCGTTGAATCTGTTCGCCTTGCAGGGCCTGACGCCACAGCAGGTCTACGTCGAGCGTCAAGACGATCTGCTGACGCTGGACATTGTCCTGGATGGGCTGAGCTGGCACCGTGCCCAGGTCATTGCTGAAAAATTACGTAACCTGATCAGCATGTGCTCGGTGGACCTGCAGGACGCCGATATCACGCGGGCCGGACGGGTTCTGGCGGCCGGTTGAGGGGGCGCAGGCAAGAATTGGAAACGCATTGGTCGGGTAGTGGCCCAACGGTCCATAAGGTCGGGACTATTCTTTTGCACAACAAGCCGGGACGCCGAAGCGTCTGCATCGCGGCTTTGCTGCAACTGTCCAATAGGAACCCGAACGCCCATGTCCACCAAACACGCCACTCAGGACCGCTGGCTGGACCTTAACGATCTGCTCCGCCAACTGGTCGCCCAGGGCCTCATCAGCCAGGATTCAGCCGAAACCGCGCTCAACGCTCGGCGCCGGCATAACGCCAACAGCCAGTTGCACCCGCTGGAGTTCATCGCCAACCAGCACCTGGACGACCTCAGCCGACCCGGCAAGCGCCTGGACCTTGAGAACCTGACGCTGTGGCTGGCCCAGCAGGCCGACCAGCCCTACATGCGCATCGACCCGTTGAAGATCAACGTGGCGGCCGTTACGCCGCTGATGTCCTATGCCTTTGCGCAACGTCACAAGATTCTCGCAGTGGCGGTTGACCGTGACGCCGTCACCGTCGCCAGTGCCCAGCCTTACGTCAGCAGTTGGGAAGCCGACCTGACCCACGTGCTCAAGCTGCCGGTCAGGCGGGTGGTCGCCAACCCGGTGGATATCCAGCGCCTGAGCGTGGAATTCTATCGCCTGGCCAAATCCGTCAGCGGCGCTACCACCGTCGATCAGCAACCGAGCAACCTGACCAACTTCGAACAACTGCTCAACCTCGGCGCCAGCGACCAGGAGCCGGACGCCAACGACGCGCATATCGTCAACATCGTCGATTGGCTGTTCCAGTACGCCTTCCAGCAGCGGGCCAGCGATATCCACATCGAACCGCGCCGGGAGCAGGGCACCGTACGCTTTCGCATCGACGGGGTGCTGCACACCGTCTATCAGTTCCCGCCGCAGGTGACGATGGCGATCATCAGTCGCCTGAAAAGCCTGGGGCGCATGAACGTCGCGGAAAAGCGCAAGCCCCAGGATGGTCGCGTCAAAACCAAGACTCCCGACGGCAACGAAGTGGAGTTGCGCTTGTCGACCTTGCCGACCGCGTTCGGCGAAAAAATGGTGATGCGGATCTTCGATCCGGAAGTATTGCTCAAGGATTTCGACCAGCTGGGCTTCTCCGCCGACGACCTGCGTCGCTGGCAGGACATGACCCGCCAGCCCAACGGCATCATTCTGGTCACAGGCCCCACCGGGTCCGGCAAGACCACGACGCTCTACACGACGTTGAAAAAACTGGCGACGCCGGAAGTGAACCTCTGCACCATCGAAGATCCGATCGAGATGGTCGAGGCCTCGTTCAACCAGATGCAGGTCCAGCACAACATCGAGCTGTCTTTCGCGGCGGGCGTACGTGCGTTGATGCGGCAGGACCCGGACATCATCATGATCGGCGAGATCCGTGACCTGGAAACCGCCGAAATGGCGATCCAGGCAGCCCTCACCGGACACCTCGTCCTCTCGACCCTGCACACCAACGACGCGCCGAGCGCCATCAGCCGCCTGCTGGAGCTCGGCGTGCCGCATTACCTGATCAAGGCCACAGTGCTCGGAGTCATGGCCCAGCGCCTGGTGCGTACGTTGTGTCCGCATTGCAAGGCGCCCATCACCCTGGATGAAGACGACTGGCAAACCCTGACGAGGCCCTGGCAGGCCCCGCTGCCGACCAACGCCCAGCAGGCTGTCGGCTGCTCGGAATGCCGCGATACCGGCTACCGGGGGCGGGCCGGAGTGTACGAGATCATGCAGTTGAGCGACAGCGTCAAAGGCCTGATCCACCCAGACACCGACCTGCTCGCCGTGCGCCGCCAGGCCTTCAAGGAAGGCATGCGCAGCCTGCGGCTCTCGGGCGCGCAAAAGGTAGCGGCCGGCCTGACCACGGTCGAAGAAGTACTGCGGGTGACGCCACAGAGTGAACAGAAGTAGCGTGTGGCGAGGGCTGACTGACGGGTCATGGAACTGAATCGAGGCTCCGGCAATCCAAAGTCATAGTTAACCCTGTGGAGTCACCTATCATGCGTCTCAAACTTGCTGTCGCGACCCTGGCCTTGCTTTCTCTTCCTGTTGGCTCGGCAATGGCCGACACGTTTTGGCGTAACGTCATCTCATCCGGTGCGACCACCGGTTCTACCTACCTGACCTTCAAGGACAACAAGCTGATCGTCGCCGCCCAGGACGACGCCGGCAGCTTCGTCGCCAGTGACGGCGGCATCCGTGGCCCCTACCTGGAAGCCGCGATGCAGAAAGTCCGGGCCGACAACCCAGGCCTGCAAGCCACCGACATGGAACTGGCCAACGCGATCCTGGCAAAAAACGCCGTCGCCCAGGAATGATGTCCGGCCAATAAAAAATGCCGCTCGATTGAGCGGCATTTTTTTGCCCGACGGACATCTCACAAACCAACGTGGGAGCGAGCCTGCTCGCGAAAGCGGTGTGTCAGCCAACCTCGATGTTGCTGATTTATCGCCTTCGCGAGCAGGCTCGCTCCCACAGGTATCAAGTGTTACTCGCCGATAGCAGCCTTATAGCCGGCAGCATCGAGCAACTTGTCCAACTCGGCCTTGTCGCTTGGCTTGAGCTTGAAGATCCAGGCGCCGTACGGATCGGAGTTAAGCAGCTCCGGCGAGCCGCCCAACTCTTCATTGATCGCAATCACTTCGCCGGCAATGGGGGCGTAGATGTCGGAAGCGGCCTTGACCGACTCCACCACGCCAGCCTGATCACCAGCAGCAAAAACCTTACCGACCTCGGTCAGCTCGACAAACACCACATCGCCCAAAGCTTCCTGCGCATGGTCGCTGATGCCTACGATGACGGTACCGTCGGCTTCCAGGCGGGCCCACTCGTGGCTTTCGGCAAAACGCAGTTCGGCGGGGATATCACTCATATTCTGTGTCCTCAAGAGAAAGTGTCAGCGGCCGGCGGCCCGCCGCAAAAGGTTAGATCAGGGTTTTGCCATGGCGGACGAAGGTCGGCTTGACCACCCGTACCGGGTACCACTTGCCACGAATTTCCACCTCGGCACGGTCGGCGGTGGCCATCGGAACACGTGCCAGGGCAATCGACTTGCTAAGCGTAGGAGAAAAACTACCACTGGTGATCTCTCCTTCGCCAACATTGGCGATACGGACCACCTGATGAGCGCGTAGAACACCGCGCTCCTCAAGTACCAGCCCGACCAGTTTGTGCTGCACGCCAGCCGCCAGTTCGGCTTCCAGCGCCGAGCGGCCGATGAACTGGCGACTCGCAGGTTCCCAGGCGATGCTCCAGGCCATGTTGGAGGCCAGCGGCGAAACATCCTGATGAATGTCCTGGCCATAGAGGTTCATGCCCGCTTCCAGGCGCAAGGTATCGCGAGCTCCAAGGCCGATGGGAGGAATGCCAGCGCCCACCAGATCGTTGAAAAAGCTCGGGGCTTCATGGGCCGGCAGGACGATTTCCAAACCATCTTCACCGGTGTAGCCGGTACGGGCAATGAACCAGTCACCGTCGGCACGACCTTCGAAGGGCTTGAGCTGCTGGATCAATTGGCCGCGTGATTGCGTGACCAATTCGGCAATCTTGTGCCGGGCCTGCGGCCCCTGGATGGCCAGCATCGCCAGTTCGGGACGCTCGTGCAGTTGCACATCATATTCACCGAGCTGTGCCTGCATCCAGGCCAGGTCCTGGTCACGGGTCGAGGCATTGAACACCAGCCGGTAACCCTCATCGACCCGGTAAATGATCATGTCATCGACAATGCCGCCACGCTCATTGAGCATCGTGCTGTACAGCGCCCGGCCGGTGTCCTGCAAGCGATCGACGTCATTGGCCAGCAAACGCTGCAGCCAGGCCTTGGCCTGGGGGCCGGCAACGTCGATCACGGTCATGTGGGACACATCGAACACACCGCAATCGCGGCGCACCTGATGATGTTCCTCGACCTGCGAGCCGTAGTGCAGAGGCATATCCCAACCGCCAAAATCGACCATCTTCGCGCCAAGGGCGAGATGCAGGTCATACAGAGGCGTACGCTGTCCCATGGGTTTCTCCTTCCGGGCGTGGCGAAGGTGCGGACGGGTACTGCACAGCACGAACGCCTGAAAAAAAGCGCCCTCAGCTACCCGGTCCGACGGACGGACCGCACCGAATGCCGCGCATTGTATCCGCATGCCATGGCACTGGCACCTGGAGCCGCTCTCAATTAATTCAGAACGCGTTGATGAGCCGAGCGCCGTATCAATCCGATGACCGGCAACAGCCCGACCAGCACCAGGGTCAGCGCCGGCAATGCAGCCCGTGCCCACTCCCCCTCGCTGGTCATCTCAAAGACCCGCACTGCCAGCGTGTCCCAGCCGAACGGGCGCATCAGCAGGGTGGCGGGCATTTCTTTGAGCACATCGACAAACACCAGCAACGCCGCGCTCAACGTGCCAGGGAGTAGCAACGGCAGATACACTTTGAAAAACAGTCGTGGCCCACTGACGCCAAGGCTTCGTGCGGCCTCGGGCAATGACGGACGAATCCGCGCCAGGCTGCTTTCCAGCGGACCGTAGGCCACGGCCAGGAAACGTATCAGGTAGGCCAGCAGCAACGCCGACAAACTGCCCAACAGTAACGGCTTGCCCGCCCCGCCGAGCAGGGTCGATAGCGGAATGACCAACTCACGGTCCAGATAGCTGAACGCAAGCATGATCGACACCGCCAGCACTGAACCCGGCAAGGCATAACCCAGGTTCGCCAGGCCGACACCGGCGCGGATCGGGCGGGTCGGCGCCAAGCGACGGGCGAACGCCAGCAGCAAGGCCACGCAGACGGTGACCAGGGCCGCCAGGCCGCCCAGATAGAGGGTATGGATGATCAACCCGGCATAACGCTCGTCCAGGTCGAACCGACCGCGCTGCCAGAACCACACCACCAGTTGCAGCACCGGAATGACGAACGCGCAAGCGAAAACCAACAGGCACCAGCTGCTGGCCGCCACCGCCTTGAAACCGCGCAAGTGGTAAAGCGCGTTGACCCGGGGCCGTTCGTTGCTGGCCCGCTGTGCTCCCCGGGCACGGCGCTCACCGTAGAGCACCACCATCACTGCCAGCAGCAACAGGCTGGCCAGTTGGGCGGCGCTGGAAAGACTGAAGAAGCCGTACCAGGTTTTATAGATGGCGGTGGTAAAGGTGTCGAAGTTGAACACCGACACCGCGCCGAAATCCGCCAGGGTTTCCATCAGCGCCAGCGCCACGCCCGCGCCAATGGCCGGTCGGGCCATCGGCAGCGCCACCCGCCAGAACGCCTGCCAGGGCGATTGGCCGAGTACCCGGGCCGCTTCCATCAATCCCTTGCCTTGGGCCAGGAAGGCGCTTCGCGCGAGCAGATAGACATACGGATAGAACACCAGCACCAACACCAGGATAACCCCACCGGTCGACCGCACCCGGGGCAGGCGCAAGCCGCTGCCGAACCATTCGCGCATCAGGGTCTGCACCGGGCCGGCAAAATCCAGCAGGCCGACGAAAACAAACGCCAGCACATAGGCGGGAATCGCGAACGGCAACATCAACGCCCAATCGAGCCAGCGCCGACCGGGAAATTCGCAAAGGCTGGTAAGCCACGCCAGACTGACCCCCAACAACGTCACGCCGACACCCACACCCAGGATCAGCGTCAGGGTATTACCCAGCAGACGCGGCATCTGGGTCTCCCACAAGTGGGACCAGATCTGCGCATCGATGCTCTGCCAGGACAGCAGCAGCACGCTCAACGGCAACAGCACCAGCGCAGCGACGGCGAAGACCAGGGGATACCAACGGCGTTGGGCGGGGTGGGTCAAGGAAAACTCTCGTAAGACAAACGGTCATGTGGCGAGGGAGCGTGCTCCCGCTGGAGGGCGAAGCCCTCCCGGGATATCTGCCAGGATCTATATGCGGGGGCATGATCCAGGATTTTGGGGCTACTGCGTAGCCCAGCGGGAGCAAGCTCCCTCGCCACGGCTCGTCAAGGAGCTGAAAGGGATCGTCTCAGTTCCAGCCGGCACGATCCATCAGGCGAATGGCTTCGGCCTGGCGTTTGCCCGCGACTTCCACCGGCAGAGTATCGGCCTTGAACTGGCCCCAGGCGGCGACTTCCTTGGACGGCTGGACTTTCGGGTTGGCCGGGAATTCCTGGTTCACGTCGGCGAAGATGCTTTGCGCTTCAGGCGTGGTCATCCATTCCACCAGTTTTTTCGCGGCGTCCGGGTGCGGCGCGTGCTTGGTCAGGCCGATACCCGAGAGGTTGATGTGCACGCCACGGTCCGCCTGGTTCGGCCAGAACAGCTTGACCTTCAAGTCTGGCTTCTGCTGGTGCAGGCGGCCGTAGTAATAGGTGTTGACGATGCCAACGTCGCACTGGCCGGCATTGATCGCCTCAAGCAGCGCGGTGTCGTCGGAGAATACGTCGGTGGACAGGTTCCTGACCCAGCCTTTGAGGATCGCCTCGGTTTTTTCAGCACCATGGGTTTCGATCAGGGTCGCGGTCAGCGACTGGTTGTAGACCTTTTTCGAGGTCCGCAGGCACAAGCGGCCTTCCCATTCCTTGCCGGCCAGCGCTTCGTAAGTAGTCAGCTCACCCGGTTTGACCCGGTCAGTCGAGTAGGCAATGGTCCGCGCACGCAGGCTCAGGCCGGTCCAGGCGTGGGACGACGCACGATACTGAGGGGGAATGTTGGCATCGATTACCGGCGAGGTGAACGGCTGCAGAATGCCCATCTGCTCGGCTTGCCAGAGGTTGCCGGCGTCGACGGTCAGCAGCAGGTCGGCGGTGGCATTTTTGTCTTCGGCCTTGATCCGCTGCATCAGGGGCGCTTCCTTGTCGGTGATGAACTTCACCGCGACGCCGGTCTTCTTGGTGTAGGCATCGAAAACCGGTTTGATCAGCTCATCGATGCGCGACGAATAGACCACCACCTCATCGGCAGCCTGGGCGACGGAAGTGCCGATCAGGGTCAGTGCGAGGGCGGACAGCAGGCGTTTGGTGGCCGACATGGTAGCGGTCTCTCGATTGTGAACAGAGCGCAAATGATAAGGACTCACATTTAGCACCACAATCGAACAGTGGGTAGACACGTTTCCAAATGTTGCACAGGTGGAAGAGGTGGCTGTTCCGGCCCCATCGCGAGCAAGCTCGCTCCCACAGGACAACACTGGACAAATGTGGGAGCGAGCTTGCTCGCGATGAGGCCATAAGCTCCAAAACAACTTTCAGACCTTGGCCAGATCCGGCAAATCCCCGGTCAGCCCCAACGCCTCGCGTACGAACAGCGCCTTGGCTTCCGGCATGCGGTCTACCAGCTTCAGACCGGTATTACGCAACCAGCGCACCGGCAATGGATCGGCCTGGAACAGCCGCTCGAAGCCTTCCATCGCCGCCATCAGCGCCAGGTTGTGGGGCATGCGCCGCCGCTCATAGCGGCTCAACACCTTGAGATCGGCCAACCGCTCGCCACGCCCTGCGGACTGCAACAGCACCTCGGCCAACACCGCGGCATCCAGGAAACCCAGGTTGACGCCCTGTCCGGCCAGGGGATGGATGGTATGCGCCGCATCGCCGATCAGCGCCAGCCCTTCGGCCACGTAACGCTTGGCGTGGCGTTGGCGCAGCGGTACGCAGACGCGAGGATCGGCGCCGAGCACCGCGCCTAGCCGGCCCTCGAAAGCCCGCTCCAGTTCGGCGCAGAAAGCGCCGTCATCCAGCGTCATCAAGCGCTGCGCTTCGCCAGGCGTGGTCGACCAGACGATCGAGCACCAGTCCTGCTGGCCGTCGCGCGCCAGTGGCAGGAAGGCCAGCGGACCATTGTCGGTGAAGCGTTGCCATGCGGTCTGGCGATGAGGTCCGGCGCAGCGCACGCTGGTGACGATCGCGTGATGCAGGTAGTCCCACTCGCGAGTAGCGACCCCCGTCAGTCGGCGCACGGCGGAGTTCGCCCCGTCGGCGGCAATCACCAGTGGCGCGCGCAAGGTGCGCCCGTCAGCCAGGGTCAACAGCCAGTCGTCGCCGGAGCGGCGCATCTGCTCCAGGCGCGCATTGGCCAGCAGGCCCAGGTCGCAGTCATGCAACCGGTCCAGCAGTGCATCCTGAACGACGCGGTTCTCGACGATGTGGCCAAGCACTTCGGCATGCAGGCTGGCGGCGGAAAAATGAATCTGCCCCGTGCCGCTACCGTCCCAGACATGCATGTCGGTGTAGGGACTGGTGCGTCGGGCGACGATACCGTCCCAGACGCCCAGACGATCGAGAATCCGCTGGCTGGCCGCCGACAGGGCGCTGACCCGGGGTTCGAACGCTGCCTGGGAATCAAAGGGCTTGACGCTCAGCGGGCTGCCGTCGAGCAACAACACCTGCAAGCCGCTGCCCTGCAACGCCAGCGCCAGGGCGCTGCCGACCATGCCGGCACCGACAATCAACAGATCTGCGCGCAATTCCATGCTTTAAGCCTGTGCTGCTGGCGATATGAGTCGCCGGTGAAAGGAATGAGCCGTATCAAGCATCGGGGCGAGTCCCCAAGCCCATGGCCTGGCGAGCGAACCAGCGCTTGGCCGGGGGCAGCAGGTCAAGGCCCAGGAGGCCGAGATTGCGGCCCACGGATACCAGCGGCAGATCGCTGCTGAACAGCCGCGTGACCTGGTCGGAGAAGCCGACGGTCAGGGCCTGGTCCATCCGCTGGCGCTCGCGATAGGCTTGCAATACAGAGAAGTCGCCGGGCGTGCTGTCGCTCCCGAGCAATGCATCGGCCAGTGCCTGCGCGTCACGCAAGGACAGGTTGAAGCCCTGGCCCGCTATCGGATGCAGGCTATGGGCAGCATTGCCGAGGATCGCCAGGTGCGGACGTACCTGCTCTTCGGCTTCCACCAGCGCCAGCGGATAAAGGTGTCGCGCACCCACCTGTTTCAACGTGCCCAGGCGATAGCCGAACACACTCTGCAGCTCACTGAGGAAACTGCGCTCATCGAGGGCTGCCAGCCGTTGCGCATCCATGCCCTGGCGAGTCCAGACCAACGCACAACGATTTTCCGGCAGCGGCAACAAGGCCATCGGGCCGTCGTCGGTAAAACGCTCGAAAGCCATGCCGTTGTGGGCTTCGCTGGGGGTGACGTTGGCAATCAACGCGCTCTGGTCGTAAGGGCGATTGCGCACACCGACGCCCAACTGCTCGCGCAGTCCGGAGCGTCCACCGTCGGCCAGTACGGCGAGGTCGCATTCCAGCGTGGTTTCGTCATCCAGCGTCAAACGATAACCACCGACTAGCGGCTCCATCCGGGTGACTTGCGCCGGGCAGCGCCAGCTGACCACGTCCTTGTCCAGCCCTTGCCACAGGCATTGGCCGAGCCAGGCGTTTTCCACCACGTAGCCGAGGGCCGGCACGCCCTCCTCCATGGCGGACAACCGTGCGGTGGAAAACCGTCCGCGGTCGGAAACATGAATCTGTTTGATCGGTTCTGCGCGGCGGGAAATTTCCTGCCAGAGGCCCAGGCGCTGATAAATTTGTCGCGCACCGAAGGAGAGCGCCGATGAGCGCGCGTCATAGCTCGGCTGCCAGGTGTCGCCGGGGGCGAACGGCTCGATCAGCATGATCTTCCACCCCCTGGCCTTGGCGCCTGCCTGCAAGGCGAGCGCCAGGCTCGCGCCGACCAGGCCGCCACCAATGATCGCCACGTTGACCCGGCTCATGCCGCTTGAGTCCGTGCGGCGGCCATCAGGGCCTCGATCTCGGCGACCGTTTTCGGCACGCCGCGGGTCAGGATTTCACAACCGGTCTTGGTCACCACCACGTCATCCTCGATGCGCACGCCAATGCCGCGCCATCTCTTCGCTACGCTGCGATTGTCCGGGGCAATGTAGATGCCCGGCTCCACGGTCAAGGCCATGCCAACCTCCAGCACGCGCCATTCGCCACCGACCCGGTACTCACCGACGTCGTGCACGTCCATGCCCAGCCAGTGACCGGCACGGTGCATGTAGAACGCCCGGTAGGCTTCGCTGGCGATCAACTGGTCCACCTCGCCTTCCAGCAGCCCGAGACGCACCAGCCCCTCGGTAATGACCCGGACCGTAGCTTCATGGGCCTGGTTCCAATGCTTGTTCGGGCCAATTTCAGCGAACGCCGCTTCCTGGGCCGCCAGCACGACCTCATAGATCGCCTTCTGCTCGGGCGAAAACTTGCCGCTGACCGGCCAGGTACGGGTGATATCGCTGGCGTAGCAGTCGATTTCACAACCGGCATCGATCAGCACCAAGTCGCCATCCTTGAGCGGCGCGTCGTTCTGCTGGTAATGCAGGATGCAACTGTTACGCCCCGCCGCAACGATGGAGCCGTAGGCCGGCATCTTTGCGCCGCCCTTGCGAAATTCGTAGTCGAGCTCGGCTTCCAGGCTGTATTCGTAAAGCCCGGGGCGTGCCGCTTGCATGGCGCGGATGTGCGCCTGGGCGGAAATCCGCGCCGCTTCGCGCATCACTTTCACTTCCGCCGCCGATTTATACAGGCGCATATCGTGCAGCAGGTGATCCAGGGCAACAAATTCGTTCGGCGGCTGGGCACCAAGGTGGGCCTTGGAGCGAATCACGTTGATCCACTCCATCAGGTGCCGGTCGAATTCGGGGTTGCTGCCCATGGCCGAATAGACCCGGTCGCGACCTTCGATCAGGCCCGGCAGGATGTCGTCGATGTCGGTGATGGGAAACGCGTCGTCGGCGCCGTAGTCCCGGATCGCCCCTTCCTGGCCAGCACGCAAGCCATCCCACAGTTCACGTTCGGCGTTGCGCTCGCGGCAAAACAGGATGTACTCGCCGTGAGCGCGACCGGGCATCAGCACCAGCACCGCTTGCGGCTCGGGGAAGCCGCTGAGGTACTGGAAGTCGCTGTCCTGGCGATAGACGTGCTCGACGTCGCGGTTGCGGATCGCAACGGCGGCGGCGGGCAGGATTGCGATGCTGTTGGGTTCCATCTGCGCCATCAAGGCCTTGCGGCGACGGCTGTATTCCGACTTCGGGATATGAATCATGGGCAGACGGTGTTCCCTTTCAAGCGATCAGTGCAGGGACGGCTTGGCAGCCGGTTCAGCGGTTTTTTTTTCTCGGTAAACAGCAGCAACGGCGCGACCCGCAGGTACTCCATCACTTCCATGTAGTCGCTCTCGCCGTCGTCGGATTCTTCCAGGGCGTCCTGCACCTGGGAGATGGCCGCCAGGTCTTGCAACACTTCCTTGGCTTCATCGCTCAAGGCGTATTCGCGGCGGGTCAGGCCGAAGCCTGCCAGGAAACCCTGGCACCACTGACCCAGCGCAGCGGCGCGTTCAGCCAGCGGCGCGTCATCGGTGGGCAGCAACAGGACGACGGTCATGTCGTCACTGGTCAATTCACCCTTGACCATTTCCTGCAGGCCGATGAGCGCGTTGCGCACGTTGTCCGCCGGCTCGCCTTCAAGCAGTTCGGCGGCGTCGGCCAACCAGCCGTCGGCATCAAAACCGGCGCCGGCACAGCTGCGGCCGAGCAGCAGGCCATGCAGTTCGGCGGGCGAGACAGGGTGGCCGCTGGTGCTCAGCAGGGTGGCAAAGGCTTGGTACGGAGAATTCTGAATGGGCATGGGCAGCTAGGCGCCAGACGGCGCTATGTCTAGAATGGAGGCCTTGTATCCTACATCGACAGACTCGCCAAGACCATTAAAGGCTGTGCGACCCAAATCCCTCCATCAGACACATTCTTCAGTGGACACAATGGAAGACACCGACCTGCAAGCGCTGATGGCCAGACTCGAGCTGCTAATTGACCGGGTCGAGCAACTTAAGAGCCAAAACGGACTCCTATTAGCTCAGGAAAAAACCTGGCGCGAGGAACGCGCGCACCTCATTGAAAAAAACGAAATCGCCCGGCGTAAGGTCGAATCGATGATTTCGCGCCTCAAGGCCCTGGAGCAAGACTCATGAGTTCAAGCAATAGCGTTACCGTGCAGATCCTCGATAAAGAGTATTCGATCATCTGCCCCCAGGAAGAGCGCAGCAACCTGGTGAGCGCCGCCCGTTACCTGGATGGCAAGATGCGCGAGATCCGCAGCAGCGGCAAAGTCATCGGCGCCGATCGCATCGCCGTGATGGCCGCCTTGAACATTACCCACGACCTGCTGCACCGCCAGGATACGCCGGACGTACAGGTCAGCGGCTCGACCCGTGAACAGGTCCGCGACCTGCTCGATCGGGTGGATCTGGTACTGGCTACCGATCCGGACGTCAGCAAGGGCTGATTCGCGAGGCAGCCTGGGGTATACTTGCGTCACTCCCTGGGGTGCTTGCCAGTTGGTGATGTCCCTGAGCCGATACGCACAACCACGGGGGTTGCACGTTGGGGCCGGTGTGCATGTCCGCTTGACGGAAAGCCTTAACGCCTCCTGCAACTTCCACCTTGAACTTTCGGGTTCAAGGGCTAAGCCGACAGCGGTTCATCCGGGGAGCCTGATTCTTGAAACAATGCCAGTCATCATGACTGGCATTGTCGTTTCTGGCGTTTGGCGTTTTCCGGTCCCGCCGTTTGCGGTTACGCTGTGCCGATGTCACCGTCTCGCGAAGCATCGAAATGACCGAACCTGCGTTGCCGACCCGCCCACAACTTCGCCGCCTGCTACGCCAGGCCCGTCGTGCCCTGACCCCGGCCCAGCAACGGCAAGCCGCCCACGGGCTTTATCGGCAACTGGCACAGCATCCGCTGTTTCGCCGCGCAAGACACATCGCCCTGTACCTGCCCAACGACGGTGAGATCGACCCACGCCTGCTGCTGCGCGCCGCCCAACGTCGGGGCAAGGCGACTTATCTGCCAGTACTCAGTCCCTGGCCGCAGACCAGGATGGTGTTCCAGCGGATCCATCCCGGCGAAAAAATGCGCCCTAATCGTTTCCGCATCCCGGAACCACGCAAGAATATCGCCCGGCAGCGCAAAGTCTGGACATTGGACCTGGTATTGCTGCCGTTGGTGGGGTTTGACGATGCCGGCGGACGCCTGGGCATGGGCGGCGGCTTCTATGACCGCAGCCTGGCGTATCTGTCGCGACGCAAACAATGGCGCAAGCCGACGTTGCTGGGCCTGGCCCATGAGTGTCAGAAGGTCGAACGATTGGCGCAGGCAAGCTGGGATGTACCGTTACAGGGAACGGTCAGTGACAGGCGTTGGTATCTGGCGAGCTAGACGCCGCGAAACAGCGGCGTCCGGAAGACGGCTCAGCGCTTGAGTGCCGGCGCGGGCTGGGTGATTTCCATCGGTGCATCATTTTTGTTGGCCCATAAGCTCTGGGCATAACCCGTGGTGACGACACCCAGGCCAAACAGAATGACCAGGATCCACAACAAATCCGGTTTGCGTTTCATCGATTGCCCCCCTCAAGGCATATCACACACGATGACAGCAGCGGTTTTCTTATCTGGCCGTGCAGCAGCGTCAAGCTTGGAAGGCCGGCATTTTGCGGCAACGTGAACCGACACGCAAATGCTGGCGTCAACCGACTGTCGGTTTGTCATAAAATCGCTGAACCTTTTTATCGCCACCACCCAGGAGTAGAAATCATGGCCTACTGGCTGATGAAATCCGAGCCCGACGAATTGTCCATCCAGGGCCTGGAAAAGCTCGGCCAAGCGCGCTGGGACGGGGTTCGCAACTACCAGGCGCGCAATTTCCTGCGGGCCATGGCGGTAGGCGACTCATTTTTCTTCTATCACTCCAGCTGCCCGGAGCCAGGCATTGCCGGAATTGGCAAAATCATCAAGGCCGCCTATCCCGACCCAACGGCCCTGGAACCTGACAGTCATTACTTCGAGGCCAAGGCCAGCCCGGAGAAAAACCCCTGGACCGCCCTCGACGTCGCCCATGTCGAGACATTCCCACGGGTGCTGAAGCTCGACTACCTCAAACAGCAGGCCGCCCTGGCCGAAATGCCGCTGGTGCAAAAAGGCTCGCGACTGTCGGTGATGCCGGTGACAGCTGAGCAGTGGGCGGCGGTCATTGCCTTGAAATCCTGACCAATGCAGTGCCCTGTCGACCGCTTTCGCGAGCAGGCTCGCTCCCACAGGGGACTGGTGTTACTCACAAAATTCCTGTGGGAGCGAGCCTGCTCGCGAAGGGGCCCGCCCGGACAAACTTACTGAATGATCAGGTTGTTGAACAACAGATCATCCACCATCGGCTTGCCCGTCTCGTCGTTCATCACCTGCTGGGTCTGCTTCAACGCTTCCTGCCGCAGCTTTTCCTTGGCTTCAAGGTTGTTCATGGTTTCGGTCGTCTGCTGGGCAAACAGCGCCACCAGTTGGTTGCGAATCAACGGCTCGTTAGCCTTCACCGCCGCAGCGGCGGCGTCACCGGTCACGCGCAGGGCAACGTCGGCCTTGTAGACCTTCAGCTTGGTCGTTCCGTCCAGGCCATAGTTGCCCACGAATGGCGGGCTGAGCGTGATGTAACTGACCTTCGGCGCCTCGCCTTCTTTGGCTTCCTTGGCTTCTTCGGCCATCGCCGCCACAGGCAACGACAGGGCCAGCATCAACATGATCCACGCTTTCACATTCGACTCCTCATCCGATTTGCGGCCCAGCATACCGCCCCCTCGTCCCAGCACAAGCTTATGGCCGGCTATCAGGGCGGGGCATGCTCGTTGACCCCTTCACTCTCACACCTACACTTATCGGCCATCACTCCCAAAGGAATAGCCCTGATGAAAGCCGTGCTGTGCAAAGAATTCGGCCCCGCCGAATCGCTGGTGCTGGAAGACGTCGCCAGCCCCGTCGTGAAGAAGAACGAAGTGCTGCTGGACGTGCACGCCGCCGGGGTGAATTTTCCTGATACGTTGATCATCGAAGGCAAATATCAATTCAAGCCACCGTTCCCGTTTTCCCCCGGCGGCGAAGCAGCGGGCGTCGTCCGCGAGGTGGGAGAAAAGGTCAGTCACCTGAAAGTCGGTGACCGGGTCATGGCGCTGACCGGCTGGGGCAGTTTCGCCGAACAGGTGGCAGTTCCGGGCTACAACGTGCTGCCCATTCCTGCCGCCATGGAATTCAACACCGCCGCCGCGTTCAGCATGACCTACGGCACCTCGATGCATGCCCTCAAGCAACGTGCCAACCTGCAACCGGGTGAAACCCTGCTGGTGCTCGGTGCCTCCGGCGGCGTCGGCCTGGCGGCGGTGGAAATCGGCAAGGCCATGGGCGCCCGGGTGATCGCCGCCGCCAGCAGCGCGGAAAAACTCGCGGTAGCCAAGGCCGCCGGCGCTGACGAACTGATCAACTACACCGAAACCAGCCTCAAGGATGAAATCAAGCGCCTCACCGACGGCCAGGGCGCCGACGTGATCTACGACCCGGTGGGCGGCGACCTGTTCGACCAGGCGGTCCGCGCCATCGCCTGGAACGGCCGGCTGCTGGTGGTCGGCTTCGCCAGCGGGCGCATCCCCGAGCTGCCGGTGAACCTGGCCTTGCTCAAGGGCGCTGCCGTGGTAGGCGTGTTCTGGGGCTCCTTCGCCCAACGCCAGCCGCAGGACAACGCCGCCAACTTCCAGCAACTGTTTGGCTGGTTCGCCGAAGGCAAGTTGAAACCGTTGGTGTCGCAGGTCTATCCATTGAGCAATGCCGCCCAGGCGATCAATGACCTGGGGCAGCGCAAGGCGGTAGGCAAGGTGGTTGTGCAGGTTCGCTGATTGCCCAAGCTGTTTACCTGAACCGGGTCGCAGCGCTACGGCCCGGTTCCGCCATCCCCATACCGCCCTCCATTTATACCTGAGCGACATGTTCGTAAAAGAACATGCCATCTCCCACATTTCCGCTGTTTGGCCGATGCGAACCGGTGCTATTTTCGGTAATGAAACTGTAACATTCGCATCCGCAGTCAAAACAAGAAATCTGGAGCCCTTGAATGTTTGCTTTCTTTCGTCCCGCCGCACATCAGGCTCCATTGCCTGAAGAAAAAATAGACAGCACCTATCGGCGCCTTCGCTGGCAGATCTTCGCCGGCATTTTTATTGGTTATGCCGGTTACTACCTGCTGCGCAAAAATTTTACCCTGGCGTTTCCGGATCTGATCGCCCAAGGCTATACAAAGGGCCAGCTGGGGGTGGCGATATCGGCAATAGCGATCGCCTACGGTCTTTCCAAGTTCCTGATGGGCATCGTGTCCGACCGCTCCAACCCGCGTTATTTCCTGCCTTTTGGCCTGATAGTGTCAGCCGGAGTGATGTTCATTTTCGGTTTCGCACCGTGGGCAACCTCAAGCGTGACCATGATGTTCATCCTGTTGTTCATCAACGGCTGGGCGCAAGGCATGGGCTGGCCACCAAGCGGACGCACCATGGTGCACTGGTGGTCGCAGAAAGAACGCGGCGGTGTGGTTTCGGTATGGAACACCGCCCATAACGTCGGCGGCGGCTTGATCGGCCCGCTGGCAATACTTGGCATGGGCTGGTTCAACGACTGGCACAGCAAGTTCTACGTACCGGCAGCGGTGGCTTTGCTGGTCGCTGTATTTGCCTTCATCGTCATGCGCGATACGCCGCAATCGACAGGCTTGCCGCCCATCGAGAAATACAAAAACGATTACCCGGAAGGCTACGATGCCAGCCATGAAGAAGAATTCAGCGCCAGGGACATCTTCGTCAAATACGTGCTGCGCAACAAGATGCTCTGGTTCATCGCGCTGGCCAACGTTTTCGTCTACCTGTTGCGCTATGGCATTCTGGACTGGGCACCGACCTATCTCAAAGAGGTCAAGCACTTCAATTTCGACAAGACGTCCTGGGCTTACTTCCTGTACGAGTGGGCCGGCATTCCCGGCACGCTGCTATGCGGGTGGATGTCGGACAAGGTCTTCCGGGGCAACCGCGGCCTGACGGGCATGGTGTTCATGGCATTGGTGACCGTCGCAACAATCATCTACTGGCTGAATCCGCCGGGTAACCCGATGGTCGACATGATCTCGCTGTTCGCGATTGGCTTCCTGATCTATGGCCCGGTCATGCTGGTAGGTCTGCAGGCTTTGGAACTGGTGCCCAAGAAAGCAGCAGGTACGGCTGCCGGCTTCACCGGCCTGTTTGGTTATCTGGGTGGCTCAGTCGCGGCCAGCGCCATGATGGGCTACACGGTGGACTATTTCGGCTGGGATGGCGGCTTCATCCTGCTGGTCGGTGCCTGCCTGCTGGCCATGGCGTTCCTCGCGCCAACCCTCTGGCATAAGCAGATCGCCAGTCAGAGCCGCGACGCGGTCGCCTGATCCAGCGCTGACTTGCAGCGCTTGAGCCGCGCCTCCAGATTGCGGTCTGGCATGGCGTGGCTGCGCAGGGCGTGGATGGTCTGCTCGACATAATCGCGAGTCGTGCCATACCGCCCGCAGGCGCTTTCGAACACCTGGCTCAGCACATGATCCGGCAGATTGCCGGCATAGCTGGGCAGGTGTCGCTCAAGGACAAACCCCAAGGCCTGGACCCGATTGCCATCTTCCAGCCGACAGCTAAGCCAGTGCGGCCGATAGGACGGCACGGGCATCTCGCGTTGCCACAGGGCCAACAGCGAATCCTGCAGGTTTTCTTCCGGCAACCGGTAGGCGAAACCGCTGCACGAGCCGCCGCGATCCAGCCCGAACACCAGCCCTGGCAATTCCGGGGTGCCACGGTGTTCATGGGACCACAGATACAACCCGCGATGATAACCGTGCACTCGCCCGCGCATACGCTCCACCGCCGTGCATTCGGGCCGCCAGATCAACGAGCCGTAGGCGAACAGCCAGACTGGGCCGCCCTGGTGCAGGCTCATGGCCGAGTGCATCGACGCAAGCAGTTGATCCCGGGTCAGCTGTGGCCCCAACTCGAGTCGTGGCGGATACAGCGCGCAGGTGATGGCGGATTCGATAGCGGTCATGGCCGGTAGCGGATGGCTCCTCGCTGATGGTGAATGGCTTGGCAACGCCAAGGTGCTGGCGTTTCAGGGAACGAAGGCAAGTTAGATGCCATCGGGCTTCCATATACGTTATCGGTATCTAGCTCCGGAAACTAAATACCGAAACGAAATATGAGGTGTCATATCGACGGGCATTCGTTCTTGTGGCGAGGGAGCTCACCGAGCCTAGGTTGGACGAACGCGGCTCAAGCCCGCGGCGCGTACGCAAACACATCCGCACGCATCTGATGAGCATCCATGCCGGCCTCCACCAGCGCATCGAGCGTGGCGTAAATCATTGCCGGTGAGCCGCTGGCGTAGACGTGGACGCTGGAAAGATCGCTGATGTCCTCGCACACGGCTTCATGGAGCATCCCGCAGCGCCCCTCCCAGCCGCACAAGTCGCTGACGACCTTGTGCAGGAACAGGTTCGGCAGTTTTTTCCACTCCTCCCAATGCTCGATTTCATAGAAATCCTCCGGCCGCCGCACGCCCCAATACAGATGCACCGGGTACTTGAATCCCGCTGCCCGGCAATGCTCGATCAGGCTGTGCATCTGCGCCATGCCGGTTCCAGCGGCGATCAGCACCAGCGGGCCATCCGGCAACTCGGACAAGTGGGTATCACCGAACGGCATTTCGATGCGCACGGTAGGATTGCGCCGCAGTTGCTCCAGCAGCGCCAGCGCACTGCTTTCGCGCGCCAGTACATGTAGCTGCAGGTCTCGCCCCGAGTGCGGCGCCGAGGCCAGGGAGAACGCCGATTTCTCGCCGTTCTCGCGCTCGATCATCAAGTATTGCCCAGCGTGATAGCGCGGCGGCTTGCCCGCCGGCGCCCGCAGGCGCACCCGCCAGACATCGCCGCCGACGTCACTGCATTCGGTGACCTGGCACGCCAGGTTGCGCACCGGCAGTTCACCCGGCGCCAGCACGCCATCCCAGAGCACCACGCAATCCTCCAGCGGCTCGGCAATGCAGGTAAAGATCTCGCCGTGATCACGCACCTCACCGGCCTGCGTCACGCGACCTTCCACCAGCAGCGCGCCACAGACGTGGCAATTGCCATTGCGGCAGCTCTGCGGACATTCGTAGCCCAGGCGCCGGGCGCCATCGAGAATCCGCTCCGCCGGCTGTATCTCCAGCACCGCGCCGGAAGGCTGCAAGGTTACACGCATCAATCTATTCCTAACTGATTCCAGATGGCATCGATCCGTTGGGTAACGGCTTCATCCTTGACGATAACCCGGCCCCATTCACGGGTGGTTTCACCGGGCCATTTATGCGTGGCATCGAGCCCCATCTTCGACCCCAGGCCGGACACCGGCGAGGCGAAGTCAAGGTAGTCGATCGGCGTATTCTCGATCATCACCGTGTCGCGCTTGGGGTCCATGCGCGTAGTGATGGCCCAGATCACGTCGTTCCAGTCCCGTGCGTTGATATCGTCATCAGTGACAATAACGAACTTGGTGTACATGAATTGTCGTAAAAACGACCAGACGCCCAACATCACCCGCTTGGCATGCCCCGGATACGACTTCTTCATGGTCACCACGGCCATGCGGTACGAGCAGCCTTCCGGTGGCAGGTAGAAATCGGTGATCTCCGGGAACTGCTTCTGCAGGATCGGCACGAACACTTCGTTCAGCGCCACGCCGAGGATAGCCGGCTCATCGGGCGGACGTCCGGTGTAGGTGCTGTGGTAGATCGGCTTGATTCGATGGGTGATGCGCTCGACGGTGAACACCGGGAAGCTGTCCACCTCGTTGTAATAACCGGTGTGGTCGCCGTAAGGACCTTCATCGGCCATTTCGCCGGGGTGGATCACGCCTTCGAGAATGATCTCGGCGGTGGCCGGCACTTGCAGGTCGTTGCCACGGCATTTCACCAGCTCGGTGCGGTTGCCCCGCAGCAGGCCGGCGAAGGCATATTCGGAGAGGCTGTCCGGCACGGGCGTGACGGCGCCAAGGATAGTCGCCGGATCCGCGCCCAGGGCCACCGAAACCGGGAATGGCTGACCAGGGTGTTTTTCGCACCACTCACGATAATCCAGCGCGCCACCCCGATGGCTCAGCCAGCGCATGATGACCTTGTTGCGGCCAATCACCTGCTGACGATAGATACCGAGGTTCTGGCGATCCTTGTTCGGCCCTTTGGTGACGGTCAGGCCCCAGGTGATCAGCGGCCCCACGTCGCCCGGCCAGCAGGTCTGCACCGGCAGCATGGCGAGGTCGACAGCGTCGCCCTCGATCACCACTTCCTGGCAGATCGCGTCCTTGACGACTTTCGGCGCCATGGAAATGATCTTGCGGAAAATCGGCAGCTTCGACCAGGCGTCCTTCAGGCCCTTCGGCGGCTCCGGCTCCTTGAGGAACGCCAGCAGCTTGCCGATCTCGCGCAGTTCGCTGACAGCTTCGGCCCCCATGCCCAGGGCTACACGCTCCGGTGTGCCGAACAGATTGCCCAGCACCGGGATGTCATAGCCGGTCGGATTTTCGAACAGCAGTGCCGGGCCCTTTGCCCGCAGGGTGCGGTCGCAGACCTCGGTCATCTCCAGCACTGGGGACACCGGCACCTGGATGCGCTTGAGTTCGCCGCGCTGTTCCAGACCGCTGATAAAGTCGCGCAAGTCGCGATACTGCATGCAAAGCCTCATGGTGACCGTGGCGTTCGGGGGCCCGAGTTTAACGCCGCCCGTTCGCAATAGTGAATGCACAGACAGCAAAAAGCCGGGTTTCCCCGGCTCTTGCTGGCCTGCTCGACTTACTTGCGCTTCATCGACAGGAAGAACTCATCGTTGGTCTTGGTCGTTTTCAGCTTGTCGACCAGGAACTCGATGGCCGCCACTTCATCCATCGGATGCAGCAGCTTGCGCAGGATCCACATGCGCTGCAACTCGTCATCGGCCGTCAGCAATTCTTCGCGACGGGTACCGGAACGGTTGATGTTGATGGCCGGGAACACACGTTTCTCGGCGATGCGACGGTCCAGGGGCAGTTCCATGTTGCCGGTACCCTTGAACTCCTCGTAGATCACTTCGTCCATCTTCGAGCCGGTTTCAACCAGCGCGGTGGCGATGATGGTCAGCGAGCCGCCTTCTTCGATGTTCCGTGCGGCACCGAAGAAACGCTTCGGCTTCTCCAGGGCGTGGGCATCGACACCACCGGTCAATACCTTGCCGGAGCTCGGGATCACGGTGTTGTAGGCACGGGCCAGACGGGTGATGGAGTCGAGCAGGATCACCACGTCCTTCTTGTGCTCGACCAGGCGCTTGGCCTTCTCGATCACCATTTCGGCAACCTGCACGTGACGGGTCGGCGGCTCGTCGAACGTCGAGGCGACCACTTCGCCGCGCACGGTGCGCTGCATCTCGGTCACTTCTTCCGGACGCTCGTCGATCAGCAGCACGATCAGATGAACTTCAGGATTGTTACGGGCGATGTTGGCCGCGATGTTCTGCAGCATGATCGTCTTGCCCGCTTTCGGCGGCGCCACGATCAGACCGCGCTGGCCTTTGCCGATAGGTGCGCACAGGTCGATGACACGACCGGTGAGGTCTTCGGTGGAACCGTTGCCGGCTTCCATCTTCATGCGCACGGTCGGGAACAGCGGGGTCAGGTTCTCGAAGAGAATCTTGTTCTTCGCGTTTTCCGGACGGTCGAAGTTGATCGTATCGACCTTGAGCAGCGCGAAGTAACGCTCGCCTTCCTTTGGAGGGCGGATCTTGCCAACGATGGTGTCACCGGTGCGCAAGTTGAAGCGACGGATCTGGCTCGGCGAGACGTAGATATCGTCCGGGCCGGCGAGGTAGGAAGCGTCCGCGGAGCGGAGGAAGCCGAAGCCGTCCTGGAGAATCTCCAGCACGCCATCACCGGAGATTTCCTCGCCGCTTTTTGCGTGCTTCTTGAGCAGGGAGAAAATCACGTCCTGCTTGCGCGAACGGGCCATATTTTCTATGCCCATCTGTTCGGCCAATTCGAGCAGTTCGGTAATCGGCTTTTGCTTGAGTTCAGTCAGATTCATATAGGAATGACGTAATCATTTATGGAGGGGGAAATTAAGCTTTTGGCTTAATGAGGCCGCGCCGCAGAGAAGGCGACAGGATCGCGTACTTGTTCGAAAGGAGAGCGTCGGCGACGGCTTGCAGGGGGCAATGGAGAAACCAGTGCGGGGCCGAATGTAACACCTCGATTTACGAGCGTCTAGCCCTGGATAACGAAAAAGCCCCGCGATTTGCGGGGCTTTTGGCAGAACATTCGACGCTTAGATGTTGGCGTCGAGGAAAGCTGCCAGTTGCGACTTCGACAGCGCGCCGACCTTGGTGGCCTCGACGTTGCCGTTCTTGAACAGCATCAGCGTCGGGATACCACGCACGCCGTGCTTGGCCGGGGTTTCCTGGTTTTCGTCGATGTTCAGCTTGGCGACGGTCAGTTTGCCCTTGTAGGTCTCGGCAATTTCGTCCAGGACCGGAGCGATCATTTTGCAAGGACCGCACCACTCAGCCCAATAGTCGACCAGCACTGCGCCTTCGGCCTTGAGTACGTCAGCTTCGAAGCTAGCGTCGCTAACGTGTTTGATCAGATCGCTGCTCATGGAAATCTCCGGGGTAATCAGCAAAAAAACGTGGCCCATCATAGCTGCCCTTCCCAGGTTCAGGAAGCCGCAGTTGATTGAGTCTCGCTATGGAGATTGATGGCTTTGGGTATCGCCCGCTTCATGAAGCGGCCGGTGCGATGAACGAGATACCGGTACGCAACGCCGCATTACGTACATGTTCCTGCATGGTTTTTTGCGCGGAAACCGATGCCCGGCGGGCCAGGGCGCGAAGGATCTTGCGATGTTCCTGCCACGTCTCCATCGCCCGCTCCGCCCTGATGAACGGTAGTTTCTGGCTTTCCAGGAAGATATCGGCGCTGGCGGTGAGAATGCCCAGCATCGCCTGGTTGCCGCTGGCCAGCAGGATCCGTCGGTGGAACTCGAAATCGAGCCGCGCCGCCGCGTCGAAATCCCCCGCTTTCAACTCTCGGCGCATGGCCTCGACGTTGTCATCCAGGGCATCGAGCTCATCGGCGCTCAACGTGACGGCCGCCAACCCGGCCGCGAACCCCTCAAGGGCATAACGCAACTGAAAGATATCCACCGGCGAGGCCTGCGCGGCGAAGGGCCAACCCGGCGTTGGTTCGCTGCGTGGGGCTTGCGCCGGTGATTGCACGAATACCCCCCTCCCTGGCTGCACGCTGATCATGCCCAAGGCACTGAGCGATGAAAGCGCCTCGCGCAGTGAGGCCCGGCTCACCCCCAGCTGCAAGGCCAGCTCCCGTTGTGACGGCAGCGCATCCCCCGGGCCGAAACCTTGATCGGCGATCAGCTTGCGGATGCCTTGGAGGGCGACTTCCGGAACGGCACGAGAAATGGAATTCATGGTTTTTCAGGGAAACCGAGTCAATGAGCGGCTAGTTGTAAAGCTATTCGAAGCCCTCGGCAAGTCGTGCCCCAGCAGGGTTCGGCGGCTTGTATCAACGCTCGATAAAGGTGCGAAACGCGACGCAACTGTTCAGACCAGTCAGACCGATGCTCGCCAGCAAAATCGCGGCTTTGGTGGATCAGCAAGGCCTTTGGCATGGCCTGTGCTCTGTCCGATCAGAGAAATCACATCATCGACTGCGGAGATTCACCATGATCCAGCGTTGCAGCGTCCTGCTCACTGCCCTGTTTGCCAGCCTGATGCTTTGCCAATTGCCCGCCCACGCCGATGGCCTGGAAGACGTGGTCAAGCGCGGTACGCTCAAGGTTGCGGTGCCTCAGGATTTTCCACCGTTCGGCTCCGTGGGTCCGGACATGAAGCCACGCGGCCTGGACATCGATACGGCGAAACTGCTGGCCGACCAGCTCAAGGTCAAGCTTGAGCTGACGCCGGTGAACAGCACCAACCGCATTCCATTCCTGACCACCGGCAAGGTCGACCTGGTGATTTCCAGCCTGGGCAAGAACCCGGAGCGTGAAAAAGTCATCGACTTCTCCAGCGCCTACGCGCCGTTCTACCTGGCGGTGTTCGGCCCGCCTGACGCCGCCATCAACGGCCTGGACGACCTCAAGGGCAAGACCATCAGCGTCACCCGTGGCGCCATCGAAGACATCGAGCTGAGCAAGGTCGCCCCCGAAGGCACCACCATCAAGCGCTTCGAAGACAACAACTCGACCATCGCCGCCTACCTGGCCGGCCAGGTGGACCTGATCGCCAGTGGCAACGTGGTGATGGTCGCCATCAGCGAGCGCAACCCCAAGCGAGTTCCGGCGTTGAAAGTGAAACTCAAGGACTCGCCGGTGTACGTGGGCGTGAACAAGAACGAGCCGGCGCTGCTGGACAAGGTCAACCAGATCCTCGCTACGGCCAAGACCGACGGCAGCCTGGAAAAAAATTCCCAGACCTGGCTCAAGCAGCCGCTGCCGGCCGACCTCTGACCGTCGCTTGAGAGGCTGAGCATGGCTTATCAGTTCGATTTCCTGCCGGTGGTGCAAAACACCGAGCTGCTGTTGCGCGGCGCGCTGTTCACCCTTGAACTGACGGCCATCGGCGCGTTGCTCGGGGTCGGCCTGGGCATCGTCGGGGCGGTGGTTCGGGCGTGGAATATCCGTCCGTTCGCGGCGATCTTCGGCGTGTACGTGGAACTGATCCGCAACACGCCGTTCCTGGTCCAGTTGTTTTTCATCTTCTTCGGCTTGCCGTCCCTGGGCCTGCAGATTTCCGAGTGGCAGGCGGCGGTGCTGGCGATGGTGATCAACCTCGGCGCGTATTCCACCGAGATCATCCGGGCCGGCATCCAGGCTATCCCGCGGGGGCAACTGGAAGCCGCCGCGGCACTTGCGATGAGCCGCTTCGAAGCGTTCCGCCACGTAGTCTTGCTGCCGGCACTGGGCAAGGTCTGGCCGGCGCTGAGCAGCCAGATCATCATCGTGATGCTCGGCTCCGCCGTCTGTTCGCAGATCGCCACCGAAGAGCTGAGCTTCGCCGCCAATTTCATTCAGTCGCGCAATTTCCGCGCGTTCGAAACCTACGCGCTGACGACGCTGATCTACCTGTGCATGGCGCTGTTGATCCGCCAGTTTCTCAACTGGATCGGGCGTCGCTACATTGCCAGGAGCAGCCAATGAGCGATTTCACTTTCTGGGACGTGGTGCGCAACCTGCTAACCGGCCTGCAATGGACCCTGGCGCTGTCGCTGGTGGCGTTTATCGGCGGCGGTGTGATCGGCTTGCTGGTGATGGTGCTGCGCATCTCCAAACGCGCCCTGCCGCGTAATGTCGCCCGGACCTATATCGAGCTGTTCCAGGGCACGCCGCTGTTGATGCAGTTGTTCCTGGTGTTCTTTGGCGTGGCCCTGGCCGGGGTGGAGATTTCGCCCTGGATGGCTGCGGCGATCGCCCTGACGCTGTTTACCAGCGCTTACCTGGCGGAGATCTGGCGCGGTTGTGTCGACTCGATTTCCAACGGCCAATGGGAAGCGTCCGCGAGCCTGGCGCTCAACCCGCTGGAACAGTTGCGCTACGTGATCCTGCCCCAGGCGCTGCGCATTGCCGTGGCGCCGACCGTGGGCTTCTCCGTGCAGGTGGTCAAGGGCACGGCCGTGACGTCGATCATCGGCTTTACCGAACTGACCAAGACCGGCGGCATGCTCGCCAATGCCACGTTCGAGCCGTTCATGGTCTACGGCCTGGTGGCCCTCGGTTATTTCCTCCTTTGTTACCCCTTGTCCCTCAGCGCGCGCTATCTGGAAAGGAGACTGCATGCCTCTGCTTAGAATTTCCGCCCTGCATAAGTACTACGGCGATCACCACGTGCTCAAAGGCATCGACCTGAGCGTCGAGGAAGGCCAGGTGGTAGCGATCATCGGCCGCAGCGGTTCGGGAAAATCCACCTTGCTGCGCACCCTGAACGGTCTCGAATCGATTAACGACGGCGTGATCGAAGTCGATGGCGAGTACCTCGACGCGGCACGCGCCGACTTGCGCAGCCTGCGTCAGAAAGTCGGGATGGTGTTCCAGCAGTTCAATCTGTTCCCGCACCTGACGGTCGGCGAGAACGTGATGCTCGCGCCACAAGTCGTGCAAAAAGTGCCCAAGGCCAAGGCGGCCGAGCTGGCGCGGCAGATGCTGGAGCGGGTCGGGCTCGGCGAGAAATTCGACGCCTTCCCGGACCGTTTGTCCGGCGGCCAACAGCAACGGGTCGCGATTGCCCGCGCCCTGGCGATGTCGCCAAAGGTGCTGCTGTGCGATGAAATCACCTCGGCCCTGGACCCGGAGCTGGTCAATGAAGTGCTCAGCGTGGTGCGGCAATTGGCCAAGGAAGGCATGACGCTGATCATGGTCACCCATGAAATGCGCTTTGCCCGGGAGGTGGGGGACAAGCTGGTGTTCATGCACCAGGGCAAGGTGCATGAAATGGGGGACCCGAAGGTACTGTTCGCCGATCCGCAGACGGCCGAGCTGGCGAACTTCATCGGTACGGTCGAGCCTGCCTGAACTTTGCTGGCAAGACCTTCTGTGGCGAGGGAGCTTGCTCCCGCTCGACTGCGCAGCAGTCCCGGGCCCTGCCAGCCGGTTTATTCCTGATGTATCGGGTTGATTCATTTGGTGCTGCTGCGCAGCCCAGCGGGAGCAAGCTCCCTCGCCACAGAAGCCAAGCCAAGCTGCTCCGGGTCAAGGGTTTGGATCAGGCGCGTTGGCGTAAGCGGTCGATCGTGGCAGGATGGCAAGGTTATCGACCGAGACTTTTTGACCATGCCGCTATCCCAAGCCAAGAATCTGTCCCTGATCGCTGCCATAGACCTGGGCTCCAACAGCTTTCACATGGTCGTCGCCAAGGCCCAGAACGGGGAAATCCGCATTCTTGAGCGACTCGGCGAGAAGGTCCAGCTGGCCGCCGGTATCGACGAAGAACGTCAACTGAGCGAAGAATCCATCCAGCGCGGCCTCGACTGCCTCAAACGGTTCGCCCAACTGATCAACGGCATGCCCCTGGGCGCGGTGCGCATCGTCGGCACCAATGCCCTGCGCGAGGCGCGCAACCGCGGCGAATTCATCCGGCGCGCCGAAGAGATCCTCGGCCATCCGGTGGAAGTCATCTCCGGCCGTGAAGAAGCCCGCCTGATCTACCTGGGTGTTTCCCACACCCTGGCCGACACCCCGGGGAAGCGCCTGGTGGCGGACATCGGCGGCGGTAGTACCGAATTCATCATCGGCCAGCGCTTCGAACCACTGTTGCGCGAAAGCCTGCAGATGGGTTGCGTCAGCTTCACTCAGCGCTACTTCCGCGACGGCAAGATCACCCCGGCCCGCTACGCCCAAGCCTACACGGCGGCGCGCCTGGAAATCATGAGCATCGAGCACGCGCTGCACCGCCTGGCCTGGGATGAAGCCATCGGTTCCTCGGGCACCATTCGCGCCATCGGCCTGGCGCTCAAGGCTGGCGGCCATGGCAGTGGCGAGGTCAACGCCGAAGGCCTGGCCTGGCTCAAGCGCAAAGTGTTCAAGCTGGGCGAATCGGACAAGATCGACTTCGAAGGTATCAAGCCTGATCGCCGGGCGATTTTCCCGGCGGGCCTGGCGATTCTCGAGGCGATTTTTGACGCCCTCGAACTGCAACGCATGGACCACTGCGAAGGTGCCCTGCGTGAGGGCGTGCTCTACGACCTGCTGGGGCGCCATCATCACGAAGACGTCCGCGAGCGCACCCTCGGCTCGCTCATGGAGCGTTACCACGTCGACCAGGAACAGGCGGCGCGGGTCGAGCGCAAGGCCCTGCACGCGTTCGACCAGGTGGCCGACGACTGGGACCTGAACGACGGTGTCTGGCGCGAACTGCTGGGCTGGGCCGCCAAGGTGCACGAAGTCGGCCTGGACATCGCCCACTACCATTACCACAAGCACGGCGCCTACCTGATCGAGCACTCGGACCTGGCGGGTTTCTCTCGCGAAGACCAGCAGATGCTTGCGCTACTGGTGCGTGGTCACCGGCGCAATATTCCCAAGGATAAATTCGCCGAGTTCGGCGATGACGGCATCAAGCTGATCCGCTTGTGCGTGCTGTTGCGCTTCGCAATCCTCTTCCACCACATCCGTGGCACCCAGGAAATGCCCCAGGTAACCCTGCATGCCAATGGTGATCAACTGGATGTGATATTCCCGGACGGCTGGCTGGAAGAAAACCAACTGACCCAGGCCGACTTCGCCCAGGAAGCGGAATGGCTGACCCGGGTTGGGATTGTGTTGAATATTCACTGAGTCCAGCGACAAAGATCTTGTGGCGAGGGGATTTATCCCCGCTGGGCTGCGAAGCAGCCCCTGAGAGGTTGGACTCAGTAAATCTGACGCACCGCGCTGCCAGGTTTTAGGGCTGCTGCGCAGCCCAACGGGGATAAATCCCCTCGCCACAAATAAATCCGCTCGCCTTCAGACTGTGTAGCCTGAAGCAGTCGCCTCCAACCCTAACGAACCGCCAACACCGGGCTGCTAAGCCGATCCAGCAAGGTCGCCTGGGCACTGCGCGGGTTCTGGTTGCCGGTCGGTGTGTTGCGGATGTAACGGCCGTCCGACTGCAGGCTCCAACTGTGGGTATTGTCGGTGAGGTAGCTTTCCAGCTCTTTCTTGACCCGCAGGATCAGCTTCTTGCCCTCCACCGGGAAGCAGGTCTCGACACGCTTGTCGAGGTTGCGCTCCATCCAGTCGGCACTGGAGAGGAACATTTGCTCCTCGCCGCCATTGAGGAAATAGAACACCCGCGTGTGCTCCAGGAAGCGCCCGATGATCGAGCGCACATGGATGTTGTGGGACACCCCAGGAATGCCCGGCCGCAGGCAGCACATGCCGCGTACCACCAGGTCGATGCGCACGCCCGACTGGCTGGCCTTGTATAGCGCGCGAATGATCTTCGGATCAGTCAGCGAGTTGAATTTGGCGATGATGTGCGCGGGCTTGCCGTCCAGGGCGAACTGGGTTTCCCGGGCGATCATGTCGAGCATGCCCTTTTTCAGGGTGAACGGCGCATGCAGCAATTTTTTCATGCGCAGCGTCTTGCCCATGCCGATCAGTTGGCTGAACAGCTTGCCGACGTCCTCGCACAGCGCATCATCCGAGGTCAGCAGGCTGTAGTCGGTATACAGCCGAGCGTTGGCGGCGTGATAGTTGCCGGTGCCCAAGTGCGCGTAGCGCACAATCTCGCCGGCCTCGCGCCGCAGGATGAGCATCATCTTGGCGTGGGTCTTGTAGCCAACCACGCCGTAGATCACCACCGCGCCGGCCGCTTGCAGGCGGCTGGCCAGTTGCAGGTTGGATTCTTCGTCGAAACGCGCACGCAATTCGATCACCGCGGTGACTTCCTTGCCGTTTCGCGCCGCGTCCACCAGGGCGTCGACGATCTCCGAGTTGGCGCCGCTGCGATACAACGTCTGGCGCACCGCCAATACGTGGGGGTCCTTGGCGGCCTGGCGCAGCAAATCGACCACCGGCGTGAACGACTCGAAGGGGTGCAGCAGGAGGATGTCCTGTTTGCTGACCACACTGAAAATGTTCTCGCTGTTTTGCAGCAGTTTCGGAATCTGCGGCGTAAACGGCGAGTATTGCAGCTCCGGATGGCTGTCCAGGCCGGTGATGCTGAACAGCCGCGTCAGGTTCACCGGACCATTGACCTGATACAGCTCGGTCTCGTGCAGGTTGAACTGCTTGAGCAAGTAGTCGGACAGATGTTTCGGACAGGTGTCGGCCACTTCCAGGCGCACCGCATCGCCGTAACGGCGGGAGAACAGCTCGCCGCGCAGGGCGCGGGCCAGGTCTTCGACGTCCTCGGTGTCCACCGACAGGTCGGCGTTACGGGTCAGGCGGAACTGGTAGCAGCCCTTGACCTTCATGCCCTGGAACAGGTCATCGGCATGGGCGTGGATCATTGACGACAGGAACACGTAGTTGTCGCCAGGCCCGCCGACGTCTTCCGGCACGCGGATGATGCGCGGCAGCAGGCGCGGCGCCGGAATGATCGCAAGGCCGGAATCGCGGCCAAAGGCGTCGATGCCTTCCAGCTCGACGATGAAGTTCAGGCTCTTGTTCACCAGCAATGGGAACGGGTGCGTCGGGTCGAGGCCGATCGGGGTGATGATCGGAGCGATCTCGTCACGGAAATAACGGCGTACCCAGGTCTTGAGCTTGGTCGTCCAGTAGCGGCGACGGATGAAGCGGACCTGATGTTTTTCCAGCTCCGGCAACAGGATGTCGTTGAGGATCGCGTACTGGCGGTCAACATGACCGTGTACCAGCTCGCTGATGCGCGCCAGGGCCTGGTGCGGTTGCAAACCATCGGCACCGGCCTGCTCGCGGGCGAAGGTGATCTGTTTTTTCAGGCCGGCGACGCGAATCTCGAAGAACTCGTCCAGGTTGCTGGAAAAGATCAGCAAAAACTTCAGCCGCTCAAGCAGTGGATAGGACTCATCCAGTGCCTGCTCCAGCACGCGGATGTTGAATTGCAGTTGCGACAGCTCGCGATGGATGTACAAGCTGCTGTCATCCAGATTGGTGATCGTGATCGCCGGAGCAGGGGCCGGCTCGGGCACGGCCGCTGGAGCCGACTCCAGCTCCGGCGGCGTTTCGGCGGCTTGCTCGACCACGGGCTGGGCGTCTTTTACGGCAACTTCTGTGAGTCCTTCGGTATTCATCGCAAGTTCCTGGGAGGCTATTTCTGCTCTCGTAACAATTGGGCGGCGCGCACGGCAAAGTAGGTCAGGATGCCATCAGCACCCGCACGTTTGAAAGCGGTCAGGGACTCGAGAATCACCCCTTCGCTCAACCAGCCGTTCTGGATCGCGGCCATGTGCATCGCATACTCGCCGCTGACCTGATAAACAAAGGTCGGTACTTTGAATTCTTCCTTTACCCGGCAAAGAATGTCGAGATAAGGCATCCCCGGCTTGACCATGACCATGTCTGCGCCTTCTGACAAGTCGGCAGCCACTTCGTGCAAGGCTTCGTGGGTGTTGGCCGGGTCCATCTGATAGGAAGCCTTGTTGGCCTTGCCCAGGTTCAGGGCCGAGCCGACCGCGTCGCGGAACGGACCGTAGTAGGCGCTGGCGTACTTGGCCGAGTAGGCCATGATGCGCACGTTGACATGGCCGGCCACTTCCAGGGCTTCGCGGATCGCCTGGATGCGACCGTCCATCATGTCGGATGGCGCCACGACTTGGGCCCCCGCTTCGGCGTGGGACAACGCTTGCCTGACCAGCGCATCGACGGTGATGTCGTTCTGCACGTAGCCTTCTTCGTCGAGAATGCCGTCCTGACCGTGCGTGGTAAACGGGTCCAGCGCTACGTCGGTAATCACACCGAGCTCCGGGAAGCGCGCGCGCAGGGCACGGGTCGCGCGCTGGGCAATACCCTCGGGGTTCCAGGCTTCGGCGGCGTCCAGCGATTTGAGCGCTGGCGGGGTGACCGGGAACAGCGCCAGCGCCGGGATACCCAGTTCCACCCACTCGGCCGCCGCTTCGAGCAGCAAGTCGATGGTCAGGCGCTCCACGCCAGGCATCGACGCCACCGCTTCACGACGGTTCTCCCCGTCCAGTACGAACACCGGCAGGATCAGGTCATTGGTGGTCAGCACATTTTCACGCACCAGCCGACGGGAGAACTCATCACGGCGGTTGCGGCGCAGACGGGTGGCGGGGAACAGACGATTGGCGGGGGTAAAGCTCACGGCAGACTCCTGAGCCCGCAGACGGGCGAGCGTGACAGTTATAAGCGGTCATTATGACGAACGCATGACAGTTGTGCTGAAGCGCGACCACTAGTCGCAGTGATTGTCTTCTGTAGGAAATGTTCACGTCGAGACACATTTCGATACTTTCCTGAATGTGCCTGAAGGGTTAGGCTGCGCGTTCATTTCGCCAGCACCCAGACAATGCTCCAACAATTTCTGCATGACTTCGGCTACTTGGCCCTGTTTATCGGCACGTTCTTCGAAGGCGAAACCATCCTCGTGCTCGCAGGCTTCCTGGCGTTCCGTGGCTACATGGACATCAACCTGGTGGTGGTCGTGGCATTTTGCGGCAGCTACGCGGGCGATCAGCTGTGGTACTTCCTGGGCCGCAAACATGGTCGCAAGCTCCTGGCGCGCAAGCCGCGCTGGCAGTTGATGGGGGATCGCGCGCTGGAACACATCCGCCGCCATCCGGACATCTGGGTACTGAGCTTTCGCTTCGTCTACGGTTTGCGCACGGTGATGCCGGTGGCGATCGGCCTCTCTGGCTATCCACCGGGTCGCTACCTGCTGCTCAACGGTATCGGCGCGGCGATCTGGGCCACGGCCCTGGCGGCCGCCGCGTACCACTTTGGCGCGGTGCTCGAAGGCATGCTGGGCAGCATCAAGAAATACGAACTGTGGGTACTCGGCGCCCTGCTGGTGCTGGGCCTGGGCCTATGGCTGCGCCGACGCATCAAGAACGCACGGCTGGCCAGACAAGTCCTTGCGGCAGAACGTCTCGAACAAGCCAAGTCCGCCGAAACTACGACGCCAGGCGAGTAAGACGGTTGCGGCAATAGTACAAGCCAATGCCGCTGATCAGGCTGTAGCTGAGCAAGCCAACCCAGGCCACCGGGCTGGCCGGCCATAACCCGGCCAGCGGCGCCAGCCACACCAGCGGCAGGTTCGCAGCCAGGCGCAAAAGCTCGAGCCTCAGCGCCCACGGGCGATTCTCCAGAGTCGCGCCCAACACGAACAGACCCAACGCTACCGCTCCCCACCCCAACACCAGGGCAGTGGCCGGAAGGCTGTTTTCCAGGTTCATCAAATAACTGCCCAGGGCGACGTAGAAGCAAAACTGCAGCGCCACGTATCCCTGGTGGCGTCCGGCCAGGGGCACTTCGAATTTGCGGAACCGGCTCAGATCCGGCTTGTACAGCGGGTACCTGGCGGCCACATCGGCTGGCCGCCAACCGGTGGGCATGAACCAGATCCGCAGCTTGTCCCACCAGCGCTCGGCCCGCCGGGCATCGGCCCACAGTTGCGCATAGAACTGCAGATTGGCCCACAACGGATTCCAGCTCGCCAGTGGCGTGGTCACGCCGAAAATGACCGGCTCGTTGTCGTCCTCTTCCTGGAAGGTGCCAAACAGACGGTCCCAAATAATGAACACGCCGCCGTAGTTGCGATCCATGTAGAGAGGGTTCTGTGCATGGTGGGCACGATGATTGGATGGCGTGACGAAGCACCACTCCAGCCAGCCGAGCTTGGGGATGTGCTGGGTATGCACCCAGAACTGATAAAGCAGGTTCAACGCCGCGACACTGACGAACACCAGCAGCGGCACGCCCAGCACCGCCAGCGGCAGGTAGAAGATCCAGCTCAGCAGGAAACCGCTGCTGGTCTGGCGCAATGCCGTGGAGAGGTTGTAGTCCTCGCTCTGGTGGTGCACCGAATGGGCGGCCCAGAGGATGTTGCGCTCGTGGCCCAAGCGGTGCAGCCAGTAGTAGCAGAAGTCATAGAACACAAAGGCGAACACCCAGGTCCAGGCCTGGTCGGTCGGCCATTGAAAGACCGCCAGATGCTCCAGGGCAAAGGCATAGGTCACCAGGCCCACGCCCTTGGTCAACAACCCCGTCGTGGTCGACAGCACACCGGTGCTCAGGCTGTTGATCGCGTCCGCCAGGCGATAGTGGCTCACGCCACGCCAGCGATCGGCCAGCAACTCGACGGCAATCAACACGAAAAAAAACGGCACGGCATACAGGATGAAATTCATGACGCGACCCGGGCATGCAAGGCAGGAAGGAGCTGGCAGATTAGGTGTAGCTGCCGGATCCCCCTATGGCAACGAGTGACAAATTAGTAGACATTTAACGCCATGAATCTGGAGAAAAGCCCATGAGCAAAAAAGTTGCAGTGATCCTTTCCGGCTGTGGCGTGTACGACGGCGCAGAGATCCACGAAAGCGTGATCACTTTGCTGCGTCTCGACCAGCGCGGCGCGCAGGTCCAGTGTTTCGCCCCCAACATCGCCCAATTGCATGTCATCAATCACCTGACCGGCGAGGAAATGCCCGAGAGCCGCAACGTGTTGGTGGAATCGGCGCGCATCGCCCGGGGAAATGTGAAAGACCTGCGCGAAGCCAGGGCCGAGGACTTTGATGCGCTGATCGTGCCCGGCGGCTTCGGCTCGGCGAAAAACCTCTCCAACTTTGCCGTCGAAGGCGCCGGTTGCAGCGTCCAGCCGCAAGTCCTGGCGTTGACCGAAGCCTTCGCCGAGGCCGGCAAGCCGGTTGGGCTGATCTGCATCTCACCGGCCCTGGCGGCGAAAATCTACGGCCCTGGGGTGACCTGCACCATCGGCACGGACGCCGACACCGCCGCTGCCGTGACCAAGATGGGCGGGACTCATGAAGAGTGCCTGGTCACCGATATCGTCGAAGACACCGCGCGCAAGCTGGTCAGCACCCCCGCCTACATGCTGGCGCAGAACATCAGCGAAGCGGCTTCGGGGATCAACAAGCTGGTGGATCGGGTGTTGGAGCTGACGCACGAGAACGATGAGTGACCTCCCGTCTCTTTTCTGTGGGAGCGAGCCTGCTCGCGAAAACGCCGGTACAGGCAACCTGTCCATAGGCTGTTAAGCCGCCTTCGCGAGCAGGCTCGCTCCCACAGGAATCCAGGCAAGGTTCAAGACAAGCGAGACAACCGCGTCAATATCCGATCCAGCGCATTGGCAAATCCCTGCTTGTCCCGCTCGCTGTACGCCGCCGGGCCACCGCCCATGTGGCCCTGTTCCCGCAAATCGGTAAACAGGTTGCGCACCGCCAGTCGATCGCCCATGTTCTGCGCGTCGAACTCCTTGCCCCTCGGGTCAAGGGCTGCGACGCCTTTCTTTACCAGGCGGTCGGCCAGCGGCACGTCGCTGCAGATCACCAGCTCACCCGGGACGGCATGCTCCACCAGATAATCGTCCGCCGCATCAGGCCCGCTGGGCACCACGATCAGCTTCACCAGAGCCAGGCCCGGCTTGATCTGCGGCTGCCCGGCCACCAGTACTACTTCAAACTGGCGCTTCAAGGCGAACTTGACCACCAGGTCCTTAGCGGCCTTGGGGCAGGCGTCGGCGTCGATCCATACACGCATCGGGTTATTCCTCTTCAAAAGCTTCGCGAGCGGGCTCGCTCCCACAGTGGATAGCCTACCTCCTGTGGGAGCGAGCTTGCTCGCGATTATGAGCGCAGCGAATGCTTTTTCAGGAAACCTGCACCCGACGCTTCTCCGCCACCCAGCTGCGCCCATACAGCACAACGATCGCAATGATCGCCACCGCCTGGGCCGCCAGGGAATAAGCATCGGCATGGATGCCCAGCCAGTCGAACTCGAAGAACGCCACCGGCCGCGTGCCGAAGATCCCGGCTTCCTGCAAGGCCTTCACGCCATGGCCGGCAAATACCACCGACAACGCACACAGCAAACCGGCGTTGATGCTGAAGAACAGCGCCAGCGGCAATTTCGCCGAGCCGCGCAAGATCACCCAGGCCAGCCCCACCAGCAGCACCAGCGCCGTCGCGCCGCCGGCCAACACCGCGTCATGGCCGGCCGGGCCGGCCTGCAGCCACAGGGTTTCGTAGAACAGGATCACCTCGAACAGCTCTCGATAGACCGAGAAAAATGCCAGGATCGCGAAACCGAAACGGCCTCCGCCGCCGACCAGGCTGCTCTTGATGTAATCCTGCCAGGCCGCCGCGTGGCGCCGGTCGTGCATCCACACACCCAACCACAGCACCATCACGCTGGCGAACAACGCCGTCGCGCCTTCGAGCAATTCGCGCTGCGCGCCACTGACATCGATTACGTATGCGGCGAGCGCCCAGGTCGCCAGGCCGGCCAGCAGCGCCAGGCCCCAGCCAACGTTGACGCTGCGCACCGCCGACTGCTGGCCAGTGTTGCGCAAGAACGCCAGGATCGCCGCCAGGACCAGGATCGCTTCCAGGCCTTCGCGCAGCAGAATCAGCAAGCCCGAAATGTAGCTCAGCGACCAGCTCAAGCCATCGCCACCGAGCAGGCCGGCGGATTCTTTCAACTTGGCCTTGGCCGCGTCCAGGCGTTGCTCGGCCTGCTCGACCGGCAAACCGTCCTGCAGGGACTGACGGTAGGCCATCAAGGCCTTCTCGGTATCTTTACGGACGTTGGCGTCGACATTGTCCAGTGAGCTTTCCACCAGCTCGAAGCCTTCCAGGTACGCCGCCACCGACAGGTCGTAGGCCTGGTCGTGGTCACCTGTGCGATACGCCGCGATGCTCTTGTCCAGGGTAGCGGCGGTGTAGTCAAGCAACTGCGCCGGGCCGCGCTGCACCTGCGGTGGTTGGGCGCGCTGGGCGCGGAACGTCGCCGCTGCCGCGGGCCCCTGGGCGGCGAGGACTTCGGCCGGGGTCTGGCGGGCCAGGTCGGCAAGGTTGAAGGCCTGCTCGCCCTTGGCCGCAGCCGGGTCGGCGCTGAAGCTGGCGATGTAGGTCGCCAGGTCCCAGCGTTGACGGTCGTCGAGCTGATCGGCGAAGGCCGGCATATCGGTGCCTTCGACGCCCATGCCCAGGGTGTTGTAGATCGCGTAGAGGCTCAGGCGATCCAGGCGCTGCCCCTCGCGCAGGTTCGAGGGCGGCGGCTCCAGGCCGACACCCGCCGGACCGTCGCCGGCACCGCTGTCACCATGGCACACCGAGCAGTTCTGGGCATACAACGGCGCCCCGCGCGTCGGGTCCGGGGTGATCACCGGCGCCTGACTGACCTCATAGGCTACGGCCAGCCTGGCCCCCAGCTGCCGCGCCAGACGGGCCACGTCAGCGCCGTCCTGGCGCTGGCTGATCGCACTGCGCAACGTACCGATGCCTTGCGTCAGCTCAGCTTTTTCTGGCTTGCCTGGCAGCGCGGCGACCAGCCCTTCCAGCACTTGAGTGAATTCCAGTTGCTCGCGATATTCGGCATCGTCGATGACCTTCCCCGCGTCGACGGTCGCCGGGTAATCCGCCCCGATGTAATCCAGCAAGTGCAGCGCCTGTGGCGCGCCTTCAACAGTGTCAGCCAGCAGATCGGCACTGCAAAGCGCAAGCATCGGCAGCGCAATCCAGGCCAGGAAACGAAACGGGGCAGTCATGAATGACTCTCGATTGGAAATAAGAAGTAACACATTGTTCACTTCCAGTGCGCTTGGCTCAAGCACCGATGTGTTCCGGCCAAGCATTTTCATCGGATCTTCATGCTTTGAAGATGACATCACAAAAACATCATTTAGAAACTAAAAAGCCACTACACAAGCAAATCCACTGCTTATAATGCGTCGCCTTCTTATTAGAAGAAGGCATAAAAGCTCCTCTGGACTTGAGGAACCGACGGCGCAAAAGCGCCTGTCCGTGGATCGCCCCAGCCCGACCCGCACCCCCCGGCTGATACTCAGGGAAGAAGTGTTCATGGCATCCCGTGCTCTTTTCTCGGTCGCCCTCGGCGCGATCACCTTGCTGTCCGGCTGCTCGGCGTTTCGCAACTACGACAGCGAACTGGCGCAGACCAATCAGCAACTGGCCTCGGGCAACGTCGACGCGGCATTGACCCTGCTGGAAAAAAACAACACCAGCAAAGACAAAGACCTGCTCTATTTCTTCGAAAAGGGTGAGCTGCTGCGCGCCAAGGGCGACCTGTCCGGCAGCCAGACCGCCTGGACCAGCGCCGACCAGCAAGTCGGGCAGTGGGAAGACGCCGTCAAGCTCGATACCGCCAAGTACGTTGCGCAGTTCGGCAGTTTCCTGGTCAATGACAAAGTCCGGCGCTATGAGGGTTATGACTATGAAAAGGTCATGCTCACCACTCAGATGGCGTTGAACCTGCTGGCGGTGAATGACTTCGACGGCGCACGGATGCAGATCAAGAAGACCCACGAGCGCGAAGCCGTGATCGCCGACCTGCGCGACAAGGAATACCTCAAGCGCGAGGAAGACGCGGAGAAACAGGGGGTCAAGACCGAATACAAGGACCTCAAGGGTTATCCGGTCGCCAGCCTTGACGCCCCTGAAGTGGTCAGCCTGAAAAACAGTTACCAGAGCGCGTTCAGCCATTACCTGGCAGGTTTCGTCTACGAAGCCCTGGGCGAGAAAGATCTGGCCGCGCCGGGTTATCGCAAGGCCGCCGAACTGCGTCCCAACACCCCGCTGCTGGAACAGGCGCTGCTCAACCTCGACAAGCCTGCCGCGAAGGACGACGACAGTGACGTCCTGATTGTGGTGCAGAGCGGCCTGGCGCCATCCCGTGACTCGATGCGAATCCCGCTGCCCTTGCCGATCAGCGGCAATGTGGTCATCACGCCACTGTCCTTCCCGCTGATCAAGCCGGACACCTCCACCGCGACCTTCGCCCAGATCGGCGTCGACGGCCGCCAGTTGGACCTAACCCAGCTCAACAGCACCACCGCCATGTCGCGCCGGGCGCTGCGCGACGACATGCCGGGGATCATCCTGCGCACGACCGTGCGTGCCATCACCCGTGGCGTGGCGCAAAAACAGATCAACGAAACCAACCCGCTGGCCGGCCTGGCCGTGGGCATCACCTCGGCCGTGCTCGAAGGCGCCGACACCCGCACCTGGCGCACCTTGCCGGACTACACCCAAGTGGTGCGCCTGCGCCTGAAGAAGGGCGAACACCAGGTCACCCTGCCAAGCGCGGTAGGCGGCTCGGTGGTCAAGGTCAAGGTTGATCAGCGCTACCAGGTCATCAGCCTGCGGGCGGTGGGCAGCCAGGTCTTCGCCGGCGGCCTTGCGGCCCAGGTGATCCCGAGCGCCAACCCGACCGCCATCGCCCTCAAGCAACCTTAAGAACGGAGTCTTGTTCACATGCGTTTAAAACTGATCGCCGTCGGCGCCCTGGCCTTGCTGGCCGGTTGCGCCACCCCACCACCACCGGAGCCCGGCACTGCCGCCAGCAAGGTCGTGGCGATGGGCAAGACAAAAAACATCGTGGTCGGCGCCATGCGCGTCGCCCGCGAAAACGGCTACATGACCGTCAACGTGCAGTTGAGCAACACCAGTTTCAATAACAAGACGATGTATTACCGCTTCGCCTGGCTGGGACCGGAAGGCTTCCCGATCGCCGAAGAGGAAACCTGGAAAACCCTGACGCTGTATGGCGAACAGACCCGCTTCCTGCCGGCCATCGCACCGACGCCCAAGGCCGTGGATTTCCGTTTGGAAATCAATACCCCTTGAGGTGCTGGACCTGTGGGAGCGAGCTTGCTCGCGATAGCGTCGGGTCAGCCAGCGATGGGGTGAATGACACACAGCAATCGCGAGCAAGCTCGCTCCCACAGAAAAGCGCCTAGTGATTTCTACTCCTTTTTTCAGATTTTAGAGAGCACCTAAATGTTCCTACGCATCTCCTCCCTCGCCCTCGCCGCCCTGCTGGTCAGCGGCTGCGCCAACAACTCGCCGGTCCTGGGCAACAAGAACATCAGCTATGGCGACACCAAGGCCGTGGAAACCGTCACCAACGAATTCGGCTCCACAGACTTGCAGATGATCGCCGAGTCGATGACCCGCTCCCTCGCCCAGTCCGGCATCCTGCAGGGCCGTCCGGTGGTGCAGGTCTACGACGTGAAGAACAAGACCAGCGAGTACATCGATACTCGCGAGATCACTACCAGCATCAAGACCCAACTGATGAAAACCGGCGCGGCACGCTTTGCCAGTGACAACAATGCCATGGACAGCCAGGTCGACCAGCTCAAGCTGCAGAACCAGAGCGGCCTGTACAAAAAAAGCACAGTGGCCAAGACCGGCAACATGATCGCCGCCAAGTACCGCATCGAGGGTTCCATCAGCTCGATCGTCAAGCGCAGCGAAGACTACAAGGACGTCTTCTACAAATTCAGCCTGCAACTGATCGATGTTGAAAGCGGTCTGGCCGAATGGATGGACGAGAAAGAAATCCGCAAGACCACGGAGCGTTAAGCCATGCGTACATGGATCGGCATCATGGCCCTGGCCTGCGCATTCAGTGCGCAGGCGGCCCCAAGAGTCGCAGTGACTGACCTGGCGTACCAGCAACGCGTGGAAGAATACATCCACACCGTTTCGGCCCAGAGCAACTTCCAGGCGAACCCGTACAGCGCCAGCGCGTCGTCGAGCTACGAAGAGATGGAAGCGACCAGCAGCTACATCGAGCAAGGCGAACTGCGCAAGTTCACTGGCGACATCAAGGGCGAGATCCTGCGCAGCGGTATGTTCCAGCTGGTGCAGGGCACGCCGCACACCGCATCGTCCACGGGCGATGTCTATGACGTGATCAAGCGAATCAAGGCCGGGCATTTCAAGGGCGCCGACTATGTGCTGTTCGGCACCGTGTCGGACATCGATTTCACTCGGGACATCAACGAGCTGGGCACTGCCGACAGCTACTCGGCGGTGCTCGCACTGTCGCTGGTGGCGGATTTCAGCCTGATCAACACCAAGACCTATGAAATCACCTCGGCCTTCACCGCCATGGGCGAGGGCCAGGACACCAAGCTGTTGAACCACCGGGACGTGCGTATCAGCCTCAATCGCCCACGGGTCGTGCGCGAAGTGTCCAAGGCGTTGGGTGAAGACGTGGCGCGGCAGTTGAGCGAGCAGCTCGGTGGCCCGAGCCATGAACAGCCTGGCGAGCCGGTGCAGCGCAATAACCTGCCGAGGGATACCGCGCCGGTAATCCTGCGCTGAAGCGCATTGCCAGCTAAGTGCTTTTCGTGGCGAGGGAGCTTGCTCCCGCTCGGTTGCGTAGCGACCGCCTCTTTTGGGGCTACTACGCAGCCCAGCGGGAGCAAGCTCCCTCGCCACAAGAGCTCGCCTTCGCCACGGTAACTACACCGCAGCCCTGCGAATCGTCGCCAGCAGACCTGCCGCGCCGATGAACAGCCCGGCGAAAGTCCGGTTCATCCGCCGTTGCTGTTTCGGGGTACGCAACAGGCGCAAGACCTTGGATGCCAGCCCGGTGTACCCGGCCATGACAATGAGGTCGACGCAGATCATGGTCACGCCCAGGATCAGGTATTGCTTGACCAACGGGGCATGAGGATCGATGAACTGCGGCAGCACCGCGAGCATGAATACCAGCGCCTTGGGGTTGCTGACATTCACCAGGAAACCGCGGAACACCAAAGCCAGGGGTTTGCCGATGGGGCGCACCGCCGCGTCGTCGCTAAGGTCTGCGGGAATGGCCCGCCATTGCTTGACGCCCAGATAGACCAGGTACGCCACGCCGAACCACTTGATTGCGTAGAAGGCGGTAGCTGACGCGGTGAGAATCGCGCCAACACCGGCGGCGACAATCACGATCTGCAACGCCAGGCCCAATTGCAGGCCCAGGGCGTTCCAGTAGCCACGCCAGAAACCGTATTGCAGACCGCTGGACATCGATGCAATGGCACCGGCGCCCGGCGAAAGGCTGATGACCCAGCAGGCGGCGAAGAACGCCAGCCACGTTTCCAGCAACATCGCACACCTCGGCTCAGTTCCGTCGAAACGAATAAGCTAATGCGCCGCCGTGCGGATAACCACCGTTTTTTTCAGAACTAGCCCTGGGATCGGACTATTCGACGAAACCGCCGACCGGAAACGCTTCGCTGCCGCGCCAGCGCCGGACCGAACGCTGGAAGAACAGGCTGTTGGGCACCTGCACCATGGAGCTGCCGGTACCGAGCTCCTCGGGTTCGATCAAGGTGGTATAGAGCAGGTTGATCGCCACCACCCGCCCCTTGATGCCAGGCTTGTCGGTGGCCTCGACCAGCTCGACCACGTCACCCAGGCGGAACGGGCCGACGGTGTAGATCAGAATGGCGCAGAGCAGGTTCGACAGCACGCTCCAGATGGCGAAGAACGCCACCGCAGCCACGGCGACGAACCCCGACAACGCGGTCCACAGCACCGTGGCCGAGACGCCGAGGCGTTCGAGCGCCACCAGTACCGCGCTGCCCATGATCAGCCAGCGCAGCACCCCGCGCAGGATGATCACCAACTGGGGCGGCAGTGGGTAGCGCTCACCGAGCCCCGTGAGGAAGCGCGCGACGACACGCTGGGCAACATAACCGACCAACAGAATCAGCAGGATTTGCACACCGAGCCAGATCGGCTCGATCCACATGACGGGTATAGGCAGGGACAACGCTTCCATCAGGACAACGCCTCCAGCTCCGCTTGCAGGTTTTCCAGCAACTCCAGGGCTTGCATCCACGCCTCCTCAAGTTCCGCTTCTCGAACTTTCAGCCTGGCCTGTTCAGCCAGCAGATCACGCAGCTCGTCCTTGCGCGCTGCCTCGTAGAGACCGCTGTCGCCAAGGCTGGTTTCGATTTTCTGCAGCTTTTCATGCAGCTTGCCCAACTCGGCTTCGAGCTTGTCGGCCTCGCGCTTGTGCGGCGCCAACTGCTGACGCAACGCTGCCGCGGCCTGGCGCTGGGCCTTCTTGTCGGTTTTGTCCGGGTTCACCGGGGTGCTGCTGACCGGTGCGTTGCGCTGGCGATATTCCACCAGCCAGCGCGCATAGTCTTCGAGATCGCCATCGAACTCCTCGACCTTGCCGTCAGCCACCAGGAAGAAGTTGTCCGTGCTGCTCTTGAGCAAATGCCGGTCGTGGGAGACCACCAGCACCGCGCCGCTGAACTCTTGCAAGGCCATGGTCAGGGCCAGGCGCATCTCCAGGTCCAGGTGGTTGGTCGGCTCGTCGAGCAGCAACAGGTTCGGCCGGTCCCAGGCGATCAACGCCAGCGCCAGGCGCGCCTTCTCGCCACCGGAGAAATTCAGCACCGGCTCGTCGATACGCGCGCCGCGAAAGTCGAAACCACCGAGGAAATCGCGCAGAGTCTGCTCACGTTCGGTCGGCGCCAGGCGTTGCAGATGCAACAGCGGGCTGGCCTTGGCATCGAGCGAGTCCAACTGATGCTGGGCGAAGTAGCCGACCACCGTGTTTTCGCCGCGCGTCAGGCGTCCGGCCAAGGGCTGGAGCTCGCCAGAGAGGTTCTTGATCAGGGTCGACTTACCGGCACCGTTGGGCCCCAGCAGACCGATCCGCGCGCCTGGGGTCAGTTGCAGCTTGACCTTCTCCAACACGGTCTTGTCGCCATAGCCCAGGCGCGCGTCGGACAGGTCGATCAGCGGACTGGAGATCTTGCTCGATTCGCGGAAGACAAAATCGAATGGTGAGTCGACGTGGGCCGCCGACAGTTCTTCCATCCGCTCCAGCGCCTTGATCCGGCTCTGGGCCTGGCGGGCCTTGGTAGCCTGGGCCTTGAAGCGGGCAATGTAGCTTTCCATGTGCGCACGTTGCGCCTGTTGCTTCTCGTAGGCCTGCTGTTGTTGGGCCAGACGTTCGGCACGGGCACGCTCGAAGGCACTGTAGCCGCCGCGGTACAAGGTGAGCTTGCGCTGGTCGACATGGGCTACGTGATCCACCACGGCGTCGAGGAAGTCGCGGTCGTGGGAAATCAGCAGCAGTGTACCGGGGTAACTCTTGAGCCACTCTTCGAGCCAGATGATCGCGTCCAGATCCAGGTGGTTGGTCGGCTCGTCGAGCAGCAACAGGTCCGAGGGACACATCAGGGCCTGCGCCAGGTTCAGACGCATCCGCCAGCCACCGGAGAAGTCGCCGACCTGGCGATCCATCTGTTCGTTGGTAAAGCCCAGGCCGGCCAACAATTTACGTGCCCGGGCGTCCGCGGTGTAGCCGTCGGCACTGTCGAGCTCCGAGTGCAGGCGCGCCTGGGCGGCACCGTCATGGGCGGCTTCGGCCGCGGCGAGATCGCGTTGCACCTCACGCAGACGCAGGTCGCCATCGAGCACATAATCCACGGCCAGGCGTTCGAGCGTATCGACCTCCTGACGCATGTGGGCGATGCGCCAATCCGCCGGCAGGAAGCAATCGCCGGAATCCGGGTGCAACTCGCCGCGCAGCAAAGCGAACAGGCTCGATTTGCCGGCGCCGTTGGCACCGATGAGGCCGGCTTTGTGGCCGGCGTGCAGGGTCAGCTCGGCGTCTTCTAGCAGACGTTGCGGGCCACGCTGTAAAGTCAGGTTCTGAAGTCGAATCATAATGGCGGCGGAGTCTACCAGCTTCGCTCGCAACTGGCGCGAGTAGCACGATGTCCTCTGATCTGTGGAGCTTTTCGATCAACCTTTATGCCAGGCCTGGCGTGGAAGCGGCGTGCCTGGCGTTGCAGGCAGAAGGCGCGAACGTCTGCCTGGTGCTTTGCGGGCTGTGGCTGGAACAACGCGGGGTAACCTGTGATGAGCAGAGGTTGCAGCAGCTTCGGCACGTGGCCGGCCCCTGGGACGCAGCCGTCGTCCAGCCATTGCGGACGTTGCGCACACAATGGAAAGACCTCGCCTGCCAGGACGCCGGGCTGGGTAGCCTGCGCGAACAGATCAAGAAACTGGAGCTGGAAGCCGAACGACAATTGCTGGAGCGGCTGGAAGCCACGGCAGGGGACTGGCCCAAGGGCCAGGATGAAGCGACAGCGCAGTGGTTGCAGAAGCTGGTGGCGAATGCCGGCCAAACCAACCGCGACGCGCTGCATCGGCTGCGCGTCGCGGCAGTCACCCCTTAGGAAGCGCGGGGCGCAGTGGTGCTCGGCGCGGTGGTTACGCTTGGGTTCACCGCTGGCGCCGGCGTGCTGGTCGTTGGCGCAGGCGTCACTGCGGCCGCTGGTGCTGGCGCGGCAGGTTTGGCAACCGGAGCCGTCACCGGTTTTGCAGCAGCAGGCTTTTTCACGGCAGGCTTCGCAGCGGGTTTGGCTGCAGGTTTTGCAGCGGCCGGCTTGGCCGTTGTCGGCTTGGCGGCTGGTTTGGCTGCTGCGGGTTTTGCCACGGCCTTTACAGGTGCTTTGACGGGAGCCTTGGCAGCAGCAACCGGCTTGGCCGCCGATTTGACAGCAGGCTTGGCGGCAGCGGGTTTGGCAGCGGCAGGCTTGGCGGCCGGCTTCGCGGCAGCAGGTTTGGCCGCCGCTTTCGCAGCAGGCTTGGCAGCGGCGGTCTTCGTCGCAGCGGGTTTGGCAGCAGCGGTTTTAGCGGCAGGCTTGGCGGCAACTTTTGCGGCTGGTTTGGCGGCAACAGGCTTGGCAGCAGGAGCTTTGACGGCAGGCTTGGCAGCTGCTTTCACGGCCGGTTTTTTCGCCGCAGGTTTCGCAGCGCTGGCAGCGACTGGTTTCACGGCAGGTTTGGCAGCCGGCTTGCCGGCAACTTTGGCGACTGGCTTGACGGGCGCCTTGGCCGCAGTTTTTGCCGCGACAGGTTTAGCCGCTGGCTTCTTGGCCGATACAGCGGCAGGCTTGGCCGCGCGAAGGCTCAGCGCCTTGCTGGCGGCTTCCTGAACGCGACCGACACCTTGGGCCAGCTTCAGGCTTTCCTGGGCATCACGCTTGAGTTGCAGGATGTAGGCGCGGGTTTCGGATTGACGATCCTTCAAGGCATCGAGCAGGTCTTCGAGTTCCTTCACGGCATCCTTGGCCTTGGTTTGTGCCTTGGCCTTGCCGGCGGTTGCCGCGTCTTGCAGCTTGGTTCGCGACTTGTGCAGTTTTTCCTGCGCCTTGCCGCGTTGTTTTTCCAGCTTGGCGAGCAGTTTTTCAGCATCAGCCAGAGCTTGGGAGCAGGCATTTTCCAGATGCTCGAGCAAGCTGCCCGACAATTGTTGGAGCAAGTGCAACGGAGTGTTTACAGGCTTCTTGGTGGCCGACATGGTTTACCTCCTGACTGACGTGAGTGCGGCTCATACTAGACCTCTGCTGCAACCGCCGCTAGGGCATGTTGACACTACACAAGGCGTTGCGTTGCACGAGGCAAAAAATAGTCTGCAGCACTGCCAGGACAAATCGCTTCGAGCGTTATCGACACTGGCATAATCCCTCGAATCGAGGGCGGAGAACGTACACATGTCGCGTCACCTTTTTTTATTTCTTTGCATGGTTTGCTTCCTGGCTCAGGCCGCTGAAAAAGCCGACGCCAACGACGCTCGCGACCTGGCCTACAGCCTCGGCGCCAGCCTGGGCGAGCGCCTGCGTCAGGACGTGCCGGACCTGCAGATCCAGGCCCTGGTCGAAGGCCTCCAGCAGGCCTATCTGGGTAAACCGTTGGCCCTGGCAGATGAGCGCATCGAACGGATCCTGGCCGAACATCAGGCGCAACTCCTGGCGCAGTCGTCCACGCCGCAAACGCAAATGGCGCTGAAGAGCGAGCGGAAATTTCTCGATGAGGAAAAAGGCCGGCCGGGCGTCCAGCAATTGTCGGACGGCATCCTGCTGACCGAACTCAAGCCGGGCAGCGGCGCGAAGGCCGGCCCCCACGGCAAGGTCCAGGTGCGGTATGTCGGTCAATTGCCGGACGGCACCGTTTTCGATTCCAACCATCAGGCGCAGTGGTTCAATCTTGACAGCGTGATTGATGGTTGGCGCAGCGCACTGCCCCAGATGCCGGTGGGCGCGAAGTGGCGATTGGTGATTCCTTCGGCCTTGGCCTATGGCGCCGAAGGTGCCGGGGACGTGATTCCACCCTTCACGCCGCTGGTGTTCGAAATTGAATTGCTGGGCGCAACGACCTGAAGCCGTTAAACGAAAAACGGCGCGCAAAGCGCACCGTTTCCTGTCACCGCCAAGCCCTCAAGCCTGGGCGGTAGCCTCTTCCTTGTGGGCGTTGTGCAGCACCTCGATCAGGCAATCCTCCAGCTCGAAACGCTCATGCAACAAACCGCCCAGTTCCTTGAATTTTTCCGCTACGCATTTGCCTTCATCACAGAGGTCATTGAAGGCCAACAGCTTCTCGGTGATGACATCGATGCGCGGATAAATCGTATCAGCCAGTTCCAGGCCGCGTTTGTCATTGAAGGCCTTGGCCTCGCCCGTCAGTTGCTCGTAGATCTCGAAATGACCGGCCGACACATAGTCCACCAGCACACCGCAAAATTCCTGCAAAGGCTTGCGACTTTCACTCAGTGCTTCAGGCTTGTCGCCAAGAGCATCATAGGCTCGAACCAGTTCATGACGCTCCTGCAACCAGCGGTCGATCAGCAGATGCACCCCACCCCAGCGTTCCTGAGCATTCTGACAACTTTCGAGCATGGTGATTTCTTCCCTTCTGAGTCACACCCCCCGCAGTCTGGAGCACACCTGGATGACCAGGAACGAGCCAGACACAACCAGATCGAGTGGCATGATTCCAATGATACGTGCCGGCCAGATTATGCCCGCACGACAACTGCTTCAAGGTACGCAGGCTATAAAGTTCATACAAGTGTTTGATCCAGCCTTCGGACCAACTGCGACGTCTCGTCGCCGAGCGGTGGCACCAGGGCATTCCAGGCCAGGCGCAGCAGCAGATAAGTCATCGAGATGAAGAGCGCGATAAAAAACAGCAGGCTCCATTCAGGGATGCTCAGACGAAACAGCGTCCAGGAGACGCTCGTGCAATCGATCGCTCCGTCAAGCGCGCGATGCATGGCATGCCACCACAAATCGGCGCCCCTGAGCTTGGCGAGGCAGTCGGGCAACAGCTCGATCGAATCGCTCTGCGCAAGGACGTGATACCACGCCAGCGCCAGCCCTCCCGAGACGAAGGCCACGCCCACCGCCGCATACACAACGCTAGCTCTCAGAGCCGGGCCATGCACGCAAGCGACAAGACAGTTCATCAGGAACAGCGTCAGGCATAACCGCTGCAAAATGCACAGGCTGCACGGGGTCAGACCGACCGCATATTCCAGGTAAAACGTGATCCCCAAAACCAGAGCCGCGGCGATGGAAGCCAGTAGAAACAGAGAGCGAGAGCTGGCCAAAGACATGGCGGTTCCGTAACAGAAAAGACAAGCGGTTACGGTAGAGGAAAGCCCTCGGACCTTTCAAGACGAGGCGTTGCGGAGACTTCGTCAAAGATGTAAGGAATACCCGACAAGCACCACGAGACTTGGCGCAGCAGGCTGTAGGATTTTACTGAAGAGAGCTTCAGCGGCCGCATAACGGACCCAATTCACCCTCGACGGGATGGAAAGGCGGCAAGGAAGCAAGCTTCCTCGCCACGATGATTCATTAGCAATTCAAGCGTTCGGAACCGGCAAGGGTGCCGCCAGCAAGCGCTCGTCCAGCAGCCCCAGCCCCTCTTGGAATAACTGGTTGCTGCGCTCCGCATCGCCCAGTTGCGCCAGCAAGCGGGCCAGTTCGGCACAAGCCTCAGGGTTGCGCTGGATGCGCAGGCTGCTTTCGAGATAATCCCGCGCCTTGCCCCACAAGCTGTTTTGCAAGCACAGACGCCCCAGCGTCAGGAGCAGGCTCGGGTCATTCGGATGCTCCTTGAGCCAGCCCTCGGCCGCTTGCAACTGGCGGCTCGGGTCAGCGCCGCGAACCAGTCCGTACAAACGCGCCAGATGGCTGTCGTAGTGACGCTTGAGCGCAACCCGCAATACCTCCTCAGCCTGCTCCTGGGCGCCCAGCTGACGAAGTTGCTCGGCATAGGCGAGCACCATTGCCGGTTCCTGGCGCTGGGCTGAGGTGAGCTGTTGCCAGGCCCGATCGAGCGATTGCAAGCCGACGCTTCCGTCAGCTTCGCGATGGGCAGCCAAGGTGAGGTTTTCGCCCCAGGCCCGCCGTTCCAGCTCAGCCAGTTCGGCGGGCGGCAGAACCTTGTCCTTGCGCAGCTCCGGCAACAGCCGGATCACCGCCGACCAGTCACCGCGCTGCTGGTGCAAGCGCTGCAACTGACGCAGGGTCTGGGCGTTGTGAGGATGGCGTTCATGCATGGCTTGCAGCGTGCTCAACGCACCGTCGGTGTCACCCCGGTCCGTCTGCAATTGGGCGTGAGTCAACGCGATGGCCAGCTCGGCCTGGGGCTGCCGCTCCAGGGCGCGCTCAAGCAGACTGTCGCTTTGCTCGTAGAGGCCTTGTTCATTGGCCGCGCGGGCGGCGCCGAGGTAATACAACAAGGGCTGGCGCTCGGCTTCGGCGGCGCGGTGAAGATGCCGCTGGGCGCTGGCCCAACGGCCTTCGGCCAGGTCCAGCTGGCCATGTTCGATTGCAACTTGTACGCGACGACTGCGGTTGCGTCGCGACCACGGGTTGACCACGCCAGTGGACGTGGTTACCAGCCCGACCAGAGCAAACACTGCGCGCCACAACAACCAGATCACCGCGATCAGTGCGAGGGTGACCCACAGGCCGGCTTCGTAGCGGAAGCTCTTGTACGCCACCAGCACGTAACCCGAATGCTCGGAAATCGCCACGCCCAGCAAGGCTGCGGCCGCGATGACCACGAACAGAATCACGTAGAGACGTTTCATGGCGCGGTCTCCTGCCCGCCCGCCTTGGGCAGCGGCTTGACCGAGTCTTCAGCATTCAGGTTGCGGCGCTCGAGGTAGGCCTGGACGGCGCTCAGGGTGCCGGTCAGGTCCGGCGTGACCACTGTCACCGGCAACTTGCTCAACTCGCCAACCCGCTCGAGCATGATCTTGCTTTGCGGGTTGTCCTGGTTGAAGTTGTTCCTGAGCACGTCACGCGCCTCGGCCAGCGCCTGGGTGTACACCGCCGCCTGACCATTGAGCGCGGCCCATTGCGCCTGCTCCAGCGCCAGGCTCAAGGCCAGGCGCACCTGGACCAGGCTCTGTCCGGCCAGGAGTGGACGGACGTTTTCATCGGCATTGAAATCGATGCGGATATAACGCGAGATTCGGTCCCACCACTGCGCCCAGCGACTGGCACCATCGCCGTCGCTCGTCAGCCCCAGCAGCGACTCGCCACGGTCCTTGTATTCGGGCGCGAGCTCGGTCAACTGCAGCACCTGGTCACGCAAGGCACCCAGTTGCAGGAACAGCCCGGTACGATCCGGCTGCTCGGTGCTGCGCAGCGCAGCGAGGGTCTTGGCCAATTGCTCGCGGGCAGCGAACGAGCCCGGGTCGTTCTGCTCGCGCAGGATTTCATCGGCGCCCTGTACCAGCGCCTGGGCACTGCTGATGTCCTGCAGGGCGGAAAGACGCAGGCTGGCCAGGCGCAACAAATGCTCGGCTTCGGCCAGGCGCCAATCCTTGCGGCTGGCACCCAGCACGGTTTCCAGGCGCTGGTTGAGACGCTGCTGGTCGCCTTGCAACTGGGCAACCTGGCGGCGGCGCTCCTCCAGTTCTTCGGCCGGAGGCAATTGCTCCAGGCGCGCGCTCAGGCGTTGCTCATTGAGCTTGAGGCCCTGGGCCTGGTCATTGAGCGACTGGACCTGCGCGGATTGCTGCTGGGTGTTGGCTTGCAGATGACGCACTTGCCATACACCCCAGCCACCCACGGCGACGCCGGCAGCCCCCAACAACAACGCGACAATCGCCAGCCCGTTGCCGCGACGCGGTGCTATCGGCGGCGCCGTTTCAAGCGGCGCATCAAGCGCTGGCTGGTCCTGATCTTTTGGCAAGGCTGTTTCGCTCACGTATCCATCCTTTGCATTGGAAAACGGCACGGATTGTTCCCGTAATGCCGCCAGCAAAGCCGCGGCGCTGGCGCCACGGCAATCAATAACTGTCCGGGCCCCGGCGGCACGCGCCATGTCGGCGACCCTGGGGCTTGGAACGAACAACGGCAGCCGCGCCAGGGCGGGCCACGCTTCACCGGCGAGCCGGCGCAGATGCTCGAAGCTCTGCCCACTGCTGACCACCAGCGCGTTCAAGCGTTCCGCTTCGACCCTGGCCGGCAGTTCGCCCTCGGCGTATTGCGGCAGGCCGCGCCGGTACAGCTCAAGATAGTCGACACTAGCACCTTGCTCGCGCAAACGCTCTGCCAGCAAGCCGCGCCCACCCTCACCGCGGACGATCAAGACACGGGGATCGGGTCGGTCGATAGCCTGGCGCAACGGCCCGAGCTCAAGCAAGGCTTCGCTGTCGTCGCCGTTATCGGGATAAAACACGCTGAGGCCGGCATCGGCAAGAATCTGTCCGGTTGCGGCGCCCACGCTGAACCATGGCAAGACCGGAGGTTGCGGCCAATACTGACGCAGCAGCTCCACGCACAAGCGCGCGGCGGGCTTGCTGACCACGATCACGGCGCAATACTGATTCAATTCACGGAGGATCGCCTGCCCGGATTCGGTCACCGGGACCGGCTCGATATCCAGCAGCGGCAGGCTGCTGCTGTAGATTTCCGCATCCGCCAGCACAGCCGCCAGGGCCGCCGATTCGTCCGTCGGCCGGGTCAGCAGCAGCCGCCAGCCCGTCACGCGTGGCCAGCCTCGCCGTAGACTTTCTTGAGGATGTCATCGGCGCCCTGGCTCAGCAGGTCTTCGGCCACCCGCACGCCCAGCGCCTCGGCATCGCCGCGCGGTGCTCGGGCCTGGGCGCTGAGCAGTTGGCCGCCGCTGGGATCGCCCACCAGGCCACGCAGCCAGACCTGCTCGCCTTCGAGCACGGCGTAGCAGGCAATCGGCACTTGGCATCCGCCGTTCAGATGCTTGTTCAGGGCGCGCTCGGCGAAGACCCGCGTGGCGGTGTCGTCGTGGTGCAGCGGCGCCAGCAGCGCATGGATTTCGCTGTCGGCGCTACGGCATTCGATGCCCACCGCGCCTTGCCCACCGGCCGGCAGGCTGTCATCAACGCTGATGGCCGAGGTGATGCGATCTTCAAATCCGAGCCGGATCAGGCCGGCGGCGGCGAGGATGATCGCGTCGTATTCGCCAGCATCGAGCTTGGCCAGGCGCGTGTTGACGTTGCCGCGCAGGAAGCGGATCTGCAGGTCCGGACGCCGCGCCAGCAACTGCGCCTGGCGACGCAGGCTGGAAGTGCCGACCACACTTCCCGGCGGCAATGCTTCAAGACTGGAAAAGCTGTTGGAGACAAACGCATCACGCGGGTCTTCCCGCTCGCAGATGCAAAAAAGGCCCAGGCCTTCGGGGAAGTCCATGGGCACATCTTTCATCGAATGCACGGCGATGTCGGCTTCGTTGTCCAGCAGGGCGGTTTCCAGCTCCTTGACGAACAGGCCCTTGCCACCAATCTTCGACAGTGGCGAATCGAGCAGTTTGTCACCGCGACTGACCATCGGCACCAGCGATACGATCAGGCCAGGGTGGGCCGCTTCCAGGCGGGTTTTGACGTACTCGGCCTGCCAGAGAGCCAAGGCGCTTTTACGGGTGGCGATGCGGATCTCGCGAGGGGACATGGATCAATCCGTACTTAAAAGATACGGCAGATAATAACAGCTCAGCCAAATCCGCTTTGACTTGAATCACGACGCGAAGGCCTCCCTGGCCGCCAATCCTGGAGATGGAACGCTGCGGGACGCCACGCTAAAGCTGTTGCATCATCTTGCGCACGCCCGCCACATGCCGCCGGCTGACGATCAGCGCGTCGCCATCGAGCCCCTTGAGGTAAAGCTGGAAGTGCCCGAGGGGGGTGCGTTGCAAACGCTCGATACGCTCGCGAGCCACCAAGGCGTTGCGGTGGATGCGTACGAACCGTTCGCCGAACTCGTCCTCCAGCGCCTTGAGCGGCTCGTCCAGCAGCACTTCTCCGCTTTCGTGGCGCAAGGTCACGTATTTGTGGTCGGCAATGAAGTAGACCACCTGGTTCAACGGAATCAGCTCGATACCTTTTCGGGTCCGTGCGCTGATATGGCTGCGCGGGCCGCTGCCGCTCTCGGCGGCCGGGCGGGTAAGCGCCGCCAGTTGCACGCGGTTCGGTCGCTCAGCCTTGCGCAACGCTTCTTCCAGCGCCTCGACGGAAACCGGCTTGATCAGATAGCCCACGGCACCGGCCTGCAACACCTCCGGAGGAAAATCGTCCCGGGTGGTACAGAACACCACCGCGGGAGGCGACTCGCGCTCGCACAACTTGGCCGCGACCTGCAGCCCGTCCAGGCCAGGCATGCGGATGTCGAGCAGCACGATATCCGGCTTGTGGCTGTCGATAAGGGCCAACGCCTCTTCGCCATTGGTGGCGCTCGGCTCCAGGACACTGTAACCCTCGAGTTCGCCAAGCATTCGGCTCAGGCGCTCGCGGACCAGTGGTTCGTCGTCAACGATCAGGACATTCATATTGCGCTGGATTCCTGCGTGAGTCTCGCACAAGGATAGCGTAGACAGGGGAAGTGACATCCGTCACCGCGATCCACGCTAAGACTCGTCCGAGGGCCAAAAAGTGCCGCGAGGTGGTTGCCTATCTTTACCAGCGCTTGCCTACCGGAGCTCGAGGCCTGTTGTCGCACAACGTCGCCACAGGGACTGTTAACACTCGATCTGATCAATATGAGCACCCCCCATTTTTTTTGGTGCGTCCGATGCGTCCAAGATGAAAAAGCAAAGCCCTACGTCCACTGTAGACGGTTGCCACGACGATATTGCTCAATCGAAAAATATCGTTGTGCAAAAACCCGGCAAATGCGTGGCGTTTCCGGGTACAAAACCTGCCGACCATTGCCAGCGCCAGCCCCGGCAACCCTGCTATCATCCGCCGCAGCCTTAACCGCTACTTTTTCTTCAGCCGATCACGAGCGAATTCATGAGCACTGACAAGACCAATCAGTCCTGGGGCGGCCGCTTCAGTGAACCCGTCGACGCCTTCGTCGCCCGCTTCACCGCCTCCGTCAACTTTGACCAGCGCCTGTATCGCCACGACATCATGGGCTCGATCGCCCACGCCACCATGCTGGCCAAGGTCGGCGTGCTGACCGATGCCGAGCGCGACAGCATCATCGATGGCCTGAAGACCATCCAGGGCGAGATCGAGGCCGGCCAGTTCGACTGGCGCGTGGACCTTGAAGACGTGCACATGAACATCGAAGCGCGCCTGACTGACCGCATCGGCGTGACCGGCAAGAAGCTGCACACCGGTCGCAGCCGTAACGACCAGGTCGCCACTGACATTCGCTTATGGCTGCGCGATGAAATCGACCTGATCCTGGCTGAAATCACCCGCCTGCAAAAAGGCTTGCTGGAACAGGCCGAGCGCGAGGCGGAGAGCATCATGCCGGGCTTCACGCACTTGCAAACCGCGCAACCTGTAACGTTTGGGCATCACATGCTCGCCTGGTTCGAGATGCTCAGCCGCGACTACGAGCGCCTGGTCGACTGCCGCAAACGCACCAATCGCATGCCCCTGGGCAGCGCCGCGCTCGCCGGCACGACCTATCCGATCGACCGTGAATACACCGCGCAACTGCTGGGCTTCGATGCGGTGGGCGGCAACTCGCTGGATAACGTTTCGGACCGCGACTTCGCCATCGAATTCTGCTCCGCCGCGAGCATCGCAATGATGCACCTGTCGCGCTTCTCCGAAGAGTTGGTACTGTGGACCAGCGCGCAATTCCAGTTCATCGATCTGCCCGACCGCTTCTGCACCGGCAGCTCGATCATGCCGCAAAAGAAAAACCCCGACGTGCCGGAGCTTGTACGGGGCAAGAGCGGCCGGGTATTCGGCGCGCTGATGGGCCTGCTGACCCTGATGAAAGGCCAGCCACTTGCCTACAACAAGGACAACCAGGAAGACAAGGAGCCGCTGTTCGACGCCGCCGATACCTTGCGCGATTCGCTGCGAGCGTTCGCCGACATGATCCCGGCCATCAAGCCCAAGCATGCGGTCATGCGCGAAGCGGCCCTGCGCGGCTTCTCCACCGCCACCGACCTGGCCGATTACCTGGTCCGCCGTGGCCTGCCGTTCCGTGATTGCCATGAGATTGTCGGCCATGCCGTGAAGTACGGCGTCGACAACGGCAAGGACCTGGCGGAAATGAGCCTGGAAGAACTGCGCCAGTTCAGCGACCAGATCGAGCAGGACGTGTTCGCGGTGTTGACACTGGAAGGCTCGGTCAATGCCCGTGATCATGTTGGCGGTACGGCGCCGGCGCAGGTAAAAGCAGCGGTCGTTCGTGGCCAGGCGCTACTCGCCAGCCGCTAAAGCAAGAGCATCGCGAGCAAGCTCGCTCCCACAGGGATTTCAGTGAACACAAATTTTGTGAACATGGAGATCAAATGTGGGAGCGAGCTTGCTCGCGATAGCGGTCGTCAGGACAACGAAACCACTCACTTCCTGGCAGCAATCTTCGCCAGGAACGCCGGCATTTCCGCCTCTCGATCCGCCGCAATCCGCTGCACGTGCGGATTCTGCCCGAGCAGCTCCATCAAGGCCCTGGCCTTCGGCATCTCTGCCAGCAAGTCGATATCGAAAACCTTCTTGCCCACCGGCAAGGCCAGCGAAAGGCTGTAGTAGAAATACAGGTCGGCAATGCTCAGGCTGTCACCCGCCACATAAGGCGAGAATTTTCCGTGCCGGCCAAGCGAGGCAAACCCGAGTAATAACTCGCCCTTGGCCTTGTCCTTGATCGCCTCGGGCACCGCCATGCCAAAAAACGCTTCGGGATAGCAGGCACGTCCCGGCAGCTCGATGTACAACTCGATTTCCCGGCACAAGGCCAGCACCTGGGCGCGCTCGAACGGGTCGTTAGGCAGCAGGGCCTTGCCCGGCTGGGTTTGCTCGATATATTCCAGAATGACGCTGGTCTCGTTGATAAAGCCCTGCTCGGTCTTCAATACCGGCACCTTGCCGCGCGGGCTGATAGCCAGGGCTTCCGGGGTCTGGGCGCCAAAGAACTGGACCTCTTCGAAGGGCAGCCCCTTCTCCAGCAGCGCCAGCTTGACCATGTTGTAATAATTGCTGACAGAAAAACCATAAAGCTTGAGCATTCCATAGCCTCCAGGCCGTGCGGGGTTGGCAGCCTTGGGTTATAGACCGGCGGGACATTTCGCGCCAGGCGCATCACGCTGCTGAATGCAGGTAAACTGGCGGCCTTTTCTACAGGAGGCTGCCATGAGCGAGCCAAGCGATATCGAACATGACGAAGAAGAGTTCGTCGAATCCACGCTGATCCAGGCCATCGAGAACCAGATCGAAAGCGACAACCCGCCAGCGGCCAAGGCCACCTTCAACAAGTTGACCCTGGTCGGTTATGAGCGTGACGAAATCCTCAACCTGATGGCCCACGTGCTGGCGGTTGAAATCGACGCGATCCTGGAAGAAGACCGCCCGTTCAATACCGAATGGTACGAAGCCGCCCTACGCGCCTTGCCTGAGCTGCCGCCGGAAAAGAAATGACCCGACGGGCAACGCCGCTCTTGTGGTGAGGGAGCTTGCTCCCGCTCGGCAGTCCGACGCTTCGGGCGCAGCAGTCGCAAATTTTCGGGGTCGCTTCGCAACCCAGCGGGAGCAAGCTCCCTCGCCACAAAAAAATCGCTTTAAACAAAAAAGCACCACTCTGACACTGGACAGCTCGGCCGAGTGCGCTCACCTTAGTGACGCTGTCGACCAAATTCCTAGAAAGTCTGGAGTCCTTATGTCGCTTACCCCTGAGCTGGTTGCCGAACTGGAAATCCTTGCACTCTTCAACCTGGACAGTTCCCAGGAAGGCCTGAAAATTCATCAGACCGCTGCCCCGAAAGCCATCGCCGCTGCCAAGCGCCTGTTTGAAAAAGACCTGATAGACCAACCCGATGGCGGTTATCTGACCAGCCTGGGGCGTGATGCCGCGCAAAATGTGCAAACTGTCCTGACGATACTCCGCGCCGAAGAAACCGCCTGATCTCCTCCCGCCCACGGAAATCCCTTTACCTCGGGGTTTCCGCAGGCGCACGGCTTCTTTCATAAAAATCCTGACGTCAAAATCATTATCAGCTCAAGAATTCCACGATTCGGGCGTTAACCTGCCATCACTTGTGCTTCCCCACGTGCGACGCCGCGAGCCGGTTTGAGCTGACATGACCCGCAATCACGAAATACGCCCCGATCTGGACCAGGGAATCGACCGCAAGGTCCTGAGCCAGTTACGCGCGCGTTTCCTCAAGCTCAACACCGGCCGCATGGAGCGCGCCCTCGAAGGGTTATCGACCCGCCAGCAGGGCGTATTGACGCTGCTTCCGCTGTTCTTTCACGTCAACCATCCACTGCTGCCCGGCTATGTCTCCGGCAGCACACCCGCCGGGTTGTCGAATTACGAGCCCGACGCCAATGTCCTCGCCGAGGCCCAGCGGCTGACCCGCTCGTTTTCGTATAAGCCGCGCCATGGCAGCAACCCTCCGCGGCCAATCCTCGGCCTGTTCCTGATGGGCAGCCTCGGCACGCTCGCCCAGGCCGACCAGAGCGACATGGACGTATGGGTGTGCCACGGCCCGGACTTGAGCGACGATGAACTCGCCGAGCTACGCAAGAAATGCCAACTGCTGGAAATCTGGGCCGCCACCCAAGGCGCCGAGGCTCACTTTTTCCTCATCGACCCGGCGCGATTCGTCCGCGGCGAACGGGACAACCAGCTCAGCTCCGATGACTGCGGCACCACCCAGCATTATCTGTTGCTGGACGAGTTCTACCGCACCGCCATCTGGCTGGCCGGGCGCACGCCGATCTGGTGGCTGGTGCCGGTCTATGAAGAAGAAAATTATCAGCAATACACCCACACGCTGATTTCCAAGCGCTTCATCCGCGCTGACGAAACCCTCGACCTGGGGCATCTGGCCTACATCCCGCCGGGCGAATTCATCGGCGCCGGGCTCTGGCAGTTGTTCAAGGGCATCGAGTCACCCTATAAATCCGTGCTCAAGCTTTTGCTGACCGAGGTCTACGCCAGCGAACACCCGGACGTGCGCTGCCTGAGCCTGCGCTTCAAGCAGGCGGTGTTCGCCAATCGCCTGGACCTGGACGAGCTGGACCCGTACATGGTGGTTTACCGCCGTCTCGAGGAATACCTCAACGCCCGTGGCGAACCGGAACGCCTGGAGCTGATCCGCCGCGCGCTGTACCTGAAGGTCAATCGCAAGCTCACCGGCCACGCCCGCAGCAGCGGCTGGCAACGCAACCTGCTTGAACGCCTGGCGCGGGACTGGGGCTGGGATCAACGCCAACTCGCGTTGCTCGACAGCCGCAGCCAATGGAAGGTCCGCCAGGTCAGCAATGAGCGGCGCGCATTGGTCAACGAGCTGACCTACAGCTATCGTTTCCTGACCCAGTTCGCCCGCACCGAAAAGACCGTCAGCCTGATCAACAAGCGCGACCTCAATGTCCTTGGCCGACGGCTGTATGCGGCCTTCGAGCGCAAGGCCGACAAGGTCGAGTTCATCAATCCCGGGATCGCCCCGGACCTGGCCGAAGACACCCTGACCCTGGTCCAGTCGCCGAACAAGAAAGAGCCTGGGCAGAACCAGTGGGGTTTGTACAACGGCAGCCTGAATGCCTTGGAATGGGAGAATTTCGCGCCGATCAAGCGCAGCCGCGAATTGCTCGAATTGCTCACCTGGTGCCACCGCAACGGCGTGATCGACAGTAGCACGCGCCTGGCGCTACACCCCGGCGACAGCGACCTGAGCGAGTTCGAGCTGTTCAACTTGCTGGGCAGCCTGCAACAGTCCATCGCCCTGCCCCTGGCCACGGTTGACGAAGAACAGCTGCTGCATGCCAGCGTACCCGGCGAAGTGCTGATCCTGGTGAACGTCGGCGTCGACCCGCTCAAGCATCACCGCGACCTGAACATCCTGATGACCACCGAGCGCACCGACTCCTTGAGCTACGCCGGTGTCCGCGAAAACCTGGTCTTGACCCTCGACCAGGTCACCCTCAACAGCTGGAATGAAGTACTGGTCAACCGGTTCGACGGCGAGCACGCCTTGCTCGATTGCCTGCGCGACTACCTCAACGACTTGCCCCTTACGCAGCGCCAGCCACGCTTGCAGGTGCGCTGTTTCTGCCACAACCGTGCGCAGTTCATCGCGCGACGGGTTGAAGAAGTCATCGAGACCGCCCAGACCTTGCTCCTGAGCAAACTCAACTACCGCTACCTGCTTCAGGTCCAGCAGCATTATCACGTGCTGGAGCTGGTGCCCGGCCAGGTCAACCATGTGGCGTTGAGCAGCCTGCCGGCGTTGATGGACTACCTGGGCGAAGAGTTGACGGCGTACAGCCCGCTGCATCTGGACGCGATGGCCATGGAAGAACACGACGCGGCCCTGATCCTGCCCATGGGCCAGCCCGAGTGCATCCAGGTGTTCTACCGGGTCTACGAGGACGAAGCGGAGCTGTATGTGCTCGATGAATTCAACGCGTTGTGGCAGCAGCGCCTGCCGTATCACGATGACCAAAGCCTGCTGGTGCCGCTGCAGCGCTTCCTGCAGTCGGTGCTGTATCGCCGCGACGCCTTGCTGCCGATGGACGCCACCCAGCCGTTGACCCTGGAAGTCCTTTATTACCAGCTCCTGCCTTCGGGTAACGGGCGGGCCCGGCGGGTCGAATCACGGCAGGCGCCGCAGACGCCGGTCAACAAGCCCTTCTACGACGTACAGGCGATCATCGGCAAAGCGGCGCACGGGCAAGTGCACGTCACCCTCTATTGCGACCAACGGGAATTTTCGGAGCTGGAGCATGGCGACCAGCTGTTTCACGTGGTCGCCAGGGAAATCGTCGGGCAGCGCCGCGACGCCGAACGCTATCGCTGCTATATCACCGACCTGGACCTCTCCGGCCTGGTCGGTGACGGTGCCTGCCCAAGCATTTTGTTCCTGCGCTACAAGGCCGACCTGGAGCGCGCACTGAACGAAGCATTGAATCAGGTCTGACGGGGTTCAGGACGGGAAATCACCGCCATTGGCCGGCTGGGACTCGACTTCCAGCAACGTCAGCTTCAAGGTCTTGCCACCCGGCGCCGGCCAGTCGATGTGCTGCCCCACCTTCAAGCCCAGCAAGGCACTGCCCACCGGAGCCAGGATCGAAATCCGGCCCTCGTCGGCGTTGGCGTCCTTCGGGTAGACCAGCGTCAGATGGTAATCCTTGCCGCTGCTTTCCTCGCGGCAGTGCACGCGCGAATTCATGGTCACGACATCGGCGGGCACTTCATCGTGGCCGACCAGTGTCTCGGCGCGATCCAGTTCGGTTTGCAACGCGATCACACCGGGAAGCGTGTCATCCAGGCTGTCGATCAAGCGCTCCAAACGTTGTACGTCCAAGCGAGTCAGGGTGATGGAAGGTGCGGTCATGATCCAGGCAGACTCCTTTCTTCTGCACGAAAAAAGCAAAACCCCGCCACATAAGACGGGGTTTTCACGCGCCTCGATGAGTTGAGGCGTTGCTGGACACTACCACAGCTCAATAAATATACAACCCGGATGGTTCTTGCCCATCTGGTGGAAGGCTTTTGTGGCGAGGGAGCTTGCTCCCTCGCCACGGGCGTCAAGACAAAGACTTGCGTTTGGCCGCCTCGGCACAGATCACCCGCCGGCGCTCATCATCCGCCGAGCGCCATTCGCGGATATCTTCCACGTGCCGGAAACAGCCGAGGCAGACCTTCTGCTCATCCAGCTTGCACACGCTGGTGCAAGGCGACGGAACGGCGGGGCTGACGTTGCTGTAGAGCGGCTTGGGTGGCCGCGCCGGGGCTGGCTGGCTCACGCGGTCACAGCCCTTCGAATTCGAGCTCAGCGCCCGCCTGCTGCTTGACGATGCGTTCGAGCATCTCGCCCAACTGCTCTTCGCTCTTGTCGCACATCCAGCGCTCGCTTTCCTCGTCATAGTCGAAGTGAAAACCACCGGACACCGCCGCCAGCCACAACTGCCGCAACGGTTCCTGGCGGCTGAAGATCAGCTGGGTACCGTTTTCGAACTTGACGGTGAGTACACCGGCGGAAATTTCCAGATCGATATCCAGGCCACTGTCATCGAACACATCCTCCAGCGTTTGCTGGGTCGCATCGACCAGGTCGTGGAAACGGGCTTCAGTCAAACTCATTGCGGCAACCTCGAAAATGTCTGCTCATGCTCAAGCGCCGCAAGATACGGACGCTTCCCGGCGATTGCAAAGGATATACCGGTTGAGACAACCAGCGCCGCCGGACGGGCGTCCCGTTGCATAGGCAAGCTGACGGGTGGCCGGTATACTCCGGCGCAATTAACGCATTTTCAAGGATTTCGCCATGAAGCGCCTGATCTCTTCCCTTGCTGCGCTCGTCGCGGTTGCCTGCCTTGTGACAGCCTGTGGTCAAAAGGGTCCGCTGTACCTGCCTGATGACAGCAAGTCCCCCGAAGAACAAGCAGAGCAGGCCAAGTCGTCGCAATCCAAGTCACACGCGCACGACACCCACACCACTTACTAAGGGACCGCCATGGACGCTTTTAACTACCGTGGCGGGGAGCTGTTCGCGGAAGGGGTTGCCCTGTCCGCGATAGCCGAACGTTTCGGCACGCCGACCTACGTCTATTCCCGTGCCCATATCGAAGCCCAGTACCGCACCTTCGCCGATGCCCTCGAAGGCATGCCGCACCTGGTGTGCTTCGCGGTAAAAGCCAACTCGAACCTGGGCGTGCTCAACGTCCTGGCGCGCCTTGGCGCCGGATTTGACATCGTATCCGGTGGCGAACTGGAGCGTGTGCTGGCCGCGGGTGGCAGCGCCGACAAGATCGTTTTCTCCGGTGTCGGCAAGACCCGCGAAGACATGCGCCGCGCGCTGCAAGTCGGTGTGCATTGCTTCAACATCGAATCCACCGACGAGCTGGAGCGGTTGCAGGTCGTCGCCGCCGAGCTAGGCGTGCGCGCACCGGTTTCCCTGCGCGTGAACCCGGACGTCGATGCTGGCACCCACCCGTACATTTCCACTGGTCTCAAGGAAAACAAGTTCGGCATCGCCATTGCCGACGCCGAGGACGTGTACGTACGTGCAGCCCAGCTGCCAAACCTGGAAGTGCTGGGCGTCGATTGCCATATCGGCTCGCAACTGACCACCCTCGAACCGTTCATCGATGCCCTCGACCGCCTGCTGGCGCTGGTCGATCGCCTCGGCGACTGCGGCATCTACCTGCGTCACATCGACCTTGGCGGCGGTGTCGGCGTGCGTTATCGCGACGAAGAACCGCCATTGGTGGCCGACTACATCAAGACCGTGCGCGAGCGCCTCGAAGGCCGCGACCTGGCATTGATGTTCGAGCCCGGTCGCTACATCGTCGCCAATGCCGGCGTGCTGCTGACCCAGGTCGAGTACCTCAAGCACACCGAGCACAAGGATTTCGCCATCGTCGACGCGGCCATGAATGACCTGATCCGTCCAGCGCTGTACCAGGCCTGGATGGATGTCACCGCGGTGCGCCCACGCGATACCGCGGTCCGCGCCTACGACATCGTCGGGCCGATCTGCGAAACCGGCGACTTCCTGGCCAAGGGCCGGGAGCTGGCGCTGGAAGAGGGCGATCTGCTGGCCGTGCATTCGGCGGGTGCCTACGGGTTTGTCATGAGTTCCAACTACAACACTCGCGGCCGTTGCGCCGAGGTGCTGGTAGACGGTGATCAGGCATTCGAAGTGCGCCGCCGCGAGACGGTAGCCGAGCTGTTTGCCGGCGAAAGCCTGTTGCCGGAGTAATACCATGCTGCTGCGTTTTACCAAGATGCACGGCCTGGGCAATGACTTCATGGTCCTCGACCTGGTCAGCCAGCACGCGCACATCCTGCCCAAGCATGCCAAGCAATGGGGCGACCGCCATACCGGCATCGGCTTCGACCAGTTGCTGATCGTCGAGGCGCCGAACAACCCGGACGTGGATTTCCGCTACCGGATCTTCAATGCCGACGGTTCCGAAGTGGAGCAATGCGGCAACGGTGCGCGCTGTTTCGCCCGCTTCGTGCTGGACAAGCGCCTGACTGCCAAACGGCAGATTCGCGTCGAGACCAAAAGCGGCATCATCGAACTGGATGTCCGCAGCGACGGCCAGATCGGCGTCAACATGGGCGCCCCACGCCTGGTTCCGGCGGACATTCCGTTCCAGGCACCGGCCCAGGCCCTGAGCTATACCGTCGACGTCGACGGTATGCCGGTGGAATTGGCGGCGGTTTCCATGGGCAACCCCCATGCCGTGCTGCGGGTGGATGATATAAACAGTGCGCCCGTGCACGAACTGGGGCCGAAGATCGAGCATCATCCGCGCTTCCCGGCGCGGGTGAACGTCGGCTTCCTGCAGGTCATCGATCGGCATCGCGCGCAACTGCGTGTCTGGGAACGCGGCGCCGGGGAAACCCAGGCGTGCGGCACCGGCGCCTGCGCTGCGGCCGTCGCCGCGATCAGCCAGGGGTGGATGGATTCGCCATTGCTGATCGACCTGCCCGGCGGGCGCCTGTCCATCGAATGGGCAGGCCCTGGCCAACCGGTGATGATGACCGGCCCGGCCGTACGCGTATACGAAGGACAAGTTCGTCTTTGAGTGAGCCAAACCATGACCGATAAGCCTCAGGTTCCAGCCCCGCAGCCCGACGAATCCCCGAGCCAGAACCCGGAAGCCGCAGCCGTGGCCGCTTACCTGGAGGCCCATCCGGACTTTTTCGTCGAGCATGAAGACCTGCTTTCGACGATGCGCATTCCCCACCGGCGCGGCGATACCGTGTCGCTGGTGGAGCACCAGATGAAGATCCTGCGCGAACGCAACATCGAAATGCGCCACCGTCTTTCGCACCTCATGGACGTGGCGCGTGACAACGACCGGCTCTTCGACAAGACCCGTCGCCTGATCCTCGCGTTGATGGACGCCAGCACACTGGAAGACCTGGTGATGAGCGTCGAAGACAGCCTGCGCCAGGATTTCCAGGTGCCTTTTGTCAGCCTCATCCTGTTTGGCGACAACGCCATGCCGGTGGGGCGCTGGGTGACTCACGCCGAAGCGCAGACCGCCATCGGCGGCCTGCTCACGGAAAACAAAAGCGTCAGCGGCAGCCTGCGCGAACATGAGCTGGATTTCCTGTTCGGCGAAGAACAACGCAAGCAGATCGGCTCTACGGCCGTCGTCGCCATTGCCCACCAGGGCGTGCACGGCGTGCTGGCCATCGCCAGTCGCGATCCGCAGCACTACAAGAGCTCGGTCGGCACATTGTTCCTGAGTTATATCGCCGAAGTCACCGGCCGCGTGCTGCCACGGGTTGCCGGTTCGCTGCGCTCGGTACGCTGACGATGGAACGGCAACTGGACGCCTACTGCGAGCACCTGCGCAGTGAGCGCCAGGTGTCGCCCCACACCTTGTCGGCCTATCGCCGCGACCTCGAAAAGGTGCTGGGCTGGTGCCAGAAACAGAATATCGACAGCTGGTCGGCCCTGGATATCCAACGCCTGCGCAGCCTGATTGCCCGCCTGCATCAACAAGGGCAATCCTCCCGCAGCCTGGCGCGACTGTTGTCGGCGGTGCGCGGCTTGTACCAGTACCTCAACCGTGAAGGCCTTTGCGACCACGACCCGGCCACCGGCCTGGCACCGCCCAAGGGCGAGCGTCGGCTGCCCAAGACCCTCGACACCGACCGCGCCTTGCAACTGCTGGAGGGCGCCGTCGAGGATGACTTCCTCGCGCGACGAGACCAGGCAATCCTGGAGCTGTTCTATTCCTCGGGCCTGCGGCTTTCGGAACTGACCGGGCTGAACCTGGAACAACTGGACCTGGCCGACGGAATGGTTCAGGTGCACGGCAAGGGCAGCAAGACCCGCCTGCTGCCTATCGGTCGCAAGGCCCGGGAAGCCTTGGACCTGTGGCTGCCGCTCCGGGCAATGGCCAACCCGGCCGATGATGCGGTCTTCGTCAGCCAGCAAGGCCGGCGCCTCGGGCCGCGAGCGATACAATTGCGGGTCAAGGCTGCCGGTGAGCGCGAACTTGGGCAGAACCTGCATCCACACATGCTGCGACATTCGTTCGCCAGCCACCTGCTCGAATCGTCCCAGGACCTGCGCGCCGTCCAGGAGCTGCTCGGCCATTCGGACATCAAGACCACCCAGATCTATACCCATCTGGACTTCCAGCACCTGGCGACGGTCTATGACAGTGCCCACCCCAGGGCCAAACGCATCAAGGGCGACGAATCATGACCATCGAACTCATCACTTTCGACCTGGACGACACCCTGTGGGACACCGCCCCGGTGATCGCCAGCGCCGAAGCCGTATTACGTCAGTGGCTGACCGATAACGCACCGGACCTGGGCGACTTTCCGGTGGAGCGCTTGTGGGCAATCCGCACGCAAGTGCTCAGCGAAGAGCCGGACCTCAAGCACCGCATCAGCGCCTTGCGCCGACGCGTGCTGTTCCGGGCGCTGCAAGACGCCGGCTATGACCAATGGCGGGCTTCGGAGCTGGCAGACCAAGGATTCGAGGCCTTCCTGCACGCCCGCCATCAACTGGAGGTGTTTCCCGAGGTGCAGCCGACCCTGGAATTGCTCGCCAATGATTACGCCCTGGGCGTCGTCACCAATGGCAACGCCGATGTCCGGCGCCTGGGGCTGGCGGATTACTTCAAGTTCGCCCTGTGCGCCGAGGACATCGGCATCGCCAAGCCCGACGCCCGGCTGTTCCACGAAGCCCTGCAACGCGGCGGCGCGACCGCGCAGACTGCCGTGCACATTGGCGATCACCCGGGCGACGACATCGCCGGCGCCCAACAGGCCGGCCTGCGCGCAGTGTGGTTCAACCCGACAGGCAAGGCGTGGGACGCCGACCATGCGCCGGATGCGGAGATCCGCAGCCTGACCGAACTGCCGGAGTTATTGGCAGGATGGCATAACCCGCGCTGAGCCCCCGACAACCACAACGCCGCCTGTGTGGGAGCGAGCCTGCTCGCGAAGGCGGCGGCATATCCCACATCAATGTCAACAGACCCACCGCTATCGCGAGCAGGCTCGCTCCCACCCTGGATCTGCCGTGCCTGCGATTTCAAACCCGACATGAAACCGTGTGGGAGCGAGCTTGCTCGCGATGACGGCGGCACATCCAACATCGATGTGACAGGTAAACCGCTATCGCGAGCAAGCTCGCTCCCACAGGATCGGCGTGTGGTCCTAAACTTTGTCCGACCCATGAAAAAGCCCGCAGCGACGGCGGGCTTTTTCAGCAAGCAAGGGCAGATACTCAGATCGGGCGGCTGCCGTACTTGTTGTCAGGCTTCTTGGGCGGATCGGCGACCACATTGGCCTCCACTTCCTGCACCTTGCCACCCCGGGCCAGGAATTCCTCCATGGCCTTGGCGAGCGCATCACGCTCCTTGTTCTTGGCCTCTACGCTCGGCAACTCGTCGACCGATACCGCCGCCTTGGCCTTGCCTTTGGCGGTCGGGACCGGAACATCGGCACCGTCATCGTCAGCGACGTCTTCAGCCGCCGCTTCCAGGCCTTCTTCGGCCTCGTCTTCATCACCTACTTCGAGGTCGTCGTTTTCCAGATCATCGTCGCTCATGTTCTACCTCATGACTTGCGAAAAGCAGATTAGTTATAGCCCAGCTTCGCCATCTGTCGAAGGCTGCCAGAAAAAATTCAACATCCGCCAACCATCAGCGGTCATGCCCCTTCACCGTACAAGGTGGCGAGGACTTTACGAGTACCGCCATGATCACGGTGCTCGCCCAGATAAACACCTTGCCAGGTGCCCAACGCCAACCGTCCCGCCGTCACCGGAAGACTGAGCTGACATCCCAGCACGCTGGCTTTGAAGTGCGCCGGGAGGTCGTCCAGGCCTTCGTCGTTGTGCTCATAGTCGGCGGTTCCTTGTGGGATCAGCCGATTGAAAAATCGTTCGAAGTCTCGACGTACCGCCGGATCGGCGTTCTCGTTGATGGTCAGCGAGGCCGAGGTGTGCTGCAGCCACAGATGCAACAGACCGACACGACATGCCTTGAGTTCAGGCAGGCCGGCGAGCAACTCGTCCGTTACCAGATGAAAGCCCCGGGGCCTTGCCCGCAGGGTTATCAGCGTCTGTTGCCACATACAGTTCTCCGCACGTTCGGCGCGCATTCTAGCGCGCTCTGGGAAAAAACAAAGGGCCTAATATTCCTGCTTTCCTGTAAGTCTTTGGCGGTAGAAAAACCCGTGTCGCATACACAACAAAAGGCGTCGGAAAAACCAGCACGCCCTGTGAGCAATGACAAACTCCAGACAAAAAAATGCCCGGCGAACCGGGCATTTTTTATTGGAGCGCGATTACAGGTTGTAACCACGTTCGTTGTGCTGGGCCAGGTCCAGGCCCACGGCCTCTTCTTCCTCGGAGACCCGCAGACCCATGACGGCGTCGAGGACCTTGAGGATGATGAAGGTGACAACCGCCGTGTAGATCACGGTGAAGCCTACGCCTTTGAACTGAATCCACACTTGCGCACCGATATCGGTCACGGTGCCGAAGCCGCCCAGCGCCGGCGCTGCGAACACACCGGTCAGGATGGCGCCGAGGATACCGCCGATGCCATGCACGCCAAAGGCGTCCAGGGAGTCGTCATAGCCGAGCTTGCGCTTGAGGGTGGTGGCGCAGAAGAAGCACACCACGCCCGCCGCCAGGCCAATGACCAGGGCGCCCATCGGGCCCACGGTGCCGGCCGCCGGGGTGATTGCAACCAGGCCGGCCACGACGCCCGAGGCGATGCCCAGTGCGCTTGGCTTACCGTGGGTGATCCACTCGGCGAACATCCAGCCCAGCGCGGCGGCTGCGGTGGCGATCTGGGTGACCAGCATCGCCATGCCGGCGGTGCCGTTGGCCGCGACGGCGGAACCGGCGTTGAAACCGAACCAGCCCACCCACAACATGGCCGCGCCCATCAGGGTGTAACCCAGGTTGTGCGGTGCCATCGGCGTGGTCGGGAAGCCTTTGCGCTTGCCCAGCACCAGGCACGCCACCAGGCCTGCGATACCGGCGTTGATGTGCACCACGGTGCCACCGGCGAAATCCAGTACACCCCAGTCCCACATCAGGCCGCCGTTGCCGGACCAGACCATGTGCGCAATCGGCGCATACACCAGGGTGAACCACACGCCCATGAAGATCAGCATGGCGGAGAACTTCATCCGCTCGGCGAACGCGCCGACGATCAGGGCCGGGGTGATGATCGCGAAGGTCATCTGGAAGGTGATGAAGACTGCTTCAGGGAACAACGCTGCCGGGCCGGTGATGCTGGCCGGGGTGACGCCCGCCAGGAACGCTTTGCCCAGGCCGCCAACGAAGGAGTTGAAGTTGACGACGCCCTGCTCCATGCCGGTAGTGTCGAACGCGATGCTGTAGCCATAGATGACCCACAACACGCTGATCAGACCGGTAATGGCGAAGCACTGCATCATCACGGAAAGAATGTTTTTCGACCGAACCATGCCGCCGTAGAACAGCGCAAGGCCGGGAATGGTCATGAACAGAACAAGAATCGTGGCCGTCAGCATCCAGGCGGTATCGCCGGAATTGAGGACTGGGGCTGCCGCTTCTTCTGCCATGGCCAGGCCAGGCATTACGAAGGACAACAGGGCTCCTAGCCCTGCGAATTTACGCAGAGTCATATTGTTTTCTCCTGGGGCGTTGGGGTTTGGCGGCTTAGATAGCGTCGGTATCGGTTTCGCCGGTACGGATGCGGATAGCCTGTTCCAGATTGACCACAAAGATCTTTCCGTCACCAATCTTGCCGGTGTTGGCGGCCTTGGTAATCGCCTCGATGACCCGATCAAGATCCTTGTCGTCGATGGCAACGTCGATCTTCACCTTGGGCAGGAAATCGACCACGTATTCCGCGCCGCGGTACAGCTCGGTGTGACCTTTCTGCCGACCGAAGCCTTTGACTTCAGTGACGGTAATGCCCTGCACGCCGATTTCGGACAGCGACTCGCGCACGTCGTCCAACTTGAACGGCTTGATGATGGCAGTGACTAGCTTCATGAAACTCTCTCCCGAATTGGTGGACTTGCCCCAGGAAAACAAACCCGACTCAAGTCTAAGCGCAGTGCCTGGCTTTGTAACGCGTCGTCGGCCCAAGTTGCCCGACTGGCGCCAGCTGACTACTCCTGACGAAACTCCCCGCTCCGCCTGCTGCACTGCATTCGTCACAGCGACTGCATCAGTGCATGGGTCATCAGCCACTAAGCAGAAAGCTTGCCATCTGTGCCCAACCCCCCGGATTTCAACCCCTTGACCACCGCGCCCGCCCGGCACGCGCCACGAACCGGAGCGATACGCACAACAACGGTGCGGTGGCGCCCGGCACAGTGCGCGAAAAGCGTGCATCCACGCCTGGCGAATTGACTATAGACCCTGCGTGATACACTGCCCGCCATCGTTTCCAGGACACCTGCCATGCTTGCCCCCAAAGATCTCCTCGACGCCCTGAGCGGCCACGCCTCCCGCCTGTTGAGCGGCGACACCCCCCTGCCCAAAAGCGAAATCGAAAGCCAGTTCAAGGCGCTGCTGCAAAGCGGCTTCAGCAAGCTGGACCTGGTGAGCCGGGAAGAATTCGACAGCCAGATGGTCGTGCTGGCCCGAACTCGGGCGCGGTTGGAGAGTCTCGAAGCGAAGGTGGCCGAGCTGGAAGAGCGCCTGAATTCGACGCCGCAATAAGCAGTCAACGAGTCGCTGCCTTCTGCGACTGCCCCGGGACAAGCGTGATCGGCAACTCCAAGGCAAACAGCGCACCCTTGCCCGGCCCCGCGCTCTGCACCGTCAGGTCCCCGCCCATCTCATGGGCTGCGAGGATGCAGCTATGCAGGCCAAAACCATGGCCGTCGGGACGCGTCGTGAAACCATGCTCGAACACCCGCGTCAGATTCTCCGCGCTGATGCCCTCGCCGTTGTCCTCGACCTCTATCCGCACACGCGTGTCGTCAACGGCCTTCAGTCGCAAGGTGATGTGCGATGGCCGATCGGTGACAGAGACCAGCGCCTGCTTGGCGTTATTGATCAGGTTGACCAATATCTGCAGGACCTTGTGCTTGTCCAGCGACATCATCGGAATATCGTTGAGCTCCTGGACCAGCGTCACCTTGTGCCGCACCAGCGACACGCCACTGATACGCACCACATCCTCGACCAGCTCCCGCAACAAGCCCGGTTCGAGCACGCTGGAGTAACCGGCATAGGATTGTTGGGTCGCGACGATGTCCTTGATGTGGTCGACCCTGCGGCTCAGTTGCGTCAACTCAGCAATCATGGCCTGCTGCTCGGTCGCCAGCGCGTCGGCCAACTTGCCCAGATAGTCCGGTAGCGCACGGCCCTTCGGATCGCTGCTGATGAAATCGCCGAGATCATCCGGATGCTCTTTCAGTAGCTGAACAACCTTGGCGACGCCCGGCCCCTTCGATGTTTGCACCTTATCGAAGAGAACCTGGGCGGACACGTTGACACTGTTGAGCACATTGCCCACGTTATGCAGCACATTGGTGGCAATTTCCGCCATGCCAGCCCGGCGAGCTGTCGTCACCAGCTCGGCCTGAGCCTCGCGCAACTCATCGTTGACCTTGGCCAGCTGTCGCGGACTGGGAATCTTCAAGGCAGCGGGCACCAGCCGGATCAACAGGATGGCGGTGATCACAGAGGCAATGGCAGTGATCACTTTCACCAGGGCGGACAAACCAATAATACGGCTGCCAGATGGTCAGGATCTCCATCACATGGCTAGTTCCGCAGGCGAGGATAAACACGCCGAACGCCGTCAGCATCCAGTCGAAAGGAACGTCCTTGCGCTTGTTGATGAAGTAAATGAGCGTAAAGGGAATGGAGACATAGCTGAGGGTGATCAAGCTGTCGGCGATCACATTGGTCCACAACAGATCCGGGCGCCACAGGTAACAATGCCCATGGGGCATGAAGCGCTTGTCGGTCAACAACGCCAACAGATCATCCATCGTCACTTCCTCGCTACGCCGTTGATCTCGCCAGATGCCTATCAGACAAATCCAGCGTAGCAGAGCCTTGGTCCGCACCGTTCGTATCCAGAGTGCGCCCATCGCCTCGGTAATATTCTGCCAAGATTTCACCTTTCAATTGCCAGGCTCGCGCGGCTTCACCCGACTAGTCTTCAAGAGCCGCAGGACGCGGCTCTTTATTCATTCAAGGAACGCTTCATGTCGCTCGCCATCGTCCACAGCCGCGCCCAGGTGGGGGTCGAGGCTCCTGCCGTTACCGTTGAGGTTCACCTGGCCAATGGCTTGCCATCGCTGACCATGGTCGGCCTGCCAGAAGCCGCCGTGAAGGAAAGCAAGGATCGGGTGCGCAGCGCGATCATCAACTCGGGGCTCAGCTTTCCGGCGCGGCGCATCACCCTGAACCTGGCGCCGGCGGACCTGCCCAAGGACGGCGGGCGGTTCGACCTGGCGATTGCCCTTGGCATCCTGTCGGCCAGCGTGCAGGTGCCGACGCTGATGCTGGACGACGTCGAATGCCTCGGCGAGCTGGCGTTGTCCGGGGCGGTACGACCGGTGCGCGGGGTGTTGCCCGCGGCGCTGGCGGCACGCAAGGCTGGACGCATGCTTGTGGTGCCTTGGGCGAATGCCGAGGAGGCCTGCCTGGCGTCGGGACTGAAAGTGATCGCGGTGAATCACCTGCTCGAAGCGGTGGCGCATTTCAATGGCCACACCCCGGTCGAACCCTTTGTTTCCAACGGGCTACTTTCGGCCAGCAAGCCCTACCCCGATCTCAGTGAGGTCCAGGGCCAGGCCGGGGCCAAGCGTGCTTTGCTGATCGCGGCAGCAGGAGCCCATAACCTGTTGTTCAGCGGCCCGCCCGGTACCGGCAAGACGCTGCTGGCGAGCCGTTTGCCAGGGTTATTGCCGCCCTTGGCCGAAAGCGAGGCCCTGGAAGTCGCGGCGATCCAGTCGGTCGCCAGTTGCGTGCCGTTGAGCCATTGGCCGCAGCGTCCGTTCCGTCAGCCGCATCATTCGGCGTCCGGCCCAGCGCTGGTGGGCGGTGGGTCCAAGCCGCAACCGGGAGAAATCACCCTTGCTCATCACGGCGTGCTGTTTCTGGATGAGTTGCCGGAATTCGACCGCAAGGTGCTGGAAGTGCTGAGAGAACCGTTGGAGTCAGGGCACATCGTGATATCCCGCGCCCGCGACCGGGTGCGCTTTCCGGCGCGCTTCCAGCTGGTGGCGGCGATGAATCCCTGCCCGTGTGGCTATCTCGGCGAGCCCAGCGGTCGTTGCTCCTGCACACCGGACATGGTGCAGCGTTACCGCAACAAACTGTCCGGCCCGCTGCTCGACCGGATCGACCTGCACCTGACCGTGGCCCGGGAAGCCACCGCACTGAACCCCAAGAGCGAACCGGGGGACGACACCGCCACCGCCGCCGAACGGGTGGCCGATGCCCGTGAACGCCAGCAAGCACGCCAAGGCTGTGCCAATGCGTTCCTGGATCTGCCGGGCCTGCGCCGGCACTGCAAACTGTCCACCACCGACGAAGCCTGGCTGGAAACCGCTTGCGAACGGCTGACCCTGTCGCTGCGAGCCGCCCATCGTTTGCTCAAGGTCGCCCGGACATTGGCCGACCTTGAGCAAACGGAGCGAATCAGCCGCGAACATCTGGCCGAAGCCCTGCAGTATCGCCCCGCCACGGTTTGAACCGCTTATGGCTTGCTCAGGTCCACCAACGGGGTATCGCGCACCTCGGTTTTCCGATCGCCCTGGATGTCATCGATGCGCTTGAGGGCCTTGTCCACGGCAACCTTGTTTGCCAGAAGGCTGTAGTGGATCTGGAATTGCTTGCGCTCTTTCGGTGCGATGGTCGGCACCAGGCCCAGTGGTCGCTGATAGCGGCGGTTGTAGGAGAAACTGGTGCCCGGCTCCAGGCCGGTCACGTAGCCCTGGCCTTGGGTATCGGTGTTTTTCCACAGGGAAAATACAGGAAGCGTCCCGGTGTTGAAGCCCACCGACACGCCGAGGCTACCGGCCTTGTTGTGCAATACGGTCAGCGTATCGCCCTTGGCGTCGGCATAAGGCACGACGTTGTAGACGGTTTCGTCGTAGTCCTTGGTTGGGGCCCGATAGGTTTGCCAGTCTTTCAGGTCGCCCTTGGCCTTGTCGTTGAATGGCGACACCTGTTTGACCGGTGCTGCGAAGCGCGCATCCTGCTCCAGGAACGGCGTACTGAAGTTGCTGTGATAGAGCGCCTGGTATTCCTTCGGATAGTCGCCATTGTTGGTCAGCGTGTCATTGAGCGCGAAGGTCACGCTACCGGGTTCGGTGACCAGTTCGGTCTGCACCGAAAAGTCGACTTTCTTGAACGCCTGCTCCTTCAACTCGCCTCGCAGGGTAATCGCGTAGGGCGGTTTTTCATCGATGTGCAGGGTGACTTTGTTCGCCGGGATATTGGCCGCGCGGCCGTGCAAGGTCAGCAGCTCGCCATTGTCCATGCCCGGATGACCGACCCATTCGTAGCCGCAGCGGGTGACCAGCTCGTTGAATCCTTCCAGCCAACCCAAACCGCCCCGGCCATTGAGCTCGATGAATGCCGGATTGACCACTTCCTTGACCGGCGAATCCCACCCCATACGGACATCGCCGACCGAGGCCTGCAGCACATTCATGCCGCGGGTCGGGACGACCGAGAGTTTCATCGTGCCGTTGTCGATATCGACGATGCTGACGCCTTCCTGGCGACCGCCGTGCAGGGTGCGCATCGTCACGGAAAACGGCTTGTCGGTCTTCACACCGAGCTGCTGACTGGTGATTTGCCAGGGCTGTGCGGCCTTGTCGGTATCGAGCAGGACATAATCCCAGGCCATGGCGTGGGAGGCAGCACCGAGGGCGCTGAGGGCAACGAGGAGTTTGAGCGGAGTCATGGAAACGACCTTTTATTGGAGTTGTGCGGTTTTTATAGACTTGAAGAAACGTTTCAGCAAGCCGAAAAACAGCAATCAACCGCAAAAAAGAGCGCGCCTACAGAATCAGGCAGCTTTTTTTTGGGAGCGAGCCTGCTCGCGAAAGCGGTGAGTCAGTAGATAGAGATATGGCAGGAAGGCCGCCTTCGCGAGCAGGCTCGCTCCCACAGGGGAATTGCGGCGGAACATCTCTGCGTCCCACCTGGAATCATTGTGGGAGCGAGCCTGCTCGGAATAGCAGTGGGTTAGCTGACAGCGATGTGGCTGGAAGGCCGCCTTCGCGAGCAGGCTCGCTCCCACAGGGGAATTGCGGCGGAACATCTCTGCGTCCCACCTGGAATCATTGTGGGAGTGAGCCTGCTCGCGAAAGCGGTGGGTCAGTTGATAGAGATATGGCAGGAAGACCGCCTTCGCGAGCAAGCTCGCTTCCACAGGGGAATTGCGGCGGAATCATCTCTGCGTCCCACCTGGAATCATTGTGGGAGCGAGCCTGCTCGCGAAAGCAGTGGGTTAGCTGACCGCGATGTGGCTGGAAGGCCGCCTTCGCGAGCAGGCTCGCTCCCACAGGGGAATTGCGGCGGAATCATCTCTGCGTCCCACCTGAAATCACTGTGGGAGCGAGCCTGCTCGCGAAAGCGGTGGGTCAGTTGATAGAGATGTGGCTGGTCAGCCGTCATCGCGAGCAAGCTCGCTCCCACAGTAGTGCTGGGTGAGCTTGCTCGTGATGTTGCCGCAGGAAGCCTCAGCGGAACCGATCAACCTCTTTGCGCAGGTCCTGCGCCAGTTTTTCCAGTTCCTTGGCGGTGATCGCCAGGTTCGAGACTACTTCGCGTTGTTCGCTGTTGGCCATCGCGATGCTTTGCAGGTTGCTGCTGAGCAAGGTCGCGGTGCTGCTCTGCTCTTGGGTGGCCGTGGTGATCGCTGCAAACTGCTGGCCGGCCGAGCGGCTTTGCTCGTCGATGCGTGCCAGGGCCGAGGCGACGTTGGCGTTGCGCGACAAGCCTTCCTGCATGAGCAGGTTGCCCTTCTCCATCGTACTGATGGCATTGCCGGTTTCCTGCTGGATGCTGTTGATCATGCCAGAGATTTCGTCAGTGGCCTGGCGGGTACGCGACGCCAGGCTACGGACCTCGTCGGCCACCACGGCAAAACCACGGCCCTGTTCACCCGCGCGCGCGGCTTCGATGGCAGCGTTCAAGGCCAGCAGGTTGGTTTGCTCGGCAATCGAGGTGATCACGCCGACGATGCCGCCAATTTCCTGGGAGCGCTGACCCAAGGTGTTGATGACCGTGGCCGTGCTGTTCAACGCGCCAGCGATCTGTTCCAGCGATGACGAAGCTTCGTCCATCGAGGTACGGCCGATGCGGGTCTGCTGGGCGTTGTCCTGGGCCAGACGCTCGGTATTGCCCATGTTATCGGCGATGTTCAACGAGGTGGCGCTGAACTCTTCCACTGCGCCCGCCATGCTGGTGATTTCGCCGGACTGCTGCTCCATCCCTTCATACGCACCGCTGGACAATCCGGACAACGCCTGGGCACGACTGTTGACCTCCTGCGAGGCCTTGCGGATATGCTCGACCATGGTCGACAAGGCTTGGCTCATCTGGTTGAAGGCACGGGCCAGTTGGCCAATTTCATCGTGGCTGGATACGTTCAGACGCACGCTCAGGTCGCCGGCGCCCAGCGCTTCGGCCTGACGTACCAGATCGCCCAAGGGCGCCAGTTTGCTACGCAACAGCCACACCGCCGCGCCGACCGCCAGCAACATTGCCAGCAGGCTGCCAATGGCCAGTTGCGTACCGACGTTCCAGGTTACTGCGTTGATTTCGGTTTTCGGCATGCTCGCCACCACCGCCCACGGCCCGCCCTCGAACGTCACGGCGACGCTGTAGAATTCTTCTGCGGTGTCTTCCCAGAACGCACCCTTGCCCGGCTTCTTGATCAAACCGGTGATAGCCGCGGTGGCGTTGTCCAGCGCCTGCACACCCGCTGGCGGTACCAACCATTTGTTCTGTTCGTCCAACAGCGCCAGGGAACCGGTCTGGCCGATGCGGAAGCGCTTGAGGTTGTCGAATTGCGCATTCTGCGCATCGGTGTAATCGAATCCTACATACAACACGGCAATAATCTTGCCGCTGCCGTCGCGAACGGGCGTGTATTGCGACATGTAGAAACGACCGAAGAGCAAGGCCCGGCCGATGTAGCTCTGCCCGCTGATCACCGGGCCGTACGCAGGGCCCGCGCGGTCGAGTACGGTGCCGATGGCCCGCGTACCGTCCTGCTTGCTCACCGAGGTACTGACGCGGATGAAGTCGTCGCCGCTACGCACGAATATAGTCGCTACGCCGGCGGTCATCGCCTTGAACTCGTCCACTTCCTTGAAGTTGTTGTTCAACACTTCGCTGCCCAGGCTCAAGCCTGGCGTCTGCACGCCCGCCACCGTCACCGGCTGGTCCGGATGCACGCTCAGACCCGCGCTGAAGCGCTTTTCGAACAGCCCCGCCAACCGCTGGGTGCTCTCGCGCAAGGTGCTATGGAAGGTATTGAGCTGGTCGGCCATCAGGCGCGCTTCGCTGGCCAGGTGCTCTTCACGAGTGGAAAGGTTGGCGGCGTCCAGTGAACGCAAGGCGAAGACGGTACTGCCGGAAATCACGACCGCCAGTATCACGGCAAGGGCAAGGCCTAGCTGTGAGGCGATCCGGGCGCGGGGTTGAGACATGACGGCTCCTGGCCGAGAGACTGGATCATCCTGATCACGTCGCACGCTCGGCATTCAATTTTTTGAGGTGTGGGCCCTTTCTGTACGAAGGTTCTATGTTCACGGATTCGGCCGCAGAACCGAATACTTGAGCGCTTTGGAAGGAATAAAGCCAAGTCGCCAGCGGGGCCTGTTTGTCCCCTTCAGGCCAGGCGTTTCACGTCGGGCAGTTGCATGTCGCTTACCTCGCCCTGGAGAAAATCGCTGAGCCTGCGCAAACGTTCACCTCCAGGCCGGGTCTTCGGCCAGACGAGGTAATAGTGCTCGCCGCTGGCAACAGCCGTAGGCCACGGCAGACTCAAGCGTCCCTGGGCAACGTCCTCGGCGACCATCAACAAATCGCCCATGGACACACCATAGCCCCGCGCGGCAGCGATCATGCCCAGTTCCAGCGTATCAAATACCTGGCCGCCCTTGAGCGAGACCTTGTCCGCCAGCCCCATGCGCTGCAACCAGTTGCGCCAGTCCCGGCGATCCGGCGTGGGGTGCAACAGCTCGGCGCTGGCCAGCCGCGCCACGTCCCAGGGTTGGTCGTTGAGCAGAGTCGGTGCGCCGACCGGAATCAGCTCCTCGGGGAACAGCAGACTGGCCTCCCAGTCCGCCGGAAAGTGCCCGTTGCCCAGCAGAACCGCGCAGTCGAACGGTTCGGTGTTGAAGTCCACCGAGTCGACGTCCATCCAGGCGCTGGTCAATTGCACTTCGTTGCCGGGTTGCAGATGCCGAAAGCGGCTCAGGCGCGCCAGCAACCAACGCATGGTCAGGGTCGACGGAGCCTTCATGCGCAAAATTCCGTCCTCGCCGTGCAAGGTATGGCAAGCACGCTCCAGCGCCATGAAACCCTCCCGCACGCCCGGCAGCAGCAGGCGTGCCGCCTCGGTCAGTTGCAGGTTGCGGCCGCTGCGCTGAAACAGCCGACAGGCGAAGTGTTCCTCAAGCGTGCGAATGTGGCGGCTGACCGCGCTCTGGGTAATCGACAGCTCTTCAGCGGCCCGGGTAAACGAGCTGTATCGCGCCGCCGCTTCGAATGCCCGCAACGCATAAAGAGGAGGGAGGCGACGAGACATCGGGAAGGCTCCTGTGGCTTTTTTCGAACCCTATCAGAAGATTCGCCCAGCATGAGTTTTAATCATGCCAGCAATCGGTTTTATCCTTTTGTGCAAACCACCGCAAGCGCCGAGAATCGACGTCTTACTGCCTTGTTTGAACATGGAGCGTGACGATCATGCGGCATCCGGTGCGTACCGAACTCTGGGCCATCCTGCGGCTGGCGGGGCCGTTGATTGCTTCGCAGCTGGCGCACATGCTGATGGTGCTGACCGACACCTTGATGATGGCGCGCCTGAGTCCGGAAGCCTTGGCCGGTGGCGGTCTGGGGGCGGCGAGTTACTCGTTCGTGTCGATTTTCTGCATCGGCGTGATCGCTGCAGTCGGTACGCTGGTCGCGATCCGCCAGGGCGCTGGCGATATTGAAGGCGCCACCCGGCTGACCCAGGCCGGGTTATGGCTGGCCTGGTTGATGGCGCTGGTGGCCGGGTTGCTGTTGTGGAACCTCAAGCCGGTGCTGCTGTTGTTCGGCCAGACTGAAACCAACGTCCTCGCCGCCGGCCAGTTCCTGCTGGTGTTGCCGTTCGCCCTGCCCGGCTACCTGAGTTTCATGGCCCTGCGTGGATTTACCAGCGCGATCGGCCGGGCCACTCCGGTCATGGTGATCAGCCTCGGCGGCACGGTGGCCAACTTCCTGCTCAACTACGCGCTCATCACCGGCATGTTCGGCTTGCCGAAGCTCGGCCTGATGGGGATCGGCCTGGTGACGGCGATTGTTGCCAACTGCATGGCCCTGGTGCTTGCCTGGCACATCCACCGGCACCCGGCCTACCGCGCCTATCCATTGCTTGAAGGCCTGTCGCGGCCCAATCGCCAATACCTCAAGGAACTGTGGCGCCTGGGCCTGCCGATTGGTGGTACCTACGCCGTGGAAGTCGGGCTGTTCGCGTTCGCCGCGCTGTGCATGGGCACCATGGGCAGCACGCCGTTGGCTGCGCACCAGATCGCTCTGCAAATCGTCTCGGTGGCATTCATGGTTCCAGCGGGCATGTCGTACGCGATCACCATGCGCATCGGCCAGCATTACGGCGCCGGGCAGTTGCTCATGGCACGCCTGGCCGGACGGGTCGGGATCGGCTTTGGGGCAGCGGCGATGCTGGCCTTCGCCATGGTGTTCTGGCTGCTGCCCAATCAACTGATCGGTTTGTTCCTGGATCACGATGACCCGGCGTTCCGCCCGGTGATCGACCTGGCTGTGAGCCTGCTGGCCGTGGCGGCGTGGTTCGAGCTGTTCGACGGTACGCAAACCATTGCCATGGGCTGTATCCGTGGCCTGAAGGACGCCAAGACCACCTTCCTGGTAGGCCTGGGTTGCTACTGGCTGATTGGCGCGCCCGCTGCCTGGTGGATGGCCTTTCATTTGAACTGGGGGCCGACTGGTGTCTGGTGGGGCCTGGCCCTGGGGCTGGCGTGCGCGGCGGTGAGCCTGACGTGGGCATTCGAGTGGAAGATGAAGCGGATGATTCGCAGCGAGCCGGAGCAGCAGAGCTTCGAAGCGATCCAGGCGAAGTGAAAATACATCCCCTGTGGGAGCGAGCCTGCTCGCGAAGGCGGTGTGTCAGTTGGTGGATGTCCGGCTGACACTCCGCTTTCGCGAGCAGGCTCGCTCCCACAGGGTCTTGATCAACTCACTTCCACCGTGGATTGCCCATCACCTTCAAACGTCAGGTATTCAACCAATTCCACTAACGGCAGCGGCTTGCTGATCAGGAAGCCCTGCACCTGATCGCAACCGAAACCCCGCAGCAGATCCATCTGTTCATGGGTCTCGACGCCTTCGGCCACGACTTCAAGATTGAGGTTATGGGCCAGGTTGATCATCGCATGCACCAGCTTGCGGTTCTCTTCACGCTGCTCCATGCCGCCAACGAAACTCTTGTCGATCTTGAGCAGGGCGATGGGCAGGCTGTTGAGGTGCACGAACGAAGAAAATCCGGTACCGAAATCGTCCAGGGAGAACCGCACGCCCAGGCGCCCCAGGGCATCCATGGTCTGCTTGACCAGTTCGCTGCGACGCATGACGGCGGTTTCGGTGAGTTCGAACTCCAGCCACTGGGCCTCGACACCCCGTTCGCTGATCAACCGACTCAAGGTCGGCAGCAGCTGGCTGTCCTGGAATTGCCGGAACGACAGGTTGATCGCCATGTGCAGCGGCGCCAGGCCCCGCTCGCGCAGGGCCTGCATGTCTCGTAGCGCCCGGGAAATTACCCAGTAGCCCAACGGTACGATCAGGCCGCTCTGCTCGGCCAGCGGCACGAATTCGCTTGGCGGCAGCAGCCCGCGCTCGCCGTGACGCCAGCGCACCAGGGCTTCGAGGCCGACAATGGTGCCATCGGCAAGGTTCAGCCGCGGCTGGTAATGCAATTCCAGTTCGTCGCGACGCAGCGCCCGGCGCAGTTCGCTTTCCAGGTCGGCGAGACTGCGGGCGTTGCGATTGATGCGTTCATTGAAGATATGAAAGGTGCAGCCTTGCGTGCTCTTGGCCTGCTGCATGGCGATATGCGCGTGCCACATCAGCGGGTCGGCACCGGCCTGGGCGCGGGCGTGGGCGATCCCCAGGCTGCAGCCGATCAGCAGGCTCTCGCCATCGACCCAGTAGGGTTCGGCCATGGCTTCGGTGATGCGCTCAGCCATCCACTCGGCCCGCTGGGGCGCGCGGCGGGTATCGATCAGCAGGGCGAATTCGTCGCTGCCCAGCCGCGCCAGTTGATCACCGACCTCCAGCGCGCCCTTGAGCCGCGAGACCACCTGCAGGATGAGACGGTCGCCGGCCTGATGACCGAGCGCGTCGTTGGCGTGACGAAAGTTATCGAGATCCAGATGGCCGAGCGCCAGGCCACGGCCTTCGTTTTCAGCCAGGCGTGCCGCCAGCAGGGTCTGGAAGCCTTGGCGGTTGGCGATGCCGGTCAACGGGTCCTGCTCGGCGAGCCGTTGCAGAGTATTTTCCAGCACCCCGCGCTCGCGCACATGACGAAGGCAACGACGCAGCGTCGCCTCATCGAGTACGTCACGCACCAGCCAGTCGCTGACGCCGTCCGGGGGAGTCGCCGGTTCGTGCTCAAGCAACAGGACCGTTGGCAGGCGGCAACGACCGGGCGCCGGCTGCAAAGCGGCGATAGTCAACAGGACCGCATTGCGGTTGTCTTCGAACAGGCTGCTGACCGACTCCCAGCTCGGGGCGCTGAGCAACACGACCGAAGGGCCCATGGGCGCCAGGCACTCGCGCAATATCGCTGACCACTCAGGCGTTTCGGCCAATAACAGCAAACGCAAGGGTTCGACAGGCGTAGACAAGCTGACTCCCTAGACTCTGCAAGGTGGTAGGCGCGGGGCATTATGACTCGCCGACGGGCAATCACCAATGCCAATGGTTCTCAAACACTCGGTTTTGACGGTTTTTCACCTTAAAAACGAACGTTAGACCCAAATCCCGTCCGCATCCTGAGGGAAAGTAACAAAAGCGGCAATTGAAGATGATGTGCAGCGTCACAAGTCGGACAGAGCAGCACAAATCTCAGAGCCTGTTAAAATGCCGGCCCATTTCGCAAACGACTCCCTGAACCCTGTCATGTCCCGACTCAATCCCCGGCAGCAAGAAGCCGTGAACTATGTCGGCGGCCCTCTTTTGGTGCTCGCCGGTGCAGGCTCCGGCAAGACCAGCGTGATTACCCGCAAGATCGCGCACCTGATCCAGAATTGCGGCATCCGCGCCCAGTACATCGTCGCGATGACCTTCACCAACAAGGCCGCGCGGGAGATGAAGGAACGGGTCGGCGGTCTGTTGCGCGCCGGCGAAGGCCGTGGCCTGACGGTCTGTACGTTCCACAACCTGGGCCTGAACATCATTCGCAAGGAACACGCGCGACTGGGCTACAAGCCGGGCTTCTCGATTTTCGACGAGACCGACGTCAAGGCCTTGATGACCGACATCATGCAGAAGGAATACTCGGGCGACGACGGCGTCGACGAGATCAAGAACATGATCGGCGCCTGGAAAAACGACCTGATCCTGCCGCCCGAAGCCCTGGAGAACGCCCGCAACCCCAAGGAACAGACCGCCGCCATCGTCTACGCCCACTACCAGCGCACCCTCAAGGCCTTCAACGCGGTGGACTTCGACGACCTGATCCTGCTGCCGGTCAAGCTGTTCCAGGACCACGCCGACATCCTTGAGAAATGGCAGAACAAAGTCCGTTACCTATTGGTGGACGAATACCAGGACACCAACGCCAGCCAGTATCTGCTGGTGAAACTGCTGATCGGCAAACGCAACCAGTTCACCGTGGTCGGCGACGATGACCAGTCGATCTACGCCTGGCGCGGCGCGCGGCCGGAAAACCTGATGTTGCTCAAGGAAGACTACCCATCGCTCAAGGTGGTGATGCTGGAGCAGAACTATCGCTCCACCAGCCGCATCCTGCGCTGCGCCAACGTGCTGATCTCCAACAACCCCCACGAATTCGAAAAGCAGCTGTGGAGCGAAATGGGCCACGGCGACGAGATCCGTGTGATCCGTTGCCGCAACGAAGACGCCGAAGCCGAGCGCGTGGCCATGGAAATCCTCAGCCTGCACCTGCGCACCGACCGGCCGTACAGCGATTTTGCGATCCTCTATCGCGGCAACTACCAGGCCAAGCTGATCGAGCTGAAGTTGCAGCATCACCAGATCCCCTATCGTCTGTCGGGGGGCAACAGCTTCTTCGGACGCCAGGAAGTGAAGGACCTGATGGCCTACTTCCGCCTGATCGTGAACCCGGACGACGATAACGCCTTCTTGCGGGTGATCAACGTGCCACGCCGGGAAATCGGTTCGACCACCCTGGAAAAACTCGGCAACTACGCCACCGAGCGCAAGATCTCGATGTACGCCGCCACCGATGAAATCGGCTTGGGCGAGCACCTGGACAGCCGCTTCACCGACCGCCTGGCGCGCTTCAAGCGCTTCATGGACAAGGTCCGCGAGCAGTGTGCCGGCGAAGATCCGATCGCGGCGCTGCGCAGCATGGTCATGGACATCGACTATGAAAACTGGCTGCGCACCAACAGTTCCAGCGACAAGGCCGCCGACTACCGCATGGGCAATGTCTGGTTCCTGATCGAAGCGCTGAAAAACACTTTGGAAAAGGATGAAGACGGCGACATGACCGTCGAGGACGCCATCGGCAAGCTCGTTTTGCGGGATATGCTCGAGCGGCAGCAGGAAGAGGAAGAAGGCGCCGAAGGCGTGCAGATGATGACGCTGCACGCCTCCAAGGGCCTGGAATTTCCCTACGTGTTCATCATGGGCATGGAAGAGGAAATCCTCCCGCACCGCTCCAGCATCGAAGCCGACACCATTGAAGAAGAACGGCGCCTGGCCTACGTCGGGATTACCCGGGCGCGCCAGACGCTGGCCTTCACCTTCGCCGCCAAGCGCAAGCAGTACGGCGAAGTGATCGACTGCGCGCCGAGCCGTTTTCTCGATGAACTGCCGCCGGACGACCTGGCCTGGGAGGGCAACGACGACACGCCGACGGAAGTCAAAGTCGTTCGCGGCAACAGCGCCCTGGCGGATATACGCGCGATGTTGAAGCGCTAGAATCGATTATTTTTCACTGACTTCAGGCGCCGACGCGTCATCAGAGGAGGCTTCATGGAAGCCCTGCACCAGAAAATTCGTGAACAAGGCATCGTGCTTTCCGATCAGGTCCTGAAAGTTGATGCGTTCCTCAACCACCAGATCGACCCGCAGTTGATGAAGCTGATCGGCGACGAATTCGCCGCGCTGTTCAAGGATTCGGGCATCACCAAGATCGTCACCATCGAGGCCTCGGGCATCGCCCCGGCGATCATGACCGGGCTGAACCTTGGCGTGCCGGTGATCTTCGCGCGCAAACAGCAGTCGCTGACCCTGACGGAGAACCTGTTGTCCGCCACCGTGTATTCGTTCACCAAGAAGACCGAAAGCACCGTCGCCATCAGCCCGCGCCACCTGACCAGCAGCGACCGCGTGCTGATCATCGATGACTTCCTGGCCAACGGCAAAGCCTCCCAGGCGCTGATTTCCATCATCAAGCAGGCCGGCGCTACCGTGGCCGGGCTGGGCATCGTGATTGAGAAATCCTTCCAGGGTGGCCGCGCTGAGCTGGATGCCCAGGGCTACCGCGTCGAGTCGTTGGCGCGGGTGAAGTCGCTGGCGGGTGGGGTAGTGACCTTCATCGACTGATCTCCCATATCCCCTGTGGGAGCGAGCTTGCTCGCTCCCACAGGGGTCAGGTTGCTGTTTGTTGCACAGTCGCCTTCAGCCCCGCCAGCAACAACCGCTGGGCCAACTCTTCCTTGAGCCCCTCCGGGCTCGTCAGCTGCATCCGCTCCAGATGCCCGGCAAACTCCCAAGGTTCGGGTGCATCCAACGCGGCCTTGCCCAACTCCAGGATCTCGGTGAGCTTGAATTTGCTCTTGAGCCAGTTCAGCGCTCGCAGCAGATCCCGCTCCAGCCCATCGAAATCGCAGCCCAACGGATACTCCGGGAACAGATTGGGATGCCGCGCCTGGATCGCCTGCAAACGCTCCGACGTGTTGTCGGCGAAACGTGGGTCGAGACGGAAATCCTTCGGCAACTTGCCGGCGCTCTGGGCCTGCTCGATCAGCCCCGGCTGGAAGCGTGAATCGCTGATGTTGAGCAATGCCTCAATCACCGCTGCGTCGGTCTTGCCGCGCAGGTCGGCAATGCCGTACTCGGTCACGACGATGTCCCGCAGGTGCCGGGGAATCGTGCAATGCCCGTATTCCCAGACGATGTTGGAACTCACCACGCCGCCTGACTCGCGCCAACTGCGCAGCAGCAGGATCGAGCGCGCCCCTTCCAGCGCATGCCCTTGGGCAACAAAGTTGTATTGCCCACCCACACCGCTGAGCACCCGCCCGTCTTCCAATTGGTCAGCCACCCCGGCACCGAGCAACGTCATGGTGAACACCGTGTTGATGAAACGCGCATCAAGCCGCTGCAGGCGCTTGAGTTGTTCCTGGCCGTACAGCTCGTTGATGTAGCTGATGCGCGTCATGTTGAATTCGAAGCGCCGGCTCTGCGGCAATTCGCGCAAACGCTCGTAGAAGCTGCCCGGGCCGAGGAAGAACCCGCCATGGATGCAAATGCCGTCGGGTTGCGCCGCCTCGTCGAGTGTCCCGGCGTTAGCCTGCTCCTGGGTGGGCTCATCGGGATAGACCTTGCGCCGGATAATCCCGGCCTCCGCCAACACCAGCAAACCGTTGACGAACATTTCGCTGCAACCGTACAGCCCTTTGGCAAACGGCTCGGTCCCGCCCTCTCGCTCGATCAACTGCGCCCACTGGCTCAGATTCAGGTCCGCCAGCAACGCCTGGTAACCGGCGTTATCGGCCTGGCGCGCCAACAGCGCCGCCGTCAACGCATCGCCCATGGAGCCGATGCCGATCTGCAACGTACCGCCGTCACGCACCAAGGTACTGGCATGCAGGCCGATCAAATGGTCCTGGAACCCCACCGGCATGTTCGGCGTGGAGAACAGCGTGTGGCTGTCCTTCTCGTCGATCAGCAGGTCGAAAGCGTCAATGCCAATTTCCGCATCACCGGGCATGTAGGGCAATTCGCTGTGGGCCTGCCCGACCATGAGGATGGTCTCCCCCGCCTCGCGTCGCCTGGCAATCATCGGCAACAGGTCCAGGGTGATGTCCGGGTTGCAGCTCAGGCTCAGGCGATCCGGATGCTCCGGGTCGCTCGCCACCAATTGCGCGATCAGGTTCAGGCCGGCCGCGTTGATGTCCCGCGCCGCGTGGCTGTAGTTGCTACTGACGTAGTCCTGCTGCGCCGCTGCACTGTGCAGCAGGCTACCGGGCTGCATGAAGAATTGCTGCACGCGGATGTTTGCCGGCAGGCTGTCGCGCTGTAGATCGGCAAGGTAATCGAGTTCGGGATAGTCGCCGAAGACCCGTTCGACGAAGGGCTCGAGGAAACGTTTCTGCAGACCATCGCCCAGGCTCGGTCGGCCCAGGCTCAGCGCCGTGTAGATAGTCAGCTGCCGCTCGGGCAGTTGGGCGATGCGCCGGTACAGCGCGTTGGCGAACAGGTTGGGCTTGCCCAGCCCCAATGGCATGCCCAGGTGGATATGCGCGGGCAAGCGCTCGAGCACGTCATCCACTGCCTGTTCGATTGAACACAACTGCACCATCCGACCCTCCGGGACATTCCTTGAATGTGGGTTGGACCGAGCTTGCCGGGTCTTGGTTGCGATGAACAGCCCTGGGAAAAACTCCAGGCGCAAAAAAGCCGCTCGAAAGCGGCTTTTTCGTGAAAGATGCTGGCGAATTACAGGCCGGACATCTCTTTGATGGCGCCCTTGAGCTCATCATCGGAGCAGTCGGCGCAAGTGCCTTTGGGCGGCATGGCGTTTACGCCAGTAATAGCCTTGGCCAGGATGCCGTCGAGGCCGCCCTGGTGATCGGCGCGCTCTTTCCAGGCAGCCTTGTCACCGATTTTCGGAGCGCCCAGCAGGCCGGTGCCGTGGCAGGCGTTGCAATGCTTGGCAATGACGTCTTTGGGTGCCTTGGCACCGCCTGCGCCGCCGGCTGCAGTGGCCACTTCCATGCCTTTGCATTCCTTGCCCTGAACACAAACCTGGCCAACGGGTTCAAGGCGCTTGGCGATTTCGTCGTTCGGCGCCGCTTGAGCGCTCGCAGCCCATAGGGCCAATACGGTTGCTGGTGCAGCCAGCATTTTCATAATTAGGTTCACGCGTACACCCTCAATGGTGGCTAGTCACGCCTGCGGCCACGGTTTGCAGGCGGGCGCAAGTATAGCGGTAAGCCTGTCACTCTGAAACAACCCCAAAGTCACAAGGGTCTTGTTTGTCATGACAGCCCAACATGCGGGCGCCTGTGGCGTGCGGGCCTGGCGCCTCTCGGTCTAGAAATTCGCCGGAGTGGCTGCGCTGATCAGTCGCGCCGGCACGTCGAACGGATTGCGGAAACGATGTGGCTTGGTACTTTCAAAATAGTAGCTGTCGCCGGCCTCGAGCACGAAGGTTTCTGCGCCCACCACCAGTTCCAGTCGCCCTTCCACCAGGATCCCGGTTTCCTCGCCCTCGTGGGTGAGCATTTCGTCACCGGTGTCGGCGCCAGGCGGATAGATTTCGTTCAGGAAGGCGATCGCCCGGCTCGGATGCGCCCGGCCCACCAGTTTCATGGTCACGGCGCCGTCGGAGATGTCGATCAGTTCGTTGGCTTTATAGACGATCTGGGTCGGTTTCTCCTGGAGGATCTCTTCGGAGAAAAACTCGACCATGGACATGGGAATCCCGCCAAGGACCTTGCGCAGCGAGCTGATCGAGGGGCTCACGCTGTTTTTCTCGATCATCGAAATAGTGCTGTTGGTGACGCCCGCGCGCTTGGCGAGTTCACGCTGGGAAAGGCCTTTGAGTTTACGAATGGATTGCAGTCGTTCACCGACGTCCAATGCTGGAGCCTCCAGGGAATCAGGTTATGTGGAAAGTGAGCGTTATCATGGCGACAGCGTTCAGTATTTACAACACTTTGACCCGAATCCTGTGCGGTGAAGCGACTTCCGGTAGGCGGCGCCTGGTCTCAGGTCCCGGAGTAGAGCCGTGGGACACGTCGCAGGTTGCAGAATATCTGGTAAGGAATCATGTCGGCGGCCTGCGCCACATCGCTGGCGAGAATGTTCTTGCCCCAGAGTTCGACGGTCGAGCCGAGCCCGGCCTGGGGAATATGGCTCAGGTCGACACACAGCATGTCCATCGAGACCCGCCCGACCAGCTGGCTGCGCTGACCATCCACCAGCACTGGCGTACCGTTGGGTGCCTGGCGCGGGTAGCCGTCGGCATAGCCCATGGCGACCACGCCGACCCGGGTCGGCTGGGCGGTGACGAAACGGGCACCGTAGCCCACCGGCTCGCCGGCGGGAAGCTCGCGCACGCTGATGATCTTCGACTCCAACGTCATCACCGGTTGCAGGCGCGAGGCCACGGCATTGGCCTCGTCGAACGGTGTCGCGCCGTACAACATGATGCCCGGCCGCACCCAATCGCTCGGTATTTGCGGCCAACCCAGCACCGCCGGCGAGTTGCGCAAACTGACCTCGGCCACCAGGCCTTGGCGGGCCTGATCGAATACCGCCAATTGTTGCAGACTGCTGGGGTCGTGCAGTTCGTCGGCGCGGGCGAAGTGGCTCATCAAGACGATTTTTGCCACGTTGCCACTGGCCAGCAGGCGACGGTAAGCCGACTGGTAGTCGGCCGGATGCAAACCGACCCGATGCATGCCCGAGTCGAGCTTGAGCCAGACCGTGATCGGCTTGTTAAGCGTCGCGCGCTCTATCGCTTCTAGCTGCCACAACGCATGCACGACACACCAGAAGTCGTGCTCGACGATCAATGCCAGCTCATCGGCCTCGAAGAACCCTTCCAGCAACAGGATCGGCCCACGTATACCACCGGCCCGCAGTTCCAGGGCTTCTTCAATGCAGGCCACGGCGAACCCATCCGCCGTCTCCTGCAAAGCCTCGGCGCAGCGCACCGCGCCATGCCCGTAGGCGTCGGCCTTGATTACTGCAAGGGCCTTGGCCCCAGTAACTTCACGGGCCAGTTGGTAGTTGTGACGCAGGGCTTGGAGATTGATCAGGGCACGGGCAGGACGCATGGCGGCAGGCTTCTAGGCGGTCATGGGTAAAAAAACCGGCGCAGGCTGACGGCATCAGCCATCAACGGCGCCGGGAGAGGGAGCTTTTCGACAGTTGTCAGGGCAGCGCGGCCACCACGGACAGCTCGACCAGGATCTGCGGTTCGCACAACTTGGCCTCGACAGTGGCGCGGGCCGGGGCGACGCCCTTGGGCAGCCATTTGTCCCACACCGCATTCATGCCTTGAAAATGGGCGTCGATGTCCTTCAGGTAGATCGTCACCGAAAGCAGGCGGCTCTTGTCGGTCCCGGCCAGGTCCAGCAGACGCTCGATATTGGCCAAGGTCTCGCGGGTCTGCTGCTCGATGCCGGCGCTCATGTCGTCGCCGACCTGTCCGGCCAGGTAAATGGTGCCGTTGTGCACAACGACCTGACTCATGCGGTCATTGGTGAGCTGGCGCTGGATTGCCATGTTTAGCGGACTCCTGAGGTTTGCTGCCATAACGGGAAATATCGAGGCCTTCGGCGCTGATCTGCGGCTTTTTCTTCGCCATCAGGTCCGCCAGAAGGCGACCGGAACCACAGGCCATGGTCCACCCGAGGGTGCCGTGGCCGGTATTGAGGAACAGATTCTTGAACGGCGTGGCGCCGACTATCGGCGTGCCGTCCGGGGTAGTCGGCCGCAGGCCGGTCCAGAAACTGGCCTGGGCCAGGTCGCCGCCCTGAGGATAAAGGTCGTTGACGATCATCTCCAGGGTTTCACGCCGACGCGGGTTGAGCGAGAGGTCAAAACCGGCGATTTCCGCCATGCCGCCGACGCGAATCCGGTTGTCGAACCGGGTGATCGCAACCTTGTAGGTTTCGTCGAGAATGGTCGAGGTCGGTGCCATTGCCGCATTGGTGATCGGCACGGTCAGGGAATAGCCCTTGAGTGGATACACCGGCGCGCGGATACCCAGCGGCTTGAGCAATTGCGGCGAATAGCTGCCCAGGGCCAGGACATAACGGTCGGCGGTTTCCAGCTTGCCATCGATCCAGACGCCATTGATGCGATCCCCGGCAAAATCCAGGCGCTCGATGTTCTGGTCGAAGCGAAATTGTACGCCGAGCTTCACGGCCATTTCCGCGAGGCGCGTGGTAAACATCTGGCAATCGCCGGTCTGGTCATTGGGCAGGCGCAGCGCACCGGCCAGGATATCGGTGACATTGGCCAGGGCCGGTTCGACCCGGGCGATGCCTTGGCGATCGAGCACTTCAAACGGCACGCCCGACTCCTTGAGCACGGCAATGTCCTTGGCCGCGCCATCGAGCTGGGCCTGGGTGCGGAACAATTGGGTAGTCCCCAGGCTGCGACCTTCGTAGGCAATGCCGGTTTCGGCGCGCAATTCGTCGAGGCAGTCACGGCTGTACTCGGACAGGCGGACCATGCGCTCCTTGTTGATCGCATAGCGGCTGGCGGTGCAGTTGCGCAGCATCTGCGCCATCCACAGGTACTGGTCGATGTCGGCGGTGGCCTTGATTGCCAGCGGCGCGTGACGCTGCAGCAGCCACTTGATGGCCTTGAGTGGCACACCCGGCGCAGCCCACGGCGAGGCGTAGCCCGGCGATACCTGGCCAGCGTTGGCGAAGCTGGTTTCCATGGCTGGTGCCGGCTGACGGTCGACCACCACCACTTCAAACCCGGCACGTGCCAGATAGTAAGCACTGACGGTACCGATGACGCCGCTACCCAAGACCAGAACGCGCATGTTGAAACCCTCATCGCGGATAACCGCTGACGTTTGTTATACAAAGCTTAGATGCGCGCAGTGTAAAAAAGATCAGCCAGTGCTTTTCACTATATAAATGCCTATATTTGGCGAGAATTCTCGGCAAAAACCCTTTTCACGGAGGCGCATCACCTGTGCGTACCAATACCCAGACCAAACGCGAGCTGGACAAGATCGACCGCAACATCCTGCGCATCCTCCAGGCCGACGGGCGAATTTCTTTCACCGAGCTGGGGGAAAAGGTCGGGCTTTCCACCACGCCTTGCACCGAGCGGGTGCGACGGCTGGAGCGCGAGGGGATCATCATGGGCTATAACGCCCGGCTCAATCCGCAGCACTTGAAGGGCAGCCTGCTGGTGTTCGTCGAAATCAGCCTCGACTATAAATCCGGCGACACGTTCGAGGAGTTCCGACGTGCCGTGCTGAAGTTGCCTCACGTACTGGAATGCCACCTGGTTTCGGGGGATTTCGACTATCTGGTGAAGGCGCGAATTTCTGAGATGGCCTCGTACCGCAAGCTGCTGGGCGACATCCTGCTCAAGCTGCCCCACGTTCGTGAGTCCAAGAGCTACATCGTGATGGAGGAAGTGAAGGAGAGCCTGAACCTGCCGATTCCGGATTGATGGTTGGCTTCAGGCCGCCTTCGCGAGCAGGCTCGCTCCCACGTAAGCAGGTGGCGAGCTTTGTGGGAGCGAGCCTGCTCGCGAAAGCCGCGACTCGGTATCCCAGACCGCTAGACCAACACCTGCCGAGTGCTGGCCATGTATGCATGAATCTGCTTCTCGACCCGCGGATGAATCAGCTCAACCGGCCGCCGCCCATTAGGGCATGGCAAGGTCGCGGTGGTGCCGAACAACCGGCAGATCAGCGGCCTTTCATCGTAGACCGTGCAACCGTTCGGCCCCAGGTGCACGCAATCGAGCGCCTCCAGGGCCGCGTCCTGTTCGGCGCGGCTCTTGCGTGGCAAACGAGCCATTTCTTCAGGCGAGGTGGTCACCGGACCACAGCAGTCATGACAGCCCGGTACGCACTCGAACGTAGGAATCTGCTGACGTAGCGTGCGGATTTTTTGACTGTTGCAGCTCATCGAGGCCATTACCGAATCGGGACAGCTGAGAATTCTGCCCTAAAAGCCCCATGCCAGACAGCGCCAGCCGACCAGTGTTGCCGACTGAGGAAAGCCCGGCTTATGCTCCGTAAAATTTCTCAAACACAACAATCAGGATTACGCACATGAACGCCCGTGTTCAGCAACCTGTCCCGAGCCACGCGCACGCCGCCTCCTACTACGCCGCCAGCAGCCTGCCGCAGCCGGACCATCCGGTGCTGCAAGGCGAGTTGGTGGCAGATGTCTGCGTGGTGGGCGGCGGGTTCTCCGGGATGAACACAGCCATCGAGCTGGCCGAGCGCGGCCTGAGTGTGGTGCTGCTTGAGGCGCATAAGATCGGTTGGGGCGCCAGCGGGCGGAACGGCGGCCAACTGATTCGCGGCGTGGGTCATGGTCTCGATCAGTTTGCGCCAATCGTAGGCACCGACGGCGTGCGTCAGATGAAACTGATGGGGCTCGAAGCGGTGGAAATCGTCCGCCAGCGGGTCGAGCGCTTTCAGATTTCTTGCGACCTCACCTGGGGCTACTGCGACCTCGCCAACAAACCCGCCGATCTTCAGGGTTTCGCCGCGGATGCCGAAGAACTCCGCAGCCTGGGCTATCGCTACGAGACGCGACTGCTGCAAGCCGATGAAATGCACAGCGTGGTGGGCTCGGATCGCTATGTCGGTGGCCTGATCGACATGGGCTCGGGCCACCTGCATCCGCTCAACCTGGCGTTGGGAGAGGCGGCCGCAGCGCAGCAACTGGGGGTCCGGCTGTTCGAACGATCGGCGGTGATACGCATCGACTACGGGCCACAGGTAAAAGTACACACCCACCAAGGCTCGGTCCGCGCCACGACACTGGTGCTGGGCTGCAATGCCTACCTCAACGGCCTGAACCAGGAGCTGAGCGGCAAAGTGCTGCCCGCTGGCAGCTATATCATTGCCACCGAACCGCTGAGCGAAGCGCAGGCAAACGCGCTTTTGCCACAGAACATGGCGGTTTGTGACCAGCGGGTGGCGCTGGATTACTACCGGCTTTCGGCGGATCGACGTTTGTTGTTTGGCGGGGCTTGTCACTATTCCGGCCGAGACCCGCAAGACATCGGCGCGTACATGCGGCCGAAAATGCTCAAGGTCTTCCCGCAACTGGCAGACGTGAAGATCGATTATCAATGGGGCGGGATGATCGGCATCGGCGCCAACCGCCTGCCGCAGATCGGTCGGCTCAAGGATCAGCCCAACGTGTATTACGCCCAGGCCTATTCCGGTCACGGGGTGAATGCCACGCACTTGGCCGGCAAGTTGTTGGCCGAGGCTATCAGCGGCCAGCAGGGCGGTGGGTTCGACCTGTTTGCCAAGGTACCGCACATGACATTCCCGGGCGGCAAGCATTTGCGCTCACCGCTGTTGGCGCTGGGGATGTTGTGGCACCGGTTGAAAGAATTGATCTGACCGTGGCGAGGGAGCTTGCTCCCGCTGGGTTGCGTAGCAGCCCTGAGATCCTGCGGTCGCTGCGCAACCGAGCGGGAGCAAGCTCCCTCGCCACAGGTTTGTGTGATAACGCTTCAAAGCCGCCAGAACGGCTTCAACCCTTCCGCCCGGGCCTGCTCCCGGCTCAGGCCGATATCGCGCAACTGTTCGGTTGTCAGCTCCAACAAGGCCTTGCGTGTATGCAGACGATGCCAGAACAGGCCCCAGCGGCTCAAGCCGGACGGGGCGTTGCGCAGCATGGCATCACGCAGCCCCTTTTCCTGCCCCGCCGCCAGTTCCTGAGTGTGTAACGTCAGCCGTACATCGCTCAAGCCGTTCATTTTGATCGCTCCTGTTTACTTGGGTAGCCAGAGCTTTCATGATGCGCGGGCGGCCAGATTCAATACAGATTCAAACACTACCTTTTAAAGCCATACAGATTGAGCGTTTTGCGCACTGAATTGTAGTTTTGCGGTTCATCTGTATCGGTTGGCGTTTTCATCTCATCGGGGATGCACCATGACTCTTTACGTGAACCTCGCCGAATTGCTCGGCACCCGCATCGAACAGGGCTTCTACCGTCCCGGCGACCGGCTGCCGTCGGTGCGTGCCTTGAGCACCGAACACGGGGTCAGCCTGAGTACTGTGCAGCAGGCCTATCGCGTCCTGGAAGACAGCGGACTGGCGATGCCGAAACCCAAGTCCGGCTATTTCGTCCCGGTCAGCCGCGAGCTGCCGGACCTGCCAGCGGTTGGCCGCCCGGCCCAGCGCCCGGTGGACATCTCCCAATGGGACCAGGTGCTGGAGCTGATACGCGCCGTGCCGCGCAAGGATGTCGTACAGTTGGGCCGCGGCATGCCGGATATCCATTCACCGACCATGAAACCGTTGCTGCGCAGCCTGGCGCAGATCAGCCGGCGCCAAGACATGCCCGGCCTGTACTACGACAATATCTACGGCAACCTCGAACTGCGTGAGCAGATCGCCCGGCTGTCCCTGGACTCGGGCTGCCAATTCGGCGCCAGCGATCTGATCGTCACCACCGGTTGCCACGAGGCGCTGTCGGTCAGCATCCGCGCCACCTGCGAACAGGGCGACATCGTTGCGGTGGACTCCCCCAGCTTCCACGGTGCCATGCAGACGCTGAAGGGCTTGGGCATGAAGGCTTTGGAGATACCCACCGATCCGCTCACCGGCATCAGCCTGGAAGCGCTGGAACTGGCACTGGAGCAATGGCCGATCAAGGCCATACAGTTGACTCCCAGCTGCAACAACCCGCTGGGCTACATCATGCCGGAAGCCAACAAGCGCGCTTTGCTGACCCTGGCGCAGCGCTTCGATGTGGCGATTATCGAAGACGATGTGTATGGGGAACTGGCCTACACCTATCCGCGTCCTCGCACCATCAAGTCTTTCGACGACGATGGTCGCGTCCTGCTCTGCAGTTCTTTTTCCAAGACTCTTGCCCCTGGCCTTCGGGTCGGCTGGGTAGCGCCGGGGCGCTATCTGGAACGGGTGCTGCACATGAAATACATCAGCACTGGCTCGACCGCGCCGCAACCCCAGATAGCCATCGCGGAGTTTCTCAAAGGCGGACATTTCGAGCCGCATTTGCGGCGGATGCGCAGCCAATACCAGCGTAATCGTGACGTGATGATTGATTGGGTCAGCCGTTATTTCCCGGTAGGTACCCGCGCCAGCCGTCCCCGCGGCAGCTTCATGCTGTGGGTCGAATTGCCCGAGGGCTTCGACACATTGAAGCTCAACCGGATGCTGCACGACCAAGGCGTGCAGATCGCCGTCGGCAGTATCTTTTCGGCCTCGGGCAAATATCGCAATTGCCTGCGCATGAACTACGCTGCCAAGCCAACGGCACAGATCGAGGATGCAGTGCGCAAGGTTGGTGCCGTGGCTATAGCGTTGTTGAACGAAACCCAGCGAGACACCGTCTGACCGTGTAGGCAGGGAAGCAGCACCCAACAGCCGACCCACGCTAACAATCGGAACGAGCCTACGTGAGATCCAGACCGATCCTGTACGCGCTAATGCTAGTCGCCTCGCTGTTGAGCGGCTGCGCCAGTCTTGATGTCACCCGCGAACCCTCCCAGGCGTTGCCGGCCTCCGACTCAGCGTTCGGCCGCTCGGTGGCGCAACAGGCCGCCCCGCACGAGGGCCGCTCAGGCTTTCGCCTGCTGTCCGACAGCACCGAAGCCTTCACCGCCCGGGCCGAGCTGATTCGCAACGCTCAAAGCAGCCTGGATTTGCAGTACTACATCGTTCATGACGGCATCAGCACGCGCATGCTGGTCGACGAACTGCTGAAGGCTGCGGACCGTGGGGTGCGCGTGCGGATCCTGCTTGACGACACCACCAGCGACGGCCAGGAGCAAGTCATCGCGACCCTTGCCGCGCACCCGAACATCCAGATTCGCCTGTTCAACCCGTTGCATCTTGGCCGCGCCACCGGCGTGACCCGCAGCCTCGGGCGCCTGTTCAATCTGTCGCTGCAACATCGTCGGATGCACAACAAACTCTGGCTGGCGGACAACAGCATGGCCATCGTCGGCGGCCGCAACCTCGGGGACGAATATTTCGATGCCGAACCCAACCTGAACTTCACCGACATCGACCTGCTCAGCGTCGGCCCGGTGGCCGAGCAATTGGGACACAGCTTCGACCAATACTGGAACAGCGCGCTGAGCAAACCGATCGAACAATTCCTTTCCCATCGACCGACCCCCAAGGACCTGGAGAGCAGCCGCTTGCGCCTGCAAGCTTCGCTTGAGCAGACGCACAAGGAAAACCAGACGCTCTACCAGCAACTGACCGCCTACAAGACCCAGCCGCGCCTGGACATCTGGCGCGGACAGTTGATCTGGGCCTGGAACCAGGCGCTGTGGGATGCGCCCAGCAAGGTACTGGCCAAGGATGAGCCAGACCCTCGATTGCTGCTGACGACACAACTGGGGCCGGAGCTGACCGGCGTCAGCAAGGAACTGATCATGATCTCCGCCTACTTCGTGCCCGGACAGCCAGGGCTGGTGTACTTGACCAGCCGTGCCGATGCCGGTGTCTCCGTGAGCCTCTTGACCAATTCGCTGGAAGCCACCGATGTGCCGGCGGTTCACGGCGGCTATGCGCCGTATCGCAAGGCCTTGCTGCAGCATGGCGTACGGCTGTTCGAGTTGCGCCGCCAACCCGGCGACAGCGGCGGCAGCCCGCATCTGTTCTACAGCAAGTCTTATGGCGAATCGGACTCCAGCCTGCACAGCAAGGCGATCATCTTCGATCAACAGAAGTCGTTCATTGGCTCGTTCAATTTCGATCCTCGCTCAGTGCTTTGGAACACCGAGGTCGGCGTACTGGTGGACAGCCCGGAACTCGCCGGCCAGGTTCGGGAGCTGGCTTTGCAGGGCATGGCCCCGACCCTGAGTTATCAGGCCCGCCTGGAAGATGAAAGACTGGTCTGGACCACCGAGGACAACGGTAAGCTGCACGACCTGGATCGCGAACCGGGCAGCTGGTGGCGCCGCTTCAATGCCTGGTTCGCCACGACGATCGGGTTGGAGCGGATGCTTTAGAATCTGGACACTCTGGAGCCACAGGGTATCTGGATGTGCTCAAGCGGTTTGTGTCGCGCCGAACGCCCCTTGGCGCAACAACAGAATGACCAGGCCGAGCGCCCCCGCCGCCATAAACAACGGCAGCGCATGGCCGCTGACCCACTGGCTGCCCGCCCCCGCCACCAGCGGCCCGACCAGGCAACCGATCCCCCACAACTGCGCGACATGGGCGTTGGCCCGCACCAGCGCATCATCGCGGTAGCGCTCGCCGATCAGGATCAGCGACAAGGTAAACAGCCCACCCGCGCTGGCGCCAAACAGCACCCACAGCGGCCAGATCAACAAGGTATCGATCAGCAGCGGCACCGCGAGGCTGGACAACATCAGTGCCACCGCGCAGCCGGTGAACAGCGACCGGCGCGACAGGCGATCGGCCAGGGCGCCAATGGGCAGCTGCAACAGGGCGTCGCCAACCACCACCGTGCTGACCATCGCCAGCGCAATATCGGCACTGAAGCCCTGGCGCAGGCAATAAACCGGGAGCAGCGTCAGGATCATCGCCTCGAATGCGGCGAACAACGACACCGCCCAACCGATTGCCGGCAGGCCCCGGCAAAATTCCCACAAATCGCCGAAGGTAACGCTGCCCGCCTCACTGGCAGGCGCACCGCTGCGGCCAAGCAACAACAACGGGGCGATCAATAGCAGCCCGACACCCACCCAGAACCCGTAGTCATGGTCGGTCCCCAGTGCACCGAGCAGCAGCGGGCCGGACAATTGGCTCAAGGCGTAACTGGCCCCGTACAGCGCCACCAGCCGCCCGCGCCATTGCTCGATGACCAGCTGGTTGATCCAGCTCTCGCCGAGAATGAACACCAATGTCAGGACGACTCCGATCAACAGCCGCAAGACCAGCCAGACCGGATAGCTGGGCAACAGCGCCAACAACCCGATGGACACCGCCCCGCCCCACAGGCACAGGCGCATCAGCGCCGCCGTACCGAAATGCGCCGCCAGCCGGCTCGAAACCTTGGCCCCGACCAGTACGCCAACGGCTGGCATCGCCGCCATGACGCCAATGGCAAACGAGCCATAACCCCAGCCCTCCAGGCGCAGCGACACCAGGGGCATGCTTACGCCGAGGGCAAGGCCGACGCTCAGGACAGAGGCCAACACGGCGAAATAGGTCGCCCAACGCATTTCCACGCTCCTGTGAAGGGTTATCGGTTTGAGCCATCACCCAAAAACATTGTGGGAGCGAGCTTGCTCGCGATGACGGCGCAACATTCAACAAATTCGTCGACTGTCATACCGCTAATCGCGAGCAAGCTCGCTCCCACAGGAATTGTGTGTCGACCGCCAGCCTCAGTCTCATGTAGGAGCAGACTTGCTCGCTCCCACAAGAAGGATCAGAGCTTGATCCAGGTCGCCTTCAGTTCGGTGTACTTGTCGAACGCATGCAGCGACTTGTCACGGCCGTTGCCCGACTGCTTGAAGCCACCGAACGGTGCGGTCATGTCGCCACCGTCATATTGGTTGACCCATACGCTGCCGGCGCGCAAGGCCTTGGCGGTCAGGTGAGCCTTGGAGATGTCCTTGGTCCACACTGCCGCAGCCAAGCCGTACGGGGTGTCGTTGGCGATCTGGACAGCCTCTTCGGCACTGTCGAAGGCGATGACCGACAACACCGGCCCGAAGATTTCTTCCTGGGCGATTTTCATCGCGTTGCTCACGCCATCGAAAATCGTCGGTTCGACGTAGGTGCCGCCGGTTTCCTGGAGAATCCGCTTGCCACCCGCGACCAGCTTGGCGCCGTCGCTGTGACCGGCTTCGATGTAGGACAGCACGGTATTCATCTGCTGGGTATCGACCAGGGCACCGACATTGGTCGCTGGATCCAGTGGATTGCCAGGTTTCCAACCCTTGAGAGCCTCGATCACCAGCGGCAGGAACGTGTCCTTGATCGAACGCTCCACCAGCAGGCGCGAGCCCGCCGTGCAGACTTCGCCCTGGTTGAAGGCGATGGCACTGGCGGCAGCTTCGGCGGCGGCCTGCAGGTCCGGAGCATCGGCAAATACGATGTTCGGGCTCTTGCCACCCGCCTCCAGCCAGACGCGCTTCATGTTCGACTCGCCGGAATAGATCATCAGTTGCTTGGCGATCTTGGTGGAACCGGTGAACACCAGCGTATCGACATCCATGTGCAAGGCCAGGGCCTTGCCGACCGTGTGGCCATAGCCTGGCAGCACGTTCAGCACGCCTTTGGGGATGCCAGCCTCGATGGCCAGCGCGGCGATACGAATGGCGGTCAGCGGGGATTTTTCCGACGGCTTGAGCACTACCGAGTTGCCGGTGGACAACGCCGGGCCGAGCTTCCAGCAGGCCATCATCAACGGGAAGTTCCACGGAACGATGGCACCGACCACGCCGACTGGTTCCCGGGTGACCAGGCCCAGCTGGTCATGCGGGGTGGCCGCCACTTCATCGTAGAGCTTGTCGATGGCCTCACCGCTCCAGCTCAGCGCCTGCGCCGCGCCTGGAACGTCAATATTCAGGGAGTCGCTGATCGGCTTGCCCATGTCCAGGGTTTCCAGCAAGGCCAGCTCTTCGGCGTGCTGCTTGAGCAGGCCGGCAAAACGAATCATGGTGGCTTTGCGCTTGCTCGGCGCCAGGCGCGACCAGGCGCCAGAGTTGAATGTCGCGCGGGCGTTTTCGACGGCGCGCTGGGCGTCGGCCACGTCGCAACTGGCGATCTTGCCCAACAGGCGGCCGTCGACCGGGCTGAGGCAATCGAAGGTCTCGCCGGACACTGCATCGGTGTATTCGCCATTGATGAAGGCGCGGCCTTCGATCTTCAGGTCGCGGGCGCGCTGTTCCCAGTCGGCACGAGTCAGGGTGGTCATGCGAGTGTCCTCCTCTTGTTTGGGTACGAACGCCACGCTATGCGTAGCGTTCAAGAATTCTGCCTTGCCGATGTGTATTCGGCACAAGGCACCCGCCACCCTAAACCAGCGACTGGGGATGTTTCAATATATTTGACAGAAAACCCGCAAACGGCCTTGCGATGTTCGTTTTAATAAACATAGACTTTTGCTCTCCCAGCCATCCGCGCCGCAAGCACCGAGGGTAACCACATGAGCATCCAGGACATCGTCGATTTCAGCCAGGCCAATACCACCGCCGACCGCTATCGACCGGACCCGGTCAAGGTACTTAAAGGTGATCCCGAGCAAGCGGTGTTCAATCATTACAGCAGTCCTTGCGGACAGATGAATGCGGGGGTGTGGGAAGGCGCGGTGGGCCAGTGGACGGTCAACTATACGGAGCACGAATACTGCGAAATCGTCCAGGGCGTTTCGGTGCTGCGGGACAGTGATGGCAATGCCAAGACGCTTCGGGCGGGCGATCGTTTTGTAATTCCGGCGGGGTTCAAGGGAACCTGGGAAGTACTGGAACCGTGCCGCAAGATTTATGTAGTGTTCGAGCAGCGGGAGTGAATCAAACACTTACACAGTGCGATATACATAACCATCGCCCTCCTGTAATTATCTCTGGGCGCTTCAATGAGGAGGCGCTGTTATTAATTATGCCAGGAGGCAACATGGCCAAAAAAACTACTAAACCGCAGATCGCAGCGCTGGCTGCCCTGCTGACACTGAGCATCGGAGCGCTTGAAGCAGCTGCCAACGAGCTCCGCCCTTCAGGCGTATGCACAGCTAACTTTGCTTTCAACTCCCTGCTGCCGATGAAGGTAGACGCGCAATTTCTGCAAGACATGCAAGCCTATTCGGGAGCAAAGATCATTCGCCATATACGCGCAGGCGAAGCCTACACCATGGACTACCGAGATGACCGGCTCTATGTTTTCAGCGACAAGGAAAACTTTTATACCGGTCATAAGTGTGGCTGATTAACGATCAGATAAAGTTGTAAACGATCAGGACTTTCAGCCCTTAGAAAAAAAAGGCCCGTATCTCGCGATACGGGCCTTTTTCGTAAGGAGGGAAAATCAATTACTTGATTTTGCCTTCCTTGTAGATCACGTGCTTGCGAACAACCGGATCATATTTCTTGATCTCGATTTTGTCCGGGGTAGTACGCTTGTTCTTGTCGGTAGTGTAGAAGTGACCAGTACCGGCGCTCGAGATCAAACGAATCAATTCACGCATGATTAGCTCCCTTAAACCTTGCCATCGCGACGAAGTTCGGCCAGCACGACACTGATGCCACGCTTGTCGATGATGCGCATGCCTTTGGCAGATACGCGCAGACGCACAAAACGTTTCTCTTCTTCAACCCAGAAGCGGTGATGCTGCAGGTTCGGCAGGAAACGACGACGGGTTTTGTTGTTTGCGTGGGAAATGTTATTCCCAGTCACCGGACCCTTACCGGTAACTTGACAGACTCTCGACATGCCTCAGCCCTCTAAAACCACATGCCCAACCCGGCATGGGTTGGCCGCTTAATCTCTCAGTCATTTGGCGCCAGGCGCCGCGTTTCTTTAAGGGTCTTACCGGCTACACCTACAGTGAAGGAACCGGGCCCCTAGAAAAGAGCGCTGCTTTATACCAGAAAGACCCAGGCACAACAACAGCCGGTGTGATTTGTCTTTACTGGAAACCCTCGACCAACAGCCCCAGGCGGCTGCGGCAAGGGCCCGCGATGCCCTGACCGCTCGTCGCGGCGCGCAGGTTTTTTTCATTCATTGGCGAGCTCGCGCCCTGAGCACGTCCCGCGAAGCGCTGCAAAGAGTGCCGGAAAATGCAAAAAGGGGATAGTCATTTGCAGGCGAGCCCACTAGGGTAGACCTTTTCCAGACTGCACTCGCAGATGGGCCTCCGACCTGCACAGGAAATCAATCATGCGCCTCGCTGCCCTACCGCTGTTGTTCGCCCCTCTGCTGATCAGCCCGCTGGCCCAGGCCGCTGCCTTGAGCGTCTGCACCGAAGCCAGCCCGGAAGGGTTCGATGTCGTCCAGTACAACTCCCTGACCACTACCAATGCATCGGCCGACGTGTTGATGAACCGCCTGGTGGATTTCGATACCGCCAGCGGCAAAGTGGTCGCCAGCCTCGCCGAGACTTGGGAGGTCTCCCCTGACGGCCTGACGTATGTCTTCAAGCTTCGTCCGCGGGTCAAGTTCCACCACACCGACTACTTCACACCGCGTCGCGACCTGACGGCCGAAGACGTCAAGTTCAGCTTCGAGCGCATGCTGGATCCGGCCAACCCTTGGCACAAGGTCGCCCAGAGCGGCTTCCCCCACGCCCAATCCATGCAACTGCCGGCGCTGATCACCAAGATCGACGCGCTGGATCCGCTGACGGTGCGCTTCACCCTCGATCATGCCGATTCGACCTTCCTGGCGACGTTGAGCATGGGGTTCGCATCGATCTATTCGGCTGAATATGCCGACCAGTTGATGAAGGCCGGCAAGCCGGAACAACTCAATAGCCAGCCCATCGGCACCGGCCCGTTCATTTTCAACCGGTTCCAGAAAGATGCCTCGATTCGCTACAAGGCCAACGGGGACTATTTCGGCGGCAAGCCCCAGGTGGATCCGCTGATCTTTGCCATCACGCCGGACGCCAACGTGCGCCTGCAGAAGTTGCGCCGCAATGAATGCCAGGTCGCCCTGTCGCCCAAGCCGCTGGACGTGCAGGCCGCGCGGCAGGAGCCGACATTGAAGGTGGCCCAGACTGACGCATTCATGACCGCTTTCTTGGCGATCAACAGTCAGCATCCGCCGCTGGACAAGCCTGAAGTCCGTCAGGCCATCAACCTGGCTTTTGACAAGGCCAGCTACCTCAAGACCGTTTTTGAAGGCACGGCCGAAGCGGCCAACGGCCCTTATCCGCCCAACACCTGGAGCTACGCGAAAAACCTGCCCGGTTATGCCCATGACCCGGCCAAGGCCCGTGAACTGCTGGCCAAGGCCGGGTTGAAGGAAGGCTTCAAGACTACTATCTGGACTCGCCCCTCCGGCAGCCTGCTCAATCCCAATCCGAGCCTCGGCGCGCAGCTGCTGCAATCGGACCTGGCGGAAATCGGCATCCAGGCGGAAATCCGCGTGATCGAATGGGGCGAACTGATCCGCCGCGCCAAGGCCGGCGAGCACGACCTGCTGTTCATGGGCTGGGCCGGCGACAACGGTGACCCGGACAACTTCCTCACACCGCAGTTTTCCTGCGCGGCGGTCAAGTCCGGGACCAATTTCGCTCGTTACTGCAACCCGGACCTGGACAAACTGATCAGTGCCGGCAAGACCACCAGCGAACAGGGCGTGCGCACCAAGCTCTACGAACAGGCCCAGGCGCAGATCCAGCAGCAGGCCCTCTGGCTGCCCCTGGCACACCCGACGGCATTCGCGCTGACCCGCAAGGATGTGCAGGGTTATACGGTGAGCCCGTTTGGGCGGCAGGATTACTCCAAGGTCAGCCTCAAGTAACCCGGACTAGCCCCAGTCGCCCTTGTGGGAGCGAGCCTGCTCGCGAAATCGGTTTGTCAGCCAACTTTTGAGTCAACTGATACACCGCATTCGCGAGCAGGCTCGCTCCCACAAAGGCTCCATATTGTCAGGCCCTGCCTACATCCACCCACACTCCGCCATCGACAACGGCTCCCCATCGCCGACGATAAAATGGTCGAGCACCCGCACATCGATCAGCTCCAGCGCGTCCTGGAGCCGCTCGGTGAGCATTCGGTCGGCATGGCTGGGCTCGGTGCTGCCGGAGGGGTGGTTGTGGCACAGGATCACGGCAGCGGCGTTGTGGGCCAGGGCGCGCTTGACGACTTGCCGAGGGTGGACACTGGTGCAGGCGATGGAGCCACGAAAAAGCGCTTCGAACGCCAGCACCTGATGCCGCGAGTTGAGAAACAGGCAACCAAAAACCTCGTGAGGTTCGTGGCGCAGCATTGACTTGAGATAGTCACGAACGGCCTGCGGGTCTTCCAGCATCGACTTCTGTCGAGTCCGCGCCGCCAGATGTCGCCGGCCCATTTCGAGCACCGCGCGCAATTGAGCGAATTTCGCCGGACCCAGTCCCATGTGGCTGCTGAACGTGAGCTGATCAGCCTCAAGCAGCGCCCGCAGGCAGCCAAATTGGGACAGCAGATGTCGAGCCAGATCCACCGCGCTTTTACCCGACACACCCGTGCGTAAAAATATCGCCAGCAGCTCGGCGTCTGAAAGACTCTCCGCCCCCGACACCAACAATCTCTCCCGTGGCCGCTCGGCCACCGGCCAGTCCCGAATACTCATGGCATCTCCCTGATATTGGGCGCCGCTGTTCCGTAGCGGACGCTGTGATATCTTAGCCCATCTTTTTTGCAGGCGATTTGCACCCAGGCAGGCTGCTGCCGAGGGTTCGCCCTGCACTGACCATTAAAATCGAAAGGCAGGCCTATGCAGCGGCTGTATCGGAAACGCATCGTTCTGGGCGTCGGCGGCGGCATTGCCGCCTACAAGAGCGCCGAGCTGGTTCGCAGGCTTATCGACCAGGGCGCCGAAGTACGGGTCGTCATGACCCGCGGCGGCAGTGAGTTCATCACCCCGCTGACCATGCAGGCCTTGTCCGGGCACCCGGTCCACCTGGATCTGCTCGATCCGGCGGCCGAGGCCGCCATGGGTCATATCGAGCTGGCCAAATGGGCTGACCTGGTGCTGATCGCCCCGGCCACGGCCGACCTGATCGCCCGCCTGGCCCAGGGCATCGCCAACGACCTGCTGACCACCCTCGTACTCGCTACCGACGCCGTAGTCGCCGTGGCGCCGGCCATGAACCAGGCCATGTGGCGCGACCCCGCCACCCAGGCCAACCTGCAACTGCTCGAAAGCCGCGATCTGAAAGTCTTTGGTCCAGCCTCTGGCAGCCAGGCCTGCGGCGATGTCGGCATGGGCCGCATGCTCGAAGCCAACGACCTGGTTCAGTGCGCCGCCGACTGCTTCCAGCGCCAGGCGCTGACCGGCAAGCATGTGCTGATTACCGCCGGCCCGACCCAGGAAAACATCGACCCGGTGCGCTACATCACCAACCACAGCTCGGGAAAAATGGGCTTCGCCCTGGCCGAAGCCGCCGTCGAAGCGGGCGCGCGGGTGACGCTGATCACCGGGCCGGTGCACCTGCCGACCCCGGATCGAGTGACCCGCATCGACGTCGTCAGCGCCCGGGACATGCTTGCGGCCTGTGAGGCCTCGATCCCGTGCGACCTGTTCATCGCCTCGGCGGCGGTGGCGGACTACCGCCCCGAAGTCGTTGCCCCGCAAAAATTGAAGAAAGACCCTACGAGCGGCGACGGCCTGCTCCTGCAAATGGTACGTAACCCGGACATCCTGGCCACCATCGCCACCCGTCCCGACCGTCCATTCAGCGTCGGTTTTGCCGCCGAAACCGAACACCTCCTCGATTACGCCGCGCGCAAGCTCAAGGACAAGAATCTGGACCTGATCGTCGCCAACGACGTCGCCAACCCGAGCATCGGCTTCAACAGCGAAGAGAACGCCTGCAGCGTGATCGACCGCCAGTTGCACGCCACGCTTTTCGCCCAGACCAGCAAGGGCAAGATTGCCCGCCAACTGATCACTTTCATCGCCGAACGGCTGAACCAGGTTTAATTAATGCACGCTCTACAAGCCAAGATCCTCGACCCTCGCATCGGCAGTGAATTCCCGCTGCCGCAGTACGCCACGCCGGGCTCAGCCGGCCTCGACCTGCGGGCGATGCTCAAGCAGGACACGATCCTGGAACCGGGCCAGACCCTGCTGATTCCCACCGGCCTGTCGGTCTACATCGGCGATCCGGGCCTGGCCGCGCTGATTCTGCCACGCTCGGGCCTTGGCCATAAGCACGGCATCGTGCTGGGCAACCTGGTGGGCCTGATCGACTCCGATTACCAGGGCGAACTGATGGTGTCCTGCTGGAATCGCGGCCAGACCGCTTTCAACATCGCCGTGGGCGAACGCATTGCCCAGCTGGTGCTGGTGCCGGTGGTCCAGGCCCATTTCGAATTGGTCGAGGAATTCGACGAGAGCCAGCGCGGCGCCGGCGGTTTCGGTCACTCCGGTAGCCACTGATCCGGCTGCTCGGGCCGGGCAGCAGGCCCGGCCGCTTTATTAAGCTTCTGTTTCAGGACGAAAAATGCGTAACGGCTCGAGGCGACGTTTCCCATCCGGAATCAACGTTTTAGACCGTTCGCGCTGGGGTAACGCTGTCTCATGGCACTTTCCCACCGCGAACTCTCTGTCAAAAACGCCGTCATACCCTTCAGCTTGAGCCTGCCGACGCCCGTCGTCGGCCTGTCCAGTCACTTTCCTGATAGAGCGCCCCGCCCATGAACACCCCAGCCGCAATCGCCCCGATCTTCCCTGACAGCATCTTCCGCGCCTACGACATCCGTGGCGTCGTGCCGGAAACCCTGACGGCTGAAACCGCCTACTGGATCGGCCGCGCCATCGGCTCCCAGAGCCTGGCCCAGGGCGAACCGAACGTGAATGTTGGCCGCGACGGTCGCTTGTCCGGCCCGGAGCTGGTCGAGCAGTTGATCAAAGGCGTTGCCGATAGCGGTTGCCACGTCAGCGACGTCGGCCTGGTGCCGACCCCGGCGCTTTATTACGCCGCCAATGTCCTGGCCGGCAAATCCGGCGTGATGCTCACCGGCAGCCACAACCCGTCGAACTACAACGGCTTCAAGATCGTCATCGCCGGCGACACCCTCGCCAACGAGCAGATCCAGGCCCTGCACACCCGCCTCAAGACCAATGACCTGAGCAGCGGCCAGGGCAGCGTGACCAAGGTCGACATCCTCCCGCGCTACAACGACGAAATCGTCAAGGACGTGAAACTGGCCCGCCGCCTGAAAGTAGTGGTCGATTGCGGCAACGGCGCGGCCGGCGTCATCGCCCCGCAACTGATCGAAGCGCTGAACTGCGAAGTCATCCCGTTGTTCTGCGACGTCGACGGCAATTTCCCAAATCACCACCCGGATCCGGGCAAGCTGGAAAATCTTCAGGACCTGATCGCCAAGGTCAAGGAAACCAACGCCGACCTGGGCCTGGCCTTCGACGGCGACGGTGACCGCGTGGGTGTGGTGACCAATACCGGCAGCGTGGTGTTTCCGGACCGCCTGCTGATGCTGTTCGCCAAGGACGTGGTTGCACGCAACCCCGACGCCGAGATCATCTTCGACGTGAAGTGCACCCGTCGCCTGGTGCCGCTGATCAAGGAATATGGCGGTCGTCCGCTCATGTGGAAAACCGGCCACTCGCTAATCAAGAAAAAAATGAAACAGAGCGGCGCCCTGCTGGCCGGCGAAATGAGCGGCCATATTTTCTTCAAGGAGCGCTGGTTCGGTTTTGATGACGGCATTTACAGCGCGGCACGCCTGCTGGAGATCCTCAGCAAGGAGAAATCCACCGCCGAAGAGCTGTTCGCGACCTTCCCGAACGATATTTCTACGCCGGAAATCAATATCCATGTGACCGAAGAGAGCAAATTCAGCATCATTGATGCACTGCACGACGCCCAGTGGGGCGAAGGCGCCGAGCTGACCACCATCGATGGTGTGCGGGTCGACTACCCACAAGGCTGGGGCCTGGTTCGCGCCTCCAACACCACACCGGTGCTGGTGCTGCGTTTCGAGGCCGACAACGAGGCGGAACTGCAACGCATCAAGGATGTGTTCCACGCCCAACTCAAACGTGTTGCACCTGATCTCCAACTACCGTTCTGATTTGAATCACCACCGGAGCCCTGAATGACCCTCGAACGCGAAGCCGCCGCCAACACCGCCAAGGTCCTGTCCGAAGCGTTGCCTTACATCCGACGCTACGTCGGCAAGACCCTGGTGATCAAGTACGGCGGCAACGCAATGGAAAGCGAGGAGCTCAAGACCGGCTTCGCCCGCGACATCGTGCTGATGAAGGCGGTGGGCATCAACCCGGTGGTGGTTCACGGCGGTGGTCCGCAAATCGGCGACCTGCTCAAGCGCCTGTCGATCGAAAGCCACTTCATCGACGGCATGCGCGTGACCGATGCGCAGACCATGGATGTGGTGGAGATGGTCCTCGGCGGCCAGGTGAACAAGGACATCGTCAATCTGATCAACCGCCACGGCGGCAGCGCCATCGGCCTGACCGGCAAGGACGCCGAACTGATCCGGGCGAAGAAACTCACCGTAACCCGCCAGACGCCGGAGATGACTCAGCCAGAAATCATCGACATCGGCCAGGTCGGCGAAGTGGTCGGCATCAACACCGATCTGCTGAACCTGCTGGTCAAGGGCGACTTCATTCCGGTCATCGCGCCGATCGGCGTGGGCGCCAATGGCGAGTCGTACAACATCAACGCCGACCTGGTGGCCGGCAAGGTTGCCGAAGCGCTGAAAGCCGAGAAGTTGATGCTGCTGACCAACATCGCCGGCCTGATGGACAAGACTGGCAAGGTCCTGACCGGGTTGTCGACCCAGCAAGTCGACGATTTGATCGCCGATGGCACCATCTACGGCGGCATGCTGCCGAAGATCCGTTGCGCGCTGGAAGCGGTCCAGGGCGGCGTTGGCAGCTCGCTGATCATCGACGGCCGCGTGCCGAATGCGATTCTGCTGGAGATCTTCACCGATACCGGCGTGGGTACGCTGATCAGCAATCGCAAGCGTCATTAAGCGACACCTGTAAAAAAAGACCCCGCTCAACCTGGTTGAGCGGGGTCTTTTTCATCACTTCTTCAGAAGATGCTTATGTGGCGAGGGAGCTTGCTCCCGCTCGGTTGCGTAGCGACCGTAAAGTATTGGGGCCGCTGCGCAGCCCAGCGGGAGCAAGCTCCCTCGCCACAAGATCAAAACCAGCGGGGCTTTTTAGACGCCGAACTGCGCCCGATAGGCCTCAACCGCCGGCAAATGCTGCTTGAGCTGCGGATCATCGGCCAAAAACTCCAGCACCTGGTTCAGCGACACAATGCTGATCACCGGGATACCGAAGTCGCGCTCCACTTCCTGGATCGCCGACAGTTCACCGTTGCCGCGCTCCTGGCGGTTCAGGGCGATCAGCACGCCGGCAGCCTTGGCGCCTTCCTGGGAAGCGATGATCTGCATCACCTCGCGAATGGCGGTACCGGCGGTGATGACGTCATCGATGATCAGCACTTCGCCGGTCAACGGCGCGCCGACCAGGCTTCCGCCTTCACCGTGAGCCTTGGCTTCCTTGCGGTTGAAGCACCAGGGCAGGTCACGGCCATGGTGCTCGGCCAGGGCGACGGCGGTAGTGGCGGCCAATGGGATGCCCTTGTAGGCCGGGCCGAACAGCACGTCGAACGGAATGCCGCTTTCAACGATGGCGGCGGCATAGAACCGGCCCAACTGCGCCAGGGCGGTTCCGCTGTTGAACAGGCCGGCGTTGAAGAAGTACGGGCTGGTGCGCCCGGACTTGAGGGTGAATTCACCGAAGCGCAAAACGCCGCGATCGATGGCAAAGCGAATGAAATCGCGCTGATACGCCTGCATGAAAAAAGCCTCAAATACCGCGGATTTAGCTAAATAGGTAGACGGCGTGTATCATACACGCACGTGATTTTTGGGGCCATTTATGCGGATCATCAGTGTGAACGTCAATGGTATTCAGGCTGCAGTGGAGCGTGGTTTGCTCAGTTGGCTGCAAGCACAGAATGCCGACGTCATCTGCCTGCAGGACACCCGCGCCTCCGCCTTTGAACTGGACGATGCAGCCTTCCAACTGGACGGTTACTTCCTTTACGCCTGCGATGCCGAAGTCCCCGCCCAGGGTGGCGTGGCTTTGTACTCGCGGCTGCAACCGAAGGCTGTCATCAACGGTCTCGGTTTCGAGACGGCGGACCGCTACGGGCGCTACCTGCAAGCCGATTTCGACAAGGTCAGCATCGCGACCTTGCTGCTCCCTTCGGGGCAGAACGGCGATGAAGATTTGAATCAGAAATTCAAGTTGATGGACGACTTCGCCCGTTACCTTGATAAACAGCGGCGCAAACGTCGCGAGTACATTTATTGTGGCTCGCTGTACGTGGCGCAACAGAAGCTGGATATCAAGAACTGGCGCGACAGCCAGCAGTCGCCTGGCTTCCTGGCGCCGGAACGGGCCTGGATGGACGAGATCATCGGCAACATGGGTTATGTCGACGCCCTGCGCGAAGTCAGCCGCGAAGGCGACCAGTACAGCTGGTGGCCGGATAACGAGCAGGCCGAGATGCTCAACCTCGGCTGGCGCTTCGACTACCAGCTGCTGACGCCCGGGCTGCGCCGCTTCGTCCGCAGCGCCCGCCTGCCACGCCAGCCGCGCTTCTCGCAGCACGCGCCGCTGATCGTGGATTACGACTGGACGCTGACCATCTAGGTCATTTTCGTACCCATAAAAAAACCGACAGCAATGTCGGTTTTTTTATGGGTACGAAAACAACTGTGGGAGCGAGCCTGCTCGCGATAGCGGTGGGTCAGCCGACATCAATGCTGACTGATAGATTGCCATCGCGAGCAGGCTCGCTCCCACAGGTGATATATGTGCTGCTCGTTACTTGACCAGCCGCCAGGTAAACGGATACCGATACGGCTGCCCTTCATTGGCCTTCACCCCAGCAATGATGGTCAACACCAGCGCACCGATCGCCACCAGGCCAAACAGGAAGAAACCAATCACCACGATCATCAGCAACAAGCTGATCGCCGCGGCGATCGCCACAGTGATCTGGAAGTTCAGCGCTTCCTTGCCCTGGGCATCGATGAACGGGTCGGATTCACGCTTGAGCTGCCAGATGACCAGCGGCCCGATCAGCGAACCGAACGGAATGAAAATGCCCAATAGTGCAGACAGGTGACAAAACATTGCCCACTGCCGCGCTTCTCTGCTCGGCTGGGGCAACAGGACTTGCTCATCACTCATGACACTCTCCTTGTCTGAAGCGCAAAAAAATCAGTCGGCCAACGCGGCCTTTTGCAATTCGAAGATTTCGCCCATGCCTTTCTTCGCCAGCTCCAGCATAGCGGTCAATTCTTCCGGCTGGAACGGCGCGCCCTCGGCGGTGCCCTGGACTTCGATGAAGCCGCCGGCACTGGTCATGACCACGTTCAGGTCTGTCTCGGCAGCGGAGTCTTCCAGGTAATCCAGGTCCAGCACCGGCTCGCCCTGGTACATGCCCACCGACACCGCGGCGATCATTTGCTTGAGCGGATCGCCGCCCTTGAGGCCGCCACGCTTCTTGATCACTTTCAAGGCATCGGCCAGCGCAACCATGGCACCGGTGATGGAGGCGGTGCGGGTGCCGCCATCAGCCTGGATCACGTCGCAATCGACATACAGCGTCACATCGCCGAGCTTGGACATGTCCAGCGCGGCGCGCAGCGAACGACCGATCAGGCGCTGGATTTCCAGGGTCCGTCCGCCCTGCTTGCCACGACTGGCCTCGCGCTGGTTCCGCTCGCCGGTAGCCCGCGGCAGCATGCCGTATTCGGCAGTCAACCAACCCTGGCCCTGGCCCTTGAGGAAACGAGGCACGCCGTTTTCGACGCTGACGGTGCAGATGACCTTGGTATCACCGAACTCCACCAGTACAGATCCCTCGGCGTGTTTGGTGTAGTTGCGGGTAATGCGGATCGAGCGAAGCTGATCGGCAGCGCGACCACTTGGACGTTTCATAGGGAACACCTGTACAGAGGACGGAAAACTGCCGGCATTATAGAGCCGCGAATCGTCATAGGGCAGTTCTAATAAACTGACGCGACGGGTGAACGCACTCAAAGCCCCGCCCGACGGGCTGCAGCGCTTTGTAACCGGAGCTGTTTGGGCGCTTGCGTCCCACTGCGCTACAATCCTGCGCCTTTGCTGCCCTTCGGCATCCACCCACAGATCCCAGGCCCCACAATCAACGGTTGTGGCCAGCCTGCATTGCGAGGAACCCCCATGGTGCACAGCATGACCGCCTTCGCCCGCGTCGAAAAGGCCGGCGCCCAAGGCACGCTGAGCTGGGAGCTGCGCTCGGTCAACAGCCGTTACCTGGAGCCGCACCTGCGCTTGCCCGAGTCCTTCCGCGACCTCGAAGGCGGCGTGCGTGAAGCGCTGCGCCAGGGCCTGTCCCGGGGCAAACTGGAATGTACCCTGCGGTTTACCGAAGAGAGCAGCGGCAAAACCTTGCAAGTGGACCGCGAGCGCGCCGCGCAATTGGTCGCCGCCGCCGAAACCGTCGCCAGCCTGATCAACAATCCCGCCGCCCTGAACCCACTGGAAGTCCTGGCCTGGCCGGGCGTGTTGGTGGGTGACGCGAGCGACCCGCAGGCGCTGAACGCCGAGGCCCTGGCGTTGTTCAATCAAGGGCTGAACGAGCTCAAGGCCGGCCGCGAGCGCGAAGGCGCGGAACTGGCCCGACTGATCAACGAGCGCCTGACCTCCATTGAAGAGGACGTCGCCACCCTGCGCGAACTCGTTCCGCAGATGCTCGCCACCCAGCGCCAGAAAGTCCTCGACCGCTTCGCCGACATGAAGGCGGAGCTGGACCCGCAGCGCCTGGAACAGGAAATGGTCATGCTCGCCCAGAAGAGCGACGTGGCCGAAGAACTGGATCGCCTGAGCACCCACATCATTGAAGTCCGCCGGGTGCTCAAGTCCGGTGGCGCGGCCGGCCGCCGCCTCGACTTCCTGATGCAGGAGCTCAACCGCGAAGCCAATACACTGGGCTCCAAAGCCTTCGACCCGCGCAGCACCCAGGCGGCGGTCAACCTCAAGGTGTTGATCGAACAAATGCGCGAACAAGTGCAGAACATTGAGTAAGGCTAACCCGACATGACCCACAGCACTGGCACCCTCTACATCATTTCCGCGCCCTCCGGCGCCGGCAAGACCAGCCTGGTCAAGGCGTTGATCGACGCCGAGCCGCAAATTCGCGTTTCGGTCTCCCACACCACCCGCGCCATGCGTCCCGGTGAAGTGAACGGCGTGAACTATCACTTCGTCGACCGCGAAGAGTTCGTGCGGATGGCCGAACACGGCGACTTCCTGGAGCGCGCCGAAGTGTTTGGCAATCTCTACGGCACCTCGCAAAGCGTCCTTCAGCAGACCTTGGACGAAGGCCATGACCTGATCCTGGAAATCGACTGGCAAGGCGCCGAGCAGGTGCGCAAATTGATGCCCCAGGCCCGCTCGATCTTCATCCTGCCACCGAGCCAGCAGGCCTTGCGCCAGCGCCTGACCAACCGTGGCCAGGACAGCGACGAGATCATCGAAGGGCGGATGCGGGAAGCGGTCAGCGAAATGAGTCACTACGTTGACTACGATTACCTGATCATCAACGACGATTTCTCCCACGCGCTGGACGACCTGAAGGCAATTTTCCGCGCCAGCCAGCTCCAGCAGAAACGCCAGCAGCAACGTTTCGGTAAATTACTGGCCGAACTGCTGGGCTGAACAGCCCTTCCCAAAACCGCTGCGACGGCTTTACATTGGTAGTCGCAGCGCGCCGAGGGGTTTGCTCAAAAAATCAGCGCTTCCCTAAACGCTGGTGTTTTTTTAAACTGTCGAGTCCGCTCGCCCAACCGGGCAGCGCGCATATTGCATTCGCTCCGAGGAATACCATGGCCCGCGTAACCGTTGAAGACTGCCTAGAACACGTGGAAAACCGCTTTGAGCTGGTCATGCTCTCTACCAAGCGTGCCCGTCAACTGGCCACCGGTGGCAAAGAGCCGTTGGTCCAGTGGGAAAACGACAAGCCTACCGTGGTAGCGCTGCGTGAAATCGCCGAAGGCCTGATGAGCTACGAGTTCATCGCCAACGCTGAAATCGTTGAAGACGAACCGCTGTTCGCAGCGTTCGAGGACGAGTCCAACGAGGCGGTCTAAGCCTATGCCTGGTCGACGTAGCACGGCGCGGGGTCACAGCAGACGGCAGGAGTCATCATCATGCCGAGCATAGACGCCCTCGCCGATCGCTTATCGGCCTACCTCGGCACGGACCAGGTCAACCTGGTCCGCCGAGCCTATTTCTACGCCGAACAAGCCCACGACGGCCAGCGCCGCCGCAGCGGCGAGGCGTACGTCACGCACCCGCTTGCGGTGGCGAATATTCTTGCCGACATGCACATGGACCATCAGAGCCTGATGGCGGCGATGCTGCATGACGTGATCGAAGACACCGGCATTGCCAAGGAAGCGCTGCAAGCGCAGTTCGGCGAAACCGTGGCCGAGCTGGTCGACGGGGTCAGCAAGCTGACCCAGATGAACTTCGAGACCAAGGCCGAGGCCCAGGCCGAGAACTTCCAAAAAATGGCCATGGCCATGGCGCGGGATATCCGGGTGATCCTGGTCAAGCTCGCCGACCGCTTGCACAACATGCGCACCCTGGAAGTGCTGTCCGGCGAAAAACGCCGGCGCATCGCCAAGGAAACCCTGGAAATCTATGCACCCATCGCCAACCGGCTGGGTATGCACGCGATCCGCATCGAGTTCGAGGACCTGGGCTTCAAGGCCATGCACCCGATGCGTTCGGCGCGGATCAACCAGGCCGTCAAGCGCGCCCGGGGCAATCGCAAGGAAATCGTCAACAAGATCGAAGAGTCGCTGAGCCACTGCCTCGCAATCGACGGCATCGAAGGCGAAGTCAGCGGGCGGCAGAAACACCTCTACGGCATCTACAAGAAAATGCGCGGCAAGCGCCGGGCCTTCAACGAGATCATGGACGTCTACGCGTTCCGGATCATCGTCGACAAGGTCGATACCTGCTACCGCGTGCTCGGTGCTGTGCATAATCTGTACAAACCATTGCCGGGGCGCTTCAAGGACTACATCGCGATCCCCAAGGCCAACGGCTACCAGTCGCTGCATACCACGCTGTTCGGCATGCATGGCGTACCGATCGAAATCCAGATCCGCACCCGTGAAATGGAAGAGATGGCCAACAACGGCATCGCCGCCCACTGGCTGTACAAATCCAGCGGCGATGAACAGCCGAAGAGCACTCACGCCCGCGCCCGTCAGTGGGTCAAGGGCGTGCTGGAAATGCAGCAGCGCGCCGGCAACTCCCTGGAATTCATAGAGAGCGTCAAGATCGACCTGTTCCCGGACGAGGTCTACGTCTTCACGCCCAAGGGCCGGATCATGGAGCTGCCCAAAGGCTCCACCGCGGTGGATTTCGCCTACGCCGTGCACACCGACGTCGGCAACAGCTGCATCGCCTGTCGCATCAATCGCCGCCTGGCCCCGTTGTCCGAACCGCTGCAAAGCGGCTCGACGGTGGAAATCGTCAGCGCCCCCGGCGCGCGGCCCAATCCGGCGTGGCTCAATTTCGTGGTCACCGGCAAGGCCCGCACGCACATCCGTCACGCGCTGAAGCTGCAACGTCGCTCCGAATCCATCAGCCTTGGCGAGCGCCTGCTGAACAAAGTGTTGAACGGTTTCGACAGCTCGCTGGACAAGATCCCGGCCGAGCGTGTGCAGGTCATGCTCAACGAGTACCGCCTCGAATTGATCGAAGACCTGCTCGAAGACATCGGCCTGGGCAACCGCATGGCCTATGTCGTCGCCCGCCGCCTGCTCGGCGAAGGCGAACAGCTGCCAAGCCCCGAAGGTCCGCTGGCGATTCGCGGTACCGAGGGCCTGGTACTCAGCTACGCCAAGTGCTGCACGCCGATACCGGGCGACCCGATTGTCGGCCACCTGTCGGCCGGCAAGGGGATGGTGGTGCACCTGGACAACTGCCGCAACATCAGCGAAATCCGCCACAACCCGGAAAAATGCATCCAGCTTTCGTGGGCCAAGGATGTCACCGGCGAATTCAACGTCGAGCTGCGCGTCGAACTCGAACACCAGCGCGGCCTGATCGCCTTGCTGGCGAGCAGCGTCAACGCCGCCGACGGCAACATCGAGAAAATCAGCATGGACGAACGCGACGGCCGCATCAGCGTCGTCCAACTGGTGGTCAGCGTGCACGACCGTGTGCACTTGGCCCGCGTGATCAAGAAACTGCGCGCCCTGACCGGGGTCATTCGCATCACCCGCATGCGCGCATAGCGCTTTATAGCCGCCCTCATTACAAGGAGTCATGAATGACCAAGACCGTTATTTCCAGCGACAAGGCCCCGGCCGCCATCGGTACTTATTCCCAGGCGATCAAGGCGGGCAACACGGTGTACATGTCGGGCCAGATCCCGCTGGACCCGAAAACCATGGAGCTGGTCGAGGGCTTCGAAGCCCAGACCGTGCAGGTCTTCGAGAACCTGAAGTCCGTGGCCGAAGCTGCCGGCGGTTCGTTCAAGGACATCGTCAAGCTCAACATCTTCCTCACCGACCTGAGCCACTTCGCCAAGGTCAACGAGATCATGGGCAAGTATTTCGACCAGCCTTACCCTGCCCGCGCCGCCATTGGCGTGGCCGCCCTGCCGAAGGGTGCCCAGGTCGAGATGGACGCCATCCTGGTCATCGAGTAATAAACCCGGCGCAGCTTCCTCCGCTGCGCCGTTTTCGTTCTGAAAGGATTCCTCCATGCGCAACGCGCTTGCTTTCTCGCTGCTCGCCCTGATTCTCGGCGGTTGCGCCAGCAACCCTGCCGACCGTGACATCAGCGGCACCTGGATCAACCAGGCCGCCATTGACGCTGCCGCCAAGGGCGGCCCTCTGCGCGAAGCGCTGCAAGGCTACGGCCCGAACCTGGAATGGGACGTCAACACCCGGGCCGGCCAGGCGCGCTATACCAACGGCTTTGAAAACGTCGAAGGCAAGCTGCTCGGCGAAGAAGACGGTGCCTGGAAAGTCGATTTTTATGGCAGCTCGGCCAGCGAACTGAAGCGCGACGGCGACCAACTGAGCCAGGCTGCCACCGAAAACGAACCGCAGCAGGTATTCGAGCGCGCCAAGGTGCAGGTCCCGGACGGCGCGCCCATCGGCGCCAGCTTCGAGCGGGCACTGTATGGCGCCTACCTGGGCGGCACCTGGAACATCGCCGAAGGCCCCGGCCAAGGCGCCACGGTGCAATTCCAGCCCGACGGCCAGGTCAGCGGCCTGCCGGGCGCTGATCGCTACGCCTTGTGCCTGGCCGGCGACTGCGCCTCGATGAGCGGCGGCAACGACAACATCTGGCTGCAGCAGAACGGCCAGGGCAATACCTGGATTTTCGCGCGTAATGGCAAGAAGCTGGAGATCTTCCAGACCGTGAATGCGGCGCTGGCCGATGAGATGCCTTCGTTCACGCCAGGTGACCGGCGCTGGGTACTGGAGAAACAGTAACTCAGTGTGCCATCCCTGTGGGAGCGAGCTTGCTCGCGATGAGGCCATAACGCTCGACATCGAGTTGACTGTTACGCCGCTATCGCGAGCAAGCTCGCTCCCACAGTTGCTTTTGCGGCGACAGGAAAGTCAGCAGCGCCCTTCCAGAATCGCCGCATACCCCTCGCGATAACTCGGATAACGGGGCACCCAGCCCAACGCCTTCGCCCGGGCATTGCTGCAACGCTTGCTACCCGTGCGACGCACGCTGGCGTCATCGGCCCACTCGGTCACGCCCAGATATTCGCGTAGCCAACCCACCACTTCGGCCAACGGCGCAGGTGCATCGTCGACACCGATGTAGAAATCCTCCAACTGTACGCCCTGCCGATCCTTTTCCAACAGAAACGCCAGCAATCCAGCAGCATCGTCCGCATGAATCCGGTTGCCATAGAGCGGCGGCTCCGTCGCCACGCGATAACCCCGACGCACTTGCGTGAGCAGCCATTCGCGGCCCGGGCCATAAATGCCCGTCAGGCGAAGGACACTTGCGCGAATACCGCTCTTGAGTGCTACCTGCTCGGCCTCAAGCATCAGGCGTCCGGAATAGCCGGTAGCGACAGTCTCGGAGGTCTCATCGATCCATGCACCGTCCTGCTGGCCATAAACGCTGCTGCTGGATACAAAAATCAGTCGATCGGGCACCTGTCCATAGTCACCCAACCAACTCAGCACGTTCTGCAGCCCCTGGACGTAAGCCTTCCGATAGCCATCCTCATCGTGGTCGGTGGCGGCGGCGCAATAAACCACATAATCGATAGCGCCCACCGGCCAAGTCATTGGGCAGTCTTCGTTGAACAGGTCGCCGGCAACGCCAGTCACACCCTCCGGCAACCGCGAGACATCACGGCGCAGGCCGTAAACATGCCAGCCAGCCGCCAGCAATTTCGTGGCCAGGCGACCGCCGACATCACCACAACCGGCAATCAAAACAGAAGGCGCGGGCATCAGGATCTCCTTTTGGAAAAGCCGCAGCCTAGCTGCCAGAGGGACCAGCGGCTAGCCATGCGACAAAAAAAGTAACTGTATTACTTTTGTTAACAAGAATTACTTGCAATAATGCTCGCCACTTTTGTTCTCGGCCTCACGAGGCCTGGAAGAACATCAACCTTCTTTTTTCTCTCAGGTCCGGCCAGCATGACACGCTCTCTTTCTTCCGCTTCGCCAACCAACCGACCTCGCGCCTGGGGCGCCGTGGCAGCCTTGCTGCTCAGCCTGGTGCTGGCGCCGAGCGCCGCCTTCGCTGATGCACAGGCGCCCGCCACGACACCCGCCGCCGCCCAGACACCAGCCGAGCCGGCCGCACCTGTTGCGGCGCCCATGGCCACCGACCCGGCCCAGGCCGTCGAAGCCGACGCGCCTCAAGTGCTTGAAGCCGACAACACCCTGGGCATGGCCCACGACCTGTCGCCCTGGGGCATGTACAAGAACGCCGACGTCGTCGTCAAAGCCGTGATGATCGGCCTGGCCATTGCCTCGATCATCACCTGGACCATCTGGATCGCCAAAGGCTTCGAGCTGCTGGGTGCCAAGCGCCGCTTGCGTGGCGAGATCGCCGCCCTGAAAAAAGCCGCCACCCTCAAGGAAGCCAGCACCACCGCCGGCAAGGAAGGCACCCTCGCCAACCTGCTGGTGCACGATGCGCTCGAAGAGATGCGCCTGTCGGCCAACAGCCGCGAGAAGGAAGGCATCAAGGAACGCGTGAGCTTCCGTCTCGAGCGTCTGGTCGCGGCCTGCGGTCGCAACATGAGCAGCGGCACCGGCGTGCTCGCCACCATCGGTTCCACCGCGCCCTTCGTCGGCCTGTTCGGCACCGTGTGGGGGATCATGAACAGCTTCATCGGCATCGCCAAGACCCAGACCACCAACCTCGCCGTCGTTGCTCCCGGCATCGCCGAAGCCTTGCTGGCGACGGCTTTGGGCCTGGTCGCAGCGATCCCCGCCGTGGTCATCTATAACGTCTTCGCCCGCTCCATCGCCGGCTACAAGGCCCAGGTCTCCGACGCTTCGGCCGAAGTCCTGCTGCTGGTCAGTCGCGACCTCGACCACCTGCCGCCCGAGCGCAGCTCGCAACCGCACATGGTGAAAGTGGGGTAATCGGCCATGGGCCTGCATTTGAAAGAAGGCGCAGACGACGATCTGGCCGAGAACCACGAAATCAACGTCACGCCATTCATTGACGTGATGCTGGTGCTGTTGATCATCTTCATGGTGGCCGCCCCGCTCGCCACCGTGGACATCAAGGTAGACCTCCCCGCGTCGACGGCCAAGCCTTCGCCACGCCCGGAGAAACCGGTGTTCCTGAGCGTCAAGGCCGACCAGCGCCTGTTCCTCGGTGAAGAGGAAATCAAGGTCGACAGCCTCGGCGCGACCCTGGACGCCAGGACCCAGGGCAAGAAAGACACGACGATCTTCTTCCAGGCCGACAAAGGCGTGGACTACGGCGACCTGATGAGCGTGATGGACGCACTTCGTGGCGCCGGCTACCTGAAGGTCGGTCTGGTCGGACTCGAGACGGCGTCGAAGAAATGATCACGACGCGCCAAAAGCTGACGCGTTACAGCGGTAGCCTGGCCGTGGTGCTGGGCGTGCATGCGCTTGCCATCGCACTGGCGCTGAACTGGACGACGCGTGCGCCCATCGAATTGCCTCCCCAGGCGATGATGGTCGAACTGGCGCCGGTTCCAGCACCGCCACCGCCTGCGCCGCCAAAAGTCGTCACGCCGCCGCAACCGCCCGAGCCGGTCGAAGAGCTGCCGCTGCCTAAACTGGCCGAGGCGCCGAAGGCGGAAATCGCCGTGCCCAAACCGGTCAAGCCAAAGCCAAAACCACAGCCGCCCAAGCCAAAGCCGGTGGAGAAAAAGCCGGAGCCGCCGAAGGAAACGCCGTCGGAGCAAAAGCCCGCCGACACTCAGCCGACCCAGGCACCGACGGAGAAGTCCGCGCAACCGGCCCCTGGCCCATCGCCCGCGCAGATGGCCGCCAAGGCCAGTTGGCAAGGTACGTTGCTGGCGCACCTGGGCAAGTACAAGAAGTACCCGGCCAGCGCCCAGGCACGTGGCAAGGAAGGCATGAACCGCTTGCGGTTCGTGGTGGATGCCGAAGGCAACGTGGTGTCGTTCGAACTGGTGGGCAAGTCAGGCAACGCCGATCTGGACCGGGCCACCCTGGAAATGATCCGCCGCGCCCAACCGCTGCCCAAGCCACCGGCCGACCTGCTGAGCAACGGCACGGTCGAACTGACGGCACCGTTCCTGTACTCCATCGACAAGCGCCGGCGCTGACCCAAATACCCAATGGCAGGGTGAATCTTGTGGCGAGGGAGCTTGCTCTGCAATGCATCAGACTGATCACCTCCACCGAACCGGGGCCTGCTGCGCAGGCCAGCGGGAGCAAGCTCCCTCGCCACGATGAAACCAAGGCATCGAAAGATGCCTTTTTCATATCCGGCAACGACCACACAGGCATTCGCCAGTGTCGCACCGCGCCTCCAGTCTGATAACGTGCGTCTATCGATTGCAGCCGGTATGCTTGGCTCGCAACTTCACGGACGCTCGCCATGACCCTCACAGAATTACGCTACATCGTGACCCTCGCCCAAGAGCAGCACTTCGGCCATGCGGCCGAGCGTTGCCATGTCAGCCAACCGACGCTGTCGGTGGGCGTGAAAAAGCTTGAAGACGAACTCGGTGTGCTTATTTTCGAGCGCAGCAAAAGCGCGGTGCGCCTGACGCCGGTCGGTGAAGGCATCGTCGCCCAGGCGCAAAAAGTCCTGGAACAGGCCCAGGGCATTCGCGAACTGGCCCAGGCCGGCAAGAACCAGCTGACCGCCCCGCTGAAAGTCGGCGCGATCTACACCGTCGGCCCGTACCTGTTCCCGCACCTGATCCCGCAACTGCACCGGGTCGCCCCGCAGATGCCGTTGTACATCGAAGAAAACTTCACCCATGTGCTGCGCGACAAGCTGCGCAACGGTGAGCTGGACGCGATCATCATCGCCCTGCCGTTCAACGAAGCCGATGTCCTGACCCTGCCGCTCTACGACGAGCCGTTCTACGTCCTGATGCCGGCCCAACACCCGTGGACCCAGAAAAAAACCATCGACGCCGCCCTGCTCAATGACAAGAGCCTGCTGTTGCTTGGCGAAGGCCACTGCTTCCGCGACCAGGTGCTCGAAGCCTGCCCGACCCTGACCAAGGGCAGCGAAGGCGCCAAGCACACCACGGTGGAATCCAGCTCCCTGGAAACCATTCGCCACATGGTCGCCTCCGGCCTGGGCATTTCGATCCTGCCGCTGTCGGCGGTGGACAGCCATCATTACTCACCCGGCGTGATCGAAGTCCGTCCATTGACCGCGCCGGTGCCGTTCCGCACCGTTGCCATCGCCTGGCGCGCCAGCTTCCCGCGACCCAAGGCCATCGAGATCCTCGCCGATTCGATCCGCCTGTGTTCCGTGGCCAAGCCGCCCGCCGCCAAGTAAGCCGCTGCCATGACTGAGCTGTCGAAAGTGCCGGTCACGGCACTCAAGGGTGTCGGTGAAGCCATGGCCGAGAAACTCGCCAAGGTCGGCCTGGAAACCCTCCAGGACGTGCTGTTCCACCTGCCGCTGCGTTACCAGGATCGCACCCGCGTGGTGCCCATCGGCCATTTGCGACCCGGGCAGGATGCGGTGGTGGAAGGCACGGTCAGCGGTGCCGACGTGGTCATGGGCCGGCGGCGCAGCCTGGTGGTGCGCCTGCAGGACGGCACGGGTGGGCTCAGCCTGCGCTTCTACCATTTCAGCAACGCGCAGAAGGAAGGCCTCAAGCGGGGCACCCGCGTGCGCTGCTACGGCGAGGCGCGGCCCGGCGCGTCCGGGCTGGAAATCTACCACCCGGAATACCGCGCGATTACCGGCGATGAACCGCCGCCAGTGGCTGAAACGCTGACGCCGGTCTATCCGCTCACCGAAGGCCTGACCCAGCAGCGCTTGCGCCAGCTCTGCCAGCAGACCCTGACGATGCTCGGCCCCACCAGCCTGCCGGACTGGCTGCCCAAGGAACTGGCGCGGGACTATCAATTGGCGCCGTTGGCCGACGCGATTCGTTATCTGCACCACCCGCCCGCCGATGCCGACGTCGAAGAACTCGCCCTTGGACATCACTGGGCCCAGCATCGCCTGGCGTTCGAAGAGCTCCTGACCCATCAACTGTCCCAGCAACGCCTGCGCGAAAGCCTGCGCTCGCTGCGCGCCCCGGCCATGCCCAAGGCGACAGAACTGCCGGCCCGCTACCTGGCCAATCTGGGTTTCACCCCCACCGGCGCCCAGCAACGGGTCGGTAATGAAATTGCCTACGACCTGAGCCAGCCCGAGCCGATGCTGCGGTTGATCCAGGGCGATGTCGGCGCCGGCAAGACCGTGGTCGCCGCTCTCGCCGCGCTGCAAGCGCTGGAGGCGGGTTATCAGGTGGCGTTAATGGCGCCGACCGAGATTCTCGCCGAACAGCACTTCATCACTTTCCAGCGCTGGCTCGAACCGCTGGGCATCGAAGTCGCCTGGCTGGCCGGCAAGCTCAAGGGCAAGAACCGCGTCGCCGCCCTGGCGCAGATCGCCGAGGGCGCGCCGATGGTGGTCGGCACGCACGCGCTGTTCCAGAACGAAGTGCAGTTCAAGAACCTGGCCTTGGTAATCATCGACGAACAACACCGCTTCGGCGTCCAGCAACGCCTGGCCCTGCGGCAGAAAGGCGTGGGCGGACGAATGTGCCCGCACCAGTTGATCATGACCGCCACACCGATTCCGCGGACCCTGGCGATGAGCGCCTACGCCGACCTCGACACCTCGATCCTCGACGAACTGCCGCCGGGCCGCACGCCGGTCAATACCGTGCTGGTCACCGACACCCGGCGGGTCGAAGTGATCGAGCGCGTGCGCAGCGCCTGCGCCGAAGGCCGGCAAGCCTATTGGGTGTGCACCTTGATCGAGGAATCGGAAGAGCTGACCTGCCAGGCGGCTGAAACCACTTTCGAGGATCTCACCGCCGCCCTTGGCGAACTGAAGGTCGGGCTGATCCACGGTCGCATGAAGCCTGCCGAGAAAGCCGCGGTCATGGCCGAATTCAAGGCCGGCGCCTTGCAATTGCTGGTTGCGACCACGGTGATCGAGGTCGGCGTCGACGTACCCAACGCCAGCCTGATGATCATCGAGAACCCCGAGCGCCTGGGCCTGGCGCAGTTGCACCAGTTGCGTGGCCGGGTCGGCCGGGGCAGCGCGGCCAGCCATTGCGTGTTGCTGTACCACCCGCCGCTGTCACAGATCGGCCGCCAGCGGCTGGGCATCATGCGTGAAACCAATGACGGTTTCGTCATCGCCGAAAAAGACCTTCAACTGCGCGGCCCGGGTGAAATGCTCGGCACGCGCCAGACCGGTCTGCTTCAATTCAAGGTAGCCGACCTGATGCGCGACGCCGACCTGCTCCCTGCGGTCCGCGACGCCGCCCAGGCGTTGCTGGAGCGCTGGCCGGACCACGTCAGCCCGCTGTTGGATCGCTGGCTGCGCCACGGGCAGCAATACGGCCAAGTGTGAGCACGCGCTCAGTTTTCTGGACGCGCCTGCCCGACAAGCTGGTTATACTGACCAACTTGTAGGAAAACGGATACAGACCATGACCGAAGCTGCCCTCGTCCCCGAAACCCCGCACGCTCCGTCTGTTATTCGGCAGTTGCTCGAGAAATTGGGCATCGCCTTTGACGAAGTCATCGAACGACCGGGCCTCAACCCCGCTCGCAAAGTGCAGGCCGTGCTGCTGCACGATGCCGTTGGCGCGCTCATGGTCCTGTTTCCGCAAAACCAGTTGCTGGACCTCAACCGGCTGGCCGAGCTCACCGGTCGTAAACTCACGGCTGTGCCGACCGAGCGCCTGGAACGCATGCTCGGCAAGCACAACCTGAGCCTGCTGCCCGGCCTGCCAGCGCTCACCAGCTCGCCGTGCCTGTATGAAGAAGGCCTGCTGCGCGAGCCGAAACTGCTGATCAACTCCGGCGAGCCAGGGCTGCTCCTGGAAGTCACCAGCGAAGCCTTCAAGACCATGCTCACCAAGGCCAGCGCCGCGACGTTCGGCGAGCCTTTGAGCAATATCACGCCAAACCTGGACCGCCCGGACGACGACCGCAAGGAAATCACCATGGCCGTGCAGGCCTTCACCGCGCGGCGTATCCAGCAACGCCTGGAAGAAACCATCGAGATTCCGCCGCTGGCCGAAACCGCGCAGAAGATCATCAAGTTGCGGGTCGATCCCGATGCGACCATCGATGACATCACCGGCGTGGTGGAAACCGACCCGGCCCTGGCCGCGCAAGTGGTGAGCTGGGCCGCGTCGCCGTACTACGCCTCGCCAGGCAAGATTCGCTCGGTGGAAGACGCCATTGTCCGGGTGCTGGGCTTCGACCTGGTGATCAACCTGGCATTGGGCCTGGCCCTGGGCAAGACCCTGAGCCTGCCCAAGGACCATCCGCAACACACCACGCCTTACTGGCAACAATCGATCTACACCGCCGCCGTCATCGAAGGCCTGACCCGCGCCATGCCGCGCGCCCAGCGCCCCGAAGGCGGCCTGACCTACCTGTCGGGGCTGCTGCACAACTTCGGCTATTTGCTGCTTGCCCACGTGTTCCCGCCGCATTTCTCACTGATCTGCCGGCATCTGGAGGTCAACCCGCACCTGTGCCACAGCTACGTGGAACAGCACCTGCTGGGCATCAGTCGCGAGCAGATTGGCGCCTGGCTGATGCGCTACTGGGACATGCCCGACGAACTGGCCACCGCCCTGCGCTTCCAGCACGACCCTCACTACGACGGCGAATACGCCGCCTACCCGAACCTGGTGTGCCTGGCCGTGCGCCTGCTGCGCTCGCGCAGCATCGGCTCGGGCCCGGACGAGGACATCCCGGACTCGCTGCTCGAACGCGTGGGGCTGACCCGGGAAAAGGCCAACGACGTGGTGAGCAAAGTGCTCGAAGCCGAAGTGCTGCTGCGGGAACTGGCTTCGCAGTTCAGCCATTAATTGCCGACGCAGGCAGCTGAGCTTTTGTGGCGAGGGAGCTTGCTCCCGCTCGGCTGCGCAGCAGTCGCAAAACCAGCCGACGCGATCCGCCTGAAGGATCGCGCCAGCCCATCTTGGGGCCGCTGCGCAGCCCAGCGGGAGCAAGCTCCCTCGCCACGGGTGTTAACCATGACCCCGGACCAAACAGGGATCTTGGTTAAACCTTCTTCGGTTTCCTCGGCTTCAGGTACTTCATCAACCCCTGAAACCAGATCACCAGCGCCGGGTTGCCTTTGATCTGGATCGATTTGTCCTGGATCCCGGTCATGAATGCCAACTGCTTGTTCTTCGCCTGGAGCGTGGCGAAGCCATAGGCTGCATCCTTGAAGGCGATGGCGAAGGCCGGCGTCGGGTAGACACCGGAGTGGCTGGTGATGCGCTGGTTCTTCACGGTGTAATGCCTGGCGACCTTGCCGTCCAGGGTTTGCAGCTGGAACACCAGCTCCCGGTCGGCCAACTGTTGCTGGAACGCCGGGTTGTTACGACTGGCCTTGCCCATCAACAACCCGAGCATCCACAGCAGCAAACGAAATTTCATGGGCACAGCCTCGTGAGAAAATGAACGGCCGGCGCAGTTTAGCGATTCCGCACCAGAACGCCATCATCGAATCCGGTTTGCGGAAGATAGACCTGGAATCCTGCATGATGACTGCCAAGTCACGTTTTACATTGATGCCGACTGAACGGACGCTTTCGCGAGCGGGCTCGCTCCCACAGGGATTTGGGGTTGATGCGGATCTTTCAGCTACACACAAAAAACTGTGGGAGCGAGCCTGCTCGCGAAAGCGGTGCCTCAGTCGACATCAATGCCAACTGAACGGACGCTATCGCGAGCAAGCGCGCTCCCACAGGTTTTACGCGATGATCACCCCCCTGAGGGAGTGACCAACCGTCATCAATCAATCAGACATTCGGGCAAGGCACCGGTGCCCAATCGCCCAGGTCCGGGTTTTTGCACATGCTGTTGACCTGGGTGGTGCCGGCGCTGGCGACCTGCTTGCCTTCATCCTGCTTGGCCTTGGCGGTCTGCAGGGTCTTCTCGGTGGCGACCGCTTCTTTCGGCACGGTTGGCAGCTCTTTCTTCTTCGCCGGCGTGACTTTCTTTTTATTCTTGGTGCTGGTCTGTGCCGCCACAACTTGCGTGGTATCAGCAGTGGCCACGGTCACCACGTCGGTACGCTGCACACCCACTTGCTGCAGGTCTTTTTCATAGGCCTGGGTGTAGTTGTTCAGGTCTTCGGCGGCTTTACCGTTCACGGCGACGATCAGGTCGTTGGACTCTTTCAGGCCGGCAACGATTTCCGCCAGGCGCTTGCGGCCTTCGGTGTCGTTGACGGTCTTGGCCTTGCGGTCGGCGACCAGTTTGCTGAACGCGTTCTGGTAGCACTGTTGCGAAGCCTTGGCGTACGCGGTGCTGCGGTCGATGTCCGAAGCGCTTTTGCTGACATCGGCGGCGTAGGAGGCGATGCGCATGTTGTCATCGGCGATCTGCTTCTGGCGCTCGGTGTAGTAACCGGCAGCACCACCGGCCAGGGCGCCGCCCGCGGCACCGATGGCGGCATTGCGGCCACGGTCTTCCTTGTCAGCGGTCAGCGCGCCCAGCAAGGCACCGCCGACGGCGCCGACGGCTGCGCCGGTGACCACCGACTTGGTCATGTTGCCTTCAGTGGAGCGCAGGTGCTGCACCGGCTCGTAGCAGTTCGGGTAGTACTCGACCTTGGTGCTCGAAGCGACCTTGGAGGTCGGCGACGTGGCGCAGCCGGTCAGCACGGTGCTGAAGCCAACAGCGACCATCAGCAAATGACGCTTGGAAACCGAAGCAAAAGGTTTACGGGAGAAAAGCATAGTTGTGTTCTCGTTTAAGTTTTGACCAGCTCAGCACAGCCCTATCGCCGCCTGAGTCCCTTCCAAGCTCGCTGACAACGAACACTCAAGACCGCTGAGCGCTCGATGCGAGCAATTCCTTCAATATCGCCGCCGGGTCGGCTCGTTTCTGCTGACGATAATCCCCGACATGACGAACGAATAACGTTGCACGCGCCACCAGGCTCTTGCCCAGTACCGGTTTGCGCTCCAGCTCTTCCTTGATGCGCTGGAACTGCGCCTGGATCACGGCATCGGTGTAGCGCGTGCCGGTTGCCAGGTTGTCGATGTAGATCGCCACCGCGCCATCCAGCGCGCTGCGGCCATTGTCGATGGCCGTGGCGAACAACGTGGCGCTGGCCTCGTCCTTGGCGTCCAGGGCCGCCTGCCGGCTGTTTTGCAGGTTGGTCAGGCGAATGTTGTAGTTGTTGATGGTCTCCGCCACCAGGGCCGACGACTGGATCAGGTTGCCCGCCGCTTCCTCGCGCTGCTGGGCGATGAGCGAGACGTTGCGCTTGAGTTCTTCGTTGACCAATCCCAGCTCGGCTTGCAGGCGCGGGTCGGCGCTGGCGGCGATGATGCTGTCCAGGCGCTTGGTCGGGTCTTCGGCATCGTCGATGGCATCGGTGAGGGACGCGAGCCGGCCTTCCTTCTGCCATTGGGCGAACAATTCCTTGTAGCGCGAGCGCGGCGCCGACAACGCCCCGACGGCCACGCGAAAGCCGGTGGTTTCGTTGCTCTGTTCGGTGCCATCGGCGGCGAACAACGGGTACTCGCGGCGCATGCCGGTAAACAACGTGCCCTCGCCTTCCAGGTAGTTGCCACCCTTGACCACAAAACCGCCATAGGCGCCCTGACGGCGGCCGGCATGCACAAGCTGGAAGGATTCCTGGACCATCTCGGCGGCGTTACCCACCACGTCGAACAACCCGATCGGGTTCGGCAGCTTGGTGCCGATGGGCATCAGCCGTGCTGCCTGGCCGGTGCCGCCGGCGACCTGGTTGAACACCGCCCACTCGGCCAATGGCCCGTCGCTTTCGCTGCCTTCCAGGCGGCGGGGAAACAATCGCCCTTCCAGGTCCTGGCGGCTCACGGCATGTCCACCACGGGCGGCGAATTCCCATTCGACCTCGGTGGGCAGGCGCACGAAGCCCAGCCCACCGTCTTCAGCGGAGGTACCGCGGCCGCTGACCGGCAACAGGTCCTTGTGGTATTTCATCAGCCAGGCGCTGTATACCGCCGAGAAGCGCTCGGCCTCGAACTTCGACAGCTTCACCTTGGGCAAGCGCCCGGCCATGCCTTGGGGTAACTCGGCCAGCAGCGCCTCGCAGGCCGGTGCCGGCTCGCCGCTGGCCAGCGATTGCGCCTGCGCCATGACCTGGGCGTACTGGCGGGCGGTAACCTCGTATTTGCCGATGAAGTACAACATCGGCTTGAGCGGCGTCTTGGCGTCAGTCTTGGGCATCAACGGCGTGATGGTCTTGTTCCAGTCCTTGGGCAGATCCTTGAGGGTGAACTGGCCGTTGATGAAATCGCGCCGGTAGCCGGAAATGAACGACTGTTGATAGCCCGCCTCGCCTTCACTGAACGGGTAGCCGAGGCTGATCTCGCGGTCGTCCAGGGTGCCCTGGGCGAGGATGTAGACGTAGCGGAACACCATCTGCCCCTCGCACGGCAGCGGCAGGCTGACGTCGTCGGGCAATGGCTTGGGGTTGTCCAGTTTATCCGTGCCTTCATCAGCCCAGACCAGACCGGCCAGGCTCAGCGCCACGGCGGCGCCCAATAACTTATACATCGCGAATTCCTTCACACGCCTGGATGCGCGCCACCCGCCAACCGCCACAGGCCGCCGCAACGGCACTGACGCCGAGCACGGCCACCAGGGCCAAGGTGTAATGACGCACCAGCAGATGGCTGGCGTATTCGCCGGGCATCTGCGCAAATAAATGATTCAGGCCCGACTGCGCCAGGCCATACAGGCCAGCACTCAGCAGGGCCGCAAACGTGGCGCTGTAGAGCGCCTGCAAGACCACGAACAACAACAGCGCCGCGGTGGACACACCCAACAGGCGCAACACCGACAGCTCCCGGCGCTTGCGCTCGACGGCCGCCAGGGCACCGGCAAAAATCGCCGCGAACGCACCGGCCAGCGCCAATCCGGCGATGATCCAGAACACGATCGACAGGTTGCGGCTCAACGATTGCACTTGTGCGATGGTCTGGGCCTGGGTCGACACCAGCAGGTTCTGTCCGGCGAAGTACTGGCGCAGCGGCTCGACATCGCCGAGGCTGCGGGCATACAAACGAAACGCCGGATAAACCCGCTGCCCAGCGTCGCCCAGTGCATCGCCCGGCCAGCCGAACGCGGGCACGGCCCGGCCGTCGCGGTAGTCCTCCGCCGCCTCAAGCAATGCCAGTGGCGCGAACAGACCGTCCCGGGCGAAGGCCTCCAGCGGCAGCACCTGCAGCACCTGCACCCGAGTGCGCTGCGCCTCGCTGCGGCCAGCCACCTGCCGGCCGAAACTGGCCTGCAACCAATCGCCGGCCTTGGCGCCGAGTTTTTCCGCGGCGGTCTGGCTGAGCACCACTTGCTCCAGGCCTTGCGGCACCGGCAGTTGGTCGAACAGCGGATCGCCCAGCGCCGTGGGAATCATTTCGACCGTGACCGCCGAAGCCTCGTTGCTCAGGTCCGCCGTGGCCGCGATCTGCCGAGTGCGCGGCAAGGCGAAAGCCACGTCGTTGCGCTGCCCCAGTTGTTCGACGAATCCGGCGCTGAAACGGCCACCGCCGAGGGGGATGATTTCCCGGGTCGCGGGGTCACGTTCCAGGCGTTCGGTCAGGCTGCTGACCAGGCCGAACTTCAAGCCGAACAACACCAGCAATGGCGCCACCACCGCGACCAGCGCCAGCACCGAACAGGCCGACAGCCAGGCGTCGTTGCGATAATCCTGCCAGGCCAGGGAAGCCACCAGCGCGCCGCGCATCAGCAAGCCTCCCCAAGGGTGGCGGTGACGCCGCCGTCCGTGTCGCGACGGCAGCTGATACGCCGCACCTGCAAGCCGCTGGCGCGGGCCAGCGCCTCGTCATGGGTGGCAACGACGCAGCACACACCCTGCTCGCGGGCCTGGGTCACCAGCAAGTGCATGACGCGCTCGGCGTTCAACGGGTCCAGCGCGGCGGTCGGCTCATCGGCCAACAGCAGGCGCGGGCCATGGGCCAAAGCGCGGGCGCAACTGACCCGCTGGCGCTGACCCACGGACAGGTCCGTCGGTTTCTTGTCCAGTTGATCGGCGATGTCCAGTTGTTCAGCCAGGCGCGTCACGCTGCCGTCATCCTTCAAGCCCAGCAATTTGCGCGACAACGCGATGTTGCCGCGCACGTCCAGGAAACCCAGCAGGCCTCCGGTTTGCAGAACATAGCCCAGGTGACGGCTGCGCAGCTCGGCCAAGGTGTCCTGTTGCGACGCACGCCACAGTTTGGCGATGTCCAGCGGTGTATTGGCGGGCGTGAAATCGAATTGCCCGGCCTGATCCGGCGCCAGCACCAGGGCGAGCAAGTCCAGCAGGGTGCTCTTGCCGCAGCCGCTGGGGCCGACTACCGCCAGTTGTTCACCGCCACGCAGTTGCAGCCGTGGAATCACCAGGCTGTAGCGCTGGCCGCCGGTGCCCCGGCTTTTGTGCACGGCGTTCAGGTTCAGCATCACGGCAACGTCGACAACGGAACGCGGTACAAGGCATCGCCCGGCTCGGCATCGCCGAAACGCACCCAGTTGGCGAGATCGTTGTGGAAGGTTTCGTAGAGACGGATCTTCGACTCCAGCTCGTCGATGAAATCTTCCTGCTCGGCCACGCTCAAGGACAGCCACAGGTCCTGGGTCATGTTCAGCGATTTGCTGCGATACGGCAGCCCTTCCAGGTACTCGCCGAGGATGCCCCCGGTGGCGAGATTGCCGCCCTTGCGCAGGGCCGACGGGTCGCGGCTCATGTAGGCGCTGGCACTGGCGATTTCCTGGAAGAAATCCTTGGGCGAACTTTGGGTCTTGCGGGCCGCGTCGACGATCAGCTTCAGCGATTGCTGCAGGTCGTTGAGCTGCAGCTTGGTCAGCATCACGCAGACCTGGAACGCCGGCAGGGCCGGGTTGGTCAGGTCGCGGTCGGCGGTCCAGGCGCTGACCAGTTGCGGCGCCTGGCTGGCGCTCTTGCGGCCGAGGAAATCCATGTGCATGGCGTAACCGACCGCCGCCGATTTGTCCGCCAGGCTTGGCGCGGCGCTGAGCAGCGGCACGCTTTGCGGCTTGTTGCTGCGCACCTGATGCACGAGATCGGCGAACACCGAGCCGATCTCGTCGACCCGCTCGCCGAACTTGCGCACGTCGGCGCCCGGCACCGGGATGTACAGGTCGCCGATCTGCGGATTGGCGTCGGCTGTCAGCGTGCGGTACTGGGTCTGGGCGCCGGCGTGGGTTTTCTTGCCGGCGTCGCTGAGCAGGTGCAGGGCGTAGATCTTGATCTGCTTGCCCAACGCCGCCTGGCGCACTTCGGCCTCGTTCATTTGCGTCGCGGCAAACGGGTCGTTCTTGCGCAGGGCACCGGCATCGGTCACCAGCAGGATCAGGCGCCCGCCGTAACCGGACCAGTCCATGCCTTCCACGGCTTCCATGACCCCGGCAAACGCATCCTCGTTGAACGAATGGCTCGACACGGTAGACGCCTTGACCTGGCGCGCCATCTCCAGGAAGCGTTGCGGGTCGCGACCCTGCTCCAGCGTGATCAGAGTCTTGGCGGTGTACTCCAGGCCCGGGGTTTTCTTGATGCTGCTGCGGAAACCGACCATGCCGAAGCTGACACTGTCCAACTCGCCACGTTCGCCGATGCGGGTCTGCAACTGATGCACCACGTCGCGGACCTGATCGATATAGGGCTGCATGGACACGGTGGTGTCCACCACCAGCACCACGGCGGTACGGAACGCGTCGGCATTGGCGGTGGTGATCGGCGTGTTGGTCGCGGCCTTTTGCGTGTTACCGGGGTCGATGGAGGCAACGTTCAGCAACTGCACCGGCTGGCCGTTGTCGTCGAAGCTTTCACGCGAGTCGAAGATCGGCAACAGGTAGAACTGGTTTTGCGGTACGGCGCTGGCGGCCGGTTCCAGGGCCAGCACTTGCTGGTTGTCCTGAGGGCTTTGCTGGGCCTTGAGCAACGCATTTTTCGCGGCCGAAGGGTTCGCCAGGAGCTTTTCCACTTCGCCGGGCTGGCGCAGGAACATCACCGGCGCACGGCCGGAGCGTTCGGTGAACTTGAGTACCAGGCTCTGTTTCCAGTCGCTGACCTGGGCGGCGGGCAGCCAGCCTTCGCTGCGCCCGTCGGTAGCCGCGCCGACCCGCACCCAGGCGCTGCCATCCACATCCTTGCGCTGATACACATACAACACCGAGAACGCCGGCAGCGACTTGCCCGCTGCGGCGCCCGGCGCGTCGGCGAGTTTCGCCCCCGGCTTGCTGAGCACACGCTGGAACAGGGTTTTTTTACCGGCCATCAGCAATGGTCGCTGGCCGCCATCGGCCTCGGTCGCCACGGGGGGCTGAGCCGGAGGCGCGACGGGAGGCTTGACCGCTGGCACTTCCGGGGCCTTCGGTGGCTTCACTTCCGGTGGCTTGACCGAGGTGGTCGTAGTCACTGGCGTCTTCACTTTTTTGCCATTGTCACCGGCCAACCACCAATAACCTGCGCCGCCCAAGGCCAGCGCCACGGCGACCGCAACGGCGGCCAGGGCGAACACCGGCCGCTTGCGTTGCTCCGATACCGGCGACTGAGGCGTCGGTTTTACCGGCGGCGGGACCGGCCTGGGCTGCGGTTGTGCGTAAGCCGGGCCACTGGGAATGTCGATGGACATGGGCGTCAGGCCGGCCAAGTCATCCACCGGAGGCGGCGCGACAGGCAGCTCAAACGACAACGGCCGGATCAGCGTCGCTTCCGACGATTCCTCTGGCAGGTTATCCAACGCGCGCAGCAACGCAGTCGCATCCGGGAAACGCTCCGCCGGATCCTTTGCCAGCAGTTTGCGCAGCACTTCCTGGTAACGACCGTGGTGCACCGGCAATTCCGGCAGCGGTTCGGTCAGGTGGGCCAGGGCCGTGGACAGCGCGTCGTTGCCGATATATGGCAGCTTGCCGACGAGGATCTCGTAAAGCACCACGCCCAGGGCGTACAGGTCGGCGCGGCCGTCGATGTCTTGCCCACGGGCTTGCTCAGGGCTCATGTAGCTCGGTGTGCCAACCGCGAAACCGGCTTGGGTGAATTGGGTGCGGTCGTCCAAGGACTTGGCGATGCCGAAGTCCGACAGTACCGCCGTGCCATCGGCGCGAAACAGGATGTTGGCCGGCTTGACGTCACGGTGCACCAGGCCCAGGCCGTGGGCGTACCCCAGGGCCGAAGCGATCTGGCGGATGTAGGTCAGGCCCTGCTCCGGCGTCAGGCCCGCGGCGATGCGTTCCTTGAGCGTGCCGTTGGGCAGGTATTCCATCGCCATGTAGTACAGCTCACCGACATTGCCGATGTCATGGATGGTGACGGTGTGCGGGTGCGACAGGCGCGCCAGGGTCTTGCCCTCGCGCAAGAAACGCTCGCAGAAAGTCGGGTCGGCCGCCAGCGCCGCGGCCATGACTTTCAACGCGACCTTGCGCTCAAGCGAACGCTGGGTCGCCAGGTACACGCTGGCCATCGCGCCTTCGCCGATCTCGCCATCGATGTCGTAGCCGGGGATGACAATATTCAGGGGCAAGCTCATGACGGCACCTTCACAACGACCACGGTGATGTTGTCCGGCGCGCCGCGCATCAGACCCAGGGACACCAGGCTGCTGGCGATTTCGCCGGGCTCGTCGTGGCTCAATACTTCTCGGATTTCTTCGTCCTCGACGGTCTTGGTCAGGCCGTCGCTGCACAGCAAGTAGCTGTCGCCGGGCACCAGCAGCAGCTCGGTCATCGCCAGGTTCAATTGCGCCTCGACGCCGATGGCGCGGGTGACGATGTTGGCCCGCGGATGCACGCGGGCTTCGGCCTCGCTGAGCAAGCCGCTGTCCTGCAGATCCTGGACATAGCTGTGGTCGCGCGAGATGCCTTCCAGCACGCCGTCGCGCAAGCGGTACAAGCGGCTGTCACCGGCCCACAGGCACATGCCCCGCAGGTCGCGCGTGGCCAGCACCACCACGGTGCTGCCCATCATGGTCACGCCACGGTTGGCGGTTTCTTCGCGCACGGCGGCGTTGACCCGCAGCAGGTCGCTTTGCAGCGCCGCGATGTATTCGTCCAGGGAACGGCCCACCGCAATGCTACGCAGGCTGTCGACAATCAGGCTGCTGACGTAGTCGCCCGCCGCGTGCCCGCCCATGCCGTCGGCGACCACCCACAGGCCGTTTTCCGGCAGGTCCAGGCAGGCGTCCTCGTTGACCTGGCGGACCATGCCGACATGGCTTTTGCTTGCAGACTTGAAGGCTTTTCCAGCACTTGGACGCATCTACACAACACCTTCTTGGCCGAGCAAAAATTGCGCAAAATCAGCGGCGGCCGGCAGTCCCTGGCACCGCATCAAACCGGGCGCGATGCGCTCCGAACCCTGGCCCCACCACAGGCTGACGCCTTCGCAAGCCGACTCGGCGAGGGCGCTCATTCGCCGCTGCGAATCGGTGGCATCGAAGCGATGCAGGCTGGCGAAGCGACTGCTCGGGGTGCGCGGCAGGTACATCGGGCCATCCAGGGTTTCCAGCGCCGCGTTGAAGGCTTCGAAACTGGCCTCCACGTTCAGTGTGCTCAACAGCAGGTTCTCGACCCGCTCGAACCAGCCGTCCGCGCCGCCGACCACCGAGGCCGGGTCGGCATCCGGGTCGAGCAACGCTGCAACGGTCAGCGGGAAATACCGCCCGACCCGGTCAATGCTTGGCATCACCACGCCAACCGCAGCGTCCGGCCCGCAAACGCCGGGCGCGACCATGAAGCGCCACAGCGGGCTGACCAGATAGGCATCCAGCCAACGCTCGCCGAGGCTGGCCTGGCTGGCGAGCAAACCCGCCGCCAGCCATGAGTCCCAAGGGCCGATAAAACTCTGCGGCAAGCCACGGCTGACGAAGTCTCCACGGCTGGCCAACTTTCCATAGAAACCCGCTGTACTGCTCATAGGCGCTCCGGCAGGCTGAAGCCACTGAGTACCCGGCTCTTGAATGGGTTGAAGGCGCTGTTGGCCCGCAACTCGTAAGAGGCGCTGGCGCCATCGACCCGCAGCCGCAGGTTGAAGCGATCCGGCGAGTTGCCGGCGGTCAGGTCCGACTGCTCCAGCAATCGGAACCAGGCCCATGGCCCATCCAAGGTGATGCCGGAACGACCGCTGGACGACGGCGGCATGATCGAGATGCGCACTACACCGATGCTGCCCGGGTTCGGCCATTGCATGGCGGTCGGCCGGCTCGGGCCGTGGTCGTAGCTCAACTGCTGGCCGTCGAGGTCGAGCAGGAATTGGGTGATGGTCGTATCCATCGCCACCGGCTTGAGCTCGAAGCGCACCATCGGCTGCGTGCCGCCGGAACGGAAGAACGCATCGCGAATGGTCGCCGCGCGCTGGAAGGTTTGCAGCACACCCGGGGAAATCCCGAGCTTCTGCGCCGCGCCCGGCTGCCAGCGCCAAGTCTGCGTCGAGGTATCCACGTACGGTTGCAGGTACTTGCGGAAGTAGTTGTCCATCACCCCGCCGACGCCGAAGAACTGGCCGAAGTCATCGAGGGTCGCGTCCCGCGCGCTGCCCGGGGACATCGGATAACGCCCGGCCAGGGATTGGCGATAGATATTCACCACTTCGCTGGTCCAGGCAGCATTCAACTGATTGCGTACGCCGCCCATCATGGTGTTGGTGGGAGTTGACCACCGACTTGACCAGACCCTGCACCAGCGGTGGCTGGCGTTCGGCGTTGAGGCTGACGCGGGTCGCCGCGGCCGACGCCTGGTTCTTGGCCTCGCCGAGCAAGGCGTCGCCGCTGGCGCCGACCATGGCGCTGACCTGCACATACAGGGCGTTCATGTCGGACAGCAGGCCGTCGATGGCCGCCGGTTCGCCTTCGCTCTTGCTGACGATGCTGTTGAGCTCGGCGAAGTGCGCGGTGATCGGATCATCGCTGGTTTGCGGCGCGTTTGGCGTTGCCTGCTCCTGGCCGAGCAGGCTGCCGAGGCGCTCCTTGAGCTTGTCCACGCCGTCGCCCGCCGGTACGCCTTGGGCGGCGAGCAGGCGTTCGTCCTGTTGCAGGTCGGTTTCCTTCGCCACCGCCACCAGCAGTTTTTTCAGCGGCGAGGTCGGGCCGGAAATCACCCGCAGCACATCGGCAGCCTGGGCCACGCTGGTGATCGGGACGAAGTCGATGTCGGCCAGCAAGGCGTCCCATTGGCGCATGTAGTCCTGGAAGTACAAGCGACGCACATCGGCGGCGAGGCTGGCGACGTTCTGCTGGTCGGCCTGCTCAAAGCCCAGCACCCATTGCTCTTCTGCCAGGGTGCCGGTCTGGCTCAGGCTGCTGAGCAAGAAGCCTTGGCGGTAGCCCTTGACGGTGAAGAAGCCGCTCAGCGGTTCACCCAACGGCTTGCCGCTCTTGCGGCTGAACACCAGCGCGGCGTCACGCCCGGCGGCTTCGTTGATGCGGAAGTCGGGGATGCCGTCGGGCAGCTTCTGCCGTTTGATGCGGTCGTAGACGCGCTGGGCCACCGGCAGTTGTTGCAACTGGCGGCGCAGGTCCTCGATCAGGCGTGGGTCCAGGCGCGCGGTCGGCGGACGCCGCTCGAATAGCGCCTGCAAATGCCCGGTCAAAGCCTGACGCTGTTCGGCCGGCAGGTCGCGCGGCAGGCTGCGGTCCCAATCGAGGGCGATCCAGGCCTTGATGAAGTCGGCGTCGTAATGCTCGTTGTCGGCGAGCATCAGGTAAGCCTTCAAGCCTTCGTAGAGGAAGTCCGAATTGCCGCCGCTGTGCAGTTGCTCTTCGATGCGCGTCAGCAGGCGCGGTGCAAACACCGCGATCAGCAGTTTGCGATAGACGCTACCGGACTCGGCTTCGAGCATGTCGCCTTGATACAGGCCCAGGCCTTCGGCCCAGTCGGGCGCGTCACCGGCCAAATGCTTGACGGCATTGAGCAGCGGTAACACCGCGAGCACGTCGCGCTGGGCCGGGCTGAGGTTCTGCACGGTCTGGCCCAATGGCGCGACCTTCTGATCGACCTGGGCGATATAGGCCTGGTTGGCGCGGTAGCTGACCCACCACAACGTGCTGACCACCAACACCAGTACCACGGTAGACCCCAGCACGCCGCGGGCGATCCACTTGCGCCGGCGCTCGACTTTCGGGTCCACCCCCACCAGCCCACGCTCGGCGAAGGCCACGGCGCTGAAGAGCTTTTCGATGAAGTAACTGCGCCCGGTACCGGTCTGGCGCGCCAGGTGCTGGCGGTCCAGGTTCATGCTCTGGGCCATGGAGCCGATCAGGCGATCGATCGGGCTGCCTTCCTGGGTGCCGCTGGTGAAATACACGCCACGCAACAATACACGCTCTTCGAACGCATTGGGCTTGAACACGCCGTCGAGAAAACTTTGCAGGCAATCCTTCAATGCACCGAACTGCTGCGGGAAGCCGTAGATCAGGTCGCGCCGCGCCGGGTCGCGTTCCTGTTGCAGGCGCTCGACCAGGCGATCATTTAGGCGCTGCTCGAGCAGGGCGAATTCGCTTTGCAGGTGCGCCAGCGGGCTGTCATTGCTCTTGCCGTCGTCCAGGGTGAAAGTCATGCCCCAGACCTGGGCACGCTCTTCCTTGCTCAGGTTGTCGAAGTACTCCATGAACCCCGGCACCAGGTCGAGCTTGGTGAGCATCAGGTACACCGGGAAACGCACGCCCAGCTGCGTGTACAACTCCTGGATCCGCAGGCGGATTGCCGCCGCGTGGGCGGCACGTTCGGCGTCGCTGCCCAACAGCAGGTCCGAGAGGCTGATGGCGATGAACGCGCCATCGATCGGGCGTCGCGCCCGCTGTTTTTTCAGCAGGCCGAGGAAGCCCAGCCACGCGGCCTTGTCGACGGTCGCATCGCTGTCCTGGGTGGTGTAGCGACCGGCGGTGTCGAGCAACACCGCCTCGTCGGTGAACCACCAGTCGCAGTTGCGCGTGCCACCGACACCGCGTACTGCGCCGGCGCCCAATTGCGCCGCCAGCGGGAAATGCAGCCCTGAGTTGACCAGTGCGGTGGTCTTGCCCGAGCCCGGTGGGCCGATGATCACGTACCACGGCAACTCGTAGAGGTTACGGCGCTCGTCACCGCCCAGCTTGGCTTTCTTGAGCAAGGCCAGGGCCTCGTCCATGCGCTGGCGCAAGGTTTCGAGCTCTTCGGCGGTGGCGATGCTGGTCGGGTCCGGCGGGGTCTGCGCGGCCAGGCTGCGCATGACTTCGGCGGCCTGCCGGCGGGCCTGGATGATGCGGAACAGGCGATAGGCGATCCATACCGCAAACACCAGGATGATCAGCGCCCAACGGCGCCCTTCAGGCACCAGCCAATCGAGCAGCGGGCCGACGAACCAGATGATCAGGCTCAGGGCGATCAGCCCCAGCAACGGGATGACCCAACGGGTCATGAAACTGAAAAACGCCTTCACTCGACCCCCTCCGCCAATACTGTGATTTCAACCCGACGATTGCGCGCGCGCCCCTCGGTCGTGGCGTTGGACGCCAACGGCTCGGTGTCGCTGCGGCCTTCGGCGCTGAAGCGCTCGGGCTGGCCGGTCTTGGCCGAAAGAATGTCCAGCACCGACCTGGCCCGTGCTTCGGACAAGGCCCAGTTGGACGGAAACCGCAAGGTCGCGATCGGGCGATTGTCGCTGTGGCCGGTCACCAGCACCTGGCCCTTGACCTTGCGCACGGCATCGGCAATGCGCAGCATCAACGGCTGGAAATCATCCTTGATGCTGGCGCTGCCGGAGGCGAACAGTTCATCGCCACGGATGGTCACCACCGAGCGGTCGACGGCGTCTTCCACAGCAATCCGGCCGGCTCTGATTTCATCGGCGAGGAACCCGGCCAGGCGTGGACGTTCGATCACTTTCGGCTGGACCACTGGGCGGTCGATGGTCTGCACCGGGATTTCGCCGAGGAAATGAATATTCTTGAACACCGGCTCGGCATCAGCGGCCAGCTTCATGCGCAGGCCGAACAGCAACGCCAGCAACAGGGCAATGCCAATGGCCACGGCGATCCATGGCGGCATGAACTGCGCCAGGCGATCGCGGGCCACGGTGACCCCACGCCAGCGCGGCGACAGCTCGCGTTCGTAGTCGCCACGGGCGCTGCGGATGACCGCTGCGGTGCGTTCGCGCAGCGCTTCCAGTTGGCTGCGGCCGTCGTTCATGACCCGATAGCGCCCTTCGAAACCCAGGCACATGCACAGGTACAAAAGCTCCAGCAGGTACAGACGCTCGCGCGGGCTTTGCAGGCAGTGCTCCAGCAGCTGGAAGACCTTCTCGCCGCCCCAGGCTTCGTTGTGGACGGTGATCAACAGGCTCTGCTTGCCCCAGTCGCTGGTGCCGCCCCAAGGCGTGCTCAGCACCGCCTCATCCAGCGCGGTGCACAAGGCGTAGCGGGCCAGCAAGACGTCGTTGCGCACCACGCCGGCGGCTTCGGCGCGCTCTTCGAACTGGCGCAGGTAGGCCAGCAATTGGGCGCGCAAGCTGGCCGGTGCCGGGTGGGCGATGGTGCTGCGCAAGCGCGTCAGCAGGGCCAGCAGCGGGCCGGCGGCGCTCTCCAGCGGGTTGAGGCCCTGGGCTTTGCCGGTCAACAGCGGCGCGGCCGGCATCGACAGCGGCGCCGTCGCGGGTGCCGGTTGCGGCCGCCCCGGGTCCGGGCGGAAAGGGTCCGCGCCACGGCCACCGGGGGTCGGCATGAACTGGGTACGATCGTCGTTGCTCATCGCGGTTTATCCTCGGATCGCCCAGAAAGCCAGGTTCAGCCCCGGGAACTGGCCGGCGATGTGGAACGCAAAGCCGCCGGAGTTGCTCAACTGTTGCCAGTGATCGCTACCCCGGTCCAGCTCGTAATAGGTGGATCCGGCGTGGTACGGAAGCTGGCGTGGCGCCACCGGCAACGGCAGCAGGCCGATACCCGGCAGTTGCAGGTTGACCAGGTCGCGAATGTGCTCCACCGAGCCGACTTTGCTCTGCTGGCCGAAGCGGCCGCGCAGGGTTTCGGCGGGAACGTCGGCGCGCACCACGAGAATGAAACTGGCGCTGTCGAGCAAGGTCTTGTCGGCCAGCATCGCCACATGGATGCCGTAGGCTTTCTCGACAATCGGAATCGGCGTGGCCTTGCTGTCGATGAGCATCGACAGCGCCTCGCGCAGGGCCTGCATCACCGGTGTGAAACTCAGCACCAGGTCATCGTGCTGGTACTGCGGATATTCCTGCGGGCGGCGGCCGGATGCGGTAAAGGTCGAGAACTCCCCGGCCAGGCTCACCAGCTCGCTGTAGAAACGCTCGGGGTGCAGCGGGCTCAGCTGGCTCAGGTGCTGGATCAGCGGCTGGGCCCGGTTGACCAGTTGCAGCAGCATGAAATCGGCAATCTCCGAGGCCCCACCCGCGCCGGAGGCCACGACCCGCCCAGCCAGGGCTTCGCCACGCTGGTGCAGCAGGCCCAGCAGCTCACTGCGAAACGCTGCCAGTGACTTCGAAGCCGCTACGTCCAGCAGCGGCGGGATGTAATTTTCATCCAACACCAGGGCGCGGTCGGCGCGTTTTTCCTTGATGCGCACCACACCAATCGCGGCGTAATCGCCGATACCATCCTGGGCGGTCAGCAAACGCAGCGCCCGGGAACCCACGGCCACCGGCGCGCGGTTTTCGAACGGCGCATTGTCATCACGCACTTCGCAGACCTGGCTCACGTAGCGCGCGGCGCCCAAGGGTTCACCTTCGTCCACGGTGTCGCGGGCGCCGGCGCGCTTGAGCGGCAGGGCCAGGTACACGAGGCCGTCTCGCAGGTTGTCGTCAACGTTCAGCGGCGTCGGCGCAACGTCGTCCTGGGGAATATTGAACGGCGTGCCGTCGGGCAGCAGGCCCTTGGCCGAAATGATCGCCAGCTTGCCCTGGGCCAGCAGGCCCTGATCGATCAGCAATTCGGAAAAACCCCAGGCGCCGGCCGACAATGGGCGGCTGCGGGAATCGATAAGGTTTTCCAGGTAACGGTCATGCTGCTGGAAGTGCTGCGTTCCAATGAACATGCCTTCCGACCAGACCACGCGATTGTTCCAGGACATGGGGGCTCCGATTGCTTATTGGGCAGGGCTGGATGGGGGGACGACGACGGCGCTGCGCACGGCACGCACATCGAGGCTGATCTGGTATTCGGTGTATTGGCGCGCCGGGACATTCATCACCGTGCGCCACAGCGACTGGTCCAGCTCGCGATAGCCCACCAGGATTCCGATGTGCCGGGTGGCCGGGTCGAGATCGCGTTGCAGGCTCAGTTGCTGGTCCGGCTGGATCAGCACTTCGTCCTGGTCGATCAGGTCAGCCCCCAATGTCGCCTGCGCCCGTTCGGCCAGGGCGAAATAGTCGGCGCGGGCAAAAGTGGCGGCGTTCTTCAACTCGAAAATGCGCACCCGTACCGGCGCCGGCTGGCCGCTGGCGCCGGGGTTGAGCCCGGCGATGGCGTGGAAGTGCAACTCGACGGCGGCGGTGTCGGCTTCAGCCTCTTCGGGCTGGGGAGCGGCCGCATCCTTGGCGCACGCCGTCAGCACAAGTGCTGCGGCGACTGCGAGTAAAAACCTGGGAATCATCCTGCGTCCTCAATGACGTTTGAGCTATCCGTTGTGTGCTTGATAAGTGTTGTCTGGCCCGGTGCCGCTCAACGACGTCGCTGTCGCGTGCTGTGTTCTTCGTAGGCGCGGCTGAACTCCCGACCGAACAGGTCCTGGAAGTCTTCCTGGGCCTCCCGGGAAATGTTGCTGTAGAGCTCGGTGAATTGCTGCCAGTACTGGGCCTGGCGCGACCCGCTGAAAATTCCCGACAACCCGCCGGGCTTGCCCATGCGCTCTTCCAGCTGGGCCGGCTCGAAACGCGCCAGCAGATGCTTGATGGCCGCTTCCACACCGGCCATCACCGCCAGCTGATGGGCGCGCAAATCGTCAAAGCTGTCGCGCACCGCCACGTCCGGCGCCATGAAGGCCTGGTTGCCGTGGCGCAACAGCAACAGCAGGGCTTCGTCGACGTTCGGGGCAAATTTGAGCGGGTTGTTTTCCACCGGCTGGATCATTGTCTGCTGGATGCGGAATTCACCCTTGAGGCTGCTGCGGGCGCGCAGCACATCGATCAGGCCCTCGACCATCAATCGATAGCTGCGCCCGATGCTTTCCATCTGCGCCTCAGCCTGGGCTTTGTCCAGGCGCAACTGATCCAGCCCGGCGCCGCGCAGGAACGCTTGCAGCAGGTCAGGGCCAGAGGTGTCGGTTGGGGTAGCCGTCGGCTCGACGCGGCTGACCGGCGCTTCGCGCGGCGGCGCGGGCTCGATCGGCGCAACGACTTGCGGAATCGGCGGCGCGGAAACGGGCTCGATCACCGGCAATGGCGGCACGGAAACCGGCTCCGGCAGCGGCGCGACGGGAATCGGCGCAACCGGCGCAGGCGTGTCGCTGAACAGGTCCCAATCATCTGGGATAACCGGAGCAGGCGTCATCGGCAGCGGTTGGACCACTGGCGGCGGACTCGGGCGCGGAATCGGCGTGGGCGGGCGGAAATCATGTTGCTCGGCCGGAACGTGATCGGGCTGGGTGGCTGGAGGGACGCTGCTCGGAGCGAGGAAGTCGAACAGGTCCGGCAGCGTGTCCATGGACGACACGCCCTGGAAATGCGCAGGCGTGGCCACGGGTATCAGCGCCGGCGTATTCACGGCGGCACCCTGGCGCCCCATCAAGGCTTCGAAGCTGCTCGGCGCTTCGGCGAACGGATTGCTGTCGGTGACCGGCAGGCTGAAATCCACGCGCGCCTGGATCTCGTAATCACCGATGCGAATGACTTCGCCATCCTGCAGCGGCTCGCTGTTGCCTTTGCGCAAGCGAATGCCGGCCTTGACCAACTCGACGCCATTGGTGCTGTTATCGGTCAGATAATAGCGCCCGTCCTTGTATTGGATAACGCAATGTTGTCCAGAAACCAGGCGCTCCGGGTCGGGCAATACCCAGTCATTATCGGAATTACGGCCAATTGCCATCACGCCTTGGTTCAGGGTCTTTTCAGAACACTGTCCAGGGGTAATCTTGTGATAACTAGTGATAGTCAAACACAGCGGCATCTTGCCTCCTTGCTGATTACTTCTTTTTGCCGACGGAACAATGGACCTGAGCCCCCCGGCTGCGCGCTAAAAACCTTGCAAACAACCCGGAACGGCGTTTTGCCAGCATGATTGCTGATCTTAACCGGCCTGCGTGACAAAAAAACCTGCCTCGGTGCCTGCTTCGACCTACCGGTCGCGCGGGTTGTTAAGCACCTCACAACTGTCACATCGGCGAAATAGCTTACCTTGACAAGGGATAAGTACTACACCAAAAATGCACAACTTCTTGAATATACATGATGGCACTTTAAGATCATCTCGCACTTATAGCGCCATTACGGTCAAGGAACATGTGAAGTTTCATCCGAAACTTTCATGTGCACTGCCCGACTTCTTCAGCGGGTGATAGGGAGATCGATCCAAGTGGATGTGCCTTTGCTGCTCGCCGCCGTTTCCGCGAATTCGCCTTGCGGTGAAGACCTGGAATATGACGCGGATTTCTTGCGCCTGGAACGCGATTCCCGAGGCCAGCCCGAGCGCAGCATGGGCGACTCGATTCTGCCTGCAGAACCCCCTGAATGGCGCAGCATCCAGCAGCAAAGCCTGGACCTGCTCGCGCGCAGCAAAGACCTGCGCATCACCCATTTCCTGCTGCAAAGCTCCCTGGCCCTGGAAGGCATTCCCGGCCTGGCCCGTGTATTGACGCTGATCAACGAGCTGCTCAAGCAATACTGGGCCGACCTGCACCCGCGCCTGGATGCCGATGATGACAACGACCCCACCGTGCGAATCAATGCCCTTGCCGGCCTGACGTCGGACGTCACCATCCGCCTGCTGCGCGAAAGCATCCTGGCTCGCTCGCGCACGTTCGGCAGCGTCAGCCTGCGCGCCGCCGCCAACGCCAGCGGCTTGCAGAGTTTCCCCGATGAAAGCCTCGGCGCCGAACAACTCGCCGGCGCCCTGCTCGACAGCGATCCCGAGCAGTTGGAAGTCATTCGTGCCGCCCTGCTGGAAGCCCGCAGGGCCGCCGAGTCCATCGAACAGCAAGTCAGCGACCAGGTCGGTTCCGCCCAGGGCGTGGACCTCGGCCCGCTGAAACAACCGCTGAAGATGGCCCTGCAGATTCTCGGTCAGTTCGCCCCGCAGAGCGGCGACAGTGCCCTTGCCGATCCCGTCGAAACCGACAACGCCGCGCCGGTTGAATACGCCAGCGCACCCAGCACGCCGCGCAGTACCGTCGCCGGAGAAATCAACAACCGCGACGACGTCCTGCGCAGCCTGGACCGGATCCTGGCGTACTACACCCGTCATGAGCCCTCCAGCCCGCTGCCGGTGCTGTTGAACCGGGCGAAGAATCTGGTGCACGCCGATTTCGCGGCAATCGTACGCAACCTGATTCCCGACGGCATGAGTCAATTTGAAAACCTGCGCGGCCCGGAAAGCGAATAAAAAGCGAGCGGATCACGCAGTCACGTCATAGGTACCCCCGATGACGCCAACACCGTCGCTCAAGCGACCAGGAGCAGCAACGTGGCGAAGCAAAGTTCTCAGAAATTCATCGCGCGCAACCGCGCGCCTCGAGTGCAGATCGAGTACGACGTCGAGCTCTACGGCGCCGAGAAAAAGGTCCAGTTGCCCTTCGTCATGGGGGTAATGGCAGACCTGGCCGGCAAGCCCGCGGAGCCTCTGGCGCCGGTGGCCGATCGCAAGTTCCTCGAGATCGACGTCGACAACTTCGACTCGCGTCTCAAGGCCATGCAGCCTCGCGTGGCGTTCCATGTGCCTAACGAACTGACCGGCGAAGGCAACCTGAGCCTGGACCTGACGTTCGAAAGCATGGACGACTTCAGCCCTGCGGCCGTGGCCCGCAAGATCGATTCGCTGAACAAGCTGCTCGAAGCGCGCACTCAACTGGCCAACCTGCTGACCTACATGGACGGCAAGACCGGTGCCGAGGAAATCATCATGAAGGCGATCAAGGACCCAGCGCTGCTGCAGGCCCTTGCCAGCGCGCCGAAGCCCGCCGATGCAGAGCCCAAGGCTTAAGGACAAACGATCATGAACGATTTGGTACGCGACAATCAGTCCCAGAACCTGGGCGCCACCGAAGAAACCAGCGAGTTCGCCTCGCTGCTGCTGCAAGAGTTCAAGCCCAAGACCGAACGCGCCCGCGAAGCCGTCGAGACCGCCGTGCGTACGCTGGCAGAACAGGCCCTGGCGCAGACCGACCTGGTGTCCAACGATGCCATCAAGTCGATCGAGTCGATCATCGCCGCGATCGACGCCAAGCTCACCGCCCAGGTCAACCAGGTCATCCACCACCCGGACTTCCAGCAACTGGAAAGCGCCTGGCGTGGCCTGCATTACCTGGTCAACAACACCGAGACCGATGAGCAGCTCAAGATCCGCGTGCTCAACATCTCCAAGACCGACCTGCACAAGACCGTGAAGAAATTCAAGGGCACCGCGTGGGACCAGAGCCCGATCTTCAAGAAGATGTACGAAGAAGAATACGGCCAGTTCGGCGGCGAGCCTTACGGCTGCCTGGTAGGCGACTACTACTTCGACCAGTCGCCACCGGACGTGGAACTGCTGGGCGAGCTGTCGAAAGTCTGCGCCGCCATGCACGCGCCATTCATTGCCGCCGCCTCGCCAACCGTCATGGGCATGGGCTCGTGGCAGGAACTGTCGAACCCGCGCGACCTGACCAAGATCTTCACCACCCCGGAATACGCCGGCTGGCGTTCGCTGCGTGAATCGGAAGACTCGCGCTACATCGGCCTGACCATGCCGCGCTTCCTGGCGCGCCTGCCGTATGGCGCCAAGACCGATCCGGTGGAGGCCTTCGCCTTCGAAGAAAGCACCGACGGCGCCGACAGCTCCAAGTACACCTGGGCCAACGCCGCCTATGCGATGGCCGTGAACATCAACCGCTCGTTCAAACACTTCGGCTGGTGCTCGCGCATTCGCGGCGTGGAATCGGGCGGTGAAGTGGAAAACCTGCCGGCCCACACGTTCCCTACCGATGACGGTGGCGTGGACATGAAGTGCCCGACCGAAATCGCCATTTCGGACCGCCGTGAAGCGGAACTGGCGAAGAACGGTTTCATGCCGCTGCTGCACAAGAAAAACACCGACTTTGCCGCCTTCATCGGCGCCCAGTCGTTGCAGAAACCGGCCGAATACGACGACCCGGACGCCACCGCCAACGCCAACCTGGCCGCGCGCCTGCCGTACCTGTTCGCCACCTGCCGTTTCGCCCATTACCTGAAGTGCATCGTGCGCGACAAGATCGGCTCCTTCAAAGAGAAGGACGAGATGCAGCGCTGGTTGCAGGACTGGATCCTCAACTACGTCGATGGCGATCCGGCGCACTCCACCGAGACCACCAAGGCCCAGCATCCACTGGCTGCCGCCGAAGTGATCGTCGAAGAAGTCGAAGGCAACCCGGGGTACTACAACTCCAAGTTCTACCTGCGCCCGCACTATCAGCTCGAAGGGCTGACCGTGTCGTTACGCCTGGTATCGAAACTGCCGTCGGCCAAGGGCGCGTAAGGATTTACTGAACAGTACAGGGCAAATGTGGGAGCGAGCTTGCTCGCGATGGCGGTGGATCAGTTGTCATGTTTGCATCTGACACTCCGCTATCGCGAGCAAGCTCGCTCCCACAGGGGATCTTCAGTGGGTTGGAGATCGCCTTCGTAGCGTTCAATAGCAGTAATTTCGCAAGGTCAGCGTCAACCAAACAATGTGGTAAAGACCACACAGGGAGAAAACATGGCTGTTGATATTTTCATCAAGATCGGCGACATCAAGGGCGAGTCCATGGACAAGGTCCACAAGGACGAGATCGACGTCCTGAACTGGAGCTGGGGCATGTCCCAGACCGGTAACATGCACGTCGGCAGTGGCGGTGGCGCGGGCAAGGTGAGCATCCAGGACCTGTCGCTGACCAAGTACGTCGACAAGGCTTCGCCGAACCTGATGATGCACTGCGCCAGCGGCAAGCACGTCGACAAGGTCAAGCTGACCGTGCGCAAGGCCGGCGGCGAAAGCCAGGTCGAGTACATGATCATCAACCTGGAAGAAGTGCTGATTACGTCCCTGAGCACCGGCGGCTCGGGCGGCGATGATCGCCTGACCGAAAACGTCACCCTGAACTTCGCCAAGGTGCTGGTGGACTACCAGCCACAGAAAGCCGACGGCACCAAGGAAGGCGGTCCGGTCAAGTTCGGCTGGAACATCCGTCAGAACGTCAAGGTGTAATCGAACACGCCCCCGGCGCCACGCGCCGGGGGTGTTTGGTGCTTGCTCGCAACCCATCCTTTCCCTTCCGGTGTCTGAGTCATGGCCAAGCCTGCGTTTATCAATTTGTGGAAAGCCTATTCCGATTTGCTGGTCACCCATCCCGACGCGAAACCTTGCGACGGCCCTTGGGCAAACCAGTGCGCGATTCGCATGAGCCTGACGCTCAATGCGGAGAAGACCATCAAGGTCAACAAGTCCACCTACACCGAACCCAAGTGTGCCCATGAACACGCCAGGGGCGCCGAATCGCTGGCGAACTGGTTGTGGAAGCACCATTTGGGACGTCCGACCATCCTCAGCAATAGCGCCGCCGACCGGCAGAAGTTGATGGGCAAGACCGGGTTGATTTTCTTCAAGGATTGTTTCCAACAGTCAGGGGAGACCCCGGAAGGTCGTAGCGGCGACCATATCGATCTATGGAACCGTGGCCTGACCCAAACCAGCGACCTGTTCTACCGTTCCAAGAAAGTCTGGTTCTGGGAGCTCATTTAATGAACAAGCCTCTGCTCGCCCTATGCCTGGCGACAAGTCTGATCAGCCTTAGCGCATGCGCCGAGCATGCCGATACGCTGACCACGCAAGCCGATTTTGTTGGTCAGCAGCTCAAGCTAGTCGACGAGCAAGGCCAGTGCACACTGGTAAAACCTGACCAGAGTCGCATGAAACTGGACATGGAATGGCCTTGCGGCTTTAGTCTGGATAAACAGCAGAAACTGCGCGTGGAAATGTTCAACAACATCCCTATATTCGCGGTTTGGCGCAGCGAACACATGCCAGCCCCCAGCCGCGACTGCCTGAGCAAAATGCAGGCTATTCGTCAGACAGCAAAAGGTTTTGAGGCGGGAATGGTCAGCCTTTATGCGTCTTGCGGCTCCGGCGGAGACCAAAAAATGTATGTGGCACCCTTTACGTGGTAACCGAAATCGCCACCCGCGATCGTCTGCAACCGTCTCTGCTGGACCGGCTGACCGACGACGATCCGAGCAACCCGAAGGAAAGCGCCGACAAGCGCGTGCTGTCCCTTACCCAATTAAAAGCCTCGGTGCTGCGTGACCTGGCGTGGCTGCTCAACACCACGTCGTTGCTCGACGCCGATGCCACGCTGCACACCCCGGCGGGCACCTCGGTGGTGAATTTCGGGCTGCCGGCGCTGGCCGGCAACAGCGCCTCGAACATCGATGTGCCCGCGCTGGAAACCCTGATCCACCAGGCCATCGCCACGTTCGAGCCGCGTATCTTGCGCCACACCCTGCGCGTGCGCGCCCGGGCAACCGCCGAGATGAACCATAACGCCCTGAGCTTCGAGATCGAAGGCGATCTCTGGGCGCAGCCGGTGCCGCTGCGCCTGATGCTGCAAACCGACCTGGATCTGGAGACCGGCCACGTGCGCGTAGTCAACGCCGACCAGCGGAGACGCCCATGAACCCGCGCCTGCTGGAGCTGTACAACCAGGAGCTGCACCACGTGCGCGAAAGCGCGGCGGAGTTCGCCCAGGAATATCCGAAGATCGCCAGCCGGTTGTCGCTGGCCGGCATGGACTGCGCCGACCCGTACGTCGAGCGCCTGCTGGAAGGCTTCGCTTATCTGACCGCAAGGGTGCAGCTCAAGCTCGACGCCGAATACCCGACGTTCACCCACAACCTGTTGGAAATCGCCTATCCGCATTACCTGGCACCGACGCCGTCGATGACCGTGGTGCAGATGCAGGCCGACCCGGACGAAGGTTCACTGAGCAGCGGTTTCCCGCTGCCCCGTGACACCGTCCTGCGTGCTGCCCTGGGTCGCGAATCCCAGACCTGCTGCGAGTACCGTACCGCCCACGCGGTGACGTTGTGGCCGTTGCAGGTCAGCCAGGCCGAGTACTTCGGCAACCCGTCAGCGGTACTCGGGCGCCTGGCCGCCAGCGAACCGAAAGCCAAGGCCGGCCTGCGCCTGACCCTGCGCACCGGCGCCGAACTGCCGTTCAACAGCCTGGCCCTGGACAATCTGCCGCTGTACTTGAGCGGCGCCGACGAACAGCCCTTCCGCCTCTACGAACAACTGCTGGGCAATGCCTGCGCGGTGTTCGCCCGCCAGCCCGGCGGCAACTGGGTCGAACGGTTGCCGCAGGATGCGTTGCGCGCGCAAGGCTTCGATGACGCCGAGGCCGCGCTGCCGGTGGTGTCGCGGGCGTTCCAGGGTTATCGCCTGTTGCAGGAATATTTCGCCCTGCCGCACCGCTTCCTGTTCGTCGATTTCACCCAGCTCGGCCGCGCCGTCAAGCGCTGCGATGGCCAGGAGCTTGAGCTGATCGTGCTGTTTGACCGCCACGATCCGAGCCTGGAAGGCAGCGTCGGCGCTGCGCAGTTCCTGCCGTTCTGCACACCGGCGATCAATCTGTTCCCCAAGCGCCTGGACCGCATTCACTTGTCGGACCGGGTCAACGAACATCATGTGATTGCCGACCGCACCCGGCCGATGGATTTTGAAGTGCATTCGCTGACCGGGCTGGCCGGCCACGGCACCGGCCCGGAGCAGCCGTTCCTGCCCTTCTACGCCGTGCGCGATCCGTCCCGCTATGGCCGCGACAAGGCCTATTACACGGTGCGCCGCGAACCGCGCGTGCTGTCCAGCGATCAGCGCCGCAACGGCCCGCGCTCGACCTATATCGGCAGCGAGACCTTCGTCAGCCTGGTGGACAGCCAGCAAACGCCTTATCGCCACGACCTGCGTCAATTGGGCGTGACCGCACTGTGCACCAACCGCGACCTGCCGCTGTTCATGAGCGTGGGCAACGGCAAGACCGACTTCACCCTGGCCGACAGCGCGCCGGTTGGCGCGGTGCGCTGCGTCGCCGGACCGAGTCGTCCACGGGCCAGCCATGCCCACGATGCCAAGGCTTGGCGGCTGATCAGCCAGCTGTCGCTGAACTACCTGTCCTTGAGCGAACAAGGCCAGGGCGCGGCCGCCCTGCGCGAACTGCTGCGCCTGTATGGCGACAGCAACGATGCGGCGCTGCAATTGCAGATCGAAGGCCTGCGCGAAGTCAGCAGCAAGGCCTGCACCCGGCGCCTGCCGATGCCCGGCCCGATCGTGTTTGGTCGCGGCCTGGAGATCACCCTGGAATTCGATGAAAACGCGTTTCGCGGCACCGGGGTGTTCCTGCTCGGCGCGGTGTTCGAACGCTTCCTGGCACGCTACGTGTCGATCAACAGTTTTACCGAGACGGTGATCCGTACCACCGAACGCGGCGAGATCATGCGATGGAAAGCCAAGCCCGGACGTCGTCCGACCCTGTGAGTACCCTGGAAGCGATGCACCAGGAACCCTGGGAATACGACTTCTTCCAGGCGTTGCGGCGCATCGAGTGCGAATCCCCCGAACTGCCGCGCCTGGGCCATTCCCTGCGCCCGGCCGATGATCCGCTGCGCCTCGGGCAACAGGCCGAGTGCACCTTCGCGCCGGCGACCCTGGCCTCGGTGCAACCGGGCGTCGACGGTGCGCCGGCGCGCCTGGAGCAGTTCTTCTTCGGCCTCGGCGGCCCCAACGGCCCGATGCCGTTGCACATCACCGAATACGTGCGCGAACGCCAGCGCAACAATGGCGACAGCACCAGCAAACGCTTTCTCGACGTCTTCCATCATCGCCTGCTCAGCCTGTTCTACCGGGCCTGGGCCGAAGCACGGCCGACGGTCAGCCACGATCGCCCGGACGATGATTACTGGTCGGCGCGCCTGGCGGCACTCAGCGGCCGGGGCATGCCGAGCCTGCTCAACCAAGGGCTGATTCCCGATACGGCGAAGCTGCACTACAGCGGTCACCTGTCGGCGCAAACCCGCTACCCGGACGGTCTGAAAGCGATCCTCAGCGAGTACTTCGGCCTGCCGGTGGAAATCGAAGAATACGTCGGCCAATGGCTGGAACTGCCGGAGCGCAGCCGCGTTGGTGTCAGCGCCCATCAACTGGGCGTGGACTTCTGCCTGGGCCGCTACGTTTGGGATCGCCAGCACAAATTCCGCATTCGCCTGGGGCCGCTCAAGCTCGTCGACTACATGGGCATGCTGCCCGGCAGCCAACCGTTCAATGAGCTGGTGGCCTGGGTCGCCGAATACCTGGGGCATGAACTGGACTGGGACCTGAACCTGGTCCTGGAGCAGCCCGAAGTGCCCGCACTACAACTCAATGGCCGTTTCCGCCTGGGTTTCAACACCTGGCTGGGACGTCCTGAAAAAGATGCCAACGATCTAATACTGGCCCGGCATTACGCCGAACAGGCCAACACCTCACAGACCTCAAGGAGCCATGAGCATGGGTGAAATCAGTCGCGCCGCGTTGTTCGGCAAACTCAACAGCGTGGCCTACAAAGCCATCGAAGCCGCCACCGTGTTCTGCAAGTTGCGCGGTAACCCTTATGTGGAACTGGCCCACTGGTTTCATCAATTGCTGCAACTGCAGGACTCGGACCTGCACCGCATCATCCGCCAGTTCAACATCGAGCCGGCACGCCTGGCCCGCGACTTGACCGAGGCGCTGGATCGCCTGCCACGAGGTTCGACCTCCATCACCGACCTGTCTTCCCATGTGGAAGAAGCCGTGGAACGCGGCTGGGTCTACGGCAGCCTGATGTTCGGCGAAAGCCAGGTGCGCACCGGTTACCTGGTGCTGGGCATCCTCAAGACGCCGAGCCTGCGTCATGCGCTGCTGGGCCTGTCGTCGGAATTCGACAAGGTCAAGGTCGAAGCCCTGAGCGAACGGTTTGACGAATACGTCGGCGACTCGCCGGAAAACGCCCTGACCGCCAGCGACGGCTTCAACGCCGGCGCCGTACCTGGGGAGGCCAGCGGCGCGATGGCCCCCAGCGCCATGGGCAAGCAGGAAGCGCTCAAGCGCTTCACCGTCGACCTCACCGAACAGGCCCGCAGCGGCAAGCTCGACCCGATCGTCGGCCGAGACGAAGAGATCCGCCAACTGGTGGATATTCTCATGCGCCGTCGGCAGAACAACCCGATCCTCACCGGTGAAGCCGGCGTCGGCAAGACCGCCGTGGTTGAAGGTTTTGCCCTGCGCATCGTCGCCGGTGACGTGCCGCCTTCGCTCAAGGACGTGGAGCTGCGCAGCCTCGACGTTGGCTTGTTGCAGGCCGGCGCGAGCATGAAAGGTGAATTCGAGCAGCGCCTGCGTCAGGTTATCGAAGACGTCCAGGCCTCACCCAAACCGATCATCCTGTTCATCGACGAAGCCCACACCCTGGTGGGTGCCGGTGGCGCCGCCGGTACCGGCGACGCGGCCAACCTGCTGAAGCCGGCCCTGGCGCGCGGCACCTTGCGCACCGTCGCCGCCACGACCTGGGCCGAATACAAGAAGCACATCGAAAAGGACCCGGCGCTGACCCGGCGTTTCCAGGTGGTGCAAGTCGCCGAGCCGTCGGAAGACAAGGCCCTGCTGATGATGCGCGGCGTGGCCTCGACCATGGAAAAACACCATCAGGTGCAAATCCTCGACGAGGCCCTGGAGGCCTCGGTCAAGCTGTCTCACCGCTACATTCCCGCGCGCCAGTTGCCGGACAAGTCCGTGAGCCTGCTGGACACCGCCTGCGCCCGCGTTGCCATCAGCCTGCACGCCGTGCCGGCCGAAGTGGACGACAGCCGCCGGCGCATCGAAGCGCTGGAAACCGAACTGCAGATCATCGCCCGTGAACATGCGATCGGCATCGCCATCGGCACCCGCCAGACCCAGACCGAAAGCCTGCTCGCCGCCGAGCGCGAACGCCTGGCCGAATTGGAAAGCCGTTGGGCCGAAGAGAAAACCCTGGTCGACGAATTGCTGGAAACTCGCGCTACCCTGCGCGAGCGCGTCGGCCTGGTGGACAGCGAGAGCGGCAGCGAAGCTTCCGACAACGACAGCCATGCCCTGCGCGAGACACTGGTCGACCTGCAACAGCGCCTGACCGCCCTGCAAGGCGAGACCCCGCTGATCCTGCCGACCGTGGATTACCAGGCCGTGGCCTCGGTGGTCGCCGACTGGACCGGAATCCCGGTGGGCCGCATGGCCCGCAACGAACTGGAGACCGTGCTCAACCTCGACCAGCACCTGAAAAAACGCATCATCGGCCAGGACCATGCCCTGCAGATGATCGCCAAGCGCATCCAGACCTCGCGCGCCGGCCTCGACAACCCGAGCAAGCCGATCGGCGTGTTCATGCTCGCCGGTACCTCCGGCGTGGGCAAGACCGAAACCGCCCTGGCCCTGGCCGAAGCCATGTACGGCGGCGAACAGAACGTCATCACCATCAACATGAGCGAGTTCCAGGAAGCCCACACCGTGTCCACCCTCAAGGGTGCGCCACCGGGCTACATCGGTTATGGCGAAGGCGGCGTGCTGACCGAAGCCGTGCGGCGCAAACCGTACAGCGTGGTCCTGTTGGACGAGGTGGAAAAAGCTCACCCGGACGTGCACGAGATTTTCTTCCAGGTGTTCGACAAAGGCGTGATGGAGGACGGCGAAGGCCGGGTGATCGACTTCAAGAACACCTTGATCCTGCTGACCACCAACGCCGGCACCGAGCTGATCGCCCAGGTCTGCAAGGATCCGCAGAACGTGCCCGAGCCGGAAGAAATCGCCAAGGCCCTGCGCCAGCCGCTGCTGGAAATCTTCCCGCCGGCGCTGCTCGGCCGCCTTGTGACGATCCCCTACTATCCGCTCAGCGACGAGATGCTCAAGGCCATCACCCGCCTGCAACTCAACCGCATCAAGAAGCGCGTCGAGAGCACTCACAAAGTGGCCTTCGATTACGACGACGCGGTGATCGACCTGATCGTCTCGCGCTGCACCGAAACCGAAAGCGGCGGGCGCATGATCGACACCATCCTGACCAACAGCCTGCTGCCGGACATGAGCCGCGAGTTCCTGACTCGCATGCTCGAAGGCAAGGCCATGGCCGGCGTGCGGATCAGCGCCGTGGATAACGAACTGAAGTACGATTTCAGCGACGCGGCCTGACTTCAGGTAACACCGCACAACCCTGTGGGAGCGAGCTTGCTCGCGATAGCGCAATCACATTCAACATCCATGTTGACTGACATACCGCTATCGCGAGCAAGCTCGCTCCCACAGTTGGTTGTGTTACTCCAGCTCCTACAACTAGCACGAGACCCCCGATGTTATTCAACCAAGCCTCCCGCCTGGCGAAAATCACCAGCCCCCTCGGGCCCGAGGTGCTGCTGCTCAAGGACATGGGCGGCGGCGAAGAGCTGGGGCGGCTGTTCAACTATGAGTTGCAGCTGCACTCGCTGGACAATGCCATCGACCTCAACCAGGTGCTGGGTAAACCCATGTGCGTGAGCGTTCAGCTGGATGGCGGTGGCGAGCGGCACTTCCACGGCATCGTCGCGCGCTTCAGCCAGAACATCGACCAGGGCCAGTTTGCCAGCTACCAGGCCACGCTAAGGCCCTGGCTGTGGCTGCTGACGCGCACCTCCGACTGCCGGATTTTCCAGAACCTGACGGTTCCGCAGATCATCAAGCAGGTGTTCCGCGACCTGGGTTTCTCCGACTTCGAAGACGCCCTCAGCCGCCCTTATCGCGAGTGGGAGTACTGCGTCCAGTACCGTGAGACCAGCTTCGATTTCGTCAGCCGGCTGATGGAACAGGAAGGCATCTACTACTACTTCCGCCATGAACAGGGTCGCCACGTGCTGGTGCTGGCCGACGCCTACGGCGCCCATGCTCAAGCGCCCGGCTACGGCTCGGTGCCGTATTACCCGAAGAACGAGCAGCAGCGTGAACGCGATCATATTCATGATTGGCACTTGGCTCAGGAAGTCCAGCCGGGGTCGCTTGAGCTCAACGACTACGACTTCCAGCGCCCAAGTGCACACATTGACGTGCGCGCAGCCATGCCGCGCCCGCACACCGCTGGCGACTATCCGCTCTATGACTACCCCGGCACCTACGTGCAAAGCGAAGACGGCGAGCACTACGCCCGCACCCGCATCGAAGCCTTGCAGACCCTGCACGAGCAGGTCGAACTGGCGGGCAATGCCCGAGGCCTGGGCTCGGGGCACCTGTTCAGCCTGACCGGCTTCAGCCGCCAGGACCAGAACCGCGAATACCTGATCGTCGGCGCGCGTTATTACGTTTCCCAGGAAAGTGGCGAGAGCGGCGTCGGCGCGCCTTCGGCACAGTTCGAAAGCACCCTGACCTGCATCGACGCCCAGCAAAGCTTCCGTCCGATGGCGATCACCCACCGCCCCATCGTCAAGGGACCGCAGACAGCTTTGGTGGTCGGGCCCAAGGGCGAGGAAATCTGGACCGACCAGTTCGGCCGGGTGAAGGTGCATTTCTATTGGGACCGCCACGACCAGTCCAACGAAAACAGCTCGTGCTGGATTCGTGTGTCGCAGGCTTGGGCCGGCAAGAATTGGGGATCGGTGCAGATCCCGCGTATCGGTCAGGAAGTGATCGTCAGTTTCCTTGAAGGGGATCCCGACAGGCCCATCGTCACCGGTCGTGTGTACAACGCCGAACAGACCGTCCCCTATGCGTTGCCCGCCAATGCCACCCAGAGCGGTACCAAGAGTCGTTCGAGCAAGGGCGGCACGCCGGCGAATTTCAACGAAATCCGCATGGAAGATAAAAAGGGCGCCGAGCAACTTTACATCCACGCCGAGCGCAACCAGGACATCGCCGTGGAAGTGGATGAAAGCCACTGGGTGGGTCGCGATCGTCGCAAGAATATCGACCGCAACGAAACCGTACGCATTGGCGAAGACCGGCTGCGGGCCGTACAGCGCAACGACACGTTGCTCGTCGGCGGGGCCAAGAGCGACAGCATCGCGACCCAATACCTCATCGAGGCCGGTTCGCAGATTCGGCTGGTGTGTGGCAAAAGCGTGCTGGAGTTCAACGCCAGTGGCGAGATCAATATCTCCGGCACCGCGTTCAACCTCTACGCCAGTGGCAATGGCAACATCGACACCGGCGGCCGCCTTGACCTCAACTCCGGTGGCGCCAGCGCCGTGGACCCCAAGGGCAAGGGCATCAAGGGCGTGATCGAGGCGGCGGTGAAAGCGTTATTCCCGGCGAAGGCCAAGCAGTAAGGTTCACCGCAGAACACTCCCAGCCTGACTCACTCAAGAAAAACGATGATCCCGTGGCGAGGGAGCTTGCTCCCGCTTGAGTGCGAAGCGCTCACAAAAGGGGCTGCTACGCAGCCCAGCGGGAGCAAGCTCCCTCGCCACGGGGTCTGTCTACGGCCATGGTGAAAAGCACTGCGGCCTAACCGGCCCTTTCGGCGATCAGATGGCCGTGCCGCGGTTCGTTCCCGGTTGAATAATCAAGAGCTCGTCCTATCCACGTTTTCTACAACGCGACACGAAAGGAAGCGCGGCTTGCGGGTCACGCTTGAACAGCTCAAAGGTCGCCTGGTTAATTTCGTAGTATTCCTCGTAGTCAGCCATGCCGTTGCTGACTGGTATGGAGACATAGAACCGACCCGAGCACTGTTCCGTCCCCACGCAAAACCTATGTTCACGGTGAACCAAGGCATCTTGAAAATCGCGCGGCTCTTCTAGATCTAAAAAGCATAAACCGCCCATAAACCATGAAAAGTAGATATGTAAAACTGTAATAGTTGACAGTTAAAAAGTAGTGCTCACCACGTCAATGTCTGCAAACGCAGATAACTGCGGCGAGTTAATCAACTACTGGCAGGTGAGACGATGAAAACCAAGGTATATGCGAACCTAGAATGGCAACACATCGGAACAGTAACAGAAGCAGGAAATTTATATGCAGATGGGGAGTGGTGCTTTAATACTAAGGAGCGTGCTGCTCGGACCTGCAACTCAATTGGGCGAGGTAGGAGCGGAAATTACTACATCATAAAGATAAATAAAGGCGACAACCGTTATCCTTACACTGGTGATAACGCCGTAGTTGGTCAGCTTCTGGTTCGCGTAGGTGAACAAGGCATGCCAGTGCCATTGGATGAGGTAGGGCGTTTGCACGTGGAAGCCGGATGGGATTTATGGCTACGCATTAACGATGATTTTGGCGTTTCCGATAACGACGGTGAATTAAGCCTTCGGATTGTTACACCCAAAATGGCTGAATATGATCCTGCCCGGACAAATGCTACAAATTCATATGGCGATCCTATTGGCACTCAATATAAAAGGAACGCTGCCGGCGGATATGTAAAAATTATATAACCTTGAATAAATGGCCCCCTGCCTTTTCTTGGAGGGGCCATTCAGCACCCGGATTTAAATCACATTAAGCGATTGCCGGCGCTCATTGGCTGGAACTTCCCTTCACCGACCTTGTGACGGCTGTGCCATAGACGGTAGCCGGCCAAATGGATATGCGGCACCCAGCCCTCTATCTACCCGGCGGTTGGTATGGCTGCACAGGGACGTATCGATGGCCCGGAGACGCAGGTCACGGTCAGAACGAACGCGTCGCCGGCCTTTTCAGATTGCCCTCCCACGCCCACGATCAGATGGCGGCGCCATAATTCATTGCTCTTGCAGATAACGCAACGCCCGATGATATTTCGCGGCGCGTTCCAGGTCTTTGTCGCGCACGACGGGCAGCCGGGTGAGGTCAAGATTGTCGTGGATATCCGCTATCTTCACTTGGGTCGCCAGTGGATTGGGACGAATCCGCGCAATGAACTGTTCATAGGACTCGCCCTGACGCTTGGTCAGGCAGTCGATAGCCGTCACCACGGCCTCGGAAATGCCAAGCTCGCGCAGCTCATCCAGCGTGACATCGCCGTCTTCGACCACATCATGCAACAGGCTGACCAGTTGCTCTTCAAGCCCGTCGAACCTCATCATCAGGCGCAACGGGTGGAGAATGTAGGGCTTGCCGGCCTTATCCACCTGGCCCGCGTGGACCTTTGAAGCCAAGGCGATTGCAGCGTCCAGAATGCTCATTGGCGATCAAAGCCCTTCTCGTATTGTTCTCTGGAAATCTCGCGACCATACAAGACGGCGTCGTTGTACAGCCGGTTGTCCGCGGGAACCGGTTGTTCGCTTTCGGCAGCATAAAATTTCCTGAATACGGTCCCGGTGCGATGATCCCAACGGAAGGTGACCTCTTCGTAGTCGTAGTCCAGGAACACATCCCGACTGGCGAAGGCACTCAAATCAATTCCCACCGTTCCCCCTGACTGCGTCGTAATAGGCCTTGCTCTTGTCCGCGATAGCTTGCGCCTGCGGACTGGCCTTGTCCAAGACTCGGAAGTCTTCGTAATACTTGTGGCCCAGCCCGCCAGGGACCTGGGTTTTTGCGGCAACGGCATTATAGGTGTCGTCTCCCAGCAACACCCGAGCCAGCGGCTCCGGTTCCTTGGCGTAGATCATTTCCGGTGAGTTGACCTGGATTTCTCCCGGTATTCCAGCGCGGGTCTGCATCGTGGAATTGACGCCGCTATAGCCCATTTCGTTAGCGGCACCGTCAATCACTTTCACGTTCGCGCCGCGCTTGCCGAGCTCTGCCGCAACGGAACTGATCTGGTCGGATTCGACAATGATCGTGTTCCTCGCCAAGTCCTTGATCCGGGTCGCATCCCCACCATAATCGTTGTCGATTTTCTCTCGGGCACGCGCCTCTGACTTGATCGGCGCCTTGGCGACCTTGCCCCCATACTGGGCGGCGATTTCATCGGCGACGGTATCGATTTCCGCTTTCGCGGCCGGGGCTTTTGCGTAGACCTCTTCGAAGGTCTTGGGAGCCTTGGAGGTGGTGGCGGGCTTGCCCAGCTTCGCCAACTTCGGCCCCATGCCCAGCAAGGCCATGCCGGCCACGCCTTGCAATAGATCCCGGTAACCCGGACCAAGGCGGTCGCCCAGGTCCCCCAGCAGGGCCATGCCTGCCATCGCGGCACCGCCAATGGCGACGGCGGCAGCAAGGGCAGCAGCGCCGGCCATCGCCGCCAATACCAGCGCAGCACCCGCAGCCACGATGCCCAGCGCTTCCAGGCCGGTATGCAACCAGCCTTCGAGGTCCAGCACAAACGCCACCGACACCGTCGGCCCACCGATGAAGGTGTTCGGGCTGCCCGTCTTGATGTGGGCGCCGCAGACCATTTTGCTGTGCAGGCGCGCCGCCGGTTTACCGTTGATGAACACCGTGGCGCTGCCTTCGGCGATCAGCACCGGAAAAGGCCAGATCGGATGATTCATTGGCAGCCCGGTGCAGGAAGAGGCGATGTCTTCGCCCGCCCGCATGGCATTGCGGTCGTTGATATAGACGTTGAAGCTGCCCATGATCAACGCCCCCGTCGTCGGTTCGGGCAGGTTGAATATGGTGGACAGGCCCTTGACGATCTGGAACATCGACAAGCCGCCAGCCGCGATCGAGCCGGCCATGATCGCCAGTGCCACACCGCCCGTGGCAACCGTTGCGGCGACGACCGCAGCGCCGATCAAGGCCCCGGCCACGGCTCCGGCGACCATCGCGGCCAACCCGAACCCGTGGGCTATTTCGTCACCCAGACGTGCCGCGGCCTGTGCATCCATCGCAGGAATCTACCTCACTGTTTGGTCTGACTGCGCAGTGGCACGTATCGAATCTCAGGCAATCGGAGGCTGTGGCTTGAGCGAATGCATCGCCAGCTTCCAGGCCGGCTCGTGATAGGCGAAGTCGTTGGGTGTGGTGGTCAAGGTGGTGATCAGCACGGACGGCTTACGCTCGATGAAAACCTGGCGCAGCATCAGGTCGCGTCCTTCGCGCTGCCAGGTGTAATCCAGCAAGGTGGTGGTGTGTCCATGCAGCACCGTGTCCCAGCGCTGAACCAGCTTGAAGCCCGGCAATTGCTGCTCCGCGCTTTTTAGTTGGCGGTCCACGTACTCGGCAAAGGGAGCGTCACCCTGGGTGGCATCGCGGCTGATGACGAAACTGGCCTCTTTGGCGGGCCCCACTGCCGGCAGCTTGAAAATGTTGATGCTCTGGTCCTGCCAGGTATCGGGGATTTCGAGATCGGCTTCTTGAATGCGGTATGAGGTCACGGTAATCGCTTTCCATGGACATGAGGTGACGCGTGGAGGAGCAGATATTCGGGTAATGCCTGGCAACAATCAAGAACCGGGTTCCTCTCCTCCAGGTAACCCTCTACATTATGCGATCAGCGTCACCACTCTGGCGATTCACGCCTCTGCAGAAGCCGTCGAAGGGCATATCCTGTTGATTTTTTGAATCAGACGATTGCAGTCTTCGCCAGCATAAGGGACTGCGGCAGCGATAAGGACAACCGATGTTATTCAACCAAGCCTCCCGCCTGGCGAAAATCACCAGCCCCCTCGGGCCCGAGGTGCTGCTGCTCAAGGACATGGGCGGCGGCGAAGAGCTGGGGCGGTTGTTCAACTATGAGTTGCAGCTGCACTCGCTGGACAACGCCATCGACCTCAACCAGGTGCTTGGCAAACCTATGTGCGTGAGCGTTCAGCTGGATGGCGGTGGCGAGCGCTATTTCCACGGCATCGTCGCGCGCTTCAGCCAGAACATCGACCAGGGCCAGTTTGCCAGCTACCAGGCCACGCTAAGGCCCTGGCTGTGGCTGCTGACGCGCACCTCCGATTGCCGGATTTTCCAGAACCTGACGGTTCCGCAGATCATCAAGCAGGTGTTCCGCGACCTGGGTTTCTCCGACTTCGAAGACGCCCTCAGCCGCCCTTATCGCGAGTGGGAGTACTGCGTCCAGTACCGTGAGACCAGCTTCGATTTCGTCAGCCGGCTGATGGAACAGGAAGGCATCTACTACTACTTCCGCCATGAACAGGGTCGCCACGTGCTGGTGCTGGCCGACGCCTACGGCGCCCATGCTCAAGCACCCGGCTACGCCTCGGTGCCGTACTACCCGAAGAACGAGCAGCAGCGCGAACGGGATCATATCCACGATTGGCATCTGGCCCAGGAAGTCCAGCCGGGTTCGCTGGAGCTCAACGACTACGACTTCCAGCGTCCCAGCGCGCGCATCGATGTACGTTCGGCCATGCCGCGCCCGCACGCCGCTGGCGACTATCCGCTCTATGACTACCCCGGCACCTACGTGCAAAGCGAAGACGGCGAGCACTACGCCCGCACCCGCATCGAAGCCTTGCAGACCCTGCACGAGCAGGTCGAACTGGCGGGCAATGCCCGAGGCCTGGGCTCGGGGCACCTGTTCAGCCTGACCGGCTTCAGCCGCCAGGACCAGAACCGCGAATACCTGATCGTCGGCGCGCGTTATTACGTTTCCCAGGAAAGTGGCGAGAGCGGCGTCGGCGCGCCTTCGGCACAGTTCGAAAGCAGTCTGACCTGCATCGACGCCCAGCAAAGCTTCCGTCCGATGGCGATCACCCACCGCCCCATCGTCAAGGGACCGCAGACAGCTTTGGTGGTCGGGCCCAAGGGCGAGGAAATCTGGACCGATCAGTTCGGCCGGGTGAAGGTGCATTTTTATTGGGATCGCCACGATCAATCCAACGAAAACAGCTCGTGCTGGATCCGGGTGTCGCAAAGCTGGGCCGGGAAAAACTGGGGCTCGATGCAGATTCCACGTATCGGGCAGGAAGTCATCGTCAGCTTCCTCGAAGGCGATCCGGACCGACCGATCATCACCGGCCGTGTCTACAACGCCGAGCAGACCGTGCCTTACGACCTACCTGAGAATGCCACCCAGAGCGGCATGAAAAGCCGTTCGAGCAAAGGCGGCACGCCGGCGAATTTCAACGAAATCCGCATGGAAGACAAGAAAGGCGCCGAGCAGCTTTACATCCATGCCGAGCGCAACCAGGACATGGTGGTCGAGGTGGACGAAAGCCATTCGGTCGGCCACGACCGCGCCAAGAGCATCGGCCACGACGAAACGGTGACCATCGGCAACAACCGCCTGCGCATCGTCAAGCAGGAGGACATCCTGTCGGTGGGCCAGCGCAAGACCGACAGCATCAGCCAGAGCTACGTCATTGAAGTGGGCGAGAACCTGCGCCTGGTATGCGGCGAGAGCATCCTGGAGCTCAATGCCAGCGGCCAGATCAACCTGACCGGCGTGCAGATCAGCTTCTACGCCAGCGGCGATGCCGAGTTCAACACCGGCGGTGTGCTGCACCTGAACAACGGCGGCGGCCCCGGTGCCACGCCGGACGGCCAGGGCGTCAAGGCCAGCATCGATGCCAACGTCGCTGCCGCCTTTCCCAAAGGCTAACCCAAAGGCTAACTTCGAGACCTGATGCGCCATGACTTACCGTTTGAATGAATTTCAGCTCCAGCTGCCGCCCAGCGAGTTGCTCGACGCCTCGATCAACATCCTCAAGTTCCCCGAACTAGGCACGTCCCTGATCGTCAGCCGCAGCCTGCTCGCAGAGGGAGAAACCCTGCAAAGCAACCTCGACGACCAACTCAAGCGCCTGGAAAAGCAGGTCCAGGACCTGCGCTGCCAACCCGGCGCCACGTTGCGCGTGGGGGCTCGGCAGGAAGTCGAAGCCATCGAGTTGCGCAGCCAGTTCAACAAGGGCAACGAAAAGGTCTTTCAGTATCAGCTCGCCCTGGTACTGCCGGGCACGCGCAAAATGCTTGCCCTGAGCTACGTCAAGGCCGAGAAGCTTGGCGACGCCGAAGCGGCGCATTGGGCGACGATCAAGGGATCGCTGGTGTTTGACGCGCCGGCGTGATCAACGCCGGGCTCGCGTGGCGAGGGAGCTTGCTCCCGCTGGGTTGCGAAGCGGCCCCAAACCTGCCAAACGCGGAGCATCAGACACACCGCACCCGCTGGTTTTACGACTGCTTCGCAGCCGAGCGGGAGCAAGCTCCCTCGCCACGGGTGTTCACCTTGTCCCGACAGGCGTCGGATTTATTTTTTCATTTCACCGTTGCGTCCCTGATCGGCAGAGCAAAAATGCCTGGTGCAACTCCTCCAGCGTCTGGAAATGATGTACCGGGTTCTGCGCACTCAACTCCTCGAAACTGCCGAATCCGTACCCCACCGCCGCCGCGTCCAGGCCATTGCTGCGCGCGCCGATCAAGTCATGTTTGCGGTCGCCGATCATCAGGGTGCTGGCCGGGTCGAGGCTTTCTTCGGCCATCAGGTGGGCGATGAGCTCGACCTTGTTGGTACGGGTACCGTCCAATTCGCTGCCGTAGATCACTTTGAAGTGCCGGGCGAAATCAAAATGACGGGCGATTTCCCGGGCGAAAACCCAGGGCTTGGACGTGGCGATGTAAAGTTGTCTGCCTTGGCCACCGAGCGTTTCCAGCAGCGGCACGACACCGTCGAAGACACGGTTTTCGTAGAGGCCGGTGACCTTGAAGCGCTCGCGATAGAAATTCACCGCGTCCCAGGCTTTCGCTTCGTCGAAGTCGTAGAACTGCATGAAGGCCTGCAATAGCGGTGGGCCGATGAAGTGTTCGAGGCGGGTCAGGTCGGGTTCGTCGATGCCCAGTTTGCCCAGGGCGAACTGGATCGAACGGGTGATGCCCTCGCGCGGGTCGGTAAGCGTGCCGTCGAGGTCAAAGAGTATGGTCTGGTAGTGCATGGCTGGTCCTGAGGAAGTAAGTGGGCTGCTACGCAGCCCAGCGGGAGCAAGCTCCCTCGCCACGAGAATAAGGGTCCGGCAAATCACTCAAGGCTGGTCGTAGCCTTCAGCCAGATGCAAATCCTTGAGCTTCACGTAATTCGCCGCGCTGTAGGTGAAGAACGCCCGCTCCTTGTCGGTCAGCAGCCGGACCTGCTTCACCGGGCTGCCCACATACAAAAAGCCGCTCTCCAGGCGCTTGCCCGGCGGTACGAGGCTGCCGGCACCGATAATCACGTCGTCTTCGACCACCGCGCCATCCATGACAATGCTGCCCATGCCGATCAGGATCCGGCTGCCCACCGAGCAGCCATGGAGCATGACTTTGTGGGCAATCGTCACGTCGTCGCCGATCAGCAACGGGAAGCCATCGGGGTTGAACGGCCCGGCGTGAGTAATGTGCAGCACGCAGCCGTCTTGGACACTGGTGCGGGCGCCGATGCGGATGCGGTGCATGTCGCCGCGAATGACTGTCAGCGGCCAGACGGAGCTGTCTTCGCCGATCTCGACGTCGCCGATCACCACCGCGGTGCTGTCGACAAAAGCGCCCCGGGCAAGCCGCGGGCTGTGGTTCTGGTACGTTCGAAGGGTCACGATAGGCTCTCTCTTGTCCGATGATAGGCGCTGCTAGCTGCGGTGAACGTCGATTGTAATTAAGATGGGCCCATGTTTCTTCCAGCCAAGGTGCCAACCGTGAGCGTGAACAACCCTCTTTTGCAGCCCTACGACCTGCCGCCATTCTCGGCGATCCGTGCCGAGCACGTGCAACCGGCCATCGAGCAGATCCTGGCTGACAACCGTGCCGCCATCGCCGAGATCCTCAAGACACAAGTCAAACAGCCCACCTGGGCCGGCCTGGTATTGGCAATGGATGAGCTCAATGATCGCCTGGGCGCGGCCTGGAGCCCGGTGAGCCATTTGAACGCGGTGCGCAACAGCCCCGAGTTGCGCGAAGCCTACGAGGCTTGCCTGCCGGCGCTGAGTGCCTATTCCACCGAGCTGGGCCAGAACCGCGAACTGTTCCAGGCGTTCGAAGCCCTGGCGAACAGCCCCGAGGCCGCCGGTTTCGACGTGGCCCAGAAAACCATCCTGGAACATTCGCTGCGCGACTTCCGCCTGTCGGGCATCGATCTGCCGCCCGAGCAGCAAAAGCGCTACGCCGAAGTGCAAAGCAAGCTGTCCGAACTGGGCAGCCGCTTTTCCAACCAGTTGCTCGACGCGACCCAGGCCTGGACCAAGCATGTCACCTCTGAGGCCGCCCTCGCCGGCCTGACCGACTCGGCCAAGGCGCAGATGGCCGCCGCGGCCCAGGCCAAAGGCCTCGACGGTTGGCTGATCAACCTGGAGTTTCCCAGCTACTACGCGGTGATGACCTACGCCGAAGACCGCGCCCTGCGCGAAGAAGTCTACGCCGCCTACTGCACCCGCGCCTCGGACCAGGGCCCGAACGCCGGTCAGAACGATAACGGCCCGGTGATGGAGCAGATCCTCGACCTGCGCCAGGAACTGGCCCAGTTGCTGGGTTTCGCCAACTTCGCCGAATTGAGCCTGGCTACCAAGATGGCTGAATCCAGCGATCAGGTGCTCAGCTTCCTGCGCGACCTGGCCAAGCGCAGCAAACCGTTCGCCGCCCAGGATCTGGAACAATTGAAAGCCTTCGCCGCCGAACAGGGCTGCCCCGACCTGCAAAGCTGGGACAGCGGCTTTTATGGTGAAAAACTCCGCCAGCAACGTTACAGCGTCGCCCAGGAAGCCCTGCGCGCCTACTTCCCGATCGACAAGGTACTGAGCGGCCTGTTCGCCATCGTGCAACGCCTCTATGGCATCGAGATCGCTGAACTGAAGGGTTTCGACGCCTGGCATCCGGACGTGCGCCTGTTCGAGATCAAGGAACACGGCCAGCACGTCGGGCGCTTCTTCTTCGATCTGTACGCCCGCCCCAACAAGCGTGGCGGCGCCTGGATGGATGGCGCCCGCGATCGTCGCCGCACCCTTGATGGCGCGCTGCAAAGCCCGGTCGCCAACCTGGTGTGCAACTTCACCCCGGCCGACAGTGGCAAGCCAGCGCTGCTGACCCACGATGAAGTGACCACGCTGTTCCACGAGTTCGGCCACGGCCTGCATCACCTGCTGACCCGCGTCGACCATGCCGGCGTGTCGGGCATCAACGGCGTGGCCTGGGACGCAGTGGAGCTGCCGAGCCAGTTCATGGAAAACTGGTGCTGGGAGCCTGAAGGCCTGGCGCTGATTTCCGGTCACTACGAAACCGGTGAGCCATTGCCCCAGGACCTGCTGGAAAAAATGCTCGCGGCGAAGAACTTCCAGTCCGGCCTGATGATGGTCCGCCAGTTGGAATTCTCGCTGTTCGACTTCGAACTGCATGCCACCCACGGCGATGGCCGCAGCGTGCTGCAAGTGCTCGAAGGCGTACGCGACGAGGTGTCGGTGATGCGTCCGCCTGCCTACAACCGCTTCCCTAACAGCTTCGCGCATATTTTCGCCGGCGGTTACGCGGCGGGTTACTACAGCTACAAATGGGCGGAAGTGCTGTCGGCCGATGCGTTCTCCAGATTCGAAGAAGACGGCGTGCTCAACGCCGAAACCGGTCGCGCCTTCCGCGAGGCGATTCTGGCGCGTGGCGGCTCCCAGGAGCCGATGGTGCTGTTCGTCGACTTCCGTGGCCGCGAGCCTTCGATTGACGCACTCTTGCGCCATAGCGGCCTGAGCGAGGACGCGGCAGCATGAGTGAGGGGCCTGTGATTACCAAACGACGCTTCATCGCCGGGGCCGTCTGCCCGGCGTGCAGTGAACCGGACAAGTTGATGATGTGGAACGAAGACGGCGTGCCCCATCGCGAATGCGTGGCCTGTGGTTATTCCGACACGCTCAACGAACAAGGCCTGTCGGTGCCCAAGGAATTGGGCACCCGGGTCAATACGTCCGCCTTGAAAGTACCGGACGCCAAGGTCCAGGCGGTGCAGTTTTTCCCCAATCCCAAGTTGAAGAAAAAACCCGACTGAAATCTCCGGCATCACCTTCCGGGCTGCCCGGCCCGGAAGCGATACATATATACCGCAAGTCGCCCTGCCTTCCTCTTCAGACTGGTCCGACACGTCCAGACTGAAAGGAAGCTTTCCATGCCAAACGCTGATAACCCGCTACTGCAGGACTACGACCTGCCGCCCTTTTCGCGCGTCCAGGCCGAACACTTTTCCCCGGCCCTCGACCAGATAATCGCCGAAAGCCGCATCAAAGTTGCCGAGATCATTGCCAGCCAGACACCCTTCCCAACCTGGGACGACCTCGTCTTGGCAATGGACGAAATCCACACGCGGCTGGAGGGTTTCGGCTACCTGCTGAATCGCCTGACCTCGACCCGGACAGGTGACGCCTGGAAGCAGGCCTCGCTCGATTGCGATGCACGGCTGCAGGAATTTAAGGTCGGACTGGAACAAAACACCGAACTGTTTCAGCTTTACGAGCGCCTGGCGAACAGCGAAATAGCCGCGAATTTCGAACCGGCACGCAAGAGGGTACTGGAAAAAAACCTGCGACAGTTTCGTGAAAACACGCCGATGACCACGGCGAGCGACCTGAGCCTGCTGCAAGGCCGTATTCGAAACGCCGAAGGTCTGTTTTTTGACCAGTTGGAAATGGCCAGCAAAGCCTGGGACATCCTCTTTGACAACGAGGCCCAGCTCAGCGGCTTGCCAGCGGCATTCAAACAGCACATGGCCCACCTGGCCCGCAAGGTCGGGCGCACCGGATGGCTGCTGACTCTCAATGAAGAGTCGCATCGCATCGTCACCCACTATGCCGACAATCGCTCGTTGCGCCAGCAGATCCACGAGGCCTACAGCACGCGTGCTTCCGATCAAGGCCCGCAAGCCGGGCAATTCGACAACGGCATCGTCCTCAGGCAACTGCTGGACGACCGGCACGAGTATGCCAACTTACTGGGCTACACGGATTTCGCTCAATACGCGATCGCGTCGGAGCAGGCCGAGTCCACCGCAGAGGTCCTGGCTTTCCTGGACAACCAACTCCAGTCGCAGCAGAGCACCTTTTGTGTGGAGGCCGCACAGCTCAAGGCCTTCGCCAGGGAACGAGGCCTCTGCGAGCCCGAACCTTGGGACTATCGGTACCTGGCGGAAAAAATTCGCCAGCGAGCGGCAGGCATCTCACAGGAGGCACTGAGCGCCTGGTTTCCGTTGGAAGCGGTTTTTTCCAGGCTGCAGGTGATCGCGTCGAATCTATTCGCCGTAAACTTCGTCGAACGCAAGGATGTGGCCAGCTGGGATCCTGACGTACGTATTTTTGAAGTCACGGAGAGCGGAACGAGCATTGGTTATATCTATTTCGATCCGTTCGAGTCCGATAACCATGAAGGTTATCCTCAAACCACAACCATTCGTGACCGCCAGATTACCGCTGAAGGCTTGCTTCGACGCCCTATCGCCGTCCTGCATGGCTGGCTGCCACGGGGAACAGCGGCGACCCCGACCCAGCTCGACCATCTGCAGCTACGCATCCTTGTCCATGAATTCGGCCATTGCCTGCATCAGGTTCTGAGCCAGGCAGCCTATCGCGACCTATCGGCGATCAATAAGTTATCCCGCGATACGGTCGAATTCGCCGGATGTCTGCTGGAAAAATGGTGCTTCGCCAAGGAGTTTCTGATCCGCGTATCGGCGCATCATCAAACCGGAGCAGCCTTGTCTGACGAGATGGCCGATCAGTTCATGAGGCTCATCAGCACCCAGGCCAGTTGGGAAACTGCCGAAGGGTTGCGCATGGCACTGCTGGATTTCGAACTGCATCGCACCCACGCCGATGGACGCAGCGTCCAGCAAGTCTTCCAGCAGGTCAGCGAAAAGACCCGCCACTTGCCGGTGATTTCCAATGCACGCCTGGCCAACGGACTGGACTATATGGTAACGGGCTACGGCGCGACGGTTTATGCCTACCAATGGTCGAAGGATAAGGCCGAAACCGTGTTCCAGAGGTTCCAGCGCGACGGATTGTTCAACGCAACGACGGGCAGAGCGCTTCGCGAACATATATTCGGGCCGGGCGACTCGCGGCCATTGTCCGAATCCATAACCGCCTTCCTCAGCGCCACCAATCAGCGTGAAGGAACCAATGACTGAGGATCGAGATGACGCGCCGTGGTCGTTGAATTGACCCAGCCTTTCAACGAGCACAGCGCAAAGACGCTGGTACTGCAATCGCCGTCTCTCAAGGCAACACGGAGCTTCTCGACATCGGCTTGCATCATGTAGCGAACCCCGTCCTTGAAGTGATGGCTGTCGCCGAAACCGCCTTCGGTCATTTCCTCCAGGGCGTCTTCCTTGCTCCAGCCCTGCACAACCACCCGGTACATGGCGGCCATCAAGCCGGTACGGTCCGAGCCGTGCTTGCAATGCATGAGCACCGGGCCCTTGGCCTGCGCGTCCTGGATGGCGCGCAGGGCCTTGAGAACATCACTGTCGTCGACGTGATTGGTGCGATAGGGCAACTGCACTTGCTTGATGTCAGGCGCGGACAACCAGTTCGCGTCCGAATCAGGCAGAAAATTGATGACTGTGCCGATATCGAGTTTCGCCAGCAGGGGCAAGGCACCGCTGTCCGGCAAGGAACTGCGATAGAGCGTAGGCGACATCTGGTAGAGGTCGTAGCGTTTTTCTACGGGCTGGGCCCATTCGCCGGGCCTGGCATCGTCGCTGGTGGCGGCCTGGGCGGCGGAGTCGACCAGCGCGACGAGCAAGGCCAGGCACAGCAGGGAACGCAAACAGAGCTTGAGCATGAGGAGCAACCGCCGACCAAGGATTTGGAAGTCGTCAGTTTCGGTTCGCCTCGGTTAAAAGCCTGTGAGCAAGACGTCAAAGCGCCGTGAACCAGGGCCTGCTTTTCCTGAACCGCCAAACGGCACTGGCTTGAATCGACGGCAGCGAATACTGTATGCGCATACAGCTTTCGGAGTATTCCCATGTCCGTCTCACTTCCGCCCCGTGGCCGCGGCACCGCCACCAACCCGCACAACCGCTTCGCGCCGAGCCGTTCGGTGGTCGTGGACGATGGCTGGTATCCGGAAGTGCCGCCGACCCAGGGCACCGAGGTGCGCATCGAAACGGCCAAGACCATCATCACTCGAAACACCTCCACGGATATCCCTTTCGATCGTTCGATCAATCCTTATCGAGGCTGCGAACACGGCTGCATCTACTGCTATGCGCGACCCAGCCATGCCTACTGGGACATGTCGCCCGGGCTGGATTTCGAAACCAGGCTGATCGCCAAGACCAACGCCGCCGATGTGCTGGAAGAGCAGTTGTCGCGGCGCGGCTATCAATGCGCGCCGATTGCCCTGGGTTCCAATACCGATCCCTACCAGCCGATCGAACGCGAACAGCGCATTACCCGGCGGATTCTCGAAGTACTGCTGCGATACCGGCACCCGGTGACGATTGTCACCAAGGGCTCGCTGATCCTGCGCGACCTCGACCTGCTGACCGAACTGGCAGAGCAACGCCTGGTACATGTGATGATCAGCCTCACCACGCTGGACGACGAACTCAAGCGCATCCTCGAACCCCGCGCGGCGGCGCCGAAGGCCCGGTTGCGGGCGATAAAGGTCATGCGAGAGGCGGGCATCAACGTCGGCGTGCTGTGCGCGCCGATGATCCCGATGATCAACGACAGCGAGATTGAAAGCCTGCTGACCGAAGCCCACGCTGCCGGTGCACAGAATGCCGCCTACGTCATGTTGCGCCTGCCGCTGGAAGTGGCGCCGCTGTTCGAGGAGTGGTTGCAGGCGCACTACCCGCAGCGCGCCGCCCATGTGCTGAGCCTGGTGCGCCAGAGCCGGGGCGGCGAACTGTATGACAGCCGGTTTGGCGTGCGGATGCGCGGCGAAGGCCCGTTCGCCGACCTTCTGGCCCAGCGCTTCGCCAAGACGCTCAAGCGTTTGGGCCTGAACCGACGAGATGGTTACAATCTTGACTGCGATGCCTTCTGTCCGCCCGGCCGACAGATGTCGTTGATTTGATTAAAGTTGACCTTGGAACGGGCACTGGACATGAGCTGCGCCAGTGTTTCGCCACCCCTGGAATCGTTGTCCTAGAGCCTTCGATTCAGTTTGAGTTAAGTTTCGGCCGCTACCTTGTTCAGCGAGTGACTGACGGGTCGAACACGTCGACCTGGATATTTTTTAACCAGCCACTGGCGTCTTAAAGAGGATGAATCATGAGTGACAAGGATAAACAGCCGTTGGCTGCGTCGGCTTCAGCCCAACCCGAGGCGGAAACCGCCGATGCAGCGCTGCAGCACATTGTTGACGGCTTTTTGCATTTCCATCACGAGATCTTTCCCCAACAGGAAGAACTCTTCAAGAAACTCGCCACCGCCCAGAAACCCCGGGCGATGTTCATCACCTGCGCCGATTCGCGCATCGTGCCCGAGCTGATCACCCATAGCTCCCCAGGCGACCTGTTCGTGACCCGTAACGTCGGCAACGTCGTTCCACCGTATGGACAAATGAACGGCGGCGTTTCCACCGCCATTGAATACGCCGTGCTGGCCCTGGGTGTGCAACACATTATCGTTTGCGGCCATTCCGATTGCGGCGCCATGCGTGCGGTGCTCAACCCCGACACGCTGGAAAAAATGCCGACGGTCAAGGCCTGGCTGCGCCACGCCGAAGTGGCCAAGACCATGGTCCACGACAACTGCCCGTGCGGTGACGAAAAGCAGACCATGCCCGTCCTCACCGAAGAAAACGTGATCGCCCAGTTGCAGCATTTGCGAACGCACCCTTCGGTGGCCTCTCGCATGGCCAGCGGCCAGTTGTTCATCCATGGCTGGGTGTACAACATCGAGACCAGCGAGATCAAAGCCTTTGATGCGGACCGGGGTTGTTTCCTGCCGCTCGATGGCAGCCATCCGATACCGGTGGCGACGCCCAAAGCGCGCTTCTAACCGCTCCTAAACATCCTTGTGTGGTCGAGCCTCCCGCCATTTGCGCGGGCGGGCCTCGCCATGCCTGAAGAAAATTTCGGGAGAGTCGCCATGCGCGCTGCTCAATTAAAAGCTGTTCTGCCACGGGAGCTCCTGGCTTCGGTGGTTGTATTCCTGGTGGCGCTGCCCTTGTGCATGGGCATCGCCATTGCATCGGGCCTGCCACCCGCCAAAGGCCTGATTACCGGTATCGTTGGTGGCTTGATCGTGGGCTTCCTGGCTGGCTCCAAGCTGCAAGTCAGCGGCCCGGCGGCCGGTTTGGCGGTGCTGGTCTTCGAACTGGTGCGCCAGCATGGCGTAGCAATGCTCGGGCCGATCCTTTTGCTGGCCGGGCTGCTGCAACTGCTGGCCGGGCGTTTTCGCCTCGGTTGCTGGTTCCGGGTCACCGCGCCTGCCGTGGTCTACGGCATGCTGGCCGGTATCGGCGTGCTGATCATCTTGTCCCAGGTCCATGTGATGCTTGACGCGGCGCCCAAGCCTTCCGGGCTGGATAACCTGGCGGCGTTCCCGGCGGCAGTGGCCCAGGCTTTACCTTCGTTCGGCTGGCAGGCCGGTTTGCTCGGCCTGTCGACGATCGCAGTGATGTGGCTGTGGGAAAAGTTTCGCCCCCATAGCCTGCGCTTCGTTCCTGGCGCCCTGCTCGGCGTGGGCCTGGCAACGGTTGCCAGCCTGCTGCTGGCGTTGCAGGTCAAGCGCGTGGAGGTTCCGGAAAACATGGCCGAAGCCATCGACTGGCTGCGCCCGGCGGATTTGCTGAACCTGGCCGACCCCTCCGTGTTGATCGCCGCGTTCGCGGTCGCTTTCATCGCCAGTGCGGAAACCTTGCTCTCGGCGGCTGCCGTCGATCGCATGCACAGCGGCGAGCGGGCGGATTTCGATCGGGAACTGTCCGCCCAAGGTATCGGCAACATGCTCTGTGGCCTGCTCGGTGCCTTGCCGATGACCGGCGTGATCGTGCGCAGCTCAGCCAACGTCCAGGCCGGGGCGACCACACGGATGTCGACGATCTTCCACGGTTTGTGGTTGTTGCTCTTCGTGCTGCTGCTGTCCAGCGTGCTGCAAAGCATTCCGGTGGCAAGCCTGGCGGGTGTGCTGGTCTACACCGGTTTCAAACTGGTGGATATCAAGGCGTTCCGTGGCCTGGGCCGTTATGGCCGGATGCCGATGTTCACCTACGCCGCGACGGCGCTGGCGATCATCTTCACCGACCTGCTGACCGGCGTGCTGATCGGTTTTGGCCTGACCCTGGTGAAACTGGCGTGGAAAGCCTCGCGCCTGAAGATCAGCCTGATCGACTTGCCCCAGGACGGCGAGATGGAACTGCGCTTGGTGGGTGCGGCGACCTTCCTCAAGGTTCCAGCCCTGACCCAGGTGCTGAACACCATTCCCGAAGGCGCAACGGTGCATGTGCCGCTCAACAACCTGAGCTATATCGACCATTCCTGCCTGGAATTGCTCGAAGAATGGAGCCGGGCGAATGCCAGCAAGGGTTCGAAGTTGTTGATCGAATCACGCGGGCTCAAGCGCCGGCTGGAAGGACGGTTGCGCACGACCGTGGGGGTTGGCGCAACAGCTGGCTGACCCCGCTTCGCCAGCGCTCATGATGAGCAACACAGACCCCATGTGGGAGCGAGCCTGCTCGCGAAAGCGATGTTTCAGTCGACATGATGTTGAATGATCAACCGCTTCGCGAGCAGGCTCGCTCCCACAAGGGTTTTGGGTTTTTCCAGAAGGATCAAGCCGCCGGCTGATCCAGCTCCAGGCCCACGCCCAAGCGGCGGGACATGCAAGGCCAGCGCTTCCAGGCCGCGCCGGTTTCCGGGCTGCTGAGCTTCTCGCGGTAGGTTTCCACCGACTCCAGTGCAAACGTCTCGTCGTTGAGCATCTCGTCGAACGCGTGATGCACCACCTCATCGAGTTGGTTGGCAAATTCCTCACCGATCAACTGATGGGCAATCAGATTGGCAACCGTCATGTCCAAGGGGATCAGCGGCTGGCCGAAATGCTTGATGTACAGGTCGTTGACCTCCTCGACAAACCGGTGCGCCAGATAGGCTTCGTCAAGCAGGCTGTTGAGCCCGACATGCCCGGCCATGATCGTCGGAGGCTGGAGGAAATACTGCTCGGCAATTTTCAGTACGGGCTTGATCTGCGACTCGATACCCGCCTCCCTGGCGACGTCATTGGCTGCATCCAGCAGGTCAGGCACTTCGTTGATATAGGCCGCGACAAACCGCGCCAGAACGTCGTTGGCGTTCGCGTCCGGAAGCTGGATGGCGGGGTGCAGCGTCGGTAACTGGGCCGTCAACTGACGACTCAACAGGCCGGTCTCGGCCTCGTGCTGTTGGGCTTTTTGGATCTGCTCGCGCAATGCGGCGGTGTTCATGACAACTCCAGGAAACAACAGGCAATGAAATAGGAATGACATAACTTAGCTGGCGCATAAAAACTCCTAAGACCTATTTTTCATAACTGCCCCATCCTTGATACGTCGCCGTTATATCGGTTTGCCATCACTCTGCTGCGCATCCTTCTCCATTCGTGGGCTCTGGCGCAAGTCCCAGCTGTTTCAAACGATTTACGCCGTCGCGTTGCGAGGTTGCGGGTGCTGTCTATACTCGGTTTGGAATGGAGTTAGCCGATGACACCCGATTGCATGTGCAGCAAGGCGCGGCGAGTCAAGTAAGCAGTCTGGAATGCCGATCCCTTGCCGCAGGCGTTACGCCTACGGGATAACAAGAACGATAAGGGGAACCCGCAATGACGCGACATCCACACGTATGGATGGGCCTCCTGTTGTGGTCGATTTTCAGCCAGGCGCAAGCGGCCTGGACTGTGAATATGGCGCCTGGAGCGACACAGATCAGCAACGCAGTGTTCGACTTGCACATGACCATCTTCTGGATCTGCGTGGTCATCGGCATCATCGTCTTTGGCGCCATGTTCTGGTCGATGATGATGCACCGCCGCTCAACCGGGCAGAACGCCGCCCACTTCCACGAAAACACTCGCGTGGAAATCCTCTGGACCATCGTGCCCTTCCTGATCCTGGTGGCCATGGCGGTTCCCGCCACCGCCACGCTGATCAAGATGTACGACTCCAGCGAATCGGAGATCGATGTCCAGGTCACCGGCTACCAATGGAAGTGGCACTACAAATACCTGGGCCAGGACGTCGAGTTCTTCAGCAACCTGGCCACGCCTGCCGAACAGATCCATAACCAGAGCACCAAGGGCGAGCACTACCTGCTTGAAGTCGACAAGCCGCTGGTGCTGCCAGTCGACGCCAAGGTGCGCTTCCTGGTGACCTCCGCCGACGTGATCCACTCGTGGTGGGTGCCGGCCTTCGCCGTCAAGCGCGACGCCATTCCGGGGTTCGTCAACGAAGCCTGGACCCGCGTTGACAAGCCCGGCATTTATCGCGGCCAGTGCGCCGAGCTGTGCGGCAAGGACCATGGTTTCATGCCGATCGTGGTCGAGGTCAAGAGCAAGCCCGACTACGAAAAATGGCTGGGCGAACGCAAGGCCGAAGCCGCGCAGCTCAAAGAGCTGACCAGCAAGGAATGGACCCTGGAAGAACTCAAGGAACGTGGCGACAAGGTCTACCACACCACTTGCGTGGCCTGTCACCAGGCCGAAGGCCAGGGCCTGCCGCCGATGTTCCCGGCGCTCAAGGGCTCGAAAATCGCCACGGGGCCGATCAAGGATCACCTGAACATCGTCTTCCACGGCAAGCCCGGCACCTCCATGGCCGCGTTCGGCAAGCAGCTGTCGGAAGTCGATATCGCCGCGGTCGTGACCTACGAGCGTAACGCCTGGGGCAACAACAAGGGCGACATGGTCACCCCTAAAGAAGTGCTGGAACTCAAACAGGCGGATAGCCAATGAGCCGCCCTGACGTCTGTTCCCGCAACCGGTCGGGGCTCGTTGCCCCGCGCCGACCAGCCCATTCGTTCGAAGGAGACAGGACATGAGTGCTGTGATCGATGACCACGGTCATGCCGGCGCCGACCACGCCCACGGCCCCGCCAAGGGCCTGATGCGCTGGGTACTGACCACCAACCACAAGGACATCGGCACGCTGTACCTGTGGTTCGCGTTCTCCATGTTCCTGCTGGGCGGCTCGTTCGCCATGGTGATCCGCGCCGAGCTGTTCCAGCCCGGCCTGCAGATCGTGCAGCCGGAATTCTTCAACCAGATGACCACCATGCATGGCCTGGTGATGGTCTTCGGCGCGGTGATGCCGGCCTTCGTCGGCCTCGCCAACTGGATGGTCCCGTTGATGATCGGCGCGCCGGACATGGCCCTGCCGCGGATGAACAACTTCAGTTTCTGGCTGTTGCCGGCGGCGTTCCTGATGCTGGTCTCCACCCTGTTCACACCGGGCGGCGGGCCTAACTTCGGCTGGACCTTCTACGCGCCGCTGTCCACCACCTATGCGCCGGAAAGCGTGACGTTCTTCATCTTTGCCATCCACCTGATGGGCATCAGCTCGATCATGGGCGCGATCAACGTGGTCGCCACCATCCTCAACCTGCGCGCCCCCGGCATGACGCTGATGAAGATGCCGCTGTTCGTCTGGACCTGGCTGATCACCGCCTTCCTGCTGATCGCGGTGATGCCGGTGCTGGCCGGCTGCGTGACGATGATGCTGATGGACATCCACTTCGGCACCAGCTTCTTCAACGCCGCCGGTGGCGGTGATCCGGTGCTGTTCCAGCATGTGTTCTGGTTCTTCGGCCATCCCGAGGTGTACATAATGATCCTGCCGGCCTTCGGTGCCGTCAGCTCGATCATCCCGGCATTCTCGCGCAAGCCGCTGTTCGGCTACACCTCGATGGTCTACGCCACGGCGGCCATTGCCTTCCTCTCGTTCATCGTCTGGGCGCACCACATGTTCGTGGTCGGCATCCCGCTGGTGGGCGAACTGTTCTTCATGTACGCCACCCTGCTGATCGCCGTGCCCACCGGGGTGAAGGTGTTCAACTGGGCGAGCACCATGTGGCAAGGCTCGCTGACCTTCGAGACACCGATGCTGTTTGCCGTGGCGTTCGTGATCCTGTTTTCCATCGGCGGTTTCTCCGGGCTGATGCTGGCCATCGCGCCGGCGGACTTCCAGTACCAGGACACCTACTTCGTGGTCGCGCATTTCCACTACGTGCTGGTGCCTGGTGCGATCTTCGGGATTTTCGCCTCGGCCTACTACTGGCTGCCGAAATGGACCGGCCACATGTACGACGAAACCCTCGGCAAGCTGCACTTCTGGCTCTCGTTCATCGGCATGAACATGGCGTTCTTCCCGATGCACTTCGTTGGCCTGGCGGGCATGCCCCGGCGGATTCCCGACTACAACCTGCAGTTCGCCGATTTCAACATGGTCTCGTCCATCGGCGCCTTCATGTTCGGCACCACGCAGATTTTCTTCCTGTTCATCGTGATCAAGACCATCCGTGGCGGTGAGCCGGCACCGGCCAAGCCGTGGGATGGCGCCGAAGGGCTGGAATGGAGCGTGCCGTCGCCGGCGCCGTATCACACCTTCACTACGCCGCCGGAAGTGAAATAGATGACACCGAGGGCCAATGTGGGAGCGAGCTTGCTCGCGATAGCGGTGTGTCTGATACACCGAGTCGCTGCCATCGCGAGCAAGCTCGCTCCCACAGGGTCATGTGTGAGGGCTCCAAGCCATGGCTGACTCGATCTCGCTGAAAAAACTGGTCACCCGCCTGTTGCTGGTGGTGGCGGCCATGTTTGCCTTCGGGTTTGCCCTGGTGCCGATCTACGACGTGATGTGCAAAGCGTTCGGCATCAACGGCAAAACCGGCGGGCAGTACACGGGTGAGCAAACCGTTGATGAGTCGCGGCAGGTCCGGGTGCAGTTCTTGTCGACCAACTCGGTGGACATGGTCTGGGACTTCTACCCCAAGGGCGATCAATTGGTGGTCAAGCCGGGAGCGGTCAACGAGATGGTGTTCATTGCCCATAACCCCACCGATCGGCCGATGAGCGCCCAGGCGGTGCCGAGCATTTCGCCGAGCAACGCCGCGGCGTATTTCCACAAGACCGAATGTTTCTGTTTTACCCAGCAAGTGCTGCAACCCGGCGAACGCATCGAAATGCCCATGCGCTTCATCGTCGACCGGGACATGCCCAAGGAAGTGAAGCACCTGACGCTGTCCTACACGCTGTTCGATATCACCGCTCGTCATCCACCGGTGGCTGTAAACACTGACCGATAGCGTGCCCGATAAGGAGAACAATAAATGGCAACTCATGAGCACTATTACGTTCCGGCCCAGAGCAAATGGCCGATCATCGCCACGGTCGGGATGTTCGTCACGGTGTATGGCCTGGCGACCTGGTTCAACGACCTGAAAGCGGCGCGTCCGGATTCCCACGGCCCGCTGATCTTTTTCGTCGGCGGCCTGCTGCTGGCCTACATGCTGTTCGGCTGGTTTGGCGCGGTCATCAAGGAAAGCCGCGCCGGGCTGTACAGCGCGCAGCTCGATCGCTCGTTCCGCTGGGGCATGAGCTGGTTCATTTTTTCCGAGGTGATGTTCTTCGTCGCCTTCTTCGGCGCGCTGTTCTATGTGCGCGTGGTGTCGGCGCCCGGCCTGGCCGGCGAAGGCAGCAAGGGCCTGTCGGAAATGCTCTGGCCAAATTTCGAATACGTCTGGCCATTGCTGAACAACCCCGATCCAAAACTCTTTCCGGCGCCCAAGGACGTCATCAGCCCGTGGGGCTTGCCGCTGCTCAACACCATCCTGCTGGTCAGCTCCAGCGTCACCGTCACCATCGCCCACCATGCCCTGAAGAAAGGTCATCGCGGCGCGCTGAAAATCTGGCTGGCGATCACCGTGCTGCTGGGTTGCGCCTTCCTGGGTTTCCAGGCCGAGGAATACATCCACGCCTACAAGGAACTGGGCCTGACCCTGGGTTCGGGGATCTACGGCGCGACGTTCTTCATGCTCACGGGCTTTCACGGCGCCCACGTCACCATCGGCACGATCATCCTGTTCGTGATGCTGATGCGCATCATGCGCGGGCATTTCGACAACGAGCATCAGTTCGGCTTCGAGGCCGCGAGCTGGTATTGGCACTTCGTCGATGTGGTGTGGATCGGCTTGTTCTTCTTCGTCTACATACTCTGAGGCAACGGTTATCAGGGCGGCTCTTTACCAAGGAGCATGGGACACCAACTGGCCGCTGAAAAAGCCCCAGGCGATCAAGCCGACGGTGACGACGGCCAGGCTGACGCGAATCGCCAGGGCAATGACCAGGCGATTGGAATTGCTGTCGTCCTTGACCAGAAAAAACAAGCCGCTGAACAGGCTGGCAATCGTGGCGATCAGCATCAGGACGATGGCTGCTTTTAGCATCAGGAACACTCCGGGGGAACGCGATGCACGTGAGTATAGCTATCCCGTTCTACAGCTTTCGGCCGGCGCCATGAAAGGCTTCCGGCCAGGTCTCGTGCCGTCGCTGGTGGTGGCCGTGCTGGTGCCGGTGATGGTGTGCCTGGGGTTCTGGCAATTGAGCCGGGGCGAGCAGAAACGCCTGCTCATGGACACCTACGCCGAGCGCCGCGTGGCCAAGCCGATGGACAGCGTGGAGCTTTCGCAAACAACGGATCCGGCCTTTCGTCTCGTCAGCCTGCACGGCCAGTTCGACGCCGAACACAGCCTGCTGCTGGATAACCGCCAGCACGACGGCAAGGTCGGCGTCGAACTGCTGCAACCGTTCCTCGACCACGCCAGCGGGCTGTGGCTGCTGGTCAATCGCGGCTGGCTGCCCTGGCCTGATCGCCGTACGCCGCCGGTCTTCAATACGCCCGAGCAACCCATCGACCTGCAAGCCTGGGTCTACGTCGCGCCCGGCGCCACGTTCCAACTGCACGCCGACCCGGCCAGCGCACCGTGGCCACGGCTGGTCACCGCTATCGAACCGCAGAAGCTCTGGGCCGAACTGGGCCGCGGCGGCTTCGCCTACGAATTGAGACAACAAAGCGGCCCTGGCACCTACCGGACCGATTGGCCGGTGGTTGCCATGGGCCCGGAAAAACATCTCGGTTATGCCGTGCAGTGGTTCGCCATGGCGGCGGCGCTGTTCGGCCTTTTCCTTTATCTCGGATGGCACAACGCAGGGAGACACCATGGGAAGCACCATGAATCCAACCAACATGTCTGACGCGCCCGACGCACGCAGCCGGCGCAAGGGGCGCGTGCAATTGCTGTTGATTGTGCTGGGCGTGGTCGGCCCGATGATCCTCGCCACCGGCATGTACAAATTCCAGTTCTGGGTCCCGGACAGCCGCAGCTATCACGGCGAGTTGATCGGCAACGGCCAGTCCCGCGCGGACATCGGCGTGCAGGCCGACGAGCAGCGCTGGCAGATCCTGGTAACGGCGCCGCAGGAGTGTTCGGTGGATTGCCGGCAATTGGTGTACCTGGCTCGGCAGGTGCAGATCGGCCTGGGCCGCGAGGCCGGCCGCGCCAGCCATGCCCTGGCGATAGCGCAACCGCTCGAGGCGGAATACGACGCCCAACTGCAGCGCGAATATCCGCAACTACAACGTTATCCGCTAGACCTGCCGGCCTATCAGAAAGGCGCCCAGGGCTCCGGCGGCGCCCAGTTGTGGATCATCGACCCCCACAGCAACCTGGTGCTGCGCTACGACGCCCGGGTCAAGGGCAAGGACCTGCTCAACGACCTGCGCCATCTGCTGAAACTGTCCAACATCGGATAAGGGCATCGACATGGCCAAGCCTGGATTTCGCCTCGCGCTGTTTGCCACGTTGCTGGCATTGATTGTCGTACTGTTGGGCGCCTACACCCGCCTGACTCACGCCGGCCTCGGTTGCCCCGATTGGCCCGGTTGCTACGGTTTCATCAGCGTGCCCAAGGGCGAAGCCCAACTGGCCCATGCCGAGTTGCATTTTCCCGACACCCCGGTGGAAGCCCATAAAGGCTGGAACGAGATGGTCCATCGTTATTTCGCCGGTGCGTTGGCACTGATGATTGTCGCGCTGGCCGCCCGCGCCTGGACGAACCGCCGGCACCCCGGCCTGCCATTAAAACTGCCGCTGTTCCTGCTGGCGGTGGTGTTCGCCCAGGCGGCGTTCGGCATGTGGACCGTCACGCTCAAGCTCTGGCCGCAGGTGGTCACCGGGCATTTGCTCGGCGGGTTCGCAACGTTGAGCCTGCTGTTTTTGCTCACGTTGAGATTGTCCGGCGTGTTGCCGGCGCTGACCGTGCCCAAGCGCCTGCAACACTGGGCCACGGCTGGGCTGTTGCTGGTAATCGGCCAGATCGCCCTGGGCGGTTGGGTCAGCTCCAATTACGCCGCGGTGGCCTGTATCGACTTTCCTACCTGCCACGGCCAATGGATGCCCCCCGCGGATTTCGCCAATGGCTTCCACCTGACCCAGCACATCGGCCCGAACTACCTGGGCGGGCAACTGGACAGCGACGCTCGCACCGCCATCCACGTGACCCACCGCATCGGCGCCTTGCTGGTGACCGTGGTGCTGCTGGGGCTGGCCTGGCAGCTCAAGACTGTGGGCATGACCCGACTGGCGGGACTGGTCCTCGCCGCACTCGCAGCGCAAATTACCCTGGGTATAAGCAACGTCGTGTTTCATCTGCCGCTGCCGGTGGCGGTGGCCCATAACGCTGGGGGTGCCGCGCTGTTGCTGAGCCTGGTGCTGGTCAACTATCACGCCCGGACCAGCCTGGTCCGGGTACGGCATCAGGTCCCGCTGCGCTGGCGCTTCAATCCGCCTGAACACGGCGTCGGCCCCATCACGATCAAAGGAGAGATGCCATGGCAACCCTGACCGGTACACGCCACAGCCAGGCGATCTGGCGCGATTACCTGGAGCTGACCAAACCCAAGGTGGTGGTGTTGATGCTGATCACCTCGCTGGTCGGCATGTTCCTCGCGACCCGCGCTGGAGTGCCCTGGACAGTGCTGGTGTTCGGCAACCTGGGGATTGCGCTGTGCGCCGGTGGCGCGGCGGCGGTCAACCATGTGGTGGATCGGCGTATCGACGCGGTGATGGCGCGCACACACAAGCGGCCATTGGCCGAGGGCCGGGTCTCGCCGGCCGCCGCACTGACGTTCGCCCTGGCACTGGCGCTGGCCGGCCAGGCGATGCTGCTGGTGTTCACCAATCCGCTGACCGCCTGGCTGACCCTGGCCTCGCTGCTCGGCTACGCGGTGATCTACACCGGGTTTCTCAAGCGCGCCACACCTCAGAACATCGTCATTGGCGGCCTCGCAGGCGCGGCGCCACCGTTGCTGGGCTGGGTCGCGGCCACCGGTCACGTCAGCGCCGAACCGTTGCTGCTGGTGTTGATCATCTTCGCCTGGACGCCACCACATTTCTGGGCCCTGGCGATCCATCGCAAGGAGGAATACGCCAAGGCAGACATCCCGATGCTGCCGGTGACCCACGGCGAGCACTACACCAAGATCCATATCCTGCTGTACACCCTGGTGCTGCTGGCGGTCAGCCTGATGCCCTTCGTGATCCAGATGAGCGGGTTGCTGTACCTGGCGTGCGCTCTCGTACTGGGCGCCAGGTTCCTGCAATGGGCCGTGGTGCTGTACCGTGGCAGTCGGCCGCACGCGGCGATCAACACGTTCAAGTACTCTATCTGGTACTTGTTCCTACTGTTCATCGCCCTGCTTGTAGATCACTACTTACTGTTGAGCCTATGACCCGAACCCAGAAAACCGTCTTCATCCTCGTGGCCGTGATCGCCCTGATCCTCGGCCTGACCATCAATAAAGTGCTGTCCGGCAAAGGCCAGGGCGACCCGACCGCACTGATTGACGCTGGCATCATCCTATTGCCGCAAAGCCGCACCCTGCCGGACGTGAAAATGACCGACCAGGACGGCCAACCAGTGACGATGAACGAGCTGAAAGACAAATGGAGCCTGCTGTTCTTCGGCTACACCTTCTGCCCGGACATCTGCCCGACCACCCTCGCCCAGCTGCGCCAGATCAAGAGCGAGCTGCCGCCCGAGGCGGTAGCCAAGTTGCAGATCGTGCTGGTGAGCGTCGACCCGAACCGCGACACGCCCAAGCAACTCAAGCAATACCTGGGTTACTTCGACCCGCAGTTCATCGGCCTGACCGCCGCCTCGGTGCAAGACCTGCAAAAGCTCGCCAACGCGGTGAGCATCCCGTTCATCCCGGCGGACACCAGCAAGCCCAACTACACCGTCGACCACAGCGGCAACCTCGCCGTCATCGGCCCGGACGGCACCCAACGTGGGTTTATCCGTGCGCCGTTGAATAATCAGAAGTTGGTGGCGCAGTTGCCGGAGATGCTGAAACACAAATAAACGATGCAAGACCTGTGGCGAGGGAGCTTGCTCCCGCTCGGTTGCGCAGCAGCCGCAAGACCGGACGATACGGTTTGCCTGAAGAAATGCAGGGGCCTGCTGCGCAGGCCAGCGGGAGCAAGCTCCCTCGCCACAGAGGGTCGGGTTACCCTCTTCAGTCTCGATATTTCGAGCCTTGCTCAAACGAATAGTTAGAAATCAACAGTCCCCGAAAACTTCACCAACCGTGGATCACCCTGCGAGAGATAGCCGCCGTTTGCCGAAGCCCAATAGTTCTTGTCGGTGATGTTTTCCACGTTGACGCGCAACGTCAGGTCTTTCTCCGCGACCTTCACTTTATAACGTGCGCCAGCGTCGAAACGGTTCCAGGTGGGCAAGCTCAGGTTGTTGGCCTGATCCGCGTATTGCCCGCCAGTGCGCAGCATCCTGGCGCTGAGAGCGGCGCCTTCGATGCCCGGGACATCCCAATCCACGCTGGCATTGAGCTGGAACGTCGGCACGCCAATGGCGTGATTGCCATCGTTGCGACCGCCCGCGGTTTTCTTGAGTTCGGACGTCATGCGGGTGCCGCCGGCCATCAAGCGGAGGCCTTCGATTGGCTCGCCGAAAACGCTGATCTCCAGCCCCTTGTTAACCTGCTCACCATCGCGCACATAAAGCCTCTGCGCGTTGTCGACGTAACCATCGGAAGGTTTCTCGATGCGGAAAACCCCCACGTTGGCACCGAAGGTCTGCATGTCCAGCTTGATGCCCGCTTCCAACTGTTTGGTGCGGCCAGGGGGAAAGGCTTCGCCCAAGTTCGTGATGCCCGTACCGGACGCCACCGGCCCCTTTGCAAGGCCTTCGATTCGGTTGGCGTAGAGCGACACGCTTTCCACAGGCTTGTAGACGATGCCGTAGACAGGCGTGGTAACGGCTTCATCGTAGAGCGAGCTACGGCTGCCATCGTTTGCTGCGTTGGCGGCACCGTTTGAGGTGGTGCCATCGTACTTGTAGTTTTCGACACGCAACTGCTGACGACGAACACCATAAGTGACCAGCAATTTGTCATCGAACAAGCCCAACGTGTCGGAAATCGCCAGGCTACGGTTGCGGGTTTTACCGGTCACCCCGGGATCACCCATTTCACCGCCCGTGCTGGACACCGCCGTCGGTTTGGGAAGCTTCGGAGTGTCGTAGAGATTGCTGTTGCCGGTAACAGGACGATAGAACGTGTAGGCGTTTTCCTGCTCGGTCCAGATCGTTGAGCCGCCGATCGCCACCTGATGGGAAACAGGGCCCGTGTCAAAGCGCCCGTTCAACCCGCCACTGAACGAGGTATTGTCTTCGTTGTGCGGAATTTCCGAGCCACCGATCGTCGCTACGCCGTTATTGCCGACCAATGTCGGTGTGGCGTAGACCCCGGTTTCTCGGGTGTGCTTCACACCGCCAGCCAGGTAGGCGGTCCAGTTTTCGTTCAGATCCCAATCGCCACGGACCATGCCGAAGGTGTCTTCGGTTTCGGAGTAAGTCCAGTCCTGCCCATAATTGTGGCTAGCGTGCGGAGCCGTGGGTATGCGGGTGGCGTTGCCGATGTTCACCGAATTGCGCAGTCCATTGATACGCTGTTTCTGATAGCCGAAATCGGTGGAAACGCGGAAGTCATCACCCCGATAGTCCAAGCCCGCAACGAACAACTTGGTGCGCTGATCCTGGTCGTCGATCGCAGTTGCACCTTCGCGCTGGCTCAGGTTCAACCTGGCGCCAAAGCGGTTATCCTCGCCGAATCGCTGCCCGATATCCAAATGCTCGCCAACGCGGCCATCGGTGCTGATGTCCTGCGTATAACGACGAGTCGGGACATCCTCCGCGCGTTTGGGCTGCAAGTTGACGCCGCCGCCAAGACCCGAGCCCGTCGGACTGACACCGTTGATAAACGCGTTGGGACCTTTGAATACCTCGACACGCTCGATCGCATCGGTCGACAGAATCTGACGGGGTAAAACGCCGTACAGCCCGTTGTAGGAAATGTCGTCGCTGGCAAGCGGCAGGCCTCGAATCACGAACACCTGGGATTGGTTACCAAATCCATAGGATTGACGCACCGACGGATCATTGAGCAGCACATCACCCACGTCTTCGGCTTGTTGATCTTCAATCAGCTGCGAGGTGTAACTCGTCATCACGAAGGGGACATCCATGTTGTCCTGATTTCCCAACACCCCCATCCGGCCTCCCCTCGCCACCTGACCACCCGCGTAAGGCGCTGGCAGTGTGTTGGAATTGGCTTTGATCCCATCGGCAGTAACGTCGGTCACTCCCAATTCAATAGGTTCTGCGGCCTGGACAAGAAAACTGACTGAGCAGCACGCGGCAAGCAACGTAAGGCGGGATGGAAGTGGCATGGAGTGAGCACCTGCGGGGAAACCGGAATTCGATGTCACTAATGCTAATGATTCGCAGATGGATTATCTATAAGCAACGGGCACGTTGCGATAACGATAGGGAAAGCGGTTTGGTCAGCGCTACCCCCCGTGGCGAGGGAGCTTGCTCCCGCTGGTCTGCGCAGCAGTCGCAAAACCGGACAATGCGGGTTAGCTGAAATAAGATCCGCCCCTTTTTCCGCTCAGCCAACCTCCTCAAACCGCCGCCGCTTCATGAACAACCCCATCCCTATCACCACGGCAAAAACCGACAGCAACCCCAGATCAAACCCCAACAAGCGGTTCTGACCTGCCACAAAGCAACCAACCACACCCGCCGCCATCATCACCACGCCTAGCCACTTACGTAGCAGATAGGGCTTGAGGAATCGATCAAGAAGAAAGGACACCACCAAGGCAATGACCAATTGAGTAATTTCGGACATGTACGTCTCCGGTCAGGCCTTGATGATCAATGTCGAGAGGGTGCGTTGCGGGCCGATACCGCCGTTGACCTGCGCCTCAATGCTGACCAGGACATCTCCAGCATGGTAGGTGGGCAGGATTTCATTGGCATACTTGCGCACACCCACCCCTACGGATGCCGCCACGTAAGGGGGGGCCACAGCCTTGGCGGCGGAAGCGAAGGCTGCGGCTGCAAGGGTGGCGATCGTGGTGCGCTGGGCGTTGAGGGCATCGCCCTGTTGTCGGGTCAGCGGCTTGGAGATGCCGATCATCATCATGCAAGGCAGGCCCTTGGCCTGCATCTTGTCGTATACCTCGACGACCTTGCTGTTGACTTCATAGTGAGCGTGTTTTGCCTCGCCAAAATGCAGCTCGCGCAAGCGCCCACGTTCGCTGTCGGTGAGGGTGATCTGCGAAACGGTGAAAACGATCCCGTGATTGCCCATGTATTGGAAAGTCCCTTCGAACTTCATCGCCCGTATCCTTTTGGGGTAAAGGGGGCAATTCTCTGCAACGGGCGGATTGGATTCAAATCATTTCGTGCTGCTGGATTGAGCAAAACAACCCACCTGCATCGCCAAAACACTTCTCTCCTACAGCCCCCGCCTACAACGTCCATCTAGCTACGCATCCTTGCGCCTTTGCCTACAACTACGCCAGAATCCGCCGGCTTGTGCGCCTTGTTCCTGGGTTTTATTGTCTTCCTGCCACTGCCCATCAGTGGTCGGGTTTAGTAGCCCAGGAAATACACGGCGGTTGCACAGGTCTCATCAGTCGGGCATTTGCCTGCACTCGATGGTAGCTGTGCGCATGGCGCCCTCGGGCGCGCCGGGCTTTGTGTATTTCACCGGTCTACTAACTTGCGCACAGCTGCCACCATTTCGTTTAGTAGCGAGGCGGTTGCGGCCCTACTAATGGAAATATTCAAATGTTCAAAGCAACTTCGAATCCTCCAGAAACAGACCCCGTCACACAATCCGCAAAATCCAAAGCCAAGCAGCAAGACGAAACCACCGAACCTAAACCGGAAAGATCCCAAGACGACCTCAAACCGGGGCAGCTATACACCGTCGTGGAAGGCCTCGATAACGAATGCCTACTCGCCAACCTCGCCGAGACGTTGGCTTCGGCTGATGCAATGGTGAGTGATCTGGCGTTTGATCTGGATGGGACACGGCGTCATGTGGCGCTGGGGATTCAGCAGTTGATTGAGCTGAGTTCGTTGTTGGCGAATCGGGTGTTGGATAACGTGGAGCCGCGGCGGTAGGATTTATTCCTTAACGAAAAAACCCGGCGTTTAGCGTCGGGTTTTTGGTCTATTGTCAGTAGATAGCGAACGAAATAAGCAATAAATCGCCCGAGGATGGATAGAGAGCTGATGAGTCGTAGTGTTACCGACTTAGCTGGAGCTCTGGATCGTGTGGCCCAATAGAAGCTGACAATCTTGAATGAGCTGCCCTAGCCCGTACTGTCAGTCCGAAACGTCGGGTATACCCGCCACCCCTGTCGCATGGTATAAATCCTCATTAAATCTATAATCCAGTCGGGGCTGTTATGAAGGTCGAAGAGTTCATCGGAACGTACCGAAATCATCCGATCTTATTTGTCGGAACCGGGGTCAGTCTTCGCTATTTAAGGCAGTCGTATACTTGGGACGGCTTACTCAGAAAAATTTCTTGCGACCTACGGGGTACTGATGAATTTTATTACGACATCAAAGCAGATTGCGAGGTGGATGGTGAGTTTCGATACGATCGGGTAGCCACGAAACTAGAAGAGGTCTTTAACAGAGAAATTGCGCAAGATCGCGACGGCCCCTTGAAATTTGTTAATGATACGTTTTATGAAAACATGCAAATTGGGGTAAGCATCAGCCGGCTCAAAATATACATCTCACATATTCTCGGCGATGTAAACATCAAGGAAGAGTATGGGGATGAACTCGCCGCTCTCAAACGCGCCAGCAAAAATATAGGATCCATCATAACCACTAACTATGATCGATTCTTGGAACAATTTTTTGAGTTCTCGCCGCTAATTGGCAACGATATATTGCTGAGTAACCCTTATGGATCGGTTTACAAAATTCACGGGTGCGTAGATCATCCGACAAAAATTATTATTAGTGAGGCGGATTATGAGGCTTTTTTTGCTCGCTACGAATTGATCCGTGCACAGTTACTATCTTTATTCATACATAATCCAATCGTATTTATCGGGTACAGCGTAAGTGATGAAAATATAAAAGCCCTCTTGCGCACAATATTCACATACGTGAAACCAAATTCTGATCACGCAAAAAAAATCAGGGAAAATTTTTTACTCATTGAATACGAAGCGGGATCGGACTCGACCGATATTACAGAGCATGACATCGATCTTGAAGGGTTCTCTTCCACCATCCGAATCAATAAAATTAAAACCGACAATTTCGCAGCTGTCTACGAGGCGATTTCTGGACTTACCTTGCCGGTAACTGCGATGGATGTTCGCAAAGTACAAAATATCGTTAAAGAAATTTTTGCAGGCGGGGAGATCAAAGTCACCATTACAGAAGATCTGGATACATTAAAAAACAGCGATAAAATTCTGGCGATCGGCTCCGCCAGAACGATCCAGTACCAGTACTTTACGATTTCCGAAATGATCGGCAATTATTTCAAAATTCTAGAAGAGTCAAATTATCAGTTACTCGAGCTAATTAACAAGCAGAAAATCCAGTCTAGTCAATTTTTCCCGGTATTTGGTTTCGCTAAAGTCTGTACAACCCTAAAGGATGAAGAGCGGCTTAAAGCGCAGCAGAAAGCCAAAATCAAGGCGGTGGTGGAAGCAACAAAAGAGCGGATCAAGACTGACCATACCACCATTAAAGCTATTCTGGATGATGATGCAGTTGCACCGACGAATAAGTCAGCGTCAATCATTTGGTCAGCGTACCACAGCAACATCACCGTTGATGATCTCGAACAATATTTAAAATCTTATGGTGATCGGAATTGTACAGAGTTTAAACGATTGCTGTGCGTCTACGATTTTCTCAAGCATGGTTAGGAGGACAACGGAGGGACAACGGGGACAGACCACGATTATGAGACGGGCCGATTACAGGTGAGCCCAAATCGTGGTATGTCTCCGGTTTCCTTCATGTTATGCCTGCCACGAATGTTCGAATTTGGCCGATTTCTGTCCGTTGTGATTTGCAGAACCCAGCCAACAGAGGACGATTAGGATATCTATACATGTGGGTTCTCTGAGGAAATATTATTTCTATCACCATTCAAATCAGCATTCTTCTTGCCCGCCCTAGCGTCCTCTGTTCCACGAGCAAAAACATAACCTGCAATAGTACCAAGCAACGTACCTAAAATCTCTTTGCTTAATTTCTCACCTGTGCCGAGGATAATTATAGTAATAAGCATAAACGCCATTCCTACAACCTCTACGAGAGATCTATTTACTATTAACGACTTAGCCACATCATCTGAAAAAACTTTAAGACCAAGAAACAAAAATAGTAACACTGCTATCATTCCGTAGACGGCATACACAAGCCTGATGTCTGTGCTTTCGCGACGGGCCTCATCTTGCTTTTCTAACTTCTTAAACTCCAATATAAAATTAGATAACACCTTTCTTTTATCTCGCAAGCTTTCTACTTCCTGAGTTCGAATACCTTTTAATGCCTGCTCGGCAGCATTTCTTCCATTAAGAACCGCTTCAAAATAACCGGCTTGAATGGAGGAATATAAGGACTCGTAGCTTTTGCCAACTAAAAGTTTCAACTCTGAGACATGAGAGTTAATTTCATCATTATCCATTTCTGAACCTTCATCTAGAAGAAGCCTGGAAGGAATCGGCCGGTGGGCAAGTATCAAACTAATCGCACCGCCATTTGTTTTAACGGCTGCCAAATATTTTGCTATTACATCGTTAGCGGCAGTTCTAGCAATCTTCATGTAGCTAGCGTCGATCGAACTATCTCGCTCAAAATAAAGGTCCATGGCCGGACGAAACCAGAACCCCCCTTTAACATCTGTCGCGCCGTCCAGCGACAGACCGAGAAGACCTAGAGCTTGTCGATATTTTTCCGGACTTACCTCTCCTTCTTTAAAGCTTTCGACTAAGGCTTTCCCTTTTCTCCAATTGCTTTCCGAGACACTATCGATTGGGGTCCTTTGCAATTGAGTATGTTGAATTTTCTCCAACAGGCCATCTATGGCTTTTATATTTCGCTCGACCCCTCTAATATCAGCCTTTGCCTGTCTTAGATCATCCTCGACCAAAGGTGCAACAATGTTCTCGCCAACTTCCTCCGCTACAACAGCGTAGTTAAATAGCAGACCAACAAAAAGCAGCATCATCTTAATATTCATATGACTTTCCATAGCAAGGATGTTGATTTTACCTACTTAACTTAAAGAGTTTATTACCAGGCAGAAAACAGCTGATAATTGACTCTAGTACTTCCGATATTATTCGTAGAAGCGATATCGGAGCCCGCTCGTTGGCATCTGCAGTCCGAAAATCCAAAAATTTTAGGCATCGAAACAACCAGAGCTATTTTGAACATGAAATCCCTTCCTTGATTCCATTCACAACTAATGGCCGAATGCTATCAGACCTGGCTGATAGCTGTCTTGCCCAACCACATCCATCCAAATCTTTCGGAGACAATCTGAAGCTGCTTTGGCCGAAAACAGACATCTATCAAGGGGAAGCCTCTGTTAGTTCCAAGTACATTAGACAGACCACGTCGACTATTTGGGGCCGCTTCGCAGCCCAGCGGGGATAAATCCCCTCGCCACAGGGGTTTTGTGTGTGGGCTGGTAGTGAGAACGCGGTGGGCTTTTTTGTGAGTGCTGCGCACTCAAGCGGGAGCAAGCTCCCTCGCCACGGGTGCGGGGCGTTCAGGGATGGCGGTCCAGTTTCTTGAGGAACACGGTCATTTCTTTTTCCGCCTGCTTGTCACCATGAGCCCGGGCGGCTTCCAGGCCTTGTTCCCAGGCTTGGCGGGCCGCCGCTACATCGCCTTGGCCTTGATGAGCCTTGCCCAATAGTTTCCAGGCCGCCGAATACTTGGGATCGAATTCGACGCAGCGTTGGAGGTGTTCGGCGGCGCGGGGGAATTCGCCTAGGTCGAGGTAGCCTTTGCCGAGGCCGAAGCGCAGTAGGGAGTTGTCCACGCCCTTGGCGAGCATTTTTTCGAGGGAGTCGAGCATGGGGGCGTCCTTATCGGTGTGTCAGGGGTCGATCAGTGGCTGTTAGATAGCTATCGCGAGCAAGCTCGCTCCCACAGGGATTGGGGGTTGCTCATGATTTTGTGAGCAATGGAGATCCCTGTGTGGGAGCGAGCCTGCTCGCGATGAGGCCAGTAGCCTCACCGCAAACGCTGAATCAGAAAAAGCTCAACCCGACATGGAACAGCTTCTCGACATCACGAATATGCTTCTTGTCCACCAGGAACAGGATCACATGGTCGCCGGTCTGGATGGTGGTGACGTCGTGGGCGATCAGCACCTGTTCGTCGCGGATGATTGCGCCGATGGTGGTGCCGGGCGGCAGGCCGATGTCGCGGATGGCTTTGCCGATCACTTTGCTCGACTTGGCATCGCCATGGGCGATCGCCTCGATGGCCTCGGCCGCGCCGCGGCGCAGGGAGTGAACGCTGACGATGTCGCCTCGGCGCACGTGGGCGAGCAAGGTGCCGATGGTTGCCAGTTGCGGGCTGATGGCGATGTCGATGTCGCCGCCCTGGATCAGGTCGACGTAGGCCGGATTGTTGATGATGGTCATGACCTTCTTCGCACCCAGGCGTTTGGCGAGCAGCGAGGACATGATGTTGGCTTCGTCGTCGTTGGTCAGGGCGAGGAAGATGTCGGCATCGGCGATGTTTTCTTCCAGCAGCAGGTCGCGGTCCGAGGCACTGCCTTGCAGCACCACGGTGCTGTCGAGCGTGTCCGAGAGGTAGCGGCAGCGCGCCGGGTTCATCTCGATGATCTTGACCTGGTAACGGCTTTCGATGGCTTCGGCCAGACGTTCGCCGATCTGCCCGCCGCCGGCGATGACGATGCGTTTGTAGTTCTCGTCGAGACGGCGCATTTCGCTCATGACTGCGCGAATATTCGCCTTGGCGGCGATGAAAAACACCTCGTCGTCCGCTTCGATCACTGTGTCGCCCTGGGGCAGGATCGGCCGGTCACGGCGGAAAATCGCCGCGACCCGGGTTTCGACATTGGGCATGTGCTCGCGCAACTGACGCAGCTGCTGGCCCACCAGCGGCCCGCCGTAGTAGGCCTTGACCGCCACCAGTTGGGCCTTGCCCTCGGCGAAGTCGATCACCTGCAAGGCACCGGGATGCTCGATCAGGCGCTTGATGTAGTTGGTCACCACCTGCTCGGGGCTGATCAGCACGTCCACCGGAATCGCTTCGTTGTCGAACAGGTCGGCGCGAGTCAGGTAGGCCGCTTCACGCACCCGGGCGATTTTGGTCGGGGTGTGGAACAGCGTGTGGGCGACCTGGCAGGCGACCATGTTGGTTTCATCGCTGTTGGTCACCGCCACCAGCATATCCGCGTCGTCGGCGCCGGCCTGGCGCAGCACGGTGGGCAAGGAGCCACGCCCTTGCACGGTGCGGATGTCGAGACGGTCGCCGAGGTCGCGCAGGCGCTCGCCGTCGGTGTCGACCACGGTGATATCGTTGGCCTCGCTGGCCAGATGTTCTGCCAGCGAACCGCCGACTTGCCCTGCACCGAGGATGATGATTTTCATCCAGCCACTCCTATCGAATCGGTTTAACCGCGTGCGGCGGCAATCTTGATCAACTTGGCGTAATAGAACCCGTCATGCCCGCCCTGCTGGGCCAGCAACTGGCGGCCATGGGGCTGCTTGATGCCGGCCTGGGTGGCGATGTCCAACTCCCGTGCACCCGGCGTGCGGGCGAGGAATGCTTCGATCACCTCGGTGTTCTCGGTCGGCAAGGTCGAGCATGTGGCGTACAGCAGCATGCCGCCGACTTCGAGGGTCAGCCACAGGGCGTCGAGCAGTTCCCCTTGCAGTTGCGCCAACGGGGCGATGTCGTCCGCCTGACGGGTGAGCTTGATGTCCGGATGTCGGCGGATGACGCCAGTGGCCGAGCAAGGCGCGTCCAGCAGGATGCGCTGGAATGGCTTGCCGTCCCACCAGGCGGCGGTGTCGCGGCCATCGGCGGCGAACAGCTCGGCATCCAGGCCCAGGCGCGCGAGGTTTTCCTTCACCCGCACCAGGCGCTTGGCTTCCAGGTCCACCGCCACCACACCGGCCAGTTTCGGCTCGGCTTCGAGGATGTGGCAGGTCTTGCCGCCCGGGGCGCAACAGGCGTCCAGCACCCGTTGGCCCGGCGCCAGTTCCAGCAAGTCGGCGGCCAGCTGCGCGGCTTCGTCCTGGACGCTGATCCAGCCGTCGGCGAAACCTGGCAGGGCACGGACGTCGCCCGGGGTTTCCAGGATGATGCCGTCGCGGCTGTATTGGCACGGGATGGCCGGGATGCCGGCTTCGCCCAGCAAGGCCAGGTAAGCATCGCGAGCGTGATGGCGGCGATTGACCCGCAGGATCATCGGCGGATGGGCATTGTTGGCCGCGCAGATGGCTTCCCACTGGTCAGGCCAGAAGGCTTTCAGGGATTTCTGCAGCCAGCGCGGATGAGCGGTGCGCACCACCGGGTCATGTTCCAGTTCCGCCAGCAGGGTTTCGCTTTCCCGTTGCGCGCGGCGCAGCACGGCATTGAGCAGCGCCTTGGCCCAGGGCTTTTTCAGCTTGTCGGCGCAACCCACGGTTTCGCCGATAGCGGCGTGGGCCGGAACGCGGGTGTAGAGCAATTGGTAGAGACCCACCAGCAACAACGCCTCGACATCGGCATCGGCCGCCTTGAACGGCTTCTGCAGCAGCTTGGCCGCGAGGGCCGACAACCGTGGTTGCCAACGAGCGGTGCCGAACGCCAGGTCCTGGGTGAAACCGCGATCACGGTCTTCGACCTTGTCCAGTTGGGTCGGCAGGGAACTGTTGAGCGAAGCCTTGCCGCCGAGAACGGCGGCCAGTGCCTTGGCGGCGGCCAGACGCGGATTCATGAAGCGTCCGCCGCTTGGCCGAGGACGGTGCCGACGGCGAACTTCTCACGGCGGCTGTTGAACAGATCGCTGAAGCCCAGCGCCTTGCCGCCGGGCAATTGCAGTCGGGTCAGGCACAGCGCCTGAGCGCCACAGGCGACGATGAGGCCGTCTTTGCTGGCGCTGAGAATTTCACCCGGTGCGCCCTTCCCTTTGGCGCAGCTGGCGGCCAGGACTTTCACGGCTTCGCCGTTCAACGTGCTGTGGCAGACCGGCCAAGGGTTGAAGGCGCGCACCAGGCGCTCCAGTTCGACGGCCGGACGGCTCCAGTCGATGCGGGCTTCGTCCTTGTTCAATTTGTGCGCGTACGTGGCGAGGCTGTCATCCTGCACTTCGCCTTCCAGCGTGCCGGCGGCCAGGCCCGCGATGGCCTCGACCACGGCCGGCGGGCCGATCAGCGCGAGGCGATCATGCAGGCTGCCGCCCGTGTCTTCAGCGCCGATAGGCGTGTTCACCTTGAGCAGCATCGGCCCCGTGTCCAGGCCGGCCTCCATGCGCATTACGGTCACGCCGCTCTCGGCATCGCCGGCCTGCACGGCGCGCTGGATCGGCGCCGCACCGCGCCAGCGCGGCAACAGCGAAGCGTGGCTGTTGATGCAGCCCAGGCGCGGGATATCCAGCACCACTTGCGGCAGGATCAAGCCGTAGGCGACCACCACCATCAAGTCCGGCTTCAGCGCGGCCAGTTCGGCCTGGGCTTGCGCATCGCGCAGGGTCGGCGGCTGCAACACTTGCAGGCCATTCTCCAGAGCCAGTTGCTTGACCGGGCTGGGCATCAATTTCTGTCCACGACCAGCAGGGCGATCCGGCTGGGTATAGACCGCGACGATTTCATGAGGGCTGGCCAGCAGGGCCTTGAGGTGTTCAGCGGCGAATTCGGGGGTGCCGGCAAAGACGATGCGCAGTGGCTCAGTCATGGGAAGCTCTCAATTACAAAGCAATCGCAAAAAGAAAAAGGCTTGCCGCGGCAAGCCTTTGAAGAAGGGCATCAAGCGTTCTGGCGATGAATTTTTTCCAGTTTTTTCTTGATCCGGTCACGCTTGAGATTAGACAGGTAATCGACGAACAGCTTGCCGTTGAGGTGGTCGCATTCGTGCTGGATACACACCGCCAGCAGGCCTTCGGCGATCAGCTCGTAAGGTTGGCCGTCACGGTCCAAGGCCTTGATCCTGACCTTCTGCGGACGGTCGACGTTTTCATAGAAGCCCGGCACCGAAAGGCAGCCTTCCTGGTACTGCTCCATCTCGTCGGTCAGGGTTTCGAACTCGGGGTTGATGAACACCCGGGGCTCGCTGCGGTCTTCGGAGAGGTCCATTACAACGATGCGCTTGTGCACGTTGACCTGGGTCGCGGCGAGGCCGATGCCGGGCGCCTCATACATTGTTTCAAACATGTCATCGACCAACTGGCGCACTTCGTCGTCCACTACGGCCACCGGTTTGGCGATGGTGCGCAGGCGCGGGTCCGGAAATTCGAGAATGTTCAAAATGGCCATAAGCTTGATAAATGCACGTGTGAAGTAAGGTCGGGTGGCTGGCCTGGCGTGTCTTGGAATGCAGGCTACCGTTGTAAAACGTTGCTCTTGAATCGGAGCGAGCCACGGGGGCTCTGGCGTTTTACGCGAACGCACATAATAAAGGGATTCACCGCATGAGGAAATCACTACTCGCCCTGCTGCTCCTGGCCTCGGCCGGTATCGCGCACGGGCAAGTGCAACTTCGGGAAGGTTTTCCGCAGCAATACACAGTGGTTCCAGGGGATACGCTGTGGGACATTTCCGGTAAATACCTGCGCGAACCCTGGAAATGGCCCGAGCTGTGGCAGGCCAACCCGCAGATTGAAAACCCGCACCTGATCTACCCCGGCGACACCCTGTCGCTGATCTACATCAACGGCCAGCCACGGCTGACCCTCAATCGCGGGGCCTCGCGCGGCACCATCAAGCTGTCGCCGCGAGTCCGCAGCTCACCGGTGGCAGACGCCATTCCGAGCATCCCGCTCCAGGCGATCAACAGCTTTTTGCTGAGCAACCGCATCGTCGACACGGCGGAGGATTTCAACAAGGCGCCCTACGTCGTCGCAGGCGATGCCGAACGAGTGCTCAGCGGCACCGGCGACCGGATCTTCGCCCGCGGCACCTTCGATGCGAGCCAGTCGGCCTACGGCATCTTCCGCCAAGGCAAGGTCTACACCGACCCCGAGACCAAGGAATTTCTCGGGATCAATGCCGACGACATCGGCAGCGGCGAGATCGTCGCCACCGAAGGCGACGTCACCACCCTGGCCCTGCAGCGCACCACGCAGGAGGTGCGCCTGGGCGATCGGCTGTTCAGCGGCGAAGAACGCTCGATCAACTCGACCTTCATGCCCAGCGCGCCAAAATCGGACATCAACGGGTTAATCCTCGATGTGCCCCGGGGCGTGACCCAGATCGGCGCGATGGACGTGGTCACCCTGAACAAGGGGCGCCGTGACGGATTGGCCGAAGGCAACGTTCTGGCGGTCATGAAGACCGGTGAAACAGTGCGTGACCGCATCACTGGCGCCCCGGTGAAGATTCCCGACGAACGCGCCGGCCTGCTGATGGTGTTCCGCACCTACGACAAGCTCAGTTATGGCCTGGTGCTGTACGCCTCGCGCTCGCTGGCAATCCTCGACAAGGTGCGCAATCCGTAACGGGTCTCACAAGTTACCAACAGAGTTATCCACAACTTGTTCCCGTTTGTACGGGGCTTATGACGATCAAGGATTGATCAATGCCATTGCCTGAATCCGCTTCGGTTCCGCCCGCGGAACTGGAGGCCCGTCTGCGCTTGCATCGCTTGCCGGAACTGGGACCCAAACGTTTCATGACCCTCATGGAAGCCTTCGGCTCGGCCTCCAAAGCCATCAGCGCCCCGACCAGCGCATGGCGAGCGCTGGGGTTGCCGGCGCAGTGCGCCGAGGCCCGACGTGCGCCGGAAATTCGTGACGGCGCGGCCCGCGCGCTGGCCTGGCTAGAGGGTTCGGCCCACTGTCTATTGATGTGGGACCAGCCCGACTACCCAGCGTTGCTGGCGCAGATCTGCGACGCGCCGCCGCTTCTGTTCGTTGCCGGCGACACCTCGATTCTGGAAAAGCCGCAACTGGCAATGGTCGGCAGTCGTCGCGCCTCGCGTCCCGGCATGGACACCGCGGCGGCATTTTCCCGGAGCCTGGCCGGAGCTGGATTTGTCATCACCAGCGGTCTGGCCTTGGGTATCGACGCGGCCGCGCATCAGGCTGCGCTGGATGTCGGCGGGCAGACCATCGGTGTGCTGGGCACGGGCCTGGAAAATTTTTATCCACAGCGCAATCGTCGGCTGGCAGAAGCGATGATCGCCCAAGGCAGCGCGGTACTGTCGGAGTTCCCCCTGGACGCGCCACCCCACGCCAGCAACTTCCCGCGCCGCAATCGGATTATCAGCGGTTTGTCCCTTGGCGTGCTGGTGGTCGAGGCCAGCGTCGCCAGTGGCTCGCTGATCACCGCGCGCCTGGCGGCGGAACAGGGTCGTGAGGTGTATGCCATTCCGGGGTCGATTCACCATCCCGGCGCCCGGGGCTGCCATCAACTGATCCGTGACGGCGCGGCGCTGGTGGAAACCGTGGAGCACATCCTCGAAGCGCTACGCGGTTGGCAACGCTTACCCTTCACCGCCGAGCCTGTCGCCGTGACGCATCCGCTGTTGCGCCTGCTGCACGCCGCGCCGCAGACCAGCGAAGCACTGGCCGATGCCAGCGGCTGGGGCTTGTCCAAGGTCCTGGCGGCACTGACCGACCTGGAAATGGACGGAAGGGCGGCGTGCGAGCATGGACGCTGGTTTGCTCGCTAGGTTTTATGGGGAAGATCGGTAAACTGCGCACAGCCTTATTTGCGTTGCGGAGAATCTTTCATGGTCAACAGTTGGCGTGTGCAACAAGCCGCGCGAGAAATTCGCGCCGGGGCGGTGATTGCCTATCCAACCGAAGCGGTCTGGGGCCTGGGTTGCGACCCGTGGAACGAAGATGCGGTGGAGCGCCTGTTGGCGATCAAGTCCCGACTGCCCGACAAGGGATTGATACTGGTGGCCGACAATATCCACCAGTTCGACTTCCTGTTCGAGGACTTCCCCGAGACCTGGATGGATCGCATGGCCAGCACTTGGCCTGGGCCGAACACCTGGCTGGTCCCGCACCAGAACCTGTTGCCGGAATGGATCACCGGCGTGCACGACACCGTCGCGCTACGGGTCAGCGATCATCCGATCGTGCGCGACCTGTGTTCGCTGGTCGGCCCGCTTGTCTCCACCTCGGCCAACCCCCAGGGGCGCCCGGCGGCGCGGACGCGGATCCGCGTGGAGCAGTATTTCCGCGGACAGATCGACCTGGTGCTGGGCGGCAACCTGGGCGGGCGTCGAAACCCGAGCGTGATCCGTGACCTGGCGACCGGCAAGGTAGTGCGCCCGGACTGATTCCGCCCACACATTCTGCATCTTGCATAAAACCACTGTGGGAGCGAGCTTGCTCGCGATGGCGTCAGGTCAGCTGGCGTTGATGTTGACTGGTCCACCGCTATCGCGAGCAAGCTCGCTCCCACAGGTTTTGCGCAAACCTTTGGGTATCAATCTCAGGGCAGGAGAATGGTCGACCCCGTCGTGCGCCGCGCCGACAACTCGGTATGGGCCTTGGCCGCTTCCGCCAGCGGATAACGCTGGTTGATATCCACGGTAAGCTTGCCGCTGGCGATCATGGCGAATAGCTCATCGGCCATGTGCTGAAGGTTTTCGGCGTTGTTGGCGTAGGTCGCCAGAGTCGGGCGGGTGACGTACAGCGAGCCCTTGGCCGAGAGGATCCCCAGGTTCACCCCGTCCACCGCGCCGGAGGCATTGCCAAAGCTCACCACCAGGCCACGGGGAGCCGTGCAATCCAGGGAGGTCAGCCAGGTGTCCTTGCCGACGCCGTCGTACACCACCGGGACCTTCTTGCCGTCAGTCAATTCCAGTACACGCTGTACGACGTTTTCCTTGCTGTAGTCGATCACTTCCCAGGCGCCGTGGGATTTTGCGATAGCGGCTTTTTCCGCCGAGCTGACGGTGCCGATCAGCTTCACGCCCAGGGCCTTGGCCCACTGGCAGGCCAGCGAGCCCACGCCACCGGCGGCGGCATGGAACAGGATGGTTTCGCCGCCCTTGAGCTCGTACGTCTGGCGCAGCAGGTATTGCACGGTCAGGCCCTTGAGCATCACCCCGGCGGCCTGTTCGAAACTGATGGATTCGGGCAAGTGGACCAGATTGGCCTCGGGCAACACATGCACATCGCTGTAGGCCCCCAGCGGACCGCTGCCATAGGCCACGCGGTCACCGACCTTGAAGCGCGTGACGTCCGCGCCGACGGCCTCAACCACGCCGGCACCCTCGGCACCGAGTCCCGATGGCAGCGCCGGTGGCGGGTAAAGCCCGCTGCGATAATAGGTGTCGATGAAGTTCAGCCCGATCGCCTTGTTGCTGACGCGAACCTGCTGCGGACCGGGCTCGGCCGGCTGGTATTCGACGTACTCAAGCACGTCCGGGCCGCCGTGGGCGGTGAACTGGATACGTTTGGCCATCTTCGCTCTCTCCTTATCGTGGGACTTTTTACCAAGCCTGCTATCGGACTCCTAAGCTTGATCTCCGTCAACTGTGGCGTGGGCGGATGCGGTGTTATCCTGTGCGCCCATTTGCCGGCGGCCCTTGTACGCCGCGCAGCGTAGCCCTGATCAAGGTGATGTCATGACTACTCGCACCGAGGCCGTGAAAGCCTATCTGCTCGACCTGCAAGACCGCATCTGCGCCGCCCTGGAAACCGAGGACGGTGGCACTCGCTTCGTCGAGGACGCCTGGACCCGACCTGCCGGCGGTGGCGGACGCACCCGGGTGATTGAAAACGGTACGGTCATCGAGAAGGGCGGCGTCAACTTTTCCCACGTCTTTGGCAGCGGTCTCCCACCCTCGGCCAGCGCCCACCGGCCGGAGCTGGCCGGGCGCGGTTTCGAGGCACTGGGCGTGTCGCTGGTGATCCACCCGCACAATCCCCACGTGCCTACGTCCCACGCCAACGTACGCTTTTTCATCGCCGAAAAAGAAGGTGAAGAGCCGGTCTGGTGGTTTGGCGGCGGTTTCGACCTGACCCCTTACTACGGCGTGGAAGAAGATTGCGTGCATTGGCACCGCGTCGCCCAGCAAGCCTGCGAGCCGTTCGGCCCGGAGGTCTATTCGCGCTACAAGGCCTGGTGCGACAGCTATTTCCACATCAAGCATCGCAACGAACCGCGCGGCATCGGCGGTCTGTTTTTTGATGACCTGAACGAGTGGGACTTCGATACCAGCTTCGCCTTCATGCGCGCCATCGGCGACGCCTACATCGATGCCTACCTGCCTATCGTGCGGCGTCGCAAACACGACCCGTTCACCGCCGCGCAACGACAATTTCAGGAGTTCCGCCGTGGGCGCTACGTGGAATTCAACCTGGTCTATGACCGTGGCACCCTGTTCGGCCTGCAATCGGGCGGGCGTACCGAGTCGATCCTGATGTCGCTGCCACCGCAGGTCCGCTGGAGCTACGACTGGAAAGCCGAGCCGGGCAGCGAAGAAGCGCGGCTGACCGATTATTTCCTGCAGGACCGCGATTGGCTGGCTACGGCCTGAACGGGGAAAAATCCATGGATCGCTACGTTGTAATGGGTAACCCGATCGGCCACAGCAAGTCGCCGTTGATCCATCGCCTGTTTGCCGAGCAAACCGGGCAAGCGTTGGACTACACCACGCTGCTGGCGCCGCTGGAAGACTTCGCCGCTTGCGCCCGGGAATTTTTCCGTGAGGGGCGTGGGGCAAATGTCACCGTGCCGTTCAAGGAGGACGCCTTTCGCCTGGCTGACAGCCTGACCGAACGGGCGCAACGGGCCGGTGCGGTCAACACCTTGAGCAAACAGGCCGACGGCCGCCTGCTGGGCGACAACACCGACGGCGCCGGACTCGTTCGGGACCTGACCGTCAACGCCGGGTTCAGCCTCAAGAACAAGCGCATCCTGCTGCTGGGCGCCGGCGGCGCGGTACGGGGCGCCTTGGAACCCTTGTTGGCCGAGGCGCCGTCATCGCTGATCATTGCCAATCGCACGGTGGAAAAAGCTGAATTGCTGGCTGAGCTGTTCGCCGACCTGGGTCCGGTCTCGGCCAGCGGTTTCGATTGGTTGCGCGAGCCAGTGGACCTGATCATCAATGCCACATCCGCTAGCCTGTCAGGCGATGTACCACCGATTGCCGGAAGTCTGATCGAGCCAGGCAGGACATTCTGCTACGACATGATGTATGGCAAGGAGCCGACGTCGTTCTGCCGCTGGGCCGAAGAACACGGCGCGGCGGTGGCGATGGATGGCCTGGGCATGCTCGCCGAACAGGCGGGCGAAGCGTTTTTCCTGTGGCGTGGCGTACGTCCGGACACCGCCCCGGTGCTGACGGAGTTGCGCCGTCAGCTCGCGGCGGTCAATCCCTGAAGAGGATCGGGCATTTCTCCGGTCCTTCCAGCTTCAACAATTCCTCCACCACCGGTGGCCTTGCCCCGCGCAAAGTCAGGCTGCGCCCCTGACTGCGCAGGCGCCGGGCTTCCTGGTGGAGCATTTCGACGCCGGAGTAATCGATGAAGTTGATCTGCTGGGCGTCGATGATCACCTGCTGGGCGGGCATGCGTTGCAGGCGCACTTGCAAATAATGGCTGGCGCCGAAAAAGATCGAGCCGCCCACCCGCAAGACGTCCGCCTCACCTTCTCGGAAATGCTGCACCCGCGGTTGCGAAGTGCGCTTGAGATAGAAAAACAGCGAAGCCAACACGCCCGCGTAGATAGCCGTTTGCAGTTCAAGCAGCAGCGTGGCCAGGCAGGTGAGCCCCATCACCAGGAATTCGGAACGACTCACACGGTACAGCGCCCGGATACCCCGATGGTCCACCAGGCCCCAGGCGATCAGCAAAATACTGCCGGCCATGGCGGGAATGGGAATGTGCGCGATCAGTGTCGCGCCGGCAACCGCGAACAGCGCCACCCACAACGCCGAAAACACTCCGGCCAGGGGCGAACAGGCACCCGCTTCATAGCTGAGACCGGAACGGGTAAAGGAGCCGGCTGACAGCGATCCGGCGAAAAATCCTCCGACGATATTGGAAAGCCCCTGCGCCCGAACCTCCTGATTCGCATCGAGCAGTTGCCCGGAACGGACCGACAACGAGCGGGCGATGGACAGGCTGGTCACCAGCCCGAGCATGCCCACCGCAACGGCACCGGGCAGCAGACGCAGAATCAGCTCCAGGTCCAGGGGCAGCGGTGTAAGCGGCGGCAAGCGCCCGACGAAGGCGCTGACCAATGCCACATGCCCGAACATCCCGGGCCATGCCCAGACCACCAGGCTGGCAATCACCAAGGTGATCAGCAGACTCGGCCAGCGCGGCAGCAAGCGCTTGAGCACGATCCCGACCACCAGCGTCGCCAATCCCAACAGCAGCGATGGCTTATCCACAGCGCCGATGTGACTGACCAGCACCAGCACGCCCTTCAGGGCCGTAGCTTCGTTGGGCAGGTCCAGGCCCAGCAGGTTCGGCAACTGCCCCAGCGCAATCACTACCGCCGCACCCAGGGTGAAGCCGAGTACGACCGAGTGTGAGACAAAATTCACCAGTGCACCGAAACGCAGCAATCCCAGCAGCCATTGGAAAATACCCGCCAGTACCGTCAGCAGCAGGATCAACGTGATGTAGTCCTGAGTCGCCGGCACGGCCAGAGGACTGACAGTGGCGTAGAGGACAATGGAGATTGCCGCCGTAGGACCGCAGATCAAATGCCAGGACGATCCCCATAGGCAGGCGATAAGCACCGGCACGATGGCCGCGTACAAGCCGTATTCCGGCGGCAGGCCGGCGATCAGTGCGTAGGCAATGGACTGCGGTAACGCGAGAATCGCGCCGCTGAGGCCGACGATCAGGTCACGGCCGACGCTGGCGCGGGTCTGCCGGGGCAGCCAGCTGAGGAACGGAAACAGCGAATGGCGCGTGGGGATTGCCATGGAGCCTCAAAGATGGGGTTTGGCACAAGAATATCAGGTGAACCAACGTGGCGAGGGAGCTTGCTCCCGCTCGGTCGCGCAGCGGCCGCAAAAAAACCGGGACCGCTGCGCCCGAAGCGTCGGACCGGCCCAGCGGGAGCAAGCTCCTCGCCACAAGAGCTCGTCAGAGCTTGGCCTTGACCGCCGCCAGCGCGTCCTTGCCATCCACCGTCTTCACGCCGTCCAGCCATTTGTCCAGCACCGCCGGGTTGGCCTTGATCCAGGCCTTGGCCGCTTCGGCGTTGCTGACCTTCTTGTTCACCACTTCGGCCATGATGCTGTTTTCCATCTCCTGGGTGAAGCTCAGGTTGGTCAGCAGCTTCCCGACGTTCGGGCAGGCCTGTGCATAACCCTTGCGCGTCAGCGTATAAACGCTGCCGGTATCGCCAAAGTACTTCTCGCCGCCCTTGAGGTAATGCATTTTCAGTTGCACGTTCATGGGGTGTGGGGTCCAGCCGAGGAACGTCACGAATTTCTGCTTCTTCACGGCCCGGGAGACTTCCGCCAGCATTGCCTGCTCGCTGGACTCCACCAGTTTCCATTCGCCCATGCCGAAATCGTTGGTCTTGATGATTTCTTTCAGCGAAAGGTTGGCCGGGGCGCCGGAACCGATGCCGTAGATCTTCTTGTCGAACTTGTCGGCGAACTTGTTCAGGTCGGCGAAGTTATGCACACCGGCGTCCCAGACGTAGTCCGGCACCGCCAGGGTAAACTCGGTGCCGTCCAGGTTCTTCGCCAATTGCGTGACATCGCCATTGGCGACGAACTTGTCATAGAACCCCTGCTGCGCCGGCATCCAGTTACCCAGGAAAACATCCACCTGGCCATCCTTCAGGCCACCGAACGTGATCGGTACCGCCAAGGTGTCGACCTTGGCCTTGTAGCCCATGCCCTCAAGGAGGAAACCGGTGATGGCGTTGGTCGCGGCGATATCGCTCCAGCCCGGATCGGCCATCTTCACGGTCTCGCAACTCTGCTCGGCCCACGCCGAAACACTGCTCAACGCCAACAGCCCGGCGGTCAGTACTGTGGATAACTTTTGCATGCGCTTCCCCTTACGTTATTGGTCTATTGGCAGGGTTGTGGATAACGGGCCTTGCGCTCCAGATCGTCGAGGTCGATGTGGTTGCGCATGTATTGCTGGCTGGCATCGACCAGCGGCTGGTGATCCCAGCTCTTGAGTTTGCCCAGGGTCAACGCCTGGGCAACGAAACGACGGCGTCGCTGGCTGGCGAGCACCTGTTGGTGAATGGCTGGAATATCCCATTTGGCCCGCGCTTCGGCGAGAAAATCGTTGAACAGCGCCTGATGCTCAGGCGACTGACTGAGATCCGCCACCTCCTGAGGATCATCATGCAGGTCGAACAACAGGCACGGGTCATCTTCGCTGTAGATGAATTTCCACGGGCCGCGACGGATCATCATCAACGGGCTGACGGTGCCTTCGGCCATGTATTCACCGAAGACTTCATCGTGCCCGCCCTGCCCTTGCAGATGCGGAACCAGCGAACGCCCATCCAGCGGCAAGCCTGGTTCCAGCGTGCCGCCGGCCAGTTCGACCAAGGTCGGCAGCAGGTCGGCAGTGGACACCGCCGCGCTGACGCGGCCGCTGGCAAACTGGCCTGGGGCGCTGATCAGCAGCGGCACGCGGGCGGCCATTTCAAACCAGTGCATTTTGTACCAGAGGCCTTTTTCGCCAAGCATGTCTCCATGATCGCCAGAGAACACGATGATGGTGTCGTCGAGCAACCCGGTGTCTTCCAACGTCTGCAGCAACTTGCCGACATTGCTGTCGATGTAGCTGCACGCGCCGAAGTAGGCACGGCGAGCATCACGGATCTTATCCACAGGCAGCGGCTTGCCCCACAGATCGTAGACCTTCAACAGGCGTTGTGAATGTGGATCAAGTTCAGCCTGGTCCGGGGTGTAGGGCAGCGGGATATCCTTGTCGTCATACATATCCCAAAAAGCCTTGGGAATCGTGTACGGATCGTGTGGGTGAGTCATGGACACGGTGAGGCAAAACGGCTGGTCGCCATCCTCGCGGATGTGGTCGAACAGGTACTGCTGGGCCTTGAACACCACCTCTTCATCAAAATCCAGCTGATTGGTACGCACGCACGGTCCGGCCTGCAACACCGACGACATGTTGTGATACCAGCTCGGCCGCACATCCGGCTCGTCCCAGTTCACGGCCCAGCCGTAGTCCGCTGGATAAATGTCGCTGGTCAGGCGCTCTTCGTAACCGTGCAATTGGTCCGGCCCGCAAAAATGCATCTTGCCGGACAACGCCGTGCGATAGCCGAGACGGCGAAGGTAATGGGCATAAGTTGGAACGTCCGCCGGAAAATCCGCCGCGTTGTCATAGGCGCCGATCTTGCTCGGCAACTGACCGCTCACCAGCGTAAAGCGTGACGGCGCACAGAGCGGGCTGTTGCAGTACGCGGCATCGAATACCACGCCCTGGTTAGCCAGGCGTGACAGGTTGGGCAGCTTGATGGGCGACGGACCGTAGATCGGCAACATTGGCGCGGCCATCTGATCGGCCATGATGAAAAGAATGTTCTTGCGCTTCATGTATTCGCGGCATTCCATAGTGAACGGTTATGCGATATTGCTGCGAACGAGCATGTAGCCCATGCTGGTTGGGGTAAAGCCCATGCAAGATAATGACTAGGATAAGCTGAGCTTATGTATGACGCCTTGGGTGACCTGTCTCTGGATCTGTTCCGCGCCTTCGAATCAGCGGCTCGCCAGCAAAGCTTTACTGCGGCAGCGATCGAACTGGGCACGACCCAACCCGCCATCAGCCAACAGATCAAACGGCTGGAAGAGCAGCTCGGTACGCGCCTGTTTGATCGCATCTATCGCGGCATCGAACTGACCGAGGCCGGCGCGATCCTGTTCGAGCAGGTCCAGGCCGGCTTGCAGAGCATCGATGCGGGGCTCAACGCGATCACGGCCCAGCACCAGCATGAAGTGCTGCAGGTCGCGACGGATTTCGCTTTCGCCGCCTATTGGCTGATGCCGCGACTGCATCGGTTCCACGCGGCAAATCCGCAGGTAGATGTGAGCCTGGTAACCAGCGAGCGCAACCACAACATGCTGCGCACTGATATCGACGTTGCGGTGCTCTTCGGCGACGGTCGCTTCAAACAGGGCGAAAGTCGTTGGCTTTTCAGCGAAGAAGTCTTTCCTGTATGCAGCCCTCTCCTGCTCAAGGACCGCCCCCAACCCCTGCCCGCTCACGCCCTCGCGGAATTCCCGCTACTGCATTTGCGCGGCGGCAACAGCAGCGCCTGGTTCGACTGGAGCGGCGTATTTCGCGAGCTGGGCATCACCTCGCCACCGGCGCCGGGCCAACTGCGCTTCGACAACTACACCCTGCTTATCCAGGCGGCGATTGGCGGCCAAGGCGTCGCCATCGGTTGGCGGCACCTTGTGGATAACTTGCTGGCGCAAGGGTTGCTGTGCCGACCGATCGCCGAAACGGTACTGTCCCGGTTGGGATATTACGTGGTCTTGCCCCAGCGCAAGCGCCGGGGTGTGCTGATCAAACTGTTCGTGGATTGGCTGATGGAAGAACAGGCCAATAGTGCGGAGTCGCTTACAGGGCTGCCGCTGCCTTCGATTGCGGTTTGAGGGAGCTGGCTGAGTTCTTACAGTTTTAGAGAGAGGTATTGATGCGTACGGAAGTAAATAGGTCAAGACATAAATGTTAGAGACACACTCAATATAGTGGGGCGATTATTTTTCGCCTCCGAATTCAAGTGCTATTGTTTTTGTCCAAACCACCTCCTCGGCTCGTATTGCGTCGGAACGCAGCATGTTTGAAGAAACATGCTGATGAAAGCGGTCCAGCCAACCACATCATTTCCCTTGAGAATAGGCTTTAACGCCGGAATCATGATCTCGTATCCATACTCGACGGTGCTCATATGTACTGACGCGACAAGAATGGTTGAGATAGTGCACACAATAAACCATCGCCATCTGAACTTATTACCAGAGAAATACCGTGATAGAAAATACAGCAAAGAAAAGGAGATAAATGAGAACGATATATACAAGACGGAAACAACTAGACTATTCATCCGTCGCCTCAGACTCAAGATAAATGGAGCGTATTGTCATGGTATTACTCGCGCCCTCCAAAATAAGCGCGTCCTTGCCCATTGTTTTGTATGCTCGAATGCGATCAGCATCTACATATCTAAACAAACGCCACGTATCTTTCTTTACCACCATTCTTCCAAGGCCATACACCGACATCGTCAAATCCACCATCCCGTACGCGATATTTCCCCCTCTATCCCCTCCTCCAAACGTCTTGGAAACAGCGTGGTACCCCTGCCGTACCGGCCCCTCAGTGTCGGATCGCCCCTCCCAAAGATTGCGCCCATTCTCATAAACGTTATTCGCCCCATGGGCCATTATCGGAACCCCCGCCACCAGGCAGAGCGTTCCGGCCGAGACGTAGCAGATACCGCCACCCGTCGCGATTTGCATGGCGCCCGCGATAGCGCCGGCGCCTTTCTTGGCAATTTCCCAGGACTGCTCCAGCAGGCTGCCCTGTTCGTCCTTGATGGCCTGCAACCCTTGCTCAGGACTTTTGCGGCCCTGCGCGACATCGTTGACGATGCCTCTGGCGTAATAAGCCACCTCGCGATTGAACTGGATACGCAGCGTCCCATCGCTGATGTGTCGGGCCGCCAATGTGCACGCCTGGTTGCTCAGGTTCGCGGCGGCCTGGCTGACTGTCCAATAGTCGCAACTACTGGGCTGGCAACTTTCTTCCGACTGTTTCATTCCTCGGACTGCCATGAGCTGTAGCCGCTGGTTCCCGCCAGGTGATGGGTCCAGATGATGTCGCGGTAGCGAATGGCGACATGCTCTTGTGGCTCGGCGTCGCTATGAAGGATCACATGGGGCATATCCAGGGTGAGGTCAGCGATGACACCTCCCCTGACTTCGATGGTGTAGAACTTCTCCAATAAACCAAACGAGGAGGTTCGGTAAAAGCTGATGGAGCAACGTATCGCCTCTCGGCTGGAGAGCGCCTGGGCAATAAGGGGTGAGGATTTATCGACGTTCTTGCTGATGATGATCGGACGATGCGTGGCCTTATTGATGTTTCCGATGTTCGCCATGTTATGGCTGTAGGAAAGCACCATGATTTCGTCGGCATGAGCTGCCTGGCATCTATTGCCGATGGAGTCCTGGGTTGAACATCCCGCTGAAATCAGTCCTTGAACCTCGCCGGTAATGGTCATGTAGCCATGGTTTGCCATACGTGCCGCTCCCTTCTAGCCGTTCGAACAGGCTATTCCGAAGGGGTTGGGCACGATGTAGGGCGCGGCGCAGGACGTTTCCGCAAATACGAACAGAATGTGTCGAGGCCAGCCTCAAGCCACAGTCGCCGACCGCGACGGGCGATCAGTCAGCCGCCACGAAACTCACATGCTCGCCCACATGCAGGTTCGAGCGCAGTTCATCGACAATGCCCACCGCCACCCGATTGAGGCGCTCCAGGGACTCGGCCATTCCGGACTCCAGGCTGGTGCTGACCTGGCTGAAATGCTCGATGCTCAAGCCCGGCGCGGCGTAGGGCGCGTTGACCAGGGTCCACTGCAAGACGCTGTTTTTCAGGGCGTCGAGGATTTCCTCGGCGGCATGGCGTTGCAAGTCATCTTCGGCTTCCTGCTCATCGAGGGCAGCGAAATCGCCCACCAGGAACAGCCGGGGAATATTGACCGCCTGCATGCCTGCAATCAGCGCATCCACGGCCAGGACCTGCTCCACCGGGCCGGGAATGAGTGTGCGCTCCACTTGCTCGCTGTTCATTGGCAGCCCCGGCGCGTTCAACAGGCACACCACGGCAGTGGCGCCGGCAACGCTCTGCTTGACCCGTTCGGGGTCGAAGAGGTCGCCGGTCTTGGTCCGCAGGCCCGGGCGTGGCGCCAAGGCCGTAAGATCATCGAGGATGGCGATGACTTCGTGCTGGCGTCGCAACAACTCAGCCATCAACGCACTTCCGAGGCTGCTCATGGCACCATAGAGCACCACTTTGATGACCGGGGTTTCGGCGTTTCTCATGGCTGGTTCCTTTTTTCCCGCGTGTAAAGGCTCTGACCCGTGGTTAACCGCGAGGGTTCGGCTGGTCTTTCGAGGAGTGACAGATGCAACGGATCAAGGGCTATCACGCCCATGTTTATTTCGGCGCCGGCACCATCGATCAGGCGCGGGCCTTGTGTGAGCAAGCGGCGCAGCTGTTCCCGCTGAAGATGGGCCGGGTTCACCAACGGCCGGTCGGCCCGCACCCGGACTGGAGCTGCCAGCTGGCATTCGATCCGCAGTACATCGGCGTGGTCCTGCCGTGGCTGGCGCTCAATCGCAACGGGCTGGTGATATTCCTGCACCCGGACACTGGTGATGATCTGGCCGATCACACCGATCATGCGATCTGGATGGGCGCGGTACGGCCGTTGAATCTTTCGGCGTTCGAATCAAGGACCTGATTGCCTTTTGTGGCGAGGGAGCTTGCTCCCGCTGGGCCGGTCCGACGCTTCGGGCGCAGCGGCCCCCAGGATCTTTCGGCCGCTGCGCGACCGAGCGGGAGCAAGCTCCCTCGCCACGAAAGCAGATCGGTCATCAGCAATTACTGCAGCGAAAGCAGGCTGGTCATCATCCATTGCTACAGCGAAAGGCTGCTGAAAGCTTGCGCGATTAGGATCGCCTCACCTACCGGCAAAAGACCGGTGGCCAGAAACGAGCTTTCGAATGCTCGTGCGGCCTTTTTAACAACAACAATGGTGATTCTGATGTCCGCTGCTACCCGTCCCGTTGCATCCCCTCCATCCGTCCGTCCCGAGCCCTGCACCCTGCGCTGACCGTTCCGGTTCGCCTTTGCCCGCCGCGCCACGCCTGGAGTATTTCCCATGCTGACTTTCCTTGGCTTCGCCATGGTCATCACGTTCATGTTCCTGATCATGACCAAGCGCCTGTCCGCGCTGATCGCGCTGATCATTATTCCGATCCTGTTCGCGCTGTTCGGTGGCTTTGCGCCGAAGATCGGCCCGATGATGCTCGAAGGCATCACCAAGCTTGCCCCGACCGGGGTGATGCTGATGTTTGCGATTCTTTATTTCGCCCTGATGATCGACTCCGGCCTGTTCGACCCGGCCGTGCGCAAGATCCTCAAGATGGTCAAGGGCGACCCCCTGAAAGTTTCGGTCGGCACCGCCGTTCTGGCGCTCGTCGTTTCCCTCGATGGTGACGGCGCGACCACTTATATGATCTGCGTAGCCGCCATGCTGCCGCTCTACAGCCGTATCGGCATGAGCCCGCAGATCATGGCGGGCCTGATTATCCTCGCCGGCGGCGTGATGAACATGACCCCTTGGGGCGGGCCAACCGCTCGGGCGGCCAGTGCGCTGCATGTGGATCCGTCCGACATCTTCGTCCCGATGATCCCGGCGATGCTGGCCGGCGTCGTGGCGATCCTGGCGATTGCCTACATGTACGGCAAACGCGAGCGTGCGCGCCTGGGTGAGCTGCACCTGGCCGGTGACGACATGGACCACAGCGAAATCAGCGTCTCGCAATTTCCGGACGCCCGCCGTCCGAAGCTGATCTGGTTCAACGGCGCGCTGACCCTGGCCCTGATGTGCACGCTGATTGCCGGCCTGTTGCCGCTGCCGGTGCTGTTCATGGTGGCGTTCAGTATCGCGATGATCGTCAACTATCCATGCCTGCAACAACAGAAAGACCGCGTCGCGGCTCACGCCGGCAGCGTGTTGGCGGTGGTCGGGCTGATCTTCGCGGCGGGTATCTTCACTGGCATCCTGTCGGGCACCGGCATGGTCGATGCCATGTCCAAGAGCCTGCTGGCAGTGATCCCGGACTTCCTCGGTCCTTACCTCGCGGTCATCACTGCGCTGGTGAGCATGCCGTTCACTTTCTTCATGTCGAACGATGCATTTTATTACGGGGTGTTACCAGTTTTGGCCGAAGCAGCCAGCCATTACGGCATTACTGGCGTCGAAATGGCCCGTGCCTCGATCGTCGGCCAGCCCGTTCACCTGCTGAGCCCGCTGGTTCCGTCGACTTATCTGCTGGTGGCCCTGGCCGGGATCGAATTCGGCGATCACCAACGCTTCACCTTGAAGTGGGCAGTACTGGTTTGCCTGTGCATAATGTTCGCCGCCTTGCTGATGGGGATTTTTCCGCTGTTCAGCACTCTATAAAAGCAACGCCCGCCGCGTCGCCCCTGTCGGTTAACCGAAGGCGCGGCGCGGCCTAACACTCGCTCAAAGGAACTCACATGGAATGGCTGACCAACCCGGAAATATGGGTTGCCTTCTTTACCCTGACCGCCCTCGAAATCGTCCTGGGTATCGATAACATCATCATGATCTCGATCCTGGTCAGCCGCATGCCCAAACACATGCAGGCACGCACCCGGATCTTCGGCCTGGCGCTGGCGATGATCACGCGGATCCTGTTGTTGTTGTCCATCACCTGGGTGATGCGCCTGACCGCCGATCTGTTCGAAGTGTTCGGCCAGGGCATCTCCGGCCGCGACCTGATCCTGTTCTTCGGTGGCCTGTTCCTGTTGTGGAAAAGCTCCCAGGAGATGTACCACGCGCTGGAAGGCGAAGAGGAAAACAGCGACGAGCCTTCGGTCAAGGGCGGCAACTTCATCTACACCATCATCCAGATCGCGATCATCGACATCGTGTTCTCCCTGGACTCGGTCATCACCGCGGTCGGCATGGTCTCCCATGTACCGGTCATGGTTGCCGCGATCATCGTCGCCGTACTGGTGATGATGCTGGCTTCGGGCACCATCAGCACGTTCATCGACAAGCACCCGTCGCTGAAGATGCTGGCGCTGTCGTTCCTGCTGGTGGTCGGTACCGTACTGATCGCCGAATCGTTCGATGTGCATGTGCCTAAAGGCTATGTCTACTTCGCCATGGCGTTCTCGCTGGCGGTGGAAGCGATCAATATCAAGATGCGTACCGCGATGGCACGCAAGCGCAAGCAGCAGGATCCGGTGAAACTGCGCAAGGATGTTCCGGGTCAGTAAAGATGCAGGGCAATGAACGAAGGGGCTCTTGGAGCCCCTTTTTTCATGTCTGCAGGAAGCGGCCAGATGCAATACCTGTGGGAGCGAGCTTGCTCGCGATAGCGGCCTGACAGTCGAAGAAGATGTCGGATGTTATGGCCTCATCGCGAGCAAGCTCGCTCCCACAGGGGGTGTGGGTGTTTTCGAGGAAGTATTTTTATGACAGTTTTGTTTCAAAGCCCTCTTCAGCTATGCAATGCTGGCGTCCGAACCATTCGCCAACTACAGCTTAAGTACCAGTAGAACGATGTGGCATCGTCAATTTGTTCCTTTGGGACGCTAACAGGGGGCTCCTCATGCTGACCCTGCTGAATCTGCTCTCCGCCGTGGCCTTGCTGATCTGGGGCACGCACATCGTCCGTACCGGCATTCTGCGGGTCTATGGCTCGAATCTGCGTCACGTCATCAGCCAGAACATGTCCCGGCGCTGGTTGGCTTTCATCGCCGGGATCATGGTCACCGCCATGGTCCAGAGCAGCAACGCCACGGCCATGCTCGTCACCTCTTTTGTCGGCCAGGGCCTGATGTCGCTGACGCCCGCCCTGGCGACCATGCTTGGTGCCGACGTCGGCACCGCGCTGATGGCACGGGTGCTGACCCTCGACCTGTCGTGGCTGTCACCGTTGCTGATATTTCTCGGGGTGATTTTTTTCCTGTCGCGCAAACAGACGCGCGTCGGGCAGATGGGCCGGGTCGCCATCGGCCTGGGCCTGATCATCCTGGCCCTGCAACTGATCGTCGAAGCCGCTGCGCCCATCACCCAGGCCCAGGGCGTGAAGGTGATTTTCGCCTCACTGACCGGCGATATCCTGCTCGATGCGCTGGTCGGCGCGCTGTTCGCCATGATTTCCTATTCAAGCCTCGCCGCCGTGCTGCTGACCGCGACACTGGCCGGCGCGGCGGTGATCAGCTTGCCAGTGGCTATCGGCCTGGTGATCGGCGCCAACATCGGCAGCGGCATCCTGGCGTTTCTCAGCACCAGCATGCAGAACGCCGCCGGACGCCAGGTGGCACTCGGCAGCCTGCTGTACAAGCTGATTGGCCTGTTGCTGATCATTCCGGTACTCGATCCGCTGGTGGGCTGGCTGGACAGCCTGGATTTCAGCCACCAGGAAACCGTCATCGGTTTTCATCTGCTCTATAACACCGTGCGTTGCCTGGTATTGCTGCCCAGCGTCGGGCCGATGGGCCGGCTCTGCGCCTGGCTGCTGCCGGAGCGCCCGGACACCAACGGCACGGCCAAGCCCCGGCACCTCGACCCCACCGCCCTCGCGACCCCGAGCCTGGCCCTGGCGAACGCGGCCCGGGAAACCTTGCGCATCGGCGACCTGATCGAAAACATGCTCGAAGCCATGCTCGGCGTACTGCGCGGCGAGCAGACAGCGATCACTCAGCAAGTGCGCGCCATGAGCGACGATGTCGAAGCACTGTGCAGCGCCATCAAGCTGTATATGGCGCAAATGCCCCGCGAAGACCTCAGCGAACAGGACAGCCGCCGCTGGGCGGAAATCATCGAGCTGGCGATCAATCTCAAGCTGGCCAGCGACCTCATCGAACGCATGCTGCGCAAGGTCCAGCAGCAGAAGACCTCGCAACGCCGGTCGTTTTCCGATGTGGGCCTGGAAGAACTGGCGGGGCTGCACAGTCATCTGCTGGCCAACCTGCGGCTGGGGTTGACGGTGTTCCTGAGTGCCGATCGGGAAAGCGCACGGCAGTTGCTGCGTGAGAAACGTCGCTTTCGCGCGCAGGAACGGCGGATGGCCCATGCCCATGTCAGCCGTCTGCAACGCAAGGTCGTGCAGAGCCTGGAGACCAGTTCCCTGCACCTTGAGCTGATCGCTGACATGCGGCGCCTGAATTCGCTGTTCTGCGGCAGCGCCTATGTGGTGCTGGAAACCTCGGAGATCGGCGCCCTGGCCGTCGATGAAATTTCCGACATCACCCATTCGCCGTGAACGACTGGCGTCCTGGTCAGTCATTAAAAGGGACCGGGGCCCAAGCCCATCGCCAGCCAGACAACTCCGCGAAGTGTGAGCGAGCCTGCTCGCGATGAAGGCTGACCCGGCACCATGGATCTTCACTCAGCCGCCAGGAAGCCCGTTATGCGTTGTCTGCTGCTCGCCTTGCTTTTGTTCGGCTCACTCCCCGCCATTGCCCAGGATCGCTTTCAGGTCGAAGGCTATACGTTGCCCAACGGCCTGCAATTGTTGCTCAAACCCGGCACCGAACGCGGGCACGTGGCGATTCGGCTGGTGGTCGGCGTGGGGCTCGACGATTTCAGCTGCGCCGACAAGGAGCTGCCGCATCTGCTCGAACATCTTCTGTTCAGTGGGGTCGACGACAGCGGCGAAGGTGGCCTGGAAGAACGCATGCAGGCGTTGGGCGGCGAGTGGAACGCCTTTACCAGCAATGCCGATACGACGTTTGTCATCGAGGCACCGGCGCGCAATCAGCGCAAGGTCCTGGACCTGTTGCTGGCATTGCTGACCCGCACCCGCATCGACGAAAAAGCCCTGGAGGCGGCCAAACGGGTGGTCGAGCGCGAGGACGGCGGCCACTACACCCATCTGCAACGCTGGCTCGACCGACAGGACCTGGGCCATAAAGCCAGCAACCAATTGGCCGTGGAACTGGGCTTGCGGTGCGCGGAACGGGCCGAGGTCGGTCACCTTACCCTGGCCCGGGTCGAGCAGGTGCGCAAGGCCTGGTATGCCTCCAACAACATGACGCTGATCGTCGTCGGCGATCTCGACCGGTTATTGCCGGCCTACCTGGAACGCAGTTTCGGCGAGCTCGAACCGGTCGAGCCCAGCGTCCACGAGCCGCTGCCGCAGATCCGCTACAGCGCGGTCACCAAACGCAACCTCATTCGCGGCCTGGCCGGCGACGGTGCCAAGCTTCATTGGCTGTTCCCGGAGCCGGTGCTGGAACAGCAGCACGACGAAACCTTCGACCTGCTCAAGGACTATCTGGACTGGGCGCTTTATCGCCAGTTGCGCCTGGCCAACGGTCTGTCCTACGGCCCCTGGGTGGAGCGGGAAGTCTTTGGCGGTGTCGGTTTTCTCAGCCTGAACGCCGACCTGGCGCGTGAAGACCTGCCGAAAGCCGAGCAGGTGCTGGAGCAGTTGCGCGGTACGCTGCTCAAGGACGGCCTGGACCCCGAGAGCTTCGTGCGGATCAAACGCGCCGCTATCGCCCATCAGTCCTGGGCGGTGCAAGGCAACAGCGCGCTGGCCGATTATTACTGGGGCGCCCTGGGCGATTATGAGGATGGCCGCTTCGCCAACCCGGCCGCCCGCTTGCAGGCCGTCAGCCTGGAGCAGGCCAACCAGGCCCTGCGCGAACTTCTCAAGGACCCGGGTTACCTGCGGATCGAGAAGCCGTTGCTGGGTGATGACGAACTCGTTTGGGTGTTGGCTGGGTTGGTGGTGTTGCTGCTGGTGGGTATTGGCTGGCGATGGCGTCGCAGGGCGCGACCGCAGCCAGACTGATACAACCTGTGGGAGCGAGCTTGCTCGCGATGGGGCAACTGCGTCGCGATCCTCGCCATGTCACCGTCCTGGCGATACTCTGTCAGAGATATTTCCAAGACTTACTGTGAAACCGCCGATGCCGAACCTGACTCATTTAATCCAGCGCATCCTCGAACTGATGAAGCGCTATCCGGGGGTCATCGCCCTCGGCGGTTTCATTTCCGGGGTCGGCAGTTTCATGCTGGTGGATCGCCAGCAAGGCCTGGCGACCTGGATCGCCATCATGATGCTGGTGAGCTGGCTCTGGCTGATGCTGGAGAACAGCCTGACGCGGCTGTTCACGCGGATCTTCAAACGGGAGATACCCCAGCCGCTGCTGCGTTACGCCACGCAGATGATCCACCAGGAAAGCCTGTTCTTCGTCTTGCCGTTTTTTTTCATCACGACAACCTGGAACAGCAGCCAGCTGCTCTTTACCGGCCTGCTGGCGGCGTCGGCGCTGGTCTCGATCATCGACCCGCTGTACTACAAATGGCTGGCGCCCCGGCGGTGGGCGTTCCTGGCGTTGCACACGCTGACGCTGTTCGCCGCGCTGCTCACTGCGCTGCCGGTGATCCTGCACCTGACCACTGACCAGAGTTTCAAGCTGGCACTGGGCATCGCCATGCTGCTGTCGTTCCCGAGCCTGGCCTCGATCTTCCCGATCCGCACCGTGCGCAACGCGCTGGCGATTCTGTGCATCACCCTGGGCATCGGCGCCGCCGGCTGGGTGCTGCGCTCCTGGGTTCCACCGGCCACGCTCTGGATGACCGAAGTGGCAATCAGTACCCAGCTGGAAGACCGCACGCCTGGCGCCAGCCTCAAGGAAGTCAGCGCGGCCCAGATCCGTGGTAACGGCCTGTACGCCTACACCGCCATCAACGCACCGCGCGGGCTCGATGAGCGGATCTACCACGTCTGGCAGTTCAACGGCAAAGAGGTGGACCGCATCGCTCTGGACATCCATGGCGGACGCAAGGAAGGCTATCGCGCCTGGACCCACAAGCAGAACTTCCCGGACAACCCGACGGGAAAATGGCAAGTGCGGATACTCACCGAAAATGGCCAGATGATTGGTGTGTTGAGGTTCGAGGTGAAGGACTGAAGGTCCTGCGGACCTTATCGCGAGCAGGCTCGCTCCTACAGATCAGCCAAAGAACCAGTAGCAGACTCCGATGGCCGCTATCACCCCGGCCAGCTCGGCCAGCAGGGCGCAACCCACCGCGTGGCGGGCTCGCTGGATGCCCACGGCGCCGAAATACACCGCCAGCACGTAGAACGTGGTTTCGGTGCTGCCCTGGATGGTCGCCGCCACGAGGGCCGGGAAGCTGTCCACCCCGGAGGTCTTCATGGTTTCAATCAGCATCGCCCGGGCGGCGCTGCCGGAGAACGGCTTGACCATGGCGGTGGGCAAGGCGTCGACGAAACGCGTGTCCAGGCCGGCCCACTGCACCAGATGGCGGATACCGTCCAGGCCGAAATCCAGCGCCCCCGAAGCCCGCAGCACACCGACAGCGCAGAGCATCGCCACCAGATACGGCAGCAGCGTCTTGGCGACGTCGAATCCCTCTTTGGCGCCTTCGACAAAGGCCTCATACACTTTGACCTTGCGCAGCGCACCCACCACCAGAAACAGGATGATCAGGCTAAACAGCGTCAAGTTGCCGAGAATCGATGAGAGCCCCGCCAGCGCCGTGGCCGAGAGCGTCGCCAGCAACGCCATGAAACCACCCAGCACCAGCGCGCCCGGGATCAGATAGGCCAGTACCACCGGATCCCACAAGCGCAGCCGTTGCATGAACGCCACGGACAACAGCCCCACCAGGGTCGAGGCGCTGGTGGCGAGCAGGATCGGCAGGAACACCAGAGTCGGGTCCGGCGCGCCTTGCTGGGCGCGGTACATGAAAATCGTTACCGGCAGCAGTGTCAGTGACGATGCGTTGAGCACCAGGAACAGGATCTGCGCGTTGCTGGCGATGGTCGGGCTCGGGTTGAGGTCTTGCAGGGCGCGCATGGCCTTCAAGCCGATCGGGGTGGCCGCGTTGTCCAGTCCCAGGCCGTTGGCCGCGAAGTTGAGGGTGATCAGGCCGATGGCCGGATGCCCGGCCGGGACTTCCGGCATCAAGCGCAGGAACAGCGGGCCGAGGGCCTTGGCCAGCCAATCGACTATGCCGGCTTTTTCCGCGATGCGCAGGAAGCCCAGCCACAGCGTCAAAGTGCCGAACAGCAGGACCATCACCTCCACCGACAGCTTGGCCATGGCGAAAATGCTTTCCACCATGGCTGCGAAAATACCGGCGTTGCCGCCGACCAGCCACTGCACCAGCGCCGACACGGCTGCCACGATAAAGAAGCCAAGCCACAGGCCATTGAGCATCGGTAAGTCCCCCGGAAGATGCGGCGAATGATAGCGGGGCCGGCAGAAACGACAAACCCCGGATTTCTCCGGGGTCTGGTTGGCACTGCACAGGAGGTCCTGTGGGAGCGAGCTTGCTCGCGATGGCGGTGTGTCAAGCAACTTAATTTTGACTGAACTGACGCTATCGCGAGCAAGCTCGCTCCCACAATGACCGTGGTTGTTCAGGCAGCGTTACTGCTGGCCCAAACTTCCACATTTGATTTTCAGTAATCAACGGCTGGAAGTTTCCCCCGACGGCAGCGGCTCCTTGCTGCGCCAGTGCGGCAGGGAGTTCCAGTAGCGCTGGCCCTTGGCATCGTCGTACATGCCTTCCCAGCGGGAAATGACCAGCACGGCCAAGGCGTTGCCGATAACGTTCAGCGCGGTACGGGCCATGTCCATGATGCGGTCGACACCGGCAATGAACGCCAGGCCTTCCAGCGGAATACCCACGCTGCCCAGTGTCGCCAATAGGACCACGAAGGAAACGCCCGGCACGCCGGCGATGCCTTTGGAGGTGACCATCAGGGTCAGCACCAGCAGCAACTGCTGGCTGATCGACAGGTCGATGCCATACAACTGCGCGATGAAAATCGCCGCGATGCTCTGGTACAACGTCGAGCCATCGAGGTTGAACGAGTAACCGGTAGGAACCACGAAGCTGCAGATGGCTTTCGGCGCGCCGTACGCTTCCATCTTCTCGATAACGCGCGGCAGCACGGTTTCGGAACTGGCGGTGGAATAAGCCAGCACCAGCTCATCCTTGAAGATGCGCATCAGCTTGATCACCGAAAAACCGAACAAGCGCGCAATCAGGCCCAGCACCACAAAAGCGAAGAAGGCGATGGCGACGTAAACCAGGATCACCAGTTTCGCCAATGGCAGCAGGGAGGCGAAACCGAAGTTGGCGACCGTCACCGCGATCAGCGCGAACACGCCGATCGGGGCGTAATTCATGATCATGTGAGTGACCTTGAACATGCTCTCCGACACGCCCTGGAACATCTTCACCAGCGGGTCCCGCAGATCCGCTTGCAAGCTCGACAAACCGAGGCCGAACAGGACGGAGAAGAAAATGATCGGCAGCATCTCGCCGCGGGCAACCGCCGCGAAGATGTTCGACGGAATCAGGTTGAGGATGGTCTCGATGAACGCATGTTCATGCTGGACTTCGGCGGCGGTGGCCTTGTACTTGGAAATATCCACCGTGCCCAGGGTGCTCATGTCGATGCCGCTGCCCGGCTGGAAGAAGTTGGCCAGCAACAGGCCAACGACGATGGCAATGGTAGTGACGATTTCGAAGTAGACAATCGTCTTGAAGCCGATGCGCCCCAGTTTCTTGGCGTCACCCACGCCAGCAATACCGACGATCAGCGAAGAGATAACGATCGGTATCACGATCATCTTGATCAGACGGATAAAGATATCGCCCGCCGGTTGCAGCACGTTGCTGATCCACCAGGCCTTCTCGGCACTGAAGTGGTTGAGCAGCGCACCGATTGCAATCCCGAGCACCAGACCGATGAGGATCTGCCAGGCGAGGCTTAGTCGTGCCTTCTTCATATCATTACCCTTACTTCAGTTTGACTCGGGCAGTGACATGAACCGATCAGCGTAGACGATCGCAATTCGTGTCCTCTGCCCCCGTATAAGGTTGCGCCGAGCGGCCACGGCGGCTCACTGGCAGGCGAAAAAAGGCGCAACTATTGCGATGCAAGGGGGGATCGTCTAATGCCGTAAACGCCTACCCTATGCCGAATCGGCATGAGATTACGCGAGTGAAACGCACGTCCCAGCCGGTTCGAAGACGCCATTTATGCGGGTATAACTGCCGTAGCCCGGCCATTTCAGCGTAGCCGGGCTCAACCTGGCTTGCGCGAAAGGCGATGAAAGGACAGCGCATCGAGCCTGCGTTGATCATGAAAACGCCATGGGCGCTCTCCGATATACGGTCAGGTATCAGTGGAGAAAGGAATTTGGCGAGGCAATACGCCGCAACACATGCGAGGACTCTCGCGGCAACGAAGCAACCGCTCTGGCACAAGGCTCAGCGGTTCAAGCTCTTCGCAAGTTCGCTAAAGCCAAGATGGCTTTGCGAACTTGCGTCGCAGCTTTTTACCTGACCCGGCCCTTTCGCAGGCACCCCTTGTGCCCGTAGGTCACTCCGACCGTCAATGGTCAGAACGTCCCAGCCCCCTGGTCATGCGACGGTCCTCCTCGGACCTCGCAGAAAGAAAGACATGGCTGTCTTCCTTGTTTTCAAGTCAGTACCAATTCGGATCTTTCTTGAGCTGTTCCATCAACATTTCCTGCATACCTTCGTCGGGGTTGCCGAGAAAGCGATAGTCCGCATGGCGGGTTGGCGACTTGTCGGCCGGCAGTCCGGCGGGGACCTCTACCAACAACGCGTACGCCTCGTCCTTATCGAAGCTGAAGGCAACGAACAGGCGCTTGCTGCGGCAGGTATCCTGGGTTTCGCACAAGGGTCCGACCAGGTATTTATCGCCGTCCTCCTCGACCGCGTTCATCTGCTCGGAAGCGCCGGTCAAGTTCATGACCCACTCCGGCAGACGCTCCTCCTTTTTGACCACTTGCTGCCAGGTCTCACGATACTGCGGATCCGCCTGAAGCACTTGGTTGACCCGCATCTGTCCATCATTGGCAGCCATTGCCATGGCGCTGCCGCCCAGAAGCAGGGCGGCGGCCAGTCCTTTTAATGACCGATTCATGGTCAGCCTCGGCCGCGACGGCCAAAGAAGAACGAAGCGATGAACATGACCAGGAACACGACAAAGAGAATCTTGGCGATGCCCGTGGCGGTGCCCGCGATACCACCGAAGCCCAGTACGGCAGCAATGATGGCAATGATCAGGAAGGTAATTGCCCAGCTCAACATGATGATTCTCCTTACACTTTTCTATTTAGTTAGGGTCTGGCGGTAATGGTTCCGACACAACGGACAGCCGGTTCGGCGGGTCAGAAGACCCAGCGTTCTTCACGGGGCATATCGTTGGCGGTCTGCGCCTGGTCAACTTCCATCATGCGCATCGAAGCGGCTGCATCGGCGAGGTTGCTGACGGAAGTGAAATGGGTCTGGGGAGCTCGTTGAACCGATACCAGCGGCGCTTCCGGCTGTTGGCTTTCGTGCCAGAGCATTAATTGCTGACCGGCCACGAGAGTAATCAACAGGGCGACGACAGCCCACAGGCCCTGCTGGATATGCAGGGGGCTGATGCGAAATTGGGCGGCACATTGACGATTCATCCTGGAATTCCTCCCCACCCTAGCGGTGATCTGGTTGAGGCGCTCAAACGCCACGTTGACTAGGACATTGCAGCCGCCGTGCCAGAAATAAAGTGCACATTAAAACCTTTAAAATCAATTGGTTATGAACAGAATAAAAACTAGCCGGGGCGCATCCTGCACGATGGCCCAGCCAAGTGTCGTGCGTTCTGCACGACTACCCACAGAAGAGGCGTAAGATTCTTTTTTGAATTGAAAGTCGGAAATGGATGTCGGAATGAGCGAGCCGAAACGTGTGAAGCCCGGAGGCGGGGAAAAACCGGTTTAAAATCAGTTTGTTGTGAACCGATGGTCCACAGACGTACGCTCGATGGGTAATATTCAGTCAGAATCGACCATGCAACTTGCCCGATTTTTCTGACACTAATCATCATCATTCTTTAAGGAGCGTAGGAAAAATGGAATCCGCCACTGAGCATCAAGGCCGCATTCTGCTGGTAGACGATGAGTCCGCCATCCTGCGTACCTTCCGTTATTGCCTGGAAGACGAAGGCTATACCGTCGCTACCGCCAACAGCGCAGCCCAGGCCGAAGCCCTGCTGCAGCGCCAGGTGTTCGACCTGTGTTTTCTGGATCTGCGCCTGGGTGAGGACAATGGCCTCGATGTGTTGGCGCAGATGCGCATCCAGGCGCCATGGATGCGCGTCGTCATCGTTACCGCGCATTCCGCGGTGGACACCGCCGTCGACGCGATTCAGGCCGGCGCCGCTGATTATCTGGTCAAGCCGTGCAGCCCTGACCAACTGCGCCTGGCAACGGCCAAGCAGTTGGAAGTGCGCCAGCTGTCCGCCCGGCTCGAAGCCCTCGAAGGCGAGGTGCGCAAGCCCAAGGACGGACTCGACTCCCACAGCCCGGCAATGAAAGTGGTGCTGGAAACCGCCCGCCAGGTCGCCAGCACTGACGCCAACATCCTTATTCTTGGCGAGTCCGGCACTGGTAAAGGCGAGTTGGCGCGGGCCATTCATGGCTGGAGCAAACGCGCGAAAAAATCCTGCGTCACCATCAACTGCCCATCGCTGACCACCGAGCTGATGGAGAGCGAACTGTTCGGCCACAGCCGTGGCGCATTTACCGGCGCCAGCGAAAGCACCCTGGGGCGCGTCAACCAGGCCGATGGCGGCACGCTGTTTCTCGACGAGATCGGCGACTTTCCCCTCACACTGCAGCCCAAGTTGTTGCGCTTCATTCAGGACAAGGAATACGAGCGAGTGGGTGACCCGGTCACCCGCCGTGCCGATGTGCGGATTCTCGCGGCGACCAACCTCAACCTCGAGGACATGGTGCGCGACGGGCGTTTTCGCGAGGACCTGCTGTATCGCCTGAACGTGATTACCCTGCACCTGCCGCCATTGCGCGAGCGGGCCGAAGATATCCTGACCCTTGCCGATCGCTTCCTGGCGCGCTTCGTCAAGGAATACGCACGCCCGGCCCGGGGTTTTAGCGATGAGGCCCGCGAAGCGCTGCTGGGCTATCGCTGGCCCGGCAACATCCGCGAACTGCGCAACGTGGTCGAGCGCGCCAGCATCATCTGCCCACAGGAAAAAGTCGAGATCAGCCATTTGGGCATGGCCGAACAACCGGTCAACAACGCCCCGCGGATCGGCGCGGCGCTGAGCCTCGACGAGTTGGAGAAAGCCCACATCGGCGCAGTGCTGGCTACCGCCGACACGCTGGACCAGGCGGCAAAGACCCTGGGTATCGACGCCTCCACGTTGTATCGCAAACGCAAGCAATACAACTTATGAGCGCCATCTTATGAAACTGGCGATGAAGCTGCGCACACGGCTGTTTCTCAGTATCTCGGCACTGATTACCGTGGCGTTGCTGGGGCTGCTGCTCGGCCTGGTCAGCGTCATGCAGATGGCCAATACCCAGGAACAATCGGTGCGTGACAACTTCTTCCTGCTGGACCTGGGCCTCAAGCTGCGCCAGACACTGGGTGATCAATTAATGATCATGCTGGAGGAAAAGCCCGACCTGACAGTGCTGGAACAATCCAAACGGCAGTATTTCGAGTTGTTGGATGAAGGCATTGCCCATGAGGAGCAACTGGCTGAATCGACCACCAGCTTCAGTCGCGCGAAAGCCGACTACCTCAATTTCCTCGAGGCCTTCGAGGCCTCTCGTCGGCAACCGACACAACTGACTGGCATCCAGGACCTGACGCAAAAATTCAACGTGCTGCGCGGAGGGTTGATCGAAGGCTACCGCCATGCCCTGAACAAGATCAGCGAAACCCAGGACCGCGCCCGCGCCCGCGCGTTGCTGATTTCCGGCCTCCTGGGGTTGGTGGGATTGGCTGTGCTGATCATCGGTTTCATTACCGCCCACGGCATCGCCCGACGTTTCGGTGCGCCGATCGAGGCCCTGGCCGCGGCGGCGGATGATATCGGCCAAGGCAATTTCGAAGTGACATTGCCGGTTTCCTCGGCGGCTGAACTGAACCTGCTGACGCGTCGCTTCGGCATCATGGCCCAGGCATTACGGGAGCATCAGGCCACCAATGTCGACGAACTGCTCGCCGGCCAGCAGCGCCTGCAAGCAGTCCTCGACAGCATCGACGACGGCTTGCTGATGATCGACCGCCAGGGCCGCCTGGAACACCTCAACCCGGTGGCCCAGCGTCAACTGGGCTGGGACGAGGAGCGCCTGGGCCAGGGCTTGGGCGAGGCCCTTGGACGCGTCGAGCTGGATGAAGAGCTGCAACTGGTACTGCGCGGTGGCAGCCAGGAGCGCGCACCGGACGACTTGAGCATCGAAGTGGATGGAGAGTCCCGGGTGCTGACTTACAGCCTCACGCCCGTCATCCATACCCAGGGCCAGATTCTCGGCGCAGTGATGATTCTGCACGACGTCACTGAACAACGCGCCTTCGAACGGGTACGCAGCGAGTTTGTCTTGCGTGCATCCCACGAGTTGCGCACACCGGTGACAGGCATGCACATGGCGTTCGGGTTACTGCAGGAACGCATGCACTTTCCCGAAGATTCACGCGAGGCGGACCTGCTCAACACCGTCAACGAAGAAATGCAGCGGCTGATGCAGCTCATCAACGACCTGCTGAATTTTTCTCGCTACCAGAATGGCCTGCAAAAGCTCACCCTGGCGCCTTGCTCCATCGAAGACCTGCTGGAAACGGCCAGGATGCGCTTTACCAGGCAGGCGCAAGAGAAGGGCATCGAGCTCCTCGTGGAGATCCAGGGCCCCTTGCCGCGCCTGCACGCCGATGCCGCGCAACTGGACCGGGTCCTGGACAACCTGATCGACAACGCGATGCGCCACACCAACGGCGACGGCCAGATCCGCCTGCAGGCCCGGCGCCACGGCGAGCGGGTGATCATCAGCGTCGAAGATAATGGCGAGGGCATTGCCTACGGCCAGCAAGGACGCATCTTCGAGCCCTTCGTCCAGGTCGGGCGCAAGAAGGGCGGCGCCGGCCTCGGTCTGGCGCTGTGCAAGGAAATCGTCCAGCTTCATGGTGGACGCATGGGCGTTTATTCCAGGCCAGGGCAGGGCACTCAGTTCTATATGGCCCTGACCGTCTGAGGAGCCATCAGGCTTCGTCGTCCAGGCGCCGTCCAAGCAGGCGCCGCCCGCGCGTAATCAATTCGATAAGCTGCACCGCGCTGAGCGCATGGGCGAACAACCAGCCCTGGCCGAACTTCACGCCTTCACTGCTCAGGTAGGACGCCTGGGCCTCATGCTCGATGCCTTCGGCGATCACCTTGAGTTCCAGGGCGTGGGCCATGCGGATGATGTGCGGGGCCACGCCACTGCTGGCGGCGTCATGACCCAGCGCATCGACGAAGGCCTTGTCGATTTTCAGGCAATCAACCGGCAGCGTTTGCAGATAGGCGAGGCTGCAATAGCCGGTGCCGAAGTCATCGATCAGCACCTGATGCCCGACATCGCGCAGCGATTGCAAATTATCCCTCGCAACCAGCACATCAACCAGGCCGCGCTCGGTCACTTCAAACGCTATCTGGCGCGCCGACACCCGATGCAGCGCCAGCAAGCGGGCAATCACCTCGCCGATGCGAGGCACCATCACGTCACACGCCGCCAGGTTCACCGAGATATACAGGTGCGGGTTGGCCCGTAACAGCTGGCCCAACTGGTCGAACAGCCGCTGCAGGACGAAATCGGTGATCTGGCGTATCTGCCCGGTATTTTCCGCCATCGGGATGAACAGGTCCGGACTGGTCAGCGTGCCGTCCGGCCGCCGCCAGCGCAGCAGCGCTTCGGCACCGACGCAGTTGCGGCTGTGCAGATCGAAGATCGGCTGGTACAAGACCTGCAACTCACCTCGCCGGATGGCCCCGTGCAACTCGGCATCCATGGACTGGCGCTGGCGCACCAGCAGGAAGACCTGGAAGCCGATCCCCAGCCCTAGCATCAGGCTGATGGGCAACATCCACCAGGCATTGGCCGGAATGCGCAGGCCGTTGCGCGGTGCAATGAGCACCAGTTGGTACTCCGGATTGTCGGTCGGCATCCGATAGATCAGCCGGGTCTGGGTCACTTGCAGAGACTGTTGGCTTTTCAGTGGCCAAGGCTCTGTCGGAGGCCAACGCTGCGCGCTGCCCAGCACCGGAATCGCCCGCTCACCATGATCCAGGACCACCAGCAGGCTGCTGCCGGGCGGCAGGTCGACCACATCGGTCAGGTGCCCGCGGGACGTGGCGACACGGAAATTGCCGCGCCCCAACATCAACGCCGCGCGGTTTTCGTCGGGCTCGGTGGTGGTATTGAGCCAGTAGCTGTAGGCCGGGCCGCGCAAATCGGGCGGACGCACCAACGACATACCGCTCTGGCGCGGACGATTCGAGCAGACACCGTTGGCATCCAGATAAGCCGCCTCATAGACAAAGCGGTAGTTGAAGCTCACCTGCTGCAACGTGGCGATCATGTCGTCGTTGCAGCCGCGCAGCGGTTGCGCCTGCAAATCGTCGAGACTCTCGCGCAACTGCCCGAAAAGCTGTTCCAGCCGCTGCAGGAAACGCTCGCCCTGGGCATTCATCTGCTCGCTTTCACGCTGCTGTATCTGCTGCATCACTACAAACAGGCTCCCGGCCAACAGCAGCACCGTACTCAGGGCAGCCGCCATCATCGCCAGGAAAATAGGGCGATGGAGCCAACTCTGCAGGGTTTCGCGTGCAGCCGTCATCATCGGTAATCCGAAAGTTACCAATGAGTTATAGCTGCTGTTTTGGATTCGGCCCGATCAGTCGGACGAGCGTCATTATTTTGTCTGGTTAAGCACCTGCAAAATCGCCGCACTTTGGGCGTCCGGCGCGCCGTCGAAACGGCTTGGCCGGTAGCGCATCTGGAAGGCGGCCAATACCTGATGCGTGGCGACGTCCCACTCGCCGGTCCGTGGCGTCGGGTAGCCAAGGCGGGCCAGTTCAGCCTGGAACCAGCTGGCGCTGGGCAGTTGTCCCGCATAAGCCGTCTGCTGACGCGCGACAGCCCCTTCGTCCGGCCAGACACCCAGGCCCGCTTGCGCCAGGCGTTTCCAGGGAAACAGCGGCCCGGGGTCAAGCTTACGCATGGGGGCAATGTCGCTGTGGCCAATGATATTGACCGGACTGATCCCGTTACGACGGGTGATGTCCTTGAGCAGGACAATCAACGATTGCACCTGGGCTTCGCTGTAGGGGTACCAACGACGTCCTTCAGGCGTGTCGACATAGCCCTGATTGACGATTTCGATGCCGATGGAACTGGAGTTGAGCCAGGTTCGGCCCTGCCATTCGCTTTCCCCGGCATGCCAGGCGCGCCGGCTTTCATCCACCAGTTGGTAGATGGTGGCGTCCTTATCGTCGCCGATCAGGTAATGGGCGCTGACTTCGCCATGGGTCAGCAGGGCCAGGGAGCGCTCCAGGGAGGCGGAGGTGTAATGAACCACGACAAACTGGATGCGGCTGTCGTGGTTGACGGAAGGATGGCTGGTATCGAGCCGAGGGCCGCTGGCGCATCCGGCCAAGGCAATCAACGAAAGAATGATCGGGAAAAATTTCATGGCGAGGACATGCCCGAAGAAAATAATGCAACAGTGTAACGTATCGCCCAGTAATGATCCGACCGGGAATTGGATATCACAAAAAAAGGAAGTTGCGCCTTAGCCCAACTCCACCCGGTTGCGTCCCGCGCTTTTAGCCCGATATAGCGCCTGATCGGCTCTTTTCAGCACCAGATCGCTGTGTTCGCCCGGCTTGAAGGCGGTCATTCCCATGGATACCGTGACCGTGACCGGCTCGCCCTTGAAGTGGAACGGACAGGCTTCGATGGCGGCGCGCAAGGCCTCGGCCAGCTTGGCGCCTGCGGCCAGCGACGTGTCTGGCACCAGCAGGACAAATTCCTCACCGCCAAAACGGGCAATGAAATCACTGCCGCGCACGCGCTTGCGCAGTACCGAGGCAATCAGCTTGAGCACTCGGTCACCGGCCAGATGACCGTAGTTGTCGTTGATCCGCTTGAAATGATCGAGGTCGAGCATGGCGATCAACAGACTGTTGCCGTGCCGCTGCCACTGCTCGACCTCATGTTCGAGACGCTCGGTCCAGGCGGCACGGTTGGGCAGCCCGGTGAGCGGATCGATGAGCGCTTTTTGCCGTTGCTCTTCCAGGTTCTCCCGGACAATCAGGGCGTCCTGTTCCATCAGTGCAACGCGCTCGGCGAGGCTCTTCAGACGGGCTGAAACTTCCTTCTCACGCTGGTCACGCTGCTTCTGATGCTGATCCATCGTGCCGATCAGGCCTTCGAGATGATTCTCCAGTACCTGCTTGAGGCCTTCCAGGTCGTCGGCTTGCTGCACGCTGCTCTGCAAGCCATCCACCTGCTCGCGAATCTGGTTGTTCATTTCCCTGGAGGCGGACAGGTTATCGGCGTGGTCCTCGCTGGCGGCCTGCAACGTGCTCTGGAATGATTCCAGCCGATCGTTGAGTCGCTGCAGATACGCTTCGAATTCATGCTGGCCGCTGTCGGTGATCGCCAGCATGAGGACCGCCAGATCGTCGAGGATCGGCAGCAATTCGTACCAGTTCAAGCCGTTTCGCAGGCGCTCGCGCATGGCCTCGGCTTGCGGGCGGTGGCGCTCGGGCAGCGTCAGGTCGCCCAGCAGGCCCAGCAAGGTATCTTCGATATGCCTGGCGACCGAACTGTAGGAGGGTTCCGGGGAGTCGGGCAGGGCGTAGTGGGTCTCATCGGGATCAGCGGATGCCTCAGGCGCCACAGGTTCGGCGGGTTCCGCAGGGGCGATCGGTGCCTCGTCTAGCGGCGGTTCACCCGGCGTCAGTTCGTCGGGATTGTCCAGCGCCGGTACCGGTTTGGCGGGCTCAGGGTCGATCGGTTCCGGCTCGGCGGTCGGCTGGGCAACAGAGGCAACCGATGTTGGCACGGACGCCGGGGCAGGCTCGTCGACCGGAGCATGGGACTCAACCGGCGCTGGCGGCGCATCTGGTGTGGGGGCGTGCTCGACCAGCGGTTCAGGTTCAGATTCAGGTTCAGGTTCAAGTGCAGGTGCAGGTGCAGGTGCGGCGGAGGGCGCTTCGGCTGTCGGCTCGGCAGGAGCCGAAATAACCGCCTTCGGCTCAGGCGTAGCGCCGGGTTGGGCAGGCTCGGGCGACGGTAGCGGCTCTTCATGGCCATGGCCGCCGAACAATCGTTGCAGCAGACCCGGACGGCTCGGCTCGTCGGGCGCGTCCAGCGCGCCCAGCGCCTTGCCCTGCAGGCTGCTCAGCTCACTGAGCAGCAACGGGATTTCCCGGGCCTGGCCAACCCGGGTCTCCAGTTGCTTGGAAAACTTCTTCAGGGGCCGGCTGACGTCCTTCGGCAGCGGCAGCTTTTGCAACTGGACGACCAGGGCGGTCAACGCGGCGCTCATCTGTTCTACCCGGGTCTCGCGGCGCTGCTCGGAATCGAGTACGGCTTTTTCCAGGCGCGGCAGCAGGGCGGCGAGGGCGGCGTCCATGTCATCGGTGCGCACCACTTCGCGCATCTCTTTCATGCACTGGTCTACCGCGCGATCGGTGCCTTCGGCGGCCAGGGTGCTGCGCACCAGGCCACGACGCAGCAGGTCGAGCCGGGCGTCCCAGCGACGCTCGAGCTTTTCCTGTTGCTCGATGCTCTTGAGGTACTTCTCTCTCCAGCGTTCGGCGTCGTCGCTCATTCATCGGATCCGCGAGGGGCAGGACTCAGCGCGGGAAATGCATCGGCCGTGAGCGAACCCGGCAAACGTATTTCGACCGCGACCGGCAGGTGATCGGAAATGGGCTGGGCCAACACTTCGAACCGTTCGAGGGCCAAGGTAGGGCTCAGCAGGATATGGTCCAGGCAGCGCTGGGGGCGCCAGCTGGGAAACGTGGCTTCCAGTTGTGGGGCCAACAGGCCAAGGTCGCGCAGCGGTGAGGTCTGCAACAGGTCATTGGCATGGGTATTCATGTCGCCCATGAGGATTTGGTGCTTGTAGCCGCCAATCAACTCACGAATGTAGGCCAGTTGCATGGTTCGGGTCCGAGCCCCGAGAGCCAGGTGCATCATCACCACTACCAGCGCCTCCGGACCCTCGCCGAAACGCGCCAGGATCGCTCCGCGCCCCTTGGGGCCCGGCAACGGGTGATCCTCGATCGCCCAAGGCCGCAGACGACTCAGCACGCCATTGCTGTGCTGGCCGAGACGACCGAGGTTGCGATTGAGTTGCTGGTACCAATAAGGAAACGCGCCCAGCTGGGCGAGGTGTTCGACCTGATTGACGTAGCCGGAGCGCAGGCTGCCGCCGTCGGCTTCCTGCAAAGCGACCAGGTCGAAATCCTTCAGCAGGTCGCCGATCTTCTGCAGGTTGCCGGCTCGCCCGGTGTGCGGCAGCAGGTGTTGCCAGCCCCGGGTCAGATAGTGCCGGTAGCGCTCGGTGCTGATGCCCACCTGGATGTTGAAGCTGAGCAACCGCAGGCGATTGTCGGCGGGCAGGCCCGTGGACGTGACGTGATGCTCATTGACCTGCGGTTCATGCAGGCCAACGATGCGTTCGGTACTCCAGCGGGCCATGGACGTGGCCGCGCTTAGTTGGCGGCAGCCTTGGTGGCCGCTCGCTCTTTGGCGATCAGTTGGTCGGCCAGTTGCAGCGCTTCGTTTGCGCCGCCAGCGGAGCCGATGTCAAAGCGGTATTTGCCGTTGACGACCATGGTCGGAACGCCGGTGATTTCGTATTTCTTTGCCAACTCGCGGGCCTTGGTGATCTGGCCCTTGATGGCGAAGGAATTGAAGGTTGCCAGGAACTTGTCCTTGTCGACGCCTTGGGTGGCGAGGAACTCGGCCATTTCCTCAGGATCGGTCAGGCGCTTCTTTTCTTTCTGGATGGCATTAAACACCGCTGCGTGAACCTGATGCTCAACGCCCATGGATTCGAGCGTCAGGAACATCTGGCCGTGGGCGTCCCATGGGCCGCCAAACATGGCCGGGATGCGCACGAAATTCACGTCCGAAGGAAGCTTTTCAACCCATGGGTTGATGACCGGCTCAAAGGCATAGCAATGCGGGCAACCGTACCAGAACAGCTCCACGACCTCGATCTTGCCAGGCACCGCCACCGGAACGGGGTTGGTCAATTCGACATAAGGGGCAGCGGGCTTTTCAGCCGCTTGGGCAGTCACGCCGAACAGGCTGGCGGCGACGAGCGCGGCGCTGATGATCAGATTACGCATGCTTTACTCCTGGACAATGAGGTGGCCTCGCGGGGCGTGTTTTTCAGACAGGCCGCCACGGGTTCAGTTTCGCTAGTGTAACGGCAGCGGCCACAAAAAAGGGCGGCCAAAGCCACCCTTTTGATGTTTGCACCGACGGATTAATCGGGCGTTAACGTTGCAAGAGGTTTCCCCCTTGCAGCCGCCTCAATGCAGGCCCTGGATGTAGCTCGAGACTGCCGCGATATCTTCGTCGCTCAGCTTGCGGGCGATGGTGCGCATGGTCATCGCGTCGCCGTCGTTGGCACGACCGCCTTCTTCCTTGCGGAAATCGGTTAACTGCTTGGTGATGTACTGGGCGTGCTGGCCACCCAGATGCGGGAAGCCGGCGGCGGCGTTGCCCTTGCCGTCAGGCGAATGGCAGCCCGTGCAGGCTGGCAGGCCCTTGGCCAGGTTGCCACCACGGAACAGCGCCTCACCCCGTGCCACGAGTTTTGGATCAGCGGCGCCGACGCTGCCTTTCTGGCTGGCGAAGTAGGCCGCGATGTCCGCCAGGTCTTGATCGCTCAGGTTGTTCAGCAGGCCGGTCATTTCCAGCACGACACGCTTGCCGTCCTTGATTTCCTTCAACTGCTTGACCAGGTAACGCTCACCCTGGCCGGCCAGTTTCGGAAAGTTGGGCGCCATGCTGTTGCCATCCGGACCGTGGCAGGCTCCGCACACGGCGGCTTTCGCCTGGCCTGCGGCAGCATCGCCTGCGGCGTGGGCTACACCGGATATCCCCAAGGTCAACAGCAGACTCACGATCAGTTTGTTCATCAGCTAATCCAACTACGGCTAAGGGTTAAGAGTTATGGACCGGGCTTACTCGCTCATCCACTGGATGATGGCTTGGTAATCCTCGGCACTGCAGTCCATGCACAAACCACGCGGCGGCATCGCCTTGAAACCCTGGGTCACGTGTTGCACCAGCGTCCCCATGCCTTTCGCCAACCTCGGCGTCCAGGCTTCGCGGTCACCCTTGCGGGGCGCCGTGGGTAGTTGGCCGGAATGACAGGCACCACAAACACGGTTGTACACAGCTTCCGGATCCTGTGTAGCCTGAGCGCTGTAAAGCGGCATCAAGACACCGGCAGCTAGCAGCCATTTCGTCATAAAACGACCTTTTCAGGGTTGAGAGCGAGCTGCGTTCTAGTGCGCAATTTCGGTCGGTCGCTCCCGTGAACTTCATCCTACGCTGGGACAAAGCGCACACAAAATCTGCGGCATTATATACTGGCGTCACTGAAACGGAAACGACACAGCTTGCCGCGTCCATTCCCGACGCCGCCCACATCGGAAATCCCATGCAACTGAAAAACCCCATCCTCGGCCTGTGCCAACAGTCCACCTTCATGCTCAGCGCCGCCAAAGTCGATCAATGCCCTGACGACGAAGGCTTCGAAGTGGCCTTTGCCGGTCGTTCCAATGCCGGTAAATCCAGCGCGCTGAACACCTTGACCCATGCCAGCCTGGCACGCACCTCGAAAACCCCAGGCCGCACGCAGCTCTTGAACTTCTTCAAGCTAGACGATGAACGCCGTTTGGTCGACCTGCCCGGTTATGGCTACGCAAAAGTGCCGATCCCGCTCAAGCAACATTGGCAGCGTCACCTGGAAGCCTACCTGGGCAGCCGCGAGAGTTTGAAAGGTCTGATCCTGATGATGGACATCCGCCATCCAATGACCGACTTCGACCTGCTGATGCTCGATTGGGCCGTTGCCAGCGGCATGCCGATGCACATCCTGTTGACCAAGGCCGACAAGCTCACCTACGGCGCAGCGAAAAACACCCTGCTCAAAGTGCAGTCGGAAATTCGCAAGGGCTGGGGCGACACAATCACCATCCAGCTGTTCTCCGCGCCCAAGCGCATGGGCCTTGAAGAGGCCTACACGGTGTTGGCGGACTGGATGGAATTGGCGGACAAGGGCAGCGAAGCGGCCGAGTAAGCCAAATCGCAGGCAAAAAAAACCCCGGACTTCGTATGGGGAGGGGGAAGTTCGGGGTCCAAGTTCCGGACCGCTAGGGCGGGGTCCAGATATCTGCCAACACTTAACACAACATAGGAGCATTGAAGGGCTTCACCAGCCATTCAGAATCTCTGAGTAGCAATTCACGGGTTTAGTTCAGATTATTTTTGGTAATAACCGTAGGAATTTTCAGAGCTAACCCTGCCGTACCTGGAGTTTCGCTCATTCAATCTGGAATGGGTTGGCTGGGCTGACACCGACTCCCCGTGGCGAGGGAGCTTGCTCCCGCTGGCCTGCGCAGCAGGCCCCTGCATTGCTTCGGGCAGACCGAATCGCCCGGTTTACGGCTGCTGTGCAGCCGAGCGGGAGCAAGCTCCCTCGCCACAAGAGCCCTAGGCCTCAGGACGTGGGAATCAGTGCGCCTCGTCCCAGTTATTGCCCACGCCCACCTCCACCAGCAGCGGCACGTCCAACGTGGCGGCGGCGCTCATGTGCTGGCGGATTTGCGCGCTCACCTGGTCGACCAGGTCCTCACGAACCTCCAGCACCAATTCGTCGTGCACCTGCAGGATGACTTTCGCATCGAGCCCTGACGTCGCCAGCCAGCCATCGACGGCCACCATGGCTTTCTTGATGATGTCGGCGGCCGTACCCTGCATCGGCGCGTTGATCGCGGTGCGCTCGGCGCCTTTGCGCAGGGCAGGGTTTTTCGCATTGATGTCCGGCAGGTACAACCGGCGCCCGAAAATGGTCTCGACGAAGCCTTGCTCGGCGGCCTGGGCGCGGGTGCGCTCCATGTATTCCAGTACCCCTGGGTAACGCGCGAAGTAGCGGTCGATGTAAGCCTGGGACTGCTTGCGATCAACGCCGATCTGCTTGGCGAGGCCGAACGCGCTCATGCCATAGATCAAGCCGAAATTGATCGCCTTGGCACTGCGGCGCTGGTCATGGCTGACGGCGTCCAGCTCGACCCCGAATACCTCGGCAGCGGTGGCGCGGTGCACGTCCAGGTCGTTGCGAAACGCATGGAGCAGCCCTGCGTCCTTGGCCAGGTGGGCCATGATCCGCAATTCGATCTGCGAGTAGTCCGCTGCCAGCAGCTTGTAGCCTTTCGGCGCGACGAATGCCTGGCGAATCCGCCGCCCTTCGGCGGTGCGGATCGGGATGTTCTGCAGGTTCGGGTCAATGGACGAAAGACGTCCGGTGGCGGCCACAGCCTGTTGATAAGACGTATGAATGCGCCCGGTGCGGCTGTTGATCTGCTCCGGCAGGCGATCGGTATAAGTGCTCTTGAGCTTGCTCAGCGAGCGGTACTGCATCAGCACCTTGGGCAGCGGATAATCCTGCTCGGCCAGTTCGGCGAGCACCGCTTCGGCAGTCGACGCCTGGCCCTTGGCGGTTTTGCTGAGCACCGGCAAACCGAGTTTTTCGTAAAGGATCACGCCCAATTGCTTCGGTGAGCCGAGGTTGAATTCCTCACCGGCGATGGCAAATGCCTCACGCTCCAGTGCCACCAGCTTCTCGCCCAGCTCGACACTCTGGACGCCCAGCAGGTTGGCATCGACCAACGCCCCTTGGCGCTCGATACGCGCCAGGACCGGCATCAACGGCATTTCGATCTCGTTGAGCACCTTGCCCAGGCTTGGCGTGACGGCGAGTTTTTCCTGCAAGGCCTGGTGCAGGCGGAAGGTCACGTCAGCATCCTCAGCGGCGTATAGGCCGGCAAGTTCGAGGGAAATCTGATCGAAACTCAGCTGCTTTACGCCCTTGCCGGCAATGTCCTGGATATCGGTCTTGCTTTGCCCAAGGTATTTCAGCGCCAGGCTGTCCATGTCGTGACGAGTCGCCGTGGAATCGAGCACATAGGATTCAAGCATGGTGTCGAAAGCGATGCCCTGCACCAGGATGCCGTTGTTCTGATCACCATCGATAGCGCAATTGGCCAGGATGTTGATTTCGAATTTGGCATGCTGGCCGACCTTGAGCTTGTCCGGGTTTTCCAGCAATGGCTTGAGCGCCTTGAGCACGGTGTCGCGGTCCAGTTGCTCCGGCACGCCCATGTAGGAATGCGTCAGCGGCAGGTAAGCCGCTTCAAACGGCGCAACCGCGAAGGACAACCCCACCAGTTGCGAGTGTTGGGCGTCGCCACCGTTGGTTTGCGTGACCAGGGAAAACAGCGGCGCCTTTTCAAGCTTGGCCAGCCAGGCGTCGAAGCTCGCCTGGTCGAGGATAAGGTCATACCGCTTCTCGACGCCCGCCGCTGGCTCATCAGCGATTTCAACGATTTCCTGCCCGGCACGTTTGGCGTCGCGCTGGGTTTCTTCGAACCAGCTCTTGAATTCCAACAGGGTGTACAGCTCGGCGAGCTTTTCGTGATCCGGCGTGCCCATCTGCAGGTCGTCGAGGCCAATATCCAGGGGAACGTCGGTCTTGATGGTCGCCAGCTCGTAGGAAAGAAACGCCATTTCCTTGTGCTCTTCCAGCTTGGCGGCCAAAGTCTTGGCACCGCGAATCGGCAGCGTGGCAACGATGTCCAGTTGCGCATACAGCTCGGTCAGGCCACCGTTGACGCCCACCAGAAGGCCGGATGCGGTCTTCGGCCCGATGCCCGGAACGCCCGGGATGTTGTCGGACGAATCGCCCATCAATGCCAGATAATCGATGATCTGCTCCGGAGCGACGCCAAACTTCTCCTTCACGCCAGCCACGTCCAGTGAGCTACCGGTCATCGTGTTGACCAAGGTAATGTGCCCGTCGACCAGCTGCGCCATGTCCTTGTCGCCGGTGGAAATCACCACCGGGCGGTCGGCCGCGGCGCTGCTGCGGGCCAGGGTGCCGATCACGTCGTCGGCTTCGACGTTATCCACGCACAACAAGGGGAAGCCAAGGGCCTTGACGCTGGCGTGCAGCGGCTCGATCTGCACGCGCATGTCGTCTGGCATGCTTGGGCGATTGGCCTTGTACTCGGCGTACAGCGCATCGCGAAACGTCCCACCCTTCGCGTCGAAGACCACCGCGAACGGACTGTCCGGATACTGCTTGCGCAGGCTCTTGAGCATGTTCAGCACGCCCTTGACCGCACCGGTCGGCAGGCCTTTGGACGTGGTCAGCGGTGGCAGCGCGTGAAAGGCGCGGTACAGATAAGAAGAACCGTCCACCAGGACGAGGGGGGCTTGGCTCATGAGCAGGATCAACCTTTTCGGCGGGTCCGGGGCTAGAATAGCGGGACCGTTGACGACAAAGGGACAAGGTTATCATGCGTACACTAAATCGCCTGTTACTGGCTGGCTTGTTTGCATTCACACCGTTGGCCGTCATGGCGGCGGATGACGCTCCTTCGGCGGACCCGGATGTCACCATCCGCACCGAAGGCGACAGAACCATTCAGGAATATCGGCAAAACGGCTTCCTGTACGCGATCAAGGTCACGCCCAAGAACGGCAAGCCTTATTTCCTGGTACGCGCCGACGGTAGCGATGGCAATTTCATACGTTCGGACCAGCCGGATATGCTGATCCCCTCGTGGAAAATCTTTGAGTGGTGATACCGCTCGCGACTTCAACCGGCGCCCGCTGAAGGGCGCCCGTACTGGCAGCTTTAACCATGTCTGTGTTCACGCCCCTGGCTCGGCCCGAGCTGGAAACCTTTCTCGCCCCTTACGGGCTCGGCCGCCTGCTTGATTTCCAGGGGATCGCCGCCGGCAGCGAAAACACCAATTTTTTCATCAGCCTGGAACAGGGCGAGTTCGTCCTGACGCTGGTCGAGCGCGGCCCGGTGCAGGAGATGCCGTTCTTCATCGAACTGCTGGACGTGCTGCACGGCGCCAATTTGCCGGTGCCTTACGCCTTGCGCACCACCGAGGGGGTCGCACTGGGGGAACTGGCCGGCAAACCGGCGCTGCTGCAACCGCGCCTGGCCGGCAAGCACGTCAAGCAGGCCAACGCCCAGCATTGCGCCCAGGTCGGTGAATTGCTTGCGCATCTGCACTTGGCCACCAAGGACAACATGATCAAACGCAAGACTGATCGCGGCCTGGATTGGATGCAGGAGGAGGGCGGCAATCTGCTGTCGCACCTCGATGCAGAGGCCCGTCAGCTGCTGCAAGCTGCGCTGGACGAAATCGCGCTGCGGAAGGTCGGCATCCTGGCGCTGCCCCGCGCCAACATCCATGCAGACCTGTTCCGCGACAATGCGATGTTCGAGGGCACGCACCTGACCGGACTGATCGACTTCTACAACGCATGCTCCGGGCCGATGCTGTACGACGTCGCCATCGCGTTGAATGACTGGTGTTCGAATGACGACGGTGTGCTCGATGGCCCACGGGCGAGGGCATTGCTGGGCGCCTATGCGGCGCTACGGCGGTTCACCGCCGCCGAGGCGCATTTGTGGCCAACCATGCTGCGTGTGGCATGCGTGCGGTTCTGGCTGTCGCGGTTGATCGCCGCCGAATCGTTCGCGGGGCAAGATGTGTTGATCCACGATCCGATGGAGTTCCAGCAGCGCTTGGCGCAGCGGCAGACGGTTCATACGGTGTTGCCGTTCGCCCTCTGACCGGCGGATGTGAATGCCTTTGTGGCGAGGGAGCTTGCTCCCGCTCGGTTGCGCAGCGACCGCTAGATTTTTAGGGCCGCTTCGCCCGAAGCGTCGGACCGGCCCAGCGGGAGCAAGCTCCCTCGCCACGGGTTATGCGGTAGCAGGCTATAGCGACTCCAAACACCCCGCCAAATCATTGCCCAACTTTTCCAACAACTGCTCATACCCCTGCGCCGTCGCCGGGGTGTAGCCACCCAGTGCGTCCAGCTCAGCCAGCTTGACCGGCAACCCGGCCACCAGCGTCTCGGCCAGGCGCGGACGCAGCGGCGGTTCGCTGAAGACACAAGTCTTGCCCACCGCCTGCAAGCGTGTGCGCATCGCCGCCACGTGCTGGGCACCGGGCTGGACCTCGGCGGCCACGGCGAAAACCCCGGCGTGCTTGAGGCCGTAGTTGTCCTCGAAATAGTCGAACGCTTCGTGGAACACGAAATACGGCTTGCCTGCGACCCCGGCCAGACGCGCCTTGAGGCGTGCGTCCAACGCATCGAGGCGCTGGTTGAAAGCCTTGAGGTTGCTTTCATAGCGGGCCGCGTTCGCCGGATCCGCCGCGCTCAGGTCGGCAGCCATTTTGGCGGCGATCACCCGGGCGTTCAGCGGCGACAGCCACAAGTGGGCATCCACGGTGCCGGGACGATGGTCGTGGTCATGTTCGTCGGCATGCTCTTCGTCCTCGTGGGACGCGCTGTCCTGGGCGAAATGACGCAACTTGAGCCCCGGCAGATCCTGCACGGCGACGGAAGGCTGCGTACGACCATTCAACACACGTGGCAGGAAACCTTCCATGTCTGGGCCGATCCAGTAAAGCAGGTCCACCGACTGCACCTTCCGTACGTCGGATGGCCGCAGCGCATAGTGGTGAGGCGAGGCACCAGGGGGCAACAGCACTTCCGGAACGGCCACGCCGTCCTGCACCGCGGCGGCAATCAGTTGCAGCGGCTTGATGCTGGTTAGTACCTTGACGTCGGCCCGGGCCGGGCCAATCAGCAGAAATGTTGCGACAAAAGCGACAAAGAGCGAAAAAATTCGGGACACGATGACCACTCGAAGAGGCGAGAACGGGTAACATAATAACGTCTCTCACTAAACTCGTCGCTGCCCATGCCCATTACCCCCCTTGCCAGTCGTCCCCATGATCATTCCCATTGCGTGCACAGCGCGCTGTCCGAGGCCGATGCCATTTGCGCGCGCCAGGGCCTGCGGCTGACGGCCTTGCGTCGGCGAGTGCTGGAGCTGGTCTGGCAAAGCCACAAGCCGCTGGGTGCCTACGACATCCTCGCGGTACTCAGCGAGCAGGACGGCCGCCGCGCCGCGCCGCCGACAGTCTACCGGGCGCTGGATTTCCTGCTGGAAAACGGCTTGGTCCATCGCATTTCTTCGCTAAACGCCTTCGTTGGCTGCAACCATCCGGAGCACGCCCACCAAGGCCAGTTCCTGATCTGCCGCGAATGTCATGCGGCCATCGAGCTGGAACAGAAGTCCATCAGCGACGCGATCGTCGCCAGCGCCAAGGACGTCGGCTTCGTGGTCGACACCCAGACCGTCGAAGTGGTCGGCCTGTGCTCCGGTTGCCAGGGGGCCTGATGAGCAACGCGTTGATCCGCCTCGAACAGGTGGCCGTGACGTTCGCCGGGCAGAGCGTGCTGGACAACATCCACCTGAGCGTCGAACCGGGGCAGATCGTCACCTTGATCGGCCCCAACGGCGCCGGCAAGACCACCCTGGTGCGCGCCGTGCTGGGCCTGCTCAAGCCGGACAGCGGCAGCGTCTGGCGCAAGCCCCGGCTGCGTGTCGGCTACATGCCGCAGAAACTCCACGTCGACCCGACCTTGCCGCTGTCCGTGCTGCGCTTTCTGCGCCTGGTGCCGGGCGTCGACCGCGAGCGAGCCTTGGCGGCGCTGAAGGAAGTCGGCGCCGAGCACGTGATCGACAGCCCGGTGCAGAGTGTGTCCGGCGGCGAGATGCAGCGTGTATTGCTGGCCCGCGCCCTGTTGCGCGAGCCCGAGCTGCTGGTGCTCGACGAGCCCGTGCAAGGCGTCGATGTGGCGGGACAGGCCGAGCTTTACAGCTTGATCACCCGCCTGCGCGACCGCCACGGCTGCGGGGTATTGATGGTGTCGCACGACCTTCACCTGGTGATGAGCACCACCGACCAGGTGGTCTGTCTGAACCGTCACGTCTGCTGCTCCGGGCATCCCGAGCAAGTCAGTGGCGATCCGGCCTTTGTCGAGTTGTTCGGAAAAAACGCACAAAGCCTGGCGATTTATCACCACCATCATGACCATTCCCATGACCTGCACGGTTCGGTGGTCAGCGCTCCTTCTGCTTCCACTCATGTTCATGGAGACGGCTGCAAGCATGGCTGATTTTCTGTTGTACGCCCTGCTTGCAGGTTTGGCGCTGGCGCTGGTGGCCGGCCCCTTGGGCTCGTTCGTGGTCTGGCGGCGCATGGCCTATTTCGGCGACACCTTGTCCCACGCGGCGCTGCTCGGCGTGGCCATGGGGTTTCTGCTGGACGTCAGCCCCGCCATCGCGGTGACCGTGGGTTGCCTGCTGCTCGCGGTGGTGCTGGTGACCTTGCAACAGCGCCAGCCGCTGGCGTCCGACACCCTGCTGGGCATCCTGGCCCCCAGCACGCTGTCCCTCGGGCTGGTGGTGCTCAGCTTCATGCGCGACGTGCGGATCGACCTGATGGCCTATCTGTTCGGCGATCTACTGGCGATCAGTCCGATGGACCTGGCCTGGATCCTCGGCGGTAGCGCGGCGGTATTGTTGTTGCTCGTGGCGCTGTGGCGTCCGTTGCTGGCAGTTACCGTCCATGAGGAGCTGGCACGGGTCGAGGGCCTGCCCGTGGTGGGCCTGCGATTGGCGCTGATGCTGTTGATCGCAGTGGTGATTGCCGTGGCGATGAAGATCGTTGGTGTATTGCTGATTACTTCATTGCTGATCATTCCGGCGGCTGCGGCACAGCGTCACGCCCGCTCACCGGAGCAGATGGCCCTGGGCGCAAGCCTGCTGGGCATGCTCGCGGTGTGTGGCGGGCTGGCGTTGTCGTGGTTCAAGGACACTCCGGCCGGACCGTCGATCGTGGTCAGCGCGGCGGCGTTGTTTCTGCTGAGTTTTGTCCTGCCCCGTCGAGGGGTGTAGACTTGCTCGCTTTTTGCGCAATTAGAGAGTCGCAGGAATGAAGCCGTTCGCCTCCCGTTATCTGCTCCTTGTCGCGTTTTCCCTGCTGCTGGGCGCCTGCCAGAGCACGCCGCCGACCGTCGAAACCCCGGATACCCGGGGCCCGGCCGTCGCGCAGCTCGAACAGAGCCTGGCCAGCAATGAATTGGCCACAGCAGAAGGCCAGTTGGCCGCGTTGCAAGCCCAGACGCCTGAAGATCCGTCGCTGGAGCCTTACCAGCGGCAACTGGCCGAGGCGTACTTGCGCCGCAGCCAGATCGACCTGCAAAAAGGCGATGTAAACGCCGCCGCCACCGCCCTGAGCCGGGCTCGCGCGCTGATGCCAAAAGCGCCGGCACTTACCGGCGAAGTGAACAGTGCGATCGCCCAGGCCCGCAAGGCCGAGCTGGAAAAAGCCGAAGCCGCCCTCCAGGCCGCCGAAGCCAAGCCGGTTGCAAGGGTGATCGACCCGAGTGCGCAGAGCACCACAGTTGCGCTGAATATCGGCGATATCCAGAAAATGCGTCATCAATTGGACGCCATCGCCGCCGATGTGGTGAATTATCAGTGCGACGTCAGCATCCAGGCACCGCGCACCGATGATTACCCTTGGTTGGCGACATTGCTGACCAAGCGGGTCAAGAAACTCGATCCCGGGTTCTATCTGAAACTGCAGAAGCAGATCTTGCGCAGCGTGCCGGCGCAAGTGGTTCTGACTCCGCGTAAGCTCTGAAAGCTTCGCGAGCAGGCTCGCTCCCACATGGGTGTTGTGAACGACACATAACCCTGTGGGAGCGAGCCCGCTCGCGAAGGCGTCCTACCAAACAACAAATCTCTTCAGGCTGGAATAGCCTTGGCCTTAGGCTCCCGCGCCCAAACCCGATGCTGGGCAATCGCGTCAAAAAAAGCCTGGAACTTGCCCGCATCAGCGTCCGGAATCAGCCCCGCATCCGCCTCCAGCTTCAACAACACCAGTAATTGCCGCGCTTCGCCATGCAGCGCGATGGCCTTCAGGTGCTTGTAGGCTTCCAACAGGTAATGCAACGCCACGCCATCGGCACTCAGCGCCTTGATCGACTCCACCCCTCCCGGCACGAACACCGCGTCAAAGGCAATCGACGGCAAGCCTTCCATGGACGCATCCACCGGCAGCGTCTGCCCAGCGGCGGTGGTCACCGGCGCGGAGGTTGGGCCGAGGATTTTCGCGTGGGCCCCTTCGGCTTCCAGTGCCTGCTTGAGCGCATCGATGATTGTCCCCTCGACGCCATTGGCCACCAACACCGCGACCTTGCGGGTTTTGATATCGCCGGACAGCAGATTGGCCTGGCTCAACGCCGGGGACTGCTCCAGGGAAGGCGTCGGAACATCGACCGTACCGGCAGTGGGAGCCGGCAATCCAAGGTTCTTCGCAACTCGCCCGGCCAGTTCCAGATCGATGTTGGCGAGAATCTCGTTCACCTGCCGCGCCCTGATGAACTCGCGTTCCACTTTGCCCAGTTCGAAGCTGTACGCCGCGATGATGTGCTCTTGCTCGTGGGCGCTCATGCTCTTGTAGAACAACCGCGCCTGGGAGAAATGATCGCCGAACGAATCGCTGCGCTGGCGAATCTTGTGGGCGTCGATGCGCTCCGGATAACTTTCGAAACCACCATCCTGCGGACCGGGCGGGGTTTCCTTCGGCCAGCCGCCATCGATGGAGTTCGGCTCGTAGGACGCGCGCCCCTTGTCGATAGTGGTGCGGTGCATGGCATCACGCTGGCCGTTGTGCACCGGGGTGATGGCGCGGTTGATTGGCAGCTCATGAAAGTTCGGCCCACCGAGTCGGCTGATCTGCGTATCGGTGTAGGAAAACAGCCGGCCTTGCAGCAATGGGTCGTTACTGAAATCAATGCCCGGCACGATATGTCCGGGGCAGAACGCAACCTGCTCGACTTCGGCAAAGAAGTTGTCCGGGTTGCGGTTCAGCACCATCTTGCCCAGCGGCGTAATGGGTACCAGCTCTTCGGGGATGATCTTGGTCGGGTCGAGCAGGTCGAAGTCGAACTTGTGCTCGTCTTCCTCGGCGACAATCTGTACGCCAAATTCCCACTCGGGGTAGTCGCCCATCTCGATCGACTCCCAGAGATCGCGACGGTGGTAATCAGTGTCCTTGCCCGCGAGCTTCTGGGCTTCGTCCCATACCAGGGAACAGGTCCCGGCTTTGGGCCGCCAGTGGAACTTGACGAAGCTGCTGCGGCCTTCGGCGTTGATCATGCGAAAGGTGTGCACGCCGAAACCCTGCATGGAACGCAGGCTTTTCGGGATCGCCCGGTCGGACATCGCCCAGATCACCATATGAGCCGATTCCGGCACCAGCGAGACAAAATCCCAGAAGGTGTCGTGGGCCGATCCGCCGGTGGGGATTTCGTTATGGGGCTCGGGTTTCACCGCATGGACGAAATCCGGAAACTTCACCGCATCCTGGATGAAGAACACCGGCATGTTGTTGCCCACCAGATCGAAGTTGCCTTCGTCGGTGAAGAATTTCACTGCAAAGCCGCGCACGTCCCGCACCGTGTCACCGGAACCCCGTGGGCCCTGCACGGTGGAAAAACGTACAAACACTGGCGTCTTTTTACCTGGGTCTTGCAGGAAACCGGCCTTGGTCAGGGCCGCATGCGATTCGTAGGCTTGAAAGTAGCCATGGGCACCGGTCCCTCGGGCGTGAACGATGCGCTCGGGAATACGTTCATGGTCAAAATGCGTGATTTTTTCACGCATGATGAAGTCTTCCAGCAACGACGGCCCACGCGGCCCGACGCGGAGGGTGTTCTGGTTATCGGCGATCTTCACGCCCTGATTGGTGCGCAAGGCCTGTTCGGTGGCATCGGAGCGAAACTGCTCGAGGCTCTCCAGCTTGGCGTTGGTATTGCTGCGATCCAGCGTGTCGGTCCCGGCCATCTGGCTGGGGGCGGCAGGTTTTTTAGTGCTCATCAGGCATGACTCCTCGTTGCGATCCCCGCCGTGGCCAGGACCCGTGAGTTCGATGCGCCAGGCACGGTACCTGGGCATATGTGGAGGTGCCTAATGAGTGACCGATACCGTTTCGCTGTGTTCCTTTTTTATGTCCTTTGATCGCCTTATTGCCAAATCGCTGGTTCAATCTCAAATAAATGCTAAGAACCTCTATACGGACAGGCTAAAATGCGCGCCCGGCTTACCGCTGATCCTTTTCCACCGCGCCCCACAAGGTTCGCTACGTGATCGAGTTTCAAAACGTCCATAAAACCTACCGGGTTGCCGGTAGGGATATCCCCGCGCTGCACCCGACCAGTCTGACCATTCAGAACGGTCAGGTCTTCGGCCTGATCGGCCATTCCGGTGCGGGAAAAAGTACCCTGCTGCGCCTGATCAATCGCCTGGAAGATTCCAGCGGCGGCAAGATCATCGTCGACGGCGAAGAAGTCACCGCGCTGGACGCCAACGGCCTGCGCCGTTTTCGCCAGCAGGTCGGGATGATTTTCCAGCACTTCAATCTGCTCGCGTCCAAGACCGTGGCCGACAACGTGGCCATGCCACTGACGCTGGCGGGCGAACTGTCGCGCAGCGACATCGACCGTCGCGTTGCCGAATTGCTGGCGCGGGTAGGGCTGTCCGACCACGCCCGCAAATACCCGGCGCAGTTGTCCGGCGGCCAGAAGCAGCGCGTCGGCATCGCCCGCGCCCTGGCAACCAAGCCGAAGATCCTGTTGTGCGACGAAGCCACCAGCGCGCTCGACCCACAGACCACCGCCTCGGTGCTGCAACTGCTGGCAGAGATCAACCGTGAGCTTAAGCTGACCATCGTACTGATCACCCATGAGATGGACGTGATCCGGCGTGTCTGCGATGAAGTTGCGGTGATGGACGCCGGCGTGATCGTCGAGCAAGGCCCGGTAGCCGAGGTGTTCCTGCACCCCAAGCATCCGACCACCAAGCGTTTCGTCCAGGAAGACGAGCAGATCGACGAAAGCGAACAGCGCGACGACTTCGCTCACGTCCCAGGGCGCATCGTGCGTCTGACATTCCAGGGCGAAGCGACCTACGCGCCGTTGCTTGGAACCGTCGCTCGCGAAACCGGTGTGGACTACAGCATCCTGGCCGGTCGTATCGACCGCATCAAAGACACCCCCTACGGGCAACTGACCCTCGCCATCACCGGCGGTGACATGGAAGCGGCCTTCGCCCGCTTCACCGCGGCCGATGTCCACATGGAGGTGCTGCGCTGATGGAATTTTTTGCAAACATCGACTGGCTGGAAATCTGGCTGGCAACCGGCGACACCTTCCTGATGCTGTTCGGTTCGCTGCTGTTCACCGTACTGCTCGGCCTGCCGCTGGGCGTGTTGCTGTTTCTCTGCAGCCCGCGCCAATTGCTTGAAGCCCGGGGCCTCTACGCGCTGCTGTCGCTGATCGTGAACATCCTGCGTTCGCTGCCATTCATCATCCTGTTGATCGTGATGATCCCGTTCACGGTGTTGATCACCGGCACGTCGTTGGGCGTGGCCGGCGCGATCCCGCCACTGGTGGTGGGCGCAACGCCATTCTTCGCCCGCCTGGTGGAAACCGCCCTGCGCGAAGTCGATCGCGGCATCATCGAAGCGACCCAGGCCATGGGCGCTACCACGCGACAGATCATCGTCAACGCATTGCTGCCGGAAGCCCGTCCGGGCATTTTCGCAGCGATTACGGTGACAGCGATTACTTTGGTGTCCTACACGGCCATGGCCGGTGTGGTCGGCGCTGGTGGCCTGGGCGACCTGGCGATCCGCTTCGGCTACCAGCGTTTCCAGACCGACGTGATGGTGGTCACGGTGGTGTTGCTGCTGGTGCTGGTCCAGGTCCTGCAAACCGTGGGCGACAAATTGGTTGTGCATTTCTCTAGAAAATAAGGCCTCGCGCCAATAAACCATGAGCCGGCCATTCGCTGGCAGGCGCCAAGAGCAGGCGCCTCAAAAGGAGTTAGCTGAATGAAAAAACTACTGGTCGCCTTCGCTGCCGCCGCAGCGTTCTCCGCACACGCCGACACCCTGACCGTCGCGGCCACGCCGGTTCCTCACGCGGAAATTCTCGAGTTCGTCAAACCGGCATTGGCGAAGGAAGGCGTGGACCTCAAGGTCAAAGTCTTCACCGACTACGTCCAGCCCAACGTACAAGTCGCCGAAAAGCGCCTGGACGCCAACTTCTTCCAGCACCAGCCGTACCTGGATGAGTTCAACAAGGCCAAGGGCACGAATCTGGTGAGCGTAGCCGGTGTGCACCTGGAACCCCTGGGCGCGTACTCCAGCAAGTACAAGGCACTTACAGAACTGCCAGGCGGCGCCAATGTCGTGATCCCGAACGATGCTACCAATGGCGGCCGTGCGCTGTTATTGCTGGCCAAAGCAGGGCTGATCAAGCTCAAGGACTCGAACAACATCCTGTCGACTACCAAAGACATCACCGAGAATTCGAAGGATCTGAAGTTCCGTGAGCTGGAAGCGGCAACCATTCCGCGCGTGCTGACTCAAGTGGATCTGGCATTGATCAATACCAACTATGCGTTGGAGGCCAAGCTTGACCCTTCCAAGGATGCGCTGGTAATCGAAGGCAACGACTCGCCTTACGTGAATATTCTGGTAGCCCGTCCGGACGACAAGGACAGCGAGGCCATGAAGAAACTGGTTGCAGCGCTGCATACGCCGGAAGTGAAGGCGTTTATTCTCGAGAAGTACAAAGGGGCGGTTCTGCCGGCGTTTTGAGCTGATCGAGCAATAAAAAAGCGGGGCTGCATTTACACGCAGCCCCGCTTTTTTATGCTCGAGTTGGCTTATAAATATTCCTCGCAAATACTTTAACCTAGAATTTATTTCGCACGGAAATAACGGATGGCGAAGCTTAATTTTCTGACTGCATAGATAATCAACACAGATAAAATCACTACAGAGACTGTAACTCCAGCGATATTGATACCTATCATAAATTGGGCGTAGATCGACAGAAGAACCGAAAGAGCAATGTAACTTGCCATCGTTTTATTTCTAGTGACTAATAACAGCGGAATCGCGCTAATGATGAGTGCATGGCTAAGGACAACGAACAGAATCTCCGCACTTAGCTGATAGGGAATGCCTCCAGACCTTGCCTCCTCGATTATGATCATGGCTTCGTGCAGAAGAAGCTGTAGGGCTCCAACGACGGCAACGCTGATTCCCATAAGCGATAAGGAATGAATTTTTTTGACGTTCATTGTGCTTTCCAAGCGACGGATGTCAGGCAGGATATCGCCTGGCACTGGATAAAGGGAGCGCTTGCAGCCCTCAACGCATGCCTCAACGAAAACCCAACGCGAAGCGTCGGGTTTTCGTTGAGAGCTGTCGCTATTGGGGATCGACGTTATCCAACACCCGATTCGCCAGCAATGAACTCAGCTCAATCAACTGCTGGATGCCAAGGAGGATGTGACGGCGGGGGCCTTCCAAGGATTTATGCGGTTTGTCTGTAGGAATGTGTCGGCCTTTTGGGGCTGCTGTGCAGCCCCAGCGGGAGCAAGCTCCCTCGCCACGAGTGTTTGACCGGCTTGGGGATGAGTGGGGATACCCCTCGCTCGATACGGTAGCTACTTGTTTTTCGTTCCGAAAGGAGGGCGAAGGGCGGAGGGTCGAACCATAGATCCGCTTCATTGTTCTACGACCCTCATGATAAATTCCCCGCCGCGACCTCTAATCAATAGAGGGCATTCAGGGAGAGAAGTGAGTGATCAAGTCTTTGTTGGTTGGGGCATTGCTGGCAATGGCATCAGCATCGGCGTCTGCGATGAGTTGCGATAACCCTAGAAACGCCTATGACAGAACCTATTGCGCGTCGCTGAAAATGGTTCAGTCGGACCAGGAAATCAACGAGCAATACAAGAAGACGATGAGTGCCCTGAACCCGGATCAAAAGAAGAAGGTGAAAGCCGCTCAGATCCAGTGGATCAAGATTCGTGACAACGCCTGTTCCAACGATGGCCTGCTCTACCTGGACTGTGCCAATGAGAAGACCGAGGCGCGTATCGTCATACTCAAGGCTGTCGAGCGCGAGTGCCGCGCTGCCGGTTGCGACGACGCCAAACTGTCGCAAGTCGAGTAACCCGCACATAAAAACCCGACGTAAAGCGTCGGGTTTTTCTTTGGCGGGGTTCGCTCGCTATCGCGGCTCAGCGTTATCCAATGGGCTGCTTCGCAGCCCAGCGGGAGCAAGCTCCCTCGCCACGGGGGTTGCAGTGTGACTGCCTATCTTGGATCAACGTTGTCCAGAACTCGGTTCGCCAGTAATGAGCTCAGCTCGATCAGTTGCTGGACGCCGAGGGCGATGTGGCGGTGTGAGCCTTCCAGATCGAACGCGAGGTTGCTGACCATGGCGTCGGCTGATGCCAGGGTTTCGCTGAGGTTGGCGAGCAGGCACTCGTTGTCGGTGTCTTGTACGACGGTGAAGAGTTGAGCGGATTGGAGAGCATCTCTTGGTTTTGGCGGGGAGGTGTTGTCCGCCTCTGGGGGATTCGGAGAAGGCTTGAACATGAGCTAAGTCCTTATGTGAAGCCGCAACCCCTCGCTACTAAACAGAAGGGTGGCAGCTGTACGCAGGTTAGTAGACCGGGGACTTAGCAAAGCCGGCGCGCCCGAGGGCGCCCTGCGCACAGCCGCCATCAAATACAGGCATGGAAATACCTGACTGGTAGAAGCTGTTGCACCTCACTAAATACCTCGAGCTACTAAACCCGACCACTGATGGGCAGTGGCAGGACGACAATAGAACCCGAGGGCAAGGCGCACAAGCCGGCGGATTCTGGCGTAGTTGTAGGTAATGGCGCAAGGATGTGTAGCTTGACGGAAAGATGGCAGAGCGGGAATAAACAGCGCTTCGTTTTCAGCTCCGATCCCTGTGGCGAGGGAGCTTGCTCCCGCTCGGCCGCGCAGCGGTCGCAACCGATCATGCGGTTTGTCTGTAGGAATGCGTCGGCTTGTTTTGGGGCTGCTTCGCAGCCAACGGGAGCAAGCTCCCTCGCCACGGGGACGGTTTTAGTCTGGGAAATGGTGGCTTGCTGCGCAACCCCGCGGGGCTGAATTCCCTCGCCACGATGCAAAGCTCGTGGGTGCAGGTGTAATTCGGTTGTTTGCGTTGCTGGCAGGGTGCCACAATCGCGTTTTCTAGCGGCTTCACGATCAGGTGGATCACATGGATGGCCCAAGATCTCGCAATGGCATGGACTTTTGCATAGCCGGACAAGTGCGCACTGACCGACTGCAGCAACTGTTTCGCCAATCCGTTTCCGCGGTGTTTGGTAGTTACCTCGCGGCCATCATGTTGTGTTGGCTGTGTTGGGATCGCTTTGAGCACAGCACAGTTGTTTGGTGGCTGGCCATATTAAGCGGATCGACGCTGCTGCGGATCGCGATGTTCGTTGCCTATTTTCGCAGCGACGAGGTTCAGCGCACGCCTCAACGCTGGGAGCGCAGATACTGGGTCTCGCTGGTGTTGTCCGCGAGCATCTGGGGCGGTGGCGCGCTTGTTTTGATGCCGCAAAACGATCTCCTCTCGCAAGCTCTCGTCATGCTTTTTACCGTGGGGATGACTGTCAGCGCGGTGTCCTGTTACTCCGCCTACCGGGACATGACACTGGTCTCCATTGGCCTGGTGCTGTTTCCGTGCACGGTCTGGCTGCTGTTCCAACCGTCGCCGATTCAAGTCGGCATGGCGCTTTCGATCCTGGTGTTCGCGGCATTTGCTGCCCGCGCCACCCACAAAATGTCCCAGGCATTGGAAACCGCCTTTCGACTCACCCGCGAGATGGAACAGGCGAACAGCATCTCAACCCGCGCCGCACAAACCGATGAACTGACCGGCCTGAAAAGTCGACGGGCTTTTTTCGAGCATGCCCAGCAGCTTTACGACGAATGCAGAACCAACCGGTTGGGGTTGTGCGCGGTCATGTTGGACATGGATCACTTCAAACACATCAACGATACCTACGGCCATCAGGTCGGTGATCAGGTCCTGCGCCAGATGGGCGTGGTCATCAGCTCGTCGTTTCGGGCAACGGATATTCACGGCCGGCTTGGTGGCGAAGAGTTCGCTATTTTGCTTCCAGACACTTCCATCGAAGTCGCCACTCAGATTGCAAAACAGCTCATCGATACGATCGCTGGCTTGATGATTGAGCCTGTTCACTGCATATCAGCCAGTCTCGGCGTCGCATCGACGGGGGCTTGCAATAAGGATCTGCACAGCCTGATGAACGATGCGGATAAAGCCCTGTATCGAGCGAAGGCGCTGGGGCGTAATCAAGTGGCCGTTGCTTAGCCGGGTTGGCTTTGCCCAGAGAAAAAAACCGCCAATCAGGCGGTTTTTTTATCAATACCAACAGAAATCAGACTCTGGCACCGGCCATTCGACCGACCGGCTCATGCTCCCTACCCTTGGCGAGGCTAGCCGACAAGAATTGGCGCTCAATACTGGTCGCGCAACCAGCCAGACGGCGAGCTTCCGCTTGGTATTGAGCTGCAAGTAATGGTTTTGGAGTTCGCTTGGAAGCCTTCATGGAAAACTCACAATAAATTTGGGTTCATGTTATGCCTGGTTCACCGCTATAACAAGGCGCCGCTGGTCGTCGAAATCGAAGCCTAGGTACAGATACCATGGGACGGCTCCAGGGTCGGGCTCAAAAATCTCTATCTCGTGGAGCTTCAGCATTCGCGCGTATCGGCTGATCGCAATCAAGACCAAACCGGCAACTTCACCTTTTAAAGGGTGATTGGCGTCCGGCTTGCCCTCCAAGAGGACAACCTTGATCGACAAGGTGCTTGATTTGGGCGTGGCAAAACAAAGCCCACATAACTCCTCGTCATACCATAGAGAAAGGTCAAACGCCTTCCCGTCGCGAATCTTCCAGCCAGGAATATCCTCCCATGGATAAAGTTGGGCCTCAGGGCCCCATAGATAGCATTGGTCAAGTGCCTCTCGGGTAATCGGCTCGTATCTTATCCGCTCAACGTCGATACCTTTCTCCGCTAGCGCTCCAGGATCATCCCCCAAAAACTCTTTAGCGAGTTGCATTGCGGTAGAGCGGAATATTTGATGTTTGAAGTTGCTGATGCAGGGTCGTTTCATGGGGTGAACACGATGACGGGCAGAGCAAAAAGACTATAGAGCCCAGGAGCAAGACATACAAGCAGGCTGGTTCCGATGTGGTTGTAGGCAAAGGCTCATATATACGTGGTCCGGTAAGGGCGTATTTGGTCGGCGGGTCCTTCCCACGCTCAGCGTCAGAAGCGGAACGTGGAGCTTCCCCTGGCAGCATTCCCACGTGGGGCGTGGATACGATCAAGAAACAATCGTTGTGCTTGTGAATTCCATCTCTCCGAAGGCTGCCATTGCGCTGGCTCTGCCAGCCCTCGCCACTTCCTTTCCTCTGTCTCCCTCCGCTCATGCGGGTTGGCACCGTAATTCTAAAAAATAAATTTCTTTTTAAATCAATAAATTAAATAAAAACGTGAATATTTCTGAAAATTTGTCTTGCGCGCTAAGTATTTGGGCGTTAACTTTATCGCCACTGGTTAGCGCACAAACATTTAGCGCAACCAAAACTCAATCAGACCCATCAGGAAAAAGGAAAACACCCATGAACGTTCTCTACACCGCAGTCGCAACCTCCACCGGTGGCCGTGATGGCCGTGCTATTTCCAGCGACAAGATCCTCGACGTGAAACTGGCTACCCCAAAAGCCTTGGGCGGTGCCGGCGGTGAAGCCACCAACCCTGAGCAGTTGTTCGCAGCCGGCTACTCCGCCTGCTTCATCGGCGCATTGAAATTTGTCGCCAGCCAAAGCAAACGCAGCATTCCGGCTGACGCCTCGATCACGGCACACGTCGGCATCGGCCAGATCCCTGGCGGTTTCGGTCTGGACATCGACCTGCACATCAGCCTGCCAGGTCTGGATCAAGCCGATGCTCAAGCGCTGGTCGACGCGGCTCACCAAGTTTGCCCGTACTCCAACGCGACCCGCGGCAACGTCGACGTCCGTTTGCACGTCGCCGTCTAACTCACTCATCTACGAATAAATAAGGATTTGGACATGAACACTTTCAGCAAAACACTCGTTGGCTCGCTTCTGGCACTGTCGCTCGGCAATGCGTTCGCGACTTCTTTTGTTCAACCTACATTCGCTGAAGGCGGTTCGGATCGCCTGATCGAAAAACGAATAGCCGAAGGTGGCTCCGATCGCCTGATCGAGAAACGCATAGCCGAAGGCGGCTCGGATCGCCTGATCGAAAACAGGGTAGCGGAAGGAGGCTCCGATCGTCTTATCGAGAAACGCGTAGCCGAAGGTGGTTCCGATCGTCTGATCGAGTTACGAGTAGCCGAAGTTGGCTCGGATCGCCTGGGCGAGAACGGCTAGCCGAAGGGGCTCGGATCCACTGCAAAACAGGGGTGAGCTGAACCAATCCCTTCAACGTTCCGAAAGTTGGTCGAATCAACCAATGTTGCTTCCAAAAGAAAAAACGCCGCTTCTCTCGGATGAGGAAGCGGCGCTTTTTTGCATGGCGTCATGGGAACCGGAGCAAGGACACTTGCCATGCTCTTGGCAACGCAGCTAAACGATGCTGTCCACCACACCGCCGTCAACTCGCAGCGCCGCTCCGGTGGTGGCCGAGGCCTGTTCCGAGCTGGCATAGATAATCATGTTGGCGACTTCCTCTACCCGTGCCGCGCGCTGGATGATCGAGGTGCTGCGGTGCTCGTTGAGCGGCGCCGATGCGTTGGAGTTCGTTCGCGATGGTGATGTATGGGTGAATATCTTTTCGCGAGCAGGCTCGCTCCCACCGGTTGATGTTGTGCATATCGATGAAGGGCCGCTGCGCAGCCCAGCGGGAGCAAGCTCCCTCGCCACGGGGAGGGTGGGGTCAGTCAGTTATGTGGCGAGGGTCAGGCCGCTATCGCGAGCAAGCTCGCTCCCACAGGGTTTCGTGGCGCGCCGTCCAGAGCAGGTCTTCAGTACCACCGCGCCTCGCCCGGCGGGCGTTTCTTGAAGCGTTTCATGCTCCACATGTACTGGCTCGGGTAGGCCCGTACATAACGCTCGACCACTTTGCTCATGGCGGCGCAGGCGGTTTCGGTGTCGGTGCTGTACATCTCGTCCGGGGCGGCTTCGAGGATGACTTTGTAGCCGGAGCCGTCCGGCAGGCGCAGGGCGTGGAGGAAGACGCCGACCGCCTTGCCGCCGGCGAGCATGTTCGGCACGAACTTGCTGGTCAGGGCCTGGGTGGCGAAGAAGGGCACGAAGATGCCGGCGGATTCGGACGGCTCCGGATCGGCGGGGATCCCCACCTGGCCGCCCTTGCGCACTTCCTTGATGACGCTGAGGATGCCTTCCTTGGTAGACGCCGCGACCTTGTTGCCCAGTTGCACGCGTTGCTTTTGCAGCAACTCATCCACCGCCTTGAGCTTGGGCGGGCGGTAGAAAATAATCGGTTTGCACTGGCTGCAATAGAAGTGGTTGAGCACTTCCCAGTTGCCCAGGTGGCTGGTGATGCCGACCACGCCTTTGCCCGAGGCCAGCGCTTCTTTCAGCACTTCCAGGCCTTCGACTTCGCGCACCAGTTCGATGGAGCGCTGGGCCGGCCAGATCCAGGCACAGGCGCTTTCGGTCAAGGATTTGCCGATGTCCTTGAGGCTCTGGCCCACCAGGCGCTCGCGCTCGGCCGGGTCCATCTCGGGAAAACACTTGGCGAGGTTGATCCGCACCACGTCGCGGGAACGGTTGGGTAATTTCCACATGAGCCAGCCAATGGCCGAGCCCACCGCCTGCACCGCTCGCCAAGGGAGCAGCGCAAACAACCGCAGAGCGCCGACCAGCAAGGCGCCTTTCAACTTATCCACAGGTCACTCCTGAATTCATGGGCCGTGTTGCGAGCCGGCTATTCTAACCGCCGTTTACCAACTCGGCGTAGCGGTCGCAGTCCTGGGTGTGGTCCATGACCATGCCCGAGGCCTGCATCAAGGCGTAGCAGATGGTCGGGCCGACGAAGGTGAACCCGGCTTTTTTCAGGCCTTTGCTCATCGCCAGTGCCTCGGGGGTGATGGCCGGCACTTCGGTGCGGTCCTTGAAATGGTTGATGATCGGTTGGTTGCCTACGAACGACCAGAGAAATGCCACCGGGTCTTCCAGCGCCAGCCAGGCCTGGGCGTTGCGCCGCGCCGCCTTGAGCTTGAGGCGGTTGCGGATAATGCCGGGGTCGAGCATCAGTTCATCGATTTCGGCGTCGCTCATCTGCGCCACCCGTTGTACATCGAAGCCGTAGAGCACTTCCCGGTAACGTTCGCGTTTGCGCAAAACGGTGATCCAGGACAGACCGGCCTGGAACCCTTCGAGCAGAAGCAACTCGAACAAACCCTGCGCATCGCGCAGCGGCGTCCCCCACTCCTGATCGTGATAAGCCATGTACAACGGATCTTCGGAACACCAAAAGCAGCGTGGCATAAGGCTCCAGGGGGCGTGCGCACGAACGAATCGGGTATACTCCCGCTCTTTAAATCGCAGCCCAAGAAACAGGTGAATTTCGTGAGCCAGCCTACGCCAGCCGTGCGTACCTTCCAAGACTTGATCCTCGCCCTCCAGCAATACTGGGCCGAGCAAGGTTGCGTGGTACTTCAGCCCTACGATATGGAAGTAGGCGCCGGCACTTTCCACACTGCCACGTTTCTGCGTGCCATCGGCCCGGAAACCTGGAACGCCGCTTATGTGCAGCCAAGCCGCCGCCCGACTGACGGCCGCTACGGCGAAAACCCGAACCGCCTGCAGCATTACTACCAATTTCAGGTCGTGCTGAAGCCGAACCCGGAAAACTTCCAGGAGCTGTACCTGGGCTCCCTCAAACATGTGGGCCTCGACCCGCTGGTGCACGACATTCGTTTCGTCGAAGACAACTGGGAATCACCGACCCTGGGCGCCTGGGGCCTGGGCTGGGAAGTCTGGCTCAACGGCATGGAAGTGACCCAATTCACCTATTTCCAGCAAGCGGGCGGCATCGAATGCTACCCGGTGACCGGCGAGATCACCTACGGCCTGGAACGCCTAGCCATGTACCTGCAAGGCGTGGATTCGGTCTACGACCTGGTATGGGCCGACGGTCCGTTCGGCAAAGTGACGTATGGCGACGTGTTCCATCAGAACGAAGTGGAGCAATCGACCTACAACTTCGAACACGCCAACGTCGACAAGCTGTTCGAGTTGTTCGATTTCTATGAAAGCGAAGCCAAGCGCCTGATCGAACTGGACCAGCCGCTGCCGCTGCCGAGTTATGAAATGGTCTTGAAGGCATCTCATACCTTCAATCTGCTGGATGCACGCCGGGCGATTTCCGTGACCGCGCGCCAGCAATACATCCTGCGTGTGCGCACCCTGGCGCGTTCCGTCGCGCAAGCCTACCTGCTGGCCCGTGCCAAGCTGGGCTTCCCGATGGCGACCCCGGACCTGCGTGATGAAGTGTTGGCTAAGCTGGAGGCTGCACAATGAGTGCTCAAGATTTTCTGGTTGAACTGGGCACCGAAGAACTGCCACCCAAAGCCCTGAACACCCTGGCCGATGCATTCCTGGCCGGCATCGAGAAAGGCCTGCAAGCCGCTGGCCTGAACTTCGAAACCAAGCACGTCTACGCCGCGCCGCGCCGCCTGGCCGTGCTGATCACCGCCCTGGCGACGCAACAGCCGGACCGCAGCATCAACCTCGACGGCCCGCCCGTGCAAGCCGCGTTCGATGCCGACGGCAACCCGACCCAGGCCGCCCTGGGCTTCGCCAAGAAGTGCGGCGTCGATCTGAGCGAAATCGACCAGAGCGGCCCGAAGCTGCGCTACAGCCAGAGCATCAAGGGCAAGCCGACCGCCAGCCTGTTGCCGACCATCGTCGAGGACTCCCTCAATGACTTGCCGATTCCCAAGCGCATGCGCTGGGCTGCGCGCAAGGAAGAGTTCGTGCGTCCGACCCAATGGCTGGTGATGCTGCTCGGTGACCAGGTCATCGATTGCACGATCCTCGCCCAGAAGGCCGGTCGTGATTCTCGCGGTCACCGTTTCCATCATCCGCAGAGCGTGCGTATCACGTCGCCGGCCAATTACCTGGCCGACCTGCGCGCTGCCTATGTATTGGCCGATTCCAACGAGCGCCGCGAGCTGATCAGCAAACGCACCGAAGAACTGGCGACCGCCCAGGAAGGCACGGCTATCGTGCCGGCCAGCCTGCTGGACGAAGTGACCGCGCTGGTGGAATGGCCGGTGCCACTGGTGTGCTCGTTCGAGGAGCGCTTCCTTGAAGTGCCCCAGGAAGCGCTGATCACCACCATGCAGGACAACCAGAAATACTTCTGCCTGCTGGACGCCGAAGGCAAGTTGCTGCCGCGCTTCATCACGGTGGCCAACATCGAAAGCAAGGACCCGCAGCAGATCATCGCCGGTAACGAAAAAGTCGTACGCCCGCGTTTGACCGATGCCGAGTTCTTTTTCAAGCAAGACAAGAAGCAGCCTCTGGAAAGCTTCAACGAGCGCCTGCGCAACGTGGTGTTCCAGGAAAAACTCGGCAGCGTCTACGACAAGGCCGAGCGCGTATCGAAACTGGCAGCCTTCATCGCTCCACGCATCGGCGGCGATGCCCAGCGCGCGGCACGTGCCGGCATCCTGTCCAAGTGCGACCTGTCCACCGAGATGGTCGGTGAGTTCCCGGAGATGCAAGGTATCGCCGGTTACTACTACGCCCTCAACGACGGCGAGCCGCAGGATGTTGCCCTGGCGCTGAACGAACAGTACATGCCGCGTGGCGCCGGCGCTGAATTGCCGACCACCCTGACCGGTGCGGCCGTGGCGATCGCCGACAAGCTCGACACCCTGGTCGGCATCTTCGGTATCGGCATGCTGCCCACCGGCAGCAAGGACCCGTACGCACTGCGTCGCGCAGCGCTGGGCGTGCTGCGCATCCTCATCGACAAGCAGCTGGACCTGGACCTGAACGACGCCGTGGCCTTCGCCGTGAATGCGTTCGGCAGCAAGGTCAAGGCTGCCGGCCTGGCCGACGCGGTGCTGGAATTCATTTTCGACCGCCTGCGTGCGCGTTATGAAGACGAAGGTGTCGACGTCGCAACCTACCTGTCGGTGCGAGCCCTGAAACCGGGCTCGGCTCTAGACTTCGACCAACGCGTCCAGGCAGTGCAGGCGTTCCGCAAACTGCCGGAAGCGGCAGCGCTAGCGGCGGTGAACAAGCGCGTGTCGAACCTGCTGAGCAAGGCCGAAGGCAACATTGCGGCCGTCGTTGAAGCCAAGTACTTCGACAACGCCAATGAGTTCTCCCTGTACTCGGCGATCCAGCAGGCGGACCAGGCAGTCCAGCCGATGGCGGCGGCGCGTCAGTACAGCGAAACCCTGGCGCGCCTGGCAGCATTGCGTGAACCGGTGGATGCGTTTTTCGAAGCGGTGATGGTCAATGCCGAAGACGCCAATGTGCGAGCCAACCGCTATGCGCTACTGGCGCGTCTGCGTGGGTTGTTCCTCGGTGTTGCCGATATTTCGCTGCTGGGGTAAGTCTTGAAACTGCTGATTCTCGATCGGGACGGAGTGATCAATCACGACTCCGACGCTTACATCAAGTCGGTGGAGGAGTGGTTGCCGATCCCCGGTTCCATCGAGGCCATCGCGCAGTTGAGCAAGGCCGGCTGGACGGTGGCGGTCGCCACCAACCAGTCGGGCATTGCCCGCGGTTACTACGAACTCGCCGTCCTCGACGCCATGCATGAACGCTTGCGAGAGCTGGTGGCCGGGCAGGGCGGTGATATCGGGCTGATCGTTTATTGCCCACATGGGCCGGACGAGGGCTGCGATTGCCGCAAGCCCAAGCCCGGGATGCTGAAAACCATCGCCGCTCACTATGACGTTGCGCTGTCGGGCGTGTGGTTTGTCGGCGACAGCCTCGGTGACCTGGAGGCGGCGAAGGCCGTCGATTGTCAGCCAGTTTTGGTCAAGACCGGAAAAGGCGAAAAGACTCTGGGCAAGACCCTACCGGTGGGCACCTTGATTTTTGACGACCTGGCGGCGGTTGCCGCTGAACTTATCCACAATTAGAGCTCCCAAGACATCCTGATCAAGGATTGTTCGGGAAGCGCTTGAACAGGCGGGCATTGCCCGCAATGGTAAACGCCGCTATGTCGATATTGCAGGCCATCAGAAGCTTCCTCTTTTACCTGCTGCTGGGCACCAGTTCCTTGTTGTGGTGCACGTTGAGTTTTTTTGTCGCGCCGTTCATGTCGTTCAGGACGCGCTACCGCTTCATCAATGTTTACTGGTGCCGTTGCGCACTCTGGCTGAGCAAGGTGTTTCTGGGCATCCGCTACGAAGTGAAAGGTGCCGAGAATGTGCCTGAGCGCCCTTGTGTCATCCAGTCCAACCACCAGAGCACTTGGGAGACCTTCTTTCTCTCGGCTTATTTCGAACCGTTGAGCCAGGTGCTCAAGCGCGAGCTGCTGTTCGTACCGTTCTTCGGCTGGGCCATGGCGATGCTGCGCCCGATTGCCATCGACCGTGACAACCCGAAGGTTGCCCTCAAGCAGGTAGCGCAAAAAGGCGATGTGCTGCTCAAGGACAACGTTTGGGTACTGATCTTTCCCGAGGGAACCCGCGTACCTTACGGGACCATCGGCAAGTTTTCCCGCAGTGGCTCCGCATTGGCGGTAAACGCCGGCCTGCCAGTACTACCGATTGCACACAATGCGGGCAAATTCTGGCCCAAGGCCGGCTGGGTCAGAACACCAGGCGTTATCACCGTGGTCATCGGCGCCCCCATGTATGCAGAGGGCAGTGGGCCGCGCGCGATTGCCGAGCTGAACGACCGTGTACAGGCTTGGAATGAACAGACGCAACGGGAATTGGGCTCGCTTCCTCCGGCCCCTGCTGCGCCGGCGACGCCGGACAAGTTGGCTGTCTGAGAATTGTGGATAACCTGTGTACCGTTTTTTCTGATTTCGTCAGTTTTAACAGATAACCTGCTGTTTTTAATACATATTTCTTAAACACCTAAAACCTTGTACGAGGTGCATAAGTTTTATAGCGCACTGAAAAAGGTCGCCGCCTGACCAAGGCCGCGATCTTTTTTTATTCCTCCAACAACGGAAAGCGCAGGCTGAACGTAGTGCCTTCGTTTACCACGCTACGGCAATCGATTTGCCCACCATGACGGTCCACGACCGCCTTGACCATCGACAGTCCCAGACCGATGCCATCCACACCATGGGCCGAGGAAAACCGTCGGTACTGGACGAACAGATCCGGCAGTTCCTGCGCGCCGATGCCTTTGCCCTGATCAACGACGTCACACGTCAACCAGCCCTGGGCACAACGGACCTGCAACGTTACACACGTGTCGGGCGCACTGTACTTGATGGCGTTCTCCATCAAGTTAAACAGGGCGCGGGTCAGCAGGGATTGATCAGCGCTGATCAGCGCTTCTTCTTCGTCGAGTTGGTGCTCCAACCGAATATTCCTGGCTTGGGCAACAGGCAATGCCTGGTCGACCACGTCCAGGACCAGCATGGCGAATAGGGTCGGTTGGAACTGATAAGCCTCGGACTCGGCCTTGGCCAACTGCACAAACCCATCGGTCAATTCCAGGGCGCGGCGCACCTGGCGCTCGATCTGGTCGAATAGCGGCTTGTCGGCACCGGCCTTATGCCGCTGCACATCGAGCAGAGCCAGGATCGCCGAATGGGGCGCGCGCAAATCGTGGGAGAGAAAACGAAGCATGACGCTGCGCTGCTCTTCGGCTTCCCGTTCAGCGCTCAGATCAGTCAGGCTGAGCAACCAGCCAATGGGCACATCACCGTCCACCGGCAACAGCGCGGCACGTTCCAGTCGCAAGCTGCGCTCGCGGGTATCGCGAAATTCAACCAGTGGTAACGTGGACAACCGGTGGGCAGGGGAGTGAACCAATGCCGGATAACCCAACCGCGCTAATTCCTCCAGCACATCACTGCCCGCCAAAGCATGACCGAACAACTCGCGAGCCTTGCGATTACCCAGCAACAGGTTGCCCTGTGGATCACTGATCATCGTTGCTACCGGCAGGTACTCCAGGCCGTCGGCAATAAATCGGCGGGTGTCCCGGGTTCGGCTCATGGCTTGTTCCAAGGCCATGATCTGGCCCTGCAAGCGATCACTACCGGTGTAGGAAGCGCGCCGGCGTTCCGGGAAGACCTTGGGTTCCGCATCCAGGCGCGCCAGCTCCCAGCCGAAATAAGCCAACACCACGCTCAGGCGCCGCCAGTTCCAGACCAGATAACCCAGCAGCATGCCCAACAGGCTGGCCACCGGCGACCACGCCCACCCCTGCGCACCCAGCAATGCGCTGAGTAGCAGGGCCAGGCCCATTCCGCCCAACGTCGCGCTCAATGCGAAGTGCGGGCGCAACAGCAGCAAACCCAATACACAGCCAACCAGACACACCGACAGCAATGCTGCGCCCGGCCCGTTGCGTGCCGATTGCAGACTGAACGAAACCAGCGCGGTCATTGGTAGCAACAACAGACTTATCCACAATCCTTCACGCATCAATTGTCGGAACAATCGCTGCACCTGGGTCGGTTCACGGCTTTCACGGCGACGCGGAGGGTTCATAAATACCTTGGCGGAAGATCGGACGGTTTATACATGCGGGCAGCCTCCAGCTCACAGCTGCGGCCAAGACTATAACGGACTTGATGATGGCAATGCGGCTGCCTTTCACTTCGCATCGCGAGCCGGTATTGTCGCAGCCAGTGACACCTCAACGACGACGAACCAGCCACCGGCTGCTTTTGATTGCCAGCTGAGAATGTCCGTTATTCTTGGAACCAAGGAATCGCATTCCATGCGTGTCGCCATACTGGACGATGAACCGGCGGAGTTGCGCCGGGTGGAACAGACACTGCAGCAAATTCCCGGCAGGGGAGAGCCCGCCTGGACACTTCACAGTTTCGAACGGGGTGAAGACCTGCTGCGACAACTGCGCAGGGAAACGTTTGACCTGTTGATCCTGGACTGGCAATTACCTGACATCAGTGGCTTGTCCTTGCTGCGCTGGACACGTGAGCACATGGACTCGCCACCCGCAGCCATCATGCTCACCAGCCGCGACGGCGAGCACGACATCGTCCAGGCGCTTAACGCCGGTGCCGATGACTACGTCAGCAAGCCCTTCCGTCCCAACGAGCTCAAGGCCCGGGTCACCGCGGTGCTAAGGCGTCACAACCTGCAACGCACCCCGACCACTGAAGTGCTGGTGTTCAATGACCTCGAATTCGACGATGCCGAATTGACCGTCACCCGCGCCGGTATCCCCATCAGCCTGACTGAACGGGAATACCGCCTGGCCCGCTGCCTGTTCGCCAACCTGGGTCGGCCGCTGTCACGGGAGTACTTCTATGAGCGCTTCTGGACCCATGAAGAAATGACCTCGTCGCGCCCGCTCGATACCCACATCTATCGCCTGCGCAACAAGCTCGGGCTGACCGCTGATCGCGGCTGGCAGTTGTTGACGATCTACGGGTATGGGTATCGGTTGGAGAGCGTTGCGGCGGGGAGTGAGACTTCAGTGGCCAGTTAGCATAAAAAAAGGCCAACGCATGAGCGTTGGCCTTTTTGGTTGGGGCAGGGCAAGCCGGATCAGAAATCCAAGTTGGACACCGCCAACGCGTTGCTCTCGATGAAGTCACGACGGGGCTCGACCGCATCACCCATCAGGGTGTTGAAGATCTGGTCCGCGCCAATGGCGTCTTCGATGGTGACTTTCAGCATGCGGCGCGAGCCCGGATCCATGGTGGTTTCCCACAGCTGATCCGGATTCATCTCACCCAGCCCTTTGTATCGCTGGATGGTGTGGCGCTTGGTGCTTTCGGCCATCAGCCATTCAAGGGCTTCCTTGAACTCAGTCACGGCTTTCTTGCGCTCACCACGTTGGATGTACGCACCTTCGTCCAACAGCGTGCTCAGTTGCGCGCCGAGGGATACGACGGTCTTGTAGTCGTTGCTGCCGAAGAAATCGCGGTTGAAGGTGACGTAGTTCGACAGACCGTGGGAGATCAGTTCAACCTCCGGCAGCCAGACGTTACGCTCACGGTCTTCACGCAGGCTGGCTTTGTAGACCAGGCCGGATTTTTCCACGGTACGCAGGCGTACTTCGTACTGGGCCAGCCAATCCTGCATCGCTGCGTGATCGGACAGCTGCTCCAGGCTGACGGCCGGCAGGTAGATGAAGTGCTCGGTCAGTTCCTGTGGGTACAGGCGTGAGAGGCGCTTGAGGGTCTTCATCACCAGGCGGAAATCATTCACCAGGCGCTCAAGGGCTTCACCGGAAATGCCTGGGGCATCTTCGTTCAGGTGCAGGCTCGCGTCTTCCAGGGCCGACTGCGTCATGTACTCTTCCATGGCGTCGTCGTCTTTGATGTATTGCTCTTGCTTGCCTTTCTTGACCTTGTACAAAGGCGGCTGGGCGATATAGATGTAGCCGCGCTCGATCAGCTCCGGCAACTGACGGAAGAAGAACGTCAGCAGCAGGGTGCGGATGTGCGAACCGTCGACGTCGGCGTCGGTCATGATGATGATGTTGTGATAGCGCAGCTTGTCGATGTTGTACTCTTCGCGGCCGATGCCACAGCCCAGCGCGGTGATCAGCGTACCGACCTCCTGGGAAGAGATCATCTTGTCGAAGCGTGCCTTTTCGACGTTGAGGATCTTGCCTTTGAGCGGCAGGATCGCCTGGGTACGACGGTTGCGGCCCTGCTTGGCGGAACCGCCAGCAGAGTCACCTTCCACCAGGTACAGCTCGGACAGGGCAGGGTCCTTCTCCTGGCAGTCGGCCAGTTTGCCCGGCAGGCCGGCGATGTCCAGCGCGCCTTTGCGGCGAGTCATCTCACGGGCCTTGCGCGCCGCTTCACGGGCACGGGCGGCGTCGATCATCTTACCGACCACCAGCTTGGCTTCGTTCGGGTTCTCCAGCAGGAAGTCGGAGAAGTACTTGCCCATCTCCTGTTCGACGGCGGTCTTCACTTCGGAAGACACCAGTTTGTCCTTGGTCTGAGAACTGAACTTCGGATCCGGCACCTTCACCGAGATAATCGCGGTCAGGCCTTCACGGGCGTCGTCACCGGTGGTAGCGACTTTGTGCTTCTTCGCCAGCCCTTCCTGTTCGATGTAGTTGTTCAGGTTACGCGTCAGCGCTGAACGGAAGCCCACCAGGTGAGTACCACCATCGCGCTGCGGAATGTTGTTGGTAAAGCACAACAGGTTCTCGTTGAAGCTGTCGTTCCACTGCAGGGCGATTTCCACGCCGATGCCGTCTTCACGCTGGACGTTAAAGTGGAACACCTGGTTGACCGGGGTCTTGTTGGTGTTCAGGTACTCGACGAATGCCCGCAGGCCGCCTTCGTACTTGAACAGCTCTTCCTTGCCGCTGCGCTCGTCCTTGAGGACGATGCCGACACCGGAGTTCAGGAAGGACAGCTCACGAATCCGCTTGGCCAGGATATCCCAGCTGAAGTGGATGTTCTTGAAGGTTTCGCTGGAGGCCTTGAAGTGAATCTGGGTCCCCGTGGACTCACTGTCGCCAACGATTGCCATCGGCGCCTGAGGCACGCCGTGGACGTAGGTCTGTTCCCAGATCTTGCCGCTGCGGCGAACAGTGAGAACAAGCTTCTCGGACAGCGCGTTTACAACCGACACACCAACACCGTGCAGACCGCCGGAGACTTTGTAGGAGTTGTCGTCGAACTTACCGCCGGCGTGCAATACGGTCATGATGACCTCAGCCGCGGAAACGCCTTCTTCTTTGTGTACGTCTACCGGGATGCCACGGCCGTTGTCGCGAACGGTGATGGACTCATCCGGGTGGATAATGATGCTGATGTCGTCGCAATGACCGGCAAGGGCTTCGTCGATGGAGTTGTCGACCACCTCGAACACCATGTGGTGCAGACCGCTGCCATCGTCGGTGTCACCAATGTACATACCGGGACGTTTGCGTACGGCATCCAGGCCTTTAAGCACTTTAATGCTCGTTGAGTCGTACGTGTTTTCTTCGCTCAATGCCTTCACTCCCGATGGTCGTGGGTCTGGGTGATACGGCCCTGTTCCACGTGGAACAGAGCGACTGGCGTTTCCGTCTGCCAGCCTTCCCTCAATAATTCGTGGTCTACACAGGTGATGAATACCTGGCAGCGTAAGTCTTCCAGCAAGCGGCAAAGCGCACGGCGGTGAGTCTCGTCCAGTTCGGACGGCAAGTCATCCACCAGATAAATACACTGACCGCGACGGGCCTGGCTGACCAAATGACCTTGGGCGATACGCAAGGCGCACACCACCAACTTCTGCTGACCGCGGGACAATATGTCCGCTGCATTGTGCGCGCCCAGTCTGAGACGCAAGTCAGCACGTTGTGGTCCGGCCTGGGTATGCCCCATCTGCTGATCACGCTGTAGCGAGCCAGCCAGCACAGCGCTCAATTCCCGGTCCTTGTCCCAGCCTCGGTAATAGCTGAGCGTCAGTCCCTCAAGCTCAACCAGTTCGCTCAAGGTCTGTTCGAAGACCGGTTTCAAGGCTTTTATATAAGCGCGGCGGTATTCATCGATTTCGGCGCTGGCTTGGCACAGCTCTCTGTCCCAAACCGCTTGCGAAACGGCGTCAAGTGTACCATGTCGCAGCCAAGAGTTTCGCTGGCGCAGCGCCTTCTGCAAACGCTGCCACGTGGCCATGAAACGTGGTTCCACGTGGAACACACCCCAGTCGAGAAACTGCCGGCGGATCTTCGGCGCCCCTTCCAACAACCGAAAACTGTCCGGATTGATCAGCTGCAACGGGAGGATTTCCGCCAGTTGTGCTGCGCTACGGGCATTTTGCCCATCGATGCGAATCTGGAATTCGCCCTGCCGGTCCCGTGAAATCCCCAATGCGCTGTGACCACCTTCAGCCAGTTCAACCTGCCCAAACACCGTACATGCCAGTTGGTCGTACTGAATGACCGGCAATAGGCGGGTGCTGCGAAACGAACGGGCAAGCCCAAGCAGATGCACAGCTTCCAAGACGCTGGTCTTGCCGCTGCCGTTGGCGCCGTAAAGAATATTGATGCGGGGGGAGGGGGAGAAGGTCACCGGGTGCAAATTGCGCACCGCGGTGACCGAGACGCGACTTAAGGACATCTAGCTGATTCTGATTACAGACGCATCGGCATGACAACGTAAGCCGAATCGTCGTTGTCGGATTCCTGCACCAGCGCACTGCTGTTGGAGTCGGACAGGATCAGACGTACCTGCTCGGTGGTCATCACGCCCAATACGTCCAGCAGATAGCTGACGTTGAACCCGATTTCCAGGGAGCCACCGTTGTACTCCACGCCTACTTCTTCTTCCGCTTCTTCCTGCTCCGGGTTGTTCGCCTGGATCTTTAGCTGACCGTTGGCTAGTTGCAGACGAATGCCGCGGTACTTCTCGTTGGACAGGATCGCGGTGCGGCTGAAGGCTTCGCGCAGCGCCTGACGATCGCCAAGTACCAGCTTGTCGCCACCTTTGGGCAGGACGCGCTCGTAGTCAGGGAATTTGCCGTCCACCAGTTTCGAAGTGAAGGTGAACTCGCCGGTGGTCGCGCGGATGTGATGCTGGCCCAGGACGATGCTGACGTTGCCATCCGGCTCGGTCAGCAGGCGCGCCAGCTCCAGGATGCCTTTGCGCGGCACGATGACCTGGTGACGATCCGGCTGGCCGATATCGGCTTGCATGGAGCACATCGCCAGGCGGTGACCGTCAGTCGCCACGGCGCGGATGATGCCGGCCGAGACCTCCAGCAGCATGCCGTTGAGGTAATAACGCACGTCCTGCTGGGCCATGGCGAAACTGGTCCGCTCGATCAGGCGACGCAGCTTGCTTTGTTCCAGGCTGCAGGTCAGCGAGCCCGGGCCTTCTTCCACCGTCGGGAAATCGTTGGCTGGCAGGGTCGACAAGGTGAAGCGACTACGACCGGCCTTGACCACGAGCTTCTGCTCATCGACCTTGATGTCGATCAGCGCGTCGTTTGGCAGGCTCTTGCAGATGTCCATCAGCTTGCGCGCCGGCACGGTGATGGAGCCCGGATCGGCCGGCTCTTCAAGTTGGACACGACCGACCAGCTCGACTTCCAGGTCGGTACCGGTCAGCGACAATTGCTGGCCTTCGACAACCAGCAGCACGTTGGAAAGTACCGGCAAGGTCTGGCGGCGTTCGACGACGCCCGCGACCAGTTGCAGGGGTTTCAACAGGGCTTCGCGTTGAATGGTGAAATGCATGGTCTAGTCCCTTGCCTTAATAAGCTGCGCTGGTGGTCATCAAGTGGTCAGTGTACGCAGCAGGTTCTTGTAGTCCTCGCGGATGTCCGCGTCGGATTCCTTAAGTTCGTTGATCTTGCGGCAGGCGTGCAACACGGTGGTGTGGTCGCGTCCGCCAAACACATCGCCGATTTCCGGCAGGCTGTGGTTGGTCAGCTCCTTGGACAAGGCCATAGCCACCTGACGCGGTCGTGCCACCGAACGCGAACGGCGCTTGGAAAGCAGATCGGAAATTTTGATTTTGTAGTATTCAGCAACGGTACGCTGAATGTTATCCACAGAGACAAGCTTGTCCTGCAGCGCCAGCAAGTCCTTCAAGGATTCGCGGATCAGCTCGATGGTGATATCGCGACCCATGAAGTGAGAGTGGGCAATCACCCGCTTCAGTGCACCTTCCAGCTCACGCACGTTCGAGCGAATACGCTGGGCGATGAAGAACGCTGCATCGTGAGGCAGCTCGACCTTGGCCTGGTCGGCCTTCTTCATCAGGATCGCGACGCGGGTTTCCAGTTCCGGCGGCTCTACGGCCACCGTCAGGCCCCAACCGAAACGTGACTTGAGGCGTTCTTCGAGGCCTTCGATCTCTTTCGGGTACCGGTCGCTGGTAAGAATGACCTGCTGCCCACCTTCAAGCAATGCGTTGAAGGTGTGGAAAAACTCTTCCTGAGACCGTTCCTTGCGAGCGAAAAATTGGATGTCGTCGATCAGCAAGGCGTCCACCGAACGGTAGAAACGCTTGAACTCGTTGATGGCGTTCAGTTGCAAGGCCTTGACCATGTCAGCCACGAAACGCTCGGAATGCAGGTACACGACCTTGGCATTCGGATTCTTCTTTAATAGATGGTTGCCCACCGCGTGCATCAGGTGGGTCTTACCCAAGCCGACGCCGCCATAAAGGAAGAGCGGGTTGTAGCCGTGCTTGGGATTGTCCGCCACCTGCCAGGCTGCAGCCCGGGCAAGTTGGTTGGACTTGCCTTCGACGAAGTTCTCGAAGGTAAAGGTCCGGTTCAGGTAGCTGGTGTGCTTGAGCGCACCTTCGACCTGGACCGTCCGTTGTTCAGCGCGCACCGGTGCCTGCTGGGAGCTCGCACCGGCCATTGGGTCGAAGCTGTCCCGGGAGGGCTCCTCGCTGACTTCGGCGACCTTCTGAGCGTTGCGTTTGCCCGGGGCAGGCGCGGGCGTCGGTGCGGCATGGTTGTTGGTCGGTGGCGTAGCGGCCTGTTGCGCCTGTGACGCAGCAGCGGCCAGCGGCGCATTGGGTGCCGCGCGCGGTGCCGAGCTGCGCTTGCTGCCTATTAACAAGGACAGCGCAGGCGCCATGCCATTGCCATGCTCATCGAGCAGTTCCATGACCCGGCCAAGGTACTTTTCGTTGACCCAGTCGAGAACGAAACGGTTCGGCGCATAGACGCGCAACTCGTCGCCTTCGGCTTCGACCTGTAGTGGACGGATCCAAGTGTTGAATTGTTGGGCAGGCAACTCATCGCGCAAAAGCTCAACGCACTGCTGCCAAAGTTCCACTGACACGGATATCCCCTGAGTTGAAAGCCGGTGAGGCAAAAACAAGCGGCCATTGTAGCGATCAGCCGCTCACTTATCCACATGCAGGTTGCGTATCGCCCATGATTTATCAATGCCTTAACAGAACGAAAGACGACGGACGGTCGGTGGATAAGGGCTGTGGATAACCAGCCCTGAGCTCGTTGTACAACTGGGGGGCGAACTCAGTGGATAACCGCTCTGTGGATAACTACCCATTCCACCCACAGCTTATCCGACAGCGCAGCACAGGGTTGTCACCGCTTTCCACTGTAGTTGTCATTCTCTGTACACAGCGATTTGTAAGGCCTTGATAAGGTTATCCACAGGCAGGTGGCTTGCTAGCTTTTATAAGCTTTACAGAAAAGCTTTAAATAATTCCCCTCTTTATTTCTATATCTAGCGGTCTGCGTCGAATCCGCAAAGAAGGGGCTGGATATCTATTTAAAGGAAACGCTGGTTGGAAATTGACCTAGAGGCTTGCTTTCTCTAGAATCCCCGGTCTCTTAAAACGGGGGCCATTCCGGCCCGTTGTGGACGAACCAGGTAACACGACATGAAACGTACTTTCCAACCAAGCACTATCAAACGCGCTCGTACCCACGGTTTCCGTGCTCGCATGGCTACCAAGAACGGTCGTGCCGTCCTGTCGCGTCGTCGCGCCAAAGGTCGTGCGCGTCTGGCAGTTTGATAATCCGGCACTGGAGGTGAGTCAGGACTTCAGTCGGGAAAAGCGTCTGCTTACACCCCGGCATTTCAAGGCAGTCTTTGACTCCCCTACCGGCAAGGTTCCGGGGAAAAATCTCCTGCTCCTTGCGCGCAACAACGATCTCGATCACCCCCGCCTAGGGCTGGTTATCGGGAAAAAGAGCGTCAAGCTCTCCGTTCAGCGCAATCGCCTCAAACGTCTGATGCGCGAATCGTTTCGCCTGAACCAGGATTCACTGGTCGGCTGGGACATTGTTATCGTCGCGCGCAAAGGTTTGGGTGACGTAGAAAACCCCGAATTGATTCAGCATTTCGGCAAGCTCTGGAAACGCCTGGCTCGTAACAAGCCAGCACCGGTAGCCAACACCGAGACTGTAGGGGTGGACAGCACCGATGCGTAAACTGGCACTCGTTCCGATCCAGTTTTATCGCTATGCCATCAGTCCCCTGATGGCCAGCCACTGTCGTTTCTACCCCAGTTGTTCCTGCTACGCGTATGAAGCCATAGAAAATCATGGTCTTCTGCGCGGTGGCTGGCTGACCTTTCGTCGTTTAGGTCGCTGTCATCCGTGGAATCCCGGCGGTTATGACCCGGTTCCGCCTATCCCTACCTCCCGTTCTTCTTCGATGGCCGAGTAATCATGGATATCAAACGCACGATCCTGATCGTCGCCCTGGCAATCGTGTCCTACGTCATGGTCCTTAAATGGAACCAGGACTATGGCCAGGCTGCCCTGCCGACTCAGAATGTTGCAGCCAGCAATACCGCACCGAGTCTGCCGGATACAACAACTGGCACTAACACCGCCAGCAATGACGATGTCCCGCGCGCGGCGAGCGACACCAGCGCCCCTGCCGAAGCCCCCGTGGCTGCCAGCAAGGACCTGATTCAGATCAAGACGGATGTGCTCGAGCTGGCAATCGATCCACAAGGTGGTGATGTCGCTCAATTGAAGCTGCCGCTGTATCCGCGTCGCCAGGATCACCCGGAAATCCCGTTCCAGTTGTTCGACAACGGTAACGAGCGGACCTATCTGGCTCAAAGTGGCCTGATTGGTGCCAATGGCCCGGATGCAAATCCGGCCGGTCGTCCGGTTTATTCCGCCGAGAAGAAGGTCTATCAGCTGGCTGACGGCCAGGACCAACTGGTCGTCGACCTGAAGTTCAGCAAGGACGGCGTCAATTACATCAAGCGTTTCACCCTGAAACGCGGCCTGTATGACGTGACTGTTTCCTATCTGGTAGACAACCAGAGCGCTCAGCCCTGGTCGGGTGCGATGTTCGCGCAGTTGAAGCGCGACGCCAGTGATGATCCTTCGTCCAGCACCGCCACCGGTACCGCGACTTATCTGGGCGCTGCCCTGTGGACAAGTTCGGAGCCGTACAAAAAAGTGTCCATGAAGGACATGGACAAGGCTCAGCTGAAAGAAACCGTTCAGGGTGGCTGGGTTGCCTGGTTGCAACACTACTTCGTAACGGCATGGATTCCGCAGAAGGGCGAAAACAATGTCGTCCAGACGCGCAAGGACAGTAAAGGCAACTACATCGTCGGCTATACCGGCCCTGCGTTGACTGCAGCGCCAGGCGCAAAAGTCGAGACCAGCGCCATTCTGTATGCCGGTCCGAAAAGCCAAGCCGTACTGAAGCAGTTGTCCCCAGGCCTGGAATTGACTGTCGACTACGGTTTCCTGTGGTTCATTGCCCAGCCGATCTTCTGGTTGCTGCAACATATCCACAGCATCGTCGGCAATTGGGGGTGGTCGATCATCTTCCTCACCATGCTGATCAAGGGTATTTTCTTCCCCTTGTCGGCGGCCAGCTACAAATCGATGGCGCGCATGCGTGCAGTGGCACCGAAACTGGCTGCCCTGAAAGAACAGCATGGCGATGACCGGCAGAAAATGTCCCAGGCCATGATGGAGCTGTACAAGAAAGAGAAGATCAACCCGCTGGGTGGTTGCTTGCCGATTCTTGTACAGATGCCGGTGTTCCTCGCGCTTTACTGGGTTCTGCTGGAAAGCGTGGAGATGCGCCAGGCACCGTTCATGCTGTGGATCACCGACCTGTCGATCAAGGATCCGTTCTTCATCCTGCCGATCATCATGGGCGCTACCATGTTCATCCAGCAGCAGCTGAACCCGACACCTCCGGATCCGATGCAGGCGAAGGTCATGAAAATGATGCCGATCATCTTCACCTTCTTCTTCCTGTGGTTCCCGGCCGGTCTTGTGCTGTACTGGGTTGTGAACAACGTGTTGTCCATCACTCAGCAGTGGTACATCACGCGTAAGATCGAAGCGGCCACGAAAAAAGCCGAGGCGTAACTTGCCCTGTGGATAACCACACAAAACGCCCCCTAGTGGGGCGTTTTGCTATCTGCCATTTTTGTCTGGATACCGGTTTATGAGCGCACCGCGTGAAACCATCGCCGCCGTCGCCACCGCCCAAGGTCGCGGCGGGGTCGGCATCGTCCGTATTTCGGGGCCTTTGGCTGGCGTTGCGGCCAAGGCTATCAGCGGCCGCGAACTGAAACCGCGCTTCGCTCACTACGGACCTTTTCTTGACGCTGACAAACATGTTCTCGATGAAGGCCTGGCCTTGTATTTCCCTGGGCCGAAATCATTCACCGGCGAGGATGTGCTGGAACTACAGGGGCATGGCGGCCCCGTCGTCCTGGACATGCTGCTCCAGCGTTGCCTCGAGTTGGGTTGCCGCCTGGCCCGGCCGGGTGAGTTCAGCGAGCGGGCCTTTCTTAATGACAAACTCGACCTGGCCCAGGCCGAGGCGATTGCCGATTTGATCGAAGCCAGCTCTGCGCAGGCTGCACGCAACGCGTTACGGTCATTGCAGGGGGCGTTTTCACAGCGTGTGCATAACCTTACCGAACAACTGATCGGTCTGCGGATCTACGTCGAGGCGGCCATCGATTTCCCCGAAGAGGAAATCGATTTTCTCGCCGACGGCCACGTGTTGAGCATGCTCGACAAGGTGCGCGATGAATTATCCACAGTCTTGAGGGAAGCTGGGCAGGGGGCTTTGTTGCGCGACGGTATGACTGTGGTCATTGCCGGCCGCCCCAACGCCGGTAAGTCCAGCCTCTTGAACGCCCTGGCCGGGCGCGAGGCTGCCATTGTTACTGAGATTGCCGGCACCACCCGGGACATCTTGCGTGAACATATCCACATCGACGGCATGCCGCTGCACGTCGTGGACACCGCTGGCTTGCGCGATACCGACGACCAGGTCGAGAAAATCGGCGTGGAGCGGGCCCTCAAGGCTATTGGGGAGGCTGATCGTGTGTTGTTGGTGGTGGATGCCACTGCGCCGGAAGCAGGCGATCCTTTCGCTTTGTGGCCTGAATTCCTGGAGGTTCGTCCGGATCCGGCAAAGGTCACCTTGATTCGCAACAAGGCAGACCTGACGGGCGAAGCGATAGCCCTCGAAGTGAGCGACGATGGCCACGTCACTATCAGCCTGAGCGCGAAGGCGGCCGGTGAAGGCCTGGAGTTACTGCGCGATCATCTCAAGGCCTGCATGGGCTATGAGCAGACATCGGAAAGCAGCTTCAGCGCTCGCCGCCGGCATCTTGAAGCATTGCGTCACGCCAGCGCTGCCCTTGAGCACGGTCGTGCGCAGCTGACCCTGGCAGGCGCCGGTGAGTTGCTGGCCGAAGACCTGCGCCAAGCGCAGCATTCCCTCGGTGAAATCACCGGAGCCTTCAGTTCCGATGACTTGCTGGGGCGGATCTTCTCCAGCTTCTGCATCGGCAAATAAGGCCAATCCCGTGCAACCGGGCTGCCGCTGACAGCCAATCAAGCCCGGTTCCCCCTCTTCCTTCTCAATACGATTGCCCCTGCGGCGGCTTGGCCGTGAGCGATCGCCTGTGGATTAAGCCCTGTGAATAACTGCCGCTGAGGTCGGTTGATAAGCAGCCCTGAAAACTGGATATAACTGCCTCTGTGGATAACCTACCCGTTCATCCACAGGCTTAAACCGGTTATCCAACGGCCTCATGGCCAGATGAGCACAGGGTTTTGATTCTCTGTACAGCTTGAATATAAAGGCTTACAGGGCCTTATCCACAGAACTGTTGCTCAGTAAGAATAAACATAAAAACAAAGATTCTATAAATTTCTTTCTTTTTTATTTTTTTAACCGCGAGTTCTCCACAGCTGGTTAAATTTTGTGCAAAGGGTTCTTTAGAAAGGACGAAGTCCCTATACTTGCCGACCTGGCTCGAAAAACGCCCAGGGCCAGACTCAAAACCTATTTCCGAATTACCTGAATTAAGCAGGCACGAGGTGCGTGGTGGATTTCCCTTCCCGTTTTGAAGTGATCGTCATCGGCGGCGGTCATGCCGGTACCGAGGCAGCACTTGCATCAGCACGCATGGGGGCAAAAACCCTGTTGCTGACGCATAACGTGGAAACCCTCGGCGCCATGAGCTGCAACCCGGCCATTGGTGGCATCGGCAAAAGCCACCTGGTCAAGGAAATCGATGCCCTCGGCGGCGCGATGGCCATGGCCACTGACAAAGGTGGTATCCAGTTTCGCGTGTTGAACAGCCGCAAAGGTCCAGCGGTGCGTGCCACTCGCGCCCAGGCAGACCGAATCCTGTACAAGGCTGCTGTCCGCGAAATCCTGGAAAACCAGCCGAACCTGTGGATATTTCAGCAAGCGGCTGACGATCTGATCGTCGAGCAGGACCAGGTACGCGGTGTCGTCACGCAAATGGGCCTGCGGTTCTTCGCCGATTCCGTCGTACTGACCACCGGGACCTTCCTCGGCGGACTTATCCACATCGGTTTGCAGAACTTTTCCGGCGGTCGCGCTGGTGATCCGCCCTCAATTGCCCTGGCTCAGCGCCTGCGTGAATTGCCGCTGCGCGTTGGTCGGCTGAAAACCGGTACGCCACCGCGTATCGACGGCAAGTCCGTGGACTTCTCGGTCATGACCGAGCAGCCTGGCGATACGCCGATCCCGGTGATGTCGTTCATGGGCAGCAAGGAACAGCATCCACGGCAAGTCAGTTGCTGGATCACCCATACCAATGCCCGCACCCACGAAATTATTGCAGCGAACCTCGATCGTTCGCCGATGTATTCCGCTGCCGGTGAAATCGAAGGTGTCGGCCCGCGCTATTGCCCGTCGATCGAAGACAAGATCCATCGCTTTGCCGACAAGGAAAGCCATCAGGTCTTCATCGAGCCCGAAGGCCTGACGACCCATGAGCTGTATCCGAACGGGATCTCCACCTCGCTGCCGTTCGATGTGCAGTTGCAGATCGTCCAGTCGATCCGTGGCATGGAGAACGCTCACATCGTGCGTCCGGGTTATGCGATCGAGTACGACTACTTCGATCCGCGCGATCTGAAGTACAGCCTGGAAACCAAGGTTATCGGCGGTCTGTTCTTCGCCGGGCAGATCAACGGCACCACCGGTTACGAAGAGGCGGGTGCCCAAGGATTGTTGGCCGGAGCCAACGCGGCATTGCGCGCCCAGGGCAAAGACAGCTGGTGCCCGCGTCGCGATGAGGCGTATATCGGTGTGCTGGTGGACGACCTGATTACGCTGGGTACCCAGGAACCGTATCGGATGTTCACGTCCCGCGCCGAATATCGCCTGATCCTGCGTGAGGACAACGCCGACCTGCGCCTGACCGAGAAAGGTCGCGAGCTGGGGCTGGTGGATGACGTGCGTTGGGCTGCGTTCTGCAAGAAACGCGAGAGTATCGAGCTGGAAGAGCAGCGCCTGAAGAGCACCTGGGTTCGTCCCGGTACGGAGCAGGGCGATGCCATCGCGGCGAAATTCGGCACTCCGCTGACGCACGAATACAATCTGCTCAACCTGTTGAGCCGGCCGGAAATCGATTACGTCGGGCTGGTGGAGGTCACTGGCCAGGGCGCTGAAGATCCGCAAGTGGCCGAACAGGTCGAGATCAAGACCAAATACGCCGGCTATATCGATCGTCAACAGGACGAAATTGCCCGTCTGCGCGCCAGTGAAGACACCAGGCTGCCTGTGGATATCGACTACACGAACATTTCGGGTCTGTCGAAAGAAATCCAGAGCAAGCTTGGTGCAACGCGTCCCGAGACCCTCGGCCAGGCGTCGCGCATCCCCGGCGTGACCCCGGCGGCGATTTCGCTGTTGATGATTCATTTGAAAAAACGCGGCGCGGGCCGCCAGTTGGAGCAAAGCGCTTGAGTTCGATGGTCACCTCGCAACACGCTGAAGAATTATCCACAGGTGCCCGTCAGCTCGGCGTCAGCCTCACCGAAGCCCAGCACGTGCAGTTGCTGGGTTACCTGGCGTTGCTGATCAAATGGAACAAGGCCTACAACCTGACCGCCGTGCGCGATCCGGATGAAATGGTCTCGCGACACTTACTCGACAGTCTCAGCGTGATGTCTTTCATCGAAGACGGTCGCTGGCTCGACGTCGGTAGCGGCGGTGGTATGCCTGGTATTCCGCTGGCGATCCTGTTTCCCGGTTCGCAAGTGACCTGTCTGGACAGCAACGGCAAGAAAACCCGCTTCCTGACCCAGGTCAAACTCGAACTGAAACTGGATAACCTGCAAGTTATCCACAGCCGCGTCGAAGCGTTCCAGCCTGCAGAGCCGTTCAACGGAATCATCTCCCGGGCCTTCAGCAGTATGGAGAACTTCAGCAACTGGACGCGCCATCTGGGCGACGCCGATACACGCTGGCTGGCAATGAAGGGCGTTCATCCGGCCGATGAGCTGGTAGCATTGCCGGCAGACTTCCACCTCGATAGCGAACACGCCTTGGCCGTACCCGGTTGCCAAGGCCAACGCCATCTGCTGATACTGCGCCGCACGGCATGATTGGGAACACAAGCAAGAATGGCTAAGGTATTCGCGATAGCGAACCAGAAAGGTGGTGTGGGTAAGACCACCACCTGCATCAACCTCGCAGCATCCCTGGTCGCGACCAAGCGCCGGGTGCTGTTGATCGATCTCGATCCACAGGGCAACGCCACCATGGGCAGCGGTGTGGATAAACATGGCCTGGAAAACTCCATCTACGATGTACTCATCGGTGAGTGCGACCTGGGCCAGGCCATGCATTTCTCCGAGCATGGCGGTTACCAGCTGCTGCCGGCCAACCGTGACCTGACGGCGGCAGAAGTGGTGCTGCTGGAAATGCAGATGAAGGAGAGCCGCCTTCGCAGCGCGTTGGCGCCGGTTCGTGAAAATTACGACTACATCCTGATCGACTGCCCACCGTCACTGTCGATGCTGACCCTCAATGCGTTGGTTGCCGCCGATGGGGTGATTATCCCCATGCAGTGTGAATACTTCGCCCTCGAGGGGTTGAGCGACCTTGTGGATAACATCAAGCGCATCGCTGAACTGCTGAATCCAGAGCTGAAAGTCGAAGGCCTGTTGCGCACGATGTACGACCCGCGCCTGAGCCTGATGAACGACGTGTCGGCCCAGCTCAAGGAGCATTTCGGCGAGCAGCTCTACGACACGGTCATTCCGCGGAACATCCGCCTGGCCGAAGCGCCGAGCTATGGCATGCCGGCCCTGGCCTATGACAAACAATCGCGTGGCGCGCTGGCCTACCTGGCCCTGGCGGGCGAGATGGTTCGCCGTCAACGCCGCCAGCCACGCATCGCTGCAGCCCAGCCAACTTAAGGAAACCCCATGGCCGTCAAGAAACGAGGTCTCGGACGTGGACTGGATGCGCTGCTCAGCGGTCCGACTGTCAGTTCGCTTGAAGAACAGGCAGTCCAGGTCGATCAGCGCGAATTGCAGCATCTGCCGCTGGACCTGATCCAGCGTGGCAAATACCAGCCGCGTCGGGACATGGACCCGCAAGCGCTGGAAGAACTGGCCCAGTCGATCAAGACCCAGGGCGTGATGCAGCCTATCGTGGTCCGCCCGATCGCCAATGGGCGGTTCGAGATCATCGCCGGCGAACGCCGCTGGCGCGCGAGCCAGCAAGCCGGCCAGGAAACCATCCCGGCGATGGTCCGCGACGTACCGGATGAAACCGCGATCGCCATGGCGCTGATCGAGAACATCCAGCGCGAGGACCTCAATCCGATCGAAGAAGCGGTGGCCTTGCAGCGCTTGCAGCAGGAGTTCCAGCTGACTCAGCAACAGGTCGCCGAAGCGGTGGGCAAGTCTCGGGTGACCGTGGCCAACCTGCTGCGTTTGATCGCCTTGCCGGAAGTCATCAAGACCATGCTGTCCCACGGCGACCTGGAGATGGGCCATGCCCGGGCTTTGCTCGGTTTGCCGGAAAATCAACAAGTTGAAGGGGCGCGACATGTTGTCGCACGCGGCCTGACCGTGCGCCAAACCGAGGCACTGGTTCGTCAATGGCTGAGCGGCAAACCCGCCCCTGTCGAAGCACCAAAACCCGATCCGGACATCGCTCGCCTGGAGCAGCGCCTGGCCGAGCGCCTGGGCTCTGCGGTGCAGATTCGCCACGGGAAGAAGGGCAAAGGGCAACTGGTGATCGGTTATAACTCCCTCGATGAGCTGCAAGGTGTTCTTGCGCACATTCGCTGAAACAATTGCCCTTGTAGCGCGCAGTCGGAAATCACTACCTTGAGGTTGAATAGGGGCAGAACCGCCCCTATACTCTGCGCGCATTTTGTCGGCACAAATTATGCCAAGTTATTGAATTCCGGCAGCCGACCATTGGAGAGCAAAAGCGATGGAAACACGCACGCCAAACCGCTTGCCGTTCCATCGTCTGGCTGTTTTCCCGGTGTTATTGACCCAGTTCGTCGTTGTACTGATCGCCGCGTTGGCGCTCTGGCAATGGAAAGGAGTCGTCGCCGGATACTCGGGTCTTTGCGGAGGCCTGATAGCCTTGCTTCCCAATATTTACTTCGCTCACAGGGCATTTCGGTTTTCCGGCGCCCGAGCAGCCCAAGCCATCGTCCGGTCTTTTTATGCCGGCGAGGCGGGGAAACTGATTTTGACGGCAGTGCTGTTTGCACTGACGTTCGCAGGTGTGAAGCCATTGGCGCCGCTGGCTGTATTCGGCGTGTTCCTGCTGACCCAGATGGTCAGCTGGTTCGCACCCCTGCTAATGAGAACAAGACTTTCGAGACCTTAGGGCGTTTGAGGCAACCATGGCAGAGACAACCGCTTCGGGCTATATCCAGCACCACTTGCAGAACCTGACCTTCGGTCAGCTACCCAATGGCAGCTGGGGCTTTGCTCACACCGCAGCAGAAGCTAAAGAAATGGGCTTCTGGGCCTTCCACGTCGATACCCTCGGCTGGTCGGTCGCGTTGGGTCTGATCTTCGTTTTTCTTTTCCGCATGGCGGCAAAGAAAGCGACTTCCGGTCAGCCTGGTGCACTGCAGAACTTCGTTGAAGTACTGGTCGAATTCGTCGATGGCAGCGTGAAAGACAGCTTCCATGGCCGTAGCCCGGTGATCGCACCGCTGGCACTGACCATCTTCGTCTGGGTGTTCCTGATGAACGCCATCGACCTGGTACCGGTCGACTGGATTCCTCAACTGGCCATCCTGATCTCCGGCGATGCCCATATCCCGTTCCGCGCCGTGTCGACCACCGACCCGAACGCGACCCTGGGCATGGCGTTCTCGGTGTTCGCACTGATCATTTTCTACAGCATCAAGGTCAAGGGCATCGGCGGTTTCATCGGCGAACTGACCCTGCACCCGTTCGGCAGCAAGAACATCCTTGTTCAGGCACTGCTGATCCCGGTGAACTTCCTTCTGGAATTCGTGACCCTGATCGCCAAGCCAATTTCTCTGGCCCTGCGTCTGTTCGGCAACATGTATGCCGGCGAGCTGGTGTTCATCCTGATCGCTGTGATGTTCGGCAGCGGCCTGCTCTGGCTCAGCGGCCTGGGCGTGGTGCTGCAATGGGCGTGGGCAGTGTTCCACATCCTGATCATCACCTTGCAGGCGTTCATCTTCATGATGCTGACCATCGTCTACCTGTCGATGGCGCACGAAGAAAACCATTAAGGCCAGTCTCGACTAGTCTGATGTCCTTCCCGGTCAAACGGGAAGGGGCCCGAACGGGCTTGATGAAACGATTTGTTTTACCGCTTTAATCTAAAAAACCTAAACCATACGACGTAAAAGTCGGGAGGAAAGATGGAAACTGTAGTTGGTCTAACCGCTATCGCTGTTGCACTGTTGATCGGCCTGGGCGCACTGGGTACCGCAATTGGTTTCGGCCTGCTGGGCGGCAAATTCTTGGAAGGCGCTGCGCGTCAACCGGAAATGGTTCCAATGCTGCAAGTGAAGATGTTCATCGTTGCCGGTCTGCTCGACGCCGTAACCATGATCGGTGTTGGTATCGCTCTGTTCTTCACCTTTGCGAACCCGTTCGTTGGTCAGATCGCTGGCTGATTATTCGGATCTTCCGAGTAATCTGGTGTGATGGACAACGTAACTGCGAGGTGTTGGCGTGAACATTAATGCGACCCTGATTGGCCAGTCCGTTGCGTTCCTGATTTTTGTACTGTTCTGCATGAAGTTCGTATGGCCTCCGGTCATTGCGGCATTGCACGAACGTCAAAAGAAGATCGCTGATGGTCTGGACGCTGCCAGCCGAGCAGCTCGCGACCTGGAGTTGGCCCATGAGAAAGTGGGTCAGCAACTGCGCGAAGCGAAAGCTCAGGCAGCTGAAATCATCGAGCAAGCCAAGAAACGCGGTACGCAGATTGTCGACGAAGCCCGTGAACAGGCTCGCGTCGAAGCTGACCGTGTGAAGGCTCAGGCTCAAGCCGAGATCGAACAGGAACTCAACAGTGTCAAAGACGCGCTGCGTGCCCAAGTGGGTGCCCTGGCCGTTGGCGGTGCTTCGAAGATCCTGGGTGCCACAATCGATCAAAACGCGCACGCAGAGCTGGTAAACAAACTGGCTGCTGAAATCTAAGCGAGGGCGATCATGGCAGAACTGACCACGTTGGCCCGACCTTACGCTAAGGCGGCCTTCGAGCACGCTCAGGCCCACCAGCAACTGGCCAATTGGTCAGCCATGCTCGGCCTGGCAGCAGCGGTGTCGCAAGACGACACCATGCAGCGTGTGCTCAAGGCCCCGCGACTGACGAGCGCAGAAAAGGCCGCCACGTTCATTGACGTGTGCGGCGACAAGTTCGATGCCAAGGCACAGAATTTCATCCACGTTGTAGCCGAAAACGACCGTCTCCCGCTTCTGCCGGAGATCGCCGCTCTTTTCGACCTGTACAAGGCCGAGCAAGAGAAATCGGTAGACGTGGAAGTGACCAGTGCTTTTGCATTGAACCAAGAACAGCAAGACAAACTCGCCAAGGTTCTCAGTGCACGACTCAACCGGGAAGTGCGCCTGCAAGTCGAGGAAGACAAATCCCTGATAGGGGGCGTTGTCATCCGCGCCGGCGACCTGGTTATCGATGGCTCGATTCGCGGCAAAATCGCGAAACTTGCCGAAGCATTGAAATCTTGAGTTTGAAGGGGCAGCAGAGCAATGCAGCAACTCAATCCTTCCGAAATAAGTGAAATTATCAAGGGCCGCATCGACAAGCTCGATGTGACCTCCCAAGCCCGTAACGAAGGCACTGTCGTCAGCGTATCTGACGGCATCGTGCGGATTCACGGTCTGGCCGACGTCATGTACGGCGAGATGATCGAGTTTCCGGGCGGCGTCTACGGTATGGCCCTCAACCTGGAGCAAGACTCTGTAGGTGCCGTGGTATTGGGCGCTTACACGACGCTGGCTGAAGGCATGAGCGCCAAGTGCACCGGCCGCATCCTCGAGGTTCCAGTCGGTAAGGAACTGCTGGGCCGCGTAGTCGACGCACTGGGTAACCCTGTTGACGGCAAAGGTCCGCTGAACAACACCGAGACCGATGCGGTCGAGAAAGTTGCTCCAGGCGTGATCTGGCGTAAGTCGGTAGACCAGCCTGTACAGACTGGCTACAAGGCTGTCGATGCCATGATCCCTGTCGGCCGTGGCCAGCGTGAGCTGATCATCGGTGACCGTCAGATCGGTAAGACCGCTCTGGCGATCGACGCGATCATCAACCAGAAGAACAGCGGCATTTTCTGCGTCTACGTCGCCATCGGTCAGAAGCAATCGACCATCGCCAACGTGGTTCGCAAGCTGGAAGAAAACGGCGCCCTGGCCAACACGATCATCGTGGCGGCCAGTGCTTCGGAATCTCCTGCGCTGCAGTTCCTGGCTCCGTACTCCGGTTGCACCATGGGCGAGTACTTCCGCGACCGCGGTGAAGACGCGCTGATCGTTTATGACGATCTGTCCAAGCAAGCAGTGGCTTACCGCCAGATTTCCCTGCTGCTGCGCCGTCCACCAGGCCGTGAAGCCTACCCAGGCGACGTGTTCTATCTCCACTCCCGTCTGTTGGAGCGCGCATCCCGCGTCTCGGAAGACTACGTAGAGAAGTTCACCAACGGCGCAGTGACTGGCAAGACCGGTTCCCTGACCGCACTGCCGATCATCGAAACCCAGGCTGGCGACGTTTCCGCGTTCGTTCCGACCAACGTGATCTCCATCACCGACGGTCAGATCTTCCTGGAATCGGCCATGTTCAACTCGGGCATCCGTCCTGCTGTGAACGCCGGTGTTTCGGTATCCCGTGTGGGTGGTGCCGCTCAGACCAAGATCATCAAGAAGCTCTCCGGTGGTATCCGTACCGCTCTGGCTCAGTACCGTGAACTGGCAGCATTCGCCCAGTTCGCTTCTGACCTGGACGAAGCGACCCGTAAGCAACTTGAGCATGGTCAGCGCGTTACCGAGCTGATGAAGCAGAAGCAATACGCTCCTATGTCGATCGCTGACATGGCGTTGTCGCTGTATGCCGCTGAACGTGGGTTCCTGACTGACGTCGAAATCGCCAAGGTCGGCAGCTTTGAACAAGCGCTGATTGCTTACTTCAACCGAGATCACGCCGATTTGATGGCGAAGATCAACGTGAAGGGTGACTTCAATGACGAAATCGACGCTGGCATGAAAGCCGGTATCGAGAAGTTCAAGGCCACCCAAACCTGGTAAGCCGCAGCGGGAGTCGCAAGGCTCCCGCTTGCTAACCTGATAGGTGTTACATGGCAGGCGCAAAAGAGATTCGCAGTAAGATTGCGAGCATCAAAAGCACGCAAAAGATTACCAGCGCCATGGAAAAAGTGGCGGTCAGTAAAATGCGCAAGGCACAAATGCGCATGGCTGCTAGCCGTCCTTACGCGGAGCGCATCCGCCAGGTGATTGGTCATCTGGCCAACGCCAACCCGGAATATCGCCACCCGTTCATGATCGACCGCGCCGTCAAGCGCGTCGGTTACGTTGTGGTGAGCAGTGACCGTGGTCTGTGCGGTGGCTTGAACACCAACCTGTTCAAGGCCCTGGTCAAGGACATGGCGGTAAACCGCGAACAAGGCGTCGAGATCGATCTGTGCGTGATTGGTAGCAAGGGTGCGGCATTCTTCCGCAACTTCGGCGGTAACGTCGTCGCCGCTATCAGCCACCTGGGTGAAGAGCCGTCGATCAATGACCTGATCGGCAGCGTCAAGGTGATGCTGGATGCTTACCTGGAAGGCCGGATTGACCGCCTGTCCGTGGTATCCAACAAGTTCATCAATACCATGACGCAACAGCCAACCGTGGAGCAATTGATCCCACTGGTGGCGACCCCGGAACAGGAACTCAAGCACCACTGGGACTACCTCTACGAACCCGATGCCAAGGAGCTGCTTGACGGCTTGATGGTCCGCTACGTGGAGTCGCAGGTGTACCAGGCGGTGGTCGAGAACAACGCAGCTGAACAAGCGGCGCGGATGATCGCGATGAAAAACGCTACCGACAACGCCGGTGATTTGATCAGCGATTTGCAGCTGATCTACAACAAGGCGCGTCAGGCTGCGATCACCCAAGAGATCTCGGAAATCGTCGGCGGCGCTGCCGCGGTTTAACGGTTCAAATATTCAGAGGATCCAGCTATGAGTAGCGGACGTATCGTTCAAATCATCGGCGCCGTTATCGACGTGGAATTCCCACGCGACAGCGTACCGAGCATCTACAACGCGCTGAAAGTACAAGGCGCGGAAACCACCCTGGAAGTTCAGCAGCAGCTGGGCGACGGCGTGGTTCGTACCATTGCGATGGGTTCCACCGAAGGCTTGAAGCGCGGTCTGGACGTTATCGACTCTGGCGCTGCCATCTCCGTACCGGTCGGTAAAGCGACCCTGGGCCGGATCATGGACGTACTGGGCAACCCGATCGACGAAGCTGGCCCGATCGATACCGACGAGCGCTGGGGCATTCACCGTCCTGCGCCATCCTTCGCTGAACAGGCAGGCGGCAACGACCTGCTGGAAACCGGCATCAAGGTTATCGACCTGGTTTGCCCGTTCGCCAAGGGCGGTAAAGTCGGTCTGTTCGGTGGTGCCGGTGTAGGCAAGACCGTAAACATGATGGAACTGATCCGTAACATCGCCATCGAGCACAGCGGTTATTCCGTGTTCGCCGGTGTGGGTGAGCGTACTCGTGAGGGTAACGACTTCTACCACGAGATGAAGGATTCCAACGTTCTGGACAAAGTGGCACTGGTCTACGGTCAGATGAACGAGCCGCCGGGAAACCGTCTGCGCGTAGCCTTGACCGGCCTGACCATGGCCGAGAAGTTCCGTGACGAAGGTAACGACGTTCTGCTGTTCGTCGACAACATCTACCGTTACACCCTGGCCGGTACTGAAGTATCCGCACTGCTGGGCCGTATGCCTTCGGCAGTAGGTTACCAGCCGACCCTGGCTGAAGAGATGGGCGTTCTGCAAGAACGTATCACTTCGACCAAGGAAGGTTCGATCACTTCGATCCAAGCGGTATACGTACCTGCGGATGACTTGACCGACCCGTCGCCAGCGACCACCTTCGCCCACTTGGACGCCACCGTCGTACTGTCCCGTGACATCGCTTCCCTGGGTATCTACCCAGCGGTCGATCCACTCGACTCGACTTCGCGCCAGCTGGACCCGAACGTGATCGGCCAGGAGCACTACGACACCGCTCGCGGCGTCCAGTACGTGCTGCAGCGCTACAAAGAGCTGAAGGACATCATTGCGATCCTGGGTATGGACGAGCTGTCGGAAACCGACAAGCAGTTGGTATCCCGCGCTCGTAAGATCCAACGCTTCTTGTCGCAGCCGTTCTTCGTGGCTGAAGTCTTCACCGGTGCCTCGGGTAAATACGTTTCCCTGAAGGACACCATTGCTGGCTTCAAAGGCATCCTCAACGGTGACTACGACCACCTGCCAGAACAAGCGTTCTACATGGTCGGCGGCATCGAAGAAGCGATCGAGAAAGCCAAGAAACTGTAATCCCGGCGCCCGGCAACGGGCGCTAATTTAGGTTGAGGCAATCAGATGGCTATGACAGTCCATTGCGATATCGTCAGTGCGGAAGGGGAAATCTTCTCCGGTCTGGTCGAGATGGTGGTTGCGCATGGTGAGCTGGGCGATCTTGGTATCGCTCTGGGTCACGCACCGCTGATCACTAACCTGAAACCAGGTCCGATCCGCTTGATCAAGCAGGGCGGGGAAGCAGAGGTGTATTACATCTCCGGTGGTTTCCTCGAGGTTCAGCCGAACATGGTCAAGGTCCTTGCCGATACCGTGCAACGTGCCGCCGACCTGGACGAAGCCTCCGCTCAGGAAGCCGTCAAGGCTGCCGAGAAGGCCCTGAACGAAAAAGGCGCAGACTTCGATTACGGTTCTGCTGCTGCACGTCTGGCCGAGGCCGCAGCTCAGCTGCGCACCGTCCAGCAGATCCGCAAGAAGTTCGGCGGCTAAGCCGTCCGCTTCGTGTGCGATTGATTAAAAAGGGTAGCCTCGGCTACCCTTTTTTCTTTTCCCGACACTCATCATCTGGTCGCAGCCGCTGACCACCCAGGATTGGTAGCCAGTCATGTCTCTCGAAATCGTTATTCTCGCGGCCGGTCAAGGCACCCGCATGCGCTCGGCGCTGCCCAAGGTGCTGCACCCGGTAGCCGGCAACTCCATGCTCGGACATGTTATCCACAGCGCGCGGCAACTTGATCCACAGCGTATCCATGTGGTGATCGGTCACGGAGCCGATGCGGTACGTGAGCGCCTGGCGGCGGATGATCTGAATTTCGTGCTGCAGGACAAACAACTCGGTACAGGTCACGCCGTGGCCCAGGCCGTGCCATTCATCACCGCCGATACGGTGTTGATTCTCTACGGTGATGTGCCGCTGATCGAAGTCGATACGCTGCAACGCCTGCTCAAGCACGTCGCGCCGCAGCAATTGGGCCTGCTCACCGTCGAGCTGGATGATCCGACCGGCTACGGCCGCATCGTACGGAGCGCCGATGGCCAAGTGACTGCCATCGTCGAGCAGAAAGACGCCAATGAAGCCCAGCGCGCCATCACCGAAGGCAACACCGGGATTCTTGCCGTTCCCGCCGAGCGCCTGGGGGACTGGATGAGCCGCTTGTCCAACAACAACGCCCAAGGCGAGTACTACCTCACCGACGTGATCGCCATGGCCGTTGCCGATGGACTGGTGGTCGCCACCGAACAGCCCTTGGACGCGATGGAAGTGCAGGGCGCCAACGATCGCCGGCAACTGGCCGAACTCGAACGCCATTACCAGCTGCGCACCGCCCGCCGCTTGATGGCCCAAGGCGTGACCCTGCGCGACCCTGCCCGTTTTGACGTCCGTGGTGAAGTCAGCGTCGGCCGCGACGTGGTCATCGACATCAACGTCATCCTCGAAGGCAAAGTCGTCATCGAAGACGACGTGGTCATTGGCCCGAACTGCGTCATCAAGGACAGTACCCTGCGCAAAGGCGTGGTAATCAAGGCCAACAGTCATCTCGAAGGCGCGGTGATGGGCGAGGGTAGCGACGCCGGCCCGTTTGCTCGCCTGCGCCCGGGCACGGTGCTGGAAGCCCGCGCTCATGTGGGTAACTTCGTGGAACTTAAAAACGCTCATATGGGCGAAGGTGCCAAGGCCGGGCACCTGACCTATTTGGGCGACGCCGAAATCGGCGCACGTACCAACATCGGTGCGGGGACCATCACCTGCAACTACGATGGCGTGAACAAACACCGGACAACCATCGGCGAGGACGTCTTTATCGGTTCCAACAACTCACTGGTCGCCCCGGTGATGATTGACGATGGTTCGAACACGGCTGCAGGTTCGACTATCAATCAGAATGTGGATAAGTCTCAACTGGCCGTAGCCCGTGCACGTCAGCGCAACATCGACGGCTGGAAGCGTCCGGAAAAGATCAAGAAGCCCTGAAAGTTATCCACACCCTCTCCTGTGGGAGCGAGCCTGCTCGCGAAGCGGTATCAGAAAGCGCTGTCTGACTGACCTACCGCATTCGCGAGCAGGCTCGCTCCCACAGCTGTTCCGCTGATTTCTGAATTTTTCTTCCTGCGTCTTGACGACATCGCCTCAATAGGTTTTGATTGCTTACGTTATCTTTCGAATCGAAACTTAAGCAGCCATGTCCAAGCGCAACACACCACAACGCCGCCACAACATTCTCGCTTTGCTCCAGGAGCAGGGCGAGGTGAGCGTGGATGAGCTGGCCAAGCGCTTCGAAACCTCGGAAGTTACGATTCGCAAGGATCTCGCCGCATTGGAGACCAATGGCCTGTTATTGCGCCGCTACGGTGGCGCGGTGCCGATGCCGCAGGAACTGGTCGCCGACAGTGCGCAAAGCGTTTCCAAATACAAACAAGCCATCGCCCGGGCCGCCGTGAAGCGGATCCGCGAGCATGCGCGCATCATCATTGACAGCGGCAGCACCACGGCGGCAATGATTCCCGAGCTTGGCCAGCAACCGGGGCTGGTGGTCATGACCAACTCCCTGCATGTGGCCAATGCGCTGAGCGAGCTGGAGCATGAGCCCGTGCTGCTGATGACCGGTGGTACCTGGGATCCTCATTCCGAGTCGTTCCAGGGCCAGGTCGCCGAGCAGGTGCTTCGTTCCTATGACTTTGACCAGCTGTTCATCGGCGCCGACGGCATCGATCTGGTTCGAGGTACCACCACCTTCAACGAACTGTTGGGCCTGAGCCGTGTGATGGCCGAGGTTGCCCGCGAAGTGATCGTGATGGTGGAGGCCGACAAGATCGGCCGCAAGATCCCCAATCTGGAACTGCCGTGGAGCAGCGTCCATACCCTCATTACCGATGATCGCCTGCCCGTGGAGGCACGCGACCAGATTCAGGCCCGCGGCATCAATTTGATCTGCGCACCTGTCAGCCAGGAGAAATAACATGTGTGGAATTGTCGGCGCCGCTGCTGAGCGCAACATCACGGCCATCTTGCTTGAAGGCCTCAAGCGTCTTGAATATCGCGGCTACGACAGTGCCGGCGTGGCGGTCTTCACCAACGATGAAAAGCTTGAGCGCATGCGTCGTCCGGGCAAGGTCAGTGAACTGGAACGAGCCCTGGACGCGGAGCCACTGATCGGTCGCCTGGGCATCGCCCATACCCGTTGGGCCACCCATGGTGCGCCGTGCGAGCGTAACGCCCATCCGCACTTCTCCGGCGACCTGGCCGTGGTGCACAACGGCATCATCGAAAACTATGAAGCATTGCGCGAACAGCTGAAGGCGCTTGGTTATGTCTTTACTTCGGACACCGACACCGAAGTCATTGCCCATTTACTCACCCACAAGCTCAAGGACCTGGCTGACCTGACCGTGGCGCTCAAGGCCACGGTCAAGGAACTGCATGGCGCCTATGGCCTGGCGGTCATCAGCGCGAAACAACCGGATCGGCTGGTGGCGGCCCGCAGTGGCAGCCCGCTGGTGATCGGCTTGGGCCTGGGGGAAAATTTCCTGGCTTCCGACCAGTTGGCGCTGCGTCAGGTGACTGACCGCTTCATGTATCTGGAAGAAGGCGATATCGCCGAGATTCGCCGCGACAGCGTGCAGATCTGGGACGTTGATGGCAATAACGTCGAGCGTGAAACCGTTCAGTACCGCGACGGCGCCGAAGCCGCCGACAAGGGCGAGTTCCGCCATTACATGCTCAAGGAAATCCACGAGCAACCGGCCGTTGTCCAGCGCACCCTTGAAGGCCGCCTGAGTCAGGAGCAGGTGCTGGTCCAGGCCTTTGGTCCGCAGGCAGCCGAGTTGTTCGCCAAGGTGCGCAACGTGCAGATCGTGGCGTGCGGCACCAGCTATCACGCCGGCATGGTTGCGCGTTACTGGCTCGAAGAGCTGGCGGGTATCCCGTGCCAGGTTGAAGTCGCCAGCGAGTTCCGCTATCGCAAGGTAGTCGTGCAACCAGACACTCTGTTCGTGACTATTTCCCAGTCCGGCGAAACCGCTGACACCCTGGCAGCGCTGCGTAACGCCAAGGAACTGGGCTTTCTTGCCAGCCTGGCGATCTGCAACGTCGGCATCAGCTCGCTGGTGCGCGAATCCGACCTGACCCTGCTGACCCAGGCTGGTCGCGAGATCGGCGTGGCGTCGACCAAAGCGTTCACCACGCAACTGGTCGGCCTGCTGCTGCTAACCCTGTCCCTGGGGCAGATACGCGGTACGCTCCAAGAGGGCGTCGAGGCCCGGCTGGTGGAAGAGCTGCGCCGCCTGCCGGCCCGCTTGGGTGAAGCCTTGGCAATGGACAGCACGGTGGAAAAAATTGCCGAGCTGTTCGCCGAGAAGAACCACACCTTGTTCCTGGGCCGTGGTGCGCAATTCCCAGTGGCGATGGAAGGGGCCTTGAAGCTCAAGGAAATCTCCTACATTCACGCCGAAGCCTACCCGGCCGGCGAACTCAAGCACGGCCCGTTGGCGCTTGTGGATAACGACATGCCGGTGGTCACCGTGGCGCCGAACAACGAGCTGCTGGAAAAGCTCAAGTCCAACCTGCAGGAAGTGCGCGCCCGTGGCGGCCAGTTGGTGGTCTTCGCCGATGAGAAGGCTGGCATGACCAACGGCGAGGGCACCCACGTGGTGCATATGCCGCACATCCACGACATCCTTTCGCCGATCCTTTACACGATTCCGCTGCAACTGCTGTCGTACTACGTCGCCGTGCTCAAGGGGACCGACGTGGACCAGCCGCGTAACCTGGCGAAATCGGTCACGGTCGAGTAAGGCTGGAGCACGGGTAACGGAGTCGGCCGGTCGGCTCTGATCCGAAGCGCAAAAAACAACCCCCTGAATTTCAGGGGGTTTTTTATTGGGGGCAACTAAATTTCAGTCCGGATTTGTACAAGGACGGCGATTCGATCACGTCGGGGCCGCCCACCCTGTTCGTCGCATTCACGGTAAGCCCCTGAACAACTGCGTTGACAACGTGGAGCATAGGTGATGATATCCAGTCATACGACAACGTATGACGTCAAAATAATAAAAACGAAAGGCGCAGCCATGTTTTCTCCATTTGCCGCCCAGCGCACATGTAGTCCCTCGGTCCCACGCGTTATCGCCGTGCGCCAGCTACCTTCCCGAAAAGCTCTTTTCGCGCTCGCCAGTGCAATCGAATTCCCCGATCTCAACGTCCAAGCAGTCTTGCCTTCCCGCCAGGCATCAGCGCTGGGCGTGTCCGTTTCTCGCTCAACCTCAATCCCACAATGAATGGCAGCACCCGGAGAACAATAATGAAGAAAACACTCTGCGCCTCTTTGATCGCCTCGTTTCTGAGCTTGGCCGCTGGCACAGCGATGGCTGCCGATGCCAGCGATTGGCCAAGCCGTCCGGTACAGGTCGTGGTGATTGCCAACGCCGGTGGTGACACCGATTTCAACGCACGGATGATGGCCAAGTACTTCACCAAGGTCACCGGCAAGACCATGGTTGTCACCAACATGGCCGGTGGGGGCGGCACCATCGCCGCCGATGCGGTCAAGAGCGCAGCGCCGGATGGCAATACCATCCTCTTCACCCACACCGGCCAGTTGATCGTCAACGAAGTCGCGGGGCTGTCGGAGGACCGCTTTGATGCGTTCGATATTTCCTGCATCGCTGGCGTCGACAAAGGGGCGGTGTTCGTCTCGGCGAAAAGCTCGGGCATCGACAGCCTCGACCAACTGATTGAAAAAGCCAAGGCCAAGCCCGGCACCATCACTTACGGCACCGAGATGGGCAACTTCTCGCACCTGCAAGGCTTGATGTTCGAGAAGCTCGCCGGGGTGAAACTGAAAATGGTCGACAGCGGCACCGTCTCGGAAAAAATCGTCGCCTTGCTCGGCAAGCGCATCGACCTCGGCGCCATCAGCTATGGCTCGGTCCAGGATTACATCTCCAGCGGCAAAATGACCGCCCTGGGCCAGCCGAACGCCGAACGCAACGCGCTGCTTGGCGACGTCAAGACCTTCAAGGAGCAAGGCGTGGACCTGGTCCTGGACAAGCCTTACGTCGTCGCCTTCCCGAAAGGCACGGACCCGGCCATCGTCAAGAAAATGGCCGACACCATGAAGAAGATCACCGAAGAGCCTGAATATGCCGAGGAGCTGAAGAAGTCCTTCAAGCAGCCGGTGAGCTTCCAGGGCCCCGAAGAAGCCGTCGCCACGTTGAATAAAACCCGTGACAGCTTCATGCAGTTCAAGGACGAGATGCGTAAAGCGAAATAATTTTGCGTAACGGCTCGGGTGTGAACCGCGTTGGCCAACACCCGAGAACCAGTCCTTCCCAGCAAGAGGAGCCTGTATGGATTCCTATAAAAGAAACGAGCTGATCGCCGGCCTGGCCATGCTCGGCGCCGGCATCGCTTACCTGGTTTTGACCATGAACCTGCCGCGTCGCGGGACGGTCGATGCCGCGTTTGTCCCTTGGGTGCTCGCCGTGGCGTTGTGCCTGTTGGGTGCGTTGCAGTTGTGGGCCTGGCGAAAGCTGCCGGACAAAGGTGCCGAACCCTCGGAAAAGCCCGAGGCGATCGATTACCCAACGGTCATCAAATCCGTGGCCTTGGTGCTGCTTTACACAGCGCTGATGCAGCCGGTGGGTTTTCTGATCACGACTGCGCTCTATCTCTATGCCCAGTTCATCGTATTGACCCCGGCGGACGAAAAGGTCAAGCACCTGCGTTACACGCTGATCGCGGTCGTTTCGGCTGTCCTGATTTTTTACATCTTTCGTCATGGCTTCGACTTGCTCCTGCCTGTCGGTTTATTGGATTTCTAGGGGACGGCCATGATTGAGCTCATGCAAACAGGCTTCGCAGCCGTACTGACACCCTACGTCTTTCTCCTGATCACCCTCGGCGTTGCGGTGGGGATCGTTTTTGGAGCGGTGCCTGGTCTTTCGGCCACCATGGCGATCGCGCTGTGCTTGCCGCTGACGTACTCGATGGGCCCCGGCCCTGGCTTGGCGCTGTTGGTGGCGTTGTTTGTTGGCGCCACCTCGGGAGGGCTGATATCGGCGATATTGCTCAACATACCGGGAACGCCGGCCTCCATCGCGACGACGTTCGATGGCTGGCCGCTGATGAAACAAGGCCATGGCGTCAAGGCCCTTGGGATTGGCGTGGTGTTCTCGTTTCTCGGCACGATCTTCAGTATCGCCGCGCTGATGTTCATCGCTCCGATCCTGGCGGAACTGGCCCTGAGCTTCGGTCCGCACGAATACTTTTCCATCGCGATCTTTTCGCTGACGCTGATTGCCACGCTGTCCACCGGCTCGCTGGTCAAAGGCTTGTTTGCCGGTGCCTTGGGCTTTGCCTTTTCCACCGTGGGGATCGCCCCGGTCGAGGCGATCCGTCGTTTTACCTTTGACCTGCCGAGCCTCAATGGCGGCTTCGCCATGCTCACCGTGATGATCGGTATGTTTGCGGTCTCCGAGGTGCTGAAGTTCGCTGAAAGCGCGCGCCTGAGTCACCGGGCCAAACCCCAGCACGTCAGCATGAAAGGCGTTAAAGGTTTCGGCTTTTCGATGAAGGAATTCGTCGGCCAACTGCCCAACGCCACTCGTTCTTCGTTGATCGGCCTGGGTATCGGGATCTTGCCCGGCATCGGTGCCGGTACGTCGAATATCGTCTCCTACATCGTGGCGAAGAAACGCTCGAAGACACCGGAGGAGTTCGGCAAAGGCAAGATTGACGGCGTGGTCGCCAGCGAGACGGCAAACAACGCCGGCATCGGCGGCGCGATGATTCCTCTGCTGACGCTCGGCATTCCCGGCGATACCACTACGGCAGTGATGCTCGGGGGCTTCATGATCCACGGCATCCAGCCCGGACCGTTGCTGTTCATCAGCCAGGCACCTTTGGTCTATACGATATTCGCCGCGTTGATCCTCGCTTCCGTGCTGATGCTGGTGCTGGAATTCTACGGCCTGCGCATGTTCATCAAGTTGTTGGCGGTGCCCAAGCACATTCTGCTGCCGATTATCCTGGTGCTTTGCGTCGTCGGTGCCTTTGGCCTGAACAGCCGGATCTTCGACGTCTGGGCGGTGTTGCTGTTTGGCTTGCTGGGGTATGGGTTCGTCAAGGCCGGTTTGCCCATTGCACCGTTCATCATCGGTTTCATCCTCGGTCCGATGGCTGAAACCAACTTGCGTCGCGGCCTGATGCTGTCCGATGGCAATTTCAGCGGCTTCCTGACCAATCCCATCTCGGCGGGCTTCCTCATCCTGGCCGCCGCGTCCATCTCCTGGCACCTGGTGACGGTCATTCGCAACCGCAAAAGTGCGGCCATTGAATTGATGCGCAGCTAGCCCATTGCATTCGCTGCTGTAACACGACGCCGTGTTGCGGCAGCCGAACCCAAACGTTCGGAGCATAGCCATGCAAGACACGCCTCAACTGCCTTCCGCCGATGACGACCGCATTGCCTGGGTGCGCGTGGCCTCGGTATTCCTGCCATTGGCCAACCCCATCAGCGACGCCAAGGTACTGACCGGTCGGCAGAAGCCAATGACCGAAATCGCCATGCTGTTTGTTGAAATCGAAACCAGGGACGGCCACCGTGGCCTGGGTTTCAGCTATTCGAAGCGCGCCGGCGGCCCCGGGCAATTTGCCCATGCGCGGGAAATCGCTCCTGGCCTTATTGGCGAAAACCCCAGCGACATTTCCAAATTGTGGGACAAGCTTTGCTGGGCGGGTGCCTCGGTGGGGCGCAGCGGCCTGGCGACCCAGGCGATCGGTGCATTCGATGTCGCCCTCTGGGACTTGAAGGCCAAGCGGGCCAATCTTTCCCTGGCGCGTTTGCTCGGCGCTCATCGCGATTCCGTCCAGTGCTACAACACGTCGGGGGGATTCCTGCACACGCCGCTTGATCAATTGATGATCAATACTGACATCTCCCGGGAAAAGGGTATCGGCGGGATCAAGCTCAAAGTCGGCCAGCCTGACCAGGCGCTGGATCTGCACCGGGTCAGCACCATCCGCAAACACCTGGGGGATAGCTTCCCCTTGATGGTCGATGCCAATCAGCAATGGGACCGACCCAACGCCCAGCGCATGTGCCGCCAGCTGGAACAATACAACCTGGTCTGGATCGAGGAGCCCCTGGATTGCTATGACGCCGAAGGCCACGCCGCGCTGGCGCAGCAATTCGACACGCCGATCGCCACCGGTGAAATGCTCACCAGCGTTGCCGAGCACTGGGAGTTCATCAAGTTGCGCGCTGCCGATTACCTGATGCCTGATGCGCCGCGTGTCGGCGGCATCACGCCTTACCTGAAAGTCCAGGCAGCAGCCGAACAAGCAGGGCTGATGATCGCACCGCACTTTGCCATGGAACTGCACATCCATCTGGCCGCCACGTACAGCCGCGAGCCTTGGGTGGAACATTTCGAATGGCTGGAGCCATTGTTCAATGAACGCATGGAAACCCGGGACGGACGAATGCTGGTGCCCACCCGGCCTGGCCTTGGGTTGTCCTTGAGCGAACGCGTGGCGGGATGGACGGCCGACCAGGTCGAGATCGGGCGGCGCCCGTGATCAGGTCAATGAGGAGCACGTCATGGCGTTGAGCCCTGAGTTTATCCAGAGCATCGAGCACGTCGTGGGCGCTGCGGGCGTGGTACGGGATCCGGCGCTCATGGCCAGCTATCTGACAGACTGGCGTAACGCCTATCAAGGCCAGGCGGCGTTCGTGGTCAGGCCCGCGACCACCGAGGAGGTCGCGGCAGTGGTGCGGCTTTGCCACGATGCCAGGGTGGCGCTGGTGCCCCAGGGCGGCAATACCGGTTTGTGCGGTGGCTCGATTCCGGATGCTTCCGGCAGCCAGGTGGTGTTGTCGTTGACCCGGATGAAGCGCATCCGTGAAATCGACCTCGCCAATGAAACCATCACGGTCGAGGCCGGGGTGATCCTGCAGCACCTCCAGGAGGCCGCCAGCCAGGCGGGCCGCCTGTTCCCGCTATCGCTGGGGGCGGAGGGCAGTTGCACGGTGGGTGGCAATCTGGCGACGAACGCTGGCGGCACGGCGGTGCTGCGCTACGGCAACATGCGTGAGCTGACGCTCGGGCTTGAGGTGGTATTGCCGGACGGACGAATCTGGAACGGTCTGCGGGGGTTGCGCAAGGACAACACCGGTTACGATCTCAAGCATTTGTTCATCGGCTCGGAAGGCACGCTGGGCATCATCACTGCGGCGGTGCTGAAGCTGTTTCCGGCAACCTGCAGCACGGCGACAGCCTGGGTTGCGCTGCCTTCGCCGCAAGCGGCGGTGGATTTGATCGGCCATGTCCGCAGCCTGTGCGCCGACCGCCTGACGGGCTTCGAGATGATGTCGCGCCAGAGCCTGGATTTTGTCTTGGATCATGTGGCGGGTTGCAGCGATCCGCTGGAGACGAAACATCCCTGGTACGCGTTGATTGAATTACGCGACACGGTGCCCGATGCGCCTTTGGCGCTGCTGCTCGAAAACGGCTTGGCCCATGCCTTCGAGCAAGGTTGGGTCAGCGATGCGGTATTGGCCAACAGCCAGGCGCAAGCCGCCGCGTTGTGGGCGCTGCGCGAAGGAATTTCCGAGGCGCAGAATCACGAAGGCCCCAGCCTCAAGCATGACATCAGCGTGCCCGTGAGCCGCATACCGGAATTCATCGAACGCACCGACGAAGTCCTGCAACAGGACTTTCCCGGCGTGCGCATCGTTTCCTATGGCCACATGGGCGACGGCAACCTGCACTACAACATCAGCAAGCCGATTAGCGATGAGGACGCTTCGTTCAAGGCCCGAGAGCAAGCGATCATGCAGGTTATCTACCGGATGACCAGTGCGTTCAATGGCAGCATCAGTGCAGAACATGGCCTTGGGCAAGCCAAGCCCCAGGCTGCGGCCCAGTTCAAGGACCCGCTGGAGATCGAGTTGATGCGGGCCATTAAACATACGCTGGACCCGGCGGGGCTAATGAACCCCGGCAAGGTCTTCACTTCCCATGGCCCTTGATACGTGGATCAGGAAGTTGTGCTGGGCGACGCACAAGTCACTCCAGGAAACACCGGTCAAAAAGATAAACGCTGGCCGGTTTGAGATTTTCCAATGTGCGTTGCGGGCGGCCGCCGTCGCCGCTTTTTTTGCGGCCGGTTTCCTGTAGATAACCGGCCTCGGTCATCTTCAGCAGACGCTGGCGCATGCTGGTCTTGAGCACCGGACGACCGAGCACCACGGAGAAAATATCCACCGCTTCCGGCGCGCTGAATTCCGGGCCCAGAAACATCAGCGGCAGGCTGCTGTAGAGGGCTTTGGACAACAACCGTTCCTGGACCGCCGCGACCAGGCTGTTGTGATCGAAAGGAAGTTTGATCGAAGCATCAGCGACATCCTTGAGGGGGAAAAATCCCTGATGCTCGGCGAGCAGGACCGCCTCGTTGGCAATCGCCAGGTAGAACGTCGAGGATGACCAGCAGCGTGGGTCGCGGAACGCGTCGCCGACGGTGCCGACCTGTTCGATCCAGGTCAGCGGCATGCCTACCTTGTTTGAATTGCGCAGGCGCTCCACCGCGTCGTTCAGCGTGAGATCTTCGACATCCCCATTGACCACGATCCCGGGCAACGCCCAATGGCCGGCAAACGGTTCGGCTTCCCGTCGGTTCAGGAGGATCTCCAGCGCCTGGGTCTCCCGGCAGAAGCGCAGCACGCAGAGGTCGATGGTGTGCAGATAACCGCGCGCGGTGGCTGTGCTAGTGGGCATGTCGATTTCCGTGGTTAGCGTAAAGGTCATAGTTTAACGGGTTCATGCCGGGAGCTATCCAGTGGCTGGGCAGCGGCTTGCCCGAGGCGAGTCGTTCGCGAACCACCGTGCTGCGCACGTGGATCTTTTCGCTCACGCGAAGGATGGAAAAACGCTCAAGCAGTTCCTGGCCGCGATAGAAAGTCGGCAGCAAATCCGCGACATCCTCGCCCACCACCAACGCGATCCGCTTGCCGTCCAGGGCCAGGCTGTCGGCGAGATGGGCGAGTAGGGTATAGCTGTAGATGGCGCCTTCAACGCCTCGGGCCACGACCTGCTCAACCCGGCTTGCGCGCACTTCGGCGTAGCACAGGGGCTGGACGTGTTCGACGACTGATTCCAGCCAGTTCAGGCGAACGTCATAGTCGACCATTTGTTTGCCGTAGGGATGCCGGAAGCTAGGGGCGACCAACACGCGCCTGGCCTGGTTCGAGGCCTCGATCATCACCTGGGCGTGACCGGCATGAGGGGGATTAAAAGCACCACCATAGACGGCTAGTTCGAACATGGCTCATCCTCTTTTAGTACACGACATGTACTTTATAGCAAAAATCCTTCATGTAAACCTGATTGGCTTCCAACAAATAATCGGCCGAGGAAACAAACCTGTGGAAAATTATCTTTCGAGAAGGGCTTGTCATGAAAGTACATCATATGTACTCTCATGGCCATTGAAGAGGAGAGAACCAGCATGAACAGCCTGACCCGGAAAACAGCTTCCTTCGATGTTGATGCGCAAAAGAGCTTTACGCCGCTGTGCCCTGATGAGCTTCCGGTGCCGGGCGGAGATGAGATTGCCGGTGAGCTGAATTTCATCGCGTCCCTGGCCAGCCTTCGTATCGGCAGCAAGGATGCCCATTCGCCCCTGGCCCCGTGGGTGGTCTCCGATCATTCGAAAATGTTCGTGCCGACCGGGCTCGAGCACGCCGACATCACCTGGGTCAGCCACTGCGTTCCCGGCACCGAAGGTTTCGCCCTGCTGGATCAACTGCCGGCCCCATACGATTACGACTATTTCGTCTGGAAGGGCGTCGAGCCGGATCTGCACCCCTATGGCGCTTGCTACCACGACTTGCACGGCAAGCTCTCCACTGGCGTGATCGAGTACCTGAAAGGGTTGAAAGTGGAGCAGGTAATTGTCGGCGGGCTGGCGCTGGATTTCTGCGTCAAGACCACCGCTCTGCAACTGGCCGCCGCTGGCTTCAAGGTCATCGTTCACCTCCCGGCCTGCCGGGCCATCAGTGAAACGGGGGCCAACCAAGCCATTCAAGACCTCGAGCAAGCGGGCGTCGCGGTTACCGCCACTCGCGAAGAAACCATCCGCTTGGCAAACGCATAAGGAAGAGCCATGGACAGCGCATTCGACTCAAGCAGCGGCACTATCCAGAGTCTTCTGGACACCGACTACTACACCTTCACCATGATGCAGGCGGTCTTGCACCAGCACCCGAATGTCGAGGTGGAATACCAGTTCATCGTGCGTTCCAAGGAGCGGCTCGCTCACTTGATTCCAGACATCCGTGTCGAACTGGAGAAGCTCGCCGGGTTGCAACTACGCGAAGGAGAGCAGCGGTTTTTATTCAACAAGCGTTTCCGTGAATACCTGACACCGGATTTCGAACAGTTTCTCGGCCTGTTTCGCTTCAACCTGCGCTACATCCACGTTTCGGAAGTCGACGGCCAACTGCACATTCGTGTCCGTGGGCCGATGCTGCACTGCATCATGTTCGAACAACCGGTATTGGCGATGGTCAGCGAGCTGCGCAATCGTGAGAAGTACCCGGAAGTCGAGTTGGCCGACGTTACTCGCAAGCTGTACCAGAAGTTTGAATGGCTGGAGAAAAATGCCAGTCGTGAAGAACTTGCCGAGTTTCGTGTCTCGGATTTCTCCACCCGCCGTCGGCTGTCATTCAGGGCCCAGCGTGAAGTAGTAAATGTCATGCGCAGCGATTTCCCCGGGGTCTTTGTCGGTACCAGTAACGCTCACCTGGCATACGAATTCGATCTCCCCTTGATCGGCACAATGGCGCACCAATGGCTGATGGTGCACCAGCAACTTGGCCGGTTGCGTGAAAGCCAGAACGCGGCATTGGAGAACTGGGTGCACGAGTATCGCGGCCGGCTCGGTATCGCGCTGACGGACTGCATCAGTACGGATTTCTTCCTCAAGGATTTCGATCTGTACTTTGCCAAACTCTATGACGGTCTGCGGCAGGATTCCGGTGACCCGATCGTCTGGGCTGACAAGGTGCTGGGGCGTTATCAGGAACTGGGCGTCGATGCGCGCACCAAGGACCTGATGTTCTCCGATGGTCTGAATTTCGAAAAATGCCTGCCGATCCTGCGCCACGTTCGTGGCAAGGCGAAATTCGGCTTCGGCATGGGCACCAGCCTGGCCTGTGACGTCGACGGCGTCGAACCGCTGAGCATCGTCATGAAACTGGTGCGGGTGCATGGCGAGCCGGTCGTCAAGTTTTCCGACGATCCGATCAAGAACGTGTGTGAAGACGCCTCATTTTTGCGCTACGCCGCTCAAGTGTTCAATGTCACCTTGGCCAATCCACAGATGGGAGCCTGATATGACTTCGCTTCAGCAAGAGAGCATTGCCCGGGAGCTGGGCATCGACCGTCAACTGCAACAGGGCGGCGAAGCCGCCGAGATTGCTCGCCGCGTCGAGTTTATAAAGCAGGTGCTGCGTGAGTCGGGTTGCAAGTCCCTGGTGCTGGGGATCAGTGGCGGCGTCGACTCCCTTACTGCCGGCCGTCTTTGCCAGTTGGCAGTGGAGCAACTGCGCAATGAAGACTACACGGCGCGGTTTATTGCGGTCCGGTTGCCGTACAAGGCCCAGGCGGACGAGCGAGACGCCCAAGCGTCCTTGGACTTCATCCGGCCGGACTCGATCACCACCAGCAACATCGGTGCTTGTGTTGACGGGCTGATGGGTCATATCGCCGTCGACGGCTTGCAGCCTTCGGCCGAACTCATCGACTTCGCCAAAGGCAATGCCAAAGCCCGGGCACGGATGCTGGCGCAATACGCCATTGCCAATCTCAGCAACGGGCTGGTGGTTGGCACCGATCACGGGGCAGAGGCGGTGATGGGATTTTTCACCAAGTTCGGCGACGGTGCCTGCGATTTGGCACCGCTGTCCGGGTTGACCAAAACCCAGGTGCGATTGTTGGCCGACGCGATGGGTGCCCCCGCTTACCTTGTGCGCAAGGCACCGACCGCCGATCTGGAAGACCTGGCACCCGGCAAGTTGGATGAAGTGGCGTATGGATGCAGCTATGAGGAAATCGATGCGTACCTGATGGGTGAAGCGGCGTCTCCCAAGGCCCGAGAAATTATTGAACGCGCTTACCAGAAAACGGCTCATAAACGCGCATTGCCACGTGTCCCGGCATCACGTTGAATGAGCCGGGTTTGAAGTGAGTTTTCTGGTCCCGAACGGAGTGGGTCAATGACACAGCCAATCAGCACGCAAGACCGTGTGCGCATCAAGAATGTCGAAGTCCTCTCGGACAACTGGTACATCCTGCGCAAGACTACCTATGATTACCTCGGTCGCAACGGCCAATGGCGCGAGCTGACGCGCGAAACCTATGACCGTGGCAACGGTGCGACCATCCTGCTCTACAGCAAGGCCAAGCAAACCGTAGTGCTGACCCGGCAATTCCGCTTCCCGGCGTTCGTCAACGGGCACGACGGCTTGTTGATCGAAACCTGCGCCGGCCTGTTGGACAACGACGACCCGCACACCTGTATCCGCAAGGAAACCCAGGAGGAAACCGGCTATATCGTGCGGGACGTGCGCAAGGTGTTCGAGGCGTTCATGAGCCCAGGGTCGGTGACCGAACGTGTGCATTTTTTCGTCGGTGAGTATTCCGACGAGGACAAACAGCACGAAGGCGGCGGGCTTGAGGCGGAGGGCGAGGAAATCGAGGTGCTGGAGATGCCTCTCGATCAAGCCTTGGGCATGATCGAAACCGGCGAGATCTGCGACGGCAAGACCATCATGTTGCTGCAGTACGCCAAGTTGCATCGGTTGCTGGATTGACCCGGTTGGCCCGCGCGGCGCCGAATCGCTCGCGATAGGTTGAGGGCGGCAGGCCCACGGCGTTGCGGAACGCCGCCCGAAAACTTTCCACCGACCGGTACCCGCAGGCCTGGGCAATGCAGGCTGTGCGCTGGTCGGTACTTTCCAGCAGCTCCCGTGCCCGGTTCAGGCGTTCCTGCTGTAGCCAGGCCTTGGGCGGCAGGCCGGTGGTTTCAACGAAGCGCCGCAGGAAAGTCCGTTCGCTCATGGCGACGCGGGCAGCCAGGTCGGCGACGTTGAGCGGCTGATCCAGATGTTCTCGAACCCAGTGCAGGATCCGTGTCAGTTCATTGCGCGGCGACTTATCCACAGGCGCCGCGATAAATTGCGACTGGCCGCCGGTTCGCTGTGGTGCCATCACCAGACGGCGGGCCACCGAATTAGCGATGTGGGTACCGAAATCCCGGGCGATCAAATGCAGGCAGGCGTCGATACCGGCGGCGCTGCCGGCCGAGGTGATCAACTGGCCGGCATCGACATACAGCACGTTCGGGTCAACGGTGATTCGGGGGAATCGCTCGGCGAGCAAGGATGAGAATTGCCAATGGGTGGTTGCGGTCTTGCCATCCAGCAATCCGGTGGCGGCCAGTGCGAACACGCCAGAGCAGATGGACAGTAAGCGGGCACCGCGGGCATGAGCGCGGCGCAATGCTTGCAGCAGCGCTTCAGGTGGCGGTTCATGGTGGTTGCGCCAGCCGGGAATGATGATGGTTCGCGCGCGATCCAGCGCTTCGAGTCCCGCGTCGACAACTATGCGCAGGCCTCCCAGCGCATGCATCGGCCCAGGATCGACGGCAACGATCTGATGGCCGTACCACGGGACATCCAGTTCCGGACGCGGCAGGCCGAATATCTCCAGAGCGATTCCGAATTCGAATACGCAAAGACCCTCATAAACGAGGATCGCCACTGTTCCGGGGTGAGCGTGCATTTGGCGTGATTCCACCGTTTATTGTCATGCGCTGCACTGTAGCGGACAGCCTTGCTTTCCTACAATCGTCGTCAGGAAATCGGCGAAACCTCGACGGTAGGGCCTCGCGAAGCGGGCAAGGAAAATCAAAAAAATGAAGAAGATCGCCGTGGTGGGATGTACCGGCGCAGTAGGCATGACCATGCTGCAATTGCTCGAAGATACCGACCATGAAGTGGTCTGCATGGCCTCGGAGCGTTCCGCTGGCAAGCGCTTGGCGGTGGGCGGGAGCCGCCATCTGATCGAGCCTTTCTCGGTGGAAGGTTGCGCCTCGTGCGATATCGTTTTCCTGTGTGTTTCCGGTGCCTTTGCCCTGGAATACGGTGAGCGCCTGGCTGAAAGGTCGTATGTGATCGATAACTCCTCGGCGTTTCGTTACCACGAAGCCATTCCATTGCTGGTGCCGCCTATCAACGGCCGACGTTACCGGGGCGAAAAACTGATTGCCAGCCCCAACTGCTCGTCGGCCATCGCGTTGATGGTGCTGGGTCCGCTGCACGACGCGTTCGGGTTGGAGAGCGCGATCATCTCCACGTATCAGGCGGCCAGTGGGGCGGGGCAGCCGGCGATGCTCGAGCTGCGGGAGAAAGCCAGGTCCTTCAGCGACTACGGTGATCGCGATGACAGCGAGTACTTCGTCCATAACCTGGCGTTCAACGTGATTCCCCAAGTCGACTCATTCGAAGCCAATGGTTACACCCGTGAAGAGATGAAAGTGGTTTGGGAGTTGCGCAAGGTTCTCGACGAACCGGCGTTGGCTGTCAGCACCACTGCGGTCAGGGTGCCGACGTTGCGGTCCCACGCCGAAAGTCTGAGCCTGCGCTTCAAAAAACCCATCCAGTCGCTGGATCGCGTGCGCACGCTGTTACATAACGCGTCAGGGGTCGAAGTGGTAGATGAGCCTGAGTTCGGCGCTTATCCGATGCCCATGACCTCAACCTACAAACATGCGGTGGAGGTTGGGCGGATTCGCTACAGCCTGATCTATGGCGAGCATGGGTTGGACCTGTTCATCAGCGGCGATCAGTTGCTGCGTGGTGCGGCGCTGAACGCTTTCGAAATCATGCAGTTGATCAGCGATTGATCAAAACGCGCAGCAGTCCTGACGGTTGCCCGTTGCTGTTCAGCTGGACTGTGCCTCGCTGTCGTCCTGCATATCGTCCAGGTACTCCGGCTGGTCCGTCTGTTCCAGCAGTTCGGTGACGACGCTGAAGTCGCTGATTTCGATGGCGCCTGTGCCATGGCCAAGCAAGTGGAAGGAAAACGCCTTGCGCGGTTGCGGGTTGTCGAAATGGATGTCCATCACCAGCGGTTGGTCGGCGGTTACCGTCACGTCGGTGGGCAAGTCCATCGTCACGTCCTGCTCGAACTCCTTGGCCTTGAGGGAAATGTAGGCGGCGTGATCGTTTTCCACGGCGCGAATGGTCAGGCTGACGCGGGTGCGGGTGCCCTTGGGCATTTCCAGGTATTGGGCGCCGATCAGGTTGTCGGTCCAGTCGTTGGAGACCTGGGCGGGAAGGGTGATTTTCTCCGCGCTGCCGAACTGGTAATGCTGGTTCACCGATGAACCCAGCAGTGTCTGGTCCAGCGCGTTGGCCCGGGCGCTGATCAGTCTCGCGCGCTGGCCGCTGTATTGACCCAGGTACGTGGCGCGGTCGGCGATGAAGCCTTCGCTGGCGTAATACCGGCAGCGCTGCTGGAAATCGCATTCGGTAAAGGTCCCCTTGCCATCGTGGTAGCGCAGCTTGCCGTTGGTGAACGACATGATTTCCCGGCCCGTCGCGTAGTCCCTGAACAGCGAGCGGCCGGATAACGAGGCGGGCACCGCGAACCCGAAGTAATCGAGGATCGATGCGCTCAGGTCGACATGGCCATGGACGCCTTGCTTGATTCGCGGCAACGGCTCCGGCGCCAGCGTCAGGTTGAAGCCCCAGGACGATGCCAGGCGCACATCGTCGATGCCATGGGATTCGTCCGAGGTGATGACCACCAGGGTATTTTCCAGGATGCCCTGGCGCTCGAGGTTTGTCAGGAAGCTGTCCAGCGCGTCGTCCAGATAACCGACGGCGGCCTGTTTGGCGGTGTCGTAGCGCTCCAGGTAGTCATCTGGCGCGGAGTACGGCTGATGCGTGCCCACGGTCAGCAGGGTGAGCATCCAGGGTTTGTCTGCCTGTTGCAGTTGTCCGACGTAGTCCAGCGCGCCTTCGAAAAAGGTCTTGTCGTCCTTGCCCCAGGGAAACTCGAGGTAGGCCGGTCGGGTGAACCACTCCATGCCCAGGGTCGTGTCGAAGCCGATATGCGGCATGATCCGGTCCTTGGCCATGAACCGCAGGCCGGCACCCTGCAGGAAATGAGTCGAGAAGCCGTGCTTGCGCAATTGAGCCGGCAGGCAGGCCTGGTTGCGTTGGCGCTGGTTGAGCATTTCGACGCCCTTGGGCGTGCCATCGTCGAGCTTGTCGTAGTCACCGCAGAGCATTGCGTACAGGCCACGAATGGTCTGGTGGCTGTGCAACACGTAGTCGGGCGTGTTCATGCCGCGCTCGGCCCAGGTGCTGAGGCGCGGCATCAGGTTTTCCTGATAACTGCTTTTCAGCGCTTGGCGGTTGGTTTCCAGATAGGCACCGGGAATGCCCTCCAGGGCAATGATCAGCACATTGCGCGCGCCACCCGGTTCGGTGAGCAGTTTCTGCCCATCCAGATCGAGCCGGGTAAGCCCTTGCATCGGTGGCGTCTGGTCCGGCGTATCACCTGCGAGCCATTGTTCGAAGTGCTCCTGGCCGGCGGCGACGCCAGCCGTCATCAGTTGATGAGGCAGGTTGAACAGATTCCACTGGTCTGCCTCGCTGGGCCGCCAGGTTTGCGCCGTGCCGTGGGCCAGGAAAAACACCATGGGGATCGCCCAGGCATGGCTGGGCAAGGGCGGTGCCTGGCGGCTCCGATTGGCCCATCGGCTGGCCAGCCAGAGTGTCAGGGCCGCCAGCATGATCGCGGCGAGCCAGGGATGCGCAAAGCCTCCGCTGGCGGAGTTCTCGACGAATTGCGGATCGACCAGATATTGAATGTCCGCTGGGGTGGGCATCCTTCCGACGGCATTGACCAATTCGATGCTGGCCAGGGTCAGCGCACACCAGGCCAGCAAAACCGGCAATGCCAGCCACCAGGGGCGTCGATGCAAGAGCACGATCAACAAGCTGCCGATGGCCATGTCTGACAGATAGCCCAGCGGGTCGGACCAGCCGAGCAGGAGGCGCAGGCCCATGGGGACCAGGAGCACGTATCCGGCCAGGGCGCAGATGGCAGCGTGGGGGTGGGTGAGAGCTCGGTAAAGAAAATTCACGGAAACGGGCCTTTCGGTTAAATCAATCCATCTAATGTCGCGCAACTCTGGTGGGAGCGAGCCTGCTCGCGAAAATGGGTTGTCAGCGATGCAGATGTCGACCGACAAACAGCCTTCGCGAGCAGGCTCGCTCCCACAGGGTTTTCCTTTTGGTCATGAATCTGTCATGACAATGTGCCCGATGGTACCAAGCGTAGCGGTCCTAGGCGGCTCGATGTCCTGCGCCGGGCTGCGGTTCGCCCGCCTGACCCTCTACAATGGCGGTACGGCGCGGCTTTGAGGCGTAGGCATAACTTGTATCAGGATTTCTCATCGGGGGACGGATGGACAGGTTTCAGGAAATGCAGGTGTTTGTCGCCGTCGCCCAGGATTGCGGATTTTCAGCGGCTGCCCGGCGCCTGGGCTTGTCGGCGGCGAGCGTGACACGCGCCGTGGCGGCACTGGAACAGCGTATCGGTACGCCGCTGCTGGTTCGTACCACCCGCAACGTCTACCTGAGCGAAGCGGGCCAGCGTTTTCTCGAGGACTGTCGGCGGATCCTCGGCGATTTGCAGGAAGCCGAGGATTCCGCGGCCGGCAGCCACGCCCAGCCCCGCGGACAACTGACGATTACCGCGCCCGTGCTGTTCGGCCAGTTGTTCGTCACGCCGGTGTTGGTGGATTACCTGGGGCGATTTTCCGAAGTTTGCATCAACGCCTTGCTGCTGGATCGCACCGTCAGCATGGTCGAGGAGGGCATTGATGTCGCGGTGCGCATCGGCGAGTTGCCCGACAGCAGCCTGCATGCCGTGCGTGTCGGCGAGGTGCGGCGGGTGGTGTGCGGTTCCCCGGAGTTCTTCGACCAGCATGGCCGACCCGAGCATCCGCAGGATCTGGAGCGGATGCCCGTGGTGTCGTCATCAGCCATCGGCCAGGTAAGGAACTGGACGTTCATCGAGGCCGGTCAGCCGTTGTCGGTCCGGCCCACGCCTAGGCTCGTGGTCACGGCCAACCAGGCTGCCATCGGTGCGGCGTGCCAGGGGTTGGGGATGACCCGGGTCCTGTCCTATCAGGTTGCGAACAATATCGCCGCCGGCGAGTTGGAAATCGTCCTGGCCGGTTTCGAGCTGCCGCCATTGCCAATCCACGTGGTATATCAGGGCGGGCGCAATGCGCCGGCGCGGGTTCGCAGTTTTGTCGACTTCATGGTGAGTGCAATACGAGAACATCCAGCCTTGAAGAACTGACGCATTGTTTCGCCTGCAGAAATAATGGATTGCGTTTGCAGGTGATTCCATAGCTCCGTGCTTGAGCAGAAGATGACTCCATCGACGCCGCAAACCGATGGCGTCATTCTCGGCGGAGTCGACCATGAACCCTATCAAGCTCTATCACTTCCCACTGTCCGGCCATGCGCACCGTGTCCAGCTGATGCTTTCCTTGCTTGAGTTGCCGGTCGAGGTTCATTTTGTCGACCTGGCCAAGGGCGCGCACAAACAAGCGGATTTCCTCGCAATCAACCCGTTCGGCCAAGTACCGGTGATCGATGATAACGGTGTGGTACTGGCCGACTCCAACGCCATTCTGGTGTACCTGGCAAACAAGTACGGCGACGGCCGCTGGCTGCCAACGGACCCGGTCGGCGCCGCTCGCGTACAGCGCTGGTTGTCGGTAGCGGCCGGGCCATTGCATGCCGGACCGGCCACCGCGCGCCTGATCACCGTGTTCGGTGCTTCTCATAACGCCGAGGATGTGATCGCACGTTCCCACAACCTGCTCAAAGTCATCGATCAGGAACTGAGCAACAGCGCCTATCTGGTCGGTGACACGCCGACCATCGCCGACATCGCAGGCTACAGCTATATCGCCCATGCGCCAGAAGGCAACGTTTCGCTGCAGGACTACGCCCATGTGCGCGCGTGGCTGGCGCGGATCGAAGCCTTGCCTGGGTTCGTGGGGATGCCGCGTACCGTTGTCGGCTTGCAAAAAGAGGCCTGAGCAACAGGCACAAAGTGGCGAGCGTGCAACTGCCCTCGCCACGTATTTCGGTAACGCCTCGCAAGGGTTAATCTGCCAGCCTTTTTCCGGGGTGGCTGCGCTTCATGACTTTTATCCACAGGCTGACGCTGACCTTCGCCGCGTTGTTTTTGAGCGGCTGCGACCAGCCCCCTCCGCCTGCCCTCGATCAGCAACTTTATATCTGGCAACGCCAGTGGACGCCGGCCCATGAACTGGCGCTGAGCCAGAGCCGTGCGGACTTTTCCAGCCTGCGGGTGCTGGCGCTGCAAGCCTTCCCGGGCGCCGGCTGGAGCCACGCGCGGATCGATCCGGCATTGCTCAAGGCTGACGGTCGGCCGTTGATCGCGGTGATTCGCCTGGATGGCCAGCTCAAATCCCTCGATCAGGACGAAATAATCTCGCGGATCCAGCAGTTGCTGGCCGACTGGCAAACCCTGGGCCTGGCGCCGATGGGCATCGAAATCGACCATGATGCCGGTAACGCACGGCTGCCAGCCTATCGGAACTTCCTTGTCCGCTTGCGGCAGGCCTTGCCGGCCGCCTTGCAGCTCAGCATCACCGCGCTGCCGGCCTGGCTCGACAGCCCCGAGTTGCCCGGTCTGTTAAAGGTTGTGGACAGCAGCGTCCTGCAGGTACACGCGGTCAGCGATCCGCGTCAGGGGCTTTTCGATCCCAGCCAGGCTCAACGTTGGGCCCAGCGCTGGGGCGACCTCACCACACGACCGTTCTACCTGGCCTTGCCGGCCTATGGCGTGGCGCTGCTGACCGAAGAAAACGGCGCACCGGTGGTAGAAAGCGAAGTGCCCATCGACCGCGGCGGTGAGCGCCGGGAGTTGCTCGCCGATCCACAACAAGTGGCCGGGCTTGTCGCGCAACTGCGCGCCGAGCCGCCAGAGCATCTGGCCGGATTGATCTGGTTTCGCCTGCCGCTGGCGGGAGACCGGCGCGCCTGGAGCCTGGCCACTCTTGGCGCGGTGGCGCGTGGTGATCGCCTGGACAGTCATTTGGCTCTGCGCCTGCAAGAGCAGGGCGGGCTCTATGACATCCGGCTGGTGAACCAGGGCAATCTCGACAGCCCCTGGCCGCAGCGGCTGACACTCGCCGTGGGCGGGTGTGATGGCGTCGATGCCTTGGCCGGTTATACGTTGCAACAAACCCCCGGACTGCTTACCTTCACCCGCATCCAGGAAGGCCGCTTGGCTGCCGGTGCCCAACGGGCGATCGGCTGGGCGCGCTGTACAAAAATCGACCAAGGAGGAATGAATGTCTACCCGTAAGTGGCCTCGTCGCCTGCTGTGCCTGAGCCTCGGTTTACCGCTGTGCCAGGCATTGGCCTGCGGGCCGGATTTTCCGATGCGCCTGCTGGATAACCGGGCCCAATCGCTGGCGGAGCTGCCCGAGGGCAGCTTTCGCTTCGAGGTCAGTCGTCTCGGCCAGGCCATCGCCGGGTTGAAGCCGGCTACGGAGGCGACACGCAACCCTGACTACAGCTACGACGATGTGTCTTCCTACGTGGACCAACGCAACAAGGCCGAACAGCTTGGCCTGACCCCACCGCAGCAAGCCGTTGTGGAGCGCTTGCGGGCAATCAGCGATATCGAGCAGGTCGCCGCCGAAGCGGCCAACCTGCCCGCCGAGCTGCGGCTGTACGCAATCGGCGCGGCTGCGTTCAACGCTGGCGATCATCTGCGCGCAGCCGAATCGTTCCAGCAACTGCTGGCGCTGCCGGCCGACGAGCGTCGGTTGCGCAGTACCTGGGCGGCCTACTCCCTGGGGCGGGCGCTGTTTGCCATGAGCACCGAGGCTGGCCGTGGCGAACCGGCTGCCTTGCGGGATCAGGCACGGCAGGCGTTCCGCCAGGCTCGCGAATTGACTATCGCCGGCTTCAGCGACCCGTTGGAGCTGGGCGTCGCCAGTCTGGGCGAAGAAGCCAGGGTGGCCTACACCGCCGATGACTGGGACAGCGCCATCGGACTGTATGCGACCCAGAATCTGCAAGGCTCCCCGGTTGGCTACAGTTCGCTGCTGCAATTGGCGGGCGGCCTCAGCGTCGAGTCGGAGGAGCGCCTGGGCGAATTGCTCAAGGCCAAGGCCGTGCAGCGCCTGGTGACTGCTTATCTGCTCAGCCGCGTCGGCTGGTGGGACGGCGAAGAGCCCTCCGGCGAGAAAACCCTCCTCAAGCTGTTGCAAGCCAGCGCCCAGGGCAACCTCGATGATGCCGACCGCTTGGCGGCAGTGAGTTATCAACACGCTGACTACGACAGCGCGAAAGCATTTGCACAAAAGGCCGGGGACAGTGGATTGGCGTGGTGGGTACGGGCCAAGCTCGCGCTGCGCGAAGGCGACAAATCCGCTGCGGCCGCCGCCTATGCCAAGGCCGCCCAGGCGTTTCCGAAGGAAGAATCCTGGGGCGACCGCCGTACGCCGAATTGGGATTACGAGACGGTACAACCCAAGTGCCGAATCGAAGGCGAAAGCGCGATCCTGGCCTTGCAGAGAGGCGACTATCTACAGGCTTTCGATCAGCTTTATCGCGGCCAGAACAACTATTGGTACGACGCCGCAACGGTCGCCGAGCGTGTGCTGACCGTCGAGGAGCTCAAGCAGTACGTTGATGCCCAGGTCCCGGCACCGCCGCCGTTGAGCCAGGAAGATCGAGACAACTACGTACAGTTGTCGGTGGCGGCGAACCTGCGCAACCTGCTGGGGCGTCGTTTGCTGCGCGAAGGACGCTACGACGAGGCGCCGGCTTATTTCGACAATCCCGAGCTGCAGGACAAGGCCCGCACCTATGGGCAGTTGCGCCAGGATGCGGAATCCAAATGGTGGCCGACCAGCCGGGCCGAGGCGTATTTCAAGGCGTCGGTGATCGCGCGCAGATCAGGAATGCAGTTGCTGGGCTACGAAATGGCGCCGGATTACGCCAGCCTGGACGGCAACTACAGTTTTGAGCCGGTAGAGCTGAAGGTCGGGCCGCTGGTGGCCGACGGCGAGGTCCAGCGCCAGCAGGCCAGTGCCGCCCAACCGGACATGCGTTATCACTACCGTTTTGTCGCCACGGCGCTGGCCAGCCAGGCCGCCGATCATCTGCCGCACACCAGCCAGGCGTTTGCGGCGGTGCTGTGCAGGGCGGTGGGGTACAACTCAAGCCTCGAAGAACAAAGCGCGCTGTATCAGCGTTATGTGAAGGACGGCCCCTACGTGGAATGGGCCTGGGACTTCGGCCGTCAGTGCGAGGAACCGGCATTCGACCAGGCGGACAAGCGCTACGTCACTCAGGCCCTGGCGCCGATTCGCTCGGCGCTGCGGCCGTTCAAGACAGGGTTGGAAGTGGGTGGCGCGGTGCTGGTGGTGGCCGTGGTGCTGGCGCTGATCAGTCGGCGCAAGCGCAAGGCTCGCATGGCCGCGAGCTGACAATGGGTCTGGATGTGGCGAGGGAGCTTGATCCCTCGCCACAGATGTTCCATTTAGCCGGGTGACTACATCTGCGTCGCCATCCCCTCCACGTTCATCGCTGCTTGGCGCAACGCCTCCGAGCGAGTGGGGTGAGGGTGGCAGATCAGAGCGATGTCCTCGGCCGAGGCACCGAATTCCATCGCTACGCAGTACTCTCCGATCATCTCGCTGACGCTCGGGCCTACCAGGTGCACGCCGAGAATTTCATCGGTGCGCTCGTCGGCCAATACCTTGGCGAACCCCTCGGTTTCATGATTGATCTTCGCCCGGCTGTTGGCGGTGAACGGAAATTTCCCGACCTTGTAGGCGCGGCCTTCGGTCTTGAGCTGCTCTTCGGTCCTGCCGACGCTGGCCAGTTCAGGACGGGTATAGATGACGTTGGGGATCAAGTCGTAATTGACCTCGCCGGCCTTGCCAACAATCTGTTCGATGCAGGCCATGGCCTCGTCTTCGGCCTTGTGCGCAAGCATCGGCCCGGACGTCACGTCGCCGATCACCCAGAAGCCAGGCGCTTCGGTGCGGTGGCGCTGGTTGGCGAGCATGCCGCGTTGGTCGGTCGCCAATCCTGCATTTTCCAGCCCCAGGCCCTGGGTATAAGGCCGACGGCCGATGGCAACCAGTACGTAGTCGGCGTCCAGGGTTTGCGCCTCGCCTCCGGCCGCGGGTTCAATTTGCAGTTGCACGCCGCTTGCCGAGGAAACGGCGCGGGTCACCTTGGCGCTCAGCTTGAACTGGATGCCCTGCTTGGCCAGGGCCCGCTGCAGGGTCTTGCCGGCTTCGCCGTCGACGCCTGGACAAATGCGATCGAGGTATTCCACGACGGTGACTTCGGCACCCAGGCGCCGCCAGACTGAACCGAGTTCAAGGCCGATGACGCCAGCGCCGATCACCACCAGGTGCCGAGGCACTTCGCTCAGGGACAACGCACCGGTGGAATCGAGAATGCGCCGGTTATCGATGTCGACGCCCGGCAGTGGCGTCGGCTCGGAGCCGGTGGCGATGACGATGTCCTTGGCACTCAGTTCAGTCTTGCCACCGTCCTCACCGGTGACGGTCACTTTGCCGGGGCCGTCGATATGGCCCCAGCCCTTGATCCAGTCAACCTTGTTTTTGCGAAACAGAAACTCGATGCCCTTGGTCAGGCCCGCGACGCTTTCATCCTTTTGTTTCATCATTTGCGCGAGGTCGAGGGTGGGGGTGACGTTGATGCCCAGCTGGGCGAATTCCGCGCCCTTGGCTGCTTCGTACAGTTTGGAGGCGTGCAGCAACGCCTTGGAAGGCATGCAACCGACGTTCAGGCAAGTGCCGCCGAGGGTGGCACGGCCTTCCACGCAGGCCGCCTTCAACCCCAACTGTCCGGCCCGGATCGCTGCGTTATAACCGCCGGGGCCGCCGCCCAGAATGATCACGTCGTAATTGCTCATTACCGTCTTCCTCATGCCTGGCGAAAAATTATGACCGTAATATGAGCGTTTTCGCGGATAACGGTCAAGGCTTAAGTCAAGCGTTCGCCCCAGGGTTTGCCATGAAGAATTCAAAACGGAAATTTCACAGCGTTGGTTATAAGGTAACGACATGTAACGGAGCGATGCGGTGACGTAGGCCTCGCGTGTCCGGTTCTCGAATGCCACAAGCACTGGAGTGACATGCAAGTCGATCTGGAAATAGACGGGGCACACGTGGCCGACTGGCCGCGCTTCCAGCGCGCCGCATTCCAAGGGCTGCGCTTGAAGCGGATCGCGCTCGTATTGGGCGGCCTTGCGGGGCTGGAGCTGGTGTCGGCGTTTTTCATCGGGCTTTTTTCGCCACAATCGATATGGCCGGCGTTGCTGGTGAGCCAAGGCGCGGCTTTATCGGTGCTGGTGGCCGGATTGCAATCGGCCTGGTGGATCACGCAATGGCGTAGCAAGGCCCTGCTGCCGGTGGTGGATATCCTGCCGGTCGCAGACGAGCCTGTTGATAACTCGGGTTGGTACGAGCGCCTGCTTGAGCGGATCAGCGCACGCTGGATCGGTCTGCTGCAGCAAATCGGCGGACCGCTTCTGTGGCTTGCCGGCTGGGCGCTGCTGTCGTTGCTGGTTCTGGAGCAAACCTGGGACTTGGCGTTGCCTGCCGCTTCGCTCGGCGTGGCGGCCAGCGTCGGCGCGGTGCTTTCGTTACTGCTGGCGTTCGGGTTGCTGGTGTTCGAGCGCCAACTGGCTCAACAGTCGCCGATCGAATGGCCCGAAGCGGCGCCGCTGGCGCAACTGACACGGGTGCCGATCATCGTGCTGGTACTGGCTGCCGTGTGTCTGCTCTTCGCCTGGGAGGCGTCCGTCTGGCCGGTGCGCCTGGCGGTGCTGATCGGTTTGCTGCCGGGCCTGGTGGCGGTGGAGCTGTTGCTACGCGCGCTGCTGGCGTTATTCAGCCCGCGCCGGAACACCTTGGAACCGGCGCTTTTGGGACGCAGTGTGGTCGCCGATCTGCTGCGCTGGCCGCCGCGACCGCTGTTGGCCTTGCAGCATGAGTTGCACAATCGTTTTGGCATCGACCTGCGCCAGATCTGGGCGTTCAGCTACATGCGCCGGGCATTTTTTCCGGTGCTGGCATTGGTGGCGCTGGTCGGGTGGCTGCTGACCGGCGTGCATGAGGTGCCGCTGCAAGGGCGCGGCATCTATGAACGTTTCGGCAAGCCGGTACAGGTCTTTGGTCCGGGCCTCCACGCTGGTTTGCCATGGCCGTGGGGCAGGGTATTGAGCGTCGAGAACGGTGTCGTCCACGAGTTGGCTACCAGCGGCGACGGCAAGACAGCCCCGGTCGCGGAAGCGGCAGAGGGACCGGCTCCGGCTATCGCCAATCGGTTGTGGGATGCCAGCCACGTGAATGACAAATCCCAGGTTATCGCCAGCCGTCGCGCGGATCAGCAGAGCTTCCAGATCGTCAACATGGACGTACGCTTCGTCTATCGCATCGGCCTGACGGATGCAGCGGCGCTGGCGGCGACTTACCACAGTGCTGATGTGCCGACGCTGATTCGCAGCACGGCCAGCCGCGTCCTGGTGCATGAATTTGCCTCGCGCACGCTGGATGGCTTGTTGGGTGCGGACCGTGTCAGCCTGGCGGAGGAGATCGGTCGCGCTGTACAGGCCGATCTGCAATCGCTCGACAGTGGCGTAGAGATTCTGGCGACAGTAGTCGAGGCGATCCATCCGCCGGCCGGCGCAGCGAATGCCTACCACGGTGTGCAAGCGGCGCAGATCGGCGCTCAGGCGTTAATCGCCCGCGAGCGTGGCGCCGCTGCGCAGCAGGTCAACCAGGCGCAACTGCAAGCCAGCACTGCCAACGACCAGGCCCAAGCCACGGCGCGAGAAATCAACGCCACTGCGCAAGCCGCCGACCTGCGCTTTCGCGCCGAACGCCAAGCCTACGCGACGGCTGGCCATGCCTTCGTGCTGGAGCAATACCTCGGTCAACTGAGCCAGGGCCTCGGCAGCGCCAGCTTGCTGATCCTTGACCATCGCCTGGGCGGCAACGGCAGCGCGCCGACCATTGACCTGCGCACTTTCACGCTGCCGGCGGATCCCGCATCGCCAAACCAACCTGTACAGCCAGGAGCTGCCCATTGAGCCAGTCCTCTTCCCATGGTCATCACGACCATGCCGGTCACGATCACGGTCATGCCGGGCATCATCACGGACATCACCACCATCATGGCGATCCGCAGCAAGCCGGCCCGTTTCCGTGGCGGCGGATGGGCTGGGCCGCGCTGCTGGTGGCGTTTGCCGTTGCGGCCGCCAGCCTGGTACAGGTGCGTTCGGGGGAGGCCACTGTCATTACCCGTTTCGGCAACCCGGCGCGGGTACTTTTGCAACCCGGCCTGGGCTGGCGCTGGCCGGCACCTTTCGAGGCGGCGATCCCGGTAGACCTGAGGCTGCGCACCACCTCTAGCGGATTGCAAGACGTCGGTACGCGCGACGGTCTGCGGATCATCGTCCAGGCCTATGTGGCGTGGCAGGTTCAAGGTGACCCGGACCATGTGCAGCGCTTCATGCGCGCCGTGCAGAATCAGCCGGACGAAGCCGCGCGGCAGATTCGCACCTTCGTCGGCTCGGCGCTGGAAACAACGGCGGCCAGTTTTGATTTGGCAAACCTGGTCAATACCGACGCCAGTCGGGTGCATATCGCCGATTTCGAAGCCCAGTTGCGCCAGCAGATCGAGCAACAATTGCTCGCCACTTATGGCGTGCGGGTTCTGCAGGTGGGTATCGAACGCCTGACGCTGCCCTCGGTGACCCTCACCGCTACCGTGGACCGCATGCGTGCCGAGCGTGAAACCATCGCCACGGAGCGCACAGCCATTGGCAAACGCGAAGCGGCGCAGATTCGCTCGGCGGCCGAACGCGATGCGCGGATCATGCAGGCTGACGCCACGGTTAAAGCAGCGAGTATCGAAGCGCAATCCCGCGTCGAAGCAGCCGAAATCTACGGCAAGGCCTATGCCGGTGCGCCGCAGCTTTATAATTTGCTGCGCTCGCTGGACACCTTGAACACCATTGTCGGCCCCGGCACGAAACTGATCCTGCGCACTGATGCGGCACCGTTTCGCGTTCTGGTGGATGGTCCACCCGCCCTGGAGCCTAAAGGTGGAACACAACCATGAGCGTGGTTCCACGTGGAACAAATGAACTGTCCAGCCCGTGGATTCAAGCCGGGCGTCTGGCGTTCCTCGCGCTCTATGCTGTGACTGTCCTGGCGGCGTTGGCCTGGGTATTTTCCAATGTGCGGCAAATTGATCCGCAGAGCCGGGCGGTGGTTTTACACTTTGGTGCGTTGGACCGAATCCAGAACGCCGGTCTGTTATTGGCGTGGCCGCGTCCCGTGGAACAGGTAATTTTGCTGCCGGCGGCAGACCGGGTGCTGGAGCGCCGGGTGGAAAGTCTGCTGCGTTCGGATGCGGCTTTGCAGGCTGATCGCGTCGCCAGTTTCGCCACGCCGGTCAGCGACGAACTCGCGGGCTCCGGTTATCTGTTGACCGGCGATGCGGGCGTGGTGCAACTGGATGTGCGGCTCTTTTACAAAGTCATCGAGCCTTATGCGTTTGTCCTCCAAGGCGAACATGTATTGCCAGCGTTGGACCGGTTGGCGACGAGAAGTGCCGTGGCGCTTGCCGCGGCGCGAGACCTGGACACCATTCTGGTGGCCCGCCCCGAACTGATGGGCAGCGATACCCAGGCCGCGGAGCGACGTGAACGCTTGCGTGGCGACCTGGTGCAAGGCATCAATCGGCGCCTGGCTGACCTGACCGCGACAGGGCAGGGCTTGGGGATCGAAGTGGTGCGGGTCGACGTGCAATCGAGCCTGCCGGGGCCGGCGGTGAGCGCATTCAATGCGGTGCTGACAGCCAGCCAGCAGGCCGACAAAGCGGTCGCCAACGCCCGAACCGAGGCAGAGAAACAGACCCAGGCTGCCCGCGAGGAAGCCGACCGTGCGTTACAAGTCGCCCATGCCCAGGCCAGCGAACGACTTGCCAAAGCGTCGACCGACACAGCCTCGGTGTCGGGCCTGGCGAAAACCCAGGACAGCGATCCGCAGATGCTGCAGCGTCTGTACCGCGAACGCATGCCCGGGATCCTTGGTCGGGCTGGTTCCGTCACCACGGTCGACCCGAAAGACGATTCTCGTCTAATCATCCAGGGAGGCGGGCAATGACCGCGCAGACTATCAACATGCCGATGCTGTCCACCGCCGAGCAACGCGCGGCCGCTCGGCAACTGACCCTGGCGATGCTCGCCCTCGGCTTGCTTGCCCTGGGCCTGGCCTGGCGCGTGTGGTTGCCGGAGCAGGGTACCGTCAGCCAACTGCTGTTGGGGTTTGCCTCGCTGTTGGTCGCGGTGCCGGTGATGCGCTCGGCCTGGTACAGCCTGCGTTATCCAAGCCTGCATGGGATAACCGATCAATTAATCGCCCTGGCGATGCTGGGGGCCTGGGCTACCGGCGACCTGCTGACGGCGGCGCTGTTGCCGATCATCATGATTTTCGGCCATGTGCTGGAAGAGCGCAGCGTCATCGGGTCCCAGGAAGCGATCGATGCCCTTGGCCAATTGACCCGCAGCCAGGGACGCAAAGTGCAGGCTGATGGCTCGATCATCGAAGTGGACAACGCTACGTTGCGACCCGGCGATGTGGTGGAGGTCCGCGCCGGCGACCGGGTACCCGCCGATGGTCGGGTGCTGTCCGGCCAAGCGAGCCTCGACACCGCGCCCATTACGGGTGAGTCGGTGCCATTGGAGGCAGTGGCGGGTGTTGAAGTCTTTGGCGGCGCGATCAACCTCGACGGTCTGTTGCGCCTGGAGGTGACCCGCACCGGCGATGAATCGACGCTGGGCAAAGTCATTGCGCTGATGCAGAACGCCGAGCGCTCGAAACCGCCAATCACTCGTTTGCTGGAACGCTACGCCGGAAGTTATCTGGTGCTGGTATTGTTGCTGGCGGCGGTTACCTGGTTTGTCACCAATGACGCTCAGGCGATGTTGGCGGTACTGGTGGCGGCGTGTCCCTGCGCCTTGGTGTTGTCAGCCCCGGCGACGGCCATCGCCGGGATTGCGGTGGCGGCGCGCCACGGCATCCTGATTCGCAGCTCGGCTTTTCTCGAGGAGCTGGCGGACCTCACCTCGTTGGTCATCGACAAGACCGGGACCCTGACCTACGGCACCCTGCGCCTGCAATCGATCGAAAGTATCGCGGACGACCCTGCCGCATTGCTGCCATTGGCCGCGAGCCTTGGATCGGCCAGCAGTCATCCGGTCAGTCGTGCCTTGGCGGGGCTGGTGACAGCGCAAGATTACCTGCCGCTGACCGATATTCACGAACGCCAGGGGCTCGGGGTGGTAGCCATGACAGGGCAGGGGGAAGCCGCCCTTGGCCGCCCCGAATTGTTTGCCCGGTTGGGCATCGAGACACCGACGGTTCCCAGTCATGACGGCCCGATCGCCGGCCTGGCACTGGACGGGCAGTTTCGCGCCTGGCTGCTGCTGGCCGACAGCATCAAGCCGGAAGCGCGGGTGGCCATGACCGAATTGCGGGCGCTGGGGTTGGGACGCCAGTTATTGCTCACGGGGGATCGCCAGAGCGTGGCCGCCGCCCTGGCGCACGATGTCGGTATCAGCGAGCTGCAGGCACAGGCGCTGCCGGAGGATAAGCTTGACCGGGTCATGGTCGAAATCGACCAGGGTTTCCGTCCGATGGTGGTGGGTGACGGGATCAACGATTCGCTGGCGCTGAAAGCCGGTGTGGTGGGCGTGGCGATGGGCGCGGGCGGTGCCGATATCGCCCTGGCGTCGGCGGATATCGTGCTGATCGGGAGTGATCTGCGACGTCTCGGAACTTGCGTGCGGTTGAGTCGCCAATGTCGGCGCACACTGCAAGTCAACGTGATCATCGGACTGGGCTGGACACTGGCGATAGTCGCTTTCGCCGCGTTCGGATGGCTCGGAGCCGCGGGGGCGATGATTGCCGCGCTGCTGCATAACCTGAGCACATTGCTGGTGCTGGGCAATGCGGGACGACTGCTGCGGTTTCACGAGCCCTTGGCGAAGATCCAGCCGGGTAGCCGCTGACGACCCCCGAGCGAACTGTCGCCCGCACCCGCAGTCTCTAGCGAGAGGGCTCACCAATCCACGCAGTCACCGCTCAGGCGGTAGATGGAAGACGATAGAAAAAGGCTATAAATTCGATAGCCTGCTATTTTTCCATGATGGTCTACCCTCATTTCAGACGTCTGAAACAATCTGAAACATGGGGAGGTTATTACATGCTGGCTCAACTTCCACCGGCCTTACAGAATTTGCACCTGCCGCTTCGGTTGCGGCTCTGGGACGGCCATGAATTCACGCTGGGTGCCGATCCCAGCGTCACGATTGTGGTAAAGGACCCACAAATGGTCGCGCAATTCACCCATCCCAGCCTGGATGCCCTGGGAGCGGCGTTTGTCGAAGGCAAACTCGAACTGGAGGGCTCGATCAACGAAGTCATCCGGGTGTGTGACGAGCTGAGCCAGGCTCTGGTGGACGAAGACGAGAGCCATCTGCCGGTGCGTGCGGTGCACGACAAGGAAACCGACGCCAAGGCCATCTCCTATCATTACGATCTGTCCAACGCGTTTTATCAACTCTGGCTCGACAGCGACATGGTGTATTCCTGTGCGTATTTCGAGACCGGCAGTGAAACCCTCGAGCAAGCGCAACAAGCCAAATTCCGCCATCTGTGCCGCAAGCTACGCCTGCAACCCGGCGATTACTTGCTGGACGTAGGATGCGGTTGGGGTGGGCTGGCGCGCTTTGCCGCACGGGAATTCGGCGCCAAGGTCTTCGGCATTACCCTGAGCAAGGCGCAGCTTGCGTTGGCGCGGGAGCGGGTAAAGGCCGAAGGCCTGGAGAACCAGGTAGAGCTCCAGCTTCTGGACTACCGGGACCTGCCCCAGGATGGCCGATTCGACAAAGTGGTCAGCGTCGGCATGTTCGAACACGTCGGGCATGCCAACCTGGCGCAGTACTGCAAGACGCTGTACGGCGCGGTCCGTGAGGGTGGGCTGGTGATGAATCACGGGATTACCGCCAAGCATACCGACGGGCGTCCGGTAGGTCGCGGCGCGGGTGAGTTTATCGAAAAGTATGTATTCCCGAACGGTGAGTTGCCTCATCTGTCGATGATTTCCGCCGAGGTCAGCGAAGCGGGGCTGGAAATTGTCGATGTGGAAAGCCTGCGCATGCATTACGCGCGCACTCTCGACCATTGGAGCGAGCGCCTTGAGGACAACCTCGAAGCCGCTTCCAGGGAAGTGCCGGAACAGGCGCTGCGGATCTGGCGTCTTTACCTGGCCGGCTGCGCCTATGCATTCGCCAAGGGCTGGATAAACCTGCATCAGATCCTCGCGGTGAAGGCCCACGCCGATGGTAGCCATGAGCTGCCCTGGACCCGCGACGACATCTACACGCCTTAAAGAATCGGCGAAATCAGCCGGGCGATCCGCATGCCGACCTTCTGCAGGCGGTGGGTTTCCCGGCTTTCCTGTTTGGCCACTTCGTGGGCCTGGGCGAAGTCCTTTTCGAGCATCTGCTCGACCTCGCTGGCAAAGGCCATGTCGACGGTCAGCAGCATGACTTCGAAATTCAGCCGGAACGAACGGTTGTCCAGGTTCGCGCTGCCGATGGCGCTGATTTCCCGGTCGATCAGCACCACTTTCTGGTGCAGGAAACCCGGCTCATAACGAAACACCCGCACGCCGGCGCGCACCGCTTCGAACGCATAGAGACTGGACGCAGCGTAGACGATCCGGTGATCCGGTCGCGACGGCAACAGGATGCGCACGTCCACGCCGCGCAGCACGGCCAGGCGCAAAGCCGCGAAGACCGCTTCGTCGGGAATGAAATACGGCGTGGTTATCCAGATGCGTTCGCTTGCCGCGTGAATGGCTTCGACGAAAAAAAGCGCGCAGGTTTCGTAGGCATCGGCCGGACCGCTGGCCAGCAGTTGGCAGAGCACTCCATCGTCCGGATAAGCGTCCGGCAGGATCAGCGGCGGCAGGGAACGCGCGGCCCAGAACCAATCCTCGGCGAAGGATTCCTGCATGCTCGCTACCACTGGGCCGCGTACCTCTACATGAGTGTCGCGCCACGGTGCCAGGGGTGGTTTTTCCCCCAGGTATTCATCGCCCACGTTGTGCCCGCCGACGAACCCCAGGACGCCGTCCACGGCGACGATCTTGCGGTGGTTGCGAAAGTTGACCTGGAACCGGTTGAGCCAACCGCTGCGAGTGGCAAACGCTTTGACGTGAACGCCACCGTCGCGCAAGGCCTGGACATAACGATGGGGCAGGGAATGGCTACCGATACGGTCGTAAAGCAGATAGACCGCTACACCTTCAGCGGCTTTCTTCAGCAGCAACGCATGCAAGCGCTGACCGAGCCGGTCGTCGTGGATGATGAAGAATTGCACCAAGACCGCTTCGCGAGCACTCTCGATGGCCTGGAAAATTGCTTCGAACGTAGCTTGGCCATCAACCAGCAAACGCACCTGGTTGTTTGCCAGACACGGCGTGCGTCCCAACTTCGGCATGGCTCGTAACGAGGCGTAGGCCTGGGACGCGCGAGCGGCCAGGGCTTCTTCGACCCAGGGGCGCCAGTTGAGCTCGGAGATCGCCTTGCGCATTTCCTCGTTGGCTTGTCGACGTGCCTTGATGTAGCCGTCGAAGGTGCTGCGGCCGAAGACCAGGTAAGGGATCAACGTCAGGTAGGGGATGAATACCAGCGACAGGGCCCAGGCAATCGAGCCCTGGGCGGTACGCACCGTCAGCACCGCATGGACGGCGGCGATGGAGCCGAGGGTATGGAGCAGCGCGATCAGGTAACCGAAAACATGCGGGCCAAAAAAATCCATGGGGCTGCCTTGCTCCTGAAACTTCAATGCTTAACAGACCATGTTCCAGGGCGAATGTCGCTATTTAATTCACTCGGCGCGGGTCTGAACCGAAGCCTGAAGGCGGCGTCTAACGGCCACTTGTCCTCTGGAGTTTGTGCAATGAATGTTCGTCTGCTGGGTTTGGCCTTGGCCGTTGGCTTGTCGGTTCCTGTGGCGGCTCAGGCGCAGATGCTTCAACCAGGCTTGTGGGAATTGACGACCAGCAACATGAAAGTCGACAACCAGAACCTGCCGGACCTTCAATTGATCCTTGGTCAACTGCAGAACCAGATGACACCTGAACAGCGGGCAATGCTCGAAAAGCAGGGCATCACCATGGGGGGCAAGGGGATTCGGGTGTGCCTGACGCCGGCACAGGTGCAGACCAATGACATCCCGCTGCAGGATCCGCAATCAGGCTGCAAGCAACAGATCACCGAGCGTACCGGCAACCAGTGGAAATTCCGCTTCAGTTGCCCGAAAGCCCAAGGCAACGGTATCGCGACATTCCAGAGCGATCGTGAATTCACCACCAAGGTCAATGGCACGTTCAACGCCACGGGTATCCAGCAGAACGGCAGCCTGGACACCCGCGCCGTATGGCTGGGGCAGGATTGCGGGACGGTCAAGCCGAGGGCTTGAACAGCGGCCTGTTATCAGGGCCGGCCCAGTGCCTCGTAGAGTGTGTTGAGGTTGTATTCGAAGAGACCGGTAAAGGTGCTGGCCGGTCCGCTGGCGGCGAGGGCATCGGAGTACAGCGTGCCACCGATGTGCGCGCCGCTTTCGTCGGCGATCTGCTTGAGCAGGCGCGCGTCCTTGATGTTTTCCATGAACACGGCTTTGACTTTTGCCTGACGAATCTGGGTGATCAACGCAGCGACTTCCGCGGCTGACGGTTCACGCTCGGTAGACAACCCTTGCGGCGCCAAAAACTCGATACCATAAGCCTGGCCCAGGTAACCGAACGCATCGTGGGACGTGACGATCTTGCGATTGCCCGGTGGCAACGCAGCGAACTTCGCCTTGGCTTCGGCGAGTAGTGCATAAATCTTCTTCAGGTACGCCTGGCTGTTACGTTCGTAGTCGGCCTTGTTCGCCGGGTCGGCCGCCTCCAATGCCTTGGTGATGTTGCCGACATAAAGCACGGCGTTGGCGAGGTTATGCCAGGCGTGTGGGTCGGGAATGGTCTCGCCATCTTCTTCCAGCGAGCGTGGAATCACGCCGCGGCTGGCACTGATGACCGGGGCACCGGTTTCGGTGCTAGTCACCAGGCGATCCAGCCACGGCTCGAAGCCCAACCCGTTCTTGATGATCAGTTTCGCCCCGAGCAATGCCTTGGCGTCGTCCGGCGTGGGTTCATAGGTATGTGCGTCAGCGTCCGGCCCCACCATGTTGGTGATCTGGACATGCTCGCCGCCGACTTGTCGGGTCATGTCGGCAAGGATGCTGAAGCTGGTCACCACCTTGAGTTTTTCAGCAGCAGACAGGGACATGGACAGCATCAAGCTGAATATCAGGAGCAGGGCGCGCATCAGGTAACACCTCATTGGGATGTAAGCAGGGGCGGGCGGCGCAGCAAACCGTGCACCGGACCGAATACCACGGACAACAGATATGACGCGCCCGCCACCAGGACGATGGCCGGCCCGCTGGGCAGCGAAAAATAGAAGGACAACAGCAGGCCCAGCCACACCGAGAGACAACCGAGCAATGCAGCGACCAGCATCAACATCGGCAGGCGACGGCTCCAGAATCGCGACGCGGCCGCCGGCAGCATCATCAGGCCGACCACCATCAACGCGCCGATGGCCTGGAAGCCGATGACCAGGTTCAGCACCACCAGGGTCAGGAATACGCCGTGGGCCAGTGGACCCAGACGGCTGACGGTTTGCAGAAACAGTGGGTCCAGGGTGTCAAGTAACAGCGGGCGGTAGATCAACGCCATTGCCACCAGACTGGCCGCCGAAACCCAGAGCATGCCGTTGAGTGTCGGGCCGTCCACGGCCAACGCCGAGCCGAATAACAGGTGCAGCAAGTCCAGGCGTTTACCGGCCATACCGAGGATCAACACTCCGGCGGCGAGGGAGATGGGGTAGATCGCCGCCAGGCTGGCGTCTTCCCGCAGGCCGGTGCGGCGGGTGATCCACGCCGCCAGCCCGGCCATGCTCAAGCCGGCGCCCAGGCCACCCACCGTCAAGGCTGGCAGGCTCAGACCGGCGAACCAGAAACCCAGGGCCGCGCCCGGCAAGATGCCGTGAGCTACCGCATCGCCGATCAGACTCATGCGCCGCAGAATCAGGAAGACGCCTAGCGGAGCCGTGCTGCATGCCAACACCAATCCGCCCAACAAGGCCCGGCGCATGAAGACAAATTCCTGGAACGGCTGCCAGAAGTGGGTGGCGGTGAGCATCAAGCGACCTGCGTGTAAGGCGTCGGGGCGATCAATTCGGCGCTGCGACCCAATACGCAGCCGGACGGATTGATCAGCAAGGTATGGGGGATGTGTGTATGCACCGCGGCCAAATCGTGACAAACCACCACCAGGGTGCGCCCTTCGCGATGCCACCGCTGAATGTTCTCCCACAGCAGCGCCTGGCCTTTTTCATCAAGGGCTGCGTGGGGCTCGTCCAGCAACAGGAGTGGCGCTTCGGTCAGGCTCAGTCGCGCGAGCAGGGCCCGTTGCAACTCGCCACCCGATAACGCCATCAGCGGGCGATGTTCCAGGCCGCTCAAGGCCCAGTCATCGAGAACCGCCTTGAGTCGTTGGTTGCGTGCGGCAGGTTCCTGTCGATTACCCCAGGAACCTGCCGCCACCAATTCCTGCAGGCTGATGGGAAATTGCCGGTCCAGGTGCTGCTGTTGAGGCAGGAACGACACGCCGCCGCGCCGTTGAACGTTGAGCGAGACCTTCCCCGTCAGTGGCTTCTGTAGCCCGGCGAGGACTTTCAGCAGGCTGCTTTTCCCTGATCCGTTGGCGCCAATGATTGCGGTCAGGCTGCCCTCCGGGCGCTCCATGTGCAGAGGTGGAGTGAGAGGGTGCCCGGGGATACCCCAACTCAATCCCTGGCAACGAATCATGAGTCCTCCCGTTGCCAATGGCTTTGGGCGACAGCATCGTGGGCGTGCAGGCTTTCCGCATGAACGACTCGTACGTCAAGGGAGGAGATCCAGGGCAGCGGCCTCAGCGCTATATTCAAGCGCCGCGCGGCATCTTCGCAGAACATAAGGTTCTGCCCATTGGCGAGCGCGAAGGCTTGCTCATCGACGCGTTTGACGGCGGTTTGGACAGCGGTGCCGAGCGCCGCCTCCGCCTCGTTGATCAGCGGTAACACCGGAAACTCATCGAGCTTGGCGTCCAAGCGCAGGTTCAGGATGGCGACGCTGCGCTGGCTATGAGGGGTGGCCACGATACCTTTCTGAGAACCTAGCCACGCGAGAACGTCAGCGTGCTCAAGGTTCGTATTCGCGAAATCGTCGAGGAATTTCTGCTGGATTAATTGCCGCGCCAGCGCTGCCGAACAAGGGCAAGTAGACGAGTAAGGAATTTCGATTTGAAGTTCCACGTGGAACACTGAGTTTTTAAAGCGGGCTTCGATAACGATGGGATAGCGCTTCCAGCCGGCTAGTGGGCTGATCAAAGCGGGGCGCTTGTACATCAGATCGGTGCGCAGAGTCAGTGAAGCACTCCGGGACAAACCTTCATGACTGTCCAGAAACTCTTGCAGGATCCGGCGTAGCAGGTCCGGAGAAAGCGCGGTGTGCTCAAGCTTTTCGAGTGCCACATACAAACGCGACATATGGATGCCACGCGCTTCGCCATCATCGAGACTGACGCCGGCGTCGGCAGAGGCGCTCAAACGCTGGCCGTCCACCAGCACCGGCACGGCGATGCCGCACATGCCCACCCAATCCAGCGACATGGCTTGACGAGATGCCTGCGCAGCAATGTCCGGCAGAGTTAACGCGTTCATTTTCGAGGTCCATGAGAGGTTCGTTTTTAATGTTATAGTATAACAATAAAATCGACGAGGCCTTTTTCATGAACAGAGTTTCATCTCGAAGTTCCACGTGAAACCTCAGCGTGAAGACTCCTGGCAGCCATTCATGCGACCGCACATAAAACTGCCTCTGGTGCCGCCAGAACTGGAAAAACGGTTGATCGTCGTCCAACCCACACGGCGACTGTATCCAACCCAGGCTTCGCCATCGGAGGCCAGTCCAGTGAAGAAGGTCAGTTGGCCGTATCGGCTGTTTGTCTGGGCCCAGTAGCGGTGGCCAGCCACCTCATAGCCACGCAGATAAATTGTATTGCCAGCCGTAGCGACGCTGTAGGCATTGCCCTGTCCATCTATGCAGGCCAGCACGTTGGTGCTGCGGGTGCAGGTCCCCAACAAAGCGCCTTGCGCCGAAACGCCCGTCGCTATCAGCAGCAGTGGCGCTGCGAACAGATATTTGAAGAGGTTGAGCATTTATAAGAACCCAGATGCGGAAAAGGGTTGGATGTATTCAAGTGTAATACTATAACATTAAAAAAGACTGACCCCTTTAGCCGAACCGAAACCTGATACGAGCCACAGTAGCGGCCGCCCCGATGAGGATAAACCTGATGCCTAACCGTCTTCCCGTTACCGTGCTGTCCGGATTTCTCGGGGCTGGTAAAAGCACCTTGCTCAATCATGTGTTGCGTAATCGCGACAATTTGCGCGTTGCCGTTATCGTCAACGATATGAGCGAGATCAACATCGATGGCAGCGAAGTGCAGCGAGATGTCAGCCTCAATCGCGCCGAAGAACGGTTGGTCGAGATGAGTAATGGCTGTATCTGCTGCACGCTGCGCGAGGATCTTCTGGAGGAAGTGGGCAAGCTTGCCAGGGAAGGCCGCTTCGATTATCTGCTGATCGAATCCACGGGCATTTCGGAGCCGATGCCGGTCGCCGAAACCTTCACCTTTCGCGATGAAGAAGGGCGCAGCCTGGCGGACGTTGCGAGGCTCGACACGATGGTGACAGTGGTCGATGGCGTGAATTTCCTCAAGGATTACCAGGCCGCGGAAAACCTTTCCACCAGGGGCGAAACCCTCGGGGACGAAGATGAGCGCTCGATAACCGATTTGCTGATCGAGCAGATCGAGTTCGCCGACGTGATCCTGATCAGCAAGATTGATCTCATAAGCCGCTCCGAGCGGGAAGAGTTGAGCGCAATCCTGTCGCGCCTGAATGCCCAGGCGCAGGTTATTCCCATGGTCATGGGGCAGGTACCGCTGGGGCAGATCCTTGATACGGGCCGCTTCGATTTTGAACGCGCGGCGCAGGCGCCCGGTTGGCTGCGGGAGTTGCGCGGCGAGCATGTGCCCGAAACCTTGGAATACGGCATCGCATCGACTGCTTACCGCGCCCGTCGCCCGTTTCATCCCCAACGATTCTTCAACTTTATCGACCGCCCATGGACCAATGGCACGCTCCTGCGCTCCAAAGGTTTTTTCTGGCTCGCCAGCAAACATGAGGAAGCCGGCAGTTGGTCCCAGGCCGGCGGGTTGATGCGTCACGGGTTCGCCGGGCGCTGGTGGCGGTTCGTGCCGAAAAGCCAGTGGCCGCAGGATGAGGAGAGCATCGCCGCGATCATGAAAAGCTGGCTGGAGGCCTCCGGTGATTGCCGCCAGGAGCTGGTATTCATTGGTCAGAATATAGACTTCGCGCTGCTCGCCACCGAACTGGACGCTTGCCTGCTAACCGACGCGGAGATGAGCCTGGGCATCGAGCGCTGGCGGCAGTTGCCAGACCCGTTCGGCCCCTGGCATGACGAGGTCGCGGCGTGATGCTGGCGCCTCGTCTGAAGCAGCTGCGGCAGGTCCAGGGAGACACGCCGCTTACCTTCGCGCAGATTCTGGATGACGACACCAACCTGGCTGTGTGGCAGCGTCACCTCCCGGCGCATATCAGCGATTTCGCAGTGATGCTGCTCTCGATGGGCCAACCTCTGGCCGAGTCGATGGTGCTTGAGCTACCGAGCGAGGATACGCAGCCGGCGTTGCATGGCCTTGCCGCGGGTTTCGGCGATCTGCACGGATATGAAGGGTTCGTCGCGGATGTCGCTTGGCTGGTCAGTGCGTTTGCCTGCCTCCTCGGTGCCCGGCGCGTCGGGCTGCGCTTGCGAGCGTTGGATACGGCGATGTGCCCACGTTTTCACGTCGACCATGTGCCGGTGCGGCTGATCACCACCTATGCCGGCGTCGGCAGCCAATGGCTCATGGAAGGCGTCATGGACCGTCGACGATTGGCCCAGCCTGAAGCAGAGCCTGCCGACGCGAGTCTGATTCAGCAGATGCGCAGCGGTGATGTGGCGCTGCTCAAAGGTGAAAAGTGGCAAGGCAATGAAGGTCACGGGCTGATCCATCGCTCACCGCAATTGGCGCCCGGCGAACGGCGTTTGATCCTTTCGCTGGATTGGCTGGCCTAAGGCTTGAGCCAGTGTCCCTGGCTTTGGCTTTCGCAAAAGGGTTTCAGGTAAGCCGCATCGGTGGCTACGCCGTAATAGTGAATATCCTGGCGATAAGGCATATTGGCGACCTGAGCGTCGCTGCAAATGCCAAATGCCCCGCCAGGGCACTGATCGACATACTGCACATCGACCTTCTGCCCGGCCAGGCTGGGTTGACAGAAGCCGTCGGCGAACAGTTTTTGCGGAATGTTGCGGTTTTGCTGGCAGACTCTGACATCGAGCCGTTCCGCCTGGCTGTGCACTACACACGCCTGGGCCAAGGCCTGGGTCGAGGTCAGCAGCAGTAACAGCCAACCGATCATTCGCATTTAAACCTCCGTCGAAAGCTATCGATCATGTTGCAGAACATACCCACCCATGTGATTGCCGGCCCTTTGGGAGCAGGCAAGACCAGCCTGATCAGGCAATTGCTGGCTCAGCGTCCGGCTGATGAGCGGTGGGCCGTGCTGATCAACGAGTTCGGCCAGATCGGCCTGGATGCCGCGCTGCTGACCCAGGCCGCCGATGGTATCGCATTGGGCGAAGTGGCCGGGGGCTGTTTGTGTTGCGTCAATGGAGCGCCGTTTCAGATCGGCCTTGGCCGTTTATTGCGCAAGGCGCGGCCGCACCGTCTGTTCATCGAACCCTCCGGGCTGGGTCATCCGGCGCAGCTCTTGCGACAGCTGAACGAAGCGCCCTGGCTTGGCGTGCTGGCGATCCAGCCTTGTGTGTTGGTCCTGGATGCCCAGGCAATGGCGAACGGCAAGCCGTTGCCCGATGCGCAACGACAGGTCCTGGCTGACGCCGGGTTGCTGGTGCTGAACAAGTCCGAAGACCTTACCGACGCCGATCGCGTGGGCATTACTTCCCAATTGCCCGAGATTGCGCTGTATTGGACCCATCAGGCTGCGTTGCCGATTGATCGGCTGCCCGGCCTGGCGAATCGCGGCGACGGAGCTGTGGATAACTTGGCTGTAGATAACTTGAATGTGCCCAAGAGCCTGGGGCAGATGCCGGCCATCTGGAGTGATCCGACGTTGCCGATCTGCCTGCATCAGCAGCAGGGCGAAAGCTGGAGTATCGGTTGGCGCTGGCATCCGGACCAACGATTCGACGTCGCGCAGCTGTCTCGATGGCTGCACGGCAAAGACTGGAAACGCGCGAAGATGGTTATCCACAGCGAGGGCGGTTGGGTTTCCGCCAATGCGTTGGACGCAGGGCCGCTGGAGTGGCAAGCGAGCGAGTGGCGACAGGATTCGCGAATCGAGCTGATCTTCGCCGAACCACAAGACGTGGGAACCCTTCAAGCGAGCCTGGCGAGCTGCCGCCACCCTTGAGTCAGCCTCGTTTCAGGGCTTCCATTTATTGTGTTCCTGACGCCACTGGCTCAGCTCGATAACCTCGGCCCGGGGCCGGGTCTGGACCGGTTCGATGGGCGCCTGCGCGGTTTCTTCGAACGGCATCGGATAGGGTGCCAGTTCGATGTGTGCACTGTGGGCGCCGAATTGAGTGATGGTGCCGGTATGACGCGTCTCGCCCGTCACTGTGAATTCGAAGTTATAGACACGTGCCAGGCGCCGTCGCCCGCTGCCGTCTTTCACAAACCCGATCTTGCGCAGCGCTACGTTGCCATCCAGCAGCTCGATCTTGAGATTGGCGCAGTGTTGCATGACCCTCGCCAGAGCCCGTTCGCGCAAGCCATGGTTGTGCCACAGCCAGGCGCCACCGGTAGCCAGCAGCATCAGCACGAAAATGTTTCCAAGGGTCAGCATGAACGAAGTGCTCCAACAAGTTGCCGTCAGCTTAACTGCGTCGCCGGTCTGTCGTACAGGCTGCGTTTAGTCGCATACTGCGCCGCTTGAATTTCATTCGTTTTACGGAAGCTTCCTGCATGAAACGTACGCCTCATCTGCTTGCCATCCAGTCCCATGTGATATTTGGTCACGCCGGCAACAGTGCTGCCGTGTTTCCAATGCAGCGGGTCGGCGTCAACGTATGGCCGCTCAATACCGTGCAGTTTTCCAATCACACCCAATACGGGCAGTGGGCCGGAGAAGTGTTGGCGCCTGCTCAGATTCCACTTCTCGTTGAGGGGATCGCGGCCATTGGCGAGCTGGGTAACTGCGACGCGGTGCTGTCCGGTTATCTGGGCAGCGCTGCCCAGGGGCAAGCAATCCTGGCGGGCGTGGCGCGGATCAAGGCTTGCAACCCCAAGGCGCTGTATCTGTGTGACCCGGTCATGGGGCATCCGGAGAAGGGCTGCATCGTGGCGCCCGAGGTGAGCGAGTTTCTGCTGGAAGAGGCCGCTGCCGTGGCGGACATCATGTGTCCGAACCAGTTGGAACTGGACAGTTTTGCCGGGCGCAAGGCGCAATCATTGTTCGATTGCCTGGCCATGGCACGTGGGCTGTTGGCTCGTGGACCGAAGGTGGTGCTGGTCAAACACCTGGCTTACCCCGGCAAGCCCGACGACAGCTTCGAGATGTTGCTGGTCACGGCTGACGGGGGCTGGCACTTGCGTCGTCCATTGCTGGCGTTTCCCCGTCAGCCGGTAGGGGTAGGTGACCTGACCTCGGGGTTGTTCCTGGCGCGGATACTGTTGGGCGACAGCCTGGTGGCAGCATTCGAATTCACCGCTTCGGCGGTACACGAAGTGCTGCTGGAAACCCAGGCGTGTGCCAGCTACGAGCTGCAACTGATCCGTGCCCAGGATCGGATCGCCCACCCGCGCGTGCGCTTCGAGGCCACGCCGATCAGCCTTTGATTGACGCAATTCAATGTGGGAGCGAGCTTGCTCGCGATGAGGGCGTTACATTCAACATGACTGTTGCCTGTTACACAGCTATCGCGAGCAAGCTCGCTCCCACATTGCATCTGCGGCGACTGCTTACGGCCCGTCCGCCTTGATTTCCTGATAACGCCGTTCCAGCTCCTGACGGATCTGCCGACGCTGCTGGGCTTGTTCGTAGCGGCGCTTCTCCTCACTGTTCTGCGGGTGCAATGGCGGGACGGGCGCAGGTTTGCGTTGGTCATCCACGGCAACCATGGTGAAAAAGCAGCTGTTGGTATGGCGCACCGAGCGTTCACGAATATTCTCGGTCACGACCTTGATGCCCACTTCCATCGACGTGTTGCCGGTGTAGTTCACCGACGCCAGGAACGTCACCAGCTCGCCGACGTGGATCGGCTCACGAAAGATGACCTGGTCGACCGAGAGCGTCACCACGTAGCGCCCGGCGTAACGGCTGGCGCAGGCATAGGCAACTTCATCGAGGTATTTGAGCAAGGTGCCGCCATGGACATTGCCAGAGAAGTTGGCCATATCGGGGGTCATCAACACCGTCATCGACAGCTGGGCGTTTCCGGGTTCCATAACGTTCTCACGGTTCAAGGCAGCAATTTCGGGGAGGCGCCTCTGCGGGCGTTGGGGTGTGGCCACTCGTTTTCCAGCCACCCATATCGGGACGCTGCGCCGTTGCTTGCCGTCACGCTTGGGTGGATCTGTTTCCATATATTGCACCGTCTTTTTGCAGGAAGTCGCGGTGTTAACCTGCAAAAGCCCGTCAGACTAGGCATTTCCTACAAAAGGACCGGAACCGCCCGACTCCGCGTCGAGGTAATTCACACAAGGAGCCCTCACTATGCATGCCATCAGCTTCATTCAGGACCTGGCGATCATCATGCTGGTGGCGGGGCTGGTGACGGTACTCTTTCATCGTTTCAAGCAACCGGTAGTGCTGGGCTATATCGTCGCCGGCTTCATCATCGGCCCGCATACGCCACCGTTCGGTTTCATCCACGACGAAGAAACCATCAAGACCCTGGCCGAGCTCGGGGTGGTCTTCCTCATGTTCTGCCTTGGGCTGGAATTCAGCCTGCGCAAACTGTTCAAGGTTGGCGCCACGGCGTTCATCGCAGCATTCCTCGAAATTGTCCTGATGATCTGGATCGGCTATGAAATCGGCCGCTGGTTCGACTGGAATACCATGGACTCGCTGTTTCTCGGCGCGATCCTGGCGATCTCCTCAACCACGATCATCGTCAAGGCGCTCAATGACCTGAAAATGAAAAACGAGCGCTTTGCGCAGTTGATTTTCGGGGTGCTGATCGTCGAAGACATCCTCGGCATCGGCATCATCGCCTTGCTCTCGAGCATCGCTGTCAGCGGCACGGTGAGTTCCGGCGAGGTGTTCTCCACGGTCGGCAAGTTATCGTTGTTCATGATCGTGGCGTTGGTCATCGGTATCCTGCTGGTGCCCAGATTGCTGGCGTACGTAGCGAAATTCGACAGTAACGAGATGCTCTTGATCACGGTGTTGGGACTTTGCTTCGGCTTCTGCCTGCTGGTGGTGAAGCTTGAATACAGCATGGTGCTGGGGGCATTCCTGATCGGTGCGATCATGGCCGAGTCCCGGCAGTTGCTGAAAATCGAGCGCCTGGTAGAGCCGGTGCGCGACTTGTTCAGCGCGATATTTTTCGTGGCGATCGGGCTCATGCTCGATCCGGCGATCTTGCTTCAATACGCCTGGCCGATTGCCGTGATCACCTGCGCAGTCGTGCTGGGCAAGATGCTCTCCTGTGGTCTTGGCGCCTTTATCGCTGGCAATGACGGACGCACCTCCCTGCGAGTCGGGATGGGACTTTCACAGATCGGCGAATTTTCGTTCATCATCGCTTCGCTGGGCATGACCTTGCAGGTGACCAGCGATTTTCTTTACCCGGTGGCGGTGGCTGTGTCGGTACTGACCACGCTGCTGACGCCTTACTTGATCCGGGCCGCGGATCCGCTGTCAGTCAGGCTGGCCTCGGCGATGCCGCAACGGCTGACGCGTGTGCTGGGCATGTATGGCGAATGGTTGCGCAGTATTCAGCCACAGGGCGAGAGCGCTATGGTGGCCGCCATGATCAGGCGAATCCTGCTGCAGGTCGGCATCAACCTGGCATTGGTCATCGCGATTTTTGTTTCGGGCGGCTATTTCGCCGAGCGGATGTCGGTTTACCTGCAAGCCTGGATCAGCGATCCGAGCTGGCAAAAAGCATTGATCTGGGGTGGGGCGCTGCTGTTGTCGCTACCGTTCCTGATCGCTGCGTACCGCAAGCTCAAGGCGCTGTCGATGCTGCTGGCGGAGTTGGGTGTCACGCCGGAGATGGCCGGCCGCCACACGCAGCGCGTGCGTCGGGTCATCGCCGAAGTGATCCCGATCCTGTCGCTGCTGGTGATTTTCCTGCTGCTGGCAGCCTTGTCGGCCAGTATCCTGCCGACCAACAAGTTGCTGGTATTGATTGCCGTGGTGGCGACTGCGGTGGCGGCGCTGCTCTGGCGCTGGTTCGTCCGCCTGCATACGCGGATGCAGGTGGCCTTGCTCGATACGCTGGACAATCACAAGGAGTCGTCCGGGCATTGACCGGCGCCAGGCATGGGCGTGTCAGCTTTCCAGCCAGACATCCCGTGCCCAGTGCCAGACAGATTCCCAGGTTTCCTCGGCAATCAGCTCTTCCTCGGCCTGCCACAGCACCACCGTGCCGTCTTCTTCGACGCAATAATAATCGTCGCCGTCCTGGCAGATCGGGATCAGGCTGCGATCGACACCCGCATCCCAGGCATTGGCTGCCACGTCGGGCAAGTAGGTATGGGATTGCGGATCGGTAACGGTCACCGGCTCCAGGCTGCCATAGACTACGTCGCTGACAGTCAGCAAAAACTCCCTGAAGACGAACGGGATATCGATGAACAGTTGCTCCTCGATCTCTACCAGCAAGTCTTCGTCAGGCAACTCCAGTGGAACCGGTACAGGTTCGTTGGCTTCACGCAGTTGTTCGATGATTTCTTCCACGTCCGGGGATCCTCTTTCTCAATGGCGCGGTTTCATATGGGGCGGTTTATACAGTAGCTCGCTATAGATGCAACCGTGAAATAGAAAACCCCGGCCAAGGCCGGGGTTTTTATTTCAACATGCGAAACGCGCAAAGGTTCAACCGTTCTGGCGGATACCTGCAACCAGCCAAGGCTGGTTCTCGCCTTGGGCACGTTCCATGTTCCAGCTTTCGCTGAACGCTTCGCCCTGGTCGAAGCGAGAGTCCTTCGACACGCCGACAAAGGTCAGGGTGGCGATGGTCTTGTCTGCCCGATCGTCGACGCCGTCCAGCTGCACCTGCAGGTTGTCGATGTAGGTGGACTGGTAGCCGTCGCCCAGTTCGGCGCGTTCACGCTTGAGGAACTCCAGCAATTGCGGGGTTACGAACTCGGCGATCTTGTCCATTTCGTTCGAGTCCCAATGCTGCTGCAAGGACATGAAGTGGCTGCGAGCGGCTTCGATGAAGCGTTGTTCGTTGAACCAGGCGGGTGCGTTGATCACCGGGCGGGCGGCCACTGGAGCGGCTGAGCCACCGAAGATCGAGCCGCTGGCAGGCTGCTGGTTGAATACTTCACGTTGCATTGGCGCGTGACCGGCCGGAGCGAGTTGCTCCTGCTGCTTGCGACGACGGGCGGCAATGAAGCGGAAGACCAGGAAGGCGATGACCGCCATGATCAGGATGTCGAAGATCTGCATGCCCTGGAAGCCGTCGCCCATGAACATGGAGGCGAGCAGGCCACCGGCGGCGATGCCGGCCAGTGGGCCGAGCCAGCGCGAAGCACCGCTGGCCTTGGTGGCAGCGCCAGCCGCACCGGCCGCGCCTGCGGTGGCAGCGGTTGAACCGGCGGCAGAGGATGGCGCCATCTGGCTGGTCTGGTGAGTCGGGGCGGCGCCCGAACTTTTACCACCGCCAAAACGCTTGGCGGCATTGGCGTCGATGGCCATCGTCAGGCCGATGCACAACGCCATGGCGATGCTAAGAAAACGTTTCATATTAAGGCATTCCCATTTGTGGATAGCACGCGCGCCATGTTGCACAGGTGAACTGTTGCTGGCTAGCGGCAGAGTGTTTCGGGCTTTTGCGTGACAGCTGAGGTTCAGCTTCAGATGCGCAAGAAGGCCTGTTCGCTTTGGGCCGTAGGAAAGGGGGACAAGTTCTATCGGAAATGTTTGGGGTTACCAAAATAAATGTGGGAGCGAGCTTGCTCGCGATAGCGGTTTGTCAGTCAGCTTCAATAGTGACTGATCGATTGCCATCGCGAGCAAGCTCGCTCCCACAGGTTTCTATGCAAATCTTCAGATCGCTTCCAGCTTGGCATACCCCAGCATCAGCCATTTGCTGCCTTCGCTGAAGTTTACCTGGACGCGGGCCTGGGCACCGGCGCCTTCGAAATTGAGGATCACGCCGTCGCCAAACACCGAATGCCGCACAGCCTGGCCGAGGCTGAAGCCGGTTTCCGGAATGTCGCTTCCGCCAAACAGGCTGCTGGTGCCTTGCTGGTTGCCGCCAAACGGTCGGCTGACGCTGTTGGACAGGCGTACTTCCTGGATCAGGCCTTTCGGCACTTCGCGTACGAAGCGTGACACTTTGTTGTAGGTCTCGCTGCCATACAGGCGACGGGTTTCAGCGTAGGTCAGCACCAGGTTCTGCATCGCGCGGGTGATGCCGACGTAGGCCAGGCGACGTTCCTCTTCGAGGCGTCCCGGCTCCTCCAGGCTCATCTTGTGGGGGAACAGGCCTTCCTCCATGCCCACCAGGAACACATACGGGAACTCCAGACCCTTGGCGCTGTGCAGCGTCATCAGTTGAATGCTGTCTTCATGCTCGTCGGCCTGGGTATCGCCGGCTTCCAGGGAGGCATGACCGAGGAAAGCCGACAACGGGGACAGGTCTTGGTCTTCTTCGGTGTTTTCGAAGTTGCGCGCGGCGCTGACCAGTTCCTCGAGGTTTTCCACCCGCGCCTGACCTTTCTCGCCTTTTTCCGCCTCGTGGTAGGCGATCAGGCCGGACTGCTCGATGACGGTCTGGGTCATCAGGTGCAGCGGCATCTCGGCGCATTTGGCGGCGAGGTCTTCGATCAGGTCCATGAACGCTTTCAGCGCACCGGCGGCGCGCCCGGTAACGCCTTTGTTGTCGACCAGCTGGCGCATGGCTTCCCACATCGACACGTGGCTATGGCGCGCATGGTCGCGAATCGCCTCGACGGTTTTCTCGCCGATGCCCCGGGTCGGCACGTTGATCACCCGCTCCAGGGCCGCGTCGTTGCCGCGCCCTTCGATCAGGCGAAGGTAGGCCATGGCGTTCTTGATTTCCGCGCGCTCGAAGAAGCGTTGGCCGCCATAGATTCGGTAAGGGATCCGTTCGCGCAGCAAGGCTTCTTCCAATACCCGCGATTGGGCGTTGGAGCGATACAGAATGGCGATATCGCTGCGGGCCAGGCCGGTTTTCAACGCGCTCTCGATGGTCTCCACTACATAGCGGGCCTCATCGTGTTCATTGAAAGCGGCGTACAGATTGATCGCCTCGCCTTCGCCGCCGTCGGTCCACAATTCCTTGCCCAGGCGCCCGGTATTGTTTGCGATCAACGCGTTGGCGGCCTTGAGGATACCGGCGGTGGAGCGGTAGTTCTGCTCCAGGCGGATGACCTCGGCGTCGGGGAAGTCCGCCGAGTACTGATGAATGTTTTCGATCTTGGCGCCGCGCCAGCCGTAGATCGACTGGTCGTCGTCACCTACCACCATCAGGCTGTCGCCACCCTTGGCCAGCAGGCGCAACCAGGCGTACTGAACAGCGTTGGTGTCCTGGAATTCGTCCACCAGCACATGCCGGAAGCGTTTCTGATAGTGAGCCAGCAGGCCTGGGTGGTCGCGCCACAGGTCCAGGGCTCGCAGCAGCAGCTCGGAAAAGTCGATGACTCCGGCGCGTTGGCATGCCGCTTCATAGGCTTCGTAGATGCTGCGCATGGTCGCCAGGAACAGGTCACCACTGGCCTGGATGTGCTGCGGGCGCAAGCCTTCGTCTTTCTGGCCGTTGATGAACCATTGCGCCTGACGGGCGGGCCAGCGCTGTTCGTCCAGGCCCAGTTCACGGATGACCCGCTTGACCAGACGCTGCTGGTCATCGCTGTCGAGGATCTGGAAGGTCTGGCTCAGGCCGGCCTCCTGCCAATGGGCCCGCAACAGGCGGTGCGCCAGGCCGTGGAACGTGCCGACCCACATGCCGGCCGGGTTGAGGCCCATCAACTGCTCGATGCGATGGCGCATCTCGGCAGCGGCCTTGTTGGTGAAGGTCACCGACAGGATCGAATGGGGCGAGGCGTTCTCGACCTGGATCAACCAGGCGATACGGTGCACCAGCACTCGGGTCTTGCCGGAGCCGGCACCGGCCAGGACCAATTGACGACCGACGGAGGCAGCAACTGCCTGGCGTTGGGCGTCGTTCAGGGAATTCAGCAGAAGGGAGAGATCATCGCGCATCGAGGCATTCTAGGGTGCGGCGTCACCCCGGGCAAACCGAGCTTTGCATCAGCCGATAAAAAGCCTCCTGGGTGATGACCGGTTGGTCAGCGGCTACAAGCATGGGCGGGGCTCGCTTTCCAACGTTATTACCCAATGGAATCGCGACTTTTTCGCTGTTTTTATGAGCAGGAGCAGTGTGGGATGGCCTTTGGCTTGTGTATGCTCGGTGCTCGTTTCGGGTGCAGCACGCGCCCCTGAATAAGAACAAGAACATCGCCTATGACCTCCAGTTCCGATCTGGCGGGGCCCTGCGTGGAGCCGCGCCTCATCTGCAAGCAGTACGCCACGGAAATGGCCGTCGAACGCACCAGGCTGTTATATCAGGGTTCGCTGCTGCCCACGCTGTTCATGCTGCTCAACGGGCTGGTGTGCGCGGCGCTGTTATGGACGCCGTCGCGCTACTTTCTGGTCAGCGTCTGGTTGGTCTGGTTGCTGTCGCTGGTGGCGTTGCGGGTGATTCAGGTGGCCGCGTTCGATTCGGCGATACCAAGCCGCCAGGCGCACCCGATCTGGTTGCGCATGTTCCTGCTGGGCTCGGCCATGACCGGCCTGACGCTGGCCGGTGCCGGTATCGCCCTGGTCCCGGCGGACAGCTTCCAACAACAGGCCTGGGTATTCGGCCTGATCGGCGCGGCCACGCTGTCAGCGAGTGTCGCCTATGCCGTGAGCCTTGCGGCGTTCCTGTCCTTTACCTTGCCCTGCCTGTTGCCGGCCATCGGTTATCTTTTCTGGGGCGGCGACGAGCAGCAGCGTGGCTGGGGCTGGCTTGGGCTGGTGGTGCTGGTTTCGCTGAGTGTGGTGGCCTGGCAGGTCAATCGGCTGATACAGAACGGCATGCTGCGCCGGTTCCAGAACCAGGCACTGATCGAGCATCTGCAGCAAGCACAAGCCCGCGGCGCCCAGCTTAACGAGGCATTGGCCCGGGAGGTCGAACAACGCCGTTCTGCCGAAGCCCAGCTGCGTACGGCGCAGGTTGGCCTGGAGGCGCGGGTCGCACAGCGCAGCCTTGAACTGGAGGCGGCCAGCCAGGCGCTGAGTAAAAGCGAAGCACGCCTGGCACTGGCGCTCAAGGCCAGTGAGTTGGGGTTGTGGGATTGGAACCTGCAGACCGATGAGGTCCATCACACCCAACTCAAGGAGCTGTTTGGCCTGGAACCCGAGTACATAACGGCGATGCTCAGTCATCTCACCCCGCGCCTGCATCCGCAGGACCTTCCGGCGCTCAAGCGTGCCCTGGTAGAGCATCTCAAGGGCCGCAGCGAGGATTACCAGATTGAATACCGCGTCCGTCATGGCGACGGCCATTGGGTCTGGATCGAAGACCGTGGCCGGGCGGTGGAGCGCAGCGCGAGCGGTCGAGTGCTGCGCATGGTCGGCACCCGGCGAGACATCAGCGCCAGCAAAGAGCTTGAACAACAGCGGCAACTGGCGGCCACGGTCTTTGAAGCGGCCAGCGAAGGCATTGTGATTTTCGACCCCAACTACGCGTTGCTGGCCGCCAACCAGGCGTTCGCGCGGGTTACCGGCTTCGATATCGCCGACATGCTGGGGCGCAGCGTGGTCGACCTACCCTGCAGTCGCGATGCACGCCGGCACTATCCGATCATTCGCCAAGCCCTCAAGCAGCATGGCACCTGGCAAGGCGAGCTGGTGGAAGCGCGGGCCAACGGTGAACTCTACCCGCAGTGGTTGCAGTTGAATGTGGTGCGTGATCTGCGAGGAAAAGTCAGCCACGTGGTGGGCTTCTTCGCCGATCTCTCGGCCCGCCGCGAATCCGAGGAGCGGATGCGCTACCTCACTCATTACGACGAGCTGACCGGATTGGCCAACCGCTCGCTGTTCCGCGAGCGCCTGCACGAGGCCCATCAACGAGTTCGCCAGGGCGGGCGCCGCAGCCTGGCACTGCTGCACATCAACCTTGATCGCTTCAAGTTGCTCAACGACAGCCTCGGCCACGATATCGCCGACCAGTTGCTGCAGAAAATGGCTCGCCGCCTGATCAATGCGTTGCCGGAAGCCGACACCATTGCCAGGCTGTCCGGAGACGAGTTCGCCGTGTTGTTCGACGCCTATGGCAACCTTTCCAGCCTGGCGAGGGTAGCGACCCGGCTATCTGCCAAGCTGCGGCTGCCCCTGACGATCGAGGGGCATGAACTGGTGGTCAGCGCTTCGATCGGCATCAGCCTGTTGCCCGACAACGCTCGGGAAATCTCCACGCTGGTCAGCCAGGCGAACATGGCGATGCAACACGCCAAGCACCTGGGCGGCAATAGCTTCCAGTTTTATACCGACAGCCTTCAGGCCAGCACGCTGGAACGTCTGCAATTGGAGAACCAGTTGCGCAAGGCACTTGAGGAACAGCAACTGAGCGTTTTCTACCAGCCCAAACTGTGCCTGGCGACCGGTCGCCTGAACGCGGCCGAGGCGCTGGTGCGCTGGTACCATCCGACCATGGGCCAGATTCCACCCGCTGACTTCATCGGCTTGGCCGAGGAGACCGGGCTGATCGGACCCATTGGCGAATTCGTGCTCCGCCAGGCCTGCTGGCAGGCGTGCGAATGGCAGCGCCAGGGGCTTGCGCCTATCAGGGTGTCAGTCAATCTCTCGGTGCATCAGTTGCGCCAGGGCAAACTGGTCAGTCTTGTACGCCAAGTGCTGGAGGAGACCGGCCTGGCCCCGCAATACCTGGAGCTGGAGCTGACCGAGAGCCAGTTGCTCGACAGCGTCGAGCACATCATCGCTACGTTCCAGCAACTACGTGATCTTGGGGTCAAGCTGGCGATTGATGACTTTGGCACCGGCTATTCTTCGCTGAGCTATCTCAAACGTATCCCGGTGGATTACGTGAAGATCGACCAGGCATTTGTTCGTGGCCTGGCGGAGGGCGGGGAGGACGCAGCCATCACCCGGGCAATCATCGCCATGGCTCATGGGCTGTCGCTCAAGGTAGTGGCCGAAGGTGTCGAGCGGCAGGAGCAGCTGGATTTCCTGAAAAACGAGCAATGCGACGAGGTTCAAGGCTATCTCATCAGCCGACCGGTGGGAGCCGAAGGCTTGGCCCGCCTGATGCTCGAGCAGAATAAGCCTGCTTTGTAGCAAAGGGCCCAAGGTCCTGCGATGGCTAGCCTTCGTAACGGCTACACGAAGCGTCGCCCGCCAAAACAAGGGGGTACAAGGCCAATTCAGTTACGTATTGGGCGGGCAGAAAGCCAATTCCTGTAGTATAACTACAAGCTTGCTACATCCCGGCACCCGCCCCATAACAAGAGTCCAGTCCTTTGAACCTGTTGCAACACATCGCCCAGTCGCGCCATCTGCTACGCAAGTCGGAACTGAAGGTCGCCGATCATGTACTGCTTGATCCTGCGGCTGTGATGCACAGTTCCATGGCCGACTTGGCCCACAGCGTCGGCATCAGCGAACCGACCATCGTGCGTTTTTGCCGCGCGATCGGTTGTTCGGGTTTCCAGGACCTGAAGCTCAAATTGGCGCAGAGCCTGGCGGCGGGTGCGAGTTTTGGCCAATTCGCGATTCATGAAGACGATTCGGTCGCCGATTACAGCCTGAAAATCTTCGACACGACCCTGCACACCCTGATGGAAGTTCGCGAGAAGCTCGATCCGGTGGCGTTGCAAAAAGCGGTTACGGCCATGTCCCAGGCCCAACGTGTCGAGTTCTATGGTTTTGGTGCTTCTGGCGCGGTCGCGGCCGATGCCCAGCACAAGTTCTTCCGTCTGTTGCTCACGGCGGCGGCCTATTCCGATCCACACATGCAGGCAATGTCGGCGGTCACGTTGAAGCCTACCGACGTGGCGATCTGTATTTCCCAGTCGGGTCGCTCCAAGGACTTGTTGATCACTGCGAACCTGGTACGCGAAAGCGGTGCTTCGCTGATCACCTTGTGCCCGAGCCAGACGCCATTGGCTGAGTTGTCGACGGTGAACCTGGCGATCGACGTGCATGAAGACACGGAAATCTACACGCCATTGACCTCGCGCATCGCGCATCTGGTGGTCATCGATGTGTTGGCCATGGGCGTCGCCATGGCGCGCGGCCCGAGCCTGGTCAATCACCTCAAGAGTGTGAAGCGCAGCCTTCGCAGCTTGCGGTTGTCGCCCAAGTCGGTGAAGGCGCTGGATGACTGAGCGCTGTTCCCGGGGTTGAGGGGTTTCTGTGGCAGGGGAGCACCCCTGCGAATTCATCGTTCTGTAACGCTCGCGCCGCCAAATCGTCATCGCGCGCCGTCATCTTGAAACTCCCGTATACGTCTTGGGAGTCTCGACATGACCCAGTCCTACGAAGACCGCAGCGCCGCCAAAACCCGTCGCCAACAGGAAGACCAACGCCGCATGGCGTTCCGCCGTGCGATCGAAGATCGCTATGAGCAACGGCAGCTTCTGGCAGAAATCAGCGAATTTCCTGACGCCGTAGAGTTCAATTACTGGCAGGCAGCGCCGGCGGCTTCCCGTCGAAACGCTCAACCAGGCCGATAATCTGGGCGCGCTCGCCGCGCACGAATGCCAGGAAGGCATGAGCCACCGGTGACAAGCGCTTAGCCCTGGCCTGCACCAGGCACCAGCTGCGGTACAGCGGCAGCTCCTCAACCGGCAACTCGATGAGTGCGCCGGAGCTTAGCTCGCGGCTTACGGCGTGGCGCGTCAACAGTGCCACGCCCAGCCCGGCCACCACGCACTCGCGCTGGGCCTCCGCCGACGCCACTTCCAGCGTCTGGGTGAAATGCACCCGCTTCTCCTTGAAATACTCCTCGCACGCCAGCCGCGTGCCCGAACCGGGCTCGCGCAACAGCAGCGTATAAGGTTCCAGGTCCTGCAGGCGCAGCGGGCCAATGTGGCAAAGCGGATGGTCGGGCGGCGCCACGGCAACGATCGGGTTGTTGAGAAATGGCAGGAATTCCAGGCCCATGTCCTGGGGCACCATTGACATGATTACCAGATCGTCACGGTTGTCTGAAAGGCGCCGGATCACCTGGCCGCGATTGACCACGGTGAGGTTCAGATTGACCTCGGGATGTTGGCGCTTGAACGCGGCGAACAGATGCGGGACGAAGTATTTGGCACTGGACTCTACCGCCAGCTTCAATTGCCCCTGCAGAGAACCCTGCATGTCCGAGAGCTGCATGTCGAGGTTCTCCAGCCGCCCGAAGATATCCCGACTGGCGCGTTGCAGGGCTTCGGCCGCTTCGGTCATGTAGAGTTTTTTTCCGACGTACTCAAACAGCGGCTGGCCAATCAGCTCTTCAAGGGATCGAATCTGTAGGCTAACGGCCGGTTGTGTGAGAGACATTTCATCAGCCGCGCGGCTGTATGACCTCAGGTCGCACACCTCATTGAAAATCTGCAGTTGACGCAACGTCATACGCATCAATGACTTACGCATATATCTGGCTCTCGGGGCGGGGGCGGGCAAGACGACTATAAGTCTTTGCTTATGCACGACCCAACAAATATTCATTTTTGTTAATCAACGACCGGGACTAGTGTGGAGCGGCGACCAATTGTTACATCTGGTCACGCATCGGCCTGGACCTCAGGCCGTGGGTATCACCGGCTCAAGGGAACCTCCAATTGATAACAAAGATCCTGATCGCCAACCGCGGTGAGATTGCCGTCCGAATCGTGCGCGCCTGCGCCGAAATGGGCATTCGCTCGGTCGCGGTCTATTCCGACGCCGACCGCCATGCCTTGCATGTCAAGCGTGCGGACGAGGCCCACAGCATCGGCGCCGATCCGCTGGCCGGCTACCTCAATCCGCGCAAACTGGTGAACCTGGCGGTGGAAACCGGCTGCGACGCGTTGCACCCCGGCTACGGCTTCCTCTCGGAAAACGCCGAACTGGCGGACATCTGCGCCGAGCGCGGGATCAAATTCATTGGCCCGTCGGCGGAAGTCATTCGCCGCATGGGCGACAAGACCGAAGCGCGCCGCAGCATGATCAAGGCCGGTGTGCCAGTGACCCCAGGCACCGAAGGCAACGTGTCGGGTATCGAAGAGGCCCTGACCGAAGGTGATCGGATCGGTTACCCGGTGATGCTCAAGGCCACGTCCGGCGGTGGCGGCCGTGGTATCCGTCGCTGCAACAGTCGCGAAGAGCTCGAGCAGGCCTTCCCGCGCGTCATCTCCGAAGCCACCAAGGCGTTCGGTTCGGCGGAAGTGTTCCTGGAAAAATGCATCGTCAATCCCAAGCACATCGAAGCGCAGATCCTCGGTGACAGCTTTGGCAACGTGGTGCACCTGTTCGAACGTGACTGCTCGATCCAGCGCCGTAACCAGAAGCTGATCGAAATCGCCCCGAGTCCGCAACTGACGCCTGAACAGCGCGCCTACATCGGCGACCTCTCGGTGCGCGCCGCCAAGGCCGTGGGCTACGAAAATGCCGGCACCGTGGAGTTCCTGCTCGCCGAGGGCGAGGTGTACTTCATGGAGATGAACACTCGGGTGCAGGTGGAACACACCATCACCGAAGAAATCACCGGTATCGACATCGTTCGCGAGCAGATCCGCATCGCCTCCGGGCTGCCGTTGTCGGTCAAGCAGGAAGACATCCAGCACCGGGGCTTTGCGTTGCAGTTCCGCATCAACGCCGAAGACCCGAAAAACAACTTCCTGCCCAGCTTCGGCAAGATCACCCGTTATTACGCACCGGGTGGCCCGGGCGTGCGCACCGACACGGCAATCTATACCGGCTACACCATTCCGCCGTTCTACGATTCGATGTGCCTGAAACTGGTGGTCTGGGCGCTGACCTGGGAAGAAGCGATGGACCGTGGCCTGCGAGCCCTGGATGACATGCGCCTGCAGGGGGTCAAGACCACCGCCGCGTATTACCAGGAGATCCTGCGTAATCCGGAATTCCGCAGCGGCCAGTTCAACACCAGCTTTGTTGAAAGCCATCCCGAACTGACCAATTACTCGATCAAGCGCAAACCCGAAGAGCTGGCCCTGGCCATCGCCGCCGCCATCGCCGCCCACGCAGGCCTGTAAGGAATCATGACAATGTCCAAGAAGATCCACGTTACCGACACAATCCTGCGCGACGCCCACCAATCGCTGCTCGCCACCCGCATGCGTACCGAAGACATGCTGCCGATCTGCGACAAGCTCGACAAAGTCGGCTACTGGTCGCTGGAAGTCTGGGGCGGCGCCACCTTCGACGCCTGCGTGCGCTTCCTGAAAGAAGATCCGTGGGAGCGTCTGCGCCAACTGCGCGCAGCGCTGCCCAACACTCGCTTGCAGATGCTGCTGCGGGGCCAGAACCTGCTCGGCTATCGCCATTACAGCGATGATGTGGTCAAGGCGTTCGTCGCCAAGGCCGCGGTCAATGGTATCGACGTGTTCCGTATCTTCGATGCGATGAACGACGTGCGTAACCTGCGCGTCGCCATCGAAGCGGTGAAGGCTGCCGGCAAGCATGCCCAAGGCACCATCGCCTACACCACCAGCCCGGTGCACACCATCGAAGCCTTTGTGGCCCAGGCCAAGCAGATGGAGGCCATGGGGTGCGACTCGGTGGCGATCAAGGACATGGCCGGCCTGCTGACTCCTTATGCCACTGGCGAACTGGTCAAGGCGCTGAAGGCCGAGCAATCGTTGCCGGTATTCATCCACTCCCATGACACCGCCGGCCTCGCCGCGATGTGCCAGCTCAAGGCTGTCGAGAACGGCGCCGACCACATCGATACGGCCATTTCCAGCTTCGCCTGGGGCACCAGCCATCCGGGTACCGAATCGATGGTGGCCGCTCTCAAGGGCAGCGAGTTCGACACCGGCCTGGACCTGGAGCTGTTGCAGGAAATCGGCCTGTATTTCTACGCCGTGCGCAAGAAGTACCACCAGTTCGAAAGCGAGTTCACCGCGGTGGATACCCGCGTCCAGGTCAACCAGGTACCAGGCGGAATGATTTCCAACCTGGCCAACCAGTTGAAAGAGCAGGGTGCACTGAACCGCATGAACGAAGTGTTGGCGGAGATTCCGCGAGTGCGCGAAGACCTCGGCTTCCCGCCGCTGGTAACCCCGACCTCACAGATCGTCGGCACCCAGGCATTCTTCAACGTGTTGGCCGGTGAGCGCTACAAGACCATCACCAACGAGGTGAAGCTCTATCTGCAAGGCGGCTACGGCAAGGCGCCAGGTGCGGTGAACGAGAAGCTGCGCCGCCAAGCCATCGGTAGTGAAGACGTGATCGACGTCCGTCCCGCCGACCTGCTCAAGCCGGAGATGACCCGGCTGCGTGGCGAAATCGGCGCCTTGGCCAAGTCCGAGGAAGACGTGCTGACCTATGCGATGTTCCCGGACATCGGTCGCAAGTTTCTCGAGGAGCGCGAAGCCGGCACCTTGACCCCGGAAGTGCTGTTGCCTATCCCCGAAGCGGGCAGTGTGAGCTCTGCCGGCGGCGAGGGTGTGCCGACCGAGTTCGTCATTGATGTCCACGGCGAAACCTACCGCGTCGACATTACCGGCGTTGGCGTCAAGGCCGAGGGCAAGCGTCATTTCTATCTGTCCATTGACGGCATGCCGGAAGAGGTCGTGTTCGAACCGCTCAACGAATTTGTCGGCGGCGGCAGCAGCAAGCGCAAGCAAGCCACTGCGCCAGGCCACGTCAGCACCACCATGCCGGGCAACATCGTCGATGTGCTGGTCAAGGAGGGCGATGTGGTGAAAGCCGGCCAAGCCGTGTTGATTACCGAAGCCATGAAAATGGAGACCGAAGTCCAGGCAGCCATACCGGGCAAGGTCACGGCCATTCATGTTGCCAAGGGCGACCGGGTCAATCCGGGCGAGATCCTGGTCGAAATCGAAGGCTGATCCAAACAGCCTCGATGCAACGTTTTACCTCGGGGGAGCAGGTGCTCCCCTTTTTTTTGCCCGTCAGAACGCCATCCGCCACTGTCCCACCAGCGCACCGTTGCGGTTGTCCTGGCCGGTTTCACCGCTGTAGCTCAATCCAAAGGTGTGCCGGGGCGAAATGGCCAGGTCCAGACCCGCTTGCAGCAGAACGCTGTCGCGGTCCAGCTCAACCCCTTCGATCGTATAGGTGCCGCCGCCGCTAACCAGACGTTGGTGGGATGTGCCCCTTACGTTGCCGTACAAGTGTTTCCAGCCGACATCCAGCCGCGGTGTCAATCGCATGCCTCGGTCGAAAACCAAAGGGCGGGCGAGGCGCAGGCCGAGGTCGCTGCTGTAGTGTTCTTGTGCCTGGCCGTTGTACTGCAATGCGGCGTCTCCACCTTTTTCGGTATAGGCATCGCGTCGATAGCGCTGGTAACCCACTTGGACATAGGGTTCGATATCGAAATGTCCAACATCCAGGTTGTAGCCCACTTGCCCGAAGACCTGCTGTGTCGTGGCATCGTAACGACCCTTCAAGTGATCCCTGAATCCGTTGAAGGCAACGTGGCGCTTGGTGCTGCCGTCATGACTGCCATAAACAACGCCCAGGCGCAGCGCCAGCGGACCGTCCTGGCGTAAGGCGTATGCGCCGGCGAGCCAACTGTCCAAGGCGCCGTCGAATTGATAGCTGTCCAGTCGTGTCTGGGTCTTGCCGCCGATGATGCCCAGCCGCCAATTGGAGCTGACAGCCCAGTCGGTTCCCAGCATTAGGCCCTTGGTCGAGTGCTTGAGGGCATAGCTGCCCAGTTCCTTGGCGAGGCTACCGCTGTTGCCGATGGCCTGGACCCAGACTTGGCCGTTGGCATGTTCGCCCACCGGATTGTTCCGGCCCATGGCGGAAAGCATTCCCGAGCTGATCGGTGCGACGCTGCTCAGGGTGGCGTTGCCCAGGTCTGCGGTGTCGTAGCCGCCGAGTTGGTCGATGGCATCGGCGGCTGTGGTCTTGTTAGTACCGAGCAATGCGCTAATTGCGGCGTTGGGTTTGGGGGCAGGCTTTATGGCTTGCAACTTGGCGACGGACTTGGGCGGGGCGCTGGCAATGATTTTTGGTGGTTCGGTGGATGTTGATGTTGGGCTGCTGGTTTGCGAATCGACGGCAGGAGAAGGCGCAGCCACTAAGGTACTGGACAGTTCCGGTTTCGGTGTTTTTGGTGGTTGTTGCTCTTCGATAGATTCCATCAAGTTGCGACCGTTGGAAGAGGTGGCTGCGTCTCCCAGCGGAACGTTGTTGCGCTCAAAGACCAGCCCTACCTGTTTCTCTACCGTGTAGTCAGGTGTCGCTGTCAGAAAGGCAAGTTCACTGTCGATCTTTCCGAATTTCCCCTCGATCTTGCCCGCATCAATCACGACGCGCCTGTGCGTATCGGTGTATTCGCCAGGTACGGCGGGGATTTTCAATGTTGCATTGCCCAGCGTCGCGGTACCGCCAACCTTGATCGTGGCGCTGCCTTTCTCCGCGTCGATTCCGTAAACCAACGTCGCGCTCTTGGAGAGTTTGAGGTCGTTGGTAACCGAAGGAGCGCCAATGTCTGGACCGACCTTCATCAAGCCCGTTACATCCAGCGCATCGACCCTCCCGTTGCCGCTGAACGTGGCGTTTCTTCCAACGAACACGGGACCGGCCACGGTACCCCGGTTATCGAATATACCAAGCACGTGCACCGCACTCGCAATCTGACCGGTGTTGGTCAGCTTGGCCTTCGAGTCGACCAGGCTTGCACCGTTGAAAGCGACGCCGTTGGACCATTCGCCTTGCTTGAGATGCAGATCGTTAACGTTACTTATTTGATTGATCACGCCTCCCTTGGCGATATCCAATTGCAGGACATTAGTCCCGCCGCCTCCGTCAGTAAGCCCGAAAAGTTCGCCTTGCTTGCTGACAATCACCAAGTCGTCGCTGTCGCCCAGCGATAGGGGCGCTTCCTGAGCTTCGGTGACCCTCTCGGTCTTTATATCCGGCGCCGCCGCGAACGCCTTGAGCCTCGCCTGCATCTTGGCGGTTGTTTCAACGGGGCGGGCTTCCCCGACAACTGACTGAGCCATTGAAACCTCGGCACAGCCAAGCGCCAAGGTTATTGCCAGTGCGAGGTGTTGGGGCAGGAATACATGTTGGGTAGGCATTGAGTACGACCTCTCATGAATGAGGTCGAACTTTAAAAATTTCATCCCGGGTCGCGATGCCAGCCTTCTCCTAGCCGCTGGCGAGACATAGCGATGGAGCTTGTAGGCTGCCCACGCTGTGATCACAGCATCACCGCGCCGGCCTCCGTGGCTCGAAGCATTGCCCTACAGCATACCCAGACCTTTCTGCGTGGCTGAATTCCGAGATCTGTGTGTCAAATATCGAATCTGTAAACCCGTTCCGGGTTTCGCGTAGGATCGCTCCGAGATCAAGAAACCCGGTTTTTTGTCATTAGGGCCTCGCCTATAGTTCTCTCGTCATCGACAAATCGGTGACCGATCTTAGCCGGTCGAACAAGAGTGCACGAGCGCCCCCAACGGCGGCGCTTTTTGCTGCCTCCGCGAACGGCGGTAGCTCCTAACTCAAGAGAGCAACCCGATGATCAAGTTCCATCCCCTTCAAGCAAATACCAGCGCCGGAGCCACACTTTTTATCGACACGGAAGCCGGCGCCTCCGATCTCTTGGAAACTGCTGCGCATCGCATCAAAGTGGCTCGAGATTTACTCAACAGCGTTTCCTGTCTATGCATGAAAAACGCCGAAGGCTATGACCTGGAGCACTTCACCAGCGCCGCGCATCTGCTGTTGCAGGACGGTTGCGATGCGTTGGAGGTGTTGGGATGGCGTGTCGATGGAGAGGGTGATCTCCAGGCGCAAGCTAGTAGCAATCCGCCTTCAAACTAGACAGGTTCTGTCAGCTCAACCGTTTAGCCGATGAATTAGCATTGTTATGATGAGGCTGTATATTCATACAGCTTTATCGATTTTTGAGCTGGTGGCTGGGTTTGCCGAGCCGATTGCTAATTGTTGATTACCTTTTTTTAACGCAACATCGCGTAAGGGCGATAGCCGGGGCGTCTAGACCTTCAAAGCAAGGTAGAATCGCGACCCGCTATGGGGGGTGTATGGCAAAAGAGGCGCAAATGACATTTGCTGAGCTGGACGTTCCATTTGCTTTGAAGGCGCCGGTTCAGTCGTTGGTTACCGCCAGGGCTACGGCTCGTGCGTTGGCTGCCGGGTTCCCTATAGACAAACAGTTGAGCTTGGCAAGAGCATTTGGCGTTCGGCTAATTGAAGCTTGGTGGCGCGGCCTCAACCAGGATGAAATCGCTCCTCAGGAGCTTCGTGCACCGATTGCCGAATTTGAAACCTCAACACTTTCAGACGCCGCCAGCTTGCTTGCCGAGCAGATCGGTACGGCAGCCGCAGAATTCGACGCGGAGACGGCTGCCTATCAGATAGGGCTTACTTACACCAGTATGCTGCCCGTGGAGCATCGTGGAGAGTATGGGATTTTCTATACGCCTCCAGCTCTAACCGCGCGGCTTATCGATCAGGCCACGTCAGCGAATGTTGATTGGGCGAAATGTCGTGTTCTGGATCCGGCGTGTGGCGGTGGTGCGTTTCTCGCACCCATTGCGCAGCGAATTATGAAGGAGCTTGCACAATGCAGCCCGAGACTGCTGCTGCAAAGTATCGGTAACCGGCTGCACGGCTTTGAAATAGATCCGTTCGGAGCCTGGCTCAGCCAAGTTACTTTGGACGCAGTATTGCTGCCCATCAGTCGCCCGTCGGGTCTGCGCTTACCTGTCATGATCACGGTTTGTGATTCGTTGCGGAATAATCCGACTAAAGACGGATTCGATTTGGTCATCGGTAATCCGCCGTATGGCAAAGCCAAGCTCGATCTCGAAACGCGCGAGTTGTATAAGCGTTCTCTATACGGTCATGCCAATCTCTACGGACTGTTTACTGACTTCGCCATTCGCCAAACCAAACCGGGTGGGCTGATAGCTTTTGTGACCCCTACTTCTTTTTTGGCGGGGGGGTATTTCAAAAATCTGCGTGCGCTGATTGGCCAAGAAGCACCTCCGATTTCCATAGATTTCGTTGCGGCCCGTAAAGGCGTTTTTGATGATGTTCTTCAAGAAATGGCTCTCACCACTTACCGTAAGGCTGGCGAAGCCGTTCCGGTTGTGGTCTCTGAAATAATATCTGCGGACGGTGTGACTGAAATTAGAGAGACGGGGTCAATCGTCCTGCCAAAAGACCGCACTTTGCCTTGGCTGCTACCTCGGAATCCCAACCAAACGAAACTTGTGAAAAGGCTTTCTGAGATGCCACATCGTCTTGTTGACTGGGGATACAGAGTCAGTACGGGGCCGTTGGTCTGGAACCGTCATAAATCGCAACTGACCTACCAAGCTGGTAGCAGTCGGCTACCACTTATTTGGGCTGAAGCAATTACAGCCGACGGGGAGTTTGTTTTTCGAGCGGAGAAGAAAAACCATGCTCCCTATTTCGAACTGGCGCCCTCTGATCAATGGCTGGTCACGACCCAGCCCTGTGTGCTTTTACAGCGCACCACTGCCAAAGAGCAGAGCCGTCGTCTTATCGCAGCCGCGTTACCAACAGATTTCCTTCAGTCGCATGGGGGGGTGGTGATAGAGAACCATATCAACATGGTCAGACCCATCACAGACGTTCCCAAAGTTAATACTGCCGTGCTTGCTGCTTTTTTGAATAGCGGGGCGGCTGACCGTGCGTTTCGTTGCGTCAGTGGTTCTGTAGCAGTTTCAGCCTATGAGCTTGAATCCTTGCCTTTACCCGATCCTGCGGCCTTGAAGGAGCTAGCAAGGTTGGTTGAAGCTGACGCTTCAAAAGAGTCCATCGAAGCAGCTTGTTCCAAACTTTTCTAAGGAAGAAATGTGCTACCACCTCATGTTTCGCGATCGTTGATATCCGAAAGGCTGCCTCTGATTTTTCCAGAGGGAACGCCTAACCGTTCTTACTGCATACGCGAGCTGGCTGCGAGCACAGTTTTTGCGATGCTTTATATCGGCGCAGTCGAAGGTGCGGATGTCTGGCTTGGGCCGGTGCATGTATATCGAATGACAGATACGCAGGCTGAAGATTGCTGTGAGAACGCTCGCTTAACTTACCGGACCAATTTGCGGAAAAAGGCCTTTCAGGTTCCAGGCGTTCGTTGGTATGCAGATAATACCCGTGAGCCTATTCGCGACGAAACATTGAGAGAGGGTTTGTTGGTTGTGGGGGCCGTGCTTGAGCGGCCGGATATACCTACGACATCGGGGCTGCCTCGTTATGCACTTAAGGCGGACCTTGCGGCTCTTTTCGACCCTGACCTAGTAGGTGAGGACTTGTCTGCTGCCATCTTAGCCTGGCAGGAAAAACATTTGTCGCGTAGTGCGAGAGCTCGTGTGTCCCTTATGCGAGCAGGTACGGCAGGAAGAGATGGTGTTTTAGTATCTTTTCCCAGTGGTGACACCCGTCGGCTCGTTCCGGGGCCTAGCTCAGACATATCGAAGGCAGTTGTGGAGGTTTTTGCTGTCAAATTCTTGGAACAGCCAGGTGTTATCTGGCTGAGTGAATCAGGTAACAAGGTTGCTCATCCCGATCTTCAGCTGGCTTCAAACATTGGGCTGGATATTGAGGCGCAGAAAAATCTTCCTGATCTGATTCTGGTAGATCTCGGTCCTATCGAGCCATTAATCGTCTTTGTCGAGGTCGTTGCAACCGATGGAGCTATTACCCCGCGCAGGCAAGAGGCGTTGTACGCGATAACAGATAGAGGGGGCTTCAGTCGCTCACAGGTCGCTTTTGTAACGGCTTACGCAGACAGGGAGGCAGCTGGATTCAAGAAAACCATCACGGGTTTGGCTTGGGGGACTTTTGCTTGGTTTATGTCTGAGCCTGATAACTTGGTGCTTCTTCAGAATGGTGTGCGTCGGCTCGCAAGCCTCAACGTATTTATTGAGGCGAAAGCCCCGTTGGACCCCTAATTCCTGAGTCCGAAGGGCGAGTTTGATATCCATTGTTTGATTGTTGCTGTCTTATACCCACGTCAACTGCGCTTGAGATAAGCCTTCCCATAATGCCGCTCCATCCGCGCCTGAATCAGCTCCAGCGCAATGGACATCAACCAATAGATAACCGCCGCCGTAGTCAGCATCTCGATATACCGATAGCTGGAACGACCATAGGACTGCGCCAGAAACATCACCTCCCAGACCCCCATCACCGAGATCAGCGAAGAGTCCTTGAGCATCGAGATAAACTGGTTGGTGGTCGGCGGGATGATGGTACGCATGGCCTGGGGCAGGGTGACGCGCCAGAAAATCACGGTTTCACCCATGCCCAGGGCGAGGGAAGCTTCCCGTTGGCCGTGAGGCACGCCGAGAATCCCGGCACGGAAGATTTCGCTCAAGTAGGCGCCGTAGTTGAGTGACAGGGCGATGATCCCCGCAGCGATGGCGCCCGGAACCACGCCCAGTTGCGGCAGGCCCAGGTAGATCAGCAGGATCTGGATCAGCAGCGGCGTCCCACGGAAGAACGACGCGTAGAAGCTGGCGATGCCGAACGCCACCGCACTGCTGGACAAGCGCGCCAGCGCGGTGATGAAACCCAGCAGTGACGAGGCGACGATGGAGCACAGGCACAAGAACAGTGTCAGCACTGCGCCCTGGAGAAAGCCGTTGGGCGCCAGGTGCACGCCCAGCAGGTTCGGCAGTTTGTCGAGGATGATCGAGAACTTCAGGTCGAAACTCAGGAAGAAACTGGCGAACAGCACCAGCATCGCGGCCCAGGTCAGATACAGCCGTGTGCGAAAACCGAAGATTTTTTGCAGGCGCGACTCAGCCACCGGTGGAGGCGGCTGGATAGGGGGTGGAAAAGAACTCATTGGCTGATGTCGGCACCGATCCATTTTTGCGAGAGCTTGCTCAGGGTGCCGTCCTGCTTCAGTTGGGCAAAGACTTCACGCACCTTGCTGTTCCACTCGGCGTCGCCTTTCTCGATGGCAACCGAATTAGGCTCTGAATACAGTGGCTCGCCCGCCAGTTTGAAGCGCTTGTCTTCGGTCAGGCGTGGCTGCGCGGTCACCAGGTTGGTCAGCACCGCATCCAGCCGAACCCCGGCGCCGAGGCCCAGGTCCTGGAACGCCACGTTGTCGGTATCGTATGGCGCGATTTGCACATCCTCGAACGGGTAGCTCAACTGGGTATCCTCGGCGCCTTCGATCACCAGGTTCTTGTTCAGGTAGCTTTCGTAGCTGGAGGCGCTGGTGAGGCCGACTTTCTTGCCGCTCAGGTCCTTGGCGCCATGGATGCTGTCGTCCTTGGCGTTGACCACGATCACCGCTGGCGAGGCGTAGTACCGCACCGGAAAATCGAACACTTCGGCGCGGGCCTTGCTCGGTGTCATCGAGCAGATGCAGATGTCGTAGCGGCCACTCCAATGGCCGGCCGCGATCACATCCCACGAGGGCGTTTCCAAGCGCAGCTTGACCCCAAGCTTTTGCGCGACGGCCTTGGCGACGTCCACGTCGAAACCGTCAAGCTGGTTCTGGTCATTGAGAAAAGAGAAGGGCGGGTAGCTTTCCATCAACACGCCGACCAGTTCTTTTTTCTGCTCAATACGGTCCAGCGTGGTGCCGGCAAGGATCGATGAGGAAGCGGCCAGCAGCGTCAAGCCCAGGGCAAGCGGTAAAGGTAATTTCACGATAAATCCCAGGCTGAAAAATAGGTTGTGATTGGCGGAAGAGTGCGCATTAAATAGTTATAAGAACGACTCCGATAGTGAGTATTTTTCATAAGCTTATGAGTGAATCGCATATGGCCGCAGCAAGGACAACTATTCTCGACGGCGGCATGGGCCGTGAGCTACAACGCCGTGGTGCGCCGTTTAGACAGCCCGAGTGGTCGGCCCTGGCCCTGAGCGAAGCGCCCCAGGCTGTGGAGGCGGTGCATGCGGCTTATATCGTCAGCGGCGCCGATGTGATTACCAGCAACAGCTACGCCGTGGTGCCCTTTCATATCGGTGAGGCGCGCTTTGCCGAGGAAGGCCAGGCGTTGGCGGCATTGGCGGGGGAATTGGCCAGGCGGGCGGTGCAGGCTTCAGGCAAAGCGGTGCGGGTGGCCGGATCGCTCCCTCCGCTGTTTGGTTCCTACCGTCCCGATCTGTTCGACGCCTCCCGCGCCAGCGAACTGCTGGCGCCATTGGTTGCTGGCCTGACATCTCATGTCGACCTGTGGCTGGCCGAGACCCAGAGTTCGACCGTCGAGGCGCGGGCCATTCATGCCGGGCTGCCGAAGGATGGCAAGCCGTTCTGGCTGTCGTTTACCTTGAAAGACGAAGACACCGATGAAGTGCCGCGCCTGCGCTCCGGCGAGCCGGTGGCGGACGCCGCGGCAGTGGCGGCGGAGCTGGGGGTCGAGACGCTGCTGTTCAATTGCAGCCAGCCCGAGGTGATTGGCGCAGCGATCGACGCGGCGCGCGAAACCTTCGAGCGCCTGGGCGTTAAAATCCACATCGGTGCCTACGCCAACGCCTTCCCACCGCAGCCCAAGGAAGCGACAGCCAATGACGGGTTGGACCCGCTGCGCGAAGACCTCGATCCGCCGGGCTATCTGCGGTGGGCGGCGGACTGGCGCAAGCGTGGGGCCAGTCACTTGGGCGGCTGTTGCGGCATCGGGCCGGAGCACATTGCGGTGTTGGCACAGCAACTGCGCTGACCCTGGTTGCGAGCCCCGTGGCGAGGAAGCAAGCGCCCTCGCCACGAAGGCATCGCATACGCTGCGTGGTTCGCGCCGAGGGTCAGGCTCGGCACTGTGCGAGACTGCGCACCTGGCCATCCGCGCTCTGGTTTTCCTCACTCAGCCAGCGCTCGAAGGCTGCCCCGATCACTGGCCATTCCGAGTCCAGCATCGAATACCACGCGGTGTCGCGGTTCTGCCCCTTGACCACCATATGCTGGCGAAATACGCCTTCAAATGTGAACCCCAGCCGCTCGGCGGCATACCGGGAACGAGCGTTGGCGTTGTTGCATTTCCATTCCAGGCGCCGATAGCCCAGGGCGAAACACTCTTTCGCCAGCAGGTAGACCGCCTCGGTACTTTTCGGCGAGCGCTGCATCGGCGCGCCGAAGGTGACATGGCCAATCTCGATACGGCCTTGCGCCGGCACGATGGACATGAGGCTGAGAATACCTTGCACGTCGCCACTGGCGCGGTCGATCACGCTGAAGAAATACGGATCGATGTTGGCCGCATGGTTGTTCAGCCAGGTATCGAACCCGCTGCGCTCCTTGAACGGGCCGTAGGGCAGGTAATCCCAGAGCTTCGGGTCGGCGCCGGGCCCTTCGAGGGCTTGCCACAATCCGTCGGCGTGACGCGTCGGGTCGAGTTTTTCCAGGCGGATGAAGCGTCCTTCGAGCAAGCGCGTAAACGGCGCCGGGACACCTTTCCAATCAGCGAGCGAAGTGGACATGCTGCGTTCCTTAGAGGGCTTTGCGAAATTGAATGAAGCCAGGGCGTTCGGCAATCCGCTCGTAGAGCTGGATCGCGGTCGCGTTGGTCTCGTGGGTCAGCCAGTGCACTTTGCAACATCCGTCCGCCTTGGCGGTGGCGTAGACAAATTCGATGAGTTGGCGACCTGCGCCCTTGCCTCGGCAGTGTTCTGCCACCAGCAGATCCTGAAGATAGCAGGAGTTCTCCACGCTCCAGTTGGAACGGTGGTAGATGAAATGCACCAGGCCCACCGCCGTGTCGCCATCCCAGGCGAGCGCGCCATGGGTGGGCTCACGGTCGTCGAGCAAGCGTTGCCAGGTGCTCTGGCTTACCGCGTCTGGCAGTTCGGTGTTGTAGAACCGCAGGTAGGCCTGCCATAGCGGCAGCCAGGCAGCGTGGTCGGCGGCGGTGACAAGGCGGATCTCGAGCTGGCTCATGTTCACTCCTGAGGCGATTGTTCAGGCATCAGGCGTGCGAGTGCCTGATCCTGCGGGTCGGGGCTCGCGGCGAGCCCGTTGCGAACCCCGGCGGCATCCGCGGGGCTGCGGTTCTGACTGAGCTTGCGCTTGCCTTCCAGACGCTGGATGGGCAGCGCGAAGCCGACGATGGCCTTGAGCATGCTGTCGATATATTCCGCCGGGGCGTCGTCGATTTTCCATGGCTGGGCCCGACCGCTTTCATGGCGGTGGGTGAGTTCGCCGACCAGGTTGCGCAGCCGTTGAGGATCGCTGAACACCTCGGCGTTGCCATAGGCGTGGACGGCAAGGTAATTCCAGGTGGGCACGACCTTGCCGTGCTCGGCCTTGCCGGGGTAGAACCCCGGACTGACATAAGCGTCGGCGCCTGAAAATACCACCAGCGCTTCGGCACCGGCTTCCAGGTCACGCCACTGCGGATTGGCGCGAGCCATGTGCCCATGGAGGGTTCCGTTCGGTCCCTGTCGTGTGTCCAGCAACAGCGGCAGATGGCTGGCCTGCAAGCCGTGTTCGCCGTGGGTAACCAATACGGCGAGGCGACAGTCATCCATCATGCGATGCAAGTGAGGCAGGTCTTCCACAGCAAAGGCTTTTGGGTTGTACATGGAAATTTTTCCTTGGCGATTGGCATCATCGTAGGCAGGCTATTGGTCTGTTGTAAGAGCCACTTCCGGCCAATTCGACAGGTCCATTTGCAGGTGCAGTCATGCCCGATGCCGTACCGCCATTGTCTTTTAATCCCGCCGGCATCGAGCTGGACCGCCGCCATGGGCTCAGTCGCCAGCTCTATCAGGCGTTGCGTGCGCGAGTACTGGACGGACGCCTGGCCAGCGGCACGCGGTTGCCGGCCAGCCGCGACCTGGCGGCGGCGTTGTCGATTTCCCGCAACAGCGTGGTACGTGCCTACGACCAGCTGTATGCCGAAGGCTTCATAGAAGGGCGAGTGGGCGACGGCACCTACGTGGCGAAACTTTCACCGCTGGCATTGCCGTCTGGAAAATTATCCACAAAACCATCCACAGGGTTTCCAACAGGCTTACCCACAGCCTTATCCACAATTCAGCTTGATTCACCTGTGTTTCCATCCAGCAAAGTTATCCACAGCAACGCGCTCGAACGGGTCGAAAAGCATCATTTGGCCCAGCCCCCGAGCGGACCGCCAAGAGCGTTTCGGGTCGGCGTCCCGGCGTTCGATCTGTTTCCTTTCGACGTGTGGGCCAAGCTGAACGCGGCGTTCTGGCGAAAACCGGACCTGCAGCAGTTGTGCTACGGCGATGCCCAAGGCGATGCGCGCCTGCGCGGCCTGGTCGCGGCCTACCTGCGTAGTTCACGGGGTTTGCACTGCTCGGCTGAGCAAATTGTGATCACCAGCGGCGCGCAACAGGCGATCAGCCTTTGTGCACAGTTGCTGGTGGACCCTGGCGACATCGTTGCGGTGGAAAATCCCGGCTATCGCGCCGCGGGGCATGCGTTTGCCGTGGCCGGTGGCGATGTGCGGGGCGTGCCGGTGGACAGCGACGGGCTCGATTGTGCAGCGCTGGCTGCACTGGACCACTGTCGGCTGGCTTACGTGACGCCATCCCATCAATATCCGACCGGAGTCGTCATGAGCCTGGCGCGGCGGCTTGAACTGCTGGCCTGGGCCGGGCGCAACGATGGCTGGATCGTCGAGGACGACTATGACGGTGAGTACCGCTACAGCGGCGCGCCGCTGGCGCCCTTGGCTGCGTTGGATCGCGGAGGCCGCGTCCTGTATGTCGGGACGTTTGGCAAGGTTGCGTTCCCGGCGTTGCGCCTGGGTTACCTGGTGTTGCCGCCCGGCCTGGTCGATGCCTTCGCCCGCCGTCGGGCGGTGGATGTGCGCCATTCTGAAGTCAGCACTCAAGCGGTGATGGCCGAGTTCATGGCCGCTGGACATTTCCAGCGGCACATCAGGCGTATGCGTCGGGCCGCTCTGGCCCGCCGCGATGCGCTTCTGGCGGGCTGGCCGGAGGCTGTCGCAGGCGTTGGCGCGATGCCCACCGTGGTCGCCGGGCTGCACGTCACGGTTCCAGTGCAGAGCATCGAGCGCGAGCGCGAGCTGGTTGCCCAGGCCGCCGGCGTGGGCATCGAAATCAACGGATTGAGCAGTTATTGGCTGCCCGCCACGGCGCCGTCCCAAATCCGTGCAGGCATGGTGCTGGGGTTCGCCGCCGTGCCGCCTGCGGCGATAGACACTGCGCTGGCAAGCTTGGCAAAAGCCTGGGGAATCCGTTGATACGGAGCCGGGCGCGCGCCCCCGGCCCTGGAGTTCATACCGAGGCTGCAGCCTGCGTCACTGGCCGGATTTAATCCGCGTCCAGGCCCTCGTCCGTGCCCGCTCGGCATCCCTCGGCAAGGGTTGCAACGTGTACAGCGTCGTCATTGCCGCCTCGGTCGGGTACAGGTTCGGATTGTTGCGGATCGCCGGATCGACCATGTCGGTGGCGTCCTTGTTCGGGTTCGGGTAGCCGACAAAGTCACTGACGGGCGCGATCACCTTCGGCTGCAACAGATAGTCGATGAAGGCGTAGGCGTCGTCCGGGTTCTTCGCGCCCTTGGGAATGGCCAGCATGTCGAACCAGATCGGCGCGCCTTCCTTGGGCAGGCGCATGTCCACGGTCACGCCGTTCTTGGCCTCCTTGGCGCGGTTGGCGGCCTGGGAGAAGCTGCCGGAGTAGCCGACCGCTACGCAGATGTCGCCGTTGGCGATGTCGGCCATGTATTTGGATGAGTGAAAATAGGTGATGTGCGGCCGGATCTTCATCAGCAGCGCTTCGGCCTTGGCATAGTCCGCCGGTTTTTTGCTGTTGGGATCCAGGCCCAGGTGCTGCAGGGCCAAGGGCAGGATTTCCGAAGGCGAATCGAGCAGGGCCACGCCGCACTGCTTGAGCTTGCTGATGTTTTCTTCCTTGAAGATCAGGTCCCAACTGTCCACCGGCGCATTGTCGCCCAGCGCGGCCTTGACTTTGGCCGGGTTGAAGCCGATCAGGATGGTGCCGTACATGTAGGGCACCGCAAATTTGTTGCCCGGATCGTTGGCTTCGATCAGCTTCATCAGCTTGGGATCGAGGTGGTTCCAGTTCGGCAATTTGCTGCGGTCCAGGGGCTGGAATACGCCGGCCTCGATCTGCTTGGCCAGGAACACATTGGACGGCACCACCACGTCGTAGCCGGCGTTACCGGTGAGCAGCTTGGCCTCCAGGGCTTCGTTGGTGTCGAAGATGTCGTAGACCAGTTTGACCTGGCTGTGCTGCGCCTTGAAATCTTCAAGGGCCTTGGGCGTGATGTAGTCGAACCAGTTATAGACACGCAGGGTGCGCTCCTCGGCCTGGACCGCGCCGCACAGCAGCGTGGCGCAGAGGGCTGGAGCCATCAGACGCTTGAGTCTTTTCATGCTGATATTCCTCATTGGGCGCTTTGAAAACCTTCGAGAACGTTCACCGCATTGATGCCGATTTCTTCCACCGCATAACCCCCTTCCATCACGAACAGCGTCGGTTTGCCGAGCGCCGCGATGCGTTTGCCCATCGCCAGGTAATCCGGACTGTCGAGCTTGAATTGAGAGATCGGGTCGTCCTTGAAGGTGTCCACGCCCAGGGAGACGACGATGACATCGGCGTCATAGTCCAGGACCTCGCCGCAGGCCTGTTCGAGGGCGGCGCTCCAGCTGTCCCAGCCGGAACCGGCGGGCAGTGGGTAGTTGAAATTGAATCCCGTGCCGGTACCTTCGCCGCGCTCGTCGGCGTAGCCCAGGAAGAACGGGAATTCGGCTTCGGGATGGCCATGGATCGAGGCGAACAACACATCGCTGCGTTGGTAGAAAATCGATTGAGTGCCGTTGCCATGGTGGTAGTCGACATCGAGGATCGCGACCTTCCGGTGGCCCTGGTCAAGGAAAGCCTGGGCGGCGATCGCCGCGTTGTTGAGGTAGCAATAACCGCCCATCAAGTCGCTGGCGGCGTGGTGCCCCGGTGGCCGACACAACGCGAAGGCACTGCGGGCACCGCGCTGGATTTCGGCTTGGGCGGTGAGGGCGACCTGGGCTGCGCTGTAGGCGGCCTGCCAGGTGCCGGCGGTAATCGGGGCGCCGCCGTCGAAACTGTAATAGCCGAGTTGACCGTGCAGGCTCGTCGGGATAACGGTACGCAGGGTGCGCGCCGGCCAGGTATAGGGCAGCAGGTCGCCGTCGCGGTTGAATTCGCTCCAGCGGTTCCAGGCACCCTCGAAGAATTCAAGGTATTGCGGACTGTGGATGCGCTGGATCGGCGCCAGGCCGAAATCCCGTGGCGCCTCCACCGGCCCTAACGCCCGGGCCTTGACCCGCTCCAATACATGATCGGCGCGGGAGGGCATTTCGAAGCAGGGCATCAGCTGCCCGTCCATCAACTCGCAACGTCCATGGTGCAGGTGGTGATCGTCGGAATAGATCGTCAGCATTCTTGTTCTCCGCAGGGGCTGATCCGGTATCCACAGTCTTGCGGCGCGCCGCGTTTGGGAAAACGGCAGGAGAGGCCAAAAGGGGATCGAAATGGCCAAAATAGTTGACCGTAAATCGCCCCTTGTTGGCGCGGGCATGCGCCGGTTCGGGGCAACACCGATATCCAGGCCTCCCCTTATGTCCCGTGGCGAGGGAGCTTGCTCCCGCTGGGTGGCGAAGCCGCCCCAAACGCTTGACGCATCTTCTACAGATAAACCGCGTTATCCGATTTACGACGGCTGCGCCGCCGAGCGGGAGCAAGCTCCCTCGCCACGGGGGCTGCGTTCATGGCCTGAACTGACTCGGCGCCACGCCGCTCCAGCGTACGAATGCGTGGCGGAAGCTGGCTGTTTCGCTGAAACCGAGCATTTCGGCGATCCGGTAGATCGGCAATTGATCTTCACCGAGCATCTGCTTGGCCCGTTCGAAGCGCAGTTCATCGAGCAATTCCTGGTAGCTGCAGCCCAGGTCCTTGAGATGCCGGCGCAGGGTGCGCGCCGAGCAGTTCATCTGTTCGGCCAAGCCTTCCAGGCCTGGCGGGGCATCCAGTTGTGCGGCGAGCGAGTGGCGGATGCGTCCCAGCCAGGCCTGCCTGCCAGTGAACTCGGTGTTCTGGCGGCGGCAGCGTTCGGCCATGGCGTGATGAGTGATGGGGTCAGCCAGTGGCAAGGGCTGCGCGAGCCAGTGACGATCGAAGGCGAACGCGTTGTCGATACTGTCAAAACGCACAGGGCACTCGAACAGGGCCTCATAACGTGCCTGATAATCCGGTGCCGAGTGTTCGAAACGTGTCGCCCGCAAGGGGAGCGCATGACCGAGCAGGTCGTTGCAGATGACCCTCAGCGAGACCATGCAGAACTCGGCATTGAACACCGCCAGGGCCGGGTTTTCCCGATAGTCGCTGGCGCTGAGCCAGATGTGCTCGCCGTCGTCTTCCAGTGTCAGCTCAAAGAGTGTTCCCAATAACGCCGGGTAACGCAGCGCCAGGCGTAAAGCGTCACCTAAGGTGGCGCTGGTGAGCAGGGCATAGCCGAGCATGCCGTAGGACGAAACGTGCATGTTGCGGCCCAATTCCAGGCCTATGTCACGTTTGAGCGCCACGGCGTTGGCGCAGACCTGCATCTCCTGGTTGGTGGTGATGCGTGTGTCCGCCCGGCTCAGGTCCGCCAGGCTGATGCCGCTGCCGGCCAACAGCGCTTCACTGGGCAAGCCTCCGTTCTTGAACGCGTTGAGCACCAGGGAGACCGCATTGAGCGTGGTGAGGTGGGAATGCAGCATGGTCCGTTTCCAGCCGGGGGAGGCTGGAAATGGGGGCAAGTTATGTGCCGGATGGTGCTTGCCAGGATGTGGCGATTGGGTGTGCTTGAAATGGCCAGAGGCACCAAGTCGGATCAATCACCCCCCGCAAGAGAGCACTCGCCACAACGATCAGACAATCCCTGAGCGAGCAATAGTTCTAGTTAATGAAGCTGAACTCATGGCCACCGACCCCATAAGTTTGAGCTTCAGGGTCATGGGGAGCAAAATCGACAGCCACCGTGCATCGACCTATCGCCTCGGCGGGGTAGCCGGTATAGGCCTGTACAGGAATACGGAACTGATACGGCGAATCTGGTGATGCCGGGACACTCTGTAACTGGCTGTAGAGGGTAATCACTTCACCACTTTCCAGCCGTATGGATACTACCCAAAGGCACAGCACAACGCTCGGATACTCCAGGTTCTCGATAACCGCTTCATCAACATTCAGCCCATTTGGATAGTCGGATGCCTTAATAGTTGAGTTGTTCAGCCCCTCCACGACAGGAGGGGTATAAGCGATGGGAGAGGTGACCCTGGCAAACAATTCCTCGGAACCTACCGGCTCCCCATCAGGCAGCTCGATGAAGTAGCGTAAAGCCAGTTCTTTACCCGCAAAAAGCTTGAGCTGATTTTGCGGCACTTCGATGATAATTGTTTCCGGCGGGTTGATTGGCAGGCTTTCAGAAGCGAAGCCAACGCTGCCGTCGAGTGCCCGGACCTTGATGGATACGGTGGCAGCCTCCGGCAGGTCGGCTGTAGGGATGTGCACATAGACATGGATATGAGAGGAGGCCAATTCCACGGGAATGATGATTCCCTGCGTTTCATGGGGAATGAATGGAAAACCGTTGCGATAGAGGACCGGTGCCACCAGTTGCTCTTGAGAAACCGAAGTGATCGAGGATTGTTGAAAGCCTTCGAACGCCGGCTTGCTTGGGAATGCATGCGTTTTCATATGAGCTCCGAGATCGATATCGACCCGCGCCCGTTCATGTGACGCGGATCTACCGGAACTCACGTTAAGCGTGAGGGACGGGGCCAGCTACTGTCAGAACTGATAGTTGACCAAGCAGCCCCCATGCGCTGGGCCAAGCAAGTGGGTCAGGCCAGCTCCCCACAAAGATCCAGCTCAACCAGCCGCCGAACCTCATCCACCGGCAACCCGGCACCGATCAAGGCCTGCAACTTGCCGAACGCGGCCTCGCGGGTCATGCCGCCGCCGGACAACACGCCGACGCCGCGCAAGCGACTGCCGGCTTCGTAGACGTCCAGCTCGACGCCGCCTTCATGGCATTGAGTGACCGCCACGACCACCACGCCGTTGTCCCGCGCCCGTTCCAGGCTGGCGAGGAAGGCCGGGTTGTCGCTCGGACCGGTGCCGCTGCCGGCCAGCAATGCATCACGGGGCAGGTCGTCGTGCTTGAAAGCGTCGAGCACCAGGGAGACAGCGTTGAGGGTGGTGAGGTGGGAATGCAGCATGGTTCGTTTCCAGCCTGGGGAGACCAGATATCGAGCAAGTTGCATGCCGCCTGTTTTACGGGAGGAGCCGGAAATCGCCAGCAACAAAAGCGATAACCAGATACCGCACGTCGTAGACGAGCGTTGCCTAGCATGGCGCAACTACGGTTCCGGCCCGGCAATGGGCCTTTCATTCCACTTGCATAGGGAAATGCCCATGTCTGTTTCTAATGCGATCCCTTCCCCCAGCCTTCAGTGGCCTGCTACCGATGTCGATTCGTTGGTCTTGAGTCTTCACGGGGCATTCACCTTGCGCCCGACATTGAGGGAGGTCGCACAGCGCACCCTCCAGGAGGTGTTCGACGACCGTTATCCCGCGCTGGACATATCGGTCGCCGACGCCGTGCTGGTTGAACCCCGATGGCACCTGATGGAAGGGCAAAACCTTTTCGACGGGTACATCCGTCATCCATTGACCGATCTGTTGCTCGAGTGTTGTCGCAGCGGGACCGCCAGGGCCTTGAAGCCGGAGAGCTTCCTTTCGAAATCCGCGAGTGCGGACCACCCGGAAAACGTAGGGATTCCCCTGGCCGACATTCAACAGATACTCGGGCAGTGGGGTCCACTGTTGCTGGAGTGCTATCAACAACGTCTGGTGGACTTCTGGAGCCAGCCGCAAGGGAGCAGCGTCAGCGTCTGGCGACAGGTCTCCGATCTGCTCCGGACACAATTGCAACAGGCTTCTGCGGGGTTGGAGAGCGAAGAATATGCGACCGTCCAGGCCGTCCTCGATTTCCCCGACAATGGACAGCGCCAAGATGTGCTGGGAAATACCGCGACTCAAGCCTTCATTACCCATGTCCATGGCACCGACCCTGACACCCACCGAGCCGACGATGTTCTGGTTCTGTCGATGACACGTAACGTGGACGGACGCGAGATTGCGTTGCTGTTCACCCTGTCGGGCGGGGTCGAGGTGTTCAGCTCGGAGTCTGCGATGGAGGAATCCTGGTTCGGCCGGCGCTCGCCTTACTGGGAATTGAGCAATTACATTCCAGAGCATGACATCTTCGATGCATTGACCTTATGCCTGCTGGAGGGACAGCTACAAAAGATTGCGACGATCGAAGCTTCCGGCTTTACCGAATCGAAGGGTTTTGAACGTAGAGTGGCGCAGCTTTCCAGCCTGAGCCTCCTGCTGGGTGCATTGCGTTCAGGGCATGAAGCCAGGCGGTCGACATTGCTCGACTTACTCCCACCCTGGCTCAAGCAGGCCTCGTCGGCGGACCGTGCCACCTACAGCCGACTGCTGTCATCGTTGGCGACGCTGCACCGCAAGGGTACCTCATTCATGCGGGGAATCCCGACCATCGGCGAGTTCGCCGAGCAGGCCCTCAAGGCAGAAATGCTCAAGGACGACCGCGCACGTGCTGACATGTGCATCAGCGAAATAAAGGTGACGTTGCAGCGGATGACGGACACTGTGTTCGAGATCGTTGATCCGCCTTATCCTCCCTCTCGCTATGTAACAGAAACCCAGACGTTTCCCCAGATGGCGATGGCAAACCTCGGTGCATTCCCTCTCGCGCCAATGCACCACATTACCTACCGGGACGGCGAGCCACCGACCTGGTTGACCTATGATTATCTGCGAGCGTTGACTACACGAGCCGATATCGGCAAGCACTATCCCGAACTGCTCCGGTACAAGCTGCTGGACGAGCGGGAAGCCGTCAGCAGGCAAAGGGACTTTTGCAACAGCCTGGGCGTCTTGCTGCCGCTACTGGCGTTGGAACTGAAAATCAAGAACAGCCTGACGGACCTGGCTTATCGCTACGTTGTCGCCGCGCTGCAACCGGACGTCCTCGGTCGCCGGGTCGAGGGACAGGACATCGTCGTCAGGCCGTTGGGCTTCCTGACGGATGCCGATGCGACACCGGATGGGGTGATGAACATGTTCGTGATCGGTCCGGCGAACGTCGCGATGGGGCCATGCATCCTTTATCGGCCTGCCTCTACCGCGCCCCTGATGGAGTTTTCCTCGCGGATGTCACTTTTTGCAGCGATCAAGGAGCAGGGGCAATTGCAGGACAGCGTCCTCGCCGGGCTGTCGGTCTCTGTACGCGCCATCTATGCCAATGGCGGTTTTGATGAGCCTCACACAACCCGGGTTATCTTCTCCGATTTTGATGTGATCCTTGCTCCAGAGCCGGCCCGGCTCAACGGCATACCACTGCGCGATGAGGTTGCCACGGCGCTTTACAGGGCCTGCGCCCAGGCCTTGATCGAGCGGGCCAAAGAGGCTTCGGTGTCTGACGTCCAGGAGCGTTGGGAGCGTTTCAGGCAATTCGCCTGGGGCACGTTCAACCTGTTGCTGCCGCTGCTCGACGGCCCGCTGGCGCTGGTCGGTCTGTTGGTCCAGCTTACCGCCAGCCTCGATGAACTGGTCGAAAGCCAGAGCTGGGAGAACCACAGCAGCGAAAACCAGAGCAGCGAAAACCGCTCCCAGGCGCTGGCCGACGTATTGATCGGCCTGGCGTTGGCACTCGTGCAAGGGGGAAGGCAACTGAGCGACCTTTCCCGCCTCGATGAGTTGCAAGTGGCTGGTGGTGAAACCAGCGTTCCACGTGCCTTGATCGACACTGCGATCCACACGTCATCGACATCCTCCGTTTCCGCTCGCCCGTCCGCAGCGAAAGCTAGGCTGTTCTACGGATGGTCGAGCCCGCCTGGCCGGTTTTCCGCCAGGGAGCTGGTCCGGCTCGACACGTTCAAGCTGGAGGCGTTTTCCGCAGTGCAAGGTTATGTGGCCTCGGGTGAATATCGCGGGCTCTACCAGCTGGGTAGCGAGTGGTATGCCAGTGTGGAAGGGGACTGGTACCGAGTGTCACCCAGGGAGGAGGGCGTGGTGATTATCGACACGGCTCATCCGGCGCGAACCGGCCCCTGGCTCGAAAACGACGGGCAGGGTCGGTGGTGTTTTAGCTACGGCCCGCGCTTGTTGGGCGGGGCTGGAGGGCTGAGCGCCAGTGCCAGAAAGAAACTCAAGGGATTGGAAAAAAAGGCGCGGGAACTGCTTGCTACGCTCAGCCAAAGCCAGGCCGAGGCCCGGCGGCTGAGCACCGGAAATAGTCCTTCGATCGATGTGCAAGACATGTTCTTGAACAAGGCCGGTGAGTTGGATCGCCATGCTCTGGACATGGCGCAGTTGACCCAGCCGCTTGGCGAGCAGGCGCCGCAGGTGTTGATCGAGCAATTGCGGGCCGGAGCCAGGCAACTTCGGGCGCTGGGGCGAACGACCCGTATTGCCATGCTCAAGTCGAGACGCCCGGATGTCGGCGCGGTGGACTATCTGTTGCAGGAGCGGCAGGTCAGCATCCGCAGGCTCGGCGAGCGATTGGACTGTTCCGGCGGCAAAGGCCGCGATTTCCTGCAGGAGTACGAGATTCGCGACACGGTTAACAACCGCGTGCTGTGGTACGCGCACTTCCATTACCCGAAACAGGACACTGCGCCGCAGGATTTTTCCAAGGCCCATCTGAAGACCGCAGCGCAGCGTAGGCAAGGCGTTGCCTTTCAGGTCTCCCAGCAGCAAGCCGGGCAATCGGTGGAAAGGATTTGGCGTAGCGATATCGGGCGACAGGCGGCCTCCAGATTGTTCCTGTCGGCTTGATCCATCGAACCGCTGAGGTATTTATGGTTCTTCATAAGAGCTCCGAGATCGATATAGACCCACGCCGCTCATGCGGCGCGGGTCTATCGGAGCTCACGTCAGGCCTGGAGAGAGAGGGACTACTATCAGAACTGACAGTTGACCTGGCAGTCCCCACGGGCAGGGCTTCGCCAGGAGGTCATGCCAGTTCGCCGCAAAGATCCAGCTCAACCAGCCGCCGAACCTCATCCACCGGCAACCCGGCACCGATCAAGGCCTGCAACTTGCCGAACGCGGCCTCGCGGGTCATGCCGCCGCCGGACAGCACGCCGACGCCGCGCAAGCGACTGCCCGCTTCGTAGATGTCCAGTTCGACGCCGCCTTCATGGCATTGAGTGACCGCCACGACCACCACGCCGTTGTCCCGCGCCCGTTCCAGGCTGGCGAGGAAGGCCGGGTTGTCGCTCGGACCGGTGCCGCTGCCGTAGCACTCCAGCACCAGGCCCTGGATGCCGCTGCCCAGCAAGCCATCGATAACCTCGGCGCCAATGCCAGGGAACAATGGCAGCACCACGACGTTTGCCAACTGTTTCGGCTGGTTGTAATTCAACTGCGCCGGCAGCGACGTGGCCTTGATGCCTCCGCCCTGGCGCTCCAGGCGCTTGAACGGATGACGACCAAAGCTGCGCACCTTGGCGCAGCGGGTCGGCGCCAGCAGTTCACCGTGGAAATACAGGTGCACGCCAGGCGCCAGGCCCTGGCCGAGGGCGACCAGCGCGCCGCTGAGGTTTTCCCAGGCGTCGCTGTCGGTCACGCCGGCCGGCAGCATCGAACCGGTGAAGCAAACCCGCGCGTGCAAGCCGAGCAACTGGAAGCTCATGGCGGCGGCGCTGTAGGCCAGTGTGTCGGTACCGTGCAGGATCAGGACACTGTCGCAGCCTTGCACATCGACGGCATCAACCACCGCTTCGCGCAGTTGCTGCCAGTAGCCCGGGGTCATGTTGGCGCTGTCGATCAGCGGCGACATCTCCCGGAAACGCCATTGCGGGATAACCAGTTCGGGCTGGCTGTGCAGGTAGTCGCGCATCCGCGCTTCGAAACCGGATGCCGGGGCCAGGCCGTTGGCGCTGGCCTGCATGCCGATGGTGCCGCCGGTGTAGAGCACCATGACGTGCTGGGCGGCGGGATAGGTCGAGGCATTCATGGGGTGTTCTCCGAGGACGAAAACAGCAGCTTCACTCGCTGCTGCAACATAAGGCCGAGCATGACGCCGACCTTGTGTTGTGTCACGCCGGGCGCAGGGGATGCGCCCGGTTTTTTTCAAACAACCCGCTGATCAGCGTTGCGCTGCAGCCAGGCTCGCCGGAGCGTTTCCAGATTCGGCGGCAGGTGCCGATGGGGTCGCTGGCCAGGCCTTGCGGTCCAGGTCCAGGTCCGGGAACTTGCTCGAGTCGAACACCGGCACCTTGATGCCAGCCGAACGCTGGTCGTCGTAGTCACGCAAGATGCGCATGCCGACCTTGAACAACAGGAACAGCGCGATCAGGTTCACGAACGCCAACAGCGTCATGGTGATGTCGGCGAACGCGAACACGGTGCCGAGGTTCTCGATGGCGCCCCAGAAAATCAGTCCCAGGACCAAGGCGCGATAGGCCATCAGCGCCTTGCGGTTTTCACCTAGCATGAAGCGCAGGTTGTTTTCGCCCAGGTAATAGTTGTAGAGGATCGAGGTGAACACGAACAACGACAGGGCCACGGAGATGAATATCCGGCCCCAGTCGCCGACCACGGCCGCCAGGGAGTTCTGGGTCAGGGCAATGCCGTCGCCTTCGAAGCCTGGGGTGTAGAAACCCGACAGCAGGATCAGCAGCGCGGTGCAGGTGCAGATCACGAACGTGTCGAGGAAAACGCTGAACGCTTGGACCACACCCTGGGCGACCGGGTGCTCCACCGACGCCACGGCGGCCACGTTAGGCGCACTGCCCAGGCCGGCTTCGTTGGCGAACACGCCACGCTTGACGCCCATGACAATGGCGCTGCCGATCAGGCCGCCAAAGGCCTGGTCCAGACCGAAGGCGCTCCTGACGATCGTCGCCAGCATGCCTGGTACATGTTCGAATTGCAGCACGATCACGTAGAGCGTCACGGCGATGTATGCGAGGGTCTTGACCGGTACCAGCAGGTCCGCAACCTTGGCGATTCGCTTGATCCCGCCGATGAATACCAGGCCCAGCAGCACCGCCAGGCCGAGGCCGGTGTAGGTGGTATCGAGGCCGAAGGCGTTATTCAGGGAGTGAGTGACGGCGTGGGCTTGCAGGCCGTTGAAGGCGAAGCCGAAGGTGATCAGCAGCAGGAACGCCATGATCATGCCCAGCCAGCGTTTCTGCAGGCCGTGCTGGATGTAGTAGGACGGACCACCACGGAACTGGCCTTCGGAATCGCAGCGCTTGTAGAGCTGGCCGAGGGAGCACTCGAAGAAGCTGCTGGACATGCCGACCAGCGCGGTCACCCACATCCAGAACACTGCACCGGGCCCGCCGAGGGTCACGGCGATGCCGACACCGGCGATGTTGCCCGCGCCGACACGGCCGGCAAGGCTGAGCATCAGGGCCTGGAAGGAGCTGAGCTGGTCAGTGCTGCTTTTCAGGCTGTCCCGGAACACCGAGAACATATGAAAGAAATGACGGAACTGGACGAAACGCGAGCGGATCGTGAAGTAGCCACCGAGCCCGACAATGAGCACGATCAGCACTTTCCCTGAGAGGAAGTCGTTGATGACTTCGAGCATGAGTATTCCTCGCTGTTTTTTGTTTAAGCAAATGCTGGCCATTTGGAAACATCGTGTTACATCGGCCGGCGCGCGGCACGACAGTTGAGGCGATGTTCGTCCCGGTCCACTTCGCGGGTTTGTTATTAGTTCGGTTTTCGCATGTTGTGAGGTCTCGCTACCGACGACCACTCATGCGAAGAGGGGCGGCACTATACCTATCAGTGCGGCGCCCGTCTGCACAGTTGTGGTGCGTGCGACGAAACGGACCCTTGTATCTCCTGGCCTATCGGTCAGGTTCTTGTGGAAGTGAGCCGGCTCCAGATAGCTGGCGACGCGGGGTACAACGGCAGCGCGTCGCTGTTTATCGCGAGTAGGCTTGCTCCTACAAATTTGCTCCCGCTTTCAGTTGTCGGTTAAAAAAAAGGGCCTGGGGAACGAGTCCCCAAGCCCTCAAAAGGTGAGAGGTGTCTAGTCCCTCGACCTGGTGAGCAGTGGTCGCGTCGATCAAGCCTTCAGTGGGACCAGACGCGGGGCAATCATGTTTTCCGGGCGCAGGATGTCGTCGAGCATGGCGTCGTCGAGCAAGCCTTCCTCGCGCACCAGTTCCAGCACGCCGCGGCCGCTTTCCAGGGCAACGCGGGCGATGCGGGTGGCGTTTTCATAGCCGATGTACGGGTTCAGGGCGGTAACCAGGCCGATCGAGTGCTCGACCAGTTCGCGGCAGCGCGCTTCGTTGGCGGTGATGCCGACGATGCAATGCTCACGCAGCATGTCCATGGCCCGTTGCAGCAGGCGGATCGAGTCGAAGATCTTGAAGGCGATCAGCGGCTCCATCACGTTCAGTTGCAGTTGGCCGCCTTCGGCCGCCATGGTCAGCGCCAGGTCGTTGCCGATGATCTGGAACGCGACCTGGTTCACCGCTTCAGGGATCACCGGGTTGACCTTGCCAGGCATGATCGAACTGCCTGGCTGGCGGGCCGGCAGGTTGATCTCGTTGATGCCGGTGCGTGGGCCGCTGGACAGCAGGCGCAAGTCGTTGCAGATCTTCGACAGCTTGACCGCGGTGCGCTTGAGCATGCCGGAGAACAGCACGAAGGCGCCCATGTCGGAGGTCGCTTCGATCAGGTCGGCGGCCGGAACCAGCGGTTGGCCGCTGATGGTCGCCAGGCGTTGTACGGCCAGGGCCTGGTAACGCGGATCGGCGTTGATGCCGGTACCGATGGCGGTGCCGCCCAGGTTCACTTCGGTGAGCAATTCAGGCGCCAGGGTTTTCAGGCGCGCCAGGTCTTCGCTCAAGGTGGTGGCGAAGGCGCGGAATTCCTGTCCCAGCGTCATCGGCACGGCGTCTTGCAGTTGGGTACGGCCCATTTTCAGCACGTGGCTGAATTCCTCGCCCTTGGCGGCGAACGCCTGGATCAGGCTGTCGAGGCTGGCCAGCAACGCGTCGTGGCCCAGCAGCAGACCCAGGCGGATCGCAGTCGGGTAGGCGTCGTTGGTCGACTGCGCCATGTTCACGTCGTTGTTCGGATGCAGATACTGGTATTCGCCCTTCTGGTGACCCATGGCCTCCAGCGCGATGTTGGCGATGACTTCGTTGGCATTCATGTTGGTCGACGTGCCGGCGCCGCCCTGGATCATGTCCACTACGAATTCGTCGTGGAAATCACCGCGGATCAATCGTGCACAGGCTTCGCTGATGGCGGCGTGCTTGGCTTCGCTGAGCTGGCCCAACTCACGGTTGGCGTCAGCGGCGGCTTGCTTGACCATTGCCAGACCGACCACCAGTTTCGGGTAATGCGAGATCGGGACGCCGGAGAGACGAAAGTTGTTGATCGCTCGCAGGGTCTGGATGCCGTAATACGCTTGCGCCGGTACTTCGAGTACGCCAAGCAGGTCTTTTTCTGTGCGGAATGATGCAGCGGAGGACATGATGTCAATCATCTCGATAAGGACCCGGTCTGAGCCGGAACGCTGTGGATCCTAGGCTTTCAGAAAATTTAGGGCCAATGCTGTTAAACACTGGCCTATGCACATTCGGCATAATGTGCGTGTGACGCCGATGACGCGGCGAACGTGTGACCTGTTTTGGTGCGTCCTACGGGAGGACGGAGATGAATCTTGAAAGCAAATGGCTGGAGGACTTCAGTGCCTTGGCCGCGACGCGCAGTTTTTCCCAGGCGGCCGAGCGCCGCTTCGTGACGCAACCAGCATTCAGCCGGCGGATCCGCAGCCTGGAGGCGGCGCTGGGGCTGACCCTGGTCAACCGCTCCCGCACGCCGATCGAACTGACCGCGGCGGGACAGCTGTTCCTGGTGACGGCGCGTACGGTGGTCGAGCAGTTGGGCGAAGTGCTGCGGCACTTGCACCACCTGGAGGGCGGGCAGGGCGAAGTTATCCAGGTAGCGGCGGCACATTCCCTGGCGTTGGGTTTCTTTCCGCGCTGGATCGCCCAGTTGCGCAACGAAGGCATGAACATCGCCACACGGCTGGTGGCGACCAATGTCGGTGATGCCGTGCATGCCCTGCGTGAAGGGGGCTGCGACTTGATGCTGGCCTTCTACGACCCGGATTCGGCGATGCAGATGGACCCGGAGATCTTCCCATCGTTGCACCTGGGCCAGACCGAAATGCTCCCCGTCTGCGCGGCCGATGCCGACCGCAAGCCGTTGTTCGACCTGGAGGGCGAGACCAGCGTGCCCCTGCTCGCCTACAGCGCCGGCGCTTTTCTGGGCCGTTCGGTGAACCAGTTGTTGCGCCAGCGCGCCCTGCGTTTCACCACGGTCTACGAGACGGCCATGGCCGACAGCCTGAAAAGCATGGCGCTGGAAGGCCTGGGCATCGCCTGGGTGCCGCACCTGAGTGTGCGCAACGAACTGGCCCGGGGCGAGCTGGTGATCTGCGGCGGGGCGCAATGGCACGTGCCGCTGGAAATCCGCCTGTACCGCTGCGCCCTGGTGCGCAAGGCCAATGTGCGGTTGTTGTGGCGCAAGCTGGAGGGTGGCGCGGCGCAGGGTGCCATCGGATCTTGAAAACAACGCATCTCCCCTGTGGGAGCGAGCTTGCTCGCGATGAGGCCCTGGCATTCACAGCTGCGGTGACTGACCTGACGCTATCGCGAGCAAGCTCGCTCCCACAGGGATCTGTGTTGTTATTCAGCTGACCTTCGAGTCAATAAAACCGCCGCTTTAGCGCAAACGACAGATGGTCGGCGAAAGTGCGTTTAATCCGCCATTTTCGGTATACTGCCCGGCCTTCGGTCGGTCCACCCGGCCATAATTCGTACAACAAGCCACGCCGGTTTCCTGCGTGGCTTGTTGTTTTTTGACGCGCCCCAGGGCGCCCAGAGAGAAGAGGCACGACGATGAGTGCACTGGTTGGCGTGATCATGGGCTCCAAGTCCGATTGGTCCACCCTTAGCCACACCGCCGATATGCTGGAAAAGCTCGGCATCCCCTACGAGGTGAAAGTGGTGTCCGCCCACCGCACCCCGGACCTGCTGTTCCAGTACGCCGAAGAAGCCGAGGCGCGTGGCATCGAAGTGATCATCGCCGGCGCCGGCGGCGCGGCTCACCTGCCTGGCATGTGCGCGGCCAAGACGCACTTGCCGGTACTGGGCGTGCCGGTACAGTCATCGATGCTCTCGGGTGTCGATTCGTTGCTGTCGATCGTGCAGATGCCGGCCGGCATCCCGGTTGCCACCCTGGCCATCGGCAAGGCCGGCGCGATCAACGCAGCCCTGTTGTCGGCGAGTATCCTGGGCGCCAAGCATCCGCAGTTTCATACCGTGCTGAAAAAATTCCGCGCTGAGCAGACAGACAGCGTCCTGGACAATCCAGACCCACGCATTGCCTGAGGTTGTTGACGAATGAAGATCGGTGTAATCGGTGGCGGCCAGTTGGGTCGCATGTTGGCTCTGGCGGGTACGCCGTTGGGGATGAACTTCGCTTTCCTGGATCCGGCGCCGGACGCCTGTGCCGCAGCGCTGGGTGAACACCTGCGTGCCGATTACGGCGATCAGGACCATCTGCGCCAGCTGGCCGATGAAGTCGACCTGGTGACCTTCGAGTTCGAAAGCGTCCCGGCCGAGACCGTTGCCTTCCTGTCCCAGCTCGTCCCGGTCTTCCCGAGCGCCGAAGCCTTGCGCATCGCCCGTGATCGATGGTTCGAAAAGAACATGTTCAAGGACCTGGGCATTCCGACCCCGGCCTTCGCCGACATTCAGTCCCAGGCCGACCTGGAAGCCGCCGTTGCGTCCATCGGCCTGCCGGCCGTGCTCAAGACCCGCACCCTGGGTTACGACGGCAAGGGCCAGAAGGTCCTGCGCAACCCGGAAGACGTCCCCGGCACATTCGCCGAGCTGGGCAGCGTCGGCTGCCTGCTGGAAGGCTTCGTGCCTTTCACCGGCGAAGTCTCGCTGATCGCCGTGCGTGCCCGTGACGGTGAAATCCGTTTCTACCCGCTGGTGCACAACACCCATAAGGACGGCATCCTCAAGCTGTCCGTCGCCAGCACCGACCACCCGCTGCAAGCCCTGGCTGAAGACTACTCCAGCCGGGTACTCAAGCAGCTCGATTATGTCGGCGTCATGGCGTTCGAGTTCTTTGAAGTGGATGGCGGCCTCAAGGCCAATGAAATCGCCCCGCGCGTGCACAACTCCGGGCACTGGACCACCGAAGGCGCCGAGTGCAGCCAGTTCGAAAACCACCTGCGGGCGGTCGCCGGGCTGCCGCTGGGGTCGACGGCCAAGGTCGGCGAAAGCGCGATGCTGAACTTCATCGGCAAGGTGCCGGACACCGAGAAGGTCCTGGCGATCGCCGACTGCCACCTGCATCACTACGGCAAGGCGTTCAAGGTCGGGCGCAAGGTTGGTCACGCCAACCTGCGTTGCGCCGACCGGGCCACGCTGGCCCAGCAGATCATCAAGGTCGAGACGCTGATCGCCGAGCAATAATCTGAAACATCGGTGGAACCATTCGTCGGCCGTCTTCTCTCATGGCAAGGTGCCAAAGTCTGACTAGGCTTTGGCATAGCTACTCAATTAGAGGGGAATACCATGGGAATCATCGGAACCATTTTTATCGGCCTGATCGTTGGCCTGCTCGCACGTTTCCTGAAGCCTGGCGATGACAGCATGGGCTGGATCATGACTATCCTGCTGGGTATCGGCGGTTCACTGGCGGCCACTTACGGCGGCCAGGCCCTAGGCATCTATCAGGCAGGCGAAGGCGCTGGTTTCCTCGGAGCCCTGGTGGGCGCGGTGGTGCTGCTGGTGATCTACGGCCTGATCAAAAGGAACTGATCAAAGCGCGAAAGTCCTCTGCGCGTGGCGCGCGCGGAGGGCTAGAATGCCCGGCGTCGTATTTTTCCTTATGCCGAGCCCTTACATGCGCCGTCTACTGCTGACCTTCCTTCTGCTGGGCACTGGCCTGGCCCACGCCGCCGAGCTGCCCGAAACCGACTGGCTCGAACTGATGCCCAAGTCGGACCAGAAGGCCCTCGAGGCCATGCCCGAGATCGATCACAACTCCCCCGAAGCCAACGGCACCTTCACCGAAAAGGGTGGCCTGAAGCAGAGCAAAGGCTTGCCGGCGGTGATGTATTCGACCAAGACCGTGGCATCAATGAACGACAAGCACATCCGCATCGGCGGATACCCGGTGCCGCTGGAAACCGACGCCAAGGGCCGTAGCACGCTCTTTTTCCTGGTGCCTTACCCCGGTGCCTGCATCCACGTCCCGCCACCGCCACCCAATCAATTGGTGCTGGTGCGTTATCCCAAGGGCTTGAAGCTGGATGATATCTACACGCCGCTGTGGGTCACCGGCACGCTGAAGATCGAAAAGGTCGACAACGACCTGGCGAGCGCGGCGTATGCGATGGAGGCGCAGAAGGTGCGGGTGGTGCAGGAGGCGGATTTGTAGAGGCTGGTGGGTCTGACACAAAACCCAATGTGGGAGCGAGCTTGCTCGCGATGGCGGTGTGTCAGTCGACGCTGATGTTGACTGTCAGTCCGCTATCGCGAGCAAGCTCGCTCCCACAGTGGTTTAACGGTGTGGTTTAGAGCGGTTTGCTGCGAATGCTCACGCCCAGCGTATGGCTGGCATCCGGCAACAACGTCACCACGTCATCCATCACATTGGCCGTCTCGATGCAGAGCATGCGTTGCCAGCCATCATCGGCCATGTCGCTGAAGGCCTTGGCCCGTTCGGTCCAGGGGTTCCAGATCACCGCCGAGCGTGAACCGGTAGCGGTCAATTCGATGCGTCGCTGCCAATGCGCGTCGACGATGCTCAGCGTTGGCGGCGTCTCGAGATAGATCCGGTCGGTTTCGCCGGCAAAATGCAGCTCGCCGGCCTGGGTATGGACGTTCCAGTCATCCAGGGTCTCGACGTAGCGCAAGCCATCCACTCCGTCGACATGCACGTTGCGCACGTCGCTGACCGCGAAATAGCTGTGCAGCGCCTGGCTCAGGTTGACGGTTTCGCTGCCACGGTTATGGCTGGTCAGATGGATATGCAGTTGCTCGTCCATGACGATGGTCAAGGTCAGGTCGACCTGATGGGGCCAGCCGGACAAACCGTTTTCGGGGTAGGGCAGCACGAATTCGATCTTCAGGCTTTCACCCTCGGCTTCGATGCCCTTGAGTTCCCAATCCATTGCCCGTACCAGGCCGTGGGCGGTGGCCGGTTCGTTGCTGACGCGCATGGCCTGGACGCTGTCGGGGTTGCGCGTCAGGTTGCCGAACCACGGCCAGCACACCGGTACGCCGGCACGGATGCTCTTGCCGGTCTTGAAAGTGGCCTGGTCGTTGAGCCAGATCAGCGGCGGCTGGCCGTCCACCTGATAGCTGAGAACGTGCGCGCCTTGCTGGGCCACGAGCAACTCGGCCTGACCGTGGCGGATACGCCAACCGTTCAGTTCATCCAGTTTGACGGCTTCGACGTTAGGCGTTGGCATGCTGCAAATCTCGTTCAGGAACATGGACTGCAATGGACCGCAAAACGGCCGCCGTGTTTAACGCGCCCGAGGTGGAACCGAGCGGGTACGACCACTGCCATCGATGGCGACGAACACGAACACCGCTTCGGTGACCTTGCGCCATTCGCTGGACAATGGGTCGTCACTCCAGACCTCGACCATCATCTGGATCGAGCTCCGGCCGATTTCCAGGGCCTGGGTGTAGAACGACAATTGCGCACCCACTGCCACCGGCACCAGGAACGCCATGCGATCGATCGCCACGGTGGCCACGCGGCCGCCGGCAACCTTGCTGGCCATCGCGGTGCCGGCCAGGTCCATCTGGGACACCAGCCAACCGCCGAAAATATCCCCGAAGCCGTTGGTCTCTCGGGGAAGCGCGGTGATTTGCAGGGCCAGATCGCCCTGCGGGATTGGATCTTCTTGTTCGAGCTCTATCATGCCGGGGGTGCCTCTGACCCGTAACGCTGTCTTGTACTTCAGGTGAGTAGCCGTCCTTAAAAAAACGATTCAGCCCGAACATGCCGCGTTCGTCACGTTTTTCGTCAAGGCGTGCCAAAGGGAAACTCTGCGAAACCGGCTGATCTCGTATTGCGCCACCAACGACGTTTTCGCACAGCAACCCCTTACAAAGTGTTGCAAGGTTGCGAGTATATCGGGCGATAGTCGTCGAGACGACCACTCGGTTCTGATTTCGACTGTCAATTACGCGCCTCTATGTGCTTTTTCGAACAATTTGCTATCGTGCCGAACCTGCCCGGGCGCCCATTCAGCGTTGTCGGGGCCGCAGAATCGACTATAAGAGAAGCCCTTGCCATGACCACTGCGCCTTCGAGCACGGCGACACCCGCACAACCCGCCCGTCCGCTGACCCGTAACGACTACAAGACCCTGTCGCTTTCTGCCCTGGGCGGTGCGCTGGAATTCTACGATTTCATCATTTTCGTATTCTTTGCCACCGTGGTCGGCAAATTGTTCTTCCCGGCCGAGATGCCCGAGTGGCTGCGCCTGATGCAGACGTTCGGCATCTTTGCCGCCGGTTACCTGGCCCGGCCGCTGGGCGGGATCATCATGGCCCACTTCGGCGACCTGCTGGGACGCAAGAAGATGTTCACCCTGAGCATCTTCATGATGGCCGTGCCGACCCTGATCATGGGGCTGCTGCCTACTTACGCGCAGATCGGCATGTGGGCACCGATCCTGTTGCTGCTGATGCGGGTAATCCAGGGCGCCGCGATTGGCGGCGAAGTGCCAGGCGCCTGGGTATTCGTTTCCGAACACGTGCCGGCGCGCCATATCGGCTATGCCTGCGGCACGCTGACCTGCGGCCTGACGGCGGGGATTTTGCTGGGTTCGCTGGTTGCCACGGCCATCAACAGCATTTATACGCCGGTGGAAGTGGCGGATTACGCCTGGCGGATCCCGTTCCTGCTGGGCGGCGTGTTCGGCCTGTTTTCGGTGTACCTGCGCCGCTGGCTCCACGAAACCCCGGTATTCGCCGAGCTGCAATTGCGCAAGGCCCTGGCCGAAGAAGTGCCGTTGCGCGCGGTGCTGCGTGATCATCGCGGCGCCATCGCCATTTCGATGCTGCTGACCTGGCTGTTGTCGGCGGGCGTCATCGTGGTGATCCTGATGACCCCCACCGTGCTGCAGACCGTGTACCACTTCAGCCCGACCACCGCGTTGCAGGCCAATAGCCTGGCGATCGTATTCCTCAGTTTCGGCTGTATCGGCGCGGGTGTGCTGGCTGACCGCTTCGGCGCCGGCCGGGTATTCGTCTTTGGTAGTGGCTTGCTGCTGATCACCTTCTGGACCTTCTACCACAGCCTGTCCGAGCACCCCGAGTGGTTGTTCCCGCTCTACGCCTTGAGCGGCTTGCTGGTGGGTACCATCGGCGCGGTGCCCTACGTTATGGTCAATGCCTTCCCGGCCGTGGTGCGCTTCAGCGGACTGTCGTTCTCCTACAACCTGGCCTACGCGATCTTCGGCGGGCTGACCCCGATGATCGTGACCCTGCTGTTGAAAGAGAGCCCGATGGGGCCGGCGTACTACGTAGCGATCATCTGCGGGATCGGGATGTTGATTGGTGGGTACCTCTGGAAGAAGGGCCGCTAGGCCCTGGTCTTTCACTGCCTGTACTGGCCTCATCGCGAGCAAGCTCGCTCCCACAGGGTTCGGTGTTTATCGCATATCCTCTGTGGGAGCGAGCTTGCTCGCGATGGGCGCACCATGAATCATCCTGCAAAAGCCAATGCTGGCCTTTCATCCAATTGTCATATTTCAGCCATAGAGTGTTCATACGGCTTATCGATACTTGGCCGACTTAACACACCCTATCTGCTAGGAGTAAGGCATGAAACTGAAGCGTTTGATGGCGGCAATGACGTTTGTCGCTGCTGGCGTCGCGACTGCCAACGCGGTTGCCGCTGTTGACCCTGCGATCCCGAGCTACACCAAGACCACTGGTGTGTCGGGCAACCTGTCCAGCGTCGGCTCCGATACCCTGGCTAACCTGATGACCTTGTGGGCCGAGAACTACAAGAAGGAATACCCGAACGTCAACATCCAGATCCAGGCCGCCGGTTCCTCCACCGCGCCGCCCGCACTCACCGAAGGCACCGCCAACCTGGGCCCGATGAGCCGCAAGATGAAGGACAACGAGCTGCAAGCCTTCGAACAGAAGTACGGCTACAAGCCGACCGCTATTCCGGTTGCCGTGGATGCCCTGGCGGTATTCGTGCACAAGGACAACCCGATCAAGCACCTGACCATGGCTCAGGTCGATGCGATTTTCTCCTCGACTCGCCTGTGCGGCGCCAAGGCTGACGTCAAGACCTGGGGCGACCTGGGCGTGACCGGCGACCTGGCCAACAAGCCAGTCCAGCTGTTTGGCCGCAACTCGGTGTCCGGCACCTACGGCTACTTCAAGGAAGAAGCCCTGTGCAAAGGCGACTACAAGCCAAACGTCAACGAACAACCAGGTTCGGCTTCGGTTGTGCAGTCGATCAGCAGCTCGCTTAACGGCATCGGCTACTCGGGTATCGGCTACAAGACCGCCAGCGTGAAAACCGTTGCCCTGGCCAAGAAGGAAGGCGGCGAGTTCGTCGAGGACACCGAAGAAAACGCCCTGAACGGCAAATATCCGCTGTCGCGTTTCCTCTACGTCTACGTCAACAAGGCGCCGAACAAGCCTCTGGCCCCGCTGGAAGCCGAGTTCGTCAAGCTGATCCTGTCCAAGCAAGGCCAGGAAGTCGTGGTCAAGGACGGCTACATCCCGGTTCCAGCCAAAGTCGCCGCCAAGGCACTGGCTGACCTGGGTCTGCAGGAAGGCGGCAACGTCGCCAAGCAGTAACGCCTGAGCCCAGGCCCCTGTGGGAGCGAGCTTGCTCGCTGCCACAGACCAAATTTCCATCCGCTGCCGGTTCCCACCGGCGGCGGATTTGTTGCGTCACTTCACTGTCATCTTTCTGTCATACAGGATCGCTAGGGTGTGCGCATGAATGATCTGGCCAACTCCACAATGACTACGACTTCCCCTCCCAAGCGCATTGACTTCAATACGCCTGAGCTGCAACGCAAGCGCCGCATCCGCGCGCTCAAGGATCGCCTCACCCGTTGGTACGTGCTGGTTGGCGGCCTCGCCGTCCTCGCCGCCATTACTTTGATTTTTTTCTTCCTGGCCTACGTGGTACTGCCGCTGTTCCAAGGCGCGGACCTGACCGCCAAGGACTCGATTACCCCTGCCTGGATACAAGACGCCGGCAAGCCGCTGATGATCGCCATCGAAGAACAGAACCAGGTGGCTATGCGGGTTTCCGACAAAGGCGTGGCGCTGTTCTACAACCTCGACAGCGGTGCCGAACTGCGGCGTGTCGACCTGCCGATCCCGGCCGGCGCCACTGTGACGTCCATCGGTGAAGATCAGCCCGGCAGCCCGCTGGTGGCGATCGGCTTTTCCAATGGCCAGGCCCTGGTGTTCCGCCACACTTATAAAGTCAGCTACCCCGACGGCAAGAAAACCATCTCTCCGGCCATCGAATACCCTTACGGTGAAGTGCCGATCGCGTTGAACGAGCAGGGCGCGGCCCTGGAGCATGTCAGCCTCAACGCTACCGATTCGACGTTGCTGCTGGCTGGCTCCAGCGGCGCGCAGCTCTATGTGTTGTCGCTCACCAGCGAAGAAAACATGATGACCGGTGAAATCACCAGCGAGCAGACGCGTATCGATCTGCCGCAGATGACCGAGCCGGTAAAAAACATCTTCGTCGACCCGCGCCAGCAGTGGCTGTATGTGGTCAACGGGCGCGCCCAGGCCGATGTGTTCAGCCTGCGGGACAAGAGCCTCAACGGTCGCTACAAGCTGCTCGAGAACGCTGACGCCCAAGTCACCGCCGTTGCCCAGTTGGTCGGTGGCATATCGCTGATCATCGGTGATTCCAAGGGCGGCCTGGCCCAGTGGTTCATGGCTCGCGATCCGGACGGCGAGCTGCGTTTCAAACAGATTCGTACCTTCCAGATGGGCAGCGCACCCATCGTCGAGATCAGCGCCGAAGAACGTCGCAAGGGCTTCGTTGCGCTCGACGCCGGCGGCAAGCTTGGCGTGTTCCACAGCACGGCCCACCGCACCTTGCTGGTTGACCAGGTGGTCGATGGCCAAGGCCTGTTCGGCATGTCGCCACGGGCCAACCGCCTGATCGTGGAGCAGGGCGGCAAGCTGCAACCGCTGGTGCTGGAAAACCCACACCCGGAAGTCTCGTGGAGCGCCTTGTGGAGCAAGGTCTGGTACGAAAACTACGATGAGCCCAAGTACGTCTGGCAATCGACTGCCGCCAACACCGACTTCGAACCCAAGCTGAGCCTGTCGCCGCTGACCTTCGGCACCCTGAAAGCGGCGTTCTACGCGATGCTTCTGGCCGCGCCGCTGGCGGTTGCCGCCGCGATCTACACCGCCTACTTCATGGCCCCGGGCATGCGTCGCAAGGTCAAGCCGGTGATCGAGCTGATGGAGGCGATGCCGACGGTGATCCTCGGTTTCTTCGCCGGTCTGTTCCTGGCGCCGTACGTCGAAGGGCATCTACCGGGCATCTTCAGCCTGCTGATGTTGCTGCCGATCGGCATCCTGGTCGCCGGTTTCGCTTTCAGCCGCCTGCCGGAATCCATTCGCCTGCGAGTGCCGGACGGCTGGGAAAGCGCCTTGCTGATCCCGGTGATCCTGTTCGTCGGCTGGCTCTCGCTGTACATGAGCCCATACATGGAAGCGTGGTTCTTTGGCGGCGACATGCGCATGTGGATCTCCCATGACCTGGGTATCACCTACGACCAGCGCAACGCCCTGGTGGTCGGCCTGGCGATGGGCTTCGCGGTGATCCCGAACATCTATTCCATCGCCGAAGACGCCGTGTTCAGTGTGCCGCGGGGCCTGACCCTGGGCTCGCTGGCCCTGGGTGCGACACCGTGGCAGACCATGACCCGCGTGGTCATCCTCACCGCCAGCCCGGGCATCTTCTCGGCGCTGATGATCGGCATGGGCCGGGCGGTGGGCGAGACGATGATCGTGCTGATGGCCACCGGCAACACCCCGGTGATGGAAATGAACCTGTTCGAAGGCCTGCGCACCCTGGCGGCCAACGTTGCGGTGGAGATGCCTGAGTCGGAAGTCGGCGGCAGCCATTACCGCGTGCTGTTCCTGTCGGCCTTGGTGCTGCTGTTGTTCACCTTCGTCATGAACACCCTCGCCGAGCTGATCCGTCAGCGTCTGCGCAAGAAATATTCGTCGCTTTAAGAAAGGTAGAAGTCTGTGAAACAGAACTCCCTGAAAGGATGGTTCAAGAGCGGCGCCCCGGGCGTCTGGATCAGCGGTGGCGCGGTGTCCATCGCGGTCATCATGACCATTGGCCTGTTGGCGGTGATTGCCGTGCGCGGCCTGGGCCACTTCTGGCCGGCCGACCTGATCCACGCCAGCTACAACGTACCGGGCATGCCGGCACACCTGGTGGTCGGCGAAGTCGTACAGAAAGAAGAGGTGCCTCGCGAGCGCCTGAAAAGCGCTGGCCTGCCGGTGCCGGACGAAGGCCCGGAGTTCATGACCCGCGAACTGGTCAAGGTCGGTAACCGGGATCTCAACGGCACCGATTTCACCTGGATCGTCGGCGACTGGCTGAGCAACCAGGCGACCCCGCCGGAGCTGATGGCTCTGGAGCGACGTGAGTGGGGCAACTTCTACGGTTACCTGGTCAACGTCAAGGAACAAGGCAAGGTCATCGCCGAGGGCGAAGCCGCCTGGCCGCAGCTGCAAGCGCGTATCGAGCGGGTCAACCAGTTGGCCGACGAACTCAAGACCCTGGAAAAAGTCGACATCGGCGCGATCAACGCCGGCCTCGAGCGCATCCGCCTGCACGGTCGCAAGCTGGAGCTTGACGGCAAGCTCGACGCCGCAGCCCAGGCTGACCTGGAAAGCGAACGCGCCGAACTCAACGCCCGCTACAAGGACATCGAAGCCCGCCTGACCGACCTGCATGCGCAGTTCAACCGCGACAGCCTGACGGCCCGCGATGCCAACGGCAAGGAAGTGGAGATCGAGATCGGCAAAGTGGTGCACGCCTACCAGCCAAACGGCATGGGCACGTTCGCCAAGATGGGGTTCTACTTCAGCAAGGTCTGGGAGTTCCTCAGCGACGACCCGCGTGAAGCCAACACTGAAGGCGGGATCTTCCCGGCGATTTTCGGCACCGTGATGATGACCCTGATCATGGCGATGATCGTCACGCCGTTCGGCGTACTGGCAGCGGTCTACCTGCGTGAGTACGCGCGCCAGGGGCCGATGACCCGCCTGATCCGCATCGCGGTGAACAACCTCGCAGGCGTTCCGGCCATCGTCTACGGCGTGTTCGGGCTGGGTTTTTTCGTCTATGTGCTGGGCGGCTCGGTTGACCGGCTATTCTTCCCCGAGGCTTTGCCGGCACCGACCTTCGGCACGCCGGGCCTGCTCTGGGCTTCCTTGACGCTGGCGCTGCTGGCCGTACCGGTGGTGATCGTGGCCACCGAGGAAGGCCTGGCGCGGATTCCGCGGACCGTGCGTGAGGGTTCCCTGGCACTCGGTGCAACCAAGGCCGAAACGCTGTGGAAAATCGTCCTGCCGATGGCGAGCCCGGCGATGATGACCGGCATGATCCTCGCCGTGGCCCGTGCCGCCGGCGAGGTAGCGCCGCTGATGCTGGTGGGCGTGGTGAAACTGGCGCCGTCGCTGCCGCTGGATGGCAACTACCCGTACCTGCACCTGGACCAGAAAATCATGCACCTGGGCTTCCATATCTATGACGTCGGCTTCCAGAGCCCGAACGTCGAAGCAGCCCGGCCATTGGTCTACGCCACGGCGTTGCTGCTGGTACTGGTGATCGCGACCCTGAACCTGTCGGCGGTGTGGATCCGTAACCACCTGCGTGAGAAGTACAAGGCACTGGATAGTTGAGGGTCTGTGGGAGCGAGCCTGCTCGCGAAGCTTTTGGCGGCCTCAAGGCCCCCTTCGCGAGCAGGCTCGCTCCCACATTGGAATTTCATGGGGCCGCCACACAGGCGTTCCGAACCGAATTTGTTAGCACAGGGAGCCTCCCATGCAACACGACGCACCTACACACGGCATCAACATGTCGGCCCTGGGCCGCGACAAGCAGAGCCTGAACCTGGCTCAGGAAACCGTCGCCATCGAAGTGCCCGGCCTGAACCTGTTCTACGGTCAGAAACAGGCGCTGTACGATGTCAGCCTGAACATCCCGAAACAGCGCGTCACCGCGTTCATCGGTCCGTCGGGCTGCGGCAAGTCGACCTTGCTGCGCACCTTCAACCGCATGAACGATCTGGTGGACGGCTGCCGCGTCGAAGGCGAAATCAACCTCTACGGCAACAACATCTACCGCAAGGGCGAAGACGTTGCCGAACTGCGTCGTCGCGTGGGCATGGTGTTCCAGAAGCCCAACCCGTTCCCCAAGACCATCTACGAGAACGTCGTCTACGGCTTGCGGATCCAGGGCATCAACAAGAAGCGCGTACTCGATGAAGCCGTGGAGTGGGCACTCAAGGGCGCGGCGCTGTGGGATGAGGTCAAGGACCGCCTGCACGAATCGGCGCTGGGCCTGTCCGGTGGGCAGCAGCAGCGTCTGGTGATCGCCCGCACCATCGCCGTGGAGCCGGAAGTGCTGCTGCTCGACGAACCTTGCTCGGCACTCGACCCGATCTCGACGCTGAAAGTCGAGGAGCTGATCTACGAGCTCAAGTCCAAGTTCACCATCGTCATCGTGACCCACAACATGCAGCAGGCGGCGCGGGTGTCCGACTACACCGCGTTCATGTACATGGGCAAGCTGGTGGAGTTTGGCGACACCGATACCCTGTTTACCAATCCGGCCATGAAGCAGACCGAGGACTACATCACGGGTCGTTACGGCTAGGAAGCCGTTGTTGCTCATTGAATCTACGCTGCGGTCCGCCGCACCTTACCGGACGCTCCAAGGACGCCAAAGATGATTAGTAAAGAAGGCCTCACCCACCACATTTCCGCGCAGTTCAACGCCGAGCTGGAAGAGGTGCGCAGCCACCTGCTGGCCATGGGCGGGCTGGTGGAAAAGCAGGTCAACGACGCGGTGACCGCGCTGATCGAGGCCGACTCCGGCCTGGCCCAGCAAGTGCGCGAGATTGATGACCAGATCAACCAGATGGAACGCAACATCGACGAAGAATGCCTGCGCATCCTGGCCCGTCGCCAGCCGGCGGCTTCCGACCTGCGCCTGATCATCAGCATCTCCAAGTCGGTGATCGACCTTGAGCGGATCGGCGACGAAGCCACCAAGATCGCTCGTCGCGCCATCCAGTTGTGCGAAGAAGGTGAAGCGCCGCGCGGCTACGTCGAGGTTCGCCACATTGGTGACCAGGTGCGCAACATGGTCCGCGATGCGCTGGACGCCTTCGCCCGTTTCGACGCCGACCTGGCGCTGTCGGTGGCCCAGTACGACAAGATCATCGATCGCGAGTACAAGACCGCCCTGCGTGAGCTGGCGACCTACATGATGGAGGACCCGCGTTCGATTTCCCGGGTGTTGAGCATCATCTGGGTGCTGCGTTCGTTGGAACGTATCGGCGATCATGCACGCAACATCTCGGAACTGGTGATCTACCTCGTACGTGGTACCGATGTCCGGCACATGGGGCTCAAGCGGATGAAGGAAGAAGTTGAGGGCACCCCGTCCGAAACCGCTAATGTTCCCGGCCAAACTGACGATAAGTAAGATTGCCAAGAAAAGCGCCCGGCCTTCTGGTCGGGCTTTTTTTTGCGGTTTTTTTAATCAAAAGCAGCACCCGCGAACGAAAAGTCCCGGCGTGACTGAAGGTTTTTGGCGATGTGCCATCAGTAAGGCGGTATGCTTGCCGGGATTTTTTAGAGGTGTATCTGGATGAGTAAGGTCAGTGTGTTGGTCGTGGACGATGCTTCGTTCATTCGTGACTTGGTGAAGAAGTGCCTGCGCAACTACTTCCCAGGCATCCGCATCGAAGACGCGGTGAACGGCAAGAAAGCCCAGGCCCTGCTGGCCCGTGAAGCGTTCGACCTGGTGCTGTGCGACTGGGAAATGCCAGAAATGTCCGGCCTGGAATTGCTGACCTGGTGCCGCCAGCAGGACAATCTCAAGGGCATGCCGTTTGTGATGGTGACCAGCCGTGGCGACAAGGAGAACGTGGTCCAGGCGATCCAGGCCGGCGTTTCCGGCTACGTCAGCAAACCCTTCACCAACGAACAGTTGCTGACCAAGGTCAAGCAGGCCTTGAACAAGGTCGGCAAGCTCGACACGTTGATGAACAGCGCCCCGACCAAGATGAATTCGGCGTTCGGCAATGATTCGCTCAGTGCCCTGACCGGCGGCAAGGCCGCTCCGGTTGCGGCGGCTGCGCCAGCGGCGAACCCGTTTGCCAAGCCCGCTGCCGCGCCTGCACCCGCTGCGGCTGCCGCTCCGGCGGCACGTGGCTTGCTCAACAGCCCGCCCGTCAAGGCACCTGCCGCGTCCGCACCCACTGCCAATCGCGGCCAAGGCCAGTTGCGCCTGTCCAGCGGCACCCAGCAATGCGTGATCAAGGCCTTGAGCCTCAAGGAAGCGTTGCTGGTGGTCAAGCGCACCGACACCCTGCCGCAAGTGCTGGAGAGCTCGGTGCTGGACATGGAGCAGGGCGACAACGCCGAAACCGCTCGTCTGAACGGCTACCTGCACGCCATCGTCGCCCATGAGCAGACCCCTGACAGCGAATGGCTGCAACTGACCTTCCGCTTCGTCGACAAAGACCCGCAGAAACTCGACTACATCTCCCGCCTGATCGCCCGCGGCACGGCGCAGAAGCACTTCGTACCGGGCGCCTGATCTGGCGGCGCCTGTCAGTCCGCTTTCGCGAGCAGGCTCGCTCCCACAGGTTTTTTGTAGGGCACAGATTTGTGTGGCCTGCGCAAATCACTGTGGGAGCGAGCCTGCTCCGGGCGGCGACCCGACGAAAAGGCCATCAGCTTCAACCCGACCGCCGATCCAATTTTGAAACATCCGTCGACTACGCTGGTCCATCCCAGCTGCTAGGCTGCTTTGCAGGCCTTCATTTCGACAGAATTCTTGCCCATGCTCGTGCCGTTGCTGTTCGCCTGTGGTCTTGTCCTGGCCGCCACCCCGGCCTTGGCCATGACCATCTACAAATCCACCGACGCCAATGGCGTGGTCTCCTACAGTGACCGCCCCAGCAAAGGCGCCCAGGTGTTCGTATTTCGTGATCGCATGGTCGAGCGCCTGGAGCGCCAGGTGTTTCTCGACATCAGGAAGCAGAAGGGCGCGGACGCGGTGTACGTGCGCAACGACCTCTATGCGCCGGTGGAAATCGAGCTGAGCTTCGCCGGGTTGCGCAATGTGAGCGGAGCGCCGAGCCGGCCGATCCGCCGCGTGCTGCCGGCGCGCAGCAACCTGCGCCTGGCGCTGCTGACGGCCACCCGGCCCGGCAGGCCACTGGCTTATACCCCAAGGTTCGAATACTCCCTGGGCGACCCCGCAGGCACGGCGCAAGCTTATCGCTATCCGTTGCCCTGGCGTGGCGGGCCGTTCCGGTTGAGCCAGGGCGCCAACGGCCAATACAGCCATTACGGCCCGAAGAACCGCTACGCCATGGACATCGCGATGCCCGAAGGCACGCCTATCATCGCGGCGCGTGGCGGGGTCGTGGTCAAGACCGAGAACGAGCAGACCGGGCGCGGCACCGATCCTGCCGGCAACTTTGTGCGCGTGTTGCACGATGACGGGACCATGGGAGTCTACCTGCACCTGCAGAAGGGCTCGGTGAGCGTCCAGGAGGGGCAACGGGTCGTGGTGGGCACGCCGCTGGCGCTATCAGGCAACACCGGTAACAGCTCCGGCCCGCACCTGCACTTCGTGGTCCAGCGCAACACCGGGCTGGGGTTGGTGTCGATTCCCTACCAGTTCAACCAGCCGGTGGGTGACTTGCCCAACTTTGCGTTGGGCAAGCAATAGCACGGGAGATGACAAGAAGGCTTTTCGTGGCGAGGGAGCTTGCTCCCGCTCGGCTGCGAAGCAGTCGTCGCTTTTGGGGTCGCTTTGCGACCCAGCGGGAGCAAGCTCCCTCGCCACAGTGGGTTATGCCTTCAACTTGCGGGCAGATCGACACTCAATCGAGCATCAACACCTTCGCCAGGATGATCTTCGGCCCTTTCATCTTCTTGATGATGATCCGCAGGCCTTCGACTTCCAGCACTTCTTCCTCTTCCGGCACCCGTTTCAGGGTTTCGTAGACCAACCCTGCCAGGGTTTCCGCTTCGATGTGGTCCAGGTCGATGCCCAGCAGGCGTTCCACCTTGAACAGCGGGGTGTCGCCGCGCACCAGTAGCTTGCCCGGCTGATAGGCGAGGATGCCACGCTCGGCCTTGCGGTGTTCGTCCTGGATATCGCCCACCAGCACTTCCAGAACGTCTTCCATGGTCAGGTAGCCGATGATATTGCCGTCGGCTTCCTCGACCACGGCGAAGTGCGACCCGCCCTTGCGGAACTGCTCCAGCAGCTGCGACAACGGCATGTGCCTCGATACTCGCTCCAGCGGGCGGGTCAGTTCTGCCAGGTTGAACGATTCGGGGATGTGGTCCAGGGCCGCCAGTTCCAGCAGCAGGTCCTTGATGTGCAGCAGGCCGACGAATTCCTGGCGCTCGCTGTCGTACACCGGATACCGGCTGAACTTGTGGCGACGGAACATCGCCAGGATTTCCTTGAGCGGGGCATTGAATTCCAGCGTTACCAGGTCTTCCCGGGAGTTGGCCCAGTCCACCACCTCCAGCTCGCCCATTTCCACGGCGGAGGCCAGCACGCGCATGCCTTGGTCGCTCGGGTCCTGGCCACGGCTGGAGTGCAGGATCAGCTTCAACTCCTCGCGGCTGTAATGGTGTTCATGATGCGGGCCGGGCTCACCCTGGCCGGCGATACGCAGGATCGCATTGGCGCTGGCATTGAGCAGGTAGATCGCCGGGTACATGGCCCAGTAGAACAGGTACAGCGGTACGGCCGTCCACAGCGACAGCAGTTCCGGTTTGCGGATCGCCCAGGATTTGGGCGCCAGCTCGCCGACCACGATGTGCAGGTAGGAAATGATGAAGAACGCGGTGAAGAATGACACACCCTTGATCACTTCCGGCGACTGGACGCCGACCGCGCCCAGTAGCGGCTCGAGAATGTGCGCGAACGCCGGCTCGCCGACCCATCCCAGCCCCAGTGAGGCGAGGGTGATACCCAGCTGGCAGGCCGACAGATAAGCGTCGAGCTGGCTGTGGACAGTGCGCAGGATGTGCCCGCGCCAGCCGTTCTGTTCGGCAATGGCCTCGACCCGGGTCGAGCGCAGCTTGACCATGGCAAATTCGGCCGCAACGAAAAAACCGTTGAGCAAGACCAGGATCAGAGCAAAAAGAATCATGCCGAATTCGGCGAAGAGTGTAGCGAGGGACAAGCCAGGGGAAGGGTCCATGATGGAGTTTTGCAGGTTCCGTATGTTCGTATGATGAGAAATCGGCGCCTGAAAAGGCAGGCACAAGTCAGCCAATGTAGCGGCTGACCGGGCGATTGCCTAGTGGGGAACGCCCGCCGGCGTCATTCGTCTTGGCTGGAGTGCCGTCCGCGGACCACCTGCGCCGGGGTGAAATGGCAGGTAAACGTACTGCCATGGCCGGGCACGCTGCTGATTTCCATGCGTCCACGATGGCGCAGCAGCACGTGCTTGACGATTGCCAGACCGAGCCCGGTTCCGCCAGTGTTGGAGTTGCGGCTGGAGTCGACCCGGTAGAAGCGCTCGGTCAGGCGCGGCAGGTGCTTGCTGTCGATGCCGATGCCGGAATCGCGCACGCTCAGGTGTGCGCCTTGTTCATCGCCCCACCAGCGCACATGGATCCGCCCTTGTTCAGGCGTGTATTTGACCGCGTTGAACACCAGGTTGGAAAACGCGCTGCGCAGTTCCGCCTCGCTGCCCTTGAGTTGCACGGTCGGGTCTGCTTCAAGCGTGATGGACTGCTGCTTGGGACCGGACAACTCCTGCGCATCTTCGGCAATGACTTGCAACAGGTCCTCGATGGGCACCGGCTGGTTGTCCGAGGGATAGTCGGTGGCTTCCAGCTTCGCCAGCAACAGCAGGTCGTTGAGCAAGGTCTGCATGCGTCCGCCCTGCTGCTGCATCTGTTGCAAGGCACGGGTCCAGCGCGGGTTTACCTCTTCGACATTGTCGAGCAGGGTCTCCAGGTAACCGCAGATCACCGTCAATGGCGTACGCAGTTCATGGGACACGTTGGCGATGAAATCCTTGCGCATCTGTTCCAGTTGATGAATACGCGTCACGTCGCGCACCAGCATCAGGTGCTCGTTGTTGCCATAGCGGGTGATGTACAGCTGGATGCGCAGCCGATCATTGGTGGGCGACGGGATTTCCAGCGGTTCGGCGTAATTGTCTTGCTCGAAATATTCCTTGAAGCGCGGATGGCGCACCAGGTTGGTCACCGGCTGGCCGCTGTCCTGTGGCGTCTTGAGGCCCAGCAGGGTTTCTGCTGCGCGGTTCCACCATTCCAGGTTGCCGTCGCTGTCGAGCATGATCACCGCGTCTTTGAGCGCGGCGGTGGATTCCTGGACGCGGTCGATCACTGCCTGCAGGCGGCCGCGAACGCGCTGGTCGCGCCGTTGCAGGTGGTAGATGCTGTCGAACACCTCGCCCCACAAGCCGTAGCCGTCGGGCGGGGCCTCGTCGGGTTGGTGCAGGCGCAGCCACTCGTGCAGGCGCAGCAATTGCTTGAGGGTCCAGGCCAGGTAAAGCGCCAGGCCCACGGCCAGGCTCCAGCCGTAGTAGCCGGTGACCAGGCCGATCAACAGGCAACCGGTCACCAGCAACAACATGTGGCGGATCAGGGTGCCATGCCAGTTTTGATTCACTTGAGCGCGCGTCCTTGTCAGCTTGTCGGGCGGTAAGGGCTCGGGTCAGGCCTTTGTCGAAAAACGATAACCGGTGCCGCGCACGGTTTGTACCAGATTCTCATAGGCGTCGCCGAGGGCTTTGCGCAAGCGCCGGATGTGCACATCCACGGTGCGCTCCTCGACGTACACGTTGCCGCCCCAGACCTGATCCAGCAGTTGCCCGCGGGTGTAGGCGCGCTCCTGGTGAGTCATGAAGAACTGCAACAGGCGATATTCGGTCGGGCCCATCTCGGCGGGCTTGCCGTCGATGGTCACGCGGTGGCTGATCGGGTCCAGCAGCAGGCCGCCAACTTCGATCGGCGCTTCGCCATCGGTCGGCCCGGCACGACGCAGCACGGCCTTGAGGCGCGCCACCAGCTCCCGAGGGGAAAACGGCTTGGTGATGTAATCGTCGGCACCGACTTCCAGGCCCTGGATCTTGTTGTCTTCTTCGCCCTTGGCGGTGAGCATGATGATCGGGATGTCACCCGTCAGCTCATCGCGCTTGAGACGCCGGGCCAGCTCGATGCCGGAGGTGCCTGGCAGCATCCAGTCCAGCAGGATCAGGTCGGGCTTGCGATCGACGATGATGGCGTGGGCCTGTTGGGAGTTTTCTGCTTCCATGCAGTCATAGCCGGCCATCTCCAACGCAACGGCGATCATCTCGCGGATGGGCGCCTCGTCGTCGACGATCAGAATGCTCCTGCCAACCATGGGGTAATCCTCTTGTCATTTAACTGTCTTGCGCCGCATTAGATAACGGAATTATTGCAGTCGTGTGACAGTTATTTCCCCGGACGGCAGCAGAGGCGATCTTGGGCTAGGCTTTTGGGTCCGAATCCTGACAACTGCAAAGGAAGGTTTCCATGGCTTATTACACTCGATCCCTCAAGGCGTTGGGGCTGGTAGCTGCGCTGGCGCTGCCGGGAATGGCGCTTGCGGCTGGCGAACCGGCAATGGTCAAGGATGGCGTGCTGGTCGATCATAAGGGCATGACGTTGTACACCTATGACAAGGACGACGGCGGCAAGTCGATGTGCAACGATAAATGCGCCGAAAACTGGCCACCACTCAAGGCTGAAAGCACCGCGACTCCTTCAGGCGAATGGACCGTGATCACGCGTGATGATGGCGCGTCACAGTGGGCCTATGACGGCGATCCGTTGTACACCTTCGTCGGCGACAAGAAGGCGGGTGACAAGACCGGCGACGGCAAGGGCGGCGTCTGGAAGATCGCAAAGCCCGACTGACCAGCACCGAACCGCTTTTCGTGGCGAGGGAGCTTGCTCCCGCTCGGTTGCGTAGCGACCGCAAGATTTTTGGGGCCGCTTCGCAGCCCAGCGGGAGCAAGCTCCCTCGCCACAGGGTTGTTCTTAATCCCACACCCAGCGCACGGCCACAGAACTCACCGCAACCCGTAATCCAGCACAATCCCGACAAAAATCGCCAACCCGGCCCAGTGGTTGTGCAGGAACGCCTTGAAACAGCGCATCCGGTCCTTGCCGCGGGTGTACCAGAATTCCCAGGCAAAGCACGCGGCGGCGGCCACGAGACCGAGATGGAACCAGCCCCCCAGCTTGAACTGAGCCCCGGCCAGCAGCAGGCAGCCCAAGGCCAGGCCTTGCAGCGTCAAGATGATCACCCGATCGGCATCGCCAAACAGGATCGCCGTGGATTTCACGCCAATCTTCAGGTCGTCGTCCCGGTCGGTCATCGCGTAGTAAGTGTCGTAGCCCACCGTCCACAGCAGGTTGGCGATGTACAGCAGCCATGCAGCGGCCGGCAGATGGCCGGTTTCGGCGGTGAAAGCCATCGGCATGCCCCAGGAAAACGCCGCGCCCAGCACCACTTGCGGGTAATAGGTGTAGCGCTTCATGAACGGGTAACTGAACGCCAGCGCCAGCCCGCCCAAGGACAACAGAATCGTCGGCGCATTGGTGCACAGCACCAGCAGGAAACTCACGCTCATCAAGACCGCGAAGAATACCAGGGCTTCCTTCGAGCTGATCTTGCCGCTCACCAGCGGGCGCTGCTCGGTGCGTTTGACGTGGCCGTCGACCTTGCGGTCGGCCCAGTCGTTGATCACGCAACCGCCGGCACGGGTCAGCACTACGCCCAGCACAAAAATCACGATGTTGGCCAGGGACGGCGAGCCTTCGCCGGCAATCCACAGCGCCCACAATGTCGGCCACAGCAACAGGTAGATGCCGATGGGCTTGTCCATGCGGGTCAGTTGCACGAAGTCCCAGGCCCGCGGATTGAGGCGGTTCAAGGATTTGAGCAGTTGCACGTACATCAGCAATTCTCCGAATAGGCGCGAGCGACGGTCCACAGTGGCGGCAGGAAAATCTCCGCCACCAGCACGCTCAACGCACCGCGATCGAAACGCGAGCGACGGCCCCACAACGCGTGGGCGCGAACCTCGGGTGGCAACCATTCGCTCGGGTAGTGGCACACCTCGATCGCCCGGCGCTGGAATGCCTGGTCGCAAAACAGCAGCTCACCCAGGGAGCGACTGCCCAGTGCGTCCATCTGCAAACCGTCGCCCTGCAACGCGCTGCGCGCCGCCACGCTGCGGGCGAACACCCAAGGCTGGCCATGACCGCGCAGGTAGACCTCGCGCACCCAGCCTTCGCTGCCCTCGGCCAGGTCCAGCGCGGCACACTCGTCGGCGCGCAACGGCTGCCAGCCCTCCAGCAGCGGTGTCACGCTGAAGTGGTCATCCGACAGGCCTGTAAGGCGCCGGGTCAGGGAGCCCTGGTCGAACAACCAGTCGAGCACGCAGGCATCGGGACGGGGCGACAGCAGGTGCTGGGGCAGCCATCGAAGTGTAGGAAATATCGAATTTGTAGGCGGCACAAGGGTCTTGAATGGCAGCGAATGAGGCCGCGAGCTTACCATGCCGGTCGGCGATTTTGACCGAGCCAGGACGCCGCTGCGCCGATCCCGCTTGCATCTGTCGCGACCGATCAGTACAAAACGGCCCTGAGCCGGAAAATACCGGCCAAGGCCTGACATCTTGAGGAAGTATCGGAATGAAAAAGTGGCAATGTATCGTCTGTGGCCTGATCTACAACGAAGCTGACGGTTGGCCCGACGATGGCATCGCGCCCGGCACCCGCTGGGAAGATGTGCCGGCGGACTGGCTGTGCCCGGACTGCGGTGTCGGCAAAATGGATTTCGAAATGATCGAAATCAACTGATCGTTTCATCAAACGGAGAGCAACATGAGCGCACCTGTCGTCATCGTCGGTACCGGCCTGGCTGGCTATAACCTGGCCCGGGAGTTTCGCAAGCTCGACAGCGAAACCCCGTTACTGCTGATTACCGCGGACGACGGCCGTTCCTACTCCAAGCCGATGCTCTCCACGGGGTTCGGCAAGAACAAGGACGCCGATGGCTTGAGCATGTCCGAGCCGGGCGCCATGGCCGAGCAGTTGAAGGCCGAAGTGCGCACCCACACGCGCATCAGCGGCATCGACCCGGGCCACAAACGCCTGTGGATCGGCGAGGAAGCGGTGAGTTATCGCGACCTGGTCCTGGCCTGGGGCGCTGAAACCGTGCGCGTGCCGGTGCAGGGCGATGCGGCGGATCTGATTTTCCCGATCAATGATCTCGAAGACTACGCACGTTTTCGGGCCGCCGCCGCTGGCAAGCGCCGGGTGCTGCTGCTCGGTGCCGGCCTGATCGGCTGCGAATTTGCCAACGACCTGGTCCTCGGCGGTTACGAAGTGGAACTGGTGGCCCCCTGCGAGCAAGTCATGCCGACGCTGCTGCATCCGGCCGCTGCCGCAGCGGTCCAGGCCGGGCTGGAAAGCCTTGGCGCACATTTCCACTTGGGGCCGGTGCTCAACCGTCTGCAACGTGTGGCCGACGGATTGGAGGCGCATCTGTCGGATGGCCAGGTGATTCCCTGCGATCTGGTGGTCTCGGCCATCGGCCTGCGCCCACGCATCGACCTGGCGGCTGCCGCCGGGCTGGTGGTCAATCGCGGCGTGGTGGTTGATCGTCAGCTGAAAACCTCCCACGCCAATATCTATGCCTTGGGCGATTGTGCCGAAGTCGATGGCTTGAACCTGCTCTACGTCATGCCGCTGATGAGCTGCGCCCGCGCCCTGGCCCAGACCCTGGCTGGCAACCCGACCGCTGTCAGCTACGGCGCCATGCCGATCACTGTGAAAACCCCGGTCTGCCCGCTGGTGGTATCGCCGCCGCCACGGGGCAGCGAAGGCGCGTGGAGCGTCGAAGGGGAGGGCGCCGACATCAAGGCCCTGTGCCGCGACGCCCATGGCAATCTGTTGGGCTACGCCCTGACCGGTACGGCGGTGATGGAGAAACTGGCGCTGAACAAGCAGCTTCCGGCACTGCTGGCGTAAATACTGGTCGCTCTGTCGCATATGCCCTGCTTTTCCGGCCACAAACGCCCGCCGGACACTGGCGCCGGTTGCGGCCCCGTGCCATCCTCACTCCGGTCTGCCGCAGAGTAGAGCCTGCGGCGCCTTAGGGGTTGTTCCGAAGAGAACAGCACGGACATAACAACAAAAAAATCGTCAAAGGGGCTTCATTCATGCGTAAACCAGAACTCGCCGCCGCCATTGCGGAAAAAGCGGACCTCACCAAAGAACAAGCCAACCGCGTCCTCAACGCTGTTCTCGAAGAAATCACCAGCGCCCTGCATCGCAAGGACAGCGTTACTCTGGTCGGCTTCGGCACCTTCCTGCAACGCCACCGCGGCGCCCGCACCGGCAAGAACCCACAAACCGGCGAGCCGGTGAAGATCAAGGCCAGCAACACGGTTGCGTTCAAGCCAGGCAAATTCCTGAAGGACAGCGTTAACCCATAATTGCGCCGACTACCTCGGTCGAGGAAAGCAAGCGGCAACAAAAAGGCATACCGATGAAGTCGATATGCCTTTTTTGCGTCTGAAACAAACCCCATGGTCAGGAAGCTCTAGCCCTAGCCCAGCAGTTTGTTCGCAAGCGCCAGATCGAACTGCTTGCTTCCTGATTTGTTCCAGCCGCCAGGGGTTTTTGAGCACAGCCGAATCCAGGCTTTGATCATTTTGTGCGCTGCAAAGAAGCGTCAGGCGCACAAATGCATCAAGTTTCTACTGGCTGTACAAGATGTTGTAGAACGAGGCTTGCTCATCCCCGATCAAGGACAGGTCGTGCCCTGTAGGGATTTTTTCGAACATCGCTTTGTTGACCGCCATCCGACGCATGATGATCACTTCCAGCAACTGGCCGAACAGCGCTTCATCACGGACGTGTTTTTTCAGTTTCAAGATTTCGCGGGGCTTTTCTTTCAGAATATGAAAGGCGAAATTCATCACAACCATATTGGAGACGAACAGGTTTGCCGTTGACTGAAGCGGATTGACCGCATCGATCAACGCATCAAATATTTTTTGCCTGTCCTGAGCATAGGTGGGCAAAAAAACGTCGGGGTACATAAGCTCGCTGTTGCGATCATTGATCGCGAAGCGGTAACGGGTATCGTCGGGCTCGGTGAGTAACCTGACTGTGCTTGTTTGAAAGGTTTTCAATGTACTGAGCAGTTCATGCTCTTTCCTGCTGTCAGCCTTGATCGCTTTGTAAACCAGATCAATCACATCCAGAAAAACCACGGACCCCAGCCCATCGGTCGCCATCTTCAGCTGATTGCCCTCGATGCTGAACCGACGATACGCCTCGTCATCAATGCTCAATTCGAAGAGGAGGAACCTGAACATGTAGTTCCGAAGGCGCGCATCCGCATCCAGGGCGCTGTTTTTCAAGCTGATCAGCTGGATCAGGTAAAAGAAAATAAAGTATTCCTTGTTGGTTCGTTGCCGGTTATCGATTTCAAGCAGATAGCCAAAGCGCGACAGGACCAGGAGGAGGGCGTAGCAGTCGGGTTCCGTGAAACCGTTTTTCAACACGGCCTTTTCGAAAGCGCTGGTGGAAAACAAATCATGCCAGCGGCTAACGCTGAAGGGCGCGCCATCGTGTTTTCTGGCGACAACGGACAGCAACGAAGGCTCGTCTTCTTTGTAAAAAACAGCACCCAACGCCTTGGGATACGGCCGGACGTTCAGGAAATTTTCAAGTTTGTATGAGAGAAGGTCGAATATGTCCATCTGGCTTTATCCGCAGGTCTTCCATTTTCCGTTCGGGCCTTTCTTCTCGACACGAAATGACGTAATGGTTCTATTAAATTTGTCCAATAATCGGAAACCGATGCCTCTGGCCTTGGGCTCATTCGTCTTGGACAGCACGCCATCTTTCAGGCCCGTCTCTTTATAGTCAACGGTAGAGATGTCCTTGTGGTTATTGAGCATGCTGACCCCTTCGTTATTGACGGTGGCCACTACCCGATACTTTTCATTGCCTGGGTTGAATCCAGGGTTACTGTCCTGGTTGACCCAGACCGCTTTCTCTCCTCGGATATTCGGAACCAAGCCGCCTTTGCCTCCGTTGGCGGCCTTGGACGAGACGGTTTCGCTTTCGCCCATGTACCGAATAATCTCATTCTCTTTGAGCCCCAGCGGGTCGATCCAGGTAAATGGATTCGGTGCGTAGCGATAAAGGTTCAGGCTTGCGGCCAGGCCCAAGGGGTCGGGCGTGGTAAAGCGGCCTATGTCGGGATCATAGAAGCGGAAGTTGTTGTAGTGCAGGCCTGTTTCCCGGTCCAGATATTGCCCCTGGAAACGCAGGTTCTGTTCTTCGATGTAGTACGGCTCACGAACTTCATCAGTGGTATTGCCCCATACCTGGTAGTGAGCGTGCCATAGCGGATGGCCGTCACTTTCCGTCAGTGCTTGTGGTAAGCCATTGGGGTCGTTGTGGTAATAGCGGATGCGTTGATGTTCACCAATGCCGTCGACGCGGGCCAAGGGCTCGTGACTATCGCCGATGTAGAGGTACAGGCTGGTCAGGCTGTTTTTATGTTCCTTGAGTAATTGCAGGCCATCCCAGTCGAAACGCGTGCTGCCGATGAGGCGCCCGTTGTCGTCATGTTCAGTTTTCTCAATCCTTCGGCCCAACGGGTCGTAGCGCATCCTGACGACGTTTTCACCGTCGGATTTCTGGGTTCGAACTTCAACCAGCCGGTGATCCGAGTCGTAACTGAAACGCTGCAGGCCATGTCGCCCACTGCGCTTTTCAATCATTCGGCCAAAACCATCGTAGCGATAGTGCTTATCCTGATAGCGCTTGAGTTGGTTGTGCGTAACCCGCCCACCTGTACCGGGTGAACTGTCGAGGAGATTGGCGGCGGCATCGAAGGAAAATGTTTCATTTTGGCTATGTCGAGTGCTCTGGCTTGCCAGGATCCGGCCTGTCGCATCGTAGTGCAGCAGTTGGCGTTGTTGACCCTGCGGCAGCCGCTCAAGGCGCCCCACCAGGTGGTCACCAGGATCAAACTCGTAATGGGTTTGATCAGCGGCGGGCATCAACGCCGACTGGCTGGTGTGCCGGCGTTGGCGGCTGCGTAAGCGCCCGCTACGGTCATACTCGCTACGTGTGCTGATGTGGCCTTGGGTGCGCAGCACCTCTCGATGCAACCGGTCGCGCTCGAAGTCGCAGATGACCTGGCCGTCGAGGTTGATCTGGTGCAGGTGGCCGCTTCCGTAGTACAGGCGGTTGATCCAACGACCGTCGGGCAGCTGGGTCTGGATCAGGTTGCCAAGTTCGTCGTAGTGATGCTTCAGAGCGCCTTCCGAACTCCGCTCCTCAATCAGATACCCCTGCGCGTCATAAGCAAAACCCAGTCGTTGTGCGTTGCCAGCGTTATCGATGACGGTGGCTTCGATTAACTGATTCAACGGGCTATAGCTGTACCGGGACTGTCCATCCGGTGTGATTCGGGTGGTCAGCCGCCCAACGGCGTCACGTTCCAAATGATGAACAATAGTTTTTTCACTGGACCGCTGATCACCTCGCGGCGCTGCGCTGGTTTCGACTCGTTTTACGTTATTGAGCGCGTCGTACGTATAACCTTTGGCGCTTCCATCAAGGTTGCGCTGTTCGCTCAACCGATCCGCGGCATCCCAGGCGAACCGATAGCTTTCGCCGTTCTCGTTGATCAGCGCTTGCAGCCGGCCGAAGCTGTCGTAGGCAAACTGCACCTGCCGGCCCTGGGCGTCGATGCGTTGGCGCACCTGGCCGCGGCGGTTGTGCTGGTAATGCGTGGTGAGCCCGGCCGGGTCGGTGTGGCCGGTGAGCTGGCCGGCGCTGTCGCGCTGGTAGTGCTCGGTGCGACCATCCGGCAATTCGCTGCCGAGCAGGCGCCCTTGGGCGTCGTAACTGAATCGGGTGCGCTCGCCGAGGGCGTCGGTGAGAGTTTGCAGATAGCCGCGCGGGTCATAACTGAAACGCGTCGGGTAGCCCGAGCAGTCGATGTGTTCCACCAGCTGCCCGAACGGGTTCCAGCGCAGCTTCTTGCTCCTGCCGGTGGCGTCGATGATTTCCACCACCTGGCCGTGGGTGTCGTAGCGGTAGCGGGTGACATGGCCCAGCGGGTCGGTTTCGGCGACGCAGTTGCCGCGCTGATCGTAGCGGTATTTCCAGCTGTTGCCGGCGGCATCGGTATCCACCAGTGGCAGCGCCCAATGCTCGAGCCAGAGGGTAGACTCGCTGCGGCCCAGCGGGTCGGTTTCGCCGATCAGGTTGCCGGCCTCGTCGTAACTGAAATGGTACTGGCCGCCTTGCGGGTCGGTGGCGCTGAGCAACTGGCGTTCGTCGTTCCACTCGAACGACCAGGTCTGGCCGAGATTGTCGGCGAACCGGGTGATCTGGTGCTGGCTGTTCCAATGCCGGATGCTGATGCGTTGCAGGCTGTCGGTGATACGCGTTATGCCGGCTGTGAGGTCGTAGTCGAACTGGTAGGCGTCGCCTTCGTCAGTCCAGTGGCGGACCACGCGCCACTCCTGGTTTTCGATCAAGGCCCATTCGTAGAAGCAGCGCAGGCCGGCAGGCAGTTGATGTTCGACCATCCGCTGCCCGGCGTCGTAGCTGAACCGCCGCTGCACCTGGCCTCCAGCGTTGCGCACTGCGGTGAGATTACCCGCCGCATCGTAGGCGTAGCTGACCAGCACTTCGCGCTGCTGGTCGGGGTAGAGGCGTTCGACCCGACTGACGCGTTCGTTTTCGCGAGTCAGCTCGACCTGGAGCAAATCAAACGTATCGCGCAGCCGCACCAGGCGGCCAGCTTCGTCATAGTCGAGATGGATGCGATTGTCGTTGCGGTCACCCAACTGGCTCAAGCGCAGCCGCGATGAGTTTCCAGGCGTCGGTTCGAACAAACGGTACAAGCCGTCGTCGCTTTCGATCAGCAGTTGTCCGCTCACATTGCGCCGCACCGCGAGGCCTTCGCCGGGGCTGAACACCGCGCCGCCCAACGGGATCGAGCCCATGTCGATGGGGCGGGCCTGTTCGTCGGTATACAGCAGGGTCTCGCCGCCGTCGGGGTGGGGCAGGATGTCGACCTGAACCTCGTAGGAAACGCTCCAGCCGGCGCCGAACAATCCGTCGCGGCGTTCGTCACGACTGTTGTAGAAACGCTGCCAGTCAATCGGCAGGATGCCAGGCAACACGAAGTCCAGTTCTGCATCGCCGCCCAGCACCTTGGCCCCCGTGGCAGCATGCACCGGGTTCGACGAGCCCATGGCGGCGCTGGCCGCGGCATTGGCCGCGCTGCTCGCGGCCATGGACACCGCGCCGCCCACCAGCATGCAGGGCAACTTGCTGAAAAACTTGCCCTTGCCGCCCTTGAGCATCAGCAGTGCCGTGACCGCCAGCCCCACGCCCGGCGTCTTGCCGCTGCGGATCTCGCGCACCACCACCGAGCCACCACCAATGGTGACGTTGGGCGAAATCAGCCCGGACGACACGACCTTGGCATCGCAAGTACTACGGTCGCCGCTGCGCACGGCGGGCTGGCCGTTGATGGTGACCTTGTCCGAGCCCTCGGCCATGAACTGTGGTGGCATTGGCGGGTGCTTGGTACACAGCACCAGGTCTTCCGGCTTGGGCACCGCGCCGGGCGCGGGCGTGGCGACGGTGGGGCGCCACATCTGCGAAAAGAACGCCCCGGCCATATCCAGGTAGCTGGGTTCTTCTTCAGGCTCAGGGGCTTCGAGCTCGGTACCAGCGGCGGCAACGTGAGACTCGATTGCCCCGGCCGCACGGGCCGCGCGAATGTTGTTAGTGAAGGTATCGTTGGAGCCGGTGAGGATGTTGGCCTGCACCGTGGGCGGAAAAAGGGCGTTGCCGATGCCCTCGCAAATATTGCTCAGGCCCTTGTCGGCTCCGGTCTTGCTCATCGCCAGGCCAACCACGGTGCCCACCACCAGGCCGAGCACGAAGCAACCCAGCCCGCCGGTAACCACGGTAATGCCCGTGGCCGCGACCACCGCGGCGGTCGCCAGGGCGGTGATCGCAATGTTCGCCGCCACCTCCAGTACGCCGCCAAGTATGTCGGCCATCATTGACGTGTGGTCCAGCGCGTCGCCCAGGCGGGCCGCCCAGAGCGCGTCAGACATGCTGAGGGCTCATGCGCGCGGAACGTTCGACAGCTGTGGTTTCAAGCGATATGAAGCCTTCCATTGCGCCCCTTCCCTGTGGGTGATGGCTTGCTGATCAAGGCTACGCCAAGGCGTTTGATCAGCTTCGATTTCATGAGGCAATCGGCGGGTCGTATGTTAACCAAGGCGGGTAGTTCCTGTCGCTTTCGCCAAGGACTTTTTTGTCAAATGATCGCATCAATATCCAGCGTATAAGGCTTACCGATGACGTACCCATGAGCACCATGGACCAGCTCGATATCGGTGCCGGCCGCAGGCGCCATGGCCAGTTGTTCAGCCACGCGATTTTCCGGATGGGCCTGCCAGCGGGTCAGGTGTTGCGCCAGTTGCTCAGGGTGTTCGGACAGGCTGCCGTAAACGTCTTGGTCGCTGACCAAGGTGGTGTGCAGCCCTCTCAGGCGAGCACGTGTGGCGTGCACCTTGTCGATCTCACGGGCGAGGGCATCAATGATCGGTTGGTGGGTGCGCTCGTAGCCATCTGGACGCCCGATCAACTGTCTGCTTTCGTTACGCAACTGCCGAGTGATCTGTTCCAGCGCATTTTCGATGCATTCGTATTCACGCTGTGTCACCAGAGGGCTCTTCGACTCCAGAGCTTCCTGCCAGCGGCGCAGGGTTGCCCAGCACGCAGGAAGATAGCTGGAGGTCATGAGGTGGTTACCGGCCTGAAAGAGCTGGGCGGTGAACTTCGCCCGGTCCGGCAGGCCACGTCTCTGCTCCAAGGCCAGCTCGCAAGCGGCATGTTGCGTGAGGGTGTCGCAGCCTGGCGTCCAGAGGATCGACGACCGCTCCTGACGACCGAACTCCACGGGCAGGAAATGGCGCAAGGTGCCGTGGTGTTCATAGGACTCGCCCGTCCAGTTGTAGATGCCCGCCACGAACACTGAAAAGCCGGCCGGCACGTTGGCGAACATCAGCGCGAAACCCGTGCCATAGACACTCGCCTTGGTGTCCATCCAACTGCCCGGTACGCTGGGTATCGGGTCGTTGTGATTGACCATGCGGTAGTGCACCAGGGGGGCGGCGTTTTCGACGAAGGCCGCGTCGGCGGCGCGAGGGGCACCGTAGGTGTAGAGTTGGATGTTGTACTCTTCCTGTCTGAGCCGTAGCATTTCCGCGAGCAACAATGCCACTGCACCGCCCAGGCTATGGCCGCATACCAGCAGTTTCTGGCCGGCATAGAACCGTTCCAGATAGTTGGTCGCAAAGGCTGCGACTTTTTTGGCGGCCCCATAAAAGCCTCGGTGGACCTTGCCGCGACCTTCCTCAAACGGAACTTGGAGCGCATCGGCGTCACGCAGGCCGTCGGCAAGCATCTGCGCTGTTCCGCGCACTGCAATCAGGATCACTTCGTCATTGTGAGTGATGAAGGCTTGGGTATCGGTGCTTTCTTCTTTTGCAGTGTCATCGAAAAAATGGATCTTGGCGGGATGCTCCTGCTTCACTCCCAGTTCCGGATTGTTCATAGGGTAAAGAGCAGGGTCGAACGGGACGATTTCCAGTCGCTTCGAGTAGGGCACATCCTCATACAAGGGGTAGTGGATTTTTACCTGTCCCGGGTCAACCTTCCAAAGCTCGTCGGCTTTGGCCAACGCATCGCCGAACCAGTTGCCCACGCTCGGTTGTTCGGGAAAGCTCACCGGTGAGTGTATCGGCGCCTCGCCGGGCTTCTGGCCGAAGGGGCAGTAACTCAGGGTCGCCATGAGTGCCAGTTGGTACAGGTTGAGCGCGCAGAATTCCGAAGTGGTAGACAGCATGGGCCGCAAGGCCCGCAGCGGGCGCACTTCCAGCACGGTATGCAATTGAGGCATCAACGCTACGCCAGTCTCGCCAAACTTTCCCATGAGCCGTGCCGGCCCCTGATTGGTTGGGTAATGTCGGTATACCCGCGGCGGCAGATGAGCACACGCGCATCCAAGGCATTGCCGAACGTATGGATGAAGCGACGCAAACGACCGGGAACAGCAGCAGTACCGTTTTGCATACGGTCGCCCTCGCTGGCAAAGCGGCCAGCACCGTGGCAGCGAGGCTGCCGGAAGTCGGGCAGAAATCCTTACAACGGCGTTTTGAGCCATTGCACCGTCTGCTGGACGCTGAAGGTGGCCCTACAGGCGACCTGATCCTGGCGTTGCGCGCTCTTGATGACGTCGACTCGCAGTTGGCCACCCTGACCCGCGCGAGTGCACCGGAGCAGGCCGCCTTCGAATTGGCGAGACATCGCATGGGTGTTCAGCAAGATGCGCTGAGCAATTTGCGTAGCGCGTCGGCACGCTTGCCGCGCCCGCTCAGTGGATGGCTCAACGGGCTTGCAGAGGATAGCTGGCGCCTGGTGCTCGATGATTCATATCGATACCTGAACCAGCGCTACCAGAGCGAGCTCTACACGTTCTACGCAAAGGCAATCAACAAGCGGTATCCGTTCAATGCCCACAGCGCCAGCGATGTCGCGATCAATGACTTCCGGGAGTTTTTCAAGGACCAGGGCATTGTCGATCGGTTCTTCGAGCGTTACATGCGGCCGTTCGTCAGTGGTCATTCGGGGCACTACCGTCTGCGCAGTGTCGATGGCCAGAGCCTGCCCATGTCCAGGGCCTATCTGGAGCAAATGGCAACGACACATACCATTCGCCAGAGCTTCTTTGCGGAAGATCCTGTCGAGCCAAAAGTCCAATTCAAGCTCGAACCCTACACGCTCGACCCGGCGGTCAGCCGATCCGAATTACGCCTGGGCGACCAGACGCTGGAGTACCGGCATGGGCCGATACAACCTGTCGCTTTCACCTGGCCAATCGAGGCGCAGGACGGTCGAGCGGCCTTGGTACTGGACAGGATTGTCGGCGGGCAGGGGGTCGGCATCGAGAAGAGCACCGGGCCCTGGTCGCTGTTTCGTTTATTCGACTTGATGCAGATGGAATACCTGGTCGGTCGCGATGTGCGTGTGCTCAAGGCTGATCTCGGTGGCCTGCGGGCCAACTATCTATTGATGAGCCAGCGCACGCCGAACCCTTTCGACATGAGCACCTTGCGTACCTTCCGGATGCCGGTACAGCTCTGATGCTTCACTCCGGCAGGTGGCGCAGCGCTGCGCGTACCGATCCCGGCAAGGTTCGCTCGCGTAACGAGGATGCCTACCTGGAATGTCCGGAGCAGGGAATATGGGCCGTTGCCGACGGAATGGGCGGCCATTCGGGCGGCGATATGGCCAGCCAACTGGTAGTTGCCAACCTGGCGGAGCTGCCCATTCATCGAGATATCGATGAGCGTTCGAGAGCGGTGCGCCAGTGCCTGCGCTGGACCAATCGAAGACTGAGTCAGGAATTGACAGTTACTGCTGAAAATCCGCTCGGCATCATGGGAAGCACCGTCGTGGTGCTGTTACTGGAAGGCAAACGTGCCGCTTGTATCTGGGCTGGCGACAGCCGCTGCTACCTATGGCGTGATCGGCAGCTGTATCAATTGTCCAAGGATCATTCCCTGCGCCAGCAACTGATCGACGAGCATCAGGCCAGTATAGAGGAGGCAGATGCTCACCCCGCGGCGAAGGCACTGACCCGCGCAGTAGGCGCCTCGCACGAACTGACGTTGGAGATCCTGGAGTTGGACGTTCATTGCGGTGATACGTTTTTGTTGTGCAGCGACGGTTTGTATCAGGACCTTGGCGGAAAAGCGCTCGGTGATGCGATGAGCCTGGCTTCCCCGAGCAGAGCATTGGAACATCTTTTCGCAGGGGTTTTGAGCGGTCGGGCGAGGGACAACCTGACGGCGGTGGTGATACGTAAGTGACCGGTCCCGCCACAACTTCAGTTGCCCCAGACGGCGATGAGGATAGTCTCATCTGTTCCGCCTTCGGTGTGTCGTCTGCTTTGCCATCGAGTCAGCGCTGCATTGGCGAAATGCCTAAGATACTTGCCGGTCGCTATTGTCTCGAACGATTGCTTGGTGCCGGTGGCATGGGGGTGGTCTATCGGGCCCGCGACCTTCTCCATGAACAGTACGGCGATCCGGATCCTTACGTTGCGGTAAAAATGCTCAGCGAGGAACTCGGTGATGCCCCGGACGCGGGTGCGCTGCTTTATAGCGAGTTTGCCCTGAGCCGGCGCTTGAGCCATCCGAATGTGCTGCGCCCATACACGTTTGAAGTCGACGCTGCCCAGCGACGGGTTTTCATCACAATGGAGCTGATGCGCGGCTTGACCCTGGACAAGTTACTCTGCGAATCCCCCCTCGGTTTGCCCTGGCCCGAGTTGAAACCGATCGCAATTCCACTGCTTGACGCCATCGCACATACCCATGGCCGAGGCGTAGTGCATGGCGACATCAAACCGAGCAATGTCATGCTGAGTGCAGAGGGTGTGCGTTTGTTTGACTTCGGCCTGGGCCTGACTGAGGAGGGTCCCTTGAAAGGCTTGCCTTCGCTGAACCGCCAACGTCTCGACGCCTGGACGCCGGCCTACGCCGCCCCAGAATTGCTGGAGGGAAGCCCCCTGTCTGCATGCACCGATCTCTATAGCCTGGCTTGCGTGCTGTACGAACTGGCGAGCGGCAGACACCCATATCGACGTCTGCCTTCAACCCAAGCTCGCGATACCGGGCTGGAGCGTGAGCTCAAGGCTCCGCGCAACTTGCCCAGGCGTTACTGGACAGCATTGCGCACGGCGCTGGCCCTTGATCCTGAGCGGCGCAGTATCAGTGTGACGCAGTTGCGGGCGCTGATGGCAGGTGGCTCGTTCTGGTGGTGAGAAGGCTCGCCGTTGGCGATGCTGCCAACTCTTTCAACGCTGCCTTTCGCTCATCCACCGCCAACCGACCAAGCTTCTCCACGGCGACATAAAACCTGACCCAATCTTCGCCCTCACGCCTGAACAACGCCGCGAACGCCGGCACCCACTGGTCATACAGGCCGAAGGGCAGCAACCGGGCGTTGTTCAGTGGTGCGTAGACCCAGGCGTCGTAGCGCTTGTCGCCGGCCCATTGGGTGTCGCGCATGTGCTCGTAGTCGGCACGCAGGCGTTCGAATTCCGCGGCCTTGCGCTGGCGCATCTGCTCGGCCGGCAGGGGGAGGGCGTAAAGGGATTCGAGCCGCTGGCGGGTATCCAGGATCAGTCGGATGAATTGCTCGCGCTGGCGCACCTTGTTGCCATGGTCCGGTGCCAGTCCGCGTTGGGCGCGCCATTGGCGGGTGCCTTCCTGCTCGACGAATGTTGCAAAGGACTCATTGAATTCGGTGTCGTCCTTTACGTAGAAGCGCTGGTGCGCCAGTTCATGAAAAATCAGCGTCGCCAAGCGCTCGTCGCCCCAGTGCAGCATCGAACTGAGGATCGGGTCATTGAACCAGCCCAGTGTCGAATAAGCCTCTACGCCACCAATCGAGACATCCATGCCGCGCAAGCGCTGCATCGCAGCCTCGCCTCGGGCGGCACTCTGGCTGTAGTAGCCGCGATACGCCACACAACCGGCAATGGGGAAGCAGTGGGTTTGCGGGGCCAGGGAAAATTCCGCGGTGGCGAAGACATTCCAGACGACGAAGGGACGGCCAATGTCCGCGTACAGGCGATAGCTTTGGTTGTCGGGCAGGTGCAGGTGGGCGCTGGCGAACGTCCGGGCTTCGCGCGCCTGGGCCAGATGCGCGCGCAATTTTGGATCACGGGCGGGGTCGGCGATGACCCGGTCGATCGGCTCTCGAGCTTGCAGCAGTCGTATCTGCCCATTGCCGAGCTGGCTGTAGTAGCCGAGGCTGGAACAACCGTTGAGTAACAAAAGCACGAGGGCCGGAAACAAAATCCTGAAAACACGGTCGAGTAACCGATGGCGTGAACGCTGCCTGATCAATTTGGAATCACCCTGGGAAGTCTGCCTCAAGACTATCTCGCCTGCCCGGAGCTTCGCTATGCGCGTGTTGATGCTGACAAGTGGCCTGTTGCTGCTGACCGGCTGTGCCGGTTTGCCTGATCCCGATCCCTCTCAAGCGTGGGTCGACCTGGGAAACCATCGGGACACGGCTTTGCAAGCGCTGGAAGTCGATGACAAAGCCTCCATCGACCGTCGTTATTTCGAAGTGCAGCCCGGCAGCCATGAGCTGACTGTGCGTTATCAATTTGCCGTGGAACCGGGCAACATCGGCCCGGATGCCGAACCGTTGTGGCGTGATTGCCGGTTGAATGTGAAATTCAAGGATTTCAATGCGGGCCGGCGCTACCAGCTGCAGGCCGGCAGTATCGGCTTCCGTCCGTGGGCCAAGCTTTATGACGAGCAACGAAAGGTGGTGGGCCAAGGCACGCCGGCGGGCTGCCAGCAAAGCTGATAGGCGCTATGCTCGGCGCCTGACTTGAGGAAACCGATCATGCGCCTACCCACGCTGTTGTTGGCTCTCGCCACGTTGAGCGGATGTGCAACGAGCCCATTGCCGGAATTGGACCCGAACATGGCCTGGGTCGATTTCGCCACGCCAATGCCGGGCGGCAAGTTGCTGATGGCTGAAAGCCTGGACGGCCGGCGACTGCGCGACGGGCGATTTTTCCAGGTCTCGCCGGGTAGCCATGAATTGAAGGTGCGCTTTGACTTCGAGGTGTTCGGCGCTGGCGGCGGGCTGGGCATGATGAGCGAGCCGAAAGAACGGCTGTGCTACCTCATCGTACGCTACGACCATTTCGAGGCCGGCCAGCGTTATCGCCTGGAGGCTCGCAACCTGGCTTACTCCCCAAGCGCCCGGCTCTATAACGCCAAGCGTGAAATCGTCGCCGAGGATCGGCAGGCCAATTGCCTGATGTAGCGCTGCCTAGCGGTCGTTCTTCTGGTAGATGATTTTTTTGGTGCCGTTCTCGCAGGAGCCCACCACCATGTTCTGGTCATGGGCTTCTTCATTGGTGACGATTTCAAGCGTGTAGGACACCACCCCTTGCGCCTGGATCTTGGCTTCGATCTCGCTCTTGAGTTCTTCACAGGGCTTGGGTGCCGCGAGGGCCGATGTGGCCAATGCGCAACCGATGACTGCCAGGGCGAATCGTTTCATGCTGGAATCCCTCAATACAGCGCGCACTGCCTGTGCGCTGAAACTGCAGACCTGCATTCGATCACAATTGCCTTCGGGCAAATAGATCGCCCATCAAAAAGACCGCAGCCTGTGGAGAGGCGGCGATCTTTTCAGTTCATCAATTTACCAGCGAGGCCTCCAGGGTGATCTTGGCGTTGAGCACCTTGGAAACCGGGCAACCCTCCTTGGCTTTGTTGCTCAATTCCTCGAATTGCGCTTGGGTGGCGCCGGGAATCTTGGCCTTGAGGATCAGTTTGACCGCGGTAATCGCAAAGCCGCCATCAACCTGGTCCAGCGTCACTTCGGCGTTGGTGTCGATGCTGTCGGCCTTGAGCCCGGCATCGCCGAGAATCATCGAAAACGCCATGGAAAAACAGCCCGCATGGGCGGCGCCAATCAATTCTTCGGGGTTGGTGCCTTTGCCGCCTTCAAAACGTGCCTTGAAACCATAGGGCGCTTCGCGCAACACGCCGGTTTCCGTGGAGATGGAGCCGATTCCGGTCTTCAGGTCACCTTCCCAGTGAGCCGATGCTTTCTTGACGATAGCCATGTGTGCCTCCTCATGATCCGGCGCGAGGGTTCGCGCCTGGTTATTTTTCAGTGCCAGGATTGTGAGGATAGACCGGCTGATAAAGTTCACCCTGGCGGATTAGTCGACTAATTTAGTAGGAAATTTCTCCGCTACTATTGAATCTCGGGTATATGCCCACATTCATAGGACACACCTACAGAAACGGCAGGCTTTCGCCCACAGGAAAGCTGGTACGCCGTTGGAGATGCCGGCCCATGAAACAGCTGTCCGAAGTCAAATTTTCAACCCTCGACCTTGTTCCCGTTCGTGCCGATGGCAACGCCGCCCAGTCCTTGCGCAACTCCCTGGACCTGGCGCAACACGTGGAAAAATACGGCTATACCCGCTTCTGGGTGGCTGAGCACCACAATATGGATGGCATCGCCAGCTCCGCGACGGCGGTGTTGCTGGGCTATCTGGCGGGAGGCACATCGACCATTCGTGTCGGCTCCGGCGGGGTGATGCTGCCGAATCATGCGCCTCTGGTCATTGCCGAGCAGTTCGGCACGTTGGAGAGCCTGTTTCCGGGCCGAATCGATCTCGGGCTGGGCCGCGCACCCGGCTCCGACCAGATGACCGCCCGGGCGCTGCGCCGGGAACGCTCCGGCAGTGCTGATGATTTCCCTGACGATGTGGCTGAACTGATGCGCTACCTCGGCCCGCGAACCCCGGACCAGCGCATCATTGCCATGCCAGGCACGGGGACCAACGTGCCGGTGTGGCTGCTGGGTTCGAGCCTGTTCAGTGCGCAACTGGCCGGAGAGCGCGGGTTGCCCTACGCCTTCGCCTCGCATTTCGCACCGCGTTTCATGCATGAAGCGATTCGCGTCTATCGCAATCATTTCAAACCGTCTGCGGTGCTGGACAAACCTTACGTCATGCTCGGCGTACCGCTGGTGGCGGCGGATACCGATGAGCAGGCCGATTACTTGGCAACTTCGGTATACCAGCGCATCCTCGCGTTGATGCGCGGCCAGAGTCTGGTACAGCGCCCGCCAGTGGAAACCATGAATGGCCTGTGGCTGCCCCATGAGAAAGAAGCGGTCGGTGACTTCCTTGGCTTGGCGATGATCGGCGGCCCGCAGAAAATCCGCGCCAGGCTGGAGGTGCTGATCGAGCAAACCCAGGCCGACGAGCTGATTTTTACCAGTGATCTGTACGAGCACACCGACCGGTTGCACTCCTATGAGCTGCTGGCGCAAGTCATGAAAGGCTGAATCACAGCCACAAAAAAGCCGACGCACCGCGTCGGCTTTGATTTGAACGCGCAATCAGCCGCGTTTGTAGACGATTTCCTTTGAACCGCCTTCGCAGGTGCCGACGACTTCTGCGTCAGCCGCTGCGCCTTTATCGACAACTTCCAGCGAATAACCCGATACACCTTTGGCATCAAGCTTCGCTGCGATTTCGCTTTTCAGCTCTTCGCAGGGCTTGCCGGCCGCAAACGCGCTACCCGCAAGGCTCAGCAAACCCAGGGCCACCATCAACTTTTTCATCGCTCGCACTCCTTGGTCGGATCAAATAGGGAGGTATCAGAAAGGCCTGATGCGCCAACCATAGCGCATGGCCATTCCCTATGGCACTCCGCCAGCGTGCAAGTTCAAATCAGCTCAGCTATTGGCGATCCGGAATCCGACCTTGATGGTCACCTGAAAATGCGCGGCCCGGCCGTTTTCGATGTGGCCGCGGGTTTCCGTGACTTCAAACCACTCCAGATGCTTGAGGCTTTTGCTGGCCTCGGCCAAGGCATTGTTGATGGCGTCTTCAATGCTGGTGGGAGACGAGCCGACCAGCTCGACTTTTTTGTACGTGTGATGATCACTCATGACGTTCTCCTTTGGTTGTTTTTTACAGCCTAGCAGCGATTTTTCGCCTTACTTGTGTCGCCGTTTACGCTGTGAAAGTTCAGATTTACTGCACTTTCCCAAACGGTCGGAGTCCCAACTCTCACACGCTACTCAACCACTGCAGGAGAGAGCCACTATGGCCAGCACTTCGTTACGCAAAGCCTCGTTGCAAAGCATGGAAGCGGAGATCGAGAGTCTGCTCAAGTCGTTGGAAAGCCTGAAGGACGACGCCTCGGACGAGTCGCGTAAGACCCTCAAGTCGTTGAAGGCAAATGCCGAAAGCGCACTGAAACATTCTCGGCATCTTCTGAGCGATGCCTATGAAGAGGTCAAGGTTAAAACCCGCGAAACCGGGATCGCCACGCGCGACTACGCTCAAGAACACCCTTGGACCACCGCCGGTGTCGCGGTCGGGGCGCTGGGTTTGTTGGCCGCCTACTTGCTGTGCAAACGCGGCGACTGAATCGATGGGTTCAGCTCTTGCCTGAGCCATTGCGCCAATTGCCGGGCGCGCCCATCGGCGGCGCGCTTGGGCAGCCATAACGCCAACCGCGCCGAGGTTTCGCTGAAACCCCACGGCGCGGCCAGGCGACCGGCACGCAGGTCTTCGACGACCAGCGGTTCGGGGGCAATTGCCACGCCGAGCCCGGCTACGGCAGCCTCCAGCAAATAATACAAATGCTCAAAACCTTGCCCGAACTTCAACGCCTGGGGTTCAAGGGCATTTTGCCGTGCCCAGGTCGGCCAGGCCTGGGGACGCGAAGTGGTGTGCAACAGCGGTTCGCCCAGCAGCGCGCTGGCCGGCGCATCTTGCAAGTGAATGAATCCGGCGTAACGAGGGCTGATGACCGGGCCGATTCGCTCGCTGGCCAGTTCATACACTTGCATGTCGGCTGGCCAGGGCGGTTCGGCGAATACCAGCAGGGCGTCCAGTCCAGGTCGCCTCGGGTCCAGGTCGCCTTCGCCGGCGGACAGGTGCAGGCGCAAGTCGGGAAGATCAGCGTTGAGCCTGCCCAGGCGGGGTATGAACCAGCGCGCCAGCAGGCTGCCCGAGCAGCCCAGCACGAACGGCGCGTCCGCAGTGCTTTGCGTCAGCTCCGCGCAAACCGTGCGCAGGCGTTCGAATGCGTCGGCACTGGCGTCACGCAGACGCAAACCTGCATCTGTGAGTTTCAGGCCACGACCATCCTTGATGAACAGGCTGACACCCAAGTGCTCTTCGAGCACTTTCAGTTGCCGGCTGACGGCGCCGTGGGTGACGTGCAGCTGTTCCGCCGCCTGGCTTACGCTGTTCAGGCGGGCGGTGGCCTCGAAGGCACGCAAGGCGTTTAGCGGCGGGAGGTCGTGGCTCATGGTATCTGTGAGTTTTCCTGACAGGTTGCGGCGATCTTATCGGTTTTCAGGGCGAGATGTCAGGGGTAGAGTGAGCCTCATTGTCTTTCTACGCATTCGCCTGGAGCGCCCGATGACCCAGTCTACGACCCCTTTCAACCTCAGTAGCGGCCCTGATGCGAACGGTATGTTCGGCGCCTTCGGTGGCCGCTATGTGGCCGAAACCTTGATGCCGCTGATTCTTGATCTGGCCCGTGAATACGAAGTGGCGAAGGAAGATCCTGCGTTCATCGAGGAATTGGCCTACTTCCAGCGCGACTACGTCGGTCGTCCGAGCCCGCTGTATTTCGCCGAACGCCTGACCGAGTATTGCGGCGGCGCGAAAATCTATCTCAAGCGTGAAGAGCTGAACCACACCGGCGCGCACAAGATCAACAACTGCATAGGCCAGATCCTGCTGGCGCGGCGCATGGGCAAGAAACGCATCATTGCCGAGACCGGCGCGGGCATGCACGGCGTGGCCACTGCCACCGTCGCGGCGCGTTTCGGCCTGGACTGCGTTATCTACATGGGCACCACTGATATCGAGCGCCAGCAGGCCAACGTGTTCCGCATGAAGCTGCTCGGTGCCGAAGTCATCCCAGTGGTCGCCGGTACTGGCACCCTGAAGGATGCGATGAACGAGGCACTGCGCGACTGGGTGACCAACGTCGACAGCACGTTCTATTTGATCGGCACTGTGGCAGGTCCGCATCCGTACCCGGCAATGGTCCGCGACTTCCAGGCCGTGATCGGCAAGGAGACCCGCGATCAACTGCAAGCCCAGGAAGGCCGCTTGCCGGACAGTTTGGTGGCGTGTATCGGCGGCGGCTCCAATGCCATGGGCCTGTTCCATCCGTTCCTGGATGACAAGAGTGTCGAGATCATTGGTGTCGAAGCTGCCGGCTACGGCATCGAGACCGGTAAGCATGCGGCGAGCCTGAACGGCGGCGTGCCGGGCGTGCTACACGGCAACCGTACCTTCCTGTTGCAGGATGACGACGGGCAGATCATCGACGCGCATTCGATTTCCGCAGGTCTCGACTATCCCGGTATCGGCCCGGAACACGCATGGTTGCACGACATTGGTCGCGTCCAATACACCTCGGTCACGGACGCCGAAGCCCTGGAAGCTTTCCACAAATGCTGCCGCCTGGAAGGGATTATTCCTGCGCTGGAAAGCGCCCATGCCCTGGCTGAAGTGTTCAAGCGCGCGCCGAACCTGCCAAAGGATCACCTGATGGTGGTCAACCTGTCCGGTCGTGGCGATAAAGATATGCAAACCGTGATGCACCATATGGAACAATCCCAGCAGGAGAAACACTGATGAGCCGCCTGCAAACCCGTTTTGCCGAACTCAAGGAACAGAACCGCGCTGCCCTGGTGACGTTTGTCACCGGCGGCGACCCGGACTACGACACCTCGCTGGCGATTCTCAAGGGACTTCCTGCCGCTGGCGCCGACGTGATCGAGTTGGGCATGCCATTCACCGATCCGATGGCCGACGGCCCGGCGATCCAGTTGGCTAACATCCGGGCCTTGGGCGCCCAGCAGAACCTGGCGAAAACCCTGCAGATGGTTCGTGAGTTCCGCAAGGACAATGCTGATACGCCGTTGGTGCTGATGGGTTATTACAACCCGATCCATCGTTATGGCGTGCAGCGCTTCATTGGCGAGGCGCTGGACTCCGGAGTCGACGGCCTGATCGTTGTGGACATGCCGCCCGAGCACAACAGTGAACTGTGCGAACCGGCCCAGGCGGCTGGCCTGGACTTCATCCGCCTGACCACGCCGACCACCGATGACGTGCGCTTGCCGACGGTGCTCAACGGCAGTTCGGGTTTTGTGTACTACGTGTCGGTGGCGGGCGTAACCGGTGCCGGTGCTGCGACGCTGGAGCATGTCGAAGAGGC